>CAWBZV010000026.1:0-9401 GCA_963793305.1 uncultured Gemmatimonadales bacterium | reverse complement strand
CTCGCTCGCTTCGCCTGGACGATATGGGGCGTGTTACGCGCCGTGATGCGGGCGCCGCTGATCGGGAGACCGGCGGGCGTCGGGTTGAACGCGAGCGAGTTTCCGTAGCCCGTGCCGTTCGGGTTCGTCACGGTGATGTCGGGCTGGCCGTTGCTGTTCAAGCTCCCGGCGGGGTAGCGCACGACGTAGCCGCCGCCGCTCACGCCGGCTTGCCCGAGCCAGAGGTTGCCGCTGTCATCGAATGCGAGTGCGCCGAATGTGATCGCGGCATTGTCCTGGGCAATGGTTTCGCCGATGGAGACGACGGGTTTCGGCGTCGCGTTCGAGGCCAGGTTGCCGAGTTGGGCCGCGCTGAACTCGAGGAGGGAGTCGGCGTATTGCGTGTAGTAGACGGTGTCGCCGGGGACCTGGCTCTGAACCGACACGCCGAGGGACAGCCAGAGATTGCCGTGGGCGTCGAACGCCAGGAAGCTGTAGGACGCTTCGGAGTTGGCGAGCGAGTCCATGAGCGAGCGGCTCGGCGCGGGTGAGGCACTCCCGGTGGTCGCCGCCGCAAGCTGCGCCGCGGTGTACTCGACGACCGATGAGGGGGTCGCGACCCATAGGTTGCCGGAGCCATCGAACGCGAGACCTGTTGGCTGCGGCTCGGTGATCGTGTACGCGGGCGTGAGGGTTCCGGTGGGGCTCGCGTCGAGTTGCGCGGCGGAGAGGCCGAGGACTCCGGTGTTCGCGGAGATCCATAGTGTGCCGTGCGCGTCGAAGGCCAGTGCGCTCACGCCGAATGAGATATTGGCGAGCGGTATGCTGACCGTCGGCGTCGCCGGACTGCAGGCATTGGGCGAGCTGGCTCGCGCTCCACTCGACTATCGCGTTGGAGCGGGCGGTCCAGAGGTTGCCGCTGGCGTCGAACGCTTCCGGGCCCAGGCCGCCGGAGATCGAGCTGTTGGCGCCCGGGCAGCTGTCGGTCGGGGTGGGCGTGCCGGACGCCGCGAGTTGCGCGGAGGTCAGCAGGTATTGGCCGTCGACCCAGAGGCCGATCGCGCTGGCCGTGGTCTGGCAGCTCACGACGATGTTGGCGGCGGCGGCGCCGAGGACCGTCAGGCCGCTGTAGGCCACGGGGGCTGGCGCGGTGCAACCGGTGGCGAGGCCACTGACGGCGACGGTGCCGCTACTTGGAGAGGCGGGGACGGTGGCGTCGGAGTAGCTGCCGGTCGGGCCCGTGGTCACGGTCGGCAATGGGCGGCCGCCGGTCGGCGTGATGGTGACGGTGGCGCCGACGATCGTTCCGCCTTGGGTGCTCGTGACGGTGCCGGCGACGGTGCCGGTGGGGAAGCCGCACTGGACCGTGATGTTGACGGTGATCGTGCCCAGGGAAGGGGGCATCGAGTAGCCACTTCCGCCGGGTTCGCAGCCCGACGGCACGCCGCCCACGGAGACGGAGCCGGGGCCGAACGGGACGTTGGAGATGCTGTATTGGCCGTTGGCGTTCGTCGCGGCCGTCTGGGGGGAGCCGAGCTGGGGGTTGGCGGTGACGCTGACGCTGCCGAGGGAGCCGGTGTTGGAAGTGACCGTGCCGGTGATGGTGCCGGCGGCGGCGGCGGCGGCGGCGGCGGTCAGGTCGGTGTTGTGGTTGTTGGAGCAGGCGGCTAAGACAATGGCAGTCCCACAGATGAGGGTTCGCATATGTAGTATCTCGGTAGGCTATACGAGCACGCGTCATAGGACGACGCTTGTGTACGGGATGACGTTGAGCTCGGGTTCTCGTTAACCCTATGCAATTGACAATTATTTGCATTAGAATAATTTCAATCAGCATATGAAGAACCCTTTCGAGTTCGGACGGGAGTTGGACGCCGAGGAGCTCGTCGATCGCGACGACGAGGTGCGGTCGGTCGTGTCGGCGGTCATGGAGGCGGGCAAGCTCTTTCTCATCGGTCCCCGTCGATACGGGAAGACCTCGATCCTCCATGTCGCGAGTGAGCGGGCGACGCGGAGCGGGGCGCTGGTCTTTCGGTACAACGCCGAGGCGTTTCCGACGCTGGAGCAGCTCGCGGCCCGCATCGTCGCGGACACCGCGTCCGAGCTCACGCCGACGCTCGAGAAGGCGACGCATGCTTTTGGCTCGTTCTTTTCGCGCCTCCGGCCCACCGCTTCCTACGACAGCGTGCGGCATACCTGGTCGGTGAGTTTCGGGCGCGGGCCGGACCAACCGGTCGGCGTGCCGTTGTTGGCCGAGGTGTTGGATGGGGCCGATCGGGCGGCGGAGAAGGCCGAGCGGGCGGTGGGGATATTGTTCGACGAGTTTCAGCACATTGTCGAGGAGGGCGGGGCGGAGGCGGAGGGGCAGATTCGCTCGGCGGTGCAGCGGCATCGGCATGTCGGGTATGTCTTCGCCGGGTCTGATACGCGGCTCCTGGCCGACATGACGAGTGCGCCGAATCGGCCGTTCTATAAGCTCGGGTTGGTGCGCTCGATCGGGCCGGTGCCGCGCGACGAGTTCGCGCAGTTCTTGGAGCGCGGGTTTCTCAAGGCGGGCATCGCCCTGGGCACGGGCGCCGTCGACGCGATTCTCGATGCGGCCGAGGAGGTGCCGTACAACGTGCAGCTTTTGGCGCACGCGTGTTGGGAGGCGTGTCGCGAGGACGGCAGTCGCCGGCCCGCGGCGCTCACGGTGGAGCGCGTGCACGCGACGGCGCGCGTGGCCGCGTTGCGCAACGATCCGCTCTATACGCAGCTCTGGACCAGCCTGCCGGTGACGCAGCGCAAGGCGTTGTTGGCGCTCTTGCGCGAGCGCGGGCAGGGGATGGCCTCGGCCGACGTGGCCCAGCGCTACGACATCCCGGTGGCGTCCATGCAGACTGCGCTGCGTGCGCTCGAGCAGAAGACGATAGTGCGTGAGGAGCACCACCGAGGGATCACGCGATTGCGCCTCGAGGATCCACTGTTCGGCACGTGGCTCGCATCGGTTGTGCCGGTGTGATAGCCTTAGCGCACCATGGCGGTTAAAAAGGCGGCGGGCACAAAGAAACGCGCGAGCACGACCAAGCGCACGCGCGGGAAGCTCGCTCCCGCCGATAAGGCGCGGGGGTTGGAGGCGGCTCAAGTGGCGATCGCGCTCGACGACGCGGAGATCGCCGATCTCGCGACGCTCGTTCGCGACGCGGGGGGAGCGCCGATTGGGGCGTATCGCGAGCCATTGGGTGGCCGCGCGCTGCTCGTCGCCTCCTTGCCGCTCAGCGCGTTGCAGCCGACGCCATTTCAGCGCGACTTGTCGCCGACGCATGCGAAGCGGTTGGCCGAGAAGATCGACGAGACGGCCGCGTTTCTCGATCCGCTGATCGTCGTGCGCGGTGACGACGGCCGGCTCTGGACGCCCAACGGTCGTCATCGCCTGGCGGCGGCCAAGAAGCTCGGCATGCGGCAGATCACGGCGTTGATCTCGCCCGACGAATCCCTCGCCTATCGTATCCTCGCGCTCAACACGGAGAAGGCGCACAACCTCAAGGATCGGAGCCTCGAGGTCATCCGCATGGCCCAAAGCCTCGCGAAGCGTGATCGTGACGCGAAGGAATCGCGATTCGCGGCCGAGTTCGAGAGCCCCGAGCTCCTGACTTTGGGGCTCGTGTACGAGCATTCGTCGCGGTTCGCGGGCGGGGCCTACAGCTCGTTCTTGAAGAAGGTCGATCGCTTCAGCGACCGTCCACTGACCACGAGTCTGCGCGAGCGTGAGGGCTACGCGGCGCGCCTCGAGGAAATCGACACGCAGGTGAAGCGCATTATCGGGGAGCTACAAAAGCGCGGCTTCAAGTCTCCCTATCTCCGCAACTACGTCGTGGCCCGGATCAATCCGGTGCGGTTCCACAAGGTGAAGAAGGGCGAGACCAAGCCTCCGATGCCGCTCGCGCAGGCGCTCACGCGCATGGCGGCGGCCGCGAAGGGGTTCAAGCTCGACTCCGTCTCCAATAAAGACTTGGCCTGGGTCGCCGTCGGAGCGGGCGCCTCGGAGTAGCGTCTCCCGCGTTGGGCGAGCGAGATGCGCGCCGTGTCCGCGCACCGAGCGATAGCGATGATACCCGTTAAGAAATCAGCGTTGCGGCCGCTGTTGCTCGCGATCATCGTTCCGCTTCATCTCAACGGATGCGATCGACTTGACGCGGCTGCAATGGGAACGTTGGCTGGGGACATGCCTGTGCGCGTTGCTTCCGCTGGTCCTCTGGCTGCTCGTCGTTCAAGTCATTGGTGTCGAGTGGAGAACAGGGGCGGCGGAGGTATCGCGAGAGCTCTTGTTCTTTTCACTGACGATCGGCACGGTCGTGCTGTCGGAGCTCCGCGATGTGAGCGTGGCACTGCGCCATGAGTATGGGTACGAATCGTTCTTCATTGGATCGATCGTGATCATCGCTATATCGGGGGACGTGTACGGACTGCTGTTGGGGGTCCACGCCAACCCGAAGGTCTTGACGAGGCTGTTCGCCCTTTCGCTGACCCTTGCAGTGGGTGGCTTTGTCGTGGGAACGCGGGCGCAGGTCTTCATTCACCGTGGAGGTATCAATGCCGGAAATCGTTGAAAATGTTATGGAGGCCGTTGGGTGGCTGGGCGTATTAGTGGTCATTGGGCTGACGCTGCGAGGCACGCTACAGATGCGCGAACAGGAGCGGCGCGAGCGATCACAGCGCGCGAAGTAGCTCGCGCGAGTCATTATGGTTGTACGGTATCACTCGGCTCCCACGCGGCTTGATAGCCAGCGCTGTCGTCGCCTTCTGCATCGAGCGCCTCGGCATGTGAGTCGAGCCGCTCGAGCTCGTGTGCGCGAAGCCGTCGGCGATGCGGGCGGCGCCGCAGCGTTTCCTCGATCCACCAGACCGAATGGTGGGCGGTGCGGGCAAGGACATCGATGATGGCGAGCACGTTCCGGGGCAGCACGATTGGGACACAGCATAGCGACGAGTCTCACGGGATCGCTAGCGGGGAAATGTTCACGGAGCCCGGAGCCCGTCCATCAGCATGCGCCACACGTCATCGTACACCGCATCGAGCCCCGGCTCGCCCCACTCGGCCGCATGAATGGGATGATGAAACCGCGACGTCGCGTAGAGGATCGCGCGGGCGGCGGCCATCGGGTCGGCGGAGCGGAATGTGCCATCAGTGATGCCGGCGCGGATGATTGTCGCGGCCAGGCGTACTAGCTCATCGACATGTGCCGCGATGGTGGAGCGGGAACCCTGAGCGAGTATGCGGTAGGCCGCGAATAGCTCGGGGTCCTCGGCCGCGCGGCGGCGTTTCATCGCGATGAGGGTGTCGAAGAGCTGGCGCAGTCGTTCTGGGGCAGGCCCTGAAGCGGCGGCGATCGCGCGGATCGGTGGCATCATCACGTCGACCCAGCGTCCGATGACCAAGTCTCTGAGCTCGGCCTTGGTCGCGACGTGCTTATAGACCGCGGCGTGGCTCACGCCCAAGGCGCGCGCGACGTTGACGACCGTGGCCTTGGCCGGGCCGAAGCGGCGGACTACGTCTTCGGCCGCGGCCAGGATGCGGTCACGCGTGAGCGGCGGTGGCGATGCCATTCTAGCTCCGCCAACGTCGACGGGTCGAGGGTGAGCTCTGCCGCGGCGAGATTCTCGCGCAGGTGGGCGAGCGATGACGTGCCCGGGATCAGCAGGATGTTGGGCGACCGGTGGAGGAGCCACGCGAGCGCGAGTTGCATCGGCGTCGCGCCGAGTCGCTCGGCGACGGCGTTCAAGGTCGAGGATTGGAGCGGGGTGAAGCCGCCCAATGGGAAGAACGGCACGTAGGCGATGCCCTGGCGGGCGAGGGCGTCGATCAGCGTGTCGTCATCGCGGTGGGCGACGTTGTAGTTGTTCTGCACGCAGACGATGTCTGTGATCGCCTGCGCTTCGGCGACCTGCGTGGCCGTGGCGTTGGAGACGCCGATGTGGCGAATGAGACCCTGGCGTCTGAGGTCGGCCAGGACGGTGATCTGCTCGGCGATCGACCCTTCCGCGGGTCCGTGGACGGCGCCGACGACCCGGTAGTTCACGATGTCGATCGCATCGAGCCCTAAGTTTCGGAGGTTGTCGTGGACGCCTGCGACCAGGTCTTTGGGGGCGTCGGCCCGCTGCCAGGATTTGTCGGGCGGGCGGCGGGCGCCGAGCTTGGTCACGATCACGAGGCCGGCCGGGTACGGGTGGAGGGCGCGGCGGATGGTCTGGTTTGTGACGTGCGGGCCGTAGAAGTCGGACGTGTCGATGTGGTCGACGCCGGCGGCTACGGCTTCGCGCAGGACAGCGACGGCGGTCTCGGGATCTTTGGGCGGGCCGTAGATGCCGGGTCCTGAGAGCTGCATGGCGCCGTAGCCCATGCGGTGGACGGTGATGCGGCGTGCCGGGGAACGTGAAGTGGCCGCCAAGGGGCGCTGCATCTGACATTGGTCTGGTCTCCAAGGGTCTGGTTACAAACGACGAATAATGAAACTGCTAACTTGGTTCCCAGAAAGCCGCCATTACAGTTGTGGGTCCTGGAACGACGGGCGCGGCGCGGTATACTGCCCAGCCGTGAGTCCATCCGATAGAGATCTTTGCGGCGCTCAATGCGAGCGGCACTGTACCTCATGAAGAATGAAGGCACAGGCGCGATGGTGATGACCGACGACGGACGCCGCCATGGTCCGATTGGCTGGCCTGAGGCCGCGCCTTGGGTGGCGGCGGGTTTCGAAGACGCACAGCGTTTTCGCCTGTGGTTGAGTCTGCGTGCCACCCCTGCGGACCGGCTGCGTGATCTCGAGGAGATGTTGGACTTCTCGAGGCGCGCGGAGGAGCTGAACCCGCGCTTGCGGTCGATCGCTGAGCGACAGCGAGCGATACGCAGCGGAATTTCCCACAATCCACAGCGCTAGATGGTTTACGTAACACTAGTTATACGGAGAATGGCCAAATATCCGGTAGTCCATATAATAGATATTATGTAAACCATGGACCAATGTGGATTGTGGAGAACGCCCACAGGCCCCACGTGGAATACTCCCTACTGGCCGGATACTGGCGGCAGACCGGCCGCCAACGGATCCCTCTTCGTCGCCCCAATGAACGCGTCGAGCTCGCTGCCACGGACGCCAAGCCGACGCGACAACGCCGACTCGATCGCGTCCGAACGACGCATCCCCGACAACGTCGTGAGCAGCGCACCCAGGCTGAAGCGCTTCGACCGGGCCGCAAATCCCGCCAGCGACTCCGGCCACAACGCGTAGCCCACGATCCGGCTGGCCGGCATGGCCGGCACCACGACCGCGATGTTCGCCAGCGCCAGGCGCTCGAGGGGGTTCGTCCCCTCGCGATAGGAAGGATATGGCGGGCTTCGCCAATCGATCGCCGGCCGCGCATCGCCCCACGGGATTCCCGCCTCGGCCAGGATCTCGGCCAACGCCGCGGGACGACGGCTCGGCGGGACCTGCGGGTCGGCGTCGATCAGGTGCGCCAGGATCGTGATCGGGACGCCGAGCCGGTCGGCGAGTAGGCTCCGGAGCCGCACGTAGGTCCGGTGGCGACGGAAGAGGTTTGCCACCTGCGACTCGTCGACCCCTGCCCCGGCCGACCAGGCAGCGATCGACTCGGGGAACAGCACGAGCTGCACGACCTCGCTCGCCGAGAGCGCGGCGATATGCCGGTGGATGTTTTCCACAGCGACGCGGACAATCGGGTCCGCATTGGTCCGTTCGCGCGGCTCAGCCACGCGTGGAAAACTATGTTAGACCGAGCGAGAGATCAAGCTGTTAAGCGATTGATGGGTATTTGGTTAGCAAGTTTATCGACATGTGGAAACTCACCAGGGTACGTGGAAAGTTTCCTTTGTTAGGGAAGTGACCACTATTTCCCCGCCTTCGTGAACTGACGCTCGGCTGACACACGGGCATAGCGTCGCGACCTCCATTTCGCGGAGTCGCTGACGTCGTGCCCACCATCAAAGGCATTGCCGGTGCGTACCGGTTCTTTTTCTACAGTTTGGATTGCGATGAGCCTCCACATGTGCACGTGGAGCGCGACCGCGCTCAAGCGAAGATCTGGCTGGAGTCTCTAGTCGTGATGCCTTCACGGGTGTTTAGTACACGTGAATTGAACCGCATTCGGACGATTATATTCGCGCAGCGAACGAAGATCCTGGAGGCTTGGCATGGCCACTGTGATTAAGAGCGACCCGCGCGTGCGATCGGTCGAGGTGACGAATGATTGCATCACGATGCATCTCGTCGACGGGCGGGCGATCAGTGTGCCCCTCGCGTGGTCGTGGCGGCTGTCCGATGCGACGCCAGCCCAGCGAGCGAACTGGCGGATCATTGGGGATGGAGATGGCGTTCACTGGCCCGATATCGACGAAGACCTAAGCGTGCGTGGCATGCTCGATGGGATTCCCGCGCGACGCCCCTTGGCACACTGAGGGTTCAGGGGGTCGGTAGCTGCCCCGTGAACACCAACCGGCCCTCGCCCGACAGCGATGCCGTCGACTGGCCGAACCGCACAGTGAGCACTGAGCCCGAGCGCGTCGTCAGCTTTACGGGCGACGCCGCGAGCCCCCAACCAACGAGCAGCGCCGCGGTCGCGACCGCGCCCGTACCACACGCGAGCGTCTCACCCTCCACCCCGCGCTCGTAGGTGCGCATCCGCCCCGCCGGCGTCACGAAATTCACATTGGCCCCGGCTGGCCCCAGCATGGGATCATGGCGGAGGTGCGCCCCCTCGGTAGCGACATCGACCGCGTCGACATCATCCACGAGCACGACGAGGTGCGGTACTCCCGCCACCGCGAAACCAATGCGCCGGGCAGAGCGCGGGCGGGCGGTCACGGGTTGATCCGCGACCAGCGACTTCACCGGCTCGAGGTCGATCTCCGGCTGACCGTTCACCAGGCGTCCAGGAATCTCGCCCGCCTCGGTCAGGATCGTGATCTCCCCGGTGATCCCGAGCAGGGACGCCAGGCGCACGGTGCACAAGGTCGCGTTGCCGCAGAGCGCCGCCTGCGACCCGTCCGCGTTGAGATAGAAGATCCCCAGCGACGCCGGCGTCATCCGGACGACAAACACCACCCCGTCGGCGCCAACACCCGTCCCCCGCGCACAAACGGCCTGCACCCAGTCAGCGCTGAACATGCTGAACATGTGACTGCGCGGTCGTTCACTCAGCTCGAAGAACACGAAATCGTTCCCCGAGCCGGTCAGCTTGTAGAACTGCCCGTCCTTCATAGCCGGCCCGTGATCGACCACCAGCGCAGGCGCCAGACCATCCACACCGCCTCGCGGACGATGCTCCGCGACATCTTGCTCGTCCCCTCCGTCCGATCGACGAACACGATCGGAATCTCCACGATCCGAAAGCCCTTCTTCCACGCCCGAAAACTCATCTCGATCTGGAAC
>CAWBZV010000025.1:0-12734 GCA_963793305.1 uncultured Gemmatimonadales bacterium | reverse complement strand
TGCATAAAGGAGCTAATACCCGAATCCTTGATTGCCACATTTGGTGTGAAAGAACATTCCAATGACGAAGGACGACGCCGCGGTTTTTCACGCTTTCGCATGGAATCCCGTCAAGGCCGAATACGATGACTGGAGGGGCATGGGAACTCCAGCGGCTATTGCGGCGCGCAGCCTTGAAAATTCCAGCGATACGGAGCGAAGCTGATGGGCCTGTCCGTGGATGGGGTCTGGTGCCACCGAGCTTTCGCGGACGCTCGTCACTTGCATTTTCCGCTGCTGTCGGACTTCGAGCCCAAGGGCGCGGTCTCTCGTAGCTATGGTGCCTACCGGGCAAGCGATGGCATATCGGAGCGCGCGCTCTTTGTCATCGACAAGACCGGCACCATTGCCTGGAGCTACTGCTCGGCGATAGATGTCAATCCTGGCGCGGACGGCATACTCGACGCGCTGGACGCTTTGCCTAAATAGGAGAAGGCTATGGCTGAGCTCAGAGTGGCAGTGAAGCCCAAGGATCACGTGCAGGGACCGGACGACGCTCCGGTCACACTGGTCGAGTACGGGGACTACCAGTGCCCCTACTGTGGGCAAGCGTACCCGATCGTCAAGCGAGTGCAGAAGCACTTCGGGAAGACGCTCCGCTTTGTATTCCGAAATTTTCCGTTGCGCGAAGCACATCCTGCATGCGGAATCAGCGGCCGAGACCGCCGAGTACGCCGGGGCTCATGGGAAGTTCTGGGAGATGCACGATCTCCTCTTCGAGAACCAGGAGCGGCTGGGCGAGCCGCTGTATCTCGAGCTCGCCAAGAAGCTCGGGCTCGACGCAGCTGCACTCCGGCAGTCGTTGGCCGACGGCCAATACAGGAATCGGGTGGACTCCGATTTCACCGGCGGCGTGCGGAGCGGAGTCAATGGCACACCGACGTTTTTCATCAACGGTGAGCGGCACGATGGTCCGTTCGACTACGATACGCTCACGCACGCGATACAAGGAGTGACCGCACAATGAAAACGCCAGCGAATCCGACGCCGAATCCCGCAAACGCCTTCATCCCCTCTCCCGAGCCCGAAGCCGGACTCGACACCTGGTGGCGGGAAGATTCCGAACTGAGCGGCGATGCCGGTGAAGATCACCCGGACCGATGTGTGAATGCGGCAGACGGACCGGCGGTTGGATCGGCCTCATCCCCGAGGTTCATTGCCGAGATAAGACCGCTGTGCACAGTGAAGACGTGCAGAACCTCGCTGTCCGAAAGAATATTGCCTTGAAGGCTCTTGACGAGTTGGTGCACCCTGACGCGTGTCTTGCCTCCGTCTTCCTCGGTCATAGCGAGCGGTTCGACATGAGGATCGAACTCACCCCATTGTCGAGTCCAGTAGGCGCGGATCTCTTCCTTTCCGACAACCGTGCCACCCTCCGAAGCCTTGGGCCAGCTCACGTCTTCGCGTCATCAGCGCTAATGCACCGTCGACGTCCCGCTCGTTGAATGCGGCGTACGCCCGCTCAATAATGGTCTTAGTGTCCTTCATTGACGCCAGTCAATCGCTCACTGAGAGCCCACAGACGCTCCGCGCCTTCGGGATCGATCGCGTACGGCGTGACGCCAATGACAGGAGAGTCCGCCTCGGCCACGACGGCGATGTCGACGTTCCTGACAATACACACCGCCCATACCCGCAAGCTGCGGACTCGTCGCGCACCACACGGACGTTGCGGCGCCTTGCTCGGGCGTCTTGAAGAGCCCGCCCTCGGCCACTGACAGCCCCACGGGAATGGGCCCGCCGAGATCCGCGCGCGACATCCCATACGCCTCGAGCTCTTCGTCCGTCATGTACTGACTGAGGTTCGTCAGGATCCCGCCTGGATGCACCGCGAACGCGCGAATGCTATCGCCCTCGCCGCGCCGATCGAGCGCCACGGCGAATAGCACGTTGGCGGTTTTCGATTGCCCGTACGCTTGCCACTTGTCGTACGGACGGCGCTCATAGTTTGGATCGTCGAAATCGACACCGCTCCTGCGGTGACCACGCGACGAGACCGACACAACGCGCGCGCCTGACGCCCGACGGAGCGCCGGCAAGAGCCGGACGGTCAGTTCGAAATGCCCGAGATGGTTCGCCGAAAACTGCGACTCGTACCCGCGCGTATCGCGCGTGAGCGGCGGCGCCATGATGCCGGCGTTGTTGATCAGCATGTGCAGCGGGCGGCCGCTCGCCAGGAACCCATTGGCGAATCGCTCGATCGTGCTCGGGTCGAGCAGGTCAATCTGCTCCTGCTCGACGCGCGGTATTCCCGCCAACGCTTGCCGCGCCTTACTGCGACTCCTGGCAGGCACGATGACGGTCGCGCCCGCCCCTACGAGCGCACGAGTCGTCTCAAGTCCAATCCCTGTATAGCCTCCGGTGACGATCGCCACCTTGCCGGCCAAGTCGATCCCGCCGAGTGTTTCCCGCGCCGTTGTCGTCGCGCCGAACCCGGAATGGATCGGTGCCTGCGATGTTCGTGTCGTCACGCTCTGCATACCCGACAAACGCCCGCGTACACGTGGGAGTTCCGCCGGGTGAGACGAGCGCGTATCATGGATACGCGGGCGACCTCATGGGGGATAAGCGAGTGGCGCTTCACTACTTTGCGAAAATCACGGGCCTCAAGCAGGGAACCTTGCGCGGCGACTCCCATAAGCCCAATCGACAGAAATGGATCGAGCTTTCGGGATTTGACCTGGGACAGCTGGCTCGCCAGCACGAGCCCGTCATTATCACCCAGCCGTCCAGCGCGTCTACGCCGCAGCTCTTACAGGCGTGGCGAACGAAGGAGTCGCTGAGCGAGGTCGTAGTCGAGGGCACGAATCAGGGATCGGAAACTGTCGCCAGCCGGGTCATCCTCACCCAAGGCCAGATCGTGCACTACGCAGGCGCCAAGAATGGCGACAACGCCTTCACCTTCATCTTCCAGACCATCCGCGATGGCCTGAAGGTTCCGTCGAAATAGGCTCTGGCATTACTCGGTGGCGGCGAACTGCATGTACATCGACCGCAAGCCGACGCGCCCGGGGCCGGTGAAGCGATTCCACACGAGTTGTCCCGCGCTCGCGAGGAGGCCGGTGGAGAACCGCTGAAACTCGGTCTCCATGCGCACGGTCCTGCCCTTGTAGACCCATCCGCCCGGCTCGATGTCGATCTGCTCGCCCGCGGCGAGCGCGATCTCGAAGCAGTTGCCGTAGGCGTGCAGCCACACGATCCCTTCGGCGCGGGCCGTGAACGTGTCGATGAAGAATCCCGTGCCGCCGAGGAGCATGTTCGCGACGCCTTTGACGCGCTGAAACGTGAATTCGACGGACTCGGTGGTAGGTGAGGCCGGCGAACTGTTCGTCGCGGACGGCGGTCGGGCGCAGCACGGGGGTCGACACGCCACCGCCGGACGCGCGTTCGCGATCTACACTGCGGCGGTCTTCGTGCTCGTCCTCGCGGGCATCCCGAAGCCGAGATCAAAGCCACAGAGACCGTCAACGTGAACCCATGGCTGTGGGGGTTCATCGCCGTTGGAGCAGTCGCGTCGCCGTTTGGGCGCTCACCTAGCACCGCGGCTAGGCGCTGCCGCTGAGTAGCAGATTAACCCGTTGCGCGGGTGCACACCAACGTCGGGTCGATCTCACTGGCGCCTAGTCGACCGAGTCGTTCAGGAACACGAGCGGCGGTACAATCCTGACTCCACGAAAGGATGCAGAGCGAGCAGGTCATCATCACCGGTGACCACGTGGGTCGCGCCGCCATTGACCGCCAGTTCCAGGATATGGTTGTCCTTGGGATCTCGGCATACCGTGACGGGCTGTGTGACTTCCACCCATTCCGCTACGGTCACGAACCCAGCCAGAAACTCGATGCGTAGCCCGATCGGAACGTAGCGATCGAATTTGTCCCGATAGAGGACATCATTGAGCTCGGTAACAAGAGCCAGCGACATCAGAATGTCGCCTTCCGCCAGCGCCCGGTCGAACGCTTGTCGGGGAACAGAACGAGGCAGGAGCGCGGCGCTCACTACAACGTTCGCATCGAACACGACGCGCAGGCGTCGCATCGACTGTGGGGCGGTCACGCCTCGCGGTCGTTCAGAATCGCCCGCAACTCTTCGGGTGTGAGCCCGTTCGCCTCAGCCGTTGCCGCCATGTCGTCCATAACCGCCTGCAACGAACGTCGCGGGCCACGCACGAGTTGGCGTAACCACACGGTGATGAGTCCCCGCATCTTGCGTTGTACTTCGACCGGTGCCGTTCGATAGGCATCGGCGAGTTGTGCATCGATTTCGAGCGTAATCGGTACGGTCGCCATCGCTCAGCTCCCAGTTCACCCGTTAAATGAATTTAACGCGTCCTCCGCCTCAAAACCAACGCCACATTGAGTACCGTTATCGCGCCGCTGACGACGCAGCGCGATGACACACGACACCGTGCAGCAATGCGACGCGAGAGCGCGTTAGCTTGATCCAATAGTCTATCGAGAGTTGAGTTGATGCGTTCTGGTTCGCGGTCGGCAGCAGCAAGGAGCCGCAAGCAGTGCCTCTTCTGCTGGATCGGCGGCAAGCTAACCAAGGAGCACATCAACCCACGGTGGCTGCAGCCGTACCTCGGACGGCGATTCACGCGCACCGGCCATTCGGTCAGCATTCGTACTCTCGACGTGTCGAAAGGCGCGATGGAACCGTATCGATTCAGCCAAGGAAGGCTCGAGCGTGCGGGAGACCCCCACTCGCAAACTCTGCGAATCCTTTGCGCGTGGTGCAACAACGTTCGCCTGGGCGCTCTTCAGGAGCGAGCCAAGCGGTACCTCCTGCCCCTGGTTGTCGGAGTTTGGCCCGACCTCGATGTGGAAGGCCAGCACGTCCTGGCTGCTTGGGCTGCGATGAACACCATGATCCGGGAGGCCGCCGATCCTCCCACGGCCGCAACGTCGAAGGAAGCACGGCGCGGGTTCCTAGTAAGCCTGCAGGCGCCGGCGACATGGTCGGTGTGGATTGGCCGATATTCGGGCACCCAGTCGGGTGTCATGAACCACGTTGGATGGAAAGAGCACCAGGATTTGCCACTGCATCCTTCCGTCAATAAGGATGTCTGTCGCCAGACCACAGGGTTTGTTATTGGGCAATTGTTCACCCTGACGATGAGCGCACCCGACAACGTGGGCGACAGCCGTCAAGCCTTTGGCGAACAATTCGCTCAGCAGTACGACCTATCCCTTATCTGGCCAACGATGTCGCGCGTGACGATGCCTCAAACGGTCTACAACTGGCGGGGGTGGAACCTCGTCGCGAGGGAAATTCCACGTCGACGCGGTATCGCGGTTCGGATTGTGGGCGATGCCGAATACGGAAGCGACAGCTGACTCTCAGGCGTGCCACTAATTTGCGACGGCACGCCATGGATCGGCTCACGGTTGATGTCCGATCACTTACGAGGTTCGCGAGACACGCCCTGTCGTACCGGTGCGTGTCGACCTAACCCTGGCGTGGCCGAGGATCCGTATTAGGTTCGTCGCCAACCAATCTCAGCCACGAGGCCCATCGTTGCGACGAGCCGCGCAGTGCGCCGTACTCGCCATTCTCGCGTCGTGCAGCAGTCATCACTCGTCCGCGACGAGCACCGGGCCCGCGCCGACGGGCACCGTCGTCGGCACCGTCACGAGTGGCCTTGGCGGCTCGCTCGCCGGCGTCCATGTCGTCGTAACGCCTGCTAGCGGTGCTCCGCTCGCGGCTGTAGTCACGACGAGCGCGGGCGGATTTGTGGCGACGAGCGTGCCGGTGACGACCGACAATGGAACGGTCACGCTCTCGGCGCTGCCGGCGAACTGCACGACCCCGTCGCCGACGAGCTACACCGGCCTGACAAGCGGCGACACGCTGACCGTCGACATGACGGTCGTGTGCTCGGCGCTCGTCGGCACCGTGCGCGGGACCGTGACGAGCAGTCTTGGCGGCGGGCTCGCTGGAGTCGGTGTCATCGTGACCCCGCACACCGGCAGCGCGCTCGGCGCCGCGCTCACGGGTTCCGACGGCACGTACGCAGTCTCCAATGTCCCCGCCGACACGACCGGCACGGTCACGCTGACAAACCTGCCGGCCAACTGCACCGCGCCGAGCACGGCGAGCTATAGCGGGCTGGCGTATGGGGACACCGTAACGGTTGGGTTCACCGTGACGTGCGTACCGGCCGCGGGCGCGGTGACGGGCACTGTTACGAGCAGCTTGGGTGGAGGGCTCGCTGGCGTGCAGGTCATGGTGACGCCAAGCGGGGGCACTGCCCTGCCAGCCGTGACGACGACGGCGGCGGGAGTGTACACGGTGACTGGTGTGCCGGTCGGGACGGGAGCCGGCGCGGTGACGGTGAGTGGTGTGCCCGGGTACTGCGCCGCACCGAGTGCGGCGAGCTACACCGGACTGACGGCTGGCGTCACGGTGACGACGAACATCAGCGTGCAGTGCGTGGTGGCGACCGGCACGGTGAGTGGGACGGTGACGAGCAGCCAGACCGGTGGGCTCGCGGGCGTGCAGGTCGTGGTGACGCCGACCGGTGGCGCCGCTTTGCCGGCGGTGACGACGACGAGTGGCGGCGCGTTCACGGTGGGCCACGTGCCGGCGGGTTCGGGCTCCGTTGCGCTCACGGGCGGGCTCCCATTGCAGTGCAGCGCGCCGAGCGCGGTCCCCTACACCGGCCTCGCGTACAACGGGACAGCGACGACGAATGTGGTGGCGCCGTGCCAGCAGCTTGGCTCGTTGACCGTGACGATCACGCCGGCGAATCTCGGATCCGCCACCGTGACGGGTCCAGGTGGCTACACACAGACCGTGAAGCAGACGACGACGCTGACGGGACTCGTGCCGGGCGCGTACGCCGCGACCGCGACGTCGTACGAGGTGCCCGGCGCAATCGTCGGAACGGTGTACGACGGAGCAGTCACCGGAAGTCCGGCGCAGGTGACGGGCGGTACGACGAGTGGGCTCACCGTCTCCTACGGTGTGCGAGGAGGGACGGGTGACCTGTGGATCGGCTCGGAAGATGGCTCGACCTTCGATTGGGCGGCGTACTCGAACGCCCAATTATTGGCTGGCGGCACGCCGACTCCTGTGGCGACCGGTTCGGTCATCACCGAGTTCGGCGCGGCGGTCGATCGAAACGGTACGATCTGGCTGACCGGCCTCTCGCTAGTCGCCGGGTTTACCCCCACGGCCCTCGCTTCGGGTGGCCTCTCGTCTTCGCACAGCAGCATCGCCATTCCGTACGGCTATTTCTCCCCGACGTTCGATGCCGCGGGCAACTTGTGGACGCAGGGCTTTAATGGGATCGGTGAGCTCACGGCCGCGCAACTCGCCGCGGGCGGATCCCAGAATTTCGCGAAGCAAATCGCCACCAATTTCGATGCGAGGGGTGGCATGGCGTTCGGCCCGGACGGGACGCTCTGGGTCGCGAATGCGGACGACCCGACCGGGAACGACTGTTACTTGTGGGGATTCACCCCGACGCAACTCGCCTCTGGCGGCGGGCCGGCGATCACGGTGACGCTGACGAACGCCGGAGACATTCAAGCCATCGCGTTCGACGCGAACTGGAATCTATGGGTCGCCGTCGGATCGGGTCAGATCAACATGTACACGCAGAGCCAACTCGCCGCGGGCGGCGCGCCGAGTGCGGCGGATTCGATTTTCACGACCCCTCCCGTCTATCCCCAGGCCTTAGCGTTCGATGCCAGCGACAATCTGTGGGTCGGTAGTGCGAACGACAGTACGCTGTCTGCTTACACTCCGATCCAACTGACGACGTTCCGGCACGCCAACGCCCGCCCTCACCGTCAAGCTCAGGATACCTCCGCTCTGGCTCGTCTTCGATCCCCAGGCGCCAAGCCTGCTCTTAAACGGGGCCCGCGTCGCGCCGACGAAGCCTGTTCGCCACCCGCGCTGACGCGGCACGCGGAACGACAATCACAGCGCCGGCCATGCGGACGCTCACCTGATGCGGCGGCGAACTGCCGCGCGCAGGCGCTCGACGTCCCGCAACGGCGGATCCCCGAAGTGTCGTTTGTACTCGCGACTGAAGTGGGACGGGTCGGCATACCCGACCCTATATCCCGCTTCCGCCGCGTCGGCGTCCTCGCTTAACAGTAGTCGCCGAGCCTCCTCGAGCCGCAGGCGCTTCTGAAATTGCAGCGGACTCATGGCGGTCACCGCCTTGAAGCGCGCGTGAAAGCCCGAGACGCTCATGCCCAGCGTCCGGGCCATGGCCTCGATGCGGAGCGGCTTGGCCAAATTCTCGCGGATCACCTCCACCGCTCGCGCCATGGGATGCGCGGACCTGTCGCCCGACACGAAGTGCCGCATCCGGTGCCCCTGCGCTCCCATCACCAGCCGATAGACGATTTCTCGAGTGACGAGCGGAGCCAACGCACGGTACTCGCGCGGATGCTCGATGAGCCGTACGAGCCGCAGGCTTGCATCGAGCAGGCTCGCATCGATCGGGCTCACGTCGACGGCGAGCCGTGTGTCGCCCCTGCCAGGCGAGACGAATCCGGACTCCACCAGGACTGAGGTCACCACCGCCGGATCGAGCGAGAGCTTGCAGCTGAGATACGGCCGCGCCGGCGACGCGGTCACAACATGGCTGGCCAGCGGCAACGCCATCGTCGTGATGAGATAGTGCGCGGGATTGCATTGAAAGCGCGTCGCGCCGAGCATGACCTCTTTGCTGCCCTGCGCGATGATCGAGAACGCCGGTCTCGCAAAGGCGTACGCGCGCACACCAACGGTCGATTGCCGGTGCAACTGCAGGCCCGGCTGCGGCTCGTTCGCGCCGTCCCTGGGCAATGCCCGCGCGATCCGCTCGGCGAGCTCCTCCCGGTCCGCGCGCGCACGCCGGGTCCCCTGATCGGTCTTGGAGGATTGTACAAGCATCCCTGAGGATTGTTCTATCGCTCTACCGAAACGGGCCGGTATTGTTGGATTCAACTCCAATGATGCATTGGAATATGACAGGGGGTCGAGTGCTATGGAAACCGATTACCGTGCTTTGCTCACACTGGCGCAGGTCTATTGCGACGCTGCCTACGAAATGGATGCGGACCGGTTCGCGTCCATATTTCATCACTCGAGCGCCGTGACACGAGTTGGCGAGGACGGCAAGGTGAGCGTGACGCCGATTGAGATGTGGCTGGCGGCGGTCCGGAACATGAAGGCGCCCAGACAACTGGGCTTGGAGCGCCACGATGAGATCCTCTCAATAGACGTGGTACGAGAGCTCGCACTGGTAAAGCTGACATTGCAAATGCCGCCCCGTTACTTCACTGACCTGTTGTCATGTCTACGAGTCGACGGAGCCTGGAAGATTGCTCAGAAAGTGATGACTGCCGAGACGCGCTGACGCTGACCCAAGTGTTCCGCCGGTCCAGTTGAGCCCGAACGGCTAGCTTGAGCGCGTGAGAATACCCGCCATCGTATTGCTCTCGTTGTGCGTACACGCCGGCGTCGCGCGGGCTCAAGATGTCGCCAACGATTCCGAGCGCGAGTTCTTCAATGTGAACTCGCTGCTCCCCACTCAAACGCTGGAAGGCTATCGCCTCGCGATGGTCTGCAACGCCGCGAATGAAGTGGAGGAGATCGTCGCGAAAAATGCCGGCGACCAGCGCCTGGCGCACTATCGCCTCCTCGGCTCCGAGAAATCCTACCTCTTCGCTCGCCGCACGGCCGAGCAGCTCGGATTGATCGTGTCGACGACCGGCCCCGCCGATACGCTGGAACTGAAGAAGATGGTGCACGACCAGCAGTACCTTCGCGAGACGATCGACCGGTGTCGTGGTGTGGGGCTCGTCTACGACGGCGACGGCGCCTCGACGCAGCCGGGCCCGTCGGACCAGTCAGGCCCGAATCAGTCGGACACGGAAGCCCGCATCAACGACAAATTCATCCAATGGTCAGCGGGCTGGGCGATGGATCAATATCAACCGGGCAGCGCGCACATCGACAACATGAACTGCGGTGACGGCGGCTGTGAGGCGCGCGGACACTTCTCCTTCTTCCGCGGCGGCACGCGCCTCACCATCACCTTCGACGCACAACTCCCACGCATCGGGGACAACCAATACGCCCTGCGTCGCCTCTGCTACAACGACAACACGACCGGCATGCGCGACTGCGCCCAGTGATTGTCAAAGTCCGGTGCGGTTGCCCAACGAACTGAGTGGGGCACATGAACACCCGACGTACCCATTGGCAAGGGAGTAACGATGCAAATGAAGGTCGGGCTGTTCGCAGTGTTGTTGTTGCCCAGTTCGCTCGCCGCGGCGCAGATGCCGGACTCGAACTGGGCTGGCACATGGACGCTAAATATTGCCAGCTCGGTTCTGGTTCCAACCGTCCCGAAGTCGGAAGTGGTAGTCATTCCAGCTCCTGGCTGGTCGGCCCATGCTGTGAAGTACACCATCTCCAGCACTGCCGGGGACGGCTCATCGTTCAACGTGAGTTTCGACGGGGCCGCCGACGGAAAGCCGTACCCTGTCATGTCCGATGGGAAGGAGACCGCCCAGAGCGTTTGGCACCGTCGGTCGAGTCATCACTATACCGCGACGTTCACGTACCCCCAGGGGACAACGGTCGCGGTCGCGATTATCATGGCGCCCGATGGGAAGAGCTACAGCTATCGGACGCACGTCACGACATCAACTGGCCATACGCACCTCACGGCACCAGCTGGCGACTACGACGAGACGGCGGTCTTCGATAAGGAATGATTCCAACGGTGGTCACGCGTCACCGCGAGCGACGCATCTTGGCTAACGTGGCGAGAATTTCATCGTTCCGCTGCACGCGTTCGAGTGGTGTCCGGAGCATCGATTCCTTGAGGAGTTCGATATCAATGCCGTATGCTCGCGCCGTGGCGATCGCAGGTGTCTCCTGCACCCGGAACGCGGCCATAGCAGCGCGGACGCGAACGAACGATTCAGCCGATGCGTCGGTCACAGCACCTCCTTGTACACCCCGACAGATCCAAGACCTCGGCGATCGGGGCATCGGGTGTCGGCATAATCGGCGCGGTCGCCATGGCGTATCCTCGTAGTTCGCCTTCCTCGCAATCTACGGCGTCTTGCACGAAAGACGATTGGAACGTCATGCGTGACCACAACTTCTTGGTCGATCTGAGGAGGTTGACTGATCAGATCGAGAAGACCTATGGTCACGTCGCGAAGGTGCGCGTCCGCGTCGATGGGTTCGATTACGTCGCGCCGGATGCGATCAGCGAAGCAGCAGACTAACCGAGGAGCGACCGACACGGTCGGGCGCGTATACAAAGCGCCTCGTAAGGACATCGAGCGGATCAAAGCGCAGGCTCATGCCCTCGCGCAGAACAAGCATTGATGCAACAACTTTTGCGACAAGTCGACACCACCGCTCGGACGCATATGCTGCGTAAGCCGCGACGAATCATTAACTTTCGCCTTTCGCCCCCGTAGCTCAGGTGGATAGAGCAGCGGTTTCCTAAACCGTTGGCCGGGTGTTCGAGTCACCCCGGGGGCACTCGTAAGCCTCTGATAACATGCTAGTTGCAACGACAAACGCCGGACCACGCGAGTAGCCCGGCGTTTCGTGTGTCACTGCGTGTGCTATTTCTGTGCGAACCTACGCACGTTCGTCTTAGCTCCTCCTCTCTTATCGAGCCCGCCCGCAGCGCGCGTCACCTCGGCAACCCCAGGCTTATATCGACCGTAGCGACGGGCCACGAGCTGCGTGTCGTGATGCCCGAGTTGCGACGCGATCACGACGTCGGACACGCCACGGCGACGGAGCATCACCGCGTAGTGATGGCGGTGACCGTGGAGCGTCGTCTTCGGCAGACTAAGCGCCTCACACGCCGCATGGTGTGCTTCAAGCGCGACCTTGTGGCCGATCCTAAAGAGATGATCCTCTGGCGCGAGCGTACGCGCCCAGGCGTCCACAATGCGCCAACACCAGTCCTCTGTCACGGCACACGTACGGTTCCGCCACTCGTTCTTCGAGCCGTGCGCATGAACGGTCTTCTCCACTGAATCCACGTCTCGGCGAGTCACGCGTTCGATGGCTTGCCACTCCATCCCCGTGCCAGCCATCAGTGCCGACAGCGCGCGCACCTCCCCGGTCAGCGACTCCACGAGTTGCTTGACTTCGCCAGGGGAGTAAATCACATGGCCTGTGATCTCCTTCGCCTTGCGAACAACGGACGCGGGGTTGTATTCGAGCACGTCGTCATTTTCCTCAAGCAGCCAGCGCGCAAACACGCGGATGGCGTTGTGATAGCGATTGCGCGTAGCACCGGACACAGGCACCGGGGGCGCGTGCTTGTCCGGCTTTTTCGCACGAGGCGTCTTTGTTAGCGCATTCAAGAAATCCCGAATCTCAACCTTGGTGAATCGCGATCGGGGAAACGGCTCGGCAGCAGGGATGAAGCGTCGTAGCAGGGCCAGATACTCATCGGCGGATCCAATGCGCCGAGCCACGAGCGAGGCATGCCAGCGGCTGACGTGGGGCTGTAGATCGAAGTCATTGAGTGTCGCTTTGAACCCTTCGAGCCGTGCGTCCTGACAGTAGTCAGACCACATTGCCGTCAGAGTTCGCCGGCCAGCGGTGATAGCATCAAGCGCAACGAAATCGGCCCTTTGCCGAAGCTGTTCGACCATTTGCGCGATTGCATTCGCCGTGCGGACGTCCTCGGTCCCGGTGGAGCAGC
>CAWBZV010000024.1:0-8962 GCA_963793305.1 uncultured Gemmatimonadales bacterium | reverse complement strand
TCGGCGGGTATGGGTATACGACGGAGTATCCGTCGAGAAGTTCTATCGGGGGACGCGAAGATCGGCACGATCTACGCAAAAGGGACGTTCAACATGCAGCTTCAGACGATCGCCAAGGCGGTGCTGCGCTGAGCATTCCCTGGCCCGACGCCGCGCATCCGGACGCGTTGGCCCGCTGGACGCGATTGCGTGCCGGTGGCCGGTCTGCGTTTCTGTGGCGCTACGGCGTCGCCGGGTGGGGTGTGCCGTGCAGTATCGTCACGGTTGCGTATCACACCCTCCGTGAGCGCGCGATCGTTTGGAGTGCGGTCGTCGGACTCTTTGTCGCGTGCGGTGCGGTCGGGCGACTCGCTGGCGGCGTGGGTGTGGGATGAGTGCGAGGCGCACTACGAGGCCGGGCGCGGGCGAGCCCTCGACGTAACCAGTGATTGACTTCCAGGGCCCTTCGGCGTGATCTAGCGCGATAAGCCTTTCCCCTTCCTGGAGGCTCCAGCGTCGGCTGCCGCGCACCGGTGCCCGCTTGGCCACGGAGTTGATCGACGCGACGATACAGATCATGCGCCGCAACTTCGCGACGTTCTACACGTTGTCGGCGCTGTTCATGGTGCCGCTCTACGTGATCCCGCCCACCGCTCGTGCCCCGAAAGCGCGCGCGGAACGGTTGCCACGCCGAGCGCCTTCAGCATCACCGCGTTGATCGTGTTTTTTATCCTCTTCATTGCCCTGAGCGCGATCTTCCAGACCGCCTTCTGGCCAGCTCGGATGCGTATCTCGGCAAGCCCGTCGTCGTCGCCGACGCGATCAGTCGCGCCATGAAGCGAGCGCCAGGGATGGCCTGGGGCTACGTCTATCAGTCGGTCGCGATTGGTCTCGCATCGCTCCTCTTCATTATTCCGGGCATTTATGTCGCCCTCGGCCTGTTCGCGATGCCGTGCATCATCGCGTTCGAAGGGTTGAGCGCTGGTGATGCCGCGTCCCGATCGTTCGATTTGTCGAAGGGGCTCAAAGGAGCATTTTTCTCACCGGGCTCGTCGGGTTCGTCATCTACTTCGTCGGCTTCCTCATCATCTTTTCATTGCGGGCCTCGCGGGCGGCTTCGGCGGACAGACGTTGATCAGCCAGATCATCGGACTTCGGAGCCAGCGCGCTGCTGCCCCTCGCGCCAGTCACGATGACGCTGTTGTACTACGATGCGCGCATTCGGAAAGAGGGATACGACATTGAATTGATGGCGCAGCAAACGGGCGGACCCGGAGCACCCCCGGCGAAGCCCCAACCGGCGTAGCCACCTGCAACTCATTTCCGCCTGGCGCGGCGACCGACAGGATACGGTCGCCGCCGCATTCGGCAGCACGCGTACGGTCGCACGACGACGGGGCCGACCTCATCATGAAGTCGCTGGCTGCTGCGCGTCATGACCTGGGTGGCGAGTTTCTTCAACGCGATCGACCGATCCCCGGCGGCCAGCAACACCTCATCGTGTATGGCATCGTGGTGGTCGCCCTGCTGACCATTGGGCATTTCGTGCTGCTCGCATACTCGCCGGGCGGAGGATACGCGCGCATTTACGCGCCGGATGCGCCCCGGCAAGGGTGGTGATCCGTGGGCGCTCGCCGAAACGACTCGCGGCGAGCGGTGCATACACCGACGCGGCCGACGCGCTCGACGAAGCGCTCCTCGACCGCGTGTCCGCGCGGGTGCCGCTCCGATTGGATCCCTCCAAGACCGCGGGCGACTACGCGCGCGACCTGCGGCGCACGGCGCCCACGGTCTTCGGTCCGTTTCGTGAGTTCGCCAGAGGCTACGAGGTGGTGATCTATCGGCTCGGGTCGTGCGACCAGCCCAGGTTCCAGTTGCTCCTGGAGCTCGCCGGGCGGATCGACCCCAGCTCGGGTCGCTCGGCGACGCGGTATGGCGAAGTCACTCGTCGAACGGCTCCTCTCGCCGAAGATCACGCCGTCATTGCCGCCGCGCTCATCGCGGCGATCCTGCTCGAACCGACGCCCTCGGCGACGCCCCTCATGGTCTGCGGAGCGCTGTCGTCCGATCTGGCGAGCCCTGGGGGTGCCCGCGGGTTGTACGAGATCGCTGGGCGATTGGGATGGCCCGAGTCGCGGCGTCGAGGAGCATTCGCCGCGCCGCTCGACTCGGATCGCGTCTACCTTCTGCTTGATCCGCCGGTGTCGCCAACCATCCGGTGAGGCGCACGCGATTCTCGACGCGGTTCGCCGGGCGCCGGGCTAGTCTACGTTGTTTCTGATGGGGCCTCCGCCTTGAACGACCGACTGCATGTCGCCTCGGCACCCGGCCGGGGGTCACGGTCCGACAGCCACCGCTCGACTGTCCGGATGAGGACGAGGGCCGCCCGTGCCGATGTGGCCGAGATCATTCCGTGCGACTGACTCGATCAGCCGCTCGCGCGCGTGGCCGGATGACACCGCGCTATTCGTCGCCGTCCAATCCAACACCGACAAGACGATATCGGCCGCAGCTGTCGGCTACCGATTTGGCGAGGGGCGAGTCGTCGTGGTGTCGGACGCGGATCTCTTGCGGAATGACGTCATTCGCGTGTGTCGGTACGGCCTTGGCCCCGCCGCCGTCCGCATGCTCGACTACGCCTCGGGCGGCAAGCGACCCGTGCTCGTGTTCGACGAACATGATTTCGGGGCGAGGGCGGGGATATGGTCGGCCGTCAGCAATTTCCTCACCGACACGTCCGAAGGACGCACCTTGGCGCAGGTCGCGGTGGCGGCGCTCATCTCGCTGGCGGTTGCCGCGTGGCGCCCGGTGGCGCCGACCAGCCGCAAGCGCATTCAGCGGCGATCGGCGTTGGAGCATGTCGCGGCGCTGGCGCGGGCGTACGCGCGCGTCAACGCCACGCGTACCGCCGTGCGGCGGCTCATTCGGGGGCTCAGGCGGCGGCATTCGCGCAAGGGCGTGCGGAACGATGAAGCGTATCTCCAGGGCGTCGCGGCGCAGATCCTCGCCGCTGGCCGATGACGTTCCAGTAGTATCCTTCACGGCGTGAGCGACGGGATCACTCCGGCCGAGCTGTTGGCGGTCGGACGCGCGGTGGACCACATCGACCGGGTACTGGGGACGCGACGGGATCTCTCAACGCCACAGCAATCGCCGAGACGCTGCGACGCATTCGCGACAGCGTGGGGCAGCGCATCATCGGTCAGGACGTCCGATCGACGAGATACTGGTGGCGTTTCTCGCGCGCGGGCATGCGTCGGTGGAGGGCGTGCCGGGCACCGCCAAGACGTTGCTCGTTCGCACGCTGGCCGAAGCGCTCGGCGCGGGCTTCGGGCGGATACAGTTTACGCCCGACCTCATGCCGTCGGACGTGACCGGCGTCTCCGTGTTCAGCGAGGCGACGCGCGGGTTCGAATTTCGCGCGGGGCCGGTGTTCACGGATCTCTTGCTGACGGACGAGATCAATCGTGCGCCGGCGAAGACGCAGGCGGCGTTGCTCGAGGCCATGCAGGAACGGCAGGTCACCACCGATGGGAAGACGCGGCCCTTGAGCGCGTTGTTCACGGTGTTCGCGACGCAGAATCCGGTCGAGTACGAGGGGACATTTCCGTTGCCCGAGGCGCAGCTCGACCGCTTTCTCGTGAAGGTTCGCGTCGATTATCCGACGGCGGAGGCGGAAGTCGCGATCCTCGACCGGTACGCCGGGGGGTTCGACGCGGATCGACTCGGCGACCGGCCGATCGCGCCGGTGCTCGACGCCGCGGGGATGGTGGCGCTGCGCAATGCGGTCGATGCGGTCACGGTCGCGCCCGAGGTGCGAGCGTACATCGCGGCGATTGTTCGCGCTACGCGTGACGACTCCGGCCTTACGCTCGGCGGCAGCCCGCGGGCGACCGTGGCATTATTCCGGGCGGCGCGCGGCGCGGCGCTCGTCGCCGGTCGTGATTTCGCGACGCCGGACGACGTTAAGACTTGGCGCCGGCCGTACTCCGGCACCGGTTGATCGTCGCGCCGGAGTTGGATGTCGAGGGGCGGACCGCGGATGAGGTGCTCGCGACCATCCTGACGCGGGTGCCGGCGCCGCAGTGATGATCCCGTTCTCGCCGACGCGGCGATTGGCCACGGCGGTGCTCGTCTCCTCCGTGCTCTGGCTGGCGCCCATCGCGTGGTACGGGCTGTCGCCGGCGGTGTATGCGCTCATCGCGCTCGTGATGGGTTGCCTGGCCGACATGGCGTTCATGCCGGGGCGCCGCTCGGTCGTTGTCGAACGGCTCGCGCCGGGCGCGGTCGGCGTCACTGATGCGGCGCCGGTCGTCTATCGCCTGCAGTCCCGGTGGCCGATCGTCGTCCGCGGCGCGCTCTACGACGCCCTGCCCCACGCGATCACGCGCGGCGAACCGCAGCCGTTGCCGTTCGCGCTCCGGGCTCAGGCCGAAGTGACACTGCCCGTCACGTTCGTCGGTCGCGAGCGTGGCGAGTTTCCCTTGGGGCCCGTCGTGCTTCGCTTGATCGGCCCCTTGGGTCTCGTGGCGCGTACGTTGCGCTACAAGCTGGCCGACAGGATCACGGTCATTCCATTGGTCGCGGCCCTCCGTCGCTTCGAGCTGCGCTCTCTGCCCATGCGACTCCGCGAGGTCGGCTTGCGCGTGCTTCGCCGCCGCGGCGAGGGGACGGCGTTTGCTGGACTGCGCGAGTACGCGATCGGCGACGATCCGCGGCACATTGACTGGAAGGCCACGGCGCGGCGCCGCCGGTTGATCTCGCGCGAGTACTCGGTCGAGCAGGGGCAGACGGTCATGATCATGGTCGATGCGGGTCGCCTGATGACCCAGCTCGCGGGGTCGCTCCCTCGCTTCGAGTACGCGCTCTCGTCGGCTCTCGTGTTGGCGAACGTCGTCACGCGCGCTGGTGATCACGCCGGTCTCCTGGTCTTCGACGACGAGGTCCGCTCGTACATCCCGCCTACCCGCGGGACGGCGGCATTACGATTGATTCGCGACGCGTTGGTGCCTGTGCAGCCGACGTTGGTAGAGCCGGACTACGCGGCCGCCTTCCGCACGATCCAGACACGTCTCACGCGCCGCTCCTTGTTGGTTTTGTTCACGGACGTGATCGACGTGCGCTCCTCGCGCTCGTTGCTGGCCCTCACGACACGCGGCGCTCGCGTGCATTTGCCCGTCGTCGTCGCTTTGCGCAACGACTCCCTCGTCGCGGCCGCGACGCCGGCGGGCGCAACGACCACGGACGCCCTCTACGAGAGCGCGGCGGCCGAGGAGCTGCTCTCGGCGCGCGACGAGGCGCTCGAGGGCATGCGCCAGGCCGGCGTCTCGGTGCTCGACGTCAAGCCGCAAGCGATGACGGCGGCTGTCATCAACCGGTATCTCGAGATCAAAGGGAGGGGGCAGTTGTAAGCGGGTTAGTAGACAACGCTGCCGGAGATTCCCCTTTTGCGTTACCCTTTCTCACATTCGTGATGTCGCACGGCGTGGCGTCGCGCAGCGTCGTTGTTATGTGTATGTGCGTGATCGTCGTGCGCTTATGCGCGTCGCGCGTCGAGCGGCGCGCGCGGCCAACCGCGGCTGACACGCCGCGCTACGACAAGTCGCCAAATTAACGCGGGGCAGCACCTACGTCGACGTTGCGGAATCCGACTGCAAATGCGGAGAAGACGCTGAATCTCAGCGCAACCGCCAAGCCGCCAATCGCGCTTCGTGACTGGGATAGTTACCTCTTTCCCGTCGCCCGCCCCAGCGATCCTTCGTTCAGGAACGCCTCGCCTCGTACGTGGAATTTTGCTAAAGGTACGCGTACCGTAGAGTAGAGTGGCGATGACTGGTTACTACGCAGCAGAGTGGACGGCTCGATTCAGTGCCGTCCCCCTCGACATCCACGCGACCGGTGTCGACTTCGCCGCGTCGGCGACCTACAAGTGGCTCATGGGCGATTTCGGCGCTCGGGACGGTCTTTCCGCGACTGCATTGGAGCTACGAGTCCCTGCCCGACGCGGATATCCATCTCTCGCCGCTCGGCCCGCAGTCGCCGGCACCGCCGACGTACACACCGGGCAGCAGCACGACTACGTACACGCACCTCGGCTCGCTGGGATACGGCGCCCGCGGCGCTCGCCGTCTCGTTGCCGTATATCCAGTCGCTAGGCGTCGAGGCAATCCAACGCCACGGCCAGCCCTTGCTGCAAAGCTTGCTCGCCGAGTTGCCTCGACTCGGCTTCAACCCTCAGGCGCCACCGGACAGTACGTCGCCGATCGTGACTTTTGCGCACAAGGACGAAGCCGGTTATCACGAAGAAGCTGCAGGCCGCGAAAGTCAGCGTTCGTGTGGCGCCCCACTGGATGCGCATCGCCCCGTCCGTATACAACGACATGGCGGGCGTGGATCGACTGCTCGAGGCCCTCTCGTAAGCGTCAGACCTCAGCAGAGGTTGTGGAAGTTGCCGATAAAGATCGTACTGGGGCTTCCGCTAATGGTGAGGCTGTCATAGCACACGCCGTTGTACGAGACGGTATCGGCATATGCGCCGGTGAAGATATCGTAACCGTAGCGGGTCGAGTCGACCGTGTTGTGCGTAATGACGTTACCGTAGATCGAAGTGGAGTCGGGATTACAGTGGCCTAGGCCAGTCCTAATGCCTCCGGTCAAGAGCTCATGCACGTCGTTGCTGTCGATGGTGTTGTGGTATGCGAGGCCTTCGGTGGTGTCTTTATTCCTCTCGAGAATGATCCCACCGGTGAAACTTCCGTTACCGTGAACGTGATTTTTGGTGATGAGGTTGTTCGCAAGCGCCAGTGAGTCGATGCACCCGTCGCTGTACAAGGCAATGCTGACCGAGGGCCGACCGTTATCGTGTGCAAATCCTTGCGGGCAATTGATGCCTCCGAGGCAAGTCGTCGTGTTCCCCCGGACTTCTACAAATTGGGAGTTCGCGACGTTAATCTCCTCGGCGCCGCAGTCCCAGACTGTATTCGACTGGATCGTGCCATTGGTCACTCCCGGCGGTGCCGGAGGGGTGATATTCCGCATCCAGATGCCAGTCGCTATCAGATAATTGTCCGTAGAGTTCGATGCCGGGCACCACACATTGTTGTCATGGACGAAAGCGCCCTTCATCTGGTACACGTCGATACCCGCCGCCCGGAATCCCCTGATCCTCACTCGGGCGACCTCCCCATACTTCGAGCCCGTGATTCCGGAGAACTCGATCCCCTCGTCTTCCAGTCCATCACCGGGTGGTGGATGATGCGCTGAGTCTGCGAGGGACGTGATCGCCAGGTCGTGAATATGCACGTTGGGGTCGAGCACGACAAAACCGAACGCGCCATAGTGATGCCCGAGCGCGTCGCTCGCGAACGAATGCGCACTGGAGTCGATGTAGATGAACGTCGAGTCCTCTCCAGCGCCGCCGATATCGACGACGCGCGTCGAACTCCCTCCGTTACTCCGGATCAGGATCGAACCAAAGCCCATGTAACCCAAGGATGAATCCGGTGGGCTAAACATTGTGTCCGAGCCTGCGGTGATAACGCCCCACACGGTATCGTGGGTGACGTTCGCATTGATCGCGTCTTGCCATGCCTTGAGCGCGCTGTCAGGGTTTTTCGTCGGCAGTGTCAGGGTGTGGACTGCCGCCGGATCTCGCGCAAAACGGACCGCGCGTGGCGACACGGCCTTCGGAGATTCGCACGCGACCACCGCGAGGGTGGTGAGGAGAGACGAGAACATCCTGATGCGCATGGAATGATCCACGTCGAGGGCCGCGACAATTTATGGGAGCGGAAACGCGCGACAAGCATCCCGGTCACCATTGTTACATGCCACTGCGGTGGGTGACTCCATGGGCAAGTTGATCGGGTTCGCGAGGGATCGGCGCGGATGCGATCGCGCAACCTCGAGCGCATCGTCGATGCCGTACAACCACGACGGCATGTTCGCACCGCGACCGGCGGCGTTATTCGCGGCCGCGACAGCATTGCAGCGCTCAATCGTTGGCGGTTGAGCGCCGCCCAGCACACATTAGCGATGTGCGCCGTCGTTGTTATGTGTATGTGCGTGATCGTCGTGCGCTGATGTGCGTCGCGCGTCGAGCGGCGCGCTCCTCTCCGGGCGCGACGAGGCGCTCGAGGGCATGCGGCAGGCCGGCGTCTCGGTGCTCGACGTTAAGCCGCAGGCGATGACGGCGGCTGTCATCAACCGGTATCTCGAGATCAAGGGGTGGGGGCAGTTGTAGGCGGCCACTTTCCGCATCAGCGAGGTGGTGCGCCGGTCGAGTCGGCCATCGTACGCAACACCGTCCATACGAGCACAAGATCCTTCGGGTCGCGCGTGCGTCCAGTGTACAGCGTGCCGAACCCTGGGCGCCAAAACGCAGATACCGACGGATGCGGCGTAGCACTGGTCAGCGCGACCAGCGCTAGCCGACCGCCCATGGGCATTCGACACAGCGGCCTGCCAGGGAACGACTGAACGCCCCAGTAGCCGCCTATTTCGAGGAACTCGCGCGTGCTGTCCGCGCTGTCGACCCAGCGGACGCCGCCGTGTTCGAATCGCAACGCATGGGTCGTGTCACGCGTGAAGCTCGGTGGCAGCAGAATCGCGAATCGCGCATTGGCGCGCGGGGTACGAACCCATCCCGCCGTGTCAGCTAACGGCGGAGGGCTACACGGCTTCGCATTCGCGACCTTGGCACTATCCAGCGCGCGCTGCTCGTCGCTCCATCGCGTCGCAGCCTGCCGCCGCGACTCGTAGATCTGTTCCGGCGTGCGCGGACGGCCGCAGGCGGTATCGCCGAGCGCCGCGAGCAGCCACATAGTCAATGGGACGCAACGCATGCGGTGATCCTTGTGGGCGCCGCTGGTTACCTCTCGGTAACATCGCTCCCAGAACGTAAGGCAAGACACCTTCACAGCCGTTGCGACGCCGACCGCACGGGTCGGAGTCATGATTTGCTAGTCGTTGTGACGGTCGAGGC
>CAWBZV010000023.1:0-52450 GCA_963793305.1 uncultured Gemmatimonadales bacterium | reverse complement strand
GCCACGTATTGCTGAGGATTTAGGGGTCGATATCTTGATACGTTCGCAGTCGGGAAAAGGTCAACGCAGGCTACGCAGGAACTGGGTTTGGAATGGGGCTGTTATGTCAACTTAGGTGGCCTATGAAAAAGTCTGGAGTTGCAATTTAATAGTGACAGCCTGAATTCCTAATCACTATCGAAAGAAGCTGTTTTTGCCATTACAACGAAGCTGGGGTATCTGCGTAAAAGCGCCTGAGTGTGCGCATGAACAAGAGGGGGTATCTCGGTGCGCGCTGCAAGGGGGTATCGTGCTGTGATGTTGTATGCAGTAATGACAGGGGAGTATTAGAACTAGGACTGCGCAATAGAGCAGGAATAGTGAGTGAAAGCCATGTCGTCCATCTCGTCATCTCATCAGATTATCCTCGTGAACCATATTGTCTCGTTGGTTCTGCGTCCGTAGTGTTGGTTGAGCTCAACCATCTTAAGTTGTGACTGGAGCAGCCCCTGCGGTGTATTAGCCAGGACTCTAGTATGCTTAGGAAAGGATGAAAGGTCGTACCAGCAGATGGCGCAGTAGGATCGCTTGAAGAGGGCGCATCAGCGGTGGCTGTGTTGGATGGAGCAGGGGCAGCGGTTTCGGTCTTGGTGGCTGTGGCGTCGGTGGTGGTGGTGGCTGTCTTCTTCTTCCTGGAGAAGAGAGACTTGAGCCTGTTAAAAGGTGACTCTGCCAGAATAGATTTTGCGTCAGTGAGCTGTTAGGACGGCGATGCGATAAGGGGAAACGGGGGGAGTGGCTTAAGCTTACCACCCATGTTGAAGAGCTTTATTCGAAATGCTGAAGCTGTAGCCTGCTTGCTTCTTGCTTGCGCCGGAGGTGATGAAGATTACGATGTTACTGAAAGCGATGGACGATTTTGTTGGCGATCAAGCTATGGTAGAGGGGTATGGAGGATGGAAAGTCCGGAAGGCGGAAGCCAGGGATATTTGTAGTTTAGTGAAAGAATGCTGCTTCCTGGAAATTCCCCAACTAAACCTTGTGCGAGGATAGCCACGGATAAGGAATGCGGATTACGGCACTCTTTCTTCTTCTAGTTACCGCTTCTGCAAACGTCAGGCCTGTCACGTAGAGCAGTCCCTCGCGCATCGCGCCTTCGGCCACGCGGACCCGATCAATGCTGAAGTTCTCAACCACTTCCAGCAGTATCGCCAATCCCGCTGGAAACACCGGCGCGCGCTCCGCGTCCACATCGGGCAAATCGAGCTCATCGACATGGCCCGCGGCGACGACGCGCTCCGCGAGGGCGTTCAAGTTGTCCAGCGTGACGTGCGGCGAATCAGGGTTTAGGCGATGCAGCACGTCGCTGATGACGCGTACGCTGCCGGAACTGCCGAACGCCTGCAGCCATCCCATTTTGCGATAGGCTTCTTGCACTGGCTCGAGCTCCAATCTGACCGCGGTACGCGCTCGTTCCAAGCGCTTCGCCGAGATTCTGCCGTCGTCGAAGAAGCTGGAGCTCAACCCCACGCAGCCCACCGACAGGCTCTCGAGCAAAAGGGGATCAAATCCCTCGCCGATGACGATTTCGGTCGATCCGCCGCCGATGTCGATGACCAGGCGCTTGTCCGGGCTCATGGGACTCGTATGTGCGACGCCGGAGTAAATCAGACGCGCCTCTTCCAATCCGGAGATGATTTCAATCGGGTGGCCGAGCGCGGCGCGGGCGCGTTCCAAGAACCAACGCTTGCGCTTCGCACGGCGCAACGCATTGGTGCCGACGACGCGCACGCTGTCCGCGCGCATCGCGCGCAAGCGCTGGCCGAATCTTTCGAGGCAGCGCAACGCGCGCTCGGTCGCGGTATCGTCGAGACGGCCGCTGTCGCCCAAGCCGGCGGCCAAGCGCACCATTTCGCGCAATCGATCGAGGATGACGAGCTGGCCGTGCGAATAGCGCGCGACGACCATGTGGAAGCTGTTGGAGCCCAAATCGACGGCGGCGAGCACGTCGGGCACGACTCGACCGCCGCTCATCTAAAACTTCTAAGCCGCGAATGAAGACCCGCAGCCGCAGGTAGTTTTCGCGTTGGGATTGCGAATGACGAACTGCGCGCCCTGCAGATCCTCTTTGTAGTCGATCTCCGCGCCCATCAGATATTGCGCGCTCATCGGATCGACCAGCAGCTGCACACCCTGCTTTTCGACGCAAAAGTCGCCGTCTTCGATTTTCTCGTCGAAAGTGAAGCCGTATTGGAACCCCGAGCAGCCGCCGCCCGAGACGAACACGCGCAATTTCAGGTTCGGGTTCGCCTCTTCGCGGATCAGCTCGCCGACCTTGCCGGCCGCAGCATCGGTGAAGATCAGAACATCCGGCATCTGCGGCGCGACATCAGCGACAGAGTCGATTCGGAAGTGGTGCTCATGCGGCATTCTACAGGTCGCCCGCCGCCAATCAAAGCTATGAACCCTCTTTGCGACTTGCGTTCGCCGCCGCGCCGGCCGAATCGCCCGACCCGGGCCCCGCTGCGGTTCGATGGATCAATTTCCCATTAATTTGGGCGCCCACGGCGGTTTCAATGGTCGTGTAGTGAACACTGCCGAGAACGCGCGCTTTCGGACCCATTTCGACGCGATCGCCGGCCTCGATATCGCCTTTCACGATGCCGTTCAGCACGATATTGGTGACGACGACCGAGCCCTCGATGCATCCCTGCTCGCTCACCGACAGCGTGGCGCCGCTGCCCACTTCGCTCTTAACATTGCCGTTGATATGGCCGTCGAGATGAAATCCGCCGACGAACTCGACATCGCCGTTGATCCGAGTCTTCGCGCCGATCAGCGTGTCGATTTCTGCCTTCTTACTCGGTTTCGGTTTGAACATCTGCTTCACCTTTGCCCGGAATATCGCCGTTCGCTTCCGTTTCCACCGACATTCCTTGCGCCTTCCAGACGAAGGCCTGCCGGAAACTATGATTGGCATCCCTGCCGCTATGAATCTCGACACCCACGCGCGTCGGCTCAAAACCCGCCGGTAATTCTATGGGCTCGTTGTATTCCTGAAAGTACTTGAAAGAGTATGCCAGGCTGACGCGATCCTTGGTCAAGCTGTGGAAGCGTGCGATCCTCCCTTCGATGATTTCGGGGGTATAGTTACAGATTCCCGCTGGGCCCTTGCGTGACGGGCTCAAGCGTATGTATACCGACTACGACGAATTCGGTTTCCCGGGGGGAAATTCTGTTGTCCTCGAGGCGATTCTTGAGCGAGAGCCGCGCAGTTTGCAACAGTTCTTTCTCGATCTCGCGGGACGGGAACGAGCAGCCGCCTAAGTCCACTGAATAAGTGCAACGATTTGTCATGTGTTGCAACCGGCCTTCGGTTATGCGGCCGCGACAGACAACCACATTCATCGCGTCCACATCACACAACCGGTGAGTGAACGATCAAGAAGCGATGGAGGATCGAAATGAATTGCAAACGTTCAGCGAGTTGTCCCTTTGTCTTCAGCTCCGCGGCCATTCTCGCCGCGACCCTACACACCGTAGCGCGGGCACCTGCGTGAAGATCGGTGCGAACCGTTTTCTTCTCCCAGACGTAGTCCGATCATGAACTCATCTCAGACACAGACGCCCGGGCCACGGCTCGCTGCCGCGAGCGACCCGGCATGCATCAGCTCTATCTGTCAGCTCGATCGGCGCGTGTAGTGCAAGCAGGCCAACCGGCCGAGTGGGGGTGACATGATGGAATTCAATCGTCGGCCCCTTGACCGTGTATCCGCCGCAGAGCTCGTAGCGCGCGTAGTTGACGACATTGACGCGAGCGACGACGAGCGGCGCGACGTCTTGCTTGCTGATCTACTGTGCGCCGCCTGGGGAACTGTCCTGGCTCAAACGCAGTGACGTCCCACGTATCTCCTGCCTACTCCGGGCCCTCTTCAACGTAGCGGGACATTCCGAAACCGTGCCAGGGGGCGAAACTCGCTCGAAGTCGAGCGCTCTGCTTGATCGAGCGTGATCATGCCCGTGAGGTGAGCGGCGGTAGTCTTCGTCGGTGGCCGTCGGACGCCAAATTTGGCGTGCATGGTGGTGGGGCAGGCCAACGATTCATGGCCGCAGATGGGCGAGCTGCGCGGCGAGGCGCGTGTGGGCCCTGAAGGAGCGTGACTTCACTGTTCCCGCTGGTAGCTTCAACCGCTCCGCGATCTGCTTGTGCGTAAGGCCTTCGAAATGATGCAGACGGACGATCTCCTGCTCGTCCTGCGGCAGCTCGGTGACAGCTCGGCGCACCTCGGATTTGTCGCACCACGCCTCGGCCGACTCCGGCCGGGACAGACGATCGCCGTGCTGCATTGCGCATCCGTGCCGGTGCTCGCCGCGCAACCGAGAGCAGTGGCCCCGATGCGGTCAATCGTGATCGCCACCGACTTCAGTCCCGCCGCGCAACACGCCGCGCAGCTGGCCATGGCGCTCGCCGCAGACGACGCCGCCGTGCACCTCGTGCATGTGTGGCCCTGGATGGACCTCGGCGGGTCCAGTGCGCCGGTCTGGCGCCACGTCTACCGGGCCGGCGTACAGGCGAAATTCGATCAGCTGATTCGATGCCTCGATCTGCCACCCAAAGCTTTGATCTCGACTCACCTCGAGCGCGGAGCGACCCACCGGGTGATTCGCGCGATCGCGGTCACGCATCACGCGGATCTCGTCACGCTTGGTAGCCATGGGAAGGGCTTCGTCGATCGCCTGATGCTGGGCAGCGTGGCGGAGGCCGTGCTCCGCGCGGCGGATTGTTCAGTGCTGATCGCCCCTCCCGTCGCGTAGGGGTTTTGCGGACAAGCGCAGCGCCCACGAAACGCGGCATGACGCCCACCGGGGTCGGACCCGCACCAATCGTGGCAGCCGAAGAATTCGAGCGACTCTCCGATCTGCTGCTCAACGTCGCGGCGCGCGGGCAACTGCTGCATCGGCTGGGCGATGCCGTCGCCCGCAGCTTGCGGTTGTTGCGCACGCTGAAGACGAGACTCGCGCCGTCCCCCACCGCCGATCTGGCGACGATCCGTCGGACGCTCGATGAGCGGGAACGCGAGGAACAGCACTGACTGCGGCGGTTCAGCGGAGGCTGACGCCCAGCTGCACGGGAATCAGTTGGAGCACCGAGCCACTGTGCACGAGTCCCATGTACTGAATCGCCAGCAGTCCCCCAACGCGACCACCGTATCGGAGACCGGTTCCCGCCAGCGTAGCAACGCCAAAATGGGACGCGTTCGGCAGAATGCGCGTGTCGACCGCCGAGCCGGTGGCCCAAGACTGACCCAGGCCGAGGGCCACATAGGTCTCGAGCTTCGACGCGATCGGGACGACGCGCGTGACCGTGATGGCGGTAACGGAGATAGACGCATGCTGGTCGCCACCGGTCGAGAATGTCGTGAACGACTGTCCGATCTCGAACGACGTCCGCGATCGACCTGCGTGAAACGCCAGCCCGACATATATGGTCGGCGCGACCCGCGCCTCGGCGGCCAACGGCCCTACCGGCGCCGCGATGCCGGTCGTGACCACAGCCATCGGATGGATCCCGGTCGAATCCTGACCCCGAACGCCAGCCGCTGCGAGAAGGAGGCCCAGTGCCGCGAGCGCGTGTCTCATGGCTCAAACTTGGGTCGGAGCCGCGGCAATCGAAGTCAGGGGCTACACGGACGGTGTGTCAGGGATTCCCTTGCGGGGCCTGCGCTGGCGCGCGCGCCGTCCGATCGCCGCTCGAGACCGGGAGTCTCCCGACACAGCGTGAGGCAATACCCGACGCCACGAGAGTGCCGCGCGCGTCATCCTGGAGACACATCTCTCAAGGAGGTTCCGATGTCGCGCGATCGCCAACTGCATGAGCAAGTAACCGTCGCCGTATGCCGCGTGCTCGGACCCGGCATTGCCAGCGTGAACACCCAAGTCGAGAATGGCATCGTTCAGGTGAGTGGCGTCGTCGATACGCCCGATCAGCGCACCGCCGTCGAGCGCGCCATCTGGAGCGTACCCAACGTGCAGGCGATCGCCCAGCGCCTGCGCGCGCGTCGATCGTACCCGGAGGGCCCGACCGATCGGACGCTCGCCAGCGACGTGTTAGCGCTACTCGCGCGCGAGGGTCACCAACGGCTCCGCATCCAGGTGGAAGAGGGCAAGGTGACGGTCATCGGGGTGTTCGGCAGGTCGACCGACCGCGACGCAATCAGCGCGGCGGTCGCTACCGTGCCGGGCGTGCGAGGCGTATGGTTGAACGATGCCATGGATGCACCAGCACCTTCCCCCCTCGCATCGCGCATTCGCTCGATTTGGAACTAGAAGAGCGCTCGCGCTCGCCGTACTCGTGATCGGTTGTGGCCGCGCGTACACGCCGAGAACGCGCCAGTTCACGATCACGACCGTGCCGCTGCTCGTCAAAGAGCTCGCGCCGACCTACCCGTTTCTCGCCAAGGATTTCGCGACGGGTGGCGTCCTCGACGGCAAGGAAGTGTACGCGTTCGAGCCCAGCACGCTCACGGTATACACGGGCGACACGCTGGCACTGACCTTCATCAATCCCGAAGACGACGCGCACTCGTTCGTCCTTTCCGATATCGCCGTGAGCCTGCCGGGTCAGTCCGTTACCCACGCGACCTACGTCGCCAAAGAACCAGGGCTCTACCCGTTTCGGTGCGCGATCCCCTCGCACCTGCCGTCAATGGTTGGCGAGCTCGTCGTGCTCCCCGTCCGGTAATCCCTCACAGGATTCAAGGCTTCGCCCGACTCTCCCGCCTCGTCGCGTCGCGCACCTTGCAGTCGACGCTCGATCAATCCCTTCTGACGAGGATATCGCGATGCCCGCAGCCGAACTGCTGATCTCAACCAAGCCCGTCGCGGCCGGCCAGCTGCCGCTCGCTGACGGCGTCCTGTTGGCAACACAAGGTGGTCTCGGCTCCGACCCGGCCGCACGACTTGCTCATCTATTCGCCACACGGCGCCAGGTCCCCATCGAGGCGTTGACGGTCCTTGAGCCACTGACCTCTGAAGCCCTGGCGTACACTTCGAGTACCTACGACCTCGATCGGCAACGCCGGGAGGGCGTGACCGAGGCCGTTCAAGCGCAGCTTCGCCGTACGGCCAACGCCGATAATGTCCCGCTGGTCATCGAAGAAGGCCTCACCGCCGAGTGCATCGCCGGCCGAGCCAAGGCGCGTGGCGCCACGATTATCGCGATGGGCATTGGCCGCCACGACCCCATCGACCGCCTGCTCGGCGTCGAGCCCGCGATCGCCGTCCTCCACCGGACGTCAGTACCGGTGCTCGCTGCGTCGCCCGGGAGCCGACCGGTACTGCGCTCGATCGTCATCGCGACGGATTTCAGCCCAGCCTCACTGCGCGCGGCCAGACTCGCGTTGGCGTTCGCCGCTGATGATGTCACGGTGCACCTGGTGCATGCGTGGCCGTGGATGGATATGGGCGGTTCCGGCGCGCCGACGTGGTTCCACGTCTACGAAGCCGGCGTGCAGGCGTTGGCCGACGAGTTGGTTCGCTCGCTCCCGCTCCCACCGAACGCGAAAGTCGTGACCCACCTCGAGCACGGCGAGACCCAAAAGGTCGTCCTCGAAGTCGCGAATGCGAATAGGGCCGACTTGATCGCGCTCGGCAGTCACGGTCGCGGCCTGTTCGATCGACTGACGCTCGGCAGCGTCGCCGAAGGCGTGTTGCGGAAAGCACAGTGCTCCGTGCTGATCGCACCGCCGATAGCGACGGAAAAGGAGTAGAGGAGGCGACAATGAGCACCAACGACAAGATGCAACCATGCGATGGACGAGCCGGCGTGCTGATCGCGACGAACGCCGGCCCAGCCGCGATCGTGACGATACGAATGGGACTGGCGCTCGCCAAGCAGTGGCGCGTGCCAGCCACCATCGTCACCGTGGCGCCATCCGATATCGCGAAGATCAAGGAACGTCTCGCGCTCGTGGCCGGCAACGAAGACACGATCCCGGTCTACGAGATCCGCGGAGCCATCGGGCCCGCCATTGCCGCCGCCGCCGAGACGTGGGGCGCGGCGCTGGTGGTGATCGGCTTCGGCACCGGAGATCATCGACTGGCCGCGGACATCGTGCAGTATGCGCGTCGTTCCGTGCTCGTCGTATCGCCATCCGAGCGCGGCTCGATCGGACGGGTGATGCTCACGGCCGATTTCGGCGGATCGACCATCGAAGCCGATCAGGTCGCGCTCTCGCTCCTCGAGTCCGACGGACACGCCGAGCTCATTCACGTGACGCCCGCGCTTCAACTGGCCCCGGACATCTACCAGGTCTGGCGGCGGACGTACGACTGCGCGGCCACCGAGCTGCTCGATCAAACGCGCGCTGCGCTTCCGCATCGCCCGGGGTCCTCGATCCCGAGTCGGGTCGCGGTGGGCGACGCCGCGCGCGTACTCGTCGACATCGCCCGCCGGGAGCGCGTCGACCTCATCGCGCTCGGCCGTCATGCGCGGCCGAACGCCGGACTGGGTCCCGTAGTCGAATCAGTGTTGCAGCAGGCGCCATGTTCGGTGCTGGTGGCACCATGATACGTCGGATCGTTGGTTCCTTGGAGTCGCGAGGTAACGAGCCCGAGAGGTTACGATGACCACATCATTCTTCACATCCAGCGGCCGTCGCGTCTACTTGCACGATCGATTCGATGCCGGTGTGGCGCTCGGCCAGAAGTTGACTCAGTACGCGGACCGCACAGAATGTCATTGTGCTCGCCCTCCCGCGCGGTGGCGTACCGGTCGCGGCGGCGGTCGCCGACGCACTGCACGCACCGCTCAACGTCTTCCTCGTGCGGAAGCTCGGCGTGCCGGGCCACGAAGAATTCGCGTTCGGGGCCTTGGCCTCCGACGGCGCCATTGTGCTGAACCGCGAAGCCGTCGACACCCTCGGGCTGCGTCCGGCGCAGATCCAACAGGTCGTGCAAGAGGAGCAAGAGGAGATCATCCGACGCGAGCACGCCTACCGGGATGATCGACCATTCCCGCACATCAAGGGCAAGACCGTCATCATCGTCGACGACGGGTTGGCGACCGGCTCGACGATGTACGCCGCGGTGGTCGCGCTGACCGAGCTCGCGCCCGAACGCATCGTCGTCGCCGCGCCCGTGGCATCGGCCGACGCAGTGGAGTCACTCCGGTCGGTCGCCGACTCGGTCGTCGTGCTGGCGGCTCCCGACCCGTTCGTCGCCGTCGGTGCCTGGTACGAATACTTCGATCAGGTCAGCGACGACGAGGTCCGCGCGTTGCTCGCCAGGAGGATGACACCATGAGCGCGACCACCATTCGCGGCGTGGTGCAGTCGGTCGCCGACCACGCCGAGCGGTTGCACGGCACCGCGGCCGACTTCGACCTCGTGCTCAATGTCGTGTCCCACGCCAGCGTCGTCCTGATCGGCGAGGCATCGCACGGCACGCATGAGTTCTACCGGATCCGCGCTGAGATCACGAAGCGCTTGATTCGAGAAAAAGGATTCGTCGCCGTGGCGGCCGAGGCCGACTGGCCCGACGCCTATCGCATCAACCGCTACGTGCGGGGCGCCGATGATGACGGGGACGCGACCGAGGCGCTCGGCGGATTTCGCCGCTTCCCGCAATGGATGTGGCGGAACGCGGACGTGCTCGACTTCGTCGGCTGGCTGCGCGAGTACAATGATGAGCGACCACACGCCACACCGGTCGGCTTCTATGGGCTTGATCTCTATAGCCTGCACGCGTCGATCGACGCAGTCCTCACCTACCTTCGCGTCGTCGACCCAGAGGCGGCCAAGCGCGCGGCGCAGCGGTACGCCTGCTTCGATCACGCCAGCCCTGAGCCCGCCGAGTACGGCTACGCGGCGACGATGGGACTCACCCCCTCGTGCGAGAACGCCGTCGTGCAACAGCTGGTCGAGCTTCGACGCTCGGCCGGCGTCTATGCCTCGCGCGACGGCCGCATTGCAAGGGATGACCTCTTCTACGCGGAGCAGAACGCCCGGCTCGTCAAGAACGCCGAGGCCTATTATCGCACAATGGTGCGCGACCACGTCGGTTCGTGGAATCTCCGCGATGGTCACATGGCCGAGACCTTGGAGGTACTGCGCGGACACACGAAGGGTAAGATCGTCGTGTGGGCGCACAACTCTCACGTGGGCGACGCCAGGGCCACCGGGATGGGCGAATTGGGCGAGTTGAACATCGGACAGCTGGCGCGGCAGCGCTACGGCAATGGCGCGAGGTCGATCGGCTTCACGACGTACACCGGCACGGTGACCGCGGCCTCCGATTGGGACGCGAACGCCGAACGGAAGCACGTGCGCCCTGCCCTCCCCGACAGCTACGAAGCGTTGTTCCACGCGACGGGCTTACCTGCCTTCGCACTCGATCTGCGTTCAGGAACCGGCGCCGCAAAGGCGCTCGAGCGCCGCCGCCTTGAGCGCGCGATTGGCGTGATCTACCGCCCCGAAACAGAGCGGCAGAGCCACTATTTCGTGGCGTCGCTGCCGCGCCAGTTCAATGCGGTCCTGCACTACGACACCACGCGCGCGGTCGAGCCGCTCGAGCGGACGGGTCGCTGGGAGCGCGGCGAGATTCCGGAGACGTATCCGTCGGCCTTGTGACGAGGCCTCATGCCACCGGCACGACAAGGACGGACGTAGTCGCGAGACGGATAACCTTGGAAGCGACGCTGCCCAGCAGCAGTCGCTTCCACAGGCCATATCCATGGCTGCCGAGCGCAATCACGTCCGCGCCGGTACGTCCGGCGTCATCGAGCAGGGCGCTCGCGGGTGAACCGGCGAGCTCGGTGGTGCTCATCACCACCCCAGGGGAGATGGCCAGGTCTCGCCGCAGGGCGTCGAGTCGGTCCTGAGCCGGCGGCGGCGCGACGTGAGCCAGATGCAACTCGTCGCCGGCGCGCAACCACCCCGCCACGACGTGTGCCGCACGCAGACTGGTCGGGCTGAAATCGACGGCGACGAGCGCCCGACGCGGTATCGCAGCGGCGTCCGCAGGGACCGCCAGCACGGGCGTGCTGGCGTCTTGCGCCAGGCGCAGCGCCGTTTCGCCGCCGAGCGCACGCGCGGTCAGGTCATGAGGTCCGAGACCCGCGACAATAAGGTCAGCACCGACGGCCCGCGCGGCCGTGACCGTCTCCCACACAATGAACCCCGAGCGCACCGCCGGCGTCACGTTCGTGACCTGACAGCGTCTGAGTTGCTCGACCACCGCGTCCAAGAGCGCCCCGCGCACACGCTCTTCTTCGGCCGGTATCGTCATGTACGGTAGCAGCGCGCCAACGTCGACCACCGACGGAGGTTCGTACACGATAACCGCGTGAGCCGCGACGCCTAACCGTTCGGCGAGCCGCGATCCAACACGGATCGCGCCATCCGCCCCGACACCCCCGTGGGTGGCGATCAGAATGGCGGGCATATCGTGCAGGAAGATATAGCCACGGGCCGTGGCCAGGGCTCCCCGGTCGGGTAACCCAGGAAATCGTGCATGATCCGGTGGGCGAGCCGGCCAACGGCGGCCGCCGAGTCGACAGGATCGTCCGGAAAATCGGACGTACCGGTGCCCCGCCACTCGAGATGCAAGCCACTGCCATCGAAGATGTCGATGATGACGGTGCCGCGGTCGGACACGAGCACTTCCCGCTCCGGCCACCATCCCCACGGCAGTCCCATGAACTCCTCGACCCGATCATCGGAGCGCGCGGAAAAACGCGAGGTCGTTCCAACATAGTAGGCGATCGAGAGATCGGCCGTCGGGCTCGCCGCTCGATAGCCACGCTCCTCGAGCGCCCGAGTGATCTCGATACGCACTGCGCGATTCACCGCCGGCACGGGAAGGAAACGGAACGTGCGATCACGCGTGAACGTAGCGTCGGGCGCGGTGGACGTCCGCACGTGCACACCGGGTGCGCACGCGCCAACGGTCACCACTGCGGCAGCGAAGAGCCGTCTCATGCGGTCCCCCGGCGAACGATCCGCACCGGTTCCGCGTGGTGCTGCAGCACGTTGCCGACAACCATTCCCAGCACGAGGTCGGCCGCCATGAACATGAGTCCAATGAGAAGAATCGACATGGGCACATGATGGGGGTCGCGCGTTGCCGCAAGCGTCGGCCACACCCTCTCGTCGTGTCAGGGGATCGCCGACAGATACCGCGCGCACACGCGCCATCGTTCACGATATGCCAGACGTTCTCACACCACCACGCACCGTCGCACCACCGGCACCGCCGCCAACCACGGCGACGGAACGCCGCCCCACGCGGCACGCGCGTCGGCGCTGGCTCGCCGTCGTCCCACCGATCGTCGTCGTGAGCGCCGTGCTCATATGGTGGGTTACGCATCGCCCGCCCACGGTCCGCTATACGACCGTGGCCGTCACCCAGGGCAACGTCACCCGGGCAGTCACCGCCACCGGCACCGTCAATCCGGTCCTGACCATTATCGTCGGGACCTACGTCTCCGGCGTGATCCAGCAGCTGTATTGCGATTTCAACACGCGCGTCAAAAAAGGCCAGATCTGCGCCAAGATCGACCCACGCCCCTACCAAACGGCGGTCGATCAGGCCCGCGCGAACCTCGAGACAACCAAAGCGCAGCTGATCAAGGACCGCGCAAATTTGTCCTACGCGAAGATCACGTACGAGCGGAATGTCGCGCTGCAACAGCACGACTACGTGACGCGCGATGCACTCGACAACTCGCAAGACCTCTACGACCAGGCCCAAGCACAGATCGCGCTCGACTCGGCCGCCATCGCCCAGCGCCAGGCCGCCCTCGAAGCCGCGCAGATCAACCTCGGCTACACCAACATCGTGTCACCGGTCAACGGCACCGTCGTCTCCCGCAATGTCACCATGGGCCAGACCGTGGCCGCGAGCTTTCAGACTCCGACCATGTTCCTGATCGCCACCGACCTCACGAAGATGGAGGTCGACGCGAACATCAGCGAGAGCGACATCGGCGGCACGAAGGAAGGCGACACGGCCACGTTCACCGTCGAGGCGTTCCCCGATCGCGTCTTCACCGGCGTCGTCGCTCAGGTCCGTCAATCGCCCCAGACAGTGCAGAACGTCGTGACCTACGACGTCGTGGTGACCGTGAGCAACGCCGACCTCGCGCTCAAGCCCGGCATGACCGCGACGACACGGATCGTGACGGCCCGCCGCCGGAACGTTCCTCGAGTTCCCGATCAGGCACTACGCTATGTCCCCGGCGGATTCCGCGGAGCGTCCACCGGGCCAGCCTCGGCGGCCCACCTCTGGGTGCTGCGCCAGGGACAGCCCGTTCGCGTGGCGGCCACCCTCGGTCTCGACGACGACACGAACACGGAGATCGTTCAGAGCGCGCTCGAGCCGGATGATCGGGTCATCGTGTCCGAGCAGCGCAGCACCAAGACGGCACCCGCCCCGCGCCTCTGACGATGCTGATCGAACTCAAAGACATCACGCGTGTCTACCACACCGGCGATGTCGAGGTCCGCGCGCTTGCCGGGGTCAGCCTGGCGATCGATCGTGGTGAGTTCGTCGCGATCATCGGCTCATCCGGATCCGGCAAGTCGACGCTCATGTCGATCCTCGGTTGCCTCGACCGCCCCACGAGCGGCCAGTATCTCCTGAATGGCATCGACGTCGCACGCCTCACCGAGCCGGAGCTCGCGCGGATCCGCAGCGAGCGACTCGGATTCGTATTCCAGAGCTTCAACCTGCTCCCGCGCACGAGCGCGATCGAGAACGTCGCGTTGCCGCTGCTTCTATTCTGCCGGCCGCGTCCTCTCGGCGGCAGTCCCGCTTTGCGCGCGCCGGCGCGGCGCTCGAGCGACTCGGGCCTCGCCGACCGCGAGCACAATACACCCGGCGCAGCTGTCCGGCGGACAGCAGCAGCGGGTCGCGATTGCGCGGGCGCTGATCAACTCGCCGAGCCTGCTGCTCGCCGACGAGCCGACCGGCAACCTCGACACGCGCACCTCGCACGAGATCATGGAGACGCTGATCGCGCTCAATCGCGAGCAGGGCGTCACCGATCATCGTCGTGACGCACGAGGCGGATATCGCCGCCTATGCCGATCGCGTGATCACGATGCGCGACGGCCGCATCGTCTCCGATGAGCGCAGTCGCGGCCCGGCGCACGCCGCCGGCGGCACGGCATCTGTCGATCGTTCACCGCATCATCGGCCGATGATGGCGATCGGCGCACCGTTGGGCGTTCGGCCTGATGATCGCTCGGCCGCGGCCGTCAAGCGCATCGGCGCGCAACACGATGCGCTCGGCGCTGACCATGCTCGGCGTCTTCATTGGCGTGGCCGCCTTGATCGCGATGGTCGCCGTCGGACAAGGCGCGAACGACGCCGTACGCAAGCAGATCGAGAGCCTCGGCACCAACCTCCTGGTGGTATTGCCGGGCGCGACGACAGCATGGGCGGCGCGCGCGCGGGTCCGGCAGCGCCTCGACGCTCACGGTCGCGGACGCCCAAGCCATCCGGCGAGAAGATCCGGCCGTCGGTCAGGTGAGCTACCTCATCCGACAGCTCGGTCAGGTCGAATACGGCAACCGAAACTGGACCACCCAAATCCAGGGCGTCACACCGAACTATCCGCCCATCACGAATTGGCGGATCGCCGCCGGCCGCGCGATCACGAAGGACGACGATGACAACGCCGCGCTCGCGGTCTTGATCGGCCAGACCGTGTACAGTCAACTCTTCGCGCCCTCAGAGAACCCCGTCGGAGCAATGATTCTGGTCAAGGGTGTACCGATGCGCGTGATCGGCGTCCTCGAAGGCAAGGGGCAGTCCGCATACGGACCAGGACCAGGATGACCTCGTGATGATTCCGTTCACGACGGCCGAGCGGAAAGTGCTGGGGGTCGCGGCGCCGAGTCAGCAACAGACGCCGCCGAACTGGGAGTATGTCACGCCGGCGAACCCATACGGGATTCAGCCGCGTCTCACAGGATTCGTAAACCAGCTGTACGTGCAGGCAGCGAGTCCGTCCGAGGTCGATGCGGCCATCGACGAGGTGACCGAGACGCTCGCGCGCCGCCACCAGATCAAGGCCGGGGAGATCAACGATTTCAGCGTCCGCAACTTGAGCCAGATCGCCAGCACGGCCGAAGGGTCGAGCCGTATCATGGCCATCCTGCTCGCCGCGGTCGCGTCGATCTCCCTGCTCGTGGGCGGCATCGGGATCATGAACATCCTGCTCGTATCCGTCACCGAGCGCACGCGCGAGATCGGCTTGCGCATGGCGATCGGCGCGCGGCGGTTGCACGTCTTGCTGCAATTCCTCGGCGAAGCCGTGATTCTGAGCGTCGGCGGCGGCATCGCCGGCATTCTCTTCGGCGCCGCGGCGTCGGTGACTATCTCCGTGGTGGCCGGCTGGCCAGCGCCGATCTCCCTCGTGGCGATCCTGGGCGGCTTCGCGTTCTCCGCCGCCGTCGGAATCTTTTTCGGCTACTATCCCGCCCGCAAAGCCGCCCGACTCGACCCGATAGAAGCGCTGCGTTACGAGTAGGACGGCACGACCAGCACCGAGCAATGGGCGGTGCACAACACGTGCTCCGCCAGACTACGCCCCCCATGACTGCCGAGCGCGATCAACTCGACGCCGTTCTCGCCGCAGAAGTCGGTCAGCGCGTGCGCCGGGTCGCCGGTCAGGACATGGAGGTGCGTGGTCACCGGCAGCCTCTCGGCGAGCGCCTCGAGTCGTGGCAACGCCTCCGTGCACGACGCCGCCACGTGCAACAGGTGCACATGCGCGTCGGGCATGGCGATCTCGAGGGCGACGCGAGCGGCCTCGAATGCCGCTGAGCCGAAGTCCGTCGCCAGCGCCACAACCGCCGTCTGCACTTGTGCGTCGTGGGCCACAGCCAGCACGGGCGCGTGCGCGCGACGCATCACGCTGACGGCAGTCTCGAGCCCCAGCAGACGGTCGAGCGCTTCGTGCCGCCCGACGCCAAGCACGATCAATGAGGCGCCGACGGTGTCGGCATAATCGACGATGCCCTCGACCGGATCACCCAACTCGACGCTGACCGTCGCCCGCACGCTCGGAATCGTCTCAGCAAGTTGCGCCCGCACGCGTGACGCGATCGCCTGGCACGCCGCGTCGTGCACGGTCTCGGCGCAGGCCGCGGACAAGATGCCGGACGAGACAGCCGGTCGCACGATCGCGACGACGGCGAGCGGGCGATGGTGGTGAGCGGCGAACGTGCCGCCGACGCGCACGGCGGCGGCGGAACTCGGGTCGCCTCGTGTGGCGATGACCACGGGGCCATTGGGTCTCGTCACCATGCCGCCTCCGGAACCCGCGCCGCAGTGAGATGGCGCGCGAACCAGCTGCTCGCCAATCGGGCCACCTCGCCGAGCGCGCCAGGTTCCGGAAAGAGGTGCGTCGCTCCGGGAATGATCACCATCTCTTTCTCGCAGCGCAGGCGATGGAAGGCCTCGGCGTTGCGCTCCACCACGGCGCGATCGGCGCCACCGACGATCAACAGCGTTGGCGTCTGCAACGCTTCGAGCGCGTCCTGCGCGAGATCAGGTCGACCACCGCGCGACACGATCGCACGCACGACACCCGCCCGGCCGGTCGCGGCGCGGATCGCCGCCGCCGCACCGGTGCTTGCGCCGAAGTATCCAATCGGGTCGGGCGCGAGCGCCTCGTTGTGCAACCAGTCCGTCGCGGCACCGAGCCGGAATCCGAGCAGCGTCGTGTCGAACCGCAGATGCCCGGTCGACGCGTCGAGGTGTTCCTCCGCCGGCGTGAGAAGATCGAACAGCAGCGTCGCGAGCCCCGCGGCATTCAGTGCGCCCGCGACCAGTTGATTGCGCGTCGAGTGGCGACCGCTCCCACTGCCATGCGCGAACAGCACCGTTCCCGCCACGTTGTCCGGAACCGTCAAATGGCCATCGAGGCGTAGGCCATCGACTTTGATGGATACGTTGTGCCTAAACATGGGTTCTCCCGTGGAGCGCCCGATCGAGGCGCGCGTCGTGGCCGTACACGTCGGGATAGAACGCCACGGTCCCGTCGGGCCACACGACGGTCGTCGCGTAGAAGATCAACACAGGAATCGGCCGGGCCAGCTCGACCTCGAGTGGCTGGTCACCATGCATCGCCGAGTCGATGCGATCGCGCGTCCATCCGGCGTTGCCGCGTAACACGTACTCGGCCAGTCTCGCCGGATCCTGCACGCGAATGCAACCATGGCTGAAATCGCGCCGCGTCCGCTGGAAGAGCTCTGCCGCAGGTGTCCCATGCATGTAGATGTCGAGATCGTTCGGGAATACGAACTTGACGAGCCCCAATGCATTCGCGGGGCCAGGTCGCTGCCGAACCCGAACCGCGCCGGAGGCGAGACCCACGATCGCCTTGGCGAGTGGGACATTCGGCACGAGCTCCATGTCGTTCTCATCCAGATAGTGCGGGTTTCGGCGAAGCGTCGGAACAATTTCCCGGCGCGCAATCGCCGACGGGACGTCCCAGTACGGACGAAACACGACCGCGCGCATGGTCTCATCCAGCACCGGTGTCTGCTTCTTGAGCGCCTGGCCGACAATCGCGTTCATCGCCAGCGTCGGCGGCGCATCAGATTGGATCGAATCGAGCGCCCAGAGCCGAAACGCGGGAATGTCCACGACGATCACTTGGGCCGTGTCGCGGTCCGGCACCCACCGCAGACGCTCGAGTGCCAGCGCCAGTCGCCGCACGTACCACGACGCCGGTTCGCGAAGGGCCGCGATGGTCTCCGGTCCGATGACGCCGCTCGAATCCAGTCCGCGCCGCCGTTGGAACGTGCGCACGCCGCGGACGAGCACCTCGTCATAGATTCGGTCGGTCGTTGGAGCGACCAATGGGAGATCGCCGAGCGCGATGAGCCACCGACGGAGCACCTCGGCGGACGGCATCGAGTCGCCGGGGTGAATCGTGTGCCGCGGGAGGAACACCGGCCCGACGGTAGAGTCCTGATCGAGCCCGCGATAGAAGGCCAGGGCCGACTCGAGATGGCGATATTGCGCCAGATGCGGCTCCGCCTGCGCGAACGCGTCCGCGATGTGCCCGGTCGCCAGCGCGTCGCGCGCGAGTGTGGTCAGGTCGCAGTCCTGTCGTTTGCCGTGAAGCCGGTAGCCCAGATCGCCCGGGTCGACTCGCCCAGCATGCAGATCGCAGAGCGCAGCCTCGAACACCGCCGAAAGCCCCGCGTCGAACTCAGCCAGGACCGAGTCACTCTTCCGCGGCCCCAAGTCCAGTGTGGCGGCAACCTCCCGCCAGCGCGCGGCGGCGTAGTCCGTCGGATCGAGGCCGCGACTATCGATCGTGAGCAAGCTCGCAATCAGCGCGTGGGCGGCCGCGTTGGGCCGACCGTCCACATCGAACCACAGTGGCCGATTGCCGGTGTCAAACGGTATGGCCAAGACGAGGAGCGCGAGGAATCGACTCATACGACCTCAATATCCGATCCCCCACACCGGACGTCGTCAGGCTTTGCCCCACACGGTGAGCGGAGTCCCTGGACACCACTCGGAATCAGCCGATGCGCACCAATCTGATGGCCCAATCGCGGCCGGCGGACGTGGCTTACTTCTGTACCACTTACGCGAGGATCAGCGCGTCCTGTTCGGACAGACGATCGGATATCAGCGCTGATCCTCGCGAGCGCACGCTTGACGTCAACCGGTCACCGTAATGAGATCCTCGACTTCGAGGATGCCCGGTGCTGACCAGGCCGCACGCTCCGCTTCGCGCCGCTCGGGCCACGACGGCACACTACCGCGCAATGTGACCTTCTGACCGGCGATCTGCACCGAGATCCGGCTCGAGTCGACCTCGGCGTGACGCTTGAGCGCGGCTTCGATCTCACCCTTCACCGACTGCGCGGTCGCCACCCGCGGCTTGACCGTGATCAAATTCGTAATGCCGCGCAGCCCGACGAGACTCCGCAACGACCCCTCGGCTTCGCCGCGCTGATACTCGTGATCCAGCATGCCGTTCAGCGTCACCCATCCCTTCTCGACGACGACGGTCACCTGACCACGCGGCACGTAGGTGTTCCACTCGATCGCGGTCGAGGCCGCCTGCGCGAGCAGCTGGTCGGCCCGCTCATTTTCCTTGTTGAGCGCGATCTCTAGCTCCTGGGCAACTGCCCGTACACCCTTCACGCGCTCGGCGGCCATCAGCGCGCCATGCTTCTCGGCGAAGCTCGGCACTGTCCCACGCAGCGTCACCACGCCCTCCTTCACCTTGACGCCAATCCCTTTCTCTGTCACGCTCGGCTCCCAACGGAGCTCGGCCAGCACATCCCGCTCCAGCTCGACATCGGTCTTGATGGACATAACGCCTCCTGGAAAGTCCAATCCGATGATGGAGCCAAACCAGCGACAGCGGTGTCAGGGGCGCCCTCACGCGGCGTCGGGTAAACGGCGCGGCGCGCGAACGATCGGTTGGGAAGCGATCACGATGCGACCACGCTGGCCGCACGACGCTAACGCGCCGACACGACTCGCCGACCGCAGGAAGCGCAGCCAACCGACCAATGCGTAGCTCACCGCGTGCTGTCGTCAGTTCACGGTGATGGTTTGCACCATTCCTTCCATGAAGTGCGGCTTCCCGTTCTTCACATCCGGGATGAGGCAGAGGAGCGCGTAGTCACCCGGTGTGAACGTTGCGGTAAACGATTGCAAGACGCCGGAAGCCGCGGCAGCCGTGCCCCCCACGGCATGCCCGGGCGCCGGACCCTTCAACGTCCGGGCCCACTCGAGGTAATCCTGCGCCGTCTTGCCAACATTGAGTTGCACGACCAGCACCTCGTGCGGCTGACCGGGGGCAGTCACGACCTCGAACGTGTGTGGGCCGGCCGTAATCGGTTTGGCAAGCGCGAAGACGAAGTCGCTCAGTCTGATCGAGTTGTCCGCAGCCGGTGCGACGGCCTTCGGCGTGCCGTCGGCCGTCGCCGGCGCCGGCGTCACGGTCAGCGCGCGGTACATGCCGCGCATGTAATGCGGCACGCCGCCGGGCATGTCGAGGATACAGAGAATGGCGTAGTTGCCGGGCGCGATGTCGAGCGTCGCGGCCGACTCCTTGCCCGGATCCGGCACGTTCGGACCACCAATGTAGGTCGCCCACGCCGGCGCGGCGTTCTGTGCTTTGAGGGACGCAATCAAATCGGAGACTGTCTTGCCACTGTCTAAGCGCACGAACAGCGCGTGATGCAACCCCGGCCCATGGTTGACGAGATGGAACGTCGTGACGCCAGCGGGAATCTGCGCCGGGGCCTCGAACGCATAGTCGCTGGCCTCGATGGAGACGGACGATGGCTGGGCTGACGACGCTGGAGGCGTTTGCTTCGACTCACAGGCTGTCACGAGCAGACTGAGCACGAGAGCGCGGTGGTATGTGCGCATGCGACCCTACCGGCTAAGAGGGAACGCTACGACCACGCCAAGCTATCGCTACCGTCAGGGGTTCACAGGAGGAGAATATCCGACTCGCCGTACGGGAAAAGCCGACAGGTACCACGGTTGTCGGGATGTACCTCACATCACGCACGATCTCCCTGACACCGCATCGCGACCGCCAATCGTACCTATCCGCCCATGAAAACACTCGTCGTGTACTACTCGCGCACGGGACATACGCGCACGGTCGCGCACGCGCTCGCGGCGGCGCTGCACGCCAACGTCGCCGAGATCACCGAGCCCCGCAGCCGCCGGGGGATCATCGGCTACCTTCGCTCGGCGCGCGAAGCAGTCCAGCAGATTCCCTCGATGATCGCGCCGTCCAAGGATCCGTCGCCCTATGATCTTGTACTCGTGGGCTCCCCCATCTGGGCAGCGGCGCTATCATCTCCAGTGCGCGCGTACCTCATGGGCAACCGCGATCGCCTGGGCGACATCGCGTTCTTCTGCACCATGGGCGGCCACGGCAGCGACACGGTCTTCGCGCAGATGCAGGCCCTCGCCGGCAAACCGCCGCGCGCCAGCCTCGCGGTGACGGATCGAGATATCGCGTCGGGCGCCTTCCGATCGCAGATTGAAGCATTCGCCGTGACCGTCGCTCCGCCCGTGCCTGCCCAGGGAGCATGATCCGATGTCACCGTATCCGGTCCAGGTCGAGGTCGCACCAGCCATCGACAACCGCAATCGCCTCACGACGGCGTTCCGCCTGTTTCTCGGTCTCCCACATCTGATCCTCGTGGGCGGTCCGGCCGCCGCTGTCCTCTCGTGGACGACGCGTCCGCGTGCTGGGCACGACCACGTCACGTGGACGGCCGGCGGCGGGCTACTCGGCGCCGTCGCCGCCATGGCAGCGATCATCGCCTGGTTCGCGATCGTCTTCTCGGGTCGCGCACCACAGGGCCTCTGGGATCTCGCCGCGTTTTACCTCCGCTGGCGCGCCCGCGCGATGGCCTATCTCGCTCTCCTCCGCGATGAGTATCCACCATTCGGCGATGCGCCGTACCCAGTGACGCTCGATCTGATCGGTCCCGACACGCCGCGCGATCGCATCGTGGTCGGATTTCGGATCGTCCTCGCCATCCCGCAGCTCGTTGTCCTCTGGCTCCTCGGCATTGCGTGGGCATTCACGACGATTCTCGCCTGGTTCGCGATCCTCGTCACGGGTCGATTTCCCAACGGCCTGTACGCCTTCGGCGTGAGCATGCTCCGCTGGCATCTGCGCGTCGAGGCGTATCTGTTACTCCTGACCGATGCCTACCCACCCTTCTCGTTCAACTCATAAGGGCGAGCTCGAGGCGATCGTCCTGCCCCGGCCCGCGTTCCGGCGCAGCAAGACGGTCGCGCGCGCCTTGCGCCTCAGACGAACCATTCGCGAGGTCAGCGCCGAACCGCTCCCGTTACAGACGCTCTCGGATCTCCTCTGGGCGGCGTGCGGCATCAACCGAAAACGAGGACCGTTCGGGCTGACCGGCAGAACGGCCGCATCGGCGAGCAACTCCCAGGAGATCGACGTCTACGTCGTCATGCGCCACGGAACCTATCGCTACTATGCACCACGTCATCTCCTGATGCCGATCGTCGCGGGCGATCTCCGTCCGCTGGCGATTGGACCGGGCCAACGCCGGAGTGGTGACCGCGCGCCAGTACGACTCCTCTACATCGCCGACATCGACAAGCTGGCCCACAGCGCCGGATATCAGGAGCCCGGCCTCCGAGATCGCGCCGTCCAGCGTTCGTACTACTACGCCGACACCGGTCTTATTGCGGCCAACGTCTATCTGTTCGCCGCCTCTGCCGGACTCGCCGCTTGGTTCCACAACTGCGACCGGGCGGGCATCACCAACGCCTTGGACCTCGGCCGTCACCAACGTCCGTTGTTCGGCCAGACCGTCGGGTATCCGCGACCTACTCGCCGGTCGTCGGGTCGATGACCCGTTTGACTTCCGAGACGCGATCGGCCGGGAACCCACCGCGCGTGGCATGCTCGCGAACCGCCGCTTCGTTCGGCGCATTGTAGACGCAGTACAACTTGTCGGGCGTCACATAGCTCTCCACCCATTGCACGTTTTCACCTTCGGTCTGCATCTCCACGGAGGACGCTGTTCGATTTGGCCGAGACGTCGTGAATGTCCTTATCGGAGAGTTTGCCGGCGCCCGGGATGGTCCGTTCAATCACATATTTTGGCATCGTGAGGTCGAGGCTATGAGGAGGGGAGCGTCAGGTCGCGGTCGGCATCGCGCCGTGACGTGACGGTCTTCGGTTCATGGACTGGATAATATCGACGAAACGGTGTTAGCCACAGAGCAGAATCACGGACGCCGTGTCGGGAGATCGACGACTGAGCGTCCCGGGCGCGCCGCCTGGTGGCCCGACTCGTCCAGCTCGACCAGCGGTCGGCTGGCCAGCGCCACCAGCGCAATCCAGCCTAACGCAATCAGCAGCTCGAGCGACGGATGGCTCACCATAAAATCTCCCTCGAGCAGAACAATCGCGGGAGCAGGCGTCCCCTCGCGGGTCCCGCTGGCCGGTCACGGTCTGAACTCGACGCTCGACCGCGCACGGTGCACGAGCGTAAGCAACCCCAGGAGCGCCAGGCGGCGCCTACCCTCAGCGAAGTCAGCTCCGCGGAGCGTTCGCATGACGAAGTGCCACAACCAGCACGCGCGCTACGCGTTCCGCTCGACCACGACCGAGTAATGCGCCGCCAACGCGGCGATTGCACCAATGGCGACCCACAGCGGGACTAGGACGGCGCTCACGACGCCGATCGTGAGCGGAACCTCCATGATCGTGTGCCCAGCGTCGTTCTTGATGATGATCCGCCGGACATTGCCTTCGTGGATCACGCTCTTGACCTTCGCCAGGAGTTGGTCGCCGGATACATGGTGTTCCTCGGTGACCGGGGTCTGCTGGTTCACGGGATTGGTCATGATGGTCTCTCGCGAAGACGAAGGAGGAGGCGCCAGCTAGATTCTGAGCGAACGATCGCCACTCGACTCGCGATACGGTGTCGGGTAACCGCCGACGGGACGCAAGGTACCGCCCGACTCCAAGACATCGCGCGATCGAGCTCCATGACGCCGCATCGACGACGGTTCAGCCATCGACTAATCGGGAAGATACTCCCTAATAGTGCGGCCTCAGTTCCGCTTTGTAAGAAATTCTAAGTGCAAGAATTTCACCTTGTCGACGTGAGAACTCCGAGGGGGGGGCGTACGCTCGCTCGTCCTCAGTCAGGTGCCACGTGCTCACTTGCCAAAGTATCTCCGGAAAGCCAACGACATACCCGGGATATGGCAGCAGGATTCTCGTGAAGCATTGAGTGCCGAGACGGCGCAGACGAGTAAGTCGTGTGGGCTACGCCGCCATCGGTGGCCCGCACTCCCATCGAGAGATTCGCGCTGGACTCCTTGTCTCCGGGTTCAGCGGCGGAGTCGAGGGAGCCAAGCTGACAGACAACCCAGTCGCCCAGCGGCGTTGGGGTCGCGCTAACATCCAAATGGAGCGCTGAGCAGACGACGGCAATTCCGAACCCCCAATAACAAAGACTGCCAACCACGAAGGGAGGTAAGGCCATGGCGCCAAGAACTGCTTGTAGCACTTCCGGCAACCACAATAGCAGCATTGGGCAAAAGGCCAGCAGCGCCAACCAGGAAGATCCGTGTAAGTGCAACGGTCCGATCGCCATGGCCAACAGGACCGTTGACACGACTACGCTTCCGAAGCCAAATAGCGTAGGGCCCGAATCTTTGTGCCGCACACGCAACCACTGTTGTCCCAACCTTTCTTTCTCCAACATTGCCCGCCAACGCTCTCGAAATTGGCCGAAGCAGTTGCCCCAACGCTGCCAAGTAGCTGTGATCAGCCAGCCGCCAGCTTGCGTGAAACCGAGCACACCGGATGCTTCATCGCCTTCTGTGCACAGAATGAGAAGTTGAAAACGAATCGACGCCGGGAGCTGAGACGCCAACCGAACTTGTTCCGCCAGGCTCTTGGTCTTTGACCAGAGAACGGCAACGAGAGCGACAGTCAACGCCCAGGCGGGGCCAATCGAAAAGGGTAACACCACCTTAGACCAAATTGCTGGTCCGACCATGGTCCGTACGCCCACGTTCCCCATGACCAGCAAAAGACAAATCCAAATCAGCAGGAACACCGCGGCCTTCGCTCCCAAGCGGAGTTGAGCCATAGGCCGGGCGGACAGGGTACGCTCGCGGACATTGAGAAACGGTGTACCAAGGCAGGCAACTCCAAACACTTTGCGAGCGAGCACCTCGTCTCGCAGTGCATGGAGCGCGACGTTACCGCCGTGACTGTGTGCTACAACCGCCAGCCGCGCATCTGGAAATTCGGCAACGAGGGCTTGCAAATGCTCGTGGAGTTCCTCGGCGGCCCGCGCGCGTGCCCTCACGCTGTTGCCGCCACTCCAACGGAACGGGCGCACCGTCGGCTCACCCAGAAGGTCTTTGAGGTCAGTGCGGAACCTGGACGATGACTCCATCCATGCGGCTTTCTTACCCCATGTCCCATGAACAGGCACAACAACGTAGTTCATGAAGCGTCACCAGTATTCGTCGGCGATCGATCGCACAGTTGTCGCCAGCACTCTAGCAATGTGTGGCGCACGATGTACTCGAATGTATTCAGTAGCATAGGCGTATTGTCTGTTTCGCAGAAACCGCGCTTGGCGTAACTCCAGACATAGAACGACTTCTCCGCAATCGGGGACGCGCCACCGGCGGTCCGCATCGAGTGGATACGGCGGTTGGCTCGTGGCGGTGGGAATGGTACGGCCTCATGCAGCGCACGCGAGCGGAGACCGTACACACACACGAGGACTCTCATCATCGCTGCTTCGCCCATGCATGGCAGCGCGGCAAACGCCGGTGGACGCGGGACCGGCGGTTCGGCCAGAAGGTCTTCAAGAATTGCAAGAACTTGTAGCCGGATCGGAGTCGCGACCTGAGCTCGCCTTTAGCCTGCCGAGCAATCGGGAAGCCTTGGTCAGCGACTGCCGATGGGCGAAGAAACCGCTCCACGGGTCGGGGCGCGCCAACCGCTGCGCAAAATTCCCGATGTTGAAGTCGGATGGGACAAGTGCGGCCTTGACCTCTGACCAGTGCAACGGGGTCGAGATGGGCGCCTTCTCGCGGTGCCGCACGGAATAGGGCGCCACGACCGTCTGCCCAAACGCGTTCCGAAACGGATCGAGGTAGACGCGGCCACCTCGCGCGGCGAGCGAATGCTCGACCGTCAATTCATCCGGATGCGCGGCCGCCACCCGGGCACCGACCGCTTCGGCGAACGCCAGCACATCGCTCGCGTCCGGCCCCCGCCGTAGCGGCGCGAGGATATGCATCCCGCGGCTGCCCGACGTCTTGGCATATGACACCAGGTCGAGAGCGTCCAGGATCGCCTTGACGTGCAACCCCGCGCGAGCGGCATCCGCAAACTGCCCCGACGGAGGATCGATATCGAAGCACACCCAGTCCGGCTGCCGCGGTGCACTCGCCCGACCCGCCATGACGTGCACGGCGATGCAGCCCATGTTGGCCAGCGTAAGCTGCGTCAGCAAGGAGCCGCCGACGACATAGTCAGTGAATGCGCCCGCCTCGGTCTCATGAGCGATCCGCTTGGTCGGCGTGCCGGGCGGCATGTCCTTCGGTACCTGCTTCTGAAAGAAGCATTCGCCGCCCATGCCATCGGGGCAACGCTCCATCGCCAACACGCGGTCCTTCACGTACGGGGACAGCTTTGAGAAGATCGCCTGGTAGTACTCGACTAGGTCCAGCTTCGTGTAGCCCTCAGCGGGCCAGAAGACCTTGTCGGGATGCGACACCGCGATCGACAACTGGGCGGAGCGCTTCACTGCGGCTTCTCCCCGATGGTCAGCGTATCCAGCTCACCATGACGGCCGGCTTGCGTTGAGTCGGCGGCGCGTCCTCGAGCGGAACGCCGATGATGATCGCCGCGAACGCATGAATGTCCGCAGGGATGCCGAGCTCCACCTTCGTTTCTGGCCCATTGAGCACGGTGAGCGCCAGTCCAATGCAACACGTACCAAACCCCTCCGCGCACGCCGCCAGCATCAAGTTCTCGGCCGCCAACCAACAGTCCGCGGCCACGAACTCGCCGGTCGGATTCGCGCCGATGACCACCAGCGTACCCGCATCATAGAAGATATTGAACGCCGGGTCGGCGAACGGCGAGGCGATGCCGTCGCCAGGAGAACCGGGCCGTTTCAGCACGTTGCCGTGTCTCTCTGCCTCGGCGCGGGCCATCGCTTTCGCCCGATCGGAGAGTCGCGCGAGCGCCGCCCGATTCTGCACGACGATGAACCGCCACGGTTCTTCGTCCATGGCCGTCGGCGCGCGCACCGCGGCATTGAGCAGCGCCCGCACCTGACCCTCGTCAATCGGATGCGTCTTGTACGCCCGAACCGAACGCCGCCGGTAGATGACGTCGATAAGATCCCCGCCGGCGTTCGGCGCCCGAACATTCGTAGGCATGGTCATTGGTGGCGGTCCGCTGCGGCAATGAGACGACTCCATGTCCCGCGCCTCATACGAGGATTCCGGCCTCTGCGATCCGGACCTCACTCGTAACGCCTCGCACTCCGCTCACGCACTCGAGCGCACGCTCGACCGCGTCATTCGCGCGCGCCGAGGGAACCGTGCCGTCAAGCGTTACCCAGCCATCCTCGATCCGGATGGTCACGTGGAGCGGCTTGCCCGCGACCTCGGCCGGTAACGCGGCCACAATAGCGTGCGCAATCGTCGTGTCGCTGAGTGGCCGCGTAGCCTCACCCATCACGTGCAGCCCTCCGGCAATCGCCCGCACGCCATGCACGGCAGCGATCGCGCGTTCGGCCGCCATCTTCTGACTGACGGACGGGACGTACCCCGTCACAGTTATCACTCCATTGGCGATCGTCACACCGACCGTGCGTTGCGTCGTGCCCAGCTCGCGCTCGAGCGCGGCGACGACGTCACCATAGATCTCCCGGTCATTCCGCATTGGCTGCCCCTCGTGGCTTGATGTACGGGCAAGCTAGCCACGATGTACCTGCGCGGGTGTCGGGCGATCGCTCGCTCGCCGTCCGACATTCCCCGACGGACAGGAAACGGGCTGGCGCGCCGGCGTTCGTGGCAACCCGTATCTCATCGCACTATTAGTATCGTCGCGACCGCGCACCGTGTCGGTCGGCGAATCCCCAGAACGCCTCCTCCTGGAGTCAGCCAATTAGACCCCTGTCGGATATTGGTCCAGTCGACGCAACAACGCGTCGTTCGCCAGCACTAAACCACTGACCAAGCGTCGACTCTGTTCGTCGCGCGACGCGAAGGGATGTCCCGACTGGTCGACAAGACCGGGCTGTCGGAACGACCATCCACGTCGGGCTGGGACGGCGATTCCACTTCAGTGAGCAACTCGCCCAGTGACACGCCGAGGCCCTGCGCGATTTGGTGGAGAGTGGGAATCGACACGCCACGTTCGCCTCGCTCGACGCCACCGGGAAAGCAACGGGCCTTTGTGTGACTCGGTGTTAGGGAATCCCTGACACTTCTGTCAGAGAAATCCTGATATCCCAACCACGTCATTCGGCAGTTGCGACCGCTCGATCGAGCGCCCGCCGCACCTGCTCAACCGAAACGCCCTGGATCGCGACGACCTTGTCGCGCGACCCCTCGCCCAGGGTGATCGATACCGCGCTGCGCGCGACGCCGAGCTCCCGGGCCAGAACAGCAACAACGGCGGCGTTGGCTTTGCCGTCGACCGGCGGTGCGGCGACACGCACCTTGAGCGCATCCCCGTGCACGCCATCTATCGCGCTCCGCCGCGCCCTCGGCTGCACGCGAATCTTAATTCGCACGCCTCCCTCGACCACGCGCAAGTCGATCATAGGGTGCCGCGCCTCGGGGGAGATCCCAACGTGCGAAGCGCCTCCGCGAGGGCGAGTACCTCTCTCTCGCACTCCAGAAGCTCGCCAGGCGCGACGTCGAACGCGAAGTGCCAACGGGTCGAAGTGACGTCAGGGCGGTTCAGGACCTTCCCCCTCTCAAGTTGCCTGGGCATATCTCGGATCAACGCAGTAATGGGCGCAGCGCCTCACCGAGATAGTACGGCCACACGAAGAGCGCCAGGACACCTCTCCAGAACGTGACATGCAGGAATCCGATCGTGAAGAGCCACCCGCAGAGCCAAACAAGTCCAACGGCACTTCGATGTTCGATGTTGATCTTTTCCATTGATCACCAGTCACGCTCGGCGGAGGTCATCGGCACAATCAGTACAGCACAGTCTGAGCGCCGGAGGAGGATTTAGCCACACTGCCACGGGTCATGCGTGGACGTAACGGCATACGTGACGTACATAGGTCGAATGATCTAGCGACTGGCCCGAAGGGCATTGAGAATGACGGCGACATCGATCAGTTCCTGGAGCACCGCGCCGACCGTCGGCGGGATCAGGCCGAATACTGCACACACCATCGCCACGCCACTCAGACCGAGACCGGCCCAAATGCTCTCCTTGGCGATGCGTACCGTCGCGCGGCCGATCCGCACCGCTTCAGCGATTCGAGTGACGTCATCCACGAGGAGCACCACATCGGCTGCTTCTGCCGTAATGCCGCCGCCGTGGCCAGCGAGCGCCACGCCGACGGCCGCGCTGCTCAGCGCGGGGGCATCATTCGTCCCATTGCCTACCATGAGAACGCGCTCGCCGGACCGGCCGAGCTCGCGCACCATGCGATCCTTGTCAGCCGGCAGTAGCCCACCGTGCGCCTCGGAGATGCCCACCGCGGCGGCGACGTCCCGCGTATAGCGCTCCTGGTCGCCAGATAACAGGATCGCGCGATGCACACCGAGGCGATCGAGATCGTCGACGACATTGGCCGCTGACGGTCGCATCTCATCGGCGAATTCGATGATGCCGGCCGCGCGCCCCCCGATCGCGACATACGCGCGCAGCGCGCTGTCTGGTGGATCGATCGTGGCGAACGCCGCCTGCGTGTCAGGATACCGCCCGGTGATGAACGCGCGCGAGCCAACACTCACCGTTCGTCCCTCGACCACTCCCGCCACACCTTGGCCTGGAGCCTCGACAACGTCCTCGGCGTGCGGAACCGACAGCGTCTGCGCATCTCGCCGCCTCCCCGACCGTACGCGCGAGCAAGTGGCCCGACCCGTGCTCCACGGCCGCGGCACTCCGCAATACGCTCGCCGCATCGCATCCCGCCGCCGGTACGATCCGACGGACGCGGGGCTGCCCGATCGTCAACGTGCCGGTCTTGTCGAAGACTGCGACCGTCACGCCGGCCAGTTGTTCCAGCGCCCCGCCATGACGCACGATGATCTGCCGGCGCGCCGCGCGATTGATGCCGCCGATGATCGCGACCGGGGCGGCAAGAATCAGCGGGCATGGCGTGGCGACGACCAGAACGGCCAACACGCGGACCGGATCGCCCGAGACGAGATACGCGATGGCGCAGACGACGAGGGTAAGCGGTGTGAACCAGACGGCGTACCGGTCCGCCAGCCGCTGCAGCGGCGCTTTGCTCGCTTGCGCCGATCGGACGAGATCGACAATCCGCGCGTACTGGCTCTCGCGGGAGATCGCCGTCGTGCGCACGGTCAGCGGACCTTCGCCGTTGGCGCTTCCGCTCAGGAGCCGCACGCCTGACTCAGTACGGACCGGCATCGGCTCGCCGGTGAGCCTCGATGTGTCGACGTGCGAGCGGCCTTCAACCACCACCGCATTGCAGGGGACGAGGTCACCCGGTCGTACGAGGAGCATGTCGCCCACCGCTATGGACTCGGCGGGCACCTCTTCAACACCGCGCTCGGTGATGCGGTGCGCCCAGCGCGGCGCCGCCTCTTCTAGCGCGCGTACCGCGGCCGATGCGCGGCCGGCCGCGTAGCGCTCAAGGGCTTCACCGCCACTCTGCATGAGCACGATGACCAAGCCGGCAAACGGCTGCGATAGAATGAGCGCCGTACCAATCGATAGCGCCGCCACGACGTCGGCCGCGAACCGCCCAGCCACCACGCCGCGCGCCGTTCGCAATACAATCGGTAGCCCGGTCGCGACGAGCCCGAGCTCCCACACCCAGTACGCGATGCGCTCATTGCCCGACAGATGGAGAGCTCCGCCGACCGCGAGGCACACGATGACGGTGAGCGGAACCCCGGCAACGATGAGCCAACCGCGAAAAGACGGGCCCGTCGTCATACCGGCGCGCTCATCACCGCGGTAGCAGTATCTGATCCGGACGATACTGGACCGCGACGAGGCCAGTCGCCGTCCCGATCCCAGCGCCAACCAACACATTGCTCACCCAGTGTTCGTTCTTATAGACGCGGGCCACGCCGACGAGTGATGCGACAGTGTACGCGAGCGGCGTGATCCAGCGCGATGCGTGAGGCCAGCGGCGCGACGACTCGGCGGCCAACACCGAGGCCATCGCGAACCCCGCGGTCGCGTGCTCGGATGGGAACGACGAGTGGGCGTCTGATCGGAAGCCTTCGGCGAACTGGAACGTGCCCGAGTGGTGGATGTCCACCGAGGGTCGCGCCCGTCCGGTGACACCACCCAGGAGCTCCGTCACCACGGTGCTCGCTGCCAGTGCCTCCCCGCCGTGCAGGCCCAGGGTGGCGATGCCGCGATCGTGAGCTAACCACCCGCCGGCGTAGAACCCCAACGCCAAGACGAACGTGCCGGGCACGCCCACCGCGTCGAACCCGTTCGCACCATTGCGCAAGAAGGTGCTCCGCTGCAAAGACGCGTGCTGAGATGCCACCGCGAGCCGAGTATCGAATGGCGATACGGCGGCCGCGGCGGCGAAGAACGCGCCGCCGATCGCGGCATCTCCGCCAGACCGGCCCTGAGGTCGAGTCCTGAGCGGTCGCTCGTCCCGCCCAGAGTACCATATACACGAAGACGTGTTTGGTCGTGGCTCCTCCAGGAAGTGTCTACAGACGTACGACGGCGGACGCCCAGGTCGGCTGATCTTCGTCGCTCTTGTGCATGGCGTCGACATCCACGACGATTATGTCGGCGTCGCGCTGGACAGTGAAGCGGTCCATGTTGCGCGTCGCCCGTCCCTCAATGAACGTCCCGTCCGGCTGATACTTGGAGTGATGCTTCGGGCACTGAAATCGCCCGTCCGCCCCATCCCAACGCAGCGCGGTGTTCTGGTGAGGGCACGACAGGTTGAACGCATACACCGCGCTCTGCCACCGAACGAGAATCACCTGGTTGTCGCGGTCGATGTGCACGCCGTCAGTTGCGGGCACTGGGTAGCGCGGGCCGTCGATCCCGCGCTCGCGCGCCGAGAGCACGCTCACTGGAAGAGCGACAGCCGCGATCACCGCACCTACTGCTTCACGTAGGAAACCGCGCCGATCGCGCAAAATGCACCGCGCGCATGTGGACCTCGGCTCCATCTCATCTCCTCAACTGATACTGTTCAGCACCGTGCCGGCGAGGACCACCGCCGCCCACAGCGCCATGCTGGTAATGGCTGTACCCCGCAATCGACGCCAGAGACGCTCGCCATTCTCGGAGTCGTCGCGCGCCCGGAGCGCTGCCTCGGTTCGCATCAGACGATAGCCGTTGCCCATAAGCAGCGCCACAAGGGTCGCCTTGCTCCAGAACACGGGCGACAGCGCGAACGTCTCCACGTCCGCCGTGAACAGCAGGACGCCGCTCACCGCCATGATCGTGAGGCCGAACAGCACTGGACGGTGGACCGCCGCGAGATCGGCCAACAACTGACGCCGGTTCTCCGGAGCGCCACGACTCAACCGCAGCGCGGCGCGATCGGCGGCCACGGCAAATCCGCCGCCAAACAACAATCCCGCGAGGTGCGTGTAGGTGACGGCATCCGAGACGACCTTGGAGTTGCTGTACAACGACTGCCACGGCGCCAGCAGATGCGCCAGGGCATGGATGGCGCTATGCACTCAGTTCCTCCACGCCCACATCATTACCGTGCCCGCCAACCCAATTCCCATCGACGCCTCGGCGAGCGACTGGTGCAGCTGGTCGTTCGGCGGCCTGTACGGCTGGTTGGCCAGCCGGTCGTGGTGATCGCCACCACCGTTGGCTGCCGCCGCCGTCGCGAAAAACCCTGCGTCGGCCGCCAGCATCAGCACTGTGTGGAGTATGCGTCGGGTGCGGCCGGCGGGGTCTTTGCGCGACTCCCACAAATTCCACCCACCCGTCACGGTGTTAAACGCGAACAGCGTGCCCAGGCCGCCTGCGACGAGAACGTGTGCGGTCTTGAGACCCGACGGCGCGCGCTCGTACCGCGTGTAATGCAACAAGCGCTCGCCCAGGACGTACTCGCCGGCGAACAGCGGGAGCTCGGCGTAGCTGGCGATGCGGTGCATGGTCAAACGCCGGTAGTACCAATCGCTATACTCAATGGCTCGCGGTCGTTTTGATCGGGGCGGGGCCGTGTCAGATACAAACGCACCGTACGGCTTGAATCCGGACACCGAGGCACGAGGACCGGCCAGGACGATTAGTCTATCGAGCGGCAGAGCGGCGGCGTCGGCTTGCGGGCATGGCGACGACGTACCCTCGGACGAATCGCAGGTTCCGTTGGGCTCGGTATCCGGGCCCGCGACAATCGACGACGGGGGAATCGTGTCCGCGGCAGTTGCGGCCGACACCTGGAGCATCGCAGCATCCATGGGACGCTGTGTCCCCCGAAAGCTGCCGGCCATGACTGAGACGACGAGCGCAGCGTGCATCATTCCAATAGGGAACGTTCGGGCGGCCGGTTTGTGACAGGCGCCCGTTCGCGCGGCCGCCTCCGTGTCGTCGTGCTCGCAACCGCATCCGGGGCGTCCCTCATCCTCGCGGCTCAGTCGGTATTCGCGGCGCCCAATCCGTCGAGCGATTGCCAGCAATGGTTCCAGCCGGGTCCCGCGGAGATGTTGACTCGGGACACGACAGAGGGGGCGACGATTACCGGGGTCGTGCGGAACAGCGTTTTTGGCACGGCGGTCCCCGGCGCGCGCGTGGATCTGACCGAACTGGGCACCGCCGTGTGCTCGGACAGCACCGGTGCCTACAGACTCACGGGTGTCTCGCCTGGCACTCTAATGATGCAGGTGACGCGCGCCGGGTACGACACGATGTCGGTCCTGGTGACGGTACCCGCGCGCGGCTTGCTCCGTGTCGACATCGCGTTATCACCGCAGATGGCCGTCCTCGACTCGATCCACGTGCGTGGATCGCCGATGGCCGCCCACCCGACGTCGTTCGGCGGCGACTGGGAGAATGGCGATACGTGGTCGTGGCACAGCGACCCCGGACTCTCACTCGCGTCGACCGGAGAGCCGGACATCATGCGCACGCTGAGTGCGGATCCACATCTCGCCCTACGCCCCGACTGGCCGGGGGCATTGATGGACCGCGGAGGTACATCAGACCAACTCCTGGTACGACTCGATGGCCTCCCGGTGTGGAGTCCCGTGCACGGCAGTGGAACCCTCAGTGCGATCACCCCCGATGCCATCGGCAGCGTCACCGTCCACGATGGCGCCATCCCCGCGAACCTTGGCGACCGACTGGGTGGCGTCGTGGATGTCGAGACCCGCGCACCGCCTGTGCTCGGCTCGACGGGTGCCGCGTCTCTCGGTCCGGCCGCGACGCGGGCAACGTGGGCCCATCCGCTTGCGCTGGGCGTTGCCACGGGAGGGTTCCGGATCGCGGTTCGCCACAGCAACGACGATCTGCTAGCGAACGATGCGGGACCACTGCGCGACCACTGGAACGACGGGGTGGCAGCAGCCGAAATGACCACCGGTGCCACAACCGTGCGATTCGTCGTGCTCGCGAGCGCCGATCGCGCCTCGCCTTACAAGGATGGACCTTCGTCTGATGCGCCGTCGTCAAGCGACATATCGTGGGGCACCGGCACGCTTGGTCTCGTGTGGACCCAGCGCCTCGGCGCTCAGGTCCAGCTGGAATCCCATGTGTCGGCCGCCCGGTTCAGCGCGACCGTTCCTGCGGCGGCTGACAGCACACGACACAGTCTCGGTGACGGCGTGAGCCAGGCGGAGCTCGCCACACAGTTGACTTGGGCTTTGGTACGAGTGGGCGCGTCGCTCGATGTACTCAGCAGCAGTTACCGGGTGTTGGATGCAGTGGTCCCCGGGGCGCGTTCCCTGGGACTTACGACCGACCTACGCCGGTCGCCGCTCGGACTCGGAGGCACCCCGGCGATCGCATTGGCGTTCGCCGAGCGTCATTGGGGGCCGGCCGACGGCACGTGGCGGATCACGACCGGCGTGCGCGGCATGGCAATACTCGGACTGACGGCTCGTCTCGAGCCGAGAGTCGATGGTGAGTTGCGCCTGCTGCCGGGCCTCATGGCGACGGTCGGATACGCACGCACGCATCAAGCGGTGCAATCGCTGCGCAACTCGGAGTCGCCGCTCGGGGCCGAGATCGGCGTAGAATTGCCCGTCGTCGCCGGTACCGGCGGTGTGCCGCTCGCGCAGAGCGATGTGGGGACCGCAGGCATCGTCGCCCAGCTCGGCACCACAACCCGCCTCTCGTTCGATGGCTACGCCCGGGCGCTCTCTGGGCTGGCCGCCGCCGACCCCCTGCAACGCTCGCTGTTCGCCGCCACGGGCTTTGTGCGGGCGTCGGCGCACATCGACGGACTTGCCGCGCAGGTGAACGGCGCGCATGGCCGTCTCAGGTGGCAAGCCGGTTACGGCGTGGGGCGCACGATCGAATCGGCCGGCGGCGTAAGCTATCACGCGACCTCGGAGCTCGGTCAGGCGGGATCGGCCGCCCTGGGCATTTCGGTGGATCGCCTGACACAAGTCCGTCTCGCGGGCTGGGCAGGATTTGGGCAGCGCGCGCCGGGACTGGACGGAACGATCCTCGGACGAGACGACGACGCTCCCGTCACCGGACCGGGGGAGATCGACCACGATCTCGCGACGTTGTGGGCCGTAGCGGCGCGGCTGCCACCGTATCTCCGCGCTGATCTACAACTCACTCACCAGTGGCAGACGGGACCGGCCCGCGGCCGCCTGTCCACGTTCGTCACACTCGCCAACATCTTCAATCATGCGAACCTGGTTGGGGAAGTCCCCGCGAGTCCCGGCGGCTCGCTCCGCAGCGTGACGCTCATGCCCCGGACCGTGCTCGTGGGACTGAGCTGGGCGTACTGACCGTGCCTCAGCGCCTGTCACAGCATTGACCGCTCGGCCGTTCCTTTCTTTGAGATGCCCGACGCAGACCCGTTTTCCGACGCCGTAGCGGCGCTCTATCACGCGCAGTTCGCATCGCTGTTCCGCTACCTGGATCGCTTGACCGGCGATCCGGAGTTGGCCAAGGACCTGGCGCAGGATACGTTCGCGCGGCTTTACCGACGCGGGGCTTTGCCCGATGATCCTCGTGCCTGGTTGGCGACCGTCTCTACGAATCTCGTTCGCGATCACCAGCGGCAGGCGCGCCGACGCGAGGAGCTGGTGGTGCAGTACGCCGCCGACGCCGCACAGGTGAATGAGCCACCGGCCGCCGACGCCAGCGTGATGGTACATGAGGCACGATCTCGGGTCCGGGCCGCACTCGACGCGTTGCCCGAGCGCGATCGCATGTTGCTGCTCCTCCGTCACGAGGGTTATAGCTACCGCGAGTTGGCCCGCGCGGTAAATGTCGCCGAGGGAAGCGTGGGCACTCTGCTCGTCCGTGCAACGCGAGTCTTCCGTCAGGCCGTCGGCGCCGAGTCACCGACAGGAGTTGCGCCATGCATTCGACTGACGCGGATCTCGCCGACCGCGAGGTTGCCGCTCTTCTTCGCCTCCTCGACCACGCGACACCACCGCTGGACTTCGCGTCGATCCAGCGCCGGGCCGGTGGATTAGCACTTGGCGCCAGCCCCTCCGCGAGAGCCATCACGACTGCGGTTCGGCGTGGGGCGATCATCCTGGGCCTCGGCGCGGCCGTCGCGGCGGCGGCACTGCCGGCCGTGCGGCAATTCGTCGCCCGTGTGATCGGCGCGCGCCAAGCCGCTCAGCCAGCGCCCGCCCGGGTCGTGCAGTCGACAGCGCCATCCGTCGCCCGTGCGCCGGTCGCTCCGCGGGGCGTCGCGATCGTCCCTGACGGGCATGTCGACCTCATCTTCCGCACCGCCCAACCAGGCGGCGTGCTGCGCATTCGCCCCACCGCGGGCACACGCGTCGCCGTCACGGCAAACGCCGACGGCTCGACGTATACGGTCGGGCATGGCACGATCGTCGTTGACACACGCACGACGGGCGTGACGTACGACATTGAGTTGCCGACGCCGGCGGATCTTCCTGCCGTATCCATTCGCATCGGTGAACATGCGGTGTTTGTCCGGCGCGGTGCGATCGTACACACCAGTGGAGTACTGGAGGCCGATGGATCGTATCGTATCTCGATGTCAGCCGAGGATTCACCGAGCCGCTGAACGGACGGCCGTGTTCACGCCCGCTCGAAGGCGACGGCGGCCAACGCGTGCCGCCCGAGCATCGGCTGTCTTCCACCTCACGAGCTCGCCGCTGCCGTCGTCGCAGTGCACCGTGGCACCGACGCGCCAGAACGTCCAGGCCCGGGGGAGCAGGCCGTACGCGCGGACATTGTACACGGTGTGGATGTCGAGACCGAAACGCCTCGCGATCGCCTTCGGCGAACGGCCGGCACGCAACTCCATCAGGATCGCCATCCGCCGGCGTTGGACATCGCGTAGCGTCCCGCCTCGCGTAGCCCACGCTTGTGTCGCGGATCGACCACGACCTTGGGAGATGCGCTTTGACGTCACCGCTGTATTGAGCGGTTGACGCGGCGAATTTATGACACAACCATTAGCGCTGCGTCGTCGTACCGGTGTCAGCCGCGCTGGGGAGCGCTTTCCACGCCGCGGCCGCAGTGGGCGGCAGCGAATCCTGGTGTCGCAAGAAGGACGCGATCGCCCAGCGCTGGTCGGACGACAACGTGGTGCTGAACGAAGGCATTCCGGTAAACCGAATGCCGTGGGTGATCTTCCAGTACGTCACCTCGACCGGATCGTCAGTGACATCGTCCTTGGCGAATTGCGGCGGCTTCTGGTACAGGCCCCGCGCGACCGCCGATGGTCTGCCGTCAGCGGCACCGTGACATGCGGCGCAATTCGTGTGGTATAGCCGCACGCCATCCGTGAGCATCGAATCAGTGGGAGCGACGGGACCGTACAGCGTGCGCGTTGCGTGCGCCAGCGTCGCATGGAGGGATGTCTTCGCTGCCCACGTCTCGAGTGCTCCAGGCTTCGCATTCTGCGTTGGCCGGCAGAATGCCCTCGGCGATGACGACGAGGGCCAGGAGCGCTCCTATGACGACTGATCCGAGAAGCGTCGCCATGACGGTTTTCACGCGATCCGAATTCGGTTTCATAGGGATTTCAGGAGTAACAGGTCGGTCCCGTAAGTGTTATCGAGGAACGCTAGAACCAAGTGCGGGCCCGGTAGGCGCGATAGTCGTCGCCAAACGTTGCCTCCAGCACCCGGGACTCCATCCGGGCTCGGAGCACTTGTACGACGATCGTGATCGGAAAAACCAGGAAGAGGCATGGCTTCCCGAAGAACACGAACAGGCCAACGTTGAGCAGCTCACCGAATACGTAGATTGGGTGCCGGATCTTCGAATAGAGACCGTGTGTGACGAGCGCTCTGGCCTTCGGTCGCCCGGTGAACGACGCCCCGAGCTGATGCCGAGCGAGGGCCCACAGTACGAGGGACGGCAGCATGATCACCACACCGATCGTATGACGGACCTTCCAGACCTCGTCATCCATCGACGCCCACCAGAGAAAGGCGCCGTTGGCAAGCCCGATCAGTGCCACGACCGGCGCCCAATACCTCAGAGCATGCCGCATCACTCGTATTGAGCGATCGAAGCAGCAGATTCATGACACGACGAGAATCCGAGATGGCGATCGCAACCATTTGGTGACCCAATGCGCGCATTCCAGAGCTTGACCGAAAAGGAAGTGCTGGCGCTCGCGATCTCGCTCGAGGAGGAGGACGAGCGCATCTATGCCGACTACGCCGACGGGCTGCGGGCCCAGTTTCCCGCGTCTGCGGCCGTGTTCGATGGCATGAAGACCGAGGAGTCCACGCACCGCGCGCGGCTGCTCGATCTGTATCGGCAGCGCTTCGGCGATCACATCCCGCTGATCCGGCGGCAGGACGTACGCGGGTTCGTGCATCGGCGCCCGACCTGGCTCGTGCAACCGCTCGGGCTGGACGCGGTACGGAAGCAAGCCAGTACGATGGAGGTCGAAAGCCGGCGGTTCTACGAGCGCGCCGCCGCGCGCACGCAGGACCCGAGCCTGCGCCGGCTCCTCGACGACCTGGCTCAGGAGGAGCGCTCGCACGAGGCGCGTGCCGAAGCGCTGGAGCAAGAGAAGCTAAAACCCGACGTCAAGCGCCAGGAAGAAGAGGCGAAGCGGCGGCTCTTCGTGCTGCAGGTCGTCCAGCCCGGGCTCGCCGGATTGATGGATGGCTCCGTCTCCACGCTGGCGCCGGTGTTCGCGGCCGCTTTCGCGACGCACCGGAGTTACGACGCCTTCCTGGTCGGACTCGCCGCCTCGGTCGGCGCCGGCATCAGTATGGGATTCGCCGAGGCGCTATCCGATGATGGGAGTCTCACCGGCCGCGGACACCCGTGGGCCCGTGGACTCATCTGCGGCCTCATGACGGCGCTCGGCGGTATCGGCCATACGTTGCCGTTTCTCATCCCCGAGTTCCGGCTCGCCATGACGGCCGCGGTTGTCATCGTGGTCGGTGAGTTGGGAGCGATCACGTGGATTCGTCATCGATTCATGGACACGCCGCCGCTGTCAGCCGCGTTGCAGGTTGGCCTGGGTGGTGCGCTCGTGTTCGCGACCGGCGTGCTCATCGGGAGCTCGTGACCGATTGCCGGCGGGTGACGATGGCTCCGCCCTCCCGACGCCGGCGGGGCGTACGTCCACATTAGATGCGCGTCAACCGCCATGAAGCCGCGGGTTCACGGGTCTCGTGCGTTCCGGGATGCTCGGAGACTCGCCATCAACGGCACGCTGAACAGCAGCAGCACGGCGAAATCGACGCCGACGTTGAACCACACGCCGAACCGCGCGGAGAATCCCGCCTCGACGAGCAACCATAGCGCGATCCCGACCAGCAGGGGTCTCGTCAGTTCAGGATTGTCGTGCCGGAGTGCAACCCGGCCGATCAGCAACAGGGTTGTTCCCCAACCCATCATGATCGCGCCGTACAGCGCACTCTCCCACGGGAGCAGCACGTTCCGATCGACTGGCAGGACTCCAAGGCCGAAGAACGCGAATACCGCACCCCACAACACGAGTAGTGCTGAAACGACGCTGAACCACGTGATGAGTCGCTTCGAGCTCATGATGGCGCTCCCATTAGGAAATATCCTTCTCGCCCACTCGTTGACGCCAGCGCCGCCACCCGATCACCGCCGCCGCCGTCCCCCACGCGAGGCCGGCGAGCCCGTCCCGCCACCAATGGTGACCCGGATCGATGACCGCAAACGACAGCCCCGATGCGATCGTCGCGACCGGTAACGCATACAACGCTGCCGGCCACCCCGGACGTGAGCCAGCCACACGCTTCTCGACCCACTCGATGAGCAGCAGCGCGATGATCAACACGATCGACGCCGCAAACGGCGCGAATAGCGTAAACGCCGTCTCGTCCCCGGTCGCGCGACTCGACATCACGAGCCACGCGATAAACGGCGGCGCGAGGAACCCGCACGTAATCAAGAACACGAAGTGATCCACCGACCGGTGCGGATGGGATTCCTGTTTGGCCATGACTCACGCTCTCTGGTTCGCGGGAAGATCCTGCGTGTGAACGGTGCGCCGGACGCCGCCGACCGACACCGCCCAGGCCTGTGCTGCCATTTGCACGGCGTCCGACGGGCTGCCCGTCGGCGGCGTGCAACTCACATCCAAGTCGCTCAGCTCGTCGACCGGCATTCGGTGATTGAACGCAGCCGCGAAGACCTCGATCCGCTTCGCCACCTCCGACCGCCAGTCCCCGACGATCTGCGCGCCGAGCGATCGTCCGGTCGCCCGATCACCGGTCACCCGGATCCGCGGCCCGCGCACGCCCGGGTAGTACGCCTTGTGATCCCACACGACCGACTCGACCGTCACCGCGTCGAGCCCGGCCTTTCGCGCCTCGTCGTCCCGCAGTCCCGTCCGGGCGGCCGCCAGGTCGAATACCTTCACGACCTGCGTGCCCACCGATCCGGCGAACTGCCGCGACATTGACGCCCGTCACCACGCGCACACCGCGCGCGCGCAGCTCGTCTTCGAGCACGCGGCCGAGCTCCGCATCGATCGTTGGCAATACCGAGCCCTGACGACTCACGAGCGTCACGTCGAGGCCGCGGTGCGTCAGTGCGTCCGCCATCTCGACCCCGATGTATCCCGCGCCGACGATCACCGCCGACCGCGGCTCGTGCTCGGTGAGGAACTCGTGTACCCGGCAGCTGTCATCCATCGTGTGGAGCACAAACACGCCCGGCAGATCCAATCCCGCGATCCGCGGCCTCGCCGGCTCGGCGCCCGTCGCGATGACGAGCCGGTCATACCGGATCGTCTGCTGCCGCCGAGTCAGCATCGGCCATCATTCGGCGGAGCGCAGCAACATCCTCGATGTGAACGCGCCCGCGGCCGGCGCTAGCGATCAGTCCGCCCTCTCGCAACGATCGGAGCGCACGTACCACAACCTCGCGCACAGTCCCGAGCTCCGCAGCCAGCGCTTCCTGCGACATGCCAAGGCTCACCTCGGCGTCGCCACCGATCGTCGTTCGCGGAACTTTGGCGAGCAAGAGCCCGATCAGCCGGGTCGTGGCGCTCTGCAACGCCAATCGATCGACTCGCTCCACCAGTCCCCGTACACGCGATGCCAGGCGGTCGAGCAGCACCCACGCCACCGCGGGGTCGGCCACGATCGCCGCCTCGATCGCCTCGCGCGACAATATCAGACACTGCGTCGCCACGGTGGCGATAGCGGTCGCCGGCGCCAATCCGCCGCTGTAGAACGGCACCTCACCCAAGGTCCCACCCGGACCCTCGGTGTGCAGCACATGCTGACGCCCACCCGACTCCCGGATCACGCGCACCTCACCCTCGATCACAACGAGCATGCGATCGATCGGGCTGCCGGCGGTCCAGAGCACTTCACCAGTGCGGAACTGCCATACCGAGGCACGAGCCGCCAGCGCGCGCCGTGCCACAAGCGACAGCTGGTCGAGGAACGGAACCCGAGGAAGTGCGTCCAGGCTGATCAAGGCACCTCAAATGAGACTTTGGTCCCAGCGCCGCTCATGCACGAAAGCCTACACTGATCGCATCCTGATCTCGGGAGAATCGGATGCGAATCGATGTATGGAATTTATCGCCCGTTGTCCAAGCGCGCCGACTCAGCGCACTCGCACTGCTCCAAATCGTAGCCCTCGTACCATTGCGGGCGCAGGAGTGCGACATGCACAACATGCACGACACGACCGATGGTCGCGACAGCGCATATCACGCGATGCAGGCGCGCGGCGCCCAGGCAATGGGCGTCGATCAGTACACCTCGACGCACCACTTCACCGACCTGCCTCACGGAGGCCGCATCGAGCTCGAGCGCAACATCGCCGACTCGGCCGGTGTTGCCATGATCCGACACCATCTGCGGATGATCGCGCGCGCTTTCGGTACGGGCGACTTCTCGACACCCATGTTCGTGCATATGCGGAACGTTCCCGGCACCGCGACCATGGCCGCCAAGCGCGCCATGATCACGTACACGATGACCAACCTGCCAAGAGGCGGCTCGCTGCGGATCACGACGCACGATCCGGACGCGATCGCGGCGGTCCACCAGTTCCTAGCGTTTCAACGATGCGACCACCGCGCAGAGTCTCGCCCGTGACCCGACGGCAGATGCCATAACTGTGATCAACGCTCGCCCGGCATGTAATGCGTCGCGCCGTCGAATCGCCTCGTCTCCGGCAACGCGGCCTGCCGCAGCAGTTGCTCGTTCGTCGTCTGGGCCACATATGTCGCGTTGGGGGCGGACCTGAGAGAGTCAACGCCATGAGGCGAATGTGCTCCGTACGCAGATCGCGCTCGTCCCGCGTCTTATTACCCGGACGAAGAAGAGTCTCGACCGGATCCCATACGGTGACGGCCCACAGTGTCTTTTTTCGCATCTCATGTCATGAACCACCTCGACAACGGCCCGTGCGGGCGACCTCGGATCCGTTGACCGTTTCTTTCGGAGTGGCCGTGGCCCGTCGACGTCGCGCGATGGGCTTCTCCTGGCGCGAGCTGGGCACGCGTTGCCGTGTCAGCGCGAACACCATACGCAACGTGGAGCGCGGCGCCGGGAGCAGTCGACTCGATATCGTCGCGCGCGTCGCCCGGGGATTAAGAACGCCGCTCTGGCGACTGATCCGCGAGGCTGAGAAGAGTCACCCGTGAGAACTCGCGCATCGCTCGTCATTCGCCGCGATGCGTCGAGTCCGATCTCGTCGAGCAGACCCACGTAGGATCGATTGGCACTGTAGGCCCTGAGGCTGGCCCAGCGCCCAGACGCACAGACTGTTCAAGAACGCGGTCAGCCGGCCAGCGGCGCCGCGATGCGTGTGTGTGCGTGTCGGGCGATTGCTCGACCGCCGTCGGACATTCCCCGACACCCGTGGGCTCTGGTTCATCCTAGTCATCGGCATATGCGCTTTGTCCGCCCCGCCGTTGTGCTGGGAGTCTGGTTCGGTTTGATGGCCGCGATCATCGTGACCGGGATGATCCGGACCCTGGTGCTCACGCCCCTCTTCAGAGAGCCGTGGGGTGGAATCGCGTCAGCCGCGATTGGCGCGGCGCTCATCCTGACGATCGTCCACGCATCGATCCGCGAAGCACCTGCGTTGGACCGAAGCGCCCGCGTCGTGCTGAGCGCCACGTGGTGCTCGCTGTCGCTCGTGTTCGCAAGCCTCGTGGCCCGGTTCGTCGCAGGCCCGCAGTGGGCAGATGGGATTCTGGGTTTCGACATCACCGTCGCGTGGTTCTATCCCACCCTCGTGATCGTCGTCGTCGCCGCACCATTCCTCTGCGCGAATCCCCGCGGGCGAATCCGCCTTTCGCGCTCGCGTCCGTCCAGCGTGCCACGCACGCCGGTAGGCTGAGGCGCGCGCGTCAGGGTGTTCGCGTCTCGACTGCGCACAGCGGACATCCCGAATTCGCGTCCAGGCTGGTGCGCCGCGTGCTCCACGAACGCCAGAACGCCCGACACGCCGTGTAAGGGACTCCCCGACACCCTCGCAGCTTTCACCCGACAGACTCCGGACGCGGCCCGAACGATACTCTGGATGTCAATCGTACTGGAGGAGACCGTGTCCGATGATCGCAGGCTACACGAACAGGTGCTGGTGGCCGTATGCCGTGAGCTCGGTGCCGGCATTCAGAGCGTCAGTGCGCGGGTGGAATCAGGCATCGTATCGCTGACCGGCATCGTCGACACTCCCGCCGAGCTGACGGCGGTCGAGCAGGCGGTGTGGGGTGTGTCGGGCATCCGCGGGATGACGCAACGCATGCGCACGCGCCGGACATTCGAAGGGGGTCCAACCGACACCGCGCTTGTCTTGGCCGTACTGAATAACGTCAAGCGCGACGTGCGCGTCCGCGCCGAAGAGGGCGTCGTAACGCTCCTCGGCCCGTTTGCGAGCGCGGCCGAGCGCGACAGGGCCGCCGCTGCCGCGGCATCGGTCGTCGGTGTGCGTGGCGTGTCGGTCGCAGACGACCTCGGCACGACGGTATCGCCTCGGCCGACGCTCGTGTCGCGTATTCTCGCGTCGTGGGCGTAGCGGCAAGGATAGCAGGCCAGCGCAGCGAAATGGCATGCGTATCCTCGTGTACGGCGGCGGCGTGCAGGGCTCGCTGTATGCCGCGCGACTCCACGAGGCCGGGCACTATGTGACGGTGCTCGCGCGCGGCGAACGTCTCGCTGCGCTGCGGGTACAGGGCGTCGTCCTCGAGGAGGCGCTGACCGGGCGGCGCACATATGCGCGCGTCGACGTGACCGCCTCACTCGAGCCGGATGACGTGTTCGACCTCATCGTAGTCGCGGTCCGGCGCGAACAAGTCGACGCCGTGCTCCCAGTGATCGCGGCGGCGCGACGCGTGCCGATGGTGATGTTCATGCACAACCATGCCGGCGGCTCCGGCGCGCTACTCGATGCGGTCGGAGCCGAGCGGGTCGTGCTCGGCTTCCCGGGCGCCGGCGGGGTACGCGTTGGATCGGTCGTGCGCTACGTGCTGATCCCGCAGCAACCGACAACCATCGGCGAACCCAGTGGGCGTCGAACGCCCCGGCTCCGCACGCTGACGCGAGCGCTTCGCCGCGCCGGGTTCCCGGTAAGAACGGAGTCACACATGGACGCGTGGCTCAACGCGCACGCCGTGTTCGTGACCGCCGTGGCCGGGAGCGTGTATCTCGTCGGCGGCAACACGGCGACGCTGGCGGCGGATCGACGTGCCATCGCTGGCTTGGTCCGAGGCGTACGCGAGGGGTTTCGGGCGCTCGTCATCGGCGGGAGCGGGGCGCCACCGATCAATCTGCGCGCGATATTCGCGTGGGCGCCGGCGCAGGTCGCGGTGTGGTACTGGCGCCGATATTTCTCGCAGCCGTTGGCCGAATGTGCGTTCGGCGGTCACGTCGCATCGGCGCCTGTCGAGATGCAAGCGCTCGCCCGAGAAGTGGGCCGCGTCGTGCACGGCACGTCAGTGCCAACCGCCACACTGGACACGTTGTGGGCTGCGATCGAGGTCCGAGCAAGCGATCGCACGATGCCGTCCGAACAGAGGACCGGATGTCCGTAGTTCCGCCGCGCACCAGATCGCCTCAGACATTCTTCTTAATCGTTATTGCCCTCTGTATTCCGTTCTGGTTGGCCGGCGCCTCGACGGCGCGTCAGCTACTACCTGGCCTCCCGGTGAGCGCGCTCAGTTTCCTGTGTCCAGCCGCAGCGGCGCTGATTCTCGTATATGGAGAGAGCAAGACGGCAGGCATGATTGCCCTGCTGAAAAGATCCTTCGATTACCAGCGCATCAGAGGAATGGTCTGGTATGCGCCGATCATCCTCTTGGGGCCCGGCGTCATGGCGTGCTCCTACGGGCTGATGCGCCTGACGGGGGTGCCGATTCCCGCCCCGCGATTTACGGTGCTGACGGCCCTGGCCCTGTTGCTGGTCTTCTTCGTAGGTGCCCTGGGTGAGGAGCTCGGATGGTCCGGATACGCCATCGATGCGATGCAAGCTGGATGGAACGCGCTCGGCGCGAGCATGCTCTTGGGGTTGGCGTGGGCCGGGTTTCACATCATACCGCTGCTGGAAGCTCGCCGGCCTCCGACATGGATCGCCTGGTGGTGTGTTGGCACGGTAGCGGCACGGGTTCTGCTCGTCTGGCTGTACAACAACACGGGCAAAAGCGTCTTCGCCGTCACGCTGTGCCACGCGATGCAGAACCTCAGTTGGATGCTGTTCCCGATCTACGGTTCCTACTACGACCCGCGTATCACCGGCCTGATCACTGCATGTGCGGCCGCAATCGTCATCGCCGTATGGGGCCCGCGTACGCTAGCTCGACGCTGGGGTGTCGACCAGCAACCTGCGATCGGGGCGTGATTCCCTGGCGGAACGGCCTGCCGTGACACGCCCGTTGGGCGGCGAATTCGCCAGCTTACTCAGGGCGTCCCACTCGCAGCGCAGCAGACAACGGCGGCGTGTCCATGAATCAATGCCGCATCGACCTGAACTCGTTGACGCCAGCCACGGCGCGACCGAACGCCAGGCGAGCGCTGATAGATCGTCACCATGTCCTGGGACCAGCGCTCAGGGAGCATGATCCCGCGCCGTCTGCACACCCTGGAGGAAGGTCCTAACGTCCACCAAGGCCGCGGCGTAGTTGCCGACCAACGCATGACCGCCAGTCGGAAACACGATATCGCGACCGTCAGGGACGGTGGCCGCAATGTACCTCGCTCGGTCGTTCGTCTGAAATCGATCGTCGTCGGCACTGATCGTCAGGACAGGACAGACGATGCGTTGGATGGCATAGGGCTCGCGCGCGGCGGCGGTCCGAACGTCAAAATCCGTCCCCGCGACGCGCGGTTGTATCGGCAGCAGATGGTCGAGCACTTCCCGGATTCGGGTCCTCTCGCTGGGATCTGCTGAACGCACAACGGCATCGTCCGTGCCGAGCAAGGTCCGCGTCAGTCCACCTGACGCGAGCGGCATCAGTTTGAGCGCTGCCCAGGCAACGAAATCGGAACTCAAGATCGCTCTCGCGACGGCGCCCCCGTGGATAAACGTCCCCGGCGGTAGGTAGTTCGCCGGGACGAGGAGCACGAGCGCCCGGCACCGTTGCGGATATCGGATCGCGAACTGGATGGACGACCACGCACCCGCCGAGATGCCGACCACGAAGACCTCGTCAATGCCGAGGCGGTCGAGCAGTTGGGCGTAAGCATCGGCCTGCATGGCGGTCGTCGCTCCGGCGGGCATCGTCGAGCGAAGGTAGCCGAAGCGGGAAGGAGCGATAATCCGATAGCCCTGTTCGGCCATCGCGCCGGTCAGATCGATGCCCTGATCAAAGCCGCCGCTCGCGCCGTGGACAGCGAGTATCGGCTCGCCCGTACCCACCACGGCGTACTCCACCGTGCCGAGCGACGTCGCGACCACCTGACTACGGCCGGCAAGGCGCTCACGCGCGAGCCTCAGGTCGTGAGCATACACCGCCCACAACGCCGTCGCTGCCACCAATACGACGGCCGCGAGCCCCAAGCCGATCACCACCAGATGCCGTTTCATAGTGGGCAGACGCTACGCCAGCTCGGGGGCCAGGTCTGTCAGGGATTCACCGACGGCCGCGAGGGCCTTCTACACTCGCGGCCCCCAACACCGGCAATACGACCGGGTCGGGGACCGACGGCCGTGACTCGCCCCGTCAAGGATTCCTTTCGACGGACCCCTTTGACCGTAACCCGACTGAGCGCTCCCTTACGGTTTCGCCGAGAACATCGCTGCGAACGGACGGCCGTCGAACGCCGACTGCGCACGCGCGATCTTCCCATTGCGGATCTGGTGCCACTCCGCGACGACCGTGACGGCCGGCGCCGGCGCGGTCGTCTCCATCTCCGTGAAAAGGGCCGCGTTGTCCCCCTCGCCGATGATCACCTTCACGTCGAGGCGCGTGACGATGCGCATGTCGGCGATTCTCGCCCGACGAGCGGCGCCCCCCTCCAGCCCATCGTCCCAGGAAGAGCCCCCGCGTCAGCGTCAGGGATACCCTGACAAGGGAGTGCCGGAAGCCCCGACGCCGCACCCGAGCGGTCGGGCCCATGGTTCTACCCATGCGTACACCTACTCACAAACTCATCTCCCTTGGACTCGTCGGCGCGCTCGGCGTCGGCGTCGTCTCGATTCTGGGCGCCGCGCGCCGCGGCGATCCGATCGAATCCGTGGACTTCGACCGCGTGCAACGGTCGACCTCCCCCACATTCGATGCTCGCCTCGTGAGAGCATCGGACGCACACGTCAAAGCATTTCGCATCCCCATCAAGGACGCCACGATCGAGATCGCGTCCGGCGTCACGTATCACGCCTGGACATTCGGTGGCACGGTCCCGGGCCCGGTGCTTCGTGTTCGCGTCGGCGACGAAGTGCGAATCACGGTCGTGAACGAGTCGCCAATGCCCCACTCGATCGACTTCCACGCCGCCCGGATTCCCGCGAACGTTGCCTATCGCATGATCATGCCGCACGACTCCGTCGCCTTCACGTTCACGGCGCGCGATGCCGGCGCGTTCATGGTGCACTGCGGCACCCCGCCGGTCCTGATGCACATCATGCAGGGTATGTATCTCCCGATCATCGTCGACCCCCGCGATGGCTGGCCGACCGCGGCGGACAAGGAGTTCGTGCTCGTCGAAAGCGAGTACTACGCCAAACCCGGGACGTCGACGCCATCGCTAGCGAACGCCGTCCCGATGCAGCCCGATTGGCAGTCCGCGATGGCGAAGAACGCCAGTTACGTCGTCTTCAACGGCCGCGCGTTCCAGTACAAGGACAACCCGCTCCAGGTCCATGTCGGCGATCGAGTCCGGTTGTTTGTCGTGAACGCCGGACCGAACGCCACGAGCGACTTCCACATCGTTGGCGCCATCTTCGACCGCGTGTACCCCGACGGCGATCCATCGCACGCGCTGACGGACGTGCAGACCTACGCGGTCCCGCCAGGCGGTGGTGCGGTCTTCGAGACCGTGTTCGACCGCGACGCCAGTGGCGAGGGCCTGTATCCATTCGTCACGCACAGCTTCGCCGACGCGGAAAAGGGCGCGGTCGGCATCATTCAGGTCGGCACGCCGACGATGTACGCCCACATGTCGCATTGACATGCCCCCCATCGATCTGCTCCGCCGAATCCCGATCTTTGCCGAGCTCGATACAAAAGCGCTCGCACGCCTGGCGGAGCGATGCGTCCCACGCACGGTCGGCGCAAATCACCTGCTGTTCGCCGCTGGCCAGGGACTGCCGCGGACTCTACATCGTCGAGACCGGCCGCGTGCGGATCTTTCGGACGAGCCCGGACGGCAAGGACCAAGTGCTGCACATCGAGGGCCCAGGACTTCGTCGGCGTCGCCGCCCGCGGCGGCGGCCGCTGCGCCAACTGGCGTCATCGACACGGTCCTCATGATTTCGGATGCCAATGGGAACTATTTCAAGCCAAACACCGTCACGGCGCATCGCGGCGACGACGTGCGATTCGTCCTCTCTCCGGGCGTCCACAACGTTGACTTCTTGCCGGACTCGAACACCGGTAAGAGCGGCCTCCCAGCACCAAGCACGCCGCTGCAGCTGCCAGGACAGACCTTTGATCTGCCGGTCAACCTCACCCCCGGCATCTACTACTTCCAATGCGACCCTCACGCCGCGCTCGGCATGCACGGTCACTTGACCGTCCAATAACGCCGACGATGGACTGGTTCGTCTCAGCCTTCCTCAAGGCCAGCCTCGTCTGGCTGGCCTTAGGCGTCACACTGGGCGTCGCTATGGCCGCGCACCCAGCGTGGGGCGTGTACTATCCGGCGCACGTCCACATGAACCTCCTTGGGTTCGTGACGATGATGATCTACGGCGTCGCGTATCACGTCATTCCCCGATTCGTCGGCCGCCCGATCCGCCATCGGCGACTGGCCGGATCACACTGGTATTTTTCGAACGCCGGATTGGCGCTGATGGTCGTTGGGTTCGTGCTCCGTCCACACTTCGGTTCGCCCGCCAACCCAGTGCTGGCCACTGGCGGCGCACTCTCCGCCCTGGGCGCGTACGCGTTCGTGTATAATATGTGGACGATACTCAGCCGCCGACCTCTCGCGGTTGCCTCGGCGAGCCACACGGTGCTACCCATTGTGCGGCCACACTGATAACGGCATGATCGCCGCATGAACGACCTCGTCCGCCGCTATATCAAGACTGCGATCGTGTTCTTAGTGCTCGGCATCATCCTCGGTGGCTGGATGCTCGCCGAGCGCGAGCTCCTAGGACGCGCCCCCAGCGCGTACGGCGTGAGTGCCCACACGCATCTCCTCCTGGTCGGTTTCGTCATGATGATGATCCTGGGCGTGGCCCTGTGGATGTTCCCACGACCCAGGTCGGACGACATTGCGTATCGGCCGTTGATTGCGGAGATCGCCTACTGGCTGATCACCGCGGGCACCGCCGCCCGGGCAACCGGCGAATGGATGCGCGCCAGTGGCAGTAACGCACTGTCGCTTCGCGTCGCCATTCTATCAGCTGGTCTGGCGCAGATCATCGGCCTGGTGCTGTTCTTCGCGACGATGTGGAGCCGGATTCGCTCCGCCGGAAGCCGCGCTCGCGCGACAGCTGATTCGCCCGACGCCTGATTCGTCTGAAAGCCGACAGTTCACATATCGCCGACGCGCTCGGGATCAGTGACGGCACGGTCAAGATTCACGTGACGCACTTGTTCACGAAGCTCGAAGTCACGAGTCGCACGGAAGCGATCGCCACCGACTCGATGACAACGCCCGTGTTCCGCTTTTTAGCACCGGATACACCCTGAGAAACCGCGGTTCACACGTCCCCTGCATTCCGCGATGCGCGCATGCTGGCGACTAATGGAACGCTAAACAACACCAGCACGGCGAAATCGACCCCGACGTTGAACCAGACGCCAAAGCGAGCAGAGAATGCTGCCTCGACGAGCAACCACACGGAGATCCCGAACAGCAGGGGTTTCGTCAGTTCGAGATCGTTTCGCCGGAGCGCAACGCGGCCGATCAGCAGGAGGGTTGCCCCCCAACCCATCATGATCGCACCGTAGAGGGCACTCTCCCACGGAAGCAGCACGTGCCGATCAACGGGCAGGACGCCAAGGCCGAAGAAGGCGAATACCGCACCCCACAGCACGAGCAGTACTGAAACAACGCTGAACCAGATGAGTAGTCGCTTCGAGGTCGGTCGATGACGTTCCCATTAGGAAATATCCTTCTCGCCCATTCGGTAGCAGCGCCGTAGCGCACGCATCGGCAATGTCTCGCGCATGATCGCGACGCGGCGGTGCGTTGAGCCCACGCGCCGACGCCGCTACGGTCACCGGGGGCTCTGCCTACTGAGCGCGTGGCTCAGCGTAGATCACGAGCAGCGCGATCAGGGCCCAGACGCCCGCGCAACCACCCACGGCCCCGACGACGGCACGGACCGCGTCCCAATACGCGAAGCCGCTGAACGCCCGCGCCAGCGCAGCCGGATCCTCGCCGAGGCGGGGCAGGCTCAACATGATCGGGCGCGGCAAAGGCGGTGAGGAACATGACGCCGAGGCTCGCGCACGCGGAGCCGTAGATGGGGATGGCGGCGAAGCGCGGTCGCTTTGGACTCAGGCGGAAGGCGATGGCGGCAACGAGCGATAGGAGTGTGCCACCGATTCCGGCCACCGGATAGATAATGCGCCCTACACCGAGATCGGCGTGCCGGCTGAACGCCGCCCAGGCGAGCGGCCCGACCGCCCGCCACGCCGGCATCTCGACCAGCGTCCGGTTGAGATTGTCCAGGATGGCGGAGAGGACCAGCGTCGTCACGACACACACGAGCGCCACGCGCGCGGCACGCGATCCACCAAGTATCGGCATACAAAGTATAGAGTAATACTCTGGCGATTCGTCGTCCAGTCTGTGTTACTTTGTAGATCTATGGATCGCGAGTTACTGAAAGGCAGCATCGCGCTGTTGATCCTCCGCCTCCTCTCCGAGCGCGACATGTACGGGTACGAGATCATTCAGGAGTCGGCCCGCCGAACCCGGGATGCCTTTGCCTTCAAGGAAGGGACGCTCTACCCCGCGCTCCACCAGTTGCACAAGCGCGGGTACTTGCGCTCCGAATGGCAACGTGGCCCCAACGGCAAGCAGCGGAAATACTACGGCCTCACGGCGACGGGCCGCCGCGCCGCGCAGCGCAGCCAACGCGAGTGGCGGGTCTTCACCGAGATGGTGAACACGATTCTTGCCGGGGATGAACCGTGGACGACCACGATCACATTGTCGCGCAGGTCGTATCGCGCGCGAGGATTCCTCGGGCTCGACGCCGACGTGAGATCGAGCGTGAGATCCGCGACCATCTGGAGGACATGGCCGAGAGTGATCTGGCGCGGTTCGGCGATCCCGGGGCCGTCGGCGAGGCATTGGCCGACGTGTATGCAGCCGAACGGCTGGCCCTTCAGGTTGCGCGCGGGGTCACGCTTGTAATCGCCTCCGGCATCGCCGCCACCGTGGTCATCGCGAGCGTCCAGATCGCGATGACGATCGGGACGGCTATCCCGCTGAGCACGATGGTCAGACAGATAGGCTCAGAGCGTGTTGGTCTTGTCGCGGTAGCGTTGGGGTA
>CAWBZV010000022.1:0-32679 GCA_963793305.1 uncultured Gemmatimonadales bacterium | reverse complement strand
CCTCCAGCACCGACCGGCGAAAGCACTTGAACCCGCCGGTCGAGTCGTCGAGGTGCAAACCGGTCACCGCCCGGGCATAGACGTTGGCGAAGTAGCTCAGGATGAGGCGCGACATCGGCCAGTTGACGACCGTCACCCGGCCCTTGCGATACCGGGAGCCGAGCACGAGATCGGCGCCCTGGATCGCCTTCAAGAAATCCGTGAGGTGCGCCGGATCGTGCGAGAAATCCGCGTCCATCTCGAACACGTACGCGTAGTCCCGCTCGAGCGCCCACCGGAACCCGGCCACGTACGCCGTGCCGAGCCCCATCTTCCCCGGCCAATGCAACGCATGCACGCGCGCGTCGCACTCGGCCAGCGCGTCGACGATCGCCCCCGTGCCATCGGCCGAGTTGTCGTCGACCACCAGCACCTCGAGCCGGGGATCCTGCGCCAGCACCGCCGCGATCAGCCGCTCGATGTTCGGCTTCTCGTTGTACGTCGGCACGATCACCAGCGCGCGCTCATGCTCCGTGAGCGCGCCGGTCTCCTCGCCGAACTCCCCCGAGGCGCGGAGTCGCCCCACTATGCGGCCGCCTCCGATCGTAGCGACGGCTGACGACGGACGAGCGTCAGGCCGAGCCACGCCACGGTCACGATCAGCATCGCGAACGTGATTTTTTCGCCGAGGGGGAGCGCCGGATCGTGGAACTCGAGGTCGATCGTCATGGCACCGGTCGGTAGCGGCACGCCAATGAGCGTGTAGTCGGCACGACCGGTCTGTGCCGGATGACCGTCCACCGTCGCCGTCCAACCGGGGTAGTAGTTCTCGGACACCACGAGCGACGCGTTCGCCGGCGCCGGCGCGCTCAGCTTGAACGTCATGTGCCCGGGGTCGTACCGCGTGCTGGTGACCGTCACCGGCAAGGGCTCAGGCAGGGCTTTGACATCTGTCGCGACCGGCACGTGCGCCGACGTGTCGAAGATCGCCGCGCGGAGCGGATCGAACCGTGGATCCTGCACCGTGGTGAGCGACTGCTCGTCCGGCGCGCGCACCGCGATCGGCGTGACCCACGCGACGGGGTTGTCTCCTGGCAAGCGGTAGAGGTCCACGATGGATCCCGCGGCGTTCTTGATGGGGCCGACGACCTTGGTCGCGCCGGGAATGGGCACCGAGTCCACGTTCGTAAGCAAGAACCGGACGTTCAGCAGTCGCCAGATCTGAGGACTGCCGATCTCGCGATCGGCGATCAGGTTGTCATAGCGGCGGAGCTCGTTGCCGTGATACCCCATGGCCTCTCGCACGCCATGCACCATCGGCAAGTTCCCGCCGAACTCCGGGTCGTGCCACGCCGCGCCCTCGGCGAGCGGGATCGCCAAGAGGCGACCCGGCTGCGGCTCGCGATTGATCGCGTCGAGCGCGGCGTCGGACGCGAACGTGATCGACGCCGGTGGCGAGAACTTCCAGTAGAGCCGCTCGACACTCCACAGCTCGACCACCATCACGGCGGTCACGAGGTAGGCGCCAATGACCGGATCTGCCCGCTCGCGCGAGACCACGAGGATCGCGCCGCCGACGAGCAGCACGACCACCAGCGCGCGAATGGCGCCGAACGTCACGGACGGTGCGTTGGCCAAGACCTTCTCGTACGCCTGAGTCGGGGCAAATGTGCCGGCGAACGTGACGAGCGCGCCCGACACGGCCAGGACCGCGATGAATGCGGCGAATCCCATCGCAATGAACACGTAGGTGCGGCTCACGCGCCGCGCGATCATGGTATCGACGCCCTCGCCCGCGAGCGCGGCGATGGCGAACGACGTTATGAAAAAGAACGCCGACGGCGCGCGGAAATACTTCGTGCCGGGCACGAGGTAATAAATCAGGTGATAGAACGGCGTGGCGCCGCCCAACGACCACAAGAAGCCGATGACGGCCACGATCAGCCAGAACCGGACGCCGCGCCGCTTCTCGCCCGCGGGCGCGGCGAAGAAGCCGGCGAAGGCCAGCATGTAGACGGCGGCACCAATGAACTCACTGTGGTGATGGATGCCGTTCCGCCCGAAATAGTTGTCGAGGATGCCCGTGAATTCGGGCAAGTACGTATTCAGGATCTCCTCGGGCGGCAGCGAGAACTGCGTCACGAACTGGTACGGCTCGAGCCCCGTGCTCGCGTTGCCGCCACCCGCCCGTGGCGAGAACGGGATGTAGGAGAGGAACGGCCCGTAGTAGATCGCGGCGATCAAGAGACCGGCGGCGACAGCGACGAGCAAGAGGCCTAGACGCTGGAACGCGACCTGGCGAGAGACCCGGTCCGCGCGGTCGGGCTCCCAGAAGACCGCATACAGGGCGACCGCGCCCATCCCGAGCAGACAGTACTGCATGACCTGCGGGTGCGGCGTCAGGATCCCGAGACCGACGAGGAGCGCGAGCGTCGGGTAGGCCCACCGGCGGCCGCGCATCGCGTAGAGCGCCACCATACAGATCATCGGGAACAACGCGCTCACGTACATCTTCCCGTCGTGGCCTGGGGAGACGTAGGAGGCGAATGGGCCGCCGAGCATGTAGGCCAGGCCGCCGAAGAGCGCGCCGTAGAAGGAGAGGCCGAACGCTCTCAGGAACAGGTAGGTGAACCATCCGGCGAGGAACTCGTGGATGATGAACGACCACGTGAGTGCGACATCGCAGGGGACCAGCATGCGGAGGAGCTGCATGGGGTAGAACACATCGCCGTTCGCGGCTCCCGCGATGTAGGGCACCCCGCCGAACACGTACGGGTTCCACTGTGGGATGTGGCCGGTTGCTTTCCACCAGTGCGTGCCGAACTCGCACACGATGTAGCCGCCGATGTACTGGTCGCTCCTCGGCGTGACCAGGAAGCCGCCGGTCAGCGCCGGATAGGCGAGAATGAGCGTCGCCAACAAACAGACCGCGGCGGCCCACCACATCGCGTGGGCCGGCTCGGTGGCGAGCGGCGTGGCTCGCGAAGGGCTGCCCTTCTCAACCGCTGTCTTCACCATGGCGGCGAAAACTGCCGCCTGCTCGGCGCGTACGCTAGCCGTCGCAGCCTCGGTCGCGGACGACATATGGGCTTCGGACGATGTTCGAAAAGCAGATCGCCTACGCCCATATGTCGTCCGCTAGCGGTCCCTCCCAGAGTCATGTTCGAAGCAGATCGCCTACGCCGATATGTCGTCCGCTAGCGGGCAGCCCGGAGGCTCGACTACGTTGTCCGACGGCATGTCGACGACTAATCGGGCCTTTTACGACGAACGCTACCACTACGGCGAAGACGTCGACCGTCCGAATCCCGAGCGGCTGTGGCATGCCCTGAGCGCGCTCGAGCCGCTCGGGGGCACGCGGTTTCTGGATCTGGGGTCAGGCGTCGGATGGGCGACGGCGCTGGCGGTCGCTCGCGGTGGTGTGGCGAACGCGATTGGGGTCGATTTCTCGGAGACCGCGATCAGGCTCGCCGCACAGCGGGAGAAGCCGCGCGAGCAGATCGCGTGGGTCGTAGGCGATGGCATGACATTGCCATTCGGCGACGGGACGTTCGATCGCGTCTTTTCGTTCGGGTCAATGGAACATTTTCCCAATGTGCGACAAGGGTTCCGCGAGATGGCGCGCGTGTTGACGACCGATGGACTCGGCGTGAGTGTCGTGCCCAATTTCTACATCAAGACAACGCAACCCATCGAGCATCGGGACACGCTCGCGGGGTGGAAGCGCATTATTCAGGACGCGGGCCTTAAAGTCGTGCGTGTGACCGGGGACCCGGGGCCCGCGATCTTCAAGAACCGGCGGCCGCTCCGCATGGCGCTCCGCCTCGCGCTCCGCGCGATAGGCTCACTGCCGCCGCTCCGGTACCAGTTCATTTTCCTTGTGCGCAAAGCGTGAGCGGAGCCAATCGGCTCCCACCATCACGCACGCGCACACGACCTCGATCGCGATCTGCCAGAATCGCGATGCGATCGCCAGAATCGTCGCGGCTTCGACGCCAATCGATGGTTGCAAGAGGCCGATGATCGCGCCCTCGCGCACGACGATCCCACCCGGCGCGAACACGGCGATCAGTCCCGCGAGATAGCTCGCGACATAGCACGTGATCGCGACCCACGGGCTCGGGGCCCCCTGCCCTAGCAGCGCACGGCTGAAGAGCCAGAACGCGAACCCGTAAATCAGCCAGTTCCCAGCGCAGCGAACGACGTAGAGCGCGAACTGACCGCGCGGCGGCGTCGGCAGCGGCACCGGCTTCTTGATGATGCGCTCCAACAGCGCGCGAATGCGCGGGAGCAAGTGCGGCAGCGCCACGATCAGGATGGCGACGAGCAACGCCGCGATCAGGAGTTGCTCGAGGCCCGTGAGCCCGGCCGTCAATGGCAGCAGCCTCGGTGCCGCCGACACCGTGAGCATGATGCCGGTCGCCAGCGTCACGATCTGCAGCAGGATCACGCCGGCCGCGGCAGCGGTCGCCGAGCCGCCGGCCTCGATCGTCATCGCGGCCAGCCCCGCGAACTGCCAGATCGCACCCGGGATGTAGCGCGCCAGGTTCGTCACGAAGAACACGCGCAGGCCCTTGTACCACGGGAGTGACGAGCCCCACCACGTGAAGCTGCTCGACCAGAGCAGGATCATCTGGGTGTAGCCGCTCGCCCAGATCAGAGAGGCGAGCAACACCTCGCCCCAGGACACGCCGACTGGAACCCGCAGCTGGGCCGTGTACGACTGATAGAACTTGTAGAGCGCGACGAAGCCGGCGATGAGCGCCACGCCGGCGCCCCACTGGACCACTTTTCTCCAGCCTGGCGCGGCTCCGCCGCGCGTCGATGCGCTGCGCGCTCGACTGGTCGGTTGACCTGAGCCCGGCTTCGCCGAGCTCCCGCTGTCTGGGGAACCGTCGCTCATGCCTGTGCGGGAGTATATGCGTTGGATGGACGTGCGTCGATGCGCGCGATACCTTTGCACGTGTGCGCATCCTCGTGGTGTCGACGGCCTTTCCTCGGGACGCCGACGACCCGACCGTGAAGTGGCTGGCCGAGACGATCCGACGGCTTCGTGCGCGTGGATATGCGATCGAAGTCTTCACGTCGGCGTACAAAGGTGGTGGTAATACCACCCTCGACGGCATACCGATCCACCGGTTTCGATATTTCTTCCGGCGGTGGGAGAACCTGACCCACGAGGAGTCGGCGCCGGACCGCATGCGGCGGTCGCTGTTCTACACGATCCTGCCGGCGTTCTATCTCCTGTTCGGGTCCGTCGCCATGTGGCGACTGCAGCGCCGCGAGCAGTACGATATCGTGCACGTGCACTGGCCGCTGCCGCACGCGCTCTTCGGGTGGGTGGCCCGTGCGGCGCGCCGGCGGACGCGCATCATCATGCAGTTCTATAGCATCGAGCTGCGGTGGGTCACACAGCGCATCCCCGCCTTAAGAGGATTTTTGCGGCGCGCGATTCGGACCGCGGATCGCGTCGTCGCGATCTCGACGAGCACCGCGCGAGAAGTGACGGCGTTGGCCGGGAGTGACATCCCCGTCGAGGTGATTCCGTACGCGGTCGCAATGCCGGCGCATCCCGCGGTGCGCGATCCGGCGACGATTCTGTACGTCGGGCGACTCGTCGAGCGCAAAGGCGTGGCGTATCTCATCGATGCGGTGGCCCTGGTGCCGCGGGCCACGGTGGTCGTCATCGGCGATGGGCCCGAGCGCGAATCACTCGAAGCGCGGGCGAAGGAGCGCGGGGTGACCGATCGCGTGTCGTTTCGGGGATGGGTCACCCCGGAGGAGCTCCACCGGGCGTACGCGAGCGCGACCGCGTTCGCCCTGCCCGCTGTCGTCGACAGACGCGGCGACACGGAAGGACTGGGCATGGTCCTCATGGAAGCGATGAGCTACCGGGTGCCGGTCGTGACCACCGCGCTCGGTGGCATCACGGATATCGTGGACGACGGCAAGACCGGCGTGATCGTGCCGCCGAACGACGCGACCGCGTTGGCCGAGGCGCTCCGCCGGCTCATCGCGGACCGTGCGCTCGCCGAGCGGCTCGGGGTGGATGGGCAGCTGGCGGTCGAGCGGCGGTTCAGCTGGGCGCGCATCATCGATCAGTTCGCCGCGCTATACGACGGGCTCGAGGTCCCAGGGCATCGAGAGTGAGCACCGGCCGTCGGGCGCGACGGCCGTCGCCCGTATGCCGCGGCGGGCGTGGCGCCAGGCCACAAGACGGTCGAGCGTGGCGACGTACGGGGATTCGCGCATGATCTCGGCGAGCAGGCGCGCGTAGGCGGCGGGCGCATCCGGGTAGCCCAGCGGCGGCGTCAGATTGCAGTGCCACAGGCCGACCCAGAGGCCGTTCACCTCGCGCGCGGTGGCCGCCAACTCCAGCGCGTCATCGACCCAGGCATTAGGGTCTTCGATACCCCGGTACTTGCTGAGCGCGCGGTCCATCCAGACCAACGGCACCTCGTCGAGCCCTTCCTCTCGTGATGGGACAACGTCTGCCACGCCCAGTCGGAAGCCGTTTCGATCCGGGAAGCCGAACGTGGCATTGTACGAGAATCCCGCGGCGCGCATCGCCGTCTGCGTCGCGCCCGGGGCCATGCGCAGATAGTGCTGTCGCACACCCGCCGGCTTCGCGCCCAGCGCGGAGAGACGGCGCCGCTGCTCGGCGAACATTTCGGCGTTGTCGTACGTCGCGAAGCTTCCGTGCAAGCCGACCTCGTGACCAGCGGCGGCAAGTGCGTCGAGCAGGCGCTTCACCACCAGCGACTCGGGTGAGTACGTCAGATCCCCCGCGCGCCACGTCGACCACGTCGGCGTGCCACAGAGCAGAAACCAGGTCGAGACAACGCCAGCCTGGCGTTCGGCCGAGAGCACATTGGCCATGCCTTGCCACGCGGGGTCACCACCGATCGCGCCCAGGGCGGCGGCGATGACACGGCCCGCGCGGCGAAGCTCACCCTTGCGGAGCAGCTCGACGAGACGCAGCGCCGTGAACGCGGGCCAACCGGTGACCACGTCGACATCGTGGGTCAAGGCGGCCGCCCAGCGCTTGCCATCCGGCCACGGCGCCAGCACGCGGACGCACCGCCGCCCCGCCGCTTCGCGGACGCGTTCGCGGAAGACGACCGCGGCTTCGGTGATAACCGGGCGGCGCTCCGAGTGGTCGATCACGACCGGGTTGGCCGACGACGGGACACGCCCGTAGCGGTCGCGCGCGGATGAACGGCCCTCCGTCTCGGCGCCGGCCACGTCGAGCACCCGAACAAGGGCGGACTTGGTGACGGTGACCGTACCGTCGGAGACCGTGTAGCCCGCTGCACCGGGCGTCGGGTCGACATCGAGCGTTACCACGTCGGCGGCAGGGTCATCGACCACCAGCACGCGCGACTGATCGACCAGGACGTTGAGCCCGTACCGCAATGAGGGTTCGAGGGCGAGCGCGGCCGGCGAGAATCGGAGCATATCTACCAGTATATTGTCAGGTTAGCGTGCGTACACTGATACCATCCTCGCGTCTGCCGATCGCCCATCTGGCGATGTTCGGCTGGATGCCGAGCCCTCTCAAAGTGTGGGCGTACCGCACGTTCCTCGGCTACAAGATCGGGCGCGGCGTCAAGATCGCCCCCGGCGGCGTCGTCATCGGGCGCGAGGTGACCCTGGCCGACCATGTCGAGATCGGCCTGCTGGCGATCGTGCAAGGGCGCTCGATTACCATCGGGCGGCATTCGAGCGTCGGGACCATGAGCTACATCTCGTGCGAGCGCATCGAGATCGGCGAGGATGCGCGGATCCGCGAGCAGGTCTATGTCGGCGGACCGACGCTGCCGGAGTCGCGGTTCGTGCTGGGGTCGCGCACCATCATCCTCCAGCTCGCCAATATCAACGCGACCAAGCCGGTGATCATCGGCGATGACACGGGCATCGGGGGCCACTGCCTCATCTTCACGCACGGGGCGTGGCTCAACGTGCTCGATGGCTATCAGGCGACCTATGAGCCGGTGACCCTCGGCAAGAGCGTCTGGCTGCCCTGGCGGGTCTTCGTGATGCCCGGGTCGACGATCGGAGACGGGGCGGTCATTGGCGCCAACTCGCTCGTCGCCGGCAATATCCCGCCGTGCAGCCTGGCCGTGGGGACGCCGGCGAAAGTCATTCGGCAGGCGCCGGCGTTTCCGCGGAGCGTGACTCCTGATGAGAAAGCCGCGCTCGTTCGCACTATCGTGAGTGAGTTCGAGCGGTTCGCGGAGTACAAAGAGGTACAGGTGGCGCAGACGCCGCCGTTTCGGACGTATACGCGAGGTGGCAAGACCTGGCGGCTGCTCTGGATACACGGGGACGACGCGGCCGGTGTTGCGTCGCTAACGGCTGGCGGTGATACCGTGCTGAGTGAGACGGCGCTCGACAGCGGCACCCGGGCGGATCTCAAGCGACGTGGCGCCTACTGGCTCGACCTCGCCGGGCGGAGTCGGAGCGAGACCGGGTCGCCGCTCACCGAGGAGCTGGCGCTATTCCTCGGGCGGTACGGCATCCGGTTGCCGAGAGACCGCTAGCGTCGCGGGATCACGCTGCGCGTTTGGTCCACGTCGTAGGCGATGTCGTCGGCGCTCGATACGTTCACCACGAGCTTCACCAAGCCCGTGACCACGGCGTCCATCGACGCGCCGTGTTGCACCTCGGGGCCAATGGCCGAGTCGAGCGCGTCTTGGTGCGCCACGTAAGGGGTGAGCCGCAAAGGGACTCGTGAGGCGATGAGTAACAAGTAGGTCTCGTCGGCTTGGTCGCCATTCGACAGGAGCGCTTGTACCCGCTGCTCGTGGCGCACGTTCGCGGATTCGATCGCCAGGTCGTGGTCGCCAGCGGGTTCGGGTGCCTTCTGTGCGTTGAACGGGTACAGCAGCGCGACTCCGTGGCCTGGCAGGATCACGAAGATCGCGACGTAGGCGCGGTCGCTCAGCGAGTAGCGAAGCTCGCGAGTTCGCTCGCTCGGCTGCGCTGGGCGGAACTGGGCCGAGAGCGGCGCCATGTAGACGGCGGCGAGTACGGCGAATGGGGCGAGAGCGGTGCGCATGAACCGTATTACTCAGCTCGATTGATTATTGTTGGGGGCATCCCTGTCTATATAAGTATGGCGGAGCCACGACTCGGTACCGTTTACCTGCTGCACTTCAGTCGGCCGTATCATCACGCGCGGCATTATGTCGGATTTACGCGCAACCTCGCGCGCCGCACCGCGATGCATCGGGCCGGGACAGGCTCGCGGCTCATCGAGGCGGCATGCCGCGCTGGCATCGAGTTCACCGTTGCGCGAGTCTGGCAGAACGTTACGAGGCGATTCGAGCGACGGCTTCACAAGATGCACCACATCAAGCCGCTGTGCCCCCTATGCGTGGGGCGCAGGAAGGTGCAACCTGGGAACCCGACGATATCAGATTACCAGGAGTATGAGTACGAGGAGTACCAGGAGAACTCGGAATACCACGGCCACTGGGAGTACCAGCCGCTAGAGGAACCCTGGCGAGAATCTCCTTATGGCCCGGACTAGACCCGCGGCAAGAACATTCCGGTTGCACGCTGGTGGTCAGCGAACGTCGGGCCGAATTCCTGGGACAGGATGGCTTCTTCGCGCCGGGCCTTGAGCCAGAAGCCGAGGAGTACGAGCCCGAAGCCGAGCGCGGAGCGCCAGAGATCGTTGGCGAGGCCGGTGCCGAACAGCGCGAGGAGGATCCCCGTGTAGATCGGATGGCGGATGAGGGCGTACGGACCGGTGCGGATCAACTCGTGGTCAGCCTTGATCGTGACGTTCCCGCTCCAGTTCCGCCCCAGGTGAAACCGCGCCCAGAACGCGAAGAGAATGCCGAGCGCGGTGAGCACGGCGCCGACGTCGAGGAAGATCGGGCTCCACGGAAAGATCTGCGTCCGGAGCACCTCGATCGTGTAGCGGTTCGGGAAGATGAGAAGGACGCCGGCCGCCGTCACCAAGCGGTAGGTCAGCTGGCCGCGGAACGATTCGGCGGTGCGCGTGCGCTTCGTGCGGATGGCGGTGATCAGCCAGACCACGATAAAGGCGGCCCAGCACCAGCCGATGAACGTCCACATCACTCGTCGTCGCGGCGCATCTCACGGAGCTCGGCCCGCATCCCGGCGATTTGCTCGCCGAGGAGGCCGGTGGCGAACGAGAGGAAGCCGAGGATGAGGCAGACCTCGATGAGGTTGAGTAGCGGGCGGAAGCCCTGGTAGGGCGGGATCACGAAGCGCATGAGCAGGGCGACGATGCCCGTCAACACGCCGAGCAAGAACAAAAAAGAGCCCAGGGTGCCGAAGAGCATCAGCGGCTTGCGCCCGAATCGGAGCTCGAACCAGACCGAGAGCATGTCGAGCGTGCCGACGACAATGCGCGACTTGCCAAATTTCGAGTGCCCCGCGTGACGCGGGTAGAGCGGCACCGGGATCTCGGTGACCGTGAAGCCCTGGGCCGCGGCGATCACGATCATGTAGCGATGCCAGTCCGGCCGGACCGGCAGCTGCTCCATGATCTCACGGCGGTAGGCTTTGACCGAGTTGAGATCGCGTACCGGGATCTCGAACAGCAGGCGACTCAACCCATTATACACGCGGGAGACGAACGCCTTCTCGTACTTTCCCTGCTTGTACCCCGTGACCATGTCGGACTCGTCGGCGAGAATCGGGGCGACGAGGCGCGGGATGTCCTCCGGCTTGTATTGCAGGTCAGCCGGGTAGAAGACGAGCACATCGCCACGCGCTTGGCCGTAGCCGGTCCGGAGCGCATCGGCGATGCCGCGTTGGCGGCGGTGGCGGACGCGACGGACGAACGGGTACTGGTCGACGAGCGCGCCCAAGACCGCCCAGGTGTCATCCGTCGAGCCGTCGTCGATGACGATGACCTCGAAGGTGGCGTCGGCGGTTGCGAACGCCGCCGCCGCTTGTTCCAAAAACAGCGGGAGATTGGCCGCTTCGTCTTTTGCGGGGACCAGAACGCTGACGTCGACCTTGGTCGAGGGCGCCACGATGGCGAGAGCCATCAGACTCGCTTTCTCATGCGGGCCGAGAGCACACCGAGTTGGTCGCGGTACTTGGCGACGGTGCGGCGGGCGATCTGGACGCCGCTGTCTTTGAGAATGTTCACGATCGCTTGGTCCGTCAGCGGGTGCTTGGGGTCCTCTTCATCGACCAGCTTCTGAATCTGGGCCTTGATCCCCCGCGCCGAGACGTCTTCGCCGCCGGAGGTGGAGAGGCCGGACGAGAAGAAGAACTTGAGGGGCAACACGCCGCGTGGTGTTTGGACAAACTTCTCGTTCGTCACGCGGCTCACCGTCGACTCGTGCATGTTGATCACTTCGGCGACTTCGCGGAGCGTCAGCGGCTTGAGGTACTGCACGCCCTTCTCGAAGAAATCGCGTTGGCGCTCGATGATGTAGTTCATCACCTTGAGCATCGTCTGGCGACGTTGCTCGATCGCTTGGATCATCCAGTTCGCGGAGTTCAGCTTATTCGGAGATGAACTCTTTGTTCTCGCCGTCGAATTTCTTTTTGTCGCGGGCGATTTCCTGATAGGCGCGCGAGAGTTTGAGACGTGGGAGATTGGCGTCGTTCAGGAAGACGTGATAGTGGCCGTCGATCTTGTCGACCACGAGGTCCGGCGTGATGTAATTGTCGCTCGCGGCCGAATACACGAGGCCGGGCTTGGGGTCGAGCTTGGCGATCTCGTCCGCGGCGCGCTGGACGTCATTTTGGCTGATGCCGAAGCGCTTCGAGATCTCGCTCCAGCGATGATTGATGAGCTCGTCATAGCAATCGCGGACCAGCCGATACGGGACGGATTGCTCGAGCCCGGCTTGCTTGAGCTGCAATAACAGGCACTCGCGGAGATCGCGGGCACCGACGCCAGCGGGCTCGAGATCCTGGATGCGGGCCAGCATGGCCTCGCCTTCGGCGACCGTGTACAACGGCAGCGGGGCGTTGCCGTTGGGCTCCTTCTCGCTCTCTTCCTCCGCCGCTTCGGCGATCTTTGTGACCTCGGCGTTGATCCCGTCGATGATCTCCTGCACCGGGCAGTCGAGGTAGCCCTCGTCGTTGATGTTCCCGACGAATTCCTCGGCGAGCACCAACTCACGGGGGGTCAGTTCGAGCAGCGCGATCTGCTCCGAGAGATGATCACTGAGGTCACGGGACTGGGCCGTGACCGGCTCGTAGTACTCCTTCTCCTCGTGCTCCTCGCGCCGGCCACCCGCGTCGAACCCTTCCAACAAGATCTCTTCCCAGTCTATCTCGTCGTTCTTCTGCTCCTCCGGCGGCTGTTCCTCGGTCTGGGCCTCGGCTTCGGGCGAGTCGTCTTCCTCGTCCTCCTCCGGCTCGACCAGCTCCAAGAACGGGTTGTTCAAGAGCTCCTGCTTCAAGTGCTGCTGCAGATCCAGCAGCGGCATGTACAGGAGATCCATCGCCTGGTACAGGCGTGGATTGATCTTGAGCTCTTGCCTGAGCTGCGTGCTCTGATTCAGTCCCGTCTTCATAACGCCCCGCCCCAGCCTATGCGGCCGAGTAGCGCGCCCGGAGGCGCGCGGTGAGGGTGGGCCCCAGGTAAATCTCGGCGACCGTCTCGTCGAAGACCAGTTGACGGACCGTGCCCGACACCTTGACCTGCCCATCGAACATGATATAGGCCCGGTCCACAATGTCGAGCGTCTGTTCCACGTTGTGGTCGCTGATCAGCACGCCAATCCCCCGGTGCCGGAGGCCGGCGACAATGGTCTGAATGTCGTGCACGGCGATCGGATCAACGCCGGCGAATGGCTCGTCCAGCATCATGAATTTCGGGCTGGTGACGAGCGCCCGGGTGATCTCCAGCCGCCGGCGCTCGCCGCCCGACAACGAATATGCCTTGTTGTGCCGCAGGTGCTTGATGCTCAACTCGTCGAGAAGTTGCTCCAGCCGCGCCCGGCGCTCGCTGCCCGACAAGGGCAGCATCTCGAGGATCGCCAGAATATTCTCCTCGACCGTGAGCTTCCGAAATATCGATGGCTCCTGGGACAAGTAGCCGATCCCCTGTCGCGCGCGCTTGTACATCGGCGTTTGCGTGATGTCTTGGCCATCCAAGAGAATCCGGCCCATGAGCGGCTGGATCAGCCCGACGATCATGTAGAACGTCGTCGTCTTCCCCGCTCCGTTCGGGCCCAGCATCCCGACGATCTCGCCCTGGCGAAGCCGGACCGCGACATCGTTCACGACTTTGCGGCGCCGGTACACCTTGACCAACCCTTCGGCCTCCAAGGTGCTGCCCGTCCCGACCTCGGGTTCGGGAACATTGGGATGCACGGCGTGACCGCCGCTCTCCCGAATCGCCTCGGCGAGACTCGTGCGCTTCTCCCGGTCGCCCCCGACCACGGCGACGCCACTCCAGATGGTTGGCGCGACCGCGATCAACGCGTCGGGATCGGTCGTGCCCGCGGGCGGCGGGATCACCAGACCCTCGTCCGCCATCCGCGGGAGCACGGACGCCAACAAGAACCCGCGCACCTCGTCGAGACTCAAGCGTCCCGCCTCTTGCTCGGCGTCACGGCCTTCCGAGCGGAGCTGCGCCAGGTACTGGTCGCGGACCCGAATCGCGAGGTCGTTGAGTCGCACGCGGCCGTCCGTGTCGGCGGCCTCGATGAGCGCGGCCAGTACGCCCGCCGTCGTGCGGTCGGCTTTCGCGAACGCGAACAGACGATCAGGGATCGTCATGGACGCCCCGGGAATCCGCCGCGACGGCTACGGCCCGTACCGGCAGAGTCGCGCTTGGCCTTGAGCGTGTCTGGGACGATCGGCTCCAGCATCACGCCCGAGACGCTGTCCTTGACGGTGACCGTTTGCACGGAGCGCTGCACGAGCTGGATTTGGATGTCGTGGCCTCGTACGTAGTTGAGCGCCGGGACCTTGGCGCGTTTGTCCTTCGGTGGCATCTGGTAGAGCGATCGGGCGTGGCCCAACGCAATCACCGTCTTCACTTCCGGTTGCTTGTTGGTATCCGATGGATCCCGAACCGTCGTGCTGTCGAAATAGGCGATGATCGTATCGCCCTTCATCCAGTCTTTGTCCTTGGATTTGATCTTGATCGTGTCCGGGATGCTTTGGGCAAATGCCTTGCCGACCGAGCGGACCTGGCGCAGAACCTGGCCCGGGAGCATCGCGTCGATCGAGTCGGCGAGGATATCGCGTTCCCCCGTGTTGGCGCGGGCGCGAGAGGGGCCCCAGGCGTAGGCCCGCTCCAGTTGCTTGTTCGTCACGCGAAGATCGATCGTGTCCGACCACAGGTGCAGTTCCTGGCTCACGACGTCGCCACGCGCGTACGCCTTGACGCGTTGGAGCTGGCGCAGCTTCGAGTAGAGGTCGATCACGTCGCCATGGAGGATGAACGGGCGACTCTGCTTGCCGTGGATCACGGGCTTGATCATCAAGCGCATAAACTCGATGCCCTGATCGAGATAGGCCGAGTCGCCGTGGGCGTCGACGTCCGAGCGGTCGATGTCGACTTTGCCGGAGGCGTAGATCAAACTGTCGTTCACCGAGACGATCGTGTTGGCGTCCACGCCAACCGGGGGCTCGGGGCGGCCGAGCGAGTCGCGTTGCACGAGGTCCAAGTGCGGGCGGCCGGTGGCCGTCATCTGCGCCTGGGCTCGAACACCCGGGAGCGCGCGTAAGTAGTCCGCGTGTGGGCCGTGCATCACCGAGCCGCTCGGCGTGCGGGCGACGACGTTGCCGTCGGCGATCAGGCGGGCGTCGACTTGATAGTACCAGGCGCGGTCGGCGTCCATCTTGGCGCGGGGCTCCGTGTAGTGCACGTGGCCGATCGCGTACATCACGCCCTGCTCTTCATAGGACTCGGCGCTGTCGGAGATCAGCGTCAGGTTCTGCGATGGACAGTGGGCGATCACGCCGTTGCCGAGGAACGTGTTGTATTTCCCGCTCGGGAGCTTGACGGCCGTGCCTCGGGTCGAGTCGGTGTTCTGGAATACCAGACGGCATGGGCCCGCCGGCGGTTGGGCGCCGAGGGCTCCCGCGATCAGTAGCGCCGCGAGGGACTTCATGCTTTTGGTGGGTGCACGACCGTGCTGTCGCGCCGCGTGCTATCGCGCCGCGTACTGTCGCGACGGGTACTATCGCGCCGGGTGCTGTCCACGGGAGCGGCCGGCGGCGGAGGCGGCGGCGGTGGTCCGGTCGGCAATCCCTGCGCCTGGGACGGGGTCGCCACTTGTGCACCAGCGGGCGCCGGCTGGTTTGATGGCAGGACCACTTGGCCGCCGAGCCCACTGCAGGCACGGAGGCAATGAATATTGTTCATGTTCGGGTCGGACGTGAACCCGATCCCGGTCAGGCGACGAGACGAGTCGGTGGTGACGAACGCCGAGTCGCTCGAAATCTCGTTCCGCGTCTGGTTGAAGCGCAGCACGGACGTCGTGAGGTGCCGACCATCGACGGTGTTGACCACGACGTTGCCGCGCGCTTCCATGTTGCCGGTGCGGTTGTTGTATGTGCCTTCCTTCGACGTCAACACGGCGTTCTTGGCGCCGACGTTGGTGAAGAACGTCACCATGACGTGGCCGCGCATCTCGATGCGCGTGTTGTCGTCAAAGAAGTAGGCGGTGTCCGAATACAGGTCCGACTTGCTCACGCCGCCGTCGGTCATCTTCGACCGGGCGCCGAAGACGACCTGATCGGCCGAGTCGGCCAGCGGATTATGCGGGGCGCTCGGGGACTTTTGGCCGCGGCCGCATCCGATCAGTGCGAGCACCAGCAGAAGACGGCCGGGCCTCACCCACACCCCGCTCGCATCAGATCGTGCAGGTGCACGACACCGACGACCCGCTCGGCGTCGTCGAGCACCGGCATCGCGACGATGCTGTGCTGCTGCATGCGGTGCACGACCGCGCTCCCCAGCTCCGTCGCGTGGGCGAGGCGCGGGGATGGTGTCATCACCGAGCGCACCGGCGTCCCGAGTGGATCCGTGGAGCGCTCCATGAGGCGCGTGAAGTCGCCGGTCGTCACGACGCCCAGGACGTGGCAGGTCTCGTCGGTCACGACTACGATACCCCGACGCTCGGCGAGAAGTACCATGGCCTCGCGTATCAACGCGCTTGGGGCCAGTAACGGGAGTGCGTCACGCTCCATCACATCGCTCACCTTCGTGAGGAGACGGCGACCAAGCGCTCCGCCCGGATGCAAGCGCGCGAAATCCTCGGCGCTGAACCCGCGTTCCTCAAGAAGCGCGACCGCGAGGGCGTCGCCAAGAGCGAGCGCGACCGTAGTACTTGCCGTCGGCGCCAGGTCATGGGGACAAGCCTCTTCATCGACCGCAGCATCGAGCACGACGTCTGCATGGCGCGCGATGGTCGAAAGTGGCGCGCCGGTGATCGCGATAATCTTGACGCCGAACCGCTTGAGGTGATCGAGCAGCGCGACCAACTCGGCGGATTCTCCGCTCTTGGAGATCAGGATCGCGACGTCGTCTTCGCTGACGAGACCGAGGTCGCCATGCAGACCATCGACCGGGTGCAGGAATGTCGCCGCCGTGCCCGTCGACGTCAGCGTCGAGGCGATCTTGGCGCCGATGTGGCCAGATTTGCCGACGCCTGTTACGAGCACCCGGCCGGGCGAGGCGAGGATGAGCGACACGGCTTGGGCAAACTCGTCGCCCAGCCGGGCCTCCGCACGGGCGAGCGCCGCGTGCTCGGCACGCATCACCCGACGACCACGTTCGACGGCGCTCATCCGAGCACGACCTCGCTCACGTCAGCGTGCGACTTCTCGGTGACGTAGCGCTCGACGACCTGGGTCCACTCGCCGCGAGCGGTGAGCAATAGCTCGGAGAACTCGCGGATGGCGCCGAAGCCGCCCGCTCGGGTGAGCTGCAGCTTGGCCACGTCGCGGATCTCGGGCACCGCATTGCCGACGGCCACTGGCAGGCCGACGACGCGCAAGATGCCGAGGTCTGGGAAGTCGTCGCCAACGAACGCTGTCTCGGCCAGCGTATAGCCCTCACGCGCCAGCAGACGCTTGAGCGCCGGGAGCTTCCGGGCTTGGTCGTCCTGGGCGACGCCATCGAGTCGAAGCTCGGCCGCCCGGAGGCGCACGCTCTCGGAGATCCGGCCGGTGACGATCATCACGCGAAGGCCCGCTTCACGCATGCAGTAGATGCCGAAGCCATCCTGGATGTCGTAGCGCTTGAACTCGTGCGCCGTGCCACCGACATCGCCGAGATAGATCCCACCGTCGGTGAGAACGCCGTCAACGTCCAGGCCGACAACTTTTATGCGACGCGCGAGCGCCGGGTCGATTACTGGCGGCATCGGGTCCAGAGGTCAATCGCGCGATCGATCAGAGCGTCGAGCTCCGACAGGGCGAGCATGTTCGGCCCGTCGCTCGGCGCTTTGTCGGGATCAGGGTGCGTCTCGAGGAAAAGCCCATCGGCGCCCGCCGCGACGGCCGCGAGCACGAGATCCGGGATGCACTCACGGACCCCGCCGCTCGACCCCTCGGCGCCCTTCCCCGGCTGCTGCACGCTGTGCGTCGCGTCGAAAATCACCGGCGCGTCGCAGGCGGCGCGCAAGCGGCGAAAGTTGCGCATGTCGACGACGAGGTCACCGTAGCCAAAGAACGTTCCGCGCTCGGTCACCGCGACTTCCGACGGGCCTGAGCAGCGCACTTTCTCCACCGCGCCGCGCATTCCCTCGGGATGCATCCATTGGCCCTTCTTGATATTCACGGGCAGGCCGGTGGCGCCCGCCGCGACCAGGAGATCGGTCTGCCGGCACAGAAACGCGGGGATCTGGAGGACGTCGACAATGTCCGAGACCTCCTCGCATTGTTCCGGCTCGTGGACATCGGTCAGGACACGGAGACCCGACTCCTTGCGAACGCGCTCCAGGGCGGCCAGACCGAGGTGCAGACCCGGCCCACGGGCGGCGCTGGCGTTGGAACGGTTCGCCTTGTCGAAGCTGGCCTTGTAGATCACCCCACCCGGCACGCGCGGCGCCAACCGCGCGAGGTGTTCGGCCACCTGCAGGTTGAGCGCGTCATCCTCCAGGACACAGGGCCCGGCGATGAGAAAGAAGGCCTTTGGCGGAAACGCGCTCGGCACGAGACCTCAGTCCGCGGCGACGTCGAAGCGAACGCCCGCGGGACGACGGACCTGGGCGCGAGCCACCGCGGCCGAGATGAACCCGGCGAACAACGGATGCGGGCGCGTTGGACGCGACCTGAGCTCGGGATGGAACTGGCAGCCCAAGTACCACGGGTGGCTCGGCAACTCGATCATCTCCACGAGGGATCCGTCGGGTGAGAGGCCGGAGAGCCGGAGGCCGGCCTCGACCAGTGCGTCCCGATACGTGTTCGACACCTCGTAGCGATGCCGGTGCCGCTCGCGCACCTCGCTCACGCCATAGATCTCGGCCGCCTTCGAGCCCTTGGCCAGACGGCAGACGTAGGCGCCCAGTCGCATCGTGCCGCCCATGTCGGTCACGTGCTGCTGCTCTTCCATGAGCGAGATCACGGCGTTCGAGCACTCCGGGGCGAACTCGATCGAGTTCGAGTCGGAGAGGCCGACGACGTTGCGCGCGAACTCGACGATCGCGACCTGCATGCCGAGGCAGATCCCGAAGAATGGAAGGCCGATCTCACGCGCGGCGCGGATCGCTTCGATCATTCCCTCGATGCCGCGCACCCCGAATCCGCCGGGCACGAGCAGGCCGTCGTATTCCGAGAGGATCTCGCGGGCGACCGTCTGGTTCGTGAACGTGTCGCTGCCGACCCATGAGACATCGACTCCAACGTCGTTGGCGATGCCGCCGTGGATCAACGCTTCGGATACGCTCTTGTAGCTATCGGCGAGCTCGGTGTACTTGCCGACGACGGCGATCTTCACGCGCGAGCTTGGGCTCACGATGCGATGGACCATCGCGCGCCAGTTCGCGAGGTCTGGTGCGGGACGGTTCAAGGACAGGCGGCGGGCAATGCGCTCATCCATGCCCTGTTCATGAAACAGAAGCGGGATCTGATAAATCGTCGGGACATCGCGACTCTCGATCACCGCGCCGAATTCGACGTTGCAGAAGAGGGCGATTTTCCGCTTCGTGTCTTCGGTGAGCGGGCGCTCGCTGCGGCAGATCAGGATATCCGGCTGGATTCCGATCTCCATCAGCTCACGGACGGAGTGCTGCGTGGGCTTGGTTTTGACTTCACCGGCCGCCGCGATGTAGGGAACCAGCGTGAGGTGAATAAACAGCGTGTTCTCGCGGCCAATTTCTTGGCGGAATTGGCGGATGGCTTCCAGAAATGGCTGCGACTCGATATCGCCGACGGTGCCGCCGATCTCGACGATCACGACGTCGTTCTCGGGCGCGATGCGCTTCATCGCGGCCTTGATCTCGTCCGTGATGTGCGGAATCACCTGAACCGTGGAGCCCAAGTACTCGCCACGGCGTTCCTTCGTGATCACGTTCAGGTAGATCCGGCCCGTGGTCACATTGTTGGTCTGCGAAAGCGATCGATCGATAAAACGCTCGTAGTGACCCAGATCGAGATCGGTCTCCGCGCCGTCATCGGTGACGAAGACTTCGCCGTGCTGGAATGGCGACATCGTACCCGGATCGACGTTCAAGTACGGGTCGAATTTCATCATCGTCACCCGCAACCCGCGCTCGACGAGCAGGCGGCCGAGCGAGGCGGCGGCGATCCCCTTCCCGAGGGAGGAGACGACGCCTCCCGTGACGAAAATGAACCGTGTTTGCTCGATAGTCGGTTCACTGGCCATTTTATCGCCGTCCTCCATTGTGCAAAGTAAGAATCACTTCTGCTCTCTTGAGATCGTCCTCGGTGTCGATCCCGCCGCCTGGAGGGGTCTCGGCTACCAGCGCGACCCCGATCGTCTCGCCCGCGGCCAACGCGCGGAGCTGCTCCAGGCGCTCGACGACTTCCAACGGATGCGGCGGTCGCGCGACCCACGCGGCCAGCGCTGGTCGCGTATAGGTGTAGAGACCCAGATGCTGCCGGACCAACCCATTGCGCACGGACTCGTCGGAGGCGTCGCGCAACCACGGAATGGGGGCGCGCGAGAAATACAACGCCCGCCCGGCATCGTCGACGATGACTTTCACGATTGACGGGTCCTGCAATATCGCGGGCGATGCGGGAACCGCGGCGGTCCCAAGTTGGAACACACCACCAGCGACCTGCGCGATCGCGCCGCGCACGGCTTCCACGCCGATAAAGGGCTCGTCGCCCTGCACATTCAGAATCAGATCGTAGCCGGCGTATTCCGCTCGCGCCGCGACCTCGGCGACGCGATCCGTCCCCGAAATGTGCGACGGACTCGTGAGCACGCACTCGGCGCCCGCGGCGCGGACGACGTTCGGCCACCTCCTCGCTCTCGGTCGCCACGACCACCCGATCAGCGACATCCATCTCGGCCACGCGCGACCACACTCGGACGACGAGCGGGGTGCCGGCGAGGAGGCGGAGCGGCTTTCGCGGGAGGCGAACCGCCGCGAGGCGGGCTGGGATCACCGCAAGAGTTCTCATGCGCGGAGCGGCCGCGCGGCTGCAAAATTCACGCCACGAAAACTACTAGAACAAAGGGGTGGTTGGCAACACCGCGCCAACCGCGAAGTCATGGTGACCCGTGGCGGGGTCGAAGAGCACGACGAACTGGAAGATGCCGATGATCGCCTCGGGCCCGACGTTGTTCGTGAAGTGAGGCAAGTGTCGGACGCCGGCGGCGCCGGTCGTGTAGTAGGCGCCGATTTGCGGCGGGCCGAAGAGGGGGATCTGGAAGAGGTGGATCGGGATCAAATAGCTGCCCGAGAGCCACACGAGATCGTCCCCGCCCTCTTGGAGCATGAACAACGTCGGGATCGTCGGTGCGCCGCCGACGTAGGCGTAGCGCTGCGCCGGCGAGGCGTGGCCGGCGGTCGCGACATCGTGCGTCAGGAACTCGAACGTGTGGTCCGCGATCGCTGGAACCTTCACATCCGCGTCGATCGTCGACTGGACCCAGGTCCCCGGCACCGGAGACGTGAATGGAACCTCGAGCCCGAAGCTCCCGCTCGCCGAAATCCCCTCGGGTGATGTCCAGAGGCCCCTCAATCCGCCGATCGCGGAGATAATCCGACCGCGAGTGATCGGTGGGTTAACTCGACGGACGCCGGACGTGTCCAGCGGGTTGATCAAGCTCCACGCATAGTGGCGCGAATGCAGGTCGGGGCCGACGGACTGGTCGAACTCGTCATTCAGCGAGGCGTACGGCGCGAAGTTGTTCTGCTTGTCGCCGTATGTCTTGCTGGCGAGCAGCGAGAAGTGATCGGATCGATAGTAGTTGCGCGCGTCGGATCCCGCGCCGAGTGTCGCGGTGGAGTTGTAGTATCCGGGTCGACTCCATGCGTCGTTCGTGAGCGTCGTCCGCTCGCCCAGGAACGTCAGGAACCGCCAGTTGATGGCGAGCGATGGATCGAAGTGGCCGAGGTTGGATCGGTATGTGATGAGCGGCGACACGTGGACATGCAGGCTATCGAAATTCACGTTCGGGCCCCAGCTCGCGGAGAGCCCGTCGCTCCGATCGTAGCTCGGGATGCGAAAGCCGTAGAGCACCGGAAAGCGCACGGCGACGAGCGGCGCCAGGCCGCGCGGCCAGTATTCGACCGTCACGCTCGGGCCATCGTTCTTGAGCTGGATCTTCTCGCACGGCTCGATCACGACACCGTAGCGAACCGACGCCTGGGCCGACGCGTACACGCCGCCGCAGATCGCGATCGCGTGGCCGTCGATGTGCGAGCCGGGATGAAGATAGAGGTCGCCGCCGATCACCATCACGTCGCCTTTGACCGTGTCTTCGACGGCGACGGCTTTGGCGATGAGCACGATCGATCGCGGGATCGTCGCCCCGCGGGCGAGCGTCATCGTCGTCGTGTCGGTGCCGCAGACCATCTCGTGCGGCTGCGCGAGGACCGCGCGGACGACGGGGCCGCTGACGGCGCTGTGTGCGTCGATGAGACGCGCGCTCAGGCAATGCGGCCCCTCCTGCTGGGCGTGCGCCGCACTGCCCGCGATGAGCGCCGAGAGCGCGAGAGCCAGACGTTCTCACGCCGCGAGTTTCAAAAAATTAGCCAGAATCTGCCGGCCGCTGGTCGTCAGGATCGACTCGGGGTGGAACTGCACGCCCCACACCGGGTGCGTGCGATGGCGAACGGCGTGGATCTCGTCCGGGTCGTCGGTGGCACGGGCGATGATCTCGAGCTCGCTCGGCAGCGACGCCGCCTCGACGATGAGCGAGTGATATCGCATGACATCCAGCGGCGACTCTACCCCCGCGAAGATGCCACCGCCGTCGTGGACGACGCGTGACCGCTTGCCGTGCATCACGCGCTTGGCGCGGATGACACGGCCCCCGTAGGCCTCGCCAATCGCTTGATGGCCCAAGCAGACGCCCAGGATCGGGATCTCGGCGCCCCAGCGCTTGATCAACGGGACGGTGATGCCCGCTTCGAGTGGCGTCTTGGGTCCCGGGGAGATCACGATCGCGTGGGGGCGAATCGTGCCGATATCGTCGACCGTGATGGCGTCGTTCCGGTGCACGAGGGGGCGCTCGCCGAGCTCACCCAGGTACTGCACCAGGTTGTACGTGAACGAGTCGTAGTTATCCAAGACGAGGATCACGGGCGTGGATGAAATTGGCGGTGGACGCGGCGCAGGTATTCCCGATCGACGTGAGTATAAATCTGCGTCGTCGAAATATCGGCGTGACCTAGCATCTCCTGTACCGCGCGGAGGTCCGCGCCCCCTTCCAGCAGGTGGGTGGCGAACGAGTGCCGTAGCGTATGCGGCGACACCGGACGGGTGATCCCGGCCTTTTGCACGTATTTTTTGAGAATCTTCCAGGCGCCCATGCGGGTCAGCGGGTGGCCGCGGGCGTTCAAGAAGAGCTTGCCTTGGGACTCCCCACGGTCGAGCTTCGGGCGGAGCTCCCTCAGATACACTCCGACGGCACCTATAGCTGATCGGCCAATGGGAACGAGGCGTTCTTTGGAGCCTTTCCCGAACACTCGGACAATGCCGTCTGCCAGGAGCACGTCCTTGATGGCAATCGACAGCCATTCGGACACCCGCAGGCCGGCACCGTAGGCGAGCTCAAAGAGCGCCCGATCTCGGAACGCGAGTGGTTCATCGAGCTCCACCGACTGGATCAACCGCTCGGCCTCGTCGACGGTGAGCACTCCCGGGAGCGTGCGCCAACCGCGGGGGGTTTCCAGGCGCTCACTCGGGTCGGTGGTCGCGCGACCTTCGGCGAGGAGAAAGCGATAGTACGTGCGAATCGCCGAGATGTTGCGGCGGATCGAGGCCGGGGCGAGCCCGAGATCCTTCATGTGGTAGACGTAATCGCGGAGGAGCTTGGGCGCGATCGTCCCAGGATCTCGGGCGCCTTTGACCAACGCGAACGTCGCGAAGCGCGTGACGTCGCGCTCGTACGCCTCGTGCGTCAGGGCCGCCGCGCCTTGTTCCAGGGTGAGAAAGTCTACGAAGCGGTCGACCGCGTAGGGGCCAAGATCAACGCTCACGGGTACTCGGTGATCGTCGCGACGGCGATGCAGGCCAGGCCCTCGCCGCGGCCGATCCAGCCCATGCCTTCGTTCGTCTTGCCCTTGAGCCCGACGAACTCCGGCTCGATCTCCAGGACCCGCGCCAGCGCCTCGCGCATCGCGTCGCGATGGGGCCCGATCTTCGGGCGCTCGGCGATGACGGTGACATCGACGTTGCGCGGCGCGAAGCCCGCTTTGTGCAGTCGCTTGACGGCCGCGAACAGCATCTTCATCGAGTCGGCGCCCTTGTTCGCGGGGTCCTGGTCCGAGAACATGGCGCCGATGTCGCCCAGGGCGCCCGCGCCCAGGATCGCGTCCGTGATGGCGTGCGCGATCGCGTCGCCGTCCGAGTGACCGGCCAGGTGCACATCGCCCGGGATTTTGATGCCGCCGAGCACCATTGGGCCGCCCTCGGCGAAGCGGTGCGAGTCGTAGCCGATCCCGACCCGCGGCTGGCTCACGCTGCGATCAGCGAATAATCTTGCCGCCGGCGCGCGGGGGAGAATCCGGCGTCACGAATCAGGCGGTCGAGCTCTTCGACCGTGGTGCGGTACGTCGTGTTGGCGGCCGAGACGACGTTCTCCTCGATCATGAGCGAGCCGAAGTCGTTGCAGCCGAAGCGCAGCGACAGCTGGCCGATCTTGAGGCCCATGGTCACCCAACTGGCCTGGAGGTTCGGCACGTTGTCGAGCGCGAGCCGGGCCAGCGCGACCGTGCGCAGATACGTCACGGCGTCGGTCTTCGGCTGCTGCGACATCGTCGGCGTGTTCTCGGGCTGGAGCGGCCAGGTGATAAAGGCCGTGAACCCACCGGTACGGGCCTGGACCTCGCGCACTCGCATCAGGTGCTCCAAACGCTCCGCGTTGGTCTCGCCAATGCCGTACATCATCGTGACCGTGGTCTTCATGCCGGCCTGATGGGCCAGCTCCATGATCTCGAGCCAACGATCGGCGCCGGCCTTCTTGCGGGCCACGATGTCGCGTACGCGCTGGACCAGGATCTCGCCGCCACCGCCCGGGATCGAGTCCAGGCCCGCGGCTCTGCAGCTCACGAATCACGTCCCTGGCATCCATGCGAAACAGCGTCGAGAAAAAGTCTATTTCGCTGGGGCTGAACCCGTGGATGTGAATCGGATGGTACGTCTTAATGTACTTGAGCAGGTCGAGATACCACTGGAACGGGATGTACGGATTGTGCCCGCCCTGTATCAAGATCTGCACGCCGCCCAAGGCTTTCGTCTCGTCGATCTTCTTGCCGATTTCCTCGAACGAGAGCGTGTAGCCCTGGTGATGCTTGGGACGACGATAGAAGGCGCAGAACCCGCAGTCGGCGACGCAGACGTTCGTATAGTTGATGTTCCGGTCGATGATGAACGTCACAACGTCGTCCGGGTGCTTTTCGCGCCGCACCCGATCGGCCTCGGCGCCGAGCTCGATCAGCGGCGCGCGCTCGTAGAAATCGAGGAGATCGCGCATCATGCGGCGGGCAAGAACGCGAGGCGACCGTCCGGGACGTGACCGGCCAGTACGAGTCGCCTGAAGAAGTCCGTGAGCCCAGCCAGATGCGGGTAGGACAACCGATAGTCGAGGCCCGACAGGTACTCGTGGCAGACTTCCAGCGACATCCCCGTCGTGGTCGCCGCTTGCTCGGCCAACACGTCGAGATGGGCGAGCCCCCAGTCGCGTGACGCAATGAGTCCCGCGTGCACGCGGAGGGCGTCCGCCACTGGCGTCGTGCGCTGTGCGACCCAGACGGCGAACACGAACGGGAGGCCGGTCCACGTCTTCCACTCGCTCCCCAAGTCGTACCGGTACGCATAGGGCGTGGCCGAGCCATCCAACAGGAGAGCCGCGTCGCCGATCACGAGCCGGGCATCGTGCGGTTCCTCGTCGAACCGTGCGATGTCACCGATCTCGGCGTCGCCGGGAATGAAATCGGGCTCGGCGCGCCAGACGTGGTCGAACAAAAGCTCCAGGAGCGCGACCGCGGTCATCGAGCTCCGACTCACCAGCACGCGGCGGCCGTCGAGCTCTTGGACGGGGCGTTTCGAGAACAGCATCACGCTCCGGACCGGGCCATCGCAGGAGATCGCCAGGTCGGGCAATAGCAGGTACCGGGCGCTGTCCCGGGCGTATTCGACGGCCGAGACGACGCTGATGTCGAGAGAGCCGGCGGCCATCAGAGCATTGAGCGACGTCGGGACTCCCGAGATGAGCTCCCCATCGAGTGTCACCAGGCCACGGTCGACGGCTCCATAGACCGGGTAGCAGTTCACGTAGGGTATGCGACCGATACGAAGGCTCATGCGGCGACGCCGAGGCGCTCGATCGGGTGATACAGCGCGTCGCGCTCGACCGGGGTCTTTCCGGCGCCGCGGATCAAGTTCATGACCTCGGCCCGCGTCATGCCCTGGGCCGTGTGGGCACCGGCCTCGTGGTAGATCTTCTCGCGGACGACCGTGCCTTCGAGATCGTTCACGCCGAACGAGAGCGCGGTCTGCGAGAGAAACGGGGTGACCATGATCCAGTGCGTCTTGATATGGTCGAAGTTGTCCAAGTACAGGCGGCCGACGGCCAGGTTCCTCAGATCATCGAATCCTGTCGTCGCGGTTCCAGTTCGCCCGAGGGTGACACCGAGCTCGTTGTTGTCCGGGTGGTAGGCGAGCGGGATATACGCCAGGAACCCGCCGGTCTCGTCCTGCAGGCTTCTGAGCGCGCTGAGATGCTCGATGCGATCCTCTATGGTCTCCACATGGCCGTAGAGCATCGTGCAGTTCGTTCGGATGCCCAGCCGGTGCGCGATCCGGTGGACGTCGAGCCACTCGTCGGCGCCGAGCTTCCGGTCGGCGATGGTCGCGCGGACCGCCCGAGAGAACACCTCGGCGCCCCCGCCCGGTAGCGTATCGAGGCCTGCCTCGCGAAGCGCGATCAGCACGGCCTCGACCGACATTTTCTCGATCCGCGCAATGTGCGCGATCTCGACGGCCGTCAGCGCTTTGATGTGCACGTGGGGATGCCGGGCCTTGAGACCCCGAAACATCTCGGAGTAGTACTCGAGACTGGCGTGCATATCGAGCCCGCCGACGATATGGAACTCGCGCGTGTCGTCGTGGGCCTCGGCGTAGACCTGGTCGAGCGTGTAGTGATAAGCACCCGACTCTTTCGGCAGCCTCGCGAACGAGCAAAAGACACAGGTCTTTCGCAGGATGCAGATATTCGTCGGGTTGATGTGTTGGTTGGACGCGAACATCACGCGGTCACCGTGCTTGGCGCGATTGACCGTGTCGGCTAAGTAGCCGACACCGAGGATGTCGGGAGAGCGGAACAGCGCGAGGCCGTCGGCGTCCGAGAGGCGCTCGCCGGATACTACCCGTTCGGCGATCGCGAATAGTGCAGGGTCAGCGAACCTCATACACGGCGGAGTGCCAGTGTGACGTTGTGTCCGCCGAACCCGAAGCTGTTCGTGAGCGCCGCTTGGAAGTCCCGGCGCACCGGCGCGTTCGGCGTGTAGTTGAGATCGCACGCCGCATCGGGCGTCTCGTAATTGATCGTCGGCGGGACGGTGCACTCGCGCAACGCGAGCGCGGTGAAGATGAACTCCGCTCCGCCGGCCGCGCCGAGCATGTGCCCGGTGGCGGACTTGGTGGAGCTGACATTGATGGTCTTCGCAAGATCGCCGAATACACCCTTGATCGCCGTGGTCTCGCTGATGTCGCCCGTTGGCGTCGACGTGCCATGCGCATTGATGTAGCCGACGTCGTCGGCGGTGAGGCCGGCGTCCGCCATCGCGGCGCGCATCGCGCGCTGGGCGCCTTCCCCACCCGGCGCGGGCGCCGTGAGGTGGTAGGCGTCCCCCGTGGCACCGAACCCGACGACCTCGGCGTGAATGCGGGCGCCGCGGGCGCGGGCGTGCTCCCACTCCTCGAGGATGACGATGCCGGCGCCCTCGCCCATCACGAACCCATCACGCGTCGCGTCGAATGGGCGCGAGGCCGTGCCGGGCGTGTCGTTGCGTTCGGAGAGCGCCTTCATGTTCGCGAATCCACCGATCGCCATCGGGGTCACGGTGGCTTCGGCGCCACCGGTGATCATCACGTCGGCGTCGCCATACTGGATCGCGCGGAACGCCGCGCCGATGGCGTGGGCGCCCGTCGCGCAAGCCGACACCGTGGCGTAATTCGGGCCCTTGGCATTGAAGCGCATCGACACGATGCCCGCCGCGATGTCGGCAATGAACATCGGGATAAAGAATGGCGATATGCGCGAGGGCCCGTTCTCGTGATAGACGTCGTGTTGCTCCTCGAAGCTCTTGAGTCCGCCGATGCCGCTGCCGACGATCACCCCGATGCGCTCAGGGGGGATGCCCGCAGCGGAGCCGTTCACGGCGAGGCCAGAGTCGCGCATCGCCTGCACCGAGGCGGCGAGCGCGTACTGGGTGTACATATCGGACCGCTTGGCTTCCTTGCGGTCCATGTAGAGCAGCGGATCGAAGCCCTTCACCTCGGCCGCGAACCGCACCGGGAACGCCGACGCATCGAACTTGGTGATGGGCGCAGCTCCGCTCACGCCCTTGAGCAGCGAAGCCCAAGTCGCCGCCACGTCATTACCGACGGGCGAGATCATGCCCAGTCCGGTGACGGCGACCCGGCGACGCATCATGCCGCGATCTTTTGATTCAAATACTTCATGGCATCCCCGACCGTCTTCAACTTCTCGGCGTCCTCGTCCGGGATGTCGATATTGAACTCCTTCTCGAACTCCATGACCAGCTCGACAATGTCGAGACTGTCAGCACCAAGGTCCTCGATGAAGTTCGCGTCGTCGGTCAGCTTCTCGCGCTCGACGCCGAGCTCCTTCTCGATAATCTCCTTGACTTTCTCTTCATTACCGGACATGCGCCCCTCGGTGGGTCAGAAGGTTGTTGGCCAAGCTGTGAATCTAACGTTTTCGCTACCCTACATCACCATGCCCCCGTCCACGACAAACACCTGTCCGGTGATATAGGACGCGTGGTCGGACGCGAGGAAGGTGACCAGTGATGCGATGTCATCCGGCGTGCCCAAGCGCTCCAATGGAATTTGGCGCATGAGCGTCGCTCGCGCATCCGGGGTCATCGCCTGGATCATGTCCGTCTCGATGAATCCTGGCGCGACGACGTTCGCCAGCACGTTCCGCGCGGCGAACTCTTTTGCCACTGATTTCGTGAGGCCGATCAGTCCGGCCTTACTGGCAGCGTAATTCGATTGGCCTTTGTTGCCGACCAGGCCGACGACGCTGGAGATATTGATCACACGGCCCCAACGGCGCTTCATCATCCCGCGAACCGCCGCGCGGGTGGTGAGAAACGCTCCGCGCAGGTTCGCGTTGATCACCTCATCCCAGTCGGCGTCCTTGAGGCGCGGCATGATATTGTCGCGTGTGATACCGGCGTTGTTCACGAGGATATCAATCGCGCCGAACGCGCTCTCGACCGCGGCGATCATCGCGATAGCCGACTCGGGGTTGGCGACATCCGCCGCGAAACCTTGAGCGCCGTGCCCGAGCTCGGCGGCCGCCGACTGCGCGGTCTCGGCGTTGCGGCCAACCACCGCCACACGCGCCCCAGCAGCCGCGAGCGAAGCGGCGATCGCGCGACCGATCCCGCGCGTCGCACCGGTCACGACCGCGGCCTTACCCGTGAGATCGATTTTCATACGAGCACCGCGAGCACCGCCTCGAATGTCAGCGGGTGTGCCGCACCAGGCAGTTTTGACCTGCGGCGCGATGCGCTTCACGAGACCCGTGAGCACGCTGCCCGTACCGATCTCCAGGAAGAGCGCATCGGGATGCTGCCCTGCGAGGTTGCGAATCGTGTCGACCCAGCGCACTGGCGACGTGAGCTGGTGTAATAGTTTGAGTCGTGCAACATCAGGCGACGTCGATGGTTGCGCGTCGACGTTCGAGTAGATTGGCAGCTGGGCTTCCACGAACCCGGCCTGGTCGAGCGCGGCTTTGAGACCGGGCGCAGACGATGCCATGAGCGGCGAGTGGAACGCGCCGCTCACCGGCAGACGAATCGCTCTCTTGGCGCCGCGCTCTTTGGCGATCGCCATCGCGCGTTCGACGGCGTCGACTTCGCCGGAGATCACGATCTGGTCAGGCGCGTTGTAATTCGCGGCGACGACCGTGCCGCCGGCCTCGGCGCAGATGTCCTCGATCGGCGAAGACGTGGTGCCGAGGATTGCCGCCATCGTGCCCGATGACGCCTGCCGCATGAGCTCGCCACGACGACGCACCAGACGCGCGGCGTGTCCGAGGGACAATGCGCCTGCCGCATGGTAGGCCGTGAACTCGCCTAGCGAGTGACCGGCGGCCGCCACGGCGTGCGGTGCGAGAACCGCCCAGACCGCGGCGCTGTGGGCCAGCAAGGCTGGCTGCGCGTTGTCCGTCATGGTCAGCTCGTCGGCTGGACCATCGAACATGAGATGGGAGAGCTTGAAGCCGAGCGCGGCATCAACCGTGGTCAGCGCTGCCTGCGCGGCGGGAAAAGCCGCGGCGAGGTCGCGGGCCATGCCGGGCTTCTGGGACCCCTGCCCTGGGAACAGCGCGACGATCTTCGCGGCGCTCAAAACCGTACCACCATCAATGCCCACGTGAGTCCGGCACCGAAGGCCACCAGCAAAGCGGTCGTGCCCTCTTTTACCCGGCCGCACTCGATCGCCTCGTCCAGCGCGATCGGCACCGACGCGGACGACGTGTTCCCGTAGCGGTCGACGTTGATGAAGACCTTGTCCAGGGGCATGTTGGCGTGCTTCGCGGTCGCCTCGATGATCCGCACGTTGGCCTGATGCGGAATGAGGAGATCAATGTCGTTCCCGGTGAGCCGCGCGCCGTCGAGCGCGCGGTCCACCGCCTCGGCCATCGAGCGAACGGCGTACTTGAAGATCTCGCGCCCCTGCATCTTCACGAACGAGCACCCGTTGTCGGGCGGCGGGCGATACAGCAGCTCGGCCAGCGCGCCATCGCTGCGCGTGAACGAGGACAGGATCCCTTTGTGCGCTTTCGAGCGCTTGACGACCGCGGCGCCGGCGCCGTCGCCGAACAGCACGCAGGTCGTGCGGTCCGTCCAGTCGAGGATCGCGCTCATCTTCTCGGACCCGATGACGAGGATCGTCTCGGCCGAGCCGGTCGCGATCATGCCCTCGGCGATCGAGAGGCCATAGAGCCAACCGGAGCATGCGGCCGCAATGTCGAATGCGGCCGCGCGGGAGGCGCCGAGTGCGGCTTGGACCGAGACGGCGGTCGCGGGCAGCGGGCGGTCCGGAGCGGCCGTGCTCAGAATTATCGCGTCGAGCTCGCCGGGGGTGACGCCGGCGCGTTGCATGGCTTTGCGCCCGGCATCGACGCCCATGGAGCACGTCGACTCGCCGTTCTTCGCAATGTAGCGCTGGTGAATCCCCGAGCGCTCGACGATCCAGTCGTGCAACGTCTCGATGCCGATCGAGGCGAAGTCGTGGTTCGTCATCACGTGTGACGGGAGACCGCGGCCGGTGCCGGCCAGGTAGGCGATCGGGCGCTTCACGCCGTGGCCGACTGGGAGAGGCGCCGGCTGGCGTGCTCGGTCATGTGGCTCTCGACCGCACGCAACGCCACGCGAATCGCGTTCTTGATCGCGCGGTCGTTCGACTTGCCGTGCGAGATGATGCTCACTCCTTGAACGCCGAGCAGCGGCGCGCCGCCGTGCTCGGAGTAGTCGAGTTGTGCGAGGCTCCGCTGCAGCTGCTTGGGGTCCATCTTGAGCCCCTCGCCGATCCAGCGCGTCACCACGGGCGCTATGGCTTCATAGAACTTGAGGAGCACGTTCCCGACGAACCCATCGCAGACGACAACGTCGATCGGCCCTCGATCGCTCTGTCCTTGCGGGATATCTCGGCCTTCGACATTCCCCTGAAAATTGAGACCGGACGCCCGGAGCAGCGCATTGGCCTCTTTCACGACGGCGTTGCCTTTCTCGTCTTCCTCGCCGACGCTGAGCAACCCGATCGCGGGGTTGGACCGGCCGAGCAGGTCCTCGCAGTACACCGAACCGAGCCGGGCGAACTGCACGAGCTCCTCGGCCGAGCAGTCGACGTTGGCGCCGCTGTCCAGCACGAGCACGGGCTTGAGCGCCGTGGGAAACACGGTGCCGATCGCGGGCCGCTCGAGCCCCGGCATCAGCTTGAGAATGCGCATGGATGCGGCCATCTGCGCGCCGGTGTTGCCGGCGGAGACGAACGCATCCGAGAGACCGCGTGGTTGCAGCTCGAGACCCACGACCATCGAGCTCGCCTTGCTGCGCAAGGCAACGCTCGGCTTGTCCGTCATCGCGATCACGTCCGCAGCCGGAACAATCTCCAAACGCGAGCGGTCAGCCTTCAGGAGATCGAGCTCGGCCTCGATGACGGCTGGCTGTCCAACGAGTTGGATCGTGTGCGCCGCCGGCAGCTCCGCGAGGGCGAGCAGCGCGCCGGCAATCGCGGCGCGGGGAGCGTGGTCACCCCCCATCGCATCCAACGCAATGCGCGCCAAGGCTTAAGCCTCTTTGGCGACGACCCGCTGCTCACCGCCGTAGTACCCACACTCCTCACAGACATGGTGCGGTCGCTTCATGCTGTTGCAGCGCGGACACGCCTGCAGCACGATCGCCGGCGCCGTCTTGTGCGTATTCCGTGCGCGCTTCTTTCGCTTCGAGGTCCTTCTCTTCGGAACGGCCATTGCTAGTGATGGTCGGAGTGGTCGCGGGCAGCTTTGAGCGCCGCCCACCTACTATCGGTTGCCGGCTCGCACGAACACGCGCCGGCGTTCAAGTCAGCCCCGCATGTGGGACACAGGCCGCGGCAGTCCTCACGACACTGGACATACGCCGGCGCGGCCAGGAGCCACTGTTCGCGGATGGCCGGCCTCAGATCGAGGCCATTCTCCCGCGGGTCGAACACGAACACATCAGGATCTTCGAGATCGTCGGCGCCGTCCTCTACGAACACGAAATGCGCCGGCTCCGCAACATCCACGTCAACGTCGGTCAAGCACTTCCGACATTCACCATGAACCGCCCCAGCTATCCGGCCACT
>CAWBZV010000021.1:0-27033 GCA_963793305.1 uncultured Gemmatimonadales bacterium | reverse complement strand
TCGGGCGCGAATGCCGGATCGCCGTCGCGGTAGATCCCTGAGAACGCCGCCACTTCGGGCGTCCGCCACTCGGCACCGGGGGACGCTCGATGCGATTCGACAATAGTCATGTGGCGGAATTGATGGTCGGTCAGCACGTAGAGCAGCGTGAGACCATTGGGCGAGACCGTCGCTTTGAACTCCTCGGCCGGGGTCGATATCACGCCCGGGCCAATGACCTTCGGCTCGACCGTAAGCTGAATGTCCTGTGCCGTGGCGACGCGCGCGATGAGCAGCATGACGGCGATGGTTTTCGGCATGATGAGAGAGTGTATCGACACCGCCGACCGCCTACTATGACAGTGCAGCCAACCGCGATATTTCCGCCGTGGAATATCCCTTTGCGCTCGTCGACGTGTTCGCCGAGACACCGCTCGGCGGCAACCCGCTGGCGGTCGTCGCCGGCCCTCCGCCCGAAGCGCTCTTGCCGCGCATCGCGCGCGAGTTCAACCAGTCGGAGACGACGTTCGTCATGCGACCGACGCGCGCCGCCGCGGATTGGCGACTCCGCTCGTTCACCGCGGCCGGCGTCGAGGTGTTCGGCGCGGGCCATAACGCGCTCGGCGCTTGGTGGTGGCTGGCCGCGACGGGGCGCCTCGATCTCAGCGCGGGCCGCATTGTCTTTCACCAGGAAATCGGCCCTGATGTTCTGCCCCTCGAGGTCCGTCCCGATGGCATAAGCATGACACAGAGCGCGCCGAAATTCGGGGCAGTGCCGCTCGACCTGCCCACACTCGCCGCGGCACTCGGGCTCGATGCTACAGACCTCGCGACCGCTGATCTCCCGGCGCAGGTTGTCTCGACGGGAGCTCCCCACTTGCTCGTTCCAGTGCGCGACGTTGGCGCCGTCGACCGGGCCCGCGTGGATGTGCCGCGACTGCTCGGAGTGCTGCGATCAGTCGAGGCCGAAGGGTGCTACGTATTCGCACTCGGGTCGACGCCGTACGCGCGATTCTTCAACCCGACCGTCGGGTTGTGGGAAGATCCCGCGACCGGAACCGCAGCCGGCCCGCTCGCCTGCTATCCGTACGCCACGGCCGCGCGACCCGCGGCATCCCCATCTCCGTCGAGCAGGGCCACGCGATGGGACGACCGAGCCGCATTGCGGTTCGCGTCACAGAGACGGCGGTGACGATCACTGGACGCGGGGTTATCGTGGCGGAAGGTCAATTGCGCATATAACGGGGCCGCTTGCCGAGGCATTACGTCCACATTAACTTGTCCATGGACATTTAATAGAGGCCATGATAGATGCCCCACCATGCTCCGGCTGGCAACACCATTGGCGCCGGCGACTTCAAGCAGCGCTGCCTCCAGATCATGGAAGCCGTGCGTCGCTCCCGCGTACCCGTGACCATCACCAAGCGCGGCGTTCCGATCGCTAAGCTCATACCGCTCGATGGTGGCGACGATGCACCGGATGGATTCGGCAGCTTGCGCGGCACCGTCGCGTATCACGGCGATATCACAGCCCCGGATCTCGACGCCTGGCCGGACAACGATGCCTAGGGGCCGGAAGAGCGATGCCCCGCCCTTCGGCGCCTGGCGCCCGACGGCACGGTCGCGTTTCTCCGCCGCTGCCCTCGTCGACACGCACATTTGGCTCTGGTATCTCGACGGCGTCGCGGACGCGATGTCCGCCGCCGCGCTCGCCCTCCTCCGGCGTAGCGTGCGTACGACGGGCCTGCTCGTCTCCGATATGTCCATCTGGGAGCTCGGCACCAAGTCTGCGAAGGGGAAGCTGACGCTCGCACCATCCGTTGCCGACTGGCTCGCCCGCGCCGAAGCACAATCAGGGTTTGCGTTCCTGCCCATTACGCGCCCGACGCTGCTGGCGAGCACGCAGCTCCCCGGCCCTATCCACGGTGATCCGGTCGATCGCCTGTTGATCGCACAGGCCGCCTCAGCCGCCGTCCCCCTCGTGACCGCGGATCGGCTAATCATCGAATACGCTGACCACACGCGGACCCTATCGGTCTGCGACGCCCGCCGCTAAAAAAAAACGGGGGCCGATCGCTCGGCCCCCGCTTGCCAGCTGCCTGGCTTAGTACATGCCACCCATGCCGCCGCCCGGAGGACCACCGGCGGGAGCCGGCTTGTCCTCTTTCTTCTCGACGACCAAGGCCTCGGTCGTGAGGAGCAACCCGGCGATAGACGCCGCGTTCTGAAGAGCGGTACGCGTCACCTTGGTCGGGTCGATCACGCCGGCCGCGACCAGGTTCTCGTACTTGTCGGTGAGCGCGTTGTACCCAAACGAGCTGTCCTTCGACTCGCGAACCTTCTCGACGACGATCGAGCCTTCGCCACCGGCGTTCTGCACGATCATACGGATCGGCTCCTCGATCGCGCGACGGACGATCTCGACGCCGATCTGCTCGTCGCTATCACCGGCCTTGAACGCCTTGAGCGCCGGCTGCACGCGAATGAACGCGACGCCACCGCCCGGGACGATGCCCTCTTCGACGGCCGCGCGGGTCGCATGGAGCGCGTCCTCGACGCGAGCCTTCTTCTCCTTCATCTCCGACTCGGTCGCGGCGCCGACGTTGATCACGGCCACGCCACCAGCGAGCTTGGCCAACCGCTCCTGGAGCTTCTCCTTGTCGTAATCGGAGGTCGACTTGTCGATCGCCGAACGAATCTCCTTGATACGGCCCTGGATCTTGTCCGTCGAGCCGTTGCCATCGATCAGCGTCGTGTTGTCCTTGTCGACGACGATCCGCTTCGCCTTGCCCAGATCGTTCAGCACGGCGTTCTCGAGCTTGAAGCCGACTTCCTCGGAGATCACCTGGCCGTTCGTCAGGACGGCGATGTCCTGCAGCATCGCCTTGCGGCGATCGCCGAACCCGGGCGCCTTGACCGCGGCGACGCGGAGCGTGCCACGGAGCTTGTTGACGACCAAGGTCGCCAGCGCCTCACCCTCGATGTCCTCGGCGATGATCAGCAGGGGCTTGCCAACCTGCGCGACCTTCTCGAGGATCGGGAGCAGATCCTTCATGGACGAGATCTTCTTGTCGTGGATCAGAATGAGGCCATCCTCGAGGACCGCCTCCATCTTCTCCGGGTCCGTCACGAAGTACGGCGAGAGATAGCCGCGGTCGAACTGCATGCCCTCGACCGTCTCGAGCTCGGTCTCGAAGGCCACGGGCCTCCTCGACCGTGATCACGCCATCCTTGCCGACCTTCTCCATCGCATCCGCGATCAGATCGCCGATCTCGGCGTCGTTGTTGGCCGAGATCGTGCCGACCTGCGCGATCTCCTTCTTGCCAGCCGTGGGGACGCTGATCTTCTTCAGCTCTTCGACGACGACAGCGACCGCCTTGTCGATGCCGCGCTTGAGCGCCATCGGGTTCACACCAGCCGTCACGTTCTTGAGGCCTTCGCGGAAGATCGCCTGGGCGAGCACCGTCGCCGTGGTCGTGCCGTCACCCGCGTTGTCGGACGTCTTCGTCGCGACTTCCTTCACCATCTGGGCGCCCATGTTCTCGAGCGGATCAGAGAGCTCGATCTCCTTGGCGACCGTGACACCGTCCTTCGTGATCGTCGGGGCACCGAACTTCTTGTCGATGACGACGTTCCGGCCCTTGGGGCCAAGGGTGACCTTCACCGCCTCGGCCAACTGATCAACGCCACGCTTCAACGCCGCGCGCGCTTCCGTATCGAAAAAGAGTTCCTTCGCAGCCATAGTAATGGTTCCTCAACCAATGACCGCGAGTACATCAGACTCGCGGAGAATGAGCAACTGCTCGCCATCGACGGTCACTTCTGTGCCGCTGTACTTCCCGTACAGCACCTTGTCGCCGACCTTCACTTCCATCGGCACCCGCTTGCCCTCGTCGAACCGGCCAGGACCCACCGCGACAATCTCACCCTGCTGCGGCTTCTCCTTGGCGGTGTCCGGGATGTAGAGCCCACCCCGCATCTGCTCCGCCTCTTCCAACGCCTTGATGACGACCCGGTCTGCCAGCGGGCTGACCTTGCCGCCCACGGCACTCTTAGTGGCCATACTGACAACTCCCTCCGTGTATTTTTGGATCTGTTAGCACTCAAGGATGGCGAGTGCTAGCGACGGGAAACTACCCGGCTATCAGCTCGAAAGCAAGCCGTAGGCGGCTCCGCCGCTCGTCGATGCAGCTACGCTGCTCGACTGGTCGGTTGGATGGCGATTCGGCTGAGCCGATCGCCCACTCAGCCGACGGCCGACAGCAGATCATAGGCTATTCGCAGTCCTTCCAGCGTCAGATATGGGGCCACGAGGTCGAAGCTCTCGACATAAGGCTTCAAAACCTCCGCCAACCCGCCGGTGGCGACCACAAATGGGACCTCCTTGGTCGGCCACTCTTTCTTGATCCGCCGCACTATCCCGTCGATCGAATCGACAGCCCCAAACACCACCCCCGCCCGGATGCACTCCTCGGTGCGTTTCCCAATCACCCTGGATGGCGCAACCAACTCCGTCGCCGGCAGCTTGGCGGTCCGCCGTACGAGGTTGTCGGACGAGGTCCGGACTCCGGGCGCAATGGCTCCGCCGAGAAAGGTCCCGTCAGCAGTAATGCAATCGAACGTGGTCGCCGTCCCGAGGTCCACGACGATCGTGTCTCGGTGATACAGCCGGCTGGCGGCCAGCGTATTGATCAACCGATCGGCACCGACCGTCAACGGCTCGTCAACGGCCAGCGTGATCGGCAGCTTCGACGTCGCGTCTACGATTATGGCCGGCCGCCCAAACGACACCCGACACGCCTCGGCCAACGGTCGGGTGATGGCCGGCACCACCGACCCGATCGCGGTGCCGAGGATCTCCGTCGGATGCACTTTCCCCACCCCGAGCAGCTGCTGGATGAGCAGTGCCAACTCGTCCGGCGTCCGGTCGGGATTCGTGGTCAGCCGCCAATGGGCCCGAAGCTCAGCGCCTGCCCAAAGCCCAACCGTGGTCTCGGTATTCCCAACGTCGAAAACGAAGATCACAGACTAACCATAACGAGCGACCCCGAACGGTACGCCCCGATGGCCTCGCCGCACCGCACCAGCAGCTCGCCCGAGGACGAGATGCCAGCCACAGTCCCGACGGCCGGCTCGCGACACGTATGCCCTCGCGCCATGTCGCGCATCGCATACTCCTCGAGCTCGGCCTCAGCCAGCGCACCCTTCTGCCTCGCGGCCGCACGCAGCGCCGGCACGACCGCCGCGAGTAACTCCGCGCGATGGACGCCCCCCCGGAGACCAACGGCGCCAGGGACCTCGGGCGGCGCGATGACATTGACGCCGAGCCCGATCGCGACCCACGAAGGCCGCTCGTCCTGCCAACGGGCCTCGGAGAGAATGCCCGCCAACTTTCCCGTGCCGATATAGAGATCGTTCGGCCACTTGATCTCGACGCGTTGGCCGTCGGCGAAGCCATCGAGCACGGGCGCCAGTCGAATGCCGAGCCGCAGCGACAGCACGTCGAGCGCCTTCGGATCCGTCGGCCGCTCGATGAGTGTCAGGTACAGCCCCACGCCGGCGGAGGAGGCCCAGCGCCGTCCAGCGCGCCCACGGCCGGCCGTTTGCCGATCGGCGATGATCAGCGTCCCGGCCGGCGCTCCGGCCTCCGCGGCCGCGTGCGCCGCGTCCATTGTTGAAGCGATACTGTCGTAGACATTGACACGTGGTAGCCCGAGCCTGGCCTTCAGCTCGGCCGCCTGCAGCCCATCGTACTCGGAGCCCTCAGGCACCTGCGCGGGAGAACCAGAGTGCGACGACGGCGGCCGCGAGCAGCACCCGATACAGCGCGAACACGCCATAGCTATGCGTCTTCACATAGCGCAGCACGATCGCGATCGCGAACCAGCTGCTCACCGCGGCCGCAATGACCCCGGTGGCGATCGGCGCCGTAATGCCCGCCTTCAACAAATGCGGCAACTTGTGCAAGCCCGCGCCCGCGATAATCGGCATGCTGATAAGAAAGCTGAACACGGCCGCGCTCTCGCGATCGAGCTTGAGCGCGCGGCCCGCCGTGATCGTCGACCCAGATCGTGATACGCCGGGAACGAGCGCCAGGATCTGCGCCAGCCCGATCCAGACGGCGTCCATGACGCCGAGCCGCTCCATTGACCGATCCGCCGGCGCCCACTTGTCGACGGCCCAGAGCAGCACGCCCATGACCGACAGCGTGCCGGCGATCAGGAGCGGCGACCGGAACGTATCCTCCGCCCGTTTCTCGAGCAGCAGACCCGCGATCGCGCCGGGGATCGTCGCGATGATCAGGAGCACGACCCGCATCTCCTCCGGGCTCTGCACACGCCCGCCATGCCGGACAATCCCCCATGCGGCTTGCGCCAGCCGCACCCACTCGGCCCGGAAATACCACAGGACCGCGATCAGCGTCCCCATATGCAGCGCGACATCGAACTCGAGTCCCGGGTCGGTCCACCGGAAGATCCACGGCGCCAGGGTGAGATGCGCCGAGCTCGAGATCGGAAGAAACTCAGTCAGCCCTTGGATGATGCCGAGGACGAACGCTTGGACGACCGTCATGGCCGCGAAACATAGTAGGCGATCATCGCCACAGCCATCGCCCCTTTATAGATCGCCGGCATCCCCCAATACGCCGCCGCCATGGCCAGCACCACCGCGGGCCACGCGATCCATCGCGCGTCCAGAAACACGACCCACGCGACGATGAACACGAACGTCGCCGCGACTTCGATCACACGGGCCACACCGACGCCCGCCGTGATGGGCAGCGTCCGGCGGCGCCCCCGATCGCCGTCGATGTCATCAACGTCCTTGGCGATCTCGCGCGCGAAATGCAGCGGCGCCGCAATGCCCACCAGCACGAGGCCCGCGCGCGGCTCGCCCGCGGCCCACGCGCCATAGAGAAACGGCATCGAAGCGAGCACCGCCACGGTCGCATTGGCCGCGAGGCCCGATCGCGCCTTGATTCGCCCATAGGCCAGCATGACGCCGATGACGCCGAGGCTGACCACGCCAAGAATGGGCCGGGCCAATACACTCGACAGAACCCCACCCACCCCGGCGATCACGACAATGCGTAGAGCCGCAGCCGAAGTCAGTGCACCGGATGGGAGCGGCCGGCCCGGGTGAATAACCGCGTCGATGGCCCGATCATCATAGTCGTTGAACGCGTTGGCGACCGCACTCAACCAAATCGCAGCCGCGGCGGCGGCGAGCACCGCGGGCGACCAGGTGACCCCAGCTCCGCGGGCGCCAACGAAGACGCCGGCAGCGGCGAGCAATCCGTTCTGCAGGCGAACGAGGCGTGCAACGCTAGAAATCGCGATAGAGCGCCTCGTACTGACTCACGATGTCGTCGGTCGCAAAACGCGCCCGCGCATCCGCCGCGGCGGCGGCACTGACCACGCGCCATCGCTCCGGGTCGCGCAGGAGCGCGATGGCCGCATCCGCCATGGCATCAACGTCCCCGATGGGGAACAGCCACCCGGTCTCACCATCGCGGACGACCTCGGGCAACCCGCCCACGCGTGACGCGACGACCGGTACCCCGGACGCCAGCGCCTCCAAGGCCGAGAGCCCGAACGACTCGCTCTGACTCGGCAACAAGTACACATCCGCGCCGGCGAGCAGTGGCGCGACGGACTCCAGCTTCCCGAGGAACTGCACATCATCCTCGACTCCCAGGAGTCGCGCCTCATCCTGTGCCTCGACGCGATCGGGCCCGTCGCCGACCATGACCAACACGCTCGGTACCGCCTTGCGCACCTTCGCATAGATGCGCACGACGTCTCTCACCCGTTTGACGGCGCGGAAGTTGGAGATGTGCATGAGCACTTTTCGCCCATTGCTCATGAGCGGCTGGTACCGCGACCGATCGAAGACCTTCGGATCGACGAAGTTGTAGATCACATCGACGCGACAACCGCTGCACCCGAACGCCGAATACGTCGCCTCGCGCAGATAATCCGATACGGCGGTTAACCGGTCCGACCGCTCGATCGAGAATTTTGTGATCGCATGAAAGGACGGATCTTGCCCGACGATCGTAATGTCCGTCCCGTGCAGCGTCGTCACGAGCTTGATGTCGTCGCCAGTCTCACGCAGCATCTCCCTCGCGATCCATGCGCTCGTCGCGTGCGGGATGGCGTAATGACAGTGCAGCAGGTCGAGCTTGTTGCGGAGCACGACCTCGTGCATCCGCACGGCGAGCGCGAGATCATACGGCGGATACTCGAACAACGGATACCGCCCAACGTCCACTTCGTGAAAATAGATCCGCGGCTGGAACATGGGCAGCCGAAACGGCTGCTGATACGTGATGAAGTGCACCTCATGCCCGCGGGCCGCGAGCGCGATCCCGAGCTCGGTCGCGACCGCACCGGAGCCGCCATACGTCGGGTAGCACGTGATGCCAATGTTCACGGCTCGCTCCGCTCGCCGTGACCAGTCGGTTGGACAACGCTCGGCTGCGCCTCGCTCATCGCACCAGCTCCTCGAGTCGCGCCAACGCCTCCGGCGAGCGAGGGTCGATGCGTGTGGTCTGGTCGGCCGGCAGCTGGTGCCGAAACCAGGTCCGCTGTCGTTTGGCGTACTGCCGCGTCGCAATCACGACGGCCTCCCGCGCCTCGTGTTCGGACAGGTTGCCCCGCACCATCTCACGGACCGCCCCGTACCCGCTCGCCTGCCACGCGGGCGCGCTGTCCGGTACGTCGCGCTCGAGTCGCACCACTTCCTCCCGCCATCCTCCGGCCAACATGACGTTCGATCCGATGGCCGATCCACTCGCGCAACACCGGCCCGGGATCCACCACAAGATAGCGGGCGTCATATCGCATCATTCCCGGCTCGGGTGTCACGAGTGCGCGAACATAGAATCCCGCGCCGCCCACCACGACCGGCACCCGGCCCTCGGCCCGCGCTCGCGCAATCGCCTCAATGGCCGCGTTCGCCCACGCAAACGATGAGAATCGGTGGGTAGGGTCAACGAGATCCAACCCCGCGTGCGGAACCTTATCCCTTTCTTGACACGTCGGCTTCGCCGTGCCGACGTTCGAATCGCCGATAGATCTGCCGCGAGTCCGCGCTCACGATCGTGATCGGCAGGACCTCGGCCAGCCGCATGGCCAGCGCCGACTTCCCGGCCGCCGTCGGCCCGCACACGACAATGAGCGGCTGCGCCGCTCGCTCGATGGAGCGCTTCGCACTCATCGATAGTCGGTTGGAAACGGCACGGCTTCGCCGCGCCTAGCGCCGTCCAAACCGTCGCTCGAGCTCATCCCACGACAGCCGGACGATGGTCGACCTCCCATGCACATCATGCGCCGGCAACGTCGTCCGGCCCAACGCCAGATACAGCGCCCGCATCTCGGCCGCCGAGAGATTGTCGCCGGCTTTGACCGCGGCCTTACAGGCCACGGTCGAAACCAGCCGCTCGTGCCGCGTCGCGGTTCCGGCGACCCGATCTCCCGTCAATGCGTCGAGCGTCTCCCGCAAACACCGCTCGGCGTCGAACCGCGCATGCGGCATCGGCACACTTCGCACGAGCAGCGAATGGCCACCAAACCCTTCGATCTCGAACCCCAGCGTCTCGAACAGCTCGCGGTGCTCCTCGAACGCATCCCCCTCGGCCGGGCCCATGTGCAACGTCAACGGGAACAGCAGCCTTTGCCCCGCCGTTCGTTTTTCGGTCATGAACTGCTCGAACAACACTCGCTCGTGCGCCGAGTGTTGGTCGATCAACACAACGCCCTCGTCGTGCTCGTACATGAGATACGTGCGCCGCAGCTGTACCAACGGCGGCACGATCTCGACGTCGGCCCCAGCCTCGGCCGATGACGCACTCTCGATCGCCGGTTCCGCCAGCGGTCCGAGCGAGTGAGCGTTGCTGCGAAGCAGCACGCGCTCATCCGGCGGAGGAGAAGCCACGCCGTTCGAAACCCAGGTCCCGACAACGTGGGAGCTCGCCAAAGTCCCAAGGGCACGACGCACCGCGTTCTCAACCGCTCGCTCCACTACCCACCGGTCCCGAAACCGAACCTCGGCCTTCGCCGGATGCACATTGACGTCGACCGACTCGGCACTGACGGTGATGTCGAGAAAGACCGACGGCCGGAGCCCGGCGGGGATGGTTGACCGATACGCGGCTTCGGCCGCCCGAACCAACCCCGCGTCGCGCACCGCGCGCCCGTTAATAACTAGCACCACGCGCCGCGAGCGAGTCCCGACATCACTCGGCCGCTCGGCAAGCCCGCTCACATAGACAGTGCCAGCGACATCGTCGACCTCGACGAGCGCATCCGCATACGTCCCACCCCAGATTGCGCCGACGCGCGCTCGCAGCGACGTTGCCCCAGGCAGCGTCATAGCGCGGACGCCGTCGTGCGTGAGCGTCAAATGCAGCCCACGCTGAGCGAGCGCCAACGACGTCACGGCGTCGGTCACGGCTCGCCACTCCGACCGCGCGCTCCGCAAGAACTTGAGCCGCGCCGGCACGTTGTGAAAAAGCCGCGCGACCGACACGGTCGTCCCTCGCCTTCTCGCACCGTCCGCCACTTCGAGCACTGACCCACCGACCACACGTACGACCGTCCCGGCCCCGTCGCCCGGCGCTGTCTCCAGTGTCAGGGCCGAAACGGACGCGATGGAGGGCAGCGCCTCACCACGAAATCCGAACGTCGCAATGCCCACGAGATCGTCAGCCGACCGGATCTTCGAGGTCGCATGCCGCTCCAGCGCCAGCAGCGCGTCCTCTCGCGCCATGCCGCACCCATCATCGCTGACGCGTATGCCCGCGCGGCCGCCGTCGTCGACTTCGATCTCGACCGATCTCGCGCCAGCGTCGATGGCATTTTCCACGAGCTCTTTGACGGCCGACGCCGGCCGCTCCACCACTTCGCCCGCGGCTATCTGATCAGCCAGCGCGCTGGGCAGTATGGCAATCGTGGGCACGCCGTAACCTAGTACGCTCCGATCGGAGTGGTCTGGCCGATCTCGACCCAGCCATCGCGGTCGCCATCGAGCCGGACTCGCACCCACGCGCCCGAGCGCTCCTCGATGCGAGCCACATCGCCGGCATCGAGCGCGGCGACGCGCTCGGCGCCCAAAGCGGGCGAGGACGAAAGGCCGGACCCCGAGGCGATCACCACCAGCTTGGCGCCACTGGCCAGCTCGTCGAGCCACACAGCGCCGGCCGCGCCGACGACCGCCACAATGCCGAGCAGCGCGGTGAGCGCTTTCACGCGCCCGGGCCAGAGTGCGAGTAGGAGACAGAGCAAGACCCAACACCCGAGCGCAATCGACGCCACGACTCCGGCGTCGACCCGCGGTGGCGCGGCGATCGTCCCTTCTTGCGATGCTCGCACGAGCCCGAGCCGCTCATGGACATCGTGCGCAAACGCCTCGAGCCGCGCGGCACGCTGCCACCCCACGACCGCGTCGGCCGTATCGCCTACCACCCATGCGGCCGTCCCCGCATTCGCCCACGCGTCAGCGGCGCGCGGCGCGAGATGGCCCGCAGCCGCGAACCGCACCGCGGCGGGTCCATACTGATGGCGCGCGTAGGCCGTGAGCCCCTGCCGGAACTGCTCGCTGGCCTCGGCCTCGCCAACGCCCAGCGCCCGGGCCGTCGCTCCGAAAACAACGCAGAGCAAGAGCAGCGGCACGATACGCTGCCGCGCCTCCCGGCAGACGCTCTCGAATGCCGCATACGCTTGCCGCGCAATGTCCTTGGGCAGATCGGGCCCAGGCCCATACGCGGTCTTATCGAGGGAGTCGAGCAATTTCTCGACCCGCATCCCCGATGGCCCGGTGCACCCTTCCCTTCGCAACACGTGCGCGAGCGCGCCGCGCTGCGTGAGGGTAGCGGGCGAGAGCGCGAAGCGCTCCGCCAACGCGGCAACGTAGGCCCGACGCAGCGCAGGCGGTGGGATCGGCCGGCGAGAGCGCGACAGGATCTTGAGCCGGTCCGCGGCCGAGAGCACGCGACGCCGGCGACGCCGTGCGCGACGCGCAGCCCCCAGCGCAATCGCCGGGATCGGCGCGCAGGCCGCGACCGCGAAAAACTCGGGCCGCGAGTAGAGCGGCGGCGGAAGATTGCCGCGGTACATGGTGCGGATCGCCAGCGGCGGACTGGCATCCATCCGCGTGGTATCGAGTGACGCGAGCGTCCCCGCCCCGACCCGTAACGTGTCGGAGCGCGTCACCGCGATCTCGTATCGCTCGGTATACGGGTTGAAGTACGGGTAGCCAACCGGGGGGAGCGCGAGGACCCCGGTATCGCGCGGCGTCACGACCCAGTCGAACTCTTTGGTCCCATGCACATCGGCGGTCGTCGTATCGACGCGCACGCGCTCTTCGGCCGCGACCGCCGACCCCCACGGTACCGCCAGGGCGGGCCGCGGCAGCAGTTTGACATTCCCGCGCCCGCCAACCAGGACCGTGAGCAGCACGGGATCGCCGGCGCGCACCCGATGCGCATCCAACCGCTCGTCGACGTGCAACTCGCCGACCGCGCCGGCGTAATTCGCCGGCCGCCCCGCGACCGGCGGCGCCAGCGCCACGATCGCCAGACTCTCGGCCGCGAGCGTATGACTCTCCTCGCGACTGAAAAAGCTCATCGACAGCGGCAGCGAGTACGACAGCTCGGCCGCGGGGATCTCATATCGCCCCGCTTCGAGCGGGAAGAACGCCCGCTCGAACACGTGCACCTCGTACTCGTGATCGCCCACACGTCGCGCGCCAGGCGCGGTCGCGGTCGACGGCAGGTCGTACGCCAGCATGGCCCGCGGCTCGGGTGGCACGAACTCGGGATTGCGGCGGAGCCGCAGTCGCAGCTGATCGTCGAGGAATACGCCGACTTCGTAGGTCACCTGCTGCCCGACGAACACCGTGTCCGGCGTCACCATCGCGTGGAAATTCACGGGCTGCGCCGTGTCGATCGGCGCGCGCGCCACGATGGCCAACTGCAGCAGGAGGGCCAGCATCACCAATCCTTCCCGATGGGCGGCACGTCGGTCGCCGCTTCTTTCTGCCGCTTCCCTTCGACGTCGCGCTCCTCGCGCGCCGCGCTCTTCAAGATCTCCTCGGCCTGCCGCTTCCCGAGCTGCCCTTCGGGCTGATCGCCCTGGCGTTGTTGCTGACGATTGTTCTGCTGCGGGTTGTTCTTGGGCTGCTGCGACGAGCCGCCACCACCGGACTGCTTCGCCTGGAGCGCGAGCTCGTAGTTCCACTTGGCATCGTCGTCCGACGAGCGCATGAGCAGCACGCGCTTGTAGGCCGCCAGTGCCATGTCCAGCTCGGATCGCGCGTTATCACCCGACTCGGCCAATCCCCGTTTGAGGTGCGCCAGACCCAAATTGAACAGCGACCGATATCGCACCTCGGGATCCCGATCGCTCGCCACGAGCGATAGCGCGGACACGGCCGCATCCATGGAGTCGCTCGCCAGCAGCGAGGTCCCATAGTTGTACATGGTCCGAGACGTGTGATCGCCCTTGTCGACCAGCTGCTTGAAAGCCTGGGGAGGCGGCACGCTATCGGTAGGCCCTTGGACGAACCCCAGCGCAACAGCCGTCGCGGCGACCGCGCCAGCCTTTCGCACCTTTCGAACCCGCACGCGCGTTCTATCAGCCAAGAAAGTGTCCAACAACAGCAGCAAGAGGGCGGGCGCCAGAAAAAGCTGAAACTGCGGCGCGAGCGACTGCCCGCGCTCCAGCGCGCGCTCCTGCGTCCGCAACTTGTTCAACGCGTTCCGAATCTTGACCGCCTTATCCGTCTCGGTCGCCGAGATGAACACCCCGTGCCCGGCGTCGGCGATGGCTTCCAGCATCTTGGGCGTGTAATGGGTCACGACGATGTCCCCATTCTCATCGCGCTTGACGGTGTCGCCTGGCGCCCCTCCCGTAACGGGGATCGTCGCGCCTGCTTCCGTGCCAAATCCCACCGTCACGACGCTCACCGCATTCTCCTTCGCATACTCCGCCGCCGCCCTCACGTCCGACTCGTCGTCGAAGCCTTCCCCGTCACTCATGAGGACGAGCGCGCGATCGCTCGCCGTCCTGGTCGCCAACAGAAGCTCGGTGCCCTGCCGGATCGCCCGTGCCAGCGCCGTGCCGGGCTGCCCGACGACCGACGGGTCGAGGTTCTCCAGAAACAGATCCAATGCCCCATCATCGACAGTGAGCGGTGTCAGGACGTAACTCCGACCGGCGAACGCGATGAGCGCCGTCCGGTCGCCCGGCGAGAGATCCCGCAGGCGCCGGACCTCTTCCTTCATACGCTCGAGGCGATTCGGGCGCTCGTCCCGGGCCATCATCGAGAGCGATGCGTCGAGGGCCAGCACGACATCGACCCCGGATCCGTGCTCCAGCCGCTGCTCGTTTCCCCACCGCGGGCCGGCGAGCGCCACTCCCGCGCAGAGGGCCGCTCCGCCGAGCAGGATCACCCTGAGGACGCCTGACTCTCTGGACGCCGTGGGCACCAGGCGGTTGACGATCGCCGGTGTGCCGAGCTTGGCCAGTCTCGCGCGTCGTCGCTGTTGCCGGGAAACAACCAGCGCCACGACGATGAGCGGCCCGAGAATGGCAACCGCTAGCAGAATGGGTTGCTCAAATAGCGCCATCACGGCAACGGCCCTCGCCAAGCGAGTAGACCGAGCTCGAACAGCAGCGCGAGCAGGCCGACCGCCAGGGGCCACCTGAACAATTCACGGTAGTGCACGAACGATTGCGTCCGCACCGGCACGCGCTCCAGCTGATCGATCTGCTGATAGATGCGCCCCAACGCATCCGCGTCCCGCGCACGGAAGAACCTCCCGTTCGTGATCTTCGCGATGTCACTCAAGAGGTCGTAGTCGATGTGCACGGGCCGATTCTCGTAGCGAAGCCCAAAAAGCCCGCGCCCAACCGGCACCGGCGCCATGCCGTCGGTCCCGATGCCAATCGTATAGACCTTGATCCGAAACGCCGCCGCGGCCTGGGCGGCGGTTCGCGGATCGATCGACCCGCGATTGTTGTCGCCGTCGGTCAGCAGCACCATGACGCGCGACCGCCCGGGGGCGACGCGCAGTCGGTTGGCGGCAGTCGCGATCGCCGTCCCGATGGCGGTTCCATCGTCGAGCTCACCGGCCTGCAGGTTCGTTATCGCCGCCTGCACGACCGGATAGTCGAGCGTCAACGGCACCTGCGTGAGCGCCTCGCCCGCGAACGCGACGACGCCGATGCGGTCGGATTGGCGAGCCGCCACGAACTGCTTCATTGTCTGTTTCGCGACTTCGAGACGATTCTGGGGCTGGAAGTCGAGTGCCAGCATCGAGCTCGAGAGATCGACGCAGAGCACGATGTTGATCCCCTCGCTCGTGATCATCTCGGCCCGCGCGCCGGTCCGCGGCCGGGCCAACGCGATGATGCACGCGGCCAGCGCCAGATTGCGCAAGACAAACAGGAACCGGCTGAGGGTAAGCCCCAGCCGCGGTCCTGCGGCCAGGATTGCCACGCGCGAGAACGTGACGGCCGCCGGCCGCTGGCCACGACGCGCGAGCCACCACAGGGGCAGCATCAACAGGAGGAGCAGGACCCACGGCTGCCCCAGCCCGACGCCGTTGAAGGTCATGCCGCCGCCTCCTCGCTCTTCTTGACGGCCGTATCGGTCTCCTCCACGACTTGCCGCGCATCACTCGCCACCGCGACCGCGCGTTCGGCCGACACTCTGGCCCGCGCGAACTTGACCTGATCGCTCTCCTCCAGCACGCCCTGCAGGCGCTCGAGCGGCACGCGCGCATCGGCGCGGAGCGCCTCCACCAACTCCATGGTCGTCAGGGAGAGCGAAGCCGTCGCGATCCGGCCGGCGAGATAGTCGCGCACGACTTGGGTGACGAGGGCGACATACCGCCCACGCTCGCCGGCATCGATCAGGCCGAGGCGCTCGATGCGATCGAGCTCGCGCACGGCTTCCTCGTATGGATCCCGGTTTGCTCCAGGCCCGGTCCGGCGCTTGGACCGGGATACGAGCCAAGAAAGGAGAAGCACGAGTATGAGCAGCGCTCCTACCGCCACGGCCCAACGCCACCACCACGGCTCGACCGCCACGAGGATCGCTCGCGCCGGCTTCGGCACCCGCTTCGCACTGTCCTTGGGGGGTACGAGGCGCCGGACAAACACCGTCAGCGGCGCAATCGGCACAGGTCGCAGCGCCAGACTCGGGAACCTCACCATCGCGTCGGGAATGAGCACTTGCTGCGGCCCCACATCCCACGCGGCCATGCGATAGGTCGCCATGGCTTCCGCGCCGGTCGTGTCGGGCGAATCCCTGATCTGGCGTGTGTCCAGCGCCTGAACAGCGCCGGTGGAGTCAGGTCCGAGCGAGAACTCGATGCGCGACCCGCGCGGCGCACGGATGCGGACAAGGACCTGAAATGGCGCGCCGACCGTAACGGTGTCTGGCGTGACGCGAACGCCCAGCATGACCGAGTCGCCGGGAACGAGCAGCGCCAGCACCGCCAGACCGGCGAACATCAGGCATGCCCAGCGCTGCGTCGCCGATGGAGTCGCATCGTGCGAGCGCGAAAGAATCCCAGGAGCGGCTCGACGACCCCGGCGTCCGTGCGAATCGCGACCTCATCGATCGCCAGCCGCCGCAACAGCTGTCGGCGCGCCTGGCGCTCGTCGGCGCACATTCTGCTCGTATCGCGCCCGCACAACGGCCTTGCTGGTGTCAACCACGATCGTCGCACCGGTCTCCGGGTCGACGAGTCGCACCGGACCCAGGTTCGGCAGGGTCTTCTCGGCCGGGTCCTCGACCGTGACCGCGATCACATCGTGCTGTCGTGCGAGATGCTTCAACGGCCGCTCGATGCCGCCCGCTCCGGCTTGGAAGTCCGAGATCAGAAACACAATGGCATGGTGCGATAACAGGCGGTTCAGGTACTCGATCGCGCCCGCCAGATCGGTCCCGCGCCCCACCGGCTGGAACGCGAGCAGATCGCGGACGATGCGCAGTACATGGCGCCGTCCCTTGCGCGGCGGAACCACGTGCTCCACCCGATCCGTGAATAGAACCGTCCCGACCCGATCGTTGTTCCGGACGGCCGACATTGCCAGCACGGCGCCGAGCTCCGTCGCGGCCTCGCTCTTGAAGCGCCGCGTCGTGCCGAAGCGCTCCGAGCCCGACAAGTCGACCGCGAGCACCACCGTCAGCTCGCGCTCCTCGACATAGCGCTTCACGAATGGGCGCCGCATCCGCGCGGTCACGTTCCAGTCGATCGACCGTACTTCGTCGCCCGGCAGGTACTCGCGGACTTCCGCGAACTCCATGCCCTGGCCCTTGAACACGGAATGGTACTCGCCCGTAAACAGCGAGTTCACGAGCCCCCGCGTGCGCAGCTCGATGAGCTTGACCTGCTTGAGGACCTCAGGCGGAACTGTTGATGACATCTGGCCAACAACCTAGTAAGGGCGACGCGAAGCGAGCCGGCGCGAAGCGCCATTCAGAACCCATTATGGGCTCTCGATCGCGGCGAGCACGCGCTGGACGATGATATCGCTGGTCACCGACTCGGCCTCGGCCTCGAACGTCGTCAGGATCCGATGCCGGAGCACGTCGGGCGCAATGGCCTTGATATCGTCGGGCGTCACGAAGGTGCGGCCGCGAAGATAGGCGTGAGCCCGAGAAGCCTGCGCCAGTGCGATCGTGGCTCTCGGACTTGCCCCGTACTCGACGAGCGGCCCCAGCTCCTTGAGCCCAGCATCAGCCGGCCGCCGCGTCGTGTGCACGATCTCGACGATGTACTCGACGATCCGATCGTCCATGTACAATTCGGCAATCTTCGCCCGCGCCTCGAGAATCGCGCTGGGCGACGCCACCGCCTCGACCGGGATGGCCGTCCCACCCGCCATCCGTCGCAGGATCTCCCGCTCCTCCTCCTTCGACGGATACCCGACCTTGAGCTTCATCATGAAGCGGTCGACCTGAGCCTCGGGCAGCGGATACGTCCCTTCCTGCTCGATCGGATTCTGCGTCGCCAGCACCAGGAACGGCTCCTCGAGCACGTGCGTCACACCGCCGATCGTCACCTGCTTCTCCTGCATGGCTTCGAGCAGCGCCGCCTGCACCTTCGCCGGCGCGCGATTGATCTCGTCCGCCAACACGATGTTGGCGAAGATCGGACCGCGCTTGACCGTGAACTGCCCATTCGACTGGTCGTAGACCTGCGTCCCGATGACGTCAGCCGGCAACAGATCCGGCGTGAACTGAATGCGACTGAATGTTGTCCGAACCGTCTCGGCCAACGTCCTGACGGTCAGCGTCTTCGCCAGCCCGGGCACGCCCTCCAGCAACACATGCCCGCCCGTCAGCAGACTGATGAGCAGGCGCTCGACCATGTAGTCCTGCCCGACAACCCGACGAGCGACCTGCCGCGCCACAGCCTGCGCGAGCGACGTATCCGACGGCACGACGGTCGAAGCCGTCGGTGTTGCGGTCTTAGGCATGTTCTATCACCTGCTGTTCAGCCGCGGTGAGGGCACGAGTCGCGCCCGAAGCCAGATTGGCAAGCTGCACTGGCCCAAAACGGGTACGCACCAGTCGCTCGAACGTCGAGGCCCAGCGCCTCGCACAGCCGGCGGACCTCATGATGCTTGCCTTCGGTAATCGTGACCTCGAACTCCCAACGCCGTTGCCCAATCGCGCGCGCCGCCGCGTCGACCGGCCGCACGATTTCGCCATCGGGCAAGGTGACACCCGCGCGCGCGACCCGCGCCGCGCCAGCGGCGTCCCCACGGACCGTCGCGACGTAGGTGCGTTCGACGCCGGCGCTCGGATGCGTGAGCCGATGCGCGGCAACCCCATCGGTGGTGAGCAGCAGCACGCCCTCTGTCATGTAATCCAGCCGTCCGACATACGTGAGCCCGGGAACGTCCGGGACGAGATCGAAGACTGTTCGGCGACCGTCCCGATCTTTCCGAGCCGTGAGCACACCGCCCGGCTTATTCAGGACGATCCACGTGGCCGACGCGGCTGGTGGCGTCACCTCGGCGCCATCGACGGTGATGCGATCCGTCGCCGGATCGACCGACTGCCCGATCTTCGCGACCTGCCCGTTGACCCGCACGCGCCCCGCCGCCACCAGCTCGTCCGCCCGCCGCCGCAATGCCACGCCGGAGCGGGCGAGCGCGCGCTGGATGCGCATCATAGCTCAGAGAGCGGCTTGAGCGCGACGGCCAGCTCGTTCGCGCGCGGCAACTCGCCCAAGTGCCGCAACGCGAACTGTTCCAGGAACGCGGGCGTGGTTCCGTAGAGCAACGGCCGCCCGAGTCCCTCGGCCCGGCCGACCACGTCGACGAGCCCGCGCTCGAGCAAGGTCTTGAGCAGATTCCCAACCGTGACGCCACGAATCTCCTCGATCTCGGCCCGCGCGACTGGCTGTCGATACGCCACGAGCGCCAACGTCTCCAGCGCCGCCAATGACAGCCGCTGCGGCCGAGACGCGAGTTGCGCGCGCTCGATGGCCGCCGTGTACTCGCCGCGCGTCAGGATCTGCCACCCGCCGCCCGCCTCGATCAGCTCGACGCCGTGATCCGCGTAGTGCTCGGCGATCTCGGTCAACGCCGCGGTGATCTGCTCGCCCGTCGACTCGGGGTCGAGCGCTGCGAGGTCGTCGAGCGGTACCGGAGTGCCACTCGCGAAGAGCGCGGCTTCAAGCAGCTTGGCCAGCGGGCTCACACCGAGCCGCTCCGCGGCTCGTCGATGCAGCGCTTTGCGCTGCTCGACTGGTCGGTTGGACAGATCTCGCCATGCGGCGAGATCCACACGTCGGCAAACGGCGCCGCTTGCCGAATGATGCATTCACCCAAACGGGCCATTTCGAGCAGCGCTAACAGAAACGACAACGCGCGCCATGGCTCCGACCCCGCGGCCAAGAGATCGCGCCACGACGCACGCGAGCGCTCGGCAAGCAACGCGCGCACGGCGCGCAGCGCGCCTTCCACGTCGAGGGCTCGCGGCACGACAGTGTGCACGATCGGGCGCACAGCGGAGCGCAGCACCCGATCGACCGCGGCGAGAAGCTCGCTCATCGAGACCGACAACACCGTGTTCTGAGGCACCGGATCGCCGGGGCGAACGGGCACGGTACGCGCGAATTGATTGCGGCGCGCTTCGCCTCGCGCATCCAGGATGTCGACGACCTCGCGGACCTGCTGATACTCGAGCAGCCGGCGCACGAGCTCCGCGCGCGGATCCTCCCACGCCTCGTTCCCTTCCGGATGCGGCAAGAGCAACTGTGCCTTGATGCGCAACAACCGAGCGGCCATGTCGAGATAGTCCGCCGCCTCGTCGAGGCCGAGCGAGTGCAGGCGCACGAGGAATTGCTCGGCCACGCGCGCGATCGGAATGTCGTAAATGTCGATCTGCTCGTCGCGAATGAGCGTCAACAGGAGATCCAGCGGCCCGTTGAAGTGCGCGAGCTCGACGACGAATGGTGCGCCCTCGGCGATCATAGCGTCAAAGTAATGGCGCATCTTGACATGCGCGATTGGGACGGCAACCTTACAGGTCTATGCCGAACATCCAGTCGCGCGAAGAAAAACATGCGCAAGTCCCGGGCGGCGACGGTGCGCAATCGCGCCCAGCGCTCGGCGCTGCGGACCGCGCTCAAGAAGGCCAAGGCCCCCACGTCGTCGGCCGACGAGCGTCTGGCCGCTGTCAGCCTGCTCGACCGCGCGGCGCGCAAAGGGCTCATTCACCGGAATGCGGCCGCTCGGCAAAAGAGCCACCTCGCCAAGGCCGCTAAGGCCTAGGCCGCGCGGGGCCCGTTACATTGCGGCGAGTTCGCCGCCGCACCGCTTCTGCAATACCACTCCGTCGGGTAGTTCATAGACCCACACTCCGAGCATGTTCTTCAGCGTTTCGACCTGCTCGGTCGGCACGTCGCGCAAAAACACCGGCACACTGCCACTGTCGCCCTTCGCGGGTGTCGCCGGGTTATCGAGCCGAGACGCTCGAGCGTCCCGGCCTCTGGCGGAGTCGCGAGCTTGGCGCGCGACGAAGGAGCGGGCGCGGCCTGACCGCCAGCGCCAGCCGCGCGCGCCTGATCGCCCGCGGCCCCAGGCGGTGATTCCTGAGCCCCCCCGGCCGGCGCCACCGACTTCAAGAACGCGAGCTCGTCGACATTTTCGGATCCATGGTCGGCCCAGTCTTGGGCTCTGTCCTGGGCTCAACCGGCCGCGGGATCGCGGCAGATGGTGTTCCGCATCGCCCCGTCAGCCGTCCTCGGCTCAGGCGGCCGCAATCGCGGGATCTCGGGCGGCGGCGGTGGAGGCGGAGGCGCCGCGGCTGGCGCGCTCGCCACCTGCTGGCGCAGCAACGGTCATTCCGGCGGCGTCAACGGCGGTGCGGCCGGAGGAGCCGGCGGCACCGGCACGACCGGCTCGGGGCGCCTCCGCCACGTCGAGCAGCTGTTGCAGCTGCGCCAACTCGGCGGTCGCCTCGGACCGTTCGCTCGATAACCGGGCAATCTCGGTGTCGGTCGCCTCACTCAGCTCGATCCACCGCTCCTGCGTGTACTCGCCGACGGCGGCCCGGAGCTCAGCCTCGGCGCCGATCGCGCTGGTGTTCTCCTCGGACTCGAGCGTCGACAGCTCGGCGCCGAGCGAATCCACCGATCTCGCCGGGCTCGGCCGATCGCCCGCCGAGCTGATCGAGCACGCCCGACAACCGTGCCGTGTAATCCGCGTGCACACGCGAGTAGACGTTCGCCGGCGTAATCGCGTGCCGCGATTCGAGCGTCGCCAACCATTGCTCGAACCGGCGGCGCTCTTGCAACAACGCCGTGATCACATCCGTCGATTCCTCCAGCGCCCGTAGCCATCACCTTGAAACAGTAATCCCGCAGCCGGCCACCATGCTGCCACGAAATGCCTCAACTATGGTAACATTGCCCGACCCTTGAGCTCGAAGCCGGCATAGGGGGTATTCCGACCTTTGGACACGAATCGGGTCGGGCTCCCACCCTCCAATCGCCGCGGGTCGAACACCGTCACGTCTCCCGGCGTTCCCTTCGCCAGCGATCCGCCACGCAGATAGCCAGCCGGGCGGGCGCCACGGACATCGATTCGATCAGCTGGGCCCACGTCAGGATCCCGCGGTCGACCAGCGTCGTCACGTTGACGCCGAGCGCGGTCTCGAGGCCGACGATGCCATTCGGCGCATCGGCGAACTCGCGCTCCTTTTCGTCGTAGTGGTGCGGCGCGTGATCGGTCGCCACGACATTCATCGTCCCGAGTCGCGCAGCGCCTCCTGGAGAGCCGCTATGTCCTCCGCCGTGCGCAGCGGCGGGTTCATTCTCGCGTTCGTGTTGTAGCCCTCGACCGCGCTCGGTGAGCGACAGATGGTGCGGGCACACCTCGGCCGTCACGTTTATGCCCCGCTCCTTCCCCCAGCGAATGAGCTCGACCGATCCCTTAGTGCTCATGTGCGCCAGATGCACGTGCCCTCCGGTCCTCCGCGCGAGCAGACATCGTGGATTACCGACGATCTCCTCGGCTTCGGACGGGATGCCTTTAAGTCCCAGCCTCGCGCTCACGAGGCCCTCGCTTCATGGCATCTTCGTTGTCAGTGTCGGCTTCTTCAATTATTTATTATGGGCTGCCGAACGTTCGTGCGTACTCCAGCGCGTTGCGCATTAGCTGCGCGCTCACGACCGGCCTCCCATTGTCGCTGACCGCGACGGCGCCCGCCCCGACCATCTCCCCAACCTCGGCCAGCGCCACCCCTTTCTGCCCCACGGAAATGGGCGCGCAAGCGAGAACACCTCCAGAGTCATTACTCTCATGATCCACAAATTCGTAATCTGTATCATCCGGAGCCGAAGAGATTTGAATATTTGCAATATCGGAAGTCGTCTTGCGAATGGGAGATATAATTTCAGGAACTGCTTCGCCTGATGTCGGAATAACGACAGGAGAAGATACAGGCGCAGTCGGAACATTCGTATCTTCAATTTCGATGAGATCTGGAATATCTGAATCTAATATGGATGCAGATGCATTCGTTACAAGGCTTTGTCGACGTTTGATCGCTTCATCTTCAATTTCCTGTTTGACATCGACCAATGTGAGACGAACTAGTTCTTCTTTCGGTCGAATGTACGCCAAATCGCTCGTAATTAATTCTTGGAATAGTAAACGAAGTTGTGCAATGACTGGAATTAACATAGCAAGACAAGGTCTTACATCGTTTAGATCGTTCGAGTTCCCATTTCGAGATTTGTTTCTTCTTTAATTCGTCGTCAGTCAGATCTCCTTCTTCGTGCACTTCGTAATTCAGGATCGCGTTCCGCAATGGCTTGACGGTGAAATAATACTGAAAGAGGGAATTCATGTAACATGTCTGCGCAATATTCTCCAATCCAACAGGTTGAGTAACGGAACCTGGACCGGGTTTTGTTTCTATTATAAGTTTTGTATGAAAGGGTAACAGACTATCAGGACTTGTAATCATATCGATCAAGAATGTCTTCAAAGGGATGCTGTCGCGATGATCTGCGATTACATCGACTGCCTTTTTAAATTCTTCTGTTCTCTCAGGTTGAAGACCGACCTATATCAGATTGAGTATAAATGACTATACCAATTCATTGTACGCGATCATGATGGCTCCATCATCGTTCTTGGCGCCACCTTCAATTCCAAGAACAATGTATGCTTCGTCCAAGGACATTTGTCTATTAAGCGGTCCAACTGCAACGTGACTTTCATCTACTTGTCAACACCGAAATAACAGGATTATACTTTGTTCACTCAAGAAACTTCGAATAACGAGACTATTTCGTTCTTTTCCAACGACTTGCAGGGCTTCTGTCAGAAGATCTCGTTCATGAGGATAATCGGCATTCTAGAGATTAGACCGTAATCTGAGGATCATACGCAAGAAACGAAATTTGCGATAACATGGTCGTCAGAAATCTTAACATCAGAAATTCGTAATCGCTTATATGCTTCAGTAGCATCCATTTCTACATTAGACGATCCATGAAATGATGGTACCTCTCCTGTCCACTGATCTTCGTCCATTATTATTATAGGCACCCCTTCGATAATATTGAATCACGTTCAATGCGAACTTGAAATCTCGTTCTCTCCCTGGTGCATCCACACAACGACTTTGGAAAACAGCGAAGACACCATCATCGTCAATGCCATCTGGATGATCAATTTCTAGGGTCTTATATGCTTTTTGTAGCTCGAAGCGAGTGAAGATGCCGTTTGCGACTTGTCCTTGTGCGAATTGATTGATTATACGATTCTGGGTGGAGGAACCGATATCTTGAAGACATTCAAGGTAGAAGACACTATTTGTTGGATCGTCTTCAACTTGTTTGATGTAGGCGTTGATTACGTCGTTATCGTCCGCATCGTGAACTGTTCCGAGACATGCGTAGGATCTAGTCGTTAGAAATGAAGAGAATGTATAGTATACGGATTCACTGGGTCATCTAAATTGATAGATTTTCGAAAATAATTCTCCAAACGAGTAGTGAAACCTACAATTAGTAAGTCTGATGGCAGAAGAGTTATACCTGAACGTGGCCAAGACGCGGCCATTAATCTGGCAATATCAACCATAGCAGAAATAATATTCGGTTCGAAATCTAAAAGTTTAGATGGGAAAATTAGAGACGTTACTGGGACGAAGATCACTCTTGTCACAATCCTTTGCATACTCAATGTAGAGTTCTGCAAGTTCAATCTCTGCAGCTTCAAGTAGTTTCCGAAGCAATCGTCCCTTATCCAAAGACTCATCCCACTGTGGTGGGTGTAACATCGTTTTACCATTGTCCTGCCACCATCCCAGATACTCCATGAATCTGATGACATCAGGATCCAACCCTACTTTACGAGCAAACGGTCCGTCAGGCGTGAGATTAATATCTCGACGTTCATCGTTAGGCGTGTTAAGAGCATGATTACAATAAGTCGATAATGTCCCAAACGCCTTCGTAGCGAATATCTTCGATTCTTTACTCCGATTGATGAGATTAAGAGCGGAATTGGATCCGGTTTTGCGTTTTTTGAGAGACGAGAGGAGATATTCCGGTACCACAGGAAGTAAAAAATCGATTTGGATTTCCAAAGGACATTGACAACAATGAAAACTACCGTACTGAGGTTTCGATTCGATGGGATTTTGGGATGATGAATATCGAGTATTAGAAGACCATGACTCAAGATGAAAATGATGCGATTTGTAATCAGATTCCACAGTTCCGCATTTAGGTTGATCATCAATGGTGATAGTAGCTGTCAAAGACATGTGGAGTCGACAGGTTTCGCAGAGAGCAGCAATGGTTTGATCTTCGTAATGGGCATTCCATGGACGCGCTTTGATGCTCTCGCGGGTCTTCATTACCCAAGAATGTGTATGAGATGGTTCTGCTAGTGCATGACGTTTTGTCGGGTCAAAATGAGGGGGTGGACTTTGGATTTGTGGATCTGCGAAAACGTGTTCCAAGAGGTCTTGCATAAGACGGGATGAGTCTCTTCCTGGACTGGGGGTGACAAGAAATGGAGACTCAGTCTCTCCTGGAGGGGTGTCGCCTTCCTCGTGGAAGGGCATGATGAAGATGAGAGGGTGGTATGGAGAGGACGGAGAAGCTGATTTGGTCAGTAACTGGGGGATGAATGAGACTGTACGACTACAAGGGAAAATGCGTAAGATCAGCCGAATTATTCAAAATTTCAACTCGACGCCTAGTCTGGATCCGAATTCGGCATTTTCTTGGCTGAACTTGGCAGGATCTCAAATCCGAATAACCCGGTGAATTACGAACATAAACAGTGAAACATGCTGAAGAAAGACTTTAGTTTCGAATCTCCACAAATCCCTGAAGGGATCACACACTAGTTTTCTCATGAAATCATTAATAGGGCAATGGATGTAAAGTCCGCTGCCTTCATCTTTCTTGCATCACAAATTCATTATGAATCCCGTTCCTTAGGATTGATTAGTGCTTCTTTCCTACTATTTTGACTGAATTGGTAGGAAATATTGCGAGTACAATTTTTAAAGGCGATGACGATTACGAGTCCGCTGATGCGAAACTACAAGCAGCGGTCAAAGAATTTAATTATACCCTCTCAAATTTCGCGCACAGCCTTGGTTTTCAAATTTATGAAAGAATGGAAGACATCGCAGAAACGTTGGCTAGGGTTGAAACTAGAATTCAAAATGAAGCGGCCTCTTCTCCCATTGCTAAATCAGTATTCTGCGTTCGATATGACCGAAATCCTTTTTTCACGGGTCGAGACGACTTGCTCGAGAGACTTTGGAAAGAATTGACTGATCGAAAGCCAAAACGATATAACCATCGAATTTCATTGTATGGTCTCGGAGGCGTTGGGAAAACGCAAATTGCTTTGGAACATGCTTACAGACATAGATCTGACTACAATTATGTATTTTGGATTTCGGCTGTAAATCAAGCTCAGTTATTATCTGGTCAGCAGGGTGCGGTATCCATCTTCGATATTCTGCGAACAGGAAACGACCGGTCCGATCGCTCATTGCTTTGTGAATTCCGACACTGAGACTCACATGGGCGAGAGGAGTGCCATCGAGCCGAAGAACTTGCCCGGAGAAGCGGTAACCCCATCGGGCGCGATGAGCGGAGGAGGGGCTGCCGTACTGGATTGCGTTGTCGATCCCGTTTCAGGAGCGCTTCGAGCGGCCTGGCCGGCAACTGTAAAAGTAACGTCTTTGGAAACCAGGCTGAGATTGTTAGTAACGGTGGCGCCTCGCAAGGAAAGCGTGTAAACGGCTCCAGCTTGTAGCGGAGCATTGGGCGTGACAAAACACAACATGCCGGCTTCGCTTGGCACAATTTTGGCAAGCACCGCTCCACTTGGACCGGACAGCCTGACCTGAAGTATGGTTTAAGCTTCCGACTCGGAGCGGTTTCGAAAATCGCAACGCGATGAGAGTATTGGGTGCTACGTTTGTTGCGCCGTCTGCCGGAAGCGAGGCCTCCAGAAAGGGCACATTCAAATCTG
>CAWBZV010000020.1:0-3560 GCA_963793305.1 uncultured Gemmatimonadales bacterium | reverse complement strand
CGTTCACCTTGATGTTGTCGTCCTCGTACACCTCCCGAACGGACCGATTGTCATCCGCCTCGGGAAAGAACCGAGCGGTGCGGAGGATGAGGCACGGGAGGCGCTCGCGGCGATGGAAGAGCTCACAGAGATCTTCGGCCGCTCGCTTGGTGACGCCGTAAATATTTTTTGGTGCGGGCGGCACGTCTTCCGTGATCCAACCGGCGGCCGGAAACACGCTCGTGGTGCTGGTGAATATGAACGACTCGACGCCGGCGCGCACCGCCTCCTCTAACAAGATGAGGGTGCCTGTAATATTCGTGTCGACGAACTGTTGACGCTCGTGCGTGACCACGTGCGGTTTGTGCAGTGTGGCCGTGTGGAGCACGGACTGAACGCCCGCGATCGTTCGGCGCACGCACGCGCGATCGGTGATCGATGCGCCGTCGCGGATGTCGATGCCGACGACCTCGTGGCCATAATCACACAAGGTGCGCTCGAGAGCGTCGCCGAGGTGGCCGGCGCTCCCGGTGACCAACACCCTCACCGTACGTCCGTGCGCATGAGATGCACGTCCGGATCGAGCAGCAACCAGTATGCGCCCGCGGGACCGAGCGGCATGCCCACGCTGCCGGCGTTGACGATGCGAAGGCGATCGATGATCCGGTCGAACTGGACGTGCGTGTGGCCACACACGGCAAGCGGTTGCGTCACGCCCGCGAACATGAGTCGCACGATGTCCGCTGGCGTGTCCACGGCGAAAATCTCGTCGTCATCGCGGGGCGTGGCATGGCAAAAGTGTACCGAGTGCAACACGAGCGTCTCGGGGAGCGACGCGAGATAATCCCTGTGCCGCTGATCGAGTTGCTTCGCCGTCGCCACGATCGAGTCCTGGACGGCCGACGGGAGTCGCGATGTCCCGGGCCGGCCGTCGAATGCCTCGACCACGAGCCGGTCGCAGTTCCCGCGAATGACATGCACGTTGGGGCCGAGCGCCATCACGCGATCCAAGGTGTCGCGTGATGCACCCCCCAGCACGATGTCGCCGCCGATGACGATCTCGTCGGCGTCAACGACCGCGAGGACCGCGTCGAGCGCGGGCAAATTCCCATGGATGTCGTACAGCGCCGCCACCCGCATCAAATCTTCGGATACTGTCGATGGAATCCGGTGGCTTCCTGATAGGCGCGGGCGAACGCGAGCACCTTGGCCTCGCCGTACAGGGGCCCAAGGAACGTGAGGCTCACCGGCGTGCCGGGTCCGCCCCAGTTGCCGCCGAACACGCCAGGGCCGGTGGACGGGATGTAGGCCGGTGCGTCGTCGCCGCGAATGCCGTTCGGCACGATCACCGATGGATGGCCGGTGAGGTTGGTGATGACGAGCTGGGTGGAGTTGGTCGGTGCGACGATCACATTGAACGGCTCGAAGACCTTGGCCATCGCCTGTATCGCGAGCATTCGCGCGCGGTTGGCCTGGATGTATTCGACCGCCGGCGTGAGGCGGGCTACACGGAACGTGTTCGGCCAGTCGTTCGCCGACTGCTCCGTCAAGAGCTTGTCGCGGCCCGTCCGCGTGAGCTCATCGAAGGCAGCGGCTGCCTCGACGGACAACAACGACGTCATCGCCTGATACGGCATGTCCGGCAACTGCACCGGTGTCATCGTCACCCCCATCGCGGCGATCTTGGCCAGAGCGGCCGTATCGAAATGGCGATCGTACGCGATGTGCGTGCTGAGCAACTCCCGCTGCCGCTGTGCCGTCGTGTCCGACGGAGACGGCGGTGCGAAGAGCCGCAACTGCGGCGGGTCGTTCTCGAAGTCGCTCTTGAGATAGCCAATCCGAAGCGCGTGGATGTCGACCTGGGCATCCCAGTTGAATGCGGCCGCGTGCACGGTGCGATCGTGGCCGTCGGGGCCGTAGATCGCGTCGAGCACGATGGCGCAGTCTTCGACGGACCGACAGATCGGCCCGAGCTTGTCCATCGACCACGAGAGCGCCATCGCGCCAGTGCGCGGCACGCGTCCGAACGTTGGGCGCAGTCCGGTGCAGCCGCAGCGCGTCGATGGCGAGGAGATCGAGCCCAGCGTCTCGGAGCCGATGCTGAAAGCGACGCAGCCCGCGGCCGTCGCGGAGGCGGGGCCTGCCGAGGAGCCGCTCGATCCCTGTGCCGGGCGCCAGGGGTTCCGCGTGACGCCATCGAACCAGCGGTCGCCGAGGGCGAGCGCGCCGAGTGTGAGCTTGGCGATGAGCACGGCGCCCGCGTCGTCGAGGCGCTTCACGACGGTCGCGTCTTCGTCGAACATCTGCTGCTCGAACCCGCCGGCGCCCCACGTGGTGCGATACCCTTTGACCGCGAGGAGATCTTTGGCGCCCCACGGCAGTCCGTGCAGGGGACCCCGGTACTTGCCCGCGGCAATCTCCCGGTCGGCTTCCTTCGCCTGCGCCGTCGCCCGTTCTTCCGTCAGCGTGATCACGCAGTGCAGCACGGGGTCGAGGCGTTTGAGACGCGCCAGGTACATGGCCGTCAGGTCCGACGAGGACACCTTGCGCGTACGCACCAACTCGGCCAACTCCCGGACCGTCGCGAAGCACACGTCTTCGAGATGCGCAGGGGCGCCGCGCGAGGACGCTGACGACAGCCGCATCGGATGCCGCTCGCGTGGCGAACGTCATTGACGGCAGCGTCGGATTGAACTCGACCGCCGGAGCGACCGAGTTCGGCATGTGCAACGCGAAGATCGCGTCGTAGCCCTTGACGTCCTGATTGAGGCTCGCGACCATCGCGTCGCGAAACTCCGCGGGAATGGGCACATTGGCGATGACCGCCGCCTGCTCGATCATGTCCTTTGTGACGGTGCCCTGGTCGTGGGCTATCGTCCAGAGTGCGCCCGGGAAGAGCGTGCTCCCAACTCCGAACCCAGAGCATGTGGCGAGAAAGCGGCGGCGGTCGAGCATGGGCGACAATATATCGACCAGCCCTGTGGCGCGGGTGCTACACGAATCAGCGTCGGTTCGACTGATAGTGGGAGAAGGCGGTATCCACGACGGTGAGATTCCGCGTGCCCTTACGCCATATCCAAAGCCCGATGGCGGCAATGGGGATGCCGAGGGGCGCACCGATGAGGGTCAGGGACAGAGCGACCCCGAAGGCGACGAGGCACAAACCCCAGATCTTCTGATACCGGAACGGCTCGGCGAATTCCGACTTGGCCGCATAGAGGACGTCCTCGTCGCTCGCCCCGGTGGACTTGAGCGCAAGAACGACCTCCTGCGGCGTCGTATCGGTCAGTCGCACGTTGACCTCGACTGTTGCACGGAGACGCGGTGAGGTGGTACCGTAGGTTCCCCGCGGGATAGTGCGCGAACGGCCGTCCAAAACCGTCAGTCATGACAGATATCGCGGCCCGCCAGGAACTCGACCAATTGTTCAGTCTCACGTACGAAGAGCTGCGCCGCCTGGCATCCTCGGTCCGGCGCGGGGATCCGAGCGCGACCCTGAGTCCCACGGTGCTGGTGAACGAAGCATGGATCAAACTCGCGGGGTCGCGCGCGATTGGGGCTGCGACATTGCGCACGCACTT
>CAWBZV010000019.1:0-37971 GCA_963793305.1 uncultured Gemmatimonadales bacterium | reverse complement strand
GCCGCTGGTGAAGCCTTTCCTCTGTCGCGCCGCCTCGTACAACACGACCGACGCCGCCACTCCAGCGTTCAAAGACTCCACCGCCGCGCTCATCGGGATGGAAATTCGCGCATCCGCAGCGTGCTCGATCTCGCGCGGCAACCCAGCGCCCTCATTGCCAATAAATATCGCCACAGGCTCGCGCAAAGCCGCCGCAACATTTTTTCCAGAATCGCTAAGGCCGCCCGAGTGCGAACTCGCGGCCACGATTTTAACCCCAGCCACTCGCAGTTGCGCAAGAAGCACGGGAATCGCCATGCCGCGCAGAACAGGGAAGCGCAGCGCCGATCCCGCCGACGCGCGCAACGCCTTCGGCGACCACGGGTCCGCGCTCCCGCGCGTAGACACAGCCCCTGTCGCGCCAAAAGCCTCAGCCGAACGAATAATCGTCCCGATATTCCCCGGATCCTGCACCGCAGCCATCACCACCACCAACGCAGCATCGCCGCGCAACGCTCCATCCGCCGCAGCCGCGCCTCGCACTACATCGTCAAATTGCCATTCCGGCTGCCGAAACAGTGCCGCTATTCCCTGCGGCGTCTCTGTTCCCGCCACCGACGCAAACAACTTGTCCGTCGTCCGCAGCACCCGCGAACGCGGAATCCCCGCTTCGCTTTCGCTCGCCGCTCGCAAAATCCGTTCCAGATCCGCCTCGCCCGCCTCACTCACCAGCAGCGCCTCGGCCTGCAATCCCGAACGCAGCGCGTCCTCCACCAGCTTCGGCCCTTCCACGCCAATCGGCTCGCTCTCAGCCGGCCCTGTCCCGCGCAGCGCCGCGCGAAACATCTTCAGCCACTTGTTCTCGCGGCTGGTGATGACGTCTTCGCTCAAGTGTTGCGTCACGCCTCCAGCCTAACAAACGCCCCTTCCGCCGTCGAGTTCTCTCGCCTCGCCGAATCGCAGGTGAACCTGCAACTGTTCGTAGCAAGCTAAAAGGTCCGGTTTTTGTAGTAAGTGAGTTGTCCGGTTGACTGTGAATCACCCGCCGCCGTCGCGGCTGTGGGGAAGTGGGAATCCCGCGTTTGGGGCGGGATTTCCAAGCGCGGTGGGAAAGTCGGCTTGGCGACTTTTCCACGGCGCGGCTTCTCCACAGCCTTTTGCAAATCGCTACCGATCCAAGGCAGACCCTCGGCGTTGTAGCGCCCCACGCAATGCGGCCCATAGCGCAGGCTCAGCGTTCCATCCAGGTGCTGATACACGACCACCGTGCAACCCTCCAGCGTGGCTCGCCAGCGCACCGGCTGGATCTGCAAAGTCAGATTTTGAAAGCTCACCGTGTTGTCGCGGTTCACCGTGCGTTCAAACTGCAGCGAAAAAATCCCTGCCAAATCTCGCTGCCGACACACCGTAAAGGCACTGCCCGCCTGCGTCGCAGGCACCCGGAACCGCGCGTTGAACGCAGCGATGTACTCTTCCTGCAGAAAAGTGTTCGCCGCCTCCACCGTTGTGATCGCTCGCAAGCGCAACTCTTGCGGCAGTCGTCCCTGCCAAGTCCCAAAATTACGCTCGCTGCGTCCGCGTGCCTGAGGTGAGTAGGCCGGGATCATCCGCACTCCCAACTCGCGCAGCGCCCGTCCCACCTGCGTCACACGCGCCTGGTCTACCTTCTGGAGCCTCGCGCCATCTGATCGCCGCACACCGGACTCCAATCAGCCGGATAAAATGCCAAGATCACCGGCTGGCCACGCAAGTCACGCAGCGAGATCTTCTGGTCGGGAGTCACCGGTAGGGTGAAATCGGGCGCGGATGTACCCGCGGGCAGCACACTCGACATACGGCCTCGCTGGTTGGAACCGTAAGTTAGCCAAGTGTTCGTTTCCCGTGTGGACGGTCGCGACTAGCTTGTCGCGCATGTCACATATGACGCGAGCTCTGCTGGCCGCGGCGACCATCGCCACGGTCGCCCCTATCGTGCGGGCGCAGTCTGACGAGCAGGCGGTGAAGGCCGTGATCGCCAAAATGTTCGATGGGATGCGCGCACGCGATAGCGCGATGATGCGGTCGACCATTGTCCCGTCGACCGTGCTCGATCGCGTGTCCGCGACCGGGACACTCGGCGAGCCGATCGTGATGAATGCGTTCATTGATCGCGTCGCCGCCGGGACGGGTCCGGGTGGCGACGAGCAGATCAAGGACACCAAGATCCAGATCGACGGCCCGATGGCGTCCGTGTGGGCGTACTACACGTTCACCCCAGGCGGCAAGACCGCCGTCGATCACTGCGGCGTCGACGCGTTCCTGCTCAGGAAAGGGCCGGACGGATGGAAGATTTTCCACATCTCCGACACGTCACGGAACGAAGGCTGTACTCCGATCAGACGGAACTAAAGCGCCGGGAAGCTCGAACCAAAACGTCGTCAGCACATTGGGCTTAGACTCCACGCCGATCGACCCGCCGTGGCGTTGAATGATCGCCTTCGCGATCGCCAACCCCAGTCCGGTACCGCCTCGCGCGCGGTTGTCCGAGGCGTCCAGTTGTTGGAACGGGCGGAAGAGGCGGGAGATGTCCTCGGCGGCTATCCCGGGGCCGGGATTTTCGACGGCGATGCGAATGCCGTCGAGGGAGGCGGGTACGGTGACCGCGCTCACGACGACGGTGGAACCGCGTGGGGTGAACTTGATCGCGTTGGCCGCGAGGTTGGTCAGCACCTGGGACAGTCGGTCTCGGTCGCCTTGGACGCGCGGCAGGTCGGGCGCCAAGCGCGCTCGGATGGATACGCCGTAATCGACCGCCATTGGTCGCAGCTCGTCGAGCGTCGTCTGGATCACGTCGGCCATCGCGAGCGACTCCATGTGGAGCTCGAGCCGGCCAATGTTCATCTTGTCCAGATCCAGCAGATCGTTGATCAGCCGGATCAGCCGATCGCAGTTGCTTCGACCGATCCGAACGAGACTGAGCAGCGACGGACTGAGCTGGCCATCGACGCCGTGTTCGATGAGGCCCAGCGCGCCGCGGATCGATGTCAGCGGCGTGCGCAGCTCGTGCGAGACGGTGGACACGAGCTCGTTCTTCAGTTGCTCGATGCGCCGGATCGCCGAGATGTCGCGGATCACCAGGATCTGCGCCCGCACGCCGTTCCACATCCCATCCTTGATCGTGAGCGAGCCGAGAAACAGGGTCTGGTCGGGACCGACGCAGTGCACCTCTGACTCACTGTCCGGTGGATTGGCGAGCAGCCCACCCACGACCTCCCGATCTTCCGGCGCGACGAGGTCGACGACGAGGCCAGACGACTGGCCCGGTGGAGACGCGACGGCGAACATGCGGCGCCAGGCGCGGTTGGTCTCGAGCACGACGCCGTCGCGCGTGATGGCAATGCCGTCGGTTGTTGCGTCGGACAGGAGTCGGAATCTCGCCTCGGCCGCGGCCAGGTGTGCGGTCCGGTCGGCGACGGCGCGCTCCAACTGTGCCTCACGCTCGCGCCGGGCAGCGTCGACCGCCAGGCGCATCCGGCGCCCGCGGTCAATCAGCGCAGCGGTCAGTGTGGCGCCGAGGACGAGCGCGGTGGCGACCCCCACCAGTATCGCCATTCCATCGTCGGCCAGCAGGTAGCGGCCCGTGCGGTCCGTGGTGAGTGACGCGTGGAAATGCGCGGCCGACATTGCCGTGTAATGCATGCCGGCGACCGCGAATCCCATCAGCGCCGCGGCACCCCATTTTCTGAGTGAGGCGACGGTGCGTCTGGCGTTGGCCGCGTCGTCGCGAAATTGGAAGGCGATCCAGAGGGCGGCCAGCGCGACGATCACGGCGACCGCGATGGACGCCGCGACGCGCCATTGGTCGTACTGGATGTAGCCGGAGAGCCGCACGGCGGCCATTCCCGTGTAGTGCATGCCACTGATCGCCGCGCCGAGCACGGCGCCGGCCACCGCCAAGCGGCGCGCGCGCAGTGCGGAGCTGGCGGCGACGCTCAGCGCGAGCCATGACGCCACACACGCGACCGCGATCGATGCCAGAACCTCCGGGATGTCGTACGCGATCGGTATCGGCAATCGCAGCGCCAGCATGCCGATGAAGTGCATGCCCCAGATGCCGACACCCATCGCCAGCGCGCCTGTGGCGAGCCATACGGTGCGGGTGCGGCGCGCGCCGGCCGACGACACGCGGCCCGTCAGTGTCAGCGCCGTATACGCAGCAAACGTGGCCACCACGAGCGAACCCACGACGAGCAGCGGGTCATACGTCGCCGATAGCGACGGCATGGTGAGGAAGCGGGCCACCACTATACTGCAGACGGCCACGCCCTCAACATGTCACGACCTCAACTCACGACGTTAGTACTGGATCTCGTAGTTGAGCCGCACGCCGCGGCCAGGCTGGGACACCCACGTCTTGATCACCGAGACCGCGTCGTAGTACCGGCGATTGAAGACGTTGTCCAGGTGCAAGCTGATGTTGTGCACCACGCCGCCCTGCGGGAATCTGATCCCGGCGCCCAAGTTGTACATGGCGTAGCCGGACGTGGGTGTGTCGCCGGCGCCGAGTCGGGTTTGGGCGGCGGCGCCGCGCCATTCGACCATGCCCATGTACGTCGCGTCCTGATAGGTCGCGCGCAAGAGGCCGCGCCATGGCGGAATGAACGGCAGGGGAACGTCGAGCTGCGTGTTCGTCGCGTTCACGTAGTCGGTGCTCGCGCGGAGCGCGATGTATTGGATTGGCGAGACGGTGGCCGCCGCCTCGAACCCCCACAGCCGCGCATCGCTCGAGGTGAACTGGCGCACGGGGAAGCCCTGGATCGTATCGCCGGTCAGGAAGCCGTAGATGTAGTGGCTGATGAAATTCGCGTACGGCGTGAGCTCGAACGTCGCGTTCGCATAACTGCCCTTGAGCGACGCATCGATGCCGTACCCGGCCTCGGGGCCGAGGGTCGCGTCACCGATCGAATAGGTTCCGCTCGACGCATCGAGCCCGTTCGCGAACAGCTCCTGCACGGTCGGCGCCCGGAATGACCGCGCGAGGCTCAGGCTGCCGGTGAGACCCGACCCGAGTTGCTGTATGGCGCCGACTGATGCGGTCACCGCGTTCGAGAGCCGCGAGACGTTGATCGTCTGGAACGTCGAGTCCTGCGACTGCGAGAACGGGCGCGTCTGGATCTTGTTGTAGTCGTAGCGCACGCCGGCCTGCAAGCGGGTCTGCGGGGCGACCAAGTACTCCTCGTAGGCGTACGCCGCCAGGTCGGTCGTGCGGGAGTTCGGGCCCAGCGGCTGTTGGCCCTCAATGGTCAGATCCTGGATATCCGTGAAGAGGCCCAGGGTGCCTGACAAGCGGCCGATGTGCGGCTGCTCGAACTGCAGGGTGCCGTTGACTTCGACTTTGTGGAAATGGTTGGCCTGCGGGTCACTGACCCCTGTCGAATCCTGCAGCGTCGGGAATTCCGAGTGGAGGTAGTCGTCGTACGCGACGTTGAGCTTGAGCCCAGAGACGAGGGCCCGGAGCTCGACGGTGTTGCGTTGTTGGTGGATGCGAGAGGTCGTCGGCGGGACATTGAGCCAATTCGCATTGGGGGGCAGGCCGGGGATCCCGTAGTCGGTCTCGAAATGCTTGGCCCCGACCCCGACCATCCCGAAGGTCCCCTGATACGAATACCCGGCGCCCTCTTCGGCGCTGCGATCATCGGACTGTGGGATCGTGTGCAGCGAAAACGGCATGCCGCTCACCGGATCGGGATAGATCCCAGCGGGTATGCCGATGTTCGTCGCGTGTATCCCGCCCGCTGATACGTGGAACGCGGACCCGCCGGAGGTGAAGACCGTATTCGTATAGCCGGCATACTCGCTGTTCACGCTATTCGCTTCGAGCGCGGCCGTGCCGGACAGGACGTGATCGGATGGCAACGGGATGTTGTTGGTGATCACGTTCACGATCCCGCCGATCGTGCTGGAACCGTAGAGGATTGTCGCCGGCCCCCGCACGACGTTGATCTGTGCGATGCTCAGGGCATCGATCGGCGTGGCGTGCGCCGGGTCGAATGTCGCGATGTCGCCCATGCGGAGCCCGTTCTCGAGGATGAGCACCTCGTTGTCGCCGAGCCCGCGCAAAATCGGGCGGGCGGCGGCCGAGCCGTTCCATTGGGCGTTCACGCCTGGGAGATCAGAGATCTTCTCGGCGAAATTCGACCCCGGGCTGTTGTCGAGATCGACCTGTGATTTCGACTCGGTCGGCTGGTACTCCTCGTCGCTCGGGCGAGCGATCGGAGAGGCCGAGACGACGATCTCTTTGAGCGGGATCGCCGACGGAGTGAGCTTGAACGAGAGTGACGCGGTCGATTCCGTGAGGTGCACGGTGTCAGTTAAGGCGAGGTAGCCGGTCACGCCGACGTAGACCCGATACGTGCCGCGCGGGACCTCGGAGAATCGGAACTCGCCTTTGGAGCCCGTGCGGTCCGTCCGGTCGAGCTCCAGGAGGCGGACGGTGGCGCCGACGACCGGTGAGCCGGCCGAGGTAACGGTTCCTTGGATCGTTTGGGCTGCGGACGTGGTAGTTAGCAGTAGGAACGCCGCCAGCCATTGCGTGATAGCCATTGGCGATAATTTTGCGTTACTTCTGCCCAAGTTACGAGTCCACACGGGTGTGGATATATTGTTGATAACGTGTGGACGCAGGAGCAGCATATGTGGTACGCCCCGGTAGGTCGGTTTACGATGAAAGAAGAAGGTGACTGGCTCCGTCTTCGGACCGAGGACGGCACGGAGCAGGACGTGCTCCGGCGGCCCGGAGAGGTCAGGGAGGAGTGGCAGGCGCGGGCGCTATCGGCCCTCGAGCGGTTTGTGAACCATCCACGCCATCCCCAACGCGCCGCGTAACTTGTGATCGCCGTCCTCGGCGCGACCGGTAAGATCGGGCGCGCGACCATTAAGGCCCTCCGGCAGCAGCGCGTGCCGGTGCGGGCCGTCGTGCGCGACCCCGCGAAAGCGACCGACTTGGGCTCGGGGGTCGACCTAGCGGTGGCCGACCTGGCCGATACGCGGGCGGTTCGCTTGAGCCTAGATGGGGCGGAAACCGTACAGGTCATCTGCCCGACGAACCCGCGGGCCACGAACGCCAGCGGCGAGATGGTGCGCATGATCGAATCGATCTGCGCCGCGCTCGAGCACACCGAGCCGGATTACATCGTCGCCATATCCGATTACGGCGCCGAGGTACCACAGGGAACTGGCATCACTATGCTCTTTCGCTTCCTGGAAGAGCGCCTGCGGCGTGTGCGGGCCGACGTGACGTTCGTGCGGTCGGCGGAGCATATGCAGAATTGGGCGCGGCAGGTGCCGACGGCGCTCAAGACGGGCACGCTGGCGACGCTCCACCATCCCGTGACCAAACAATTTCCCACGGTCTCAGCCTCCGACGTGGGGCTCGTCGCGGCCGATTTGTTGTTGGAGCCGGCGACTCGGGTGGTGTATGTCGAGGGTCCCCGACGGTACAGCGCGCGGGATGTGGCCGAGGCGATCGGCGTGCAGGTGACGGAGCTGCCGCAAGCGGAATGGGTGCCGACGCTCACGCGTGGCGGGATCAGCGAGAGTTACGCGCAGCTCGTCGCCGAGTTGTTCGTGGCCCACAACGCCGGGCGCATTGAGGTCGAGGATGGCGTCACTGATGTGCGACGTGGTACGACCGAGCTGCGCGATGTCCTACGTGAAATCGCCGATCAGCGCGTTGAAGCCGTGCCGCAGGTGGGATAAGACTGGGGACTGTCTCGGGTGGCCCCAGTATGGCGTCTTGTTGACATCGACCGGGATGATCGTGCCATCGACGTCGACCGCGCAGTCGATGCCGCAGAAGTCGACGCCGAGCGCTGATGCCAACGGGCGCGCTGTGGCGAGCGCGCGGGCCGCGATCTCGGACGTCGGGCCGATTGCGCTCAAGTCCCAGAAGTAGTAGTCGCGGCGGTCTCGTTGAGGGAGCGAGAGTTTCTTGATGTCGCTCGTGGCCCAGGCGAGGGTGACGACCGCCGCGGGGCCGACGACATACGCGCGGATGAAGAGGCCATCCGGGTTCGTGATGTAGCGCTCGACCACGAGCGACTGGTCGGTCCAGATGGGCGCGGGCACCTCGTCGCGGCGGCAGACCACGTACTCGATCCGGTCGCTCAAGTCAGTCGTGAACGGGGCCGCACGAGAGCCCCAACGGTCCCGCATGAGGCGCTCTGGTTTGCCGGCGTAGTTGAGCGTGGTCTTGATGATGACGCGCTCGTCCGGCGGACCCGACTGCTTCGCGGCGGCCGTTGGCAGACCCGCGGCGAGGGCGCGCGTGTGGATCGTGCGCTTTCTGACGTCGGTGGCGTTGATGTTCAGGGCAGGCATCGGCCAGGGGACATCCTGCTCTATGAAATCTCTGGTTTGGCTCAGGTTTACGTTGAGCAATGCCCCACGAGTTGAGGGCGGCATCTGGGTCAGTATCCGAGACACCCGGTCCCCGGGGGTCAGCTCAATGCGGTGCGCCTCGGGGTAGAGTACCTCGACCATGAACCCGAACCAGCCGTCGGATTCGCAGACGGCGACCGGAGCGCGCGGCGGATCCATTGGCCAGCGCTGGCGCGGAGAGAGACCGAGGAATTGACGGAGGCGAGACATCCCGCTCTGAAAGACGCGCGGGAGGCGCCTGGCGTCAGTCGGCGCGGTCGTAGACCGCCAGGCACCAAGCCGTGGCGGCCGAGACTACGTGGGCGGGGACGACGCCGACGAACGTCGGCCAGATCATGGAAATGATGCGATCGCGGGGCAGGCCCTGGTCCCGGAGATGGCGGCAGTACTCGATCAGGGCTTCGCGGAACTCACGGACGTGCGCCGGCGCTGGGAGCGACGTGAACCGGAGGCGTTCGGCGGCGCTGACCAGTCGGGGTGGGAAGGGCGGCAACGGCACACCGTCCACTTGCACGGTCGTGATGTTACCGCCCCCAGGGCAGGTGCGCCGTGCGAAATGTCACACGGCGCAGCGGTACTCAAGTTGCCACAAGTGAGAAGTCGTCGATCCAAGGTTGCAGTTCGCGAACCTTGTCGGCCGGCAAGCCATACGTCGACAGGTAGACGCCCAAGGTCTTGCCTTCGATCTCGAGGAAGAGCACTGCGTCGTTGAGCTCCGGTATCGTGGCCCAGACGCCGCGGGATGGCTTGAGCTCCGCGATAACCGCCCGTGGCGTCACCTTTTTGACCGCGCTCATCAGGCGTTCCCACAGCACGGGTCGGGTGAGCTCAGTCGGGCGGCGGGTCCACGCCATATCGCGCGGCGTCCCGCGATGGCGCGTGAGATAGTGCCTGAGGTTGAACAAGAAATAGCGCCAGCCCGTCTCGAACGAGTCGTACGCATCGTCCCACTCGGCGCTCGCCGAGAGGCCCGATTGGACGAGGCGCACCACCGTGTGGCCGCCCTTGGTCTCCAGATGCCAGTCGACGATGATCGGCGCGTCAGGGGTGTCGGCCCAGCGGAGATGACGACCCTTTTCCACCTCGACGAAGCGCTCTTCCATCACCATATCCGGGCCCCACGCCAGGCGAACCTTGTCGCCATCGCGCTCGGCGGTCGGCGAGAACCAGCGGGCGAGGAGCTCGGCCTGCGTCAGCGCTGCCCAGACGGCGTCGGCGGGCGCGGCGATCTCGGTCGTGACGTCTACCGAGCGAGTCGGCACTGTGTCGGTCATTGGGATGTACCGGGACGTTTGGAGTGGGTGTGGTGGGCGGGGTGGGCGGGGTGGGCACCGAGCGTCACGCGAAACGTGCGACCCGTTTCGTCATGGTACTCGGCCACGAGTGATGCCAGAGACTCGGCCAGTGCCTGGGCGAACGCGGCCTGGCGGGCTGGCGAAGCGAATCGCACTTCGGTCTCCAGCGTGAACGTCGGCAAGGATCTGCCGGAGGTCGCGGCGCGCTCCTGGAGCTCGCCGACCTCCCGAATCGTGCGGGCGGCCGTGGCGATCAAGTAGGAGCTGGAGAAGCGATCGCGAAAAGCCTCGGCGGAGACGCCGAGGGCACCCAGGGCCTGCGGCGCGATCACGAACTGGCGGGCGGTCGTGCGCAGCAGGCGCTCGACACAGTTGCCGCGCTTGCGGTCGCCGACCGACTCCAGCAGACCGACATCCTCGAGCGCGCGCACGTGATAGCCGACGCGCTGGCGGGGAAGGGTGAGGGCGCGGGCGACACCGGCCGCCGATTCCGGCTCGCGCATGTGCTCGAGCACGCGGAGGCGCACGGGGTCGAGCAGGGCGGCGGCCTGCTCCGGCGATTGCACGACGGCGAGCGCGGACTGCATAGCGGATACGCTAACCTCGTCCACAGTCTCTGTCAAGACAGAAAAAACTGTCGCGTTACGCATTTTACGTTTCGTTGCGTCGGCCGTCGTTCCAAGGTGCAGCACATGAAAGGGGCAGTCCTCAAGGCGCGCGTTGCGTTTATCGAGGAGCATTTCGGCAAGGACGGCGTCCAGAAGGTCATCGGGCGCCTCGCCCAGGCCGATCGTGCCATGCTCGAGCTCATTCTGCCCATCCGGTGGTATCCGTTCGAGCTTGGCGAGCGGATGGATGCCGCGATCGTTGCGGTCCTCGGCAACGGAGATCCCCGCTTCTTCGAGCGGCTCGGCTCGGCATCGGCCGAGCGGAATCTCACGACTATGCACAAGGGCTTCCTGCGGCCCGGCGACCCTCACGCCTTTCTGCGCAATACGCAAATAATTTTTCGGACGTACTACGAGATCGGGCGGCGGGATTACGAGAGCACGGGGCGGACATCCGCTGTCCTCACCACGCATGACGCCGAAGCGTTCAGCACTCCCGATTGTTTGACCATCATTGGGTGGCACAAGAAAGCGCTCGGGATGTGTGGGGCGACCGGCGTCGAAATGCGCGAGACGGAATGCCGTGCGAAAGGCGGCAAGGTCTGTCGCTACGAGATCTCCTGGAACGAGATCAGCGACGCCCAGTTCGCCCGGGACTAGCTGGCCGGCCTCCCGAGCGACGCGCCTGGCACATCGGGTGGAACCTGCCTAGGTTTCGTGGTTTACCCCGTTCGACATCCACCTGAATGTGCCGTCACGAATGACCCCTGCCGCGGCCGCGACTGCAAGCCGGCCGACCCTGGAAGAGCGCACCGAGAGCCTGCAGGACTGGGCCCGGCTCTACACGCGCGAGCTGTCGATCGCCGGCGTGATTCTCGTCGCTCTCATCGGCGTGCTCTGGTTGTACCGCTACTCGTCCCGGCAGCAACTCCAGCGGGCCGACGCGCAACTCGCGGCGCCCCTGCGGACGCTGGCCGCCGGGAACGTCCCGCTCGCGCAGACCGATCTCAAGCGCATCATTACCCGCTTCGGTGGCACCCCCGCGGCGACGCAGGCGTCGATGATCCTGGCGGAGACGTACTACGCGCAGGGCAAGTACGTCGACGGCCTCTCGACGTTGCAAACCGCACCGCGCTCTGGCGCGTCGGCCGCGTTTGCACCTGGTGTTGAAGCGCTCATCGGGGACGGGTACTCGGAGCAAGCGAAGTACCAGGATGCGGCCACGCATTACCTGGCCGCAGCCGCCGCGTCGCCGTACCCCAATGACCAGGCGCACTTCAAGGCGAACGCGGCTCGTGCCTATACGAACGCCGCCGACACAGCCCACGCGGTGGCAATCTGGCGCGAGCTGGCGAAGGATGATGCCACTCCGCAATCGGCCGAGGCGCACCTGCGCCTCGGTGAGCTCACCGTGCACGCGGCGAAATAACATGTTGGCGCGGACGACGGCCATCGGGTTGCTGGTCATGCTGCCTCGACTGGCAGCAGGGCAACAGGTGCAGACCGACACGCCGAAGACACAGCGGCTGCCGGGCGCCATTGAGCTCGGTCTCAGTGATTCGACGCAGCGTCGCATCGCGCAGGATATGGCGAAGGACCTCGGCAATGTTCGGAAGGCCGAGGCCGGCTACTACGCCGCGCATCACGTCTACGCGTACACGGTCGCCGATCTCGCGCCGCTCAAGCTCACGAACGGCAATATCGTGGCGATCACGACCACCGACGGCGGCGGCTATCGTGCCGTAGCCACCAACCCCGCGCTCCCAGGCGCCGAAGCCGAGGCCGTCGTCCCAGCCCCACCACACTAGCAGGCGTGCCTTCGCCCGCCGGCTAGCGTGGGACAGTTGGTTGAACTGAACTCGGCATTCGCCGAGTTCTACACGGAGGAGTCTCGCATGCTGCGATCGCTGGTTGCGACCGAGGACCGGTTCGCGCCGACGTTGGCCCGGCTCACGCTCGGGATCGTGTTCTTTCCGCATGGCATGCAGAAGCTCTTCGGGTGGTTCGGCGGTTTCGGGTTCCAGGGGACGCTCCATTACTTCACGGATCAAGCGCACATCCCGGCGGCGTTCGCGGTGCTCGCGATACTGGCCGAAGGGTTGGGGTCGATAGGGTTGCTCACTGGGTTCCTGACGCGCGTGGCCGCGTTCGGGATCGCGTGCAACATGACGGTCGCGGTATTCATGGTGCATTGGTACAACGGGTTCTTCATGAACTGGTTGGGCAACCAGAAGGGCGAAGGGTTCGAGTTTCACATCCTGGCGCTGGGACTCTGTCTCTTCGTTATGATTTATGGCGGCGGTGCGTGGTCGGTCGACCTCGCGATTTCGAAGAAGCAGGCGGCCGCGGCACTGGAGCACGCGAGGGCGTGATGCGAGCTGTATTGGTCGCGCTAGTGATGGCACTGCCCGCCGGGGCACAGGTTCCCATCCTCGGCGTCGCTGGCGGGCTAGCGGTACCGACGAGCCGCTTTGGCCGCCCGCTCGATGTCGGGTTCGACTTTCAAGCGAGCGGCGATCTCCGGCCCATCCCGGGGCCGATCGCCTTTCGCGGTGATGTTCTCTGGAGCCGGTTCGCGGTGAGCAACCCGGGCGTCGGCAGCTCGAACGTCGTCGGTGGGACGTTCGACGTCGTGATCGATGTGCCGACGCCCGGCATCACGCCGTACGTCATCGGCGGGGTGGGCGTCTACGATGTCGAGGTTGGCGGCGACGACAGCCACCATAGCCGCTTCGGCACCGGTCTCAACATCGGCGGCGGCGTGCGGTTCCCCCTGGGGCCGTTCGTGCACGCGTTCTTCGAGACGCGGTACCACGTCGCGTACGCCAGCCCGTTCGGCGGCAACACGACGTTCTTGCCTATTCTCGCCGGGCTCCGCCTTCGGTAACGCTGGCCTGGAGCTGGCTCATGAGCTCCGTTCCACCGCTCCAGAGATCATACCACGTGAACGTCTTGCCCTTGCGGTGGCCTTTTTCGGTGAGCGTCAGCCCATCGGGCGTGAGTGTCGCGACTAGTGTCTGATCGCGGACGATGATCTCGCGCTTGAGCGCTTTATCGAGTTTGGTCGGCATCCCGCAATGTATCGCGCTGGTGATCGTGATCGGGATCGCCATCGGCGTCGATCTCTACGCCGGGTACCTGTTCGTCTGTCCGATGCGTTCGGTCATCGGCTCGCCGCCAGCCGACCTCGGCGCGACCGCCATCGCGTTCCGATCGGCGTCAGGCGCGACACTTCGCGGGTGGTACGTGCCCGGCGCGCCCGGCCATGGCGCTGTCTTGCTGGTACACGGTATACACGCGGATCGGCGCGTCATGTTGCCGCGCGCGAGATTCTTGCACCGCGCGGGGTATTCCGTGTTGCTGTTTGATCTGCAGGCGCACGGTGAGAGTACAGGCGATCGCATCACGTTCGGCATCAAGGAAGGCCTCGACGTCCAATCGGCGCTCGACGTGTTGCGACAGAAAGCGCCCGGGGAACGCGTTGGGGTGATCGCGGTGTCGCTCGGTGGCGCGGCGGCGTTGCTGGGACCGCACCCACTCGACGTGGACGCGCTGGTGTTGGAATCCGTGTTTCCCACCATCGTACAGGCTACCCGCAATCGGGTGGGCGCCTTCGGCGCCTCACTCCTGCTTTGGCAGCTTCGACCGAGACTGGGGTTGAGTGCGAGCGATCTGCGGCCTATCGATCACATCGCCCAGGTACATGCGCCGATCTTCATCGTCGGGGGCGAGGAGGATCATTGGACTCCGCCGGCCGAGACGAGAGCCATGTTCGAGGCCGCGAACGAACCCAAGAGTCTTTGGCTCGTGCCGGGCGCGGCGCATGAGGATCTCTACGCCGTGGCCGCTCAGGAGTACGAGCAGCGGATCCTAGGGTTCTTTCGCCGCGGCGGGGTGGGCGGGAGCTGAGCCCGTCGGCGTCGGGATCGTGTGGACGACGCTCGGCTGCGCCGGGTCGATCCACTCGAGGACCGGGGCGGCTGGGTCGGCCCACGACGTGTAGACGACACGGCCATCGCTGAGCCAGGTGGGCTCGCCATCGTTGCCAGGCTTTGGCGAGAGGCGCGTCACGGCACTAGTGGCGAACGCAAAGAGAAAGATGCCCACATCGCCGTCGCGCGTGGACGCGAACGCGAGGGTCTTGCCGTCGGGGCTCCAGGCGGGATCGACGTCTGTCGTCGTACCGTTGCTGATCGGAGTCTCCTTGGACGAAGACAGCGTCAGCTGGACGAGACCGGCGTTGCCGTATTGCGTCGTCACGAAGACGAGCGCATTGCCAGCGGGAGACCACGTCGGGTTCTCTTCGTCGACGCCAGGCGTGCCGAAACCGGAGGTGACGGCCATGGCGTTGGTGCCCGTGCTCGTCGACGTCCAGATCTTGTTGTCGCCGGAGACGGAGGTCACGAACGCGAGGTGGGTGCCGTCGGAGGAGAGCGCGGGCTCGAGTGCAGGGTAGGGCAAGGAGTCGAGCGACGTTTCCGTACCACCTGAGAGAGACGTCGTAAATAAGGACGGGCTGCCTGTGCGATAGCTCGCGTAGGCGACCATCCCGGCGGCCGATGTCGGGCGGGAGTTTTCGCTCGAGTCCGAGGCGAGGCGCGTGAGGCCGACGCCGTCCAGCGCCATGGAAAAAATTGTGCGGGTACCGGAGCCGTTCACGTCGACCATGTCGAACACGATCGTCGGCGGGCTTACGACGTGGATCACCTTTGTCGCTGTCGTATCGCCGACCTTCGCGGAGATGGTGACGCTGCCCGTGTCGATGAGCCGCAACTGCTGTCCCGATTGGACGACGGCGATCGCGGAAGGAACCGCGGACCACTGGACGCTGTCGGCCGGCAGGTCGCGCGTGCCGCGTGACACCGACAGGGTGACGATCGCGCTGCGTTCGACGTAGCCCGCGACGGCGATCGCGACCGTCTTCGGCTGCGCCGGAGCGGACGGGCCGTCGTGGCAGCCGAGAAGCAACAGGAGCAGGACAGGACTACTGCGAACCAACCAAGACAACGCCGTTGTCCCCGACGATATAGACCTGCGTGGGCGATAAGCCGTAGACCGCGCGCAACGTCGTGGTCACGCCGGACCACATGGAAGACCATTGCGTGCCATTGTAGTGCTGGATCGTGCCCACGTCACCGACCGCGTAGACGTCGCCGGTGTAGCCGGTCGGCGGGGTATCCGCCCACATCCAGCGCAGGTCGTTGGTCGTTCCGCTCGCTTGCGCCGTCCACGTCGCCCCGCCGTTGTTGAACAGCATCGTGCCGGCCTGTCCCATCGCCCAGATGGCGGTCGGGCTCGCGCCCCAGATCGCGAATAGCGTGTCGGTCGTGCCGCTCGTCATCGCGTTGAAGGTCGTGCCGCTGTCCGTCGATTGGTAGATGTTGCCGTTAACGGCCGTCGTGTACAGCGTCGTGTTCGACGAGCCCCAGAGGGACATGAGCTGCACGGTGCCGGCCTGGGCATTCGTCGCGACGTCGTTGCAATAGACCGTGCCAGTCGCCGAGGCGGCGCAGAGGACGTTCGTGTCGGCCTGGTCACCCCACTCGGCGCGCCAGCTCACGCCGCCGTGCACCGACGGCGTCCATGACGTGCCGTTCCACTTGGCCACGTTGCCGTTGACGCTCAGCGTGTGGACATCGACGGGGCTGAACCCCCAGAGTCCGAGCATCGTGTCGGAGGCCGTGCTCGAAACGTACGAGACCGACCACGTCGCGCCATCGTGGGAGTGCAGAACCGTGCCGACGGTCGTGGCCCAGATGCTGGTGTCATTCGCCGCCCAGATCCGGAGGATCGGGAATCCGCTCTGCGCGGACACCGTCTCGGTCGTGCCGTTGAGCGAGATGAGCGTGCCGCCGTCGCCGACGGCCCACGTGGGCGACGCGCTGCCGCTCGACACGCCGTGCAAGTTGAGGCCGATCGGGGGACCCAAGAACGTCCAGTTCCCGGACCCATTGTAGTGGATCGTGGTGCCGTCGACGCCGACCGCCCAGACGTTGCTCGCCGAGGTGCCGCCGACCGCATCGAGCTCGTTCGTGTTATTGCTGTTCATCGCGGTCCACGTCGAACCGTTGTACTGATAGACCGAGCCGTTCGTCGCGACCGCGAACACGTTGGTGGCACTCGAGCCCCAGACGCCGCGGAACGGCGGGTTGCCGGTGGGTTTCGCGAACGCGGTCCACGCCGTGCCGTTGTACATGAGGAGGCGACCCGCGTCGCCGACGACGAAGATGTGGGCCGAGTCAGCGCCCCAGACCGCGCGCAACGTGTCGACGACACCGTGTGGGGTCGCGATCGACGTCCACGATGTCGCGTTCCGCGATTGGAGGACGGTGATCGCGCCGCCGACGGCGTAGATGTTCTTGGAGTTGGCTTCCCACACGCCCTTGAGATTCGGGGCCGGGGTGACGCCGCTCGAGACGGTCGTGAACGTCGAGCCGTTGTAGTGGACGGTGACGCCGTTGTCGCCGACCATCCGAGACGTTGGTGCTCGAACGTCCCGTACACGGCGCGGAGCTGATACGTCGGTTGGTTGAGCGGGAGCGCGGTCCAGGTCGTGCCATTGTAGTGCAGCACGGTGCCGTTGAGACCGACGGCGAAGACGTTATCCGCGCTGTCTTGCCACACGGCCGTCAGTTGGTTGCCCGTCACACCTTGGTGGACTGGCGTCCAACGCAGCACGCTGCCTTCGGCCGGCATGTCGCCCGAGACTTCGACATAGAACTGGAAGCCGCAGACGCTGGGGCCGAGGAGGAACTGCCACTTGTGCGTGGCGCTGACGGAATCCGGCTTGATGATCTGGTTGTACTGATAGTACTGCTGGCCACTGGCCGTGAACGTTCCGGTCAACGCGGAGTCCACCGACACCGTGCCCGTGCCGCAATTGATAAAGGGGCCTGACGTGAAGAAGACATCGACGCCACCGCCGGCGACCGCCGTGCCGTTCTGCGTGCCGATCGGCTGCGTCATCAGGTTCTGCACGGTCGCGTTGAACGAGAAAATGTTCGTCCCGCTATTGAACGCGAAGTTGCTGGTGGCGAGGAAGACGTAGACGTTCTGCTTGCCGACAATGACGTTCCGCGCGCCGATCGCTCGCGCCGCGGCCACGGCGCCGTTGGCGCCAGCGAGGGGCGTGCACGTCACCGACTGGGGATGGACACTCGCCGTGCACAACAGCGTGGAACGCGACGCTCTCCCACCCGTCTCTGAGACGGTATGGGGCGCGATCATGTTCGCGTTGTCGCTGCAAGCCATGAGGCTCGCGGCGACAACGAGGGAAACCAACGTTGTGCGCAGCATTGTCAAATCTCCTGACAGTTGCCTTCAGCCCTTCGGTCATCATGACGAGTGAGGAGGCTCTCATGTAACGCTGAGCCCGGTATGGACAGGCTCTTGTCAGGTTAGATCAGTAGAATTGGGGTGATGAAATACAGCGCCCTACTGGGGTCATCGGTTTACGCGTTGCTCCGCAACAAGTTACGGAGCATCCTGACCGTCCTCGGCATCACGATTGGGATCGCTGCCGTCATCTGCGTTGTCGCTATCGGCAAAGCTGGCCAAGCGCGCGTTGAGCAACAGCTCAACAACCTCGGCGACAACTTCGTGTGGATCGAGGAAGGCGGCCGGGCCGTCAACGGCGTGCGCACCGGCGATCATGGGATGCCCACGCTGACGGTCGCCGACGCGCTCGCGATCAAAGAGCAGATCCCGCTCATCAAGAGCATCTCGCCCAACGTCGACGGCTCGATCCAGATCATCTACGGCAACCAGAACTGGTTCACGAGCTATCGCGGCGTGAGCCCCGAGTACTTCGAGATCAAGCGCTGGTTCGTGGACCAGGGCGCGTTCTTCTCGCGCGACGACGTCGATCGCGCCGCCGACGTGTGCGTGATCGGCCGCACCGTGCGCGATCAGTTGTTCGGCGCCGAGAACCCGATCGGCAAAGTGATCCGCGTGTCGACGTTGCCGTGCCTGGTCGTCGCGACGCTGACGCCGAAAGGACAGGACGTGTCAGGGCGTGACCAGGACGACACCGTGATCCTGCCGTACACGACCGTCATGAAGAAGATCAAAGGGAACAACTGGCTGGATGATATCGTCTGCTCGGCGGTCTCCGCGGACGCGATCCGTGCCGCCGGGCAGCAAGCGGCGGCATTGCTCCGCGATCGGCATCATCTGCGGCCCGACGAGGATGATGACTTCAACATCCGGAACCCCGAGGACATCATCAAGGCACAGATCGAGGCCAGTCGAACACTCACGCTCCTGCTCGTGGCAATAGCCTCGATCTCGCTCTTAGTCGGGGGCATCGGCATCATGAACGTCATGCTCGTCTCGGTCACCGAGCGCACGCGCGAGATCGGCGTGCGTGTGGCCGTGGGCGCGACTGAGACCGCAATTCAGCTGCAGTTCCTCGGCGAGTCCGTCATGCTCTCGCTCGTCGGCGGTGCGGCCGGTGTCCTTCTCGGCGTACTCGGTTCGACCATCGGCGGGCGCACGCTCGGGTGGCCGATGAAATTCGCGCCCGAGGCGGTCATCCTGGCGGTGGTGTTCTCGGTCGCCGTCGGCGTCTTCTTCGGGTACTATCCCGCGCGAAAAGCGTCGTTGCTCGATCCGATCGATGCGCTTCGGTATGAATAGGAACCGCTGGATCGCGTTGGGCGCCGCGATGGCGCTCGTCGTGGTGCTCATCGCGATGCGCACGCGGGGAGGCGCGAAGGCAGAGTACTTCACGGACCATGTCGCGCGCGGCGACATCCAGGACGTCGTCGATCTCACCGCGACGATCAACCCCGTCAAGACCGTGCAAGTTGGCTCGCAAGTCTCGGGGACGATCGCCAAGCTGTACGTGGACTTCAACTCCCAGGTCCACACGGGCGAGATCGTCGCGCTGATCGACCAGTCGCTCTTCAAGGGCGCACTCGAGCAGGCGCAAGCCGGACTCGAGGCCGCGAGAGCGAACGTGGCTGCCGCGGAGGCGAACCGCGAGCAAGCGAAGGCGCATCTCGTGCAGGCCAAGGACGACTACGATCGCAACGGCCCGCTGGCCGCGAAGGACTACGTCACGCAATCCGCGCTCGTCCTCTCGAAATCGACCTACGAGATGGCGAAGGCGGCCGTTGGCGCCGCCGACGCCGCGGTCACCCAGGCGAAGGCCCAGGTGACCCAGGCCGTCGCCGCAGTGGCCGTCGCGCAGACGAACCTCGACTATACCGTGATCCGCTCTCCGGTCAACGGCGTCGTGGTCGCGCGCAACGTCGATGTCGGGCAGACCGTTGCGGCATCGCTGCAGGCGCCAACGATCTTCACGATCGCGCAGGATCTGACGAAGATGCAACTGTACGCAAAGACCGACGAGTCGGACGTGGGCCGCGTGCGCGTGCGTCAGGGGGTGACGTTCAAGGTCGATGCGTTCCCGAAGGAGACGTTCACCGGGGTGGTGAACGAGATCCGCATGAACGCGACGACCGTGCAGAACGTGGTGACGTATGACGCGATCATCGATTTGAACAACCCGGAGCTCAAGCTGTTGCCCGGGATGACAGCGTACGTGACCGTGCCCGTGGCATCGGTCACGAACGTCATCGAGGTTCCGAACAGCGCGTTGCGATTTCATCCGGCGCTGCCACCCGATGAGATTCGGGCGTTGTACGTCAAGTACGGCATCCCACACGATGCGGCGACCCCGCCGGTGGGTGACGCGCCGCGGTCACGACCGGGGAGCGCGGACAGTACCAGCGAGCGTCGCCCGAGAGTCACGGACGCGGAGCAGGCGGTCGTCTGGAAGCTCCACGCTGACAACTCCGTCGAGCCGGTGCGCATCGCGCTCGGCATTACCGACCATGCGCATACCGAGGCGGTGGCGGTCCTCGGCGGGTCGCTTCAAGTCGGAGATGAGATCATCACCGGCGCGCCTGTGGCTCAAGGGCAGCCGCGTGGTGGTGGCCGATAGCGATCGCCCGCGGTGACGATCATCCAGATCGAGGACGTACATAAGTACTACGATCTTGGGGAGTCCCGCGTGCACGCGCTCCGCGGGGTGTCGGTCGCGATCGAGCCCGGCGGATTCGTGGCGATCATGGGCGCGAGCGGCAGCGGCAAGTCGAGCCTGATGAACATTCTGGGTTGTCTCGACCGGCCAAGCAGCGGGCGGTACGTGTTGGACGGGACCAACGTCTCGACGTTCAGCAAGCGGGAGTTGGCCGGCATCCGGAACAAGAAGCTCGGGTTCGTCTTTCAAGGCTTCAATCTCCTGGCTCGCACGACGGCGTTGGAGAACGCCGAGTTGCCGACGATCTACGCGGGCCTGGACAAGGCGGCGCGCCGGGAGCGGGCCAGCGCGGCGCTGGCGATGGTTGGGCTCGCCGATCGGGCCGGGCATTTTCCGTCGCAGATGTCGGGCGGCCAGCAACAGCGCGTGGCGATCGCGCGGGCCCTCGTCAATCAGCCGTCGATCCTGCTGGCCGACGAGCCCACGGGCAATCTCGACAGCCGCACGTCGGTCGAGATCATGAAGATCCTGCAGGATTTGAACGACCGTGGGCTCACGATCGTGATGGTGACCCATGAGAGCGACATCGCCCAGTTCGCCCGGCGGGTGATCGTGTTTCGTGACGGGCGGATCCGCAAGGACGAGGCGACCGCGGCGCGTCCGCGGGCCGAAGACGTACTCGCGACGATGCCGACACTGGAGGATTAGGGGCGTTGTGCATATCGTAGCGTCATGCTGCGATTCTCCGCGCTCCTCCTCCTGGCCGCACTGACGCCGCCGGGCCCGCGTCCCATCACCTCGAAGGATCTCTACCAGTTCAAGTGGGTGGCCGATCCGCGCATGTCGCCGGACGGTGAACTGGCGGCGTACACGCTCGTCCAGGTGGCCGAGAAAGGTGACAAGTACGAGACGAGCCTGTGGGTCGTGGCCACGGACGGCCAGAGTGCGCCGAGGCGGCTCACGTCGAGTACCCGCGATCGTTCGCCGCGGTGGTCGCCGGACGGACACACGCTGGCATTCATCCGGAACGCCACGGACACCGGCGCGGCGCAGATTTACCTGCTATCGCTCGCCGGCGGTGAGCCCCGCCGGTTGACCGACGTGGCGAAAGGCGCCGGCGCCCTGGCCTGGTCGCCCGATGGCAAGACGATCGCGTTCACCAGTACGACGGTGCCGGGCGACACGGCGCCACCCGACAAAGACAAGAGCGATGTGCGCGTCGTGACCCGTGCCGTGTACCGGGACAACGACGAGGGCTGGCTCGATCCGTTGCGCCACGATCACATCTTCGTCGTCGATGTCGACCTGGGCGCCGACGCTCCGGCCAAGGCACGGGCCGTGACCTCCGGCAACTACGACGAGGAAGAGGTGCAGTGGGCGCGCGACGGGTCGCAGATCCTGTTCGTGTCCGACCGCGTGGACGAGCCGTATTACGATAATCCGGACGACGACGCGTTCGCGGTCCCGAAGAACGGCGGCGCGATGGCGAAGACCATCGACATTGACGGGCCCATTCGTGGGGTGGCCCAGTCGCCGGACGGCAAGAGCTACGCATTTGCCGGATGGATCAACCCGGCGCACCGGCAGTCGTACACGCAGTCAGCCATCTTCTGGTCGCACGATGGGACCATTACGAAGCTGACGTCCGGCGAGGCCGAAGTCGGGAGCTCGGTCACGGGCGACCAGCACCCCCCGCGCGGTGGCGGTGGCGGACCGATCGTGTGGTCGGCGGATGGCAAGAGCCTCTATCTGGCGACGACGGAGCATGGCCGGTCGAACATCGTGCGGATCGACGTGGCCACCAAAGCGGTCGAGCCGGTGACGACCGGGGCGCACGACGTCGTGGCCTACAGCGCGACGCCGAACGGGAGCCGGTTCGCGCTCACGATGAGCGACGGCACGCATTTGAGCGACCTCTACGCACTGGATCCAGCGACGAAGGCGCTGACCCAGCTCACGCACGTCAACGACGACCTGTTCAAGCAGCTGACGTTGTCGACGCCGGAGCGCATCACGTACAAGAGCTTCGACGGTACGCCGATCGAGGCCTGGATCGTCAAGCCGCCCGATTTCTCGCCGACCAAGAAGTACCCGCTGATCCTGAACATCCACGGCGGGCCGCACGCGGCGTACGGCGAGACGTTCTTCCATGAGTTTCAGGTCATGGCCGCGCGGGGCTACGTCGTCCTGGCGCCGAATCCGCGAGGGAGCACGACGTACGGCGAGTCGTTCGGGAACATCATCCAGTACCACTATCCGGGCGATGACTACAAGGATCTCATGGTCGGTGTGGATACGCTGCTCAAGCGCGGCTACATCGACGAGAAGCGGCTCGGGGTCACCGGGGGCAGCGGCGGTGGGTTGCTGACGAACTGGGTCGTCACGCAGACGCATCGATTCCAGGCGGCCGCGTCGCAGCGGTCGATCGCCGATTGGGCCGCATGGTGGTATACGGCCGACTTCACGCTGTTCACGCCATCGTGGTTCAAGGAGCCGCCGTTTAAAGACCCGCAGGAGTACGCGTTGCGCTCGCCGATCACGTACATCGCGAACGTGACGACCCCGCTCCTGTTGGTGGAAGGCGAGGCGGATAGTCGCACACCGTCAGGGTCGGGTGGCTACACCATGTTCCGGGCGCTCAAGGCCATGCACAAGCAGACGGAAATGGTCGTGTTCCCCGGGGAGACGCACGAGCTGTCGCGGTCGGGGAAGCCCGTGCATTGGGTGGCGCGGCTCGATCATATCATTGGCTGGTTCGACAAGTATCTCGAGACTAAACAGGTCAGTGAAGCGCCTTGAGTCTTGGAAGCAGATCGCGGCGTACCTCGGCAAGGACATTCGGACGGCGCAGCTGTGGGAGAAGAACGAAGGGCTGCCGATCCATTGGCTGACCCACACGGCGCGTGCGAATGTCTTTGCCTACGACGCGGAGCTGGATGCGTGGGTTCGCTCGCGGCAGTCGCCGCCGGCGCCCGTTCCCGCGCCCGTCGAGCGCGTGTCGCGCCGTTGGCCGCTCCGCCTTGGCGTCGGGGGCGGACTGCTTGGACTGGCGCTCGTTCTCGCCCTCGCGGTGCGACCGCGCGAGACGCTCCCGGCGCCGGATACCGTCGTGGCCGTGCTTCCGTTTACCGATCTGGGTGGGAGTGACGACCACCTGGCGGACGGGTTGACCGACGACATCATCGTCACGTTGGGTCGCGCGGGGAAGCTGCCTATCATCTCGCGCACGTCGACGTCGGGGTTTCGGCAGACTCCCGTGTCGCTTCCACGTATCGCGGAGGCGCTGCACGCAACGGTGGTCGTCGAAGGGACGTTGCAACGGTCGGGCAATCGGGTGCGGATCACCGCGGACCTCGTCGATGCCCGTACCGATCGGCATCTGTGGACTGAAAACTACGAGCGCGATCTATCAGACGTGTTGTCGGTGCAGGACGAGGTCGCGGCGGCGATCTCGGGGTCGGTGCTCGAACGACTGACGGGGAAGGCTCTCCCGATGCGTCGCCCACCACGGCCGGTCGATCCCGATGCGCGGCTCGCGTATCTCACGGGTCGCTACTTCTGGGCCAAGCGCAACGAGGCGGGTCTCACGAAGGCGATCGAGTACTTCACGCAGGCGATCGCCAAGGACTCGTTGTACGCGCCGGCGTACTCGGGCCTCGCGGACTCGTACACGTTGTTGAGCGTGTGGGGGTCGCTGTCGTCACGAGACGCGTTCCCGAAGGCCGAGGCAGCCGCGCGCAGGGCATTGGCGCTGGACTCGAATTCCGCGGAAGCGTACACGTCGCTGGCGATCGTCACGGCGCGGTGGGATTGGAATTTCGCCGGCGCGGACGCGGACTTTCGGCGGGCGATTGCCGCGAATCCGAACTATGCGACGGCGCATCAGTGGTACGGCGAATTTCTGGGCGATCTGGGACGCGGTGATACGAGCATCGCCGAGTCGAGGCGGGCAGTGGCGCTCGATCCGTTGTCGGCGATTGCGGGTGGGGATCTTGCCGTCGCGTACATCCATGCCGGGCGTGCGAAGGAGGCGGTCGCCGAGTTGAGACGAGTATTGGCGTTCCAGCCCGACTTCGAGCCCGCCCACGACTACCTCGGCAGCGCGTATCTCGAGCTGGGCGACTTTCAGCAGGCCGAGGCCGAGGTGCGGGCGGTCACGCGGCTCATGGGGGATACGACGCGGCTCGGCATCCTGCACATCTATGAGAAGCTTGCCGGTGGGCAGAAGCAGGGGGCGATCGACGAGGCCGAGGCCATGCTGCGCGGAGCCAAGGAGGCCGAGTTCGGGCCGTATCAGGTCGCGCAGATTTATTTCACCGTTGGCGAAAACGAGAAAGGGTACGCCGCGCTCGAGCGGGCGTACCGGGACCACGACTGGGTCATGGTCAATCTGCTGGTGGACGAGGGGTTCGCGCCGGTGAGACGCGAACCCCGGTTCAAAGCGATGGTGAGGCGAGTGGGACTGCCTACTGCTTAGCCCACGCCGTCACGATGGTGTTGCCCGAGCCACCGCCGTTCGGGATGCTGACCGTGAGCGAGTTGTTGGCGTACGCCCAATTGGCATTCTGCGTCTTGGCCGCGACGCTGTCATAGAGGACGAGCGTGCCGCGCTGGGCCGCCGACGACGTATCGGTCGCCGTATAGCTGCCGTGCGTATTCCCGATGTTCTGCGTCAGGGCGCCGGTCGACCCCAGCGTGTACGCGCCCCCGGTCAAGGTGAGCGTCGCGGTGTTGTTCACATCGGTACTCGCCGACCAGGAGCCACCATCCGCGGAGTCGAAGGTGAACGTTGACAGGTCGTACGTTCCGGTGAGGTCGACCTTGTCGCCGTTACCGGCGTTCGAGGGTGACTTCTCGCCGTTGGGGGAGGTCGAGCTGCTGCTGCAGGCCGCCACAATGGCTGCTAGGAGTAAGAGAACGGCGTGGCGCTTCGTAACCATCGGGGGAGCCTCGTGGGTGAAGTTTGCGGATCGACGAGTGCCCGGCCCCCCGGGTCAGCGGTATTCAGGACGAAAAGCAGCGATTTCGTCTAATTTCGTGTGCCGCTCCGCGGCACGTCGAGGCAGCTGGCGCTGCTCGACTGGTCAGTTGGATCGAGACGGGCTGCGCCCGCCTCTTAATGCCACGTCCAGTTGGCGATCTCCGGCTCGTCCTCCATGTGCTCGTAGGAATACCGCGTCGCGTCCTTCGTCATCTGGATGAATCGGTTAATGAGATCGCTGCCATTGTTGCCGAGTCGGGTGGTGCGCCGGATCGCTTCGGCTGCCAGATGGTAACGGCTCATGCCATTCAGTACGACCATATCGAATGGCGTCGTCGTCGTGCCTTGCTCGTTGAACCCGCGCACGTGGAAGCGACTGGCATGTGGACGGCCGTGGATAATGGCGTGCACGGCGCGTTGGTACCCGTGCCAAGCAAAGACCACGGGCTTATCGGCGGTGAAGAGCTCGACGAAGGCGTCGTCCGTCATCCCGTGCGGATGCTCGTTCGGCGAGAACAGCGTCATGAGATCGACGACGTTGACGACGCGCACGCGTAGCTCGGGCGCGAGCTGGCGCAGCCACCAGGCGGCGGCGATAGTCTCGAGCGTGGGAATGTCGCCGGCGCAGCCTAAGACGACGTTGGGGTCGGCACCGGCATCGGTCGAGGCCCACTCCCATATCGATGCCCCGCGCTCGCAGTGGGCGATGGCGGCGTCCATTGGCAACCATTGGAGCTGGGGCTGCTTGTCGATGACGATGAGATTGACGTAGCTCTTCGACCGGAAGCAGTGGTCGGCGACGGAGAGCAGGCAGTTCGCGTCGGGCGGCAGGTAGATGCGGGACACCGTGCCGCGCTTGGAGAGCATCACGTCGATCAGCCCCGGCCCTTGGTGGCTGAATCCGTTGTGATCGTTCCGCCAGGCCGTGGACGTGAGCAGGATGTTGAGGGAGGGGACGGGAGCGCGCCAGGCGAGGTCGTTGGCGGCTTCGAGCCACTTCGTGTGCTGCACCGTCATCGAGGCCGAGACCATGGCGAAGGCTTCGTAGGTCGCGAACAGGCCATGGCGGCCGGTGAGGACATATCCCTCGAGCCAGCCTTCGCAGAGGTGCTCGCTCAGGACTTCCATCACGCGGCCCGTGGGGCTTACGTGGTCATCGATGCTCAAGATCGGGCCGACGAAGCAGCGGTTCTCGACCTGGAACACGTCGCCGAGTCGGTTCGAGTTCGTTTCGTCGGGGCACGTGAGGCGAAAGTTCTTTGGGTTTCGAGTGAAGATGTCGCGGCACAGTGCCCCGAGTTGTCGGGTCGACTCGCGCTTGACTGTCGCCGGCGCGGGGACGTCGATCGCGTACTTCCTGAAGTCGGGGAGATCGAGCGGCTGAGTGAGGCGGCCACCGTTCGCGTGCGGGTTGGCGCCCATGCGGCGATCGCCTTTCGGCGCGAGTGCCGCGAGGTCGGGCACGAGCGCGCCTGACTCGTCGAATAGCGTCTCGGGCTGGTAGCTCCGCATCCAGTCTTCGAGCATGCGCAGCTGCTCGGCGTTTGTCCGTACGTCGGGCAGCGGCACTTGGTGCGCTCGGAACGTCCCTGCTATAGGGAGACCATCGAGCTCCTTCGGGCCCGTCCAACCTTTCGGCGTGCGCAGGATGATCGCGGGGCGATTGCGGAGGTTCGAATAGCAGGCGTCGAGCGTCGCCGCGAACTCTCCGTGCAGATGTATCGGATCGTCGCCTTCGACCAGGTGCACCTCATGGCCTTCGGCCTCGAGAATGCGGCGCAGGTCATCGTCCTTTGCGCGGCCGAAGACCGTGGGGCCGCTGATCTTATATCCGTTGAGGTGAAGGATCGGGAGAACTGAGCCGTCGCGATCCAAGTTCGAGAACCGAGTGCCCTTCCAGGAGCCCGCGAGTGGGCCCGTCTCGGCCTCGCCATCGCCGACCACCGCGACGACGAGGAGGCCGGGATTGTCGAACGCGGCGCCGTATGCGTGAGCGAGCACGTAGCCAAGCTCGCCGCCTTCGTGGATCGAGCCGGGCGTCGTCACGCTGACGTGACTCGGAATCCCGCCTGGGGTCGAGAACTGTCGGAAGAATCGACGGAGCCCGTCCGCGTCTCTCGTGACCGTCGGGTAGATCTCGGAGTAGGTACCTTCGAGATACACGTTCGCGACGATCGCCGGGCCGCCGTGGCCCGGGCCGGCGAGGTAGATCGCGTTGACGTCGTGCGCCGTGATGAGCCGGTTGAGATGCGCGTAGATGAAGCTCAACCCTGGTGACGTGCCCCAGTGGCCGAGCAGCCGCGGCTTGATGTGCTCTGGCCGGAGCGGCTCGCGCAGCAGTGGGTTGTCCTTGAGGTAGATCTGGCCGACCGTGAGATAGTTCGCGGCCTGCCAGTACCGGTGGAGTTGACCCCATGGAGCGCTCACGGCACTCGACACGCTGGCGTCGAACTCGAACGTGGCGTTATGGCTCATACAGCACTTTAGCAGGGGATGGTAACAGCCGCTCCGCGGCTCGTCGATGCAGCGCTGCGCGCCGCTCGACTGGTCTGTTCGCCTCCGGGGGGCAACCTTGGCCGGCGCAAGCCGGTCAAGCTCGCTGATAGTGCAGATCCAGTATGGATCTGCGCTATCAGCAAACCCCAACTACGCCCCCCGGACCCCCCTCATTAGGTTTCGCGGCCGAATGGCTAACCCACCCGCGGCTCTAGGCGATCCACTCGTCGAGGTCGATACACCGGCGCTCATTGTTGACCTCGATGCGCTCGAGCACAACATGCGGGAGATGGCGGGTTATGCGGCTCGGGCCGGTGTCGCGCTGCGGCCGCATGCCAAAGCGCACAAGTGCGCCGAGATCTCGCTTCGGCAAATGGCGCTCGGGGCCGTTGGCGTGTGCTCCCAGAAGGTGAGCGAGGCCGAGGCGCTCGTCGATGCGGGCGTGGGCAATGTGCTCGTCAGCAACGAGATCGTGGCGCCGCGGAAGATCGAACGCCTGGCGGCGCTGGCTCAGCGCGCGACGATCATGACGTGCGTGGATGATGCGTCGGTCGTCCCGCTGCTCGACGCGGCGGCTGCTCGTGCCGGTGTGACGCTCGGTGTCTTGGTCGAAGTGGATGTCGGCGGGGCCCGGTGCGGGCAGATGCCCGGCAAGCCGGCCGCGCAGCTCGCCCGGCGTGTCGCCTCATCGAGTCATTCTGCGATTTGCTGGGCTCCAAGGGTACCAGGGACGGGCACAGCACATTCGCGCGGAGGCTGATCGCAAGCAGGCCGTCGAGACAAGCGTCGCTGCGCTCCACGAAACCATCGAAATATTGCGGCGCGATGGGCTGGCGTGCGATCTGGTCACCGGTGGGGGAACCGGGACGTACGTCTTTGATTCGGCCAGTCGGGCGTACAACGAAATACAGCCTGGGTCGTACGTGCTCATGGATGCCGATTACGGTCGCAATACGCCGCGGCCGGAATTTCGGAATAGTCTCTTTGTGTATACACAAGTGATGAGCGCGACTGGGCGCGGACATTCCGTCGTCGATGCCGGGCTCAAGGCGATGTCGTTCGACGAGGGGATGCCGCTCGTGGCTGATTATCCCGGGGTGTCGTACGTCCGCGTGTCTGATGAGCATGGCAACCTCGATGCGGACATCCCGCTCGGTACGAAGTTGAGGCTCATCCCTGGGCATTGCGATCCGACGGTTAACCTGTACGACTGGTGTGTAGCCGTGCGCGGCGAGCGGGTGGAGGGCCTGTGGCCGATCGTCGCGCGTGGCGCTATCCTCTGAGCCATGCGCATTGCCATTCTCTTGTGCCTTTGCATCGCGGCCTGCGGCGGTGAACGCAAAGCGGCACCAGCGGCATCATCGGGGTCGGGCATGACGTTCGCGCCAGAACTTGGTGTGGACATGGCCTCCATGACGAAGACGCCATCGGGGTTGGCGTATAAAGACGTGAAAGTTGGGGACGGGGCCGAGGCCAAGGCGGGGCAGATGGCGACCGTGCACTATACGGGGTGGCTGCCGAACGGCACGAAGTTCGACTCCAGTCGCGACCGTGGGGCGCCGTTCGCCTTTCCGATCGGCGCTGGTCAGGTCATCAAAGGCTGGGACGAAGGCGTAGCGGGAATGCATGTGGGTGGGCGGCGACTGCTGGTGATTCCGGCCAGCTTGGGGTATGGCGAGAGTGGGTCGGATCCGATCCCGCCGAATTCGACGCTCGTGTTCGACGTTGAGCTGCTGGGGGTCAAATGACGGTCACGCGACGGGACTTTGCGGCTGCGGCCGGGTTGGGGTTGGTCGGGGCGCTGATGCCGGGCGAGCGGCGGATGACGCTGGCTGATCGCATCATGGCGGAGCCGGCGGAGCCGATTCCGCCGTTCACGTTCAAGATCGAGCAGCAGGTCGGCAAGATCGCCGCTGGTGGGTATGCGCGAGAAGCGACCGTGAAGGAGTTTGCGCTGTCCGAGGGGCTGGCGGGGGTCTCCATGTACCTCAAGCCTGGTGGTCTACGTGAGCTGCATTGGCATGCGCTCGCGGCCGAGTGGGCGTTTATGGACCGGGGGCGGTGTCGGATCACGGTCTTCGATCCCGACGGGCACAACGAGGTTGTCGACCTTGGGCCTGGCGACATTTGGTATTTTCCGCGCGGGTACGGGCATTCGCTCCAAGGGCTCGGGCCCGAGGAGACGCACTTCGTGCTCATCTTCGATAGCGGGCATTTTTCCGAGTACGGGACGTTCAGCATCACGGACTGGATGGGGCTTACCGGGCAGAACGTGCTCTCGCAGAACTTCTCTACGCCTGCGTCGACGTTCGCGAACATCCCGAAGAAAGAGGTCTACATCGCGCAAGGGCGCGTGCCGGCGGCGCTGCCGACGGATCCGCCGCCGGGGACCGAGCGTGTTGGCGCGGAGTCGCATCGGTATCGGCTTATGGCGCAGGCGCCGCACGAGTTTCCGGGTGGGACCATTCGCATTGCGTCATCGGTCGAGTTTCCCGTGTCGAGGACCATCACGGGGGCGTACATGACGCTCAAGCCTGGTGCGTTACGGGCGATGCATTGGCATCCGAATGCGGACGAGTGGCAGTACTACGTGTCCGGGCGAGTGCGGGTGACGTTGTTTGGATCGAGTGGGCGGTCGCGTACCGAGGAAGTTGGGCCCGGGGAGGTTGTGTACATCCCGCGCGGGTTCGGGCATCATCTCGAGAGCATCGGGCCTGATGAGGCGCACATCATCCTCGGGTTCAACTCCGGGATCTATCAGGAGTCGAGCCTCGCGCAGTGGCTGGCTACCGTGCCGCCCGAGATCGTCACCGACAACACTGGGATTCCCGAGTCGACCGTTGCCGGGTTCTCGCGGAATACGCCTGGGATAGTGGCAGCGCGCTGAGCTCCGGACGACATATATCGGCTCCGCGATGTTCGGTACAGCAGATCGCTGCGCCGATATATGTCGTCCTACGCCGGGCTGTTGTGCATTACTCGACACGAATGGCGATCAGTGGATCTGCACGGCTGGCGCGGAGGGCGGGGACGAGTGAAGCGAGGATACCCGCGCACGCGAGGGCGAGTGTGGCCGCGGTCCAGCTTAGGGCGTCGATCGGGCTCAGGCCGTAGAGCAAGGTGCTTAAGACGCGCGTGAGGGCGGCGGCGCCGAGGACGCCGAGGAGGATGCCGGTGCCGATCATCGCGGCGCCGCGGCGGGTCACGAGGTGGAGGAGACCGGAGGCCGAGCTGCCGAGGGCGCGGCGGATGCCGAGCTCGCGCATGCGTTGCTCGACGGCGTAGGAGAGAACGCCGTAGACGCCCGCTATGGCGAGGATCAGGGCGACGGCGGCGAATGTGGCGAGGAGTGTCAGATAAAAGCGCGGGGTGCCCATGCTCTGGGCCATGACTTCGGGCATGGTGCGGACGTCGCTCACGGCGGCCTCGGCGTCGATGTTGCGGATCGCGGCGCGTACGGCTGGTGTGAGGGCGGTCGGGTCATCGCCTTTGGCGCGGATCATCACTGGGAAGTACGTGTTGCTCTGGGCGTTTTGGGTGTACGTGAAATAGGCCTCTGGTACCGGTTGGTCGAATGGGCCGGCGTTTCGGATGTCGCTGACGACGCCGACGATCGTGGTCAGTGTTGTGTCGGATAAGAAATAAAAGCGTTTGCCGACGGCGCTTTCGCCGGGGAAATCACGCTTGGCGAGGGCCTCGTTGACGACGGTGACGCTGGGCACGCCGGGCCGGTCATCGTCGTCGTCGCGCAGGAGCCGTCCGGCAATCAGACGTTGGCGGGTGACCTGGAAGAACGACGGCGAGACGACGCGGTAGTCGACGAGCGGAAGTTTCTCGGGCTCGTCGGCGGGTTTGCCCTCGTAGCGGATATTGAAATTGTTGCCCCAGCCTTCGTAGGGCATCGTCTGGATCGCGGCGGCGGCGCCGACGCCGGGCAGGTGCGTGATCGCGGCGAGTGCCGGGACGAGGAAGCGCCGCTGGGCGCTTGTGTCCCGATCGTACTTCGGCGACGGGATGGTGACGTGCATGGTGAGCACGGGTCGTGGGTCGAATCCTGGATCGCGTCGCGTGAGCCCCACGAATCCGCGGAGCACGAGCGCGGCGCCGACCAGGAGCACGAGCGAGAGGCCGACTTCGACGACCACGAGTGTCGAGAGCGCGCGTTGCTCGCGCCGGCCACTGCTGGCGCCGCGCGTACCGGCGAGGGCCTCTTGTGGGTGGATCGAGGCGGTGCGCCAGGCGGGTAGGGCGCCGCAGAGGAGTGCGACGAGCAGCGAGAGGGCGAGTGCGAAGGCGACGATGCGGAAGTCGATGGTGAGGCCGCGGAGGGGCTCGATCTGATTCGCGGCGAGCGAGCCGATCGTGCGCACGCCGGCCCAGGCGAGGGCGAGGCCGAGGACGGCGCCGACGCAGGTGAGCAGCAGGCTCTCGATGAGGACCGGGTACATGATGGCCCAGCGGCTGCCGCCGAGCGCGGTGCGGACGGCCATCTCGCGGCGGCGGCCGAGGCCGCGGGCGAGGAGGAGGCTCGCGACGTTGGTGGCGGCGATGAGCAGCACGCCGATCACGGCGCCGAACAACATCAGCATGGGGGTGCGAACGGTTCGCACGCCTTCGGCCTGCATAGGGACGGCGCGCATGCTTTCGCCGCTCATGTGCGGGTGCTCTTCGATCATCCGGGCGACGATCGCGTGCAGCTCTTGGTTCGCGGACGAGAGGGTGGCGTCCGGTGCGAGGCGGCCGACCATCTCGAGGTAGTTCGAGCCGCGGCTCGCGGCCTCCTCGGCCGAGAAGCGCATCGGCAGCCAGACATCGCCGCGCGTGGGGTTTTGGCCCTGCGGTACGAAGAAGTTCGGCGGGAGGATGCCGATGACCGTGCGCGCCGTGCCATCGAGGTGGATGGGACGACCGATCAAGTTGGGGTCGCCATTGAAGTCGCGCTTCCAGAGCTCGTCGCTCAGCACGGCGACGGGATCGGCGCCGGCGGAGTCGTCGCTCACCGTGATCAGGCGACCGCGGGCGCCGACGACGCCGAGCATTGGAAACAGGTTGCCGGTGATGCGCACCGTGTTGACGTTATCCGAGCGATCCCCGACCGCGAGGAGTCCCGAGCCGAAGGCCGCGATGGCGGCGAGGCCGGTCAACTGATGGGTCGCGCGGGCGACGTCGAGGTACTTGGCCGGCGCGGTTGGCCAGTCGTTCGCTTGGGGCGCGGTGCGGTAGACGGTGAGGAGGCCGTCCGGAGAGCGGAACGGCAGGGGTTTGACCAGGGCGCGGTCGATGGCGCTCGCGATCGCGGTGGTCGCGCCCACGCCTAAGGTCAGGCAGAGAATCGCGGACCCGGTGACTGTCGGGCTACGGAGGAGTCCGCGAACGGCGTTACGGATGTCGGTGCGCATTGAGCAGGTTGGACAGCCCAATGCGCGGAAGGGTTGCGTGCCCTTCAGGTCATTGCATGCGCATGTTCGTCATGCCGTCGGTGGTGTTGGGCACCTCATCGGTTGCCCACACCTCGGCCCAGGTGGGCGCGAACGGATAGACGTGCACCATCCAGCCGAAGACCTGAGGGTAGAACTTGCCGTTTGCCGCGGCACAGGCGTCGGCGGTCGAGATCACCCCGCGGAATCCGAAGAGTCGCTTGCCGGTCGAGTCCCTCTTCGCCCAGAGCGAGCGAGAGAGCAGGGGCTGCGGGACGCAGAAGTTCGTGTGCGCGTGCCAGGTGGCGACGCTCAACGGGAGACGCGCGTTGAGGTCCTCGGGCGTCGCAGCCTTGGCCGCGATGTACATCGCGCCGACGAGCTTGTAGGTCGAGTCGTCGACTTTCTCGTACAGCAACGACCCCGGGTGCGCGGGATCGAACGTCTTCACGCCGGCGCGGGTGATCGCGCGGTTCGTGAAGTGGTAGACGGGTTGCTTGACCTTCGGCAGGAAGATCCGGTAGCCGTCGGCGAGGGCCTTGTGGTAGTCCTGGTACGGCGCGAGCGAAGTGCGGAGTGTGGCGAGAACCTGGGCCGCGCGGGCGGAGTCGCCGGGGGCCATGGGTTGGTGGGCCGTCATGCGCATGTGGTTCATGTCCATGTGCATGTCCGACCCACCGCTGCCCTGAGCATAGGCCGGTGCGGCGAGGCACAGGCCAAGGATCGCGATATGTAGGGTGCGAAGCGTCTGCATACGTGTCAGACGCGCGAGCACCCGGACCGTTAACGTCAGCCCATGTGATAGAAGAATTCTTCCTGCACGACCTTGCCATCGGCGACGCGATACAGCGCGGTCTCGTCCATCGTCATGCGCTGGCCGGCCATCGGGCCCTGCTTCGCGGTGATGTCATACTTGAAGCGGACGACGAAGCGGTCGCCATGTGGGTACGGGCCGCTGACCTCGCGACTGTGGACCTCGTTGTTGTTCTCCCACCACTCGGCCTTGCCAATGACGTCGGCCAGGCCTTCCATGCGCTGCGGCATGGCGGGGCTGCCAAAGGGTTCGATGCTGACGATCTCGGGGGCGTACAACGTCTCGATCGCTTCGCGCTCTTTGCCTTGACGGCAGAGATCGACCAACTGGGAACCGACTGCCATCGTGTCGCTGATCGTGACTTCGCTCATAACCGGTCTCCTCATGCGGTGTGAAACACGTGCAGGGGGTGACCGATCATAACCGGCATGTGTACCGGGGCGGTCACGCGCGCACGTCGTTGATCTTGAATCCTACACGCACACCCGTTTCAAAGAAGCCCGGTGGCAAAAGCCACCGCAAGAAAGGAAACAGTTTGGCTTCCGTCGTGACCGTGTTCCGAAGCGGCGGGTTATTGCTGCGCACGATTCGCGAGTAGAGGGCGGCCACGACATCGGGGCCAGGCGCCTTGGTCTCGAACCCTTTCATGGCGTCGAAGAACCGGCTGCTCCACGCCGTGTACTCCGACATGGATGCGGCCCTCGGTGCAGCGTAGAACGGTGTCTTGATCGCTCCAGGCTCGACCATAGCGACGTGGATCCCGAACGGGCTCACTTCGTAACGCAGCGTTTCCATCAACGCCTCGACGGCCGACTTGCTCGCGTTGTAGTGGCCCCAGAAGGGGAGGGGGACGAGTCCAGCGAGCGAGCTGGTGGTGGCAACGAGGCCGCTCTTCTGCTGTCGCATCGTCGGCAGCACGGCTTTGACCATGCGAACCACGCCGAAGTAGTTCGTCTGAAATTCCGATTCCGCGGCGTCGAGTGAGACCTCCTCGACCGCGCCGCTCTCGAGATAACCGGCGTTATTGATCAGGACGTTGATGCGGCCGGTCAGCTCCAGAAACCGGGCAACGCAGGTGCGGACGGAGTCATCCGACGTGACGTTCGAGCTCGAGCATCGGTGAGCCGTCGGGGTTCTTGGGGCCGGCTTCGCGAGCCGTGCCGATGACGCGGTGACCGTCGGCGGCGAGTCGCGAGACGACGGCGGCGCCGATCCCGGAGGACGCGCCCGTGACGAGAATGGTCTTGGCGGTGCTCATGAGTTGTATATACAACTATATTATCACGATTGCGAGACGACCTGCGAGCGGCCGCACGGGAGGTGCGCGATACATGTTTGGCGTTTCGGGTCCGGCGGTTGAACCGTCGCGTGACCCGGATCTATGACGCCGCGCTCAGGCCGCGCGGCCTCACGATCGCGCAGTTCAACATGCTCATTGCGCTGGGCTTGAGCGTGGACCTTCGCGCGGGGGACCTCGTACGCGCGCTCGACCTGGAGAAGTCGACGGTGAGCCGCAACTTGAAGCGCCTCATCGAGCACCGCTGGGTGTCGGCCGCGGGGACGGACCGGGTGCTCCGGTTGACCGCAACGGGGCGGAGGCTCGTCGCCCGAACGATGCCAGCGTGGCGGCAGGCTCAGCGTGAAGCGGCCGTCGCGATAGACGCGGACCGCATCGCCACTACCAGCATATAGCGCACCCCCGGACTTGCGGCAAGGCCCGGGTCGGGCTGTAGAGTCGCCGGCATGAAAACCCATGCTGTTGTGATCGTCGGAGCAGGTCCGACGGGACTGATGTTGGCGGGCGAGTTGGCGTTGGCGAGCGTCGACGTTGCCATTGTCGAGCGGCGTGCGAATCAGGATCTCGCGGGCTCACGCGCGGGCGGTTTGCACTCACGCACCATTGAGGTCTTCGATCAGCGCGGCATCGCTGATCGGTTTCTATCGGACGGGCAGGTGGCTCAGGTCGCGGGGTTCGCCGGCGTCCGACTGGACATGAGCGATTTTCCGACACGGCACAACTACGGGCTCGGGTTGTGGCAGAACCACATTGAGCGCATACTGGCCGGCTGGGTCGGCGAGTTGGCGGTGCCGATCTATAACGGACGTGAGGTGACCGGTTTCGCGCAGGACGACACCAGCGTCGACGTCGAGCTGTCCGACGGCCAGTCGTTGCGGGCGGTGTACCTCGTCGGGTGCGACGGTGGACGCAGTCTGGTTCGTAAAGTTGCCGGCATCGAGTTCACTGGCTGGGATGCGACCGTCAGCCACGTGATCGCCGAGGTCGAGATGGCCGAACAGCCGCCATTGGGCATCCACCGCAATCCGTTTGGCATCCATTCCTTCGGCAAGGAGCAGTACACCATTCGTGATGGCGAGGTGATCTACGGACCGGGGGGACCGATACGGGTCATGATCACCGAACCGCACGTCGGAGCCACGACCGAGCCGACGCTGCGCGATCTCAGCGAGGCGCTCATCGCCGTATGCGGGACCGATTACGGGATCCACAGTCCCACCTGGATCTCCAGATTCACCGACATGACACGGCAGGCCGCGGCCTATCGCGAGCGACGCGTCCTGCTCGCCGGCGACGCCGCACACGTGCATGCTCCGGACGGTGGACAGGGTCTCAACACCGGTGTGCAGGATGCGGTGAACCTGGGATGGAAGCTGGCGCAGGTGGTGAAGCGGACATCGCCGGAGAGCCTCCTCGATACGTACCACGCCGAGCGACACCCGGTTGCTGAGCGCGTGCTGCGGAACACGATGGCGAGTGTCGCGCTTCGGCGCGCAGACGAACGCACGAAGGCCCTGCGCGACAGCATGGCCGAGCTCCTCGGCATGGACGAGCCTCGCAAGCGGTTCGCCGGGATGCTGTCTGGTCTCGACATTCGCTACGATCTTGGGCCCGGACACCCGCTGCTCGGCCGCCGCATGCCCGATCTCGACCTCGTCACCGCCAACGGTCCGCTGCGGGTCTTTTCTCTGCTGCACCATGCACGGCCGGTGCTCCTCAACTTCGGCGAGGCCGGCGGCCTGGGGCTCGCACCGTGGGCGGATCGCGTGCAGCTGATCGACGCGACGTACGCGGGTCCGTGGGAGCTTCCGGTGATCGGGGCTGTCACGGCTCCTGGCGCCATTTTGATTCGGCCCGACGGATATGTGGCTTGGGTGGGAGATCGAACGCAGCTGGGGCTCGATGACGCGCTCACGGCCTGGTTCGGACCGCCTGCTCGTTAAGGGGCGCCGAACTTCTGGGTGAACTCATAGCTCGAGCGCACGGCACGACATTGCTCGATCGCCGGAGAGAACCGCCAGTTCGGGAGCACGCTTCGTACGGCCGCCGCGAAGTCATCGTTTGGCGCGCTCGTGATGCGGATCGTCGCGACATTGACGCGTCCCATTGAGTCGATCTCGAACTGCGCGACCACCGGCACCGACCCTCCGATCACGCGATAGCCGGTCGGCCACCTGGGCTGCTCGTTCGAGCCCCAGGGCTCAGCTGGGTGGCGGTCCGATAGTGCGGTGGCCGAGTCCATGTAGGAGGCGAGGTCGCCGAACATCATGATGAACTCGACGGAGTCGCCCGCATAGGTCGCCGGCAACGGCGGCAACTTGTGACCGACGGCCGCGAGCGCGAGTGCGCGTGCGGCGAGCAGATCGAAATCCTTGTCGCCCGATGAGTGGATCACGTGGTAGGTCTTGACCGCACTGTCCCGGTGCATCGTGAACGTGAGATCGGTGCGCTGGTGCTTGAACGGCGGGTGCGACCACTGGCCGGCGATCGAGTCGAACACCGCCCGGGCCCAGACCGGGTCGAGCGGCGCGCTCGAGCGGTATCGAAAGGCGAGCGGGAATTCGGTCTTGTGCGAGGCCGAGGGCTTCTTGCACGGCACGGCCGCCGGGTCTTGCGCGGCGCCCGTGGTTGCGGCGAGTAAGAGGGCGAAGGCTCTCACGCCTCAACGATACTGCTGT
>CAWBZV010000018.1:0-19510 GCA_963793305.1 uncultured Gemmatimonadales bacterium | reverse complement strand
GGCGCATGGTCGCGGGCCACCGCGCGACCGAGCGTGACCGCGGTGCTCGGGCCCGATTGCACGCCGGTTGGCGAGATCCCGACCGCGGCCGGCAGTATCGTGGCGTTCGTGCGGGACGATTCCACGGGCGAGATCGTCGTGCTCGCCTTCGAGCGAATCGAGGGCCGCGATGGCGCGATACGGGCAGTCCCCGTCGGCCGGCTGCGGCGACCAAGCGCCGCGGCGGCGCACCGGCGGTCATCGCCTCACAGTGGCGAAATCGGCCCGCTGCGGCCGAATGACCAGGCCCTGGTTACGAACGTGGCGGACGCGCGGGCGCCGGCGCCGCGTCCGTCGGAAGAGACGCCGGCTCCGGCGGTCGATCTCACCGGTCGGATCTTGGGCGGAAAGTTCCACGTCCAGCGCCTGCTGGGCGAGGGCGGCATGGGCCGCGTGTATCTCGCCGAGCATGTGCGGATCCGCCGGCGGAGCGCGCTCAAAGTGCTGTCGCCCAGCCTCGTCGGTGACCCCGAGTCGATCAGGCGGTTCGACGCCGAGGCACGGAACGCGAGCCGGATCGCGCATCCCAACGTCGCCGCGGTGTACGATTTCGAGGAGACGCTGGACGGTCTCGTCTACATCGTCCTCGAGTACATCGACGGCGAGACGCTGGGTGCCGTGATCGCCCGCGAGATCTGGCTCGACATCCCGCGCGCCGTGCGTATCGCACGGGACACGGCGGCCGCGCTGCAGGCCGCGCACGATCTCGGGATCGTGCACCGCGACCTCAAGCCCGACAACATCATGTTGACGCGCACGGTCGCTGGCGACGATTTCGTGAAGGTGGTCGACTTCGGCATCTCCAAAGCGGCCGAGGAAGCGGGCAGCAATTCGCGGGTTACCCGCACGGGTTTCGTCATCGGTACGCCCCAGTACATGAGCCCGGAGCAGCTCGCGGGCGGAGCCGTCGATGCGCGGAGCGATGTCTACTCCCTCGGCTGCGTCCTCTATGAGGCCGTTACGGGGCGGCGCACGTTCGCGTCCGCGACAACCACGAAACCCAAACGGCGCGACCGGCGCGAGCGGCGCGCCCGTGAGGGCGTGCCGCGCGCACTGGACGCGATCATCAAGCGCGCGCTGAGTGCGGAGCCCGAGGACCGCTATCACACCGCGCAAGAGATGCGGGACGCCCTCGACCACTTGCTGGGCGCGCTCGAGCGGAAGCAGCGTCGGTCGCGCCACCGCATCGCGCTCCGGGTCGGCTCCGGCGTGGTAGCGGCGGCGGCGATCGGCGGCGCGTGGATGTTTTTGACGCAGCGCGGACGCCTCGCGCGAGACCACGAGGTTGCCGCGGTGCCGTTGGTGGCAGCGACTCCGGCACCGGCGCCCGGGACACCCGCGGCGGTGACGCCGGTGACGCCGCCGAAGCCGTCGGCCATCCGACCCACGCCGGCCCACGCCGCAACCGATGTCCCGAGCTACTTGGCCAGCGTCGCAACGGTTGTGCGGACCGCGTCGCGCGAGGCGTTACGAGACGCCAAGCCGCAAGGATCGGAGCACGCGACCTTCGCGCTCGTCATCGGCACGGACGGGCGCGTCCGGCACGTGACGCCCGTCGAGCTCTCGAACGTCGCGGCGTACGACGACGCACTCGGCGCCGCGGTCCAGAACATCGCCACGTTCGGACCGCCGCCTGCCGCGCTCATTGCCGGCCACGACGCCGTCGCCCTCAACGTTGTCTTCCAAGGGTCGACCGTCGCCGTGCGCGTCGCCGACCCGGCGGCTACAACGCCGGATCGCTGAAGTCGTCCGTCTCGTCGTCGGGTAAGAGCGGGACGGGCGCGGCGCCGGGCTTCGCGACTATATAGAGTACCGAGCGCTTCCGAGAGTGGCCTTTGACGGCCTCGGTCTTGGACACCACGAGAACGAGCAGCTGACCATCCGACGAGACGGCCAGGTCGGTCAGTCCCGGCAGCGCACGCGCGCCGAGCAGGATCGACACATTGCCGCCGGATGCGCGGAGCACTTGCGTGGCGGCACCCGTGCCGCCGGAGTCCGACACATACACCAACGAGCCATCCTTGAGCACAATCGGATGGGACTCGGCGCCCTGGCCCGTCGTGATCGCGGTTTCGTCATTGGCGTGCACGCGATAGATATGGCGCTCGTCGCCACGTTCTCCGAGCGCGATGACGGAGGCACCAGCGGAATCGTACGTCGGCCAGCGGAGCGACAGCCGGTCGCGACCCAGCGGCTTCGGCGTCTGCGTCGTTGAATCCGCACTCAATGTGACGAGGCGCATCCGGTGAGCGATGCGTCCCTGCGCGACCGCGATCGTCGTGCCATTGGGCGACCACGCCGGGTGCTCGAATCCCTCGCCCGGTGCGGTAATCGCGTGCGCGTGTCCGCCGTCCGCATCCGCGACGTACACCGTCCATTTGTCCCCTCGGGTGCCCGCGTCCGAGACGTAGGCGATCCGCGTCCGATCCGGCGACCACGCGCCGTCGCGGGTGATCTGGTTCGTATCGGCCAGAGTGACCGGCTTCGCGGTTCCAAGCGACAGCGTGACGAGCTGGCTCGCTCGCGCGCTCACCCATCGCGTGGCGAGCAATCGGCCGGTCACGTACACCAACACCGAATCGCGCGCGCCGCCTGGCCCGGTGCCACTGATCACCGCACGCCCCACGCGATGTGCGATCAGGGCGCCCGCTGAATCGACCGTGACCACGGCGTCGTTGGTCGATGCCCAGTGAACGGTCGCCGGCGCTCCCAGCGCCCCATGCTGGGCATCGCGGTACGACGCCGTCACCTGCGCCCTGACACCCATGGTCAGGACACGCGGGGTGCTGCCATCGATGCCAAACGTGCCATCGACGATGTCGATCGACCATGTCGTGGTCGCAAAGTTCGGATAGCGGCATTCGAGGGTCGTGTGACCCAGGCGATGCGCCAACAGCCGGCGCGAGCGCGCATCGAACGCCGCGACGGTTGTATCACTGATGGTCCAGCGCGGAGGCGCCGCCGCGATCGGCGACGAGTCGGCCGCGAGCGGGTCGGCCCGTATGGTCATGGCGGCGCCCACGGCGAGGCGCACCGGCGTCGACGGGTCGGGGCGAAAACGGAGGAGCGTGACGTGCGGGTAGACGCGCACGGGGATGTGCTTCGCGAGTCCGAAGCCGTCGACGACGATCTCGGAGGTGCCAGGCGCGGTGCCGTGGACGATCCCGATCGTCGAGTCGGCGATCCGTACGATGTCGCCGGTGGCATGCCAGCTCAGACCACCGGTGAGCGAACGCCCCTTTTGCGCGGGCACGATCATCCGCACCGTATCATCGATCCCCTCCTCGATGAGCGCGGAGTCGCCGAGGCTCTCGATCGCGGCCGGAGCGACGTTCGACGGGCACGGAAGCGGAGACACCGTCGGACGATTTCACGCCCAGGACGGCGTTCCCGGCTGAGAGTCCGACGACATTGCCCGAGACCGAGTCGAACATCGCGCTCTTCCCAAAGACTGACCAGCTCGCGGCCGACAGTACCTCGCGCGAGCTATCGTCGTACTGCGCCGTGACCGTGGGGTGCGCCCGTTCGGTCGGGAGGAGCAGGATCGGATTCGGTTCGATGTCGAGGACGAGGGTGCGGCGCTTGGTGCTCGCCGGGGCGATCCGCACGATGACGTTGCGGAGGAGGTCCTGGACCTGGACCGTGAGGCGCGTCGAGCCGGCCTTGAGGCCTGTCACGACCCCATGCGCGTCCACCGAGGCAACGGTCGTATCCACGAGCGTGAACGTCGCTTGATACGTGTCGGCGGTCAGCGTGGCGCCTTTTCGATCGTACGCCGTCGCGTGGACCGATCCGGTGCCACCGACGTTGAGGCGGAGGGCGATCGGCGAGACGACGAGTCGGGATGCTGAGACCGTTGCCGGTGCTGATTGAGCGTTCGATCGACCGCTCACGCTCACTATGAGAGTGAGACCGGTGACCAGCGTTGCTACGGCACCGTGGAGACCTTTCCTCTTCGGCATCGCTGCCAATGTAGGCCACAACGCGCATTCTGTGCGATGGGGTTTTCTGTCCTGGTTCGAGCCCAGGAGAGGCAACTCGATCGTCCCACGTCACTTACGTAGCGGTGCCGTCTATGGATCACCAAACATTGGACGATGAGAAATCACATGGGCGGGGCGGGGGTGCCGTCGGACCATTTGGGCACCATCACCAAGAACACAGCCAGGGGAGGAAAGCTCTTGAGCTGTGGATACGCGTCCCCGGACCAGTACCAGTAGTTCGCCGATCCAACCGGAGCATTCGCCACGTTGGCGCCCCAGGCCGCGTCGGGCTTGTCGGTTTGGTAGAACATGAGGTGGGGAACGTTGTGGCCGCCGTTATCGGTGAGGTATGAGGATTTGGACATCATGTAGCAGACCGTTCCCTGCTCGAGGGGTGGATATTCTTTTTTGTCTATCGCTGCTTTGGTCGCGGCGATGACTTCTTGCTTGGACCGGCCAGCCAGGAGTAATTCGGTGCGTTTGTAGGTGTCGGTCAGAACGGAGCGGGCCGCTGGAGGGTTGAGGCAGGCCGCGGCGCGGACTTTCGGGTTCCAAAATTCGGGATGATCGAACATGGCCATCCAGCTGCGTGCGACCTCGCAAACCCAACCGTTCTTGCCTTGGACTGCGGTCTCGTAGCCGTGGCGGGTCAAGACGATCACGGAAGCGTCGCGCGAGATGGCGTCTGGAGCGGCGCTCTTGGCGAGGGCGATCTCGGCGTCGCGATCCATGAGATATTGTTCGATCGGAGCCATTGCGGGGTAGGGCTGCTTGGTGTCTTGCGCGATGGCAGGCTTCGCCGCGCTGACAGCGGCGGCGAGCGCGAATAGAAGATTCTTGTTCATGTTAAAAGTCGTCCGGCGAGTACAGTGGACGAATCTCAACGTCGGAACCCGATGCGACGGGGCCCTTCTTCACCCATTCGATGGCTTCTTCGATGGACTTCACCTCCCACACCATGTAGCCCGCGATCACATCCTTCGTCTCGGCAAATGGACCGTCGATCACGGTGCGGTTCTTCCCTGAGAAATGCACGCGCTTGGCAAAGCGGGTTGGCTTGAGTCCGCCGCCGTCCTTGAGGATGCCGGCCGCGATGAGGGCCTGGTTATACTTGTCCATTGCCTCGATCATCTGCGGATCGGGCGGCACCTCGGCTTCAGTGTCCTTGGTCGCTTTACCAAATACCATGACTCTCATTAGGCATCTCCTGCTTGGGGTGGATTCTGCTTCAAGGACGCCCTGAGGGTCTCCCAGCCGACATTGACATAGCGATTTTGGGGGCCCGGCCGAAAGCCATTGCGGCCCTTCTGCGGTACTTCCGTGATTTGGACACCGCTGAGGAGGCTTTTCAGGAAGCCTGCCTTCGGGCTCTCGTGACCTGGCCCCAGAAAGGCCCGCCCCGAGACCCCACTGGGTGGCTCATTATGGTCGGGCGCAATGCGGCCTTGGACGCTCAGCGCCGTACGCGCTCCATCGAACCCTTACCCGACGCTGATGCCCTCACGGACGCCCGCGACGACCTGACTCTGGAACGCCTCGACGAGAGCGACTACGGAGACGACATCCTGCGGCTGTTGTTCGTGTGCGGGCACCCCACCTTGCCCGCGACCCAGCAAATTGCCCTCGCCCTTCGCCTCGTGTCTGGGCTCACGGTCAAGCAGATCGCCAAGGCATTCCTGGTGTCTCCCGCGGCGATGGAGCAGCGGATCACCCGCGCCAAGCGGGCGATTGCGGAGGTTGGCGTCGACTTCGACACGCCCGGCGCCTCCGAGCGGAGAGCGCGACTCGCGGCCGTTTCGACGATGATCTATCTCGTCTTCAATGAAGGCTATGGGAGCACGCCGGACACCGCCGCGGCGCGCGAAGCGCTTGCGGAAGAAGCCATTCGCTTGGGGCGCCTCTTATTGAGCGTTTTCCCAACCGATCCAGAGGTCTTGGGACTTCTGGCGTTTATGCTGCTGCAGCAGTCCCGCGCGCCGGCACGCTTCGACGCGAATGGCGAGATCGTCGTGCTCGACGAGCAGGATCGGAGTCGCTGGAATCGGGCGCTCATTGATGAAGGGCGGCTGTTACTGGAAAGAGCCTCCGTCTACCAGGACCCGGGTCCGTACCAACTCCAGGCCGCCATTGCGGCGCTCCATGCCCGCGCGAGCCGACCCGAAGACACGTTGTGGAAAGAGATCGACTCGCTGTATCAGGCGCTCGAGGCGCTGCAACCATCACCCGTGGTCACGCTCAATCGAGCCGTGGCCGTGTGGAAGCTGCACGGTGCCGAGGCGGCACTCGCGATGATCGACCCGTTGCAACGCGAGCTGGCGACGTACTTCTATTTGCACGGGCTGCGCGGCGCGCTGCTGAAAGAACTCAATAGGCTCGACGAGGCGCGCGATGCACTCAACCGTGCCATCGCCCTCGCCAATTCGATTGCCGAAGCCAAACTCATGCGACGCGAGCTCGATCGTCTCGCGATTGTGTGAGTTCTGTGTGAGTTTCGCATTCATTGGCCGACGCTCCAACCTTTTCCGTGTGCCGGAGCACCCATTTCCGAAATCACATCAACAGGAGACAAAATGATGCTCCGACATGTGGTGCTGGTCGCCGTGCTGGGCGGCGCGTGGCCGATTCAGGCGCAGGACACAAAAATGCAGGATACCAAATCACCGTATCCCACCATGGCGCCGATCGAGCAATACCGGATGGACCGTGACGCAGAAATCGCGCTGGCACGCACCGCGGCCCCCGCGTCGATATCACGCGATGCCGAGATCTTGGTGCTGGGACAGAAGAACTTCGAAACCGCGGTCAAAGGCAAGAACGGTTTCCTCTGTGTGGTGGGCAGAGCATTTGCGGGGCCATTGAACAACCCGGAGTTTTGGAATCCAAAAAATCGGAGCCCCATATGCTGGAATCCGCCTGCCGCGCGGTCCCTCTGGCCGTATGCCGTGAAAGAGGCCGGGATGGCATTGGCTGGCGCCTCGAAAGCCCAAATCGTCGAGGCGATCAAGACTGCGGTCGCCAAGAAAGAGCTGGGCGTTCCGGAGACGGGATCCATGGCCTACATGATGTCCAAGGAAGCGTACCTGACCGATCGCGGTGGCCATAATCTGGCCCACGTGATGTTTGAGCTTCCACGCAACGGCGTATTGCAGGACGACCCTAACTATTTCGTGTCCTGGGATCCAGCGCCGGTGATCGAGTTCAACGTTCCCGTGGGTCAGTGGTCGGACGGAACGGATATCACCGCGTCGGCTGCACACTGAGCGCGTTCACGCCATGTCCGAGAGATGGTCCAAAATATTTCCCCAGCCCTTCGTGTGACCTTCACAAATCGCCAACGTCGGAAGACGCTCATGGGTGAGCACGAGCTCGGTCTCATCGCCGTGCGGAATGAGCTCGACGGTGACCAACGTCTTCACGTTGTTCGTGAGCGGGCCACTCCACGTGAACACCAGCTTGCGCGGTCGGTCGACTTCCATATAGGTGCCAGATACTTCGCGGCTCGATTCCTCCAATGACATGACCAGGCTGAAGGCTCCGCCGGGGCGGGGGTCACAACTCGCCTGGCAATGGACCGTGCCCGGATAGGGAGACATCCACCGAGCCATCAACTCGGGTTTGGTCCACAGGTCGAAGATCTCCTCCGCCCCGGCCTTGACGCGCCGGCGTATCCGCACGACCGGGCCCGTCGCGTCACCGCTAGCCACGCTTGCGATCCGTCTTGAGCTCGCGCAGCAGATGCTCCATGGCGCTCAACCGCTCCTCCCAATAGCGGCGCATCCGAGCGATCCAGCCATCGACCTCGTCTAGCGAACGAGTATTGATGGAGAGAATCTGGTCGCGCCCTCTCCTGTGCCGCTCGACCATGCCGCTCGCTTCCAGCACGCGGATGTGTTTCGACACCGCGGTCAACGACATGGGGAAGGGCGCCGCCACATCGGTCACGCGCGCCTCGCTCTGCGAGAGCCGTTCGAGAATCGCCCGCCGCGTCGGATCGGCCAACGCGACGAATACCGCGTCGAGACGCGCGGCGCGCGAAGCGGCGTCTTTCATGAAAAAAGTTTACCCAAAGGTTTCACAATCTGTCAATGCGCACGGTTATTCATCGATACTCATTCAACCTACAGGTTAAACCAATGCAGCGTACATCTATTGCCGCGGCGGTCGCGCTTCTGTCAGCTGCCGTCGCCCCGGCGCGGGCCCAGCCGGTCAAGAACGTCGTCCTCGTCCACGGGGCCTTCGCCGACGGTTCCGGATGGCAGGGCGTCGCCGACATTCTTCGGAAGGACGGCTATACGGTCAGCGTGGTGCAGGAGCCGCTGACATCACTCGCCGACGACGCCGCGGCGACCAAACGCGTGCTGGACCTGCAACAAGGGCCCACCATTCTGGTCGGCCACAGCTATGGCGGGGTGGTCATCACCGAAGCGGGCAATGCGCCGAACGTCGTCGGCCTCGTCTACATTGCCGCCTTCATCCCCGACCAAGGCGAGAGTGCCGTCAGCCTGCTCTCGACAATGCCCGCCGCCAACAACGACATGCGCGCCACCAAGGACGATTTTCTGTACCTCGATCCGGACGCGTTCCCCGGCGATTTCGCTGCCGACCTCCCGCCGGCCCAGGCGAGCTTCATGGCACATTCCCAGGCGATGCTGGCCAAGGCCGCCGGCGGCGCCCCGGTGACGTCGGCCGCCTGGCACCAGAAGAAGAGCTGGGCGCTAGTCGCGACTCGCGACCACAACATCAATCCCGATCTCGAGCGCAACATGGCCAAGCGGGCCGGCAGCGAAACGATCGAAGTTCCCGCCAGCCACGCGGTCTACGTCGCCAAGCCCAATGCCGTGGCGCGCTTGATCGAGCGTGCGGCAAAGGCGTCTGCTCAGTAACCCTAGTTGGCCTGGAGGGCGCGAGCCGGGTCGACCCGGCTCGCGTGATAGGCCGGTACGTACGCGGCGATCGCCGCGACGGCGAGCAAGAGCGCGCAGGCGCCGATGAGCGCCAGCGGATCCGTCGGGCTCACCTCGAAGAGCAGCGAGGCGATCACGGCAGCGCCAGACGGGCATCCTGCCAGAAGCGACTCACATAGGGACGATACTAAGTCACCCGCCTTCCGCCAAGGCATTCAATCGCTTCGTCAGAAACCGCCGCACCGGCTCCGGCCGAGCCAGGCGGAGGGCTTTCGCATACGACTCGCGAGCCTCGGCTCGCCTGCCGAGTCGCCGGCAGAGGTCGGCCCGCGCGGCGTGCGCGAGGTAATAGTCGTGGAGATCGCCGCGCGAGAGAATCGCGTCGATGAGCGTGAGGCCGGCGTCCGGCGAGTCGCGCTTCGCGATCGCCACGGCCCGGTTCAATTCCGCGACCGGTGAAGGACTCGCGCGCTGCAACACATCGTAGAGTCCCACGATTTGCTTCCAGTCCGTCGCGGCCGCGCTGGACGCTTCCGCATGCACGGCGGCGATCGCGGCCTGCAATGTGTAGGGGCCGAACCGGCGGGACCCGAGTGAGCGCTCCACCAGCGCGACGCCCTCATCGATGAGATCGCGTTTCCAGAGCGAGCGGTCCTGATCGTCGAGTGACACCAGCTCGCCTTGCGGCGAGGTCCGCGCGCTGGACCGCGACTCCTGAAGGAGCATCAGCGCCAGGAGTCCTTGCACTTCGCTCTCCGGCAGCAACTCGACCAGCAGTCGTCCGAGACGAATGGCCTCGCCGGTCAGCACCGGCCGCGTCAACGATGCACCCGAGGATGCCGCGTATCCCTCGGTGAACATCAGATAGATCACGCGCAGCACGACATCCAATCGTTCGGCCACATCGGTTGCTGATGGAAATGCGTAGGGAATGCGCGCGTCGCGGATCTTCGCTTTGGCGCGCGCGATGCGCTTCGCCATCGTGGGCGCGGTCGTGAGGAACGCGCGTGCGATCTCCTCCGTGGTGAGGCCGCAGACTTCGCGGAGCGTCAGCGCGATCTGGGCGTCCGGCGGCAACGCGGGGTGACAACAGGTGAAGATCACCCGCAACCGGTCGTCCGGAATCCACTCGTCGTCCGGGATGCGCTCGTCGTCCGGGATTGGCTCATCGTCGTCCCGGTCCGCCACGTCGATCGTCTCCTGCTCCAGTCGCCACGCAAACTCGGCGAGCGACGCATCGATGCGCGCCCGACGCCGCAGCTTGTCGATGGCCTTGAATCGCCCCGTTGATATCAGCCACGCACGGGGGTGCGCGGGCATCCCCTGATGCGGCCACTGTTCCACCGCCACAGCGAACGCATCGTGCATCGCTTCCTCGGCGCGATCGAAGTCGCCCAGGAGATCGATGAGCGTGGCAAGGACGCGACGCGAGTCCGTGCGATAAATCGCCTCGACGATCGCGCGCACCCGATCTCGCTCGGACACCACCACGCTCCCTCCTCCGTAGCATCGGCTCAGTAAGAAGTGATCTCGGATGACCAAAAGGTTCGAATTCACTTTTCTGCACCACCGCCGACGGCGCGATGTCCATTTCGTCAGTCTCCGGCGACTATCGAACGAAGCGTCACACTACAGGAGACGATCGTGAAACGAATCGTATGGGGAATCGCAGTGTTGATCGCCGCGTCGCCGATCCAGGGACAACCGTACCCCAGCATGGCGCCCATCGAGCAATACCGGATGCCTCGCGATGCAGAGATTGCGCTTGCTCGCACGGCCGCCCCGGCGTCGATCTCACGCGACGCGGAGGTCTTGGTGTTGGGAGAGAAGAACTATGAGATGGCGGTGCAAGGCAAGAACGGGTTCGTCTGCTTGGTGGGCAGAGCGTGGACCGGGCCATTGAGCAACCCGGAGTTCTGGAATCCAAAAAATCGGAGCCCCGCGTGCCTCAACCCACCAGCCGCGCGGTCGGTCCTGCCTTTTTATCTCAAAGAGGCCGGCATGGCGTTGGCCGGCTACTCCAAAACCCAGATCGACGATGGGATCAAGAGCGCCCTCGCCAAGAAAGAACTGGGTGCCCCCGAGTCGGGTGCGATGACCTACATGCTGTCCAAGCAAGCGTACCTGACCGATCGGGGCGGCCATAACCTCGCCCACCTGATGTTCGAGCTTCCCAGCATCGACGCCAAGGCGTGGGGCGCAGACCTGACGGACTCTCCGATCTTCTCGGCGTCTTTCGCTCCGGTACCAATGATCGAGTTCAACGTCCCCATGGGTCAGTGGTCGGACGGCACTGACGTCAACGCACCCCACACCCACTAAGGAGGTCACCATCCTCGTCTAACGCCTGCTCTACTCTCTCGCCGTACGATTCCCCAAAAACAATCGGAGGCATTTTGACAGTACGTTCGTCTATCGCGACGGCCGTAGCGCTTGCACTTGCCTTGGCGCGAAGCGCGTCTGGCCAAGCAACACCGCGCATCACCGGACAAGTGACGGATGCGGACGGCAAGTATCCCATCCCCTCGGTCCGCATCGCCGTGACCGGAACCACGCTCGGCACGCTCACCACGGACAGCGGCCGATTCACACTCCGGAACGTGCCCGCTGACGCCAAGTCGATCGAAGTCCGCCGCATCGGCTACACTGGCGCCACCATCCCGCTGGTCCAGGGCCAGACCGAATACGCGATCACCCTCAAGCAGGACGTGCTGAAGCTCGAGCAAGAGGTGATCACCGGCGTGGCGACGACGGTTGCGAGTAAGAACGCCGTGACCCACGACCCGATCGTGACCGCCGAGCAACTCAACGGAGCGCCAACCGCGACCATCGAGAATGCGCTCCAAGGCAAAGTCGCGGGCGTGCAGATCGACCAGAACTCCGGCGCGCCCGGCGGCGGTTTGCAGGTCAACATTCGCGGCGTCACGTCAATCAACGGCAACACAGAGCCCCTCTACGTCGTCGACGGCGTGATCGTCTCCAACGCCGTGTTCCAGACCGGGTTGAACGCGGTGAGCAACGCGAACGGCAGCGTCATGCCGAGCAGTCAGGATCAATCGATCAACCGCATCGCCGATTTGAACCCGAACGATATCGAGTCGATGCAGGTGCTGGAAGGCGCCGCCGCGGCCTCGATCTACGGCAGCCGTGCGGCCGCCGGCGTGGTCGTGATCACGACGAAGAAGGGCTCGACCTCGAAGCCCGAAGTCGACGCCACCCAGAAAATCGGCCACTACGAGCTGGAGCACGAGTTCGACGCGCGCCACTTCACGTTGAGCCAGGCAACTGCGCTCGGCGCCACCGTCGGCATGAGCAGCGCGGACGTGTTGCAGAACTACAATGAGTGCAACGGCTTCTGCGACCTGCAGTCACAGCTGTATGGCAACAAGCAGACCTCCAACGAGACCAATGTGACCATTCGTGGTGGCACGCCGACGACGACCTACTTCATGTCGGGTCTCACCAAGTACGACAATGGCACGCAGATCAACACCGGCTACAATAAGCAGTCGGCCCGCGCCAGCGTGAACCAGACCCTGTTCTCGACGATCAGCGTGGCGGCGAACCTGACCTATACCTCCTCGCTGAACCGGACCGGCGTCAACGGCAACGACAACTTCGGTATCTCCGGATACGATGTGTTGGCGTACACGCCGTCGTTCTACTGCATGAGCTGCCATGCGGGCGGCGGCTACGTGAATAATCCGTTTGGCCCCGCCAGTGCCTTCCAGGATGCGAGCCAGATACAGACGCCGGATGAAGTGAACCGGACCACGCTCGGCGGAACCCTCAACTGGAAGCTGTACACGGCGACGAAGCAGAGCCTCCAGATCGCAGTCGTCGGTGGCGCCGACTTCGTGAACGAGCACACGCAGTTCTTCGCACCCGGCAGCTTACAGGTCGAAAACTCCGGGTTGGTCCCACTCCCCGGCGTGAGCACGAGCAACCAGGGATACGACCGGCTCTCAAACTGGTCGGTCAGCGTGATCCACACGTGGACGCCGAGCACGCTGCTCTCGGCGACCACGTCGATCGGTCTGACGCGAGACAAGGACGCGACCTACCAGAACGCTGACATCGGCGCCGGTCTGCCAGCCGGTGGTTACGCGTATACCACCGGGGCGCAGATCAGCCCGTTCTATCAGCAGACCGAGTCGAACGATGCCGGCTATTACGTGCAGGAGCAGCTGCTGCTGTTCAACGAGCGAATGTCCCTGACGGGTGGCGTCAACGCCGAGCGAAGCTCGAACAACGGCCAAATCAACAAGCTCTATCCGTATCCGAAAGTCGCGGGCTCGTTCCGCGTCTTGACGGGTGCCACCGAGCTCAAGGTCCGCGCGGCGTACGGCCAGGCGGGTACGCTGCCGATCTATGGCGTGAAATTCGACTCGGCGAAGGTGACGAACTACAACGCGATCGCGAGCACCGGGTTCTCGGCGACCAAAGGCGATCCGAACGTGCGCCCGGAGACCAACACCAGCATCGAGACCGGCGCCGATCTGACCATGTTCAAGGGGCGGCTGGCGTTGAACGCGACGATCTTCCGGAAGCGCGTCACGGACCTGCTGCTGGAGGAGTCGGTGCTTCCATCCGCCGGCTACTCAAATGGATGGACGAACGGCGGCCAGATCACGAACCAGGGTCTCGAGCTCTCGCTCAACGCGACGCCGATTCAGGCGGGCAAGTTTTCGTGGAGCACCTCCGAGGTGTACTCGCGCGTCTATGACCGCGTCGACAACCTGCCGATCCCGCCATTCCCCGTTGGCAGCTTCTTCGGCTACGCGCCGTTCGGCGGCTACCAAATTCAACCGGGCGCGTCAGCGAACGCGGTCTACGGCTACAATGCGTCCTCGGCCGCCTCAGGAACGCTCGTACAGTTGGGCAACGTCGCGCCGGCGCTCACGCTCGGCTTCGGCAATGACCTGAGCTACGGGCCGTTCCACATCCATGCCTTCTTCGACTGGCGCGACGGCATGTCGGTGGTCGACCTGACGCAGCAATACTGGGACTACGCCTTCAAAGGTGCGGTCTCGGGACTAGCCGCGGGCAACTTCGCGGACACGGCGGCTACCAACGCGCGTTTCGCAGAGATCAAGAATGGCCAATCCGTGTACGTCCAGCACGCGTCGTTCCTGAAGCTGCGCGAGCTGACCGGGAGGTGGGATCTCCCGCAGTCGTTCATCAATGTCATCAGCAAGGGCTATCTCCGGCACGCGAGCCTCATCGTGACGGGCCGCAACCTGGTCACGTGGACCAAGTACCCGGGCCTCGACCCCGAAGTCTCGAACTTCGGCATCCAGCAGTTGGGTCGCGGCCAGGACGTGACACCCTATCCGCCGAGCCGGTCCTACTTCGTCGCCCTCGACCTGGGATTCTAATTCATGCGCATATATAGAACACTCGGGATTCTCGCCGCGGGTACGGCGCTGGCCGCCTGTAACGAATCGCTCGTGCCTGACTACAACGTGCCAACGGGATTTCTGCACTCAGTCGCCGCGTTGCAAAGCGAGATGACGGGTGCCTTCAGTCAAACCCGCGTCAATACTGTTTTCTTCCACGAGTCGATGGAGGGATTCGCCCGAACATCGGCATATTTTACGCCCTCCGAGGACCGCTTTGTCACCGAGCTCACCGGTGAGCTCCCGCTCGATGTCGACAACTTCGGCGCGCAGGTCTGGAATGAGGAGTACCAGGCCATCAAAGATGCGGACTCCCTCATCATCGTGCTGCCGACGCTCACCAACGCGGGGGCCGCTATTCCTACGGCGAACATCAAAGCCCTCCAGGGCTCGATGGAAACGTGGAAGGCGCTCAATTACATGTACATCTTGTTGGCGCACGACACGGTCGGCATCGCGATCAACAACGTGGGCGGACCGATCTCGGGCACTCTCGCTCCGATCGTCTGCGCCAGGGATGCATGGCGCGTGATCATCGCGATGCTCGACACCGCGCAAGCGGACTTTGCGGCCGCCGGGCCGACAACCGTCATGGGCGTGCCAGGCTCCGTGTTCCCCGCGCTGCAGATGCCGCCGGGCTTCGCCTCGATCGGCAACACGGCCGGCGGTTGGATGAACCTGGTGCTCGCGCTCCGCGGACGCTCGCGTCTCGAGCTCGCGTACGCGGTCGCGAACGGACCTGGCGGGATCCGCCCAACGCCGTCATCAGCCGGCGCCCCGGACTTGAATCAGCTCGACTCGGCGATCACCGATATCACGGCATCAAACCTGTACTCGCCGACGCTCACTGCCGGGGAAGCGGTGAACTTCAACGACAACGGCGTGTTTCACTCATTCTCGAGCGCCGCGAACGATCTCTCCAACCCGATCTTCGGCATCTCAGGGGACGACTTCGCGTTGGAAAGTGCGGCGCAACAGATCGATACACTCAACGACCAGCGGTTCCTGGCGAAGTTCGCGCAGGCGCCGTCCCTGCCGACGAATGTCCCCGGCTTGGCGTCGAGCTACCGATACGTCAACAATATTGGCTTGTCGACCCCGATACCGATCATCCGCAACATCGAGCTGCAGTTCCTACTCGCGCGGGCGTATCTCGGTACCGGCTCCTACGCCCAGGCGGCATTGATCGTGGACAACGTGCGCACGGTCGTCGGTGGGCTCCCCTCCGCGCTCCCGCTCGCGGCGACCGACTACGTGCACACTCGCGACTTCTTGATGAAGGAGATGATCCCTTCACTCATGGGCGACAACACCGGCGACCAGATCGTCGCGGAGCGCGACTATGGTCTCCTGCTCCAGGACCTGACGACATGGGGCGCGTCGGACCACCACACCTCACAGTTGAACATCCCGCAGCCCGAACGCACGGCACGGAATAACCACTACGCGCCGGTCTGCGAGTAACGGTACACAGTATAGCACGCAATGGCCCGGGAGCGATCCCCGGGCCATTGTCATGCTACTCGAAGAAGCGTCGCACCACGATGTGACCGCCGTATTTCAGGTGCGGGCATGACGCGGCGAGTTTCGCGGCGTCAGCTTCCGTTGGCGCGCGGATGATGAACATCCCCGTGATAGGCCCGGAACCGTCGACGCGCCCGCCGAGATCCAACTTGCCGCGCTCAGCGAGACTGTCGGCCCATTGGGCAGATTCGGCCCGCCGCTCGGCGACGTGGCCGGGCGCTGGCAACTGGAAGGTCGAGTCTTCATATAACAGCATGACGTAGGTTTCACCTGGAGCTTTTCCGCGGCCCAGATGCAACCCCGATAGCGCAACTGCCGCGGCCAGTGTGACGGCCGCCGCCGCCATCCAGATCCGCGGCCATCGCCTACGACGGATGAGGCCCGCGGCGGTGAGCGCCCGTACGACGCGCTCCTCGAGCCCAGGTGCCGGCTCTCGATTCATGATCAATCCTCAGTCCTTTCTACACGCTGCCGGATGAGCGTCCGCGCTCGGTTGAGTTGACTCTTCGACGTCCCAGCCATGATGCCGAGGAGCCTTCCAATTTCCACGTGCGTGTATCCATACACATCGTGCAGGACGAACACATCGCGCGCACCGTCCGGCAATGCGGCGACAGCGAGGTCCAGGTCGAGCGTCGTGTGGAAGGCCATCTCGGGCGCAAGGGGGTCGAAATCCGGCGCGTCGACGAATCGCCAATCGGCCCGAACGCGCTCCCGCCGCACGTTCACGAGTATTCCGTGTAGCCAGGACCGGAAGGTGCCCGCGCCGCGAAACGCGTCCAGCGAGCGTACCGCGCGGAGCCAACACTCTTGCACCAGGTCCTCAGCCTCAGTGTCATCGCCGCCCGTCAACCGAAGCGCGAGAGCGTAGACTCCCGGCGTGTGCGCTCGGTAGAGCGCTCGAAAGGGTTCCTCGCCGCGCGTTCGCCAGAACTCCCGAACAAGCGCGAGATCGTCGCTCACGGCGATGGGTCGACCCAATGGTGCGTCACGAGAGAAAGGCACGCATCAGTAAGTGACGGTGATCCCCCAAAAGGTTCGAAATCTCGCCGCCGGTTACGCGCCCTCCGCCAAGGCATTCAAGCGTTTCGTCAGAAACCGGCGCACCGGTTCCGGCCGAGCCAGACCGAGGGCCTTGGCATACGATTCGCGAGCCTCGGCTCGCCTCCCGAGTCGGCGGCACAAGTCGGCCCGCGCGGCGTGCGCGAGGTAATAGTCGTGGAGATCGCCGCGCGCGAGAATCGCGTCGATGAGCCTGAGACCGACCAGCGGACCGTCGCGGGTTGCGACCGCCACCGCGCGGTTGAGCTCGACGACCGGCGACGGACTCACCCGCTGCAACACATCGTAGAGTCCCACGATCTGGTTCCAGTCCGTCGTGGCCGCGCTGGATGCTTTCGCATGGACAGCGGCGATCGCGGCCTGCAGCGTATAGGGGCCGAACCGGCGGGATGCGAGTGCTCGCTCCACAAGGGCCAGGCCTTCATTGATCAGGTGCCGATTCCAGAGCGAACGGTCCTGGTCCTGGAGTAACACCAGATCGCCCTCCGGCAGGGTCCGCGCGCTCGAGCGCGATTCCTGGAGTACCATCAGCGCCAGGAGTCCTTGCACTTCGCTCTCCGGCAGCAACTCGGCCAGCAGCCGTCCGAGGCGCATGGCTTCGCCGGTGAGAATGGGTCGGGTCAGTGATGCGCCAGACGATGCGGCGTATCCCTCGGTGAACATCAAGTAGACCACCTGGAGAACGGCGTCCAACCGGTCGGGAAGATCGGTTGGCGACGGCACCTCGAAGGGAATGCGCGCGTCGCGGATCTTCGCTTTGGCGCGCACGATGCGCTTGGCCACCGTTGGCGCAACCGTAATGAAGGCGCGGGCGATCTCCTCCGTGGTGAGGCCGCAGACTTCGCGGAGCGTCAGCGCGATCTGGGCGTCCGGCGGCAACGCGGGGTGACAACAGGTGAAAATCAACCGCAACCGGTCGTCCGGGATGCGCTCGTCGTCCCAGTCCACCGGGTCGATCGTGTCCTGCTCCAGCCGCCGCGCAAACTCGGCGAGCGATGCGTCGAATCGCGCCCGGTGCCGCAGGCTATCGATGGCTTTGAATCGCCCCGTCGATATCAGCCACGCACGGGGGCGCGCCGGCATACCGGTGTGCGGCCACTGTTCGACCGCCGCCGCGAACGCATCGTGCATGGCTTCCTCGGCGCGGTCAAAGTCGCCCAGGAGATCGATGAGCGTGGCGAGAACGCGACGCGATTCGGTCCGATAGATCTCCTCCACGATCTCGCGCGCCTCGATGACGCGCGCACGCGCCGCTCTCATTTGATGGGGCGCACTTCGACCCCTCCGAGATCCGCGGCAGGGATCGTCGAGGCCAGCGCGATGGCGTCATCCATGTTCGGCGCTTCGATCAGCGAGAAGCCGCCGAGCTGCTCGTTGGTCTCGGCAAACGGCCCGTCCGTGACCGACACCCTTCCATTGCGCACCCGCACCGTCGTCGCCACGTGGACCGATTGCAGCGCTTCCGCCGCTATGAAGTGGCCGCTCCTCCGCAGGTTCTCTTCGCACGCTCGGGTGGCAGCCTCGAATGCTCGCAACTCGTCATCGGACAACGCGTCCAACTTCTGCTCGTCAAAGAAGACCATGCACAGGTACTTCATAAAAATGGGTGACGTCGCGCGGCAAAAAGGTTGGAATACCCCTACGCGAAACCCACACAAAGCCGTTTGTCCATTTTTGACCACCCCGAACGACTATCGCGTGAACAGGAGAAGCGATGAAATATCTGTGCGTGGTGTTCTTCGACGAGAAGAAACTGTGCGCCATGTCCGATCAGGAATCGCAGGCCATGATCGATGAGAGCCTGGCCTATGACGAGTCGCTGCGGGCGAGTGGCCACTGCGTCGTCGCCAATGCCCTCGAGTTGCTGCACGCGGCCACCACGGTTCGAGTCCGAGGCGGCGTGAGGTCCGTCATGCACGACCCATGTGCCGAGGCGAACGAGCAGATCGGCGGGCTCATCCTGCTCGATGCCAGGGATCTGAACGATGCCATTCGCGTCGCGTCCGGGATCCCGTCGATCCGATTGGGAGGCGCCGAAATACGACCCATACAGGAGCCATCGCACGGGAGACCATCAATGCTGCGAAACACAGGCAAAGCGATCGTACGAGGAACCCTCGTGTTGGTCACCGTTGTGGGCGCCGTGTGGCCGATCCAGGCGCAGGACACCAAGGCGCAGGATACCAAATCACCGTATCCCAGCATGGCTCCGGTCGAGCAATACCGGATGAGCCGTGACGCCGAAATAGCGCTGGCCCGCACGGCGGCCCCGGCTTCGATCTCACGCGATGCGGATGTCTTAGTGCTGGGACAGAAAAACTACGAAACCGCCGTCAAGGGCAAGAACGGGTTCGTCTGCCTGGTAGGCAGAGCGTTTACGGGTCCGTTGAGCAACCGGGAGTTTTGGAACCCAAAAAATCGGGGCCCCATGTGCTACAACCCGCCAGCCGCTCGGTCCGTCCTGCCAATGTTGCTGAAAGAGACCGAGATGGCATTCGCTGGTTTCTCGCAAGCCCAAATCGTCGCGGGGATCAAGACCGCGGTCGACAAGAAAGAGCTGGGTGCTCCGGAGTCGGGCTCCATGTGCTACATGATGTCC
>CAWBZV010000017.1:0-5583 GCA_963793305.1 uncultured Gemmatimonadales bacterium | reverse complement strand
CAAGCGCGGTCTCGCCCCAGTCGAGGGCGAGCTCGGGCTGCACGTGTGTGGCGGGCGTGGGAACGAATCGCGAAAAACGCCGGCCGAGCTGCTCTCTTTGTCCGACCGCCTCGGTCTCGATGGGGAGTCCCTCGTTCGCACGAGCCGACTCGTCGCCAAAGTCGACAGCGCGGCGATTCAAGACGGCTACGATATCTATCTCCACGGGTTCATTGTCGCGGACGATGGGAAGTGGGCGGTCGTGCAACAAGGCATGTGTGGTGCTCGCAAAGAGGCGCGTCGGTATCACTGGCTCAGCGAGCGTCTCACCGATTTCGTGGATTCGCCGCACGCGGCCATTGACGGGCTTCCTGCTTCGACGGCGATCGTCAATCTCACGGATCATTGCGCGTGCGCTGCGCGCAACGCGCAAATTGCCCTCGTGCACGACGGCCCCGACCGCGTCGTACGGGAGCTGTCGAAATTGCGGCCGACGGAGACTCTCGAGTTGCCATTTCATCACGACGTGAGAGCCGAGGACGTTGTGCTCCGGCGCTTACGAGGTGCAATTACGGCGGCTCATGAGAGAGGTCCCAAAGACTTTGCGGATCTGCTACTCACGCCCGGCGTGGGACCGCGGACGGTGTTCTCCCTTGCCCTCGTTGCCGAAGTCGTGCACGGCGCGCCGTCGCGATTCTCGGACCCGGCGCGATACTCGCTGGCGCATGGCGGCAAAGACGGACACCCGTACCCGGTGCCGCTCCGGATCTACGACGAGACGATTCGCGTGATGAAAGACGCCGTCACCAAGGCCAAGCTCGGCGTCTCAGATCGCCTGTTCGCGATTCAACGACTGGACGCCGAGGTACGCCGGCTCGAGCGATCCGCAGGTACGATCGACTTCAATGCGTTTATTGAAGCCGAGTGGGAGCGAGGCGAACGGACCCCACGCGAGTATCCCACGCGAATGACATCACGCCCTTTGAGTCGACGTTGATCGTAAATTGTTCGACCGGAGCACCGGAGCTCATGCTCATCGGGATGCGCGCGAGATCGGCTGTCGAGTCGTAGTCCGTCCCCCACTCGTGGGTTTTCTTGCTGACCACGAGCGTCCACGCATCAGCCGTTGGCAAAGAGAAGAGGGTATACTCGCCAGCGGGAACCTTCGTGGCCCCGATCATCGCGTCGCGATCGATCTTGAACCCGGTCGCCGCATTGGCGCCAGTGCGCCAGATGGCGTTGTAGGGCACCACGCCTCCAAAGATCGTGCGTCCGCGTTTGGACGGACGGCCGTAGTCGACGACGACGTGCATGGGCCCAACCGTTGATTCGACCTCGTCGCGCGGCGACATGTAGCCGAGTCCCCTGCCCGCGCTGTCGCGGGCGACGAACGCTGTCGCGTAGGCATCGATGTCGGGCGGCGGCACGCGCGTCACGATCGCCTGCAACGTCGCGCCGGGCGACGTGGCGTCGAGCAACTCGCCCGCCGAGTCGATGTGCGCGCGAATGGTACCCACTGAGGTGGAGATCAGCACAGTATCCGGAGCCGTCTGCTTGGCGGTGCCGCCGAACGTGAGGTCCAAATAGAACGCAGCGACCGGCACGGGTTGGCCATGCGCGGCGATCGCGCGCTGGATGGGTGATTCGTACTCGGCGAAGGCCGGCTCATAGACCGGGACGCTGCCCGGCAGGTTCGGCATGGTGCGCATGTGGCGCGACGACCCGCCGCCGAAGCGCATGATGTGGACCGAGTCGCCGCGGAAGTCGGCGTCGTAGCGATACGTCTTCTTCGCGCCGGGCTTGGCGGACTCATAGAGCTGGATCGAGTACAGCGTCACCGCGCCATCGGGCGTCGTGTGGATGACGTACGATTGCCGCGAGGTTCCGGGACTCCGGAACAAGAACTCCCCGACGATCGAGTCCCGCGTGCGCGTGAAACGCTCGACGCCGATCGTGTCGTTGCCGAGGCGCGTGACGAATCCGCCGTGCTCGGGCGGGTCGGGCCGTGCGCACCCCATCGCGGCCAAGAACAGAAGGCTACTGCGTCGCCACATGGACACGTCCAATGCGTGTGTCCCAAGCAAACGAGAGACCGTCGGTATCGAACCCAATCGTGAATTGCTCGACCGGGGTTCCGGAGCTCACGGTCATCGGGATGCGTGCCAAATCCGCGGTCGAGTCGTAGTCGGTGCCCCACTCTTTGGTCTTCTTACTGATGACCAGCGTCCATGCATCGGCGGTGGGGACCGAGAACAGCGTGTACTCGCCGGCCGGGACTTTCGTGTCGCCGATCGTGAGATCGCGGTCGGTGACGAGCGTGGTCGCCGCGTTCGCCCCGGTCCGCCAGACGGTGTTGTACGGGATGACCCCGCCAAAGATCGCGCGTCCCCGCTTGGACGGCCGACCATAGTCGACGAGCACGTGCGCCCCGCCAACCGTTGCCCGCACCGTGTCGCGCGGCGACAGCGTGCCCAGTGACTTACCTTGCCCATCGCGCGCGGCGAAGAGCAGCACCCATTTGTCGAGATCGGGATATGGGATTCGTGTGACCGTCGCCTGCAACGTCCCGCCGGGGTCCGTCGCGTACATGATCTCGCCAGTCGCGTCAGTCTCGACGCGGATCGTATCGGTCGGCGTCCGGATCAGCACGAGTCCGGGCTTGGCGCGGATGACGGTGCCAGTGTCCGGCCCGTCGCCGACGAACCACCAGGAGAAGTCGACCGGCTTGCCCGCGGCCGCGAACGCGCGGCTCACCACGATCTCGTGCAATCCGTACGCCGGCTCGAGGAGCGGCACGGCACCGCGCCGCACCCAGGCAGCCTGCGTCCGCGTCGCGTCGCCGCGCTTGACCGTCACCAATACGGAGTCGCCGCGCAACTGGGCATCGTACCGGACGCGAACGGGCGAATCCGCGCCTCCGGCCGTGTAGACCACCGCGGTATACGACGCGACGTTGCCATCGCGCCCCATGCGCGCGACATACGCATAGCGCGTCGTTTTTGGACTGCGGCCGATCATCTCGCCCGTGATCGAGTCGCGGGTACGGACGAAACGCTCGACCGCGATCGTGTCGCTGCCGAGCCGGGTGACGAACCCGCCACGCTCGGGGCCATCCTGCGCGCCGGCGCTCGTCGCGAGAACCACGAGCGCCGCACCCGCCAGTATTCTCATACGATGACATTGGGGCGCCTATGACGCGACCGCAAGACACTAATATTTTCTTGACATGCTGAACGACGCAGTCTGCCTCGCCGACCTCGAGCCCCTCGCTCGGCGCGTGATGACGCCGATGGCCTTCGAGTACGTCTCTGGTGGCGCCGGGGACGAGCGCACGCTCGCCTGGAATACCGAGGCATGGACACGCATACGCCTGCGACCGCGCGTGCTCACCAACGTCTCGACGCTCGACACATCGGTGCGCCTGCTCGGCGACACGCTGTCATTGCCGCTACTGCTGGCGCCGGCGGCGTATCATCGCCTGTTCCATCCCGAGGGTGAGCTGGCGACCGCACGCGGTGCGGCCGCAGCGAACGTGCCATATGTCGTGAGCACGTGCACGACAACGTCGCTTGAGGAGATCGCGGCGGCCGCTCCGAATGGCGTGCGGTGGCTGCAGATCTATATCGCCGCCGACCGGAACCGCACGCGGGATCTCGTGCACGCGGCCGAGGCAACGGGCGTACGCGCGTTGTGTCTGACGGTCGACACGCCGGTCGCGGGCACGCGCAACCGCGAGCAACGGACGGGCTTCGCGCTGCCCGCCACGTGCGTCACACCGTATATGCGCCACGTCGCGGGTCCCGATGGTCCAGGGTTACCCTTCGTCGCGATCACATGGCGCGATGTCGAGTGGCTGCGCGCACAGACGCGCCTGCCCGTGCTGCTCAAGGGCATCCTGACGGGCGAGGACGCCGCCCTGGGCGTCGACAGCGGCGCCGCCGGCATTGTCGTGTCGAATCACGGCGCGCGCAATCTCGACACCGTGCCAGCGTCTATCAATGCGTTACCCGAGGTTGTCGAAGCCGTACGAGGGCGAGTCCCGATACTCCTCGACGGCGGCGTCCGACGCGGCACCGACATCGTCAAGGCGCTCGCGCTCGGCGCGACTGCCACCATGATCGGCCGACCGTACCTCTATGGCCTCGCGCTCGGCGGCGCCGAGGGGATCGAGCACGTCGTGCGAATCTTACGCGCCGAGCTGGAGAGCGCACTTTCTCTCATCGGCCGGCCAACGGCGTCGACGCTCGACCGCTCCGCAATGTGGGATACGACGGCGTCTCGTTAGTCAGGGACGCGCATCCAGTGTCAGGAGCTGCCCCGTTTCCCCGAATGCCAGCAAGGGCTCATCGCACGTCACGAGGTGTGCGGACAACGCACGCGCCGTAGCCGCAATGAACCGATCTGCCGGATCGCGGGTCGTCAGATCCGTCAAACCGGTGCTGTCGAGCGCGATCGGCACCGTGAGCGCCACAACGCGTGCGCCTGGCGCATGCCGAGCGGCGGCAATCCAACTCGCGACATCGCGTGACAGCGTCAACCGTCCTTTCTTGACGAGCATGGCGACCTCCCACGCGGAGATGCTCGCCACGTATAACAGGCCGGCCTGCGCCGCGCGCTCTATCTCGGCCACCACTCCCGGTTTCATCCGGCTCACCAAGCCCTCGACCGCCCACACCCAGACGTGCGTATCGAGTACGAGACGGCGAATGCGACGGACGCTAGCCGGCATCGTCCTCGGTTGCGTCCCACGGCTCGTCAATGGGACTGACGAGATCGCCCACAAAGGTCGCGGTGCCAGCCAGTCGGCCAATGAAATGCGGCTGCACCGTCAACGCAGGAACCAGGCGCACAACCGCGCGGCCACGCTTGGTCACCGTGATCGGTTCACCGGTTGCCGCGACCTGATCCATCAACTTGAGGCACTTGGCTTTGAACGTGCCGGCGGGTACTCGCTTCATGGTCATAAAGATATGACCATGAGAGCCATCGCGCAACCCTAGCTCGCGATCCGCAACATTACGTCTCCCTGAGATACCCCCATGACAACAGCTTGTCGTGATCCTCGGCCCATCGGTCACCGACATCCATCCGATAGTACATATCGGGGATGAGGATGTTTTTGATCCGATTGTACGCCTGCTGCTGCGCCTGTCGCATGGTCGGCCCCAACCCGACGACCACGAGAACAACGCCGGACGTGCCGGCGACGAGCCACTGGCCGTTCACCTGCTTGACATCCTCAATGTGCACTTCCTCGGGCGTCGCCTTCTTGAAGACGATGACGGCGTCCTTCGACACCGCCTGAAACGTGCCCACGTCGTCGAACGGAAACGGAGAGACGACGATGCGGACGCCGAGCTGAAATCCCGATTTCACGCGCAGCTTCGTCGCGGTACCGGCGGCCAGGTCGTACAGAAACTGGCCAATCGGCGTGAGCATCGCTTCTTGCTGGATCTGGATCGTTGGATAGCCGAAGCGAGACGTGAACTCCAACGGATAGATCCCGTTGCCGTTCACAATGCAGTTGAAGTCAATGTACCCGACGTATCCCTCTTCAGCGAGGCGACGTTCCATTCGGGCGAGGGTCGACGTGAAGATCTTGTT
>CAWBZV010000016.1:0-9609 GCA_963793305.1 uncultured Gemmatimonadales bacterium | reverse complement strand
ACCGCGGTCTCGATCCGGGCGGGAACCCGATCGGCGCGCCGACCAGGTTCGCGATCGGCGTCGGCGTCAATCCCGCGGCGATCGATAGCGCCGAGGAGCTCCGGCGGTTCGCGTGGAAGGTCGATGCGGGCGCCGAGTATGCGATTACGCAGCCCGTGTTCGACGTGGCGCAGCTCGAGCGGTTCCTGGAGACGATGCCCGCGCGCATCCCCATCGCGGGGATCTGGCCGCTGGTCTCTCTGCGCAACGCCGAGTTTCTGGCGAACGAGGTTCCCGGCGTGACGGTGCCGGAGCCCATCATCGCCCGTATGCGGCGGGCGAACGAGCGATCCAAGGAGCATGCGGTTGCGGAGGGGCTCGCGATTGCGCGAGCATGCTCGACGCGGTCCGTGGCGACGTGCAAGGCGTGCAGGTCTCGGCGCCGTTCGGGAAAATCGAGCTCGCGCTCGAGGTGATGAAGCGCTGACGTCAACGATGACGCTCGACTGACGGCACCGTTCGATATTCCGCGTTGCGGGCACTCAAACCTCAACGCTAGGATGGACACATGACAACTTCACAGAAACTCCTCACGGCGGAGGAATACGGCGCTCTGCCAGACTCCGTAGCACCCCGTGAGAGCGAGCTTATCCGGGGCGTCATCCGCGTCCGCGAAGCACCAGCAGCGTCGGACCACGGTTGGATCGCCAGCAAGATCAGCCATTTGCTATACGAGTTTGTCGCATTGCGAAAGCTCGGAGTGGTCTTTGGTGATCCCGGTTTCGTGTTGGAAAGGAATCCAGACACCGTTCGCGCGCCTGACGTGTCATTCGTGCGGGCGGACCGCGTGCCAAGCGAGGAGATGCCGACCTATCTCGATGGCGCTCCCGATCTCGCCGTCGAGGTCAAGTCGCCGAGCAACCGGAAGCGGGAGATGGCCGAGAAAATCGCGCAATATCTCCGCACGGGATCGCGGCTGGTCTGGTACGTCGACACGAATCGTCGCACGATCACGGTGTACCGGCCGCAGCTCGATGCGATCGTGCTGAACTTGGGTGATCGCCTGTCCGGTTACGATGTGCTGCCGGGTTTTGAATGCCCCGTTGCCGAGATATTTAGCCGTTACTGGCTGACCAAGTCGTAAGCCGCTTCAGTTCCGCTGACGAGCGCGCGAACGGAGAAGACATCAGCGCGCTCCCTCGCGGCGCGGCCGAGGTCGGCGCGGAAGTTGGCGTCGGCAGCGACGCGGTCTATGGCAGCCGCTAGCTCTTCGGGATGGGCGGGGTCAAAGAGCAAGCCCGTGCCTGGAGTAATAATCTCGAGCGGACCGCCGAGGGCAGAGGCGAGGACGGCTTTGCCCAAAGCCATGCCTTCGACGACGACGATGCCGAACGGCTCGGGGTCGGTCGACGCGTGCACGACAATGTCGGCGGCGTTCATGAAATCGGCGACATCGTTGCGCTCACCGACGAACGATATGATACCGGTGAGACCCGTGGCGGCCGCCGTCGCTTGGAGTTGCTCGACGTAGTCGGTGTGGCCCGCGGGCGTGCCGCCGACGAATATCGCTTTGATGTGATCGCGGTTCGTGACGCGCGAGAGCGCGTCGACGAGTACGTGTTGCCCCTTCCAGGGACGCAGGTGCCCGGCCATCACGATCAGCACGTCGTCGGGGCGAACGCCGAATTGCTGGCGGACTTCCGCGGCGGGCCGACGGACCGAGTCGCGGAACGCATCGGCATCGACACCCTCGTAGACCACGCGGACGCGTTCGCGCGCGATACCGGTCGTGGCTATGACGGCCTCCGCGACGTGCCGGCTGTCGCCCAGCACCAGATCATATCGGCGGTGCAGCCACCGATGGATGGCGGTGTGGCCGGGGCGGACGACCGTACGGGCGTGCGTGATGCAGGGGATCCGGCGGATCCAGGACGCCGGGAGCCAAGTGTCGGCGCCCGCGGCTGGCGCGTTGTTCAGGTGGACGATGTCGATATGTAGCCGCTGCAACAATCCCACGCAGTCGAACACGCCACCGATGGCGTTCGCCAGTCGGTTGGACCGTCGGGATGGCGACCAGATATGGACGGGGACGCCGAGATCGGTCAGTCGGTCGACGAACCGGTTTGTCGCGTAGAACAGCACTTCTGGCGTGTACCGGCTCCGGTCGAGCGACCGGGCAATATCGTACAGCGACTGGTAGGAGCCGCCGGCCGTGCCATCCCGATTCTGCTCGACGAGCAGGACGCGCCGTGGCTGGGGTGCCATTCCGTGCGAATTGTATATTTCCCGGGGTATGAAAGCCATTCTCTTGATCGACCACGGGTCTCGCCGTGACGAGGCCAACGCGATGCTCGGCGAGATGGCCGAGCTGGTGCAGCGGCAGTTGGGCACGACCGCGGTGGTTCGCTACGCCCATATGGAGATCGCGGAGCCGTCGATCGCCCGGGGATTCGGGGACTGCGTCGACGCGGGCGCGGACGAGATCATCGCCTTTCCTTATATGCTGTCCCCCGGGAAACATTCGACTGCGGACATTCCCCGCATGGTGGCCGAGGCGGCGGCGCCGTACCCTGGGGTCCGATATCGCGTGACGCCCGCGTTTGGGATTCATGAGAAGCTCGGGGAGATTATCGCCGAGCGGGCGGGCGTGTCCGCCGTATCTTAGGCGGCCTGGCGTCGTCATGTAGGTATGCCGTCGCGGACAACTGTGATGCTGGCCCTTGCGCTGCTGTGCGCAACAGCAGTCCGGGCTTCCGCGCAGACCCACGTCAGTCACGCCAAGCTGGCGAAAGCGCCGGCCGCGACGCCCGTCTTCACGCTCGAGCGCACGCAGTGCAAAGGGCAGTGCGCCGAGTACAAGTTGTCGTTCTACGGTGACGGCCGGGTGGACTACGAGGGCAAGGCCAACGTCAGCAAGGCTGGCCACTGGCATGCGACGATCTCGCGCGAGACGCTCAACCAGATCGTCACCGACTTCCAGCGGATCAATTATTTCACGTTGGAGAACTCGTACGCCGGCGGTTTGAGCCAGAATCCGGTGGCGATTACGTCATGGCGGCAGAGCGACCGCGTGAAGACCGTCACGCACGACGTGGGCTCGCCGTTCTCCCCGGGCGCGTTGACGACGCTCGAAGATCAGATCGACGCCGCGGTTCAGTCCGTCGACTGGGTGAGATAGGACAGGGCAGGCGTTAGTTTTTAGGGCATGTCGAGTGCCCCTCCTCTCCCCCTCAGCCGTCCCGCTCTCACGACCTTCTCCGACGAGGAGATCATGTTTCGCGACGCCGTTTCGGCGTTCGCGGAGAGCGAAGTTCGGCCTCGCGTCAAAGCGATGGAATCCGCCGGACGGATCGACCCCGAGCTGATTCCCCAGTACTTCGCGCTCGGACTCATGGGCATCGAGGTCCCGGAGAGCTACGGCGGCGCGGCCGGCACACTCACCATGGTTGCGCTGGCCGTCGAGGCGATCAGCCAGGTGGATGCCGCGGCGGCCATTATGGTCGACGTGCAGAACACGCTGGTCAACTACCCGATCACTCGCTACGGAACCGAGGCCCAGCGCTCGAAGTACCTGACGCGTCTCGTGTCCGGCGAAGTCGGCGCGTACGCGCTGTCGGAGCCAGGCTCCGGCTCTGACGCGTTCGGCCTGGCGACCGTGGCGACTCAACGCGGTTCCGATTGGGTGCTGAATGGCCGCAAGATGTGGATCACGAATGGCGGCGAGGCCAACATCTTCGTGATCTTCGCCAACGTGAACCCTGCCCAAGGGTATCGCGGGATCACCGCGTTCATCGTCGAGCGGGATGCACCGGGATTCAGCGTCGGCAAGCGGGAGGACAAGCTGGGGATTCGGGCGTCGAGCACCGTCGAGTTGATCCTCGACGACTGTGTCGTGCCGGGCGAGAACGTGCTGGGTCCCGTGGGCCAGGGCTACAAGATCGCGATCGAGACGTTGAATGGCGGGCGAATCGGCATCGGCGCGCAGATGATCGGGGTCGCGGGCGGCGCGCTCAACGCTGCGCTCGGGTACCTGAAGGAGCGCAAGCAGTTCGGCAAGCCGTTGGCCGAGTTCCAGGGGATTCAATTCCAGGTTGCGCAGGCCGCGACGGAGCTCGAGGCGGCGCGGCTCATGGTGTACAACGCCGCGCGGCTCAAGGACGCCGGGCAGGATATTGCGCGTGAAGGGGCGATGGCGAAGCTCTTCTCCTCGCAGGTGTGCGAGCGCGTGACCTCGCTCTGCGTGGAGTTGTTCGGCGGGTATGGGTATACGACGGAGTATCCCGTCGAGAAGTTCTATCGGGACGCGAAGATCGGCACGATCTACGAAGGGACGTCGAACATGCAGCTTCAGACGATCGCCAAGGCGGTGCTGCGCTGAGCATTCCCTGGCCCGACGCCGCGCATCCGGACGCGTTGGCCCGCTGGACGCGATTGCGTGCCGGTGGGCGGTCTGCGTTTCTGTGGCGCTACGGCGTCGCCGGGTGGGGTGTGCCGTGCAGTATCGTCACGGTTGCGTATCACACCCTCCGTGAGCGCGCGATCGTTTGGAGTGCGGTCGTCGGACTCTTTGTCGCGTGCGGTGCGGTCGGCTACTTGCTGGCGGCGTGGGTGTGGGATGAGTGCGAGGCGCACTACGAGGCCGGCGCGGGCGAGCCCTCGACGTAACCAGCTATTTACTTCCAGGGCCCTTCGGCGCGATCTTAGCGCGATAAGCCTTTCCCCTTCCTGGAGGCTCCAGTGTCGGCTGCCGCGTACCGTGCCCGCTCGGCCACGGAGTTGATCGACGCGACGATACAGATCATGCGCCGCAACTTCGCGACGTTCTACACGTTGTCGGCGCTGTTCACGGTGCCGCTCTACGTGATCCCGCCACTGCTCGTGCCCCAAAGCGCGCGCGGAACGGTTGCCACGCCGAGCGCCTTCAGCATCACCGCGTTGATCGTGTTTTTTATCCTCTTCATTGCCCTGAGCGCGATCTTCCAGACCGCCCTCTTCCTGGCCAGCTCGGATGCGTATCTCGGCAAGCCCGTCGTCGTCGCCGACGCGATCAGTCGCGCCATGAAGCGAGCGCCAGGGATGGCCTGGGGCTACGTCTATCAGTCGGTCGCGATTGGTCTCGCATCGCTCCTCTTCATTATTCCGGGCATTTATGTCGCCCTCGGCCTGTTCGCGATGCCGTGCATCATCGCGTTCGAAGGGTTGAGCGCTGGTGATGCCGCGTCCCGATCGTTCGATTTGTCGAAGGGGCTCAAAGGACACATTTTTCTCACCGGGCTCGTCGGGTTCGTCATCTACTTCGTCGGCTTCCTCATCATCTTTTTCATCGCGGGCCTCGCGGGCGGCTTCGGCGGACAGACGTTGATCAGCCAGATCATCCTGGCACTCGGAGCCAGCGCGCTGCTGCCCCTCGCGCCAGTCACGATGACGCTGTTGTACTACGATGCGCGCATTCGGAAAGAGGGATACGACATCGAATTGATGGCGCAGCAAACGGGCGGACCCGGAGCACCCCCGGCGAAGCCCCAACCGGCGTAGCCACCTGCAACTCGATTCCGCTGGCGCGGCGACCGTACAGGATACGGTCGCCGCCGTATTTCGGCAGCACGCGTACGGTCGCACGACGACGGGGCCGACCTCGATCATGAGTCGCTGGCTGCTGCGCGTCATGACCTGGGTGGCGAGTTTCTTCAACGCGATCGACCGATCCCCGGCGGCCAAGCACCTCATCGTGTATGGCATCGTGGCGGTCGCCCTGCTCACCATCGGGCATTTCGTGCTGCTCGCATACTCGCCGGGCGGAGGATACGCGGCGCATTTCACGCGCCGGATGCGCCCCGGCAAGGGTGGTGATCCGTGGGCGCTCGCCAAACGACTCGCGGCGAGCGGTGCATACACCGACGCGGCCCACGCGCTCTATGAAGCGCTCCTCGACCGCGTGTCCGCGCGGGTGCCGCTCCGATTGGATCCCTCCAAGACCGCGGGCGACTACGCGCGCGACCTGCGGCGCACGGCGCCCACGGTCTTCGGTCCGTTTCGTGAGTTCGCCAGAGGCTACGAGGTGGTGATCTATCGACTCGGGTCGTGCGACCAGCCCAGGTTCCAGTCGCTCCTGGAGCTCGCCGGGCGGATCGACCCCGAGCTCGGGTCGCTCGGCTGACGCGGTATGGCGAAGTCACTCGTCGAACGGCTCCTCTCGCCGAAGATCGCGCTGCCCGTCATCGCCGCCGCGCTCATCGCGGCGATCCTGCTCGAACCGACGCCCTCGGCGACGCCCCTCATGGTCCGCGGAGCGCTGTCGTCCGATTCGGCGAGCCCCGGGGGTGCCCGCGGGTTGTACGAGATCGCTGGGCGATTGGGATGGCCCGAGTCGCGGCGTCGAGGAGCATTCGCCGCGCCGCTCGACTCGGATCGCGTCTACCTTCTGCTCGATCCGCCGGTGTCGCCAACCATCCGTGAGGCGCACGCGATTCTCGACGCGGTTCGCCGGGGCGCCGGGCTAGTCTACGTTGTTTCTGATGGGGCCTCCGCCTTGAACGACTCACTGCATGTCGCCTCGGCACCCGGCCGGGTTATGGTCCCACAGCCACCGCTCGACTGTCCGGATGAGGACGCAGGGTCGCCCGTGCCAATGTGGCCAGATGATTCCGTGCGACTCAACTCGATCAGCCGCTCGCGCGCGTGGCCGGATGACACCGCGCTATTCGTCGCCGTCCAATCGGACACCGACAAGACGATATCGGCCGCAGCTGTCGGCTACCGATTTGGCGAGGGGCGAGTCGTCGTGGTGTCGGACGCGGATCTCTTGCGGAATGACGTCATTCGCGTGTGTCGGTACGGCCTTGGCCCCGCCGCCGTCCGCATGCTCGACTACGCCTCGGCCGGCAAGCGACCCGTGCTCGTGTTCGACGAACATGATTTCGGGGCGAGGGCGGGGATATGGTCGGCCGTCAGCAATTTCCTCACCGACACGTCCGAAGGACGCACCTTGGCGCAGGTCGCGGTGGCGGCGCTCATCCTGCTGGCGGTTGCCGCGTGGCGCCCGGTGGCGCCGACCAGCCGCAAGCGCATCGAGCGGCGATCGGCGTTGGAGCATGTCGCGGCGCTGGCGCGGGCGTACGCGCGCGTCAACGCCACGCGTACCGCCGTGCGGCGGCTCATTCGGGGGCTCAGGCGGCGGCATTCGCGCAAGGGCGTGCGGAACGATGAAGCGTATCTCCAGGGCGTCGCGGCGCAGAATCCGCCGCTGGCCGATGACGTCCAGCATATCCTTCACGGCGTGAGCGACGGGATCACTCCGGCCGAGCTGTTGGCGGTCGGACGCGCGGTGGACCACATCGACCGGGTACTGGGGACGTGACGGGATCTCTCAACGCCACAGCAATCGCCGAGACGCTGCGACGCATTCGCGACAGCGTGGGGCAGCGCATCATCGGTCAGGACGTCCTGATCGACGAGATACTGGTGGCGTTTCTCGCGCGCGGGCATGTGTTGGTGGAGGGCGTGCCGGGCACCGCCAAGACGTTGCTCGTTCGCACGCTGGCCGAAGCGCTCGGCGCGGGCTTCGGGCGGATACAGTTTACGCCCGACCTCATGCCGTCGGACGTGACCGGCGTCTCCGTGTTCAGCGAGGCGACGCGCGGGTTCGAATTTCGCGCGGGGCCGGTGTTCACGGATCTCTTGCTGACGGACGAGATCAATCGTGCGCCGGCGAAGACGCAGGCGGCGTTGCTCGAGGCCATGCAGGAGCGGCAGGTCACCACCGATGGGAAGACGCGACCCTTGAGCGCGTTGTTCACGGTGTTCGCGACGCAGAATCCGGTCGAGTACGAGGGGACATTTCCGTTGCCCGAGGCGCAGCTCGACCGCTTTCTCGTGAAGGTTCGCGTCGATTATCCGACGGCGGAGGCGGAAGTCGCGATCCTCGACCGGTACGCCGGGGGGTTCGACGCGGATCGACTCGGCGACCGGCCGATCGCGCCGGTGCTCGACGCCGCGGGCATGGCGGCGCTGCGCAATGCGGTCAATGCGGTCACGGTCGCGCCCGAGGTGCGAGCGTACATCGCCGCGATTGTCCGCGCCACGCGCGACGACTCCGGCCTCACGCTCGGCGGCAGCCCGCGGGCGACCGTGGCATTGTTCCGGGCGGCGCGCGGCGCGGCGCTCGTCGCCGGTCGTGATTTCGCGACGCCGGACAACGTCAAAGACTTGGCGCCGGCCGTACTCCGGCACCGGTTGATCGTCGCGCCGGAGTTCGATGTCGAGGGGCGGACCGCGGATCGAGGTGCTCGCGACCATCCTGACGCGGGTGCCGGCGCCGCAGTGATGATCCCGTTCTCGCCGACGCGGCGATTGGCCACGGCGGTGCTCGTCTCCTCCGTGCTCTGGCTGGCGCCCATCGCGTGGTACGGGCTGTCGCCGGCGGTGTATGCGCTCATCGCGCTCGTGATGGGTTGCCTGGCCGACATGGCGTTCATGCCGGGGCGGCGCTCGGTCGTTGTCGAACGGCTCGCGCCGGGCGCGGTCGGCGTCACTGATGCGGCGCCAGTCGTCTATCGCCTGCAGTCCCGGTGGCCGATCGTCGTCCACGGCGCGCTCTACGACGCCCTGCCCCACGCGATCACGCGCGGCGAACCGCAGCCGTTGCCGTTCGCGCTACGGGCTCAGGCCGAAGTGACACTGCCCGTCACGTTCGTCGGTCGCGAGCGTGGCGAGTTTCCCTTGGGGCCCGTCGTCCTTCGCTTGATCGGCCCCTTGGGTCTCGTGGCGCGTACGTTGCGCTACAAGCTGGCCGACACGATCACGGTCATTCCATCGGTCGCGGCCCTCCGTCGGTTCGAGCTGCGCTCTCTGCCCATGCGACTCCGCGAGGTCGGCTTGCGCGTGCTTCGCCGCCGCGGCGAGGGGACGGCGTTTGCTGGACTGCGCGAGTACGCGATCGGCGACGATCCGCGGCACATCGACTGGAAGGCCACGGCGCGGCGCCGCCGGTTGATCTCGCGCGAGTACTCGGTCGAGCAGGGGCAGACCGTCATGATCATGGTCGACGCGGGTCGCCTGATGACCCAGCTCGCGGGGTCGCTCCCTCGCTTCGAGTACGCGCTCTCGTCGGCTCTCGTGTTGGCGAACGTCGTCACGCGCGCTGGTGATCACGCCGGTCTCCTGGTCTTCGACGACGAGGTCCGCTCGTACATCCCGCCTACCCGCGGGACGGCGGCATTACGATTGATTCGCGACGCGTTGGTGCCTGTGCAGCCGACGATGGTAGAGCCGGACTACGCGGCCGCCTTCCGCACGATCCAGACGCGTCTCACGCGCCGCTCCTTGTTGGTTTTGTTCACGGACGTGATCGACGTGCGCTCCTCGCGCTCGTTGCTGGCCCTCACGACACGCGGCGCCCGCGTGCATTTGCCCGTCGTCGTCGCTTTGCGCAACGACGCCCTCGTCGCCGCCGCAACGCCGGCGGGCGCGACGACCACGGATGCCCTCTACGAGAGCGCTGCGGCCGAGGAGTTGCTCTCGGCGCGCGACGAGGCGCTCGAGGGCATGCGGCAGGCCGGCGTCTCGGTGCTGAACGTCAAGCCGCAGGCAATGACGGCGTCCGTCATCAACCGGTATCTCGAGATCAAGGGG
>CAWBZV010000015.1:0-12029 GCA_963793305.1 uncultured Gemmatimonadales bacterium | reverse complement strand
AGCTGGGGATTCGGGCGTCGAGCACCGTCGAGTTGATCCTCGACGACTGTGTCGTGCCGGGCGAGAACGTGCTGGGTCCCGTGGGCCAGGGCTACAAGATCGCGATCGAGACGTTGAATGGCGGGCGAATCGGCATCGGCGCGCAGAAATGATCGGGGTCGCGGGCGGCGCGCTCGACGCTGCGCTCGGGTACCTGAAGGAGCGCAAGCAGTTCGGCAAGCCGTTGGCCGAGTTCCAGATCAATTCCAGGTTGCGCAGGCCGCGACGGAGCTCGAGGCGGCGCGGCTCATGGTGTACAACGCCGCGCGGCTCAAGGACGCCGGGCAGGATATTGCGCGTGAAGGGGCGATGGCGAAGCTCTTCTCCTCGCAGGTGTGCGAGCGCGTGACCTCGCTCTGCGTGGAGTTGTTCGGCGGGTATGGGTATACGACGGAGTATCCCGTCGAGAAGTTCTATCGGGACGCGAAGATCGGCACGATCTACGAAGGGAACATGTCGAACATGCAGCTTCAGACGATCGCCAAGGCGGTGCTGCGCTGAGCATTCCCTGGCCCGACGCCGCGCATCCGGACGCGTTGGCCCGCTGGACGCGATTGCGTGCCGGTGGGCAGTATGCGTTTCTGTGGCGCTACGGCGTCGCCGGGTGGGGTGTGCCGTGCAGTATCGTCACGGTTGCGTATCACACCCTGCGTGAGCGCGCGATCGTTTGGAGTGCGGTCGTCGGACTCTTTGTCGCGTGCGGTGCGGTCGGCTACTTGCTGGCGGCGTGGGTGTGGGATGAGTGCGAGGCGCACTACGAGGCCCGGCGCGGGCGAGCCCTCGACGTAACCAGCTATTTACTTTCCAGGGCCCTTCGGCGCGATCTTAGCGCGATAAGCCTGTTCCCCTTCCTGGAGGCTCCAGTGTCGGCTGCCGCGTACCGTGCCCGCTCGGCCACGGAGTTGATCGACGCGACGATACAGATCATGCGCGGCAACTTCGCCGACGTTCTACACGTTGTCGGCGCTGTTCACGGTGCCGCTCTACGTGATCCCGCCGCTGCTCGTGCCCCAAAGCGCGCGCGGAACGGTTCCACGCCGAGCGCCTTCAGCATCACCGCGTTGATCGTGTTTTTTATCCTCTTCATTGCCCTGAGCGCGATCTTCCAGACCGCCCTCTTCCTGGCCAGCTCGATGCGTATCTCGGCGAGCCCGTCGTCGTCGCCGACGCGATCAGTCGCGCCATGAAGCGAGCGCCAGGGGATGGCCTGGGGGACTACGTCTATCAGTCGGTCGCGATTGGTCTCGCATAGCTCCCTCATTATTCCGGGCATTTATGTCGCCCTCGGCCTGTTCGCAATGCCGTGCATCATCGCGTTCGAAGGGTTGAGCGCTGGTAATGCCACGTACCCGATCGTTCGATTTGTCGAAGGGGCTCAAAGGACACATTTTTCTCACCGGGCTCGTCGGGTTCGTCATCTACTTCGTCGGCTTCCTCATCATCTTTTTCATCGCGGGCCTCGCGGGCGGCTTCGGCGGACAGACGTTGATCAGCCAGATCATCCTGGCACTCGGAGCCAGCGCGCTGCTGCCCCTCGCGCCAGTCGCAGATGACGCTGTTGTACTACAGATGCGCGCATTCGGAAAAAGGGATCAGACATCGAATTGATGGCGCAGCAAACGGGCGGACCCGGAGCACCCCGGCGAAGCCCCAACCGGCGTAGCCACCTGCAACTCGATTCCGCTGGCGCGGCGACCGTACAGGATACGGTCGCCGCCGTATTCCGGCAGCACGCGTACGGTCGCACGACGACGGGGCCGACCTCGATCATGAGTCGCTGGCTGCTGCGCGTCATGACTTGGGTGGCGAGTCTCTTCAACGCGATCGACCGATCCCCGGCGGCCAAGCACCTCATCGTGTATGGCATCGTGGCGGTCGCCCTGCTCACCATCGGGCGTTTCGTATCTTCTCGCATACTCGCCGGGCGGAGGATACGCGGCGCATTTCACACGCCCGATGCGCCCCGGCAAGGGCGGTGATCCGTGGGCGCTCGCCAAACGACTCGCGGCGAGCGGTGCATACACCGACGCGGCCCACGCGCTCTATGAAGCGCTCCTCGACCGCGTGTCCGCGCGGGTGCCGCTCCGGTTCCGAGATCCCTCCAAGACCGCGGGCGACTACGCGCGCGACCTGCGGCGCACGGCGCCCACGGTCTTCGGTCCGTTTCGTGAATTCGCCAGAGGCTACGAGGTCGTGATCTATCGACTCGGGTCGTGCGATCAGCCCAGGTTCCAGTCGCTCCTGGAGCTCGCCGGGCGGATCGACCCCGAGCTCGGGTCGCTCGGCTGACGCGGTATGGCGAAGTCGCTCGTCGAACGGCTCCTCTCGCCGAAGATCGCGCTGCCCGTCATCGCCGCCGCGCTCATCGCGGCGATCCTGCTCGAACCGACGCCCTCGGCGACGCCCCTCATGGTCCGCGGAGCGCTGTCGTCCGATTCGGCGAGCCCCGGGGGTGCCCGCGGGTTGTACGAGATCGCTGGGCGATTGGGATGGCCCGAGTCGCGGCGTCGAGGAGCATCGCCGCGCCGCTCGACTCGGATCGCGTCTACCTTCTGCTCGATCCGCCGGTGTCGCCAACCATCCGTGAGGCGCACGCTATTCTCGACGCGGTTCGCCGGGGCGCCGGGCTAGTCTACGTTGTTTCTAATGGGGCCTCCGCCTTGAACGACTCACTGCATGTCGCCTCGGCACCCGGCCGGGTTATGGTCCCACAGCCACCGCTCGACTGTCCGATGAGGACGCAGGGTCGCCCGTGCCAATGTGGCCAGATGATTCCGTGCGACTCAACTCGATCAGCCGCTCGCGCGCGTCGCCGGATGACGCCGCGCTATTCGTCGCCGTCCAATCGGACACCGACAAGACGATATCGGCCGCAGCTGTCGGCTACCGATTTGGCGAGGGGCGAGTAGTCGTGGTGTCGGACGCGGATCTCTTGCGGGAGTAACGTCATTCGCGTGTGTCGGTACGGCCTTGGCCCCGCCGCTGTCCGCATGCTCGACTACGCCTCGGCCGGCAAGCGACCCGTGCTCGTGTTCGACGAACATGATTTCGGGGCGAGGGCGGGGATATGGTCGGCCGTCGGCAATTTCCTCACCGACACGTCCGAAGGACGCACCTTGGCGCAGATCGCGGTGGCGGCGCTCATCCTGCTGGCGGTTGCCGCGTGGCGCCCGGTGGCGCCGACCAGCCGCAAGCGCATCGAGCGGCGATCGGCGTTGGAGCATGTCGCGGCGCTGGCGCGGGCGTACGCGCGCGTCAACGCCACGCGTACCGCCGTGCGGCGGCTCATTCGGGGGCTCAGGCGGCGGCATTCGCGCAAGGGCGTGCGGAACGATGAAGCGTATCTCCAGGGCGTCGCGGCGCAGAATCCGCCGCTGGCCGATAACGTCCAGCATATCCTTCACGGCGTGAGCGACGGGATCACTCCGGCCGAGCTGTTGGCGGTCGGACGCGCGGTGGACCACATCGACCGGGTACTGGGGACGTGACGGGATCTCTCAACGCCACAGCAATCGCCGAGACGCTGCGACGCATTCGCGACAGCGTGGGGCAGCGCATCATCGGTCAGGACGTCGTGATCGACGAGATACTGGTGGCGTTTCTCGCGCGCGGGCATGTGTTGGTGGAGGGCGTGCCGGGTACCGCCAAGACGTTGCTCGTTCGCTCGCTGGCCGAAGCCCTCGGCGCGGGGTTCGGGCGGATACAGTTTACGCCCGACCTCATGCCGTCGGACGTGACCGGCGTCTCCGTGTTCAGCGAGGCGACGCGCGGGTTCGAATTTCGCGCGGGGCCGGTGTTCACGGATCTCTTGTTGACGGACGAGATCAATCGTGCGCCGGCGAAGACGCAGGCGGCGTTGCTCGAGGCCATGCAGGAGCGGCAGGTCACCACCAATGGGAAGACGCGACCCTTGAGCGCGTTGTTCACGGTGTTCGCGACGCAGAATCCGGTCGAGTACGAGGGGACATTTCCGTTGCCCGAGGCGCAGCTCGACCGCTTTCTCGTGAAGGTTCGCGTCGATTATCCGACGGCGGAGGCGGAGGTCGCGATCCTGGACCGGTACGCTGGGGGGTTCGACGCGGATCGACTCGGCGACCGGCCGATCGCGCCGGTGCTCGACGCCGCGGGCATCGCGGCGCTGCGCAATGCGGTGGATGCGGTCACGGTCGCGCCCGAGGTGCGCCAATACATCGCCGCGATTGTCCGCGCCACGCGCGACGACTCTGGCCTCACGCTTGGCGGCAGCCCGCGGGCGACCGTGGCATTGTTCCGGGCGGCGCGCGGGGCGGCGCTCGTCGCCGGTCGTGATTTCGCGACGCCGGACAACGTCAAAGACTTGGCGCCGGCCGTGCTCCGGCACCGGTTGATCGTCGCGCCGGAGTTGGATGTCGAGGGGCGGACCGCGGATGAGGTGCTCGCGACCATCCTGACGCGGGTGCCGGCGCCGCAGTGACGATCCCGTTCTCGCCGACGCGGCGATTGGCCACGGCGGTGCTCGTCTCCTCCGTGCTCTGGCTGGCGCCCATCGCGTGGTACGGGCTGTCGCCGGCGGTGTATGCGCTCATCGCGCTCGTGTTGGGTTGCCTCGCCGACATGGCGTTCATGCCGGGGCGGCGCTCGGTCGTTGTCGAACGGCTCGCGCCGGGCGCGGTCGGCGTCACTAATGCGGCGCCAGTCGTCTATCGCCTGCAGTCCCGGTGGCCGATCGTCGTCCGCGGCGCGCTCTATGACGCCCTGCCCCACGCGATCACGCGCGGCGAACCGCAGCCGTTGCCGTTCGCGCTACGGGCTCAGGCCGAGGTTGCATTGCCCGTCACGTTCGTCGGCCGCGAGCGCGGCGAGTTTCCACTGGGGCCCGTCGTCCTTCGCTTGATCGGCCCCTTGGGTCTCGTGGCGCGTACGTTGCGCTACAAGCTGGCCGACACGATCACGGTCATTCCATCGGTCGCGGCCCTCCGTCGCTTCGAGCTGCGCTCTCTGCCCATGCGACTCCGCGAGGTCGGCTTGCGCGTGCTTCGCCGCCGCGGCGAGGGGACGGCGTTTGCTGGACTGCGCGAGTACGCGATCGGCGACGATCCGCGGCACATCGACTGGAAGGCCACGGCGCGGCGCCGCCGGTTGATCTCGCGCGAGTACTCGGTCGAGCAGGGGCAGACCGTCATGATCATGGTCGATGCGGGTCGCCTGATGACCCAGCTCGCGGGGTCGCTCCCTCGCTTCGAGTACGCGCTCTCGTCGGCTCTCGTGTTGGCGAACGTCGTCACGCGCGCGGGTGATCATGCCGGTCTCCTGGTCTTCGACGACGAGGTCCGCTCGTACATCCCGCCTACCCGCGGGGCGGCGGCATTACGATTGATTCGCGACGCGTTGGTGCCTGTGCAGCCGACGTTGGTAGAGCCGGACTACGCGGCCGCCTTCCGCACGATCCAAACACGCCTCACGCGCCGCTCCTTGTTGGTTTTGTTCACGGACGTGATCGACGTGCGCTCCTCGCGCTCGTTGCTGGCCCTCACGACACGCGGCGCTCGCGTGCATTTACCCGTCGTCGTCGCCTTGCGGAACGACGCCCTCGTCGCCGCCGCAACGCCGGCAGGCGCGACAACCACGGATGCCCTCTACGAGAGCGCGGCGGCCGAGGAGCTGCTCTCGGCGCGCGACGAGGCGCTCGAGGGCATGCGGCAGGCCGGCGTCTCGGTGCTCAACGTCAAGCCGCAGGCGATGACGGCGAGCGTCATCAACCGGTATCTCGAGATCAAAGGGCGGGGGCAGTTGTAGGGGGTTAGTATCTACGGTCCCCGAAATTCCCATTACCGTGATATCGCATCACATCGTTATCAGTGGCGATCTCCTGCTCCGCCATCATCTCGAGGGTGTTGACGACGTCTCGATCGCGCAGCTCGCACGGCCAGCCTGACAGAACAATGGAATAGGCAGGTCCGCCGACGGTCACCCGCAACAGCCCTCGATCGCGTCGTGCTCGCCAAACAAGGGAAACGGCAAGGGCCTTAATAATGTCAGAAAAGTGGCTGATCGCGTCACGCTTCTGCCCTTGTTATTGCGAGCACAAGTGTTCTGTTCCGGGGCGAGGTTATACGAGCGAGCGCCCTTTAACATGCTGGAGCTGTGCTATGGATCCCCTCTTGTTGCATGCGGCTGACTGGATTGCCAAGTCACTGACAGGTGCTGCGCTGTCGTACTTCACGCAGAAGCTCTTTCCGTCGTCGGTGGAGAAAATCAAGGTGATTCGGCAGACTTCCCATCTCGAATCGCCCGAGCTGCTGACTGATCTCGTAGGATCAGCCTCTCTCAAGCCAGGCCAGTATGTCGAGGGGGTGGGCTTCTTCTCGCTCTCGACTGTCAGTCACAAGCCGATGGTTCCGCTGATGGTGCAAATAGACACATTGGTCGAGGGAACGCTCGGTGCACTGTTAGCGGGGCGGCTGCCCGACTTCAGAACCGCCGGGTATGTATTGCCGACGACCCAGTTCCCGATCGTTCACGATGACTATCGGGTGGGGTTTCTCTATCCTACTCGTATGGGTGGAGGGCACCAAAGCCCCTATCCTGCCGGCTGGGGTGGGTTCTGGATGCCCCTCTTAAATGACGGAACGGTGCAGTCCTTGCCGTTTCTCGGTCGACTAATCTGCATTCTTCCTACTGGGCGCGATCTCGGCGCACTCGATAATCGTCTCGTAAAGTACAGAGGGCGAATCATGACTTTGAGCGCTAGCGACTTGCGCATTGCGTGCCCGGGCATATCCGACGACCGTTGTGACGCGCTCCTGGCCGACGGCAGTGTTTTTCTATCGATGGCCGAGGACAATACGAGCATAGCGTACTACGAGGGCAGCCCAGCCGAGGTCATCGTAGGATCTCACTTTCTGGAGACGCACTGGGAACACAAAGACGTTATTGCGGACGCGCAGAACTTTCCCGCGGTCTTACAGAATGCCCTGATTAGCTCGCTGGCCGGGCATTCTGAAGCGCCGCCTCTCCGCCAGACACTCAACAGTGCACAAAACGTCAATCTATGGTTTGGCAAAGGAATCGCAGTCACGCAGCCTGTCGGACTACCGTATTTCCATTTCCAGCTCACAGCACCCCTCAATGAGAGGCCGAACAAACAGCTCGCCCGCGAGGCTTTCAACGACATTTCCGAGTCGCTGATTACTCGCATCGACCGACACTATTCGATCGCGGGACAAACGCAGGACTTAGATAGTATCGACGGATATACGAGTGCCACACACACCATTCTTCAATCGAGCGCTGCTAGGACAATAACGGAGCCAGTGCTTTTAGCTGTGAAGAATTGGCTGGCGCGCTCTGACCGTTAAATTGCTTGCCAATCCTATAACGAGAGAGGCGCATGGAGGTGGTATTTGCGGGATTGGCGCACCCGGAGGCTTTCGACGCCCCGCACGACCCGGAATGCCATCCCTGGCGTCTTCCACAGGGTCGGCTTCGACAACTTCCCGGCCGGCATCCCGAAGGTCTACGTGGTGTTGCGAGTCGCGGCCGGACCTAACGATTACGGCAACCACAAACTGCACGTGCACTATCAGGACGCGAACGGACGGCAGATCGGGGACGCCTTTGAAAAAATCTTCCTCTTTACGCCGGAGCGGTCGAAGCTGCAAATCATTGTTCCTTACGTGAAGCTGCTGATACCACAGCCCGGCGCGTACTCCTTCGAGGTTTCAATCAATGGGCAACAAGTGAAGTCGGTTCAGTTGCAGACTTTTTTGGGACCACCACCGCCGCAAACGGTCACCGGTGGCATTGTTCCTAAAGCCGAGGCGATCGGATCAGACACTCACGAAAGGCCGCTGGATTCCGGAATCGCATTGGGAGATGGCCCATGGCTAGTTGCGCTCTCGGTGGACGACAACATATCCGTCGCCGGGCCGCTTGTGCTGACACTAACCCCACCACGCACCGATCGCGAGATCGGCTTGCTGGTCAATTCCGAATTGGAGTACTACAAAGATCGGCACGCGCCCGCACCCGGGGTCGAAATCAGGCAGCACCTGGTCATGAAGGGTGGCGCCGAAAGCCAGCGGATAGAGTCGCTCAAACTGGGTGACGCAAACAAGCGGAGGGTCGTCTTCCGCGGTTTGCCGTATGACATCACGTTGATGTCCGCCAAGGCTTCCCCACCGAAGCCTGGGAATGCGTACGACGATTTCGCATGTGAGATCCTTGTGAGCAGAGCTGAGTAGGCTTGGTTCCAGCCGAGGCAACGTCAATCGCCGTCGCCGTCCGCGCGCTGGCAGCGCGCGGAGCTCGACGCGCACCGCGAAGAGCCTCAACGCGCGCGTTGCACGATACGCGGCGCACCGGCGCACACCAGTTACGCTTCAAAAATGTGACAATGTGTCACGCAAAGGGGCATTCGAGGACGCGTAAATGGTAACCCGGGCAGTTGTAGGGGTAGAGACGATCTCAATGGCGAATACGTGCTCTGAGCTCGCCAACCACCGGATCTACCTTGCCGCGCCGAGACCATGAAAGGGGGAGGAAAACGATTTTACGGCCGAAGGGGGTGTTACAACGTAGGGTGATGGTAACGCGGTTCCCTTGGCGCAACCCCAAAAACTCCGAGACATGTTCCACGTTGCTCAACGGAACGCGGATCTCCCGGAAATAGTTTGAGATATAAAGTGCCTCGTCATCCATGCGCACCCGCTTGAGTTGCAAACTCTGCCATGCGACCAGGAAGGTGAGCAGGGCTGCGACAATACAGAACTAGCAATTGCCATGCTCCACTGACTGTTGATAGGACGGGCGGTCTACGGATTAAACCAAACCACACGCCCTGCCCGACCATGACCAAGGCAAAGGCGGAATGGAGTGAAATACTTGATCCACCAAGTGGATACCGACGAAATTGTGCGCATCAATTACGCGCGGCGGGCGGCGGTCGCGAGTTGCAGAAAGTACTTCCGCAGGAACGTCGCGTCACTCGGGTCGGGGTGCTCCGACAGGAGCGAACCGCAGAAGCATTCGCGCAATCGGAGAATCTCTCTCCGCCGCGGACCGCGCCAGCGCGGGTCCGAGGCCGTGAGGTCAAACAGCTCGAGAGCGCGAGCGAGCGCGTGATCGCGTCGATCAATGCGGCCGGCATCGTGCGCCCGTATGGCACGCTCGACTTCACTGCCAACGTTGGCCAGTTGCTCGACGACGGACAGTTCTGCCCATCGACCTGAGGCGAGTGACGCATGAAGTACCATCAGTCGGTGACCAGTGTCCGAGCAATGTGCGCGATCTCGGCCCGCAACGCCGCGTCTTCGACGGACCGAGATCGGTTTCCTTGGGCCGGTCGTACGTTGATCATGGAGTCGAACTCTATCCAGTCGTCCGTCTGCTCGAACGGGTATAGGTTGATCCCCCAGAGATCATGCTGATTCGAACCATCATCGAGCAGCGCCGCCTCTTCGTCCGAGTGGAGATCGCCACCGATCGCCATGATCGCGCGGCGAATATCGACAACCGCCTTCACCATGTCGCCGAATCCTTGCGCCGCTATGGCAGCGAGCTCGGAACGGGGCACTGGCTCGTAAAGCAATCGGATCTCATTCGGCGGCATGACGTTCAATGGAGTGTTCCAGAAGACACAGCAACCTTCGGAAAATAGCTCCGCTCTTTCCTTTTGTCGTCGCCCTGCACTACGACGGCGTCTGGGTGCTCGAACGTCAAGCCGCAGGCGATGACGGCGGCCGTCATCAACCGGTATCTCAAGATCAAAGGGCGAGGGCAGTTGTAGCCGGTGGTGTAGACTGCGCTCCAAAACGATCGGAAACCGTAACGCGGTCCGGTCAGGGTGTCGGGTCCGGCCGCGAGGGCGCAGCCTTAGCATGAATTGGATCGAGCCGGGAACTAAACGCCCCGACTGTAGGAGCGAGCGCTAATTTTAGCAACGCCTATGACATACGCCTGCGATGATTGCGGATTCTCGTACTTGCCCGAGTTGGCAAGGGTATTTCCCAATCCACAAAAGGCGCTAACAAATTTCCTGGCAGGTCCGACGTGCCCCAACCAGCCGGCTCCTTGTCGCACTCAGCCGTCGTTTTTGACACCAATGTCTATCGCGGTTTGTCGAGAGCAGTAGTCGACTGCATTCACGACGCGGAAGGTCATCGCGACATCGTAGCGTACGCCAACCCGTGGACTATACGTGAATTGCTTTCGCATATAGCCGACCCATTAGATACGGAATATGGGAAATGCAAGTCGGCGCTTCGCGTACTCTGGACGCATTGTGCAGAAAATGTTGAGGGTGTATCACGCCTACGAGTAATTAGCGACACCGACGCGCAGTTATGTCGATTGCTGTTTAATGTTACGATTGCGAATCGCTCGGAGCAATTCGCCTTGCACGAATACTTGGTACGCAGGGTACTTGAGAGCACGGACCACGCCGATCTAGTCGACGTACAACCGAGCTTGCTGGAAATCGCACAACGTTGCGCATCCGTCGAAGCAGCTTTTGCGGACGATTTAAGCACATTTCTTGTTAAGGCGATTGCTTCGACAGCCGGTATCGCGGAACAGGATGCCGACTGGCGTACAATTCACGAATCCCCGTCGCTCCGGAACGATGTGTTGGCCTTCTGCAATGCGAATAAGGGCTATTACGACGTGGCTTGCGCGTTTGCGGTGCGCGCCGCTAACGAGGGGAATGTACAGTTGACGCCAGATCTGTTGGACGAGGCAGCGCGGGCGATTTTGAGGTCATTTCCGACACCGGTTGAGCTGTACAACGAGGTAGTAAGGCGTATTGCGTTGAATGCCACTGACATGACAATCAGCAAGAATGCGAACTCGATCTGGGATATACAGATTTCTTTTGTCGCATCCGATACCATGGCAATCGCGGGTCGACCTGTACTGTTGGTTACAAATGAAAGAATGATTCTCGAAGCTGCGAGACAATGTGGTCAGGGCAACCATATCATGGATATTCGCGAATACAAGACTCTACTTGGCTGCTAAGTGCGTGCGCGAACTACGTGACCCGCGATGCCGTCTCTGCGATCAGCACCCGGCCGAATCGCAAACTGGCGTTACGGTTCCCGCCACTCCTGGAGCCGACGAAACCCGATAGCCGAAGCGGCGTCAGCGCTCTATCTACCGCGTCCTTGTGTCGCTCCCGGTGGTGTGGTCGATGACCGCGATCGCATTGACCTCTATCAGGTAGCCTGGGGACATTGTCGCTATCCCGGCCACTACGTTTGCTGGTTTGTGATCTCCGAACAGCGCTATCTGAGCGTCTTCGATAATCGGAACGTGTTCGTCGCGTTTGTAATCAACGACGTAGATTGTGATCTTGCAGACTTGCTCAGGCTGGGCGCCGGCAGCGGCAAGCGCACGGCCGAGATTGCCAAACGCCAAGCGCGCCTGAGCCGCAAAATCACCATGGCCAACGAGCTTGCCGCGTATGTCTTCGGGCTGCTGGTCCGAGACGAATACCAACTTGCTCCCCGTCGCGACGACAACCTGGGTGTACATTTCCGGAATCGGCAGATCATCCGGATTGATGCATTCGAGCGTCATTGATTAGGTCTCCTACTATTGGAAGCAAGAACTGGCAGAGTTACGTACATCCGCCAGAGTGGACATCTCCACCACGGCGTCACTGACAAGTGTCAGCCGGCGGACGCGCGGCGTGCGGCTGTCGCGAGTTGCAGAAAGTATTTCTGCAGGAATGCCGCGTCAGCAGGGTCGGGGTGTTCCGACAGGAGCGTGCCGCAGAAACATTCCCGCAATTGGAGTATCTCTCTCCGACGCGGGCCGCGCCAGCGCGGGTCCGTGGCTGTGAGGTCGAACAGCTCGAGAGCGCGCGCGAGCGCGTGGTCGGGTCGATCAATGCGGCCCCCATCATGCGCCCGTATGGCCCGCTCGACTTCACTGCCGACGTTGGCCAATTGCTCGACGACTGATAGCTCCGCCCATCGGCCGGCGGCGAGCGACGCGTGGAGCGGAGGCTG
>CAWBZV010000014.1:0-238931 GCA_963793305.1 uncultured Gemmatimonadales bacterium | reverse complement strand
TCGGCTCCAGCCGCCGAAGCGTGCGTTGACGCAGGCGCCGGCGGAGTTATCGGGGCTTTGGCTTTGGCGAACTGAGGGCTACGGATACGTCATACAGGTGGTCGGTGACTTGCTCAAGGCGTTCGAGGTGACTGATCTGAGCTGTATCCCGAGTTTCCAGGCGCGTCAGGTCGAGCAGGACGGATCGCGCGTCGTTTTCCAGCGAGTGGACGACTCGTCGAGGCTCGTATTCGTCGGTGCCACGGGAGCGGCCGATCAAGGCCGCCTGACGCTATACTAACGCCGAATCGGACATGATTTTGCATCGCGTGGACTCATTCCCCGCGGTCTGTGACCGGACCACGGCCGATAACTCTATCACCAACTTCGACGTGTTCTGGGAAACGTATCGAGAGCAGTATCCGTTTTTTCATCTCCACCACGTGGACTGGCAAGCCACGCGTGATCACTTTCGCCCTCGCGTCATCCATGCGTCGCCCCGTGAGCTCTTCGGTGTGCTCCGCGCGATGATCGAGCCGCTTCACGATCACCACACCTACATCTACTCGACCACGGACACATTGCTCGACTATGGCGGTGAGCGCCCCGATCCCGATCCGATCGGTGACGCCGGTCGTGCGCGGGCGCTCGAGATCATACAGAATCGTTTCCTCGTCGTTCCTCTCCGTTCGTTGGCCAACGGCCAGGTGTCGTTCGGCATGCTGCGCGACTCCATCGGATATCTGCGGCTGATGAGGTTCGGGGCGTACTATCCGGACAGAAGCTACGAGCGGCAGGGAGAGGATAGGTTCGCGGCCGATCTGCGTGCGCTGGACGCCGCGCTCGACACGATCTTCGCGTCCTCCGCTGGATGGCGAGGGCTCGTCATCGACATGCGGCTCAGTCACGGTGGTGCCAGTCCACTCGGCTTGGCGATCGCCAGCCGGCTGGCGACGGCGCCTTACACGGCTTATGCCATAGTTGCGCGTCGCGATCCAAATGACCCGACGCTCATGACCGTTCCGCAGCTCGCCATGGTCGTGCCAAGCGCGCGGCCGGGATGGCATGGGCCGGTGGTCGAGCTCACAAGCCGCTACAGCGTAAGCGCCGTCGAGACATTCACGCAGGCGCTCATGGGCCGCCGTCCGGCGGTCGATCGAATCGGAGAGCACACGAATGGAGTGTTCTCTGGTGTCCCGAACCGTCACCTGCCGAACGGGTGGATCTTTGGCCTCCCCAACGAGCTCTATCTCACCGAGCGCGGTACAAGCTTCGACGTCTCCGGGATCCCACCGACGATCCCCGTTCCGACGCTAAGGACGGCGGATCTCGCCGCGGGCAGGGATCCGGGACTCGATCGCGCGATCGCAGTGCTGTCGACGGGACGGGTGGACTCGCCGAAGAAGTAGTCGGGGCACCTTGCCGCCACCGCCCATTAAACCGCATCGGCAAGACCCGGGAGGAACCCGCGCGTGATCTCGGTACGATTAGATTGGGGGGGCAAGGGGGGCGCCGGGGGAGGCGCGCCGAGGAGGGGGTCTCAATTTTGCCCTCACTTTCTGCCTCAGTTTTGCCCTCAGTTGCCCACTTACGTTCAGGATTGGGCGACATCGCCTGCCCTCCCCTGTCAATGGCGCTCTGGGCAACTGGCGCACCACACGATCACCTGAGCCCCGCGCTTCGACAATCGAAACCTTTTGCCGGCTTCATTCGCGGCAGCTCTCGCGGAGCTACACTCGGCCATCCGTTGCGCGATGATCGCATCGCTTACGGCGGCTTCTCGGAAGACGCGCGATTTCGACAGGAGCTGTACTAGGCGACGGTCAGCAGCAACTTTGGCGCGCAGGCCGGGCCAGTGATCGCCCCGAGCAAACCGTTCCAAGCGACGAGTCAAGGCGCACGGCAGAATTTGAAGTGCCTCTTTGACGGCGAGCGTCGCGAACTGCTCGTCGGCGACGAGACGGTCAACAAGAGCCCGGCCGAGATTTCTAATCGCGTTGCTCTGGCGATCAACTGCTTCGCGAAGTTGATCGATCAACGCGGATTCATTGGTCGCGACGATCGGTTTGACGGTCTCAGACATCGTCGCTCCTCCGAGTCCAGTAAGGCGAGTTGGATCGATTGAGCGTCGGCAGAGCATCAATCTCGTGCAACGAGGCGCCGAAATCGCGCCACGTGACACCGAGGCCGATGAGCAGCTGGCGAAGGTTTAGGTAAGTGAGGTTGCCTTTGCCGCGCTCCAGTCGGCCATATCCAGCGCGGTCAAGGTCCGCCTCGTAGGCGAAACGTTCTTGCGAGAAGCCGGTGGCTTTTCGATATGAACGGACCACCTGCGCGAAGGCCGCGAGCCTAACATGACGCGCGCTCATGCCTGCCTCCCGGCCCGCAGTTCACCGCGCTCGCGAGCTACGTGTTCTTCCCCTTCTCTGTGTCGTGGATGTAACCGATCAGAAAATCGCGCACGACGTCGGGCACTTCGCTGTCCCCGTGCAGCCATTTGCGCACGGTTCTCTCGTCGCGAATCAGCACCTGAGTCGCGAACTGTCGAGCGCTCATACCACTCAACTCTATTGCGCGCTGAAGCAACTTGATGCGCGCGGCCATCTCGGGGTCCATCTTGTCCGGCATCTCTCTCCACCACCACGCGCCGCGCGTCGCGGCCGGGGAGAGTGTAGCCGCTTCGAGCAAACGAACGCGCGTCGAGGGCTGTGATCACTGTCATGCGCTCTCCCGGTTCCAATCGGAACCACTGGAGATCGTCATGCGCTCGGCCGCGATGCGGGCCTCCGCCGCCCAAAGGCGCGCGAGGGCACGATCCAACAACGAGAGCACGTCACGCGACGAGAAGACGACGCCTTCCAGCGTCAGCGTCCGGATGCTCAGCAGCGATCTGCGCGCGCTGCTGAGGTGCCCGAACGCGGTATCCTCACCCGCGTCGGAAACGGGTCATACTCTCCCCCTATTTTTCGCCGGCCCCAATTGGCCAGGCGCTGGAGGCAATGTTAGGCCCACCTGGGCCTAACCGCAATGGCACTTCCAGCGTGCGCCGAGAGGTTGGTCGGCGCCACTACTACACAACTGCAATATTTCGCGATTTATGAGATTTTCGCGCACTGTGTAGTCCATCCCCATTGGACTGTAGTACATTGCATGTGCTGTATTTCCCATTTTTCGCGAATAACGGTATATGAAAGAGCGGATGCCCACACCCGAACTCCCTCGCGGCCGAGCCCGATTGGCGGACGTTGTCCGCTCTGCGGGCGACGTTCGTGGACATCGAGCACACGGCGAGCACGCTCGGTGTCTCACGCGTCGATGCCGCGAAACTCCTCTCGCGGTGGGCCAGCCAAGGATGGCTGCGAAGAGTCGGCAGCGGCACCTACGTGCCGGTGCAGCTCGAGTCTTTGGCGAGCGAGCATGTACTAGACGATCCTTGGATTCTGGTCCCGAGTCTCTTTGCACCTGGCTATATCGGTGGCCGCACCGCAGCACACCACTGGGACCTCACCGAGCAGCTGTTCAGGGATATCGTTGTGCTCACTACTCAAATCGTTCGCCAAAAGCGACAGCTTCGCCACGGGGCCGAATTCACGCTGACGCATATCCAAAAGGACAAGGTCTTCGGTACGAAGACCGTTTGGCGGCGGCAGACGAAAGTCATGGTCTCGGACGTTCACCGCACCATCATCGACATGCTGGACGATCCGGCGCTTGGTAGTGGGATTCAATTCGTCTCCGATTGCTTTCACGCGTACCTCCGACGGCCCGATCGAAACGATACGCGACTGATCGAGTACGCCACGCACTTACGCAATGGCGCGGTTTTCAAGCGACTCGGGTTTCTCGCCGAACGAGAGCCCGGAACGGAATCGCTTGTGGCATCGTGCGAGAAACGCATCACCAAGGGCACCACGGCGCTCGATCCGGCCCTTCCAGCGCAACGACTAGTCACACGGTGGCGCCTCTGGATTCCCAATACGTGGGCGCAACGAGAGCATCGTGATTGATCGCCGCGAGATTATCGACGCTGCGACGGCGACGGGCCTCAACCCGCACGTTATCGAAAAAGACGTTGTACTGGGATGGGTGCTCGCTGGCATCAATGCGCATTCTGCTTTGGCGGAGACCTGGATCTTCAAAGGAGGGACGTGTCTCAAGAAATGCTTCTTCGAGACCTACCGCTTTTCTGAGGATCTGGACTTCACGCTGACCGATGCGTCTCATATCGATCAGACCTTCTTGAAGCGGGTGTTCGGCGAAATCAGTGAATGGGTCTACGAGCAAGCGGGGTTCGAGCTGCCCGTCGACAAGCAAGATTTTGACATTTACGACAACCCGCGTGGCCAGCGGTCGTGTCAGGCGAAGCTCAGCTACCGTGGGCCTGTGTCTCCTGTCTCTGGAGGACTGCCCCGCATTAAGCTGGATCTCACAGCCGACGAGAGAGTTGTCCTGCCACCTGCAAGGGTTCCGATCTTCCATCCTTATAGCGATGCGCCCACGGATGGAATTCAAATCCTTGCGTATGCGTACGAAGAGGCGTTCGGCGAAAAAATACGAGCCCTAGCCGAACGAACACGGCCGCGCGACTTGTATGACGTGATCAACCTGTTTCGCAACGAACATGCGCGGCCTTCCGCTTCAGTCTTACTCGACGTACTGAAGCAGAAGTGCGCCTTCAAGGGGATCTCCGTGCCCAAGTTTGTAGATCTCCTCCCGCATAGAAGCGACTTAGATGGCGGCTGGACGACCATGCTCGCGCATCAACTACCAGCTTTGCCGCCGCTTGAGTCGTTCTGGAACGTCTTGCCCGCGTTCTTTGAATGGTTAGAGGGTGGCGCGGCACCAGTGGTTCCTGCTGCGTATGTGGTGGGATCAGGCGAGACCGTGCTTCGCAGTCGACAACTACGCCTGCACTTGCCAATGCAGTCGCAGTCGTTTCTCGAAATCATCAGGTTCGCGGGTTCAAACCGTCTCTGTGTGGATCTGGACTATCAGAATTCCACGCGACGAATCGAACCATACTCACTCCGCCGAACTGCCGATGGCAACGTCCTACTCCACACATTCAGCGTCACCCGAGGTGAACACCGGAGTTACCGCGTTGATCGCATCACCGGCGCGCGCATTACGAATCAGACGTTCGAGCCGCGATATGAGGTGGAGCTGACCCCAGAAGGACCAGTGCATCTCAAGCCGGTAGCTGGACGTCAATCCGGTCGCGGTACAGTGAACCGCATGCGACCACGCCCGTCGTCACGTCAACACCGGACTGGCAGCGGTCCGACCTACGTGTACGAGTGCAGCTATTGCGGCAAGCGCTTTTACCACAAGACCAGAAGTTCCACCCTGCGGCCTCATCGTGACAAGAGTGGGTACCCATGTCCCGGCCGTCACGCAGTGTACATCGACACGAGGTATTGAGTGATAACGACGAAGCCGTCGATCAAGGCAGCTGCCAGCGCGAGGGAACAGGTCAACTCGAGCGGCGCGTTCGCGCGAACGTGACAGGCAGTCCCCTCGGCGTGTGGCCAGGGCCGACCACCCGCAGAAGCGATGCCCACACACTATGAGCCGGCGGTGATGTGGGCGTGAGCAAGAATGTCCAACGCTTCAACGGCACGTTCTTCGACCCGATCCAGTCGAGTATTTGATAGGTCTTCGCCTGCATGTTCTTGGGTGGCGGGTCGAGCCTTCCACGCTCTGCCTGCGACAACAACTCTGGTCGTTCCTCGAAGTAGCTAGCAACCGCACCAGCCGCGAGATCGGGGATGCTAGCGAAGTCCTCAATAATACGACTTGGGTCGGGGCTGCTGGTCAGGCCCATGTTGAAAAACTTCAAGTACGGCACTTCCTTGTGATGCGCTTTACTGACCGTGCTCAAAACAGACCGCATCTGTGTCTGCCGTATCTCATTCTGCACGATCGCATCTTCGTCCGTAATCCATTGAACGCCCTGATCGTCGCGAAGGAGCCCGGCTATCAACAACACGATAAAATGAGCTGTCCTCACCATGTCTTCGAGGATCGCTGAACTGGGCACCGGCAACGTTTGAGGCAACAAAGAGCCGATCTGATCGTTGATCGTAGGTGGTAACAGCGTATCGAAACGCCGATCGACTATAAAAGTCGCCAGTACACCGACAATCTGATCCGCAGCGGCCAAGAATTCTGGAAGGGCTCTCCACTTACGTTGATCGCGAAGATCCTTATAGCTGATTCGTCTCTGATCTCCGAGACGCTCCCGAAATCTTGCGCGCGCGACCTCCCAGCTCTGCGACTGATCCACGCTCGCCAGTAAGAATGAATATGTCTTATGAGTCGCGCCAGCATGTTGGCCGCTGTAGTCCGATGCCAGAACGAAGTGTGACCCACCTCTGACGTCCGGCACTAGTTCCGGACGATCCGCCTCAAGCTTGCCGACGGGTGCGCCAGGGCTTGAATACCGAGTCGTGCGTTGTGAGTCGCAAGACCTTCGCCTTTACGCCTCGCCTGTTCGACGGTCTTGCCGTGACCAAGTCGTCTGTAGACGTTAGTGTCCATGACAACGAACGATCTTGGAGCAGTCGCCATCTCGGTTCCTTCAACGTGAAGCCTGGATACCCGAACTGTGCGAACCATCGTGTGGGCGGACAGAGACCGTTTTATCGCGCCACGAGGTTCGTAGCTAACAGGGTTGATAGTAACGCTATTTCTGCGAGATGTCGCCCTACCGAGTGAGCCGCGTGTACTCCCTCGGCCGCAGATAGAGACCGAGGTCGGAACATCCACGGTTGCGATACCGCAATCTCGTTCGAAATGTCCATCGGTGATCGGCCCTCGAAGCAGGTAACCGGCGAGCGAGCCTGTCCCAATCCATACCACTAGGTTCATAGATTCGGGCCCGAGCGCTCACGCAAACCGATGCCATGAGGACTTGCCGACAAATGGCGACGCAAGACGAGGCGGTGCGCCTCTATAGCCGCGTGTTCACGAATCTCATTGAACGACAGGGGGAAATCTCGAGCTTCCGTCAACTCATAACGCAGGGCTTCCCGGCTGCCATGTTAAAGTTGTCGGCAGAGAACTATCGCCTCGCGAAGGATATCGAGAACGGCGCGTACTCTAAAATCTTCTCCGACCCCAAGGCCGCGGTCGCGTTCCTCGGTGGCATCAAAGAGGTTGCCCAGGGATTCACAGCGCGACGAGTCAACGGATTTTGGCGGGTAGTGGACGGTGCATCATTGGAATTCATGCATGCCGCTGTTGACGCAGCGCTATCCGATTTGTGTCGCGTTACTCTTTTACTCGCCCCCACCCGCTGGGAGAAATACGTAGAAAGACGAACAGTGACGTTCGAAGAGCTTCGCGCGCAGGATGCGCAATCGTTGCTCGCGGGTCGACTTGATACTTACGTGCGGGGTCTGGACCGTGAGCCCCTGCTCGCCCGGGCCGACAGGCTGTTCGAGATTTGCCAACCCCCAAAGGGTTTCGCGCCGGTTGGCAATTACCAGTATGATAGGGAGCGGCTTGAGCAGCTTGATAAGCTGCGTCAGGCCATAGTGCACGGCGGTGAGCCCGTACCTCCGCCTGTTCCCGAGTGCGAGAACACCGTCGAGTACTTGGCGAGGACCGGGCTCTTTTTCTGCGCCATGGTGCACGAGGCGTTGGGAGTCCAAATCGATCCTGCATACGCCTGGGGAATCGACTTGAGCCAACTGCCCGCCGGCGGCGAGAACCCCCCGCAGTCACCGACTGCAGCCTAGAACGTGGGGACATCCTTGGGGACATAACCCGCCTAAACCGCGCAGACAGATGCAAAGCGGCGCCGATGCTGGATCACATCGGCGCCGCAATTGCAACGACTTACAGGGCCATGCAGATCAGTGCAAACGGCAGAATCGATTTTCGAGACCGGTGCCTTCAACCACTCGGCCACCCATCCAAGTAGTACTGTGCACAAAACTTAGACGATCCGTGGCCTGCCCCACAACCCGGCTACTGCGCAGCCAGGCGCGCGAGCAGTAGATCTGCGCGAAACCATGGCATCCGTGATGATGTGCGCCAGGTTATCGGGCGCGCGGCCGCGCGCTGACTCGTGCGCCGGCGGAGGATTGCGTGCCATTCACGAGGTACGTGATGCCGGACCCGTTGCCCGGGTATGGATAGACGATCCCCAACACGAAGCTCATCACGCCCCTATTGGTGTTGCCCGACAGCTCGTAACTGACCGGCTGTCCTTGGAATGTGGTCAGGATGCTCCCATTGAATCCGAAGCTCAACGAATCGCTGAAGCCGATCCCTCCCGACAACGTGGCCCACGGCGGCGATTGCGGACTCGACACGACATAAATGCCGTACCCGATGCTGTCGGGGTGCGGACTGAGCGTGATCTGCTTGACTTGCTCCATCTGGAACAGTTTGTCCAAGACGCTGTCGGCGGCGAACTTCGACGTGACCGCGACGTTAAATGTTGCGCCGGGCCACGGGAGGAGCGTGACGGTGCTGGAGGCCGTGGCCTCAAGCGTGGTGCCATTCGGGGCGGCAATCGCGGTGACCGGCGAGACAAGGGTTGCCGGTAGAGCATTAGCTCCGGCATACAGCACGAACGCGGAATCGCTTTGCCCGTCCGGGATCGTGAACGAAGTCGGCGACATGTACGACAGCGACGCTCCGCCGGCTGCATTTGCCGGGAACCCGGCCAAGTCGACGTTGACGGGTCCCGTGAAGTTCGTCCGCGTCACGTGGACGCCGATCCGGAAATTCTGGAACTGGGCACCGGTGCCGAGCCGGATCGTGTCGGGCGACGGCGTGAGTGTGATCGCGAGTTGCGGCGCCGCGGCCGTGACGTTGGCAGCGATATTGTCTGTGAACGGCAATTCGACACCACCCGCGACCGCGTCCGCGGCGATCGACACCGTATGCTGACCCGCGGCAGCCGACGGTCCGGCGGCGATGACCGCCGATCCGGTGGTTTGGCCCGCCGGGATCACCGTGCCCGCGACGGACACGCCACCGGCGCTGAAGGACCCGACGTACACCTGGCCGGTGAAGTTCGTGCGAGTGATCTGGAGTTGCACCGGTGCGGTGCCGCCCTGTGGGACGTTGACGGGGTTCGGCGTGACCGCGAGCGTGTAGCTCGGCGCCGCGTACGAGCCACGGTAGAAGCTGAAGCCCGCCTCGAACACCTGCGCACCATCAGTAGGTATGACGTACGGATCGGCGCTATATCCCTTGAACGTGCCGATCCCGGGCGTGCTGGTCGGAGGCCCGTACTGATTGAACATCGCATCCGTCGGCGTCGTTGCGTTGAGCGCGCTCAGCTCGTAGCCCAGATGCATGCGGAGCGTAAAGTTCTTGCCGCCGGACGTCGTCCGGTACGTGAAATCTGCATACTGGTACGGCGACTGAATCTGTCCCTGGATGTTGAAGGCTTGGATCGGGCCCGCCACCGAGGTGATGGTCGGCATCGCGTACGATGGCGCCTGAGTGAGGTTGAGGGCGGTCGGCATGCGGAAGAACAACCGAGTCCGGGAGAATGACGATTGCGTCGGCGCTAGCCTGATGTTGACGTTCTGCAGCGCGCCCGTGGGGAGGTCGCCGAGGGCCGCGACCGGCAGGTTGTACCCGCTCGGTCCGCTGCCTGGCTCGAAGAACACGTACCCTGCTTTCGGACCAAACGGCTCGCTCGCACCATCATCGCATTCATCGTCCAGCGCCGATCCGATCTCCGAGTAGCCCACGAAATAGCGCTGACTCCCCAGCGACGAGTTTGCGGTCACGGACGCATACGAGTGTTGCGGCTGCAGCAACGAAGAGATGTCTTCGCCGTTCGTCACGTTCGCGACATCGAACGACCACGAGAGCGGAAGCCCAGACGACGAGTTGATCCACGAACGGACACTGAAGTTGCCCAGTAACGCGCGACTCAACGTCACCGCGGTGCTCGGCGGCGTCGCGATGGCGCTCGACAGGCCCGTCGCGATCTTCTCTGTCTGACCGGTGGTCGCCGTCGCGGTAGCCGTCACTGAGCCCGTCGCTTGACCGCCGATGCCGGTCGTGTAGACCGTCGCGGCATTTTGCAGGAAGAATGAGGCGGGCCGGTCGATCACATCAATCGTGGTTCCGGTGGACGTTGCGCGCACAATGGCAAGAGCGACCTCGGTGCCGTCGGTCGTCGCGTTGAGATCCATCAGCCACGTCAGTCCGCTCGGCGTGATTTGGATGAACGGTGCGCCGTTGATCGAAACGGCCACCAGGAGCCACGGCTGGTTCGTCGCGTCCCCGTTCGTGACCGTGAACGTCCGTGGTCCGACCGCCGGACAGGTCGCGCCATTCGCGCCGCGCGCGAATGAAGGGCCATTGCCTCCCGCTGGTCCGGCCGCCGTGTTCGATCCCGGCGGACCTCCCTGACCCGGACCGACGCCGTTGCCGCCCGTGCCTCCGTTGCCAGCCGTGTTGACCGCGGTCGTGCCCGGCGCGCCGGCCGCCCGCCCCGTACCGGCCGTTCCGAACGTACCTGAGGCGTTCCCCCCCGCGCCGCCATTGCCGCCTGCCGCTGTCGGCATATTGGCGACGCAGTCACTGAACCCGTTGCCGCCATTCCCCAGATCGATCTCCAAAGTGCCCGCATTCCCGCCCGTGCCGATCAAGGCCCCATTCTGATCCTTGACCTGCGCGTTGCCACCGGCGCCGCCTGTGCCTTTCATGTCGCCACCCTTTCCGCCAGGCGCCGCGGCCTGGGTGCCGTTCCCGCCGTTCCCACCTTTCGCGATCGCATTGCCACCCACGCCCGCATTACCGCCGGTGACCATGACGCTTGCGAGACCGGACGCATTGGTCCCTGACAACGTGTACGGCAGCGTATTGCCTCCCTTGCCGCCGGTCGCGTTCGCTGCGCCCCCGGGCTGCCCTGGGTTGCCATCGGCGCCCTTGGTCGCTGTAGCCGTTGCCGCACCTCCCGCTCCGCCGTGGCCGACGATAATGGCGAGCGGGCCGGTGATCGTGATATTGCCCTTGGCCTGCACGGAGACCGGACCATTGTTGCCCGACCCACTGCTGCCGTCGCCACCAGCTCCGCCGATGGCGTTCGCGTTCGCGCTCGGTGCGGTCGGGGCTCCGATCGCCGCGCCTCCATTGCCACCGTTGCCACCCGCAAGGGTGTTCTGGCCCGCGAACACGATGTCGCCCGCGGCGCGCACGCGGAGCGTGCCGCCCTTTCCTCCCTGGCCACCCTGGGCCGTGGTCGCGGAGGTCGACGTGCCCTTGCCGCCGTTGCCGCCGTTCTGTCCCGTCACCGACACGGCGCTCACATTGAGCGTGCCCGTACACTGGAGCGCCCATGGATCGCCGTCTTGACCCGGTTTGCCGACCGGGGAGCCGTCGGCCCCGTTGGCTCCCTGATCGGCAACGAACGACGTGCCGCTTACATTGCACGACCCGGTGCTGGTCGTTTGGTCGACGTGCGACGCCGAGCTGGGTGCCGCCGCGGTGGCGAACGACACATCGGTTAGCGTGGTGTCGTTCGTGTACAACTGCGCGCCGGCACTCTTGAACGTCGCGTTGTTGAAATCCAGGCCGCCTTGCCCGAAGATCCGGAGGTCGGGCGATGTCGCAGGCGTCTGGCCGTTGCACGCGTTGTTGACGGTGCCACTCACGGTCACGGTCCCGCTGTCCAGCAACGAGAGCGGGTAACACGGTGCCGCAAGTGTTCCGGCAATCTGAGTGGCCCCCGATACTTCGAGCGTCAGCGGCCCAGTGGCCGTGACGGTGACGCCGGCGGGAATCGTCACCGACTTGAACTGAATTGTCCCAGCGAGCGACGTATCGTGAGACGGGGCGAATGCTTGGCTACCGGGAGGGCCTTGTGGCCCGGTCCCGTTGTGTGACGTGCAGGCGACGATAGCCAGTGCCGCACACGATGTTATCGCGGACCTGCGCAGCCGGGGACTCATCACGCCTCCAGACCTGCACCCGCCGCATCACTTTCGTCGAGCAATTCAAAGGGAGTGCTACCTTAATCGTCGGGAGACCGCAGCGCAACATGCGCGGAGAGCTCTCTGTCCAGGACGCCGACCCCGCGCGGTTCGTCAGGGCGACGCCGAGGACCTCGCTCGCGGTCGTGAGTCGGACATTGGTTGGTTGTCGGAGGGGAGAGACCTCCGATGCGGGGTAGGTCAAGGCCGCACGAAATCGAACGGCACGACGCGCCTAAGGCGCTCGAAATCCTTCTCATTCTCGTGCCAAGAAGTACGTCGGCAGATACGAGTATCGCGACATCACCGGCGGCATAGGGCACAACCTGCCGCCGAGCGCGCCAGAGGCCTTTGCCCAGGCTGTCATCGCCGTCGACAAGGCATGAGCGCGGCTTTCCCCTCGGACCCAGTGTCGGCGATGCAACGTGGCGCTAACGCTCGATGGTTGGAAAGTCGGCGCTGAACGAATGCCCCACAAACGGCGCAATCCGTGCATGATCGGGATCGATCGACAACAGATGGACACCGCGGCGGCGACACGAAACCGCGATCAGCACGTCATTCCAGAAGTTGCGTTGAGCGAGTTCCGGGTGGGGTCCCACCTTCTCCGCAATCCTGCGGATCACGTCGCCAGACGCGAGGATGTCAGACGCGTCGGGCACGATTACGCGATGGGGCTGGAATCGATCAATGAATCGCCGCCGTATCGCCGCTGCCTCGTTTCGTCCATGAGCGCCAAAGAGGAGCTCGGCCCCGACGATCGAGTGAAAATCGACGGCAGCTACGAACGTACGCAAGAACTCCAATACCTGTGCCGCGGCCGGACGATCCCGCAAAACGTCAATGAAATGCTGAGTGTCCAGCACATATCGTGGCATCGACCGCAGGCTAGCGTGTCGCCGTGTGGTCTGGATGATCGGGGAAGGCACCGCGCATTCTGCTCGAACCCCTCGATGATGGCTGCGTTCTCCGTCATGCGTGCCAGCGCCTCATTCACGGTCGTCGACTGATTCCCTCCAGTGACCGCCATGGCCCTCTTGAGTAGCGCCACATCGATCACGATCTGCTTCCGCTGGCGACTGGCCGCGCGCCGCGGCCGTCCGGTCTTCGCCATAGCATAGTCCCGTGTGTATGAAACTACAATATAGGGTGTATATCACACCGGTTGCAATACCACCGGTGGGAGAGGCCAGGGAGCGGATATACGCCAGCGCTTCACCCACGCCCCGCGGCCCGATGGGCACATTCTTGGGCACATTTCCCCGCAAGACAACGCAACAGGATGCAAAACGGCGCCGACAGTCGATCAGGTCAGCGCCGGAATTGGCAACGATTTGCAAAGGCGTGCAGCTCAGTGCAAAGGATCAAATCGATTTTCGAGACCGGTGCCTTCAACCACTCGGCCACCCATCCAACTCGTACTGCGGAACAAAGTTAGACGATTCGCGCCCTGCCCGACAACCCGCCATCGGGGACATTCTTGGGCACATTAGCCGGCATCAGTACTCGATATCAGTGCCAGTACCTCGCCCGGCGCGCGTGGCGTTACTGGCGAACCCCGAAAATCCTTCGGGTTCCGTGTGACAAGAAAATCGGCGCCTATGCGCAGACAAGCTACGGCCTGAACGGCGTCCTCATAGTCACGGAGGCGTAAGGCAAGCGCACGCTGAAAATCGGCAGTGTCGAGCGGGACGACAGGAAAGAGCGTCAAGAGATCGCCGATCGCAGTGGTCGCGGTGCGACGATCACGTTCCCGTTCGACGATGTAGTGCACTGTAGTCACCGTGTGACCAGCAATGAACGCTGGTGTTTGGCCGCGCGCCACCACGTCGAATAGTGCCGTGGCGTCGGCGACCCACAGCGCGCGCTCCAGGACGACGTTGAGAACGATGTTGGTATCCACTAGCAGGGTTGGCCGCCGCGGCGCAGACACCGTCACTTGCGAGACCGGCCTCCATACTTCCGATAGAGGTGCTCATGATAGTGCGTCTCGTCGACCGTTCCGCCCGCGGCGACACCGCGAAGACGCCGGACGACTGGCGATAACGCCTGTTCGTCAGGCGGCTCGAGAGGCAACGCGCGCAAGAAGTCCGAGACGAGACGGGACAGATTCGTCCCGTGCAACCGACCATACCGCTCTCCTCGTTTCACCGCATTCTGGCTCGAGCGATAGATTCTTCGCCACTTTGCTCATGAGATCTCCCGTATGCGCATAGTTCGATTGAATCTATGCGCATACCGTTCCCGGAGTCAAGTTATCAGGCGGTACCTTCGGTTCAGGTCCTAGGCCACGTTGTCGGGTTAACTATATTGTCGCAACGGATCGGACTCACGAATGCGACCCAGAGCAGAATGGGGGGCGATGGACCATTTGCGCACGTGGATCGGCCAACATTCGAACCTCGTTAGTTGGCTCGGCCTGGCCGTCGTCGGCGTCCTGGGCCTTGTGCGAATCCGCGGGGTGCTTCGCTCCGCCGGTGCTCCCGTGCGGGTCCCGGCATTTCTAACGGGAGGCGAACCTCAACAACCGGTCGCAAGACGTTGCCGTCGACTAGCAGTATCGGCCGCCCCAGAGCCGGGCTCGGCACGCGCCGCGTCGACAACGGGCCTGGGGCCGCTTCCGGGCAGTGGCGGGACGTCAGCGTTCGGGTTCGGCCGGATGCGAAACGGTGACCTCAGACTCGTCGATGAAAATTGCCGGCTCTTGCCAGGGATGATTCGGGATCAATCCCCGCGTGAGGCATCGGTCGAGGAGGTCGCGATCGCGGGGAATCACGAACTCGATGCGCACCGTCGGCACGCGCTCGGTGCGTCCGATTTCGCCAAAGGTCGGTTGAGCGCCCGGTAGCGGACGAAACTGCTCGACACCGACCGCGGACCACCACGCGGAGCGATCGTAGCGCCCGTATTCCAACGGCACTTCGCGCACGATGCCGTCGAGCAACGCGTCGACTCGATCCGGCGGTACAAACGTGGTGACGCGATACACTTTGCGGAAAATCATCTCGAACAATACATTGCCGTCCACGTCGGTTTGCGTCGATGCACTGCGCAGGCCGACAGCTGGCCGAGCTCCGCATGGCTGCGAATCGAATCTGCCCTCGGTCGCCCATCCAAGTAGTGCTGCGCACGACACTTGGGCGATCCGCGCCCTGCCCGAAAACCCGCTCTCTTGGGACATCTTTATTGCCTCTGCCACCACTCGGGGTGAGTATTGCGGGAACGAGTCGAGGATTGCCCCAACAGGAGGAGGTCGTGTGGCGCTCTTGACCATTCGCGGTCGCGTGGTACTCGAAAGCGCTGGACCCGATTGGCATTTGGTCGGTGTCGTGAAGCAAGACAAGATTCGGCCCAACCAGTTGACGCTTTCGCGGCAACGCGACGCGCTGTGGTCAAAGTTCACGGCGCTCGGGAAACGGTCCCTTCCGACCCTGAAGCTCACGGATCCCTCGGGCAACTCCGTGGTATTGAGCAACGCGCGCATCATCGGGCTCGACCTTCAGCGCGCGGCGACGCAAAGTCCGAAGCACGCGACAGCGCCGTCGACGTACGAGCAGGAGCAAGTCCGGATCAGTTTCACCCAAATAATGGAGGAGAGTGTGTTCGGCTCGACCTCCAACAGCAGTGACGATTGGACCTAGAGGACGCCGGAGGATGATGTGATCTGCCAGCGATGCGGGCAGCGTGAGGCAACTGAGCGGATCCACAAGACGGCGGTGAATCTGACCGGTGTGGGGCCGACGCGCGACGAGAGCGTGGAAGAGTTGTGTGGGCCCTGTCTGGCGGGGGTCCGCATATCCGATCAACCGAGTCCGGGCGACTACATTGAGTTCATCAAAGAACGCGTCGCCGCCGGAGAGACGCGGGCGGATGCGATCAAGCAGGCGGCCGAGCGGATGCGCCAGCGGCTTAGATGATGTAGGTCAGCCGCACCGCGTCTTCACCGACGGATTCCGTACCAACGAGGTGGAGTGGCGGCCGAGGCCCGGCGAAATAGGGTTTGCCACCGCCGAGTACGAACGGGCGGAAGTAGAGGCGATACTCGTCGATCAAGGCGTTGGCAGTCAGCAGCCCGGCGAGCTCGGGGCCGGCGACGTCGATTTCTCCATTGATATCGCCTTTCAGTTTGCGCACGAACCCGACGACGTCGTCGCGGATCAGCGTCGCGTTGGGGCCGACCGACTTGAGTGTGCGCGATGCGACCCATTTCGGCTTCGCGCGCCACGTTGCCGCGAAATCGAAATCGCCGGCGTCCCAATCGGGCTGATCGTCATCCCAGTAACGCATCACCTCGTACATGCGCCGGCCGTAGACAATGCCGGCGAGACCACGGACTTGGTCGCTGAAATAGCGACCAAGTTGGGCGCCGGGTGGCGGCAAGAGCGCCCCGGTGGGGTCTGCGATGTAGCCATCGAGCGATAGCATCATGCCGAAGACGAGCTTTCCCATGGCGCTCCTCATTGTTCAGGCGACGGTCAAAGATATTGCCAACCGGGAATATTTGTCGGGCGAGTCGCATTTCCACTGTGGAGCCCCGCGAATCGCCTCGGATGTCCGTGACCAGTCCCCTGCCCTATTTTGTGCTCGCTCCTTGCCTGATCGGCGTGGCAGGGATCCTCGCGCATTTTCTTCCGCAGCATCGGGACAAACTGCACGTTCCCTTGGAGTCGCTACGCGGCCTGCTCGCGATGAGCGTCTTCTTTTCTCACGCGGTCGTGACCTACTTTGATTTTCACACCGGCATTTGGACCATCCCGCCCAGTCCGTTTTATGCTTTTCTCGGTCCGGGACCCGTCGTGCTGTTCTTCTTCCTCAGCGGTTTTCTCTTCTGGTCCAAGTGTCTCGCCCACGACGGAGTAGGAGGATACGGCAAGTTTCTGGCGGGACGCGCGCGCCGGTTGTTACCGGCCTATTATGTGTCGGTCGCCATTGTCATGCTCATCGTCTTTGCGATCAAGGATTTCACGCTCGCCGAATCCCCCGGGACTGTTCTGGGCGAGGTTGGCCGCTGGTTGATCTTTGTTCCCACGCGCGAAGTCAATGGCCTTCCCCGGGCCAATCTGATCAACGCCAGCGTCGTCTGGACCTTGATGTTCGAGGTGATCTTTTATCTGCTCTTACCACTCATCTTTTTTCTCTTCAAGGGCTATCGAATCATCATCTATATGGCGCTGGCGGGCGTTGTCAGTTGGGTGCTGGCGCGACATGGCATTGTCGCGTTTACTCCCGCTCTGGTTCGTGGTGGGCTCTTGCCGTTCATTGCCTTTGCGGTGAATTCAGTGTTTGGGTTCGGATTTGGGATCGGCATGCTGGTCGCCGTCTCCTATGCGCAATGGCCGAAGCGTTGGTGGCAGATATTGAAACAACGCCGCCTGACACCGATCCCGCTGTTCTGTCTCGCCGCGCCCGTCCTGTTCAACGTGGGCCCGTACTCTCCCGCCGAGTTTTGGCTATTGGCAGTCGTGTTCGTCTTTGTCGTCGCGGGCAACGATTTCTTCGGGCTCCTGTCTTCGAAGGCCGTCTTCTTCCTCGGCACCGCCAGTTACAGTTTTTACATCACCCACGGAATCGTGCTCTTCACCGTTACTCATCTCGTCAATCGATGGGTGCCGATCAAGACCCTCTCTCCAATCGAGTACTGGTCGTTGATGGGCGCAGCGGGAGTGGCGGCGGTGTGTCTCTCTACACTGCTGTACTGGACGGTGGAGCGTCGTTTCATGAGAGCAGGAACTCTTGCAACTCAGCCGGCATCACGGCCACTCGTGCTGGCGACGGGCAGGATGGTTCGGGTCGGTGAATTCGAGTAGTTCGATCGGCGCACCGTTTTCGACTATGAACGCGACGCGGACCCCGGCGGAATGGACTGTTGGGAGGAATCAGGATCTCGCGGCCGGCGAGCTCGGAGGCGAGATCGGTTACTTCGAATGCGACGTGGGGGACGTGACGGACGAGATCAGGGACCGCGGCGTCCGGCTCGAAACGCATCCACTCCACGCCAAATTCGCTTTTGTCGTGGCTGACGATGAAGAGTTTCAGGTGCTTCACGTGCGTCTCGCCAGGCTTCGCTTCGGTCGTGGGAATGCCGATGTGATGGTACCGGCGCATCTTAAGGGCGCTCGGCGGCCATGGCGTCGACGCGTGTGCGAAGTCGCCGGACTTCGGTGAAGAAATTGTCCGGCGCCTGCGCGGGAATCCACGACGCCGGCAGGGGTTCGAGTCTGGCTGCAACCGTGGGTGTCGCGGAAAACTTGCGGTGATCGATCACCTGGCTGGCGATGGTCATGGTGGCGATGGCCGCACCAAAAGCCAATCCGATGGCCCAGCGCTTGGCCCGCGACAATGTCGACACGAGGGCGAGATGCAACGCAATCGGGACCCCGATCGCCGTCACTTCTCCAGCTGTGCCCAAGATCGTGGCCAACACGCTCGCGGGAAAGAGGAACTGCACGAACGCCTCCGTCTGGCCGAACACGATGGCAATGTCGCCCGCGAGCGACCCGATGGCCATGTGTGCCAGGAACCGGAACCGATGCACGACGATGCGATTGATGACCGCCCAGATCCCTGCCCACACGCCGACTAGCAGGATCCAACCGAGGAGCAGGCTCAGGACGGTGCTGGTGACTGGCCGGTTGTCGGCCGCAAAGAGCTCACCGACGACGATGAGGACCATCGTTGCGATCAACACGCTCCAGGCGACCATCGGTCGCGTCGCCCAACTGGCGCCCGCCGTCGTCGCGCGTTGCCGATCCGCGAGCGTGGGTGCGAGTGGCCGCGATGGATCGACGAATCGGAGGACCGTCCGACCGACACGCACGGTGTCGCCCGAGGCCAGATCGACGCGGGCGACCGCCTCGCCGCGACTGGCGCGGATGCCGTTCATGCTGCCCGCATCTTCGATAGCCAGCCAGCCGTCCGACGCGACGATCCGCGCATGGACCGGATCGACGTACGGGTCGTCCAACACGACCGCACTGTCATAGGCACGGCCGATCGTGGCCGGCAAGGCGATGACATCGACGCGATGGCGGACGGCGCCGCGAGCGTCGAGCACTTCGACGATCACCGGGCCCATCGAATGCGCCGCAAGAACCCGCGCGTCGTCCGTTCGACGTTGTCGAAGGTGACGCCGGTGAGATTGAGACTCGAAATGAGCGCCGTGCTCGCGCCACCCAGCGTGACCGCGACGAAGCGGGCATCGTAGAAGCCATCGAGCTTTCGGTAGGCGCGGATGCAGAGCGTCGCGCGGAACGTGATGCCGTTCGACCGCACGTTGCGCGTCTCGCACCGATAGGAGGTCACATCGTCCTCGAGCCCGCCCGTCGCGTTCCCTCGTTCCCCGAGGTGCGCGGCGACGAGGTTGGTGAACCGGACGCGACCCAGCGTGGCGCTGGCCAACAACTCGTGGTGCATCGCGATGAGACCCGATGACTGCTCATCGGAGATGAACACGGCATCCTCCGTGGAGCACCAATGGTCCGTGCGGCGAAACTTCGTGGTGCGACCATCGGTCGCGTCGGCCCAGCAGCGGAAGAACGACCCCGGCCTGGTGGGGACGGCGTATGGTCCGAGCGTGATCGAAGGCGTGGAATCCGAGAAGAGTTGCGGCAGGTACGTGTCCTGATAGTCGCGCAGTTGCCGCGACACCACTGGGAGGAACGCCGTCGGCGCGCGATAGTCCGGGGCGAGTACCGTCGTCAGGAGCGCGCTGGCGCGGTCCGCGGGCACGAGGAATCCGACTTCGTCGTCTTCCGTGGAGACGTTGATTCCCACGAGCGCGCCGGAGGCCGTGAGCACTGGGCCGCCGCTCATGCCGGGGTTGATGGCGCCCGTGAAATGGATCTTGGGATATAAGGTGCTATCGACCAGTCCATTGTATGTGCCCTCCACGACACTCAATCCCAGATCCAACGGGTGACCGAGGGAGTAGAGCCGCGTGCCGTTGGAGATGGTCACGGGCGCCGGCGTGATGAACGCGGGCGGATGGACGGAGGAAGTCAGGACAGCCAGGTCGTGCACCACATCGATCGCGACGAGATGCAGCGGCGACGGTTGCTTGCCCGAACTGGTGATCTGAGCCCGGTAGCGATCCGGGTCGGTGACCAGCGAGGCGATGACGTGATAATTCGTGACAATGTGGCCGGCGGCCGTCACGAAGAAGCCGGAGCCCACACCAGACTTGGCCGCGGAGCTCTGTTCTACGACCTCGATACGAACCACTTGGGCGGCGTAGCGCCGGTAGATGGCGGCCGCCGCGGCGGTAGTGTCACCGCGTTGAGCGGCCACTGGGGCCGCACACATGGCGAAAAGAATGATCAGCGCGCCGCACGCGGGACGAATCACGGAGCGAGAACGTATGGCATTCGCAATGCCGTAGCAACTCGCCTTCAGTGCGTCGTCACGTTGAGAGGCGTAGCAAGCGCTCGGCGTTCGTATGGGCCACCTTTTCACGGTCGGCCGGAGCGACCGGCAATGCGCTCATCGCCGTCGAGGTCTATCAGCCCAACGAGTCGGCACCGGTCCCCGAAGGCTCTGTTGGAGCTACTGCTGGCAGCGCCCGTGCGGGTCCGGCTTCGGCTTGTCGACGACGACGCGGTGATCGAGGTCGGCCACGCGGACCGCGATGTCGTACACCAAGTGGTCCACCCGCGCCATGTGCTCGTAGTCGATGTACTGCGGCTCGTCACTCAGCTGGTGGTAGTCCTGGTGCAACCCCGTCGTGAAGAACACGATCGGGATGCCGTAGCGCGCATACTCGTAGTGATCGCTCCGGCAGTAGATGTTCTCGGGGTGTCCGTTGGCGTCGAACGTATAGTCGAACGTGAGCGGGAGTGGCTCCGTCTTGTTCACGGCCTCGACGATGTCACCCAACTCCGTCGACAGCCGGCGCGAGCCGACCAGCTCCACGTACGTCGGCCCGCCGCCTTTGATGTCCCCCGCATCGCCGCGACCCACCATGTCCATGTTCAGCTGCGCGACGATCGAGTCGCGCGGTACGGTCGGGTGATCCGTGAAATACTCCGAGCCGAACAGGCCCAACTCTTCGCCCGTGTGCCAGACGAAGAGGATCGAGCGCTTCGGGCGGGTATGCGATCGCGCGAACGCCTGTGCGATCGCCAGCACCGAGACCGAGCCCGAACCATCGTCATCCGCGCCCTTGTACACCGAATCGCGGCGCACCGGATGTAGACGGCGGAGGGAGTCCACGTTGACGTGGATCGTGGCGAGCTGCTCCGGCGTGGGCCGCGGGCCGTCCGGCGAGAGTCCGCGCAGCTGCCAGACAGCCGTGTTGAACGCGTGGAGCGAGTCGAGATCGACCGCGGCGCCGTGGTCGACGCCCAGGTGATCGTTGTGGCCGCCGAGCGCGACGTACTCACCGGCGAGCGATGGATCGCTGCCTGGGAGGATCGCGACGACGTCGCGCGCGGGAAACGCGGATGGGCGATCGATGAATTGGATCTTACCCACGACCGTCGCGCCGGCAGCCATCATCTTGTCGGCCGTTGCCCGCGTGATGAGCAGGCCCGCCGGACCACCTGTCGGCATGCCCTGCTCCGTCGCGGGATCAGCCAACCGCAACCGTTCGCTAGCAAAGAACCTCAAGGCTTGCGGCGGCAGTGTGCTCATCGCGACGACCGCGATAGCGGCGGCGCCTTGATACCGGTCCAGTCCCCCATGGGTCCAGAAGCGCGGGTCGGGCCGCCCATCGCCGGTCAACGGGAGATCGACGACCACGATCTTGCCGGCGATCTGCGACGGCGAGAGCGTCACGCTGGTGTCGGCGATCCGGCCGCCGTTGATCACGGCCAGGCCATGCTGCGCATCCAGCGTCGTACCCATCCGCGGGAACCCGGGGAACGACGCGACGGCCACGTAGTCGGTCATGAGCGTGAGCGGCGTACCGCCGACCGCGAGAGAGCTGGCGCTGTCCAGGCGCCGCATCTTAAGCGGCACGTTCACGAAATAAGTGCCATTCTCGCCAGCAGGCTTGAGACCGAGACGGGCGACTTCGGCCGCGATGTAGCGCGTCCCTTTGACGTTGCCCTCGGTGCCCGAGCCGCGCCCCAACATCGAGTCGTCGGAGAAAGCGAAGAGCCAACGGTGGAGATCAGTGGCCGAGATGCCGGTCGCGGCCGGAGCGGGTGCGCCGCCGGCGGCGCCGCTCTGGTGTCCAGCGCAAGCGGCGAGCGACCCAACCGCCGCGATAGACAGAAGACGTGTGACGGTCATCGTTGCTCCAGCTTCTCGAACGGAGTATTGAGTATGGGATACTGCTTCCAATCCTTGTAATCGAAGTGCCACCACTCGGGGTCGTACACGCTGAATCCCTCCGATTCCATGGCCGCGCGCAGCAGATCGCGATGCCAACGTTCGAGCGATGTACCCCCAAGATACGCCGCGAACGATCGCTGCGACATTTCGTCGTAGGTCCCGGGCATCACGATAGGCTGGCCCGTCGCGAGATCGTAGAGCGTCAGGTCGACGGCGCATCCCCGGTTGTGGCGCGAGCCCTGCGAGGGATCCGCGACGAAGATCTTTCCTTCCGGCGGCGTGGCATCCCAGAAGATCTTCGTCACGAACCAGGGGCGATACGCATCGTGGATCAAGAGGCCGTAGCCGAGCGGTTTGAGCTTATTGAGGATGCGGATCAACGCGTCGGCCGCGGGTCGTTGGAGAAAAGCCCGGGCCTCGGTGTAGACTGGCGTTCGCAGGAAATTGGTCGTCGACGCGTACCGGATGTCGAGAATGGATCGCCGGATCGAGCGTGGTGATGTCCACCAGGTCCGGCGTCCGAAACGGTCCCGCTTCCGCGGGAGGCTTGGCCCGCAGCGCCTCCCGTCTCAGCTCGTCAACGGGTCGAACCGGATGGACGTAGAAGTTGCCGGTCGCTGACACATAATCGCGGCGAGGGAGCGAGATCTGGCGAGCGGAGTCCGGCGTCAGGCCACTCGGCGCCTCGCCCTTCTTGGCCTCGAGCAACTGGCCAGCGCGCTCGAAGACGGTCACCGGGTTGGAATCGGTCGGCGCTCCGTAGTCACCGATCAACGACTTCCACGCGGCGGGAGCGTCGGCGGGCTGTCGCGACAACCCAGACGGCGCCGGGCCCCGGTCGAACCGAATGCCCTTCATGCGGCTCGCGCTGAGCTCGAAGCCATCGCCCGTGAATCGAATAAAAGCACCCGGCGCGGTGAATCCATCCGCCATCGCGGGCTCGAGTGAGCCGGCAATCTCGACAACCGGTATCGGACCGGCCAGCACGAGATGGTCTTTGTCGACGGCAACCGACCACGAGACGCCGAGCTCGGGACTATCGTAGCGTCCGGCGTAGGCACGTAGTGAGTCCGGAGCTGGCGTGGCCGGAGTGAAACGCGTGGCTTCCGGACGATCCTCCGATGCGACCTCGAGACGGAGTGACCGGGCCGGCCCAGTATCACCCACGCTGAACGTGACGGACACCGGTAGTCCAGGAACCGCGAATGTCGACAGACCTGTCGCCCGCAACGGAAATGTCCGGCCGGCGAATTTGAGAGCCGGTGTTCCGCCGCCCGTGTCGACGACGCCATACACCTCGTCGGTCGTGCTGTCGAAGTAGCTCCCCACCAACCGGCTCGTCGCGACGGCCGGCATTGTGCTCGGCTTGGCGTGACTGGCCGCTGTCGCCGCCAGGGCCTTCGCGGGAAAGTCCTTTGCCAGTACGATGTCGGCGACCTGGTCGCTCAAGCCATCCGGCGAGATGCCGTCGGAATTGCAGAGGACCACGATCGACGTGTGCTGGTCGGGGAATCGTGCGTACGCGGCGTGATACCCGATCCAGTCACCGCCATGCTCGATCCGCCGCAATCCCCGATACGGATGGACGAAGAGACCGCGAGCGTAATTGATCGAGTCGCCATTCGCCAGCGTGCCGCGCGCTTGCAGCTGATCCACCATCCATTGGCCGCCAACCTTGGGGTGGTAGAAGTTCTCGTCCCACCGGAGCGCATCGTCGATGGACAGTTGCACGGCGCCGTCGCCGGTCTGCTCCCAGTTGGACATGCTGTTCTTGAACCCACTGTCGGTCGGCGCATAGCCCATCGCCCCATTGGGAATCAGCATCGAGGCATGATTCCGATACAGGGTATACGTCATGCCGAGAGGTAGAAATATTCGCTCGCGCGCGAAATCGGCCAGCGTCTGGCCGCTCACGCGGTGCACAATGACCGAGAGCAGGAAAAAGCCGGTGTTCGAATATTCGTAGCGCGAGCCGGGCGGAAAATTGAGCTGGCGCTGACGCACGATGAGCGCGAGCGCCTGCGAATCCGTCGTCACTTCCTCGAAGGAGTGACCGGCGAGCACGAGGAGGCCGTTGTAGTCGCGCAACCCGCTCGTGTGCCGCATGAGATTGTCGATGGTGATCGTCGTGCCGTAATCGGGCAGCTCCGGGACGTACTTCCGCACATCGTCGGTGAACGCGAGCTTGTGGTCCTCGGCCAGTAGCGCGATGCTGGCGGCGGCGAACTGCTTGGACGTCGAGCCGATATCGAACAGACTCGCCGTCGTGATCGGCACGTTGTGCTCGAGATCGGCCCAGCCGTACCCGCGACCGTAGGCAATGTGGCCGTTGCGGAGAACGCCTAAAGCACATCCCGGGACGTGCGGCTTGTCGTAGTCCTTGAACACCGCATCGATGCGCCGACGATCAGCGACGCTGAGGGTCGTCGGCGCTTGTCCCACCAGGAGCGTGGGGATCGCGATGAGCGGATACAGGGCGCGCAGCAAACGGCCGAGTGATATCATGGCTGTATACTGTTCGTATACAAGTTGCAGCACAAGACGGCCGATAGCAGCTTTGAGCGTGGCAGAATCCGAGAAAGCCCCCGACGCCGGCCTGAAGCGAACCATGGGAGTGTTGGCCACGTCGGCGATTGTCGCGGGCATCATTCTCGGCACATCGATTTTCGTTCAGCCGTCGGAAATCAGCCGGCTCGTGCCCAACGTCCCCGCCATGATGGCGGTGTGGCTGTTCGCGGGCCTGTTGACGTTGTGCGGCGCGATGGCGTGCGCGGAGCTTGCGTCGGCGTTTCCGAAGACGGGCGGCGTCTATGTGTTCCTGCGCGAAGGCATCTCGCCGCTGGCGGGCTTCTTGTGGGGCTGGGCGATGTTCTGGATTATGCACTCCGGAATTATCGCGGCGATCGCCGTGATCGTCGCGCGGTATGTGGGCTATTTCGTACCGCTCGGCGACCGAGGAGTGCAGGCCGTCGCCATCGGAGTCATCCTCGTGCTGTCGGGCGTGAACTACTTTGGCGTGAGACAAGGCAGCGCGGTGCAGACGGCGCTCACGTCAGCCAAGGTGCTGGCACTGGCGCTGATCTTCGTGTTTGTGTTCGTGATCGCTGGCCGCGCTCATATTGCGCCAGTGACCGCGACACACGAACCCTTGCCCGGGCCCCGAGCGTTTCTACTCGCCATGATCGCGGGCCTGTTCGCGTTCGGCGGAATGGCACATGGTGACGTACACGGCCGGCGAGACCCGCGCCGCCGACCGCACGATCCCCCGCGCGCTGCTCATCGGCACACTCGTCGTGACGGCCTGCTATCTCGGCTTGAATGCCGCCTACCTTCGCGTGCTGCCCCTCCAACAAATGATTACGTCGCAGCGCGTAGCGGCCAATGCCGCGAATGCGCTCGCGGGAACGTGGGGTGGTGGCATTGTCTCGGCGCTGGTGATTCTCTCGGGCGCGAGCGCGGTGAACGGCGTCATACTGAGCGGGCCGCGCGTGTACTTCGCGATGGCGGAAGACGGACTGGCATTCAAGTGGTTCGGCGCGATCCATTCGCGATTTCGCACCCCCTACGTCGCAATCGTGGCACAGGCCATGTGGTCGAGCGTGCTCGTCGCAACGGGAACGTATCGGGCATTGTTTACGCGCGTGGTGTTCACCGAGTGGATATTCTTCGCGCTGATGGTGATTGGCATTTTTCGGCTGCGACGGCGTCCAAGTTATGCGCCCGCTTATAAAGTCTGGGGCTATCCAGTCGTTCCAGCGCTGTTTGTCGCTGCCTGCACGGTGATTGTGTGCAATCAGATCGTGGCCGCGCCGCGCGAGAGCGCGGTCGGTTTGCTCTTCGTGGTTGCCGGCTGGCCATTCTATAAAAGGACTCGCACGTGAGCATCATCGACGTTCACAACCACTACTATCCGCCGGCCTACATCAACGCGTTGCAAACCGGACCGAGCAACGTGAAGGTGACCATCGACGCCGACGGGAATCCGTGGCTCCACTATCCCGGCGATTACAACATCGCGGTGCGCGGGCATCGCGATATCGATTATCGCGAAGGCGTGCTGAAGCAGCTCGGCGTGGACACGCAAGTGATGTCGCTGACGACGCCGGGCACGCACGTGGAATCGACGGCGACGGCGGCGCGGCTGGCCAGCCTCGTGAACGATGCGTTCGCGCGCGTGGTGAGCGACAAGAAGGGTCGATTTGCGGCCTATGCGACCTTGCCGCTGAATGATCCCGCAGCGTCGGTGCGCGAGCTCGAGCGCGCGTGCGGCCAGCTGGGGTTGCACGGCGCGATGCTCTTCAGCAACGTCAATGGAGTGGCCCTCGCGGACGCGAGGTTCTGGCCGCTGTATGAAGCGGCGGATGCGCTCGGAGTGGTGCTGCACATCGACCCGACCGATCCAGTGGGCGTGGAGGCGATGACCGATTATTGGTTGATGCCACTCGTCGGATTCTTGATGGACACGACGCTCGCGGCGGCACACCTGGTGTTCGCCGGCGTCCCCGAGCGATTTCCGCGGATTCGCTGGGTGTTGGGTCATCTCGGCGGGGCGATTCCCTATCTGGCCGAGCGACTGGACCGCGGATATCATGCGTTTCGCGAGTGCCGCGTGAACATCAATCGACCGCCGAGCGACTATCTAAAACGATTTTACTACGACACGGTGAACTTCGACCGCGACGCGCTGCAGCTGGCGATCGCATTCGCGGGCGTCGATCACATTCTGGCCGGCAGTGACTACCCCCACCAGATCGGAAGCATTCCGTCGATGCTGGAATCGCTGCGCGGGCTGCCGATCCCGGAGGCAGACCGCGCGAAGATTTTGGGGCTGAACGCGGCGCGACTCTTCAATCTCTAGTCCGTCCGCAGCGCGACGAGCGGGTCGACCGTGGCCGCGCGACGGGCGGGAATGTAGCAGCCGGCGAGCGCGACGAGACCGAGCCCGATCGCGACGCTCACGAACGTCGGGAGGTCGGTCGGGCGCACGCCGTAGAGCATGGTCGCGATCACCTGTGAGAGCGCTAGCGCGCCGAGCATCCCGGCGACTGCGCCGATCGCGACCGCGATCATCCCGTCGCCGATCACCCGCGAGAGGAGTTGGTTCGGCTGGGCGCCGAGCGCCATCCGCAGGCCGATCTCGTGCGTGCGGCTCGAGACGGCGTAGCTCATGACACCATAGATCCCACGGCGGCGAGGACGAGCGCGATCGCCGCGAACGCACCGAGCAACAGGAGGTAGAAGCGCTGGCGCGCGGTCGCGGACTCGACGATGCGTGTCATGGTCTGTACCTCCGCGACCGCGACGGCGGGATCGAGCGACCGAATCGTGGCGCGGATACTCGGGATCAGGTCCCCCGCCCCCGCCGCCACGCGGACGACGAACGACAGGTAGGCGAACTGCGATTTCGGGTTGCCGAGGTAGTCGGGTTGCTGCGCGAACGGCACGAAGACTTCCTCTTCGGGCGGCGCCGCCCACTGGTCGTGAATCGTATTGTGGACGACGCCGACGACGGTGAGCCAGATGGGCTGGCCCGTCGAATCGCTGTTCAACGTCAACCGCTTTCCGATCGCGCTCTCCTGAGGCCAGTACTGTTTCGCGAGATACTCATTCACGACCACGACACCAGGCGCGCCAGCCCGGTCGCTCGGTGCAACGTCGCGGCCCGCGAGCAATCGGATGCCCATGACGCCGAAATACCCGGGCATGACGACTTTGTATGACGCGACGGGCGATTCGCCCGGGCGCGGCTTCGGAGTACCCGCACACTCACTTTTGAGAGAGCATGGCCCGCGTCCAGACGATGACCATGGCGCACCCCGAGGTGCCGGCCGGCGGCGCGACCGGCGCCGGCTCGCCTGCCCTGTAAATCTCGATGCCGATCACCTGCGCCGGTGGGGGGAGCCGTCGCGCGTAATCGTCCTGACCCACGAACTGGCCGTCGAGAACGTACAACGTGCAGGCGTTGGTAGTGGGGTCGAACTGCGAGGCCCTGCCATCGATGGCCTCGGCGTCGACACCATGGTCGCCATTGTCGCCCACCTTAATGCCCTGGATTTGCGTCAGCACATCGCCGGTCGTGAGCGCGCCGTGGTTCCGGATCTGATCTTCGGTGATGAACCGCCCGATGCCGATGCGCTGTCGCTCAGTGAAACCGAGCCGCCGGTACGCCTCGTCCAGCTCGGCCCGCTCGGCGGTGACATTGACCGTCGCCAACGTTGGCGGAGGGCGACGCATCGACACGTTCACGGTGCGTGGCGCTCGAGCCGAAAGGTCAACGGGCAGGATGCTCGCATCGAGGCCCACGGTACGCACGATCAGCACGCGGGAACCCGGGGGCAGATCCGCGAGACGGAACCGTCCGTCGGAACCGGTCGTGGCGTTTGCGCCGGGCGTCTCGAGGACTGTGATCGACGCTCCACTGACCGTTCCTCCGACCTCGTTCACGACTTGCCCCGAGAGCGTGGCCCCCGTGCGCTCACCTGGCGCTGGCAGCCGCACGTCGGCGAACAATACGGTGTCCGTGGCTGGCGACGGCACATAGCTCATGGCGTCGGTCTCCAGTCGTGCTCGCAACATGATCGCGTGGTCCGGCGCGACACACACGTGGTACCGCCCAGTCGAGTCGGTGCTCGCCGTACGACCCACCGGACGGGACTCCACCCAAGCGGCGGTGACCGTGGCGCCCGACACCGGATCGTCGCTGTCGACACGAGAGACGCGACCGAAGATGAGCGCGGCCGGAGTGACATCCGAGCAGAACAGCCTGAGCATAGTCGCGACCGACGGCGTCGCCAGTGCAACGGAGACCGTACCATTCGGCGGTAAGTCGAACGTGACCGATCGGATCGCGAGCGCGCGAGAATCGAGCGCCGGGTGGCGGACGATCAGGTGGTGCGATCCCGCGGGAACCGCGTTGATCCGATAGTGCCCGCTCGAATCCGTCGTCGCGCCGGGCGCCGCGCCGTCTACCCACGCACGGCACATGAGCAGGGGCGGCGCTAGTGTGCGGAAAGGGAGTCGCGCACCACGCCGTACTGACTGCCCCACCCGTCCGTCATCTGGCTCCTGATGTCCCACAGCTCGGGGAAGAACGTGGCGTGTGCCCCTTCGATGAGCCGGTCGACCGGGCGACCCTTGAGGGACTTGGAGCCGAGCCCGATCGTGCGCTGGATGAGCTGCACGTGGCAATACCGGAATCGTTGAAATAGCTCGTCGAATTCCGCCATCGCCTCGGCCACGACATAGGCATTGCCGTGGGCATACTCGGTATTGTAGATCTTCTCGACGGTCAGACCGTGATTGTCGAGATAATACGTTTGAAACGACTGCCAGATGTGCGCGGGCATCTTGAGCAGCGTCCGATAGCCCGGCGACTCCTGCCCGCTGCCGTTGCCCAATCGGAGGCGAATCTCCTGATATTCGCGGGGCGACATGGTCTCGAGGAGCGCCAGCTGGCTAATCATGAGGCGGAGCGCCGTGTGCGTCCGGCCGAACAGCGTGACGACGCGGTTGGTGTTCTCCTGCTGCAAATAGTCGTCGATATCCAGCAACGTGTACCCGATGAGCTTCATCCACAGTTCCTCCACCTGGTGCACGATCTGGAACTGGAGCTCGTCGCCGTTGCAAAAGTCCGCGAAATCCTTTTGGCACGAGAGGAGCGCTTTCGTATTGAGATACCGCTCGTAATCGAGCGTTCCCTCCCCGTTCATCGTCGCATAAAAGTGTTTCCGGTCCATGGTGCATACTAGAACCGTGGTCGTCCGTACGCCAGATTTGGGCATGCTCACTGACGACCAGGTCGCCGAACTGCGATCACACTTCCCGATCCTCAGCGAAAAAACCTATCTCTACAACTGCTCGCAGGGCGCGATCTCCGATGCGAGCGAGGCCGGGATGCGGGCCTACATAGAGAGTTGGCGGACGTCCGTCACCCCGTGGGACACGTGGATGGAGTGCTACGAGGGGCTCCGCCGCCAGTTTGCCAAGTTGATCAACGCCGAGCCCGACGAGGTCGCCATCACGACCAGCGTGTCGGCGGCGATCAACCCCATCGCCAATGCGCTCGCGTTCAATGGCCACGATGGGCGCGATACCGTCGTCATGAGCGAGTTCGAGTTTCCGACAATGGGCCAGATCTGGCTGGCGCAGCAGCCACGGGGAGCGAAGATCCGGTTCCTCGACGGCACCGACAATCAGGTCCCGACCGAGGCATACACCAAGGCAGTCGACAAGCGCACGAAGATCGTGCCGTTGACCGCGGTCTCGTTCGTCAACGGCTCGCGATCGGACATCCCCGCGATCACGCGCATTGCCCACGACAACGGCGCGCTGCTCTTCCTCGATGGCTATCAGGACTGCGGGACGCGCCCGATCGAATGTCAAAGCGCTCGGCGTCGACTTCTTCGTCACCGGCACCCTCAAGTATCTCCTTGGGCCCCCGGGCATCGCCTTCCTGTATATCCGGCGCGGACTGATCGAGGCGATGAACCCGACCATGACCAGCTGGCTCGCGCAGCGCAATGCGTTCGCGTTCGAGACCCGCATCTTGGACCCCGCGCCCGATGCCCGGCGCTATGAGGGCGGGTCGCCGCCCATGCCCAGCGTCTATCTCGTCCGGCCGGCGTTGGAGCTCTTAGCTCGGGTGGGATTGGATAACGTCGCGGCGCAGGTCGAGAAGCTGGCCCGCGCGTTCCTGAGCGGACTCCGCGACCTCGGCGTCGCCACGAAGACACCGGTGTCGAGCGTCGGCCCCTTGGTCGTGGTGCGTGCGCGTGACGCCCAGGCCGCAGTCGCGAAGCTGACCGCGCGCGGCGTGGCGGTCTCGTCACGCAAAGATGGTATTCGCTTCGGCTTCCACGTCTACAACACGCTCGACGACGTCGACGCCGCACTGACGGTACTGGAGGATAATCGAGACTTGCTCGCGCGCGCGTGACCTCCCCCGCCGAGCCGACGGGCGAGGAGCTGTCGCGCGAGCTGGGCGTCGGTCAGCTGAGCATGATCGCGCTCGGCGGCGCGATCGGCACCGGGCTGTTCCTCGGGAGCTCGCTCTCGGTTCACATCGCCGGCCCCGCCGTCATCCTGAGCTACGTCCTCGGGGCCGCGATCACGCTGATTTTCATGGGCGCGCTGTCCGAGATGGCGGTCGCGATGCCGACCGCCGGATCATTCGGCGTCTACGCCGAGCGATACGTCAACCCGTGGGCCGGGTTCACGGTCCGCTATACGTACTGGGCGTGCCAGTGCATCGCGATCGGCAACGAGGCGATCGCCATCGCCATCTACTGTCAGTGGTGGTTCCCCCATACGTCGCGCTGGCTGTGGGTCCTGGCGTTCTCGGTCGCGTTGATCGCGGTCAATGCCCGCAGCGTCGGCAGCTTCGGATGGATCGAGTACTGGTTCTCGATGATCAAGTTGATCGCGATCGTCCTCTTCATCGTCCTCGGCGCCGGCGCCATCTTCGGTTTCGGTGGAACACCCATCGGCCTCACGAACTACACGAGCCACGGCGGGTTCTTCCCTCACGGGCTATCCGCCGTCTGGATGGCGATGGTGATCGTGATCCTGAGCTACACCGGGACCGAAGTCGCCGCCGTCACGGCGGGCGAGGCCAAGGACCCCAACGTCGCCATCCCCCGCGCGCTGAAGCAGACCGTCGGCCGCCTGCTCGTGTTCTACTTGGGCGCGATCACGGTACTGGTCGGCCTCGTCCCGTGGAATCAGATCCAGCCCGGGTCGACGGTCACGACGAGTCCGTTCGTGAGGGTCTTCGAGCTGATGGACGTGCCGGCGGCGGCTATCATCGTCAACTTCGTCGTGATCAGCGCGGCCGCGTCGAGCATGAACTGCAATTTCTATCTCGTGAGCCGCATGATGTTCTCGCTCTCGCGGGGCGGGTACGCGCCGGCGGCGTTCGGCCGCCTGTCCAAACGGGGCGTGCCGGTCCCCGCGCTCCTCGCCTCGACGTTGGGGCTGGCGATCGCGCTGGCCGTCGCCGTGATCTATCCCAACAGCGCGTTCGTCTACCTGTACGGCGTCTCGCTGTTCGGCATCCTGTTCGTGTGGCTCATGATCTTCGTCACGCACATCCGGTTCCGGCCGCGGTGGGAGGCAGCGGGTGGACGGCCGCTGCCCGCGCGCCTGATCGGCTATCCATACACCTCGATCCTAGGCGCCGTGGCGATGGTCGCGATTCTCGTGACCACGTGGTGGGTCGAGGGGATGCGCATCACACTGATCGCGGGGCTGCCATGGCTCGGCGCCCTGACGATCGTGTACTTCATCGTCAAGCGTCGTCGGGCACTACCGCCGTAACCTCGATCTCCACGCGAGCGTGCGGCTCGATCAAGCCGGACACCTCGACCGCCGTCATGGCGGGGTAGTGCCGGCCCATGACCTCGCGGTACACGTCTCCCGTCGCCTTGGACGCGCCGACGTACTCGGCCTTGTCCACCACGTACCAAGTCATCCGGACTATATGTTCCGGCTTCGCGTGCGCTTCGGCCAGGACTCTCACGATACGGCCCAGTGCATCGCGCACCTGGCTCACGAAGTCGGGACCCGAGCCGATCATGCCGCTCACGCACACGATACGGCCACGTGCCGCGACTCCGTAGGCGTAGCCTCGCGGCCGTTCCCAGCCCTCGGGCTGCAACAGGTCAACCGGCATAAAATTGGGTGATACGAGCGCGTAACTCGTCCGGAATCGGCGCGGCGCGCTTGGACACGGCGCTCGTGAACACCAGCACCGACTTTCCTCGCACCCGCTCGGCGCCATCTGGTCCGCAGAGCGTGATATCCACGCCGATCGAGCTCGATCCGATGTGATTCACCCGAAGCGTCGCCGACAACCGGTCGCCCAGCACACTCGGAGCGCGAAAATCGACGTCGAGATGCACGGTGGGTAAGCCCCAGCCCCGCTGGAGGTGGATCTCGTTGAAGTCGAAGCCCAGCGCCTCGCGGCACCAGTCCTCGACGAGATCGTTGAACATCTCCATATAGCGCGGGAAGAACACGATTCCGGCGGGATCGCAATGCCTGAACCGGATGAGAATATCCGAGCGATAAACGTCAGGCACCTTTCATGATCCCGCGCGCAATGATCAACTGTTGCACCTCGGTCGCGCCTTCATAGATACGCAAGGGTCGAATCTCGCGATAGAGCTGTTCAACGGGATGCCCTTGCACGACGCCGAGCGCGCCGAGGAGCTGCACGGCGCTATCGATCACGTGTTGCGCGGTCTCGGTGGCGACCATCTTCGCCATCGCCGCCTCGACCGTCACGCGCTGGCCGCGATCGCGAAGCCACGCGGCGCGGTACGTGAGCAGGGCGGCGGTATCGATGCCCGTCGCCATCGTCGCGATCTTGGCTTGCGTCAACTGAAAGTCGGCCAGCATCTGGCCGAACATCGATCGCGTCGTCGCGTGGCGCAAGGCTTCGTCGAGCGCCCGCCGGGCAAACCCGAGCGCTGCCGCGGCGACCGACGTCCGGAAGACGTCGAGCGTCGCCATCGCGATCTTGAAGCCCTGCCCTGCTTCGCCGATCACCTGGGCGACCGGCACGCGGCAGCTCGCGAACGTGAGACGCGCGAGTGGGTGCGGCGCGATCACCTCGATGCGCTCGGAGCAGTCGAAGCCCGGTGTGTCCGGCTCGACCACGAACGCCGTGATACCCTTGGCTCCGGGCGCTTCGCCGGTACGGGCGAAGACGACGTAGAAGTCGGCTATCCCGCCATTCGAGATCCACGTCTTCTCGCCGTCCAGCACATAACTATCCCCATCGCGCCGCGCGGCACAGGTCAGCGCGGCCGCATCGGATCCGGTGCCGGGCTCAGAGAGCGCAAAAGCGGCGATGCTCGAGCCGTCGCCCGCGCGGGAGACATATCGCTCTTTCTGGTCGGCATTGCCGAACAATGAAATCGGGCCCGATCCCAGACCCTGCATGGCGAAGGCGAAATCCGCCAAGCCCTCGTGCCGGGCGAGCGTTTCGCGAATGAGACACACCGCGCGGGTATCGATGTCGCCGATCGCGTACTTGAGCCACCCGGCCTGTCCGAGCGCTTTCACCAGCGCGCGGCATTGCGCATCGACATCCGCGTCGGCCGCGCCGACGTGCTCAGTGGCCCACGCGTCTATCTCGCCCGCAAGAGCGCGATGACGAGCCTCGAAGAATGGCCAATCGAGGAAAGCGCGATCGGCCATCCGTCAGTTGCCCTCGAACACGGGTTTCGTTTTCGCGACGAACGCGCGATACGCACGATCAAAATCCTTCGTCGCCATACAGATCGCCTGCGCCTGCGCCTCGGCCTCGATCGCCTCATCGACGCCCATGTTCCATTCTTGCTGAAGCATCTTCTTCGTCATGCCGTGCGCGAAAGTCGGCCCCGCTGCCAGCTCGGCCGCCAAGGTTGTCGCTTCGCCGAGGACATTCCCCGGCTCGCACAGGCGGTTGAAGAACCCCCAGCGCTCGGCCTCCTCGCCACCCATGCTGCGCCCAGTGTACAAGAGCTCGGCCGCACGACCCTGACCGATCACGCGCGGCAACATAGCGCACGCGCCCATGTCGCACCCGGCGAGGCCTACACGCGTGAACAGGAACGCGGTCTTGCTCCGCGCCGTTCCGTACCGAAAATCGGACGCCAGCGCGATGATCGCGCCCGCGCCGACACAGATCCCGTCGATAGCCGAGACGATGGGCTGTGGGCACGCGCGCATGGCCTTTGACCAGGTCGCCGGTGAGTCGGGTGAACTCCAACAGACCCGGCATATCGCGCTTGGTCAGCGGTCCGATGATCTCGTGGACGTCTCCCCCGGAGCAGAAATTCTCACCGGCGCCGGTGACGACAACGGCTTTGACATCTCCGCTTGTGTTGAGCCCACGAAAATGATCCCGCAGCTCGGCGTACATCTCGAACGTGAGGGGATTCTTGCGCTCGGGCCGATTGAGCGTAATCGTCGCGACGCCCTGGGTGGTGACGTACTCAATGTCCATTATGTCATGACCTCACCGCCGGCGACGGCGATCGTCTGCCCCGTGATGGCCTCGCTGCCCGGCAGGCAGAGCCAGGCGACGGCATTCGCGACCTCCTCGGGCCGTACGAGTCGGTGTTGTGGGTTGTGCGCCTCGAGCTCGGAGCGCGCCTCCTCGCGCGTGCGCTTCGTGCGCTCGGCGATCTTCGCGATGGCGTCGCTGGCCATATCGGTCTCCGTGTATCCCGGGCACACGGCATTGACGGTAATTCCTACGGTCGCGACTTCCAGCGCCACCGCGCGCGTGAGACCGATCACGGCGTGCTTCGCGGCGCAGTAGGCCGAGACGTACCGGTATCCAACCAAGCCCGCGGTGCTGGCGATGTTGACGATCCGCCCCCACCCTGCCTCGCGCATGCCCGGCAGCACGGCCTGCATGCAATAGTAGGTGCCATCGAGGTTGACGCTCATCATCCGGCGCCACAGCTCGTGGTCCGTTTTGGCGAAGGGCGCCGAGCCCGCCTGGCCAGCGTTGTTGACCAGAATGTCGACCCGACCCATTCCGGCAAAGGCTCGGGCCACCGCGTCGCCATCAGCCACATCCACGGTCGCCCGGTGGACGACGGTGACTCGCGCGCCGTGCTCCTGCAATGCGCGGACGATCGCGGCGCCGATGCCGCGATTGCCGCCGGTCACGACGGCGTGCTTCCCAGTCAGTGTCATACCTGCAATGCGAGGAGCGCGGCGCGCGCCAGGTTGCGTTCCAATTGCTGTTTTCCGTTGAGATAGGGATCGGGCCACCAGAGATCCGCGTACCCCTGCTTCGCGGCTTCGTGCAGCGTCCACGCCGGGTCGGCGAGGTGCGGGCGGGCGACCGCGCAGAGATCGGCGCGGCCGGCCGCGATGATCGTGTTCACGTGGTCGCCCTCGAAAATATTGCCGACCGCGATCGTCGGTATGCCGACCTCGTTCCGAATCCGGTCGGCGAACGGCACCTGGAACATCCGGCCGTACACCGGCCGCTCGGCCTTGCTGACCTGCCCCGATGAGCAGTCGATCACGTCGGCGCCGGCGTCCTTGAACAAGCGAGCGACCTCGATCGCGTCATCGGGCGTCAGTCCGCCCGGCACCCAGTCATGGGCCGAGATGCGGACGCTCACCGGCCGATCGTCCGGCCAGACATCACGCATGGCCCGGAACACTTCCAGCGGATAGCGGCAGCGATTGGCGAGCGAACCGCCGTACTGATCGGACCGATGATTGGTCAGTGGGGAGATAAAGCTCGACAGAAAATACCCGTGGGCACAGTGCAGCTCGAGCCAGTCGAACCCCGCGATCGCGCCCCGTCGCGCCGCGGCGACAAACTGCTCGCGGATGCACGCCAGGTCGGCGTGTGTTGCCTCGCGCGGGGTGTCCGAGACGCCCTCGATGTACGGGATGGCCGATGCCGAGACGAGCGGCCAGTTGTCACTGTCGAGCGGTTGGTCAATGCCTTCCCATCCGCGACGCGTAGACCCTTTGCGCCCCGAGTGCCCGAGTTGCAGCGCGATCTTCGCGTCGGTCTCGGCGTGGACGTAGTGGACGATGCGCGTCCACTCATCGCGCTGCGCATCCGTCCAAAGACCCAAGCACCCGGGCGTGATCCGGCCTTCCGGCGACACGCAGGTCATCTCGGTGAAGACCATGGCAGCGCCACCCATCGCCCGGGCGCCGAAATGCACGAGATGAAAGTCGTTCGGCATCCCGTCGATCGCGCGGTACGTCGCCATTGGCGAGACCAGCACGCGATTCTTGAGGGATACGCCGCGGACGGTGAACGGCGTGAACATGGGCGGACGGACATCGGTCACGCCGCACCGCTCGCCGAACCATCGCTCCACGCTGGCCACGTACTGCTTGTCCCGCACCTTCAGATTCTCGTGGCCGATCCGCTGGCTCCCCGTGAGCAGGCTGTAGGCGAACTGTTCCGGCTCCAGGTGCACGTAGCGCTCGATCTGCTCGAACCACTCCATCCGATTGCGGGCGGCGCTCTGCAGCTTGAGCGCCTCGACCTCGCGCTCGCTCTGGTACTGCGCCAGCGCGCCGCCGGCCGAGAGCACGCGCGCGAGGGCGATCGCATCCTCCATCGCCAGCTTGGTGCCGGAGCCGATGCTGAAATGCGCCGTGTGCGCCGCGTCGCCGATCAGCACGATGTTCTCGTGGTACCAGCGCTCACAGAGAATGCGCTGGAACGTGAGCCAGGCGTCGGCGCCCTGCTTGTGGTGCGCGTTGGAGATGAGCGGCTGACCCTGCAGCCGGTCGGCGAACAGCGCTTCGCACAAGTGGATCGACTCGGCCAGCGGCATCCGGTCTATGCCGGCCGCCCGCCAGTTCTGCTCCGGGGTCTCGACGATGAACGTCGACCAGTCCTCGGCGAACCGATACGCGTGGAGGTTGAACCAGCCCCACTCGGTCTCGCGGAAGTCGAACGTGAAGGCGTCGAGCTTGGCGCGGCTGCCGAGCCAGATAAAGCGATTCCGCCGGACATCGATGTTCGGCCGGAAGATCGGCTCGAACGTACGCCTCGTGACGGAGTTGGCGCCATCCAATGCGACCACGAGATCGAAGTCGCGCGCGTAGCCGGTGGGGTCACTCACCTCGGTCTGAAACCGAAGATCGACACCGAGCTCGCGGGCCCGTCTGCTGCAGGATCTGCAACAGGGTTATCCGCGCGATACCGCAAAACCCGTGACCACCGGAGGTCACCACTCGGCCTTTGAAGTGGACGTCAATGTCATCCCAATGGCGGAACGCTCGGACGATCGCGTCGTGCGTCTCGGGGTCGATCGGTCCTGAATCCGTCCATCGTCTTGTCGGAGAAGACCACGCCCCAGCCGAACGTGTCGTCGGCCCGGTTGCGCTCGACGACCGTGATGTCCCAGGATGGATTGGCCTTCTTCGCGAGAATCGAGAAGTAGAGTCCAGCCGGCCCGCCTCCCAGGCACGCGATTCTCATACCTCGGCCAGCGCCGCCTCGCGCAGCGCGCGGAGTCGCGGCGCCGCATCGTCTCGCGCGCTGAGCTCGGGCACGGCGCGCATGACGTCGTCGAATCGGCGACTCCCGTGTTCGTGTGTCTCGCCGTACCCCTTCACGAGGCGCGGGACCTGCGCGACTTCCAGCGCGAGCGGGTAGTTTGTTTTCGCCAACGCGGGAATCTGGTTGAGCCACTCGACGATCTTCGCATGCTCGCGTGCGAAACGAAGCGAGCCGCGCCGCATTGGCCGCAGCGACGCCAGGAAATAGAGGCGCGCGAACCCGTAGAGGGACGTCGTCTGGAGAACGGTCCCTTTCTTGGTGAGTGCTCCGATGACCCATCGGACGGCCGAGCTATTCAGCATCCATCGGCCAAGCCATCCCGGCGCGATGTCGGCCAGCTCGCCGATCTGCGGGTGCAGGAACTCGTTGATGTGCACGACCTGCCCGTCGGTGGCTCGCGACTCGCGCACGACGCGCGCGAAACGACCGCCGCGAATCTTGAGGTCGGCGACGCGGATGGCGTCCTCGTACGACATCCAGAGCGCCAGATAGCGCGCGGTCTCTTTGAGTACGAGACAATCCCCCGAATCGACGTCGCGAATCGGCTCCAGCCGATCCAGGTACTCGGCCGCATATCGTTCGTCCTGGTAGTCGGCAAGCCGCTGGATCCCGGCGATCAAGATCTCATGGGATACAGCCGGATACGACTGGCGGACCCGGGTAGCTAGAGCGGCGAGTCGTGGTCCTACGCTCGAACGTCGCAGGGGCGGGGGCCGCGGTCGGCCGGTCGCCATTTTTTGCGGCAGCGAGGCCCGCGGCAAATGCGGCGCGACTCGATGCCACGCCAACGCCACCCCGGTCGATGGCCTCTTCGAACTGCCGGCGCTCGAACGGCAGCGCGTGTGTTGCCGCGAGCGCGCCGAGCAAGGCCGCGCTGATGACGCTCTTGTTGTCCTCGGCGATTCTGGAGAAGTCGCGGCTCACGCACAGGCGCGCCGCCTGCTTCGCCCCCTCGAGCAGCGTGGCGGAGTCGACGCGCCCGTCCGCTGATGCCGTGCGCTCGGTCATCGAATAGACCCGGTGCGTCGACATGATGAGCGTCGTCCGGTCGCTCGTGACCAATCCACGCTGCACCGCGCGCCCAGCCTCCATGAGCTCAGACGCGATCACGACGTCGACTTCGCCGGGCACCGGCATGAGCGCCAGCACCGGCTCGCGGTCCGACGCCGGGAAGATCTCCACGTAGTAGATCGTCGCGCCGGTCCGCTGCGCCACGCCCGGGACCGATGTCGTCTGCGCCCGATACCCCGCGTGCTCGGCGACGTCGACGATCCAGTCGGCGAGGACACCACCGCCCTCGCCGCCCATCGCCAGGATGGCGATGCTCGTCGCTCTCATCCGTAGATGCCGGCGAGGCGCCGGTCGAGTCGCCGTTGCAGGACGCCGATCAGCATGGCCCGCACGCGAGCGGTCATGCGCTCCCACCGGCCGGGATTCGAGACGACGTCGGCTCGATAGAACGACGGGCACAATTTTGCCGCGTGGGCGACTTCGCCGCACAGGCCACACCCGACGCAGCTGTCGAGCACCGTCGCCACCGGATCCGGGCGCAATGGATCGGGGTTGTCGGCCACGGTGAGCGACGGACACCCGGAGAGGCGGATGCACGAATGGTCGCCCGTACAGGTATCAGAATCGACGCCGAATTTCTCGCGCACGACCCGATGCCCCTCCTTCGCGCGCTGTAGCATCAGCGGTTTGACGCGCCGCTGCTTGTTCAGCGTGCACTCGCTCTGGGCCACGATGACCTTTGGCCCCTTTTCCTTCGTGGTGAGCGCATCCCGGAGGACGTCGCGCATGTGGGCGACGTCATACGTTCGCGTCACCGTCCGAACCCACTTGACGCCCACACCCCGAACCGCGTCGGCAATCGACAGCTTGGTCCGGCGGATCGGGTTGTCGGCCTTGGACGACAGGATATCCTGTCCACCGGTTGCCGCGGTATAGCTGTTGTCGACGACGATCAGTACACTGTCGCTCTGATTGAACACGGCGTTGCCGACGCCGCTCGTCAGGCCATTGTGCCAGAAACCGCCGTCGCCCATGAAGGAGACCGTGCGCTTGTCCGTCTCCTTGGTGTTGAACGCCGCCGCCCCGGCCCAGCCGAGGCCATAGCCCATCGTCGTGGCGCCAATGTTGAACGGCGGCAGGATCGAGAACAAGTGACAGCCAATGTCGCAGCTCACGTGATGCTGGCCGAGCTCGCGCTCCACCAGCTTCATGGCGGTGAAGATCGGGCGTTCGGGACAACCCGTACAAAACGACGGTGGCCGGGAATGAACGGGCAGCTCGCGCTTCGCGCTCGCCGCAACTGGCCTCGCGCGCGGTTGCAGCAGGCTTGGTGCATGGCGCTCGATGAATGCACGAACGCCGGACATGACGACGGCCGCCGTATACTCGCCCGCCATCGGCAGGACATCCTTCCCGTCCACCCGCGTCGTGCTGCCGGATTTGCGCAGCATGGCATTCAACGCTTGCTCGATGAAATCGGGCTGGCCTTCTTCGATGATCAGGACAGCCCGTTTCCCGGCGCAGAATTGCCGCACTTCGTCATTGACGAGCGGATACGTGACGTTGAGGACATAGAGCGGGATCTTGCTGTCGCCAAACGCGTCGGCGAGGCCCAGCAGCTCGAGCGACCGCACGGTGGTGTTGTACATGCCGCCCTGCAGGATTATCCCAATGTCCTGGGCGTCCGCGGCGAAGATTTCGTTGAGCCCTTGCTCGACGATGAACTGCTGTGCCGCGGGCCACCGGGTGCGAATCTTCTCTTGCTCGTGGAGAAAACTCGACGGCGGGAGCACGATGCGACTGGTGTCGCGCACGGGCCGCTCCATCGCGTCTTTCAGCGTGAAGGAGGGCCGAACGTTGTCTTTGGCGATAAACCGCCCGTGCACGTGACACGCCCGGATGCGCAGCTCCAGCATCACGGGCGTATGGCTCGCCTCGGACAGCGCGAACCCTTGCTCGACCGCGCGCACGATCAATGGCAGATTGGGCCGCGGATCGAGGAGCCACATCTGCGATTTCATCGCGAACGCGTGCGACCGCTCCTGCATGATGCTGGAGCCGTCGCCATAGTCCTCGCCGACGATGATCAGTGCGCCGCCGCAGACACCGCCCGATGCCAGATTCGCCAGGGCGTCGGACGCGACATTCGTTCCGACCGTCGACTTGAACGTGACGGCGCCACGGAGCGGATAGTTGACGGACGCGGCGAGGGTCGCGGCGGCGGTCGCCTCGGACGCGCTGTGCTCGAAGTGGACGCCGAGCGACTCGAGGATCGCGTTGGCGTCGGTGAGCACGTCCATCAAGTGGGAGATCGGCGCCCCTTGATATCCCGCGACGTACGAGACGCCGGACTGCAGGAGAGCTTTGGTGACGGCGAGGATGCCTTCGCCGCGAAATTCCTCGCCGGCGCCCAGGCTGAGCTTGCGGACCTCCTTCGCGAAACTCCGTTCCGCCATACTCCTAATGTATCATGCCGTCACCAACGCGAGCACGCGGCAAGGGCTTCCGGAGCCGTTGACGATCTTGAGCGGAGGCGTGATCAGGATCGCGCCTTTGGGCGGGAGCTGATCGAGGTTGGTCAGGCTGGCCAGTCCGAATTTGTTGCTGCCGTGCATGATGCTGTGGCACGGGAACGGAGGGTCGAACCGAAACGCCTGGCCGGCGTCGGTGCCGACGCCCTCGGACCCCCAGCCGATCACATTGCGCTCCTTCGCCAGGAACGGAACCAGGGATGGGTCAGGCCCCGGAACGTGGGCGCCCGTATCGGTCATGTTCAAGAACGCCGCGGGGGCGCGTCGCTTGGACCAGTCGGTCCGCATGAGCACCCAGGATCCCGCCTCGATGCGCCCGTGCTTCTTTTCCCATGCCTCGACGTGCGCAGGGGTCAGCAAGAAGTCGCTATCGGCGGCCGCTTCGCGTGAGACGTCAATGACGCACGCCGGCGCCACGAGCTTCTCGGCCGGGATGCTGTCCGTGGCGTTCTTCGGGTAGTCCTTGCCGGTCACCCAGTGCACCGGCGCATCGAAATGCGTCCCCGTGTGCTCGCCGCAGGAAAAGTTGTTCCAGTACCACGCCGGTCCGCGGCTGTCATAGTGGGAGATCTCCTCCAAGCGGAACGGCCAGGAGGGGCCGAAGTCCGGCGGCAATTGGATGACAGGGGTGGTCGGATCGAGCGGCTGGCTCAGATCGACGACCCGGATCGCACCCGTCACCAGCGCCTGCATGAAGCGGCTCAGTAAGGTCTCTTCCATGGCCCCCAATCTAGCTAGGAGCGAGCCGACCGCGATATACTGGCGCCATGCTCGCCTTGTCGCTGGTCCTCGCTGGATCGGTTACGCTCGGACACGCCATTGTCACGCTCACCGAGTGGAAATTCCATACGGGTGACGACGCGGCGTGGGCCGATCCGCATTTCGACGACGCCGCGTGGGAGGCCGTCGACCTCACACCGCCATCGCCCGACGCGCACGATGGCGACGTAGGACTCAAGGGCTGGGTCAACGGCTGGGGCGCGCGGGGACACGCGGGGTATACGGGGTTCGCGTGGTATCGCACGCGCGTCGTGCTCACCGCGCCGCTGACCGACACGCTCGCCGTACTCGGTCCCCTGCAGGTGGACGACGCGTATCAGCTCTTCATCGATGGGCGCCTCGCCGGCGGCGCGGGCGACTTCTCGACCACGCCGCCGACCATGTACAACACCAAGCCGCACCTGTTCGCGCTCTCACATGCGTCCGACACCGTGGTCATTGCCATTCGCGCATGGGCCAGACCGCGTGCGTTGATCGGCGATCCGTCCGGCGGCGGCATCCGCATCGCGCCCGCTTTGGGCCGGGCGGCCGCGGTGAGGGCGCAGTATGATCTGCAGTGGTTGGAGAAGTTCAACGGGTACATCGTCGACTGCGTCGAGGGCCTCGGGTTCATCCCCGTCGCGCTCGTGGTGTTGATCCTGATGCAGTTCGATACCGCCGATAGAGGCGACTGGTGGCTCATCGTGGCGCTGCTCCTCATCGGCGCGCGCCGCGAGAACCAGGCGGTCTTCTTCTGGCTCCCGTACGAGAGTCGGCCGGTGTTCGATATCGTCACGGTCACCCTGCTGATTCCACTCATGACTGGCGCGTGGGTGATGGCTTGGCGTGGGTGGTTCGGCGTGCGCCGCCCCGCGTGGACCCCGGCGGCGATCGGCGTACTCACCGCGCTCTTGATGATCGCGCAGTACGCGCACGCCGCGACGTTCGCGCAGGTCGTGCGGCTCGCGTTGGCCGCGCTCTTGATCGCCATCACCGTTGTTGGCGTACGGCAACAGGGCCGCGAGGCGTGGCTCGCCGTACCCGCCGTGGTGTTGGTGGCGATGTCGCTTTTCCCGACCGAGATCTCGCTCCTGCATATTCCCGGGATATGGTTCCCGTTCGGCGTCGGCGTCTCGCGCACCGAGTACGCCATCGCCGTGCTGCTCATCGCGATGCCCGCGCTGCTCGTGCATTGGCTGCTCGCCTTTGCGCCGCATCACATCCGGAACAGATAGCTGAACTTGACGAAGATATTATCGGCGACCCGCCGCAATGGGTTGAACTGGAATCCATTCGGCTCGGTCAACGTGTTGCCGTAGCCGACGAAGGCGACGGTTCCGGGAATCGGCTGGTACGCGAACAGCGCCGAGAGTTGGAGCTGGTTGCTCTGAAACGCCGTGGCCCGCGAATAGGTCCCGGTCGCCGGGTTCAAGAGAAAAATCGGCAAGCCGGTGCGCGAGTCGTCGCGCAGCGTATTCTGATACGCCGCGTCGTACTGTCCGACGACCCGGAAGAAAATGGGTCGCGAGAGTTGGTACTCGATGTCGAGCCGCGGGATGAGGGTCTTGCCGGCGATCGAGTTATCGTCGCGCCGCCAGTAGATCTGCGCGTTGTACATGAGCTGCGCGCGCACGTTGGCGGTTGGCCGGTAATTCAGGGTCAGCGACGTCCACCAGAAATAGGCCGGCGCCCATTCGAAGAAATTGAAGTCGTTGCCATAGAGCTGGAGCATCGACAGATCGACGTGCGCGAACGTCGGCGTCGTGACCTGGAGCATGTGATCGATGTTCCAGAGCGAAGATCCGCCGGGGAAGTGTGTGTAAGTCGTGTCGTGGGCGCCGATGTGGCCCAGGTAATAATTGCGGTAGATCGATGGGTCGTAGCCGTAGAACCCCTCGTCGAACTGGTACAGGATCTGCCAGCCGCCGTGGAGTGTGGCCATCACGTACGGCTGATATCCTCGTTCCAAGGGCGCATGGAACGAGGTGAAGTTCCGGTAGCCCCAGTTGTCGTAAGAGTAGAAACCGACGCCGAACGTGTCCAGGAACGAGTGCTTCGGGTAGAACGTGTATCGTTGGTCGAATATCGCCTCCACGACATTGCCGCGCGAAATGAAGCCGCTGGCGGCGTCAAACTCCGGATCGACGCCCTTGAGACGGTACTTCAGGTAGAACGCGCGTCCGGTGCGGGTGAAGTCGGCCTCCCACAGCGGACCCGCGGTACTCGACCCCGCATCGCGCGTGAGGCTCGTGGCGGCCTGCAGGTTGACCGTATACAGTTGGCCGAACGTGATGCGGGAATCGGCGCCGACGAGGCGGTTGAAGCTCCCGCCGGCCTCTTTGTCGGTGAGTACGGCGCCGATCTGTGAGCCCTGCGCGAAGTCGTCGCGAACACGGAGCACGTTGATGGCCGGGTGCCCGCCATCGAGGCCGCCCTGGTCCTCCTCGTCAATCGCGCCGAGGTAGGCGAGCGAGACGTTGCCGACCTTGCCGGTCAGTTTGGATGCCGCGATCGGGGATTCGATCTGGCGCGTATAAATGAGATTGTTCGGCGTATTGAACTGCTCCAATCCGTCGAGGAAGAACGGGCGCTTCTCCGGGTACTGCACGCCGATCCGGGGATCGAGGATGAGCTGCGTGGCGTCCGACTCGACCTCCGCGAAATCCGGCCGATACGTGCCGTTGAGCAGGAGGTTCGACGTGATCCCCCAGCGCACGTTCCCTCCAAATTGCGGACGTGCCGCGTCGTAGCCCCAGCCCGAAGGCGGACCTGAGGTGGGATTGCCGATGACCTTCTGGGTGACGATAGGATTGAGATCCAACACCAGCCCCGCGTCGAGGTCGTGCAGGCCGGCGAGCGCACCGGCCTGATCGAGGTACGACGCGGCCGCCAGCTTCGTGGGGTACCAGGTGTCGCTGTGGCCCGAGTGCTGGATCTTGCGCAGGATGTTGATGCCCCAGTCCTGGGGCGATCGCGCCGGGAACTTGATGCTCCGAAACGGGATCCGGACCTCGACCTGATACCCGAACGGCGTGAGCTGTCCCTTGGAGTCGTACACGAAATCCGGGCTCACGTCGACCGAATCGGGCCCCGTCGCGTTGGGGATCCCCGTGCTTCCGATCGTCGTCGCCACGCCTTCGGTGATCGTGCCGTCTTCCTGGACGCCGTACGGATTGACGGCGAACACCAGCGCTTGGTGTGAATGGATGAACGGGCTCAAGATGAGCTGCACGTTGTCGTCACCGTCGATCTTGTCGCGGTTGGCGTGCGTCGCGTGCGGCGGTCCGTGTCGCTCGTACGCCCGAATGCCGAAGTAGACGGCGTCCTTGGAGTACCACACGAGGACCTGCGTGGAGTCTTCGGCCGGCACGCCATCGACGGGTTTGTACTCGGAGAATCCGGTGAGCAGCGCGGCCTGCCGCCAGACCGGTGCGGACAGCGTGCCGTCGACGGTGACGGCGGTATCGAGACGGGGCACTCCGACCGTGATCGCTCTCGCGCGGCCATCGTACACACGTGCGGGAGCAATGCTATCCAACACGGCGATGAGGAGAAGCAGCATGGCGGCAACGTACGGAGCGCTATCGCGCTCCAGTCCGGCCCTGCAGCGAGTCGCCCACACCGCACCGCCGACGGCACGGCCAGTGTCACTCGCTGCATTTGCGTAGCGCGCCCCGGGCCTTCATGCCATTGTTCGGCACGATGCGCGCACGCCGACTCTCCATGCTGACGATCACCGCCGTGTGGTCGGTCGCCGCGCTCGCCGAGGTCTCGGGCACGTACGTGAGGGATCGGCTCAAAGGCACGCCGACGCCACTCTGGCGTGTGGTTCTGCACCACGCGCCAGGATGGTTCGTGTGGGTGCTCCTGACGCCAGCGATCCTGTGGCTCGCCCAGCGATTCCCCCTGCGGCGCCCCGTGCGTCCGGTGGCGATTCTCGTGCACGTGGTTGCGTGTGCGATGGCCATCACGATCCACGTTGCGGTCATCGCCGCGACGTGGGGCGGACAGCAGGACTTCGGCCCACTCCTCGCCGACTGGTTCCCGTTTTCGTTGATCCTGTACGTGACGATCCTCGTCGCGGGGTATGCGGTCGAGAACCTGCGCCGCGCATCGACGTTGTCAGCCGAGCTGGCCCAAGCGCAGCTCAGTGCCCTGCGCGCGCAGTTGCATCCGCACTTTCTGTTCAACGCCCTCAACGCCGCGGTAGGCCTCGTCCGAGCACGCGAGCCCGAAGAGGGCGTGCGAGTCCTGACGCACCTGAGCGAGCTCCTGCGACACCTGCTGCAGGACACCGCGAGCCAGGAGATTCCGTTGCGCGACGAGTTGGCGTTGCTCGACCGCTACCTGGCGATCGAGCGCGCGCGATTCGGTGAGCGCTTGACGATCTCGGTCGGCGCCGTGGACGGCGTCGGCAACGCCCTCGTCCCGAGCATGGTCCTGCAACCGTTGGTCGAGAATGCCGTTCGGCATGGTGTCGCCCGACGTGAAGCCCCGGTCCATGTGCGCATCGAAGCCTTCGCGGAGTCCAAGCGGCTGCACTTGCGCGTGACCGACGACGGACCCGGGCTGCCGATCGGCTGGACATTGGACGGCGCGACGGGCGTCGGTCTCAAGAACACTCGTGCGCGTCTCGCGGCGCTCTACGGCACGGACGGATGCCTCGATCTCGGGCGCGCCGCCGGGGGCGGCGTGCAGGCGGACATCATGATCCCGCTCCGCCAATCCACATGAGTCGGCGCCGGCCGATTCGCGTGCTCCTCGTCGATGACGAGCCCCTCGGGAACGCTTCCCTGCGCGCGCTGCTCAGCGAGCACGATGACGTCGAGATCGCCGGCGAAGCCCTCGGCGGTCACGCCGCCATTCGACTGATTCGCGGTGGGCGACCCGATCTCGTGTTCCTCGACGTACAGATGCCCGAGGTCGACGGCTTCGGCGTGCTGCGCGCGGTCGGTCCGGCGGCGATGCCGGCGGTAATCTTCGTGACCGCGTACGATGCTTTCGCCGTGCGCGCGTTCGACGTACGGGCGATCGACTATCTGCTCAAGCCCGTCGCCGCCGATCGCTTCGCGCAGGCACTCGACCGGGCGCGCGACGCGCTGACGCGCACGCGGGACACGGACCTCGAGCGACGACTCCGCGCGCTGCTCGACGACCACGCGACCGCTACCGCCCCGACGACCAACCAACTCCTGGTGCGGGTGGGACGGAAAGACATCGTTATCCCTGCCAGCGAGGTCGACTGGATCGAAGCCGACGATTATTGCGCGGTGCTGCACGTCAACGGACGGCGTCACATCATGCGGGCGACGCTGGCATTGCTCGAGGCACAGCTCGACTGCGCCGCCTTCACGCGCATTCACCGCTCGGCGATTATCAACCTCCGCCGCGTGCGTGAGGTGCTTCGCCACCCGATCGGAGGTCTGACCGTGGTGCTCCTCGACGGCACCACGCTCGCTGTCAGCCGGAATCGCCGGGCGCAGCTCATGGAGAAGCTGGGGCCATCTTACTAGAATCGTGACGAAATAATGATCCGACCGAGGCGGTCGTTATGTAGCCAAGAAGCCTATGCGATCGCCAAACGCCCTCTTTCTGCTGTTCGCGCTGCCACTCGCCTCGGTCCGCGGACAACCCATCCCTGCGCCGTCGTGACGAACCTGCCCGCGGCGACCGCCGTGGATTACGTCCGGACCGCCGGCAGGATCGTCGGTGGCACGGCTGCCGCGCCGCGTGCACCGAGTCGCAATTCGAGTTTCGTGATCTTGCACGAAGGCCGCGGCCAGACCACGGCCACGGGCTACGCCTACGTCGAGTCGGCCGATCTCCTGCTGCCCGATGGCTGGGCCTATCTGGGCCTCACGGTACCGCCCGAGCAACTCGATGAAGTCGCCTCCAAACAACGAGAGCCGGCCAAGTGGCATCGTTGGAAGCAATCGGGAAGCGATATCCTGATCCAGAATGGGTCGAGTCAGTGGACCAAACTCGAGGCCGACCGCGTGCGCCCGCTGCCAGCGGGCGCATCGCTGCAGATCAACTTGATTCACCGCAATTCGACGAGGTTCGGCGGCATGGGCTCGTACAACACATCCGCCACCATCACATTCTCCCAGAACGGGCGATTCGCCCGCAGCTCGGGCGTGATCGCCGGCACTGGAGCCGTGCAAGCCGGCGGCGGATTCGGCGGTAAGCGCGAGCTCCTACCAGGATCAGCATGGAAGCGGCAGCGCATCCGCCGGCAGCAACGGCCAGGTCACCACGACAACCACCTCGCGTGGCCGCGGCAACACGAACCTGGGCGGCGCGTACAAGGTGTCCGGCTACACCTTGGAGCTCGATGGCGACGGCGGCGCCGTGCAACGCGTGCTCGCGTTCTATCCGTTCACCGACAACAAGAGTGTGTACATCGACGGCGTCACGTACGGTTTGGCAGATTCCAGATAACCGTGTGCGTCACACCATTCGATGTGATCGTGCCGAGCGCATGATGCAGTGAGATCGCCACGGCTGTACTGGTCTCGCCGGCTTGCCCGAGCCCCGGAAGCCGCTGCAAGCCCGGCCCCGGCTCCTCATACCAGAGGAAAGCCCAGCCGGAGAATGATGTCCCGACGACATACCCGTCTGACGTAATGCCGTTCGCCTCGCCGCATACGTCGAGGTAACGTTCGGGCCATGTCGCGTGCCCCGAGGTGAACAAACCCCACACGACCGCTTGCGTGCACCCGGCCTCGGTGCTGTAGCCCGCGAGGTACCCACCCTCGGCCACCGCATTGACAGCGGCCCATTTGTGTATCGCACCATCGACCCCATGCAACACCGTCACCTGGCCGCTCGGCAAGACAACAATCGGCGCCGTCAGCACACCATTGTCGTCTTGCGCCCCGACGAGATACCCGTCGCCGGAGAGGTCGTTGTACTCGTACCCTGAGGTCTGGGTCGGCGCCCCGTGCCAGTTGAATATCGTTCCATACGCGGTGCCATTCGTCGCGACGCACGTCCCAACGAGCTCGCCACCCCACGTCAGCACCGACGCCGAGCAATTTTGCGACGCTGGTGACTGGAACACGCGAAACTGGCCAGTGTGTAACGGCATCCAGACGATGGCCGTACTCCCGCCGAGAGTACCCGACATCGCCCCATGGTCGTTGATCGTCGCCGCTTGCCCCGTCGCAAACCCGGGGTGAGGCAACAGAACCAACCCGAGCGACGGGCTCCAATAGAACGGCACATTCGCCGCGGTGCTGCCAACGACCTCATCGAACTCGTCGATCCCGTGCGGATGTGCTCCATCGAGTCCAGGCAGCACACGCACGACCGCATTCACGACCGGTAGCGCGGCGGCCGACGCTCGGATCGATGACGCCATTGGTGGCGCCGCCGAATCGGAGCAAGCGGCTATTATGGCGATCGTACACGTGACAAACACCGTAAGCGACGCAGACCGACGAGGAACCGCGGACACCATGGACACTCCCGTGATGAGTCAACGGGAGCAGCCTTACGCAAGTCGCATACAACCAGAGCGCATAAATTCGGGTCATGCCCACCAATCCTGACCTTACGGCCGAGCTACTCGGCGCCTACTCGGCGAGCGCGCGGGTGAACGCGTACCTCGTCGAGCGACTCGACCCGGACGTTCTGGCGCGCGAAGCCGCCGGCGCCCAAGATGCGCACGATCGCCGCGATCGTGGCCCACATGCACAACTGCGCGCTGGTGTACTTGCGCCGGGCCGCGCCAAAAGTCTCCGTCCCGCCGGAGCTCGATCGGCACACGGTGACGCAGGCCGCCGCCGTTCGCGCGCTCATGGCCAAGCGCCGAGCGGTACTGGAGGTGTTGGAGCCGGCGCTCGAACGCGGCGGGCGCGTCGGACGGTCCACGCACCAACCCGTACAGTTCCTCACGTACTACATGGTCCACGACGGCCACCATCGCGGACAGATCGTGGTGCAGGCCCGCCTGCTCGGCCATCCCATCACCATCGACACGATGAGCGGGATGTGGCTCTGGACAGCACGCGCCCGGGAGTGAAGTCTTATTTGTCCGTACAATTACCAATCCCAGGCGGAGGCCGCGCAAAATGGACAGCAAGATCGAGCGGGAGCTGCGATTCCTGAAAGCGTACGCGTATACGTCCGCGTTGGCGTTTGGCGTTCTCATCTTCGTCGCCGCCAAGGGTCCAGGGAGCGCCAAATTCACCGAGATCGACGCCGAGCGAATCAATATCCGTGAAAAGGACGGCCACTTGCGGCTGGCGATCGCCAACACGGATCGGATGCCCGGCGGCACGATCGCCGGCGTGGACCTCTCCTACCGCGATGGCAAGCGCGATGGCGCCGGCATGATCTTCTTCAATGACGAGGGCGACGAGGACGGCGGCCTCGTGTATAGCGGGAAGATGGTCGACGGCAAACCGGTCGCCGGCGGCACGATCCGGTTCGACAACTATCGGCAGAACGAGGCGATTGGCATGAGCCATAGCCAGGAAGGCGACTACAAGGAATCCGCATTCGAGGTCTGGGATCAGCCGAACGTCCCCCTCACCGCCGACCTTGTCCGCGGGCTCGTGAAGGTGCAAACGATGAGCGACGGGCAACCGAAGAAAGACGCCATGCAAGCACTGCTCAAGGAGCACGGGACCGAGAATGGGGCACTTCACGGAACGCGTGTTCGTCGGCCGCACGAAGCACGACGACGCGGCCGTCCTCCTCATGGACACGAAGGGGAAGCCTCGCATTCGGATGGCGGTGGACTCCTCGAACGTCGCCACGCTCGAGTTTCTGGACGAGAACGGGAAGGTGCTGTATAGTCTGCCCAAATGAGGCCAGGGACGGTCCGTACGACATCTTCGGGGTCGCCACTGGTGAGCAGGTCGGAGACTATTAGGAGACAGTGGCTACCGTGATACGCCTCGCGCTGTTCGGCGCGCCTCAGATCTCGCGCGCCGACGGCACTGATGCGAGCGCCCTCCTCGCACAGCCGAAGCGGCTGGCATTGCTGGCGTACCTGGCCATCGGCGCCGACGTGTACCACCGGCGCGACAGTCTGCTGGCGGTGTTCTGGCCCGAGCTCGATCAGTTCGCGGCGCGGCGCGCGCTTCGCAACACGCTCTATCAACTGCGTCTCGCGCTGGGCGACAACGTCTTCGCGAGTCGTGGGGACGACGAGATCAAGCTCGATGGCGCGAAACTCTGGTGTGATGTCGTCGCGCTGCGCGATGCCGTCGCCGCCAACCGCTACGACGAAGCCGCTGGGCTGTACCGCGGCGAGCTGCTCGACGGATTTCACGTCAGCAATGCCGGCGAGACGTTCGAGGACTGGATCATTCGCGAGCGAGCACGCGCCCGCGAGCTCGCGCTGCGCGCACTCGGCGCCGTGGTCGACACCGCCATGCGCGAGGGGCGTCACGCCGACGCCGCCCGCGCCGCGTTGCGGGCGGGTGAGCTCGCGCCGTTCGACGAGGGTTGGTTGCAAAAGGCAGCGCTGGCGCTCGATGCAGCCGGCGACCGCAGTGCAGCCCTGCGATTGTACGAGACGTTCACGCAGCGATTGAAAGCGGAGCTCGACGCCGAGCCGAGTGCGGAGGCACGAGCGCTGTTCGAGCGCTTGCGCGCCCGGAGCGCCGCCCCGGTGGACATCACGCCGGCCGAGGCGGCGACAGCGATACCGCCGCAGCGGAGGCGGCGCCGCTGGTGGCCCATGGCGGGAGCGGCGGGCGTGGTCGCGCTCGCGATGCTCGGGGTGCTGGCACGGGCGCCGTCGGCGTCTGCCCACCCGCACCCTCGTCTCATCGTCTCGGTCTTCGAAAACCGTACCGGCGACCCCCGCCTCGACCCCGTCGGCGACATGGTCGTGGACTGGATCACTCGCAGCATCCTGCAAACGAAGCTGATCGAGGTCGTCGACCCACGCGTGCTGTTCACCCGCGTCCACGCATCGGCGGGGCAGCCCATCGAACCGATTGCGCTGGCACGCCGGAACGGGGCCAGTACGCTCATCACCGGCAGCTACTATCGCTCTGGCGACAGCCTCCTGTTCATCGCGTCGGTCATCGATGTCGCATCGACCCGCGTCCTGCGCAGCGTCGGGCCGCTGGCGTCGAGCCTCGCGCGGCCGGCCGATGGCGTTGAAGCCACGCGTTCGCGTGTCCTGGCCTCGGTCGCCTCGATACTGGATCCCCATTTCGCGGCCGCGTGGAACGCGAGCGTCCCGCCTCCGCCATTCGAAGCGTACAGTCCGTACATCGCGGGCCACGACCAGTTCTGGTTCGGCGACCCCGTCCGCGCCGAATCGCTCTACGCGGTGTCGATGGCGGTCGACTCCACGTTCGACGGGTCGACGATCGGCTTCGCCACCGCCGCGGCGCGACTGGGTGACTGCGTGGCGGTCGACTCGATTGCCGCGCTGCCCCGTCTCCATCGCCACGCGTTGGAACCGGTCGATGGGTTCACGCTCCGCATCGCGGTGGCGCACTGTCACGGCCGCAACGACGAGCAGCTGCGACTCGTGATCGAACGAGGCCGCGCCCTCCCGCCCTCATCACCGATGCAAGTGTCGACCGCGGGTGCGGCGCTCTGGGCCGATCGCCCGGCGCTGGCGATCGAGGCGCTGCTGCGGATGAACCCGCAGACAGATTTGGACTGGCTGCCGACCCCGGACCACATCGACTATTGGGGGGACCTCTGCGAGGCCTATCACCTCTTGGGCCAGCACGACTCGGAGCTGGTTGCCGCCAACCACCAGATCTCCCACGAGACCCTCGACCAGATCTTTAACCGCGTCCGCGCGTTGGCGGGCCTGCACCGGCCCGCGGAAGTGCTGCGCGAGCTCGATGCGTCCTTCGCACTGCCACCCGAGCCCAGCCTTGGCTCCGGTCTGGGTCCCAATACCTATGGCCGCACGGAGCTCACTGGCACTCCGGCCTGGATCGGCACCTACGGGTCACGCGAGCTCATGGTGCATGGGGACACGTCGGCGGCGCGTGAGGCGGCTGCCAGCACTATCGCGTGGATCGACGCCCAGCCTGCGGGAACACGCAACTCGCAGGAGTTCCGGACGTTCAAGGTGTGGTTGAACGAATTGCGGGGAACGCTCGCCCCCGCCCTCGCTCTCACGCGCACGCTCGTGGCCGAGGATACGGGGAACGTCGACTTCCGTGGCACACTGGGTGGATTGGCGGCCGCGAGCGGCGACACGGGAACGGCGCGGGCAGCGGATGCCTGGCTGGCATCACTGCCCGCGGACCGCGGCAGCTGGGGGTCCTCATTCTATCGCGCGCGCATTGCCGTGCTCCTGGGCCGACCGGACGACGGCGCCGCGCTCGTGCGCGAGTCGCGAGACCGTGGCGCGTGGCCCTACTTTCTCCACACCGACCCCGTGCTCCATCGGCTCACGGCGTTGCCGCGATAACGCGGTAGCGCACGGCCATCCCCTCTTCGTTGTGAAACGAGACGTGGCAGTGGAAGAGCCACGTGCCGACGTTGTCGGGGATCATGTCGGCGATCGCCATCTGCATCATGGCCAGTTGCGTCACGTCCGTCCGCATACCGTTCACGATGACGGTGTTGCCATGCCAGTGCGGGGCATGAAAGTCGAAGTCGTTCGTCGACGCCATGAGATACCAGCGCACCCGCTCGTTCTGTTTCATCGTGATCTCGTCGAGCGGCATGCTGCCGTGCACGAAGCCGTTGATCGTGAACTTCACGAACCACGGGTAGAACGTCCTGCGTTTTCGAGGGATTCGGCGTCGGGCCCAGGTGCTCGAGCGAGTCCCGCCACAGGGCGTTCTTGTCCCGCAGCCAGCTGTCGTTTTCTTCGACCTGCATGAAGCTGGCGATGATTTCGCGGTCGACATCGATCGGCGAGCCATCCGGTCGGGCTTTCCCGCGCGCCGTCACGATCATGGGACCAAAGAGCCCGGTGTTGATGTCGCGGACTTCGTCCACGTGCGAGTGATACATCCATAGGACGGAGCTTCCGTCCATCGGGCCGGGGCCGGCGCGATCGGGCACGGGCCATACATAGACGTGGGTGCCGCCAGGCGGCACGCCATTGCCCGTCCGGTGGATACCCGTTGTGCCATCGTCGTACGGCGCCCCCTCGGAGCTCTTCTCGTAGAACACACCATGCGGGTGGACGCTGTATGGCCGCTGGCCGTTGTTGCGGAATACGACGCGAATGGTGTCGCCTACTGTGGCCCGAATGAGCGGACCCAGAAATCCCAAGTGCCGCCACTCCGGAGGGCGAGCCTCCAGTGTGCGAAAGGAGCTATCGGTGTACGCCCGATAGAGCACCTTCTGGTACGTCGTCGCCACTGGCCGGGCTTGGCATTGGCGAAGAACGCCGTGTCGGCCATCGGCGCACCAACGATCCCATCGCGGCCACCGGGTAGGTAGTCCCAGGACACCGGGTCGGCAGCAATGTAGTACGTCCTGGTGCGGCCCTGGGCGGACACGGAGAGTGTGGGAAGAAGCGCGATCAGCGCGGCGAGTCGGAGCGTGGGCACCATGACCTCGTGCAGGAGGAGGGTGGCACGCTAGGTCCCACCCGTCTCGCGACCGTCTGTCACGCAAGAGACGGCAGCGAGATGCGACCGCGCTACGATGGCCGCATGCGACTCTCTCTCATCATCTTCGTGTTCGCGGCCACCGCCTGCCAAGCGCAGGACGGAACGGATTCGTGCCGATGGCTCGCCTCGAGCGAGGCCGAGACCTACGTCGGCCCCCTCGCTAACCCTCCTTACCGCTACGACGACGGCGACGTCGCCCCGAGTCCGACCGGCGATGCCTGCATGTATCGCGGGCGGGACGGACGAAGCGTTGTCGTAACGGTCTCACGCGGCGCCGGGGCCCCCCAGGTCGGTCAGGTCGTCACGGGCGCCCCAAAGACCATCGCCGGCGGCCAGACTCCCGGCGCACGCCTCCTGGCCGGTCCGCCCGGACCATGGGACCGATCGATGTGGTCGATAATGGGTAGCCTGACCGTGTGGAAGTCCGACGCCCAGATCATCGTCGACGTCAGCGGGTCAGAGGGCGGCAAACCCGGCGCCATCGATCTCGCCACGAAGATCGTCGGTCGGCTCAACCATCCGTTGGACTATGACGGCGCGCGCTCAGCCGCGCTCGCGCCGAAACCGCATCCGCGTCTGGCGAGTGCGTGCGATCTGATACCGCGTGCGCGGGTTGTGCAGATCCTCGGGCCGTTGGACGGCAATCCGGTCGCCGACCCCGATGGCTCGGAGTGCACGTATAAGGTGAAGGGGGGTGCCGACCCCCGATCGTATCCATTGGCCGTCACGTGGCGCGGCGGATACCAGGCGCTCGACCGGCTGAAGCACACGATGCCCATGGGGAGCGGGGTCCTTGGCACGCCCCAAGTCTCGATGCCCACGCTCGACTCGTCGCAGCAGAAGATGATGGGCGGTCTCATGAAGATGGTCGGTGGCTCCGCTACGGGTGCTCCCGTCACGACGAGCTTCAAGACCGACACCACGCTGCGCGGGCCCTGGGACTCGGCCGCGCTCATCAATGGCTCCATCTTGGGCGCCACGCGGCACGACGTGATGGTGACGCTCGATCTCAAGTCCGCCGACTATGACAAGGCTAAAGCACTGTTGAGCGCGGCCTGCGAGCGACTGTAGTATTGACGGACGAGAGGTGCTATGCGCGCTCCGCTGATGCTGCTGGCCATGTCCACCGTCCTCGGCGCCCAGGAGGCGCACGAGCACGAGATCGGCCACGTGCACTTCGCGACGTCGTGCGCGAGCGACGTGCAGCCCCAGTTCGATCGTGGCGTCGCGCTGCTGCACTCGTTCTGGTACGAGGAGTCGTTCCGCACATTCGCGGCGGTGAGCGCCGCGGACTCGGACTGCGCGATGGCGTACTGGGGTCAGGCGATGAGCCTGCTCCACCCGATGTGGGCGCCGCCGTCACCCGACGACTTGAAGCGTGGGCACGACTTGAGCGAACGCGCGACGACGCTCGCGCATACGCCGCGCGAGCGCGACTACGCGGATGCGATCGCGACGTACTATCGCGAGCTTCCCACACCGTCCTACCGTGTACGGATCGCCGCGTACGAGCAGGCGATGGAGAAAGTGTACCGGCAGAACCCCGAGGATCACGAAGCGGCGATCTTCTACGCGCTGGCGATCCTCGGCAACGGCGCCGCGTACGACACGACCGGCGCGCGGACGCGACGCGCGGACTCGATCCTGTTTCCGCTGTTCCGCGCCGACCCGACGCATCCCGGTCTGGCGCACTACGTGATCCACGCCAACGACTCGCCGCCGCTCGCGCCGCTCGCGCTCGATGCCGCGCGACGCTACGCCCAGATCGCGCCCGCCGTGCCGCATGCGTTGCACATGCCGTCCCACATCTTCACGCGCATGGGGCTGTGGGACGAAGACATTGCGGCGAACGTCAAGTCAGCCGGCGTCGCGCGGCAGTATGAGGTGCAACAGGGTTGGCACGGGCTCTGGGATCAGCGCGGCCACGCGATGGACTATCTCGTCTACGCGTACCTGCAGAAGCACCGCGACAGCGACGCGAAGAAGATCGTTGACGAGGCCAACGCCGTCACGGTCAGCTATCCGGCCGGGTCGTACACCAACGCCTACGCGCTGGCGGCGATCCCGGCCCGCTATGCGCTCGAGCGCAGCGCCTGGAAGGAGGCCGCGGTGCTCACGATACGCCCGGCGCCCGACGCCCGCGAGACCGAGGCGATCACGCACTTCGCTCGCGCGATCGGCGCGGCGCGGAGTGGCGACACCAGCGCTGCGCGGGTCGACGTAGACGAGCTTGCCGCCATCGAGGACAAAGTTCCCGAGGTCAAGATTCAGCGACTGGCCGCATCGGCGTGGCTCGCACTCGCCGCGGGCGATACGGCCGGCGCGATCTCCCGTGCGTCGGCAGCGGCCGATCTCGAGGATCGACAGCCCTCGCTGCCGATATCACCGGGACCGGTGCTCCCGGCGCGCGAGCTCTACGGCGACCTGCTACTGGCCGCCGGCCGCTCGCGCGAGGCCCACGATGCCTACATCCGAATGCTCGACAACGCGCCCCATCGCGCGAGAAGCGTGGCAGGCGCGGCGCTCACGGCGAGAGATCGGGCTGATAGTTCGTCACGAACTCGATAAATCGCGAGACGTTGGTGATGTCGTGGCCCACGAAGCGAATCGTGTGTGACGAGACGCGCTGGACACCCGGGAGATAGGTCAACAGCTCGGCCGGCCGATAGTTCTTGAAGCTGAGATCCAAGCGCACGGGGGTGGCCAGGACGTACGGCTTGATGCTGGCTCGCCGCTGGACGCCCGCACGAACCGTGGTGCGAATCAAGGCCTGCGCCGCGGCCGGCGTCATGGTCGCCGCGGCGTGAAAGCTGATCGCGCGCTTGACGACGGCACCCTCGAGGCCGCCGATCATTTGCTGCGCTTCGTGCACGGCGATATCGTCCCCTGAAATCGCCACGACGGGCACGCCGAATCGGCCGGCGATCGCGGCATTGAGGCCCGCCTCGGGGATCGGGACGCCGTTGAGCTCCACGCTCGTGAACGTGGCGCTCGAGAATGTGTGGGCGCGGACGCCGGCGGGATTCGTCGTCGACGCGTGATAGCCGATAAACACGGCGGCCGCGAACGATGAGTCGATCCCCTCCATCATCGTGAGCGGCCGTGGCCACGAGCGGACCAGCGTGACGTCGGTCGGCAGCTGCTCGATGAGCAAGTTCTCGCCATTGCCGTGCGAGTCGCTGACGACGATCGCCGTCGCGCCGGCATCGCGCGCTCCCTGGATCGCGGCGACCGCCTCGGCGGTCATAAACGTCCGGAACCGCTCGTACTCGAATCCCGTCGGCAGGAGTTGGTCGGCGGTGACGACACCGGCGACCCCCTCCATGTCGACCGAGATATACACCTTGACCGGTTGCGCCCGCAGTGCGCCGGCCAGCACGAAAGCGCATATGAGATATTTCATGCGCAAATCTTAACCCTGAACTTATGTACCGCCCACATTCTTCCGAATCACGACGCGCCGGTTGAGCGCCCTTCCCGCGGCCGTGCGATTGGATGCGACGGGGTTGCCCTTCCCGCCACTCGACACGGAGATCCGGTTTGGGTCTACGCCAGCCTGCACGAGGTAGTCTCGAACGGCGGTGGCGCGCGCGAGGCCGAGTCGATTGTTGTAGCTGTCGGAGCCGACGCTATCGGTGTAGCCGATGATCTGAATCGGCACGTTGCCGATGCTGTTGAGTTGCTGCGCCCCTCGATCGAGCACCGGCTTGGCTCGCGGCCGCAGATCGGACCGGCCGAACCCGAAGTTCACGTCCTGCAACACGAGCAAGACGCTCGTGTCGACGACGGTCCTCTGCACTTCGTGCGGCACCGTCAAGCGGACCGTGTCGACGCGGGTCACGACGGTGGTGTCGTGTATGGGAGGTGGCGTTGTGATAATGCGCTCGACGCGCGGCGCGGGTCGCTTCGCTCCTGGGAAGAACGAGATACCGAGGAATCCTCCCGCGGTCGCGCGTCGATGGTTTTGGACATCCATGTTCGCTTCCGCTCGCAGCGCGGTATTGTGGCTCAGCTTGAACTTCAGGCCGGCGGCGGGATGCCACACCCAGAATCCCTTTGTGCGGATGTCGGTCAGTGCCGGGTACGCCGGGTCGGGCAAATGAAATTGGAACCAGTTATATCCCGCGCCTCCGGACACGTACGGGACGACGGGCGCATGGCTCGGCACTTCGAGCACGAGCGAGCCCGTCGCCAGCTGCGTCAGGGGATTCCCGCGCAAGTGCGTGGGGATCTCCGGATTCCACGTGTCGCTGTATCCCGCTTCGAGCGCGAGAAACGATGTGAAGTGATAACCGAGCGTACCGGTGAGCCCGCCACCCCAGAGGCCACCATATCCGACATCCGGCGTGTAATGACGCGCCGTCGGATACAGGCCGATCTCGACTTGCTGGGCCCGTGCGGTGGCTACGAAGAACAGTGCTGACAAGAGTATCGGTCGCATGGGTCAACCTCCGGGAAGACAGCGATGCGGCCGATCTGGCAAGATCGACGCCACGGACCGGCGATTGCATTAGAGGCTGTCACACACAACCCCGCATCGCCTATTCGGAGGACCGATGGCCCCGACCACAATGACGGACCTGTACGTCGAGAAGCTCAAGGATCTGTACAGCGCCGAGCACCAGATCCTGAAGGCGCTGCCAAAGATGGTGAACGCCGCCACGCATGAGGCGCTGCGCGACGCGTTCGAGACGCACCGGCTGCAGACCGAGACGCACGTCGAGCGCCTCGACCAGATCTTCGAGGAGCTGGGGAAGAGTCCGAAAGGCAAGATGTGTCGAGGCATTCAAGGGATCATCGACGAAGGAGCCGAGCTCATGAAAGAAGATCCCGAAGCCGGCATCCTCGATGTTGGCCTCCTGTCCGGCGCCCAAAGCGTCGAGCACTACGAGATGGCGAATTACGGGAGCGCGCGGACCTGGGCCGAACAGCTCGGATACTCGGTACACGCGAGCCTGCTGCAGCAGACGCTCGACGAGGAGAAGCAGGCCGACGAGCTACTCACCGCGCTGGCTATTCAGACCATCAACCGCGACGCCGACGCCGGGATGTCAGGCCGGCGGTAAGTGGACATCCATCAGGCGACACGGGAGTACGAGCGCCGGCTGCGACGAGAAACGCCGATCGTCGCATCAGCGCTGCGGGACAAGCATGCCCGCATGCGAGACGACCTCTTCGCCTTTCTGCGCGGCACCTACTATCGGTGGGCACAGCTCTATCCTTCGGTTGTCGCCGATGCGCGCAGCGCCCCGCGCGTCCTCGCCGTCGGCGATCTGCATGTGGACAGCTTCGGCACCTGGCGCGACACCGAAGGTCGCTTGGCGTGGGGTGTCGACGACTTCGACGACGCGCATCCCCTTCCCTACACGAACGATCTGGTCCGTTTGGCGGCGAGCGCCAGGATCGCTCGCGACGCCGGCCTCGTCGACATACGGCCTCGCGACGCCTGCGAGGCCATTCTCGACGGATACATCTCGACGCTTCGCCAGGGTGGATCTCCGTTCGTGCTGGCGGAATCCCACGAGCACCTGGAAAAGCTCGGCATTCGAGGAGGTCAAGCCTCCCCGACACTTCTGGGACCGGTTGCGCGAGTGGCCAATCGTGCGCGAGGCGCCACGATCGGCGCTCAACGCACTCGGAGCGCTGGTGCCGCACCCCATCACGCAGCGAACGATCGTGCGACGAGAAGCCGGTCTTGGCAGCCTCGGTCAGCCACGATTCGCGATGATCGCCATGTGCGACGGCGCCGAGATCGCGCGCGAAGCCAAGGCGCTCATTCCGCCCAAGCGCTATTATGAGCGCGCGATGACACGCGCGATCCGATCACCAGATCCGTTTCAGCGCGTCGTGGGCCGATGGATCGTCAAACGCCTCGCACCCGACTCGAACCCGATCGAGATCGCGACGTTGGCCGCCAAGCGGGACGAGGCGCGGCTCGTGCACGCGATGGGCGTCGAGACCGCGAACGTGCACCTCGGCAGCCCTGCTCAAGCGAAAGCGGCGCTGACCGATGTGCGTCGGCGCCACTCTCGATGGCTCCATCATGCGGCCAAGGCGATGGCCCAAGCCATTGAGCGTGATTGGAAGGACTATCGGGCGCGCTAGCCCTACGCCGAAAATTGCGGGAGCGTGAGGGTGAAGGTCGAGCCGACGCCTTCGCTACTCTCCACCGTCAGCTCCCCGCCCATTGCCCGCGCGAGCTCGCGACTGATCGAGAGACCCAGGCCCGCGCCTTCCTTGGGACTGGCGAGACTCCGTCCGACCTGAACGAACGGCGAGAAGATGCGCTCGATCGCGCTCGCCGGGATGCCAGCTCCCGTATCGCATACCTTGAGCCAGACTCGATCGCCCTCCGAGCCGCACGTCACCTCGATCGACCCGCCGGTGTCGGTGAACTTGACGGCGTTCGAAAGCAGATTGAGCAGAATCTGCTCGACCTTCGACCGATCCGCGTGCGCCCGGCAATCGCACGCGCACAGGGCGGTGACCGAGAGCTGCTTCGCATTCGCCTGCGGCGCGATCATTGGCACGATTCCGTGGGTGATGTCCCGGAGCGCGACCGATCCGAGATCGAATACGACACGGCCGGCTTCGAGTCGACTGAAGTTGAGCAGGTCGTTGATGATCCCGAGCAGGTGCTGCTGGCTCTTGGCGATGCGCTGCAGGTGGGAGCGCTGCTCCTCGGTGACTGGACCGCTCACGCCCATCAGCATCAGATCCGCATAGCCCGCGATCGCGTTGAGCGGCGTCCGGAGCTCGTGTGACATTGCGGCGAGAAACTCGCCCTTGACGCGATTCGCCGTCTCCGCTTCCGTCACGCGCCGCGCGTCCTCCAATGCCCGGAGCTGCCCCGCCTGCCGCTCGGTGAGATCGCGGGTGACCTTGGCGAATCCCGCCAGACTGCCGTCCTCGTTTCGGAGAGCCGTAATGACCACGCTCGCCCAGAAGCGCGATCCGTCTTTACGCAGGCGCCAGCCCTCTTCCCCGTACACCCCGGTCCGTATCGCGATCTCCAGCTCGCGGGCCGGCTTGCCGTCCCCCTTATCCTCCGGCGGATAGAAGATCGAAAAATGCTGGCCCGTGATCTCGTCGGCCGTATAGCCCTTGATGCGCTCCGCGCCGGCGTTCCACGAGGCGATATGGCCCGTCGGGTCGAGCATGAAGATGGCGTAGTCCCGCACGCTCTGAACGAGAAGCCGGAAGCCCTGCTCGCTTTGCTGCAGCGCGATGTCGGCCTGTCGACGATCGCTCAAGTCGCGGGTCACGCCGGCGAATCCCACCAGCGCCCCTGCGTCATCACGGAGCGCCGTCAGTATCGTGCTCGTCCAGAACCGCGAGCCGTCTTCGCGGACACGCCAGGCCTCGCTTTGCACCCGGCCCCGCGTCGTCGCGATCTCGAGCTCTCGAGCCGGTCGACCTTCGGCGACATCGTCCTCCGTGTACGAGATCACGAAGTCTTGCCCGGCGATATCGTCGGCCCGGTACCCATACATGCGCTCGGCGCCCGCGTTCCATACGAGCACGCAACCCTGCGGATCGAGGGCAAACAGGGCATAGTCGAGCACGCCGTCGAGGAGCAGCCGGTCTGCGCTGCTCATCGCGTGCGCTAGGCCCCCAAGTCCGCGCTCCTCATGCACAAACGATTACCCCCTTGCAAGCCCTGGTCCAGCTTGGTCACGTTTGGCCCATGAGAACATTCGCGATCCTGATTGCGGTATTCCCGGCGCTTGCCGGCGCCCAAGCGCACTACGTCACCGCGCCGAACCTCGCGCCGCCGCCGGGATATTCCCACGCGGTCGTCGTCGAGCACGGAAAGATTGTTTATCTCTCGGGCGCGGTCTCGGCTGACGCGCACGGTGACGTTGTCGGCCGCGGCGACTTCCGCGCGCAGGCTACTCAGGCGTTTGAGAACCTGCGCGCCGAATTGTCCGCGGCGGGCGCCACCACCGCCAATCTCGTGAAGCTGAACTACTTCGTGGTGGGCCTCGACCACGACAAAGTGCTGGCGCTCCGCGACGTTCGCGACAAATTTCTCGATCGCGATCATCTCCCGGCGAGCACGCTCACCGGCGCCGTGGCTCTGGCTCGCGACGAATACATGATCGAGATCGAAGGCATTGCGGTCGTTCCATAAACCAGGGTACTATGCGAATAGCGTTCAGTGTGGCGATCGTCAGTCTCCTCGCGGCCTGTAGCAAACCCGTCCCAACGGTCACCACGAGTGCGTACGCCATTGTCGGCACGGTGCCCGTTGCGCCGGTATCGGTCGCACAGATCGACAGCTTGATCCGCGCGACCGTGACCGACAAGCACCTCGTCGGACTCTCGGTCGCCGTCGCGCAGGACGGCAAAGTCGTTCTGGCCAAGGGCTACGGCCTCAAGACGCTCGCTTCTCACGACTCGGTCTCGGCCGAGACGATGTTCGCCGTCGGCTCGGTCACGAAGCAGTTCACCTGCTCGGCCGTGCTCCTCCTCGCCCAGGATGGGAAGCTCACGCTGCAGGATCCCGTGGCCAAGTACTTCCCGAAGCTCACCCGCGCCGGCGACATCACGCTGCTCGACCTCGGCAACCATGTCTCGGGCTATCGCGATTTCTATCCGCTCGATTTCGTCGATCGCGAGATGCAAAAGCCCGCGACCGCGGATCAGATCATCGACGAGTACGCGACGCGCCCACTGGACTTCGACCCGGGCACGCGCTGGTCCTACAGCAACACGAACTTTCTTATTCTCGGTCGCGTCGTCGAGCAAGCCGGCGGCCAGCCGTTCGGCGCGTTCCTCGCCCAGCGCATCTTCACACCGGTCGGGATGACGCATACGCAATTCGACCCGGTCGATCACACACCAGCGATGGCGACCGGCTACACCACGTACGCACTCGGCTCAGCGTTCCCCGCCGAGCCCGAAGGGCGTGGCTGGGCCGGAAGCGCGGGCGCGATCTGGTCGACGCCGAGCGACATCGCGGCCTGGGACATGGCGTTGATCGGCGGCAAAGTGCTGTCCGACGACTCGTACCGGACGCTCACGACGCCGCGCCGTTTGAAGGACGGGCGTTCGACGGGCTATGGCTGCGGAGACGGCATAGTCGAAGAGGGGCCAGCCGTCGTGTTTAGACATGGCGGAGCCGTGAGCGGATTCGTGGCCGAGAACATTGTCGTGCCCGCGACCCGCTCGGCGATCGTCATGATGGCGAACACGGATTTCGCATCGCTCGACTCGCTCGAGGACCACATTCTCGACAAGCTCGTGCCGCACGTCGACGTGCCCACGATCAACGGCCCATCAGCCCGCGATGCCGCGCGGACGTTCCTAGTTGGGTTGCAATCGGGACACGTGGACCGCTCGACGCTGGGCGATGATTACAGCGCGTTCCTTACGCCGGCGCTCATACAGAGTGCGACCAAGTCACTGGGCCCAATCAGCAACGTCGAGGTCGATAATACCGCGGAGCGGGGCGGCATGGAGGTCGCGGTGATCCACTTCACCACCGGCAAGCAGTCCGCCGGCGCCCTCATGTATCGGACGCCAGACGGGAAGATTCAGGAGGTGCTGTTCCAACGGCAGTGAGCGACGGATAATCGACGTACCCCGCCGCCTCGCCGCCGTACCACGTGGCATTGTTGCTCGTGGCCAACGGCGCTCCCTGGGCGAACCGCGCGACGAGGTCGGGGTTCCCAATGAACGGCCGCGCGAAGCTCGCCAGATCGATCTCGCCGCTCGCGATGAGTGCGTTGGCAGTATCGAGCGTCATGCCTTCGTTCAGCATGAGGCGACCGTGGAACGTCTCACGGAGCATGCGCAGCATGGCATTGCCCGCGGGCAACGCTACGCGCGCTTCGAGAAACGCGAGATGAAAGCGGCTGAGGCCTTCGGCGACCACATGATAGGTTTGCATTGGGTCGCTGTCGCTCATACTGGAGTTGGTTCCGAGCGGCGACAGGCGCACGCCCACGCGACCGGAGCCCCACACGCCGACGACCGCCTCGACGACCTCGAAGAGCAACCGCGCGCGGTTCGTTGGCGTCCCGCCGTAGGCATTGGTCCGATGGTTAGCGCCATTGCGCAGGAACTGGTCGATGAGATACCCGTTCGCCCCGTGTATCTCGACGCCGTCGAAGTCCGCCTCGCGTGCGTTGCGCGCCGCCTGCTCGAACTGCTGCACGATGCCGGGAATCTCCTCAATCGAGAGCGCGCGCGGCGTGACGAATGGCTGCTTCCCGGTCCACGTCACGGCGTCGCCCTTCGGAGCGATCGCCGATGGCGCGACCGGTAGCGCACCACCTGGCTGCAGCGATGGGTGCGAGATCCGGCCCGTATGCCACAGCTGCACGAGGATCTTCCCGCCGCGCTCGTGCACGGCCCGCGTGACGAGCCGCCAGCCAGCGATCTGATCGGCCGACCAGATTCCCGGTGCGCCGGCGTAGCCCGTGGCTTGGGCTGAGATGTCCGTTGCTTCCGTGATAATGAGCCCGGCGCTCGCGCGTTGCGCGTAGTAGGTCGCGTTGAGGACGGTTGGCGTCCCCGTCCTCCCGGCACGCAGGCGCGTCATCGGCGCCATGGCCACGCGATTGGCGAGCTCCAGATCCCCAACCCGAAGCGGACTGAATATGGACGACACGTCTAGGCCTTCCGCTCGGTGGCGATGGTAAGCCGGAATCCGTCCGGGTCCCGGAGCCGAAACGCTCTCCGTCCACCCATGTCGGCCGGCTCGGAGTCGAGCGTCGCACCGTGAGCCTTCGCTTGCGCCGCGAGGTCATTGACGTTCTCGGTCGTGAGCATCAGCGAAATCCCCTCGCCTTTCGCGCGGTCGGCGCCCTTCGCGCCATTGTCCTGACTCAAAAGGATTGCGGCGGCAGCGGCGCCGGCGCTCATCGAAACCGCGCGGAGCACGCCGCCGCGCTCGTGCTCCTGACTGACGGTGAATCCCAACACATTGCGGTACCAGGCGACGCTCGTCCGAACGTCTTTCACCGTGAGCGATGCTGACAGATATGCGTTCATGGCCATCCAGTGTGAGGAGAGGGTGCTTCGATCGTAAGAATCTGTCCAGTTCGTGCCGCCGCGACCTCGGCGACCTTGTCCATGCCGCGCCACTCGTTGGCGACGATGTACAATGTGCTGCCGCCGAGCATGCACGCAAACCCGCCGCGGTCGAGTTGCACCTTGTCGAGCACGTCGCCACCCTCGCGCACGCGGACGCAGCACTTGTTCGGCACGTCGGCGTACCAGACGGCGCCATCGGCATCCATGCATATCCCGTCAGGCACGCCATTGCCGAGCGCGGCCCACGTGCGCCGATTCGACAGCGTCCCGTCGGCCGCGATGTCGAACGCGGCCAGTTGCCGTGCGTAGGACTCGGCGAGAATGAGCGTCGCGTTGTCGGGTGTCACGGCCATGCCGTTCGGGAACGCTCCGCCGTCACCGACGCGCTCGACTGATCCGTCCGGTCTGACCAGCGCGATGACGCCGGTGCCGTTGACGTACGTGTTGCCGCGCCCGTCGACGACGATCTCGTTCCAGCCTGCTGCGATCGACGAAAGATCCGCGTAGTCATCGTGGATTTTGGCCTCGCGGCCCGCGATCACGATCAGGCGGCCGTTGGGGAGCCAGTCGAATGAGAATGGCAGCTCGAACGGTACGCGGCGCACGACTTCCCGCTTGCCCTGAGGGTCTACGGCGATGATCTCCTGCGCGCCCCAATCAGAGAACCAGAGACGCCCCTCGTGCCACCGCGGCGACTCACCCATTGCCACACCGGTCAGGAGCGTTTTCATCTTGGCTGCTGGCCCAATTTGAATTTGGCCCATACTCGCGCGGGTTCGACGCGGATCATGACAAGGCGGGCAACGCCCGGGGCGTACATGGGATCCGTCGCGGTCACCGGACGATATCTGCCTTCGGGTTGATACCGTGCGATGAGTCGACTGAGGTGCTCGGCGACCGCGTCGGGCTCGTCTGCGATACGCGCCTCGCCCTCGATCATCGCCGTCCGATAGTGGTGATCGGCTTTTTGGCCGCTCTCCGGATGCTCCAAATACGAGGGCATGAACGCGAGGATCTCGTCGACCTCGAACACGACCCTGGGGTTCTGGCGGATGTCGGCGACCTGGCCATCACCTTCCACGAGATGCACCTCGACCGCGTCTCCATCCGTGACAAACGGATAGAGGCCAATGTGCGGACATCCCTCCGCATTCGCTGTCACCAGTCGTCCCATTCGCTGGCTCGCGATGAACGCGGCCAACTCCGTGGGTGTCGGTCGGAAGTACGGGTAGTCTATCACGCCCCCGCCATCGGTGATTTCATCACTCGAACGTGTCAAATCCGGGAAGTCGTCCGCAAGTTCACCGAATGCCCTTACTCCTGCTCGGCTGCGTCGCCCTGCTCCAGACCGCGATGTTCCGTGGCGACCTCGCGCACACGGCTGTCTACGGTGATACCGGCATCGCGAAGCTGGCCGGCGTCAAATGGCGGTTCCACACCGGCGGTCGCGTGATCGCATCACCCGCCATCGCAGGCCGGACCGCGTACGTTGGCAGCACCGATGGCAACCTGTATGCGGTCGATTTGGGCCACGGGACCCTGCGCTGGAAGCTCGCGACCGGCGCCCGCGTGACATCCTCGCCAGCCGTGTCGAACGGCGTCGTCTATGTCGTGAGTTACGACGGGAATCTGTACGCGGCTGACGCATCTGCCGGCACGCTGAAATGGAAGTTCGCGACCCAAGGGGAGCGCCGGTTCGCGGGAACGCACCTCCACGGCGTGCTGCCAGTCGCCGAGCGGATGCCCGACCCGTTCAACGTCTTTCTGTCATCGCCGGCGGTGTCCAACGGTGTCGTGTACTTCGGCAGCGGTGACGGCTATGTCTACGCGGTCGACGCCGCGTCAGGCTCACTGCGTTGGAAGTATCAGACGGGTGATGTCATCCACGCATCGCCCGCGATCGCCGACGGCGTCGTGTATATCGGAAGCTGGGACAGTTGGTTCTACGCGCTCAACGCCGCGACGGGCACTCTCAAATGGCGATTCAAGACCGGCGAAGATCCCGACATTCATAATCAGGTCGGCATTCAGAGCTCGGCCGCGGTAGCCGATGGCATGGTCTACTTCGGATGCCGAGACTCGAAGTTCTATGCCCTCGACGCGCAGACCGGCGCCCAGAAGTGGTCGTTCGACAACCACGGCTCCTGGGTCGTCAGCTCGCCCGCGGTGCGCGACGGTAAGGTGTATTTTGGCACGAGCGACTCCAAGCGCATTTGGGCGCTCGATGCCAAGACCGGGGCCACGGTGTTCGAGTTGCCGGTGCGCTGGTACATCTTTGGGTCGCCAGCCCTCGCCGGACATTGGCTGTACGTCGGCAACTGGGACGGCACGCTAACGGCTGTCGACCTGAACACGAAGAAATCAGCCTGGACGTTCCAGAGTGATGGGTCGCGCGCCCACTTGCCAGCGTACCTCAAGCCGGACGGCACGATCGACTTCGCCGGCAAGCATTTCGAGCCGTTCTACGACACGATGGTCGCCCTCGTCGAGAAACAATTCATCCTCGGCGCCATCCTGTCGTCGCCGGTCATCGTCGACCACACGCTGTACATCGGAAGCGCCGATGGAAACCTGTATGCGCTCTACTGACGGCGCGCCGCGAAGAAGGCCGTGAGGAGCGCGCCGCACTCGTCGGCGCAGACACCGGCCGCGACCTCCGGTCGGTGATTCAAGCGCGGGTGCCTGAGGAGATCGCCGACCGATCCCGCCATGCCGGCTTTCTCGTCCCAGGCGCCGAACACGATCCGGTCGAACCGCGCCAGCACGATCGCGCCCGCGCACATCGCGCACGGCTCGAGGGTCACGTACAACGTGCATCCTTCGAGCCGGGGACGGCCGAGCGTGAGATAGGCGGCGCGGATCGCCAGGGACTCCGCGTGCGCCGTGGCCTCGTTGTCGCGGCGCATGCGATTGCTCGCTCGCGCCACGATCGTGTCGCCGAATACGACGACGGCGCCGACGGGCACTTCGCCCGCCGACGCCGCCGCACGTGCTTCGTCGAGCGCCAATGTCATGAAGACGGCATCGCGCTCATCGATCCTCATGCCGCGCCCACGGTCTCCGCCGCCACGGCGAACGTCAACGTCCCGTTCGGCTCGGCCGTGACGAGGATCCGGTCGCCTTCCTTGAACTTGCCGTCCAGCACGCCGAGCGCCAGCGGATTCTGCACCAGACGCTGGAGCGCCCGCTTGAGCGGCCGCGCGCCATAGGTTGGATCGTACCCCTCGGCCGCGATGACCCGCTTGGCATCCGGCGTGATCTCCAAGGTCAACTTGCGCTCGGCCAGCAGCTCTTCCAACCGCGCGACCTGGAGATCGATGATCTTGCCAATGTCCTCGGTCGACAGCGGCCGGAATACGATGACGTCGTCGACGCGATTGAGGAACTCCGGCCGGAAATGCTGCCGGAGCGCCGCCATGACCTGGGCCTCCACCACCACCCACTCACTCGTCCCGCGATCCAGGATATACTGGCCGCCAATGTTCGAGGTCATGATGATCACGGTATTTCTAAAATCGACGGTCCGCCCCTGCGAATCCGTGAGCCGTCCGTCGTCCAGGATCTGCAGCAGGATGTTGAACACATCCGGGTGCGCTTTCTCGATCTCGTCGAAGAGAATCACCGAGTACGGTCGGCGCCGTATCGCCTCCGTCAGCTGGCCACCCTCTTCATAGCCGACATATCCGGGCGGCGCGCCGATCAGTCTGGCGACCGCGTGCTTCTCCATGTACTCGGACATGTCGATGCGCACCAGCGCCTGCTCGCTGTCGAATAGGAACTCGGCCAAGGCTCTCGCGGTCTCGGTTTTCCCAACGCCGGTCGGGCCCAAGAAGATGAACGAGCCAATAGGCCGATTCGGATCCTGCAAACCGGCGCGTGAGCGCCGCACCGCGTTGGCCACCGCCGTCACTGCTTCCGGTTGGCCAATGACCCGATTCGCCAGCTCTGCTTCGAGCTTGGTCAGGCGCTCTTTCTCGCTCTCCAGCATGCGAGCAACGGGAATGCCGGTCCAGCGCGCGACGACCTCGGCGATGTCATCGGCCGTCACTTCCTCGTGCAGGAACCGAGCGCCACCTGCCTGGCGGCTGGCGAGCTGCTTCTCGGCCTCGAGCATCTTGCGCTCGAGCTCCGGGATGGTCCCGTACGTGATCTCCGCGGCTCGCCCGAGATCTCCGGAGCGCGTGGCCTGGTCCGCCTGCTGCCGAGCCTCGTCGATCTGCGCCTTCAGCTTGCCGACGGCGCCCAGGATCTCCTTTTCGCGCTGCCACTGGGCTTTCATGCCCGACGACTTTTCTTTGAGCTCACCGAGCTCGCGCTCCAAAGCCTCGCGCCGCTCGGTGGATTCTCTGTCTTTCTCTTTACGGAGCGCCTGCCGCTCGATCTCCAGTTGCGTGATGCGACGCTCGACTTCGTCGATCTCCTGCGGCATCGAATCGATTTCGATGCGGAGGCGAGACGACGCTTCGTCGAGCAAGTCGATGGCCTTGTCGGGCAAGAATCGATCGCCGATGTAGCGATTCGACAGAGTCGCGGCCGCGACGACCGCGGAGTCGGTAATCCGCACGCCGTGGTGCGCCTCGTAGCGCTCCTTGAGGCCGCGCAGGATCGCGATCGTGCTCTGGACCGACGGTTCGCCGACGTACACCGGCTGGAACCGCCGCTCGAGCGCCGCGTCTTTCTCGACGTATTTGCGGTATTCGTCCAACGTGGTCGCGCCGATGACGCGGAGCTCGCCGCGGGCGAGCATTGGCTTGAGCATGTTCCCGGCGTCCATCGATCCCTCGGCCTTGCCCGCGCCGACGATCGTGTGGAGCTCGTCGATGAACATGATGAACCGGCCCTGGCCGTCCGTGATTTCCTTCAGGACCGCCTTGAGTCGTTCCTCGAACTCGCCGCGGAATTTCGCGCCGGCGATGAGGGCCCCCATGTCGAGCGCGAGGAGCTGGCGATTGCGCAGGCCCTCGGGCACATCGCCGTTGACGACGCGTTGGGCGAGGCCCTCGGCGATCGCCGTCTTGCCGACGCCTGGTTCGCCGATCAGGACCGGATTGTTCTTGGTGCGACGGGAAAGGACCTGGATCACGCGCCGAATCTCCTCATCGCGCCCGATGACGGGATCGAGCTTGCCGCGCCGCGCGGCGTCAGTGAGATCGCGCGTGTACTTCTGAAGCGCTTGGTATTGCGTCTCAGGCGTCTGGTCGGTCACCCGGTGGGAGCCACGGACGGCCTGGAGCGCCTCGAGCAGCGCCTTCTTGTCTGCTCCGGCGGCCTCCAACAGGTTCCTGCTCTCCGTCGCCCGCGTCTCGGCCAGCGCCAGCAACAGGTGCTCCGTGGAGACGAACTGGTCGCCGAGCGACTTGGCTTCCTGCTCGGCGCGGTCGAACACGCCGTTCAGCTCTCGCGAGAGCGACGGCTGCGCGTTCGACTGGCGCGGATAGCGACCAATCTCGGCCACGACCTTGTCGCGCAGGGCCTCGACGCTCACGCCGAGCTTGTGGAGCAGCGGCGAGACGATCCCCTCGTCCTGGTCGAGGAGTGCGTTCAGCAGGTGCGTGTCGTAGACCAGCGGGTTTCCGTTCCGGCGAGCATCGTCTATGGCCGCGTTAATGGCCTCGGTGCTCTTGACCGTGAGTTTGTCTGCGTTGATCATGCGTCTGTGATTCGCAATCGGAGGACCGCCTCTAGGCCGCGAAACTGGCACGTTTGGGCGCGGCCGGCATGCCGCGCTGGCCTAGGGATTATCATAGCAGCCGCCAGCCTGGCGTGCCGACATCCGACTGGGAGCGATGTCAGCGATTCGACGTTCGTCAGGTCCATGACTGGGCTTCGGTTGGTGGCCCAGGATACCAGTCTGGATAGCGCTGGCCGCGTCCGCAAGCGGGACTCCGTACTCCGGGTGTATCGGCTCACGCCGACCGTGCTCGAGAGTGTGGCGAGTCGGCTCGCCGAGCGGCCGGATCACGCGGTGGAGTTGCTTCACGCGATCGATGCTCGCGTGGCGGCCGCCGCGAACAAGGCTGCGCATCCCGTCCCCAACCGGACGACAACTCCCTCAGCGCCTGCGGCGCCTTCGGTCGCTCGTCCGCCTGGCACACCTGGCGTACGGCAGCCGGTTGTGCCTCCGGCCAAGAAACCAGCCATCTAGGTGCGCGCGGCGCTTCGCCTGGGGCTCGATTACAGTGTGCGTAGGCGCGAAGCGCCACGCGCACAAAAAAAGACGCCCCGCGCCACAGGGGCCGGAGCGTCTTGCTATTGGACCAATATCTTCTTCACGTCAGTCTGCCCGTCAACGTCCAGTTGATAGAGATACACTCCTGGCGCGACGCGCTGCTTATCCATCACTGACGTGCCATTCCAATACGCCGTGTACCTGCCACAGGTGAGTAGCACACCCCCTAACGGCTCGCCCCCGGCAAGCGTGATGGTACCATTCTGCAACACCGGCACCGCCACCAGCTGGGCCAACAGATTGTAGATCCGGAGACTGACCTTGTACTGCCGCGTCGATCCCGTGCACGTACTATCACCAACCGTGAACGGAATCCTCGTCTCCGAAACCAAGGGGTTCGGGTAGCTCGATCCTAAGACCAACCCGGGACGACTTTTCCCCGGTGCAGGAAGAGTCCCTCCCTGCGCCAAGGCGTGTCGTGGTACCAACACACCGAGAGCAAGCACAAAAACAAGTGCTGCCCAACGGCTAACCATACGAACGCTCCGAGACTGACGAAAGAAAGTTGCGCCTAGCTCCTTAGTGACGGCCCATCACTACGATAGGCGTCTATCCAACTGACTGTCAACTGCATCAAACGGTTGCACGATCCTACCCGACTCTCTTCGTGCAGTGACCGCCCTCCGGTCACAATATTCCAACAATGGGATCAGATACTTCCTGGATACCCCCAGGACCTCCCTCAGTTCTGACGGCCCATAGGCCCTTCCGGTCTCAGTCCCACGCCGAAGGTCCGAAACCACGGCCTCCAGCGCCGATACTGCATAATACCGATCCGGCTCAACTTGAACGATCTGCCCCCTCCGTTCGAGCAAACGCAGAATCGCTCCAACTTCGGACCCGTACGTCGCCGCCAGCTCGCCAACGCTCGGCGGCTCCCTTCCAGATTGATGCAGAACCCGCTCCACTGCGTCGAGCGCTGACCGCTGCGCCAAACTCGGGCTCGGTGACCATCCGTTCCGATGCACTAACCCGCGATCGACGACCACGAGGCCGCGCTCCACCAATCGCGAGACGACCGCATTGGCCACTACTGGTACTACACCTAGCCCGCTGCGAATCGCTTGTAGCGACATTCCCGCCTCTAGCGGCTCGCGCGCATGGAACGCATCGACATCGGCGAGCACGCGGTCTTCAGCGCTACCAATCCACAGCATGTCGAATAGTTTATCATTAATTACTACATACTGTTGACTAGTGTTATCTAGTGTTGATTCGATGCGATCTTTTGTGATACCGAGTCGCACTGGGAGGCGTGTGCGCTCAAGACCTGACTCACCAGCATCAGTTATCAACAATTCTAGACGCTCACCGACGCTGTACCCCGACCCCTGCCACACTCTCACACGCCGCCCCACTGGCGACGGGTCAGTGATGACACCGCCTCCTACCGTGGACACTGGCGACGCGGTTCTGAGGACAAACCGATCCCCTCCCCGAGCGACGATCGGCTCGTCCAGCACGATGCGGGCTGCCTTGTCTCCGTTGCCTGATCTGGCAACGACCCGTGCACTGACATCCCTCGTGCCGAGGTGGAAGCGCACCCGCGTGCGGGGTCCGAGCTCGGCCCCGTCGACGAGGCGAACGTCCGCCCGGATGACGCTCGCTTCGGTCCACGCCGCGTCGGTCACCAGCGTCGACCCGCGAGGCACATCGCCGACGTCGACACCGCCCAGACTCACGGCGGCCCGCGATCCCGGCGTCACCCGGTCGACTGACTGGCCGTGCGACTCCAGGCCCCGCACGCGCGCCTCTCGCCCGCCGGGCATGATCCGGACGACAGCGTCCCTACTCAGCGACCCGCTCCACACGGTGCCCGTGACCACGGTGCCGGTGCCCTTGATGGTGAACGCCCGGTCGACCGGCATGCGAAAGAGGTCGGCGTCGTCCCGCCGTGGAATCGCCAGGGCGGCGCTAGTCAGCGCCACTCGCAGATCGTCGAGCCCCGCACCCGTCAGGACCAATGTGTCGACCATGGGAGCGGTGGCGAGCGACGAAGTCGCGAGTAAGCCGCCGAGATCTTCCCGCACGAGGGCCAGCCAGTCGGGATCGACCAGGTCTACTTTCGTCAGCGCGACCACCCCGGCGCGGATGCCGAGCAGGTCGAGTATCGCCGAATGCTCCCGCGTCTGCGGCATCGGCCCCTCATCCGCCGCCACGACAAGCAACGCCAGATCGATCCCGCTCGCTCCGGCGAGCATGGTCCTGACGAACGCCTCGTGGCCCGGCACGTCAACCACACCGACCGTGCCGACGCCCTCCAGCACGAGTGGCGCGAATCCGAGCTCGATCGTGATCCCCCGCCGTCGCTCCTCGGGCAGCCGGTCGGTATCCACACCGGTCAGCGCTTTGACCAGCGCGGTCTTCCCGTGGTCGATATGCCCGGCCGTGCCGAGGATCATATGACGTTAGTTTCCCACGCCGTGAATGCGCGGAGCTCTCGCGACTCGGCCAGAATGCTCGGACACGAACTCGCGCAGGAGGCGCTGGTGCGCCCGACCGTCACCATCGTCGGCGATCGTCGACCGCTCGCCGGCGGACCAGCGAACGAGCGCCTCGCGCGCCCTCGGCGGAAGGAGTCGTTTGACGGACGCCCCGCGCGCGCAGCGCTCGCACAGCACCCCTCCTGCCGGGCAGCTGAACGCCGCGGCGATCGTGGGCTCGACCGCCGAGTGGCAGCTGCTGCAGTGCTCGACCTCCGGCGCGAATCCGAGCTCGGCGACGAGCGACCACGCGGCCGAGAGGCCGGCTTCGCGAACGGCGGCGGCGTCCGCCGCGCTGATCATCTCCAGACCGTGAACGACGGTGTCGAAGATCGCGGGACCACCAACGGGATCTTCCTGCATGAACCGCAGCACCAGCTCGGCCAACGCCGCCGCCGCCGTGAACCGCCCGGGCACAGCCACCAGCGCCGTGCGCGAGCGCGTGACATCGAACGTCGCCAGTGTGTGCAGATCGCGCCCCTGCTTGACGTAGAGATGCGCTTCCCCCTGCGCGAAGAGGTCGACCGAGCTGCCGACTTTCGCCCTCGCGCGCCGGGCGCCTTTCGCCAGCGCGGATTGCAGCCCACGATCACGCGTCAGGAGGCGATAGATCCGCGACGACTCCATGTAGTCGAACGCGTGCAGCACAACGGCCTCGGTTGTCACGAGCGCCATACCCGAAGTCTAACGTCGGAGCGGCACCAACATTGGCGCGCCGACGGCGGGATCGTGCGTGACGACGAGCGGCCACTCGTACACCGACTCCAGCACCGGCGCCTGCATAACGTTTGTGGGCGACCCTGCGGCCACCACGCGGCCATGGTGTAGTAGGACGACGTGTCCCGCGAACCTCGCGACGAGGTTGAGCTGATGGCTCACGAGCAGCACGGCCAAGCCACTCCGCGCGAGATCCGCCAGGAGCTCGAAGAGCGCCATTTCATGCCCGATATCCAAGAAGGTCGTCGGCTCATCGAGCACCAGCGCTTCACCACCCTGCGCCAACGCCCTGGCGATACGCAGCCGCTGCCACTCCCCGCCGGATAGCTGGTCCGTCCGCCGCTCCAGGAACGCCGTGACCCCCGCTCGCTCGGCGGCCTCGTCGACCGCCGGATCGTCGCTCTGCGCCGTTCGGAACAACCCGCCATGCGCATAGCGTCCCAGCGCGATGTACTCGCGGCCGAGCAGCGGAAACGCCGGCTCATCGCGTTGCGTGACCACGGCTACCCGCCTGGCGAACGCGCGACGGGACAGCGCCAGCGCGTCCTCCTCATCGATGCGAATGCTGCCCCGCTCGACCGGTACGCGCCCGATCATCGCTCGCACCAGCGTGCTCTTCCCGCTGCCATTCGGGCCAACGAGTGCCGTTAACGCGCCCCTCTCGGCTCCCAAGGTCACACCGTCGAACGCCAACTTGGCGCGCCGTCGTACCGCACCACGAGGTCGCGAACGGTGATCACGGCGAGCGCCGAAGGCGCAATCGGACAGAAAGAACGGAACACCGACGAGGGCCGTAATCGCGCCGAGTGGCAGATCGGCCGGCGCCCGAGCCGTGCGGGCCGCAATGTCGGCCGCGAGCACCAGCGCGGCCCCCACGAGGGCCGAGGCCCCGAGGATGGCGCGAGACGCACGGGCGCCACCGCTGCGGGCAATGTGTGGGACGACGAGCCCGACGAACCCGACGAGACCCGCCGCCGCGACGGTCGCCGCGGCAACGGTGGCGGCAGCGAGAAAGATCCGCCGGCTCGCCCGGTCAACGTCGACGCCGATCGCCGCGGCGGCCTCGTCTCCCAGGGCGAGCGCGTCGATCTCCGGCGCCCAGAGGAGCAACAGGGAGCCGCCGACCGCGACGTAGCCCGCCAGCCACGCGATCCCGGGCCAATTCGCGTCGGCCACAGACCCCATCATCCACCAGACGGCCCCGCGAACGGTATCCGCCGGCGCCGATGCCAGCGCGACCATGATAGCGGCATTCGCGAAGGCGCCGACGACCACGCCAGCCATGATCAGCACACGCGGATCCGCGCCTCGCCCGCCACCCACCCGAGCGACGATCAGCACCAGCACCACCGCCGCCACCGCGCCGATGAGCGCGGCGAGCGGTGTCGTCGCCGGTCCGGCGAGTCCGAGCATCGCGGCCACGACCGCGCCGACGGCCGCACCGCCGGACACGCCGAGCAGGTACGGCTCGGCCAGCCCATTCCGGAGCACGCCTTGGAGCGCGCCACCACTCATCCCGAGGCCGGCGCCGACGAGCAGCGCCAGCACGGCACGCGGCAGGCGTACCGCGCGGACGATCTCGCTGCTCCACAGGTCGTGCATCGGGATCGCCACCGGGCCAACCGCCAGGGCAACTATGAACAAAACAAACAGCACGATCACGGCACCCACCCAGAGACGCCGCACCTACTTTATCACTCCCGGGTGCAACAGATTGGCCAACGAGACGGCGGCTTCGCCGAGTCGCACGGATGGGTGGCCAATGAGCGTCGTGTCCGGCACGAGTACCCGGCCGCTCCAATCTTTGGCCCCCTGGGGAGACGTAAAGATCACGTCCGGGTGATGGCTCATGACGTCCTCGCGCGAGACGACGGGAGATGGCGCACTCATCGCGCCATAAATATTGGTTCCCCCGGCGATCGTGATCAGCTCGTCGAGAAAGCTGCCGCCACCGACGGCCATCAGTGGCGACTCCCAGACGACCCAGAAGACCGTCGGATGCGGCAGCGAAGCCGTGGCCGCGCGCACGCGGTCGAGCGTGCGCTGGACCGAGTCGACCACCGTCGCGGCGGCCGCGGAATCGCCGAGCACCCGCCCCAGAAGGCGAGCCTCCCGCGCGAAGTCGGCGATGTGATCGACTTTGATGGACAGCGTCGCGACGCCGAGCTCGTGCAGCTTGAGCGCGGTCGACCGATTGTCGGCGCTGGCGTAGAGCAGCACGAGATCGGGATGCACGGCGAGCACCGCCTCGATATTCGGCCGCAGTCCGTTGCCGAGGTCCGGCACGGCAGCCGCTGCGGGCGGATAGTCATCCCAGTGCGTGCGGCCGACGAGCCGGCCTCCGTCGCCCATGGCGAAGAGCAACTCGGTCGTCGCGGGGTTGAGCGACGCGATGCGACGGGCCGCCAACCCAACCGGAACGGTGTCACCAAAATCGTCGGTCGCGCGATCGCGCGGCGACGCTTGGTGGCTGCCGCTACACGCGGTGAGCGCGAGGAGCAGCAGCCAGCGCATTGGTGAGCTCGGCTTTGAGCGCATCGCGTTTCGTGGTGTAGGTCGCCCGCGCTCGTTGTGACGGAGAAGGACTCCGCCCGAACGCATCGTCCAACTCGGCGATCTCGCGCGCCAGGCGCTCCCGTTCGCCCTCGGGCGCGATCGCGCGCAGGACCGGGCGTGTGAACGCTCGCGCGAGCCCGAGCAGCAACGCGCCGCCGACGACCGCGATCAGCGCGGCCATGTAGATCGGCTGGCCGCTCACGGGAGGCGCCGGGACATCGATGCGCAGGACGCCGCTGGCCGGCGTGTTCTCCCCAACGAAACGTTGGAACGTCTGGCCCTGAACCGTCACCGCCGCCGTCGGCGCGAGCGCCGGCGAGCGCACCGTCGCCGCGGGCTCCTCCGTCAACGCCTCGATCATGCCGGTCGGGTGCTCGAGCGGCAGCGCGACCGGAAACGCGCTCTGCGGGAGCGCGAACGAGAACGAGAACTGTTTCACGCCAGGCGCGAACGGCGCGAAGACGTCGACGCGTCCATTCGTCGCGGTCACGGCGTCGGCCGCGATATCGCCTTGTCCGACGCGAAAGCGCGTGGCGCCCGCCGGCAAGAGCGTGGTCCACGTCGGACGATCCGCGTTCGGTCCTCCGGCGACGAGCGTCATCGAGCTGTCGTTCGAGACCTCGAACACTTCCACGATCGTCCGCAGGCCATCCTGGCCAGGCCCCGCGATGATCAGGTGCCGTCCACGGAGCGTGAGCGCCAGCGCATGCAACGTCGTGTCGAAGACCGTGATCTGCGCATCGTCACCCGTCTCGACGGCGGCTCTCAACGGCTGGCTGAAGTACGCGACGCCATCGAACGTCGACGACACGAAGTAGAATGGCCTGCGGATCGCCCGTTCTTTTGTAGTTGAACGCGTACCGCCCGTCGGCCTTGGTCCGTGTCGAATCCAGCGGACCGGCCGTGTCAGACCCGACGCAATGCAGCGTGACCCACGTGCCGGCGATCGGCTGTACGCCTTTGCCGACGCGCCGCAGCACCCGCCCATCGACATGATCGCCGCCGGCGCCGGCGAGGGCGAGCGAAGCGAGGCCGAGCAGGGCGTAGTTCAGATATTGAACTTGCCGAGATCCTCTGGCCGCAGGTTCTCGAGCCGCTCCTTGAGTTGCTCGGCGGTCAATTTCATCTCGTCGAGCCGCGCCTGAGACTCGGCCGTCGCGACGGAGTCCTCACCCTCCTCCTCGACGACGGCCGTGAGCAGGGACTCTTGGGCATAGATGGGCGCGGAGAGCCGGAGCGCGATGGCGATGCTGTCGGACGGCCGCGCGTCGATCTGCACCAGCCCCTCGGGCCGCGCGACGTGCAGCTCGGCGTAGTAGGTACTTTTCTGTACCTTCGTGATCTGCACACGCCGCAGCGTGCCGCCGAGTCCAACGATGAGGTTCTTGCAGAGGTCATGCGTGAGCGGCCGCTCCCGCCTCACGTTCTTCATTTCCATCACGATCGAGTCAGCCTCGGGCTGACCGATCCAAATGGGCAGCAGCCTGTGGCCATCCTTCTCCTGCAAGATGACCACATGGCTGTTGGTCGAACTGTCCAGCCCGAGTTTGGCGACCACCACCTCGACCATCCGAGCCCCCTCAGGTGCCCATATCCCACGACGCGAGATACTTCGTTTGCTCAGCCGTCAACGTGTCGATTGCCACGCCGCCTGCCGCCAATTTGAGACGTGCGATCTCGCGGTCAATAGCTTCGGGCACACGGTGCACATCGGGCGACAGCGTCGCCGCATGCTTGACGAGATACTCCGCACCAAGCGATTGGTTCGCGAAGCTCATGTCCATGACCGACGCCGGGTGGCCTTCCGCGGCCGCCAGGTTGATTAGCCGCCCCTCGCCGAGGATAAAGACCCGGCGGCCGTTCACCACATACTCCTCGACAAACGGGCGGACGGTCCGGACGGGACGCTCGGTGATCTTGCCCAGCGCGTCCAGATCCAACTCGACATTGAAGTGTCCGGAGTTGCAGACGATCGCGCCGTCCTTCATCGCCCGGAAGTGCTCGGCCCGAATCACGTGGATGTTGCCCGTCAGCGTGCAGAAGATATCGCCAATCGGGGCCGCGTCCGCCATCGGCAACACGCGGAACCCATCCATCGTCGCCTCGAGCGCCTTGAGCGGGTCGATCTCGGTCACAATGACGTTGGCACCCGCTCCCCTCGCCCGGCTGGCCACTCCACGTCCACACCACCCGTAACCGGCCACGACGAAGCTGGATCCGGCTAACAGCGCATTCGTGGCCCGAATAATTCCGTCGATCGTCGACTGGCCTGTCCCGTAGCGGTTGTCAAAAAGATGCTTGGTGTACGAGTCGTTCACCGAAATGACCGGGAATTTCAGCACACCATCGTTGGCCATCGCACGCAACCGAATGACACCAGTCGTGGTCTCCTCGGTGCTCCCGATGACGTTATCGAGCAGCTTCTTTCTGTCCGCCCGTCCAAGCCCTTCAACATATTTCCGCACCGGCGGCGGGAGATCATCGAGACGATCCAACGCGATCATGTGCAGCGCGCCCACTACGTCGGCGCCATCGTCCATCGTGATATCAGGACGGTGTTCAATGACCGCCCGGATGTGCTCGTAGTAGCGCTCGCTGTCTTCGCCCTTCACCGCGAACACCTTCATGCCGTGATCGCGGACGAGATGCGCCGCGACATCGTCTTGCGTCGAGAGCGGATTCGAGGCACAGAGCGCGACATCGGCGCCGGCCGCCTTGAGCGTCAGTGCGAGGTTCGCGGTTTCCGTGGTGACGTGCAGGCACGCCGAGACGCGCTTACCAGCGAGTGGGCGCTCGCGCGCGAAACGCTCGCGGATCAACCGCAAAACGGGCATCGACCGCTCGGCCCACTCGGTGCGATCCCGCCCCGCATCAGCGAGCGCGAGACTCTTAACGTTGAATTCTGGAGCGGCGGTCGTTTCAACGACTGGCATGCGCTACTTCCCTTTTAGTTTTTTTTTCAGAGGAACCCGCCGCATCACGTAACTCGTCGACACGGTTCGTGCGTTCCCAGGTGAAATATGTCAGGCCGTTCTCTTCCACCGGCGTCCGGCCAAAATGCCCGTACGCCGCGGTCCGGCTATAAATCGGCTTCCGCAAATCCAGCGCCGTGATAATCCCACGCGGCGTCAGATCGAACACGTCGCGCACGGCATCCATGATCTTGTTCTCCGGCACGGTCGCCGTGCCGAACGTATCGCACGCGATGGAGACCGGCTCGGCCACGCCGATCGCGTACGCCAGTTGCACCTCGCACCGACGCGCGAGTCCCGCGGCCACGATGTTCTTGGCGACCCAACGAGCCGCGTAGCATGCCGAGCGATCGACCTTCGACGGGTCCTTCCCGCTGAACGCGCCGCCGCCGTGCCGGCCCATCCCACCGTACGTGTCGACGATGATTTTCCGGCCGGTGAGGCCCGCGTCACCGTGCGGGCCACCGAGCACGAATCGGCCGGTCGGGTTGATGTAGTACTTGACGTCCGCGCTTTTCCCGACCCACTCGCTCACGACTGGCGCGATCACCAGCTCGCGGATCTTCGCGCGAATCTCGTCATTCGACACTTCGTCGGCGTGCTGCGTCGAGACGACCACGGTATCGACCGCAACCGGGCGGTGATTCTCGTAGACCACCGTGACCTGCGACTTGCCATCGGGGCGGAGCCACTCGATCTCTCCCGCCTTCCGAAGCTCGGCAAGCCGGCGCGTCAGGCGATGCGCGAGGACGATCGGGAGCGGCATGAGCTCCGGCGTCTCATCCGTCGCGAACCCGAACATCATGCCCTGATCGCCCGCGCCGCCGGTATCGACGCCTTGGGCAATATCCGGCGACTGCCGATCGATGCTACTGATCACCGCGCACGTGTGCCAATCAAAACCCCACGTCGCATCGGTATAGCCAATGTCCCGAATCTTGGCGCGCACGATGTCGGCAATGGGCGCGTAGGTCTTGGTCGTGATCTCGCCGACGACGCAGGCCATGCCGGTCGTGACCAACGTCTCGCACGCGACGCGCGAGGTCGGGTCTTCGGCGATGATATAGTCGAGGACTGCGTCCGATATCTGGTCGGCAACTTTGTCCGGGTGCCCTTCGGTCACCGATTCGGACGTGAAGAGATGTCGTGTGCTCACAGGGCAATATTGAGGGGGGCTAACCGCGGACTGCGTGACTCACTGGTGTTAGTATTATCGCTCACGCGGGGCTGGGCAACCCGTTCTCCCCTAGGATCGGGTCATCGGCGAGTGCCACCAACAAGCGCCGCCGCAACCCGCGCTCGGCCGCCGCGGCGGTCGACGCGGACATGGCTTCCTTGGCCGCCGCGGCCGCCGTTTCGACATCGACGCCGCGAATGAGGCGCTTGACCAACGCCACCGAGCGTGGCGCCACCGAAAGCTGTCGCAACCCGAGGCCGATCAGCGCAAACGCCATCAGCGGCTCTGACGCCATCTCGCCGCACACCCCGACCTCGAGGCCGTTGCTGTCGCCGACCTCGGCGATGCGCTGGATCAGGCGGAGGACCGCCGGATGCAATGGCGTGAATCGCGACGCCATGTTCGCGTTGCCGCGGTCCACGGCAAGCGTGTACTGCACGAGGTCGTTGGTGCCGATGCTGAAAAACGCGACATCCCGAGCGAACGTGTCCACCGCGACCGCCGCCGCGGGCGTCTCGATCATCACGCCAATCGGCACGCTGTCGCTGTACGCCGTCCCCCGGGCTTCGAGCTCCTCGGCCGCCTCCTGGATCAGCGTTCGCGCCTGATGGACTTCATCCAGCGTGACGACGAGCGGCAACATGATGCGCACGTCGCCGTGCATGGCTGCTCTCAGCAGCGCGCGCAGTTGCGTCTTGAATAGCTCCGACTCATCGAGACACATCCGGATCGCGCGCCAGCCGAGGAACGGGTTCTGTTCGACCGGGTACGTTCCCGCGGGAAGCTTGTCGCCGCCGACATCGAACGTTCTGATCACCACCGGCTGTCCGGCAAACGCTTCGACGACCCGCGCGTACGAGCGATACTGCTCTTCTTCGTCAGGCATGGTGGCTCGTCCCACCACCAGAAACTCGGTGCGCATGAGGCCAACGCCTTCCGCGCCACTTTGCGCGGCACTCTCCGCTTCTTCCGGCAAGTCGACGTTGGCCAGGACGGTGATGCGCACGCCGTCTTTCGTAATCGGCTCGGCCATCGCAAAATGCCGCAACTCGGCCTGACGCTCGGCTTCCCTTCTCGCCCGCACGCGATAGGCATCGACTTCGGCGTCGGTCGGGTTGACCACGAGAACGCCCGCGAAGCCATCGAGTACCACGCGCTCATCGCCGGTGAGACGCGTCGTCGCGTCTCGTAGGCCCAGTACGGCTGGAAGGCCGAGTGATCGCGCCAGAATCGCTACGTGCGAAGTGCCCGTGCCGCCATCGGTCGCGATGCCAACGATAGCCTCGCGGTCGAGCTGAACGGTCAGGCTCGGCGTCAGATCATGGGTCAACAGAATCGCGTTTGCACCCTTCGGCACGTCGACTGGATCGTGGTCGGGCAGATCCAGTAAGGCCGTCAGGACCCGAATGTGAACGTCCGTCAGATCGCTGACTTTCTCGCGCAAGAGCGCATGGGTCTGGCGAGCGAACCGTTGGCGGTGCTCCAGCATCACCAGATCGAAGGCTTTTTCCGCCCCGTAGTTCTGGTGAATCACCGACTCGACCTCCTGGAGCAGCGTCGGATCCTCGAGGATCATGAGCTGCGCGTCGAAGATACGCGCCTCGTCCGGACCGGCGTGTGCCTCCGCGCGCGCGCGAATGTGGCGCAGGCGTTCCTTTGCCCGGCCGAACGCCGAGCGCAGACGCTCGATCTCCTCGGGGATAGCATCGTCGCCAATGATGCGATGACCGACCTCGGGCACCTCCCAGCGCAAGAGGTACACGGGCCCGACGACGATCCCCGGGGACGCGGGCAGCCCCGCGAGCGTCCGATCCACCTATTTCTCTCCGAACTTGCTGGAGATGAGTGTCGCGATCGCCTCCACCGCGTCCGACTCGTCCGGGCCGGTCGCGCGGAGCGTCACCTCCGAGCCGCACTCGGCCGCGAGCATCATCACGCCCATGATGCTCTTCCCGTTGACCTCGAGCTCATCGCGCACGATGATGATATCGCTCGTGAACTTCGAGGCGGTCTTCACGATCTCGGCCGCTGGCCGGGCGTGGAGCCCATTCTTGTTGACGATCTTCACGCTCCGTTCAGCCATGCCGTAACACCGCGTAGAGGACGAACGCCGCCAGCACCACGAGCGCGATGCGCCAACCGTCCACGCGGCCGTGCATACGCACCAGGAGCACACCGCCGGCTAACACGCCGGCCACCACATCGACGTACAACGCCGCGGACCCGGGCGCTGGTCCATGCCGCACCACTCGCGCCAACGCCGCCGGAATCGCCATACCAGCCAGCAAGGCGCCGGCTCTCGCTATCACATCTGGGCCACGCCGGAACACGGGGCCGGCGAGGGCTTTCGCGACATGCATGCCTGAAGAAAGCCCCGTCGATAATCCCCACGCCCTCAGACTCAAGTGACCGACATTGTACAGCCCGAGAAATACCGTCACCACGACCCATGCCGGCGCGCCGGCGCCAAACACCACGAGCGCCAAGAGCGAGCACGCCGGGAGCCAGCCGGCCCAAATCAATCGATCACCCACGCTCCCGAGCGGCCCACACAACGCGGTCCGAAACCGGTCGATCTTCGGTCCCGGCACGTGCTCCAACTCGGCTCGCACCAGCGAGCCGACGGCAACAGACGCGAGATAGGGGTGGCAGTTAAAATAGCGCCCCTGGCGGGCCAACGCCTCTCGGTACTCCGTTTCTGGCAAGAGGCGGAGGCCCGGCTCGGCCGCGAAAGCGATACCGTTGCCCATGAGCAGCTCGTAGTTCCAGGATCCTTGCACCGCGAGCAGCCGGGTAAACATGGCAAGCCAGGTCTTGCGTGGAACTCGCGTGGGCTCCGTCATTGGGCCCACGCCAACGCAACACCCGCCGCCAATCCGGCGAGAAAGAACCAAGGCGCGCCCTTGGTCGTATGAAACACCTTCCAAGCCGCCGCCACGGCCACCGTCGCCGAGACTCCCACCACAACGGCTCGCGACTGCGCAGGCGGCACGCCCCACAAGTGAATGACCGCGTCTACTATCGGATTGAGAACGGCCAATGCGATCCCCGTCAGCAGCGCCCCACGAAGCAAATCCGCACACAACCCTCTGATCTGCAGCCCATCGACAGTTCGTGGCGATCCGGTGTCGAGTATGGCCGTGGCACGTCGCGCCCATACCGCGTTGAGACGACGCAGCATAACCATGGTCCAGCCGCCGACCCACGCAGTGGCGAGAGCGGCCAGCACGGCCAACACGAGGGCCGATGAGGTGACCGTCGGCGTGATAGTTTGGCCTGGCGTGCCGGCAATGATGGCCCCGCCGACGACGGCCGCCGAACCCCACTCGGGATAGCGGGACGCCCCGAATGGCAGCATCTCGAGCGCGATGAGCTCGAGCGTCGCACCGAGGGCGAGCCCGAGCCCCGGATGTCCGCCGAGGGCCGCGCTCGCGGTGGCCGCGACAATGGGGCGCGAAATCATGGCCTGCGGAAAGCTGACGACATCGAGCCCAACGATGGCGCCCAGCAACACGAACGGGACGAGATTGAACCAATTCACTTGGCGGCCCCATGGAGCGCCAAGACCTCGTCGAGCGGAATGGGTCGCGCGGCTGGCACATCCTGCGCGCTGACGACGACGCCACGCGACGCGAGCCCGCGCAACGCATCCTCTTCGGCCCCATCGAGAAAGACGTATCGCAGCTTCGGGCTTCGTCCCGGCCGATGATGAATGCCGCCGAGGTTGACGGCCCGAATGGCGTTCGGCATGCGCTCGACGAGCTGACGCATCGTGTCGATGTCGCTTGTCAGCAAAATGCCGTGCCGCGCGTCTCGCGCAAACCGCGCAAAATCCGTGGCGATGCTGTCGACGCTCTCGAAGAACACGTCCATGTCCGGCGGAACGCCCATGCGATAGAGCTCTTGCTCCCAATCGCTGGACGCGATCTCGTCATCGACGAGCACGATGAACCCCAGGTCGAGCGGCTGGCCCCAGCCCACGACGACCTGTCCGTGGATCCGGCGGTCGTCGATACGATAGAGATCAACGGGCACCGGGTAACCCCACGATCGCCATGGCGCCGTGCCCCTTCTCGACGGCGTGCCGCGCCGCATCGGCGGCGGCCAGGTCGCCCTGGAACACGAAGTCGAGCAGCACGGGCAGACTGATCGCCGTCACGACGACGAGATCGGGGTGCGCGCGCTGCACGCGCCGCGCGGCGACGGTCGCGCTCCCGGCCGGCAGATCCGTGAACACGACCGCGGCGCCAGTGTGATCGATGAGGGACTCCAGCGCATTCGTGATGTCCTCCATGGAGAGGTCGCGGTTCGTCATCGGCGCGAAGACTCCGCCACGGCCCGTGATCTGGTCGACGGCCGAGATCATCCCGGTCGCGAAGTCGCCGTGTCCGGCGACGATGGCGCGGACGGCCGCGTCACTCATCGTCTTCCTGCAGGTAGCGACGGATGGACGAGGCATCGCGCATGCGCGCGATCAAGCGCTCGTTGAACGCCTCGGCGGCGTCGACACCAGAGTACCGCAAGAGATGGTTCATCGCGATCACCTCCGCGACCACCGTAATGTTTTTGCCCGGATTGAGGGGCACCGTGATCTTTGGGATAGGCACATTGAGGATCTCCATGGTGACGCCATCCAGCCCGGTGCGGTCGATCACGGCTTCGGAATTCCATTCTTCCAACTGGACGATCACCTCGATGCGCTTCTGCTGGCGCACGGAGCGGATGCCAAATATCGCCCGGACGTCCACGAGGCCGATACCGCGGACTTCCATGAAATGTCTTTGCAGCTCGTGGCCCCGTCCCACGAGCACATCCTGGCCTCGGCGCGTCACCATGACCAGATCATCCGCTACCAGTCTATGGCCTCGTTCGACGAGATCCAGGACGCACTCGGATTTGCCGATGCCGCTCTTTCCAATGAACAACAGCCCGACGCCAAAGACATCGGCGAGCGAGCCGTGGATCGTCGTCGATGCGGCGAATTCATCCTCGAGCATCGGCCACATGCGCCGATAGAATTCGTTGGTTTTGAGTGGGGACCGAAACACCGGCACCCCGGCACCCGCCGCCATTTCAGCCAATCCCGCTGGCAGGCCTTGAGACTTGGTAATAAACAATGCCGGGATCGGGAACTCGAAAAACCGCCGGAGCGAAGCGAGGCGGTGTTCAACGCTGAGTGAATTGAGATACGAGATCTCGGTCTCGCCTAAGACCAAGAGGCGCCCCCCGGCGAACCGCTCGACGTACCCGGCCAGGACCAGACCGGGAGAGGAGACCTCGGATGACGTGATCGGCCGGTCGAGTCCCAGGCCGCCACCACCAGGGACGACCACCTGTTCGAGCTCCAGCGCGTCGCGGAGTCGCTCGTAGAGGTGGCCGACCGTGATGGTTCGTGGCACTCGATAGGTTAGGCGCGGCTCTCGCGCAGTGTCAATGCAGGGGGCCGGGCTCGTCGAGCCTTGGGCGTTCGTTTGGTGCTGCGCAATTGCGCTTCGATGCACCGGATTGCATTTGCGAGCGCCGCGCCAAAGAACGGGGCGTGACCCTCGGCGACCAGCCTCCGATGCCGTGGCGCATGGAGCACGATCTCCACGCGCCGCGTTCGGCCGTCTCCCTCAAACCGCACCACGGCGTCGACGCTCCGCTTGAGTCGCTCGGCCGCGCGCTCGACTGCTTCCTGCGCTCGGGCACGAACTCGATCGGAGATGACGGCGTGGTGGGCATGAAAGATGACGTCCATGAGCTTACCCTCCGTGTGTGGCTTGGTTGCTGTACGCAAGAACGGAAGAGAGGTGCGCTTCGGTCTCAGTCGCGGCTCGATCCCAGGTGAAGGTCTCGGCAAATTTCCGCCCGTTGGCGCCCATCATACGTACGAGCCCTGGCTCACCCGCGAATCGTCCAAGGGCGTCGGCCAGCGCGTGGATGTCGCCATGCGGAACGAGATAGCCGGTCTTGCCGTCGATGACGGACTCCCGGATGCCGGGTGAGTTCGAGGCCACCACCGGCGTACCGCACGCCGCCGCCTCGAGGTTCGTTATACCCCACCCCTCCTTCGGCGACGCAAACAACAGCGCCCACGACCGCCTCAAGAGCGCCAACTTCTCCCGCTCGGACACTCTGCCAAGAAACCGTACGCTCTCCCCGAGGTCAAGCGAGCTTGTGAGTCGCTCCAGCTTAGGCCGGTAGTCGCCAGCCCCGGCGATATCCAACGTCGCCGTTGGGTAGCGCTGCCTGACCTCCGCAAAGGCCCGAATGACCAGATGCACCCCTTTGTATCTCTTTAGACGACCGAGGTATGCGAACCGTGGCTCAGTCGTCCGCTCGGTATCACATGGGGTATACCAGCCAGTGTCGACCCCCTGAAAGATGACCGTAACGTTCTCGCGTTTGATTCCGCGAGCGACCAGATCACTGGCGGTGCTTTCGCTGACCGCCTGAAACGGCACATTCCGATAGATGAGCGGAAGCGGCCGCTCAGCGAGCCAGACCGCACTCGCCAGTGGCGCCGCGAGCTCCCGAAACGCCGTCAGCCCGAAGAGATGGTGCACCAGCCCAACGACCGGCGGCGCTTTCCACTGCGGCGTTGCCAGCGGGATCTTGTTGAGATCCTCGACGAGGATGTCGTGGGTGCCGGGTGGGAAGAGCGATTCGTAGTGGCGCCGGGCGTGCAGGGGATAGGTGTGGCGCGTCCCGACCCGATAGACCTGGATGCCATCGAGCTCCGCGCGCGCCGCCGCGCCGCGCCAACCCGCACACACGAGTGACACCTCGTGCCCGTATCCGACGAGACGCCCAAAGAGCTCATGCAGATGCGTCTCCGCTCCGCCGGCTTGCGGATTCTCGCGATCCTGCCAGTTGACGACGACGATGCGCATGCGCGCCTATAACCGCCCTGTGCGCCGCGCGAGCGCGTCGAGGACCCCGTTCACGAACGCCGCACTCTTCGCGGACCCGTATCGTTCGGCGAGTCGTATCGCTTCCTGAATCACCACGCGGGGGGGCGTCACGCCCCGGGCAAGCTCCGCGGCCGCGAGCCGCAACACGGACCGCTCGATCGCGCCGATGCGGTCCAACCGCCAATTCGTCGTCACATCGGCGAGCGTGCGATCGAGGTCCGCACCCTGACTCGACACGATGCGCACGATCTCGCCGGCGATCTGGCGCTCGTCGGGCGGCACCGCCAAATCGTCCCACACCTGCGCGGCGATTCGCATCAGCGGATCCCGCGCCGACCGAATATCCCACGCGTACAGGGCTTGCAGCGCGCGCGATCGCGCGCGAGTCTCAAGACGGGTCCGCGCCACGCCGATGGCTCACCATTGCCTGGGGAACGTAGTCGTGAGAAGCCTCTGCTGCATCTCCCTCATCGCACTCAGCGCCGGCATTATCGCCTGTGGAAGCTCGACCGCGCCGGCGCCGGCGTTGAGCGCCGCGCAACTGGTCGCGCACTTCGATTCGCTCGCCGTCGAGTGCACCCCGTCGCACGACCCCGCGTGGTGCGATTTCGTCAATGTCGTCAAGATCGCACCGCTCGAGGGCGTCGTGCCCTCCAGGGTCCAGATCACGACCTCGGCGGGCGCCGGCGATTGGTATGGATTTGTCCTGCGCAGCCTCAACAGCCCCGTGGCGCCATACCAAGTCGATACGTCATACGTGTTCGTTGCGTACGATGGCTTGAGCTTGCAGCACGTCGTCTGGATGGGACTAGAGAACGCCACGAGTCGCCGCTTCGCGTTCTTGCTCGCGGATAGCACCTTGTGGCAGAGCGGCGAGTACGACGCGGTAACAGGAAGCGTCAGCATCACGATGCGCTCCACAGGCGGTCCATGCACCAGCGAAGTGGGCCCGCCGGTCCCATGCCAGATGGCGCAATTCCAAGTGTCGATGAACATCACGATGCAGCCTAACCCGGGTTCCCCATTGCCACCGCGCACGATCGTGGTGGCGCCCCAAACAGTCGTCGGGACAACACCGGTCGGGGCATCCGCCAGTCAGCGGGTCTCCTCGTCGTCGACCGCGAGACGCGCGAACAAGTCGGCCATCTCGATGGCCGCCCGCGCCGCATCGGCGCCCTTGTTGCCGTGCAACCCGCCAGCGCGCGCTTCGGCCTGCTCCATCGTATCGCACGTCAGCAACCCGAACCCCACCGGGGTGTGAAACTCGGCGCTCGCATCGGCGAGCCCCCGCGATGCCTCGCCGGCCACGAAATCGAAATGCGGCGTGTCGCCGCGAACGACCGCGCCGACGGCGACAATGGCGTCATACCGGTCGGATGCCAACAGCGCGCGCGCCGCGGCGGGCAGCTCCCACGCCCCGGGCACCCACACGAGATCGACATCGTCGTACGCCGCGCCGGCGTCGAGCAACGCCGTTACCGCGCCTTCGGCCAGCTTCTGCGTGATCTGTTCGTTGAACCGGCTGGCCACGACGGCAAAGCGCCGCCCCTGGGCCGCTATCTCCCCCGCGAACTCGGCCACGCTACGAGGCGAGCAGGTGGCCGAGCTTCGATCGCTTCGTCTGGAGATACGAAGCGTTCTCCTGCGTCGCGGGCGCCTCGATCCTGACGCCATCCACGATACGCAGGCCATATCCCTCGAGTCCGACCATTTTGCGCGGATTGTTGGTCAATACGCGGATCGATTTGAGCCCCAGATCCAAGAGAATCTGGGCGCCAATGCCATAGTCTCTCAAATCAGGCTTGAAGCCGAGCTGCTCGTTGGCCTCAACGGTATCCGCGCCCTCGTCTTGTAGCGCATACGCCTTGAGCTTATTCAGTAGTCCTATCCCTCGGCCTTCCTGATCCAAATACACAAGCACCCCGCGTCCCGCCTGAGCGATCATCTCCATCGCGCGATCCAACTGCCAACCGCAGTCGCAGCGCTGCGAGTGAAAGACGTCGCCGGTGAGACACTTCGAGTGCATCCGGACCAGCACATCTTCCCCGCCGGCGACATCGCCGAATATCAGGGCGACATGCTCATGCGGGTCGACGTCGTTTCGATATCCAATAATCCGCCACGCTCCGTGCTCCAGCGGCAACCGCGCCTCGGCAACCCGATGCACGAGCCGCTCGGTGCGCAACCGATACGACACCAATTGCGCGACGGTGACGAACGTGATGCCGTGCGTCGCCGCGAATTGTTCCAGGTTCTGTCGCTTGGCCATCGTCCCATCGACGTTCATGACTTCGCAAATCACCCCGGCGGGATAGAGTCCGGCGAGTCGGGCGAGGTCTACCGCGGCCTCCGTATGTCCCACACGCTGCAGCACACCACCAGCCCTCGCGCGGAGCGGATTGATATGCCCGGGACGAACCAGATCACCAGGCACACTCCGCGGATCCACCGCGACCCGAATGGTCGTGGCGCGATCACTCGCGCTGACGCCGGTGGTCACGCCATAGCGCGCGGCGGCGTCAATCGTCGTCGTGAACGCCGTGCGCATGGCCTCGGTGTTCACTTCGGTTTGTGGAGAAAGACGCAGATGCTCGACGCGCTCCGGCGTCAGCGCCAAGCAAATCAGACCGCGGGCGTTGAGCAGTAAGAAATTGACCATCTCCGGCGTGATCTTCTCGGCCGCGCAGATGAGATCACCCTCGTTCTCGCGATCCTCGTCATCGGCGACCAGCACGAACTTGCCGGCGCGAATATCCGCGATCGCTTGCTCGATCGGTGCGAAGCTCACGATAGGCTCCCGGTGTAGGGGGCGACCAGCCGACGCACGTATTTGCCGATCACATTGGCCTCGAGTTGCACTCGGTCACCGGCTTTCAGGGACCCGAGCGTGGTATGGCGCAATGTGTACTCGATGATGCTGACCTGCAGCACATCGCGCCCGAGAATCTCGTTCACCGTCAGACTGACACCCTCGATGGCAATGGCCCCATGGGGCACCAGAAGCTCTCCGATGTCCTCGGGGACTTCGATGTCGATGAGCCAAGCATCCTCGCGCCGCACGGTCCCGCGGACACGCCCGACGCCATCGACGTGCCCCTGCACGATATGGCCGCCGAGCCGGTCGCTCGAGCGCAACGAGCGTTCGAGGTTGACTCGCGTGCCGGCCGTCCAATTCGCAACCGTGGTCCGATCCAGCGTCGTCACGATCGCGGCGACGGTGAAACGGCGCGGGGCGCACTCGCGCACCGTGAGACAGGCGCCGTTGATGGCGATGCTCTCGCCGGGCGCAAGGTCTTCGTACCGGCACGCGATGGTCAACTCGCGTCCAGCGGGAGTATCGAGCACGCGCTCGATAGTCCCTACGTCGTCTATGAGTCCCGTGAACATTGATACACGGTCATTAGGTCGTCATCTATAGCCCGGCGCGCAATGACGGGAAGCTTCGGTGCATCGGCCGCGGTCTCCCGCGACGCGAACGCAAAGGCTCCGGTGGCCCCGGCGCCGAGGATGCGGGGCGACTGAAAGATAACGAGTCGGTCGACCAGCTTCTCGGCGAGTAGCTCGCCCGCGAGCCGGGCGCCTCCTTCGACCATTAGCGCCCGCACGCCCCGTTTTTTCAACGCTTCGAGGGCTTCGAGCGTCGTGTGCGCCACGATGACCTCGACCCCGTGTTCTTCCAACTTGGGGGCCGGCCGGTCCGCGACCACCACGACGGGTACCTCGCGGGCCGTCCGTACGAGCTGGCTGTCGAGCGGTAGCCGCGCCGACCTGTCGAACACTATACGAATTGGAGAGATGCGAGGCGGCGCGGGAGCGTCTCGGACAGTCAGTGCCGGGTCATCAGCCAGAACCGTTCCGATGCCGACCGCGATAGCGTCGCTGCCGGCGCGAAGGCGATGGGTTTCCCGGCGAGACGCGGCGTTGGTGATCCACTTGCTTTGTCCATTACTATCGGCAATCGCGCCGTCGAGCGACATCCCGAGCTTGAGCGTCACCCAGGGCCGCTTCGACTTCACGGCGTGAAAAAAGGGCGCATTGAGCTCCCGCGCTGCCTTCTCTCCAACGCCGACCCCGAACTCGACGCCCGCTGCCAGGAGCCGTGCGGCGCCGCCGGCCGCGACCGGATTCGGGTCAGTCGTCGCGGCCACGACCCGTGCGACGCCCGCGGTGAGAATGGCGTCAGCGCATGGGGGTGTCTTCCCGTGGTGCGCACAGGGCTCGAGGGTCACGTACATCGTGGCGCCGAGCGCCCGCTCGCCGGCCATGCGCAGGGCTACGATCTCGGCGTGATCCCCGCCATACCGCGCGTGATACCCTTCGCCGACGATCTCTCCATCGCGGACGAGAACGGCGCCGACCATCGGGTTCGGCGCCGTCTGTCCCCATCCCAGCTCGGCGAGCGCGAGCGCCCTCGCCATTAGCTCATGATCCATGCCCTAAATCTTGAACAAAAACCCCACCGAACCATAGAGGCGGGCGTACCCGGCGACGTTGCCGCTGAACGTATTGAACGTCGGGATGTCCTTCCCGGCCACCTGGCCGACCTCGAAGACCGTCCGGAAAATCGCGAAGTTGAGCGAAAGATCGCCGAAGTAGTTCGCCCGGGTAATGCTCAAGCTCGGGCTGGCGACGGTGCCGGAGCACACGGCCCCTGGCACCTGGCAGGCCGTATAGGCCCCTTGGTTCAGCCCGACGTTGACCTGCGTCGACATGCTGTAGTGGTCCTCGCCGACGCCGGCCGCCAGGCCGAGGATGAAGATGTTCTTGCTGGCCACGAGGCGCCATGCGCTCGTCTTGATCGACAGGTTGTGCACCGTCAGCGTGTCGCCGTTGTTGTCGTTGCCGGAGATCGTGGTCGTCGGCAGATCGCGCTCCATCCACGAGACCGAGACGGCGGGCGTGAATGGCGTCTCCTGCACGATACCGAGGCGCGCGCCGTATCCGATCTGGAACGAGTTCTTCGGCTGCAGCGAGATATTGTTGCTCGAGACCTTCGGGATGTAGATCCCGGTCACGATCGCATCGACGCCGCCGATCCTCGTGATCCCCAGCGGGATGCCGCCGAAGAGTCCGATACCGAGAACCGCGGACGGCATTGGCACTGGGAAGTTCGACGCGTTGAAGTCGGTCGCCTGAGACCCGGTCGTCGAGACCTGGAACTGATTGAATTTGGGAATGTCGCCCTTCACGACGTTGGCCTGGATGCCAATCGTGAAGTGTCCGAGGCCGCCGAGCGATCCGCCTTGGCCGAGGATGGCATTGCCGCCGGCGACGGCGGTCGCCAGCTGCGGCGCGAGGAAGTCGAAGAGGTCGATGGTTTTCTGGCAACCGTCCTGCAGCTGCACCGAGGTGTTGGCACACTGGGCGGACTGCGCCTGCAGGGCCGCGCTGGGCACGCCAATCGCGAGCGCCACGACCGCGAACGAACGAACAACGCCACGCATGGTACGTGTCTCCGTGATTACACGATGTTTACCCGTCCTTCTCCCGGCACGATTTCGCCCAGGAGCCACGAGTCGATCCCCACGCGGCGCGATGCGTCCGCGATGGTCTCGACCGATGACGAGTCCGCTATGACGACCATCCCCACGCCCATGTTCCAGACGCGGTACCTCTCTTCCTCGCCGATCCCACCTGCTTCGGCGAGTACACCGAATACACGCGGCACGGGCCAGCGACCTCTCACTATCCGCGCATCGAGCGAACGCGGCAGCACGCGGTCGACGTTGCCCGGCAACCCGCCGCCGGTCACGTGCGCCAACGCGTGCACGCGATCGAGCACCGGACTGAGCGCGGCCAGGTATGACCGGTGCACCGCAAGCAGCACATCGGCGACCGAGCAGTCGCTGCCCGGGAACCGGTCAGTCACCGCAAGATGGAGCCGATCACTCACTACCCGTCGCGCCAGCGAATAGCCGTTGGTGTGCAGCCCGCTGCTCGCCAAACCGAGCACGACGTCGCCCGCCCGCACGCGATCGGCGCCCAAGACTCGGTCTTCGTCCACGATACCGACGATGAACCCCGCCAAGTCGTAATCAGGAGGCGTATACACGCCAGGCATCTCGGCCGTCTCGCCGCCGATGAGCGCACACTTATTCTCTCTGCACCCAGTGGCCACTCCCGCGACGATGGCTTCGACCACATTGGGGTCCAACCGGCCAAACGCGACATAGTCGAGGAAGAAGAGCGGCGTCGCGCCCTGGACCAGGATGTCGTTCACGCAGTGATTGACGAGATCCTGCCCGATCGTGTCGTGGCGGCCGGCCTCGATGGCGACTTTGACTTTCGTGCCCACGCCGTCGGCGCTCGCCACGAGCAGCCGCGGTTTCTCTCCACTCGGCACGCGAAACATGCCGCCGAACCCGCCGAACGCCCCGCGTACACCGGCCGTGAAGGTCGACTCGACGAGCCGCTTGAGCCGCCGCTTCGCATCGTCAGCGGCTTCGAGATCTACTCCGGCGGCTTTGTAGTCGATCACGCAGGCATTCTCGGTATCGAATGCGACGAGTTGCTTGAACTGCGCCACTCTGGCATCGACATCCGCCCGGGTCAATTCCAGCAGGCGCTCGTTCGAGAACTTTTCAACGGCAAACGATCCCATTGCGGCGCCGTAGACGACGGCGCGCCGCATATTGGCGTCGCTCAAGTTCCCCGTCTTCGCCAGATACCCGACGAACCCGCCGGCAAACGAGTCCCCTGCGCCGGTCGGATCAAAGATCTTCTCCAGCGGATACGCCGGTGCATAGAAGACGGATTCGCGGGTGAACATGAACGCCCCGTGCTCGCCCTTCTTGATAATGACGTAGCGCGGACCGTGGTCGAGAATCCAGCGGGCGGCGTGGACCAGGTTGGCCCTTTCCGTGAGCTGCCGCGCCTCGGCGTCATTCAGCGTGATCAGATGCACCTTGCCGAGCAGCGTCACGAGGTCCGCGCGGCGGCTCTCGATCCAGAAATTCATCGTATCGCACGCCACGAGCTTCGGCGCGTCGACCTGGCTCAGGACATCGATTTGCAATCGCGGGTCGATGTTGCCGAGAAAGACGAACGGCGCCTTCCGGAACTGCTCCGGAATCTTCGGCCGGAAGTGCGAGAATACGCCAAGCCGGGTTTCCAGCGTCTCGGCGGTATTCAGGTCGTGCCGATAGCGGCCGCGCCAACGGAACGACTCGCCCTCGGCCCGTTCGAGGCCGGCGAAATCGACGCCCCGCGCGACGAGCGGCGCGAGCTTGTCGACGGGGTAATCGGACCCGACGACGCCGACCACCTGCACCGTTGTGAGCAGCGATGCCGCGGAGGCGAAAAATGTTGCCGAGCCGCCGAGGACGTTCTCGGCGCTCCCAAATGGCGTCTCGACCGAATCGAGCGCCACCGAGCCAACGACGAGTACCGTCACATGCGCTCCGGCGCGTGAATGCCTAACAGGGTCATCGCGTTCCTGAGAACGAGTTGAGTGGCGCGCGCGAGTGCCAGTCGCGCGCTTTGTACGGGCTCGGGCTCTCCGAGCACGTGATACTTGTGATACCAGTGGTGCGCCAGTTGCGCCATCTCGTGCACGTAGGCCGTGATCCGCTGCGGTTCGAGCCCCTGGGCCGCGCTCTCCACGATGTCGGGAAAGTCGAGCAGCGCTTTGATGAGCTCGAGCTCCTCCGGTGCGCTGAGCGCATCCAACGCCTCGGTCTCAATCTGCAACTCGTCTTTATTGATGCCACCGACGCGAAAGATGCCGCACATGCGTGCGTGGGCCATCTGCACGTAATAGACGGGATTCTCGTCCGACTGTCGCTGCGCGAGATCGACGTTCGAACGTCAGGTCGGACACGTAGCGTCGCATGAGGAAGAAGTAGCGCACGGCATCGCGCCCGACCCACTCCAGGAGATCTTGCAGCGTGACGTAGTCGCCGGCGCGCTTCGACATGCGGACTTCCTCGCCACCGCGCGCGACTTTGACCAGGTCGTGAATCACATAATCCGGCCAGCCTTTCGGAATGCCCGCGCCCATCATCTGGAGTCCAGCGCGCACTCTCGCGAAGTAGCCGACGTGGTCGGAGCCATGGATGTTGATCACACGGCCGAATCCGCGTTGCCATTTGCCGACGTGATACGCGATGTCGGGGACGACGTACGTGAACGTGCCATTGCTTTTCACGACCACGCGATCATTGGCATCGCCGAACGCGGTCGTGCGGAGTTTGACCGCGCCCCCTTCTTCGTACACGTATCCGGACTGTCGCAACGTATCCAGCGTGCGGTCGACCGAGCCGTCACTATATAGCGACGATTCTAGATAGTACGTGTCGAAGTAGACCCCGAACGCTTGCAGATCTCTGTCTTGTTCTCCACGGAGCACGCGGACGGCAAATTGGCGAACCGTGTTGGAGTCGCGGGCATCTGGATCATTGGGATGCGCGGCGACGTACGCGGCCGCAATCTCCTTGATGTACTCCCCGTGATACCCTTTCTCGTGAACCGACTCGCCACGGACCCGAGCTTGGACACTCGATGTCAAATTGTCGATCTGGGCGCCGGCGTCATTGTAGTAGAACTCGCGGGAGACGTCCCATCCCGTCCACTCCAGGAGCCGGGAGATCGCGTCGCCGAGGGCGGCTTGGCGCCCGTGACCGACGTGTAAGGGGCCGGTTGGATTCGCCGAGACGAATTCGACCATCACGCGCTGTCCGTGTCCAACGTCGGATTTCCCGTAACCGTCGCCCTTGGCGATAATCGCCGCCAGGCCTCGCGCGAGCGCGGCCTGTTGCATGCGAAAGTTGATGAACCCGGCCCCCGCGATCTCGGCCGCGGCCACATGCAGCGCGGAGAGATCCAGCGCGGCGATGAGCGCCGTAGCAATGTCGCGTGGCTTCTTGCCCAGCGGCTTGGCGAGCGTGAGGGCGAGATTCGTTGTCCAGTCGCCGAACGACGGATCGCGCGGGCGCTCGACGATGGGTGCGACGTCGCTGGGCGCGCCGAGTGAGCGCGCCGCGTGAGCGAGCGCGTCACGCAGCAGTTCAACGTCGTTCATTCGCTCTTTTTGGACCCGTCTCCGGACGATGACGCGGGAGAGGCTGGCTTGTCGGCTGACTTGTCCGCGGGCTTGCTGTCCGAGCCTTCACCGCCATTGCTACTGGGGCGCTTGTAGTCAGTGGCGTAAAATCCGGAACCCTTGAAGTGTAGGCCGGCACCACCTGACACTTGGCGCACTGCAGGCAGGCCATCGGTGGGACACGGCAACGTTTGCACCGCGTCACTCATCTTGCGGAAGAAATGATCGAACTCGTGACCGTTCGGGCAGCGATACGCGTAAGTCGGCATTATCTTGGAACTTAGCCTATGACAACCGTACTCCGCCACCACTGGGTCGTGCGGGTCACGCACTGGGTTGCCGTCGTCGCCATCACCATCATGGTCGGCTCCGGCCTGCGCATCTTCAACGCCTACCCCGCCTTCGCCCGCCGCGGCCAGAGCTTCTGCTGCTATCCCTTCGCCGGCAAGCCGATCCCCAACTGGCTCACCTTCGGCGGCTGGCTCGGCGGCGCCCGTCACTGGCACTTCGCCATGATGTGGCTCTTAGTCCTCGACGGCCTGGTCTACCTGGGGTTCCTCTACCTCCACGGCGAGTGGCGGGACTTGGTGCCCCGGAAGGGCGATCTCCGGGATTCGATCGCCATGGTCCGGTTCTATCTCTTCATCACCAAGCACCATCCCCATCAGGGGAAGCACAACGCGCTCCAGAAGCTCGCCTACTTCACCTTGCCCTTGGTCGGGGTCCTGCTCGTGCTCACCGGGTTGGCGATCTGGAAGCCGGTGGAGCTGGGGTGGCTGACGAGCGTGTTCGGGGGTTACGTGTGGGCGCGGTACTGGCACTTCGTGGCCATGAGCCTGTTAGTGATCCTGGTCGTTGGGCACGTCTTCATGGTCTTCGCGGTTGATCCGTATTCGATCCCCTCGATGATCACCGGGCGCTACGACGAGCGCTGCTCCCCAGAGGCGCGCAACGCCCGCCCGCTCTACCACCTGGCGCCCTGCGCGCGTGAGGACAGCCCTGCCGATGCGTAGGCGCGACTTCCTGAGCACGACCGCACTGACCGTGCTCGCCGCCTGCGACCGCACGCTCTCTTTCGCCGAGCATGCGAACGAGAAGGTCGAGCGCGGCCTATTCCGCCACCGGTCCATGGACGTGGCCCGCGGCCGCTTCGTGACCCCCTTGGCTGCGTACCCTTCGTATTTCATTGCCAACACCGTACCGATGTGGGACGCCGCGAAGCGCGGCCCGTGGACGCTGGAGATCTCGGGGATGGTGGCCAAGCCGCTCACGCTGAGTCTGAGCCAGCTGGCGGCCCTCCCATCCGTGACGCAGCGGGTGAACCACTACTGCGTCGAGGGCTGGACGGCAGTGGCTTCTTGGACGGGCGTCCGGCTCAGCGCATTGGCCGCCCTCGTTCAGCCCCTCCCGACCGCCCAGTACGTCGACTTCCAGTCGTTCGACGACGGCTACCACGAGTCCTGGGATCTGCCCTCGGCGATGCACCCGCAGACGCTCGTCGCTTACGGAATGGACGGCCACTGGCTGGGAGCGCCCCACGGAGGCCCGGCGCGCGTGTTCTCGCCCGTCAAGCTGGGCTACAAGAACACGAAGTACCTGACGAAGATCGTCTTCCTACCCCAGCGCAACGGCGGCTACTGGTCCGACCAGGGTTACGAATGGTACGGCGGGGTGTAATCGTGGTATCGCGATGGGTTCACGTAGCGAACGCTTGCGCTCACGCGCCACCATCGAATCGCAGCGTACTCACTTCTCAAGCAAGGGGACACCGAGCCGGGTTTCGCCAGCGCTGCGTACCTGCGTGTTGTGGCTGATGATCGGGCCGGGACCTGGCGGCGCGCAGTCGAGTGCACCGGAGCGCGCCGCCGACACCTGCCCTGTGTCGCCGGCGGCAAAACTCAGCATCACCGGCGATTCAATCGGTCCCCTTGGAATCCAGGCTCCGCTTGTCGATCTGCTCCGTCGTTGCCCCGCGGCTCGCATTGATACCACGCTAGTCAAAACGTACGACGTGAACCCGCAAGCGGAGCCTCGAGTCGTTTTTCCCTTCGACGGCTTGCAGGTCTCCGCCATCGCCGCTGGCCGGGCGTCGGCGATCGATAGCGGACGGCCTCTGCACTTGTGGATCTTACGTGGTGCGGCTGGGCGCTTGCCTCGCGGCTTGCCCTCGGACGCGACATGGAGTCAGTTGACCGCCACGTACGGCAATCGTGGCATTGTATGGGTCGAGAACGGTCAGGTGCAGGTGGGGTTTTGTGCGGCTCGAGGCGTGGTGTTTCTCTTTGGTTCCGCCGACTACGCGCAGCGGGATCTGTTGGAAGCGCACAAGTTCCAGGGTCTCAAACTCCAGGCATTGCAAGATCCCATACTTCCGAATGCGCGAATTCGCGCGATTACCTTCGGTTCCAAGGAAGTACCCTGTCGATGAACCCTCGAGACGCCAAGCGCCTCCCGCATCATTTTCGGTCCGAGAGTGCTTATGCCGCGTGCCGTCTCACATAGTCGAGATTACCCGGCACGTCGCGTAGAAGCCGGAGCAAGAGGTCCATAGCGGCCGTCTGCACATTGCGCCCTGACTCCCATCGCGACAGCGTGTTGCCGCCCAGCCGAAGCAACGAGGCGAGTGCTCCCTGTGTCAGACCGAGCTCACCGCGCAGGGCGCGGATGTCGCCGGCGGACAACAAGCCGTATCGTTTGCGATAACGCGCGAGCGCACCCTCCTGCAGCAGGCGAGCTTGATCGATCCCGAGGACGGGGTCGTGTCCACGAGAACACTGAGAATACGTCACACCCGCCACGCGCACGCGTTCCCCATTAACCGGGTAGCTCAAGGCACCGCGAACGGTGGTCATCGTCGCGCCGCATTCCGGGCAGGCTTCGTTAGGAACTGGCTTCAGGCGTCTGGTCGTCATGGCAGGAAATCACAATGCACGATGTGCGCACGATGACCTTGAGATACAAGATCGTCGCGCCGACGTGCGGTTTGAACACATACATCCACTCATGCGTCGATGATGATCGCAGTCTCGAGCACGCGTCACTCGGCCGAAGGTCGGCGAGAACTTCACAGATATCGGATTTGTCCAGCCCTTCCCCGAGCATCGCGAGCTCGGTAATTGCTTTGAACGTGAATCGGACTTGGCCGCGAGCCACACGATCTCGAATGGCGGCCGATACCGATGCGGCCCATCGAGGCATCGTATGAGCTGCTCCATGAATTTGGCATATGGTGAATCGAGCCGCAAGCGCTACAAGCAGCAGCTGGGCGTCCCGAGTCTACCTGGCGGTCGCAGTGCGGGAAACGGGGAGCTTGGCCCCGTTGAAAGCTACTCGGCCTTGGCGAACACCACGCTGTAAACCACCGGCTGCGGCAGGTGCGAGCTCGTGATGCGGACGTCCTCGCGGATGCGTTTGCCGCCGTCGAGCATGACGTAGCGCGTCTCACCTTGGCCGCCGTGCGCAACGACGTGCTCGATCAGGGTGTCGCCCGCGAGCGTCAGGCTTATGCGGCACTTGTCGTTGTCTATGTCACGCCAGGGTACGGCTGAGCCGTCACGAGGGAGGGCGGCTGGTGGGGCGTCGCCGAGGTGGACCGTGATCGTGTCTGGTGCGTAGTCGAGGCGCAGGTGCTGTGGGAGAGGGTTGGTTTTCCGCAAGCGATGACGGGCGATTGGGCGAATGATGAAATTCATGTGCTCGACAGATCGCTCGATGGCAGCCGGAATGTCATCACTCTGGTCGGGCACGACATCATAGACTCGCGTGGAGTCTTGGGGCGCCAGCAGGGCGATCAGGAACAACATCACGAGTCCCGGAACCGTCCCCACTCGCGCTGTAGCGTGTCGGATATCTCGCCGACCGAGGCGCGCGCGCGGACGGCGTCGATGATGAGCGGCATGAGGGGCTGCTGGTCGTGAGCGCCGGTGCGCAGGGCGGCGAGAGCGGCATCGACCTTGGTGGCATCGCGGCTTTTGCGTACGGTGGCTAAGCGCGCGACCTGATCGCGTTCGAGGGCGCTGAAATCGGGAGCCGGGATTGTGGGCGGTGCGGAGTCGTCGGTGAAGATGTTGACGCCGACAATCGGGGCATCGCGGCTCTCGACGCGCAGTTGGTACTCGTAGGCGCTCTTGGCGATCTCGTCCTGGAAGAATCCGGCGCTGATCGCGGATACTGCTCCGCCGAGGTCGTCGACGCGAGACATCAGGGCGAGGGCGTGTTGCTCGAGCTCCGTGGTCAGGTGCTCGACGTAGTAGCTGCCGGCCAATGGGTCGGCGGTGCTCGCGACTCCCGACTCGTAGGCGACGATTTGCTGCGTTCGAAGCGCGAGCGTGGCCGCTTCGGCCGTCGGGAGCGCGAGCGCCTCGTCGTAGCCGTTCGTGTGCAACGACTGCGTGCCGCCGAGCGTCGCGGCGAGCGTTTGGACCGTGACGCGGACGACGTTGTTCAGCGGCTGCTGGGCGGTCAGCGTAACGCCGCCCGTCTGCGTGTGAAAACGGAGCCTGGCGCTCGCTTCGCTCGCGTGAAAACGATCGCGCATCAGGCGCGAGTAGATCCGGCGCGCGGCGCGGAATTTCGCGATTTCTTCGAAGAGATCGTTGTGGGCGGCGAAGAAAAAAGACAACCGAGGCGCGAAATCGTCGATTGCCACCCCGGCCGCCAGTGCACGATCGATATACGCGATCGCATTCGAGAATGTGAACGCCAGCTCCTGGATCGCCGTGGCACCGGCCTCGCGGATGTGATAGCCCGAGATCGAGATGGGGTTCCAGCCCGGAACCTCGGCAGTGCAAAAGCGGATCACGTCAGCGACGAGGGCGAGGCTCGGCCCTGGTGGGTAGATATACGTACCGCGGGCTATGTACTCCTTGAGAACGTCGTTTTGGACCGTGCCCGATATTTTGTCGCGGCCGATACCCCGCTCTTCGGCCGCGACGATGTACATCGCTAGCAACGTCGACGCCGTCGCATTGATCGTCATCAACGTCGACACGCGGTCGAGGGGCAGGTCGGCCAACAACGCGTGCATGTCTTCCACGGTGTCGATCGCCACGCCCACGCGGCCGACTTCGCCCAACGCTCGCGGCGAGTCGGAATCGAATCCCATCTGCGTCGGCAGATCGAACGCGACCGACAATCCGGTTTGGCCAGCCGCGAGCAGTAAGCGAAAGCGCGCATTCGTCTCGGCCGCCGTCCCGAAGCCGGCGTACTGGCGCATGGTCCACAGCCGCCCACGGTACATCGTGGGTTGAATCCCACGGGTGAACGGGAACGTTCCCGGGTCGCCGAGGTCACGTGCGTAATCGACCGGCGCGTCGGCCGGTCGATAGAGCGGGGCGACTGTCAGACCCGACGGTGTCAGCTCACGCACCGACCGCGCTCAGGCTCGCGGCGAGCATCTCGCGCGCGAGGGCGACCTCGTCTTTGCTGCCGATATACAGCGGCGTTCGCTGATGCAACTCGGTCGGCGTCAAGTCGAGGATGTCATTCACGCCGTCGATGGCCCCGCCGCCCGCTTGCTCGCAGATGAACGCCAATGGGTTGGCCTCATAGAGCAACCGCAGCTTGCCCTTTCGGTACTGGGCATTCGCCGGATACGCGAAAAGGCCACCGCCCAAGAGATTGCGATGGAAATCGGCAACGAGCGACCCGACGTATCGGCCGGACAGCGGCTTTCTTTTGCCGTCGAGACCACGGTACCGACGGATCAATGCACGCGTGGATTCGTCCCAGTGTTGCTCGTAGGAATCATTCACCGACAGGTATCGCCCGCGCGCGGGGGTCTTGATATCGGGATGCGAGAGGAGGAATTCGCCGATGGACGGGTCCAAGGTGAAACCATGGGCGCCCTGACCGGTCGTATAGACGAGCATCGTGCTGGAGCCGTAGATGACGTAGCCCGCGGCGACCTGCCGCCGGCCTGGCTGCAGCATGTCGGACAGATCACCTCGCGTGCCGCGCGAGATCTTACGCATCACCGAGAAGATCGTGCCGACGGGAACGTTCACATCGATGTTCGACGAGCCGTCGAGCGGGTCGAACACGATCACGTATTTCCCCGTCGGGAAGCCGTCCGGGATCGGGATGATGTCCGGCTCTTCCTCCGAGGCCATGGCGGCGAGACGGCCGCCGTGGTCCAGCGCCTTGATCAGAATGTCGTTCGCCAGGACGTCCAATTTTTGCTGCGTTTCGCCCTGGACGTTGATCGACGACGTGGCGCCCAGGACGTCGGCCAGCCCCGCACTACGGACCTTGTTGGCGATCAACTTGGCAGCCAGCGCCAGATCGTACAGAATGCCAGACAGCTCACCGGTCGCCTGGGGATACAGTCGTTCCTGCTCGATGATGAATCGCTCGATCGTCACCACCAATGTGTCGGTGTGTTGGACCACGACTCCTCCCCGTTATGCGTGATGATGCGGCTGACTGGCCACCCGCTGCATGGCGTCGAGCACGATCACGGCCAGCTCCGCTTGCGCTTGATCCTTACTCAGGGTCACGCGGGTCACCGCCGAGCCGAGCGCGTCACCCACGATGTAGCGGGGACGCGCTTGGTTCAAGGCAAACGTGAGGACGTCGTCGCGACACCGGTCGCACGAGCACAGCTCGGGGTGCAAGGGCCGCAGGGTCTCGTAGGACGCCCGAATGGCTTCTTCGAGTGCGTTGATCACACAACCGCCTGGTGAGACACGGGCAACGCACGAGTCGCGCCAATAATTTCGCCGGTAAACGTCGACCCCGTCGTCCCGGTGATCTTCACCCGATAGTAGCCACCCAGCACCGCGGCGCCCGAGCCGAGGACCACGGTCTTGAAATCGCGGGTCCGCGCCTGAATCTCCCCTTCGCCCCGCTTGGCGACCCGCTCGGCCAACACCTCGTGCTCCGTCCCCAGAAGACCCAGGTTGCGCCGCCGGCTGGCACCCCGAACGGTCTCGATGAGCCGGGCCAGCCGCTCGCTCGCCACGTCATCCGGTACCGTCTCCCCAACCGGAAAGCGCGTGGCGGCCGTCCCATCCCGGGGAGAGAACTTGAACGTGTACGCGTCCTCGAATCCCACCTCCCGCACGACCTCCAGCGTCTCGGAGAAATCGTCGTCCGTCTCACCCGGAAATCCGACGATCACATCCGTCGTCAGCGCGAGCCCCGGGATCGCCTCGCGGAGCCGCGCCACGCACTCCAAGTAGCCCTCGCGAGAATACCGGCGCAGCATGCGCTTGAGTATGCGCGTCGAGCCGGATTGCATCGGCAAGTGGACGTGTTCGCACACGGCCGGGACTTCGGCGAGCGCGGAGATCACCCGGTCGGAGAAATCGTTCGGGTGTGGGCTCGTAAAGCGGATGCGACGGACCCCTGATACCGCGCCCACGGCGCGGAGCAGATCAGCGAAATCGTGCTCCCCGTCGTGGTAGGAGTTGACGGTCTGGCCGAGCAGCACGACCTCGGTCATGCCTTCGGCCACGACGGATTCGACCTCACGGACAACGTCGGCGAGGCGACGGCTGCGCTCCGGGCCGCGTGTCGTCGGCACGATGCAGTACGTGCACCGGTAGTCGCATCCCCGCTGGACCGGGATCCACGCTTTCACGCCGTCGATACGCCGCGGCGAGAAATCCTCGTAATGCTCCTCGAGATCAAACTCTGTCGCAGTGGCCCGAATGCCGCGGCGGGCACCATCAAGCAGAGCAGGCAACGCGCGATAGCCGTCGGGTCCGATCACGAGACTCACGTGCGATGCACGCTCCAACAGCACGGGGCCGAGGCGCTGCGCCATGCAGCCCGTCACACCGAGGATCGCGCCTGGCGCCATATGCCGTTTGAGCTCGCCGAGGCGCCCGATCACCCGTTGCTCGGCGTGATCCCGAATCGCGCACGTGTTGACGAGAATGACATCGGCGCCGTCCGGGCCGTCGACGGGACGATAGCCGGACGCCACGAGCTTTCCGAGCATGAGCTCGGAGTCGCTGACGTTCATCTGGCAACCATACGTCTCGACGTAGACGGTCGGCTGATCGGTCATCGCGTAATGGTAAGGCGGTCGGGCGTAGTCGCGCTGGCAACCAACAATCCTCGCCACCGAGTGCCGCGCGGGATAGTCGGGTCGGCCAAATCGACCGTAAGATAGTCTTCCGTCATAGCCTTACGCCCACCCATGGCTATCGCATCCGCGATCGTCCCGCGTCGGGCGTCCCGATACGCCGCGGCCTTCCGTGCGGCCAAGGCCCGCAGCTCGGCCGCCCGCTCGTTCGAGCGGACCGGCGGCCCGAGCCGCTCGGCCGCCGTGCCCGGGCGGGGCGAGTATGGGAATACGTGCAACGCCGTGAACGGGAGCCGTTCGACGAGCGCCATCGTCGCGCGATGATCTTCTTCCGTCTCTCCAGGGAATCCGGCGATGACGTCAGCGCCAAGCCCAAACACCGGCATCCGATCGACGATCTCGGCGATCGCGCGCTCGTACGTCGCGGCGGTATACCAGTGACGGCCCATCCGTTTGAGCACGCGATCGGAGCCCGATTGGAGCGGAGCATGCAGCCAGGGCGCTATCGCACCCTCGCGGAGCAGGCCGCGCAACCGGCCATCGACCTCCGTCGCTTCGATTGACGACAATCGAAATCGCGTACCCGGCAGCCGGTCGACGAGCGCCTGGACGAGCAGCCCCAGGGACTCGTGGGAGCCAATATGGATACCCGTCAGGACGATCTCGGGATGCCACTCGGCAAGCCGCTCGGCCTCGGCCAGGATTTCCCCGATGCCTCGCGAGCGATGCGCGCCACGGGCCATGGTCGTCGCGCAGAACGTGCAGTGCTCATCGCAGCCGTCTTGGATGCGGAGTAGTGCGCGGGTGCCGGTTTGTTTGATCGTCTCGCGCTTCGCGCTTGACGGTATCCCGAGCACCGCCGCGATCGCATCCAGATCGGCGCCCGGGAGTACGTCCGTCACGTCTGGCGGTGTGTGCGAAGGGAGGCATCCCATCAGGATCTTGCGTGCGGTCGGCGCGCGCCGAACGGCTTGCCGAACGTCGGCGTCGGCGGCTGCCGTGACCGTGCAGGAGTTGAACACCGCTACGTCAGCGTCGCTCGGCGAGTCGACCAGCTCGTGTCCCGCCGAGAGCACGAGGGAGCGGACGGCTTCCGAATCCGCCTGATTCGCCCGACACCCGAACGTCTGGAGGTAGACGTTCACCCCGTCACCACGGGATACTCGGCCGTCTTCGGCGCCTGGGGCAGCAGGATGTGAAACGCCGAGCCCTGCCCTTCGGCGCTCTGCACCCAGAATGCGCCCGCCGTGCTGCTCGACCACCAGGCGACAGAACGCGAGCCCGAGGCCGGAGCTGCGCACGCGCGGCGCGTTGAGCGCACGCACCTGCTCGAACTTCCGGAAGATCAGCTCGTGATACTGCGGCGGGATGCCGGGACCGTTGTCCGCCACGGTGAACAACACGCCGGACGGATCACGCCGGGCGGTCAACGTCAACGTGATGGCGCGAGCCGAATGCGTGAGCGCGTTTTGTACGAGGTTCGCGAACACGCGCTTGAGGAGCCCCCGATCCGCCTCGAACAGGGTCACGTCGTCGGCGACATCGAACGTGGCGGTCGCGCCGTCCTGTTGAAATCGCACGGCCCACTCGCCGAGGATCTCTCCGAGCAGATCCACGGCCGAGATCGGCTCGAGCGAGAGTGGCAACGCGGCCTCTTCGATGCGGGCGATTTCGAGCAGGTCCTCGATGAGCCGAAGGAGCTCCTGGGCCTTGCCGTCGGCATCGGACACCATCCCGCGCTGATCGCCGGAGAGCGGCCCGAGATCGCCGTCGAGCAGCAGCTCGAGACTGGCGAGGATCGACGTGAGCGGCGTCTTGAGATCGTGCACGATCATCTTCATGAGATCGTCGCGCACTTTCTCGAGCTCACGGAGCTTCCGGTAGCTGTCTTCCAGCGCGTCCGTCGCCGCTTTGAGCCGGATCAGGCTCCGCACGCGCGCGCCGAGCACGAGCCGGTTGTGCGGCTTGGTCAAGAAATCATCGCCGCCGGCTTCAATCGCCTTCACGCGGTCAGAGGTGTCGTTCAGCGCCGTGACGAAGATGACCGGGATGCGCGCGGTGCGCGGATCGCGCTTAATGCGGCGGCAGACCTCGAACCCCGTCGAGCGATCGTCGCAGCCGAGATCGCCGGCCGGCATCGACACGTCGAGGATGCACAGCTCGGGATGGTGGACGAAGGCCGCCGTCAGGGCGGAGGGACCGTCGAGGGCCGAGACCGTACGGTAACCGAGCGCGTGAAGCTGATCGAAGAGCAACTCCACGTTCGCGGGAACGTCGTCCGCGACGAGGATCAGCGGCGCTTGGGGCTCGGTCACGGTCGGATAGTCAGCCCGACGCTCAAGATGAACGCTTTCTCGCTGACGCCGAGCACTGATGTGCGGTCGGCGTGAATGAGCGAGACGTTGAGCACGGATCGCTGCAGGAGGAGTGGAATACCGAGTCCTCCACTGATCTCCGTTTCCCGAATCGACACGCCGTCGAGCACGTACGGCAGCGGGCGATTGCCGCCGCCCACGCGCAGCGTGACGTAGCGATTCGTGCCCAGCTTCGGTCCTTCAATGTCGGCGCCGACGCTCCACCCGCCACCGTTCTGCGCCAGGAGGTTGCCCTTCTCCAGCAGGTTCAGCCGCGACCACTCTTCCCAGTCATAGCGCGCCGAGATGAGGAGGCCCTGAAGGGGAGTGAGGAGCAGACCGCCACCGGCGCGGGCGGGAATGAGGCCGTGAGCCACGGTGGCGGAGTCGCCTTCGCGCACCGTGATGCCGCCGCCATATCGGAACGAGCCCGCGAGACCGAGCCATTTCACGGGACGCAGGGTGATGCCGCCCAATGCGCCCACGCCGTCGTACGAGAGCGAGTTCTTGAATTGGGAATTCGCATACTGATTCGGGATCGTATCGTTGACGGTCACCGTTTGGGTGAGGCGATTCTCTCCCGTAAACAGGTCGAACCCACCACCGATCGCCAACCAGGAGCCGAATGCCCACGCGGTGGTCAGACGGAATGTCATTGATGCCACCGCTCGATCCGATCGTCGCGATCAGCGTGTCGCGTTGATTCGCGGTGTAGTTGTTGATGAAGCTGGTCTGGGACACCTGGAACGTGCGGTCCATCAGGGTCGACCAGGACAAGGCGATCGCGCCGCCACCCCAGATCGGGCCACTGATCATGGCCAGTGGGAAGCGCGAGGTGGTCGAGCTCTCGTGCGTATTCCCAACGTCGACCGTGCGGAACTCCGGATCGTACTGGAAGTGAATCTGTGTCGTGCGATCGGACGCGATGGCGGCGGGGTTGATCGGCGACTGCGCGTCGAACTCGCCAAACGCGCCCGCCGCGCCCTCAGCGCGCGTGCTCAGTTGGCCTGGGGGGTAGCCGAAGCCCTGGGTGCTGATGTTGCCCTGGGCGACGAGCGACACAGGGAGCGCGAGGGCCAACACGCCGACGGAAGCAATGCGCATCACGGAGCCCCGAAGCCCGACCGTTTGACGTACTGGATTCGGACATGGGGCCGAAGCGACGTGTCAGGAGCGAACGATGACCAAAAGCTGGCTTCGAGCGGCGTGCCGCCCTCAGGGAGGATCCGGAGCACGAGCGAGCGCGTATTGACCGTATCCGAGACGTTCTGCCAGTTCCGCACCGCATTCACGAAGTCGAACGCCACCACCGCGCCGGCCAATGGCACGACTTGCACGGAATCCAACGAGTAGAGCGTGTTGCTGACGATGAAATTGGTCGCCTCGGCCGCGGTCATCACCTTGTTCGACGACACCACCGGCCACGGATACAGCACGAGCGTATCGCCCGCCAATTGGAGCGGCTGTGGCTTTGGATGCAGCATCAGCGTCGCGCGGATCACGTTCGCCGTATCGATGATGCGCGGGGGCAGCGCGAACCGCAGAAAAACCCGGCGCGCGGGGATACCGCCGATGTTGAGTGCATCCATCGAGTCGGTGATCGCCCCCTGGACAATGAGCGGGTAATGAATGAGCCGCGCGAGCAACGAGGTATCGGTCACCGGCGTGACCGACCGAAAATCCGACACCACGCGGGCGTAGGTGGTGTCCTTGAGGCTGTCGAGGCTTCCGTAATAGCGGACGTACGGCGTCGGATTGAGGGCGATCGTCAGGCGGATACCATCGCTCGGGTTGTTCAGCAGTTGCGGGATGATCCCGAGGCGCAGCTTGCGGTCGCCCCGAGTCTTCGCCAGGATCTTCGCCGTGTCCAGGTGAATAACGAACGTGTCGAGCGAGCTCGCGTTCAGCGTGTCGCTCAGCGCCGACGCCAGCCGCACGCCGCTCGCACCGAGAAAATGCGCGCTGTTGAACATGCCCGACAGCACGCTGATGGTCGTGTCCGCGGTGGTGTCGATATCGAACACGAGGAACTGGACCTGGTCCGACCCACGCGTCGCCGCGAACCCCGACCGGTTGATCGTGAACCACACCAGCGCGTCGTGCGCGACCGTCGGATAGAACTTGGCCGCCGTGTCGTCGACCGTGGCCGTGTAATAATTGGCGAGCGAATCGAACCGCATGACGCCGCGGATGTCCGCGCGTTGCGGAATGCGCGCCAGCAAGATCGCCCCTTCATCGCCGAGCAGCGGGAAGCTGGCGATCGTCGTGTCGTACACCGGAGAGAGATGGTCTATCCGGATCGTCGTATCGAACTGCGGGAGCTTCTGCCCGGGACAGAACCCCGGAACAACACACGCAGCACCACCGTTCAGATGCTCGCTGCACGCGGCCGCCGCGAACGCGGCGCCGAGGATGGTGGCAATGACGGCAATGGGACGAACGGTCATGTCGGAGTGTCGAGGGACGACGGCAAGAATGCGTCCGGAAGCAGGTCGGTCAAGCGCCACCGTTCTTGTCGCTGGTCCGCCCCATCTCCCGCAAGGCTGATAATCTCAACGTCCGGTGCCAGTTCAACCAGGACCTGCCGACAGGTGCCACATGGAGGAGCCGGCGCGCGTCCGTTCGTGACGATGGCGAGGAGCACCGGTGCGCGCATCCCGCCCACGACCGCGGCCATCACGGCGCCGTGCTCCGCGCACATCGTCGAACCATAAGCGGCGTTCTCGACATTGCATCCGACGGCGATCGCTCCGTTGATATCGCACAACGCGGCCCCGACGCGAAGCCCCGAGTACGGCGAATAGGCCCGCTCATGCGCATTCCGGGCGGCAGCGATGGCTCGCGCCTCCAACTCAGCGCGCGTCACGTGTACCCCCCCGAGCCCGTGTAGATCCGTTTCGCTCGGAGCGCGAGCCCGACGAGCAGCTCGTAGGGGGAGACTCCCCCATCCTCGGCGACCGTCACCACATCAAGAACCCGCTCGCCGGCCTGCCCGAGGACGGTTGCAACGTCCCCGATCTCACATGGTACATCTGTCACATCGATCATCGTCATGTCCATCGTGACATTTCCGACCACCGGCGCCTCGCGGTCATTCACTATCGCGCGGCCGCGATTCCCAAATGCGCGGCGATACCCGTCGGCGTAGCCGAGCGCGAGCGTCGCGATCCGTCGTGGGCTCGCGGCTCGGTATGTCGCGCCATAGCTCACCGATTCTCCGGCCGCGATCGTCCTCAGGTCCACGATGTGCGCTTTGAGCGTTGCCACCGGCTCGGCGGTTTTGCCGACCCCGTACAGGAACACGCCCGGGCGCACAATGTCCCACGCCGACGGACCCGTGAGCCGCTCGAGCGCGGCGCTGTTTTCGGCGTGGAGCAGCTGGGGCCGGGCGGGTAGACGGCTCAGTGCCTCTCTGAAGCGGCCCAACTGCTGCTCCATCGATCCATCGCCGCATTCGGCCGAGTGAAAATGCGTAAACGCGCCCTCGGGGACCTGACCCTGAGTATCAATGGCATCCCATGGCATCCCCGCGCGGTTCATCCCTGTGTCTATCGCTAAATGCCACGGGGCGCCTGACGGCGCCCACGCGGCAATCGCCTCGGCCGTACCCAGGGTTGGCGTCAATCGATGCTGGTGGGCCGTTTCCAGCTCCCTGGGCAGTAGTGGCGTGAAGATGAGCACCGGCCGATGCATTGCGTTGGCGCGAAGCGCCATGCCTTCGTCGAGCGTTGCCACACCATAGCCCCACGGGGAGAGCGTTTCGAGCGCGCGGACGACGGGGAGGACACCGAGGCCGTAGGCGTTCGCCTTGACCATGGGCAACAGCGGCGCCTGAGCGCGACGAGCAATCGCCTGAGCGTTGCGAACGAGAGCGTCGAGGTCGATTTCGAGCCACGCGCCCATTAGACTTCCGCCAATGACGCAAGACAAAGCATCGCTTGAAGATACGCTCGCGATAATGCGCGACTTACGCGTCCGTTGCGACTGGGATGCTGCCCAAACGCACGAGTCGCTTCGCCCCTATTTGATCGAGGAATCGCACGAAGTCGACGATGCGCTTCGCCGGGGCGATGATCGGGCCCTGAGGGAAGAGCTCGGCGACCTACTGCTCCAGATCCTGTTCCACTCGGTCCTGGCCGAGGAACGCGGCGCATTCGACATGCACGATGTGGCGCACGGGCTGGTGACGAAGATGCGTTCCCGCCACCCTCACTTGTACGAAGGCGCCGAGAAGATCCCCTGGGAGCAAATGAAGGCGAAAAAGCGCTCCTCACTCGGCGACGGCCTCCCGTTGACACTGCCGGCGCTGCACCGTGCTCACCGGCTGCAGGACCGTGCGGCGGGCGTGGGCTTCGATTGGCCGGATGCGTCCGGTCCGGCCGCGAAAGTCGCCGAGGAGTTGCAGGAAGTCACCCAGGAGCTCGGCGCAGCCGGGCTCAGGCCAACCGACCAGTCGAGCGGCGTGAGCGCAGCGAGCGCTGCATCGACGCGCGGCGGAGCCGCGTTGGCCGGCCCTCGTACGCACGACCGGCTGGAAGACGAGCTCGGAGATCTGCTCTTCGCCTGCGTCAACCTGTGCCGCAAGGCCGGGGTCCACGCGGCGTTGGCGCTCGACCGGGCCAACGCGAAGTTCGAGCGTCGCGTTGCGGCGATACAGACCGTGGCAACGGATCGCGGGATCACGTTGGCCGACTCCTCGCCGGCCGAACTGGACGAGCTCTGGGAGGAAGTGAAGCGGCAGCGCGTCACGGAGTAAGACGTTGCATGGTGCGGGCAAAGGGCACCGTTTCCCGCACATGCGCGATCCCACAGATCCACGCCACGGTACGCTCCAGACCGAGGCCGAAGCCCGCATGCGGGAACGTGCCGAAACGCCGGAGATCGAGGTACCATTGATAGGCGTCGAGCGGCAGCCCCTCGGCCACGATCCGCTGCTTCAGCTTCTCATAGTCGTCCTCGCGCTGCGAGCCGCCAATGATCTCGCCGTACCCCTCTGGCGCCAGGCAGTCGTCGCACAGCACCGTCCGCGGATCGGCCGGGTTCTCCTTCATGTAGAAGGCTTTTGCTTCCTTCGCGTAGTTATAAATGAACAACGGCCGATCGTATCCTTCCACGAGCAACGTTTCGTCCTCGGCGCCAAGATCGTCACCCCAGGGGACGGTTCGCCCCTTCTCTTGGAGTCGGACCAGGGCCTCGGCGTAGCTCATCCGAGGGAATGGCGCGACGACGCTCTCGAGCTTCGTGGTATCCCGTTCGAGCTCTTTGAACTGCTCGGCACAGCGATCGAGGCACCGCGCGACCACGGCACTCAACAACTCTTCCTGCAGCCGCATGTTGTCATCCGAGTCGTTGAACGCCACCTCGGGCTCGATCATCCAGAACTCGGCCAGATGCCGCCGCGTTTTCGATTTCTCAGCGCGGAACGTCGGCCCGAACGTATAGAATGCGTCCGAGCGCCGCCGCGGCGGCCTCGCCATAGAGTTGTCCCGTCTGGGCCAGATATGCCGTTCCGAGATCGAAGTACTCCGTGGAAAAGAGCCCGCTCCGTTCGCCGATCGCCGCGGTCAGAATCGGCGTGTCCACGCGCACGAAGTCTCGGGCGTAGAAGAAGTCGTGGATCGACTGCTCGATTTCGGCGCGGACCCGGAGGATCGCGACCTGTCGCGGACTGCGGAGCCACAGGTGCCGATTTTCCATCAGGAAATCGACGCCATGCTCCTTCGGTTGAATTGGATAGTCGATCGGGCTCGGACCGATGATCTCGAGATTGGTGAGCCCCATCTCGAACCCGCCGGGCGCGCGCGGCTCGGCGCGCACGGTACCGGTCAAGGTGACGCTCGTCTCCTGCGTCAGCGCGGCGAACCGCTCCCAAACGTCGGGCGGCACGTCATTTCTGACGAGGACCGCTTGGAGCACACCCGTGCCATCGCGCGCGACGATGAACGCGATCTTTCCAGACGATCGCGTGTGCGTCGTCCACCCGCGAACCGTGACCGTTGTCCCCACGTGGTCGCGGAGTTCCGCGATCCGAACCAAAACAGTTGCCATTGCAGAAGTTGGCGGTTGTCGTGTGCGGCGCGAAAAGTGGGCTCCGTGCCCCCGCACTGTCAACGCGGCAGCCTCACATAGAATGACCCCAACCGTTAAGCTTCGGACATGACGCTCCGCGCCCGGCTCCTTTTGGGCATTTTGGCGATTGCGTTCGTGCTCGTCATCCCGCTGTACGTCGCACTACGCTCGCTCGAGACTCTGCACGAGCACGCCGCGGAGATGCTCGATTACGACTTCGCCGCGTCGCTGTTGCTCGGCCGAATTCGCGTGGGGACCGAAGACCTCCGGCGGGCCGAGGATGCGCTCCTCTTCGTGCACGATGCGGCGAGCCGCGATCGCGTGTCGCACGCGGTTGCGACGCTGCAAGCGCGCGCCGATTCGCTCGCCCGGTTCGCGCTCGACAGCGAGGCGGCTGACATGAAGAATGCGGTCGCCGAAGTCGCACATTTGGCGCCCGACGAGTACACCGCGGCGGTCGCGGGCAAGACGAAGCGCGCCGACAGTCTATCCGCCAAGGGCGTGCGACCCGCGCTCGCGCACATCGAAACGTCGACGATGGTCGCCGAGCGGTCGCTGCGCGATCGGACGCGCATGCGCGTCGAGAACGCCTCGGCCGAGGCCGAGCAAGCGCGAAAAGTGGCGATCTTTCTGTTGGCGTTCGCCGCGGTCATCGGACTGGTCCTGGCCCTGTGGCTCACCCGATCCGTCAGCGGCCCGGTGCGCGATCTGGAGACCGGCATGGAGGCCGTGGCCGGCGGCGAATTCAGTTATCGGCTGTCCGTCACGCCAAGCCGTCGGGACGAATTCGGCCGGCTGTCGGCGAGCTTCTACTCGATGTCCCGACAGCTGGCGGAGCTCGACAAGCTCAAGGCCGAATTCGTCTCGGTCGCGTCCCACGAGCTCAAAACGCCCGTGAACGTGCTGCTCGGCTACCTGCAGCTTTTGCAAGAAGGCGTGTACGGCGAGCTGACCGAAAGGCAACTCGAGGTCTGCCGGACGCTCGAAGCACAGTGCATGTCGCTGGGCCGCCTGGTAAAGCAATTATTGGACGTCAGCCGATTCGAAGCGGGTGGAGGCAAGCTGGAAGTCCGGCGGTTTGCCCTGGGTCCGTTCTTGGACGACCTGGAAACGGCCTTCCAGGTGCTTGCCCTGCAACGTGGTGTGGATTTCCTGGTCATGCGCGCCGCGGGATTGCCCGAGAGCGTCCTCTGGGACCCCGACCGCATCAACGAAGTCCTCGGCAACCTCCTCTCCAACGCGTTCAAGTTCACGCCCCGTGGCGGACGCGTGGAACTCAGGCTGGAGGCCCAGGGGGAAACAATCCAGATGATCGTGCGCGACACCGGCGCCGGTATTGCGCCGGAGCAACTCCCGCGCATCTTCGACAAGTTCTATCAGGCCGATAATCAGGGCTCGGCCGATTCCGAAGGCACGGGACTCGGCCTGGCCATCGCCAAGGGCATCGTCGAAGCGCACAGTGGCACGATCAATGTCGACAGCACACCGGGTGTCGGGACCACGTTCGTGATCGAGCTTCCCATCGCGTTCCCGCTCGCCGCGCGCCGCCATCGAGTGAGTCCACTCGCCACCGACGATCCCGAGGGCGTGCTGTCCCGCGCCCTCTCGTAATGCGTCGGGTTCTACTCGCCACATTTCTCATTGCTGGTTGCGCCGGACGCTACGGGTACGGCACGACCGATCCCGCGCGCCAGTGGCCGGCCACGCGCGTCGCGGCCGAGTCGTTGATCACCACCGGCCGGTACGCGGCGGCCGACTCGTTACTCGGGACATTCAGCACGCAGTACAGCGGAACGGCCGAAGGCGCCGAGAGCTTGTATTGGCGGGCGGTGCTGGACCTCGATCCGTCCAACCTGAGCGCGAGCCCCAAGGACGCGCTGACGGCGCTCGATGCCTATGACGCGGCGCCGCACAACGACGCGCACCTGACCGAAGCGCACATCTTGCGGCGCGTGGCCGTTCTCGTGGGGTCCATCCAGCGGCTGGCCGAGCAGGCCGCATCGCAGAGCGACTCGGCGTCCGCGGCCGACTCGGCCACGCGCGCGTCGCGAGCCGCCGCGGCCTCCGACCGGGTCCGCTCCAAGGACGAGGAGATCGCGCGGCTGCGGACCGAGCTGGAAAGCACGCGCGCCGAGCTCGATCGCACGAAAGAGGAGCTGGACCGGATCAAAAAGCGACTCGCCACGCCCCCGCGCGCTGAGTCGACCGCTACCCCACCCTGAACAATTCGAGGGCGCGAGCGAAGCGAGCGCCGAGCGCCCGTTTGAGCGGGGCGTTCGCCGGCGCCTCGAGCTCCGGGTCCTCGGCGAGAATACGATCGGCGATCTCGCGCGCCTTCTCATTGAGCGCCTCATCGCGCAGGGGGTCGGCGATCTTGAACGTCGACATGCCGCTCTGCGCCTCGCCGAACAAATCGCCCATACCCCGTAGTCTCAGATCGGCCCGCGCAATCTCGAAGCCGTCATCAGTTCGCGCGAAGACATCAAGCCGTGCTCCCGCTTCCGGGGAGACGTCGCCCAACAGCACGCAGTAAGACGCTTCGCCTCCACGACCGACACGGCCTCGGAGCTGGTGCAACTGCGACAACCCGAATCGCTCCGGGTGCTCGATCACCATCACCGTCGCGTTGGCGACATCGATGCCGACCTCGATCACGGTCGTGGCGATGAGAATGTCGATCTGACCATCCCGGAACGCCCGCATGGTCTTGTCGCGCTCCGGGCCCGGGATGCGCCCATGAATCAGCGCCACCCGTCGCTGAGCGAACGCGCCTTCCGTGAGACTGGCGTACATCGCCGTCGCCGACTTGAGATCGAGCTTCTCGGATTCCTCGATGACGGGATAGACGATATAGGCCTGGCGCCCCTTCTCGACTTCGTGGTCGACGAATTCGAGTACCCGGGCCCGCGAGGATTCGGAGCGCATCACGGTCGTGACCGGCTGCCGCCCAGGCGGCCGCTCATCGATCACGCTCACGTCGAGATCTCCGTAGACCGTGAGCGCCAGCGACCGCGGGATTGGCGTTGCGCTGAGCAAGAGCACGTCCGGACTCTCGCCTTTCTGGCCGAGCGCCTTGCGTTGCTCGACACCGAACCGGTGCTGCTCGTCGACCACGGCGAGCCCGAGCTTCGCGAACTCCGTCGCCTCCTGAATCAACGCGTGCGTGCCGATAGCTATCGTGGGCCCCGTTTGCGCAAGCCGCGTTGCCGCCTCGCGACGAGCGGCGGCGCCCTGCCCACCAGTGATCAGGACGGGCTCGATGCCGAGCGCGCTGAGCAAGCGACCAATGGTGCGAGCGTGCTGCTCGGCCAGGAGCTCCGTGGGCGCCATGATGGCCGCCTGGTAGCCGTTTTCCATGGCGAGGAGCGCCGCGAACAGCGCGACGATAGTCTTGCCACTCCCGACGTCACCCTGCACCAGCCGATGCATGCGGGCGGGGCTCACCATATCGGCGACGATCTCGCGCAGCACTCGGGTCTGGGCGCCCGTGAGCGCAAATGGGAGCGCGGCCTTGAGCGCGGTCGTCAGCTCCCGACGGTTCACGAAGACGATGCCGGCCCGCTTGTCCCGCGCGATCGCGTTGCCGCGCCGGTGCAAGAGCTGCACAAAGAGCAGCTCTTCGTACGCCAGACGTGCACGACCCGAGTTTGCCTCCGCCAGCGAGCGTGGGCGGTGCACCATCCGCAGGGCATCGCCGAGCGGCGGCACCTCGACGCCCGCCAGCGCGGCCCTCGGCAGGTACTCGTGCACGAGCGGGAGCAGCGCATCCAGGTGCGTTTCGATCAGCGATCGGATCAGCTTGACCGATAGCCCCTCGGTCGCCGGATAGATCGCGAGTACGCGTCCCTCCAGCGTCCCATCGGCATCATCCCCGAGATTGACGAACTCCCGCGGCTGGACCTGCCGCCCGTGATAGAATCGCACCGACCCACTCACCAGCAGCGTGTCGCCTTTGTGGATCGTTCGGTCGAGAAACGGTTGCCCGGGCCACGACACTTCGATCATCCCGGAGTCGTCGCGGAGCACGGCCTGGAAAATTCGCAGGCCCTTCCGCGTCGGCAGCACGCCCTTCGAGATCACCGAGCCGATGATCGTCGCATCCATCCCGGGCTCGAGCGACGCGATCGGCGCGACCGTGCTGGCGTCTTCGTACCGGTGCGGGACGTGATAGAGCAGATCTCCCGCCGTGACGATCCCCAAGCGCCGCAACAGATCGGCACGGTGCGGCCCGACACCCTTGAGATACGTGATGGGTGTCTCGAGGTTCATACCTCTTCGAGGAGCTCCTTCGAGAACTCGGCGGCGTCGAACGTCGCCAGGTCGCCGATGCTTTCGCCCGTCCCGATGAACTTCACGGGGACGTTGATGGCCTCGTGCACGGCGACCACGATGCCGCCTTTCGCGGTCCCGTCGACCTTCGTGACCACGAGCCCGGTCACGGGGACGGCCGCGGCGAACGTCTTGGCTTGCACGATGGCATTCTGGCCAATCGTCCCGTCCAGCACGAGGAGCGTCTCATGCGGCGCCCCGGGGCTTCTCTTGCCAAGCACACGAACAATCTTCTTGAGCTCGTCCATGAGATTGCCACTCGTGTGCAGGCGACCAGCGGTGTCTATGATCAGGACGTTCGCTCCGCTTCGCGTCGCGACGTCCAATGCGTCCACCGCAACCGCTGCGGGGTCTCTGCCCACCGTTGCACCGACGAATTCTGCTTTCGCTCGTTCGGCCCAGACTTTTAGCTGATCGATTGCGCCCGCGCGAAACGTGTCGCCTGCGGCGACGACGACGCGCTTACGTCCCTCGCGGAGGGTGTTGGCCAATTTGCCGATAAACGTTGTCTTGCCCGCACCGTTTACGCCGATGATCAGCACTACTGTCGGCGATTGGGGTGCAGAAATCAGGGAGGCGTCATGACGTCCGGTGACGAGGGCGCGCTCGACGCCGGCGCGAAGCGCCACGCGAAATTCCTGTTGGCTGCGCACACTCCCGGCGAGCGCGAGACTCTCAACGTCAGCAACGAGTCGCATCGTCGTCGCGACCCCGAAGTCCGCGTCCAGCAAGACCTCCTCGAGGCGCTCGAGCGACCCTTGGTCGGGCCCACCGCGCACGACGACGCCGACGTCGGCGAGCGCGATGTCTTTGATCCGTTGCCACAAGGAGCGCTTGGGCACATCGCCGTCACGCCGAAAAATTCGCGTCATGCTCTCGTCACCGAAGTCCCAGCGACCGGCGAACGACCCACTCTCCACAGAGCGCGCCGACCAGCGCCAAATAGACCCACCATAATGTCCGCACTCGCGTAGCGAGCCCGGCGACCGCGCCACCCCCGATCGCCCCGGCCTTCGCGCGCGCGCGATTGGGGACCCACTCGCGCGACGGGTTGACCACGAGGAGCGACGCGCCGCCGGTCGTGCGCACGTCATACACACCGCGCGCCATTGGCGCCGATTCGGCTGTCGACCCGCCGCCGAAGTGCAGCGCGACGGTGTCCGCGACACTCGTGCCGCGTCGCGCCATCACCACCGTCACCACCGAGTCGGTGCCCGATCCGCGGCGCCATTCGACAGGCTCGCCGGCCCTTACCGCCCCCTCCACCGGCAGAGCCACCCGGACATCCGGCCGCTCGGCCGACAACCAATCAAAGATACCACCCCACAGCGCCGCATAGGCGTCCGCCGCCACGCCGCCACGGAACTGCCACCGCCACAGGCCGGTCGCGTTCACGATCACGATGCGACGCCCGCCGAGCGTCCCAATGACCGGCACCCTTCTATCGATCTTCCTCGCGCGCCTGGTCTCCAACCCCTCCCAATACAGTCCGGGGGGATACACCATCGCCGGAGACTCGATGGGCGGAAGACTATCCCACACCATCGCACCGAGCGCCGCGGCGATGGGCGATGGCGGCGCACCCGTCGCATAATATTCCCCAGTCTCTTCCCCACTGGGACCGGGGAACAAGACGAGAGACCCGCGCGTCGCGGTGCGCGGCGATCCAAACAAAGCGGTGTCGCCGTGCAGTACCACGAGCGGGGCGTTGGCGACCGCGCGGCGCACGTCGGCTTCGGCGACCGACGCCAGCGTTCCATCGACACGCCAGTTGCCGGGTGCCACACGAAAGAACCCACGCGTCGGCAGCGATACCGCGCCGCGCAACACCGCCAGCGCATAGCGCGCGTCATAGTCGGGCGCAGTCGAGACGAACACCGCGCCAGCCGCCGGGGAGATCTCCAGCGGTCTCTCCAGCGTGTCATTCCGAGGCTCGGCGTCGCCGGGCACGGTGACGATGGCGCGCAGCAGCCCAGACCCTTCCTCGGACGGCACGACAATGCGCAACGGGACGACGCGCTCGGCCAGCGCATCGAGCGCGGGAAGCGGCGTACTCGTGAGCGTCCGCGCACCGAACACGATGGAGAGGGTGCCCGCACCGGCGCCAGCCGCGCCCGCGGCGACGGTGACCTGAATCGGCACGGTATCGGCGCCAACCACGGCGCGCGGTGCATCGACGGCGATGACCGCGGCGTCGCTCGCGGCCGGTCGCGCGATGACATCGAGCCTGGAGCCGGCCGGGAGATTCGCCAGCGCGTCCGGATCATCGAGCTCACCGTCGGTCACGATCTGGAGCGGTCGGCCCGAGGCGAGCGCGCGATCGACGGCCTCGCGCGTCGACGTGCGCGAATCCGTCGGCACGCCCGGCGGTGTGGCATGGCGCAGCGAGTCGCCGAACAGGAAGCTCGAATCGGCGGTACGCGAGAGCGTCCGGAAATGTCGGAGGGCGCTGTCGTACGTCGCCGGGCCGCCGCGCTGCCAGCTAGCCGAGACGTCCAGCACCGCGATCGGACGCACAGCCCTGGTCGCGCCCGCGGGCGCGTCGAGCAGCAACGCGACCAGCAGCGTCACCGCCACGCCACGCAAGACCGCGGCGGGTAGCTCGCGGCGCGTTCCGGCCGGGCCGTACTGCACGGCCGCGACTCCGAAGCCGACCGCGGCCGCGAGCAGCCAAGGCATCATGGCCCGAAAGCTACTTCAGCGCCAACTCCTTTGACTGCATGGCGGCCAGGCATCGTTCGCGCACCGCCTCGAACGCGGGGCGGTCGGCGGCCATGAGCGGCTCGCCGCCCGTGGACTTGAGGGCGACACGGGGATCGCGCTGCACCCCGTTGACCAGCACCTCGAAGTGGAGATGCGGGGCGGTCGCCAGGCCCGTCATCCCGACATACGCAATGGTTCGACCCTGTTCGACTCTGGCACCCACATGTATCCCGGACGCAAACCGGAGCAGATGTCCGTACCTGGTCACGTAGCCGTTGCGATGTCGTAGGTCGAGCACGTTGCCATAGCCGTGCTTCTGCCCCGCAAAGATCACGACGGCATCCCCGATAGCTCGCACGGGTGTCCCCTGTGCGGCGACATAGTCGGTTCCTTTGTGCTGCCGCCAGATGCCGAGAATCGGATGCTTGCGCATGCCGAAGACGCTCGATATGCGGCGAAACTCGAGCGGCGCTCTCAGGAAGGCATTTCTGAGCGACTTCGCAGACTTGTCGTAGTACCCGTTTTTGAACCACACCGCCTCGGTCGTGTCGCGCGACAACACGAATGTCGTCGCCATCACCTTCCCAACACGAACGACTCCTTCGGGGCCCGTCTGGCGCTCGAACAACGCCTTGAACGTGTCGCCGTCCTGAAGGTCGCGACTCATGTCGACGCGATAGTCCAGGATATCGGCCAGCGCCCACGCGAGTTCTTCCCTCGCGTGCTTTGGGAGCGTCGGCGCTCCGGCATCCATCGCCGCGTACAGATTGGTGTGGATCGTTCCCGACACGACGATCGTGTCGCTGGTCCACGGCAGTTTTTCATCTTGCGCCGACCACTGGTCGCCCGTGCGCCGGAGATGCACGATGTGGTCTATCGCCGGCTGAAGTGCAATTTCGCTTGGCGCGCTGTCGGCCACGTGTTTGACCGTCACGACGGTGCCGGCGATCACCCTGCGTTCATCGACAAACGGGGCGGATTTTAGCGCAGCCGCGGCTGTGATGGGCGTGACACCAGCGCGGGCGAAAAGTTGGGACAGGGTTTCGCCCGACCGCAGGGTATCGATAATGCTTTGCGTATCCGGGACCGCGGGATGCGCAACGACAGAAACGGCCGGCGTTATTTGCCGGCCGTGGATCGGCGGTGTGAAGACGAACGCCGCCGCGGCGAGGAGCGCGACCACGGAGTATGTGATCGCGCGCGCGCCGATCGCTCTCAATCCATCTGCCTCCGGATGAACGTCGGAATCTCCATATCCGAGAGATCCTGATCGCTCGTGCGCGGCTCACTCGCGCGCCGCGGAATTTCGGCGATCGCCGGCCGCGATGCGCGGGGAACCTGTTGCTGCCGCTGGGTCGGGAACGGCAGCACCGGAGGGCTCTTCTGAATCTGCGGCACGCCGGCCGCCCGAATCCCGTCGAACCCGGTCGCGATGACGGTCACCCGGATCTCACCCTGCATGGCCGGCTCGTGCACCGCGCCGAATATGATCTCGGCGTCATCGCCGACCGCATCGTGAATAATTTCGTTGATCTGGTGCACTTCACCGAGCGTGAGATCCGCCCCACCCGTGATGTTCACGAGCACGCCGGTCGCGCCGGAGATCGAGAATGTTGTCGAGCAACGGCGACGAGATGGCCTGCTGCGCCGCCTCCATCGCCCGATTCTCTCCCTTCCCGATGCCGGTCCCCATGAGGGCGCTCCCGCCGGCCTGCATGACGGTCCTCACGTCGGCGAAGTCGACGTTGACGAGACCGGTGACGCTGATCAGCGAGGAGATGCCCTGCGTGGCGTGCAGCAGGACTTCGTCGGCCTTCTTGAGCGCGTCCTGAAACGGAATGCCCTTTCCAACCACCGCGAGCAGCCGCTCATTCGGCACGACGATCATCGTGTCGACGTTACTGCGCATCTCGTTGATGCCGCTATCGGCCTGACGCATGCGCTTCTTGCCTTCAAACAAGAAGGGCCGGGTCACGATGCCGACCGTCAGCGCGCCAGCCTGCCGGGCGAGCTCACAGAATGACGGGCGCCGCGCCAGTTCCCGTCCCACCGCCCATACCGCAGGTGATGAACACGAGATCGGCGCCGACGAGCGAGCGTTGCACGTCTTCTTTGCTTTCTTCAATGGCTTGGCGCCCAATTTCGGGACGCGCGCCCGCGCCAAGGCCTCGGGTGAGCTTCTTGCCGATCTGGATCTTGACGTCGGACTTCGAGTTCAGCAGCGCCTGTGCGTCGGTGTTCACCGAGAATGAACTCGACGCCTTCCAGGTGCTCCTCGATCATGCGGTTGACGGCGTTGCCGCCTCCGCCGCCCACGCCCACCACCTTCATCCGGGCGTTCTGTGACGCGCTCTCCTCGAACTCGAAGATCATCGCGAGTGCCAAGCTAATGTGGATAACTTCGGGCGGTCCCCGTTGGGCCGCGGCAATATAACAAGATTTCTGCCAGCGTGATGACGAATTAGCGAGCCGCCGGTTACCCGCAAGTTATCCACAATCAGAAGTCAGAAAAAATCTTGGAGCCAGACCCGGACGCGCTCGATGAGCTTATCGACCCCGGGTGCCCCAATGCCCTGCCGACGGGTCTCGCCGCCGAGCGCCATGCGATGAGCCCCGTAGAGGGCCAGGCCGGTCACCGTCGAAAACCGTGGCGCGTCCACTGAATCGGTGAGTCCGGTCAGGGATGAACCGGGTGCGCCGACTCGGACACCAATACCGAAAACGTCGGTCGCCAGGTCGCCAATGCCAGGAAGCGCTGCCGCTCCGCCGGTCAGCACTACTCCGGAGCTCAACCGGCGCGCGTAGCCCGCATTTGTGATATCGCGCTGGACCAGATCGAAGATCTCGTCGACGCGCTGATGAATAATGTGCGTCAGCGACCCGTGATCGATCGCACGCTCACCCTGCGCGGCAGTTCCAGGAAGCGGGATGACCAGATTTGGATCCGACGCGGACTCATAGGCGCAGCCGTAGCGTTCCTTCAAGCGCTCGGCGTCGTCCGGCGTCACCTTGAGCCCGAGCACAATGTCATTCGTGACGCTATTGCCGCCGAATGCGATCGTGCCCAGGTGACGAATCTTGCCTTCGTGAAAGATCGCCAGGTCGGTGGATCCAGCGCCCATCTCGACGAGCGCGACGCCAAGCTCCTTCTCGTCCTCCGTCAGCACACTGAGGGCTGACGCGAGCGGCTCCAGTACCAGTTCGCGCACTTTGTACCCGGCCCGCTCCACGGCCTTGCGCAGGTTCATGGCCGGCGACGCTCCGATCGTCACCAGGTACATCTCGGTCTCGAGTCGCGTCCCGATCATCCCGACGGGGTCGCGAATCCCCTGGTTCTTGTCGACCGTGTACTCCTGCGGGATCGCGTGCAGCAACTCGCGATCGGTCGGCACCGCCTGCGCGCGCGCCACATCATTCGCGCGCTCGACGTCCTGCTTCGTGATCTCCTCGCCGTTCACGGCGACGACGCCTGTCGACGTCATGGCCCGCACGTGCTCCCCGGCGATGCCGACATACACCTCGGTCACATGCTGCCCGGCCATCCGCTCGGCGTCTTCCATGGCCTTACGGATCGAGCGCGTGGTCTCCTCAATGTCGGCGACCACGCCGCGCCGAAGGCCGGTCGTGCGTGCCCGACCCACCCCCAGCACCTTGATCTGTGGACTGCGCGGCAGGTCACCGACGACCTCGGCGATGAGCGCCGTCGTCTTCGCCGACCCGATATCGAGCCCCGCGATCAACCGCTCGGCGGTCGCCATTACTGGAGCCTCGCCACGATTTGATCGCGATAGCGGAGATCGAGCTCCGTGTAATGCTGCCCGCGCCGATCGAGATCCGCGGCCACGAGCCCCGCTCCCGCGAGGCGCTCGGGCGTGACGTCGATTCCCGCCCTGACCACGCCTCGATCCAGTTGCACGATGATCTGCTCACCAGAGCGACTCACGGAGCTGATCCGCGCGAACATGCGGGGGCTCATCACCTCGACGCCAGCGAGCAAGCGGGTGACGACGGCGTCCGGCCGATCGATGACCGGCACGTCGACATCGGCTCTCGCCGGGTCGATCGGCAGCACCCGGGCCCGCGCATCGTAGACGCGGAGCCCACCCGCGCCCGGCACCATCGCGACTGGCGCAGTCTCGGTCACGTGCACGACGAGAGTACCGGGCAGCTCCCGCTCCACGTCCGCGTGTCGCACCAATGCCAACGTATTCACGCGCGAAGCATACGGCCTGAGATCGTCCCATGTGGACGCATTGGTATCGACTCGCATCGCGGCGACGACATCTCGGGGTGCCAGATAGTGGGCGCCGACGACCTGCACCGACCGCACATGAAAATACGCGAGCGCGCGCAGCGCGCGGCGTCCCCACCACGGCGCGGCGACGAGCACGATGCCGAGCACGCCGAGGAGGGCCAGGCGGGTGCGGGTCACGCCGCAGCCCCGTTAGGCCGCAACGCCGCGAGGAGCTCGGGTCCGGTCCGCGTGATATCGCCCGCGCCGAGCGTCAGCACGACATCACCGGGTCTTACCGCGGCGGCCAGCGCCCCGGCAAGATCTCCCCGGTTTCCACGCCACGCGACAGGCCGCCCGGCGTCGGCAGCGGCCTTCGCGATGAGCTCAGAGGTGACTCCGGGCAACGGCTGCTCGCGCGCGGGGTATATCTCGGTCAAATACACGGCGTCCGCACGCGCCAACGCGCGCCCAAAATCGGCGGCGAAATCTCGCGTGCGCGAGTAGAGGTGCGGCTGAAACGCGACGATAATGCGTTTGGTTGGGAACGCCGCGCGCGCGGCATCGAGCGTGGCGCGGATCTCGGTTGGGTGGTGCGCATAGTCATCGACCACCGTGACTCCACGCGCTTCACCCAAGCGCTGGAACCGCCGCTCCACTCCATGGAACGCCGCGAGTCCCGGTCGCATCGCATCGAGCGGCACGCCTTCGGCGATCCCGCACGCGATGGCCGCGAGCGCGTTGCGCACGTTGTGTACACCCGGAACGTGGAGCTCCACGACGCCGAGGCGGTCACCATCATACGCGACCGCGAACGTCGACCCGGTGGACGTGAGCGTTACGTCGAGCGCAGCGAGACGTGCGTCAGGGGACGTCACGCCGTAGCGCAGAATCTCCGCGGTATTTGGCGTCGGGAGCGTATTGGCGCCGGGATCGTCGGCGCACAGAATGATCCAGCGCGCCGGGCGCACGAACGTCGCGAACGCCGATCGGATATCGTCGAGATCGCGATAGATGTCGAGATGATCGGCCTCGACGTTCGTCACGACAGCGATCGTCGGCGTCAACGCGAGGAATGAGCGGTCGTACTCGTCGGCCTCGACGACGAACAGATCGAGACCGCCAAATCGCAGATTGCCTCCCCACTCGGCGACGCGCCCGCCGACAACGCCAGTGGGCGCCTTGCCGGCAGCGGTCAGCGCCTCGGTCGTCATGACGGTTGTCGTGGTCTTCCCATGTGTTCCCGCGATGCCGATGACGGTACCACCCGCCACCGCCTCGGCCAGCGCCTCCGCGCGACGGATCACTGGCAGTCCGGCCTGATGCGCGGCGACAATCTCGGGCTGGTCGTGCCGAATCGCCGAGGATACGACAACGGCACGAACACCCTGCAGGTGCGCTGGATCATGGCCACCCGTGGATGCGTCGCATCCCGTGACCCGCGCGCCCCGTCGGGCGAACAAGTCGGCCAATGCGCTCATTCCCGCGCCGGCGATCCCGATGAAGTGAATGGGGCGGCTATCCGCCGGGTCGAGAAGGGGCATGACGACGCTAATCTAGCAGGGCAAGTATCCGTCCCGCGATGTGGTTGGCGGCGTCGGGCCGCCCACGCGCACGAGCCGCCGTCGCGAGTAGATTCCGTCGCTCGGTGTTGAGGACAACGTCCCGAACAACCTGCTCCAGCCGCTCAGGCGTCAGCTCGGCCTGTGGGACGTGCACTGCCGCGCCGGCGGCAGCCAGCGCGCGCGCGTTGGCGGTCTGGTGATCAGCGGCCGCCGTTGGCAGCGGCACGAGGATCATGGGAAGACCCCAGGCGCACAACTCGGCCGTCGTCATGGCGCCCGCTCGCGCGAGCACGACATCACTCGCCGCATAGGCATCGGCGATTGGCGACAAGTACGGCCGCACGCATACCCGCGCGCTGGCGCGCGCACGGTGCGCATCGAAATGGGCTTTGCCCGTACCCCAGATCACATGGAGCGAGTCCGGTATGCCGCGACTGAGCCAGGTATCAACGACGGAATTCAGCGCCCGGGCACCCTGGCTGCCGCCGAAGACGAGGAGCACCGTACCGCCTTCGGGCGGAAAGCCCCACGCGACCCGTGCGGCGGTCCGCGACGGGCGAGGATTGGGGGGCGGCTCGATCGGGTTTCCCGTGTCGAAAAACGGCTCCCCACTCTTGCGCGGCAGATATGGCTCGGCTTCAGGATAGCCGAGATAGACTTCGCGCGCGCCACGGCTGAATGCGCGCGCGGTCAACCCCGGATGACTGTCCGCGACTTGCTCGACGAATGGGATCCGGTGCATTTCGGCAAAGGCCAGCGCCAGAGCGGACGCATAGCCACCGGTGCCAACAACGAGCGTCGGGCGTTCCAACGCCGAGAGCCGCCGCCATGCACCGACGGCGCCGCGCAACGTGCGCCAGTTGAGCCAGATCCGTGGCCGATATAACGGGTGCAGATCGAGCAACTCGAACGGGAAGCCCTCGCGCGGGAGCACTTCGCGCTCGATACCTCGTCGGGCGCCGATGAAGAACGGTTGCACCGACGGGGCGAGACGGGTCAGTGCGCGCGCGATCGCCAGCCCCGGATACAGGTGCCCGCCCGTGCCTCCACCGGCGAACCAAACGATCATGGCGGATCTGTCGCCGTATTGACGATCACCCGCTCGCGCACGCTCCCGATGTTCACGAGGAGGCCAGTCAGGAACAACGAGAGGATGAGATCAGATCGGCCGTATGAGACGAATGGCAAGGTCAGGCCGGTTGTCGGCAGGAGGCCGATCACGACGCCGAGATGCAGAAACGCCGTCACGGTCACAGAGAAGGTGATGCCGATCGCCACGAGCTGGAGGAACTGGTTGCGCGCCTCTCTCGCCACCCGAATGCCGAGCCAGGCCCACGCGCCAAACGCGAGCGCGATGAAGAGGATGCCGACGAACCCCCACTCCTCGCCAATGGTGCTCCCGATAAAGTCGTCGTACGGGAATGGCACGAACCCACCTTGCTGATGCCCGTGCCCGAAGCCGACGCCGAGCAACCGTCCCGATCCCACCGCGATCAACGATTGCCGGAGCTGATAATTGATCGCGGTGACATTCGGTCCCGCGTTCGCGAAGGACACGATTCGCGCGAATACGTATTGCAGATGCTGTGCCTCGTGCCACAGCACCGGCGCGCCGATCACCAACATCACGAGCAGAAATCCGATGCGCACGCCGCCGGCGAAGAGCACGACGGTCATGAGGAGCGTATACAGGAGCGCCGTCGACAGGTCGGGCTCCAATACCACCAATACGTCGAGCGCGCCGACAACGACGAGAAATGGCAGGAAACCCTTCGTGAGCCGGTGCAGCTGCGGGCCTTTTTTGACGACCAGCATGGCAGACCAAATGACGACCGCGAACCGGCCGATCTCGGACGGTTGAATTGACGAGCCGATCAAGAAACGGCGCGAACCGTGGATGACTGGTGCGATCGAGCGCGTGAATGGCAGGATCGTTACCAGCATCAGTACGAGCGTGACGAGCATGAGCGGCCATGCCCACTTATACCATCGCTCGGCGTCCATCTTCGCCGCGATGGCGAATGCAATAACCCCGATGGCGACGCCCGAAAGCTGCCGTAAGAGATAAAAGGCGTTCGACCGGTGCTCTTGAATCGCCGACATCGAGCTGGCGCTATAGAGTACCGCCAGGCCAAACGCCAACATCGCGGCCGTCAGCACGACGAGCGCGCGGGCCTCGACGCCGATTCGCCAACGGAATCGCTCTTTCATGTCGGCGCCAAACGCGCGAACGTCTCGCCCCGCTCAGCATAGTTGTGGAACATGTCGAAGCTGGAGCACGCGGGCGCCAACAGGATTGCGTCGCCAGGTGTTGCGAGGGCCCGGGCACGAGCAATGACCTCGTTGAAGTTATTGCCGAGCCGCTCCACTGGAACTTTCCCGGCGAGATCCGCTACGATGAGCGGTGCCGCCTCGCCATAGGCAAGGACCGCTTTGCCAATGCGTGCCAACGGGGCAGCCAGGGCGGTATATGGCTCGCCTTTGTGCACGCCGCCCGCGAGCAGGATCGTCGGCCGCGTCATGCTTTCGAGCGCGACGAGCGCCGAGCTCACGTTCGTCGCCTTGGAATCGTTGATCCACTGCACGCCGAGGTATTCGCCAACGAGCTGGAGGCGATGCGGCAATGCATGAAACGTCCGCAGGGCCTCGGCGAGGCGCTCGCGGACCATCGGCGAGCGGTGATCGGGATCGGCTGCCGTGACCGCCAAGACCGCCGCCAGCGCATTGGCGACATTATGGTTGCCGAGGAGATGCAAATCGTCACGGCTGATCAATACGTCGTTGCCAAGCGTCAGGGTATCCGCTCGGAGTGATGCGTCAGCCGGATGCCCAGCCACCGTGAAGTGATAGTGCGTCCCCAGCACGCCCGCCACCAATCCCAACGACGCGGGGTCATTGGCATTGACGATGAGCCGCGACGTTCCGCGCGCATTGGCGAACAACCGCCGCTTATCGGCATAATAGTCCTCGACGGTCGCGTACCGATCGAGATGATCGGGACTCAGATTCGTGAGGACCCCGACGGTGGGGTCGACCGATGGCGTATCGTGCAGTTGGAACGACGAGAGCTCGAGCGTGATCCAATCGACCTTTGGCGACTCCAACGCGACCTCGGCCAATGGCAAGCCGATGTTGCCCGCGTCGATGGCCGTGTAGCCCAGACCGCGCAGGAGATGGCCGATGAGCGCCGTGGTGGTCGTCTTGCCGTTCGTCCCGGTGACGGCGATATACCGCAACCCCGGCATGGCCCGTAGCGCGAGCTCGACTTCCGAGATGACCGGGACGCCCGCTGCACGAGCGGCGGCCAAGGGTGGCGCCGTGGGAGGAATCCCGGGGCTCGTGACGACGAGTGATGCCGCGCCGATGCGGGCCAGATCATGGCGTCCGGCTTCGACCGCGATCCCATCGGGAGCGGACCACGACGCATTGGCATCGGCGTCCGACAGGTAGACCTGGCGACCCTCGCGGGCCAGCAAGAGGGCCGCCGAGCGACCGCTCTTGCCGAGGCCGAGTACCGCGACTTCGCCGGTCACCGCAGCTTGAGCGTGGACAACGCGAGGGTCGCGAACAGGATGCCGATGATCCAGAATCGCACGACGATCTGCGGCTCGGGCCAGCCCAGCAGCTCGAAGTGGTGATGGATGGGGGCGCGCTTGAATACGCGGTGCGCCTGCGCGTACTCGAGGCCGAATCGCATCTTGCGATACTTGAACACCGATCGTTGGATGATTACCGATACGCTCTCGGCCACGAACACCCCGCCGATGAGCAGTAACAAGAACTCACTTTTCAGCAAGATAGCGATCGCCCCCAGCGCCCCGCCCAAGGCGAGCGATCCCGTATCCCCCATGAACACCTCGGCCGGATACGCGTTGTACCACAAGAATCCAATCGTCGCCCCAAAGATGGCGGTACAAAACACCGTGAGCTCACCAGCGCCGCGGAGATAATAGATCTGGAGATACGCGCTCGTATCGACACGGCCGATCACATATGCGAACAGCGCGAACGTCAGCGCCGCGATCGCGCAGAGTCCCGCGGCCAACCCATCGAGCCCATCAGTGAAGTTCACGGCGTTCGATGTCCCGGTCAGCACAAACGTCGTGAACCCAACATACACCCACCCCAGCCACGCGGCGGCGGGAACGACGAGCACGTACTTGAAGAACGGCAGCGTCGTCGACGCCCCGGGCAGTGTCGAGATCGGGTATTTCCACAGGTAGATGCCGAGCGCGAGCCCGATCGCGATCTGTCCGGCCAGTTTGTATTTCTCGACGAGGCCCTCGTTTTTTACTCCCCGTCTTTTTTGCAACAACTTGAGATAATCATCCAGAAAACCGATCAGGCCCATCCACGCCATCACGATCAACGCCAACACGACGTAGCGATTGTCGAGCTTCGCCCACAGGAGTGTCGGCACGAGCGTCGCACACAGGATGATGAGACCACCCATCGTGGGCGTGTTCTTTTTCTTCGCGTGGGTCTCCGGCGTGCCCTCGCGCACGACCTGGTTGACGGACATGGCCCGGAGCCTGGCAATAATGGCCGGTCCAATCAAGAACGCGACGAGCAACGATGTCACGAACGCGCCGGCCGCGCGGAACGTGATATAGTTGAACAGATTGAACAGCTTGATCGTGCGCGACAGCGGCGCCAGAAAGTGGTAGAGCACTACGTCGTCGCCCAGTCGGTGAGATAGGGAACCAAACGTTCGAGTCGCACCCCACGGGATGCTTTGATCAGAATGATGGCGTCATGGGCGAGCTTCGGTCGCAAACATGGCCAGAGATCGTCGACGTCAGTCGCCGTCACCACACGCGCATCGGCCGGGGCGACCGCGCGCAGCGCGGCGCCGAGATCCCCGATCCCGGCGACAACGTCGAAAGGTCCAGCGAGAGCCGCCCGAGCGGTGTCGGCGTGGAGAGCGGGCGAATTCGGGCCGAGCTCGCGCATCGTCCCCAGGACGACTACCCGCTGCCGCCCGACACCCATACCCGCCAGCATGTCCAGCGCGGCGCGCATCGACGCCGGGTTCGCGTTGTAGGCATCGTTGATCAACGTTGCTCCGCGCCCGCCGAGCGGCGTGACGGCCGATCGCATTGCCGGCGCCGGGGTCGCGGCGATGCCGACTGCCGCTCGCTCGGGCAGTACCCCACACGCATCGGCGGCGGCCAGTGCTAGCATGGCATTGCGCAGGTTGTGCGCGCCGCGCAGAGGGACAGTCACGTCCACGTTACGGAATCGGATAGTGCCAGCGCCCACATCCCAGGAATCGGCATGCACGTCGCCCTCGTCCAGTCCGGCCGTGAGCACGTGACGCGCCTTGCGGCGCGCCAACGCGACAAGCTCCGGCTCGGCGGCGGGAACAATACCGATGGGTACGCCGTCAAAGACCGAGCCTTCCTCAGCGAGAACGCCGGCCAGGTCGTGAAAGCCTTCCAGATGCTCCTCACCAATAGACGTCACAATGGCCAGGTCCGGCTCGACGATTGAGCGGAGGATCGGGATCTCGCCGGGATAGTTCGTACCCATTTCGATGACCGCAATGTCCGCCGAGTCGGGCACGCCTAGGAGGGTCAGCGGCACGCCGATCTGGTTATTCAGATTACCGGTTGTGGCATGAACCTCGAGGACCGATCCGAGGGCCGATCGTACGAGATCCTTGGTCGACGTTTTTCCGTTGGACCCGGCGATGGCGATCACAGTCTTGCCCCAAGCCCGGCGACGGTAGCGAGCCAGCGACCCGAGGGCGGCCAGGGTGTCGGGAACGTGATATATCGGCACGCCGAACCGCTCGCGTGGGAGGCGGGAGACGACGAGCGCGGCGCATCCGCGCTCGATTGCGGCGCCGAGGAAGTCATGCGCGTCGTATCGTGGGCCGGCGAGCGCCACGAGGAGATCGTCCGGCCCGGCCGTCCGGGTGTCCGTGGATACCGCGGCCAGCGCTTGGCTCCCGCGAGGCCCGGTGCCCAGGGCCTGCGCCACGCGGTCGAGCGTCCAGAACGTCACGCGGCGGAGCTGAGCAACGTCCGCACGATCACCCGCTCGTCGAACGGATAGTTCGTCGTCCCACGCACCTGGTACGTCTCGTGTCCTTTGCCGGCGAGCAGCACGACATCATCGTCCCCGGCGAGCGCGATGGCTCGCGCGATCGCGCGCTCCCGGTCCTCAATGCGCTCGTGCGGCCGCGTCATCCCCGTCTCGATCTCGTCGAGGATGCGCTCGGGGTCTTCGGTTCTCGGGTTGTCGCTGGTGATGATCACGGTATCCGCGAGGCGCTCGCTGACCGAGCCCATTGCCGGTCGTTTGCCTCGATCCCGATCTCCTCCGGCTCCAAAGACAATGATCAGCCGGCCACGGGTAAACGGTCGCACGGCCTCGAGGGCCCGCTCGATCGCATTCGGGCGTGTGCGCGTAATCGCGCAGCACCGTCGGGTGATCGTGCAGGACCTCGAGCCGGCCCGGCACCTGGGGAACGGTTTCCAGTCGCTGGGCGACCGTCTTCAGTTCCACTCCCAGGGCCTGCGCCGCACCGGCCGCTCCCAGCGCGTTCTCGATATTGAACGCACCGATCAGCGGGAGGTGGACAACATGGTCATTGAGGCGCCACTCACTGCCCCGAGGCGTGTACCGCACGTTGGTCGCCCTGAGATCCGCGGGCCGATTGGTGGCCGAGAACGTGAGACGGCGGGGAGCCGGGGGAAGATTCTGCCAGACGGGATCGTCGGCGTTGACCACGGCGGTGCCAGTCGGCGTGAGATATGAGATCAGCCGGGCCTTCGCCGCGAAGTAGGCTTCCATGGTGCCGTGATAATCGAGATGATCGCGGGTCAGGTTCGTGAACACCGCGGCCTCGAACTGCATGCCATCGATGCGATGCTGATCGAGGCTATGCGACGAAGCCTCCATCGCCAACGACCGCACGCCCCGATCGACCAGGAGACGCAACACGCGCTGCAGCTCAATCGGCCCGGGCGTGGTGAGGCCGGTCTCGCCGAACGGCGTGTCGCCCACGAAAACGCCTATGGTGCCGAGAGAGGCTGCCGGTTGGTCGAGCAGGTGCCGCACGAGCGCCACCGTGGTGCTCTTGCCGTTGGTGCCCGTCACGCCAACAGCGTGGAGCGCTCGCGCAGGGTAGTCATACGCCGCGGACGCCACCGTGGCGACCGCCGCTCGTGTATCGCTGACGACGAACACGGGCAGTGTTGATCGGGCCGGATCATCGACGACCGCCGCCGTCGCACCAGCGCTGGCGGCGGCCGCCAAGAACTCGTGGCCATTGCGCGTGCTCCCGCGCACGGCCATGAACAACGTGCCCGGCTCCGCGGCACGACTGTCGTCGGTGATTCCACTGAACTCACTGGGCATGGCCGGCGACGCCGAGACGAGCAAACCCGCTTCGGCCAATGCGCGAGCGATGATCGCGCCGGAGATCACAACCGACCCAATTTCACGATGGCCCCTTCGGGGACGACTGTCCCGGCAACGGGTATCGTCACCCCAGGCGCGGACTCGATGAGCTCCACTTTTAACCCCGCGCGATGCAGCGCATGGACCGCGGCGCGCAGCGACATCCCGTGGACGTCGGGCACGGCGCGTGGCGCGCCCGTGGGACCCGAATGCGCGGGACGAAGGGGAAGATCGACCGTGACGCTGCTCGCGATATCCGCCGCGGCGGCAACCACCGTGGTTTCGGCCGGCGCTGCCTTCCGCGCGGCCAGCGCACCACGATCGAGCGATGCGTCGCGGGCGGCGACCGCCGCCTCGAGCACGGTCCTCGCCACCGGCGCGGCGGCCTTCGCCGCGAAGTAACTCTCACCTCGCGCGGGTGGATCGTTGATCTTCACGAGAATAACGTACTGTGGATTGGCCGCCGGGAAGAGTCCGACGAACGTCGCGGTATATGCTCCGGCCACATATCCCCGATTTCGCTCCGTGCGGCGCGCGGTCCCCGTTTTCCCGGCGACGGAAAAGGTCGACAAATCGGCCTTCGATCCCGTCCCATGCGCCACGGTCTCGACCAACATGGCCCGCACGGTGTCCGCGACTGTGACGGGCATCACACGTCGAATGGCACGGCGTACATGCCGGTACAGCACGGTGCCGTCGGATCGCCTGACCTCCCGTACGAGTCCCGGCTCCAGTAATTCACCCCCGTTCGCGATACTAGCGTACGCCATCGCCAACTGCAGTGGCGTGACGGCGAGCTCGTATCCGATGGCAAGGGACGCCGGTGATTGCTTCGACCAATCGATCGGCCGGCGGAGCGTCCCCGGTGACTCGGCGGGGTATGGCACGCCGGTCGGCATCCCGAACCCGAGGTCCCGCAGTGTCTCGTACTCCTCGCCCTCGGTCAATCGCTCGGCGAACTCGGCGATCCCGATATTGCTCGACAACCGGATCACATCGCGGAGCGCCAGCCGGTCGGCCTTGTGCTCATTGGTCAACGTGCGGCCGTTCAACTCGAACGTGCCACCATGGGTATCGACCGTTTCGTCCGGAGTCGCCTTGCCACGCGCGAGCAGTGACGCGGCAATAAAAGGCTTGATCGTCGAACCCGGCTCGAACGGCTCCGTCAGCGCCGTCGCCTCGATCGACCGCGGATCGCGCCGGCTCGACGCCATTGCCAAGATCGAGCCGTCGCGCGGATCGATCACCACGATATCGCCGCCGCTCGCGCCCTCGGCCGCCACCTCGCCGGCCAACGCGCGCTCGCAGATCTCCTGCAGCGCATTATTGATCGTCAGCACGACGGTGTCGCCGTCTTTCGGCGTCGGCGCATCGCCTCCGGGCGCCTCGAACTGGGTGCCGCGCGCGTCGCGTAACAGGGTCTCCTGGAAAGCGACGCCGCGCAGCACGCTGTCGAGCGTGGACTCCAGGCCCTCATCAGGTGGTCGTCCGATCACCCGGCGTAACCCTTCGGACGCGATCGGTACCCGGTCCACCAGCATCTCCGGATGAACACCCGGCGTCGCCAGAATGCTCTGGACGTCCGTGGCGAGATAACGTCCGGGAATCTCGACCCATTTCTCGGTCGTATCGGTCGCCCGCCGGACCCAATCTCCGCCGAGCCCCAAGTGCGTCAACGCGACGGCCAACGCGCGGCGATTCTTGACCTCGCGCGGCGCCACGCGGAGGCGCACGACATTGCGGCTCTCGACGAGCACCGCCCCGGTCGCGTCGAGAATGGGCCCGCGCGGCACGAGCAGCGGCGCGCGCTCCACCTGCTGGCGCTGGGCTTTCGCGGCCCACTCCCGCCCTTGCCAGAGCTGCACCTGTGCCGCCTTCCCGATCAGCGCGACCATGAAGGCGATCAGCGCCGCCTGGAGCATCCCGATGCGACTAATGCGGCGCATTAGGAAGTACGATGACCTGGCTGTCGTCGGGCACGCGCATGTGCAAGCGCTGCTCGGCAACCGCACCCAGGTGCTCGCGGCTGGATAACGACCGAATCGTCGTCTCGAGCTTCGTGACCTCGCCGTCGAGCGCCGCGCGTTGAATGTCGAGCTTTCTGACGTTAGCCGCCTCGCGCAGTCCCACCGACCGTCGCCAGACCACGGCCGAAGCGACCAGTACGAACGCGACTAGGCCGAGTGCGACCACGGTGCGCCCGCGAGGTCCCCGCCCCCCGCGTCGCTTCGCCATCACGCGGCGGCCCAGACGCGCAGTCGCGCGCTGCGCGCCCTGCCATTCCGCTCGGTCTCCTCGGCCGAAGGCCGCTCGGCCTTCTTCGTCACGAGGCGACCGCGTGCGGTGGCGCCACAGGTACAGCGCGGCGCGAGCGGTGGGCAGATGCAGGCGACGCTCCAATCGCGAAATGCATTTTTCACGATACGATCTTCGCCCGAATGGTAGGCGATCACGACGAACCGCCCACCCGGGTTGAGGCGGTCTCGCAGCGTCACGAGCGCCTCCGGCAGTCGCTCGAGCTCCCCATTGACCGCGATCCGTATCGCCTGGAAGAGCCGCGCAAAATCACCCGGTCCGCTTCGCGGGCCCAATGCGCCACGAATGGCGCCCACCAGATCGTCGCGCGGTGGCGAAGTGACGTGTACGTCGACGACGCACGATCTCGCGCGCCAATCGCGCCGCCCGTGGTTCGTCGCCATACGATCGAAAGATGTGGTGAGCGTCGCCTCGTCACTGTCATTCAGCAGGACCGTGCGTCAGTCGCGTCGCCCTGATGCATACGCATGTCGAGCGGGACACCGGGACGAAACGAGAAGCCACGTGCTGGATCGTCAATTTGATGAGACGAGATCCCGAGGTCCAGCAAGATGCCGTCGTACCGCGCCCCGGCCAACTCCGGAATGCGATCCACGTCGGCGTAATTCCCGTGGACGGCGCGAAAGTGCTCGAAGCCGGCCAGGCGCCGCCGCGCGGCGGCGAGCGCATTGAGATCCAGGTCGATGCCGTCGACCGCGGAGCCAGCGGACAGGAGCGCCGTAGCGTGCCCACCGCCGCCGAGGGTCCCGTCGAGCACACGCGCGGCCCCGCGGAGATGGCCGACCACGGAGTCGACCATGACGGGGGCGTGGTAGGGAGAATCCCACCGCGCCCCCTCGTCCGTCATGTCGTCGCCGCTACTTGCAGAAGGCTTTGACTTCTTTCTGAACGAATGGATTGAGCTGCTGGAGCCCCGACAGAATCTGCTTCGCGGGCTCAGGGAAGTCCTGCAACCCCGCCGGCGCCTCGGTCTGCGTGATCGTGAAGTACTCCCCCGCCGATTTCGCGAGCGGGCAACTCTTTTCCTTCGATGCTTCCTGGGCCAGCGCATACCCGATCACGAACGCCGACGCGCCCATCAAGAACTTCGGCTTTGTGTCCGGCACCAGACTATCGGAGTACGCGAAGAACTTGATCGCGATGTCCAGCGTGTCCTTGTTCTTGGTCGGGTTCCCCTTGCGATACATGATGTTGCCTTGACTGAGCGCGATGGCGGCTATGTTCGATGGCGGAACGCCGGCGGCGATCGCCTGATGAAGCGCCCACAACGTACTGTCGGTATTCCCCGCCTGCGCGTAGATCGTCACAAGCATCTGCGCCGCGTCCGCGTTCTTCGGATCCTTCTGCAGAATCTGGAGCAGCAAGGTCTTCGCCTGCGCGATCTGGCCGCCGTCTCTCAGCTCCTGTGCCTCGAGCAACATCAGCGCTTCGTTGGTCGGAAACTTCGCCAAGCCCTTTTGGGCCGTCTCCGCCGCCTTCGTGAACTGGCTGTCGCCCGCGTACGCCCGCGTCTGACGCACGAAGTACAGTGTGTCGGCGAACGCGGTGTCTTCCTTGACGACTTCTTCGCCGATCGGAATCGCTTCCTTGAAGTGCCTCGTGACGATCAAGAGGCGATAGTAGAGCTCGAGGAGCTTGGGATCACCCTGGTTCTGCTCGACGACCTGCTTCATGATCGGCAGGGCCGCTTCCGCGTGACCGCTCTGCACGATCTTCGTGATAATGCCCTCGATCAACTCGGAGTTCGATGGATCGCCGGCAATCAGCTCCGTCCACGCCTTGACCGCGTTGTCGAAGTCCTTCTTGTCGTAATACGCCTGGGCGACGAGCTCCAACGACCGGCGGTTGTGCGGATCGAGCGCCAGGATCGGTTTGGTCGCCGAGATGATCGAGTCGGCCGGAAGCTTCTCGGCCGCGTACACATTGGCGATGCACAAACGAGCCAACGTCGACTGCGGATAGGCGGTGATCGCCGTCTGCGCAGCCGCCAGTGCCGCTGGGTATTGCTGCTGACCGGCGGCCTTATAGCACTTGTCTTCGCCCGGAATCTGCTTGAGCGCGGCGTCGAGCGACTTCGATACCTGCTTCGCGACGGCGCCGGCATCCCTGCCCTCGGCCGGCGGCAGTGGCTGCGAGAACTCGGGGCCGCGCGCGAGGACGAGCTTGGCCTCGAGGTGGATGCCTGGTCCGTTCGCGGGTGCGGGCAATGCCGCGACCTTCGAGATCGTGCCGTCGACGTATGCGTCGGCCCGTAGCTGGCTGGAGAGCTGCTTGGCGTCGGACGGGGTGATGGGGTCGCAGACCGGGAAACCGGACGCCTTGAGCGTTTCCTCGATATTGGTGCGAGAAACGACCCAGAGGTGACGGCCGTCGAGGTCATCCTCGATTTTGTCGCGCACTTCCATCGCCGTTTTGCAGGCGATGGTCTTGTCGCCGTTGAAGGCCGGTACGACAAGCAGCTTCAGCGCGTCCGCATCGTGCTGCCTGGGCGGAGATTGCGCGCCGGCAATACTTGCGCAGAACACCAGTGCGAGTCCCAACCAAGAACGAACCGTCACGTGACCAACCTCCAAACGTTTACTCATATGGGCGAAGAGGGACTCGAACCCCCGACATCCTGCGTGTAAGGCAGGCGCTCTAACCAACTGAGCTATTCGCCCGCTGGGAGTACGGTAGGATGCCGAGGACCAGATTGGAACGACCGGGCTACTGGAGTATGGCGATCGGCACCAACACACAGTAGCCGATGACGAGGAGCACGGGGGCCAACGTTTCCCCGCCCCGCGCCAGATCGGCAAACCCGAGGATGATCACGACCGCCGCCAGCGCCCAAAACAAGGCTCGACGGCGCCATAAATTCGCCGCTGCCGGTGAGTTCGTCGTGTTCGATGCCATTTTAAAAGAGTAGAACCAGTCGAAAACAGTGTCAATAGAAGTTCATCCCAGTGTCATTACGCCGATCCCCTCGGCAACGTGGCGAGTAGCGCGTCGATCGCGTCGCGCCGCTCTCGCTCCTCGGCTGCCTCCTCGGCAGCGCGCAGCGCCGCCATCCGCTCCCGGTCGCGCCGGCGCCGGGCGATGTAGAGCGGCGTCAGAAACACGAGAAGCAGCAGCGACGCGACGCTGATATCCGTCACGAGCGCCAAGACGCCGTAGCGGCGGCGGACGCGCGAGCGCCAATCCGTCTCGAACCCCTCGATCGTGACGCCATAGGCTCGGCGCACGGCGCGCTCGAGAGACCCGGTATCCCGCCAGTCGGCGAAGAGCAGCGCCAGCCCACGCTGGGGATCCCTCGCCGCCAGATCCGCGACCGCCCGATACGCCAGGGCGTAGCTCGCATCGGCCTCCAAGGCGGTTCCGGTCAACCCGCTGTCAACCTGCGCCAGGGTCGGCGTCCCTCGGAACGCCAGTGCGACGTTCGCCGCCAGCGCGTCGTCGCGACCGACTTCGCCGGCGGCGTAACAGGCGTATCCCTCGTCGAACCACCGCGGGATTCCGTCGCCCGCGTCGCCGAAAAACTCATGGAGCGCCAGGTGGGCCAGCTCGTGCCGGAGCGTCACGGTCGGGTTCCCGGCGGCGGACGACGCCGTGTGGCCCTGGAGCAGGATCTTGTGCGACTCGGGAAACGCCAGGCCGGCGCCCCACTCCGGCGCCGCGGGCCCCGCCCATGCCTTAAACCGCGCCCGGTCAGGCGCGATCGCGATCAGGACATGCTCGGTTGGTCTTGGCAGGCCCGGGAACGTGTCGATCCGAACCGCCTGCTGCAACAGGTGCCTTGCCAGCACCGTGTCGGCAGCGAAGGCGATCGCCGTAAAGCGGCCGACATCGATCCGCGTCGCTATTTCTCCTCGCGCTTCGCGCTCGTCGCCTCGGCTCTCAGGAGTCTCAGTGGCTGGGCTGCCCTGGGTAGCCGGAATGGTCGCGGCGGCCGTGGACGCCAGTAGCGCTAGCGTGAGCCCTATGGAGCGTGCGGGGGTTCGCCGCCGGCGGCGACCGCCTCCAGCACCTCGGCGCAGCGCTTCCCCCATGGATTGAACTTGTTCGCCGCGTGTCCCGCGCGCCACGCCTCGAGCGCGTGCTCCGCCAGCCCGCCGAACCAACGCGCGCGGCCGAGCTCGTAGTAGGCCTCGATGAGGTTGGGGCCGAGTGCGAGCGTCTTCTCGAAGAACGTCTGCGCGTCCTCGTACATCTCGCGCTCGAGATACACGAGGCCGAGATAGAAGTGCGCGTAGAGCGTGGCTTTTTTGTCGTTATCGAGCCGAATGGCCTTCGACAAATGCTCGATGGCCTCGCCGAAGATGCGCTTCTTGAGGCAGATGTAGCCGACGTTGATGCGCGCGAGCGCGTTCGAGGGCTGGCGCATCAGCACGCGTTGGAAGTTCAACAGTGCGTCGTCGTACTTCTCTTGCAGCATCTGCGCCCAGCCGAGCAGTGACTCCGATTGCGGATCGTTCGGCGAGAGCTCGAGCGCCTTGGTCAACGCCGCCTCGGCCCCTTCGTAGTCGCCCAGGGAAATCCGGCTCCAGCCTTTTTCAATAAAGGTCGAGGCGCCGATGTGGTCCGCATGCACCGTCGGCCGTTCGCCGGTAAATTGCGGCGCGACGGAGGGCGCGGCCTGCTGCTGCATCGTCTTCCACTTGTCGACGAGCTTCTTGATGTCGTCCTTGAGCGCGGACAGCTCGGTCACGCGCTGCTCCACGCGCTTATAGAGGGCGATGATCTCCCCCTTGAGCTGATCCCGAGCGCCGTTCTGTGCTTCCGGCCCGGCGAGTCGCGCGTCGATGGCCTGATACGCGGTTCGCAGGTCGACCAACTCGTCAGGCATCGACCAGCTCCAGCGCCAACCGCTCGGTCGCGGTCAACAGCTTGGTGACGTCGAGGAGCATGACAAGCTTGTTCTCGCGGCGCACGATGCCTTTCAGGTACTCGCCCGCCAGCCCGCGAAACAGCTCGGGCGGCGGCTGCACGGCCGACTTGTCGACGGCGGCCACATCGAGGACCGCATCCACGACGCCGGCGATCCACTGATCCGCGGCGTTAAAGACCAACACGCGCGTCTCGTTCGTCGCCTCGGCGACTTCCATCTCGAACCGCGCCCGGAGATCGATCACCGGCACCACGCGCTTTTGATACTCGATCACGCCGGTGATCCAATCCGGTACGTTCGGCACCGGTGTGGTCTCCTGACGACGCAGCACGCGCTCGACGCCGTGAATGTCAGCGGCGAACAGATCGCCTGCCAAGCGGAACGTGACGATTTGAACGTGCCCGTTGGTGGTGCTCATGAGGTCTCCTCGACCCGATCGGTAGTGCACGCGGCGACCAGCGCCTCGATATCGACGACAGCTAAGAGACTCCCGCGTGGAGATATCCCGAGCAGCATCCCCTGAGCCGCCGCCGTATTCAGCGTCTCGAAGTCGAACGCCATCACGCCTTCGGCGTCGTCGACCGCGAGACCGACGCGGCGTCCATCGCGACCACGGGCCACGACGATCTTCTTGCGGTCCACGATGTCCACGCCGAGCGCCGGGCCGGGCGTGTACACGGGAACGAGCGCGCCGCGGATCTCGGACACGCCGAGCATCGTCGTCGGACTCTGGGGGAATGCCGTGATGATTCCGGTGTCGATGACCTCGTCGACCGCCGCCAGACCCACGGCGAATCGCTCGCCGCCGGCTCGAAACACGAGCAGGTCGACGACGCCCACGCGCCGGCGTGCGGCTTCGCGCACGCCTTGCGCATCGGCGAGCTGATACGCGGTCGTCGGCACCAGCGTCGCGCTCACGACGCCCGTCCGCCTGCGGCCAGGAGATCAGCGACCGCGGGCGCCACGTCGACAAGCGACGCCACACGGTCCGCTCCAGCGGTCACCAGCGCCGCCTGGGGCATACCGTAGATCGTAGAGGTCATCTGATCTTGGACGACGCCCTGCCCCCCGGCGTCTCGGATCGTCCGGAGCCCTTCGGCGCCGTCGCGCCCCATGCCAGTCAGGACGACGCCAACCACGGATGGCCCGAAAATCTGGGCCGCCGACCGAAACAACGGGTCAGCCGCCGGTCGCACCCCCCAAATCGGGGCGGCGGTATCTAACGTGAGCGTAGGCAACCCGTCCCGTATCGCTACGCGCATGTGATACCCCCCCGGGGCTAAATACACACGATTGTGGACAATTCGATCCCCGTCCTTGGCCTCGACGACCCTGAGGGGGCTCATGTCGTTGAGTCTCTGGGCAAGGCTCGCCGTAAATCCACCGGGCATGTGCTGCACGACCAGTACGGCGGCATCGATCGTGGGGGTCAAATTTGGGATGACCTCGGCCAGCGCTCGGGGCCCCCCGGTCGATGCGGCAATGACAACCACCCTCGTCGCTCCGCCCGTTCGTTCGGGTACCCGCCACGTGCCCGACTGTCGTGGGCGTGCGAGGACATCGACACCGCGCAAATTGACGCACGCGGCGGCGCGCAACGCGGCCAACAACTGTTCCCGTACGGTCGGCAAGTCGAGCGACACGGGACCGGACGGTTTGCGCACAAAGTCAACGGCGCCGAGCTCCAACGCGCGAATGGTGTGGTCGCGCGAGTCGTCGGTCTCGGCCCCGCTCAGCATCACGACCGGCCGCGGCGTCTCGGACATGATATATCCGAGCGCTTGGATGCCATCGAGCTCCGGCATCTCGATGTCCATCGTGACGATGTCCGGCTCGAGCGTGTGAATCTGCTTCAGCGCGTCATAGCCGTTGCGCGCCGTCCCGATGACGCGAAACTCGTTGGACGCGGACACGAGCTCGCTGACCACTTTTCTCATGAACGCGCTGTCATCGACTACGAGGACGCTCTTCACGTTGCTCACAATATCTTCTCGCCGTGCGCCAGCGAGCGAACGATGACGCGACCATCGCGGATGTGCAGGAACACGCTGCGGCCGTACGTGCCACCGGTGTCCTGCGCGATCAACGAGATCTGTGCTTGACCCAGCGCGCGCCGGCACGCATCGACATTGCGGTCACCCATATTCACGCCGCCCTGTGGCAAGAGGGACGCGAACATGCTCGACCCACCGACGAGCTTGGCCTGAAAGGGCCCTTTCGCGCCGAGCTTCCGCATCTCCTCGAGCAGGAGCGGGACGGCCGAGCCCGGGAACTTGGCGCGATTGTGTGTATCGCGCGACATGCCTTCGGTCGGCAACAGGATGTGCGCCAATCCACCGACGCGCGCGGTGTTGTCGTAGACCGTGATCGCGACGCACGACCCGAGGCCGATGGTGGCGATGATCGCATCGCCGCGGGCCACGGCGTAGTCGGCGACCTTGACGCGAATGTGCTCGTTCACCGGCGGCGGAAGATGCGCTCGCGCGCGTCCACTGGCTCGAACAACGAGCGCGTGGCGCCGAGCAGGGTTTCGACTTTGCCCAGCACGAGAAAGCCGCCGGGCTCGAGCGCGTCGTGGAACCGGACGAACAACTGCTCCTGCGTGACGCGATCGAAATAGATGATCACGTTGCGGCACGCGATCAGGTGCAGGCCCTTGGGCGCGTCGCCGCGGATCAGGTCTCGCTTTTCAAACCGGACGAGCTGTTTCGCGTCGGCTCGCACGGTCGCCGGCTGCGTCGGACTGAAATAGGCGGTTCTGATCTCGGCCGGCGTATCGGTGAAGGCATCGTCATCGAACAGCCCCTTCGCGGCGGCCGTCAAACTCTCGCGGTCGATGTCGGTCCCCAGAATATCCACGCGATTCAACCGATGTGATTCGTGCATCGCGCTGGCGTGGCGATGCATGAGGACGGCCAGCGAATACGCCTCTTCGCCCGATGAGCACCCGGCGCTCCAGATGTGCACATTGCGAGGCTCCCCCCAGATCGCCGGAACCACGTGGGCCGCCATCGCCTCCCACGTCTCCCAATTCCGAAAGAGCTTGGTGACGTTGATGGTCAGCGTATCGAGCAGCTTCTCGTACTCCCGCGCGTCCCCGTCCAGGAGCCGCGCGTAATCCGAGTAGCTGTGCAGGCCGCGCGCGCGCAGACGGACGCCGATGCGCCGCCGCAAGCACTTCTCTTTGTAGTGCTGGCAGTGGAACTGGCGCTCGGTCGCGATCTTCGACAGCAGCTGCTGAAATTCGCCTTCGTCGCTCATCCCGCCCGCCGGACCGCGTCCAGATTACTCCGTATGATCGCATTCGCCGGCTCGAGCTCCAGCGCGCGTTCCCAACACTTCACGGCCTCGGCCGTCTCGCGTCGTCGATAGCGAATATTGCCGATCTTGAAGAAGACATCGTCGCCCAGCGCGGGGTTGAGTCGCGTCGCACGCTGATACGCGTCGAGCGCTTCGTCATACTGTCCCGAGCGGTACGCATAGTCGCCTGAGTTCTTGTGCAGCTGCGGCAACGCCGGATCCTCGGCCGTGCCGCGCTCAATGAACATCGCGGCGTCGGCCCAGCCCCCGCGTCGTTCCGCGACCGCGGCCAGATTATTGAACAGCGCCGCGGCATGCGGGTGCAGCGCCGTTCCTTCGGTCAGGAGCTCCGTGGCCCGGTCGAGATCTCCCGCCAACGCCGCCGCCAATCCGGCGTAGTGGAACCACGCGGGTGGTGGTGGCCTCTTGCCCCACAGCGGGCGAGCGGCAGAGAGGACCGCGTCCGCCTCCGCGATATCTCCGCCACGGAGCGCCAGGGCGCCGTACGAGGTGCGCACTTGCGGCAAATTCCCCGCGCCGCGTTTGACGGCCTCGTCGAGTGCCGCGCGCGCCTCGTCGTACTCACCGAGACGCTCCAGGATGTACGCCAGGTTGCAAAACACCGCCGGCTTGGCCCCAAGGGTCTGCGCGGCGCCGCGGTAGACGTCGGCGGCCGCCGGCCATTTCCCCTGGCGCATCAGGACCAGACCGAGATAGAACGGCGCGCCCTGATCGGCGGGCCGACACTCGGAGACCCGCCGAAACTCGCGGACGGCCTCTTCGAACATGCCGGTTTTGTAGAACGCGATGCCGAGGTTCCGGTGCTCTTCGACGCGCGCGTCGGAGACCATCGGCTCGGCCTTGCTGGTCCCCACGCGATGCAGGAAGCCCGCCGACAGGAGCGCGAACAACGCCTTGCCAACGTCGAATTCACTGAGTCCGCTCGCATCGACCAGCGCGGTCACGTCGTGCTTGCCGTCGATGGAATCGAGCAGCACTTCCTGCTGGTGCGTGAGCGTGACGTCACTCTGCTTGAGTCGATCGCGATCGATCTCGAACACGAGATCGAAGCTCGGAATCTTCTTGCTGATCAATCCCCACTCGTCGACCCGCCGCGCGCCTTCCAGGAGCAGGGATTCGGGGTTGATCGACACCACAAAGTCCAGCTCTTCGGGGCGGATGTCCGCCTCGAAGTTGAACGAGCCTTGCGACCACGTGAACAGGAAATAGACGGCTTCCTGAATCTGCACCCGTATCTGCGCGTGCAGCTCGTCGCGCGAGACCAGGCCCTGGGCCACGAGAATGTCGCCGAGACGCTTGTCTTTGTAGCCGGGCTGGGATCCGATCGCTTCGTCCACCTGGTCACGGGTGATCAAACCGGCCTTGATCAGCAGATCGCCGAGGCGGTCGCGCCGATTGACAATGGACGCATACGCAATGCGCCCTTTCTCGAAGTAGATGTAGCCGAAGTTGTTCCGATGCGTGACGCTGAGGCACCCCGTCTTCTTGCCCATGGCAAGCAGCTGGAGCACGTCCGGCAGACTGGCCTCTTTGAGGCTGCCTTTGATGGCCATCTTAGCGCCACTCCTCGATGACGCGGCCGCTCATCTCCGGCCAGTCCCAGATGACTTTCTCGTCATCGAGGAAGAACGCGTCGACCGCCATCTCCTTCGGCGCCGGCACGCGCGCGGAGCCCGGGCCATCGAGCTCGTTTTGCGCGAGATCGAGGGACACCGCCGCACCGGCGACTTCGGCCGTCGCCATGAGCCGCTGAATCGTTCCGGCAATCTCTCGCACGCTCGCCACGGGGCGGTCCGCGAGATACATGACGAGCGCCGGCTCCGGCTCGATATCGGCCCTCGCCAGGAAACGAGCGTACAACTTCTCACGGAGGCCACGATCGGGCGGCTGAATGGCGACGACCAATCCGCCCTCGAACCGGGATCGCAAACGCTCTTCCAGGTCCTCCAATTCTTTCGGCGGACGGTCGCTCGACAGCACGACTTGTTTGCCTTGGTCGTACATGTCGTTGAACACGTGAAACAATTCTTCTTGCGTCCGCTCTTTGCCGGCGAGAAAGTGCACGTCATCGATGAGCAATGCGCCGGCAGCGCGGAACCGGGCACGCCAGCGTTCGACCGTGCCTTCTTGCAGCGCAGCGATCAGGCTGTCCACGAACTGCTGCGCCCCGAGGCACGTCGATCCCGCAATCCCATTCCCGATCGCGTGCATCAAGTGGGTCTTGCCGACGCCACTCGGCCCATGGATGAAGTAGGGGTTGTAGCGCCGCCCGGGATCGGCGATGATGGCATCGGCCGCGCGCACCGCGAGCTGGTTCGCGGCGCCGACCTCGTACTCGTCACGCGTAAACGCGGGCGACGGCCCGTCCGGTGCGACCTCGCCCGCTTGCGCCTTCACCACCAGCGCCTCGGCCTGAGACAGGCGATCCGGATCGCGGAACACATCAGCGCCGCCGAGCGATGCGTCGACGGTGGTCGCTTCGGCCTCCAGTGCCCGCAACCGGTCGATCAATGTCGAGAAGTCCGTGAGGACGCGCTCGAACGTCCGGCTCGACACGCCCCTCGAAGAGCCGATCGAGTGGACCCGTGCGGTAGCCTTCGCCGCGCCAGTACGCGATGCCTTCGCCGAGCCGGACCCGCCACGCGTTCTCGGAGACGACGCGCTGCACGCCAGTGAGAAAGGCCAGGTATTCGCCGCTGTTATCGCGTTCGACGGTGCTCCGGGTCGCGGTCGTGCCACCGAGCAGCATCGCGACATCGTCGGCGGTGAGATCGCCTTCCTCCAGCGTCTGATGGGCGATCAGGCGATTGAGCGCGCCTTGCAGCTCACGGACATTCCCGAACGTCATCTTGGCCAGCGCTTCGATGACGCCGGTCGCGAATCGCACCTCGCGCTCCTCGCATTTGCTCCTGAGGATCGCGACCCGCGTCTCGTAGTCGGGCGCGCCGATGTCGACAATGAGGCCACCCGCCAGCCGGTTGAGCAGCCGTTCGTCGACATCGGCGATGTCGGACGGCGGCCGGTCGCTCGTCATGACGATCTGGCGGCCGGCGCCCTGCAGGGCGTTGAACAGGCGCAGCATCTCGCTCTGCGTCTCTCGGCGTCCGGTCAAAAACTGCACGTCATCGAGGAGCAGCAGGTCGACATGCTGATATCGTTGCCGAAAATTCTCGGCCTGTCCTATCGATACCGCCGCATGCAACTGGCGCACGAACTCGTCGAGCGACAGGTAATCGAGTTTAAGTGCCGGTTGGACTGACGCGGCGTGATGGGCGATCGCGCCCATGAGATGCGTCTTGCCGAGCCCTGATCCGGCATAGATGAACAGGGGGTTGTAGGCACTCCCGGGCGACTCGGCGACCGCGCGCGCGGCCGCCACGGCTAAGCGATTGGCCGAGCCGACGATGAAGTTGTCGAACCGATAGCGATTGTTCGCCATTTCAGCGTCGCGCCCCGTTGGGCGAGCTCAATCGCTTGAGCACCAGCTCCGAGATGCCACGGAGGGTTTCGAATACGCCGGCGCCATGCAGCGCATCGGCGGCAAAATGGGGAACGCCCCTGAAGTTCAGCGCGTCATCGAGCGTGGCTTCGTCCAGAATCAGATCGCGCGGCAAGTCCTGCTTGTTGTACTGCAGCACCAGCGGAACGCCGCGGGGGTCGACCCCTTGTTCTTCCAGATTCGCGTGCAGGTCCTGCAAGCTCTCGATGTTCTCTTCCAGTTGCCGACTCTGGCTGTCGGCGACGAAGACGACGCCATCGGCGCCCTGGAGCACGAGCCGGCGGGTGGTCTGATAGTAGATCTGCCCAGGGACCGTATAGAGCTGGATCTTGGTGGTGAACCCGGAGATCGAGCCCAGGTCCAATGGCAGGAAATCGAAGAACAGGGTGCGGTCGGTTTGGGTCGCCAACGAGACCATCTTGCCTTTGCGATCGCTCGGCACCTGCCCGTAGATGTAGTGCAAATTCAACGTCTTCCCCGACCGCCCTGGGCCGTAGTAGACGATCTTGCACGTGATCTCGCGGGTGGAATAGTTGACGAGCGACATTATCGGCTAAACAAGAGCTTCAGGTTGCGATCCAACTCCGACTCGAAGTTCTCCGCCAGGATCTCGGTCGTATCATTCGATTTCGGTGGCGCGGCATCGCCCAAGCGCGCCGTGAACTCATCGTAGTAGAGTTGCACCAGGCCGAGCGAGCTCGCCTGGTCGAACACGGTCAAGAACACGTACGGCCCGCGCGGGGTATCCGCGCGCGCCAGGAAGAGCTGCCGCCGGCGGCCCGCGTGATGCAGGCCCGCGAAGGGCCGGCCCTGCAACTGTCGTCCGAGCTCGGTCGACGATGCATGGATGGCCGCCGCCAGCGCGCACGCCGACATGACGTCGACCGCGCGCGTGAACCCGTGCTGGGCCAGCACCTGACCACTGGGCGTCAGCAAGAGCGCGAGCACGGCTTGCGCGTCCTCGACGAATCGCCTGAGCGGCGCCTCGACCCAGCGCTCGACGACGGCGAGGCTCACTCGGGCAACTCCGCGGCGGTTCGAAGTAACTCGACGCGCAGCAGTCCCACCCCGACGCGGGTATCGGTCACCAGGACGACCACGAGATCATCGCGCCCGGCCATACAGAGCCGGCCGCCGTCGGCCACCAGCTCCAAGTACCTCACACCCCCGAGTCCCGCGGCGTGCGCCGACTGCCGGGCGCGCCGATAGAGCGACGCGGCGAGCGCCGCGACGACTGGTGCCTTGACGCTCGGTTGTACCACGGCATCGATGACGATGCCATCGGTCTCGCTCACCACGAGGCTGCCGAGCACGCCGCGCTGGCGTGTCAGGTGTTCGAGCGAGGGAATGAACGGCGAGCTCGAGCTCATGAGAGCTGCTCCATCCAGCGTTTCGCGCGCTGGGATACGCTCTCGAGGGCGCGACGCACGAGGCCTGACGGCACTTCGGGCGCGGCCGCGACGAGCACCAGGCCATCCTGCGGGGCCGGTGTCATCACGACGGTTGCGGCGGGCGTCTCGAAGATGATCGTGCGCCAGTCGCCGAGCGGGAGATGCCGCATGGCGCGCCTCGCCTCGTCGCTGATGCCGCTCAGGGCAGCGCCCACTTCGGCTCCGACGTCCATGCCATCGGAGACCACGTACTGGCCCGCCATCACCAGGCCGTCCTCATCCAGCAGCAGCGCGGCTTGGTCCGCCACGCCAATGAGATCAGCAAAGAGCTGTCGTGGATCGCCAAAGTGCGCGTCGCCTTCGGCGAGCGTTGGCTCGGCCCGCACGTCGCCATTCGTCGGGCCGTGGCCGTTGCCGTTGGCGACAGGTGTGGGTTCGGGTTCCGGCTCGGGCGCCGGTGCAGCCACGGGCTCAGGGTCAGGCGGAGTAGCCGCAGCGCGGACGCGCTCGAGCGCCATCGCGAGCCCGTCGTCTTCCGGACTCGCGGCTGCTGCCTCGGCGAGATACCGCTCGGCGTCCACGATGCGGCCCTGGTTGAAGCAGACGAAGCCCATGCCCTTGAGGGCGCCAGCGTGCCCGGGCGTACAGCGGATGGCCGCATCCCATTCGTCGAGCGCCCGCTCGGTCTCGCCGCGATCGGCGTAGATGCGCGCGAGCAGGTCGTGCGCGTCGGCGTCGTACGGATGGCGCTCGAGCCCGCGCAACGCGACGCGCAGCGCGACGTCGATCTGCCCGCGCGTGCGCAGGGCCTCGCCCAAAGGCAAGAAGACCATGCTGGCGGGACTGCGCGCCAGCTCATCGCTCCAACGGCGGATATCGTCAGACACCGACATAGCTCTCGACAAATCGATCGAGTCGCGCAGCCGAATCGACGGCTTCGCGGACTTCGGTCGCTTCGGCCTCCTCGGGGGCGGCCTCCAGGTATTGCCGCCAGATGTGCACGGCGCCGCGGAAATCGCCCTGACAGAGCGCCGCCAGTCCGAGCTCCAGCTGGATATGCGGATGCTTCGGGTCGGCCTCGGCCGCCCGACGCAACTCGTCGGCCGCTTCCGCATGCCGCTTGAGCTTTCGCAAGGCTCGCGCCGCCATGAGGCGCGCCGCGGGCGCGCGCGGATCGGCGGCGATCGCCGAGCGCGCCGAATTGAGCGCTTCGTCGTACAGCCCGTCGGCCAGCGCCGCCTCCGCGAGCGTCAGGTACCGCGCCGGGTCGGGCGCCGCGGTCGCCTGCACCGCGACGGGCGTGCCCCTGCCGCCGCGCAGCTCCACCACGCCGGTCGTGAGCAAGCCGTACACGACTTTCGCGACGTTCGAACTCGGACCGGCCGAGCGCGGCCGCGATGCCGTGCAGGTCGTTCGCACCGTCGATGATCGCCAACACTTCCCACTCGTTCGGCAGCAGATCGAGCTGCGTCGCGTGCAACTCGTTCACCGCCGCGAGGATCGGGATCACGCCCAGGTGCGGCACCTTGTCGGCGATCCGGCTCCACTCGTCGATGCGGCGCGCCCCCTCCATGAGGAGCGACTCGGTCGACACGTGGACCGCCGCCTCGAGTTGCGCATGGCCGACATCGCGCTCCTCGAACGAGAAGAACCCTTCGCGCCACGACATGAGCTCGAACACGACCGTCTCGATCTGTAAACGCACCTGGCGCTCCAGCTCGCGGGCCGAGATCGCTCCGATCTGGAGCAGGATCTCGCCCAATCGCTTCGTCGCGCCATTCTCCTGCTGCACCTTCCGGGCGCGCTCCAGATCGCGCTCGGTGATGCGGCCGGCCCGGACGAGGACCGCGCCGAGCGGGTTCGGGCTCGACCGGATGCTGGCCGAGATGACGCGGCCGCGATCGAACAGCACCGTGCCTTCGTTGTCGCGGAGCACCGACGTGACGCGCAACGCGCCGGTCTTCCGGCTCAGATCCAGCAGCTGGAAGACATCGTGTATGCTCAGCTCGCGCAGCGGTCCTTCGATCGCCATGGCCTAATGCCTCCCGTTGGCGCGCGCGCCGTTGGTGAAGATCTTGGCCAGGTCCGCGGCGGTGCGCCCGTCGCGACGCGCGCGCCGGCCGTACGGGCCATCCGGTTCGATCTCCACGACTTTCTCCCAGCGCTCGATGGCTTCCCGGAATCGGTGCTGCTCGGCGAACAACGCCCCCTCGTAGTAGAGCGCGGCCGGGTGCGCGGGTTCCATGCGCCGCAACCGCGCGAACGCCAACGCCGCGTCCTTTCGTCGCCCCAGCTCGAACAAGAGCTCGCCCAACGCCAGGAGCGCCGGCGTCAGCGTCATATCGCGTTCCAACAACTCGATGACGACCCGCATGGCGGCTTCCTTTTTCCCCGTCCGACGCCAGAGCTGCGCCAGCTCCAGCGAGGCGTCGACATAGGTCGGCACCGCGTCCAACGCCGCCAGCAGCTCGGCCTCGGCGTCGGTCTCATGGCCGTCGCCCACGAGCAACCTCGCCAGCTCGAACCGGACGACCGCCAGGTCTCCGTCGAGTGCCAGCGCCTCATAGTACGACGCTCTGGCGCCGCTTCGGTCTCCGGCGACTTTTCGCACGTCGCCGATTTTCTGCGCGACGTCGGCTCGTTGCGGGGCGGCCCGTCTGGCGAGGGCCAGCGCGGCGAGCGCGGCGTCCAGATCTCCGGTCGCTGCTCTGGCCGTCGCCGCCAGGAGAAGCGTATCGACATCTTCGGGCGCCGCTCCGAGCAGGTCTTCGGCAACCGGTCGGGCATCTTTGGTCCGGCCTAAGGCGAGGAGCGCTTTGACCTCGCCCATCATGGCCCGCAAATGCACACCCTGCACCCGGCGTGCGTCCCGGTAACGCTCCAGCGCTTCGCCATGCAGTCCTTGATGCACGAAGACATCGCCGAGCAGCGCCATGCCGTCGGCCCGATCTCCCCCTCTCAGCAAGGCCCGGCTCACCTCGGCCGTGGCCCTATCATAGAGACCCTTCGACAGATAGTCGGCCGCCATCGCGTAAGGGTTCGCCAACGGCGCCTCGGTGGCCATCGCCAATGCAGCGGCCGGTGGCGTCAGCTCCGTGAACAGCGAATCCAACACGGTGGCATCGAACGCGAACTCTTCAATGGGTGCCGAGGTCTGTCGTGCTCCCCCCAAATCCGGAACGATCGAGAGATCCGGATCCTCATACTGGAGATCGATGGTCAGCTCGAACTTCTGCGGCACGTAATACGGATCGAGCTCCAGGGCCCGCTTCGTCTCGCGCAGCGCACTGTCGAAGTCGCCGAGATTGGACAGCGCAAAGCTCAGGTTATAGTGCGCCTCGGCGTAATTCGGCCGGCTTTGCGTCGCCCGCGCAAAGGCATTGCGCGCGTCCTCGAACTTGCGCAACTCGGTGAGCACCAGGCCCACGCCGTTCCAGGCGACGGCGTTCTCGGGCGCGTGGAGGAGCACCTGACGGTAGGCTTCGAGACTCTGCTGCAGGCGCTTCCCCTTCATTAGCAGCAGCGCGAAATTCAGGCGCGCTTTGACGAACGTGGGGGCGATGTCGAGCGCGGTCTCGAACGCCGTGACGGCCCCCTCGTTCTCGCCACCGTGGAACCGGGCGACGCCGAGGTTGTTCGCGGCCAGCGCGTAGCGCGGATCCGCGTCGAGCGCTTTTTGATAGCACTCGGCCGCCTCGGTGTACTTCCCGTGCTGATGGAGCGCGACGCCGCGCTCGTTCCACAGCTTCGGGCTCTCGGGCTGGAGGTTCAGCAGCTGGTCGTAGGTGGCGACCGCCGCCGCGACGTCCTTGCGCAGCAGGTGGACTTCCGCCATCGCCTGCTGAACGAGCGGCGCGTCCTCGCCGCGGTCGAGCGCCAGCTGGTACTCTCGCAGCGCCTCGACATAGTACCCCTTCTGCCGGAACGCCAAGCCCAAATTATAGTGCGCGAGCTGACCCTCTTCGGCGACCGCCATCGGCGCCGAGATGCGGCGGGGACCGCCGTCCAGTGTCAGATTCGCCTGGGCCCGTGACAGCGTCGGGTTCAAGCGAATGGCCCGCTTCGTCGCCTCGCGCGCCTCGTCGTGTCGGCCCATGTCGCCGAGCACGAAGCCCATCAAATAGTGGGCGTCCGGGTTATCGGGATTCCGCTCGATGGCCTTGTTGAGCGCCGCCAGGGCTTCGTCGTTCAGCCCGCGGTTGTAGAGGACCTCGCCGACGTAGAAATGGATGACCGAGCTCGCCGGATCGAGGTCCCGAGCCCGTTCAAACCACTGTTGCGCCGTTTCGAGGTCGCCCGAGGCTTTCTCGGCCAGTCCGAGTTGGACGACTGCCCCGAGATCGTCAGGATGGTAGCGCAGCAACTCGTTGAATTCGTTGACCGCCTCGCTCGAGCGGCCGAGCAGCGCATACGCGCGCCCCAGCTCCCACCGCGCCTCGCGGTCCGCGGGCGTGACGCGCAGGCGCTCGCGGAGCTCGCCGACCCGGCGCTCGTAGTATCCGGTCGAGAAGTACGCGATCTCCAGATTGCGCTGGGCAACCTGCATTTTCCCGTCGAGCTCGAGGGCGCGCGTGAAGGCCTCGACGGCCTCCTCGTGCAAGCCTTTGTGATAGTAGAGAACGCCGAGGTTGTTGTGGGCCCCGGCGTCCGAGGGATCAATGCGGCGCGCGAACGAGCGCAGGACCTCGCGGTCCCGCTCGGACATCAGTGGGGGCGCGCCCACGTCCATACCCGCGCCTACGCGACCTTGACGGCGCGCAGAATGGCATGCAGCGAGGCCACGTCCGGCAGGAGGAGGAAGAACCCGCGCAGCCGTTCGTTGAAGTCCTGCATGTGGAATTCGCTCTCGACGCAGAACACGTAGTCGCGATCGGTTCCGAACTGCAGATACGCCGTCGTCAGCACCGCACTGGACATGTCCACGGCCAGGCTGGGCGGCGACGGCAGCAGCATGAGGCCCATAAAATCGCTCAGGGCGTTCATGTACGCGCCGCTCAGGATGTTGCCGCACTCTTTAATCGCCGATTGCTCCAACTCCCCGAGATCGCCGCCGTTGTTCCCGGGTCGATTGAGCATCAGGTCGGACAGCCGGAGCGCCGTTGGTCGGGGAAAGACCAACAACGTGCGACCGGTGAGGTCGCCGAGCATGTTCATGAGCACCGCGGCCACCGGCTCTTCCGGGCCGGAGATCTGCGGTGGCACGTCCTCGAGCCGCGCGATATTGATCGTCGGCACGCTGATCATGATCGTGTTGCCGGTCATCTGCGACAGGGCGGTGGCCGCATGGCCGGCGCCGATGTTCGCGACTTCGCGCAACGCGTCGAGTTGAATCGCCTTCAACGAGCGAATGTCTTCCATTTCAGGGCCTCAGAAAAGACTGCTCACATCGACGATCAAGGCGGGCGCGCCGTCGCCGAGGATCGTCGCACCGGTGAACAGATTCAGGCCACCGCGCACCCCATCGAACTGCTTCACCACGATCTCCTGCTGACCCGGGAGTTGGTCGACAACGACCGCGACTTCTTTATCAGCCAGCTCGACGACGATGGCTTGCTCGGCGTCCTCGCCCGCTTCGATCACTCGTCCCGGCAGCCCAACCACGTCACGCAGGCGTACGAGTGGCATGACGACCTCGCGCAGCAGCAGCACGGGTTTCCCCTGCAGCGTCGACACATTTGCGCCGTCGAGCGAGATCGTCTCGCGCACGTGCGCCATCGGAATCGCATACACTTCATTGGCGACGCGCGCGAGCAGGGCTCGCATGATCGCCAGCGTGAGGGGCAACCTGGCCGTGACGGTCGTCCCGCGCCCCGGCGCGGTTCTGATATCGACGGATCCGCCAAGGGCTCGGACGCGATTCTGCACCGCGTCGATACCCACACCCCGTCCGGAGATCTCGGTCACGGCTTCCGCCGTGCTGAATCCCGGTTTGGAGATGAGCCGCATCAGCTCTTCGTCGGTGAGCTCCACAGTCGCCGGGTCGATCAGTCCCGTCTCTTGGGCTTTTCTCAGCACCTTCCCGCGATCGATCCCCCGCCCATCGTCCGAGACTCTTATCAGGACGTTCGAGCGATCGCGCGCCGCGCTCAGCGTCAGGCGGCCGATGACCGGCTTGCCCTGCTTGGCCCGCTCGTCGGGCGTCTCGATGCCATGATCGACGGCATTGCGCAGCAAGTGCACGATCGGATCGCCGATCTCGTCGAGCATCGAGCGATCGAGCTCGATCTCTTTGCCCTCGATCTCCAGCGTGACGTCCTTTCCGAGCGTACGGGCGGCATCGCGAACGAGACGTGGGAACCGGTCAAAGACCTGCCAGACGGGGACCATGCGGCAGGTCATGATCTCGTCCTGGAGGTCGCCGATGAGCCGCGAGGCCTGAGCGAGCGAGTCGTCGAGCGCCGGATCCGCCAGAGAGCGCCCGATCTCGAACAACCGTCCGCGCGTGATGACCAACTCGCCGATCAGATTCATGAGAGAATCGAGCCGGCGCAGATCGATGCGCACATGGCGCTGCTGCTTGACCCCGGTCTCTTCGTTGCCCACGGCTTGGAGGACCGTTGTGCCGCGGCGCGCGGCCAGGACGGGCGCGCCCGTGATCTGAACGGTGTCAACGTCGCCCACGGAGCGAATCGCGTCCTCGATCTCGGGCGCGAGCGCCGCCCCGATCATCGTGCACGTAAAGCAACCGTTGAACCCGTCGTGTGCCAAGTCGTCTTCTGGGGGATCGACAGCGACGACCTTGCCGAGCGATCGGATCTTGTTCAGTACCATCACCGCGCGTACGCCGGGCAGCGGCGTATCGGGGACGAGCGTGACCTTGACGATCGTGCCGGGATCGGCGCCGACCGTCGGCACGGATAAGGGCGTCGCAGCCTTCTTCGCGGCGCGCTGGCGCGCGGCCTTGCCGGACGTGCGACGCGGAGCCGAGCCACCGTTGGTGGTCTCGGTGCTGATCGATTTCAACCGCTCGATAATCTTGGCGATCTTGACTGGAGGCCCGTCAGCGACGGCGTTCTCGATGGCCGATTCGAGGGTGTCGGCCGCCTTGAACAACACATCCATCAGTGGGGATGTCACCGCGAGCTCGCCCCGGCGACACCGCTCGAGCAGGGTCTCCAACTCGTGCGACAGATCAGCAACGTCGTGGTACCCCATCGTCGCGCTCATGCCCTTGACCGTGTGCACGGCGCGGAACAATGCGCCTACGGTATCGGCCGTCCCCCCGTTCTGCTCCATTTCGAGCAGCGCGTGGTTGATGGCTGATAAATGCTCACGGCTCTCGGTGAGAAAGAGCTCGGCGTACCGCGACGTGTCCACGAGGAGCTAGCCGAGGACGCGTTGGACGGCTTCCAGCACGCGGCTGGGCTGGAAAGGTTTGACGACGAAGTCTTTCGCGCCCGCCTGGATCGCCTCGACGACGAGCGCTTGCTGGCCCATCGCGCTGCACATGAGGATCTTGGCGTTGGCGTCGAACTTCGTGATCTCGCGGACCGCGTCGATCCCACCCATGTCCGGCATCACGATGTCCATCGTGACGAGGTCGGGTCGCAGCTGCTTGTACTTCTCGACCGCCTGCAGGCCCGTCTCGGCCTCGCCGACGACCTCGAATCCGGCTTGGGTCAGGATGTCGCCGACCATCGTCCGCATGAAGATCGCGTCATCGCAGATCAGCACTGAGTGACTCACAGATTTCCCCCGAAGATTTGCTTGATGATCGCCCGCACGTCGAGCAACATCGCGACGTCCTCCCCCACTTGGAGCACGCCGCTCACCACCCCCGAGCCGATCTCGCCGTCGGCCGGTTCGATCTGCGTTCGCGGAACGCGTTGCACGTCTCGGAGCTCATCGACGCCGAGGCCAATGACGCGCGGTCCCGCCTCCGCCAGCACAATCGATCCCCGCGTGGGATCAATGGGTGATCCCCCGAGTCTGAGACCCAGGTCCATCACCGTCAGAATCGATCCCCGCAGATTGATCAGGCCCGTGACGAACGGCGGCGCGCCGGGCAGTCGCGTGGCTTGTCGATAGGGAACGATTTCGCGAATAGCGTCCAGCTCACAGGCGCAGAGTCGCCCGCCCACGCCGAACAGCAATAACCGTGGCGCGTCCGCGGTGCTCGCGTACTGCTCATCGACTGTCGTCGGGTTCGATTCGGTAGAAGCCAACATCGTCCAGCCCGGTGTCCTCGTACGAAACGGCGGCCAGTGATCGAAGCAGATCGTCTGGCAGCGGCGATCTCAGGTCCATGTCGGCGCCCGTGATCGGGTGACGGAAGCGAAGCCACGCGGCGTGCAGAAAGTGTCGATGCGGAGGGAGCGCCACCACGCGCCGTCCGCCACCGCCGCCGTACGTGTCATCGCCCACCACCGGGTGCCCAATCGACGCGAGGTGCACGCGAATTTGATGCGTGCGTCCCGTGTGCAACCGGGCTCGGAGGAGGTCCACCGAGTCGTAGCGCGCCAACCGGGCGAAGTCTGTCCTCGCCGGTCGACCTGTAGTGACGATCGCCATCCGCTTTCGGTCTCGGGGATCGCGGCCAACTGGTTTGTCGACCGTGATGTGGTCACTTGTCAGATGTCCCCAGCTGAGCGCCGCATACAAACGTTTCAGCTGTCTCGCCGCCAATGCGCTCTGCAGCTGCCGCTGCACTTTTTCGCTCTTGGCGACGACGAGAAGCCCGGACGTTTCTTTATCGAGGCGATGCACCAAATGCGCGGCGCCGCGACCGAGCAGGGCGTTGACCAGCGTGCCGCTCCAATTCCCAGGCGCAGGGTGAACGACCATCCCCGCGGCCTTATCGACGACGAGGAGCGACTCGTCCTCGTAGACGATCGAGAGTGGGATGTCCTCGGCCACCAGCGGGTGGTCGGGCGCCGGAGGGAGGTCGACCACGATCCGCGCTCCGGGGAGGGGTCGGAAACTCGCCCTCTCGCGGCGACCGTCGATGGTAACCTGTCCGGTGGCGATCAGCGTCGCCGCCTGGTTGCGGGACAACCCGGTCGCCGCAACGATCGCGAGGTCGAGGCGGGCGGCCGAATCGGGTGGGACGACAAACTCGTAGCGGGCGCCGGCGTCGCCGGCGCCGCTCACGACACCTCGCGCGTCTCGCTCGGTGCGCTCACCGGAGTCGCGTGGTGACGGTCCTCGCTCCACAGGACCCACGCGAGCAAAATGGCCCCCGTGCTCACGGCCATGTCAGCGACATTGAACGTCGGCCACCGGTGCTCGCGGAGCCCGACGTTCGATGAAGTCCACGACGCCCATGGGCGACCGGATGCGGTCAATGAGATTGCCGACCGCACCGCCGCACACGAGCCCGAGCGCCAGCGTCCGCAGCACGTCCCCGGCCTTGGTCGCCCGGTACAGCCGCCCCAGTATCACCAACGCCACGAGCGTGGCCCCGAGGAAAATCCACCTCGAGAGCGGCCCGAACTTGAGGCCAAAGGCCGCCCCTTCGTTGAATACGAGCGTAAACCGGATCGCGTCTCCCAACACCTCGTGGGGGAGCTGTCTCGGCATGAGCTGGGTCACCGCCATCTGCTTGGTCACCACGTCCAGCAAGACGACGGTGATCAAGACGCCCCAGAAGACTCTGGCGTTGGTACTATTTCTTTCCATCTTCCTCGCGCTGCTTGCAGGAGAAGCAAAACCTAGCATGCGGCAGGGCATCCAACCGCTCGAACGCTATCTCTTCCCCGCACTGATGACATTTGCCGAACGTCTCCGGCGAACGGTACAGGCGACGAAGCGCCTCATCAATATGCCACAGAAAGCGCCCCTCTTGGCTCGCGAACAGAAACGCCTTCTCGCGTTCCATGGCGTCGGTCCCTTGATCCGCCATATGGAAGGAATATGAGCTCAAGTCGCCATCGGAATTCTGCATGGTCGCGCCGAAAGCTTCGCTGTAATTGCCGAGCTCCTTGAGGACGCGCTTCCGCTCCTCCAACAGCCGCTTCTCGAAGTGCCCGAGCTGCTTCTTCGACATCGACTTGGCTTTCTTCACGGTCGGTGATGTCATCGTTCGACTTCCCTAGTCAAGGCGAGGTGCACCGTGCGTCCGTCCAACTGCACGCCGCGCTTCGCGTCAAATTCGCCATTGGCAACAACTACGTTCCCTTCCCCGATGATCAGCTCTCGGGCGAGCACCTCTCCGGCGATCCAGTCCCGGTGACCGCGGACTGCCTCCTCGACGCCTAGGTCACCCCAGACGGCAAGTCGAATGCGGTCACTCACGACCAGTCCCGACTCCTTTCGCAGAATCTGGACCTGACGGATCACCTCGCGTGCGAGTCCCTCCTGTTCCAGTTCCGGCGTTACCGCCGGATCAATGGCCGCCACGTATCCGCCCCGCTCTTCGACCACCAGGTTCCCGGCGGTCCCGTGTGTGATCACGATATCCTCGGGATCGAGGCGATGCGTTTGATCCCCGACGGTCACACTGATCGGCGCCTCCCCCCTTTGAAACGCTGCCAACTGCGCACTCGATAACTTCGTCACCGCTTCGGCGGCCAACGGCGTGCCTTTCCCGAACTTCTTTCCGAGCGTCCGAAAATTGGCCTTGGCCGTCAGGGTCACGAGCGAATCAGCCGCGTCGAGAAACTCCACGCGCTTGACGTTGAGCTCGCTGGCCAGCAACGGTGTCAAAGCTTCGACCGCCTTCCGGGACCTGCCGTGAGGCAGCACACAAACGACCCGCGACAGCGGCTGCCGGACCTTAATACCCGCCGTCTCGCGCGCTGTGCGGCCAGTGCCGACGAGCTCCCGCACATCGTCCATGGCCCGCTCCAGTTCGTCGTTCGTCGCGTCCGGATGTTGGCGCACGAACGATGACAGATGGACGGACGATCCGGTGAGCTCGCGGTGTATCCAGTCGGTCACGAACGGCGCGATGGGGGCCATCAGGCGGCACGACACGACGAGCGCCTCGCGCAGCGTCTCGAACGCTGAGCGATCCTCGGCCCAGAATCGCGGCCGTGACAGGCGGATATACCACCGTGAGACGTCGTTCTCGACGAAGTCCATGACGACGCGGGCGGCGTCGGTCGCCTCGAACCGCGTGAAGTACTGATCCGCCTCGCGCTCGACCCGCGCCAGCCTGGAAAGCAGCCACCGGTCTAGTACCGTGCGCTCTCCAGTCGTCGGCTCGGGCGTCAGATTCGCGAGCTCGGCGAAGAACTTGTACGAATTGACGAGCGCATTGAGAAACCCGCCGACGACGTCCCGGATCGCGTCTTCGTCGAACCGCCGCGGCAGCCACACTTGCGCCGAGCGCACCAGAAAGAGCCGCAGCGCGTCGGCGCCGTGGCGGTCGATCACGCCCCATGGATCGACGGTATTCCCGCGCGACTTCGACATCTTCTGACCCTGTGCGTCGAGCACGAGGTCGTTCACGACGACGCTCTTGTAGGGAGAGGCTCGCCCTTTGTCGTTGTTGGGAAGCGCGTCCCCGAGCGTCGTCGCAATGGCCAGCATCGAGTAGAACCACCCGCGCGTCTGATCCACGCCCTCGGCGATGAAATCGGCGGGGAACTGGCGCTCGACGACCTGCCGATGCTCGAACGGGTAATGCCATTGCGCGAACGGCATCGACCCCGAGTCGAACCAGGCGTCGATGACCTCATTGACGCGCCGCATCGTCCCGCCGCACTGCGCGCAGGTCCACGTGTACCGGTCGATTTCCGGTTTGTGCGGATCGAAGCCCTCGGGCAACGGTTGCCCGATTTTCTGCGCCAGCTCGGCGTAGCTCCCAACCGCCTCCGTATGCGCGCGCTCGTTGTCACAGACCCAGAGCGGCAACGGCGTGCCCCAATATCGATCGCGCGAGATCGCCCAATCGATATTGCCGGCCAGCCATTCACCAAATCGCCCGGTGCCAACCTCGGGCGGATGCCAATCGATCTTGGCATTCCGGGCCAGCATCTCGTCTTTGACCGCCGTCGTACGGACGAAGTACGACGTGCGGGCGTAGTACAGGAGCGGCGTCGAGCAACGCCAGCAGTGTGGGTACGAGTGCGTGAATGCTTCGGCCTTGAACAGGACGCCGAGCTTCTTCAGCTCGGCGATGATGCTCTCATTGGCCTGCCGTACACCAAACCCACCGACCACCGGGACTTTGGCGTCGAACTCTCCATGCACGTTGACCGGCTGCAGAAACGCCAAGCCGTGATGCTGCATCGCCGCGAAATCATCGGCGCCGAATGCCGGCGCCATGTGGACGACCCCGCTCCCATCTTCGGCGGTGACAAAATCCTCGCCGACGATGATCTCGTGGTTGCCCTCGGGGGGATACGCGACCCAGTCTAGCGGGCGCTTGTAGCGAAGGCCGATCAGATCCGTTCCCTTCAAGCGCCGACGCTCAACCCACTCCCCACCGAACACGGGTTCGAGCCGCGCAGCGGCGAGAATCAAGATCGTCCCATCGTGCTCGACCTCGACGTAATCGAGATCGGGCCGCACGGCCAACGCGACGTTGGACACGAGAGTCCAAGGCGTCGTGGTCCAAACCAGAATCTTGCGCCCGTCCTCGAGTGGCAACGCCACATAGACGCTGGGATCCGTCTCGTCGTCGTAGCCAAGCGCTACTTCGTGACTGGAGAGCGCCGTCTCGCAACGCGGGCAATACGGCAGGACTTTGAAGCCCTGGTACAACAGCCCGCGGCGGAACAACTCCGCCAACGCCCACCACTCGCTCTCGATATACTCGTTCGAGTACGTGACGTACGGATGCGCGTAGTCGAGCCAGTATCCAAAGCGCTCGCTGAGCTTTTCCCACTCGGCCCGATACTGCCAGACACTCTCGCGCGAGAGGCGATTGAACTCGACCACGCCGAAGGTCTCGATGTCCGGCTTGCCCTTGAGCCCGAGCTTCTTCTCGATCTCGATCTCGACGGGCAACCCGTGCGTGTCCCAACCGGCCTTACGTGGTACATGAAAGCCACGCATAGCCCTATGGCGACAGAAGAGATCTTTTATAGTTCGCGCGAACACGTGATGGATGCCGGGCCGCCCATTCGCGGTCGGCGGCCCTTCGTAGAACACGAACATGGGCCGGCCTTCGCTGGCCGCGAGCGTCTGATCGAACAGTCGCTCGTCGGTCCACCGGGCCAGCGTTTCCTTCTCGGCTTCTAGGAGCGACGGCGGCAGGCGGTACATCGAACGTGGTGAATCAACCGCGGTCACAGACGCTCCACCACGCCGGAGACCAGCGCGGTCAGAAAAGGCTCGCTGCGATTCGCGACCGCGAGGATCTGCTCGATGCCCGTCGGCTCCAGAGTATCGGGTAAACAGAGATCCGTGATGATCGACACGCCGAGGACGCGCATGCCGCCGTGGACGGCAACGATGACCTCGGGCACGGTCGACATGCCGACGACATCCGCGCCGACCGTCCGCAACGCGCGATACTCCGCCCGCGTCTCCAGGCTTGGTCCGGTCACCGCGGTATACACCCCTTCTCGCAGCGTGATGCCCTTGAGCTCCCCGACCGTCCGCGCCAACGCACGAAGATTCCGATCATACGGGTCCGACATGTCAGGGAACCGGGGCCCGAGCGATGGGTCATTCGGACCAATGAGCGGATTGTCGCCGAGCAGATTGATGTGATCCGAGATCAGCATCAAATCGCCCGTCTGCCAATCGCCCCTCAACCCGCCACACGCATTCGAGACGATCAAGGTCTCGGCGCCCAACGCGCGGAGCACGCGCACCGGAAACGTCACCTGCTGCAGCGTGTACCCCTCGTACCGGTGAAATCTTCCCTGCATCGCGATGACCGTCTTGCCCGCGAGTGTGCCGCAGAGCAGCCGCCCGACATGCGACTCGACCGTCGAGAGCGGGAAGTACGGGATATCCCCGTACTCGATCGTCACCGCGACGTCGATCTCGCGCGCGAGACCGCCGAGGCCCGTGCCGAGGATGAGCGCGACCTGGGGGCGGTGCCGGAACTGCGAGCGGACGACCGACGCGGCGGCGTTGATCCGCTCCGAGACGTGGAGATACGGAGGGATGCCATCCGGCATCACCGCGGCGTGCTCCTGCGTGACTTCAGACGCGGGCGGCGTGGTTCGGAAGGTCATTTGTCGCTCGGAACCGCCTTGAGCCAACCTGGCGTCTGCACGTGCTGACGCGCCGTGTCATCTGACTCTTTCTTGTCCTCGGGCTTCTTCTCATCCGTCTCCGGCGCAGCCCCATTGGCGGGCACCGCCGCGAGCGGCACCGTCGTCGTCCGCGGGGAAGCCCCCGGCGGTGGTGGCGGCGGAGCCCCTTGCGCGGCACCGGTCGTAGCTGGCACCGGCGGCTTGCTCCCGCCAGTCGTGGGCTCCTTACGGCCCTTACCGCCCGTGGCCGGTTCACCGCGTCCCGCGGCCGCCTCGCCCTGGCCACTAGTCGCCGTCGCTGTTGTCGCCGCAGCCGGTGGCATTGATGTCGCGGTCGCCGCAGGCGCCGTGTAACTCGCGCTGGTCTCAGGGATCGCCTCGAGCTCCGCGAGCTGCCGGGCGACCATCGAACGCAGCTGAGCGAGATACGCCCGGCGGGACCGCTCGAGGGCCTCGATCTCTCCCGCCAAGCGCCGTACCTCGGCCTTGGCCGCATCCACGAGGCGATCCCCTTCCGCCTTCGCCTCGCGAAGCGACAGTTGTGCCTCTCGCTCGGCCTGCTCGCGCGTCTCCGCGCGGAGTTGCTGGGCCGAGACGAGCGCCTCGTTCAATGCCTTGTCGCGCTCGCGGAAGGCCCGCAGCTGCTCGTGGAACCCCTTGGCCTTGTTCTCGAGCTCATGATTGAGCCGCGTGAGCCGCTCGAGCTCATTGGCGACGCGGTCGCGAAACTCGTCGACGCGCGCGCGATCGTAGCCACGGAGCGCGGCGGGAAACTCCGTGCGCCTGACGTTCCAGCGGGGTGAGATGAAATGACTCATCGATCACTGTGCGCGCGCTCCAAAGAGAATCGTTCCCAATCGCACCATCGTCGCGCCTTCCTCGATCGCGATCTCGAAGTCGTTCGACATTCCCATCGACAGTTCCGTTGCCGGATGCCCAGCGTCGCGCACGACCGCCAACGCCTCCCGCGCGCCACGAAAGGTCGCGCGCAACACGTCGGCAGGCGCATCGAGCGGCGCCATCGTCATGATACCCCGCACCCGCACACCAGGACGCTCCACGAGCCGTTCGGCTTCCGCCCGCAAGGCCTCGGGCGCCCAACCGTACTTCGACAGTTCGCCCGATGTATTCACCTGCAAGAGCACGTCGACCGCCCGCCCGCGCGCGACCCCGAGCTCGTCCAACGCATCGGCGAGCCGCGCACTATCGACCGAGTGCACGAGCGCGAAGCCGTCGACTTCCTTCACCTTGTTCCGTTGCACGTGCCCGATCAGATGCCAGCGCACGGGTACCTGGGTTGCCGCCATCTTCGCGACCGCTTCCTGCACCCGATTCTCTCCGACGTCTCGCAAGCCCGAACGCCACGCCGCCTCGACGGCGTCCGGGCCGTACGTCTTCGTTACCGCGATGATCGTGACGTCCTCGCCCACACGCCGCCGGACTTGGGCTACGCGTTCCGCCAAGTCAGGAAACGGCATAACATGTGAAAATATCGGGAGTTAGCGCTTGCCGCAAGTCACGGCAACGCCGCCTGCTCGCTGCCGGCCCGGGTCCTGCGCCCGGACAGTTGGTCCCGGGCCTGGATAGGCGACAAGGAACGGGTCAAGCGACCGTCACAGGCCATCGAGATCACCGCTGTCTCCTCCGACACCACGAACACATAGGCGTCCGTCTCCTCGGCCAGACCCAGCGCCGCCCGGTGCCGGGTGCCGAGGGACCGATCCGAGATCGGCGCCTGGGACAGCGGGAGGATGCAACCTGCGCCGATGATCGTATCGCCGCGAATGATCACGGCGCCGTCGTGCAACGGCGAGTACGGCGTAAAGATCGTCGCCAACAGGTCAGAGGATACCTTCGCGTTCAGCTCCGTCCCCGACTGGATGTATTCCCCGAGTGGGCTCTCCCGCTCGACCGCGATGATCGCGCCAATGCCCGACCGGCTGAGGCGCTCCAGCGCATCGCTGATCGCATCGGCGACCTCCGACTCGGCCATCCCCCTCAGGAGCCGCGTCACGCGTGAGGAGCCGAGGTGGGCCAACGCCTGCCGGACCTCGGGCTGGAAGATCACGATTCCGGCAAACACGCCGTAGGTGAAGAGGAGGCCGAGCAGGTACGTGATCATCGACAGCTTGAGCACGACGGCGACCGCATACACGACGACGAGCACGACGATCCCGCTCAGGATCTGCACGGCTCGCGTGCCGCGCACGAGGAGCAGCCCGCGGTAGAGAAGGTACGCGACGAATGCGATCTCGAGCGCATCGCGCCATCCGAACGTGAGTCCGCGGAACTGATCCAGGAAATCCACTAGCGCATCCGCCTCATGATCTCCCACGCCACGTCGAGCGATCGTCTGGCCGCACGGACATCGTGCACGCGGAACAGTCGAGCGCCCAACGTCAGCGCCACCACATTGGCGGCCATCGTGCCCTCTTCGCGATCCGCGGTGGTCGTCACGCCGGTAATCTCTCCGATAAATCGCTTTCGCGATACGCCCACCAGAACTGGCAGTCCCAGCGCTACGATCTCGGGCAGGTTGGCCAGCAGCCGAATGGAGTGTTCGGTGCGCTTCGAGAAACCGATCCCCGGGTCGAGGACAACCGAGCGGTCGTCTATCCCAGCATCACGCGCCGCGCTGACGCGCGAACGCAACTCGGCGACGACTTCGCGAGTGACTTCGGTGTACTGCGCATGCGTATAGGTGGCCATGTCCGTGACGGCGCCACGGGAGTGCATGAGCACGACACCAACACCGGACGATGCGCACAGCGGACCCATATCGGGATCAAGCCGGAGTCCCGACACGTCGTTCACGATGACCGCGCCAGTCGCGATCGCTGCCTCGGCGACGGGCGCTTTGACCGTGTCGATAGACACCGGCGTATCTGGGAGCGCAGCGCGAAGCGCGCGCACAACGGGAACAACCCGTCGGATCTCCTCGGAGATCAAGACAGGGGAGGCGTTCGGCCGCGTTGACTCGCCACCGATGTCCAGGATGTCGGCGCCGTCGGCGACGAGCTGCCTGCCGTGCGCCACGGCCGCGTCGGGCGAAAAAAAGTCACCCCCGTCGCTGAAGCTGTCGGGGGTGACGTTTACAATGCCGACCACGATCGGTCGGTCGAGGGCGATATCTCCGCCTCGGATGCGCCAGATCAGGCGGGCGCGACCTCCGGACCCCCGAGCAGCGGAGGCGCGGACCGGCGGGGCTCGCCGACTGGAATTGGCGCGACCGGCGCGGGTGGGACCGTTGGGAGCGCCGGCGGACGCGGCGGCAATTCCTCGCCGCGCATCAGGTACCCGATGTCATCTCTCGTCAGCGTCTCCCGCTCGAGCAACGCCGCCGCGACCTTGTGCAACAGGTCCCTGTGCGTCGTCAGCGTCTCCTTCGCGCGAGTGTACGCCTCGTTGATCACGCGCGCGACCTCGGCGTCCACGAGCTGGGCAGTCTTCTCGGACACCTCTCGGCGATGCTGCAGCTCGCGACCCAAGAAGACCTCTTGCTCGTTGTCGCCGACGAGCACCGGACCAATCGCGTCCGAGAGCCCCCACTGGGACACGTAGCGACGCGCGATCCCCGTGGCCTGCTGGATATCACTCATCGCGCCGGTCGTCACGCGATCCCGGCCGAAGATCAACTCCTCGGCGACGCGACCACCGTACGCCATCACGAGCCGGGCTTCGAGCTGGTGGCGCGTGACGGACACGCGGTCATCCTCGGGCAGCGTGAACGCGAGACCGAGCGAACGGCCGCGGGGCACGATCGTGACCTTGTGCAACGGATCGTTGCCGTCGACCGTCATCGCGCAGACGGCGTGGCCCGCCTCATGGTAGGCGGTATTCCGCTTCTCTTCGTCCTTCATGACCATGCTCTTGCGCTCGGCGCCGAGCATGACCTTGTCCTTGGCCTCCTCGAGATCGGCCATGAACACTTTCTCGTGGTTCCGCCTGGCCGCGAGCAGGGCGCCCTCGTTCACGAGGTTCGCCAAATCCGCGCCGGCCATGCCGGGAGTGCCCCGCGCAAGCGTGGTGACATTCACGTCGTCCGCGACTGGCTTGTTGCGCAGATGCACGCGCAGAATGCCCTCACGGCCCCGGAGATCCGGGGCGTCAACAACGATCTGACGGTCGAAGCGGCCGGGACGTAGCAAGGCCGGGTCGAGGACGTCGGGGCGGTTTGTCGCCGCGATCAGGATCACGCCGTCGTTGGATTCAAAGCCATCCATCTCGACGAGCAACTGATTGAGCGTCTGCTCGCGCTCATCGTGACCGCCACCCAGGCCGGCTCCACGATGGCGACCGACCGCGTCGATTTCGTCGATGAAGATGATACAGGGGGCGTGAGCCTTGCCCTGCTCAAATAGATCTCTCACGCGGCTCGCGCCGACACCAACGAACATCTCGACGAAGTCAGAGCCCGACATCGAGAAGAACGGTCTTCCGGCCTCACCAGCGACCGCCTTGGCCAGCAGAGTCTTGCCGGTACCTGGAGGACCGACGAGGAGAGCGCCCTTTGGGAGACGGCCCCCGAGCTTCGTGAATTTCTGCGGATCCTTCAGAAATTCTATGATTTCTTGGAGCTCAACCTTGGCCTCGTCAGCTCCAGCGACGTCCGCGAAGGTGACCTTGGGCGTGTCGCCCGTCAGCAGCTTCGCCTTGGATTTCCCGAATGAGAAAGCCTTGGCGCCACCCGCCTGCATCTGACGGAATAAGAACACCCACAGGCCAATGATGAACAGATAGGGTAGCAGGTTCATCACGTACACACCGATGCCCGGGTTATCGCCCTTGGCCTCGATCTGCACGTTGTGATAGCGCAGGCGGTCCAGTTCCTCGTCCGAGTTTTCGACCGGAAGCTTGACCGTGAATTTTGAACGTTCTTGGCCCTGGAACTCGACTTTGTTCTTGAACTCGCCGGTGATGCGTCCGGCCTGGATGACAACCGACTTGATGTTGTCGGCCTGCAGTTGTTGATCGTACTGCGAGTATATGATCTGCGGCGCGGGGTCATTCCGCGCGCTGGAAAATTGAATGAAAACGATCGGGATCAGGATGATCAGGATCCAAAAAGAGAGCGTCTTGGAGATGCTTCCCCAGCTCACTTTCTTCTTGTTGTTGCCGTTGTTCGGCGGCGTAGGCAATACAGGCATGCTTATAAGCTCGCGATATAGGGCAGGTGGCGGAAATCCTCCGCATGATCCAGCCCGTACCCAACCAGAAAGTCGTGTGGAGCGTCAAAACCGACGAACTTGACCCGCTCCTGCAACGCCGAGGCAATGTGCTTATGGAGCAAGGCGCATACCTCCAACGAACTGGGCCGCCGCTCGCGCAGCACGCCCATGAGGCGGTTCAAGGTTCGACCGGAATCGACTATATCCTCTACTAATAATAAGTGTTTCCCTTCAAGCCTGGTTTCAGGGTCATACACCAGATGAACCGCTCCACTTGATTCCCGGCCGCTCCCGTAGCTGGAAGCGATCACGAAGTCGACCTGGAGCGGGCGTTCGATACGCCTGATGAGATCGCTGAAGAAGATTACGCTTCCCTTAAGCGCACCCAAGATCAGCAGATCGCCCTCGGCATACCAATCCGTGATCTCGGCCCCGAGTTCTCCGACTCGCCGCGCGATCGTCGTCTCGTCGTACACGATACGGGCGAGAGAGCGCCCGCCGAGCCGCGGATCAGGGGCGGATGACAAACTGCGCTCGCGTGCGCACGACCTCGACGCCGCCGGACAACTGTATTGACGAGCCCACCCGTCCCCCGGTCGTAAACGCGACCACGCGCGAGGTTCCCCGCCAATCGAGCGTTACGCCCGCCCGCGCGGCGATCGCGGGCCAAATGATGGCGAGAGATGCGGCATCATACCCCGCGAGATCTGCCACCGCAACGGCGAAGTGGTCGCCCATGCGGTCGACGGGGCAAAACCCCTTCACCAGTCGCTCGACTTCCCTCCGCCACTCCGCCGCCCTTCGCGCAATCGCGAGGATCTCCTCGTCGACCTTCGGTCGTACTCGCCTTAACGCCGGGAGCAGATCCAACCGAACGCGGTTACGCAGATGCCGAGGCGAGGCGTTCGAGGGATCGTCGATTACGGAAATATTGCGTTCCCGTATGTACGTCGCGATCTCGCTTCTCGGCACGTCGATCAGTGGCCGTAGCACGTCGGAATCAGCATAGAGACCCGCCAGGCCCCGAGCGCCCGCCGCCCGCATGATCCGCATGACGACGGTCTCGACCTGATCATCTCGAGTGTGTGCCGTGACAACGGTGGCTCGACTCTCTCGGGCTACGCCGCGCAGAAAGCTCCACCGTGCCGCACGCCACTCGGCCTCCGTGCGACCGGGTGCCCCGGATTGCCCCGTGACGATCCTCAGTCCGAGCGCGAGTGTGCGATCCGCTACTAACGCCGCCGCGCGGCGTGCGGCCTCCCCCGTGCCATGGTCGAACGTCGCGACCGCGGATATACGAGCGCGGGCGGTGTGCGCGGCCGCCTCGAGCAACGCCATAGAATCCGTCCCACCGGACACGGCGAGGACGACCCGGGGCTTTCCAGCGAGAGCTTTCGCGACAGCCTCGTCAACCATAGACTTTTAAGCTATGGAGAATCACGGTCCCCTGGGAACACTGTGGGTCGGCATCGGCATTGGCTGCTTTTTCATCGCCCTCACGTGGGTCAACGTACTGCTCGGCGGCCTGCTGACCCCTCTCTTCATCATGCCCATCACGAAGGTCCTCGATAAGATCACGCGCAAGAGGACCTGACACTCCGGGAGTTTCTCGATGCTACCCCTGATCGTGCTCGTGGTGGTCGCTGCCGCACTGGCCTTCTGGGTCATCGGCGCGTATAACGGACTCGTTGCGCTCAAGAACCAAGTCGCAAACGCCTGGAAACAGATCGACGTGCAGCTCAAGCGGCGGCACGATCTGATCCCGAACTTGGTCAACACGGTGAAAGGCGCGATGCAGTTCGAGAAAGACACGCTGGAAGCCGTGATCAGCGCCCGGAACAAAGCGATCGCCGTCCAGAGCGCCGGCGGGCCGACCGGACCCAGCGTCGGGCAGACGGCGGCCGCCGAGGGACAGCTCTCGGGCGCCCTGTCGAAACTCTTCGCGGTGGTGGAAGCCTATCCTGACTTGAAGGCCACCGGCAACGTGGCCCAACTGCAGGAAGAGCTCACCTCGACCGAGAACAAGATCGCGTTCGCCCGCCAGCTCTACAATGATACGGCGACCGAGTACAACACGAAGCAACAACAATTCCCGACGTCGCTCGTCGCGGGGATGGCTGGCGCCAAGGCGGCCGAGCTCTGGGAAATCACGGACGCGGCCGAGCGCGAGAATGTGAACGTCGATCTCTCGATGACCCCGCCGCAGAAATAAGGAAGGGGTTAGCACGTGGCCGAGTCGGCGAACCTTTTCGCGCAGCAGGAGAAGAACCGCCGCGAGTCACGGTGGGTCATAGTCCTGTTCGTGCTGTTCTTCGCCTGGCTCGGCTTCGGCGGCGATTTCATCTGGTACCTGTCCACCAAGAACGCCCCGCCCGGGCACCATCACGTCTTTCCGTTCGTCGGACTGGCGATGATCGCGTTGGCGATGGGGATGACGGCCTGGTCATGGCTGATCGGCCCCTCGGCCATCCTCTGGTCCACTGGCGCCCGGAAGCTCGAAACCCCGTCGACGCCGGAAGAAAAGCAACTCGTCAATGTCGTCGAAGAGATGGCGATCGCCTCGGGGCTACCGAAGCCGGCGGTCTACGTGATCGACGATGCCGATCCGAACGCATTCGCCACCGGCCACGACGAGAAGACCGCCAGCATCGCCGTCACCACCGGCCTCCTCGGCCTGGTCAACCGCGATGAGTTGCAAGGCGTGATTGCCCACGAGATGGGCCATGTCAAGAATCTCGAACGTCCGACTGATGACGACGCTGGCGGCACTCGTCGGTGTGGTGGCGCTCATCGCGAACGGCGCCTGGCGCTTCATGCCGTGGGGCTCCAGCGGACGAGATCGCGACGAAGAGGGCGGCTCGAATGGCGCGCTCGTCGCCGTCCTCTTCGTCATCTGGATCATCAGCTGGATGCTCGCGCCGTTGGTCACGCGGCTCCTCGCGATGGCCGTCAGCCGGGATCGCGAGTACCTCGCCGACGCCTCGGGCGCGCAGTATACGCGCAACCCGGCCGCGCTCGCGTCAGCGCTGGAGAAAATCGATCACGCCGACATCCCGTCGAGCGTGATCAAAGGCGGCGCAGCCCACCTGTGCATCGCCGATCCGCTCGGGCGCGCGGTATCGAACAAAGAAGGCAAGATCGCTGACTTGCTCGCCACGCATCCGCCGATGGCCATCCGCGTCGCGCGGCTCAAGGCGATGGCCTACCGGGCTTCGACAGGCAAAGACGCCGCGGTCCCCGCCTGACACCGCGCGCGTTCCGCCGCGGCCAGCACAATTGACACGTCACGTTTGGTGCGCACGTCGGTGCGGAGCGTCAGCGTTCCGTCAGGGGCGGGTGAGTACATGATCACGACATTGGCATGGGACCGCTGCGGCGCGATGTAGCGCTCGTAATCGGTCTGTCTCCGGCGGATATGCTGAAGAACCTGCTCGGCCGTGTAACCACGCTTGGCGGTGTCCCGCGCGATCTTCCAGCGAATGCGAAGCGCTGCGTCCGGGTCCAGGAATACCGTGAGATCAAACGCGGCCCGTAACTCGGGCGTATGTAGACCGAGCAACCCACGCGCGATCACGATGTCCCCCGGCGTCACCTGCTCGTCGGGATCGAACGTGCCATGCTCGTGGTTATACACGGGTTTGACGACGGTCGAGCCCCGTTTGAGCGCCTGGAGATGCTCGGCCATGAGATCAAGGCGATTGCACTCGGGGGTCAGTGCGGTGAGATCGAGGCGGGAGCGATCCGCGCGATCGTATCGGTGATAGTCGTCGAGACAGATCAATGTCACGCGCGCATGCCCGATCTCGGCGGCGATGGCGGCGGACAACGTGGTCTTCCCGGACCCGGAATCCCCGACGACGCCGATCACCATAGACCCAGATCTACTAGTTTTGTGCCGATGTCGCACCGGGCCCTCGCCACGTTGTCATGGATCGTTCCGGCCGCACTCACGGCCCAATCGGTCTTGCGTCCCGCTCAGCACTGGGAAACCGTCCGCACGCCGCACTTCACGGTCGACTTCCCCGCGTCGACCCGCGCGTGGTCTCTCGATATAGCTCGCCGGCTCGAATCCGTTCGCGCGTCGGTCGACTCCATCGTCGGCGGTGGCCCGACACACCGCGTCACTATTTTGATTGACGACCCCTATAACAGCGCCAACGGATTCGCGCTCCCGTTTCTCGACGCGCCCACGATCGTGCTGTTCGCCGCGGCGCCCGAGCCCTCGGACGACATCGGCAACTATCGCGATTGGGGCCAGACGCTGATCACGCACGAGTACACGCACATTGCGCACCTGACGATTCCGTCGCGCAATCCGTGGGAACGGCTCCTCGCCCAGCTCGCACCGGCCGAAATCAGCCCGATTGCCGCACAATCGCCACGCTGGGTGATCGAGGGATACGCCACGCTCGTCGAGGGCCGCTTAACCGGGGACGGCCGGCCACACGGCGCGGCCCGCGCGGCGGTGCTCCGCGTTCTCGCCCTCGAAGGGCATCTCCCGACGTACGGCGCACTCGACGGCTCCCCACGATTCGAGGGCGGTGAGCTCGCGTATCTCGCTGGTTCGGCGTACTTGGAATGGTTGTCTGCCAATCACGGCGACTCGTCGCTCCCACACTTGTGGCGCCGCATGACCGCCCGCCGCGAGCGCACGTTCGACGAGGCATTCATGGGCGTGTTCGGCGCCTCGAGCGATGAGCTCTATGGCCGCTTCACCGTCGAGCTCACCCGCAAGGCACTCGCCGCGCAATCCCTGCTGGTCGCGTCCGGCATCGACACGGGCGAGACTGTCGAACGCACCACCTGGTACACGGGCGCCCCCGCCGTGTCGGCGAACGGGCGCCTGCTGGCAATCCCGATCCGGGCGCGCGGGAAGTCGACGCGCATCGTCGTCTCAACGACCGCCCCCTGGTCCGGCGCGGACACGGCGATCGCGCGCCAACGCCGCGAGTTGCTCCAGCGCGATCCGAAAGACGTGCCGGCGATCGACGTTGGTCCGCCCCACCGTCGCACGATCGCACAGCTCACGTCGGCCCACAATCGTGGATTCGACGAGCCGCGTTTTATTGGCCATGACAGTGTCCCGTCGATCTTGGTATCTCGTCTGGAGCCTCGTGCCGACGGGGCGCTTCGACGCGATCTCTTTCTGTGGTCGCTGCGACAAGGGACCGTGCATCGCGTCACGCACGGCGCGGGTGTGCGCGACGCGGATCCTGCTCTGGATGGACGAACCGCGGCCGCCGTTCGATGCCACGATGGCACGTGCGATCTCGTGTCCGTCAACCTGGTCTCTGGCAGTGTGCGGTTGCTTCGGGCCGGCTCGCCGGACACGACATACGACCACCCTCGCGTCTCGCCCATCGGCGGTCCCACCGCGGTCGCCATGCACGACGGTCACAACTGGTCGGTCGTCCTGATCGACAGCGCGCTGAGACGTATCGGGCCCGACGACGGGGCCAATCGCTACGATCCCGTATTTACCGCCGACGGGCATTCGGTGATCGTCGTCTCCGAAGCGGGTGGCGTCGAGCACCTCGAGCTGATCGACCTGGCCACGAATACGACCCGGACGCTTGCTGCCGGGCTTGGCGTTGTCTCCTCTCCAGCAGCCACCGGCTCGTGGGTCTATTTCCTCACGACTCACGCCACGGGTCGCGTCGTCCAACGCGCGCGCCTGTCCGTCGCACAAGATGCGCGATCGCTATCACTGCCGGACACGCTGGCCCCGGTTGCCGTGCCGGCGCCGATCGTGCCCGAATCGCTGGCCGCACAGCCGATCGATGGGCCACACGCGTATGGCATCGCCCCCCGTGGATATCGAGTGCTGCCGGGCGGCGCGATAGCCACCGAAGGGCGCTTCGCGACCCTGGCCCTCGCGAGCACCGATCCCGTCGGCCGCCTCGCCTGGATGCTCCAGGGCGCACTCGGCGACCGAAAGACCTGGCGCGGCGTGTCGTTGTCGGCCGCATGGCGCGGTTGGCCGGTCGAAGTCGACGGCCAGGTCTTCGGCACCTGGGACAACGGCGTCGAGTACCATGGCCTCGCATTCGCGGCCTCGTTGCCCGCGGCGGGTAGCTGGCACACGGACGAATACCGACTTGGAGTCTCGGCCGGACGACTGGGCGGCGCCCAGCGAACCTTCGCGTTTGCCTCGGCCTCCACCAAAGCCGACGCCACGACGGACGACCAGATTCTCGGCTGGGGCGGCGCGCTGCGCGCCGCCGCTGGCCGCACCGACGGTGGCGACTGGGCGCGTGTGCTTGCCGATATCAGCGCCCATATCGGCACCCGCGATGTGGCGGCAATCGGGTCGTTCGAAGGGGGCCTCGTCAGCCACGCCGCTCCCGCGTACGAGCAATTCGTGCTCGGCGGAGTCGAGCCGCCACTCACCGACTCGTCCCTTCTCACCCAGCGCATCGCGGACCCGGCATTGCCACTGGGAATTGCCGGTGGACAATATCTGCTGCACTATCGCTTCGCGACGGCAGGCGTCATCCCCGTCTCGCTCTACTTCGAGGGCACCGCCGCCGGCGAAGCGCTGCACACCTGGCACCACCTGTACGGAGCCGAGCTGCGGTACGTGGTCCCGCCATTGGGCTTCGTCCGAGTCCCCGGCATCGACGCGACCGTCGGCGCCGGGTACTCGATCGACGACCCGTACAAGTACAAGCTCCGCGGCTATCTGATCGTCCGCTACTCGCCCTAGTGAAACTCGATGGCGACGAGCCGAACCTCACTGGCGAACGTCCCAGTCGCGCGTGAATAGCTGACGTACATCGTTTTCCCGCCACCCGCGTTGAACTCGGGATGAGCGAGCGCGTCGTAGATCCAGCCGCCACCAGCTGGGGCCCGGGCGGTGAAAATCCGTCGCTCGCCTGACCACGGACCTTCCGGTCGCGGTGCGGTGCGAATCATGACATCGTCGGAAATGGGCTCGCTATAGATCGCGACGTACTCGCCGAGGTACGCGTTCCACGACACGTTCACGATGTCGTCACCGCTGAACACCGAGACTGCGTCGCTGAGATTGGGCGACCAACGGCCATTGCCGGCCCAGTACGTCCACGCGCTTCGGTCGAGCACGTTCGCGGGATCTACACGTCCCAACGGACATGGCTTATCGAGCTCGATGTCCCGCATCCGTACACGTACAAGAAGCCGCTGTCGATCAGCGCGGCGGCCCCGAAGCCCGGCTCCGTTCTGGTCGAACAAGAGACGGGCCGGCCGCACGGGCGCGTGACCGAACCCGGCCCAGATCGCGACCGAGACGCCGGTGCTATAGAAGTTGAAGCTGCCCGGCGCCGCATGGACGACGGAGTAAAAGAATGAGCGCGCGGTCGCGGACGGTGTCCGCCACGATAGCCGCGAGCCACAACGCCCATCGTTGGCCATCGGTGTTGAGATGCGCCTGATTGAACTGCGTCTCGGCCGGCGTCTCCGGCAAGAACATCGCCGGATCGCCGGTGGTGTCATCGAGTTGCTGGAACGAGTGCAGATCCGTGGTCCATGCCCACGAGTCGCTGATCAGCGTGCGGCCGAGCGCGTTCGGCTTGGAAAGAAACGTGTCGCTGTACAGCCATACCGACTGGCCCTGAAACTCGGCGCTGTAGCCGCCGTCGCGGCCGACGACATTTGCGCCTTGCGGGAGCGTTCCCAAGTCGGTGACCTGGGCGACCGTGAGATTCGGTGGCGGCCCCGCGGGGTTGTTACAAGCGGCGACGCACAGCAGAAGCAGCGGAGTACAGCGCCTCATGATTTTAACATAAGCTTACGGCGTGTCCTCTCCCCCTAGAGACCTCGCCGGGATGCTGTTCGGCCGCCGGCTGCGAACGGACGAGCAAGACGCACAAAAGATCAGCGCCATGACCGGGATCCCGGTCCTGGGCCTCGACGCGCTGTCGTCGGCCGCCTATGGTCCCGAGGCGCTGCTGACGGTGCTCCTTCCGCTCGGTGCCGCCGCCATCGGCTACCTCGCGCCGATCAGCGCGATCATCATCGCCATCTTGTTGGCGGTCTTCTTCTCGTACCGCCAGACGATCGCCGCCTATCCGAACGGGGGCGGATCGTATACGGTCGCCAAAGAAAACCTGGGGCCTCACGCGGGACTGCTCGCCGCGGCGGCGCTGTCGCTCGACTACATCCTGAACGTCGCGGTCGCGATCGCCGCTGGCGTCGGGCAGGTCGTGTCGGCCGTACCGAGGCTGCTGCCGTTCACGCTGCCGCTGTGTCTCGTGATCCTGGTCGCCCTGACGATCGTCAACCTGCGCGGCATCCGCGAAGCGGGTCTCGTCTTCATGCTCCCGACGTATCTCTTCGTCGGCACGCTGGCCGTCGTCATCGTCATCGGCATCGCGCAGGTGGCGCTCGCGCATGGCCACCCGATCCCACGCGTCCGCCCACCCTCTCCGGTCGCCAGTACGGCCGCCGTCAGCCTCTGGCTGTTGTCGCGCGCGTTCGCCAGCGGCACCACCGCCATGACCGGCGTGGAAGCCGTCAGCAATGGCGTCCCACTCTTCACCGAACCCACCATCAAGAACGCGCAACGGTCGCTCACGGCGATCATTGGCATCCTGGTGGTGCTGTTGGCTGGCGTCGCCTATGTCTGCATCGCCTATGGGATCACCGCCACGGCGCCGGGCGCGACCGGATACGACAGCGTGCTGTCGATGATGACCGGCGCCGTTGTCGGGCGTGGGTGGTTCTACTTCCTGACGATGGTCTCCGTGGTCTGCGTGTTGTGCCTATCGGCGAATACGAGCTTCGCGGATTTTCCGAGACTTTCGCGCCTCCTGGCGCTCGATCACTATTTGCCGCTGGGATTCGCGCACCTCGGCCGCCGTCTCGTATACTCGCTCGGCGTCGTCGTGCTCGCCGTGTTCGCGGGTCTCCTGCTGATCATCTTCGGCGGGATTACGGACGCGTTGATCCCGCTCTTCGCGGTCGGCGCGCTCCTCGCGTTCACCGCCTCACAGTGGGGGATGGTGGCGCATTGGCGACGCGTCGGCGGACCGGGTGCTCGCCGATCGCTCGTGATCAACGGCATCGGCGCGGTCGCGACGTCCGTGACGCTGCTCGTCGTGATCGTCTGCAAGTTCACGGAAGGTGCATGGATCACCGCGGTCGCGATCCCGACGCTCTACTTCATGTTCCTCGGCATCCGCTATCGGCAGGAGCGCGTGTCGCGCGAGCTCGGCGAAGAACAACCCGATTGGGGGCCGTTGCCGATCCACGAAGCGAAACCGCCGGTCGTGATCGTGCCCATCACCCGACTCGACTGGGTGAGCCGCAAGGCGTTGAGCTTCGCCGTGACGATCTCGCCCAACGTCGAAGCGGTCTTGGTCCAGACCGACGACAGCGACACGGGTGTCGACCGGGTCGAGGCGCTGCGCGCCGCGTGGGGCGAGTTGGTGCATGACCCATGTCAGACGTGCGGCCTCGAGCCGATCAAGCTCGTGACGCTCAAGTCGGAGTTTCGGGAGTTCATGCCGCCGATCCTGCAGCACGTCCGCGCCGCGGCCCATCGGCACCGCGACCGCTATATCGCCGTCGTGGTGCCGGAGGTCGTCAAACGCCGGTGGTACGACATTCTCCTGTCGGGCCACCGGCCGACCATACTCAAGTCGCTGCTCCGGATCCACGGCGGTCCACGCGTGATCATCGTGGACGCGCCGTGGCACCTACGTAAGAACGACCGCCGGGTTGACGCGCGTCGTGCGGAACGCCGGGACGCTGGCCGCGACCAGGGCGATACCGGTGAACAGTCCGGCCGCGCCGAGGAACGCGGCGGGGTCGTGGGGACTCACCCCGAGGAAGAGCCCGGATAGCGCGCGCGTCACCCACCACGCGGCGGCCGAGCCGAGTCGCGATGCCGATGCCGGTGAGCGCGAGCGCGTGGCGCAAGACGGTGGCGATGACGTGCCCGTGCGTCGCGCCGAGCGCGAGGCGTATGCCGATCTCGCGTCGACGCTGGGCGACGACGTACGCGAGTACGCTATAGATCCCAACAACGCCGAGCACGAGCGCTACGACGGCGAAGAGCGATGCCAGGAACGTCGAGAACCGCGTCGAGCCGACGGTACTGGTTGACGCGCGACGTTCATTGTTTGCACGTCGGACACGGCCACGGTCGGATCGACCGAGTAGATCGCGCGCCGCATCGCGCCCGCCAGTACGCCCGGATCGCCCGCGGCGCGCACCTCGGCGAATACGAACGGCTCCCCACACTGCACATACGGGAAGTAGACAGCCGGCGGCTCGTCTTTCGCGAGTCCGTGCAGCCTGACCGAATCGACAATGCCGACGATCGGCACCGTGTCGGGGCCCAACACCAGGCGCCGACCGATCGGATCGCGCCCGGTGAAGTACTTCCGAGCGAACAAGCGATCCACGACCGCGATCTCCGACGAGTGTCGCTCATCGGTCGGTAAGATCCCCCGTCCCCGCACGATCGGGATGCCCATCGTGCGGAAGTAATCTGGAGTGACGCACATGTACGGCGACGACCGGCATGTGTGCCCGATCGGGCGGCGGATCGCCCACGATCGAGAACCTGAGGCCGAACTGATAGACGCCTGGAAGATTCGTGCTTACACTCGCCGAGCGGACGCCGGGTATGGCCGCCAGACGATCGACCGCGGTCGTGATGAACGGGGCAATCCTTCCGGTATCAGGGGGCAGCGACAGTTGCGCCGTCAGCACGCCGTCTGGCTGGAAGCCGAGATCGAGGTGCCGGAACCGCTCGAAGCTCTTGACGAACAATCCCGCGCCGGTCAGGAGGAGGAGTGCGACCGCCACTTGCAGGACGACCAGCGCGTTCTGGAGTCGATGGTGGCGCGCCGTCCCGGTCCCGCGCCCGCCGTCTTTCATGACCTCGGCGACATTGCCGCGCGACGCGCGCCACGCAGGCAGCACGCCGAACAGCAACATGGTCACCAATGTCATGAGCGCACAAAACGCGACGACCCGTGCATCGACGCCGACCTGATCCAATCTCGGGAGATCCGGCGGTGCCAGCGCGCGAAGCGCGCGCGCGCCGCCGAACGCCAGAGCGACACCGACGGCGCAGCCAGCCGCGCCGAGCGCGAGCGCCTCCAGCACGAGGTCGCGCACCAGTCGCCCGCGAGACGCCCCCAGTGCCGTGCGCACCGCCAGCTCGCGCTCGCGCGCCAGGTGCCGGACGAGGAACAAGTTCGCGAGATTGGCCGAGCCGATCAGCAGCACGCTGCCCGCCGCCGCGAACAGCATGAGCAACGCGGGCCTCACGGCCGCCGAGTACAAGCGATCGAGCAGTGCAATGGTCACGACGGTGAAGCCAGCGTCCTCTGCCGGATACGCAGCCGCCAGTCGCGAGGCGATTGTCTCGAATTCGCGCTGAGCCCTTGCCAGCGTGACGCCAGGCTTGAGCCGTCCGTAGACCGAGAGGGCGTTGGGGCCGCCGATTGGGCCGGGGTCAGGGGTAAAGGTGAGCCGCGTCCAGATCTGATTGTCGCCGGGCAACCCGGGAGGCATAACGCCGACAATGACGTGCGGACCCGCCCATGCAAGCGTGAGGCTCGACCCGACGGTCTGCCCGATCGGCGCCAGTATCCCGTAGCTGATCACGACCTCGGCGGGACCACCCGAATCCGGAGCGAGCCCGCGTCCAAGAATCGGTGTCAGGCCGAGCACCGGGAAATACGACGGCGTGACGGAGAGCCCTTGCAGACGCTCGGGTGGTCCCTTCCCCGTGACGGTCCTATTGCGCCAACTCGACGCGGCGAGCGCCGTGAACGTCGTATTCTGCGCTCGATAGTCGAGGAAATTGGGTGGCGACACGAAGACATCGGCATGCCACGCGCCGGATTGCTACGGGCGATCCACAAGACCCGATCGGCATCCCGGTACGGGAAGGCCTTGAGCAGCACCCCGTCGACGATGCCGAAGACGGAGGCGGTGGCGCCGATCGCGATGGCCAACGTGAGCGTGGCCGCGATCGTGAAGGCCGGGCTGCTGCCGCAGCCGGCGAAGGACATACCGAAGCTCGCGCATGTCCATACGCTAAGGGCTCGCCGATTGTCGCGCGAGACCCTAGTCGAGCGTGTCGCGTTACGCTAGCGCTTTTTTACGGCCGGTGTCTCGTCGTGAAACTGCTCCTTCTCCGTCGAGCCTTCGAGCGCACCGGTCGACGCTTTGCCGCCCGTCACGGTGTTGAGCACGAGGTCGAAGTAGCCGGTGCCAGCCTCGCGCTGATGCTTCGTCGCGGTATAGCCGTCGCGCTCACGCTCGAACTCGCGCTCCTGCACTTGCACATACGCGGTCATGCCCTCGTCGCGATAGGCCGCGGCGAGCTCGAACGTCTCGAGGTTGATCAAGTGCCAGCCGGCGAGCGTGATGAACTGGAACTTGTAGCCCATCGCCGCGAGCTCTTGCTGAAAGCTCGCGATCGTCTCGCGGTCGAGATGGCGCTGCCAGTTGAAGGACGGTGAGCAGTTGTACGCGAGTAGCTTGCCCGGGAATTTCGCGTGGACTCCCTCGGCGAACTTGCGCGCCTCGTCGAGATCCGGCGTCGATGTCTCGCACCACAGCATATCGACGTACGGCGCGTAGGCGATGGCTCGGGTGATCGCGCTCTCCAGCGATCCCTTCACAGTGTAATACCCCTCAGCGGTTCGTTCGCCGGTCATGAAGGGCGCATCACCCTCGTCGATGTCACTCGTCAGCAACGTCGCCGATAACGCGTCCGTACGAGCGACGATCACCGTGGGGACACCGAGAACGTCAGCGGCGAGCCGCGCCGCAGCGAGCGTCCGAACGAACTGCGATGCGGGGACGAGCACCTTGCCGCCCATGTGCCCGCACTTCTTCTCGGATGCGAGTTGGTCCTCGAAGTGGACGCCAGCCGCACCCGCCTCGATCATCGACTTGGTCAGCTCGAACGCATGGATAGGACCGCCAAACCCTGCCTCGGCATCCGCCACGATCGGCGCGAGCCAGTCGCGGTCAGTGCTGGTCCGTCCCTCGCTCCACTCGATCTGATCGGCCCGCATGAGGGCGTTGTTGAGACGACGAACCAGCATCGGGACGCTGTTGGACGGATAGAGCGACTGATCGGGATATGTCTGCGCCGCGAGATTCGCGTCCGCGGCCACCTGCCAGCCACTGAGGTAGATGGCGTCCAGTCCCGCCTTCACCATCTGGACGGCTTGCGCGCCCGTGAGCGCGCCAAAGGTATGGATGTAATCCTTGGAGTGGAGGAGACTCCAGAGGCGCTCGGCCCCATGCCGGGCCAGCGTCTCCTCGACCTGCACCGATCCGCGCAGCCGAACCACATCCTCGGCCGTGTAGTCCCTACGGATCCCCCGCCACCGGCTGTCTGTATCCCACAGGCGCTTGAGCGCCGTCACCTGCGCGTCGAACTCGATGCGGCTCATTACGTCTCCCCGGTTCAGTTGTTGATACCTAAGGGACGCGTGCAATGGCTGTGCCTCTTAATCAGCCAGTCGCCACAACGGGATAACCGTAGAACTGTGGCAGGCGTACGACTATTTGTCGCAAACGGGGACAGCCTCCGGACCGGTCAACCCCTGCGCCTGTGTCTTTGGCAGCGCAATCTGACCAACAAAGATCACACAACTCTTCCCAGCCGCACCGCTGGCCGTGGCGCTCGCCGCCCACCCATTCGCGGTCGAAAGGCCCAAGGTAACGGTTACACCGGCCGATGGCCTGTAGGATGTCAAGTCGCCGACACTGCTCGCGTACTTCTTGTTCTTCGCGTGGTAGACCTCGTTGAGGCTGACCACCTTCCTCAGGTCGGCTTTGGCGCCAGCCAACGCGTCCTGTGCGTGGGCAATCGACGTGATGCCCAGCCCTGCCAGTAGCACCAGTCCACCCATTCGCATTCGAACCTCCTGAGCACGATACTTGTGTCCTTATCAAGGAGTATAACCCCCTCGCATGCCGCCTCGTTATTCGACAGCCGAAGTACCGGTCTACGGCTCCGCCCCACCGAAGAACGGCGCGGGAGACACGCCGAGCGCGACATGGCGCGACCGCGTCGACGCCTTCCGCTATTTCCCGGCGCTCGTCCGTCTGATCTGGAGCACGGGCCCGGTCCTGTCGATCCTCATGATCGTGCTGCGGCTCGCGCGCTCGCTCACGCCGCTGTTCGAGCTCTACATCGCGCGGCAGATCGTCGACACCGTCATCGCCTCACGCCTGCATGGCGCCGACTGGACGCTGCTCATCCGCCTCTTCCTCTCGGCGATCGCGATTGCCATCACCAGCGACCTCCTCGCCCGGGGCTCGATCCTGGTCGAAAGCATGATGGGCGATCTCTTCGCGAACCGCACGAGCGTGCGGATCATGGAGCACGCGGCGACGCTCGACCTCGCGCAGTTCGAGGACCCGACGTTCTACGACCTCCTGGAGCGCGCGCGTCGCGAATCCACGGGGCGGATCGGGCTCTTCTCCCAGGCGCTGGCGATGGCGCAGGACGTCGTCACGCTCATCACGCTCAGCGCGGCCATGATCGTGTTCAACCCGTGGCTGCTGCTGGTCCTCGCCGTGACCGTGCTGCCGAGCTTCATAGGCGAGACGCATTTTGCCGGCCTCGGGTACTCGCTGCTCTTCCGCTGGACGCCCCAGCGGCGCTTGTTGGAGTACCTGCGCTTCGTTGGCGCGAGCGACCGGACCGCGAAAGAGGTCCAGATGTTCGGCCTCGCCCCGTGGCTGACCGAGCGCTATCGCGTGTTGGCCCAACAGTTCTACGAAGAGAACCGGTCACTCTCGCAAAAGAGAGCGGCGGTGAGCGCATCGCTGTCCCTGCTCGGCACGGCCGGGTACTACTCGGCCTACGGATTGATTCTGTACGACACGGTCCGTGGCTTCGTGACGATCGGCACGATGACATTCCTGGCCGCATTGTTCTCGCAGTCCCGGGACATCATTCAGCGCTTGGTGATGGGCGCGACGGAGGTCTATCAGCAGATCCTCAATCTGCGCGACCTCTTCTTGTTCTTCGAGATCAAGCCGACGATCGTCAATCGCCCGAACGCGCGGCCGGTCCCACGACCGATGCGCGAGGGCTTCGTGTTCGACAACGTCGGATTCCAGTATCCGGGCAGCGAGCGCTGGGCCATTCGTCACGTGAGCTTCGCCCTGCGCCCTGGCGAGCGTCTCGCGCTCGTCGGCGAGAACGGCGCCGGCAAGACCACGCTGACCAAGCTCATTGCCCGCCTCTATGACCCGACCGAAGGGCGCGTGCTGCTCGACGGCGTCGATCTCCGCGAATATGACCTGACCGAGCTGCGCCACGCCATCGGCGTCATCTTCCAGGATTTCGTGCGGTACGACATGCGGTTCGATGAGAACATTGGCGTCGGCAAGATCGATGAGACCCAGGACTACCTCACGCGTGCCGTCGCGGCGACCAACGGCTCGGCCCCATCGGTGCCCGGGCCGATCCAGTCCGCGGCCCACGACTCGCTCGCCGACACCCTGCTGCCGCGTCTTCCCGAGGGCTACGCCCAGATGCTCGGCCGCCGCTTCGAGGACGGCGTCGACCTGTCCGGCGGCGAGTGGCAGAAGGTCGCTCTCGCCCGCGCCTATCTGCGAGACGCGCAACTGCTCATTCTGGACGAGCCCACGGCCGCCCTCGACGCGAGAGCCGAGTTCGAGGTCTTTGAGCGGTTCTCCGAGCTGACACAGGGGCGGATGGCCATTCTGATCTCGCACCGATTCTCGACGGTGCGTATGGCCGATCGGATTCTCGTGCTCCACAAAGCCCATCTCGTGGAGCAAGGCACCCACGAGGAGCTCCTCGCCAAAGCCGGGCTCTACTCCGAGCTCTTCACCATGCAGGCGGCCGGCTATAAGTGATACAGCGCGGCGTAGAGGTCGCGCCCGCGCATGATCGCCCGCACATAGTCCCGAGTCTCGGCGAACGGGATGCGCTCGACGAAGATTTCAGGGTCGTTCGTGCCCTTGCGGACGCTCCAGAGCGTCACGCGCGACGGTCCCGCATTATAGGCAGCAAGCCCGCGCACCACTACGCCGTGCTCTTGTTCCAAGAAGGTCGCGAAGTGACTGACCCCGAGTGAGATATTGACGTTGGGCTGATCGAGGACCGCCGGATCCCACGGGCCGGCGATGTTGTGACTCCGCGCGAGGTCGCGGCCGATGCCAGGCATGATTTGCATGAGGCCGCGAGCGCCGACCGGAGACGCGGCGTTGGCCGTGAAATTGGACTCCTGCCGAATGACCGCCGCCACGAGCGCTGGATCGAGTGAGGCCGCCTTGGCATCTGCCGCGATCTTGTCGCCGTAGAGCAACGGGAAGATCAGACGATAGACGCGCGTGTCGGTGCGCGCGCTGTCGCCCCGAGCGAGGAGGCGCCACCCGAACGCGATCCCGCGTGAGGCATCGCCGGCGCGGGCCAGCGCTGTGCCGGTCGCGAGAAGATCCGTGTATGTCCCCAACGTCGCGCGCGCCACGCGGTCGGTCTCGAACTTGGCTTCGACGTCCATGCCCAGTTGATTCAGCAGCGCCGCGCGGCCCAGCGCGCTGTCGGTCGCGGCGCCAACCGCCGGGGGCGTCGTGTCGGCGCCGAGCGTGGGAACCGGCGGGCGGCCATCGAGGCGAACTCCGCTGAGGCCGGCGTAGTACGACAACGGCTCGCCGGCAATGATGGCTCGCCAGCGAATGCGCGCCGCGCCGGTGTCGCCGCCCGCCGCCCACGCGCGAGCCGCCCAATACTTTGCGGCGATCGCGTCCTCGGCGTGCGCGGTGATGGCGAGGCCGTCCCATACGCGCGCGGCCGCACGATAGCGGCCGGCGACGAACGTGATCAGTCCCAGCCGAAACCGTGCCCTGCTGGCCATCGCGGACGTTGGGAATCGATCGGCAATCGCCAAGTACGCGGCGCGCGCGCCGGCGTCGTTCCCATCGTCGGTCGCGAGATCGGCCAACAGCGCCAGCGCGTTCCCAGCCGAGGTATCCTTGGGCGCCGCCGCCACCAGTCGCCGCAGGACGGCTCTGGCGCCGGTCTTGTCTCCGCCTGCCACGAGTGTTCGGCCCCGCTGATACATGGCCGCGTGCGCGAGCGCCGCGGGCGTGGTCACACGCGTGAATTGCTTCACGGCGTCGGCGGTGCGGTGCAACCGCTCGAGCGCCATGCCGTACGCGAAGCGCTCGGTCGGCGTCAGCGGGCCGGCGGAGTCGAGGCGAACGAACGCCTGGACGGCGCGCGCGGGGACGGCGCTCATGGCCGCCACGCGCTCGATATCCAGCGGCAGCGGAGCGCACAGGCGATCCCCGATGTCGAGCGCCGACCGCGCGTCTGGGCCGCCGGTGTGCGCGAGGGCGAACTGCTCGATGTCGCTGCAGAGCGCAAAGTGGCCCGAGGTGTCGCTCGACGCGGCGCGCGCGTGGAGCGCCTCGGCGTGCGAGCCAAGGGAATCGTATGCGCGGGCGGCGCCGGCGAAGTCTCCCGTACGCTCGCGGGCCAGCGCTTCAGTCCACGGGATACGCGAGCGCGCGACGTCGGTGTGGACCGAGGCATAGTCCCGCGAGCGCGTGCCGGTATCGGCGGTCACGCCTGCCGCGCGTAACCAGAGCCAATCGGAGATTGTTGGGAGGAGCGCCGCGGCGGTCTCGTACGCCGAGCGCGCGGAGTCCAGCGAATTGGCGCGATCGAATGCGCGGGCGGCGAAGACGAGCGACGCCGCTGGAGTCCGAACGGGAGCCTCAGGGTTTTGTGCCGCAACCGGGGCGGCAACGCCCGCGCCGAGCACGAGCGCCCAAGCTGCTCGCGTTCTACTCAGGCTTTGTGGCGGTACGTGATGCGGCCGCGAGTGAGGTCGTACGGGGAGACCTCGATCTTCACGCGGTCGCCCGCGAGTACGCGGATACGGAAGCGGCGCATGTTCCCGCCAAGGGTCGTCAAAACGTCATGGCCGTTGTCCATCACGACGCGGAACGTCGCGTTCGGCAATACTTCGGCTACGGTGCCTTCGAGCTCGATTGCTTCTTGTTTCGCCATAGGTCTCCGGTGTGAGATCTTAACGGTAACAGACCTTTTACCGCGCCGCAACGTAACCCGTTGTCACGACTCGCCCTGAAGGCTTCAACCGGATATATTGTGCACATGTCCACCCCTCATGTTGAACCCAATTCGAGAGGAGGTGATCCATTGTCTAGCCTTACGGTGGTACGGATCGCCGGAGCCTACTGAGCGGTCCTTAACCGCCTTGGTCTGGTTTTGTGGGCTCGCCGGAGCGTACGGGCGCTACCGGCGAGCTTTTTTATGCGGCTTTCGGCCGGGTCTCGGCGGGCACGATGGGAAGCGTTCTGACCGCGCCGGCTCGGACCAGCACAAGCTTCGCCGGCACGCCGATGCGCTCTTCGGTGAGCACGCGATGGAGGTCGTCGACGCTCTGCACCGGCTGGTCATTGAAACGCACGATGACATTGCCGTCGACCAAACCGGCTTGCGCGGCCGGACTCTCGGGCTCGACGTTCGTGACGAGCACGCCGGTGTTCTCGCCGAGTGCGAGGTCGTGCACGATGCGCCTCGCGATCCGAACGGTCTGGCCTCCCAGGCCGAGGTAGCTCCGCTTCACGCGCCCGTCTCGGAGCAGCGCGCTCACGACCATCTTCGCCGTGTCGATGGGAATCGCGAAGCAGATGCCCTGCGCGGGCAAGATGATCGCGTTGTTGACGCCGACCACACGACCTCGAGAGTCCAGCAGCGGTCCGCCGGAGTTGCCGGGATTGAGCGCGGCGTCCGTCTGCACGACGTTGTCGATGAGCCGCCCGGATTGGGATCTCAGCGATCGCCCGAGCGCACTGACGACGCCGGCGGTCACGGTGTACTGGAACCCGTAGGGATTTCCGATGGCGATGACGACCTGACCAGGGCGGAGCGTCGCGGACTCTCCCAGCTCCACGGTGGGATACGGTCCGTCTTCGCCGTTGCCAGCGATCCGGAGAACCGCGAGATCGGTCGAGGGATCATCGCCCACGACGGTCGCGGTGCGCGTGCGTCCGTCTTGCAAGGAGACGGTCACGCGCTCGGCGCCTTGCACGACGTGACTGTTGGTGAGGGTGAGGCCGTCCGGGGCGAAGATGAATCCGGAGCCGGAGCCCCCGGACCGCCCGCGGCCACCGGGCTTTCGGGTTTCGATCTTGACGACCGCCGGACTGGCCCGCTCGGCGGCGCCGGCTACTGCTTCTGAATAGGCATTGAGTAACGCGTCCATGATGGAGCGTACCCGGTGACCAAGAACGATTACAATCAGCCGTTCGGGGGACCCGCTCCGGCGAAGCCGAGCTCAGTCCAACCGACGTTCGTTAACGAGCAGCGTGCGTTTTTCTGCACCTGCTGGTTAACGTCTCAGCGGCTCAGCCGTCCTTACATCAACACTTATGAGGACCACATGAAATCAAAGCTTCTCGCTGTCGCGTGCCTGATCGGCATGGTCGGCTGCGGCGGCCCGCCGCCACCGCCGCCGCCCCCGGGCGTCGTATACGTTCGCAGCGCCCCGCCGTCGGAAGTCGTCGAAGTGGTTCCGGCCCAGCCGTCGGCCGAGCACGTGTGGGTCCGCGGCCACTACCGGTGGGACGGCGTGGCCGCAGCGTACGTGTGGGTACCGGGTCACTGGCAGCAGCGCCCCGCCGGCTACACGCGCTGGGTCCCCGGCCACTGGTACGAGCGCAACGGCGCCTGGTACTGGGTCGAAGGCCACTGGCGCGCGTAGTAAAGCCGCTCCGCGGCTCGTCGATGCAGCACACTACGCTGCTCGACTGGTCTGTTCGCCTCCGGGGGGCAAACTACGCCCCCCGGACCCCCAACTACATGTTCTCGACCATCGCCGCGGCGAACTCGCTGGTCTTGAGCAGAGTCGAGTCGGTCATGAGGCGCTCGAAATCGTAGGTCACGCGCTTCTGGGCGATGGTCCGTTCGAGTGACGTAATGATGCGATCCGCTGCCTCGTCCCACCCGAGGTAGCGGAACATCATTTCGCCCGAGAGAATGACCGAGCCGGGGTTGACCATATCCTTCCCGGCGTACTTCGGCGCCGTCCCGTGCGTCGCCTCGAATACGGCATGCCCGGTCGAGTAGTTGATGTTCGCACCGGGCGCGATGCCGATGCCGCCGACTTGCGCGGCGAGCGCATCGGAGATGTAGTCCCCGTTCAAGTTCATCGTCGCGATGACGTCATACTCGGCCGGCCGCGTCAGAATCTGTTGCAGGAAGGCGTCGGCGATCACGTCTTTGATGACGACTCCACTGGCGAGCTGCAGCCACGGGCCGCCCTGGTATTCCTTGGCCCCGTACTCGTCCTTCGCCAACTGGTAGCCCCAGTCGCGGAAGGCGCCCTCGGTGTACTTCATGATGTTGCCTTTGTGCACGAGGGTCACGCTCTTGCGCCGATGCGTGACGGCGTAATCGATCGCCGCGCGAATGAGGCGCTTGCTGCCCTCTTCGGAGATCGGCTTGATGCCTATGCCGCTCGATTCCGGAAACCTGATCGCCCTCGCGCCGAGCTCGTCCTGCACGAACGCAATGAGCTTTTTCGCGTCATCGCTCCGCGCCTTGAACTCGATGCCCGCATAGATGTCTTCCGTGTTCTCGCGGAAGATGATCATGTCGACCAACTCGGGATGCTTGATGGGTGACGGCACCCCGGTGAAATAGCGCACGGGTCGCACACACGCGTAGAGATCGAGCTGTTGGCGAAGGGCGACATTCAGCGAGCGGAATCCACCACCGACCGGCGTCGTCAACGGCCCTTTGATGCCGACGAGATAGTGCCGAATCGCCGTGAGCGTGTCTTCAGGAAGCCAGCTATCGAGCCGGTCCTTGGCCTTCTCGCCCGCCAGGACCTCGAGCCAGGCGATCTTGCGCGCCGACCCATAGGCCGCGTTGACGGCACCATCGAACACGAGTCGGCTCGCGCGCCAGATATCGGGGCCGGTCCCGTCGCCTTCGATGAACGGAATGACCGGAGTATCGGGAACGCGCAGCCGCCCGGAGGTGAACGTGATCGCTTCACCGGTCGCGGGCATTGTAAGATTCTCGTATGTGGGCATGCCGACAATAATAAACGACGCCCAGGCGCTTGCCTCTGTTCTCGCGACCGCGTTTGGATCGTACCACGACGCCTTTCGTTACATCACCCGGCGCGCGCGCGGCCATTTCGAGGAACGCGAGTGGAGCGCGGCCCAAGCGAGCGCGTCGGCCCGCCTGGCGTTGTACGAGGAACGCGTGGCCGCCACGGTCGCGGCCGTTCGCGCCTGGCACACGGCGCCGGACTGGGCCCTGGTCAAGCGCGCGTACCGCGCGCTGGTCTGCACGCGGAACGACGCCGAGATCGCCGAGAGCTTTTTCAACTCGGTCGTACGGCGCATTCGGGGGACCATTGGGAGCGACCCCGAGATCGACTTCACGGCGCCCGACGAGCCACCTGACGGCGATCCTCCGTTCGTCACGCTCCACGCATCCCGCCTCGACGCGGCGACGGTCTCAGATATTCTGGGCCTCTTCGATTTCTCGATTCCATGGACCGATCTCCGCCACGACGCCGTACTCTCGGCATCCATCGCGGGAGTCCACGAGCCAATCGTCGCGGTGGACGTAGTCCCCGCGATATTCTATCGGAACAAAGGCGCGTATATCGTCAGCCGCATTCGTCGGAAAACCGGGCGACCGCGGCCGTTCATCCTCGCGCTCATGAACGGGCCGCGCGGAATACGGGTCGACGCGGCGTTGCCGACGGCGGACGAAGCGTCCGTCGTGTTCGGTTTCAGCTGGTCCTATTTCCATGTGGACATCGACCGTCCGCGTGCGCTCGTCGGTTTTCTGGCGTCGATGATGCCGAGCAAGCGCGTCGACGAGCTCTACACGGCGATCGGGTATAATCGGCACGGCAAGACCGAGCTCTATCGAAGCCTCATGCGGCACCTGGAGCGACCCGACGCCCGATTCGAGATCGCCGAGGGCGACGTGGGGACCGTCATGAGCGTGTTCACGCTGCCCTCGTTCAACGTCGTCTTCAAGATCATCAAGGACGCATTCGGATTCCCCAAGCGCACCACGCGGCGGGGAGTCATGGATCGATATCGTTTTGTCTTCGTTCGGGATCGCGTGGGGCGATTGGCGGATGCGCAGGAGTTCGAGTCCATGGAATTTCCGGTCGCGCGCTTCGCCCGACCACTGCTCGATGATCTGCTGGCGACCTGCGGCCGCACCGTGCGAGTGGATGGCGACCGCGTCGTGGTCCGGCATCTCTACACCGAGCGCCGGGTCACGCCGCTGAATCTGTATCTCAAGCAGGCCAATCCGGAGGAAGCGCAACGCGCGGCGCTCGATTACGGCACCGCCATCAAAGATCTCGCGGGCGCTGATATCTTCACCGGGGACATGCTGCTCAAGAACTTTGGCGTCACGAGACATGGACGAGTGATCTGTTACGATTACGATGAGCTGGCCCTGCTCTCCGAGTGCAATTTTCGCGAGATTCCCCGCGCGGTCGACGTTGACGAAGAGATGGCGGCCGAACCGGCGTACCATGTTGGAGATCACGACGTGTTCCCCGAAGAATTCCGCGCGTTTCTCGTTCCGCCCGGCGCACTGCGCGACGCGTTTCTCGCCGCCCACGGCGACCTGCTCGACGTGATGTGGTGGCGCGACCGTCAGACACGCGTCCGCGCCGGCGAGTTGCTCGATCTGATTCCCTATCGCCCGGAGCGCCGCCTCCCATGATGCGGCTTCGCGCCATTCGGGGCGCCATCACGGTCGAGCGGGATGCCCCTGAGCTCGTCTACGCCGCCACGCGCGAGCTGCTCTCCGAGATCATCGCCCGTAATGGGATCGACCTCGATCACATCATCTCGGTGATCTTCACGGTCACGCCCGATCTGACCAGCGCCTTCCCTGCCATGGCCGCGCGGTCGATGGGCTGGCTCGACGTGCCGTTGCTGTGCACGATGGAGATTCCCGTGCCGGGGGCCATGGCCCACTGCATCCGGGTGTTGCTGCACGTGGAGAGCGACCGCCAGCGCTCCGCCATCCAACACGTGTATCTGGGCGACGCGCAGAGCCTCCGCCCCGATATCTCCGAGGTCAGGCCGGCACCGGAGTCACGTCCTCCTCGCCAGGGTTAGCGAAGAGATCGGTCTCCAAGCCGTATTGCCGGTTGTAGAGTTGCCGATATCGGCCACCCAGCGCCAGCAGCTCTTCGTGACGTCCGCGCTCGACGATCCGACCACCCTCGAGGACGAGGATCTGGTCCGCGCTCTCGATGGTGGAGAGCCGGTGCGCGATCACGAACGTCGTGCGTCCTGATCGGAGCGCCGTGAGCCCATCCCGGATCAACGCCTCGGTCTCGCTGTCGAGGCTCGACGTCGCCTCGTCGAGGATCAAGATGCGCGGATCGGCGATGATCGCCCGAGCAATGGCCACACGCTGGCGCTGACCGCCCGAGAGTTTGACCCCGCGCTCGCCGACGATGGTGTCATATCCGTTCGGAAACCGATCCACGAACTCATTGCAATGCGCGATCTTCGCCGCGAGCCGCACCTCGGCGTCCGTCGCGCCGGGTTTGGCGAACGCGATGTTGTCTTTCACGCTACCGTCAAACAAGAAGTTATCCTGCATGACGACGCCGAGGTGGGATCGATAGTCGCGGATGCGCGTGCTCGCCAGATCCTGGCCGTCGATCAGGATGCGGCCCGAGTCGGGCTTGGCGAACGCCATGAGGAGCGACAGGGTCGTGCTCTTTCCCGATCCGCTGGACCCGACCAGCGCCGTGGTTGTCCCCGCCGGGGCCGAAAAGCTCAGATCGTGCAAGACGGGCTGACTCGCGACGTATGCGAAGCTCACGCGATCGAACGCGACGTCGCCCTGCACGTTCGTCAGCGGCGCGTGCTCCCGATCGTGATCGTCCTCGGTCTTCATGTCCATGATCTCGCGAATGCGATCGAGCCCCGCGAACGCCTCGCTCACCTGCGTGCCGATCGACGCGATCTGAATGAGCGGGAAGGCCATGAGGGCAATGAAGAACGTGTAGCTGAAGAGATCTCCGATCGTCATCGTGCCCGCGAGGACCGCGCGCGCTCCACCCAGGCCGACGATCACACCGAGGAGCCCGGCCGTGGCGGTCGCCCCAGCGCCCACCGCCGATGTCCCCGTGATCGTCTTGGCGATGTTCCGGAACAACCGGTGCACGCCCTTCGCGAACACCACCTGCTCGCGGCGTTCCGCCACGTACACCTTCAACGTCCGAACGCCGCCCAGCGACTCGGTGAGGCGACCGGTGACGTCGGCCGTGATGATGCTCCGTTCCCGAAACAGCGGCCGCAGTTTGCTGAACGCATACGACATCATCGCGCCGAACGCGCCGAGCACGACGATCGCGAACAGGGTCAGGCGCCAGTTGAAGTAGAGCAAGGCGATCAGTGCAATGATCGCGGTCAGCACGCCGCTCACCAGTTGAATGAGCCCGGTCCCCACGATGTTCCGCACGCCCTCGGCGTCGGTCATGATGCGCGTGACGAGGATGCCGGATTTCGTCGAGTCGAAGTACGAGACCGGGAGACGCAAGACGTGACGCTCGACCTGCTTCCGTAAGTCCGTGATCGCCCGCTGCGCCGCAATGCTCACGATTTGCGAGAGGGCGAACGAGGTGATCACGCGGATCAGCGTCGCGGCGCCGATCGCCGCCACGATCGGCACGAGCCAGGTCGTGTCGTGCTTGAGGAGCACCTTGTCGATCAGGAATTTCGGCGCCGCGGGCAACACGGGCGTCAGCGCCACGTTGACGAGCATCACGAGCAACCCGAGCGACAAGGACACCCGGTGGCGCCACGCGAGCGTGCGCGCCTCGCGCCAAGCGCGCTTTTCGTTGTACTTCTCTTTCGGCATCCCTTAAGCTAAACGACGAAAGAAGGCGTCAACCGATGGCGGGAGGAACATGTTGTCGGCGATCGCCGCAATCTCCTCCGCCCGCCGCCACGCCTCGGCTAACTCGGCGAGCTCGCCTTCCATGGCTCGGCGCTCCGACTCCTCGTGGGCCGCCATCTCCAGCGCCAGGCGAACGGTCACGGGCAACCCGTCCAAGCCGTTCGCGAGCCCCGACTGGTGATTCGTTACCACGTGGCCGAAATATTCGTTCGCGCTCTTGACCCCCGCGAGGAGGTCGACCGCGCTGTTGAGCTGCGCCCGCGTGCCACCGAACGTGTTGATGCCCGCGAGCAGTTGCCGCGCCGGGGCCAGCGCTTGGTCATCGTGGAAAATGCGCATCCCGAAGTCGTGACAGATGGCCAACTTCCAGCGTCCGGCCGGCGCCGGCGCCAAGCGGCTGGCCGTGAGGTGACGGTATCGCACGATCAGCGGGATGTTGCTGCCATCGGGAATCTGCGCGATGACGCGACTCCCGTAGATCCACCGGGCGATTCGGCGTCCGTTCCAGACGAACACGAACGGGACACTCGTGATTATGCCGGCCTCCACGCCGCCGATGATGGCGCCGGCGCCCACGATCGCCGCCGCCCCGACCACCGCCAGTGCTTGCACCCGTCGCCGCAACAGACGCGGCCCGTATCGCCACGCCGCCATCTCCGGGAGCAACGGTTGGCCGATGCGAATCAGCTCGACGCCTTCCGGCAATCGCGCGAGACCGATCTCGCCGGTCGACACGCGGCGTTTGGCGTCGCGGAATCGTCGCTCGGCGTCTTCGATCGCCTCCCACCGTTCTTCGAGCGGCGTGAGGTTCCATTGATGGCAATGCGGGCACACGACCCACAGGCGGCCCTTCGCTGGATCGAACGCGAGCCGGCGGCCGACGGGAAACCGGTCAATGATCTCGTTCGCACCGAGTGAGCGATTGCAGAAGAGACAGCTCGCGTACACCTACTCGACCTCGTCTATCGACCTCGGCCAATCGTCACGTAACAGTCGGGAGAGGGCCCGATCTGCCAGGAGCTTGCCGCCCGTCTGACAACGGGCGCAGTAGTTCGTTTCGTTCTCTGCATACACGATGCGCTGGACTGGAGATCCACACACCGGGCACGGTTGGCGATAGCGCCCATGAACCGCCATGCCTTCGCGGAACGCGGTCACCTTCTCGGGGAATCCCTCCCCCACGTCAGCCCGGAGCCGCGCGGTCCATTCGATGAGCGTCTCCTTGGTCGCCACGTAGAGTCGCTCGATCTCCTCGGCCGACAACCGCCGCGTGAGCGTCAGCGGCGACAATCGGGCGCGATGCAAGATCTCGTCGGAGTACGAGTTGCCAATCCCACTGAATAACCGTGGATCGGTCAACGCCCGCTTGAGTGTATGGCTCTCGGACACGAGCCGCGCGGAGAACGTCTCGAGATCGGCCGTGAGTGGCTCCAGTCCGCCCCGGTCGATCTCGGCCAGCGCCGCTTCGCCCGAGACCAGGTTGATGGACGCCCGTCGTTTCGATCCGGCCTCGGTGAGAAAGAGCGTGCCGTCGGCAAACTCCAGGGCGGCTTGCGCGAGCTTCCCGCGTATCGGCTTGTCCTTCGCGCGCCAGCGCAAGCGACCGGCGATCATGAGGTCGATGACGATGAAGAGGTCGCCCTCCAACGCGAGCACGATGCGCTTGCCGATGCGCCGCACGCCGGTCACGCGGCGGCCGTCCGCGTCCGATGTTGGTGGCGAGACCGAGCGCAACACGAACGGGTTGAGAATCCGCAGGCGCTCGAGCTCGAGACCGACGATGCGCGCGGTCAGTCGCTCGAGGTAGACGACAACGTCAGGGAGCTCGGGCACGATCGAGCGCGGCGTGTCCGGTCGCCACCTCCAGCGCGCGGACGACATGCGCGAGTCGCAGATGGTCCTGCTCCTGCTCTTCGAGCGACGGTGGCAGCGCCGGCGCGGGGGCAGGGTCGTTCAGGCTCGTGAGGTCGATCCCGTGCTGCGACGCCACCGATATGGCCTTGGCGGCGGCGGTCTTGGCGTCCGCCGGCCGACCGAGCTGCTCCCATCCCTTGGCGAGCGTGAGGTAATAGCGGGCATGGATGCGCGCCGGGAGACTCTCGCGCGCCAGCGCCTGGCGATACTGCTCGAACGCGGCCTCATGGCCGTCCTTCGCTGCCAGCTCCAAGAGGTTCAGCATCGCCACCATCCGCGTTTCCGGCTCGACCGTCGTGCCCGAGATGATGAGAAAGGCATCGCGGGCACGATCCCGTAAGCCGAGATCGGCGAGCACCATCGCCATGTCACCCAGCGCGCGGTCCCGGTTGATGGGCTCGACGTAGGTCTGCCAGGCCTCGTAGAACTGCATCACGGCATCGCGCAGTCGGCCGTGCTGGTAGGCAATCGTCCCACGGTCGTGGACCGCGAATGCGCGAACGATCGGTAAGGCATGTCGCTCGGCCGCGGCGATCACGTCGACGAGCATCGCGTCCGCACCGTCGACATTCCCCCGCAGCCGCTCCAGCGCCGCCGCGGAGATTCTGAGGCGCAGGCCTGTCTCAACGTCGCCAAGCGAGGCGGCAACGGCCAACCCCATGCGCACCGCGGCCGCGGCGCCATCGGGCTGCCCCTGGCTGCGGAGGGCATAAGCCAGGCGCCGATACGCGTCAGGGATCCACTTGAAATCTTCGGGCGTCGCGGCGTGCGCAATGAACGTCTGATAGACATCCGCCGCCTGGGCCCAGCGCGAGTCGTTCAACAACACGCGGGCGTACGCCATGAGTCGCACCGCGACGAACGGCCTCGTGCCGCCGCACGCATTGGTCACCGCATCGAGCACGCGGTCGAGGGTATCGCGAATCGCCGCGGGCTCGACATCGGCGACCAGGCGGCGCGCCGCTCGCAACTCGCGCGGCGTCGGCCGCTGCTCCCGCGGGAGGCCGACCCGTAGGGAATCGGCCAACTGCAGCACGTACAGACCGGCTCGGGCCTCGCGTTGCGCCGCCAGCGTGTCCGTTGCGCTCGCGTGCGCGTCGAGGAATGCGCGATGGGCGCTTGGTTGTGCGGGACGAGCCCGGTCGGCCGGGGATTTCGCGCGTCGCCGACTCATGGCATCGTAAACATGCGCTAAACGCTGTATACAAGCAAGCAGTATACAGCGCCGATCACCACCCGGAGCGTTGTCGGAGCTCGGTAATGTGCGCCACGTGGTGCTGGCCATGCCACGCATACAGTGTCGCCAGCTGATCGAGGCGCCAGTCGCCCGACTCTGGATGCCGGTACGTCCTCGCCCACTGATCCGATTGCAGGCTTCGGAGGAGCAACACCCACCGTGCGTGGAGCGCCTCCAGCATGAGCATCGAGATGCCGATCGGCGTCGTCTCGACATCCAACGTCTGCGCCCACGCATTCTCGTCGTACGGCTTGATGAGGGGATGCGACTCCGTCAATGCCAGCTTACATCGCGTGTACGCGTTGAGATGACTCTCGGGGACATGATGGACGACCTGGCGCACGGTCCATCCACCGTCGCGATAGGGCGTGTTCAGCTGGTCGGGCGTCAGGCCTTCGACCGCCGCGCGCAGCCGCGCCGGGGCCTCGGCGATCGCCTGGATGGCGGCGTGCAGCGTCTCGGTGTCGATTGACGTGGGTCGCTGGAAGCGACCGATCGGGTAGCGGGGATCCATGGCCGAAACTTAGCGCTGCCACCGAAGGATCATGACGCGTCCGCCCTCGGGCGGCGTTCGCAGCTCCAGCCGGTCGCCCTCGATGACCACGCGCCTGGGTTGGTCCGTCCCAACGAGGTTGGGGAAGAGGCTCATCGTGACATGATGCGTGACGATGTGCTCCGCTTCGTCAACGCTATATGTCCCTGCGTACGCTACGTATCCGGTGGCCGCTTCAACCAACTCGGCGTCGCTGCCGCGCGTGATCGTCGACGACACGAAGGAGGATCGATCGGGGCGCATCAGTTGGCCGGACATGGTACCATTGGCGGTGTAAATCAAGACGCCGACGACATCGCGCCCAAACGGGTGCCGTATTGGCTGGTCTTGCGAATGCACCTCGAAGGACACGAGGCGCCAGACGCCTACCAGTCGCTGGGCGAGGCTCACAGGCCTGTAGCATATGCGCCACAGAACCACCCGGGGCGCTGAGATCTTGAGGCCCAATCCAGGGCCTTTCTCTTGCACCTCCGGCGGGCATGTCGACGGACCCGCTGGTCAGCGATGAACCACTTTCGCGGTTGACGCGCAATACGCTGCTCGACCGACTGGCGGTGGCTCTCGCGGGCGCCGTGAGACAACCCGCCGACGCGTTGCCGACGATCGATACGGCGATGGGTGCGTACGTGTCGCACTTGAAGCGTGAAGGTGGACGACCCGAGCACGCGATTGTCCACGTGCGCGACATGTCGCGACGGGCCGCGGAGGCCGAGCGCGTGATGCATCATCCCGATTGGATCGACCCCGAGATGTTCGTCATGCACGTCGAGCGGAGATGCTTCCGCGCCTACTTCCGCGCGGATTGACGCACGATTCGCCGACTTCGCGAAACAATCGCGCGTAGTCTGCCGCCTGAAAGTGGGCGTTGAGCCCACTCGGATTCGGTAGCACCCATAGCTGGGCCCCTTCGAATCCCTCCGGTTGACGTCCCAGTTGGGCATGAGCGGCATCGAACGCGATACGATACGCCGTGATACCGAGCGTCACCACACAACGTGGTTTGATTTTCCTCACGAGCGCGTGCAGGCGACGACCTCCCGCTCGATACTCATCGTCCGTGAGCTCGGCCGCCGTCGCTGTCGCGCGGCGCACGAATCCAGTGATGCCGATGCCCAGCGCCAGGAGCTCTTGCTCCTCGCTCGGATCCAAGAGCCGCGGCGTCAGTCCGGATGCGTACAACGCCGGCCAAAAACGGTTGCCGGGCTTGGCAAAATAATGTCCGGACCACGCGGTGTAGAGACCCGGATTGATCCCCACGAATAGGATGCGGAGTCCCGGCGCCACCAGATTCGGGATGGTCTTCCCGGCCGACGCGAGCAGCTCGGCGCGCGTCGGCCGTCTCTTTATCCCTTCCACACTACGCGCCAGATGCGTCCGTGGAGATCGTCCGTGATGTAGAGAGCGCCGTCCGGACCTTCGGCGAGTCCACAGGGGCGATGGGCGGCATCAGTCGGGACGAAGAGCGGATCCTTGCCGGAGAACCCGATCGCAAACGTCTCGTAGTCACCCGACGGATTGCCCTTGGCGAACGGAACAAAGACGACGCGATAGCCCGCCTGCGGATCCGGCGCACGATTCCACGAGCCGTGGAACGCGATAAATGCTCCGCCCCGATACTTCGCGGGAAACTTGTTGCCGTCGTAGAAGAGCAAGGACATCGGCGCCCAGTGCCCCGGAAACGCGACCAGCGGCTCCTGTTTCTGCGCGCACCGGTCGATCTTGTGCCCGCCGTCGCCGCCATACTCGGGCGCCAACACGAGCTTCTTGTACCGGTTGTCGTAGTAGCAGTACGGCCACCCGAAATCGTCGTGATCGGCGAACCGGACGAACTCCTCGGCGGGATTCTCATCCCCATCCGCTTGCGTGTACAACGCCGACCAATTCTGGGCGAGCTGATCGCGACCATGCTGCGTCGCGTACATCTTCCCGTCCATCGGATTGAGCGCGAGGCCCATGGCGTTGCGGATGCCCGTCACGACGTGCTCACCGGTCGCCGGGGTCTGATTCGGCTTCGCCGACTGGAAACGCCAGATCCCCGCCCTCGTATCGAGCTCGGTGCACGGATCGATCCCGGGCGATTGGGTTTGCCGGTCCGCGGACTGACACGAATTCGTCCGCGACCCCACGTTCACGTAGAGCATCCCGGCCCGATCGAACGCAATGTTCCGCGACCCGTGTCCACCCGTCGGCAAATCGCGCACGATCGTGTCCGGCGCACCCGCCGGCGCCAGATCGTCCGTCAGCCGGTACCGAACGATCGCGCTCTTCAGGTCGACATACAGGTAGCCAGCATGAATCGCGATGCCGGTGCCACCGATATCCCCAACATGGGCCATCGCATCGGCCCGACCGGCGCCTTTGGTATCCTTGAGCGCCACGACCCCCGAGGTGACGGTCACGTAGACCGTACCATTTGGCGCAACCACGACGTGCCTTGGCCCTTGGATGCTGTCCGCGAATATCGTCGCGCAAAATCCCGTCGGCAGCGTAAGGGATGTGTCGCACGGAGCCGCCGCAGCGGCGATCAAGAGTGAGATCAGCATGCCAATAGTATATCTTCACTGACTATGCGATTCATACTGCCTCTTGTCGTCCTGCTTGCTCAGGGCCTACAGGCTCAGACCGACCAATACCACGCGCTCGCCGAGAAAGTCCTGCGCGAGACGCCGCTGATCGACGGTCACAACGACCTCCCATGGACAATCCGCGAGAACGCGGGTCGGGATGTCGAGGCGTACGATCTGCGGAAGCCGACGCCCAGAATGACTGACCTCGCCCGACTCGACAAGGGCATGGTCGGCGCCCAGTTCTGGTCCGTGTATATCCCGGGCGAGATCAAGGATTCCGGCTACGCGCGCGTCCAGCTCGAGCAAATCGATATCGCCCGGCGCATGATCGCCAAGTATCCGCAGCGTCTCGAATTCGCCACGGGCACCGCCGATATTCGCCGGGCGTTCCAGGAGCATAAGATCGCATCCTTGATGGGCATGGAAGGTGGCCATGCGATCGAGAACTCCTTGGGGGCTCTGCGCGCGTATTACGACCTCGGCGTGCGCTACATGACGCTGACGCACAACGTCACGCTCGACTGGGCCGATGCCGCGCTCGACACGGCCAAGCACGGCGGCCTCACGCCCTTCGGCAAAGAAGTCGTGCGCGAGATGAACCGTCTCGGCATGCTGGTCGACTTGGCCCACGTATCGCCGGGCGTGATGAGTGACGCCCTCACGACGAGCGAGGCTCCGGTCATCTTCTCGCACTCCGGCGCCCGCGCTCTGGTGAATCACCGGCGCAACGTCCCCGATTCTATTCTGCGCCGCGTCCCCGCGAACGGCGGTGTCGTCATGGTCCCATTCGTGACATCGTTCGTCTCCAAGGCCGTGTGGGAGCACGACTCGGCGCAGGACGCGTTCACGGCGGACCTCAAGCGCCGCTATCCTGCGGATAGTGCCGGCCGCGCGAAAGAGCTGGCGACCTGGAACGCAGCGCACCCGACGCCCAAAGCGACGCTAAAAGACGTTGCCGATGTCATCGATCACGTCCGCCAGGTCGCCGGCGTGGATCACGTCGGCATCGGCAGCGACTTTGATGGCATCACGGATGTGGTCGTCGGGCTCGAGGATGTCTCGAAGTTCCCGGATCTCTTCGCCGAATTGGCTCGGCGAGGCTGGACGGAAGCCGACCTGCGTAAATTGGCCGGGGACAATCTGCTGCGGGCGTTCGCCCAAGCCGAGGCTGTGTCGCAACGGCTCAGGCGCGAACGGCCGGCGTCGACTGCGACAATCCAGCAACTCGATCATGTTACTACTCAGTGATGCCTGAACTGCGCGGAACCCGTCTGACCGCGCTCGGCACCTACGTGCCGGAGCGCGTGATCACGAACGCCGAGCTGTCCCGCCTCGTCGACACGAATGATGAGTGGATCGTGCGGCGGACGGGTATTCGCGAACGTCGCGCGACCCGCGACGATGAATTTACGTCCGATATGTGCACGGCCGCCGCGCGAGGGCTCGACTTGGGCGGCGTCGATTTCGTGATTCTGAGCACGACCACCCCGGACTACGCGTTCCCGAGCGTCGCCTCACAGGTGCAAGACCGTCTCGGCATCGTCGGCGCCGGCGCGATCGACATCAATGCGACCTGCGCGGGATTCGCATATGGCCTGCACCTGGCGCACGGTCTGGTGGCGTCCGGGGTCCAACAGAAAGTGCTCGTGCTGAGCGGCGAGACGCTCACGAAAGTCACGGATTACACCGAGCGCTCGACCTGTATTCTGTTCGGTGACGGGGCCGGCGCGGCACTCGTGGAGCCGTCGGATCGGCCGACGGTACACGCGACGATCGTTGGTTCCGATGGCAGCGGCGGAGGCTTGTTGTACCGTACGGGGCTCTCCACCCGCATCGCCGCCCAGGACGACACCAAGCGGAATGTCATTCGCCAAAATGGGCGCGAAGTCTACAAGTGGGCCGTCGAAACCGTCTCGGCCGGCGTGTGCGAATTGCTCCGCCGTGGGAATCTCACGCCCGACGCCGTCGACTGGTTCGTGCCCCACAGCGCGAACTTCCGGATCACGGAAGCCGTCTCGGAACGCGTCGGGATTCCGGTCGAGAGAACGCTGTCCAGCATCGAGTATTTCGGCAACACCTCCGCCGCGACGATTCCTCTCGCCCTCATGCTCGGCCAACGCAATGGCAAGCTGCGCGAGGGCGACACGGTGCTTCTCTACGGCTTCGGCGGTGGCTTGGTCCACGCCGGCATCCTGCTCGAATGGCGCCCCGACTCGCGCTGATCCTCTCGGCGGTCTGGCTTCTGGCCTGCTCCGGCGGCGAGACGAAGACGGCTCCACAGCATGCGGGTGACACGACGTCGGCGTCCGGCGTGCCGACCTACGGCGTCACCGTCGTGCATCGCTGGCCTCACGACGCGAACGCGTTTACCGAGGGCCTCGAGATGCACGATGGCATCATGTACGAGGCCACTGGGCTGGTCGGCCAATCGGGCTTTCGCTCGTATGATCTCTCGTCCGGGAATATTCTGCGGCGCTACGTGCTGGCTCCGCCGTATTTCGGCGAGGGCATCACGATTTTCCGTGGCCGGCTCTACGAGCTCACGTGGACGACGGGCGTCGGATACATCTACGACACCGCGACCTTTAACCGTCGCGCATCGTTCAATTACTCGGGCGAGGGATGGGGGCTCACGCACGATAGCGTGTCGCTGATCATGAGCGATGGCACCAGCGTGTTGCGTTTCCTCGACCCCGCGACGCTGCACGTGCAAAATGCGCTGAGCGTCACCGCGCAGGGGCTGCCTCTTCCCAAGCTCAATGAGCTGGAGTGGATCAAAGGGGAGATCTGGGCGAACGTCTGGCAGACGACGCAAATCGCGCGCATCAATCCGCATACGGGCGCGGTGAATTCATGGCTCGACATCAGCAGTCTCCTGCCAGCTGGCGCCGATGCTGACTCGGCCAACGTCGCGAACGGCATTGCCTACGACTCCGCGGCCGACCGCATTTTCGTAACGGGCAAGCGTTGGCCCGTCGTATTCGAGATCAAACCAAATGGTCCCAAATAGCGCGTAACGCACGTATGGCCGAGCCCGTCTGGATCATGAACGTATTTGATTCAGGGGGGCCTCTATGCGCCGGATTTTTCTGGCCGCGCTCGTCCTCGCCGCGACGGCCTGTACGTCCGCAACCGCGCCGTCAGCGTGCCTCGGCGGCGGTGGAATGAGTCAGGGCAGCGATACGCACTGTCATCAGTGAGCGGTGGCCTGCTCGCACAACGCCCGCACTGCTTTGACCACATGAGCGACTGACGCCGGTTCCGGATCGTCTGCGATCGGAATCGGCGGCAGCGCCTCGTGGCGGCGCATGGCATCGAGCGCCCCATCGGCCTGGAGCAGGATCACGTTGAATTTGTGCCGAGCGGCGATCTCGATGGCTCTCCCGTAGGAGACGCGCGCCGCCTCGTTTCGACCGAACCGCCGGAGCCCTTCGCCCGCGTACAGGAAATAGTGCGCGGCGCCGCGCGGCGGCAGCCCGGCGAGCGCGAGCTCGCGCCGGTAGTGCTCGAACTCGAGCTCGCGGCAACCGAGTTGCGCCAGGTACATGAGGTTGATCGCGGCGATCGCGCGACCGTAGGCCTCGGTCGCTGACGCGTAGAGCGCGCGGAATGCGTCGCGCGCCGCATCGACGAGACCGAGGGCTGTCAGGTTGTAGGCGATGTCGACGAGCACGCGCTGGCGGCCGCGCTCGTCCTTGTAAGCGTTGAGCGCTTCGTAGTAGAGCGTGACCGCGAACTCCGTGTCGCCACGGTCAGTGGCCACGACGCCCCGGTCGTGCTTCGCCCGCGCCAGGACGTCGGTCAGCTCCTCGACGCCCGTCGCCCTGGCGATGACGTCGTCCAGCATCTGCTCGGCCGCCGGATAGTTGCCACGGTCTTTCATGACGTGCGCGGCGCCGAGGCGCGCCATGAGCGCGGTCTGGATGTCGCCGGCGCGCTCGGCGCACTCGCCGCCCGCCTCGTACGCCGCCAGCGCCGCATCGCTGTCGCCCGCCACGCGCTGGCACGCACCGAGTCGCACGTAGGCGATCGGCACGAACTGGCGTTCCTCGCTGGTGAGCGCGTGCCGGACGAACGTGTCGAACGCGTCAGCGGCGAGGGCCCAGGACTCGAGCTCGCGCAAATGCTGCGCGTAACTCAGCACGGCCGCCGTCACCGCCGGGGAGCGCCTACCCCAGGATCGCGTGGTCGCCGTGATGATGTCGTCGAGGAGGTCGCGGACCCGTGCATCATCGACGGCATCGACCGCGCGGTGCACCGCGTTGATTTCTTTGAGCAGCGGCGCCGGTGCGCCGTCAGTGGTATCGGCCCACTTCTCGACGAACCGGAGCGTCAAGAATCCCGCCAGTGTCCGTAGCCACTGGGGGGACGTCTCCGTCATCCCGGCGAGGGCCTCGAGGAACGGGAGATGCGCGATGGATGAAGGCGCATCCATGGCGCGATAAGAAACCCCCGATCGGGGTCCGTCGCAAGGCTACCGTCGGACGACGAACTCCCCAGCGGGGATCTCGATGCGCGATTTCTCTCGATCCTCGGGGATGATGAGCGCCGACAGGTAGTAGCGGCCCGAGGGAATATCGATACCGGGCCCGTAACGACCCGATTGCGCCGTGTACGTCGCATGGGGCGCTAAGCGCTCGTGCACGGGCTTAACGTAGCACTCGGCACCCGACGACGCGTCGTAGAGCGGTTTGTCGCTCCTGTCGGACTTGCGGAAGATCCGAATCAGTACGGCGCAATTGCCGCCGAGTACGTCGAGCGTCGCCGTGTGGTCGGCGGCGTTGGTTGCCGTTACGGTGACCTGAACCTCCAACGGGCCCCACACGTTGGCGCCGCCATTCCTGGCGGTGTACTGAAAATCGCCAACGGTCACGGCGGCCGTCTTGGCGGGCACCGGACTGACGCTGGCGTGTCGACTGCAGGCAGCGAGGAGCAAGAACGGGATGCACCGGCGCATCCCGAAAAGATCAGTCAGCGTACGCTTCTGCGCACCAGCGATGGACTTCTTCACGCAGCAGATGCGTGCTCCATTCGGGCGTCCACGACGGCATGACTGCGTCGACCGCGCGTAGGAGCGCACAACGGGCCGCGCTTTCGTCGAGCCCGGTTTGCCGCGCGTGCAACAGATGCAATCGCACTTCGAGTCGGAGGCGCGCAAACGGCCCCAGCCCTGGCAATGGCGACCGCGCCACCGTGAGCGGCCTCAAGGGACATGGCTCTTCGCCAACTACATTGGCGAGCGCCTCGAGGACTGCCGCCGGTAACTCTGTCAAAAGTGTTGTCGCCATTCGCAGTGAAGATGTGTGGGCACAATGACCGAATGCAGTGATAGACGTCACATGCGATTCACGCTCGCGACAATAGAGAGATCGCGATTGCGTAACCCGAAACGGCGCTATTACATAGACGCGCGAACCGTTCCCACAACCACAGGAGGGCCGGCACAATCATGCGATACACGTCGATCGTTTTCGCCGGAGTAGTTCTCGCGGCAACGGCGAGCGCGCAAGAAGGCTCGCTGGAATCCATGTCGGAGAACGCGAACCAGTGGGTGATGACAGGTCGGACGTACGACCTGCAGCGCTACAGCCCACTGACGCAGATCAACGCCACGAACGTGGCGCACCTCCACGCCGCGTGGAGCTTCTCGACCGGGACGCTGCGCGGACACGAGGGCAACCCCCTCGTCATTGGCAGCGTCATGTACCTGCACTCGTCGTTCCCGAACAAGGTCTACGCGCTGGATCTCTCCAAGCCCGGCGCGCCCCAGATCTGGCAGTACACGCCCGAACAGGACGCCAACGTCATCCCGATCGCCTGCTGCGACGTGGTGAACCGCGGGCTCGCCTATCACCCCTCGGGCAAGCTCTACATCGAGCTCCTGCAGGGCGACTTACTCGCCCTCGACGCCAAGACCGGCAAGAAGATCTTCCAGGTCAAGTCGGCCGATTTCCACAAGGGCGAGACGATGACCAACGCCCCGCTCGTGGTGAAGAACGTCGTCATCACGGGGATCTCGGGCGGCGAGTTCGGGGTTAGGGGCCGGGTCACGGCCTTCGACGCCATGGACGGCCACGAGGTGTGGCGCGCCTACTCGACGGGGCCGGATGCGGATGTGAAGATCACGGGCACGCCGAACGCGAACTATCCGTCGATGCAGGGGAAGGACCTGGGCGTCTCGACGTGGCAGGGCGATGAGTGGCAGCACGGGGGCGGGACGACCTGGGGCTGGTACTCGTATGACCCGAAGCTGAACCTCTTCTACTACGGCTCGGGCAACCCCGGGACGTGGAACCCCGACCAGCGGCCGGGCGACAACAAGTGGTCGATGACGATCTGGGCCCGCAACCCGGAGACGGGGGAAGTGAAGTGGGTCTACCAGATGACGCCGCACGACGCGTGGGACTATGACGGCGTCAACGAGATGGTGCTGATCGATACGAAGGACGGGAAGAAGATCCTGACCCACTTCGACCGGAACGGGTTCGGCTACACGCTCGATCGGACGAACGGGAAGGTGTTGGTCGCCAACGCGTTCGGGCCGGTGAACTGGGCCAAGTCGATCGATCTGACGACGGGTCGGCCGGTGGAAGACGCGAGCAAGCGGACCACCGCCAAGGGGAACACCGAGGGGATCTGCCCGGCGGCGATCGGGTTCAAGGATCAGCAGCCGTCGGCGTATAGCCCAAAGACGGGCTGGAACTACGTGCCGACGAACAACATCTGCATGGACTACGAGGGCGTCGAGGTGAAGTACGCGGCGGGTCAGCCGTATGTCGGCGCGATCGTGCGGATGTTCCCGGGCCCCGGCGGCAATCGGGGGGCGTTCATCGCCTGGGATCCGATGCAGGGGAAGATCATGTGGTCGGATAAGGAGAACCTAGCCGCCTACGGTGGGGCGCTGGCGACGGCCGGTGATCTCGTCTTCTACGGGACGATGGAAGGGTGGCTCAAGGCCGTCGATCAGAAGACGGGCAAGCTCCTGTGGGAGTTCAAGACACCGTCGGGGATTATCGGGAATCCGATGACGTATGTGGGGCCGGACGGCAAGCAGTACGTGGCCGTTCTGTCCGGCATCGGCGGCTGGGCCGGGATCGGCGTGGCGGCGGGCATTGGCGCCGAAGATCCGACGGCCGGCTTGGGCGCGTTGGGCGCCTTCGGTGATGCCGGATCGTTCACGACGCAGGGTGGCGTGTTGACCGTCTTCTCGCTCGACTCGCCGGCGAAGTAAGACGAAGAAACGATTCTTTAATGGGTCGGTCGCGTGAGCGTGAGCTTCGTGACCGGCCCTTCTCCTATCCCGGCATCGGTGCGAACCGTTGCAACGATCTCTCCGTGCATGCCAAGTGAGCCCGACAGCTGCGCGGACTCGATGTCGACGACGCCATAGCGCCACGGCGCTAATCGCAAGGTCACCGCTCCGTGCGAGGTCGCGCCGCGAGCCGTGATGGGAAAAGAGCGGCCGTCGGTTCTGGCGACGCCCCAACCGCGCAGACTATCGCCGCTGACGCGCAACGTGAACGCGACGGTCACCGGCATGCCGGGGCCGGGCTCACTCGCGCCCTGCCACCTTCCTCCGACACCGCTGTCTGGTATACAGCTGACCAGTACCATCGCGAGTGCTCCGGCACGCCATGTGCTCATCAGTGGAGTATAATTTCGCATGCGCTCGCTTTTCCTGCTTTTCGTGCCGGCCGCGCTCCACGCGCAGATGATCACGGCGAACCCGTGCTTGTTGCTCACGCCCGCCGAGGTCCTGAGCGCGACAAATGACACCGTCACCACGACGGCGCTGTCGCAATTCCAGTCGCCCGAATGCCTGATCACGACGACCGACTCGAACGCGACCATCTTGATCAAGGTCGAGACCACGCGCGACTACGATGACGGTTTTTGGGACGCGGTCAGCGACAGCATCAAGCAGGTGCCATCGCTCGGCGAGAAAGCGGTCGTGACAGGCGCCCGGCCTGTCACGAAGGTACTCCGGCGCGGTCACGTCTACACGATCACCTACGCGAACATCTATCTGCCGCCGGACAAGATCCGAGACCGCGAAAAGGCCCTCGCGTTCTTCGCCATCGCCCGCGCGCCGTAGCGGCTACGCCGCTCCGGCGCGTCGAGCAGCACACTACGCTGCTCGACTAGTCGGTTCGCCTCCGGGGGGCAACCCGCCGCAGGCGGCTCGGCGAGCAACCAATGACGCCGAAGGCGTCTTTCCGAAGAGCCAAACCCCAACTACGCCCCCCGGACCCCCCAACCGCTGCCTAACAGCTTCAATCCCTCACAGGATCTCTTCGAGAGTTCCCACAATGTGCCGAGCCGAGATGCCATAGCGATCGAGCAGCTCGGCCGATTGTCCGCTGTGCGCGATCTCCCGTATAGCGAGCTTCTTGCACTTGATGCCCTCTTCCGCGAGCACCGCAATCACGGCGTCGCCGAGCCCGCCATGCGCGTAGTGATCTTCCACTGTCAGGACGATCCCACCCGCTCCGCGCGCCGCGGTGATCAGCGTGTCGGCATCGATGGGCTGCACGCTGAACAGGTCGATCACGCGAACATTGACGCCTTCTCCCTGCAGAATCTCGTAGGCGGCCAGCGCCTCGAACACGGTGACCCCGCCGGCCACGATCAGCGCCCGATCGGTCGCGCTCTCGCGTAGCACGTGGCACCGTCCGATCTCGAACACGGTATCGGGTGGATAGATCACGTCCGACTCCGGTCGGCCTAACCGGATGTAACATGGTCCGTTCTTCGCGGCCGCCAGTCGCGTCGCTTCCCACGCCGCGGTGGCATCGGCCGGGTAGAGCACCGTCATGTCCGGCTGCGCGCACATCTGCGCCAAGTCCTCGAGGCCCATTTGCGACGGACCATCTTCGCCAATCGAGACTCCGGAATGCGTGCCGGCGAGCTTGATGTTATTGCCGCCAATCGACGCCATTCGCACGAAATCGTATGCGCGCGACAAGAAGCACGAGAATGTGGCGGCGAAGGGGATGCGCCCGCGTGCCGAGAGTCCGATGGACATGCCGATCATGTTCTGCTCGGCGATGTACCCCTCGACGAATCGCGCCGCGGCCGCGACTTCGGCTTCGTCGGTATAGGTCGAGTTTCTGACATCTCCGTCGAGTACAAAGACTCGCTGGTCGATCTTGGTCAGTGCAGCGAGCGCGTCCCCGAAGCCGCGCCGGGTTGAGATGCGCTTGACGCCAACGGCGTACGGCGCTCGTGGCATATTCATCGCGGGCGGCGAAGCCGCCGCGACATGGACCGTTGGCAAGTGTGGCGTCCACGCTTCGGCGATACCATGACGCGTTGATTCCAATGCCGCGATGACCTTGTCGGCTGTCGCGGCATCCAGTGCTCGCCCATGCCACCCCTCTTGGTCTTCGATGCCGGGAAAGCCCTTCCCTTTCACCGTGCGGGCCAAGACAACTGATGGCCGGTCCGTGACATGCGCGGCGTTCTCATACGCTTCGAGCAACGCGCCGACATCGTGCCCGTCCACGACGACCGCATTCCACCCAAACGCCTCGAAGCGGGCCTGGTAGATCTCCATTTGGTGTTGCAGCATGGTCGGCCCACTCTGCCCGAGGCGATTGACGTCGACGGTTGCGCAGAGATTGCCGACGCGATAATACCCAGCGAGCTCCGCCGCCTCCCACACGGAGCCTTCCGCCGTCTCCCCATCACCCATGAGCACATACACCCGCGTGTCGGGCGAACCGAGCGCGAGCCCGAGACCGACGGAGAGACCTTGCCCAAGCGACCCGGTCGCGGCGTCGACGAACGGCAATCTCGGAGTGGGATGCCCTTCGAGATCCGAGTCGAGCTTCCTCAGGGTCAGGAGCTGCTCGCGCGTCAAGAGCGAGCCAGGCGAGCTCTGTTCCAACCGACCAGTCAAGTGCGAAGCACCTTGACTAGCGGCGGAGCCGCGTCCGGCTTCGGCCCACGCGGCATAGAGGATCGGCGCCGCATGACCCTTGGAGAGGACGAACCGATCGTTCGCGGGGTCCTTCGGATGGCTCGGGTCGTATCGCATCACCGAGAAAAACAGGACCGACATGATTTCGGCCGCCGATGCGCAACTCGTCGGGTGGCCACTGCCGGCCGCGGTCGTCGCGCGCACGGAATCGATCCGCAACTGTGTCGCCCGGTCCGCTAAGAAATCGAGGGCGGTAGAGCTCGGCGCGTCGCCCTGGGTCATCGAGGCCATTAGACTCTTCTCCTGAATGCGAATGCTGATAAGGTGACGCAGGATCGATTCCCAACGCTCCGGACGGACGATTCCGAGCCGCTCGTCGAGCTACGCGACCGGGCTGAGCGGCAGCTCAACGCCGTCCGGGCGCTCATCCTGGGCCTCCTTGCGTTCTCAGCGGTCGCGTATTCGCCGACGCTGACCCCGGCGCTGCGCTTGGTCAACGTGTCGGTCCTGATTCCTACCCTGGCCTGGACCTTCTTTCAGTACTTGCGCTGGTACCACCAGCCCCGGTTACCCGCTTGGCTCAGCATCGCCAACCCGGTCGTCAACGTCACGGCGGTGACCCTCAGCATGCTCGGCTACGGTCTCGCCCAATCCGCCGGGCTCGCCCTCAAGGCCCCGATTTTCCTGGCCTACTTCGCAATTCTGGCCGCTCGCCCCGTCACCTCATCAACTCGCATCGCGTGGGTCGTCAGCGCGCTGACCGTCGTCGAATATTCGGTCCTCGTGATCTTCTTACTTTCGGCTGGTGGCGTACCGATGACCGCGAGTCCGCTCGCGGCCGCGGCGGGCAGCGCCGTCGCTCCACTGGACGAAGGCGCCAAGATCCTTCTGCTCGCGGTCGCCGGCGCAGCTTCGGGCTTCGCGACGACGTGGCACGAGCGTTTGGCCAAGCGCTATGACCAGGCGGCGCGTGAGCAAGAACGCCTCGCGGTCCGGCTGGGACGGGCGCAGTTCGAGAGCCTCAAGCAGCAACTGCAACCGCATTTTCTTTTTAATGCGCTGAACGCCATCACGGCTTTGATCCCCATTGATCCGCGTGGCGCCGAGCGGGCGGTGCATGGGCTCGGCGAGCTCTTGCGCCTCTCACTCGACGCGGGCGCCGAGCACGAAGTCCGCGTCGAGCGTGAGCTGGAGCTGCTCGGACACTATGTCGACATGCAGCGACTGCGATTCCAGGAACGGTTGACCGTCAGGATTGATGTCGACCCGAGTGTCAGGACGGCGATCGTGCCGAATCTCGTCCTGCAACCGCTCGTCGAGAATGCGATACGGCACGGCATACAACCGAGAGCGGCCGGCGGGACGGTCGATGTGAAAGCGTCGCGGGATGGCACGATCCTGCGCCTCACGGTCGCCGATGACGGAATAGGCGCGAGCCTCGACGGGTCGTATCAAGAGGGCATAGGTTTAGGCAATACCCGCGCGCGGCTGCGCCACATGTACGGAGACCGCCAGCGCTTGACGATCTCGACGGCGCCCGGCGCAGGCTTCACGGTCGACATCGAGCTTCCCTACCGAACGTGACACCGCTTCGAGTGTTAATTGTCGATGACGAACCGCTGGCGCGCACGCGCCTGCGCGAGCTCCTGGACGATGATCCGGCGATCGCGGTCGTCGCCGAGTGCGGCAATGGGCGCGATGCGGTCACGGCCATCCAGCATGAGGGACCTGACGTCGTACTCCTCGACATCCAGATGCCGGAGATGGACGGGTTTGCCGTCGTGCGCGCGGTCGGCGCCGAGCATATGCCGGCGGTGGTGTTCGTCACGGCATCCGATGCGCACGCGGTGCGCGCGTTCGAGGTGCACGCGGTCGACTACGTGCTCAAGCCAGTCGACCGGGAACGGTTCGCCGAAGCGATGCGGCGGGCCAAGGAGCGCGCGACGTTGCCCGGGGATCTTCGCGCCCGCCTCACGGCGCTCGTCGCCGACGTTCTCGTCGGCCGCTCGCACTGCCCCCACACAGTCCCGCCTCGCGATCCGCACCGTCCGCGGCAACGGCCGCGTGCTCTTCATTCGCACTGACGACATTGATTGGTGCGAGGCGATGGACAATCACCTGCGGCTCCACGTCGGCAAGGAGACGTACGTGATCCGTGAGACCCTGACCAATCTCGAGCAACGTCTTCCCACCGGTGCGTTTCTGCGCGTGCATCGGTCGTCGCTCGTCAACGTCGATCGCATTCGCGAAATTCAGCCATGGTTTGGTGGAGATTATGTGCTGATTCTGACCGACGGCACGAAAGTCACCACCGGCCGACGGTATCGCACCGCCGTCCAGACGTTCTTGGACCGCTCGTCATAGCGGTGTGGATCGCGACCGCGGCAGCACAGCAATCGCCAACGGGCTGACATGGGCGGCGCGGGACGCATTGGCTGACCTGAGCGGCGGGGCGGCGCGGAAGGCCCAGATGCAACAGATTCGCTGCTCCCCATACAACGCGGCCCCGTACGGCTTCGTGACCGAAACGTCTACCCGGTCGGCGGCAGTCTATCGACTACGCTCGAATTTCCGGCACCCCAGCTCACGAGCCCAACCCCAACTACAAGGCCTGCGACCCGACTATACCATAACTTGACCAAAGACGAATGATTCATTGACATCCATTCTGTGAGGCCCCTCCCCCCGGCTTCTCACCTCACGCGGTTCGTGATTCGCCCCATGGGAGGGGCTTTTCGTCCCATTGGCGGGCGCCCGCCACCCGACAATGCTTGACAGAACAACGCCAACGACGTGACAATAGCCGCTTGGACTTTCTCGTTCGAGACGGCTAGTAGGACACTCACTTGAGGAGGCGGAGGATGACACTATGCGTCGATTTGCGTTAGCGATCGGATGGTCCACGGCAGGTCTGGCGGCTGCCGTCGGACCCATGCGACTCGCCTCACAAGAGACCGGCGGAACTGTCACCGGTCGCGTCACCGACAAGGGGACGGGAGGCGGCATTGGCCAGGTGGTGGTGACCGTTAATGGCTCCTCCATCAGAGTCGCGACCAGTGATAGCGGCACGTACCGGCTCCGGCACGTTCCCGCCGGCACCCAGACGCTGCGCGCGATCCGGCTCGGCTACACCGCTGGCACGGTGACGGTCACCGTGACGGATGGCGGCACGGTCACCGCCGACCTCGCCCTGACCCCGGCGGCCAGGGTCCTCACGCAGGTGCAGATCACCGGCACGGGACAACAGAAGGAATCCCGCGAGGTGGCTACGTTCACGCCGACGCTCGCCGTCGACTCGATGACGCTGGCCGCGACACCGAACTTCGCCAGCGTGCTCGAGGGGTCGGCTCCTGGCGTCCAGGTGACGCAAGCCAGCGGCACGACCGGCGCGGGCGCCCGCATCCGTATTCGTGGCGCGAGCTCGATCTCGCTGTCGAACGAGCCACTGCTCGTGATCGACGGCGTCGAGGTCGACAACAACCCGAACGCGTTGAGCGGCAACGGCAACCCGCTGGGTATCGCCGTCGGCGGCCAGCAGCCGTCGCGCCTCAACGACATCAACCCGGAGGATATCGAGTCGGTGCAGACCCTCCAGGGTCCGGCCGCGACGGGTCTTTACGGTACGGCGGCGGCCAACGGCGTGATCGTGATCACGACCAAGCGCGGCACAGCCGGCCGGGAGCACTGGGATGGATTCGTCGAGAACGGCGAAATCCACGACCAGAACGACTATCCGGCCAACTACGGCGCGTTCTCGAGCGCTGGGTTCGACGGATGTCAGATCTTCATTTCACCAGTCTCCGCCGGGACCGGTGGGTGCACGATCGACAGCGTCGTGCACTATAGCCCGCTCCGCGGCCAGCTCACGCCGATCCGGATGGGCCGTCGCCAGGAATACAACCTCAGTACGAGCGGCGGATCCGACGTCAATCAGTACTTCATCAGCGGCGACTATCAGCTCGAGAACGGGACAGACATTGGCAATCAGCTCCAGAAGACCAACGCCCGTGCCAACTTCTCGACGCGGCCGCGCAGCGACCTGTCGATCAGCATGAGCGCCGGCTACGTCGCGAGCAACACGCGGCTGCCCCAGAACGACAACGACATTCTCGGAAACCTCTCCGAGGGTCTGCTCGGCTCGGGCCTCAGCGGTCCGGCGAACAATTTCGGCTACTTCGGCGGCAACTTGAACCCGGCCGTGATGTCCGCCATTCGCACCTTTGAGGACATCCAACGCTTCACGCCGTCGGTGACGGCGAGCTACAACCCGCTCTCCTGGCTCTCGGCCAACGTCACGGGCGGCTTCGACATCGTGAACTCGGACCAACAAGACGGTGAGCAGCCGAACATCGTGCCGTTCGGCAACCTGATTCTCGGCACCCGGACCCGTGACCGGCTCGAAGACGAGACGTACACGTTGAACGCGAACGTCAACGGGACGGCAAACCTCCCGCAGGACATCCGCTCTACGACCACCGTCGGCGGCAGCTGGCGGCGGACGTTGGAAACCGGAACTTTCTCGCAGGGCGCGGGACTGACCGCTGGCTCGAGCTCGCTCACGGGCGTGTCGCAGCTGATCGCCGTCAGCGAGATCAACCAGGACAACCGCGTGCTCGGCGGCTTCGTCCAGCAACAGTTCGGATGGCGCGACAAGCTGTTCATTTCGGCCGGCGTGCGGTTGGACAAGAACAGCTCGACGGGTATCGCCGCCGGGACGACGGCGTATCCGACCGCCAACGCCTCGTACGTCATCAGCGACGAGCCCTGGTTCCCGAAAGGGAACTTCGTGTCGGCGCTCAAGCTCCGCGCCGCGGTTGGCCAGTCGGGACTCCATCCAGACTTCCTCAACGCGCTCACGTACAAGAACCCGGTCACGGGCGTCACGCCGGCCGGCAACCCGACGTTGGCGTTCACGGCCGGTAACCCCGGTAACGCAGACCTGAAGCCCGAGCGCACCACCGAAGTCGAAGGGGGTTTCGACCTCTCGGTGCTGAAGGACCGGCTCACCGTGGGCCTCACGTATTATGACAAGCACACGACGGACGCGTTGATCCAGCAGACGCTGGCGCCATTGGTCGGCGACACGTCCTTCCAATGGGCGAACTTGGGCAAAGTCCGGAACCGCGGACTCGAGCTCCAAACGACCGCCGAAGTCGTCCGGATGCGCAACGCCAACTTCACGGTGACGGGGAACTTCTCGACGCTCGAGAACCGCCTGCAGCACATTGGGACCGTCAATAACACGCCGATCATCTCGGGCCTCGGCGGCGCGACGCAGGAGTTCGCGCAGGGCTTCCCGCTGGGCGGGTTCTGGCAGCTGCCCTACACCTACACCAGCCAGAATGGTATCGTCACGCCGAACGACGTGACGGTCGGCGCGAACCGCGTCTACCTCGGCAGCGTGTTGCCGACGGAGAACGCGAGCCTTTCGCCCGAGCTGACGCTCTTCCGCATTGTGAAGATCTCATCGTTGTTCGACTTCCAGGGCGGCAACAAGCTGTATAACAGCACCGCCGACTTCCGCTGCGGCCAGTTCTTCAACTGCGTCGAGGACTACACGAAGGCGCCGCTGGCCACGCAGGCTCGTGCCGTCGCCGATCACTACTACGGCACCGTCGCGGGCTACATCGAAGACGCGTCGTTCTGGAAATGGCGCGAAGCCGCCGTGTCATTGCTGCTGCCGCCCGAGTACGCGCGGAAGATCTACGCACGCGGGGCCACGCTCACGCTCGCGATTCGGAACCTGCGGACGTGGACGAAGTACACCGGCCTCGATCCCGAAGTCCTCGAGAATCAATCGGGCGTCAACAGCTTCGAGGGCGCCGACTTCCTGACCCAACCGCCCGTGCGCTACTACACGGTGCGAGTGACCCTCAACTACTGAGACCATGCGACGCCAATTGACTCATATCATTGCGGGCGGCGCCGCTCTGGCCCTTGGCCTGGGATTGATCGCCTGCGATAATCGTACGTTGCGTGTGACCGCGCCTGACGTTGTGCAGCCAAGCGCGTTGAGCAACCCGGCGGCCTTGGCAACAGTGACCGCCGCGGTGTACGCCGACTTCGGATACTCGTACGGCGGTGACGGCGGGGACGATGAGGGCTTCGTTCAGCAGACCGGATTGCTGGGTGACGAATTCCACTCGTCGGATACCTTCCCGACCCGGAACCAGATCGACATCCGTCAGACCACGACGGACAACGCCCAACTCGGCAGCATCTTCAGCCGCTTGCAGCGCGCGCGGGCGACCGCCGAATTCGCCGCACGGCAGTATCAGTCACTCCGACCGGGCACAGCGCTGGAGGCCGAGGCGCTGACCTTCGTCGGACTCACCTACACGGAAGCTGGCGAAGCGTACTGCAGTGGCATTCCGTTCAGTCAGATTACCTCGAACGGTGCGGTCACCTACGGTCCGCTGGAGCCGACCGCGCAAGTGTGGCACGATGGGCGCACGCGGCTCGACTCGGCGCTGGCGATTCTCAACACGGCGCTCACCAGTGACACCGTCAGGGCGGATACGGTCAACGGCCACGCGTTGATTCATCAAGAGATCGCGTTCGCGTCGGTCGTGAAGGGCCGGATGCTGATCGACTCGGGTGATTTTGCCGACGCCGCGCTCGCGGTAGCCGCCGTGCCGGACGGCTTTGTGTTTAATCAGGGGTACGCCGCATCACCCTCGCGTGTGAACAACGGGGTGTGGGAGTATGACCAGAACGAAGGCCGGTTCAGCGTCGCCGACGGCGAAGGTATTGTCGGCCTGCCCTACCGGACGGCGAACGATCCGCGCGTGCAATGGGTCGACTCAGGCGTCTTAGGGTTCGACCACGTGACGGAGCTGTTCAACCAGCACAAGTACACGAGCCGCTCCGCATCGATTCCGATCGCCACGGACATCGAAGCCCGACTGATCGAGGCCGAAGCGGCCCTGAAAGCGGGCAACAACGGCCTGTTCCTGACCAAGATCAACCAGGCGCGCGCCGATGCGGCGACCGATTTGGGAGTAAGCGTGACGGCCGCCTCGGGCGTGCCGGGGAGCATGACCGCGGTGCAGTTCCTGTTCGAAGAACGCGCCTTCGGCCTCTGGCTCACGGCGCACCGCCTTGGCGATATGCGTCGAGAGATCACGCAGTATGGCATGACCGCCAATCAGGTGTACCCGAACGGATCGTATCCGAAGGGCGGCGCCTACGGCCCGGAGATTACGCTGCCGATACCGGTCACCGAGCTGGCGAATCCGAACTACAAAACCTGCGACGATACGAAGCCGTAGGTCCGTAGCAATTTCGTACCTCAACCTCGACGGCGGCTCTTCGGAGTCGCCGTCGTTTTTTATGCGACGCCGACGAGCTCGTACTCCACGATCGGCGCATGGCCATTGCCGTTCGTCGACACGCCGAACCGCTCCACGACCTCCCCGAGTGATGCCGCCGACCGCTCCAGCGCCGCCGCGGTCGTCCGGAGGTGGTCGGTCAGCTCCCGCTGCCGCGCCGTCGCCGTCGCCACCTGCGCCGTCTCGGCCGCCGTGCCCTCGGCCACCCGCACCACGAGGGTCGTCGCCGTGCCGAGATCTCCAACCAAGGATTCGGCCTGCGCGGCCGCGGTGACGACCGACTGCGCGAGCGCGACCGTCCGCTCGACCCGGATCTCGATGTCGTGGAACACCGTCAGCGCATTGCGCATGACCTGTTCTCCGCCCTCGGCGGCCTCACGGGCATGGGCCATATGCAGGTCCAACTCGTCGGCCCGCGATCCAATCTGCGCCAGGAGCCCCTGGATGGCCGTCAGAGCGTCGGCGCTGCGCCGGGCCAGTAGACGGACCTCGTCGGCCACGACCGCGAACCCCTTGCCCTGCTCGCCCGCCCGCGCGGCCTCGATCGCCGCATTCAGCGCCAGGAGGTTCGTCTGCCGGGCGATCCCTCCGATCTCATCGATCAACTCGTTGGCGGACGTGGCGGCCGTCCGTAAGCCGGCCAGACGCCCCACGGCGTCCCGGGAGACGGCCGCTATGTCCGCGACGCGGGTCGTCGCGCCATCCGCGCTGGCGACCCCGTCGACGGTCCGCTGGCGCACCGCGTCGGAGATCTCCAGGGTCTCTCGCGCCGCCCCGCCGACGCCCGCCGCGGCCGCCGTGAGCCGCTCGGCGGTTCCCCCGATGCGACGGGCGGCCATCGTATTCTCGTGGGCGCCTGCCGTCAGGCGGGCGAGCGACGCCGTCACCTGCTCCGCGCCATCGGCCACTACGCCACCAATTCGGGAGACCTCGGCCGCGGCCGCCAACACGGCCTGCGCGGTCTGCTGGGTCTGAGCGACGAGCGACGCCACGTCATGGAGGGCCGACGTCACGCCATCGGTGCCATTCTGCGTCAGGAGCGTCGACCATTCCCCTTTCCGGATAGACTCGGCTAAGGCCTCGAGCTGGCCCAGGGGTCGGGTCATGATCTCGTTCACTCGCCACACGAACCAGACAATGGCAGGCAGCGAGATGGCCCAGGCGAGGACCAACTCGAGCGGACGCAGGCCGCGGAATGCCACGGAATACACGACCGCGCCGATGATCAGCAGGAACACGCCGAGGGTGGACGCGATCTCCGCGAGCAGGCGGTCGCGGAAACGGCGCCGGACGATAAGCACTGCCGCCGCTATCACCACCGCCATCACGGCCAGCGTCAGATAGAGGCGAGAGGGATCGTACGGGACACCGGTCCACGATGGTGTCATAGTGCGAACCTATCGCGAGGGGGTTGCCCCCCACCACGACCACGGGGTGATCGACCGAGCGTGCGGGGTGAACGTGCTACGCCCACAGACGATTGTGGCGGGTCGGCGTCTCAAAATGGCAGCGCGTCACACACGGGTCTCGATCGGGCATCAACTCGCTATGACGGGTTGATCACGCAACGCCCTGTTTGTATTCCATCGCAACCAGTTCCCGGAGCTCGTCATCACGCCCGCCCTCGAACTGCTCGTCTTCGCCACTCTCTTCGCGGCCGCTCCCCCATCGCTGCGTGCGCAAGCGACACCCGACACGGGCACGCTCGTCTTCGAGCTCGATACAGGGCGCTGCGACAACGTCCAAGCCGCAATCGAGCGCACGATCCGCGCCATGAGCTGGATCATCCGCCCGATCGCGAGGCACCGGCTCCTCCGCACAAACCGTCCGCCGGCACATTTGACGATTCTCATGCGGGACGACTCGCTCGTGGTCACTTTCGACGGCCACCCGCCGATCGTCACGGCGCGCGATGGGACGAAAGCCCCCTGGAAAAGCGGCGTCTCAAAGGAGACGTACTACGTGAGCAGCGTCTTCGCCGGCGATACGCTGCACCAGGTTATCACGGCCAGCGACGGGCATCGGAACGACGATTTCATCTTCTTGGACGGCGGCGAGCGCATGGAGCTGCACGTCGTGCTCGAGGCCGAGCACCTGCCAGGGCCCCTCGACTACACCTTGGAATTCCGTCGCTTGCACTAAATTAGGTTCGGTTTCACCCGGACCCCTGGCTCGTCGTCACAGAATAATGGTCGTACGCCGTACACCATGGGCGGTCGTCGCCGCCTGCTATGTCGTGGCGTATATCGTGTTGACCGCCACGCATTCGAGCCTCATCGCGCATCTCGGCGCGGTGGCGTCGCCCGTGGCGTCCCTGCCGCTGAATTTCGGCTCGGCGTGGCTCTACTGGATCGCGGCACGCCGGCGGGATTTCGACGTGCGCTTGCGCCGCGCGCTCTGGCTCGCCGGCGGCGCCACGGCGGCGGTGTTCCTCGGGCAGTGCGGCGATCTCGTCGTCCAATTCGTCCAGCATCGCGACTTCTCGCTCGCCTGGCCGATCGGGATCTTCCTGCTCTACTACCCGCTCATGCTGGGCGCCCTGCTCAGCCTTCCGCACGCGCGGCGCGCCCGGTTGGAGTGGTGGAAATTCGCGCTGGACGCCGCGACGGTCGTTCTCGGCGGCGCCGTCGTGGTCTGGTACTTCGTGTTGCATCCCACGGCGTCGACGCCGATGGATCCGCGCGCCGTGTTCGTGGCGTTCGCGTTTCCGATCGGCGACCTCGTGCTCCTCTTCGGCCTCACGACACTCGTCTTGCGTCGCACCGCGGAGGGGCCCCCGATCGCGTTCCTGTTTCTCGTGCTCGCGCAGTTCTCGGGTATTTCCGCGGATCTCATCGGCAGCGTGCTGCTGCCGGCGACCGGAACGCTCAATGCGATGCTGCCGGATTCGCTCTATTTCATCACCGCCGTGCTCACGATCGCGAGCGGCGAGCTCTATGCGCGCGAGTCGCTCACCCGGCGCGACGGGGGTGAGACGGCGACGGGCCTCTCCCGCTATCAACTCGGCAGCCCGTTGCCGTACGTGGCCGCCGGCTTCGTGTACCTCCTGCTGTTGACCGCCGCCGTGCGCGCCCGCGGCTCGGCATTGAGTGATCTCATCGTGGCGGCCGCGCCGGTCACGGTGCTGCTCACCGCCCGCGGACTCGTCTCGGCGCGACAAAACGCACGACTGTTGACCGAACGCGGCGAGCGCGCCGGACAGGCCCGACTCGTCGCCCTCCTCGACGCCACCACCGACTTCGTGGGCGTGGCCAACGACACCGGCGAGATGGCCTACATCAATCCCGCGGGTCGGCGGATGATCGGCCTCGCCGACACCGAGTCGGTGCGCGAGATGTCGTTGCGTGACATCACGGCGACGATCCCACCCAAGAAAGATGGCGTCTGGGAAGGCGAGTCCGTGGTGCGGACGCGCGACGGACAAGAGGTGCCGGTGTCGCAGGTGATCGTCGCGCATACCTCCCCTCAGGGCGATCGATCGGTCGCGACCATCATGCGGGACATCAGCGGTTGGAAGCACCTGGACCGCGTCAAGAGCGAGTTCGTGTCGACGGTCTCCCACGAGTTGCGCACGCCGCTCACCGCGATTCGTGGGTCCTTGGGCCTGCTCGAAGGCGGAGGGGTCACGAACCTTCCGCCGAAGGCGCTCAATTTGCTGCGTATCGCGCGCAACAACTGCGACCGCCTCGTGCGCTTGCTGAACGACATGTTGGACCTGGACAAGATCGAGGCGGGCAAGCTCGCCCTCCGCGCGGTCCCGCTCGAGCCGGCGGAGGTCGTCGGCGCGGCCCTCGATGAGCTGCGCCCCATGGCTGACCAACGCGCGATCGCCTTGGTCGAGGATCTCTCGCCCGTGCCCCCGGTGACCGGCGATCGCGACCGGCTGATTCAGGTGCTCACGAACCTGGTGTCGAACGCGATCAAGTTCTCACCCGCGGCCGCGACCGTGACGGTCTCGATCACCGGGGTCGAGCACGGCGTGCGGTTCGCGGTGCACAATCCCGGTCCTGGTATCGCGCCCCACGATATGCCGCGCCTGTTCGGCCGCTTTCAGCAGCTGGATGGATCCGATCGGCGCCGCCACGGCGGGACCGGCCTCGGGCTGGCGATCGCGAAGGCCATCGTCGAGCAGCACGAAGGCACGATCGGCGTCGAGTCGGATCCCGACGCCGGGACAACCTTCTGGTTCGTGCTACGCTACCGTGATCGACTCGTCGAGGTAGACGTCCTGCACGAGGTGTAGGAGCTTCACGCCGTCTTTCATCGGCCGCTGGAACGCCTTTCGTCCCGTGATCAACCCGGTGCCACCGGCTCTCTTGTTGATCACCGCGGTCTTGGCGGCATCGGCGAAGTCATTGTCCCCGGAGGCGCCACCGGAGTTGATCAGTCCGGCGCGGCCCATATAGCAGCAAGCGACCTGATACCGGCACAGATCGATCGGGTTATCAGACGTGAGATCCGTGTAGACCCGCTTATCAGTTTTGCCATACGACTTGCCGAGAACCTTGGCGACGGCGCCGTACCCGTTGTTGTTGGCCGCCAGCTTCTGCTTGATGATATCGGCCTCGATCGTGACGCCGAGGTGGTTTGCTTGTCCCGTGAGATCGGCGGACAGTTGATAGTCTGTGCCGTCGATCTCGAACAGTGGGTTGCGCAGATAGCACCAGAGGACCGTGGCCAACCCGCACTCGTGGGCCTGCTGGAACGCGTGGCTGATCTCGGTGATCTGCCGGTCGGACTCGGGCGACCCGAAGTAAATCGTCGCGCCGACCGCGGCGGCTCCCATGTCCCACGCCTGCTTGACGGTCCCGAACAGGATCTGATCGAACTTATTCGGCGCGGTCAGCAACTCATTGTGATTGAGCTTGACGATGAACGGGATCTTGTGCGCGTACTTGCGCCCCACGGATCCCAGCACGCCGATGGTCGATGCCACGGCATTGCACTGGCCCTCGATCGCCAGCTTGACGATGTTCTCGGGATCGAAGTACTGGGGATTCTTGGCGAATGATGCGCCAGCGGAGTGCTCGATGCCTTGGTCGACGGGGAGGATCGAGAGGTAGCCGGTGCCCGCCAGCCGTCCGGTATTGAACATGGCGCGCAGATTCCGGAGCACCTGAATGGACCGGTCGGACTGCGTGTAGACCCGGTCCACGAAGTCCGGACCTGGCAGGTGGAGCATCTCCTTTGGAATCTTCGCCGTAGAGTAGCCGAGCAGCGCATCGGCCTCTGCTCCGAGATACTGCTCGAGGCTCGTGGTCATCGTCGTTTGGCCCATGCGCCAAAAATACATGATTGACGGCATGCCGCCCACGGGCCCAGCTTGGAGCGTGGCGACCACGGGCGTGGCGAGCTGGATTCTCCGCGGAATCGCGGTCGTGACCGGTCTCGTTTGCGTCGTTACGATGACGGTCGCCACGGTCGGCACGGGGCTGGTCGTGCTGGCCGTCCTCGGCATCGCGCATTGCAATCGGCGCCGGAAGGGCCGCCCCTTGACGCTCTTCCAGAGCTACCTCACGGCGGTGATCACGATGACGATCATCGTCGCGGCGGCCTTCGCGGCGTTGGTCGTACAGCCGGAGGCAAAGGGCGGTAAGACCGTTTGGGAGAGCATCCTCACCGCGGCCGATACTGTGAAACCGCGCCCCCAGCCGACGCCGCGCATTCTCCGCTTTCTGCCGGGCGCCAACATCCAACCCGCGCCGCTACCGAAGAGCGCCAACACCGCGTTGCTCATCGTCGGCTTCTTCATTGGGGCGGAGATGCTCGGCGGCATGCTTGGCTCGCTTCTCTGGGGCTCGACCTGGATCCTCATATCGGGCTGGACCGGGCGGCTCGCGGGCGTGCACCAAGTAGTGGACGAGGGACGTGCACCGGCATAGGTTGGCGCGTATGAATCGGTGTCTTCCATTTGCGCTGGGCATTCTCGCGATCGTGGCCGCTTGCGATGCGAACAATTCGACTGGCCCCTTCACCGGAACGCTCAAAGGCAGTCTTTCGAGCTCGGTCGGCGGCGCGCTCGCCAACATCCGCGTCGTCGTCTACCCGCCGACGGGCGACTCGACGGTATTGCGCACCACGAGCACCGGCTCATTTGAGCTCGACAATGTTCCGCTGGGCACCGGCGTGGTCCAGGTCGAGAGCCTTCCGGCCGACTGCGACACCCAACCCGCGTACAACTTCTATCTCGAGTCGCCGCAAACGACGGCGTCAGTGATCCTGACCATCACCTGCACGTCGAGCCACCAAGTCGTGGCGGGGCTCGGAGACCTGGACGGCGGAGCCGTCAACGAGATACGCCGAAATCGGACCTCGCGCGGCAACAATGCTCGGCACGTCGGTCTCGAATATCGCGTCGCGCGCTCGACAGACGCGCCACAGGGGATGGGCTACGTGATATTCGACCGTCGATCCGTTGCGCTGACGCGTGTATCCCCAGTGACGCTGGGTGACGAACGCCGCCTCTGAGTCGGGTGCCGGCACGCTGAACTCGCCATCGGGGCTTCCGCCGATCCGCCCTCGGCGCCACGCATACTCGAAGCGTCCTGCGGCCGAGACCACGCGCCGCACGGGCGCCACCTCGTAAGGCTCGTTGTACGCCAGTCGCGCAATCAACGCGACGAACACGGGCGCGACGAGCTCGCTCAAGAACACAACCCCGTGACGGATTTCGTCGCCAACCTGTCGCTGCACATAAAAGCGCAGGTTGACTTCGTCGAAGTCTCGATGAAATGGGACCGCGATCCCCCGCACTCGCGTGTCCAAAAACTGAAAGCCGACCGCGGAGATGAGCGCGCGCCCATGCCAGAGATCGAGCTCGGTCCCGCCTGGGACTCGTGAGGCGAGCATCTCGGGCCCGACCTCGTAATTGATCATCACGAGGTCGCGCCATTCCGCAGTAAGAAAACGCCGCTCCGCGGCGCGTCTTGGCGCTTCGCGCAAGACTGGTCGGTCGGACAACGTTCGCCGTTACCGGCTCACTCGCGCTTGATGCGGATATCGCCGTCACCAGTTCGGATGTTGAGCCGCACGTCGCCGCCCGATCCGACGGTTCCGCGCAGGTGCCGCGGGTCCATGTGTCCGGAGAGCGCGAGGGGCATCTCGCTCTCTATCGAGCCATCGCTCGTCGACGCATCAATTTCCCCGCCGAACGCGGACGCAACGAAGATGGTGACCGATCCGTCGCCAGTGTGGAGATTGATGTCGCCGGGATTCACGACTTTCGCCATGCGGAGATGCACGTCCCCGTCTCCGCTGGTGGCCTCGACGGGCCCGGACGCGGCCGAGATGGAGATGGACCCATCGCCCGTATGCGCCGTCACGGCGCGTTGGGCATTCTCGATCGTGATCGAGCCGTCACCAGAATTCGCTTTGACATCACCGGCCGCGCCTGACACGCTGATGTCACCGTCGCCGCTCGATACCGCGACATCGGCGCCTGCTCCACGCACATCGATCGACCCATCGCCACTCGACGCATTGAACTTGACCCCAGCCGGCAGCTCGACCGTGAAATCCACCGACGGCGACGGCTCCCCTGGGAATCCCACATGGTACCCTTCCTCGCCGTGCACCCCTCTCGCGTCGCAGGACCCGTGCGGGTGGAAGGCACAGATCGTAACGTCATCCCCGTCCTTGACGACCTGGAACACCAGAGCCCGCCCACCGGACAGGACGTGGGTGCGCTCGCCGTGCACCTTTGCATGACCGCTGCTCGTCCCGGTCACGTGGATGTTGCCGTCGACGCTGTAAATGTGGAGGGTAGCGCCGGCGGGCACCGCGCCACTCCAATCGAACGTACCGGCATCGACTTGGGCGCCCGCCGACTGCGCCGAGGCGGCGGCAAGCGCTAGGACCAGCGGGAAAGCTCGCATAGCACCCATACGGGGGCCCTCGATCTACGGTTTCATTATCTCGTCGCCAGCGCCTGACACAGGTCGGCCACCGCCATGTTCCCGCCGCACAGGAGCAGCACGACGTTGGCCCCGAGCTGCTCTCGAAGACGGTCAGCGGCAACAAGCGTGCATGACGCGGCGAGCTCGGTCAGCATTTTCGTTCGCTCGAGCAGAAACCTGAGCGCGGCGAGCGCCTCGTTGTCACTCACGACCGTCACGGACTCGACGTCGCGCTGAACGATCGCCAGGGTCTCGTCCGAGGCCGAGGGCGCCCCCAGGGTCTTCGCCATCGAGGTAATCGCGGGCATCATCACGGGTTTTCCCGCGGCCAACGCCCGGGACATGCAGTCAGCGCCTTCGGTCTCGACGCCCCAGATGCGCGCGGATGGCACGCAGGCTTTGATCGCGGTGCTGACGCCGCTGATGAGCCCACCGCCTCCGATGCTCACAATGCAGTCGGTGATGTCGGGCACGTCTTCGACGATCTCGAGTCCGGTGGTGCCGGCTCCCGCCATGACGAGCACGTCCTTGAAGGGATGCACGGGTACCCATCCCTTCGCGGCATACTGGTCGAGCAACTCGAAGCCTTCGTTGACCGCATGCACGAACACGATCTCAGCGCCGTACCCGAGCGTTGCGTCGACGTAGTTCCGTGGCGTCGTCTCGGGCATGAAGAGCACCGCGCGGATGCCGAGCACCTGCGCCACGTACGCCACCGCCTGCGCGTGATTCCCGCCACTCACGGCCGCGACGCCGGCCGCGCGTTCTTCGGGCGTCAATCGCAGCATCTTGTTGAACGCCCCGCGGACCTTGAACGATCCGGTCTTTTGGAACAGCTCGGCCTTGACGTAGACATTCGTGCCGAGCCGCCGGCTCAGCACGTCGCTCCGGGCGAGCGGCGTGCGTTTGACGTGCGGCGCGATCTGCGCGCGGGCGGCCTCGATGTCGGCGAGCGAGAACGTGAATGGCACTACTGGACAGGCGAGCCGTATGGCGTCAGCTGATCGGCGACCACCTTCTTATCGCCGGCGACGACAATCGACATCTTCGACGGGTCGAGGTACTTCTGCGCCATGCTCTGCATATCGGTTGGCGTCACGCGGTTCACGGCGGGGATGTAGTTCACGAACCACTGGTTGTCGAGACCATGGATGTCCATGAACTCGAGTTGGCCCGTCAACCCGGCCGGCGTCGAGTTGCGGAGCACGAACACGCCGTCCAGATAGTGTTGAATGCTTTTGACTTCGTCATCACTCGGCGGCGTCGCTCGGAGCCGATCGATTTCACCGAAGATCTCCTTCAACGAGGCGCCGGTCGCGCTCGTCGTGACATCGGCACTCTCGGTCCACGTCGCGCTCCGGTAGTGCGAGGTGACCGTGCTGAACGGCGAATAGGTGTAGCCCTTCTGCTCCCGGATGTTGCTGGTGATGCGCGAGTTGAAGGACCCGCCGAGGAGTGCATCGGTCGCGACGAGCGGGATCCAATCGGCGCTCGACGGATCAGCGACCCGGAGACCAACGTCCAGCGTCGATTGCACGGCGCCGGGCCGGTCGAGGAGGACGAGTGTCCGCTCGGCGTGCGGTGACGGCACGTTGATCGTCGGGGGCGAGCCCGCCACCCAATCGGTGAACGTCCTCTCGATCGCCTGCTGCACCTTGAGCGCATCGAACTTCCCGACCACGATGAGAATGCGCTCGTGCCGCGCCGACCGTGCGCGAATAGAAGTCGGTCACCTGCGCCGCCGTATACGATCCGAGTGTTTGGCTCGTCGGTAAGAGCCGTCCATACGGATGGTCCGGGTACATGAGCTTCGCGTACCGCTCGGCCGCTATCTGCTGTGGCTGCGTCTTCGCGATAGCCAGTTGGCGCTGCCGGTCACCAATGAGCCGCGCCAATTCGGAGTCGGGAAACTTCGGATGCCGTGCAACGTCACCGATCAGTCGCACGAACGCCGCCGCGGAGTCGCCGAGCACCGTACCCGACATCGACATGTCGTCGAATCCCGCGTTGATCGTGAGATCGCCACCCATGCCGGCGACGGCATCGGCGAGCGCGGCGGCCGGTCGCGTGGTCGTCCCCTGCTGCATCATGTCGGCCATGAGCTTTGAGAGCCAGACCTGATCCGGGCCTTCATCGATCGCGCCGGTGCGGATGATCAGCGTGACCCTCACCAGAGGCAGATCGCCATGCGGAAAGGCCGTCACCTTCATGCCGTTCGGCAGGCTGGTCGTATTCAGCCCCGGCAGGGTGAAGCCGATCGCCGCGGCCGGCGCCGGTGGCTGTTCTTTGTTTTGCGCGTGCAGGATCGACGCGGTCAGGACCAACAGACCGGCGACTCTATTTGCCGACAGCGCCATTTGTCGTCTTCCCGGGCACGATGGTGAGGACGGTCCGATTGGTTGGCCGTAAGTATTCTTTGGCGGTTCTCAAAATCACCGCGGGCGTCACCGCGCGAAACTGCCCTTCGAGCGAATTGACGTAGTTGGCATTGTTGTCGAAGAGCGCATAGCTCGCCAGCAAGTCGGCCCGCCCGAACCCGGCCTGCCCGCCGATGATGTTGTACAGGTCCGCGCGTTCTTTGACCCGGGCCCGCTCGAGCGTGGCCGGATCGACCGGGACCGTCCGCAGGGAATCGATGACCGCATCCGCCAACTTGAGAATCTCATCGGGCGAATGCTGCGCGTCGTGAAAGAGCGACACCATCCATACCATCGGCCCTTCGTAGTCGAACATGTTGCCGAGCAAATTGATGCCGCCGCTGACGTCGCCGGTGACGCCAGCGCGCTGGACGAGCGCCTGGTAGAGCTTCGCATCATGCCCTTGGAGCAAGATCTGATCGATCAGCCCCATGGCGAAGTACTCCGGCGTATTCCTCGGCGGCATGTGATACGCGAATGCCAGCGCCGGCCGCGTGGCGAGTGAGTCGGTCTTATTCGCCCGAATCTCCTTCTCTTGCTTCGGCTCCGTCAGATCGGGCCGCGGCGGCAAAGGCGTATCCGGGATGTTCCCGAAGTACTTCTGGATCCACCCCATCGCGTCCGACACGACGAAGTCACCGGTGACGACGACCACCGCGTTGCGCGGCGAGTAATACGTCTTATGGAACGCCTCGGCGTCAGCGAGCGTCGCCGCGTCAATGTCGCGCAGGTCGCCGTAGAAGTTGTGGGCGTTGTACCAATTCGTGTTCGCGTACTGCGGCATGTCGAGCCAGGGGAATCCACCGTACGGACGATTCAACACGTTGACCCGGACCTCGCTCTTCACCACGCCCTGCTGGTTCGTCAGATTGTCTTGCGTGATGGCGAGCGACCGCATGCGGTCGGCTTCTGCCCACAAGAACGTCTGCAGGGTGTTCGCGGGGACGGTCTCGAAATAATTCGTGAAGTCGAAGCGCGTCGAGCCGTTCAAGATGCCGCCGTTCGACTGCACGAGCTTGATGAATTCCATCTTTCCCAGATTCTGGGAGCCTTGGAACATCAGGTGCTCGAACAAGTGCGCGAACCCGGTCCGGTCGCGGGGCTCGATGCGGAAGCCGATATGGTAGTAGACGGCGACCGTCACGATCGGCGCCGAATGATCGGGCGACAACACGTAGCGGAGGCCATTCGACATTGCGCCGGCCGTCACCGGTATCTCGAACTTCGGGCTTTGAGCGCTCGCGCTCGTCACGCCCAGTGTGATTGCCGCGCAGACACGCCACCAAGTCATAGCTAGTGCTCCATATCCATCCCCTTCATATCAACGGGGAGGAAGGCTTCGCCGAGATCCTGTCGATATACAGCGTCGGTCGTATCCACCATTGGCCATCGCTTCCCCCGATCCGGCACGAACAACCCGGCGACCGCGCCCATACCGGCACCGTGGAGCGTCCGCCCGGTCGGATTGTCGTATCGGACCGTGATGCGATACCGATGGGACGCTTCGATTCTAAGCCCGAGTCGATACCAGCGATAGAACTTGGTGATCGGCATCTCCAGAACGTGTCCTGACGAATCCTTGACAGGTTTCTGACGCCAGATCACCTGGCCAGTCGTCGCGTCCGTGAGCTCCAGCTCGGTCGCGAAATCGTGGACGTGGCCACCGAGGCCCAACACGTACCCTGAGATGGCGGGGCTCGACTCCCACGATTGAACGGTTTGCCCAGGCGGGAGATCGAACGCCAGGCTACCGTCCGGGCCCGTGCCGAGCGGGAACTTTACGTCGAGCACCCAAGGATACGCACGGAAGAGCGGGAAGACTGATCCCGCGAATCCCTCGGTCAGTCGATACCCGAACGTGAGGCGAATGCGGACACCGTGATATGGGGTGTCCGTGGGGTTGTTGAGCATGGCCGTCGCCAGGAGTCGCTGGCCGCGCTCCAGTGGGAGGCCGAGTACGAGCTGCGGGACATCGAGGGTCGGCGTCTCCTTTGACGCCGCCAGGATGTGCAAGCCGGTCGACAAGAACAGATCGCGGCGATTCGGATCGCGCAGATTGACGTGGTGCAGGAACGGACGCGGGAGCTCGTTGCCGGCGCTATCGATGACCGCCGTTTGGATGCTGTAGATCGAGCCGCTGGCTGGGATGATCAGCTGTTGTGTCGGCAGGCTCATCATGCTCATGCCGCTGGATGCCGCCGGCAGGTCGACGGGCACGAGCTCGATGACGAGGGTGTGGTGCGCGGGGTCCAGCGTTGCTCGAGCGCGGGGGAGCGTCGACAGATCCGGGATGGTCGGGGCGCTCAACAATCCCAGCAAAACGGTTACGAAACGGATCATGGCCTATCAATATGGCCTCAGCGCGACTCTTTCAGTAAGGCGTGGAGCCGCTCGCTATGCGACCGACTCGACGTGACCCGCGAGCCGTCGCGCATGGTCAACACGTACTCGCCATGACCGTGGGGCTCGAGCTTCTGCACGTGAGAGAGGTTCACGATCACCGACCGGTGTACCCGAATAAACCGGTCTGGATGCAACTTCCCGACGAAGGCTTTCATGGTGTCGCGCACGAAGTGGATGCGTCCTCCGGCATGCAGTCGCACGTAGTTGTCCGCTGCATCGACCCACTCGATATCTGCTTCGCGAACGAAGTAGAGATGATTCGACGCGCGCACCAAAAAGCGGTCGGGATAGGCGCGCTCACTCTTCAGTGTCTCGAGGAACGTCCGCAGGTGCGGCTCGAGACCGGTCGGGCGCAGTCGCACGGCCACGCGCGCGAGGGCCTTGTCGAGGCGGCTGGCGTTGAATGGTTTCAAGAGATAGTCCGTCGCGCTGACGTTCGAACGCCTTCACGGCATACGCATCGAACGCCGTCACGAACACGATCGCCGGCGGCACGCGCGCCGCGTCGAGCGCCTCGAGGACATCGAACCCATCGAGCGCCGGCATCTTGATGTCCAGGAACACGAGGTCGGGTTCGTGCTGCACGATGGCCTCGACCGTCTCCGTTCCATTGGCGCATTCCGCGACGATCGTGTACTCCGGCTTGGTCTCCAGCATCATGCGCAATCGCTTGCGCGCCAACATCTCGTCGTCGGCGATGATCACGCGGTATGTCATGCGTGATAGGGAAGGGTGACCGTTACGCGTGCCCCCTTGGGCTGCGACGCTTCCAGCGTCAGGCCTTGCCGCTCGCCATACAGCTCCGCCAGCCTTGCCCTCGTGTTCGCGAGGCCTATGCCGTTGGTCTTCCCCGAATCCAAGCCCGGACCATCGTCCACGACGGCGATACGCAACTGGTCACCGGCGCGAGTAGCCGTGATCGCGATCCGACCGGGACCGGGCTCCAACGCAATCCCGTGTTCCAGCGCATTCTCGACGAGGGGCTGCAGGATGAAATGGGGCACCATCGCCGTCCGTACATCCGACGCAATGTCATAGGCCACTGTCAGTCGATCCTGAAAGCGCGCGCGCACAATCGACAGATACCGCTCGATGAGCGCGATCTCTTCCGACAAGGGAATCTCGTGCGTCCCGGGATGTCGCAGCGTCTCGCGGAGCAGCTCGGAGAGCTGGGTCACCATTTCGTCCGCCGCCGCCACGTCCCAGTGCATGAGCGCGGCGACGGAGTTCAACGTGTTGAAGAGAAAATGCGGATGCAGTTGCGATTTGAGCGCCTCCAGTTGCGCTTGCGACAACTGCACGCGCAGCGCCGCCTCCGTGCGCTCGCGCTCGCGCGACCGTTGGTAGTACCGCACCGCGTGCGCGACCACGATGACGCTCGCGAAATCGAACGTGACGGACAGTGCGTTGCTGGCGATGAACGCGGGCATCTGCGCGGTCGGCATGTGCCAGTACGTGCGCCAGAACGCGAAGAAGAGCGGAAAGAACAGGAGGTATTTGCCTACCGCGAGCGCCAGCGCGCCGACCACGAGTATCGGGATGCGTCGCGCCCACCCGTGCCGATCGATCGGGAACTTCTCGGTGAGCCAGAAGAGGGCGGGCACGGCGGCCGCGCACGTGTACTCCTCGAGCGATCGGCCGACCAGGATCTCCTTCCACTTGATGGCTTGGCCGAGTCGGATGGCGTCGATGGCGTGCTCGCTGATCGAGAACACGAGAATCGGCGTGTACCCGAGGAGTCCCCAGCCGAGCAGTTTGAGCCACCGCATGGGCACAAGATACGAAAATGGCGCCGGGTCACGCGCCCGGGCCGCCCCTCCGCCGGGCCGGCTCACCCCTGATTTCACCCGCATGTCGCGCGATAGCGTCGAGCGAATCGAATTGGGATTGCCGAAATGCGGTTTTCGCTTGCACCACGGAACCGAGCTCCAGGTACGAATCGCTCTTCGCGTCGTACACCGGCCACTGGGGTCGACCATCGCCATTCGGATCGCCGCTCGTCGCGAACGCGACCCAGTAATCGCTCATTGTCTCCGCTAACGGCACGCCCGCATGATCGAACACGAACGGGATCTCGGCGCTGTGGTAGGCGCCGCGGCTGTCGCTGGCGTAGGTGAACACGTACCGATAGACGCGCCCGCCGCGCCCGGTGACGAGCCGTGCGAAGGCGCGGGCCGGCGCGCCGAACGCGGTGTCGCTTTCGTCGGCGTTATTGCCGACGATCACGGGAACTGGCTGTATCGAACCGAACGCGAGCGCGGAGTCGACCGTCCGCGGCGGCACGACGCCGTCCGGACGCAGGATATCGGAATGGATCCCTGTGCCGCTCTCCAGGATCGCGCGCTGAAACAGTCCGCGCGCGAGCGGCGAGACCATGAGTGCGCCGACGCTCATCCCACCCGCCGACTCGCCGAAGATCGTTACGCGCGCCGGATCGCCACCAAAGCGCGCGATGTTGCGCCGGACCCAGCGCAGGGCGGCGATCTGATCGCGCAAGCCGTAGTTGCCGCCCTTGAACCCAAAATCGCCGAGCCGGTAGTTGATCGTGACGACGACCACGCCCTTTTGCGCGAGGCGGCCCCCATCATGTCGCGCCTCGCCACCGAATCCCGCCTTGAATCCTCCGCCGTGGATCCAGAACATCACCGGCCGCTTCCCGCCCGTCCCCGAGGTCCAGACGTTGAGGAATAGACAGTCCTGAGACACGCCGGCCGTGAACGGGTCGATGTCGTCGTAGACCTGCGGCTGTATGCAGTTCCAGCCCAGCCCGTCCGCGCGGCGCACTCCGGTCCACGGGAGTGGCGGCTGCGGCGACTGGCCCCAGACGGCCGGGGCGGCGTAGGGAATGCCCCGGAAGACCTCGACGCCGGTCGCGGAGTCGACGATTCCTTCCACGACACCGGCGTCGGTCCGGACGCGAGGGGGCGTCGCCAGGGCTAACGCCGCCGCCACCAGCCACTGCCATGCCATGGGCCGAAACTTTAGGCCCAACCACACCCGTAGGACAGGTATCCCCTTCCCGGATCTCTAGATGCTCGCGGCCCTGCTCCGCCTGCTCGCCCTGCGCCCGCTGCTCGCGATCACGATCTTCGGCATCCCATTGCTGGTGCTCGCGGTGATCGGCCTGATCGCGGTCGGCCTGGTCAAATTTCTGATCTTCGTGGTGCTCCCGATCGCGCTCGTGATCTGGGTGCTGCGCTGGTTGTTCGGGCGCGATCGGGACGAGGCGTGACTACGATTTCTTCCGCAAGGCGGGCATGAAGCTGTCGCGAGGGCCGGTCAGCGACCCGTCGCCGTGTAGCGTGAAGACGAGCTTGCCCGAATCGCCCGGGCACTGGAGCGTGAGGCTCTCGCCCTGGACCTGATAGTTGCAGGAGATCGCATCACCGGGAATCGCGAAGCTCGCCTTGCCACCCGACTTGAGGTCGAGCACGAACGCACCCGATTGGTCCGAGTACGTCCCGCGCACGCCCGACCCACAAGCCGTGAGTCCACCGAGGCCGAGCGCGAGGACCGCCAACGTTAGGCGACGCATGTGATCCTCAGGGACTCGAAGGTTTGGGCGGCGTGCTTGCCGGCGCCGTGGTCGCGGGCTGCGTCGTCGGCTTTGGTGTCGTCGTGGCCGCAGGCGTGACAACTTTAGCTGGCGTTGTCGCTACCGCCTTCTGAGCCGCAGCTGGCGTTGTCGCCACCGCCTTCTGAGCCGCAGCTGTCGGTGCCGCCGTGGCCGCGGGCTTGGTCGCGACCGCTCCCGTCGACGTAGTCGTCGTGGTCGTGGTTGCGGCGGTCGCTCCGGCCGGTGCCGCGCCAGTCGCTGTCGTTCCACCTTGCGGCGTACACGGCACTGCGGGCGCGCTGGCCGCGGCCTGCGGCTGCTGCTTCTTGCCGAACAGCGAGCCGATGCTCGAAACGGCCAATGTGACGGTCGACGCAGTGTTGGTCGCGCCGTTGGCGACATTCTGTACGCTGCTGTTCTGGCACGGGATGCTCGTGAGCGAGCCTGCCGCACCAGTGGCACCGCCCCCACCCGCGACTGCCACCTGACCCGGCGCGGCGCCGGCGGCGCCATTCTGCAGGCCCTTCCAGATCAGCGGGAACTCGCCACCCAGCGTGTACTGATTGCCCTGGAACGCGTTGATCTCGTTGACGGTGAGATCGAGCTCGAACGTGAAGCCGAGGACCTGCGGGTTCCCCTGCAACAGCAGCTCGAACCGCGCATCGCCGTAGCTACCGGCGCGAACCTGGAACTTGGGATCGAACTGCTGCCCGTTCACATAACCCATGCCACGTAACGCGTTGCCACCCCAGAGCACATACCGGTTCCCGCGATCATCGGTGGCGGTCCCCGACCCGTTCGCGTATCCCATGATGAGCAGGTTGTTCGTCTTGTTCGTGAAGCGGATCGTCACGTCCATGAGATGGTAGCCGCCCGTCAGGCTCGTCCGGAAATCGGTGATCGTGGCCGCGAAATCCGACGCTTCGAAGCAGAGTGGCTGATTGCCACAGATCGTGGGCGCTTGAGCCGGCGCAGCGGGCGCTTGGGCAAAAGCGCTGACGGCGAGCACCAACGACGCGATGGTGATACGCCACATATTGTCTCCCCTGTTGTGTTGTCACGCAGTGCGAAATGGGGAGACAAAAACCGTCATCGTCGGTCGTCAGCCAGTTTCCGATTCATTGCGACCGACTCCGCCGCAACGTCCTTTTGCGCCGTAAGGAGCCAGGTATTGCCCGTCCCAGGCTGTTTGGCAACGATTCCATAACCCGCTAGGCTCTCGCGCCTGGCATCGTCCAGCCGTCCGTCCGCCAACAGGACCTCCCCAAGCTTGATCCTGGCGACACCGGTATTCAGAATGGTCGGCACCCTGCGTGTCGGTCAGCCGCCGAATGGCATCCCGCAGGGAGCGCTCGGCGCGCGGATAATCCTCTCGTTTCGCGTACACACTTCCCAAATCCGAGGCGGTAATACCCGCCGTGTAGTGCTGCTCGCCATAGACGCTGCGATAGATGGCGCCCATTCGGGTGAAATCGCTCTCGGCGCCATCGACATCCCCTTGGGCGAGCGCCGCGAGCCCCAGTGCATTCAGCACCAATGCCACGCGGGGATGCACCGGCCCGTACACCTTCTCTTGAATCACCAGCGCCTGCTGAAGCATGCCGACGGCCTCGGTGTACCGCTTCTCCGCGATCAACGTCCGCGCGAGCATCGGCAGCAACGAGACCGTCTCCGGGTGATTGGCGCCATACCACGCCTGATCGATGTCGATCGCCTGCCGATAGAAGCCCTCGGCCAACTGGTAGTGTCCGAGATCGTGCTCGATCGCCCCGAGATTAGTGAGATCGGTGGCCACGCTCGGATGCCGGTCGCCGTGAATCACTCGATCAAGCGCCAACACGCGTTGATTGATCGAGTCCGCGACCGCGTATTGGCCGGCGTCGTAGTACGCATTGGCCAACGAGGTCAGCGTCTCCGAGAGATCGGCCGAGTCGGACTGGATACGGGCCGCGCCCTGCAGCACCCGAAGCGCGCTGTCTTTCTCGCCCCGATTGCGCAGGACATATCCGAGCGCGGCGGTCGCTCTGGCGACGGATGGATCGTTCGCAGGCCGAACGCGCAGCGCCATCGCGAGCCCCTGTCGCACGAACGATTCGGCCTCGTTGAGGCGCGCCTGGTCCACGCGCAGGAGACCGAGGAGGACCAAGCTCTCGGCGATCTCGGCGTGCTCCACGCCATATAGGGACCGCCGCTCGTCGAGCCCCGCGCGCAGCAGCGAGTCCGCTCGCTCGAGATTCCCGAGCTGTTGATACACACCGCCGAGCGTGGTGTACAGCGCGGCCTGAATCGCCGGTTCTCGATCGAGCGCGCGGGCCTCGCGCACCCCACGGTCGACCATGGTCAACACCCGGAGACTATCGGACGGCCCTTCGTTCTCGTCTCCGCCATCCAAGAGGCTCAACATGAACCGCTGCACGCGCTGCGTGCGGGCCGCCTCGGCCACGGCCGCGTTTCTCGCATGCGCCAGACTCACGGTATAGATCGCGGTCAGGCCCACCACGACGGCCATGATGACGCCCAGGGCGGCGACCGGACGGCGGTGCCTTCTGACGAACTTCACCGCGCGATAGCGCATCGAGTCCGTCCGCGCCTCGAGCGGCTGGTCCTTCACGTAATGGTCGACATCGCGCATGAGCGCTTCGACCGATTGATACCGTCGCTCCGGGTCCTTGTGCATCGCGGTGAGGCACAGCACATCGAGATCCGCCCACGACGCCGCTCCCGCCGGAATCCCCGAACGCTCGGCCACGCGCTTCGCGACCGCCAATGGCTTGACGGGATCGTGTTCGAGGATGATCGTCTGCGCCTCGCCCGGTGTCCGGTGTGCCAGGTCGAACGGCAACCGCTCGGTCAGGAGCTCGTAGAGCACGACGCCGAGCGAGTACACGTCCGTCTGTACGCCAGCGCGATCTCCGCGCAGTTGCTCCGGGGCCGCATACGCCGGCGTCATGAACCGGAGTCCGGTCCGCGTATGATCGACCGGCGTTCCGAGACCTTCGATCTGCTTGGCGATGCCGAAGTCGAGCAACGCGACGCTGCCGTCAGGCCGCACGAGAATGTTCGACGGCTTCAAGTCGCGGTCTGCAAGGCCATGGGGGTGCTCGCTCTTAGGCTGCAGCGTCATCAGATCGACGACGTTCACGACCCTTATCTTCAGTTCCGGCGCGTGCTCGCGCAGGAGTTTGACCGCGGCGAGGGTTTCAAGCGTCGGCACGTCGCCGACGCAAGCCAGCACGACATCCGTGTTCCCCGTCCGGTCGTTGCCCGCGCACTTCCACGCGGACCCACCGGCGCCGAGTGACTCCACCGCCTGTCCGGGAAGGTCGAGCCACTGCGGCGCGGCGTTGCTTCCCGGCGACGATCAACATTGACGTGGTCTGCGGTCCGCAGGCAATGGTCGGTGACGAGAGAGAGTTCGCGTCCGGCGGCAAATAGACGCGGACGACCGCCGCCTTCTTCGTAGAGGAGCGTGGTCGATGAAGCCCGGGATCCTGGTGGGAGAAGCCGTTGTGGTCCTGACGCCAGCGTGCGCCGTCAAGAGACAATTGAGCGACGGCGATGGACCGTCCGCCACTGCACTCTCCGTGGCCGACCTTCAGCCACTTCGCATGCTGATTGACACCATCGAATCGACGATCGTCGCATAAGGCTTCGTAGCACGAGAAGATGCCGTGCCGGCCGGTGAGCAGATACCCTTCGAGCCAACCCTGACACTGATGCTCGCTGAGCACCTCCATGACGCGGCCATCGCGCGAGATGAGTCGTCGTAGGATAACGGTCTCGAGCGACCCACGCGCGGTTGGAGCTCGAGCACCGCCTCGAGCGATTGGAATTGTCTCATCCGGACTGAACAGCCGGAAGTTCCGCCGACCCCGATTGAGTGTCATCACGTCGCGCAGAAATTCCCCGAGGATGTGGTGGCTTCGGCGTACATGGCACCGGGCGATCGACTTCGACTGCGTAGGCCCTGAAGTCCGGCATCTTCAAATCCTGGAGCAGCAAACCGCCATTGGCGTGCGGGTTCGCGCTCATCCGCCGCGGACCCTTTGGTGCCAGTTCTGTGAGCTCGCGAACGGGTCTGCCATCGTCATCGAACAGTTCGTCGGGACGATAGCTTTTCATCCACTGCTCCAGAATCCGGATGTGGTCCGGCTTCGCGGCCAGCTCGGTGAGCGGAACCTGATGGGCGCGGAAGGTGCCTTCCACCTGCACCCCATCCACGACCTGGGGACCGGTCCAGCCTTTGGGCGTGATCATGACAATCATGGGCCACACCGGCCGCTGGCGGAATCCGTTCTCTCGCGCATCCTTCTGGATGACGCGGATCTCATCCACGATGGTCTCGAGCGTTTCCGCCATAGCTTGGTGCATGGGCTCCGGATCGTGCCCTTCCACGAAGTACGGGCGATAGCCGTAGCCCGTGAGCAGACTGACGAGATCTGCCCTGGGGATACGCGCCAGCACCGTGGGCCCAGCGATCTTATAGCCGTTCAAGTGCAAAATCGGGATCACCGCGCCGTCGCGGACAGGATTCAGGAATTTGTTCGAGTGCCAACTGGTTGCGAGCGCGCCAGTCTCCGCTTCGCCATCGCCGATCACGCACGTGACGATCAGGCCGGGT
>CAWBZV010000013.1:0-12171 GCA_963793305.1 uncultured Gemmatimonadales bacterium | reverse complement strand
GGTCGACTCTCTTCCAGAAGGCCACAAAGTAGTCGGCGGCAGACCAGAGCGCAAGAACCACCATTGCCCAGATTGAAACGACGGCAATCGGATGCACCGGCAGGCCAAGCACGTAGCTCCAATGATGGTCCAAAATGGCGGCCACGACGGTGACGACCTGGACAAACATCTTCAGCTTGCCCAAGTCGCTGGCCTGTATGGTGAAGCCCTCGGAGGCGGCAATGGAGCGCAGGCCGCTGACCAGGAACTCGCGCCCGACAATGATGACGACCATCCAGGCGGGCACGATCTTCGGATTGAATTGGACCAGGGTAACGAAGGCGGCGGCGATCAAGAGCTTGTCGGCGACCGGGTCGAGCAGCATTCCGATGGTCGTAACCTGCGCGCGCCGGCGTGCCAGGTAGCCGTCGATGGCGTCGGTCAATGACGCAGCGATGAAAACGGCACACGCCAGCAGCTCACGCTCGCCGTTCGCAGAACTGAAGCGATTGCTGCAAAGAATCCAGATCAGCAGGGGGATGCTGAGTATCCGGGCAAGCGTAATGTAGTTCGGGAGATTCACAAAAAAGCAGAGTGGCACACCACCGCGCCTGCTGCGCTGCCGCAACTCGCGATTATGCGCTACAGGTTAGATTGAAAGCAATCGCCGAAGACACGCCCAAAATCCACTATTCGTCGTGGTGGACCACGATATGGTCGAGCATGACCGGCGCCTCATACTGCTCCCAGTAGCTGTAACCCACTGGAATACCTTTCACCCAGTCGCACACGCTCATCCACAATCGCAACATTACGCGAGTGGGAGGAGAGCTACGGCGCGAGAAGCCGAGCAACTGAACCACTGCGGATCCAAGGATGTACATCCCGATCACGGGGCTGGCGATCGCGGCTGCGATCAGGCGTAGACAGAAATACAGGCGTGGCATGATGACCCTCCAGGGGTATAGCGTTTCCCCTGGCTGTACAACTTGGACGCTATTATGCCCCAACGGGAGGTGTGTAGCAGAGCACTGTCTGAAAATTATTTTGTCACAATGCAGAACAGCTCCCGCGGTGGGAGCTGTTCGTGGAGGAAACATTAACCGAATCGTAACTACGCGTAGATACCACGTTGCCGGATCGTATACGCCACCCGATCGATGGCCAGCATGTAAGCGGCAATGCGATTGTTGACGTGATGGGTCTCGGCGTAGCGCACCACGTCCTCAAACGAGGACACCATGATGTGCTCGAGTTGCTCGTTGACCACCGATTCCTTCCAGAAGTAGCCCTGGCGGTCCTGCACCCACTCAAAGTAGGAAGCGGTCACGCCGCCGGCGTTGGCCAGGATGTCGGGCATAACGAAGACGCCCTTGTCGGCGAGGATGTCGTCGGCCGCGGCCGTCGTCGGACCGTTGGCACCCTCCACCAGGATCTTGGCTTTCACCTTGTCGGCGTTCACCGAGGTAATGACATTCTCGGTCGCCGCGGGAATCAGAATTTCGCAGTCGGTAATTAGCAGGTCGGCGGTGGCCGCCTTCTCCGCCTCTTTGAAGCCGTGGATAGTGCCTTCTTTCTGGCGGAACTCCCACAGAGCGTGAATGTCGATGCCCTTCGGGTTGTACAGGCCGCCATCCCATTCGCCGATGCCGACGACCTTGTAGCCGGCGTTGTGCATCAGCAGCGCCGCGTTGGAACCGACATTGCCGAAGCCCTGGATGATGACGCGCGTGTCTTCACGCCGCATGTTGTTCTTCTTGATGGACTCGTCGCAGATGATCATCACGCCGCGGCCGGTGGCTTCGCGGCGGCCGCGCGATCCGCCCATGTTCAGCGGCTTGCCGGTGACGACGGCCGTGACCGTCTGGCGCATGTGCATGGAGTAGGTGTCCATCATCCACGCCATGGTCTGCTCGTTGGTGTTGACGTCGGGCGCGGGCACATCTTTCTCCGGACCGATGAACTCGATCAGCTCGGCGGTGTAGCGGCGAGTCATGCGCTCCAGTTCGCCGCGCGACATGTTCTTGGGATCGCAGATGATGCCGCCCTTGGCGCCGCCGAAGGGAATGTTGACCACCGCGCACTTCCACGTCATCCAGCTCGCCAGAGCGCGCACTTCGTCGAGCGTCACATCCGGGGAGTAGCGTACTCCGCCCTTCGCCGGGCCGCGCGCTATCGAGTGCTGCACCCGGTAGCCGGTGAAAACCTCCAGCTGCCCGTTATCCATGTTGACCGGGATGTGGACGATGATCTCGCGGTTGGGTTGGCGAAGCACTCGCCAAAGTCCTTCATCAAGCTGCAGTTTTTCGGCTGCGAGGTTGAAGCGTGCAGCCTGTTGTTCCCACGGATTACTTTCTGTATCCAGCGAGTGTGCGGTAGCCATACATTCTCCGATTGAATCACCGACGCTCGTAGCGTGAAAGGGACGACGTAATTGGGGCGCGCGTCCTGTCTTTAGGCCAAACCAACAAAGTATATGCAGGGCCGCTGGAAGCGCGCAAGCCAAGCAGAAGAAGAAGCACGCTCCCGTATAATCCCAGTTACCCCGGCTCCGCCATGCTCACGCCCGACTATCGCACATTCCTCGAGCTCAGTCGCAACGCCACTCTGATTCCCGTGGCGAAGTGCTCGGCCCGTTGCGTTACGCCTCGAACAGGCGCTTCCGCACGGCGCGATTCGAGAGCGACGCTTGCGCGGGCTGTGCGTGGTATTCTGGAGCTTCAGCACCCACTTGTCGTCTTGCGCGATGGCGGCAATCTCCGCGTCGCTCATCCCATCCAGCTGGCGGCGATCGTCAATGACCAGCGCGCCAGCCTTTGTCGCGGCGAGAAGCTTCTTCTGGAACGCAGTCGTGAGCGTCGCCTCTTCGCCGTTCAGTGTTTTGAGACGCGCCTTCTCGCTCGCGCCAAGCGTCGCGCCTGAGCGCACGAAGTCCTTATAGTAGCGCTCGACCAGAAATCGCTGCTCGGCGTTCAACCCGAGCGAATCGCGGCGTGCGTACAGCGTGGCGACCCGCCGAAAGAGCTTGTCGTCGAGAAAGAACGCATCGCAATGCGCCGCCAGCTTGGGCGCCATCGTCGCCTGCACGCGTTCGAGCGTATCGTTCGTGTTGGCCTGGGTCATCGCGCTGAACACTTTGTACGCGCGAGTCAGGACCGCGCCGATCGTTCCATCGGGACGATCGTCTTATCAACGTCGGTCCGGCCTTCTGGGTCGCTATCTGGCGAACCTCCGCCAGCTGCTGCCGCATGCCCTCTTCCAACGCCGGCTGGTAGTCGCCGTCATGGATCCGGTCGAACGGCGGGGCCTGGTCGAACAGAGGGCTCGGCTGGGAGAACGGATTTTGAGCGCCTGCGGCACGGGCGAGCGTCATGGCGACAAGGAAAAAGGCCAGATATCGACTCATGCGAGAGTCCTCAGTGCGAAGCGCTGTCGGCGACACTCGGCATCGTTTTCCACGCCGCCAGGGCATTGGGCGGCAACGAGTCCTGGTGCCGGAGGAACGAGGCGATCGCCCAGCGTTGGTCGTCGGAGAGCGACTTACTATAGGATGGCATGCCGGTGAACCGAATGCCGTGCGTGATCTTCCAGTATGTCATCTCGATCGGATCGTCAGTGACGTCGTCCTTGGCGAACTGCGGCGGCTCCACATAGAGGCCGTCGGCGACCGACGATCGCTTGGCATCCGAAGCGCCATGGCACACGGCGCAATTGGTCTTGTAGAGGCGAACGCCCAGGGTCATGACCGAATCGGTCAATGTCGCGGGGCCATGCATGGTCTTGGTATCGCGCGCAATGGCCACGTGCAACGAGCGTTTCGCGGCCCACCGCTCGATCTTCCAGGGTTTCGCGTCGGCGTTCGCGGGCATCATTCCCGTGACGACGAACGAATGCGCGAAGAGAACAAGCGCGACACAGGTCGCGGCGACCGTCCAAGCGATAACGACTGGGGTGCGATTCACAGGAGCGTCAGTAAAGGCCAGGGATCAGGCGATACCGGTGCCGTTCACGGTACTCGGCATAGCCGGCGAGGTGTCGCACAAGATAACGCTCCTCGTCGATCAGGCGCACCACGATCGCGGCCGTCATTGGGAGGCAGCAGACGAGGCCCCATGTCGAGCCGAGGGCCAAAGGCATGCCGAAGATCAGGACAAGTGCGCCGGAGTACATCGGGTGGCGGACAATGCGATATGGACCAGTCGAGACGACGCGCTGGTCGGCGGCGACCTCGATGATGCCCGAGGTGTAGCTGTTCTCGCGAAACACGAGGAAGACGAGGTACAGACCGAGCACGACGAGACTATCGCCCGCCAAGACGACATCCACGCTCACGTGCGACCAGCCAAACCGGTGGTCCAGGCCCGGAACAATGAGGAGGGCGAGAAGGAATGTTCGCGACCACCTGGATGACCTTCTGGCTCTTCTCCTTCTCCGCGCCGGGCCCGGCACGCATCCGTCGCTCGAGGAGCGCGGGATCCTTCTGGAGTAGGTAGAGCGTGATCGCGGTAACCGACACCCCGAAGGCGGCCAAAAAAGCCCAAGCCTGCCAGTAGCGGAGCGACCACGCCGAGCCGAACAACAGGACGCCGAGCGTCAGCACGAACTGCGTGAGCCCCGTGAGCGCCCGCGACCGGAGGGTCATTACATAAAACTACATCCGAAACAGATAGCTGAACTTCACGAACACACTGTTGAACATGTTTCCATAGCCCACAAAGGCGACGGTGCCGGGAATAGGCTGGTAAGCGAAGAGCCCCTGGAGTTGCAGCTGATTATTCTGGAACGCCGCGGCGCGCGAGTAGGTGCCGGTGGCGGGATTGAGCAAGAAGATCGGCAGATCCGTCCGCCCATCGTCCCTCAGATTGTTCTGATACACGGTCTCGTACTGCCCGACGAGCCGGAAGAGAATCGGCCGCGAGAGCTGGTACTCGACGACGAGACGCGGGATCAGCGTCTTGCCGACGATCGAGTAATCGTCGTGCCGCCAGAACACCTGGGCGTTGTACATGCAGCTGCGCCCGGAGCTGGCTCGTCGGCCGATAGTTCAACGTCAGCGCTTCGATCCAAACGTTGGCCGGCGACCGCTCGAAGAAATTGTCGTCGTGCCCATAGAGGCTGAACAGCGAGAGATCGAACTTGGCGAATGTGGGCGTCGTGATCAGCAGATTGGGATCCGTGTTCGCTATCGCGGGGCCGCCGACATAGTGGGTATAGGTCGTGTCGTGTGCCGTGATATGGCCCAAGTAGTAGTTCGTGTACAGCGAGGGGTCGTACCCGAAGGTCTCGAGGGCGAGCGTGACAAGGATTGTCCACCGCCATGAAGCGTCGCGATGGGCTCGGATGAAACTGGCGGTCCTCGGGGGCGTCGAACGACGTGAACTGGCGATAGACCCACGTGTCGGCATAGTTCAAGTCGATGGCGAACGTGTCGAAGAACGAATGCTTCGGGTAGAACGTGTATCGCCAATCCAGATTCGATCGCACAATGTTGCCGCGCGATGAAGCCGCTGGCGGCGTCGAAATCAGGGTCGATGCCCTGATGCTCGCGTCCACATACATCGCCCGTCCGGTGCGAGTAAAGCTGGCGGACCATAGCGGACCCGCGGTGCTGACGCCGGCATCGCGCGTGATGCTGCTCGCGGCCTGGAAGTTGAGCGTATACAGCGAGCCAAGCGTAATGCGCGAATCGACGCCGGCGAGGCGATTGAAGTCCCCGCCCGCTTCTCTATCCGTGAACACGGCGCCGATTTCCGAGCCTTGGGAAAAATCCTCGCGGACCCGGGCCACGTTGAATACGGGGTGTCCGAATTCCTGGTCAATCGCGCCGAGGTAGGCGAGGGAAACGTCGCCTACTTTGCCGGTCAATTTCGTCGCGGCGAGCGGTGACTCAATCTGGCGGGTGTAGATCAGGTTGTTCGGCGTGTTGAACTGCTCGAGACCATCGAGAAAGAACGGGCGCTTTTCCGGATACTGCACCGCGTCGCGCGGGTCGATTGACGAGCTGCGTGGCGTCCGATTCGACTTCCGCGAAGTCCGGACGGTAGGTGCCATTGAGCAGGAGATTAGGCGTGATGCCCCACCGCACATTGGCGCCAAATGGGGTCGCTCGACACTATATTGCGCCGCATCGACCCGCGGACCGACGTTCTCGGTCACGAACGGGTTGAGATCGAGCACGAGCCCGCGTCCAGACCCGTCAGCCCGGTCAGCGTGCCGGATTGCTCGAGATACGACGCAGCGGCGAGCTTCGTCGGGTACCACGTGTCGCTGTGCCCGAGTGCTGAACATTACGCACGATGTTGAAGACCCCAGTCCTGGGGCGAGTGCGCCGGAAACTTGACGCTGCGAAACGGAATCCGAATCTCGACCTGATAACCGAACGACGTGACCTGCCCTTTCGACTCGCAGACGAAGTCCGGGCTCAGGTCGGTCGATCCGGGCCCGTCCCGTGCCGATACCGGTGACTCCGATGTCGTCCCGACGCCTTCGGTGATCGTGCCGTCTTCCTGCACGCCGAACGGGTTGACGGCGAACACGAGCGCCTGGTGCGACTGGAGAAACGGGCTCAGGATGATCTGCACATTGTCGTCGCCGTCGATCTGATCGCGGTTCGCCAGTGTGGCTGTGCCGGCCCGTGGATCTCGTACGCACGAATCCCGAAATAGATCGCCGTCGGGGAGTACCACACGAGGACGTCGCGTCGAGTCCTCGGCCGGGGACCCCATTGACGGGTATGTATTCGGAGAACCCGATCGAGCAGCGCGGCGCGCTGCCATACGGGATCGGAGAGCGTGCCATCAATGGCAATGCGCGCATCGATGCGCGGGATCTCCACCGAGACCTGGCCCGCGCGACCGTTGTAGACTGAATGGCTCCCGAGACCCATGCCTAGGCTGAGCACCGATGCGATCAGGGCACCACTCATGGCACCACGGTACGGGGCGGGTCTCAGCCACGCCTAGACAGTGCGGATAGATGGTCGTATCGCGGGGACGGGCTGCGCATCCGGTGTGATTTCCCGCGCCTGTTGCCCGGGCCGATCCGGCATCCCATGTTGGACTCATGGCCGCCGAGAGCATGCGGACGTCCCGAGTCGTGGTGTTGGCGCTCGTCGTCGGATCGTTCTTCGTCGCGCAGGAAGTGTTCGTCGACATGGCCGACGGGAAGTCGCTCAACCTCGGGCCGCGCGCCGTGGTCGTGCTCTGCTTCTGGCTCTCATGGGCCATTCTGTCGCCGCTCGTTCGTCGAGCCGTGCGACCCCGGCCGATCCTCGTGCACCTCTGCCTCGCCTTAGGCCTAGCGTTCGTGCAAACGGGCATTGCGCTCACCCTCCAATCGATCATTCGGGCGATCCGGACTCACGCGAGCGTCATAGGTGTTGTTAGAGTGCACGTCGTGGGTGTTCTTCTACTCCGTGGTCGTGATGGTGTATACGGCGTTGCGTTTTCGCAGTAGCGCGGCCGCGCTGGACGCCGAGCTCACGCAGTCCAAGCTCGACACGCTCCGGTCGCAGCTTCGGCCGCACTTTCTGTTCAATACGTTGAACGCCATTTCCGTTTTCGTGGTCGAGGATGCCGACAAGGCGCAGCAGATGCTTTTGCGGCTGTCGACGCTGCTCCGTCGGAGCCTCGACGAGGAGGCCCATGAGGTGCCGCTGGAGCAGGAGTTGGCGTTCGTGAACGACTACCTGGATATTCAGCGCGGTCGGTTTGGCGATCAGTTGATCGTTGAGCTCGCGTTCGACCCTGCGGTTCTGACCGTGCGTGTTCCGGTGTTCTTGTTGCAGCCGCTTTTGGAGAACGCGATCGAGCACGGCAAGTTCGAGGACAAGTGCACGACCGTGGTCCTGGGCGCCGGCCGTCGGCGGGATGTTGCATATCACGCTCGCGGACGACGGACCAGGGGTCAGGGACGGTGCACAGGCTGCGCGAACGCACTGGGCACCGCAACACCCGTGCGGCGTCTCCGCCACCTGTACGGCCCCGCGCGCCACGGTGGAGCTTGGCCCTGGCCACGGGACGACCGAGTCAGCCTGGCACGCGCGTCGGCGATTCAGCCTCCCCTTCACAGCGTCGTCGTCATGAAGGCGCTGATCGTCGACGACGAGCCGGCCGCCCGCCGGGGGCTCCGCCGGCGGCTCGGGCAAGCTCCTCGATGTGGCCTGCGTCCAGGCGAGTGCGGTCAGTCAGCGCACGACGCCGTCGAGGCCATCGTCGAGCGGCGGCCGGACGTCGTGCTCCTGGACGTCCAGCTCGGGCCGGGCGACCGCGACTCGAGATCATCGAGGAGATCGGGGTCGATGCCATGCCCGTCGTCGTGTTCGTCACGGCGTACGACCGGCATGCGCTGAAAGCGTTCGAGGTGCACGCGCTGGACTATGTGTTGAAACCCATCGACCCTGCCCGCCTCCGCGAGGCGCTCGACCGTGCCGCCTCGTTCCTGTCACTTCAGCGCGGGGCATCCCTCGCCGATCGCCTCGAAGGCTTACTCGCGCAGCACGCGACCGCACCTCCGTCTGTGGCCGAGACGCCCACCTCGGAGCGCCTCGTGGTCCGCGACGGCGAACGACTGTCGTTCGTCGAGATCGAACGCGTCGAGTGGTTCGAGAGCGCCGGCAACTATATAAAGGTCCATAGCGGCGGCCACGCGTACGTCATGAGAGCGACCATGGATCGCCTCGCGCAGCGGCTCGCGGGACGCACCAACTTTGTTCGCGTCCGGCGATCGGCGCTGGTCAACGTCCGCGCCATCGCGACGCTCGAACGCTATGGCAAGAGTGCGTACGTCGTGCACCTCAAAAGCGGCGCCAAGATCATTTCCAGCCGCTACTACCAGCCCGCGCTTCGTCGACTGCTCAAGACGACCTAGTATTCGCCGTACGCGCCCTTGACCGACTCCAACAACTTGGCGGAGTCGTACCCGACGCCGTCTTTGAACACGATCTCCACGTTCTCGACATCCGCGATGCGCGCCGCCGGATCGCCCTTGATGACCACGAGGTCGGCGTTCTTGCCTGGAGCGATCGAGCCAATGCGATCCTGGCGTCCGAGGAACGTCGCGCCGTTGTACGTCGCGATCTTGATCGCTTCGACCGGTGTGAATCCGGCGTCGACCAGGAGCTCGATCTCGCGCTGATCCCCGAACCCCGGGAGATTGCCGGCAATGCCGACGCGGTCCGGCCCGGCGATCAGGAGGCCACCGGCGGCGACGAACGCGCGCTCCATATCGGTGTCCCGCGCGAGGAGCGTCTTCAAGTACGTGAGATCCCGGGTCCGATCACGCCACACGAGATAGTCGTCACGCACAACCCGTGACATGGCATTCAGCACCGCGGGTCTCAGGGGTCGCTGCGGGTTCGACAATGAGGCGAGTAAGACCAGCGTCAACGTGATGGCGACATGGTGGGAATGAGCGACGCGATCAGTCGATCGGCCTCGGGCTTCCCCGGAATCATGCGGAGCAGCGTCGAGTCCCCGTGGCTGCCGCTGCACGTGTCGGGCTTCTTGTCGGGGTCGAGCGCGGTGTTGACCTGAAAACCATGCTCGAGATTGTCTATACCTAAGGCGATCGCTTCGTCATACGTGATCGAGCACAAATAACCGGTGACCTTGAGCCCACGCTTGTGCGCCTCTTGGATCGCGGCCCGCAATTCTTCGCGCGTGATATCCTGGTACGCCTTGACCAACGTCACGCCGTCGTCCGCCCAGAACGCCACAGTAGCTCGCGCATCGTCGGGCCCGGTGAGATCCAGCAATCGGGACGCCTGGCTCTGCGCATGGGACAGGAATGGACTCGTCACGTCCCATGTGGGCCGGGCGCGACGCCCGTTTCGATCCAGTGCTTGAGGGAAAGCTCGGCGTAGGGATCGACGCTGGCGGCCGTGCGCATCGTCGTGACGCCGTTCGCCAGATACAGGCGAGGGGCCGAGTAGGTCATGGTCAGCGCAACGGCGGGACGGTCGGGGGTCGCCAGGTGTTGGTACCACAGGTGATCGTGCATGCCGACGATCCCCGGTATGACCGCGTATCCGCTCAAGTCGAGTACCGTCGCGCCCTCACTCGGCGGCGTACGACCAATGGCGGTGATCTTGCCGCCCTCGATCGTGATACTCTGATCAGCGCGGGGCGGGGCGCCGGTGCCGTCGATCACCTCGACGTGCTCGAGGACGACTTTGGGCGCGGCGACGCGCACGAACTTGCGGACCTCTGGCCCGAGAGAATCCGCCAAGGCAACAACAGTAGAAAACTCAGCATGGCCGCTATGCTACGAGCGGCCATGCTGGCGCTTATGCGTCTGTGATTAAGTGACTGGTTTCGGGGAAGACAGGGCCTTAACCGCGCCGGTACAGAAACTCTCCAGACTCATACAGCGACTTCTGGAGCACGCGCTCGTCGCGGCCGTGGATCCGGAGATCGGCCGGGTCTACCATCATCCTGATACGCCATACGCCGGGATCCCCGCAGCCCGGAGATACTTGCTATCAGTCGCGCCCGTCGACATGAACGGGATCACCGGGAATGTCGCCGAACATCGACTTGGTGATCGACGCCACGGGTCCCATGATCTCGGGGCTCGATGGCGATGGCTGCGTCGGCGGTATGGGCGCACTCGGCGGCGAGACTTTCATGCCGGTGTCGGCGACCGCGGCAATGATCTTCGCGCGAACGTCGTCGGCCGTGACGTTGGGGAACACACGGCAGTTGACGAACGCGGTCGCGATCTGCGGCAGCGCGTTGTCCGCATGACCGCCGGAGAGGCGCGTGGCGACGCAGGTTGTGCGCAGCACCGAATTGTATCGCGGATCGGTGGACAGCGTCGCGGCGGCCTTGGCGTCCAGTCGGATCCTTGAGGATGCGCACATGGCGCCGATCGCGGGCTTCTCGATAGCCGCTGACCGCTGAAGTACACGCGCGTGACCTCGTTCAACTGGACCGGGAACGAGCGTGCGCGAGCCGCGTGAGCCCGGCGGCCAGCTCGTAGATCGCGTTATCGGGCCTGGGCAGCGACGAGTGACCGCCGGGATTCTTCGCGGTGAGCGTGAAGTTCGTGACGACCTTCTCCGTCGCCTGCACATCGTTGTAGAACGGCTTGCCATCGCGCAGCGTGCCACCGCCGCCTTCGTTCAACGCCATGACGGCATCGCCGATCAGATCGCGGTGGTTCTCCATGAGCCAGCCGGCGCCGAGGCGGCCGCCCTTCTCTTCGTCCGGCGTCAGCGCCAGGATCAAATCGCGATCGGGAACGAAGCCTTCTTGCTTGTACCGCAACAGGTTCGCGACAAAGATCGCCGCCATGGCCTTTGTAGCCGACCGTTTACGATTGCTTCTGCGCACGAAGCTGGTGTGCGTCCTGTTACGCCGGGAAGGACCGTTTGAGCTGCGCGCCGTTTCCGCCGAGACGCCACAACTGGCAAACTCGGCTCGCGCCCGTCACGACCGGCAGACTCTGCGCTTCGCCGCCGATCTCGCTCAGCGCGCGGTTGCCGCCGGAGAGCCGCTCACGCTTTTCATTGGCGCCGAGGTGCATTCTCTGGGCAATCTGGTTTCTCCCGGAATGCTGATCGCGGCGCCGCTGCGCACTTCGCGCACACAGGGCGCGATCCTGGTGTACCCGCGGCAGGACGGCGTTTTCACCGCCGAAGAAAAAGCTCTGGTGTCGGCGATTGCCGGATTCGGGGCCGTGGCCGTGGCGCACGCCGAACTCTACGCCACCGCCCATGCCCAGGCGCATGAACTGCACCAGCTGCTCGAAATTTCCTCGCAGCTCAGTTCCAGCGGAAATCTCGAACATTTCCTGCAGACGTTCGTGTTGACCGGCAAAGAGAGCAACCCGGACGGCAAAGGCGGACAGGTTCCGGTTTTCAAAATTCTCCCGACCAGTCCGCATCCGTATTTCATGCCCGGCGCCGATCCCGGCGAAGGTTATTTGAACACCAACTGGCAGCTCTTCGGCAGCGAACAGCAGCCCGTGCCGCTCGTGCCCGCCACGAACCAGGGCTTCGTCACCAACTTCGCGGCCACGCTGGCTTGGGAATCCCAGCAGCCGGGCAAGGTCGTGCCCGGCACCACGCCGTCGCAAATCATGGGCATGTTCACGCCGCAAACGCTGCCGATCCTTTCCTCGCTCGCCGCCGGCTACGCGGTCTGCGACCATTGGTATGGCTCCGCGCCGACAGCGTTTCCCAATCGCCGG
>CAWBZV010000012.1:0-346189 GCA_963793305.1 uncultured Gemmatimonadales bacterium | reverse complement strand
CATTTCGAAGCTCACGTACATTAGCCCACCGTCGCGTTCGACCTGCAGCACGACCGGATCGCCTATCTTCGCTGCGCGGACCGCGGCGCGCAGCGCGTCCACGGAGTCGATAGGCGTTAGGTTCACCTGGTGGATAATGTCGCCAGCTTGTAGTCCGGTGTCGGGCGTGATCAGGTCCGCGGCGCGGCCGACCACGACTACTCCCGACGGAATTCGAACCGATCCCAGGCGCGAGCGCAGGTCGGCGGTGAGATCGATGGCGAGAACACCCAAATGCTGAATCAGGCTGTTTTCGGGGTTGACCGCGTCGAGAAGTTCGTCCATGTGATCGCGATGCTCAATCGCCGGGACGTAGAGAGTCTTCCGTTCGGTACCACGCAAAATCTCGAGCTTCACAACCTGGTCCAGACGATGCAGGTAGAGTGCTGCCGAGAGCGAGGGCAGAGTTTCGATGCGGCGGTCGTCGGCGGTGAGAATGATGTCCTGAATCTGCAGGCCTGCGGCAGCGGCGGGACCGTCAGGGGTCACGTCGACAACTACGACTCCCCAGTGTTGTGAAAGGTGCAGGCCATCGGCCAGGGTGGGTGTGATCTCCTGCGCGACGGCGCCAATTTCGACGCGATGCACGTGTCCGTGCGCGCGCAGGCTGCGGTAGACGAAATCGACGATGCGCGCCGGGATGGCGAAGCCCAATCCTTCGCTGCCCCCACCTTGCGACAGGATGAAAGTGTTGATGCCGAGCACCGCCCCGTTCATATCCACCAGCGGGCCGCCACTGTTGCCAGGGTTGATGGGGGCGTCGGTCTGGAGATAGGTGAGCGGTTTGGTGGAATCCGGCTGGCGTGCCAGAGCGCTAACCACGCCCATGGTGACGGAGTTCTGCAGGCCTTCCGGGCTCCCGATGGCGAACACCAGTTGTCCTACGTGGGGTCGCTGCCGGCTTCCGAGTTGGAGTGTCGGCAAGTCGGTCTCGTCAATCTTGAGGAGCGCAAGATCGGTTTCCTTGTGCTGGCCAAGAAGGCGCGCCTCGAGAATGCGGCGCTTCCCAATCGGCGCCTGGCCAAACGAGTCTCCCATGGGAAGCGGCAGCGCTACGCGAATGCGTTGCGCGCCTTCGACCACATGAGCGTTGGTCATGATGTAGCCGTTTGAGTCGACGATGACTCCCGAGCCGACCGCATGCTGACGAACGATAAACGCGGCCTGGGAACGATCAGACTCGCTGAGGGGTCCGTATCCGGTGACGAGTATCTGTACGACTGCGGGGGACACGCGCGCGGCCAGATTCTCCAGATCACGATTCAATTCAAGCAGCGTATCGGGCGGCTCCGCGGGCTTCGTCTCGGCTGCGGCGGGGCCGGCCTTTTTCTGCGGGGCCGCCTGGTCAACCGGCTTCTGGCTGGGCGCTTGAGCCTGGGAAGCGGCCAGAGCCGCAAAGACAAAGAGAAGAAGAAAAAACAGGATGCGCGGGAAAGACTGCGCGCTCCCACTGGTCAATGACGGTTTCGCCATACGTATACCTCACCCGTGATTCTTTCGAGAAGGCCTGAACAAAACACTACCACGCGCCCATTGGGGCTTGCTCTGTGGGTCGGCCAAGCTCGTCGCGCCGGCCGACGGCAATGACCTGGCGCCTGGGGGGAACCTAGTTGCTACCGGTAACTAACGGGTTATCAGGCTTTTACGCGGGTGCCTTTCGTCCAAGGAAGCGTACCTGACCGATCGGGGTGGCCATAACATGGCCCACGTGATGTTTGAACTTCCACGCACCGATGCCGCGGCGTGGGGCGCCGATCTGGCAGACTCCCCCATCTTTTCCGTGTCCTTCGATCCAGCGCCCATGACCGAGTTCATCGTTGCCATGGGTCAGTGGTCGGACGGCACGGATGTCACTGCCCATGCACCCTGAGCGCGACATGGCGGCAGAGGCATTCTTTATAGTCTCCGCTTCCCGGCGGCGTGCCGAGTGGCTGAAAGCCGCGCTCGCGCGGGGCGGTTGTGACCGCGGGTTCATCACAGCGGACAAGCACGCGATCTCGCGTGCGCGCGACTCCGGGGTGTCCCTCATGCTGGTCGATGCGGACGACCCGGGCGGACGCGGTGTCCAGCTCATTCGCGCGATCCGTGATCAAGCGTCCCCGGTCGCGATTCTGGCCATTACCCGGGGAGCAAACGCGAACGCGGCTATTGACGCGCTCGACTCGGGAGCCGACGGCTGTACGAGCGACACCTGCACGCACCGCGAGCTCGCGGCGCGCCTCCGCGCGGTCACACGCTGGCGCAACGTGCGCGCGGATACGCGGTCCAGGCATTGGGAGATCGGAGGGGTGCGGATCGACCCATCGAGTCCAATCGTTGACCGACGGGAGGGCCACGTGAGCCTCACGCCAAGCGAGCACGCCGTTCTGCGCGCGCTGCTCCGCCGTCGTGGTCGCGTCGTCTCGACCGGCGAGTTGTGCCTGGCGGCATCGGAAGCCGGCGCCCGGCCGAGCGGCAATGGGGTCAAGGTCTTGGTGCATCGACTGCGATGCAAACTCGAAGATACCCCTGAAGATCCCCGGCACATCCTGACCATCCGGGCACGAGGCTACCTGATTCCAGCGTGAATGGGACCGTGCGCATCCTCCTGGTCAATGCCAATCACGCGTTCGCCTCGACGTTATGCGGCGCCCTGGAGATCGAGGGATTCACGGTCGATATCGCCCCCGCGGTCGAGGAGGCGCATCAATGCATGGCGCTCCACGCGCCTGCCCTCATCGTGCTGGACATCATGGCGGCCGGCGAGAGCGGCTGCGACCTGTTGCAAGCGTTGCGGGACCATGGCGTTCACGACGTGCCCGTCATCGTGTTGATGGCGTGCTCTGACGAGACGGAAGTGCTGCGAGGCTTTGCGCTGGGCGCCGATGATTTCATGACGAAGCCCGTGCACCTCCCCGAGTTCCTCGCCCGCGTTCGGGCGCTCGTGAGACGGGTGAGTCCAGAGTTCGCCAGCGCGTCACCGATGATTCGCTTCGGCGATATCGAAGTACAACCGGCCGCCCGAATGGTGCGACGCGGTGGCGAGACCGTCGCGCTCAGCCCGAAGGAATTCGACCTGCTGATGGCGCTCGTGCGCCGGCGCGACCGCATCGTGTCGCGCGAAGAGATCCTGCAGGACGTTCTGGGGTTCCCACACGACGGGCAGGACCGTCGATACGCATATCGCGACCCTTCGGCAAAAACTGGAGCGCGATCCCGCTTCGCCTCGGCACGTCATGACTGTCCGGGCGTTCGGCTACATGCTGCGGTGGAATGCGGTGAGCGACGGCTAACCGGCTGATCGCGCCGTTTTCGGACGCATCCGCAACTGGATGTCCAAGGTGATTCGCCTCGAACGACTATAAGCGTCGAACCATCCATCGAGGAGGCTCACATACACCTCTGACGTCCGCCGCTCTCTGCACCACCCCCACTAAAAATTTGACGGAGGCACCTTGACAGTACGTTCGTCTATCGCGACGGCCGTAGCGCTTGCGCTTGCCCTTGTGCGCAGCGCGTCCGGTCAGGAAGCACAACGCATTACGGGGCAAGTCACGGATCTGGATGCCAAGATCCCGATCCCCGCGGTCCGCGTCAGTGTCACTGGCACGACACTCGGCGCGCTCACGACCGACAGTGGTCGGTTTACGATTCGCAACGTTCCCGCGGGCACAAAGACCCTCGAAGTCCGCCGGATCGGATTCCTCGGAACGACCATCACCCTGGTGCCAGGACAGACCGAGTACGCGGTCACCCTGAAACAGGAACGTCCTACACCTGGAACAAGAGGTGATCACGGGTGTGGCGACGACCACGACGAGCAAGAATGCCACGACCCACGACCCGATCGTGACCGGCGATCAGCTCAACGGGGCGCCCACCGCGACCATCGAGAATGCGCTTCAAGGCAAGGTGCCGGGCGTGCAGGTCGATCAGAACTCCGGCGCCCCCGGCGGCGGCTTGCAGGTCAGCGTCCGCGGTGTCACGTCGATCATGGGCAACACGGAGCCGCTCTACGTCGTCGACGGCGTGATCGTCTCCAACGCCACATTCAATACCGGCTTGAACACCCTGTCAGGCGCGAACGGCATCGGGGTCCCGACGAGCAATCAGGACCAGTCCGTCAACCGCATCGCGGACATCAACCCGAACGACATCGAGTCGATGCAGGTACTGGAGGGTGCAGCGGCGGCCTCGATCTACGGCAGCCGCGCGGCCGCCGGGGTGGTCGTCATCACGACGAAGAAGGGCTCAGTGGCGAAGCCCGAGATCGACGCCACGGAGAAGTTCGGCCATTACGAGTTGGAGCACGACCTCGATGCGCGCCACTTCAGTTTGACCGAGGCGTACGCGCTCGGCGAAAACGACGGCATGACCGCGGCGGCCGTGAAGCAGAACTACGATGAGTGCAACGGCTTCTGCGACCTGCAGTCCGCGTTGTATGGCAACAAGGAGGCCTCGAACGAGACCGATCTGACCATTCGTGGTGGCACGCCGACGACCACGTACTTCCTGTCCGGTCTCAGCAAGTATGACAACGGCGCGCAGATCAACACCGGCTACAACAAGCAGTCGGTCCGCGCCAGCGTGAACCAGACCATGTTCTCGGCGATTAGCGTCGCGGCGAACCTGAGCTACACCTCGTCGCTCACCCGGACCGGCGTCAACGGCAACGACAATCTCGGCGTCTCCGGGTACGACGTGCTGGCGTACACGCCGTCCTTCTTCTGCATGTACTGCCACACGGCCAACGGGCAATACGTGTTCAATCCGTTTGGTCAGGCGAATGCCTTCCAGGATGCGTCGGAGATGCAGACGCCGGATGAAGTGAACCGGACCACACTCAGCGGAACCGCGACCTGGAAGCTCTTCACGGCGACGACGCAGAGCCTCGAGATCGCGGCCGTCGGCGGCGCCGATTTCGTGAACGAACACACGCAGTTCTTTGCCCCCCCGAACCTCCAGGTCCAGCACTCCTCGTTGATCCAGCTCCCCGGTTCGAGCATGAGCAATCAGAGCTACGACCGGCTCTCGAACTTCTCGGTCAGCTTGATCCACACGTGGACGCCGAGCACGCTGCTCTCGGCGACCACGTCGATCGGTATCACCCGAGACAAAGATGCGACCTACCAGAACGCGGGCACCGGCATTGGTCTGGTGACGGGTGCGTACGCGTACACCAACGCGGCGCAGATCACCCCGTTCTATCAGCAGACCGAGTCGAACGACGCCGGCTACTACGCCCAGGAGCAGCTCCTCCTGTTCAACGAGCGACTGTCCCTGACCGGTGGCGTCAACGCCGAGCGGAGCTCGAACAACGGCGCCATCAACAAGTTCTATCCGTATCCGAAAGTCGCTGGCTCGTTCCGCATCTTGACGGGCAACACCGAGCTCAAAGTCCGCGCCGCATATGGCCAGGCCGGTACGCTGCCCATTTATGGCGTGAAATTCGACTCCACGCTGACCACGAACTACAACGCGATCTCGGGGACCGGGTTCGCGGCGACCCTGGGCGACGCGAACGTTCGCCCCGAGACCAACACCAGTATCGAGACCGGCGTCGATCTGACCGCGTTCAAGGGGCGGATGGCGTTGAACGCGACGATCTTCCAGAAGCGCGTCACGAACCTGCTGCTGCAGGAGACCGTACTTCCGTCCGCCGGCTACACCTTCGGATGGACGAACGGCGGCCAGCTCACGAATCAGGGTCTCGAGCTCTCGCTCAACGCGACGCCCATTCAGGCGGGCAAGTTTACGTGGAGCACCACCGAGCAGTACTCGCGCGTCTATGACCGCGTCGACAACCTGCCGATCCCGCCCTTCCCGGCGGGCAACTCCTTCGGCGACTTTCCGTTCGGCGGCTACCACATTATACCGGGCGCGTCGGCGAACGCGATCTATGGGTACGCGACGAACCCAAACGTGCTGGCGCAGATGGGCAACGCCGCGCCGGCGCTCTCGCTCGGCTTCGGCAACGATCTGAGCTACGGACCGCTCCATCTCCACGCCTTCTTCGACTGGCGCGACGGCATGTCGGTGGACGACCTGACGCAGCAGTACTGGGACTTCGCCTATCTCGGTGTGGCCGGGGTCAACCCGGGCAACATGGCGGATACGGCTGGGACGAATGCGCGACTCGCAGCATACGGGAAGCACCTGACCGCGTACGTCTACCGCGCGTCGTTCCTGAAGCTGCGCGAGCTGACCGCGAAATGGGACCTCCCGCATAGCTTCGTCAGTGGCGTGGGGCACGGTTATCTCCAGCACGCGAGCCTCGTCCTGACAGGCCGCAACCTATTCACGATCACCAACTACCCGGGCCTCGACCCCGAGGTCTCGAACTTCGGCACCCAGCAGTTTGGACGCGGACAGGACGTGACGCCGTTTCCGCCGACCCGGAGTTACTTCATGTCCCTCGAGCTGGGGTTCTGAGCCATGCGCATATACACAACACTGGGGATTCTCACCGCGGGTATGGCGCTGGCAGCCTGTAACGAAGCGCTCGTGCCCGACTACAACGTCCCGACGGGATTCGCGCACGACGTTCGGGGCACTGCAAAATGAGATTACGGGCGTGTTCAGCCACGCCCGCGTCAACATAGTTCAGTATGAAGTGGAGATGGACGGATTCGCCCGGAATTCGGCGTACTTTACGCCGTCCGAGGTGCGCTTCGTCACTGAACTCACCGGATCCGCACAGCTCGATGTCGATAACTTCGGCGCGAACACCTGGACTGAGGACTACCAGACCATCAAAGATGCCGACTCGGTGATCGGCGTGCTACCGACGCTGACCAACGCGGGGGCTGCCATTCCCGCGGCGAACGTCAAAGCGCTCCAGGGCTCGATGCAAACGATCAAGGCCCTCGCGTACATGTACATTCTTGTTGTCGCACGACACGGTCGGCATGGCCATCAACACCGTGGGTGGACCGATTTCGGGCAGCGGTCTCGCACCGATTGTCTGTGCCCGGGATGGGTGGCGCGCAATCGTGGCGATGCTCGATACGGCGCAAGCGGAACTGACGGTCGGTCCACCGTCGACCGTCTTAGGAGTGCCCGGCTCAACCTTCTCCGCACTGCAGGTTCCGCCGACCTACAGCGCGATCGGCAACACGGCCGGTGGTTGGTTGAACTTGGTGTACGCGCTCCGTGGACGCGCGCGTGTCGAGCTCGCGTACGCAGTCGCGAGGGGACCTGGCGGAACCCGTCCGACGGTGACTTCGGCTGGTCAACCGGACGTGAATCAACTCGACTCGGCGATCATCGATATCACGGCGTCGAATCTGTACTCGCCGACGCTCACCGCCGGGGAAGCGATAGCAGCCAACGACCTCGGCGTATCTCATGATTTCTCGGCCGCCGCAGGGGATCTCCAGAACATCATCTACACCATCTCGAGCGCGGACTTCGTGTTGGAAGGCGCCGCGCAACAGATCGACACGCTGCATGACCAACGGTTCCTGGCGAAGTTTGCGCAGGCGCCGTCGCGGCCGACGTTGACGGGCGGAAGCGCCGCGTCGAGCTATGCGTATCTCAACAACATCAGCGCGTCGACCCCGGTACCGATCACCCGTAATATCCAGCTGCAGTTCCTGCTCGCGCGGGCGTACCTTGGCATCGGGTCGTACGCCCAGGCGGCATCGATCGTGGACAACGTGCGCACGGTCGTCGGTGGGCTCCCCACCGCACTGCCGCTCGCGGCGACCGACTACGTGCACGTTCGCGACTTCCTGGTGAAGGAGATGATCCCTTCACTGATGGATGACGCAACCGGCGACCAGATCGCCGCGATCCGAGACTATGGTCTGATCATGCAAGATCTCACGACGTGGGAGGGCACGGCGACCGGGGACTTCCACACATCGCAGGAGAACATCCCGGAGCCCGAACGGACGCAACGCAATAACAACTTCGCGCCAGTTTGTCCATAGCGTGGAATGTTTTCGTGGGGGTGGCCGTGCTCGTCACGGCGGCCGCCTCCGCATCCCAGAGGCCGCCGATGTACACCATCGTATCCACCGGGGCCATTGCGAACGCGCCCGCCGACAATTCCCTGATCGCCTACGGGACTGACGAGACATTGCTGCATCAAAGCGATGGCAGCGCTCATCGCGTGTGGTGGTCCGCCATGTCGATGGCGGCTGTGTTGAATGTGCTGGAGGAGGTGCACAAGACATTGGCCGTGAAGCACTCGGACGACATCTATGTCAGTCGATTTTACAACCGGCATCCCGGATCCTGGCACGGCGCCTACACGCAAACGACCTCGTTTCGGCTGAACGCGGATGCGCCGGCCGACGCGGTGGAACTGGTGAGCAAGAACATCTTCGTGCCGTTATTCGAGAAACTGCTCTCGGACGGGACGCTCATCGAATACGAAGTAGACGTTCAGGCGGAACACACCGAACCGCCCGACACGTTTTGGATTACCGTCATCACCGCAAAAGCAGAGGGATTGGACACGGTGAATGCCGCTATTGCGGCGACATTCGATGCCAACCCCCTTGTTGGTCCGACGTTTTCTTCCGCCGTAAATTTTGCGCTGCACCGTGACTATCTGTATCGCACGGAAGCAACCTACCGCTAGCGCTCAGTCCGACCGAATGGCCATCATCGGATCGGCTCGCGTCGCGCGGTAGGCCGGCAGTAGACAGGCGGTCAGCGACACGACGGTCATGAGCAGCGCCGTGACGGCGAGCGTGCCAGCGGGCAGTGATGGCACGCCGAACAGAATTGCCCGCATGGCTCGGCTCGCGCCCAAGGCGCCGACGACGCCGAGCGCGATCCCGGCGACCAGGAGCGACGCGTCGATCGAGAGGAACTGGTTTCGGATCTGGTCCGGCCGGGCGCCGAGTGCCATGCGCAAGCCAATCTCGCGCCATTGCTGCTGGACGGCGTAGCTGAGCACGCCGTACGTGCCGATCGCCGCGAGCAGCAACGCGACCGCGGCGAATACGACGGCGAGGATCGCGGGAGAGCGGCGTCCGATCAGGCTGTCGTCGATGCGCGACTGGAACGATCGAACGTCATCGATCGGGAGCGCGGGATCGAGCGCGAGAATCACTTTTCGCACGGCGGGCGCCATGACGGCTGGTATCAGCGTCGTGCGCACCGCCAACGCGAATGATCGATTCGGCCAGAACCCGAATGGAAAATAGACGGCACCAGCGCCGCGTTCCGCGAGGTCGGCGTGCTTGACGTTCGCGACCACGCCAACGATCGTGTAGGCGTAGTTCGTGTCGAACGTCGCGTCCCCCGGCGCCAGCCGGTGGCCGAGGGGATCGCCGCCTGGCCAGTACAGATCGGCGAACGCCTGGTCCACGACGCAGACGCGGAGCCGGCCATGGTTGTCGGCGTCGGTCAGTAGTCGTCCGCGCAGCAACCGGATCCCCATCGTCGGCCAGTAGTCGGCGGATGCGGCGGCCAGCTCGTGAGCGCGAAGCTTCGCATCGGTCCTATCCGTAGTGCCCTCGACCGCGACGATGCTCGCGCTGCCGTTGCCGATGAACGGGAGCGACGTGTTGATCGCGACGCCGGTCACGCCTGGTATGGTGCGCATCGCCGGTACGAGACGCTCGATGAACGCGAGCTCGGCGGTCGCGTCCTTGTAGTCTTTCCACGGCAGCGTAATACGGCCCGTGAGGACTCCGGATGGGCGGAATCCGCTGGGTGCGGCGAGCACGTGCTCGAGGCTGATGGCTAGGAGGCCCGCACTCGAGATGAGCATGAACGCCAGCGCGACCTGTGCGACAATGAACGCGTGTCGCACGCGCTGCGCGCCACGACTCGCGATGCCGCCGCGCGACTCGGCCGTAAGGCTCGCTCCGAGCTCGAGGCGCAGCATGAACCAGATATTCGGGGCGGCGAGCAGCCACCCGACCAGCAGCGCGCCGGCAAACGCCGCAGCCAAGACGCGTCCGTCGATCGCGACGGACTCGCCCAGCGGCAAGCGATCGATGCCGAGGAGGGGCACGAGCTGGATCGCCAGTGTCGCGACGAGGAGACCCGCGACGCTTCCCGCGAGTGCCAGCACCGTGGTCTCCGCCAATGCGTCGAGCGCCAGACGCCGCCGGCCGGCGCCGAGCGCGAGGCGGACGGCGAGCTCCCTGAGCCGCTTGTTGGTGCGAATCAAGAGCAGAGTTGGCGAGATTGACGCCGCCGACGAGCAGCAGGCAGAGAACGCCGCACTGCAACAGCACCAACGTGGGTCGAATCGTGCGCACATAGTTGTCGTGCAGCGGTGTGACGATGGTATGATAGCCGGTATTGATAGCGACCTTCGCCAGCGGATCGTCGGCCGCCTGCACGGCGTCGAATGCATTCATCTGAGCCTGGGCCTCGCCGACGGTCGCTCCCGGCGCGAGCCGGGCGATCATCGTCGGCCCGGTGGCGTGGCGCATGCCCGGGACAAGATCCTGGCTCGCGTGCGCCAGCGGCCGATAGAATTGCGCGTGGCTCGACAAATAGTGGAAGCCCCGTGGCAACACACCGACGACCACGACGGGGAGCCCATCGTTCAAGAACGTGCGGCCGAGCACGGACGGGTCGGCCTTGAAGTACGTGCGCCAGAATCCATCGGTCAGGATCGCCACCTGGTCCGGGCCGTACCCCATCTCCGCCTCGGTGAACAGCCGACCCGTGGCGAGCGGCACATCCAGCGTGGCGAAAAATTCCGGTGTGACGCGCGCATCCGCGCACGCGATTCGGCGAACCGACGTCACCGACGATGACGTCGGACTCCTCATACGACGACACGGATGCGAATGCCTTGATGGCATGTCGGCGGTCGAAGTAGTTCGGGATCGACACGCCAGCCTGCTCGACGCCGGCCCCCGGATAGCTGTTGGTCACGAGGACCAGGCGGTCGGCCGACGGGAATGGCAGCGGGCGAAGGACGATGCCGTCGACGACGGCGAAGATCGCCAGGTTGGCGCCGATGCAGATCGCGAGCGTGGCGAGCGCGGTGATCGCGAAACCGGGAGTCTTGGCGAGGCGTTGAGCCGCTTGTCTCAGCGTCGTGAGCATGAGTCGGGGCTAGGGCAGGGCGCGGGCCAGTTCGAGCCGAGTGAGTAACCGTTTGCGTACAAAGCGTTTCGCCATTTTACACCACGGACGCCCGTTTCGCTTACGGGACGTGGCGTCCCATTATTCTGTATGACCGACCGCGTCGTACGGGACGTTCGAGTCGCGCTGCGGGGATTCCGCCGGAGCCCGACGTTCGCCGTAACCGCCGTGTTGATCCTCGGCGTCGGCATCGGCATGACCGTCGCGATCTGGGCTGTGTTCAACGCCGTCCTGCTGCGGCCTCCCCCAGTGAGCGACCCCGATCGCATTGTGATCGCGCGCATTCTCGACAATGGCGGCAACGAGCTGGGGGCCGGCCACGAGGATCTCGTCCAGATGCGGCAGATCAGTCGCACGCTGCGCGCGATCACCGGCTACGATCTGCGCGGGGCGATGAATTTTCCCATGACGGATGGGGACCGACCGCTGCCGCTCGCCGGAGCCCAGGTCGATGGGCAGTTCTTCGACGTCCTCGGCGTCCGGCCGGTGATCGGCCGCTTGCTGCACGCCGAGGATGACAGCCTCTCGCACGTCATGGTGCTGAGCTACGACGCGTGGCAGCGATACTTCGAGGGCGATCGGACCGTCGTCGGCCGGCGGTTTCGGCAACCCACCCTCGGCGTCACCTATACCGTCGTCGGTGTCGCACCGCCGGGGGTCGATCTGCCGGCGGGCGCCGACTATTGGGTGCCCTCGCCGTATACGTGGTCGGGGTCACGGATTATCGGGCGGTTGGCCCCACACGCGACGCTGGCCATGGCGCGCGACGAGTATCGCTCGATCGTCGAGCAGCAAATTCGAGAGCAGCACTGGCAGGGGAGCTTTTCGCTCGTCGAGTTCAAGCCGTTCAATGCTGCCGTCGTCGGCTCCGTGCGCCCGGTGCTCGTGGCGCTCATCGCCGCCGTCAGCCTCCTGCTCGCGATCATCTGCATCAACATTGGCAACCTGCAGTTGATGCGCGCGGCGGCACGGTCGCGCGAGCTGGCCGTGCGTCGCGCGCTGGGCGCGACGTATCTCGATGTCGTGCGGCAACTCGTCGTCGAGTGCGTGCTGCTCGGCGCAGCCGGTGGCGTGCTCGGTCTCGTGGTCGGCGAGGTCGCCCGGCGCGCGCTGGTCGCCGCGGCCCCGTCGCAACTGCCGCGCCTCGATGCCGTGCGCGTCTCCGGCACACCGTTCGGCATCGCGACCGCCGTGACCCTCGTCTGCGTCCTGCTGTTCGGAATCTTCCCGGTGCTCGCGGGCGCCCGCGGCGACGCGGCGGTGCAGCTACGACTCGATACTCGATCGGGGCGGTCGACCCGCGGCCGCCGCACGCTGCGGCAGGCTCTCGTCGGCGCACAAGTCGCACTGGCGCTCATCCTGCTCGCCGGTGCCGGACTTCTCGGTCGCAGCCTCCAACGGTTGCAGTCACTGAACCTCGGATTTCGCGCCGACCACCTCTCGGTGCTCTTCGTGACGGTCCCTCACGCCAAGTATCCGGATCGCGCCCACATGTTGGCGCTGTGGGACGGGATCGCTCCCCGCATCAATGCCGTAGCCGGCGTCACCGGGGTGGCGCCGACCGTCGTGTACCCACTGGCAGGTCTGGGCTATCTGATGGCGCCCTGGCAGTCGGACCAGCAGTCCGTGGCCGAAGTCGCGCATAGTCCGTTGATATCGGTCGAGGTAGGCGGACCGGAGTCCTTCCGCGTGCTCGGCATTCCGATTCTCCGCGGGCGGGGGTTTCTGGACTCGGACCGTGAGGGGAGCCAGGCGGTCGCCGTCGTGAGCGCGGCCGTCGCGCAGCGCTATTGGCCGGATCAAGATCCGATCGGCAAGCGCATTCGCGCGTCGACCGCGACACCGCAACCGTGGCTCACGGTCGTCGGCGTCGTGGGCGACACTCGCTGGCGCTCATTGCGTGACGAGGCGCCGCTGATCTACTTGTCTTTCCGACAATTATTTTGGCAAGGGTACATGGCGATGCGAAGCACGACCAGCTTGGCGGCGCTGCTCCCCAGCATCCGACGGGCGGTGAAGGACGTGGACCCCGATGCCATCGTGTGGACCGCGCGGACGATGGACGACTACCTCGACAAGCCGCTCGCGGAACCGCGCATGAGCGCGCTCGTGGTCTCGACGTTCGGTCTGGTCGCGCTGTTCCTGGCCGCGGTCGGTCTCTACGGCGTCATGGCCTCGGCCGTCCGTGAGCAAACGCGCGACATTGGCGTGCGCATGGCCCTCGGCGCGACCTCGAGCCAGGTGCAGCGCGAAGTGCTGCGGCGGGCCATGATCGTCTCGGTTGCCGGTGCGGCCGTCGGAGTCCTTGGTGCGGTGGCCGCGTCGCGGGTGATCGCGTCACTGCTCTTCGAGGTGAGTCCGACGGACCCGGTGTCGCTCGTCGGTGCCTGCGCCATCCTGCTCGTCGTCGCCGCGATCGCGGCGTACCTGCCAGCGTATCACGCGAGTCGGGTCGATCCGGCGCGAGCGCTACAAGCCGAGTAGCGCTCGCGCCGACTGTTACTCCGAGCGGAGCGCCTGGATGACGTCGACGCGCGCGGCGCGAGCGGCCGGGAGCACCGACGCGGCGATCGCGGCGGCCAACAGAATCATGGCTGAGAGGACGACGGGCAGCGCGCCCGGCATTTTCAGGTCGAGGATATAACTGGCCGCGACCCGAGCCAAGGCATAGCCGAGCGCGGCGCCAGCGACGATTCCGGCGGTGGCCATGACCGCCCCTTCACGCACGACGCCCGCCAACAAGCCGCTCGCCTGAGAGCCGATGGCGAGACGGATGCCGAATTCACGGGTGCGGGCGCTGACGGAGAACGCCAGGACGCCCGCGACGCCGACGATCGCGATGGCGAGCGCGACGATCGCGAATCCGCCGAACACCAGGGAATTCAATCGGTCCGGCGCCAACACCTCGGCGCGCACATCCGCGAGCGTGGCCGCGTGCTCGACGGGCTCATCGGCCGAGAGATTGCGGATCGCGCGGGTGATCGGCGTGACCAGCGTGTATGGGTTGGCGTGCGTGTGCACGAACATGCGGCCACCCCACAGGTTTGATTGCTCGATCGGCCCGTAGATGGTGAGCGTGGGTGCGGGCAGGACATTCACGTCGTCGATGTCGTTGACCACGCCGATGATGCGGAGCGGCGTCGGTTGGATGCCCGCGAACTGGATCAAGGGATCGGTCCACGTCACGTGATGATTGAGCGGATCCTGCCCCGGGAACATCCGCTCGGCGACGCTCTTGCTGATGATCACCACTTTCTCGGCGCTGTCGCGATCGAGATCGTTGAAGTCGCGCCCTTCGAGCATCGGCACGCCCAGCGTAGCGAAAAATCCCGGCGAGATGGTGCGAGGCTTGGCGCGGGGGTTGTCTTCGGCCGAACCCGCGGCGTGTCCCTCGGCCGTGAACTGCAGGCCGAACTGGATGTTCGCATCGCGCCAGGGCGCGCTCTGGCCGACCGCGACGCCGTCGACGCCGGGAAGGTTCGACACGCGTCGCACCGCCTCTTTATAGAACGCGGCGATCTGCGCCGGCGTGCGGCCATAGGCGTCCACGGGCACGTCGGCGACCAGCACGTGCGTCATGTCGAGCCCCGTGCGGGCGGCTTGCAGGTCCAGCAGAGACTTCACGAGCATGCTGGCGCCGGCCAGCAGGACGAACGAGGCGGCGATCTGCGTGATCGCGAAGAGTCGGAGCCGGCGGTTCGTGCCGCCGGTGATGCGGACGCCTCCACTCGCCACTCCGAATCCCGCCGACGGGAGGCGCGGGACGAACGCGAGTAGCACCGCCGCGACGATCGCGAGCCCCGCGCCAACCCAGAGCATGCTGGAGTCGACCGTGAGATCCAGCGCGCGGACCGAGAATCGCGCCGCGTAGCGTGCGAGAATCGCGACCATGGGCTCCGCGCTCAGCACACCGAGGAGTGCCCCGGCGCCACAGAGAACCAGACTCTCGGCCAGCAGGCCGCGCCGGAGTGTGCCCGCGCTGGCGCCGAGTGCGGCGCGAACGGCGAGCTCATTTTCGCGGCGCACGGTGCGGGCGAGGAGCAGGTTCGCGACGTTCGAGCACGCGATGATGAACACCAGGCCAGAGGCGGCGAGCAGCACGAGCAGCACCGGGCGCGCGCGGGCGTTGATCTGGTCGCGGAGACGGAGCGCGCTGACGGTGGACTGGGCTTCCTTCGGGTACGCCTCCGGATGTTGCCTCACCATCGAGGTATACGCGGTCTGGAGCTCGGCGCGCGCGTGCTCGAGCGTCACGCCGGGCGCGAGCCGGCCGAAGAGCTCCGTCATGCGGTGGATGCGGCCCGTCACCATGGTCGCCGAGAGATGGTGCGGGCTGGTGACGATATTGGCGATGATCTCGGTCTCGGTCGGATAGGCGGTCGAGGGCTCGAGGACGCCAACGACCGTCGCGTTGCGCGTGCCCAAGGAGCCACTGCCGAGGCGCACGCTCTTGCCGAGCACGCCGCGATCGCTGTGGAGGACCGACGACCAGAATCGGTACGTGAGGACGACCACACCGGGCGCCGTCGGGCCGTCATCGCTCGGGCCGATGAGGCGGCCGAGGACCGGGTGCAGCCCCATGACAGTGAAGTACGAGCCGTTGGCCACGCCCGCGTGGACCTGGCGTGGCTCGCCGAGGCCCACCATCACGAAGTCGATGTCCGAGAACTCGCCGAACTCGGCGAACGAGTGGATGCCGGACTCGAGGTCTTTGAGCTCCGGGACTGAGAACGCGGCGTCCTCGGTACCGAGCCCGCTCTCGCTCTGGCGAATGTAGATCAAGTGCTGCTCGTCGCGGTTGACGAGCGGGCGCAGGAGCACGCCGCGGACGAGGGTGAAGATCGCGGCGTTGGCGCCGATCCCGAGGGCTAGCGTGAGGATGACGGTGATCGCCAGGCCCCGTGCGCGGGCGAGCGAGCGAAACGCGTTTTTGAGGTCTTGCATACGCCCCCCTAAGGCTAGGAGCGTGCCGGCACGTAACTCTTTGCCGCTCAGCCTCTTGCGGGTCGATGAGCGGCGGCTGGTGTTCGCTTGTGGGACTCCGGTTCCCATCGGCGAGCCAGCAGCCGAATGCGCTCCCGAAACCACACGTGCGGGAGCGACGCGTCGAAGCGTTTATGCCAGACCAGTGAGTACGTGAACGTCGCCAGCTCGCGCGGGGCCGCGACGAGCCGGATGGGCACCTTGCCGACGTAGCTCGCCGCCAACCGGCGCGGCACCGTGAGGATCATGGACGTCCGGGCCACCGCGAATACGGCGGAGCCGAGGAAGGGCGTCCGATATCCGACGCGCCGCCGGCGTCCGAGAGCAGCGAGCGGCGCATCCGCCGGCGGTTGTCCGCCGCGCTCGACGTCCACGACGGCGTGACGGTATTCCAGATACGACTCGAGGTGAACGCGCCGCGGCGGGAGCGGATGATTGGCGGCGACCATGCACACGTAGTCGTCATCGAATAGCCGTTCGCTGACCAGGGTCGACCGTGTGTTCGTGACGGAAATGATCACGGCGTCGATCCGCCCCGCGGCGACGTCGTCGAAGCTGTGCCTGTCCCACATCGTCACCTCGACCGCCGCGCGCGGCGCGAGTCGTTCGAGCGTGCGCAGCAGCGGGGGCAGGAAAATGATGCTCGCGTAGTCCGTGGTCGCGATGCGGAAGGTGGTCTCGCACTGCTCCGGGACGAACCGATCGCCGGCGATCGTGGCATCCAAGCGATCCACAATGTCGCGGAGCTCGGCCAGGAGCCGCTCGGCGCGCGGCGTGCGCTCGTAGGTGCGACCGCTGCGTACGAGCAACTCGTCGTCGAGCGTGATGCGCAATCGATCGAGCACGCGGCTCATGGCGGGTTGGGTCATGTTGCACCGCGCCGCGGCGCGCGAGACGTGCCGCTCTTCGAGCAACGCGCATAACGGTCGTATATCGTTCAGGTTATACATGACATAGCAATAATGCATTTTGTTTATACATCAAGCGTGGCTAGACTGCCACTCATGACATACGCCATCACTGGAATCACTGGGAAAGTCGGTGGCGCACTCGGCCGGACACTCCTCGCGGCGGGTCAGCGCGTCCGCGCCATCGTCCGTGACGCGCGGGGGGGCGACGTCTGGGCCGCCCGCGGATGCGAGGTCGCGGTCGCCGACATGACGGACGCATCGGCGCTGACCAACGCGTTCAGAGGCGTAACGGCGGTATTCATCCTGCCGCCGCCGGAGTTCGATCCCGCGCCGGGATATCCGGAGGCGCGGGCGGTGATCGAGAGCGTCGTCGCGGCGCTCGAGGCCACGTGCCCCAAGAAAGTGCTCCTGCTGTCGACGATCGGCGCCGACGCCACGTACGACAACCTGCTCTCGCAGCGCACGATGTTCGAGATCGCGCTGGCCCCGCTGCCGCTCGCGCTCACGATCTTGAGGCCCGCCTGGTTCATCGACAACGTCTCGTGGGACGTGGCATCGGCACACGACACCGGTGTCATCCACAGCTTTCTCATACCCACGGACAGAGCGATTCCGATGGTGGCCGCACAGGACGTCGGACGGGTGGCGGCGGAGCTATTGCAGGTAGACTGGATGGGGACACGCGTGGTCGAGCTCGAGGGCCCGCGTCGCCTCTCACCGAACGATCTGGCCGATGCATTCGCTTGCGTGCTCGGAAGACCGGTGCATGCGGAGCCCGTGCCGCGCGAGTCATGGTACGAGCTGTTTCGATCGCAGGGCATGAAGAACCCCGAGCCTCGGATCCGGATGCTCGACGGGTTCAATGAAGGCTGGATCGACTTTCCGGACGGCGGGCGTCAGGCGATCAAGGGCTGGATCTACCCCACCAGTGTCATCGCCGCACTCGAAGTTCCAACGCCAGCAAACGTCTGAGCGGACATCCGGCAGACATCTCCCTCCTAGGATGGCGCGCATCCCAACTGCCTAGGAGGCACGATGTATACGATCTTGTCGCTCATATTCCTGTTTGCCGACTGTGCGCCGGTGCAGTCAGCCGTCTCGCTCCAGTCGAAGACTCCCTTTCACGCGGTGATAGGCAGGACGGGTAGCAAGGCGACCAACGAGGCCATCTGGACCGGCGGCATAATGTATACAAAAATGTCCGGTGGCTGGCTCCCAGCGCCGATGGCGCCGGAGAACGCATTGTCGGGTGTGACCGGGGGCGTCACCCATTTCAGCGAATGCCGGCGTCTGGCCGATGACGCGATTCATGGAGAGCCCATGACGGTGTATGCCGCCAAGATGGAATCGGGCGAGCAAGTTCAGCTGTGGATCTCCGCCAAGAGCGGGTTGCTCGTGCGCGACGTCGTCGACGTGCAGGGCATTACGGTCAGCGCCGATTTCGACTACGCGAATGTGCGAGCTCCCGTGGTACGCTAAATTCGGACGGATGCAGCCGTACGACTTCGGTGCGCTCGCGCTCCGGCTCATGCTCGCGGCCGAGTTCTTCCCCACGGGGTGGAGTACGGCGAAGGACCCCGTTGGGCGCGGCAAGCGCGAGGGCATGCCACCGGCATTCATGGTGTTCATCGGTGTCGCCGAGATGGCCGGCAGCGCTGGGCTGGTGTTTGGCGTCCTCGCGCGCTGGGCCGCGCTGGGTTTTATCCTCATCATGGCCGGCGGCATCCAGAAGAAAATCTTCGTTTGGCACACCGGCTTCTGGGGCAAGGATGCCTACGGCTGGCATTATGATCTGACGCTCGCTACGATGAACCTCATGATCGCGTTGAGCGGCCCTGGTCACCTCTCGCTCTATCAATAAAGATGGCACACAAGACCGCGGGAATAGATCCTGGTGTCCGGCCGAGTGGGGACGGCTGCGTCGAGTGCATGGCCGCGGGCGGTTGGTGGTTGCACCTCAGGCGTTGTGCGGAGTGCGGGCACATCGGCTGCTGCGACTCATCGCCGAGTCAACATGCGACCGCGCACAATCACGAGACCGGCCATCCGGTCATCGCCAGTTTCGAGCCGGGCGAGGAGTGGTTCTACGATTTCCGCACGGAGGGCTTCGTCGACGGCCCTTCGCTCGCGGCACCCCGTTGGCATCCGGCGAACCAACCAGCGCCAGGTCCGCAGGGGAAAGTCCCCGGAGACTGGCAGTCACACCTCCATTAATTCCCCTACGCCATGCCAGCGCACCGTCACCTGAGCCCTGAGCATCAGCAAACGTTGGTGGCGATCTTTCGCCATCACGATGCCTCGCCCCACGTCGAGTGGGCGGATCTGCTCCATCTGATCGAGGACGTTGGCGCCGTGCATGATAAGGGACACGGCGTGTACCAGTTCATCGTTAACGGCGAGCATCATGAGTTCCAGCGTCCGACTCACGACGCGCTCACGAACGCCGAAGAGCTCGCGACGCTGCGACAGTTTCTCGAACGCGCGCGAATGACCCCCTGACTTGTCGTGGGGCGATCTCGTTTTTCGATTGCCTAGTCGAAGCGGCAACAGTGCGAGGACAGTCGGTCCCCAAACGTCGAGCTCGATGTCTCGGTTCGGTGTCTCAACCGAGACCGTCTCTGTCCTAGAGCGCACCTTTCGGCCGCCGATCTGACAGGCCATACTGCTGCTCCTTCGGCCGAGGGCAGGCGGTGAATCCACTCGCGACACCTCAGTCTCCCTCCAGCGCCGAGTCCGCTGACTCCACGCGTGCGGGGGATCGCGCGCCCGAGCAGAGTCCGCTGCCGACCATTGCCGCGCCCAAGGGCGGCGGCGCGGTGCGGGACATTGGCGAGAAGTTCACCGTCAACGCGGCGAGCGGCGCCGGCGCGTTCACGATTCCGATTCCAGTCACCCGTGGGCGCTCGGGTTTCGGGCCGGCGCTCAGTCTGGCGTACAACTCGGGCTCCGGGAACGGGCCGTTCGGCTTCGGGTGGCGTCTAGAGATCCCATCTATCACGCGGAAGACCGACAAGGGTCTGCCTCGATACGACGACGTTGCGGAATCCGACGTGTTCATCCTGGCGGGCGCGGAGGACCTCGTGCCGGTGCTCGATGCCAAGAGTCAGACGCGCGTGCGCGCCACGCGGGTCGTACATGGCACGACGTATCAGATCACGTGGTATCGCCCGCGCATTGAGCAGGGGTTCGCGCGCATTGAGCGGTGGATGGACGTCGGCTCCGGTATCAGTCACTGGCGCTCGATCACGCGCGACAACGTGACCACGGTGTACGGTCTCGACCCCTCGAGTTGCGTGAGCGACCCCGTGGACGCCGCGAAGATCTACTCGTACCTGCCGTGCCAGACATTCGACGACAGCGGCAATCTCTGCGTGTACGAGTACATCGCCGATGATGACCGCAACGTCGACACGACGACGGCGCACGAGGCCAACCGCACGACGGCTGCGCGTGCAACGCAACGATATCTCAAGCGGGTCCTATACGGTAACGCGCAGCCGTACTGGCCGGATTGGTCGCCGACCGGCAAAGACACGGCGCTGCCCGCCGACTGGTACTACCAGATCGTTCTAGACTATGGCGACCACTCGGCGGCCGCTCCGACGCCGACGCCCGATCAGCCGTGGCCTGTGCGGCTGGATCCGTTTTCCCGGTACCGGTCGACCTTCGAGGTACGCGCGTATCGGCGAGTGCAACGGGTGCTCGTCTTTCACAACTTCCCGAACGAGTCCGACGTCGGCGCCGACTGTCTCGTCCGGTCGCTGGATCTCGTCTACTCGGATCAGATCGCGCCGACCGATCCGACGAATCCCACGTACACGTTCCTCGCGTCGGTGACGCTGAGCGCCTATCGCCGGCAGGCCACCGCCGGGTACCTGCGGTCGTCGATGCCGCCGATCGAGCTCGCGTACAGCGTGCCGCAGATTCAACCGGACGTGCTGACACTCACGCGTGATGGCGCGGCCAACCTGCCCGATGGGATCGACGCGGGCGACTATCGCTGGATCGATCTCGATGGCGAAGGGCTCACGGGTGCGCTCGCCGATGTCGGCGGGGCCTGGACCTACAAGCGGAACACGAGCGCCAACAATCTCGTCCCGCAGCCGGACGGGACCGTCGCCGCCCGCGCGCGGTTCGACCCCGTGCAGATGGTGTCGACGCTGCCATCGCGCACGACACTCGATGCCAACCAGCGCCTGATGGACCTCTCGGCCGACGGCCGCCTCGATGTCGTCGCGTTGGCCGAGCCGGACGCGGGCTACTTCGAGCGCACGGAAGAGTGGACATGGGCGCCGCTCGCGCGATTCAGAGCGCTGCCGCAGCTCGATTGGACCGACCCGAACGTCCACTTCGTCGATCTCACCGGCGATGGGTTGGCCGACGTGTTGTTGACGGAAGACGGCTTATTCACGCTCTGGGCGGCGCGCGGTCCGCACGGATTCGCGTCGCCGGTGCAGGTGCGTGTCCCGTGGGACGAAACCCAAGGCCCCAAGGTCGTTCTCGCCGACGGCACCGAGACGATCTTCCTCGCCGACATGATCGGCGATGGGCTGAGCGACCTGGTGCGCGTGCGCAATGGCGAGGTCGCCTACTGGCCGAACCTGGGGTACGGCCGCTTCGGCGCCAAAGTCACGATGGATCGCTCCCCGCGCTTTACCGATGAGGAGCGCTACGACCCGACGCGCGTCCAACTGGCCGACATTGATGGCTCCGGAACGGCCGATCTGCTCTACATCGGCGATCACGGCGTCACCGTCTGCTTCAACCAAAGCGGCAACGCCTGGGGACAGACGCAGACGATCGCCGTCTTTCCTGGCGCCGGTCCTGAAACGCACGTCGACGTTGTCGATCTGCTCGGGACGGGAACGGCGTGTCTCGTCTGGTCGTCGCCCCTGCCGTCCGACGCGACGGGCCCCCTGCGGTACGTCGACTTGATGGGAGGAGAGAAACCCCATCTGCTGACGACGGTCCGGAATAACCTGGGCGCCGAGACGCGCATCACCTATGCGCCATCGACGCGGTTCTACCTGGCGGATCGCCTCGCCGGCCAGCCGTGGATCACGCGTGTGTACTTCCCGGTGCAGGTCGTGGAGCGCGTCGAAATCTTCGACTGGATCGGGCGCAGCCGATTCGTGTCGCGGTACGCATACCATCATGGGTCTTTCGATGGGGCTGAGCGCGAGTTCCGGGGATTCGGTCGTGTCGAACAGTGGGACACCGAGGAGCATCGCGACGACACGGCGTTTCCCGAGGGCGAATCGACCAACTGGGATGCGGCGTCGCTGACGCCGCCGATGATGACGCGCACCTGGTTCCACACCGGGGCGTTCATCGAAGCGGGCATCGTTTCTCATCAGTATCTGGAGGAGTACTGGCCCGGGGCGACGCCACCGCCCGATTCGCTGCTGCCGCAAGGACTGACCGCGCAGGAAGAGCGCGAAGCCTACCGGGCGCTCAAGAACCGCACGCTGCGCCAGGAGATCTACGCAGCCGACGGAACGACAGCGGCGGCGATCCCCTACTCCGTCGTCGATGCGAATTTTCAGGTCACCGGTCTCCAGTCGCGCGGGCCGAACTATCACGCGGTGTTCTACACGAATGCGCGGGAGACGGTGACGTTTCAGTGCGAGCGCGTTGCCACGGATCCGCGGGTGACGCATCAGGTGACGCTCCAGATTGACGCGTTCGGGAACCCGCTCCGCCAGATGTCCGTCGGGTACCCGCGGCGTCCCGGCTACGCGCCGCCCGAGCCGACACTGTCGGCGGCGTTCCAATCGATGCTGGCGTACGACCAGACGCGCTTGGCACTCTCCGCGACCCAGCAACAGTATACCAACGACCTGGCTGATCCGACCGTCTCACCCGACGCGCACCGCACGCCGGTCCTCTGTGAAACGCTCTCGGCCGAGCTGACCACTACGCCGCCGGCAAACGTGTTCGCGTTCAGCGATCTCGATGCGCTGTGGACCGCGACCTGGAGCGGCGCGGTCGACGTCCCGTATGAGCAGGTGCCGGACGGCGATGTCGACGGGGCCGGCGCTCCCACGACGCAGACACGACGGATCACGGGCCACCAGCAAACGGTCTATCGTAGCGATGACCTGACCGCGCTGCTTCCGCTGGGGCAACTCCAGTCAGGGGCGCGGAGCGGCCAATCGTATCAGCTGGCGCTGACGCCGAGCCTCGTCACCGCGGTATTCGGCACCCTCGTGCCAGCCGCGACGCTCACCGAAGGCGGGTATGTCCAACCGGACACGAACTGGTGGAAGCCATCCGCCCGCGTGTACTGCTCTCCCGGCGATACCGACACGCCGGCCCAGGAGCTGGCCAACGCCCGAGCGCATTTCTTCCTGCCACGCCGGTCCATCGACCCTTTCGGTGGGATTTCGCGCGTCACGCCCGATGCGTACGATCTCCTGACCGTCGCGACGACTGACGCCATCGGGAACACGGTGTCCGCCGTCAACGAGTATCGAACACTGACGCCGTCGCTCGTCACCGATGCCAACGGCAACCGGATCCAGATCGTGCTCGACACGATGGGATACGTGGTCGGCTCCGCGGTCATGGGCAAAACCACCGAGAACCTCGGCGACTCGCTCGCCGGATTCAACGCGGATCTCACGGAGGCGCAAATCCTCGCGCACCTGGCCGATCCGCTGAGCGATGCCGTCGCCCTGCTCGGCGCCGCATCGTGCCGGTACGTGTACGATTATGCCGCCTACTATAGGACACGCGCCAATCCCGCGCCGGCCCCGTGCGTCGCCTGTAGCCTCGAGCGCGAGACGCACGTGTCGTCGCTCACGTCCGGCCAGACGAGCCTCATCCAGCATCGGCTGCTGTACAACGACGGCTTCGGTCGCCAAGTCCAGAAGAAGATCCAGGGAGTGGGTCAGTGGATCGGCTCCGGCTGGACGATCTTCGACAACAAAGGCCGCGCGGTGCGGACCTACGAGCCGTTCTTCACGGCGACGCCGGCCTTCGAGTTCGCGGCCGCGATCGGCGTGAGCACGGTGGCGCTCTATGACCCGCCAGGCCGAGTCGTCGCGAAGCTCCACCCGGACAACACGTGGGATAAGACCGCGTTCGACGCCTGGCGCCAGGAGACGTGGGACGGGAACGATACGATCCTGATCAGCGACCCACGAACGGACACGGACGTTGGCCCGTATTTCACGCGCCTTCTGGGCACCGGACCGTTCACGTCATGGCACGACGCGCGCATTGGCGGCGCGCTCGGCCCCGCGCAGCAAGATGCCGCGAAGAAAACCGAGGCCCATGCCGCGACTCCCGCCGTGGCGCACCTCGACACACTCGGCCGAACGTGTCTGACGATCGCGGACAACGCCGGCGGCAACCGGTTCCCCACGCGTGCGGCTCGCGATGGCGACGGTCACACGCTGGCGATCATCGATGCGGCCGGGCGTCGGACTGCGCAGAACGTTCTCGGTGCCGCATCGCCCTATGTGCTCGGTTACGATTTGACCGGCGCCGTGTTGTACCACAATGGCATGGACTCCGGCATGCGCCAGACACTCGGCGACATTGGCGGCCGCCCGCTCCGCACGTGGGATGCTCGAGGTCAGGCGTTCCGATATCTGTATGATGCGTTGCGCCGGCCGACGCACGTGTACGTGCGCGCGGGCGCCGCACCGGAGATTCTGCTGGAGCGCCTCGTGTACGGCGAGGGCCAGCCGCAGCTCAACCTCTGCACGCGTCTCTTCCGTCACTACGACCCGGCCGGGTTGGCGAGCAACGAGCAATACGATTTTACCGGCAACCTCGCACAGAGCGCGCGCCAACTGGCGGTGACCTACGCGGCGTCGCCGGACTGGTCACCGACGGCGACCCTCACCAGCGCGACGGATCTGGATGCGGCGACCGCATCCCTGTTGGTCGCCACCGACCGGTTCGTCTCGACCACGACCTTCGACGCGCTCAATCGGCCGGTGCAAACGGTCACGCCGCACAGCACGACGATGCATCCCAACGTCATCCAGCCCCAGTACAACGAGACTGGGTTGCCGAAGATCGTCGACGTTCTGGACGCAACAGGTGTCGAGCCCCACCGCATTGCTCGACCCGGGCACCGCGAACCTGCACGCGGTCACCAACGTCAGCTACAACGCCCGGGGGCAACGCATCGAGGTCGACCTCGGCAACGGATCGACGACGGCGTACGCGTATGATCCGCAGACGTTCCGGCTCGTCGGCGTGACGACAACGCGGCCGGCATCGTTTGCCGCGAACCAGCAGACGGTACAGAACCTCTCGTATGCGTACGACCCGGTGGGCAACGTCACCCGCGTCACCGATTCGGCCGATACGCAGAACGTGATCTTCTTCACGAACCAGCGCGTCGACCCGACGAACGACTACACGTACGACGCGACCTATCGCGTGATCGCCGCGACCGGCCGTGAGCACCTTGGCCAGACGCAGGTGAGCAACGACGACAGCGGGCGCATGAACCTTCCCCAACCTGGGGATGGGAATGCGATGGGGGTCTACACCGAGTCGTACGCGTACGACCCGGTCGGCAACATCCTGACGATGGCGCACCAGGTGTCGTCGGGCGCGTGGACGCGACACTACGCCTATGCCACGGGCAATCGACTGAGCACGTCCAGTCTGCCCGGTGATCCAGCGAACGGGCCGTACACGGCTGCGTACACGTACGACGCGCACGGCAATATGCTCACCATGCCACACCTGCCGGCGCTCACCTGGGACGAGTCCGACCGGTTGCGGTCGACCACCCGACAGGCCGTGAGCTCGGGCACGCCGGCGACGACGTACTACGCGTACGCGTCGAAGAGCGATCGTGTGCGGAAGACGTCGACGGCGCAAGCGACGCAAGGACTCGGTGTCCGCACGATGGAACGGGTCTATCTGGGCCCCGTGGAGTTGGTTCGCACCTTCGCCACTGATGGCCAGACGGTGAACATCGAGCGCGAGACGCTGCATCTCGTGGTGGATTCGCACCGCGAGGTCATGGTCGAGACGCGAACGATCGGCACGGATAAAGGGCCGGCAACGCGGACGCGGTATCAGTACGGCAACGTGATCGACTCGGCGACGCTCGAGCTCGACGATCAGGCGCAGATCATTACCTACGAGGAGTACTTCCCGTTCGGGTCGACCTCGTATCAGGCGGTTGACGCGCAGACCGAGACGCCGAAGCGCTATCGCTACGTCGCCAAAGAGCGCGACGAAGAGAATGACCTCTACTACTCTGGCGCGCGATACTACGCGCCGTGGCTGGGGCGATGGACGAGCTGCGATCCGATGGGGATCGCGGATGGGCTCAACGTCTACGCCTACGTGCACGACAATCCCATCACACTTACCGACCCCACGGGGACACAGTCAGAGGAAGAGCCAGCGCCCCCGAAGTTCCAACCATCGCTTGCGCTGATACCATCCGGTCCGTACGACACCGGGACGGTCGCGTCGAACAACGCGCTGGCGGAGAAAGCCGAGGCGGGTATTCAATTTCACGTCGGCCAGGGCACGCTGCCTCACATGTCCGACGAGGACCTGGCCTCGCTCGGCCTCGAGCCGCCTCCGAGCGATCTCGATGAACCGCCGCCACCCCCGACGCCGCCCGCACCGCCACCGCCGTCCAACCTGTGGGTTGTCGACAAGCAATTCAGCGCGCTCGCCGGCTTCGATCCCGGCAGCCTGGGCGAAGCCGTGGCCGTGCAAGGGCAATTCGTGCTGCCGCACATGACCCTCACGCGGTTGATCCAGGGCAAGGAATCCGCGAAGCTCGGAACGCTCTTCAGCCATGAGTTCGATCTGGCGTATGGCGCGGCGCCCGGGCTCACCGTTCAGGGGCAGTATCTGCATCCGCAGCGCACGATTGGGACGGCCGACGCGCCGTACTATCCCGGCACGCTGCAGGGCGGCTTCACGTTCAACCCCTTGGATCTCTCCATCAAGTCGGACAAGAACGACAGCTCGCCCAAAGGCACTCCCGACACCCGGGTCGATCTGCAGATCTCCGCCGCGATTCAGGAGCAACTGCTCCTGCGTGAGGGGCCCAACCGGCTCTTGTTCTCGTCGGCAGCCACTCAGCTGTCCTTCGGGATTGCCCTGGAATACCACCTCACGGACACGGACTCGATCGCCGCGCAGGCTGGCATTCAGTCGACGGATTGGGGTTCTTCGTTTTCGGCGGCCACGATCTTCCTCCAGTACATCCACCACACGGATCCACAATGACAACTGCTATCGCGCCCGCAAGCGCCGCACCGCCGCCGATTCCCTATTCGGCGTCCGGCACGGTGTGGAGCGCCGCCAGCGCTGGCGTCGGCGGCCTCACCGTGGAGCTGGTCGACAAGAACGTGGGCGGCGATGTCATGCTCGGTCAGACGACGACTGATGTGAACGGCGCGTACACGCTGAGTGTCGAGATCACCGCGGCATCGCTCGCCAGTCGCCGAAAGACGCAACCCGATCTTCAGGCTCGTGCCTCGGCGGGCAAGACGTTCGTGGCTGCCTCCGATGTGCTCTACAACGCACCGACATCGGTCACGCTGAACGTCACGATCCCTGCCGGCACGGCCGGTCTCGCAACCGAGCACGAAGCGCTCGCGCAGTCGCTCGCCGCATCGTACACCGGCAAGCTCGGCGCGCTGCAGGAGGATGGCACTCACACCGACATCACGTACCTCGCCAACAAGACGGGATGGGATGCACGCGCCGTCGCGATGGCGGCGCTGGCAGACCAGTTCAGCACGCCGGCGACGCCGTCCTCGCCGAGTATCCCCGCGCCGCTGTACTACGCGCTGTTCCGCGCGGGCTTGCCGGCCAATGCGCAGACGCTGTATCGGGCCGACCTCGGCACGGTCGGCGCTATCTGGAACGCGGCGATCACGCAAGGCGTGATTCCCGCGGCGATGAGTGACCAAGTGACCGCGGCGCTGGCGACCTTCCACCAGATGAGCGCCACGGCCATTCTCGATGCCGTCACGATCGCCAACGCGTCGAGTCTGCGGGCGATGCTGCAGGTGACACTCGGCACGGATACGCAGCGGCAGCAGGAGTTCGCCACGCTGTACACGCAGTACCAGACGGACATGACGTCGTTCTGGGCCGCGGTCACGAAATCGTTCGGCGACGCGACGAGTAAGCAGCTGCAGTTGGACGGCCAGCTCGCGTTCCTGACGCTCAACAACGCGCCACTCATGACCAACGTGTACAAGGCCGAGCAGGCGACGCCGATCACGTCGCTCTTGGACCTCGTCCGGCGCGGGTACTATCAGGCGTCGAAGTGGACGCCGCTCCTGCCCGCCGGCACACCGGCCAATCTGATCGCGCTGATGACCGCGCAGCTCCGGTTGGGCTATCCGACGGCGGTGCTCGCCGAGATGATCAATACCAACACCATCCCGCTCACCACCGACGCCACGGTACGGAGCGGTGTCTATCAATTTCTGGTTCAGAACCAAGGGTCGTACGAGCTCGGGCTCCAGCCCATCGATCAGTATATCGCATCGGCCGGACTGAAGGTCGACCCCACCGTGGTCGCGCAGATCAAGCGCTTGCAGCGCGTCTATCAGGTGACGCCGAACGATACGGCCATGAACGCGCTCCTCACGAGCGGCGTGGACTCGGCGTACGCGATCACGCACTACGGACATGACGCATTCGTCCGGGCGTTCACCACATCGATGGGCAGCGCCGACGTGGCCGCGGCGACGTTTGTGAAGGCGCAGTCGGTCTATAATGCTGTGCTCAATGTGACCACTGACTATCTCATCCGCCGGGTGACGCCGGCGCTCAGGGCCTTTCCGCACAACAACGATCCGGCATCGGTGACAAATGGTGGTGCGTCAGCAACGCTGGGGGCGCTGTTCGGCTCCCTCGACTACTGCGCCTGCGACGAATGCCGTTCGATCCTCGGTCCCTCGGCGTATCTGGTCGATTTGCTGAACCTGACGAACTGTCCATCGCCACCCAACGGGAGCACCAACCCGCAGACGGTGCTGTTCTCGCGGCGCCCCGACCTGCAGTACTTGCCGCTGACGTGCGACAACACGAATACGGCGCAACCCTACATCGATCTCGTCAACGAGACGCTGGAGTATTTCACGGCCAACGGCTCGATGACTGGATATCAGGGCTTCTCGACCGACGCGACGGCAACGTCCTCGGCCGAGTTGATCGCCACGCCGCAGAATGTCAACCAGGCTGCCTACGCGACGCTCCAGTCGGCGCTCTTCCCGCCGCCGCTGCCATTCGACCGCTCGCTGGAGATGCTGCGGCTCCTGTTCCAGAAGTTCAATGTCAATCTACAAGACGCGATGGCGGCGCTCCGCGCGAGCGATGCCGTGGAACGGCCCGCGGGCCCAACCGCATACGGCTGGCGTGATATTTTGATGGAAGAGATCGGGCTGTCGCGCGAGGAGTATCAGATCCTGACCGACAGCACGCTGACGCTGCAGCAGCTGTACGGGTATCCGTCGGCGACGACGACGGCGCAGACGATCACCGACCTCTCGGTGGTGCAGGACTACTCGCGGCGGCTCTCGGTCTCGTACGATGACCTGCTGGCGATCGTCGAGACACATTTTATCAACCCGTATAGCACGCTCGTGCCGCAGCTCGAGTCGCTCAACGTGCCGTTCGCTACGATCGCGGCGCTCAAGAACGGTACGCTGACGTCCGCGGCGTTTCTGGCACTGCTGCCCACCGGTCTCGACGCGCCCAATCCGGCTGACTTCGGCGGCAATATCGTCGCGTGGCTGACCAATGCCACGCGCTACGCCCAGATCATGGGGTTGATCACGATCACAAACCCCACGGACGGTACCGACCTGTGCTCGATGGTGGGACTCCAGTTCCGGTATTCGAACCCGGACAACACGGCCAACACGCTTCAGCCGATCGACTTTCTGCGGCTCTTGCGGTTCATCCGCCTCTGGCAAACCCTCGGTCTCACGATTCAGCAGACTGATGACATTATCACCGCGCTGGCACCGGTCGCCGCGCTGGATGCGGCGTTCCTCGCGCTCTTGCCGCGCCTTGGATTCGTGTATCGGGTCATGACGATGCTCGGGCTGTCGGCGGCGACGGACATCGAGAACGTGCTACCCTGCTGGGCGCCGATCGGCTCGCTCTACGCGTCGATGTTCTTGAATCCAACCATGCTCCGGCAGGACCCGGCGTTCGCGCCCAACGCCGACGGCCAGGTGTTACAAGACGCGACGCAGACGATCATGGCGTCGCCGACTGTGCAGAAGGCGGCGGTCGGGGGCACGATCACCGCGTCGGATATCGTGACGACGGTCATCAATGGTACGCCAATCTCATACACGGTCGTCGCTGGCGATACGTCGGTCGCGGTGCTGGCCGGTCACATCGCCGCGGCCGTGGTGGCCGCCGTGGGCACCGTAGTGACGGCCACAGCGAGTGGCGCAGTCATCACGTTCAGCGCCGTCGGATCGAGCGGTGCGTTCACGCTGGCCTGTACGGTGTCGCCGGGTGCAACGGAAACCTATCTCTCGTTGGATCACGCTCCGGCGCTCCGGGCGGCGTTCAACTTGACGGCGAGCGAATTCTCGCTCATCACGCAGGCGTTGGGCTTCGACGCCACGACGGTGCTCAATCTCGCCAACATCAGCGCCATCTATCGGCGCGGGTATCTGGCGCGGCAACTCGAGATCAGTGTCGTCGAGCTCTTGCTGTTGACGCAGTATACCGGGCTCGATCCGTTCGCCGCGCCCGATCCGTCGGCGACGCCGCCGGCCGAGCCTCCGGTCGTGCGATTTATCCGGCTGGTGCAAGCGATGTCGGCGGCCTCCTTGCAACCGGTGCAGGCGGTCTATCTCCTCTGGAACCAGGATGTGAGCGGCACGTCCGCGCCGACGCAGGCCGATATCACGGCGTTGGCGTTTACACTGCGGAGCGACTTCGTGGCTGTCGACGCGCAGTTCGCGCTGGTCGACGACCCCACGGGGGCTATCGCCACGTCGCTCATGACCCTCGTGTATGGTGCGACCGCCACCAACTTCTTCTTTGGGCTCTTGAACGGCACGGTCACCGTGTCGACGCCGTTCGGCGCGGCTGTGCCAGCGGCCGTGCTCACCGCCTCGGGCGGACGCCTTACGTACGACACCCTCGCGAAGCAACTGACGTATGCGAGGGTGCTCGACCCGACGACATTGGCCGCGATGGAGGCGGCCGCCTCGGCCAATGCACCACTCCTCACGGCCATTGCCGCGCTGCTCACCGCGAATCAAGCGCTAGTGAATCCGTTCTTTGCGCAATATCCCGAGCTGCTTCCCGCGTACAACGCGTATGTGGCGTCGACGGCGACCGTGCAGGCCAAGCGGTCAGCGCTCCTGGCGAATCTGTTGCCCTCTCTGGAGGCGAAGCGGAAGCAGGAGCAGGCGTTGGCCGATGTGAGCGCCGCCGCGGGCATCGACGCCAGCTTCGCGACCGCGCTCTTCAACGATCCGACGGTCATGCACGCCGCCGCGGACGCCACCCAGCCGTCGATTATCGACCTGACGGCCATCGAAGCGACCGGACTATCGGCGGCGTTCTTCCTGACGAACAACACGGCGCTTCCAGCGGACCAGACCGTCGACAACGTCCCGTCGCTGGAGTATGCCTCGGGGACCGGGACGGCGCTTCCGCCCGGCAATGGCGGGAGCGCGATCGCCGGGATCTGGAGTGGGTACCTCGACTGTCCGCAGGACGGGTTCTACAACATCAGCGTGACGACCGATGCGGGAGCGACGGCGACGCTGGTCATCGGCGGCGCACCGGTCACGATGACTCAGACTGGCGGCGTCTGGACCAACTCCACCGCGATCTCGCTCACCGCGGGTGACCTCACCAGCATCGTTCTCACGGTCACCACGGTGAAATCCACCGTGCAGCTCAGCTGGCAGAGTACGGGAACCGGATGGCAACCACTCCCCGGGCAGTATCTCTATTCGCAGACCATTGTCAGCCGGCTGGGTTCCTCCTACACGCGCTTCCTCAAGGGCGCGTCGCTGGCCACGGCGCTGTCGCTGGATGCGAACGAACTGACATTCCTCGCGACGGACGCGGACTATCAAGTAGGTGGCGTGAACTGGCTGAATGCGTTGCCGGTCACTGGCAGTCCCAACGCCGCCACATCGAGTGCGCTCACCAATGTGCTGACCGGTGTGCTGACGTTCGCGCGGCTCAAGCAGGCACTGTCGCCGAGTGACGAGCGGTTCCTCACGGTGCTCACCAATCCCAGCACCACGCTGGGCAGCGGGCAGAGCGCGCTGCTGACGCTGACGCACTGGGACACGGCGGGGTTGAACGCGCTGCTGACGCGCTTCTTCGGCTCACCGGCCCTGACGTCGCTCCAACATCTGGCAAACTTCGCGCGGGTGTTCGATGCGTTCACGGTCGTCACGACGTGCGGGATCGCGGCCTCGTCGCTCGTCAGCGCGACGACCAACGCGCCGATTCCGCAGACGGTGAGCGACTTCGAGGCCGCGGTGCGAGCGCGATACGCCGAGGCGGACTGGCTGACGGTGATTCAGCCGATCAACGATATGATGCGGCAGAAGCAGCGCGACGCGCTCGTGCCCTACGTGCTGCAACTCTGCGCCGCGCAGAACGCCGTCGTCGACCTCAATACGCCGGTGGACACGCCGGATACGCTCTACGAGTACCTACTCATGGACGTCCAGATGCAGCCGTGCATGCTGACCTCGCGCGTCCGGATGGCGCTGTCCATCGTGCAGCTGTTCATCGAGCGGTGTATTCGTGGCCTGGAGAGTGTCGACCCATCATGCTTCTCGCCAGCCCAGTGGATCTGGATGAAACGGTACCGGGTGTGGGAGGCAAACCGCGAAGTATTCCTGTGGCCTGAGAACTGGCTCTATCCGGAGCTGCGCGATGATCAGTCGCCAATCTTCAAGACGATCATGAGCAAGCTGCTGCAGAACGACATCACGAATGACGCGGCGACGGACGCCTATCTCCACTATCTCTCGGAGTTGGAAGTGATCGCGAAGCTGGAGCCGGTCGGCACCTACTATGTGCCGGCGACCGCGACATCGAGCGAGACGATCCACGTGATCGCCCGCGCGGCGGGGGCGACGAGTCTCTACTACTATCGATACTTCGACGGCGCCGCGTGGGCGCCGTGGCAGCAGATCCCGCTGGCGATCGAGGGCGATCCCGTGTTGCCGGTCGTCTGGAACAATCGGCTGCTGCTCTTCTGGCTGGGTGTCGTCAAGCAATCGAATACGGACAACGGGGCGTCGTTCGGTGTTGGCACAAGCCAAACGGAGATGCTCACGAGCGCGAAACTCGTTGATGTGAAGAACGCGATGTCACCCGACCCATCGGTCAGCCTGACGAAGGTGTACCTCAACCTGCACTGGAGCGAGTTCTACAACGGCAAGTGGCAACCGGCGAAGTCATCGGATCCGAACAATCCGGCGTTCTTCGGGGAATTCTTTTCGAGCGGCATGTATGCGTTCGACCGCTCACTCGCGCAGCTCGCCGCGTATCCGGACGCCGCGCTGAATCGGCTCTACCTCGGCGTCACGGGCGATGGCGCCGCTGGGACGGCGTTCACGTTCTACAACACGCATAGCGCTCCGGTCCCCGATACGCCCATTCCTGTTCCCCTCAATCAGCCCGATCCGTACCACAGACAAGTGTACAACTGGCAGATTCCCGCGGGCGCCGAGGTGGCCGTGAGCTACCAACAGGACACGAACGACATCATGGACTACTACGCCTCGGCGGAACTGATCCTGTCGCTCGTCAACCCGGTGACGATGCGGTCGGCCGTGCCCCAAGATCCGATCCAGCCAGATCCGACGGCAGTCGATTGGGTGAGTCCGTTCTTCTATGCGGACACCTGCAACGCGTTTTGCGTCGACACGGCGCTGCGGCGGGGCATCATCTGGGCGTATCCGAATTACGGTGTCGTCGGCGTGATGGGCTCGGCCAACTTGAACCTCACGCCGCTCACGATCAAGACCGGGCAATTCGTGAGCGAGGACGCCTACATCACGCGCGGGTTGGGCACGACCGGCGTGGTCCAATATGGGAATACGCCCATCGGCATTGCGGGCGGGATCGCCGCCACGAACGGCGCCGCCCCGACGCCGACGACGGAGGCCAAGCCATGACCGTCCTGCTTCCCGACTACTCGGCGGCCACCGATTTTCACAACGCCGGATTGGTCGCGGTGACCAGCCCCACGTGGGGATACGCGTGGGTCAATCGGTTCACGTACACGTTCAATACGTTCTTCCATCCGTTCGTTGGAGACATGCTCTCCAAGCTGAATCAGTCGTCGCTGCAGGCCATGCTCGACCCGGCGTTCCTGAGCACCCTCCAGCGCACGTATCTCGGAACGTATTACAACGCGGTGGGGACGTTCGTACAACATGGCGGCGTCGGTGTCGATGCCGCCGGCGACGATCGACACGTCGATCGGCGGGGCGTACGCGGTCTACAACTGGGAGTTGTTCTATCACATCCCGGTCATGATTGCGGTGCACCTGAGCCAGAACCAACGGTTCGCCGAGGCGCAGTCGTGGTTCCATTTGGTGTTCGACCCCACGTTCACCGATGCGGGGAGCAGTCCGTCGTATCCATTCTGGAAGTTCATCGGATTCCGGCAGCCGAATCTGGTGGAAAATCTGGTCGAGATCCTGAGCTACTCCGGGAGTGACCCGACGCAGATCGCGCTCAAACAGTCGGTCATGCTGGGGTACACCCAGATCATGACCACGCCGTTCGATGCGCACGCGGTCGCCCGGACGCGGCCGATGGCGTACATGTACTACGTCGTCATGAAGTATCTCGACAACCTCATTGGCTGGGGTGACTTCTTGTTTGGCGGTGGCAAGCCCACCGACATGCAGGGGCCGACGATCGAGACGATCAACGAGGCCACGCTCTGCTACGTCCTCGCCGCCAACCTCTTAGGCCCGCGGCCGCAGCAACTCACCCCGCGCGGTACGGCATTGGCGCGGAGCTACAGCCAGCTCCAGGCCGCCGGAATGGATGCGATGGGGAATGCGCTCGTCGATCTCGAGGTGCAGTTCCCGTTCAATACATCGACGACGTCAGGCTCGGGCAACGGGTCCGGCTCGGGACCGCTCTTTGGCGTCGCGCAGACGCTCTATTTCTGTATCCCACCCAATCAGACGCTGCTCGCCTATTGGGACACGGTCGAGGATCGTCTCTTCAAGATCCGCAACTGCGAGAATCTGCAGGGCCAGGTTATTCAGCTGCCGTTGTTCGATCCGCCGATCGACCCGGGCATGTTGGTCAAGGCCGCTGCCGCCGGGATCGACGTTGGCAGCATCGTCAGTGGGCTCAACCAGCCGATCGGGCCGGTCCGCTCGCTGCCGCTCATCCAGAAAGCCCTGGAGTTGGTGAACGAGGTGCGCAACTTCGGCGCGTCACTCCTGTCCGCGCTGGAAAAGGGGGACGGCGAGCATCTCTCGGCGCTCAGGCAGGGCGGCGACGTCACGCTGCAGACATCACAGCGGGACGTTCGGTTCCTGCAGCTGCAGCAGGCCAAGGAGTCGACACAGGTGCTGTTGCGGAGCCGCGCGACCACGCTCGAACGCTATACCTACTACTTGAGCCTTCTCGGCGCCGCACCAGATGCCACGACGGCGCCGGCGACGTTCGACGTCGGCAGCGACACGGAGCTCACCGAGGACAACTTCGCCGACGTCTATCAGACCCTGGTGGGGCAGTATGACCTGACGATCACGCCGCAAGCATATCCCTCCTTGCAGCTGGCTGGCACGTCGTCAGCCTCGGCCCAGTCCGGAGCGAGCGGCACGGGTCAGCTCTTCTTGAACACGAACGAGGACACGGAGCTCAACACGCTCCTGCCGGACGCGCGCGACACGCGATACGATACCCACTCGACCATCTCCATGGCGCGCTATTTGTCCCTGCTGCCCGATTTGACGGTCAACTTCCAGCCAGTGGGCTGCGGGGTGAGCATAGGCAGCGTCGGCGGCGGCAAGATCTCGGGGTTCATGCATGACGGCGCGGCCGTGCAGGACATTCTTGGCCATGTACAGTCAAGATCAGGCAGGCATGGCCTCGCGGACCGCGTCGTACCAGCGTCGCGTGAGCGATTGGACGCTCCAAGCGAATCTGGCGGCTCGCGAGTTGTTGCAGTTCGGCCGGCAGATCATCGCCTCGCTGATCGCCGAGCAAGTCGCCGAAGCGGACTATGCATCGGTGAAGCAGCAGCAAGACCAATCCGAGACCATCCAGACCTACCTCCAGACCAAGTTCACGAACGAGGACTTGTACCTGTGGACACAGGGTCAGCTGTCGACCCTGTACTACCAGTACTATCGCTTCGCGCTCGACACGGCCCGGCAGGCCGAGCAGACCATGAAACGGGAGCTCATGCGGCCGGAGCTGGATGCGACGACATTCGTGCAGGCCAACTACTGGAACAGCACGACGCAGGGCTTGTGGTCGGGTGAGGCGATGCACCTCGATGTGAAGCGCATGGAGCTCGCCTACTATAATAGCAATGCGCGTGAGCTGGAGATCATCCGCCATGTGTCAGTGCGGCAACTCGACCCGCAAGCGCTGATTGCGCTCCGGGCGACGGGCCAGTGCGCGTTCACCATCCCCGAATGGTTCTTCGATCGCGAGTGCCCGGGTCATTACATGCGGCGGATCAAGAACGTCGGGTGCTCGCTGCCGTCGGTAGTGGGGCCCTATACGACGGTCAATTGCACCGTCACGCTCCAGAGCAGCAGCGTGCGCGTGTCGTCGACCCTGGCCAACAATCAGTATGCCCGGCAGGGCGACACCGATAGCCGGTTTGTCGATTACTACGGCTCGGCCGCGACGATCGTCACCAGTGGCGCGAGCAATGACACGGGCCTGTTCGAGACGAACCTCAACGACGAGCGCTTTCTGCCGTTCGAAGGCGCGGGCGCCATCAACAGTGCCTGGCAGTTGCAGTTGCCGTCGGCGTTCCCGCCGTTCGATTACACGACAATCTCCGATGCCATTCTGCACATCCGGTATACCGCGCGGCAAGGTGGCGACGCGCTGGCCGCGCAGTGCACGAAGGAGCTCGTGGCGGCGATCAAGACCGGGACGTATAGCCTCGATCTCTTGTTCCTGCTTCGGAACGACTTCCCGACGGAGTGGGCGGCATTCGTGAACAGCACGGCGGCCACGCCGACGTTCCAGTTCACGTTGCAGAAGAGCTATTTCCCGTACGCGGTGCAGGGGATGACGCTGACCCTCACGTCCCTCGAGATCTACGCGGCGAATCTCACGCCGGCATCGCCCGCGCCAGACCAGTCCAACCTCTCGGCGTACTCAACGGCGCTGAATGGGCCGACCGCATCAGCGACGGTGTCGATTGCGGCCGACACCACCGCGCTCCTGACGTTCCGCCACCCAGGTCTATCTCATCATCCAGTACACGGCCAAGCCAACGTAGTTATGCGAGCTGCACGTACGTGGAATACTGTTCGTCGGCAATCGCGGTAAAGGGCAACATGCGGAGCGGTCCGTCCGCGGTCTCGACGCGCCACTGTTGCGCGCCGATCCTCTGGGCGGCCAAGAGTTGGCGACGGGTCACCGTCGGCGCCGAGTCGGTGATCGCGAACAGAACGAGCGGGCCGCAGAGGAGCGCAACGATGTCGGGATGTTGCGGGTCGACCGCCTGCGGCCGCATGGTCATTGGCAAGTTCACCTCGACGCGGTCGCCAGATTTCCAGAGGCGACGAATCGAGGCGAAGGCTCCCGGGATCACCGGCGCGGTCACGCCTCGACCGTTCACCGAGACCGATGCGCCCTCGGCCCACTCGGGGATCCGGAACGCCAACGCGCATTCGGTCCCCTTCGCGGCGGTCACGTCGAACCGTATCAACCCATTGTAGGGGTACGCGCTCGTCTGCGTCAGCGAAACCTGCTTGGATCGCAACGTCGAAGGGATGTACAGGTTGACGTACACGCCATCCGAATCGCGGAAGTACGTATTGATCCGATAGTCGGCGGCCACCTGGGGCAGAGTGCCGGAGCAGCATGCCCAACTGACGTCCTTGTAGAACTTGTGCCCTTTGAAGTTGTAGTCCGAGTAATAGAAGTGCCGGCCGTCGGCCTGCAGCGGCTTCGCTCCGAGCACGGTGTTGTACATCACCCGCTCCATGCTGTCACCGTATCGGGAGTCGCGGGTCACGCGCAGCAGGTAGCGGGTCAGCTTGAAGTGGGCGTACGACCCGCACGGCGTTTCGAAGCTGTTGTGCGTCCCGGTAAGGCTGGCGGCAAGGTCAGACCCCAGCGTTTCGTTCGGACCCCAGCCGCCGGTGACAAAACTTTGCTGGGAGAGCATGGCAAAAGCATTCTTGGCCGCACGCAGGTGCTTCTCGCTTCCCAACGTCATGTATGCCTGCATGGCCGAGCTCAGCGCATTGACATAACTGTAGGCGTGCCGGCCAGCCAGATTGTTCCGGCCCTCGGCTAGGGGACCGAAGTACTCGTCGTCGAGATATTGTTGACCCAGCGCGCGATACCGTTCTCCCGCGCCTCGCTGATACGCCAGGAAAAGATTTTCGGAGATCGTGTAGGACTCGTCCCACGTCCACGTCTCATCGCGATTCGATCGCCAGGGTCGTCCGTGCTCGACCGCTGTTCTCGGAAAATGCGGTAACGCCGTATCCGTGGTGTGGTCCAAGATCGAAAGCGCATCGGGATCGCCCACGAACTGGTGCGAGTCGATCAGCCCGCACACCAGCTTGTCGTAGCTGTACGTCGGGAACCGGTTGTTCTCGTAAAAGTCGCCGGTAATCGTCTTGGCATAGAGGCGATTCAGTCGCAGCACTTTGTCGCGGGTCGCCTGATCACCAGTGATCGCGTAACTGCGCGCCAGCGCCGAGACCCACTGGCCGAAATTGCAACCGGGTGCGAAGCCGACAAAGTTGTCGGGCAGTCGAAACTCAGGATCGAAGTGATACCAGCCGCCGAGGTCCTCGCCGGGGGCGGGCTGGCCGGACATCTGGCGCAAGGGCTTGAGCAAGCTGTCTTCGTCCAGCTGCATGAGCACGGCATGCGTCTCGTGGAATTGCTGCTCGTGCAGCGCACTGGTCAGCGAGACGTTGCCGTAGCCGAACTCAGACAGCGGAACGGGCGGCCGCGTGGCAATGCCGGCGAGTACTCGCGGCAGACCGGCGGCGAGCAGCGATGCCGAGCATATGAATTCCCTGCGCGTCGACATAGTTCTATAGTATGTGCCCTAGTACCGAACGGGAAGCGCTTCCAGGCCGCGAAGGGTTGGCGTGGCGCGCCAGCGGAGGGCGTTCGCAGCGGCGTCCAGCCGGATAGTCGGGAGCCGGCGCAGCAGCGTATTGATCGCGATCTGCCCCTCCAGTCGCGCGAGCGGTGCGCCGAGACAGAAGTGAGAACCCAGTCCGAAAGCGAGGTGACGATTCTCGGCGCGTGACAGGTCCAGGTTATCGGCATTGGGAAATTGCGCCTCATCCCGGTTCGCGGAGGCCAGCACGGCCAGCACCAGCACACCACGTGGAATGGCCGTATCCGCGATCGTGAGATCCTCGCGCGCGTAGCGCTCCGTTGCCGTCTCCAATGGATTCGTGTAGCGCAGCAGCTCTTCGATCGCCGGCTTGATGAGCGTCGCGTCGGCGCGGAGCTTCTCCATCTGGTCGGGGTGTTGCAGGAGCGCGAGCATGCCGGATGCGATCAGGTTGACGGTCGTCTCGTGACCGGCGATCAACAGCAGGAACGCCATCGCCAGAAGCTCATCCTCACTCAATCGATCGCCGGCGTCTTCCACTTGGACGAGCGCGGTGAGCAGTCCTTCCTGCGGATCATCGCGTAATCGACGGACAAGTCCGCGCAAATAACTCATGAACGCCATGAGCGACGGAATAGCCCGGGCCATGTTGAGCGGCGTCGGTGGCCGAACGATCGCGCGAGACCAGCGGTGAAAGCGCGCGCGGTCTTTTGCCGGCACGCCGAGCAGCTCCACGATCACCGCCAGCGGCAGGGGCAACGCGTACGCGGCGATGAGATCCCGAGGATGCGTCGAGACCATGCGGTCGATGAGCTGATCCGCCAGCGCCTGAATGCGCTCGTGCAGTCGCTCAACGGTCGCTGGAGTGAAGGCTTTGTGGACCAGCCCCCGCAATCGGGCGTGGTCGGGGTCGTCGAGGTCCAGCATGTTGCGTTCGAGCGGTCGCACGAAGGCAGGCACCCACGGCTGCTTCGCGATCTGCTGGGCGGTCATCGCGTTCCGGCGATTCTTTGCCAGCCGGGCGTCCTTGAGGCTAGCCGCGACGTTGGCGTACCGTGTCACGAGCCAGGCCTGCTGCCGGTCGGGCAGCGTGACTCGATACACGGGTTGGTTGACGCGAAGCCCCGCGTAGAACGGGAACGGATCGGCCTTGAACGCTCGGCTGCCGAATTTGGCCGGCGGGGTGATCGTCATGATGGGTGTCCATCATGGATCTCGGGATACGCCGCCGCAAGTCGCAAGGCTTCCACATCGAGCTCGTACTCGATCGTCTGCAACACGTCGTCGCCAATCGATCCGATATCGCGAAGGGCAATGATCTCCTCTCGCTCGGCGGCCAACGCTTCCTGCCTGAGCCACCCGTACGAGTACGCCTCGTCGGGCGCGCAGTCGCCCGTATCGCTCCCCTCGGACAGGCGATGGGTGCGCGCGCGATAGCCGTCGATCAGCCGATTGAGCAGCGCATCCGGGGCGCGACCCCGAAGCTGCTCGAGATGCTCCAGGGCAGCGTCGGCCGCGCGGAGCCGAGCCGACGCTTCTTCCCGCTGCGCGTCGCCGCCGTCGCGCACGTTGAGACGTCGCAGCACGAACGGCAGCGTTCCGCCCTGGAAGACGAGCGTCACCAGGATCACGGCGAACGTCAGGTACAAGATCAACGCCCGGGCGGGGAAGGGCGCCCCGGTCTGGGTGACTTCCGGGAGAGCGAGTGCCGCGGCCAAGCTCAGGACACCGCGCATCCCTGCCCAGCCAATGACCGTCGTTTCCTTCCACGTCGGATACCGGTCGCGGTGATCGCCGTAGAGATGCAGCCATCGCGGCACGAGCACGCCGACCGGGATGTACACCAGGCGGATGCCGACGACCACGGCGCTCACCAAGGCGCCATACCCCAGCAACGTGATTGGCGTGGCATGTTGCGTCGGCGAGAGCGAGGGCCACACAACCGACAGCGCGAGCCCAGTCAGGATGAACAGCGTGCCGTTGAGCAGAAACACGAGCACGTCCCACACGGCCCGCGCTTCGACGCGCGAGCGAGGCGTCGCGTGTCGACTCATGAACTGGCGGAGCGTGAGGCCGGCCGCCGCGGCGCTCAGAATTCCCGAGACGTTGAGCGCATCCGCCGCGAGATACGCCGCATACGGCGTCAACAGTGTCAGGGAGATGGTGGTGAGCTCGTCGTTGGTGACGCGCAGGAGTTTCCCGGCGCACCAGCCGATGGCGATCCCCACGACGGCGCCGACCACGATCACGAATGCGAAATCGAGCGCGGCATGACCAGCCGAGAACGTGCCGACGACGGCGGCGGCTACGGCGACGTGCAACGCGGCGAGACCGGTGGCGTCGTTGACCACGCTCTCGCCCTCGAGGATCGTGACGACCCGCCGTGAGACGCCGAGGCGGCGGGCGACCGCGGTCGCCGCAACGGGATCCGTCGGCGACACGACCGCGCCGAGGACGAAGGCGGCGGGCCAACTCAGGCCGGAGATCATCGCGTGCGCGACGCCCGCGACGCCAAAGATCGTGGCCAGGACCAACCCTAAGGCGAGCACGCCGATCGGGCGGAGGTTTGCCCGAAAATCGCGCAGCGATGTCAGGTATCCGGCCGAGAAGATCAGCGGCGGGAGGAAGACAAAGAACACGACGTCGGGGGCGAGCGCGATCCGTGGGAGTCCCGGGATCAGACTCAGCGCCAGGCCCCCGAGGACGAGCAGAATTGGATAAGGGAGTCCTAAGCGTCGCGCGAGCGCTGCGATTCCGACCACCAGCGACAGCAGGGCGAGAACCACCGCGACCGGGTGCATGGATCAAAAGTACACGCCGATATCGAGCTCAGCGTGGCCGCGGTTGGCGCCGCTCATTATATTGATATCAATATGTCCGCACGGGACGGTCAGCGTCGTCTCATCGTCGACTCCGTCCTGCTCGGTGTTGCCGGTGCCATCGCCGCGCAGCTCTTCACTTTGCTGCTGCACGGCGTCAACGCCATCATGCTGCGCGGTCTCGCCGGATACCAGGCGCCCGGCTTGCCGAACGAAGGTGGCACGCTGGTGGAACACATCGGGCCACACGGGCTGTGGCTCGTCCCTGTCGCCACGACGCTGGGTGGGGTGATCGTTGGTCTTTTGATCGCCTACCTCGCGCCCGAAGCCGAGGGTCACGGGACTGACACGGTGGTGCAGGCGTTTCACCAGAAGGACGGCGGGATCCGCGCTCGCGTCGGTCCGCTCAAGCTCCTCGCGTCGGCGATCACCATCGGATCAGGCGGGTCGGCCGGACGGGAGGGGCCGATCGCGTTGGTGACCGCGGCCGCCGGATCGTGGTACGCGACGGTGACGGGGCGCAGTGCACGCGAGCGGCGCCTGTTGTTGCTCATCGGCATGTCCGCTGGCCTCTCGGCGATCTTTCGTTCGCCGATCGGCTGCGCGATTATGGCGATCGAGGTGCTGTACTCGGACATGGAGTTCGAGGCCAGCGCGTTGCTCTATACGATGCTATCGGCGATCGTCGCCTACGCGCTCAACGGGTTCGTCGCCGGGTGGGATCCCCTGTTTCGGGTGCCGGCGAACGTCGGGCAGCTCGAGAGCCGGATCCACTATGGATGGTTCGTCGTACTCGGGGTCGCCGCCGGCGTGATCGGGACCATCTTCCCGGTGGCGTTCTACTGGGTTCGCGACCAGTTCCGAAGACTCCCGGGACCGCTCTGGATCCGACCCGCGCTCGGGGGCCTCCTGACCGGGCTCCTGGCGCTCGCCATTCCTCAGATCCTCGGTGGCGGTTACGGCTGGGTCCAGGAGGCGATCGACGGTCGTCTCGTGGGTGGCATCTTCCTGGTGCTCATGGCGGCCAAGATCATCGCGACCTCATTCACGGTGGCGTCCGGCGGATCGGGCGGCGTGTTCGCGCCCAGCCTCTACGTTGGCGGTATGCTCGGCGGGATCTTCGCGACCGTCGCGCACGAGCACGCGGCGCCGTTTGTCATCGTCGGCATGGCCGCCGCGTTCGCGGGCGCGGCGCATGTACCGATCGCCAGCCTCATGATGGTGACAGAGATGACCGGCGGGTACAGTCTGCTCGTCCCGGCGGCGTTGGCGGTTCTGCTCAGCTATCTCGTGCAAACGCGGCTCAGCGAGCGGCTGCGCTACCGGAGTCTCTACGAGCACCAGGTCGCCTCGCGTGCGGATTCGCCGGCGCATCACGCGCAGCAACTGACGACCGCGCTCCGATTGCTCCGCGAGCGCTCGCCGCGCGCGTTGGCGGGGATTCCACCGGGCGGTGCGCTCGATCTGGTCTCGTTGCTTCGGACCGGCGTGCCGATCGAGCTCCCCGACGGCTATCGGCTGACGCTCGGCGTCCTGCGCCCCGATAGCGAATGCGTGGGCCGGAACCCCGGGTCGCTGAATGGCACGCTCGGCGCCTCGGACGCCGAGATCATCGCGATCGTCCGCGGCGAGCACCTGATCGCCCCGACCGCGCCGACGGCGCTCGCCGCGGGCGATCGACTCGTTCTCATCGCTCCAGTAGGCGCCACCGACGCGCTGCGCCGGCATCTCGATCCGGCGTAGCGCGCTACCCTCATGCTCGCCCTCACCCGAATGTGGACCATCGAGGCGGCCGATGCGGCCACACTCGAAGCGCTGGTCGTCGCTCGGCGACTGCTGCGGACAGGGCTCACGCCATTCGTCACCCAGGGGCGCCAGTAGCCAGCCAACCGCGTCGTGCACTCTTTGCTATAGATGATGCAGATATGCAGACGGTGACCCGCAAATGTTCGGGGCGTCAGGCCCATGGACATGACTCTCGCGCTTCCCATATCTGGTGTGTCCCGCGCGTCCGATCGCCGCGACGCCGCGCCGACGACGCTGCTCGACGACGTGCATCGCCAGACCGATCGCACGTTGATGTGGCTGCTCGTCGCACACCTGCCGCTCGCCATGGCGCTCGCCCCATTGCACGGGACCTGGCTCCTGGCGCTCGGCGTCGGGGGGAGCGCCACGCTCGCCGCGGTGTTGGCCGTCCACTTTGCGCCCGGAGAGCTCAGCACCAGACTCTTGATCGCGACCGCGTTAGTCGTGTACTCGGCGCTGATGATCCAACAGACGCAGGGTTCGATCGAGATGCACTTCCACTTCTTCTGCGTGCTGTCGTTCGTGCTCATGTACCGCGATTGGCGCGTACCGGTGGTCGCCGCAACGGTCGTCGCCGTGCATCACGCGTTGTTCAACTATCTGCAAGTCCACCAGATCGGCGGTGTGGTCGTTTTCGCCTCGCATACCGGCTGGGGCATGGTCGCGTTGCACGCCGGGTTCGTGGTCTTCCAGACCACCGTGTTGATCTACATGGCACGCCAACTGGAGCAGGAGACGAAGCAGTCCCAGGCCTTGATCTCCATGGCCGAACGCCTCGGCGCCGGCGACGTCACGGTGCGCTCCAGCGCGGATGCCGGCGGTGGCGTGGTCGGCGCGGCGGCGGGCGCGCTCAACGACGGCGTGCAACGGATGGGCCAGATGCTGCGCGACGTGAAGGAGCGCGCGTTGGAATCGGCGTCATTGGCCAAGGTGCTGACCAGCACCACCGATCAGATCCGTCAGGCCAGCGAGAGCGTCACGGTGGCGATCAGCGACGTCGCGGAACGCGCCCAGTCCCAAGCGGCTGATGCCCGCGTGATGGCGGCGCAGTTGCAGGACATGGTGACCCGAGCCGCGGATGTGGCCGACCGGTCACGGACGGTCGCTGGTTCGGCGGACCGCGCGGCGTCGGTGGCCGAGCATGGGGCTACGGTGGTGACGGCGACACTGGGTGACATCGAGCGCATGCGGGACTCGGTGGTGGCTGCGTCGACGCAACTGAACGGACTGAAGGATGCGCTTCGGTCGATCGACACGGTGTTGACCACGACCACGGAGATTGCATCGCAGACCAACCTCCTCGCGCTGAACGCCGCGATCGAGGCGGCGCGGGCGGGCGACCAGGGGCGTGGGTTCAGCGTCGTGGCCAGCGAAGTGCGGCAGCTCGCCGGTCGATCGGCGACAGCCGTGGACGAAATCGGCGCGATCGTGCGGCGCATCCAGGATGGCATGCAACAGGTCGCCGGTGCGATCACGGCCGGGACGGTCGAGGTCGAGCGCGGCACCGCGCGGGCGGGCGACGCGGCCACGGCGCTCGCTCAGATCGTGAAAGTCGCCAGTCAGTCGCGCATCGATGCCGACGCGATTACCGGCGCAGCCGCCGCGATCGCCGCGGCGAGTCGCGAGGTGCTGGCTGGAGTGGATGCCAATGCCGCCGGTCTGGGCGGTGCGAAAGCGAAATCGAGTGAAGACTTGGTGCGCCGCGCCGAGCGCACCGCGGTGGCCGGCGAGGACGTGTCGTCGGCCGTGCAGGAAATGACTGCCTCGATGGAAGAGATCGCCACATCGGCCCAACATTTGGCCGAAATCGCCGCGGCGATGGAGCGCGACGTGGAGCGGTTCGTCGTCTAGCCGTCGACCGTCAGCAGTTGCTCGAAGAAGCCGCCGATCTGCCGCTGGCGGTCCACAAAATGGATCTCATAGATCCAGTGCCGCTGCCCTCCGTTCTTGTCGGGGTCGCGCATGCGCTTGTGATTGTCCGGGTGGATATAGTTCTCGACTTCCTCGCCCTGGATGCGCTCGTGCGGGAAGTTCCCGATGAGATGGCCGCAGTGTGGTCCGCCGAATTCCCATCCGAAACTGCGGGCCAACGCCGAGGAGAACGCGTACAGCTCGGCGCCCGTGATGTCGCTCTGCGCACGGAAAAACGCTTTCCCCTCCTCCCATCCGGCGAGGATGTCGTCGCGGAGCTTGAGCTTGACGGGGTCGTCGCCTAACACGTAGGTCCGACCGAGATCCGCTTCCCAGTCTTCGAAGACGGGACCGAAATCGAAGAACAGGATGTCGTCGCGCTGGATCGGCAGATTCGGCGGATTCTCGCGGTACGGGAACAGCGTATTGGGTCCCGCGCGCACGATGCGCTTGTGCCAGTATTTTCGAATGCCGAACAATTCGACCGCTAATCCGTACATCCTGGTATTCAGCTCCAGTTCCATCTGGCCTCCCACGATGTACCCGCGCCGCTGAGCGACCGCGAACAGGTGCTCGGCCTTCTGTTGTGCATCGAGTAACTTCAGCGCGCGCTCGTCCACTCTGGCACCCTCCGACATGCTCCTGTTCGTCCTGGCGTTTCTCGGCGGTACGCTAACGATACTAAGTCCCTGCGTACTTCCCGTCATCCCATTTGTGTTCGCGCAGTCCAACCGGCTGCCGACGCTGCTCGGGATGGCCGTCACGTTTACCGCGGTCGCATTGGCGGCCGCCGTTGGTGGCGGTTGGGTGGTGCGCGCAAATCAGGTGGGGCGGGGAGCGGCACTCGTGCTGCTGGCGGCGTTCGGTGTCGCCCTGATATTCCCCGCAGTCGGCGATCGGCTGACGCGACCGTTCGTGGCCTTCGGCGGTCGTCTCCAGCAGCGGGCCGACGCGAGAACTGGCGTGGGCGGCGCATTGCTGCTGGGCGTGGCGGTGGGGTTTCTGTGGGCGCCGTGCGCCGGTCCCATCCTCGGACTGATCCTGACCAGTGCCGCCCTCGGCGGGGCGAGCGCGCGCACCACATTCCTCCTGCTCGCATTCGCGGCCGGCGCTGCCGTCTCACTCGGCCTCGCTACGGTGGCCGGGTCGCGCGTGTTCGCGGCGATGAAGCGCGGCCTCGGAGCCGAGGAGTGGATCCGGAGAGGCCTCGGCATAGCGGTTCTCCTCGGTGTTGTGGCCGTCGCCATGGGTTGGGACACCGGGATTCTGGCGCGACTCTCTCTGGCGAGCACGACTCCGGCCGAGCAACGTCTGGTCGATCGGCTCGCCAATGGACCACGCGTTGATCCCGGGTCGACAGCGACTGCTGCCACTCCCGCCAACGCCGATCAGCTTCCCGATCTCGCGCAGGCCACGGGTTGGATCAATACGCCGCCACTAGCCGCGGCGGCGCTGCGTGGGCATGTCGAGCTGCTGGACGTTCTGGACGTACTCGTGCATCAACTGCCTCCGCACGCTGCCGTACGTCAAAGCGTGGGCGTCGCGATACGCCGCCGATGGCCTCATCGTGATCGGTGTGCACTCGCCAGAGTTTGCGTTCGAGCGCGATCCGGCGAATGTGGCCCACGCCGTGCGGGATCTCGGTGTCACGTATCCGGTCGCACTCGACAACGGATACGCCATCTGGCGCGCGCTCGATAATCACTATTGGCCAGCGCAGTATCTCATCGACACATCCGGACGCATCCGCTATCGCAATGCCGGCGAGGGACACGATGCCGACATCGAACAGCACATCCGGTCGCTGCTCGCCGAGGGCGGTCATCCGCCATTGGCCGGCACCGCGGAGATCAACGCGGGTGGCGCGGAGGCCGCCGCGGCAATGCGCAGCGTTGCTTCGCCAGAGACCTATGTCGGGTATCGCCGTGCCGAACGACTGGCATCACCAGAAGCGATCCGACGCGACACCGCCCAGACATACTCGGCGCCCGCCACGCTGCCGCTGAATGCCTGGGCCCTCGTCGGCACGTGGACGGTGGGGCCGGAGGCGGCTGTGCTGACAAGCGCTCCCGGTCACGTCGTGTTCCGGTTCCACTCTCGTGATCTGCACCTCGTACTCGGACCCACCGCGGATGGACGCCCCGTTCGCTTTCGGGTACGCGTCGACGGTGAGGCTCCAATGGCTGACCACGGGAGCGACGTTGGAGGCGATGGGAGTGGAACGATCACGACTCAGCGGCTGTATCAGCTCGTGCGTCAGCGTGGCGCAATCACTGAGCGGACATTCGATATCGAATTCCTCGACCCCGGCGCGTCAGTATACGCCTTCACGTTCGGTTGAGATTCGACGCCGCTATTTCAACGTGATCGGAGCTGTCCAGACGAACGTGTCCCAGCTCATGCGGAGCTGACCACCGTTGGTGCCGGCGCCAGTCACGTCGATGGTGAAATCCTCTTGCGGTGTCGCCGCGGTCGCCACCTGCATCGGCACGTGTACCAGGTCCTGAGCCGAATCGTAGTCGGTGCCCCACTGCCCGTGCTGCCCGTTGATGATGAGTTGCACCGTGCCATCGCGCGCTGGAATCGTCCAGAGGCTGTATGTTCCCGCCGGTACGGCTTTGCCGGCGATCGTCACGTCGCGTGCGAAGGAGATCGTGGTTGCCTCATTCGCCCCCGTACGCCACACCTGGTCGTAGGGCACGACGTTCCCGAGGATGGCGCGGTCGCGTTTTTTCGGACTGCCGAACGCCACACTGACCTGCGTGCTGCCGATCATTCCGTTGGCGATCCGGTTGGGTGACGCCGCACCAACGCCCTTGCCCGCGTGGTCCGCGGCCGCAAACACTTTGGCCAGGCGTTCCACATCGAGAAAATCCGTGCGCTGCGTTTGCGTCTGCTCGGTCGTTTGGCTGGCGTTGACGCTCGTGATATGCGCGTCGGCGTCCACCGTGAGATGCGTCCACGCGATGCCAAAGTAGTCCACGTCGACCTGCGTAGGCGAATGGCGAACGAACTCGCGGGTCCCCGTTTTGAGGGTCGCCATGTCTATGGAGTACACCGGCGTGGTATCGTGCGCCGCGGACAAGACGCGGGGGAGGAACAGCTCGTACATACCGAGCGACGAGTACAGGCCATAGGAGGCCCCAAAGCCCGTCATGAGGAACGGGAACGCGACCTTCGCGAGCTCGCGCGTCGTGCTTTGCGGTCCGTTGGCCCCGTCGGTCGCGATGTGCACGTTGAGACCGTCGAAGTCCATGGTCATTCGCTGCGCTCTCACGTCGGGTGTGCCGAGTGGCTTGATGTCGACGACCGTGTGCGTGACCGCACCATCTTTGTCCAGATCCGCGGCGTAGTGGCAGAGGACCGTGCCGGGGATGCGCACGACCATGTTGCCGTCCACGTGTCGGTCGGTCCGCGTGAAGCTCTCGATCACGACCGTGTCGCGACCCAGTGTGGTGACGAACGCGGCGCGCTCGCTCGGCGCCGACGGGCGAACGAGCGTGCTGAGAGCGATCAACCCAGCGGCGAGCAATCGAGGTGTCATAACGCAAGCTAGAATCGTGCGGTCTGGACGGGAGGGCCAAATTGGTCGAAACCGGTCATACCAATTACGATCCGGGAACGTTCAACCGACTGGTTGAATATATGGGCATATGTGCCCAGCATGCATCGCCGTCGCGGCAACGATCGTCGCCATCGGCAAGGTCGCACAAACCTTTCATAGAGCGTCTCGCGATGAAGACCCCCCCGATCGTATCGGAGCAGGAGTGGGAAGCTGCGCGCCAGCAGCTTCTCGTGAAGGAGAAAGCCTTGACCCGCACCCGTGATGCGATGGCCGCCGAGCGACGGCGGATGCCGTGGGTGGCGGTGGAGAAGACGTACGAGTTCGACGGACCCAGTGGGAAAGTCAGCCTGCTCGACCTGTTCGAGGGTCGGAGGCAGTTGATCGTCTATCGCGCCTTCTTCGAGCCCGGAGTGTTCGGCTGGCCCGAGCACGCCTGTCGCGGGTGTTCCTTGGGCGCGGATCAGGTTGCCCACCTGTCCCACCTGAACGCGCGCGACACGACGCTCGCCTATGTCTCACGCGCGGGGCAGGCGGACATCGCGCGGGTGAAGGCGCGGATGGGTTGGGTGATGCCGTGGTACACCATCACCGACAGCTTCGACAAGGATTTCGGCGTCGATCAGTGGCACGGGCACAACGTGTTCTTCCGCGATGGCGAGCACGTGTTCCGCACGTACTTCATTAATAGTCGCGGTGACGAGGCGATGGGCACGACCTGGAGTTACCTCGATATCACGCCGCTCGGACGTCAGGAGACATGGGAGGACTCGCCAGAGGGTTACCCCCAGACTGCGCCGTACAAGTGGTGGAACTGGCACGACAACTACGACGCCGAGGCTGCGCCCAGCGCGAAGTGGGTGCAGATCTCCGACGCTGGAGAAGCCGCCTTTCGAAAGCGATAATCGACTTGCGACTTTCGGCGAGCGCGCATATCTATGGCCCTCCGTTGCTGAAGAGGGCGAATGGCCTCGCCGTTCCGCGCACCAGTTGTTGCAGCAGACAGCGACGCCGATTGCGTCGCTCGGATCCGCGCCGGCGACGTACAGGCATTCGAAGCGGTGTTCAAGCGTCTCTACAACCCGCTCTGCGTGTTCGCGACCCATCTGCTTGGATCGTCGGCCGGCGCGGAAGACATCGTGGACGATGTGTTTTGCCGCATCTGGCAGCGGCACGACGAGTGGGAGATCCGGGTCTCCATCAAGCACTATCTCTATACCGCGGTGCGCAATCGCGCGCTCGAGCAGCTCGCGCGCCAGCGGCGGGAACGCCTGTGGACCGCACGCGCGATGCGCCGCGCTGAGCCCGTGTTGATGAGCGCGCCATCCGGCGCCGCCGATGAACACTTGGTCGCCATGGAATCGGCCATGATCGTCGCGCGCGCGCTCGAGCAACTGCCCGCGCGTTGTCGCGAGGCGTTCGTGCTCCACCGGCAGCACGGGTTGTCGTACGGCGAGATCGCGGCCGTCATGGGCGTCTCGGTCAAGACGGTCGAGAAACAGCTCGTGCGCGCCGTCAAGGCACTGCGCGCCGTCTGGGCGGGCCTCTCGGACTGACTTTCCCTTAAGCGATGGGGGGATGTCGGCGCTCGTCCGTCATAGAGCGCATGGACATCCCGTGGGAGCTCCTCACCCGGTATCTGTCAGGCGTCGCGACAAGCGACGATGTCGACGCGGTCCGGCGTTGGTGTGAGCAGGACCCATCGCATGACGCGCTGCTCAAGTCGCTGGAAGCCGCATGGCGCGCCGCGGCAGAGCTGCCGGCGCGACACGATGCGTCCGCGGCGTGGGCACGACTGCGCGTACGCACCGGCCAGCGCGCGGTCGGCCGCGCGTGGGCGGAGCCCAGGGGCGAACGCGTCGTGTGGCAGCGCGCCGCGATTGCGGCGGCGATCATTGCGGCGGTCGGTCTGGGTCTCACGTTCGGACCGCTGCGCTCGATCCGTCCGCGGACTGATGCCTTTCATGAGTATGCCGCCGCAGCCGGCGAGCGTCTCGCGGTCACGTTGACCGACGGAACCCAATTGTCGCTCGCGCCCGCGAGCCGCCTCCGCGTCCCGACCGCGTACGGCAAAGCGACGCGTACGGTGGAGCTCGAAGGGAAAGCCTACTTCGCCGTCGTCCACGATCCGGCCCATCCGTTCGCCGTGCGTGCGCGCAACGCGCTCATCACGGATGTCGGTACGCACTTCCTCGTCGACGCCTACGCCGGAGACTCGTCGGTCCGCGTGGCGGTCGCCGAGGGACGGGTGCGACTCGCGCGCGCGATCCTCGAGAGCGGCGATCTCGCCACGCTCGACGCACGGGGGCGAGCCACGGTCCAGTCGAACGCCGACGTCGCGTCGTTGACCGCGTGGACCACCGGCCAACTCCGCTTCCACGACGAGGCACTCGCCACCGTCGCCGCGGAGCTCGGGCGATGGTATGCGCTCGATGTCAGCGCGTCAAACGGACTGGCCGGTTGCCGCATGACGCTCGCGGTTGGCAACGATGCGGCCTCGTCGGTCCTCGATGCCGTCGCGGCGCTCTGTCACGCCCGGTACGCGCGGAACGGATCGCGCGTGCGGTTCTTCCCCGATACGGGAGACGAGTCAACCCCATGACCAGACGCCTCGCGTTCGCATGGACTCTGTTGGTCGCGCCGCTGGCGGCGCAAGATACGACGCATTCTGGCGTCGGCCGAGCGCACCGTGTGGCTGCGCGCGCGGGAGAGCACGGTCGCGACGCTCCAGACGCGCATCGCGCTGGACCTGCATGAGGCGCCGCTGTCGGCGGCCCTGGACGCGGTCGCGCAACAGAACGTCCTTGCAAATCGGCTACGGCCGCGACGTGACCGCATCGAAAGCCCGCGTGTCGCTCCATGTCGAACGCATGACCGTCGGCGAAGCACTCGGCGACATCCTCACCGGCACGCACCTGACGGCCTACGTCTCCATCGATGGTCGGCAACTGCTCGTGCGGGCGCCATTTCCCGATGCGCACGCCCCGCCGACCGCGCAGGCGCAGCACGAGGTGCAAGGCGTCTCGATCAGTGGTACGGTGCGCGAGAAGTTTTCGACCGGCGTCGGACGCGGCATCGAAGGCGTCACGGTCATTGTCGTCGGCACCCGCCAGGGCGGGATCAGCGATGCGCGCGGCGCGTTCATCATTCGCGGCGTCGCCCCTGGGCGCGTCAAGCTGACCGCGCAATTCGTCGGGTACGAGCCGTCGACGCAGACCGTCGACATCGGTCTCAATGGCGCGACCGTGTCGTTCGAGCTCACCCGTGTGGTGGCGTCCTTGTCCGGGGTCGTCGTGACGGCGACGGGCGAAGAGAGTCGCCGGTCGGTCGGGACGGCGATGGCGACGATCGATACGACGCAGATCGATCATTCGGCGGCGACGACGACTCAACAGTTGCTCGCAGGCTCGACGCCCGGCGTGACGGTGCTCGCCAACAGCGGTCAGCCCGGCGGCGGCGGCACGATCGTCCTGCGCGGCATCAACAGTATTTCCCAGAGCAATCTGCCACTGATCTACGTGGACGGCGTGCGCGTCTACAACGGCGAGTCGCCCACCAATCCCGGCTCGCGCCAGTACGTCTCGCCGCTCAACGACATTCCCGCCGAGGACATCGATCACATCGAAGTGATCAAAGGACCCGCGGCGACGACCTTGTACGGCACCGAAGCGTCGGGCGGGGTCCTGCAAGTCTTCACCAAGCGCGGCTCCGAGGGCGCACCGCAGTGGCAAGCGGGCATCACCGGTGGCTTCAATAACATGGGACACGTCGGGCCGTCGTCCGACCCCACCGGCATGGGGTTTAACGACTGCAAGGGCGTCCGCGAGATGGGAGACGGCACGAAGTTCGAAGATCTGTCCTGTCCGGCGAACGGATCGTGGTTGCACGACGGGCCGATCAGCCGATTCAATCTCAGCGTGCGCGGTGGGACAGCCGGCGGCATCACGTACTTCGTGTCCGGCAACGCCGACAACGCGGAAGGCGTGCTCCCCGAGGGCGGCGACTACAGCCGCCGACTGCAAGCGACCGTCAGCTTCAAGCCGGCGCGGGGACTCACCGTGGGCGTGAGCCAGAGCATCACCGGCAACCGCCAGGTGGGATTCCCCGATGGGAACAACGGCTCCGGCGCGATGCTCAACATCTCGCGCGGCTCCGGCGCGGACTATCAGGACCCGGTGTGCCCGCTCACGGGCATCGACTGTGTCGTCGATGACAGCGCGTTCACGACCAGCGAGATCACCACGGTCCGTCACTATACGACCGGCCTGACGCTGGACTATACCCCCATCGCCAACCTCAGCAACCGGTTCGCGTTCGGGTACGACTACAACAACTCGGACCTGACCTTCATCACGCCCTACGGCAACATCCGCATCCCCGGTGGGCGGATGATTCAGACGCTGTGGGATCAGCAGTACCTCTCCGCCGACTTCGCGAGCACATATCGCTGGCGGATCGCGAAAGGGTTGAGCAGCAGCACATCGGTCGGCGGCCAGCTGTTCGACAATCAGGACTACGAAGTCGACCTCGAGACCCAGCAGTTCTCGGGGCCGGGCGCGCCGACGCTCCTCTCCGGCGCCCTGCAGCAGTTCAACGGCGCGATACAGCAGCGCAACGTCAACGCCGGACTGTTCGCGCAGGAAGTCATCGGCTGGCGCGAGAAGCTCTTCGTGACCGCCGGCGCCCGCTTCGATGGGAATAGCGCCTTCGGACAGAACTTCGGCGTGCAAACGTATCCGAAGATCAGCGGATCGTACATCATTTCCGATGAGGCGTTCTGGCCGTTCCCCTGGTTCGAGTCGCTCAAGCTCCGCGCCGCGGTGGGCGACGCCGGACGCGCGCCAGGAGCGTTCGACGCCGTTCGCACCTGGACACCGGTCGCCGCGCTCGGCGGGCAGCCGGCGTTCGAGCCCAACCAGGTCGGCGACCCCAATCTCGCGCCGGAGCGCACGCGCGAGGTCGAGGCGGGGCTCGATGCGTCCGCGTTTCATGGCGGACTGACGGTGCAGTACACCTACTACTCGCGCACGACGTCCCGCGCCTTGATTCCCGTGCAGCAGCCGCCGTCACTCGGGTTCGCGACCACGCAGCTCGTCAACGCCGGCACCGTGATGAACAGTGGCAACGAGCTGATGGTCACGGCGGAGCTGCTCCGCTTCCGCAACGCCGACATTCAGGCGCGTCTGGGTTTCACCACCATCCATAGTGTCGCGGGCAACATCGGCGGCCAGACGTTGACGATCAACCCGGATGATGCGACCTACCTGCTGCAAGGACTCCCGGTGCCTGCGTACTACGGCACCAAGGTCCTGAACGCGAACGCGCACGCGGATCCGATCATCGCGCCGAATCAGTTCCTGGGGTCCGTCTACCCGACGCGCATCTGGAGTCCCGGCGGGACGATTCGCCTCCTGCGGCACTTCACGATCGACGTCCTCGGCGAGTGGCAGCTGGGCGGACACAACATGAACGCCGATGGATACCAGAATGCGGGCATGCTGTCCTGGCAGCCGTGTTTCGCCACGCAGGCGGCCATGCGCCAGGCGGCCGCCGGCAATCCGGCCGCGCTCGCGCCGTACACCGCGCTGGATCGCGCGAAGTGCACGCTCGACCAAAACTTCCGGCTCCCCGACTTCTGGGTCGAGCCAAACGACTTCTTCAAGCTCCGCAGCGTGTCGCTGAGTTATGACATCCCGAAGCGCTTCCTGCCATTCGCGCGGAGCGGCGCGCTCATCTTCAAGGGACTGAACCTGTTCACGAGCACGAAGTACGACGGGACCGATCCTGAAGTCGCGGACCAGCGTGACGACATGTTCGCCCGCCGCGATTACTACGTCTTTCCGCAGCCGCGCACGTTCACGTTCACCCTCAACCTGGGGCTCTGACGATGCGGACGATGCGCGGTTTGGCTTCCCTGACGCTCGTGGGCGTTCTGTCGGTGACGGCGTGCAACCTGCTCACCGTGACGAACCCTGGCCCGATCGTGGACAGCGCACTCAACACATCGAACGCGGCCACATCGCTCGTCAACGGCATGGGCGGCGATCTGTCGTACGCGCTCGGCAACTACGTCGACCGCGGTGCGCTGGCGTCGGGTGAGTTGATGGAGTCCGGTACGTCGACGGTGGAAGAGCATTTCTACAATGGCAGCATCTCGCCCGAAGACGCCAATCAGGACTGGGCGGACATGCAGACGGCACGGTGGACGGCCGAAAACGGCATCGCCCGCCTCTCGAATATCCTGGGCTCGACATTCAGCGGCGACACCGACGTGGCGCGCGCCTATCTCTACGGTGGCTTCTCCAATCGCCTGCTCGGCGAGAACATGTGCCAGGCCGTGATCAACGATGGACCCGCCGAGAGCGACACCGTGTTTTTCCAGCGCGCCGAGAGCCTCTTCACGAGAGCGTACACGCTCGCCACGTCGCAGAACAACCCGGTTTCGGCGGTGGCGGCCCTCGGGGGTCGCGCCTCGGTGCGGGCCTGGCAAGGCAACTGGTCCGGCGCGATCGCCGACGCCGCGCAAGTGCCTGACACGTTCGTGTACAACGCGATCTTCTCGTCCAACAGCTCGCGCGAGAACCTGGATCTCTACAATCAGACGGAGATTCGGCGCGAGACCACCGTCTACGGCACGGTGTACGCGAACGTGTTCAACGACCCGCGCACGCCGTGGGACAGCGTGCGCAACGCGGACGGCACCGTCGAACCAGGCGGCAATGGCTCGACGCCGTTCTTCCTCCAGTTGAAGTACGACTCGCTCGGCGCCCCCGTCCCGTTGACCAAGGGCGCGGAGATGCGGTTGCTCCGCGCGGAGTATGCGCTTCGCTCGGGAGACATCAACGGGATGACCGCCCAGATCAACGCCGAGCGCGCGATCTATCCAGGGCTGGCCCCGGTCAGTGCGCCGAGCAACACCGCCGCGGCGTGGACGCTGCTGCAGGCGGAACGTGGTGCGGTGACGTGGCTGGAGGGACGTCGGTTATGGGACTTGCGGCGCTGGTTCGTCGAAGGCACCAACACGTTTCTGGCAACGAGGCCAAATGCCCGCTGTATTCCGATCAGCCTCGACGAGCGGGGATCCAACCCGAATCTTCATTGATGATGCGCCGCGCGCCCCTGGTCGCGGTGGTCGCCCTCGCGGGAAGCATGCCTCCCGCCGCTCTGGCGCAGCAGCGACCGACCGTCCGGCTCGTGCTGCTCGGCCAGGCGCTGATCCGGCACGACCCGCGCCGGGTGCTCGATGCACCGTCATCGAGTATTCTCCCGATGCTGTCGGCGGCGGATGTCGTCTTCACGAACTACGAGGGTGTGATTCTGTCGCCGGGCTGTGTCTGTGCTCCCACGCGGGGGGGCAACACCGCGGCATTGCACGGTGCGCCGCCAGTGATCCTCGACTACTTGCAGTCGCTGCACATCAATCTGCTCTCGCTGGCGAACAACCACGCGTGGGACTACGGAACCGATGCGGTCGTGGTCACCCTCGACGAGGCACGCGCGCGTCACCTGCATCCCGCCGGGACTGGCCGAACCATCGCCGAAGCCACGGCGCCGGCGCTGCTGCAAGTGCACGGCGTGACGGTGGCGCTCCTCGCCATGGCGACGGTCAAGATCTCGGACAGCGCCGCGGCGACGGCGACGACGCCCGGCGTCAACTTGCTGCGCCTGGACAACACGGCCGATTGGGACCGCAACATTGCCGCCATCCGCGACGCGCGGAAGCACGCCGACGTCGTGATCGTGTACCACCATTTCCAGACGGTCGGTACCCCGATCTGGCAGCACCGCTGGGCTCACGCGGCGATCGACGCGGGTGCCAGCCTGTACGTCGCGCATGGTGATCCTTGGCTCTCCGGTGTCGAGTCGTACCACGGGCGTCCCATCTTCTATGGGCTCGGCAACTACATCTTTCAGACGACGACCGAGCAGGGTCACTATCCACCCGAGGTGTGGGACAGCGTGATCGCCGACATGGCGATCGGGCGAGACACTGTGTCCGATGTGCGAATGACCCCGATCGTCATGGGGCAAGGGACGCCGGGTCCGACGTTCCTCGAGGGCCGTGGCTTTCCCGAGATGGCGAGCGCTGATACGGCGCGGCGCATTCTGGAGCGATTGGCGACGATGTCGGTGATAGACGGCACGACGCTCGGCATTCGTGATGGCGTCGGCGTGTTGGCGCCGACGGCGCGAACGGATCCGTAAGCTCGCCGTGCAGCGGACGTCATGCATTGTCGCGGCCGTGATCGCCGCCGCGTGTGGGTCACCGCGACCACTCGCGACGGTGGGGCCGGACCTTGGCAAGCGGGTGGTGGCCGAACACGGCGTTGTCGCGACGGGCAACGCGTACGCGAGCGAGGCGGGACTGGCGATCCTTGAACGAGGGGGAAACGCCATCGATGCCACGGTGGCCGCCGCGCTCGTCTTGGGCGTGACCGAACCCATGATGAGCGGCCTGGGCGCTGGTGGTGGAATGCTTTTCTGGGACGCGCACCGCGGTGCCGTCGAGTACCTCGACTTCTATTCCTCCGAAGGCAATATCCCCGACTCGACCTTGCGGCCCTCGTCGGCCAAGGTCTCAGACTCGGTGCTTCGCGCGACATTCTCGACCGCGACGCCACGCGGTGTCGCGATACCTGGCGCCGTGCGCGGACTGTTCGCGGCGCAGGCCAAGTATGGAAAGCTCTCGCGCGCGGACGTGATGGCGCCGGCGTTGGCACTGGCTCAGAACGGCTTCACGGTCACCGGGCTGCTCGCCCGCGAGATCGCCACCAGCGCCGCGTTGCTCAAAGCGTCGCCGGGGGCCAGTCGTCTCTTTCTGCCGGACGGCAAGCCGCTGCGCGCTGGCGACCGATTGACGCAGCCGGAGCTCGCCGCGACGCTGAGGCGCATCGCGGATCAAGGGCCGGACGAATTCTATACGGGCGAGATCGGTGGTCACATCGTCGAAGCGATGCGTGCTGCTGGCTCGACGATCACGCGAGAAGATTTTGCGTCCTACCAGCCGCGGTGGACGCGTCCCGTCTGCGCCACGTACCACGGCGACGTCGTGCTGTCGGCGGCCGCGCCGCAGTCCGGGATGGAAGTGCTCGAAGCGCTCAACTTGCTCGAGCCGCGCCATCTCACTGCACTCGGCCCGCCCAATCGCGCGCCGGATGCGTTTCGTGTGCTTGCGGGTGCGCTGCGCGCGGCGGTGACGGATCGTGATGCCTTCGTCGGCGATCCTGATCACGCCGCCGTGCCAATGGCCGGTGTGACGAGCAGAGCATTCGCGTCCACCCGCGCGACGGTTGTCGATTCCGCCGTCGCGGGGCGATTGGCGCCTGGCGATCCGTGGCCGTACGACGCTCCGCCCGATGGCATTTGCGCCGCGCTCGGCGCCGCGCCGCCGTCGCGCGAGCGCGCTCACGCCGCCGCACTCGGCAGGCCGGCCGAGGGGTCGGAGGCTGAGACGACCCATATCTCGGTTGTCGACGCCGAGGGCAATGGCGTGTCCCTCACCAATACGCTCGGTCTCGTGTTCGGGACTGGCACGTGGGTGGATGGCGTGTTCCTCAATAGTGGGCTCTTCAACTTCTCCCGCGATCCGGCGTCTCCCAACGCGATCGGTTCGTGGCGCATGGCTGCGTCGACCATCGCGCCGACGATCGTCTTGCGCCACGGGTCTTTACAGATGGTCGTGGGGTGCCCGGGCTCGCTGGCCATTCCGCCCGCAATCGTCGAGACGATCATCTACCAACTCGACTTCGGCCTCGATCCGATGCAAGCGTTGCGTATGCCGCGGCTCATTCCTCAGCCCGGAGCACAACTGGGCATCGAGAGTGGATTCGCCGATTCCGTGTACGCCGAGGCGCGGCGACTCGGCTATCAGGTCGCTGTGTCGCCGGCTAACGATCCCACGTTTGGGGGCGTGACCGTCATCACCCGCATCGGGGACCGATGGGTCGGGGCCGCGGATCCGCGGCGCGATGGCGAGGTGCGCGGCTGGTAGGCGTCACCATCCAGCACGCGTAGCGGGAGCTCGGGTCAACAGCACGCGACTCACGACCAGTACCCACACGAGGCTGATAACGGGCAAAATGAATCGCGAGTAGGCGCCGTCGGGCGCCCAGAATCCGCCGCTCACCCACGTGGTGCCACCGAGGACGCCGAGTATGACGACGGCGACTCCCGCCGTGAAGAGCGCGTTCGAGATCAGCTTGGCTCGCCAGAAGCCGAACGCCGAGGACATGATCAGCATTGCGCGCGGGAACGACGAGAGCACGCCGCAAGTCCACGCGAAATTGTTCAGAAAGTCGGCGTTCGAGTACGCGAGCGCCGCGGCCACCGCAATGAGTACGAAGGCCAGCGCTCCGACCGCTGCGCTGGACGCGGTGGCCGCCGCGCCCCAGCCGTCGTAGCCTGCATCGCCAAAGTGGTTCTGAGCGCCGCCGCGAACCACATGAGGTTGAGGACGGCGAGACCCGAGAATACCGAAGCGATCAGGATACGCATGCGATCGCCGTGGTAGAACGAGAGGGCGTCGGGCGCGCCGATCCCGGGTAGATCGCCGTAGATGAGATACGCGAGGATGGTGAGCCCGACGAATTGAATGCCGGCCGTGCGCCAGAGGCGTTCGAATGTGTTCATGGCGCCAGACGATAGCGCGCATTGTGCGGCGGGCAAGTAGCATTGGTGCTGCTCGGGACGACCCGTCCCGCTCAATCCCTGAGATACTGGTCGAAGTAGGCCAGCATATCGCCAAGCATCGTCCGGACGTTCGCCGGGTTTTGGATGTAATAATTCTCGTTCGGATACGTCTTGTACTTGACCGGCTTGTACTTCACCTCCAACCGGTCGACGAAGATCTTCGACGCGTCGGAGCGGGGAAACGGCTTGCCCTCGCCGTGGATCAGGAACAGCGGCGTCTTGACCGAGTCGAGGTAATAGACCGGCGAGAGACTGCGGTAGAGCGCCGTCGCCTGCGGCAGGTAGCCCAGCTCGTAGTGCAGCAGCTTGATGTGCCGCATCTCCTGCTCGTCGGTGAACGCGAGCCAGTCGCCGTAGCCCGACGCGGCGATCCCGGCCTGGAAGAGCCCGGGCGCGAAGGCCGACGCGGCGAGCGTCATGCAGCCGCCATAGCTCGTGCCGGTGATCCCCATGTGCGTGGAATCGATGTAAGGCAGCGTCTTGAGGTACGCGACGCCGGCGATAACGTCTTTGAGATCGCACCGCCCCCAACACCCGTTGTTCGCATCCTCGAATGCTTTGCCGTACCCCGAGCTGCCACGAATATTCGGCAGCAACACGGCGTACCCATGCTGCGTGAAGAACTGTGCCTGGACCTGATACGTATCATTGAACGACGACGTCGGGCCGCCGTGAATGAGCAAAATACCAGGCGCCTTCTTGCCAGCGTCCAATCTCGGCTCGTAGAGATACGCCGAGGTCGGGACGCCGTCAGTTGCCCGGAATTGAATTTTCTTGGGGTGAATGAGCACGGCATCGCGCCACGATGGGGCGACCGACACCGTCAGCCGCGTCGGCGTGCCACCGGCACTCGGCACGGTGTACAAATCGGCCGGCGCGGTCGGACTTTCCATGGTAAAGGAGATACGCGATCCATCGGGCGACCATGTCGCATTGTTGATGAACCCCTGGCCGTCGGGTTGAACCAACACGCGAGCCGGGCCGCCGCCGCTGGCCGGCACGACACGGAGATCCTGCGTGCCATTCCGCAGTGACACATAGAGGATCGATTTCCCATCCGGCGCCCAATGCGCGCCATTTTGATTGGCGGTCTCGGGAGCCAGCTGGTGCGGCGCGCCGCCCGCGAGCGGCACGACCCAGTAGTTGATCCACCCACTCCGCTGCGACCGAAACAGCATCGTCGACCCGTCGGGCGAGATGAGCGGATAGCCGAACGTCGCGCCAGCCCCGTAGTCGAAGAAATTGGTGTCCTTGACGACGGTCCGCGCGTCGCCGCCGCCGGCCGCATTGGCGATCAACACGTCGTGGTCTTGCCACCGGTCGTCGAGTCGCACGTACACGAGGCGTTTGCCATCGGGCGTCCACGACGGGAACACCTCGTAGCGCGGATCGCTCGTGATCCGCGTGATGCTGGCACCCGGTACGCTGACGACGTATATGTCGTAACCGCCGGATCGGTCATCGGCGACGGCGATCGAGCGGCTGTCCGGCGACCACGAATACGAGTTGACGTGCGACCCGAGGTGGGTGAGCGGCACCGTTCTCCCGTCCTCGAGCGACGTCACGTACATCTCGGATGCGCCCTCGCCCCGCCTACTCGAGATGTAGGCGAGCCACTTCCCGTCCGGCGAAAAGGTCGGCTGGTGGGGCTGCAGGAATGGGATGTCTCCCATGTCGACGTTGAGCGGCGTCGGAAATCCGCCGTTCGCGTTCACCGTCCACAGATCCGAGCCGCCGAGCGACGACGCGAACATGATGCGCGCGCCGTCGGGCGACCATTGCGGCGTCGCCGTCCCCACCACCGAGTGTATCGCCGTCAGATCTTCGGGGCTCAACGGCGTGACCTGTGCGGATGCGGCACGCACGGCCACGAGAGCGAGCGCAGCTATCGGGAATCGCGCCATGATGACGTATTGGCTCCAGTTGGGGCGTTCTTGGCGATCTGCGCGGCCATCTCCCGCAGGAGATCGGCGTTCGTCATCGGCTGCCAGCCATGTCCCTTGTTCGGCCGCCCATAGCGAAAATCGCCCGCGTAGTAGGGATTCTTCGTGCTCTCCAAAAAGTCCTCCATGAGATACACCGCCGGCGCGAGGTAGAAATCGTCCATGTCGCCGGTCAGCATGTGAATCTTGCCCACGAGCGATGGGCCGATCTTCGACCAGTTTTCCTCGGCGTAGTACCGGAGATCGTACCCATGATCGCGCATGTACTGCGCGACCTCGTGATCGATCACGCCGGTATGGAAGTCGAACAGCTGCCGCGGATACCCATCGGCGCCCACGGGACCATACGCCGCGTTCCAGATATCGAACTGGGCGCACGACCGGCCGTGCGTTCCCGAGACATCCTCCATCTGACTGATGGCGCGGAACGACGCGACGGGTTGCCCTTCCGGCGACTGTTGCATCATCCGCTCTGGAGCGCCCGGCGCCGCGTTCGGGACCACGAACGCGTTCGAGTCCGAATAAATGTCGACCAACTGCCAGCGCCGGAAGTCGATCGGATCCGGATAGAACGTCCACGTCCCCCCGAAGAAATCCGGGTGGTAGAGTTGCAGCGCGAGCGACTCCCAGCCGCCGGTCGAGCCACCGGTGAGTACGCGCGCGTATGGCTGGCGAATGACCCGGAAGTGTGACTCGACGTACGGGATCAGCTCCTGCATGAGTGCGTCGCCGTACGGGCCGTTGTTGGCCGAGTTCACGGCATACGAGTCGTCGAAGTACGGGGTGACGTGCTGGAACGTCACGAGGATCATTCGTGGCAGGGCGTCGGAGTTCCATGACTGGTAGAATTCGTAGCCTGTCTCCTTCTTGCCGCCGCCTCCGAACGGACGTGACGACTCGACGTTCGAGCGCGTGCTCGGCGGCGCGAGTTGTATCGGTGGCGGTGGTGGCGCGGGGTCTTCCGTGAACCCGAACGGCGCGTCCAGCGAGAAGTGCGTCTGGATGTAGACGACCGGATAGTACGTATCCGGGTGCTCGTCATATCCTTTGGGAAGCAACACTGTCGCGCCGAGCTCCTGCGGCACACCCCAGAACTTCGTGAGCAGATCGCTCTTGATCCGGACCCACTTGACCCACTTCGTGTCGTGGGGCGGTTCGAGCGCTGGAATCTTGTGATCGAACGCCAGCTGCACGTTGAACCCCTTCGCCGGGTCCAGATGGACCTTCACCGGTGTCGAGAGGAGATTGCCCGGCGCATACGCCCATCGTTGGCCTTCCCAATGATCTTGATGGGCCCAGATCGTGTGGCCGTCCGACCTATGGTACTGCGTGTACACGTTGAGCACCGCCTGCGCGTAGTAATCGCCCGCGGGCAGATCACGCATGTGGGCCAACGGATAGCCAACGGCTTTCGCATCGACGACCGCCGACTGACCAGGTGCGAGCTGATCGACATCGATGGCGAAGATCGGCACGCGGCCAGTCCGAAATCGCGCCGATTGATACGCGGCGATCCTCGGCTCAATGTCCGCGCGCTGAAAGAGCGTGACGAAGACCCGGCCCGTGATCGGGCCGGTATTGAGCGATGCCGGGAACGTCACCTCGAAACGCGGTTGTTGCGCGCCGAGTGTCGCCGCCAACATTAGCGCGATCAGAGATCTCATTTCGACGCCACCTTGTGCGGCGCCGGCGCGCCGGGCGGTCCATGATCCCAGTCCTGGGCGCTGGAGATGTTCGGCATGCCCCAGTCCTCGCCATTCCACCCGCTGAACCCATCGAGCTTGAAGAACCACGCCCCGGTGTTCGAGTCGGTGATCATGATGAGCCCATTGGCGTTCCGCACCATGATGCCGAACGCGCCGTTATAGATGCTGTGCCCGGTCCACTGCGGCAGACCGCCGAACCCGGTCGCGTGCTGGCACTCGCAGGTGTAGTACCAGCCGATGGTCTTGGGATGCGCCGCGTCCTGCATGTTGAAGATCTGGAGGCCGTCCTCGTAGGCCGAGACGAACACATACGGCCAGCGGATCTCGTGGTTGTGCGCGAGGTCGTTCCAGTCGGAATTCCACACCGAGACGGGCTGCGTCACCGCCTGCACTTTGCCCTCGAGCCCGGGTCGCAGATCGTAGATGCGGAGCGGTGCCCACTGATACTCGGTCTCGGTCACGGCGAACGCCCCGTCCGGCGTCGGCGTGAACGTGTGACCCCAACCCACGCCGGCCGAGCCGACGATCGACGTCACGAGCTTGATCTGGTCAATGTGCGTCACGTCGTACACGTAGTACCCACCCGCGCCGCCGCCGTAGAACTTGTCCTGATGCGTGGCGGGATCGTACTGCACCGCGAAGTCGTGATAGCCCGAGATCGCGATCTGGCCTTGGTCGAATCCCGGCAGCACTTCCTTGTGGGCTGAGCCTTGGGGGATCGGCACCGTGCCGACGAGGCCGAAGTCCTTGTCGCCGGCGATTGTCTTCTCCATGTCGTAGATGTTGGCGACGTTGGAGGTGGTCGTCGTGAAGAGCAGCACACGGCCGTCCGAGTGCTTGTACACGAACAGGTTGTGGAATCCGCCGGGCAACGACGGAGCGGTGATCCGGGCGACGACTTTGATCTTGGTCGTGTCCGGCAGGCTCGTGACGTCGTAGATGATCGCGCCGAGGTCGGCGTCGGGCGAGCCTTGCAGGAACTGATAGCAGACGGCCACGTAGTACCGGCCGTGCAGCTTGAAGTACTTCGCCCGCAGGCCGCCATCACCCTGATGCAACTCATAGTTCTCGATCCGCCATCGATACAGCACCTTGGGATTCGACGGATCCTTGATGTCGATGATCGTGAAGCCAGCGCGGTCGCGGATCTGGCCGACGTACGCATACGGGCGGGACATCTCCTGCTCCAGGTCCGCGTCGGCGACCCGGAAATAGCCGCCGAGCGGGACATGGGACAACAAGTGCACATTGTTGCTCCCGCCAACCTTTTCGAGCTTTGGCGGATCCTGCGCCTGGATTGCGATGGCGCTCAATACAAAAGCGAGTGTACCGACCCGAATCATGTCACGCTCCTATGGATCGACGGTGAACCGCATCATCATGCCGGCGTCGAGATGCTCGGCGATATGACAGTGAGCCATCCAGACGCCGGGATTGGAGGCATCGAGCAACAGGTCTTCGGTCGTTCCCACCGGAACGAGCTCCGTGTCCTGCCAGGCCAGGTCGGCATTGCGCACGCCGTCCCGGTCGATGACGAGAAACCGTTGCCCGTGAAAGTGAATGGGATGCGCCATCGGATGCATCGACCGCTCGTCGTTGTGAATGCGAATCTTGATCATCTGGCCGGCGTGCACGTGTGGCCAGTCGATGTCCATGTTCTCTTTGCCGGTCGCGCTGTCCCGCATGATCCACCGCACTTCGCGGCTCGTCGACACCCAGTTCATGTCCGGCATCCCGTCGTTCCACTCGACCGGATTGAAGTACATCGTGTCGATCGCCATGAACTGCACGAGACTCCGTGGCAGCCCCTGAATGTTGACGGTCAATATCAGGGTATGATCCGGTGGTCGGTCGAACTGAGGCCGGAATCGATCGATGTCCTTGGACACGTCACTCACTGATCGCAGCGCCGCGAACTCTTTGGCGTGATCGGCCGTCGTTCGCTCCGGCGACACCGTCACCGCGCCGAGCGTGTCCGCTTCGACCGAGTACTCGGCCGCGAAGTTCGACACTGCCTGAACCCGATTCGCGATTGGAAACGTGCCGGCGCTATCATAGCGCCCCTCGACGATAAATCGCTGCGCGGGTGCGATCACGACGCTCGTCACCGGCATCTCGCGCTCGTATCGGCTCTCGTCGGTGGCGATCAGTTTGAGCTTCGCGCCAGCCAAGTCAATGTTATAACTCCGGGCATTCGACGCGTTCGTGAGAAAGAATCGCACCACGTCCCCACGGTGGACGTTGAGATGATACCGCGGCTGCCCGTTCACCAGCAGGACGTTGCCGAACCGTCCCATGATGGCGAAATTGGCGCCCTCTTTTCCGTAGGGGATCAAGCCGTTCTTATCGACGAGCAGGTCGTCGAGGATGAGCGTGGCTTCGGCATTGACTGGGTTGTAGTACGCGGGATCCGGCGAGTCGACACGCAGATTCCCGAAGAGGCCAAGACCCTGTTCGATGTCCTCGCGGATATGCGGGTGGTACCAGAAGAGCCCCGCGTCGGGAACGTGCACTTTATAGATGAACGACGCGCCGGATCCTACGCCATCAATGCCGTCATATTGGTTGTCGAGCCGCACGCCATGCCAGTGGATCGACGATGGCAGGTCGATATGGTTCGTGAACCGGACGACGAACGTCGTATTTTGCTTGACTCGAATAAGCGGCCCGGGGATCTGTCCGTTGTACGCGTACGTCGTGTAGGTCGCCCCGTTGATCGTCCGGGCGACCAGACGTGCGTCGAGCGTCAACGTGTCGCCGTCTTTGACCTCGATCACGGTCCCCGGGACGGCGGGTATGGCTGACCCCGACGGAAGAAACGCGGCGACCTGCGGCGACACGCTATCGAGCCCCGGCATCATCAGCATGCCAGCCGGCATGGGCGGCATACGATGACCATGGCCATCGCCCATGGGCATGGCCATGTGCATACCGGCCATCGATGTATCCTGCGCTCTCACTGGCAGACCGAAGAGCGCCAAGCCGAGTACCACCGCGCGCATCAGAAGTCGGGGTTGCCGCCGTTACCCGTGACGTGCGCTTGAAACCGCTGCATCCACGTGCTCGGCGACGAGCCTTTGAGCAATATCGGCCCGCTCCACTTGGCCCCGACGGTTCGCTCGGCGGTCACGAGCAGGATGAATTTGTTCCACGCCACCTGGCCATGCGTCGTGCCGTCGCTCGCCAGCTTGCCGAGTGACACCGCGAGCGACAGATCCGGCACAGTAGCCCATGCCACGTAGGTCGTCGCGCCGTTGAACGTGTCGGGAGTCGGCAGGCCGGCGACGGTCACACCGACATCGTAGACGATGTGACCGTCCCGCGTGACGGGCATGGAAAACGGCGAAGCTGGGCGCGACAGCGTCGCCACGCCCGACGCGCCACGGCCCGTCGTGGTCGCGTCGAGCGGAATGCGGTACATGGCGGGCCTGCCGCCCGCCAGCACCGACAACCCGGCCACTACGAAGAGCTGCCGACCGCGCAACGCCTAATATCCGACGACGAAGTTACACCCTTCCGGCTTGGGAGTCCGACCCTGGCAATCGGCGAGCGGGTACGGCATGATCTCGAAGATGTGATGGGTCGGTTGTGCCTTCGGCAGCGTCTGCAGCAACCCGTAGTGCCGCATGTCGAGCCAGGTGTGACCGCCTTCCCAGACCAACGAGTATCGTTTTTCGTAGAGGATCTCATTGAGCATCGCGCTGTCAGGCCCGGTCGCGAACGAGCCGGGCAGGGCGGCCAAACCTCCCGAGCTGGTGCGGATAAGGTTGATGTCCGAGAGCGCCGTGGTCTTGTTTCCGAGCCCGAAGTTCGCCTCGGCCCGCATCAGAATGAGCTCTTCGTTGCGAATGACGGGGATCGGCGAGGCGCTCGAGTTATAGAGCGTGAACTGCACGTTGGTGGTGACGCCCTCCAACGTGAACGAGGGCACGGTGACGAGCTTCTCCTGCACGCGAAGATCCAACGAGTCATTTGGCCGCAGCTGCGCCTCGCTGACGAGCCGCGGATGCGCGTACAGGAAGGGCACGAAGAGCGGGTTGACCTCGTCCCCTGCGTTGGTCGAAAACTCGAACACCGGGCCGAGCGACAGTGGAGCGGACGTGGACAGGAACGATGCCGAGAGATCGGTCAGCGCCTGCGTGTAGTTGCTGAGCGTGATGTCGACCCGCGCGCGCAGAGCGCGGTTGAACAGGATGAACGTGGTCGGCGTGTTGAACCCGGAGAAGCCTTGGGGCATCGGGAACGAAAAGACGCCGCCGCCATTCTGGAGGTGCGTCTGCGCCGAGTCGAGCAGGTTATAGATATGCTGATAGACTTGGGCCTTCGTCGCGATCGGCGCGAGCGCACCCGTCGGGTTGATATCGACCGTGATCGGAATGCCGAACGTGTCCCGCGTCGCGGCGAGCTGCGACAGGTCGAAGGCTTCCATCGTCTGGGCGAAACCGGTGATCGCCTCTTTCTGCGCCGACGTGAGGTCAGTCACGTTCGGGAGGCCGTCGAGCATAATGTTGGCCGCCCGAAGATCGGCGTACTGTTGATTCCAGGTGCCCGACACGAGGAAGTCGCCCGGACTCAAGGGGCCGACCAAGTACGTCGGCAGATCTCCTTGCGCGACGTTGAGCGAATACCCTTCGCGGCCGAAAACACCGAGCGTCCGGATCAGGAACCAAGTGCCGTCCCGCGCGCCGCGGAGGAGCCCCACGGCGATGGCGTCGGCCCCGGCGCCCGATGGATGCGATTGAAAGTCGCTGATGCTCGAGTTGTTGAGATCGGGCACCGTCAGGTTGGCGCATCCCATGAGCGACGCCGCGAGGCCCAGGACTGCGGAGGCTGCGGCGCGAAGTAGACGAGTAGTCATGGTCAGAACCCCAGGCTGAGGCCGAACCAGAACGTACGGCTCGGTGGGAATGGGCCGACATCGACGTTACGGCCGACGTTCTGATTGCCGAAGTTGGAGACTTCGGGATCGAGGCCGGGGTACTTGGTCCACGTGACGAGGTTGCGGCCGCTGATGCTCAAGGTCGCGCTGGAGAGACCCGGCCCGGCGAACCGGAACCATTGCAGCGGCAGATCGTAGGACAGCGTCAACTCGCGCAGCTTCACGAACGAGCCATCCTGCACGTACGTGTTGCCGTATCCCGCCTCCCAGTGCGCGATGCGATACTGACCCATCGTCGTCTGCTTGCCGTCGATGGTGATCGGCGTCGCGTAGTCTACGCTGTTCTGGCCGAAGTCGTACAATAACTCCGTCAGGTTGACGATGCTCTGTCCCTGGACCCAGTTGAAGAGCACCGACAGGTGCAGGCCGTGATAGGTGGCCGACCCGCCCCAGCCCAAGCGGAAGTTCGGGTTCGCATCGCCGATGGCGCCGGTCGTGACCTGGCCGTTCTTCACGACGTTGCCCTCGATCTCCGACGCGGAATGGCCTTGCTCGATGTACGCCGTCCCATAGGTCGTACTGAACCCTTGGTTCGCGGGAATGAAGGGCGGGACCGGGAGTGACGTGATGAGGCTCGCATCCTTCGAGAAGTTCGCGTTCAACGTCACTTGCGTGTTCCGACCCTGGAGGACCGCCGCGGTCCCCTCGATCTCGAGGCCGCGGTCGCGCAGGGTTCCGCCGTTGAAGAACTCGCTCTGGAAGCCCGTGGCGCCGGCGAGCGTGCGTTGCAGCAGGAGACTGTTGATGGTTTTCTGGTAGCCGGTGACGCTCAGAGTGGCGCGGCTGCCGAACAGCGTCGCATCGAACCCGCCCTCGACCTCGAGCTGCTGCTCCGGCTGGAGGTCGGGCGACGCGATCGTTCCGAGCACCTGGGACGTCGGGATGCCGACATAGTTGCCGGCGACGAGCTCGCCGAATTTCTGGCTGTAGAGTGGCTCGTTACCGGACTCGCCGATGGCCGCGCGGAACTTGATCTCGTCGAGGAACGACTTTCCGACATTCAGTCGATACGACGCCGACCCCTTCGGGTACCAAAAGAGATGGTCCGTGTTGGCGTTGTTGCTGCTGCGGTCAGCGCGCACGCCGATGGTCAGCAGCAGGCGGTCCGAGAGGGTCAGGAATTCCTCTTGGGCGAAGAGTCCCTGGTCGACGGTATTCTGCCGCTCTTCGTCCACCGTCACGAATGTCCCGCGATTGATATTCTGGAGAGCGCCGGCCAAGTTCTTGGCTTCCGTGCGATCCAAGCTCTGATAGCGTGTCTCCTCCTGCGCGCCGATCGAGGTCGTGGCGCGGAACGCGCCGCCGCTCGGCGTGAAAACGTGGACGAGATTGAGGTTGACGTTGGTGAACAGGTTGTTTGTGTTCGAGAGCACGCTCGTGCCCGGATTGCCGTACAGGATCTCATACTGCAGATCCGGCGGCGAATAGAGGGAGTTCTGCTGCTGGAAGAAATCCAGGCCGCCGGTGAACACGAGGTTGAGGATGTTGCTGGAGGTGCTGAGCAGATGCAGGCTGCCGTGGCCGGAGCCGATGAACCGATAGATGCTCTCGTCGTTGTGCAGCAGCGCGGCGGTCTGGAGCGGGTTGCTCGGCGCGAACGGATTGTTCGGGTAGCTGCCGTTCGGGAGCGCCTGCAAGTTCACGAAGTTCGGCACGCCCGGCAGGGTCGCGTAGAAGCTGGTGCTCGTGTTGTCGTTGTTGGTGAGCCCGCGTCCATCGGCTGTATGAGCGAATGTCGTCTGCAGCCCCAAGTCCATGCGCGTTCCGACTTGCTGATTGAGGTTCAGGGCGACGGACTGCTTGTCGAAATACGTGTTGTCGATGATGCCGCCGTCGTGTTCCAGGATGCCGGACGTGTAGTACGTTGTGGCTTCGTTGCCGCCGCTCAAGTTCATCGTGGTCTGCCAGGACAGCGGCTTGTTACCGGCCAGCTCCGCTTCGTGGTCGTAGGTGACGCCCGGCTTGTAGTACGTCGCGGCGGTTCCCCCGAACGCGGATTCGGCCGCCGCCAGCGTCGGGAAGGTCCGCGACCCGAGCTCCTTCGAGTCCTCGCTGAAGCCCAGACGCTGCGTGGCGTTGAACTTCGGCTTGCCGGCGTGTCCACGCTTCGTGGTGATCAGGATGACGCCCTGCGACGCTTTCGATCCGTAGATCGCGGAGGCCGAGGCGCCCTTGAGCACCTCGATGCTCTCGATGTCGTTGGGGTCGAGGTCCGCGAGGCGGTTCGATGGATTGTCCTCATTCGAGGAGATCCCGCTGCCGCCCGCGGCGCCGGACGTCGCTTTGGTGATGGAATTGGTGCCGGCCGGGATCGATGCGTTGCTGATGATCACGCCGTCGACCACGAACAGCGGATCGGAAGTGCCGATGATCGACGAGATGCCGCGCAGCCGCACTTGCATCCCGCCGCCAGGCGCACCGGAGTTGGCCTGAATGTCGGCGCCCGCGACCTTGCCCTGGAGCGCCTGGTCGAGGGTCTGGGACTGCACGGCGGTCAGCTGGTCCGCCGACACGGTAGAAATGGCGTTGGCGACGTTGCGGCGGCTCTCGCTGGTCGCCTGTCCGGTGATGATCGTTTCTTCGAGCTTGAGCACATCGCGGGCGAGCGCGACGTCCATCTTGAGCTCTCCAGCGGGGACGGCTTTCTCCACTTGGATGTAGCCGATGCGCCGGAAGCTCAGTGTCAGCGCGCCGTTGTCGGGCACCGGCAACGTGTAGGTCCCATCGTCCTTTGTGTGCGTTCCCCGCAACGTGCCCTTGATGACGATCTGGACGTCGGAGAGGGGCTGACTACTTTCGGCGTCCGTGACCGTTCCGCTGATCGTCCGCGACTGAGCATGCGCCGCAGTGGCAATCAGGGAGGAACAGACCAAGAGCGCCATCGCACGAGACAGTCGCATGGCGAATGCTCCACCTCGGATTGTGACTGAGCGCGGTCTTCAGACACGACAAATACCCCCGACGGCAATGCGCGCGGGCGGCGCTACGCTCAGTACTGTACTGTTGCGCAGCGATAACAGAAAATTTCTAATGTGTCAACGAGCGGTCAATGCGACCCATCATCTGAATCGCTGTGGGACGGACGCGCTATTCGTCGCCGGACGAACTGTTGGTCATGACGCGGTAGTACTTCCAGACGCCGTCCTCTTTGCGGAGGATCTCGAGGGCGCGTCCGATGCGCTGCACCTGGCTCGGTGTTCCCGTTTGTCCTGGGACGAGATTCACGATCCTCGGCATGATCGTGACGGTGTAGCTGATGCGATCGTACGCAAGGTCGCCGGACACGTCGATCTCCTCGACGCGAATCGCCATGTGCGCGCGATTGGAGCCGATGGTCTTGCGCCAGCGATTCGCGATCGCCTTGCCGACGTTGCGATCGATCACCGGCTCGCCGTCCGCGAAGTAGATCGCCGCGGGACTGTAGAAGTCCACGATACGATTGACATCGCCGGCGTCAACCGCGTGCGCGAAGTCATCGGCGAGCTTCGCGATGGCCGCGACATCGGGATCAGCGAGGTTGAGCGAGGCGTCCTGCGCGCGGACCGCGACGGGAACGATCGCTATGAGCCAGGCCAGAGCGCGAAACATTCGCCATAATATTGGGCCATATGGGGTGACGCCAGAACTCACTGGACCCTGACAACTTCTTGACGTGGGATAGCTTAGGTTACAGCCCAATGGACCATACGTCCCTCGCTGCTCAGCTGTCGTCCCACCCGTGGACGGCGGTTCCCTTCCTGTTCGTCGCCGGCGTGCTCACGAGCCTCACGCCATGCATTTATCCGATGATTCCGATCACGGCGGCGATAGTCGGCGGAAAGAGTGTCGGTGGAGACACCGGCGCCTCGCGGGTGCGGCCCATAGTGCTCACGTTGAGCTACGTCCTGGGTCTCGCCCTCGTGTATGCCACGTTGGGTCTCTTGGCTGGTCTTACGGGCACACTGTTCGGCTCGGTGAGCTCGAACCCTTGGGCCTATTTCGCGATGGCGAACCTCCTCATCCTGTTCGCCCTGGTGATGTTAGACGTTATGCCCGTCCCGATTCCGTCGGCGCTCATCGCGCGAGCTGCACGAGCCGGGAACGGGGGGGCCGCGGCCGGCGCATTCATTATGGGTGCGGCATCGGGGTTGGTCGCCGCGCCGTGCTCGGCGCCCGTGATGGCGGCCGTCCTGACGTGGGTGGGCACGACCCGGAGCGCCGTGCTGGGCTTCATTTACCTGTTCGTATTCTCCCTCGGGATGTGCACGTTTCTCGTGCTCGCTGGTCTCTCGACCGGCGCCCTCGCTCGTCTGCCGCGCGCCGGGGCGTGGATGACGTGGGTCAAGCGCGCCTTTGCCTTGATCATGCTTGGCGCAGCCGAGTACTACCTGGTTCTCATGGGGCAGCAACTCATCTGATGATGCTCAAGTCGATCTTCATGGCGCTCATGGTCGCCGCGCCAGTGTACGCACAGGATGGCGGCATTGCGCTCGGTGCGAAGCCCCCATCAGCGGTCGTGCGATCGCTGGATGGGAAAGTGGTGAATCTCTCGCATCTCGTTGGCCCCGAGCCGACGGTCATCGAGTTCTGGGCAACGTGGTGCCCGAACTGCAAGGAGCTCGAGCCAGCGCTGACCGCGGCACAGACGAAGTATGCCGGACGCGTGCGGTTCGTCACGGTCGCGGTCGCGATCAACGAGTCCTTCGAGCGCGTACAAAAGCACGTCGCCGTGCACCCCCTGCCGGGCACCGTCGTCTATGACGCCGACGGCAACGCCGCGGGAGCCTACGATGCTCCCGCGACGTCGTACGTCGTCGTCATTGACCACACGGGGAAGGTGGTCTATACCGGTGTCGGCGGCACCCAGGACATCGACGCCGCGATCCGGAAAGCGCTCTAACTCGCCGGCGTGACCTTGTCGATCGCCGCCGCCAGATCGGTATATGATGCCGGTGCCAGCACCTTGAACGGCTTCGTCACGTAGGCGATCCGCCCGTCGGGACCGACGACGAACAGCGATCGATTGTCGACTTTGTTCTGGGCATCGTAGGCGCCGTACATCTTGCCGACGACGCTGCCACTATCACTGGCGAAGACGATCGGAAAGTCCGATTCGTGCGCCCAATTTGCTTGCATCGTGTCTGGGTCGACGCTGATGCCAATGACCGTCACTTTGCGGCCATTGTGGAACAGCTTGGCGTACTGATCACGGTACGCCTCCATTTGGACCGTTCAGCCTTTGGTCCGCGCCTGATAGAAGAAGGCTAACACGACCGTCTGCCCGCGATAGTCGGCGAGGTGTACGGGGCCTTTGAGCACGCCGTATCGCGTGCCGCCCGGCAGCGAGAAATCGGGTGCCGCGTCGCCGACCGCGGGACCCTGGGCTCTCGCACTTGGCGCGAGCATGCAGGCCGCGGCCAGGAGTGCTCCTACTCCGCGAAAATCCATTCGCCTTCTCCGTCGTTGGGGGTGGTCGAGCTACTGTGAAAGAAACAGGTCGCCGTCGCCGGGCGCCACCGTGTCGGGTTGAAGACCACCTTGCCCTTTTCGAACTGCCGCGTGTACGCGCCGTTGAGATCGGGGTGGTCGAGGGTCGCGAGCGGACCGACGGGGTGGCCCAACGACTTGTCCCAGAAGGGATACCAGTCGTGCAGATGGTCTGGCGTCGGGTTGCCACCAACCCTCCAACGCCGTGAACGCGGGCTTGTGCAGGTGGCTTTCCCCCCCCAAGAGGTTCGCGGCCGCGGTGTGCCAGCCGGTCGCCGCCCATCTCATCGTCGTCGTGCCACCAATCCATCATGCATCCGTCGTATACGCCGGTCTTGAGCAGCGCCGCGCACAAGGCCGCGACTTTGTCCTGGAACTGAGGGTTGGAGAAGTCCAGGCGCGACGACTTGTATTCTGTGTTGTTGCCTTCGAACCTGGTGTTCTTCGCATTGTGCAGCCACCAGGGGGAGGCGGCGGGCAGATAGTCGTGCCTCGCGGAGAAGTAATGCAGGTCCGTCATGATGAGCATGTGGGGATTCGCCGCCAGGAGCTTCGCCCGGTTGGCGAGCGCCGCCTGAATGCTCTCGTCCGTGAACTCCGGCGTCAGCACGACATATTGCCGGCCGGCCGCGAGCCTGAGCCCCAACCGCTCGTAGGTCGAGAAGAACAAATCGTGCCGGGCGCGAATGTCGTTGGGGCTCTCGCTGGCCGCTAGCGGAACGGTGCGTCCATCGGTCTGCCGCAGATTCTCCGCGAGATTCCAAGCCGCGAATATCGAGGGATATTCGCGACCCGTGATGCGTGCCGCGATGGAGTCGGCATTCTGAGCTAACACACCGCCGCACACCAGCGGCGAGAGGGCCACGGCAACGCACGGGATCGTCAGAGATTTTATGATGCGCCGCGCATGATACACGAGCGCCCCACGTCAACCAAGTGACGTGGGGCGCCGTCTGCCGCTCGTGGGCAATTATTTACGCAGTGATGCGAAGCCCGCGCGAATTTCGTCTACGTAGAGTTTCGGCTGTTCCCAGGCCGCGAAGTGGCCACCGACGCCCAGCCGGTTGTAGCGGAGCAGCTTGGGGTACGCCTTCTCGGTCCAGCTGCGCGGGGCTTCATAGAGTTCGTCGGGGAACACGCTGATGGCCGCCGGCACGGTGACGCCGTAGATGTCGAAGAAGGGCAGCTTGTTCTCCCAGTAGAGGCGAGCCGACGAGACGCCCGTGTTCGTCAACCAGTAGAGCGTGATGTTGTCGAGCACATTGTCGCGCGATAGGCCTTCTTTCTGTCCCGCAAACGCGCGCGAGATGAGCGCCAAGCTGGCGCCATCGTGATCGAGAATCCAGGACGCCAGTCCGATGGGCGAATCGGCGAGGGCAACCAACGTCTGCGGGCGGTTTGCCATCTCGCCCGCGTACCCGACGTGGTGGCCATAAAAATCCTTGAGCTCGTCGAACGCCTTTTGCTCATCGGGCGCGAGACCGGCGGGCGCCGGGGCATTGATCGCCAGTGCCTTGGACACCTCGGGCGGCAGAGTGCCCGGCATGTTGGTGTGAATGCCCAGCAGGCCCTGAGGCGCCAGTGCTCCCATAATTTGCGTAACGGCCGCACCCCAATCGCCGCCCGCCGCCAGGTATTGCGTGTAGCCGAGGCGTTTCATTAGGACGTCCCACGCCTTCGCGATACGGGTGGTGTCCCAGCCGGTACCAGTCGGCTTGGCGGAAAATCCGTAGCCCGGCAACGATGGAATCACCAGATGGAACGCGTCGGATGCGGTCCCGCCGTTGGCCTCGGGATTCGTCAACGGATCGATGATCTTGAGCTGCTCGATCACCGAGCCCGGCCAGCCGTGCGTAACGATCAACGGCATCGCATTCTCGTGCTTCGACTTCACGTGAATGAAGTGAATGTCGAGGCCGTCGATCTCGGTGATGAACATCGGCAGCGCATTGAGCCGCGCCTCGACCTTACGCCAGTCGTGCTTGGTTGACCAATACTCCGCGAGGGCTTGGATCGTCGCGAGCTGCACGCCTTGCGTCTGGTTGGCGACCGTTTCCTTGTCCGGCCATCGAACGGCCGCGACGCGCCGGCGGAGATCGGCCAGCGCCTCGTCAGAAAAGTGAACATGAAACGGACGGATGTCGGTGGGGGCATTGGCGAGCGCGGTGCCCGCGGTGCCGAGCTGTGCAGCGGCGAAAGTCATTGCGGCAGCCTCCAGAAAATGACGACGAGTGATGTCGGTGGCCACGCGGGTCTCCGGCTTAAGAGTTCAGACGGGAGAATACCCCTGGGCCAACAACCTACGTTGCTACTCGATCGCGCAGTGGCCGATGACTTCGAATGCCGCTATCTGTTACCAGATATGCGGACGTCACCGTGAAAGCACTCGCAGCACTTTGCGTACCGGCCGGTCACGGCGTTGCTGGCCGGGGCAATCCCTTCGTGATCTTGAGCGCATTCGCGAAGTAGACCTTCTTGAGCACGCTGTCGGGAAGAGCGATGCCGTACAATTTCCAGAATGCGTGGTACGGCCGGTAGTAATCGAAGTACTCATCCGCCGTCTCGAACACGCGAAAGTAGTACGGATACTCGCTCGGTTGAAACGAGTCCTTCCCGAAGAGAATGCGGTCCTGGTACTTGATGAAGAAATCGTGCGACGCGCGCGGCTGTCGGCCGATGTCGTAGAGGACCGCTCCGACCTCCGTATAGACGTTCGGCATGGCATCGAGCATCGCGGCCAAGGACGCGAGATCATTCGCGTGCCACCCCATGTGCGCGGCGACGAACGTGGTCCGCGGATGCGTGCGGAACATGTTGTCCCGCTCCGTCATGAGCTCCTCGAAGCTCGGGAAGCGGTCTTTCGGGTAGCGGCGTCCCGGGAACAGTTCCAGCTCCAGCCAGCGCTCGTTGGTGTAGTCAACGGGTTGAAAGAACTCCCACGGGTCCGCTGTGTGAATGAACACCGGAATCCCCAGGCGGGTGCATTCATCCCAGATGGGATCGAGCGCCGGATCGTCGATCTTGAGTCGCGAACCGTCGCGTTTTCGTATCGAGAGCCCGAGACTCTTCGAGATCTCGCCCACGCCCACCGCGCCAGCCGCAACGTCGGCATCCAATTGCTTCACGGCCCGCTCGGCCCATCCCGGTCCGACATCGTTGAAGTCGATCCCGGCGAGCACGCGCACGCGGTCTCTCATGGCGTTCGACGCGCGGATCGCCGCCACCGCATCGCGTAGCTCGCCGCCGGACAGGTTGTCGGCGGCGACCATCACGCGAACGTTCAACCCGTCCATCGCCTTATGCAGCGTCTCCAAGCCTTGCTCGGACGTAATGAGCTCGTTCGGGTGGCCATGAAAATCGATCGCTGGATATTTTGCCGCCTTCACGACATGCGCGGGCGCGACCAGCGTTGACTTCGGCCGATAGTCGAGAATGCTCGGCGCCGGATCGTGCGGGGTTTCGCAATTACCGGGACGAACTTCGGTCGTGCCGGCAGGGCACGCCGTCTGTGCGCTCAGCCGTGCTGAGAGGAGGAGCGCGATCGAGACTATTGCACGCATGGCGCGTGTGGGTCCTTCTGCTTGGGCGCATTGAGCGCGGGGCGCGTCGGCGTATTCGCCAGCGCCAGAGCGGCGTCGTACACCATGCGCGTCACCCGGGCCAAATCGGTGAAGTCGATGTACTGCACCTCATCCGTGACCTGGTGATAGTCCAAGTGCTCGCCGCGCGAGAGCGCGACTGATGGAATGCCGTAGCGCGCATAACTATAGTGGTCCGCCCGGCAGTAGTACTGCAGCGGATGTCCGGGCACGTCGTACTCGTAGTCGAACACGAACGGGACCGGCTGTTTGGCGTTCGCCGCCTCGATGATGGCGCCGAACTGGCTCGAGAGTCGCTTGGCGCCGACCACTTCCAGATACGTCGGATCCCCGGCCCCCGTGCCGCCGCGCGGATAGTCTGTCGCGGTGCCACGCCCGACCATGTCCTGATCGATCTCCCCGACGATCGAGTCGAGCGGCGACCGTCGGATGATCCGTATACCAGCGCGAGCCGAGCAAGCCTGCTTCCTCGCCGGTATGACTGACGAACAGAATCGAGCGTTTGGGGTGCGCGCCGCCGCGCGCCATCTTCTCGGCGATTTCGAGAATCGCGACGGTGCCGGAGCCGTCGTCGTCCGCGCCGTTGCGGATCGAGTCGCGCCGCGGCGGGCGCACGCGCCGGACGCTGTCGAGGATCGCATGAATGCGCGTCCACTCCGCCGGCGTTGGGTCGCGCACCGGCGAGTCGGCGCCCATTGGGCGGATCACGCGATTGAAGGCGCGCAGCGAGTCGTGATCGACCGGATTGTGGTCGAACCCCACGTGGTCATTGTGCGCTGTCAGCGAGACGTACTCGCCACGGAGCCGCGGGTCGCTCCCGCGCAGCACGGCGACCACGTTGCGCGCGGGGAATGGCACCGGCGACCGCGCGAAATCGAAATGGCCGCTGACGGTCGCGCCGGTAGCTCCTGGCGTAAGCGTCGATGGCGCCGCGCCGAGCAAGACCGTGGCCGCGTGTCGTGAGATCCTGAGCACCGCCACGGTCGAGGTGTCGCGCGTCGTGTCCGTGATCGGCACCCCTTCGCGCAGCCGCGCCACGATCTCGCTTCCGAGGCCGTCGAGCATGACGATGGCGACGGCGACGGACGGTCGCCACCGGGGCAGCGAGCGTCCGAACCCGCGCAACATTGCGTTCGCCGGGACATCGAGCACCACGAGTTTGCCGGCCGCCTGGGACGGCGCGATCCAATGTGCGCTATCGGTGGCGTCGCCTCCATAGATCACGGGCACGCCGTCGAGCGTGCGAACCGGCGCCCCGATGTTCGTCGGGAGGAGATCGCCTGGCACCTCGAGCACCGTGCCCTGCACGACGAGCCGCGATGTCGAGTCGATCGCCGCCTTCCAGAACGGCACGGTCTGGAAGTACGTGCCGCTTTCGCCGGCGGGCTCCAATCCCAATCGCTTGAACTCCGACGCGACGTAGTCGGCCGCCATATAGTCGCCTTTGCTGCCCGACTCGCGGCCCATCATCGAGTCATCGGCGATGATCTTCAGGCGATATTCGAGGTCCTTCGTCGTGATATCGGGCGTCGTGGCCTGTGCACCCAAGGCTTCGGTCGCGAGAACCGCGACCAACAGAAAGAGTCTGCTCATGTGGTGCAGTACATAGCGTACTGCACCGGAGTCGTCTAGCCCCTACTCGATCGATGACGTGGCGCGACAGTCAAGGCCCTGTCCGGCATTGTTGACATCTGAGGGCGACGGGATACTTGACCTGAACGTCCCCGGACTTCCATGCCAACGGCGAACCGATTACCGTTCGATAAGAATTTATCTTATCGAGGCGCAATGCCCACCGCGAAAAAAACCGGCCGCACCAAGACGATCACCATATCATTGCCGGCGACCATGGGACGCGAGATTCAACGCGTCGCGTCCGCCGAAGGGCGCACGGTCAGCGAGTTGCTCCGGGAGACATTTCGCCAATATCAGTCGAGAAGGCGGTTCCGCGCGCTCGCCACCCGAGGGCAGCGCCAGGCACGACGCTTGGGACTGAAGCCCGAGGATTTCGGCGGCCCATTTGCCGAATGATCAACGGAACGCCGACGCTGCGCTGATCGCGTGTGTAGACGCGAACGTCTTTGTCTCGGCGCTCGCGTTCAATGGCGTTCCGCAGCAGGTCATTGATCGACTCCTCGCCGGCCAGTTTAGCCATGTGACAGGCGAGAATATCCTGACCGAGGTTCGACGGAACGCGGTCGGAAAGCTGCGGCTGGCTCCGCGTCAGGTCGATGCGGTCCTCGAAGATATCCGAGCAATATCGTCCATGTATGTTCCGAGCGGCGGGCACGGATACATCGCGCACGCGAAAGACAATCTTGTATTAGAGGTAGCACTGAGCGGGTCCTGCACCGTGCTCGTCAGCGGCGACCGCAAGCATCTCTTGCCCCTGTCGCCGTTTCGCGGGATGGTCATCGAACCGCCATCCGCCTTTCTCAAAAGACTGCGCTAGGTTCGGGGCGTCGCAATTTGTCTACGATGCGCGGTCGGTGGAACACTGGGGTGGGGCAGAGTACTAACCGCACGAAACGCTCGGAATCCGTAACGCCGACTCAACGGTATCCGGAATCGGACCTGGGGAGCATTGCATGCTTGTTCGTCAGTGGTTAAGGTCCAACCGATGCCGAGCCGCTAGATCGCTTTGGGCCGTCTCGCGCAGTGCGTGGTTCGGTGCGGCAGTCCGGTCGAGTCTAGTTCTGACAGGTCTGGTTTAGGCAGGCATGTTGTGCGCGGGGGGTCGGTGGTTAATAACCGCTTCGACCCCTCGCGATTTATCAATACCGCTGGAGGTCGTGCCCGACGGCGAGAGGTCCGGTGTATCCGCCGAGCCGCACGCCGGCGATGAGCGTGCTGTCGGAGGCGCCGGCGCGGACGATGTGACTCAGAACCAGCAGCTTGGGCTTGGCGCGCGCGGCGAGTGCGCCGAGCTCGGAGTCCGAGGTGTGAAACGCGCGCATGTAGCGCGGCCAATCCTGCCCGCCGGGGCGCGATTCGGGGCGTACGGTGGATGCGGGATACACTTCGTGGACCAGCACGTCCACGCCGCGGGCCGCTTCGGTCAGCGCCTCCGATGGGCGCGTATCGCCCGAGACGACGACCGTGCGGCCTGGCGTATCGAAGCGATACCCGAACGCCCAGCGCCAACTGCCGTGCGGGACGGCGATCGCGGTCACGCGCACGCCCGCGCTGTCGTATACGACACCCGGGCGGATCTCGTGAACGTTCACCCGATAGCCATCGCGGGTCTCATGTTCGAGTCCTTCGGTGCGGATCTGGATATCCTCCGCATAGGCCGCGAGTAACTCGTCCGTCATGTGCTGCAGCCCCGGCGGACCGAACACGACGAGCGGCTGCCGTCTGCCCATCACCCACGACGTGAGGATGAGATCGGGGTAGCCGAGCGTGTGATCGCTGTGCAGGTGCGTGATGAACGTGGCTTCCGGCCCGGAGATCGTGAGACGCGCGGCCGACAACTGCCGCTCGACGCCCGGGCCGGCGTCGACGAGGAACACGCGCGGGCCGACGACGATCGCGGTCGCCGGGCCGCTCGCCGCTGGATCCGGGAAAGGCGTGCCGGTGCCGAGGAGCACGACGATCGTGCTATCGATCAGGGCGGTGAGTAGCGGGATCACGGGGATTCGGCCAAGCGCGCGATGACCTGGTTGCGGCGCAACAAAAAGCGGCGCACGGATTCAACATAGTGGTCGCGGTCAAACCGCGCGACGAGCGTTGCCACCCGTGAAGAGTCAGATTCCGCCGACTCGGGATCCGAGTTCGGTTGTCGTTAAGCGTGACAGGGTCGTGGGTTGCTCGAGCTGCTCGCGTGCGCGACGGACTGCGTCACTTGGTCCATGAGCCACGCGGCGCCGCGATTGGCGAGGCGGGCGGTGAGGGCCGAGTCCGTGCCGAAGCCTTTGAGCTCGACGACGCGCGTGTCGATCACGCGTTGCTGAGAGACTGAGACGACTTGGATTTCCCAGTCGGCTTCCCAGCGGCCGATGCGATTCAAGCGACCGACCAGCACCCAGTCCGCGTGATGCTCGGCGCCCCACGACGCGGCGACGTCGCCGTGCTCGAAGAGGTAGTCGGGGGAACTGGGCGCTGTCTCCGGGCCGACGACTGCATATCCGCACGCGGTCAGCCGATCGGCTGCCTCGCGCGTCATGACCGGAATCACCGCCATGTCGCCACGCGTGTCGGGGTTTGGAGACAGAGTTGTTGAGGCCCGTCGGGGCGACCGCGAAAACTGGTCCTTCGCGCTGCGCGCTCAGGCCCAATACGCTGACGATAAGTGCTCGCGCCGAGAACGATTCGCATGCGACGGCATACTGCACCTGCTATGCCGAGCACTACGGGCGGAATAACGAAGCCGACTGCATGGCGTGTGGGCATTTCACCCAGCGCGCTGGGTGGGATCACCCACTAGGGCAGCGTCGCGTCCATCACCCAGACTTCGCTCTGCTGCTCTTCCACGGTGAAGTACATGCGACCGGGCCCCAATCCCCAGGCGTTACGAAGCGACGGGCGCAGGGGGTCGGTGAGTTGGAGGAGCAACGTTGGCCGACCGCCGGTCACAGGCACCGACCAGAATTGTGCATTGCCATGCGCGTTGTGACTCTTGACGTAGAGCGTGCGACTGTCGCGACTCCACAACGGCGCCTCGACCAGGATACCGCTTGCCGCCGAATCGAGCACGATGCGAGGCGAGCCGGAATCGGGACTGACGATCGCCAGCGATCCTCCGAATACGTAGGTCGCGTACGCGATCCAGCGCCCGTCCGGTGACCAAATGGGGAACGATCCGATCGGGGCGCGCTCGACCGGGTTCCCCCATGTCCGATCCGGATTCCGGTGCACGACGTAGACGGCGCCGGGGGGCCCGAAGATCCCATACGTGAGGGCCCGGCCATCCGGAGACCAGCTCGGCGCTGCCTCCTGCATCGGCGATGTGGTCACGTGTTGCGTCGGGCCGCCATCGAGCGGCATCACGTAGATGTCACGATTGCCGGAGCGAAACGAATGAAACGCGACCTCGCGTCGGTCGGGCGACAGCACGGGGAAGAAATCCTCGCCAGTTCCCGACGTTAGCTGCTCCGGGTCTCCGTTCGGCAGTCGCATGCGATAGAGCAGCGAGTTGCCACTCACGTTCGAGTCGTAGAATAACCACTTCCCATTGTCCGACGCCGTCTCTTCCTCGACGATCTGCACGCCGTGGGTGACTTGGACCGCCGATGCTTGCGTGACACCGTTCGGTGGAAACGGAAGCGACCAGACGTTCGCCGTCGAGGCGTAGACATCGTACGCGAATCGATTGCCCGTGGCCGAGATCGAGAACGTGTGCACATTGAGCCCGGTGGTCAGGCGAACCGGCGTGCCATCGGCGCCGCCGGAGCGCGTAATGCGAACGGCATAAATGTCGCGCGGACCGAATCGGTCGGACACGAAGCAGAGCCACCGTCCGTCTCGCGACCAGACCGGACTCTGATTGGTCGAGACGCTGTCGGTCGCGGCAGCGATCGCGCCATTGCTGACGCGGATGACCACGATGTGGCTGGGCGACCGGTTGTCGAACAGTATCCCTACCCGCGAGTAAAACGAGTTCTCGGCGACGCACGCGATGCGCGTCGCGTCGGGAGACCACTGACACAGCGAGGGGTCGTGGATCGTGGCCAGCCGGCGGACCTGTCCGGCCGGATTTCTGATGTAGAGCGAATCCACCACGGCGTAGGCGATCGTCTGGCCATTGGGCGCCCAAACGGCCGTGGTGACCGCGCCTTGGGGCACGCGCGGCACTTCGGGACGCGCGGTGCCGCCCGAGGACGGCGCGCTCCACACGCCGCCTTGCGAGAGAAAGAGCAGCCGCGAGCCGTCGGGAGACCATGAGGGGTTGCCCTCGGTCGACGTTGAGTCGTCGACGATCTGGGTCACGCGGCCACCAGCGACCTGTCGGACGTAGACCTTCACGTTCGCGCCGTTACCGGCGGAATAGGCGACGGATCGTCCATCCGGGGAAATGGCCGGCAGGATGTGGAGTCCGCGCTCCCACGTGACTTGTGTGGACCGGCCGAACGACGCGATCGGTGCGCGGACCGTGCCAAGCCCTCGGCCGAAGACGAACGCCACCGCGACGAGCGCGAGGGTTGGCGCCGCGTAGGCAATGACGGACCTGACGGACCACGCTGGGGCCGAGCGAGGCGGGCGGGCGACCGTTGGCTGCGAGAGCGCCTGAGCGAATGCCGTCGCGCCGACGAACCGGTCAGCGGGGAGCTTCTCGAGCGCGGTCAGCACCGCCTCTTCGACCGCTGGCGGGATGGTCCGGCGCTGCGGGATGAGCCGACGCGGCTCGTCCGTCATCATCTTGGCGACGGTCGCCTGCGCCGTCGCGCCGATAAACGGCGGCTCGCCAATGAGCATCTCGTACGTCACGACGCCGAGCGAGTAGATATCGGAGCGCGGGCCGACCTCGCGCTCGCCCATCGTCTGCTCGGGGCTCATGTACTGTGGCGTGCCGAGCGACAGCCCGGTCTGCGTGAGACGCTGGCCGCTGGCTTGCTCGACGGCGAGCGCGATCCCGAAGTCGGCGACGAGACTGTGGCCGCCGTGGAGGAGGATGTTCTCCGGCTTGATATCCCGATGGATCACGCCGCGCTGATGCGCGTACGCCAGCGCGTCGGCGACCTCCGTCGCGATGCCCACCGCATCGGCGATCGGCAGCTGCCGCTCGCGCTCGAGTCGCGCCCGCAGCGATTCGCCCGCGACGTAGGGCATGACATAGTAGAGGTGCCCGTCCGCGCTCCCGCTGTCGAAGAGCGGGAGGATATGAGGATGCTGCAAGTTCGCGGTGAGCTCGATCTCCTTGAGAAACCGCTCAGGTCCCAGGATCGCGGACAGCTCGGGATGCAGGACCTTGATCGCGACCCTTCGATGGTGCCGCTCATCTTCGGCGAGATAGACCGTCGCCATCCCACCGCGTCCAATCTCGCGCTCGATCCGATAGCGCCCGGCGAGCGCCGCCGTGACGTGCGCCAGCGGATCGGTCACTGCCCAGTGAACTCGGCGAGCTTCCGGAGTCGCACCGTCGGGTCATTCGCTGCGTCTTGCCGCAGCCAGCCCAAGTGGCCGGCGCCGAAGATCACGAGGATGCGCTCGTTCGGCGACTCGATCAGCTCGTGGATGTTATGGTAGATGCGAATGTTTCGCTGATACCACGTCGCCACGAGGTCTGGCCCGGCGTAGTCATTGGGATCGCCGTATGGCACGAAGGCGAAGTATGCCGCCACATCCTGCGCCACCGACGAGTCGGCGTTCATGAGCTCGAGCATCTCCAGTACCGTGTGCGATGCCAAGTAGTCGCCTTGAGCCTTCACTCTGGCGCCCGAGGTTGCCTCCGTGGCATTGAACGCGTCCGCGCGGCCGTTGGCCTTGGCGTAGTTCAGTACACGCTCGTACGGGAAGTCACTTTCCTCGTCGACTGGGTAGATCGCCTGAGACCCAAGCTCTTTGGCGAGTCGATACCCGATCTGGTCGATCTCGTTGGAGGTCAGCGTGAACTTGCCCGCGAGATAGTCCGCGTACTGTTGCGTGGCCCGCGTGGTCCCGACCTCGGCCTCGATCGCGACTTTCGTCGGATGGAATTTCTTGAGGACCTCCATCACCCGCGCGATCTCGCCCTGGCGCTTCGGCGCCAGGAACGTTGTCCGCTTTCATATTGTGGATGTCATGGCCGGGGTTCGCCATGTGATAGGTCCCGAGGACCAGAATCTCGGGGCGCGAGGGTTGCCCCTGCAGCACCAGAAACGCTAAGGCGATATGGAGCATGCCATGACGTTATCCTCCGGCGCCCGATCAATCAACTTGTTGAACGGGTCCACGCCAGCCTTGGTGGGGCGCTCGTTGACGACGAAGGTGACCGTCATCGTCGGCTGCGTCACGTGGATCTTGCGCACCGCGAGCGGGCGGTTCCCGGCGAACACCCCAACGTCTATATAGTCGTCGATCGGGATGTCGTGCTCCGTCCCGAGGCTATCGGCGCGGAGCTTCCGGGCGTCGAACGTGAGGCTGACATCGTAGCGCCCGTCCGCGCGTCGGGTCGCGGTGGCCGCCGTCGCCCGGTTGTCATAGAGCGTGATCGTCTCGAAGAGGTCGTGGATCACGTACTGGAGCGAATCCGGCGTGACCGCCCGCAAGTACTGGAGCAGCTCGGCGCTGTTCGTGTACGGCGGCTGCTGAAACGCCTTGTCATGGAGGAATCGACTCAGCGCCGCGTTCAGCGAGTCTTCGCCGATGTAGTCGCGCAGCGCGTAAAACGCCAATGAGCCTTTGTAATACGCGATATAGAGTTGGCTCAAGTCCCCAACTCGCATGAGCGGCACTTCCCGCTTGCGCTCGGTCGCGCGACCGTTGAGGTAGCGGTCCAACTCGTGGCGCAGGAACTTCCTCAGGCTCGCCACCCCGTACTTCTGCTCCATCACGGTCAGCGCCGAGTACTCGGCCAGCGATTCGACCAGCATCGCGGCGCCTTCCTGGTTGGCCGGCGTGATCTGCTGACCCCACCATTGGTGGCCGAGCTCGTGCGCGGTCGCGAACAAGGGCCAATCGAGGTCGTTCTCGGAGTCGCGCACGCGGGAGATGAAGCCCAGGCCTTCGGAGAATGGCACCGTGCCTGGGAAGGCTTCCGCGAATGATTGGTAGCGCGGAAATTCCACGATGCGGAACTGGTGGAATTGGTACGGGCTGAAGTGCGTGCCGTAGTACGCCAGGCCGCGCTTCGTGCCTTCGATCATGCGGCCGACATCGACCTCATGACCGGGATGGTAGTACACATCGATCGCAACGCCCGGCGCGCTGTCGTGCCGCACCGCGTATCTCCCCGATTGGATCGAATAGGACTTGTGAATCGGGCTATCCATATGGTAGGCAAAGAACCGACGCCCATTCGCCATCCACTCGCGCTGGAGAGAGCCGGGCGCGATCGCGATCTGATCTGGCGCCGTGCTGAGGACGGCGTCGAACGTCAGTTGATCAGCGTCGCACGCAAAGCTATTCGCCTGGGCCGACTCGTCATTCAGCGATGGTGCGGCAGCCTTCGGTGCGAGGTGGGCGCGCTTGCGCTCCTCGTCGCCGGAAAGCTCGACATCATCTTCGTAACAGAGGCTCGGGAAGTACTGCAGCGTCGAGTTGAGAAACGTTCCGTTCGCGACCACATCATTGTTCGGGTCGTTGTTGGGATACCCATGCGCGGCATAGTGCGCACCGAACGCGAGTGTCATCGAATCGCCCGGAGCAATGGACTGCTCCAGGCCATAGAGGTACACACCGCGCGCCGAGTCGGCGAAGAGGAGTCGCGTAGGCCGATTCCAGACGAGCGAGTCCACGTGATAGTCGCGCTCGGCCGACAGCCCGTTCGGCAGTGTAAAATGGAACGCGCTGCTGGCGAGACTGACGAACAGCGTGTCGATGGGCTGTGTGTGCTTGTTGACGACCGTGTACACGCTGGACAACGCCATCGCCCGCTGCTCCGGGACGAGGTCGCCGCGAACATGGATGGCGACGATGCGCGGGCCGATGAGTGATTGGTAGCGACGGAAGTCGCGCTCGTACGCGGCGCGCTCCAGTTGGATGTCGCGGGTACTCGTGAAGTGATTGATCATCGCGGTATTGTGCCACACGAAACCGCCGGCGACGACCGTCGCGAACGCGGTCGTGCCGCCCAGAACGCGCGTGACGGGCGACCGTAGGCGGGCGAGAGCGGCGGCGAGTCGTGCGCGCCGTGTCTCATCGGCCCCGCGGGGCCAGACGAGATAGGCGACGAGAAGCAGCGCCATGGCCGCGGCACTGAAATACAGCGCCAATCCAGACAGCGAAGCCGCATACTGGTGGAAATGATCCATGTCCGAATACACATATTCGGGCGTGAATCCGTACTGATAAATCACCCGCTGGAATCCCAGATTGCTCAGCGCGAGCGTGACCAGGAAATACACGATCATGATCACGTGGCCGACGAACTTCTCATTGACCAACGCGTGCACGACGAACGCGAGTGCCGCGATCGCCAGTACGGTCGGCATGGCGATGCCGAGGATGCCGCGGGCGTAGAGTCCGAGCTCGTAATGGTGATACCCCTTGACGGTCTGCATGGTCAGCGTCGCCAGCACGGCGCACAGTTCGACGACGAACATCGCGCCGAGGAAGGCGATGAACTTGCCCGCGAGGGTGATGGCGGTCGGCGCCGGCAGGGCATCCGTCGTCCCGGCGACGCCGAGTTGGCGCTCACGCCACACGAGCTCACCCGCGTAGATCGTGGTGAGGACGACGAGGAAGAGGTACATCCGTCGGATGATGGCGGCGAGCATCACGCCGGTGACGGGCCAGAGCGAGGTGCCATAGCGAACGTCGGCGAACCAGGCGCCGAGCGACATGAAGACCAGGCCGATGCAGGCGATCGTCAGGAAGACTGGTTCGCGCACGATGGCGACGAAGAAGAACCATGTCTGGCTCGCGAGCTGGCGGAGCCTGGCCTGCACGCCGAACGCGAGCGAGACGGTCGGCAGTCGCACCGGCTGTGGCGCGCGCGGTGGGGATGCGGGAGTCGAGGGCCGACGCCGCCATCCAATTGACCGTGGGCTGGCCTCGAGTCGCACGAACGCCAACGTGACCAGGACGAGCACCGCGGCAACGCCGAGCCAGATGAGGCGATTCGTCAGCAGCGGCCCGCTCAGCGTAAACGGTCGCGAGTTGCGCTCGCTGATCGTCCAGTATCTGGTCAGGAGACCGAATGCCGTGTCGCCGAACGGGTCGAGCATCCCGGCGAGTTGAAACTGGTCGAGACTGACGAGCATGATCTGCGCGATCGCGTAGCCGGCGAGCAGCGCGATGCCTTGCGTGTAGATCGCGAAGAGATTGCGGGTCAGCGCGCCGACCGCGAACATGAGCGCGCTCACGAACACGATGTTCGGGATGACCAGCAGGCAGAAGGGGCGGGTATAGCTCGACAGGTGGAACGCTTGCAGCGCGTCGTGGTCGAGCCATGGCATGAGTGTCCCCACGAACGCGCCGAGCGGTACCGCGGCGTAAATCACGAGCATCGCGATCAGGGAGCCGGTGAACCGGCCGCCGAGGTAGCCGAGGCGCGTGACCCGAGTCGTGAACAGGAGCTCGTGCGCTTTGTACTGCACATCGCGCAGGATCGCGGCGCCGACGACCGCGGTCGTGATGACCTGGCCGACGATGGTGAGACCGATCATGATCTGGGCGATGGCCCAAGGCGAGTTGCGGGACACGCCGCCGACGTCCGACTGGATCGCGTCGGATGCCATCCCGAAGGCGCCGAGCAGGAACAAGACCGCGAAGTAGAGATACGTCGTGCCGCGGCGGAATTGGCTGGCGATCTCCAGCCGCGCGATGGTCAGGAACACGCGGCCTCCCCCTGAGCGAGTTGATAGAAGTACACGTCTTCGAGCCCGGCTTCTACGGCGGCGAACCCCTGGCCGGGGTCGGCCTCGCTGTACACGTGCACGATCGGCGTGCCGCCGACCAACCGGGTCGAGATCACGTTGTGGCGCGCGGTGAACGCCGTCAGGTCGGCTCGCGGCACGGCGCGGGACCACACGCGGCCGCGCATGCCCTCGATGATCTGGCGCGGATCGCCGGACGAGACGACCTGTCCGCGATTCAAGATCGCCATGCGGTGGCAGAGCTCGCGGAACGTCGTCGACGATGTGCGTCGACAGAATCACGATCACGTCTTCGCTGATCTCCGAGAGTAAGTTGAGAAACCGGCGGCGCTCGGTGGGATCGAGGCCCGCGGTCGGCTCATCGACGATGAGGAGCCGCGGTTGGCCCGCCAGCGCGATGGCGATGCCCAATCGTTGCTTCATCCCGCCGGAAAACCCTCCGACGCGTTTCGATCGGACGTCGGAGAGGTTCACCTGATGCAGCAGCGCATCGACCAGCACGCGGCGTTCGCCGCGGACGCTGACGCCCTTGAGCTGGGCGAAGTGGTCCAGGATCATCTCGGCCGAGAGGTTCGGGTAGAGCCCGAACTCCTGGGGCAAGTACCCGAGCTGCTTCCGGACTTCGTCCGGCTGGGCGAGGACGTTGATGGCGCCGAGCTGGATAGTACCGGCATCGGGCCGCTGCAGGGTGGCGATCGTGCGCATGAGCGTCGACTTTCCGGCGCCGTTCGGCCCGAGGAGGCCGAACATGCCGTTGGGGATCGTCAGCGAGAACGTCCGCGAGGGCCTGGACGCCGTTGGGGTACGTTTTCGAGAGGTTGCGGATCACGAGCTCCACGGGACGGTCCTGGTTGGTGTTCAGGATGCCCTACGACCGCGCCGGCTGCCCGGTTTCAAAATAATGTACTATTTAGTATACTATCGCAGATCGAACCGGGCGGCCGCGCCTTCCCATTGCTCGCGCACCGCCGCCGCCGCCGCGTCCGGGTCCCCCGCGCGGATCGCCCGCGCCATCCGGTCGTGCTGCGCGATCGACGGGCGCATGTCGCCGAAGACCCGGATATAGAGCCGCATGTACCGCTCGGCCTGCAGCTTCATTGTCACCAGCTCGCGGGCCACGCGTGGGCCGGCGCCGGCGTCGATGAACAGGCGATGGAGCGCCGTGTCGTGGTCATAGATCTCGCGCTGGTCGGGCTTCGGACCTCGTGCCGCGCGCGCCAGCGCGGCGTTCTCTTCGCGCAGCGCCGCGGCGAGCGCCACGCGCGAGGTCCGGTCCAGCGTCGCCGCGTGGCGAATGGCGATCGATTCGAGCGCGCCGACGATCTCGAATACGTCCGCGGCATCCGCTTGCGAGAGCGGCGCGACCCGCAGACTCTCCTTGCCGCGGCCCGTGCCGGCGATGAAGCCCTCCGACTGCAAGCGATGCAGCGCGGTGCGGATCGGCGTCCGGCCGAGCGCGAGCTGGGTCATGAGCTCGCTCTCGACCAGACGCATCCCCGGCGCGAGCGTCCCCCACACGATCATCTCGCGCAGCTTGCTGTAGGCCAGACCTACGCGGAACCCCCGGGTCTCCGCCCGCCGGACGATCGCCATAGTGTACTATACGTCACGGATGCTATTGTACGCGACATGAAAATTGCCCGTTCGATCTGCATGCTCGCCGTTGTCACGGCCTGCCAACCGGGATCCGCCGCGGAACACCGTGAGGCGTTTCCCGTTCCACCGAGTTGGCCGTACCATCTCGACGCGCCGGCGGTGACCGCGGCGCACGGTATGGTGGCGACCGATGCGCCGCTCGCGACGCATGTCGGCGCCGAGATGCTGCGACACGGTGGCAATGCGATCGATGCGGCAGTCGCGACGGCGTTTGCGCTGTCGGTCGTGTGGCCGGCGGCCGGCAATATTGGGGGCGGCGGGTTCATTGTCGCGCAGATGGCCGGCAGCCCGCCTGTCGCGCTCGACTTCCGCGAGATGGCGCCCGCGGCGGCCACGCGCGACATGTACATCGGGCCGAACGGCAAACCGGACGATCGCGCGGCGACTGGTGATCTCGCGGCCGGTGTCCCCGGCTCGGTGGCCGGTCTCTGGGAAGCGCACCATCGCTTCGGGTCGCGCCCATGGGCCGAGGTGCTGGCGCCGGCCATTCAGCTTGCGGACAGCGGGTTCACGGTCGATTCCGACTTTGCCCGCACCACGATCGGCGACAGCGCCAGGCTGTCGAGATTCCCGGCGAGCGCCGCGCTGTTTCTGCCGAACGGCCATCCGCTCGTGCCGGGAACGCGCTGGCGGAATCCCGAGCTCGCGACGGTGCTGCGGCGCATCGCCAAGGACGGGCCGGCGGGGTTCTATGCGGGGCCGACGGCGGCGGCGATTGTGGCCGAGATGAAGCGCGGGCATGGCATCATGACGCTCGCCGATCTCGCGGCGTACCAGGCGAAGTGGCGCACGCCGATCACGTTCGATTATCGCGGCTACCAGGTCATCTCGATGCCGCCACCATCGTCGGGTGGCATCACGCTCGCGCTCATGGCGCACATGCTCTCGGGCCGCGATCTACGCGCACTCGGCTGGCACTCGCCGCAGGAGATCCACCTGCTCGCCGAATCCATGCGGCGCGCCTTCGCCGTTCGCAATCACTTCCTGGGCGATCCGGACGCCATCGCGATCCCGACGGACCGGCTCATGTCCCAGTCCTTCGCCGACAGCCTCGACGCGAACATCCGCCCGGATAGCGCGACGCCATCGGCGGCCGTCTCGTTCCCGACCGGGGCGGGCGTGGAAGGGAAGCACACGACGCACTTCTCGGTCGTCGACGGCCAGGGCAATGCGGTCGCGCTCACGACGACGATCAACTATGGCTTCGGATCGGCGTCGACCGTCGGTGGCGCGGGATTCGTGCTCAACGACGAGATGGATGACTTCACCGCGCAGCCCGGTGTTCCCAATGGCGCGGGTCTCGTGCAAGGCGAAGCGAACGCCATCGCGCCGGGCAAGCGCATGCTCTCATCGATGACGCCGACCATCGTGCTCGGCCACGACGGAAAGCCGATGATCGTGACCGGCGCCAGCGGCAGCGGCCGGATCATCACGTTGGTGTTCCAGGTGATCTCCAACGTCATCGACTACGATATGGGAATCACCGCGGCCGTCAGCGCGCCGCGCGTGCACCACCAGCATTTACCCGACACGCTCCTCTACGAGCGCTCCGGACTCACCGACTCGACGGTCGCCGCGCTCCGCGCCATGCATTACACGGTCGATTCGGCGTGGCGCGGATCGCTCGGCATTGGCGCGTCGATCCTGCGCACGACGACCGGTGTCTCGGGGATGTTCGATCCGCGCCTCCACGGCGCGGCCGAGGGATACTAGCGGTAGCGGCTACTGTCGGACAATCCGCATCCGCCACGCGGTTGGGCTCTCGGCGAACTCCTCCTTGGTCACGCGCTTCGTCGCATCATCGAGCCACACGGTCATCGACGACGTTTGCCCCCGAGAGACGCGCACGACCCAGGTGTTCTGGTCATGTCCGGTGACGGCGAGTGTGTCGAGGCGCAATCCGCCAGGGGTCTCGTACTCGTACGTCGCCACCAGTGCCGTGTAGCCGGGCGCGAGCGGAAGCGACTGGATCAACTGGTCGACGTTCGGACGAGTTGAACGCCGCGACGGCCATGCGTTGATCCACGGTCTCTTTCGGCTTTCCGGTCGGCGTCACATCACCGGTCACGCGATGACCGTCCCAGCGCAGGTGCATGACCTTCGACGTTTGGTGCGAGATCTCCCACATGGGCAGCACACCGGCGCCACCCGTCATGATGCTGTCGGTCACGTTGGCGTGGGCGCTCGAGAAATGGGCGACGCGAAAGAGCTTGCCGTCGACGACCCGCTGACGGCTCGTGGTCTTGCCAATAACGCGTGAGCCGTTCGAGTCCGGGACCATCACCAGCGACTCGCTGGAGTCGTTCCGCATGTAGGCGGTCGACAGCGGGGCGTGGCCGACGTACAGCGTGTCCAGATGCTGGGCCGAGGCCCGCGTGGCGAGGAGGAGAAGCAGCAGGTATCGCATGGCCCAAGCCTCATTCCGCAGAGCCGGACGGCGCCATACGATATGTCGGGAACGGCCAGTATTCTGTCGCGAGCGACGACTTTTGCTATACTTGGGCCCTATGCGCCCTTATCTCCTGCTGGGTCTCCTCGTCGTCGCGTGCCGTCCGACCGAGCAGCCGGCCGCCGGTCCGTCAGCGTTCAGCCAGTTGGCCGACGCGTACTTCGACTCGTCGTTCGCGTTCGCGCCCTCGGCCGGTACCGCCGTGGGTTTCCACCAATACGATACGCTGTTCGAGGACCGGTCGGCCGCGGCGGTGACGCGCCGGCTTAGCACCTTGCGCGCGCAACTCACGCAACTGGACTCGGTTCGCTCGGGCAAGCTCTCGTCCGACGACTCGATCGATGCCGCGATCGTCGACGGCGCGATCCGCTCGGAGCTGCAGGATCTCGACGCGCTCGCCAGCTGGCGAAAGAACCCGATCGGCTATGTCGGATCTCCCGGTAATGCCGTCGACCTGCTCATGAAGCGGAATTTCGCGCCGCCGGCCGAGCGACTGCGCTCGCTGACCGCGCGGCTCCGGCAGATGCCGGCGATGTTCGCGGCCATGAAAGCGAACATGGACAACCCGCCGGTCGAGTTCACCGATCTCGCGATCCGGGTCGCGTCAGGCTCGGTCGGGTTCTTCCAGCACGACGTTGCCGGCTGGGCGAAGACCGCGGCCGGCGCCGACACCGGCGCCCTGCGCGCGTTCACGGCGGCGAACGACTCGGTGATCGCCGCCTTGAAGGACGCCTCGAAGTGGCTGACCTCGGACTTGAAGCCCAAATCGCACGGGTCGTTCGCGATCGGCGCCAAGAACTTCTCGGATAAGCTCGCGTACGACGAGATGATCACGCTGCCGCTCGATCGAATCCTGGCGATCGGCGAGGCCAATCTCGACAAGGACTACAAGGACTTCGTCGCCACCGCGAAGCTCGTCGCGCCGGGGAAGTCGCCGCACGAGGCGATGCTGACGCTCGAGAAGACGCATCCGACCGCTGCGACGCTCATTCCATCCGTGCAGTCGACCGTGGCCGGCGCGCGGCAATTTCTCGTCGATCACCAGATCGTCGACATACCGTCGACCACGATGCCGATCGTGACCGAGACGCCGCCCTATGCCCGCACCGGGTCGTATGCGTCGATGGACTCACCCGGTCCGTTCGAGACCAAGGCGACCGAGGCGTTCTACTACGTCACGCCGCCCGAGAAAGACTGGGACGCCGAGCACGTGGAAGAGCACCTGCGCGAGTTCAACCCGGCGGTGCTCAATATCGTGACCGTGCACGAGGTCTTTCCCGGGCACTTTATCCAGTTTCTGTACGTCAAGCAGTTTCCGACCAAGACCCGGAAGCTCCTCGCCGCCGGGTCGAACGTCGAAGGGTGGGCGCACTACGGTGAGCAGATGATGGTCGAGCAGGGGTTCGGCAATGGGGATCCCAAGACAAAGCTGGCGCAGCTCGAGGAGGCGCTGCTCCGCGACTGCCGGTATGTCGTCGGCATCAAAGAGCATACGCAAGGGATGTCAGTCGCGGACGGCGCCAAGCAGTACTTCGTCGACAAGTGCTTCCAGGAGCCGGCGAACGGCTACGAGGAGGCGCGACGCGGGGCGTATAACCCCACGTATCTCTACTATACCCTCGGCAAGCTCGCGATCTACAAGCTTCGCGCGGATTATCAGCGCGCCAAGGGGAGCGCGTACTCGCTCAAGGATTTTCACGATCAGTTCGTGAAGCAAGGCGGCGTGCCGATCCCGATCATCCGGCGGATTCTCTTGCCCGGAGACACCGCCTCGGCCTTGTGACGCGACTGTCGTCTGGCATTACCTGGTACCGGTTCGGCATGCCGGGCCTCTACGTGATAGGCGCCGCCGTGCTGGTCAACGCATCCCAAGAGATCGGGCCCGTTCTCCCGTTCATGCTGCTCGGTGTCGTGGCGTATATCACCTGGTACGGCTGGCGATTGAGCGAAGTGTGGCTGGACGGCGACGTACTTCAGGTCAAGGGCCCGGGAGGATCGTTTCGCGTGCCGCTCGCCGACGTGCTGTTGCTCGACACGGGCCGTTGGGGCAGGGGCGCCCGAGTATTCGTGCTGGGCTTGGACCACCCTGTTGGCCGGATCAGTAAAGTGCGGTTCGTTCCGTTAGGTTCATCGTCGACCGGACTCAGTCCCGTGGGAGACTTTGAACAGGACCTCCAGGCGCGCATCCATGCGGCCCGGTCCGCGCGAAAGGCCTGAATTCAGAGAAGTTCAGAGTATTTCAGGCGAAGTTCAGGACTTCGCGCCACGTGCCCGGCTACCGTGCCGGGATGAAAAAGCGAGCACTCGTGGCGATCGGGGCCGGTGGCCTGATCGCCGGAACAATTGATATCGCCCAGGCGATGATTCTCTTCGGCTGGCGCGTACCCCTCGGGATCACGGCGGCGCTGATCGGGCAGCAGGCGGAGCGCGCCGGCCCGTTCGCTCCGTTCTACGTGCTCGGCCTCGTGCTCCACTATTGCATCGCCACGACCTGGACCGCGGCCTACTATGCGGCGAGTCGCAGGCTGACATTCATGACGGAGCATTGGATCGTCTGCGGCCTGCTCTACGGCATCGTCGTCGAGCTCTGCATGAGCTACGTCGTCCTGCCGCTCTCGGCCCTCCACGCAACGGGCCCGTACGAGCTCAAAGACGTGCTCTTAGGCATAGGCGTGCACATGTTCTCGATCGGGCTCCCGATCGCGTTCAGCGTGCGGCGGTTTGGGTGATCGCCTTCGTGACCTGAGTCGCGATGTCGTCCTGAATCCACAGCATATCACCGCTGGGCCGGTCGTACGTCTCGGACCAGACGACGAGACCATTGTCGCCGCGACTGAGCCGCGCGGCGACCCGGTACGTCGTGTGGGACTTGCGCACGCTTCCATCGAGGACGTACGTCACCCCGAGCTGCTTCGCGATATCCACGATCGCGATCGGCTTGCGCTTCAAGTAAAACGACGTCGTCGGCGCCGCGACGCGAAGCCCCGGTTCTTTGCTCAGCTTGTCGATGACCTCCTCGGTCATCCCATCGGCGAAATACTCGTGGCTCATACCATCGGTGAGATCGAGAAACGGCACCACGGCGATCGAATTCGCGGTGCGGCCGCCGCCGCGGATTCCGTATGCGACCGCGAGCGCGAGGCAGATCACGACGCCGATCGCCACCATGAGCTGACCACCGCGTCGCGGAACGGTCGGAGCCGCCGGGGCCTGAGGGGCCGTGCTGACTTTCGCGACCATCTTATAGCCAAGCCGCGGGACGGTCGCGATGTACGTCGGCTGCTTGGTGTCGTCGCCGAGCTCACGACGGAGCGATGCCACGGCCTGGTACACGGAGTCTGATGTGACGATCACGCCCGCCCAGACTTCTTTCAGCAATTCGTCGATGCTGACCACCTCGCCGGCGTGCTCGGCGAGATAGACCAGCAGTCGCATCGTGCGCGCCTCCAACCGGACGGTCTCGCCATTCCGCGAGATCTGTCCGGTTGTCGGATTCACATCCCAATCACCGATGATCACTGTCGGCAGGGCGCGGTGGGATCTGGTTTGGGTTGATCGACGAGGGGCCGAGTTCTGAGGTTCGCGACGCGCAGCGCAACGGCGTACACGAGCGTCGCCGCACGCGCCATGTGCGCGTAGTCGAGATACTGTGGCTCGTCGGTCACCTGGTGATAGTCGACGCCATAGCCGGTCGAGAAATACGCGACGGGAATCCCGTAACGCGCGTAGGACGCGTGGTCGCTCCGACAGTACTTCTGCGACGGATGCCCCGGCGCATCCCACGAATAGTCGATCGCCATTGGCTCGGCCAAGCCCAGCGTTGACCGAATCGATCAACGCGCCGAGCTCCTTGGATAGCCGACGGGCGCCGCCGGACTGCAAGTACCGCGGCCCCGATCGCGCCGAGTCCGCGTTGTACTCGTGTCCGAACAAATCCATGTTGAGGTACGCGACGATCGAATCGCGCGGCACCGTCGTGTGATCGGCGTACCAGCGGGAGCCGAGCAGGCCCTGTTCTTCGCCGGTGTGCGAGATGAAGAGGATAGACCGGGCCGGGTGCTGTTTTGCAAGTGCTTGCGCGATGGCCAAGAGAGAAGCGGTGCCGGCGCCATCGTCATCCGCGCCATTGTAGATCGAGTCCCGCCGCGGAGGACGAAGGCGGCGCAGACTGTCGACGTTGACGACGATCGTCGGCGATGTTGCGCCGGGATTCCCGGCGGCCGGGCCGTCGAGGTGCTGACGCGCCAAGAGGATGTTGTAGGCGCGCACCGAGTCGTGATCGATGCCGAACGCGCCAATGCCGACATGGTCGTTGTGCGCCCCCATGGCGACGTACTCGCCTCGGCGCGCCGGATCGCTGCCCGGCAGGATCGCGACGACGTTGCGCGCTTGGATCGTCTCCGGGGCGAGATAGCGGATGCGTCCGCCGAGCACGCCGCGGGCGACGGCGCCGACGGTGAGACGCTCGACCGGGTCGCCGAACAGAGCGAGCGCGGTCGCGGCGCTGATCTGGAAGGACAACGCCCCGGGACGGGCCGACGAAGGCACCGAGAACCGTCTGAGGGTCGAATAGATCGTGACCGGTGGCAACGCGGGTAGGACAAACACGATGCCGAGTGGCGGCCTGTGGAACACGGGCAGGTACCTCCCGCTGCGCGGGTCGGGCCGCCCATCCGGAAAGAGCGCGACCGCGAACACGACGATCTGGCCGGCGCCCGAGTCAGGACTGATCAACGCTTTGGTGTCAGCGCCAAGTCGGCCGCCGTAGACGACCGGGACGCCAGTCGCATCGAGTGTCAGCGGAAGGTTGGTCGGATTCTGCGCTATCACGCCGGTCCCGAACGCCAGGGGCGCACCATTGACCGTCAGATGCTGCGTGGTATCGAGGCGGCTCGATATCATGGGTACGTACTGCAGATAGCCGCCGCTGTCCCCCGCCGGTTGAAGTCCCATGCGCTTGAACTCGGCGGCGATGTAGTCCGTAGCTTCAATGTTGCCCCGCGATCCCGGGAGCCGGCCTCCCATGGAGTCGTCGGCGATAATCTCGACGCGGTGTTTGAGCTCGGCCGCGGTGATGGGTGACGCAGGTGTGGCACGACCGGAAGGAGGCGCGCAGCTTGCGGCAAGGATGCCGGCGAGGGGCAGGAGTCGACGCATAAGTGCTGAACATATAGCAAACTCTGGCATAATTCGCCCTGAACAGAAGCCAAGGCACGGGCTCTGCAATACCCTTAAGCGATGATGGCGACCACGCTGGACGCCGCGGCGACCGAGCTATTCGGCGATAGCGAGATGGGCCAGGTCATGCGCTCCGTCGACTGGAGCGCAACGATCCTGGGCCCGATCGAGCTGTGGCCCCAATCGCTCCGGACGATGGTGCGGTTCGTCCTCGCCAACCGGATGCCCATCCTCCTCTGGTGGGGACCGGACTACATCCAGCTCTACAACGACGCCTACCGGCCGATCCTCGGTGCGAAGCACCCGGCATCAATGGGGCAGCCCACGCGAGAATGCTGGTCAGAGATCTGGCACGTGATCGGGCCGCTCATCGATACCCCGTTCAATGGGGGACCCGCGACGTGGATGGAGGACATCCTCCTCGAGATCAATCGCCACGGGTTCGTCGAAGAGACGCACTTCACCATCGCCTACAGCCCGGTCCCGGACGAGTCAGCGCCGAGCGGGATCGGCGGCGTCATTGCGACGGTTCATGAGATCACGCAAAAGGTCGTGGGCGAGCGGCGCGTCGGCACCTTGCGCGATCTCGGCCGCCGGTCGCTCGCGGAAGCGCAGACCGCCGAGGCCATGTGCGCGACCGCTGCCGGAATTCTGGCGAAGCACGCCATCGAACGTCCCGTTCGCCGCGATCTACCTGACCGACCCGGACGGCAAGCACGCCATACTCGCCGGTACGTGCGGCGTCGAGGCGGCCGAGCCCATGAGCCCTCTGGCGGTTGACGTGCCGGCATCGGAGACGATCCAGGTCGTCGACCTTTCTGCCCGGTTCGACCGCGTCCCGCCGGGGCCCTGGGCCGATCCACCGCACACGGCGGTGATCGTGCCGATTCCCTCCAGCGTCTCGGGGCAGCCCGCCGGGGTCCTCGTGGCCGGCGTCAGTTGCCGACTCGCGCTCGACGAGCAGCATCTGGTCTTCTTCGAGATGCTCGCCGCGCAGCTCGCGACGGGTATCGCGAATGCCCGCGCCTATGAGCAGGAGAAGAAGCGCGCCGAGATGCTCGCGGAGCTCGACCGGGCCAAAACGCAATTCTTCTCGAACGTCAGCCACGAGTTCCGGACACCGCTCACGCTCATGCTCGGACCGACCGCGGACCTGCTCGCGAATCCCGACGCGCCGCGCGCCGACCGCGATCGATCGTTGGAGATGATCCACCGCAACACGCTGCGCCTCCAGAAGCTCGTCAACTCGATGCTCGACTTCTCGCGCATCGAGGCGGGACGCGCCGCGGCCGCCTACGAGCCGGTCGATCTGGCCACCTTCACGGCGGAACTGGCGAGCACCTTCCGCTCGGCCACCGAGCGCGCGGGGCTCGCGCTCGATGTCGACGCGCCGCTCCTGCCCGCCAGCGTCTACGTCGACCGGGAGATGTGGGAGAAGATCGTCCTCAATCTCCTGTCCAACGCCTTCAAGCACACGTTCGACGGCGGCATCACCATCCGCGTGCGCGATGGCGGGAATGCGGCGATCGTCAACGTCGCGGACACAGGCGTCGGCATTGCGGCCGACCAGCTGCCGAAGATCTTCGACCGATTTCACCGCGTGCCGAACGCGCGGAGCCGAACGCACGAGGGGACCGGTATCGGCCTCGCGCTCGTGCAGGAGCTGGTGCGCTGGCACGGGGCCCGGATCGATGTCGCCAGCACGGAAGGCGTGGGCACGACGTTCACGATCACAATGCCGTACGGCGCGGCGCATCTCCCCTCGGATCGTCTCGGTGCGGCTGGTCGCCAGCTCGCGTCGACTCGCGTCGGTGCCATGACCTACGTCGAAGAGGCGCTCAAGTGGCTGCCGCCGCCTCCGGACCTGGCGAGGTCGATAACGGTCGTCGGCAACCAGGGCGCCGCCCGGATCCTCCTGGCCGATGACAATGCGGACATGCGCGAATATCTCGCGCGCCTCCTGTACGAGAGGATGGGCGGTCGAAACCGTCGGCGATGGCCACGCCGCCCTGGCGGCCGCCAAGGCGCGACCGCCCGATCTCATCCTGAGTGACGTGATGATGCCGGGGCTCAATGGGTTCGCGTTGCTGCGCGAGCTCCGCGCCGACTCCTCGACCGCCACGATTCCAGTCGTTCTCTTGTCGGCCCGCGCCGGCGAGGAGGCGCGCATCGAAGGGGCGCAGGCGGGCGCGGATGACTATCTGGTCAAACCATTCGGCGCCCATGAGCTCATCGCGCGAGTCGGCGCGCAGCTCTCGCTCGCCCGGGAGCGGGTGCGGGCGCTCCGGGTGTCCGAGGCGGCGAGCCGGGCCAAGAGCGATTTTCTGGCGATGATCAGCCATGAGCTGAGGACGCCGCTCAACGCGATCGGTGGGTACGCGAGCTTAATGGAGATGGAGGTCCACGGGCCGCTGACCAATGACCAACGGTCGGACCTGGCCCGCATCCAACAGAGCCAGCGGCACCTCCTCGGCCTGATCAACCAGGTGCTGACGTACTCGCTCGGTCGGGCCGGCACGGCGCGCTACGAGATGGCGGCGGTGCCGCTCCAGGAGACGATTCTCGTCGCCGAAGCGCTGGTGATGGTGCAAGCGGTTGCCCGACGGCTGACGTATGTGCCAGGCAAATGCAATGCCTCGCTCCGCGTTCACGCCGATCGCGAGAAGGTCCAGCAGATCCTGCTCAACGTGCTCACCAACGCGATCAAGTTCACCGAACCGGGTGGAGAGATTCGGACGACCTGCACGGCGGACGAGGACTCCGTCTGGGTCTCCATCACCGACACCGGCATCGGGATCTCGTCCGACAAGATCACGGCGATTTTCGACGCGTTCGTGCAGGTCGATCAGCGCTTGACGCGTCCGCGCGAGGGTGTGGGCCTCGGCCTGGCGATCAGCCGCGATCTCGCGCGCGGCATGGGCGGTGACCTCACGGTCGAGAGCACGCCGGGCAAAGGCAGTACGTTTACGCTCCGGTTGGCGAGGGTCCCATCCACGCCTTTCTGAGCTTGAGCTGCTCGGGTGTCGGGGCGGAGTCGACCGTGAATCGCTGGGGCAGCCCCTTGGCATCTTCGATCAAGGTGAAGCCGAGCTTCGCGTAGTACTCCTTGAGGGGCGGTCGCTCGGTGCCAAAGATGTAGCGCTCGAAAAAGTCTCGGCTTTCGGGTGATGTGCGCGCGACGATCGTGTCGATCAGCCCGTTCTCCGGGAACGCGCGGTGCTTCCCGTACTGCTTCGAGAGATCGAGGATCAGGTCGCGGAGCCCGTGCGCGCCGCCGGACTCCTCGAGCAGCTTGATGTCCAGCAGTCCCGCGACGATCGCCCCGCGCATATAGATGTTCGGGTACTGCTTCTGGCCCGAGTCGCTGTACGACGCGAGCGACATCTCGCGCAGGGACCACGTGGTGTCGAACTGCGTGCGGTCGAGTTGCTCTTTCTGCACGACCAACGCCAGGTACTCGCTGCGTGTCGTCACGCCGCCCTGGAGCATCATCATGTGGGACGCCCACTCGGTGGTGCCCTCGTAGAGCCACAGGTGTTGCAATGGGACGGGCGTCGCGAAGTTGAAGTGCTCGATGATCTCGGAGTGAATGTTGAGCGGCGTCACGACGTGGAAGAACTCGTGCGCCGCAATGTCGCGAATCTGCGTGCCGTAGGCGGGCGTGTACGGCGCATCGGGGAGCACGTACTCGGAGCCGTACGAGTGCTCCCATGCGCCGGTGATGGTCCCTCGCCCGTACGGGCCGAAATCGTACAGGAACGTGTAGCGATCGACGGGCAGTGTGCCGAGGAACGAGCCGGCGGCGGTCAGCATCTCGCGCATCGCGTCGCGCACCTGGTCGGCGCTGATATCCCGGTTCTGGGCGCGGACAACAATCGTGACCGGCACGCCCGTGACGTCGAGCGTCGACGACGTGAGGTGGGGGCCGAGGAGAATCGGCGAGTCGACGAGGCGATCGTACGTGTCGGCGAAGAACACGCCGTTGTGATTCGTGAGCGGCGTGCCGTAGGTCCAGCCGGTCGGGTACGTCAGGCGAACCGTCAGCGGCACGCTCTGCATCCCGCGTGGAAAGCCGAACACGCCCTGTCCGTTGATCAAGGCGTAGCCCGACTCCAGGACCGTACCGCACATCGGGTAGATGGGATCTTTCTTGTACGTGGTGTCGCGGGTGGCGATCACGTGATAGGTGATGACATGGACTTGTCGCGGATGGCTCACGCGCCACTCGTTCGTACTGACGCGCTCGGCCGGTACGATGGTCCCCTGTGCGTCGACCGCTCTGAAGTCGTGCACGAAGCGGCCGATGTCCATCGTTTGGTACGTGCCGGGCGCCGTGGCCGCGAACTCGAACACGGCGTTCGAGTCGGCGAGTGACGGAACGGTCAACGTCACCGCGAAGACGTGATGGACGGTGTCCGAGAGGGTGACGGCATAGTGCAAGGTGTCTGATTGCGCGCCAGCGACTGTCGCAAGGGCGACGGAGGCGAGAGAGAATATTTTCACGCGTCGAGGCTAGCACGCGTGCGCGCGGCGCGGAAGGTGATTAACCAAAATCTGACACACAGTACATGCCTTGACAAGCATATACGTCTATAGGCATATTAGATCATGTTCGACACGTTCGCTGCCCTGGCCGAGCCAAATCGCTTTCGCATTGTCGAGCTGTTGAGGCGCGGGCCGCGGCCCGTCAACGACATCGGCGAGCGGCTCCGGCTCAATCAGCCGCAGGTGTCAAAGCACCTCCGCGTGTTGAAGGAGGCTGGGCTTGTGGATGTCACGCCGCGGGCGAATCAGCGGCTGTACGAGCTGCGCGCCCCCGAGCTGCGGCGGCTCCACGAGTGGCTCGAACGCTATCGGCAAATCTGGGATGCGCGGTTCGAGGAATTGGACGAGCTGTTGGAAGAGCTCACACAGGAGGAACCCTCTGATGGTCGCGATGACAATGCATGACACGGTGATGAGGCTCGAGGGCGATCGCGAGATCGTCATCTCGCGGACGTTCAACGCCCCCGCCCGCATCGTGTTCGATGCCTGGACGAAGCCGGAGCTCGTCAAGCGGTGGTGGGCGCCCAAGTCGCACGGCGTGCGGATGGCGAGCTGCGATGCCGACGTGCGCGTCGGCGGGGCGTATCGCTATGTCATGCAGAAGGACGAGGGCCCCGAGATCGGGTTCTCCGGCACGTACAGCGAGGTCACCCCGCCGACGCGTCTCGTGTACACGCAGGTGTACGAGCCGATGCAGGCCGTCGGTGCGGTGGTCGTCACCGTGACCTTCGACGAGCACGATGGCAAGACCCACCTCGTGTCCCGCAGCCTGTGTCCGTCGCAGCAGGTGCGCGACGGCATGCTCGGATCGGGTATGGAGCACGGCATGCGGGAGACCTTCGATCAGCTCGAGGAGATGCTGGCATCGCCCCGGGGTTGATGGCTTGACGGGGGTCGGTGTATGGCGTGCGTACACTATGCACCGACCCGTCATCTTCTACTGCTCGGCGGGCCTCCACCAGTAGAGGGGCGGAATCTCTCGCTCGCGCGGATAGATCTCCTTGAGCGTCGCGCCCTCATACAGGCGCCCATTCTTCATCACGTAGAGAATGGTGTTCGTATTCTTGATGTCGTCGAGCGGATTCTTGTCGAGCACCTGCAGGTCGGCCAGCTTCCCGACCTCCAAGGATCCCAGGTCTTTGTCGATGCCGATCGCCTGAGCACCGAAGATCGTCCCGACTCGCAGCACGTCGTGCGGGGGCATGCCGCCGCTCGCGATCGACCAGAGCTCGAAGTGGTCGCCGAGCCCCTGCAGTTGACCGTGACCGCCGAGTCCGACGCGGCCACCGGCGGCGACGATTTTCGCGGCTTGGGCGGCGACATTGGGGAAACTGTACTGGCTGTCGGCGAACCATCCTGATCGCCGCAAGGTGCGACGATCGACCTCGTCGTGCGGCGTGAAGCGCCGAAGCTTGGCGTCACCGTGGACGTCGTAGTGCTCGTACCAATAGTTCTCGGCCCACGGCCCGCCGTACTCGACAAGGAGCGTCGGCGTGTAGGTAATCCCGCTCGACGCGACGAGCTGGACGATGTCCTTGTACAACGGCATGATCGCATAGGCGTGCTCGCTGCCCGCGTAGCCGTCGATCGCCTCGGTCATGTTCTTCCGGAAGTCGAGGCCACCTTCGAGCGTCGGGGTAATGCCCTGTTCCTTGGCGGCGATCAGCGTCCACTGGCGTTGCATCCGGTCGCCGACCATGTACTGCTTGAGCGTGTGCGTCTGGTAGAAGTCCGAGTAGCGCGTCAACACTTCGCGCGCGTCGGCCTGGCTCGACACCTCGTCTGTCCAGAACACGCCAGGGCCCGTCGTGAAGATCCGCGGGCCGATCAGCTCGCCCGTCTCTACGAGGTCGCCATACGTGAGCACATCCGTCGTGCTGGTCTGCGGGTCACGCGTGGTCGTCACGCCATAGGCCAGGTTCGCGAGGTATTCGTAGACCTGCGATTTGTGGACGCCCCAGGTCGGCCACATATGGGCGTGAATGTCGATGTAGCCCGGAATGATCGTCTTCCCGTGCACGTCGATACGCTTTGCGTTGGCTGGCACGGTCACGCTGCCGGACGCGCCGATCGCGGCAATGCGATTATTTGTGACGACGATGTCGCCTTCCGGGATAATCTCGTCGCCCTTCATCGTGACAATGCGGGCACCGGTCAATACCACGGAACCACTTGGGCGATCTTTCGGCGCGACCATCGTGATGTCGAACCGCTTGGCCGTATAGGCGTAGTGCGGCATGGCGGCCGTGTCGGCCTTCTTGCTGGTATCCCCCTTGGCCTTTGTCGTCGAATCGTTGACAGCGGCAGTCGCGGCGGCGAGGTCGTAGGTGAAAAACGACCGACCCAGCGACCAGTACACCGATTTCCCATCGGGAGACCAGCCGAGGAAGTCACCGCCCACGCGCGTGAGGCGCCGGAGTGGGACCGGAGCGTCGTCAGCGCTTTCGACTGATACCGTAGGCGTTTGGCCGCCCGTGATAGGAACGGCGACGAGATAGACCTTCCGATTCACGAGCGCGATCGCCTGGCTCGAGTCCGGCGAGATGACGATGTCTTCGGCCGGTTCCGGCTGCGGTTGCGGCTCGGTGAGCTGGCGCTCGTCCTCCAACTCGAATCCCTTGGAGACGTAGCCCGTGACCTTGATATGCACGCGGCGATCCGAGCCATCCCACCGCACGGAGACGAGCCCCTCATTGGGATCGTTGAAGAAGATGCGCGTAGTATCGCGAGTAAAGTGTGGCTGGCCGTACGCATTCAACGGCGTGATCACCGTCGCCTCACCGCCAGCCGCCGGGAGCCACACGAGCTCCAGGACCTGGGGGCCAGGACCCGAGAACTCGTTCTCGCGCTCGGTGCGCTGCTGATGCGGACCGCGGGCGACGACGAGGCGATGGCCGGTGGGATCGTAGGCCAGGTTCTCATAGAACGCGGTATGACGCGACAGCTTCTCTGGCTTTGCCTTAGGGATGTCGGTGCGAATGCGCCAGACATCTCCACCGTCTTCGGACCACGTGACAAAGGCCAGATATTTCCCGTCGGGCGACCAGCTCGGGGAGTATTCGCCGAGCGCGAAATCGGTCACGCGGCGTGGCCGGCAGGTGGTGCATCCGAGATCGGTGAGCCACAGCCGATCGAGCGCGGTGAACGCGAGCGTCTTGCCATCAGGCGAGGGTCGCGCCTCGCGGATCTGGCGAACCGTGAGCACCGAGTCGTCGATCGGATACGCAAACTTGACGAGCGGCCCCATCTCGATATCGACATCGGCGGTGAAGGGGACGGGTGTCGCCGCCTTCGTCGCGACATCGACTTTCCAGATCTTGCCGCCGTACGAGATCACGATGGCCTTCGAGTCCGGCGTGAACGCAAACCCGGGCAGTATGTCGCGCGTGTAGCGCGACTCCATGTCGTCGCGCGTGATATGATCGACGAGCCAGATCTCGTCGCCCGATTCGAGGTCGCGCAGCTTGAGGCCCGTGACGCCGTCACGCCGGGACGCGAACGCGAGCCAGTGGCCATCGCGTGACAGCGTGGGTCGTATCCCGCCGCCAATATTGGTAGTCCGGACAAACGTCTTGCCGGTGACACGGTCATAGACGGCGACCTGCCACGCATCGGCCAGCATCTGGTTGTATTGGAATCGTCCGTGCTTGACCGATGCGTAGATGTATCGCGGATCCTTGCCGAAGGCAGCGCCCAGGTAGTTATCGTAGGGCGGCGGCGCGTTCGGCGATGGCGGAGGGCCGTCCTTTGGTGGCGTCGTGAGCACGATGCCCTTGCCGCCGGAGGCGTTCAGCAGAACGAGGTCGTATTTGCTGCCCAGAATGCCCGTCTTGTTGCGCGAGACGACGAGATACTGGCCGTCGGGCGTCCAAGCGGGCGAGATGTACTGGGCGTCTTTGTCGCTCGTGAGCGAGCGCGGATTGTGTCCGTCAGCATCGACGAGCCACAGATTTTCATAGCCCGTCCGATCCGTGACGTACACGACGGACTTGCCATCGGGCGAGAACCGGGGCTGTCCGTCGAAGCCCATGCCCGACGTGATGCGCGTCGCCGTGCCGCCCGTGATCGGCACCGTGTACAGGTCGCCGACGAGGTCGAATACTACCGACTTCCCGTCTGGTGACACGTCGAGGGACATCCACGTTCCCTCGTCGGTCGTGAATTTCGTGTGGCGGGTCGGGAGGATCGGGAGGCTGGTTTCCGGGGCGGTTTTCTTGGTGGAATCACCGCCGATGGGGTGCGCCGCGAGGGCGAGCGCGAGTGGCCATAGGATCAGCATGGGATATAGGATACGCGCCCGTCGGTCCCCAGGAAGGGCTCCAGTTGTTGCTGTTTGTAAACGGAAGGGGCAATGTCATGCCCGTATTGACATTTATGATGTCGAACATGGTCGTCGAGTCGCTCTGGGAGATGAGCCACTGCCCGTCCGGCGACCAATCGAGGCCAAAGTCGTACTGGTTGGTTTTGACGACACGATTGCCGGAGCCATCGGCCTGAATGATGTCGATGGGGCCACCACCACCCTGGCTGATCGCCAGGTACGCAATGGAGGCGCTGTTCGGCGCCCATCGTGGGGCAAACCCGTGCACCGGAAACGCGGTCTCGGCGCTCGTGGCCAACGTAAAAACGTGCAGCGCGGAATAGGCCAGATCCGAGTATACCAGTTGCGAGCCATCGCTCGATGGACTCGAAGTCCAACTCCCATCCGTCCCCGCGATCGAGTCCTTCATGGTGCCATCGGGATGCGCGCGCCAAAGGACCGACGAGTAACCGCTGATATCCGTCCAGTAGAGCCACGTGCCATCGCGAGAGAACTGCGGCCAGTAGTGGCCGATCGCACCGCTATCGATCGTCGTCGTGGTCCCGTCACTGATGGTGACGGCGTACAAAGCGGCGCTGCCAGTGCTGAATCCGCGGCTGCCCTGATCGTAGACGATGGTCTTTCCATCCGGCGACCATCGGACGTTGCCGACATTCTGGACGGGCAACACGCGGGCCTGACTGCCATCGAGGTTCGAGACCACGATGCCGGTGTCGCTGCCAAACGCAATCGTGCCCTGAGGCACGACCGATATTTTCGTGGTGTCGGGGGGCGCGCCACGCGCCGTGGCGCTGACGGCCGCCAGGCCGAGCCCGGTGCCGGTCACGGCGGCGCCCGAGAGCGTGATCGGTCCACGGATCATGTGAAACGTGACCGTGTCGTTGGGGCGCAGATTGTCGTACTGGTCGTACACGAGCGCATGCAGCGTATCGGTCGCTCCCACCACCACGGCGGTGTCATTTTGCTTTTGTATGCGGATCGGTGCACCCGGAGTCGCCGTCTCGGGCACGGTGTCCACGATGCCGAACACGGGCACGCGCACGATGATCGCCCCTCGCTGGGCGAACTGGTTGAGCCGCACGTACACTCTGGCCGCCCCATTCGCGTCGGTCGTAACGGCGACTTGCGGCGCCGGACCGCCGGGGTATTGTGACAGGCTTGTCGTGTCGGTCAGCTGCAGATAGGCAAAGTATTCACAGCAGCCAGACCCCGTATCGGTCGTCGACTGGAACTGGACGATCTGACCAGCGGCCCCAGGCTCGTGCAGTGCCACCACGAGCTCCTCCGGCAGCACGGACAGGACCGTGTCAGTCTGGCCGGCTCCGAGCACGATCGACAGGCCGCGCGGCGCGACGCCGTTGCCGCCTGCGCATGCGGCGAGGCCGATTGTAACGAGCAGGAGTGACCGTACTGACAGGCGCTCGTCACTCGTTCGCGTGGCACTACGCTCTCTGGCGGTCATGGCTCTCGTTCTGGGATCGGGGTGTGACCGGTTCGGTCATACTGCGATCACCATTGGCGTTGCGGGTCCGTTATACCAGCCGTACGGACTCATGAACCTCCAGGGGGTTCAACTCGCGGCCGGCGACTCGGTCCACATTATTTCGTGTGACGAGAATGGGGAAGAGGCCAAAGCGGTCGCCTGCGCGCAGAGTTTCGTCGACAACCCCTCCGTCGCCGCGGTCGTGGGGCACATGAGCTCCGCCGCGCAGCTGGCGGCCGCCAATGTGTACGACGGACACCTGGTCTCGGTGGCGACGACCGCCAGCTCGCCGTGGCTCACGGGCGTGTCGCCCTGGGTCTTCCGGGTGATCTCCAGCGACTCGACGAATGGGGCGGACTTCGCGCGGTTCGCGGAGACCCGGGGTGTTCGCCGGGCGGCGGTGATCTATGAGAACACGTCCTACGGCCGCGGGCTCGCCAACGCGTTTCGCCGGCAGTTCACGGGGACGCTGGTGGCGTTCGAGCCGATCAGCGGCGACAGCGCGACGTTGTTCGAGGCGTACACGGCCTACCTCAAGCGCAACACGGCCGACCTGGTGTTCGCCGCGACCACGCAGGATCCGGCGATCGCACTGCTCAAAGAGGTCCGGCGGCAGCGCGTGCCGCTGACATTCTTAAGCATCGGCGGGAGCTCGTGGTCGAGCGCCGTGGCCGATAGCGCGTTGTCCGAGGGGATCTATCTCGGGACACCCTTCGATACGAAGATCGATCGGCCCCAGGTGCAAGCGTTCGTGCAAGCGTTTCAGGCCAAATTTCACCGCACGCCCGACGGCGACGCGGCGCTCGCCTACGATGCGACCATGCTGGTCGTGCGCGCGATTCGCGCCGTGGGCACGAACCGCGGCACGATTCGCGAGTATCTGCACGGCTTGACCGTCCAACGGGCCGTCGAAGGCGTGACCGGCCCGGTGGCGTTTGCGGCGACGGGAGATCCGACCGGCCGCAGCTTCGTGTTTCTCAAAGCCCACCGCGGCCGGTTCGAGGCGCTCAGTCGGTAGACGGCGTGTAGGACACCTGCGCCGAGTACCGGAGCAGCAGCGGCACCGTCCAATTTGGGTACTTCTGCTCCATCGAGGCGACCAGCGCCTTGGCGTCGGGTGATGACGCGCGGGCGGCCTCGAAATCGGTCAGGTATTGGTCCATCGTCTGGACCACATCCGGGCTGTCTGTCGCATCCGGACTCTTGTGGCCGGCAATGACGGTCGTTGGGTGCAGCGCCGCGATGCGCGCGAGTGATTGATGCCAGCGGACGCGTGACTTGGCGTCGGACGCCGCCAGCCACGGATGAACGTGATTGAAGACAATGTCGCCGGCGAGAACCGTATGCAACGATGGAATCCAAATAAAGCTGTTGGTGGGTCGGAGCACATCGCCTTGCTCATCCGGGTGGATCTCGATCCGCTGCCCGTCGACGGTCAGCGTCGTGCTCGGCAACACCGAGGGCGTCACGAGGCTATCCGGCGCTTCCTGCGGCATCCCTTTCTTCGCGCCGGCGAAGAACTTGGGTCCGCTCTTCTTGAACTCCTCGATCGCCGCGGCCGTCATATAAACCGGTGTGCCTGGAAATTTTTCCACGAACGACGCGACACCGAAGTAATGATCTTCGTCGGGATGCGTGATGAAGATCGCCTTGAGATGCGTCCCCATGGCCGCGACGGCCGCGGCTTCTTTCTCGGCGTCGCTCCGCCGCAAACCCGCATCGACGAGGATCGCCTCGGTGCGACCGACGATCAGCTCGGAGTTGACGTTGTACGCCATCGTGTCGTTGGCCGGGAATTGCGCGATGTGGAGCGCCCCGGCGGCGAGTGCTTGTAGGAGCATGGCGCTCACGTAGCGTCGATTGGCGGGCGCGAACAACGCGCCTGACGCGAGTGGTTCCGCTGGCGTGATGAGTGGGCCCAACGTGCTGTTGCCGTCCGCGCACCCGGGACGCATGATAGAGACATGCGGACGTCGCGGATTGCCGCGCTGTCACTCGGTGTCGGCACGTTCTTCACCGCGCAGACGATCCTCATGACGTTGAGCGCCGGTCAGCCCATCAACGTCGAGTGGAACGTCGTTCAAGAATTTCTCTTCTGGTTTGTCTGGGCCGCCCTGTCGCCTGTCGTTCTGGCCGCGCTCAAGCGATGGCCGCTCGATGCCAAGCCGATCTATCCATCGATCCTCGCGCACGTTGGCGTTGCCGCCGTACTCGCGCCCCTGGAGACGATCCTCGCATTCGGGCTGCACTTCGTGTTCGTTCGACCACCGGAACCTGGGGCTTGGATCCAGCGCACCGTGCCGAACCTCGTGTGGGGCGCGTTCATGGGTGCGTTCTTCTATTGGGTGGTGGTTGGCGTGTACACCGCGCTCCAGTACCGGGCGCGCAGCACCGCCCTCGAAGCCGACCTGACTCGGGCGCGACTCGACGCGCTGCGATCGCAACTCCGGCCGCACTTCCTGTTCAACACGCTGAATGCCATCTCGGTACTGACCGCCGAGGACGCGGACAAAGCGCGGCACATGGTCGTGCGACTCGGCTCGCTGCTGCGGCGGAGTCTCGACGAAGAGCATCACGAAGTCCCGTTGCATCGAGAGCTCGCCTTCTTGAACGAATATCTCGACATCCAGCGCATGCGATTCGGCGACCGCCTGTCGGTCACACTCGCGATCGACCCGGAGGTCGTGAACGCGCGAGTCCCCGTCTTGCTGCTGCAGCCCATCGTCGAAAATGCCATCAAGCACGGCGCGTCGGACGATAACGGAACGGCAACTATTTTCGTTCGCGCTGCGCGCGACAACGGCCGTCTCTGTCTGACCGTGGAGGATCGAGGTCCCGGGCCGAGCAACGCGCCGGAAGGCGTGGGGTTGCGCAACACGCGTCAGCGTTTGCGCACCCTCTATGGCGATGCCACGCTGGACCTGCGGCACGCCGATGGCTCGGGCACGCGCGTCGATATCCGCATGCCGTACGCAACATGAGAGTCCTGATTGTCGATGACGAGCCGTTGGCGAGACGCGGGCTCAGGAGCGAGATCGAGCGTCTGCCGGGATTCGCGTGCGCGGGCGAGGCCAGTGGTCGCGATGAGGCAGTCGCCGCCATCGTCGAGCAGCAACCCGACGTCGTCTTGCTCGATGTCCAACTCGGCCGCGCGACGGCGTTCGAGGTCATCGAGCAGATCGGTGTCGAGGCGATGCCACTCGTCATCTTCGTGACGGCCTATGATCAACACGCACTGCGCGCGTTTGAGGTCAACGCCATCGACTTTGTCCTCAAGCCCGTCGACCCTGACCGTCTGCGCGACGCGCTCGAGAAAGCCACGCGTCAGCGGTCGCTGGAACAAGGCGCGTCGCTCGCCGAGCGGTTGGAGCAGCTGTTGGCGACGTTGGCGCCTCTAGCCGCCACCCGCAAACCCGTTGATCGGCTGGTCGTGCACGATGGCGATCGACTCTCGTTCGTCGACGTGCGTACGGTCGAGTGGATCGAGGCCTCGGGCAACTACGTCCGCGTTCACGCCGGAACGCGGAACTATCTCTTGCGGACGACGATGAACCGCATGGCCGAGCGCGTCGGCGGGACGTTTGTGAGAGTGCGCCGGTCGGCGCTCGTCAACCCACAGGCGATCGTGACGGTCGAGCGGTATGCAAAGGGGATGTTCGTGCTGCACCTCCGGAGCGGCGCGCGACTCATCTCCAGCCGGTATCATCAGGCCGAAATTCGGAAGATGCTCGTTTAAACTGTTGATCCGGAGGGCGACCTAGAGTAAACTCGCCGTCCGTGGTCCGGCGTTATCGTTTAGCCGCTGTCTTCGGACCGGCCGCGGTCATTGTCGCGGTCGGCATTGTGACCGTCGCGGACGTTCGGCAATCCGCGGACGCCGATCGGTGGGTCGCCCACACGATCGAGGTGAGGGAGACAGCGGCCCGCGCCCTCGCCGCCGTCAATGCCGGCGCCGACCCGGGGCCGGCGCTTGCGGCGCTGCGCCCGCTCACGGCGGACAACATCGCGCAGCAGCGGAATCTGGACGCGCTGGCGGCCCGGCCGTCGCCGGACTCCGCACGCGCCATCCTCACGGCCATCGACACGGAAGAGCGCCGGCTCTTAGGCGAGCGGGAGGCGGACGTCGCCCGGTGGCGGGCCATCACGCTCTGGGTGGTCGTGCTCGGCGGCGCGATTGCCGCTGTATTCGCCATCCTGGTCAATGCGATCGTGGCGCGGTATGCGATGGAGAGCGCCAGCGCCGTGGCCGATGCGAACGAAGCGCGGCTCGCGGCCGAGACGTTGGTCGAAGAGCTGCGGTTGGCGGATGTCGAGAAGATTCGCGTCGAGGAAGCGACGCGGCTCAAAAGCGAATTTTTGGCCGCGATGTCGCACGAGCTTCGGACGCCGCTCAACGCCATCATCGGATTTACGCAGATCCTCTACGACGGCAAGGTCGATCCCGCGACGCCCGAGCATAAGGAGTACTTGGGCGACGTGCTCACCAGCGCCCGGCATCTGCTGCAGCTCATTAACGACGTGCTCGATCTGTCGAAGGTCGAAGCCGGCAAAATGGAGTTCCATGTCGAGCCCGTCGATCTGTCGGCGTTGATCGCCGAGGTCCTCGGGATCCTGCGCACCACGATCGAGACCAAGCACTTGAGCGTCGAGACGCACGTCGATCCCCGCGTCACCGACGTCGTGCTCGATGCCGGGCGGTTCAAGCAGGTGCTCTACAATTACTTGTCGAACGCGCTCAAGTTCACGCCGGAGGGCGGCCGGATCACCATCCGGGTACTCGATCAGGGTGCTGAGTTCAAAACGGAGGTCGAAGACACGGGGCCGGGTATTCCCGACGAGCTTGTCGGCCGGCTCTTCACGAGGTTCGAGCAGCTCGAGACCAAAGGCAGACGACAACCTGGCACGGGACTCGGGCTCGCGCTCACGAAGCGACTCGTCGAGGCCCAGGGCGGCGAGGTTGGCGTCCGGAGCACGCTCGGTCGCGGGACGACCTTCTACGCCGTGCTGCCGCGTCACAGCAAGGGCATTCCGAGCAGCGCCACGGCACTCTCGATTCCGGGGCCGACCGCCGTCGCGCGAAAAATCCTCGTCGTCGAGGACGACGCGAATGACCAAGGCGTGCTCGTCGACACGCTGACCAAGGCCGGGTACGCCGTCGAAACCGCGGCCACCGGCGCGCAAGCGCTCGCCAAGGCGCGACAGCAGACGTTCGACGCGATCACGCTCGACCTCTTGCTGCCCGACATGAATGGGCTCGATGTGCTCCGGGCGATTCGATCGGAGGTCGCCAATCGCGACGTGCCGATCATCGTGATCACCGTCGTCGCCGTGCACGGCGCCGTCGCGGGATTCGCGGTCCACGACTTCCTCACCAAACCATTCGATCCATCGGCGCTCGTCGGCTCGCTGGAACGGGCCGGGGTGGGCTCGGTGGGCAGCAACGTGCTGGTCGTCGATGATGACCCCGGCTCCCGACAACTCATGGCCGCGACGCTCGGGCAGCTCGGCTACGTCGCCAACTGCGTGGCGAGCGGAGCGATCGGGCTGGAGCGCGCGCGCGAGCACCCGCCGGACGCGGTCGTGCTCGATCTCATGATGCCCGAGATGGACGGATTTCAGTTCCTCGAACAGTTCCGGCAACTGCCCCGATGCCGGCGCATTCCCGTCATTGTCTGGACGGCGAAAGATTTGAGCGTCGACGAGTTCACCCGGCTGCGCGCGTCCGCCCAAGGCGTCGTCGCCAAGAACGGCAATCCGGCGACGACGCTCGTGGAGGAGCTCAAGACGTTCTTACCGGTGTGACGGCGTCGCGATAAACGCGAGCTGTTCGCCCGTGCTCGGTACGACTAAGAAACCCGTGATCTGGCCCTCGTCGTTGATGCCCTGCGCGCTCTGCAGGAGATTCGGATAGCCCTTCGGCATGAGATCTTGCAGGTTGATCATGTGGTGGTCCTGATACAAAAACGCCCGAGCCGTCGCGCCGATCGAGATGCCCACTATCTGGCCGCGATTGTTGACGTCGAGCGCTTCTGATAGCGCGTCACCCGAGAGCGTCTTCAGGTCCGTGATCCCGTCGTCTCGCGTCCAGACGAAGGCGTGAAAGTTCGGCGCCGCGCCGTTCTGGTCGCCGGTCAAGTCGGCAAACCCGACGACAACGCCGTCATTGTTGAGCGCCATAGCGGTATTCCATGCGCTGCCACCCAAGCCGCCGATGTCGATCACCCGACCGTGATCCCACATGACCGCGCGGCGAGCGCTGATTCCACCGACAGCGGTGTCGCACGCGCCGGAGATGCCGACGACCTGGTCGCGGTCGTTGATTGCCGTCGCCGAGCTGGCCGAATCGCCAGGGAGCGGACGCAGCTCGTGAATTCGGCCGCTCTCGGGATGCCAGACGACGGCGCGGAATCCGAGTACTTGCGGCGCGTGGCATGTCGGATCGTGGACAGCGGTCTCGGCCCAGCCGACGACGTGTCCACGATTGTTCACCTCGGTGCCGAAGCTGTTATCGCCGCCGAGCGTCGGCATGGCCGTCATCCTACCGTTGCGCCAGGCGAAACCACGGCAGATGTGGCCCGTGATCGTCGGGAAGAACGCCGAGCAGCTCCAGTGCTCGCCAAGTGGCGACAACTCGGCCGTTTCGGCAAAGCCCACGACCGTGTTGTCGTCATTGAGCCCCGGCCACCCCACCTGGCTGTTTGGACCGCCGAGCGTGCCGAGTGATGTGACGACGCCATCGTGAAAGAACGTCGCCGTCTGGATGTTGTTCGCCTGAATGAATCCGGCGACCGCGCCCTCGTTGTTGATCGCGTTGCTGGAGGACATCGGCACGGTGACGATGTTGTATTGCGGGGCCGAGGGCTCACGATCGGCGCGTAGTGTTGGGGCCGTCGTGGTGGCGTCGTGACTGCTGCTACAGCCGACGAGCGTGGCGACCGCCAGTACGGACCACGTTCGGTACATGTCGCGCTCCTGTTAGGGAAGCGCCATTAATGGACGTCCGCGGCGACGCGTGCTTGTCGTATTCGGACTTCAATCTTTTCAATTTTCTCGCAGCGCGCGCACGGCGTCGACGCTCCCGGCGCGACGAGCCGGGATGTACGCGGCGAGGCTTGCCACGGCGAGCAGAAGCGTGATACCGATGGCGAGCGTCACGGGGTCGATCGGTGACACCGCGTAGAGGAGCGCGCGAATCGAGCGCCCTGAGATGAGCGCAACGATGAGGCCGATACCAGAGCCGATTCCGGCGAGCGCGATAGCTTCGCCGAGGATGAGGCGCCGAATGCCATGCGACGTGGCGCCGAGTGCCAGCCGAATGGACACCTCTCGGGTGCGCGTGCGGGTCACGTGGCTCATGATGCCGAAGATACCCACGCCGGCGAGCGTCAACGCAATCGCCGCGAACACGCCGAGCACGGTGAGGACCACCCGCGACGGACGCGTGGACGTGGCGAGGAGCTCGTCAAGCGTGGCCGACGAGGCGATAGGCTGGGACGCGTTCACCGCCGCCAGCTCGCGACGCACGGAACCGAGCACGGCGCCTGGAGGGATGGCGGTTTGCACGACGAGCTCGACCCCGCCGATCGGCGACTGGGCGTAGGGCGTGTACAACTCCGGCTTGGGCGGCTCGTCGAGACCCGCATCGTGGACATCGCCGACGACGCCAACAATCTCCCGCTCGATGGGATTGCTGTCGAATGAGACCACGAGCCGCTGCCCGATGGGGTCGGCGGTGCCGAAATACTCGCGCGCGAACGCGGCGCTCACGATGGCGACCGGAGGGTGCGCGGCGTCGTCCGTCGCGACGAATGCCCGGCCACGGTGCAGTGGGATGTTCAGTGTGGCGAAATACCCGGGCGTCGTCGCCGCGGCGAGGACGCTGGGCCGCTCCCGCGCCGATCCAACGGGTCGCCCCTTGATCTCGAACTCGGCGTGATTGGTGGCAATCGGGCCGGCGAATGGCAAGAGCGAGGTGATGCCGACGTGCCGCACGCCGGGGATCGTTGCCACGCGATCCTCGAGGGTACGGAGGAACGCCACGCGCGCCGTATCCGCCGGGAACAGGTGCTCGGTCTGAAACATGGCGGCCAGGATGTTCGTGGGCGCGAACCCGGGATCGACCGCGAGGAGGGCGCGGACGCTTTTCACGAAGAGCCCCGCGCCGACGACGAGCACCAGCGCCAGCGCGACCTCGCTCACGACGAGGACCCGATGGACGCGCCGCCCCTTTCGCGGGCTTCGCGTTGGCATGAACGCCAGCGCGACAATGATCGCAACGGCGAAGAGCACGACCGGCAGTCCGAGATGCAGCTGATCCGCGCGCGGCAACAGGCCAGCGCCGAGCGAGCGGGCCCAGCCGAGGGCGAAATACGTCAAGACGATACTGAACAGCAAGCCGACCCCAAAGAGCACACTGTGCTCGACCAGAACCTGACGCGCGATGCGGAAGCGCCCGGCGCCGAGCGCGACACGGATGGAGACCTCGCCCTCGCGCTCCACGGCGCGCGCGAGCAGCAAGGTGGTGAGGTTCGTGCCCGTGAGCAGCAGTAACAGACCGACCGACGCGAAGAGGAGCAGCAGCCGGCCTCGCACGTGGCCGACGATCTGATCGCGCACCGGTACCAGCGAGACGCTGACATCGTGGTCGACACTGGGATACTCTTGTGCCAGCGCGGCCGCGATGCGGCGCATATCGCCACGCGCCTGATCCAGCGTCACGCCCGGCGCGAGCCGGCCTATGCATAAAAGGTAAGCGGCATTGCGCTGCAACAGCTCGCTCGGATCCGGGATCTTCGGGATCCAGAGGCCAGAACCCGGCGGAAAGCGAACGCCTGGTGGCATGACGCCGACCACGAGGACAGGTCGGTCGTTCAGCTTCAGCGTTTTGCCGACGAGGCTCGAGTCGGCATTGAACCGCGTGTGCCAGAGATCGTAGTCGAGCACGACCTCCGCGTCGCGGCCGCGCACGTACTCTTCGGGCGTGAACGTCCGCCCGAGCAACGGCGTGGCGCGCAGCGCCTCGAAAAATCCTTGCGTGACGCGCCAGGCGGCGAATCGCTCCGGGCCTTCCGGCGCCGCGTAGCGCACGCCGAACGGTTCGGCGACGGCCAACGCGCTGAATGCGTGGCTGCGGGTCTGCCAGTCGAGGAAATTTGGCAGCGACACCGGGGCGCGATCGATGCCGTGGGGGATATCGGTCTGCCACACCGTCACGAGGCGGTCGGCATCGGCGTAGGGAAGCGGCGCCCACAACACGCCGTACACGACGGCGAACATGGTCGTCGCGCTCGTGAGACCGATGACGAGCGTCAGCACGACGACGGCGGCAAATCCAGGCCGCCGTCGTAACGCCCGTGCGGCGAACACCAGATCGCGGCGGAAGTCCTCGATCGGCTCGACTCCGCGGAGGCCGCGCAGCGCGTCTTTCACGCCGTCGATCCGTCCGAATCGGCGACGGGCCGTGGCGGCGGCGGTGCGCGCGTCGAGCCCCTGCTGCTCGAGCTGCTCGGCCTCCAGCGCCAAGTGCAATCCGATCTCGTCATCGAGGTCGCGCTCGGCGGCGCGGCGGAAGAGAATTGCGCGGATGCGCTGCAGGATCTTTGTCATGCGGGACTGAGCACCTGTGAGACAGCGGCGACGAACGCGAGCCAGCCGCGCTCCTCCCGCTCGGATGCGCGCCGTCCTTGCGTGGTCAGCCGATACACTTTCGCTCTCCGGCCTCCGACGACCGACCACTCCGACGCGAGCCAGCCCTCGCTCTCCAGGCGATGGAGCGCGGGGTAGAGCGACCCTTGGTTGACCTGGAGCACGTCGCCGGAGCGCTCGCGGATACGCCGCGATATCGCCCAGCCGTGGAGCGGCGCGTCGGCCAGCGTACGGAGGACGAGCAGGTCCAGGGTGCCTTGCAGGCGATCGTCAGGGCTCATGCCCCTATTGTTGTCGACAGGCGACAACAAGTCAAGCGTTGCTATATTCCGGCCATGATTCTTCGGCCTAACGGGTCGACGCGTGTGGCCATCACGCAGCCCGACCACGCCGCGTTGGCCGCCCAGATCATGCGATCCTGGCGCGCCAATGGTCTGCCGACCTCGCCTCGGCGCGACGACATCCTGCTGGCGGTCGCTGAGCATGACAACGGGTGGCGTGAGATCGACGCCGAGCTTCGCATCGATCCCGGCACTGGCGCCGTTCTCGATTTCATGACAGTGTCTGGCGACATCAAACGTGGCGTCTGGCCGCGCGCCATTGCTCGTCTCGCCGCCAACCCATACTGTGCCGCCCTCGTCGCGCATCACGCCGCGTACGTGTATTCGCGTTATCGGGCGGATCCCGAATGGGCGTCGTTCTTTCCCGAGATGGAGGCGTTGCGCGATCGACATCTCGCGGCGGCCCAAGCATCGATGCTCGAGCTCTGGCGGGACTATGCATTCTTGCGAATCGGCGATCTGGCGTCGCTGACTTTTTGTACTTGCACCGACATGCGGGTTCGCGAGTTTGACTATGCGGTCGCACTCTACGGCCAACACCTGCTTGTGACGCCCGATCCATTTGAGGGGGCTGACGTGCCGTTACGCATCAGTGGACGCGACCTGCGGGACCCGGATACAATCGTGACCATCACTGGCGTAGCCCGAGGTGGCCGATGAGTGGTCCGAGCGATTACCTGGCAGCCGAGCGAACTTTTCTGGCCTGGATTCGCACGGGGCTCGCGCTCATGGGCTTCGGCTTCGTGGTCGCCCGCTTCGGGATCTACATTCAAGCGCTCGCCGGCGCGGGCCACCTGAGCGACCAGAACTACGGCTTGTCCGTCCCGTTCGGTACGGCGCTCGTTGCCCTCGGCGTGGTCGTCAACATCGGCTGTGCGTGGAATTATCTGCGGCTGGTGCGGGAGTTGAAGCAGGGCGGCACGGACCTCGGCCGCGCCTCGCGCCTCGGCGTCGGCCTGGCCGCGCTGCTCGCCGCGCTGGGATTCGCTATGGTTGTCGGGTTGCTCTTCTTCAGTCACGCCAACGGGGAACAGGCACACATGAGCGCGGACAATGGCATCGTGACGCTGCCAAGCCAGCATTCGGTCGACGAGACCGTCGCGACCATCCAGCGTGAGCTGCAAGCCAAAGGCATCAAGCTCTTCGCGCTGGTCGACCACAGCGGCGAGGCACAAGCGGCTGGGCTCAAGATGCCCAACACCAAGTTGCTGATCTTTGGCAATCCCAAGGGCGGCACGCCGCTCATGATCGCCAGCCCGAGCATCGCGCTCGACCTGCCGATGAAGCTACTCGTTGCCGAGGACGCGAACGGCAAGGTCTCGATCTCCTACAACGCGCCCGCGTATCTCCAAGCGCGGCATAACCTGCCGACAGAGCTCGCCGCGGTTCTGGGCGCCCCGGATGCTCTCGCGAAGGGCGCCCAATGACTCGCTGGGCCTTTGCCGCCATCCATCTCCTCGCGCTCGGGCTAGGCCTCGGCGCGGTATGGGCACGCGGTCAGATGCTCGGCGCGAGTCCTCCCGATCTTCGCCGGGCCTTTTATGCGGATACCTGGTGGGGGATCGCCGCGATCCTGTGGATCGGAACGGGGCTCATGCGCGCGTTCGGTGGACTAGAGAAAGGCAGCGCGTACTATCTGCACAATACGTTCTTTCGCGCGAAGATGACGCTGCTGATCATCATTCTCGCGCTGGAAATCGCACCCATGATCACGCTCATCCGCTGGCGTGTCCAGGTTGCTCGTGGCGAGCAACCGGACACGCATCTGGCCCCGCGTTTCGCGCTGATCAGTCGGGTGCAAGCTGGCCTGGTTGTGCTCATGGTGCTTGCCGCTACGGCGATGGCGCGAGGGTACGGCTCCTAGCTCGTCAGACTCCCGCCATTGCCGGCTGTTCGATGAACGCCAGGAGATCGGCGTTCAGCATGTCTTTGTGCGTGGTCGGCAACCCGTGCGGCGCGCCCTTATAGATCTTGAGCACGGCGCCTTTGATCATCTCTGCCTGGATTTTGCTGGCGAGCGCGGGCGGGACGACCTGATCGTCGTCGCCCTGGATGATCAACGTCGGCACGTCGAACTTCTCGAGATCTTCGTGCTGGTCGGTCTCCGAGAACGCTTTGATGCACTGATAGACCGCCGGCAGGCTGGCCAGCATGCCCTGCATCCAGAACGTGTCCTTGACGCCCTGTGAGACCTTGGAGCCCGGCCGATTGCCGCCGTAGAAAGTGTCGGCGTAATCGATCCAGAACTGGGAACGGTCGGTTATCATGGCGTTGCGGAGCTGATCGAAGGCCTCAATCGGCACGCCATTGGGATTGTCAGGCGTCTTGACGAGGAGCGGCGGCACCGAGCTGACGAGCACAGCCTTCGCGACCCGGTTGGTGCCGTGACGCGCGATGTAACGGGCGACCTCGCCGCCGCCGGTCGAGTGCCCGACATGAATACAGTCGTGCAGATCGAGCTCATGCACGACCGTGTTCAGGTCGTCGGCGTACGTATCCATGTCGTTGCCGGTAAACGGCTGCGACGACCGGCCGTGGCCCCGGCGATCGTGGGCGATACACCGGAAGCCGTGTGACGCCAGGAAGTTCATCTGGTCTTCCCACGCGTCGGCGTTGAGCGGCCAGCCGTGGCTAAAGACGACCGGCTGTCCCTGGCCCCAATCTTTGTAATAAATGTGGGTGCCGTCCTGCATCTTCATCATGTGACTCATCGTCCCACCTGTGCTGGAGAGAGGACGGCGAAGCTACCCAATGCACATCGCGTGAGACAAGCTCAGCGCGCGGTTTTGAGCTCGACGACCATGACCTCGATGGGCTTGTCACCGGCGTTGACATCCGTGTGCATCTCGCCTGGTGGATTCGCCGGAAGCCAATAGGCCTTTCCGGTCTCCCACTGATGAGTCTCGGTCTTGCCGCCTTGAATGACGATGTTCATCGTCCCACCGGTCAACGCAATGATCACGCGCGGATGCTCGTGACGATGTAACGGGAGCGGCGCGTTCGGCATGACCGTCGACCGCCAGACCTTTACCTGGTCGTTCTCGAATTGCGGGACCCGTTGCGTCGTGCCCGGTTGCGAAAACACAACTGCCGTCGCGGCGAGCGCCAAACGCGTGTAAGATGACAGCATGCATCTCCTCGTGATGTTGAGTGTCGGCATCTTTGCGAATCACGGCGATGTCGGCAAGCCGTCGACGATCGGCCCGGGGTCGGTCAGATACGATGCCGCGACCGGAACCTACACGGTCACCGGCGGCGGTGAAAATATGTGGGGCACCGCCGACCACTTTCACTACGTCTGGATCAAAGTCTCTGGCAACGTCTCGCTCGAGGCGACAGTGGAATTCGTCGGCTCGAGTCCGGAGCCGCACCGGAAGGCGTGTCTGCTCATCCGGCAATCGCTTGATCCCGATTCGCCGTACATCGACGCTGCCCGGCACGGTGACGGGCTGACATCGCTCCAATGGCGCGAGGCCAAGGGCGACGTCACTCACGAGGTTCAATCCAACGTTCTGGCGCCGACCCGGCTGCGCATCGAGAAGCGCGGGGACTATGTCTCGATGTACGTCGACGGCGCCCCGGCGGGCGGCGCCACGAAAGTCCATCTGACCGGCGAGTACTACGTCGGCCTGGCGGTCACGGCGCACAACACCGGACGCCTGGAGACCGCGCGGTTCTCGAACGTGTCACTCGGCAAGCCATCGTCCGGCTCGGCGACCACGCTCATTAACACGCTCGAAACCATCTCGCTCGCGTCCAAAGATCGGCGCGTGGCGTACGTCGTCGTGCAGCCCCAGCGCATCGAAGCGCCAAATTGGTTTCCCGATGACACCCGGACGCTGTACTTCAACACCAAGGGCCGCCTGTACAAGCTGCGCGATGGGCGTGCCGAATCCGTCGACCTCGATCCGCTGAACAACATCAACAATGACCACGGCGTGACGCGCGATGGGAAATCGTGGGCCTTCAGCGACCAGACGAGCAATCAGCCATCGCAGATCTACGTCAAGGCAGCCGGTGCAACGCGCAGAGTCACCGAGAACGGGCCGTCGTATTTTCACGGCTGGTCACCCGATGGCCAGACCCTGGTGTATTGTGGTTTGCGCAGCGGCAATTTCGATATCTATAGCATCTCGGTGAATGGCGGCGCCGAGACGCGCCTGACGACCAATCCCGGGAAAGACGATGGGCCCGAGTTCTCACCCGATGGCCAGTACATCTATTACAACTCGGATCGATCGGGATCGATGCAGATCTGGCGAATGAGGCCGGATGGGTCGGGGCAAGAGCAGGTGACCAACGACGAATCTGACAACTGGTTCCCGCACCTCTCGCCCGACGGCACGATGCTCGCGTTTCTCTCCTACGAACGAGGCGTGGGCGATCACCCGGAGAATAAAGACGTCCGGTTGCGCGTCATGAACCTTGGCACGAGAGCCATCGACGAGCTGGCGAAACTCTTCGGCGGCCAGGGCACGATCAACGTGAACTCCTGGTCACCGGACAGCCAGTCACTGGCGTTCGTCAGCTACCAGATCGTGCCGGAGCAAACGAGCTATCAATCTCATTGAACGGGATGCCGAAGGAGAGCCGCGAGAACGTGCCTTTCTCGGCCATCTCCTTGGCCGCATCGAGAAAGCCGGCCCATGCCACGCGAGCCAGCGCCCCGCCGACGCTGATGCGACGCACACCGATTGCCGCGAGCTCGGCGACGGTGGCGACGTCGCTGCCGACGAGGACGTTCACGGGCTTCGGCGCCACTGCCTGAACGACCGCCACGATTTCGGCCTTCGTCCGAATGCCCGGCGCGTAGAGGCAGTCGGCCCCCGCCTCGGCATATGCCGTCAGCCGCTTCACCGTCTCGGCGAGATCGGGCCGGCCGACGATGAAGCCCTCGGAGCGCCCGGTGAGCAGCACCCCGGTGCCACTCGCATTGACGGCAAGACGAGCCGCGCGCATGCGCTCGACGGAGAGCGCGAAGTCGAAGAGCGGCCGCGCGCTGTCGCCGGTCGAGTCTTCGATCGAGATGCCGGCGATGCCGGTCTTGAGAGCGGTCGTCACATTTTTCGCGACGCCCTCAGGGTCGGCCGCGAATCCCCCTTCGAAATCCGCGTTGACCGGGATGTCGACCGCGTGCGTGATGGCGCGAATGTGCGCGATCGCGTCGTCGAGCGGCACGTGATTGTCCTGGCGGCCGAGCGACCAGGCGATGCCGGAGCTGGTCGTCGCGAGCGCGGGGAAGCCGAGTGAGGCGAGGAGCCGCGCGCTGCCGGGGTCCCAGGGGTTGGGGATGACGAAGCAGCCGGATTGGTGCAGGCGGCGAAAGATTTCTATCCGGTTCATGGGAGAAGCTCGGCTAAGAGTTCGCGACCGCGAGGCCAACAGCCCAAGCCGCTCTCGGCGTTGATATGCCCGGCCGCGCCGAGGTCGACAAAGCGGCTGCCCCACGAATCCGCGAAGAGGCGGGCGCGATCCAGGGTCGCGAACTCATCGTTGGTCGAGGCGACGACGATGCTCGGAAACGGCAGGGGGACGAGGGGCAGGGGCCGCCATCCCGTTGGCCCGAGCGGATAGCTCGGCGCTTCCGTATCGGCCGGCGCGACGAGGAGCGCGCCGCGCACGCGGAGCGCGGTCGCCGCGGCCCAAAATGCGACGAGCGCGCAGCCCGCGCTGTGCGCAATGAGCACGATGTCATCGCCCGCGGCGGCGACCGCGGTTTCGAGCACGCCGACCCACTCTTGTCGGATGGGCGTCTCCCAGTCGCGCTGCACGACGCGCGCGAACGTCGGATCGTCGTGCTCCCACAGCGATTGCCAGTGCTCCGGGCCAGAGTCGTACAGGCCCGGCAGGATGAGCGCGCGGATCATTGGGCCTCGATGATACGTGCGCGACGGCCGTGGGACTCGCCGAATTCGGCCCGCATAGCCAGGAGATATAGTCGCTTGTCGGGCGGCCATGGTTCGATTATGCTGGAACCATGGCCGACAGCCCGAATATTGCCGCCGTCGCCTCGCTCATCGGAGATCGCGCGCGGGCGACGATGCTCATGTGCCTCATGGCCGGCCGGTCGCACACGGCGACCGAGCTCGCGCGCGCGGCGAGCGTGACGAAGCAGACGGCCAGCTCGCACCTCTCCAAGCTCGTCGACGCCCATCTCGTTGCCGTCGAGAACATTGGCCGCCACCGCTACTTTCGCCTGGCCGATCACGATGTGGGCACCGTCATCGAGCATCTGACCGGTTTGGCCGAGCGCACGGGTGCGGTGCGCATCGACTCCGGGCCGAATGATCCGGCGATGCGCAAAGCGCGCGTGTGTTACGATCACCTCGCGGGTGAGCTCGGCGTGCTCGTCTTTGACAGCCTCACCCAGCAGGGGTTGCTCCGCTCGAGTGACGATGGGCTGGCGCTCACATCCGAAGGCGAGCGGTTCTGTGGCGCCATCGGCATCGATCTCGGCGCGATGGAGCGCCGCCGGCGGCCGATGTGTCTCCCCTGTCTCGACTGGAGCGTGCGGCGCCATCATCTCGCCGGCGCGCTCGGCGGGGCCATGCTCAGCCGCTTCTTCGCCCTCGGCTGGGCGCGGCCGCAGAAAGCCAGCCGGGTCGTGATATTCTCCGTCGTCGGCGAGCGATCGCTGCGCACCCGGTTTCGGGTGCGATGATTTTCGTCTGTCTGGCACTGGCGTTCGTTCAACTCTCGCCTCGGGATCGCGTACACGCTGCACTGGACTCGTTGGGCGGCGAGGCGCGCGCGCGATCGATCGACAGCGTCCGGATCGAAGGCGCCGGATACGCCACGGGCGACGACCTCACGACCTTTGCATTTGCCGAGACACGGGATGATCGACATCCCAGGTTAGTGCAGGATGTGACCGTGATCGTTGCACCCGGCGTGTCGCATCGCAGCGTGCATACGCCGCACGACAGCGACGACTGGTTCACCGAAGCCCCGGAGAATGTCCTGCTGGCCGCGCTCGACGCGCCAGATCTGACAAGCGATGACCCAGCTACCGTGAGGTTTACGTGGCGCGGCCGGATGGTGCGGGTCACCTGCATGCCGCACCTAGCGGTCGAGCTGGACGGCGCAACGACCGCCTATTCACACTGGCGCGACCACTATCCGCGCCAATGGACCATCAGTCGCGGCGGGATCGTCGTGGAGTCGTTCACCGCGGACCGGGTCACTATCTGGTGACGACGTGGTGCGGCACGAATAATCTCCGTACCGCACCACGAATGTTCGTCAGGGCTTCTCGATCGGGACCCCATTGATGAAGAACATGGGCTGGTTACTGTCTTGCTTCGGCGGCAGCGACTCATTGAAGACCATCTTGCCGTCGATCACGTAGAGCGCATTGGGCTCGCCGCTTACGTAATATCCCGGCCCGGCCATCGCGACCGTCGCGGTGGCGAGGTCGCGAACGGCGTTCTGCAGCTTTCTCACTTTGTTCCCATCGCTGGAGCTAGAGGCGTCATTATCGAGCGACGCCGCCAGTCCGGTCAACGCATCACGCCGTGCGGCACCCGACGCCTTCTCGGCCGTCGCCAGCGCCGAGCGCGCAGCCGCGAGGCGGTCGGCGCTTAAGCCACCGCTGCGCTGGAGCTGATCGAGATACGCCCGAGCGAGCGCGAACGACGGGGGCCATACCATCTTCGGCTGACCCTGAACATTGAGCTCGGCCCACTTGACGGTCTTCGCCGCATCGATCTCGTTTTGCGTCAGGAGCGGATTGGGCGTGAGCTCCAAGACATCGAGACCACGCGAGATCTCGGAGCCGACGATCACGCCGTTGTACCAGTAGGCCGACCACTCGCCGCCGTTGCCCATGCGCGTTGAGTCCACCGGGCCGCGGTCGAAGAACGCGATCTCCTTCGGATGTGTGGCATCGGTCCAGTCGAAGACCGAGATGCCGCCCTGGTACCACGCCTGCGCCATGACGTCTCTGCCCGGGATCGGGATGAGCGATCCGTTGTGCGCCACGCAGTTCTCGTACTTGGTCTGCGGCGCCGGCAGCTTGTAGTAGCTCTGGAAGTGCAGCTTGCCGTTGTCGATCGTGTAGATCGCGTCGGCGCCCCAGTTCTTGGGATCGGTCGCGCGGCACTTGGGCCCGCCACCGCCACCCCACTCGTCGGAGAAGAGCAGCTTGGTGCCGTCGTTGTTGAACGTCGCCGAGTGCCAGTAGGAGAAGTTCGAGTCCGCGACCGCATCGAGGCGCCGCGGATTTTTCACGTCGTGAATGTCGAGCAGCATCCCGTAGCCTTCGCACGCGCCACCGGCGAGACCGATCGCCGGATAGACCGTGATGTCGTGGCACTGCCGGCTCGTGGAGTATCCGGTGGGACTCGGCTTCTCCTCGCCGATCATCCTCCGCGCCATCTCGGGCAGGTCGCGGCGGAGCTGATCGCTGTCAGCCCTCGTGGCCCCGCCAGTGCCACCACGCGCTGTCACAATCGAGTCCAGCAAGTGCTTCGAGAAGCGATCCGGGAGGATAAAATCCTCGCCGATGACGTCGATATACACCGTAAACTGACCCTTGGCCTTCGCCTCGGCGATCGCCTTGATGTCGTCGGGCGCCTGGCCGTGACGCGGCTCTTTCGCCAGGTTGTCGAAAATGTGGCCGCTGCTCACGACCGCGGCTTGCTCCGGATGCGCGAGCGGGATCTTGATGACCTCGATGCGGTAGAGGGCCGAGTTCGGGTCCGTCGTGGGGCTCGTGGACACGCACCCGGCGAGCTCGGTGGGCGACCGGAGGCCGGCCGAGCCGGAGATGTACACGTAGATGTTGTCGTGGTCATTCGGGTCGACGACGAGCGTGTGCGTGTGCGAGCCGCGGCAGGTCTGGACGCTGGCGATCGGCTTCGGGTTCGCGATGTCGCTGATGTCGTAGATGCGAATGCCGAGCAGCCGCTCTTTGCTGACGGTGTCCTTGATACCGCCCGCGGCGCAGTCCAGGCGGCCGGCGGTGCCCTCGCCCGACGTGATCAGCAGGTTTTTGTAGACCGAGACGTCGCTCTGCGACTGCGGGCAGTAGAAGAACGACTTGAGCGAGACGGTCTTCGGACTGGAGATATCCCAGATCTGGTAGCCGGCGTAGCTGCCCTGGATCGCGTACGGTCCGCTGAACGCGAGGTCCGAATTGGTCTCCTCCATGAACTTCTGCGACGGCTTCGTCTCGGAGAGCACGCGCATGTTCCACGTGGCTTCGGCGGCATCGAAACGCCCGGCCTTGAGGCCGACGCGCGGATCAGGATTCGGCGCCGAGACGGCATTGCTGGGACTGACGCCGGTGGTTGCGTTGGTCGACACCGAGCGCGCGCACGCCGTGACGGCGACGACGCTCAGGGCGCCTGCGATGAATCTGGACGACAGAGTGGTCACTGGGCATTTCCCTCGAGAGGTGGAACCGCTACGCGACGGTCGCCGAGGCGAGGTCGCGAACGGCGTTCTGCAGCTTTCTCACTTTGTTCCCATCGCTGGAGCCAGAGGCGTCGTTATCGAGCGACGTCGCCAGTCCGCTCAACGCATCACGCCGTGCGGCACCCGACGCCTTCTCGGCCGTCGCCAACGCCGAACGCGCGGCCGCGAGCCGGTCGGCGCTCAGGCCTCCGCTGCGCTGGAGCTGATCGAGATATGCCCGGGCGAGCGCGAACGACGGGGGCCACACCATCTTCGGCTGCCCCTGGACGTTGAGCTGGTCGTAATGCACCGTCTTGGCCGCGTCGATCTCGTTTTGCGTCAGGAGCGGATTGGGCGTGAGCTCCAACACATCGAGACCACGCGAGATCTCGGAACCGACGATCACGCCGTTGTACCAGTAGGCTGACCACTGCCCGCTCAAGACCATGCGCGTCGAGTCCACCGGTCCGCGATCGAAGAATGCGATTTCCTTTGGATGCGCGGCATCGGTCCAGTCGAACACCGAGATGCCGCCCTGGTACCACGCCTGCACCATGACATCGCGGCCCGGGATCGGGATGAGCGATCCGTTGTGCGCGACGCAGTTCTCATTCTTCGTCTGCGGCGCCGGCAGCTTGTAGTAGCTCTGGAAGTGCAGCTTCCCGTTGTCGATCGTATAGATCGCGTCGGCGCCCCAGTCCTTGGGATCCGTCGCGCGGCACTTGGGCGCGCCGCCACCGCCCCACTCGTCGGAGAAGAGCAGCTTGGTGCCGTCGTTGTTGAACGTCGCCGAGTGCCAGTAGGAGAAGTTCGAGTCCGAGGCCGCATCGAGGCGCCGGGGGTGCTGCACGTCGTGGATATCGAGCAGCATGCCGTAGCCTTCGCACGCGCCACCGGCGAGACCGATCGCTGGGTAGACCGTGATGTCGTGGCACTGACGGCTGGTCGCGTAGGCGTGCCCGTTGTCCTTGCCGCCCATTTGCTTGACCATCGCGTCGAGGACGCCGCGGAAACTGTCGCTGTCAGCCTTCGTGGGAGTCCCGCTGCCGCCACGCGCTTTGACCAGCGAGTCGAGCATATGGCTGGAGTAGCGCTCGGGGACAATGTAGTCCTCGCCCTCGAAGTTCACGATGAACAGGCCCTTCGCCTTGGCCTCGACGAGCTCTTTGACGTCGTCGGGCGCTTTCCCATGGTGCGGCTCTTTCGCCAGGTTGTCGAAGATGCGGCCGCTGCTGACCACCGCAGCTTGCTCCGGATGCGCGAGCGGGATCTTGACGACCTCGATCCGGAAGAGCGCGGAATTAGGATCCGTCGTCGGGTCGGACGGAGATGCACCCGGCGAGCTCGGTGGGCGACCGGGACGGCTGCGACCCGGAGATGTACACGTACACGTTGTCGTGATCGTTTGGATCGACGACGAGCGTATGCGTGTGCGAGCCGCGACAGGTTTGCACCTGGACGATCGCCTTCGGGTTCGCGATGTCCGTGATGTCGTAGATCCGGATGCCGAGCAGGCGGTCTTTGCTGACGGTGTCCTTGATGCCGCCCGCGCCGCAGTCGAGTCGGCCCGCGCGGTCCTCGCCGGAGGTGATCAGGAGATTCTTGTAGACCGAGACGTCGCTCTGCGATTGAGGGCAGTAGAAGAACGACTTGAGCGAGACGGTCTTCGGATTGGAGATGTCCCAGATCTGGTAGCCGGCGTAGCTGCCCTGGATCGCGTACGGTCCGCTGAACGCGAGGTCCGAATTGGTTTCCTCCATGAACTTCGCCGACGGCTTCGTCTCCGACAGCACGCGCATGTTCCACGTGGCTTCGGCGGCATCGAAACGCCCGGCTTTGAGGCCGACGCGCGGATCAGGGTTCGGCGCCGAGGCGGCATTGCTCGGACTGGCGCTGGTGGTTGCGTTGGTCGACACGGAGCGCGCGCACGCTGTGACAGCGATGGCGCTCACGGCACACACTATGAGTCGGGACGAAACAGTGGTCACTGACCATTTCCCTCGATGGTGAGAGCGAAGAGCATCTTTTCCATGCGCGTGATCTCAGTCGTCTGATCAACGTTCACGTCCGACGCGAACTTGAATATCATCTCATCCTGACCGGCGCCTTGGGTCTCGAACAGATCGTGCACCATCGACACCGCGCCCTTGTGGTGCTGGATCATGTCCTGCAGAAACAACTTGTCCCAAGCGGGACCGCGCGCCGCATCGAGCTGCTTCATCTGATCCGCGGAGAGCATGCCCGGCATGAGCATGTCCATCTCCTTGCCATTCATGACCATCTTCATGGCGGTCGCAGTGGGGGCCGGCACATCCTGGCGCCGGTCGCGCAGCCACTGGGACATGAGCGCGATCTCGTCCCCTTGGGCGTTGATGATCCGGCCGCAGAGCGTCTGGACCGACGGCGACGCGCCGTGCGTCGGCGCCCACTTGCACATCTCGATCGCTTGTGCGTGGTGGTGAATCATACCCTGCATGAACTGCACATTGGCCGTGGTCCACGGCAAACGGGCGCTATCGCGTTGCGCCCTGGCCATGGCGGCCTCTTGGCCCATTTGTTGGGCCTGAGCGGTCGCGGTCAACAGGACCGTTGCCGCGACGAGACGGGAAACAGATAGTATCATGGCGGTCGAAGACTCCTGGGGGGTGTACGGCTGGAGCGAGCGCCGTGTTTCAACAGTTCAAACCTATCGTTGGGGCTGGGGCATCGCTACGTTGCCTTCCACGCTATGACAGTGGCTCGTACGCAAATCGTTTGCTTGTTTCTGGCGAGCACGCTGGGAGCGCAGAAGCCCCACTATACCGCGGCTGATGTGCAGTTCATGCAGGGCATGATCAGCCATCACGCGCAGGCGATCACGATGGCGGGCTGGGCACCGAGCCATGGCGCGAGCGACAACGTGCGGGTCCTCTGTGCGCGGATCGCCGTCTCACAGCGCGACGAGATCCACTCCATGCAGCGCTGGCTCGGCGATCGCCATGAAATGGTACCCGACTCGACCGGCCATATGAGTATGCCCATGGACATGGGCCTCATGCCTGGCATGCTCAGCTCGGACCAAATGGCGGAGCTCGACCGCGCGAAAGGGCCGGATTTCGACAAGTTGTTCCTCGTGTACATGATCCAGCACCACGAAGGCGCGCTGACCATGGTCAAGCAGTTGATGGATACCCAAGGGGCGGCGCAGGACGAGGTGGTGTTCAAGTTTGCTTCTGATGTGAACGCTGACCAAACGGCCGAGATCGACCGCATGGCCAAAATGCTTGGAGCTCCGTGATGAAAGCCTTTCCAGTTGCCCTCGCCCTGGTGGTCGTCGGGTGCGCCTCTCACCAGCAGGTATCGACCGCGGCCGCACCAAGCCCGGATCCACGGGTTGGTCTCAAGGGCGGCTGGTTCAATGCCCAGGAGGCGATCTGGAATCTCCAGATGGTCTCCAGTACGCCACCCTCGGCACAATTCATCGACCGGAACAACCCCGGCGCCGATCGCCTGGTCAACTCTGACCTGGCGTTCCTGGGATCATACGTCTTCCAGGGCAACTACAGCGGCTATCAAGTCTGGGATATCAGCAATCCTCGCAAGCTGACGTTGGCTACCTCGGTCCTCTGCCCGGGTTCGCAGAGCGACCAGACCGTCTACGGCAACTTGTTGTTTGTCTCGGCCGAGGCGACGAATGGCCGCGTGGACTGTGGCGAGCAGGGCGTCGAGGACACGGTCAGCCATGAGCGCGCTCGCGGTATCCGGATCTTCGACATCAGCGACATTGCGCACCCGAAGCCGATCACGATCGTCCAGACCTGTCGTGGCTCGCACACCAACACGCTCGTCAACGACCCCAACGACTCGACCAACGTCTATATCTACGTGTCGGGTTCGTCGACCGTGCGCTCGGCGAGCGAGTTGCCCGGCTGCACAGGCGGCGCAGTGCAGGACAATCCGAACACCGCGCAGTTCCGCCTCGAGGTCATCAAGGTGCCGGTCGCGCATCCCGACCAGGCGGCCATCGTCAGCTCTCCGCGCGTGTTCCAGGATCTCGCGGCGGCCGATCACCATAGCGAGTCCAAGCCCGATTCGATCGCGTTCGCCGCGCTCTTGGCGAAGTACAAGATCAAGCTGCCGCCGAAATCCGGCCCGACGCAGTGCCACGACATCACCGCATATCCGGCCATTGGGTTGGCGGGTGGTGCATGTGGTGGGTACGGGATCCTGCTCGACATTCGCGATCCTGCGCATCCGCGCCGCATCAACGCCGTGACCGACACGAACTTCGCCGCGTGGCACTCGGTGACGTTCAACAACGACGGCACGAAGATTCTCTTCTCCGACGAGTGGGGCGGTGGTGTGCAGCCCCGCTGCCGGCCGGGCGACAGCATGAAGTGGGGCGCGGACGCGATCTATACGCTCACGAGCTCCGGCGAGATGGCGTTCAAGAGCTACTACAAGATGCCAGCGCCGCAGACGCCGATGGAGAACTGCGTCGCGCACAATGGCTCATTGATTCCGATTCCTGGGCGCGACGTGATGGTCCAGGGATGGTATCAGGGTGGTCTCTCGGTCTTCGACTGGACCGACCCGTCACACCCACAGGAGATCGCGTACTTCGATCGTGGCCCGATGGACACCACGAAGCTCGTGCTCGCCGGGTACTGGTCGGTGTATTGGTACAACGGCTTGATCGTCGGCTCCGAGATCACGCGCGGCCTCGATCTCTTCGAGCTCAAGCCGAGCGCCTTCATCTCGCAGAACGAGATCGACGCCGCGAAATCCGTGCGTTTCGCCTGGCTCAACGTCCAGGACCAACCACGGCTGGTCTGGCCCGCGACCTTCGCCGTCCCGCGCGCCTATCTCGACCAACTCGCTCGAGATGATGGGTTGCCAGCGGCCCGTCGGTCAGCGATCGCGCACGCGTTGGACGCTGCCGAGAAGCTCCAGGGGCAGGCGCGAAGCGCCGCCCTCACGCAACTCGCGACGCAGCTCGACGCGGATGCGGGAACGTCGACCGACGCGCCGCGCGTGACGGCGATGGCCGCTGCCGTGCGGAAACTCGCCAACGCTTGAGTCCTAGAACGGGGACGTGGGCATCGGGAACGTCGTGGAGTTCGACGCGATCGGGCAGAGGTTGGGGAAGACCGGCTTGCCCGTGTTCGTGATCGTGTCCGGGTAGGAGTTCTCGTAGTAACTGTCGCCGTACCCGATGGCGTTCACGGTGACGCCCGTCGAGAATGCGTGTTGTAATGCACGCAGGTCCTGCCCGGTGATCACGATGGAGAACGACGCGCTCGTCACGGCGTACGGCGGTCCGCTGGCGGGCAGCGTCACCGTCCACGTGGAGACCGAGGTGCCGGCAACGGTGGGCTGCAGGTCGAAGAAGAGCCGCACGTAACGCGCGATACCCGGCGGGGGCGGGGTGATATTGCCCATGGCGATGATCGTGTCGCCGGCGGCATTCGGCGCGAACGCGAGATTGGTGATCACCCCGGTGGACACCTTGCCGAGGTTGAGGCCCGGAATCTGGACGGTGCCTCCGCCCACGAACTGCTGGTTGGCGAGGAAGTACGTGCCGAAGGCCGGCATGATGTACTGCAGGGAATACACGCCGGTCGTCAAGCTCGTGAAGCTGTAATCGCCCGCGTCACCCGTCGTGCTGGTCGTCGCGGTTGGCAAGGCCGTGACCACCATGTTCGAGTCGGTCACCAGCGGGGCGCCGTACTCATCGTGCAGGTACACGAATCCCTGCCACGTGCCGCCCAACGCCGGGCCGGCGGGGCCCTTGCAGGCGCCCAACACGATGGCAAGCACTACGAAACACAGACTTTTGACCTTCACGTGGATTTCTCCTCGACGCATTGTCAGCGGCTGTTGGATTGCACTTTTGCGCGCACGGCGGCGAATCGCGCCATCACGGCTCCATAGTCCTTGCGGGCGGCGGCGCACGCCGCGACCTGGACGGCGGTCGGCGTCACATTGGCGCGCTGCATGTCCATCGCGGCGGTGAGCAATGCCCGGCTGGCGCTTTCGAGCGTCGGCTTGGACTCCGCGGCCTCGCCCAAGTCGACGACGTTGTCTTCCTCTTCGGTATTCGTGTTGCGCCGCCGTTGCGTGCTCGTGTCCGGCGGCGGCGCCAGCGCCTCGATCTCGTCCCGCAGGGCGCCGGCGCGGTCCAACATCGCCCGCGCGTCGCGATAGGCCGCGTGCGCGGTCTCGGCATCCCGGTACATCTCGCGGGAGAGGCTGGCGAGCAGCGTCAGGCTGGCCGCCGAGGTCTTGATGCGAGGATCGAGCTTGACCACGAGAGGTTGGGTGGAGCGCGTGCCGTTCACCGTGAGACGCACCGTATACCGGCCCGGCGGGGCCCACGGCGCATTAATGAAAGGATACGTACGCCGCGGAACGGCCCCGGTTCCGTCAGGGCTGCCGGCCCACAGGATGTCCTGGGGTGTGAGCGGACCGAAGCGCAGGTCCCAGCTGAAACGGTGCATCCCGGCTGTGGGAGCGAGCGGCATCGGCGGGGCCGGCCAATAGAACGGCAGGTCGCAATACGTCGAGGACGGCTTCTCGTGGCACCGCGCGGCGTCCGGCGTCACCAGCGAGTCCGTACTCGCGTACGACCGGACGACCGTGCCAACGGAATCGAGAATGTCGAGCGTGATCGGTCCCGAGGCGTCCGCGCCCAGCCAGTAGTCGATCACCGCGCCCGGCGGCGGGTTCTCCCCGGCTGGCAGCTCCGGCGGCCAGGGTGTGGGTTCGTTGGTCCCCGTGCGCAGGCGCACCGCGACGTGCGGCTTGAACAGGTACGCGCCGTGCGCGGCCTTCGCGGCCGCGGCCTGGCGGAGTGGGGTCAGATTGTCGAGGATCCAGTAGCCGCGACCGTGCGTTCCCGCGACCAGGTCGGCGCACAAGCAGGTGCTGTCGTCCTTTACCTGGATGTCTCGAACCGATATCGCCGGCATGTTGAGGCGCAGCGATTCCCAGTGGTCGCCGTCGTCATACGACACCCAGACTTGCGCGTCGGTCGACGCGTAGAGCAGGCCTTTGACTCTCGGGTCTTCGCGTATGGCGTTCGTCACGTTGCCTGGCGCGATGCCATTGTCGATCTCCGTCCACGTCTTGCCACCGTCGTGGGTGCGCCAGAGGTGGGGATTCAGATCGTCGATGCGCAGGGTGTTCGCGGCCGCATACGCGGTGAGGCGATCGAAGTGACCCGCGTCCATGTTGAAGATGCGCGTCCATGGCTTGATAGCCGCCGGCGTCACGTTCGACCACGACGTGCCGCCATTCATCGTGACCTGGATATTGCCGTCGTCGGTGCCCGCCCAGATGACGTTGATGTCGCGTGAGGAAAGGGCCAGGGCGGTGATAGCGCCGCGCGGGCCGGGTTTGATGCGCCCGGCATATTGCCCGGCGCTCGCCGGCGGATCCCATGTCTGCCGCGCGAGGTCGGGGCTCACGCGCGTCCACGTGTGCGCGTGGTCGGCGGACCGCCAGACGGCGTCCGAGACATAGAACACGATCGAGGGGTCGACCGGCGACCACGCAATCGGCATCGTGCGCACGTTCCGCTTGTAGCCCGTGAGATCGGGGCCCAGGAGCGTGGTCTGCCCCGTGCGGCGATTGTAGAGCGAGACGTTCGTCCGCGCCGAGCCGAAGACGAGATCGGGATCGCGCGGGTCTGACGCCGCTATCCCGTATTCTTGAATGTCGGCGGGATGCCAATCGTGGAACGTGATCTCGCCGTCATCCCCGCGGCTGTCGACGCAGCCCGAGCCCGAGTCCTGCTGCCCGCCGCAGACGCGATACGGGAATGCCATGTCCGTGGACACGTGATACATCGCGGCCGTCGGCTGCGTGTACCAGTTGCTCCACGATGCGCCGCGGTTGGCCGAGACCACGCCACCCTGGTCGGCGACGAGCAGGATGATATCGGAGTTGATCGGGTTCACCCACGACTTTTGATAATCGTCACCGCCCGGGGACCCTCGGATGGGCGCCCAACTCGCGCCGCCGTCCTCGGTGCGCCAATACACGATCGATGCGCTGTAGACCACGTTCTCGTTCTTGCCGTCGATCGCGATCGTCGGGACATTGCCGCCGCCAATTCTCGTCAGCGGTCTCGGATCGCTACTGGCGAGTTGCCAGTGTTCGCCGGCGTCGGTCGACTTGTAGAAGAGGACCTTACCGCGCCCGCCATTCGTGGTCGTATCTCCAGCCGCGACGCCGGCGACCATCGTGTACAGCGTATTGGTGTTGCTCGGCGCGATTCCCAAGTTGGCTTCGATGACACTCGGCAGGCCATTCGTCAGCTGCCGCCACGTGGTGCCACCGTCCGTCGATTTATAGATGCCACCGCCGGTTGTGTCGAACGAGCCGCCTTCGAAATAGGCCTGCTGTTGTTGCCACAACGCGGCATAGACGGTATTGGGATTCGCGGGATCTATACGGACATCGTTGCCGCTCTGGTATTCGTTCTTATAGAGAACTTTCTCGAACGTCTGGCCACCGTCTGTAGAGCGGAAAATGCCACGCTCGGGATTGGGGCCATAGGGGTGACCGAGGGCGGCCACGAAGAGCCGGTTGGGATCGCGCGGATCGACGTCGATCATCGCGATCATCTGGCTCTCGCGAAGGCCGAGGTGTGTCCATGTTTTGCCGGCGTCCGTGGACTTGTACATCCCATCGCCCACGGCGAGATCCGGACGAATAATGCCGGCGCCGCTGCCGACGTAGATCACGTTCGGATCCGACGGCGCGACGGCGATCGCGCCGATCGAACCCGTGGGCTCTTGATCGAAGAGCGGAGTCCAGGTCGAGCCGTAGTCCGTCGAGCGCCACACACCGCCGTTGTCGAATCCGATGTAGAAGACGTTCGGCTGACCCGGCACCCCGGCGAGCGCCCGGGCGCGACCGGCCCGTGGCGGGCCGATCTGGCGCCAGTGCATGGCGGACGAGAGGTCGGGAGACTGCGCGCCGGCGGTCGTCGCTACGGTGGCGGGAATGGCGGCGACGCAAAGAGCGACCATGGCATTTCGCATGGCCACGATACTAGCCGGCTGGGACCGCCTATGACCAGAGGTGCAATGCCGCGTACGCGCGCCAGGGGCGCCATGACTCGGCCCTGGCGCGATCCGACGCGATCCACGCGTCAGGCCAATGCAGCGCGCGCATGACGATGGTGGTCGCGAGACGATCGTCGACCCCGGGGATCGTCATGAGCGTGCGTCGTGCCGCAACCGCGTCCGCGCCCGGCGCCAATCGCAGGGCGCCGCTCACCACCGCGCGCGCCAGAGCCCCAACCGCGCCTGGTGCCTGCGCCGCACGGGCGGCGCATGGCGCGACATGCGTCAGGCCCGGAGTGTCGGTCTCGCAGAGCTCGCCCAGGCTGGCCACCACACGGCGGGCCTCACCCTCCGGGCTCTCGCGCAGCAGCAGCGCCAAAGCAACCTCGAACCCGTCGAACGCGCCCGGAACCCTGAGGCCCGGTCGCGCGGCGACGAGGTCGGCCAAACCGCCCTGCGCCAAGTGCGCATCGACGACGTTCGGCTCGGCGTCGAGATCAAACAGGCGTCTAATCTGCGCCAGCAACGGCATCAATGACGGCAACAAGGATGGGGACACGTCGACGTTCACATGCGCCTTGCTCGTGGGCGAGTCCTCGACGAACACGACCCCGGTCCGGTCGCCCATGCGAACGGTTCGGGCGTATCGGTTCCCGTTCACCACTTCGACGCCCGGGAGCGTGCTGCGGCCGATCAGCGCCATGAGCGCTTCCCACGCCAGCGGTGCGCGATAGCTCAGCGTGAGGCGAATGAGGTCGCTACGCCGCGGCTCGGGGGCGCCGTCCCGCGCCCGGCGAATGTCCGTGGGGCTCAACCGGTAGCGCTCGCGAAAGACAGAATTGAACCTGCGGAGGCTCTGAAAGCCGCTCGCGAAGGCGATCTGCGTGACCGAAAGTGATGTGTCGACGAGCAGCTGCTTGGCGAGCAGCAGTCGGTGAGTCTGCGCCAGGGCTATCGGAGAGACGCCAATCGCGCGCTCGACCGCGCGCCGGAGGTGCCGCTCGCTGACGCCGAGGTCGGACGCGAGCTCCGTCACCGCACGGCCATTCAACGCGCCAGCCGCGATCCGCTCGGCGGCCGCCGCTGCCAGACGAGGCAGGGCTTCCATCTGCCCCCGACCGGGCGCGAGCTCCGGGCGACACCTGAGGCAGGGGCGGTACCCCGCGTGCTCAGCCGAAGCGGCCGATGCGAAGAATCGCCGATGCTCGGACGTGGCGAACCGTGAGGGGCACACGGGGCGGCAGTAGATGCCGGTCGACGTGATGCCGACGTAAAAGACGCCGTCGAAACGGGCATCACGCGCGGCGAGGGCGCGCTCGCAGATATCCGGACTGGGGAGCACGGCCGAAATGTTCGCACGCGTCGGCTTGGTGTCACGCCGGATTCGGACCTCGATTTTTGGCGTAAGTTCCTGCATGCAATTGAGTGGCAGGAACTACCCCAATCGTTGGAAGCTGATCATTGGCGTCTTTTTCGCGGCGCAGGCCGCCCAGGCCCAGGATCCCCGGGCGGGCATCCAGGCGTGGCGCCTCGCCCACGAAGGCAGTGTCTTGCGTGAGTTTACGACGCTCGTCTCCCTCCGAAACGTCGCGTCAGACTCAGCCGATATACGACACAACGCGGACACGCTCGTTGCCATGCTCCAGCGCCGCGGTGTCTCGGCCCGGTTGCTGGAGCTACCCGGCAGCCCGCCCGCTGTGTACGGCGAGCTGGCATCGCCCGGCGCGACGCACACGGTCATGCTCTATGCGCACTATGATGGGCAGCCCGTGACGCTGGCGGACTGGGCCACGCCACCGTGGCAGCCAGTGCTTCGTAACGGTACCGAGGACGTTTCGGTGCCGGTCGATGGTGATACGGTGCCGGGCGAAACACGCCTCTACGGCCGCTCGGCGAGCGATGACAAGGCGCCGATCATGTCGATGCTGGCCGCGCTCGACGCGTTGCACTCTCTCGGTCTTCGCCCTTCGGTGAATCTCAAGTTCTATTTCGAAGGCGAAGAAGAGGCGGGTTCCACGCACGCGAGGGCCATGCTCGAGAAATACCAGGACGTGGTCCAGGCCGATGCATGGTTGTTCTGCGATGGCCCCATAGACCAGTCCGGTCGCCCTGTTGTCGGATTCGGCGTGCGCGGTGCGATGAGTCTGGAGCTCACGACGTACGGTCCCGCCCGGGCGCTGCACAGCGGCCACTATGGCAACTGGGCGCCGAACCCGATCTCGCTATTGGCCTCATTGCTGGCGAGCCTGCGGACGCCGGATGGGCAGATTCTCGTCGCGGGATACATGGACGACGTACGGCCATTGTTGCCGAGCGAGCGCGCGGCGATCGCGAAGTTGCCGCGACCCGATTCGCTCTTGCGGCAGTCGTTGGCGCTCGGCGCGTCCGAGGCCAGCAATGCGCGGCTCGCTGAGCGCATCATGCTCCCCGCGATCAATTTCCGCGGATTCCAGTCCGGCGCCGTCGGCGCGACGGCGGCCAACGCGATCCCCACGGAGGCGCGCGCTTCGATCGACTTCCGGCTGGTGCCGAACGAGACGCCGCCGCACGTGCGCGAGCTCGTCGAGGCGCATATCCGCCGGCAAGGATTTTTCATCGTGCACGACAGCGTCGATCGCCAGATGCGGCTCGCGCACCCGAAGGTCATCCGCCTCCAGTGGGGCAACGGCTACGCGGCCCAGCGCACGTCACTCGATCTGGCGATCTCGAAGGCGATCGAGCACCTCGTGGCCGAGGCCAGCGATCAGCCGCTGGTGGTCATCCCGGCCATGGGTGGCAGTCTGCCGATGAGCGAATTCGAGTCCGTGCTCCATAAGCCGCTCATCAACTTGCCGACCGTGAACTACGACAACAATCAGCACGCGGCGAACGAGAATACGCGATTGGCGAACCTCTGGGCGGCGATCGAAGTCTTCGGCGTCGTCATGACCAACGCCGGCAGCGCATTCTAGCTATTCGGCGAGCGCGGTCCTCGGATCGATGCGCGACGCTCGAATCATTGGCCCGTAGGCGGCGGCCGCGACCACGCCGATGACGACGATCGCGATGACGACGATGGTCAGTGCGTCCGGCGCCTGGACGTCGCTGACCATCTTGCGTAGCACGCTCGAGGCGCCAAGGGCGAGCGGTACCCCGCAGGCAACGCCCACGACGCTCATGGTCAGCGTTTGCGCCAGCACGAGTCCGCGCAGTTGTGACGGCGTCGCGCCGAGGGCCGACCGAACGGCGATCTCGCGTCGCCGCTCCCGAATGTAGGCTGAGAGAACGCCGAAGAGGCCGACCGCCGCAAGAAGGAGCGCCGAGCTCGAGAGTGCGGCGAACAGGGTCGCGAGCGCGCGTGGGCGAGCCAGGCGCGCGTCAAGCAGACTGGGGCCGGTGACCGTTCGGGCCACACTGAACGCCGGATCGCTCGCTTCTATCGCGCGCTCGAGTGGCTGCTCCGCTCGATCGGGGTGCTCGGTGCGCAGTACGTACCACACGTCGGGGTTCCACTCCACCTGTCGGAGATTGACGTAGACCTCCGCGCGAGGCGGGCCGGACACATCGTCGAACTTGGCGTCGGCTGAGACGCCAACGACAGTCCACCATTGATTGCGCGTCAGGTCACCGCGGAATTGGATGCGATGGCCGAGCGGATCCTGACCGGGCCACGCTTTCCGGGCGAACGCGTCGTTCACGACGGCGACCGGTTGTGCGCCGCGATCGTCGGTGCGCGCCAGCGCTCGACCACGCAGCAGCGGGATGCGCATGATCCCGAAGTAGTCATCGAGCGCGTAGTCGAGGTGCACTTCCGGGTTGAGACCGGCCGGTGGTGTCGCCTGTCCGTCGAGCGTGTATGGCGCGGAGAGGTTCGTTCCCGTGAACGGCAGCAACACCGAGGAGGTGATGGGCAGGTTCAACCCTTCGACGGTGCGATCGATTCGGTGGTAGATCATCGTGTCGCTCTTGTCGGCCGCGGTCATGATGTCGGGCTTGAAGAAGAACAGGTGCGCCGGGTCGAATCCGAGCGTCGTCGTCTCGAGCCTCGCGAGCGTTCGGCCCAGCAGGGCGGCGCCCGAAAGCACAACAATCGCCAGCGAGACTTGGGCGGCGACCAGTCCATGCCGCGCGATTCGCGTGAACGGCCCGCCGATGACGGATCGCGCGGCGCCGCGCAGCACGTAATCCGGCGCCTGGCTCGCCCCACGCAAGGCTGGCGCGAGGCCGAATGCGAGCGGAGCGACCAACGTCACGCCCAGGGCAAAGATCAAGACCACGGGAGCGACATGCGCCGTGCCGATCATTGGCAGTCCGGCGGGTGCCATGGCGATCGCCGCCCGGATCAGGCCTACCGCGAGCGCGAGGCCGAGTGCTCCACCAATGCCGGCGAGTACGGCCGACTCGACCAGGAGGTACTCGGCGATCTGCCGCCGGCTGGCGCCGAGCGCGCGCCGCACAGCGAGCTCGGGACCACGAGCGAGGCCCCGGCCCAGCAGTAGCCCACCGATGTTGGCCCACGCGATGACCAGCACCAGGAGGACGGCGGCGAACAGCACGATCAGCGCCGGTCGCAGCTCCGTGCCGAGCACCACGTCCGCGAACGGCGTCACCGAGCCCTTGAGCGGCAGAGGGAGTCCTCGGCTTTTCCAGTCGGCGTAAAACGCGCTGTTCGGCAGCACCAGGCGGAGCACGGCCTCGAACTCGGCGCGCGCCGCGCGTTGCGATACGCCGGGAGTGAGCCGGCCGACCAGATAGAACGGCAAGCTGTCCACGCTCTCGCCGAACCGGTTGTCGAACTCAGGGATCACGGGCACCCAGGCATTGGCGCCGGCCGGATACAAAAATTCACGCGGTGCGATGCCAACGACGCGGTGTGGCTCGCGCGCGAAGTAGATCAGGCGTCCGACGACGCTGGAGTCAGCGCCGAAATCGCGTCGCCACAGCTGATCGCTCAGCACGACGGTTCCCGGCGCGCCGAGCACATTGTCGTCGGGTCGCAGCAGCCGCCCCAGCTCGGGTCGGGTACCTAAGACATTGAAGAAGTTGCCCGCGACGGCGGCGCGGACGACGTGAAAGGTGCGTTGGCCATCACGTCCCGCGAACGGGAAGGCGCCGAACGACGCGAACGCGGTGACGCCGCTGAACGCGCGCCGACGTTGGGCGAGAGAGGCCCGCGTCTCCCATGGGACTGGAAACTCCTTGGCGGTCATCACCACGAGGCGGTCCTGGTCGCGCACCGGGAGTCGCGTCAGAAATACCGCGTCGATGAACGCGAACGCCGCGATCGTCGCGCCGAGGCTGATCGTGAGCGTCAGGATGATCGCGGCCGCGAAGGTGGGGCGCCTCGCCATGTCGCGTAGCGCTAAGCGGAGATTCATCACGGGCATCTGGACGCGAAAAGAAGCGTAAATGCAGCTAAAGACGGGGCGAATTTACCCCGATACTCTGACCTATGGGTCCGCTCGATATTCGCACTGTGGTTGATCATGCGGCCGTCGGCATCGTGTTGTTCGCGGCTGATGGTTGCGTCGTCGAGACGAACCCGGCGTTTCAAACTTTGATGGGCGCGAGCGGCGAAGAGTTGCAGGGGCGGCATCAGGCGGACCTCGGGCTCAACGAGCTCAATCCCGGCGAGCAGCAACTGCGGCGCGACAATGGGGCGGTCGTGTGGGTCGCGCTCACCGTCTCGCGCGTCGAAGGCTTGATCATAGCGACCGTTCTCAATGTCAGCGACCGTCGGCGCATGGAAGAGCAGCTGCGGCAGTCGCAGAAGATGGACGCGATCGGCCAGCTCGCGGGTGGCGTCGCGCACGACTTCAACAATCTCCTCACGGCGATCTCGGCGAACGCCGAGCTCATGTCGTTCGGGCTCGACGAAAACGATTCCGCGCGAGAGGAGCTCGACGAGATCCGGAAGACGGTGCGCCGCGGGGCCGAGCTCACGCGACAGTTGCTGGCGTTCAGCCGGAAGGGCAGCACGGGGCGCCTGGAGGCGTTGGACCTCAACGAGGTCATGCGCGACGCCGAGAAGATGCTGCGCCGCGTGATCGGCGAGCACATTCTGGCTGGAGACGAAGCTCGATGCGAACGCCGCGCCGGTTCGGGCCGACCGAGGGCAGATGGAGCAAGTGCTCGTCAACCTCGTCGTCAACGCGCGGGATGCCATGCCCGAGGGCGGGCTCATTTGTATCGAGACGGTGCACGCGGCCGACGGCTTGTGTCTCGTCGTCCGCGACACGGGCCACGGGATGGACGAAGCCACGCGGTCGCGCATGTTCGAGCCGTTCTTCACGACCAAGCCCGCGGGGAAGGGGACGGGGCTCGGGCTCGCGACCGTCTACGGCATCGTCCGGCAAACCGGCGGCACGATCGAAGTCGCCAGCGCGGTGGGGCACGGCACGACGTTCACGATCCGGTTGCCGTACAGCGATGCCGTCGGCGTCGCGCCCGTTGTGGCCGCACCCCGGCGCGCCCTGTCGACTGGAACGGAGACAGTGCTCCTCGTCGAAGACGAGGCGCCGGTACGCTCATCGATCCGTCGCGCGCTCGAGCGCCAGGGCTACACGGTCCTGGATGCAGCGCACGGGCTCGACGCGGTCGCCGCGTTCGAGCGCAACCCCGATCGGGTCGATCTCTTATTGAGCGACGTCGTCATGCCGCAGCTCGGTGGGCGGCCGCTCGTCGAGCGCTTGCGCCGGAGCAAGCCCGAGCTCCGGGCGTTGCTCATGTCCGGCTACAGCTTCGAGGATGTCGACGAGACCCCGTTGATCCAGAAGCCGTTTGATATGACCGCGCTCGTCGAGCGCGTGAGGGCGGTGCTGGACAGCGGACTGCGGCGGGTCGCCTAAAGAATCGTGGCGATTTGTCCGCCATCGACCTGAATGGCGGTGCCGGTCACGAAGCTCGCGCGTTCCGAGGCGAGGAACGCCACGACCGCGGCCATCTCTTTTGGATCACCGGCGCGGCCCAGTGGGATATCGGCTGTGCGCGCTTGCATGAGATCATCAATCGGCTTGCCGGTGCGCTCAGCCCGCATGCGAGCCAACTCCAGGGCGCGCGCGGTGTCGAAGTGGCCTGGTAGCACCGTATTCACGAGAACACCATCTCGTGCGACTTCGTTGGACAATGTTTTCGCGAAGCCGAGGAGCCCCGCGCGGGCGGTGTTCGATAGAAGGAGACCGGGAACCGGCTGCTTGGCCGCCATTGACGTTCAGAAAGATCACGCGGCCCCACCGCCGCTGACGCATACCAGGTACGCAGGCGTGCGCGAGGCGGATCGAGGCGAGCAAATTCAGCTCGAGCGCCGCGTGATAGTGGGCATCCGTCGTGGTGTCAAACGTTGTGGACGGCGGGCCGCCGGCGTTCGCGACGAGGATATCGACGGGACCGAGCGAGTCCTCGACCAGATGCACGCAGCGCTCCGCGGTGCCCGGTTCGGTGACATCACCGGGGATTACGAGTGTCGGCCGCGCGATCTCCGCTGCCACCCGCTCGAGCTCCGCCGCGCGACGCGCGACGAGGGCGACGGCTGCACCTTCCGCCGCCAACTCGCGGGCAATCGCCGCTCCCAATCCAGATGACGCGCCGGTGACCAGCGCGACCTTGCCACTGAGTCCGAGATCCATGCCCCGAATCTTAACGGCAATGCCACTCTAGAGCGGTGCGACCACAGTCGATCCGGCTGGTTGGAGTGGCACCGCTGTCGAGCGGCGCCGCACGCCGAAATATCGGGAATCCAGTTCGGCGGCCGTGGCGGGCCGCGAAAAATGATAGCCCTGGCCCAATTCGCACCCTAGCGCACGGAGCTGCGAGCGCTGGTCGGGTTGCTCGATGCCCTCGGCGATCGTTCTCACCGCCAACGTCGAGCCCAAGTTGATAATCGCCTGAGCGAGTCCCTGTCGGCCGGTTTCTTTGCCGACTTCGTCGACGAATGGCTTGGCGATCTTCAAGATGTCGATCGGGAAGCGTTGTAAGTACGAGAGCGATGAGTAGCCGGTTCCGAAATCATCGATCGCCAAACGGACGCCGAGCGCCTTGAGCGATTGCAGCGTCGCGAGCACCGCGGGAGTTTGTTCCGTGAGGACACTCTCCGTGAGCTCCAAAATCAGTGCATGCGGATCGATCCGCGACTCCTCGAGGGCGATGCCGACATTGACCACGAGTTGTGGCGTATGCAACTGGCGGGCCGAGACGTTGACCGTCATCGCGAGCGGCGGTGTGCCGGGATCGCGGCTGGCGAAGCGATCGTGCCAGATCCGTGCTTGGCGGCACGCCTCGCGCAGGACCCACGCGCCGAGCGGGACGATGAGCCCGCTCTCTTCGGCCAGCGCGATGAACTGGCCGGGCATGAGGAGTCCGCGGCGCGGGTGCTGCCAGCGCACGAGCGCTTCGACGCCCGTGATCTCTCCGGTTTCGAGGATCACGATCGGCTGATAGTGCAGGACGAACTGTCCCGTCTCGATCGCGCGACGGAGGTCGGTCTCGATCTCCATGCGCTCGAGGGCGACGGTGCGCATTTCTGGCTCGAAGAAGACGCACTGGCCTTTGCCGTGCGACTTCGCCATGTACATCGCGACGTTGGCGTTGCGCAGGAGATCGTCGGCGGTGTCGGCGTCGCCGACGGCGGCGACGCCCAGGCTCGCGCCGGCGAAGATATGGCGGCCTTCGATCACGTACGGGTGGGCGAGGGTCGCCAGAATGCGCTCGGTGATGAGCCGGCAGCCGTAGGTCTCGACGGGATCCTCGATCAGGATCGCGAACTCGTCGCCGCCGAGCCGTGCCACCGTGTCCGTGGCGCGGACGCAGGCGAGTAGTCGTCGCGCGGCTTCGACGAGCAGCGCGTCGCCGGTCGCATGCCCCAAGCTGTCATTGACGGTCTTGAAGTTGTCGAGATCCAGGAAGATCAACGCCAGTGGCAACTGCTGCTGGCGCCGGGCGCGGATCAGTGCGTGCTCGGCGCGATCGTGCAGCAGCGACCGGTTGGCGAGCCCGGTCAGCGCGTCGTGCAATGCCTCGTGGCGGAATCGTTCCTCTTGGGCGGCGCGCTCGGCCAACAGGCGGAGATTGTCGCGAGCGGCCAGGACCTGTCGCAGGACGACGAGCAACGTGAGCGTGAGCGCGCCGAGGACCACGACGCGCAGCTCGATGGGCTCGAAGGGGAGCGCGACGAAGACGACGAAGACGAGGAGTCCGAAGCCGGCGGCCACCGCGGCATACGGCATCAAGGACAGCCGTGGCGCAGGCGCAAAGCTCGTCGCACCGGTATTCGGCCCGGTCGCGCCGTAGGCCTGCCACCAGCCAGCCAGCGCGAACAGGGCGCCGTTCAAGAGCCAGATCCAGTCGATCGCATCGCCCGTGTGATACGTGCCGGCCAAGCGCATGTTGCCGAAGATGAGATCGGCCACGAACGCGCCGATCAGCGCCACGGCCAGCAAGCGCAGGGGCACGCGCGAGACCTGTGCGGGGGCTCGCGCGAGAATCGCGGCGACCGTCACGAGGACCACGAGGTCGCCGATCGGGAATGCCGCGGCCAGGATCAAATCGCCCAGCGTGCTGTGGTAGGCGACCGCGATCGGGTGCAGGGCGAAGTACCACGAGATCATGGTGCCGCCAACGAGCACCGTGGCGATGTCGAGCCAGTACTTCGCGCGCTCGGTTGCCGCGCGCGGGGCCGACGGGAAGTGCAGGAGGCCGGCGACCCATAGCGGGAACGCGGAGAGCGCGACGCCGTCTATCCAGACTGGCGTGTTCTCGGTCCCGCGGACGACCTCATAGAAAAACCACAGGCCGTCGGACGCGGCCATGAACGCGCCGGCCAGCGCGAGGAGCAGCCACGCCCGGCGCGTGCGCGGGTCGAGTGTTGGGCGACGGGAGGCGTAGAACGCGAGGGTGGTCGCGATGAAATTCTTGGGCAGGAAATACATCGCGAGGGCGGTATCGCGATACTTGATGCCTTCGAGGGCGAAGGCGATCAGGATCCAGCCGAGCAGGTAGGCGGCGGCAACGCCAATGGCGGCCCAAGGTGGGCCGCGGCGGGGCGCTACCGGCGGGGGGGAGATCATCTCCCGCGGCGCGCGAGTGTTGACCGCGAGATGTGCTTGGCTGTTCACTCAATGCACAGACGATCTTCCGCAAGAGCGGGAACAGTGTGCCGGTCGCTTCGCCACTGTCGAGGTTGTCCACAGTTGTTGTCGATAACATTGACATGACAAAATTGTTGCCGGTCACTTTGACGCACTCGCTTGTTGTCGATGACGGCGCCACTAGTTTTCCGGGCCAGACTCGGCAGTATGGCCGAGTTCTTAGCATGCGTGGCCTCCTAGTAGGGAGAGCCAGCGACAACGGCATACCCGGCGAAAGCCGGCGACGCAAAGCCTCGAAGCTACCGCGCCAGGCGGGCTGCTAGCCCGGTGGCGCCACGCTGGTCGGGCCGCCGAACGGTCTAGTTGGGAGGCTTCCCGTGTATCGTAGGATGCAGTACGCCACCGCGGCACTGGCCGCGGTGTTCGCCGTCGCTTGTACGTCGAGCGAGACCGACCCGGTCACTCCAAAGAACAGCACGATCGCCCGATTCGACGTGTCGCACACCGCGACCGCGACGTTCATCTGGCCCGCCATGCAGGAGATCAAGGGCTGGGGAGTCTTTCCCAGCAGCGGAGCCAACCCGTTCTGGAACGCCCCGAGCGTCCAGGCCGCCGTCTACCAACTCGGGGTCACGCACATTCGGGAGGCCATCGACCCCGCGTTGTACGTGAGCGGGTCCACGCTCTCGAACATGGTGCTCAACACCACACTGCTCAACCAGTACATCGCGAAGATCGCCTACGCGAAAGCGCACGGTGTCCAGTCGTACGTGCTCGCCGTCTGGAGCCCGCCCGCCTTGTGGAAGACGAACGGCTCGATCCTCGGGTCGTCCAACGGCGTGACCGGATACTTGCAACCGTGGGCCGAGGGGTACTTGGTCGCGTTCGTCACCAAGGTGATGCTCGCGCTCAAGGCCAGCAGCGTCGGCTTGCCGGTCGCGTTCAGTGTCCAGAACGAACCGCAGCACCTCGCGCCGTACAGCGGGTGCGAGTACACGGTCGCCCAGTGGCAAAAGCTCATTATGGACATGCGTGGATCGTTCGACTACGCGGGGCTCTCGAGCGTCGTCCTCATGGGGCCCGAGACGGGACAGTATACGCCGGCCACCTACTTCGACTACACGACGGATTCACCCGGATACTTCGGGGGGCTCGGCTACCCGGCCCTGACCGGGTACCTCGACCACGCGGTCGGCGCGTACTCGTTCCACACGTACGCCGAGTGCAGCATTTGGCAGACGCAGCAGGCGATCGCGGCGCATCCGAAGGACATGTGGATGACCGAGTACGGGAATCCCCTCGGGACCACGGAGTTGCAGTGGACGCTCGACATGATGAGCGCCATGGGTGCGCATTGCTCATCATACCGCATAACTACTGGTTCTGGTGGATGGCCTGGAGCGCCACCAGCGGCGCGCCGCCGTTTGGGCAGTTGCTCGGCGGGACGACGACGCCCATCTACTCGACGCGCTATTACACGCTGCAGAAGCTCTTTCAGACCGTCCGGCCGGGATGGCACGTGAACCGGCTGACGACCACGGATCCCGATCTGCAGGTCGGGCTGGGCACCCAGAATCCGTGCACGGCGCGCGTCAATCTCCTCGGGTTCTCGAGTCCCGACGGGACGCAGGCGGTCGTCGAGATCGTGAATACGACGAGCAGCGCCAAGCAGATCCAGGTCAGTTATCTCCCTGGTACCACGCAGACCACGTATTACAGCGATGCGACGCACAACATGGCGTGGCTGCAGAGCTCGAACGTGTACAAGCAGTACTCGACGATCCTGGCGCCGGCCAACAGCGTCGTCATCTCGATCATGAAGTAGATGTACACAGGCGCTTCGCGCACCGTGCACCTCGGCAAGTTGAGCCGGTATGCGGTGGCGCGAAGCGCCCTGTGTAATGCGCGCGGCTAGGCGGCGGCGCGAGCCGAGTCGCGGAAGAACTGGACGAGGGCCTGCATAGCCTCGGCCTGCGCTGACATTCTCCTGCGCCGTCGCGGCAAGGTCCTCGGCGGCGCTCGAGTTTTGCGTCGCGACGCTGTTGACCTGCTGCATGGCGGCGCTGATCTCGGAGATCCCGGCCGATTGGTCGGCCGAGGCGGCGGAGACGTCGTGGACGATGGTCATGGTCTGCGCCATCGACTGCGACAATTCGGTGAGGATCGCGCCCGAGCGGGCCGTGATCTTCTCGCTGCTCGACGCCATCTCGCGGATATCGACGGCCGCGCGGCGGCTGCGCTCGGACAGGGCGCGCACCTCGGTGGCGACGACGGCGAAGCCGCGGCCGTGGTCGCCCGCGCGCGCGGCCTCGATGGAGGCGTTGAGCGCGAGGACGTTCGTCTCGGTCGCGATCTCGTCGATGACCGCGATGCGCGCGAGGATGTTGCGCATCATGGCGATCGTCTCACGAACGGCGCCGGAGCCCTCGTCCATGTTGCGCGTATCGCGCTCCGCCATGGTCTTGAGGTCGGCGCCATGCCGAGCCGTGCGCGTGGCCATCTCGCTCATCCGCTCGACGTGAGCCAACGTACTCTGCACCGCCGCCGTCTCGTCGCGCGTGCCGCCCGAGAGCGTCTGGGCCGATGCGGCGACCTGGGTCGCCGCGGCGGCGATGGCTCCCGCCGAGCCACGGAGCGATTGCGCCGTGCGAGCGAGCGTCTCGGTCATGCCCACAAAGGCGTGCGCAAAGCTGTCGGCGTCCGACCGCGGCATGACGCGCACGCCCACGTTCCCGTCCGCAATCTCCCGCCCAACGTTCGCCATTTCGCGGAGATACCCCGACATGCGCGCGAACGCCCGGCCGAGCTGATCGTCCGCCGACCGCGGCTCGACGTGGATGGCGAGATCGCCGCCCGCGACGCGCTCGGCCACCTTCGCCGCGTCGCGCAGATACGCCCCCATGTTGGCGAACGCATGCCCAAAGCGATCGGCCTCGGACCGTGGGATCACCTGCCGCGACAGGTCACCGCGCCCGATCTGGTCGGCCACCGCCGCCATCTCGTGCAGGTACGCGACCATTGCTTGCATGGACTTGAGCAGCTGCCCGATCTCGTCGTCGCGCGTGACGCTGATCGACACCGTCATATCGCCCCGCGCGATCGCCTCGGCCGTGCGAACGGCCTCTTTCATCGGCAGGGTCAATGAGCGGACCGAGAACACGGCCACGCCCACCAGCACGACGATGGCTACGAAGCCGACGATCGCGATGCGCGTGAACATGATCTTCTGGAGGTGCTCGGTCTCCAGGAAGGCGGCCGTGATCGCCTTGTCGTCCCGCTGCGTGAGCTCACCCAGCGCCCGACGAATGGCTGTATACTGCTCGTATACCGAATCCTGCCCCGCGAGAACGACAGGGCCGTGATCCCCGGCGATCCGCCGCTTGGAGATCTCGCTCGCCCGGCGCGTGTAGTTCGTGAAATCCTGGCCGATCGCCACCAGCGCCGAGTGGTCGGCGACCGGGTTCTTCAGCAACTCGGCCAACTTTTGCTGGAAGCTCTGCGCCATCTGGTCCGACTGCCGCAGCCGCAGCCCGTTGCCCTCGGTGACCGCATCGTCGTTGCTGCGTTGCAGCGCCACGATGAGATCTTGGAGGCCGCGGCTGCCTTGCACCGACGGGTAGTACCCGTCTCGGATCGAGGCCAGACGCTCGCGGTTCGTGCTGTTGAGGCGATACGTGAACCAGCCCACGACCAGGAGGGCCACGGCGGCGAGGACCGGAAGCACGATGATTTTCTGCGCGAAGCTCAGCTTCGCGAACCGACCGACGATCGCGTTCACGCTACCCTTCTTTTATTCTGCTGGGGCGAAGCGAAAGTCCTGCTCGACGAGTTGCCTGACCTTGTGCCCGCCTTCTTCGGCGGGGAAATACCGCATCTGAGGCAACACACGCTTGACCGCCGCCGCGTAGGATGCCTCGGACGCTTTGACTACCTCGAAGGTCCCCATGTCCACCTTGCCGGTCGTATCGACCACGAACTGGCAGGTGACTTCACCGCCGCGCGCGCGGGCGCGCAAATCGTCCGGATATTGAGCGCGGGGATTCCCGGGTCGCGCGGACACGGGCTTCTCCACTTGGAATTCGAAATAGGCTTGGCCGTTGGCGCCGGGACCCGACGCGAGCTGAGCGGCCTGCGCCGACGCCGTCAGCGCCGTCGCAAACGATGAAAGAAGTGCAGCGCACCATGAAAAGCGCATCGGACCGGATCTCTCCTCAAGTGACTACTGTTGTCCCGGGAAAGACGATCCGTATACGCTACGGTCACCTGTCTAACGTGCGGCGCCGCTTAGCCGCCCAGCTGCTCGGCGATGCGCTCGACGAGGCGTTTCAGCTCCCGCTCGCGCGACTCGGCTGCCGTCGTAAAAATCGTCCGCGCGAGCCCGTACGAGCCGACGACGAAAGCCAGCGCGAGGCCAAGGGTGGCCTGCGGCGAGCTCATGGCCCCGATCCCGATGGCGATGGCGGCGCCGATGCCGCCGCCGCCCACGCCACCGACGATACCGCCGTACAGGCTGCTCGCGAAGTTGCCCAGATGCTCGTCGGCGCGAATGATCGTCTTGCCGCCGCGCGTGGTGATCGTGACGTCGATCCGGCGATTGACGCTTCGCGAGGTCCAGGTCAGTGCACGCCCGAACCGCGTCGCGCTCCCCTTCACGCGGAGCACGTGACGAATGTACTCCGGCACCGCGTCGACCTCGGCGTCGGGCACCTCGCGCGGCACGACGGCTTCGATCGCGATCTCTCGCGGTCTTCCGCACCACGAGAAGCGCGAGCGATTCTCATATGACGACGTGAGCGCCATGTCGGGGGATGCGATAGGTCCCGAGACGAACCCCAGCTCCGCGGCCGCCCGCGCCATGTATTCATCGCCAATGCCCGCTTCGGCCGCCGCGCTCAAGACATCGCGCATCGCGTAGCCCGTCGGGAGCGGCCGGCTGCTGGTCGCGATCGGCGGCCGGCTCTCGCGCCCCGTCTGGGACTGCAGCTCCGCGGCGCGTCGCCACAGCGCCTGCGCATTGGTCTCGGACAGTGTCGCTGGCAACGGCGCGGCATCCTCGACCGGCTCGCGCGAGGTCGCTTCGAGCGCGTCGGCCAACTCGGCGCCCGTGCGATAGCGCGCGGCCGGCGTCTTGGACAGCAATTTGTCGACGATGGCGGCGAGCGCCGCCGGTGCGCGTGGCGCGACGGAGCTCAGGGGCGGAGCGGGTCGCGTGGCGTGCGCCACGAGGATGGCCGCGGGGACCTCGCAGTCGAACGGGAATCGCCCGCTCAGCGCGCGGAACGCGACGACGCCGAGCGCGTACAGGTCGGATCGTCCGTCGAGCGGCTCGCCCATGACCTGCTCGGGGCTCATGTACCAGACCGTGCCGAGGACCTGGCCGGTGGCGGTCATCGCTCCCGCGGCGGCGACGCGAGCGATCCCGAAATCCGTGAGCAGGGCTCTCCCCGTTGTGCCCTCGATCAGAGATGTTCTCGGGCTTGACGTCCCGGTGGATCACCTTGCGCGCATGCGCGTAGTCGAGCGCGCGAGCGACATCGACCAGCAGTGGCACGAGCGCCGGGTGCGGGATCGTGCGGCCGTCGACGAGTCGAGTACCGAGCGACTCACCGTCGACATAAGCCATGGCGAAGAACACATGGCCGCCCAATTCATCGGCGCGGTAGACCGGTACGATGTTGGCGTGCGAGAGCGATCCCGCGGTGCGAGCCTCGCGCAGGAACCGCTCGCGAATGGCGGGGTCGCGCTCGAAGTACGGCGGCAGGACTTTGATCGCGACCGGGCGATCGAGCTTCAGATCTCGCGCGCGGTACACGACGCCCATCCCACCGCGGCCGATCTCGCCCTCGAAGGCGTACTGATCCTTCAACGCCTCGGCGAGCTCGACCACGTCGGGAGTCATCGCTAGGGGGTCGGGCATACCCCCTAACGTTACTACTTACACCTGGGCGTTACACCTGGGCGAGCCCACCATCGACCTGCAGGTCGATGCCCGTAACGAAACTCGAGTCGTCCGACGCCAGGAACACCGCGGCTTTCGCGATCTCGTCGGCGGTGCCGATACGACCCAGCGGGACCAGGCCGACGATGTTGCCCGCGAACTCGGATATCTGCGCGTCGGTCAACCCGACCTTGCCAAAAATGGGGGTCTCGATCGGGCCCGGGCTCAGGGTGTTGATCCGGATATGGCGGTCCTTGAGCTCATTCGTCCACGTGCGGGCAAATGACCGCACCGCGGCCTTGGTGGCGTTGTACGCGCTCGCCGGGCCCAGGCCTTTCACGCCGGCGATCGACGCGTTGAGGATGATCGTCCCGCCATCGACGAGCAGCGGCAGCGCTTTCTGGACCGTGAAGAACAGGCCCTTCACGTTGACGTCGAACTGGAGATCGAAGCTCTCCTCGCTGACGTCGCCGAACGAGGCGAATTGCCCTAAGCCGGCGTTGGCGAACAGCACATCAATGCGCCCGGATCGCTGTTTTACTGTCGCGTAGAGGCGATCGAGGTCTTTGAGATTCGACACGTCGCCCTGGATGCCGGTGACGCACTTGCCGATCGACTTCACGGCTTCGTCCAGCGCATCCTGACGCCGTCCGGTGATATAGACATCCGCGCCCTCGGCGACGAATCGTCTCGCGGTCTCCAAGCCGATCCCGCTATTGCCGCCGGTTACGACGGCGACTTTGCCTGACAACTTGCCCATGAGTACCCGCCCCCTGCTGGGTTCGATGCTTCTATGATTATCGAAATAACGAACCAAGAAGCCGGGCCGTCAGCGCTTGGTTCCCAGCCGCCGGACCAGCTCGCGCTCATATCCCTGAATCACCTCCGGGCGCGGCACCAGGAACTTGCAGACGCCGTCGAACCGGGACTCTACCACCCCAGCGGTTTCCAACTCCTTGAGGTGGTGGGACATGGTCGCTGGCGCGATGGGGAATTCCTTGAGGAGCAGCTGGCAGGACACCTCCTCTCCCGTCCCCATGATCCGCTGCAGCACCCGAAATCGCCGGGGGTCGGCCAGCGCCTTCGATATCCGATAAAACTCCTGGTCGGTCATATCTGTATTATGATATCCTGATGAGCCTCTCCCGTCGGCACTTCGTGCACACGCTGGGAGCCAGCGCCGCCAGCTCCCTTATCGGTCCGCTGCACCTGCCCGAGCTGGAGTGGGTGGCCGCCTCCGCCAGCGCGGTCCGATTGGATCGTAACGAAAATCCCAACGGTCCCGCGAAAGAAGCGATCCAGGCGATCACGCTCGCGGCCGCCGAGTCCTCGCGGTATCCCGACGAGCTCGTGACCCAGCTGACTCGGGCGGTCGCGGACACTGACGGCGTGGCCGAGTTCAATGTCGTGCTGACGTGCGGATCGACCGACGTGATCCGGAGCGCGGTGTACGGCTTCACGTCGCCCACGCGCGCGCTCGTCACGGCCGCGCCGAGCTACGAATCGCCCGGCAACAATGCGCAGCGGATCAAGACGCCGGTGGTGGCTGTCCCAGTGACGTCGGAGATAGCGCTCGACTTGCCCGCCATGGCGACGGCGTCTCGCGGCGCCGGGCTCGTCTATCTCTGCAACCCGAACAACCCGACGGGCACGGTCCACTCGGGCGATGATGTCAAGGCGTGCATCGCCAAGATTCTCGCCGACACGCCGGACGCGACCATCCTCGTCGACGAGGCGTACCACGAGTACGTCGAGGACCCGAAGTACGCGTCGATGATCCCGCTCGCGCTCCAGAACCCGCGCGTGGTGGTGTCCAGGACATTTTCAAAAGTCTTCGGGATGGCTGGGCTCCGCGTCGGCTATGCGATCGGCCAGCCCGAGACCCTCGAGCACATCCGCCAGCAACGCCTGGCGATCGGCGTCAACCGGATGGGCGCCGTCGCGGCGCTGGCGAGCCTGGGCCTCAAGAGTCACATCGAGCGCGAGCACGCGAAGAACAAGGACGCGCGCGAGTGGACGCAACGCGAGCTCGCCGCGTTCGGGTATCCGTCCGTCCCGTCGCACACGAACTTCATCATGGTCGACGTGCGACAGGACGCGAAGGCCTTCCGGGAGGCGTGCAAAGCGCAGAACGTCCTCGTCGGACGGCCGTTCCCGCCGCTCACCACGTACGCCCGGGTCTCCATCGGCACGATGGACGATATGCACCGAGCCATGGATGTCTTCCGGCACATCTTGCCAAAGGCTACGGTATCACGGGCAGGATAATGTGTGAAGCGCTGTAGACGCGCTGCGTGGCTTTGACAAAATCCTCAGCCTTGGCCTGGTAGATACTCGGCACGAACTTCTGCGGGTTCCGGTCGATCGCCGGGAACCACGTCGATTGCACCTGCACCATGATGCGGTGGCCTTTTAAGAAAACGTGATCGTGGTCGCGGAGCGAGAAGGGCCACTTCGTTTCCTGACCGGCGACCAACGCGTGCGGGTGCTCGTAGTCCGTCAGATACCGCCCGCGGCGGATCTCCATGGCGATCGGCAGTTCGTAGCCGTTCATCGAACGCGCATACTCGCCGGGCCTCGGGCCTGCGTTCGTGTCCCACGCCGGCCGCTGGAAATCCTCCGGGTACTTGTCGATCAGCTTGACGATGAAGTCGGCGTCGGTGCCAGAACGTCGATGCGAGTAATTCAGCGGCGACCGGGCCGGTAATGGTGATGTCATGATCCAGCGGGGCGCTGACGTAAGTAAGCACGTCCGGCCTGTTGTCGACGAATCGCTGGTCGGCCACCTCCCATGTCCGCCAATCTCCGGCGGGATATGTCGGCGAGATCGGCCGCTGTCGATAGGGCACCGGGTTCGCCGGGTCGGAGACGTAGGTCCGAGAGCCCACCACTTTCGGCGCATCGAAACTCAGCGTGCCATCGGCGAGCAGATAGAGATTGGTGGGTTTGGACGTCTTCGGCGGCCACGCATCATACGTGCGCCACGTATTCGAGCCGGACTGGAACGTCGATGCCGTCCACGTGGGCGCCGAGCCCTGATCGTGGAGATAGTACCGGAAGAACGGCGCCTCAATGTTCTCGCGGAACTCGCGCGATGTCTCGTGCCCGCCCGCGGCGATCAATCCAATGCTGTCGCCCTTCGGCGCTTGCCACTCACCGTGATACCACGGCCCGGCGACCATGAGGCCGCCACCGCGGCGAAAGATCTGCCAGGGTCCCCACGGATCTTCCTGATCCCAGAATCCGGCGACGTTGAGGTTGGGGACGGTGGATGTATGCAGCTGGTTCACCCACGCTTCCTTCTTCCAGAACGTGTCGTAATCGGGGTGCTCGATCGTGGAGTTCCAGTACGGAATCTTCCCGTGCAAGTATTGGGCGTTGATGTTCGACAATGGGCCGAGTTTGAGATACCACTCATACGTGTCGTACGTCTCGAAGGCGAAGTGCGTGTTGGCGTTCTTGTCCGCCTGCTCGAGCACGGCGTACTCGAAGTCGTAGCTTTCACGCAAGGCGCCATAGCGATGATCGTCGTCGTTCATCCACTGATCGACCGGCGAGGCTTGCTCGCTCACGGCTTTGAGCGCCGGGTGCGGGTGCAACAGCGCCAGGCCCGTCGTGAGGCCGTCGTACGATACGCCGTACATGCCGACCTTGCCGTTGGTGTTCGGCACGTGGTGAATGAGCCACTCGATGCTATCGTAGGCATCGGTCGTCTCGTTCGTCAACGTCGAATCCGCGAGATCGACCTGCGAGGACAGCGCGAACGTTCCTTCCGACTTGAACCGGCCGCGCAGATTCTGAATCACGAAGATGTAGCCGTCCTGCGCGAGCTCCTTGAGATTCTGGGGCATGGCATCCGGCGCTTTGGCCGGCACGCCGTACGGCGTTCGGCGGAACAGGATCGGCAGCGGGCCGCTTTGATTCGCCGGTGCGAGGATCACCGTCTGGAGATGCACGCCGTCGCGGACCGGCACCATGACTTCGGACCAGGTGAACGGCGATTGAGCTCCTGCTGTCCCTGCCAGGGCCATCGTCACGACAAGCGCACATCGCATCACTGCCTCCACGGTGTCAGTACGTTGTAGCGCGGCGTAAACGTCGTGGTGTCTTTCGTCGCCGCGAGCAACTTGCGCCGAATGAGCCACCCCACGCCCGCTTGCGCTGCGCTCTTCGAGACGCCGATCGATTCGGCCAGCTCTTGATAGCTGACTTGCACCGGAACGCGGCGGCGGCGCTGCTCGGCCATGAGCCACAAATAGACGAGAAAACTCACCGGCCGTCGATCATGGCCGACGAGGTCGCGCATCAACACGTCGATTACGTAGTCGTCGACTGAGGGCATGCTATATCAGCCAATAGTATAGCGTCGGCTGGCTGATTGCGCCTGTTCCGGGCGCTTGCTATGCTGGCCGCATGATTCGAGGCATCAAATTCGTCAGCATCCCTGTGCGCGACCAGGATGTTTCCTTGCGCTTCTTCACGGAGAAGCTGGGCTTCAAAGTCGCGACCGATCAGCCCTTTAGCGCCACGCAACGGTGGATCGAGCTCATGATCCCGGGCGCCGAGACCCGTCTCGTGTTGTTCACACCAGACGGGTTCGAGGATCGCATCGGCGGGTTCCAGCCCATCTCGTTCTGGTGCAACAACGTCTTCGCGACCGCGAAAGCGATGCGCGAGCAGGGCGTCGACTTCGCCAAAGAGCCGAAGAAGGAGAACTGGGGGACCTCGGCCGTCTTCAAAGACCCCGACGGCAACCAGTTCGTCCTATCGAGCGGTTAGTCCTTCGGTCAGGATCCCCTGGCGGGCGAACGTCTTGAGTTGCTCGCCATCGTGACTGACGACGACGCTTACGCCGGCCTGCTCGGCCTGATGCAGCCAGGCCAGCTCGCCGGCGATGGCCGCGCGGTCCTCGGACATCTGCTTGCTCGCCGAGTCCGGCTTTTCCTTGCCGGTCTCAATTCCGAGGCGGTGCCATGCGACGTCGCCCGAGAGAATCACTTCGCGACCTGATGCGAGCTTGACGTAGACGACTTGGGCCCCCGGCGTGTGCCCGGGCGCTTTGATCAGCACGACCCCAGGCGCGATCGGGAGCTCGCGGTCGTAGTCGATGACGATGTAGCGATGCGCGAGTGCCGTGTCGAATGGCGTGCCAGTCAGTTGGTGCCGGTTGAGCAGTGTCTCGAGTTGCTGGCGCGTGACAATCGTCTTCGGCGCGAGCTCGGCGGCAACGGCCGAGTGGGCGACCGTGCCAATGTGGTCGTAATGCTCGTGCGTGATGACAATGAGCCCGGCGCCACGCAAAGCCGCGATGGCCCGGGTGTACGCGTTATCGAGGAACACGCCGGTGTTCCCGGGTGCGGTCGCCATCTCGCGATCCATGGCGGCGTCGACCATGATCCAACTGTGGGGGTACCTTACCTGAAACACCGGGTCCGGTGATTTGACGATCGTCTTCGGCGCGTTCTCGACGGCGTCGGAGAGCGGATTCGAGTCGTCGACGATGATGAGATACCCGATCAACGTCGGAAGCTCGCCCGGGACCGCGTGCACGAGACCGCGCGCGGTGACGAGCTCGGGCTGCGCGGCAAGCGGTTGGGCCAGTATCAAGGCGCACAGGAAGCGTCGGATCATGCGCGTCAATCTATCGTCCGGAGCCCGACCTCGTCCAAATGTGACAGAAGGTCGGCCGGATCCTGGTAGACGCGATACGCGCCGGCGCGCTCCAGCTCATCGCGACCGTAGCCGCCGGACAGCACGCCCACGCCCAGCGCCCGTGCCCGACGCGCGGCGAGCAGATCCCAGACGCTGTCGCCGACGACGATGCAGGACGTAATGGGTACGTCCAAGCGTTCGGCTGCCGCCAGGAACAGGTCAGGGTCTGGTTTGGCATGGCGCACGTCGTCGCGTGTGATCAGCGGCGCATGGTCGGCCACTCCGAGGCTTGCGACAGTCCGCCGCGCGGCCTCACCACGGCCGCTGGTGGCGATCGCCCAGGGCGCTCCGACCAACGTCAGGTGCGCGAGGAGCTCTCGGGCGCCGTTGAGCGGACGAATGTGCGGGGACAGGCGGGCGAACGCCTCGGCGTGGACTCTTTGCAGTCGCGCGACCTCGTCGGCCGATACCGTCGCGCGGCCTACTTCGCGCAGCAGCTCGTTCGTGAGCAGGCCTCCGCTCATGCCAATGCGGCGATGCACACGCCAGATATCGAGCTCAATGCCGCCAGCGGCGAGTGCTTCCTGCCAAGCGAGCACGTGTTGGTACACGCTATCGACCAGCGTGCCATCGAGATCGAAGAGAAATGCTGGGCGTTCGTCGGGCATGCGGGAGTATATTGTCCGGCGTGTTTCTCGGACACTACGGCCTGGCGTTCGCCGCCAAACGCGCGAGCCCCGAGACCTCCCTCGGCACGCTCACCTTCGCGGCCCAGTGGCTCGATGAGCTCTGGCCCATTCTCCTTCTGCTCGGCGTCGAGCACGTCAAGATCACACCGGGATTGATGGCGGCGTCTGACCTCGACTTCGTCAGCTATCCGATCTCGCATAGCCTTCTGGCCGCGGTCGGTTGGAGCGTGATCATTGGTGTCGCCTACTTCTTGCTGCGGCGCCGGCCGCGCGGGGCATGGGTCGTCGGCGCGTTAGTGCTGAGCCATTGGGTGCTCGATGTTCTCGTGCACCGGCCCGATTTACCGCTCTACCCGGGCGGTCCGCGCGTCGGCCTCGGCGCATGGAACTCCGTGCCGCTCACGTGGGCGCTCGAGGCGATCGTCTACGGTGGCGGACTGATCGTGTACCTCCGGACGACGAAGTCGAAGGATGCCATTGGCCGGTGGGGACTCTGGTCGCTCGTCGCGGTCCAAGTGGCGTTGTATGCGATGGGCGGCTCCGGGCCGCCCCCGAGCGTCTCGATGTTGGCCTGGAGCGCGCTCGTCCTCTGGCTGTTCATTCCATGGGCGGCATGGATCGACCGCCATCGTGTCGTATGCTCTTGATGCAGCCGGCGTTGCTGATGGGTGCCGACTGGTACCCGGAGCAATGGCCGGAGGTGCGCTGGGAGACCGACGCGCGGATGATGGAAAACGCGCACCTGAACGTGACGCGGATCGGCGAGTTCGCGTGGAGCGCCATCGAGCCGACCGAGGGGAAGTTCGAGCTCGATTGGCTGGACCGCGCGATTCGGGTCTTGGAGAAGCACCATATCGCCGTCGTGCTCGGCACGCCCTCGGCCGCGCCGCCGGCGTGGTTGACGGCGAAGTATCCCGAGGTGCTGCGCGTCGACGAAAGCGGCATCCGCGCGACGCACGGGAATCGCGCGCACGGGTCGTCGAGCTCGCCGAAATATCGGGAGTTGTGTCGGCGAATCGCCGAAGTGATGGCCGAGCGATTTGGGCATGATCCCGATGTCGTCGGGTGGCAGATCGACAATGAGTTCGGCTATGGGCTCATGTCGTACGACAGCCTGACACGACGATTATTTCAAGACTGGTTACACAGCAAGTACAGTAGCATCGACTCGTTGAATACTCATTGGGCTACCGCGTACTGGAGCCAGACGTACGATCGATGGGACGAGATCCCCATACCCATCGGCGAGCACAACCCCGGGCTCATGCTCGACTGGAAGCGGTTCGTCACGACGACCTGGCGGGACTATGAGACCAATCAGGTTGACGTGATTCGCGCGCATGCGGATCCGCGGCAGTTCGTTACGGGGAATTTCATGGGGCTGGGGTTCGATGCGTTCGATCACTATGTGGTGAGCAAGCCGCTGACGCTCGTCGCATGGGATGATTATGTCGGCTCGGGTCATCTCGGATCCCATCACCAATGGCCTGAGTCACGATGCCATGCGTGGCCTCTTGCGTCAGAACTTCTGGGAGATCGAAACACAGCCAGGAAGCGTCAACTGGTCGAACCTCAATAACTCACTGGACAAGGGTGAAGTCCGCGCGATGGCCTGGCATGCCGTCGGACACGGCGCGGACGAAGTCTCGTACTGGCAGTGGCGCAGCGCGCTCAATGGCCAGGAAGAGATTCACGGAACGCTCGTCGGGCCGGATGGGGAGCCCGTGCCGTTGCTGGCCGAGGTTGCGCGGACCGCGAAAGAATTTGCCGATGCGTCGGACGCGTTTCGTGACACGCGCGTGGTGTCGCCTGTGGCGATGCTCAACGATTACGAGAGTCGCTGGGCGATCGAGTGGCAGAAGCACACGGAGAAGTGGAACACGCTCCTGGTCGCGCGTGACTATTATCGGGTGCTCGGGCACATGGCGCAGTCGGTGGATGTCGTGAGCCCGTACGCGCCGCTCGACGAGTACAAGCTCGTCATGGCGCCAAGCCTCAACGTGATCCCGGACAAGCTCGCGCGGCATCTGATGGACTATGTGCGCGGCGGCGGCCATCTCGTGCTGGGCCCTAGGTCGGGGCTCAAGGATGAGTACAATGCGTTGCGACCGGAGCGGCAACCCGGATTGCTCGGCGAAGCCCTGGGCGCGAGGGTCGAGCAGTACTATGCCCTCGAGCACGAGATTCCCTTGCGGCCCTCTGGAAAGGCGAGCGTATGGGCCGAGTACTTGTCCGGGGGCCAGGCGCTGTTGCGATATGGCCGCGCGAACGGATGGCTCGATGGGCAGCCAGCGATGGTGACTCACAAATATGGTAACGGCCGCATTACGTATATAGGAACGGTGCTCGATGCGAGCACTCTTGACACCGCGGCCAAGTGGATGGCGCGCGTGAGTCACGTTCAGCCGGTCTTCGGCCCCGTGCCAGACAGCGTTGAGGTCACGAGGCGCGTGGGAGCAGATGGCAAGCAGGTTTTCGTGCTGATCAATTTCGCATCGCACCCGCGTGAGGTCACTTTGCCTCGGTCAATGTGGTCGGTGTTCGAAAAGCGTCAGACGAACGGCGTCCATTTGGAGCGCTATGGCGTCGCAGTCATGATGTCCGATCAGCACTAGATCGCGCGACCTCGCCCGCGCTCCGATCGTCAGTATTTGCATGCGCATGGAGAGGTAAATGGCGATCAATTGGACGAGTGAGCTGAGAAGGATCGAACGGGCCTTTGACGGCCTTCCTCCCCTCCCCCCTGTCCCGTCCCCCGCCCAGCTCAAGGCTCGGCGCGCGAGCGAGCGCCGCACGCTCGAGCGGACGCTGGAACGGCAAGAACGCACGGCGATGATCGTCGGCACGGGCGGCCGATTTGTGCTCGTGTTCGCGCTGGCGATGGCCATCAACTTCTGGCCGTATGGACATGCCTGTGGGTTCGGCCTGTTTACCTACATGTTCGCCGAGGTGCTCATCGTCGTCGGCGGCCTGTGGACAGTGGCGTGGACCTGGCAGCATCGCATGGTGCGTGGGCATGGCGTGGCGATGGTGATGGTCCTCTGGGGGATCGCTCTTGTGGCCGCGCAGGTGTTGCCGCGCGTCGGCTATGCGGCAGAAGCGGCCAAGTGGTGGTGTTCCTAAACAGCTAGATTTGGCCACAAAGTGGCGCTTGTAGGACATCGATCAGCCCGGTATCCGTTCCCCGAGCATGATCGCGCCACTTTTATTTCTCCTGCAGATCTACGATGGCCGCGCGGGCCAGCTGGCCGTGCACGCGCCACGAGTCGAGGTTGCGGTTCCACTCGAGGCGTCTCTCGACGCACCGCCGTGGGATCGCGCGGCGCGCCTTCGTGGCTTCTCGCAATATCTCCCAGTTGACGGGGTTCCCGCGGCGGATTCGACCGTGGTCCTCGTCATGTACACGCGCGATGCGTTGTACTTCGGCATTCGCGCGTACGAGGCCCATGGCGCGGTGCACGCGACGCTGGCCGATCGTGACAAGATCACGGCCGATGACTATGTCCAGATCTTTCTGGACACGTCGCACGATCACCACCGCGCGTACGTATTCGGGGTCAATCCGCTTGGCATTCAGGCCGACGGCATCCTGAGCGAGGGCATTCACAGCCTGGCCTCGACCGGCGCCGCCGCCGTAACGAATCGCGATACGGTCAATCTGAGCACCGATTACACGTATCAGTCGAAGGGGCACGTCACGCCATTCGGATACGAAGTCACGGTGCGCATTCCATTCGCGAGCGTCAGCTTCAGCTCGGGCAGCCAGCAGCGCTGGGGCATCAATATCGTGCGGCAGGTGCAGCACTCTGGCGATCAAGACACCTGGGCGCCGGCCCGGCTCGCGAATACGTCCCTTATCGGGCAGTTCGGCACGCTGGAGGGCCTCACGGGCATCACCCGGGGGCTCGTGCTCGATCTCAACCCCGAGCTGACCTCGCACATCAACGGCAACCCGACACCGACGGGTTGGAAGTATAGCGTTGAGCCCTTGTCGCCCGGCGGCAACGTGCGTTGGGGTGTGACGGACAACCTGACGCTCAACGGGACGATCAAGCCCGATTTTTCGCAGATCGAATCTGACGTGCCGCAGTTGCAGTTCGATCCGCGCGTGGCGCTGTCGTACCCCGAGAAGCGGCCATTCTTCTTTGACGGTCTGGAACAGTTCGATACGCCGAACACGCTTGTGTACACGCGCTCGATCATTCAGCCGGATGAGGCGGTCAAGCTCACCGGCGAGGTCGCCGGCTCGAGCATTGGATTCCTGTCGTCGGTCGATGCCGGGAACGAGTCGGCGAACGGCAAGGACAATCCCGTATTCGACATCTTGCGCGTCAAGCACAATCTGGGCGGTGGCTCGACGGTGGGCCTCATCGCGACCGACCGCGAGGACGGCCCGTGGTACAATCACGTGGTGGGCGCCGACACGCGTATCGTGTTCGGCAAAATCTACGATATCCGACTCCAGGGCGTCGTGAGCAGCACGCGGTCCGACAGCATTCACGCCGTCGCGCCGCTCTGGGACGGGCTCTTCGAGCGCAACGGCCGGCACTGGTCGCTCCGCTACGAGCTGTCGGGCATCGACTCGAGCTTCGTCGATGAGAGCGGGTTTATTGCCCGCACGGGGATCGTGTCGAGCACGCTCGACAATGCGCTCACGTTCTATGGGAAGCCGAAGGCGCTCGTCCAGAGCTACACGTTCGACTTTTCGCCGATTCAAGTGTGGGAGTATCCGCAATTCCTGCGCGGGCACCGGGCCGAAGACATCAAGTGGCACTTCAGCAACAGCGTCACGTTGCACGGTGGTTGGACATTCCAGGCCAACGCATTCGTCGAGGATTTCGGATACGATCCCGCGCTCTACGCGAATTACTACGTGGCCAAACGGACCCCAATCGGCATCGACACGGTGCCATTCGTCGGGACCCCGCACATCCCAAACCTCGACATCGTCACGGGATTTACGACACCCCGATGGTCCCATTTCGATGCATCCGTCCTGACCGTCACGGGATACGACGACAATTTCTACGAATGGTCGTCCGCCTGGATCTTCGTGGTCAACTCAACGATAGACTGGCGGCCGACCGCCCAGGGCCGCATTTCGCTCATCTACTCGCAACTGCAGTTCGTCCGGCGATCTGACAACACGCAAGTCGCCGTACAGCGCGTGCCGTACATCGAGGCGGCGTATCAGATCTCACGGCCCATTTTTGTACGATTTATCGGTCAGTATGAGGCATCGTGGGTAGACGCTTTGCGAGATGATGGCCGGACGAACGATCCGCTGTTGATCAAGAATTCGGCCGGTGTCTATGAGCCGCAGCTCAAGTCGACCTCGAACGTGGTCAGCGGAAGTTGGCTCTTCTCCTACCAGCCAACGCCGGGCACGGTGTTCTTCGTCGGGTACGGCAGTGGGTATACCGAACCATATTCGTTCAACTTCACGGGGCTCCACCGCACGGCGGACGGATTCTTCGTCAAGGCGACGTACTTGTTTCACGCGGGGAACTAGCGTACTAGTCTCCTGCCATGGAGACGCTCCTCGTGCGGCCGCCGAACGCGCACCGGATGTTGACGCTCGCGCACGGCGCGGGGGCGGGGATGCGACATCCCTTTATGGAGAAGCTCGCCGCTGAGCTGGCGAGTGTCGGTGTCGCGACACTGCGCTACGAATTCCCGTACATGGAGCAGCGCAAAAGCCGGCAGGATGCACCGCCCGTGCTGCACGAGCGCGTGGCCGCGGCTGCTGAGGTCGCGCGGCAGGCCGCGCCGGAGCTGCCATTGTTGGCCGGCGGGAAGTCCTTTGGCGGACGGATGACGTCGCAGGCCGCCGCGGAAGGCGTCCTCTTAGGAATAAAAGGGATCGTGTTTTTCGGGTTCCCGTTACACCCCCCGAACCGCCCTGGCACTTCACGTGCCGACCATCTAGCGAAAGTCAGTGTGCCAATGCTGTTTCTCCAGGGCACGCGCGACGAGTTCGCTCCGCTGGAGCTGCTGCGGCCGATTGGCGAGTCGCTCGGTTCCCGGGCGACACTCCATGTGATCGACGGCGCCGACCACGGATTCCACGTGCTCAAGCGCTCGGGTCGGACCGATAACGAAGTAATGCGCGAGCTCGCGCAGGCTGTCGCGTCTTGGGACTTATAACCAGAGGAGGAGCACGTATGCCGGAGAGCGTCTACAAGGTCATCGAACTGATCGGCACGTCGACGGAATCATGGGAGAAGGCCGCGAAAGCCGCCATCGAACGCGCAAGCGAGACGCTGCGCGATCTCCGCGTGGCCGAGGTGTCGGAGCTCGACATTCATCTCAAGGACGGGAAGATCGAGAGCTATCGCGCGAAAGTGCGGCTCTCGTTCAAGTACGAAAAAGGCGATTGATCGTCGTCACCGACTACGACCCGGCGTGGCCACGCACGTTCGCGCTTCTACGCGACCGCGCGTGGCCGCTCGTCGCGCCGTTCGCCGGGGGGATCGAGCACGTCGGGTCAACGTCAGTCCCTGGCCTCGCCGCCAAGCCGGTGATCGACATGGACGTGGTGGCGCATGATGTCCCCTCCGCGATCCATGCGCTCGAGACGCTCGGCTATCGTCACGAGGGCGACAAGGGGATACCCGGTCGCGAGGCGATGCAATCGCTCGCTGGCGACCCGCGACATCACTTGTACGTGTGCGCACCCGATGCGGCGCCGCTCATCGAGCACCTACGGTTTCGCGATTATCTGCGAGCGAACCCTTCGGTGGCCGCCGAATACGCCGCGCTCAAGCGGCGACTCGCGGCGATGTACGACGATGTCGAACCCTACGCTGTGGCCAAGACCGATTTCGTGAGAGCTTGCCTGGCCGCCGCCAAATGATGGTCATCGTGCTCGGCCACGAAATACGCCCAATCGATGAGACGCAATTGGCGTTGGAGCCGCGGGTGTAGCGCGGTCGCCGCGATCTGTGCTTCCGACAGCGCATCCATCTCGGCTACCAACCCGGCCCGATGCGCGCGAAAACGCGCGATGATCGCCGGGGCTGCCATCGCATCGTGATCGGTCTCGTAGGTGAGGCGATTCGCGCGATCAGCCGCCGAGAGGGTTGCGGCGCCGGCTCGATATTCGCGCAGGCGACGCTCATCGAGCGCATGCAGATCGTCGAGATGCCCCAAGTGGCGTTTCGTCGACCAGGCGTTGGGATCGTGCCAGCGGAGCTGATCGTCGGTCGCCCCCGCGATCAGCTCCGCCATTCTCGCTGCCGTCCCTCGCAGGCGCTCCAGCACGGCAGGGAACGCCGTCACTGGCAACTCGAACGTCCATGTTCGGTCGAACCAGGCGCCTTCTTGTATCACATCCGAAACGTACTAGGGCATCACGAACTGGACTACGTTGGAAGCCGTGGGGCCGACGTTCGGGTACACCGTTTTGCCGGTCGTCGTATCGGTGTACGAGTTGTTGTAAAAACTGTCTCCGTAGGCGACCGCGTTGACCGTCGAGCCCGACGCGAACGCGTGCTGCAACCCGGCGAGGTCGGCGCCGGTAATCGCGATCGAGAAGTTCGTGTGCACCACACGGTACGCGGTACCGGCGACCGGGCCGGTCACGGTGTAATTCGCGACGGCCGGGCCGACGCTGGCCGAGCCGCTATAGAAGAGGCGAATGTATCGCGGATAGCCGGTAACGGCCGGCTGATTGACCGTTCCCGTGGCGTACAACGTGTCCTGCGCCGCATTGAACGCGAGCGCCAGGTTGATGATGACACCCGTCGACTGTTGCGAGAAGTTCACGGTCGCGATTTCAATGGTACCGCCGCCGACGAACTGCCCGGCATCACGAATAAACGTGCCCATGCCCGACCCCGCGAACGTCACGGTATAGACGCCCGTCTTGAGGCCCGAGAGGGTCCAGGCGCCATCCGCCGTCGTGACACTGGAGGCGGTGCCAGGCGAGGCTGTCACCGTGACCCCGGAGTCGCTCGCCAGCGGCCCGCCGTACTCGTCGTGGAGGGATACGAAGCCTGTCCACGCTCCGGTGAGAGCCGGGCCTGCAGGGCCTGCGGGGCCAGTACTCCCACTACAACCCGCAACAGTGATCAAAACGAGCACAGCGCAAATGTTCCTCGGCACTTGGGTCTCCTTTAGGGTGATGTTCCCCTTCAGACGACCGGTCTTTGCGCGGCGTTAACTAACCGTTCGCGGGTGGCAAGGGTTGACGACTCGTGATCGTCGAGTAATGAAACTCGTGCCCCCGCAACCGCTGCCCGGCGACCGCCAGCGGCGAGTCCGCCAGCGCCTCGAGCTCACGATATCCCAGCGTCAGCTTCGGGCTCATCTCGGCGACGGCCGGAATGACTCCCGCCATGCCTTCGCAGAGATACATGAGACCTCCGCATTCAGCGTAGATCCGCCCACGGAATGCGCGGACCGCCGCGATCATCGTCGTATTGGCCGACAAGGCCGCGGCGTGCAGCTCGGGATATCCGCCGAAACTGAACGCGGTATCCCTCGCGACTCCGATCACGGCGCGTGGGCCCGAGACGACCGCGGGCGGTACATCGACATTCAGCGAGGGCGCTGACCGCGCGATGTCGAGCAGGGCATCGACGGTGGTTTTCCCGACCCGCTGGCCGGGGCGGCAAAGACGATTCTAGCGGCGGAGATAGGAGTCGGTCTTGTCGATCCAGTCCTGCCGCGGCGGCGAAAAGACGTTGACGTTGAGCGTATCCTCGACCGCGACCGCCATGTGCGGCAAATTCGACGGGATCAGCAGCACCTCGCCTGCCTTGACCAGCACCTGCTCGTCCTGATTCTCGCCGAGCGTAAACTGGAGCGCACCTTCGAGGATGTAGGTGAGTTGCTCGTTGTGATGCGAGTGCTTCGGCACCACGCAGCCCTTCTTGAGGTACACGTGCGCCAGCATCATCTGATCGCCCGTGATCAGTCGGCGCGCGAGAGTGTCCGACAGCGTCTCCTTCGGCATGTCGTTCCAGCGAAACCAGGTCGCACTCGTCTTGGAGGTCATGTAACGGAAAGTGGCGAGCGGGCGACGGTGGCGCCAGTATTTGGACATGCGTCTCCGCACTCTTCTGTTGTGTGGGATCTTGGCCGCGTGCTCGTCGTCGAATAGCACCAGTCCCGGCTCCGGGAGCCTGACCGTGACGATCACGGCGCCGGCCGGCACGACGCCATCCGTCGTTGTTGCCGGACCGCAGTCGTACAGCAAGACCGTGACAGCGACGACGACGTTGACCGGGCTGCCACCCGGCAGCTACACCGTCAGCGCCGCGACAGTACTGGGCCACGATTCGATCGTTCCGGCCGCGTATGTCGCGACGGTCATGGGCAGCCCGGCGTTGGTCACCGCGAGCGCCACGGCGACGGCCACCGTGACCTATGCCGTCCGGCCAGGTAGCGGCGCCGCGTGGGTCGTCGGCGGCTTCCCGTACGTGAACGGTGGGATTCCGAGTGCCGCTCAGTCGTACAGCGCCGCGCAGCTGCGCTCGACCGGCGCGCCGACGCCAGTCACGACGTTGACGTTGGCGACGACGGCCAGCTATAACCTCGATGCCAGTGACGCGGTGTTCGACAGTGCCGGGAATCTCTGGATCGCGAACCAGAACTCCAATACCGTCGTCGAGCTCACGCCCGCGCAGTTGGCGACATCGGGCGGCCCGACGCCGGCCATCACCATCACGATGCCGAGCGACAGTGCCGGGCCGATCGCGCTGCGCTTCGACGCCCATCACAACCTGTGGGTCGTCAACCAGTGGGCCGGTACGATCATCGAGCTGACGCCAGGACAGCTCGTCAGCGGCACCGCCTCGCCCACCGTGACGATCCACGACGGTCCGCCCGAGCATGCGAACTTCCAGAATGGCAACAATCCCATTGGCATCGCAATCAATGCGTCGGGCAATCTCTGGATCGCTCAGCAGTTTACCGGGAACGTCATCGAGTATTCGGCGGCCCAAGTCACGGCATCCGGCACTCCGACGCCCGCCGTCACCCTCACGCCGGCCTTACCAAATCCCACGAGCGACAGTTCCATCGTCACGCCGACGGGCCTCGCGTTCGACAACCAAGGCAACCTGTGGGTCGCCGGCCAAGGCATCTACGAGATCGCAGCCAGCGCACTCACATCGACGGGATCGCCGCAGGTCGTCCGTTTCTTCACGCCGCCCGAGGGCCCACACTCGTTCCATGACTACGTCACTGGCGTCGCGTTCGACGACAGTGGCGACCTCTGGTTCTCCGGGTTCGATTTCGGCATCATCGGCGAGTACACGGCAGCCCAAATCGCGGCCGGTGGTGATCCCGCGCCCGCGGTCGAGATCACGATGAGCGGCAAGCTCGCACCAATACGCCTCGCATTCGACAGGTGACGACATGGACGTTCAGATGACGACGACGGCGTTCTCGCTGGAAGGCTTCCGGACGGTGCGCACGCTCGGCATCGTGCGCGGCATCACGGTCCGGTCACGGTCGGTGTTCGGCACGATCGGCGGCTCGTTGCAGACGCTGATCGGCGGAAACATCACGCTGTTTACGCAGCTCTGCGAGCGGACCCGCATCGAGGCGTTCGAGATCATGTGTCGACACGCCGACGAGATGGGCGCCAACGCGGTGATCGGCGTGCGCTACGACGCGACCGAGGTGTTGCGGGGGACGACCGAAGTGTTGTGCTACGGGACGGCGATCGCGGTCGAACGGACCTAGTGGATCGGCCGGTTGAACTTCGGGGCCGGCGTCACGCCAGTCAGTAAGCGCGTGGGCTTGGCCTCGATCTGACGCACGAAGTCCTGCAGCAGGGCCAACGTCGTGTCGAGGTTGGCGATGATGCGGGCGATGTTCGCGTCGTGGCCCTGGACCGACCCCGATAGCTGGTCGATCGCGCGGCGCGACGCACCGAGCAGTGCGCGCGCGGAGTCCGCCGTCGCTGCCGTCGGACCCATGACGCCACGGAGGCTGGCGATCGCGCTGTCCAGCGTCGCGATGTCGCGGGAGATGCCCGCGACGACGACCGGGATCGCCGTATTGGTCGACCGCACGCCGTGCGCGGCGAGGCCCGCCGCCATGGAGAGCGAGTCGAGCACGCCGCGGGTTTTGCCGAGCGTGAGCTTGAGTTGGCTCTCGAGACTATCGGCGAGCGCAACGACTTCGGTGATAGGCGATATCCCGACGGTCCCGTCGATCGTTGCGCCAGGCGCGAGCAGCCGTCCGCCGGCCGGCGGCAGATAGAGCACGATCGACGGATCTCCCACCACTGGCGGTGGCTCCAGATGGGCCAGCGTCCCCGTGGTCAGCGGCAATCGTGTGCTATCGGCGAGGCGCCATTGGATGCTCATCCGCACGCGAAACACGAGATTGCCGTTGGACGAAATGCGAGGCGTGATCTCGTCGACCGCTCCGATCTTGAAGCCCTTGAGCATCACGGCATTCTGCACCGAGAGGTTCGCCAGCTCGGGGAACTCTGTGTACAGCGACCCCGCTCCGGTGTCTCTTCTCAGGGGCGACGACAACCACACCATCGCGCCAGCGGCGAGGCCGAACGCCACGAGCACGGCGAGGCCGACCACAATGTCGCCCTTATCAAGCCGCGGCATCGGTCCGGAATCCCTCGGAGTCCCAGAGCGCGACGACGTCCGCGAGATCATAGAGCGCGTCGTTGCGGCGATGCGTGAGGATCACGACCGTGCGCGCGATTTCCCGGCAGAGCTGGTATAGCTCGAACGCCGTGCGAGACTTGACGGCCGAAATGGGATCGTCGAGCACGACCATCGCCGGTCGGCACACCAGCGCCCGCGCCAGAGCGGCCGTCTCGCGCACGTCGGGTGACAACGCCCCGGGCCGCGTTCTCGCGATCTCGGCCAGTCCACACCGCCCGAGCATCTCGCGGGCGGCGGTGCGCGAAGCGCCCGCGTGCAGTGCTCCGCGCACGGAAGCCGCCAGGGCGAGGTTGGCTTCGAGCGTGAACGTGCCCATGAGCCCGTCAGGCTGCAAGACGCTGCCGACGGAGCGACGGACGCGGTCCAATCCCGCGCGGCTCGCGGTGTGCAACTCGAGCCCGAGGACTTCGACCGTCCCTTCGGCCGGCTCGTCGAGGCCGAGGACGAATCGTGCCAGGCGCCGCGCCCGATTCGGCGTCGTGCGAATCACGAAAAACGCGCCGTCGGCGATCTCGATATCGGTTGGCCGGCACCACTCGGTATCATCGGCGGGACAGACACCGCGCAGCCGAATCGCCGTCATGACCAGATGGCCACGAACACCGCCGTCGTCACCGCGAGCAGCATGATCGAACGGACCGCCGCATGCGTCACCGCGCGAGGGACGTCCGCCTGACCGCCGCGCCCACGCAGACCCACGGCGGCGCTGAGCCACGCGACGCCCGCGCCGAACGCGCCACCTCGTACGGCCGACCAAAAGAGGTCATCGGGCCGGAGCACGCCGCGCAACGTGTCGGTGTACGCGGCGACGGTCGCGATGCCCCTGAGCGACGCCATCGCGACCGCGACGCCCAAGGTGATCGCGACGAAGTACACCGTCAGCAGTGCGGTCGCGATGGCGACGCCGACGATGCGCGGGATGACATAGAACTGCACGAGGTCGACGCCCATGCCGGCGAGCGCATCGGTCTCGCCGAGCAGGCGACTGGTCGCGAGCTCGGCGGCGATCGCGGTACCGGAGCGGGCCGTGACGATGACCGCCGCGAGGAGCGGTCCGGCGTCGCGCACGACCAGGACGCCGAGTGTTCGGGCGACGGTCTCCGACAGTCCCAACTGGGCGGCCCGGGCGTGGGCTTCGAGGGTCACCGTCGCACCCAGACATGCGGCGACGGCCGCGACGAGTGGGATGGCCTGGACGGCCGTGAATCGCAACTGCTGCACCGCGACGCGCCGCATGAGCCATCCGGCGCTCGACGGCGCCGCCGCGCTGCGCACCAATCGGCCAATCGCGGCAACGACGGAAAAGAGCGCCCCGACCGCCGCGCGCGCGCGCGTGGCAATCGCATGGATGAGCACCACCAGCGCGTCCGTCACGACGGCGCCGATTACGTGAGCGTGCCGAGCACGCGTTTGCGGCGTGCGCCGGCGACGACCTCGCCCCGGACGGCGGTCGCGGAGATCCGCACGCGCTCATCGGGCTTGAGTGGGACGACGAAGAACGTGGCCGCCGGCAGCCGTGGGATAAAGGCGGCCCGCATGGTCACGACGACTTCCTGGCGGTCCGCCTCGCTCGCGATGTAGATCGTCATCAGGCACACGTCGGCGAGGGACACGTCGACGGTGGCCAGCACCAGACGCAGTGTTTCGAGCGCGTGATGGCACTGGCCGCGCGTATCCAGCGGTGGTCTCCCCGATCCCCGGGTGTCGAGGCCCGATACGCCGGCCACGAAGACCAGCGGGCCCGCCCGGGAGGCGATGGGGAAACCGGTGATCGGGTCGCGCGGGGTGAGCGGCGACCAGAATTCCTGGTCAGTCTCGGTAGTCAAGGGACCCCCAGTATTTGACTAGGGGACGGCGGGCGCAAGTGTATCTTCTCAGTATGCTCCGCTGGCGGGTCGTGCTCGCGATCTGGACGGTGCCTGCGCTCCTGTCCGTGTTCGAAACGGAAATGTTCTTGGCGCAAAATGGTCACAGCACGGCCTTGTGGCGGGTCCTCCTGTCGGAGGTCCCGCCATGGTACGTATGGGCTGCATTGACGCCGGTGATCTTCCACCTGGGACGGCGGTTTCCGCTCGACCGCGGCCTTCGTCCCAGCGCGGTCGCCGTCCATGTGGTGGCCAGCCTGGTGGCCGGCACGCTCTACGCGTCGGTCGCGGCGTTCCTGTCCGTGGCCACCGGACGGGCCCGGCAGGCATTGCCGATCTACATCCTGGATTGGTGGCTGAGCGGCCTGCCGCTCATCATGCTGTCTTATTTCGGCGTTCTCGGCATCGGGTACGCGCTCGTCTTTCGCGAGGAGCTCGCGGTCGCCCAGCTTGGCGCGCTCCGTGCGCAGATCCAGCCGCACTTTTTGTTCAACACCCTGAACGCGATCACCGCGCTGGTGCGAGACCAGGAAACCAAGCGTGCGCTCGCGACGCTCGCGCGGCTGAGCGATCTCCTGCGCTCGGTCCTCACGGCCAATGCGGCGCACGAGGTCTCGCTCGGCGAAGAGATAACGTTCATCGAGCAATATCTCGGCATTATGGAAGTACGGTTCTCGGACCGGCTGCGGGTGACCTGGAGTGTGCCGGCCGAGTTGAGAAACGCACGGGTGCCGACATTCGTGTTGCAGCCAATAGTCGAGAACGCGATTCGACACGGGATTGCCAAGCGTACAGAAGCCGGGCGCATAGAGATCGCCGCGAGACGGGAGGCCGGTCGCCTCATCCTGACGGTCAGTGACGACGGACCCGGCCCCAACGGGAATGGCAACGGGGGTTTAGGGTTGGCGAATACCAGAGAGCGCCTCCGGCGATTGTATGGCGATGCGACAGTCGAATTGGGTGAAGGGAAGCCGGGGGCAATAGCGACGATCACATTGCCGCTCGCCTATGCCTGATATGCGTGTGCTGGTCGTCGACGATGAGCCGCTGTCGCGTCGGGCGTTGTTGCAGCTCATCGCTGAGCACCCTGATTTGAGGCCAATCGGCGAGTGCCGCGATGGGAAAGAGGCCCTGCACGCACTCGCGACCCTCGAGCCGGATCTCGTATTTCTCGACGTCCAGATGCCCGAGCTGGATGGATTCGGCGTCGTCCGCGAATGGGGGGTCGAGCGGATGCCACCGGTCATTTTCGTCACGGCCTACGATGCGTTCGCGCTCAAGGCCTTCACGGTGCACGCGATCGATTACTTGATGAAGCCGGTCACGTCCGAGCGTTTCGCCGTCGCCACGGAGTACGCGCGCCGGCGCGTGGGTGAAGCGCGGGACCTGACGTTCACGCGGCGATTGGCCGCCCTCGTAGCCGACGGAGCGACGGCGCCGGTTCGCCGGCTGGCGGTGCGCATTGGCAATCGCGATATCCTCGTCCCCTGCGAGGAGATTCAGTGCATTCGATCAGATGACGTGTATGCGCGTGTCGCCGTAAGCGATCGCGAGTACGTGATTCGCGAGTCGCTGGCGAGCATCGCGCAGCGACTGGATCCGGCGCGGTTCGTCCGCGTTCACCGCACGGCCATCGTGAACACGGCCTTCGTTCGCGAGCTCAAGACCTTGCCGAACGGCGAGCGCGTGGCGGTGCTGGCGAGCGGCGCCGCGCTCCCTATTGGCCGGCGCCGACGCGAGGAAGTCGAGAAGATCCTGTTGGGCTCGCCGTGAGGTAATCGATGGCCAGGTGTGAGAGTGCGCGCACGCCGATCGGCAGCGCGCTCTCGTCCGCGGTGAACTTGGGCGAATGATTCACGGGCGCGGTGTGCCAGTCGATATCCGGCGACGTGACGCCCAAGAAAAAGAAAAACCCGGGCACCCGCTGCTCGTAGTACGAGAAGTCCTCGGACACGGTCACCGGCGGAATCTCCACGACGTTCGTGTCGCCGACGACACGGCGTAACGTCGGCAGCATCCGCGCGACCAGCGCCGGGTCGTTCACCGTTACCGGATACCCTTGGCCGATTTTCACATTGGCCGTCCCTCCGCCACTCTGCGCGATCAACTCGGCCTCGCGGACGACGCGCTCGCGCACAATGCGCCGGGTGGTCGAGTCGAACGCCCGGAGCGTGCCAGTCATGACGACGCTGTCGGAGATGACGTTGTTGCGCACGCCGCCGTGAATGCTGCCCACCGTGACGATCGCCGCGCCGGTCGTGAGATTGACCTGGCGGCTCACGATCGTCTGCAAGCCGGTGACGATCTGCGCCGATATCGCGATCGGGTCGACGCCGGCCCATGGGATGGCGCCGTGCGTGGCGCGACCATGCACGATGATCGTGAAGGCATCGGAGCTCGCCATGAATGCGTGCGGCGAGTACGAAATGTTGCCGACCGGTCCCGGCCAGACATGGAGGCCGAACACCGCGCTCGGCTTCGGATTATCAAAAGCGCCCTCCTCGAGCATGAGCTTCGCGCCGCCCTGCTCGCCTTCGGGGACACCCTCTTCGGCCGGTTGAAACAAGAAGATCACGGTCCCCGGCAATTGCTGCTTGACGCCGGAGAGCACTTCGGCGACGCCCATCAAGATCGCCACGTGATTGTCGTGTCCGCACGCGTGCATCACCCCAACGTCTTGACCGTTGTAGGTCGTTCGCTCCGTCGAGGCGAAGGGAAGACCGGCCGGCTCGGTGACCGGCAGCGCATCCATGTCCGCGCGCAGTGCGACGACGGGCCCCGGTTTGCCGCCGCGGAGGATCCCGACGACGCCGGTGTGCGCGAGCCCCGAGCGGACCTCGAGGCCGAGCGACTGGAGATGCGCGGCCACGAGTTTCGAGGTGCGAAACTCGCGGTTCCCGAGCTCGGGATGTTGGTGAATGTCGCGCCGCCAGGCGACCACTTTTGGCGTCACTTGGGAGGCGAGGCGGTCCACCTCTGTCGACAGCGAGGGCGGCGTCAGGCCGCCGGCGAGCGCGAGGACGGCCAGCCATGTTGGGCGCATGGTCCCAACAATATGCCGCCCCCTACCGGGGGGCCAGTATCATCGGCGCCCGCGCCGGCTGCGTGAAATCGAAGTCGTTTCGCAGGTCGCCGAGGAGGCGCACCGACTCGCGCACGGTGGGACGGGTATCGGGACGCCCGTCGGTCCGCGGGTCAATGCGCTGATTCGCGAGGAACACGTCCTCGATAAACTTGAGATAGGCGTCGTGACTCAGGATCTGATGATCAATGTAGCCCTGTTTCGCGTACGGGCTGATCACGAGTCCCGGGACGCGGATCCCGTAGCCGTTCTCGTCGATTTTCGGCGGCACAACGTGATCGTAGAAGCCGCCCCAGTCATCCCAGCTCAGGAAGATCGCGGTAGAATCCCATTGGGGTGACTGCATAATGGCGTTGATCAACCCGGTGACGTACTTCTCGCCGTTGCTCACCTTCGCCGGCGGGTGTTCGCTGACCTGCTGATTCGGCACGATCCAGGCGACTTCGGGGAGGCGGCCTTGCTTCGCGTCCTCATAGAAGTCTTCGACATCCTGGATGTTCCCGAGCTCTCCATCGACGCGCACCGTCGTGAAGCTCGGCAACGGATTCCAGATCGATGGCGTCGAGGTGTTTTGCGGGGCCTCAGGACATGTCGCGCCGTCGTCGTCGCAATCCGGCTGAGAGCCGTTTGCGACGTAGTACTTCCAACTGATGCCAGCCTTGTGCAAGAGATATGTGATGTCGGTCCATGCATACGCGCCGGATTTCGCGGCGGTCCAACCGCCAACTTTGGCGCTGTAACCCGCGGGCGACTCCAGCTCGTTCTGGCAGGTCATGGGCCGGTCGATCTCGCAGACCGCGGACCAGGCGGAGACCATGAACAGGTGCGTGGGGAGGCTCCACGTGGCCGCCGGCTCGAACATGCGGTCCTGGAGCACGAAGCCCTGCGCGTAAGCCCAGTAGTTCGGGATCTCACGGTCGTCGTGGTAGCCCATGACGTCGGTGCCGCCATGGCAATTCGGGTCTTCCGGGTTTTTGCACGTCGCGCTGACCCGCAACGCCCGGGCGACGAATCCATCCATCTTGCCGCCGTCGATATCGAGGCTCGCATCGGCGGCGTTGTGCGGGCCTCCGATGTTCACATTGGCGGTATCGTGATAGGGGTAAATACAGGTCGAGTGTACCGGGTCGGGCACGCAGTCGCGCGGGACCCCATTCTGCATCGGGATCCCATCCGCGCCTGGATACGTTCCGAAGTATGTGTCGAACGTCCGGTTTTCCTGCATGATGATGATCACGTGCCGGATTTTCGTCCCCGGCGCGGGAGTCGTCACCCCATTATCCGCCGAGCACGCGGACATGGCGGCGAAGATGATCGAAAGGATGCATCGTCGCATGCTGGCCTAACATGAGGGACCCTCTCATCACCATTCGCGTTACCGTGTTGGCTTTGTGTCACCAACCGGTGACAGCACGGTGACCGCGACGCCTTCGCGGATGTCGTCCGAGGGATTGACGACGACCCGCGTGCCCTCGTCCAGGCCACCCGTAATCTCAACTTCCGTGCCGAAATCCCTTCCCAATTCCAGCTTCTGGTAGTGCACGGTGTTGTCGCTTTTGACCACAGCGGCTTCGGGGCCCTCTGTGCGAACCACCAGCGCGTTTGCCGGTATCACGAGGGTTTGTCCGTCGGTCTTGATCTGGAACCGGACCTCCGCGTACATGCCTGGCAGCAGCAATCGCTTGGGGTTCGCGATCTGTACCTCGGTCAGCAGTGTCCGCGACGCGGCATCCAGGGCCCTCGCATTTCTGACTACCGTGCCCTCGAACGGCGTCTGCGGGAGCTCTCGAATCACGACGATCGCCTTTTGCCCCGGCTGTACCATCGCCATCGCGCTTTGCGGCACGTCGACATACACCCTGACGGTATCCGTGCCCGCCACCGTGAAGAGCGGCTTGCTCGATGTCGCGCCGGCGTCGATCAACATGCCGTTGTCGATCGTGCGCGAGGTCACGACACCACGAAACGGAGCGACCACGCGCTCGTAATCCTGTAGTTGCAGTAGCCTATGATAATTCGCCTGGCCGGATCTCAAATTGCCCGCGGCCGCATCATAGGCGGCTTGTTTCGTATCGACATCAAGCGCCGTGACAACCGAATCGTGGGCCAGTGCTTGCCAACGGTCCAACGTGCGTTTGGCGAGATCCAGGTTGGCTTGGAGCTGGATCAAGTCAGCTTTGGCCTGATCGACTTGATGATCGACCTCGGGCGACTCGATCTGCGCCATGAGCTGGCCTTGCGTGACATACGCGCCAATGTCCGTGGTCCAGCGCGCGATGTAGCCCGTGGTGCGCGCATAGAGCGGTGCCTCGTGCATCGCCTCGATCGAGCCGGGAAGCGCGAGCTGAGACGTGGGGGCGGCCTTGCCGACCGTGACGACATTCACCTTCGGCACGCTGTGCACCGACGCCGATTCGGCCTCGAGCTCGCGCGAGCGCTGCACGCGCGGGATGATGCCGAACGCCAGGAGCGCCGCCAGCACCAATGCACCGGTACCGAGGACGGCTTTCATGAGCGCCGTCCGTGAATAACACTATACACAGTAGGCACGAAGAATAGCGTGAAGAGGGTCGCGACCACGAGCCCGCCGATCACGGCGCGGCCGAGCGGTGCGTTTTGTTCGCCGCCTTCGCCAAGGCCGAGGGCCATCGGCAGCATGCCAATAATCATGGCGAGGGCCGTCATGATCACGGGACGCAAGCGGGTATACCCCGCGTCGGCCGCGGCCTCGAGCGAGGTTCGGCCCGCGTGCCGGCGGTCGTTGGCGAAGGTGACCAGCAGGATGCTATTCGCGGTGGCGACGCCCATGGCCATGATGGCGCCCATGAGCGATGGGACGCTAAAGGCGGTGTTCGTGGCGAAGAGCGCCCACAAAATCCCCGCCAATGCCCCTGGGAGAGCCATAATTATTATCAGCGGGTCGGACCAGGACTGGAAGTTGACGACCATCAACAAGTAGACGAGCAAGATCGCGAACGCGAGACCGGCGCCAAGACCAGCGAACGAGGTGAACATGCTGCGGACCTGGCCGCGCACGACGAGTTGCGTGCCGCGTGGGAGGTTTGGTTTCTCACGGGCGACGATGCGATCGATATCGGCGGCAACGCCGCCCAGGTCGCGGTCCTGCGGCGCGGCGAAGATATCGAACACGTTCTGGACGTTGTAGTGGCTGATCTCCATCGGCACCGTCGTGCGATGCATGCTGGCGACGTTGCCGAGCACGAGGGGTGCTTCCTGGCTCGCGATCGGGACCGCGCGGGATGGGAGGCCGGTGAATCCGGGTACGCCGGATGCCGGCGAGCCAATGGGGGTCGCGTTGACGTCGTCGAGCGTGTTGAACTTGAGCGGCGGCGTCTGGACAACGAGGCTGTACTGGATGCCGTTCTCCGTGTTCAGCCAGAAGTTGGGCGCAGCTTGCACGGTCGACGACAGCGACGTGAGGACACTCGACGCGACGTTCTGCTGCGACACTCCGAGCTCGGCGGCGCGGGAGCGGTCGACGTCGAACATGAGCTCCGGCGCGGCCATCTCCTGCTGAATGCGCACATCCACGGCGCCCGGCACGTTACGGATCTCATTCACGAGTCGCTGGGCGATCTCGTAGTTCCTGGGGTCGCGGCCGACGACTTGAATGTCGATCGGCGCCGGAATCCCGAAGTTCAGGATCTGGCTCACGATGTCGGCGGCGCCGAACGAGAAGGTGCCCTGGGGATAGAGGTCGTGGAGCCGCCGGCGCAGGACCTTGATGTACTGCCAGGTTGACGTGCGGTGCTCCGGCTCGAGTGAGATCAGGATCTCGGCGTCCGCGGCGCTGATCGTCGGCGTGTCGCTCGTCGACAGGTTGATCTGGCTATAGGGCAACCCGATGTTGTCGAGAATCCCCGCGAGCTCCCGTGGCGGGATGGTCTCGCGGACCGTGCGATCGATGGCGGCCACGAATTGCTCGGTCTCTTCGATGCGCGTGCCGGCCGGCGCGCGCACGTGCAGGCGAATCTGGCCCGCGTCGACCTTCGGGAAAAAGTCCTCGCCGATGAATGGCAGCAGGCATGCCGTGCCGACGCAAAAGAGCACCGCGGCCGCCGCGACCCAGCGTCTCCGCGTCAGGGCGTGCTTGAGCGCCGCGTGATACCGGTCGCGCGCGCGCTCGAACACGTGATTGAACGCGTGATAGATGCGCCACACCAGGCCCGTCCCGCCCTCGGCGTGCTCGCCCTCGCGGTACATCTCGGCTTCGTTCTTCAATAAGAACTGCACCATCGTCGGCACGATGGTGCGGGAGAGCACGTACGACGCGAGCATGGCGAAGATCACCGCCATGGCTAACGGGGCGAAGAGCGCGCCTGCGATACCCCCGAGGAAGAACACGGGGACGAAGACGATGCAAATCGCCAAGGTGGACACGAACGCGGGCACCGCGATCTGGGAGGCGCCGTCGAGAATGGCCTGCGTCAGCTCTTTTCGCTGGCCCAAATTACGATGGATATTCTCGATCTCGACCGTGGCATCGTCGACGAGGATGCCGACCGCGAGGGCCAGTCCGCCCATGGTCATCACGTTCAGCGTTTGGCCAAGCGCGGCGAGCGTGATGATCGAGCAGAGGATGGAGAGCGGGATCGAGATGGCGACGATGAGCGTGCTGCGCCAGCTGCCGAGGAAGATGAGGATCATGAGCGCGGTGAGGCACGCCGCGATGGCGGCCTCGCGCAACACGCCGTCGAGCGCCGCGCGCACGAAGACCGACTGGTCGATCACGTAGCGCATCTGCATCGACGGCGGCAGGGTATTCATGATGGCCGGCAGGGCTTCTTTGACGCGCTTGACGATGTCGAGCGTCGAATTGCCTTGCGCCTTGAGAATCGTTTGCAGCGCGCCGCGGGATCCATTGTCGCGGACGATGTTCGTCTGGACGGCGTAGCCGTCGTGCACGTGGGCGACATCGCGGACGTAGACCATCGCGCCGTTCACCTGGCGGATCGGCATGTCGTTCAGCGTCTCGACGACGTCGGGATTCGAGTTGAGCCCGACCTGATATTCGCGCGAGCCGAGCTTGACGCTGCCGGAGGGCGTCGTCACGACCTGCGCGTTCATGGCCAGGCTGACGTCGGCCGGGCTCAGCCCCTTGGCGAGCAAGGCCGACGGGTCCAGGTCGACCATGATCTGCCGCGGCTTGCCGCCATAGAGCCCCGGCAACTGCGCGCCTTGGACGGTCGCCAGGCCGACGCGCAGGAAGTTCGAGGCGTTGTCGTTGATCTGCTGCTCGGACAGGACGGAGCTTCTGATGCCGAGCTGGAGGATCGGGACGTTCGTCGCGTTGAACTGGATGATGAGCGGTGGGACCGTGCCCGGCGGATAGCCGCGCAGCGCGGTCTGGCAGTAGGCCGTGACCTGCGCGTTGGCCGCGCCGATGTTGACATCGGGGTGGAAGAAGATCCGGATGACGCCCTCGCCGAACAGCGAGTTCGACTCGATGTGCTCGATGTCGTTGACGACGGTCGTCGCGAAGCGCTCGTTCGGGCCGACGATGCGCTGTTCCATGTCGCGCGGGCTCATGCCCGGCCAGACCCAGACGACGTTAATGACTGGGCTGTTGATCTCGGGGAAGACGTCCGCCGGTGTGCGGCGGATCGCGACGATCCCGAAGATGATGACGAGGAGGGAGGCGACGACGAACGTGTAGGGACGGCGGAGCGCCAGGCGGACTATCCACATGCTAGAAAACTAACGCACGAGTCCGGCGTATCGTTGAGCGTGACTGGGGGAGTGGTTGATGATAGGTTCTCGACACCCCCAAGACAGGAGATGAGCATGATAAGCACCATTGCAGCGATCATGATGATGGCGGCGCCCGCGCCGGCCGATACGGTGAGCGGGTGTTTGTCGAAGGGCAACAAGGCCGGGACGTACTCGATCGCCGCCGGCGGAAAGACGTGGCCGGTGATGTCGAAGTCGGTGAAGCTCGACGGGCACGTCGGGCACACCGTGACGTTGACCGGCGCCGCCGACAAGGATGGCACGTTCGAGGCGACGAAGCTGGCCATGAAATCGGCGAGCTGCATGTAACACGCGAACGGGGCGTTTTGATTTAGATCCGGCTCAAAACGCCCCGTTTGAGCTCCCGAATGCGCGCCTCGTCGCGCTTATAGAACGTCCACTGCTTGATGCGCTTCCCGCGGATGAGCCCCGCGGCCGAGAGAATGCGCAAGTGCTCGTGCGCCGTGGGTTGCGACACGCCGAGCTTCTGGGCGATGAACACGCCGCACACGCCGTCCTTCACCAGATCCCCGTCGACCTGCGGCGGAAAATGGGCGACGGGATTTTTGAGCCAGTCGAGGATGCGCAGCCGTCGCTCGCTGGCCAGCGCGCGCAGCACGCGATCGATCACCATATTGATAATTAGCTATTTGGCTAAGTATCTTGTCAACCATGCTGACGCTCACGGTCGATCGGGATGGCATTGCCGCCGCCCACACGCATATTGGCTCATACATTCGCCGAACGCCGACGATCACCCTCGATGGCCTCACGGCCAAACTCGAGCTCTGCCAACACGCGGGCTCGTTCAAGACGCGGGGCGCGTTCGCCAACCTTCTCATGCGCGAGGTCCCGGCCGCCGGCGTCGTGGCGGCCACGGGCGGCAATCACGGCGGGGCCGTGGCGTTCGCCGCGCGTGCCCTGGGGCACACGGCAAAGATCTTCGCCCCACGCTACGCCTCACCCGCCAAGCTCCAGCGCATTCGCGACTACGGCGCGACCCTCGTGCTCGCGGAGGGTATCCCGGAGGCATTCGAGCAGGCCGAGGCGTGGGCGGCGGAGTCGGGTGCGATCGTGGTCCATTCGTTCGACCAGGTCGAGACGATGCTCGGCGCGGGAACCGTGGGATTGGAGCTGCAAGAGCAGGCGCCCACGCTCGACACGCTGCTCGTGCCCGTCGGCGGCGGCGGGCTCATCGCCGGACTCGGCGCCTGGTACGACGGGTCGATTCGCGTGATCGGCGTCGAGCCCGAGCTGTCACCCACGTTGTACAACGCATTCGAAGCCGGTCACCCCGTGGATACCCAGTCTGGCGTCGGGATCGCGGCTGATGCGATGTCGCCCAAGCGCGTCGGCGATCAGTGCTATCCCGTGGCCCGCCGGTGGGTTGAGCGCGTCGTCCTCGTCACGGACGACGCGATCCGCCGGGCGCAAGAACACCTGTGGTCGCACGCGCGCTTGGTCGCCGAGCCGGCGGGCGCGTGCGCCTTGGCGGCGATACTTTCTGGTGTCTACACGCCGGCGCCCGCCGAGCGCGTCGGCATCGTCATTAGCGGCGGCAACACGGTTGCCGTGGACTTCACCCGATGAGCATACAACGCATCAACGCCGGGCCACGCATGAGTCAGGCGGTCGTGCACGGCGACACGATCTACATCGCCGGCCAGGTCGCCAGCGATACGACGGCGGACATTATCGGTCAAACCCGCCAGTGCCTCGCGAAGATCGAATCGCTGCTCCGCGAGGCGGGCAGCGACAAGTCGAAACTGCTCGCCGCGAATATCTGGTTGTCCAACGTGGCCTTCTACGACTCGATGAACAGCGTCTGGGACGCGTGGGTGACCCCCGGGTCTCCGCCCGCCCGCGCCACCGTTGGGTCCCCGCTGGCGGGGCCTCAATTCCTGGTCGAGATCGCGGCGATCGCCGCGCGCTAGCTGATCGTACTCAGGAACGCCGAGACAACATCGGGGCGCCACCAGTGGGCGCACTTGTTGATCTCGGCCACCGCCTCGTCGTGCGTCATGGCTTTGCGGTAGCTGCGCGTCGTGGTCAGGGCATCGTACATGTCGACGATGCCGATGACCTGCGCGGTGAGCGGCACTTCGTCGCCACGGAGACGGTCGGGGTAGCCTGAGCCGTCTTGCTTCTCGTGGTGCGACCGGATGATCGGCTTGACGGGCCACGGGAACTCGATCGAGGCCAGGAGCTCGATCCCGTAGATGGTGTGCTGCTCCATGATCTCGCGCTCTTCGGGCGTCAACCGCCCGGGCTTGTTCAAGATCTCGTGCGGGACGCGCACTTTGCCGAACGTCGTGCAGGTACGCGCCGACGCGCACGGCGGTGATCATGGATTCGTTGAGCCCGAGGCGCTGCGCGACGGTCGTCGCGTACTGGGCGACACGCTCACAGTGACCGTGCGTGTACCCGTCCGCGGATTCGATCGAGCGCCCCCACGTCGCAACGAGGTCCAGGTAAATGCGCTCGAGATCGACGACCTTCGTCGTAACGTCCTTGAGATCGGCTTGCGCGCCCGAGCGTTGGAAGAGGCGGTGCGAGACGTTGAGCAGCGTCAGCGCATCTTGATTGCGATTGAGCTGCTGATACAGCACGGCCAGCTCGCGCGTCGCTTCGGCTTCCTCGATGTTCGTGCCCGCATCCGACGCCAGCTTCATGGCCGAGCGCAATCGCGCTTCGGCCAAGGCCGGCGCGCCCGTCTCGCGGTACATCATGCCCAGGAACCGATACGCCTCGGATCGCCCCTGACGGACGCCGAGCTCGTCGAAGATGCGCAGCGCTTCTTCGGCGCCCTGGCGCGCGTCCTCGTAGCGCTGGCGGGCGAGATGGATTTCCGTGCGCTGCAACAGCGCGTTGGCGCGCAACTGCGGGTCGCCGATCTTCGCGCCCAGCTCGAGGCTCGCCGCGAAGTGCGCGTCGGCCTCTTCCCAGCGCTGCAGGTCGGCGCTGATCATGCCTAAGTTGTGGTTGACGATCGCGCACCCGCGATGATCGCCGGCCGCCTCGAAGCCCGCCAACGCTCGGCGATAGCGGCTCAAAGCGGTGGTGAAGTCGCCCTGGATGTTGGCGACGATCCCGCAATTCTGCTCGATGCTGGCGCGGAGCTTCGGGTCGTGCCCGCCGAGCGTCAGCGCCCGCTCGAACGCATCATTCGCCGCGGCCCACGAGGCGCGATCAATGTGCACCAGCCCGAGGGCATTCAGGGCAGACGAAGCGGCCAGCGGCAGGTGCGCTGCCGTGGCCGTGTTGAAGCTCTCCTCGCACAACGCGATCGCGGCGCCATGCTCCTGGCGCCGCCGGCGGATCATCGCGTGGCGGCGCAGGGCCTCACACCGCGCTTCGATCTCGGTGATATCGGTCCCCGCGCCCGCCGCTACCGCGACATAGTCCTCGATAGCCGCATCGAGCCTACCCGCACGCTCGCGTTCCCGGGCCTGCGACAGCGTCGCTAACGTTGCCACGTGCTAGCGACGCGTCTCCGCCGCGGCATACACCGAGAAGTGCCAGATCGGCGCCGAGACTTTACCCTGCCCGGGGTCGAGCGACGGGAGCAGGTCGAGGATCGTGCCGAGCAGATCGTCGAGCAGGTCGATCGTCAGGGGCGCGGTCGGCTTGTTCTGACAGTGACCGTAGTCGAGCGACAGGTTCGGCGGCAGCAAGAACTTGGTGCCCGCCGGCTGGAACTGCACCGCGATCGTGTCGCCGGGGATCGTCGTCGCCGTAATCGTCACCGGCTTCCAGACCGCCAACGGCGGAACCGTCAGCGAGTGCGGGCCAAAGTTGACCTGGCCGCCCAGGATACCGACCGTACCGCTGCCGGTATATGGGCCACCGTTGCCGACGCAGTTGAACAGGACTGGCTTACCGCCGAGTCCAAGGTCGCCGAGGAGGTCGCCGACGACATCTTTACTCGTCGCTGTCGTCCTCGTTGTTGTCGTCGTCGACGCGGACAATGTTGGGGCAAGAGGTTGCGTCGCATTGTCGCCGCCGCACGCCCAAAGGGCAGCGCTGACGAGAATGAGAGCTGTGACGTACGGGAGTTTGCGCTGCTGCATTAGCGATTCCTCATCTAGGGCCCAGGAGTTGGCACAGGATGTGGCAATCGGCACGCCCATTGGTTGAGCTCGGTAACTCCTTACGTCGCAACGCAGCCAAGCGTTTGTGTCGTATTGTCCCTACAGGCAAAACGCCAGAACTTCACGCAAAGTGCACGAGGGCGGCGGTGATGAGCCAAACCAAGTCCCTATGCGCCCGCTTGGCCTCGTCATAGAGCCGCGCCCGCTCGATGGCCTGTGCGCACTGCCGCGCGAGCGTCGTCAGTAGCGCGCGGTCGTTCTCGTCGAACTCACGCGGGGCGGTGAAATCGAAGGAGAGCCCACCCATCACATGCCCTTCGATCGTCAGCGGCAGCACCGCGAATGCCGAGAGCGTCGGGTGCGCCGACAACGTCGCGGCCAACGCCGGAAATCTCGCCTCGTAATCCGCTCGATTCGTAATGAAGATCGGGTCGCCGGTCGTGACAACGTCCGGATACGGCAACCCTGGCGTATTCGGAAAGACGCGCCACTCGCGGAACGTGGCCTCGCTCACGCCAGTCATGGCGAGCAGCTCGAACGAGCGCCGGTCGGCGGTCACGATACCAACCGCTCCGGCCTGTGCCCCCACGACGCTCGCGCCTTCGGATGCGACAATGTGCGCGACCTCCGCCGGTGACGCCGCGGCAGCGAGCCCCGCGGTCACGCGCTGCATCGCTCGTACGCGCACGCCCTCGGCGCGCAGCTCTACCTCCATGCGCTTCCGCTCGGTGATATCAGTGGAAACGCCGAGCACCTGCTCGGCCCGGCCACTATCGCCGATGATCGGGCATTTCACGGTCTGAAGCCACCGCACCGAACCCGATGCGTCCGTAATACGCTCCTCGGGGATGAGGAGCGGCCGACCGGACTCGATCACCTGTCGGTCAATGCGACGGAAAAATTCGACCTCGTCCTCGTTGCTGTTGAATTCGGCGTCGGATTTGCCGAGGAGCTGATCGATCAATGTTCCATAGACATCCGCGATGGCCTGATTCACGAGCGTGAAACGCCCCTGGCGGTCCTTCGCGAACACGAAGTTCGGATTGATATCGATTACTTGCCGCAAGAATCGCCGTTCGGCCGTGAGCGCGACCCGCGCCTGCTCCGCCGTCGTCGCCGCCTCGCGCATTTGCGCGTTCGTTGCTTCCTGTTCGGCCGAGCGGCGCTCGAGCTCGCGAGTCAATGTGACCGCAACGTGTACGGCGAGCGCCGCACCGGCTGTCAAAAGGCACGCGGTGAGGATTCGCGCCGATATTGACTGCGACGCGAAGGCGACAACACCGCCCGCGATGACGAGCACCGCCGGGCCGACAATTTGACGCATTTGTCTCACGACGAAAGTCTACGGTTTAGGACGCTTGGGACCACCCCTTGGGGCCTGGGGTTCGGCTCTTGCATAGCTGTGCTCGTATGGCTCGTGACGTGACGACGACTGGGCGCGGACATGTGTGGGTTGGCGAGACGCAGTCCACACCAGGCGAGCGCGCGCTCTCGATTCTCCTCATCAGCCAGCGAGCGCTCAGCGACATGACGCTCACGGGCCACGTGGAGCAAATGCCCGGCACAGACGGAGCCGTCGCGATGCTCCGCTCGCGCGCGTTCGACTGCGTGTTGCTCGACCAGGAGCTCTCGGGGCAGGGTGGTCTGGAGATGCTCCGGGAGCTGCGCCGGCTCGGAGTCGATGTCCCCGTCGTCATGCTCACGGGACCCAGCGACGAGCGTCTCGATGCGACCATTGGCACCGCCGTGCGACTGCATCACGCGGAGCGCGCGCTCAAGGCGAGCCAGACATGGGCGTCGACGGCGCTGCGGAGTATCAGCGACGCGGTGATCACGACGGATGCACGGGGTTCGATCACGTTCTTGAATCGCGCGGCGGAAGAGCTCACCGGCTGGACGTCGGCGAGCGCGGTGGGTCATCTGCTCGGTGACGTGGCCGACGTCATTCCCGATAGCGACGGCTTGCCGCTCGAAGAGCGACTCAAACAGGTCCTGGGCGGACACTCCGTCGTGTCGCAAGCGGACATGGTGCTGCGCGGACCGGGAGCGCGACGCGTGTCCGTGGACGTTCGCCTCGCCCGCATTCGTGCGGACCGGGCCGAGGGCGCGACGACACCGGTCGCACCACTCGGCTCGGTTGTCGTGTTGCGCGATATCACCGATCGGAAAGCCGCCGAAGCGGCGCTCGAATGGGCGCGGGCGGACGCCGAGCGCGCGCGGGCCCAGGCCGAGTCGGCCAACCGCGCGAAGAGCGAGTTTCTGGCGACGATGAGCCACGAGCTGCGGACACCGCTCAACGCGATCGGCGGCTTCACGCAACTCATCGCCGACGGCATCTATGGTCCGCTCGAGCCGAGACAATCCGAGGCGCTCCGTCGGATCAAGCGCGCGCAAGAGCTGCTCCTCGGCCTGATCAACGCCGTGTTGGACTTCGCCAAAGTCCAGGCGGGTCGCGTGCCGCTGGCGATCACGGACTTCGACGTCCAAGGCGTGTTGGATGACGTTCCGCGCGCTCGTGCTCCCGCAGATGCTCGGCAAGACCCTGACGCTCGAGCTGCCCGCACTCGGCGGCGAGCCCGCCGCCGTGCACGCCGATCGGGACAAGGTGCAGCAGATCTTGCTCAACCTTCTGAGCAACGCCACCAAGTTTACGGCGCGCGGTGGTCGTGTCACGCTCGGCTGGCACATCGAGGCGCAGACGGTCTCGATCACGGTCTCCGATACGGGAGCCGGGATTCCACTGGAGCGACTCGAAGCGGTCTTCGAGCCCTTCGTTCAGCTCGGCAGCGATCGAACGACCGTCGGCCAAGGCACGGGGCTCGGCTTGGCGATCAGCCGCGAGCTCGCGCGAACCATGGGCGGCGAGCTCACGGCGGTGAGCGAAGTCGGCACCGGGTCGGTGTTCACATTAGCACTGCCGCGATCGAAACTGCCTGCTTGATAAAACACACGACCCCGACAATCATGTCGGTCGTGATGTACCCGGGGTTGCTCGACCGACCGCCTCCGCCGGTCGCTACGGAATTCGCGGAGCCCGCGACGGATGAATGGGTCACGCGAATCCGTCAGGGTGACAGTCGGGCGTTCGACGCGCTGTACCTCGCGTTCTATGCCCCCCTCTGCGCATTCGTCGCGACGATCGTCGGCAACGCAGCGCAGGGTGAGGATATTGTCCAGGATCTGTTATGTCGGATCTGGGAGCGCCGCGCCACGTGGCGTCCGACGAACGGCGGCGTCCGGCGCTATCTGTTTGGCGCGGCCAGAAATCGCGCGCTCAACCATCTCAAACGGCAACGCGTCGAAGCGCGAGCCGCCGAGTTGTCTCCGGCGGAAGACTTAGGCCCGACGCCCGAGCACCACGCCGAAGCCGCCGACTTCAACTCCGCGCTGGCCCGAGCGCTCGCCGACTTGGCGCCACGGTGTCGCCATGCCTGTGTCCTGCGGTGGAAGTATGGCCTGACGTGTCCCGAGATCGCCGAGGCCATGAGCATCACGCAAAAAGGCGTCGAGGCATTGCTGACGCGCGGGCTCAAGGCATTGAGATCCGCGCTGATCGCATTTGACATGTAGGGGGTTCGGCGCCGCTGGTTGTTGTTGAGGCGTGAGCGAGCCGGATTGGGTCCTGTTGGAGCGCGTCGCGGTCGGCAAGGGGTCAGACGCCGATCGCGCGGCCGTCGAGCAATGGATCGGCTCCGATCCCGACCGCCGGCGGCTGTTCGATCAGATCGCGCGCATCGCGGTGGCGACGCGTCAACTCAGTGCGCCGCACTTCGCGCAGCCGCACTTCGATGCCGCCGCGAGCCTCGCCCGGGCTCAACAGCGACTTGGCTGGGGACGCCGACGATCAGCGCCGGCGGTCCGGTTGCGATCCGCTGATCGTTGGCCGGGTCGTTGGTCTGAGCGTTGGCCACTAGCCGCGATTGCCGCGGGACTGGTGATCGCGATCGGTCTCGGCCTGGCAACAGGCACACGGTCGCGTAGGCGCGAAGCGCCACGTGTATTTCTGACGGCGCGAGGCCAGCGTGCGACTCTCAGGCTCGATGACGGCACGCAAGTCGTGCTGGCCCCGGCGAGCCGGCTGACGGTGGATGGCCGATCGGCGACGCTCAATGGTGAGGCGTTCTTCACCGTGGTCCACGATGCGCGCGCGCCGTTCGTCGTACGTGCCGGGCGTGCCATCGCGACGGATCTCGGCACGCGGTTCGACGTTCGCGCGTATCCCGAAGACAGCTCGGTCCGCGTTGCGGTCGACGAAGGACAAGTCGCCGTCAGCGCAGCGAACGCGCAGCCGATCGCGCTGGCCGGAGGCGACGCGGCCACGGTGACGCCATTGGGCGAGGCCGCCGTTGATCGCGGAGTCGAAAACATTGGCGCGTGGACCACCGGTCGGCTCGAGCTGCACAACACGCCGGCGCGCGAAGCCGTCCGCGCACTCGCGCGCTGGTACGACGTAGACCTCCGACTCGGCGACTCCACGCTCGCCGCGGTCCCCCTCACGGCCTCGTTCCGCGACGAGCCGGTCGATGAGGTCCTGCACATCGTCGCGGCCACGTTGGGCGCCCGCGTTCGCTGGAGCGGGCGCACGGTGATCCTCGTCCGACGTTCCAAGGAGCACTAATGCGTCGACTGTCGTTCGTTCTGTCCCTGTCGTTCTTGCCGTCCCTGGCCCACGCCCAACAATCGGCCTTGCTCTTCTTCATGCGCGCCGACGGCCGACGCGTCGACGCGCGCAACGTCGCCATGATGCGACGACGGGTCAGCATCCATCTGCAGGATGTCGCGATCCCGGAAGTCCTCGACGCGATCGCCAGCCAAGCCGGCCTGCACATCGCCTACAGCCCGAACGAGCTCCCGAGCGAGTCCCGGGTCTCGTTGGAAGCCGACGGCATCTCCGTCGTCGCCGCGCTCACCGAGGTGCTGCACGAGACCCAAGTCGATGTCGAGGTCTTGCCCGGCGACCAGATCGCACTGATTCGCCGTCCGCCGCAACCGCCACCGCCGCGTCGCCTGACGGGCCGGGTGCTCGACGCCGACTCCCGAGAGCCGGTCGTCAATGCCCAGGTGCTCGTCACCGGCACGAATGTCGGCACGCTCACCAACGACAGCGGCGCATTCGCGCTCCGACTGCCGGACAACGCCAAGAGCGTCACCGTGCGCCGCATCGGCTATCGCCAGGCCGTCGACTCGCTGGCGAGCGATCAGACCGATATCACGATCACGATGACGAAGGACGTCCTCAAGCTCGAGGCCGAGGTGGTCACGGGCGTGGCGACGACCATCTCGTCGGCGAACTCGGCCAACGCCGTCACGGTCATCTCGGCCGATGAGGTGTCGAGGGTTCCAGCGCCGACGGTCGAGAATGCCATCCAGGGCAAGGTCCCGGGCGCGGTCATCCAACAGAACAACGGCGGCGCGCCGGGCGGCGGGATGCAGATCCAGGTGCGCGGCGTCACGTCGATCTACGCGAACTCGAATCCACTCTACGTCGTCGACGGCGTCATGGTGAACAACGAGACGCTGAACAGCGGACTCAACACGATCAGCCAGGCGAATGGCGGCGTCGGCAGCAACAGCCAGGACAACAGCCCGAACCGGATCGCCGATCTCAATCCCGACGACATCGAGAGCATCGAGATCCTCAAAGGCGCGAGCGCCTCGGCGATCTATGGCTCGAAGGCCTCATCCGGCGTCGTGGTGATCACGACGAAGAAAGGCGCGCCGGGTAAACCGCAGTGGAATTTCTCCCAGAGGCTCGGTCACTTCGAGCTCGCGAATACGTACGATCTCACCCAATTCCCGACCCTCCAGTCGGCGCTCAATTGGGCCAACACGTACGGTCAGTCGACGGATACGGTCCGGAAGTACTACGCCGGACCGCAGGACTATCAGGATCAGCTGTTCGGCAACCCGCAAGCGTCCTACGAGACGGATCTGAGCGTCAGCGGCACGTCAGGGAAGACGCAGTACTTCCTGTCCGGACTGACGAAATACGACAACGGCATTCAGCTCAACACCGGATACAACAAGCAGACCGTTCGCTCGAACGTCACGCAGCACGTGTCCGACAACCTGTCGGTGACGGCGAACCTGACGTACGCGAACTCGACGACCCGGCGCGGGGTGACCGGCAACGATAATATCGGCATCAGTCCATACGACGTATTCTCCTACACACCGCAGTTCGTGTTGCTCGACCGCCAGAGCAACCTGGCGTGGCCCACGAATCCGTACGGTCCGGCGAATCCGTTCGCGGACGCCTGGGAGATTCAGACGCCAGAAGAGGTGAACCGGTTCATCGGCGGCGGCAACGTCGACTGGACGCCCTATCGGTCGTCGAGCCAAAGCGTGCGGCTCGAGTTCCAGGGTGGCGCGGACCTGACCACGCAGAGCGACAAGTTCTACGCGCCGCCGGATCTGCAGGTCGAGCAAAGGATTCCCTCGGGACTCCCGGGCGTCGCCCAGGATCAATTCGGTCGGACGACGTACTACAACTACTCGCTCAACCTGATCCACCACTACACCGGGCTGTCATTCCTGGACGCCACGACCTCGTTCGGATTCGTACGCGAGATCCGCAGCCTGGACAACCCGTTGACCGCCGGGCAAGCGTTGCTCGCCGGCGCGAACAACCCGCAACTCGGCGCCGTGCAGACGCTGCAAGACAACGCGACCGAAGCGAAGGACCAATCGCTGTACGTCCAGGAACAGGTTCTGACACTCGGCGAGCGCCTGGCGTTGACCGCTGGCGTGACGGCCGAGCGGACCACCAACGACGGAGACATCGGCAAGTTCTACCCGTACACGCGGTTCTCCGGCTCCTATCGCATTCCGCAGTTCGTCGGATTTTTGAACGAGCTCAAGGTCCGCGCGGCGTACGGTCAGTCCGGCACGCAGCCGAACTATCTCGTGAAGTACACGCCGTTCAATATCGGCGTCTCGAGTGGAGCCATTGGTGCGTACGAGAATCTCGTCCTCGGCGATTCCGTGGTGCGGCCGGAGCGGGAGGTCGAAGAAGAGCTCGGGTTCGATGCGACGTTCTTGAATTCGCGCGCCCAATTCAGCGCCACGATCTACCAGAAGCGGTTGACCGACCTGCTGTTGCAGGATGCGATCTCGCCGTCACTCGGGGGCAACGAGCAATGGATCAACGGCGGCGAGTTCACCAACCAGGGCATCGAGCTCCTGCTCACCGCGACGCCGATCCAGTTCAAGAACGGCTTCCAATGGATCACGACGACCAGCTTCTACCGGAACTACAGCGTGGTGAACTCGCTGCCGGTGCCGGCCTTCATCCTGAACAACGGCGGTGGGGGATCGCTCGGGACGTACCGGGTTCAGGTCGGACGCTCGGTCACGCAGATCGTCGGCAACTCCAACGGCCCGGATGGTCAGCCGATCCAGGTCGGCGATGCACAGCCGAACTTCGTGATGAACTTCTCGAACCAATTCTCCTGGGGCCCGCTTCACGCCTCGGGCGTGCTCGAATGGAGCTATGGCGGACTGGCGGGCAACTTTACCGATAACCTCTTCGACATAAGCCCCGGCACCTTGGCCGACACGGCCTTGAGCGCGCGCCGCACGATCGCGGCCAACAACGGTCTCACCCCATACGCCGAACCGGCCGGCTACCTCAAGCTGCGCGAGCTCACGTTGAGCTATCAGCTGCCGTCGCAGCTCGTCGGGCTGTCGCGCGGCTGGTTGCGCAACGCCACGATTTCGCTCACCGGTCGCAACCTGCTCATGTGGACCAAGTACACCGGGCTCGATCCCGAGGTGAACTTCGTCGGCAACCAACAAGTGCAGCGCGGCCAAGATGTCACCCCGTACCCGCCGGCGCGCAGCTATTTCATCTCCCTCGATCTGGGATTCTAACCATGAGGAGCCGCTTCCTTCTCCTGCTCGCCGTGCTGGCCGCGTGCAAAGACACGAACGTGCCCGACCTCTCGGGCCCGACTTCGGTCGCCAACACGCCGACGGGCATACAGAACGTCGTGACCGGGCTCTTCTTCGCCGCCCGGATCGATGTCGGGAACTATATCTTCGCCTCGAGCGCGTTCGGGCGCGATGCGGGGAACTTCACCAACACCGAGCCGCGGTGGATCACCGAAGGTCTCGGACTGACACCGATCGCGTTCAACGACTTCTTCTGGTCGCAGTGGGAGTGGGATCAGGAGTACGGCAACATCAAGCTCGCCAACGAAATCCTCGCGTCGATCCCGAATGTCGCACCCGCGTACCCCAGCGCGCAGGCGTCGGCGATCCGCGGCGTCGTGCGGACGATCAAAGCCCTGCAGTTCATGATGATCGCCGAGACGCACGACACCGTGGGCGTCTCACTGTACTCGGCCGGTGCGTCGTCACCGCAGGCGATCTACTGCAACCGGGATGTCTGGCAGTACATCGTCGCGTTGTTGGATTCGGCGAACGGGGATTTGAATACCGCGGGCGCCATCTCGCTTCCCATTGCACTGCCCAGCGGATTCGGTGCGGTGGGCTTGAGCGCGGGTCCGAGCACCACGGGCGGTGCGTTCGCCGCGTTCAACCGCGCGTTGGCCGGAAAGGCGGGACTGCAGCTGGCGTACGCGATCGCGCGTCAGAATGGTGCCGGGCCGACGCCGAACACGGCGGGCACACCGGATGTCGCGGCGCTCACCCGGGCAGACAGTGCGCTCAAAGCATCGGCGCTGTTCAACCCTTCGGCCATCACGTCGCCGACCCCTGGCGGATTTTCGACGAACGACGCCTACGGCGTCTACCACGTTTTCAGCGCGCAGTCCGGCGACCTGACCAATTTCGTCAACGGCATCATCGGCACATCTGCCGTCCTGTGGGATTTGGTCGCCGATGTGGATACCGCCAACGACTTGCGCTGGAAGGCCAAGTTCGCCGTCAATCCGAATGCGGTCCAACAGGCGACGTTCGCGCCGGTCGCCTCGCCGTATATCTATAACTATTACCCGTCGGTCTCGACGCCCATACCGATCGTGCGCAACGAGGAGCTGACGTTGATCGACGCACAGATTCAGCTCGGCCTGGGCGCGTACGGCAACGCCATGAATCTCATCAACATGGTCCATCAACAGGCCGGCGGATACGCGACGCCGCTGACCGTGCCGGCGGATTACCTCGACGTGAGAAACGCGCTCCTCAAAGAGCAGCGCATCTCGACCGCGATCGAAGCCAGCGGCGACCGGATGATCTCGATTCGCATGTACGGCATGGCGGCAGTCGCCGACACGACGTGGCAAGCGACCTCGGGTCCGGATGCGGCGGGCGTCGCCAGCGTGAAAACGAGCACGGGCACCGCGCCGACGGACTTCCACACGACCGTGCTGCCGATCGAGGAAACCGAGATCGACGGGCGAGGAGGGCACATCGTGTTGAGCTGCCCCTAAAGCCCTGGGGTATATTTGGGGCACTATGCCCCGTCGATTTCTGCTGGTCATTCTGATCGCGGCGGCCTGTCGGCCGTCTGCCGCTCCCGTCACGCCCGCTCCGTCCGCCACGCCGGCGCCGAGTGTCGCACCCGCATCGGGTCTCACCTCGGCGCCCGACGGCTGGCAGCTGATGGATGAGTCGGCCGATCATGTGCCGGGAATCAGCGTCGGCAAGGCGCGCCGCGAATTGCTGGTGGGGAAGACACCAAAGACTGTGCTCGTGGCGGTCATCGACGGCGGCGTCGATACCGCGCACAAGGACCTCCGGCCCATTCTCTGGATGGGCGACAACCTCCGGTTCGGTTGGGATTATCAAGGTGGCCCGGACGGCCGCGATGTCCACTGGGACACGTACGAGCAGACACGACTCGTCGTCCGATGCCGCAAGCACACGATACCCGCGCAGTACGCGGCGCAGTGCGCGTCAATGGACGCAGACCTCACCAAGCGCCGGGCGGACGCCGCGCAGCAGGTCGAGCGGATTCGCGACGTCTCCGCAGGCGCTCGAGCGGGCGACCGCCGTGCTCCACAGCGCACTCGGCTCCGCCCCGCTCACCCAAGAGAGCGTCAAAGCGCTCGACCCGACCGACAGCGCGACCGCCCGCTCGAAGCAGCTCTATCTCGTGCTGATGCAACGGGGCGCGACGCCAGAGGTCATCGCCGATGCGCTGAGCGAGATCCAGGCGCGGCTCGACTACGAGCTCAATACCGACTACGACCCCCGCTCGATCGTCGGCGACAACTATGCCGATGTGCACCAGTCGAACTACGGGAACTCGAACGTCATGGGTCCCGATGCGAAGCACGGTTCCCACGTCTCGGGTATCGTCCATAGCATCGACTCATCGGCCGTGCGCATCATGATGGTCCGCGCGGTACCGGACGGCGACGAGCGCGACAAGGATATCGCGAACGCGATCCGGTTCGCGGTCGATCACGGCGCGCGCGTGATCAACATGAGCTTCGGCAAAGGGTACTCGCCCGAGAAGTTCGCGGTCGACGAGGCGGTGCGATACGCCGACGCGCACAACGTCCTCATGGTGCACGCCGCGGGGAACGACGGGAAGGACTTGACCTCGTACCCGAACTTCCCGACGCCCGCGTATGCCGATAGCGGGCACGCGCGAAACTGGATCGAGGTCGGCGCCTCGTCATGGCAAGGCGGCGACACGCTCGCGGCCTCATTCAGCAACTATGGGCGCGACCAAGTCGACGTCTTCGCGCCTGGCGTCGACATTCTTTCGACGGTGCCCGGCGATAAGTACGAGAAAGACAGCGGCACGAGCATGGCCTCCCCGGTGGTGACGGGGCTCGCGGCGTTCTTGCTATCCTACTATCCCGACCTCACCGCGGCGGATCTCAAGCGCATCATCCTCGAATCCGCCACGCGCTACACGAGCCAGCAGGTCGTGCGACCGGGCGCCGCCAACGGCGAGAAGGTGGCGTTCGGGTCGTTGTCGCGAACCGGCGGCATCGTGAACGCGTACGCCGCGGTGAAGATGCTGCAGCAGCGGTGAGAATCGTAACGCGCATGAGACGTTTCCAAGACAACCAAGGAGACCTCTCATGCGCCGGCTACTGCTCGTTGGCGCCACGATCCTCTGTGCCACTCGTGGCGCCGCACAACAACAGCTCCAGAACAACTACATCCTGAGTCTCGGCGTCGGTGGCGGAGCAACGATCCCCACCGGCAATGGCGGCAACACCGTCAAGACCGGAATCAACGGACAAGCCTACGCGCTCGTCCAGCTGCCCGGATTTCTCGCGCTGCGGTTCAACTTCGGATATCAAAAGTTCGACTACAACAATCAGTCCGCGCTGACCACGACGCCTGGCACCCGCGAGATCCTGAGTGGCGTCGGCGGCTTGCAGATCAATCTGCTTCACGGGCCGGTCCGTCCCTATCTCACCGCGGGCGTTGGTGCGTTCGATATTCGTGGGGTAACTGACACCTCGACCGCGTCGACCGCCTCGAAGATTAATTTTGGTATTGATGCGGGCGCGGGGCTGGCCATCGTCGTCGGCCGAGTGAGCGCGTTCGCGGAAGGCCGCGTCCAGAACGTCTACACGAAGGACGGTGGCTTCATTAAGAGCGCGAAGCAGATCAACGTCGTCCCCGTAACGTTCGGACTCGCCGTCGGCCTCTTTTAGCGGAGTGGGATAATCGCCGAGCGACGCTCGCTGCCGTCACGCAGTGTCGCTCGGACCCACCAGCTGACCGGAGCATTCGGCAACGTCCCTGGTATCGCCGTCGTGGTGTCGGCAACGCGAGCATGAAAGATGGTCGCGCCCGACGCGTCGACGATCTCGACGTTATACCGTACCGCGTCGGGAATCGCGTGCCAGACAAGCGACCCACTGACCGCCCCGACGAGTGCGATGTCGGCCGACGATGCGCCGCGCGTGGGGTTCGAGCCCGAACGCTGGAGCTGCGTGAGCGTCAGTGCACCGGCCGCGATCACGACGACCGCCGCGGCGAGCCAAGGCGCTATCGAGCGGCGAGGCCGAGCGACGCCCGCATTGACGCGCTCGGCCGCGTGAATCGCGCGCAGGAGCTCGAACTCCTGAGTGCAGGCCGCGCACGACATCACGTGGTCGAGCGTCGTCAGCCGCGATGCTTCGCTGCCGGTCCCGGCGACGAGCGCTTCGATCGCTTCGGGCGATGGGCATGTAGCGCGCGATGGCGCGCGCGAGGTGAGGGAGCGCGTGTAGATATCGCGCAGCTCGGAGTCGGTCATGTCGGTCATGCGGTACGCGGCCCAATGCCGCGGGCGGTCAGGGCTTGGCGCAGGTCGGCCAGGCCGCGATAGAGAAGATTGCGTGTTTTGGCCTCGGTCCATCCCATAAGCGCAGCGATCTCCTCCCGCGGGTAGCCCATCAGATACATGCGCACCACCGGGCGGCGGGTCACCGGGATGGTGTCGACCGCGGCATTGACGGCACGTCCCAACTCCATCGCCGCGAGCGACTGCTCCGGATCATGCGCCGGAGCGGGCGCATCCACCACGTCGAGGGAATCCGTCGGCAGTCCTCCGCGACGCCTGCGTATCAAATCCAGCGCCGCGCTTGCCGCTGTCTTGTACACATACGACGTGCTGGTCTCGGAAATCTGCTCACTGCCTCGGGCGTTCCAGAGGCGGATGCGGACGTCCTGAAAGACCTCGTCGACCTCATCCGGAGAGAGACCGAACCGCCACCCCGCTTGCCGAACAGCGGCGGCGGCACGTGACACCACGTCGTCGAGCGCCCGCGAGAGAGGATCGGCCACGTGAATAGCAGTATACAAGTGGTAGGGGCGTATGGGTGATAGGGCGCATTACGTTAGCGCTCATGGCGGTGACCGCTTGCCTGGCTCTGCTCGTCCAGCTCGCCGACCCGCGCGGCGTCGTCCGCGCTGCCGTTCAGGCTGTCGAAGGGGACAGCGCGTCCCAGGTTGCGGCTCGCTGGCAAGGCCCCGCCGCTACGCTTGGGCTCGCGACGATCGCTCGCCTGACGTACCACTATGCCCTGGCCGATAGCCTCTACGCGGCGCTTGGCGGAGTGTACGCCGATCTTGGGCGCGGCTGGGAGGGGGTAGACCGCGACATCGTACCGGTAGCCGAGTCGGCGTTCGCGCGCGCGGAGCGCGGCGCGGCGCATGATCCGCTAGCGAAAGCCGAGGCGCTCGTTGGCCTCTCGATGATGCGTGCGGCGGCCGAGGGAATCCCGGTCGGCTTTACGCTCTTGGACTCGGCCGAGCGACTGTTGCCCCCTGGCGAGATGGATCTCCGAGCCGAGGTCGCGTTTCGCCGCGCGACATTGGCGGCGATCCTGAGCCGCAGAGACGCCCGAGCGCTGACTCGGCGGGCGGTAGACCTCGCGCGTGCGGCGCACTTGCCGCGGGCCGAAGCGCGGGCGTGGCGCGCGTTGGCGCTCGTGTACAAGATCGGCGCTGACCCCGACTCGAACGAGCGCACGCTCGAGCGCGTCGAGGAGCTGCAGCGGGCCGCGCATGATCGCTCCGAGCTGGGCGTGACGATGATCCGGCACTCCGAGATCTATCACGAGAACGGGGACGTCGGGACAATGCGCAAATGGGCGGTGGCCGCCCGGTTCGAGGGACTCGCCTCGGGCAACGGCCTGGTGATCGCGGGCGCGTCGACCGTGCTTGGGATCGCGGCGCTCGAGCTCAACGACTACCCATCGGCGGCCACGTACCTCGACACCGCGCTCGCGACATACCGCGCGATCGGCGACTCCGGCAACGTGCACACGGTCCTCGCCTATGAGGGGGACCTGGCGACTGCCGCCGGCGATCTCCGTCGGGCCCGCACGATCTATGAGGGCGAAGCCGCATTCAATACCAAGCTCGGCGACACGTCACAAGTCTTCGACTTCGAGCGCGGGCTCGCGTCGATCGATCTCCGCGCTGGCGCGAAGGCCCAAGCGACTCGCGATCTCGATTCCGCGGTGGTATTGGCGAAGGCTGACCGACATCCGGAGTGGGCGGTCGGCGTCGACCGCGAGCGGGCATTGATCGCGCTCGCCGACAGTCAGCCGGCGCGGGCCGTGGCGTTGCTCGACCGGTATATCGCGACGCGCGATACGTCGGAGCACATGATGCGGTACGAGGGCCGCGTGCTTCGCGCGGAAGCTTATGTGGCCGCCAGCCGACTCGGCGACGCCGAGCGCGAGCTCGCGGCGGCGGAGGACGAGATCGTCGCGTGGCGAGCGACGCTGACGGATCGCGATCTCCGGCTGCTCGTGTTTCAGGCCGGGCCGCAGGAGGTGAATGATCGCGACATGCACATTGCGACGGTCATCCACGCGTTGGCGCTGGGCGGCATGGCACCGTCGGCATTTGCGCTGGCCGAACGCCGGCGGGCCCGCGACCTGGCCGATCGCATCGAAGAGCTGTCGGCACTGGGCGCGAATCACGCGGCGCCTGCGGCGACCGCGTACAGCGTTACCCTCGACAAGGTGGCGGCCCTCTTGGATTCGAATACGGTTCTCGTCGAGTTCGTGACTGGAGCCCGGGGCGCGCCGACTACGGTATTTGTCGTAAGCAGGGACACCATTCGGGCTTACGGCGCCCCAAGCGCAGATTCGCTCGCCGCGCCCATCGCCAGGTTTGTCGCGCTGCTGGAAGCAGGCCAGGATCCGCGCGACCTGGCCCGAGCGCTCGGCGCCGAGTTGATCCACGTCGCGGCGCCGCGAATCATCATCGTGCCAGATGGTCCATTGCACCGGCTCCCGTTCGATGCGTTGATCGGCACTGACGGCCATGTGCTTGTCGAACGCGCGATTGTCAGTGTCGTTCCCTCGGCGGGCGTACTCTTGGCTCTCCGACGGAGGTCCGAGGCGAGCCGCGCCCTGCGAGTCCTCGCGTTCGGTGATCCCGCGTTCTCACATTCGAGTGCAGCAGCCGTGTACCGTTCGGCGGTTGTCGCGACCGGCTTGCCACGGCTTCGCGAGTCGGGCCAGGAGGCGCGAATGGCCGCGAGCTTCGCGAGGATCGCCACCGTGCGCCTCGGCGACTCGGCGAGCGCTGCCTATCTGGAGCACACGCCACTCGACTCGTTCACCGTGTTGCATTTCGCGACGCACGCGATTGTGGATGACCGGAGCGCCGATCGGACCGCGCTCGTGCTCTCGCCGGGCGGCGGCGAGTCTGGCATCGTGACGCCGTCCGATGTCGCGGACCTCCGACTCCACGCGGACCTGATCGTGCTCTCGGCCTGTCGTTCGGCCGGCGGCGTCGTGGTCGATGGCGAGGGCGTGCAGGGGCTTACCGCGCCTTTTCTGGAAGCCGGCGCCAGAAGCGTGATCGCCACCGAATGGCGCATCAGGGACGAGACGACCGTGCCGTTCATCCGGGCGTTCTATTCAGGCCTCGCCCGTGGGCTCCCGGTGGCCGATGCACTCCACGCCGCCAAACTCGAGCGCCGGGCCTCTGGCGCGCGGCCGAGCGAGTGGGCAGCGTTCACCGTGGTCGGCGATCCGACCGTTCGAATCGCCGCAATACCTCCGAGAGCGCGCCATGTCTCCATCTCGCTCGTCATCCTGGTCGTTGCGATCGTGCTGGGTGTCTCCCTGCGCGTTCGTCGCACTGCTCGGCGCCTGTAGCGACGCAACGGCGCCGCGCCCCGCGCCCATCGATCTCACGGGCGGCTGGCGTACCGCTTCCGCCTCATCCCAGCACATCGACAGCGCCGCGCTAGCCGGCGCCTTCGCGCAGGCGCCGAACACCCTCGGTCTTCGCACGCTGCTCGTGGCGAGAAACGGTTTTCTGATCGCCGAGTACTATCACTCGCCAGTGACGGTGGATAGCCTGAGCGACGTTCGCTCGGTCACGAAGAGCATCACATCAATGCTCGTTGGCATCGCGATCAATCGTGGTGACCTTCCCGGCGTATCCGAGCGCCTCGACCAACTCGTTCCGCCACGCATCGCGACGATGCGATCCGACGAGGCCGCGATTACGGTCGACAACTTGCTGACCATGACCGGTGGGTGGCAGTGGAATGAATGGACCGCCAACGACTATAACCTCTGGGCGCTCGCGCCGGACCAGATCGACTATCTCCTGGGTCGGCCGATTGTGAACACGCCAGGCACGACATACACGTACAACTCGGCTGCGGTCCATTTGCTCGGCGTGGGGCTGAGTGTAGCCACTGGCGTAACCGAGCAGGAGTACGCGCTCACGCACCTATTGGGGCCGCTCGGCATCAACACGCTGGCGTGGGAGACGGACAACCGCGGCTACAATAACGCCGCCGCTGGGCTCCAACTCCGCACGCGAGACTTGGCGAAGATCGGCCAGCTCGTGCTTCAGAATGGCCAGACCGCGGGAGCGCAAATTGTCCCGTCCGATTGGCTCAACACGTCGCTCAAAGTGCACCAGGCGATCGAGAACCAGTACGGAGTGGTCACTGGCCTGAACTATGGTTATCTGTGGTGGCTGACGAACGTCCAGGGTCACACGGTATGGTTGGCCTGGGGATTCCGGGGGCAATACATCTATATCGTCCCTGATCAACAACTCGTCGTCGTCGCGACCTCGTCCCTCGACGCACCGGAGACCTCGGACGACGAAGCGATCGCCGTCCTCGATCTCATCGCGTCAGGTATCGCTCCGGCCGTGCACTAGGGGGCCAGGCCACGCGGCGATGCCGCCGGTCAGGTTGCGCACGTCCGGAATCCCGGACGCGGTCAAGAGACTCGCGGCGATCGCCGAGCGTGACCCAGCCTGGCAGTGGACGACGATCGGTCGGCCGCGCGGAATGTCGCCGAGCCGCGATGCCAGCGTCGCGAGCGGCAGGTGGATCGCCTCGGCGAGATGGCCTTCGTCCCACTCGCTCTCGTCCCGGACATCGAGGACGGCGACGGTGCCCGTGCGCTGCGCGTCGGCGAGCGTGCGCGCGTCAACCTGCGCAACCGTGCCGATCGCCCCGCCGGCTTCGCGCCAGCGGTCGATCACCTGGCGCGTCCATCGGCCGGCGACCCGATCGAGGCCGATGAGCGAGAGGTCGTGCGTGGCCTCGATCGTCGCGCGCTCGTCGTCGCCGATCAGATAAACGTCGGCGTCATAGGCGAGCACCGAGCCTGCCCACGTCGGGAACGAGCGCGTGAGGGGGATGTTGATCGTGCCTGGGACGTGCGCGGCCGCAAAGGCATCCGCGCGGCGCAGATCGACGATTGTGGCGTTCGCATCGAGCAAAGGGCCAAGCGCGGCATCGGGCATCCGCGGTGGACGTGCGACGGTCGATTCGCGGTCGGCTCCGACGCGATTGACGCGCTTCATGATCGCGAAATAGCGCGGTGGCTCCGGCTGGCCCTTCAGGACCTCGCGCACAAACGTCGCTTCATCGCTGACCTTGAGCGCCCAATTGGTGGCGAGCTCGTAGCCAAGTGTCGTCGATGGCATCGCGCCCAGGGCTTTGCCGCAGGCTGATCCGGCGCCGTGTCCAGGCCAGATCTGCAGGTCAGCCGGTAGCTCCCGGAACCGTTGCAATGACGCAAACAGGTCCCGCGCGCTGCTCTCGGCTGTTCCCTGAACTTTGACTGCTCGCTCGAGAAGATCAGGCCGGCCCACATCGCCCACGAACACAAAATCTCCCGTCAGCACGCCCCATGGCCGGGAGGCGCCAGCATCTGTCACGATAAAGATCACGTGCTCCGGCGTATGACCAGGCGTGTGCACGACGTCCAGTCGGACGTTCCCCAGCATGATGCGCTCACCGTCGGCCAGTGGCAGGAGGACCTGCGCTCCAGTGCGGGCCGCGAGCGCGCGAGTGCCGGAGACGAAGTCGGCATGAATGTGGGTTTCGGTCGTATACGCGATGGTGAGCCCGACGGCGGCCGCGGCGTCGACGTATTGATCAATGTCGCGGTTGGCGTCGATGACGATGGCCTCACCGGACTTCTGGCAGCCGACGAGATAGGTCGCACTGGCGAGCTTGGGTTCGAAGAAACGTTGGAAATACACTAGCCCGCCGCGTCCTCGAAGAGCATGCCAGCCTTCTCGTGGCTCAGGCCCATCTCCATGACGAGCCGCGTGAGTCCGCGCGCCAGGGCGCGCCGGTCGCGCACGGACAGCCGCGACAGCGCGGCGATCATAGCGCTCTGCGGCGCCTCGGGCGCGCGCTCGACGGCAGTCCGACCGGCCGGCGTCAGCGCGATCACGACGCGGCGCGCGTCCTCGGCCGACCGTTCGCGTCGCACGAGTCCCCGGCGCCGCATCCGCTCCACGACCGGCGACGCCGTACTCTGATCCGTGTAGGTGCGCGAGGCGAGCTCATTCAGCGAGTGGGCCGGCGCGTCGCGCAACGCGTGCAGGACGAACAGCTCGGCCGCCGTGAGCCCGGCCGCTGCCGCATCCCGCCGGGACGGCGACCGGATGCCCTGCACGAGGCGGCGGATGGCATCGAGCGTCGCCCGGACGTCGGCTCCAACCGTCCGGTTCATGCGGTGAAGATACATCGGTACCGATACATTTTCCGTAAATGCGCCGTTTCGTCGACTGGTTCAATAAGCGCGAGCTCAGCGAACATACGATCCTGCTCGGCTTCTCGGTGATCATCGGCGTGCTCTCGGCGCTGGGGGTCGTCGCGTTCTACCGGGCGATCGACCTGTCGTACTTCGCGTTCTACTCGTCGACCGCCGGCATCCTGACCAGGATCGGCGCGCTGCTCTATCGGCCGCTGATCACGGGCGCCGGTCTCTTCGTGGCGTGGTACATCATGCGGCGCCTGGGGCGGTCGCACGACGGCGCGAACGTGCCCGACGTGCAGATCGCTGTCGTGAAACACGGGGGCGTGGTGCCCGGACGACCCGCGATCGCGCGGACCGTGGCCAGTGCGGTGACGATCGGCTCTGGCGCCTCGGCCGGGAGCGAGGGCCCCGTCGTGGTCCTCGGCGCGGCCATCGGCTCCATGCTCGGTCGGATGTTCGAGTTCAGCGCGGATCGCGTGCGCGTGTTCGTGGCGTGCGCCTGCGGGGCGGCCATCAGCGCCGCGTTCAATGCGCCGCTCGCCGGCGCGTTCTTCGCGCTCGAGGAAATCCTCGGCTCGCTCAGTGTGGGGTCGTTCTCGCCCGTCGTCGTGGCCAGCGTCGTGGCGGCCGTCGTCTCGCGCGCGGTCTTCGGCAATCATCCCGCGTTTCCGGTCCCGACCCAGTATGGGTACGAATCACCCCTCGAAGTCGTCGTGTTCTTTCCGCTCCTCGGCGTGGTGATGGCGCTCGTCGCAGTGGCCTTCGTCCGGGTGTACTTCGCCGCCGATGCCGTGTTCAAGGGCCTCCGGAGGCGCCTTCCCCTCTGGCTCGTACCCTGGATCGCCGGCGTGATCGTCGGTGCGCTCGTGTGGTTGTCGGGTGGGTTGCTCGTCGGGTATGGCCACCTCGCGATGCACGTCGAAATGTTCGGCCGGCTCCCGTGGTACACGCTGCTGGCGCTCGCCGCCGGCGGGATCGTCGCGACATCGATCACGTTGAACGGAGGCGGCTCCGGCGGGGTGTTCACGCCATCGCTCTACGTCGGCGCGGCGACCGGCGGTGGGGTCGGTGTGCTCCTCGCGCAATTCTTTCCGGCACTGGGACTGCACCCGGAGGCGTACGCCGTCGTGGGAATGGGCGCCATGATCGCCGGCGCGACCGATGCGCCGATCACCGGCATCTTGCTCGTGTTCGAGATGACGAATGACCCCGCGATCGTGCTGCCGCTCATGTTGACGGTCGTCGTCACGCACTTCGTGGCGCGGCGCCTGGAGCCGGATTCGCTCTACAGTGGGTGGCTCCGCCGTCGCGGCGAGTCCATCGAGCACGACGTCGAATCACTGACCGTTCGCGACGTGTACGACCCTGATCCCACGGTGATCGCGGAAGAGGAGCCGCTCGCGGATGTCATCAGCCACCTCGACAACCGCACCCAATCCGTGTTTCCGGTGATCGACGCCGAGCGACATGTGGTGGGCATCGTGACGATCGCGGACCTTGGCCGGCTCGCTACGACCGCGAGCGCGCTGGGGATGCTCGTGCGTGGCGCGGACATCGCGCAAGCCACGGAGACCGTGGGGCCGAACGATTCGCTGCGCAGCGCCATGCGGCGCATGGGCATCCGCGGCGCGCCGGCCATCCCGGTGGTGCAGGACGGGCGGTTGGTTGGGTTGATCAGCCGCGCCCACATCCTTGGCGCCTACGAACACCACTAACGATTGTGCGTATAGATCAGGTCCATGAGCTCGTCGTACATGGCCGACGCCTCATCGGGCGTTCCCCGAATCGCAGTCGTGGCGCAATGCTCGAGATGATTGCGCATCAGCTCGCGGCCCACCGCGCGTAGTGCCTCTTGCACCGAGGAAATCTGCGTCATGATGTCGGCGCAGTAGCGTTCCCCGGCAACCATCTTCTGGAGCCCGCGGACCTGGCCCTCGATCCGACGGAGGCGTTTGAGCGTGCGTTCGGTCGTGCCCGGCGATACCGCGACGGCCTTCTTTGGTGGCATCAGTCGACCCTCACGCGGCGGAGCCGCAGGCTGTTGGAGACCACGCTGATCGAGCTGGCCGCCATCGCCGCGCTGGCCAGCATGGGGTTGAGCAAGCCGCTCGCGGCGATGGGGATGCCGATGGCGTTGTAGACGAATGCCCAGAACAAGTTCTGCTTCATCACGCGCATGGTCGCGCGGGCGAGCCGTATAGCCTGCGCCACGGCCCGCGGGTCGCCGCGCATCAGCACGACATCCGCCGCGTCGGCGGCGACATCGGTGCCGGTGCCCATCGCTACGCCAACGTCCGCGCGGGCCAGCGCCGGGGCATCGTTGATTCCGTCGCCCACCATCGCGACGATGCGGCCCTGGGCCTGCAGCGATTCGATCGCCTGCACTTTGCCCTCTGGCAGCACGCCGGCGATCACCCGATCTATTCCGACATCCCCGGCTACGGCTCGTGCGGTCGACTCGGTATCTCCGGTCAATAACACGACCTCAGCCCCGAGCCCCCGTAACTCCGCCACGGCTTCTTTCGCCGTCGACTTCACCGGGTCGGTAACCGCGATCAGGCCGGCCATCGCGCCATCGATCGCGACATACACCACGGTCTTTCCCTCGGCCGCATAGCGCGCCGCGCTTCGCGCGAACGCGCTATCGTCCTCATGTCCGGCGTATTCGGCCATCATCGCCGCGTTGCCGACCGCGACGAGATGGCCGTCAACGTTCCCGATCACGCCGCGACCGGTGCGTGAAGCGAACTCGGTTGGTATGCCGAGGCGAAGCCCGGCGCCATTGAGCGTAGCGCTATGCTGAACGATCGCGGCTGCCAATGGATGCTCGCTCGCTGACTCGAGAGAGGCAGCGAGGGCGAGCGATGTGGCATCGAGGCCGATGATGTCGGTGACGGTGATCTGGCCGGCCGTAATCGTCCCGGTCTTGTCGAAGACCACCGTGTCGAACGTCCGCCGCGCGCTGAAGCGCCTCGCCGCCTTTGATTAGCACGCCGAGCTCGGCGCCGCGCCCGGTCGAGACCATCATGGCCGCCGGCACCGCGAGCCCCATGGCGCAGGGACAGGCGATGATCAAGACGGCGACGGCCGCCGTCAATGCGTGGGTCATTGGGCCGACCAACGCCCAGATGATGAACGTGACCAGCGCGATGCCGATGACGGTCGGCACGAAGATGGCGCTGACGCGATCGGCCAGCCGCTGCATGGGTGCGCGGCTCGCCTGCGCGGACTTGACGAGCGCAATGATGCGCGCGAGCACGCTGTCGGTGCCCAGTGTTGACGCCCGGTACCGGACGGCTCCCGTGCCGTTCACCGTACCGCCGATGACACGATCGCCGGTTGCTTTCGACACCGGGATCGACTCACCCGTCATCATCGACTCGTCGACCGCGGTCTGCCCGCTCACGATCTCGCCATCGACCGGCATTCGCTCACCGGGCCGAACGAGGATGATATCCCCGGAGCGTACCTCGTCGATGGGCACATCGACCGCCTCCGCGCCGCGGAGGATGCGGGCGGTCTTCGGCGCCAGGTCGGCCAGTGCCCGGAGGGCCGAGGTCGTCCGTGCTTTCGCCCGCGCCTCGATGGCGTTCCCCGTGAGCACGAACGCGATGATGACGATGACGGCCTCGTAGTACACCTCGGGGCCAAACAGCGAATACAACAAGGCCGCGCCGGTCCCGATGGCGATCAGCGTGTTCATGTCCGCTGATCCATGCCGTGCCGCGCCCCAGGCGCGCACGTAGATGTCGCGTCCGGCCCAGAGCATGGTAATGAGCGCCATCGCCAGTAAGCCGGGGCGCCAATGGATCAGCATGGCGGCCGCCGCAAGCACAAGGCTGACGGCGGCCTTGCGCGTGACCGCCGCCTGGTCGTCGACCGGCAGCGCGGCGCCGTAGCCGGTCTTCCGGACGGCGTCGAGCAATCGCTTCGGGTCCGTGCTCGCGGGGTCGTACTCGACGGTCGCGTTCTCCAGGAGCAGATTGACGTGGGCCGTATCGACGCCGTGCTCGCGCACGAGCGCGCGCTCGACGCGCGCCGAGCAGGCCGCGCACGTCATCCCGGAGACCGGAAACGTCACTGTCACCACGGTACGGGTTCCAACACTTCGTAGCCAACGTCATCGATCGCCGCGACGAGCCGGTCAACGCTCGTCTTGGCCGGGTCGAGCCGCACGGTGGCCGAGCCGATGGTGACGGTGTCGACCTCGACACTCGGGATGCCCGCCAGCGCGCCCCGTACCGCCTGCTGGCAATGACTGCAGCTCATGCCGCCGATTCGTAGGGTGATCTCTCGCATGCTTAAATATACCCCTACCCCCTAGCCCTATGTCAACCGAGCCGCAGGCGAGCTCGCCACGCAACCGAGCGGCCGTAGGCCGTAGTCCCTGATGGCAATCTTGTGGCTGGAGCAGGCGCTGCCGGACGGGTCGACGGCGGAACCGCTGCGCGAGTCGACGCGCGCCGATGTCGCGATCATTGGCGGCGGGTATGTGGGGCTGTGGACCGCCATTCATATCAAGCAGCTCCAGCCTGCGTGCGACGTCGCTATCGTCGAGCAAGGCATCTGCGGTGGCGGCGCCTCGGGGCGGAACGGCGGGTTTGTCCTGACGTGGTGGCCGAAGATCGATACGCTCGTGGCGTTGTGCGGCGACGCCGAGGCCGTTCGTCTGGCGACGGCGTCCGAGCGCGCCATCGAAAGTATCGCGGCATTTTGCGCGGCGGAGCCGATCGACGCGCATGTCGTGCGCGGGGGCTGGGTCTGGTCGGCGACGAACCGCGCGCAGGAGGGCGCGTGGGACACGGTTCTGCGCACGTGTGACCGCCTCGGTGTCGCGCCCTTCGCGCAGGCGGACATGGCTCGCACGGGCTCGACCGTGCATCGCTCTGGCATCATCGAGGCGAGTAACGCCACGGTACACCCCGCGGCGCTCGCGAGAGGGCTCATGCGGGCGGCGCTGGCACGCGGTGTTCGCATATACGAGCGCACGCGCGTGGCGACGTTTACCCGGGACACGCCCGTGGTGATGCGGACGGACGGCGGGCTAGAGGTGCGAGCGGATCGCGTAGTCTTGGCGACCGGCGCGTGGGCGAGCAGCGTGCGCGAGCTCGCGCGGCGTATGGTCGTCGTGTCGAGCGACATCGTCGCCACCGAGCCGATCCCTGAGCGCCTCGCTGGCATCGGCTGGACCGATGGCTCGGCGATCACCGACTCGCAATTACGTGTGCACTACTATCGGACCACGCGCGAAGGGCGGATCGTGTTCGGCAAGGGTGGTGGCGCGCTCGCCTTTGGCGCCGCGATCGGTCGAGCGTTCGATCGCGACCCGTGGCGAGCAATGGAAGTGGCGCGTGACTTCGCTCGGACGTATCCCGCGCTCAGTGGGGTTCGGATCACGCATGATTGGTCTGGCGCCGTCGAGCGCACGCCGACGGCGCTCCCGCTGATCGGCCGGCTCGGCGGCCGGTCGCACATCGTGCACGGCGTCGGCTGGAGTGGCCACGGTGTCGGGCCCAGCTACCTCGGAGGGCGCATCCTCGCCAGCCTGGTGCTCGGACTCCGCGACGAGTGGAGTGAGTCGGGCATTGTCGACCAATCGATGGGCGCCTTTCCGCCCGAGCCCGTACGCTATCTCGGCGGGACGCTCGTGCGCGCGGCCGTCACGCGCAAGGAATACGCGGAGTGGGACGATCGGAAACCGGGTATCCTGGACGCGGCGCTCGCACGCCTGGCGCCGAACCACTGAGTTATCGTACTCCGAGTCCGGCGAACCCGGCGAGATCGTCGCTGACCGACTGCCACGGACTGAAGTAGTACTGATGTCCGGACACGCCGTCCGGCCCATTGTCGGTGAGCCCGAACACCAAACCCTCGACGTAGTACCGCTGGCGCGCGTTCTTGTACATGACCGGCGCGCCGCTGTCGCCGAGCCCCGCGCCGCCGCTGACGACACCGCTACACATTCTGATGTAGCCACCGATGTTGACGTCCGCGCAGACGGCGGTCACGACGCCCCCGGTCCAGCCAGTGGCGCTGCCGACCTTGTCGACGGTGTCGCCCACGAGCGCCTCGCTATAGCCGGAGAGCTGAAAGGTCGGCTGACTCGGATCGATGGTCGTCGGACCATAGATCTGCGGGAGGAACACGCGGCCTAAGGGTCGGGCGACGGCGCCGAGCGTGGTTGTCACTCCTGGAGCGATTCGCACCAGCGCCGCGTCGCTCGCCCGGCAGAACGCGCCCGCGGGGCACGCGCTACCGCTCAGGAATAAGGGATTCGCGAAGACCGCGCCGATGAGATTGGCGTGAAGCGCGACCGTATCCGGCTGGTACACGTTCGCCCCGATATATCCACCGACGGGCGGCGAGTGTTGCACGCAGTGCGACGCGACCACCATATAGTGGTGCACCGTATCAGCGAAGTCGCGAACATTCAGTCCATAGGAGCAGATGATCGTATACGTGATGCCCGTCTGCTCGAAGAACCCAGCGATGCGAAGCCCCCCAATGGCGGGCCGCTGACCTCCGTCGACGGAGCCCGCTTCGACGATGCGCGCCGTCACCACGACTTCGACGGCGGCGAGGGGTACGCCGAGGCGCTGGACCCATCTCGTGGCGAGCGCGACCGTGTTGTCACTCGTCTCGATGCGCACGCGGTTCGTTCTCTCGTCGACGGCGAGCATGGCGACACCGGCGCCGGTCAGGAGCGGCCGCAGCGCGTTCTTCCATCGCCACAGATCGGCATACGTGTATTTGGCGGCGCGTATACGCATGCCCGGGGCCTCGCGTCCGCTCGCCAACAGCTCGTTGGTCAACGCCCGTCTGGCCGACGGCTCGCTCGAGAGGTTGGTCAGATACACGGTGAGAGCGCCGTGCCCATCGATGTAGGCGCCGCCGAACTCGTGAACGTGCGTCGCGACGCGGGCCGAGATCGAGCGAGGCACATCCGCTACGCTCAGCCCTGGGGCGCCCCCGGCGGGCACGACACGAGCGACTCCATCGGCAGGGGCCGACGGATGCACCGCGCCCCTGCTGCAAGCGAGACATAGGGTGCAGGCGATCAGGGTCAGCGATACGCGTTCCACTCCCGGGAACGTATGGTCGTAAGCGTCCCCTTGCCACTCCTTGACCGATCGCTAAAGCCGGGCATTAATACCGGCTATTGACGATACACTGTCCCACCACGCATGTAGCCGACTCTCTCCCTGGAGTGGCCATGAAATTTCGTATTGTCTGGATAGCGGTATTCGCCGCTCTCTCGGCGCAGGTCCAAGCGCAGGAGCGGCACATCAACGGTACGGTCGTTCGAGAGGCTGACCGACAACCGATCTCGTTCGCGCAGGTCGGCGTGCAGGGCGGTACGGCGCGGGCGCAGGCCGATGCCGGCGGCAGATTCCGCCTCACGGCGCCCGCCGGTCCACTAACACTGATAGTCCGCGCGATCGGCTTCCAGCCGAAGAATGTCAATGTCGCGGCCGGTGACAGCACCGTCGCGGTCTCGATGGTCGAGGAGGCGACCAAGCTCAGTGAGGTCGTCGTCACCGGTGCTGCGACGACTACGACAAAAGCCAACGTGACGACGGCGACGGATCTGGTGTCCGCGGCCGATCTCACGCGCGCCCCGGCGCAGACCGTCGATGCGGCGTTGCAGGGGAAGGTCCCTGGTGCCTCGATTCAGTCGAACTCGGGAGCGCCCGGCGGCGGCCTGCAGGTGCAAATCCGCGGCGTCAATACCGCGACCGGCAACACGGATGCGCTGTTCGTCGTTGACGGTGTCATTTATAGCAACGAGACGATTCCGACCGGTTTGTTCCAGGCGACGGGAAGCGGTGGCCTCAACTCGACAGGCCCGCGTCAAGACGACGCGGCGAACCGGATTGCCGACATCAATCCGGCGGACATCGAGTCGATCGAGGTGCTCAAGAGCGCCGCCGCGTCGTCGATCTACGGATCGAAGGCGTCGAATGGCGTCGTGATCATCACGACGAAGCGCGGGAAGGCCGGGAAGCTCCGGATCAACGTCTCGCAGCAGACCGGGTTCGCGCATCTCCTCCGTGGGCCGGCGAATGAGCCATGGACGCTGAGCCAGGCCCTGGGCAATTTCGCTTCCAGCGGCTCGGACAGCGCGACCATCAATGGCTACGCGAGAAACGGGGTGTTGCCGGTCTACGACCACTTGAACGAGGTCGCCGGCCGGACGCCGTTGCAGAGCACGACGCTGCTCGATCTGAGCGGTGGCAATGACAACACGCAGTACTTCGCGTCCGGCTCGCTCGCGCAGGAGGGCGGCATCGAGCAGGGCACGGCCGCCGACCGCCAGTCCCTCCGCCTCAACATCAATCAGCATCTCGCGAAGGGGTTCGAAGGCTCGCTCTCGACGGCCTTCACGCACACGCGCGAAGATCGCGGGTTCAACAACAACGACAACAACGGCGCCAGCGTCCCATACGCCATCTCCTACATCCCGAGCTTCGAGCCCCTCGGGTTCTCGAACAATGCGTGGCCGCAACCCCTCATCACCTATAAGGGCTCGAATCCCCTGCAGACCATGTCGCTCGGGACCAACACGGCCCTCACGAACCGGTTCGTCGGCTCGGCCAAGACCAGCTACAACGCGTTCAAGAACGACAACAACTCGATCCAGCTGGTCGCTCAGGGCGGCATGGACTTCTTCGACCAAGGGACCAGCGTCACCCTGCCAGCCAACGTGTATCTCGAGGCGAATCAGGCGACACCGGGCGTGGCCGTGCAGGGACAGGCCGAGAGCCGGCAGTACAACTGGAACCTGAACGCCATCCACACCTACAACACGACCTCGAGCCTCCTCAAGGCGACGACGGCGGTCGGCATGACGTACGAGGATCGGCAACTCGACCGCGCGCAGACGTTCACCTCGAACCTGGTCGGCACGCAGACGAACATCGACGCGGGATCGGTCGTCGTCCCGTTCGAGTTCAACACCGTCGAGCGCACCCTGTCGTTTTACGGACAGGAGGACCTCAACCTGTTCGACGAACGGCTGAACATCGAAGGCGGCCTGCGCGCCGAGCGCACGTCGGCCAACGCGTTGATCAACAAGTATTTCATCTACCCGAAGATCGCGGCCGCCTACCGGTTCCGGGATTTGCTGATCCGCGGCACGGAGCTCAAGCTGCGCGGTGACTACGGCGAGACCGGCAACCAGCCGATCTTCGGCGAGAAGTATACGACGCTGGTCGATAATGTCGCGTACGGTGGTCTCCCCGGAGTCGCCCTCAACGGGCAGTCGGTCTTTGCCGCGCCTGGCCTTCGCCCCGAGCGGACGCGCGAGTTCGAGGGAGGCTTCGATCTGACCGGCTGGTCGTCGCGGGTCGATCTCGAAGTCACGTACTTCCACCGCCGGACGTATGACCTGTTCCTGCCACGGACGCCGGCGCCGTCGACCGGGTACAATGAGATCCTCGCCAATGGTGGCACGTTCCAGAACGAGGGCGTCGAGATCGGGGCCACGTTGATCCCGATTCAGCTGCGGGACTTCACGTGGACATTCAACACGGCGTTCCGCACGCTGCACAATACCGTCCTCGCGCTGCCGGCTGGCGTGACGAGCTTCACGCCCGTCGGATCCGGATTCGGACTCGCCTATGGCCAGCTCGAGGTCCAGCAGGGCCGGCCGATCACGCAGATCATCGGTCAGACCGGCATCGACAACAACGGCAACTTCATCGTCTCATCGTTGGGTCAGGTGAACCCCGATTACGACTGGTCGTTCGGCAGCACGTTCACACTCGGACGCTTCACCCTGACCGGACTCTGGGACTGGCAGAAGGGCGGCATCATCGAGAATCAGACGCTGTCGCTCTACGGCTGCAATGGCCTGGTGGACCACGGGAGCTACGGCCAGGCGCTGCTCACCGCGTGCTCCGACGGTATCGCCACGCCGTACGTGCAGAGCACGACGTTCCTCAAGCTGCGCGAGGTCAAGCTCCAGTACGATGTGCCGCTCCACTACAGCCGCTACCTGTTCGGCTCGCACGGCGTGCAGCTGAGCGCGTCAGGACGCAATTTGATCCTGATCACGAAGTACTATGGATACGATCCGGAGGTCAGCAACTTCGGCCAGTCGCCGTTCCGGGGCGTCGATCTCGCCCCGTACCCGCCGTCCCGTCAGTTCTTCTTCACCATTTCGGCGGGGTTCTGACGATGAAGACCATCACACTGCTCACGCTGTCGGCGACGGCACTGGCGAGCATCGCCTGCTACGACTTCCACGTCACCGATCCGAACGCGCCGACCACGTCGTCCATCTACGGGAACCCGACGAGAGCGAACATGGCCGTCGCCGCGACCGGGATATTCGCCCAGGCCCGCGTCGACATGGAATCGTACGTCTGGCGCCTGGGTTCGATGGGACGCGAGGGCGTCAACCTCTCCGGCAACAACCAGCCCGACTATCAGGAGCCGTACTACGGCCCGCTCTCGAACACGCAGTTCGGCGGGTCGCAATGGGGCAATCCATACATCGAGATCCGTCAGGACAACCTGTATATCGATGCGATCCCGAACTCGCCGGACATGAGCGCTGGAGAGAAAGCCTCGTCCATCGCGTTCGGCGAGACGCAAAAGGCACTGGCGTTGTTCTACCTTGTGCAAACGCGGGCGCAACTCGGCGCCGCCGTCAATGTCGACCTCGACCCCTCGGGACCGCCGGCACCGTTCGTCGGCGAGGACAGCGTCTACCGGGCGATCATCGGTCTCTTGGCTGACGCCCGCACCAAGCTGGCATTGGGCGCCGCATTCCCATTCTCCGTGCCTCAGGGCTATGCGGCCGCCAGCACGCCGCAGACGTTCGCGCAGTTCACCCAGGCCCTCGCGGCCAAAGCCTGGGTGTTCCGGGCGACCGACGTGAACGGGTGCAAGGGCGCGAAGGCCACCTGCTACGCCAATGCGATGGCGCTGCTGGACTCGCTCTTCACCGTCACCCACTTCGCGGACACCAGCGCGGCGAGCTTCCAGAACGGGGTCTACTTCGACTTCTCATCCAACCCGGGTAACGTCCAGAACGGCCTCTCCGACCCCCTCAACGGCACGCTCTACTTCGCGCTGCCAGAGCAGCAGACGGATGCCGAGTCGCAGGTGGGGAGCGCAACGCCCGACGCGCGCGTGGGAGCGAAGATCGTCGACGCGTCGATCACGCAGATCCTGTCGGGATTCCCGATCCACGGGACGCTCAAGTACAGCATCTACTTCACCAACGGCCAGGCGGATCCGGCGCACGAGATTCCGATCATTCGCGACGAAGAACTGGTCTTGTTGAGAGCCGAGGCGGAATTGGGATTAGGTCAACTCGGCGCGGCGACCAGTGACCTCAATGCGACACGGCAGGGTTCCGGCAACCTCGCGCCGCTGGCCCCCGGGTTGTCGGCGGATTCGTTGCTGACGGACCTGCTGTACGAGCGCCGGTATTCGCTCATGTGGGAGCAGGGGACGCGTTGGATCGACGCGCGGCGCTATGGCCTCCTCCTGAGCACCATTCCGGCGAACCCACCGCCGCTGACGGGCGGTCATGTCCCGTCGGTCATGCCCGTCCCGGAAAGCGAATGCCAGGCGCGTGGATTGGGCAGCACTTGCACGCCGCCGCTCGTGGCGCAGTAGTGCCATCGGCGACGGCCGAAGTACTGGGTCGCATCGGGCTTCCTGAGCCCGTTGCGGCCCTGGCAAGAAAACAGTGGGATGTCATTATCGTGGGAGCAGGACACAACGGGCTGGCGTGCGCGGCGTATCTGGCGCGCGCCGGCCGTCGTGTTTTGGTGCTGGAGGCTCGCGAGCGCGTCGGTGGGGCGGCGACGATGGACGAGCCGTTCCCCGGCGTGCGGTTCTCGCCGTGCGCGTACGTCTGCGGGCTGCTGCACCAACTGGTGATCGACGAGCTCCAACTCGTCGAGCATGGCTTTACCTGGCAGCCGGCGGTCGGTGGGATGTTCGTGCCGTTCGAGGACGGCTCGAGCGTGCAGCTCTGGAACGACGATGATCAGTGCGAAGCCGAAGTGCGCCGGTTCGCGCCGCGAGATGTCGATGGCTGGCGGGCGATGATCGACGTCAAATCCCGCTTACGCGATGCCCTGCGTCCTGCCGGGCCCGGAGATCTCTGGATTGGGCCTGCTCCCTCGCGCGAGGCAATAGAGGATCGTCTCGGCGACGACAACGAGGCTCGTGGGCTGCTGTTCGACTGGTCGATGTGCGAGTACGTCGAGCGGTACCTGACCGACGAACGTCTGCAGATGGCCTACCTCGGCCAGGGCGTGATCGGCACGAACGCCAGCCCAACTGCTCCCGGGACTGCTTCGGTTCTGTATCACCACGCGTCGGGAAGTATGTTCGGCGATCCTGGCACGTGGGGGTACGTGACTGGTGGTATGGGCACGGTCTCATTTCTGCTCTGCGATGTCGCGCAAAAACTCGGAGCGACCGTTACCACGGGCACACCGGTGGCGCGCATCATTCCGGGCGAAGGTGTGGAGCTCGATTCGGGTGATCGTATCTACGCGCCGTTCGTCGTATCGAACGCCGACCCGCGCACCACGTTGCGTTTGCTCGGCTCGGCCGCTGATCCCGAATGGCGCCAGGATGTTGAACGCGTGCCAGTCAAAGGGGTAACGGTCAAGGTCAACATGACGCTGACCGAGTTACCCAACTTCCGTGCGCGTCCGGGCACGCGCGAACCGCACCACACCGGGCAGATCAACACGCCGCTCACCAAGCAAGAATGGATCGATGGCCACCGTCAGGCCAACGCTGGTGTTCTGCCCGAGCGTCTGTGGACCGAGCTCTATCTGCACACCGTGTATGATCACAGCGTTGCGCCGGAAGGGGTCGAGACGCTGAGTGTCTTCTCGCAGTTTGTGCCGCACGAGTTCGCCGACGGGACATGGGATTCGAGGCGCTGCCAGGTCGGCGACCGGGTGGTGGAGTCGATCGCGCGATACACCTCGAATCTCCCGCGGGCCATAATAGACATGGAAATTCTGGGGCCGCCGGACATTGAGAAGCGTGTTGGGCTCACGGGTGGCCACATTTTCCAGGGCGAGATTCTCCCGGAGTACATGTGGGACCGCCGCCTCTCCGCGCGCACCCCAATGCCCGGCGTGTTCTTGTGCGGCGCCGGCACGTACCCGGGTGGGAGCGTGATGGGTATCAATGGCCGCAACGCGGCCTTCGAGTTGCTCGCTGACACCGCCGACTGAGCCGACCGCCCCTAAGCTGCGTCGCACCATGGGTTGGCGCGACCTCATGTTGTTCTACGTCGTCGTCAGCCTCAACGTCCAGTGGGTCCAAAAGGCCGCGGTCGCGGGTCCGAGCGCCGTCGTTATCTGGATCGGCGCGTGTCTCTTCTTCTACGTTCCGCTCTGCTTCGCGGTCCTCGAGCTGTCGTCCCGGTATCCGGACCAGGGCGGCATCTACGTCTGGACGTGCCGGTCGTTCGGTCGGTTCACCGGGTTTTTGACCGGATGGTGCTACTGGTGCTGCAACATCCCGTACTACCCGCTGCTCCTGTACTTCGTCGCCGGCCTCATCCCGTTCCTGATTGGTCCGAGCGCGCAGCATTCTGGCGAGTGATCCCCGATACACGATCGCGGTGTCGCTAGTTGGGCTCACGCTCTGCGTCGCGCTCAACCTCGTCGGACTCAACATTGGCAAGTGGCTGCAGAACGCCGGCGCGATCGGCATGTGGGTGCCGCTGCTCATTCTGCTCGGCGTCGCCGCCGTGGCCTGCTCCCGGTTCGGCTCGGCCACGCCGTTCACGCCGAAGTCCTTCGTGCCGAGCACGCACCTGCGCGACATGATCTTCTGGTCGACGATCGCGTTCGGGTTCGCGGGGGTCGAGAGCGCCTCGATTATGGGCGAGGAGCTCGACGACAATCCGCGTACGATCCCCCGCGCCTTGCTTGGCGCCGGCGTCAGCATCGCGGCGCTCTTCATCGCCGGCACGGTCGCCGTGCTGGTCGCGCTCCCGATGGGGGAGGTCACCGCGCTCCAGGGTGTTCCGCAAGCTATCACCAGCGCGGCCGTGCGGATCCATGCGGCGTGGCTCGTACCGATCGCGGTCGGCTTTCTCATCGTCGGCGTGCTCGGGCAGATCGGCGGGTGGTTCGCGGCGAGCGCGCGGTTGCCGTACGCGGCCGCGGTCGATGGCGTGCTCCCGCCCGCGTTCGGCCGGCTGCACCCCAAGTGGCGCACGCCACACATCGCCATGTTGATCCAGGCCGGCGTCGCGGTGCTGGTCACGGTGGCGGGGCAAGCGGGAACGACCGTGGCGAGCGCCTACAATCTTTTCTTAAGCGCCTCGATCATCATCTACTTCATCCCATACCTGTACCTGTTCGCCTCACTCATCCGCGTGCAGCGCGACCCGGCGATGCCACACGTGCGCCGGGTGCCCGGCGGCAAGCCCGTGGCGATCGCCTGCGGCATCATCGGGTTTACGACGACCGCGATCTCGCTGGTGCTCGCCGGTGTGCCGGGCGCGGATGAGAAGAACCCGACCCTCTATCTCGCGAAGCTCGTCGGGTTCTCGGTCCTGGTCGCGCTGATCGGTGGCGCGATCTACGCCGTGTCAGTGTTCCGGCGTGTGACCCAGCGAGCGGAGCACCTCGGCGTCGAAGGCCGCTGAGCAGTTCTCCCGCTTCGAGTACGGGCCGGGCTGATACACGCGCGACACGACCCCGAGCTGGCTCTGCTCGCAGATGTGCCAGTCTTCTTTGTTGGTCATGTCCCAGAATCTGATCCCATCGGTCGGATCAAGTTGGGCGTTGTTCAACGACTTCTCGTTGAATAGCCAGTAGCAGTGAATCAACGTCCGATCGACGCTTTGCGGCCAGAGCGTATGCAACATGACGTAGTCATGGTGCACGCTGAGAAGCGCATTCGGGAACAGCGAGTAGTAGTAGATCCGTGGATACTCGATCGCCGGCAGATCCGCGGCCACCGGCACGCCACACGCGCGCCCGGTCATTGACATGGTCTCGTGCTCTTCATTGAGCACCATGTATCCGCCAATAAACGGCCCTTCGTACAAATCGATCTCGCCGCTCGTCGGCGGAGTGAGCTTGGCCAAGGCCGGGTGGATCGGCGCGCAGTGATAGCACTCTTGATAGTTCTCGACGATCAGCTTCCAGTTCGCCTTCACGTCGTAATCGATCTGCTGCGCGACCTTGAGGTTCGGAAGATTGAAACTCGAAAATCTCCCTAACATTGGCGCATAGGCGTCTTCGAAGGGTTCCGGATGGCGCGAGAGATTGATAAACAAGAACCCTTCCCAAACGTGCGTCGCGACGCCATGCAGGGGGTAGTCGGATTTGCGAAACCCGTCGATAGCGTCGGCCGAGGGGCACCCGATGAGCCGCCCGTCGAGGGCATACGTCCAGGCGTGATAGGGACACTGGATGGTCTCGCCCAGTCGCCCCTTCTCGGCCTCGATCATGTGCGTGCCGCGATGGCGGCACACGTTATAGTGAGCGTGTATCCCGCCCGCGCGATCCCGGACGACGATGATGCTCTCCTGCCCGACGGGCTGGAGGAAGTACTCACCCGGATTGGCGATCCGATCCGCTCGTCCCACGCACAGCCACCGCTGCGTGAAGATCTTGTCGACCTCCTCGGCCAGGATCGCCGGCGAGGAGAAGTACCGTCCCGGCAAGGTCCTCATCGCCCGGACAGGTAACAGTTCGGTGTTGAGAAAGGTGGTCGCCATGTTCCTAATATAGGGTTTAGGCGTGGAACCGAAAAACTTCCTCTTCGTCTCGATCGGCGGCCTAATCGGCGACATTGCGTGGCAAGTCCAGAAAGAGGGCCACGCGGTCAAATTCTTCATCGAAGCCGAGAACGAGCGGGACATCGCCGATGGGTTCGTGCCCAAGACGCTCGACTGGCGGGCCGATGTGGACTGGGCCGACGTCATTGTGTTCGACGATACGCTCGGCCAAGGGGCCAAGGCCGAAGAGCTGCGGAACCAAGGGAAGCTCGTCGTGGGCGGGACCGCCTACACGGATCGCCTGGAGGATGACCGGTCGTTCGGCCAGGAGGAGCTTCGCAAGGCCGGCGTGAATATCCTGCGGTATCAGGAATTCGACGACTTCGACAAGGCGATCGAGTTCGTCCGGCAGAATCCGGACGAGTACGTGATCAAGCCGAGTGGCGAGGCGCAGAACGTGAAGCGCCGGCTGTTCGTTGGCGAGGAAGAGGATGGCGGCGACGTCATTCGCGTGCTGGAGGCGTATAAGCGCGCGTTCTCGGCCGAGATCAAAGTGTTTCAGCTGCAGCGCCGCGTGGTCGGCGTGGAAGTCGCGGTCGGCGGGTTTTTCAACGGCAAGCAGTTCGTCACGCCGATCAACGTCAATTTCGAGCACAAGAAGCTGTTTCCGGGCAACATCGGGCCGTCCACGGGTGAGATGGGGACATCGATGTTCTGGAGTGGGCCCAACAAGATCTTCACGTCGACCCTCGCCCGAATGGAACGTCGCCTCGCTGAAGAGGGGTACGTCGGGTACATCGACTTGAACTGCATCGTGAACGGCAACGGGATCTATCCGTTGGAGTTCACGTCTCGCTTCGGCTATCCAACGATCCAGATCCAGCAAGAAGCGATGCTCACGCCGATTGGCCAGTTTCTGTACGACCTGGCCGCCGGTACCGCGACGAAGCTGCGCGTGAAATCGGGATTTCAGCTCGGCGTCCGCATCGTCGTCTCTCCGTTTCCGTTCGACGACGTGGGCACGTTTCAGGCGGTGTCGAAGGACGCCGTCATCGTCTTCAAGAAGGCGACGCCCGAGGAAGTGCACATCGAGGATGTCAAGCAGGTGAACGGCCAGTGGCTCGTCGCCGGCACGTCCGGCGTTGTTCTCGTGGTCGTCGGCTTGGGGCCGACCATGCGACAGGCGCAGCAGCAGGCGTACAATCGGATCAAAAACATCCTCATCCCCGATATGTACTATCGGATGGATGTCGGTGACCGATGGGCCGAGGATCACGACAAGCTGTTGTCGTGGGGGTATCTCAGGGAGACGTAATGTTGCGGATCGCGAGCTAGGGTTGCGCGATGGCTCTCATGGTCATATCTTTATGACCATGAAGCGAATACCCGCCGGCACGTTCAAAGCCAAGTGCCTCAAGTTGATGGATCAGGTCGCGGCAACCGGTGAACCGATCACGGTGACCAAGCGTGGCCGCGCGGTTGTGCGCCTGGTTCCTGCGTTGACGGTGCAGCCGCATTTCATTGGCCGACTGGCTGGCACCGCGACCTTTGTGGGCGATCTCGTCAGTCCCATTGACGAGCCGTGGGACGCAACCGAGGACGATGCCGGCTAGCGTCCGTCGCATTCGCCGTCTCGTACTCGATACGCACGTCTGGGTGTGGGCGGTCGAGGGCTTGGTGAGCCGGATGAGAAACCGGGAGTGGTGGCCGAGATAGAGCGCGCGGCGCAGGCCGGCCTGTTATACGTGGCGAGCATCTCCGCGTGGGAGGTCGCCATGCTCGTCAAGAAAGGACGGTTGACGCTGTCACGCGATGTCGCGAGTTGGATTGCCGCCGCTCGGCATGCGCCAGGCGCACGCGTTGTGGCGCTCACGGTGCCGATCGCGCTCGACAGCACCGGTTTGACGGATCTGACGACCCGCGATCCGGCAGATCGGTTCATTGCGGCTACGGCGCGTGCGTTGTCCGCACACCTCGTGACGTGCGATGAGCCCCTGCTGGCATTCGGGGAAACGGGGCAGCTCCTGACACTGGATGCGCGTCCCTGACTAACGAGACGCCGTCGTATCCCACATCGCGGAGCGGTCGAGCGTCGACGCCGTTGGCCGGCCGATGAGAGAAAGTGCGCTCTCCAGCTCGGCGCGTAAGATTCGCACGACGTGCTCGATCCCCTCGGCGCCGCCGAGCGCGAGGCCATAGAGGTACGGTCGGCCGATCATGGTGGCGGTCGCGCCGAGCGCGAGCGCCTTGACGATGTCGGTGCCGCGTCGGACGCCGCCGTCGAGGAGTACCGGGACGCGCCCTCGTGACGGCTTCGACGACCTCGGGTAAGGCATCGATAGACGCCGGCACGGTGTCGAGATTGCGCGCGCCGTGATTCGACACGACAATGCCGGCGGCGCCGCTGTCGACGCCCAGGGCGGCGTCCTCGCCCGTCAGGATGCCCTTGAGCAGCACGGGCAGGCGCGTCTGTGCGCGCAGCCACTCGACATCGCGCCATGTGATCGCGACGAAGGGTAACCCTGGACCATCGGGACCCGCGACGTGGCGCATATACGGTGTGACGCACGTGGCGGGCAGCGCGAAGCCCGTCCGTTGCTCGCGGTTGCGCGTGCCCGCGACCGGCGTGTCGACCGTCAGACACAACGCGCGTACGCCCGTTGCCTCGGCCGCGTGCACGAGATCCCGCGTGCGGTTCCGGTCGGCGGCGATATAGATCTGCAGCCACCGCACGCCATTCGGAGCGGCCGCCGCGATCTCCTCAAGCGACGTCGTCGTGCACGTGCTCACGACATATGGCACGTTCGCTGCGGCCGCACCGCGTGCGGTCGCCAGCTCACCCTCGGGATGGAACAGGCGATGATACGCCGCCGGCGCCAGCAGTAGCGGCAATGACAGCGTGTCGCCGAGCAGGCGCACCAATGTGTCGAGCGTCGAGACGTCGGTGAGCACGCGCGGTCGCAGGCGTATGCGTGTCCATGCCTCGGTATTCCAGGCGAGCGTGCGCTCGTCCCCGGCGCCACCAGAGACGTACTCGAAGGCCATCGGCGTCATCACGCGCCGAGCGAGGGGCTCGAGGTCGGCGAGGCAGACTGCGTCGTTCAGCATGTCAAGAAAATATTAGTGTCTTGCGGTCGCGTCATAGGCGCCCCAATGTCATCGTATGAGAATACTGGCGGGTGCGGCGCTCGTGGTTCTCGCGACGAGCGCCGGCGCGCAGGATGGCCCCGAGCGTGGCGGGTTCGTCACCCGGCTCGGCAGCGACACGATCGCGGTCGAGCGTTTCGTCCGTACCCGCGATTCGATCACGGGCGAGATGATCGGCCGCAGTCCAAAAACGACGCGCTATGCGTATGTCGCGCGCATGGGGCGCGATGGCAACGTCGCGTCGTATACCGCGGTGGTCTACACGGCCGGAGGCGCGGATTCGCCCGTTCGCGTCCGGTACGATGCCCAGTTGCGCGGCGACTCCGTATTGGTGACGGTCAAGCGCGGCGACGCGACGCGGACGCAGGCTGCCTGGGTGCGGCGCGGTGCCGTGCCGCTCCTCGAGCCGGCGTACGGATTGCACGAGATCGTGGTGAGCCGCGCGTTCGCGGCCGCGGGCAAGCCGGTCGACTTCTCCTGGTGGTTCGTCGGCGACGGGCCGGACACTGGCACCGTCATCCGCGCCAAGCCCGGACTCGTGCTGATCCGGACGCCGACCGATACGATCCGCGTCGAGACTGACGCGACTGGCGAGATCATGTACGCGACGGACCCCGGCGGGACGTTGCAGGCGACGGTCACACGAATCCCGTATCCCGATCTCGACAAATGGGTGCTGCTCTTCGCCGCGCGCGATGGGCAAGGTAAGTCACTGGGCACGCTGTCGCCGCGCGACACGGTGCGGGCAACGGTTGGCGGGGCGCACGTGCTCGTCGACTATGGTCGGCCGTCCAAGCGGGGACGCGCGATCTTTGGCGGGGTCATCCCGTACAACACCGTCTGGCGGACCGGGGCGAACGCGGCGACCACGCTCGTCACCGACCGCGATCTCACGATCGGCGACACGAAAGTCCCGGCCGGCGAGTACACGCTGTTCTCGGTCCCCACCGCCGATGCGTGGACGCTGATCGTCAGTAAGAAGACCAAAGAGTGGGGCACCGACTACGACTCGACCGCGGATCTTGGCACGCATCCCGATGACCGTGAGCTCCGGAGCCCCGGTCGAGCAATTCACGATTGGGTTCGATACCGACGGTCTCTCGTTTGCTTGGGACACACGCATTGGACGTGTCCATGTGGCGACGCCGCTACGCGCTTCTGTTCATGGCCGCGATGGGGTGCGCACGGCCCGACCCGCCCGAGCACGGCGGATTCGTCACGCGCCTCGGCAACGACACGATCGGCGTCGAGCGTTTCACGCGCACGCGGGACTCGATCGTCGGGGAGTTCTTGTTCCGGAGTCCCGGAACCTCGCGGCAATCGTACGTCATCGACACGACGCCCGATGGCGCGGTGACGCTGTACTCGATCCAGCTCTATGAGTCCGCCAAGCCCGGCGCGAAGAAGACGTATCGCTACGACGCCGACTTCCGCGGCGACTCGGTCCACATCATGCGCTTCGGCGGCGGGCCGTCGCGCCACATGCGCACCATGCCGAACCTGCCGGGCAGCGTCCCGGTCTATGAGCCGGCCTTCGCCGAGTACGAATCACCCATCCAGCGCGCGATCGCCGCGCATGGCCAGCCCGTGCCGGTCGCTGCGTTCTATTTGGACCTCACGTTCGGCGGCACCGCCAAGCAGACGGCTCCGGATACTGTGCTGATCTCCACCTCAGTGGGTACCATTCGCGCGCACATCGACTCGGCGGGCGAGTTGCTCGACGCCACGTCGCCGGGTGCGACGTTGCAGGCGATCGTGACGCGCGTGCCGCCGCCCGACATCGATGCCTACGCGACAGCGTTCGTCGCCCGCGACAGCGCGGGCAGGGGACTCGGCTACATGTCGCCGCGCGACGAGGTCGAATCAACGGTTGGGCCCATGCACGTCGTCGTCGACTACGGCCGTCCGTCCAAACGCGGACGCACGATCTTTGGAGGCGTGGTGCCCTACAACGCCATCTGGCGCACTGGCGCCAATGCGGCGACCGGGTTCAAGATCGATCGCGACGCGATGATCGGGGCCACGAAGGTTCCCGCTGGCGAGTATACCCTCTTCTCTTTGCCAACGGCTGATGCGTGGACGCTCGTGGTCAGCAAGAAAACCCACGAGTGGGGGACGGACTACGACTCGACAGCCGATCTCGCGCGCATCCCGATGAGCATGAGCTCCGGTGCTCCGGTCGAACAATTTACGATCAACGTCGACTCAAAGGGCGTGATGTCATTCGCGTGGGATACTCGCGTGGGGTCCGTTCGCCTCGCTCCCACTCGGCTTCAATAAACGCATTGAAGTCGATCGTACCTGCGGATCGCTCGAGCCGGCGTACCTCGGCGTCCAGTCGTTGAATCGCGAACAGGCGATCTGAGACGCCGAGCTTGGCCTTGGTGACGGCGTCTTTCATCACGCGAATCGTCTCGTCGTAGATCCGGAGCGGCACCGGGTACGGGTGTCCGTCCTTGCCGCCATGCGCCAGCGAGTATCGCGCCGGGTCCGAGAATCGCGACGGCGCGCCGTGCACGACTTCGGCAACGAGGGCAAGGGAGAACACCGTCCGCGGTCCCACGCCGGGCGTGAGTAGCAGATCCGCAAAGTCTTTGGGACCTCTCTCATGAGCCGCCGTAATTGCACCTCGTAAGCGCCGGAGCACGAACGTCCTCGGCTCTCACGTCGTGATGAAATGGCAACTCGAGAGTCTCCGTCGGCCGCAATTTCGACAGCTCCCGTACGACGCGGTCGGGGCCGTCGTGCACGAGGGCAATTTGCGCGTTGCGCGCAGCGCACGCGCGATGATCCGTGAGATTGACGATCGCCGTCGAAGCAGGAAGCCCGTCGATGGCCGCGTGCGGCGAATCCACGAAATCGGTGAGACGCTCGCTGAGCCAGTGATAGCGACGCGCTTCTTTGCGAGCACCACACATGCCTTGTTGCACGACCGCCCACTTCCCATCGTCCGCGACGATGAACCCGTGGAGATAGATATCGTAGCCGTCTTGAATCGCCGCGCTGTCGACCTTGGCGACGAGTCGGCTCGTACGAACGAGCGAACTCCCCATCGAGACCGAGGCGATCGGAGAGAGCCAGAGCAGCTCGGCCGGCGTTTTTCGCGATTCGTTCCCACGCCCGCCACACACGTGCAGCCCGAGCTCGCCCTCGACTGGGGCGAGACCGCGCTTGAGGGCGCCGAGCACGGACGTCGTGATGCCCGACGAGTGCCAGTCCATGCCCATGACGGCCCCGAATGCCTGGAACCATCCCGGGTGGGCCAGCCGGCGCAGGTACTCATCGCGCCCATAGTGCAGGATGACCGCCTGGGTGATGATACGGCCGAGGCTGGCCATGCGACTGGAGAGCCAGGCGGGTACCCGCCCGTAGTGCAGAGGAAGCGTTGCCGTGCCGGTCGGACCCATCTTTCGGTACCCATTCGGGCGAAACTTTGTAATGCTCGCCGACGTACCAGATGCCGTCAAGGAGGCTGTGTCATGGGTGGGCTCTTGAGGATGTTCCTGTGGGGCGTGTTCGCCATCGTGGTGCTCGTCCCAGTCGGCGCAATCTTGGTTCTCGGGTTCGGTCTTCCCATCGCGATCGTCGCGGCAGTACTCGGCGTGCCGCTCTTACTCATACTCCTCGCGGTGGTCGGCATCCCGCTCTTATTGCTCGTCGTCTTTGCCGTTGTGTGCGCGCTGGTGCTCGCGTTCTTGAAAATCGCGCTGCTCCTGGTGCTGCCCATTGTCATCCTCGGCATGATCGTGAGTTGGATCTTCCGCGGAGCTTGTTGCCGTCCCCGGTTGACGACGTGGTAGGGAGCGGGTACTGTTCATAGGTGGACTATAAGGAAGAGGCGGGACCCTGCGAGCGTCGGCAGGGTCTGACGCCGGCGCTCTTCCGCGCGGCGGATGCGTGCGAGGCAAAGCTCGAATCCGTGCTGGCGACCCTCGGGCTCTCGCTGCCCAAGTTCCATGTGCTGGACCACTTGGTGCAGGCGGGAGCTCCTCTGCCGCTCGGCGAGCTTGCTGCGCGCAATGCGTGTGTCAAATCCAATATGACGGCGCTCATTGATCGCCTCGAAGCCGACGGCCTCGTCGTCCGGTCGCAGGACCCCAGCGATCGTCGGAGCGTGCGGGCGCAGCTGACGTCTTTAGGTGCCGACCGCCACGGCGAGGCAGCACGACTCCTCGACGCCGAGGAGCGCGCGGTCGTCGACGCGTTCAACGCCAAAGAGCGCGAGGATCTCGAGTCGCTCCTCGAGCGCCTCGCCGCCACGAAGTAAACAGGGCCGCTCCGCGGCCACCGTACACATCTCGAGCTAGCTTTAAGCAGTCGCGAAGCGCTGCGTAGGGAGCTTTTGCCGTGACGTGAACGGCGACGGTCACGTCCTTGGATAGTATGTCCGCCCCTCCCCAGCGCGAGCCAACGTCGCAGCCTTTCGCGCCACTCGACGGTACGCTCGCGGCCTCGCTGGAGCGCGCGGCGCGGCTGGCGGCGACTGCTCTCAGAGCCCCCGCGGCTGTGCTGGCGCTGGTGGGCGATGACCGCCGGTGCTTTGTTGGTGGCGTCGAGCCCCCGGACTGGCTGGCGCATGATCCTGGCCTCCTGTTTCGCTCAGGCGTCTGCGACCGCGCGCTCGACGATGGCACGCCGGTCATCGTCGACGATACCAAGGAGGGCAAACAGCTCGGCCCAAACGTGGGCGCATACGCGGTCGTGCCGCTCGCGGCCGACGATGGACACCCGATTGGCATCTTCTGCGTCGTCGATGCCGTCCCACGCGAGTGGAGCGCGTCGGACATCGCGGTGCTCACCGAGCACGCGGCCGCGGCCGCCACGGATTTGGCGCTCCGCCGCCGCCTTGCGCGCCGGGAACGCGTCGAGCGTCGCCAACGCCACGAGGCGCTGCACGACGCACTGACCGGCCTTCCCAACCGCCTGCTCTTCATGGAGCGACTCGACCGCGCCGCTCGCCGTTCTGAACGTCGCGCCGGCTCATTTGCGGTCGTGCTCCTCGATCTCGACAACTTCCGCGTCGTCAACGACAGCCTCGGTCACACGGCCGGCGATGAGCTCCTGGTCGCCGTCGCCCGGCGCCTCTCGGGTTGCTCGCGGTCCGAGGACACCGTCGCGCGACTCGGCGGCGATGAGTTCGCGTTCCTGTTGGAGCGCATCGACTCCCCCGCCGACGCCGCGCGCGTGGCGGAGCGCGCACTGGAGGCGCTGACCTCGGCGATTGACATCAGTGGCTACGAGGTCTTTACCTCGGCCAGCTTCGGCATCGCCCTGAGCGACAACGGCAGCACACGCCCCGAGCATTCTGTTGCGCAGCGCCGACCTCGCGATGGGGCGCGCCAAGGCCGCGGGCCGAGCACGATTTGCCGTGTTCGACCCCGCCATGCACGCCGACGCGCTCGAACGCTTGCGCCTGGAGACCGATCTCCGGCGGGCCGTCGAGAAGCAGTCGTTCGAGCTGCACTACCAGCCGATCATCGCACTGGCCGACGGGCGCATCGTGGGATTTGAAGCGCTGGTCAGATGGAGACACGCGGATCGAGGCCTGATCGCGCCGGCGACGTTTATCGGCGTCGCGGAGTCAACGGGTCTGATCGTCAGCCTCGGCGCATGGGTGCTGACCGAAGCCTGCCGCCAGCTTCGCATGTGGCACGAGATGTTCCCCGAGCGTCCGCCACTCACGATGGCGGTCAACGTATCCGTGCGCCAACTCGTGCGAGCGGACTTCGTGCAGGTCGTCGCGGCCGCGCTCCAGCAGCACAAGGTCGACCCGACCTGGCTCCATCTGGAGCTCACGGAAAGCGTCCTCATTGAACAGCCGGAGGTGGCGATCGAGCGGCTCCGCTCATTGAAATCGCTTGGGGTACAAGTACACCTGGACGATTTCGGGATGGGCTACTCGTCGCTCGGTGTGCTCGACCGCCTCCCTCTCAACGCCGTCAAAATCGACCGCACCTTCGTCTCGGCCATGGACCGCGAACAGCGATTCGCGCAACTCGTCCGCACGATCCACGCACTGGCCGACCACATTGGATTACAGGTGATCGCCGAGGGCGTATCGACCGAGGCGCACCTCACCGCATTGCGTGCACTCGGCTGCACCTACGGCCAGGGATATTTGTTCTCCCCGGCGGTCGATGCATTGGCCGTCCGCACCATGCTGGAAACCGATCGCCGCTGGTAAAGCTTCGGGTCGATCACGCTCCGCAAGAGATCGCCGAGATCTTCGTGATCCCGAATGGCGATGGCTGAGACCCCCGCCGCCGCCATCGTCACGATCTCCCGCGCCGTGCGCGGCGTGAGCCGACAGAACGCGATGACCGGCAACGTGGCGCGCCAATGACGCAGCCGGCGCACCGCCGGCGCCATTGGATGGCCATCGACGTCCCACAACTCGGTGATTACGGCGACGACGTTCGGCGTACTCGTCACCGACTCCACCAGCTCCTCGACGCGCGAGCACGCCGTGAGCTCACCCGACAGCACCGCCGCATCCTGGATCTGGCCGGCTGCCCGCTCATTGGCGGCCAGCCCAATGATGATCCGAGCGCTCATGATTGCCTGTCTCCGTTAGAGATCCGGCGGCGGACTCCACGACCGCCCCCGAGAAACTCGGGTGGTCCCTTCTTCGGCCAATACGGCGTTGGCACGAGCAACTTCGTAGTCGGCACGACGTCGCCGGCGTTTTCCGCGGCCTGCTGCTGCTGGCCGGTTCGCCGAGGACCCGACGAACGCCACCGCCCGGTGACCGTCACGTCCAACCGCGTTCGGCTCCCGGTGAGCCAGCGTGAGCCTTCGCGCACCACCTGCAGAAGCTCCCCACGGCTATTCAGCACAACGACGTAGAGGTCGAACGCCCGAGTCCAATGCATTCGGCCTTCATCCAGTAATCGCCATGCTCGTTGGCCTCGGTGCGGCCAACGAGTCCCGCGGGAATGAGCGTGTAGATCGAGAGGATGGCGCCCGGAACGCCTGATCCGTCCGTGGCCCATACCACTTTCCCAGTGATGACCGTTTCGTCTGACATGTGATGACTTTAGGATTAGCAGCCCAAAGGCTGCTCAAACGGTTCTGAATTCAACCTGAATTTGCGTTAGGTGCGTCTAATCACGTTCGGAGGCCTGGCGCTCTGGCGAGACGGAGCTCCGGTCCAAGATCCGTCGATACAGCGCCGTCAACTGGCGCTCCTCGTGTTTCTCGGTGCCCAAGGCCCTGCCGGGACAAGCCGGGAGCGCCTGATCGAGAACTTCTGGCCCGACCGGCAGGGCGGGCGGAACTCGCTCGATCAGGCGTTGTCGGCTGCCAGGAGGACACTTGGGCCGGACGCCATCGTGGCCACGGCGACGACCCTGTCCCTCAACCCTGCCTGCCTCAGCTTGGACCTCCCGGAGTTCGACCGGTCGGTCGAGGCTAAGGCCTGGCGGGACGCCATCGCCCTCTATAACGGGCCGTTCCTGCACGGACTGACTGTCGACCGGGCGCCGGCCTTCGTCCGATGGGTCGAGGATGAGCGGGTCCGGTGCGCGCGGATCTACGCCGAAGTCCTGGAACAGTTGGCGATCGAGGCCGAGGCTCAGGGGAAACCGGCGGAGTCGATCGCTTGGTGGCAGCGGCTCGTCGAGGCAGATCCGCTGAGCGCCCGGGCGACGACCGGGCTCATGCTTGCCCTCGCGGGCAGCGGGGAGCGGGCCGCGGCTATCGACCTCGCCAACTCGTACGATGGCCGCGTCGCCGATGCCCTCGGGGCCGCCCCGGATCCCGGCATTGGGATGCTCGCGGACTCGTTGCGCCGCGGCAGCCTGCCATACGGCGTCCACTCGGCGCCCGTCCCAGCTCGATCCTCCCGGCGCCGGCTTATTACCATCGGAGCCATCGTTCTGTTACTTACTGCCATCGCTCTTCTGGTGATTGTGAGATGACAGATCTGCGCAAAGACGGGATCTCATGGGCGGACCTGGCTGACGGAGCCTCCGTCCTCGGCAAGGCCGACGGCGACGACGTCCTCGTCGTGCGAGTGGGCAACGAAGCGTTCGCCGTAGGCGCGGCATGCACGCACTACAGCGGGCCACTCGCCGAGGGTCTCGATCGTCGGCAGTACCGTGCGCTGTCCGTGGCATCACGCGTGCTTCGATCTCGAGACCGGCGAGGCGCTCCGCGCACCCGCGCTCAATCCGCTCCCGTGCTGGTCCGTCGAGCGCCGTGGAGATCGCGTGTATGTCGGTGCCAAGAAAAACGATCCGGACCCGCTCGCGCCGACCAATCGAGGCCCGGTCGCGCCCCGCAGTGTTGTCATAATCGGCGCGGGCGCCGCAGGCACAGCCGCCGCCGAGATGCTCCGCCGTCGCGGCTATGTCGGCCCGATCACGATGATCGATGAAGATCCATCGGCGCCGGTCGACCGCCCGAACTTATCAAAAGACTACCTGGCGGGCAGCGCGCAGCCCGAGTGGATCCCGTTGCGGCCAGAGGGATTCTATCCAGAGCATGGCATTGTTATCCGGCGGACCCGCGCGAAAAGTCTCGACCTGAACACCAAGCACGTGGTGTTGGACGATGGCAATACCGTGCCATACGACGCGCTGATTTTGGCAATGGGCAGCGAGCCGAATCACCTCAACGTGCCGGGCGCGCTCGTGCTGCGTTCGTTCGCCGATGCCAACGCGATCATCGCCAGAGCCGAGCATGCGAAGGGGGCGGTGGTGATTGGGTCAAGCTTTATCGGTCTCGAAGTTGCCGCATCGCTTCGCACGAGAGGGGTGGCGGTCGACGTGGTGTCGATGGAGAACCGCCCACTCGAGCGCGTTCTCGACCCACGCGTCTCGGGCATGATCCGCTCGCTGCACGAGCAGCACGGCGTGCGCTTCCACATGGGCGCCGAGGTCGCGCGCATCGAGCCGGGCACGGTGACACTCCGCGATGGCTCGACGATCGACGCCGATCTCGTGATCGCCGGCATCGGCGTCAAGCCGCGCATCGCACTCGCGCAAGCCGCGGGTCTCGCCGTCGACAATGGCGTCCTGGTGAATGAGTACCTGGAGACGAGCCGCGCGGGTGTCTGGGCCGCCGGCGACATTGCGCGGTGGCCCGATCCGCACACGGGGCATCGGCTTCGTATCGAGCACTGGGTCGTCGCCGAGCGACAAGGCCAGATCGCGGCGGAGAACGTGCTGGGCCTCGCGCAACGATGCGATATGGTTCCGTTCTTCTGGAGCCAGCACTACGACATGACGATCCGCTATCTCGGCTTCTCGTTGCCCTGGCAGCACGTCACCATCGCCGGCGACCTCGCGGCGCATCAGGCGGCGGTGGTCTATCGGGCCGGCAAGACCGTCGGATTCGCGACACTCGACGAAGACCGTATCAATCTCGACGCCGAAGTCGCGATGGAGCGCAATGACGAGAAGGCGCTCGACGCCCTGGCCCCTCCGACGAACAGCATTTAAGAGCCAACGCCGCAAGACTTTCGGGCCTTTCAATCGTCATAGTGATGTCAGTCACGGCCTGCGACTTTCTGACTGACTAAGTTGTGGCACGATCTTAGGAGGATCAGTGTCGTTACGGGTTGTCGTCGCGCAGTCCGCCATGATTCGTACGCGTGCCATGTCCCAGCGCCTCGCCGCGCTGGGCTATGACGTTGTCGCGCAGGTCACGACGATTCGCGAGGCGGTCGACGCGGTGTCGACGACCGAGCCCGATGCCGTCCTCTTCGATGTGCACTTGAGCGACGGCGCGGGTGTGCACGGCGCGATCAGCGTGACGCGCGCGCGTGCCGGCACCGCTGCCCTCGTGCTCTCGACACATCCGGCGCTCGCCGACCGCGCCGCGCGGCCCAACTGGGGGCCGGTGGCGCTCATCTCCGCCAGCACCGTCGATGGCGATCTCGATGCGGATGTCCAAGAGATCGTCGCCACCGCGCGAGCGATGGCCGATGATGCCGTCGTTGCCGACGACGCAGTCGATGCAGTCGATGAGGCGGTCGACACCGTCCGGGAAATCCCGGACAACGATCTCCCGCTGGTGGATGTCACCGTCGAGCCGACCGAGCCCGAGTCGCGCGAGATCGTTGTCGAGCGCGCCGTGGCACAGATCGTCGCGCGCACGCGTCTCACGCCGGCCGATGCCCTGAAATTGATGGAAGAGGAAGCCGACGAAGACGGCCGGGATATTCTCGAAGTCGCCGCGGCGATTCTGGCCGAGGCGGACCAGGCAGCCTAGGTCCTAGGCCACTGCCACCGCGGCCGGCGCGCTGCCGCTCAAGCGGGCGTAGTCGGCAAAGAGCTCATCGAAGATCGCATCCCACGTCCGCGTGCGCGCGAACGCGAGCGCCTCGCGCGCCAGCACCACGCGCCGCGCGCGATCGAGGACCAACGCCAGCACCTGGTCGCCGAACATCTCGGCGTTGCCCTGGGGGAAGGTCAGTCCGCGGGTGTTCGACAACAGCTCACGGGTGGGCCCCACATCGGCACCAACCACGGGCAACCCGGACGCCATCGCCTCGAGGATGACATTGCCGAACGTGTCGGTCGCCGACGGGAAGATGAACACATCGGACGACGCGTAGAATTCGGTGAGCTCGCGCCCGCAGAGGCGTCCCATGAAAATCGTCCCCGGTGGCGCGAGCCGACGACACTCGGCCTCGTAGGGCCCATCGCCCGCGATCGCACAGACGACGTTCGCGCCAGCGCGCGCGACCACGCGGTGCATGCCTTCCATGGCAACCGCCAGGCCCTTCTCGGCGCCGAGCCGGCCGACGTATGCACACACGACCGTGTTGTCGCTCGCGCCGAAGCGCGCACGCAGGGCGGCCGAGCGGGCGGACGGAGTGAAGCGCACGGTGTCGACGCCGCGAGACCAGATCGCCGTGCGGCGCACGCCATGGAGCTCGAGCTCCTGGCGCGTGGCTTCGGTCGGCGCGTACGTCCGATCCCCGCTGTTGTGGAACCAGCGGAGATACCGCCACGCGAAGTTGCTCAAGAATCCGAGGCCGTAGAACTTGGTGTAGGCGCTCCAACTCGTGTGATACGATGACACGAATGGAATGCCAAGCGCGCGCGCTCCACGGCGGGCGGCGAGGCCGAGTCCAAACGGGCTCGCGGCGTGCACGATCGTCGGCCGCCACGCATTGAGCTCGCGCTTGATGCTCGCGGGTGTCGGCAACGCGAGGCGATGCTCCGGATAGAGCCACAGGGGTACGCTCGGCCACCGGCGGATCTCGGGATCGTAGGTCGCGTGCGGATCCGTGGTCGTGAAGACGCGGACCGCGCCGCCGCGATCGCGAACGGCGTCCACGAGCCGTTCGAGCAGCAGCGACACGCCATTGAGCTGCGGCAGATAGCTGTCGCAAAACAGCGCGAGCCTCAGATCTATCTCTATCATCTTGTATGTAAGATATTGAGCGCCGCGAGGCCGGTCACGACCTGCCAGGCCGAGAGTAGCGCGATAGGGGCGAGGATGAGGAGGCTCGTTTCGGGACAGGCCACCCCGATGAGCCCACCGGCCGCGGCGACCAACGCGAGCGCCGCGGATATCCTGCGTGTCTGCCACTCGGCAACGCCTAGCACGAGCGCTCCCAAGGCAACGATCACGTTACCGAACAGTGCATAAGTCAAACCAACGTCGTGTATAGAATCGAACAGAGGAGCGGCGGTCCCACTGCCTGTGGCGTACGCTGCCGCCAGTCGCGTCCCGGCCCTTGCCATAAATGAGATGTCGTACGCGTTGAGGGCGAGCCCGAGATCGATGAGGCCGAACGCGATCCCAAAGCGAAGAGCTTCGCCTGGACCGGAGGCAAGGGCACGGACCCACACCCCGGCGATGATCAGCGCCGATCCGGCGAGCATCGCCAGGTGAATGGCCCGGAAGTGGGGCGATGCGGCGATCGTCGTCAGCTCGGCCCCGGCATCCCCGGTCAGCATTGGATGTAACAGCGCACCCACGCCGAGCAGCGCGGTTCCGGCCAGCAGAAACAGCCCTAGGGTCTTCTGCACCGACTTATTAGGCCGAGCGAGCCCAAGCGAGTTCCTTTCTTTATAGTGACCTCTATAAGGATGGTGCCGTCTTTCGGGCATGCCAGCACGGCCGCTCGGGGTCGTTCTCCTGACAACAGTAATGGCCGCATGTTCCAGCGCTCCCGCCGCTACGCTCAACGGGGGCGCTGATAGCCTGTATGTTGGCGTCGCGTTCAGCACCGATAGCGGAATCGATACGCGGGGTTACGCGAACGGCGTCAAGCTGGCGCTCGACAAGCTGAATGCGATGCGCCCCCACGGCGCCCTCCCCCTCGCGGTCCGGTTGCCGTCGAAGGGTGCGAGCGATGTGCTCATTGCGGCGTCGTTTCGCGACGACCCCAAGATCATCGGCGTCGTCGGCCATACTGGCAGCGCCGCAACGATCGCGGCCGCGCCGATCTATGCTGACGCGGAGCATAACGGTCGCCATGCGCTGATCGACATCACGCCCACGGCCACCAATCCTCGCGTCACGAAAACCACGAGTTGGGTGTTCCGCGTCTGTCCGACGGATGACGATGCGGCCCGTGCCCTGGCTCGGTTTGCCGCAGAGTCCCTGCACGCCAAGCGCGTGGCGATCATCTATCGCGACGATCTCTTTGGACGCGGCTACACGGTGGCGTTCATGAATGAGCTCACGGCGCACCACGTCCCGGTTATCGAGCGTGATCCGTACTTGCGTGGCATTGCCGAGTATGACGCCTACGCCATTCGCATGACGCAGCGCGCCGTCGATGCCGTGGTCATTGCCGGCGGCGCAAACGAGGCCGTGGATATCCTGCGGGCGATACGCAAGGCCGGGAGCCGGGCCAAGTTCCTCGGCAGCGATGACCTGGCCAGCTTTGGATCAGATCCAGTCACCGCGCGGGAGTTCGCCGGGCTGAGATTCACCGCGTTCTACGACCCGCAGTCAGGGAGGGTGGCACAGTCGTTCGCGGATGAGTACCAGAAGACATTCGGCCTCGTCGCGGATCAGAAAGCGGCGCTCGCGTATGACGCGGCCACGCTGATCGCCGAAGCCGTATTCGCCGTTGGGCCCGATCGCTCTCGCGTGCGCAGTTGGGTCGCGCATGCGCCGGAGCTCGACGGCGCGAGCGGGACGATCCGCTTCAACGGGTCGAGCGGCGATCCCGTCGAGAAGCCCGTGGCGATCGGCGTCGTGCATCCGTGAGTGCCGTCCGCGATCGGCTCCGCCTGGGCTTCGGCTCCGTCACGCTCACGCTGCTCGCGTGCGGCGGCCTTGGCATCACGGCCTTGGAGGTCGTGCATTCGGATCTTCGCAAGAGCGTGCACCAGGCCACGGAGGTGACCGGACGACTCTCGCGCGTGCGCGACGCGACGCTCCGGTTCGTGGCGCTGTCGCAAGCGGGTCTCATGGCATCCACCGCCAATGCCGACGACTCGTTGCGGAGCGAGCGCCTGGATACGCTGAGCGCGCAGGCGGCAACCGAGCACGATGCCCTCATGCAGACCGCGTCGCTCGGCACCGACGAGCGCGTCACGCTGGAGCGGCTCGCCGATCTGCAAGGCGATCTCGAGGTACGATTTGCGGTCGCGCGTGCGTATCGGGATATCGGGCGGCCCGCGGATGCCTTCCGGGAAGCCTCCATGGCCACGCGCGCGGTGGACACGCTGTTCGATGAAGCGGCCGTCATCTCCCGCGCGCAGGACTTTCGGACCTCGACCACGCTCAACCACGTCGAAGGGCTCGTCACTGGCTGGCGCGCCGGCCTGCTGCTGCTGCTCGTGATTGGACTCGTCACGACCGTCGTGTTCACGCGGGCGACGGTGCGAGCGGTCACGCATCCGCTCGATGCGCTGACCACTGCGGCGCGCAGTTTGGGTGACGGGGATCTCCGGACGACGATCCGCCCCGACGGGCTGGACACGGAATACGCGCAGTTCGCGGCGGCGTTCGCCGAAACGGCCTCGCGGCTGCGGAAGGCGATCGCGGAGGTGCAGCAAGAGGCGCAGGAGGTCGCCGACTCGGCGTCATCGTTGACGGCCGCATCGTCGGCGACCGCGGCGTCGACCGGTGAGATCAGCGATGCGGTGCAGCAGGTCGCGAGCGGCGTGACCGCGCAACGCGAGGCGCTGGCCGCATTGGGGATGGCCATTGAGGACGTCACGCGGTCCACGGCCGGGTTGAATGACGCGGCGGTGCGGGCCAAGAGCATGGGCGAGCGGGTGCGCTCGGGGGCCACGCGCATCCGTGACGGGCTGGGCGAAGCCGTCAAGACGTTCGAGCGCGCGCAGACGGTCATCAACATGTCGGGTGACAGCGTTGATGGGTTGCGGTCCACGGCCGAGACCGTGCAGCTATTTGTCGATCGCGTACGGGAGATTGCCGAGCAGTCGAATCTCCTGGCGCTCAATGCCGCCATCGAGGCCGCGCGCGCCGGCGATCATGGCCGCGGGTTCGGCGTCGTCGCCAACGAAGTCCGCCAGCTCGCGACGCAGAGCTCGGCGGCCGCGAGTGAGGCCGCCCGCATCGTGAACGGCATGCGCGTTCAGTTCGCCACGGCGTCGAAGAACTACCGCACCAGCGTCGCCGAGCTGGGCGATGTCGGCCGCGTGTCCAAGGCCACCGCCGACGCCCTGGCCGCGATCGACGGCGCGGTCGACGGCACCGCCGCCATCGCGGTCGCCGTCGGCTCCGCGGCGGACACGAGTCGTCAGGCCGTCGAGCAGCTCATCACGCGTGTGCAGTCGACCGCCAAGCAGGCGGACGAGCAGGGCGCACGCGCCGAGGGCGCCGCGGCGGCCGCCGAGCAGACGGCGGCTACGGCTCAGGAAGTGGCGGCTACGGCGTCACACCTGGCCGACAGCGCGCACCGTCTTCGCACCGTCGCGAGTCGCTTCAAGGTCTGACCGCGCTCCCGTTGCGCCGAGCAGGTCGCTGCGCGACACCATGCCGATAACGGTTCGCGGGGCAGCCCGGGTGACGACGGGGAGGCGTCCGACGTTCCTCGCGAACCATGTGATCGGCGGCCTCCCGGGCCGAGTTGTCGTCGAAGATGACGACGGGCGCCCGGCGGATGAGGTCGGAGACGAGCGCGGTGAGCGGCAACTCGAGATCGAGCAGATCGCGTCGGGTGACGACGCCGACGATCTCGCCCTTGGCGTTCAGGACGGCGAACCCCTGGTGGGATGAGCCCGCCGCGCGGCCGACCATCCAATCGCGGACGTCCTCGACGCCGTCGGCCGCCCGTAGCGTCACGGGCGATGTCGACGCGATGTCGCGGACGAGGATGCGGTCGAGGTGATCGGCGTGCATCTCGGGTCGGATGCGGGTCCCGCGTCGCGCCAATTTCTCGGTCATGATCGAGTGCGGCATGAGCCGGAGTGACACGAGGTATGCGGTGGCGCATCCGGCGAGCACCGGCAGCAAGCCATTCGGTTGCCGCGTCGCTTCGAACGCGAAGACGGCCGAGGCGAGGATGGCATGCGACGCGCCGGCGAACATCGCGGCCATGCCGACGAGGGCCGACATGCGCGGGTCGACGTGCACCAAGGCGCCGGCGAGGGCGCCCAGTCCGCCGCCGATGGTCATGAGCGGCGCGAGGGTTCCCCCGGAGGTCCCGCTGGCCAGCGCGATCTCCCAGGAGATCAGCTTGCCGACGACGAGGAGTATCAGGGCCGTCCCCACGATCGACCCGCTCAAGATGTGATCGATGTTGTCGTAGCCGACGCCCAGGGTGTGGGGCGCGAAGTAGCCGACAACGCCGACGGCGACGGCGCCGATCGCGGGCCACCACATCCAGTGGACGGGCAGCCGCTCGAACAGGTCCTCGATGGCATACAGCGCCCGGGTAATGCCGACGGAGGCCAGGCCGATGACGAAGCCAAGTGCCACATAGACCGCCAGGTCGATTCCACTGGGCGGCGACACGGTGGGCATCGCGAAAATGGGCGTCCATCCCATGAAGGCCGCGCGGATGCCGGTCGCCGTGACCGAGGCAAGCGCCACCGGGATGAGCGATCGCGGGCTGTACTCGAACAGCAGGAGCTCGATGGCGAGCAAGACGGCGGAGACCGGCGTGCCGAACGTCGCGGCCATACCGGCGGCCGCGCCGGCGGCGAGCAGCGTTTTGCGCTCGATGGCCGTCGTGTGGCGGATCTGTCCAATGAGAGAGCCGAGCGCACCGCCCGTGGCGATGATGGGGCCTTCGGCTCCGAACGGGCCGCCGGTGCCGATGGCGACGGCGGCGGAGACGGGTTTGAGAAACGTGATGCGAGGCGGGATCCGGCTCTCGTTGAGGAGGACCTGCTCCATCGCTTCCGGGATGCCGTGGCCCCGGATGGCCTCGGAACCGAACCGGGCCATGAGGCCGACGATCAGGGCGCCGATGATTGGGACGAAGATGACGCCGAGTCCCAAGTGGTTGTCGGCCGGTGAGCTGAACGTGGTCGAGAAGTGGTGGTAGAACGCGAGATTCGTGATGAACCCGATGAGGCGCGTCAGGAATTGGGCGGCGAGGGCGGCGAGCACCGCGACGCCGACCGCGAGGCCGGATATTGCGAGTGTCCGGTCGGGGGCCCCGAGGGATGGCGTGCGGATCTCTGGCGATTCCATTGGTATCAATATAATTCGCCAGTGAATGCTTTACTGATCCGCCTGGTACGTCATAGTCTCGCACTGTGTAACACTACCGTTACACGCGAGTTTTGCCCATCATGTGGCCATGCGATCGTTACGATGGGGAGAAGCCGCCCTCATCGCAGCCTTGGTCGGCTGCGCGTCCGCGGGCACACGCGAGAGCGAGGCAGTGACGCCCGCCCGCGTCGCCATTTTCTACACACCCCTTGGCGTCTGTTCGGCGTTTGCGCACGACGTCGGGGTATGCCGCCGAGGACAACGGTCCCGGCATGATCTTCGTCGTCGCCCGGATCGACTCGGTGCTCACGAACGAGGACTTCGCGTTCGATCCCTCACGTATGTACGTGAACAGTCCCGGTCAGACCGAGCACGGTGGCGCATTCGACCGGCAGTTCACCACCGTCGAGCGGACCGACGTGCCCGCCGGTGGCGTCCCACACCCGCTCGGTGACCTCGCCGTCGGGTATCGGACGGCCGCGGCGACCATGGTGTACGACGCGCATTCGTTCCCGCTCAAGTACGATGAGCGCGGCGTCATCGTCCGGCAGAGCCACGGCGACTCGCGTGCCTCTACCCGTGGCGCCTGCGGCGAGACGGCCGTCTTCACGGGCGGCGGGTACTGACGGCACTCGACGCGACTGCGTATGTCCTAGTAGTACCTGACCCCTTGCGTGCCGATGGGTGATCGCTTTAACGTCGGCGCATGGGTGATCTCGACGTCAGTCTCACGCGCGGGACGCTGGATCTTCTGATACTGAAGGCCCTGAGCTGGGGCCCGCGGCATGGATATGCGGTCGCGGAGTGGATCGAGTCCGCCACCAGTGCCGCGCTGCTCGTGGGGGAGGGCACGCTCTACCCGGCGTTGCATCGCCTCGAGCGCCAGCGGCTCGTGGACGCCGACTGGGGTCTCTCAGATAACAATCGCCACGCGAAGTTCTATCGCCTGAGCCCCGCCGGCCGCCAACGGCTCGTCGCGGGCACCTCGGCGTGGCACGAGTTCGTGGAGGCCGCGAGCCGGGCACTGCGCGCCACGGCTCCGTTGCCCGCATGACCCGCCGCCCGTTCCGTCTCACCCACGCCGAACGGGACGTCGACGAAGAGATCGCGTTTCACATCGCCGAACGAGAAAAAAAACTCATTGCGGCCGGCGTGAGCCCGGATGACGCTCACGCCCGCGCGATGGCACAATTCGGAGACATACGAGCCGTGCGCACGGAAATGCTGACGATCGATCAAGACCGCAAGCGTGCCGACGTCCTGAGCAACATCAGGCAGGACGCGACCTACGCGCTGCGCACGCTCGCGCACAATGCCGGCTTCACGGCCGTCGTCCTGCTGATCTTAGGGCTGGGGATCGGTGCCAACACGTCGATCTTCTCGCTGATCGACGCCTTGATGCTGCGGCCGCTCCCGGTCCCGCACCCGGAGCAACTCGTCGCGATCGGCAATCCGAGCCGAACGCAGGGCGTCTCAACAGGCACACCGCGGGTGGATGTGTTCTCGTACCCGCTGTACGTGGATCTGCGCGACCAGAATCACGTCTTATCGAGCGCTTACGCCTCGGGTCGCAGCGGGCGACTGGATGTGCTCGTCGAGAAGGGCGCCGAGCCGGATCACCCGCGCGGTCGGTTCGTAACCGGCAACTTCTTTACGGTGCTCCAGGTGACCGCGGCCGCGGGTCGGGTGTTCACGAATGAAGATGACCCCGCCGTGGTGATCAGCGACGGATACTGGCACCGCCGATTCGGAGGCTCGCGCGACGTCCTTGGGCGCACCATTACGGTCAACGGCATACCGCTCACGATCATCGGCGTCGCGCAATCCGATTTCGCCGGTGACGCGATCGGCCAGCCGACGGATATCTGGATCCCGATGAAGATGCACCCGATCGTCGTCGCCCACACCGAATGGCTCAAGGATCGCACGATCTCCTGGCTGCTCATCATGGGCCGCCTCGCGCCCAGCGCGACGCTCGCCCAAGCCCGCACCGAGATCCAGGCGCTCGCCAAGACATCGCTCCTCGACAACGCGACGGCTGACGATCGCGGCGGAGTCGAGCGCAACCTCGGCCAGCACGCGGTGCCGGTCGAATCGGGCGCCATGGGATTCTCGTACTATCGAAGCGCGTACGCCCAAGCCCTGCTCACGCTGATGGTGGCCGTCGGTCTCGTCCTCCTCGTCGTCTGCGCCAACATCGCCAACCTGCTGTTGGCCCGCGCCGCCGGCCGCGCCCGCGAGATCAGCGTCCGCATCGCCCTCGGCGCCGGACGCGGGCGCCTCTTGCAACAGCTGCTCACGGAGAGCGTCATACTCGCCGTGGCCGGCTCCGCGTTGGGCCTGATCGCGGCACTGACCGGCAGCGCGGCGTTGCTCCGCGTCGTGGGCGGCGGCTTGTCCCTAGCGGTCCGCATCGATGGCCGCGTCCTCGCGTTCACGGTCGGGTTGTCGCTCCTGACCGCGATCCTGTTCGGTCTCATTCCCGCGCTCCGAGCGACGGGACTCAACGTCGCGTCGGCGCTCCGCACGCAGGGACGCGGCATCGCGGGATCCGGGAAGCTGGCCATCGGCAAGTGGCTGGTCATCGCGCAAGTGGCGCTGTCGATGCTGCTGCTCGTCGGCGCCGGCATGCTGTCTCGCAGCACGATGGCGCTGGCGAACGCGGACATCGGCGTGGCGAGAGACCACCTCGTGCTCGCCGAGATCGATGCGGAGCGCAGCGGCTTTCAGGGTCCGCGGCTCATCGCCTTGGTCCGCGATCTCACCGAACGGGTCAAGCAGATCCCGGGCGTGCTCGCCGTCTCCTCGTCGGAGAACGGGATCTTCAGCGGCACGGAATCGGGATCGACGCTGCAGGCGGAAGGGTTCACGGCGCGGGCCGATAGCGACACGCTTGTCGCGTCCGACGTGGTCGGCGCCGACTATTTCCGGTCGACCGGCGCGCACATCCTGCAAGGGCGCGATATCGAGGCGCGCGACAACGAGACCGCGCCAAAGGTCGCAGTCGTCAACGAGACGGCGGCGCGGTACTTCTTCCCGAATGGCGAGGCCATCGGACGGCATATCCAGATGGACAGCGCGTCATGGGAGATCGTCGGCATCGTCAGCGATATCCAGCAGACTGGCGTGCGGGAGCCACCGGTGCGGCGCGTCTACGAGCCGATGGTGCAGCAGAAGACCGCCCCGACCGGGTTCAAACTCGAGATCCGCGTGGCCGGGGATCCCGCGCGGCTCGTGCTGCCGGTGCGCCAGACGTTGCTCGCCGCCGATCCGTCGTTGGCGATCTACAGCGTCGATCCATTGACCGAGCTCATTCGCGATTCGATCGCCAAGGATCGGTTAGTCGCGACGCTCGTCTCGGCCTTCGGGATCCTCACGCTGATCCTCGCCGCCCTCGGGCTGTACGGGGTGATGGCCTACGCGACCGCTCGGCGGACCGGCGAGTTCGGCCTGCGCATGGCCCTCGGCGCCTTGCCGAGTGCGGTCGAGCGCATGGTGCTGCGCGAGGCCATCTTGCTGACTGGATTCGGGATGGTGATCGGGCTACCCGTTGCGCTCGCCGCCACGCGACTCATGCGCGGGCAACTCTTCGGCATCAGCTTCTTCGATCCGCCATCGATCGGTCTCGCGACCGTCGTGCTCAGCGTCAGCGCCGCGTTGGCCGCGTTCGTGCCCGCGATGCGCGCCTCGCGCGTGGCGCCGCTGGAAGCAATTCGCGCGGACTAACGATGCTCGTAGACCGTCGTACCGCCGGAACGGATCGCTAGCACGTCGTAGTGGTCCACTTGGCCACCCATTTCCATTCCAGGCGAGCCGCTGGGCATACCGGGAACGGCCAGACCCGTGACGCCTGCCGGGTGATCGTGTAGAAGCCGCTTCACGAGCTCCGGCGGGACGTGTCCTTCGATGACATACCCGCCGACGACAGCCGTATGGCACGATCCGAGCTGTGGCGTGATGCCGTGATCGCGCTTGATGGTCTGCAGCGCGCCGGGGTTGTCGACATCAATCGTCTCGACCGTGAACCCCGCCGTGCGCATGCGGTCGACCCACTGGGAACAACAATGGCAGGTCGGGCTCTTGTAGACGGTGACCGTCTCAGGGAGACGCAGGGTCGCGAGCACGACCAACGCTATCAGGCCAATTTTCATACTCTAAATATGAAACGCGGCATCGCCATCGTCCTCCTGGTCGTCGCCTTGGTCGTCGGCGGCCGCTTCCTCGGCGCCAGTGTCGCGCCATTCGTCCAGCAGGTGAACCGGCTTGGCGCGGCGGGCCCGATCGCCTTCGTCGCCGGCTACGCCGTCGCCTGCATCGCCCTCGTGCCGGCCTCGCTGCTCACGCTGGCCGCGGGCGCGATCTTTGGGATCGTCTGGGGGACGATCTACACGCTGATCGGTGCCTCGATCGGAGCCGCGCTGTCGTTTCTGATAGCGCGCTACGCGGCGCGGGGACTCGTCGAGCGTCGTCTCGCGGACAACGCGCGGTTCGCGGCGATCGATCGCGCCGTCGGCGCCGACGGGCTCAAGATCGTCACGTTGCTCCGGCTGTCGCCCGTGTTTCCGTTCTCGCTCTTGAACTACGCGCTGGGCCTCACGCACGTGCGGCTCGCCGACTATTTACTCGGTATGATCGGCATCATTCCGGGTACGTTGCTCTACGTGTACTATGGGAAGGTCGGCGGCGACGTGGCCGCGCTCGTCGGCGGCGCGCGGCCGCGCGGTGGGCCGGCGAGTATCGCGTTCTTGAGTCTCGGGCTGATCGCGACGATCGCGGTCACGGTGCTCATCACGCGGGCTGCCCGCCGCGCGCTCGCCCATGTCATCTAGATATCATCTCGTGGTGATCGGCGCCGGCAGCGGCGGCCTCGTCACGTCGGCGATCGCCGCGGGGCTGGGCGCGCGCGTGGCGCTGATCGAGCGCGATCGCATGGGCGGCGATTGTCTGAATGTCGGGTGCGTGCCCTCGAAATCGTTGATCCATGCCGCGCGATCACACAGAGCCTTTCCGGCCGCGATGGAGGCGATGCGGGCGGTCCGTGCCAAGCTGAGTGTCAACGACAGCCCCGAGCGATTTACCTCGCTCGGCGTCGATGTCTACCACGGCACGGCACGGTTTACCTCTCGCGACACCATTGAAGTCGGTGACACGACGCTCCGGTTCGCGAAAGCGGTGATCGCGACCGGTGCGCGAGCGGCAGTGCCGCCGATCGTGGGTCTGGAGGCGTCCGGCTATCTCACCAACGAGACCGTATTCGACCTGACGACGCAGCCGGATCGATTGGTGATCGTCGGCGCCGGACCGATCGGGTGCGAGCTCGGGCAAGTCTTCGCGCGATTCGGCACGCAGGTGACCGTCGTCGATCTCGCGCCTCGTATTTTGCCGCGGGATGATCCGGATGCCGCAGCGATCGTGGCCGACGCGATGCGGAGAGACGGCGTGCGGTTCATGTACGGCGTCACGCCGGTGCGCGCCGAGCGAGGGGCCTTATATGTCGCGCCGATCGGTGCCGAGCTCGCGGGCGAGGTACGAATTGAAACCGACGCGATATTGATCGCGGCCGGGCGAGCGCCGAACGTCGAAGGCTTCGGGCTCGACGTGGCCGGGGTGCGATATCATGCGCTGACCGGTGTCGTCGTCGACGATTGGCTGCGAACCACGAACCCGAACGTGTACGCGGTCGGCGATGTCTCGTCGGCGCTCAAGTTCACGCATAACTCCGACTGGCAAGCCCGCCTCGTCGTGCCCAACGCTCTCTTCTTCGGCGTCGGCGGGGGCCGGGTGAGCCGCGGCATCATCCCGTGGTGCACCTACACGACGCCCGAGCTCGCGCACGTTGGAGAAACCGCCGCCACGGCGCGGCAGAAGGGCCTGGCGATCGACACCGTGACGGTGCCGATGGCCTCCGTGGATCGGGCCGTGATCGACGACGCGACCGAGGGATTCGCGCGGGTGCACGTCCGGCGTGGGACGGACCGTATCGTCGGTGCGACGCTCGTGTCCGAGCACGCCGGCGAGTCGATCGGCGAGATCACGCTCGCCATGACGAACCGGGTCGGCCTCGGCGGGATCGGCAAGACCGTTCACCCGTACCCGACGCAGGCCGAGGTCTTCCGGAAGGCGGCTGACGCCTGGCGCCGGCAGCGGCTTACGCCGGGCGCCAAGAGCGTCTTCGAGCGGTTCTTCCGGTTTACTTCTTGAACAGCGGGAAGACGAACTCTTTCACCAGGTTAAAGCCGGCGTGCTCGCCGATGGCCTCGGTGCCCAGCTTGAGTCCGCCCTGCCACCCTGCGTACGTGTGTCCGTAGAACGCGGCGCTCGTGTAGCCCCCGGCGTAGGCGCCGGCGATCTGTGGAACACCGAGCACGTAATTTCCGTTGTCATTGCGGGCGAGGAACGACGAGACGACCGCATGACCCGCGCGAGCAAACACATTCCGACAGCCACACCGGACGTAACTCGGATCCTGATGCATCACGGCCGCGAGCCCATCGCGTACGGTGACGTCCGCCGTATGGGCGGCAAAGTTGGTCCCGAGGCGATAGCCGAAGCCTTCGTCGCGATCCCACCAGCTGGGCGAGCGCTGCAACGTTCCCACGCCGGCGCCGATGGTGACGCTGGCCATCGCGAACGGGCTGAACTCATCGCGCAGGTAAGTGTGCAACAGGTCTTGCGCGTGCATGGTGACGGGAGCGACGATCACGGCGAGGGAAGCGAGGCAGCATCCAGGACGCACGGGCAGCTCTGTGGTTTGAGTTATAAAGTACTCAATATAACGGGGTGGAAACCGTGACCCCGTTTGGCCGCCGGGTGGCGACGTTCGTCGGCGCGTGCCTGGTGTTCGATCTCTATGGGTACGCCGTCTACCATGCGTGGCGCACGCACCTGCTCGGCCCCGTCCCGGCGCTGGTACTGCTGACCCTCATGGCCGCGCTCGGTATTGCCGCGATGGTGTTCGCGCCGGCGTGGATTCGGCGGGCCAGCGGGCAGGTATCGGCGCCGGTCGTCGAGGAACCGCGGAAGCGGCAGCGCGTGGTGGTTTCCGTGGCTGCTCGCGCTCGCTTCGATTGCCGGCGGCGCCGGGCTCGCGGCGTGGAGTTGGATCGCCTGGCCCGCGCCGGCGCCGCCGACAGCTCTTCAGCGGCTTCTGCTCGTGGCGCTCGACGCCGCATGCGTGGGATTTCTCGTCTTCACGATCGTCCGGCTGAAGCGCCCCGAACGCTTTGGGCTGGCGCTCGGGGTGATTCTCACCATCGACGGGAGCATCCGTCTGGTCGGCGGGTTCTCCGTCGCCCAAATCCTGAGCCTGCGATTCGTGTTCGGGCTCGTCCAGATGGGGGTCATCTATATGCCCATCTGTCTCTGGGGCGGCTATCTGTGGCGGCGGATCATGACGGCGATCTTCACGCCGCCCAAACGCTAGCTTCGGCTAGCCCCGGCTATAATTCAGCAGGACGCATAACCGGAGAACAACGTGAGCGAAACGGCGACGTTCGCCGCTGGCTGTTTTTGGGGTGTCGAGGCAATGTTCCGGCAATTGCCGGGCGTACTCTCCACCCAGGTGGGCTATACGGGCGGCAAGACCACGAGCCCGACGTACGAGGATGTGTGCACCGACCGGACGGGTCATGCCGAGGCAGTCGAGGTCACCTACGACCCGGCCAAGGCCTCGTACGATGACCTGCTGAAGATTTTCTGGGAGAACCACGACCCGACGACGCTGAACCGGCAGGGGCCGGAACGTCGGCACGCAGTATCGGTCAGCGATTTTCTATCATAACGAGGCGCAGCATGCGGCCGCGATCGCGTCACGCGATGCGCTCGAGGCCGAGCACAAGTTCCGTCGGCCGATCGTCACGCAGATCGTGCCGGCCGTGCCCTTCCACCCGGCGGAAGAGTACCACCAACGGTACCTCGAGAAGCGCGGCCTCTCGAGCTGCCACGTCAGTCTGACACAGTAGTCCAGTGCTTCCGGTCGGCCATCTCATAAAAGAGTACGGGTACCTCATCGTTGCCCTGCTCGTGGCGGCCGAGAACTTGGGAGTTCCACTCCCGGGCGAAAGCGCGCTGATCACCGCGGCCGCTTTCGCCGCGCACGGACATCTGTGGCTTCCCGGTGTGATCGCCGCGTCGACCGCCGGCACCATCGTGGGCGGATCCGGGGGCTACTGGATCGGCCGCGCGGGCGGTATCCGCCTCGTCCACCGCATCGGGAAATTCATCGGCGTCGGCGACGCCGAGATCCAGAAAGGCCACGACTTTTTCGCGAAGCACGGCTCGAAGACCGTGTTTCTGGCGCGGTTCGTCGCGATCCTGCGTATCGTGGTCGGCATCCTCGCCGGTGTGAGCGAGATGCCATTTAGCCAATTCACATTGTACAACGCGCTCGGCGGCGTGTGCTGGTCGGTCGCGATCGGGGTGCTCGCGTACACGTTCGGCGCGAACTTGCCGCGTCTGCATCGGCTGCTCGGCACGGGCGGCCTCATCGGGGCCGCCGTCGTGCTGCTCGCCATCCTGGTCGTGCTGCGGCTCAGACGCCGCCGACCGGCGCCTTCCACTTGATGTTGCAGCCGATGCTCGGGACTTGGTTGTCGCTCACACCCGTTCCCTCCAGCACGGCGTCGATCGCATCTCGCAGGTCGCGCCCAGTCACCGGTCGCCCATTGCTGGGCCGACTGTCGTCGAGCTGCCCTCGATACACCAGCCTCCCCCCGTCGAACAAGAAGAAGTCGGGCGTACACGCCGCGTCGTACTCGCGCGCGACGTCCTGAGTCTCGTCGTACAGGTATGGGAACGTAAATCCCACCTGGCGGGCTTGCTCGGCGAGCGATGCGGGGGCGTCATCAGGATGGGAGACCGCATTGTTCGAGCTGATCGCGACGATGCCGATGTCCTGCCCCTGATAATCGCGGCCAATGCGGGCCAGCTCATCCTGCACGTGCTTGACGAAGGGGCAATGCCGGCAGATGAACATCACGAGCAACGCCTGATGCTCGGCAAAGTCGGCCAGGCGTACCGTGCGCCCGGTCGAGACATCCGGGAGCGAGAACTCTGGGGCAGCCGTGCCAAGGGCGACCATGGTCGATGCTGTTCGGGCCATGCTATAATCTATTCGCCGTGCGCATCCTGACCGCCACCCGTTACGTCCAGCCGCTGCGCGAGGGCGGATCGCTTCCCGCCGTCGTCGAGACCGAGGACGGCGCGCTCTACGTCGTGAAATTCCGCGGCGCGGGACATGGAACGCGCGCACTCGTGGCCGAGCTCATCACCGGGCTCACCGCGGTCGCGCTCGGGCTCCCCACGCCGGAGTTGGCACTGGTCGATGTCCCGCCGCCGTTCGGGCGGAGCGAGCCGGATCCCGAGATTCAGGACATCCTGCAGAAGAGCCACGGGCTCAATGTCGGGGCCGTGTATCTGGACGGTGCGTTCAACTTCGACGCGACCGCAGCCGGCGATCTGATCAGCCCAGCGCTCGCGGCTCGGATCGTGTGGCTCGATGCGTATCTCACCAATCCCGATCGCACGCATCGCAATCCGAATCTGCTCATCTCGGCGGCGCAGCCCGTATCTGATCGACCACGGCTCGGCGCTGTACGCGCACCACGACTGGGAGTCGGTCGACGACGCGCGCACGCGCACGCCGTTCCCCTTGATTCAACACCACGTGCTGCTCAGCCGGACCTCGCCAAGCGCGATGGCAGACGCCGACCGAGATGCGGTTGCCCGCCTCACGCCGGCGACCATCGATGGCATCCTGTCGCAGGTTCCCGACGACCTGCTATCGGATCCGCGCTCGCGCTATCGCGACTATCTCGTGCGACGTCTCGAATCGCCACGAGAGTTCGTGGCCGAGATCGATCGCGCGCGCGAGGCCACCGTTGGTATCCCGCCAAAGCCATTGAAGGCGCGGCGATGAGTTGGGTCGCGTACAATTTCGCCGTCTTGCGGGTTGTGCCGCATCCGTACACCGGCGAGTTCGTTCCTGTTGGAATAGTTCTCCACGCCCGCACCGAAGAATTCCTGGAGCTCCGTGCGCTGACTGATGTCGACGCATTGCGAGAGCGCGTCGGGGATGTTGACGTTGAGCTCCTCGCGCGGTACTTGGACTCTGCCCGGGCGATTTGCGCCGGTGATCCGACCAGCGGACCAGTTGCCTTGACGCCGCCATCCGAGCGATTTCACTGGATCACGGCGCCGCGCTCCGACGTCGTCCAATGCTCGGCCGTGCACGAGGGCATCACGCATTCGCCCCAGCTGGCGCTCAGCGAGCTGTTCGAGCGCTACGTCGAAAGAACCTTGCGATAGAGCACCACGCGATCCAGCTCCTCGAAGCCCAGTCTTTGGTGCGCGCGTTGCGAGATCACGTTGTGCAGCTCCGTATCCGACGCCAGCTCGCGGTACCCGCGCGACCGGGCGAATGACTCGGCGGCCTCGATGAGCCGCGCGCCGATCCGCTGCCGGCGCACATCGGCGTCCACCCACCACCCCTCGACGTAAGCGACCGGACTCGACTCGCACCCGTCAGCGTTGGTTCGCTCGCCGACTTCGACAAAGCCACACAATGACCCTGCCGTGCGCACCGCGACAATGACGGCGGTGTCGTTCCGCGCCAGCCACGCGGCCATGTCGCCCTCAGTCTGATCCGGCCACAACGCCGTCCGCATCCGCCGCCACTCGGCGTAGTCTTCGCTCGCGTAGGGCCGAATCACGACCGTCATAGTCGTGGCGCGACTCGCTCGGCCGCCTCGGCCGACGTGATCACGGGATGCACCTCGAACTCCACGAGGTCGCTCCAGTTGGCGATCCACTGGTCGAGCAACGCACGGTCGTGCGTCTCCATGACCTGGTAGCATTGCTCGAGGCGCTCGTCGACCCAACTCGAGACATAGGTGAGCCCCTCGGGGGCCAATCGTCCCTGGGCGCGAAACCGGCGATACACCGGGACGGCATCTCCCTGGCGGAAATGCTCGACGATCATATAGAGGCGTTTCATATCCGGCGGTGGAATCTAGTGGCCAGCACGTGCACAGGCGTGTGAGCGCCAGATGCCCTCCATGGGGCCTTTATTCCGGGGGACTATATTCCGGCATGAAAGCATCCGTATTCATCGCGACGAGCGTCGATGGGTACATCGCGCGGCCAGACGGCGCGCTGGACTGGCTGCCCCCCGATGACGTCGTCGAAGAGCACGGCTACACCGCGTTCTTCGCGTCGGTCGACGCCCTCGTCATCGGGCGCAAGACGTACGAAGTCGTCGCGGCATTCCCGGCGTGGCCCTATGGCGCGAAGCCGGTCTTCGTGCTCAGCACCACGCTATCGAACGTGAGCCCGCCGGACGGCGCCGTGTGCGAAGTGATGTCCGGCACGCCCAACGAGATCGCGCGGCGGCTCATGCAACGCGGACACAAGCACGTGTACATTGATGGCGGCGAGACGATCCAGGGCTTTCTGGAAGCGGGTCTGATTCAGCGCATTGTCGTGACGCGTATTCCCGTCCTCCTCGGGAGCGGCATTCCGCTGTTTGGCACGCTCTCTCGTGACATTCGCTTGCAACACGTTGCCACGCGCTCATATGCGAGTGGCATGGTCCAAACAGAGTACGCGATCTGAGTGACCGCCCGCGGCGCGCGGGCGTCTGTACTGTATGCGGCGAGCCATCACGGTTACTCTCGTGCTCTGCGGTTGCGCATCCGCGCCTCAACATCCCGGCACGGCGCCGGCCCCGAACGGCACGCGGTATCTGTCGTCGGCCGACACGCTGTACTACGGATTCTGGCAAGAGCACTCGCTCTACTACGTGCGCGGCCGCGACACGCTGCGCATCCCCGGCCAGACCTTTCTCGTGCGCGCGCAAGAGTGGACCGACGCGGCCGAAGGCCTGCGCGTGGCGCAGCAGCAGCTGTGCGTTGGCGCGGCGAGCTGCCATACGGTCGACACGTTCACGGTCTCGCCCCGGGGCGAGTTGGTCGCCGGCGCGCACCGCTTCCAACACAATGTCATCGCACTGCCGAACCGTCCGCTCGCCGTTGGCATGCAATGGACCGACTCGAGCGCGCTGGACTCGGGCGGCGTCGTCGTCGAGGCACACCAGATGTACCACGTCGAGCGCTTCTGGGACAATCAGGGTCGACATCTGGCCGAGATCGTCGGCGATGGGACCATGAAGTTGCACGGCTCGTTTCACGCCGATTCGACGTTGACGATCGCGCAGCGCGTGTTCTGGCTCGAGGTCTCCGGCACCGTACGCGAGACGCACTGGTTCGATATGGGAGCCGGCCGCATCGTGAGCAACTTCGCGACCGCGCGGCTGTCCGGCTGGGGGACGATCCCGAACGGGAACGGCGGACTCGACACGCTCCCGGCGGGCCTCACGTTAGACCTCAAAGATCGAACGATCACCAGCGAGCGCGCCCACGTGCTCGCCCGCGCCATGCCGGGCCGCGACACGAGCATCACGACAAATGCGCGGGGTGTGTTGTTCCTCCACACTGTGCAGCACGTCGGCGATGAGATCGATGCGGGTCTCGCGCGGCCCGATGGGTGGGTGCGCACGGCGAGCGAGCGGTTCGCCGGCGGACGGCCCGTCAGCTACGATGCCGTGTGGTCCGATACCGCGTCCCGTTGCTGCACCGTGCGCCACGTCGAGCGCCATGGCGACTCCTTGTTCGTGCGCCGCGACGGGCGCGACACCACAATCGCGGTGCCCGCGGTGACCTGGGCGATCAGCGATGCGATGAACCAAGAGATGTTGGTGCCGGTGCTGCTGACCATTCCGCACGACAACCTGACCCATCCGGTCGCCGTGTATCGCCCGTACGACGGCAAGTGGACCATCTGGCAGACGCAGGTCCGCGAGACGGACGGCGTCTACGTGGTTCGGATGATGATGAGCCCGCAGGACCCCGAAGAGATCCTGGTCGTCTCGAAGACGGGTGACCTGTTGTTCGCCGAGCAGCCCCACGCGCAGCAGCCGTGGACGCGCATGCCGCCGCGCGGCACGGTGCGCCGCGCCGCGATCGAGGTTCTACTCAAGCGCCTCACCCCCGCGCGCAACGTTGCGTTTCGAGCGAGCTAGATAGAGCACCGACGCGGTCACGATCACGAGACCCATCGCGAGCAGTTCATCGCGAGTCGCTTGGACGAGCAGCCAGAGCAGCACGACGCAGGCGAGCAGGGGAACGATGGGCCCGCCCGGCACGAGAAAGGGCTGCCCGTGCGTGCGTATATCGCGCCGCCGGAGCACCAGCAGGGCCAGGCAGCTGCCGAGATAGATAATCACGGCGGAGATCGCCCCCAGCGCGGCCATGACGGGAAATGTCCCATAGATGGCAAGCGCGCAGGCGACGACGGCATAGGCGATGATCGCGACGTGCGGCGTGCGGTGGCGTGCGTGCACCGTGCCCATCATCGCTGGCAGGTACCCGTCCTGGCCAAACGCGAACATGATGCGCGGCGACGCGAGAATATCGCCACTGACGTAGGCGAACGTCGAGAGCGCGGCCGCGGCGAGCATCAGCGCCTTGCCGCGTGGGCCGAAGAGGTGGTCGGCGGTCGCGGCGAGCGGCGCGACTTGATCGGCAGCGAGGCCCGGGCCGAGCACCCCTTGGGCGACGTAGTGCACTCCGATGTAGAGCGCCGTCACGACGCCTAAGGCCAGGAGCACCGCGCGGGGCATGGTGCGAGCAGGATTCGACACCTCGCCCGCCGGCGTCAGCGCGACTTCGATGCCGGTGAACGCGAAGAAGAGCTCGAGCGTGGCGCGTCCGATGGTGCCGATCGGAGCGTGACCCGATACCGGCACATGTTGGCCGCGGAGCACGAAGAGGCCGACGGCAACGAGCAAGACGAGCGGTGCGACTTTCGCGATCGTCACGACCTCGACGACCAGTGCGCCCGCGCGCACGCCGCGAATATTGATCGCGGCCAAGACCGTGTACGTCGCGATGAGCAGCGCGACGCGCCCCACGGTGGTGCCGAGCACGGGGGCGACGGCGGCGAGCGTCCCGGCGAAGATGTTCACGACCGCGGCGCTCGATGCGACGGCACTGAACCAGATGACGGCGCCGAGTAGCACGCCGGCGTACGGGCCGAACGCGACATTGACGTACCGATAGGGTCCGCCGGTCTCGGACACGCGGCTCGCGGCTTCGGCCAGCGAGAGGAAGACGAGCGTGATCGCGACCGCGCAGATCACGTAGGCGACGAGCCAACCGGGTCCGAGAATCGCCGCGACGGCGGCCGGCAGCACGAAAATACCGGATGCGACGATGCAGTTGACGACGTTCGCCGTCATTGCCGTGAGGCCTAACGAGCGAACGAGCCCGTCGTCGGACACTCGCTAACTTGACGCTAGGTCGTCTGCCGCGCCAGGACGTCGCGTATGGAGTCGATGGCGGTGGCCGCGACGTATCCGTCCGGCCGGACGAGCGTGAGGCCCTGCTGCCACGTCGGCCGCACCTCGACGATGTCCGGAAACGCCTGGGCGATCGTCGATCCATTGGCCGGATCGAAAGCCATGAGCAGAAAACGGCTCTGTATCCCGGTCCCACCGCGGAGCGAGTCGTCGAAGTACCGCTTGCCGCCGGACGCGACGCCGAGCCCTGACAGCCGTCGCACGAAGAAGTGTTGAAATGGTGGCAAGCGCCAGACGACGGGGATGACCATGTCGCGGATGGCTTGCGCGATCTTGCTCGGCGCGCCGAGCGCGGTCGTCATGAAGTGCGTCAGGTCGATGACCTGCTTGATCACGGGCCGGCGTTCGGCCGTGTAGCTATCGAGCAGGTGCTCGTTCCCGTGACCGCGCACGGCCAAGTCGAGTTTCCAGGCGAGATTCCACGCGTCCCCCAGTCCGGTATTCATGCCCTGGCCGCCGAACGGGCTATGAATGTGCGCCGCATCGCCGGCGACGAAGATGCGTCCGACCCGCATCTGCTGCACCTGGCGGTGATGGATGCGAAAGTACGTGCTCCAATTGACCGCGCGTGCTTCCAACCCGGCCGGCGAGCGCTGGAGGACCTCGCGCACGGTGTCGAGGGTCGGCGCGTCTTCCTTGGGCGCGCTGTGCATCATCGCCACGACCCGCCGGCGCGTGGCGCTCATCGGGAATATGGCCACCGGGCCGAGCGCGCTCGGGCAGAGCTGCATCTCGTCCGCGGGGAGTGTGTCATTCGATTCGATGTCGGCCAGCATGTACTCGGCGTCGTACGCGCCACCCTCGAACGGCAGATTGAGCACGTGGCGGATCGTGCTGTGCGCACCGTCGCAGCCCACGACGAATGTCGCGGTGATGGTGAGGGGTTGGCCGTTTCGCTCGACGGTGACGCTGACGTGGTCGTCGTGCTGCTCCGCGCCGGTACACGTCGTGTTGTACTCGACGACTCCGCCTCGCCGCGTGAGCGCCTCCGCCAGCAGTCGCTCGGTCACGTCTTGCGGGACCATGGCGACGAAGGAGTAGGGTGTGTCCGGCGGTGTGAACTGCAATCGCGCCAGCTGTCGCTCGTGATTCGCCACCGCGACCCAGGTGACGCGATTCGCCGCGTCGAGAAACGGTTGCACGACGCCCGCCATGTCGAAGATCTCGAGCGTGCGCGGAAAGATCGCCAGCGCCTTCGAGTGGTCCGACTGCGCGGACCGGGCTTCGACGATCCGCGACCGGAGGCCGCGGCGGGCGCACTCGTTCGCCAGAAACAGCCCGACGGGTCCGGCGCCGACGATCAGAACATCCGTGTCGATTGTCATAGCCTCTGGAGTTGGTATCTTGCAGCATGGGACCCAACACGTTGCACCACGATCACGACCACGATCATCAGGCCGTCCCGTCAGATTTTGCCCTGCGCGTCAAATCACTCGAGTCTCTGCTGGTCGAGAAGGGCTTGGTTGACCAGCGCGCGCTCGACGTGCTCGTCGATAGTTATGAGCACAAAATCGGCCCGCGCAACGGGGCGCGCGTGGTTGCTCGCGCCTGGTCGGATTCGGCCTACAAGCAACGACTGCTCGCCGATGCGGATTCAGCGATCGGTGAGCTCGGCTTTGGCGGGATGCAAGGCGAGCACATGGTTGTCGTGGAGAACACGCCGCGTGTGCACAACCTCGTCGTCTGCACGCTGTGCTCGTGTTATCCGTGGCCGGTCTTGGGGCTGCCTCCGGTCTGGTACAAGTCGGCGCCGTATCGCGCGCGCGCGGTGATCGATCCGCGTGGGCTGCTCAAGGACCTGGGCTTCGAGGTCAGTCCGGACGTTGAGGTTCGTGTGTGGGATAGCACGGCCGAGATCCGGTATCTCGTGCTGCCGGAGCGGCCGGCTGGTACAGACGGCATGAGCGAAGAGGCGTTGGCCGAGCTCGTGACACGAGACTCCATGGTCGGCGTCGCCAGGGTTGTGGCATGAACGGTGTGCACGACATGGGCGGCATGCATGGCATGGGGCCCGTGGTTATTGAGCCGAACGAGCCTGTGTTCCACGAGGCGTGGGAGGCGCGCGTGTTCGCGCTGCGCCGGGCGATGGGTGCGTGGGGCAAGTGGAACATTGATGCCACGCGCCACTCCGTCGAGCTCGTACCGCCCGCCGAGTATCTGGAGCTGAGCTACTACGCACGTCAATTCGTCGCGTTCCTCGAGCTCATGGTGCAGGTCGGGCTGGTGACCCGCGCCGAGATCGAGCGCGGGTTGCCCGCGTCGGGCGCGGCGAAGGCAACGCCTGCGCTTACCCCCGCGAAGGCCGCGTCGCTCATAGCCAAGGGCGCTCCCACAAGCCGCGCTGTACCCGTGTCGCCGCGGTTCCAAGTGGGGCAGCGCGTGCGTGCCCGCACCATCAACCCGGTCGGCCATACCCGATTGCCACGGTACGTGCGTGGCCGAACCGGTGTGATCGACCGCGACCATGGCGTCTTCGTTTTTCCAGACACGAACGCCCATTTTCTCGGCGAGAAGCCGCAGCACGTCTACTCTGTGCGCTTCGCCGCGCGAGATGTATGGGGCGACCAGGTCTCGCCGAACGATTCCCTCTACATTGATCTCTGGGATGACTACCTCGAATCCACCTGAGCAGGTATTCGCCGAACCCTGGCACGCCCAGGCGTTCGCGATGGCCCTCGCGCTCTCCGAGCGCGGATATTTTACCTGGCCCGAGTGGTCCGCAGCGCTGGCCGAGGAGATCGGCGCAGCCGATCTCGGTCCGACCGACCAGTCGAGCAGCGCTGAAAGCGATGCATCGACGCGCCGCGGAGCGGCGTTGAAAGGGAAGGGTGACGATGGCACGCACTACTACGAGCACTGGCTCGCCACGCTCGAGCGCTTGGCGACCGCCAAAGGTCTGACCGATGTCGCGGCGTTGCTCGATCGCAAACACGCTTGGGCTGATGCGTATCGGCATACCCCGCACGGCAAGCCAGTGGTGCTCCCATGATGATTGCGCTGCTCGCGGCGACGCTCCATGGGATGGTCGTGGTCGCCAACATGAACGACAACACGGCCACGATCATTGATCTCGCGACGCACCGCACGATCGCCACGTTGCCGACGGGTGCGGGGCCGCACGAGGTGGCGATCTCGCACAATGGACGTTGGGCGGTCGTCTCGAACTATGGCCCACAGCAGTCGCCGGGTCACACGCTGACGGTGATCGACCTGGCGCCGCGTGTCCCGGTGGTCGTCCGCACGATCGACCTCGGCGCCGACAACAAGCGGCCGCATGGCTCGGCGTTTCTGCCGGGCGACACGACGCTGTTAGTGACGGTGCAGACGGCGCAGGCCGTGATGGTCGTCAACGTGCCGCGTGGCACGGTCGACGCGTCGATCCCGACGCACGGTCGCGCGACGCACATGGTCGCGCTCACGGCCGACGGCCGGCACGCGTACACGAGCAACGTCGCCGACGGGACCGTGTCCGAGCTCGACATCACCGCTCGCGCGTTCGTGCGCTCATTCAATGTCGCGCCGCTCGTCGAGGGCATTGGCGTCACGCCGAACGGGGCCGAGGTCTGGGTCGGGAGCGACAGCGTCAAGACCGTGAGCGTTGTCCCGACGTCATCGGGGACTGTCACGACGACAGTACCGGACTTCGGGTTCCCCTATCGGATCGCCATCACGCCTGATGGCCGCACGGCGGTGGTAAGCGATCCCGGTCGCGGTGAGCTCCGCTTCATGGACGTTGGCACGCATACCGAGATCGGGCGCGTGGCGATTCCGGCGACCGATGTCGTTGCGACGGCCGAGTTTCCGAAGTCGCCCTGTCCCGAAGGGTTGAGCATGGCGCCTGACGGTCGGACCGTGTTCGTCACGCTGCAGGGTCGCAATGCCGTGGCGGCGGTCGACGTTGCGACCCGGACGTTACTCTTGACTCTCCCCGTCGGCGCCTGGCCGGACGGGATCGCGTACTCGACGCTCGAGCACAACTGACGTATCCCGCTGGCGCGCCGAGATAGTCCAGTACGTATCGAGCAGCCGATCCTTCTCCACGGCCGAGACGAGCCGAAATCCGTGGCGCTCATAAAATCGAATTGCCCAGGTGGCGGCCGCCCACGTTCCGACCAGTAGCTGTCCGGATGCGCGCGTTGCGAGCGTATCGAGGAGCTGTCGTCCGATGCCGCGACTCTGGTGCGAGCGCCGCACATAGGCGTGACGGATGAGCGTGGCGTCCCGCACGCGCTGCAGCCCCATGACGCCGACGAGCGCGCCCGCCTCGTCCCACCCCCAGAACTCAACCCCCGCCGCGACCTCGGCCACGAGCTCGTCGCGCGGCATATAGGGGTCGTGCCAGCAGTCGAGCGGAATCACGCCGCGGTACACGTCGGCGGCTTCGTTGATAATCGACTCGATCGTGGCGAGGTCGCCATCCGTGCAGCGTCGGATCATCTTCAAATTACGCGCCCTATACTCGTTGCGCTGGCCGCTGGTGACCATTCGCCATCGCGGTCAAAAACCGGTGCGATGCTCGAGGGGGCGAAGCTGACGATCGACTGACGCTGCGGCTTAGACTCGTGACATGGCTCCTGTCAGTCGGCGCGCATTGGTCGGCGACAATCTCACGCGGTGGCTGTTGTACGGTGTACTAGTCAGCCTTTTGCCGCTGATTGTTCACGTTATATTGGCGTACCTACACACGCCGCGCTCGGCGAACGTGTGGCGCATTCTCGGCTCGACCATTGGCGACGGCGAGCTGTTGTTGATCGCCTGCTCTATCAGCGCTAGCGCGCTCGGTGAACGCGTTGGCAGGCAGTCCACGTGGCCGCGCATGGAAGCGCTCTTTGCCGTAGCCTGCCTTGTCTGGGTTGTCATCGACACGCTGACGTACGGCACCATTCACGCAGGCGCGATCGGGCGAAGGTCGCTCGTTCCCAAAATTTCGCTCGTATTCTTTGGTCTCAGCGTGCTGTGTAGTGCGGTGCTCATGGCGATAACCTTTGTCAGTCGTGCGGAGGGGGTCAAATGATGGAGCGTTATGGAGTGGTGATAATCATAGGTTGTGTCCTCTATGCTATGCTGCTAAGCCCCTGGCTACTCTTTCGCTGGGAGATGCGAAAGGCAGCATTGGCGCTGAACAGCCGGCCCGATCTTGCCGAGCTCTTGGATCGACTCAGTCGCGACATGAGCGCGGTGATCGCCGACGGGCGAGCGCTCCGGGAATACGGCGAAAGCCTTGTGAATGCCAGCCCTGTGTTAACGACCAAGGGCGGCGACCAGGCTTTGGAGGTGAACGCGCGATAGCATGGCGCTATAGATTCCGGCATGGCGCCTCCACCGCTGTCACGCATCATCCTGTACGTGCGCGACATCCCAAAGGTCGCGGCATTTTATCAGACGCACTTCGGATTCATGCCGATGGCGAGTGACGAGCCAGGTTGGCTCGAGCTCGCATCGCCTTCGGGCGGATGTACGCTCGCGCTACACCAGGCGAGCAAAGGGCAAAAGCGCGGCTCAGAGATCAAGCTGGTGTTCGGCGTCGACGACATCCACGCGTTCAAGGCCGAGCGAGCGGCCCAAGGTCTGAAATTCGGGGTCGTTCACGACGTACGCGGCATTCAGTTCGCCAACGCCAGGGATCCCGCCGGCAATTCGATATCTATTTCCAACCGGGGTCGGAACCCGCGCTAGCTATGCGACCTTGCTGGCTCGCGATCCTGCTCGTGTCCACCGCGTGCGCCCGCGGAAAGTACACGAAATTCGAGTACCGGGTGCCCATGCGCGATGGGGTCAAGCTCTACACGGTCGTGTACATCCCAAAAGACGCGTCGGACGCGAACCGGTATCCGATCCTTCTCAAACGGACCATGTTCTCGGTCGCTCCGTACGGCGACGCGTACCCGAAGTTGCTCGGCCCCAACGCGTACGTGATGCACGATAAGTACATCTTCGCCTACCAGGACATCCGCGGCCGCTACATGTCCGAGGGCAAGTTCGTGGTCATGCGTCCCTATGTCGCCGACTCGATCAGCGAGGCGACAGATGCGTACGACACGATCGCGTGGCTGGTCGCGCACGTCCCGCACAACACTGGCCGTGTCGGCGCGTGGGGCACGAGCTACGCGGGATTCTTGGCGAGCATGGCCGCGCTGTCGCACCATCCCGCGCTCGTCATGGCCTCGCCACAAGCGCCAGCCACCGACTCGTATTTCGAGGACTTTCATCACAACGGCGCACTGACCCAGGGATATTTCTACGGCTATCCGTACTTCGTCGGTGCGCGCCCTGGGCCGGTCGTGACCGACGGCACGGAGAACGACTACGCCTTCCAACTCGCGCTCGGCCCGCTCGAGAACACGACCGAGAAGTACTACAAGGACAATGCGTTCTGGCGGGACATCGTCGCGCACCCGAACTACGATGCGTACTGGCAGTCGCGCGCCGTTCCGCCCGACTTGACCGGGATCCACAGCGCGATGCTCATCGCCGGCGGCTGGTTCGACGCCGAGAACTTGTATGGGACGCTCGCCACGTACAAGGCGCTCGTGCGGCAAGACACGGCGGCGAAAGTCACGCTCGTCATGGGCCCGTGGCGACATAACGGCTGGGAAGTGCCGAACGTCGATTCGCTGGAAGCATTTCAGCGCGATGTCGAAGCGCCGTATTTTCGGGCGTACCTCAAGGGCGACGGCACGACGGATCTGCCGGCGGCCTTGCTGTTCGACACGGGCCGCAAGCAGTGGCGGCGCTTCACGTCGTGGCCGGCCCGTGAGGCGACCACGCGTCGATTTTATTTTCACGCCGACAGCTCCCTCTCGCCGACCGTGCCCACGGAGCGACAGGCGTCGCTGTCGTACGTGAGCGATCCCGCGCAGCCGGTGCCGAGCCGATGCAAGGGGCAGACCATCGAGGACGGGACGCTCAACCACTACATGAGCGATGATCAGCGGTGCTACCGGTCACGTCCTGATGTCGTGACGTTCGAGACCGCGCCGCTGACCGCGGACGTCACGTTCGGCGGCGCGATCTGGGCGCGGCTCAACGTCAGCACGACGGGCACGGATGCCGACTACGTCGTCAAGCTCATCGACGTCTACCCGCAGACGGACTCGGTCAACGCCGGGTACGCGCCACTCGTGCGCGGTGAGATCATGCGCGCGCGATTTCGGCAGTCGTTCGCCGAGCCCGAGCCCATGCGGCCGGACGCGATCACGCCAGTGGCGTTCCAGCTCCAGGACGTGCTGCACACGTTCCGTCCCGGGCATCGCATCATGGTCCAGGTGCAGAGCTCCTGGTTTCCGGCGTTCGATCGGAACCCGCAGAAATACGTGCCGAATATCTATGAGGCCGACTCGTCAGATTTCATCAAGGCGACTGAGCGGATCTGGGTGGATCGCGCGGAGCCGAGTTACCTCGAGGTACAGGTCGTGCCGTGACATGTATGCGAGCTTGCCCGCGAGGCCAAGAATGGATACGTTGGCGCCACATCGGGCAAGTCTCTATCTCTCGAGGAACGTCCTATGCGCCGAGCCGTTTTGCTGTCCGCCGCCCTGATCGCGCTCTGCGCGGTCCCCGCCAGTGCCCAGACCGTCACGCTTGCCTCAGTCGCGGGGAAGTGGAACACGAAGATTCTGGTCGGTCCAAAGGACAGCATCGCGCTGATCAACGTGATTGTGGCGTCGGCCGATAAGGACAAATGGATCATGAAGAGTCCCAGCCAACCGAACCCCGTCGCCCTTCGGGTCGTCGCGGTTGGCGGAGACAGCATCGTCACGGAAGCCGGTCCGTTTCCCAGCTCGCTGCGCCCGGGTCAAACGGTGACGCTCCTCCGTAGCGTCTTGCACTACCAGGGCGACAAAGGGACCGGATGGTTCGAGGCCCACTACGCGTCGGGTGGCGTCGCGAAGGGGAAGCTCGAAGCGACCCGCACGAAATGATGAGCGTTGATAAGCGCATCGAGGAGTTGGGGGACTGGCGTGAGCGGACGCTCGCCAAGGTGCGCCAACTCATCAAAGAGGCAGATCCCGAGGCCGTCGAAGAGAAGAAGTGGGGCGGAACGCCCACCTGGTCTCATGGCGGGATCATCTGCACGGGTGAGACCTACAAGAGCGCGGTCAAGCTGACGTTCGCCAAAGGGGCTTCACTCGAGGATCCCTCGAAGCTCTTCAACTCGAGTCTCGAGGGGAACGTCAGGCGCGCCATCGACATCCACCAGGATGACGAGATCAATGGGTCCGCCCTGAAGAAGCTCATTAAAGAGGCCGTGGCCTTCAATCTCGCGAGCAAGAAGAAGCGGTAGCTGTGTGGGATCAGGGGAAGCCTCGGCTTCGTGGCGTTGTGTCGGCGACGGCCCGCCAGTCGACGGCCGGTGGTATCCAACCGTCCTCGACGCGCTTGTCATAGCGCACCGTCACATCGGATTGCGGCAGAGCGATCGCGTCCGGGAACATGGTCCCATCGATGAAGACGTTCCGTTTTCCGACCAGGCTATCCGGTCCGAGCGTAATGACGAGCTCACCGTCGCGCAGCTCGGCGCGATTGAAGCCCCAGTGCTCTTCGAACTCCGCCGGCCCGGGGCCATAGCTCAAGAGCAACACCATCTCGCGATTCCAGTCGATGCGGGCGGAATCGCGCGGCACGACCCCGTGCCTTTTGCGGAACCGGCGCGTCACGGCATCCCATGTCGCGCGATCCCGAATGAGCCCCACTCCGGCAGGTGCGAACTCGAGCGCCGCAACGCGACGAGCGTCACGAGGCCGGGCGACACGCCCTCAATGCGATAGCGCCCCAATGTATCCGTCGTCGTGCGAAGCACGGTCCCCCTGATCCCGACCCAGACTTCGCTGATCGGCCCGGCCCTGTCGCGCACGACGCCCTCGATCGCGCCAACAGCGCTTTGGGCACGACCGGTCGCCGCGCCTAAGACGCCCCAGACAATCGCCGGGAGCCAGTGGCGCATCTCAGTCAGCGTTGGGTGAACCCGTCGGCGCTCCATTGCTCGGAGCCGACTCCGTTGTGGACAAAAAAGAGTCCGTCGGGATCGTATCTCTTTTTCACTTTAGCGAGGCGGGCGTGATTGGTGCCCCAGTAGGCATGTTGGAAGTCGGATTCAAAGAAGTTGCTCTCGGACACGTAGGCTCCACCGTTGGGCGCGACGGCGCGAAGCTCGTTCATCGCCAAATGCACATTGTTGGCGCCTTTCCGCCCCCGCGCCAGGTCGGGCTCGTGACCGACGACGCCAGGATACGCAGCCCCTTGCCCGTCAGCGATAATGGCGAGAGCGAATGCATTGCACACCGCGGGATTCATGGCTGTGTCTTTCGCCGCTTCGACGACGTCCGCGGGCGCGCCCGCCAACCCCTTGTTGAAGTGCATCTCGACCTCACTGTGGCGCGACGCGGCGAAGAGCGCATCGGCCAATTTCTGTTGCGAGTCATCGTCCAGCAACGATGCCGGCAGCCAGAGCGACTCGAGCCCCCACACGACCCAACCGACTTGGCCGGCATCTCCCTTCCACCACACGTTCTTCGGACTCGCTCCGGAGCGTGCATCGCTCTTGAACACGTCGTGATGGTGCTCGGCGCGCCAATCGACGTCCCACCAATGCCGGAGGGGCATGCTGCCGATCTCTGGCTCAGAGGGAATCGTGTAGCCACCCGACGATCGCACCCAATCGAGAAATGGCTGCCAGATGTCTCGTGATTGCTCCGTGGTCAACCCGATATGCACCATGCTGATCTCGAGCGTGTTCTCCGGCGTCACGTGCGCCTGTTCGCCCCAATGGTCGTTGAAAAGCGCTTCCCGGTAGAACGCAACAAACCGCCGGATCAGGCGGCGATACGCGTCGTCGGACGCCGCTTTCACCGTAAAGTTGGCGCCGCCGCCGAACTCGGGAAGATCATGTGTACGCAAGGTCAATCGACTGACCGCGCCGAATGTGCCGCCTCCGCCACCTTTCAGAGCCCAGAAGAGGTCGGGATTGGTGGAGGCGTTCGCGATACGAACCTGGCCATCAGCGGTGACCACTTCGGCTTCGAGCAAGCTTCCCGCCGCCATGCCGAAGTGTTTGGAGAAACTGCCGAACCCTCCGCTTTGGATCAACCCGGCAACGCCTACCGTCGTGCAACCGCCGCCTTGCACGTACGCGCCACCCTTGGTCGTGACCGCGTCGTAGGCTTGGTCCCAGATGGTTCCCGAGCCGACCGTGACCGTTCCATTCGCCACGCTGACGTCTTGCATGTGGCGGGTCCAAATCAGTAGCGAGTCGGGTGCATTCGACGTGCCTTGATAACTGTGGCCTCCGCCTTTGACGACCACGCGCAGGTCGTGCTCGCGCGCAAAATTCACCGCGGCCGCGATATCCTGTGCGTTTCGTGCGGCCACCGCATACACGCTGGGCTTCGTCGTCCACGCGTCGACCCACCCCAGGGTTTGCGTCAGGCCAGGACTGTCGCCGATGTAATAGGGGTTTTTGATATCCGCGGGGAGCGTCGTGTTGATCGGGAACTCGACCCGAATCAGGTTGCCGTCGACCGAGTCGTTGAGGCGCTTCCATGCGTCTGGCGACGGCCAGCCCGGATCCGACGGGCGCACGCGGCGTATCCGCGACGGTACCACCAGGCTGCGCGGCCACAGCCCGACCAGCGATGCGCCGCCCGAGTATTTCAGAAACGTTCTTCTATTCATGGGCGCATACGTTAGCGCCGACCGGGTGAACGAGCCAACTCGAAGGGCCGCGCGGGACTGGGGCGTGACGAACGGGACCTCGCGAGTCGTCTATCGAGCATGGGAGACGATGACGCGCCGCGGCGCACCCTTCCTTGGCTCGGTGTCGCTGTCCGCGCGAGCCCTGCGCGCGTCGCGGGCTGGGTTCGTCGCCGTTGTACTGGCGTGCCCGTTGCTGTGGTGGCTAGTCCTGGTGGCTTTCCTGCTCTCCCTGTACGGATTGGGAGGGTGACGCCCTAAGTTTGACGGATCGTGATCCAGCCGCATCGTTACACGGTCTTCCTGACTGGCACGCGCCCCATGGTGCGCCCGAACGCGCCCAACCCATCCCGCCATACGCTCATCATTGAACCGAATCAACGGCTGCGCTTCGTCACGCGCCGCGCGTTGGAGAAGTTGTGGCGCCCGCTCGCGGGACTATCCTGGCCACACCCGCGCTGGGCGCGGTACGACCTCGTGCACAGTTTCAACGCCATCCCACTCACGGCCAAGCCGTGGATCACGACCTTCGAGTCGGTGCTCCCGCGGACCCTCGGGCCCGGTGGCGCACAGCTGGGGAGCATGCTGCGCGACCGGATGACGCGGCCCAACTGTCGCGCGCTGATCGCCATGTCGCGGTACGCGACCCGGCGATTCGCAAAAGCCAATCGCGACTGGCCGGCGCTGGACACGGTGTTGCGCAAGGTGACGGTCGTCTACCCGCACTTCCCGGCGCGGCCGGCCACGACACGCCAATACCATCGGGGCGAACCGCTCCGCGTCATCTTCGTCGGCAATCACTTCGCGCAAAAGGGCGGGATCGCCGCGCTCCGCGCGATAACGCGCGCCACCGCACTCGGCCTGCCCGTACGCCTCGAGATCTTTTCCGCACTGAAAATCGGCCGTGGTGTCTACGCCGATCACGTCGATGAGCCCCGCTACGCCGCGGACCTCCGCGCGCTCGCCGATCCTGCCGTAACGTTTCACGGTCGCCGCCCCAACGCGGACGTCCTGGCGGCCATGGCCAACGCGCATGTCCAACTGTTGCCGACGCTCGACGACACGTTCGGCTACAGCGTCGTCGAAGGGCTCTCCACCGGACTGCCGGCTCTCGTGTCCGACATTTGCGCCATGCCGGAACTCGTCCCCACCGACGCCGGCGCGCGCCTCGCCCTGCCATCGGACGAGTGGAGCCAGTGGACCGGCCTCTCCCGTCGCCAGGACAACGACTACTGGGATCTCCTGATGGAGACCTACGATGCGCTAGCGGCGCAACTCGTCTCTCAGCTCACGGCCATCATCGAGGACCCCGAACGGATCGAGCGATGGAGCGTCGGCGCACTGGCGCGATTCCAGGCGCTCCACGAGTCGCGCGCCGTGAGTGAGCGCCTCGACGCACTCTATGACGCGGCGCTCGACGAGACACCCAGCTAATTGCGTGGCTAGCTGGCCGTAGCGATCACGGGTCTTGTTCACGCTCGCTGGTTTCCGCCTCGGCGTCGGATGACGACCGGCGCCGGAACGAGAAATAGGCCTCCGCGAGGCCGCAGAAGGCGAACACGGACACGAAGGAGATCACGAGCAACTCGATGGTGTCTCTATCCATATTGATTACCGCTTCCTATCCCTAAAGGTGATCAGCATGAGGGCCGCGCTCGGAATGACGGTCAAGATAAAGAGTCTGACTGAGAGCGTTGCAACTGCCCCCGTGTTCGCCACGCCGGTTACGGCGAGTCGCGTCGATGGTGCTCGCGCCCCGATGAGTTGCTGCGCTTACGGGTTCACACCATGCGTGACTACTACACATCACCGTCAGGTGACCGTCAGCGAATCCCGACAGAGTCCGGCAAATTTCACCCATCGATCGAGGCGCGTCTCGCTGATGCGCAACAATTCGATCGGGTCCCAGAGGAGACGCCGGCGTCGGACCGACGAAGACGTGCGGGCGCATCTGCGCGTCGCGGTATCGCGGCTCATGGATGAGCGCAAGTTGGACGCACTGTCTACCCGACGTGGAGCAACCCAACGCGGCTCATCGGCGATCTCAACACGCCGGCGGGCGACAATAACCAGATTTTCTCGCCGGCGACGGGGTTCCCCGCGATCACGGTGCCGATGGGGTTCCTACGGGGAAACAGGCTCCCGGCCGGCCTCCAGCTCTTTGGCCGGCCGTGGAGCGAGGGGGGGCTATTTCGACTCGCTTACTCGTATGAGCAGGCGACGCATCACCGTCGTCCGCCTAGCGCAGACGAGTGAGGGTGAGTGGCACGCCGTCGAGATGTTGTGCTGGCGTGATGCCCAGAGCTCTCGCCAGAGTCGGCGCGATATCCACGGTGCTCGCCGGATCGGTGCGCCGTTCGGCTCTCCAGAGTCCCCAGAAGATGATCGGGACCCGACGATCATAATCCCAGGGAGTGCCGTGCTGCGCCGGATCGTGCCGTGGCGGACCGTCTCGCTCGACGAGCGGATTGAAGGCGAAGAGGATGTCGGCGGATCGTCCGGGCGCCGCCGCGAACTTCAGCCGATAGCGCAGATCCTCCTCACGCGGATCGTCGAAGCGGCGTTCGGGTAGCGCGCGAAGTTCCTCGAGCGACGCCGCGTCGGCGACCTCCGGCATCGTTCGCACGACGGACGTGATCCGGGCGATGACGTCTCGGACATCACCGAGGGTTGCCGCGACCTGGTGGTCGACGGTGATGTGTTCGTCGCCGTCACGCACGAGTGGCTGGTCGGTGCCGAGCTCCCGCTGCACGCGCGCCTGCAGCTCCTTCATCCAAGCGTCGACATCGACCCGCCGCGCCGGAACGCCCTGACTCCTCAGTCGCTCGGCGAAATCCAGACCGCCGTGATCGGCACTGAGCACGACGACGACTCGCTTCCCGTTGTGCTGGGCTCTGTCGAGGAAGAGGCCGAGCCGCCGATCCAGCCGACGAATGAGATCCTGCATTTCCGGTCCGGCGTTGCCGAACGCGTGTTCGGCCGCGTTCGTGGCCGACAGTCCGAGGCAGAGGAGATCGGGATGCGGGCCGTCGCCAAGGTGTTCGTGCGAGATCAAGGCTTCGGCGGCATCGAAGATGTCATCGTCCCAGAACGGCGAGGCCCGATATCGGTTCCAGAAGCCGCCGTCCTGGGTCTCATTGAGCACGAAGCCGGGTTTCGGGGCATCCGGAAATCCCTGCGTCTGGATCAGCCGTGGGAGGCGACTCACGATCGGCGCGCCCGTGATGTCGGCTTTCCATTCTCCCGGATAGGTGAGTCCATCGGACGGGCCGATGGGCACCCAGGTGAGCGTCTCGGTGCGCAGACGCCGCATGAGCCTCGCATTGACGGCAACCAGCCATGGTGGGATCGCCGGCGCGTACGCCGTCGACGTAGTGAAGCCAAATCCTTCCTGGAACCAGTACACGCCATCGGTCTTGGGGCCGGCCATCATGATCGCCGACCGATCCTTGCCCGCTACCGCAAAGACTCTGCTGCCCGGGATTTGGTCTTTGAGCCAGGTACCGAACGTGGTCCCCCGAAATTGCACGTCACTCGATCCAGGCGTGCCTGGCGGCACACCGATGGTGCTGACGTGGTCGTCTTGGACGCAGTAGATCGGCTTGCCGGTGATCGAGTCGATCCAGCTATTGGTGCCTATTCCGGTGGACGAGGGATGTCGTCCGGAGAGCAACGTGGAGTGACCAGGGCACGTTTCGGTGAATGCGTGCTCCTGGTAAGCATTCTCGAAGACCGCGCCTTCTCTGAGGATGCGCCCCAATCCTCCCGGGAGATGGTCTGTGTAGCGGTCCATGATCTCGCCGGACAGCATGTCGACCGAGATCACGATGATGAGATTCGGTGTGCGATCCGGCACTTTTGTCATGAGCGACAACGCGGCGAGTACGGCGATCTCAGGCAAAGCCAAGGCTGCTCCGACCGTTTGGGTAGGAAGGACCTCAGGCTTTTTATGCCGTAAGTTGTGCGGCTCATCGCGAGCCGTTGGTGTCGCTCGGTCACGGACCCAATCGCGATGATTGGCGGAACCCTAGACACATTCGCGAATTGTTGGTGCCAGATTATACGGTTGATCCGGCCGGGCGCCAAGCCCGCGTCCCGGAGCTGAAACCGCGATGTGGTCACGTCCGATCTTGCAATCATGCGGCTGTGATCGCAAGAGAGTCTCGCTAGGCGAGGTAAGACTCAGCGTGATTGCCTCACCGGGCGCTTTGAACCTCGATAAGCTCGCCGGGTCCAATGCCAAGGATCTCACAGAGCGTATCCAACGTCTTTGCGGACACGGATTCAACTTGTCCGCGGCGTTCGACCAAACGATAGAGCGAACGCTCCGCAAGACGACCGCGCGATCGTTTGGCGACCTCGTACGCGGTCCAACTACGTTCGTCATGGCGCCGCGCCCGATGGCGTGCGCGTCAATGGGATGTGAGATGTGCGTCGAAGAACGCGACCACGCTCGGCTCGAATTCACGGAGGACCGCGGCGCGGTCTACGCCTGGTGGATCGTCGCAGAGAAACGGTACCTGCTTGGCAGTCGCGTCGCTGCATAGCGGCGTGAACACGAAGTGGCCGGCGTTCGGCACGACGTGCTCCTCGGGTGGTGATCGGCAGTCCCGATCGGAGCACGGCCGCGTTCCACGCGTCTGGTGCGTTTGGGTCGGCGGTGCCGCGCCAGAGAAGCACCGGGACGTGCACGTCGCGCAGGCCGCCGGATCGGAACATGACCAGCACCGCCGGTGACGCGAGCGCGATGGCCTTGATGCGCGCGTCGTGATCCCACACTGAGTCCGGCACCGCGGTCGAATCGAGTGGGTTGCCGTGGCGCTGCGCGACGAATGCGCACTCCGGTGCGTCCGGGCGTTCGCGACAGAGCCGCGCGCTCTGCCTGAGATCCGGCGTGCCACCCGCCAGCACCAGTGCCGTGAAGCCGCCGAGGGAGAAGCCGAAGGCGCCGAGGCGCTTGGTGTCGACCGGCCAGTGCGTCACCATGTAATCGACGAGTCGTTGGATGTGGCGCGGGCGGTCGATGAGATTCTGGCTCTTGCCGACGGCGCTCTGGTCCTGATAGTTGTCGCCCGGGTGGGTCACCGCAGCGACGACATACCCGGCATTGGCGAGCGCCAGCGCGACGTTGTAGTCGCTGAAGCCGCTCCCGCTCACGCCGTGCGACATGACGATGAGCGGCAGGTCCCGTCCGCGAATCGGCCCGTTCACCACGACCGCCTGGCTATACAAGCCAGCCGGTACCTGAGTCGTGTGACCGTCGCTCGGATACCAGATATTGACGGCCATCGGTCCGACCATCACCTGTCGGAAGCCGACGGCCAGCGTTAGGGCCGCGATCAAGTGCATGGCGCGAAAATGAGCAACCAGCGCCCGCCGCGTGCAATCCGACAGGGACGACTGGGTCGCATTCGGGGTTCAAACCTATCCCGCCAAGGCGTTGTCATATCTGAACATATGGACGCAGCCATCCAGCACCTGCGCTACGCCGCGCGCCGACTCGCGCGCACGCCCGCGTTCACACTGATCGCGATCGCCACCCTGTCGCTCGCGATCGGCGCCAGCACCGCGGCGTTCAGTTTTGTCGACGGCGTGCTGCTCAAGCCACTGGGCTTCGAGCGACCGGACCGACTCGTGTACCTCCACGGGACGGATGCGCGGGGAACGGCGATGGGGATCGCGCCGCAGGATCTGATCGACTTCCGTAGCCAAACGCACAGCTTCACGACTGTCGTTCCATTCGAAAGTCGGCAGAGCCTCAACCTGCTCCGCGCCGGAGCTCCCGCACTCCGCGTCAACGCGGCGCGGGTGGGCGCCGAGTTCTTTTCCGTGCTGGGCACGCACGCGCAGCTCGGGCGAACGTTCGCGCTTGGAGAAGATGCGAGAACGGCAACCAAGGTCCTCGTCCTCTCCGATGGCGCCTGGAGGCGCTATTTCGGCGCGAGTCCCGGGATTGTGGGAACGCAGGTCACGCTCAACGGCGACCCGTACGTCGTGGTTGGCGTGGCGCCGCCGCGGCTCACGTTCCCCGACAACGCCGAGCTCTGGTACCCGGCGGTCTGGGAAGCCTGGGAGATCGGCGACATTGGCCGCGGCAATCATTCTGCCGCGGCGATCGCTCGCCTACGCGATGGCATCACGCTCGGAAGTGCACAGCGCGATCTGAGCACGATCGCACGCGGAATCTCTCAGGCATTCCCCAAGGACGAAGCGGGAATCGGCGTGGCGGCGGTCCCGCTGCGGCAGCAGATCGTCGGGGAAGTCGAGGCTCCGCTCTGGGCCATGCTGGGCGCCGTCATATTCGTGCTGCTGATCGCCTGCGCAAACGTGGCGAACTTGTTGCTCGTTCGAGCGGCCTCGCGAGCGTCCGAAGTGGCGGTGCGCTCCGCCCTGGGAGCAGGGCGGCGACAGATCCTCGGCGAATCGCTCGCCGAGAGCATGCTCATCGCTCTGAGCGGGGCGGTGCTCGGCGCGGTGATCGCGGTGCTCGTCGTGCATCTGCTGGCGGCGGGGAACGCGCTGCCGTTGCCGCGCATGCAGGATGTCGGCGTCGATATGCGCGTGCTCGCGTTTTCGGCAGCGCTTGCCGTCGCCACTGGCCTGACCTTCGGCCTCGTCCCCGCGCTCCATATCTCCAGCTGGGATCTCGCGCACCTGCTCCGCTCGGGCAGGGGTGGCGGGACCTCCGGAAGCAGCCGCGTTCGTTCCATCCTCGTCATGACGGAGCTCGCGCTGGGCACCGTGTTATTGGTGTCGGCGGGACTCCTCATCCGCAGCTTCCAACGGTTGATCGACGTGGATCCGGGTTTCCGGGCAGATCACCTCGTGGTATTCGATGTCGCCCTTGCGACCCCCAAGTACGATCATGACGCGCCGGTGAACGACTTCGCCGATCGTGTGCAAGCCGGGCTGGCGGCGCTACCAGGCGTCGAGCGCGTGGCCGTGGCGGCCAACCGCCCGTTCGACCCGGAAAATTCTAGCCCTTCGACGTCGTTCACTATCGATGGCACACCGCCACCGGTGCCGGGCACGGAGCCAGAGTCACGGCTCCATCCCGTCTCCCCCGCATTCTTTAACACAATAGGGATGACGCTGCTCGGCGGGCGCATCTTTACGGACGATGAGAACCGGCGCGAGGCGGCCCCGGTGATGGTCATCAACCAAGCCCTGGCAGACCGCTACTTCCCGGGACAGAACCCGATCGGCAAGCACCTGACGTTCGCCTTCTGGCACGGCGGCTCCGGCGCGCCGGGAGACAGCGCCGTCCATCCCCATGGAGAGATCGTCGGTGTCGTGCGCAATGCCTATTACGGGTCGCCCAAGGCCAAGCCCGAGCCGGCGACATACCTGCCATACCGCCGTTTCCCGCTCGGATCGACTTTCCTCCTGCGCACCGCGCTCCCACCCTCGGCGCTGGAGCCGCAGATCCGGCGCGTGGTCGCGTCGGTCGATCCCTACGTGCCGACGTATGAGCTGGGAACCATGAATGCGGCCGTCGCGGAGTCGGTGTCGCAGTCACGCTTCTACACCCTGTTGCTCGCCGCCTTTGCCGCCATTGCACTGCTGCTTGCCACGCTCGGCGTGTACGGGGTAGTCTCATACGCAGTGAGTCAGCAGACGCGGGACTTCGGGATTCGAGCCGCGCTCGGCGCGCGTCCGTACGATGTGATGACCCTCGTGTTGAGACGCGGCGCGCTCCTCATCCTGCCCGGTGTGGGTTCGGGTCTGCTCGGCGCACTGTTCTTCACGCGCGCGATCCACAGTCTGCTATTCGGCATCGAGCCGCTGGATCCACCGACGCTCGCGCTGGTGTGTCTCGTGTTCGTCACCGTCGGGGCCATCGCCTCCTGGCTCCCAGCGCGTCGAGCGGCGCGCGTAGACCCGATCATCGCGATGCGCTCGCAGTGAAGTTGTACGTTGGCGGTCTGGCATGCTTGCTGTGCGCACCGCTCGCTCGTCCGCAGAGTGCGCCGTCCATAGCGGCGCCGGTACTCTCCGGCATCGACTCGCTGATCAACGCCGAGTTCGCGAAGGACAGCCTTGGCAGCATCACCGCTGGCGTGATCGCGGGATCACAGCTGGTGTGGACGCACAGCTATGGTTTCGCCGACATAAAGACGCACCGGCTCGCCAACCGCGGCACAGTCTACAGAATCGGCTCGATCACGAAGATGTTCACCGCGGTCATGCTGATGCAGTTGATCGCTGCCGGCAAGATCCAACTGTCGGATCCGGTCGAGCGCTATGTACCGGAGATCAAGCAGATCGGCTCCAAGCCACCGGGCGCGCCGCCGTTCACGTTCCTCCAGTTGGCGACGATGACCGCCGGACTCGCGCGAGAGCCCCGTGAGGAAGGCCCGTTCTGGACCGGGCCGGTGGCGGACTGGCAAAAGACGTTGATCGCTGCGTTGCCGCACACGGACTACCGATCGTTCCCGGGCACCGAGTACTCCTATTCCAACATCGGCTACGCCATCCTCGGTGCGGCACTGTCCCACGTCGCCGGCGTGCCGTACACCGAATGGGAACGCACGCGCGTCTTCGAGCCGCTCGGCATGCAGCGAACGCGGTTCGAGATTGATCCAACGATCGCGCCGGATCTCGCGACGGGATACATGGTCAACGACGATGGCACGCTGGATGATTCGACGGCGGCGCACGAGGGGCGCGACGGACGCGGCTTCAAAGTGCCCAACGGTGCGATCTTCACAACGGTTGATGACCTGGCCCGCTTCGTTGCGTTCGAGCTCGGCCACGGGCCGGCCAGCGTGTTGTCGCCTGCGCGTCTGGAGTCGGCATACGGTGGATTCGTGGCCACGTCCGCCGACTTCGAGCAAGGATACGGCTTGGGCTTTATGGCGATGCGCCGCGACACGCTGACATGGGTCGGGCATAGCGGGGGCGTCGCGGGGTACGTCGCTTATATGTACTTCGACCGAGGCGCGCAGGTCGGCGTCGTGCTGTTTCGGAACGTTGTAGGAGGAAAGGAGAACCCCAGTCGCCTGGCAACTGACATGCTTGCGCGCGTGGTCGAAGCCCGGAACGCCGCGGCGGCGGCCGCGTTCGCCAAGCGATTCAAGGATCAGACGCCGGCCGTGGGGAGTGAGGCGGCGCTACGCCGACTGATCGGCGAATTGCGGCTCGGCAAACCGAACTATGAGCTCATGAGCTCCGCATTGGCGGAGGACGTTCCGTGAGCAGCTGGCGGAATCCCAGGCGAAGCTCGCGTCGCTCGGTGCGCTGGAGTCGCTGACGTTCAAGGGAGTCGGACCCGGTGGCGCTGACATCTACACCGCGACGTTCGCGCATGGGGGTATGGAATACCGCATTCTGGCTGACCGAAGACGGCAGGATCGCCGATGCCAACGACCGGCCTACGACGTCGCGGTAACTTCGGCCTGTGCCAGGTGGCGTTGTCCGTGGGTGCCGATGATCACGAAGCTGGACCAGACGCTGTAGCGTATGCTCGCCACCGCCGGCGACGCGATCTTCATGCGGTCGAGCGGTAGCCCGGCGCCCTCGATCACGAACTGTTGCACCATCCGCTGCGAGTCGAGAAAGGCCGCGAGCGCCGCTTCGCCGGAGGCGACGCTAATGGGTTGCATGTGCGCCGGCGCTTTATACCGATTTCTCCCCGGCTTGAGTGACCAGTTCAGCATGCGCCCGATAAAATCCATGCGATAGGGCTCACCGCCGCGCGCGCCGCGTTGTCTCGCGGCGGCAAAAGCGTCGCGCCACACCGGCGCGTAGGCGTTGGCGGTGACGGTCAGATGCGCGAGGCACTCGGCCGGAGACCACCGGTTCGGCTCCGGCCGCCGGAGCATCTGCTCGGCGCCGAGCGATGCGCCGAGGGCCTCGGCCCGCGCCGAGACCTCGCGCAGCACCTCGCTGATCTCAGTGAGACGCGACGGCATCTAGGAAGTCGGCCGCCGGAGCCATCGCCAGTGCCAGGCGAACAGCGCCAGTGCGATCACGAGCATGATCGTGTTCGTCACGAACCCCTTGATCGCCTTGAACCGCTGCTCCGACAGCCGGTCGGCGCGCAGCGTTTCATAACGCGCCAGCACTTGGGCGTCGTTGAGTGTGTCGGCGATCGCCGTTACGCCGTTCATTCCGAACACCTGATGCCTGAAGACGTATGCGCCCGTCGAGGTCTTCGTGGCCGATGCCCGAAAGGCATCGAGCGAGCGCAATGACTGCGCTTGACCCATCTCGTTCCATGCGCCGCTGCTCTCGCCGCCGAGTGGATCAGCGATCGTGAATGCCGCATCGAGCAAGCCACTCACGCTGATGAGCGCCACGATGACGGCGATGAGACAGACGGTGTACCCGTACACTTCTGGCGCGCGCGTCGAACCGTTCATGGATGCTCTCCCCCACCGAGCGAGTGACATGGTCACCCCGACGATGACCACGATCACTGCTAGTGGGAATGCGATTAGAGGCCAGGATGCGTCGAAACTGAAGCCGCTCATGCCCCCAATATGTTCGGACCGCGCTTACTTCGTTAGCGAGCCAACGTACCGATACGTGTTGACGACCACACCCGTGGGCGTCGTGTTCGTGCTGACGAAAGCGAGCTCGCGTGCGTCAGCGCTACTCGGAAAGAATCGTTTGCCCTGGCCCAGCAAGACCGGATAGACGATCAGCACCAATTCGTCGACCAATCCCTGGTCGATCAGCACCGGCGTCAGCGTCGAGCTGCCGCAGACGATCAGGTCGTGGCCGTCCGTCGCCTTGACGCGGCGAACGTCCTCCGCGATGTCCGGCCCGACCGCCTTGACTGGTCCCCACTCGAGGCTCGCCGGCCGGTGGGTGGCTACATATTTCGTCGCCGCGTTAATGGCGTCCGCGAACGGACCGCCTTTGACCTTCGGCCAAAAGCCAGACCAGCCATCGTAGGTACGGCGGCCGAGCAGCAGATCGTAGCTTTTCCCGTATCTGTCGGCGAGGGCTGCGGCGCCGGTTGGACTGCGATACCGTGCCGTCCAGTCACCATACAGGTACTCGCCGCCTTCGAGTCCGTCGGGCATCTGGATCACACCGTCCAGTGAGGTGTGTTCGAAGATTCTAATTTTTCGCATTTCGAGTCGCCTTTGTTAGGTGTTTTTCGATGTCTCTACCTTGGCGACGAACGGAGTCGCGGAAATCGACACGGCTGAGCGTGTCGATTTGCGGTCCCGTCGTTCGTCGCCTATTCATGCGAGAATTCACCGCTGACCTGTTCGTCTCGCTTGATGGCTTTGCGTCTGGCGTGGATCAACCCCCGTACTTCGGGTACTTAGGCCCCGACCTCGAAGAGTGGGTCCACGCGAATCTTGACCAGCCGCGGATCATCGTGATGGGCAGAGCCACATATGAGGCGTTTGCTCAATTCGCCGCATCCGGCACCGATCCAGTCAGTACCAAGATGCGCGAGACACCGAAAGTGGTGTTTTCCAGCACACTCAAAGAGCCCCTCATGTGGAAAAACACGCGGCTAATCAGCGGCATCGCCGCGGAGGAGATCGCCGCACTCAAACAGCAGGACGGGGATCCGCTGCACTCCTTTGGCAGCATCCATCTGGTCACAAGCATGTTCAAGGCCGGACTGATTGATCGGCTCCGCCTCATGGTGTTTCCCGTGATCCTCGGCGACCGAGGCCGAGAGCCTATCTACGCGGATTTGTCGCTGGCCGCACTTGAGCTCATAGAGACCACCGTTCTTGATGATAGGGTCGTCCTTCTGGAATACCGTCTCGCGCGCTAGGTGCGCTAGCCGGGCCGAACGGTCAGCGGCTCGGTTCGCTCAGTTCGGAAAGTTTTGGACCTCAGATACAGGTATTCCATGCCCTCGGGATGATCATGCAGCGCCCTGGCGACCAGTTGGGACATCTTGCGGTCGTTCTCTACTTCATAAGCAAACGCGCGCGGAACGTAGGCCAACAGGTCGTCCACGATCGTCGCCGGCAGTGGAAAAGGATCATCGTCGCCGAACAGCTCGAATGCGTGCTGGCTGGCGAGCTCCCCACACAGGTCCAGGACCAATCGCGCGCGTTCCACGAATTCGCCATCGACGGCCAATGTATACCGCCATACGGCGTGTGGCATTGGAGCAATATCCAGGAAGTCGACACTGTCAGGAGGGTCCGTATTCAACTGCCAGGCAGTGACCTCCGCGGTGGCGCGGGCCGTATACATAGCCGCGTATGCCGCATAAGCGAATGCAAAGGCCCGCAATGCAAACTTCACCCCGGCATGCTGGCCGTGGTCTACCAAGCATTGCTTCAGGGCGAGCGCGTCGCATTGAAGCTCCGGCCAGATCGCCGGACGACACGTCGATTGCATGCGCGCGGCGCACGATGTGATCGCATCGTCCTCGGACCGCATCAGATCTGGCCAGAGCTCCGGCTTCGCATCGAGAAAATAGTGACTGACTTCGTGCATCAATAACGCCGAGAGCATGATATTGGCGCCGGCGTCTGCATCGGCGGACAGCGTGGAGTCCGCGTCCTTGGCGGCGAAGACGTGCACCATCCGGTGTTCCTGGAACAGCAGCGTCTCGAGGAGCAGGGTCCGCGAGTAGATGCAGTTCTTATAGTGATAGAACTGTTCGGCCAAGAACTTCTTGAAGTTGTACGCGAGGAGGCGGTCGAGCGACTCGGCGGACGAACGGAGGCGGCGATGGTGTAGCCAGCACAAGAAGACGTTGTAGGCAAACGACGCGATATAGCTGTTCTGGATGACCACCATCCCGTGTTTCGTGGTGATCATATTGGCGTCGATCTGTTCATCGTAGAGATGGGCCGTGAAAAAGCCATCTCCCAAGAGGTCCCCAAAATGCTCGCTCGAATGCGTGATGACGGTGAACTTGGCGTTCGGGCGAAGCCGTTCGATGCACCTGGCGACGGCCTCTTGCCGGGTCATTTACTTTTGGCGGCTTTGACCGCGTTTTGAAAGGCCGGATTTGCCAGCAGTGTTTCGACATCTTCACGCCCGAATCCGGCAATGGTGATTGAGGTGTTGCGGATTTTGACCGTCGTTTTCGGAGTGAATGTGCGCGTCTTCGTCCAGTATTCGATCAGCTTATCGAAGACCGGCTTGGCGAGAACGGTGATGATGATGACGCAGTCCGCACCACCGAAGGCGTGCGAAAACGCGACATCATTGCTTTCGTCAGTGAACAACTCGCGAAGGTTATTGGCCGTGGTTCGATCCGCTCCGTAGAGCTCGATCACGATCTCCGCGCCTTCCATCCATTCCGGGATCTCGATCACAGTGCCTCGCTATCAAGGTCGAGAGGAGCTAGACAATAGCGCGCACATTTGGCCGCCGCTAGAGATGGCTGAGCGCCTCCCAACCCACCGATACCGCGACTCTCGTCAGCATGCGAACGCTGGACGGGACCAGTTGGCTGCAACCCCGCACACGCTCAGCCGGTGATCAGGTCAATGATACGGACAATGGCATGCGCGGCTCGTCCGTCGCGGTCCGCCTGAGGGTCGTATGACGCGACCCCGACGGCTTTGATCCGGCGCCGCTCTTTGACGATCCGGATGGCTGCGACGAGATCGTCCACCTTCCAGCCGTCCGGCGTCGCCCACACGTTCGCCATCGCTTCGCGCGAGTCCAGCACGTCGAGGTCCAGGTGAACGTAGACACCGTCGAGCACATGCTGGTTCAACACCTTCGAGTCCTTCAGCGCGGCGACCGTCCGTACCCGCTCGACGCCCACCTCATCGAGCAGTGCCAGCTCGGCGGGCTCGCAATCGTGACCGCCCGCGAGCACGATCTGCTTGCCCGGCATGGGCGCGAATCCGGGAATCGATCCGGCAATCGTCCGCCACGATCGACCCGTGAGCACGCTGATCCCCATACCATCCAGGAATCCACTCGAGGTCGTGTCGGGTGTCATCCCTTCACCGTGGCCGTCGAACCACACGAACGTCCGTGTTGGCGCATCCGCATCCCGATATCGTGCCGAGGGACGCGCAACAGTTGCCGGAAAGGACTATCGGAAACGCACCTTTCGCAAGACAATCGCGGACGCGCACCGACAACTCGCGCGCGACCCCGAACGCAACGCTGACCTCGGCCAGATAGTCGGTCAGTTCGATCTCCTCGACGCTCTCGGCCCGTCCACGGAGCGCATCGCTCAACGCGGCCGGGCCGGCGCCGTTGCGCTCGCCGCGGCGGCCCGAGTCGTACGGCGAACAAATCAGGTGAACATTCATCCGAGGTCACACATGAGAGGACATTGCCATCGAGATCGCGCAAATATAACCCTGCCAGCATCGCTATCGACTCGCCGCCGGAACGGCGCTATCGACGACCCACTTCTCGAGCGTCGCCGAATCAGCGATATCGCCATTGTAGATCAGGGCGGGCTTGTACGGCCCAACTTGCACCGGCGCAGCCGGATCCAGCGACTGGAGCGTCGAGAAGATCGAATACCCTGAGGGGAGAGTCTGCTCGCGCACGTCGACGTAGTGGGTGGCGGCGTCCGTGGTCTGGCCAATGTGAAACGCGCCGAGCTGCCGAAAATCATCCGCAAGCGAGAGACAGGCGCTGAAACACAGGTTGTCGGTGAGCAGCAAGAGACGGCCTTTCATTTCCGACGGCGTCGTCAGGGCCCCAGCCGGCGGGGGCGATGCCTGCGCACAGTGGGTGGCCCCGGAAAATGCCCGACCGTGCGCGAGCGCATCGCGCAAGTTGTGCAGCGTCGCTTCCACCATCTGCCGGACCTCCGGCCCGCCCTGCATCACGAAGTCTGCCGTGCGCCGCAGGTACTCGAGATTGGTGATGTTGTTCTGACTGACGCGCCACGCGCCGTCGGGATTGCCACATTCATTCGCCGTCCCCGATGCGAGGCGGGCGTCAACGTAGGGTGCGCCGAAGAGTGACGCCGCGATCTCGCGTTCCATCAATGAGGAACCGCCGCCGTTTCCACGGACGTCGAGCACGACGAATGGCGCGCTTCTCAGCGCCGCTTTCTGTTGCTCGACGGCCTTGGCGACCTCGAGGGCCCGAGCAGTGTACAAGTCCTGAATGGCGATCCAGTAGCCACTGCCGACCTGGCGAATGCCGTAGCCTGCCTGCCCGGCTCCTCCAGCCTTCTTGAGGCGCGGCAACAGCGTCTCGCGTTTGATGCGCACCCAATCGAGCGTGACAGTCTGCCGCTGGCCGCTGGTATCGACGACGCATGCCTTGGGACGGGCGATGAACGGATTCCCTTCGTTCACGAGGAGCCATGGAGCGAATTGGGCTTGCTGCGCTCCGATATCCCAGTTAGCGCGAAATTCACCCACACTCCGGCGTGCCAGATCGTCGACCCCCTGGCCATCGCAACTGATCAACGCCGCGCCGACGAGGGAGGTCTCTGGCGGGTCCGCGTCGGTCACGACCCAGTTGTCGCCACGCTTGCTGACAATGAACCGGGGCCAACGCGGCGTGTTGACCACGAAGGTCGGGCGACTCCATATGTGCTTGTCGCCCATCGCGGTGGCGAAGCCGGTCAGGACGGCCATGTAGCCCTGGTACGACGTGACCGTCCGCGCGCGCTCGAGTGCCACGTGATGTCCGTGCGCCAAGCGATGCTGAAAATCCATGTCGTGCAGCTCGGACGCGCCGCCAGGATGGTTGTCGCGCAGCAGGATGTACGCCGCCCCCACGTCACGCGCGGTGACGACCGCCCAATGCGGGTCGGACGGCACGTGGAACGAGTCGACACCCCACGAGGGAATTTGCGCGGCGGCGCTGGTGGCGAGGACGCCGGCCATGAACGTCATGGAGATCGCGCGGGTTGGGCTCATCATGTCCGCACAGTGGAGTCCGGCGACACGACGCGCCAATACTATTGCATGCTCCGTGTCGATACGTCCGACGTCTTGATGCACATCCACGGCAAAGACGGAGTCGGCTAGCCGGCGAGATTGATGTTCAGGTACTCCGGCTCTCCCGTGACCTCGCGCACGATGTAGGGCGCGAGCCAGTCGGGAGGGGCGACGAGGGTTGCCGCGTCTGAGAGCTCGACCTCGGCGAGCACGAGCTCGCGGTCGGTGAACTCGTCGATCTCCCAGACGAACGGCTCGTCGGCGATCGCGTAGCGGCGCTTGGTGATGCGATGACCCTCGGTGAGGGGCCACATCGCGTCGAAGAGAGCCGGCGGCGCTTCTTCTTCGATTTCCGTGCGCTGGATCCCCGAGCCGAGTTTCACGGTGCGGTAGCAGTGCACGTCGCCGTTCTGGCGCACGCGGCGCAGGCGTTCGGCCGAGATGCTCGCCCGGAACGTAGCCCTGCTCGATGTCCTCGGACGGCGCGTCGTGGGCACGGTCCGGCAATGCGTGGAGGAGATACTTGCGCTCGATCTCCGTGTCGCGCGGTTTGTGGGCCGCGAGACGGGCGGTCAGCTGGGCGACCGAGGCGAAGAATGCGAGAGACAGGGCGTTCCCCTCGAGCCAATCGCGGCCGAGCACCTCGAAGGCCGCGATCTCGCGCTCGCGGAGCGCGCGGGCCAGCGCGACGATGCCCGGGCGGCCGACATCGGTCGGCGCGGAGGTCTCGGCCTCGGCCATGACTTCGCGCGAGAGGACATAGGCATCGTGCATCTCGCCGATCACGTTCTGCAGCACCTTGAGGTCGGCGATGACATTGTCGGCGCCCTCGATGATGTCGCACACCGGCTCGAGGAGATAGCGGAGCCGCTTGCCCTCGATCCGCGCGTCGTGCGCCAGCGTCTGATCATCGACCGACCGGACGTGACGCAGGCGGTCGCGTAAGGCACCCGCGTGACGCGCCACGAGATCGGCCAGCGCGGCCGACATGGGGTGGATGCGCGGCGGCTCGTCGACGCGGGAGCGAATCGCGTACACCGGGAGCGACAGGCTGAGCGAGTCGACGGCCCGCGCCAGGTCGCGGGCGATCTCCTGGTGCAAAGACGCGTCCGCGTCGTACTTCCTGAGCTCCAGGCGGCGCCGCAAGTGCGCTGCCCCCACGCGCTCGGCCGGCTCCAACTGCTCCTCGCGCGCGAGGAGCCACTCCAGCTGCACTTCCGTATCGCGCGCGGTGCTCGTGGCATCCGCCACGCGCTGTAAACGCCGACGATCTTTCTTGCCGACGCTGCTCGACACGTACGGGCGGAACGCGCGGGTCCAACTCCGCAGCCGGCGGACCGCCACGCGGAAATCGTGGAGCGCTTCGATGTCGGTCGGATCGATGAGACGCAGACGAGTCGCGTCGACGCCGCGCAGGAGATCGAGGGCGACGATGCGTGAGGCCCGCTCGACGGGTTGGTCGAGAAAGTCCTTCGGGAGTTCCATTAGCGTGCGAGACGTTCCAATTGCGAGCGAGTCAGGAGCCAGCGCAGATGCGCCTGGCGCGGTTTCGGGCGACCGGTGAACGAGAGCAGGCACCCCCCGCCTTTCTTCATCTCTGTCCATGGTTCCGTGGGCCGTCCCGTCAGGAGCCAACAGATCGACGCACTCAGGTCCGGCTCGTGCCCGACGATGGCGATCGTGATGCGCTCACCACGGCGTTTTTTCGCGCGCACCGCCGCGGCGCTGCGTACCCAACGCAGAATGCCGTGCCGGTCGCCGTCGCCGATCGCGGGCGCTTCGACCGGCGTGACGTTGAACGCCCGACCCAAGATCTCCGCGGTCTCCCTCGCGCGCACGAGCGGACTCGTACCGATCGCGTCAACCGAGCCCACGAGCTGCCGCAGCCCGCGCGCGGCACGGCGCATCTCGCGGATGCCGCTCGAGGTGAGTGGGCGCTCGTCGTCGTCCTGTCCGGTTTTTGCCCACTCGTCGCGGTCGCCGGCCGGCCCGTGGCGCACGATCAGCAGGTCGAGCGCGTACGACGGCGTGCGCGCGGTGCGGCGAACGCGCGGGCGCGGTTGTTCATTCGGCGCGGCTGGGGTAGCGTCGGCGGCTGGCGCCGCGCCGTCTGTGGCGGGGACTGGCTGTGACTCCATTGTTACACAGAGTCGCCGTTTAGACGGCCGGATGCAAGGCTTTTTTTCGCCATGAACGGTAAAGGTTGGTCGGCTGCCGAGGTGCGCCGCGTCGGTGCTAAAGTCGTCGATCTCATTGCCCGCTATTTGGAGCAGCTCGGCGACGGACCCGTATGGAAACCGGTTCCGCGGGAGCTCGTCGAGGCCTGGCAGCATGCGCCGCTGCCGACCGCCTGTCAATCGAGCGACGACATCCTCGACGCGTTCGCTCGTGACATTGCGCCGTACCCATTTGGCAACGGGCATCCCCGTTTCTTCGGCTTGGGTGAACTCTCCACCCACCGAGATCGGGATCTTCGCCGACGCGCTCGCGGCCGCGATGAATCCCAGCGTCGCCGGCGGGGACCATGCCGCCGTCTACGTCGAGCGACAAGTCGTTCGCTGGTTTGCCGAGATGCTGGGGTTTCCAGCGGGCACGATGGGGTTGCTCGTGAGCGGCAGCTCGGTCGCCGCGCTCACCGGGCTCGCGGTTGCTCGCCTGCACGCCTGCCAACATATCGGACATGACGTTCGCGCCGATGGGCTGCCGACGCGTCACGCTTCGCGTGTACGCGACAGCCGAGGCACACTCGTGCCACACGAAAGCGATCGAGTTGCTTGGCCTGGGTCGCAAGGCGATGCGGGTCGTGCCATCCGATGCGGCTTTGCGAGCGAGACCCGATGCGCTCGACGCGATGATTCGCGAGGATCTGGTGGCCGGGCACCAGCCTATGGCCGTCATCGCGAGCGCCGGGACCGTCAACACTGGGGCCATCGACCCGATTGATGACATCGCGGACATTTGTGCGCGACACGGCGTGTGGCTGCATATCGATGGTGCGTACGGCGCGCCGGCGGTGCTCACGAAGGCGTACGCGACGGCTCTGAGAGCCATCAATCGGGCTGACAGTCTCGCCGTGGACCCACATAAGTGGTTGTCGGTACCCGTCGAGAATGGGCTCGTCATTGTGCGAGATTCCAACCTCATGCGCGATACGTTCAGCCTCGTGCCGCCATATTTGCGCACCGACGACGAGCCGTGGCTCAGCGAGTACGGTATCCAACAGACGAGAGGATTTCGCGCGCTCAAGACGTGGATGGCGCTGCGATACCATGGCGTCGAGGGCTACGCAGAACGGATCGCGCACGACTGCACGCTGGCCGGGCGGCTGGCCGAGTTGGTTCGCGCGAGACCGGAGCTCGAGGTATGGGAGCCGACGTCACTCAGTATCGTGTGTTTTCGATTCAAGGGGAGTGACGAAAGAAATCGCGTGGCCCTACGGACCATCCAGCTTGGCGGGCAGGCGTTCTTGTCCAGCACCATCCTCGACGGGCGATTCTGGCTCCGCGCCTGCTTCGTGAATCACCTGACGACTCCAGACGACATTGATCGCCTCGTCGAGACCGTCCGCGCCGAATGAGAGAGATCGACGAAGGAGATCTCTTGGCGAACAGACCAGTCGAGCAGCGCGATAGCGCTGCATCGACGCGCCGCGGAGCGGCGCGGCTCGCGGTCGGGGTCAGCGGCATGTGCGCGTTCCTGGATCTCTACGCCACACAGCCGCTGCTACCGACCCTCGAACATCAGTTCAATGTCAGCAAAGCCGGCGCCAGCCTCACGGTGAGCGTGTCGACGGCGGCCGTCGCGCTGGCCGCTCCGTTCGTCGGACTCGCGGCCGATCGCCTCGGCCGGAAGCGCGTCATCGTGCCCGCGATGTTCGTGCTCGCCATTCCGACGATGCTGGCGGCGACCGCGCACACGCTGTTCGCGCTCGTCGTCTGGCGGTTTCTACAAGGGTTGGTCATGCCCGCGGTATTCGCCGTCATGATCGCGTACGTGACCGAGGAATTCGCGGGACGCGGTGTCGGAGCAGCGATGGCGGCGCTCGTGACCGGGAATGTCCTCGGTGGATTTTCCGGGCGGGTGATTGCCGGGCTGGTCACGTCGGTCGCCGACTGGCGCATGGCATTTGTCGTCCTCGGCGTCCTCAACGTCGTCGGTGCGCTGGTCACGTGGGCGTGGCTCCCCACGGAGCGACATTTCACACCGCACGCCGCCCCCTTCGCCATTATGCCGCACCTGCGGAATCGGCGATTGATCGCGACCTATGCGGTTGGATTCAGTGTGCTGTTCTCGCTCGTCGCGACGTTCACCTACGTGAACTTTTACCTGGCCGACCCACCCTTCTCGCTCGGTCCGGCGCTCCTGTCCAGCATCTTTGTCGTCTACCTCGTCGGCGTGTTCGTGACGCCCGTCGCGGGACAGTGGATTGATCGATTCGGATCGAGAAGGACGCTGACCGGGGCATTGCTCATCTCGGCGGCCATCATGCCGCTGACCCTGACCCACAATCTCGCGCTCGTCGCGATTGGCCTCGCCGTGTGCAGCTCGGCGGTCTTCGTCTGCCAGTCCTCGTCGACGAGCTACCTCCAACACGCGGCGCCGCTCGCGACCCGGTCGTCGGCGGCTGGGCTGTACGTCGCCTTCTATTACCTCGGCGGCAGCGTCGGCGGAGAGCTGCCCGGCCTCCTGTGGCGATGGGCCGGGTGGCCCGGGTGCGTCGCCCTCGTCATCGGCGCCCAGCTCGTCACCATCGCCGTTGCGTGGCGCTTCTGGTCATAGTACTCCTGCCTATCATGTCGATTCGAGAACAATTCCCCGCGCTCGCGCGGTGCCACAATGGTCGGCCGGTCGCGTACTTCGACGGCCCGGGTGGCACGCAGGCGCCGCTCGCGGTCGGTCAGGCCATGACCGACTACCTGTACCATCACAACGCCAACACCGATTGGGCCTATCCGTCGAGCGAAGAGACTGACGCGATGATTCATGCGGCGCGCGAGGCGGCGGCGGACCTGCTCAACGCATCGCCCTCCGAGGTCGCGTTCGGCGCGAACATGACCACGCTCACATTCCACGTTGCCCGCTCGCTCGGGCGCGGGTGGAAAGCCGGCGATGAGGTCATCGTCACGGACCTCGATCACCAGGGCAATGTTGCCCCCTGGCGCGCCATCGAGCGCGAGCGCGGCATCACGATTCGCGTCGTTCCGTTCGATCCCGCGACCGGAGAGCTCGATCTGGCCGAGTTTGGCCGACTGCTTTCGCCGCGCACGCGGTTGGTCGCCATCGGCGCGGCATTGAATGCACTCGGCACCGTCAACGACGTGGCGGCGATCGCCAAGCTCGCCCGCAGCGCCGGGGCCCTCGTCTTCGTCGACGCGGTCCACTATGCGCCTCACGCGGTCATGGACGTCAAAGCTTGGGGTTGCGATTTTCTGGCGTGCTCGGCCTACAAATTTTACGGGCCACATGTCGGTGTGCTCTATGGACGGAGGGAGCTGCTACAAGACCTCGACGTGCCTAAGCTCGAGCCGGCGTCGAACGAGGCACCCGAGCGGCTCGAGACCGGAACCCTGAACCACGAGGGCATTGTCGGCACCCGTGCCGCTATCGACTTCCTCGCGTCCCTCGGAGAGACAGGGGCGACACGACGGGAGCGGCTGGTGGACGCGATGACTCGGTTGGATCGCGAGGGTCAAGCGCTAGTCGCGAGGCTTTGGCGGGGGCTCGAGACGCTTCCATGCGTGAGGCTCTATGGGCCGCCTCCGGGGCGACCCCGGACCGCGACGCTGTCCTTCGCCTACCGTCATATGCTCCCGCGGACGGTGGCCGAGCGGCTGGCTGGGTCGGCGATATTCGCGTCGAGCGGGGATTTTTATGCCTCGACGGTGATCGCCCGGGTCGGGCATGCCCCGGAAGGCCTGGTTCGAGCCGGCTGCGCGTGCTACACGACCGCGGAGGAGGTCGACCGGTTCATCGCCGCCGTCGCGGGCCTGTCACGCCTGTGACCTGAGCCACCCGGGTAGCGTATACAGGGTATGCGCCGCCACGTTCTGGTCCTCATGGTGGGAGTCGCGGCTTGCCGGCCAGGTGACGCGGCGCCGATCGACGACCATGATAATCCGGCGGTCGTTGCGGCGGTCCGGGCGATGGCTAGCGGCGAGACCGCGCACCTGCTCACGACCGACCGGCGGCCCGCCAGCGCGGTGGATTCGCTGCGCGCCGACGAGCTGGTGGTCGCCATTCGCGACGCGATCGGCAAGTACGCGACGCCTGACCTCGCGGCGCGCGACGGGTATCGGGAGCTCCATGACGGCGATACCACGGCGAGGGCCATTGTCCACGTGTTCAATTGGCGCTATGCGATCGAGGAAGCCGTCCGTTTCAATCCCGCGAAGCCCGCGGCGCTCATCTATCGTCGGGGCAGGAACGGATATCGACTGCTCGGCGCCACGTATATGGCTCCCGGTGCGAGCACTGAGGAGGTGCTGGATCAGCGCGTGCCATTGAGCGTGGCGCAGTGGCACCAGCACGTGGATTTATGCGTGCCCAAGCCGGACGACACCGCGAGGTGGTCGGAGGTGGGGGCGGACGGTAAGCCCGTCTTCGGGCCTGAGAGCGTGATCGATACCCAAGCGGGCTGCGACGCCGTCGCCGGCGTGTTCAAGCCGAGGGTGTTCGGGTGGATGCTCGAGGCTCGGGTTTTTGTCTCGGACAATCCCGACTCTATTTGGGGTGCGGCGCCCGCCGCGCGGGCGGCCGTGGACTCGATGGTTGTGGTCGCACAGAAGCCCGAGCCACCGAAGGCCGAGCCGCCGAAGCCCGTCGAGCCAAAGCCAGCGGCGCCGAAACCGGCGGGATTCGAGAAGGGCACTGTGATCAGTGACAGCGTGCCGGTCAGCTGGGAACGTTTCGAGGCACTCAGCAAGTCTCACGGACCACACCCGGCGCTGATCCTGCTGCACGGCGCCGGCGGTGTGCCGGCCGAGGACTCTGTGCTGCGGGAGGCCGCGAAGAAGCTGGCTGCACACGGGTACGTCGTCGAGATCCTGCAGTACTTCGACCGCACGAAGACGATCGTAGCGGATGTCGGCGACCAGCGCGCGGACTTCGGCCAGTGGATGCGCTCTCTCGGCGACGCGATCACGCAGCTCCAGACGGCGCCCGGCGTGGACTCGACGAAGATCGGACTCGTCGGCATCAACGTCGGTGCGGCGCTCGCGCTCCATCGAGCGCAGGTGGACAAACGCGTCAAGGCGGTCGTCGACTATTTCGGCGTGTATCGCGTGCGCGACCCCGCGAACGCCGGCAAGCTACCGCCGGTGCTGATCGTTGGCGGCGAAGCAAGCACGTTCGTGCCCATCACCGAAGCCCGGCGATTGGATGCGATGCTGACCAAGTACAACGTCCCGCACGAGACGGACGTGTACCCCGGCTCGCCGAATGGCCTTACGCCGGCCGAGAGCCAGCAGGCGGCGGAGCACGTGATAGATTTCCTGCGGAGATACTTGCCGCCGGGGTAACATGGGTCTCGTTGACGAAGCGCTGGCGGTCTGGGAAGCGACGCGGAATGGCGTGATGTCGGAGATCGATCTCGTCTCCGAGGATCAACTCGACTACCGACCCGACCCGCAGGCGCGGTCGATCCGCGAGATCGGCCAACACGTCGCCGAGCACGGCATCGCGTTCACCAACGAGTTGCTCGCCCCCGAGTGTAACTTCGGCAATCTCTTCAAGCCCGCTGTGATGGATGCCGTACGCGCCGCGCTGCCGCGCGTGCGCACCAAGGCCGAGCTCATCGCGCTGCTTCGGACGACGGGTGACGAAGTGCGAGGTCGAATACGCCAACACGGCGAGCGGCTTATCTCGGACACGCAGCCGAGCCGCCTGGTTCCTTCTGGCGCGATGAGTCGCTTATCCGGCCTGTGGTTCGTGATCGGCCACGAGTCGCACCATCGCGGCCAACTCACCGCGTATCTCCGCGGCGCCGGCGTCGTCCCGGCGCTGACCCAGCAGTTGGCGCGGCAGTCTCGCTAGCTCGCCGCCCATTCGCGTTTTTCGCATTTTGTCGCGCGAATTCGCACGCGCGCCCTGCGAATAACGCGAACGGCGAAGGTGGCCGTGAGACGCAACGCGTGATCCTACTGCAGGTTGCGCCGCGATCTGGCCCGGCACATCCGGTGCCTAATGAGAGGGGGGTCCGCAGTTCCCCTCTCGTAGCCCGAGGAGCCGATGTCCGTTCGTTCGCTCGCCCTAGCGCTGCTCGTCACCCTGTGCGCGTTCGCCACCGGGGTGCTCGCACAGCAAGCGCACCCACGACCGTACTTCATGTGCGATACCTGTCACAACCCGCCACCGACGGTGACGTTCAATCCGTCGATCACTACGGTCACTGCGCCCACCATCACCGAGACCATCTCGGTCTGTCCCGCCGGGGCGCCGCTCCAAAGCGCGTCAGGAACGTTCAATGGCGCGGCGCTTTCCTTCGGCGGCGTCTCGTGCGACACGAGCTCGGGCACCTACACGCTGATACCGGGCACCAACACGTTTGCGGTCACCGCGTGTAGCGGGTTCGGCAACGGCATGAATGGCTCGTGTGGCAACTTCAATCTGACGATCAACCATCCACCGGCGGTGGTCACGCCGGCTGACAGTGGTATCACGCTCATCTCCCGCACGAGTGACTCGGTCGTCTTCAAAGTCACGAGTCAGATGAGCGTGAGCGAGAACTTCGCCCTCAGCCTCAGTTGCACGCCCTCGCCTGGAGGCATCGCGAGTTGCACCGCGCCGTCATCCGTGACGGTCGGCGCGCAAGGCTCCTCCAACGTCGCGGTGCACTTCGCCGTCACCGATTCGGTCGGCGCGACAGGGGCCATTCGGCTCACGGCGAGCTTGAGCGGTGCGAGCGCGACGGGCAGCTACGCCTACACCATCGGGCACTCGTTCCTCGTATCGACGAGCTACACGAATCAAGATGACCAAGAACGTCAAGCGCTGCGCCGTCAATTGCTTCGCGATGACCGCATCGATGAGCACGCCCGGGTACATCACCAGCGGTGCCGCGAATCGAGTGCGCCTCGTGTACAACGGCGATCGGGTCGCGCTTCGTCCGGTGGTCTACGCGGATGTCACGTTGGTCAGCGGCGCCCCGTCCGTGACGAAGTACACGTTCCAGGCGCTGGTGCACGGCACCTGGGCGACGTTCACGAACGGCGAGACGATTCTCAATTTCAGCGCTTCCCCCGCGAACGGCACGACTAAGCCGTTCCGACTCGCCGGCGCGATCAACGTCGACGCCACGTTGCCCTCGGGATTCGTCTCCGGTGCGTACGAGATGCAACTCGTGGTGACGGCGATCTTCGCCGACGGCCACACGGAGCAGGTGACCGACACCTCCCACACGCTGGCTGTCTTGAACGAGCGCGCGTCGCCGTACGCGCGCGGTTGGACGCTCTCCGGCGCGCCGAAACTCTACAGCTACTTTCACGCGAACGGCACGGTCGACCAAACGAAGTACCTGGCGGCGACCGGCGACGGCGGCGAGATCACGTATCCCACCACGAACGCGTGTTCGTGTGGCACGACGGATCCGCCGGGAGTGTTCTCCTTGATCAACAGCCACGACAGCCTGGGCGTACCGAGAAGTCCGGAGCGGGACTATCCCGACTCCTCGAAGGAGGTATGGGGCGCGACGAACGGCCAGACCGCCGGATATGTCGTGGATCGGACGGCGAAGGACACGGTGTGGTTTACCGACGATAGCCTCGGACCGGAGGCGCGCGTGCTCACCATCTCCGACCCTTTGCGGATGTACCATGGGGCGCACACGCACATCACGCTCCACTACGACGCGAACGGCCATCTGGCGAAAATCGTGGAGCCCCGCGGGAACGACAACGCGCCCGACAGCGGCCGGGTGACGTTGGTCTCGGTCGATGCGAGCGGTTTCCTGCGGAAATGGACGGACCCCGATGGGGATAGCACGAAGTTCGGCTACGATTCATCGGGTCGACTCGACTCCCTCACCGATCGCAATGGCAACGTCACGACCTACACGTTCGAGCCGATCACGTCGAAGCTGGCGACGGCGAGCACGCCGAAGGTGCCGCTCGACTTCAATTCGACCGGGACGTTGAGCACGATTCACCTCGTGACGACCTATACGCCATGGCAGACCGTCGGCGTGCCGACCGGCCTGACGAGTACGACACCCGCAACGCCCGTCGAGGCGGACCTCGTCCAAAGCATGGTGGTGACCGCCGGCGGTGACACGACCCAGTTCACGGCCGATCGGTGGGGACAGCCGCTCGTCTCGACCACGAACATGGGGATCCAGATGAGCGTGACCTACGATCAGAACGGATACCCGGCGACGGTGACCCACCCGGTCGGAGGCGTCGATGAGTACCAGTATAGCGGGCCGCTGCTCGTCTTCAGTCAGCCGGCCGGACAGGTTGCGACGAGTTACCAGTACGGCGCATTCGACCAACCGCTCCAGATCTCCGGTACCAACCAGCCCACGCAGCAGTTCTTCATCGGGACGCGCGGGCACATCGATTCGACCGTGGTGGGAGGCGACACGACGCGCTACCACCCCGACGCGCGGCTGCGGGACACCTCGATGGTCGACGGCGTTCGCGATACGACGCGCTTTGTGTACGACAGCTGGACCGGCAACGTAGACACGGTCATGCTGAAATCCAGTCAGCACTTCACCGCCAGGCGGTTCGACCGCTTCGGCCGGGACTCAGTGGTGACGCTGAGCGCCTACAGCAACACGAGTCAGATCACCACGCAGGTGACGACGACGCTGTACGATCTCCTAAACCGGGTGGACTCCGTGTTCGATGGGGTGCACGCGAACCCGACGATCTACCAGCGCGATGGCCTCAACGTCACATCCCTGACGAATCCCAAAGGGGAAGTGTTCAGCGCCACATACAACGCGGTGAATCTGCCCGTCACGCAGACCGATCCGGCGAATCGCACGGAGACGACCACGTATACGTCGAGGTTGACGACGGCGACGACGACGAATCGGCAGGGCCAGATGGTCAAGTATCTCTACGATCTGCTGGGCCGGGTGACGCACGTGCACCGGCCGCCGAGCTTCACCGGCGAGCTCGATACGTTGGAGATCATCACGTACTCCAAGCTGGGCGACACGGTCAACGCCTGGAATCCGGTCACGCGCGAGATTAGCTACCTCTCGCCCAGCACGGGCAATGTCGATTCGTCGACCACCATTTTTCTGCTGGCCGGTAATCGGTCGTACAAGCGGACGTACTTCTACGACTCGCACGATCGCGTCGATTCCATGACGACCACGGTCAGCAGCAACGTCACCGGGATCGATCCGTACACGCGGAAATTCCTCTACAACGCGACGACCGGGACGCTGGATCACGTCGTCGTCGGCCCCGACACGATCTCATTCCGTCGCGACCCGGTGTTCCGAACGGACACGATGCTGTTTACCGGCGTCAGTGGGAGCCGCATCGATGCCTATACGTCCTTCGGCATGCTCGGAAACACGACGTGGACCGGGTTCAACCTGTATCGAGGCTACGGGTACGACAATCTCTCCCACGTGATTGAGCTCGATCACGGTGTGGTGAAGCCGGACTCCGTCGAGTTCTATTCGTACGATGGGGTGGGCGAGCTCCAGCAACGACAGATCGGTCAGTGGAACGACAATATCACCTCGTGTCCGGGGAACCAGCTGTACGGCAACGGCTGCACGGTAAACGAGACGCGTGTCGTGCAGACGGACGAGACGGACGGCTACAGGTTCGACGCGGCCGGGAGTCTCGACACTGTTGTCGTGGGTTCGGCGGACACCATCGGCACCGTCGGGTCCGATGGTCGATTGACCGCGTGGGGCGCGCTCACGTTCACCGTCGACTCGGACGGCGACCGTTCTGGTATGACGAGTGGTTCCACCACGAGGCAGTATACGTGGAGCGCGGACGGTCGCCTGGCGCAGATCGTATCGGGCGACACCACGCGGATCTACGACTACGACAACTACGGTCAGCTCGCGCGTCGCACCACGAACGGCACGGTGGATCGGTACTATCTCTGGGACAACAATCAGTTGATGGCGATCCTCGACGGTTCGGCGAATACCCGCTTGTCCGAGTTCGCGTACTATCCCGGCACAGCGGATTATCCGCTGATACGCATCAAGGGCGCGAAAGGCTCGTCGACGGTGCACTACTATGCGCTCGATGCGGGCGGCAATGTCATCGGCCAGTTCAATAGCTCGGGGATCGAAGACTCGATTCAATACGATCCCTGGGGGAACGCTCGCGTCGCCACCACCAGCGATACGACACCGCTGCGGTGGAAGTCCTTGTTGTACGAGGATGGGGTCACGTCGCTGTATTACATGCGGGCGCGCTGGTACGACCCCGTCACCCGGCGTTTCCTGTTGCCGGATCCGCTCGGGCTGTCGGGGGGCATCAACCAATACGCGTTCGGCGGTGGAGATCCGATCAATTCGACGGATGCGAGCGGCACGTTCTTCTGCGGGAACGGGGAGTTCGCGGTCTGCGATGGTAGTGGATGGAGCGACATACCGCCCGGATCCGGCGATCCTGGCCCCGGCCCAACGGCTCCGGGAGCCAGCAATGGCCCGCCCGGCAACGGCCCCGCTCCAGCCAGTAGCGGCGGAATTCCCGGTCCGACGTGCAACCTGCCTGGGCAGGACTGCGCGTTCACGCCGAATCAAGGGTACTGCAGCATCAACCTGCCGTCTTGCACTGCCGGCGACATCACCGGTAGCAATCCGATGTTCCCGCCCCCGGGGACCAAGGCCGACTCGACGGTGGCCGCATACCAGTTGTGTCAGACGGTTCCGACCGCGTGCATTCCTGGCCCGACGAGCGCGATCGGTGGTTCGATCTCGATCTTCGAGAACACCCCCAACGTTGGAGGGGCGGATCCGATGGCGACGTTCAACCCGTATGCTGCGCTGCCGAACAAGCCCACCACGGGGTTATTCGGCTGCCTCGGCATAGAGCACTACGTGCCACGGGGAGGCGGGTACTACGGCTGGCAGGATCTCTGGCGGCTGGGCGTCGCGGTGCAGGTGATCAAAGCGTACTTGGCGAAATGCAAGTAGGACGAGCCGCGCGCTAATGGCGGAGTAGAATCGCGAGGAGGATCTCGAGCATGATCAACACCACGATCAAGAGCTCGAGAGCCTCCGAGCGGGCGGCCTGCGACTCCGCATTCAGCATGTCGTACGTCTCGCGAATGATCGACAACTTGCGGTCGATCGCGGCGCGCCACTCGCGACCCCGGAAAATCTCCAGCGCCGCCGTGTAGATCCGCGCGAGATAGACGTCGTCCGTGACCTTGAGCGCGCTCTCGACGCGCTCGACCAGCTCCGTCGAATCCGCGACGAGCGCCTGCAAATCGGCGAGGATGAGCGCGTATCGCCCGCGCAAGAGGCCGGCGCCCCGCGGCCGCGCCACGGCAACGCGATCGTACATCTTCGGCAACTCGGCGTCGAGAATCGCATCGTACACGCGGAGCTCGAGCAGTTGCGCGTTGGCGAACTCGAGGATGTATTGGACGTCCGCGTCGTCCGCCGACGGCTCGACGATGAGCGCGTTGTCCCACGTGAGGATGGTCAGGTCATCGGTGTAGTACGAGAACCGATGCGGCAGGAGCTCGCTCCGCGCGATGTCGGAGAGCGCTCGCCGCTCGTTGAGCAACAACGGGACAATGTTCTCATCGCGCCAGGTATCCGGACTCAGGCGCGAGGTGATGCGAAAGACGACGTAGTCTTCGGTGACCTTCTTGACCTCCTGTCGCTCGACCGCCGGCCCGATGCAGGCCAGCAGCGACGCCAGCTGGCGGTCGAATATCGGCGTCAGGTCGAACCCCACGTCCACCGCATTGCCAAAAGCCGTGAACTCGGCCCACGTCATCTCGGCGGCGGGGATCGTGATCCGCAGCGAGACGACGCCAAAGTCGAAGATCCTGGTCGAGACCTCCGCGGGCCCTGCGGCGCCGGGAACCCCCAGCGACTCGGCGCCGAGCGCCACCGTGATCGGTGGGTTCGCGATCTGAATCGCTTGGGCCTCCCCACGCACCGGTCGCACACGCAAGGGCTCGCCCGCATCGCGCGCCGCCGTGAGCAGCTCGGCCGCGCGATTGAGATCGATTTCGAAGCCCACATCATAGAGACGGTAGACGATGGCCGCGCCACGTGTGCTCGTCATGGAGCCAATATAGCTTTCCATGGTGCAGCGTATAGTCGCGTTCGTGAAATGGGCAGCGCTGATCGTGATCGGGGTCCCGCTGGGGATCGCGATCGCGCCGTATGCGATTGGTCCGGTATATCGCTTTCCAACACCAGCCCCGTTCAGCGGCACGGCCTTTTATAATCCGTACGCCGATGCCCCCGCTGGCGCGCACTGGCGGACCGCGAACTTCCATGCGCATGGCCGGGCGTGGGGTGGGCTCACCGAGGGGCGCCAAACAGACAGCGCCATCGTCGATTACTACTATAACAAGTTGGGCTACGACATCGCGGGCGTGTCGGATTACCTGCACATCGATCACCATCGGACCGATTCGTCGTTCGTGCCCGTGTACGAGCATGGGGTCAATGCGCTCAAGACGCATCTCTTGGGGATCAACGCGCGGCATGTCGTCTGGTTCGACTTTCCGCTGCCCCAGTCGCGCTCGGAGAAGCAGTACGTCATTGATCGGGTCGCCGGCGACGCGTCATTGGTCGCGCTCGCGCATCCCGCGTTACGCGGCGGGTATTCGCGAGACGATCTTCGCTTTCTGACGCACTATCAGCTCTTCGAAGTGCTCAACCACTTCGTGGTCTCGGACTCACTGTGGGATGTCGCGCTCTCGAGCGGGCACGCCGTCTGGGCGATCGGCAGTGACGACTCGCACAACATCACGGACGCCGGGCAGACTGGCGCGATGTGGACGGAAATTCTGACGCCGAGCACGAGAGCCGCCGACGTCGTTGAGGCGCTCAAAGCCGGGCGGACCTATGCGGTGGCTGGACATCAAGCGAGAAGCGACGCGCATCCGGAACAGATTGCGGTTCGCGGTGATACACTCACCGTGACCTGTGAGGGACCCGTGTCGCGCATTGACTTTATCGGGCAAGGTGGCCGATTGCTCGCTCGGGCGTTCGGTGTCCAGTCGGCATCGTATGCCATCCAGCCCGGTGATCCATATGTGCGCACGGTGATCTCGACACCCCATACGCTCATGTTCTTGAATCCGATTGTGCGATATGATGGCAAGAAGTTGGCGCGGCCCGGAGCACAGCTCGATGGCCCGAAGACATGGGCGCTCCGCTCCAGCATTCTGGTGACGGCCGCGATGTTGATTGGGCTCGCGCTCGCGCGGAGGCGCTTCGCGCTCCGTCGCCGGCTCCGCGCCGAGCCCGCGTTGGCCTGACGTGCGGTTTTCCCTCATTGCGGGTCTCGCGCTCGCGGCCCGGACCGTCGCGGCGCAGACGGACCCGATCCCGTTCAAAGCAGGGGAGCGCTTCACGTACAACGTGAAATTTGGCTCCCTGCGCGTGGGGCACGCGACGCTCGCGCTGACCGGCGGTGACACGGTGCACGGGAAGGACGTGTTGCACGTCTTGTTCGCGGTGCAGGGGAGCGCGTTGTTATATCACGTGAACGACACGACCGAGAGCTGGTTCGATCCGTCGACGATGACGTTGTTCCGGTTCTGGCAGGACGTCAACGAGGGCGGGCATCACGTGCATCGGCGATTCGAGTTCTATCCCGAGTCGCAGACGATGCAGCAGGAAGGGAAGCAGCCCGAGCCCTCGGTGCCGAATCCGTTGGACGACGCGACGTTCTTGTATTTTGTGAGGACCCAGCCGCTCGTCGTGGGGCAGACGTATCAGTACGACCGGTATTTCCGGCCGAAGATCAACCCCGTCATCCTGAAGGTGCTGCGGAAAGAGAAGGTCACGGTGCCGGCGGGGACGTTCGACGCGATCGTCGTGCAGCCGATCTTCAAGACGCCGGGAATTTTTTCAGAGGGCGGGCACGCCGAGGTGTGGGTCTCGGACGATTCGACGCGGGCGGTGCTGCAGATCAAGTCGAAGCTGACGTTCGGCTCGCTGAATCTCTATCTGCGGACGATGGGCGTCGGTCCGGAGACAGCCGCCGACACGGCGGCGACGAAAGAGGATTCGTCGCCGCCGCGCTAAGCGCGACCTACGGACAGGTGGTGGTGAAGCTACCGCCGCGCGCGGTGGTCTCCGCGAACGGAATGGGTTGGACGGTTGTGTGGAGGTCGTTTTTGCCCCACGTCGTATCCTGCTGCACTTCCAGGTCGTACATGCGCAGGGCGATCATGCGGTCGCCGCTCGCCTCGAGCGCGGTCGAGATTTGCTGCTCGTGGAGCAGTGCGTCGCGGGTCGAGAGGTAGGTCGCGGCGATCACCGCCGCCGGCAACTTGCCGACTCTGGTCCGTACGGCATTAATGTAGTTCGCCGCGGTCGCGTAGTTCCCCAGGCCAAGCTGGATCTGCGCGCGCACGAGCGCCAGCTCTTCGTTCCGAACGATCGGGATATACGAGTCTGTGGTGGCGTACATCGTATAGATATACGGTGACACGGGCGCGTCGTACGTCTGCTGCTGTGGGGCGGCGGTCGTGATCTGGAACTTCGCCAGCCAGCGGGCATCCTTCACCGTATCCTGGCTCGACGGGATCGTGTTGAGGATGCGGAACGTGCCGAATAGGCCGTTCATCGGGTTGACGGCATCGCCCGACTTGCCGCTGAAGTTATGGAGCACGCTATAGCCGTCGGGTGTGAAGCCGGCCGGGGAGTTGACCGTGAGCTTGGTCGTGTCGAGCAACGCCGATAGTGCGAGAGCGTTGTCCGCCGCGGTCAAGGCTGTCAGGTCCGGCGAGCCAGCGGTCGTCGGCGTCGGTGCCGAGCCGCCGGAGCTCCGAGCGATCGCGTAGGCATACTCGAGGTACGCCTTGCCCGCGAGCGCGCGGTTGAAAGACGCAAACGCGGTCCCAGAGGCGCTCACTGCGCTGAATCCGTCCGGGAGCTTAACGGGCAGTGCTCCGCCGCCGCCAGCCTGCAGGTTCGTGTAGGCGGAGTCGAGGAGTGCCGTGATGTACTTCCAGCCATCCTTGAAGCACACCGCTGGTGGTGGCGTCGTCCCGGTGGTCTGCGCCGGGAGGATCGCCATGCCGAGCGAGTCATGATCCTCGGCCACGTTCATGTAGTTGTACGCCTCGATGGTCTGCACCACCCCCGTGAGGGCCGCCGCCTGGGCGGTCGACAACGTGGGCGCGATCTGCGGCACCGTGCTGATGATCTGGTGCGCCTGCAGAATGTTGGCGTAGCTGAATGTCCACGTACTCGACCACGCCGGATTGATCGGGTCGAGGCCCAACTCGTAGGTGATAAAGCGTGGCTCAGTGTTGGTGTAGTTGCCACCGTCGCGCGCGAAGGCCGCCGCATCGACCATGTAACTCTGCACGTCGTTGCGTGAGCCGCTGATGAGGCCCGTCACGGCATTCTGAATGCCCGCCGTCGAGTTCGGAATGTTCGTCGGCGCCGTGAGGAACGGGACGTTCGAGTCCTTGCACCCGACGAGCGCGGTGCCGGCGAGGCTGAGAAGAAGTATGCGTCTCATCGTTAGAATCCGAGTTCGAGGCCGAGGAAATAGCTGCGGGCCGGCGGGTAGTTCGTGATTTCCTGGCCGCGAGTCACCGTCTGGTTTCCATTCGTGCTGAGCTCAGGGTCCAAGCCGTCGTACTTGAACTGCGCGAGGAGGTTGCGGCCCGTGATCGAGAGCTTGGCGTTCGAGATGCGCCCGTGCGTGAACGCAAAGAGCTGCGAGGGGAGCGAGTAGCTGAAGGACACCTGGCGCAGTTTGAGGTAATCCGCCGGCTCGACATACGCGGTGGCGCCGCCCGCGAAGCTGGCGAACCGCTTCGCGGATACCGCCGAGTCGCCCCACAGGCCCGGCCCGCCGTCGAAGTAGAGATCGGTGAGGTTGATGGTTTGACCGCCACGGCTCCAATCAACTAACGCAAAGAGCCGGAACGGTCCGACGTTGAACTCGTTGCTGAAGCTCATCCGGTAGGCCGGCTGGAAGTCGCCGACTTGCACGGGCAAGCCACTCGGGAGGTTCGCCGCGGTGTTCACGATCTCCGACACCGACCGGCCGACCGCCACGTAGCCTTCGCCGAATCCATACGTGTTGCCGATCAGACCGGGCGTCGTCGGCAGCGCGTCGACCCGGCTGTAGTTCCGATAGAACGTGGTCGTCGACACCCAGCTGCCGCCCTTCATCTGGATCGGCGTCATCGTGAGTGCGACTTCGATACCGCGGTTCGTGAACTGGCCGCCGTTGAACCACTGGTTCTGGTATCCGAGCGATGGCGCGACGCTCGCCTGCAGGAGCAGGTCGGTCAGGCGCTTCTGATACACAGTCGGGGAGATCTGGACGCGCGAGTCGAACAGTGTGAGGTCCAGGCCCGCCTCGATCTCCGTTTCCGACTCCGGCCGAATGTTCGTGGCGCCATGCAGCGAGTTCGCGCCGAGGCCATTCAAGCCGCCATCCTGCGTCGGGAGGTACGGCGTGTATTTGACGCCGTAGTTCGGCAGGTTGCCCGACTGCCCGTATGCCGCGCGGAACTTGAGCTCATTGACCGCGTGGGAGAACTCGGGCACCAGGAACGAGCCCGAAAAGCGCGGATAGTAGTACCACTGGTCGACGAATCCGTCGCTGGTCGACCGCTCGGCGGTGATGCCGCCCGTGACGGTCACGCGCTGCAGGAACTGCAACTGCTCCTGCCCATAGAACGACTGATCGTACTGCTCCGTGTGATACAGGAAGTTCTCCTGCACGGTGCCGACGGTCGGCGAGCTGACGCCGGCCAGCAGATTTTGTCCGACCGTCACGGGATTGAGCGTCGACCGGCGATCGCGGTTGTAGCCGACGGAGGTCGTGGCTTCGAGGAACGACAGGCCCGTGTACGTGTGGCTGAGGTTGAACCCGTAGTTGAAGTAGTTCGTGGTCGCCGAGTTCGAGACTGACGTGCCCGGAAGAGCGCTGGGCTCCAGCTGCTCGACCTGCAGGTCGGGCGGCGCGTACAGCAGGTCGCTGACGCTCGTCAAGTCGGCCCCGCCTTGGATGTTCAGCTTGAGCGACTGGTGCTCTTGCTGGAAGATCGTCCAGTCGACCGTCCCACCGCCGATGAAGCGGCTCACCTGCTCGGGCGTCTGGATCTCGGCCGCATCGGCGAACGGGTTGGCCGGGCCGAATCCGTTCCACGGCCAGCTGCCGTTGGCGCTCTGCGCGTTCATCTTCACGAACTGCGGCGTATACGAGAACACGTTGTACGGGCTGACGCCGATGTTGTCGTTCCCGGTGATGCCGCGGCGCGTGAGGTCGTGCATGTAGCTCAGGTTCGCCGAGACCTTGAGGTTGGACCCGAGCTCCTGTGCGACGTTGGACCGGATCGACTGTTTGTTGTATCCGGTGTTGTTCTCGAGGCCATTGTCGTACTTCGTGCTGCCCGATAGGAAGTACTGCGTGGCACCGGCCGTCCCCGAGACGCTCAGGTCGGCGGAGTACGACGCCGCTTGGCTGCCGAAGAGCTGACTTTGATAGTTCTGCGGGCCCGCGTAGTACTTCTTGATCGAGTCGGCCGGATGGCCATACTCGGCGCCCCAGGCGAGCGCACTTTGGAGCGTCGGGAACTGCCGGAGCGGGAGGGTGTTCGCGTCCTCGAAGTGGCCGACCTTGGTCGAGAGGTCCCACTTCGGCTTGCCGGCCGTGCCGTGCTTTGTCGTGATGACGACGACGCCGGCTGACGCCTTCGACCCGTAGATCGCGGACGCCGACGCGCCCTTGAGCACTTCGATCGTCTCGATGTCCGCGGGATTGATGTCCGCGATGCGGTTGACACCGCTGTCCTCGAAGCTCGGCGCGTTGGCGGCGTTCTGGCCGGTCGAGGTCTGACCACCGCCGGAATTATTGATGGCGTTGATGTCGTTGTTGACCGTCTCGTTGTTGACGATCACGCCGTCAATGACGTAGAGCGGCTCGGCATTCGCGTTGATCGAAGTGATGCCGCGGATCTGCACCTGGAGTCCGCCGCCCGGCGCGCCGCCGTTGTTCTCCTGGATCACGGCGCCGGCGATCTTGCCCTGGAGGGCGCTTTCGACGGTCGGTGCCGGCACTTCGTTCACTTGCTGCGAGTTCACCACCGCCACGTCGTTGGCCGAATTCCGAGAGGAAACGGTCGTCGCGACGCCCGTAATCACCTGTTGCTCGAGTTTGAGCACGTCTTTCTCGAGCGCGATCGTGATCTCGGTCTGCCCGGCAGTCACCGCGATCGTCGTCTGGCGGTAGCCAATACGGCGCACCGTCAGCGATTTCGCATCGCTCGGCAAGCGGAGCGCGAACATCCCACTGTCGTTCGTCAGCGCGCCGATCGTGGTACCGGTCACGGACACCTGCGCGGCGGGGACTGGCACTTTGTCAGCCACGTCGATCACGTGACCCACGAGACGGGCACCCGGCTCCTGTGCCGATGCCGGTCCTGCAACCACCAACAGCCCTAGGAGCCCGAGCGATCTCACTATTAATCGTCTCACTCCAATCCTCCTCTAATAAAGTCAGGGATTCAGTAACGCGCGGTGGAAGAACTGTCAATAATAGGACATCGCGACGATAAATTGTTTGAAGCAAATGATTAACGAGACCGGACCCTAGTATTCTGTTTGTATACATCGGTCTCTGTTCTTCCGACCGCGCATTCCTCATACTGTCGCGTGATCTCCTCTATCATCTCGTTGCTCTCCGTTTTGCACGGTGAGCCAGCGCCCGTGTACGACGGGCGGGCCGGCCAAGTCACGGTGCATGCGCCACGCGTCGACGCCGATATCACGGTCAATGGCGTGCTCGACGAGCCCGCGTGGGGCCAGGCGGCGCGCCTCACGGGATTCTCGCAATTCCTTCCAGTGGATGGTCTTCCGGCCGCCGACTCGACCGTCGTGCTGGTCTTTTACTCGAAGCGCGCCATCTACTTCGGCATTCGGGCGTACGAGGCCCACGGTCCTGTGCATGCGACCCTCGCCGACCGGGACAAGATCGCGGCCGACGACTACGTGCAGATCATCCTCGACACGTCGCACGACCACCGGACGGCCTACGTCTTCGGGGTCAATCCGCTGGGCATTCAAGCCGATGGTATCCTGAGCGAAGGCATGCAGAGCCGTGGTTCGGGCCTCGGCGCCGCCGCAAGCTCGCGCGACACGGTGGACTTCTCGACCGATTACACGTGGGAGTCGCGGGGCCACGTGACCGATTTCGGCTACGAGGTCGAGGTCAAGATTCCGTTTGCCAGCATCCGGTTCACGTCCGGTGAACAACAATGGCGCTTGAACATCGTGCGCCAGGTCCAACATTCCGGCTTTCAGGACACCTGGGCGCCAGCCCGACTCGCCGCCGCGTCATTTCTCGCGCAATCGGGGACGCTCGAAGGATTGACCGGTCTGAGTCGCGGAACGGTGCTCAACGTCAATCCGGAGCTCACCTCGACGACCGACGGCAATCCCGGGCCAAACGGCTGGAAGTACGGCGTCCAGCCGCTCCACCCCGGCGGCAACGTTCGCTGGGGAATTACTGACAATTTGACATTGGATGGGACCGTACGTCCCGACTTCTCACAAGTCGAGTCGGACGTTCCGCAGATATCCTACGACCCGCGCAATGCGTTGTTTTTCCCCGAGAAGCGCCCGTTTTTCCTCGATGGGCTCGAGCAGTTCGACACGCCGTCAGGCCTGGTGTACACGCGTCGCATCCTGCAACCAGATGGCGCCGCCAAGGTCAGCGGCGAGCTTGCCGGCGCGAGCGTCGGCCTCCTGTCTGCCGTCGACGCATCGAGTGCATCGCTGACCGGACAGGATCACCCGTACGTCAACATCCTGCGCGCGCGCCGCGAAATCGGCTTCGGGACGACCATCGGCCTCCTCGGCGCCGATCGCGAAGACGCCTCACTGTACAATCACGTCGCCGGGATCGATACCCGCACCGTGTTCGGTGGCATCTACGATCTCCGCCTGCAAGGCGTGATGAGCTCGACGCACTCCGACTCGGTCCGCGGACTGGGCGGCTTGTGGAACGCGCTGTTCGAGCGCAACGGCCATCACCTGCGGCTCACCTGGGCGATCAACGCCATCGATCCGCACTTCGTCGATCAGGACGGGTTCATCTCGCGCGCCGGCATCGTCAACACGACGTTCGACAACGCGCTGATCTTCTACGGGAAACCCGACGGGCTCTTTCAGAGCTACACATTCGACTTCGCCCAAGTCACCACGTGGGTCTACAATCACTTCGAGGCGCTGCATCGCGGCGAGGACGTCCGCTGGCACTTCAGCAACACCGTCGCGTTGCGCGGCGGGTGGCAGCTGTATGGGAATGTCTTCGTCGAGACGTACGGCTACGACCCGACGCTCTACGCCAACTACTACTACGTCGCGGGTCACGACACCGTGCCGTACAATGCGGGGAAGACGACGGGGAACCTGCCCAACCTCGACATCGTCACCGGGTTTGCCACGCCGAACTGGAAGCGCTTCGATGCGTCCGTGCAGATCCTCTCGGGGTTCGACGACAATTTCTACGAGTGGTCGTCGGCGTGGATCTTCTTCGTCAACTCGACGATCGATTGGCGCCCGAACGATCGCGCGCGCATCTCGCTCATCTACGCGCAGAATCAATACGTCCGGCGATCGGACAACACGCAAGTCTACGTGCAGCGCGTGCCCTACCTCGAGATCGCCTACCAGCTCTCGCGGCCCATCTACGTTCGCTTCATCGGCCAGTACAACTCGGCGGCGCAAGCCAATCTGCGGGACGATGGACGCACGAATGATCCGATCGTGATCCGCGATCCGACCACCGGGGCATATACGCCGGCGCTGCACTACGTGTCCAACTCCGTCAGTAGCAACTTTTTATTTTCGTATCAACCAACGCCGGGCACGGTCTTCTTTCTGGGGTACGGCGGCGCCTACTCCGAGCCGTGGGCCTTCAACTTCACCGGCCTGACGCGCACGTCCGATAGTTTCTTCGTGAAAGTCACCTATCTCTTTCACCTCGGGAACAGTCTCTGAAAATTCTTCGCCAGATACAGATCGACCGTCAGCGTCCCGTGGATGTGCATCTCGCGTAGCGGCGTGATCGACGCGAAATACGGCTGATACCGCGGCAACATCTGCACCGCGGTCTTCGGTCGCATCACGATGATCGCATCATGCCCGACAAACTCGCCCTGGTCGCGAGTGAAGGCGAACTGGTGCGGTGCCGTGCACAGACAGATGACGGGCACATCGGGGCCCAGCGCCCACGACGCCTTGCCCGCCTGGATCCAACTGGGCGCCGCAACGAACGCCTCGCCAGCCGCGTCGAGGCCTCGCCAGTCGATCAAGTCCTCGACCGGTTGGAGTACGGCGACGGCCGTCACCCCGAATGCCAGTATGCATCCCGACACGGCGAGCCAGTGGCGCGTTCGCAGCGGATACCTGGACGCGGCATGCCCGAGGAATGGGAACAGCATGAGATAGCCCGGCGCTGGCCAATGCGGCTGCCCCGGGTTGCCGCCCAGCGACGCGAGTGTGAACAACGCGATCGGAATGACGCCGAGGATCGCGCAGAGCGGCGACGACCGGCGCTCGTGCCAGGCGGAGATGATGAGCGGTATCCACACCCACGGCGTGACCAGTGCGACCTGACCGCCGATATTCTCGGCGAGCGCCAGGAGTCGGGGCGCGTGGGACTCGGTGTTGCGGCCGAGTTGAAACGCAAATGAGATCCACTGGTGCTCGGCGTTCCAGACGATAACCGGCGTGAACATCGCCAGTGCAATCAATGCCGCGAGGTACGGCCACGGACGAGCCAGCCACTGGCGCGCAGCGATGAGCAAGTAGATAAAAATCCCGCCCATGAGCAGCACGCCGTGGTATTTCGACAGCAGCGCCAGCCCCGTGGTGACGCCGGCGCCCAGCCACCACCAGGGGGAGTCCTCCGCGCGAAGGACGCAGTACACCGCCGCGAGCCACGCGCACATCAAGGGCCCGTCGGGAAGCACCCAACCGCCGGTGCTCACGCTGAACACGGGCGAGACATTGAGCGCAAGCGCCGCATACATCCCCGCGCGGGCGTCGAACACGCGCGTGGTGACCAGGTACATGAGCCACGTCGTCAGCGCGAATAGCGCGATGAACGGCGACCGAACCGCCAGATCGGCCAGCGGACTCGCTCCCCTGTGCAACTCGGCCGCCGCCGCGATCCAGAAATGCAGCGGTGGATGATCGAAGTAGCTGAGCGCGATGGGATGCGCGACGGAGGCGGCGTACGACTCATCGACGCCGAGGCCGACGGTCAGCGCCAGCGCGATGCGCGCGGCCGTCGTCGCGGCGATGAGGATCAGCACAGCGCGCGCCGGAGACACGGCGCGCAGTATACGCTACTGACGGAGGGATGTCGCGGGGTCGGCGCGAGCCGCCCGCCGGGCGGGGAAGTAGGCGCCGCCGAGTGCCGCGGCGGCGAGCGTGATGGCGGCAGCGACGTGCGTGGAGAAGTCATCGGGCGCCACGCCGTACAGGAGCCCGGAGAGGAGTCGCGTCGCCAGGAGCGCCACGAGAGATCCTACACTCAAGCCGACCAGCGCGACGCGCGCGGCGTCGCCAAGGACGAGGCGCACCACGTCGCCCTTGGTCGCCCCGACCGCTACCCGCACGCCAAATTCGCGGCGGCGGTGCTCGACGAGATAGCTGACCGTGCCGTACACGCCTTGCACCGCGAGCACCAGAGCGCCGAGCGCGAACACGGCGAGCGCCATCGCGTCGAAGCGCTGCTGCGCGATCGTCGCGCCCCTGTGGTCGAGCATCGAGCCCACATGAGCCAGCGGCACATCGGCGTCGACGCGCGCGATCGCCTCGCGGAGCGCCGCGGCGCCGCGTCGGGCATCGCGCGCACGGACGACGAGCGTGCCGAATCGCTGCCAGGTCTCGGTCCGCTGTGCGTAGGGCATGTACACGGCCGGTTCGTCCGGGGTCGCGGGATCGCTGCCAGCGACATCTCCCGCGACGCCAATCACCGTCATCCATCCCGGGTTGCCGTCGACGCGAATCCATTTGATGCGGGCGCCGAGCGGCGACGCGCCCGGCCAGAGTCTCTCGGCCAGCGCATGATTGACGATGGTGACCGGGAGTGTCTCCTCGCGATCCGCTTCGGTGAACGCACGCCCAGCCGTGATCGGGATCCGGAGCGCGCGGAAATAACTCCCGACGACCGGGCGATCCGCTGCGCCATCGGCGCCGGCCGGCAATGGCGGACGACCTTCGACCGCGAGTGTATGACCAACGTGACCGGTCGCCGAGAGCGGCGCCCCGATGACGGAGCCCGCGGCATCCACGCCCGGTAATGTCACGAGGGCCTGCACGACCGCGCGGAACGCCGCGGTCTGCTGTGCGCGGGTCCCGTAGCGGGCTTCGGGCAGCACGAGGTCAGCGGTGACGACGCCCGCGGGATCGAATCCCAGGTCGACGTGCTCGAGGCTCACGACACTACGAACGAGCAACGCCGCGCCGGTGACGAGCACGAGTCCCGCGACCAATTCGGCCACGACGAGCCCACGCAACACGTTACGCGAATGCGGCGCGAGTTGGCCGCGGGCGGAGAGACTCTCGGCCGGCGACGCCCGCACGAGCGCGATCGCGGGACCGAGCGTGAACAACACACCCGTGAGAACGGCGAGGGCGACGGAGAACGCGATCACGCGCGCGTCGATGCCAATTTCCGCGACGCGCGGCAATGATGCAGGCGCGGCGCTCACAAGCGCGCTGCGACCGGCGGCCGCGAGGACGAGCCCGAGCGCGGTGCCGACCGAGACGAGTACGAATCCCTCGGTCATGAGCTGCCGGATGATCGCGGCGCGCCCGCCGCCGAGCGCCCGCCGGAGCGCGATTTCGGCCCGGCGCGTCTCGGCGCGCGCCAGCAAGAGGCCGGCGAGATTCGCGCTGGCGAGGAGCAGGGCCAGGGTGATCGCACCCAGCAGCAGCACGAGCGGCGCGCGCACCGGCCCCACCAATGCATCAATGAGTCGCGTGGCGCCGGCGATCTTGCCTTCGTTGCTCTCCGGATACTGCGCGGCGAGTTCCCGCGAGATCGCGCTGATCTCCCTTCGCGCGCCATCGAGCGTGACGCCCGGAGCGAGGCGGGCGATGGCGTCGAAGTTGTTTGTGCCGCGATTGTCACGCGCCCAGGGGGTCTCGATCGCTTCGACCCCCCAGAGATCGACCCCGGCCTCGAAGACATCAGCGGCGTCGGGCATCACGCCAACAATCGTCGCGGGTTTCCCGCTCAACAGAATCGCGCGGCCGACGACCGCGGTGTCAGCGTTGAACCGTCGCACCCAGAGCCGATGAGCGATCACGACCACCCGCGGACCACCGGCAACGTTGTCGGCGGCCTCGAGCTCGCGCCCTCGTTCGGCATGGAGTCCCATCACATGGAAGAACCGTGGTTCGACGACGGCGCCATTAATGCGCTCGGCCGGCGCGCTCAAGTCAAAATCCCAGGAGCTCAAGAACAAGGCAATGTCAGAGAACGACCGGCCGCGCTCGCGCCAATCAATGCCATCAGGAATCGAGACCCGGTTGCCGCCGGTCAGGACCACCAGGCGGTCGGCGCCAGCATACGGGAGCGGGTGCAACAAAACACCACTAACGACGCTGAAAGTCGCTATACTGGCGCCAATACCTAGCGTTAGTGTCGCTATAACTGTCAGTGAAAACGACCAAGATCTGGCGAGTATCCGAATCGCCACGCGTACGTCATTCAGTAGGGCGCGCACAGGTGAGCTCAGTTCCAAGCATGTGACGTGCCGAAACGCAACACCTTATCTGGCAACGATATAGGCGACGGTGCCCGGGATCGCTACTGTCCCAAAGCGGGACGGTGTGCTCCGGCTGTGGGAGGCATCACGGCATGGCAGAATCCGCCGCATTACCGTATCGTAGCCTTCATCCGAGAAACCGGATCCCGATGGTGCTACCTATGATTGATACAAACGGGACGCTGCGCCATCGCGCGTTCTTCAACGTCCTGGCGACGACCGACGAAGCCAGCAATGCATGGCGTGCCGCCCGTGCCGGCCTGGTCGCGCTCCGCCTCCTCAATGCGTGGAGCGAGTACGGCAATGGCGCGCAATCTTCGCTCGCCACGCTGCGTGCCCAAGAGAAGGCCTTCAAGTATGAGGTCGACGCGGTCCAAAGCGTGATCGCGGAGCTGCCGACGAAAGGCGCCGAGCGCCGGCTCCTGAGCTCGATCGTCGCGCGGATCGTTGCCGCGCACGATGGCGAGCCCCCACGCCTCGTCGCGCCATTGTTCGCCTACGCCCGCGCGCTCCACATCCGCTCGGCGTGGGGTCTCGCCGCCAACGTCTACGCCATCGTCTGGGATTCGTACGTCGGCGATGGCGTCATCGGGCCGCTGGATGGCGAGGTCGCGACCGCCACGGCGATCTATCTCGGCGTGTGCTACCGCACGATGGGCGACGTCGAACGCGCCCTGCAGGCGTACCGCGCCGCTGGCAAGCTCGCCGCGACGCGAGGTGATGAGCGTAGCGTGTTGCGGGCGAACCTCGGCGAAGCGAAGATCTCAGTCGGACGGGGCGATCTGTCGGTGGCGCATGAGCGTCTCGCCGCGATCATTGCGGGCGCGACCGGAACCGACTGTGGCGAGGTGCGCGCGATGGCGTTTCACGACCTCTCCCTCGTCGCTGCGCAGCTCGGCCACCCGGACGATGCGATCACCTACGCGTATGAAGCGTGGACCGCCATGACCGATGTGATCGAGCGCGAGCGCGTCCTCGTGTCACTGGCGACACTCCTCTTGCAGGCCGGCTATCCCGACGTGGCGCGCGAAGCCAACGCGTTGCTCGCCGAGACCGCGCAAGAGCCGTTCACGCGGTGGGCGGCCACGATCAATATGATTGAGATCGCGACGATCGAGCGGCGCGAGCTCGATTTCATGCGGCATCGGCGCGCGTTGGGCGGCATCGGCCTCCCGCCGTCACTCGCGACGGAATTCGACTATTACGTGGGGCAGGGCCACTTGGCGTTCGGCCAGCCGTCACTCGCCGCGGCGGCGTTCGACCGGGCGGTCACCGTCGCGCAACGGTACGGACTGGCCGATATTCTCCGTCGCGCGCAGGCAGCATTGGCGGCTCTCAGCGCTGGTCGCGCCTTGGTGCCGCCACGACACACGATTGCGTCCCCCCGGCCGGCTCGGGTGAACCGGGTGGCTGAAGCAATACACGGTGCGCGACTACTCGCCGCGGCCGGCGGTTAGCCGGCAACGGCCACGTGCAGTACGGAGATCAGGTACTCGAACCGACGGACATGGAGCGGCCCGCGAGGTATTTAGCCGTTCAACCGCCGGACCCCGGCATCACGCCGTCGTCCGGTGTTGTCGTGGTCGTGTGGCCGCCGGATCCTGGCATTACCCCACCGCCAGACATGCCGCCGTGCACTGCGCTGTTCGAGTTCGCTACCGGCGCGGTCGGACTGGTGCAGGCAGTGGCGAGAGCAAGGAGCGCGGCGGCGAGTGTGAAGCGAACGAGCATGTACACCTCGGAAGCGATTGGGCAGCTGAGCCGTATTTGGTGCACCTATACTCGGCTGCTCCATCTGTCGTGCCAATCGCGATTCGGGACAAAGGACGGTGCATTCGGGCGGCGGGCCCCATGCTCGTAGTCGCCCGCCTCACTCCAGCCATGTTGTCCCACCTCCGCATAGTCGCCGGGGACGAGCACACCGTGCTGGCCGCGTCGAGTTGGCCGGCCCTGGCCGGCGTGCTGCGGGCCAGACCCGTCGAGGTGACCGTCGTCGATCCCTGCGTCGATGGATCAGCTGATACCGAAGCGGTGCGCGCGATCCGCGCTGGGTTCCCGGCCGTCGCCGTCCTGGTGTACACGAACATCACCGCCGAATCGACGCGCGCGATGCTCTCGCTCGGCGAGCTCGGCGTGCGCCACTGCGTCCTCCGCGGCTTCGACGATGAGCCGACGCGATTCCGCGATCGGCTGGAGACGCTGCGCGCGACCGGGATCGAGGAGCGCATCTTGGGCGCCCTCCGCGTCGCGCTCGTCGCCGGCGACGCCCCGCCCGCGCTGGTCGGCGCGGTGGAGTTGTTGTTTCGCCGGCCCACGCGGTTCCGCAGCGCGACGGACATCGCGGTCGCGGCCGAGATGCCGCGGCGCAACGTCAACCGCTGGCTGGAACGCTTGGGACTCGCCCCGGCCCGCACGCTGGTGCTCGCGGCGCGCGTGCTCCGCGGCTACCAGTACGCCCAGAATCCCGCGCTCTCAATGTCCAACGTCGCGCTGCGGTTGGGATACGCCGACCCGCGCATCTTCGCCGCCCACGTGCGCCAGATGAGCGGCCGCCGGTTCGCGGCGTGGCGACGGATCGTCACGCCCGATCAATGCGTCGCCGAGTCCCTCGCCAAGCTCGTCGTCGGCCGCGCGCCAGCCGCGCCACCCGTCCTCACCATTCTCCGCCGTGCTGCCGGACGCGGATAAGCCGCGCCGCGGCGGCGGGCTGCGCATCCTGCTCGTCGACGATGAGCCGTCGATCCGACTGGCATTCGCGACGCTGCTGATGCGGGACGGCTACGTCGTCAACGTCGCTTCGTCTGGCGAGGCCGCCGAACGCACGCTCGGCGAGAAGCAGATCGATTGCCTCATCCTCGACTATCGGATCCCGGACGTGCGCGGCGACCTGCTCTTCGAGTACGCGCAGAGTGTGCAGCCGCACCTCAAAGAGCGCACGATCTTCATTACGGGCGATATCGCGGCCTCGACGCACGCCACGCTGCAAGCCACTGGGTGCCCGGTGCTCCTCAAGCCGTTCGATATCGAGGAATTGTCGGCCATCGTCCGCGAGCGCTGCGCCGCGGCCGACGGCCGGTCGCGACCGGCCTAGGCGTCAGTCGTCATTCACCATATGCGCGGACTCTTCGCGGCGAGCCTCGCCGCTGCGGCGGTATTGCCTGGTCCCGGGCCGGCGAACGCGACGCATATCCGGCATGCGACGGCTGCCCAATGGCAATCGTTCTCCACTGGCGGCGCCAGTCGGTTGGCGGTGCTCCTCACCGACTCATCCGCCCCATGGCTGCCCCTCGCGCACGGGCTCCGTACCATCGGCATCCCGTTTGTCATCACGCGTGACTATCACGCGGCCCTGACGCATCGGGTCGTGTTGGTGTACCCCATTATCTCTGGCCGTACCCTCTCCGCCGACGCACTGCATGCGCTCACCGAATACCATGGGACCTTGATCGCGACCAACGTGCTGGGTGGTGGGTTGGCCGAAACGTTCGGGTTTGCCGAGGCCGTCCCATCGCGCACTCGCTCAGCGATCACTTTTGCGCCAGGTGCGATCAAGCGCTTCGGCCTCGATGATCCTCGCGAGTCGACGCTCCGAGCGCCACCTGCGTATGGGTACACGAAACCGATTGAACCGCCGCTCGCGACATTCGACGATGGCACCGCGGCCATCACGGTCCATGGCCATGCCTATGCACTCGGCGTCGATCTCGGCGCGCTGCTCGAGACCGGCTATGGCGGTCATGACGAGACGCTCGCGCGAGCCTACGATAACCAATTCGAGCCGACGATCGACGTCTGGCTCCGCGTGATACGACAGCTCTATGTCGACGGTGAGCCGCACGCGGTCACGCTCGGCACCGTACCCGACGGCAAGCCGCTCGCGGTGATGATCACCCATGACGTGGACTACCTGCGCTCCGTCGACAACTCGCAGGCCTACGCCGACTTCGAGCACGCCGCGGGCATTCCGGCGACGTACTTCGTGCAGACCAAGTATGTGCGCGACTATAACGATGACGTGTTCTTCAATGATGCGGCGTCGCCGAAGCTCCGACAGCTCGCCATGGCCGGGCTGGAGCTCGCCAGTCACTCGGTCGCCCACTCGCGCCAATTTGCCACCCTCCCGGTCGGCACGGGTGACGAGCGCTTTCCGGGCTATCGGCCGTTCGTGCAGAACGCGACGGCGACAACGGGTGCAACGGTGCTCGGCGAGCTCCGGATCAGCAAATATCTCCTGGAATCGATCGCGCCCGACACCGTCACGGCATTCCGGCCCGGCTATCTCGCCGAGCCTCGCGTACTGCCCCAGGCGCTCGCCGCGGTCGGCTATCGCTTCAGCTCATCGACGACCGCGAATGCGTCGCTCACGCATCTGCCGTTCGCGCTCACGGATGATCGGGCGGGCGAGGCCGAGAGTGGCATCTTCGAGTTTCCGGTCTCTATCGAGGACGAGGCGCTCCCTCGGATGGACGCGCGGATCAACGACGCGCTCAACGTCGCGCGGCGGGTGTCCCGCTACGGCGGCGAGATGGTCGTGTTGATCCATCCGAACGTCACGGACTACAAGCTCAAATTCGAACAGGGGTTCGTTGGGGCGCTCCGATCGACCGCCTGGTTTGGTACCGTGTCGGGTTACGGTCGCTGGTGGGCGGCGCGCGACGCGGTCGGCTGCGACGTGACCGCCGAGGGTCCAACGATCACGCTGCACCTCAACGCTCAGCAGGCCATCGACGGACTGCCGATCTCGGTGCCGGCATCGTGGAGCTACGTCAGCGCCGACGTCGGTGTCACGGTGCGGCCAGCGGGCACCACGAGTCCGCACACAATCATCGTGCACGCGCCGCCAGGCGCGGCACGTATCGTGTTCAGGTCAGAACCCGGCGGTCAGCCGTAGCAGCCACGTCCTCGGCTCGGGCAATTGCTCCTCCTGCACGGGCGTGAGCAGCCAATCGGGATCGCCCTGGTAATGCGTCCAGAGCCTGAGGTTCCGGACCGCGAGCGTCAATTGCACGGTGTGCACCCCGGGCGTCCCGACCGTCGCCGATAACTCGCGCCAGCGCAGCGCTGAGACGCGCTGCATTGGTGGATCTCCGGCCTGGCTAATGGCGAGGATGGCCGCCTGTTGGGCGAGCAATGCACCAGGCGCATTGATCGCACGCGCTCCCAAGCCGTAGTGCTCTTCGAGCGAGAGATCGGGAAGCACGTATCCCCCTCGATAGTCGAACAGCGTCGCCAGCCGCAGTTGGCGATGGAACATCTCGATCAACGTCGATGCGGATGCGAGAATGCGTTGGCACAGCGGACCCGACATACTGACCGAGCGTCGTCGTACCGTCGACGTGGACCTCGCTCGGCTCGATCACGCCGTCGTGATTGGCGTCGCTGTACGTGTACGTGTTTTGCCACACGCCCGCGAGTGGATGGCCAACCACGGCGCCGACCGGATCGCCGATAGAGAGATGGCTCGCGAGACTGCTCATGCGAAGCACCTTATCCGTGTTCTGCGACGCGTCGAACGCGAAGTTCCAGCCGAACGTCGGCCGATCGATCAGCCTGGCTCGGGTTTCGAACTCCACGCCGCGATCGGATGTGATGGCCTGTGGAACCAGTATGGTGTCAAAGGGCACACGCACACCAATGCTACGCTTCGAGTAGAGCGAGAGCCCGATCGTCCACCGGTCATGCGGGAGTGATGCATCGAACCCCGTCTCCCACTCGCGTTGGCGCTCGGGATGGATCGGCGGTGGCGAGCACGCGGTAAACGGCAGACACCCGAGCTGCGCTACATCCAGGGCAGCCACCGAGCCAAGCTGCCGGGCGTCGAGGAGCGTCGTGGTCTGCCCCATCGCGCCGCGAATACGAAGGCGAGGGTCCGCCACCGAACCGAGGATGGCCCAGTTGACGTCGAACGAGGGGTTGAGTGTCGACGAGTTGAGATGGGCCGCGTGGAGCCGCTGGTCGTCGTACCGCGCGCCGCCGGCGAGCACGAAATGATTGGCGAGCGTCGCCACCTCGCGCGCGTAAGCGCTTCGATCCTGGCTGCCGGCCGCGATATTCTCGAAGCCTTGGTTGAACGTCCCGGGAAATCCGGCGAACCGATACGACGAGTCCCGGAAGTGCTCGGCCAGATACTGCAGCCCGAATGTCGTCTGCGATCGGGCGACCGAGTCGCCCACCGTCAGGGTCGCGCCGGCGTCCGCCGTGTACTGGGTGAGACGCGTATGATCGTAGGTGATGGCGCTGTCGGACCCCAGTGATGGCGCCAGGATGCTCATGTCGCCGAACGTCTGGTCGACCGCGTCGACGCCACCCGTGATGTGCGTCGCCCAGATCGGCTTGGGCTGCCAGTTGATGGTGACGCCGCCGTTCACGTGGCGTGCGTTCTCACGCGCGACGTTGGCGAAGTCATTCCATGGCCGGTTCACGGAGTCCTGCCACCCGTCGTTCACCCCGGCGTACCCAGGTCCCGCGGCGGCACTCTGGAGCAATGTGGCGGGCGACGGATCGCGCTGGTATCGGCTGACGTAGCCGAGCGTGACCTCGGCATCGGTGGTCTTCGCGAGATCGATGCCGAAGGATCCGCGGATGTCGCCCTCCTGCTGGCGGTTCGGCAGCGTGTGCGACCGCGCCGGGCCGAAGCCGTACTCGTTCGTGTAGATCGACGCATCCGGTCCCGGCATCTGCAGCGTGCCAGGATCATTGGCGTAGTGTCCGCCGAGCCACAGGCGCTGGGTCGGCGACGTGCCCTCGACGGAGGCGCCGAGGCGGTCCTGGTAGACGGTTTCGAGCGTCGGGGGCAGCGGGTTGAAATGCGTCACGCTGTCGAGCGTGCACTGACCCGCGGCGCGCAGGTACGTCAAGCACTGTACGGGGGTGCCGCCCTGGTGGCCCCTGGCGTAATAGTTGTCGGGCAGGCGGATGGGCGTCGTGACCTGCGCGCCTTCTGCCGTGAGGAAACCTCTGCCCTTTGACGAGGCGTGCTTGGTGGTGACGAGGATGACGCCGTCGCCGGCATCAGGTCCGTAGAGCGCTGTCGCGGACGGGCCCGGAAGGATTTGGATGGTAGCGATCTCGGATGGGTCGAGATCGTCGAATCGTGCGGGAGCCGGGTGGTCTGGCGCCGCCAGATTATGCAGACCCGGATCGTTGTCGGCGCGCACCCCGTCGATCACGAGCAACGGCTGGCCGCCGCTGCGCACGGACACGGTGGACCCCGCGCCGGTGCTCCCATCGCTGGACGACACGGCGAGTCCCGGCACGCGACCGTTGAGGAGCTCCGACAGCGTGCCGACCGGCGCCGTCAGCACAGTCGAATCCGTGGATATCGTCCTCTGCTGCGCCCGAGCTGAAGCGCCGCAGAGACAGGCCAACACGATCAGAATCCAGCGCAGTCGCATGCCGCCACGAGATATAGTCGCGCATGCTACACGACGCTAGAAGCCGGCGGTAACGCGGAGCAATACGGTCCGAGGTTGCGGCAGCTGCAGCGTCGGTGCGATCGACGCGATGGTCACTGGCTGCTCGGCCAGAGCAATGTCGGGATCGCCGGGGTATTTCGTCCATAGGGCGAGATTGCGCACAGCCAGTGTGACGGAGATCGGGCGCGGAACCGGGAGCTCTGCAGTCACGGACAGTTCGCGCCAGCGAACGGCCGAGACACGGTCGGCCAATCCCTGTGGCCAGCCGGGACCGGTGAGAGCGGCTGTCGCCAGCGCTTGCTCGCTGAGCGAGGAGCCGGCGACGTTCTGCGCGCGCGCGGTGAATACGAGGCCCTGATACAGACTGTTCTGATCGGGCAGCACATACCCGCCGCGGTAGTCGAAGAGCACGCTGACGTGCACGGAGCGCTTGAAGAAATGCACGGTGCTGGCGAGCAATGCCTCGTGCGTCGGGACCGTCGATCCAACGTACGTGGGCGCTCCAGGCCTGATTTCGTCCGGCTCGATCACCCCGTTGTGGTTGGCATCCGTGAACGTATACGGCACGGCCCAGAAGCCATAGATCGGATGGCCTTGGGCAACCCGCAGCATGCCGTCATACCATTCCTCGTCCTGTGGGATGCGCAGCACTTTATTCCAGTGCTCGAAGGCCGTCAGGGTCGCGTCCCATGCGAGAACGGGACGCTCGATGATGCGCGCGGTCGTGCTGAATTCAATGCCGCGGTCGCTCACCGTTCCCTGCTCGGCCAGGCGGACGAGACCTCCCGTATTGTCCGGGACCGTGAAAGGCAGGATCGCGTTCACCGACCGCCGGGCATACGTCGTGAGACTCGCCGAGACGCGATCGCCGGGCAGTGACGCATCGATCCCCGCCTCGACTTCTCGCTGGCGCGTCGGGGGTCGCACCGGCAAGCTGTTGAATTGGAGCGGGAGCGCGAGGGCCGCGAGCTCCACGGTGCCAATCGGCGTGCTGGTCTGGCCGATAGCGCTCCGCAGCCGAATGCGCGGATCAGAACGTCGTGCCGAGCACGGCCCAACTCACGGTTGCGGACGGATCGGCCACCGTCGACGAGACATGCCCGGATTGCAGGCGGTGGTGATCCCACCGGACGCTGCCACCCACTGCTACCTTGTCGACGATCGACAGCGCCTCGTTCACATAGGCGCTTTGCGTGAGATCGGCCAAATGCAGCGTGGAGTTCTCGAGCGCCACCGACCCGCTCGAGCCGTCGGTCGACAGCGCCGAGTCGCTCGCATTCGCGGCCAGGTACTGGAGTCCGAATGACGTTCGTGATGCAAGCGCCGGCGCGATCGCGGCGCTCCAGGTGCCGCCCAGGTCGACCGTGTACTGCGTCAAGTGCTGTTCGTCGACACCCGCGACCGTGTCCTGGCCGTTGGGTGAAAGGCCAATGGCGCGATCGCCCGTCGTGCGCCAGACCGCATCGGCGCCAACCGTCGCGTGCACCGACAGCGGTGTGAGTGGCTGCCACAGGCCCTGCAGACTCCACAGCAGAATGTTGGGCGTGATCAGTCGAGACATCGGCCAGATCGAATGCGGGGCGTGACGTCGGTCCGGCCCACCCATCGTTGAACGCGCGCGTCCCACTCCCCAGTGCGGCATCGCTCAGATAGCTGTCGATGGCGCCATCGCGCTGGTGGGTTCCAATGTAGCCGATCGACGCCGTGATGCCTATGGGAGATACGAATGAGCCGCGGATCTGACCTTGATCGAGCGCCGACGGGCGGCGTTGTCCAGGCGACGGCTCGAGGCCGAGATCGGTCCGATACGCCGCGCGTTCTGTCGGATTCAACTCGATGGTGCCAGGATCGTTCGCGTAGTGGCCGCTGAGCGAGATCTGCTGACCGGCAACGTCCGCGCCGACAAGGGCGCCGTATCGCTGCGTGTACGCGGGGATGATGCTACTGGGGAGCGGATTGTAGTGCGACAGGCTGTCGAGCGTGCACAACTTCTCGGCTTGCGCAGCGAGCGGACATTGGCCGACGGTGTTTCCGCTATGTCCCCACGAGAAGTAACTCTGTGGCGCATCGACCGAGGTCGTCGCGACGCCTCCCTCGGCTGACACTTCGCCACTGATCGACGACCGGCTGTGGCGTCTCGTAGTGACGAGAATGACACCGTTACCGGCGCCAGGACCATAGAGACTCGCGGCGGCCGCGCCCGACAGCACATCAATGCGCTCAATGTCGGCCGGGTCAATGTCATCGAATCGTCCCGTCGCCGGGTGATAGGCGATCAATGGCATCGAGATGCCGAGACCACCGGCGTCGTCGACCCGGATCCCATCTATAAACAAGAGCGGCCGGCTCACGGTTGGCCCGGCCGAGTATCCCCGAATTGTGACGACTGGTCCCGCCCCGGCACTGCCATCCTGAGATAAGATCTGGAGACCGGGGACTCGCGCGGTGAGCAACTGCGAGAGCGTCGTCGCGGCTGCTGTCGGCACGATGGAATCGGCCATCATGTTGCGCTGTCCGTACAGCGGGGCAACGCAGAGAACGAGCAGCAACGGGATGCGCATGGGCGGCACGAGATACACTCGTGCGCACCAAGCGTCAAGCGAAGACTTTATCTATGCCTTGGCACCACGCGTGGAGCAGCATCAGAATGCACTTCTTGGATACTTGCGGTTTCCGCGCTCGGCACCGCCACCACAAAATCAGCCGTCGCATCAATGAGTCCCGCGGCGCCGGTGAGGGCGACCGCGATCGCGCCCGCGCGCTGAGCGGCGGCGAGCCCGCGCTTGACGTTTTCCGAACGGCCGCTTGTCGTGAGCCCAATCGCAACGTCCCCCGCTCGCGCCAGTCCCTCGACCTGGCGCTCGAACAGTGCGCCATACCCGAAGTCGTTCGCGATGCACGTCACCGAGCCCGGGTCGCTCACCAACGCGATGGCCGGCAAGGGGCGGCGATTCTTGAGGAATCGACCGATCAACTCACCGGCGAGATGACTCGCTTGAGTGGCGCTGCCGCCATTCCCGAATGAGATGACTTTGTTGCCCTTTTGAAGGGCCTCGATGAGCACGCGCTCGACGGCGCCGGCAACGTCGTTGAGCTCGATGATGCTCTGTCGCACCACTTGCTGATGCGACGCGAAGTGGTCCGCGAACGTGGTTCCTGAAGACATGGCGCATAATCTATCGGTATATTCAGGTTATGCCATCGACTCCGCTGAGCGAGTATCAACGGAAGCGGGACTTCTCAAAAACCGCCGAGCCCGCCGGCAATGTGACGCCAGAGGCGAAAGAACACCAGCTCGAGTTCGTGATCCAAAAGCACGCGGCGACCGCGTTGCATTTCGACTTGAGACTGGAGCTCGACGGCGTCATGAAAAGTTGGGCCGTCCCGAAAGGGCCGAGCTTCGACCCCACCATCAAGCGTCTGGCCATGGAGGTCGAAGACCACCCCATGGAGTACAACACGTTCGAGGGGACGATCCCGAAGGGCGAGTACGGGGGCGGTTCGGTCATGATCTGGGATCGCGGCACGTACACGGCCGACGAGGTCGGCGATGACGGGGACGAGCCCGAGGCCATTCGCTCGGGGCTCGCCGCTGGGAAGCTGGCCTTCACGTTTCATGGCCAACGAATGCATGGCTCGTTCGCCCTGGTACGGACAAAACGGGGCAATGAGAAAAAGCCGCAATGGCTGCTGATCAAACATCGCGATGACTACGTGACCGACGTTGACCCGGTGGCCGAGTACACCACGTCGGTCGTCACCGGCCGCACGATGGACGAGATCGCGGCCGGCGACCCGCCGAAAAAAGTCACCGCGGGCAAGGCCATGCCGAAGAAGACGGCAACGAGTAAAAAAGAGATTGGCATCGAACCAATGCTGGCGACGATCGGCACGTCCATGCCGGACGGCGGCGGCTGGACGTTCGAGCCGAAATACGATGGCATTCGCGTGATCGCCTACGGCACGCCGAAACAGGTCGCTCTGGTCTCGCGCAACGGCATCGACAAGGCGCGACAATTCCCGGCGATCGCCGAGGCCGTGCGCAACCTCGCGGCCAAGTCGCGCACACCGTTCGTGCTCGACGGCGAGATCGTGGCGCTCGTCGGCGACACGCCTGGTCGATTTCAGGGTCTGCAGAATCGCATGCACCTGATTGGCGACTCGGACATCGCCGAGCACGAGAAATCAGAGCCGGCGGCGCTGATTGCGTTCGACCTGCTCGCGGACGGCAACGTCTCGCTCCTCGACGAGCCGTGGACGAAACGCCGGCAAGCGCTGGAGCGGCGGCTCAAGGGCGCGACGAACAGCACCATCCGCCTCGCCGAGACGAGCCCGGATGGCCCGGGCATGTTGGCCCGCGCGCGTGCGGACCATTGGGAAGGTGTGATCGCGAAGAAGACCAGTGCGCGCTATGATGCCGGCCACCGGTCGCGCAACTGGCTCAAACTCAAGCTCGAGGAACAGCAGGAGTTCGTCGTCGGCGGGTGGACCGACCCTCGCAAATCCCGCATCGCGCTCGGCGCGCTGATTGTCGGATACTATGAAGGGTCGAAGCTCATTTACGCCGGGCACGCGGGCGGAGGCTTCACCGACGAAGCGCTGCGGGACATGCACAAGCGCCTCGGGCCACTCGCGCGCTCGACGTTACCGTTCGAGTCCGTTCCCAAGACGAACGAACCCGCGCATTGGGTTGAGCCCAAGATCGTGGTCGAGGTCAAGTTCATCCAATGGACGGACGAAGGATACTTGCGGCAGCCCGTCTTTCTTGGCGTTCGCGATGATAAGCCGGCCCGGCTCGTCACTCGCGAGAAAGAGAGCATCCAACACGCGCCTCCCGTGTCTCGAAAAAAGAAAGCCAGTTCTCTCGTTGAAGAGCTTCAAGAGATCGAAAACGACGGCGGCGATGGCACGCTGCACATCGGCTCCGAGACGCTCGACGTATCAAATCTCAAAAAAGTCTTCTTTCCCCGCGATGGGTACACCAAAGGGGATCTCTTGAGATTCTACGCCCAGATCGCCGATGCGATTCTGCCGACTATGGCGGATCGGCCGCTGGTGCTGAAAAGATTCCCCAACGGGATCGACGGCAAGCCGTTCTATCAGCAAAACGCGCCGAGTGATGTCCCGGATGGCGTACGCGTAGACACGCTCGGCGAAGATGAGCGGCGGTTTGTCGGTGGGTCGCTCGCCACTCTGCTGTATACCATCCAACTCGGCGCCGTGTCGGTCGATCCATGGATGGCCCGCGTGCAATCGCTCGACACGCCGGACTATACGGTCATCGATCTGGACCCGGGCCCGAAAGCGACGTTCCAACGCGTCGTGCAGGTAGCGAGATTCGTAAAAGAAGAGCTCGACGCAATGGGATTACACGGAGCGCCGAAGACCTCAGGCGCGTCGGGCATTCATATATATGTCCCGCTGCCGCGCAACACCTTGGAGGAGGCAGCCAGACTCGTGGCCCAGCTCATTGCGACGCGCGTGTCTCAAGCGCATCCCAAGGAGACCACCATCGAGCGCAGCGTCAAAGCGCGCCCGGCCGATTCGGTCTACGTGGATTACCTGCAGAATATCGTGGGAAAGACGGTTGCGGGTGTCTATGCCGTGAGAGCCGTCGATGGCGCTCACGTATCGACGCCGCTCGACTGGGATGAGCTGACGGATACGCTGACACCGGGGATGTTCACGATCAAGACATTTCCGGAGCGGCTGGCAAAGCGCGGCGATCTGTGGGCCGGGCACATGGCCCGCCGCAACACCGCGGCGGCGCTACGTAAACTGACCAGCTAGCCGTTCGGAGAGCATCGCGCCCAGCGCCTCGCCCGAGAGCGGCTGCGCGAAGTAGTACCCTTGCCCGAGCTCGCAGCCGAGTTGCTGCAGCCCGACGAGTTGTTCGTGGACCTCGATGCCCTCGGCGATCGTCGTCAGACACAGCGTCTCGCCGAGCGCGATGATCGCGCGGGCCAGGGCCGACTCGGCGCGCGCGGAGCCGACGCCGTCGACGAACGGCTTGGCGATCTTCAAGATGTCGATCGGGAACCGCTGCAGGTACGAGAGCGAGGAGTAGCCGGTCCCGAAGTCATTGATCGCGAGACGAACGCCCAGTGCTTTGAGCCCTTCCAGGCGCTGCAGCATGACGTTGGCGTTCTGCATCAAGATGCTCTCGGTGATCTCCAACACGAGCCGCTCGGCCGGCCACCCGAACTCGGCCAGCGCCGAGCGGACCATATCGATGACGGCGGCATGCTGTAATTGATGGCCCGAGACGTTGACGCTGAGCGAGAACGTGCCATCGAGTTTCGGATCCCAGACTCGCGCCTGCCGGCACGCTTCGCGGAGCACCCAGGTGCCCAGCGGCACAATCAGCCCGGTCTCTTCCGCGAGCGGGACGAATTGCGACGGATACACGGTGCCGCGCATTGGGTGGTGCCAGCGGAGGAGCGATTCGACGCCCGATACCGCGCCGGTCTTGAGATCGACAATCGGTTGATAGAGCAACCCGAACTCACTGCGTTCGACCGCGCGCCGCAGATCGCCTTCTATTTCCAGGCGCTCCATCGCTTCGCGGTGCATGCGTTGCTCGAACAGCTCGTAGCGCGCTTTGCCGCGCGACTTGGCGGTGTACATCGCCATGTCGGCATTGCGCAGCAGGTCGGAGGCCGCCTCGCCGTTCGTGTTCGCCGCATTGGCGGTCGCGATGCCGACGCTCGCCGAGACGAATACTTCTTTACCCTCGACAACGAACGGGGCCGCCATGGCCACGGTAATGCGCTCGGCGACCGCGGGCGCGCGATGATCTCCACTCGGGTCTTCGAGCAGCACGGCAAACTCGTCCCCACCCAGTCTCGCCGCCGTGTCGGTCGTTCTGACGCAGCCGACCAGCCGTACCGCGGCCGCTACCAGCAAACGATCGCCGGCCACGTGTCCGAGGCTGTCATTGATATTCTTGAAATTGTCGAGATCCAGGAACAGCACCGCCACCGTCGAGCGTGATCGCCGGGCGCGGGCCAGGCAATGCGTCACGCGGTCGATGAACAGTGACCGATTCGCGAGACCGGTCAACGGATCATGAAATGCCTGGTGCTTGAGCTGGGCTTCCAGCAGACGCCGCTCGCTGACATTGCGCGTATTGATGACGATGCCGCGCACGACCGGATCGTGCAGCAGATTGGTGCCGACGGTCTCGAGATCCAACCAGCGCCCATCGCGATGCCGCACGCGCCACTCGACGGGTTCGGTTGGCTCACCAGGGCCGCCGGCCGCCATCCCGCCCCGGGAGAGAATACCTTGGCCGCGCGGAATGTCCTCGGGGTGAAGGAGGCTGAGCAGGGAGGTGCCGATGAGCTCAGCGGCGTCGTACCCGAGCACGCGCTTGATCGACGGACTGACGAAGAGCACCGTGCCATCCGGCGCGATGATCGAGATGACGTTGGACGAGTGCTGAACCAGCGAGCGGAGACGGGCCTCGTTGACCTGCGCCGCGCGTTGCGCGACCAGGACGGCGTTCTCTCGCACGGCTTGGATCTGCCGCAGGACAACAACGAGCGTCAGCAGCACGGCGCCGACCGCCAGCACCGGCCATCGCTCGCCTGCCGGCTGCCGGCTTGCTTCCAACAGGAGCAAGAGGTAGCACAGCACGAGCGACGCGTACGGCAACGGGCTGAAAGGCTGCGTCAGCGCCGCGGGATCGTCCACGGCGGCCGGCGGCACTGGATCGGTGGCATAGCGCACGCATCCCCATGCCATGAGCCCGTAGGCGAGCATCGCGGCGGCGTCAGTCCAACTGCCGACGAACTCGCCGAGTTGCGCGACGATATTCTGGTCGGCGAGATCGGAGAGGATGTAGATCGCCATGCCGAGCAGGAACAACTGCGACGCACGGCGCTGGCTGCTGTCTGGACGTCGGAGCAGCGCCGTCACGATGCCAGCGATCACGACGATGTCGCCGATCGGATAGGCGGTGTTGTAGAACGTCTCGATCTGGCTGCGCACGCCCGTCTGAACGGTCCGAACCCAAACCAGATACCAGATCGCGAGGCCGCCACCCACGACGACCGCGATCGCGTCGAACAAGAACTTGCGCTGCTCGGTCTGCGCGCGCGGCGCACGCGGCAACGAGAGGAGCGCGGCGGTCGCGATCGGATAGTAGAGGAGCAGCGGCGCGTTCACCCACCAGATCACGTCGGGATTCCGGTGGAGCACGTGGTGGGCGTACGACGAGAACGCGTTGCCGATGAACGGGCTCACGGTGGCGACCGCGAGCAACGTCATGCAGCGGCGCACTTCCGGCGACGGCGCGCGTCGGGCCGCGTATGCCGCGACGACGATGAGTCCCAGGTTGACGGGCAGAAACTCAATGCCGGCGATGCGCGCGCGGAACGCTGCGCCGAGCGCGGGGGCGAGCCACCCCAACGCCAGCCAGCCCCAGTACGCGACCGCGTAGGCGACTACGCCGGTCGCGACAAGCCGCGCCCACCGACTATTCCACATACGTTTAAGACGACGGGAACCTAGCTAGGGCTACTCACCCGATGTTCTTCATCCAGCTTGAGCTCGCCGGCGCTATCGTCGTACGTGAAGAACTCCGCGTATCTGCCCCAGTCGACGACGGTCTCGAACTGGCGCCTGGCCTCCTCGCCCGAGAACGAATGTTCGAGATCGTCGGTCACGCGGTCGGCTTCGAGCGTGTGCGTGGGGCTCGCCTCGAGCTCCCGCACGATATACCGAAGGAGCGACACGTGTTCCAGCGCCGCTTCGCGGAAGATGGCCTTTTCCTCCTCGACATCCGGCGCATCCGCAAACCGTTGTCCCACAGGCGTGAGAATCACCTGGCGCTCCTGCAAGTCCGCAAAGCCGAGGAGATCGGTCGCCTCGACGAGCGCCAGGAGGTCGTCGGTCCGCATCTGCAGGTCGCGGGACAACTCGTGGACGTTGCCTCGGCCGGCCACTGTCGTCGCGAGGTACTGCACGAAGCCGGTGAGGTCGTCGATCCCCACGTCCGGTAGGGTCTGATACCGCCGGGGTCTGACCGCGGCCGAGACTCGGGCCGGCGCCTCATCGGGCGCGGCGCGCTGTTCGACGTAGGTGACGGCGTCTTCCTCGGGATTAGTCATCACATGATAGATCGTATCGAACAACCGCCCCCGCGCCGCGTTCTTCTGCCGGCGCTCGGCGACGGGCAATCCCTTCAGCTCGACCCGGATGTGGCCGGGATTCGCGCCGAACACGAGGATGCGATCCGCAAGGCTGACGGCTTCGTCGATGTTGTGCGTAACCAGCAGAATTGACCGGGTCGGAATCGACCGCTCGGTCCACAACTCCTGCAGCTCGAGGCGAAGATTCTCGGCCGTGAGCACGTCGAGCGCCGAGAAGGGCTCGTCCATAAATAAGACTTCCGGCTGCACCACCAACGCCCGCGCGAAGCCCACGCGCTGTTTCATGCCGCCCGAGAGCTCCTTGGGGAACGCCTCTTCGAAGCCTGCCAGGCCAATCAGCTCAATCGCGTGCTGCGCACGATCGCGTCGCTCGGCAGGGGCAATGGGACTAGCCAATAGACCCAGCTCCACGTTGTCTAGCACCGTGAGCCACGGGAACAGCGCGAAGCTCTGAAAGACGATCGCCACCCGCGGATTTGGTCCCTGGAGCGGGTCGCCGTGGACCAGTACCCGACCTTCGGAGGGAGGCATGAGGCCGGCGAGCACGCGAAGTAGCGTGGACTTGCCGGAGCCAGAGGGGCCGAGGAGGGCGATGAACTCGCCGGATTTCAAGTCGAGACTGACGTTGTCGAGTACCGGCGACCGATCATCGCCGTAGTACTTGCAGACCTTTTCGGCCGCAATCAGGACCTCGCCGGTGCCAGCCGTCGCGCTGGGTTCGATCGCTAGTGCCATGTCAGTCGAGCCGGTAACGGGTCGCGGCCAATCCGTAGAGACGACGCCAGACCAACCGATTGCCAGTGATCACAATGCAGGCCATCACCAAGGTGCTGGCGAGCAACAACGGGAAGTTGCCGCTGTTCGCGGCTTGCGTGATCAACGCGCCGAGTCCGATCGTGCTCCTGGTCTGATCCGGCGGGATGGTCACGAACTCGGAGACGATACTCGCGTTCCAGGCGCCCCCGGTCGCGGTGATCATCCCCGTGACAAGGTAGGGGAAGATCGCCGGCAAGATCAACGTCTTCCACCGTCGCCAACCGGTCACTTGATAGTTGACGGCGGCCTCGCGGAGGTCAGACGGGATGGCCATCGCGCCGGCCACGACGTTGAACAGCACATACCACTGCGTCCCGAGCAGCATGAGCAGGATGGCGGCGACATTGAGGCCACCGGGGATGCCGAGCAGCACCGCGAGCAGCAACGGAAAGACGGCGGTCGCTGGGACCGATGCAATGACCTGAATGATTGGCTGCGCGCGGCTGGACCATTTCGGGTTGGTCCCGATCGCGACGCCGACCGGGATCGTCCAGGCAGCGGCCAGGATCAGTGCGGCCAGCGTCCGGAGAAACGTGGCTCCGGCGCCCATGCCGATCGTTCCCCAGTCTTTGCCGGACAGTCCGGCCAACTCTCGCACCGACGCGATCGCGCCCCACGCGACGATCACGGTGGCGACGGCTATCGCGAGGAGACCCTTCCAGTTTTTCTGCAACCAGTTGCGTGAAGGCTCCGGGTCGTCCGCATAACGAATCTGCGCCGGTCGTGGCGGGCTCAGCACGCGATTGAGCCAGCGGCCGAACGGCTCGAACGTATGGGCATTGACCCACTCGATCCATGCGGACCCCTGGATCCACTCCAGGACGGTGGATCGGGGTACATCGCCAGCGCCCGACTGCTCGAACTTGAACCGATCGGACCAGGCGACGAGCGGCCGCCACAGGAACAGGTCCAATGCAATAATGATTGCGATGAGCGCGAACAAACCCAGCACGAGCGCCATCATGTTGCCGGCGCGTGTCGCTTCTTGCAAAAACGATCCGAGTCCAGGCAACTCGTAATTGCTTTTGCCGAGCGTGAACTGCTCCGCGGCAATCAAGAAGAACCAGCCACCGGCCCAGCTCATCATGCTATTGGCAATCAACGAGATCGCGCCGAATGGCAATTCGAGCAGCGTGAACCTGCGCCATGATCCGAGGCGATAGACCGTGGAGGCTTCGCTCAGCTCATGGGGAATCGTGAGCAATGACTGGTGAAAGCTGAACGCCATGTTCCACGCCTGGCTCGTGAAGATGAGCAGGACGGCGGCCAACTCGAGTCCCAAGGCGCGTCCGGGGAAGAGCGACGCCAGCCCGATGACCACACCGGGCATGAACGACAGAATGGGTATGCTCTGCAGGATATCGAGCAGCGGCAGCATGAACCGCTCCGCGGTCTTGCTCGCGGCCGCGATCTTCGCATAGGCGAGACTGAATACGAGCGAGATCGCGTAGGCCAGCGCCATCCGGAGCGTCGACAGCGCGGCGTAGAGCGGCAGGTGCCAGAGGTCGAGCGAGACGCGCGTGCCGGAGCTGAGCGGCGCCCTCCACGTACTGACGGCGCGAAGGACGCCGTACACGATGGCCAGCACGACGACGAGCATGAGCGCGTCGACCCAGCGCGGCGTCTGCGGGCGCACCATCTCGCCGGTCTCTGTGGTTGCCTCTTCTGGTGGAAGAGGAATGATCGGCTGAGCCATAGCGGGTCAGAACATACACGCGCACGGTAACGACTAACGAGTGCGTGGGTACGATCGTCTCAGGCGTGACGAACGGTCCCTGGCGTGTCCTCTGTCGAGGACAACGCGAGATTGATCCGAGCAGTTATCTTCACTGGTCGCAACGAGTTAGATATTTGGACCGCAGCTTGCTCGATACAGGGCGAACCATCCGGGTTGGAGGCACAAATGCGACACCGTTTGATTTTGCTGCTCGGGTTAGCGGCGCCGAGTTTAGTGGCCGATCCTCCGGCGAGAGTAGGCCGGTTGAATCTGATCCAAGGCACTGTCTCGTTCCGCGCGTCGGGCGTGGATGAGTGGGCTATCGCCCAACCCAACCGACCGCTCACGACCGGCGATCGACTGTGGACCGACGAGAACTCCCGGGCTGAGGTCCACGTCGGTGCGACCGCGATTCGTCTCTCGGCGCAAACGGAGCTCGACTTCGTGAACGTCGACGACAACACCCTGCAAATGCGCCTGGCCTCCGGCACGGCGACGATCCGCATTCGGTCGGTCGACGATGGACAAGTCTACGAGATCGACTCACCAAACAGCGCCATCACGTTTGGACGCGCCGGTGAGTACCGTGTTGATGTCAACCCGGACGGCACGCTGTCGACCGTGCGCGTGTGGAACGGCGGCGTCGAGGTGACCGCCGCCGGGTCGTCGTTCGAGGTGAATGCCCACCAAGTCGCATTGGTGAAGGGCACGGATTCGCCGACCTATGATCTCACCGACATAGGCGCTCCCGACGACTGGGATCAGTGGTGCCTGTCCCGCGATCACCGCGAGGACGGATCAGTCTCGGTCCGATATGTCTCGCGCGAGATGCCCGGGTATGAAGACCTCGACCAGTACGGCCACTGGACGTACGTCGACGGGTACGGGAACGTGTGGGTTCCCGATCACGTTGGACCTGGTTGGGCTCCGTATCACACCGGTCGCTGGGTGTGGGTCGACCCGTGGGGTTGGTCGTGGGTCGATGAGGCGCCGTGGGGTTACGCCCCGTATCACTACGGGCGCTGGGCGTACGCCGGTGGAAATTGGTTCTGGTGCCCGAATCCAAATCCGGGTCCCGCGGTTGTCGTTGTCGCGCGGCCGGTATACGCGCCGGCGCTGGTCGCCTTCGTCGGCGGCGGTGGCTGGCACGTTGGCGTCGCCGTCGGTGGTGGCGGTAGCGTGGGTTGGGTCGCGCTCGGCGTGGGCGAAGTGTATCACCCGCCGTATGCGGTGAGTGACAACTACGTGCATCAGGTCAACGTCGTGAACAACACGACCGTGATCAACAACAACACCACGGTTATTAATAACTACAACACCACGAACACCACGAACATCACGAACTATCGCAATGCGGGTGCGCCGGGGGCGGTGACGGCGGTGCCGCAGAACGCGATGGCGAGTGGGGCGTCGGTGTCGAAGGCGGCCGTGCCAGTAACATCTGAGCAGCTGGCGAGTGCTCCGGTCAACGGAACGGCTCCGCCGACGGGAACAGTGCCGCAGAAGTCGGCCGTTACGGGTAACACCGCCGCGGCGGCAAGCGTCAAAGCACCGCCGGCCGCGGTCGAGAATCGTGCGGTCGTCGCCAAGACCGCGCCGCCTCCTGCTGCTGTGCCATTTGCACAGAAGCAACAGGCGCTCGCCGAGAATGGCGGCAAACCGTTAGTGCCGGCGCAGGAAAATCAGCTGCGTCAGAGCGCTCCGCAGCATCAGTCGCTCATCAAACCGGCGTCGAACACGAACGGTGGCACGCTCAAGCCTGCTCGTGAGGGTCTTGCGGCGGCGCAGCCGGTGCAGGCGGGTAACAACGGGTTTGTGGATCGGCCGGCCAAGACTCAGACGCTGGCGGCGGCAAAGCCAGTGGGGCAACCGGCAACGGCTTCGCGTGTCCCGCAGCCGCCGGAGCACAATGGAACGCCGGCGAACGAGGAGCAGCCGGTGCCGAAGCCAAAACCCAAGAACAAGAAGGGCAAGAAGGCGCCGCCTCCTCCGAAAGAAGAAGAAAAGAAACCCGAGAAGGGGCGTGGCTAGTCGCTTCACTCCGTACCTCGCGTGGCCGTTCGTCTGTGTCCTCATGGGATGCGTGACGGGCGGCCACGCGCCGCTTCAGGCCCTCGATCGCCTGACGTTCGGTCCGCGACCAGGCGAGGTTGATTCGGTGGGTCGCGTTGGCATCAAGCGATGGATCGACGCGCAGCTGCATCCGGAGCGAATCAGCGATGCAGCCACCGACCGCGTTCTGGCGAGATTCCCCGCGGAGTCGATGCCCACGGCCAATCTCGCGCGGATCTACGTGCTACCGCAGGAGCTCCGGAGTCAGCGCACGAAGTATCCGTCGCCGCCCGATTCGGCCCAACGCCACGACGATTCGGTCGCGCTCAAACAAGCCGACGCGGCCTCCAACAAAATTCTGACGGATCTTCAGGCGTCACGCGTGGCGCGGGCCGAGGTCAGTCAGAGGCAGCTCCTTGAAGTCATGACCGACTTTTGGGAGAATCATTTTTCGATTTATTCGGGGAAGGGACCGGAGCGATATCTCCTCGTTGATTTTGATCGCGACGTGGTGAGGCCGCATGCCCTTGGCAAATTCCGCGATCTGCTCGGTGCCGTCGCCCATAGTCCAGCGATGCTCTATTATCTCGACAACTGGGACTCCGGAGCCGAACCCACGCGACCGTTGTTGGTGGGCAACGCGAGACGAAAGGGCCACGGGCTGAACGAGAACTACGGCCGCGAGCTCCTCGAGCTGCACACGCTCGGCGTCGATGGTGGCTACACGCAGCAGGACGTGATCGAACGTCGCGCGAGCGTTCACCGGGTGGACAATCTTCGATCCCGAGCACGTTGGCCAGTTCGAGTTCCGTCCGGAGTGGCACGACGCCGGGCCGAAGATGGTGTTGGGCCACGCTTTGCCCGCTGGACAGGGGCTCGCGGATGGCGAGACCGTGCTCGACATCGTCGCCCGGCATCCGGCAACGGCTCGTTATATCTCGACAAAGCTGATACGGCGGTTCGTCTCGGACACGCCACCACCGGCTCTCGTGTCGCGCGCGGCCGCGACGTTCAGGCGAACCGATGGCGATATACGTGAAGTCATAAGGACAATCGTGACCTCCCACGAGTTCTATGCCGCTGTGACGAACCGCACCAAAGTGAAGAGTCCGTTCGAATTCGTGGTCAGTGCCTTCCGAGCGGTAAATGCTCCTCCCGACACCACCCCGCGAGCCGCGCAAACCGTGGCGAACCTCGGGGAGCCCTTGTTTGGGCACGTGGCGCCCAATGGGTATCCGGAAACGGGCGAGGAGTGGATGAATGCCGGGGCCTTGCTCAATCGTGTTAAATTTGTCTTGGGCCTGAAGGCCCCAGTTCTCGAAACACCCGAATTCCAACGTCGATGACACAGGCGTCCGAATAAATGGACAGAATCGCTGGTGTGATTTGCTATAAGTGGTTGAAATAACTATATTTACATGGTGGCACGTTCCTCGCTCTCTGATACGGTGAGAGTCCGGAGGATTCTATGTGGCGGAATGCGTTAGTACTTGTGGCGATGGTGGCGGGAGTGGCGGCGGCGCAGGATGCGTCGACCAGCCCAGAGGCAGCATCGCCGAACGCTGGACCCGGTGATCCGGCAGTCCGCGTCACGCTGAACAGCAACAGCGTATATGACCGCGGGGACCGCGCCCGCGTGTTCGTGAGAGTTCGTGATGATGGTTTCGTCGTGGTGCTGCAAGCGACGCCCGACGGCCGGGTACGGCCGTTGTTCCCAGCCGACCCGAATGAGCCCAATCATATCGCGGCCGGCACCAAGTTCGAAGTGCGCTCGCACGACGACGGCGAGGCTTTCCGAGTGACCGAGACGCACGGGACCGGCATGGTCTACGTCGCGTATTCGGCTGCGCCGTTCAAGTTCGACAACTTCATGACTGGCGATCACTGGGATCAGGACGCTTTTCCTGATAGCGGTGTGACCGGGCACGAAGAGCAGGTCATGACCGACATCGTGCAGCAGATGGCGACGGGCGCCCATTTCGATTACGACCTGGCGACCTATCGCATCGCGCCGCCGTTCCGTCGGGATCAGGCGTATGCGGACAATGGTAGCTACGATAACAGCGGCTACTCTGACGGTACGGCCGCCAGCGCCTACTATCCGCCGCCGGTCGTCGTTGCGACGTACGGGCCGAGCCCGTGGTGGTGGGGTGGTTCGTACTACGATCCGTATGATCCGTTCTGGGGTTACTACCCGTACGCGGGTTGGGGATGGGGCGGCGGGTTCGGCTTCGGCGTCGGCTTTGGCTTCGGTGGCTATGGAGGATGCTGGGGCTGCGGGTACTACGGCGGTGGCTACGGTGGTGGCTTCTACCACCATCCGGGTTGGGGCGTCGGGTATCACCCGTGGGGTGGCATAGGGTATCGCGGCCGCGGCGTCTACGCGTCGACCGGAGTGTTCTCTGGTCGTACGCTCGGCGGGCCTGGCGTCACCGGGTACCGGGGTCGCTTCGGCGGTAGCGCGGCCATTGGTTCACGCTCTGTCTTCTCGAGTGCCAGCTTGTCGGCGCACGGCGGTGTCGGTGTCATCGGCAATCGTGCCGTGGGCAACCGCACCGTGTTCCCGCAGACTGCTGGGCGTTCGGCGCCGGTCCCTGCCAACACAGGGCGCGTTATGACGCCGAATGGTGGTGGGGCGGTCGGCTCGCGGGTCACCGCTAGCCGCGTCCCTTCAGCGTCGCCGTCTGGCGGCTTCCAGGCCGGGCATCCTGGCTACTCGTCGCCGGGTTACGGCGCCGGGTCACGCGCACCGATGCCGGTTGCGCATCGGGTCGCGCCCTCTGCCGGCGGCGGTGCGCAGCCATATGATCGCACCCAGAGCGCGCCTCGCAGCGGTGGCGGCGGTGGCTCGCCCCACAGCGGCGGCAGTGCGCCGCACGGCAGCAGCGGTGGTGGCGGCTCGCACGCGCACTACAGCTCCGGCGGCGGCGGCCACGGTGGTGGTGGCGGCGGCCATGGCGGTGGCGGAGGACACCACCGCTAAAGGCTCCTCGGCGCTTCGCGCCTCGTCGCCTTACGCGAAAAGGGGGCAGTGCACTGTAGGTCGGTGCACTGCCCCCTCTGGCAACAGCCTGGCATCGTCAGCCTGGCATCCTAGTCTGGCTCGCCTTCGCGACCGTTCGCCCGTCAGGGCGACGAGGCGCGAAGCGCCGAGGAGGCCCTTACATGCCGAGCACGAGCAGCGTGAAGCTGTCCGGTACCATCTTCCGCTCCGGCGTGAACTTCGCGCTCACGACATAGACTTTGTGGGTCTTCGGATCCACGGTCATTGTGCGTGCGCCGAGCATTGTCTTCACCGACTCGGCGAGCGTGAACTTGTCGGGACTATCCTCGTGCACCACGGTCAACGTACCGTCCGCGCCACTCGAAGCGAACGCGTAGCCGGTTCCGGGATCAAACCCGGCAGCGTCAACCCCGGGCCCGATGGGGATGCTCGTGATGTATTTCCCGGCAGTGTAATCAGAGATTGCCATGATGGGCGCCCCTTTCGTATTGCACCCACTGAACAACCGATGGTGCACGCGATCAATGGCGAGACCAGTCGCCCCTTTGCAGGTCCCCAACTCCCACTTACGCGTAACCTTCATGGCTTGCGCATCGATCTCGGCAATGTTGCCCTCTTCCTCGAGATTGACGTACAGCTTCCCATCGCCAGCGGTGACGCCGAATTCCGGCCCCGCGCCGAGGTCGATGTTGCCGATGACCTTCCCAGTCTGAGCATCGACGGCCGTCGCACTCTTGGAGTCGCCGTTGAACGAGAACACGCGCTTCGAAGCAGGATCATACAGCACGGCGTCCGCGTCGAGCTGCCCCTTCGCCGTGCCGAGCACCGCGAGCGTCTTGAGATCGAACATCGTGATGGTACTATCGGTGCCCGAGGTCGCGAAGCCATGGCCGACCTCATAGGCGAACGCAATGCCATGCGCGCGCGACATGCCGGGGATCTCGCCGAGCACCTTCCCCGTCTCCGGATCAATGACTTGGATGCGAGTCTGGCGGGCGACGAACAGGCGATGGCCGACCGTGTCGAACGCTACGTAGTCCCATCCGCCCGTGCCGCCGATCGTATAGGTCGCCAGCACATGATAGCCGGGCGGTGCGGCCAATAGGCCGAGCGCCGGCGCGAGGAAGCGAATTGCGCCTGCCAAACGCATTAAATCTCCGTGGTCTTGGGGGTGGTGTTTCGGCCGCGATAGTGCTCGGTGTCGCCCTACGCGTGGGTCGGTGGATGATAAATCAGCCGATCTGGCTCGATGAAGCTATGCTCTCGCTTGGCATCATTCATCGCCCACTCGGCGCTGTACTATTGTCGCCCCTCCCTTACGGGCAGATTACACCGCCAGGATTTCTGCTCGCGCAATGGACGAGCGTGTCGCTGCTCGGCACGGGCGGTCGCGTGCTGCGCCTCGCGCCGCTCCTGGCGTCCCTCGCCTCGTTGCCTCTGTTCGCGCAACTCGCCCGGCGCGTGCTGCGCGATGACCGACTCGTGGTCGCCGCGATCTGGTTGTTCGCCTGCAACCGTGCACTGGTTACGTACGCGGCTGAGGCGAAACCCTACGCGTGGGACGTCACGATCGCGATTGCGCTCATGCTCGCCATCGACTGCCGCCCGCTCGTCGCGGGCGCGCTCGGCGCGGTGCTCGTGTGGTGCTCGTACCCCGCGGTCATCGTGCTCGCCGCGCTCGCGATCGTGCGGCGACGCCTCTCGGTTACGATAGTATGGGCGCTCAGTGCCGCGCCCGCGATATGGGTCGCCGAGCACAGGCTGATGCCGAGCGATCGTGAATATTTGCATCGCTTCTGGGCCGACGGATTCTGGCGCAGGTGGAGCTGGCCTCTCACGCAGCCAGCGCACGTTCTTGATTCACTGTTGCGCGTGCCACCGGGGATTATGTGGCTCATCGCGATACTGGTCGGACTGTGGTTTCTGCAACGACGCAGCGTCATGATGCCGATAGCAGTGGCGATCGGCGCGGCCGCGGCGGGACTTTACCCATTGTCCGACCGCCTCGCGCTCTACTTGCTGCCGAGCGCCCTCCTAGCGATCGCGGCGGGGCCGAGGTGGATCGTCGTGGCGCTTGTCGCGATCCAGGGCGTCGAGGCGTTGTTTCCCGAGCATCACGAAGACATGCGCACGGTCGCCACGGCGCTGGCGCGGGTGCGGCAGCCCGGTGATGCCGTGTACGTCTACTACGGCGCGCTGCCCACGTTCGAGTACTACGCCGACACGACGGGAATAACACGGGGCGGATGCCATCGGACAGACTGGCCGGCCTATCTCCAGGAGCTTGCCGCGCTGCGCGGTCGCCATCGCGTCTGGCTCGTTGTAGCCCACGAATTCGAGGGCAACGGCGTGCGCGAAGATTCGTTGCTCGTTCGCTACCTGAACGCAACAGGTCGTGCGTACCTCACAATACCGGCGCGCTCGGCGTTCGCTTCGCTATATGACCTCAGTGATGCCCCAAATGCACTTGATGTCCCCGTGCCGCACTCGACCCATGTGCCTCAGCCGAACCTCAGTTGTCGCGCGAACTGATAATTGTGATCTGCATCACACATTCGCTGTCGCATGTTGTAACAGTGCCGCAACCTGTTGCAGGTGTGCAGGATAGATAGACGTAACAGCAGCCTTTGGCAAATGCGCGCCGCGAATTGGTCAGGTGCAGGACTTGCTCAAGAAATCACCGACGATCCAACTCGGCCGACTCGCTCATACCACTAGACCAAAATGCCGCTACTCATGCGCGGTACGGTTCGCGTCTTGCGAGCACGGCCGAGTACCTGTTGCTCACTCAGCGAATCCGCATGAACCAAATGATTAGATGTATCCCAATACTCGCGCTCGTGGCTGCCGCTGGCGCCGGGCCGGCGGCCTCGCAGAGCAACTTTGCGAGCGCCACGCCGCCCCAGGCCAGCCGCGGGGACACGGTGCTCGGGCAGAGTCGGCTGCTGCCTGGCGATGTCATCCGGCTGCGTATCTGGCGCGAGCCCGACCTCTCCGGTGAATTCCCGGTCGACGAGTCCGGGACCGCAGTATTCCCGAAGCTCGGGCCGACGAAGGTCGCCTCGATAACAGCCGACTCGCTCAGATCCCTGCTCATGACCACGTACGCCCAGTACTTAAGGGATCCCGCGATCGAAGTGACGTTTCTCAGGCGCGTCACCATTCTCGGGGCCGTTAACCACCCCGGCATCTATCCCGTCGACCCCACGATGACGGTACACGACGTATTCGCTCTGGCGGGCGGCACATTGCCGAACGGCAACCCGAAGCATTTCCAACTCCGCCGGGGCGGCCAGAATATCGACGTCGATTTCTCGCAGGACACGCCGATCGGCCGGACCACGATCCGGTCCGGCGACGAGCTCTACGTGCCGGAGCGCAGTTGGTTCTCGCGCAACGGTATCTACGTCATCGGTGGCGCGATTACGGCCACCGCCATTGTCGTCTCGACGCTGATCCGATACTAATGAGCCACTCCATCACACCGAACGGCAGCAACGGAAACGGTACGAGCCTCGGGCCGTACCAGACGCCACCCTGGTCGGGGCCAGTGCCCTCGCGCCGCGATGAAGATCTGCTCTCGATCGACGGCATCTTGAATCTGATCCGTCGTCAGAAGTGGGTCGTGCTCGCGTCGATGGTCATCATCGTTGGCCTCGTTGGCGCGTTGTGCATTGTCATGACGCCGACATACGAGGCGACCGCGGCGGTTCGCGTCCTGTCGCAGAAGATGGATATGCCGAGCCTGTTCGATCAGGTCACGAACGATCGCGAGGTTGCGACCGAGGTCTCGGTGCTCCAAAGTCGCCGACTGGCCGAAGCCACGATCGATTCGCTCGGGCTGCGCGCCATCGTCAAGCCCACGCGCGTCCCGCGCAGCGCCGTGTTCAGCTACTTTCACGTCGACCCGCTGGCTGATTCGGCGGCGTACGACCTGACACGCCGCGACTCGGCTGGTGGTGGATTCACGGTCACGAATGGCGATGGCAAAGTGCTCGGTGTGGTCCAGCCCGGCGGGCAACTCAACGTCCCCGGCATTATGGCCGTCCTGCGCCCGCGGACCGCGAAGGAAGGGCCGGGCAAGATCCATATCGAACTGCAAACGCGCGAGGACGCGTACCAGGTCTTTGACAAGCATCGGAAGGTCGAGCGTCCCGTGCGCGACGCCGATGTCATGACGGTGACCTATCGCGGGAAGGACCCGGAGCTCACGCGTGACGTGCCCAACGTCCTCACCCACCTGTTCATTATCGACAAGACGTTCGATGCAGAAGGTGCAGGCACGGAGCACCGTGAAAATTCTGCGCGAGCAACTGGACTCGCTCTCCAACGAGCTGAATACGTCCGACGCCGCGCTGCAGACGTTCCGCGAGCAGCACAATGTCGTAAGCCTGCCGGATGAGGCGCAGGCCGATGTTCAGCACGCGGCGAACATCCAGGCCGAGCGCGCGGATCTGGACGCCGAGAAGGGTGCACTGACGACACTGATGCGCCAGGTAACGCTCGAGGCCGCGCACCAGAAGCCGGACGATCCATCGCCCTACCGGCGGCTGATCGCGTTCCCGACGCTGCTCAAGAACCAAGCGTCGACCGAGCTGCTGCATTCGTTGTCGACGATCGATGATGAGCGCACCACGCTCCTGACCCGTCGCACACCGAAAGACCCCGACGTGCTCGCACTCACCGAGCGCGAGCATCAGGTCGAGGATCAAATCCGCACGATCGCGACGACGTACCTCGCCGGCTTGACCGAGCAGGTCAGCTCGTACGACAGCGTCCTCGGGCAGTACTCGCACCGAATGAACGTGATTCCGGCCGTCGAGACGCAATACGCCCGACTGTCGCGGGCGCCGAGAGTGCTCGACACGATCTACGTCGCGTTGCAGACCCGGCTCAAAGAGGCGCAAGTCGCCGAGGCCGTGGATGACCCGACGTTGCAGCTCATGGACCCGGCCGTCATTCCGGTCGAGCCGATCCGCCCGAAACCGCCGCTCTATCTGGCGGTCTCGGTGCTCCTGGGATTGCTGGTGGGGCTCGGCTTCGCGCTGGCGCGTGATTCGCGCGACCACACGGTCCATACACGGGCCGATGTGCTCGCGGCGACGGGTGCGCCCGTGCTGGGGCTCATTCCACGTATCTCAGGCAACGCGTTGACCACACGTCTACGGTTCTCCGGCGAGCTCGGCGATCCGAGCGCGACGGGTGGGCACGGACGCCGGCGGTTGTCGCACCGGCAACGCATTGCGGCGCTCGACGCCGAGTTGAACGGGACAACCAACGGCGAGGTGCTCGACGGCGCAGAGCCGGATGCCCGGAGCGCCGTGGCCGAGGCATATAGTCGCCTGCAGACCAACCTCGCGTTCTTGCGGCCACGTGGCGAGAGCGTGCTCAAGACATTGGTGATCACGAGCCCGTTGTCGGGGGATGGCAAAACCACCAGTGCGGTCAATCTCGCGGTTACGCTTGTCACTCGCGGCCACCGGGTGTTACTGGTCGATGCGGACCTGCGCCGCGGGATTATCAACCGCGTGTTTGGCGCCTCGCGTACGCCGGGTTTGAGTGATGTCATTGCTGGAACGACGTTGCTCGAGGCCGCTGTTCGAGGTGTATCGCTGGGCAGAGGAGGGGAACTGCATTATTTGCCGACCGGTTCGTTGCCTGCGCAGCCGGCCGCGCTGCTCGACTCGCCGGCAATGCAAGAGCTCCTGGAGCGTCTGCCGTCGTACTACGACCGCATCATTATCGACTCGCCACCGATCAATATCGTGACGGACGCCGCACTGCTCTCGGCGCATGCCGATGGCGTTCTCGTGATCGCGCGGTCGGGCGTAACGGCGACGCAAGCATTGTCGTTCGCCATGGAGCAACTGCGTCACGTCCGTGCACCGGTGCTTGGTGCCGTGCTGAACGACGTCGATTTTGCTCGGGATGCGGCCTACGATGGCAACTATCGGTTCCAGGGCTACCGGGACAAGTACTACACCGTCAATGCCTGAGTTGAGCAAATGACTGTGCGGGCTGACGTACGAGACTCTGGTACCCACCGGCGCTACTCCGGTGGGGCCAGTGTCGTGCAGTACGAGAACGCCAGTACGATCGCGGTGAGCGGGCACGATGCCGCGATGGCGACTGATGCTGACGGGACCGGCGCCGCGCGGCGGCTCTCGGCGCGCACGGTTCCCGCGAAACGCCTCGCGTCGTTCCTGCGCGTCTGCCGCTACCTCGATATCGCGGTCGTGCTCACGACCTTGTTCGGGGTGTTCCTGGTCATGAACGCGGATCATCCCGGCGCAAAGGGCGTTCAAGCGTTCTTGCAGATGCGCATCACCGTCAAGAACGTGCTGCTCCTCGCGCTGTTCGGTGTGTCGATGCAGGTGAGCCTCAGCACGTTCGGGCTCTACGAGGAGCGGCGATTCGCCGATCCGACGAAATACGTCACACGGCTCATTGGCGCGTGCCTCGTCGGCATGGCACCGGTGATCTTGTTCCCGTTGGCGTCGCACACGGGCGCGTTTGGCCTGACGACGGTCGCGTACTTCATCCTGGCGACCGTGACCGCGCTCCTCGTGCTCCGCGGCGCGATCTGGATCGCCGCGGCCGCGCCCTCGGCGCGCGTCGAGGAGCGGCACGTCCTCATCGTCGGCAGCGGGCCCCGCGCGCTGCGGCTCTATCACGAGCTGGCCACGCATCGGGGCGAAGATGGAATTCGGATCGCCGGGTTCGTCGACACGAATTTGGATCCCGTGGCCGACGAAGTGTCGCAGCGTCTCCTGGGCGACCTCGATGAGCTCGAGCGCATCTTGATGGGGCGGGTGATCGACGACGTCCTCATCACCCTGCCGATCAAATCCTGCTACGAGCAGATCCAGCAGACGATCGCCTTGTGCGAGCGGCTCGGCGTGCGGGCGGCGTATCTCGCCGACGTCTTTCAGTCATCGCTCGCGCGGCCATCGTTCGAGCAGACCGGTCAGATCCCGGTCATCCGGATGCACATGGTCGCCAATGACACGCGGCTGGTGATCAAGCGCGGCCTCGACATGGCGCTCGCCGGCGTGGGATTGGTGGCCCTGTCGCCCATCCTGGCATTGATCGCGCTCGCGATTCGCCTGGACGGCCACGGTCCCGTGATCTTCGCGCAGGAGCGCTTCGGTTTCAATAAGCGGCGGTTCCGGATGTTCAAGTTCCGGACGATGATCACCGACGCCGAAGCGCTGCAATCGACATTGGAAGATCGGAATGAAGCCGCCGGGCCTGTCTTCAAGATCAAAGACGATCCCCGCGTCACTCGCATTGGGAAGTTCCTTCGCAAGACGTTGCTCGACGAGTTGCCCCAGCTGTGGAACGTGCTGCGCGGCGACATGTCGCTCGTCGGCCCCCGCCCGCTGCCGCTGCGCGATGTGCATCGGTTCAGCGAGTCGTGGCTCATGCGGCGCTTCAGCGTCCGCCCCGGCGTGACCGGACTGTGGCAGGTCAGCGGTCGGAGCGATCTGACCTTCTCGCGCTGGGTCGCGCTGGACCTGCAATACATTGACCGATGGTCACTCGGACTGGATCTCAAGATCCTGGCGATGACCGTGCCGGCGGTGCTCAAGGGTCGAGGCGCGGCCTAGCATTGGCGCCGGTCTGGCAGCGGTTGCGGCAGAGCCTCCTCGCTCGCAACGCGGCCTGGTTGACGGTTGGCCAGGGCGGGCTGAAGGTCCTCCAAGCGGCGTATTTCATCGTCATCGCCCGCACCCTGGGCGCCGGCGGTCTCGGCGCGTTCGCGGCCGCCACGGCGCTCTCGCAGCTTATCGCGCCCATGGCCGGGCTCGGGGCGGGCAACGTGCTCATTCAGCACGTGGCGCGTCGCCGGGAGGCGTTCGACCACTACTGGGGCGGCGCGCTGACCCTCACGCTGGTGGCCGGTGCCATCTCCGTTGGCGCCGCGGCGCTCGTCGGGCGCGCGTTGCTGCCGGCCACCATTGCCACGTCGTTGGTCATCTGCGTCGCGACCTCGGATCTCGTGTTCGCGACCGTGCTCTTCCTGTGCGGACAGGCGTATCAAGCGCAAGAGAAAATGGCTCGCACGGCGCAGCTCCCCATTGTCACGACGTTTTTGCGATTGCTCGCCGCGTGTGCATTCGTGGCGACGCCGGGCGCGCATACGGCTGCGGCATGGGGGTACTACTACGTGACCTGCACCGCGCTCAGCACCGCGACGGCGCTCTGGCTGACCTCGCGCGAGCTGGGTCGCCCGGTCATCCGCTTCAATTACACGACGCGCGACGTCCGTGATGGATTTTTCTTCGCGGCCGGCATCTCGGCGCAGAATGTCTATAACGACATCGACAAGGTCATGCTCGGCCGTCTGGTCCCGGATCTGAGCGCGACCGGTATTTATTCGGCGGCGTACCGGGTCATCGACGTCCTGCTCGTGCCGATCCGCTCGATCGGTCAGGCGGCGTACCCAAAATTCTTCAAGCATGGCGCGCACGGCGTCCGGTCGAGCGCAAAGGTCGCCCAGCAGCTTTTGCCGCCGGCGCTGAGCTATGGCGCCCTCGCCGGGATCGCGATGTTCCTCGTCGCACCGCTGTTGCCGCAGCTGCTCGGTCATGACTTCGATCAGGCCGCTGGCGCCGTGCGCTGGCTCTCGCTGCTGCCCGTTCTCAAGTCCGTCCAGTTTGCCGCCGCCGATGCGCTGACCGGCGCCGGGTTCCAGGCCACACGGACCCTGCTCCAGGTGATCGTCGCCGCCATCAATATCGGCATCAACTTTCCGCTGATCACCCACTACTCGTGGCGCGGCGCCGCGTGGTCGAGCCTGATGTGCGATGGGCTCCTTTCCGTCACGCTGTGGGCGCTCATTTTCCATCTGCGGAAACGGGCGGATGATCGGACGCCTACTCCGGTGCCTGAGCCCGAGACGGTGTCACTATGACGATCGCGACGAGGGTGGCAGTCTGCGTGGCCACGTACGCGCGACCGGATGGTCTGGCGCGCCTGCTCGATGGGCTCGCCGCACTCCGAACCGACGCCTGCGTCCGGGTGGTCGTCGTGGACAACGACGCGGCCGGCCCTTCACGCGATGCGTGCGAAGCGCGGTCGGGTGATTTCGCGCTGGGGTTGAGATACGTGGTCGAGCCGCGCCGAGGGATTACGTACGCCCGAAATGGCTCAGTCGAAGCCGCGGGCACCGACGTCGATTTCATCGCCATGCTCGATGACGACGAAGTGCCGGAGGCAAACTGGCTCGCCGCGTTGCTCCGCGCGCAGGCCAAGTATGACGCCGACATAGTGACCGGTCCGGTGCTTCCATGCTTTCCGGTGCCGCCGTCCGAGTGGGTCCGCGATGGTCGATTCTTCGATCGCCCGCGCTACGAGACCGGCCACGAGCTGCCGCACGCGCACACGCACAACGTGCTCGTCCGCCGCGCGGTCTTCGACAAGACGGGCCGTTTCGACGACCGATTCGCGCTCACGGGCGGCGAAGACCTCCAGTTCTTCCGCCGCGCCAAGGCGAACGGCGCCCGCATCGTCTGGGCCAACGACGCCTCGGTCGAAGAATGGATCCCGGCGAGCCGCGCCAACCTCGGCTGGTTGCTCCGGCGTACCTATCGCAATGGCGCCACGCTCGGCCAAGTGGACCGCGATCGGCCGGATGTGATCATTGCACTGCCCGTGCGCATCGTGCGTGGCCTTGGGCGCATGGTCCAAGGCGTCCTGTTGATGCCGGTCGCGCTGCTCTCGCGGCGCGACCGCCAAGTGCGACTGGTCCAGGCGTTGCAGCTCATCTGGCGCGGTGCTGGCATGATCACCGGAGCACTCGGGGGACGATATGAAGAGTATCGAGTCACCCACCCGGTCTGATCGCCGCCTCGGCTACCTGTCGGGCGCGCCGCGCGTCACCACGCGCAGCGCGTCCGATGCGGCCGGTCCGCGCGCCCACGTCCTCGGCGTCATCGACGGGTTCGAGCGCCGCGGGTGGACCGTGTCGCGCTACATCGTCGGCGATCGGATGCCCGACGTCGTGGCGCGCGATGGCGAGTCCATGCTGCATCGTGGACGCGCCTGGACCCTCGCCGCCGACATCGCGCGCCTGGGCCTCCGCGGCCGCCACACCAGAGGCGCATGGTCCGAGCTCGGCACCCGCGTCGACTGGGTCTACGAGCGCTTCGCGCTCTTCCAGTCGCTTGGCTCCCGCTTCGCGCGCCACGGTGTTCCCTGGATTCTCGAGACCAATGCGCTCCTCACCGAGGAAGCCAGCCGCGAGCGCTCCGGCGTCGTTCTCACCGCTCTGGCGCGCCGACTCGAGCGGCAGGCCTACCATGAGTGCACCGCTCTTGTCGCCATCAGTCAGGCGCTCGCCGACCGGCTGGTCGCCGACATGGGTGTCCCGCGAGAGAAGATCGCCGTCATTCCGAATGGCGTCGACGTCCATCGCTTCGATCCCGCTCGGGTGAACGCACCGCGCTCCGCGCGTGCGTTTACGGTGCTGTTTGTCGGATCGCTCGCGTCATGGCAGGGCCTCGATGTTCTCCTCCGTGCGTCGGCGCAGGTTCAGGAGGTACAGGTGACGATCGCGGGAGACGGCCCCGATCGGGCGGCCCTCGTCGCGCTGGCTCAGCAACTGCAGATCGCTCCCCGCTTTCTCGGCCGTGTATCACCCGATGACGTCCCAGCGCTGATGGCGAGCGCTGATGTGTGCTACTCCGGCCACTCGGCCTTCAGGTCGCCGCTCAAGCTCTACGAGTATATGGCCATGGGTCGGCCCGTGATCTCCTCGGCTGTGCCCGATGCCAAGGCTGCGTTGGTCGATTGTCAAAGTGGTTTCTTGTTCGCTCCCGGCGACGTTGATGATCTCGTCCGTGCGTTACGCCAAGCGGTTTCCGCACGGGAGTGTCTCGATGTCATGGGCCAGCGCGCCCGCCACGATGCGGTAGCGCACCACAGTTGGGGCGCCAGAGTCGCGGCGATTTGTGCGCACGTGGAGGCGCTGACATGAGGCCGGAGCCTTACGCGTTCCTCGGCATTCGCGTCGGCGCGTACACGCGAGACGATCTCAATGCGTGCATCGCCCGAGCGGTTGACGCCAACGAGCGTGTCGTGATCGCCAATCACAACATGAACAGTGTCTCGCTCATGCGTCGCGATGCCCGCATGAAAGAGTTCTACGAGCAGGCCGACATCACGCATGTCGACGGGATGCCACTCGTGCCGCTCGGCCGCGCGTTGGGATACCCGCTCCGCCGCGAGCACCGCGTCACGTATGTGGATTGGGTGCCGGCGCTCATGGCCGAAGCGGCCCAGCGCGGATGGCGCGTGTACTATCTCGGCGGGCGGCCGGGTGTAGCCGAGCATGGCGCGGAAGTGTTGCGCGAGCGGCATCCGACGCTCGCGATCAAGGTGCACCATGGCTACTTCGATCACGCCCCGGGGAGCGCCGAGAATGCGGCGATATTGGCCGACATCGCTGGGTATACACCGCACGTGTTGATGGTCGGTCTGGGCATGCCCCGGCAGGAGCACTGGGTGCACGCCCACCGGAATACGATCGCCGCGAACGCGGTCCTGCTCGCCGGTGCGGCGCTGGATTACGTCGCGGGCGCAGTACCGACGCCTCCACGGTGGGCCGGACGGTGGTCGCTGGAGTGGGCGTTCCGGCTCGCGGCCGAGCCGCGGCGCCTCGGCCGACGCTACCTCGTCGAGCCGTGGCCCGTCCTCGGCCTCTTTGTTCGCGAATGGCTTCGCAGAGGGAGAATCGCATGATGATGCACCGACGGGATTTCGTCCGTACGACAGCGGCAGCGGCGCTCGCACCTTCGCTCGCCAGCCGCTTTGCCTGGCCTCGCGCGGACGCGACACTCAAATCCAAAGCTGCGGCCAAGGGAATCTTGTACGGCTCGGCCGGCCCGATAACGCTCCTCCAGGACCAAGCGTACCAGCAAGCCTTTATCAAAGAGTGCGCGATCCTCACGCCGGAGTCCGAGCTCAAGTGGGGCACGGTGCATCCGGGCCTCAATACGTACAACTTCGGCCCGGGCGACGCGCTGCTCTCGTGGTGCCAATCCAACGGCATCAAGATGCGCGGCCACACCCTCGCGTTCTGGCAGTCGATCCCCCCGTGGCTCAAGAATACGGCGAACTCGTCGAACGCGCGGGATCTCCTGACGCGGCATATCCAGACCGTGTGCGGCCACTATGCGGGCAAGCTGCACTCGTGGGACGTCGTCAACGAGGCGATCCAACCGGAAGATCACAACCCCGACGGGATTCGCAATTCCGTCTGGCAGGCGGCGATGGGCACTGATTACATCCCGCTCGCCTTCAACGTCGCGCGTCAGGCAGACCCACAGGCGCTGCTCGTCTACAACGATTTCGGCGTCGAGTACGATTTCCCGGGCATCGACGCCCGGCGGACCGCGATCCTCAATCTGATCAGCAAGCTGAAAAGCCAGAACGTGCCGATCCAGGCGTTCGGTCTCCAAGCGCACCTGTACGGAGGCTCCTTGCAGAAGCTGAACACCAAGCTGCTGACGGGCTTCCTCAAGTCGATCTCCGACATGGGTCTCAAGATCCTCGTCACGGAGCTCGACGTGCAGGATAAGGGACTGCCGGCGGACCCGAACGCGCGCGACCAGGCCATTGCCCAGTCGTACAGCACGTTCCTCAATGCGGTGCTGCAGAACACGAACGTCATCGTCGTCGAGACCTGGGGTCTCTCCGACAAGTACAGTTGGCTCAAGAATCACGCGCCGCGCGACGACGGGCAGGACGTCCGCACGTTGCCGCTCGACGCCAACTATCAACCCAAGTCGGCGGTGTACCAAGCGATCGCGCAAGCGTTCGATGCGGCGCCGCCGAGAACCGTTTAGCACGAAGGGCTTATGGCAATGCGACGACCCTGGCTGGCGTTTCTCCTGCTCTTTGGACTGTTTTGGGCGGGCGGTCCCTATGACTGGAACAATCGCGTGAACAAGGAGTCGGAGGCGGGAAACCTCAAGGCAGCCCTCTCTGGCACGACGGCCGGCCTCGAGGAGGGAAGCTCGTCACGCCGGTTCGCGGTGATCGGGCTTGCCGTCTTCGCTCTCGCGATCACGGTCCGCCGGCGATGGAAGGAACGCAAGGGCGTGCCAATGGAGCCCGGTGCACTCGTCGTCGGCGGTGGTGGCGATCGGTCGATCATCGTGCCGCTCGTCGCGTTTGTCACGCTCGCCACGGCGAGCACGCTGTGGGCCGACGATCCCGGCATCGTCGCGCGGCGCGTGGTCGTTTTTCTCTGCGTTGCGTATGCCGCGTGGGCCGTCGCGCGCGCATGGACGTTGTCCGACCTCCTGTCGTTTAGCGTGCTCGCCTGCTTGACGACGCTCCTCGTCTCGTTGGGACTCGAGATCATGCGCGGCCAGTTTCATCCGTTCGACGGCGGGTATCGACTCTCGGGGCTCACCCACCCGAATAACCACGCGCAGGAATGCGCGGTCGTGATCATCGCGAGCCTGGCGGCAATGCGCCTCGTGCCGGAACGACGGCGGTTCTACGTGCTGACCGCGATCGCGGGGGCGGGCCTGATGCTGCTCACGCGCTCGCGCACGGCGGTGCTGGCCGTGGTGGTGGCGCTGGGCTTTGGCGCGCTCTACATCATGCCCAAGCGGCGCGTGCTCGGCGTCGGCCTGGTGATGGCCGCGGTCGTGATCGCGGTCGGCGTCTTCGGAGCCGATCTCGTCGACTCGGCAAAGCATGCCCTGCTGTTCGGACGGCAGGAGTCGACGGCTGACGTTGGCACCCTCACGGGGCGCACCGAGCTCTGGTCCGAGCTCATGACCTACATTGGGGCGCGGCCCATCGTGGGATATGGGTTCGACGGGTTCTGGGGCCCTGTGCACACGGCCGCCGTCGCGCTCTCCCTCGGCTGGGTCGTTCCGCACGCGCACAACGGTTACATCGAGATGCTGCTCGATCTAGGCGTGGTTGGGCTGGTGCTGTTCCTCGCGGTGCTCTTCGCCGGGCTGTTCCACGCGCACCGCCGGCTCCGCGAGAGCCCCGGGGACACCGAGGCCTTGCTCGGCGTGACGCTGCTGGTCTGGCTACTCGTCGCGATGATGGCCGAGAAGATCGTGCCCCAGTCGGGCTACGCGTCGTTTCTCATCATGGTCGTGCTCGCGCGCGAGGCGATCGCGTCGCCGGTGGCGGTCGTGCCGCGCGCCGTTCGTGCCTATGCGCGGACCGTGAGCGCGTAAGGACTAATGGACGTCGCCAGGGATGCGATAGGGATTGCCGGCTGCCCAGAGACCGACGCGGACCCACCAGGGTTTGCGC
>CAWBZV010000011.1:0-141510 GCA_963793305.1 uncultured Gemmatimonadales bacterium | reverse complement strand
GCTTGCGCCGGCCATCCATCGTAGGCATACGAATCCAGAGGAACGGCGACCGGTCACGACGGAACACATATCGCTCAAGCTTCTGCCGGCGCCTCGATGCTGCGGTAGTAACGGATTTCATGAGATCCTCAGTGACATACACAAGTCAATCCCGATTGTAGCACACCAAAACCGTTGGCGCGGTGCGGTGTATCACTTCCCTTGATTCGGGGGCGGCGTCATTCCGAATCGCGATTGGAGATAGGTCAATCTGTAGCGCCACTGTGGACGCGTAGCGCCCGGCAATGCAACGTCGACACGCACAATGTCCGCGCGGTCGATCAGTTGCCGGCTGGACATGCGGAGGTAGCCAGCGGCTTCGTCGACAGTCAGGTACTCTGGCGGCGCGTGGCCAATGCGAAGCCAGGCGGCCGTCTCTAGTGCCAACGATTCAGGTTCGCTCGAGCGGGGACTCATTGCGCGTCCCCCGGCTCATTCGTGGGCGGGCGCGGCGGAGAGAGTTGGAGAGGGTTCGCGCCAGGTGATCCAAACTCCGATCGAGTTTGAGGACCAGTATGCGAACTCTCTCCAACCCTCTCCACAGGCTGCAAAACGAGCCCACGCCTTAGCGCCCGGCCACCTGAGGATCGCCTGCCGCGCACGGCCTCAAAACCACGATCGCTCAGGCGGCGACCGAACCACGTTTGAGTGCCAGCGCGCTCACCGCGCCCCTCGGACCAATGCTTGTATCGCCCGAAGAGTGCGGTCGCGGGCGTGAGCGCATTGGGGCGCACTTCACAGCACTCGTCAATGAATACCTGGAACGTGTCGCTGTCACTCCGGTACGCCTCGGTCGCACCGAGCACAATGTCAGGTGGCGCGAGACCGCGCTCTCGATAGCTCGCAAGACCAAGCACTGCCCAATGGAGGACGCCGGCCAGCTCGTTGGCGCAGATCTTCTCTTTGAGCGCAACATCCCACTCGGAGCGCGCAATGTGAACGGCGAAGGGTATCAGAAGGATGCGGCGCCAGATTCCGTCGTCTGTCCCCCGAATGTCAGGAAGCCTGTTCGTCGCGAGCCACAGCTTGAACTGAGGCACGAACTCGAACGAGCCCTGGTAGAGATAGCGAGCTACTACCGTGTCGCTGCCTGTGAGGCTCTTAACCAGCGACTCGTTCAACTGCTGATCCTCCGCGGTCTCCACCAACGTCACGACGCGCATTCTGTCGAGTCTAGCAATGTCCTCGCTGGCACTCCCCCCAGCGCGACGCACCATTAGCGTTGTAAAACGAGCGCGTGCCGCGTACGAGCCGAGCAATGCATGCAGGATCTCAAGCAGCGTGCTCTTGCCGTTGGAGCCTGACCCGTGCAACAGAAACAACACCTGCTGTTCGGTCGATCCTGTGAGTGAGTACGCGAAGGCGCGTTGGACGAACGCGATCAACTCTTGGTTACCGGAAAAGACTCGATCCAAGAAGGAGAGCCATAGAGGACAGGTGGCGGTCGGGTCGTATTTTACGGGCGCCAGCTTTGAGCAGTACGCGGTCGGGTCGTGTTGTCCCAGTTCGCCCCGTCGCAGATCGATGATGCCGTTTTGTACGTTGAGCGCCCATGGGTCGGCATCGAGCTGCGTGACCCGCAACGGGATGCCGAGCTCCGCGCGTGCGCGCTCAAGCATGGCTTTCACGCGGCTGTTTGACTCGGACCGCTTGGCGTGCTTTAACACCTCCTCGCGCAACTTGGCGTCGGCCGTGCGGGCCGCTTCTTGATTGATCGAGCGAATAGTGTCCTTGGCTAAACGCTCTATCTCCAACGTGTCGTCCGGGCACCAGAGGACGTCGTTGTAGATGTGCCAGCCTAGCCCGTGAACGAAGCGAATGCGACCACCATTGCGGCTGACCAGGCGCTCGCCATTGCCGATGTCTGTGAACGGTGCCGATGGACTGTCAGACTCGCCGGTCGTGGCCACAGCCGCTGATGGTTCGACCTGGCTCGCCGGCGTGTCACGTACTAGGTCTAGCAGTCGCTGGACGGTGCCACCGTCAGCTACCCAATCACTGACGTCCCCTCCTGGCGGAAGATTCGGAAGTTCAACGATCCGAACCCATCGTGCCCCGGCAGCAAGACAGGTGGCGGCAACGGTCGCGGCATGGCGCCGGCCGACCGCATCGTTGTCGGGTAAGACGACTACGCAAGCGCCACGGAGATGCGCGGCATGGGATGCGGACCATTGGCCGGCACCACTGCTGTTGGTAGTCGCCACCAGGCCGAGCATCCCAAGCGTCTCGACATCTTTCTCTCCTTCGGGGACGAAGACGATTCCGCCTGTAGCTGCTTCGACCTTCACCTCAGCGAGATTGTACGGCACTCGCTCGATGCCTTTGAGATCCCAAATCCAACCCACGCCATTTGGGCCACGCCGTCGTTGCCTGAATTCCTTTGGAGAGTACCGAACGACTTGATAGAGTAGGGCGCCGCTCGAACCGTAGTAGTCGTAAAGGGCCACCGGTTCGCCAAGCCGACTCGCCGCTGGGCCGTTCTCATACAAATCGCCGAAGGTCAGTCCGACGGCGGCGAGTACCGACTCGGACTGGCATCCGCCGAAGCAAAAGATGAGAACGCGACCATCGTCGCCTTCGCGAATCGATAGGGACGGTCGTGTGTCCTTGTGAGCAGGACAGCGCGTCATGTAGCCGGCGCCCTGACGCTTGGCGCCGGGAAATTGCGCGAGGATGCGGTCCAGTGCACTCATGGCCGGCACCTCGCGCACTTCGAGGCTAAAGTGCTGGAGTAATCCTTTCGGCGATCACCATCGCCGCCGTCGCAGCGGTCGGATGTCGAACGTTGAGACCGTGACGGCCGCCGTGCTACGCGACAAACACATCGCCGTGCGGTGCGCGCCTGCCTGCGTGCGCGAGTGCCAGTCGAACGGTTACGGCGCCGGATGCAATATCGGCGGGTACGCACTTGAACCCGTCGCCGGTGTCGACCGACCTCTAGAGGGTCTGCCCTCATCACGTAGACGGGAACGCGGCGCGACACCACCCGGACGATTACACGGCGCGGCCGGCGGCGCCTTCTCGTTGCGGCTTGCGTTCGCCTCCCAGAGTCCACAACTTTCCGATAAGTCACTGCGGAGAAAGCCACACATCCTCCTCAAACGACTCGGTGCTCGTAACACCGATCGCACATTAAGGTGACTAAGGCCAGCGCACCGCCCGCGTGATCCCCGCCGATCACATTGCGGGCGGTTCGCATTTGGGGTCATTCCTCTTCATCCTCATCGCCGTCCCCATTGTCGGCGCCTGCGTCCGGGTATAAAGCGTCGCTGATCACTTCGTGGGCGGTCTCAAGCGCCTCCGTGAGTTCAGAGTTTTCCTCTCGCAGTTCTTTGTTCGACTTTGGCATACGTCGATCTCCTTTGCGGTGGTGTGGCGCGTGAAATGGATCGCGATCCCGTGCACGCGCGCCGCATGCACAAGGTCTAGTATCCGAACGACGCGAACGCGCGTCGAACGCACGCGCCGCTTCGACAGCAGCCCTTCAGCCGCGAATCGAAAGGCGCTCGCTTTTGAGATGCCGATTGCTCGCGCAGCACGAGCCAGAGTCGTGTAGCTGTAGAGCGTTAGATGCCGCTCAACACGAAGGCCCGCAGCGTCGCGCTCGCGGAGCACGAAGAGACGACCAGAGACTCGCGCGGTACCTGTCATTGCCGCGCAATCTCGGCACATCACTAGGGAAAAGCAAGTCGCGCCCCAGCCAGGATCGCCGGAAGCGAACTCAACTACTGGTTAGGATATTGCCCGTATAGCCGGCGATAGATCTCGCGGACGACAGCGACGGTGAGCACCGTTGTTTGGGTGCCATCCTCGCCGACGTAGGGGTAGACGTGATGTGGCAGAACGGTGCCGCTCTCAATCCAGCCGCGTACCGTGTCCTCGTGTCGACCCAGGAGAATAGCGGCCTCTGAGAGCGTCACGTGACCGCTTGGCGACACGTCCATGGTCCACACGCGACCGAGCTGGTGACGAAAAAAACGCGCGCCACCCACGCCACGGCGCCCAAGCCATTGCGCCTCGATCTTATCAACGCGCGGATAAGCCATTCGACCAGTTAGAAGCGAACCGTCACGCGCTGCCCACGTCGAAGGGCGCCGCGAATGCCGCCCTCTAGGCTCTCAAGGCCGGCCAAGCAGTAGGCGACAAGTTTGGGCACTGGACGCTCACCAGTGAGCCATCGCCGGAGAGTGCGCGCATCGCGAACCAAAACCGAGATTGCAAAGTCGCGCTGCGACATGCCTGACTCTTTGATGCAGCGCGTCAGTAGCCGGCGACGACCAGCCTGGGTGCCCAGGTCACTCACATTTAACTGCATTGGTGCCCGAGCGTCGCAATCAAAATCGTGGAATGACGGACCATGGTCCTCAAGATAGCGTTTTCACGCTCGAACCCCAGCCAAAACCCCAACGAAAACCCGAGCGCAAATCAGAGTCGAAAGGGCGACAGAGGACTATGGTCCGATATATTGGGGGGAGGGGGGGCGCCGGGGGAGGCGCGTCGAGGAGGGGGTCTTCGCTCTCATGCCTGCGGCGATCTGCACTGCGAGCGGTCAGGCGCCGGTAGCCCCGACGCTGCTTTCTCAGTAGTGTGGCGGGTCGATTCTCTGCGGGCGGGCTCACGGCAGCTCGTACCTGTCAATGACCGCCTTTATCGACGCCGTCCCTTGTTCCTTGTAAATCAGAACGTTGCCGGTGACCCTGAGCAGGCCGTCGAGACCTACTGCCACAAAGTAGGCGTTCACTACCCCGACGGCCCCACTATCCCAGTCTTCCATCACTACCCGCGACACCCTTAGCGTCGTCGACGACTCATTGGACCCCGCGTGCCGCCACGCCAGCACGTCTCGGTCGAAATCGTAGTGCGTCGCGGTCACACCCCAATTGCGCTTTCCCATCCACTCTTGGATCTCTCCGTCCAGCCGCTTGAATTGCTCGTGCATAGTACCACCTGCTCCAATGCGAAGGTGTTCAGAATTTTGGGGGTCATGTTAGTGCGGGCAAGTGCGCTATTACGGGCGCCCCTCATCGCTTAGACGCGCAGACGCAAAGCATGGTCGTGAGGTTCCATCTACGGCCGCAATGTTGACACACCCAATGCAGCACCGGATGCAGCCGTAGCGCCCCGCCCGCTTTTCTCTCCGCCGGCATCGTTGGTCCTCAACCGTATGCTGTAGACGTGTCCACGCCGCGAGTCAGCAGGACGGCGCGGCAACGCATACGCGACTGCGTCATGCTCTCACAGGCGATAATCAGCCAGTACAGGCGCACTTGCCGTAACAGGCACTGTGTCCATATGGCGCAGGCCAACCATGAACCCAACCGTTGAGGTTCCCCGCGAATGACGGGGAGAAACCAACACTCAACGGAGGTGGCTTTTATGTCCCGCACGATCGCTCGTCTCGCCCTGGTGCTCGGCGCTCTCGCGACCATGGCCGCGTGCACCTCGCCGACCGCTCCAGCAGCAAGTCATGACTGCGGCGGTGGCGTGACCGGTGGCACAGGCACCTGCTGACCTGCGTGACCACTCGCGGGAGTGGCCTTACGTCGCTGCTCCCGCGAAGGGCCCGCGCCTCGCGTCGATCGCGGCGAGGATCGGCGTCACCAGCGTGCTCTCACGCGGCGACCGTCGCGGCTTCTGCACCTCTGGCTCGGTCATCTTCAACAACTGCTCGGCCTTCATGACCAACCTGTTGACGCGGAACGCCTGCGCTACCTCGATCGCGTGCTGGTACTCGACGCGACTCTCCCTGATCCGACCGAACCGCTGCAGCGCCTGCCCGGCCGTGAGGTGGAAGTAGGCGCGCAGACGACCCGACATCTTCTCTGCACTCAGTTGCTCGCGCAGGCGGTCGAAGTCCGGTTGGTCACCGCGCATGTGTGCGAGCCGCATGAGATTGATCCCCGCCAGTGCCTTCCAGTCCACGCCGGCCGTCTCGGGTCGGTTGCGCACGATCTCACAGACGACGTGTGCGTACTCGATGAACCCGAGGTCAGCCAACGCAACGGCTAGGTCGAGTTCCGCTCGCCGTGCCAAGCGCGTGTCAGTGTGTAACTCGGCTGCTTGGTAGAAGTACATCGCGGCTTGGTCGTCTTGGTCCCGCTCGTAAGCAACCTGGCCGCGCTCGTGAAGCGCCCGAGCGATGAGGTCGGGGATCGCGGCCTTCTTCGCGTCGTCGACGATCACGTCCAACTCGTACTCGGCGTCCGGCAGGTTGCCCGACTCCATCTCGAAGACCGCATTGGAGATCCGAAGGCGCAGCGCCCAACCAGTCGCCGCCTGCTTCTCGTCCTCGTTGGTTGCCTTCGCCTCGAGGTCGAGCGCCGCCGCGATTCCCTCATTGTACAGGTTCGCCACGCCGTCATGCTGCCCGGTTTGCCGAAGGCAGTAACCTTGCCGATCGTAACACATGGGCAAGAGGTCGTGGTCACGCGGTCGCGGCGCGATCAACTCAACCGCGGTCGCATACACGTCGGCCGCTGGTGCCCAGTGCGCGTCATGTTCCAGCAGCTGCGCAAGCACGATCAACTTGGGGATGCGGTTGTCGCTCGTGCCGTAGGCGAACGCACTGATCGTGTTGACCAACTCACCGAGCACACGTTGATACGGCCCTTCCTCCAACAACTCGACCGTGCGCTTGACGGCGATGAACTCCTGAAACTGGACCTCGCGCCCCATGCTCGCCCGCGTCACCCATCGATCCAGCAGTCGCAGCACGAGCAAGACAGCCGTCAACGTCGCGTACTCTGTCGAGCCTTCCTTGAACTCGCTCGCGTCTCGAAAAAAAGCGAGGTGACGAACGGGCTGGTTCGGGTCAACGCGTTGCGGCGGCGGAGTGTCGGTCACGACGGGTCTCGGTGAGTGGGTGTCCTCGACCTGCCACGAGAAGACGACGTGTACCACGCCGTTCGCCAGCGTCTCATACGTGGCGACGCGCCGATACCCGCTACAACAACGTTCGGCGTCATCTACGGTACCCCACGCGTGGCGTCCAGGGCCAGAGCAGACGAACGCGCCATCTTCCCGTGTGATCTGCATGTGCAGCACTCGACCATCGAGGAGTGCGCACCCGTTAGTGGGTAGCGCACGGCCCGAGAACATACGGCGCACGTATCGAAAAACAAACCGCCGAGTTGGCCGATGTCAGGATTGTGCCCTATCGACCCTCGCGGCGACCCGTCATTTCGCCTGTGGTGTCACGTCGCACAAAGAGTGCGGGTTAGCGCCTGCGTCCTCGCCGCAACGGCTTGATCGCGTCGTGCTTGTCGAGCTCGTGACCGAACTCCGTCCAAGTGTAACCCATTGCACGCAATAGCTGTTTGGCGGCCGACAGGTACAACTTGCGTTCCGCCCGCTCGTAGGCGCCGACCATCGTCCGATGCATGTCGGCCTCGATCGCTAACTTCTCCTGCGACCAGCCCTTAGACTCACGGAGCGCCCGCAGCGCGTCGGCCATGCCGGCCAGGTCAGGTTGTCGCGGCACTGGCGGCGATGCTACAGCACGGTAGCGAGATCGTCGACCGCTAACTCGCTGGCAGCTAATTAGCAGAGTTGTTTGGGCGGTGGCATTGCTCTCAGGTCTGATGGTACTCTTGTGGTCACCGTGACCGACCTGTCGTCATGCCTCGCGCTCGGTGTCGTGCTGCTGGCCTGCACACCGAAGCCCGATGCGCCGCCGCACCTGTGGGTGCCGACCTTTCCTGGTGCTCGGACGCATACCGACTCGCTGTACGCTTTGGACGTGAACAGCATCCGACCAGCGGGTGACGCGGACTCTTATCGTGTGCTGGTACGCGGCGAGTCGACCAACCCAGCGACCGGCAACACGTGGACGCGCACCGTGACGGTCAACTGTCGCACTGGCATGCTGACCGACGAGACCGGCGCGCAGAACCTGCGACCGCTCGTGGACGCCTACTGCGCCGTCATCCTGGGGGCGAGGCGATGATCCTCGACCGCGTCGCGCACGCGATCGTCCTCGACCACACCGACGCGTTCACTGACGTTGACCTGGCACGTGAATGTCCGCGCTGCGGTCACACGATCCTCGGTGACACGGTATGCAAGTGCCGTCGCGAGGTGCCGCACAGCCAGGAGCACGTGCTGTGTATGCACGGTCGCTTGTTCGGGTGGTACGGGTGTCCACGCTGCGGGCGCCACATGCTGCTAGGGACAGGGTTCCACCCGTAGAGACGAGAACATGAACGGACGATGCCATCGACACAGAATCATGTCGGTGGCCACTGTCCGACGCACACGAGCCGCGCCTGCATTTGGACTTGGTGCGCGAACAGGATCGCGCTCTTGTTGGAGACCACGAGCGTGTACTTGCCCGGTCCCGGCAACGCTAGATCTAGTCCGGCCGATGTGACTTTCCCGCTCGCCCACACCGCGTCCGACGATGTGTTTGCTTGCCAGTTGATGAGCTGTTGATCGGTGAACACGTACGCGGTGAAATCTGAGCCGGCAGCCGCTGCCGCCAGCTTCCCCACCATCCTACAGGTCTGACGCCCGGCCCCAACTACGGCGCCCGCCATTTGGTATTGACCAGCGTTGAGACTCTTGGTCTCGTCGATCAGCGCTAAAACCCGAGGCGTTACCGCACGGACGCTGTCTGCTGCTCTCTGAGTGGCACGTTGCGCGGCACGAGCGCTGTCCGCTGCGCGCCGAGCACGTTGAGCCTGAACAGTCACGCTGTCCGCGATCTCTTGATCATGCTTCGATGCCTGCGCTTGCTGATACGCCCAACCGGCGCCGATCAAAACCACGCCTGCCACGACGGCCAACGTAGCGACGCGGGCGTATCGACCGGGCTTCGGGCCCGCGACGGCCCTGCTAGCGAGTTTCTTGCCGCAATGCTTGCAAACAAGGGCAGCGTCCTGAACCTGCTCGGCACAGTACGGACAGTTCTTCATGGGCGTCGAAGGTTACGGGTTGAGTCCTACTTGCTGATAGGAGTCAGGGGAGACAAAAGTACACCTATCAGACTTGACAGGAATTGACAGGTAACTATCGATGGCACGCACGTACTGAACGTTAGGCAGCGCCACCGATACCCCCCGCGACCCTGGGCACGCGACGCGACTAGGCGTGCCATTCGGTGTGTCATTCCGTGTGCTATTCCGTGCGACCCTATTCGATTCTATTCCGAGTTGGCACGCAGCGAGCGAGGTTAAGTCAGGAGTGTGGGGGGTAGTAGCCGATTCCTAAACCGTTGGCCGGGTGTTCGAGTCACCCCGGGGGCACTTCCAGAGAATCATTGGCACGCCGAGAGACGCGACTGCGTCAATGCGCTAGGTGGCAGCGTAAGGCGGCTGCCAAGACCCCCAGTGCGAAGGCTAGCCAGAGGACCCATGGTTTCTCGGGGATACGTTCCGCGGATCTCTGTGCTGCGTGGCGTTGCGCAGCGAGGAATCGGACGTACATGCCCGCCCCCGGAATGCTCATGGCGAGCGCCAGGACAAGGGCGTCGGACAGAGTGATGGGGATGGGGGCCGATCGGATGAGCCACCGCAGGTAGTAGGCCAGAGCCCCCACTAAGCCCAACCCAATCCCGACCTTGAGATACCTGGTGCCGGAATGCTGCAAGGCGACCTCCTTCGAGGAGGAAGACGTCATCATGCTTGCGCCGGTCACGACATCGTCGACGCAACGCGCATCCGGATGTGCAGTGGCGAGATGCGACGGTGAAAAACTGCCCGTCGTGTGACATGTGAGTTGCGCGATATTTCAATGCAGAGGAGGACACCTATGGCACAGAAGTCAACGAATGCGGCGCGATCGATCATCACACCCAGCATGGCGCGAGAAGCGGTGCTCTCCGTGATGGCGAACCGCGGAGGCAAACCAATCGATGCCGCAGCCTGGCTGCGATCGTTGACGCCTGCCAGGCGAACGGAGCTCTGGGAACGCTGTTTGGGACATTTTGGGTCGCAGTCCTGCGCACAGCAAAAGAAAGTGCTCTTCGCTAAGCGCGCGGCCGCCAAGAGGCGGGCGGGCGTCACGAAGCGAGCGCGCTAAGCCTCAAGCGTTCGCTCGCAAAATGGCACGAGCACGGCGAGGCGCGAGAGACGGGATTCGCCAGGGTGATACCGGTGGAGAGTTGACGTTGGCGACACCTCGGGCGCCTTCTACGTTGCGAAACGTCACTCGGAGCCATGCATGGCCAAGCGTCCATTTCGTACCGTTCTAATTCCGCACGGTCGCACTTCAGTGAGCCGGCGCCTTTTGCGAAGAGCCGTACTCACCGTGATCGCGCAGCGCAAATCAGAGTACACGGCGACTCAGGAGAAGGCGGCCGAGCGCAACCGCCCGTCACGGCAGAAGGAGGCGAGGTGGTCTGGCGCCACAGGGAAACGCCATTAGCGCTCGAACACCACGTATCCCGCGATCGGCGCCGACGGGCACGTACGCGCCACCGTGGCCGAACGCGACTACCGCGCGGACGCCTGGATGAGCACCGTGATCCGTTAGAGCTGATCCGCGTTGCCGCTCGGATTCTCGTCGCTCCTGAAGTCCATGCCCTGCGGGCCGAGCTTGAACGTGAGGCTGAGGCGTCGGCCACGACTCAGATCATCGCACCGATCACGGACGAATGCTTCGGCCTCCTGCGGCGTATTCGTAGAGATGGGACCCGTCTCGATGACCACCGCCGTGGTGCCTCGCTGCTCGAAGATCGCGTAGTGCTGATCCATGGGTCACCTCTCGCGTAGGGTTACGGGCTCAGTCGCTGAAAGCGGGGCATATTGCGCAATGGCGCGAACGCCGGATCGACCTTCACCCGGCCGGGTGTCTGACGGCCGGGCATGTGGATCAGCCGCTCGAGCAAGTCGAGCGCTTTGTCTGTTTGACCCGCACGCGCGTACGCCTTGACCACGCCCTCGGCGTTGTCCGGTCCATCGAGGTAGTCGCCATCGATCGGATGCTGCGCGATGTACCGATCGGCGGCGGCGATCGCCTCGGGCCGATGTCCGGCGATTGCCAGAGCCCACCCGTAGTCCGAGTCCGAGTCCGCGACATCCGGGCCGTTGTCCTTGATCAGCGCCGCGGCCGCCGTGTCGGCGTAGGCCGCGGTGGCCGCGGAGTCGCCAAATTCGTCGTGAATGAGCATCCGCACGAACGCATAGGCCGAGCGACCCCGGTCGAAGCCGTGTTCCGGCACACCGAGCAACGTCCGGCGTTGCGCGGAGTCGAGCACCCAGGCGTACCCCCCGTAGCTCGCGAGGAACACGTACATCGTCATCGAATCGATGGCCAGCGCGTCAGCGATCTCGCTCGTGATCCGCATCGTATCATCGACCGACAGCTGTCGCTCGCGGCGCAGGCGGTCGCGCAGTGATTCGCCGACGACGTACGGATGTGAACCACAGGAGCCCGTCGGGCGTCTCGCCGGAGTCGTAGACCGTCAGGATGTGGGGATGCTGCAGTCGCGCGGCGGTCGTGATCTCGCGGCGAAACCGGTCCGGCCCGAGGGAGGCCGCGAACTCGGGATGCAGCACTTTGAGCGCGACCTGGCGTCCGTGCTTCGTATCGTCGGCGAGATAGACCGTCGCCATGCCACCGCGCCCCAGCTCGCGCTGGATGTGATACGCGTTCCCCAGCGCCGACTGCAGGGCCACCGCATCCATCGTGGGCCCAATATAGGCGTCACGGAAAGAAACGCATGCCTACCGATCGCGACGTGGTGAGCGCGAGGAGCCACATTGCGTACCGATACCCTATAGAGTATAGTCATAGCTACATTACATACCCTATGGAGTATATGCGCCAGTCAGCAAAGAGCCTTCGCCTCCGTCAACTCACGGCGCGTTTCGAAGGTCCGTCCGAACGCCGGGCGGTGCACGTACTGCCCCGCAGACCCGCCGGCGGTTGGATCCGTACGATCCGCACGGCGCTGGACATGAGCACGACGCAGCTCGCGCGCCGGCTGGGGATCGCACAGAAGAACGTGGTGGCCCTGGAGCAACGCGAAGACCGAGGAACGGTCACGCTCGACAGTCTGGCTCGCGCCGCGCGCGCGCTCGACTGTCGGCTCGTGTATGCCATCGTCCCCCGCCACACTCTGCAGGCCATCCGTGAGCGCCGCGCTCGCCTGGTCGCGCACCAGCAGCTCGGTCGCATCGCGCACAGCATGGCACTCGAGGACCAAGCCGTGTCCGCTGAGGAACAGCGGGCTCAGGAAGATCAACTCGTCGCCGACCTTCTGGCGACGTGGCCGCGCTCGTTTTGGGACGATCCTCCGAGCCAGTCGCCGCCGACGTGACGACGGATCCCGATGGAGCGACCGCCCTCGACACCGAGGATGTTCACGACCTGATCCCTCGGCACATTGGCACACGAGCCGAACTGAATGCGTGGGAACAAGCCAACATCGCGCGGGCGGTGAACTGGCTGTCGGTGCGTCGGCGCCGTCCCGTGTTGGATGTTCGCTTCGTGCGGGACCTGCATCGCCACATGTTCGGCGACACGTGGAAATGGGCCGGCGCGTATCGCCGACACGACACGAACCTTGTCGTTCCATGGGCCACGATCTCGTCCAAGCTCTCCGAGCTCGTCGCCGACGCGGTCTGTTGGTTCGATCACCGGTCGTACGCCGCCGACGAGTGCGCCGTGCGGTTGCATCACCGGTTGACGGTTATCCATCCTTTCCCCAACGGCAACGGCCGGCACGCGCGCCTCTACGCGGACACCGTGTTGACGACTCGCGGATCCCCCCCATTCTCGTGGGGCACCGACAACCTACAACACGCCGGCGTCACTCGAGCGCGATATCTCGATGCGCTACGCGCCGCGGACGGCGACGACGTCACTTTACTGATGCGGTTCGTGCGGTCATGAAGACGTACGGCGCAGTAGACTGCGCGCGCCTCTGGCGGATTTCCCCCGGCAGTACGATATACCGAGGTATGGGGAACACGAACGAGCGGATCAAGACCGGCGTCGAGCGGTCGGTCAAAGCGCTCACGCTCAAGCCATCGCTCGGCCACGGCACAGGCCATTCGACGGTGACGGTGAAGGATGGCTTGACGTGTGAGGTCGTCGAAGGGCCGTGGCGGTTCATCGTCGACATGCCGACGTCGGTCGGTGGGGCTAACGCGGGACCCACGCCTGGCGTCTACGGGCGGGGAGCGCTCGGGAGCTGCCTCGCGATCGGATATATGATGCACGCCGCGCGTCTGGGCCTGCCGATCGACTCGCTCACGGTCGAGGTCGAGGCCGACTACGATGACGGGGCGCTGTTCGGCACCGTCGCCGATGTCCCGCCGGGATATACCCAAGTGCGGTACGCCGTGACGGTCGAGAGCGGCGCGCCGGAGGCAGATATCGTGCGCATGCTCGACGAGGCAGACGAACGGAGTCCCTACCTCGACGTGTTCCGGCGCGCCCAACAGTGCGTGCGCCGCGTCCACGTGAGGGCGCCGGCGGCGCGCTGATCATGGACGCCGCGCTGCAACGTCGGATCCAACGATACGGGTGGGATCGGGCCGCGGCATACTACGAGGAGAGCTGGAGCCGTCAGCTGCGCGCCGCGCAAGAGCGATTGTTGGCCGTCGCCGCGCTGCGGGCTGGCGAGCAGGTCCTCGACGTGGCGTGCGGGACCGGGTTGGTCACGTTCGCCGCCGCCGCGTCGGTGGGGGCCACCGGCACGGTCGTCGGGACCGATCTGTCCGATCGCATGGTCGAACTGGCGGCGCAGCGCGCACCGCGCAATGTGCGCATCGCGCGGATGGACGCCGAGAAACTCGACTTTCCCGATGCGACGTTCGATGTCGCGCTGTCGAGCCTCGGACTGATGTACGTTCCCGATACCGATCGCGCGATCGCCGAGATGCGGCGGGTGCTCAAGCCCGGCGGACGAGCCGCGGTCGCGGTCTGGGGTGCGCGCCGCAACTGCGGGTGGGCCGACATCTTTCCGATTGTCGATGCCCGAGTGAACTCGGAAGTGTGCCCGCTCTTTTTCCGCCTCGGTACGGCCGACGCGCTGACACGCGAGCTCGAGGCGGCCGGCTTCACGAACGTTCGCTCAGAGCGGCTCACGATCCCGCTTCGATACGACACGCCGGACGAAGCCTGTGCCGCGGCGTTCGTCGGCGGGCCGGTCGCGCTCGCGTACGCGCGGTTCGCCGATGACGTCCGCGAGCAGGTGCACGCCGAGTACCTCCAATCGATTGCGCCCTACCGGGACGGCGCGGGCTACTCGGTCCCCGGCGAATTCGTCGTCGCCGTCGCGTCAGTCGCTGCGTAGGGCCGAGATCGCGGAGACGACGTCGCTGGCGTTCGGCACGACGAGCACGGCTTGGGCCTCACCGTCGGCGAGGACAACCTGATCGTTGGTGGGCACGCCGAACAACCACGCGAGCCAACCCCATGTCGGCCGTTGCGCAGAGACGGATAGCCGGCTTGGCTGGTCCCAACGGACCGTCTTCCGCATGACCGGCCCGTTCCGAGCATGCGGCACGAAGGTCCAAGCGTCAGGGCCGATGTAGAGGTGGCCGCCCACGGGCAAGCGTCCTCGAATGAGACTGCACATGAGCCGCGCCTCGTACTGCCCCGGCGGCGTTGCCGGGACGATGGGCCACACGCAATAGTAGACCGCCTGAGTCAGCTGGCGCCTGGCGAAACGCGCCAACATTGTGATCAGTGAGCCGAAGACGAGCGCGCCGATCGCACCGATGACGAGAACGAAGCCCAGGCTGCCCTGGTGTGTTCGCAGCATGAACGTCGTCATCGGAATGCCCCACAAGAGGCCCAAGACGACGGTCGATCGTCCGAAGCTCACGGTGGAGGCCTTCTCGTAGGCCGAGAGGGGCAGCAAATCGCGCATATGATATGATATTCGAGTATGCGGATTCTCGTCATCGGGCTCGCGCTACTGGCCGCCGCCCCTCGGCAACCGACTCCCGACTCGGTCGCCATCAGCGCCATCCGCAATGCGTACGCCCGCATCGAGCGCGGACTGCCGTCGTACCGCCGCGTGCGACACGACATCTTCGACTTCTCGACCGAGGGCGGCTACCTCGACGCCTGGTTCGACGGCCCGCACTTGAAGAAGCTCGACGCCACGTACTACGGCGAGATGGGCCGCAGCTCCGAGGCCTTCTATTTCGCCAACGATACGCTCGTGTTCATCTACGCCGACGTCGAGCACTACGATCACCCGCTGAGCGGCCACGTCATCCGACGAGACGAGCAACGTCTCTACTTTCACGACCAGCGCTTGATTCGCCGGACCGGCGCCGACGCTCAGGACCGCGCGAGCGACGTGCTACAGACGACGCGACTTCTCGTCAGGTGCGCCAACGCGGTCCAGTCAGACTCCGCGGCCTGCACCGCGCCGAACTGATCACGAGCAGGCCGGCGCGCCCTCGAGCGTGTCGCCCGCAACGCCACCAGGCTGCGACGTCGCATCGCCCACCCACACCGCGCAGATATGACCGCTCTGGGTCGACGCCACGTAGCTGTTCGTGATCGTCGCGCTCCAACCCGCGGCGTCCGCGGTGGGATCCGTGACCGTGTTGCCCGCCGAGACGTGGAATGAGGTCGAGAGCGAAGCCGTCGACGACGCATACGTCGAGTTGTCGGAGAAATACGCTTCCTGCGCCGTCACCAAATTCCGCAGGTCGGTCTTCATTGACGCCGTATAGGCCTTCGACTTCGTGGCTGCGAAGGCAGGGACCGCGATGGCGGCCAGAATGCCGATGATCACGACGACGATGAGCAGCTCGATCAGTGTGAAACCCTTTTTCATTGTCGGTGCTCCGTTGGAGTTGTGCCCAACAGATTCGCAACCGACGAGCCATAACGAGCGCGGCTATATAAGCCGTTGCTATATCAGTAGATACGAGAATACATACGGCCAAAACTGCCGTGGCGCGACCGCCGCAACCCGTGGCGCCTCCCCGTACCGTTTCGCTCAAGTCCCCTGTCCCGATTCGAGGCACCGCATCCCACGCACGGGCGGCACACTCCCACGCGTACTGATGTCAAGTCGCTGGGCAACGTCGAGTTGACTCGCGCGCCATAGGTGGCATGCGCCTTCCCTGCTGTAGAGCGCATGGATTCCCTCCTCTACGACGCTCGCGCCGCACTCCGCCGCCTGCCGAAAACCCCCTGGTTCACGCTCGCCATCGTCGCGACGCTAGCCATCGCGATCGGCGCCAACACCCTGATCTTCAGCGTCGTCGACGGCGTACTCCTCCGGTCACTCCCATTCGGCAACCCCTCGCGCCTGGTGGCCGTCGTCAACCCCACCGGCCACAAGTCATTCGGCGTCTCAATCCCCGATTTCCTCGACTGGCGCCGCCAATCCTCTCGTCTCGACGCGCTCGCCACGTACGGCCTCGGCCCAGCCACACTCACGGGCCGCGGCGCACCCGAGCGCCTCAACGTCGCGGTCGTAAGCGCCAACTGGTTCTCGCTCCTCGGCATCGCCCCAGGCAACGGCCGGCTGTTCACGCCGAGCGATGACCGACCGGAAGCCGCGAAGGTCATCGTCGTGAGCGACGCGTTCTGGCGCACGCGGTTCGGCGCGAGCCCCACGCTCGTCGGCCAGACCCTGACACTCGACGGTGGCGCCTACACCGTGATCGGCATCGCGCCGCCCCGCTTCACGTATCCGAGCGAACCCGATATCTGGCTGCCGGATGTCCTCGCCCCAGCCGACTACGCGCCAAACCAACGCAACCTGCATTTCCGCACCGTCATCGGCCGCATCGCCCCGGGCATCGCATTCGCAACCGCGCGCGAAGAATTTCGAACGATCACCGACCGGATCAAACAGCAATATCCCCAAGCCGAGACCGACGTCGACTACACGATCGAGCCGCTGCAAACGGCGATCGTCGGCAACACGCGCCCCGCCCTCCTCGTACTGTTCGGCGCCGTCGGCTGCTTCCTGCTGATCGCCTGCGCCAACGTCACGAACCTGCTGCTCGTCCGCGCCAGCGGCCGCTCCACCGAGATCGCGCTCCGTATCGCGATCGGCGCCGGCCGACGCCGCGTGATCCAGGAGCTGCTCGTCGAGAGCGTCATGCTGTCGCTCGCCGGCGCCGCGATCGGCGTCCTCATCGCGGTGAACGGCATCCACCTCGTCGTCGCCTCGAAACTCGGCGGCCTCCCCCGGCTCGAGGACGTGACACTCTCCGGCCGCGCGCTCCTCTTCACCGCGATCATCGCCACGCTCACCGGCTCGCTCTTCGGCCTCGTCCCCGCCTATCAAGCCTCGGCCGTCGACCTCGGCGAGACCCTCAAGTCGGGCACGCGCGGCACGAGCGGGCATCGCAAGAGCGGCCGCACACGCGGCGCGCTCGTCGTCACCGAGACCGCGATCGCGGCCGTCCTTCTCATCGGCGCCGTGCTGCTCACGCGCAGCTTGATCCACATGATGGACGTCGACCCGGGATTCCAGCCAGCCCACGTCGTGGCCTTCGATGTGAATTTCTACAGCGACAAGTACGCCAACTGGGCTCGCGTCCGCGAATTCACGCACGCGGTGCGCAACCGTCTGCTGGCGATCCCCGGTACACGCGCCTCGGCCTACGGGTTCGGCGTCCCGTTCGCCGGCTATCCCGATTTTCCGGTGACGTTCGAGATCCAGGGACGCCCCACGTCAAAGGATGACCAGCCGGCCGCCATCTACGAGCCCGTCTCCGCCGGATATTTCGCGACGATGGGCGTACCGATCAAAGACGGCCGCGAGTTCACGGACGACGACCGGTCAGGTGGCCACCGCGTGCTCGTGATCAACGAGGCGTGCGCCCGCAAGTACTTCCCGGCCGGCGACGCGATCGGCCATCACCTGATCCTCGGCGGCAACGCCGACTCCACCGGGCACGGCGACATCGTGCAGATGGGCGGCGACATCGTCGGGGTCGTCGGCGACATGAAGTTCGACGACCTCCGGACCCCCGCACCACCCGTGATCTTCCAACCGCACGAGCAAGTCTCGCGCGCGTTCCTGACGTTCGTCGTGCGCACCACGTCCGACCCCACCCAGGTTCTCGCCGCCACCACCCGCGCCGTCAGCGCCGTCGACCCCGACGTGCCGATCTTCCGCACGCGCAGCCTGGCCGCCGACGTCTCCGGCTCGCTGGCCCGACCGCGCCTCTACGCCATGGTCGTGATGACATTCGGCGTCGTCGCGCTGCTGCTCGCGATCATCGGGATCTACGGCGTCCTCGCCTACGTCGTCCGCGAGCGCCGCCGCGAGCTCGGCATCCGGCTCGCCCTCGGCGCCCGCACGGGGCAAGTCGTCCGGCTCGTCGTCAGCCAAGGCCTGCGCCTCACCGGCCTGGGCCTGGCGATAGGACTCGCCATCGCGCTCGTCGGCAGCCGTGTGCTCGGCAGCCTCCTATTCGGCGTCAAACCGAACGACCTGGCGACCTACGAAGTCGTGTGCGCCGCGCTCCTCGGCGTCGCCTTCCTCGCCTCATGGCTCCCGGCACGCAGCGCCGCGCGCATCGATCCGTTGATCGCGATGCGGTCCGACTGACCTACTGCCGATGCAACGCGACGGTCGTCGAGTATCCAGGGAAGTCGAGCGACCCCTCGAGGCGCGACACGTCCGTGAATCGGCCGCTGAATCCGGAGTCGACCGACTCGGGTGTGAAGAGCAGCACGACGGTCGATCCGGACACCGTGCCGCGCACGGGGAATCGAGCGACGCTCGACGTCGTCGTATCGATGCCCACGCCGGTCACCGAGCGGTCGGGGTGCATCACCAGCGAGATCGTCAGCGCGTGCGGGCCGACCACGCCCTTCCACATGCCCGTCACCGAGTGCGTCGGCTCGGTCGGGCTCGTGCAAGCGGCTACAGTCAAAGCGAGGAGGACCGCGAGGCGTTTCACATCTAATTAGACCCATCCGCCGAGCGAAGGGTTCCCATGAGCGCAGCGCAGCGGAGCTCAGTCCAACCGACTGCTACTAGCAGGGTGCGTTTTTTGCACTCCTGCTAGTAGTCGGGCTCGTGCGTCGGACGCGTGGGACGGCGCGTCAATGGGCCGTTCAGTTCTTGTCCGCTCACTTGCGCCCGTTCGACGGCGTTGAGCAGCGCACGCGCGTGATTCTCATCGATTTCTGGGACGGCGTCTCCACCACCCGGCTGACCGAAGCCACCGCCCGGTACCCCACCCGCCGCGGTCTGCGGGTTGCCGGCGTATCCCGACTTCGTCAGGTTGCCCCCGCCCCAATCGGCCGCATTGCGATGCTGCGACAGCTGCGATGGGGGCTCGGTTGCATTGGCCAAGCGCCGCAAGGCAACCTCCAGATTCCATTTGGCATCGGCATCGTGCGGGTCGAGCAGCAGGGCTTCCTCGTACGACGATACGGCGCCGCGCAGCGCCGACCGCTTTGTCATGTGATCGATCGAGGAGCGCGCTTGCCACACGTACGTGTTGCCGAGATTGTAGTAGGCGCGCTCGGCCAACCTGGGGTCGCCGGCGACAGCGATATGATAGGCTTGTGCCGCCGCGTCGAATCGGCCGAGCCGGTAGTCGGTTGTCGCGAGGTCGTAGTCGAGTAGGGGCATGGCGTCGGCTTGACGCTTCACGGTCGCGTCGTGGATCAAGCCCTGAAATGCCCGCTCGGCCTCGTGCCATGAGCGTGCCTGATACAGGCGCGCGGCGTGCTGCCGCTGGAGCAGGTTCGCGAGTCTGCCGCGGAACGCGAACACGATGACCACGGCGGCCAGTGCGGCGAGAGCGCGTCTCATTGGATCAGCAACAAGGCGAAGGCCAACGCCAGCGGCCACTGGAAGCGATCGATGCCCGCTACTCGGGCCGAGCCCGCGATCGGGCGCGGAGGCATCTGCGCGAGACCGGTCACGACCGGCGTCACGCTCGATGGTCCAGACCAGCGAGTGTACACGCCACCCGTGCGGCGGGCGATATCGCGCAGGTTGTCTTCCATGAGCCGCGTTGTCGCGCCGCTGTCGATGCCCGCGCCCTCCGGGGTGCCTACGCCAACCGCGAACGTCCGCACGTGCGCCGACTGAAGCGTACGGATCGCTCCTTCCAGCTTGCCCACGTTGTCCTCGCCATTCTGACAGTACGACCAGCGCGGTGTACGTACTGTCGCCACGGATCACGTTGGAAACCACGCCGGCCGCGGCCTCGAGGTTCGTCGCCGGATCCGGGACATCTGACGGGGACGCGGCCGAGAGAAACGCTTCGAACGTCGACCGGTCCACCGTTGCGGGCAACTGCAAGAACCCATCGCCCGCGAACACCAGCAGCCCCACACGATCACTCGGCAACGCCGCCGCGATTGCTCGAGCGGCTGCCTTCGCTGCATCCAAGCGCGACGGCAGGACATTGGTCGAGCGCATCGACCGCGACAGATCCAGCAGGAACAGGACGTTCGGCGCCGCTCCCTGCGACAGTCCGCTCTCCCGTCCCGACCCGAGGGCGCGCTAGCGCGAGCAGCGACAGTGCGATGCCAGCCACTCCGCACGCGGCGACCAACACTCGGCGGCGATCACTTGGCAATGCGGACAACGGCGCGATCAGGCTGGCGTCGCCGAACGCCTGAATAGCGCGACGCCTGCGGCGTTCGCCTACTCTGACGCCGAGCACCGACAGCGCCACGACCGGGATGGCCAGCCACAGCAACACGGGTATGGCGAATGTCATGGCACGCCCCGGAATACCGTCAGTCGCAGAGTTGTGGCTGTGACGAGTAAGAGGAGAGAGGCGCCAAGCGGGATCCAAAAGAGCTCGCGATAGCTGAGCACCTCGCGCAGGGTGAGCTCCGTTCGCTCGGCCCGGTCGATCTCCCCCATGACGCGCTGGAGCGTCGCGTTGTCCGTGGCGCGATAGTAGCGACCGCCGCTCGTCGTGGCGATCCGCTGCAGCAGTCGCTCCTCGAACGTCGTGAGCGACGACGGAGCCTCGCCCATGGTCGCCGGGACCTCGCTCCGCGACACGTTGGTCGAGCTCACCCCGACCGCATACACGCGAATGCCGAGCGCCCGGGCGATGGCGGCGGCCGTCAGCGGATCGGGCGTACCCGTGTTGTTCCCGCCGTCGGTCAACAACACGATCACCCCACTGCCGCGCGGCAGATCTTCCAGGTGGACCTCGGCCATCGCCAACGCCGTCCCGATGGCGGTGCCGTCGGGCAAGAGCCCGATGTCAGCGCGGCGCAAAAGGTCCATCACGACCGCGCCGTCTGTCGTCAGCGGGGCTTGAGTGAACGCGCGGCCCGCGAAGACCACAAGCCCCAAGAAGTCGTCCGGCCGCCGGGAGACGAACTCGCCGAGCACGCGCTTGGCGAGCTCGATGCGACTGGCGTCGCCCAAGTCGTGCGCCTTCATGCTGCTCGAAATGTCGAGCGCGAGCATGACGTTTCGGCCGCGCATCTTGGTCTCCCGCACTTGCCCTTCCACCCGCGGTCGCGCGAGCGCCACGACGATGAGCGCGAGCGCGGCCGTACGCAGCCAGGCCGGAAGCCGCGCCCAGCGAGCGCGTCGCGTCACCGGCGTCTCGACCATCGGCAGCGCGACCCACTGCCGTGGATGTCGATCACGGAGTGCGTCGGCCGCGACAACCAGCAGCAGAACCAGCGCCCACGGATCAGCGAAGCGCATCGATCACCTCGCGTGCCCGGGCGCGGTACGCCTCCGGCCTCACGCCCGCGAATTTCACCAGATCGGCTTCCCGCAGGAATGACTCTAAAGCTCCGTTCGTGTCGAGCGCGGCCAGGATCTCTGACGTCGTGCGTTCGAGCGCGGGCACGCCTCGTGTCGCCGCGATATACCCGCGTACGACATCGGCCGCCTTCGCGTACCGCTGTTCGATCGGCAACTCGGCCCCGTCGATGTCTCGAAGCTGCCCCAGCGCGACGTCGTAGGGACTCGGCGACTGCGCTACCGGTGCGTGCGCCCGCGGCGCAACGTGCGGACGAGGGCGGAGGCGGCGCAACACAAGCCAGGTGACGAGCACCAAGCCGAGGACCATACCGACACTGGCGAGCGGCCACGGGGCATCGACATCGCGCACATCGTGCAACGTCGCATTGCCGGTCGGTAGCACCGCGTGCACGAGCACGGGCACGGCCGGGCTCACGAGCGTGTCGGTCCCGGTCGCCGAGCGATAGGCGATCGCGAACGATGGGACTACCTGGGAGTCCGGCCGAAAGAACGCGACCCGCAGTTGGCCGCTGACGACGCCATTGTGTAGCTGCAGCGAGTCGGCCGAGAGCACCCGGACGCCGTCCGGCAACGTGTCGCGCGCGCGGGGCACGGCGTCGAGTAGCGTCGCGCCCGCCGGCAGGATGCCGTGCAACTCAACCACCAGCGGGTCGCCAACCGTCAACGGCGCCTTCGCGATCCGAGCGTCGAGCGGCGGCCTCATCGAGTTTGCCGCCGCTCCCGCCGGCGAAAGAACGCAACGAGCGGCGCGACATATCCGCGTCCCGTTTCGAGCCGGATGCAGTCCACGCCCCTCCGCTCGAGCGACCGCCGAACTTCGGCGTCAAACCGCGCGCCGCGCGTGGCGTACTCGGACCGGACCGTGGCGCTCCCGGTGTCGATCGTGCGCCATTGCCCGCTCTCGGGATCGCGCACGGTGAGCAACCCCACGTCGGGCAGCTCCCGCTCGCGCGGATCGACGAGCTGCACGGCGATCGTGTCATGTCGCGCCGCCACCGCGTCGAGCGCGCGAGCGTACGTGCCGCGCGGCGCCACGAAGTCGGAGACGATGAAGACAACGGCGCGACGCCGAAGCACCCGGTCGGCGTAGGCCAGCGCCGCGCCAAGGTCCGTGCCCCGCCCCGTCGGCTCGAACGCGATCAGCTCGCGCAACACGCGTCGCGCCTGGCGTCGCCCCTTGGCCGGCGCCATGTACTGCTCGACCCGATCGGTGAAGAGCATGAGACCGATGCGGTCGTGGTTGCGCGCCGCGGCGAGTGCCAAGACCGCGCAGACTTCGGTGGCCAGTCGGGCCTTGCTCCGCACCCGACTGCCGAAGGCATCGGAGCCGCTGCGGTCGACGAGGAGCACGACGGTCAGCTCCCGCTCCTCGACGTAGCGCCGCACGTAGGTCGTGGTCGACCGCGCGGTGACCGTCCAATCGATCGTCCGGATGTCATCGCCGAACTGGTACTCGCGCACGTCGTTGAACTCGACGCCGCGGCCCTTGAAGACGCTCCCGTACTGTCCAGCGAGCACGTCGCGGACGAGTCGCCGGAGGCCCAGCTCCAGCCGGCGGACGTCGTCGACGATCTCGCTCACGGCACGCGCAGCGTATCCAGAATGCGCGTGATGACGTCGTCCGCCGTCACCCGCTCGGCGTCGGCCTCGTACGTCAGGATCACGCGATGGCGGAGGACATCGGGCGCGACGGCCTTGATGTCCTCCGGCGCCACCCACCCACGGCCCTCGAGAAACGCATTGGCCTTGGCCGCCCGCACGAGCCCGATCGCGGCGCGCGGGCTCGCGCCATACTCGACTAACGGATTCTTCTCGCGCGTCGCGCGAATGATATCGAGCGCGTAGTCCCGCGCCTTGGGATCGAGTGTGATGGCGTCGACAGCCTGCCGCGCCCGGAGGACACCGGCCGCATCGATCACCGGGCGCACACTCGGAACGGAACCCGAGGTCAGCCGATCGAGGATCTCGGCTTCGTCTTGCCGCGCCGGGTAATGGACCAGGAGCTTGAGCAGGAACCGGTCGACCTGCGCCTCGGGCAACGGATAGGTCCCCTCGTGCTCGATAGGATTCTGGGTGGCGAGCACCAGAAACGGCTCCTCGAGCGGAAACGTCTGCCCCCCGATCGTGACCTGCTTCTCCTGCATGGCTTCGAGCAGCGCGCTTTGCACTTTCGCCGGCGCCCGGTTGATCTCATCGGCCAACAGCAGCTGCGAGAAGACCGGCCCGCGCTGCACGGTGAACTCGCCGGTGCGCTGATGGTAGACCATCGTACCGATGACGTCAGCCGGCAAGAGATCCGGCGTGAACTGCACCCTCCGGAACCGGCAATCAATGGCCGCCGCCAGCGTCCGCGCCGCCAGAGTCTTCGCCAGTCCCGGTACGCCTTCGAGCAACACGTGCCCGTCGGCCAGGAGCCCGATGATGAGCCCCCGAGTCAGCGCCGGCTGCCCGATCACGACGCGCGACAGCTCGGCGTCGAGATCGGCGAAGACCGAGCTGTGCGTCTCAGTAGGTGATAAGGGCACTCGTCTTGTACGACCCCAGCGCCTTGCGTCCGTTCAGGAACGACAGCGCGATGAGAAAGCTCAAGCCCACGACCTCGCCACCGAGCCGCTCGATGAGCTGCGCGGTCGCGCTGGCGGTCCCGCCCGTCGCGAGAACGTCATCGACGACGAGCACCCGCGCCGGCGGCTCGTAGGCGTCGCGATGGATCTCGAGGATCCCGCTGCCGTACTCGAGCGCATACTCGATCTGCTCGGTCTCGGACGGGAGCTTGCCCTTCTTGCGCACCGGGATGAACCCGGCGCCCAATGACTGGGCCACGGGCGCACCGAAGATGAAGCCGCGGGCCTCGATCGACACGACGTGCGTGACGCGCTCGTCGACGAACGCTGCGGCCATCGCGTCGGTCGCTCGACGAAAGGCGTGAGCGTCCGCCAACAGCGGCGTGACGTCTTTGAACCCAATGCCCGGCGTGGGAAAGTCCGGGATGTCGCGCACGTAGGAGCGGAGGTCGGTCTCGATGGCGGTCACTCGCGTACCACGGCGAAAGGTCGAGGAAGATGCTCGGCGTGGGACTTAGCCGGCGGGGTAACTATCGGTTCGATTGCTTCGACACGGGCATGTGGCGGGCCTCGTCGCACCGCGGCCAGAAACTGCTCCGACGCCGCGGCGTCGCCCGAGACCAGGAGCTCGACGCTCCCGTCCGAGCGGTTCTTCACCCAGCCGGCCAGCCCCAACGCGTCGGCGCGCTCGCGCACGAACCACCGAAACCCAACGCCCTGGACTCGTCCGGTAATCCGTAGGTGCTGAACCGGCACCTACGGAATGTAGTTGTTAGGTACGGACCCCGAGGAGGGCAGCCAGCGTCGCCGCGAGTACGGCCGCAAGGGCCGGCGGGTCGTCGTTCGCCGGCATCGAGCCGGACACGACGAGCTCACCCCGTCGCACGCGCGCCGCGATCATCTCCAGTGCCGCGGCCACGGCGCGGGCATTCGGCTCGGCAGGCACCGCCGTCGGCGCAATCGCCACCGCACGAAGCGGCGTCACGCGCATCGGCGTCATGCGGTGCGGCTCGGTCGTCCGCTCGGTCGTCCGCTCCGTCGTGCGCTCAATCGTGGGATTCATGATCGGCGTCGGATCGTAAGGTCCCGTCAATGGCAACGCCGGGCGGCGTGCCAATAGCTCCGGTTCCGGCTCCGGTTCGGGCTCTGGCTCCCGCACTGCCACTGGCTCCGGCTCTGGCTCTGCCGGCGCTGCATCGAGCCATGGCGGAACTGGTGCTGCTATTTCCTCTTGGGGCGGCAGCTCCCCTTCATCGAAGAGACCAGTGTCGTCCTCCACTGCCGCCACCTCAGGGACTTCGGGCGTGGTAGGAGCCGTATGTACGTACTCCTCGATCGACGCCCAGGTCGGCGCTTCGTCGTCTTCTCGGCTCGGCGTGACGACAGCGGCGCCCGGCTTAGGTCCGCCGTAGCGAATTGGCCCAAAAGGCGGGAGGGTTACCCGGCCAAACGCGGGTGCCATGGGCTGCAACGCCGGCGATTCAGCTTGAAGCGGCCTCACAAACGGCTTGAGGCCAGGACGCGTAAGGCCTTGCGGTTCTTGCTGTTTTGTCTCGGACATAAGACAGCATCCTCTAGGCGGGCCACCCGTATTTCCCTAGAAGCGGGACGAACCGGACTGGCGCTATGTCACGGCGCACCAGCTCGTCGCCACGCCGCGTGCCGACGATCAGCATCTGCTCCTCGCGCCCGCCGACCGGCGCAAGAATCCGTCCGCCCTCCGCCAGTTGCTCGAACAGCGGCCGCGGTACCTCGGGCGAAGCAGCGCTCACCAGGATCGCTTCGTACGGCGCGTACTCGCGCCACCCAAAGGTCCCGTCGCCCAGGAGCAATGAGATATTTCGCGCGCCAACCTGGCGGATGACCTCTCTCGCCCGATCGAGCAGCGCCGGAACCCGCTCGATGGAGAACACCTGGGCCGCCAGGTGCGAGAGCAGCACCGTCTGATAGCCCGACCCCGTCCCGACCTCCAGGACTCGTTCGTGCCCCGTCAGCTTCAGCTCGCTCAGGTATCTGGCGTGGACCGACGGCTGCGACACCGTCTGCGAGTTGCCGATCGGCAGCGCCGAATCTTCATACGCCCGATGCTGCACCCCGCTCGGGACGAACAGGTGCCTCGGCGTGAGATCAAATGCCCGCAACACCGCCAGGTCCGTCACGCCCTTCTCGCGAAGCGCCTCGACCATCCGTCGCCTTGGCCCGCCGAGATCCGTCACGGGTCCCGCCACCAGTCGGCGGCCGAGGCGAGCATGTCATAGTGCGTGAGATCGAGATGCAGTGGCGTCACGCTCACATATCCATCTTCGATGGCCTGGTAATCCGAATCGGGTCCGCCAGTCCATGCCATGACTCCGCCGCCGATCCAATAGACCTCTTTCCCCCACGGGTCCTGCATGCGCCGCAACGGATCCGAGAAAACACGCCGTCCGAGTCTGGTGAGCCGAACTCCCTTTGGTGCCTGGGGCGGCAAATTGATGTTGAGTAGCGTGTCGCTCGGTAGGCGCAGCGACAAAATGTGGCCAAGGAGATGCGAAACGGCCGGGATCTGGGCCGGCAGCATTGAGGGGTCAACGCTTCCATGATCCCCGCCAGCGAACGACAGCGCGATGGATGGGACCCCGAGTGCGAGCCCTTCCATCGCCGCGGCGACGGTCCCCGAATACAGGACGTCTTCACCCATATTCTGCCCATGATTGATGCCGCTCAGCACGAAATCCGGCCGTGAGGGCATCAGGGCCTCGACCGCGAGCATGACGCAATCCGTCGGAGTCCCGTCGACCTGAAACCGACGTTCGCCGCGCGGCTTGACCCGCAGTGGGTGATGCATCGTCAGGGAGTGGCTCGTCGCACTCTGCTCCCGATCCGGAGCAACGACCGTCACCTCCCCGAGCGATTGGACCGCGCGCACCAGGCAATCGAGGCCCAGTGCCAGAATCCCGTCATCGTTCGTGCAGAGGAGTCTCACCCAGCCGCCGGCAGATCGTCCACACCACGCGGGCGGAGTCGCCGAGCGTGCGAAAATGACTGCGGGCCCATTCCCCGTACAACGTCGAGACGGGCACCGTCCCTATTCTCCACCCACCACGCGCGGCCTGGATCAGAAAGTCGGTCTCATATTCGTACCGGTCTCCGGCCGGATCGATGCGCCGGAGTACCTCGGCCCGCACGGCACGGAACCCCGACTGACTGTCGGTAAACCGCCGCCCAGTGCACGCGCTGACCGCGGCGCTCGACAGCGCGTTGCTCAACCGACGGTAGAGCGGCATGCCCGACCCGTTGCGCTTCCGGACGCCGATCACGACATCGACGCGCGTGAGCGCCGAGAAGAGCGCTGGGGCGAATGCGGGATCGTGCTGGCCGTCCGCGTCGATGGTCATCACCGTGCTGCACCGCTCGGCCAGCGCTGCCTCGAATCCCGCCCGGAGTGCCGCGCCTTTCCCGCGATTCTGATCGAACCCCACGAACGTCATCGGCGACGCGATCAGCGACCTCCCGCGTCTCATCCGTCGAGCCGTCATCGATCACGACGACGCGCACACGCGGCACGGTCTGCCGTACGCCATCGATCACCTGCTCCAGCGTCTCGGCGGCATTGTACGCCGGGACAACGCAGGCGGCGCGCAGCGGCACGAATTGGCCGCTGATCGTCATCGGCCTTCGTCCGACAACAGCCCGACGATCCCCTCGAGATCCTGTTCCAGCCCGCGCAGGGTTTCGCGATCGAGCGCGGACCGGGCGGCGGCCCGCAGCGTGCCGCTGCCGGCACGCCGGTGCTCGTCGACTTTGCGGCGCGCGCCGTCGATGGTGTACTTCTCCGTGTACAGGAGATGCTTGACGAGCAAGATCAGCTCGACCTCGCGCCGCTGATAGACGCGATTGCCGGAGCGATTCTTCGCCGGGCTCAGGAAGCGAAATTGGCTTTCCCAATACCGGAGGACGTGCGGCTTCAAGTCCGTCAGCGCGCACACATCCCCGATCGAATAGAATTGCCGTACCGGCTCAGTGGCCATCAATCAGACTCGGCGCGCAACTCGCGCTCCATGAGTTCCGCGATCGACTCGCGCGCGGGCTTGCCCTCGAACAGAATCTTATGCACGCCGGCCACGATCGGCATGTCGACGCCGACCCGCTCAGCCAATTTGAGTGCGCTCCGCGCCGTCGTCACCCCCTCGGCCACGGTCTCCTTCCCGACCATCGCCTCGGCCAGCGTGGCGCCCTTGCCCACCGCCAGGCCCAGCGCGCGGTTCCGACTGAGCGCCCCCGTGCACGTCAGGACGAGGTCCCCCATGCCCGCCAACCCTGCAAACGTCGCCGGCTGCGCGCCCAGCGCGACCCCGAGGCGCGCCATCTCGGCCAGCCCTCTCGTGATCAGCGCCGCCCGCGAATTGAATCCGAGGCCCAGTCCCTCACAGATCCCCGTCGCCACGGCCATGACGTTCTTGAGCGCTCCCCCGAGCTCGACCCCCAGCGCGTCGTCCGCGGTGTAGACGCGGAACTCCCGCGACGAGAGCAGCCGCTGAACGAACGCCGTGGCCTCTGGATCCGGCCCTGCCGCGACCACGGCCGTCGGCTGGTGCGCCGCGACCTCCGCCGCGAAGCTCGGGCCCGACAGCGCCACGACCGGCCGGCCCGGCAGCTCCTCGCTCGCCACGACGCTCATCAGTTTGAGCGTCTCCGGCTCGAGTCCCTTGCTCGCCACGGCGATCGTTGCGCCAGACTCCACCGCCGGGGCGGAGGCGCGAACCACCTCGCGGAAGTGCTCCGAGGGTGGCGCATACACGATGAGCGATGCGCCACGCACGGCATCCGTGATCGTGCCCGTTGGCTCGATCGCGGCCGACAAGCGCATGCCTTTCAAGAACCGCTGATTCTCGTGGGACCCGGCGATCGAGGCGACAACGTCAGGCTCTCGCGCCCAGAGGTGCACGCAGTGGCCGTTCCGGGCGAGCAGATCGGCCAGCGCCGTCCCCCATGCCCCGGCGCCCACAACGGCACAGGCATACGCCTGGCCGTTCGTCACACGTCGCCCGCCTCGCTCTTCGGTGGCTCTGGCGGGCCGCTCCCGACTGGCTCCTTCTCTCCTTCCGGCTTGGGAGGGCTCCGATCGATTCGCGGCTCTTTGCCCTTTCGCAATCGCTGGATGTTCTTGCGGTGCGTATAGCCAATGAAGAGCGCGATAAACAGCGAGAACCAGAACACCGGCGTCGCGCCACGTCCGATGAGCACCATGATCGGCAGGATCCCCGACGCCGTGAGCGAGCCGAGGGACACGTATTTCGTAATCAGCACGACGAGGCCGAAGATCACGAGGACGTCGACGGTCTGGTGCGGTATCAATCCGTAGAACACACCCGCCGCGGTAGCGACGCCCTTCCCGCCGCCGTGGCCGAGCAAGAAGATGGGGCGCGTATGGCCGATGATCGCGGCAACGCCGAGCGCAATCTGCCACATCTCGGTGTTGTGCCAGGTCACCGGGTGAGGGCAGCAGCATCACGGGCAGAGCACCCTTGGCTGCGTCGAGCGCGAACACCAAGAAGAAGAACGGCCAGCCCATCTGCCGCGCAAGATTCGTCGCGCCCAGGTTCCCGGAGCCGACCCGGCGGAGGTCGACATGGCCGAACAGACGGCCGATCAGATACGCAAAGGGTACGGACCCGATGAGATAGGCGAGGATGAGGCCGATCACCGGAGACATTACGCCGCCTTCCCGCGCATGACCACGAGGAGTGGACTGCCGGTAAATCCCCACGCTGCGCGAAAGCCGTTGTGGAGATATCGCACGTAATGCTCCTGCACCAGATCCGGGTGGTTGCCGAAGACCGCGATCACTGGCGGTGCTACCTCGACCTGGGTCGCATAGTTGAGGCGCACATCGCGCCCAGCTGCTTGAGGCGGCTGCCGGCGCGCCAACAGCGCCTTGAGCGTCTCATTGACCTCGGATGTCGGGATCCGCTTCCGCCGCTCTAGATCGACTGCCAGTACCTCATCGAGGATACGCGTTACCCGTTGTCCTGTCACTGCCGAAGTGAACAGGAATGGTACGAACCCCAAAAACGGCGCTTTTTCGGCCGCTTCCTTCTGGAAATGGGGCGCGGTCTTGTCGTCTTTGTCTTTCAAATCCCATTTGTTGACGACGACGATCAACCCCCGCCCGGCCTCCCAGGCCAGCGCCGCGATCTTGAGATCCTGCACGTGCATCCCTTCCACGGCATCCAACACCAGCACACAGATGTCCGCGCGCTCGATCGCCCGTCGCGTCCGGAGCGACGAGTAGAACTCGATGCCGTCGTCGACCTTCGATTGCCGTCTGAGACCCGCGGTATCGACGAAAATCATGGGCTGGCCATGGTACACCAGCGGCGCGTCGATCGCATCCCGCGTCGTCCCGGCCTCCTCGGCCACCACGAGCCGCTCTTCGCCGAGCAGGCGATTGACGATCGATGATTTCCCGACGTTCGGCCGGCCGATCACCGCTACCCGCAACCCGGGCTGCTCGTCGACCGGGCTCTCCGGAATCCGCTCAACGACCGCGTCGAGCAAATCGCCGGAACCTTTCCCGTTCACGGCTGAGACCGGTATCGGGTCGCCCGCTCCGAGGTTGTAGAACTCGTAGAAATCAGTCGAAGACGGATCGTCAACCTTGTTGGCGACCAGGACCCATGGCCGCTTCGACTCACGCAGTACCTCGGCAATTCTATAGTCGCTGGGCGTCAACCCCGTCTTGGCGTCGACAACGAACAGCAACAGATCCGCCTCTTCTATCGCCTCTCCTACCTGGCGGCGAATCTCCACGTTCATCGGCACATCCGAGTCTTCGACCAGGCCGCCCGTGTCCACGAGCCAGAAGCCCTTCCCGCCCCACTCGGCGTGCGCGAAATGTCGATCGCGCGTCGTGCCCGGCTCATCGGTCACGATCGCGGAATTCGCGCCGACAATCCGATTGAACAACGCCGACTTTCCGACGTTCGGCCGCCCAATGAGCGCAACGACTGGCGTGCTCATAATGCGTCGATAAAATCGTACGAAGGCCGCACGGGCATCGGCAATCCGGCACGCACCTCTTCAAACGTCACGTCGTCGAGAAATACTCCACGATCGTTGATCGTCTCGGCCGGGATCAGCGCTTCGTCCAGATCCACGCGACCGTCGAGCGCCCGCCGAATATCGGCGCCCACCAGCAACCCGGCCGTCGTGGTCGTCGGGCCAAAGAGACTATTCTCGACCGGAATGAGCTCGAACGTCGCTCCGGTCGCCTCATGCAAACGCTCCAGCAATTCGGGCATGAGTGGCGCCATCGACGTTCCCGTCACCACTCCAATACGCCGGCCGTCCAGTCGCGGAAGATCCTTCACCCCTTCTCTGACCCGGCGCCGCAGGAGCGCGATAGAGCCGACACCGTTCTCCACCTGGTCGAACTCCCCATAGTAGTCGGCATCGGGGACCTCGACACCGGCGAGCAAATAGAGCTCGTCCGAGCCGAACACCCATGGTGTTTCGCGCCGCTCGGTCCATGGGGCGATCTGCCGCAGCAGCTGCCGCGCAGCGGCCCGATCCATCGTGCGACCGGTGTACAGATGCGAAAATTGGGTCAGCCCCACGGGGACGATCGCGACCGACAGCACGGCTTCATCGAGCGACCACAGATCGGCCAGGGACTCATCCAAGATGGCGCCGTCGTTGAGTCCTGGCACAATGACCATCTGACAATGAAACTCAATGCCCCCACTGGCGAGCGTTCGCAGCTGGGCCAGGATATCGGGGACCTTGGGGTTGTTCAGTAAGACTTTTCGCGCCTCGTGCGGTGTGGCGTGCACCGAGACGTAGAGCGGCGACAGGTGATATTCGAAGATGCGCTTGAACGTCGCGCTCCCTGACATTCGACAACGTCGCGAAGTTGCCATACGCGAATGACAGCCGATAGTCGTCGTCGCGTAAGTACAGAGGCTTGCGGAGGCCCGGAGGTAATCCCTCGATAAAACAGAACTCGCAACGGTTCGCGCATTGGCGAACCGTTGGCGGTTCCAGCTCGACGCCGAGCGATTGCCCGTCATCACGAGCAATCTCGTAAATAACCGTCTCGCCATCTTGCCGAGCTTCTATCTCGAGCTCGTCGTCCGCGCTGAGAAACTCCCAGTCGAGAAAGTCCACGAGCGATCGCCCGTTGACCGAGACGAGCTCGGTCCCCGGCCCGAGCCCGACATGCTCGGCGATACTTCCTGGTGCGACCCTCGCGACGCGGACCATTACTCCAACGGGGCGTATTTGAACAATGCGATCCCTGGTTGCGTCACGCTGGTCTCGAACTGCTGCGTGCCACCCGCGGCGACCGATACCGGGACGCTCTGCGTGGTCAGGGTCTGACCGTTCTTGTCGATGAACTGGAACTTGATGGTGAGCGAATCGTTCTTGGTGCCGCTGTTCGCCACCGTGCCGGCGACGGTCAGCTTGTCGCCGTCCTTCGCGAACTTGGTCACGCGCAGCTGCAGCGGCAGCGTCTTGCTCTTGGTGAGGAACTGCATCGTCGAGTCCACGTCGGCCTTGCGCGCCACCGGCTTGGCCGGCTCGCCGTTGGCGCGGAGCTGGTACGCGCCCGCGAGGAGCCGCCAATTATCCGCATTGTTCGGGTCGATATCGACGAGCTTCCGGGCCAGCGGGAACAACGTGTCCGCTTTCTTCTGATTGAAGGCCCCGGCCGCGACATAGTAGAGCGCGTCCCGGAAGTATGGATTCAGCTTGAGCCCCGCGCTGAACAGCTTCTCGGCATCAGCATCGCGATTCGTGCGCGACGCGGTGAACGCGGCCTGGAAAAGCTGCAGGTCCGTGTACTTGTCGGGATTCGCGATCATGTCGCCGTAGGCCTGGCTGACCGCCGCGGTATCGCCCGCCGACTGCTGTGCTCGCGCGAGCGCGGTCTTGGCGTCGGCATCGTTCGGGTTCATCTGGATGTACTGCGTCCAGGCATCGGCTGCTGCTTTCGCGAACTCCTTCTTTTGATCGCCGGTCGCGGCATCCGACTGGTTCTGCTCCACGACACCGAGGTTGAACAGCGCGCCCGACTTCGTCTTCGTGAACCCGGTATCGCTGCCGGAGGTCTCGATCACCTTCTTGTAGTTCGCGGCCGCCGCCGGCAGATCCTTCTGCTTGAGCGCGACGCCGGCCAGCAGGTTGTACGCTTCGGGCCGGTCGGGAGCCAAAATCACCGCCCGTGCCGCGGCGGCCTTGGCCGTATCCAGCGAGTTCGAGCTCAGGGACTTCGCGCCGAGGTTGTAGAGCGGGATATATCCCTGCTCGCGAATGCTCACCGCCACCGGCTCGCACAGCGGCTTCGCCACAGCGAGCGACTTGAGCATCGTATCGGCCGTCGCCAGCGGGTCGATCGTGCCCGTCGGGTTGTCCTTATATCCGTACGTGGAGCGCGGGGCGCTCTCGGGCGCGCCTGGGCGCGTGCCGAGGGTGACCAGCGCCTGACCGACGATGTAGGCGTAGCCGGACGGGTTCGGATTCTTGTACCCCGGTGCGCTGAGCGCGCCGACCGCGGCCTTCCAGTCTTTGTTCTGCTCGGCCGTGTCGGTTTTCGCTTCCGTCGCCTTCCTCAGGTACAGCGCCGCCGAGAACATCTCAGCCGGGCTGTTGAGATCGATCTCGCACTTCGATGCCGGCTTGCTGTCGCCCTTTTTCTTGCTGTCCTGGGCGTGCGCCAGTACCGGGAAAGAGAGCAAACACAACACTCCGCATGCGACCACATCGCGCATCGGTGAGCTCCTGGACATTAGGATAGATCGGCGTCTTCGCGCCGAGCGGCCTCCGCCGCGAGTGAAAATATATCGCTTGGCCGGAGGCCTGTCGCCTCCGCCACGCGGTGAACATCCACATATTCGGGTTTCGCCCGGGTGCCGCCATCGGGCAACGTTGCCACCTTGACCGCGATCCGATGTCCGTCGACGTCGACCGAAATGGTGCGACGTGGCAGCGCTGTTCTCTCGACGTTCGTACGCCTCACGCCGAGGGTCGTGCTCTGCTCGAAGAGCACCTGCTCGAGCTGCTCAACCGCCGCCGGAGACGCAAGCACTTCCACGCGTGTGCCCGGACGGCCCTTCTTCATGATGGTGGGGATCAGCACGACGTCGGAGGCGCCGGACGAGCGAAGCGAGTCGGCGAGATCGGCGAGATACTCGCCAGTCATGTCGTCGATGTCCGCGGCCAGCACGACCATCGACTCGCGTGTCGCCCCGTCGGCGACCGCCTCGGCCAATACCAAACGCAGCGCATTCGCGCGACCGCGAAAGTCTTTCGTCCCCGCGCCGAATCCACTGCGCCGCGGGACGTATGATACGGGCGGGGCGCCGAGCGAGAGCACGTGCACGAGCGCCGCGCCGGTCGGCGTGGTCAGCTCACCGGATCCAGAAGGACCCGAACGAACCTGATGACCTTCCAGGAGCTTGAGCGTGGCCGGCGCCGGCACCGGCAGCGTCCCGTGCGCGGCCTCCACCGTCCCGTCGCCCAACGCAATCGGCCCGACATACACGCTGGTGACGCCGAGGAGCGTGAAGCCCCAGATAGAGGCGATCACGTCAAGAATCGCGTCCACGGCACCGACCTCGTGCAAGTGCACTTTCTCTGCGGGCATGCCATGCATGGCGCCTTCAACCGTGGCGATGGCCATGAACGCCGAGTCGGCCCTCGCCCGCACCGCCTCCGGCGCACCCGACGCCGCGATGATCTTCCGAATCGCGCTCACGTGCCGCCCATGCGGCTGCGGCGGGATGTCGAAATCGACTTTCACGCACGCAATCCCCGCGCGTTGCACCTCGGCGATATCGACGCGAACGCCATCGAGCCCGAGGCGCGTCGGCAGCGCCCGCAGCCACTCGGGATCGAGGCCGCAGGCGATGAGCGCGCCGAGCGTCATGTCGCCGGCGATGCCGCTGAAAGGGTCAAGAATCGCTAGGGACATAGCTCGGATTGAGAGAAGTGAGCAGCTTTTGCGCCGTCGCCACCGTGAACCCCGGAACCGTCGCGATTTGCTCGGCTGTCGCTTCGCGCACGCCCTGCACGCTACCAAACGCTTTCAGTAAGGCCCTTCGTCTCACTGGTCCAATACCGGGCACCTTGAGCAGCTCGGAACGTCACGGTGCGCACCGCCCGGCGCTTGCGCTGAAACGTCAGCGCGAAGCGATGGGCCTCGTCGCGCGCTTGCTGCACGAGCCTCAAGCCCGGTGACCGCCGCGAGAGCCGAATCGACTCCGACCGGCCCGGCAGGAAGAGCTCCTCCTCTTTCTTCGCCAGACTCACGACCGGCATCTCTCCGAGCCCGAGGTCGTGCAGCGCCTGGGTGGCCGCGTTGAGCTGACCTTTGCCGCCGTCGATGACGACGAGATCCGGCAATGGCTTCTCCTCTGCTACCCGCCGCGCGAAGTATCGGTGCACGACTTCGCGCATCGACGCAAAATCGTCCACGCCCTCGACGGTCGCGATCTTGAACTTGCGATACTCGGATCGCTTGGCGCGCCCATTCTCGAACCACACGAGCGAGGCAACGGTGTCAGTGCCTTGGGCATGCGAGATGTCGAAGCACACGAGGGACCGAGGCAACTTCACCAGGCCCAGCTCTCTCTGGAGATCGTACACCGGCTCGCCCGCTCGTACATCCGATTCGTCAGCGGCGAGCTTGAACTCTTCGAGCAAGTGTCGGGCATTCTGCTCGGCGAGATCAACCAACTCCCGCTTCGGCCCTCGTTGCGGTACGAGGACGCGCGTGCCCGTGAGGTTCTCCTGCAGCGCCTCCCGGTCCTCGAAATCGAACGGGACGAGCAACTCCCCTGCTCTCTCGGCGCTACCAGCATAACTCTGGCTCAGGTAAGCCGAGAGTACGGCGGCGTCGTTCTCGCCTTCGATGTTGGAGAGCAACCGATGGTCGCGAGCCAAAAGCTTGCCGCTCCGAATGCGCATCGTGACCACGCTGGCATCCTCGCCATCGCGCGCGAACCCGACGACATCCCTATCGCCGCCTTCGACCTCCATGACCACCGTCGGCTCCTCAAGCCGCTCCAACTTCGCCAGCATATCCCGCAACTCGGCCGCTTGCTCGTAATGCAACGCCTCGGCCGCCGAGTCCATGCGCGCGCGCACTCGGCGCACCACCTCGCGCGCATTGCCGTCGAGAAAGATGAGCACTTCCTCGATCATGGCCCGATACTCGTCCTGGGACTGCGCCAGGATGCACGGCGCCTTGCATCGCTTGATGTAGTAGTCGAGACACGGCCGCTCGGGCATCTCCCGCGGCATATCGTAGCGGCACGAGCGGACCGTGAAGATCTGCTTCACGACGTTGAGCGCCCGCCGCATCTTCCCCACGTCGGTGTATGGCCCGAAATACCGCCCGCCGTCGTTCAGTAGGCGGCGCGTGACAAAGACCCGTGGGAAGGGCTCTTGAACGGTGACCTTGATATACGGGTACGACTTGTCGTCCCGCAGCGCGATATTGAACCGGGGGTGGTACTCCTTAATGAGGTTCGCTTCGAGGATGAGCGCGTGCGCCTCGGTCGGCACCACGATCGTGTCGAAATCGGCGACGTAACGCATGAGATGGAGCGTCTTCACGCTGTTGGCGTGATCCGCGTTGAAATAGCTCCTCACACGCGAGCGCAACCGTTTCGCCTTGCCGACATAGAGCACAACGCCGTTCGCGTCGCGAAACAGATACACCCCCGGTGATTCCGGCAGGTGGGCGACCTTTTCCTCCATAACCCCTAAATCTACTTGGGGTTGGCCACCTTTGTGAGCGCGAGATAGAGCGCTCCGTAGACGGGGAGGATCGCCGCCGCGCGTATGAACGCGTGACCTGGCGGGAATACCAGCTTGAGCCCGTACGCGGCCGCCGCGCACAGGGCCGCTATGGCCCACAGCGAAGCCACATAACGGCCTCGGACGCCCGTCTGCCCGATCCGGGGCGTGATCCCACGACGCAGCAGGTAGAACTCGACCCAGCCCGCGAGACCGGCCGAGGCGGTCAAGCCCGCCATGCCCCAGCGCGTGTCCACGCCGAGCCAACGCGGCAACGCGAACGCGAACAACACGCCGAGGATCGTCGTCAGCGTCACGCGGACGACCGCGAACCGGAGTGGCGTGCGCGTGTCCTTGAGGGCGTAATAGGTCGACGAGTACAGTCGGCCGAGAGTCGACGCCAGCAGTCCGATGCCCGATCCGGCCAGGATTCGCCAGACCCACACGGTATCGGCCTCGGTGAATCGCCCAGTCCTGAAGATCCCGCCGAGCACATCCCCGAGAACAAAAAACGCCATGGCGGATGGAATGACCAGAAACGCGATGCGTCGAAGTCCGGCGTTCAACCGCTCCCGAAGCACCTCGGCCGCCGTGTCTCGTGACATCGCCGGCAGCTCGGCCGCCGATACGGACATGCCGAAGAGGCTGACCGGCAGCGTGTACAAGATCTGCGCATACCCAAGCAGCGCCACGGCACCTAACGGCAGCCAGGTCGCGAGAAATTGATCGATGTACGCGCTGAGCTGCACGACGCCGCGGGCGATGAACGTCGGCCCGAAATTATGTACGACCACCCGGACGTCGGCGGACTTGGTATCCAACCTCACCCGCAGCATCGGCGCCACTCTCACCACCGTCGGCAATTGCACGACGAATTGCGCGACACTCGCCGCCACCGACCCCCACGCGAATAGCACCGCCAAGTGCGACACGCCAACGCGGCCGCCGAAGACGGCGAGCGTTGCAATGATCACGGCGTTGTACAGCACCGGCGACGCGTAGGAGAGCAGAAACTTGTGATGGCTGTTCAACACCCCGAGGCACCAGGCCGACATCGCCAAGAAGCCAGCGCCGGGAAAGAGAATGCGAACGAGTTGGATGCAGAGCACGCGCCGCTCGCCTTGAAAACCTGGCGCGATGAGATCGATGAGCACGGGCGTGGCGAGCACGCCGATGAGCACGACAATGGCCACGACCAGGGCAAGCAACGCCGCAATCGCCCCGGCCACGCGGTCGGCCTCTTTTTCGTCTCCCCGGGCGAGGAGACTGGCGTACACGGGGATAAACGACGCCGACATGGCGCCTTCGCCAAACAGGTTCTGCAAGAGATTCGGGATGCGAAACGCCGCGGTGACCGCGTCGGCCTCGGGCAGACTCCCGAAGAAATGCGCGAAGACCTGACTGCGAACGAGACCCGTGAGGCGGCTCGCCAGGATGCCGATCGCGACGAGCGAGGCGGCTCTCCCGCTTCGCTTATCCGACAAGGGCGTCCGCGTGCTTGCGCGCCGCCGCCCGCATGGCCTCAAACAGCGCCGGTCCATGCCGCGCGAGCATCGGGATCATGTTCAGTGCGCGCTCCTGCGGCTCACCGTTGGGGTACAGCGCCCCGCGCAACGTGGCCAGCTCGGTCATCCCTTCCTTGTGCGCGCGCTTGACTCGCGCGAGGATCCGGCGCTCGAGCCGGTCGATCTTATACCCGGCGGATCGCTGGGCGCCTTGGAACGTCGTTGGCCAGACGTTGAGTCCCCCCGCGGCTTTTTCCACTTGCGCGATGCCATGGGCCAAGAGGCGCCGAAGCCCTGCGATCGCATCGCCGAGCTCCGGCGGCATCGCTTCGCGCGCCAGGCGATTCTCGGCCGCGTGCGGATCCCGCAGATCGTCGACCTCGAGGCCGTGGCGCGCGAGTAGTCGCGCGATGTGCGGCTCAACGATCGTACACGACCAGCGCGGCAGCGCCACGGGCGGCCTCAGTCCCAGCTCATTGGCCACCGGCGTCACCTGCGCGAAATACGCGAGCTCGCCGGGGCCCGCCATGTATGCCACAGTCGGAAGCAATACCGACTCGACGACGGGTCGCAGCAACACGTTCGGCCCGAGACTCGCGGCTCGCCTGCGATCGCTGATCTGCAGCCGGGTCTTGACCGCCCCGTCGTACGCGAACACGAGCGACAGCCCGGGCACATCGGCGACTTGCGGCCGGAACCCCGCGCCGACGATCGCCTTCGATCGCTCGGCCAACGCGCGCTCGATCTCGGCGGCGTGCTCCAACGCCCGGCTCAATACCGGTCGCGCGGCGACGCGCACCGACTCGTGCGACGCGTCGAGCACCGCGACGCCGAGCGGCTCGAGCAATCGCCGCAGCAAGTCGATGTACGCCTCGCCAGCCGTCTCACCCGCGTGGTATGCCTCGGCAAGGGCGGCCAATGCGTCGGGATACACGGCCGACCCCGTCGCGGTCGCGAGCTGTGCGATCGCGCCGCTGGCGTCGCCGACCGGGACCGCGCTCATGATGGTTCCCTCTGGCGCGCTCCCGGGCATTGTCAGCTCGGTCGCGCCGCCCGGCACGGCGATCCACGTCGACCGCGCTTCGCGCTGGTCGCCATCGTCGGTCGCGGCCCAGAATACCGGCGCGACCGGGATGCCACAGGCAGCTTCGAGGGCGTCCGCCATGGCCAGCGCGCTGAGGGCCTTCGACCAGGTGTAGATCGGGCCGCCGAAGAACCCGGGTTGCTGGCCGGTCGTGACGACCACACTGGCTCGGTTAAGTCGTGCCGCAGCCTCACGCCGCGCGTTGATAGCGGGTGCAATCGCCGTGAGCCATTCATCGCGCAGCGCGATCGACTTGACGCGCTCCCGCCACGCCGCAGGCGTGCGTGGTGCGCTCGCATACCAAGCGCCGACGGTGGGGTTACCCTCGAGCAACGCGCGTGTGAGCGACGAGCCACCGAGCGGGTTGGTCCTAATGTCGACGCGTGTCGCGGGCGGAGCCTCGGCGCTCATTTATGATACGGTTCCCCGCGCACGATGGTACCCGCGCGATAGAGCTGCTCGGCGAGCACGAGCCGCGCGAGCTCGTGCGGGAGCGTCCAGGGGGCGAGCGACAACCGGCTCTTCGCCCGTTCGAGCAGCGTCTCGGGCAATCCGAACGCCCCGCCAATGACGAACGCGAAGTCTTTCGCGCGCTCCCGCGCGGCTTGCAACCACCGCGCGAATTCCTCCGACGACATGCGCGCTCCGTCCTCCGAACAGGCTACGACGTCGACCTCGGCCACAGCACCGGCGAGGCGCTCCTCTCGCACTTCCCGAACATCGAGCGGCCAATAGCGCGCCGCTCGACCCTCGTAGTCCGCGATCGCCTCGGCCAGCGCCCGGTTGCGGGGCGCGCCGACCGTGGCGATCACGATACGCACCGGCTACCGTCTACGCGTAGATGCCGCGGAGTTTGTGAACCGTCGAGACGCGGCTGATGGCCAGCATGTAGGCCGCGGTCCGCATATTGACCTTGTGCTGCCGCGACAGGCTCAAGACGTCCTTGAAGCTGCGCGTCATAATGTCGCGAAGCCGATCGTTCACGGACTCCTCGGACCAGAAATATCCGCCGCGGTCCTGGACCCACTCGAAGTAGGATACCGTGACACCGCCCGCGTTCGCGAGAATGTCAGGGATGACGAACACGCCCTTGTCATCGAGGATCGCATCGGCGCCCGCCGTGGTCGGGCCGTTCGCGCCTTCGCAGACGATCTTGGCGCGGATCTTCGACGCGTTCTTGCTGGTAATCACGTTCTCGAGCGCCGCGGGGAGCAGGACGTCGACATCGAGGGTCAGCATCTCTTCATTCGTGATCTTATCGCCCTTCGTGTACCCCTCGAGCGTCTTGTGCTCTTTGACATAGCGTACCGCATCGGCGATATCGATCCCCTTGGCATTATGGAATGCTCCGGTCCGATCGCTGATGGCGGTGATGGTACAGCCTTCTCGTTGGAGCATCTCCGCCGCGATCGAGCCGACGTTCCCGAATCCCTGAATGGCAACGGTCGTTCCCGCGACGGGCATGCCGAGATGCTTCAGCGCTTCTTTGGTGACGATCATACACCCACGCCCGGTCGCCTCTCGCCGTCCGAGTGATCCACCCATCTCGACAGGCTTACCCGTGACGACGGCGGTGACGGTGTGGCGGACATGCATGGAGTACGTGTCCATGATCCAGGCCATCACGCGCTCATTGGTGTTCACGTCTGGCGCGGGCACGTCCGAGTCGGGGCCGAGCGTCGCGATGATACCAGCGGTGTAGCGGCGCGTCAGTCGCTCCAGCTCGCCAACGCTCATTTTGAGCGGATCGCAGATCACGCCGCCCTTCGAGCCACCGAACGGAATGTTGACGACCGCGCACTTCCAGGTCATCCACGCCGCGAGCGCCTTGACCTCTTCGAGCGTGACCTGCAAGTCGAATCGGATGCCGCCCTTCGCGGGTCCGCGCGAGGTGTTGTACAAAACACGAAACCCCGTGTACACCTCGACTTCACCAGTGTCGAGCATCACGGGGACTGAGACGATGATCTGTTTTTCAGGGTTTCGAAGGACTTTATAGATCCCGGGTTCGAGATCCAGCAGCTCCGCGGCCCGATCGAACCGGGACATCATGGCTTCGAACGGGTTCTCTTCGTTCAGAAAGCGGTCTTTGTCGCGCTGGACGATCTTATGGGTAGGAAGTCGAAGGTCGGTAGCCATATAATCAGGTTGCAGGAAGGGACGCCAAGACAGCCTCGCGCCCGCGATCGAACTCGACGCGCTGTGAAACATACCATAAGGGCCCCGCTCCGCGAGGCCACTCGCGCTCCAGCTTGACCGCGTCTTTCAGCGTGCAGACGACCGGCGCGCCGGCCGCGGCACCGGCCAACCGGTCGGCATCGGCCCGGGTGAACGCATGATGATCGCGGAATCCATGGGGCACGACACGGGCGCCCGCCGCCCGCAATTGCGCGAAGAAGGCACTCGCATCGCCCACCCCCGCGACGGCGTGGATGGTGGTATCGGCGATGGTGTCTAACGCCCGCTCCTCGCCCCCGAGCGTCCTCAGGGCGCCGAGGACGAGAGCCGCGACGGCCGTCGGCATGTCGCCGAGATCCAGCGCCCGCATGACCACGTCAGCCTGTGATGCGTCGACGGCCTTTCGCGTGACGATGACAACCGAGGCGCGGCGCAGCGCCGAGAGCGGTTCGCGCCACGGTCCCGCTGGGAGCAGCCGCACGCGTCCGTCCCATGCATCGGCGCTGATCAACACAATATCACTTACGCGCGCTATCCGCCGGTGTTGAAACGCATCGTCGAGCACGGCGACAGTCGCTCCTCGCGCCGCCGCGGTTTGGACACCGGCCACGCGATCTGGATTACCGATCACCGGTATGCCGGGCGTCAGCCGCTTATGGACGTCAATCTCATCGCCACCAGCATAACCACGCAGTATCACCGCGGGCTTGGCGCCCATGGCCTGGAGCTCGGCCGCTATCCACGCTGAGATTGGCGTTTTGCCAGTCCCACCAACGGTCAGGTTCCCCACGCTGATCACAGGAATCGCGGGTTCCCGCGGTCGCACCAGCGCGCCCTGTACCGCGACGCCGCCGCGATACGCGAGCGCCGCGGGCGCGAGCGCAACACGCGCGACGCGCGCCAGAATGCTATCGCTTTGCCAGAGCCACATCGCGCGCCCGTGCATCGAGCTCGTTGAGGATCGCGCCGAGCGTCGGTGCGAATGCCGCCGCGTCGCGCGCGGTGGGACCGGGGACGGCGATCGAGGGTTGGTATTGAACGACGATCCGCGCAAAGGGCTTGGGGATCATGAACCGATCCCAAGTACGCAGGTACCACGCCCGATCCACCGCCACGGCTGCCAGAATGATAGGTATATCAGTTTCGAACGACGCGATCGCCGGCCCCGGCGAAAACTCGTGCGCGGGCCCACGCGGCCCATCGGGCGTAACCGCAACCGTGACGCCACCGCGCAGCGTTCGCACGATCGCCCGCAGCGCGCCGGGCGCATCGCGCGAGGTTGACCCTCTGATCGCTTCGTACCCGAACGCCCGCGCCACTCGCGTAATGATCTCTCCATCCCGGTGCGAGCTCACCAGCACCGCCGCCGGTCGCTCGCCCTCGTGCTCGACGAGCATCGGCAGCATATGCCCGTGCCAGAACGCGTACAGATGCGGCACCCCGCGCTCGATGCGATTCGCGACTTCCTCTCCGCCGGATCGCCTGATGCGCCAGGTCCAGGCGAGCACGCGTATGACGACCACGCCGAGGACGACGATGAGGTGATCGCGCCAGCGAAGGCGCGTGCCGCTTGCTGTCCGGTCGGTCACCCGGCCAGCCTACTCGCCATCTCGGCCACCCGCTCCGCCGCGCCAGGCGTCCCCAGTGCCGCGCGCACCTTCGCCAACTCGGCCACTTCGGTCGCCCTCACCGCGCTTCCTTCCTCCAGCAGCGGGATGAGCGCGTCGGCCATGGCGGCCGGCCGCACGGCATTCTGGATGAACTCCGGCGCGATCCCGCGTCCCGCGACGACGTTCACCATTCCGATGTAGGGGATCGTCACGAGGCGTCGCGCGATCTGATACGTCAGCGCGCTGGTACGATACGCGATCACGAGCGGACATCCCGTGACCGCCGCTTCCAGCGTTGTCGTGCCGCTCTTGCACAGCACCGCGGTCGCCGCGCGCAGCACCGTCATGGACGGGGCGCGCACCACCGGGTACGGGCAGCGTGCCGGGTCGATCGTCACGTTTGGCGCGTGGGTCACGATGACTTGCAAGCCAGGAACGCGCCGCTGTGCTTCGCGCGCGGCGCCCACGAACGGATCGAGTAGGTGCTCGACCTCCTGCGCGCGGCTGCCTGGGAATAGCGCCAGGACCGGCGCATTGACGTCGAGGCCGAGGGTCGCCCTCGCCATCACGCGGTCCGGCAGATCAGTCGCGCGGTCCAGCATCGGGTGGCCCACGAACGTCGCGTCGATCCCATGATCACGCAGCAATTTCTCTTCGAACGGGAGTATCACGGCTGCCTTGGTCACCGTTCGCGCCATGCTCCGCATGCGACCCGCCCGGGAAGCCCACACTTGCGGCGTGATGAAATACAGAACGGGACTTTTTCTTTTCGCGGCGAGCGAAGCGAGGCGCAAATTAAATCCGCCGTAGTCAACGCAGACCACGAGCGCCACACGACCCGTCGCCAGTCGCGCGTCGAGCTGACGGAGACGTACCAGGTGCTGCGGCAAATAGCGAACGATCTCGGCGAACCCCATGACCGCGCGCGAAACGGTATCCTCGATCAACTCGACGCCGGCCTCGCGCATGCGACTGCCCCCGAGGCCGACGAGATGCAGATCGGGTCGTAGTCGCGCCAGCGTGGCGGCGACGGGCGCGGCGTTGAGATCGCCCGAACGTCTCGCCGGCCGAAAAGAGAACCTCACGCACGGGTCAGCGCCGGGAGCGTGCGCTCGATCTCACGCACGATCCTGAGCGCGATCGCCAATGCATCCCTCCCGTCCTCGCCGCTCACCGGTACGGGCTGCTCGCCCCGCACCGCGCCGACAAAGCTCTCGAGCTCGAGCTTGAGCGGCTCGGCCTCGGGCGCGGACAGCGGGACCCATTCGACGAATTGCTCGATCGCCTGTGGCGCGGTCGCGAGGCTCGACAAGTCGACGTCCTTTCGCAGGCGATAGAACACTCCGGCGCCCGTGCCGAGGTCGAGCGAGAAATAGCCGTTGGGTTGAAAAATTCTCAATTTGCGCAGCTTCTCCTTCGACACCCTGCTGGCGGTGATGTTGGCGACCGCCCCGGTCGAGAAGGTGAGCCGGGCATTGGCGATATCAACGGACGATGTCAGTAACGGCACCCCGACCGCCGCGATATCCTCGACTTTGCCGCGCACCAGCGTCGCGATGAGATCGATGTCATGGATCATGAGATCCAGCACGACCGCCACGTCCGATCCGCGGGGATTGAAAGGAGCCAGCCGATTGCTCTCGACGAATCGCGGATCATTCACATACGGCAATGCCGCGCGGATGGCCCGATTGAATCGCTCCACGTGCCCGGTCTGAATCAACGCACCGGCCGAGCGAGCCAGGTCCAAGAGCTCGTCGGCTTCTTCGACCGTTGTCGTGAGCGGCTTTTCGATGAGCAGATGGCGCCCACGCGAAAGGGCCGCGCGAGCGACCTCGAAGTGGGCTGGAGTCGGGACGACGATGGTCAGGGCATCCGCAGCGTCGATCAGGCCCGTCACCGACGAGAATGCCTGAACACCGAGCTCTTTGGTTATCTGAGCGGACCGCTCAGTGTCGATGTCGTAAAACCCTACGAACTCGATCCCGTCGAGATCCTTGAGAATCCGAACGTGATGATATCCGAGGGCGCCTGCTCCAACGACTCCGATGCGCGGCAGCGTCACGACGTAATGCCGCGCTGACTCGACGCGCGCATGAACGACAGAAACTCGACCACCTCCGGCAGCGGCTCGAGCTCGGCCTCGGCCTTCTCCAACGCCTGCGACATGTTGAGATCAGACCGGAAGAGCAGCCGATACGCGCGCTTGAGCTCCCGCATGGTCTCATCTGGAAAATTCGCCCTCCGGAGCCCGACGGTATTGAGGCCCGAGAGCCGCATCGGATTCCCCACGGCGAGCACGAATGGCGGGACATCCTGCGGCACCCGCGATGCGCCTCCGATATATGCATGCCGCCCGATGCGCGCGAACTGGTGCACCGTACACAGCCCAGACACCGCCGCCTTGTCCTCGACCGTCACATGCCCGGCGAACTGCGTCCCGTTGGCGATGATGACCCCATTGCCCACGTGGCAATCGTGCGCCAGGTGCACGTACGACATGATGAGGCATCCGGATCCCACGCTCGTCTTGCCAGACTGCGCCGTCCCACGATTGATGGTCGAATATTCCCGAATCGTGGTGTTCTCACCAATCTCGACGAAGGTCTTTTCCCCACCGAACTTGAGATCCTGAGGATCGCCGCCGAGGATCGACCCGATCCCCACTTTGACGCCCGCGGCCAGCGTGACGTTCTTTTCGAGCACGGCTCGCGGGGCGAGCGTGCACCCATCGCCGATCACGCACTGCTCGCCGACGATCGCATAGGGCCCGATCGTGACGCCCTCGCCGATGCGCGCATCGTCATGCACGATCGCGGTCGGGTGGATCACGGTTCGCTCCGACGACACGGCGGTCATGCGTCGCGAACCATGGCCGCCATGTCTGCTTCGGCGACCACGTCCCCATCGACGCGTGCGACCCCTCGCATCTTGCACACCGGCCCACGGATTTGGACCATCTCCAGCTCCATACGCAGTTGGTCACCAGGTTTGACGGGGCGACGCCACTTGACGTTATCGAGCGAGATAAAATAGACCACTTTACGATCATACGGTTCGCCGACCATGCCCATGAGCAACATGCCGCCCGTCTGAGCCATGGCCTCGATGATCAACACCCCGGGCATAATGGGATGTCCCGGGAAATGCCCCTGAAAGAACGGCTCGTTGATCGTGACGTTCTTGATCCCGACCACCCGCTTCCCGTCCTCTATTTCGAGGAATACGGTCCACCAAGAGAAACGGGTACCTATGAGCCAGCACCTTCATGATCTCTTCGATCGGTATCGTTTTCTTTGTTTCTGCCACGCGCACTAGCTCCCGTACCAGAGTGACGGTTCCTCAATGACTCGGCTTCGTGGCGATCACCCGCGCCCGCACGCGCCGGCCGGCGAGCGCGAGATCGCCCACGCAGTCCATGGCCTTGTGCCGCACGAACTCGTCCGGCCACCGTAAGTCCCCGCTCACCACGCGCTCAGCGTCGAGGACCACGGCGTTGGCCATGGATGCGCCCTTGATCAATCCCTTCGCCCGCAATGCGTCGACTTCGTCCACGAACCCGAACGTTCGCGCCGCCGCGAGCTCGCGGCCGAACGCCTCCGGTGTAATCGCGTACGCGCCCGACTGACGCCCGATGACCGGGTGCGGAAAATCGATCGTGACCTCGAGTCGGAGGTCGGACGACGGGTGCGCTTCGTAGACAGACTCCCCGTCGATCACTCGCACCGGCTCGGCTAGCTCTAAATAGTCGGCGGCAGTGGTCTTTACCGCTACCCCCGCCTCGTGGAGCGCAGCGAAGAAGGGCGCGGCGCTGCCGTCCATGACCGGAGGCTCCGGGCCATCGACGTCGATCCAGAGATCGTCGATCACCGCGGCCGCCACGGCCGCGAGCACGTGCTCCACGGTATGGAGCTCGACGCCATTCTTGCCGAGCTGCGTGCGCCGCTCGGTCAGCTCGGCGTGCTCGATGCGCGCGGGGATCGTCGGCGCGCCCGGCAAGTCCACGCGCCTGAATACCACCCCGATCTTGTCCTCGGCCGGCCGAAACGTCAGTCTCGACGGGAGGCCGAGGTGCAGGCCGACGCCCTCGAGCGAAACCGCGCGCTTGATCGTCCGCCGCCGGTCGCTCAGGGTTTCGTCTCCTGCGCCGCGAGCTTCTCCAGCAGCTTCATGTACTTAGGCAGTTGGTGCATGGCGGCGTATGCCCTGAGACTCTCCAGGTGGGGTCTCGCCGGATATCCCGAGTACGTCTGGCCCCCTTCGAGACTCCCCATAGCCCCGGCCTGCCCCCCCAATCGGGCGCCGTCACCCATCGTCATATGGCCGACGATAGCCGACTGCCCGGCCATCACGCATCCGTCCCCAAGTCGGGTCGACCCGCCGATCCCCGACTGTCCAAGCAGGAGACACAGCCTGCCCACGCGGACGTTATGCGAGAATGTGAACGAGATTGTCGATCTTGGTGCCGGCTCCAATGACGGTGTCGTCGATGCTGCCCCGATCGATGGCGGTATTGGCGCCGATCTCGACATCGTCCTCGATAAGGCATCGTCCAACATGCGGGATCTTGGCGTGCTCTCCTTCCCGGTACACATACCCAAACCCATCACTGCCAATCACCGTCCCACTATGCACGGCAACACGTTTCCCGAGTCGCGACCCACTATACAGAGTCACGCGCGGGTACAGCCGGCTGTTCTCTCCGATTTCCACACCCGCGCCTACGACGCAATGGGACCCGATCCACACGCCGGGCGCCAACACAGCCCCGTCGCCGATGACAGCATACGGATCTATCGTGACGTCCGGCGGCGAATCGTACCCCGTGACCAATGCGCGCGGTGGGATCAACCCCTGGCTCGCGTTGGGGAGCAACGTAGAACCGAGGAATCAACGTCAGCATGGCGTCATGCGGACTCTTGACGAGCACGCGGACGGCCGGCCCTGGAAGCGTGGCGAGGTCGGGAGCCACGAGCGTGACGCCAGCGCCAGAGCGTGAGAACTGGGCGCTGTATTTCGAGTTGGCGAAGAAGCTGACGTCCGATCCGGTCGCGCGTTCGAGCGGTGCGATACCGCCGACCGTCGTATCGGGAGCGCCCACCAGCGTGCCCCCGACGACGGCCGCGATCTCCGCTGCTGTCATCACCGCCCGGTCAGTTCGTCGGCGGCGACTTTGGCTGCGTAACGCCGGATGGAGTAGGACGCGCACCGGCCGCCGGCTTGGGCGATCCGCCGGAGCTGGCGCCGCCGCCGGTCGCGACCGGCATCGACTGGAGCTTCCGGATCACCTGGTCGGTGACGTCGAGATTCTTGTCATAGGATACGACCGATCCGCCGGCGTTAGGCGAAACGTCGACGATCAACGTGTACCCGTTCTCGGACCGCAGGTCGTCGATGACCCGGTGAATCCGGTCGAGAATCGGCCGCACGAGCTCGTTCTGCCGCTCCTGCGCCTTCGCCTCCAGCTGCTGTTGCTGCTGCTGGAAGGCCGCCTGCTTGTCGCGGATCGACTGCTGTCTCGTCGTCTTGTCCGCGGCGCTCAAGGTCGCTTCGTTCTTGCTGTAATCGGCGATGAGAGCGGCCATCGAGTCGCTCATCACCTTCTCCCGGGAGCGGACGCTGTCCATTTCCTTATTGAACTGCGCCTCGGCCTCAGTGCGGCCGGGAACGGACCCAAAGATCCGCTGTCCATCGACGAAGGCGATCCGGGTCGATTGTGCCTGCGCCGCCGGGACAGCCAGAAGTACGAAACAGGCAGCGAGCCCAATCGCGCCGCCGGTAAGAGTTCGCATGAATACTCCGAGGTTAGAAAATGTTGCCCAGTCTGAAATGTGTCTGCCAGCCTGGTGCCGGCCGGCCCTGCGCATCGAGCTTGTCGAACCCATAGGCCTCGTCGAGCCCCAGCGGCCCGAGAGGGGTAACGACCGAGATTCCAATGCCGGCGCCCTTGTACAACCGTGTCGGGTCGAATTCCCGTGGGCCTTGCCACAGGTTGCCGGCATCTAAAAATAAATCGAGGTAGATCGACGAGTTCAACCGTAAGCCCATTTCGGTCGTGGTCGTCAACACCGTATTACCAAATGATGTCGGCGTCGCGTTGAACGTGCTGGTTCCGGTCAGGTACCCCGCCGGGGTAATCGAGAACTCCGGGTACCCGCGGAGCATTTCGCCGTACTGCACGCCGCCCAGCGCGAAGGCCTGGCTGTAGAAGAACGGACCGGTCGAGCCGAACACGTTCCCCAGCCGGATCTTCTCGCCGAGGACGATCTTGATCGGCGAGGTCCCGAGCTCGTCGGCCCCGAACGCCGCCAGCGTCGAGTACCCTCTGAGCTCCGCGACGACGCGCTGATAGTGTGCCGTCCCGCCCAGCGGGCCGCCGTCCAGGTCCAGCGTGATGGTCTGCTCACCGCCGGACGAGGCGAACGGCATGTCGACGCGCGTATCGTGGCTGTACGAGAAGCTGATGACCGAGCGGATACAGCCGTGGCATTCGTTCGAGATGGCGCCGAGGAGCAACGTCGTATCGCCGGTATAGCGAATGGATTCCAAGCCATACGAGGCGAACAGCCGCGCGGCATACGTCCCCGGTATCGGGAAGCCGAGCTGGATATTGCCGCCGGTGGTGATCGACTCGCCCAGCGCACCGATCGTGTACCGCGACTGCGAGTGATAGGCCGTGAACTGACCCGAGATTCTCGGCCCAAAGAGCTGAGGATCCGTGTACGTGGCGGTCAGGTTGTTGATGTACCGGCCGAACTGCCACTGGATCGACCCCTTTTTGCACTCGCCGAACAGGTTCGGCTGATCCAATCCGATGAACCCGCCCACGCCCGTGCCCTGGCCGGTCGACGCGCCGAAGTTGACGTTCCCGGTCCGCTTTTCCTTGACGTGGAAAATGAGATCAACGTCGCCCTGGTCGCCCGAGGGCCGGGTATCCGGTGGCGGGATCGGCGTCTCGAAGAACCCGAGGTTGCCGAGGCTCTGATAGCTGCGAATCAGGTTGGCCTGGCTGAAAATGCCGCCGGGAATGATCGTGAGCGCGTCCCGGATGCACCCTTCGGTCGTGTAGTCGTTGCCGACGATCTCGATGCGGTTCACGATCGCGGGCGACTTCTCCTCGATGAGCCACTGCAGATTGACGACCGGCTGCGAATCCTTGCCCACGCTGCGGTCGGCGACGGGCCGAATCGAATGCGTAGATGTACCCTTCGTTGCTGTACGCCGTGCGGAGCTTCGTCGTCGCGTCGTCCCACCGCGCGCGATTGAACACGTCGCTCGCCACGTTCTTGCGGCCCAGGAAGACATGGGCCAAGCTCTGCGTGAAGGTCGGGCCGGTGCGGCGGAACGGGTAATAGCGGGCGATCTCATCAGACGAGAACCGCCGATTGCCGATGACGTCGAACGAGCCGACGTGATACTGCTTGCCCTCATTCACGGTCACATCGATCAGGGCTTTCCCGCGCGCGCGGTCGACGATGACCGTGTCGCGCACGACCTGCAAATCGATGTACCCTTCGCTCGCGTAATGATCGGGGATCCGCTCCGCCAGGTCCGCGGCGAACGCGTCCTCGTCGAACTCGCCCTTGCGCCAGAAGAGAAACCCCTCGGGCTTCGTCTTCATCGCGGCCACGACCTCAGTCGGCGTGAGCTTGGTGGCGCCGTGCACGGCGATACCGGAGACCGCCAGCCGGTGTCCTTCGTCGACCCGGAACGTGAGGTCGATCGCGTTGTTCTTGCCGGTCGACGTGTCGACCGTGACCCTCGCCAGATAATAGCCGCTCGACTCGTACAGCGAATCGATGCGCGTGATGGCCTTGGAGACCAGGCCTGGATCGATCGGCTTGCCTGCTCCGAGGTCGATCTTGTCGCGAACGGTCTTCTTGCTCACGCGCTGAGGGCCGACCACCGTCACGTTGCCGAGGACTTGGCGCTCTTTGACGGTGACGGCAAGCACCGTTTTGTTGTTCGACGCGACCGTGCATGAGATTTGCACGTCGTCGAACTGGCCGGTGCCGAAAAGTGCCTTGACGCCTTCTTGGAGTTGCCGAGCGTTGAGCGGCGCGCCCGCCAGGATGCCCATCGACGCCCGGATCGTCGGCTCGTCGACCCGGGAATTCCCGGTCACGACGATCGAGTCGGGCTTAGAACAGCGCCCGCCGCCTTCCTGCGCAAAGACGCGTCCACCCGCCAATGCGGCGAGCAGAACGCCATACAGATAACGCATGGGCGAGAATATACACGGGAGCGGCCGTAAGGTCCCCTCCGGACTCGGGTTTCTCGCGGCCGCTCCCGAGGTATATTCTCGCCCACGCGTTATTAGGCAGGGGCCCTGTCGGTCCCCTGCCAGATACTTTGGTTGAAAGCACGGGCCCCGTCGGGCCCTTGGACGGCCGAGCGGCGTCGACCTCGGCGAGCAGTCACGGCGAACGGAGTGGCCTGGACGAACAAAAGCGGCGCCAGCTCGCTGGACTTCCGGGCGACTAAGACCTAAGTGGCTAGCACGAAAAAGGGGGCCGCCGTCAGGCGTGCCCCCCTTTTTCTAACTCAGAACCGATGTCAGCTACGCCTTGGCGGGCGTCGCCACGCGGAACTCGAGCTTCGTGCCGTCAGCCGAGGCGTCGACCTCGATCTCGTCGCCTTTCGCGAACTCGGCCATGAGGATCTTCTCCGAGAGCGGATCCTCGATGAAGCGCTGGATCGCGCGCTTCAATGGCCTCGCGCCGAAGTTCTCGTCGTACCCGTGCTTGACCAGGAAGTCGGAGCCAGCTTGGGTCAGGCGGAGCGTGAGCTCCTCCTCCGACAACCGCTTCTGCACGTCCTTGAGGAGAATGCCGACGATCTCGCCGATGTTCTCTCTGGTCAGCGGGTGGAACACGATGACATCGTCGAGCCGGTTCAAGAACTCGGGGTTGAACACGTGGTTCAACTCCTCTTTCACCTTCTCGGCGATCCGATCGAATGTCGACTTTTGGTCGACCGCGGCGAAGCCGAGTGACTTCCCCTTGGTGATATCCTTGGCGCCGACGTTCGAGGTCATGATCACGACGGTGTTCTTGAAATCGATCACACGACCATAGTTGTCGGTCAGGTGCCCTTCGTCGAGCACCTGCAGCAGGATGTTGAACACGTCGGGGTGCGCCTTCTCGATCTCATCGAGCAACACCACGCTGTAGGGCTTGCGGCGAACGGCCTTGGTCAGCGTCCCGGAATCTTCGTACCCGACGTACCCCGGAGGCGCCCCGATCAACCGGGACACGGAGAACTTCTCCATATACTCGCTCATGTCCACACGAATGAGCGCCGCGGAGTCGGCAAAGAGGAACCTGGCCAACGACCGCGCCAGCTCAGTCTTTCCGACGCCGGTCGGTCCGCAGAAGATGAACGAACCGATAGGACGATTGGGGTCCTTGAGCCCCGCCCGCGACCGGCGAATCGACCGCGCCAGCGCCCGGATCGCCTCTTCCTGCGCCACGACTGACCCGTGCAGCTCCTCCTCCATCCGGAGCAACCGGGTGGTCTCGGCCTCCTGAAGGCGCGTCACCGGAATCCCCGTCCACCGGCTGACGATGAACGAGATCTCTTCCTCGCCGAGGACCGGGCGATGCGACTGGCGCCGCTTCTCCCACTCTTCCTGCTTGCGCCGAATCTCGGCCTGCAGCTCGCGCTCTTTATCACGGAGCGCGGCGGCCTTCTCGAAATTCTGATCCCGAACCGCGGCCTCTTTCTCGGCGATATTGGCATCCAATTTCGCCTTCAACTCGGCCACTTCCGGCGGCGGCACTTGCGCCGCGAGCCTCGCCCGCGCGCCGGCCTCGTCGATCACGTCGATCGCCTTGTCGGGGAGGAACCGGTCCGTGATGTAGCGCTCGGACAGCTTCGAGGCCGCGACAAGCGTCGTATCGGGGATCGTGACCCGGTGATGGTCCTCGTACTTCTTCCGGAGACCCTTGAGGATCTCGACCGTCTCCTCGACCGTCGGCGGATCCACGATAACCGTCTGGAATCTCCTCTCCAGCGCCCCATCTTTTTCGATGTATTTCCGGTACTCGTTCAACGTCGACGCCCCGACGCATTGCAGCTCGCCTCGGGCAAGGGCAGGCTTGAGCATATTGCTCGCGTCAATCGCACCCTCGGCGGCGCCAGCGCCGACGAGAGTGTGAAGCTCGTCGATGAAGAGAATAATATTTTTGTTCTGCGCGATCTCGTTCATGACGGCCTTGAGCCGCTCTTCGAACTGACCGCGATACTTGGTGCCGGCGATCACCGCGGCCATGTCCAGTGATAGGACACGGTTGTCGCGGAGGGATTCCGGGCACTCGCTGTTGGCGATGAGCTGAGCCAGCCCCTCGACAATGGCCGTCTTGCCGACGCCCGGCTCGCCGATGAGCACAGGATTGTTCTTCTTGCGGCGCGTCAGCACTTCCATGACGCGCTCGATCTCCTTCGCGCGCCCGATGGTCGGGTCGAGCTGTCCCTCGGCCGCGAGCTGCGTCAGATCGCGGCAGAAGTGGTCGAGCGCCGGCGTCTTCGACTTCTTCTCGCCCTTGGGCTGCGTCGCCTGCGGCGCCGCTCCCGGCTGCGCCGTCGTGGCGCCGCCCTGTGGCATCTCAGTGCCGAGCAGTCGCAGCGTCTCGCTCCGAGCCGCTTCGAGGTTGACACCCGCGTCGGTCAGGACCTGCGCGGCGATCCCCTTCTCCTCGCGGACCAGCCCAAGCAGCAGGTGCTCGGTGCCGACGTACGAGTGATTGAGCTCCCGCGCCTCGCTCATCGCGAGCTCGAGAACCTTTTTCGCCCGCGATGTATAGGGGAGGTCGGGACCGGTGGCTTGCGCCGCCTTTCCCTTCTTGACCGTCTCCTCGATCTTCTGTTGGATCTCGTCGAGATCGACGCTCAGGTTTTGTAAGCACCGCGGCAGCGACCCCTTCACCCTCGCGGATCAGGCCGAGCAGAATGTGCTCGGTCCCCACGTATTCGTGGTGCAACCGGGCCGCTTCCTCTCGCGCCATCTGCGAGGACCTTCCGGACCCGTTCAGTGAAGTTGTAGCCGTTCATCCGTTACTCCCTCAACGCGCCGATTACTCCGGCGACCCCGCTTCCTTGGCGAGCGTCTCCCGCACGTATCGCGCGCGGGCTTGACTCGCCTCGCTCTCGGTCAGCGCCCGCCCCTCTGCGTGGGCGAGATGCGCCAACTGGCTGAATATCAGGAGCTTGTTGAGGGTATATACACTGAGACCAGTGATCAGTTTCAGGGACACCGCGAGCCGTACACCGCTCAGATAATTCATCGCCTCGTCGAACGTGAGGCTCCGAGCGTAGCGCAACGTACCGTAGGCGCGCCACACCTTGTCTTCAATAATATAACCGGCATCACGAAGCAAGAGTCGTCTTGCTTCTTCCTCGCTGGCGATGACTTTTTTCACCACATTCTGCAACTGGCCAAGCAGTTCGTCTTCCGATTTGCCCAGCGTCGTCTGATTCGAGATCTGGAAAAAATTGCCGACGACTTCACTGCCCTCGCCGTACAGGCCTCGATACGTGAGGCCCATCTGCTGCAGACTGGCCAGGACTTTCGACATCTCCTTCGTCAACACCAGCCCTGGCAGGTGGATCAAGACCGACGCGCGCATTCCGGTCCCGACGTTGGTCGGGCACGCGGTCAGGAACCCGAACTCCGGGTGGAACGCGAACGCCACCCGGCTTCCCAGCTCCCGATCCAGCTGCTGCACGGCGGCCCAGGCGTTCCTGAGCGCGAATCCCGAGCGCAGCGACTGCAGGCGCAGATGATCCTCTTCATTGATCATGACGCCTACATTGTCACCGAGAAACAGCGCGGCGCCGCTGCGGACCGGGTGCTGCGCGTCCAGCCCCGCGAGCTCCTTGCTGACCAGATGCCGCTCGTGGAGCAATAGGCGGTCGCTCGACGGCAGCTCGTCCACTCGCACCAGCACGCCCCGCCTCAAGCTCGGGACTTCCCGTACCGCGTCCCGGACCTGCGCCAGCACCCTCAGCCTCTCGCCGTCCCGTGCCCGGCCGGTGAACGCGAAGCCGTCGACGTTCCGGGCGAGGCGGATCCGTGTGGATAACACGACATCCGAGTGCTCGCCTGACGCGTCGAGCCAGCTGACGCCGCCATCCGGCAGCAGTGACAGATCTAGCGCCATCACACCCCCCTATAACGCAAAGCGGGCGCCACGCGCGTCATTCGAGCACCCGCAGCCGGTCGCGGATGTCCGCGGCCAGCTCGAACTGCTCGGCCTCGATGGCGCGCTTGAGCTGCGCCCTCAGCTCGCCGACCTGCGTCGCCCGCTCCAACTCGTCCCGCTGCGGTGGATCGTACGCGCGACCGGCATGCCGCGCGCTCCCGTGGACCCGGCGCAGGAGGTCGCGAAGCGATGTCTCGAAGGCGGCGTAACACCGAGGGCAGCCGAGTCGCCCGGTGGCGCGAAAGTCGCCGAGCGTCGCCGAGCAGAAGTCGCAGCGTGCCTGATCGCGAGCGACGCCCGCGGCGAGGCTGGGCGGCTGGTGGAGCGATTGCAGCAGCTTCCCGATCTGCGGCGCCGGCGTGGGCTCCGGCTGAACGCCGCGCTCAGCCGCGCACTTCTCGCAGAGAAAAATCTCCCGCTTCTCGCCCCCGACCACGGACGTGACGGTGAAGATTCCCTCGCGTTCTTTGCAGTTCTCGCAGAGCACTAGGTCACCCCCTCCCGCACGACGGTCGGCACCAACAGCCCACTCTCTAAGAGTAGGACGCGGTGCGCCCGCGCCGCCAGCGACCGATTGTGCGTCACGACAACCATGCCTATCTCCATGTCCCGCACGAGCTCGGCGAATAGCTCATGGAGCAATTCGGCGTTCGCGTGGTCCAGGTTTCCGGACGGCTCGTCCGCCAAGATGAGCGCCGGATCGGTCGCCAAAGCCCGGGCGACCGCCGTACGCTGCTGCTCCCCGCCTGACAGTTCCGAAGGACGATGATGCATCCGTCCGCTCAACCCCACGCGGGCCAGGAGCTCCTCGGCCCGCTCTCGCGCCTGGCGAACGGGCGTTCCGGCGATCCGGAGGGGCATCATGACGTTTTCGACCGCCGAAAACTCTTTGAGCAGGTGGTGAAACTGGAACACGAACCCGACAGCCTTGTTGCGCAGGTGCGCGAGCTGCTCGTCGTCTTTCCCGTGAATCGGCTCGCCCGCCAGAATGACGTATCCCTTGGTCGGCGGATCCAACGCCCCAAGGATATGCAGCAGCGTGCTCTTGCCCGCGCCGCTCGAGCCGACGATGGCGACCATCTCGCCGCGGTTGACCGACAGGTCGATCCCCGAAAGGATCGGCAGCAGGCCGCCGTCCCCGCCTCGGTACGTTTTCCACAGGTCGCGCGCTTCGAGGACGGCCACGGGCTACTCGTGATGAATCGCCTCGATGGGCGACAGTTTGGCCGCCTGCCTCGAGGGATATAGGGTGGCGAGCGCCGCGACACCCAAGCTCGCGACGAGCGTGAGCACGAGGTCCAGTGGCTGCGTGTGGACCGGCATGTGGTCGATGTAGTAGACGCGCTCGTCGATCCTGATCAACTTGTACTTGTCGAGCAGGATCGCCATGACGATACCGATCACGAAGCCCGCGGTCGTCCCCACGACGCCGATCACGACGCCCTGGGTGAAGAAGATCCGTCGGATCGATGCCGCCGGCATTCCCATGGCCTTGAGGATGCCGATCTCACGAGTCTTGTCCGTCACGACCATCGTCAAGGTCGAGACGATGTTGAACGCGGCGACGAGCACCACGAGCAGGAGAATGAAGCTCATCGCCAGCTTCTCGAGCTTGAGCGCTTGGAACAGTGAGCTGTTCTGCTCCTGCCAATCGACCGCGCGATAGGGGAAGCCAAGCGAGGTCTCGAGCGTTTTGGCGAGCGCTTTCGCGTCATAGCGGTTGGTCGACCGCACTTCGATGCCGGTCACGGCGTCGCCGAGTCCGGCAAAGTCCTGGGCGGCCGCGAGCGGCAAGAACACGTAGTTGTTGTCGTACTCGTACATGCCGGTCTCGAAGAGACCCGTCACTTCGAACTTGTAGAACCTTGGCGTGAACGTGCCGGTCACGGCGTCGAGCTTCCCACCTGGCGGCGGCGCCACGAGCCGGATCGTATCTCCCGGCACGACGTTCAAGCGATCGGCCAAGAGCTTGCCCACGACGGCCCCGCGCACTTTTCCGTCGCTCGACGCGAACCGGAAGTCGCCCATGCCCTTGACTGCGTGCTCGCGGATCGAGGTCGGCTCCGCCACGTGCGGCGCTTGCGGCTCGATTCCCGCCACTTGCGTCGCTTCGACGTAGTGGTGGCCGCTGGAGATGAGTCCTTGCGTGAGCACGAACGGGCCCGCGGCGACGACCCCTTCCTCTGAGCGTATCCGCGTCAGGATCGGACGCCACTTCGGGATAGTCAGGTCGTCCCCGTATGTCAGCACGCGGATATCGGGGCTCCCGACGAGAATCTTGTCCTTGAGATCATCCTGCAGGCCGTTCATGACGCCGACCACGAGAATCAGGGCGCTGACGCCGACGACGACGCCGCCAATCGCGATCACGGTGATCAGCGACAGCAAGCGACTCCCCTTGCGGCTTCGCAAGTAGCGCCAGGCGATCCCGAGCTCGAGTCGTGTCATGATTCGGGGCGCATCAACGGGAACAAGATCACATCTCGAATATGGTGCGTATTCGTCAAATACATGAGCAACCGGTCAATTCCGATCCCACATCCGCCAGTTGGCGGCATGCCGTACTCCATCGCGCGCAAATAGTCCTCGTCGACGCCTACGGCTTCTTCGTCGCCAGCCGCGCGCATAGCCGCTTGCACCTCGAGCCGCTGCCGTTGATCGATCGGGTCGTTCAGCTCGCTAAACGCATTCGCCAACTCCCGCCCACGGGCGAACAACTCGAACCGCTCGGTGAGGCCCGACTCCGGCGCGCCGCGCTTGGGCTTGGCCAGGGGCGACAGCTCGACGGGGTAGTCGAGCACGAACGTCGGCTGCTCGATTTTGGACTCCACCAACTCCGAGAAAAGCTCGTCCATGAGTTTGGCTCGACTCATCGTGTCGATATCAGCAATACCCACACGCCGCGCCGTGTTCCGTAACGCCGCGTGGTCCATAGACATAACTGACGCGCCGAGCGCCTGGTCGAGCGACGGCACCCACTCGATTCGCTTGAACGGAGGACGGAGCTCCGGCACGGCGTCGGCAAACGCCGGGACGGACCGTACCGCGTCCGCCACCGAGACCAACAGGCCCTCGACACGGCCGGCAATTGTTCCGTAATCGGCGTACGCCTCGTAGAACTCCAGCATCGTGAACTCCGGATTGTGCGTCCGGTCGATGCCCTCGTTCCGAAAATCGTGCCCGATCTCGTAGACGCGGTCGAATCCGCCGACGATCAGGCGTTTCAAATAGAGCTCATCGGCAATGCGCAGATACAGCTCGGTGTCGAGCGTATTGTGATGCGTCGTAAACGGCCGCGCGTAGGCGCCGCCGTACAACGGCTGGAGAATGGGCGTCTCGACCTCGACGTACTCCAACTCGTCTAAATATCGCCTGATGGCGGTGATGGTTTTGGCCCTGGCGCGAAACATCTCGCGCACCTCGGGATGCACGGCCAGGTCAGCATAGCGCTGGCGATAGCGTTGCTCGGCGTCCGCGAAGCCCGAATGCCTGACGGCGATCCCGTCGACGATCTCCTCTTTGCCGAACGGGAGCGGTCGCAGCGACTTGGCGAGCAACTCCACGTGCTGAACGCGAACCGTAATCTCGCCGGTCTTTGTCCTGAATAGCTCGCCGCCGACACCGACGATATCACTCAGATCGAACCAGCTTCAGTCGCTCCCAAGCCTCATCACCGAGGACGTCGCGACGGAAGTACAGCTGGATGCGGCCGTCGCGTCAGCGACGTGCGCGAACGCCGTCTTCCCGGCACCTCGCCAGGAAACGAGGCGCCCGGCGACGCGAACGACGTCACCGTGTGCGTCGCCGACAAGCGCGGCGCCTGATTCCAGCGCGGCAGCCGCCGCGTGTGTCCGGTCATACGAATACGCGTATGGCGCGATGCCCGCGGCGACCAGCGCGTCGAGCTTTTCCCGTCGAGCGTCCGCCACTATGCCGCGTCGCGCTTGAGGTACGCCTCGATGAACGGATCGATGGCGCCGTCCATGACCTTCTGGACGTCGGGGATCTTGAGCTCGGTCCGGTGGTCGTTGACCATCGTATACGGTTGAAACACGTAGCTCCGGATCTGATTTCCCCACGACACGTCTTTCTTGTTCGCATCGAACACCGCTTTCTGCGCGGCCTGCTTGTCGGCCTCGAGCTGATAGAGGCGGTTCTTGAGCATCTTCATGGCGGTCGCCTTGTTCTTGAACTGCGACCGCTCCTGCTGCGATGCGACGACGATCCCGCTCGGGATGTGCGTGATCCGCACGGCTGACGACGTCTTGTTCACGTGTTGCCCACCCGCACCCGACGCGCGATACACGTCCGTCCGGAGATCCTCTTCGCGGATCTCGATGTTGATCTCCTCGTTGACGACGGGATAGACAAACACCGACGCAAAGCTCGTATGCCGTCGCGACTGTGCGTCGAAGGGCGAGATGCGCACGAGGCGATGGATGCCGGACTCGGGTCGCAAAAACCCATAGGCGTATTGCCCGTGGATCTCGAACACCGCGCCCTTGATCCCGGCCTCTTCCCCCTCGCTCACGTCCAGAATCTCGACCGAGTACCCACGCCGCTCGGCCCAGCGCGTGTACATGCGCATGAGCATCTGCGCCCAGTCCTGCGCCTCGGTGCCGCCGGCGCCAGCCGAAATCTCGACCTGGGCGTCGCGGTAGTCGTCGCGACCACTGAGCAGGGACCGGAGCTCGAACGCCGCCAGCTCATCGGTCAGCGCGGCGACCTCCTGGTCGAGCTCCGCCTTGAGTGACTCGTCGGGCGTGTCCTCAGCCTCGAGCAGCTCGGTGAGCTCCATCGCGCTCTGATTGCGCCCGACGAGCCGCTCAAACGGCTCGACGACCGCCTTCAGCGTCTTGACCTGCTGCACGACCTCCTGCGCCCGCTCCTGATTGGACCAGAAGCCGGGTTCCGCCATGCGGGCCTCGAGCTCGTCGAGTGCCTTCCGCTTGGCGTCAATGTCAAAGGTACCTCCGCAGCTCGGCGAGCCGCGCGCTGATGCTTTCTCCCATCAGCAAAACTTAGAAGAGCTTCTTCCCGTTCGCGAGTAGCTCGTTCAATGCATCCTGAAAATGCGATGTGCTCTCGGCGAACTCTTTGCCGATCTGCTCGACGTACTCCTCGTAGCTCTTCTTGATCTCCTCGCGGAAGATCTGCTTGAGCGTCCCATTGGCCAAACCCTCCTCGCGTTTCCCCGGGTGATAGGCGAGGATATCGGACACGAGGGCGCGCGCGAGCCGCTTCGCCTTTTGATTTGGATCGTTGGCGAGGAATGGATTGATCGGACGTCGCTCGCCTGGTGCGGCTCCCGGCACCGTGGGCAATGACGGCGATGTCACCGCCATTGATCCGGGGCCCGCAGGGGTTGGCGGCATTGGTGGCGCCATGCGCGGCGCGGGAGCCACGGCCATGGGAGGCGCGGCCGGACGCGGAGCCTGCGGAGCACCCGCCGGACGAGGCGGAGCGCCTCCACCCGTGACGGGTTCCCTCGGCGCCGCGGGGCGCGGTGCCGGCGGCATGGCCGGACGAGCCGCGGGACCCGTGCTCGGCTCGCGCGGAGCAGCCGGCGGGGGCGCCGCTGGTCTGGGCGCCGCGGGTGCAGCACCAGCTGCCCGGACGGCGATCGTCGGCGCGACCGACTGCGGCACTTGTGCCGGCGCCGGTGCCGCCGCGGCCGGAACCGCGGGCTTGGGCGGCATGACAATCGGACGCGGCGCAGTCGCGGAGCCACCAATCTGCGGCGGCGCATTCGCTGCGCTCATCGCGGCGGGAGCCGGAGCGGCGGGTCGGGGCGCAGCCGGACCAGGGACCGCCGGACCTGGACGCGCCGGAGTGCCCGGCCGGAGCGATGGCGGCGGAGGCGGCGGTACCGCCGCTGGACCGGAGGCGCGCGGAGCGGGCGCCGGGGCCGGGCGCGGGGCAGGTGCAGCAGGAGCCGCGGGTCGCGGCGCGGGAGCGGGCGCAGGCGCGGCGGCCGGCCTCGGCGCGGGCGCCGCCGGACGCGGAGCCGCCGCCGCTACTGCCGGCGCTGGCACCGGCGCCGGTCGCTGCGGAGCGGGCGCTGGCGCTGGCCGCTGGGGAGCGGCGTGAGCGTGAGCGTGCGCGGGCGCACCGTTCGCCGACTCGGCGACAATGCTGATGACGCCGCCGCACACCGAGCAGCGCGCGCGAATACCGGCGGGAGGAACCTTGGCCGGGTCCACGCGGAACATGGACCGGCATTCCGGACAGGTGACGTTCATTCCTTTTCTCCCACGCCTATCGAGCGTGGAATCACTATGGGCGGCTCGGCGACACCGTCTTGGCGTCGATCGACGGTATAGAGCGATCCGTCGAGCGTCTTGGCGTAACTCTTCATCTCGGTCGCGAGCTCACTCATCTGGGCGGCGTGGACGAACGTGCGCCGCTCGTTCGTGACGACGCCGATCGAGACGGTCATGAGCGGCACCCGATGCAGTTGCCCTCTCCGGTCTTTGCCAAAAAAGTATCCCGCTCTCCGGTCTTGTTCCGAATATTGATAGGGGACGAGCGCATTCGAACACCGCAATGACCTCGCCGCATGTGTCGGACACGGCCATGGCGGGCACATTGAAGATGAAGTCGTCGCCACCGATGTGTCCAACAAACCCCTGCTCCCCACAAATGCCTTTCACGACGTCATGCAGGATCTTGGCGAGGATCCTGATGACGCGATCCCCGTCGTTATAGCTGTACCGATCGTTGAACTCTTTAAAGTGATCCAGGTCGGCGTAGCACACCGCGAACGGCTCCGCCAATACCAGTCGACGGGTGATGTCGGCTTCGATCTCGCCGGTCCCAGGCAGCCGTGTCGACGGATGCACGAACGTGTCGCGATCGGACCGACGGAGGAGTACGGATAACCGCACGGCGGCTTCGTCGTTGCTCAACGAGAGCCGCAAGACCTCGTCGGCTCCGGCATCGAACCCGTGGCGGCAGGCATCGTCGGAGTCCGCGACGATCATTACTGCGGGGATGATCCCGGTAAACGAGTCGCGTTTGAGTCTCTGACAGGCAGCACACGTCTGTTCCTGGTCCCCGCGCCCGTCGAAGACCACGACCCTGGGCCGGCCGCGCAGGCAGACCGCCAGGAGCTCATCGGCCCCAGTGACGGGCATGGCGGTGAGGCCCACCCTAGCCAGCCAGTCGCGCACGACCTCCGGCGGCGTCGCGCCATTGGGCGAGAACACGATAGCGATCGTCGGGGATTGGGTAGGAGCCATGCTCACCAAGGACCGCTAAGCGGGGGATTGGCAACGGCTAGAAGGGCGTCGCCTCATCGATCAGCATGATCGGGATATCGTCCCGAACCGGGTATTTGAGCCGGTCGGTATGGCAGACGAGCACGCCGTCTTGCTCGCGGTATTCGAGCTCGCCTTTGCACTTGGGGCACACGAGAATCGCTAGCAGGGTCTGCGGAAGGCTCATGAGGTCACCGTGAGACCGAAGCGGCGCAGGGAGTCGGCGTTCTTGCGCCAGTTAGGGAGAACTTTGACGTGCAGATCGAGAAAGACATCCGCGCCGACCAAGCGCTCGATCTTTTCGCGCGCGGACTTGCCAATCTCGCGAATGCGCGCGCCCTTGTGGCCGATCAGAATGCCCTTCTGGCTGTCGCGTTCGACGAAGATCGTTGCGCGAATGTACACCGGGCGGCGCTCTTCGCGGAACTCCTCCACTTCGGCGGCGACACTATAAGGTACTTCGTTGTGCAGCTGCTCGAGCGCGGTCTCGCGAATGAGCTCGCTGGCGAAGAAGCGCATCGACTGCGTGCTGATCTCGTCTTCTGGATACAAAAACGGGCTCTCAGGAAGTCGTTTTTCGATCTCGCCGAGAAGGTTGTCGATGCCCCGGCCGTCAGCGGCCGAGACAAAGAACGCGTCAGGGTATTGCTGTTTCAACTCGTCGAGCTTGGTCTTACCAAGCAAATCGATCTTGTTGAACACGAGCAGTCGTGGTGCCTTGGTGGCGACGGGCAACTCAGCGGGCTCGCCTTCAGTCGCATCGACGAGATAGACGATAACATTGGCATCTCTCAGCGCGCGAATCGCCGCGGCGCGCATCACGCGTTGTAACTCGTACGCCGGCTCGAGCAGCCCAGGCGTGTCGACGAACACGATCTGAGTATCGCCCTCAGTCCGAATCCCAATGACGGACGCCCGCGTCGACTGCGGCTTTGGTGACGTGATACTGAGCTTCTGCCCAATGACGCGATTGAGCAGCGTGGACTTCCCCACATTGGGAACACCGACCACAGCAACGATGCCTGCCTGTGTCATAGCTGGTGATACTAAACGACAATGCGCCTTTGGGGGGTGTCGGGGGGCAGCTTGCGGTTCCCCCCAGACTTCAATGGATGAGGTCACCCGACAGCAATGCAATCGCCCCAGGGGGCGGAAGCCCCCGACTGCGGAGCAGACGGAGGCGTGCGTTAGGTGCCGGCGACGGCCTACTCTCCCGCGGTCTCTCGACCGGAGTACCATTGGCGCTGTAGGGCTTAACGATCGTGTTCGGGATGGGAACGAGTGTGGCCCCTACGCTCTGGTCGCCAGCGAATCTATTGGAACAACGATTCGCGGGTAGTGATCGTGTTTTCTGAATCGCAACGCACATCGTACATCGTGCAGTGCTCTGCGAGTTGTGGTTTGATAACTCTTTTTGGGAGTAGTCAAGCCGCACGGGGGATTAGGACCGCTTGGCTCGAAAGGCTTTACAGCCATTCCACCTGCGGCCTATCGACGTGATGGTCTCTCACGCCCCTTCAGTGAGCTCGAAGCTCAAGGGAAGGTTCATCTCGGGGGCAGCTTCCCACTTAGATGCATTCAGCGGTTATCTGCGCCTGCCATCGCTACCCGGCGTTGCACCTGGCGGTACAGCCGGGACACGAGCGGGCAGTCCGACTCGGTCCTCTCGTACTAGAGTCCGCGCCCCTCAACCTTCCAACGCCCACAGCGGATACAGACCGAACTGTCTCACGACGTTCTGAACCCAGCTCATGTACCACTTTAACCGGCGAACAGCCGGACCCTTGGGACCTTCTCCAGCCCCAGGATGTGATAAGCCGACATTGAGGTGCCAAACCGCGCCGTCGATGTGAACTCTCGGGCGCGATAAGCCTGTTATCCCCAGCGTACCTTTTATCCGTTGCGCGATAGCCGATCCACACCGGGCTACCGGATCACTACGGCCGTCTTTCGACCCGGTTCGAGCCGTCGCTCTCACCGTCAGGCCCCCTTCTGCCGTTACACTCTATAGGCGCGAGTACCGACCGCGCTGAGGGGACCATGCGCGCGCCTCCGTTACACTTTCGGAGGCGACCGCCCCAGTCAAACTGCCCACCTGCCACGGTCCTGGAGAGGGTTTGCCTCTTCGCAGTGAGAGCATCACATAATGCAGGGTGGTATTTCACTGTTGCCTCCGCCCAAGCTAGCGCCTGGGCCTCCAAGGCTCCCACCTATGCTACACAGCACAATGCAATGCTCAATGACAAGCTACAGTAAAGGTGCATGGGGTCTTTTTGTCCTGCTGCGGGGACTCGGAATCCTCACCGAGACTGCAATTTCGCCGAGCACGTGGTCGAGACAGTGCCCAAGTCGTTACGCCATTCGTGCAGGTCGGAACTTACCCGACAAGGAATTTCGCTTGATGGTGTTCCCCGACTGATCATTGGGTCGCTCACAATGAGCGCTGCATGTCGCCATGCAGTCCGGACTTTATCTTCGCCGACTCGCGTCGGTGTCTGGCGTGAAGTCTCTGAGGATTCTGGTCGGACATCGACCAGCCTTTCCTGCTGATTGTCTGCACTCCGCGGATTGTCACTGGCCAGAACGCAACCAGTACCGGGAGATACTCAGATATTCCAGCATATAGCCAGATTTTACTAAGGCAGCTTTGCTTCCACCTTAGGACCGTTATAGTTACGGCCGCCGTTTACCGGGGCTTCGGCTCAAGGCTTCACCTTGCGGTTGACCTCTCCCCTTAACCTTCCGGCACCGGGCAGGCGTCAGTGTGTATACGGCGCCTTGTGCGGCTTGGCACACACCTGTGTTTTTGCTAAACAGTCGCTTGGGCCGATTCGCTGCGGCCGATCCAAGCGCTCAGAGTAAACTGAGTACCTAGACCGGCATCCCTTCTTCCGAAGTTACGGGATCATTATGCCGAGTTCCTTGACCACGTTTCACTCGTTCACCTTAGGCTACTCGCCTTGCCCACCTGTGTCGGTTTACGGTACGGACGCCACACGAACTCCCCCTCAGGCTTTTCTTGCCAGTCGACTCTACAGGACTCGGTTCGGCCGAAGCCTCCCCTCGCATTCCCCTCTCGGCTCACGCCTACTGGGTTAGACGGCCATCCACAAAGCCGCTCCCGCTTCGTTCCTGTGTCCCCTGATGGGTGATAACGCTCATGCGGCGGGGAGGGAATGTTCGCCCTCTGTCCATTGGCTACGCCTCTGGGGCCTCGCCTTAGGGTCCGCCTCACCCTGCGCTGATTGCCATGGCGCAGGAATCCTTGGGCTTACGGTGTGCGGGGTTTTCACCCGCATTTGCGCGTACTCATTCCGGCATCCTCACTTCCCCTCGCTCCATGGGTTGGTTTCCACCCCCACTTCACAGCACGGGGAACGCTCCCCTACCCCTGTTTCAAAGAAACAAGGCCAAGCTTCGGTGGGCCGCTTAATCCCGACCATTCTCGGCGCACGCACGCTGGACTGGTGAGCTATTACGCACTCTTTAAAGGATGGCTGCTTCTAAGCCAACCTCCCAGTTGTCACAGCACGCGCACATCCTTCGCTATACTCAGCGGCCACTCCGGGACCTTAGCTGTGGCTCTGGGTTCTTTCCCTCTCGCCGTTGGACATTATCGCTCAACGACTGCCTCCCAGGGTCCATTCCACGGGCATTCGGAGTTTGGTTGGGTTTGGTACCGCGCTCTGCGGCCCGCGCCCATCCAGTCGCTCTACCTCCCAGGAACACGCCCTGAGGCTCTACCTCAATAGATTTCGGGGAGAACCAGCTATCTCCAGGCTTGATTGGCCTTTCACCCCTACCCACAAGTCATCCGAGCGGTTTTCAACCCACACCGGTTCGGTCCTCCACTCGGTGTTACCCGAGCTTCAACCTGCTCATGGGTAGATCGCCCTGGCTTCGGGTCTACGCCCAGGAACTTCGACGCCCTCGTTACAGGACTCGCTTTCGCTGTGGCTCCGCCGCCTAGCGGCTTAGCCTCGCTCCTAAGCAGTAACTCGCCGGATCATAATGCAAAAGGCACGCAGTCAGGCGCCCACGCCATCCGAAGATGTGTGTCGCCCTCCTACCGCTTGTAAGCATGTGGTTTCAGGATCTTTTTCACTCCCCGCCCAGGGGTGCTTTTCACCTGTCCCTCACGGTACTCGTTCACTATCGGTCACACGAGAGTCTTTAGCCTTGGAGGGTGGTCCCCCCAGCTTCACGCCCGACTTCTCGTAACGGGCGTTACTCAGGAACTCCACTACGACACGCGACTAGTTCTGCCTACCGGGCTGTCACCGTCTTTGGCGCCCCGTTCCAGGGGACTTCGACTACTTGCACGTATCGCGTCCGTGGGTCCTACAACCCCGTGGCACCCGAAGGTCCCACGGTTTGGGCTCGTCCCGTTTCGCTCGCCGCTACTTCGGGAATCTCGGTTGATTTCTCTTCCTCAGGGTACTGAGATGTTTCAGTTCCCCTGGTTTGCCTCCCTTTCGGGATGACGGTGATCGCTCACCGCCGGGTTGCCCCATTCGGCCATCCAAGGATCGCAGGATGTGTGCTCCTCCCCTTGGCTTATCGCAGCTTACCACGGCCTTCATCGCCTTCGTGTGCCCAGGCATCCCCCACATGCTTTCGCTCGCTTGACCACATCAATCGTGTTCAAGCAGAGCACGCGCGATCTACGATGTGTTCAACGTATTCAACGTCTCGCGTTGGATTCGTTTCCCACGATCACTACCAACGAACAGTTGTCAAACAGCAAAAAAAAATACGGGCTACGCCCGAATATTCAGAAATCAAAATCGAGATTGGGATGTGTCGAGGCGTCGACTACGTGAGGACTTTCCGAGCGACACCTCTTACGAGATGAAGCCCTTACTCGTCGCTCCGTTAAGGAGGTGATCCAGCCGCAGGTTCCCCTACGGCTACCTTGTTACGACTTCGCCCCAGTCACGACGCTCGCCTTCGGCAGCTTGGCCCCTTGCGGGTTCCGACACTGACTTCGGGCGCTCGTCGCTTCCATGGCGTGACGGGCGGTGTGTACAAGGCCCGGGAACGTATTCACCGTGGCGATGCTGATCCACGATTACTAGCGATTCCAGCTTCATGCCGCCGGGTTGCAGGCGACAATCCGAACTGAGGACAGCTTTTGGGATTGGCTTGGCATTGCTACCTCGCATCCCTCTGTACTGTCCATTGTAGCACGTGTGTAGCCCTAGACGTAAGGACCATGATGACTTGACGTCGTCCCCACCTTCCTCCGGTTTGGCACCGGCAGTCCCCCCAGAGTCCCCGGCCGCCTGACGGCGCCGCTGGCAACAGGGGGCAAGGGTTGCGCTCGTTGCGGGACTTAACCCAACATCTCACGACACGAGCTGACGACAGCCATGCAGCACCTGTGCACGTGCCCCGAAGGGAAGCTCCCATCTCTGGAAGCCATCACGTGTATGTCAAGCCTAGGTAAGGTTCTTCGCGTTGCGTCGAATTAAACCACATGCTCCACCGCTTGTGCGGGCCCCCGTCAATTCCTTTGAGTTTCAGCCTTGCGGCCGTACTCCCCAGGCGGGGCACTTAATGCGTTAGCGACGGCACCCGAGGGGTCGCTCCCCCGGGCACCTAGTGCCCATCGTTTACGGCGTGGACTACCAGGGTATCTAATCCTGTTTGCTCCCCACGCTGTCGCGCATCAGCGTCACACAGACCCCAGCTCGCCGCCTTCGCCACCGGTGTTCTTCCGGATCTCTACGCATTCCACCGCTACACCCGGAATTCCACGAGCCTCTAGTCTGGTCCAGCTCCGCAGTCCGTTCGGCTGACCCGGGGTTGAGCCCCGGGCTTTCACCGCCCGCTTGCACGAGCCGCCTACGCGCCCTTTACGCCCAGTGATTCCGGACAACGCTCGCACCCTCCGTATTACCGCGGCTGCTGGCACGGAGTTAGCCGGTGCTTCCTCACCCGGTACCGTCACGCGGAATAAATTCCGCCGTTCGTCCCGGGCAACAGTGGTTTACACCCCGAAGAGCTTCATCCCACACGCGGCGTCGCTGCGTCAGCCTTTCGGCCATTGCGCAAGATTCCCCACTGCTGCCTCCCGTAGGAGTCTGGGCCGTTTCTCAGTCCCAATGTGGCTGGCCATCCTCTCAGACCAGCTACCCGTCGATGCCTTGGTGGGCCATTACCCCGCCAACTAGCTGATAGGCCGCGAGCCCCTCGATTCGCCCCGGAGGTTTCCCAAACAGACCATGCGGTCCACTTGGCGTATGCGGTATTACCCGGCCGTTGGGCCGGCTATCCCCCACGAATCGGTAGGTCGCTCACGTGTTACGCACCCGTTCGCCGGTCACCATTGCTGGTGCCCACGACTTGCATGTGTTAAGCACGCCGCCAGCGTTCGTCCTGAGCCAGGATCAAACTCTCCAATAGAGTTGATTAGCTCTCGAGAAACGCTGCCACGCTGCCTCGCGTGGCAGCGTATCCGAATCACTATAGAAATGTCAGAGTTGACTCTCCCCGACGTCCTGAAAAACGTCGGATCAATGAGTCGCCTCGCACATCCCCAATCTCGATTTCAATTATCAAAAAGCGTCTTCGTTTTTGGTTCCGGCGCAAGTGCGCCAGAGCCTTTAACTATACAGGGGTGTCACTTATTCGTCAACCCCATGCACCCGGTAGGAATCGAACCTACAACCTGTCGATTAAGAGTCGAATGCTCTGCCAATTGAGCTACGGGTGCGAACGTATCCTGACACCACGCGCCAGGAGGGACTCGAACCCCCGACCCACAGCTTAGAAGGCTGTTGCTCTATCCACCTGAGCTACTGGCGCCTGAGTCGCTAAGTACCGCACATCGGGGCGACCGGATTTGAACCGGTGACCTCCTGCTCCCAAAGCAGGCGCGATACCAGGCTACGCTACGCCCCGTCTACCAGCCTTTTAAAACAGTAAAGTCGAGCCGCGTAACGTAACCGGAGCCGTAAACACGGTCAACACTTAGCTCAGCACAGATCGCCTCGAGCAATCAGCACAAATCCACAAAGTGGACGTCGTTGCGGACATCGAACCGGCCATACTTGCGATGGTCGCGTCTATAATATACCATGAATGCGGCACTTACAGATTTCACTGAGTGGACATGGCACCGGACATCCTACCGGCGGACCGCGGCGAAACCGTGTCAGAGATGGAGCCTCTGCACATCTCCGACGCATCGCGCCATCGCGGACCACTCAACGATCTCGCCCTCGACCTCACACAAAAGTCCGCCGGCTTTCGAAGCAGCCTGCCCGCTTCTCTCCTGTCATCGCTCGCCGATCTCGTGCGCGCCATGAACTGCTACTACTCGAATCTCATCGAGGGTCATGACACTCACCCGATCGAGATCGAGCGAGCACTGAAAAACGACTACAGCAACAATGCCCACAAGCGTGATCTACAACTCGAAGCGAGAGCGCACATCGCGGTACAGCAATGGATCGATACCGGAGGCCTCAAAGACAAGCGCGCCATCACCACTGCAGGCATCACGGAAACGCATCGCCGTTTCTGCGAATTGCTTCCCGACGATTTGCTCTGGGTCGACGATCCCATCACGAAAGAACGTGTCCGAGTCATCCCCGGTGAGCTTCGACGACGCGACGTAAAGGTAGGCAATCACATCGCGATCAGTCCCGCCGCCCTGCCTCGCTTTCTCGAGCGATTTCAACAGGTCTACTCACATCTCGGCAAAGCCGACTTGCTCATCGCCACAGCCGCCATCCATCACCGATTGCTCTGGATGCATCCTTTCCTCGACGGCAATGGCCGCGTAGCGCGTCTCGTGTCTCACGCCTTGCTGCTCGATATCCTGGATACGGGTGGTGTGTGGTCCATCGCACGCGGCCTCGCTCGAAACGTCGGTGAGTACAAAGCGCTACTCGCCAACTGCGATAGGCCCCGTCGGAACGACCTCGACGGTCGAGGGGCGCTGAGCGAAGAAGCGCTCGCGGAGTTCACGCGATTTTTCCTCACGACCTGCATCGACCAAGTCTCGTTCATGGAGGACCTCATGCAGCCCGACCGACTGCGCTCACGAATTCTGGTATGGGCAGAAGAAGAGGTCCGCGCCGGCGCACTACCCGCAAAATCTGGCGCTATTCTGGAAGCCATACTCTACCGGGGAGAGCTGCCCCGGGGAGAAGTTGACAGTGTCGTGGGCACAGGCGACAGGCAGGCTCGCCGCATTGTCACCGCCCTTCTCGACAAGTTCGTTCTGGCGTCGAACAGTCCACGCGCTCCGCTGCGGCTCGCCTTCCCCGCCGCTCTCGCCTCGCGCTGGATGCCGGGCCTGTTTCCGGACATACCGCGCTAACGCGCACCCATTTGCGCCAGGCTCCAACCGAGCTCCCCCACAGCGAGTTGTTCCAAGTGCGCGGCGAGTGGCTCGATGCGAAGCGATGCCAGGTCGAACATCGGACGCCAACGGTCTACAAAGAAGCTCGCCAACTTGACGAATGGTCGACGTGTCTGTGCAGCCTCTGAACGTCTGCTGGGAATCGGCTGGGGCGAGCAGCGCCGGTATACCAGGAAGCGGATCCAATCGCCGCCCCACAAACATCGGACCCAGTGGACCCGGCACTGGACGCAACCCTCCCGGCTGGAAGTCCAGCGTCAAGGTCACATCTCGGTCCAGTGGCAACTCCCTGACCAGCTGACAAAACAACAACGCGTCGTACGCTACGTCCCACAACGAGCACAGTCCGGGCGCAGCCGTCGTTTCGATTGTTGTCACGTAGCCAACCGAACCGTCCTGACCACGTCGCCAATGGCGTGCGCTTCGAAGGGGCAGATCTCGCCACACGAGGTCGACGGCGTATGCCGAAGTGAGGCGGCGTGGGGGTTGCGCGTCAGTCACCCCAAACGCGCGCGCTACATGCTGCCGAAACTCGTCCAGCAAGTCACCGTCAATCGTGAGCGCTAGAGCGCGAATCGGACGTGCCGTGAATTCAAAGTGCGTCGACGACCTCGGCCCAGCTTCGGTCGGCATCGGACAGAACGATCCCCAGTCGACGTATGGTCGGGGCGGCACGGTCCGAGCCGTGACGGAAGCAGCTGAGCCCGGTATCCAACCGGGGAAGTGGGTCTCGACCAGGTCGGAGTGACGAGCGAGCTCTCGCGCAATGTCCGGCCAGAACCAAATGCTGACCGGGAAATGCCCGGATTGGCGGCGGCCAGTGTCGAGATCTCGAATATCCTGTTGGAGCGTCACGTCGCGATCTGCTGTCGTGGCAATGATGTATTCCGCCAGCGCCGGCACGAACGTCTCCGCCTTCGCGAGTTCCGAGCGGACATCCGCGATCGTCAATGTCTGAACCTTCTCGCTTTGGATACCGGCATACCGGCCGGCCAAGTGCGGAGGCGTGCCGTAGGCGTCGACGCCGTTTTGCGACTGCCCCCTGCGGCCGTTCCTCTGAATGCGCGCTCCCCAGACCCTCGAGAAAACATCAACCACAATGTCCTCGAACTCTTCCTCGAACTTGGGCTTAGGCAGCGTGGCGGTAGACGGGGTGGGCATCGGCGACTTCGACCGCGTTGGTCAACTCTGTGCGGCCTGCATCGCCGCGAGCAGCGCAGCAAATGCGCGCGCACGGTGACTCACGCGCGCCTTCTCCTCGAGCGTCGCCTCGCCAAACGTCTTACCGAGCTCGACAGACTCGAACAACGGATCATACCCGAATCCACTCGACCCGCGCGGCGCACCCGTGATCACTCCGTGCGTCGCGCCGAGACGCACCATCTCCGAACCCAACCCGACAAACGCCGCTGCACACACGAATCGCGCCGAGCGATCCGACACATCCTTCATGGCTTCCAACAACTTCGCGTTGTTCGCCACATCCGTACCCGCCGTGCTGAACCGCCGGCTCCGCACGCCCGGCGCACCACCCAACGCCGGCACCTCGAGCCCCGAATCGTCCGCCACCGTCGCGACACCGCCCGAGATCTCGTAAAAATACCGGGCCTTCGCGAGCGCATTCGCCTCGAACGAATCGAACGACTCCACGTCCGCCTCGCCCTCATCCGCGTCGAGCTGGAACTCGGCGAGATCCGTCACCGGATACCCGACCGCCGCAAACAACGGCCGCAGCTCCTTGAGCTTCCCGGGATTCCGCGTCGCCAGCAGAATCGGCGCCTTCTTCATGGTCTTCACGTCACACCCAGCACACGACGCTGCCACCCATCGAGCTCGGCAATCCCCTTCGACGCCAGATCGAGCAACGCATTCAGCTGTGCCCGCGAAAACGTCCCGTGCTCACCCGTCCCCTGCACCTCGACAAACGACTCGGCCGAGGCCATGACGATGTTCATGTCGACGCCCGCCTTCACATCTTCCTCGTACTCCAGGTCGAGCCGCACGTCGCCGTCGACAATGCCGACACTCACCGCCGCCACCCGCTGCTTGACCGGACTCGCGCCCACCCGCCCGGTCTCCGCCATCCACGCGAACGCATCAACCGCGGCCACACACGCGCCCGTGATCGCCGCCGTCCGCGTCCCACCGTCGGCCTGCACCACATCGCAATCCAATCGCAGCGTATGCTCGCCAAACGTGAAATCGTCGATCATCGCCCGAATGCTCCGGCCGATCAGCCGCTGAATCTCCTGCGTGCGCCCCCCGAGCTGCCCGCGCTCCCGCGGTACCCGCGTCCGCGTCGCCCGCGGCAACATCGCATACTCGGCCGTGATCCACCCAAGACCACTGCCTTTGCGCCACCCTGGCACGCCATCTTCGACCGTGGCGGCACACAGCACTCTCGTATCGCCGAACGACACGAGACACGACCCCTCGGCGTACGGGACGATACCGCGCTCCATGGTGATTGGCCGCAGCGCGCCCGCGGCGCGACCGCCCGGTCTAGCGGCCACGGATGCGGTCGACGATGGACGTGGTCGAGTGCCCCTCGAGCAGTGGAACTACAACTACCTCGCCGCCCCGCGCGCGGACTTCCTGTGCGCCCACGATCGTCTCCTCGCGATAATCGCCGCCTTTGACCAGCACGTCCGGCTCGAGTGCCGTCACAATCGCGAGTGGCGTGTCCTCATCGAAGATCACCACGGCGTCGACGGCCTCGAAAGCCGCCAAAACATACGCGCGGTCGGCCTCGGAGCGCAGCGGGCGCTCGGGCCCCTTGTTCAACCGACGCACCGAGGCATCGCTGTTCACCCCGACGACCAACGCATCGCCGAACCCGCGCGCGGTGGTCAGCAGATCGACATGGCCGGAATGCAACAGATCGAAGACGCCGTTGGTGAACACGACCCTGCCAGTCTGCGCTCGGCGCCACCGGCGGGCCTCCTCCAACGACATCACTTTCGAGCGGGGCGCTCGAATCAGAAATCCGCCTCGGCGTGCGGATTGAAGAAGAAATCGCGCGAGATGACGCCCATGTTCACATGAGCATAATACTGGTTGTCGATCACGATGTGATGCCGTCCCCGCTCGACAACGATCTCGTACGCGTCATCCGGCAGCACCAGCGAGTCCGCCATCGACCGCAAATGCTGCTTGATCTGCCGGTCCGTATAGTGCCCGGCGAACTTCGCCTCCTGCTTGAAGGCGTCGGCGTACTGATAGTACTTCCAGTACGCGTCGCCGACGTACATGCCCGCCCACCCGCCTATGCCGAGGATGGCCATAGCGAGGAAGCACCCCAGCTTGACGCCCCCACGCCGGCTGCGCAGGCGCGTCACCATTGGGACTGGGCCCCTTCGATGACGTTGTTCACAACTTTCTTGACGGCTTGAGCCCGGCCCTGTAACTCGCCGCCATTGGGATAGTCGCCGGCCTCGACGAGCCCCTTGCGCTGCCACAGGATGCGCCCGGTCGCTTGCTCGTCGATCTCGACATTGATCTGGATCTCCAATCGGCGCTGCGTCGATGTCGCCGTCGCCGTCGCGCCAGTGATGCGGCCGCCGGAATACCCGACGGGCACGTCGATGTCGTATCGCTGGATGGTCCCCTTGAGAATGGCGTCCGCGTGATCCTCGCCGACTTCTCTCAAGCCCAACCGAGACCCCGTCACCGCTCGGAGTCCATCCAAAATGTTCTTTTGGAGCTCGGGCGTCGGCGTATTGTTCTCGAACGGCTCGACGGCGATCGTCTTGATGTTCTGCGGCAGGCCTCCGCCATGGAAGCCGTATTTCCAAAAGCACCCGCTGAGCATCCCCACGGCGACTACCGCAAGGGTGCTCCTAGCGATGCCAGAGCTCTGGGTCGATCTCGGCCACCGTATCACTGCGCACATGGGTCAGAGTCAGAGACCGTCCGGCCGACGGATTCTCGAACCGTATGTCGTCGTTTCTCCGCCGCACCACGGTCTCGCGTACGCGCCCCGCACTCAATCGTTCCAGCCCCACCAAGCGAGCATCCGCGAAGGCCACGCGCCACACGTTGCTCTTCGCGGGATCACTCCCGCTCGTACTGAGATCCGCTCGTAGCGTGTCGCCATCCACCCGCATCGCCGTGTCCGTCGCCGAAACCCGAAACCGGCCCAGCGCGGCCCATAACACCACCGGCGAAGGAAGATATCGCTTGATGCGCTCTCCCCCTCCCCCGGAGACGACCGTATCGGCGAAAAGCCACGCATGCCCCGACCCCATTCCACCCGCCACCGCAAAGTCCAAACGCGCGCTGTCGGGAGGAGCCATCAGCGCCCGCCCCTCACCTCTGGCAAGCAGATCACGATCACGGTACTCCCAACGAAACGTGAGCTTCCCATGGCTCGCGGGCAACACGGCGGAGGGCAACCTCGTGGGCGTCGCCGGCGCTATGCCCTTGAGCTCGCCAGCCATCGGAGGCGCGCATGCCGTGACCACGAGCGCAACCGCGCAGCCGAGGAACCCTGCCCTCACGGCGTGACGACGCGCACGAGCGGCACGATGTTGTCGATCCCATCCCACTGCACGACCTGATCGAGCACCGCATCGCCGGAGGTGACCCTGGCGAACGCCGTATAATGCCCGTCCAGATGCGGCTCCGTACCCAGCGAGATGAAGTACTGACTCCCTCCGGTATTCGGCCCGTCGAGCGCCATCCCGACTGTTCCCCGCACGTACCGCCGCCGGTCGAGCTCATCGCGGATATCGTAGCCGGGCCCGCCGCGACCATCGCCGCGGGGATCACCGTCCTGCACCACGAACGCGGGCACGACCCGATGGAAATTCAGTCCCTTGTAGTATCCGCGTTTCGCGAGCGTCAGGAAATTATCCACCGTGAGCGGCGCGTCGGCGCCGAACAACTCGATCGTGATATTCCCCCTCGCCGTCTGAATGGTCGCCTGCGGCGCCTGGCCGCGGAGACTCGGCTCCACGATCTCGTGCACCACCCGGAGGTACCAGTCGGTCGGATGCGGCGCCGGCCGGCCGCCATCCGGCCGCCAGGCGGCGAGCAACGTCACGCCGCGCGCGGCATCGAGCAACGCTGCGTCATCGGTCACCGGAAGTGCGGCGATTTTCGCCTTTGCGTCATCGCCCACGTGCGCGCTATCCCTCCGCCATATCCCCACGAGACAGCGAACCGCCGCCAGCCGTGCTTCGTTCCCGGTGTCCGCGATCGCGGTCTGATACGCATCGGCGACCACCGGCACATCCTCCGCCGTCGCGATCTCCGCGAGACCGCCCAGGCCCACCGCCCGCACCGCGAGGTCGGGGTCATGGACAGCGGTCAGCATGTACTCGCGCCGCCAGGGATGCGGCGTCCCGCCAACGCTCTGCCCCGCCGCCTCGGCGAACACGTCGTACGCCGCCGCCCGCACGCGCGGGTCCGGATCGCGCGTGAGCGGTAACGTGAGATCGACGATCCGCTCCATCGATGCGCCGGTTCCGGCCATCGCGGCCGCCGCACGGAATCGCCAATCGCCCGAGCGCTGCCAGCGGTCCGGGTTGTCGTGGTCCAACTCCGGCAGAATGACGCCGTTCCGGACCGCCGCCATCAATACCACCGCATGAAACGCGAACGACGTGTCTTCACCATACGCATGCACCCAGTCGCCGCGGGGCGCGCCAGCGAGCGTCGAGTCCAGGGCTCTCGCGGCCGTGATCCGCACGTTCGGATCGTCATCGCGCAGGGCAATGACGACCGGCGCGCGCGCCGCCGCGCCATATCCCCGGAGCGAGTTGAGCGCGGCGATGCGGACGAAGCCAACGGTGTCGTGCGCCATCGAGTCGAGGACCGTGACCGCATAGGTCCCGAGCGAATCGCCCGCCGCCGAATGCGCGAGCCCACGCGCGACCCATTCGCGCGTCTCGATGTCGCGCGCCCGAAACGCCGCCGGCAGCAAGAGCACGCGCACGCCACCCGCGGCGCGCGACCGCGTCACGGCATACACCGCCGCGCGCAGCAGCGCGGCGTTGCCCGGCGTGATGTACGGCGTGATGAGCGTCGTCGGTACGGGCTTGAGCTTGGCCGCCGCATACAGCACGATCGACGTCGCGAAACCACCCCGGAGCGCGGTCTCGATGGCCTTCCGTCCCGGATCACCCAGCTCCCCGAGTGACCACGCCGCCTCTCGCGCCAGCGGCGCCGCCACGACGGCGACCGCGACTCGCGACTGCGTCACCCTCGCGTTCGGCTGTTGGCCGTATCCGCCGCCGCCGTATCCGCCGCCACCCTGTCCGCCATTGCGCGTGAGCGGCACATACAGCGGAGAGGTCGAGATCGATTGGGCCAGCAGGTTGACGCTCGGCGTGTCGGCCATGAGGCCGAGCGCGAACGCGGCGGTGGCGGCGACCGCGGTGTCGTGCTCGATCAGCAGCGTGCGCAGGATCGGCGCCACGTTCCGCGCGCGGACTTGACCCGCGGCGCGGGCGGCTTCGACGCGCAGCGCCGTCGTGAGCGTCTTGCCGAGGGCCGATTTGATCAGCACCTCATCGACGCGGTGCGCATCGACCATGGCCAGGAGCTCCGCGTAGCGCAGCGCTTCCGAGTCGGGAAACGCCGTGAACTGCGCGACGAGCGGCCCGGGCTTCGTCTCCGGCGCCTTGTGCCCGCCACCGCAGGCGAGCGCGAAGCTAGCCGCCGATGCCGTGAGACAGAAAAGCGCGAATGTCGCTCGGGAGCGCGGAGACCTTGCCCTCACGATCGAGCGAGACGAGGATCGTGCGAGCGGTCGCGAGACGGGCGCCGGTGCCTGCGTGGGCAATGACATAGTCGAAGGTCACGGTTCTGGATCGAACTTCGGTGAGAAGAGTCTCGACCCGCACGATATCGTCGTACCGGGCCGGTGCGTGGCACCGCAACGAGGCTTCAGACACTGCCAGCGCGACACCGTTCCGCTCCAACACGGCGTACGGCGTGCCGAGGGCGCGGATGTAGTCGGTACGGCCGATCTCGCACCAGATCAGGTAATTCGAGTGATACACGACCCCCATCTGGTCCGTTTCCGCATACCGCACGCGGATTTCGGTCGTCTGTGGTCGGCCCGCCATGGCCGGCAAGTTAGCCCGGCCACTAAACTAAACGCCACGGATGCCCCAGGTGCCCCAGATACTCGAGCCCCCGTGTTATATCATGTCCGACGCCCACCTGGGCGTTGGTTCGCCGTGGGACGGCGGCGAGCGAACCCTCCGGGAGTTCCTCCGCGGGATCACGGACGGCAGCCTGGTGATCAATGGGGACCTCTTCGACTTCTGGTTCGAGTGGCGCACCGTCATCCCCCGCTCGAGCTTCCGCATACTCGCTGCGCTGGCGGACCTTCGCGAGCGCGGAGTCCCGGTCCTGTGGATCGCCGGCAATCATGACTGCTGGGGCGGCGAGATGCTGCGATCGGACGTCGGCGTCGATTATCATGTCGGCCCGTGGGAGGGCACCCTCGGCGGCTGGCACGCGCGCGTCGAGCACGGCGACGGCCTCCGCCAGGCCGAAGACCGCCGGTACCGCGCACTCCGCGCCGTGATCCGCCACCCGACCGCCGTGCGCGCGTATCGATGGCTGCCCGCCGACCTGGCGACCTGGCTCGCCACGCGCAGCTCGCACGCCAGCCGGACCTACAGCGCCCGCGATGGCGGCGCCGGCCTCCGCGCGGTCGCCGAGAAGACACTCGCGGCGGACCGGCGCTTGGAGCTCCTGGTGCTCGCGCATTCGCACGTCGCGACGATCGAGCGCATGGCCAAGGGCGGCGGCGTCTACGCCAACGCCGGTGCGTGGATCAGTGGACCGAAAGAGCCCGGGCCGACGTTTCTCATGGTCACGCCCGAAAAGATCTCGCTGAACGCTTGGCTCGCTTCAGGTCACGTTCAGCGTCTCCACGCGCTTGATCGTGTGCCCGGGACCGAGGAACCGGCGGGCGGAACGGAGGAATTGCTCCGGGGCGTCCGTGGCGATGAAGCGATAGGTCGGTGACGCCGTCGGCGGCGCCTCGATGTGCGCTTGCTGCAGCACCATCGACACTTCGATCGCCGTCTCGGCCCCGCTGTCGATCAGCGTCACGCCTTCCACGCGATTGGCGATCTGTTCGACGAGCAGTGGATAATGCGTGCAGCCCAGGATCAGCGTATCGATGCCGGTCGCGGCGAGCGGCTTGAGGTACAGCTTCACGATCTGCCGCGTGGCCTTGTGCTCCAACAGCCCTTCTTCAACCAGCGGCACGAACAATGGGCACGGTGTCGACATCACCGTGAGCTCGGGGTTGATCTCGGCGATCGCCTTCTCGTAGGCGCCGGACGCGATCGTGCCGACGGTGCCGATCACGCCGATCGGTCCGGATTTCGTGGCCCGCACCGCGGCGCGCGCGCCGGGCTCAATGACGCCGACGACCGGCACCGACAGCGTCTCTTTGAGCATCGGCAACGCGTGCGCGGTCGCGGTGTTGCAGGCCACCACCACCGCCTTGACCCCTTCTCCAACGAGATATGCCGCGATCTCCTTCGCATACCGGCGTACGGTGTCGGGACTCTTCGGCCCATACGGCACGCGCGCGCTGTCGCCGACATAGATGATCGACTCCCGCGGGAGCCGCGCCACCAATGCCCGTACGACGGTGAGCCCGCCGAGTCCGGAGTCGAATACGCCGATGGGTGCGGTCGTCATAAAGGAGGTGCGCGAATGGGGAGTGAGATCGCCACCACGGTCGAGCCATCCGGCGCGCGGAACGCCGAGATGCGGCTCGGCAGATCCCACAGCTGCGCCTCGACGAACGCGTCGGCGCCGGAGATGAGGTGATTGAAGATGACCACGGCGATCCAGTCTTCGACGTGCAGCTTGCGCGCGCCGACGCGGCTCGACGAGTACGGGTTGTAGTTGAAGATCTCGATCGGCTTTCCCGTCGTGTCGTTGATCTGCACGACCCCATTCACGACGGAATCGTAGAGCGCGACGCTATCGTTTCTATGGGTCTGCGCATACTTGAGATCCCGCGCGGCCTGCTCCCAGCGCGAGAGCGCGAGCACTTCGACACCCGCGAACAGCGCGCCGGTCCACGCGCGATCGAGCTTCGCTTGGCCGAGGCCGGGGACGAGCAGCGAATACAAGAACGCTCGTCCCGGAGGAATCGGCGGGCCTTTCACGGTATCAACGCGCGGCGCCCGATGCGACGGCGCCGGCCGCCCTACACCAGCCTTCGCGCTATCCTGCTGCTGAGCACCGAGAGCCGAGACGACCGCGTGCAGGAGCAAAAACCCGGCAGTTCCGCGGCGGCCCACGGCAGACGCATCAAATAGGAGGCGCGACCGGAGGCGAAGCCGACGGGAGCGCGTGGGAATCGAACCCACCAAACCCGAACGAGTCGGGTCGCAGCGGTTTTGAAGACCGAGAGGACCACCAGGCCCCATCCACCCCCCAGGTTCCGCTGCGCGTAACCAGGGGGCATCTATTCGCCTCTGGGGGGAACCACAACTACCCCCCCAGACCCCCCAACTGCCGCGCCGCAGAGTAATGCTAGACCAACTCAATGCGACCATCGCCCGAGACCACGACGCCAATCTCGGCCGCACCGGGAACGCGCTGAACATACTCGGCCACGAGATCAGGTGCCGCTGCGATCAATAGCCCCCCAGAGGTCTGGGGATCGACGAGCAGTGCCTTCTCGAACGCCGTTCGCCCTACCCCCCAGTCCACCAGGGGTTTCAGATATGCATCGTTCCGTTCGCCCCCAGCCGTACGCGCGCCGCGCTCAAAAGCCTGTCCGGCCCCATCGAGCACAGGCACGCGATCGACCGTGATGCGCAGCCCCACGTGGCTGGCTCTCGCCACGTGCGACGCATGGCCGAGGAGCCCGAACCCGGTGACGTCCGTCGCGCACGAAAGCCCGAGTGCAACGGCCGCCCGTGCCGCGTCACGATTGAGTGTCGTCATGACCTCGATCATGCGCGTCTCGACCTCGGCCGGCATCTTCCCGCGCCATTTCTTGAACGCGGTCGAGATGAGCCCGGTGCCGATGGGCTTCGTGAGCAACAGCCGGTCCCCAACGCGAGCCCCGGCGTTGGTCAAGATGCGCCGCGGATCCACGCGCCCAGTGACCGAGAGCCCGTACTTGAGCTCCTCGTCCTCGACGGTATGCCCGCCGACGATGACGGCGCCAGCCTCCTGCACGGCCGCTTGCCCACCGCGCAGAATCTCGGTCAGCACCTCGATCGGGAGCTTCTTGACGGGAAACCCGACAATGTTGAGCGCGGTGAGCGGCTCGCCACCCATCGCATAAACGTCCGACAGCGCGTTCGCCGCCGCCACCCGACCGTAGGTGAACGGGTCATCGACGATCGGCGCAAAGAAGTCGACGGTCTGCACGAGCGCGAGATCGTCGGACAGCCGAAAGATTCCCGCGTCATCGAAGGTCTCTCGACCGACGATGAGGCGTGGATCTTCGCTCGGCGTGAGCGGAGCAAGCGCCCGCGACAGGTCACCCGGACCCATTTTCGACGCTCACCCGGCGCACCGCGCGAATTCGGTCAGCCGAAAAATTTCTTCCCGCGTGTGCTTCAGGAATCGCTCCCCTTGTCCTTCTTGACTGCCGCCACGGCATCGATCTCCACCGCGGCGCCCCTGGGCAACGCCGCGACCTGCACGGTCGACCGCGCGGGCCGCGCGCCATTCATGACCTTCGCGTACACCTCGTTCATGGCGTCGAAGTCGGCCATGTTCGAGAGATAGACCGTCGTCTTCACGACATCCGCCCACGTCAGCTGTCGTTCGGCCAGTACCGCCGTGAGGTTCGCGAGCGCCTGCTGCGTCTGTGGAATGACACCGCCCGTCACGATCTGACCGGTCGCGGGATCGAGCCCCACCTGGCCCGCCGTGAAGAGGAAGTGATGCGCGATGGTCGCTTGCGCGTACGGACCCACCGGCTTCGGCGCCTTGCTCGTCTCAACCGTATGCATGTACCCGAGGGTTAAAAGAGGCCCACAATCGAGCCATTGGCGTGCACCGCCATGCGCTCCGCCGCCGGCTCCTTCGGCAATCCCGGCATTGTCATAATATCTCCCGCCTGGGCGACCACGAATCCAGCGCCGGCCGCGGGGTACACTTCGTTCACCGTCACACGAAACCCGGTCGGCGCTCCGAGACGGGTGGCATCATCGGTGAACGAGTACTGCGTTTTCGCCATACACACCGGCGTCTCGCCGAGGCCGATCGACTCGAGATACTCGATCGAGCGCTCGGCCTTCGCCGTATAGTCGACTCCGTCGCCTCCGTACACGCGCTTGACGATCGTCTCGATCTTATCGCGAATGGGCAACGTCACGGGATAGAGTGGCGCATACTTGGCCTTCTTGCTGTCGAGTAACCCTTGGACGACCCGCGCGAGCTCCTCGCCGCCAGCGCCACCTTTCTCCCACACGTCGCAGAGCGCAGCCTGCGCCCCGTGCGCCCTCGCCCTATCCGCTACCATCTGCAGCTCGCGGTCGCTGTCAGTAATAAAGCGATTCACCGCGACAACAACGGGCATGCCGAATTGCTGCACGTTCTTGATGTGGCGATCGAGATTTGGCAGCCCCTTCTCCAAAGCGCCAATATCCTCGCGCTTCAAATCATTCTTGTTCGCGCCACCGTTGAGCTTGAGTGCTCGGACAGTCGCCACGAGCACGGCGGCCTCGGGTTGCAGACCACCAACCCGGCATTTGATGTCGAAGAACTTCTCGGCGCCGAGGTCCGATCCGAAGCCGGCTTCGGTGATCACGATGTCGGCGAGGCCAAGGGCAGCACGAGTGGCGAGAATGCTGTTGCAGCCATGCGCGATATTCCCGAATGGGCCCGCGTGAACGAACGCCGGACCGCCTTCGAGAGTCTGAACGAGGTTGGGCCGAATCGCGTCCTTCAGCAATAGGGCCATCGCGCCCGACGCTTTGAGATCGCCGGCGCGCACGGGCTTGCGGTCCGCACCAGCGGTGCCCCCGACGATGATGCGCGAGAGCCGCGCTTCGAGATCCGCCTGACTCGTCGCCAGCGCGAGGATGGCCATGACCTCGCTCGCGGGAATGATGACCCACCGTTCCTCGCGCACGACGCCGTTCGCGACACCACCGAGCCCGATGACGCAATCCCGGAGCGCCCGATCGTTCATATCGATCGTCCGCGGCCACGTAATGCGCCGCGGATCAATCGACAGCGAGTTCCCTTGCGTCAGGTGATTGTCGAGCATCGCCGACAAGAGCGCGTGCGCGCTCGAGATCGCGTGGAAGTCGCCCGTGAAATGGAGGTTGATATCCTCCATCGGGATGACTTGCGCATACCCACCGCCGGCCGCGCCGCCCTTGACGCCGAACACGGGCCCCAAGCTCGGCTCCCTGATGCAGAGGACGGCATTCGTGCCGAGCTTCCGAAAGGCCTGCGTGAGGCCAACGGTTGTCGTCGTCTTCCCTTCGCCGGCCGCTGTCGGGTTGATCCCGGTCACGAGCACGAGCCGCCCGCGCGGAGCGCGCGCCGTCAGCTCCAGAGGGACCTTGGCTTTGTACTTCCCGTACAGATCGAGATCATCCGGAGTGAGCCCGAGGTCGGCGGCGACATCCACGATCGGACGGGGTTTGGCCTGCTGCGCAATCTCAATGTCGGAGGGGACGCTCATGAACACTCCAATGGGATGGGCAAATTTAACAGGCGCCGTGCGTTCGCGGTGACTGCGGCGCCGAGGGCCTCACTCGTCGTATTCCGCACCGCGGCCAATCGTTCGAGGGTGTAGCGCGCGAACGCGGGCTCGTTGCGCTTCCCACGTTTCGGGACCGGCGCCAGATACGGCGCGTCGGTCTCGACGAGGATGCGATCCTCGGGCACCAGCCGGATCAACGCGTCGTCGTTCCACTTGGCGAATGTGACGATGCCGGCAAACGAGACGTACCATCCGGCGTCAATCGCCACCTGGGCCAGCTCATGGGATCCGGTATAGCAGTGGAGAACGCCCCGCACGCCCGCCGCGCCGGCGTCCCGCACGGCGGTCATCGTGTCGGCCTCGGCGTCGCGCGTATGCACGATCAGCGGTCGACCGAAGGTCGCCGCCATCCCGATCTGATCGGCAAACGCAATCGCGCTGGCAGCCGCGGCTCAACGTGATCATAGTGATAATCGAGCCCACATTCGCCAATGGCCACCGCGCCAGCCGCCACGGCGTCGCGTATCCAGAGCTCGTCCCGCTGCCTGTCGTAGGTGCCGGCTTCGCCGGGATGCACCCCGGCGGTGGCAAACACGAAGCGAGGATACCGTGCCGCGAGTCGCAGCGCGCCGGTTGTGGCGGCCTGCGACTCGCCGATACATACGAGAGCGGCCGCGCCAGCACCACGCGCGGCCTCGATCACCTGATCGAACGTCGTCGACAAACGCGGCGTCGGCCAGGTGAGCATGACTATCAACGAACGCCGGCGGCCTCCGTGGGCTTTTGCGATCGCGGCGCCGGCTTCTTTATCGCGGGCCCGCCTTGCGCGTTCGAGACCTCGCGCGGCCACCGCCGCTCGATCCACAGCAACACCGGCGCGGCCACGTAGATGGAGGAGAACGTCCCGGTGAAGATACCAAACGCCATCACCCACGCGAACGGCCGGATGACTTCGCCGGCGAAGATGAGCAGCGCGATCGTCGCGGCCAGCGCGGTGGCGTGCGTCATGACCGACCGCGGCAGCGTCTCGTTCACCGATCGGTTGATCGTATCGTAGAGCGGCTCCCGCCGACGCCTGCGAAGATTCTCCCGAACCCGGTCGAAAATAATAATCGTGTCGTTCAACGAATACCCGATGACCGTCAGAATGCCGGCGACGACGGTCAGCGACACTTCGATGTTCATGAGCTTGATGAACGCGAGCGTCGTACAGATGTCGTGCGCCGTCGCGATGACGGCCGCGACGCCGAACCGCCACTCGAACCGCCAGGCGAGATACAACAGCGTCAACAAGAACGATAAGAGCACCGCCTTGATGGCCCCGTTCCGGAGCTCACTCCCGACGCGCGGCCCCACGCTCTCCGTCCGGACCACCTGATATTGTTTTCCGAACACCTTGTCGAGAATCCCGCGCACTTCCGTCGCGACCGAGTCCGTGCTCCCACCACGCGAGGCCGCCAGGTCTTGTGCGCGAACCGTATACTCGCGATTCGATCCGAACGACTGGATCTCGGCGTTCCGCACGCCGCCCTGGTCCAGGAGCGACCGCAGACGCGAGACATCGGGCGGCTGCTGGAACCGCAACTGCATGATCGTTCCGCCGGTGAAGTCGATGCTGTAGCGGATGCCGGTGAACACGAGACTCGACAGCCCGATCACGATGAAGCCGACGGTCAACGCGACCATGATCCGCCAGGGGCGGATGAAATCGTAGTGGGTGTTATAGAATATGCGCAGCATTAGATGCTGATCGTTTGGGCGCCGCGGGCGCGCGTCAGCCAGATCATATAGAACGTCCGGACGACGAAGATCGACGTGACCATCGACGCCAGGATGCCCGCGATCAAGGTCACGGCGAACCCGCGAACGGACCCGCTGCCATACTGATACAGGACGGCCGCCGTGAGGACGGTGGACACGTTCGAGTCGATAATCGCGCTCATCGCGTGCCGGAAGCCTTCGTCAATCGCGAGCCGTGGCGTCTTCCCGTGATCGAGCTCCTCTCGAATGCGCTCGAAGATCAGCACATTGGCATCGACCGCGATACCGATCGAGAGCACAAACCCGGCAAGCCCGGGGAGGGTCAGCACGGCATCGAATCCGGCGAGCGCCGCCAACGTGTACAGCATGTACAACGTCAGACCGCACACCGCCAGGAATCCAGAAAACTTGTAATACACGAGCATGATGATCACGACGAGCGCCACCGCGATAATCCCCGCCTCGATCCCCGCGTGCACCGAGTCGGTCCCGAGGCTCGCGCCGATCGCGCGCTCCTCGACGATCTTGAGCGGCACCGGGAGCGCGCCCGCGCGCAACACCAGCGCCAGGTCCTGCGCCGCCTGGAGATCACGCCCACCCATGGTGATCTGTCCGCGGGTGCCGATCGCGCCTTCAATGATCGGCGGCCGCCCCATGACGAGCGTGTCGAGCACGATCGCCATATAGTCCTTCACGTGCCGGGCGGTCTCCGTCTGGAACCGACGGCCGCCCTCACGATTCAGCGTAAACTCGACCTTCGTGCCCTCGACCGGATCGCTCGCGGGCTGCGCGTCGATCAGATACTCGCCAGTAATGATCGGGCGGGTGTCGACGACATAGAACGGACGATAGACGCGCCCGCCGAGGACGACCGTGTCGGCCGACCACCGAACGGACTTGCCGGGAGGCAGCGCCGCCTGCACATCGGGCACCGCCAAGTACCGTTGGACCAACCGGACATCCGTGCTCTGGACGTAGTACTCGCCTGGCATCTGCCCCGTCGGCTGCACGAGCTTCGAGAATGCGCCGCCGGTCAGCGTGTTGGCGAGCGACCCGGTATCGGCCGTCGTCGAATCGTGCTTCGCGCCCCCAGTCTTGCCTTTCTTCGTCGTGTCATTGGGGCCAGTGAAGAGACCCTGAATCCCTTGCTGTTGCTGACCGCCAGCCGCGCTAGGCGCCTGCGCCGCACCCGCAACGTTCGCGATCCTCGCGGTCTTGAGCGCCGCGTCGATCCGCGGAATCGCCTTTTCGAGGGCCTCGGTCTTGTCGGTGATCTGGAATTGGAGGAACGCCGACTGCGAGACGATATCGTGCGCCCGCTTGGGGTCACTCACGCCGGGTAACTCGACGATGATGCGATCGCTCCCGACCTTCTGCACCACGGGCTCCGCCACGCCAAACTGGTCGATGCGCGTCCGCACGACGGTCACCGCGCGATCAATCGCATCACTGATGTTCGGCACTGTCCCGTGGTCCTGGTTGACCTCGAGCGCCATGTGGATCCCGCCCTGGAGGTCGAGCCCTTCCTTAATAGGAATGCGCCAGACCGTGTCGAGCTCCGTCAGACCCGTCGTCGTGTCGACGAGCACTTCTCCCGCCTTCGACAGCCGCGCTTCTGTCGCTTTGCGCGGCCATAACGCCCATAGTGACAAGCCGATGAGCGCCAGGACGATGGCGATGCGTATCCTCAAATTCGACATAGCTTTGTAGGTTATCGTCCCAGGCGGAACCCCGCAAGGCGGGACAGAATAACGAGAGGCCGCCTCTGAGCGGCCTCTCGGGGCACTGATCCACCAGTCGCAGGGGTTCGTTGCGCACAGCGCAGGAGCTTGCGTTGCCCCCCGTCGCCCTCGACACATCAACAATACGCATCAGCGAACATCTGCGCAACGTTGCACACGAAACGGTGGAAGAGGTCGGATTCGAACCGGCATCTCTCGATTCGCGGTCGATTGTTCTCCCGTTGAACTACTCTCCCGATATTTCTCGGGCGGGACTGCGAGAAGGCGCGACTCTCCCCTTCGCCCAAGAAATACAACCACACTTACCAGGTGTGATTGACCGTTCCTTTCTTGCGCAGCGAAGTGGAGCGTTTTCGCGGAAGCCCATACTAGATAGCGAGGGGGCGCCGTTGCAACATCATCGTTGTAGTTTCGGACGGTGATGCTTTCCACGCCTTCAGTCATCGCCGGCCTGATCGCGGCCGGTCACGTGATCCTGGCCGTCGGCGTCAGCGCGCACATCCTCCTGACCAAAGACGACGTTCGATCGGCCATCGGCTGGATCGGTCTCGTCTGGCTGACGCCGATCCTCGGCTCAGCCCTCTATCTCGTGTTCGGCATCAACCGCATCAACCGCCAACCGGGCCCGATGCGCAAGGGACCGCCGCTCGACCCGGCCGACCGCGCCGCGCTCATGCGCGGGACGAGCGCCGAGCCGGCGCAGAGCAAGCTGTTGAGCGAGGCGTCACCCGCGATGCACGGAGTCGCGCGCATCGCCGGAACGGTGACACGACTGCCGCTGGCGGGCGGATGTACGATCGAACCGCTGCTCAATGGCGATGAGACGTACCCCGCGATGCTGGCGGCGATCGACGGGGCCCAGCGAACCGTGGCCTTGGCGACGTACATCTTCGACCGGGGCCAGGCGGGCGAGCAGTTCGTCGACGCGCTCGCGCGCGCGGCCAAGCGCGGTGTCGCCGTCCGCGTGCTCATCGATGGCGTCGGCGCTCGATATAGTCATCCGCCGATCGTCGACGAGCTCAAACGCCGCGGCGTGACCGTCGCGCGGTTTCTGCCGTCGGTGCTGCCCTTCCCGCACCCATACATAAACTTGCGCGATCATCGGAAGATGATGATCGTCGATGGCACGATCGGATTCTGCGGCGGCATGAACGTCCGCGACCAGTGCATCCTGGCCCTGCACCGCCCGGACGCCACGCAGGACATGCACTTCCGCATGCGCGGACCCGTAGTGCGCCAGGTCATGCAGGCCTTCGCCGTCGACTGGGAGTTCACGACGCACGAGCACCTGCCGGAGTCGACCTGGGCACCCGAGACTCCCGCGGCCGGCGGCAACGTAACCGCGCGCGCGATTCCGGACGGCCCCGACACCAACTTCGAGACGCTGCTGATGGTGATCCTCGGCGCGACCGCGGCCGCCACGCAATCGATTCGGCTGTCGACGCCGTACTTTCTGCCCGACCCGCCACTGATCGACGCCTTGCGCGTCGCGGCGCTGCGCGGCGTCCAGGTCGATATCGTGCTGCCGCAGCACGGCAACCTGCGCATGGTGCAATGGGCGATGACCGCCCAGCTCCCCCAGGTGCTGGCCTGGGGATGTCGCGTGTATCTCTCCGCGCCCCCCTTCGATCACTCGAAGCTATTGATCGTCGACGGCGAGTGGTCGCTCATCGGCTCGGCCAACCTCGACCCCCGCAGCCTGCGCCTCAACTTCGAGCTCAACGTCGAGTGCTACTCGCGCCCGCTCGCGTGCCGCCTGTCATCGATCCTCGACAACAAGATCGCCACCGGAAAGCAGCTGACGATCGAAGACCTGGAACGCCGCCCGCTACTGCACCGCCTTCGCGACGCCGCGGCCTGGCTTGCACAGCCCTACCTCTAGCGCTCGCCAAAATAACGAGAGGCCGCCTTGCAGCGGCCTCTCGGAGCGGACAGTCAGCCCTCCAGTCTAGGGCTTCGTTGCGCAATGCGCAGGGCTTACCAGGCCCCCGTCCCCCTCGACGCATCAACAATAGCTACGCCCAAGAAGTCGCGCAACGTTGCACTTGAAACGGAGAGCGGAATCGGAATCGAACCGACGCTTCGCGATTGGTGAGGTCGTGCGTTCTGCCACTAAACTATCCGCTCGATATTTCCGGGCGAGATAGCTAGAAGGCACCACCCTCCCCATCGCCTAAGAAATACAACCACGCTCGTCACGTGGTTGACCGTTTCTCTTGTGCAGCGAAGTGGAGCGATTTCGCGATGAGCGATACTAAATAGCGGGACAGCACGGTTGCAACATCACCGCGCGACGGCTGTCATCCTCACGTCGCGCCGTTACGCCAACGCGCGGCGCGCATGCTCTTCGTCACGCCGGAGCTGCGCCTTGAGCGCGTCGATACCGTCGAACTTCTGCGTGTCGCGGAGTCGCGCGATGAACTCAACGCGGACGTGCGCGCCGTACCAGTCGGCGTTGGCGTCGAACAAGTGTGCCTCGAGCGTCACCTCGGTCTCGCCGAACGTGGGCCTGGGCCCAAGGTTCATCATGCCGCCGAACGGGCCAACTGGTGTCTGCACGCGGACGGCATACACACCCTCCGGTGGTAACAGTTTCCGCGGCGATGGTAACGGCAGGTTGATCGTCGGATAGCCGATCGTTCGTCCCCGCTGGTGACCGCGCGAGACGACGCCGCTGACCGAATACGGCCGGCCGAGTCCGGCGGCGGCGCTACGAAGATCTCCGCCGGCGACCGCGCGGCGAATCGACGTCGACGAAATCGGACGCCCGTCGTCGCCACTCATTGGTGGCACGACCTCAACGCGGAACCCGCGCCGGACGCCGATCGCGCGCAACGTCTCGACATCGCCCTCGCGCCCGCGGCCGAAGCCGTTGTCATAGCCGCTGAGCAGCTCGCGCATATGAAATCGCTCGAGCAGCACGGCCTCGACAAACTGCTCGGCCGTGTAGTGTGACAGCGTCGGCGTGAACGGTACCACCGCGCAATAGTCGATTCCGCTCTCGGCGAGCACTTCCTGTCGCTCGGCCCCCACCGTGAGGAGCGGCCGCGCGGCGGCTGGATTGACGACCTCCAAGGGATGCGGCTCGAACGTGACGAGCACGCCCTTCCATCCGGTCTCGCGGGATCGCGCGGCTAAGCGGCTGAGCACCGCCTGGTGACCGCGGTGCACACCGTCGAACGTCCCGACCGTGACGACCGTCGCGTCGACACTGGGCGGGAGTGCGCTGACTCCGTCGCCGCTCCAGTCACTCGGCATCATCGTCCCCCATGACCACGCGCGGCCGCCATTCAGTCCCCTGCCGTACCGCGACCGCGACGAGCCGTCGCTCGCCATCGACAAGCGCGGCTCGCTCGCCTGGCGCCGAGGCGCCGACCGGCATGCCGCGCTTGACCCGCTCGATGGCATCGTGGTCTAGGGCTTCCACGCACAAGCCCTCGAGCCCTTCCAACGGTGATCTCAGGTGCGTCTCGACACCGCGCTCCTCCAACGCATCCAGCGTCGCCGCCTCGTCCACGCGAAACGGACCGCTTTGTGTCCTTCTCAAAGCCTTGAGGTGCGCGGCACTCCGCGCCGCACGCCCCAAGTCTCGCGCCAACGCGCGCACGTACGTCCCGCCCGAGCACGTCACTCGCGTCGAAAGCTCAGCTCCGTTCCAGGCATCCATACGCCAGCCATGCACGGTGATCCCCACCGGCGCGAGCGCTAACGGCGCGCCGCGCCGCGCCGCGGCGTAGGCGCGTTGACCACCCTGTTGCTTGGCGGAGTACGCCGGCGGGACCTGTTGGAGCGCCCCGGTGAGCGACGCCAGCGCTGCGTCGAGATCGGCACGCACCGGCAGCGGCGCTGACTGAGTCACAGCGCCGGTGGCGTCGTCGGTGTCGGTCTCGTGTCCGAACGCGACAACGGCGTCGTAGATCTTGGGCTCGCCGGCCAAGTACGGTAGCAGTCGAGTGGCGCGGCCGAGGAGGAGTACCAGGAGACCAGTGGCGAACGGATCGAGCGTGCCAGCATGCCCTACGCGACGCAGTCCGCCGAGCCGTCGGACGATCGCGACGATGTCGTGCGACGTGAGGCCAGCGGGCTTGTCGACGAGCAGCACGCCGTCAGCCAGTCGGGCCCCCATGGTCCTTCAGGCCCTCGAGCAACGCGTCGATCCGCGCCGCATACGCCACGCTCCGATCAGGCCGAAACTCGATCTCCGGCGCCACGCGCAAACGCAATGCCTTGGCGACGCGCGAGCGGAGATGGTGCGCGGCGCTCTCGAGCCCCTGGAACGTCGAAATCTGCTCGGCCTCGCTCCCCATGACGGTGACGTACACCTTGGCATGCCGCAGATCCCGCGTGATCTCGGCGCCCGTCACGGTGACGAGCCCGCGGACGCGAGGATCTTTGACATCCTCCGCCAGAAACGTGGCCACTTCCTCCCGGATCGCCTCTCCGACCCGGTCGGGCCGGCGCGCCGCGCTCACGGTCCGCTCCGCGTCCCGTGAGCGCACATCGGTTGGACTGAGCTCGGCTGCGCCGAGATCATGGTCCGCTCCGCGTCCCGTGAGCGCACATCGGTTGGACTGAGCTCGGCTGCGCCGAGATCATGTCGCCGGCGCGAGGGTTCTCGCCCGCTCCTCCGTCCGGAAGCCCTCGATCACGTCACCGACCTTGAGGTCGTTGAAGTTCTCGATGCCGATACCGCACTCGAACCCGGCCCGGACTTCCCGCACGTCGTCCTTGAAGCGCCGCAACGACCCGATGCGGCCCATGTAGACCTCGGTCCCATTCCGGATGACCCGCACGCGACCTTCGCGATTGATGACACCCGAGCGCACCGAGCACCCGGCAATGACGCCGATCTTCGCCACCTTGAAGATCTCGCGCACCTCGGCGTCGCCATCGATGACCTCGCGCTCCTCCGGCCGCAGCATCCCTTCGAGCGCCGACCGAATCTCGGCCACCGCCTCGTAGATGATGCGATAGAGCTTGATCTCGACGCCTTCGCGCTCGGCCGACATCCGCGCATTGTTGTCGGGCCGCACGTGGAACCCGACAATGATCGCGCCCGAGGCTTTGGCGAGGAGCACGTCGCTCTCACTGATGGCGCCGACGCCACGGTGGATGACCTGCACTTCGACTTCCGCCGTCGAGAGCTGCCCCAGCGCATCGGCCAATGCTTCGGCCGGCCCGCCTTGATCCGCCTTGATCACGATCCGCAGCGTCCGCCGCTCACCAGCCGCCGTCTGCGCCATGATGTCTTCGAGCGTCACCCCGGTTCTCGCCGAGCTCCGCCGATTCCGCGCCTCTCGATCGAGCCGTTCGCGCTTCTGCGCCGTCTCTCGCGCATCGGTCGCATCTTCGACGACCACCAACACGTCGCCCGCGGCCGGCACCTTTTCGATGCCCAGCACCTGTACCGGAATCGCCGGCCCCGCTGATTTCACCGGCTTGTTGCGCTCGTCGAGCAGCGCGCGCACACGCCCGGCATACATGCCGACGATGAAATCGTCGCCGACTTTGAGCGTGCCGTTCTCCACGAGCACGGTCGCAACCGGACCCTTGCCCGGGTCGAGCTGGGCTTCGATGACCGCCCCCGTCGCCCGACGCCCCGGATTGGCCTTCAGGTCCAGGACCTCAGCCTGCAGCAGAATCTGCTCCAGCAGCTTGTCGACATTCGTGCCCTTCTTGGCCGAGATCGGCGTCGCGAGCGTATCGCCGCCGAACTCTTCGAGCACGACGCCCTCGGCCAACAGGTCCTGCTTGACTTTCATGACATTCGCCGACGGCAGATCGATCTTGTTGATCGCGACGATCAACTTGACGCCCGCGTTCTTCGCGTGCGAGATCGCCTCTCTCGTCTGCGGCATGACCTGATCGTCCGCGGCGACGACGAGCACCACGATGTCGGTCACCTGCGCGCCACGCGCGCGCATGGCCGTGAACGCCTCGTGACCCGGCGTGTCGAGGAACGTGATCGATTTCCCGTCCGGGAGCGACACGTGATACGCGCCGATGTGCTGCGTGATCCCGCCGGCCTCACCCGCGACGACGTTCGCCTTTCTGATATAGTCGAGCAGCGACGTCTTTCCATGGTCGACGTGACCCATGATCGTCACGACCGGCGGCCGCCACACGAGCGCCGTCTGATCTTCCTCGATCTCCGCCACGGCCGCCTCGGCCGCGTACTCGGCCTCCTTCACCGCGCGGAAGCCATACTCGCCGGCGATGAGCTCGATCTCGTCGAAGTCCAGTCGCTGATTGATGGTCTTCATGAGCCCGAGGTTCTTGAGCGCGAACGCCACGATCTGCGTCGCCGGAACCTTCAAGGTCTCACCGAGCTCGCTGACCGTGATGAATTCATTGACGCGCACGGTCTTGCGCTCGCGCTCCGCCTCGGCCGCGCGCGCGGCCTCGAGCTCTTCGCGCGATACACCCTCGTCGAAGCGCCGGCGTGCACCCGGCGACCGGCCGACCGGACCGCGCATCGTGCTCATCGTGCGGTTGATATTCGCCGTCACCGCTTCCTGGTCGACCATGCCGCGCTTGCCCTTCTTGCGGCGGCCCGCGCCGCCACCCATCTGACCGCCCATCGGCGGCGCGCCGCCGCCGGAGCTCGGCCGCTTGTCGCCGCCGCCGCCCCGGTTGTCATCCCGACGCGCAGGCGGCGCCCCGCTTCCGGCATTTGGCGCTCCACCCGGAGCGGCCGATGCCACGGGACGCGGTGCGTTGTAACTGCCGCTCCCACCCGCGGGCCGCGACTGACGCGGCGCACCAGGCACGAACGGCCGCGGCGCGCCCGGTACAACCGGACGCGGGCGATTGGGATCACCGGACGACGGCGGAGTGCTCGTCGGCGCCCCACCGGCTGACGCGCCACCAGATGGCGCCGCCGTCATTGATGCACCTGACTGTTCCGCCGGCGCACTCGGCCGATGCGGCGGAGCGCTGGGCCGATGCGGCTGCGCAGGTTGCGCGCTAATGGGCCGCTCCTGAGGCGTACTCGGACGCGGCGGCGCCGTCGGCGTAGCGGGGGGCGCAGACACCGAAGGCGCTGCGCTCACCGGTTCGACGCGAGGCTCGGGACGTGGCTCGGCGCGAGGAAGAGGAGGTAGTTCCTCGACCTCGATTTCCTCAGGCAGCTCCTCGAGCTCGGCCGCTTCAGCATTCGCGGCTTGCACGTCGGCCGCGCGACGGCGACGCACGCCGGTGCCACCCGCGGCAGCACCCGATCCGTTGCCGGCAGCCGCTGGAGCAGGCGCTTCGACAGCAGCGCTGGTCGTCGCGCCACGCCGGCGCCGGGAGGCAGCGGGAGCCGGCTTCTCGGCACGCGCGCGCTTCTCGCGCTCCCAGCGGGCACGCACGCGCGAGACCTGATCGTCCGTCAGCGCGCTCGCCTCGTTGCGCACGGGCACATCCATCGCGCGCAGCAAATTCATCACCTCGTCCGGCGAGATGCCGAATTCGCCCGCCATATCGTGTACGCGAAGCTTGCTCACTCCACCCCTCCCTTCGATTCCACCAGCGCCTCGATCCCCTTCGCCAGCTGGTGGTCCACTATCCCCACTGCCGCTGCCCCGAGCTCCGCAACCAGCGGACCTCTCACGCGTCGCACGTGCCGCGCATCGAGCAGCGGAACCACTTTCGCGAGGCTATGCCGCGACGCATCCGGCGCGACGATCGCCAACCGCAACCGCCCGCGAAGCGCGGCTTCCCGCACCTTCTGCACACCGGTCACCGCGAGTCGCCCGCGAAGCCCGAGACCAACGAGGCCCATGAGCTTCTTGAGTACCTCTGGCCGTACCACGACTTCAGGCAGCCGCCCCTCCACCTTCGTCACTCGTCAACTCATTGATGATCGACATGATACGATCCGCCTCCGCCGGCGCGATGCCCGGCAGACGCAGCAGGTCTTCCCGCTCGAGGTCGATCACGTCGTTCAACGTCCGATATCCCGCTTCCTCGAGCACGGCGACCGTCGCCGGCTCCAGGCCCTGAATTTCCGTCAGCTTGACATCGCCCGCATCCTCGACCCGCTCCTCCGGCAGGGGCGCAAAGAGCGGCGCCTCTCCGGCCCGCTCCAGCCACTCACGACTGGAGTAGAGGTCGATCTTCCACTCGGTCAGCTCCGACGCCAGTCGCACATTCTGCCCATTGCGACCGATCGCCAATGAAAGCTGATCCTCATCGACCACCGCCTGAATCGTCTTGGTCGACGGATCACTGAACACTCGGGCCACTCGCGCCGGCGCCAACGCCAGCTTGGCGAAGCGCTCAGGGTCCGAAGACCAAGGCACAATGTCGATGCGCTCGCCACCGAGCTCATTCACGACCGCCTGCACCCGGCTTCCCTTGAGTCCGACACAGGCGCCAACCGGATCGATCGAGTCATCGCGCGAGAACACCGCGATCTTCGTCCGGCTCCCGACTTCACGGGCCGACGCGCGGATGTCGACGATGTTTTGTTGAATCTCGGGGACTTCGAGCTTGAACAGAGCCTTGACGAACAACGCATCAGCGCGAGAAAGAATCAGCCGGGGCCCCTTAGGCGTCTCTTCGACGCGCTTGAGCACGGCACGAATCGGCTCGCCCTGGTGAAAGTGCTCGCGATGATTCTGCTCGCGATACGGGATGATGGCCTCGGCCTCGCGGAACTTGTTCAGCATGACCACGAGCTTGCCGCGCTCGATCTGCTGGATCTCGCCCGAGAGCAGCTCGCCAACCCGACCGGTGAACTCGTCGCGAATCTTCGACCGCTCGCCCTCGCGCACGCGCTGGATGATCCGCTGCTTCGCGGCCTGCACGGCCGTGCGGCCGAACTCCGCGAAGTCCACCGGAATCTCCATGACATCGCCGACCTGAAACTCCGGGTCCTCGAACCGCGCGTCGTCGAGCGAGACTTCTTTGCTCGAGTCCTCGACGGCATCGACGACGTTCTTGAGTAGCGTAATGCCGAGCGTGCCGCGGTCGTCATCGATCACGACCTCGGCCTGAACGTTCGGACCGTGCTTCTTCGCGAGGGCGGCCATGATGCCGTCCTTGAGAAGCTCGTGGAGCTCTCCTCGTCCGAGACTCTTCGAGTTCGATAGTTCGCGAATTGCCGTCAGAATTTCAGCGGAGCCGACCATCCGTCACACCCCTATCCCAATTGAACGTCAACCGGGCTTCGTCGATTGTCGATAACGCCACCCGATACTCCGTTGCCCCATCCCGTAGCGTGACAACCCCGTCGTCTACCGCCACGATCTCGACTTCTTTGCGTCCGCCGAAGGCGGCGCTTTTTACCAGCGCCCGCCGCCCGACGAACCGTCGCCAATCCTGTTCTTTCTTGAGCGGCCGGTCCGCCCCGGGGGACGACACCTGCAGCTCAGTTTGCTCACCAACCAAAGGCTCGATCACGCGCGAGACTCGCGCGCAGTCTTCGACCGTCACCCGCTGCCCATCCCTCCGGTCGATTCGAATCTCGACCGCGGGACGAGCTCGGCTACCCTGCCGGCGCAAGTCGACCAGGTCGAACCCCAACCCGTCAAGTGCGCCCTCGACAACGCTTTCCAGTTCTGATTTCACAACCGATGAGAATAAAAAAATGTGGGGAACCTCCCCCACATTGCCAGACATAGAAACATAACGTCCCCCTAACAGGGGTCAACCCATTGGCCGTCTAATCGGCTATAATGGCCGCCGCCTGTCGCCCAGCGTCGCCGCCGCAATGCGAGAAAAATCGGTCGTCGTCACACCGCGAACACTCGTCACTGATCGTCACGGCCCTCACGCCCGCGGCGCATGCCTGCCCCGCCAGCAGTCCTCGCAAATCCACCGTGGTCGGTCTCTCGACGCTCTTGCCAGTCAGCTGCCCGTAGACTTCCGGGCTCACTTCATAGCATGGCCCACAGATGGCCGGCCCGAGATGCACGCGCAGCTCGCTCAACGCAAGCCCATCCTCGGCCATCACCGTCAGCGCTTTCCGCATAATACCAGCAGCGGTCCCGCGCCATCCCGCATGGATCGCGGCGACCGCACCAGACGGATGCGCGATGAGCACCGGCACGCAGTCCGCGACGGTCACGGCGAGACCGGTGCCGCGATCGGGCGCATAGTGCCCGTCGGCATCATCCACCCTGAGCCACCCGCTCCACGACCCATCGTGCATGACCACGCGCGTCCCGTGCACCTGTCGCCCCGTCGCGAATCGCGGCGCGCGGAGCACACCCAGCCGAAGCGCGTCCCAGCGGCCGATCACGTCCGAGACGGGCTCGTCACCCTGTGTGCTGAGCGATCCGAATGCGCGAGTCGTCACATACGCCCGCACCCCGAAAGAGGTGAAAACGTCGATGGGCTCGAGTGTCGTGACCGCGGTCGTTGTCATCGGGTAGGCGTCAAATATCGCGTGTGGACCACGCGTTCGATACGGGCGCCCAGGGCGTTCAGCCGCTCGTCGATGCGCTCATAGCCGCGGTCGATTTGGCCGACGTTGTTGATAGTGCTCGTCCCGTTCGCGCAGAGCGCCGCCAGCAGCATCGCCATGCCCGCGCGGATGTCAGGCGACTCGACGGTCGATGCCCGCAGGTCCGACGGTCCGGCGACCAGCACCCGGTGAGGATCGCAGAGCACGATACGCGCGCCCATACCGACCAGCTTGTCCACGAAGAACATGCGCGACTCGAACATCTTCTCGTGCATCAAGATCAAGCCACGGCACTGGGTCGCCGTGACGATGGCGATCGACATGAGATCCGCCGGGAATGCCGGCCATGGCTGGTCCTCGAGCTTTGGGACATGCCCTCCCAGGTCGCTCCGGATCTCCAGGCTCTGATGCGCCGGCACGATCAGGTCCGGGCCGTCCACGACGCACTCGACCCCGAGGCGCGAAAATCCCATTCTGACAGATCGCAGATGCTCGACCCCGGCGTCGGCAATGCGAAGCTCGGAATGCGTCACCGCGGCGAGGCCGATAAAAGACCCGACCTCGATGTGATCCGGCCCGATCGTATAGCGCACGCCGCGAAGCGGGCGTGCGCCATGAATGGTCAAAGTATTCGTGCCGATCCCTTCGATCTCCGCACCCATCGCCACCAGGAAATGCGCCAGGTCTTGGACGTGCGGCTCGCTCGCGGCATTGCGCAGGATCGTCGTGCCGGTGGCCGCGACCGCCGCCATCAACGCATTCTCCGTCGCCGTCACGCTCGGCTCGTCGAGGAACACGTCGGCGCCGATGAGCCGGGGCGCGCTGATCTCGAACTTCCCGTTCAGCGTGAACGTCGCCCCGAGCTGTTCGAGCGCCAGAAAGTGCGTGTCGACCCGGCGCCGCCCGATCACATCGCCGCCCGGCGGCGGAAGCTGGAGCGACTTGCATCGAGCCAGGAGGGGCCCGGCCAGCAGAATCGACGCGCGGATCCGCGCGCACAATCTCGGATCGAGCGACGCCGCCCGGATCTCCTTTGCGTGGATCTTGAGCTCGTGCGGTCCCGACCACTCCACCGAGGCGCCAACCGATCGGAGGAGATCGACGAGCGTCTCGATGTCGTTGATGCGGGGGACATTTGACAGCTCGACCGGCTGATCGGTCAGAAGCGCGGCGGCCACGATCGGCAGCGCCGCATTCTTGTTGCCGGACGGTCGGACTGTGCCCGACAGCTTCCGGCCGCCTTCTACCATGAATTGAACAGTCATTTTTCCTATTGGATGCGTCGGCCGTGGGCCGCCGCGGAACTACCGGGACCGAGCGCACCCAGAACGTCCTGAGTCGCCCACAGAAAGGTCGGACCTCCTCATCGCGTTAGGATGCCCGCCCTCGACGCCCCGAGTCAAGAAAGGTCACTCGCTTCGCTCGGGACATTCTTGCCTCGATGTGCGCGGTCGCCGAAGGCGCCGTGCACATCGCTGGGTTGCCAGGCGTGGCCCCGGCCTTGCAATGTTCGGCAGTTCTCGAATACAACTCTATCCCAGGAGACTCGCATGGTGCCGGCCTGGCTGCAGATCGTGCAGACCGTCGCGACCTGTGTCCTTCTGGTGGCCCTCGCGATTCTGGCGGTGGGCACGATCGCGGCGTCCGTCGTGATTCGCCGCCAACTCCAGCGCGGCAGCGAAGAGGTCACGAAAATGCTGGGCGTGGCGGCTCCCATGCTCCGGGACGCGACGGTCCTGCTGGGGGAGCTCCGCGATATCGCGGTCCAGGCCCGCGAGGATACCGCAGTCGTGCATCGGCTCGTCACGGATGCCGACGTACGCCTGCGCGAGATCGGCACCCGGGCCGATGAGCACATAGGCGAGCTCGACACGGCATTCGGGATTCTCCGTGACGGCCTGGAGGATGCGGTAGTCTCCGTCGCGGCTGTCGCGCACGGGGTCCGTGCGGGGACCGCGGCATTGGGACTCAGCAGCGACAACGGGAGGAAGAATGGCCACGACCATGCAGGATCATCTGGACGACGCGCACAGCCACGAATCCGAGGCCAACGGCGTGAAGAGTAAATTCCGGGAAGGGTTCCCTCGTCTCAAGAAACGGCTGGCCGACCGCGAGGTCCAGACCGACATGGTTGCCGCCGCGCTCGTCGGCGCGGCCATTGGCGTAGCCGCCACCTTACTGCTCCGTCCCCGCCGGACCCCGCACCTGGGCGACGTCGCGCGCGACACGGCGAGCCGCGCTCGCAAACGCGGCGAAGCATGGCTGGACTCGCTGCCGAACGGCGAGGAGATCAAAGAACGCCTGTCCGAATACGTCGAGACCGCCCGCGACGCGATCGACCGTACCGTCGAGGGCGAGCTCCGCGCGCTCCGGAAGCGGCTGCGCCGGCAGCGATCCCGCGTTGGACTATAGGTCCGTAGGACTCATCGTCCTCCTCGCCGTCGCCGTCGTGGCTCTCACGCCGGCGACGGCGTACGCATGGACGCCCGGAACCCACGTGTTCCTCGGCGAGGCCGTCATGCGGTCCGTAAGCCTCCTGCCGGCGGCGATCGCTGACCTTCTTCGCGCTTTCCCGTACGACTTCCTCTATGGGTCGATCGCCGCCGACACGAGCATGGCCAAGAAGTACGCGCCAGTCGGCCGGCACTGTCACTCCTGGCACGTCGGATTCGAGATCTACGACGCCGCCAACGACGGCCCCCTCCGCGCCTTCGGCCTCGGCTACCTGGCCCACCTCGCCGCCAACGTCGTCGCCCACAACTATTTCGTGCCGCGCCAGCTGGCGCTGACCTCGACCACGATCGGCCTCGGGCACAGCTACTGGGAGAGCCGGTTCGAGGGCCATCTGGGGGAACGCCCGGGCCACCGCGCGGTCGAGCTCCTCTTGCTGGATCACTCGCGCTCCGATGAGCACCTCGATCGGATCCTGAGCCCCACGATCTTCAGCACACAGACCAATCGCCGCATTTTCCGCGGCATGGTCTACGTCACCGACACCGAGTCGTGGCAGCGGATCGTGCAGCTCGTCTCCGAGAATAGCCGCTGGGATCTCGCCAACGACGACATCGCGGCCTACATCGCGCGCTCCTACGATTTCGTGATGGACCTGCTCCAGCGCCTCGATGGCTCGGAGCCGTATACGCTGGACCCGGCCGGCCACGAGCCGCTCCAACTCGCCAAGCGCGTCCGCCGCGCCGCGCTCCGGCGCGGGGGCGATGTGCACCTGGCCGAGGACGCCGAACGCCAGTTCGGGCTCCCACCGACATCGCTGCGGTACGCCGCGACCCTCCCGGCTCCGCTCTATCTCCCGGGATGACGGATCGACGTCTCTTTCTCACACAACTGACCGCAATTCTTGTTGGCGCACGCTATTCGTCCCTCGGCGACATCGAGCGACGCCTCGGCGGCCGCCTGGGCGTTGCCGTGCTCGACACGCACACCGGCCACCGAGTCGGATACCACGAGGGTGAGCGCTTTCCGATGTGCAGCACGTTCAAGCTCCTGGCGGTGACCGCCGTGCTGTCTCGCGTCGATGGGTCCCAAGAGCAACTCGACCGCCGCATCGCCTACGGCGAAAGTGATCTGCTCGAGTACGCGCCCGTCACGCGCGCGCACGTGGGCGAAGGCGGCATGACGCTCGGCGACCTCTGCGCGGCGGCCATCGAGCAAAGCGACAACACCGCCGCCAACCTCATCCTCGGCACGCTTGGCGGCCCGTCGGCGGTCACGGCCTACGCCCGCTCGCTCGGCGACTCGGTCACGCGCCTCGATCGGACCGAGCCGACATTGAATGACTGGCAGCCCGGCGAGCAGCGCGACACGACGAGTCCCGCCGCCATCCTCGGCGACATGCGCGCGATCCTGACGGGCAACGTGCTCTCTCCCGCCTCGCGCGACCGCCTCATCTCATGGCTCGTCGCATCCACCCCCGGCCTGGCCCGAATCCGCGCTGGCCTCCCGAATGGCTGGCGGGCCGGCGACAAGAGTGGCACGGGCCGAGGCGTGAGCGGTGACCTCGCCATCGCTTGGCCACCAGGTCGCCGTCCCCTGCTCTTCGCCACCTACGTGCTCGCGCCCAACGCGACCGACGCCCAACGCGATGCCGCCTACGCCGATGTCGCGCGCTTTGGCTGCACGATGGTCGAGGCTCGCTGACTATCGCTGGCTGGTCACGGACTATCCGCACACCGTTCGGCATGCTGATCGCCGCCTTGCTCCTCGCCGTATCGCCATGTCAGGCCCACCAGCTATCGGACCAGCACATGGACGCCGCCTCTGTCCGGCGCGTCGATAGCGCCTGGAGCGTCGCTTTTGTCCGGGCCGACACCGCGTTCCTGCGCTGCCTCCTCACCAGCGACTACGTGGGGTACTCACGCACCGGAGTGATCGCCGATCGCGACGCGGAGCTCGCCAAGTCGCTCCGCAGCGGAGATCCCAGTAAGCCCTTGCCCGAATTCCCATCGTCGGCGACCGTGGAATTCCACGGCGCCTCCGTCGTCGTCACGGGCATCTACAAGGGCGTCCGCTGGATCGATGTCTACCGCTTCGAAGGCGGCGCCTGGCACGCCTGGATGTCAGCCGACCAACACATCCCGAGCGGCAGCTAGCTGGCTAGCTGCGCGGGATAGCCGCCGGCATCCACCAGACGTTGGTCGTCTCGGTGATGGGCTTGTCGAGCGGCTCGTCCGAGTGCGGAAACATGAGGAGCACGGAGCGGTCGCTCGTGAAGTACAGCATGCGCTGACCCGGCGAGAACCGCGGCTCGTTGTCATCGACGCCGAGCGCGTCGCTCCCCATGAATTGCAGGGGCGTGACCGGCCCCCAGGCGTCGCCGCGTTTGACGGACATGTAGAGATGCTCGTGCGTATCGTCGATCGCCGCGCGGCCTGAGCTCGCGAACACGATATACGACTGATCGGGCGCGATCTCGGGATCGACATCGTTCGTGCTATCGGCGCTGAACGGCAGGGGCGCGGCGGGTTGGTACGCTCCCGTGTCGTAGGCCGAGCGCCAGAGGCGCATGGTGCGGCGATCCTCGGTCTTCGTGATGACGAAGAAGTAGATGCTGCCGTCGGCCGCGACACTCGGTCGCCAGACCGACTGGCTGATATTGACGGCCTCCGGGAGCCGCTCGGGCGCGCCCCACCCCAACCCGTCACGGTTGACCCGCCAGAGGTTCGCGACGTGGTCGCGCACCGACACGTAGACGAGGAACGAGCCGTCGGGGGCGAGCGCCGGTTGCGACTCGGGGTAGTGGCCGGAGAACGACGCGGGTCGGGGGTCCGACCAGGCGCCGTTGGCGCGATCGGATTCCATGATCACGCTCGACGAGTCGGTCGTGCGCGTGAAGAACATGGTATCGCCGCGCGGCGTGAACGTCGGAGAGGCGGCATTGCCGACGCTCGAGACGACCCCGGGCGCGAACAACGTTGGCGCTCGACTCCCCTGGCCGAATGCGGTCGACAACGCTACCACGGCGCCCAGCACTCCGAGTCGGATCACACCCCTCCAGCGAGCAGTTGATTAACGCGTTGCGGGTCGGCCTTCCCTTTCGACTTCTTCATCACTAGACCGACAAGCACCTTCTGGAGTTTCGTCTCCCCGGCCTGGAATCGCGCCCATTCGGTGGGATTCTCCGTCCTCACCTCGGCGATCCACTGCTCGAGCGCCCCGTCGTCGCTGACTTTACGCAGCCCCTCACGATCCGCGATCAGCCCCGCGCCTTCCCCTGTCGCGATCATCTTCTCGAAGATCGTCCTGGCTGCCGTATGCGACACAGCCCCCTCGCTCACGAGCCCCAGGAGCTCGGCGAGTGCCTTGGGCCGCACCGGAAACGTTTGTACCCCGCCGGCGCCGGCGCGCAACGCCGCGAGCAGCTCGCCCCGCACCCAGTTGGCGGCGGCCGTGGGTTTCCCACACGCCTTCGCCGTCTCTTCGAAATACGCCGCCAGCGGGATGTCGGCGACGAGCTCGTCGATCTCCTGATCGCCTAGTCCGTATTGCTCCCGGAAGCGTGCCCGGCGCGCGTCGGGCAGCTCGGGCAGCGCTCGCCGTATCTGCTCGACATAGGCGTCCGTGAGCACGAGTGGCGGAAGGTCCGGCTCGGGGAAGTATCGGTAGTCGTGACTCTCCTCCTTCGATCGCGCGGGGCGCACCTCGCCCTTGGCGCCATCCCAGAGCATGGTCTGCTGCACCACGCGCCCGCCGGTCTCCAACACCACGACTTGCCGCGCGAACTCGGCCTCGAGCGCCTTCTCGACGCCCGAGAACGTGTTCATGTTCTTGACTTCGGTCTTCGTGCCGAACTTCGTCTCTCCCGCACGTCGGGCTGAGACGTTCGCGTCGACGCGAAGGCTCCCCTTCTCCATGTCGACATCGCTCACGTCGACATACTCCAGCACTTGCTTGAGCGTCTGCAGATATCGCCGCGCTTCTTGCGCCGACCGGATGTCCGGCTCGCTCACGATCTCGATCAGCGGGACGCCCGCGCGGTTCAAGTCGATCGCGGTGGCTCCGGTATAGCGATCGTGGATCGACTTCCCCGCGTCTTCTTCCATGTGCACGCGGGTAATCCCGACCCCGGCCAATTTCCCGCCGGTCGCCAACGGGCGATCGAATTGCGAGATCTGATAGCCTTTGGGCAGGTCGGGATAGAAGTAATTCTTCCTCGCAAAAATCGACGTGCCGTGCACGTTGCACCCGAGCGCCAATGCCGCCCGCACCGCGAGCTCCACGGCGTGCGCGTTCAGCACCGGCAGCGCGCCGGGCAGCGCCAAGCATATCGGGCACGTATTCACATTCGGTTCGGCCCCGAACGTCGTCGGCGAGTTGCAGAACGCCTTGGTCCGGGTCTTGAGCTGGACGTGCACCTCCAGCCCCACGACCATCTCGTAATCACTCATACCCGTTCCACCGCGTATGCGGCCGCGAACATCGCTTGCTCGTCAAAGTGCGGCGCGATGATCTGTCCTCCGATCGGCAGTCCGTTGACAGTTCCGATCGGTACCGAGATCGCTGGATTGCCGGCGAGGTTCGCCGTGCAGGTGAAGATGTCGTTCAAGTACATCTCGTACGGATCCGAGACCGCGCCGATCTTGAACGCGGGCGTCGGAGTCGTTGGCGTGAACAGGACGTCGACACCGCTCGCGAATACGCGCCGGAAATCGTCGGTGATCAGCTCTCGTACTTGCTGCGCTTTCTTGTAGTACGCGTCGTAGTATCCCGCCGAGAGCACGTACGTCCCGAGCAGGATGCGGCGGGTGACTTCGGCGCCAAACCCCTTCGAGCGCGTCGCCTCATACATTGCGGTGAGTCCGTCGCCGGTCACCCGCAGCCCGTATCGCACCCCATCGAACCGGGCCAGGTTCGACGACGCCTCGGCGGGTGCAATGATGTAATAGACGGGAATCGCCAAGCTGGAATGAGGCAGGGAGACATCCCGGATGGTGGCCCCTTGCGCCTTCAACCCCTCCAGCACCTCGTCGCATCGCGCGCGAATCGCCGGATCCAACTCGGCCGGAAAGTATTCACGCGGCCGGCCGATCGTCAGCGTAGACACTGGCCGCCGAGCGGCCGTGCGGTATTCCGGCACCGGGATGTCAGCCGAAGTCGCGTCCATGGGATCGCGCCCAGCAATGATCTCCATTGCCAACGCCGAGTCGTCCACAGTTCGCCCGAACACCCCGACTTGGTCGAGCGACGATGCAAAGGCCACGAGCCCGAACCGGCTGACCCGCCCGTACGTTGGCTTGACGCCGACGACGCCGCAGAACGCGGCGGGTTGGCGTACGGAGCCGCCGGTCTCTGATCCGAGCGCGATCGGCACGACGCCGGCCGCCACCGCCGCGGCCGACCCACCGGATGACCCGCCCGGCACGCGCGTGGGGTCGACGGGATTCCGTGCGGGCCCGAACGCACTGTGCTCCGTCGACGAGCCCATCGCGAACTCGTCCATGTTCGTCTTGCACGCAACGACCGCCCCAGCCGCGCGCAACCTCGACACGACTGTGGCTTCATATGGGCTTACATAGCCTTCAAGAATCCGCGACCCGCACGACGTCGGCATGCGCAGCGTCGCGATGTTGTCCTTGATCGCGACCGGGATGTCGTGGAGCGGGCCGTGGTCGACCGAGGGCCGCGCTTCGGCATCCTCGGCCAGAATGATGTTGAGCCCAGCGGCCCGACCGAAGTCCGCTTTCATTCGTCCACGTCCTCGTGCGTCGCGAGCCTCGGCACGAGATAGAACCCATCGCGCATTGCGGGAGCGAACGCCTCGCGCGGCCGCGCCAACCGAAGCTGCTCTCCGCCGTCGGCGCGGAGTGGCATGGGCGTCATCCCCGCCGCGAGATCCGCGGGCACGCCGCTCACGTCCACGCGCTGCAACGCCTCCATGTGCGCCAGAATCGCGTTCAGCTCACCCGCGAGCGCCGGCAGCCGCTCCTCGCTCACCGAGAGCCGCGCCAGCGACGCAATGTGTCGGACATCGTCGAACGTCACCGCCATTATTCCCACCCTCGCTCGAGCCCGGCCTGAGCCGCCACCAGCGTCTTGCGGCCAATGTCTGGATTGTCGAAATCCACCCGCACCTTGAGCTCCCGCCCGGACCCGGTCATCTCCGCGATCACACCGGAGCCGAACGTCTTGTGCTTCACGCGCTCGCCGACCCGGTACGCCGGCGCATCCTGCGACACCTCGGCTTCTTCCGCGAACCGCGTCGGACCGTGCCGCGCGAGCGACACCGGTGTCCCGGGCCGCCGGAGACTTGGCCGATACGACTCGGGGTCGCGATCACCCGGCTGCCCAAACGTCGCGAACGCCGACCGCCCGAAGCTCCGGGCGGCCTCCGTCTGGTGCTGCTCGAGCATGTCCTTCGGAATGGTTTTCAAGAAGCGCGACGGAATGCCTTCCATGATGCTGCCATTCCACCGCCGGTGATCCGCATACGTGAGATATAGCGTGCGCTCGGCCCGCGTGATGCCGACGTAGAACAGCCGCCGCTCCTCCTCGAGCTCTTTCGTGTACGGGCTGTCGATGGCGCGCCGCAACGGGAAGAGCCCGTCCTCGAGCCCCGTGATGAACACGATGGGGAACTCCAGTCCTTTCGCATTGTGCATCGTCATCATCGACACCGCATCGGCGTTCGGGTCGAGGTGGTCGATGGCGGCGACGAGCGACGTCCGCTGCAGAAAGTGATCGAGCGGCCGAAGACCAACCTCGCCCCCATCGGCGATCACCGTCTCGGCGGCGCTCTCGATGAGCTCCCGGAGATTCTCCAATCGCTCAGCCGCATCCGGCTCGCCCTTGATCACGTCGCCATAGCTGATCGCGCTCATAATCGCGTTCAAGAGCTCGTCGACGCCCGCATCGACCGCTTTCTCTCTCAGCGTGCCGAGGAGCACCGCAAACTCAGCCAACGCCGCCCGCGGCCCAGGCCGTAGGGCCGCCACCAGATCGGCCCGCCCGGCCGCCTCCAGCATCGACACCCCAGCACCGCGCGCCGCCTCACTGAGAAGCCCCAGCGCCTGCTCTCCAACTCCCCGCCGCGGCACGGTGATGGCCCGTCGAAACGCTTCCTCATCCGCCGGGTTCGCGATGAGCTTGAGGTAGCTCATGACATCGCGCACTTCTCGCCGATCATAGAACCGCACGGCGCCAATCACCCGATACGGCGTGCGCTCGCGCCGCAGCGCTTCCTCGAACGCCCGGCTCTGCGCATTGGCGCGATACAGGATCGCGAAATCCTTGAGCGCCACCTGCCGATCCGCCAGGCGCCGCTTGACGATCTGATCGACCACGAAATTCGCTTCGTCTCTCTCATCCGCCGCGCGCACGAGCACGACCCGTTCCCCACCACGCCGATTCGTACGGAGTGTCTTGCCGAGCCGCTGCGTATTCCCTTCGATCACGACATTCGCCAGGTCGAGGATCGGCTGGGTCGACCGATAATTCTCCTCGAGCCGCACGACCCGCGCGGCCGGAAAGTCTTTCTCGAAGTCGAGAATATTCCGGATATCGGCGCCTCGCCATCCGTAGATGGAGTTGTGTGTGACGATGCCGTTTGCGACGTAGTTGTGCGTCTTGTCGATATCGAGATCGTAGACCGGCTCCGTGATCGTCACGCGCTCGACGCTCGCGACGATGTCATAGTCGCCGTCGCCAGTAAACATGGCCATTCCGGGCATCACCGAGCCCGCCGGCGTGAACGGCAACGACGTCGACCCCAATCGCGCCACCCGAAACAAGTTGACGTTCGAATCGCTCACGTATCCGCTCGACCGTATCGAACAACACGTCATACCGCGCGTTGGCGGTCTCATGTCGCCAGCTCGCCGATCCGGCTTTGGCCGGCCGCACAGAGAGCCCCATTGCCGCCAGAGCGTCCCGTCCCTCGCCGTCGTTCCCCACCATCGAGATACGATGCATTGGCGACGCCCCGCGCCGATCGCCACACAGCGTGACCACCACGTTCCGTCGATTGGCGTTCCGCGAGCGCGGTCTGAGATGCGGCTGATCAACGGCCAATCCCCGGTCGGCGAGCAGCCGATGCGCCCCGTCGCGGAGCATCGGCAACCCATATCGGAGCGACACGAGATACTCGTCCTCGCGCGCGGCATTCTCTGACGCATGCGTCGAGATCACCCAGACTGCGTCTGCACGCTCGCGATACAACGGCTGGAGGTCCCCGACGTGGGCCGTGCCGACTCGATAGCCCCGGCCGGACCGGTGGATGAGGAGAGTGAAGTAAGTCTGCGGCACCATTCCCGAGACATATCCCGCGAAATGCACGTGCTCGGGCGTGCTGACGATCCGCTTGCCCGCGGTGGTCATGATGGCCACACCATTGCGGATGCCCGCACGCTCGTGCACTGCGGCGACGCGCGCGGGACGGAACGTGCCGCTGCCATATCCCGACCGTACGAGATCCCCAGGTCGCACCGATTGGATCGGCCGCTCGGTGCCCTCCACCATCGTGATCATTGTGCCGCGCACCAGACACTGATCATCGTCTCCTACCACGGCCACGTTGCCGTGGCTGCCGAGGAGTTTGATCAGCGTGTACTGCGCGCGGTTCGTGTCCTGATACTCGTCGACGAGTATGTACCGGAACATTGTCGAGTACTTCTGCAGTCGGTCGGGATGCGCGCGAAAGAGCTCGACCGGCAGCAATAGGAGGTCGTCGAAATCGACCGCGTTCTGCTGCTGCATCGTGCGCTCGAGATCGTTGTACACCTGTGCCGCCGCCCGAGAAAGCGGATCGGACGCGAGCTTCGCGTACTCGGAGGGCAAGACGAGGGCGTTCTTCGCATTGGAAATCACCGAATGCACGACCTTCGGTGGAAGGTCGCGGACCGAGAGGCCCTTGGCGTCCATCATGCGCTTGACGGTACCGAGGATGTCGTCCTCGTCGTAGATCGTAAACGCCGACGTACGGTTGACGTACTTCGCGTTCGCCCGCAGCAGTCGGGCGCCGATCGCGTGGAACGTGCCGACCCACATACCGGTCGGCTCACCGCCCAGCAGGCGCGTCAGGCGGGCGCGCATCTCGCCCGCCGCCTTGTTCGTGAACGTGACCGCGAGAATCTCCGATGGCTCGACGCCGTGCTCGCGGATCAGATTGAAGATCCGCGTCGTGAGCACGCGTGTCTTGCCCGATCCCGCGCCCGCGAGGACGAGGAGAGGGCCTTCACCGTGCAATACGGCATCACGCTGCGCGGGATTGAGGCCCGCGAGTGGCTCGCCCGACATCAAGGCAAAATAATCTCGAACGTCGCTCCGCGATCGCCCTGCCCCGACGACACGAGCGCGAGCCGGCCGCCATGGTTTTCCTCGATGATGCGCTTGGCGAGCGAGAGCCCGATGCCCCACCCGCGCTGTTTTGTGGAGAACCCGGGCTGGAAGATCTGCTTCCGGATCTTGGCCGGCACCCCGGGCCCGTCGTCGCTGATGCGAAGCCGGACACCGCCTTCGGGGAACGGCGACGCCGTGAGATCGACCCGGCCGCCCCGACCAGCGAGCGCGTCGATCGCGTTCTTTACAATCGCCTCCAGAGCCCACTCGAGCAGAACCGAGTCGCCCTGTACCAGAGCGCCGCTCCGCGGCGCGTCGATGCAGCGCCTTCGGCGCCGCTCGACTGGTCGGTTGGAATGAGCTCGGCTGCGCCTCGCTCTAGCGGCTCGACCTCGGCGCAGACCGTGACCGTATGCGCCAACGACGGGACCCGCGCCCGGAAATACCCCGCAACCCGCTGCATGAGCTCCGCGGCATCCACCGGCTCGGCCTTCGGCGGCCGGCCGATACGCTCAAACCGGTGCGCGACCCGCTCCAACCGCACAAGGTCGCTCTGCATATGATCCAGCAGCGATGACGACTCGGCGGCCTCGTCCCGCTCGCGCAGCAGCTCGACCCAGCCGCTGAGCGACGACAGCGGTGTGCCCAGCTGGTGCGCGGATTCTCGGGCCATGCCAGCCCACACCCGCTCCCGGTCGGCGTGGGCTCGCGTGCGCAGCGTGAAGATGCTCGCCCCGAGCAGAAACGCGAGCAGGATCACTTGCAGGATCGGAATGATCCGCAACCCCTCCACCAACGGCGTATTCCCGATGTGCACGATGCCGATCCCCGGCTCGATCACCGGCGGATTCTCGGCGTCGAGCTCGTCGACGTACGCTCGCATGCGCGGCCCGTCGAGCGGTGCATTGAACGGAATGTTCGCCGTGTAGCGCGGGATGCCGTGTGGGTCGGTCACGACCACGGGCACGCCCATCTCGCGAATGTGCCGCGCGAGATCGAACAACGCATTGGCGCTCGCGCGCTCCGAGGTATCGCTCAGGGCCTTGAAGATCCGCGCGTACATCTGCCCGGACCGCGCGGCCTCCCGCCGCAACTCGGCCAATACGCGTTGCGTCGAGACGACGTACCAACCCAGCAGGACGGCGAATCCGAGCCCCAGGAGGATCGTCGGCAGCCGACGCGCCATCGTGAATGGCCTCAGCCGATACGATCGGCGCCGAGATACGGGCGCAGCACTTCCGGAACGACGACCGAGCCGTCCGGCTGCTGATAGTGCTCGAGCAGCGTGGCGATCGTGCGCGGGAACCCGAGGCCCGAACCGTTCAACGTGTGCACGAACTCGGGCTTCTTCCCGCCTGCCGCTCTATACCGAATATTCGCCCTTCTCGCTTGAAAGTCCGTGAACGTACTACACGAGGACACTTCCAGCCATTTCCCGACGCCGGGCGCCCAGACTTCGAGATCATACGTCTTGGCCGACGCAAATCCCGTATCGCCCGCGGCGAGCAGTACAACACGATACGGCAGGCCGAGCCGCTGCAACACCCGTTCGGCATGCGTCGTGAGCAACTCATGCTGCGCCGGCGAATCCTCCGGCGCACAAACTCTCACCAGCTCGACTTTGTCGAACTCGTGCACGCGCAAAAGCCCGCGGGTGTCCTTCCCGGCCGCACCAGCCTCGCGCCGAAAGCACGGGGTATAGCCAACGAGCCCCATCGGCAGCTTGGCGCCATCGAGGATCTCATCACGAAACAGATTCGTGATGGGCACCTCGGCCGTCGGAATCAAAAAGAGATCGTCGCTCTCGATCCGATAGAGATCGTCCTCGAACTTTGGCAGTTGGCCCGTACCCGTCATCGATGTCCGATTGACGACGTATGGGACCCACGTCTCGTCGTATCCGTGCTCGCTCGTCTGGAGCGTGATCATCCAGTTGATCAGCGACCGCACGAGTCGTGCACCCAGCCCGCGAAAGACGATGAACCCGGACCCCGTGACCTTTGCTCCAGCCTCGAAATCGATGAGCCCGAGCTTCGTCCCGATTTCCCAGTGGGGCTTGAGGCCCTCGCTCGGCCGCGGCTTGCCCCATTCCCGAATCACGGCGTTGGCTTCTTCTCCGCCTGCCGGAACATTGGCGAGCGTGATGTTCGGGATCTGCAGCAACAAATCATTGCGCGCTCGCTTCGCTTCGCTCGCGCGCGTGTCCAGGTCGGCGATCTGATCACCCACACGACGGCTCTCGTCGACGAGCGCCGAGGCGTCCTTGCCATCTTTCTTGGCGCGCTGGACGTCTCTGGGTGAGCGTATTGCGACGCGCCTTGAGCTCTTCGACAGAGGCGGTCAGTCGACGCCAATCCGCGTCGAGCGATTCGAGTTGCGCGAGCGAAGCGAGCGCACTCGTCGCCCCGCGACGCTCCAGCGCGGCACGCAGGGCCTCAGGTCGCTCGCGAAGCAAACGCGCATCGTGCACGGCGTCCGCTCCTTGTTAGTGGCTCGGGATAGCGCCGGGAACGAGCGTATCGTAATCGCAGTTCGGATCGACGACCGCCCGGAAATGAATCAACCCAGCCGACCGATCGATGCTGTCGATCTGAAACTTGCCGTAGAGCAGTTCCTGCGACGTAATGCTGACCGCGGTACACGCGGTCGTATTCTGCGTCACGACCTCGAAGATCTGCCCAGGCGCGACGAGCAGCGAGTCGTTGAACTCGTAGCCATTGTGCGATGCGATTTGGATCTGATCGAACGCGATATTTTGGATGATCTGAAGCCCAACGACGCGCGGAATGCCGGCGGCCGTGACTACGAGCTTCGCCGGGTAGATGACGACGTTGCCGCCCTCGACGTTGAGGGCGAAGTCGAAGTTGAGGCTACCGTCTGGCACGACCAACTGACTCGTCGCCAGGTCGAACGCGGTCCCCTGCGTCGGATCGGCCGTGGCGAGCGAGTACGCGGTGAGCGTGTCGTACGTGATGGCGATCGCGGCCGCGGGCTTATTGGGGTTCCCACACCCCATCGCCGCCAGGCCAGCCGTAGACAATAGAATACAGACGACCCCGAGACGGGCTGTGGGCAAGCGAAGTGTCATGACCAGGCGTACATTAGAGGTGGGGGACGGTGACTGCAAGCCATTCGCATTGCTTGACATACCCCTTTGGGCCTCCTTAGCTTCGCTCGTCCATGCCAACCATTCGAGACCTCGTCGCGGCCATCCGCCAACGTGATGGCGTCGATGCGGCCGTCGTGCTGGGTCGCGACGGCTTGCTGATCGACAGCCAGACGATCCCGAGCCTCGAGGCCGAGAACGTGGCGGCCCACGTCCCGGGTCTCGTCAACGCCGCGGACGACTTCGGGGCCTCAGCCGCGCGGGGCGACCTCGTGACCGCCGTACTGGAACACCCCAGTGGCCTGGCGATTGTTTCGGTGCTCTCCGCCGACGCCATCCTGCTGGTGCTCGTCCAGCCCAAGGCCAACGTCGGACAGCTCCTGTTCGAGCTTCGCCGCTACCGCGAACAAATCGCGTCGTTGGTCTAATGGCGGGGGAGCGGATCCACGCCCTCGTGGCGGATGATGAGCCGCACATTGGTCGGATCATCAAAATGAAGCTGGAACAAGGTCCGTTCCGCGTGACTTTGGCCTACGACGGCCGCGAAGCGCTGGAGATTCTGCGGCAGGAACCGGACATTGGGATCGTGCTGCTCGATCTCATGATGCCGCATTCTGTCGGGACTCGACGTCCTGGCCGAGCTCCGGGCGGACCCCAAGCGGAAGGACTTGCCGTGCATCATTCTCACGGCCGCCGGGCAGGAGCAGCAACACCGGCTGGCGATGCGACTGGGCGCGACCGAGTTCCTGACCAAGCCATTCAGCCCCAAGAAGCTGTACGCGCGGACGGCGGAGCTCGCGGGCGTCGCGCACGCGGAGGACGCATGAGCGAGACGGAGTCGAGCTCTTTCCAACCGACCCCGTCGAGCGGAGCGAACGCGACGCATCGACGCACGGCGGAGCCGTGAGCACTTGGGCGGTGGTCCTGGCAGGCGGCGTCGGATCGCGCTTCTGGCCACTGAGCACGCCCGAGCGACCAAAGCAGCTCCTTCCGCTCGTGACCGAGCATCCGCTGCTCGTCGACACGCTCAACCGTCTGACGCCGCTGGTCCCGGCCGAGCGCACGCTGGTCCTCACGAACGCCGGGATCAAGAACGAAGTCGCGATGTTCGCCCGGCTCCCTCGCGAGAACGTGATCGCCGAGCCGCGCCCGGCGGGCACGGCCGCCGCACTCGCCTACGCCGCGACCGAAATCGAGCGTCGCGAAGGGCGCAATGCTGGGATGATCTGCGTTCACGCGGACTGGGCCGTCACCGACGAACCCGCATTCCGCGATGCCCTCTCCGCCGGGGTTTCAGCCGCCGAGCGTCACGCGAGCCTCGTCACGGTGGGCATCGTGCCGAGTCGTCCCGATCCGGGGTTCGGCTATATCTGCCCTGGAGGCGAGGTCGAACCAGGCGTTCTTCGCGTTGAGCGCTTCGTTGAGAAGCCCGACAAGCTTCGCGCGGCCAAGATGGTCGCCGATGGGTACCTCTGGAACTCTGGCATCTTCGCCTGGCGCGTGGGCGACTTTCTCGATGAGATCCGGGCGCTAACGCCGGAAGTCGCGCCCGCTATCGGCATCCCCAGCATCGACGCATTTTTTGATCGCGTCAAATCGATTTCCGTCGACGTTGGCGTACTCGAACGCTCCAGTCGCGTGCTCGTCATCCCGGGCCGCTTCGGCTGGGACGATGTCGGTACATGGGGCGCCCTAGCCAGAGTCCGCGAGAAAGACGCCGCTGGCAACGCGAGCTACGGCAACGTCTACACCCGCGACGCCCACGACAACGTCATCCACGCCGACGGTCGGAACGCCGTCGTGCTCGATGGCGTCTCCGGTATCGTGGTTGTCGTCGTCGATGGGATGACCCTGGTAACGACGGTCGAACGCTCGGCCGACCTCAAGGGCCTGCTCGAGGCGTTGCCGCCCGCCCTCCGCGATCCGCGGTGAGCTTTTTTCTCTACGATGATGCGCGCGCGCGAGCATTCGAGCCGTTCGCGCTCACCCGGCCCATCGGCGAGCTCCGCGCTGGCGCGCTCGTCACGCGCGAGCGCTGGGAGCGCGTCACGGGCGAGGACGCGGCCGGCCATGTCGTCGCCGCACATCTCGTCGACTACGACGAGCCCCACGCGCCGGGGGCGGTCACCGACACCCTTCCCGCCGGCTCCTGGCTGGTCAACTCCCGATTCCTGCCCGCTCTCGATGCCCGGCCGTCGCACGACGCATTGGTCTGGCGTTGCGCCGGTCGCTACGCGGCCGTGCGTCTTTCGCGGCCGCTGGCCGTCGCCGAGTTGGCCGACGGGATGGTCGCGCTGGAGACGATCGGCGGGGACCAGACCGGGGTCGATATCCGTGGCCGCTGGATCGACGAAGTCTGGCACCTGATCCGCGACCTGCACGGCCTGCTCTGCGACGACATCGACATTCTCGGACCCGCGGCCGCGTCCCGGAGCTCCAAGCGCGACGCGCACGCCATGTACGTCGAGCACGGCGCCAAAGTCGACCCCATGGCGTCGATCGACTGCTCGAAGGGTCCGGTCCTCGTCTGCCGCGGCGCGGTCGTCAGCGCCTTTACCCGCCTGATTGGGCCATGCTATATCGGCGAGGAGTCGAGCGTGTCGACCGATCGCATCGAGGGGAGCGCGATCGGCGAGCACTGCAAGGTCCACGGCGAGCTCTCGGCGTCGATCATTCTATCGTACGCGAACAAGAGCCACGACGGGTTCGTCGGCCATTCGTACTTGGGCCGCTGGGTCAACCTCGGCGCCGGCACCATCACGAGCAACTTGAAGAACACGTACGGCCCGGTGCAGCTCTGGACGCCGACGGGCGTGCGCGACACCGGCTTGCAATTCCTGGGCACGTTCTTCGGGGATTTCGCGAAGACCGGCATCGGTACGCGCCTCACGACCGGCTCGGTGGTGGGCGCCGGCGCGAACGTCGTGGACGCCGGCGTGGCGCCGAAGTACATCCCGCCGTTCGCGTGGGACAACTCCGGGCAGCCCGGGACATACGCACTCGCTAAGTTCTATGAGGCTGCCGAGCGACAGATGCAGCGCCGTGCACAAACGCTGGGCGCCAAGGCCCGCCGTCAACTCTCCGCCGCGCACGCGCTCGCCGTGAAACGATGAGAACCTGGTTGCTGGGAAGCGGCAGTCGAGGCAACGCGACCGTCATCGAGTCGGGTGACACGCGCGTGCTCATTGACGCCGGTTTCCCACGCCGCGTACTCGCCCGTCGACTCGAGGCGGCCGGCATCGCGCCGGAATCGATCTCGGCGCTCGTCCTGACGCACGAGCATCACGATCATGCGCGCGGCGCCGCGTCGAGCGCGCGGCGTTGGGGTTGGCGGGTGTACGGGACCTCGGGTACGCTCGCCCAGTGCCCGGAATTCGCCGATGTCGAGCCGATCCGCCCGGACAATACCTGGAAGTTCGGCGCGCTCGACCTCACGGCCTGTCCAGTTCCGCACGACGCGACCTCGCCGATCGCGCTCGTCGCGACCGAGCGTTCGACCGGCGCGCGCTTAGGCCTCGCCTACGATTTCGGGCACGTCACCGATTGTCTCCGCGCCGCCCTTCAGCGTGTCGATGTGCTCGTCGTCGAGTCGAATCATGACGAGATGATGCTCCGGGCATGCCCGTATCCGCCGTCGGTCATGTGGCGCATCGCAGGGCCCCGCGGGCATCTGAGCAATCGCGCCGCCGCGGAGCTCGTGCGGTCGGTCGCCTGGCGAGGGTTGCGGCAAGTCGTGCTCGCCCACTTGAGCGAAACCTGCAACGAGCCCGAGTTCGCGGTGGCCGCCATGCGGAAGGCGTGGCGCGGAGATTTAACAGCCGCCCCACAGGACGCGCTCACGGTTACTGGACAGCCGGAGCAGCTGTCGCTCGGGCTCTGACGAACTCCACCGCTCTGGCGATCGTGTAAGGGTCGCTGAGCAGCCGCCGATGTCCGAGGCCATCGCTGCTACTCAGACGGCTCTTGGGCCACGCATCGGCGATCGCCCGCGCGTAGGACCAATCCGCGATCCGATCGCGCGGGTCGTGCAAGATGAGCAGCGGAATGTCCAGGTTGGATACCGCGCTCGGCACGTCGAACGATGCGACGGTGCGCCCCACGCGCTCCTCGATCTCCCGCTGCACCCCGCCCGCCCGAGCGCGCGGCAACCCGATCATCCGCGCGAACGGCACGATGAACTGATTCGGCGTCGCGACGGGCGCGAACAACACGACCGTCCGCGGCGCGATGCGCGACTCGGCGACCGCAAGCGCCGTGGCCATCGCCCCGAACGAATGACCCACCGCGATCTCGACGCCGCCAAGCGCCTGCGACACCATCGCGAGGGCCCGCATGCACTCGACGATGTTCGTGCTTCGGCCCTTTGACGTGCCGTGCGCCGGCAGGTCGATGAGCGCCACGCGATAGCCGTTCGCGACGAGCACCGTCGCCAGTGGAACAAAATCAGCGGCCGATCCTTCCCAGCCATGCGTGAGCAGCACCGTGGGCCCGGACCCGGCGGTCCACACCGCGACGTCCTCGATCATCATCCGCTGCCAATCACCCGGCAGTCCGGTCTTCGCACGACGGCGCGGTTGGAAGAACAATGCCGCCGCTTGCCGCTCGACCACGCTCGGCGCCACGAGCGACGCCGCCGCGAAATAGTACTTTAGCACCGCACGCCCTCCACGAGAGCCGTGAACGCATCAACCGCCTTGTGCTTGGCTTGAGGGTCGCGCAACAGCCGCTTCGCCCAGTAGTAGGCGAGGACGATCCCCAACATCTGGAACGCGAACTGTTGGGGATTACTGCCACGACGAAAGTGCCCTTCGTCGATCGCGCGTTGGGCAGCGCCGGCGAGGAACTCTAGCCACTCCCGCTGAAACGCCGCGATAGCCTCGCGCACGGGGCCGGTGCGATCATCCCACTCGAACGCCGCGTGCACGAAGACACAGCCACCGGGCATGCTGTCGCTCCGTTCCCACTCGAGCCACCGGACGAACAGCGCTCTCACCCTCGGCTCGCCGCGCGGTTCGGCCAAGGCGGGCACGATAACACCCCGGCGGAATTTCTCGACGGCGGCGTTGAGGACATCGAGTTGCAGCGCCTCTTTCGAGCGAAAGTGGGCGAAGAGCCCACTCTTCGACATGCCAACGTCGTTCGCTAGTTCCCCGAGACTCAGCGCTTCCAGGCCATCGACACTGGCTAGCGCGAGAGCATGGCCGACAATGCGATCACGGGTTGCTGTGCCCTTTGTCATCATGGGCACAATAATACGACCGATCGTTCTTTTCTGGCAAGCCCACACTATATAAGTTGCGTGTGCCGTTGTAGATATCGCTGGTCACTTCAGCCAGTACTTCAGCGTACGTCGGCCGTCGTGGCCGCTGAGTGCGGTCCGGCGCTGGTTTAGAGCGCTTGCTGTAGAAGTACATCGTGCGACCATCGGCCGAGATCCACGGGTCACCTTCTTCGTCCGGCGAGTCGACCGACGGTCCGAACTTCCGTGGTGTTCCCCACCCGCTCGACTTCCGACAACTCGCGTAGAGATCACCGTTATTGTCGAACACGATCGCGCTCTCGTCGGCCATGATCGCCGGATCACCGCCCGGGAACGGCAGCGCCTCGGGCTTGCCATGCGGCGCCAGGCGATAGATGCTATCGCCCTTCGCGAAATAGAGCACGCCGCCCGTTGTCAGCGACGGTGCGAACATGTACGTCGTGTCGCCGAGGAGGAACGACGGCGTGCCCCACGTCCCGTCGGCACGGCGCGGCACCGACCAGATCTCGAACACGCCGTGACCGCCGCGGTTCGAGATGAACAGCACGCTTTTGCCATCGGTTGGGCTTCCGATGCGATTTCAGAACAAGAGAGAATAGCGATGTCTTGCGGAAAGTGCGTTCTTTGCGACACCTATTCAACATTCGCTGGCGGTTGGCCCGGCACAGGGTTGCTCCTGATGCGCGTGGTTGCGGGCTCCGCGCTAGTGGTACGCGCCGGCTTAACCCTGCGGAGCGATCCACCACCGATGAATGTGACGATTCCCGCCATCCTCTTGCTGGGAGCGGGAATCCTGTTAATCGCAGGCTTATGGACACCTATCGCCGGAGTCTCGGTTGCCCTGACTGAAGTCTGGAAGATGCTCATGCTACCCGGCGATAAGTGGCTTTGGCTGATGCTGGGAACCGCCGCTGCCGCCGCCCTGGCAATGTTAGGACCGGGTCTCTGGTCGGTCGATGCTCGCCTTTATGCACCGGTGCGCTTGCGCGAGGGATCGATCGAGATGACGGCGACGCGCAGGCGATCGTCCTGATCGAGACGCAACCGCAGAATGAGCTCGTCGGTGAGCGAGGATTTGCCCGCACCGCCCGTGCCGGTGATGCCGAGGACGGGCACCTTGATGGCCGCGGCGGCCTGCAGCAGTCCCTGGCGGGCGCGCATGGCGTAGGTGCGATTCTCGACCGCGGTGATGATGCGCGCGAGCTGGCGCCGGTCACCCGAGCGCAGCGCCGCGAGCGCGTCGCCCTCCGCCGGGCGAGCACGCGTCAGGTCGTAATCGCTGAAGCGGATCACATCGTCGATCATCCCCTGCAGGCCCATCTTGGCGCCGTCTTCCGGGGAGTAAAGACGCGCCACGCCGTAGGCCTGGAGCTCGCGGATCTCGTTGGCGACGATGACGCCGCCGCCGCCGCCGAACACCTTGATGTTCTCGCCGCCGTTCTGCCGCAACAGGTCGACCATGTACTTGAAGAACTCGACGTGACCGCCCTGATAGGAGGTGACCGCGATGCCCTGCACGTCCTCCTGCAACGCCGCGTTCACGATTTCCTGCACCGAACGGTTATGGCCGAGAGTGAATGACCTCGGTCCCCGACGCCTGCATGATGCGGCGCATGATGTTGACCGAGGCATCGTGCCCGTCGAAGAGCGCGGTGGCCGTGACGAAGCGGACCTTGTTCTTGGGAACGTACGGCGCGGGTTTTGCGGCGATGGAGACGGCGTTCATGGATTCGGCTCCTACAACAACGTCAGGATTTCGACGCGGCGCGAGACCGAGATTGAAGATGCGCACGAACGCCTCCGCGATCTCGCCGCCGTCATCGACTGATTCTCGCGATACCAGTGCGCGATCCAGTTCAGAGCACCGGCGAGTGCGAACGCGCTCATCTTCAAATCATGCGTCTCGATCGAGCCGTCGCGCGTGCCCTCCTCGAGAAGCTGCCGGATGGCATGGTCGATCTCGGACTTGAGTTTCTTGATGCGCGCGAGCGAGGCCGGGGCGAGCCCCAGTCCTCGGCGCGCACCATGCATCCGCCGTACTCGGACGCGATGGCCTGCGCGTAATGGCGAATGATCTCGTTGAGCTGCTCGCGGGCGCTCATCGCGGGGGGACGCGGCCGACGAAACGGCGCCAGCACGCGTTCGAGTCCGGTCAAGATGCACTCGAGCAGAAGCTGCTCTTTGTTGGCCACGTAATAGTAGATCGTGGGCTTGGTGACGTTCAGAGCCGCCGCGATCTCGTCGATGGAGGTGTTGTGATAGCCGCGCTCACTGAACGCGCGGGCCGCGGCCCGGATCACCGCCTCACGCTTGACGTCGCGGGTACGCTGGCGCGAATTGCGCACGGGCCACGGCGAGGCGTCCGCCGGCGCCGATTCGACTGCCGCGACATCGTCGCTCGCCGCTTTCATCACCGCTCTCCTGCAAACGCGGGTTGCGAAGCCCCGCGCAATATCCTATTTGCAGTAGACTCTACTGTCAAGTAGAATTCTCGCCGGGTAGGTCGGAGCAAGGCCCGTCGATCAGGTGAATTTCGGCGTGCGCTTCTCGAGAAACGCTGCAATGCCTTCTTTGCCCTCGGCCGTTTCGGCGCGCCCGGCGATGCTCTGCCCCTCGCGGCGCAAGCTGGGCCTCCCAACCGGGTTCGGCCTCCGCCAACAGGCGCTTCACCGTGCCGATACGCGCCCGCGGGACCCGCCGCAAGGCGTGCGGCCAGTGCCGCCGCGGTGTCGGCGAGCTGCGCGTCCTCGACGATCTGGTTGATCAAACCCCACTCGAGCGCCAGTTGCGCATCGAGCACGCGATTGGTGATGAACATTTCCATGGCCCGCTTGTAGCCCACGGCCCGCGGCAGCAAGAACGTGCTGCCCGCGTCCGGCGTGAGGCCGACGGCCGTATAGGCGGCCGTGAACTTCGCGCTCTTGCCGGCAATCGCGAGATCCGCCGCGAGCACGAGCCCAGGCCCGCTCCCGCCGCCGTGCCCTGGACAGCGGCCACGACCGGGGCGCTCGCCCGCGCAAGATGCAGCAACCCCGCATGCACGTCGGTCGTAAGCTCCGGTCAAATAAGCATTCACATTGCCGCCCGCGGCCATCATGCCGCGCAAGTCGCCGCCGAAGCAGAAATTCTTGCCTTCGCCCCGCAGCAGCACGGCCCGTACGTCGGAGTTTTTGCGTATGGCGTAGGCAGCGGCCACGAACTCGCGGCCGAATTGCAAATTCATGGTGTTCGCCGCATCCGCACGCGTCAGGGTGAGATGCGCGACATGCTCGCGAATTTCCAGGCGTACCGTCGGTGAAAAAACATCGCTCATAGGACTCTCAGTACTCCGATTGCGTGGTCGCTCGATGGTACCCCGATCAGGAACTCGATGTCCCGCCGGGGCCGGCCGTAGCCGCCCCCGCCGGGCGTCGAGATCACGAACACATCGCCCGCTCCCATCTCGCTCTGGCCGATCGCTCCCAGAATCTCCACTGTTCCGTCCGCGCGCTCGATGCGGTTCTCGCCGGGCGCACCGTCCTCTCCACCCGCCATCCCAAAAGCGCCGCGGGTGCGACCGTTACTCAAAATAGAGGCGGTCATGGGCTCGAGAAAGCGCACGCGCCGCACCCCGCCGTCGCCGCCGCGCCAGCGGCCCGCGCCGCCCGATCCCGCGCGAATCTCGTACGAGTCCAAGCGCACCGGGAATCGAAACTCCAGCACTTCGGGATCGGTGAGCCGCGAGTTCGTCATATGAGTCTGCACGACGCTCGTGCCGTCGAAGCCGGCGCCCGCGCCGGAGCCGCCTGCAATGGTCTCGTAGTACTGATAGCGGTGATTGCCGAAGGTGAAGTTGTTCATGGTGCATTGGCTCGCCGCCATCACCTTGAGCGCGCCGTACAACGCATTGGTCACGCAGCTGGAGGTCTCGACATTGCCGGCAACGACGGCCGCGGGCGGTTTGGGATTCAGCATGCAGCCTTCGGGCACGATGATCTCGAGGGGCTTCAAGCAACCCGCGTTGAGCGGAATGTCGTCGTCGACCAGCGTGCGAAAGACGTAGAGAACCGCGGCCACCGTGATGGCTCGCGGCGCGTTGAAGTTGTTGGGCAGCTGCGCGCTGGTGCCGGTGAAATCGATGCGCGCGGTGCGCCGCTCGGTGTCCACGCGCACGGCGACGCAGATGCGCGCGCCATTATCGAGCGTGAGCACGAACTCGCCGTCGCTCAAGGCCGTGATCACGCGGCGCACGCATTCTTCGGCATTGTCTTGCACGTGCCGCATGTAGCGCGCCACCGTATCGGCGCCGAACTGCGCCACCATGGCGCGCAGCTCCAGGGCGCCCTTCTCGTTGGCGGCGATCTGCGCCCGCAAGTCGGCGAGATTCTGCGCGGGATTGCGTGCCGGGTAAGGCCCCTGCGTCAGCAGGTCGAGAAGTTGCTGCTCGTGCAGCTGCCCGGCCTCGAGGAGCTTGAGATTGTCGATCAGCACCCCCTCTTCGGCGATCGATGTGGAGAATGGCGGCATCGAGCCCGGGGTCGTGCCGCCGACGTCGGCGTGATGGCCGCGCGAGGCCACGAAAAAGCTGGCGCGCCGGCTACGCGCGCCGGCGCGCGGCCTGAGCGGCCGCATCGTCGAGGAATACGGGCGTGACCACGGTGATATCCGGCAAATGCGTGCCGCCGCGATAAGGATCGTTCAGCACATAGGCCTCGCCCGGCGCAAGCCTCGGATTCGCCTCGATGATGGTGCGGATCGATTCGCTCATCGAGCCGAGATGGACGGGCATGTGCGGCGCATTGGCGATGAGATTGCCGCTGCGCGTCGAACACGGCACAGCTGAAATCCAAGCGCTCCTTGATGTTCACCGAGTGAGCGGTGTTCTGCAGCGAGAGGCCCATCTGCTCCGCGACGTTCATGAATAAATTGTTGAACACTTCGAGCATGACGGGATCGGCCTCGCGTGCCGACCGCGCCCGCGCCGCAGGCCGGGCGTGAACTCGGCGGAGCTCGAGATTTCCGAGGGCCGTGACGCGGGCGCGCCAGCCCGGCTCGACCACGATGGTGGCGTTGCGCTGCGCGATGATCGCCGGTCCGTCGATCGAGGTACCGGCCGCGAGATCCTCGCCGTCGATCAGCAGGCCGCTGCGCCAGCCGGCCGGCTGCATCGTCCGCCGCGCAATACATGTCGACCGTCGCGTGCGCAGCCGCGGCGGCGCGGGACTCGGCGCGGCACCGGGCCGTCGGCATCGGCGTGCCCGACTCGCCTGCACGCCCTCTCCCACGCCGACGCATTCCACCGTCACCGACTCGATCACGAGATCGAGCTGCGGCATCAGAAAGGCGAAGCGGCGCCGATAGAGCGGCCTCGAACTCGGCGCGGATCGCGGCCACGTCGTCGCCGGGCGGGCAGCTCGCAGGGTAACGCGGTGTCCGTGCCCTGATAGCGCACCATGAGCCGGGCCTTGCGGCGCACGCGTTCCGCGGGCACGCCCTGGGCCGAGAGCGCCGCGCTCGCTTCCCGCGCGAGGCGGCCAGCGAGCCGCCGCGCCTCGGCAACGCCTGCGGGGCTCGAGGACGCTCTCGAGCGTCGCCTCGCGCATGGCGATCTGGTCGGCGAGCCCCATGCCGAGCGCCGACAGCACGCCGGCGAGCGGATGACAGAAAATGTGCTCGATGCCGAGCGCATCCGCCACCTGGCAGGCGTGCTGACCGCCCGCTCCGCCGAAGCACTGCAGGGTGTAGCGCGTCACGTCGTAACCGCGCGCCACGGAGATGCGCTTGATCGCGTTCGCCATGCTGCCGACCGCGATCCGCAAGGCACCCGCCGCGGCCTCCTCGCGGCCGATGGCGAAGCCCGCACTCGCGCTCATGCGCTGCGCGAGCTCGCCGAAACGCGACTCCGCCGCGGTCCGATCGAGCGGCTGGCGGCCGTCGGGACCGAAAACCTTCGGAAAATGCTCGCGGATGAATGCGCCCGAGCAACACGTTCGCATCGGTGATGGTCAGCGGGCCGCCGCGGCGATAACACGCGGGCCCCGGATCGGCGCCCGCGGATTCGGGGCCGACGCGCAGACGCGACTCCGTCGAAGCGAATGATGGATCCTCCGCCCGCCGCGATGGTGTGAATGCTCATCATGGGAGCGCGCACGCGCACACCCGCCACTTCGGTGTCGAAGACGCGCTCGTACTCGCCCGGCGTAGTGACTCACGTCGGTCGAGGTGCCGCCCATGTCGAATCCGATCAACCGGGTGTGTCCCGCCGCGCGCGCGCATTCGGCCATGCCGACGATCCCGCCCGCCGGGCCCGACAAGATCGCATCCTTCCCCTGAAAGCGTCCCGCCTCCGTGAGGCCGCCCGAGCTTTGCATGAACAGCAGACGCACGCCCGGCATCTGCGCGGCCACGCGCTCCACGTAGCGGCGCAGAATGGGCGAGAGATAGGCGTCCACCACGGTGGTATCGCCGCGCGGCACCAGCTTCATCAGCGGGCTCACGCGATGCGACACCGATATCTGCGTGAAGCCCACGCGCCGCGCCAAGGCCTCGGCCTCGAGCTCGTGAGCCGGCGCGCGATAGGAATGCAAGAACACGATCGCACAGGCGCGAAGGCCCGCGCCACGGGCGCGCTCGAGAGCGCGCTCGAGAGCCGCCGCCGTCGAGCGCGGTGATGACGACCGCCGCGGGCATCGACGCGCTCGTCGGCCTCGATCACGCTCGCGTAGAGGAGCTCCGGCAGCACGATGTGCCGCGCGAACAGCCGCGGCCGTGCTTGCGTCGCGATACGCAGGGCGTCGCGGAATCCGCGGGTCGTGACGAGCACCGTGGGCTCGCCGCGCCGCTCGAGCAACGCGTTGGTGGCGACGGTCGTGCCCATTTTCACGGACTCGACCTGCGCGGGCGAGATCGGCTCGCCGTCGCGCAGGCCGAGAATGCGCCGGATGCCCTCGACCGCGGGGTCCTCGTAGTGCGCGGGGTCATCGGAGAGCAGCTTCAACGTCGACAGCGCGCCGTCGGGCGCGCGCGCCACGATATCCGTGAACGTGCCTCCCCGGTCCACCCAGAATTGCCAGCGATCGCGGCGTGCCGGGGTCACGGACTCAACACCCGTCCGCGCGTCTCGGGCAACACCCAGGCGGCGACGATGACCAGGCCATAGCCCGCCGCGGTGGTCGCACCGATGCAGGCCGCGAGCGATGCATGCGTGCTCGCCGCGCCGATGATGGCCGGAAACAGAGCTCCCGCCGCACGCCCGGCGCTGTAGGAGAAGCCTTGTCCGGAGCCGCGCACGCTGCTCGGATAGAGCTCCGAGAGATACGCCCCCATGCCCGAGAATATACCCGACTGAAAAAATCCCAGCGGAAACCCGAGCGCCAGCATCTCGGCATCGGTCACTGCCGCCCAGGTGTAGACGAGGACGAGAACGGCTCCGGCCGCGGCGAACAGCATGAAGCAGCGCCGCCGGCCGAGCACATCGGACAGCCACGCCGCGCTGAGATAACCGGCAAACGAGCCGGCGATCAGGACCAGTAGATACATCGAGGTGCCGCCCGCCGACAGATGACGCTCAGTCGACAGATACGTCGGCAGCCACGTGTTCACCGCGTAGTACGCCCCGAGCATCCCGGTGCACAACAAGCTCGCGAGCACCGTCGTGCGGCAGAGCGGCCGTGTAAAAATATCCAGAAAGTGCGCCCCGGCGCGACGCTCTCGCGCACTCGCGTATACCGCGGATTCCGGCACGCGCCGCCGCACATAGACGATGAGCAGTGCCGGAGGCTATGCCGAGCCAGAAGAGCACCCGCCAGGCGAGCTCGGCCGGCATGAGCGCGTACAAGCCGCCAAAGCTGAGCGCTGCCGCCGCCCAGCCGATCGCCCAGCTGCTCTGCACGAGCCCTGAAGCCTTGCCGCGATGGCGAGCCGCGATGGTCTCGGCGATCAGCACCGAGCCGACGGCCCATTCGCCGCCGAAGCCGAAGCCCTGCAGCGCGCGCGTGAAGAACAGCGCGTGATAGGAGTGCGTGAATCCACTCAAGGCGGTGAACACCGCGAACCAGGCGACGGTCCACTGCAAGACGCGCACCCGGCCGTAGCGATCGGCCAGGACGCCCGCGGCCCATCCGCCGACCGCCGAAGTGATCAGCGCTCCCGTGGCGATGTAGCCCGCCTGCGCCTTCGTCATGTGCCACACCGCGAGGAGTGTCGGGATGATGAAGGTGTAGATCATGAAATCGAAGCCGTCGAGGCCGTAGCCCAGGCATGCGGCGATCAGCGTATGCCGCTCGGCCGGGGAGGTTTCTCGCAGCCACACGGCGTCAGCTCCGGGCGCGTACCCGCAAGCTCTCCCATCCGCCGTCGGCGATCCAGCCCCCGTCGACGGGAAGCGCGACTCCGTTGATGAACGCCGAGCGCTCCTCGTCGAGGAGCAAGGCGATTGCCTGCGCCACGTCCTCCGCGCTCGCGAAGCGCGCCATGGGCACGCGATTCACGATGTCCGCATCCGAGTAGGCACCGCCGCCCTGGTCCGCCACGTCCATCTCGGTCTTAATCCAACCGGGACACACCGCATTGACCCGGACGCCGCGCCCGCCCCACTCCGCCGCCAATGTCCGCGTCAAGCCGATGAGGCCGTGTTGGACGCGTTGTACGCGCTGCGATGGGCGATCCCGGCGAGGCCCGCGACCGAGGCGACGTTGACGATGCTGCCGCGGCCGCGGGACAACATTTGCGCGCCCAAGTATTTGCACAAGAGAAACGGCCCGAAGAGATTGACGTTCATGACGTGCTGCCATTGGTCCGCCGAGGTGCTCTCGGCGGGCGCGATCAGACTGATGCCGGCGTTGTTGACCAGTGCATCGGGCGCGCCGTAGTCGCTCGCGAGCCGCTCGGCGAGATCGCGCACGAAGAGCTCCGAGGCCACGTCGCCGGAAATAGCGACGGCGTTCGTACCCGTCTCCTGCAACTGCCGCACGCGCGCATCGAGCGGCTTCAAGTCCATCAGGACGACTCGATATCCGAGCCGGGCCAACAGCGAGGCGGCGGCGTACCCGACGCCTTGGGCGGCGCCGGTGACGACGACGGTCTTCATGCGCTCGCCGCTTGCGGGGTGAGCTGCGCAGCGGCGGCCTCGGGCGAGCCGGTCACGCGAACTGAAGCCAGGAGGCGGCACTCAGGATCGCGAAACCCGCACCGATGAAGAACGCGGTGTGCCAGGCGTGGCGCTCGGTGAAATAGGCCACGATCGGCAAGCCGATGATTCCGCCGAGGTTGCCGCCGGTATTCATGAATCCGCAGACCGCCATGCTGTCCCCCTCGCCCACCATCATGGCCGCGCCCCAAAACGGATCCCTCCGTGAGCTCGACCGCCAGGAAACACAGCGAAAGCGCAGTCAGCGCGAAATAAGGATTCGAGGCGTTGACCGCGAGCAGCAGGAGTATCGCTGCGGAGGTCATCGCACCGAAGGGCACGATGCGAAGCCCCATCGATTGCCGAACCGCTGGGTGAGAAGACCCGTCGCGATGCCGCCCAGTCCCGCGCCGACCGCAGCCCCAAGCGGCGGCGCCATGGCCAGCCAGCTGCTGTCGAGCGCGGAGAAATGGCGCTCCTGGATCAGATAGAGAAACACCCAGTTCGAGAGCAAATAGAACGTGTAGTTCATGCACATGTACGAGAAGAACAGCAGCAGCACGTTGCGATTGGCGATGAGCGGCAGGAGCTGCCTCAAGGTGATCGAGGCGTGCGCCTTCGGCGGGCTGCCGATCTCCTCGAGCTCCTGCTCCGACATCGACGGATGCTCGCGCGGCGTGTTGCGGCCGTACCAGCCCCAGAGCGCGATGAGCGCGAGCGTCGGCATGCTGCTCCAGATGAGGGCCTGCCGCCAGCCGAGCCGTAAGCTGAGCGTGACGATGAGCGGCGGCGTCAGCCAGGCCGAAGTTGAGGCCCATGGTCTGCAGTCCCTGCACGAACGCCCAGCGCTTCGGGGGAAACCACGCCTCAAAGACGCCCGCGGACACCGGAAAGATCGCGCCCTGTGAGAGACCGAGAACGAGCTGAGCGGTGTAGAGCGCGACGAACAACCCCGCGCCGCTCAAGAACGCGGGCACGATCGGCGTCACAATTGTCGCGACGAAGGCCAAGAGTCCGATGAGCACGAAGGTGAGCCGCGCACCGAAGCGCGGCCAAGGACGCCACCCGGCATCTGGAGATGGGCGTACCCGAAGACGAACGACTGCTCGATGTAGCCGATCTCGAGCTCACTCAGGCCGAAATCCGGCATCATCGGCGCCGGCAGCGACGGTGATGGACTTTTGCTGTATGTAAGCGAGAGAGCCGAACCCGAAGAGAAACGAAAACATGCGCGAGCGAATGCGAAAGGCAGGAGCCGCGTTCAGCGTCATTTTCCGGCGGGCTCGTCGGGCTTGGGCTTCGGAACCGGCTTGCTCTTGTGCAATCCTGCGTCCTCGATCAACTGCTTGCGCATGTACAGGAAGCGAATGGTCTCGTATTCGAACGGCGAGCCCGTCGAGTAATAGCGAAAATCGACATTCGCGCGTTGATCGACGGCGTTGACAACCCCGATCCCAGGATTGATCGCCCCGGTACAGATCGCCGAAGTTGATCGCATAGTCAGTGCCGTAGTCGACGGCATAACCCACGCCCTAGCGGAACGTCAGAGGGACCCCAACCGCGCAATGACCAGATAGGGGCCGGGATGCATGCTCCATCTCGCCAGCGTGGTGCCGAATCCGGTCGGCTCGTACGGCAGGTTGAACCTCGCCGCAATGTCGAACAGTCCCCCGATCCCGAGCGTCGTGTTGATCACGAATCGGCCGAAGCTGCGCACGGTTCTATGCAGGCGCCCTTGCAGCGTGTAATTGATCACGCTGTCGATCTCGGTGAGGTTGGCGAAGAAGCTGTGCACGCCGCCGCGCAGCCCTGCGGGCACGAAGCGCCGATAGCCGTTTGCCACCGGTAGAAAGAGCGCCTCGTCGAAGCGGGCGCTGAATCGGTAGGTAAAGCGGTTGAGGCGTGCCCACGGATCGTAAGTCTTGAGGGACGGCGCATCGCCGGGCTTCACCCGGCGGAGACGGCGGTTGCAGCCGAGCCCCGGCTGGTCGGACGCCTGCGGAGTCGCCAGCGTCGCGGCGGCCGCGGCGGCCGCCTGCAACCCCTGCATGCGCGCGATGTCCGCCTTGTTGTTGGCCGCGGGCGTTTCGGCCGGCCAGTGATGGAATTGCACTTCGCGCGTCGCGCATCCGGCGAGCACAAGCACCGCGGCGGCGCAGCCGATGCGGGTCGCCATAGCTTGCCTCCCTGCCATCGGCCGTCCAGCATGGTGAGCATGTCCCGCCGCTTGCTGGTGATCGCCGAGATTGCCGAGATGCCCGCCATGATCGTAGACGGCGATGCGCGTACCCAAGGTTTTCTCCAGCCAGCCGAGCTCCGCGTGATCGAGGATCAGATCGTCGCTGTTGGTCAAGCAATAGTAGTCGGGATCCGTGCGCAGCTGATCGCCGATCACATCGAGCCGGTTTTGCGCGATGAGCGAATCGACCGTGGCGTTCGGCAGGCGTTTGAGATAGTAAGGCGCGAAGACGCGCGTGAAATACTCGGCGAAGGTCTTGCTGCGCAGAACCCGAGCGGTCTCCTGCAACGAATCGCCCACCTTGGGCGGATGGGCCGGATCGGTCACCACGCCCGCGCCGGAATACATATCCCCGGCGAGGAATACGTTCGAGAGCGCGATGCGAAAGGACAGCGCGATGGCGGCGCGAATTGCGCATCGGTCTTCAGTACGGCGGCGGCGGCGCCCAACAGGAACTCCTCATCGAGCTCGACCCGCCCGCTGGCGCGGTAAGCATTGGCGAGCTGGGCATAGAGCTGCTGATAAAAGCGCTCGATGCCGGCGTCGCCGTCACCCAGCGAAACCGCGTACAGCTTATCGAGTCGGCCGATCGTCGCGAACAGGCTGACCGGCGGGTCGTACATCAGCGCGCGATGAATATGCAGCTTATGCTCGGTGGCGTCGATCGATTTGATGATCGCCGCATTCGCTCCGCCGAGACTGTAGCCGAGCACATCGACATCGGTGATGCGCACTTTGCGAGGCAAGTGAGCGACGATCTGGTCGATCGCGGCGTACAGGTCGTGACCGTCCTGCATGAGGTCGCCGGCGACGCCGGTGCTCGAGGCGGCCACGATGAACCCGGAAACGTGGGCGACGGCACGGTCGAGCACGTGATAGCCGGCGCCATAGAGAATGGCTCGCAACACGGAAAGCTTCGCGGTATTGGCATCGCTCCCCGGTCCCCGAGATGACGATGGCGAGGGGTGCGGGCTTCTTCTGGGCGACAACCACCCGCAGCCGCTTATCGAACCAGAAGATCTGCGGCACCGGCTGCCGCCACGGCAACGCGATGTCCATCTCGAGCATCGGCACCGTATCGGGCAGTGGGCCGATATCCTGCGGCGGCGTGCCGAACACGGTCGCGCGGAGCGCCGCGGAATCCGCGAGCCCCGTAGCCGGTCCCGGCGCCGGTGGCAGCTGAGGGACCGTTGAATCTGCAAAGCTCGAGGAGCAAAAGGCGATGAGGGTGAGGACGGCGAGAGACTCACCTCCGCATCTTATAGCCGAAAGACAGTCGGCCTGCAGTCTTAACGACTGCAGGCCGACATGTGGTGCAGACTTCGGGGGCTCGAAAAAGGGCTTAGCCCAAGCCCACCGGCACGAAGATCCGCGTGTCGCCGCGCTGAATCAGCAACGCCACCTGATCCTCGTGACCGTGCACGAGCTCCGCAGCTGATCCACACTGTTGACCGGCGTGCCGTCCACCGACAGCACCACATCACCTTGCTGAATACCCGCGTCGGCCGCAGGTCCCTCGACTCCTCGACCACGAGGCCGGACGACACGCCCGCCTGACTGCGCTCATCCGGCGACAGCGGGCGCAGCGTCAGACCGAGACGGCGTGATCTCGGCGCTGCCGCGCCGTGGTCCGCCTCGCGTGAGGCATCCTCGTTCGCCGAGCCAATGGGGGACGTTGATCACGGCTTGCCATCCGCAGATGTCGAGCGTCGCCTTCGTCCCCGGGCGCAGCATGCCACGCGCACCGACAGCGCCCGGAATCATCGATGGCGACCGTTGAACTTGAGGATCACGTCTCCCGGCTTGACGCCCGCGCGGGCCGCGGCACTGTCGGGCTCGACCTTCGATACGAGCGCGCCCTCGGGTGCACTCAGCTTGAAGGACGACGCGCAGCGACTGATCGACGGTCTGCACCTCACGCCGAGCTGCGCCGTGCTCGACCTTGCCGGTCTTGAGGATCTGCTGCTCGACACCTGCGCGCCACATTGATCGGGATCGCGAACGAGACGCCCTGATAGCCACCCGAGTTGCTATAGATCTGCGAGTTGATGCCGACGACGGCGCCGCGTCGCATCGAACAGCGGGCCGCCGGAATTGCCCGGGATTGACCGCGGCATCGGTCTGGATGAACGGCACGTAGCCGTCGCCCGGCAGTGAGCGCCCCGTCGCGCTGACGATGCCGGCCGTCGCGGTTTCCTCGAGACCGAACGGCGCACCGATCGCCAGCACATAGTCACCCACGCCCAGCTGATCGGAATCCGAGCCGCACCGTCGGCAGGCCGTGCGCATCGATCTTCAGCACCGCGATGTCGCTGGCGTGTCCGTGCCGAGCACCTTGGCCTTGTACTCGCGATGATCGGTGAGCTTGACGGTGACCGTCTTGCGCGCCGTCGACCACATGTGCGTTGGTCAGAATGATCCCGTCCGAGCTCACGATGAAGCCCGAGCCCAGACGCGTGAGTGGGCGGTTGCCCTTGCGGTGCCGGCAGATCTACCGGAAGAACTTGCGAGAAAGGATTGTTATCGTCGTCGCCGAACGGGTGAGCCGTCGAACGGCTGCGTTGCCCCGCGCGGAAGTCTGCAGCTTCGCCCTCACCGTAACGCCGACCACCGCGGCGCGGTTCTCCGCGACGATGGCATGGTAGTTGGGCGCCGGCCGAGTGGCACCGGTCCCGCCGCGCCATCGCGGCCGGCGGCTGGCGTCGGCCGCTTCCGCCCCTCGATTGCTGCCTGATCAGTGGCGGCGCAACCAGCCGGCCACGCCGCCGACGCGAGCAGTCCGCCCGCGGACTGGTCGCGGGACGTTCCTTGGGAGTCTGCATCGATTGTCCTCCTGAGGGAATAACGGACCACGGAACACCGGCGCATCCTTCCTACCCGATGCTTAAGTGAATCTTAAGCGGGCCGCGGAAACCGGACCGTGACCTAGAGGCCGCCTGCGGGGACTCCCCGAGCGAACCCCCGCGCCGTGGCGATCCGCGATCGCCTTGACGATCGCAAGGCCCAGACCGCTGCCACCCTGCGGGAGCTCGCTGCGGCGATAGAACCGATCGAACGCCCGCTCGCGGTCCGAGGCTGGAATGCCGGGACCGGTATCGCTACCTCGAGAACGCGTGGCGGTCGCGCCTGCTGATGGGTACTCACCCGCACCTGTCCCCCCTCGGGTTGTAGCGCACCGCATTGTCGACGAGGTTGCGCACCAGAACGCGCAGCGCATCGCGATCTCCCTGCACCGCCGCGGGCTACGGCCTCGAGCCCGAGGTCGATGCGCCGCGCCACGGCGAGCGCGTTCGCATCGGCGATACCGTCGGCGGTCGCCTGCTCGAGCGGGATTCGCGACCATTCGCGCGGTTCCTCGCGCGGCTCGCTGCGCGCGAGCGTGAGCAGTTGCTCGACCAGGTGAATGGCGCGATCCACGGCTGCGCCCAAATTCGCGCGCGCTTCGCGCCGCGCCGCCTTCATCGGGCGCGCGGTCGAGGAGCTGCAGCTGCAGACGCACCGCGGTCAACGGCGAGCGCAACTCGTGCGCCGCGTCGGCCACGAAGGCTCGCTGCGCCGAAAGGCCGCATGCAACCGCAGCAGCAATCGATTGAGCGCGTCGATCAGGGGCGCAACCTCGGGAGGGAGCCGCTCCGTCGCCAGAGGCGTCAAGCTGTGTACGTCACGCTGCTGAACTTCGGTGGCGACACGGCGCAAGGGCCGCAGCCCGTTGCCGACCACGCCACGATCGCCGCGCCGAGGAGCGGCAAAAGCAAAAGGAGCGGTATCACCACGCGCAACGCCGCGCCCGCGCGCAAAGGCCGCGCGAACTCGCAGCGGTTGCGCGATCTGGATCACCCCGTCCAGCGTCTGCAGACCGTAGGTGCGCCATGACCCGCCGGCCACGCGCACGTCTGCGTAGCCCAACGCGGTCGCATTGATGAGCGGCAGTCCAGGACGCGACAAATAGACCCGTGTCCCCGTATAGATCCCAGATCTGGATTACGAAATCCGAATCCGCCTGATCCGGGGGCAGCTCGAGACGCGGCGCCATCGGGATCTGGCTGCGCAGCGACAGGGCCATCTGCCGCAGCTGATAGTCGAACAAGGTCGAGGTCTCCGCGAGCACGCGCCGATAGGTGAGGAGCCCCGCGAGGAGCGAGGTCACGATCACGACGGCGAGCAACGCCATCAACAGTCGAGCGCGAATGGAAATCATGACTCTTTCGGCACGAAGTAGCCCACGCCCCGCAGGGTGCGGATGGCATCGTTGCCGAGCTTGCGCCGCAAGCCGTGCACGTACACCTCGACGGCGTTGCTCTCGATACCCTCCGACCACCCGTACAACCGGTCCTCGAGCTGCGCGCGCGACAAAACCGTGCCGGGTCGCTGCAGCAAAGCCTCGAGCACCGCAAACTCGTGGGCCGAGAGGACGACAGGCTCGCCATCGCGCTCGACCGCGTGCGATACCGGATCGAGTGTGATGCCACGATGACGGATCACCGGTCGCCGCGTCCGGCCGTCCGGCGCAGCACCGAGCGCATACGCGCCGCGACTTCGTCGAGATCGAACGGCTTGACGATGTAATCGTCCGCGCCGGCGTCGAGTCCCTGAACGCGATTTGCACATCGTCGCGCGCGGTGACGATGATCACGGGCGTCGCATCGCCGCGCGAACGCAGCTCGCGCAGTACTTCGAGGCCGTCTCGTTCCGGCAGGCCGAGATCGAGCAGCACGACGTCGAAACGCGACGAGCGCAGCGCCGCCGCCGCGCTGCGGCCATCGCTCACGCCATCGACGGCATAGCCGTCCTGCTTGAGCGCGGTGTGCAGCCCTTTGGCGATCATCCGGTCATCCTCGACGACGAGCACGCGCATCGTGGCAGTCTACTGCGAAGCGGGTTCGCGTTCCTTCTGCAAGGTTTTCATTTCCCGGTCGGTGAAACGCGCGTCGTAGATCGAACGCGGCTCGATCGTGCGCGCGACCAAGGTGGCGGCGGCGACCGCGAGCAGCAGCGGCACGATGAACGAGCGATCGCGGCCGGTCAGCTCCATCATCAGCACCACGGCCGAGACGGTCCGTGCGTGGTCGCGGCCAGCACCGCGCCTGCGCCGATCGAGGCGAACAGGCCGGCCGGCGCGCCCGGCCACAGCAACGACCAGGCACTATCCCAGCACGCCCGCCGAGCAGCGCGCCAAGCGTCAGGGTCGGCGTGAACAGTCCGCCGGGCGCTCCGCTGGCGAAGCAAAGGAAGGTCGCCGCCGGCCTGAGGAACAACGAGCGCCAGGAGAAGCATCGGCGCGACGTTTCCGGTAAACGCGAGGTCGGCGATGTCCTTGCCGTTGCCAAGCAACTGCGGGAACCTGATCGACACGACGCCGAGCAGCCCCAGTGCGAAGGCGGGCGCGACCAGCCGAAGCCAGCCCTGCGGTTTGTTGCGGTCGGCCCAGGCGATCATGCGCACGAAACCGACCGAGACCAGCCCGGCGATCGGCCCGGCGACCAGCGCCCAGACCATGATCGAAGCCGAAAGCGGGTAGGACGGGATCACATAGGTCGGCGCGTCGGGCAAGAGCGATCCACGGAGACCGCCGTGGCGATCAGCGAGGCGAGCACGGCGGGCAACACCAGCCGCAGCGCCAGCATGCCCCGCATCACCTCCAGCGCGAACAATGCGCCGCCGAGCGGCACGCCGTAGGCCGCCGCCATGCCGGCACCCGCCCCGCAGGCGACCAGCAGCCGACGTTGCTCGTCGGACAGGCCGCGTCGGTCCGCCAGCACATTGGCGAGCACCGCTCCCGCCTGCTTCGGCGCGCCCTCGCGGCCGAGCGAAACGCCCATGCCGACGATGATCACCGACAGCAGGCGCTGCCAAGCGTGCGCAGCGTCGGCAGTCGTCCCGCGAAAAACCAGATCGCCTGGGTGGTCTCGATCCCGTTGCCGCTGGACGGCGGCCAAGAACAACCTGACCGGCGCCGGTGACCAGTCCCGCCCCCAGCAGAACCAGCACATGATGCATCACGTCCGCTCGCTGCGCGGCGTCGAGCAAACTCGGTCCCGGCCAGCACAGGTGTTGAACCGCAAACAGCAAATTGGTGAGGACCGCTGCGGCGACGCCGGCGCCGAGTCCAGTCAGCAGGACGGCCATCCAGAATACGGTGGCTCCGGGAGTCCGCAGGGTCGGCGGAATACTGGATAGGGTCTGGTTGGACGCGTCGGTCATGGACTTCCTGAGCGTGGCTCAGAAGGATTTGCGCCAGTCCTTGCCTTCGCGGCTCAAGAATTCCTTGCCGAGCTTCCAGATGAGAATGCGCGAGGACTCCTGGCCGTCAGATGTAGCCGGCTGCCGGCACCGACCGCGTGGTGTACTTGCCGAGGGCGATCCCACCCCGAATATTCTGGCTCTGGGTCTGCACGCCCTTCTTGAATTCACGCAGGTTGAGGGGTGCGGGGCTGCGCATGTACCAGTAGTCGGGATCCTCGGCTTCCAGCCCATACGTTCCGGCGGGAAAGCGTATCTCCCGAGTGGGATGGGACTTGTCGTCCCAGACCATCTCCTGAAGGACGGTCAATGTCTTCGAGGAGTCATGCTCGAGACGGACGTTGTGTGACTCGTTGATCAAGAGATGAGCTCGAGCCCGCCGCAGGCGGCCAAGCACGCGAGCGCCACACCGAACCCCATGAGCAGTTGTCTCACCTTCGAGCCTCCTTGCTACGGAGGATACGGCAAGACCCCCGCGCCCGCGCATTATAGGTCGCGAGTGCGAAGCGATTGCACGGGGAAAAGCTGCGCGCTACGGCGCGTCAAGCGTCAGCACGGATCCTGCGGCCGCGCAGAATGGCCACGCATCCGAAGAGCAAGGTCAGCCCCGCCGCCGCGAGTCCCGCATTCATTTCCGGCGCCGCCGCCGCAGCCAAATGCGGCGTGGTGGTGGGTACACCCCGAGACGGGGCATTGCCCCGGTTGCCGGCGGCGCCGGAGCCTTCAGAGCGTCGCGGCATGTACGTGTCGACCGCTCCGCACGGATTGTCGCCGGCTCGCGCACCACGGGTACGCGCGCTAAAGCGGGCATTCCCTCGACGCGTCCAGAGTCCCAGAGATCGGGAACCCGGGTCGCTTGGACGTCTGCGCGCGCCAACCGGCGTCGCCAGAGCAATCGTCACGAGTCCTACCCACCACTTGACGCCGCATCGTTGGTTCCCTCAATTTTTACAGTCAATAGTTAAGCTGCAGGTCAGCGGCAGTGCTCGGCATCGCAAGCGACCCAAGCATGGTTATGCCAGTACCGGTTGTGATCGTGGTCCCAGTACCCCTCGCGAGTCTCAACTACACAGGCGGAAGCGAAAGTGATCAAGGCGAGCACGAAGCTGCCGCTCACAAAGCGCCGCGCGGTTGTGGTTCGTGAATTTCGCATACTGTGCCCTTCTTTTTTGATTCGGTGGCGCCAGGGTAGCCGGCGATTGACGCGCCCGAAGTCCGCGAATGCCGTAACCCAATGTAGCCCAAGGTCCTACAAATCGAGGTCCTGCGGTGTTTTCGGGCGGCGATCGGACCCGCGACCTGAGGTTCGGCGGCGCAATGTCAAATGAGGGCAACCCATTGACAGGGAGTGAATGCGATTGAAGACGGTGCCGGACTGGTCTCGCGAGCGCAAGAAGCTGTTCCAGCAAGTGACCATCGGGACTGTCGACTCGCGCGGCGCCCCACGCATCGGCGCTCACGCAGATATCGGCGCCGGCGCGAAGCTCCTCGGCCCGGTCGTCATTGGTCTGGTGATCACGCGAAGATCGGCGCCAACGCGGTCGTATTGAGCGACGTTCCGCGTATGCATCGGCCGTCGGCATACCCGCCAAGGTCGTCCAGCGCGCTTAAGGCAATCCGCCTAATGCCCTCATAGGGGATGTACCATTAGAATTACTATATAAGTCAGCATCTTATGAGATTATTTGGCTATTGCGATAAGATCCGTAATACAGTACAATGTGCCCATGAAGCAGAGCATTGTCAGAGCCCGAATTGATGAGGACCTAAAGGCGGAAGCTTCTGCGGTCTTGAGTTCCTGCGGCCTGGGATTGAGCGATGCGTTGCGCCTGTTTCTTGGCCAAGTGGTCGCCAGTGGAGGCCTGCCATTTCCGGTTAAAAGTAGGCACGTCGCTTCCGCAAGTCAGCTTTGGAAAATGAAGCACGCTGCTCAGCAGCGCGACAGAAAGCTCGCGCGCAAAGAAGACATCTCCTCTGGGGAAATGTTGCTCATTTCTCCTGACAGAATGCGGGGTGCGCAAGTAGCGTGGCCAGTGAGTGAGTGACGATTCCCTCCTCCACGAAGTCGCGCTAACAGACGAAGAAAAAGACACGATTCTCGCTTATTGCGGGACGAATCCATTGCTGGTCGGCGGTCAGGCCCTTGCCGTATGGGCGACGTCGTTCGAAATAGAGACCCCGGCTGAACTGAGCGATAAGGTCACTACCGATGCCGATTTCGTTGGCAGTAAAGCCGATGCTAGCGCCCTCAATAAGCACCTTCATTGGACGATGTGGAAGCCACAGGTGGGGGACCACACTTCCCAAACAGCAAAGCTTACGAAACTTGTTGAAAACCACGGCGTAAAACAAATCGATTTTCTAAGCGCCATTATCGGCCTCGACACGCGCGAGATTCGCAAGCGCGCTGTATCTCTTACGCTACCACCGGCAACGAGGATCAACGTCTTACACCCCGTGCATGTGATGGCTAGTCGATTAAAAAATCTTCAGCTTTTGCCCGAAAAACAAAACGCTATTGGCGTCGCGCAAGCACGACTTTCAATCAAAATTGTCGCGGCATTCCTTGAGGACAGGATTGCTGCTGATGGCAGCCACGGTGCGCTTACGTGGGTCGAACGAGTTGCAGACATTGCGCTCGATAGCTCTCTCGGCAACACCCTTGATCAGTACGGCCTCGACCCACTGCAGAGCGTCCCAGCGGATAAGATTGATATTCCAGACTTCAAAGCGAAAAGATGGCCGCAGCTTCTAGAGCGTGCCGGCGAAGCTCGCCAGACCCGGACCCGGCGTCGAGAAGCTCTCGCCAAGGCCAAGTTGGCAAAGCAAGGCAGGGATACAAATATCGGTTGAGTGATCACCACCGTGGAGCGGGTAGCGCAAGGACCGGTCGGTAAGGACACTGAAAAAGTGCCCCGGGCAGGAATCGAACCTGCGACCTAGCGCTTAGGAGGCACTCGCTCTATCCACTGAGCTACCGAGGCAGAAAACCGGCCGGGCCGGACCGCCGGCCCAGGATGTGGTGGAGGAGAAGGGGATCGAACCCTCGACCTTCGCATTGCGAACGCGACGCTCTCCCAACTGAGCTACTCCCCCGAAAGGGGCCCAGCATACTAGCAGCAAAGCCCGAACTTGCCAAAGGGTCCCCCACATCGGGCAAACTTAGCTTACGATAGCGGCGAAGGGGACAAACGCACATGCTGAAAGCGGGTGAACGAGCGCCGGAATTCACGCTTCCGGACGATACCGGAACCGACCGATCGCTGACCGAACTGTTGAGCGCGGGCGCGATCATCCTCTACTTCTACCCCGCGGATTTCACGCCGGGTTGCACCAGCCAGGCCTGCAAACTTCGCGACCTGCACGCCGAGATTCAGCGAGCGGGCATGCGGGTGGTCGGCATCAGTCCGCAATCGCCGGACTCTCACGCCAAGTTTCGGCAAAAGTACCAATTGCCGTTCACCCTGCTGTCGGATCAGCAAAAGACGGTGATCAAGATGTACGGGCTCAACGGTCCGCTCGGGCATCGGGGTACGCCGCGCGAGCTATCTGGTGAACGGGGGCCGCCGCGTGCGCGACGCCGTGCTCGCCGATTTCCGGATTGGACGGCACATGGATTTCGTGCGCAAGGCCATCGTGCTGCGCACCGCCGGTCCCTTGTCGGGATCGGGCTAGTATCCTGTCGGCAGGCTCCTAGTACCTCAGGCGGACGACGACGGAGCGCCCGATGCTGGGGCATCGTGACGACGTAGAGGGTGGCGTAATCCGACGATTCGACCGCCGGTATGTCGCTATTCCGCTCAGCGTCGGAGACGATCGTGGGCAGCGTATCGGCGTGCGCGACGATCAATACGTCCGTCCCCGAAATGCTCGCGCAGCACGCGGCGCGCAAGCGCGCGAGCATCGGCCTGGGAGACGACCTCGGGCGTGATTCCCGAGCATTCGCGCGAGCGGCAGCGGCGGTGGCGCGGCTGCGCAGCTTGTCCGAACACGTAAATGGCCGCGACGCGGCTCTTCAGACGAGTATCGCCGAGCATTCGCGCCAGCGCCGCCGCGCGCGCCTCGCCCTCCGCGCTCAGCGGCGGATCGTCGCCGTTGACACCGAGAATCTGGGGCGCGTGGCGCACGACGATGACGGTGGTCGATGTCGAGGTGACCAGGAACCACGCCGCGGCGATCAGAATCAGAACACCCGCCGCCGGCGCAAGCGCCACCAGGCCGATCGGCGCCAGAAAGGCCGACGCTGCAAATTGCCGGGTATAGTCATAGCGTCATGATACCAACGAACGCCGCCGCCGGGCTGCCGCATCGTGGTCGCTCTCCGCCGGCCTTCGACGCGTCTCGGCAGCGCCGAAGGCCCTGGCGCGGATCCGGGGCGTGACGCTGCTCGCGCAGAACCGTGCGCGCGCTGAGTCCCTTGTCCGCGGGCGCAGCGATCATCGTCGTCTTGCCGCCGCGGGCAGTCGCGGGCGCGAGCCGAGCTTGCGCGGCCACCGCGTGGACTTCGTCGAAAGCCGACATCGCTCACGGGGACTCTCGGCATCCGTGAAATGCGGATTGCTCCGGGCGCGCTACAGCGCCGCCGTCCTGTTCCTGCCGGTCGATTTGGCCGGTCTCGATCCTCGCGAGATCGGGCGGCGATCGCGCGCGCTGGCGATCGTCGCGCCGTCGCCGTGGTCGCCCGTCGCGTGGGCGACCCGGCCGGGACGCCCCTCATCCTGCCGCGCCGGCTGTATGCCGCGGGCGCGGCGCATCGGCGGCGACCTCGGCCTGCATGACCTGGTGAACGACCTGCCCCGGGATGAGTCGACGCTGATCGAGCTTGCCGTCCGCCGCGCTGGATGTCGATACGCGCGCGGATCTCGAGAGCGCGCGCCGCCGGCTCCGGGGCCCTCTAGGTCGCCTAACGCCTCGGGACCAACTCTCGAAACGCCCGCAGCGCGACATCGATCTTGGCGCGCGGCGCATCGAGATGAGTGGCGAGGCGGGTGCGCGGCCCGATCGATGCGATAATGCCGCGCTTCGCCAGATGCGCGCCGCAGCGCCTCGACCGCTGCTCCGGAATCTCCACGAACACGAGATTGGTCTCCGGCGGCTCGACCGCGAGCCCGAGGGCGCGCAGTCCCTCCGCGAGGTAGGCGGCATTCCGCGTGATCCTCCGCCAACCGCTCTACGTGGTGGTCGAGTGCGTACAAGCCGCCCGCCGCCAAGATGCCCGCCTGACGCATGCCGCCGCCGAGCGCCTTGCGCCAGCGCCGCGCGGCGGCGATGAAGTCCGAGACCCAGCAGCACCGACCCTGCCGGCGCTCCCAGCCCCTTGGACAGGCACACCGACACCGAATCGAATCCGGCCACGGCCGCCGGCTCATCGATCGCGAGCTTGACGATCGCGTTGAACAGCCGGGCGCCATCCAAATGAGTCCTGAGCCCGCCGCGCGTGCGCGAACTCGGTCGCACCCGCAGGTAGTCGACCGGCAGCACCCGGCCGCCCATGGTGTTTTCCAGCGCCAGGAGCCGGGTGCGGGCGAAATGCGAGTCATCGGGCTTGATGGCGCGCGCGATGCGTTCGAGCGCGATCGTTGCCGTCGCGGCTCGTTCTCCAGCGGCTGCGGCTGAATGCTGCCGAGAACTGCCGCGCCGCCCTGCTCATATTTGTACGTGTGCGCTTCCTGCCCGACCAGGTATCTCGTCGCCCCGGCCACAATGCGCCATCAAGAGCGGCCAGATTGCTTTGAGTCCCGGAGGCGAAGAACAGCGCCCGCTCGAATCCGAACCGCTCGGCCATGCGTGCCTCGAGGCGATTGACCGTCGGATCGTCGCCATACACATCGTCGCCCACGTCGGCGGCCGCCATGGCCGCGCGCATCGCCGGCCGTCGGCCGGGTCACGGTGTCGCTGCGGAGATCGACGATGGGATTCACGGCATAACGATAACACGGCTCTCGGCTACACTCGCGCCATGGCCAGCCC
>CAWBZV010000010.1:0-218999 GCA_963793305.1 uncultured Gemmatimonadales bacterium | reverse complement strand
TCCCGGCGCGCGCGGTACTCCAGTCGAACAGCGCGTCGTTAATGTCGTAGTACCCGCGCTGGGCCTCCGGCACGTCACCCGACTCGATCCGCGCGATCAACTCCGGCAGTTGCTCATAGAACGCCGCCGAGCGATAGGGCGGATGCAGGGACCACATGCCGTCGCCGGAGCCGAGGAAATCGACCCGGTACATCCCGGCGGCGGCCATGGCGTCGGAGAGCACGTTCTCGGCGAGATCCGCCATCGGGTTGCCCTGCAACATCGCACGGATCGCGCCGCGCAGCGCTGGTCTCCTCGGTTCAACACCGCCAATTCGCTCCGCGAACCGGCGCTTGGACAACGCGAAGATGCGTGTGCTGAACCAATGGAACCGGAATGCGGTTGGCAGTGCCGGGTATATGCTGGCGGTGGGTTGGCCAGGCAACGTGCCGTCGTGCGTGGGCGGGCCGGCGAGCGGCGAGCAGGTGAGCACGTTGGGGTCGGCCGCGAACAGGTCGAGTGCTTCCTTGACCCACGTCTGGCTTCCGCCGCCGAACATCATATCGGAATCGATGTGGATCACCACGTCGTGCTTCGCGGCTTCGAGCCCGAAGTAATACGGATAAATCGGCGCGCCGCGCAGATCTTTCGCGGGGACCGGTCGTCCCCGAAAGAACGTGTCGGAGACTCGACGGGATGCACCGGCGCTGTAGTCAACGTCCAGCGCGCGAATGTTGGGAAATTCACGCGCGCATTCGGCAATCAATGCCGCGAGCGGCGCGCGTCGCTCGTCCCATCCTTCGCCAAAATGACCGTGTTTGACGCGGTGCAGATCCGTGGTGAGCAGAAACTCGTCGACCTGGGACGACCACTGTCGCAGCTGATGCGGCAACGTATGGCGCGCGTGCGGAAAATCCGCCGGGGCAAGATTGACCTGAAACGTGACTTCAAGCGCCATGAGCGTAAACTACCATGGTGATCGATGGTCGCACGCTGCCACCGGATCAGCATCTCGATACCAACGTCTGCATTATTGGTGCAGGCCCCGCGGGTATCGCGATCGCGCGCGAGCTGTCCGGCACGCCGTTCCGCGTCTGTCTGCTGGAAAGCGGCGGCCTTCAGCCCGATGCGGAAACGCAGGCATTGTACCGCGGTCGCCTGATTGGCCATCAATATTTTCGACTCGATGATTGCCGCGTACGGCGGTTCGGTGGCGGCACGAACCGATGGGGTGGCTGGACGCGGGCTATGGACCCGATCGACTTCGAGGCACGGTCCTGGGTGTCGGACAGTGGGTGGCCGATCCCGTGGCAGGAAGTCGACCGCTTCTCCGATCGCGCGCGGGCATTGCTCAATGTGGCGCCGCCAGCCGACGCGATGCGCGACGCAACGGGGCGGGGTGGCCGGCACGTGTTGCCGTTGCCGCCCGATCGCATCGAGACCGGACTCCTCCAGTTCAGCCCCATCATCGATTTCTCGGCGGCGTACAAGGAGGCGTTGTTTGCCGCCGCGAACGTGCAGACCATGTTGTACGCGAACGTCACGGCGATCACGACGACACCGGGTGGCGCCGCCGTCGAACGGCTGACCGTGCGCACGCTCGCCGGCAATACATTCACCGTGGGCGCGCGCGTCGTCGTGCTCGCGGCGGGCGCGATCGAGAACGCGCGGCTCCTGCTCCAGGCGCGGATCGGCAACGATCACGACCTCGTGGGGCGCTACTTCATGGAGCACCTCCACGTGCGGTGCGGCGTGCTCGTGTCCAACCCCGGTGTCGATTGCTCGTTCTATGACGAGAAAGCCCGACGCGGGCGTGAGCCTATGGCGTGGTTCATTCTCCCGCCGCAGGTCGTGCGCGACCGGCAGCTCTTGGCGTGGAGCGCCTCCCTCCAGCAGGTCCGCGACGCGCCCGTCGCCTGGCTGCAAGCTGCCCAGTCGCCGGCGTTTGCCTCGGCGCTCGCGCTGGCCCAGGCCGTCATGCGCGGGCGCGGCTCGGCGCGCTGGGGCCAGCGCCTCGGGAGCTCGCTCGGCGGCGTCGGCAACGTCCTGCGGGCGCTCGGCGCTCGCACATCGATCGCGCCCCGCACCGGGCGGTTGTTCGAGGTGTTCGTACGGGCCGAGCAAGCGCCGAACCGGGAGAGCCGCATCACGCTCAATGGCGAGCGTGACAGTCTCGGAACGCCGCGCGTCGATCTCGACTGGCGGATCACCGAACGGGACCGCGCCAATGTGCGGGCCGGCGCCGTGCTGCTCGCCGAGGCTTGCGCCAGCGCGGGCGTCGGGCGAGTCTTTGTTCCGCCGTACGGAGAGGACGTGCCGGCATTCGAGGCGGTCAATGGCGGGTGGCACCAGATGGGGACGACGCGCATGGCGAGCGATGCCAAGACCGGCGTCGTCGACGAGCACTGTCGCGTGCACGGTGTCGCGAACCTCTTCGTCGCTGGGAGCTCCGTTTTTCCGAGCTGTGGGTTCGCTAATCCAACGTTCACCATCCTCCAGCTTGCGATTCGTCTCGCCGATCACCTGCGGGCTCGCCTCGACGCTCCGGTTCAGGTTCCCGCGCTTTCTCGTACTTAGCCTCGGCTTTGCGGCACGCTTCGCGGCCGCACAAGAGCCGACGCGGTCGGATTCGACCAGCGCGTCGGCTGTGCATCCCGACTCGGCGGCTGGCGATTCGGCCACCCACCAGTCGGCGGCCCGCGCGCATCACCTGAACTGGTTCGTGTTCTTCGCCGGAGGCTTTACGAGCTTGGGCCTCCACGAGACGGGCCACATTGTCGCCTCGTATGCCGTCGGCGCCCACCCGAGCTTCGCTTTCAACAAGGGCCGCCCGACGATCTACTCGGGGATCGATGCCACGACGAACCCGGGCAAGCAATTCATCTTTTCGAGCGCTGGTCTCACGGTGCAGACCGTGCTCGATGAGGCGATTCTCGACATCCCCCACCCGCGCGGCTCGACATTCGAGCGCGGCATTCTGTTCGGTGGCCTCGCGACCACGGCCTTCTATATCACGCTGGGTCGCAACGGGTCAGTGAGCGATGTCGAGTACATGGCGCGCACGTCGAGCCTGAGCAAGTGGGGCGTGAGCGCGATCTACGGCGGCATCGCGGCGACCCAAGTGCTGCGCATGAGCTTCATGGGTGCGTATGCCCACTTTTTCGCCGAGCCCTTGCCGCCCGAGGGCCGCGCAAAATACGGAGCATTCAACATTGGCGTTCGCCTGACGCCGTCCGCATGATGCGAGGTCTCTTGGGCGTCCTGCTCTCGGCGGCTGTGGCGCATGCCCAGACCGACAGCGCAGTCGCCTGGGGCCGGCAGTACACGGACCTGTTCTGGGGCGATCACCTGGCCGAAGTCTTCGCGCGGTTCACACCCGAGTTGCGCGCGGCGATGGACAGCGCCAAGTTCGCCGGAGTCCGGGAGACGATTCGCGCGCAGCTCGGCGCCAAGCAGTACGTGATCACCGAGGCCGAGTCGCAGCGGGCGCCATACACGATCTACGACCAGCTGATCGAAGTCGAAAAGATCACGCAGCCGATCGTCGTGCGGTGGACGTTCGATGCGACGGGCAACATTGCGGGCTTCTTCGTGCGTCCGTCGCCCGTGTCGGAGGCCAGCTCGGCGTTTCTCGACTACAAGACGAAGACGGTGCTACGGCTCCCCTTCACGGGCGAGTGGCTCGTGCTCTGGGGTGGGCGCACGCTGGCGCAGAACCGTCACGCGAGCTCACCTGACCAACGGTTCGCGTACGACTTCGGTACCAAGGACGGCTGCCGCGGCCGGCCCGTGTTGGCGCCGGGCGCCGGCACCGTCGTCGATCTCGTCGACAGCGTGGCCGACAGTGCGGCGCTCGGGAACTACGTGGTGATCGATCACGGCAACGGCGAATTTTCGTTTCTGGCGCACCTCGACCGTGGGTCCGTCGCCGTGACGCGCGGGCAACGCGTGCGGCCGGGCGACCCGGTCGGCCGCTGTGGCACTCACCTGCATTATCACATGCAGAGTACGCCATTGTTCATGGTGGGCGCCGGTATGCCGGCCCAGTTCCAGCACTATGTCGCCGACGGCACGCCGGTCGACCGTGGCGAGCCGACGCGCGGGCAGACTGTTCATCAGGCGCAGTGATCGCGGCCGCGCTGCTCTTTGCTCTCGCTTGCGATAGCGTCCGAGTGTGCGCCGGCGGTGACGTGACCCTCGGCACCAACCTCGATAGCACGTGGGGGCGTATCGCGACCGGCGTTGCCAAGGGCAACTGGCGTGCGGCCCTCATCCCGCCCGATTCGTTGGTTTCGCCATTAGCCCCGCTCTTCTCGGGCGCCGACATCGTGCTGTTCAACGCCGAGGGGGCGTTCGGCGACGACTCTGTCTCTGAAGACAAGTGCACTGTGCGCGCGCGGCTTCGCCGCTACGCACACGGTGCCACTGGCAGCACACAGACGGGTGGCCGAACACGAAGGCGCTCAAAGGCCGATGCGCAGGCGGCGAAGCCGCCGAGCGCCCATTGTTTCGTGCTACGTCAGCCCGCGTCAGCGGCGGCGGCGCTGAGAAAGCTGGGCGATAGCGCGACGGTCGTCGTCGCAAACGTCGCGAACAATCACGCGCATGATGCCGGCGACGATGGCTTTGTGCACTCGGTGCACCTCCTGCGTCAGGCGGGACTGCTCGTCACGGGCGCGGACACGATCCCGTCGCTCGCGGTGACGAAGCGTGGCGACACGATCGCCGTGCTCGGATTCAGTGCGTGGTCGTCGCCGGGTGTTGGCGACCTCGGAGCGGTCTCGCGACTCGTGGCCGCGGCGCATGCGCGATATAGTCGGGTGATTGTGACCGCCCACATGGGCGCCGAGGGCGCGAGTGCGCAACGAACGGGCGACTCGACCGAGCACTTTGTCGGCGAGGATCGCGGCAATCCGGTCGCGTTTGCCCACGCGGCAATCGATGCGGGCGCATGGCTCGTGATCGGCCATGGTCCGCACGTGCTGCGCGCGGCCGAATGGCGGGATAGCGCGCTGGCGTTCTACTCGCTCGGCAATCTCGTCAACTACGGCCCGTTCAACCTGGCCGAGCCGCGAAATTCAGGCGTCGTGATGTGCGCTACGCTCGATTCGCTCGGCGCGCCCGGCCACGTGGTGCTCGAGTCGACGACGCAGGTGAGCGAGGGGATCGTGCGCGCTGACTCGTCGGGTCGCGCGCGCGTATTACTCGACAGTCTGAGTAGCCTGGATTTTCCGTCGACCGGTGTAACGGTCGACTCGACGAGCGCCGTGCGACGACGGACGATCGCGCCCGTCAGTCCCGTGCCGGCTGACTCGCTACCGTGGAGTCCGGGCCCGCCTCCGTGAGCACGCGGCGCGCTCCGCGCCACGGCTTGACGCGCCGCACTATTGGCCGATCGAGCGGGCTCTCGATCACACGCCCGGCGGCACTCGAGGCATGCACGAAGCGTCCCTCGCCGACGTAGATGCCGATGTGCGACACGCCCTTCTTGTCGAACCCGAAGGTCAAGAGATCGCCGGGTCTCAGCTGCGTCGAGTCTTTCGGCAGGCCGAGCCCGAACTTCGCCTGATCTTTGGCGGTGCGCGGCAGATCGATCTTGAGCGCCGCCATGACATAGTGCACGAGCCCACTGCAGTCGAACCCATAGCGGGGCGACTCGCCACCGTGCTTGTACTTGCGGCCGACTTGCGCGCGCACGAGCGCGACGATGGAGTCGCGCAGCGAGAGCGCCGAGATGCTGATGGCCGAGAGCGGCTTATCGCTGGCCGAGAACGCCAGCGGTTCGAGCGCCGGCGCGTGCGGCGGCGCGTCGATGACGGTGGCCTGATGACCCAAGAGGATCGGTGGGACGCTCTCTTGCTGTGCGAAGCTCTGCGAAGCGTAGATCAAACCGAGAGCGAGTAGCCACCGAAATCGCAAATGGGTCTCCATGCTAGGGCTTAGACGAACACCCTACTTGGCAGGGAACGTGCCATGCCAACCTCTACCAGAGGCGGCGCTAGAGCTCGTGCGGGGGCTAATTTAGCTCGTCTTCGTCCCCACGGTAGGTGCACCCCATGTAGCGGGTCTCCCTCACCTCGATCGCGGCGATGTTCGTGAGCACCCCACTCAGCCCCTGCCAGAGCCACCGGGCCAGATGTTCACTGGTCGGGTTTTCGAGCCCGGGGATCTCGTTCAACACGTGATGATCGAGTTGAACGCGAAATGGCTCGAACGCCGAGGCAATGTCGTAGAAATCCCGCACCCAACCGATGCGCTCATCCACCGGGCCCTTGATCGTGATACGGATCTGATAGGAGTGCCCGTGCATCCGCGCGCATGGGTGCGTGTCCGGGACGTTCGGTAACCGGTGTGCTGCCTCGAATGAAAATTCCGCGAAGAGTTCCATTATCGGAGCCCCAGGACTTTGTGCGTCTGCACGGAGAGTCGCCACTTCGGGTGCTGTAAACAGTACTCGATCGCTCGTCTCGTGTTGTCCTCTCGCTGGGGTCCGTCCATAGGTTGCAGAAAGAAGTGCCGGAACGCGAGCGAAGCGAAGCGTTCGGGCTCAGCTCCGTCTTGCGGATAGACCAGCTTGAGCTCGTCGCCTCGCGTGAGTACGAATGGTGCGTTCGCCTTCGGCGAAACGCATACCCAGTCGATCCCGGATGGTGGCAGCTGCGTCCCATTCGTCTCGATTGCAACCTCACAGCCGGCATCATGGAATGCGGCGATCAGCGAGTCATCGAGTTGGAGCAGCGGCTCGCCTCCGGTGCAGACGACGAACGGACGGTCAGCCGAGGGCCAGTGGGAGACAACCGCTGAGACGAGCGCATCGGGAGATGCGAAGGAGCCCCCGTCGGGCCCGACACCAACGAACTCGGTGTCGCAAAATTGGCAGATCGCCGTGGATCGATCTGCTTCACGACCGGTCCACAAATTACAGCCGGCGAACCGGCAGAAAACGGCGGGCCGTCCGGTGTTCGCCCCTTCACCTTGCAATGTGTAAAAGATCTCGCGGACGGTATACGTCATAGCGCGGGATCCGCCATGCCAACGTCCGCGAACCCTCTGAGCCGCAACTGACACGCATCGCACCGCCCACACGCCGCGCCACTCGGATCGGGATCATAGCAACTCGTGGTCATCGAGTAATCGACACCAAGCGAGAGCCCGAGCGAAATAATCTCTGATTTCGTGAGATCGATGAGCGGCGTGCGAATGCGGATGGCGGCCTGACTTTCGACCGCGGACTTGGTCGCCAGATTCGCGAGGCGCTCGAACGCCGCGATGTACTCGGGGCGACAGTCCGGATAGCCCGAGCTATCCATGTGGTTCACGCCGATGAAGATGTCGCCCGCGCGCGAGACCTCGGCGTAGGCGAGCGCGAACGCGAGAAAGATCGTATTCCGTGCGGGAACGTACGTGATGGGAATGCCGTCGCCGATCTCGCGATCTTTCGGCACGGGGATGTCGGCGGTGAGCGCTGAGCCGCCGAACGCCCGCAGGTCGACATCGACGATCTCGTGGCGCGCCACGTGGTATCGCGCCGCGATCCGCCGCGCGGCGTCGATCTCATGCGCGTGGCGCTGCCCGTAGCGGAACGTCAGGGCGTGCACCGTGTACGCGTCACGGGTCGCGATCGCGAGCGTGGTCGTCGAGTCGAGGCCGCCGGAGAGGAGCACGACGGCCGGTATTCCCTTCACGGTCGCCATCCGCCAAAGTTAACCGCATGCATACCATGGATGCCGCGTACCTGCACCTGCTGGTCAATCACGTCCCGATCATTCTGACCGTGATCGGCGCCATGGCGGCCGTGCTGGCGATCGCCACCCGTCGCCGCGCCGTGTGGCTCTACGCGCTCGTCTCGCTCACCATCGCGGGCGTCAGCGCCTATCCCGTGATGCTCACCGGGCACGCAGCCGAAGACGTCATGAAAGACAAGTGGTATGTGACGCGAGACTCGATCGAGAAGCACGAGGAGGCGGGTGACACCGCCATGTGGGTGCTGATCGCGATGGGTGCGGTCAGCGCGTACGCCTGGTGGCGGCTCCTGCGACCCCGTGAGACCGGCGTGCCGCCAGTCTGGCTCGGCGCCCTCGTCGTCGTGCTGTCGCTCGCGGGCGTCGGGACGACGACTATTGCGGCGTATCGCGGCGGGAATATCGTGTACTACTCGCCGAAGCTCGCGTCGCCGCCTCGCTGATCGAGCGCAGCGCGGCGCCGGTCCGCGTGCTGAAGGTGGCGGCCCCGGTGGGGTTCATGTGGTACCCGTCGAGCATGTCCGTTGGCAGCAGCGCGCGATTCGAAACGGGGATGAGGACCGGCACGCCCGCGCGCTTGCCGGCCTCGATCATCATCGGCTCGATCACCACGTCGTCCGGCGCCCGGGTCGGAATGAGCAGGTAGGCGAACCGCACGCCTTTGGCGGCACAGATCGAGTCCAGCTCCGCGAGCCTCGCGGCGGCGATGGCCACATTGGTGACGGAGTCGGGCTTGATCGGCGTCCGGTCGAAGAGATCGTGCGCCATCGCGGTGTAGTTCGGCACGATCAGCTTTCGCGAGTCCTGCCGGAGTTGATCCCTGAGAGCGAAGAACGCCGAGTAGTGCTGGAGCACGAGGTTGCTCGCCTCGGTCAGGCCGATCCGTTCATCGACCGTGTAGCGCTCGAGGTTCCCGGCGGTCCACACGAGTCGCGCGGTGCGGCCCACGGGTGGTCGGTCGGTCACCAGTTGCGCCGGGCTGAATCCGAGCACGATGAGACTCGGGTGACTCCCGCGATCGAGGAGCGACGGCACGCCATATCGCCAGTCTTGGTAGCCGGAGCCGAGGACGTATTCTTTCTTCGCCTCGTAGCCCGGGCCGAGCGCGGCCTGGAGGGCGTCGAGGTCGACACCGTGCAGCACGAGCGAGTTGCCGACGATCAGCACCGGACGTGGCCCGCCCGGCGTCGAGACGAGGTGCACGGCATCCAGGGTCTCGTCGCGGACCACGCGGTTCGTGGCCAGATGCCCGAGCATCCAGGCTGACGCGCCCTCGAGGCCGACGCACAGTAGGCCGCACACGATCAGCACCCAGAGCAGGCGACGCGACATGCTAAAATTGGAAGTAGATGAACGCGCTCGACTCGCCCTGACTGAATATCGCGACCGCGATGACCGCCGCCGCGGCGGCCGCGATCTGCCACCGATAGCGTGCGGTCTGGCCCAGATACTCTTCGCCCGTGCTCTCCAGCCGGAGATCCATCGCGAACAGCGGCAGCGTGAAGATCACGAGGTACGCGAGCGCCGACAAGTACGTGGGCCGCCACGCCCAGTTCGTGAACTGGCGGAGATACGCCCACGCTGCCCCGAACAATGTCGCGCGGAAGAAGATCCAGCCGAAGCAGACGAAGTGGAAGACCAGGATCCGGCGCCACCAGGTCCCGAGCGCCGTGTGCACGACCTCCTTCGCGAGACCCAGCGCCCGCTCGACCGCCAGGCCAGCGCCGTGCAATGCGCCCCAGAAGACGAACGTCCAGTTCGCGCCGTGCCACAGGCCTCCCAACAGCATGGTCACGAACAGATTGCGATAGGTCGCGACCTCGCCGTGCCGGCTGCCACCGAGTGGGATGTAGAGATAGTCGCGCAGCCAGGTCGAGAGACTGATATGCCAGCGCCGCCAGAAGTCCTGCAAGCTCGTCGCGAGATACGGCTGCCGGAAGTTGACCATGAAGTGAAACCCGAGCACCTGCGCGCTGCCCCGAGCAATGTCGCTGTAGCCACTGAAGTCACCGTAGATCTGCCACGCGAACGCATAGATGCCGATCAGTGCCGCGATGCCGGTTGACCCCATGCGGCCACTGAACGCCGCGTTGGCCAGCACGCCGCAGCTGTCGGCGATGACGCACTTGCGAAAGAGCCCGGACAGGATGAGCATGACGCCGTCATAGATGCGCGCCTGATCCACCACCCGTGGACGCTGGACCTGAGGGAGCAAGTGGGATGGCCGTTGAATGGGCCCGGCGATCAGGTGGGGAAAGAAGCTGATAAAGAGCCCGTAGTCGACAAACGATGTCGCGGCGACCACGCGCCCGTAGTACACGTCGACGATATAGGCGACTTCCTGGAACGTATAGAACGAGATAGCCGGCGGCAGGATGATGCTGAACAGGGCGTGCGGAATCGAATGCATGCCGAGCAACACTGCGAACTTTTCGGCCGAGTCGACGAAGAAATTGAAGTACTTGAAGAACCCGAGGATCGAGAAGTTGATCACCAGGGAGACCACGAGCAGCGACCGCCGCTGACGCGGTTCCGTGCTCCTGCTGATCGCGCCCGCGATCCAATAGTCGATCGCGGTCGACGCGATCATGACCAGCAGGAATCGCCAGTCCCACCAGCCGTAGAAGAAGTAGCTGGCCGCCAGCAGAAAGCGATTTTGGGCTGTATGTCGCATCCGCCAGTAGGCGAACACGACGAGAGTCAAGAAGACGAGGTAGACGGCGCTATCGAAGAGCACGGATCACGTCAGACTCGCAAAGAATGTGCGCGGCCGTCAGCGCGGCATCGAAACGGAGCTCGTGTGCCACCCGCGCTCGCCGTCCGAGCGCAGCGTGAGGGTCGGCCTCGCCAGCGGCCCCAGGTCGAGGGTCGCCGCCTCGGCAATGTCGGCCACATCGGCCCGCACATCGGCCAGCGCGGCCCACGCAGGTAGCGGATGTGTATCATCGCCGCATGCCCAGTTCGTGAGCAAGATCACGAACACGTCATGCGACGGATCGATCCAGATGCTGGTCCCGGTGTAGCCCGTGTGGCCATACGCCGTCTCGTCCATGATCTGCCCGCAGCTCGCGCCGCCGCAGGTATCCCACCCCAGCGCGCGATGGCCGGCCGCGCGGCGCGTGAAGAGCGCCACGGTCGATTCGTGAACGATGCGCACGCCGTCGAGGCGTCCACCATTGAGCATCATACGGGCAAAGATAGACAGGTCGGCCGCGCTGCTGAATAGCCCCGCGTGGCCCGCGACGCCACCAAGGGCCGCGGCATTGCGATCGTGGACGCGTCCCAGCGGCGCTTCGGTGAGCGCGAGGCGACTGTGCCACGATTTCGGCGGGCGGAACCGCGTCGACTTCATGCCCAGTTTCTGAAACACATGCTCGGACACGAACGCATCGAGCGGCTCGTGCGCCACGGCTTCGACGACGAAGCCGAGGACGTCGGCGCCGAGGTCCGAGTACACGTAGTGATCCCCCGGCGTGTACTCCAGCGGCGTCTTGAGCACCGCCCGGCGCGGGTGTGGTACGCGCCACAGCTCCCGGCCGGCTGGTAACCCTGACCGGTGGGTCAGGAGGTCACGCAGTGTCACGTGGGCGCGCTTGCCGATCTTCCAACTGGGAAGATACCGCGCGACCGGAGCGTCGAGGCGAACGCGCCCCTGGTCATACAGGATCATGATCGCGGTCGTCGTGGCGATCACTTTCGTGAGCGACGCCAGATCGTAGACGGTCGTCGAGGGGTCGACCGCCGAGTGAGCCTGGTCAGCGCACCCGCGTGCGCCATAGCCACGGAGCCACACGGTGCCGTCGCGGCGGCCGATCGCCACCGATGCGCCGGGGAATCCACCGGCGGTCACGCCGCGCTCGATCACGTAATCGACCGTGAACAGCCGCTCGGCGTCCAACGTCGCGCTATCGGGCGCGGGCGTCGTGTCAGCCTGCGCCGCCAGCAGAAATCCGAGCCAGGCGATCACCTCATCATGACGAACGGCGGAGACAGTTCGTCATGGCGCTTTCTTGCCGGACTGCGCCTCGCGGGTCAGCGCGGCGCCGCGGGTAAGACCGGCGAGGATCGCGCGTGTCTCGGTCAGCGTCGCTGGCAGCGAGAAGCCGCCGGCGCGGTCATCCGAGAAGAAAAAGCGATAGCGGGCTTCGCCGGCGTAGACGTGGCGGCCAAACGACATCGTTCGGCCGCTCTTGGGCTCCTCCAGCACCGGCGGTGGGGCATCGCGGTGCGGTTTCTTAGGCGGCAGAAAGGCGCGGGTCTCGCGCACGAAGTCATCGACCGCGTCGGCGTCGACCTGTAGCGTCATCGTCTGCGTGGCGTCGCCGGCGCCGACGTATACCCGGCCGCCATAGTGGGCGCGGACAATGAACACGCCATCGCCAATGGCCAGGTTTGCCGCCATCCAGCTACTGGCGCTCGTATCCGCCTTACTCGGCGTCGCCGCTGTCGCGGCGGCCGGCTGTACTGTGCTGTCAGGGCGGAAGCGGCCCGAGTCAGGATGGCCGGAGTCAGGCTGTACGCGGCCTGAGTCCGGGCGTGGATGCAAGCCAGCCCATGCTGCCGTGGTGTCTTGATATACAGGCCGCGTCGAAGGTGCCGCCGCTGTCGTCGGTGGTTGCGCGTGGTGGCTGCAGCCCGCAACCGCGACGATGAGCGCGGCCCAAGGGAGACATCTCATTTCGGCTGCTGCTGCGTCAGGCAATGCAGCGTGCCAAACCCCCACACGAGGTCGACGGCATGGATCCCGACGACCTGGCGATCGGGAAATAGCCCAGCGATGGCATTCAGTGCCACGCGGTCCGCGGGATCGTTGAACGTGGGAACGAGCACCTTCGTATTCGCGATGTAAAAGTTCGCGTACGACGCCGGCAACCGCTGCCCGTCCATGAGCACAGGCCGCGGAAACGGCACCCGCACGACGCGAAACGCGCCGTCGTTCCCCCCGGCGAGCTCCAGTCGCCGAAGATTGTCGACCGAAGCCAGGTAGTTGTCGTCCGCGGGATCCTCCTCGAACGCGAGAACAATGGTATCCGGATCGACGAACCGCGCCACGTCATCGACGTGCCCATGCGTATCATCCCCGACGCACGACGCGCCGAGCCACAGGGTCTGCCGCGCGCCGAGGTACTCGCGGAAGATGGTCTCGTAGCCCTCCCGCGAGAGACCAGGATTCCGGCACTGCACGGTCGAGAGCAAGCACTCTTCGGTCACGAGGATCAGCCCTTCGCCGTTCACGTCCAACGCCCCGCCTTCCATGACGACAGGCGCACCGGTATCGGGCCGCACCGGATCGATCAGCCGGAGACCACTGATGTTTGACACCGCGAAGGGCACCCTCGCGTCCAATGCATAGTTATCGTACTTCGCCCACGCGTTGAAGTGCCATCGGACCAACCCCTGATCGACACCGGTGGGCGCCGAGTCGCGGAGCCACGATCGGTCGGTCGAGACGAGGTGCAAGCGATACGCTTGGGGTGGTACGCCGTGCGCGGCCAGTGCCTCTGTTGCGTCGGCCCGCACCTCGGCACTCGCGCACAGGATCTCGACGCGCTCGGATCCGACGAGCGCTCGCACGATCTCGGCGTAATCCCATCGGATCGCCTCGAACTTTCCGGGCCAATCCGGCTCGTGATGGGGCCACGCGATCCACGTCGCCTCGTGCGACTCCCACTCCGCGGGCATGCGCATCGCGCTACCCTATGAAGCGATTGCCGATCGGCGCGTACGCGTCGACTCGGCGGTCGCGCAGGAAGGGCCAGTTCCGCCGCGTTTCTTCGATGATCGCCGGATCGCAGGTGGCCACGAGCACCTCGGGCCCCGTGCCGGCCTGCGCGATCACTCGACCGAACGGGTCGGCAATGAACGAGTGGCCCCAGAACTCGATGCCCTTCGTGCCCGGCTCGGGCTCGTGGCCGACGCGATTGACGGCGGCGACAAAGACGCCATTCGCAATGGCATGACTGCGCTGAATCGTCTGCCACGCGCTCAACTGATCCTGTCCGACCGCGTCCTTCTCGGCCGGATGCCAGCCGATCGCCGTCGGATAGAACAAGATCTCGGCGCCCAAGAGCGACGTAATTCTTGCGCCCTCCGGGAACCATTGGTCCCAGCAGATCAGCGTGCCGACTTTTGCCCGTTTCGTCGGCCACACGCGAAAGGTGTCGCCGGGGGTGAAATAATATTTCTCGTAGTACTGGGGGTCGTCCGGGATATGCAGCTTGCGGTACACCCCAAGCAAAGCGCCATCGGCGTCGATCATCGCCGCGGAGTTGCGATAGACACCGGCCGCTTCGCGCTCGAAGATCGGCACGATCAGCACGACGGAGAGCGACTTGGCCAGCGCCTGCATCGACGTGACCGTCGGCCCAGGAATCGGCTCGGCCAGGTCGAATCGCTCGGCCTTCGTCGCTTGCGCGAAATACGGCGCGTCGAAGAGCTCTTGCAAGCAAATAATCTGAGCGCCACGAGCGGCGGCTTCGCGGATCTTCTCTTGTGCGTCGCGGACGTTGGCCGCAATGTCGTCGCTGACGGCGGCCTGAATGAGGCCGACTGTAAATGGTGGCATTGAAAGAAATCTAGACGATCAGGCCGAACGCCACGTCCATCACGTTGGTACCGGTGTAGCCTGTGCGAAGCAACGCGTGTGCGGCATCGAGCGCGCGATAGGCGTCGTGGCCCGCGAGATCGGCGGCTGGATCGCGCCCGGCGGCGCTCACGGCGGTCCACGTGAGGCCGTCGACGATAGCGCCGGCGGCGTCCGTCGGGCCGTCGCGCCCATTGGTCCCGGCCGCTAGCAGGGCGATGCCTGACGCGGTGTCGCCGGCATCCGCCAACGAACGCGCGGCGGCGAGCGCCAACTCCTGGCTGCGGCCGCCGAGCCCAGGCGTGGCGCCGGCGCGGAGCGTGACGGTCGTCTCGCCGCCCCAGAGCACGCAACGCGATCGGTACGCGCCGCGCGCGAGCTTGCGTCGCGCGAGGAGCTCGCTCGCCAGGCGCACGCCGGCGATCGACGCTTCGCCCGCCAGCGGAGTGGGCGAGATGATCACTTCGTCGAATCCGATCTCTCGTGCCCGCGCGGCCGCCGCTTCGACCGCGTGGCGATTACTCACGATGACCTGCGCGCGCACGTTCGTGAACGCCGGGTCACCCGGTTTGGGCGTGTCGGGTACTTCGCCGCACGCGATGCGCTCGAGGTGCGCGCGCACAACGGCATCAAAAAGCATCCAGCGGCCCGAACGTTCGAGTCTCGCGATCAGATCACTGGTAACAATCGGATCTCCAACGAACGGACCGGAGCTGATCGATGCCGGATCGTCTCCCGGGACGTCGGACACGAGCAAGCAATCGATCCGTTTGCCGGGAAGCGCCAGTGTTATCCGCCCGGCGCTCCACCGTGTGAATCTCTTTCGTACGGCGTTGACGATGCCGATATCGGCCCCCGAAGCCAGAAGCGCCTCATAGAGTCTCGCCAGCTCCGGAGGCCCAAAATCCGGGATATCCGGGAGTGGCGCGGCGACGAGCGCACTCGCCCCGCCGGAGACGAGCGCGAGCACGCGTTCGGCGGGGCCGACGCGCGCAATAGCGTCTCCGATCGCCGCGGCCGCCGCGAGTGAGCCAGTGCCAGGGATGGGGTGGTCCCCGACAACCACTGGCAGAGCGGAAGCCGCGGCTTCAGGGGCTACCACTACGCCGCCGGCCGGTGGAGACCCGAGCGCGGCGATTGCGGCGTTGGCCATGGTGACCGCGGCCTTGCCGAGTGCGATGATGTGCACCGGCCCGGATCCCAGGCCCAGTTGCCTGACGGCGTCCCGGGTCGCGGTCTCGGGGTTCGCCCCGCTGACGGCTGCCTCATACAGGCGGCCAAGCACTTCGCGGGGTGATGGCAGCACATGGGGAGTCTGTCACAGCGGCCCGTAGCTCGCCAGGCCGCGGGTTTTTGGGTCGGTCAAAATGCCCTACAACCGTGACGCCGAGCCCATCCATAGAGTCTGGATCTGAAGGCTACATCACCTCCGGACGGAGCCCGTGACCGGCAGTCAGAGCAACCCACGCCCTTCCTACGCTGCGGTCACAACGCCGGCCAGTCTGCCCGGCGTGTGCGCTCGTTGTGGCGCGACGATTATCCCGTCGAGCACATCGTGCATGCGTTGTGGAGCGGCGATTACGGGCCCTGGCGCCGCCGAGCACGCGGAGCGCATCCGCCTCCGCCTGCAGGAATCCGTCGGTGACGCCTATCGCCTCATCGAGCTCCTGGGTCGCGGTGGCATGGGCATCGTGTTCCGTGCCCACGAGACGGCGCTCGATCGCGAGGTGGCGCTCAAGGTCCTGGCCCTCGACCCGATCCTGTCACCCGAGGCCTACGGCCGATTCGAGCGCGAGGCCAAACTCGCGGCCCGACTCGACCACCCGCACATCGTGCCGATCTTCGCGGTCGGCCAGCGCAACACGGTCGCGTTCTACACCATGCGACTGGTGCGCGGCGGCACGCTCGAGGATGTCCTCGCCGGCCACAACATGCTCGACGTTCGAGCACGTGTTCGACATCCTGCGCGATGTCGGCCGCGCGCTCGACTATGCGCACGCGCAGGGCGTGATCCATCGCGACATCAAGCCCGCGAACGTGCTGATCGGCGACAGCGGCCACGCCATGGTGTCCGACTTCGGTATCGCGAAAGCCTTGGGCTCAGGCGAAGCGCCGGTGGGCTCCGGCACCGGCATCATCGGGTCGCCGGGGTACATGTCGCCCGAGCAATGGCGCGGCGAAGACATTGACGCGAAAGCCGACCAGTACGCGCTCGGCGTCATGGCGTTCGAGATGCTCACCGGACACCGGCCGTTCGAGACGGTGAAGGTCCAGGATCTCCTCAAGCTGCATCTCTCGGCCGAGGTGCCCAAAGCATCGGCGTTGCGCGCGGGGATCGAGCCATACACCGACGCCGCAATTCAGCGCGCCATGGCGAAGAGCGCGTCCGACCGGTTCCCGTCGGCGTCGTCGTTCGTCGATGCGCTCGCCGGACGCCGGCCAGTCGGTCGGGCGTCCGTGACGGCTACGTCCTTCATTGCGCCGCCGCCGCCGCCCAAGCGTGGCAACGGCATGCTGATCGGCGCCGCGTTGTTTCTGCTCGCGGTCGCCGGTGTCGCCGCGGTGTTCGGACTCTCGCGGAATGGGCCGACCGAGCAGCAGATCAAGAAAGAGATCGTCCATCCGCGCCGACGAGCGCCCACGGCCGCACCGATACCAGATTCGCTTCCCACGCCGGTTGATACGACGTTCGATCTCAATGCCACGGATCAGGCCGTGGTGCATCGGCGCCCCGTCGCGCTCGATCCCTCGCTCGGCGGTGGGGTGATATCGCGTAACTCGGACGCGCCCGCGTATATCCGGATCCTGGCCCGGGGCGGAGCCGCCAAGGTGCGGTTGGATGGTCGAACGCTGGGTTTTACACCCATCGTCGTCCGCGTTGACGCCGGCGGCCACTACGTGTCGCTCGAAGGCGCGGGCGATGCCTTTATGCCCGACCACCTGAACGTCGAGGCAGTCGGCAATGACACGGTCAACGCCGTGTTCGGCGCGACCGGGCGGACCGATACGGCCACCGCGCCAGAAACGTCTCTGCCGCAGTAGTAGGGGGGTCCGGGGGGCGTAGTTGGGGTTTGCCCCCCGGAGGCGAACCGACCAGTCGAGCAGCGCGTTAGCGCTGCATTGACGAGCCGCGGAGCGGCTAGAAGTTAGCCAGGCCAGGGTTGTGACAGCCGGCATGGCGGCGTCAGCCCCTCTGATCCGCGGCAAACAAGCGGATCGACCGATTCAAAGCCGACCACCCTGAATCCGATAATTTAAAGCGGGCTCGGCCATTCTGCCGGGCCGCTCGTCCACGGCATAACCGGCGAAAGCCGGCGACGCAAAGCTCTGGAGGCTAAAGCGCTACGGCGCCACGCCAGTCCGGCCGCCGAACGGTCAGGTGGAGGCCAGCATGCGCGGATTCCTCGTGCCATGCCTGTTGTTGCTGTCGGCGTGTGTAGCCCCAACGGAAGACTTCCCGGCGCCGACCCAGTCGGATACGACGACAACCAAGAAGACGCCGCCGCCTCCTTCGCCGGACACGACTCAAAAAGTCACGCCCACCGCGACCGCAACGCTCGGCGCGCCGGCTCAGCTCGTGAAGGGCTGGGGCTTGTACCCGACCGGCGGCGCGGGCCTCTACGGGCGTCCGCAGGTCGCGCAAGCGCTCTACGCGATGGGCATCACATTCACCCGCGTCGGCTTCGTACCGCAGCTCTATGTGAGCGGCACGAACGTCAGCAACATGACGCTCGACCCGACGCAGATGTCCATCCTCGTCCAATCGCTCGAGACCAGCCAGTCGTATGGCGTCACGAGCTACATCGCATCTGTCTGGTCGCCGCCAGCTTCGATGAAGACCAACGACTCGCTGCCCGGCGGTTCGCTCCGGACCGACGCCGAGAGTATCTACGTGGCGTATCTCACGAAGATCCTGCTGACGCTCCGCGCGAACGGTATGCCGCTCCCGGCCGCGGTCAGCATTCAGAATGAGCCGGAGCACATCGACACGTACAACAGTACCCTGTACACGGTCGCGCAGTGGCAGCGCGTCCTCATCGCGGCCCGCGCCTCGTTCGATGCCAACGGACTGTCCGCCGTTCCCTTATTCGGTCCCGAGACGGGTTCGTTCTCCTTCGCGATCTACTACGATCCATACACGCTCACGCCCGGCTACCTCGGCGGTAGTGGATTCCCGGCGCTCGCCACGCCGGCACTCAATCACGCGGTGGGAGCGTACGCGCTGCACGCGTACGGCGAGTGCGAGCTCACCGGCGTCGGCGCCGGCATGCAGTCGTATCCGAAAGACGCCTGGGTCACCGAGTTCTCGGCGCCACTCGGCGCGACGGAGCTCGACTGGACGCTCGACACCTATCGCGCGCTCGCCGCGCACTTCGTCGTCCTGCCGTTCAACTACTGGGCGTGGTGGCTCGGCTGGGCGCAGTCCTCGTCTCCACCGGACGGTGGCACGCTCGTGACCGGCAATACCACGCCGATCTACTCCAAGCGCTACTATGCGCTGAAACAGCTCTGGACCACCGTGCGGCCCGGGTGGTCCGTAACGCCGATGACGACGACCGATCCCAACCTCCAGGTTGGGGCGGGGAATCAAGATCCGTGCACCGCGCGCGTTGATCTCCTCGCGTTCACCAGCCCCGATAAGTCAACCGTCGCCGTGCTCATGACGAACACGACGACGGCGAATAAAGTCTTGGCGGTCTCTGGTCTGCCCGGTACCACTGTGCAGGCCTATCGATCCGACGCGCTCAACGACATGTCGGCACAGTCGCCCGTGGCAATCACCAAAGGCACCGCCAACATCTCGTTGCCAGCCTCCAGCGCCGTGCTAGCTGTTGCGCACTAACTGACGGAGGACGTACGGCAGAATTCCGCCGTGCTTGTAGTATTGCATCTCTTCGGGGGTGTCGATTCTCACGGTGACCGGGAACGTCTTGTCTCCCGCCCTCACCGTGAGTTTCGTCTTTGGTTTGAGATCATTGCTGAGCCCCTCGATGGCATAGGTCTCGAATCCGGTGAGCCCCAGAGACTTTCTCGTGGCGCCATCGGCAAATTCGAGCGGCAGAACACCCATGCCGACGAGATTGGATCTATGAATGCGCTCGAACGACTCGGCAATCACCGCTCGCACGCCGAGCAATAGCGTGCCCTTGGCCGCCCAATCGCGAGAGGACCCGGTCCCATATTCTTTCCCCGCGATGACCAGCAATGGCGTCGCGGCCTTCTGGTACGTCACGGCAGCATCATAGATCGAGAGCGGCTGCCCTTCAGGCGTCGTGCGAGTGACTCCGCCCTCGGTGCCGGGCACCAATTCGTTCTTGAGTCGAATATTGGCGAACGTCCCTCGTACCATGACCTCGTGATTCCCACGACGTGCCCCGTAAGAATTGAAGTCAGCCTTGGGCACCCCGTGATCGAGTAACCAGCGGCCAGCGGGACTCGCCGCCTGAATCGTCCCGGCGGGCGAGATGTGATCCGTCGTGATGGAGTCGCCGAGCAGCGCGAGCACGCGCGCGCCCGAGATGGGCGCGATGCCCGGCGGAGTGGATGTCACGCCGACGAAGTAGGGCGGGTGCTTTACGTACGTCGAGGCATCGTCCCACGCGTAGCGCTCGCCAGTCGGCACCGACAACGCGCGCCACCGTTCATCGCCGGTGAACACGTCAGCATACTGCTCGCGGAACATGTCGGCTTTGACCGAGCGCAAAATCTCCGCTTCGACGTCCTTGGGCGCTGGCCAGATGTCCCGCAGGAACACCGGCCCATTCGTACCGACCCCGATCGGCTCCGCGGCGAAATCGATGTCCATGCGCCCGGCAAGCGCGTACGCGACGACGAGCGGCGGCGACGCGAGGTAGTTAAACCGCGTCAACGGATTGACACGACCTTCGAAGTTGCGATTCCCCGAGAGGACGGCCGCGACGACGAGATGGTGCTCCTCGACCACATCGGCGATCGGCTGCGGGAGCGGTCCCGAGTTGCCGATGCACGTCGTGCAACCATAGCCGACGAGATTGAACCCGAGCCGCTCGAGCGACTCCGTCACGCCGGCCTTGTTGAAGTACTCGGTGACGACCTTCGAGCCCGGCGCGAGACTGGTCTTCACCCACGGCTTGGTCGTCAGCCCCGCCTGGACCGCATTCCGCGCCAGCATGCCGGCGGCGAGCATGACGCTCGGGTTCGACGTGTTCGTGCAACTCGTAATTGCCGCGATCACGACCGCGCCGTCGCGCAGCGCGAACTGCCGCCCGTTCCATTCGCACATCGCTTCGTGCTGCGGCTGGCCACCGCCCTCGTTGTCTTCGACCGCCACGGCGCGCTGCGTACCGGCGACGACCGGCTGGGGGCGCGAGGCGATGTCGGCCGCGAGCGCGTCGCGGAACATCTTCTTCGACTGCGAGAGCGGCACCCGATCCTGCGGCCGCTTCGGGCCGGCGAGGCTCGGCTCCACGGTTCCCAGGTCGAGCGCCAGCGTATCGGAGAACGCGGGCTCCGGGGTCTCATCTGTCCGAAACAGCCCCTGTTCCCGACAATAGGCCTCGACGAGTTTGACCTGCGGCTCGTCTCTTCCCGTGAGCCGCAGATACGCGAGTGTCTCGGCGTCGACCGGGAAAAATCCCATGGTCGCGCCATACTCCGGCGCCATGTTCGCGATCGTCGCGCGGTCGGCGAGCGACAGGGTCGACAGGCCGACGCCATAGAACTCGACGAATTTCCCGACGACTTTCTTCTGCCGCAGCATCTGCGTAACGGTCAGCACGAGATCCGTGGCGGTCGCACCGGGCGGGAGCTTGCCGTGCAACTTGAATCCGACCACCTCGGGGATCAGCATCGACAACGGCTGCCCGAGCATTGCGGCTTCCGCCTCTATGCCTCCAACGCCCCAGCCGAGGACGCCGAGGCCATTGATCATGGTCGTATGGGAGTCTGTCCCGACCAATGAATCTGGATACGCCACGCCGTCCTGCTCAAATACAACCCGCGCCAAATATTCCAGGTTGACCTGGTGGCAGATGCCGGTCTCGGGAGGAACAACCTTGAAGTTGTCGAACGCGGTCTGCCCCCAACGCAAGAACGCATAACGTTCGCGATTGCGCTCGTATTCGAGCCCGGCGTTGATCAAGAACGCAGCGTCTGACCCGTACTCGTCGACCTGCACCGAGTGATCGATGACGAGATCGACGGGCTGCAGCGGGTTGATCTGGGCAGGCGATCCGCCGAGCGTGGCGATGGCGTCGCGCATGGCGGCGAGATCGACCACGGCCGGCACGCCCGTGAAGTCTTGCAGGAGCACGCGACTCGGCCGGAACGCGATCTCGCGCTCTTGCTTCGAGCTGACATCCCAGGCGGCCAGCGCCTCGATGTCCTGTCGCTTGACGAACGCGCCGTCCTCGTTTCTCAGGAGGTTCTCGAGGAGGATGCGGAGGCTGAAGGGGAGTTTGGCGCCTCCGACGGCACTGAGCCGATAGATCGCGTACGACCGCCCGCCGACGCTGAGCGTCGAGCGGCTACCGAAAGAGTTCGGATGTGGCATTTCAGGGGTCCACTACGGCGTGGAGAACGGAGCCACTGCGCGAGCACTCTACGCAGGCTTCCGAAATCTAGCATCTTGTACGCCATGACCCCACTGGACCCTGCGGCGCTGGCCGCCGACCTCGTTCGGCTGGAATCGACCAGCGGGAACGAAGGCGAGATCGTGTCCTATGTCGACGACTTATTGTCCGACCGGGGATGGCGCGTCACGCGCATTCCCGTCTCGCCGGGACGAGACGATCTGTTGGCCACATCGGTCCCCTCGCCGCTGGTGACGCTGAGCACGCACCTCGATACGGTGCCGCCGTTCATCCCACCCCGCTTCGCCGGCGGCCGGTTGTTCGGTCGCGGTGCGTGCGACGCCAAGGGGATCGCCGCGGCCATGTGCTGCGCGGCCGAGCGACTTCGGGAGCACGACGTTCCTGTTGGGTTGTTATTTGTGGTCGGTGAAGAGACGATCCATGATGGCGCGACCGCGGCGAATACTGTGCCGACCACGAGCCGCGTGCTCATCAACGGTGAGCCGACGGAGAGCACGCTAGCGCTGGGCACGAAGGGCGCATTGCGCCTAGCTCTGCGCACAACCGGCAAGGCTGCCCATTCTGCGTACCCCGCCCTCGGCCATTCGGCGACGCGCGATCTGGTTCACCTGCTCGCCGAGCTCGACGCCCTGGCGCTACCGAGCGATGCGATGCTCGGCGACACCACGATCAACATTGGCTCGCTCGCTGGTGGCGTGGCGGACAATGTCATCGCGCCATGGGCCGAGGCACGATTGATGGCGCGCCTCGTGACGCCAGCCGCGGACATAGAGAACCTGCTCACGCGTTGGGTCGCTGGGCGGGCGTCGATAGAGTTCGAGGCGCTGGTGCCCCCGGTCAAACTCGGACACATCGAGGGCTTGCCAACGTCCATCGTCGCGTATGCAACCGATATCCCCAAGTTGTCGAACTGGGGCACGCCTTACTTATTCGGCCCCGGTTCGATTCACGTCGCGCATACGGACGACGAGTATGTCGAGCTGGAGGAGCTCAGACGGGCCGTCGGGATCTATGAGCGCTTGGCGGTCGACGCGCTGGCTCGCGCGGCAGGCTGATTCGAGCGACGCGCTGGCACCACGGTGAGCGCGGTCGTGGGGCAGTGGTGAATGAACTCACCGTCCGCCGGCGACCACGTCACGCTCATGGTCTTCGAGACCGCCTTGCCCTTGGAGTCGAGGGCCATGAGATCCGGCGCCATGGCGACGCAGATGCCGCACCCGATGCACTTCGCCCGGTCGACCTCGACCCGCACACGCCGGCGCGGGAACACACCGCCAGTCGCGGCGGCGACCTCGTCGAAGTGCCTCAGCGCCTCTTTCGCCGCGCGGTAGCCTTCCTCGATCACTTTGGGCGTGTCGCCGAACTGCAGCCATCCGACCTGACCGAGTTTCGGCCGGATGAGCACCATCGGCGGGCCATCCCACTGGTTGAGCTGATAGAGCTGGAGTGCGTGCATCATGACCGTCGCCGCTCGCATGTACGTGGCCGCGAACCCGTGGGAGGCGATCGACTCGCCCTGCGAGAGCTCGCTCGAGCCAACGTCAACGGCGATGACGACATCAGCGCGGTCGGCCGTGATCGCCGCCGGAAGATTGTCGATCGTTCCGCCATCGATGCACAATCGCCCGTTCACGCGGCCCGGCGGGAAGAATCCAGGGAGCGCGCACGAGGCATAGACGGCATCGGATACCGAGACGTTGTCGAGTCCTGGAAGGCCCCACACGAGCTGCGACCCACGCTCAACGTCGACGGTACTGATGAGCGCTGGCACGGGGAGGTCGGCGAGCCGTCCCGGCGGAACATTCTGATCGATCAGCTCTCGAAGTGGCGCTTCCTGATAAATCGACGGGGAACGCATGCGTTCGAGCAGCATGCCGACGTGATTCAGCCGAAAGAGACTCTTGCGTCTGAGTTGCGTCGCATGCTCCGCCATCACGTCGACGGACGCGCCGCCGGCGCGGGCAGCCGCGATCAACGCGCCGATGCTCGTGCCAGCATAGAGCGTCGGCACGATGCCGAGCTCCTCGAGGGCGCGGATGACGCCAATATGCGCAAAGCCTTTCATGCCGCCGCCACCAAGGGCGAGGGCCACACGTGTTCTCATACGTTGATTCTACCCCGCGTGGTGCCGTCTGGGTCGCGTCTTCGCCGATGTGGCCGCGGCCGTCGCCGTGAGTTCCACGGTTTTGGGCACGCCGTCCACGCGGGCCGTCAAATGCTGCGCCCCGATGGTCGCGCCAAGTGTCCATTGGCTGCGCACGAGGCCGAGTGAGTCGGTGACCGGCGTGCTGTCGGGCAGCGTCCCCGCTCCGTGCTTCGGCACGAGGTTGACAGAGATGCCGCGCACGGGATTTCCCGCCGCGTCGGTCACGCGCAGGACGATAGGCTTGCTCGTCGCGGTGCTCGGTGCGCCGTGCTGGGCGTCGCCCGAGACAACGCCGACGGCTGCCGGCGCGCCCGCCGTGGCGATGGCGTGGAGCACGACCGGGCGCACGGTGCGACCGTCGCCAATGAGCGCGCGAACGTGTTGCGGGCCAGCGCGCGGGCCGAGCACCCAATTCGCGCGGACTTCGCCGAGCGAATCGGTCCGCGGCGTCGTCGACGTGATGCTGCCGCCATCGAGCGCGACCCATTTCACCGCCAGGTCGCCCATCACGCGACCAGTCGTGTCCGTGATCCTGATGCCGACTGGCACCGCCAGCGCTGTCGCGATCTTGGACGTCTCGGCTGTCCGCCAGCGCCGCCGTCCGGGTGTTCGTGCTCACCGGCTCCGCCTCGGCCTCCACCGTCACGACGGTGTCTACGCCATCGGTGCTCGCCGCCAGGCGCTGACGGCCGGCGAGATCGCCGAGCTTCCACACGCAGTGCGCACGGCCCTCGGCGTCCGTCTGGGTCTGCGCCACGTCAGCGGTCGAGTTCACATCGGCCCGGCGGAATTTCACGGTAAGGCCACTGAGCGGCTTGCCTCGTCTGGACAAGATTTTCACGATGACCGGCTCAGCGAGCGTCGAACCCGCGGGCGCCTCCTGACCGCCTCCCGCCACGAGCGCGAGGGACTGCGGCACTGGCACGACGGTAATAGGTGCCTCCGCTGCCACGCCGTCCACTACCGCCGTCACGGTCGCATGCCCCTCGGCGACAGCGGTGAGCGTACCCGCCGTATCAACCTTCGCGACCGTCGTGTCACTCGACCGCCAGCGCGCGGAGCGCGTGGCGAGAATCACGTGCCCACGCGTGTCCGTCGAGACAACGGATAACGGACGGGACGTCAGCTCGGCGACCGTGACGGCACTGTCATTCGCGATATGCACATGCGCCGCGATCGGTCGCACCACGACGGTCGCGCGCGCCATGAGCTCGCCGACGGTGACGATAACCGTGGCGGTACCCGCGTTGTGCGCGATGACGGTCCCGTCGGGATTGATGATCGCGACGTCGGGATGATCGATGGTCCACTTGATGTTCGTGCCGACGAGCGCCGTGCCCTTCTTGTCGGTCACGGTCGCGGCGAGGTGCAACGTATCGCCGATCGATGTCGCGGTATCGTTGGCGGGCGCGAGCCCCACCCACGTCGCGCCGAAGTTGCCGATGGTGCGTCGGGTCTGCGCGCCATCGAGCCCGAACTCGTGGATCGACGTCGCCACGGTGCCGAGCGCGGCGCCAACCGCGACGACGCGTGCGACGATCCGGGCGGCATCGTGGACCTTGTTCGTGTTCTGGATCGAGGTCCGCGCCATGATTACAAGACTAGCTATACCGGGCAGCAGTCACGTTCCAGGCCATGCTGACCGAACTCGTATGTTTATGGCTAAATCGTTACTTGAGAAAGATATACAGGCCGTATGCGGCGACGAGAACCCCGCCCACGGCGAGGGCCGTCCCAGCCCCGCCACCGATGATCAGTCCGGTGATAAACGCGGCGCCCCCAATGATCATCAGAGCGCCTCCCGTGCCCAGCCCGGCGCCTTTTGCCGCCCGGTCGGCGGCCTCTTGTGGCGATACATCCTCTGTCACGACGTGCGCGGCGATACCGGAGCGCGCGGCGTCCACGGTCGGCCCGGCCTGTGCATAGGCAAGACGTGGGACGAAAGCGAGCGCGAGACCCAACGCGAGGCGAAAGAGCGTGCGCATAATCCTTTGATCCTCGTGGCGTGTTGTTAGAATAAGTACAACTCTTTGGAGCACTCCGCGTGCCCTTTTCGTTTCGAGCGTTGGGCCTGGCTGGCGCGTCATGTGTTCTTCTCTCCGCTACCGCCCACGCTCAGGGCAAGATCACTGCCGGAGAGATCGACGCGAATCTGAAATTCCTGTCATCCGACCTGCTGGAGGGACGGGCGCCGGCGACTCGCGGCGGGCAACTGGCGTCGGCGTATATCGCCAGCGCCCTTCAAGAAGCCGGCGTCGCACCTGGCGGTCCGAATCACGCCTACTTCCAGCCCGTCCCGATCGACATCGTCGGCGCCGATCCGGCGACACTGCACGTTACTGCATCTGGCAAGGCAACCGCCGCGCTCCGCTATCCGGATGACGTGGTCGTCGGCGCCGGGTCGGCCGTCGAATCGAGCGCCGCGCGTGGAGAGCTCGTCTTCGTCGGCTATGGGGTCGCCGCTCCTGAACACCAATGGGACGACTTCAAGGGTGTCGACCTGCACGGAAAAGTCTTGCTCGTGCTCGTGAACGATCCGCCGACGGCGCCGTTCACACACACGATGGACTACTACGGGCGTTGGACGTACAAGTACGAGGAGGCCGAGCGCCAGGGTGCCGCGGGATGTCTCATCGTGCACACCACCGAGCGCGCGGGGTATCCGTGGCACACGGTCGTCGGCTCGTGGGCGAAAGAGCTTCGAATGCTTCCCCGTGATCCGTCTCTGCCTCCGCCACTCGGCGTGCGCGGGTGGATCACCGACAGCGCCGTGACAGCCCTATTGGCCAGCGCCGGCCTCGACCTCTCGCAGCTCCGGGCGGCAGCCGCCTCCCGTGATTTCCGTCCGGTGTCGACGGGGATCACCATGGACATGGCATTCGCGAACAAAGTACGCCACATGCAATCGGAGAACGTCATCGGCGTTGTTCGCGGCACAACACTTCCCGACCAATACGTTGTGTTCAGCGCGCACTGGGACCATCTGGGTATCGGCCCGGCGGTGAATGGAGATTCCATTTACAACGGGGCCGAGGACAATGCATCGGGCGTCGCGGATGTGCTGGCGATGGCGCGCGCCGCCAAGCCGCAGAAACGGTCGATGATGTTTCTGTTCGTGACGGCCGAGGAGTCCGGTCTCTTGGGATCGGCGTGGTTCGCGCAACACCCGACGGTGCCGGTCGCGGGCATCGTCGCCAATCTGAACATTGATGGCGGCAATCTGTTGGGTCGTGTGCGGGATTTGAACGCACTGGGCGACCGGAAAAGCTCGCTGGGACCCTTGCTCACGAAGTACGTCGCGCCGATGGGTATGAGCTTGGCGCCGGACGCGCATCCCGAGCAGGGGCATTTTTACAGATCTGATCATTTCTCGTTCGCGAAAGTCGGCGTCCCGGCAGTATCTATTGGTGCTGGCACGGACTTCGTGGGCCGACCGAAGGGCTGGGGCGTCGAGCAAGAGGACGACTACACTGCGCACCGTTACCATCAGCCGTCGGACGAGTATCGACCGGACTTCGATCTCAGCGGCGCGGTGCAGCTGTCAACTATAGTTCTCGGATTTGGCGAATCGCTGGCGAACGCGCCGGGACTGCCAACCTGGAACGCGGACGCCGAGTTTCACCGTCCGGCAGCGGCGAGCCCGGCGGCTGTTCCCTAGATGTGCCGTCTACGGACACGACTCGTCGCTCTGCTAATGACCGCCACGGCCGCGTCCTGTCGATCGGGTGGAGCAAAATCGAACGCCCAGGTGACGCCTGCGCGCGACACCACGGCGGCTCGCGCCAACCACCCGGTGACGCACCTCACAGATTTGACGGCGTGGGTGGACTCGGCCGTTACCGCGCGCTCCACACGGATGACCGCGACCGGCGCGAACGTGAGCGAACCGACGACGCCCTGTTCGTGTGACACTTCCGCCGCGGGGAGGCGCGGCAAGAGTAAGACACCGTAAATAGTTGAACTGTACCGTGTACGAATAGTACAATAGGAATAGCCCTCAAGCGCCGGAGGATCGTCGAGCTATGCCCAACCCGTTTTTGAGCTCCGAGGAGTACGACGAGCGCGCGCACCAGCTCTATAACGAGGGGCAATACGACGAAGCGCTCGATGTGCTCCGTGAGGGGCTTTCGCTTTACCCGAACGCGGTAGAGCTACATGTCGGGGTGGGGTACGCACGACTGGCGCGCGAGGAGTACGCGTGGGCGCGCCGCAGCTTCGAGGAAGCGCTGGTCCTCGATCCGGAGCACGAGGATGCCCTCGCTGGCCTCGGCGAGACGCTCCTCAAATTTGGCCAGCAAGCGTCGGCACTCAAGAATTTTCGCCGCATTCTCGAACTCGGCTATCGCGACGATGTCGAGCTGATGCTCCAGGCCGGCCGCGCGTTGTTCCGCGAGGGATTGATCGAGGCCGCCCAGGAATTTTTTGATATTGCCGTTCAGCAAACCCCAGACTCCGCCGAGGCCGTGGCGTGCGTGGGCTATGCCCAGCATCGGCTTGGAGAAACTGACGCGGCCATTGCGACATTGAGAAGCGCGTTGCAGCTCGACGGCGATCACGCCGAGGCGCGCATCTATCTCGGCAATATTTTGTACGATCGCGGCGAGTACGAGGCGGCGCTCTATCATCTGGATCGCACCGCGCCCGACGATCACTGGGATGAGCTGGGCATTCTGGCGACTCGTCGAGCTCAAGAAGTCGGTGTACAGACTCGCGGACGATGATCCCGAGCTCAAGCCGTGGGATGATCGCTTGGCGGAGCTGGCCGGCGAGTCGGACGACATCGACGACATGCTCGCCGAGATCGAGCAGCGCGCGGCCGACGAGGCGCAGGGCGAAGCGCGCGGGCAGCTGGAGCTGTTCGGCGCGCTGCTCAATGATCTCGCGGCGCAGAAACATCGCATCGTGCGTGAGGGGAAAGAGTACGACGGCACGTGGGATGACATCGTGCGCGGCATGCGCGATGACAACGCCGCGTACGCGGGACGTCCGCTGGCCGAGTTCATGCAGACCGAGGCGCGCCGTGGATTCTCGATGACCGGCATCGAGATTCCGACGACGGATGCCGAGAGTTTCATCCGCGGCAGCGCCGACGCCGGATTGCTGCGTATCGTGAAGTGACCGCGCCGGCCGGCGCGGACATTGAGAGCGCACGGCCAGCGATTGAACGGCTGGCCAGCGCGCGCGACGCGGCGTCGCTGGTGGCGGCATGGACCGCCATCGAGTCCGCCCTGCAGAATGCCTCCAGCAATCATACCCTCGTCGGTCAAGCGCTCGTCCGCGATCTGCGTCAGCGCAACGTGCTCTCGCTCGATCAAGGGCATGCGCTCATTGAGCTGCTCGCGGCGCACGATCGCGCCGTGGTGTCGGGCTACGCGGTCACGGACGCCGATGTTGCCGCCGCGCGTGACGCGCTAAGTCAACTCGCCGCCGCGCCGCCACCTGTTACGCCGTTGCCGCTGAACACAGCGCCGCCTCCGGCGGCGACTGTGACAGCGACCCCCTCCACTGGACTGGGCGTGGGTCGCGTGCTCGGCTTCGTAGTGCTACTGGCAGTCATCGCGGGTGGTGCAGCTTATGGCGTGGTCGCCTGGCGCAAGCAAAGCGCGGGGCGCGCAGCGGCCGCGTCATATTCGGCCGACGATCTCGTAGCGCGCGGCGTAGCCGCGTATCAGGCGGGTCACGTCGACTCGGCGCGCGTGTTCTTCAATCATGCCGCCGAGCATGACACGGCCGATGCGGTCCCGCACATATACCTGGGCCGAATCGCGCGCGAGGCCGGCGACCTCGGCACCGCCAGAGCGGAGCTCGTACGAGCCGTGCAACTGGCGCCGAACAACGAGATCGCCCAGCGAGAGATGGGCGCGGCGCTGCTGGCCGCCGGCCAGTACGAGCTGGCGAGCAAATTCTATCTCAGAGCCATCGCCCTCGACTCCACCGATCGCTCGGCGCTGGGCTTCTACGGCTGCACCCTCAAGCGCTTGGGCCAAGCGCAACAGGCCACGCCGTATCTGACGCGCGCCGGCCAGGGGCCGTGGACCGCGTGTCAATGATCGAGTGCGTCGACCTCACAAAGACATACCAGGGCAGAGTCCTCGCGCTCGACAAGCTGTCGCTCCGCGCCGAGCGCGGCGAAGTGGTTGGCATCGCGGGCCCGAACGGCGCGGGGAAGAGCACGTTGATCGCGCTCCTGCTGGGCTACTTGCACCCGACCTCGGGCACGGTCCGCCTCGGCGGTCTCTCTCCACGCCAATACGTCGAGCATTATCGCGTCGGTTACCTCTCGGAGCTGATCGCGATGCACCCGCGCTGGCGAGTCGACGAGGCGCTCGCGCGCTTCGCGCTCCTGGCCGGCGTGCCGAACGCCGAGGCCCGCACGCAGATTCCGGCCCTCCTCTCGCAGCTGGGCCTCGACGAGCACAGCACGAAGGTCGTCCGCGCCCTCTCCAAGGGCAACCTGCAGCGCCTCGGGCTCGCCCAGGCGCTCCTCGGTGATCCCGATGTGCTGATCCTCGATGAGCCGACGCACGGCCTCGATCCCCTATGGCTGCTCAGGTTTCGGGCGGTCATGCGCGACCTGAGGCGACCGGACCGGACGATGCTCATCGCCTCGCACGACCTGGCTGAGCTCTCCGAGCTTGCGGACCGCGTGTACATCGTTGACCACGGCCAGGTCGTGCGCTCGGTCGACACGCGCGCGACGGCGACGCCGGAGGCGCGCGAGTACCGGCTCACGTTGTCATCGGGCGCGGCGCTCGTGCCATCGGTGTTCCCGGCCGCGCGCCCGGCCGGCGCCGAGGGGAGCTTCGAGCTGCCCGCGATCGACCTCACGACACTCAACGCCGGCCTCGCCGAGCTCCTGCGCGGTGGCGCGCAGCTGGTGAGCGTCGCGCCGACGGAATCGCTCCTCGAGTATCATTTCCGCGATGCGGTTGAGAAGGTGAGCGCCTGATGGCGATCGTCCGCGCGCGTTTGGGCGCCTATGCTCGTTGGCAGCTACGGGATTTCATCCTTGGGCCGGGCGGCATCACGATCGGCATCGTGTTGCTCCAGATCTGGATCGCCTCGCGCACGCAGGTCATCGAGTCGGGGACAGGCCCCCCGCACACCCCATTGCTCGACTGGCTCGTCCAGTTGGTCGGTCTCCTGGGGTCGATCTATGCCACATTGAGCTTGGTGTCGGAGGACCGCGCGCGGGGTTACTATCGCTTTCTGTTCGCAAAGCCGGTCGGCCCCGTGCGGTACTACGCCCAAGCGTTCGCCCTGCGTGGTCTCGTGCTGCTGGTCCTCGCTGCGCTGATCTCGCTGCTCGGCGCGTTGATTGCGCATCCTGTGCCCCTGCTCGGCGCGGTCGCGTACACGGCCGTCATGTACGTATTCGCGGGCGGGGTCACCGCGTGCCAATCGACCGTCTGGCGGTTTGCGTGGGTCGGCTCGCTCATCTTGTACCTGGCATCGATACCGGTCGCCCAGCTGGCCGCGCCCGACGCGCCCATTGGCCCGGTCGCGCACGCGCTCTGGCGCACAGCGCATGTCATACTGCCGCCGTTCTCGCAGCAGACCTTCCTGCACGGGATGCTGGCGAGCGCGCCGCAGTGGGGTGACATCGCCGGATCGATCGCCTGGTGCGTCGGATACGGCCTGTTGGCACTCGTGGCCGGAGCGCTCGTCATCCGGGGGCTCGAATGGGCGCGCTAGCCGACGTCGTCCTCGGCGCACCGGTCGTGCGGACCGTGCTGCCGAACGGTCTCACGGTGCTCGTGCGCCGCGACCGGTCCGCGCCGGTCGTCGCGGTCGTGACGTACGTCAAGGCCGGGTACTTCGACGAGACCGACGCGCAGGTCGGCATCGCCCACGTGCTGGAGCACATGTACTTCAAGGGCACACCGACGCGCGGCGTTGGGGAAATCGCCAAGGAGACCATGGCCTCCGGCGGGTACCTCAATGCGCACACCATTTACGATCACACGAGCTACTACACGGTGCTCCCGGCGAGCCGTCTCGCCGAAGGCCTCGCCGTCCAATCCGACGCCTACGCGAACTCGGTGATCGATGCCGGTGAGCTCGCCCGGGAGCTCGAGGTGATCATTCAAGAAGTGCGACGCAAGACCGACAATCCGCCGGCGCTGGCCTCGGAGTCGCTCTACGCGCTGCTCTTCGATCAGCATCGCATTCGCCGCTGGCGCATTGGTGACCCGGATCGTCTCCGGACGTTCACCCGCGAGGATGTGCACGGGTTCTATCGCACGTACTACTACCCTGGCAACACCATCCTGAGCATTGTCGGCGACGTCGATCCCGAGGCGACGCTCGCGCTGGTCGAGAGATACTACGGCGCGCTCCCGGACCGTCCGATCGTGCGAGATCGCGGCCCGGCCGAGCACTCTGTGGCTGGGCTTCGCTATCGCGAATGGAGCGGGGACATCGCCCAGGCGCAGCTCCTGTTCGGCTGGCGCACGGGCGGTACACTCGACCCTGATACGCCGCTGCTCGACATCGCCGCCGCGGCGCTCGGCGGCGGGCGCGCGTCGCGTCTCTATCGCGCCGTGCGCGAACGCCAACTCGCCTCTTCGATCACGGCCTACAATTACACGCCCACGGACCTCGGCGTGTTCGTGATCCAGGCCGAGACCCCACAGGGGAAAACGCTCGACGCGGCCCGCGCGGTATGGGCCGAGGTGCAGCCCGATTTTACGTCGTCCGAGATCGAACGGGCGCAGCGCCTGTTCGAATCGCAGTGGGCGCGTCGGACCGAGTCGATGGAAGGGCAGGCCAACCATCTCGCGGAATGGGAGGCACTCGGTGACTGGCAGCTCGGCGAGCAGTATCTCTCGCGTGTTCTGTCGGCCACTGCGGCTGACGTGACGGCCGCCTTCCGGCGGCACGTCAAGCAGACCGAGACGGCCGCGCTCGTGTATCGACCGAACGACTCCCAGGAAATCGGCGGCCTGTTCGACTCGCTCGAGTCGGGGTTGCCGGCGCCGGTGTCTGCTCCGTCCCGACAGGCCAGCGTCGTCGCGCCGCCGCGGGCGGCAGCGACATTCGAAGAGGAAATCGCTGGCGTGCGAGTCTATCGGACGCAAGGTGGTGTGCCGATACTGGTCAGACGGAAGCCGGGCGCCGCGATGACGCACATGGGTGTCTACGCATTCGGCGGAGCCCGCAACGAGTCAAGCGAACGGGCCGGCGAGACGACGCTGATGGCGCGGACGGCGACCAAGGGAACGACCACGCGCACCGCCGCCGAGATCGCCGCTCGCGCCGAGTTCCTCGGTGGCACGGTGAGCGCGAGCGTCGGCTCGGAGAATTTCGGTTGGTCGCTGTCGGTGCCGACGCGAGGAACGGAAGCAGCCTTGGCGCTCGTCGCCGACGTCGTACAACGGCCGACGTTCCCGGAGTCGGCGCTCGAGACCGAACGGTCGCTGATGCTGGCTGATCTGACCGCCCTGCGCGACGACATGTATCGCTACCCCGTGCGACTCGCGACATCGGCCGCGTTCGCCGGGCATCCCTATGGTGTCGGCACGCTCGGGACTGAAGAGTCGATTCAGTCCGTGACCGTTGATGCGGTTGCTCGGTGGCACGAGGAGCACGTGCTCGCGGGCCCGACACTCATTGGCATCGTTGGCGATGTCGACCCGGACGAGATCGCCGCGGTTGCCGCGGGCGAGTTGGCCGCGCTCCATGCCTCCGCGCGCTTTCCCATCGCTCCGCCCATATGGCCCAATGCACCACGGCGGGAAGTCGAATCGCGGGACAAGGCGCAGACGGCAATGGCCCTCACGTTCCCCGGTCCAACGCGAAACGACCCCGATCGCTTCACGGCCCATCTCGTTGCGACGATGGCCAGTGGGCTCGGCGGGCGATTCTTCGATGAGCTGCGCGACAAACGCTCGTTGGCGTACACCGTCCACGCGTTCGCGACGGAGCGTTTGCTCGCCGGAATGTTCATCGCCTATATCGCCACGTCGCCGTCACAGGAACACGAAGCCCGCGCCGGTCTGTTGGCCGAATTCGAGAAGCTGCGCGCATCGCCGGTTGCGGCCGACGAGCTAGCGCGGGCGCAGACGTACACGATCGGCGCGCACGCGATTCGCCAACAGAGCGGCGCCTCGGTGCTCGCCGACGTGATCAATGCCTGGCAATTTGGCCGCGGCTTGGACGAGCTCGATGATTTCGAGACCCGGGTGCTGGCCGTCACGCCGGCCGAGATACAAGCCCTCGCGCAGCGCTATTTCGAACGTCGCTCGCCTCGTCGAAGGAATCGTACGAGGGGTCAGCGGCGCGTAGCCGGTGGCAGCCCGAGCGACGAGTTGAGCCAGCGCACGAACGGAATGATGGCCGTAAAGTCGCGCGCCAGCGTATCCGGCAGTCTCGGACTCCGAAGCTCGGCCGCGGTCAACATGCGGTGCGACGTAAACGACTTGTAGCGCAGCCACCGCGCGGCGGGATGATCCTCGGTGTACCCACGGGGCAGGCGTTGGAGCACGGCTTCCTCACTCAACGCGGTGAAGCGCCGGCGCATCGTACGGACCGCCGTCTCGAACTTCTTGTAATGCTCGGCGAGCGCTTCACGGATCTTCGCCAGCGCGGGCGCGGGTGGCATCCAGAATGCCGCCGGCGATCATCGATGCACCGGGCTCGAAATGGAAATACAATCCCGCTCCACCATGGATCTGCTCGGCCCCGCGGCCCAGGTCGCGGTGGTTCACCCAAAATCCAACATTGTGCTTGTAGGGCGACTTGTCCTTCGAGAAGCGCGTGTCGCGGTGAATGCGAAAGACCGATCGCTTGGGATCGCCATAGAGCTCCGGCGCGATGCGGCCGAGCCGCGCGTCGAGCTCCTCCAGCAGCTCGCGCAATGGCGCGCGCAGCTCGTTCTCGTAGACGTTGCGCCGGGCCTCGAACCACTCACGCCGGTTGTTCCGCTTGAGGTCCCGCAGAAACTTGAATGCGGCTGGGCTGAACATTGGGCTGGAAACTTTATGGCGACGCGCTGGCCTCGCGCAAGCTCTTGGCGGCGCGCGCCACGGCGTTGGCGGCTCGACGCAATCGCCCCGATGGCGCGCGGAGGCCGGTGACCGCGCCGTAATCGGCCGCGTCGGCGACGATGACGCCTTTGATGGCCGAGCGGCTCGTGGCCCACGCGAGGGTCGACCAGATCGCGCGCTCCTGGTTGATCTCGCCGTGGCTCACGGGATAGCCGTAGGTGGCGAACACCCAGTTCTCTTTCGCCGTCGGCCCGGAGGCCGCGATCCATCGATCGGCACTGCGCGTCTGCGCATCGAGGTCAGAGGCTCCCGCGAACAGTGGCCTGATGACAAATCCCACCGCATCAATGGGGGCCGTCGCGGTCGCGGCCCATGCGTACAGCGCGCTGTCGCGTGATCCCGACGGGGAGACGGCGACGGCGACGCGCACCTTCGGGTCGATGCGATGCACCGTGAACGCCGCGGCCGTGAGATACCGGGTCCATGTCGCCAATGAGAGCGGCGAGCCCAGGGCGCTATCGCCTTTGATAATTGGCTCATCCGCCACGACGAGGTAATCCGGATGCAGCGCGCGGACGACGCGACTCAGTTCGGCGAGCCGCGCCTCCTGATACGCCTGCGGCGATTTCGCGTATTGCTGGGCCGCGTCTGAGGGATATTCGAGCGTGAGGATCAACGTGGTCGTATCGCGTCGCAACGGATCCAGCGCTCGAGCGAGCGAGTCGAGCGCCGCGGGATGCGCGCCGCGCGGATCGATGCGCACGCTGACGGCCTCGGCGCCGACCGTGTCAACCAACGACAAGTCGAACCGGAGGGTGCTCGCCGACGGCGCCGCTTCGAGTGTTGGGAGAACCCGCAGGCCAACGACGAAATCACCCGCCGGTCGTTCCTGGAGAGGTTGCAAAGACAGCGGGTCGTAGCTGGTAATCGTGAGCCACGCACTCGGCAGCGCCAGGATAGTTGCCGTGAACCATGCCGCGGCAAACGTCGCCAGCAGCGCCCGCATGGTGCGACTCAACCGCCACCGCGGCGGAAACGCCGGCGCGAGCAGCGCCGGTTGCAGTGCGTATGGCCAGCCGAGCGCCGCCGGCCCGGCGATGTACCCGAGCACGTTGACGTGCGCCGTCGCCAGCGCCAGGGCCGGCTCGGGTGGCGTGAACCCAGCCGCGGTGACCCACCGAACGATGGCGACGGCGGTGAGCAGCAGATCGTACGCGACGATGGGGAGGCCGGCAAACGGCGAGATCATGCGTCGGACGGTCGCGTAGCACGCCTGCGCCGTGATCAACAGCATCGTGGCGGGCCAGAACCACGCCAGCCCTTCGAACGTATGCCCGGTCGCGGTCGACGCCGCCGCGGCGCCGATGAGCAGCGCCGGCGCGAGGACGAGGGCCGAGACCGCGGAGAGCGCCGCGAGCGCACGCGGCGAGCGGCGGAACTGCGCGATCTGGCCGCCGATGAAGATGTCCCACAGCGCGATGCCGAGGGCCAAGCCGGCGTACAGTCGCACGAGCAACTCGTGCGAGAGCGAAATGGACGGGATGTAGGTCGGCACGCTGTCCCCGCTATCCCCTCGCGCGCTGCTCGCTCATTCCACGATGCGACCCGTGGGGGTCGATGGGCGCGGCGGCCTCAAGCCGAAGCGGCTCGCGTCGGCGCGGCCCTCCGGGAACGTCACGTCGAGGAATTGCCCACGCATGCGGCGGCCGATCATGCAATGCGCTTCCACCAGTGAGCGCACCATGGCCGTCTCGTCTTGGACCTCGCCAATGACGTCCCATGCCGTTGGTGCGAGGAGATACCGGCCGACGACGAGGTCGAGCAGGTGGGCCAGCTCGACCTCGTCGGTCGAAAAGTTACCGACGACGCCCGCGACGTTCTTCCCCGTTCGATAGTAGGCCTCGACGACCTGGGCGAGCCCGGGCGCATCGCCGACAAATAAATGGGTCGGCATGGCGACGCCGAGGGGAGCCTCTCCGGCGAACTCCCGACCTCTCGCCAGCACGTCCCCAAAGGTCTCGGCCTGCATGAACTCGATGCGCAACGGAAATCCGGGCGAGCCCGTGCGCGGCGCGATCAAGGAGCGAATCGCGTCGAGGTCCCTTCCCGTGACGACGCTTAAGTCACTCGTGCCGCTGGCGGCGCATTCGCGAACGACCCACTCGATCATCGGAACGCCGCCGATCGGCAGCAGCTCCACCGCGCCGATACAGGGGATGATCGCATGACGAACGGTCGCGCGCGGTGTGGAGCTCATCGTTAGAACATCGACATCGCGAGGAACGACTGCAGCGAGTCGTTCGTCGCGCGGAGCCGCTTGGACACGAGGCGTACGACGGCCCACAGGACGGCCACGGCCATGTCCCGATTGCGCTGCAGCAGCAGCTCGAAATCCGACCGTAAGATCGTCAGGCAGGTGGTCTCGCGATTGGCGATCGCATCGGTCGATCGGGGACCGTGGTCCAACACGGCCATCTCGCCGAACAACGAGCCGGGTTTGAGTACGGCGAGCGCCTCTTCGCCGCTCCCGGGGATCTGGCGCGTGATACGGACCTCGCCGTCGACGATCAAGTAGAGCCGATCGCCGATCTCGCCCTCGCGGAAGATGTGCTCGCCAGAAAGGAACCGTTGCTCGCGACAGATCTCGCCGACGAGTGAGAGCTCTTCTTGGTCGAGTCCCGCGAAGATCGCTTGCGGACGGAGCAGCTCGATCGCCGTCGGGGGAGTTGGCACGGGGGTCAAGCTAGGCCAGATCTCGCGCCATGGCAACAAGGGAGTGAGTGCAATAGCTTGCGCCATCATGCGGCGCGAGCCGGTCTTCACTCTGCCGAACCTCGTGTCGATGTCCCGGTTCGCCATGGCCGTCGCGTTTCTCGCCACGCCGATGCCGGACGCCCGGGTTGCGCTCATCGGCGCGGCATCCTTGTCCGATGTCCTTGACGGGTGGATCGCGCGGCGCCGACACGAAGTCACGCGGATCGGCGCGATCCTCGATCCGATCGCCGATCGCACATTCATGCTGACGGCCGTCGCGGTGTTTCTCGCGACGGGGCGTATTACGCGGCCGCAGTACTTCGTGCTGCTGGCGCGCGATATCATGACGGCCATCGGCTTCCTCGTCGCCAAAAGCGTGAGTTGGCTGAGGGCCGTCCCGTTTCGCGCGCGATGGGCAGGGAAGCTCGTCACGACGCTGCAACTCCTGGCACTCATCACCGTGCTCGTTGCCCCGCGTGGGGCGCCGTGGGTCATCGGAGCCGTCGGTGTCGCGTCTCTCATCGCGATCTCGGACTACACGTTGGCATTGTGGCACGCACGCGAGCCGGCCTAGCCCTTCTCGTTATCGTCTCACTCCTGGCCAGTGCACGCATCGTTGAGGCACAGGTGTTCCGGGATTCGACGCCGAAGGCGAGAATCGAAGGTCGTCTCGACGCGCTGATCGCGAGTCGAACCGCAACCGATCTCGGAGCTGGAATTTTCGTGCCGGTCGGCACGTATGTCCGTGCGGGCCTCGTTGGCGGGGTCGGACCCATCACAAATCCGGTTCGCCTCACCGGGCGCGCTGAACTTGTTGGCCGATTCTTGTTGGACCCCTTCTATGAGCACCGCTGGGGGCCGTATGTCGCCGGTGGCTTAGGGGTCGCCGACCATCCCTACATATTGGTCTTACTCGGCGTCGAGGGCCCCCGCTGGGGGCGAGTCACACCCGCGCTCGAAGCGGGGGTAGGCCACGGGTTCCGTGTCGGTCTGGCCCTACGGCGTTCGCAGACGACCGGCTGGCGCTAAGCTGCCGAAGCGCTTTCGGACGGCGTACGCGCAGGCCCGGACTTCGGTGGCTGCACGAACCGCTCGCCGAGGGTCCGGAGCTCGGTGATCTGCGTGGGAGAGAGCTCGTGATAACGATCCGCGAGGTACGCGAACGTCTCGCGGAACCACTCTTCCTGGTGCGCAGGGGCCGCGCCGATCACGCCGCACTGCATTATCTGTTGGAACAGTTCGTCGCGGGCTTCCTCGAACGGACTCGGGGCCGCGACGTCCCTCTGCCGTTTCGCCTTCTGCTTCGCCATGTGCTAAGAAGTATAAGGTGACGGGTATGTACACTTCTACTACGTCTAGTTCCCCGTAGAGTGTTGTGTCTCGGCTGACCGGCGCCGCGTGCGCGCGCTTGGGTCAAATCGTCCGGCGAGAAAATCCAAAATGATACCGGCCAATTGGTCCGGCGCCTCCTCCGGTACCAATCGCGCAACGCCTGGTATGCGAACGAAGTAGCTCTCGGCGATCCGCGCCGCGAGTCGTGTCGCGACTTCCGGGTCGAGCCACCGGTCTTCTTCTCCGCGCACGACGAGCGTCTGCGCGCGGATGGCGCCCAAATCGATCGCGTCCATGTCGGCCTCGTGCACCGCCCGCGCGAGCGCCAGCAGGTGATTCACGCCTTCCTGACCGACGAACGGCGCGAGATACCGCGCCACCAGCCGCGGCGGCATGTGTGCCGGATTGGCGACGCTGCCCTGCAGCAACGGCGTGAGCAATGGCGCGACACCGAGGATACCGCGCGCGACGCGAAGGACATAGCGCGCGGTATTGCGTTGGAGCGCGCGCATGTCGCCGCTCGGAATCCCGTCCGGTCCCAAGCTATTGACGAGACACAAGTGCGAGACCCGATCGCGCCGAGTCGACGCGAGCCGGAGCGCGACGGCGCCACCCAAGTCCACGCCGACCACCGCGGCGCGTGGGATACGAAGCGCGGTCAAGGCGCGATCGAGATACTCGGCCTGCGCCATGATGCCAAACTCGGTGTCGAGCGGGCGATCCGACTCGCCGTGCCCGAGTAGGTCGATCGCGACGACCGTATGGCGCTGCTCCGCGATCTCGGGGGCCACCGTGCGCCACAGGAAACTCGATGTCCCGAACCCGTGCAAGCAGACCACGGGGGTCGCCCCATGGCCATAGCGCTCGACATGTACCGCGCCTGGTCCTACCGGTATACGAAGTAAGTCTGGGTCCATGCGTGACTAGACGATCGGGTGGCTGTCAATATATCGGGAAGGGTGCGAGGCGCAGCCGAGCACCTGGTTAACCGACCAGTCGAGCAGCGCTTGCGCTGCGTCGACGCGCCGCGGAGCGGCGTAGGGGATTAGTTTCTTTACAGTGGATATATGAGCATTGTCGCATTCTGGCGTCGCCACCCGCGCCTCATCCGCGCCTGTCTGGTATCGCTCACGTTCGGAGTCTGCTTCGCTGGCGGCTTTGCCTACGCCGCCTGGGAGCTCGTCTGCCGAGATGACCGGTGTCCCTCGGTCGAGGTACTGAAAGGATTTCAGCCGCGGCAGACATCGAAGCTCTTCGCTGCCGACGGCAGTTTCCTGGCCGAGCTGGGCCTCGAGCGCCGGACGCTCCTGCGCCTGAACGAGATTCCAAAGCCGGTACGTGACGCGTTCGTGATCACCGAGGACAAGCGGTTCTACGAGCATGCCGGGATCGACTGGCGCCGCGTGTTCGGGGCCATCGGGCGCAATATCCTGGCGCGAGGATACGCCCAGGGGTTCTCGACGATCACGATGCAGCTGGCCAGGAACATCTTTCCCGAGACGCTCACCCGCGAAAAAACGCTCGTTCGCAAGTTGAAAGAGGCAAAAGTCGCGCGGGCTATTGAGGCGCGATATCCGAAAGACACGATCCTAGAGCTGTACCTGAACCAGATCTACCTCGGCAATGGCGCGTACGGGGTCGAAGCGGCCGCCCAGCGCTACTTCGGAAAGTCGGCCCGCGAGCTCAATCTGGCCGAGGCGGCAACCCTGGCCGCGCTTCCCAAGGGGCCCGAGCGCTATAACCCGAAACGATTTCCTGACCGTGCCGTCACAAGGCGCAACACGGTCATCGAGCTCATGCGGCGGAGTGGCGACATCACTGACGCCGCCGCCAGCGAAGCCCGAGCCTACCCGCTCCAACTCGCTCGCCGACGCGAATCAGGCGACGTCGCACCGTACTACGTCGAGTGGGTTCGGGAGCAACTCGACGCCCAGTTCGGGCGCTCGTTGTACGAACAGGGGCTCAAGGTCTACACGACGCTCGACCCTGACATGCAATCCGCCGCCGACCGCGCCCTGGAGCAACAACTCCGCGCGATCGAAGGCGGCCGGTACGGCAAGTTTCCGCACATTACCTACGAGCAATACATCGCCCGCAATGCCTCGGGCGAGCAGCAGGATATCGCGAACTCGCCGTATCTCCAGGGTTGTTTTATCGCTTTAGAGCCACGCACCGGCGCTGTCCGTGCGCTGGTGGGCGGGCGTGATTTCGACGACTCGAAATTCAACCGTTGTACTCAGGCGTTGCGGCAACCAGGATCGTCATTCAAGCCGATCGTCTACGCGGACGCTATCCAGAATGGGCGGCCGCCATCGTACATGGTCGACGACTCCCCGTTGTCGATCCCACAATACGACGGCTCGGAGTGGACACCGAAGGACGACGACGGAAAGTTCTTGGGCTTGATGACCATGCGGCGCGGACTCTATTCGTCGCGCAACATGGTCGCGATACGACTGGGCATGGAGTTGGGTCCGGAGAGTGTGATTGACGAAGCCAGAAAGTTTGGGCTCACGACACCGATCCATCCGTACCCGTCCATTTACATCGGCTCCGAAAGCGTCTACCCGATCGAGCTCGTGTCGTCGTACTCCGCGTTCGCGAACCTGGGCCAGCGCGTCGCACCCATGGCGATCACCCGAGTCGAGAACGCGCGAGGTCAGGTGCTGTGGGAGCCGTCGGTCGTCACCGTCCCGGTGATGCAACCGACCGAAGCCTGGCTCATGGTCGACATGATGAAGGACGTCGTCCTGCATGGGACCGCCTTCAGCGCCGTGACCGCCGCTGGATTTCACCTGCCGGCCGGTGGCAAAACCGGCACGACGAACGACGGCAACGATGTCTGGTTCGTCGGCTATACCGCCGACCTGCTCGCCGGCGTCTGGATCGGGATGGATCGCCCGACGAAGATCAAGGCGAACGCGCAGGGCGGAATTCTCGCCGCGCCGGCGTGGACCGCGTTCATGAGCGAGGTCTACCGCCGCAAGCCCGCGCCGCCTGACTGGCCGCGCCCGGATGGTCTCGTCTCGAAGGACATCGATCGCACGACGGGCATGCTCAAGAATCAGTATTGCCCGCTCCCGGTCGTCACCACCGAGTGGTACTTGCCGGGCACGGAGCCGATACAGGAGTGCAACGTCCACTCGGCCGCGAATACGTCGGTCGGCGATACGTTGCAGCGCGTGCCCGTCGTCGCGCCCGCGCCATTGGCTACGCCGAGCCGGTCGCCGGCGGACGCGGTGCCGGTGCCTCAGAAGACGATGCCGCCCAAGCCGTGACACCCTGGCAGCCGTTCGACTGTCACGCGCATACGACGTTCTCCGATGGTGATCTCATCCCGGCTGCGCTGGCCGAGCGCGTCAGAACGCGCGGCGTGCGGCCGAGTGTCTCGGATCACGCGTCCCACGCGGCGCGGACGCTGGACACGCCGGAGCTGCTTCGACTGTATCTGACCACGCTCTCCGACATCGACGGTCTTGGCCGCAGCGCCGAGTTCGATTGGCATGACTCGCTCTGGCGGGAGTTGCCGGACGACATCACGAGCCAGTTCACGCATCGCATCGGCTCGTTGCACGCCATCACGCTCGATGACGGGACGTTCGTCCATATGTGGCAGCGGAATCTGCCCGATGGACTCACGCCTGACGCGTACATGGATCAGCACGTGACGGTCCTGGAGCGATTCGCACGGGAGATGCCCGTCGATATTTTGGCTCACCCCACGCTGCTGCCTTTGCCCTATCGTTCGCTACCACTCGAAGACCTGTGGACCGAAGAACGAGAGACTCGTGCGACTCGGGCGCTGGCAAAGGCAGGGATCGCGTTCGAGGTCTCCAATCGCTATAGGCCACATGAGCGATTCGTACGCCGGGCCGTCGCCGAGGGTGCTCGACTGTCGCTGGGTTCCGACGGGCACGCGCCAGAGCAACTCGGCGACATCGCGTTCTCATTGGCGCTGACACGATCGATCAGTGTTCCAGACGAGTCGCTGTACGACCCCGCTGTCCACGGCCGCCGGTGATTCGCTATCACGCCCGATGGGTAGTACCAATCACGGCGCTGCCGATCGAAAATGGCACGGTCGTGGTCGATGACCAGAGGATCGCGTGGGTGGGGCCGAGGCGCGAAGCGCCCGGAGGTCAAGATCTAGATCTCGGTGACGCGATCTTGATGCCGGGATTGGTCAACGCGCATACCCATCTCGAACTGACGGCGATGCGAGGCTTCCTCGAAGGCCTCGAGTTCGTCCAATGGATCCGACAGCTCACCGCTGCTCGCGCGGCTGTGCTCGACGAGGCGGCCATGCTCGACAGCGCGCGGCTGGGCATCGCGGAAGGCCTGCTGGCCGGCATCACGACGTACGCCGACACGTGTTCGTCAGGCGTCTCGATGCTGGCGATGCGCGAGCTTGGCGTGCGTGGCATCATGTACCAGGAGGTGTTCGGTCCGGCGCCCGAACAGCATGATGCCGCGATGGCCGGACTGGCGGAGGCGATCGATCGGCTCCGGCCGTTGGCGACCGATCTCGTCGGCCTCGGTGTATCGCCGCACGCGCCGTACACGGTGCACGATGACCTGATGGTCGACGCGGCGGCCCTGGCGATCCGTCATGGCATGCCGGTCGCAATCCATCTCGCCGAGAGCAAGGCCGAGATCGCGTTTCTGCGCGAGGGCGACGGACCGTTCGCCGCGGCGCTCCGTGCGCGTGGCATTGATGTGGTCCGCCGATCGCACTCGCCCGTACACTGGCTGGTGGAGCTCGGCGTCGTGCTGGCGCATCCGCTGCTGATCCATTGCGTGCAGGTCGACGAGACGGATATCGCGTTCATCGCCGAGAGTCCCTGTCCGGTCGCGCATTGTCCCGCGTCGAACGCGAAACTCGGTCACGGGATCGCTCCGGTGCGCGCGATGCTCGATGCCGGCGTCGTCGTCGGGCTCGGGTCGGACTCGGTGGTCAGCAACAACGCGATGGACCTGCTGGCGGAGGCGCGGCAGGCGGCGCTCATGCAGAATGCCGCCGTGGGCCGGCCGGATGCACTCGGTATGCGAGAGGCGCTCCGTCTGGCGACCATGGGCGGAGCGCAGGCGCTTGGACTCGATGGACGAATCGGGTCGCTGGAGGCGGGGAAAGACGCGGATCTGGCGGCGTTCGCGTTGGATGGCATGCGAGCGACGCCATCGGTCGATCCCGAGGCCGCGCTGGTGTTCGCGCTACCGGGGGCGGTGGCCCGATTTGTGTGCGTGGCGGGACGGGAATTGGTGCGCGACGGTCGTCTCGTCGCCGGAACTCTTGACGGTGCCGTAACGGAGCGCGTGCGCGCGTCGCGGAGAGCGTTAGAAGCGTGGCGCGATCAGGCGCAAGGGCGTTAAAATGATAGTATGCCGCAAAGCATGAAAATCTGGAGAGATGGCCAGCTCATCCCTTGGGGTGATGCGACGATCCACGTCCTGAATCACGTGGTGCACTATGGATCGAGCATTTTCGAGGGCATTCGGTGTTACGAGACACCGGCTGGCGGCGCCATTTTTCGGCTGAAGGACCATCTGCGGCGGTTATACGACTCGGCTCGCATCTATCGGATGCCAATGAAGCATTCGATGGACGATCTCCTGCAGGCGTGCATTGACACCGTGGCTGGGAACGATCTCAAAGAATGCTATCTCCGTCCGCTTGTCATCCGGACGGGAGAGCGCATGGGGATCTTCCCCGACGCCGACGCGATCGAGACGTTCGTGATCCCGGCCGTGTGGGGTCGGTATCTCGGTGAGGAAGGGATGGAGCGGGGCGTCGATGTCTGCGTATCGAGCTGGCAGCGCGCCGCGCCGAACACGTTCCCGACTATGGCAAAGGCTGGTGGCAACTACCTGAGCTCACAGCTGTCGCTGCTCGAAGCACGGGGGAACGGGTACGCCGAGGGCATCATGCTCGACGCGTTCGGCCGCGTGTCCGAAGGGAGCGGCGAGAATGTGTTCGTCGTGCGTGATGACGTGCTCTACACGCCGTCCCTCGCGTCGGCGATTCTGCCGGGCATTACGCGGGCGTCGGTCCTCGAGATCGCGTCCGACTTGGGGTATGAGACGCGCGAGGGGGATATCCCGCGCGAAATGCTGTACGTCGCCGACGAGTTATTTTTTAGTGGGACGGCGGCGGAGATTACGCCGGTCAAGTCCGTGGACCGAATCCCGATCGGCATCGGTCGCCGGGGACCGGTCACGCGAGCGATACAAGAGCGGTATCTCGGCATAGCGCGAGGCGCGATAGCCGACGAGCATGGGTGGTTGCAACCCGTGCCTGAACCCGCTCCCGTCGCTTCCTGAGTGACGGGAGTTTTTTGTAGGAGGAAGGAGGGAGGAGGGAAGTGATCGTCGGGTGTCTTGCCCTGAATGCATCGTTCGAACCATTGACCATGGTTCCGATGCGACGTGCGCTCCGACTCGTCATCGACGGGAAGGCCGAGATCGTCGAGGCGGACCTCGAGCGCGTCGTGCGCTCGGAGCGCATGGCTTTGCCACGCCCGATTGTCATCCGCCTCACGAAGTTCATCCACGTGCCCCGCCGCTTCCGGCGCCAGGTGACGAACACCTTCCTGTTCGCGCGCGATCGCTACCGCTGCCAGTATTGCGGGCGCACCGCGGTCGAGCTCAAGCCTCGCGAGGCATTGACGCGCGACCACCTCATCCCGCTGTCTCGCGGTGGCACGAACGATTGGACGAACGTCGTCACGGCGTGCGGGCCCTGCAACACCCGCAAGGCCAACCGGCTGCCTGAGGAAATCGGGATGCACCCGATTGCCCTCCCGGTCGAGCCGCACTTCGTCCACTTGAGTTGGGCGGTTCGTCGGTTGACTCCGACTCAGGCGAAGTACATCAAGCTCTTCTACGGCGCCGAGACGCTGCACCACCTCGAAGAGCTCGAGCACCGGCATCAGCACCAGGTCCACTAGCCGGATCGGAAGATTTTGGTGCGCGAGACGTAGTGCCGTTTCTCCGCACCGATAATCCGCAAGAAGAGCGTGCGAATGCCGCGGCCGACGACGCCGCCGGGGTTGCGTTGGCCCCGGACGGCGGGGCGTAGCTCGCCGCGCAGCCAGCGCTCGACCTCGTCGAGGTCGGACAGGGAGACGACGTTGACGTCGAGCGTGACGACGTAGTAGTACCGGCGTCCGGACTCGTGCGGGATGAGCGGAACGACGTACGGCTCGGCCAGCGTCGAATCGAGTGCCGCGGCGCGGTCGAAATCGCCGAGGAGCTGGACGCGCTCCGGCGTGTTCTCGGGATCTATGCGCGCGGCGCGAAAGTGCTTGGTGAGCGGGTCGTAGCGCGCGATGACGTCCCAGTCGCGCTCACTCTCGACGTTGTTGAAGACCCCGCTGGCGGTCCACAACTCGACGTGATAGTGGAGCCTGGCGGGAAACCCACTGCGCATGAGGTCCCGAATGGTCCCATTGGCGAGCACGTCAATGCCACGGACCTGTGGCCCGCCGGGGGGATCAGGCGGAGTCGCCTGCGGGACGCCGATCTCGACGCGCGGGTTGCTCTGCGCGCCGAGTCCGCCGGCCCACAGCGCGCCGAGCGCGATGAGGGTGACGAGCCGCCGCGAGATCAGAACGTACGGCGGACGCGGATGACGAAATGCGGCCGCTCCTCGGGACGAGACAGGGCTTTGGCGACGTAAATGCCGACGGGGTCGATCATGCCCCCGAGTCCCACGTCGGTCATGAACGTGCGCAGATTCGGGAACGTACTGGCCGGATACTGCAGCGGACCGAGCCTCGGGCCCACGAGCCAACCCCGCCCGGCGTCGGAGAAGATGACCCACGCACCGTCGTTCTCGATGCGGTGCCCGAACAGCCGCAGTCCAAAGTGGAACGCGGTCCGATACTCGGCCTGTCCCAGCACGATGCGCTCGCACTCGGCCGGCCGGCCGTCCGGCGCGGCGGTGAGCGCCGAGCAACTCGCCACGTCGGGCGCATTATCACCCGCGCTGCGGAAATCGAATCCGGGGATCGTGCCCGGCCCACCGACCGACAACCGGCGCTCGAGCGGCAGCGGATCGCCGCTCAGCCAGCCGCCGATGACCGCGCGCACGTTGAACTGCGCATTCGGCGCCAGCCGGTTGTATCGCCTGAGATCCAGGAACAATCGCGTGTAATTGACGTCTCCCGGCGGCGGCGTGGTCGGCGTCAACGCGAACTCGAGCGCACTCCGCGGCCCGAAGTTCGACACGTGCCCAATCCCGTACTCGAGGTTGGCAATGATGTACCACCCCGACCAGATGTCGGTCTCGCTGTTTCTCGTGTCGATGCGGGCGTTGAGTCCGACGATACGAAAATCGCCGTCATCGAGCGTCGGATTCGGCCGCCATCCGTTGTCGGTCGGAATTAACGCGAACGGATTCCGCTCGGACCGCGGGTACCAATGCTCGTCGGCGAGCGACAGCGTGAGGCTCGTGCGCGCCCCGTTGACGAGCGACATCGCGCCCGAGCCGCCCTGCCGCTCGAAGTAGTCCCGGTAGTCGCGGCGGAAGAAGAACGAGGCAAGGCCGACTTCGCCGTCGCCCAACTGCCAATTCTCGACCGGCGAGACCTCATCATAGGCGCGCAGCGCGAGCGTGAGTCGTGGGTCGTCGCCTCCCTTCACGTCCGCCCCGAACCGGTACCCGAACGTCTGCCTGTTCCAGTTGGCGAAGTTCTCGGTGCGCACGATGCCGAGCGCGTCGACCGACAAGCTCCCGTTGGTCCAGGGGAGCTCGCGTCGGATCGATGGGCCCACGAAGATCGGGAGGCCCTCCACGCGATTGTAGGTGTGGGCCGAGGTCAGCGTGATGTCGGTGTAGTTCGGGCGATCGCGCCGGTGGAGCCAGCGCGCCCACCAATTCGCCAGCGGGTCCGCGTCCACCCCCGTCACGATGCGCCCGTTGGCCAGCCGATAGCGCATCTTCTGCGGCAGCACGACCACGGCGCCGCCGACGTGCACACTATCACCCCCGGGTGCGTTCATGGCGCCGCCCACGACCAGAATGCCACTATCGATAGTGGCGCCGGCGATCAACTCCAGGTCGGCATTGATGACCGTGAGCCGGCCACCGATATGGCCCGCGACCGACACGGGCCCATCGATGACGGCGACGTCGCCCTTGATGTCCTGGTCCTTGGCGACATCGAGCCGGCCGACCGCTCGCAGGGTGCCAGCCGCGTTATATCGCGCCACGGCTTCGTCAATCACCTCGCGTGGCAGACCGGTCGAGTCTTGGGCGCCGAGGGACGTGGCCCAAGCAAGGGCAAAAAGCCAACGCGCTCTCATTCCGGGTCGCGAATGCCGAGCCGCCGCATGCGGCGATAGAGATTCGGGCGATCGGTCTGTAACCGTCGCGCGGCGGCCGTCACGTTGCCCTCGGCCGCGGTCAGCGCGCGGTGAATGAGGAGCCGTTCGTAGGCATCGAGCGTATCGGCGAGCGAGAAGTCCAGCTGGGTCGCCGGGAGCTCGCCGTCGGTGACGATGGCCACCGAGGCCGAGGGGAGCGCGACTCTCAGGACATCGCGCACGTGGGGCGCGGTTACGCCTTCGCCCGGGTGCAGGATGGCCAGTCGCTCGACGATATTGGCCAGCTCCCGTACGTTCCCGGGCCACGCATACCGTTCGAGGCTCGCGAGCGCGTCCGGGCTCCACGTCGAGCGCTTGCGGGCGAAGTGCTCGACGAGCGCCGGGATGTCGTCCGGATGCTCACGGAGCGGCGGGACGACGAGCGGAATCACGTTCAACCGAAACAGCAGATCCTCGCGGAACGTTCCCTCGGTGACCGCGCGAGCGAGGTCTTTGTTCGTCGCCGCCAGGATACGGACGTCCGTCTTGATCGGCTTGGCCCCGCCGACGCGCTCGATCTCGCGCGTTTCGATGGCACGGAGGAGCTTGGCCTGTGCCTCGCTTCCCAGGTCGCCGACTTCGTCGAGGAGCAACGTCCCGGTGTGCGCAAGCTCGAACCGCCCGATCCGCCGCTCGGTCGCGCCGGTGAACGCGCCGCGCTCGTGGCCGAACATCTCGCTCTCGACCAGATCGCGGGGGATCGCGGCGCAGTTGACTCGCACAAAGGGGCGATCGCGCCGCGGGCTGGCCTGGTGGATGGCCACGGCCACCAGCTCTTTCCCCGTGCCCGACTCGCCCGTGATGAGCACCCGGGCATCACTCGGCGCGATGCGCTGGATCAGTTCGCGGACGCGCTGCATCGGCTGGCTCGTGCCGACGAGCTGTGCTCTCAGCCCAAGCTCTTCACGCAGCGCACGCGCCGCGCGCCGCGCGTGACGGAGCTCGATCGCCGAGGCGACGGCGAGGACAATCCCCTCGGGCGACAATGGCTTTTCCAGAAAATTGACCGCGCCGAGTTTGGTCGCGCGAACGGCGTCGGCCAGGCCGGCCCGGCCGCTCATCATGATGACCGGGAGCTCGGCGTCGATCGCGCGAATGCGCTCGAGCGCCGCGAGGCCATCGACCGCCCCGGGCATCATGAGATCCAAGAGGACGACGTCGGGCTCTCCCGCGGCGACCGCCGCGATCGCCGCCGCGCCATCCGGCGCCTCGCGGAGATCATGACCTTCGGCGGCCAGCAGGGCGCCGACCATCCGTCGGATGTTCGCCTCGTCGTCCGCGATCAGGACGGTCGGCACGGCAGTGTCAGCCGGATTTCGGTTCCTTGGCCCGGGGTGCTCTGTGCGTCGATCGTGCCCTGGTGGGCGATCACCGTCTGGCGCGCGATCGCGAGCCCGAGCCCGGTGCCGCCGGGCTTGTGCGTTTCGTATGGTTCCCAGATGCGGGGCAGGCGATCGGCGGGGATACCGACGCCCGTGTCGCGCACGCAGATCTCGACCACGCCATTGGCTCGTTCCGCGGTCACCGTAATGGCGCCGTGCGTCGGTCCGCAAGCGTCGACGGCATTGAGCAGCACGTTGGACAGCGCTCGCGCGAGGGCGTCGTGGTGCCCTGCCACGAGTGGCAGGCCGTCATCGATCTCCAGGGTCAGCGGCACCTCTTCCGGGACCGTGCTGCGCGCCACGTACCGTACCATCTCGGCAATGTCGACGTCAGCCGCCGGTCCTTCAGGTAACCGTCCGAATTGCGCAAAGCTCCGCGCCATGGACTCCAATCGCGCCGACTCGACGCCCAGCACATCGACCGTCTCGGCGAGCGATGGCGGCGCCTCGCGCTGTAGCCGCATCACGGCGAGCCTGATGGGCGTCAACGGATTCTTGAGCTCGTGCGCCACTTGCCGGGCCGTCTCACGAAAGGCCCGCAAGCGCTCGGCCTCCAATGCGCGCGCGCGACCGGTCGCGAGATCCGCGGCCATACTGCGCATGCGCTCCCGGAGCACGGCGAATTCCGGCGCGCCCCGCAATGGCAGCGCATCGGGCAACGGGAGCGCGCGCGCGATGCGATCGGTCCAGCCAACGAGCTCGTCGAGCGGCCGGCTCAGCTGCCGGCTCAGGTGCCCGGCTACACGCGAGGCGACGAGCGCCAGGATGAGCAGCGCGATGAGGCTGACGCCGGCGACGGCTTCCGCGGCTCGACCAGCGATGAACTCGTATCGGCGTGCCTCGGTCACCGAGACCGCCAGCTCTTGTTCATGCGCCGCCAATGCCGCGCGCTGCTCAGGCGTAAGCGGGGCATTTTTGACCATCGCCAAGGCATGCTCGCCGGTGGCGGCGACGCGATTCCATGGAGCACTGCCGCTCAATAATGGCAACGCGGTGCTCAGGGCGCCGCCCCATAAGACGGTCAGAACGGCCGACGGAACGATCGCGAACAGCGATAGAATAACGAAGAGCCGCGTGCGGAAGCCGAGTCGGGTCATGAGATTACCCAACTATATGAAAACGCATACTGTATATCTGACATTCGATACAGCCAAACGCCAGGAGATCATCGATATCACGGACCAGGTCGAGGCCTGTCGGGCGGCAGCCGGTATCACCGAGGGTATGGTGCTCGTGTCGGCGATGCATATCTCCGCGTCGGTGTTCGTGAACGATCATGAACCCGGGTTGTGGCGTGATATCCTGGACTGGTTGGAGCAACGAGTTGCCCCTTGGTCACCCGACGAGTATCGGCACAATCGGGGGACCGGCGAGGACAATGCGGCCGCGCATCTGCGGTCGTTAACGGTGGGTCATGAGGTCATCGTTCCCGTCACGAATGGGGCGCTGGATTTTGGCCCCTGGCAGCGGGTCTTCTACGGCGAATGGGACGGCCAGCGCCGGAAGAGGGTGGTTATTAAGGCCATGGGCGAGTAGGTTGCAGATATTACGGTTAGCCGGCATCCCGTCGAACGACGCCTGTGCGAGGTGTGTTCGGCGAGAGCGGCACCGCTCCGCTGACGTTGTTCGATACCCTTCCAGTTCATGAATTCCCGCCAACCATCACGCCATACCCCATCCAGTTCTAAGCCAGCCATCCCCGTTGCCCCGCACGTGGCCCTCGCGACTCCGGTGACGTACTCCCCGAACGCGGCGCTCCTGATCGATTTCGACAACGTGACGATGGGGATTCGCTCCGACTTGCAATCGGAGCTCAGAAACCTGCTGGCGTCTGACATTATCAAGGGGAAGGTCCAGCTTCGCCGCGCCTACGCCGATTGGCGCCGCTATCCCCAATACGTCGCGCCGTTAGCCGAGTCATCGATCGACATGATCATGGCGCCGGCCTACGGCTCCTCGAAAAAGAACGCGACGGATATCCGTCTCGCGATCGACGCGCTCGAGTTGGTCTTCACGCGTCCAGAAATCGGGACCTATATCCTGCTCTCGGGCGATTCGGATTTTTCGACGCTCGTCATCAAGCTGAAAGAGTACGGGAAGTACGTCATCGGCGTCGGCATTCGCGAGTCGTCGAGCGATCTCCTCGTCATGAACTGTGACGAGTACTACTCGTACAACGCGCTGGCCGGTCTCGTCCGAACCGAGAGCGAGGACACCGCCGGGCGTCGCGATCCGTGGGAGCTCGTGAGCGAGGCGATCCAACGGATGCAGCGGAACGGCAACGTCATGCGCGCCGATCGCCTCAAGCAAGTCATGCAGGACATCGACTCGACGTTCGATGAGAAGAACCTCGGCATGTCGAAGTTCTCGCGCTTCGTGACCGAGGCGGCCGGCCGTGGCTTGTTGTCGGTGACGAAGCTCGACACCGGCCAGCTCGAAGTCGGCCCGCCCAAGCCGAAGACGGCCGAGGCTCCGGTTGCACTGCCTGCCACCGTGGTCGAGGCGCCTTCAACGCCAGTGAGCGAGGAGCGCAGCTCCGAAGAGCGCGCCGGCCGCCGTGGTCGTCGTGGAGGCCGCGGGCGGGATCGTGCTGATCGTCCTGATCGGGGCGACCGCGCCGCCGAGCGCCCGGTTCCCGTTGCTGTTGTTGTGGCCCAGCCAGCCGTTGTTGATGATGGCATTGGCACGAGCGGCGAGCGTCTGACGCGGGATGAAGCATTCCGTCTCGTGCGCGAAGCAGTAGGTGCGCTCGCGACTGATGAGCGTCCCGCGCGCGCCTCGGCCGTGCGGACCAAGGCTCGCGAGATCCTCGGCCGTGACAGCGCGAGCTTGAGCCAGGACAATTTCGCCCGCATTCTCCGCGACGCGCACGATGCCGACGTGATCGATCTTCGCCGTCGCGGCGACGACTTCGAGGTCGCACCAGCGGTGACCGCCGCTCCAGTGTCCGAGCAGCTCAACCTCGCTGCCGCGGCCACGCGCCACGATGAGGCGGGCCACGCGACTACCGCATCACCATCCACGGCGAAGCCCACGCACGCGCCTCGCGGGATGGCCCCGCGCGGTGTCGGCGGTCGCACGCGTCAGGGGGTTCGCGGCAAAGTTGCGGCACCCCCGCCCGAGCTCTTGAGCATCGGGGTCGTCGACGTACACCCACCGGCCGTCGTTCACGCACCTCACATACCCGAGGTTCCGGTCGTTGCCGCGGTCGCTGTCGCGGAGCCGCCGGTCGCGGCGGAGAAGCCACGTCGCAGCAGCACCGCACGGAAACGGGCGCCGGCGAAAGCGGCCGAGAGCGACGCACCGAAGGCGCGCGCGACCGCGGCGCGGAAGCGGCCTCGCAAGACGGCGAGCAAAGTCGCACCCGGGAGCAGCGAGACCTGAAAGCGGGTAAGTCGTTCACGGCGGCGTTCTACGATCGAGAGACGGGGATCGTCGCCCGGGAATTGCTCGGGGCCGTGTTGTCGCATGGCCGTACGTCGGGGCGCATCGTCGAGACGGAAGCCTATCTCGGCCCCCACGACCCGGCCTGCCATGCGGCGGCCGGGCTCACGACTCGCACGCGCGATCTGCACGGCCCGCCAGGCACATCGTACGTGTACTTGATCTATGGGATGTACTGGTGCATGAACTGCGTCACGGGCCCGGTCGGATACGGCAGCGCGGTCTTGATTCGCGCGCTCGAGCCGCTCGACGGTGTCGACCTGATGCGCCGGCGTCGAGGCCGCGCGGATCTCACGAGAGGACCGGGCAAACTCTGTGTCGCGCTCGCCATCGACGGGCGCCACGGCGGCCTTCCTCTCAACCGGCCACCGTTGATGGTTCGCGCGGCCGAGCCCGTGAGCGATGACGACGTGGTGATCTCGGCGCGTATCGGGCTCACCAAGGCCGCTGATTGGCCGCAGCGGTACTACGTCCGCGACAACAAGTGGGTGTCCACATGACGTACGACGAGATGATCGTGATTGACATGCACAACGACATGCCGTCCAAGGTGCTCGATGAAGGGTATGACCCCGATATCGCGCACCCGGTCGGCGATGGCCATCATACTGACGTCCCCCGTCTCATCGCGTCCGGGTTGACGGCGACATTCTTTGCCTCGTGGGTGGACGCGAAGTACGCGGCGCAGTCACCAGATGGCTCGTTCGCGCGAGCGATGGCCGGGTTGGACGTGATTCATGCATTCATCGCCAGGCATCCGGATCACCTGACATTTGCCGAGACAGCGGACAATGTGCGCGCCGCGAAGCGGGCGCGCAAAATCGCCGTGTTCGCGGCCGTCGAAGGCGGGCACGCGATTGAGAATTCGCTGGAGAAGCTGACCGCGTTGCGGGACCGCGGTGCGCGATATCTCACGCTCACGTGGATCAACGGAAATGATTGGGCGGGATCATCCAAGGGTGTCGATGGCACACGCACGGGCGGGCTGACCGCATTTGGACGGGAGGTGATCCGAGCGATGAACCGGCTCGGGATGCTCGTCAATGTCTCCCATGTGTCGCCCGAGACGCTGACCGACGTGCTCGCGGTCAGTGACCGCCCCGTGATCGCGTCGCACTCGAGCGCGCGGGCGTTGAACGACGTTGACCGCAACCTGACGGATGATCAGCTGCGCGCGGTCGCCGCGTCAGGCGGCGTGATCAACGTGAACTTCTACCCCAAGTTCCTCGATGCCCGTTACCCGGAGCCAGTTCCGCTCTCGCGGGTGATCGACCACATCGAGCATATCGCTGACGTGGCCGGCATCGATCACGTAGGGCTCGGCAGCGATTTCGACGGGATTTCTGCCGTACCGGTCGGCCTGGAGGATGTCGCGGCAATGCCGAGCATCGCTGGCGCCCTACTCGACCGCGGGTGGTCCGCGGCCGAGATCGCTCAGGTGCTCGGCCTCAACATGCTCCGCCTACTCTAGAAGATCGTCGCGACGTTGTAGCGAACACCGGCTTCCACGGTGAAGAACGCGCCATCCGAGAACAGGTGCCGGCCGTCGGTCGTCATGATCTTCGCCTGACCGAACACCGAGAAGCGGCTCACCTGAATCTGCAAGCCACCCATGACCAGCGGACTCACCCAGTACGCCTGTTGGTCGAGTTCCTCGGTGCCGAATGCTTGCGGTACCCAGTAGGCCGCGTTCCCGAAATTATATGGATTGGAGCCCGGGAAAATGGGGTTGGCGACGGCGTTCTGCACGAAGTTGAGCGAAACCCCAAGGCCGGCGTATGGGCGGATCGGACCGCTCCCGGGAAATCCCATCAACGCGAGGTTGATATGCCGCGAGTTATGGATCGTCGCCTGGTGAGAATATCCTATCTGCGTGGCGTTCGAAAGCGATCGCGTGCTGTCGCCATATTGGATGCCGACCTCCCCATACTGGAGCGACGTGGTCTTGAAGAATGACTGGTCAACCCCGATGTATAAGGCGGTATGCTTGCGGGTGATCAACCATTCGATTCCGGCGGTCGGTGCTTGCGCGTGAGCGACGTTTGTCGTCCAGTACGTCATCATTCCACCGCTCACGCCCCAGAACCACGAGTTCGTGAAATTCGAGCCCGGTGCTTGCGCGCGTCCGATCGCCGGAAGCAGCGCGAGCGAGGCGAGCCCCGAGAGAAGGCCCCGGTTGAGCCGCATGTGCCTGAACCTCAAAAAATGGATATGCGTGATCAGCATCGATTCATGCTTCCGACGACGAGTTGACTGATTCGGTCACATGATCCGGCCACCAGAGGACCAGGAAGAGTTCAGCACCGCCGTGCATGGGACGGTCTTCGGGCAGCGAATGCGGGTCGTCCACCGGCTCCAGGTGGGGGACGCGCTATTGCTGATTCCCGACCCGCCCGGCGCCGAGGTGCCCGCGGTCTGGGTGCACGCCGAGGGCGGAGACGTGGTCGGTCACCTGCCGCAGCAGATTGCCGCGTGGCTCGCGCCGTGGATGCTCGACGGCGGCCGTTGCCAGGCTCGCGTGGAGTCAGTGGGAACTGACGATATCGCGAGCTGGCGACGGTTATTCGTGCACGTCCGGCTGACTCAGATGACGCCCAATTCCCGCGCAACGTCACGGATGGCGGCGATGGCCTCGTCGAGGTCGCCCTTCGTATGAGCCGCGGATATCTGGCACCGAATGCGCGCGGTCCCATGCGGTACGACCGGATACCCGAATCCGGTCACAAACACGCCGCGCTGCAGCATGCGATCGCTCATCGCGATGGCGGTGGCCGTCTCGCCAACTATGATAGGCACAATGGGCGTATCGCCGGGGATAGGCTTGAGGCCCGCCTCGATGATGGCCTCGCGGAAGTAGCGCGTATTCTCGCGCAGCCGCTCCACGCGCTCGGGATGCTGCTCCAATAGTTGCACGGCGGCCAGCGCGCTTGCCGCAACGGTGGGTGGTAATGCGTTGGAGAACAGTTGCGGGCGCGAGCGCTGCGTTAACGTATCAGTCAATGCGGCCAATGCGGCGACAAATCCACCAGAAGCGCCGCCGAGTGCTTTGCCAAGTGTCGATGTCGTAATCTCGACTTCACCGTGCAGCCCATAATGCTCCGCGGTCCCGCGACCGGTGCGACCGAGTACGCCGGTTGCGTGGGAATCGTCGACGATGACGGTCGCATGATACTGGCGCCCGATCTCCAGAATCTCGGGGAGCTTGGCGATGCTCCCTTCCATTGAGAAGATGCCATCGGTCCAGATCAGCTTGCGCTTGGCGTTGGGCGCCGAGGTGAGCTTGGCGACGAGATCGTCCATGTCGCCGTGCTTGTAGACGGCGGTGGTGCACTTGGTGATCGCCTTCGCCAGCCGGATGGAGTCGATGATCGAGGCGTGATTGAGCGCATCGGAGACCACCAGGTCGCCTTCACTGACGATCGATGGTGTCAGGCCTTCGTTGGCGTTCCAAGCCGAAAGAAACGAGAGCGCCGACTCCGTGCCCATGAATCGTGCAATGGCATGCTCGAGCTCACGATGAATTGTGAACGTCCCACAAATAAAACGAACACTGGCGGTGCCCGCGCCGAACCGCCGCAGTCCATCGATTCCGGCTTGGACGACGGCGGGATCGTCGGCCAGGCCGAGATAGTTGTTCGACGACAGGATCAGGACCTCACCACGACCCTCCATCCGTACGCGGGGAGCCTGCGGCGAATCCAGATAGTTCAGCTGCTTATAGACTTTGTCGCGCCGGAGTTGATCCAACCCGGAGGCGAGCTCTGTGGTCAGCGTCATCATGCCACCTCGAAGATCACTTTGCCGGCCTCGCCGGACTTGATGACGCGCATGGCCTCGTCGACCGCTTCCAGCGGGAACCGGTGCGTGATGACCGGCGTCGGATCGAACTGTCCGGACCGCAAGAATCGCGTCATTTGGTGCCACGTCTCGTACATGCGGCGTCCGACGACACCGTAGATGGTCAGGCCTTTGAAGATGACTTCGGTCGCGAAGTCGACTTCCATCGGTTTGGCGGGGATGCCGAGCATTTGGACCCGGCCGCCGACGCGGACGAGCTTGAACGCCTGATGGATCGCGGAGGGCACGCCTGACATCTCGAGCACGACGTCGACGCCGAGTCCGCCGGTCGCGGCGCGCACGACGGCGTCGGCCTCGTTCGGGTGGACGATGTCATCGGCGCCCATCTGCCGGGCGAGCGCGAGTCGCGTGTCGTTGACATCGGAGGCGATCACGCGCGCGGCACCGGCTGCTTTGGCGATGCCAACGGCGAAGATCCCGATCGGGCCGCATCCGGTGACCAAAACGACCGCGCCGGGGATTTCGGCCGTCAATGTCGTGTGGAACGCGTTGCCCATGGGATCGTGGATACCGCCAACGTCGTACGAGATCGCGTCGTCGAGGTGCCAGACATTCGTCGCCGGCATCACGATATAGTCCGCGAAGCATCCATCGCGGTCGACGCCAATGATCTTCGTATAGGGACAGACGTGTGCGTTGCCGGTGCGGCAGAGGAGGCACCGTCCGTCGACGATATGCCCTTCGGCGGTCACCCGATCGCCGGTTCTGACATCCTTCACCAGGGATCCGACCTCGACGACATCGCCGGCAAATTCGTGTCCGACAATGATCGGTGGGACGACACGGCGTTTGGCCCAGTCGTCCCAGTCGTAGATGTGTACATCGGTGCCGCACACGCCGGCGCGGCGGACGCGAATCAGGACCTCATCATCGCGTGGAGTGGGTTCGGGAACGTCACGGAGCACCATTCCGGGACCGCTATCAAGCTTCACGAGAGCTCTCACGCGACGAAAAGTGATAGCACGTTGAACTGAAATCCAGCCAACGTGTATTGCAATGCGAACTTACGCTATCTATATTCGCGCGAAGCGATTTAATGATGTCAACCGCGATATGACCACTCGACGCGAGTTCGTCAAAACTGGAGCAGCAGCAGTAGGCCTGTCGGTCTTGCCGCGGTACGCGGATGCTCTCGCGTCGCTGGATGTGCGGTCGCCGGCGGCCGCCGCGCCCATGGATGCGGGCGTGAAAGCGCTCCTGATGGATGCCTTGAACGCCGCGAAGATGGCCGGCGCAGGCTACGCAGACGCTAGAATTGGCCACTATCGCAATAATTTCGTCGTCACCCGCGAAAAGCAGATCATTCAGGTTGTCGACACGGATACGATGGGCTGCGGCGTTCGCGTGCTCGTCGACGGCACGTGGGGTTTCGCGGCGACGCGGTCTTTGACGCCCGATGGCGTGGCCAGCGCCGCCAAAGACGCGGTCGCGATCGCCAAAGCCAACCGTATCGCGCGCGATCGCGCGGTCGAGTTGGCGCCCACGCCGTCGGTCGGCGAGGTGAGCTGGACGAGCGGATACACGACCGACCCGTTCACGATTCCCATCGAGCAGAAGGCCGATCTCCTGATCAAGGCCAACACCGAGGCGCTCAAGGTCGCCGGCGTCAAGTTCGTGAACAGCTCGATGTTCTTCGTGAAGGAAGACAAGAACTACGCGAATACGGACGGCGCGGTCATCAACCAGGTGATCGTCCGGAGTTGGCTGCCGATGCAGATCACCGCGATCTCGGCCGACAACTCGGACTTCCAGATCCGGACGAACACGATTCAGCCGATGGGACGGGGGTACGAGTACCTGCTGGAGCAGGACCCGATAGGAAACGCCGGCAAGTGGGGAGAAGAGGCCGCCCAAAAGCTCAAGGCGAAGCCGGTTGAGGTCGGCCGGTATGATCTCGTGCTCCACCCGACGCACCTCTGGCTGACGCTGCACGAGAGTGTCGCGCACCCCACGGAGCTCGACCGGGCGAACGGATACGAGGCCAACTACGCGGGGACCAGCTTCGTCTCGCCGCCGGAGAAGATGCTCGGGAAGTTCAAGTACGGTCCCGAATTCATGAACGTCCAGGGCGACCGGTCCCAAGCCGGCGGTTGCGCCACGACGGGATACGATGATGAGGGAGTGCAGCCCGAGACGTTCCTGGTCATCAAGAACGGCATCGTGAACGACTATCAGACCACGCGCGAGCAAGCGATGTGGCTGAAATGGTGGTACGACTCCCAGGGCCGGCCGACGCGGTCGCATGGCAATTCCTACGCGGATAACTGGAACGACGTCCAGTTCCAGCGGATGCCCAACGTCTCGTTGCTGCCTGGTGAAAAAGATCTGGTGTGGGAGGATCTGATCGCCGCCACGGACTCGGGCATCGCCATCATCGGCGACGGATCGTTCTCGATCGATCAACAGCGCTACAATGCCCAGTTCGGTGGTCAGTTGTTCTACGAGATCAAGGGCGGCAAGATCGTCGGGATGCTCAAAGACGTTGCCTACCAGATGCGGACGCCGGATTTCTGGAACTCGATGGATATGATCGGCGGGAAGCGCGGCTACATGCTGGGCGGCAGCTTCTTCGATGGCAAAGGGCAGCCCGGCCAGGTGAACGCCGTGAGCCACGGCGTCGTCCCGGCGCGATTCCGCCAGATCAACGTCATCAACACCGGACGGAAAGCTTGATGGCCGGCCTTCCCGCGAACGCGCTGACCACGCAATCTGACGCCGAGGCGTTGGTCGCCAGGGTCGTCAAGCAGTCGAAAGCCGACGCGGTGCACGTCAACCTGCAAAGCACGTATACGACGAACCTCCGGTTCGCCGCGAACCAAATGTCGACCTCGGGCGCGGTCACCGACGCGCAATTGGTCGTCACGAGCGCGTTCGGCGCGAAGCATGCGATTGCGACCACCAATGACCTGTCAGACGCGTCGGTCGCACGGGTGATCGCGTCCTCCGAGGCGTTGGCGAAGCTCGCGCCGGATGATCCGGAGAGTATGCCGGAGCTGCCGAAGCAGTCGTATCAGTCCGTCCCGGCGTATTTCGAGGCGACGGCCAACGTCTCGCCCGAGGATCGTGCGCGCGCGGCGCTCGCGGCGCTGGCGCCGGCGCGCGCCGCTGGCGATGTCAATGCCGCGGGGTTCTTGATCGTCAACGCGACCGCGACGGTGGTGGGGAACTCGGGCGGCCTCTTTGCCTATCATCGGTCGACGAATGCGAACTATACGATTACGGTTCGGACGACCGACGGCACGGGTTCGGGTTGGGCGGGCGCCGAGCATCCCGACTGGGCGAAGATCGATTTCGCGGCGACGAGTGCGCATGCGCTGGAGAAAGCGCGCGCCTCGAGGAGCCCGAAAGCGATCGAGCCAGGTCGCTACACGGTCATCTTCGAGCCGCAGGCCGTTGGTGATCTCGTGCAACTCATCAGCGGATATCTCGACGCGCGCTCCGCCGACGAAGGTCGCAGCCCGTTCACGAAGGCCGGTGGCGGTAACAAAGTCGGGCAGAAGATCGTCGATGCACGGGTTATGCTGCTGTCCGATCCACGCGATGATCAACTGCTCGATACGCCGTTCGACTTCGAAGGCTTGCCGCTCGGCCGTCAGGTATGGATCGACAAAGGCACCCTGCAACAGCTACAGTACACGCGGTACTGGGGAAAAAAATCGAAGCAGCCGGCGACCGGGAATCCCGGGTCGATCAAGCTCCAGGGGACGGGTCCCACGCAAACGATTGACGAGATGATCGCGTCCACACCGCGCGGCGTGCTCGTCACACGACTCTGGTACTTACGCGAAGTCGACCCGCGGACGATCCTCTACACGGGACTGACGCGCGACGGAACGTTTCTCATTGAGAATGGCAAGATTTCCGCAGCGGTCCGTAACATGCGATTCAACGATTCGCCGTTGTTTATGCTCGCGAACCTCGATGCGATGGGGCAGCCTGTGCGGGTCGCCGGCACGGAGGCCGGTGGCGCCGTCGTGATGCCGCCAATCAAGGTTCACGATTTCAACTTCACGAGCCTCTCCGAGGCCGTGTAAGCGCTCGCCGATCCACCGGGGGATCGGTCGGGTGTTCCACTCCAGCAATGGAGCAGTTCGTATGGCTATCAAGAAAGGCGCAAAGAAGAAGGGTGGTCGGAAGTCGACGGCCAAGAAGGGTGGTCGCAAGAAGGCAGCGAAGAAGCGCCGCTAGTTTTTGGGCAAAAAAAGAGCGGGTGCGCCTCGGCGCTCCCGCTTTTTTTTTTACTGCTGCGCGCCTTACGCCGCGCGTGTCGTCGAAGCCGAGCTCTGTGCGTCGGTGGGCGCAACGCCCCAGATATATGCCGCAAACCGAGGCAGCGGCTGTGGCCGCACGCCCTGCGATATAATGATGCCGATGAGCTCGGGCTCTTCCGTGTGCTGACGTTCGTCCGTCATATGCTTTTCCTCCAGTGGTGTCCCCATAAGCACCACTGGTGCCAAGACGAACGGATCGCTAAGACGCTACAGGGCCGCGCTTTAGAGAATCGGTTAGTTGAGTATGTCGCAGATCGACACGCCGCAAAGTGTACACTGTGTCATTACGCGCCGGCTTAGGCCACGCTCTTCCGAGCTACAAACGCGCGCGATAGCGCAGCGGGGTCGCGCTCGACGGTGATCTCCCAGCCCACGTAGCGATCGCGCAACTCGGCTTCTTGCCCGGCCAGAATCGTCTCGACGAGATGCACTCCACCGTCAGCCGTAGCGGACTTGAGCACCTCGATGACCCGTCGCCGCTCGGCCGCCGAGAGCCCGTCGAACGCGGCCGGTGTACACACGAAGGCGTTGAGCGGGACATCCGGTGTCCAATGTCCAATGTCCGTCACACACCCACGCACACGCGCCGTGAGGCCGGCTTCCTCAGCCGCGCTCAACACCCGCGCGACGACGTCGGGTGCTTCCTCGACGGTAATGACGTCGCAACCATTGGCGGCGAGATAGAGCGTCGCGCCTTCCAGCCGGGCGCCGGCGACCAGCACGTTGGCTAAGTCACCAGGTTCGACAGCGCGCACGAGCGGACTTTCGGCGTCGAGTCCCCAGTGCTCTGGCTTCCGATATTTCTCGAGAATCCGCACCCTGCGGCGTCGCCAGGTCTGATACGTGGGCATCCGAAGCCGACGCATGATGATGCGATCGACTTCCTCCCACAGCACGAGCTCGGTCAGCGCAAACTGGGGTTGGCGACTCAGACTCCGCACTGCCTCGTCCCCAATGCCGAGCAGCACGGGCCGGGGAAGGGAATCTTTATAGTTTTCGATCTCGCGCTCGACGTACATCTCGTACTCGTGCTTCAACGAGCGCGGACGGCGGTCGCCCATGTTTCGATAAGGTAGCACTATGCCTGAACTCCCGGAAGTCGACGCTGCCGCTCGCGTGCTGCGCACGGTCGCCCTCGGCAAGACGATTGCCGCGGTCGAACGACTGCACCGTGTGCATCGGCGCCTGTTACCTCCGTCCAAAGTGCGGCGGCTGATCGGCGCGCAGGTCGTCTCGATCGAGCGCCGTGGCAAGCATCAGCTCATTCGATTCGGGGACGGATCGACCCTGCACGTCCACTTTCGCATGACCGGAGATTGGGACGTCGGCCATGTGCAAGACCCTGTGCCACCGTACGCCCGCGTGGTCATTGCCTTCACTGATGGGTCTCGGGCGGTACTGACGGATCCGCGTGCACTCTCAACGTTGACCCTGCATGCGCCGGGCGTCGACCCGCTCCCCGATCTCGGGCCAGATGCCACTGATCCGGGGTTCACACCCGCGTACCTGGCCAATGCACTGTCCAAGCGCCGCATCGCGATCAAGCCCGCGCTATTGGATCAGCGGGTCGTCGCGGGCCTCGGCAACATCTATGCGACCGAAGCCCTCTGGCTGGCCCGCATCGACCCGCGCCGCCCGGCCTCTTCGCTAGATCGCAAGGAACTGTCGCGGCTCGTTCAGGCCATCCGACGTGTGTTGGACAAGGGCGAACCCTGGTCCGTCTACGATCGCGAGGGCCAGCGTTGCCCTCGCTGCGGGACGACCGTCGAGCGCATCACCCAGGCGGGGCGCTCGACGTACTGGTGTCCGAGCTGTCAAGGAAGCGAAGCAGCGCCCCAGTCTTCCGCGAGACGTGCTCGTGGCGCACGATGCGCCGCGTCCGCTCGTCGATCTCGTACGTAGCGACGATGGCGGGATCGGCAAAGCGCAGCGTCCAACGTCCCGTGGGATCGCGACTCACGATGCGCACCGTGTCCATCTCCAGCGAATCATCTCCCTCGGAGAAGAGCGGCAAGATCCGCTCGTAGCCCTCGCGGAGCGGCAGGCTCCGCAGGAGATCGTCCAGCTCCTGGAAGTTGAACACGTCGCCCTTGTAGGTCCATCGTTTGACCTTACCTCCGAACTGGGAAACCTCCCAGACGGGCGCGAGGCCATGGCGTTTCACGAGCGACGAATCGACGAACGGCTTCGCTCGAACCTCGCCGGTAGTCACCAGCAACAGCCCATCGTTTGATACAACGGACCAGTCGTAACGAAATCGGCCGATTTCGCTGTCGCCCTTCATGAAGCGCACCGTCTCAGTGGCGGCGCCGAGGTGATCGGAGGTGATCTCCGGCGCGCCCGGTCGGAGCACAACCGGAATGGCGGCAATGACCGCGGCAATGGGTACGGCGATAACGGCACTGACACGCATGCCAACAAGAAGCCGCTGTTCTCGTTGCCGGGCAACGCAATTGCAGCCGACGCGCGACAGCGCGCGGCGAATTAGTCCAAGGCCTCGATGATCGCGCCCTTGAGATACCCGGTCTCGGGTATCGTGAGAACTTCCGGGTGATCGATGGGTTGCCCCAGAAACTCGCGGAGCGCGAGGCGTCGGCCACTATCCGCCGCGGCGGACTCCAAGATGTCGAGAAACTGCGCTTTGCTCAGATGAAAGCTGCAACTCGCCGTATACAGCAGCCCGCCGGGCTTGAGCAGCCGCATGCCACGCAAATTGATCTCCTTGTACCCGCGCGCCGCCGCGCTGACTGACCGCTTGGTTTTGGCGAACGCCGGCGGGTCGAGGACGACCGTATCGAATCGCTCCCGCGCCCGCTCGGCGGCTTTGAGATACTCAAACGCATCGGCTTCGACAAACGAGATATTGGTCACGCCATTTCGCCCGGCGTTCTCCCTTGCCCGAGCGAGCGCAGCGGCCGACGTATCGAGCGCGAGCACTTCCCCGGAGCGCCGGGCCAGGTGGAGCGCGAACGACCCGTGATAGCTGAAGCAATCGAGCGCGCGACCGCCGGCTCGGGCCAGGGCACCAATGTGCGCCCGGTTCTCGCGTTGGTCGAGAAACGCGCCGGTCTTCTGCCCGTCCCACGGCGCGGCGTAGTAATGCACGCCGTACTCCTGCACGTCGATCATGCGCGGGACATCGCCGCTCAGCAGCTCGACCGTCCGCGGCAACCCTTCTTTTTGCCTGACCGCGAGATCGTTTCGCGCCAATATTCCCTCGGCGCCGGTCATCTCGCGCAGCGCGTGCACGATCTCTTCGCGATAGCGCTCGACCCCGGCGCTCGCCAGCTGCACGACGAGCCAGCGATCATACTTGTCGACGACCAGCGACGGGCAGCCGTCGGCCTCGCCATGCACGAGCCGGTATGCCGTCGCCACGTCCGCGAGCGACGCCCGGCGTGTCGCGGCAGCCGCGAGGCAGCGGCGCCACCAGTCCGAGTCGATGCGCGCGTCCGGGTCGCGATCGATGAGACGGAGCGCAATCTCCGAGCGCGGACTGTACAGGGCCCACCCGATCGGCCGCCCACGCTCGGTCTTGACCTGCACTGCACCCGCTTCAACGTCGGCGGGGACGCCCTCGAACGTCGCTCGCGAAGATCCACGGATGCCCCGCGGTCCACCGCGCCGCGCCGCGTCCCGAAACGGTCACCGCGCCCATGCTTCTCTTATCCGCCTGGCTGAGGCCTCGGGATCGGCCGTCCCAAATATCGCCGCAATGACCGCAACGCCGACTGCTCCCGCCTGCCTGAGTGCCACGCAGTGTTCGGCTGTAATGCCACCGATGGCGACGGCGGGTGCGGTGCTTCGAGCGCGAAGCGCGACGAAGCCTGCAATCCCGATTGCCGCGGGTGCGTCGGGTTTCGAGATGGTGGAGAACACCGGCCCAATGCCAACGTAATCCGCACCAGCCGTGTCAGCGCGAACCGAGGCGCCGATGACAAACGGTGGCGGAAGCACGTGCCGGAGCGCAGCGACGGGCACGTCGTCAGCCCCGACATGCACTCCCGCCGCGCCACAAGCGAGCGCGACGTCGGCGCGGTCGTTGACGATCACCGGAACGGGGAGAGCCGCGACCAGCGCACGCCCGACATCGACGAGCGTCCGAGCGTCGGCGTTCTTGAGCCGCAGTTGCACCACCGTCGCGCCCCCCCGAACGGCGGCCCGCGCCCGAGCCACCAGCCCATCGCGCCCGTCACGCAGATCGTCGGTAATGGCGATCAGCGTGAGATCGAGCGTTTCGCCTCCTTATGCTCGGAGAACGTCTCGCTGAACTCGTGATGCCCATCAGGCCGCGCGACGAAGTAGAGATACGGCACCTGCGCGGGCTCGATGACCGCAAACAAGCTCGCCGCGCCGGGCGACGCGATCGGCCCGGGCGGCAACCCGGGATGCTTGTACGTGTTGTACGGAGAGTCGATGCCGAGGTCCTTGTAGTGCACCCGTTCGACGTGGTGGCCGAGCGCGTATTGCACCGTGGGATCGGCTTGGAGCGGCATGCGGCGTTGGAGACGGTTCAAATAGACGGCCGCGATGATCGGCCGCTCATCGGCCACGCGCGCCTCCTTCTCGACGATCGACGCCAGCGTGACGACCTGGTAGCGGGTGAGCCCGAGGGAGTCCAGTCGCCCGTTCCACTCGGGCTTCCACGCATGCTCGAACTCGTGCACCATCTCGGTGATCGCCTCGTGCGCGGTCGTCCCATCGGGGAACGTGTACGTGTCCGGAAACAGGAACCCCTCGAGCGACTCCACCTCATCCGGCACGGCGACCTCGGCGAGCAGCGCGCTGTCGCGCAGCGCATCGGTCACGGAGTCGGCCGATACCCCGAGCCCGTGGGTGAGCGCGGGAGCGATCTCGGCGACTTCCCAGCCTTCGGGGATGGTGATGGTGTGGACGAGCCCACGACCGTGCGTCAGCGCGTCGAGCGTCGATCCCCAGGAGCTGCCCTTGGGCAGGACATATGTCCCCGGCTTGATCGCCCGATCCTGATGGGTCAGTTTCGCGTAAATCCGAAAGAGATGCGGCGAAGACACGACATGGGCTGACGCCAGCGAGTCCGCCGCCGCGCGGAAGGTCGATCCCGGCGGGATCATCACGCGCTTCTCTTCCGTGGTGTGCGCGTCACACGCGGCGCACAACAGGGCGAGGCTAAGACAACGCCAGCGCATGTTGAAGAAGGATAGTCGCGGCCAAAGCGTCAACGTCTCCTTTGCGTCCCTTCGTGGATCCACCCATCTCGCGGACCGCACGCAACGCGGCTGCGCTGGTATATCGTTCGTCAACATAACGCACGGGCAACCCGGTCCGCTCCGCGAGCTTGGCGCCAACGTCACGCACTTCAGCCGTGCGCGGGGTCTCCTCGCCGTCGCCGTCGAGCGGCAATCCCATGACGATTCCAGTGGCGCCCAGGTCAGCCGCCTGTCGGGCCAACTCCGCCACCGGTGGCCGTTTCCCGGGACGTCGAACGATCACACCCGCCGGCGAGGCAATGGTCCCCGATGGATCACTGATCGCCAGACCGATGCGACGCTCGCCATAGTCGATCGCGATCAGCCGACCACGGAGCGTCACTGGCCTTGGGCCATACTCACGAAGAACTCGCGGTTGGTCTTCGTGCGCGCCATGCGCGTCAGCAGGAACAGCACCGCCTCATCCTCCGGCATATCCCCGAGGAAGTTGCGGAGGAGAAACACGCGATTGATCTCCTCGGGCGTCAACAGCAGCTCCTCTTTTCTGGTGCCGGATCGGCCAATGTCGATCGCGGGAAAAATGCGCTTGTCCGCGACCTTGCGGTCGAGCACGAGCTCCATGTTCCCTGTGCCTTTGAACTCCTCGAAGATGACTTCGTCCATTCTCGAACCCGTTTCCACCAATGCCGTGGCGACAATGGTCAGCGATCCGCCGCCATCGACATTTCTGGCTGCGCCGAAAAAGTGCTTCGGCTTCTGCAGCGCCTGCGCGTCCACGCCACCGGACAGAATCTTGCCGGAGTGTGGGATAATCGTGTTGTGGGCGCGCGCGAGTCGCGTGATCGAGTCCAGCAGGATCACGACATCCTTGCCACTCTCGACCTGTCGCTTGGCTTTCTCGATCACCATGTCCGCGACCTGGACATGCCGATCGGCCGGCTCGTCGAACGTCGAGGCGACAACCTCGGCCGACGGGACGTTGGCCAAAAAGTCGGTGACTTCCTCGGGGCGCTCATCGATCAGCAACACGATCAGCACGACCTCGGGATGATTCTCGACGATCGCGTTCGCCATCTTCTGGAGCAAGATGGTCTTGCCGGCGCGAGGCGGAGCGACGATCAGCCCGCGCTGCCCTTTGCCAACGGGCGCGAGGATGTCAACGACCCGCATGCTGAGATCGCCGCTCTTGGTCTCCAGCCGAATGCGGCGGTCTGGATAGCGCGGCCGGAGGTTGTCGTACTGCGGCCGCTCTTTTGGACTGGCCTCGGCGTCCATGCCATTGATCGACTCAACCCGGAGCAGGGCGAGATACCGCTCCCACTCTTTCGGCGGGCGCACCTGGCCGTCGATGGTATCGCCGGTCCGGAGATCGAACCGCCGGATCTGCGATGGCGAGACGTAGACGTCGTCCGGACTGTAGAGGTAGCTCCACTCCTGGCTACGCAGAAACCCGTAGCCCTCGGCCATGATCTCCAGCACGCCATGGGCCCGGAGCGGTGCGTCGGACTGGAGGAGCGCCTGCTCGATCTTGAAGATGAGATCTTGCTTGCGCATCCCCGCGACGCTCTGAACGCCCAGCTCCTCGGCTTTGCGCTGCAGCTCGAGAATCGATTGGCGTCTGAGCCCCGCGACGTCGATTGGGGGCAACACAACGTCCGGGGGGACCGGACCGTCACTCGAAGACATTTCTTGTGGGGGGGAGAACAGCGAAAATAACCTAGAATGGGAGCGAGCGGGAGGCCTCGTGGAGCTGATGGCGGATCGCGGAGTCCGCGCTCAGCCGGCCGGCCGTGCCGACCGGAGTGGCCAACAGGCGCTGTGTCGAGTCGATCTCGGCGCGTGTTTCGCGGACGGCGCGCACAAATGTGCTGTCTCGCTCCAGCCGATCGAGTGAGCCGCCGGCCAGCACGACCAGGCGTCGCAGGGAGTCGCTCGCGGCGAGCGCGTGCTGCACGGCGTCCAGCAGTGCGACGCGGTCCGTGTCGAGCACGCGAGGCTGCGTCGCGCGCGTGCGGCGCTTCAAGTCTCGGGTGAGCGCGCCGAGGACCGTCACGCGCTTGTCGCTGACATCGCGCGTGCCGACCGCGCCGATCGTCCCCGAGCGCGAAAACAGTTGCAACGTCAACGATTCGACGTCGGCGCGTAATTCCGGGATCTCGGCGACACCCACGGCGACCGCGGCCCGGGTCTCATCGAATGCACTCTGAGGTTGCGCCACCAGCGTATCGCCATTGCGAATGACTGGCGCGTCGAGCGTACCACCCGACAGGTACACCACGGGCGAGCCCAGCATGCTCGATCCCGGGCGAATCTGCGCTCTGGTGTCGCGACGGATGCGCGGGGCGAGATCGCGCGGGATCGTCACCCGTACGAGCACGCGTTGCGAGGTGTCGACACTCACCGGTCGGAGGCTCGTTCCCTCGACCTCGCCGATGCGTTCTCCGCTGTGCCACACCTCGGTGCCACGAATGACGCCCGTGGCATTATCGGTGGCGACATACACCTGGATCGTCCGGCTGAAGATTCGGTGGCCGAGGGTCGCCATCAGGGGTGTGGCGATCAGGACCCCGAGCGTTAGGAAACCGGGGCCGAGCGACCGCCAACGAACGGGAGCGCGCACGAGAATCCTATAAGGCAACCTATGGGCCGCCGTTATCCTCGGCGTTTGGCGGCCTTGTCGAGCTCCGCCCCAAATTCGCCCCAGCCAACGTCGAGGGCGGCTAACACCCGCTCGAGGGCCACAAAAGTCGGCCGGCGTTTGGCCCGCTCAATACCCCCTAGGTACGTACGGTCGAGCTCGGCAAGGTCAGCGAGACGTTCTTGCGACAACCCCTGCATTTTCCGCAACGAGCGAATGACAGCCGCCAAAGTCTCGGTCGTTGGGCGTGGTCGCGACACGCGAAAATGCGTACCGGGTCGGTGTCCCCTCGGCCACGGTCCATCTGACCACGGCCTAACTTACCCCGGCTCAATCGTCACCGTTGCCACGTCGATCTTTTGAGGATACCTTCGCGCCATGGCCGATGTGTGCGTCGGTGCTGGGCAGTTGGAGTGGACCCCTGAGCCTTGGCCCTTGGATCCGATCCCGACTGACGCGTTCTTCCTCTGTTCAGGCCCCGAACAACATCGCTGGGTCGATCCCGCCGACGCGGCGCGTTGCTGCAACGGCTATGAGCGTGCGTTCGTGCGGCGTCGCGATGCCGTGGGCGACATTGTCTTCGACTTCGAGTGGACACTCGCCCCAGAGCCGGCCGTCGACGAAATCGCCGAACAGACTGCGTTCCCTTTCCCAGCCGTCGCGTGGAACGCTGGTCTGACGCCGTTCTGGCCAGAACCATCGCATGACGCGTTCGTCGAGATGGTCAAGGAGTTTCGCGCCAAAGGTCTGACCGGTAACATGCCGCGCGCGGGCCTCGAGGCCATGCGGCTCATCGATCGCTGGGGCCGCCGCAAGTTCATTCGCCGGTCGGCATCGTTTGTCGAGCTCGGCGCCGCGCGCAGCCTCGTCGACCTCCTGCCTCCCGGCGTCACCCAGCGGATGCTGTCGGCCCTGGTCGCGGCGCTGACCAACGATTCGCCCACGCGTGTGCCTTCGGTCTACGGGCTTCTCGTCGGCTACGCCGGCGTGCTCGATCGAAGCGACCAGTGGGAGCTCGCCGCCGACGTATATGGAACGGCCATCGAGCACGTCCGTTCGCGCGAGGAGCAGCTGCAGACGCCGGAGTTCTACAATAGGATGGGGATCTGCCTCAGGAAGGCGGGCCGGCTCGCCGCCGCGATCGCGGCGCACCATGCGGGTGGCGATCTGGCGACGGAACTGGGCGTCCCCATGCTCGCGCTCATGAACCGACTCGGCGAGGCCGCCGCGCTCCTCGTCGGCGATAACGTCCCGGGCTCTGATCGCGCCTATGCGGACGTTGCGCGCGACGCCGAGGTGGTCGGACTTCCGGATGTGCGCGCGGTAGCGCTGCACGAGCGCGCGCTCGCCCTGTACGCACGCCGCAAGCCCGAGGGGCTCGAGACGCAACAGGCGCTCGTGTGGCTTTCCCAGGCGCTCCGCGCCTACTGGGACGACGCGCGTCGGAATCGCGTGCTCGACGACACGGCGACCGCGTTCATCGACCTCGATTACCCGCAAGTCGCCCGCGACATCTACGACTTCATGTTTCAAACGGCCGACGACCCCGACGTGCACGTCGCGGCGGGACTCAAGGGCATTCGTCTCGCGGCCCAGTGCGGAGAACGGGCCGACTTCGAGCGCTACGCGGCGGAATTGGCCGAAGAAGGCGAGCAGATGTTGCCCGAGCAACATGCCGATTACAACCTCTCGCTCGGGCTCGGCTACTGGCGAAGCGGCCGACTCGCTCTCGCGCGACAGGCCTACTCACGCGCGCTGACGATCGCCGAGGATTGCCAGCTCTATCAGGAGTTGCACGACGCCGAGCAGTCGCGCGCGGGGCTCGACGTTGGCGCGCCACCGCCTCCGCTCCGTCGCCCGACCGATCGGCCGCCGTCGCCCGAGCTCGCGAAGGTTATCGCGTCGATTCGCGCGTTCGTGTCGGCTCGGCGCTAAGGCGGCTCCGCCGCGCGTCGATGCAGCGCTTCGCGCCGCTCGACTGGTCTGTTCGACAGCGCTTGGCTTCGCCAGCGCCTACGGGTGGTACTCGCGCTCGATGTGGCCCTTGAGCTGATTCGGGTAGAAATAGACGTTGCGTAGGCTGCCGGTGCTATAGCGCTGGGCCTGATCATTGAAGTGCGGCGACGCCGGATCGCCGCTCTCACCGCCAGCCGTCACCGCCTTTGCCCGGACACTGTCGCCGAACTCCACGACCGCGACGAAGCTATTGCCGATCGACCCATACCGCTTCTTCGTGCCCGGGTACTCTCTCGCGCCAAACGCCGCGAGCGATCCCCACTGCGACGCCGTAAATCCCACCGGGATGCTGGGCTTGCTGTCGTCATACTGCTGAACGATCTGCGGCGTGAGGCGTTGGAATCGGTTGATCTGGCCCCACGGCGTCTTCCAACTGCCGAACGCTCCGGCGAGGTAATCCGACGCCGCCGCGAGCGCGTGGAGCTTGTCGGCGCCGCTCGTCTCGTCCGCCAAGCGCCGAAAGTAGTCCACGTTCGGTTCGCCCGAGCCTCGCCCCAAGTTCTCTGCCCAGAAGATCGCGAGTGCGGTGGGCACCGACGTTGCCGACCACCGATAGTCCCACGCTCTCAGCAGCGCGATTTGCTCGGCGACTTTCGCTTTCGTCTCGTCTCCGGCCGGCGCGTCATCCCACGCTTTGATCAGCGACGGGATCATGATCTGGAACGCGGGCAGGTAGCTGTCGTACGCCTCGGTCATCAGAGAGTCGAGCGTGAAATTGCGCGCGTGCTCGAGCACCCGGATGGCGTGCAATCCCCGCGCGGTCTCGCCCGTGCCTGTTTCGACGTAGCGCGGGAAGTTCTCGCGCTTCGGGCTATCTGGTCCCGCGGCCGACCATGGCCAGTTGTTGCTGTTGTAGAGCCACCCGTCGGCTGGATTCAGCAACAGTGGCGTTTCATTGATGGACAAGAGCCCCTTCCAATCAGTCGCCGGATCACTCCCGTCAACGGGCTTGGTCCAGTCGAGCTTATCGTCCCGCTTTGGAATAAAGTTGCCATGAAAATACGCGATATCCCCGTCGGCATCGGCGAAGATCGTGTTGTTCGACGAGTTCGTGTGCAACTCCATCGTCTCACGAAACGTCTTGTAATTCGTCGCCTTCGTCCGGGTGTAGGACTGCGTGAGCGCCTTGACCGGCTCCTGCATGAGTCGCACGCTGACCCATTTGCCGTCGGCGGCCATGACAATGGGACCGTGAATGGTTCTATACACGGTAAACCGTCGCGCGCTGATCCCGGTTGCCGTCTTATAGGGCACGACGATCGTGCTTGTCACGAGGGGGCGTACCTGCCCGCCGTAGCGATACCCCAGTGATCTCCCGTTCTTGACGATAGTTTCGGCGTAGTCGCTGATGTCATTCACGCCACTGCTCGTGTGCATCCAGCCGACGCGCGTATTGAAGCCTTGGTAGACGAAGAACTGCCCCCACGTCACGGCGCCATACGCATTCAACCCTTCGTCGCTCGTGGCCTGGACTTCGGCGCGAAAGTAGAACGACGTATGCGGGTTGATGAGCAGCATCGCGTGGTGCGACGCCGTGAGCGCAGGCCCGATCGCGATGCCGTTTGAGCCCGTGGGCTCCATCGAAACCGATGGGAGGCGGGGAACCGAATCGCTCCCGTAGAACGCGGCCAGCTGCCTCAGGGACACATGCTCGATATCCCCACCGATGCTGCCCTCGCTGAACGTCAGGGCCATCCACGGCTCGAAGTGCTTGATGAGCCGTGGAACCGTCCTCGGATGTGTGTAGAGATAGTAGTTGAGCCCGTCGGCATAGGCGTCCATCAGCTGCTTGAGCCACGCCGGACTCGCCGCGTACTTCGCCTTCATCGAGTCGGGATCGATGAACAGTTTCATGCGCAGGTCTCGCATCACCGCGCCCTCCCCCTCGACCTCGGCCAGCCGACCCATCGCGTTGATGTAGTTCATCTCCACGCGATTGAAGTCGTCTTCCGCCTGGGCATAGAGGAGCCCGAACACGGCATCCGCGTCGGTCTTCCCGTGGATATGCGGGATTCCCAAGTCGTCTCGGGTGATGGTCACATCGCGCGCTTCTTGTTTCCACCGCGTGACCTGACCGAACGCCGTGCTGGCGCAGAATGTGGCGAAAACGAGTGTAAGCGTCCTGACAGGCGGGATGTGCATATTCTTAAGCATGACCAAATACGCCCTTATTGGCACATTCGTCTTAGCGAGTGTCGCCCAAGCCCAGACGTTCAAGGTAGCGAAATACAGCATTGGCGGCGATGGCGGGACTGACTATCTGACGGCCGAATCCGGCACAGGCCGGGTGTTCGTATCGCGGGCCACGCACGTCATGGTGATCGACGGCGCGACCGGCAAGGTGATCGGCGACATCCTGGACACGCCACGCACGCACGGCATCGCGCTCGCGCCAAAGGCGGATCACGGGTTCATCACCAACGGCGGCGATTCGACGGTGACGATGTTCGACCTCAAGACCCTCGCCGTCATCAAGAAGATCCCGGTCAAGACCGGCGGCATGGATGGGATCATGTTCGATGATTTCTCGGATCGCGTCATTCTCACCAACCACAGTCATCCCGGCACGTTGGTCGCGCTCGATCCCAAGACGGGCGACATTGCCGCCACGGTGGAGCTCGAGGATACCGGGCCGGAAGGCGCGGCGAGCGATGGGAAGGGCAAGATTTTCGTCAATCTGGAAGGCAAGAGCACAATCCAGGTGATCGACTCGAAGGCGTGGAAGGCGATCGCGTCCTGGCCGCTCGCGCCGTGCGACGGCCCGACGGGCATCGCGTATGACCGGAAGTCGAATCGAGTCTTCTCTGCCTGCGGCAAGAACTCGGTGGTCCTCGATCCGGCCTCTGGCAAGATCGTGGCGACGATCACGAACGGCGACGGCGTCGACGCGCTCGGGTTCGATCCGTCGGAGAAGCTGTTCTACGTTCCCGCCGGCCGCGATTCCAACGTGACGGTCGTGCGCGAGGATGGGCCGGACAAGTACACGGTCGTCGCAACGGTCACGACGATGCGTGGCGCGAAGACCATAGCGGTCGATCCCGTCAAGCACGTGGCCTATCTGTTCCAGCCCGAATACGGGCCGCCGCCGGCTGATGCCAAGCCGGACGAGCGCGGCCGCATGCCCCGTGGCCCGATCGTCGGCGCTTATTTCTTCGCCATCACCCACTGACGCGGGGACATACCGGCCAGTCGCACGAACGTGGTCGTGAAGTGGCTCTGATCGTAAAATCCGCAGGCGAGCGCAACCTCGGCGACTCTCATCTTGCCCCGGTTGAGAAGGGATTGCGCTCGTCCGACGCGGACGCGCCGGACGTACTCGGATATCGTGCAGCCGAAATGCCGTCGGAACTGACGGCTCACCTGAACGGGATGCCGCTCGACTGCACGCGCGAGGTCCCTCAGGGTCGGACGCTCCTCACGGAGCATCTCTCTGACTCTCAACAGCCACGCCGGAAGCCTCTCCGCACGCCGCTGGCTCAGGAGAATCTCCAGGATCGTGGCTTCAATGCCGAGCGCGCTCAGGTCGTCGCGCTGGCGGAATTCGTGATACAGACGGGCACCGAGTGAAGTTTTCACCTCACCAGGTGCGCCAGAAGTCCCGACGGGCTGGCTCAGATCGATCGCCAGACAGCGTGAGCGCACCGGGAAGTAGTTCTCGTGTGGTTCGCCAGCCGGAATAAAGCGGACCGTTCCGGGAAGACAGACATTGCCGCCGCGGCTGTAACTGGACCAATGCGGGCCCGAGACGATGTAGATGAGATTGTCGGTCTCGTGCGCGTGTCGCTCGACGCACAGTCCGGGCGGATACACCATCTCCTCGACCACCATGACGCTAATCTCGTACAAGATTTTGCCCTGGCAAGCGCCGAGCTTCTGGGCATGCCCATGAACGTCCTCGCGCTGGCCGTTGTGGCCGCGCTGCAGCTGCCGACGGTCCAGCAGGTCCTCGACCGGTACGTCACGGCGACCGGTGGCCGCGACGCGCTCCTACGGCACAAGTCGATGACCATGCACATGAAGGAGGGCGATGTCGAGCTGGTGCTCTACATGAAGGACACGAAGGCCGCGCAAAAGATCCTGTTCCCGGACGGGAAGACGATGCGCGGCGGCTACGACGGAAAAATCGCCTGGTCCATCGATACGGCGGGCAAGGTGCACCTGCCGCAAAGCGACGTGATCAAGACGATCGCGCGCGATGCGGACATGTACTATCACCTGCACGTCATGAACTATTTCCGCTCGATGACCGTCGTCGATGTCAAGCCGTTCAACGGCCACCCCTGTTATCACCTCAAGGGCGTGAACAACTGGGGGAAGGTCAACGAGCAGTTCTATGATACGGCGTCGGGCCTACTCCTCGGCTACGCCTTCAACACCGCCTGGCGAGGTGGCAATGGCGATGCCACGGCGACCTTCGAGGACTACACGAACTATGGCGGCGTCCTCATGGCGGCCAAGACCACCTCGCGCGATGGGGATGACGTATCGGTCGACCGAATCGCGTCGGTGACGTATGACGACGTCGACGACGCCATGTTCGCCCTGCCCGAGCCCGTGCGCAAGGCGGTTGCCGGTATCCCATGACGCCGGCTCGTCGTCAACGGACATATGGACGTGGGCGAACGTTGGTGGAAAATCCTGCTGGAGCGCGCAAGCGAGATGCTCTGCGCGACCGGCGCCAGTGGTGAGCTGGTATACGTAAATGCGGCCTGGCAGCGCGCCCTCGGCTACACGTTGGCCGAAGCGTCCGCGATGCGCTCTGTTGATTTCGTCGTACCCGAAGATCGTGATCGCTACCTGCGTGTTGCCCGCGCGGTCATCAGCGGCGACCCGGTCGAGGATTTCGAGGCCACGCTCCTGGCCAAGGATGGCCGCCGCGTTCTGTGTCGGGGCTGGGCGATCGCCGACATCGTCGACGGCGTGTGCCGCGGCTCGGTGGCCGGATATCGGGACTGTACGGCCGAGCGGGCCGTGCATGGCGTGATGGTGGAGTTGGCGCAGAGCGAGGCACGGTTTCGGCGGCTGTCCGACGCGTCGACCGACGGCGTCGTGATCACGCGCGAAGGGGTCGTCCTCGAGGTCAATGCCGCCTGGCTGCGCATGTTCGGCGTGACCGAGCAGGACGCCATCGGGACGCGGGCCGAGGAGTACATCGCGCTGCCGGAGCGCGATGCGGTGCGACGGATCATGGTCGAGAACCGGCCTTTGACGTACTTGATCACCTTGCTCAGGCCCGACGGGACGACATTCGAGGCCGAGGTGTCCGGCCGGCCGATTGATTACGGCGGGCTGGCGGCGCGGATCTCCATCGTGCGCGACGTGACCGCGTGGATGCGGGTCAACCGGCTCAAGAGCGAGTTCGTGTCGACCGTGTCGCATGAGCTGCGGACGCCGCTCACCGCCATCCATGGGTCGCTGAGATTGCTGGAGAGCGGCGTCATACCGGCCGGCTCACCGCAGGCGACGCAGCTCGTGACGATGGCACGCGCCAACTCGGAGCGCCTGGTGCGGTTGATCAACGACATGCTCGATCTCGACAAGATCGAAGCGGGTCGGGTGGAGCTGCGTCGGCAGCCGCTCCTCGCCAGCGAGATCGTGCGGGCGACGCTCGATGGGCTGGCCGCGACCGCGGCCGAGCATCGTGTGACGCTCGCGGCGCGGGTGATGGACGACACGACGTTCAGCGCCGATCGCGATCGGATGGTGCAAGTGCTGACGAATCTCGTCTCGAACGCGATCAAGTTCGCGACGCCGGGCTCCGATGTCCGTGTCGGCATTGGCCGCGACGTTGGCGTCGTGCGTATCGCCGTGACCAACATCGGCGACGGGATTGCCGGGTCGGACCTCCCGCGATTATTCGCTCGCTTTCAGCAGCTCGACGGCTCCGACGCGCGCCGACACGGCGGGACCGGCCTCGGGCTCGCGATCGCCAAGGCGATCATCGAGCAGCACGGTGGGCGCATCGGGGTCGAGTCCGAGCGGAGAGCGGGCGGCGAGACGACGTTCTGGATCGAGGTGCCGATTTCGCGGTCGTCAGTCGGCGCCCGCGTCCTGGCCTGACGATTCACACCGACTCGTCGGCCCGTTGGTGGCCGGCATGACAGCGTAGTCGAATTCGAACCGCGCGTTATCGGTGCGGAGACCAATCGGTCCATTGATACCGGTCAGGCCATTCCCGACCGACCCATCCCAGACGACTTTGCCATTGGCCGTGATCGTGAGATCTTGACCGGCGAGATCCGCGCGCAACGTGTGGGATTGACCCGGTAGCACGCGCGGTGCGGCCAGCATCGCCCGCGGCCGAATCGTCGCGTAGCCGTGTGCGTCGCACTGCTCGTGCGTAGACTGGCCAGGGTTGCGCTTGATCGACACGGCAATCTTGGCGTCCGGCTCAATGTGCCACATGATGTAGAGCAGGTTGCACTGATTCAGCGCCCGGAGCTTGAGCCCGATCTGTCGCCGCATCTCGCCGCTCGCCAGCGGCTTCGAGCCTTCGCTCGGACCCAGATACGTGAACCGAATCTCGGCCACGCCAGACGCGGTCGGAATCTGGACAATCGCTCGCGAGCTCGGCGTATTGATCGCCAGTCGCCCCTTTGGCATCGTCGTGATCTCACCATTCGTGACGCACAGCTGATCGCGCGTCACCCGTTGCAGTGGCGCGCCTTGCACCGCGAGGGCGATCAGCGCCGAGAGCGCACGAGCGTTCATGGGGTCACGATCCCCCGCGAGTCGTTGGCGTGACCATTGAGCCATATCCGATTGTGCCCCCCATTGCGTTGCGTGGGCATGTTCGGCCAGTCCTTGCGCGACAACTCGCATCGATCGATGTAGTCAACGGCCGTCCGCCCAAACGTCAACACGCACGCCGTGACGTTGGTCAACCCTCCATTGATGATGTTGTGGTCCGACCGCTTCCAGGTGACCGTGCCGTCGGTCACGCGCTCGCTGGCGGTCGCCCAGTCGGGCTCCGTCGTCCCCGTCGTGCCCTCTTTCTCGGCGATATAGATGCACCCGACGCCCTTGGCGTGCGTGCCCATGATGACCGACAGGGTGCGCTGGGCGACTCCGGCGCGCCAGCGGTTCAAGTCGGGCAGCACATTGCACGCGGTCACGACCGCCTTGTGGTCATTGGCCGCGCGGAGGAACCGCGCCGACTCGCTCCGGCAGTACGTGAAGTACGAGACGTTGCCGGCGCTATTCTGGAGCTCGATATCGACCGGCGTATCGGCGCCGGTGAGTTGCGTACCCAGGTCGCCACACTGGAACCCGACGGAGATGCAGGCGACCGAGCCGGCGCGAATGAGGATCGCGCGCTTGCGGCAGTTCGCGAAATTGCCGCCCTGGAAGCAATTCTGCAGCGAATTGAACGACCGGTCGCCGTAGTACCCGTAGTCGAACCAGATGAACGAGCACGCCTGCCACAGGTTCTCGCTGCCCATGCGATAGTGGCCGTACGCGTATACGCCGGACGAGCGATTGCCATACCCCTCGCCCGACAGATACAGCCGCTGGAACATGTTCCCCTGCATCTCCGCGTGCCATCCGCTCGGTGGCGACGTTCCGTCGTAGTCGAGCGTGAGGAGCGCTCCGCCCGGCGCGCCCGTGCCCGGCGCTTGTCGCAACTGCATGGCCGAGATACCGCTGTAGCTCATGCCGTTGACGTACAGGACCGACGCACCGCCCTCGCCGCCGCTCTTGTTCGTACCGGTGAGCGTCGTCGCAAACTCTCCGTCGCCTTCGATCGTGCCGCCCTGTAGGTAGCGCAGCTCGAGCGGGCGATTCAGCACATATTCGCCGCCTGGGAATTTGAGGCGCTTGTTGCGGCGGTAGCTCGCGCCGTTCTCGTTGCCCGGCGGGCCGAATGCGCGATAGATCCCTTCCTGGCAGCCAACGAGGTCGACCGTATCAACGCCGGGCTGATAGTGCTGCCCGATCGGGTGCATCGCCGAGAGCTCGGCGGCGGTGATCTTCCGGCCGCTGGCATCTCCCAGCGCCCCGCAGTCGGTGACGAGGACATCCGGCATGCGCTGATCTTACTGCTAGCGCAGCCCGAATGCTTGCTTGATGTGTTCGACGCCCTCCGGTGGTCCCACCGTCCACACCATTGCCAAGAGATACCCGATCGCGATCGCGCCGCCCGCGACGAACTCACGCCACTGGCGTCCGGCGGGACGCGTCCGCAAGAATCCGACGATACCGCGAGCGCGAACACGAACATTGCCGAGCCGGCGATGATGGATGCTCTGATCCAGGCGGCATTTGGATTCATAGCGCATCCCTACGGCCCAGCCCGACGTGAGGTTTCGGTGCGAGACTCTGCGTGGTGGTCGCGACGTTGAAAGGCCAGAAATTGGTGGACTGCGGCGAGAGCGTCCGGATCATGAGTGGTGATGCGGACAGCGCCGCCGCGCGGCAGGTCGCGCACGGTGTAGGTGATCGCGTTGCGCTTGGCCGCCATGGTCGCGGTACCCGGCACATTGCGCATATGTACGAACATTGGCGTCGAGAAGTCGCCGCTGCCGAACGCCCGCGCGATCATCCGGAGGTGGTGCCTGATCATGGCGACGCCGGCGGAGTCGTCGACATTGCGCTCGAGCTCGATGCGGCCGCCGTCGGTCAAGTCTGTGAAGTGGTGCGTTGAGGTGTACTGGTCGACACCCATGGCCCGAGCGCCGCGCGCCTCCATGGCGTGATACGCGCTGTCTTGGCTGGCGGTCATGTCGTGCATCTTGGGCATACTGTCCATGTTGCACTCCTGTGCCCGCAACGGCGCGAGGGCCGCGAATTGAAGTGCGACGAGTGCGCTGAGTCGGCGCGTCTGGACGAGGAGCGATAAGTTCCATACATTGATTGTCATTCGATTCTCCCGGGATCAGGATGCGACCAGTGTAGGCTCTCGCTCCTGAGCGGCGCTGGGACCAAAGTCTCATTTGAGGTGCCGTGATCCGCCAGGACGCACTCCCTCGGGTTCCGATCCTCGACCGGCTGTCGCCGCCGGCGCGGCGCGCGCTCGCGGCTCGGGCCACGGTGTGGCAGTTCCACGCCGGCGAAGTGCTCTGGACCGCAGGCAGCCCGATCGATCGCATGCTCGTGGTGATCGAAGGTGAGGTGCGCGTGATCCGGGAGTCGGGTGGGCGTCAGCACGTGCTGCACACCGAGGGTCCGGGTGGGACCTTGGGCGAGGTGCCGTTCTACAGCGGCGGATCCGCCCCGGCAACCGCCATCGCTACCGCAGCTACGCAGTGTCTGATATTGTCGCGCGAGGCCATAGAGGCGGCAATCGTCGCCGACCCGGCGGTGGCATGGGTGCTGCTCGACCGCTTGGCGTCGCGTGTACGGGGACTGGTAGAGCGAGTGGATCGATTGGCGCTGCAGAGCGCTACGACACGGCTCGTCGGGCTCTTGCTCGCCAAAGTGCCGCGAACGACGATCGGTGGGGATGCGGAGGTTGGCCTCGGCATGTCACAAGAAGCGTTGGCTGCGGAGCTGGGTACCGTGCGCGAGGTCGTGGTGCGTGCGCTCCGATCGCTGCGAGCGAGTGGACTGATCGCCAGCGCCGGCCGCGGCCGGATTCACCTCAAGGATGTCGCGGCGCTGCGCCGAATGATGGACAACCCTTCATGAGCGAGCGTCCTGCTCATGACGGCCAGCCGGTATCACTCATCGAATTGGCCACGTACTTTCTGACGCTCGGGACAACCGCGTTCGGCGGGCCGGCGGCGCACATCGCGATGATGGAAGATCAGGTCGTGCGGCGGCGCGGGTGGCTGATGCGTGAGGAGTTTCTCGACCTGCTGGGCGCGGCCAACGTGATCCCAGGTCCGAACTCGACGGAGCTGGCGATCTTCATTGGCTACCGGCGTGCGGGGTGGCGCGGACTCGTGGTCGCCGGCGTGTGCTTCATTCTCCCGGCGTTTCTGATCGTGAGCGCGATCGCGTGGGCCTATCGCCAGTTCGGCACCCTGCCGGCCGCGGCGGGCGTTCTCTATGGCGTCGAGCCGGTGGTGATCGCTGTGGTCCTCGAGGCACTTCGCAACCTGGCGCCGACTGCGATCAAAAGCCGATGGCTCGGCGTCGTAGCGATCTGCACGCTCGTCGCGGCCGCGCTGGGGATCGGTGTACTCCCGGTGCTCGGCATTGGAGGACTGCTCGGGGTGCTACCGGAGCTCGTGCGCAAGGGACGGGTGGCGGCTGCCGTATGGTGGTCCGGTCTCACCGCGACGTCGACGGCGGGTGGGACGGCATTCGGACTCTGGCCGCTGTTCGTCGTCTTTCTTAAAGTTGGCGCCGTGTTGTACGGGAGCGGGTATGTCCTGTTGGCCTTTCTGCAAGGCGACCTCGTACAGCGTCTGCATTGGTTGACAGAGCGGCAGTTGTTGGACGCGGTCGCGGTCGGCCAGGTGACGCCGGGGCCGGTGTTCACGACGGCGACGTTCATCGGATATGTGCTCGGCGGACTGCCGGGCGCACTCGTTGCCACCGTCGGCGTCTTTCTTCCCTCGTTCCTCTACGTGGCGGCCAGCGGTCCACTCGTTCCACGGATCAAACGCTCGGCGATCGCCGGCGCGGTGCTGAGCGGGGTGACCGTCGCGTCGCTCGCACTCATGGCGGTCGTTAGCGTACAACTCGGGCGCGCGGCGCTGGTTGATGGTCTGACCCTGGGAATTCTGATCGCGAGTCTCGTGCTGCTGGTCAAATTTCGGGCGAGCTCCGCCTGGCTCGTGCTCGGCGGGGCCCTGATGGGACTCTGCGTGACGCTCGTCCGGCACGGTGGATAACCAGCGGGTCGTAGTAGGAACCGTAGACCGGGAACAGCATCCAACTGAGATTCTGCATCGCGTGGCACTGCGTGACGGCGAAGACGCTCCTGCCCGTGTTGTTGTACAGCCAGACGAGAAGAACCCGTGTTGCGATAGTGCCAACACCCCACTCGGCGATCCATGCCGGAGACCGGTGAGCTTGCAGCAGCATCGAGGCGCCGGCCAACCAGAACGGAATGCAGAGGACACAACCAACAGGAAGAACTTCAGTGGGACCTGGTGCGCTGCGGAACTACCGACATCCAGTCTTCTGTTCGGACGCCATCGCGCCATCGCGTGCTCGGACCTCTATCGCAGCCCACAACGCGTCCAGCGTGGCCGTTGGCACCGAGGTACCGTGCAGGATGCGGCCCACCTCCCGAGCGAGTGCTTGCATCTCGACGGCAGCGGCTTTGACATGACCGCCGAACGCATAGTCGGCCATCGGCTGCGAGAAATATCGGCTCCAGTACCATACCGCGACCCGTTCCGGCGCCCACGCGAATATCGCGCGCAGATTGATCGGTGGCGCCCCGCTCCTGCTCATGGCCAGCGCCCGGAACCCCTCGCGCACGCCTCGGATCAAGCCCGCGATGGCACCTCGATCTGCGGCCAGTGTCGCCGTGTTACCGTCGACGAGATACAGGCTCCCGGCAACGGCGGTCACGAAGACGGCGTGTGCGTTGAGCCACGCGTTCATGCGTGACTCCGTTCTGACGGGAAATCCCGCGCGGCGCAACGCTCGCGTGAGCGTGTGGAGCCGGGGCGTTCGACGCCCGCTCGGCTCGCCGATGGTCGTCGGTTGCTGTGGGATCAGCACGTAGCGCACGACCGACCCAACGCGTACCCCGCCGGCGCCCGGGAACCCGAGCACGACTCGCTCGGCTCCGACCGCATTGAGCAGCGCCGAGGCGCCGCCGGCGTGGTTGTGCATGAACAGCACCATCGGCACGCGGCGCGCTGCCGCGATCGTTGGGAGCACGGCGTCAACTTGGTCGCGCCGCACGGCGACTATGATGAGGTCGAATACGTCATCGGGCTCGAGTGACGCGGTCACGTCGACGCGCGCGTGCGTGCGCCGCCCGGTCAGCGCCTCCTCGAGGACGACGCCCTGTGCCCGCAGCGCGCCGAGACGCTCGCCGCGCGCGAGCACGGTCACATAGTGCCCGGCCTCGTGGAGCCGCGCGGCGTACAGCGAGCCCTGCACGCCGGCGCCGTAGACGAGGATACGCATGCCATTCGGTACGCTGGCGCAATCCTTGCCGCTACGCCCACGACGCGCGAATACGCGACACGAGCGTTGGCCGACGCGATACCGTCGTACCGATGTCGTCTGCGACCGACACGCCACGCACACCGGCGACCGATGCTGCGGCAGCGGCGGCCCCATCGCGCTCGGCCGCGGTCGCAAACGGGCCCATGAGCGTCACGACGCCGTCTTCGACGCGGACGCGCACGTTGCGCTTGACGGTATTCAGTACCGCCAGGACAAGCTCGGCATTGGTCGGGCCACCTTCGAATGTCCGGCGCGCGCGCATGCGTTGCGTCATCCCACGGATGCCCGACACGCCCCACACCGCCCGCTCGACCGCCACCAGCTCGGCAGGGGTATCGACGATGCCGCTCAGCGACACGACGCCTGACTCCACCCGCGCACTGACGCTCTGAATGTCGACACCGAGCTCACGGCATATGGCCACGAGCACCTGTTCGTGTAGCCTGCGATCATTGGACACGGCTCCCTCCGATACGGTTGACATCAGGAGTATCGGTCGAGCCCCGCGCGGCGTCTGTCGGGTCGAAGCCGCGAACGTGTCGGGGAGTCCCTGACGCTACGTGTCGGACGTTCCCGCGTTCATGGAATAGGATGAACAAGAGCCATCCTGGCGTGTGTGGCATTGGTCGCGAGTTACTTACCCACGCGACGTGCGGCGAACCTCGATCCCGTTGCGGCGCTGAGAGACGAGTAGCCAACGGCCCATCGCGTGGTCGTCCTCACCGGTGACTCTTTTCAGCCTCGCGGATCAGTCGCCACAGGGGCGTCCCCAGACCCTCGGCGACGCGCGCGACGATATCCAGTCGACTGCATCCAACGGCTCGCTCCACGTTGCGTATGGTGTTCGCACTCACACGGCACCGCGTGCCCAGCCCGCGCCACGAGAGTCCCATCGCGCGCCGCCGACGGGCCACGGCTACTCCAAATGCGACAGTCAACGGATCCACTATCGTGTGCTTGGGCCGTGTTCGAAGCGCTTCATGACATGAGATGCGAAAAACGCCGCTGTGGACCGTCACTGTGGGCCGCGCTATCGTGCGGCGCCGGCGAGGGTTTCAATGTGCTTGGCCAGCGACTCGGCCAGAACTAGAGGCCCAGCGCGAAGACGGCCAGGCCATTCAGGCGCGGGACCGCTTGCGTGACTCGGACGGTGATCATGTCGAAGGCTAGAGGCCCGTCAGCTGCCGCGCGCGCGGCCCGGGCCGCTCCCCGCACCTCTCTGGAGAAAAGTCATCACGTCAGCCAGGGCGTCGGTGTAGTGGCCGACCAACGCATGGCCGCCGGTCGGAAACACAATATCGCGGCCGTCCGGGACGGTGGCCGCGATATACCGAGCTCGGTCGTTCGTGTGAAATTGATCGTCATCGGCACTGATCGTCAGGACAGGGCAGACGATACGTTGGATCGCGTACGGCTCGCGCGTGGCGGCTGTCCGGACGTTCGAACTGTGTCCCCGCGGCGCGCGGTGTTATCGGCAGCAGATGGTCGAGCACTTGCTGAATTCGCGCCCTCTCGCTGGGCTCTGATGAGCGCACAAGGGCATCGTCCGTGCCGAGCAGGCTCCGGGTCATCCCACCTGGCGCAAGCGGCATGAGTTTGAGCGCTGCCCAGGCGACGAAATCGGAGCTCAAGATCGCCCTCGCGATGGCGCCGCCGTGTATAGACATCCCCGGCGGCAGGTAGTTCGCGGGAACGAGGAGCACAAGCGCCCGGCACCGTTGCGGATATCGGATCGCGAACTGACTGGCCGACCAGGCACCCGCCGAAATGCCGACGACGAACACCTTGTCGATGCCGAGGTGGTCGAGCAGTTGGGCGTAGGCATCAGCCTGCATGGCGGTTGTCGCGCCAGCGGGCATCGACGAGCGAAGGTAGCCGAAACGGGAGGGAGCGATAATCCGATAGCCGTGTCCAGTCATCGCGCCGGTCAGATCGATGCCTTGGTCAAAGCCACCGCTCGCGCCGTGGACAGCGAGTATCGGTTCGCCCGCACCCAGTACGGCGTACTCCACGGTGCCCAGCGACGTCTCGACTATCTGACTACGGCCGGCAAGGCGCGCACGCGCGCGTCCGAGGTCGTGCGCATAGAGCACGCAGACACTCGCGAGCCCAAGCACGATGACCGCCGTTGTGATCAGAAGGATTCGCGGCCGCATGTTAGTGCTCGGCGCGTTCCGCAGCAATCTTCTCGCCGTAACTCGGTACTGCCCCGCGAAGTGTGACTATCCCAGCGGTCGCATCGGTCTTCATCTCCACTCCTGGTTCACGGCATCATGATGAATACCATGCCGCGACGCGTTATCTGTCGGGAGAACCGCTTGCGTGTTTCGGGGAATCCCTGACTGGCGTGCCATACGAAAGTGGCGATATTGGTGGTGCGTTCTTGGTACGGGATACCATGGGCGCATACGCATCAGCTGTTCGGCAATGGTGCGCAGGCTGTGAGGTCGCTGGTCACAGCGTCGTGAAAAAGGCCGATGGCGAACCCGTTCGACGACGGTCACGGCTATCGATCAGACCATTTCGGTGGTGCCGAACGAACGATCGACAGCTACCAGCTGAAGGACCCCCCGCATTGAGCGATCGGTGCGGGGGGTTCTTGCTGTGTCAGCACCATGTCCGAGAATTCCGCACACGATTACCGGGATCCCCTGACACGATTGACCGCGGCCTGATCTAAATAGCAATCGCCATAGTACTCACAATAGGAGGCGATATGCCGATCAAAACGGATACGGATCTGGAACGCGATGTGCTCGCCGAGCTCGGCTGGGAGCCGAGCGTCACGGAGAAGGGGATCGGGGTCAAGGCCAAGGATGGGGTGGTGACCTTGCGGGGCACGGTCCCGAGTTATGCCGAGAAGTATGCAGCGCTCAGGGCCGCTGAGCGCGTCAAGGGCGTGCGCGCGGTCGCGCAGGAGCTCGAGATTGCTTTGCCCAAGGCCGACGAGCGAACGGACGCGAGACTCGCTGAGGGTGCGGCGACATTGATCGAATGGAACAGCTTCGTGCCTCGGGGGAAAGTGACCGTCGCCGTCGAGAAGGGATGGGCGACGCTCGGCGGGACAGTGGACCACGAGTACCAGCGTAGTGAGGCTGAGCGCTCGCTGCGCACTCTGGTCGGCCTACGGGGCATCACGAATCTCATCGTGGTGAGTCCGCGTATGCCAACGTCGCAAACGGTCAAGACCGAGATCGAGGCGGCGCTCAAGCGGCACGCCGAGGTCGACGCGAGCCGGATCGTCGTGCAGACGATTGGGCCGAAGGTCACGCTGCGCGGTAGCGTGCCGTCGTGGCCGGAACGGCGCGAGGCTGAGCGCGCAGCATGGTCGGCGCCCGGCGTGACCGACGTCGAGGATCTGATCACGGTGACGGGCTAAGCAGGACAGGATCTCCCATTCGAATCCCGGCCACTGTGCGCGTGCTCGGGTTCGGGTGGGAGACCGTGACCGCTTCGCGGCAGTGTTAGGGCGAGATCGCCGTTGCATGCGGTACAGACTCACGATCTCTCGCTCGGTCGTTGCGTCGGCCGGCGACTTGTCGGTCCGCAGCGACAGCACCCGGGGAAACCGGAGCGCATACCCCGGCTTTCCGTCGACCTTGCCCGCCGTGTGAAACGGCGACTGCGTGATCTCGTCCGCTAGCACCTCGACAACGTATGTGGGCTCGACCCAGACGTCCGGCGTGATCGACGAATCGACGCGTGCCGGCTAGACCCGCTTGGCCTGCTCGTCGAGCTTGGCGCGTAGGGCTTTCCATTGGGAGTCCGAGAGTCCCGACCCGATCTTGCGATCGTTCGGAACCGATCGTGCGCCGGATCGTAGACGGCGCCGAGGAGTGATCCGATGCCCAGCGCCGCGCGCCTGCCGCGACCGCGCAGGTATCCGACCAGCACGACGTCGACAGTATCGCGAAGCTTGGAGCCACCCGTCGGGGAATGTCGGACGGAAGTCGAGCGATAGCCCGACACCCGCGCGTGTGACTCGTGCCTAGCTTGTCGTCACATCAAGCCACGAGAGGCAGACAATGCGAACGGATCGAGAGATCTATGGTGACGTTGTCGCCACGCTCGAGCGCGAGCTGGGCACGACACAGCGCACGGTCGGCGTGACGATCGCCGACGGGGTGATCACGTTGACGGGGTACGTTCCGTCCGTCAGTCAGAAGATCGCGGTAGAGCGCGCGATTGCCAATGTGCATGGCGTGCGGGCCATTGCCGAAGGATTGCACGTGGTGGGCGAGGCTACGCGGCCGCTCAGTGATACGACGATTGCGCATGCGATCGTGGCGGCGTTGCCGGCGGCGGTCGCGGGTGGGCTGCTCCACGTGACGATCCGGGTCGAGGACGGCTGGGTGACGCTCGGCGGCACGGTCCCTTCGGCGCGCGCGAATGACGCGGTCGAGCGTGCGCTCGAGTGCGTGGGCGGAGTGCGGGGCGTTACGAGTGAAGTCCGAATCGCAGAGTCCGGCATCCTCGTATGAGGCCCAGCCACCAATGACCATGCATACGAATGTCAGGGAGCCGGAGGCGCACAGCGACCTGGTCGATCTCATCTACCGGCGGCGCTCGGTTCGATCGTACAAGACAGATCCGATTGACGAGGGTCAGTTGCGGGCGCTGCTCGATGCTGCGGTGCGCGCGCCGACGGCCATGCACGAAGAGCCGTGGCGGTTCATTGTCGTGCAGAATCGCGCGGTGCTCGCGCGACTGTCCGACCGGGCGAAGGGGATGGCCCGCGCGGAGGCATTGCGACACGGCAATGTGCTGAAACAGCCCGGCTCTCCCGGTGACGGTCTCGCCTCACCGTTTGGCGACCCGGCGTTCAATATCTTCTATGATGCCGGTACGCTGGTCGTCATCGGCGCAACTCCGACTGGCGAGTTCGTCTCCGCGGACTGCTGGCTGGCGGCCGAGAACCTGATGCTGGCGGCGTGCGCGGAGGGGTTGGGCACGTGTTGCATTGGATTCGCGCTCAAAGCGCTGAATGAGCCGGAAACAAAAGCGGAGCTTGGCATCCCCGCGGACATTCACGCGTTCGCGGCGATCATCGTCGGTGTTCCGACTGAGGATGCGCCGCCGACTCCACGCAAGCCGGTTGTCACGCTGAGCTGGATACGCTGAACGGCGCATGAAGCACACCGGGGAATTGCCGATCGCCGTGTCGCATCCCGGGCGGCATACCCTTGGGTACCAGTTTCTGAAAGAAGCATTCACCCCCCATGCCATACGCCGACCAAGCGGATCGCTCATGAGACCGAGACGCGCGCGTTCACGGAGTACGTGGTCGGCGGTTCCTTGCTCACGCAGCTGACGCTGGTCAACATGGGCTGCATTGCGGTACACGTGATGGCGAGCCGGGCGAGCGCACCGCGGCAGCCCGACTGGGTATGCTTCGACATCGATCCACCGTCCGGTGAGTTTGCCGACGCCGCTCGCGCGGGATCGTACGTCAAGGCAGTCCTCGACGCGCTCAACCTGGTGTCGTACGCCAAGACGTTGGGCAGCCGAGGGATGCATATCCTGGTGCCGATCCGAAAGGGGACGGACGCGAACGATGTGCTCGCGTTCGCCGAATCGGTTGGTGCCCATGTGGCGGCCGCGCATCCGGATGAAATAACCGTCGAGCATTCGCTCGCCGCGCGAGGTGGCCGCGTCTACCGTCTGTCCGCTATGGCCCGACAGGCTGTCGGCAGCGCCGTTGTGTGAGTCAGCCGTGGTATCCGGGTTTCACCGACGCACGCAGCGCGTTGACGATCACCGCGACATTGATCGCTTCTTGCAGCCCAGCGCCCACTGCTGGCGGGATCAGACCGAATGCCGCGCACACCATGGCCGCCGCGCTGAGGCCGAGTCCGGCCCAGATGCTTTCCTTCGCGATGCGGACGGTGTGGCGGCCGATGCGGATGGCGTCGACGACGCGCGATACGTCATCCACCAGCAGCACGACGTCGGCGGCCTCGGCGGCGATCCCGCCGCCGTGGCCGGCAAGCGCTACGCCGACCGCGGCGCTGGAGAGCGCCGGGGCATTGTTCGTCCCATTGCCGACCATGAGCACCCGATTGCCGTCGCGGCCGAGTTGGCGCACGATGCGCTCTTTGTCCGCGGGAAGGAGCCCGCCATGTGCCTCACGAATGCCGGACGCCAAGGCGATATCCTGCGTGTACCGTTCTTGGTCACCAGACAATAGGATGGTGCGCTCGATGCCGAGTCGGCCTAAATCAGTGACGAGATTCGTAACGGAGGGCCGCAACTGATCGGCGAACTCGATCATCCCGCCGGCCCGGCCGTCGATCACGACGTAAGCGCGCAGCGCGCTTGTCCCGGCGTCAAGCGTCGCGATGGCGGGTGCCGTTCCCGGATGGCGCTCGACGACGAACGCGCGCGATCCGACTGTGACGCGGTGACCGTCCACCGTCCCAGTCACTCCGCGACCTGGAACCTCGACAATATCGTCGGCGGTCCTGACGGCGAGACCCCGGTGTTCGGCGGCCTCTACCACGGTGCGCGCCAGGAGGTGACTCGATCCGCGCTCGACTCCCGCGGCCAATCCGAGTACCGTCGCCTCATCCTCGCCTGGCGCGGGCACCACCCGACGCACGGTCGGCTGGCCGACCGTCAACGTGCCCGTCTTGTCGAACACCATCACGTTCACGCCGGCGAGTTGTTCGAGCGCGCCGCCGTGGCGCACGATGATCTGGCGCTGCGCGGCGCGATTGATGCCGCCGATGATGGCGACCGGCGCCGCGAGAATGAGCGGACACGGCGTCGCGACGACCAGGACGGCGAGTACTCTGATCGCGTCATGCGTGAGGACGTAGACCACCGCGCACGCGGCGAGCGTCAGTGGCGTGAACCAGATGGCGTACCGGTCCGCGAGTCGTTGGAGCGGCGCCTTGCTCGCCTGCGCCGACCGGACGAGATCGACGATACGGGCATACTGGCTTTCCCGGGCCAGCGCCGTCACGCGCACCGCAAGCGGGCCCTCGCCGTTGAGGCTTCCGCTCAGCAGCCGTGTGCCTGGTTCGGCGCTGACGGGAATCGGTTCCCCGGTCAAGCGCGACGTGTCGACATGTGAGCGCCCGTGCACGACGAGTCCGTCGCAAGGGACGAGATCACCCGGGCGGATCAACAGCATGTCGCCGACCGCCACTACGTCGGCGGACACGTCCTCGACGCCATTGCCGATCAATCGGTGGGCCACATTCGGCGCCGCGGCTTCGAGTGCGCGGACGGCCGCCGATGCGCGGCCGGCGGCGAACTGCTCGAGTGCCTCGCCGCCACTCTGCATCAGCACGATCAAGAGACCAGCGAACGGTTGAAGAAAGATCAACGCCGCAATGATCGACAAAGAGGCGACGATATCCGCCGCGAAGCGTCGCGCGAAAAGCCCTCGGACTGTCTGCCATACCAACGGTGCTCCGATGGCGGCGAGGCCGAGCTCCCAGATTTCGACCGCCATTGATCGCGTGGCGGGCGAGACCCACAGGGCGCCGCCAGCACCGAGCGCGACCGCCGCAGCCACTGGCAGTAGTGTCGAATACCGGGGTCGCTCGTTTCCTCCGGCTGCCATCGAGCTCAGCCTGGTGTATGTCAATGCGACATGTGGGCGTACATCTTCGGCGTGCTGACCTGAATCACGCCGACCGCGCCCCTCTCCGCATCAGCGAAGCTGTGCGTGACGAACGGATACAAGCCCTCGCCACTGGCGCCTCGGTCGAACACGGTCTCGAAGACCGCGCCGCCGCCAGGCGGGACAGCATAGGTCTGCACGCCGCTCAGCCCATGCGACGGATCGCCATTGGGATATACGTGGTCGAAGACGGCGCCGACGATGTGAAAGTCGCTGGTCGCGTTCGGCCCGGCGTTCACCACGAACAATCGCACGCGATCACCGACATCGACGTGGAGGGGGATGTCCCTGTATTGGAACGCCCGGCCATTGAAGACGACATAGCTGGCGTTCTTCGCCATCGCCGCGGGCCAGTCGGCGTCCTGTCCTTTGTTGTAGAACTCACTCTCGACCAACACGAACTCCTTGTCCGCTGCGGTCGGCCAGCCGTCTCGGGGGTCGACGATGATCGGGAGATACATGCCCTGCATGATGTGCATGAGCACCGGGGGGGTACCGCAGTGCACCATGAATGCGCCGGCATCGCGCGCCGTGAACGTGAAGGCCACGGAGTCGTGCGGCATGATCATGCGATACGCGACGTTTGCCGGAATCCGGGCTGCGTGGAAGTCGATCGAGTGGGGCAGTGGTGACTCGTTCACCACCGTAATACGGACTTCGTCGCCGACGCGAACGCGAAGCACCGGGCCGGGGACCGTGCCACCGAATGTCCAGGCGTGATACGTGACGCCGGCCGCGATCTCGATCGTCGCGTCCTTGATCGGGATGCGAAACGCTTTGACCCGTGCGTCCGATGGTCTCGTGAGCCGAGCATCGTAGGCGGGAGAGGTCGAGCGCTGCACGCGGTCGAAGTCCACGGACTCGATCGGACCCCCGCGGCGCACGGCGCCGAGGAGCGAGAAGCCGCCGACGATCAGCGCGACGACGATAAGGACAAGGGAGATGAGTTTGTGAGTAGATGTACGCATGGTCCAACAATCGCGAACCGCGAACCCCTGCGGCGTCGGGGCTCACCGCGTTCTATGTCAGGGGTTCCCTGACGCTGACACTGACGCGGGGGGCCTCTTCCTCCGGCGCCGGCGTGACGGACGGCAGTTGGTCGCGCGTCAGCGTCTCGCGGTCGAGCAAGCGCTTCGCGCCGTCGTCGAGCGCAGTCCGGTTGAGCGTCAAAATCGCAATGGCGCGATCGAGCGCCCCTTGCAGCAAGCCCCGGACGGCGGACTCGATATCGCGCGCCGTCTGCTCGCTGTACAGTCGCGATTCCGGCGCAATCGACCCGTCGCGATAGACCGCGTTGCCAACGGTCGCGTCCATGCCGTAGCGCATGACCATCTCGCGCGCGAGCTCCGTTGCCCGTACGAGATCGTCCGCCGCCCCGGTCGACAACTCACGTGGCATGACGCGAGCGCGGGTCCGGTTCTCTGTGTCGCGGGCAGCAACGAGACCGAAGCCGCCATTATCTACCCGCACTTCACCGACAGCACGCCCGGCACGGTCTCGACGCTGGACACATCCACCCACAGCTCATCGCCGGTCGTAACCGCTCGGTTCGGCTGTGGTATCGCCCACGTGTCCCCGGCGGCCGGCCGGAAGGACACCGCGCCTTCGATGAACGACAAGCGTCCGACCCGGCCTGGCGGATCATTGGCATCGGGTGGCGTGGGAACCTGCGCAGCGCTGGTGGCCCAGCAGCCCGCGATCATGATGAAAGCGAGCAGTCGTGACATCGTGAGGATACGGTGAAGGTCTCAGGTTGTGGGCACGAACGGCGCGATCGTCGCCGCGAAGGCTTCGAGGCGCGCCCAACACACGCCAGAGGTGATCTCGCGATCCGTGACAGCGATCGTGTCGCGCGGCGGCCTGCGCGTCAGCTTCTGCATCTGCGCGAACACGTTTGCGCTGCCGCGTCCGCCCATCGTGCAGAAGAACGCCATGTCGCCCAAGCGATCGCGATTGGCGATCAGGTAGGCCCGCACGGGGGAGGACAGGGATGCCGCCCACACGGGCGTGCCGATCACGACGAGGTCGTACAGCGCCGGATCGCGCGTCGGTGTAATGCGCACCGGAATGCGCTTGATCGCTTCCCTCGCCGAGCGAAGGTACCCGAAGATCCCCTGACGACCACGCGGTTCCGTGATCTCTTCCAGGTCCGCTTGTAGCGATGCAGCGAGCGCGACGGCCACGCGGCGCGTGTGCCCGGAACGTGAGTAATAAACGATGAGTGTCTTCATGCTTCGTAGCGTATAAACCTCGGGGTTGGGCGGTGTCAGGTGATGCCTCACACGCTGTCGCCGACTACCCGATAGTCGTCCCCGACCGCCCGCGGTAGGCTCAATACAACCTGATCGGAGTGCATTGTGCTGCAGAACATTGGCGTAGTCGTGCTGTCGGCCGTCGGTCTCCTGTTCGTCAGCTTCCTCGCATGGCGCGTCATCATGCGAATGCGGGAGCGGAGGATCAGATGAAGACGGATGCGCACTTGCAGCACGACATCATCGAGTCGCTTCGCTTTGAGCCGAGCGTTTCGGAGAAGGGCATTGGTGTGAGTGTGAAGGATGGTGTGGTGACGTTGCGTGGCTGCGTGCCGAGCTACGGCGAGAAGTACGCGGCCGCGCAAGCCGCGGAACGCGTCAAAGGCGTGCGTGGCGTCGCACAAGAGCTACAGGTCGAGCTACCGCATAAGTTCGAGCAGTCGGACGGGGACCTCGCCCGCTCGGCCGCGAACCTCCTCGACTGGGATCTCTTCGTGCCCAAGGATCGGGTAAAAATCCGCGCCGAGCGCGGGTGTCTGACGCTCGACGGCACTGTGGACACGGTCTTCGAGCGCGACGCGGCGGAAGCTGCCGTCCGGAACCTCATCGGTGTGCGGGCCATCACGAACTTGATTACGGTGTCGCCATCCGAGGCGTCGCCGGTAGCCATCCGCGCCGACATCGAGGCAGCCCTGGAGCGCAACGCCAGGGTCGATGCGGAGCAGATCGGGATCGAAACCGAGGGGCACACGGTGACGCTGCGCGGGACGGTCAGGTCGTTCGACGAGCGTCGCGAGGCTGAACGGGCGGCGTGGGCGGCGCCGGGCACCAGGCGCGTGGACAATCAGCTGACGGTCGAGCCGTCGTGACGCAAGCCGGTCGCGGGATCCTGATCCTGCTTCGCCCTATGCTGCAACCCATTCTGGTACCCGGCGTGCCGGGATGCATGGGGGAGAGGGATGATCTTTCTCTGGGGCGCTTGGCTGGTGCTCGCGATCGCCATCGCGTGGGTGATCCTCCAGCGTCTGCGCGCCTCGCGCACCGCGGACCCGATCGAGATCGTCAAGAGCCGATACGCGCGCGGCGAAATCGATGCGGCGACGTATCACCGCATGCTGGATGAACTGGGACGCGCCGCCGCAACGGCGCAACGCAAGTGATCCTCGCGGAGCGGTGGTCGGTGTCAGCAAGTCCCCGACGCGCTGTCAGGCCCTTAGCCGACATCTTCGCGAGCCTCTCCGCTGCATCCTGAGGGCACCTTCTAATGGTTGGTGACCCGTGTCAACGACAGTGGAGCAGACCCAAGCAAAAACACGTCAGTCTGCGCTGCGTGCCGGCCCAGTTGTTCTGGCGACAGACGGCGCCGATCGGACCCATGCGTCGCTCGTAACCGCCCGGCGGCTGGCTACGCGGCTGAAGCAGCCGCTCGAGGTCGCGACGGTCTTGGAGCCCTTGCCGATTTACGGCACCGGAGATGTCGCGCTCCCCATGTTCATGGACGAGCTCCAGCGCGGAGCGCGTGAGGCGCATGTGCGGCGCTGGGTGACCGCGTTCGGCCTCGGAAGTGACGAATGGTCCCTGCAGATGCTGTACGGGTCGGTGGCTCGAGGCATCGCCGGACTCGCGCACGAGCACCGCGCGAGCCTCATTGTATTGGCGGCTCACCCGCACCATCGACCGTGGTCGACCATCGCGGGCGAACGGGCCGCGCACGTTTTGCGGTTCGCGGACTGCCCGGTGCTGTCCGTGGCTCCTCAATGGAACGGCATTGTCCATCGAGCGATCGTCGCGGTCGACTTCGCGCCTCCCAGCGTTCGCGCGGCGGAGATCGCGCTGCAGCTCCTCGAGCCGGGCGGTGCGCTGACGCTGCTGCACGTCCGGCCCGTGCCCGAGCTCGGCGCCATCGACGAGATGAGCAAGGCATTCGATCGGCTGCTGCTCGTGCTCAAAGCGCAGGCGCCGGAGAACGTGACGATCGATACCCGCGTGGCGCGCGGCGCGGTCGTCGAGCACGTCCTGCAATGCGCGCACGACTCGAACGTGGACCTGATCGCGGTCGGTACCCATGGTCCGACGATCCTCGAGCGCCTGTTCGTTGGCAGTTCAGCGACGGGCCTGCTCCACGGAGCGGTGTGCACGGTCCTCGCGAGCCCTCCGCCGCTTCCCACCGAGGCACTCGCACTGCGTCGTGCGATGGGGAGTGTGTCCACGAGCGATCGGGAGATGTGGAGCAGGTTGCTCGACGGCGTGACGGCCCGGAATGCCGGGAGACGGGTCAATATCGAAATCGACGACCCGACGATTGGAGCGCAAGTTCAGGGTGTCGGTCTCACGTTCCGCGGCGCGGCCTACGATCATCGCGACCGCCGGGTCGATCTCATGTTGAACGACGATGGAGAGGGAAGACGCCATCTGACGCGCACGATCGCCAATGTCGAGTCGTTGGGACTCGTGACTCGGTCCAACGGGCGTGACGAGGCGCTCCACGTGCGAAGCGGTTTGGGCTCGACTCTCATGACATTTGCGCCATGACGACGGAGATCATGCATCAGCTCTTAGAGGAGATGTCCCGCGAGGTGCGGCGTTCCATCCCCATCACCCCGCTGGCCGATCGAATGGACGTCCTCGCGCACTCCGGCGGGCGCGTGGTGACGCTTGGCGTCCATCAGACATTGGAGCGAGGATATTGCGATGACAACGGATGCGAATCTGGAAAGGGATGTGCTGGCCAAGGTCAAATGGAACCGTCGGTCAGTGAGCAGCGAATCGTCGGCCGATAACGAAGTCGCTGCCGTCCGGGACGTCTCCGCGGCCGGCGGACCGGTCGTCGTCGCCACGTGTGGCGATCCGAGCTCTGACGCCGCGATACGAGTCGGTGGCATGTTCGCCTTCCGCACTCGTCGCCTACTGGATGTTGTGGCGGTTCTTCGGCCGGCGCTGACTCCGGGCATCGCGTACGTCCGGTACGTCGAAGCTGTCCATGACGCCGCGGCAAAGGCCACCGCCGCGCGCGTCCGCCGACAGGTCGAGGACAGCGTGCCGGGGGTCGTGGCCCGCGTCCGGGTCGAGACTGGTGCGCCGGCCGAGGGGATCACCGCCCACGCGGAGGCAGTCGCGGCATCGCTGATCGTGGTCGGCATTGGGGAGCACACGACCGTCGACCGCCTGCTCGGTCTCGAGACGGCGATCGGCGTCATCCATTACGCTCACACGCCGGTCCTCGCCGTCGCGCCAGACGCACAGGTCCGGACGACTGTTGTCGCGCTCGCGACAGATTTCGAGCCTGCGGCAACTCAGGCGGCTCACGTCGCGCTGGAGCTCGCCAGCGACGACGCCCGTGTGCACGTCCTCCACGTCGGGCCGGCGACTGATGCGCTCCGGTCGCGCCTTGCCGCGTGGGCTGACGCTCTGTCCGTGAGTGCGCCCCGCCTGCTCACCGTGCACCTGCTCGAGGGCGATCCCGTGCACGCGCTGTCGGCGTTCTGCGAAGCGCACGGCGTCGAGCTGATCGCACTCGGGACGCACGGCAAGGGGTTCGTCGAGCGGTTGCGACTCGGTAGCGTGGCCGACGGCGTGCTGCGGCGTGCGGGGTGCTCGGTGCTGGTCGCGCCGCCGAATCGCTGACAGCGTGCTGTATCGCCTCGCGCAGCTGGCATTCGCGATGACGCCGGCATACGCGGCGAACATGGCGCCTCCGTTCGTCAAGTACTGGCCGTGGTGGAATCGCCCGATCAATGCGCGCTGGTTCGGAGCGCACAAGACGGTGATCGGGTTTGCCGCCGGCGTGATTGTCGCCATCGTCGTCGTGTACCTCCAACACCGACTGGACTGGTCCGGGTGGCTCATTCGAGACTCATCCTGGCTTGCCGTCGGCATCTTGTTCGGCATGGGCGCTCTGGGCGGCGACGCCCTCAAGAGCGCCGTCAAGCGCCGGATCGGCATCCCGCCCGGCGCGCGTTGGATGCCGGCGGATCAGCTCGATTTCGTGATCGGCGCCCTCGCACTCGTGTGGCCGTTCGCGATGTTCACCTGGGCCGACGTGGCCGTCGTCCTCGTGATGAGCTTCGCCGGCCACGTCGCCGTTGATCAGGTGGCGTATTGGATCGGCATCCGCGACAGCAAGTGGTAGCTGATTGCCGGTGCCAGTAAGCCATTCACACGCTGTCGCGCATTCTCCGCTACGGCCTCGACTCGAAAGAGTCGCTGAGGCAATGCGACTGAGCGCGAAGATGAAGCGCTGAGGTGAGCGCGGGCTTGTCGCAGTTGTGAAACCAGGCCGCGAGCCCGGTCGAGGCAGCGAACAGATACACGTTCGCCGCAATGAGGCCGGTGTCGACGTAATACTAGGACCGCTGGACCTCCGGATCGCGGAGACCCGGCTCTTGATACCCCGCCGTGTGCGCCAGCTTGTCGATGTCGGCAACGAAAATCAGGCGAACGGGCGCCTCGTCGCTGATCGTGGATTGGCCGTGGCCGATCGCGAGCGGTCGAAGGTCGTGCGCGACGACCGGCAGCAGACGATGCTCGAACGCCTGCTAGCGCTGTCGCTGATCTCGCGAACGGTGCGTCGGAGGAGCAACCCCCACGCCACCGTTGTGCCACCTTGCAGTGCCGGTTTGGGCAGGGCGATCGGCAAGAGCGCGCCGTCAGTCGAGCGAGAACGGTGGGTATGCATCGGTGACGAGCAACAGATAGGCGTCGACCCGCAGATTCCACCGCAACGCGCCGACGCCGAAGCGATACAGCGTCTCGGGGTACCGACCAGTCAGGAGAATCGCGAACCACGCGATCACGGTCGCGCACGCCCAGCCAATGCCGAGGAGCCACAGCACGATGAGCTGTGGAATAGCGAGGATGATCCGAAAGCCGATCTTCACGCGGTCTCGTGGCACATCGGGCCCGGTGAGATCAAGCGTAACGGGATATGGTCCGTCGCCGAACGGCGGGTACTCGTCGCGCAGCAACGCCAGGTACGTGATCGCGCGGGTGCGCCAGCGGAGATAGAACGCAGCGAGGTCCCACAGCCCTTGCGGCGCTTTCCCCGTGAACACGATCGCGAACCACGCGATGATCGCGGCCATGACGGCGACGGCGCCGAGCAGTCCGCCGCCCGCGCTCCACGTGATGTGATCCTGGCCGGCGTGCGGCCGCGAGGTCCACGAGAGCACCGCCGCCGCGGGTCCTCCGACGAGGATCAGATGGGGCAATCCGAGGATCAAGCGGAAAGCCGTCGTGAGTCGGTTGCGATTCTCCGTGGCCGACTCGACGTGCACCTCGACTGGATACGCGTCGCTCATACGGGGAGGCGAGCGAGAGTTTTCATGGGCTCCATGTTACGATCGGCCAGCATCGGGCGGTGTCCAGGGACTCCGCTCACCGTGTCGGGCAATGCCTGACAATGTCCAGTGGGAGGGGGTCGATATTGAGGCCGTATGACTCGACTCCTCGCCATCTTCGTCTTGGTCATACCGGTTGACACCGGCTATCGCCCGCTGTGGTTCGATGCGGCCGGCCGGCCCAACGCGGCCGCCCACGCGCTGATCGCGAACCTGCTCACCATCGATAGTCGCGGCCTCGATCCGGCGGACTATGACGCCGCGCACTGGCGGGAGGTGGCCGCCACATTGGACTTTGGGCCGCGGCAGAGCGACTCGGTCCTGGCCGAGTTCGACGCGGGTCTATCGGCGGTGTTCGAGGCCGCGCTCTGCGATCTGCATGTGGGGCGAATCGACCCCGCCGATCTCGGCTATCGCCTCCGTGGCAAACGCCAGGCGTGTGACATGACCGCGCTCGCGAGCGAAGCGCTCGCGACCGGACGGATCGCCGATGCGTTCGGCCACGCGGAGCCACGCCTCGCGCAATACCGCCACATTGAGTCCGCGCTGGCCTTCTATCGCGAGCTCGCTCAGGACTCCACCGTCGGCCCAGTGCACCTCCCACGGCGAACGATCCATCCAGGCGACCCAATGCCGTCTGCCGATGCGCTGAATCGATGGCTCATCGCGCTCGGCGATCTCCCATCGGTTGCTCCAATGACCGACAGTACCTATGACGAGGCGCTCGTGCGCGGCGTGCGCACGTTCCAAAGGCGACGCGGACTGGATTCGAGCGGCGTCATCGGACCCGAGACCATGGCGGCCCTTCGCGCGCCGGCGTCGTGGTACGTGCGACGACTGGAGCTGGCGCTCGAGCGCCTTCGGTGGGTGCCGGACCGCGACACGACCCAGGTGATCGTCGTGGACATTCCCGCCTTCCGCCTCTGGGCGCTCGATTCAATCCAATCCGATGCGGCACCGACGCTGGCGATGAACGCGATCGTCGGCCAGGCGCTTCGGAAGCAGACACCGGTGCTCGATGAGACGATGCGGTCGGTCGTGTTTCGCCCGTACTGGGACGTTCCTCGATCGATTGCGCGCCGGGAAATCGTTCCTGAGCTCCGCCGAAACCCGCGCTATCTGGATGAGAACGACATGGAGCTCGTGCCCAACGTCCCACTGGCCAAGGCCATCCCCGGCCTGGTATCCGGCGCGATCCGCGTTCGGCAGCGGCCTGGGCCCGGCAATGCGCTGGGTCTCGTGAAGTTCGAGTTCCCGAACGATCTCGATATCTACATGCACGGAACGCCAGCGACGGAGCTCTTCCTCAGGACGCGGCGCGATTTCAGCCATGGTTGTATTCGCGTGCAGGACCCGGCGAGGCTGGCCGAGTACGTATTACGCGACAACGTCGGATGGACGCGCGATCGCATCGACTCGGCCATGAACGGCGACCGCCCGTTCGAGGTCGAGCTGGCCCGGCCGATTCCGGTTCTGATCTTCTACGCGACGACCGTCGTGTGGCCCGACGGCACTGTGGCGTTCTATCCAGAACGTCTACGGCCACAATGCACGGCTCGACCGTGCGCTGCAAGGGAGGCAACATGCTTAGACAAAACGTATCCATCAAGATCGACGGCCTGTGCCTCGACGGGCATTTGACGGTTCCGGACAACGCGGCGGGAACCGTGTTGTTCGCGCACGGCAGCGGGAGCGGTCGCCACTCCACCCGCAATCAATTCGTGGCGCGGGTGCTGAATGAGGCGGGGCTCGCGACGCTGCTCTTCGATCTCCTCACGCCCGAAGAGGAGCGCGTCGATGCGTCGACCGGCCACCTCCGGTTCGACACCACGCTGCTCGGATTCCGGCTCGGTGCCGCGACGGACTGGTTGCGTCAGGAAGCCCTCGCGCGCGACTCGATTGGGTACTTCGGCGCCAGCACCGGCGCGGCGGCCGCGATCCGCGCCGCGACCGGGCGGGCGGGTATCGTGCGCGCGATCGTGTCGCGCGGGGGCCGACCTGATCTCGCGGACGATGCGCTCGAGGCGTTGCAGACGCCGACCCTGTTGATCGTCGGAGGCGCCAATGCCCACGTGATCGAGCTGAACGCCCAGGCGTTCCGTCGCATGCGCTGTGAGAAGGAAATGGTGATCATTCCCGGGGCGACCCACCTCTTTCCGGAGCCCGGCGCGCTCGATGAAGTCGCCCGATTGGCGAGCAGCTGGTTGGCGCATCATCTGACCGCGGCGCGCGTCCCGGAGGCGGCATGGTGACGAGACCCGGCGTCCCCGTCGTGCCGTCCTATTCGTAACGCAGCGCCTCGATCGGATCGAGACGGGCGGCCTTCCGGGCGGGGTAGTAGCCGAAGAAGATGCCCACGGCGGCGGAGAACGCGAATCCGCCTAGAATCGCCACGGCGGAGATCGGCGCCGGCCAACCGGCCACCACGGAGATGGTCACGGACGCCGCGGCGCCAAACAGAATACCGGCGATGCCGCCGACGACGCTCAAGATCACGGCCTCTCCGAGGAACTGCAGCAACACGTGTAACCGCCGCGCGCCGATCGCCATCCGCAATCCGATCTCGCGCGTGCGCTCGGTGACGGACACGAGCAAGATGTTCATGATTCCGATGCCACCCACGAGCAGGGAAATCGACGCCACTGCGGCGAGCAGGATGGCCATGATGTGGCTCGAGCCCTCCGCCGTGCTCGCGATCTGACTCAGATTGCGGACGCTGAAATCATTGATCTCGCCGGCCTTGATCTGATGCCGGCGCGCGAGCGTCTCCGTCACTTGGTCGACGGCCGCGTCGACTTCCGTCGGGCTCGCCGCCTGCACGTATAACTGGTTCACGAATCCGGTGAGTCGGGGCTGGATGCCATACGGGTTCACCGGCGTGACATACTCCCAGTTCGGCGGCGTCTGTTGTTGACTCGGCGCCGCGACCCCCAACACTTTCCGCTCGGCCGTCGTGAACGGAATCATCACGAGGTCATCCTGGTCCGTTCCGTATGCGGACTGCCCCTTGCCTTCGAGGACGCCGATCACGCGCATCGGTACACCCTTCACCAGCACATTGGCTCCGACGGGATTCTCGGAGGGCGCGAAGAGCTGGGTGTAGACGGTCTGCCCGATCAAGACGACGAGCGTGGCGTTGTCATCGTCGTCCTTCGTCATCGCGCGGCCGGCGGCGATCCGCCAATTCGTAGTCGGTGGATAGTTGGGCGTGACGCCCTGAACCTGGGTGCTCCAGTTCTGGCTGCCGTACTGGACCTGGCCGAGCTGTCGGATGAGATAGCTCACCTGACCAACGGCCGGATCTTCCCGCCGGATGGCTTGGGCGTCCGCGACCGTGAGGGTCGAAGCGCTGCCGGACCCGGCGCGCACACCGCCCATCGTGGTCGCGCCCGGCAATACCACCAGGAGGTTCGTGCCCAGGCTCTCGATCTGCTTGCGGACGGCCTCGTTCGCCCCTTGTCCGACGGCGACCATCGCGATCAGCGCGGCCACGCCAATGAACACGCCGAGCATCGTGAGCGCCGAGCGCATGGCGTTGCGGGCGATGGCCTGGATCGCGGCAGAGCCGATCATCAGGCCGAACGCCCAAGGTGAGCTCGCGCCATCATCGGTTGACTGCGCCGCGGATGCCGTGGCTGGCACGTGCGCCGGCCGAATGCGCTCATCAGAGACCATGAGCCCATCGCGCATCGTGATCACGCGATCGGCATAGGCCGCGATATCCGCCTCGTGGGTGACGACGATGACGGTGACGTCCTGCTGGCGATTGAGCGCGGTCACCGTCTCCATGATCTCGTGCGAGGTTCGCGTATCGAGATTCCCGGTGGGCTCGTCGGCGAGGAGGAGGCTGGGCGAGTTGATCAGCGCCCGGGCGATGGCGACCCGCTGCTGCTGTCCGCCGGAGAGCTGACCGGGCGTATTGTGCTCGCGGCCCGCGAGCCCGAGTCGCTGCAGCGCCGCGCCGGCACGCGCGAACCGGAACTGTCGACCCGACGACGCGCCCGGCGAATAGAACAGCGGCAACGCGGCGTTCTCGATGGCGCTCGTGCGCGGCAGCAGATTGAAGCTCTGAAATACGAATCCGAGTTGCTCGCTGCGGATCCGCGCGAGCTCGGGCTCGGTGAGCCGGGCGACATCGACGCCGTTCAGGAGATACTGGCCGTTCGTCGGCCGATCGAGGCACCCGAGAATCGACATGAGCGTCGACTTGCCGGATCCGGATGAGCCGATGATCGCGACGAACTCGCCGCGATCGATCGCGAGGCTCACCCCAGCGAGCGCCCGCACATCAACGTCGCCGGTGTGGTACACGCGCGTGATGTCTTTGAGCTCGATCAACATCGTCAGAGCCGCGGGCCGGGCGCCGCCTTGGCGCTCTGCTGCTCGGACACGATGACCCGATCATCCGGCTCGAGCGCGCTCCCAATGATCTCCGTGTTCGTGTCGTCGTCGAGACCGAGGGTGGCATTCACGCGAACGGGTTGCCCTTGGCGTAGCACCCAAAGGTGCGCGGCGGAAGCGGGCCCGGTTGACGCTGCGCGGAATCCGCCGGGCACATACCGCAGTGCCTGATCGGGAACTCGAGGAGCATTACGGCGACGGGCGGTCACGATCCGCGTTGTCGCGGTCATGCCGGGCTTGAGGGCGAGGTCGGCGTTGGCCGCCGTTACCACGACGTCGTAGGTCACGACGTTCTGTACCGTCTGTGGAGACTGACGGACCTGAGCGACGACACCGGCGAAGACGCGATCCGGGAACGCTTCGACAGTGAACGTGGCGGTGTCGCCTTCCTTCGTGCCGCCAATGTCGCTCTCACTGATGTTCGCGTCCACCTCCATCTTCGTGAGGTCGGTCGCGATCAGGAATAACGTCGGCGTCTGAAAGCTCGCGGCGACGGTCTGCCCCATTGTGACATTGCGGGAGACGACCGTCCCGTTGACCGGCGAGACGATATCGGTGTAGCCCAGATTGATCTGCGCGGCCTCGAGCCCGGCCTGGCGCTGGGCGATGGTGGCCGAGTCGAGCGCCATCTGCGCTTGGGCCTGATCGTAGAGGTCTTTCGAGTTGTCGAGCGCGTCGCGCGTCACGTAATCGTGCTGTTGCAGCGTGACGTTCCGCTCGAACGTGATGCTGGCATACGACAGATTCGCGCGGTCCTTGATCAGCTGCGCCTTGGCGGTCGCGAGATCCGCGCGGGCCTGATCGACCGCCGTTTGGTACGGGCGTGGATCGATCTTGGCGCAGATCTGTCCTTTCTTGACCCGCGTGTTGAAATCGCAATACAACTGCTGGATCACGCCGGAGACGTACGAACCGACGATAATCGTCAGGACCGGATTGACGGTGCCGGTCGCGGTCACGGCACGCGTGACGTCGCCCCGGGTGACCGCCACGGTCGTGTAGCGGACCGTGGGCGTGCAATGCGTACTCCACCATACGAGAACGGCGCCCACGACGACAATCAGCGCGACGACAGCGAGCCAGCGCCTACGGGCGGGTCGCTTGGGCCGGCGTTCAGTCGCCGTGGCTGGTGGTGCCGGTGGTACGACGGTTCGTGGCGGTGTGAGGACATCTGGCATGCCCTGAACAATGGCGCGCGTTCAGGCGGCACTTGTCAGTGATCCCCTGACACGACGCGAGGGTGCGGCTGACTCCTCCTGCGACGCCTCACCACCATCATCTGCCCATGTCGATTCTTCTCGTTGGACTCAGGTTCATGGCAGCCGACCTCGTGCTGGGAATGGTTGTCGGCAACGTGATGCACCACGCGCAACCACGGCGGATTCGGTGAGACATCTCATGGTTGCCGCCGCCATGGCCATGGCATTGGCGTGCGCACCGGACATCTCAGTGCGGACTGCCACGACGCCTAACGCGACGTTTACGCGCGATCGCACGTTCCGCTTCCTCCCCGTGCCAGTCGTGAATCGCACGGTGCGCATCGAGATCGCTGCAGCGCTCGAGGAGCGCGGCTATCGAGCAGCGAGCCCAACGGCCGATCTCTCGATCGCATACTATATCACAGGCACTTCGCGTCCCTCCGTGCACACCGATGATCGGGTCGAGGATTTCATGGGACAGCCGTGGGGATGGTGGGCGGAGCGCCAGGTGATCGTGTCCGCGCGCGGCACCGTCACCATCGACATCCTCGATCGCGACGGCACCCGTCTCGAGTGGCGCGGCATCGGCACGGCCGACCTCCCCGACGATCCCGTCGACTCAGCGGCCGCCCTCGGCCAGCTGGTCCACCGGATCATGCACGATTTCCCGGGCTACCCGACCGGGGAGCCGTGGCCAGGGCCTGTGGTTATATCCTCATGCACGATATGCCAGGCATTCTGATCGCCACCCATGGGGGCATTGGGGCGGATGGCGCGATTCGCGTCGGATCGCGCCTCGCGGAACGGTTGGGCCTCGCGGCTCACGCGCTCGTCATCTACGAGCCTCCGTCGATGGTCGATGTCGGCGTGATGAGGCCGTACATCACCACACCGGCCGAGGAAGAGCAGGTGCGCGGGGCACTCCTGGATGCGGTTGTCGAGCAACTCAGACGGTGCCAGGTCACGAACGTGACGCCGGCGGTGCGCTCCGGCTTCATCGTATGGGAGACAGTCACGGCCGCACGGGCCGCCGGCGCTGACCTTATTGTCACCGGTCTCGGGCCTCATGACCTGACCGCGCGGGCGCTCGGCGGCGAGACGGCCCTCCGCCTCGCGCAAGACGCCAGCACGCCCGTGCTCGCGGTTCCGCCGGACGCCACCGCGATACCGCGTCGGGCGCTCGCCGCAATCGATTTCAGCCCGACCAGTCTGCGCGCTGCACAGGTCGTTGCCGGATGGTTGCGCACCGGCGACGAATTGCATCTGGCCCACGTTGCGCCGCCGCCGGCCCGAGATCAACTCGACGGACTGACACGAGACCTGGTGCTCGCTCCTGGCGTGGTGAGGAGCACCGCTGAGCTGGCGGGTTCACCCGCGACCGCGCTGCTCGATCATGCCGGACGTATCGGCGCGGATGTGATCGCGCTCGGGAGCCATGGATATGGCCTGTGGAAGCGACTGCTGCTCGGCAGCGTCGCCTCCAAGGTCATCCGACTCGCGACCACGTCCGTTCTCGTCGTGCCGGTGGCGTGAGGGCCTCGTCACAAGGCCGAAGGATACGTCTCCGGAATCTCGCCGTGCTCCCAGCGCCCCGTCCGCTCGAGCGGTTCGACCGCGCGCGTCGTGTCGTAGTGCAGCACGGCGTCGAACTGCCGCGGTAACGACGCCACGAAGTAATGGCTCTGCCGCTCCGTTTCGGGGCGGTAGATCACGCCGATCGCCCGCTCGAGCCGCCGCCGCTCCAGCACCTGTGCGGCGCTCGCTCCCGAACGCAGATCCAGCGCGAACGTGGGTATGCCCGTCGCGTGGAACAAGGCCTCGTAACTCTCCGGCAGGGCGGGGCGCACGCGTTTCCGCTCGGCGTCCGCGTCCCAATCGGAGGCCGCGGTCACCGTGCCGGTGTACGTCGTGAAGCCGATCGACCTCGCGCCGTCGCCGTAGCGCTGCCGCGCCAGCTGTCCAATGTTCAACTCGCCCAATTCGCCCATCCCGGTGGCCCTGGCGTCGCCCACGTGGGAGTTGTGCGCCCACACGACGATCTTGCCCTTCGTGTGTCCGCGTAGCACCTCCAATGTCTCGGCCATGTGACCATCGCGGAGATTCCACGAGCCGACGTGGTCGCGCACCATCGCGCGATAGTACGCCTCGGCGTTCTTGACGAGCCGGGCGTTCTGCTCCGCGTAGAAGAGATCATCCTTCGCAATGCGGCCGTCGCGCGAGGCGTAGACGCCGGCCGAGCGTCGAAGCTCGACCAGTTGCTGCACGACCGCGTTCTCGCACGAAGGGGTGAGTCCCATCGTCGCCGCGTAGCCGTATTCGGCCGGCTCGGAGCCTGCGTGATCGAAGCACGCGTACCGCTGCGCCGCACGCCTGGCCGCCTCTGGGTCGACCACGCGCAGGTAGGTGAGCACCGCGTCGATCGACGCGTGCAGGCTATAAAGGTCGAGTCCATAAAAGCCGACCGGCGCCGCGTGTGCTCGCTCATCATCGTACTGGCGCAGCCAGCCCACGAAGTCGAGCACGTCCGCGTTCCGCCACATCCATTGCGGGAATCGGCGAAATCCACCAAGCGCCTCAGTCGCGTCCCCGTCATCGTCGGTGCCCCGCACGTATCGATTGATGCGATAGGCGTCGGGCCAGTCGGCCTCGGCCGCCACAGCGACGAATCCCCGATCCCGGATCAAACGCTTCGTGATCTCGGCCCGAATCCGGTAAAACTCGTGCGTCCCGTGCGACGCCTCGCCGATCAGGACGACGCTGGCGTCGGACACGATATCGAGCACGAGATCGAAGTCGCCCGCGGTGCCATGCAACTCCGCGGCGCTGTCGGTGACCGACTGTACCAAGCCGCGAACCGTGGTCGCGCTCATGGCGCCATCCTCCCGGTGAGCAGCGTGCGGACCTCGTCGTCGCTGACCTGATCGAAGTGTTCGTACCACGCGCCGACGGCCAGGAACGGGTCGGGCGCTGCCAGCACCACGACCGAATCGGCGACCGATCGGAGTGATTCGATCGCTTCTGGCGACGCGACCGGAGCGGCGACGACGATGCGCGCCGGGGCCAGCTCGGCCAGCGCGATCACCGCGGCATACATCGTCGAGCCGGTCGCCAACCCGTCGTCGACGGTGATGACGGTCTTGCCCTTGATGTGCGGGAATGGCCGATCATCCCGGTACGCGTACTCGCGCCGGACCAGCTCCTCTTGCTCCTCTCGCACGACTTGTTGGATCTGCGCCGGACGTAGCCCAAGGGTGTCGATGGCCTGGCGGTTCAGCACAATGGCCCCGTCCGAAGCCATCGCCCCAAACGCGAATTCTTCGTGGCCCGGCACCCCGAGCTTCCGCACGAGGAAGACGTCGAGCGGCGCGTGCAGCGCGTCGGCCACCGCCGCCGCGACGGGTACGCCACCCCGCGGAAGGGCGAGCACAATGACATCGGTGCGGTCCGCGTACTGAGCCAACTTCTTGCCGAGCGCCACACCGGCGTCGAATCGATCATGCAGGTAGACGCGACGGCCGCTGGGTGTAGAGAATGACGTAGTCATAGTATTACCTCGCCAGGACTGTGGATAGTCGTAGCAACTGTGTGTCCAGGGGCTTCACCCGGCCGACGACGTCACGCAGTGGCGTGCCGACAATGGCGCCGGCGATCGAACCCACCAGCACGCCATCGGCGCCGCCGGCGATGAGTGCGGTCGCCGTCGCGCCCATGCGGGTCGCCAATAGTCGATCGAATGCGCCTGGTGCACCGCCCCGTTGCACGTGGCCGAGTTTGGTGGCGCGCAGCTCGAAGCCGAGCCGCTCGCGATGATCGTCGAAATATTGCGCCAGGGCATCCGCGTTCTGTGTCGCGCCTTCCGCCACGACGACGATCGCGTGCGCCTTGCCGCGGCAGTACGCCGAGCGCAGGTCGGCCGCGATCGCCTCGGGATCGGTTTCGACGCCAGGCAGGACGATACACTCGGCGCCGCCGGCGATGCCGGCCATGAGCGCGAGGTATCCGCATTCCCGTCCCATGACCTCGACCAAGAAGGCACGCTCATGGGACGATGCCGTCACCTTGAGCCGATCAATCGCCTCCAGGGCGACGTTGAGCGCCGTGTCGACCCCAATCGTGATGTCTGATCCGCAGAGATCGTTGTCGATCGTAGACGCGATCCCGACGACGTGTACGCCTCGCTCGGCGAGCGCCAGCGCACCGGCCTGCGACCCGTCGCCGCCGATCACCACCAACGCATCAATATCACGGCCACCGAGTGACAGCACCGCTTGATCCTGCGCTTCGGGCGTCTTGAACGCCGGCCACCGCTTGCTGTGCAGGATGGTCCCGCCCAGCTGGATGATGCCGCCGACATCGCGCGGTCCCAGCGGGATGAAGTCAGCGCTCACGAGGCCGGCGTATCCATGCCGCACACCGAAGGCTTCCCATCCGCGGTCGATCGCGGTGCGCACGACGGCGCGGATCGCCGCGTTAATGCCCGGGGCGTCGCCGCCGGTTGTGGCAATGGCAATGCGCTTCACACGCCCGCCAACGCTGGGGTCGATGCTTCTTCGACCTCGGCAATGCGCCGGCGTGTGCGAACGACCGCATCGGCGTTGAGGCTGATCGAGTCGATGCCGTGCTCGACCAGAAATGCCGCGAATTCCGGATAGTCCGATGGCGCCTGTCCACAGATACCCACCGGCCGGCCCGCGGCGTGCGCGGTTTCCAGCAGGTGCGCGCACGCCCAGCGTACGGCTTCGTTGCGCTCGTCGAATAGCGGCGCCACACGCGTCGAGTCCCGATCCACACCCAGCACGAGCTGTGTCAGGTCGTTCGACCCGATCGAGAAACCGTCGAACAACTCGGCGAAGCGCTCGGCGAGGATCACGTTCGATGGGATCTCGGCCATCACATAGACCTCCAGCCCGTCATGCCCTCGCTCGAGACCTCCCTCGCGCATGACATCGAGCACTTTCGCGCCTTCTTCCGGTGTCCGGCAGAATGGGATCATGACCTTGAGGTTTGTCAGTCCTACGATCTCACGGACGCGGCGAACGGCGGCGACTTCGAGCAGGAATCCTTCTTTATAGTCGGGGTGATAGTACCGGCTCGCGCCGCGCCACCCGAGCATGGGATTCTCTTCCGACGTCTCGAAGCCCGCTCCGCCGAGGAGATGCGCGTATTCGTTTGTCTTGAAGTCCGAGAACCGAAGAATCACGGGTCTCGGCCAGAACGCCGCGGCCAGCATCGCGATGCCTTGCGACAGCGTGTCGATGAAGTACTCGCGCTTGTCGGGATACCGGGCCGTCAATGCGGCGACCTGCTCGCGGGTTGCCGGGGGGAGGGAATCGAAGCGCGTCAAGGCGAGCGGATGGACCTTGACCCAACCGGCGAAGATAAATTCCATGCGGGCGAGACCGACCCCATCCGAAGGCATCAGGCCGAGCTTGAACGCATTCTCGGGGTTCGACACGTTGAGCAGGATCTTGGTCTTCGTCGCCGGAAGGGTGGCGGGATCGATGGCCTCCGTGCGGAAGGCGAGGGCGCCGTCGTACACGCGCCCGACCTCTCCCTCGGCGCACGAGACGGTCACGCGTTGCCCTGTAGCGAGCGCGGTCATTGCGTGCTCCGCGCCCACGACTGCGGGAATGCCCAACTCGCGCGCGACGATCGCCGCGTGTGACGTTCCGTCCGCCGCGTGCCGTGACGATCGCGCTCGCGCGCTTCAAGACGGGCTCCCAGTCCGGATCGGTGGCTTCGGTGACCAAGATCTCGCCGGTCTGGAAGGTCGCCTTCTCGGCCGGGTCGGCGATCACCCGCACGGTGCCGGTGGCGACCTGCTCACCGACCGCCAGGCCTTCGACCATCACCGGTCCATGCTGCAGGAGCTCATAGAGCGTGACGGATGTGCCGTGCTTCGCGCTATGGACCGTCTCGGGTCGTGCCTGGACGATGTACAGTCCGCCGTCCGGGCCATCTTTGGCGAACTCCATGTCCATTGGCGTCCGATAGTGCTCCTCGATAATGAGGGCCCAGCGCGCGAGCTGGAGCACTTCGTCATCGCTCAGGCACAGTCGCCCGCGATCGTCCGGGGTGACCAGCTGGTCGTCGTGCCGACCGGTCGCGCGGTCGAACACGAGACGTTGCTCCTTCGTTCCAACTTTACGCCACAGGACCGAGCGGTGACCCGTTCGGAGCGTGGGCTTGTGGACATAGTATTCATCGGGGCCGACGCGTCCTTGCACGATGTTCTCGCCAAGGCCGTAGATCGCGTCGATCTGCACGACATCGCGAAACCCGGTCTCGGTGTCGAGCGTGAACATCACACCGGAGACGGCCCCGTCGCTCCTCAGCATTCGCTGCACGCCGACGGACAGGCTGACCGAGTGCTGGTCAATACGCATATCGTCGCGATACCGGATCGCGCGCGCGGTATAGAGGCTGGCAAAGCACGCCCGCACCCGGTCCAGGACGTCCGGCTCGCCACTGACATTGAGGAACGTCTCGTGGGCGCCGGCGAAGCTCGCGCCCGGGAGATCCTCCGCGGTCGCTGACGAGCGGACTGCCACCTCGCCGCCGCCCAACTGACGATAGGCCTGCCGGATTTCGTCCGCGAGATCGGGCGGCAGTGTGCCCGCCGTGACCATGGCTCGTACAGACCGACTCACCGCGTCCAATGCGGTATTGCGGTCGGCGAGCGTCGCCGCGATGCGGTCGGTCAACGCGTTCGCTTGCAAGAAGTATCGAAACGCCTCCGCGGTAACGGCAAAGCCATCGGGCACCGGGACCCCGAGCGCGCTGAAGCTGCGGCGCATCTCGCCCAAGGACGCGTTCTTGCCGCCGACGAGCGGCACGTCGGCCAGGCCGACGTTGCCTAACCAACGGATCCAACGCATCATGGCGCCACCAGCACCGAACACGGGGCCTGCTGCAGCACCGATTCGAGCACGGGACCCAGACTCGCGTTCGGCCGCGCGTGCCGGCCGAGCGCGATGAGGTCGACGCGCTCGCGACGGGCGATGTCGAGGAGCACGCGCGCGGCGTCGCCAACCGCGACCCGACTCGGTATCGACGACCCCGGGCGATGCGGGAGCGCGGCGCGCGTCTGATCGAGCAGCTCGGTGACCGCGTTGTCGTACGTCCGGCGCCAGACCTGATAGATATCGGGCGCGAGCTGGAGCGCGGGCGTGACGTGAATGAGCTCCGCCTGCCCGTCCGACTCGAGGAGCGAGAGCGCGCACTGATCGGCTTCGATGGTCGACCCGCCGAAATCGGCGGTGAGCATCACCCGTCCGATCGACCCCAGCTCGGAAGGCGACACGACGAGCACAGAGCGACGCGCATGCCGCACGATGTCCGTGGCCAGTCGGTGATCTCCCGTGCCGAAGCCGACGACGACCAATGCCGCGCCCCACTGCTCGGCGGCGGCCGCTATGGCCGGGCCGATGGCTCCGCGAATCTCGTAGACTGGGATCTCGTGTTCTTCGCCAGCGAGGAACGCCAGACGTTCTTTGATTTTGACAACGTCGGATGGCGCCACCGTCACCACGGTGGCTGGCACTCGCCATTGCTCGGCGAGCGCCAGTCCCATTCGCATTGTCACGACCGAGGCGGGGCCGGCGTTTGTCGCGATCAGCACGCCGGCTCGTCCATCGCACGGGTCAATGTGGCCGTTGGTGATCATCGTGGCCTCCTCTACTCCTTCTCCGTCGGTGTCGGCGGCGCGATCAGCACGGAGCACTGCGCCTTCCGTAGCACGCCTTCGGCGACGCTGCCGAGCGTCAGTCGATCGAACAGGCCGCGACCGTGACTGCCGAGCGCGATCAAGTCGGCCCAATTCGCATTCGCGACTTCGAGGACGACCTTTTCGGCCTCGCCGTGCCCGAGATGCGTCACGACTTTCGCGTGCGGTGGGAGCGGGAGCGAGCGAACCATTCTCGTCAGCCAATGCCTGGACGCCGGCTTCGTAGACGTGGAACCACGTCGGCGCACCAGAACCGCCCAGATCCATCCACGGCCACGCATGCACGATGTGCACGGTGACATCATCGGCGGCGAACACCAAAGCGAGTCGAGCCGCACGCAGTGCCGCCGGGCTGAAATCCGTCGCGATGACGATCGAGCGCAACACCGGCCGGCTACCCGGGGAAGCGGCGAGAACCGGCACCGACGTCCGGTGCAACACGGCGATGGCGGGTTCGACGCCCAGCAGTCGATCGATGGGGTCGTGGCGGCCGATACCCATTGCGATGAGCGCGGCGCCACGCGCCTTGGCCCGGCCGGCGATGCAGTCCGCCGCGAGGCCTTCCTCGATGACCAGAGGGACGTTCTCAGCGTTAGCCGTGCGGCGGAGCTGTGCTTGAACGGCCTCGGTCACGCCCTCGCGACGTTGCCGGTCGAGGTCGTAGGTACTCGGAGCGTACGCCAGAACTTCTGAGGTGAACGGCTCGAGGACGGTCAACGCCTCGATGGGAACCTGGCGCCGGGTGGAGAACAATGCGCCAGTCGCGCGGCCGGGTCGGAGCCAGAGCCGCCTTGGGTGGCCAACAGGACGCCGTCAGCAAGCGGCAACTGGCCGGCCGCCACGGGCTTGGTGGAGATGAGCAGTTCGGCTGCGGGCATCGCGATATCCTCGTCAGAAGGGATTGATCGAGCGTCGACTGCAAGGTGCGCGACGCGACGAGGAGCTAGAGTCGGGCGAAGCCTTGAATTCTGTGAGGGATTACCGGACGGAGAGCACGACGAGTTCGCCAACCATCGACGGCAGGTGCGACGGAATCGCGCACCGAAACGGGTACAGCCCCGGCTCTTTCGCAACGTAGGTCGCATGGGTAACCGATTGGCCCGGCAAGCTCAGGGCAAAATCGCTCAGGACGAACGAGTGCGCGTCGTCCTCGGGGTTGATGAACGTCAGCGCCAGCGTGTCGCCTGCGTAGACCGTGAGCGTGCTCGGCTCGAACGCGTACACTTCCTTCCCGTCGAGGACGCCGCCTTTCGCGAAGTCCTTGGCCAGAAACGGGTAAGTCGGCGCGAGCTCTGTGACAAGCAGCGGCACGGTCGTGATCGTGAACTCGCGCGTTCTCGGCGTATACGCGTGGCCACAACCGATCACGAGTGCGGCCAGCGTCAGCGCTCGCCTAACTCCAGATTGAGCGAATACGCGACGCGAGCGATGGTGACACTGGGGCTTCCATGGCATCATCCAACCATACGCCCCGCACACCCGGCACGGTAGCGACGGCCGCGCTGAGAGCCGCGCGCTCAGTCCCAAAGCCCACCCGCCCGAGCACCGTCACCTTGCCCTCCTCGACTTGGACGCGGAGCCCTTGGTAGCCCTCGCGCGCGAGCAACGCCAACACGTCGCTGGCGAGCGTCCGATCGGTCGGCCCCTCCGGATACGATCGACGCGACCGCAGGCGCTGGGTGATCGCCCGCACGTCGGGCACGCTCCAGATGGCCCGCTCGACCGCGGTGCGCTCGTTGGGCGTATCGACGACGCCACTCACCTGGACAATGCCATTGTCGACTTGCGTGTTCACACTGGCGATGCCGGGTCCGAGCACGCGGCACACGGCGACGAGGACTTGCTCATGCAACTGGCGATCGCGCGACATCGGAACCTCCTCTAGAGACGTGTCTTGAGGATGACGCGCGCCGCAACCTGATGGCGTCGGGTATTGCCGCACGTCGTGTCGGGGGATCGCCGGCTCTAGCCGCAGCGGCCCCAACACAAGTTGGAACCATGAGATATGCACTCATGGCACTCGGCCTCCTCGTGGCGGCCAGCGTTCGGGCCCAGGATTCGACTGGGATCCATCCGTTGTTCGTCGCCACGGCCGGTGTCGCGGCGCCCGCGGGGCCCTTGGCCGCTGAGACGCGGGTCGCGCCGACCGTATATGTCGGGCTCGCGTTTCACAGCGGTCGATCGCGGACGTCCTTCGAGATCGGCCAGTCGTATACGACGTTCTCGACCGCCGGCGACCAGCACGCGTCGATCTCCGTTACCGCCATCACGGTCACGCGCGTCGTCCCGATCGCGTCGAAGCTCGAGACGTACGTGGCCCTCGGCCTGGGTCAATCCTGGGCCACCGGTTCGGCCGTGGACACGCGCATTCTGCCGAACGCGTCCCATTTCGGCGTCGCTATGCTGGCGGGAACCGGTCTCCGGTACGGTGGTCGCGTGGGTGGAGTGCTGGCGATTCAATACATGGGACTCGTGCACAGTGGCACGGTGCTCCAACTGATTCCGGTCCAGATCGGCGTCAGCGTCCGCTGAACGTGGCGCCGCGAAGCCCTTACGCGGCGGGGGGTGCGATCAAGACGGAGCAGTCGGCCTGGCGGAGCACTGCCTCCGCCACGCTCCCCAGCATCAGGCGATCGACGAACCCTTTCCCATGGCTGCCCAGCGCGATGAGATCCGCGTGATGCGTCGTCGCGATCGAGCGAATCACCCGCTGGGCCGCTCCACGCTCCAGGTGTAGCGAGATCGAGGCGTTGGGCGGCAGATCCAGGGATCGAATCAACTGGTCGAATTTCGCCTGTACCCCGGCCCGATAGACGTGGCGCCAGACTGGGGCGTTGGACCCACCGAGGTCCATCCACGGCCACACGTGCACGACGTGCAGCGCCACATCGTCCGACGCGAGCGTCATGGCGAGCTGCGCGGCGTGTTGCGCGGCCGGGCTGAAGTCGGTAGCGATCACGATCGACCGCATCGGGGCCATCGCTCTCGGTTGCGCGGCCAGCACTGGCACCGACGCGCGATGCAGCACGGCGATTGCTGTTTCGACGCCCAACAATCGATTCACGACGTCGTGGTGTCCGATCCCCATCGCGATGAGGGTCGCGCCAATCGCCTTGGCGCGCGCGGCGATACGTTCCGCTGGACGCCCCTCTTGAATGACCACGGGGAGATCGTGGGGCGCGGATGCGTACAACCAGCGATTCCGCTCGGCCTCCAGCGCCACGAAATTCGGCGAGTACGCGGCGAGATCGGGCGCGATCGGCTCGACGACCGCCAGCGCTTCGATCGGGACGTGTCGCCGGGCGGCGAAGGCCGAGGCGAGCCGCGCGGCCGCGTCCGATCCATCGCCATAATGCGACGCCACGAGGACGCCGCCATCAGTTGGGGTGCGCATATGTCGGGTGTGTGACATGAATGCCGTCGGCCAGAGCCCGCACATCGGCGATGCGCCGGACGGCGCAGGCGGCATTGATCCGCTCATCGGACGCGTCCACATCACCACTCAGGGTCACGCTTCCGTCGACCACCGTGACGCCGACCCGCATCGATGCGGGGCCGAGTACCCCTCGCAGGGCTGTGCGGACGGCGGCGTGGAGTGCAATGTCGGATCGCATGGGTTTGAATGTCGGCCGTCGTCGCGCCGCACAACGTCAGGGGGTTGCCACGTTTGCGTCCGAGTATCCCCTACGCATTCGCTTAGGGCCCCTGACAGACCCATCGCGCCCCACGCGCCATCCTGTGGGTACTCACTCACTCCGAGGATGGACCGATGACTGCGACACGACTCTCGACTACTGAACGGGCTGGCGCGCCGGTGCTGCTGGCGCTCGACGGCCGTGCGGATGCGGCGGGCGCCATCCGCGTTGCCGAGGCGCTGAGCCGTCGGCATGGGAACGACATCCATGTGACGACGGTGCTCGAGCCGCTCCCGCTCTATCTCGCTGGCATGGATCTCTATCCCGATGAGCGGGCGACGAACCGCGTCGCGCGCGCGAGAGAGGATGTCGGCCGCCGCATCCAGAGCGTCCTGGGGCGCGAGTACGAATGGCCCGTCGAAGTCGTTGGTGGGCACGTCCCCGATGCCCTCGCCGCCGGCGCGGATCACGACAAGGTGGCCGCGGTCGTGATCGGCATCGGACAACATCATACCATCGAGCGTGTCCTGGGCGAGGAGACCTCGCTGCACATTGCCGCGCGCTCGACGGTGCCGGTGATCGCCGTCCCGGAGTGGGTCACGACGTTGCCTCGGAACGCGGTGGTCGGCACGGACTTCGGCCAGGCCAGTCTCGCCGCGGCGCAGGCGGCGCTCGACTGTCTTGCGGTGCCCGGCGTACTGACACTCCTTCACGTCGCGCCCGCGTTCGACCCGCTGCTCACCGGTCGGGACGAGGGCCTATCGTATCGCGATGCGGTCAGCGATCTGTTCTCGTCGATGATCGATCAGCTCGAGGTGCCGCCGGGTATTGAGATCAAGACCGCTCGCCGCTCCGGGAGTCCGGCGGAAGAGGTGATCGCATACGCCAAACGCATGGACGCCGACCTGATGGGTGTCGGGAAGCACGGCAGAGGGACGGTTGCGGCAGAGCTCCTGCACGCTGAGCGGTGCATGGTTATAGTGGCACCGGCACGCCGCGACTAACGATGCGATGACGAGTCGTTCAGCCTTGGCGATCGGCGATCGCCAGCAGCGACGCCAAGGGCGCGCGGGGCAAGTCGATCCTGCTCCGCGCGCGGGTAAGTAGAGCTTACGCTTTGACTGCGGGCGTCTCGCTGATCAGGATCTTCTTCCCGAGCTCCTTCTGGGCCGTGATTTTCGGCAGGTGGAGCGTCAGCACGCCGTGCTTCATCGTCGCCACGATCTTCTCGACATCGACCGGCGTGGCGAACGTGAACGCGCGCTGGAAAGCGCCGTACGACCGCTCGAACACATAGTACTTCTGGTTCTCGTCCTTCGCCTCTTCCTTCTTCTCACCAGCGATCGAGAGGACACCGTCCTCGAAATTGATCGTGACGTCGTCCTTCACGAGTCCCGGAACCTCGAGGGTCACGATGAACTCCTTCTCCGCATCTACGACCTCGGCCGCGGGATAGGTCACGAGCTCTGGCTCGAACGTCAGCGCCCTTGGAAACAGCCGCCCAAATGGCGTCGAGAGTGCGTCGGCTTCGCGTGGGAAGAACCGGCGTTGCAGAGTGGTGGTAAACATACAACCTCCAGTTGAGTTACGACTGGACAGTAACTCACAGCGACTGACACCACAGTCGGCGTTTCCCGTGCGCTTTGTCAGGTGTCCCCCGGCTCCCTGCGCGTTGGCCTCGGACGATACTGCGCCATGCCACATCGCATTGGTCTCTACTTCGCGTCCCACCACGGCCAGACCCGCGCGATCGCCGAGCACATCGGTCAGCGCCTTGCCAACTACGGGTGCGACGTCACCATCACCGATCTCGAGGGCGATCCGCGAACCCGCCCGGGTCTCCACGAGTTCGACACCGTACTGATCGGCGCGCCGCTCTACATTCAGCGCTATCCGTCGGCGGTGACGCGGTTCATCCGCGCACATCTGACGGATCTCCGCCGGCATCCGTCGACCGGGTTCTACTCCGTGTGCCTCACGGCGGCCCTCGGGACGCACGAGGCATACATCGAGTCGCTGGGGCCGCTCCGCGAGCTGTTGAGTGACATCGATTGGACACCGGACTGGATCGCGAGCTTCGGCGGGGCGCTGAGCTATCGGCAATACGATCCATTAACCCGGTGGATCCTCCGACGCATCGCGGCACACTACCACTATTCGACCGACACCGCGCGTGATCACGATCTCACGTCGTGGGAGACCGTCGAGCTGTTCGCCGACCACCTCTTCCAGAATGCCGCGGCGAGCCAATTCCGTTCCAGCGCGCTCTCCTTGCCGAGTCGGACCCTCGATCGGCTCATGCCGAGATTCGGGAGCCGGGTCATGGAGCGCGTGACCGTTGACGCCACGCCCGACGAGATCGGCGCCGCGCCACACGAGGTGACGCGTGAATTCGTCGGCCAGTTCGAGAAAGGGCGGTTCAGTCTGTCTCCGATGCGTGACGAAGCGGCGTTCCTCGCGTTCCACGAGCCGGGACACGAGAAAATCGTCACCGATATCTGGTTCGACGACGCCGGCGAGCGCGGCACGGTCGTTCGGGCCGAGTCGCGCATCCAGCCGACCAGTTGGGAGGCGCAGCCCTGGTTCGGTTGGCATGCGTTCCTGCTGTCGCGCGGTATGCGCCGGTACCTGCGGCGCGTGCTGTCCACCATTCGCCAAACCGTGAAGCGTGACCATGACACAGCAACTGGACACTCCTGACGAGATCCTCGCGGCGTTTCTCGACATGCGCCACACCGTGGCGGATGAGGCGCGCGCGATCCACGCGATGCTGACCACCGACGGTTGCCGGCGCGCCTTCGCCGTCAGTGCGAGCAACCTCGCCACGTATCTCGCCCTTCGCGGTCACGATCTGCGGGTGCTGCAAGCGGCGTTGGCGCCGCTCGGTGTGTCGACCCTCGGCCACAGCGAGTCCCACGTCATGCCGACGCTCGATGCCGTCGCGGCAACGCTCGGCGCGATCGCCGGTGTGGCCCCCGACGGGGTCGTGCGGCCGCATCGCCATCTGTTCGAGCGCGGCCCACGGCGTTTGATGCGCAACACCGAGGAGCTCTTCGGCCCCATGCCGCCGGAGCGCTCGGTGCGCATCATGGTCACGCTGCCGCCCGAGGCCGCGACCGACGAGGAAGTGGCCGTCGATCTGGTGCGCGCCGGCATGGATTGCGCGCGCATCAATTGCGCGCATGATGACGCCGAGGTCTGGTCGGCTATGGCCGCCAACGTCCGGCGTGCCGCGAGGTGCGAGTTCCGTGCCTGTCGCGTGCTCGTCGATCTGGCGGGACGCAAGCTCCGCCTGGCCAAGGCGATCACGCCGGAGGGCGGGAATCGCTTCCTCCCAGGCCAGACCTTTCTCCTGCGACACGAGGCTGTCGTCCCCGATGTGCTCGACAAGCTCGTCGTCGGCACAACGATCTGGATCAATGATGGGAAGCTGGGCGGTGTGATCCACGCCGTGTCTCCCGAAGGTGCGGTCGTCCGGGTCACCGACACGCGCGCGAAGGGCGAGCATATCCTCGCCGATCAGGGCATCAACGTGCCCGGCGTATCGCTGGGGCTCGCACCGCTCACGGACAAGGATCTCGCCGATCTCGACGCGGTGCTGGGCTTCGCCGACATCATCGGGTACTCGTTCGTCGAAAGCCCGAGCGACATCGCCATCCTCCAACGCGAGCTCACATCTCGACTCCCATCCGGCGCACCCCTCCCGCCACTCATCGTCAAGCTCGAGGCGCGCGCCGCGCTGCATGAGCTGCCCGGGATCATCGCGGCGGCCGCGTCGCGACAGCCACTGGGCGTGATGATCGCCCGTGGCGACCTCGCCGTCGAGATCGGCTATGAGCGACTGGCCGAGATCCAGGAAGAGATCCTGTGGGTGTGCGAGGCCGCGCACGTGCCGGTCATCTGGGCGACGCAGGTGCTCGAGCGGTTCGTCAAGCGCGGAACGCCGTCGCGCGCCGAGGTGACCGATGCGGCCATGTCCGCGCGGGCAGAGTGTGTCATGCTGAACAAGGGACCGTATGTCGGCGAGGCGATCGCGTTGCTCGACGATGTCCTGACCCGGATGCACGGGCACGTCCATAAGAAGGCGCCGCAACTCCGCGCGCTTGGCCTCTGGCAATATCTGATTCCCGAACCCGTCTGATGGGAGGATCGATGTCAACAATCGTGAGGGAACAACTCGACGCCGAGGCGGCCGAACGGCGTGTGTTCTCGGGGCCGATCGTGCTCGCGACGGATGGTCATGACGCAACCGATGCATCGATCGATGCGGCGCGAGCGCTCATCGCGCGGTTTCACGCACCGCTCATCGTCGCGACCGTCCTGGAGACGTATCCGATCTATGGCGCGGGTGATGTGCCGATGCCGACGCTGCTGGAGGAGGAGCGCCGACGCGTGCGCGAGGCCGACGTGCGTCGTGCGCTCGGGGGCGTTGGGCTGCGATCCGCGGACTGGTCGCTCGAGGTCCGATATGGTTCGACCGCGCGCGAGATCGCCTCGGCGGCCGACGCGCATGCGGCGAGCCTGATCGTGCTCGCGGCGACGCCGCGTCATCGATCGGGTCGCGCCGCTCAGGTGCTCCATGTGGCGCACGCACCCGTCTTGTCGGTGGCGCCGGCGTGGAAAGGACTGGTCCGTCGCGCCCTCGTCGCGGTCGACTTCGGGCCGGCCAGCGTTCGCGCAGCGGAGATCGCGCTCCAACTGCTCGAGCCCGGAGGCACGCTGACGCTGTTCCACGTTCGGCCTCTCCCCGAATTCGAAAGCGTTGACGCGATGGAAGCGGCGTTCGAGCGCTTGCGCACCATGTTGGAGGCCGAGCGACCGGCCGATGTCACGATCGAATCGAAGGTCGCCGCGGGCGCGGTCGTGGACCGCATTCTCGAGTGCGCGAGCACGATCGGCGCCGATCTCGTCGCGGTCGGCACACACGGGCCGGGCGTCCTGCAGCGACTGTTCGTCGGCAGCACGGCAACGAGCGTGCTGCACGGATGTCCCGCGACGGTCCTCGTGTGTCCACCGCTCACGCCGGCTGGCGCGCTTCGGCTGGAGCGTGCGATGGGCGGGCTGGCCGCGCCGGAGCGCGCGCTGTGGGCGGCACTCCTCGACGGCGTCACGGCGCGGAACTCGGGCCGGCGGGCCATGATCGAGGTCGATGATCCCGCGTTCGGCGCGCAGATGCAGGGCGCCGGGCTGGTGTTTCGTGGCGCCGTGTACGATCACCACGACGGTCGCGTCGATCTCATGTTCAGCGACGGGACGGAGGCCCGGCGGCACCTGACGCGGGCGATCGGGCACGTGGATTCCCTCGGCTTGTCCACGGCGCGGAGCGGTCGGGATGCGACGCTGCACGTGCAGAGCGGCGCCAGTTCGACCCTCGTCATGTTCACGCCGTAACGGGCGCCGCGCTGGTCGGGAGCGTGAACGTGAAGGTGCTGCCCTGGCCGGGTCTGCTCTCGACCCAGATCCGGCCGCCGTGGGCTTCGACGATGCCTCGGGCGATGGCCAGTCCGAGGCCCGTCGACCGGATTTTGGCCGCGCGCCGGGCGTGCCAGAATCGATCGAACACGCGGGGCAGATCCTCGTGCGGGATCCCGGGCCCCGTGTCCGAGACGGAGATCTGGACCGCGTCCGCGACCGTGACGGCGCGCACGCGGACGGTGCCGCCGGCCGGCGTGAACTTGCAAGCGTTGTGCAGCAGGTTGGCCAGCACTTGGAGCACGCGTTCGGCATCGATCACGACATTGGGGAGCGACGGCTCCTCGTCCTCGCGCAGCGTGATCTGATTCTCGGCCGCTATGGCCTCGAACATCGCCGTCGCGTGACCGAGCACGGGCGCAATGGGCTGCAGCCGCCGCTCGATCGACAACTTGCCGGCGTCGATGCTGGCGACATCCAGCAAGTCTTGAATGATCCGTGACATGAGCGTCGCCGAGTCACGGACGGTGCCCAGCAGCTCGCGCGTCGTCTCCGGATCGGCCTGGGATTCGCGCAGGGCGCTGACGCACATGTTGATCGCGCTGAGGGGGTTCCGGAGATCGTGCGAGACGACAGCCAGGACTTCATCGCGAGCGCCAACGGCTTGGCGGGTGCGCTGATACAACGCAGCGGCATCGACCGCCAATGCGACGCGGGCCGCGAGCTGCTCGGCGAGTGCGATGTAGGACGGGTCATGCCGCCGTCCGCCACGCAGCATCGCGAAGCTCATGGCGCCGAGCGTTCGCTGTTGGGCGACAAGTGGGACGACGAGCAGCGAGCCGAACACGCCATGATCCTGCACCAGGCGCGTGGCGCCGTCGCGCAACGCGTCGATCACGGGATCATCCGAGCCCCGCGTGAGCGGCGCGCGTTCGCGTTCCGCTCGCATCGCGTCGGCCCGACCCGGATCGGTCGCGGCGACCGCGACGGTGGTAATGCTCGCGTCATCGGCGAGATCGATCACGCACACATCGCCGAGCGTCGGGACGGCTCGTTGCGCTACGCGCTCGAGGGCTCCGGGGTCTCGAATGAGGTCGCTCAGGAGAGCGCCCGCTTCGGAGAGGAAGCGCAGGCCCTCCTCTGTCCGCCGCCGGTCCGTGATGTCGCGCAACGTGACCGTGAACGTCCAGCGTCCGCCGGCCCGGAACCGCGAGATCGACGCCTCGCAGGGAAAGATCTCGCCTGATTTCCGCTGTCCGTTGATCGGCGACCGCTCGCCCATCCGGCGCGCGGTTTGTGATGACGTCGCGAACTGCGCGATGTGCGACGCGTGGCGCTCGCGGGCGGCGGGTGGCAGCAGCATGTCGAGTGACTGCCCGAGTGCCTCGTCCGCGGCGTATCCGAAGATCTGCTCCGCACCCCAGTTGAAGAGCGTGATGCGCCGGTTCTCGTCGATCGAGATGATCGCGTCGACGCGCGATCGACACGATGCCGCCGAGCTTCGCTTCCGCCAACCGGTGTGTTTCCTCGGCGCGTTTCTGGATGATCAGCGGACCGAGTTGCGTCGCGACCGCGGTCGTGATGCGCGCCAGCCGTGCATCGTCGGTCCGCGCATCCGTCATATAAAAGCTGAGCACGGCGACCACATCATCTCCCGACAGCACGGGGATTGCGACCGCGGCCCTGAGTCCGGCGGCGGCGGCGAGCGGCGCCCGGGTGAACGTCCGCGCGGCGCTCAATGGGCGTTCCCACATTGGCTGGGCGCGCACCCACGCTTGACCCGGGAGACCATCTCCTCGCGTGAAACTGATGCCCGTTCCTTGAGCGGCGAACGACTCGATCTTGGCATCTCGTGCCGTCCACAGGCCGCCGCGTACGAGACGCGTCGCCTCGCCCTCGCCATCAGGGAGCCAGGCCTCCCCCATGGCCCACCCTGATGCCTCGCAAATGGTCCGGAGTGCCGCGGCGATCGCGAGCTCGAGCGAATCCGTGTGACCAATGGCGAGCGCCAACCGCAGGAGCAACTGTGCCTCGTGCTCCAGTCGCCGCCTTTCCGTCACCTCCTGACCTTCGGCGGTGAGACCGAGGAGGTTCCGGGCAGCGTCCAGAACAGGTCGAATGACCCATTCGACAATGCGATCTCCGGTTGATCCCTGGACCTGGCTGACTTCCACGCATCCTTCCGCAGCCCGTTGAACGGCGCGGCGCCACCAGGCAGCTGCCTCGGATCCCACGTCGGCGAGCTCGACCGCGAGGTACTCGCGCGCCAGCGGGTTCGCGACCTGTACGGATCCGTCCGGATCCAGCACGAGCATCGCGACGGGCGCCTGTTCAAATGCTGTGATGAGCAGCGAGGGTTGAATCGCCACGTCTCATCTTGCTGGGGCGGCTCAACAATCGCAAGAGCCTGTGCCGTAACGACCTGCGCAATCGGGCTACGATGGCAGCAGACTCGGCGAGGCGGCGATCAGCACTGCGCACGATGCGGAGGCGACGATAGCCCGGGCCACTCGGCCGATGCCGCCGGGCTTGGAGCAGGTAGCATGTGAGCGGCCACAGCGGCCCACCGAGATGAGGTCGACAGACTGGCTCGCGGCGACCCGGAGCAGCGCTTCAGCCGTCTCGCCGGCAACGCTGTGCTGCGTGATCGCGATATCAGGGTCCAGCCCGAGCATGTTCTCGACCGCGTCGAACAGGACTGCGATGTGAGGTTCAGGGTCCTCGCCCACGATGTTGGGACCCGCCGAAATCATGAATGCGCGAGCAGGCTTAGCCAACAACTTGAACGCGACCGTGGCGGCGTGCAGGCTGGACTGGCTGAAATCGAGGGTCAGGAGTGCCCGTCGCGGTTCCTCAGCCACGTCAGCGGGCACGACCAGCACTGGAATGGGTGCGAAGCTCGCGAACCGGACCGCCGTTCGCCGTTCCGAGCCCGGCTTCATGCCGACGAGGAGCATGGACGCGCCGCGCTCCCTACTGATTCGAGTGAGTGCCGGGCCAATCTCTCCGGGCGCAATTGTATGCGGCCACGTGGGGGGCGAGGCGAAGAGGGCTTCCAAGAGGGCCTGGACGGATCGTCCGGATCTGGAGTCGCCAACCGTCAGCAACTCGACGTCGCTCCTATGCGACTCGGCCAACCGGCGCGCGAGGCGAACGGCGCCGGCCGAGGACTCGCGGCCGTCGGTTGCGACCAAGAGGAGAGACACAGTACCCATAATCGGCAGAATTGGGCGACGTGGCATTGGGCTACCGCCTGACGCGATGTCAGGGAGAACCTGACAAGCCCGGGCTCGTCGGCTCACTATTCTCCCAGCACTTTCGGGGAGGAACCAATGTTGGGCGATACGATCCGAGTGCTATTGGCGGACGACCATGCCGTGGTCCGTGCGGGCGTAAAGGCGGTGCTGGCCACGGCCAAGGACATGGCCGTCGTCGGCGAGGCGTCCACAGGAGCTCAGGCGATCGCCATGGCCCAGCGCTGCGATCCGGACGTCATTGTGCTCGACCTCGACATGCCAGATGGCGATGGGCTCCAGGTGACGAAGGAGATCGTCGCGAAGGGTCCGCGCCCGCGCGTGCTCATCCTCACGATGCACACCGAGGAGGAGTACCTCGTCCCCATCCTGCAGGCTGGCGCGGCTGGTTATGTCGTCAAGACATCCGCGGATCGCGAGCTGATCGATGCGATCCGTGGGGTGGCGAACGGTGACCTCTACGTCCGCCAAGCAGCCGCCCGGGTGCTCGCGCAGGGGCTCACGCGAAAGGATCCGGCGAAGGTCGATCGCGACCGCTACGAATCGTTGAGCGATCGCGAGCGGGACGTGTTGCGTCTCACCGCGGAAGGCTATACGGCGCCCGAGATCGGAGAGAAGCTCTCGATCAGCGCGAAGACCGTCGACACGTACAAGCAACGCGTGCACGAGAAGCTCGGCCTCGCGCATTGGGCGGATTACGTCCGCTTTGCCCTCAAGCTCGGGTTACTCACGGCGACGTAGGGGAAGGCCCGACACGCGTGAGGCGATCAGCCGGACACCGCCCACGCACGCGCCGCCCTAGGTTGATCGCACACATTAGCGAGGACGGAGCGTATGTGGACCGACGACAGGATCTACGTGGATATCGTGACGGCGCTCGAGCGCGAGCTCGGTGTAATGGGGAGAAACATCGCTGTGTCGATCGCCGACGGCGTGGTCACGCTGAATGGACATGTCGCCACCCAGGAGCAAAAGACCGCGCTCGAGCGCGTCCTGGCATCCGTGCCGGGCGTGCGAGCACTCGCCGACGCCGTGCACGTCATCGGCGAGCCGGTGCAGCCGTTGAGCGACACGACGATCGCGCATGCGATCGTGGCGGCGCTCGACACGATCCCCGATCGACCCGACGTGTTTGCGCGCGTCGAGCACGGGTGGGTCAATTTGAGTGGGGTGGCATCCGCCGCGGCCTACGAGTTGGTCGAGCAGGCGCTCGAGTGCGTCCCCGGAGTGCGGGGCATCACCAGCGAGGTGCTCACATGATGTCGATCACGGATGCGGAGCTCGAGCGCGACGTGCTCGACGAGATTCTCTGGGAGCCAAGCGTGACCGAGAAGGGCCTCGGGGTCACGGTGTCGGAGGGCATCGTCACGCTGACCGGGTCCTTACCGAGTCTGGCCGAGAAGCACGCCGCGATCGAGGCGGTCGAACGCGTCAAGGGCGTGCGCGCCGTCGCCTCGGAGCTGGAAGTCAAGCTGCCGAGCGCGTTTCGGACCGAGGATGAGTCACTTGCGCGTGCGGCGGCGGTGGCGATCGAATGGGATTCGTTCCTCCCGCGTGGCGCGGTCGCCGTGGCGGTCGAGCACGGGTGGGTTCGGCTGCGCGGCACCGTCCCGTATCACTACCAGCGGAAATCCGCGGAGCGCTCGATCTCGTACTTGGTTGGTGTTCGCGGGATCACCAACGACATCGTGGTCGTGCCGCCGATCCCGACAGCGAGTCAGGTGAAGCGGGAAATCGAGAAGGCGCTCTTGCGGCACTCGAGGCTGGACGTGAGCGGGATCGCGATCGAAGCGGTCGGCGAACGAGTGACGCTGCGCGGGACCGTCCGGTCGATGGCCGAGCGCCGTGACGCCGAACGGGCAGCGTACAATGCGCCCGGTGTGACGGAGGTCGTGAATCGGCTCGAGGTCAGCGCCGAGTCTAGCGAGGTGGCGAGCATTCCCGGCCGGTGATCTCGGCCGCGTGAATGCGGAAGACGACGGTTCGGAACGGGACGGGGTCACTCTCGCTGAGGCTCCCCGGCACGAGCTTGCGCAGCGCATCGACTCCTCGCTCCCAGTGCGCCAACTCAGCCGGCGGAGCTGTTTCCATCCGGTACCAGCCCCCGTGGACGACGACGCTGCGCCAATCGAACGGGCCGGCGACTTCGTCGACCTCGAACGCGACATGGTGTTGGTGCCCGACGGCCTCGATCTTCCGGCCGGGTGACGTGCGGCCGTAGATCCATCCGTCGACGAACACATAGTTCAGCGGTTCGATATCGACGCGATTGTGCTGCCAGAATGCGAGACGTTCCGACCGAGTGCCGCGCGAGGATCGCCTCGCAGGCGGCGCGATCGAGCTCGTGGATCTGGGGCTGATTGGCGTGAGGCACAGACGCAATGATGATGTCAGCGAACCCCTGACACAAGTCGCAGGAGGTCTGGGAGATATTAGTCCGATGCACCCACGGACGATGTGGCTGGCCGGCGGAGTAGTCATCCTCAGCGCGGCCGGCTTGCTGATGGCGAACGCGATCAAGACGACCGGCGAGTACTATCTCACGCCCCAAGAGCTCGCCACCAAGGTCTCCACTGACCCGACGTTCGTCGAAACCGGCGTCAAGGTCGGTGCACGCGTGGTCCCGGGCTCGATCGTCCGAACGCCCGGAGGGCGCGAGGTCAGCTTTAGAGTCTCGGATGGCGCGCACACGTACCCGGTCGTCTATCGCGGCATCACGCCCGACACGTTCACCGATGGTGTCGATGTCGTGGTAGAAGGGCGACTCGGCCACGATGGCACGTTCCGCGCGACGACGCTGCTCGCCAAGTGCGCGTCGCGCTATGAGAACGCCCCCCAGAAGTATCGCAACACGCCAGGCTATCGGTTGCCGAACGCGACGACGTGATACTCATCGGGGAGTTGTCCCTCTGGTTGGCGCTCGTCGTCGCCACCTGGTCCACGGTCGTCTCGTTCGCCGGCGGCGCGCTCCATTGGCGCAACCTGGTCGAGAGCGGCGCACGGGGGATCTATGCCACGTGCGGGTTCGTTGCGCTGGCGTCACTCGGACTTTGGACCGCGCTCATCACCCACGACTTCTCGCTCAAGTTCGTGGCCGAGTACACGAGTGCCAACTTGCCGTTCGTGTATACGCTGACCGCGTTCTGGGCAGGGCAAGCCGGCTCGATGCTCTTCTGGTGCTTGATTCTGAGCGCGTATTCGGCCGTCGCGCTGTGGACGAATCGTGGCCGCAATCAGGTGCTCATGCCGTATGTCGCGGGCACCCTGTCGGCCATTACGCTGTTCTTTCTGGCGACGATGTGTTTTGGCGCGAATCCGTACGACCACCTCGACTGGATGCCGGCCGACGGCAACGGGCTCAATCCCCAGCTCCAGAATCCCGGTATGGCGATTCACCCACCGAACCTGTACCTCGGCTACGTCGCGACCGCGATCCCGTTCGCCTTCGCGATCGCCGCGCTGATTACGCGCCGGCTCGACGCCGAGTGGCTCAGCGCCGTGCGCCGGTGGTCGCTCGTCTCATGGTTCTTTCTCACGGTCGGCATCACGCTCGGCATGTGGTGGGCCTACGTCGAGCTCGGCTGGGGTGGATATTGGGCGTGGGATCCCGTCGAGAACGCATCGCTGCTCCCGTGGCTCACGGGCACCGCGTTCTTGCACTCGATCATGGTCCAGGAGAAGCGGGGCATGCTCCGCAAATGGAACGTCGTGCTGGTGGTGTCGACGTTCTTGCTCGCGATTCTCGGCACGTTCATCACGCGCAGCGGCGTGATCTCGAGCGTCCACTCGTTCGCACAGTCACCGGTCGGCAACTGGTTCGCGGGGATGCTGGTTGCTTGCGTCGCGGTCACGGCCTACCTGGTGGCGACTCGTCTCAAGGACTTGGAGGCCAAGGCCGAGCTGGAGAGCATGGTCAGCCGGGAAGCGGCATTTCTCTACAACAATTTGTTGCTGGTCGGGATCGCGTTCTCGGTGCTGTGGGGCACGCTCTTCCCGATCCTGAGCGAGGCGGTGCGCGGCTCGAAGATCACGGTCGGCCCGCCATTTTTTAACGCGGTCAACATCCCGCTCGGCCTGTTGTTGCTATTGCTCACGGGAATCGGTCCGCTGATCGCCTGGCGCCGGGCGTCGGTCGCGAATCTCAAGCGGCAGTTCGTTCTGCCCACGTTCACTGGCGTTTCGACCGGTGTGCTGCTGGTGGCAGCGGGCATGCGCGAGTGGCACGCAGTCGTGGCTTATGCGCTGGCGGGGTTCGTCGCTGGGACGATAGCGCAGGAATTCTACAAGGGAGTCGGGGCACGCCGGCGTATGCACGGCGAATCGGCGCCCGTGGCATTCGTGCGCCTCGTCGGCCGGAATCGTCGGCGCTACGGCGGGTACATCGTACACGCGGGCGTGGTCATTCTGTTCTGCGCGTTCGCCGGTCTCGCGTTCAAGCGCGAGAACGACGTGACGCTGCACACTGGCGAGAGCTTCGAAACGACCGACCCATACGGACATCACTGGCGCTTCGTGAGCGAAGGCGTGTCACTGTTCGACCAGCTCAACCGCCATGTGGTTGCCGTGACGCTCAAGCCGACCCGCGATGGCCAGCGCATGCCGCTCATCGAGAGCGAGAAGCGGCAGCACTTCGATAGCCGCGGCAACGGGACGTTCGAGCCGTCGACCGCGGTCGGCATCCAGGAAGGCCTGGCTCAGGACGTTCTACGTGGTGCTCGCCGGCGCGATCAACGAGGATACCGCCGAAATCCGCATCACGTTCAATCCACTGGTCTGGTGGGTATGGTATGGCGGGCTCACCATGGCCATCGGCGGGTTGATCGTCATGTGGCCGCAAGCGGAGCGGTCTCGGGCGAAGAGCGGATATCAGACCGTGCTCGAGTCGGCATCCGCTGTCAGCGTTTCCCGTACATAGCGTCGAATATTCTCCTATTCCCGGACCATATCGACGGCGATATGATGGCGCAGTCGTAGCGTTCCCTCTTCCGCTGGCGGGGTCGCATGCGCACCTACCGTTCCGCTCTCGCACTCGGTCTGCTCGTGACAGCCTGTGAATCAAAGCAGACGCCTCCCGCCTCACCACCCGGACCGGCGTCCGTGATGATAGAGGCCAGCGACTTCGCATTCGTTGCGCCAGCGCAGATTGCCGCCGGCGTCACGACGTTCCATCTCGTCAACCGCGGACCAGGGTTGCATCACGCCCTGCTCGTTCGCCTCGACAGCGGCAAGACGGTCGCCGATCTCTTGGTCGCGATCAAGAAACAGTACGCCTTGCCGGCGTGGGCAACGTATGTCGGCGGCCCCAATGTGCCCGATCCGGGAAAGGAATCGGCCGCGACGCTCGACATTGCGGCTGGCAACTACGCGATCATCTGCATTCTCGACGTGCCCAATGGCGTGCCGCATTATATGAAAGGCATGTACCGCGCGCTGACCGTGACCGCGGCGTCGCCGGCAACGCCCGGGGGGCCGGTTGCCATCGCGCCGGTCACCGACAACGCCATCACACTGAGCGACTTCGTGTTCGCCCTCGCCAAGCCGATCACGGCTGGCACACACACCTTCGAGGTCGTGACCGCGCCGGGGCAGCCCCATGAGGTGCTCGTCGTGCAGCTCGACGCCGGCAAGACGGGGCAGGACTACATCGACTGGGCTCGCACCATGCAGGGCCCGGCGCCAGGGCACGCCATGGGTGGTACTGCGGCCGCGGCCACCGGCATCGTGCAATCGTTTACCGCGACCTTCGAGCCGGGCAACTACGCGCTCTTGTGCCTCATCCCGGACATCAAGAACGGGAAGCCGCACTTCATGGAAGGGATGATCCAAACTATCACCGTGAACTGAGGCGCAAGGCGGTGAGTGACTCACGGGTGGGTCGGCGGCGCTTCCTGCAGTGGGTCAGCGGTATCGGAGCGACACTGGGCGCCGCGCTCGTCGGCTTTCCGGTGCTCCGAGCGTTCCTCTCACCGTCACTGTCTTCGGCGAGGCCCGATCGCTGGGTGAAGGTCGCCGACGACGTTGCTCTGATCGACACGGATATTCCACTGCGCGTCAGCTTCGTCGAAAGCAGGGTCGACGCGTGGGTGGAGGATCGGCAACTGAATAGCGTCTGGCTCTACACGAAGAACGGCAAGACGTTCAAGGCCTATAATGCCCACTGCACGCACCTGGGCTGCGCGTTCGGGTACGATCAGGGCACGAAGAACTTCGTCTGCCCGTGTCATCACGGACAGTTCGATATCACGACGGGCCGAGTGCTGGCGGGCCCACCGCCGCGGTCGCTCGACGAGTTGAAGGCGGAAGTACGTGACGGCGCGGTCTGGGTCAACTACAAGGATTTCCGCCTTGGTATCGCGAATCAGGTCGAGGCGTAGTTGTTCGCCGCCATAGCCCGTTGGCTCGATGTGCGCGTAGACGTCGCCGAGTTGCGCCGAACACTGCTCGACCGCAAGATGCCGTCCGGGCTCACGTGGTCGCACACCCTCGGCAGCGCGACGCTGACGGTGCTTGCCGTGCAGGTCGTGACGGGCATCGTCCTCGCCATGTACTATGCGCCGTCGCCGGACCACGCGTACGACAGCATTCGCTACATCGACCAAACGGTTGCCAGCGGAGCGCTGCTGCGCGGGGTTCACCATTGGGGTGCCTCGGCGATGGTCGTACTCGTCTGCGCCCACATGGTTCGCGTCTTCACGATGGGCGCGTACAAGTATCCCCGCGAGCTCAACTGGCTTCTTGGCGTCGTCCTGCTCTTCGTCGTGCTGGGGTTCGGGTTCACCGGGTACCTGTTGCCTTGGGACCAGAAGGCATATTGGGCGACGCAAGTGGGCACCAATATCGCCGGCACGACGCCGATCGTCGGGGGCGTTCTGGTCGAGCTGCTGCGCGGAGGGGGGCAGCTCGGCGCCGCCACGCTCACGCGCTTCTATTCGTTGCACGTGCTCGTCCTGCCGCTCGCGATCGGGGTGGTCGTATTGCTGCACCTCGCGCTCGTTGTTCGGCAAGGCATCGCATCGCCACCCGCGGTACTGGAGCGTGATGCACCGGCGAGCACCGGCGACGGCGCCTATGCCCAGTTCTATCGCGAGACGAGTGCGGAGTCGAAGGCCAAAGGCGTTCCGTTCTGGCCCGACATCATCGCGAAGGATATCGTTGTCGCGACTGGAGTCGTCGCGTTGCTCGTGTTGCTCGCGAGCGTGCAAGGCGCCGGACTCGAATCCCCCGCCGACCCGACTGATGCGGTCTACGTGCCGCGGCCCGAATGGTATTTCCTGCCGTTCTTTCAACTGCTGAAGCTCGTCCCCGGCGCGCTCGAGAGCGTCATCGCCGTGGGTGTCCCGGGTCTCGTCGCGTTGGGGCTCCTCCTCCTTCCGTTCTTCGACCGGGGGAGTGCCCGTTCGCTCCGTCGTCGGCCGCTGGCGCTCCTTTCGCTTGGCGTGACGGCGGCGGTGGTGGCGATGCTCTTCGGCGCGTCGGCCCATGATGCGCCTTCACCGAGGATCGTGCCCGAGGTCGGGCGGCCATTGACGTACGTCGAGCGCGCCGGTCGCACCTTGTTCGCGCAGCAACAATGCGGCGGCTGTCATCAGATCAACGGACCGCCGGTGCAGCAATCCGCCGCTGCCCCGAACGCGCCGGAGCTCGGGAGCATCGGCTTGTTGCATTCAACCGCCTGGTTGCACAGTTTCATCGAAGAGCCGACGCGCTTTCATCGCGACTCGAAGATGCCAGCGTTCGGACCGCCGACGCTGAGCCATCAGGAAATCGAAGAGCTCGCCCAGTACCTGTCGTCGTTGCGGGGCCCGCACGGGGCGACGCAGCCGCCGGAGTTCCGCGATACGTTTCCCGAGCCACGCACAACCACGAGCACGCGATGATCATCCGGGTCGTAGGTTTTTCCCTCACGCTGCTGGCATCGCTTGCATCAGTTCGTGTGCACGGTCTGCAGGACGATGCCAAAGCTTTGTACGACCAGAACTGCATGCAATGTCACGGCGTCCGCGGGCTCCCGCCGAAGAACGTCAAGTCGGCGCTCAACAAGATCCCGACGTTCGACTCCGCGTTCATCGCGGTGCGCACGGACGACTCGATCGTGAAAGTGCTCACGGGAGGAAAGGGCGGAGACATGCCACCGTTCAAAGGCAAGCTCACGTCGAGTCAGATGGCAACCCTCGCGAAGTACGTCCGTGGACTCTCCTCGAAGTGAGCTCCGCTGGCAACAGCGGCGCGGTTTCGCACATCACGCCTGGGCGTGTCTGGTCAGCGACATCTCGAAGGCCCGGCCGACCGGGATGTCCGCGCGGACGGCATCCGGCGGCCGCAGGCTCATGCTCGAGCGCTTTCAGCACCGCGAGCGCGAGCGCCGTATCGGATGGGCCGGTGTCGGACGTCCGGCGCACGCGCAGCCGCTCGGCAATCGCGCGGACGCCGTTGACGCTCCACGCCGCCTGCTCGACCGGTCGGACATTACCCCTCAACGCCCCAGCGCCGCCGCGGCGGCGAGCGCGGTCGTGATGTCCCTGTCGTGCCGCGTGTACTCCGGGAGCGGACGCTGGCGCTCGGTCGGCGCCGCAGCCAGCAGCCGGCGGTAGTAGCCGCGGGCGGCAGCGGCATGCTGCGTCTCGGCCGCGACCCGCGCGGCGAGCGCGAGCCCGAGCAGAATGCTTGGGCTCGGCGCGGAGAATCGTGTCGGCTTCGGCGGTCGCCAGATTCATCATGCCGAGCGTCTCTCCGATCTCACCGAGGTCGTAGTGCTGATCCAGGTCGAGCGGCCCGATCATCTGGTACGCCGAGAGCACCATCGGTCGGAAGAACTGCACGCTGTCGTCCTTCCCCTCCTCGTGCAGTCGCATCACCCGGTCGAACAACCGGTCCGCCCGCTCCGCTGGGGACATTGCGCTGATATCCAGCGCGCCGGCCGCGGGGGCCGCGGGTGGGTCGGCCGCGGCGACGTCGACGGCTGCGGGCGTCGACCGTCTGCTCACGATCAAGACGACGAGCGCCAACAGCGCGACGGCCGCGACGACCCAAGGCGTCGCTGGCGCGACGCGCAGGCGCGAGGGCCCCGCGGCGCCGGCTGCCGTGCCGCATCGGTGGCAGTAACGGGCGCCGGTCAGCAGCGTCGAGTCGCACCCGCCGCATCGCGCGCCCTGGAGCGGCGCCCCGCAGGAGGGGCAGAACCGCGCGCCGGTCGACTCGGTGCCGCAGGTCGCGCACGTGATCGTCAACGCTGCCGGAGTCGCGCCTGTCGTCATCGATGCCATCTCCAGTTCACGGGAATAGGCACACAACTCGTTACCATATCGCACGACCAATCGATGATCTGTCAGGGAATCCCCGGCTGACGCGCGGCAGGATAGGATATTTATTAGAACGCACTCTCGCCAAGAGCGCGAAGATGAGGCGGTCAGTCTGGTTCGCGACGGTTCTCGCCAGCGCCAGTGCGCTGGGTTGTGTGCACGATCACATCGTCTACCGCAGCACGAACTTCGCCGCCCCGCCTTCCAATGCTGGCGGCTTCCTCGGCTACGCCACGGTCTCCACGCAGATGACGGTTTGCGGAGACTGCCACGTCGACCACCAGACGCCGTGGATCCAGACCGCGCACGCGCATGCCTGGAAGGACCTGACCGCCACGGGCGAAAACCCCGCCAATTGTCAGCAGTGCCATAGCGTCGGCCAGAACGGCAACGGGGCCAGCTCAGCGCAGGTCGGTTACGTCGCTACCAAGGACCCGCGCTACCAGGACGTCCAGTGTGAGAACTGCCATGGCCCCGGACTGACGCACGTCACGAGTCCGTCGATCACGAATCATCCGCTCGCGTCGTTACGCGCAGACACCAGCAGCACGACTGGCTGCGGCGCGTGTCACACCGGCGTTCACGAACCGTTTGTCAACGAGTGGGTGACCTCGCGTCACGCCACTGTCCCGGCTTGGCAAGAGGCGCACCCGGAGGCGAACGCGCAGTGTCAGGGCTGCCACACGGGGCAAGGGGCGCTGGTCGCCTGGGGCGTGAACACGAACTATAAAGAAGCGGGCTTCGCCAACGGCGACACGCTCCCGATCACGTGCGCTGTGTGCCACGACCCGCACAGCAACGCCAATGCGGGCCAGCTCCGGTTCCCCATCAACGTCGCTGACGTGTCGGTCAACCTGTGCATGAAGTGCCACCAGAACGGTAGCGTGCTCAATGCGGACACCAAGAAGTACGGTCCGCATTCGCCCGAAGGCCCGCTCCTGCTCGGCACGGCCGGCTGGTTCCCGCCGAATCTCCAGATCCCTGGGGGAATCGACACAATTATCAGCACCCACGGCTCGTCGGCCAACCCCAGGCTGTGCGCGACGTGCCATGTCGATAGCCTCACGATTAGCGATACGTCCGGCAAATTCGTGTACCACACGACGGGCCATAGCTTCAACGCCATCCCCTGCATCAATGCGCAAGGGCTACCAGCAGGCACCACGAACTGCGCGGTCACGACGGCAGCGCGTAGCTTTGCTGGGTGCACGGCCAGCGGATGCCACGGGACGCAGGCGGTCGCGGTGTCGGCGTATCTGACAGGCGTGGGACGGATTCTGCAACTGGACACGGTGCTCCGAACGCAACTCGCGACCGTACTTGGCGCGACGCCGGCCGAGACGGCATCGACGAATGCCACGTACACGGTGGCGGCGGGATCGTTGTTCAACGCCGCAGCTTGCGGAGCTACCGGGATCGCCGATTCACAACCCGTTCTTGATGGAGGCGTTGCTCACGGGCAGTATCTCGGCGATGACGAACACGTACGGTGTGCCGTCGACGCAGAGGGTCTCGCTCGAGCTCAAGCTGAAGCACCCGTCGGGCGTTAGGCTGCCGCACTGAACGTGAGCGGGTTGCTCCCGCAACGGCTACCGGGCGATACCGTTGCGCTGGACTCGGTGGTCGTGCGCTCGCCGTTGCCCGGCGGCGTCGCGGCACTCTTTCGGTTCGCGTTCAATCTCCCGTCGTGGGTGCAGATCACGGTGTTCGTGGTGGGCGTCCTCGCCGCGGCGGGGATCGCCTGGCTCCTCTGGCGGCACCGGACCGCGATCATCGCGTGGCTTCGCTCACGCTCACGTCCAGTCCTGATCGGCCTCGCCGCAGCGGCGGGCCTCTGCCTCGTCGGCGCAGCGATGTTTAGCGCCGCGAGCTGGAATTACACGCAACACAGCAACGATTTCTGCGTCGCCTGTCACGTCATGGTCCCGGCGTACAGCCGCTTCCAAGGCAGCGAGCACAAGCAGCTCGAGTGCCACGACTGCCATCAGCAGGGCATCATCGCGGACGTCAAGCAGGTCTATTATCAGATCGCCGAGCGCCCCCAGTCGATTCCGCCGCACGCGAAGGTGCCGAACCGCGCGTGCCTCCGCTGCCACAACCAAGATCGTCCGGACAGCATCTGGAAGCAGATCCTGGCGACCGCGGGGCATCGCGTTCATCTGGAGAACGACACGGGGTCGCTGCGCAATATGCAATGCACGACCTGCCACGGTGTCGAGCTGCACCGCTTTCTCCCGATCCAGCAGACGTGTGGTCAGTCTGGTTGTCATGAGCACACCGAGATCCATCTCGGCAAGATGGCGATGCAGACGCAAATGCACTGCGTGACGTGCCACGCCTTCACCCGGCGCGTCGGCCTCCATGTGTCGCCCGACTCCGCTCACCGCGCCCTGGTGCCCGGCGGCAACGAGTGCTTCGGGTGTCATGCGATGCAGAAAGTGCTGGCCAACTTCGATCCAGCGCGCGACCCGCACCGGGGACAGTGCGGCTGGTGTCACAACCCGCATACGCAGACTACGCCGCAGGCGGCGGCCACCACGTGTACCAACGCGGGCTGTCACGTGCGCCCCGATACGCTGACGCCGCTGCACAAAGGGCTGGCGCCCCAAGTGCTGGCGAACTGCGAGAGCTGCCACAAGGCGCACACCTGGACCGTGAGCGCCAATGCGTGCCTCACGTGCCATCGCGACATCATGAGTCATGGCGATGAGACGCGAGCCGCTGCCCGTGCTCCGCCAGTGTTTAGACCGGCCGCGTTTCTCCCTGCAGCCGATTCGCTGCCGCCGTTCTCGCACCAGCGTCACCCAAACGTGGCCTGCACGAGTTGTCACTCGAGCGAGCACCGGCACGGCGAGATCGCGCTGCACAGCGTCCGCGATTGCCAATCCTGCCATCATGCGGCCGACCACACGACCGCCTGTACCGGCTGCCATGTGCCAGCCGAGATATCGGCGCGTGCCATTGTGCCGACGGTCTTCCGCTCGTCGGTGAACCCGACCCCTCACGCACGCAACCTCACGTTCGCTCACTCGGCGCACACGTCGGTTGCCTGCGCGCGGTGTCACGACACACCCGTGACGCTCGAGCCGTCTCGCGACTGCGAGTCATGCCACGTCGACCACCATGTGGCAGGGCCCAACATCCACCCCGTCAACTGCCGCGGGTGCCATGCGCCAGAGAAGACCGCGCATACGCGCAGCGCCCATCGCGGCTGCGCGACCAGCGGTTGCCACCAGGATGCGGCCTCGGCCGCGCTCCCACCGGTGCGCAATGTCTGCTTGGTGTGTCACCAGACGCTCGTCGACCACCATCCCGGACGTGAATGTGCCGGCTGTCATCAAGTCGAGTGGCAGCACGGAACGGGGTCATGACGGGGCGGGGCATCGCGCTGGCGATGCTATTGAGCGCTGGACCGCTCGGCGCGCAGGGAGTGCGGATCTCCGGCACGTCGGTCGTCGAGTATGTCGACGTTCAGCCGATGGTTCAGGACAGCGTGCCGATCGCCGCGACCCAGGACAGTGGTCTCCTGCGTCGCACGGCCAACGGCATCATCGTCGAGTGCATTAGCGGCGACGCGTACTGCCAGTACGTGCGCTCGGCGCCGCGGGTCAGCACGATTCCGGCCTATCAGGCCCTCGATGTGAGCGCGTGGGGGCTCGTGCCAGGCCTCTCCGCGTACGTGAGCGTCCGAGGCAGCACGGCCGGTGGCAGCGCGTCGGAAATCTTCCCTCAGGCCAACTCGTTCGAGGTGTTGAGCGGCTACTTGGAATACGATAGTGACCGTTTTCGGGTCCAGGCCGGACGAGCGTGGATCCAGTCGGGGTTGGGCTACTATAACTATGACGGCGGATCGGTCCTGGTCCGGCCGATCGATCAGTTGTCGGTCAACGTGTACGGCGGTCGAAGCCTCGTTCCGGGGCTCAACGCCACGGTGACCAGCTCGGCCGTCACGACGATCGAGCCGCTGGCGCCGAACGAGGGGTCGTATCTGCTCGGCGCACAGCTCGAGATCCGGCCCGTCCCGCAAGCGTCGTTCGACGTGCAGTATCAGCGCGAGCTTCGCACCGACGCCGCCGGTCTCTACTCTGACCGGTTCGCGGCCGATGGCGACGTTCGGTTCGCGCGCCTGGATCTGAGCGGCGGCCTGCAGTATGACCTCGCGACCGGCACGTTCAACGACGCGCACATTCGGGCGCAGGCGCCGCTCGGACTGGGGTTCCACGTCGATGCCGAGGTGCGGCGCTACTCGCCGTACTTCGACCTGTGGACGATCTGGGGCGTGTTTGCTCCCGTGGGTTACACCGAGGAGCGACTGGGTGCGGCGTGGGGCAGCACCGATCAGCGCTTTGCGTTCAGCCTCAGCGGCGGAGCGCGACGGTACGATCAGGCAAACGCCGGGGTCAATTTTCTGCCACTCGTCAATAGCGGCTGGGACGTCGACGCGACCGGCTCGTGGCGGTTCATCCCGAAATGGACCGTGCACGGTGAGTATCGCCTCCTGTACGGCTCGGGCGCGACACTGGACGATGCCAGCGGAGGCCTGCGCTGGACGCCGACGGCGCATACATCGATCGACCTCACCGGCAGCGCCTCCGAGACCCTGTATGAGTTTCAGGTCGGCACGGGGCAGGTGCTCGGTGTGGGACTCGCGGGCAGCGTCGAGATCCTCGCCGGGTTGAGCGCGATCGCCGACGTGGGGATCTATCGCTACGTTGGCGGCGAGACGCCGCAGATCACCAACTGGAATCAGACGCGGGCGTCGTTTCGGCTTGAGTGGACGTTGGGCCGCGATCCGGGGTTGCGGTGATGCGCTGGACGATCGCCGCCATCGTGCTGGCGTTGACGTGGGGGCTCCGTCAGGACGACCAGGGCTTTCCGCACGCCCGCCACGCCAAGGTCTTTCCAACCTGCCTCGGCTGTCACGCCGGCATCGCGTCCGGCGACAGTGCCAGGCTTTTCCCGACAGCGGCGTCCTGCCAAGGGTGCCATACTGGGCGCGAGCTCAAGGAGGTGCCGTGGAGCGGGCCTCGCCGCGTCGCGACGAATGTGATCTTCGACCACGCGGAGCATTACCGCCGTACCAGTGGTACCGGCGACTCGCTGGATTGCATGTCGTGTCACACGGCGCAGCGCGGGCAGGTCGTGTGGATGGACGTCGCGCGCGCGCAGCCGGCGCTGTGCATCGATTGCCATGCGCATCGCGTTGCCGAGCATCTGGCGCCGCAGGCCGTTTGCGCGACGTGTCACGTCCCATTGACGGAAGCAAGCGCGCTCACCGAGCGGCAGATCGCGGCGTTCGACAAGCCGGCCTCGCACCGCGCGGACGATTTTGTCCTCGCGCACGCGCCGACGTCGCCGGCCGAGCAGGCGCAGTGCGCCACGTGCCACGCGCGCGAGAGCTGCGAGCGATGCCATTTCAATGGCGCCGCGGTGCCGGCGATCGCGACGCTGGCGCGGGATACTCGTGTCGCGCGGCTTATGGCTGGCCGCCCCGCCGAGTACCCGCGGCCACCGAGTCACACGGCCGCGTCGTGGCCGTACGATCACGGGAGTGCCGCGCGCACGAATATCGCCCAGTGCGCGAACTGTCATACGCGGCCGAGTTGCGCGTCGTGTCACGCCGGCCGGGAAGCGCCGGCGGTCATCGCGCGACTGCCGGCGCCGACCGGTGCGGGTCCGGCCGGCGTGGGTGTCATGTATGTCTCGCGCGTGCATCCGTCGGGATTCGTCACGTCACACGGGCCTGCGGCGTCGACCCGTCAGATGAACTGCGCCGGGTGCCACGAGCAACAGGTCTTCTGCGTCTCGTGCCACGCCGGCCGCACGACCCGGGGCTTCCATCCGGCGAACTTCATGGCCCATCATGCCGCGGACTCGTACGCGCGGCAGATCGACTGCGCTAAGTGTCACAACACCGAGTCGTTCTGCCGGACGTGTCACATGAACGTCGGGATCGCCTCGCGCGCCAATCGCAACATCGCGTTTCACACGGCGGAGCCGCTCTGGCTGTTGCAGCATGGCCAGGCGGCGCGCCGCGATCTGGCGACGTGCACGAGCTGTCATCAGGAGCGCGATTGCGTTGCGTGCCACTCGGACATCGGCGGCCATGTGAATCCGCACGGCCCGAACTTCGACGCCCGCCGGATGTGGGAACGCAATCGTTCCATCTGCCTCGTCTGCCACATCAGCGATCCGTTCGGAGTGGCTCCCTAATGCTAGCGCGTGCCGTGCAGCGCCCTGAGCGAGGTATCGTTGAACGGCCCCGTGCCACCCGTGCGGCCGCGGATCTCGGCCACCGCGCTGTCCGCGAGCGGTCTGTTGTTGAGCGCCTGTGCGGCCATGTAGATCCCGTAGAAGGGGGCTGCCTCGCCGGGCGAGCTGAGGGCGGCCAGACGATAGTGGCCGAGTGCCGCGGCGTACTGCTTGGCGCGGAACTCGGTGTTGCCGGCGTCCAGCGCGGCGCGCGTCGTTGGCGGCAGCGCCGGGGTCGCGCGTTGCGCCGGAGCGGCGGTGGTGGCGGCGGGCGCCGTCTCGGCTGGGCTCGGCCGTCGGAGCTCGATGAATACCAGGGTCATGAGCAGCACGATGACCGCGGCGATCGCGACCGTCTCACCAAGCGAGCGAATTCTCACGTCTCTCGTCATCCCCCACGCTATGACGCCGCGCGAGCGGGCGTCAAGCCCCTGCCTCCGGAGGTAGACCGTGCTCTATCCGTCGCGTGAACCATGGGTCGAGGGCGAGACGCTCAGCGGCCATCTCGAGCGCCGGGGCTACACGCGCCGCGAGTTTGTCGAGTTTTGCGGCCAGATGGCCGCGATGCTCGGGCTCGGCGCCACGGTCTTGCCGCGCGTCGCCGCCGCGCTCGAAGCACAGCGCCGGCCGAGCGTCGTCTGGCTGTCGTTGCAGGAATGCACCGGCTGCACCGAGTCTGTTCTGCGGTCGTCCGACCCGACGATCGGCGACCTCATACTCGGGCTCATCTCGCTCGACTTTCAGGAGAACCTGATGGCGGCCGCCGGCGAGGCGGCCGAGAGCGCGTTGCACAGCGCGATGCAAGCGAATCACGGTCAGTACGTGCTGCTGGTGACCGGATCCATTCCGACGAAAGACGGTGGGATCTACACGACGATCGCGGGACGCACGGTGCAGGATATCCTCGTCGAGGCAGCGGCCGGCGCAGCGGCGATCGTGGCTGTTGGCGCGTGCGCCCACTGGGGCAGTGTACAGGCCGCGCGCCCGAATCCGACTGGCGCCGTCGGCGTTCGTGATATCCTGAAGGATCGGCAGGTCGTGAACATCGCCGGCTGCCCGCCGATCAGCGATGTCGTGACGGCGACGCTCGTGCACTACCTGACATTTGGGAAGCTGCCGGATACTGACAGCGAGGGGCGTCCACTGTTCGCGTACCGGGAGTTGATCCACGACGCGTGCCCACGTCGCGCGCACTACGACGCGGGCCAGTTTGTGGAGCAATTTGATGACGACGCGGCGAAGGCGGGGTGGTGCTTGTACAAGGTGGGCTGCAAGGGCCCGGCGACGTTCTCGCCGTGTCCGACGTTTCTCTGGAATGAGCGGACCAGCTGGCCGATCGGCGCTGGCTATCCCTGTCTCGGTTGCACCGAACCGCATTTCTGGGACACGATGACGCCGTTCTACGGCCGCTTGCCGAACGTCGCCGGGTTCGGCGTCGAGCGCACGGCCGATCTGTTCGGCGCCGCCGCCGCGATCGGCGTGGTCGCGGGCATCGCGGCGCACGCCGCCGCGACTGGCATTCACCAGATTCAGACGCGCCGGCGCGCGACGGAGGAGACAAAACCCGATGCCAGTCACTAAAGTCGTTGTCGACCCGCTGACGCGGATCGAAGGTCACCTCCGCATCGAAGTGCAGACGGAGGACGGGCGCATCAGCAACGCATGGGCCTCGTCGACGCAGTTTCGCGGCATCGAGACCGTGATCCAGGGGCGCGATCCGCGGGACGCGTGGGCGTTCGCGCAGCGCATCTGCGGGGTCTGCACCGTGGTGCACGCGGTCGCGTCGTGCCGCGCCGTGGAGGAGGCGCTCGACATCCGCATCCCGCCGGCCGCGAACCTGATTCGGAATCTCGTCGTCGGCATGCAGTTCGTGCACGATCACGTGATGCATTTCTATCACTTGCACGCGTTGGATTGGGTCGATGTCGTGAGCGCGCTATCGGCCAATCCGGCCGGAACGGCGAAGATCGCGGCGTCGATCTCCCCGTGGCCCAATAATTCGCCGACGTATTTCGGCGAGGTGCAGGCGCGGATCAAGAAGTTCGTCTCCGGCGGCCAGCTCGGGATCTTCAGCAATGGGTACTGGGGACACCCGGCGTACAAGCTCCCGCCGGAGGTCAACCTCCTCGCGCTCGCGCACTATTTGGAGGCCCTCGATTGGCAGCGCGACGTCGTTCGCTTGCACACGATCTTTGGTGGCAAGAACCCGCATCCGAACTTTCTCGTCGGCGGCATGGCCTCCGCGATCAACCCGGATGGCGCGGGGATGATCAACGCGGCCCGGCTCATCGAGATCAGCGACATGATCGACCGCGCGCAGCGGTTCGTCGAGCAGGTCTACTGGCCCGATCTGGTGGCGATTGCCGGCTTCTATAAAGAGTGGGCCTCGATCGGCGGCGGGACGCGCAACTATATGGCCGTGGGTGAGTTTCCCGATGGCGACGTGCGCGATCTCAACACGCTCTATTTCCCGCGCGGCATCATCATGGGCGCTGACCTGAGCAAGGTCGAGCCGTACGATCATCACGGGATCGCCGAGTACATCCATAGCGCGTGGTACGATTACTCGGGCGGGAATGAGAAAGGGCTCCATCCCTACGATGGCGAGACGACGCCGCACTATACGGGGCCGAAGCCGCCCTGGCGCTACTTGCAGGACGAGCAGAAGTACACGTGGATGAAGGCGCCGCGGTACAACGGCAAGGCGATGGAGGTCGGGCCGTTGGCCCGCATGCTCGTGGCCTACGCGTCGAACCACGCCGACGTCAAGCCGCTGGTCGACGAGACGCTTGGCAAACTCGGAGTCGGTGCACCGGCACTGTTCTCGACGCTCGGCCGGACCGCGGCGCGAGGGATGGAGACGCTGCTCCTGGCCCGGCGGTTGCGCGTCTGGTATGCGGCGCTCGTGAGCCGGATCGCCAATGGCGATCACCAGACGTTCGCCGGCGCGAAGTGGGAGCCGTCGACGTGGAGCAAGACGTCACAGGGGTACGGGTATCTCGACGCGCCGCGCGGCGCGCTCGGGCACTGGGTGCGGATCGAGGATGGCAAGATCTCGCGATACCAGTGCGTGGTGCCGAGCACCTGGAATTGCTCCCCACGGGATGCGCAAGGGCAGTTGGGGCCGTACGAGGCGGCGCTCGTCGATCATCATCCGTTACAGAAACCCGATCAGCCGCTCGAGATCCTGCGCACGATCCACTCGTTCGATCCGTGCATGGCATGCGGGGTCCATGTGCTCGACGCGACGGGCGAGCTGATCACGCGGGTAACGGTCCAATGACTCCGCCCGTGGAGAAGAGCACGCGAGCCAAGGCGCACTTCTCGCTCGCCCACCCGATACCGCCGCCAACTGGCGAGTACCGGTGGGTCTATCTCTGGCACTGGCCGATTCGCGCCATGCACTGGAGCGCGGCGGCCAGCATCGTGGTGCTGATCGTCACCGGGTTCTACATCGGCCGGCCGTATTTCATGACGAGCGGGCCAGCCAGCGCGCACTTTCTCATGGGCGGTGTGCGCCTCGCCCACTTCATCGCCGCCGGTGTGCTGGTGGCGACGGCGATCGTACGCGCCTATTGGTTATTCGCCGGCAACCAGTTCGAGCGGTTGGCGGCGTTGTTCCCGGTGCGCGGGCGCGATTGGGTCAATCTCTTTCGGATGACCAAGTACTACCTGATGATTCATCCGGAGCGAGGGCCGCACTACCTCGGCCACAATCCGATGCAGCAGTTCTCCTACACATTGGTGTACGTCGTCGGCTTGGTCATGATCGTCACGGGATTCACGCTGTACGGACAGGCGGCGCCGGGAAGCCTGATCTTCCGGACCTTCGCCTGGGTAATTCCGCTCTTGGGTGGCATCCAGATGGTGCGGGTTGTCCATCACGTGCTCACCTGGTTCTTCATCCTCTTCATCCCGATCCACATCTATCTGGCGACGCGATCCGACATCATGGAGCGCTCGGGCACGATCACGTCCATTGTCAGCGGCGGCCGGTTCGTGTCGACCTCGGAAGAGTATGTCGATGAGTGACACGCTCGTGCTGGGATTGGGGAACCCGCTCATGGGTGATGACGGGCTCGGACCGGCGGTGATCGCGCGGTTGAGCGCGGAGTGGTCGTTTCCGGCCGACGTGTCACTGGTCGACGGCGGCACTGCCGGCCTTGGATTGTTGCCACTGATCGAAGGGGCGAAGCGAGTGTTGTTCGTCGACGCGATCGACGCGAATCGTCCCGTCGGTGATCCGATCACACTGGCCGGTGATGATCTGCCGCGCCATTTCGCGATGCGGTTGTCGCCGCACGAGATCGATCTGCGTGATGTGCTGGCGCTCGCCGATCTCACAGGGACCCGGCCGGCCGAGATGCGGGCGCTTGGGCTCCAGCCGGACCGGCTGGCGGTCGGTCTTGGTCTCTCCCCGGCCGTACAGGACGGTCTGCCGAGTCTCATACGCTCCGTCGTTCATCAACTCATCGCATGGGGGCATGACATTTCATGAGGTTCCGTTCCGGCGTCTACATTGTTCCCACCAACCGGTGGTACATCGAGCGGACGGTCTGGTTGATCGCCGGCATCGTTCTGCTCACGGCGACGACGCTGTCGGCGCTCGTCAATCCGACGTGGGCCTTCTTGATCATCGCGACCGGAGCGGCCTCGGTGACGGTCGCGCTGACCGGCTTCTGCGTCGTCGGCAACATCCTCAAGCGACTGGGCTTCACGCCAATGCTGGGGATGACCGCGCCGGGGTCGAAATGGTACCTGATGCAAACCGACCGCTGGTATCTCGAGCGTCGTATCTATCTCGCCGTCGGCATCAATATCTCGATTGCCTCGGTGCTGTCGATGGTGTACAGCGCCTGGTGGTTGGCGTTCACCGGGTTCGTCGGACTCGCGATGGTGTGGTTCGCGGTGACGGGGTTCTGCATCATGGCGAATGGCCTCTACTGGCTCGGCGCCGAGCCGCGACTGGCGCCAGCGCCAGATCTCCGGATGCGCCCCGCCAGCGATTCCGACTGAGCGATCGCCCCCAGGCCAACCACGAGATGCAGGACGCGCACGAAGCCGTATCCACCGCCCGGCGGTAGTGTCAGCTGCACGACGCCCAGGATCGGCAGAACGAATCCCCACGCGACGGCTATGGCCACCGTCGCGCGGTCCACGCCGGCGCGAAACGCAAGGCCAGCGAGCGTCCAGAGCGCGAGGACCAGGATCACGCCGAGCGCCATGTGCAGCGTGACGAACGCGAGCGCCTGCCCGGCCCAGAACAGGACGCCAAGTAGGAGCACGGCGACGCCGCTCAGGCGCGCGAGAGTCAAGGTGACGCGGACGGCGGTCATGCCTCAGTATATCTGTCGCGTGCCGGCATGTCGCGTCAATGTAAGGGAATCCCCGGCAAAACTCACGGAACAGTCCCGACTGGCTGCGCCCTCTCGGCCACCGATACTGGGGGCACATCAGTCGTGCAGTGCAATGCAATGCCTCTCTCATTCGTGAGTGATTTCTCATGTCCAATGCAACGAACCGCCGCCAGTTTCTCCGCGAGGGTGCAGCCGCGGCGCTGACCGTTGGCGTTCTCGCCGCGTGTCGCGCGAAAACCGCGGAAGCCGTCGCCGCGACGACTCCGACGACACCGCCGCCACCTCCTCCATCGCCGACGGCAGCCGCCGACGCGATGGACGCGATGTGCGAAAAGGGCGTCAAAGCCTTTCCGGCGAAGACCGAAGGGAAGGGCAACGTCCTCTTTGCGCCGCGCGTCGAGAACGGCGTCAAGATCTTCGATATCACGGCGTCCAAGATCCAGTGGGAGGTTACCCCGGGCCAGCAGGTCGAGGCGTTCGCGTATAACGGAACGGTCCCCGGCCCACAGATCCGGGTGCGCGAGGGCGATCGCGTCAAGATCAATCTCAAGAACGAGCTCGATCAGTCAACGTCGATCCACTTTCATGGCCTCTCGGTGCCGAACGACCAGGATGGCGTGCCGTTCCTCACGCAGCCACCGATCAAACCGGGCCAGTCGTTCACGTACGAGTTTACGGCCCCGCACTCGGGGTCGCACATGTACCACTCGCACCACAACGCGACCACGCAGGTCATGAAGGGTCTCCTTGGCGCATTCATCGTCGAGCCGAAGGACGCGTCGAGCGAGCCAAAGGTCGATCTCGACTACGTGATGATCCTGAACGATGGACTCGGGGGCTTCACGCTGAACGGCAAGGGATTCCCCGCGACGGAGCCGCTGGTCGCAAAGCAGGGTCAGACAATCCGGATCCGCTACATGAACGAAGGGATGATGATCCATCCGATGCATCTTCACGGGATGCCGATGACCGTGATCGCCAAAGACGGCTGGACGCACCCCGCGCCGTGGAAGTGCGACACGCTGAACATCGCGCCCGGCGAGCGGTGGGATGTGCTCGTGCACTGCACGAATCCCGGCACGTGGGCATTTCATTGCCACATTCTGCCGCACGCGGAGTCGGAGCAGGGCATGTTCGGCATGGTGACCGCCCTCATCGTCAAGCCGGCGTAAGGGAATCCCTGACGCCAGCGAAGGGATTGACCGACCACGTTCCACTCGCCCAATCGTATTCTGTCGACGACTCTGATCTGAGGATTTTATGCGGTCACTCACGTTGTGCGTTCCGTTCGCGTTGGCTCTCGTCGCCGGTCCTCTCGCGGCGCAGACCAGTGACGTGCCGGCCCAGGTAACGCCAGCCGCGATCGATGCCGGGCGGTCGATCTTTCACGGCGCCGGGACGTGTCTGGTTTGTCACGGCGCGAATCTCGAGGGCGCCATCGGTCCTCAGCTCACCGCGCACGAGTGGAAGGACGCCAAGGGCGGGGCGTTCAATGCGATCGTGGGCGTCATCTCGAAGGGCGTCGACGGAACGGCGATGGTGTCGCATCCCGGCGGCATCAGCGACGCCCAAGTGCAGCAGGTGGCGGCCTACATCTGGGCCGTGAGTCATGGGAAGGCCAAGCCGTGATTGCGATTCATGCACTGCTCGCGACCCTTGTGGTCGGCCACGCGACGCATCCGTACTCCTCGTCGCGGCACACGGTGATGCCGACGGGCGTCTACACGGCGGTCACGGAGGCGCGCGGCGTCCCGAGCTTTTCGCGGCAGACCGGGCTCGCGTGCAGCGCCTGCCACTATCAGTTCCCCCAGCTCACGCCGTTCGGGCGGTTGTTCAAACTGAACGGCTACTCGCTGTTCGGCGTGAAGGCGATCGTCGAGCCGAACAAGAGCAACGGGGCCGGGCTCAATCTCATTCCCTTCCCCCCGCTGTCGATCATGTGGATGACATCGGTGACGAGTCTCGCCAAGAAGCTCCCGGGCACGCAGAACGACGCCACCGAATTCCCGCAACAGTTCAGTCTATTCCTCGCGGGTTCGTTGACACCGCACATCGGCGGATTCATTCAGGCGACCTATGCCCAAGTCGATGGCACGTTCGGGATCGACAACTCGGACATCCGCTACGTGAACCACTTCCGGCTCGGGGGCAAGGATCTGCTGTTCGGCGTGACGGCGCACAATAACCCGACGGTGCAGGATGTCTGGAATACGACGCCGGCCTGGGGGTTTCCGTTTGCCGGCGCCAATGCGACGCCGGGTTCGGTGGCCGCGACGATGATCGATGGCGGCCTGGCGCAGCAGGTGCTGGGCGTGGGCGCCTATGCCCTCTGGAACAACCTTGTCTATGTTGAGGCGACCGGCTATCGATCGGCCCAGCAAGGGGTGCCATCGCCATTGGACTCCACGGCGACCGGAGCCATCAACGGCATCACGCCGTACTGGCGAGCGGCGTTGCAGCACCAGTTCGGCACTGCGTTCTACGGAATGGTCGGTACGTACGGATTGAGCTCGCGGCAGATTCCGGCGGGAGTCAGCGGTCCGACGAACACATACACCGATGTCGGATTCGATGCGCAGTTGGAGCGGCCGGTGAAGGGTGGCGGCGCGTTCATCCTGCGCTCGACGTGGATTCACGAATGGCAACGGCTCGATGCATTCGTCGCCGAAAGCGTGCCCGTGGCCGCGAACCTTCACAACCACCTGAACACCGTTCGCATCAACGGCTCGTATCAGCCGAACGCCCGCTATGGGGGCAGTCTGGGATATTTCTCGACCGATGGATCGCGCGATACGCTGCTCTACACGCCGAGTGCGGTGGTGGGCAGCGGCTCGGGACGGCCGCGAACGGCGGGCACGATCGAAGAACTCGACTTCAACCCGTGGGAGAACACGAGGCTGGCGCTGCAGGCGGTCCAATTCAACCAGTTCAACGGGGCCGCGCGTGGCTACGATGGATCGGGCCGCAACGCATGGAACAACAATACCCTCTATCTCCTCGCCTGGATCGCATTCTGATAGGCCGGCGCATAGAGTTGTCCGCGGATCCATCCAGCTAGGTCAGCCGGTCGATCGACCTGTGCGAGCGACGCATCGAAGATCCGTTCCGCCACGGCGATGGCGGCGCGGATTTCGGTCTCCAGGATGTCGCGCTGCGGTGGGAATAACATGCCCACACGACGTGCCTCCTCGGGCACTTGTTCGGCCACCGCGACCGCGGCGGCCATGAACACGTCGTCGGTGATCCGCCTGGCCTGTGTCGCGTACACAGCCAGGCTCACCGCCGGGAAGATGTACATATTGTTGGCTTGGCTCGGCACGAACCGCCGTCCGCCGATATGGACATCGCTGAACTGAACGCCGGCCGCGTAAATGGCCCGCCCCTCAGACCATCCGTAAGCCTGTTCGGCGGTGCATTCAACCTGCGACGTGGGATTGGAGAGCGCGAAGATGATCGGCCGCTCGTTCAACGCCGACATGGCGTCGACGACGGCGCGAGTGAAGGCGCCGCCTTTGGTACTGACGCCGATGAGCGCCGTGGGCCGAAGTGATCGGATCGCCTCGACGAGATCGGTCGACGGGGCGCGATCGCACGCGTAGCTCGCTTGCTGCGGAGTGAGGTTCGTGCGGGACGGCTCGACCAGGCCGCCCAAGTCGAAGAGCGCGATGCGGGCGCGAGCCATGTCCGGCGACAGTCCATCCGCGATCATCGCGGAGGCGATCAGGTCAGCAATGCCGATGGCGGCGGCTCCGGCGCCCAGGAGGAGCACGCGCTGGTCTCTCATCGCGCGGCCCGTGATCCGCAGCGCGGAGATCAAGCCGGCGAGCACGACGCCAGCGGTGCCTTGAATGTCATCGTTATAACACAGCGCGCGGTCCCGATACTTGGCCAGCAGTCGGAGCGCGTCGGCGCCCTTCCAATCTTCAAAATGAACGCAACAGCGGGGGAACACCTCGCCGACCGCTTCCATGAACTCGTCCACAAAAGCATCGAGGACGTCGTCGGTCGGTCGAGCCTCGCGGAGCCCGACATACAGGGGATCGTCGATCAGGCGCGGATTGTCGGTGCCGCAGTCGAGAAGCACCGGCATCAACGCATCGGGTGGAATCGCCGCGCAGATCGTATAGAGCTGCAACTTGCCGATGGGGATGCCCATGCCATCGGCCCCGAGGTCGCCCAGGCCGAGCACGCGCCCGCCGGTGCTGACGCAGAGACATCGGACATCGGGGATGGGCCAGTTGGCCAACACCTGCCGGATGCGGCCGCGGTGGCGCAACGAGATGTACATGCCCCGGGCACGGCGATAGATGTGGCTGAACTTGAGGCAGGCCTCGCCGACGGTCGGCGCGTAGATGATCGGTAGGAGGCGCGCGGGGTCGGACATGAGAACCTTGTAGAACAGGGTCTCATTGCGATCGAGCAGGCTCGTGAGATAGATGTAGCGCTCGAGATCGGTCGACTTTTGCGCGAGGTGATCGACCACGCGCTCCATCTGCCGGTCGATGTCCTCGAGCGCCTCGGGCAATAAGCCGACGAGTCCCAGGCGCTCGCGCTCCTCATACGTGAACGCGGTCTCCTTGTTGCGCCGAGGGTCGCCGAGCAGGGCGAAACCCGTGATCTCGGGCGGTGCGCGCATGGGATCGAATATACCTGCCGATTGTCAGGGTGATGCCGACAACATGTCGGGGAATCGGTGACACCTCCCGGCCAGATGCTTGATACGATTCTGCGAGGAGGCACGGAACCATGCCGTATGCGACGAATGAGGAGCTTCCACTCGGTGTGCGCCGGCACCTACCGCCCGGAGCGCAGGATCTCTATCGCCAGACGTTCAACCACGCCGCATCGCAGTACGGTGGGCCCGAGAGCGATGCGGCTCACCTGGCCTGGGCGGTCGTGAAACGGCGGTATATGCGGCATGTCGCCATATGGGAGCCGAAGGAAATGGCTCACGAGGTGGCGCTGACGACGCGCTGAACGGCGATCTGCTCTCGCGCCAGCTGGACGGCCGTGGTCTGGGAGTCGGCGATATTCTCCTCTCCGACGTCGTCCATGACCGGCGACCGCTCGAGGGCTTGTCGTGGTTGCGCGTGCAGCTCCGACAGGATCACGCGCGTGCCATCGCGTCGGAAGCGGTGCACGATATCGGCGAGCGTGCGGAGGCCCGTGGCATCGATCGCGGGGACGCGGCCCATGCGAAGGATGATGACGTTGGGTCGTTTGGCGATATCGCTGAGCGTTTGCTTGAACGCGGCCGCGGCGCCAAAGAACAACGGGCCGTTGATCTCGTAGATCTGGATACCGCGACCCGCCGCCACGTTCATCGCATCGGCGTCAGGCGTCTCATCCGTCAGCGGCGCGACGTTCACCCCCGCGACCTCGGCCATCCGTCGCATGAAGAGAAAGGCCGCCAGCACCATGCCGACTTCGATCGCGACGACCAGCGATACGACCACCGTGAGGCCGAAGGTCACGAGCAGCACGGCCACGTCGCTCCTCGGCGATCGGAGCTCGGCGCGGAACGTACGCCACTCACTCATATGGTAGCACACGATCGTGAGGATGCCGGCGAGACAGGCCATCGGCACGAGCGCGGCCCACTTGCCGACGAAGATCGTGATGAGCAGCAGCGTGACCGCGTGCGTCATCCCCGCGACGGGTGTCCGGCCGCCGTTCTTCGCGTTGGTCGCCGTTCGGGCGATGGCGCCCGTCGCGGGGATGCCGCCGAAGAATGGCGTGACCACGTTGGCGATCCCCTGGGCGATGAGCTCGGTATCGGGGCGGTGCTGGCCGCCGATCATGCCATCGGCGACGACGGCCGACAGCAGCGACTCGATGCCACCCAGGAGCGCGATCGCGATCGCGGGCTGCGCGAGCTCAGCGAAGCTGCGAATCGTAACCGTGGGGATGCGGAGCGGAGGGAATGACATCCGAATCGCGCCGAATCGACTGCCGATCGTTTCGACGGGAAGATGGAAGATCTGCGCGACGGCGGTGGCGGCGAGTAATGCTACCAACGGGCCCGGAATACGTCGGCTGACCGCGGGCCAACCGATCAGGATCGCGATCGTTCCGGCGGACACGGCGATCGCGTACGGGTTGATCGATGCCAGGTGTTGGCTATAGGCCAGCCACTTTTCCAGGAAATGGGCGGGGACGTCGCCCATGCGGAGGCCCAGCAGATCCTTGATCTCACCTGAGAAGATGATGACTGCTATCCCGCTCGTGAACCCGGTAATGATCGGGAAGGGGATGAACCGTATCGTCGACCCGAGCTTGAGCAGTCCGAGCGCGATGAGGATGATCCCGGCCATGATGGTCGCGACCGTCAAGCCGTCGATCCCGTATCGTTGGACGATCGAATAGACGATCACGACGAAGGCGCCGGTCGGGCCGCCGATCTGAACGCGCGAGCCGCCCAGGGCCGAGATCAGAAAGCCGGCGATGATGGCGGTGTAGAGTCCGCGGTCCGGTGTGACGCCACTGGCGATGGCGAAGGCGATGGCCAGTGGCAACGCCACGATCCCGACGATGACACCCGCGCCCAGATCGGCGATGAGCTGGGCACGGGTGTAGCCCCGAAGCGTGGTCAGCAGTTTCGGCGCGAAGGTCAAGCGGGAACGATCGCTCACGAGCCGGTTCGGGGCCGTCGGGGATTCCCCTACGTGGTCGTCCGCTTTCCCGCTATTACGGTTCTCGTCCCGCGCACATATTACACGCCCCTTTCTTTATCTCTGGGAGCGTCCATGGCCACCACGCTCGAACGCCCAGCAGCGGCGACCAACCTCAAGATTCCCATTCGCGCACGCTACGACAACTGGATCGGAGGCGAGTACGTGCCGCCCGCGCGCGGGCAGTACTTCACGAATCCGAGCCCGATCACGGGTCAGCCGCTGTGCGAAGTGGCGCGCTCGACGGCCGAGGATGTCGATCGCGCGCTCGATGCGGCGCACGCGGCGGCGGTGAGTTTCAATCATACCTCGCCCGCGTACCGCGCGAATCTCTTGAACAAGATCGCCGACCGGCTCGAGGAGAACCTCGAGAACATCGCGATCATCGAGACGATCGACAACGGCAAGCCGATCCGCGAGACGATGAACGCCGACCTGCCGCTCGCCATCGATCACTTCCGGTATTTCGCGGGCGCGATCCGGGCGCAGGAGGGCTCGATCGGCGCGCTCGACGACGACACCGTTGCCTATCACTTCCATGAGCCGCTCGGCGTGGTCGGACAAATTATCCCGTGGAACTTCCCGCTGCTGATGGCGACGTGGAAGCTGGCGCCCGCGCTGGCTGCTGGGAACACGGTCGTGCTCAAGCCGGCCGAGCAGACGCCGGTGTCGATCATGGCATTTATGGAGCTCATTGCCGACATCTTGCCGAGCGGCGTCGTGAACGTGGTCGAAGGCTTTGGCGTCGAGGCTGGCAAGCCGCTCGCGCAGAGCCCGCGCGTGGCCAAGATCGCCTTCACGGGCGAGACCACGACCGGGCGTCTCATCATGCAGTACGCGTCGGAGAATCTGATTCCGGTCACGCTGGAGCTCGGCGGCAAGTCGCCGAACATTTTCTTTGCCGATGTGATGCGCGCGGACGACGATTTCTTCGACAAGGCGCTCGAAGGGTTCGTCATGTTCGCGCTCAATCAAGGCGAAGTCTGTACGTGCCCATCCCGGGCGCTCGTGCAGGACTCGATCTATGATCGCTTTATGGAACGCGCGGTGCAGCGTACGCAGGCGATCGTCGAGGGTGACCCGCTCGATCCCAAGACGATGATCGGCGCGCAAGCGTCGAACGACCAGTTGGAAAAGATCCTGAGCTATATCGATATCGGGAAGCAGGAAGGGGCTCGCATCCTCACGGGGGGCGAGCGCCGCATTCACGAGGGCGACCGTCGCGATGGGTACTACGTCGCGCCGACGATCTTCGAGGGCACCAACCGGATGCGGATCTTCCAGGAGGAGATCTTCGGCCCGGTCGTCTCGGTCACGCGCTTCAAGGACATGGACGACGCGCTCGCCATCGCGAACGATACGCTCTATGGCCTCGGGGCCGGCGTCTGGACGCGCGACATGAACACGGCGTACCGCATGGGTCGCGGGATCAAGGCCGGCCGCGTGTGGGTGAACTGCTATCATGCCTACCCGGCGCACGCCGCGTTCGGCGGGTACAAGCAGTCGGGCATCGGTCGCGAGAACCACAAGATGATGCTCGACCATTATCAGCAGACCAAAAACATGCTCGTGAGCTACAGCCCGAAGAAGCTGGGATTCTTCTGATGCTTCCGGCCCGTGTGTCCGTTACTCCCGCGGCTGCCGCGCTTCTGCGGCGGCTCCGGGAGGAGCATGGGCCGCTCGTCTTCCATCAGAGCGGCGGGTGCTGCGACGGGAGCTCGCCCATGTGCTACCCGCGTTCCGACTTCCGCATCGGCGATCGCGACGTCTACCTGGGCGAGATCGCCGACGTGCCGTTCTACATCGGCGCCCAGCAGTTCGAGTACTGGCGGCACACGCACCTCACGATCGACGTTGTCCCCGGTCGTGGCGGTGGATTCTCACTGGAAGCCCCGACGGGCTACCGGTTCCTCACCCGATCGCGACTCTACGAGGACCAGGAGTGGCGCGACCTCGAAGCCGCCGGGCCGCCGCCGCACGGGCCGCAAGCGGAGCTGTAGAGGCTGTGCTCCCGATATCCCGTCGCCGGTTCATCGTCGATGGCTCGCTCGCGCTCGGCGCCATGAGTCTCTGGCCATCCAGTAGCACCGGCGACGGGCGGCTGACCGCGCGACCGGTATCCCACCCGGCCGATCCATTGCCGCCGGGGACCCACGTGCTCTGGACGGTCGATGGGCGCGAGACCGTCGTCGTCGTGCCGTCGACGGTCCAACCGGCCCAACCTGCGCCACTGATGCTGGCGTTGCACGGTGCGACGCAGAGCAGCGAGTTCACGTTGCGCGCGATGCAAAGTGCGGCGGAAGCCGCCGGCGTGATCATGATCGCGCCAAGCTCGGCGGATCGGACGTGGGATGCGATCCTCGGGCGGTCGTTTGCCGGTGACTGTGCGCAGATGGACCGCGCGCTCGCGCAGGTGTTCCAGCACTGCGCTATCGATCCGCGTCGCGTGGCGGTCGCAGGTTTCTCGGACGGCGCGACCTATTCGCTCTCTCTCGGCGTCGTAAACGGCGACTTGTTCACGCACATCATTGCGTACTCGCCGGGGTTCATGATCCCGGGCACGCGGCACGGCCGCCCACGTGTCTTCATCTCGCACGGCCGGAACGACCCGGTCCTACCGTTCGCGCGATGCGGCCAGCGTCTCGCGACCGAGCTCACACACGACGGGTACTCCGTCGAGTTCGTCCCATTCGACGATGGCCACGCCGTGCCGCCAGAGATCGCGACGCAGGCGACCCACTGGTTCGCCGGCTAGCCGGCCGGACACGTGATTCGACTCACCGTGTATTACTGCGCGCTTGCCACGGCGCTGAGACCTATCTAAGCTCGGCTCGACCCGAGAGCTATCGGTCACGCCGTCCACGGTGACGGCGGCTCGTCCGCGAACATTTCGAAGCGCTCGTCGCGCTGTGGGAGGCGTTCCACGTATGACATCATCTTCTCAATCGCACAAAGCCGCGGTCGAGATATCTGACGAAGAGATCGACGCTGCGTACCGGCGGCACGAGGAGCGCCTGGCCACGGAGCCCTTGGCGGTGAGTGTCCGCTATGATCGCCGACGTGACACCATCATAGTCGAGATGAACAACCGGGCCGAGTTGGTGATCCCGAGACAGCTTATGCAGGGTCTCCGAGATGCGACGCCCGAGGCGCTGCGGGGCGGAGAGATCGCGGGTCAAGGCACAGAGTTGACGTGGCCCGAGCTGGACGCGGATTTCACCGTGATCTCGCTCCTGCGGGGCGTGTATGGCGGTCGCACGTGGATGTCTGAGCTCGCTCGCCATGCGGGAGCGACAGCGCGAAGGCGGTAGCTGATCTAGCGTGTTATTGACGGCCATGCCCGCGTAGAGTACGGTCTATGCGATGAAAACGACACTCTGGAGTCTCGCGTTGGTGCTCCCGGTCGTGGCCGCGGCGCAAAGCCCACGGGACAGCGTGCGTTACACGGTCCTCTTCTCGGATCGACCCCAGGGTCATCTGACGCTTCGGGGATCATCCGCGGAGTGGTGGGCCGACTACGAGTTCAATGACCGTGGTCGCGGACCGCATGTCGTCGAGCACGGTCTCGCCGCGGCCAATGGCGCGCCGCGACAGCTGACCATCGTCGGCCACAACTATCTGAAAGACACGGTCGACGAACATTTCTCGACCGACGGCCACGCGATGCGATGGGTCAATAGCGTCGAGGGCGATGTGAGCGGCGCGGCCCGTCCGGGCTTCTACGTCAACGTCGATGGCCCTCCGACGGCGGGATTGCCACAGGCGCTCATTGCCGCGCCCGACCACCGGATGCCGTTGCTCCCGTCGGGCGAGGCGTCAATCGAGAAGGTCCGCACGCTGACACTGCACACCAACGGTCGCTCGCGGACCGTCACCGAGTGGAACGTCTCGGGGCTCGGATTCAGCCCCAGTCCAGTGTGGCTCGACGCGGACGGCCAACTCTTCGGGTTCGTGTCGAGTTGGAGCAGCACGATTCGTTTGGGCTGGGAGTCAGCCGTGCCGGCGATGATCGCCGTGCAGGACTCGACCGAGACCGTCCGCATGGCCCGCGTGTCTCAGCGACTCGCGCATCACTCGCCCGTACTCGTGTTCCAACACGCGGCGATGTTCGACGCCACCACGGCGACGATACGACCGCACATGACGGTGGTCATTCGTGGCGACAAGATCGAGCGCGTGGCGGACGATGCCCAGGTGACGCCGCCCGCTGGCGCGACGATCATCGACGCGACGGGAAAGACGTTGCTCCCGGGCCTCTGGGATATGCACGTGCATATCGCACCCGGCTCCGACGGCCTCCTGCACATCGCCGCCGGCGTCACGACCGGGCGCGACATGGGGAACGACACGTCGGTCGTTCTGCGTTTGAGAAAGCAATTTGATGACGGGACGGCGATCGGACCGAGGCTCGTGCTGGCGGGCATGATCGATTCGCCGGGGCCGTACCAGGTGCCGATCGGGCTGCTCGCGTCGAACGAAGCCGAGGTGAGAGCGGACGTCGATCGGTATGCGGCGCTCGGCTTCGAGCAGATCAAGGTGTACAGCTCGATGAAACCCGAGCTGGTGCCGGCGATCATCGACGAGGCCCACAAGCATGGGCTCAGAGTCAGCGGTCACGTCCCGGCGTTCATGACGGCCGCGCAGGTCGTGACGCTCGGGTTCAACGAAGTCCAGCACGTCAACTTCATGATGCTGAACTTCATGGATACGGTCCGCGACACGCGGGCCATGTCGCGCTTCACCGCCGTGGCCCAGGATGGCGCCTCGCTGGACTTCCAGTCGCAGCGCGTGCGCGACTTCTTTCAGTTGCTCAAGGACCATCACGCGGACATCGATCCGACCGTCGGCACATTCGAGGATATGTTCGTCGGCCGCCCGCGAACGATATCGGCGAGCTTCGGGATGATCGCCGACCGATTGCCGGCCCAGGTGCGGCGCGGCCTCTATGGCGGCGGCCTCCCCGTGCCGCCGGGCATGGATCAGCGGTACCGCGATTCGTATGCGGCCATGATTCGAATGGTGGGCGAGCTCTATCGCGCGGGCGTGCCGATCGTCGCGGGGACCGATGGGTTCGCGGGGTTCCTGCTGCATCGCGAGCTGGAGCTGTATGTGCAGGCCGGGATACCGGCGCCGGCGGTGCTTCAGATCGCGACGATCGGGGCCGCGCGCATCATGAAGCACGACGGAGAGCGAGGATCGATCGACGAGGGCAAACAGGCGGATGTGATTCTCGTCGATGGCGATCCGACGACCACCATCAGCGATATCCGCAAGGTCGAGTTGACGGTGCGCGGGGGCGTGCTCTATCGGAGCGCCGAGCTCTATCGCGAGCTCGGGATCTCTCCGTGAATCTCGGGCTCGAGCGCCCCATTCACCGTGATGTGCCGCGCTCGGGCCCACCGATATCCCCACATCGGACCGTCCGGCGTAATCACCGTATCGGGAATCTGATACGCCGGATCGGACTGCGCGGCATCGAGTGAGACGAACCGATAGCGCTCCCGCTCGAACAGCGTGAGGACGCTGTCGAGCATGGCGGCATTCAGGTCGTTCGCGTGGAGTAGCATGACCTGCGGTTGCTCGTAACCCAGCACCTGCCGGCTCAGGTTCCCGAAGTACGCAATCTTCGCCGCCGTGTATGCCAGGTACTGCGCTCGCACGCGTGCGGCGGATGCCGTATCACCGCGAGCCAGCATCCGCACGTACGCGGCGTTGAACACCCAGTCATCGTTCTCGATCGTGCAGGTGGCCACTCGATACCCGCGTCGCGACAGAAATGCCGCGATGCGGTCGTGCTTCTCCTTGGTGTCTCCGGTGTGATTGAACGGGAAGCGAAAGTATCGGACCGGCCGAATCGCCGCTTCTCCGCGAACGATCTCGTCCTCGAAGCGATCGGCCGAGAGTTGATTCAGGTCGGGGTGCGAGTACGTATGGTTGCCGAGGTCGAGACCGGCATCGGTCCATCGTTTCAGGATCTTGACGCCCAATGTGTCGCCGAGGCCTTCCGCGCGGGCTTGGTTGACGAAGCCAGTCGCGGGAACGTGCCGTCGGACGAGCGTCGCGACGATGGCGCGGTTGACGGAGTCGGCGCGCCGGAAGTCCGACGCATCCGTCGCTCGATCGCCGACAGTCGCATAAGGCAGGTCGTCGATCGTGATGGCCACTTGGCGGTCTGGTGGCGGAACGCGTATGCCCAACGCGCACCACACGACGAGGTACCACACGCGCGTCGTCACGGATTCAAAGTAACCGGGCTCGCGATGGGTGCGCACAGACGTTGGCGACCCGGCGCAGCGCGTCGGCATACTGGCCGATCGACAACAGCGCGCCGGCGGACAGCCGGACTCCCTGTGGCGGGCGGACCGCACCGGCCGTGAACTGCGCGCACGGCGCGACGGAGACGCCGGCCGCAAGGAGCGCGGCGTGCAACGTGTCGGCGCGCCACCCCGGTGGGACCTCGAGCCACACGTATGGCACGCCCCGCATCATCACGTATCGTCGCCGGCCGAGGGCGCGCGTGACGACCGCGAGCCGTCGCGCGATGGCCGCGCGGCGCAGGCGAATGACGCGTTCGATCGTGCCATCGGCGAGCCAGCGCGCGGCCAACAACGCGCCGGGTGTCGCCGCCGTCCACGCGAACGCGCGCAACGCTTCCTGCATCGGCGCCGCGAGCGCCGGCGGCGCTCCGACGAACGCCAGGCGAAACCCGAATCCCAGCGATTGGGCGACGCTGCCGAGCCACAGCGTCTGCCGCGGAAGCAGCGTGGCGAGCGCCGGGGCGTCGCGCTGGACGATGACTCCCGCCTCGTCGTCCTCGATGATCCACAGCTTGTGCTGTGTCGCGATGTGCACGAGGGCAGCGCGGCGATCCGTCGACATCGCCGAGGGCATCGGATTGCCGGAGGCCGGCGCGCAGTAAATGGCGCATGGATGCGCCGAACGACAGACGCGCTCCGAGATGCCTCGCGTCGAACCCGTGTGCATCGGCGCGCACTGGTACGAGCGGGATGCCGAGTCGGTGCGCCGCAATGAGCGCGCCCGAGTTGGCGAGCGCTGGAACGACGACCGGTGCGCGCGTGGGGCTGACCGCGGAGAGGGCGGCCGCGACCGCATGCTGGCCGCCGGCGGCGATCAGCACATGTTCCGGCGTGAGTCGCACGCCGCACCGCTCGGCCCATTGGACGCCGGCTTCGCGCAGCATCCACGGGTCGGTGCCGTCGGTGAGCGTGTACGCGACGCTGAGCAGGGCTGCCTGATGCCTCGGTGCCGGGAGCAACTCGCGAAAGCCCTCTGGCGTCGCCCACGCCGGGGGCCCGGGCACGACCCGCGATCGGAGATCGTAGACGCCGGGCGCGACGAACCCGCGCATCGAAAACGGCGCGCGCCAAGCGGCTTGGATCTCTTCCGCGGGCCGCACGAAGCTCCCGCGTCCCACGGTCCCGGTCGTGAGCCCGCGCTGCTCCGCCTCGGCGTATCCTCGCAATGCCGTCGCGGTCGCGATGCCGAGATGCGTCGCGAGCTCGCGAACGGTGGGCAAGCGTTGGCCGCCGGCGAGCGTTCCCGCGGCGATGGCATCGCCGATCGCGTCAGCGATCCCGAGGTAGGCCGGCCGGTCAGTCGCCAGCGGCGGTGGAATCCAGGCGCTCATAGATTGTACTAGTACAACGGCCTGCTTGATTAGCGCAATTCGTCAGGCTTGGTTGCGGCATGCGCTATTCTCTCATCCTTTGCTTTCCGCTCGCCGCTCTGGCGCAGACCGCTCCGGTCGCCGACGCATTCCGCGCCAACGTGCGGCGCGAATCCAAACGCCTCGTGTTGTCCGCCCAGGAGATGCCGGCGACCCAGTACGCCTACAAGCCCACCAAGGCGCAGATGACATTCGGCGAGGTCGTCGTCCATCTGGCGGAGGACAACGACATCCTGTGCAGCGTGGTCGCGGGGATCGACGCACCGCCGCGCCCGACACTGGTGGCGACAGACACCAAGAAGCACTTGGTCGCGCGCCTCGAGCAGACCTTCGCGTTCTGCGATACGGCGCTCGCCTCGCTCAATGACACGCGGCTCGGCGAGCCCCTCTCGTCCGGCGGTGAGACGGAAACGCGCGCGCTGGCCTTGATCAACGCGGTGGCCCACTGGTCGGACCACTACAGCCAGGTCGCGATCTATCTGCGACTCAATGGCCTGCTGCCGCCGACGGCGAAGGATCCGTCGTTATGATGACGGCTACGGCTGTGCCGTGACCATCGCAAGCTGCGTCTGGAGACCCAATCGCATTGCCTCACGTTCGAGCACTGCGTGATCGATCTCGGGGCCGAGTTGCCGGAGCATCGCGCGCACGTCCCGGAGGTGTTTCTCGGATCCACCATCGCGAAAGTATTGCAACTTGCGCAGCGCAACGTACTCGGGTGGCGCGAGCCACACGGTTTCGCCGTCGATCGTGGTGGCCTGGCGCCGATCGATGGCCCAGTGGTGCAGAGGATCCGACCCGACCGTATAGATGTCGGCCTTCAGCGCCGTCGCCGTGTGAATGATGTTGAAGTGGCCATACAGTGGCCGATGGGCCTCGACGGCGATCACGTCAACGGGCGGTACATAGAACTCGGCGCCATCAAACGCCGCATGGAGCGCGGTTACGCCTTCCTCGGGGAGGATGATGACCAGGTCAATGTCGTGCGTTAGCCGGGGATCGCCATAGATCGACGTTGCGAGCGACCCCGTGACCATGTACGTCAGGCCGAGGCGGTTGAGGGGTGCTACGAAAAGTGAAACGAGCGACGCCGGCTCGGCGTGCATGTCACGTGACGGCGCGAAGGAAGATCGCTCGCAGGCGCGCCTGGATCTCCTCTTCGCCGAGCCCTGGGTGCGTGTTCCGGAGCCACGCCGCCTTCCCTTCCCACGCCAACCGCCGTAGTTCGTGGACTACGGCCACCTTCTGCGATGGAGACAGCTGGCGCGTGATCGCATCGTGCCTCAGCTGCCCCTCTTGCTCGACGCGATGAATGTGGGCTGCATGCTGTTCATCGAGCATGCGATAAATATACATCCGGTCATTGAGGCAACGGGCCGGAAGAGCGAGATATGTGGGGAATGCGCGCGGCGGGATTCGAACCCACGACCTTCGGCTCCGGAGGCCGACGCTCTATCCAGCTGAGCTACGCGCGCAGAAAACGTAAGATACGAGTCGGCTGCGGCTTTTGCTACGTAACCCGGCAGTAGCTGGCTCGTCCCAACCCGTGAGATGGAGGGTATAGACACCTCAACTGACCTAGAAACAAAGATGAGCAAATTCCACGCACTTGGCCGTACCGTCCTGGCCGGAGGGCTGATCGCCGTAGCCACCGCCTGCGGTTCGAGCGGCGCTACGGGGGCGACGGGTCCTCAGGGAGCCACGGGGGCACAGGGGCCTCAAGGATCGCAGGGGCCGACCGGACCACAAGGGCCGCAAGGGCCGACAGGCGACGCCAACGTGCTGGTCGACACATTCACCGTGACGAATACGCAGTGGCTCTACAACTCCCAGTACTCGTTGGAGACGTCGCCCGGGGCGTACACGGAGTATTTCACCCGCTACTACGATGTGACGGACAGCGCCATCACAGCCGATATCCTGGCGACGGGTATGGTACTCGTCTACTTCAATCCGAATCCGATTGTCAGCGCGACACAGTGGACGCCACTGCCGTACGAGTTCCTCGATGGCTCCGAGAGCTTCACGTACAACTACGCGTTCGAAACGTCGCTCGACCAGGTGGCGTTGGAGTTCTTCTTCGGCACGCTGAACAACGGTACTCCCACGCCGGTCCTGTCGACGTACGACATTCCCACCCTTCAGTTCAAGATCGTGGCCGTGAGCGGCACGGTTGCCCAGAGCCTCAAGGTGGCGCACATCGACCTGGGGAACGCCGACGCCGTGTTGCGATTCGTGAGCCGCTTCAGCCGCGGCTCTTGCTGCGGCCCATCGCAAACCGCTCGAACAGGTCCACGGTCCTGAGACGCGCGAGCGACGTGGGGCGCATGCCGACGACGCGCTGCGCGGTGCTCGACAAGTGTGAGGGCGAGGCGAACCGGAGGACGAGCGCGACGTCGCGGATGTCGTAGCCCGGGTTCTTCGCCAGCTCGGCCGCCGCGATCAGGCGGACAAGATCGATCACGCGCTTCAAATTCGGGGCGAGGTCGGCCGCGAATGCGCGGCTCAAGTGCTCGCGCGTGACGCCGACGACCGCCGCGACGGTGTCCGTGCGAACCGGAAGGCCCGCGTGGCCGACGATGCAGCGCCACGTTTTCTGCTGCAGGGGAGAGGTCAGCCCGAGCGTGGCGGGTGGCTCGCGGAGTGCGGTAGCGAAGCGCACCCGGAAGCAGTGCGGCATCACGAGCTCGCGCGTCACGCCGTCGTCAACGCCGTCGATCAGGACGTCGGCGAACTCGAGCTCGGCGCAGCGCGCCAGCATGCGACCGTCGGCGGCGCGCAGTGGCATCGCCGCGAAGAACGCCGCCGTCGGATAATCACGCGCCAGCTCGGCGGCCTTCCAAGTGTCGTCCGCGGCCGCGCCGCCGAGATCGATCAGGACGGCGTCGATGAGATCGGCGCGAAAGGCCTGCTCGAGCTCAGCCGCCGTGCGCGTGACGATGACGCGCGCGCGCCGGCGCGTGAACGCGGCGCGTACGAGCGCGCGCGCCCGCTCGCGAGGAGGCGGTGCGTAGACCGCGACGCAGGGCAGCTCGTCGGCTGACGTGCTCATCGCGGATCACGCCGAAAGGGATCGAGGAGATGCGATCATCGCGTACGCTTGCTCGAGCACGCGCCGAGCATTGGCGTACGAGACCAACCGCGCGGCGTCCGCAAAGGTCAACCACCGGCACGCCGTGATGCCTTCCGCGCGCTGCGGACAGGTCTCGCCGCTCGGGCTTTCGATGAGATAGAACGCGCACGTCTTGTGCACGAGCAGCCCGTTCGCCTTGAAGTACCAATCGATCGTCTCGAGCTCCGATCGCACGTCGAGCGCCGTGAGCCCGGTTTCCTCGGCCACCTCGCGGACGGCCGCGGCGGCCGGCGCCTCGTCTTGTTCGACGTGCCCCTTGGGGAACCCCCAATTCTTGTACGAATCGCGGATGAGCAGAAACACGGGTTCGCCCGAGGCTACACGATACACCACGCCGCCGGCCGACTGCTCTTGCTTCGCCCGCGCGCGGGAGGCCATGGGCTTATGCGTGGACGCCGGCGGTGGCGAGCTCGGCGCGGCCCTCGATGAACTGGCGAACGACGGGGTCGGTCGTGTTCTTGATCTCATCGACGGTGCCGAATTGCCGCACGGTTCCCTCGTACAGCATGGCAATGCGGTTGGCCACAGTATACGCGCTCCGCATGTCGTGGGTGATCACCACGCCGGTGACGCCGAGCTGGCGCTCCATGCGCACCATGAGATCGTCGATGACGGCGCTCGTCACCGGATCCAGCCCGGTCGTCGGCTCATCGTAGAGAATGTACTTCGGTCTGAGCGCGATCGCCCGCGCGATCCCGACGCGCTTCCGCATGCCTCCCGACAGCTCGGCCGGCGATTGCTGGGCCACGTCCGGCAGGTCCACGAGCTCCAGCGCCTCGTGCACGCGCTCGGCGATCTCGTTCTCGGTGAGTCCTTCCTGTTTCCGCAGGCCCATCGCGACGTTGTCGCCAATGGTCAACGAGTCGAACAGCGCCGCGAACTGAAACACATAGCCGATCCGGGCGCGCAACTGATACAGTTCGGGGCGCGACAGCGACGGCACGTTGAGCCCGTCGACGATGACCTCGCCCTTGTCGGGCATGAGGAGTCCGACGATGTGCTTGATCGCCACGGACTTGCCGGCGCCGGAGAACCCAATGATCGCCACCGTCTCGCCCTCTTCGACATCGAGCGAGAACCCCGAGAGGACGCGTTTGGACCCGAACGCCTTGTAGACGTTCCGGAGGGAGATCATTTATGCGGCGAAGCTGCCAAGTGCTCTGCCAACTTCTCCTTCACGGAGCCGCTTGAGCGCGCGATCGCGCAACTGGCGCACGCGCTCGCGGGTGACGCCGAGCATCGAGCCGATCTCTTCGAGCGTGTGCTCCCGGCCGCCCTCGAGTCCGAAGTACAGCCGGAGCACTTTCGCGTCACGGGGTGGCAACGTCGAAAGCGCTTGCTCGATCTCGTCGTTCAAGAAGCGGTTCATCGCTTCTTCTTCGGCGTCGGGCATCTCGTCGGCGACGAATCGTTCTATAAGCGATCGATCGCCTTCGGGATCCATCGGCGCATCGAGCCGCACATCGCCGGTGTTGAGCGCGGCGAGCGACTGGACGACATCGACCGAGAGTCCGGTGAGCTGCGAGAGCTCCTCGGGATTCGGCTCGCGGCGCAGTTTTTGGCGCAGGATCTCGGAGGCTTTAATGATCCGTGACAGATCCGCCGTTCTGTTGAGCGGCACGCGCACCGTTCGCCCCTGCCGCGCCAACGACGAGAGGATGGCTTGCCGGATCCACCAGACAGCGTACGAGATAAATTTTACGCCTTGATCGGGATCGAACTTGCGGGCGGCGGTGAGTAAACCGACGTTGCCTTCGCCGATCAAGTCGATCAGGGGAAGTCCGCGATTTTGGTACTTTTTTGCGACTGAGATCACGAAGCGCAGGTTGCGCTTCACCAACTCCTGCAGCGCTTCGCCGTCGCCGGCTCGGATTTTTCGGGCGAGGTCCAACTCCTCGGTGCCTTTGAGGAGCGGGTACGTGCTCACCTCGTACAGGTACTGATCGAGGATGTCCCGTTCGGGTTCGCTGGGTGCGATACCAGCCGGAGCACTCCGCCGGCGGCGCGGCCGGGATTCGGCCGTGGTCTCGTCCTTGATTGGGACCTGCATCATACCTGGTGGCCAGAAGTGGGCGAACGTGCGGTATATACGCCGCTGGCGCGTCTTTCGATGAGCGTCAGGTGCCGCGGATTCTGGCCGCGGCCCCGTCGGAGCACCGCAAGATATCGGCCGAGAAGATTTTCGCTAGACCCTTTGAATTGACACCGCACATACCCACCGCTAGGTTCAGAGGTTCCTTTCGGGACTCGGACGGGGGGCGTAGCTCAGTTGGGAGAGCGCTTGAATGGCATTCAAGAGGTCAGGGGTTCGATTCCCCTCGCCTCCACTGTCGGGCCCGCCAGGGCCAGGGGCGGTTAGCTCAGTTGGTTAGAGCGCCACGTTGACATCGTGGAGGTCACAAGTTCGAGTCTTGTACCGCCCATGGATTCGCAATTGCGCCCGTAGCTCAATTGGATAGAGCATTTGACTACGGATCAAAAGGTTGGGAGTTCGAGTCTCTCCGGGCGCGTTTGTAGAGCCTCAAAATCCAGAAGTACTTAGCGGAGGCCGCGGAGGTGGATCTTCTCACCGTCGCGGCCTTCGTGTGTCCGTCTGTGTCCGTTACAGCGACCACGCAGCGCAATTGCGCGCGCAACGGGTTGTCGGTACGACGGGCCTAGCCGGTGGTATCGCGGCGGCCTTTTGATCGGTAGTCAAAAGCTCACGGGTGATAATCTACATTTGATGCGTTGATTATCAGCACAATACGTGTACGTTATCAGGATGGTTGATCCCTCCTGGCGGTCTGACGCCGGCGTCCTGCCACGCGCACTGGGCCGGACGTATACCAGGGCGCTAGACAGCGTCCGCGTCGTGGTCGTCACCGGTCCGCGTCAGGCGGGGAAGAGCACGTTCGTCGCAACGTATCCGGCGACCGCCGATCGACCGTACGTGACACTCGATGACCCCGTCGCACTGCTCGCCGCGCGCCGTGACGCGAGGGCATTCCTCATCAGCGAGCCCACGATGATCGTCGATGAGGTGCAGCGCGAACCAGCGCTCGTGCTGGCGATCAAGCGGCTGGTCGACGAAGATCGCCCCGCGCGACACGGACGGTTCGTGCTCACGGGTTCAGCGAATCTCCTGATGATGCACCAGGTCGGCGATTCGCTCGCCGGCCGCGCTGCCTATCTGCGACTGGGCCCGTTGACGCGGCGTGAGGCCCTCGGCTTAGGTGAGGTCGGTGCATGGACCCGATTCTTCGACACGCCGCGCCCCGAATGGCTTGAGGTCGTGCGAGCGGACCCGGCGCCCGCCGCTGACTGGCGTGAAACGGTGCGTCGCGGCGGATTCCCCCCCGTGGCCATCGGAGTGGTGGGCGATGATGCCCGAGCGCTGTGGTTCGATGGGTACGTGGCGACCTATCTCGAACGCGACCTGCGCGATCTCAAGGCCGTCGGCAACTTGCAAGACTTCCAGGCCCTCATGCGCGCGGCGGCGCTGCGGATCGGCAACCTTCTCAACACGACCGAGCTGGCGCGCGACGTGCGAATGCCGGCGACGACCGCGCATCAGTACATCAACCTCCTCGAGACTTCCTATCAAGCGGTGCGGCTGCCGGCCTACGCACGCAATCGAACGACACGACTGATCAAAACTCCCAAATTGTATTGGGCCGACACCGGTCTCGCGTTGCACATTGCCGGCGGTGAGCCGACGGGTGCGCACCTGGAGAACTATATCCTTGCCGATCTCCTCGCTTGGCGCGATACGGAGACACCACGGCCGGAGGTCACCTACTACCGTACAGCGAGCGGCATGGAGGTAGACTATGTGGTTGAGCGCCGTGGGTCACTGCTCGGCGTCGAAGTAAAGGCGAGCTCAGAACCGAATCATCGCGATGCCATGCATCTCGATCGGTTCGTAGAGGAATCAGGATCGGCGGTGCGCGGCGGTGTCTTGCTCCACGGAGGTGATCGAGCCTTCTGGCTTACCGAGCGCGTGCTGGCCACTCCGTGGTGGACAGTAGCATAGTATGCGCGTGAGGTCAGTTCGAATGAGCTCGGCGACGTGCCGATTCGTCTCTGACGTATTTTGTGCGTCACGACCCAATGCGGAGTACTGAGAGGCTTGACCTTCTGTTGTGCCTGGCAGCTGCTGACTTCCTCTGTTTTGGCTCGTCTCAAGGTTGACAGTATACCGCAGCATGGCCTTGTGGCGCATGCCTCTCAACCTGGATGGGGGTGGGCTCACGATGGCTACGTACGACAGCAAAGTCATCTATCGATTCGCCGATGAGCTCTACACTCGTGCTGATGCCATCGTCGGGCAAGCCGTGATCATAGCCGCCTTACTAATAGATTTCAGAATGGCCAGGGACCCGTCTTTTAGATCTTTATTCCGCATGGCCTTCACTCTCTGGGCCCAGTGATGCACGACGGCCAACTGATAGGTATCGCTCTGTGCGCTGCGGCGGCGATCGCTGTGCTCCGGTTTGCACGGACACAGCGGCAGGATCGGAGATTGCGAATGTTGCGCGTAGCGGACCTGATCTTGATTTTAGGAGCCATGTCACTATTCGCGTCTATCGAGGGATGGCTGCATTTACCCGACTGGATGCGGCAATGCTTGATGGGCCTTTCGGCGGTTGCTCTTATAGCCGCAACGCTGATTGTAATCTCTGGACGGCGCACGTGATGCTGTCGCCCGCGAGACGCCTCGGACGCTGGTCAGCGGTAGTACTCGTCGGGCGCGCCCGCATCGTGTCATTGCAACCGGTTTGGGGAACCGTAGGCTGCTCCAGATGCTCGGATGGCGAGCGCTCGGGCGATCGATTGTAACGTTGACGGTGGCGAACCAACTCGCCACCCATTGGAGAGACGGCGCAGCAACGACGGCGGATTTGTCACCAGCCGGCGAGGGTTAAGCTGCCGGCGCCTATACGTGCTCCATGCGGCAGGCGCCGGCGCAAACGCGAAGGGTGATCGACCACGGAGTCGACCGGAGGCACCCAATTCGCCGCGTCGTACGGATATCGAGATGTTACGCGGACGGTGGGATTGCTACCGGCAGTCAGGATTGGAATCCCAGGCGGCTGTGCGTGGTACAGCTGGCAAATGAAGGCGGCGCGAGCTCGACGCGACGGCAGCGGACGACGCGATCTCGCGGTAATGTCGGTTGTTACGAGTGGTCGCACAGTGAAACGCGATGTCGGTAGACTCTGCCTACGGATCAAAAGGTTGGGAGTTCGAGTCTCTCCGGGCGCGTTTGTAGAACCTCACAATCCACACATTAATGAGCAGAGGCCGCGCTGGTGGACGTTCTCACCGTCGCGGCCTTCGTGTCTCATTGGGTCGTTGGCGATCGCGCGAAGTCTCAGCGCTCTCCGACGAGCGGCCTCGCACCGGCGCCGGCCGACCCCGCGTCGGTCTCGTGCTGCTCCAGCGACGCACCCAATTTGCGCAGCAACGCCCGCAGCTTGCGCCCCTCATCGGGCGAGAGGCCCATCACCGCGGCCAACGCGGTCGGCACACTCACCGCCTCCCGCCAGAGCGCGCGCCCTTTGAGCGTGGGCGCGATGTCGACCGTGCGCTCGTCATTGTGGCGGCGCTGGCGCGTGATCAGGCCCGACGCGGCCAAGCGCTTGAGCAGTGGCGAGAGCGTGCCGGAGTCGAGCTCCAAGCTCTCGCCCAACTCCTTCACCGTCCGTGGCGCCCGTTGCCAGAGCATCAGCATGACCAGGTACTGCGGGTACGTGAGTCCGAGCTCCAACAGCAGCGGGCGGTAGGCACGCGTAATCGCTCGCGCCGCGGCGTAGAGATCGAAGGACAGCCGATCGCTCTGGTGGCCGGGATCGGCATTGGTGGTCTTCGGCACGGCGTGCCTCGCGGTGGTGATCAGAGAAACGGATCGCGTCACAGATGAAATACTATATAGCGTACAATCACATTGTCAACCGTTGCACATTGACTTATTAGATCACACACAATATAATCGTAGACGAACACATTGATCGCCACTTCCTACTCCGGCCTCGAGGCCCCTCTGCGAGCCAACCCGTTCCTGCCTCATGCTGGCCGTGCGCTCGACGGGTGTGGCGTGCGCGAGGTTTGCGCAACGATGGCGCGCGTGGCATGTTCAACGCCTTCCACCGAGTGCGGCGATTGTCCTGACATGGACCTGCCCGGTACCGGTGTCGCATGACTCGACCGAGATCACGCGCGGGAACGCGGCGCGGCCGGGCAAAAGAGCCGCTCGCGGGTCGCGAGCTATCCCCCGCTGACAGCACACCAGTGGCGTTGCCCGTGATCCCATTGACCGAAGACGCCACGGCGGAGGCCGTCTCGCCGCGCGTGGCCGCGATTCCCATTGTGGGGATCGGAGCCTCGGCCGGCGGCCTGGACGCGTTTCTGCGGCTGTTGCACCATCTGCCGTCGGCCACCGGGCTCGCGTACGTGTTCGTGCAGCACCTCGACCCGACGCACGAGAGCCTCCTGCCGGAGCTGCTCGGTCGTGCCTCGGCGATTCCGGTGGTGCAGGCGGTGGACGGCATGCGCCTCGATGCCGACCATGCCTACGTGATCCCGCCCAACACGACGATGACGGTCGTGGACGACCATCTCCGGTTGGTCGCGCGAAAAAAGAGTCCAGGACCACACCTGCCCATCGACGCGTTCCTGTGTTCGCTGGCCGACGAGCGCGGCAGTAGCGCCGTCGCCGTGATCCTCTCCGGTGCTGGGTCCGATGGCGCGATCGGGATCCAGGCGATCAAAGAGGCGGGTGGCATCACGATCGCGCAAGAGAGCGCGTCCGCGCAGTCGCCGAGCATGCCCCGGAGCGCGATCGACACGGGAGCGGTGGATTTCATTCTCACCCCTGAGGAAATCGCCGAGCAGCTGGCGCGCCTCGCGGCCCACCTCGCGCGACATCCGTCGGACGCGGCGCCGACCAACGACACCGATGGCGATGAGCTGCGCACGATCCTCGCGCTCCTGCACCGGCGCACCGGCGTCGACTTCCAGCACTATCGGCGCGGCACACTGCACCGGCGCGTCCTGCGACGGATGCTGGCCCACCGGCACGATGCGCACGGCGACTATCTCGCCCATGTCCGACTCAATCCGGCCGAGCTCGACGTCCTCTACGAAGATCTGCTCATTGGCGTGACACGCTTCTTCCGGGACCCGGAGGTCTTCGCGAAATTGCAGACGGCGGCATTTGCGGAGATGATGGAGGCGCATGCCGTTGGTACGCCCGTGCGGATCTGGGTGGCGGGGTGCGCCGGCGGTGAGGAGGCGTATTCCCTCGCGATCGCGTTACTCGAGTTCCTGGGCGACGCGGCGGGCGACCGTCTGATCCAGATCTTTGGCACGGACTTGAGCGAGGCCTCGATCGCCGGGGCCCGGGGGGGCCTGTATCCAGAGAGTATCACCGCCGACGTCTCTCCGGAACGACTCCGACGCTTTTTCGTGGCGGAAAGGGACGGGTACCGGATCGCGAAGTCCGTTCGCGACCTGTGCGTCTTCTCCCGACAGAACGTCGTCCGCGATCCGCCCTTCTCGCGCCTCGATCTGATCAGTTGCCGGAATGTGCTCATCTATATGGAGCCGGAGCTGCAGCGGCGGGTGTTCCCCGTTTTCCACTATGCGCTCGAGCCGCACGGCCTCCTGGTCCTGGGGAGCGCGGAGTCGGCCGGCTCGTACTCGGAGCATTTCGAGCCGCTCGCCAAGCGACAGGGGATCTATCGTCGGCGCGCGGCCACGGCCCGTCCACTTGACGTTGACCTCGCGACGACGCCGACGGTGGCGCTCGCGGGCACGGGGCGTCGCGGCAGTCCTCCGCGAGGCCTGATGATCGCCCCGTCGCCCGATGAGATTGGAGGCGCCGCGGATCGCGCCGTGCTCGCCCGGTTCACGCCTCCCGGCGTCGTGATCAACGACTATATGGAGATCCTGCAGTTCCGCGGCGATACGGCTGGCTTGCTTGCCCACGGGCCGGGGACGGCGAGCCTGGAGCTGCTCAAGCTGGCGCGGCCCGAGCTGGTCATGCCGCTGCATACGGCGATCCGTCAGGCGCGAACTGATGGGGTGCCGGTGCGCGCGGAGGGTCGCACGCTGGTCGACGGCGGTGTCGTCCGGGCGGTCGTGATCGATGTGCTCCCGTTCCGGCCTCCATCGGCGGCCGCGCCGTTCTTCGTCGTCTCGTTCTCGGTCACGCGCCCCGTCGCCGCTGATCCGCCCCTGACGGCGGCGGACGCCAACGTCGAGCGCCCGCCGGTGACGCAGCGCCGCGGCCGCGCGAGTGTCGACGCGAAACAGCTCGACGCGCTGCGACACGAGCTCGCGGCGACGAAGCGCTACCTGCAGGATGTCGTCCAACAGCACGAGGCGACCACGGAGGAGCTCCGCGCGGCCAGCGAAGAGATTCAGTCGAGCAACGAAGAGTTGCAGAGCACCAACGAAGAGCTGGAGACGACCAAGGAAGAGGTGCAATCCACGAATGAAGAGCTGACGACGCTGAACGAGGAGCTGCGACATCGGAATCGCGAGCTGGCGGCCCTCTCGGGCGATCTGTCGAATGTCCTGGCGAGTACGACGATCCCGATCGTGATCGTCGGCGCCGACCTTCGCCTCCGCCGCTTCACGCCGGCCACGGACCGGGTGATGCGCGTGATCGCGTCCGACGTCGGCCGTCCGCTCGGCGACATCAAGTTGCGCGTCGTGGCCCCCGATCTGGAGCGGCAGATCACGGGTGTGGTCGAAACGCTCGTGCTGGTCGAACAGGAGGTGCGGGACGATGACGGGCGCTGGTGGGCGCTCACGATCCGTCCGTACCAGACGATCGACCGCCGTGTCGATGGGGTGGTGCTGGTGTTCGGGGACATTGACGCCAGTAAACGGTACGGGGAGCGGGCGGACGAAGTGGCGGAAGCCCGGCGACAGTTGCTCGACATTGCCGAGGCGGGTCGCGTCATAGCCGATGAGGCGAGGACGGTGGCGGAGACCGCGAACAAGGCCAAGAGCCACTTCCTGGCGAGCATGAGCCACGACCTGCGGACGCCGCTCAATGCGATTACCGGCTACGCCGAACTGCTCGAGCTCGGCCTGCGCGGCCCGATCACCGAGGCGCAACACGGGGACTTGGACCGCATCAAGCGCAGCTCGCGATACCTGCTCGCGCTCATCAACGACATCCTCAACTTCGCCAAGGTCGAGGCCGGCCACCTGGACATTCGCATGGCTGACGTCCCCATCGGGGCGTTGGTCGCCGAGCTGCACGAGCTCATCACGCCTCAGCTCCGGGCGCAGTCGCTCCAGTTCGAGCGCACGGATTCTCCTGTCATGGTGCGCGCCGATCCGGAGAAGGTGCGGCAGGTGCTCTTGAACCTGCTGTCGAACGCCCTCCAGTTCACGGCACCCGGTGGGCGCATCGGCGTCGACTACCTCACGGCGGACGACGCGGTAGGGATCGAGGTGTGGGACACGGGCCGGGGCATCGCGCCCGAGCAGCTCGAGCACATCTTCGAGCCGTTCGTCCAGATCGATCGCGGACTCACGAGCGCCCCGCCCGGTGGCGTCGGCCTGGGCCTCGCGATCAGCCGTGCCTTGGCGCGCGCGATGAACGGCGATCTGACCGTCGACAGCACGCCGGGAGCCGGGTCGCGGTTCAGGCTCACGTTGCGGCGCGTGTTGTAGGGGCATTGCGCCTTGGGCGTGGCGCGTATTGTGCACTCTGTGGAGTCCGATATCAGGTAGGCGCGCCACGCGTTGTCTTTAGTCTGCGGCTCCCAAGACAGAGAGTACGTCATGGCACCAGAGGAAGCGACGATCGTTCAGGACGTACGCCGCGGTGGCTGGCGCCGCCCGCACGTACATCACAGTCGCAGTGAAGTGGTGGGGTTCGTCCTGTGGTGGCTCGTGGTGAGCGTTTTCGCGACGGCGACCGTGATCATCCTCATCCGACAGCCGTAGGCCACAGGCCGACACCATGCTGTGGTCAGGCGTTGGACACACGACCGACCGACGGCTCCTCCGCGCGTTCTCTGAGAACTATCGGATCGCACCGCTCAGGCGATCCCACGCGATGGACCTCATGGGTGCGGCGACGAGCGACGGGAGGTTCACGACGCTCGTCCAGGCGATCAAGGTCGCGGGGCTGATGGATACGCTCCGTGGCGCGGGGCCGTTCACGCTCTTCGCGCCGAGCGATGCGGTGTTCGCCCGCATCGCCGCGGACCGACTCGCGACGCTGGTCGCCGACCCCGAGGACTTGGCCGACATGCTCCGCAGCCACGTCGTGTCGGGGCGGATCCTCGCGGCCGATATCGTCAGGTACAGAACCTCGACGTCGCGGGCGCTGAACGGCCGGCCGCTGTCGATGGCCGCGCGCTCCGGGCGGATCTACGTTGGCGGGGCGCGTCTCGCGCGCAGCGATCTGCTCGCCTCGAACGGTGTCATCCATGAGCTCGAGGACGTGCTACTCCCCGAGAACGCGTCCGTCGTGTGGCCCATGGACCAGACGACTGCCGACTGAACCATGACATAGCCTCATAGACAGATATCGCACAATTGGTCATTGACAAATATAGTTGTGTACAATATAATAGTGAGCTAGTGATAGCACGCGCACCATGGAGTTCACCCGGTACCGCGCGCCGTCACACTCTTGGCCCGGGAGGGTCTATGCGCGTCCAACGCTCGGTGCAGATGCTGACTATCCTCACCACGCTCGCGACGTTCGCGGCGTGTGCCTCGTACGGAAGAGAGCAGGAGCGCCCCGCTCAAGGTACCACAGTCGCTGTCGTGCAGTGGGATTCCGGACCGCTCGATCGCCAATACGCGAGCGAGCGTACCACGATGGACAACCGGCACCAGCAAGAGATCGCCAACCCGCGCGCTGATGAATCGTCGGATCAGCGGGTCCAGCGGCACGCGTCCGAGAACCAGGACCTCGAGCGCCGCTACACGGCGGGAAAAGCCTCGCACGCCCAGAGTTTGCCGCCGTCTGATCGTCAGGCCCACGACTGACGTATCAACTCGCCGTCTGGCCCGCCGCGCCGCTTCGATTACGAATTCGCGCGACGGGTCCGCGAAGGCAGACGATGATGCGACACCGCCACGAGCACGCGCTCGGCGAGCGGCACACCGATCTGCTCACGGACGCGACCCACATCGATCACCACTGGTCCCGCAAACGGCGCGCGCTCGCGCACCGTCACCAACGCGCCTGGCACGAGGCCCAGTCCCGCCAGATGACGGAGCAGTACCGGATCTTCATTGCTGACGCGCAGCACACTGACCGTGGTGCCCACCTCGACCGAAGCGAGTGACGGCGCCGGCGCGTCGTCCACGGCGCCGTCGCGCGTGGGGATCGGCGCCCCATGCGGATCAGTCGTGGGCTCACCGATGGCCGCGGCCATGCGGTCGACCAAGGTGTCGGACGCAGAATGCTCGAGGCGTTCCGCCTCCGGATGGACTTCGTCCCACGGGTAGCCCAGCGCGCGCACGAGGTACGTCTCGATGACGCGATGCCGCCGGAGTGTGCGGAGAGCGGCGCGACGACCGGCCGATGTGAGGCGGACGCCGTGGTAGGGCTCATGCGTCACCAAACCCGCGTCGGCGAGACGGCGCGCCATGCCGGTCACCGATGCGGCCGCCAGTCCGAGATGGTGCGCCAACTCGGTTGTCGCAACGGCATTGCCAGCGCGCCCGATCTGGTAGACCGCCTTCAGGAAGTCCTCCGCGGGCGGTGTGATCTCGTCCGTCGCGACCGGCGCCTTCGGCTCACGCGGAGAACTGGTACCCCGCTTCTTGCGCGCAACCATTCGCTGCAAGCTGTGGCCTCTCGGCTGCAATGTCAAAACGCGGTGTGGACCCGTATGGCGTATATCGGTACCGGCCCGCGGGCCGCGTTGTATCCCGGATTGACGATGAATTGATAGTCGAGACTGAGCGTCGCCCACGTCCAGGGCGCGTAGGAGTAATAGGCCTCGAGCGCTTTCTCCGCGCGGTAGTCGAGTCGCCCGTCGCCGATCAAGATTCCCAATCCGCCGGCCGCGAAGTAGGCACGGGCGACGGGGGACAGGCCGCCCACGACGCCGCCGAGGCCGACGTGGTCCTGGGGCCGGCCCCACCACCTTCCCTGAAGGACCCCTCCCAGCGACCAGCTCTCGCTGCAGTCCGTCCCGCCGAGGATCTCATCCCGTCCGGGACTCCAACTCGCGCGTGAGAAGAGGCCGAGCTCAGTGGTGATGGCCTGCTCGGCGTTCAGCACGACGCCGGGATTGGTGCGCACCTGGCGCGTGAGCGTGATGTCGGGATAGTTGGGCGTCGTCACGGGGAGAGCGAGGGCGTCGGCGTAGCTGCCCATGATGCCATGGTTCACCCATCCGAACACGCGCAACGTGCCCGGTTGCGAGACCAGTGCATATCGCCACTCGAATTCGGCCGCATACTCCCCGCGGTCGGGGATGTGCATGTCAAACGTGTTGACACTGGATACGGTCGGCAGGAGGAAGTAGCCGGCACGGAAGGCCCACTGTTTCTGGTTCAGCTCCGCCAGAGCGCCCCACGTCCAACTGAGTTGGTCCATTGTCCAGTCGTAGGCACCGGCCCCGTAGACATTCCAGTTGAGAAAGTTCGTTCGCGGGTCGTTCGCGTAGGCGTTGTTATCGAAGTAATCGGTGACGGCCAGCCTCCCGGCGACGAGCGTGATCCGTGAGATGTCGGGTTGCTCGGCGAGCTGATTGGGGCCGTCGGCGATCGACTCCCGTTCACCACCGAGGCCGAATGTTTGACGCAGGATGATCCGGTCCACGACGAAGCGCGCCATGGGAAAGCTGGCTTTCTGCGCCTCTCCGTTGGGGAAAGCAGATACGCCATGGGTGTCATTGAGGCCGAAGCCCTGGTCGATCTCCGGATTGAAATACAATGCACCGCCCTTCCATAACCGCACGCCAAGAAATGCGGTCGCGCTCTCCGTGTTCTTCGCCTGACTGGCGCCGGTCAGACTGTTCGTTCCCTCGTAAGGTGATGAGAAATGGAAATACCCCTGTTCGACGAACGTGTCTTGGGCGTGGATATTCCATCGGTCGTGCTCAGCCGGCGCCGGAGTATTGGACACTCCCGAGTGCCGGTGCGAGCCGGGCCACGCCAACGTTCGACTGAGTCCCAGTCGGAAGTCGTGCGCATCCAGCTTCGATTCGACGCCGGTACCGGACGGGAAGGTGACGCCGGCTCGACCGAGCCGGTCGTAGCGATATTCAACTCTCGCGGCCCAGCCCGGCGCGAGCGCGAGCTCAGCCCCAGTACCCAGCGACCATCCCGGTCGGAAGCGCAGGATGTGGTGCTGGTCATTGGTCGAGGCGGCACTCTCAATGAAGCGCGCTTGCGACCCAGCGAATCCCCCGGTTCCGTACACGAGCCAGCGATCCGAGGCGTAGCCAAGGCGGCCGCGGAGGGTTGAGACAAAGTCGACGTTCTCGGTGACCCGGCTCCCTTGCGCCGTTCTCCGCGATGAGACGGCGCCGTCTTCGAAAAAATCAGGGAATACGATGTCGGCTTCGGCGCCCAAGAGAAGCCGCGAGGAACGCACAGCTGTGTACCCGAGGTGCGGACCGCCATCGAGTCGGCCGAACGTGTTGTTCGAACTGATCGGAACGGCCTGCGTGACGGTAGCACTCGCGTTCCCGTGGCTATAGCCCGCCTCGGCGCCGACGTTCCATCCACTCCAGGAGAAAGGCGGAGCGGCTTGGCCCTCGAGCGCCGGCGTCGCGATCGATCCGTGTGCGGCGGCGACGGTGGCAATGAGCGCTCGCAGTCCAGACGAAAACTTGTGCGTAGCGTGAGCTAATGAGAAATTTTGCACGCACGAAATTATAACACCGAACCGTCGGCGGGGCTAGATTGCGGGATGAGCTCGAGCGGCCAGCGCCTCCAGGCGACGACGCCGATTGTTCTGACTCCGCTGGACCGCGCCGGGTTGGTGCGCCGCGGTCGGCGCTTGAGCTACGCGACGCTCGCGGTGGTGAGCACGGAAGCCAGTGTGGCGCTGGCGGCGGGCGTGGCGGCCGGGAGCGTGGCGCTGCTGGGCTACGGCGCAGACAGTGTCATTGAGCTCGTATCGGGCGCCGCGGCGCTCTGGCGTCTCACCGCCGACCGTGCGCACACGCGCGCTCGGGTAGAGCGGCAAAGCGCGCGGATCATCGGTGCGAGCTTCATCGCCCTCGCCGCATACGTCCTGGCCGACGCCGCGCACGCGCTGATGCGACGCGAAGCTCCCCACTCCAGTTTGGCCGGCATCGCGGTGGCGCTGTTCTCACTGGTCACCATGCCCGTGCTCGCGCGAGCCAAACGACGCGTCGCGACGCAGCTCCGGAGCGGTGCGCTGGTGAGTGATGCGGCCCAGGCGTCGCTCTGCGCGTATCTGTCCGCTATTCTCCTTGCTGGACTCCTATTGAATGCCGCCGCGGGTTGGTGGTGGGCCGATCCGGTGGCGGCGTTCGTTATGGTGCCCATTATCGCACAGGAAGGCGTCCGCGCACTGCGCGGCGCTGCCTGCGAGGACGCGTGCTGTGAATGACGAGCCGCGCCAATCCGACACTCCGCCCGGAACCCTCACAGCGGGAACACCTTTGGAGACCCAATGACCACAACCGAGGAGCACCACGTGAGCGGCGACCAGCTCCTGTCGCGAGTGAAGTCGTTCATTCATGAGGGGAACGTCAGACGTGTGATCATCAAGAGCGAGGCGGGGCACACCATCATGGAGATCCCGCTGACCGTCGGTGTCGTCGGCGCCGTGCTGTTGCCGTTGGGCGTCGCGATCGGCGCGCTGGCCGCATTGGCGGCCCACTACTCGATCGTCGTCGAACGTCAGGAGGCACCGTAAAAAATATTGGCTGGTATTTAGCGGCCAACCCAGGCGAGGCCGTCGGGTCCCCGCCCGACGTCGATGCGGCCCGCGACGTTCGAGCGAGTGCAAGTCGATGACGGCGACGTACCCGTCCGGTGAGCAGGCCACGTAGGCACGCGCCCCGTCGGGTTGCATCAGAATCCCGGCAGCGCCATCTCCCACTTTGATACGCTTCACCTCTTTTCGGGTGGCGCGGTCGAGAACGAGGACATTGGGTTTATTGAGGCTCGAAACAAACACCAGCTTGCCGTCTGGGGTGAACTTGAGCCGATTCGCTCCCACGACATTGGCGGCCACCGTGGCGACGACCTTCTTGCTCGCCACGTCAATGATAGAGACCGTTCCGTCGCCGGCGTTGGCGACCCAGGTTTCCTTGCCATCGGGCGATACGTCGAGTCCCTCCGACTCGCGACCGACGGGAACGACGGTTTCGTTCCAGTCTCCGCCGATCTTTTCCATGATGCTGACGCTGGCGGAGCTGACATTCGTGGTGACGATCTGGTTGAGGTCCGGGAAGACGTAGATCATGTGGGTACGATTCTGCCCGGTGCCCATCACCCAGTCGACCCGCCGTGTTGCGGGATCGTAGCTGCCGATCGCTTTCGCCGCTTCAGCCGTAAACCACACCCGGCCGCCGACGAACGCCAGCCCGTGCGGGCCGCGCAGCGCGCCGAGATCGATGGCCGGCAAGACTTTCTTCGTCGCGAGGTCAACCACCGTGAGCGTGTTGTACGCGCCGCCGCCGTAGTTCGAGATGTAGGCGGTCGTTCCGTCGCTCGAGGCAATCACTTCGTGCGGATCGGGACCGACCGGCAATGTGGCGGTGACTTTCAGGCTCGCGGGGCTGACGATACTGAGTGTGTTGTCCTCATTGGCGAGGACGAGCAGAGCAGGTTGGGCACCGAGGGTACGTGCCGCGACGAGAGTAAATAGCGCGGTTTTGATGTTCATCGCGAATACTCCCCGTGGAACACCACATTCCAGCTGGTGCCGTTGTCGGTGGATTTTTCCCACGTCTGCTCGACGGAGTTCGGGTTCAGCCGAATGATTGTCACTCGGTTCAATACGCTCTCTCCGTTGGGCCCGCGGCTCGCGCCTTCAAATGCGGCTGTGTCGGATGCAACCTTGCCGGAGGTGAATACATGCACCCGGCCCTCGTTGTCGGCGAACAGTCCGTACCATCTCTTGTCGTCGGCACTGTAACCAAAGACGTTCTGTCCGTAATGGCCTCGTCCGCCGTCCCAGTTCTCGACGACCAAGCACTTGTCGAGCGAGAGCGTGACGGTGCTATGTGCGTCCCCGGACGCACCGATCTTCCACGTGCCGAGCCAATAGTCCAGCTGCCGATTTGCTGAATTCGTGGCGCAGGAATCGGGACCCGGGGCGGCCAAGCGAATGGCGCTCGTGAGTATCAAGATGAGTTTGTGCATGTCACTCCTCGTTGAGCACGGAATCGGAATGCGTGCGCGTTCCGTTGCACGTCCACCACGTGAAAACCCGCACGCTCCAATCGTGCGCCGAACGTATCGGGAGGCACGGGAACGAGGGTGTCGCCGATATGGATGATCCTCATGGACAAACTCTGAAGACTATCGCTGCCCACGAGAACCCCTCCGGGTTGCAGCACGCGGAACACTTCGGCGAGAACCTGGTCCTGCAGTTCCTGGGACGAAACGTGATGCAGCATGGTGAACGACACCGCGCCCGAGAACTCCGAGTCACCGAACGGCATCGCGGTGGCATCGCCCTCGATGACCCGAACGTTGCTTCCCTTCAGGCGCGCGCTCAGTGACCTGGCCAATGTCGCGTCGATCTCCAGCGCCGTCAGCCGAGGCACCGAGGTTCGCAGCAGGTCTGTCGTAAGGCCGGGGCCGGGGCCGAGTTCCAAGACATTCGGCCCCAGGTCGGTATCGCCGATCGCCCAGGGCAGTCTCTGGGCAACGGTGCTGCGCCAGCGATCAGAACGGCAGAGCCAGCGATGCAAGCGGTTCATGCTTCCCCAGCTTACCCATTGCGCACCGTGCGCGCTTTCGATAAAGTGACAATAGATGTCGCGAAAGCGTCAAGCGGGTATTTTCGATCGGTCGGGTGACCGTACGTCGGCGATCACCAGCCACACCCGGGACTATTCGGCTGGCTCTGTCGTACCGCTGCACTTCCACGATCGCGATCAGCTCGTCTTTGCCTCGCGCGGGGTCATGACGGTCAGTACGCGAAATGGAACGTGGGTGGTTCCTCCGAACCGTGCCGTCTGGATACCGGCCAAGGTTCCGCACACCATCACGATGTCGGGCGTGGTGGCGATGCGAACGCTCTATCTCAAGCCGCGCCTCGCCAAAGGGCCGCCGCGCGATTGTTGTGTGATCAATGTCTCAGCCCTGCTGAAGGAGCTGATTCTCCATGCATGTACCCTGCGGACGTTGAAGATATCGATGAAATGGCAGGAGCACCTGATCGCAGTCATTCTGCATCAGCTGGAGGCGATGCACGCGATCCCGTTGCAACTGCCGCATTTGTCCGATCCACGGCTCAAGCGAATCGCCGACATACTGACGGGTGATCCTCGCGACCCTCGAACCCTTGCTCAGCTGTGCAAAGAGACTGGGGCGGGAAAGCGGTCGGTCGAAAGACTGTTCCAGCAGGAGATCGGTATGACGTTTGGGAAATGGCGGCAGCAACTGCGACTCATGCAGAGCATGCGGCTCTTGGCCGAGGGCGCCAAGGTGACGCATGCGGCTCTGGAGTCCGGTTATGCTACGCCGAGCGCGTTCACTTCTATGTTCAGGAAGGTCTTGGGGATCACGCCACGGGCGTATTTCAGGTAGACGCGACTTGGGGTCGCGGGTTCGAGTCCGGCCCCTGCTAGTTGTTCGTTTCTTGCACTGGTCGCCTTTGGGGCAAGAAGGGCATCTCGCACCTCAAGGGGAGTGACAACACATGGGCAAACATCTCTTAATAGCCGCGGCCGTCATGGCGATCGCGATCGTCGCGCCGCGGTCCCTGTACGCACAGGACGACCACCCCAAGCCCGATCATCCGGATCAGGCCCACCACGACGACCAGGCAGCGGCGCGGCATGATGACCATCCGGACAACCACGGCGACGACATGTCCGCGCGCTACCGTCACGACCATCCAGGCGCTACCGCGCATTGCCATGACGGGTTCTTCACAAGGACCTCGGATCGCCACCTGGCGTGCACGAAGCACGGCGGCATCGATGTCTGGCTCGTGCCCTAGTCCGATCCCCCAACCAACCGCTCGATCGAACGCACAACGAGATCGGGGTCCTCGACATTGATGTTAACGGTGCCAGACCATGGCCCGTGGGAGGCTGCTCACAAGGCGGTCTCTCGTCGTTTGAGCCCTCGCGTCGAGCGCCCCCCGTCAAGGCAGACCGACCACTGCCTCCTGCGATGGCATCTCGTGAGAGCGGGGGACCGTGGGATGCTTGTCCTCCTCGAAGTCGTTCGCCGAGCCGAGGAAGTTGAACGACTCGAGTACGTACGGGATGCCCTCGGAGCCCAAGACCGACGGGCCATCGGTGAGCTGAAAATGCAAGTGCGGGCCGGTGGCCTGCCCGGAATTGCCGAGCAAGGCGATCACCTCGCCGGCCGTCACGTGTTGATGTACGCGCACGCGCACGCTCCCGCGTTGTAAGTGTGCGTATGTCGCATACTGACGGGGCCCGATCCGGATCATGACGTAATTGCCCGCGATCGTCCGCGGTGTGAACCGTGGAAGCGGCGAATGCGGTGTGTTGTCCGGAATGCTGTCGAGGATCGCGACCACTTCGCCCGGTGCGACCGAGTGCACCGGTTGGCCGAAGCTCCAGAAGTTCTCGTTCCGGTGATCATCGTCGTGATACACGTTCCCGTTCTTGCCGATCAATTGCCAATCGATGGCGAAGCGTTGCGCGATGTACGCGTGCCCATCGATGGCCGTCAGCGAACGACGATGATCCGACGTGTTGGATGGAGAGCTTCCGGCCAGCCATTCGCCCGGCCCGAGCGGAGCGCGCAGGACGGGCGGCGGCTCGTTCGAGACGGGTACGAGCACGCTATCGATCGCCTGCTGCGTCCCCGCGTCGCGCCGGACATCGGCCGTATCGAGCACATCGAACAGCAACCGATGCCGGAGCCGCGTCGGGACCGGATCATCGAGCCGCAACTCGACCCGCAAAAATACGATCGTTCGGTATCCAGGATTGAGCCGCGTCGCGGTATCGGGTTCGAGCGCGTGCGCCAGCGCGGTATCGCGGTAGGTCGCGAGAGACGTGGCCTTGCCACCGCCATCCCAAACGTCGATCTCCCGAAACGCCAGCGGACCGCGGCCCTGGTTCGTGACGTGCAGTTCATAGACGAGAACGCGCTTGCCGGCGGCGACGACTGGCCGTGGCGCCGCTGGCGCGACGATTTCCACGCGCGCTTGTCGCGCCGAGAGCTGCGCCGGGAGGGCGCGGGGCGCCTGGGCGAGAACCAAGACGAGAAGCGCAGTGCGAGACATGCGCAGACGATGTCCCTCGAGCGTCCAGATGTCCAATACCATGTCACGCAGTGGGCCAGACGATTTTCATATCATTTCCTGCCAGGCGTCATGCTCGCGATCGCGATGAACGCCTCCAGTGCGCGCGACAGGCGGGCCGGGCGGTACATGAGGGCGAGCTCCGCCATCACCTTCGGCCCGGCGAGGGGCCGGAACTCGACGCCGATGCGTCCCAAGTTCCTCACGGAGGCCGGCACGATCGTGACGCCGAGACCGGCCGCGACGAGACTCAACATCGTCTGGTAGTCCGCGCTCTCGTGGCGAACCTCGGGCGAGAAGCCGGCGCGCCGGCACATCGCGGTGACGATGTCGTGGAACGCCGGCGCGAGGTGGCGAGGAAAGAGCACGAACGGCTGCCCGCGCAGAGCGGCCAGCGGGACGACGCGGCGCTTCGCCAACGGATGATCGGCGGGGACGGCCGCCTCGAACGGCTCCCGCCGCACAATCACCGTTCGCGCGGTGACCGACGCGACCGGGCCACGCACGAGCGCCACATCGACGGTATCCCGCTCCAGCGCATCGAGCTGGGCCTGACTCGTGCCCTCGATGAGATCGAGGTGCACGTCCGGATACGCCACGCGATAGGTGCGCAGGATCTCGACAAGTCCGCCCAGGGCCGCCGAGTCGGTGAAGCCAACGCGCAGCATGTCCCGCTCCCCATGCGCCGCGTGTTGCGCCGCGGCCAACGTGCGCGCGACCTCGGCCAGCGACCGCCGGGTGCCGTCCAGGAATGCCAGCCCGGCTGACGTGAGCTGCACGCGCCGGCTCGTGCGGACGAAGAGCGCGGAGCCGACGATGTCCTCGAGTTGCCGGATCTGCTGGCTCAGGGGCGGTTGCGAGACGTTCAGCCGGCGCGCGGCCCGGCTGAAGTGGAGCTCCTCCGCCACCGCCACGAAATAGCGCAGGTGACGGAGGGTAATGTGCATCCAGAATGTCATGCGTATCGGTAGTCGGCATGCAATAATATTGGCGAATAGGCGGTTCCGCACCCATTCTAGAAGTCGATGGACCTCGACGCGCTGTTCGATCCGGCCGTGATCGCCGACCCCTATCCGTTGTTCGCCCGCCTGCGAGACGAGGATCCGGTGCACTGGAACGCGCCGTTCCAGCTCTGGGTCGTCACGCGGTACGACAACGTCGTGTGGATGGTGCGCAACCACGAACGATTCTCCTCCGCCGTCATCCGGACCGACACTCGTCAGCCGTATCCACCCGTCGACGCGGCTGACCTGCCGTTGCTCTCCGGCGTCCAGTCGTTCCGCGGCGATCAGTTGGTCGAGCAAGATCGTCCCATGCACGCCGCCATGCGGCAGGTGGTGCACGAGTACTTCACCCCAGGGGCGATGGAGTCGTGGCGGCCATTCGTACGCGCCGCGGTCACGGAGCTGCTCGATGCCGTTGACGCCGAGGGGCGGATGGACGTCCACCGGGATCTCGCGGCGCCGCTCCCGGTGCGAGTGATCGCCCAGATGATGGGCGTTCCGGAGCACGATCGCGACCATCTGCGCGCGTTGGCGGACAAGCTCCTCTACATCAATCGGGGCGAGCCGTATCGGTTGCGACCGCTCACGGAAGGCATTCGCGGCATGATCGACTACGTGTCGCCATTGGTCGACCAGCGGATGACCGAACCGACCACGGATTTCCTTTCGGTGCTCGCGGGCGGCGAGCAGGCCGGCGTGTTCACTCGTCATCAGGTGCTGGTCAACGCCGCGCTGCTCTTGTTCGCGGGGCATGAGACGACCATGAATCTCATCTGCAATGGCGTCCTCGCCTTTCTCCGACACCCGGATCAATGGGCGCGGCTGGTGAGCGATCCAGCGCGGCATGCCCGCCTCGCGACCGAGGAGTGCCTGCGCTATGATCCGCCGGTCAAGTCCACCCAGCGGATTGCCGCGGACGACGTCGAATTGGGTGGCCGGCACATCCGCCGCGGTGACCGGATCCGCTGGATGATCGCGTCGGCGAATCGTGATCCGGCCGCATTCACGAACGCGGACGCCTTCGACATCAGCCGCCAGCCGAATCCGCATGTCGCATTCGGCGCCGGTATACATTATTGCCTGGGCGCATCCCTGGCGCGCATCGAAGGCCAGGAGGTCTTCCAAGTCCTCGCCGAGCGCCTGCCCGGGATGCGGCTCGACACCCAGAGCCTCGAGTACGAACCGAGCATTCAGTTCCGATCTCTGCGGTCGCTGCCTGTGCGATGGAGATAAGCGATGCCAGCGTTTCGCGTCTTCGTAGACCATGACCTCTGCGTCGGCAACGGGACGTGTCTCATCGTCGCGCCATTGGTCTTTGCGCATAACGCCGATCGCCAGTCGGAGGTGATCGATCCCGCGGGCGCCAGCGAGGCCGTCATCCGCCGGGCGGCCGAGCGCTGTCCGGTGGGCGCCATCCGCATCACCGTGACGGAGGGCTGATGGCTCGCGTGGCGGCGGCCGATCTCGCGGGAATGAAGCGAGAAGGGAAGAAGATCGTCATGATCACTGCGTACGACGCGTTGTTCGCATCACTCGTGGACCAGGCGGGCGTCGACGTGATCCTCGTGGGTGACTCCGTGGGCCCGGTCCTGGCCGGGGAGCCGTCGACGGTGCCGGTCACCGTGAACCAGATGATCTATCACGGACGGAGCGTCCAACGCGGCACGGCGCACGCGCTCGTCGTCGTCGATCTCCCATTCATGAGCTATCACGTGTCGCCACGCCAGGCGACCCGGCAAGGCGGACGCGTCATCAAGCGCACCGGGGCCGGCGCCGTCAAGCTCGAAGGCGGACGCGCGTTTGCGCCAGCGGTGCAGGCGCTCGTCACCGCGGGCGTGCCGGTGATGGGCCACATTGGGCTCACGCCGCAGTCGCTCAACGTGCAGGGCATCCATTTACAGGGCAAGGGCGACGATGCGATCGAGCGACTCGTCGACGATGCGCGCGCGCTCGAAGAGGCCGGCGCGTTCGCCCTCGTGCTCGAATTCGTGACCATCAGCGCCGCGCAGCGCGTGACGGACAGCGTCACAATTCCGACGATCGGCATCGGCTCCGGTCCGAGCTGCGATGGACAGGTGCTCGTGCTCCACGACATGCTGGGACTCAACGAGCGGTTCCAGGCCAAGTTCGTCAAGCGCTACGCGGAGCTCGGGGCGTCCGTTCGGAACGCGGTCGCGACGTTCGCCGACGAGGTCCGCACCTCGGCGTTCCCCGACGAAGCACACAGCCATCGTGGCTGAGTAGCTTAACGTCGCCGGTTGGCGAGCGTCACATGAACGAACGCAACCGAGCAAGCTATGAAAGGCGCGCTGTGGGTGATCGTGATAGGCATGCTGACGGGCTGTGGCACCGTGCGGCCAGTCGTCGTACGGTCGGAACCAACCCCGACGCCTGAGCAGGTGGCGCAGGTTCGCGCCATACAAACCCGAGTGATCGCGACGCCGATCGAGTCCGTATTCCCCAAAGTCATCAATGTCCTGATGGACAATGATTACGTTGTCCGCTCGGCCGACGCGAAACTAGGGTTGATCGTGTTCTACCAGCAGTGGACGGACACCACGCAGAACAACTCCAACATTACGCAGGAAGGCACGGCGCTGTTCACGTCCGTCGGGCCGAGCTCAACCCGGGTCAGGGTCATGCTCACCGGTGGGTGGCAGCAGCTCCAGGTCACCGGCGGAGGAGTACACTCCGCGTCGTCGAGCATGGTCGGCGCGGTGCAAAGCGGAGCAGCCGACGAATACAAGAAAGTGTTGGAACATCCTCCAGAATGGTCTGGCAGCGGCGGCGAAGTAAAGACGACCGTTCCTCGGACGCGCTTCGACATTTTGATGGGCGGAGCTGCGTCCGGCTGCTCGACGAACGCGATGGCGTTCAATTCCTCCAGCGCGTCCAGCCCGGAACGCCGCTCGATGATCGCACCGACGACGCGGCGATCCGGCTCGGCGAGGTCGCCGCGGCGTTGCATTCGTGTGGCCTCCCGAGCGGCGAGTGGCCAACGGTCGAATCATGGGGTGCGTCCTTTGGTCAGTATCGCGCATCGGGAGACGCCGCGATCGGCGCCGCGCTCGTCGACCGGGCCGAAAGGCTCTACCGTGATCTTGCCGCATCCCAAGGCGCGCGCGCGCTATTGCACGGCGACCTGCATCCCCAAAACGTGCTGTTCGACGAGACGCGAGGCTGGCTCGCGATCGACCCAAAAGGCGTCATCGGCGAGCTGCCGTACGAGTTCGGCGCGGCACTCCGGAACGTGAGCGGCACGCCGGTGGTGGATCGCTGGAGCCGCGTGATCGCGGAACGCCTTGGCCTCGATCGCGAACGGATCATGGGCTGGGCCTTTGCGCAAGCGGTGCTGGCGGCGATCTGGTCGATCGAGGATGGGCAGCATCCAGCGTGGGCAATCGCTGCTGCGGAGTCGATCAGCCGCGGCTGATCTGCTCGAACGTGCGTCAGCACCAACATGCAAACGGGCCCTTTCGCCGGGCCCGTCCACATCGCCGCTCCTCTAGTGTTTTCCGCCGGGGTCGGACTTGTTCTCACCGGTCTTTCCTTGCTGGCGACCCTTACCACCTTGCTCCATCTCGTCCTCTTCGCTCAACGTGTCCTTCTCACCGCTCTGGCCAAGCTTGCCGCTTTGACCACCCATACCGCCTTTGTCGCCTTGATTGCCTGAGGTGCTCTTTGGATCCGCCATACATCCCTCCAGCTGCGGGTGATACGTGCCTCTCTCCGTATCATTGGCAGCAACCGTGCCGAGCAGAGATGGCGCGAGCTTTGCCTCTACACTGCGGGCATGCTGATCATCATCTTGATCCTTCTCTTGTTGCTCGCTGGGGGCGGGGGCTACTACATGGGCCCCGGCGTCGGCTACTACGGTGGCGGCGCCATCGATCTGATTCTGCTAATACTGATCCTCTACCTGCTGTTCGGCAGAGGCCGTACGCGGCTGTAGCCTCATCGATTCCCTAACGCGGTTTGCGCGTCTCCGCCGAGGCGTAGACCGAGAAGTGCTGAATGGTGCCGACGACCATCCACTTCTTGTAGTGGTCTTGAGACGGTACGATGCTCAAGACGTGTGTGAACGAGGTATCCGTGTACAGGATGCCGGCCGCGTATTGGTCCGAGACATTGCAGCCCTTATAGCTGAGCACCAACGACGCCGGCACGTTGAACTGCAGTCCGTGCGGCTCCAGATCCACGGCCAGCGTGTCCCGGTACGCGCGCGCTGATATGCGGGTCATCGTCGTGAGTGCGCCCGCTGGGATGATGAGCTGGTGCGGTCCGAACCGCAGTACTCCACCGGCGGCGTCAATCGAGGCGGCCGCGGAATCGCCAGAAGAATTCTTGGGGCACGTAATGAGTGGCAGCGTGTCGGGGCCAGATGTCGGAGCGCCGGTCGTCGTGCTGAACTGCTGGTAATCGCTCGCATCGGTCGACACCACGGGGTCAGGCGAGACCGTTGCGCTCGTACACGAGAGAACGCCGAGAGCGAGTACGCACACGACGAGACGGAACGACGTGCGATCCATGGGACCCCTCGAAAACGATGGTCGTATTCGTGCCCCTGCTGATCTCAGCGGGCGTATGTAATTCTCCCTCGCCGACGTGGGTTCATTGGTGATGCGCATCACGATCGCCGCGGTCCGGGGTCGACTGCGCGACACAGCAGTCAACGATCGAAAAACATGTGTGAGGCGGACGGAATGACCGTGGCGCGAGTGTGCTCGTAGCTGCCGGCTTATCTCGGGGCACCTTCGACATTTGTCGCGGCGTTGAACCGCAGAACCTTGCGCCGCTCTCTTTCCGCTCGCTCGCCGAGAAACGCGCCGATGCCGGCGAGCGAGTCGACGTGATCGCACAAGATGCGAAACGTCGCGAGGATCGGCACGGCCAGGAGCACGCCCGGCACGCCCCAGATGAACCCCCACAATGCCAATGAGACGAAGATCACGACGGGATTGAGCGTGAGCCGGCGGCTCATGAGGAGCGGCGTGGCCACATTGGCTTGGATCACGTTGATAACGACGTACACACCCGGCACGAGCAGCGCCTGCGTCGTACTATCGAACGTCGATAAGCCTGCGACGGTCAGAAGCGCCAGTATACTCAACATCCCGATATACGGCACGAACTCGGCGAGCACGACCAACACCCCCCACAACACGGGGTTCGACATGCCGACTAACGCGAGCCCCGCGGCAACGGCCGCGCCCTCGGTCACATTGATCGCCGTCAGCACGAACAGGTAGCCGGAGATGGATGATTCCATCTCGCGCGAGATCGTAATCGCCTTCTCGCGATCCGCAAATCGTGGGATGACCTCGATGATCTTCTGCAGAAAGAGGTCACCAACGGCAAGCAGCGCGTAGAGCAAGATCAGCGTTTCACCAAGACCCACGGCGATCGCACCGGTCGTTCCGTAGAGAGCGGTGGACGCCCGCGATGGTTGTACCACCACCGCGCTCCGCGTCGGCGCATTCCGCTCGCTCGTGATTTGATCGACGACGCGCGTGACTTGATCGACCGGCTTCGTGATCGCTTGCAGTCGGCGCGCCGCCACCTGCGCTCGCGCGGGTGCCTGTGAGAGCCAGACCTGGGCGGCCGGGGCCACACGGTAGAGCGCGAACGCCAAACACCCGGCCGAGACGCCAAGGATCAGGAATGCCCCGGCCGGCGGCGGGACGTGCCATCGCGCCAGGAATCGAATTGGAGGGCTCAGGGCCAAACTGAGCAGAATCGCGCAGGTGAGCGGAATGAAGAGCGCACGCGCCACGTGGAGCGCACCGAAGACCAGTATGGTCGCGATGACGATCAGCGCGACCGATCGTGTCAGGGGGGCTTCGGCAGCCTCCAGCGTCTCGCGAACGTCGGGCGCTCGCGGCGATAAGCTCATGCTTACCTAAGGGCACGTCGCGTGCCGACTCATTTCCGTACGCGGCGCGGCCGGCCGAGTTTCTTCCGAGCGCCCTTGCGCCCGATCACTTTCTTCGCGACGCGCTTCTTAGTGCGTTTGGCCGTCGACGGCTTCTTCGGTCGGCCGTGTTTGGTCACGGCTTCCAGCAGGCGGTCAAATCCCTTCCGTATGGCGAGCCGAGCCTGATCGAGCTCCTTGACCACGGTCTTGTAGCGTCGGTCGTGCTCAACGTGCTCCTTATACTCGGCGATCTTCTTCTCGACTTCCCTCAAGTCAATGACGCGAGGCTTTTTCTTGGGTGGCACGACTTCTCCTCCTGGATAAGGGGGTGCAGCCTGCCGGCGCAAAGGCATTTCGCGTGCCGTCTCAGGCCGCTGTGCCCTTCCCGTGGTCCGCCGCCGACTGCGCCCGCTGTCTCACGCGTACCAGGTGCCACGCCTCGCTGCGTGCTCCGCGCATCACGTCCTGCTTCAGCAGATAGAACGATGCGGCCAACAGCACGAGATCCTTCATCACGAATGCGCCGACGATGGTCATGGCGGGAAACCCGCCGGCGGATGCGTCCCAGGCATTGGGGATACGCGCGAGCATCGTGAGCGTCGCGAGAGAGCCGATGCAGGCGCCGAGCGCGCCACGAGCGCCGAGTGACTTATTCCAAAATCCGAGGAACATCAGCGCACCGAAGAACCACTCGGCGCCGCCGAGGATCCGAGCGTGAAGGCCCTCACGCAGTTCCCGTCGGTCGCACGTGGATTTCTCACCCGTGGCGACCCATGGGACACATTGGCGAGCGGGTCACGGTGATGGTTTGCGCGCTGTCTGGAGTAACCAGCCGGACATATTCTCCGGAGCACTCGAAACGAAACATTCCCGCAGTCAATTCTGCAAAGACTTTGCAGCACGTTAAGAGAGTGAAAGAGATCCGATTTGACCAACCCACCGGGTACGGAGACTTCCTCGCGGCGGTGGTCGCACGCATCGAAAAAGCCCAGCGTGATGCAACTGCCGCGATCAATTCCGCTACCATCTTGCTCTACTACGATCTCGGCACCGAACTTCTCCGACGTCAGATTCAGCGCGGTTGGGGAGCCGGTGTCATTCATCAGCTCGCCTGTGACCTCGGCGGGCGCTTCCCAGGTTCGCGCGGCTATTCCGAGCGCAACCTGCACTACATGCGCGCGTTCGCGGCGGCGTGGCCGGATCGCGGCGTCGTCGAGACAGTATTAAGTCGCGTGACATGGTGGCATAACCTGACATTGCTCTCGGCCCTTTCGGACCCCGCGGAGCGATCATGGTACGCGGAACGCGCTGGCAAAGTCGGTTGGTCTCGCAATGTGATGCTGCTTCAGATCGAAAGCGGGTTGTATAGGCATGAGGGGCGGGCGTTGACGAACTTCGCCTCTGCGCTTTCAGACGAAGACTCGGATCTCGCGCAAGCGATGTTCCGCGATCACTACATACTTGAGGTATCGGGCTTAGCCGCGCGAGTGCGCGAACGCGATGTGGAGAGCGCTCTTTTGCAGCATATGCGGAGTTTCTTTCTTGCACTCGGGACGGGGTTCGCACTCGTTGGAAGTCAGTACCCGATTCGAATCGGCGGGGAAACGTTCTACCTGGATCTATTGTTTTATCACGTGGGTCTCGGACGCTATGTGGTGGTCGATCTGAAAACCACCGATTTCCGGCCACAATATGTCGGCCAGATGGGGTTTTATCTCGAGGCGGTGGACGCGCTGCTTCCGAATCCGACTGTAGGTCGATCGAGCGTGGGTATTGTTCTCTGCCGGCGCCGCAATGTCGCGGTTGCCGAGTTCGCCCTGCGAAGTACTCGAAGTGCTATGGGCATCGCGACGTTCGAGACACGGGAAGCCCTACCGGCCGACGTTCGGGAGTCCCTGCCTACAGTCGAGCAACTTCAGGGCGAGTATGCGCGCGCGCTAGCGAAACAAACCGACGGGCAGCCTGAGGCGCGGTAGTCCCCAGACACACCAGCTGACACCGAACTAACGATGCGCATTGAAGCCGTGGTCTTCACCTTGCATTCTCAATGTCGCCTCTTCAGCGTTAGCGCCCATGTGGCACGATCTCCGTCTCGCCTATCGAACCCTGCGGCGCTCGCCCGGGTTCGCCATCGCCGCCGTGTCGACGCTGATGCTCGGCATTGGCGCGAACGCCGCCATGTTCAGCGCCGTCGAAGCGCTGCTGCTCCGGCCGTTGCCCGTCCGGGGACTGAGTCACCTCGTATTCGTTGAAACGCTCTTTCCCAAGAGCGACGTTCGGCTGAACGCTCTGACCCCAGGCGAGCTCCATGACTTGGGCGACCGGCGGGATCTGTTCGATGCCGTTGGGGGGTACGTCGAGACGGATGTGAACGTTACCGGCTCGGGAGCGCCGCAACGCGTCAGCGCGATCTCGACTGGTGGCGCGCTCTTCGACGCTTTTGGCGTGCGCCCATATGTGGGCCGGCTGTACGACTCGTCCGCGAACGTCGGCAATTCGGATGTCGTTGTCTTGAGCTATGGCCTCTGGCACGATTTGACGGGCGCCGATCCCAAGGCCATCGGAACGACACTGCGTCTCGATGACCGATCATATGAGATCATTGGCGTGCTCCCGCCGGGATTCCGCTTCCCACGCCGCGTCCAGATCTGGACACCGAGGCAACTCAACGCGAACAGGTGTTACAACCTCGACTGGCGCGACTCGTCGAGTCGGGCGTGCAAAGTCGCGACGACGGTCGCTCGCGTGAGGCAGGGAGTAGAGATGCCGCGGCTACGAGCGGCGCTGGCGGCCGCTATGACCGGCTGGCGGCAAAGCCTGCCCCGATACTACCCCCGCGATGTGGACCAGACCCTGCTCGTCACGCCAATCGTGGACGAAATGGCCGGTGAGCTTCGGCCCATCCTCCTCCTGTTGATTGGTGCCGTCGGATTCGTACTGCTCCTCGTCTGCGCGAACGTCGCGTGCCTTCAACTCATTCGGGTGACTCGACACGCCAGGGGAATCGCCGTGCGCGCCGCACTCGGGGCGGACACATGGGTGATCGCCCGACAGCCCATCACGGAGAGCCTCATCTTGGCCGCTGCGGGTGGTGCACTTGGGATTGCCGTCGCGAAAGTGCTCGTCACCGTGCTTCCGTCGGTGGACCCGCAGCTGTTCGCGGTGATCGGCGACCTGCAACTCGATCCACTCGTCCTCGCATTCTCCGCCGGTGTCTCCCTGCTGTCCGTCCTGCTCTTTGGTGTGGCTCCAGCGATCCGCGCGGCCCGCATCGGCGCGGGTGACGCGCTCCGGGCGAGCGCATCGCGGAGCGCCTCGGCTGCCGTGGGCCGAAGCCGATTCCTCAGTTCGGCCGTCGTCGTGCAGGTCGCGATCACGGTCGTGCTGCTCTCGGGTTGCGGCGTCTCGTTGAGGAGCCTGCGCAGACTCCTGGAGGTCGACCCGGGATTTCGGCCGGCGGGACTCATCACGATGCGCGTTAACCTGCCGGCCGCGCGCTACAAGGACATTCCTAGTCGTTTCGCGTTCAATCAGGCGCTCGTGGAGCGGCTGCGTGGGATTCCCGGCCTGACGGCCATCACGACGGCGAGCGCCGCCCCGTTCGACCGGGAAAACAAAGGCGACCGTTCGGCCACGGCAGGGGACAAGCCCGCGCAAGAGAATGCCACGCTCCGGCCCCTGTGGACATGGGTCGATGGCAGCTACTTCCAGACGGCGGGCATCCCGCTGCGCGCGGGGCGGACGTTCTCCGCGGCCGATGTTGCGAGCCTCCGCACCAGGGCGCCAAACACCGCGCCCGTCGCAATCATCGACCAGACGCTGGCGGAAAAACTCTTCCCGGGGGAAGATCCGATCGGGAGGAAGATCGGGCCGTGGGCGCCAATGCTGACCGTGGTCGGCGTCGTCGGCTCCACAAAAGAGGCCGACATTGCGGCGGCAGGTGTTGGACTGATCTACTCTCCCGGAGGCGCGGCTGAGAGCGACCAGACGATCCTCGTGCGTTCTCAAATCCCACTGACGGCCCTCGCGCCACAGTTACGCGCCGCGGTACACGACGTGGATCCGGCGCTTCCGGTGGCCGACATCGCGCGTCTGACGGAGATCTTGAGCTCGTCCCTCGCGCCCCGCCGCCTCGCCTCGATCGTGCTCGGCGGCATTGGTGGTCTCGCACTCTTGCTGGCAATGCTCGGGATCTACGGCGTACTGAGTTACAGCATGAGTCAACGGACAAAGGAGATCGGCATCCGACTGGCGCTGGGCGCGCGCCCGGACGCCGTCATCCATATGGTCCTTCAAAGTGGAGCGACACTCGCGGGAATCGGCATCGCCGCCGGCATCGTCGCCTTCGCGGCCCTTGGCAGCGCGATGTCCGCGCTCGTCTTCGGCATCAGCGCGCGCGATCCAGTGACATTGACCGCAAGCGCAGTGCTGTCAGCGATCGTGGCACTGCTGGCGAGTTGGATCCCGGCCCAACGCGCCGCACGCGTGGATCCGGTGAGTGCGCTGCGAGCGGAGCAGTAGAGGCCGCGAGGTGGATCTTCTCACCGTCGCGGCCTTCGCCGTACTAGCTCGCCAGAACCTGTTCGGGGATGGCATCGAAGATCTGCTTATGGGCCGCCATGCAGCAGTAGTACGTCTCGCCCTTATAGACGGATTGTGGCGCCGTCGACACGTTGACGGTCATGCCGCACACCGGGCACATAGGCTGGCCTTTGATATAGAAGTGCGCGAACTCCGAGCTCGCCTCGGGGTGCAACCAGCCCTTGCTTTGATACTCCTCATTAAATGCCGTGTCGGTCGCTGTTTGGTGGCCGAAGTAGCGTTCGACCACATGGAGTGCCAGATCGATTCCGCAAGAGAGTCCACCCGATGAGGCGATCTTGCCGTCCTCGACATAGCGCACGCCGCGCAGCACGTGGATATCCGGGTACTGGTGTCCAAGATCGAAGCACGCACCGTGATGCGTCGTGGCGTTCTTGCCGGAGAGGAGTCCAGTCTTGGCCAGAACAAACGCGCCGGTGCAGATCGACATGGTGAGCTCGGCGGTCCGTGAGGCGTGCCGTATCCACTCGATCATGGCATCGCTCGGGTCATTCTGCGCCGGAATGACGATGATCTTCGGTGCCGGTGCGTTGCCGAATGTGTAGTTGGGAAGAATCTGCATTCCGTTCCCAGCCTTCACTGGTTCCGAGGTCTCGGCGACCATGTAAGGCTTGAACGGCATTTCCATCTGGCCGCCCACGCTCGGCATGGCCGCGCTGAATATCTCCCACGGGCCGGCGAAGTCGATGACGACCGCGCCGTCGGAGATGACGAATGCGACCGGGATGTCTTTGTCGTCGAACGCCCGTACCGATTGCGCCGCCGCGGGCGATGCGCCGAAGAATCGCGTTGGTAGCGCCGACATCAGGCCGAGCGCCGCCGTTTGCTTGAGTAGCTCACGCCGTTGCATGTGAATCTCCCCTGTTGTTTGATGTGTTGAGCCCGTTGCGCGTGCGATGTTGCGAACGCCGCGCGCCTGCGTATTGCCAGCAACAACTCCTCTGTCAGCCGAGGAGGGCGGGCGGGCCTAGAGGAGGGGGGAGTACGACGCTGTCCGGCTGTGTCGGGCGCAGCTTCGCCGATTCGATCGCGCGCGTCACCGGGACTACCGCAATCGGTACGATGGGGAGCGCGACGAGACGGTCTTTGGCGATGGTCACCGCCACAGCACAGGAACAGGAGTCGAGACACGAGCACGGCTGCGACTGATGTCGCGAGTGATCGTGCGGCATAGCCGGCATGCCTGGCATCGGCGGCATTGCCTCACGCGCGCTGCCCTGCGCCATGCATGGATGGCCCGACATGGGGTTGTTTGTCGCGAGGACGAACACGATTCCCATGAGCGCCGACAGGAGCCGATGCATCATGGCACAATCTATTCGAGCATTCCCTATATTATTCCGTCGAGACTGTGAGGTTTTTGTGTACGTCGCGGCCGACAGCGATTGCGAGGGATGCGCAATCGTGGATCGCTGCATGTGGGTGTCATGCGTGCGGCGCCGTCGATCCACCGATCGTCATAGCTCTATGCGCCGGCGTCGTTTCGCTTGGAGTCGGGCGAGGTCCAGTTGCTGACGCTTGTGGGCGTGACGGATTCCGAGTCGCGTACGCTCGTGAACATGGGAACGACGCCTTGCTGGAACTGCTGCGTCGGGCTGGCGCGTTTCCAGTTACGGAGCCCGAGCGAGCGCCGGTGGTATGACCGCGCTAGATTCGAACGCGTGCAGCCGTACGACTTCGGCGCGCTCGCGCTCCGGCTCATTATCTCGACCGACTTCCTCACCAGTGGATGGAGTACGGTGAAGGACCCCGTCGGGCGCGGCAAGATCAATGGCCTGCCGCCCGCGTTCATGATGTTCATCGGAGTCGCCGAGCTGGCCGGCAGCGCTGGACTGATCTTCGGCGTCTTCGCGCGCTGGGCCGCGCTGGGACTCATGCTCATCATGGCCGGCGCCATCCAAAAGAAAATCTTCGTCTGGCACACGGGCTTCTGGGGCAAAGACGGCTACGGCTGGCACTACGATCTGACGCTCGTGACAATGAACCTCATGATCGCGTTGGCCGGCCCTGGCCAACTCTCGCTCTTGCCGTAGCGGTCTCCGAGCTCAGGGCGCGATCGTGAATGCGCTCACCATGTGGTGCTCGGCGTGCGACTTGCCGTCCGGAGCGTCCGCAAAGCAAATCAACGCGTAGCGACCCGCCGAGAGCTGCATTGGCCACAGTACGGCGGTGCCCGCGTCCATCTCCGCGACGCCGCCGATCGGCCGCGCGGGCGGTGGGCCAGTCCGGTGGTGCTCCCAGGCAAGCACATTGGCGGTGGACTTCCCTGGAGCCAAGCGGATGAGAATCAACATATGACGCTCGGCGCCGATATTCCGGACGAGCGCCATGTGCGCTCCCGCCGTGAGCGGATGCGACAACGCGAATCCATACTCGCGCATGTCGACCGTGACGTTGGGATGCGGCATGGTGGCGGTCGACCGACCCGTCGACGCGCCAGTCACGACCAGCGCGCGTATCATGCCCTTCATCGCGTGGGGTGTGCCGTGTGCATCGGGGACGCCACAGATCACAACGTACGATCCAGCCGGGACGTTGAGGGTGATAGCCGCATCGTCACCCGGAGCGACAGCGGACACGCCGCCCAACTCGGCCGCCCACCGCACGTGCTGGCGGGCGTCCATCGCATGGGCGACGTCGGCCATCGTGTGTCCGTCCGTCAAACGGACGAGATCCACCTCGTGAAAATCCTGCCCCGCATTGTGGAGTCGAATCGTGATCGGCCCCGCGGCGATGGTGTCGGACGCCTCGAAGGCGTAGTCGCGCGCGGTAATCGTCAGAACCGTCGGCTCGCTCGGCACACGATGCCACACGAGCAAACCGCTGGCAAGACGAGGCTGGCAGGGATCGCTGATCGGCTGGAGCGTCAACACCGTGTCGGTCGCCGACCAGAGATACTGACCCGCGCCGGCGTCGGCGCAGGCAGGGGATTGGTCAGAGACCCAAACTGTGTCGGCATGCGTCCGGAGGGACCCCTTCCATTCGGCCGTGGGCATGACCATGTCCGTCGATCCGTCAGCGGCCAGGGTGATCGTGGCGGGACCGGAGCGAAACACTCCGGTTGGCAATGACATCGGTGTTTGGCTGTGCGCTGGGACGGTGGCCGCGGCGGCGACGAGAAGCGCCAGCAGGCGTTGTGGGGTCGACATGGACGTACCCTAGCGCCCTGGCATCTCCTCAGCGTCTCTTCACCGGCAGACGGATAAGAGATGCAACCAAGCGTGACGTATCGAGTGTTGTTCCGGTCATGAGACAGCCCCATGCTTGACTCGCAATGACGCCGCGGCCGCCTGTTCGCTGGCGCTCGATTGAGCGCGAGCTGCCGCTCCTCATCTCGGCACTCGTGCTGGCGACCGTCGCGGCGTTCGCGTGGACCGCGTATGTCCGCACGGAGCGGATCATCCTGAGCGATGCCAGCGCGCGAATCACGGCGTCAGCGAAGACCGTCGCGAACCTGCTCGTGCAATCCGCCGCCCAGGACTTCGAGCGGGCGCGAAAGGTCGCCGCGGACACCGCGATCCAGCGCTACTTGACCAGCGGTGGCAATCCGTCCTCGGCGCGGCGCGCACTCACCGTCCTGCAGTCGACGGCCGGCACGGTGGGCACTCGCGTGGAGCTCCGCCGGCTCGGCGGTGAGATCGCGGTGGATACCGTAACGGGGCGACCACCACCGGATGGCTGGCTCAGGCATGCGCTGGATGCGCGTCCGACACGAGCCGCCATCTCTCCCATTCTGGCGGCCGGGGACTCGTTGTATTTGGCGTCCTTCACTCCAGTCACACGCGGTGGTCAACCGATTGGGTATCTCACCTGGTCGTCCTACATCGTCACGGCCGGCGCGAAACCACTCAAGGATCTCATCGGGCCGCACTCGGTGCTGTTGGTCGGCACGTCGGAGCCGGGCGGTGTCTGGTCCGACCTGGAACGGCCACAGCCGGCTCCTCCGCCGTTTAAAGCCGGGACTACGACGGTGTACAACTCGCCGACGTGGGGCGACGGATTGGGGGTGGCACTGCCGATTCAGGGCACATCCTGGATCCTGTGGGTGGCGCAGCCTCGAGCCGCGCTCTTCGCGCCCATGCAGCGGTTGTTGATCGACATGGGCGCCCTGGCGGTGCTCTTCACATTGATCGGTATCGCGGGCGGGATCGTCGTGAGCCGTCGCATCACACGGCCGGTCGTGGCATTGACCGCGGCCGCGGAGCGGATGGCGTCGAGCGAAGAGCTGACGGTGACCCCAATCGCGATCGAGTCTGCGTCGGGCAACGAGGTCGGACGGCTCGTCGACGCATTCACGCGAATGTCGTCGCGCGTGGTCGAGTCCAGGCATGCCTTGGAAGAGCAGGTCGACGAAGCGCAGGCGTTGGCTGAGGAGCTCGAAGCCACGAATGATGAATTGGAAGGGAGCAACAAGGCGCTCCGCGAATCAGAGCGAAGCTTGTCGACGACCCTCGACAGCATCGGGGACGCCGTCATCGCGACGGACATGGCGGGCAGCGTCGTTCGCATGAACCCGGTGGCCGAGCGACTGACAGGCTGGTCCGAAGCCGAGGCGATCGGTCGCCCGCTGCCGACCGTCTTTCACATCATTAACGAGACGACACGCGAACGGGTGGAGAACCCGGTGGAGCTGGTCCTCCGCCGCGGAACCATCGTGGGGTTGGCGAACCACACGTTGCTGGTCGCGCGCGACGGTACAGAAATCCCGATCGCCGACAGCGGCGCGCCGATCCGCCATGACTCGGGGCAGGCGAGCGGTGTCGTCCTCGTCTTCCGCGATCAGACCGACGAGCGCCGGGCGGCCGACTTGCAGATGAATGCCGTGCGGGCCAACGTCGAATCGCGGCGCGCCCAGGAGGCGAGCCGTCTCAAGAGCGAATTCCTCGCCAACATGTCACACGAGTTGCGGACACCGCTCAATGCGATCATCGGCTTCAGCGAAATTCTTCATGACAAGAAGGTCGCGCCGACCAGTCCGGAACACGACGAATACTTGAGTGACGTGCTGACGAGCGCCCGGCACTTGTTGCAGTTGATCAACGACATCCTCGACCTCTCGAAGATCGAAGCGGGCAAGCTGCAATTCTACCCGGAGCGGGTCGATCTCCCTCAGCTCGTGGCCGAGATCCTCGGCGTGCTCCGCTCGAGCACCGCGGAAAAGCAGATTCAGGTCGAGTGGCACGTGGACAGCGACCTGACGGACGTCGTCGTGGATCCCGCGCGGTATAAGCAGGTGCTGTACAACTACGTGGCCAATGCCTACAAGTTCACGCCCGCCGGCGGACGCGTCACGGTCCGCGTGCTCGCGACGGGAGCGACCTTCCGACTGGAGGTCGCGGACACGGGCATCGGGATTGCGCCCCAGGACATCCCGCGTCTCTTCACGGCCTTCGAGCAGTTGGACTCCGGCACCCGCAAGCGCCACGCCGGCACCGGCCTCGGCCTCGCGCTGGTCAAGCGCTTAGTCGAGGCCCAAGGCGGCACGGTCGGTGTCACGAGCGCCCTCGGCGCCGGCGCGACGTTTTTCGCAACGTTACCCCGGCGGCCCGACTCACCGGTGCTGGATCACCTTCGATGAGCCGTTCACCGATATGTCCTGCTGCTGCTCGAGCAGCTCGCCGATTTTCCGCAATCGCTCGGATTCGCGAAGCCCAACGAGCGGGTTGATCTCGCGCCACAACTCCTGGATCCCGTTGTAATCCGCCTTGATCGCATCGAAATCCCGAAAGGGATTGTAGCCTGTTTTCATCGGCGTCATCGCCGGTGTCCGTTCTCATGATCGCGTTGACCGCGAGCCGGACACGTTCCTCGTACACCTTGGCGGCCTGACTCCGCGCGGTTTCCGTGAACGAGTACGCGATGGTGATATTCCATTGTGGGATACGTATCATGTGGCCTCCTCCTCAAACAAACGCAAAAGGCCCACGAGACTCGACATGCCCTCCACCGACCCGAACTACGAGGCCCGCGTCCGGGCGAGCTTCGCCAAGCAACAGTTCATGGCGACATTGGGCGCCAGCATGACGACCGTTCGGCCGGGCGAGGTCTGCATCGAGCTCCCGTTTCGTGCCGATTTGACCCAGCAGCACGGGTTCCTGCACGCCGGCGTCGTCACGTCGGTCATCGACAGCGCTTGCGGATACGCCGCCCTGACGCTCATGCCACCGGACCGGGCGGTCCTGAGCGTCGAGTTCAAGGTCAATCTCATCGCTCCCGCGCGGGGCGCGACGTTTGAGGCGCGCGGACGAGTCGTACGAGCCGGCCGCACGCTGACCGTGTGCACCGGCGACCTGCGCGTCGTAGGCTCGGAGTCGGTCATCGCGATGATGCAAGCGACGATGATGGCGGTAGAAGGACGAAGCGATCGGCAGGGTTAGCGCGGCTACTTCCCGACTTTATTCTTGCCGTTGCCGCGATTGGCGCTCCGTCCAAGGGCGTGTTTGAGTCGCCCGAAGAGTGAGTTCGGCCCGACCGGATTGATACCCGAGAACGCCGTGCCGACCCCGACCGAGATCACCCAGCGTGGCGCACCGCTCGTGAGGCCGCGCGCGCCGTTTACTGTCAGGGCGAGCGGCTTGGCGAACGCCACGACGATTCCGGCCGCGATCGACTGCGGGAGGACGGCGCCCGAGTCGGCCGGCCCGACGTCCGTCGAGTAGCCGACGCTCGTCGTGAGTCGATCCGTCCAGTCATAACCCGCTTCGAGGTCGATCGACGTCGCACGCGGTGCGTCGAGCGCGCCGTTGATGCCGTCGCCGACGAATGGATGCCACAGGTTGAGATCCAGCGAGAGGTTGTCGGTTGGCGAGATGCCAGCGCCGAGCTCACCGGCGAGACCGGTCTGGCCGCTGCCGAGCCCATTCGACGCATTGCCCGTCGGAAGACTGAGCTCGACACCGGCGCCGAGCGTTGGTGATAACGGTACGTGCGGGATCTCATGCGATGCGGCTATGCCGAGCGGGAGATCCGTCGGTCCGGTGCTCGAGACGGAGCCCTTCCCAGTTGTGGACGGTACGGTCACGTGGTCGACCGATGGATTGGCCGAAAGCGTCAGCCACGTGACGGGTTTGTACTCGAGCACTGCGCTGGCGGCTTGTTGCAATGCATCGGAGCGCAGCCCCGCGGCGCCGCCGATGAGGCCCCAGGTAAAGAGCGGATCGCGAGTCGCCGGAGCGCTTTGGCCGCCCAGCATGCCGGCGGCGGCCGCGGTGAGCGTAGCGGTGAGCAGGAGTCGTGTCAGCATGCCCCACACTACAGGCACGTGCCGGGCCGGCACTACGCGTTGTTAACACGACCGTAACCCACGCTCCCGCAAGCAGCTAGCGGCCGAGGTCAAAATGACCCTCGCCGGGAGCTTAGCCCGATTCGACCCAGGTAAGCATCGAATCGATGCACCCGTCAAATTGCACGCATGGCAATCAACGCGGGCAAGCTGCTGGTGGTCGAATCCGACGAACAGCTTAAGGAGAGCATCGTCACCGCCCTGAACGAGGCGGGCTACGAGGTTTCGACGGACGTGAGCGCCGGCATGAAGTCAGTTCTGGCGTTCGAGCCAGACCTGGTCGTGCTCGGCGCCGACCCGCCGGATCTCAACTGCTGCGACCTCCTCTCCGAGATCAAAGGCACCGAGCACACGCGCGAGATTCGCGTGGTGATGCTGTCGCACGGCGGCGCCGTCGAGCGCGCCCGCGGCCTCGACCTCGGCGCCGACGATGCGCTGTCTCTGCCCTTCGAGCCCCATGAGCTCCTGTCGCGGATTCGGGCGCAGCTGCGCGAACGGGAGCAGTTGCGGCGCGCCGAAGAAGATCGCAAGGCGACGGAGCAGGTCGTGACGGCGGTGAACGAAGAGCGCCGCACGGTTCGCTTTGGCGCACTTCTCACCATTGCGGTCTTGATCGTCGCCGGCCTCGTCTCTGCGTATTTCTATCGGCGCACGCAAGCCCAGGATGCCCGCGTCTATGCCGCGATCACGAGACTGCAAGCCGGTGTCCTGACGCAATCGCAGCTCATGCAGATGTCGCAGAAGGCCAGCGACAGCGTGGTGCAGAGCCGTCTCACGAAGCTCGAGACCGAGGGCAGCGTCGCGCAGACGATCATTCAGACATACGAGCCGAGCGTGTGCCTGATACACATCACGCTCGCGTTCCGCGATCACAAGAGCGGACAAAAACTCCACTATGCCGGCATGACCGACAGCGGCGGGCCGACCGTCGACGAGCACAACAATCCGCTGGTGAGCTTAACGGGCTATGGCCCGGAAGTGCACATCAATGCCTTCGGCACCGGGTTTCTCGCTTCGGCCAACGGCGAGATTCTCACGAATCATCACGTGGCGGAGCCGTGGTGGCAGAACGATGAGATCAAAGAGCTCCTGAGCCAGGGGCTCGATCCGGTGGTGACCGAGATGCGCGCATATTTCCCCGGCGTCCCGCACGGGATCACCATCGATACCGAGCGGATTTCCACGACCGCGGATGTCGCGATCGTGAGAGGTGACGTCTCCGGTCTCGGGATCAAGACGGTGGCCCTCGCCGACGGGCAAGGCGCCGCGATCAGTGGAGCGCCCGTCGTGCTCCTCGGATATCCAACCGCGATCGACGCGATTCTCGCGCGGGCGGGGTCCGAGACGATTCAGTCGATCGCGCATGCGTCGAAAGGCGACCCGTCGCAGGTCATGGAGGAGCTCGCTCGGCGCCATCTCATCCGACCGACCACGACCCAGGGCCACATTGGCGATGTGCTCGTGGATAAGATCGTCTACGATGCCCAGACGACATCCGGCGGGTCCGGTGGCCCGCTCTTCAACGATCAAGGCAAAGTGATCGGCATCAACTTCGCCATCCTGCGTCAGTTCGGCGGATCGAACTTCGCCATCCCGATCGATTTCGGGCAGGCATTGCTCACGGGATCCACCGATCGCGCAGGCGCAGGAACGGCCGCTCGATGAGGCGAGTCATGAGGATGCCGACGCCGAGCGCGCCGCCAACGTAGATCGCGAACGCCGGGAGTGGACCGGGCGTCCAGTGGAACAGGCGGTCCAGCACGTGCGGCGCCCACCACAGAATCGCCACGTGCCACAAGTAGATCGCGTACGAGTACGTCCCGATCCACGCCAGCGGGCGCCACGCCGCGTGCATCGGCGACATGAGCGCCACGAGAAGCGCTCCGCCGAATCCCAGGTAGAGCAGCGTGAGGCCGACGGTCAACGTGAACGAGCTCGTCACGTCCATCGCCATGACCAGCACGACGGCCGCAACACTGGCCGCGGCGATGAGCCGTCGGCGCGACGTGACGATCCGCCGCAGTCGCTCGCCGTCGAAGTGATACCAATAGGAGAGCAGCACGCCAAAGAGCAGCGAGTCCAGGCGCAGATGCGTGGGGTAGAGGTCCGCCAGGAGATCGCCGGGGTGACGACTCACTGTCACGATTCGCGCGGCGAGCTCCGCGAGCGCCACGATTGCCGTCGCCGGTACGACGAGAGCGAACGGATTGCCAGTCCCTCGACCGTGCCGGACGAGCAACGCGAGCCCTAAAGCCAGCAGCAAATAGAAGTGCTCTTCGACCGCGAGCGACCAGGTATGCCACCAGAATGTGCGGCAGGTATCCTTGGAGGAACAAGCACTCCGCGACCCACGCGCCGCGCGGCACCGGCGTGTGACGCATGTAGATCGCGGTGACGAGCATGAAGGCGTAGAACGCCGGGTAGATCTTGAACCCGCGCCGGGTCAGAAACCGGCCCACGCGCACTCTGCCCAGACGCTGGTACTCGCGGAACAGCAGTCCGGAGACCAGAAATCCGCTGAGTACAAAGAACAAGTCGACCCCGACCCAACCCGGGTCGAAGTGGTAATGTCGGCCGAGGACGAGCAGGATGGCCGCGCCCCGCAGGGCGTCGAGTGCCGCGAGGCGTTCCGAGTCGCGCAAACGCAGCAAGCTACTGCTGCGTCTGCGCTTACGGTACCGTTACTTCATGAGCTCGTGCCAGGACTTCTCGGACAGGTTGACGCCGTAGTGCTGAGCGGCCTTCTCGATGTTCTTGAACGCCAGTTCACGCTCGGAATCCGTCACGCCCTCGACCTGGTCGAACCGCGCCACGGCGTTCCGCACGTGTGACGCGTCGGTCAGCGGCTCTTTCCGCTCCTTCGGAAACGCGTAGACACTATCCGGCAAGTCGCTTTGCGTCGTCAGTTGTCCATGCTTCTCATGAGGCCGCCATGTCGCATCCATAGTTGTCCTCCGGGCGAAGTGTGTGCATGATTTCGACGCATGGAGAATACCACATGACCCGGCCACACGAAGACCTGGAACGCCACACCCCCACCGATCACCGGCCCGGCGGTGTGCCGGTTACATTCGCGCCGGGCGCCTGGTGCGCGATCGACGTCGTGCATATGAGAGCCGAGCGTGTGGACGCTGGCATCTCGGCGTACGAGACGCTGATCGAGAAGGCCCGGACGTTGACGGTCGCGGCGCGTCTCGCCGCGGTGCTTCGATCGGTCAACGATCGGCGCGTGATCGCGATCGTGGAGCTCGGAGGACACGCCGCGTTTCACCATCTCGGGTCCGCATGGGACGATCATCACCTCGTGGCCCAGCGCCATGACGTCGCCGAGTCGAGTACACTCGGGCTCTATCGTGTAGCCGCGAGCGCTGGTGATGCGGCGCTCGATCCGGAGTCCAAGGACGCATACGCGTTCGAGCATGTCGCTCTCGCGCACGAGCGCACGAGCGCCCTCGCGGCCGCGGCGCCGAAGGCGCACGGGTTTCGGGGGGTTGTCGTGTTTGGGGCTGACGACGACAAGGGGTCGATCATCGTCTACCACTTCGGTCACGCCGTCGACCTCGACACGTTCCGCGCGAGCGCCGAGGCCCAGCGCATCCTCGGCCCACTGCGGGCCGACGGCGAGACGATCTCAGCCGTCCATCCAGTAAGGACGTTCGGCTGAGCGCCTCGCCGCCGTAAACAGGATTACGCCGCGGGCTTCTTCTGCGCGCTTGGCGGCAGCATGCCGTTGAGCCGCAGATAGATCGCGAACTGGCTGTAATGGTCAGCCCAGTCACCAGTCGTGAGCGTCATGACCGAGGCCCGTGACCGTGTCTTGCCGCCGAAGAACGGCAGTTGCTCGGAGAGCTTCGAATCATCGAGCGACGCCAGCGCCTGATCGCAGAACGCGAACGTTTCCTTGAGCGCCGCGATCAATTGATCCTTGTTATCGGTCCCCGAGAGCTTCGCGCGCTGGGGAGCCTTGGTGCCACCGATCGTCCCACACAAGTAATCGTTTCCTTGCGCGAGGTGCACGACAATGTCGCCGACAGACATCTGAGCCGGCGTCGGCTTGTAGGCGTACTTATCGGCCGGGAACTCGGCCGCCGCCGCCATCAGATTATCGCCGACCTTCTTCGCATTGTCACGAAATGCCTCGGCGACTGGGGCGTTCTGAGCAATGGCGACCGCGGGGAGACAGACCAACGCTAGGGCTATAACGCGCACGATTCTCTCTCGTTTGGGGGTTGCCTTCACATTGCACGCGCGCACGCCATGTGTCCAGCCCAGCTTGCAAGCGAGCACCAGAGTTTCGCATATTGACCGCGCACGACTAGAGGGCCCCAGAGGCCCGCGATAAGGGCAAACCCGCCGAAAGGCGGCGACGCAAAGCTCCGAGGCTACCGCACGCTCACGCGTGCCAGGCCGGTCGAGCCGCCGAACGGGATCCTCGCACGGGGGCCCTTTGTGTTTTCCGCCGTTCGTGCAAGAGCCCACAACAGTAGGAGCAGTCGCTATGCGAGTACTACGCCACGCCTCATGGCTCGTAGTTCCGCTCGTCGTCTTCGCGTGCGATCGGACGCCAACCGCGACGACACCACCCGCCGATGTGAGTCGGCAGCTCGCCACCGCGTTCCAACCGGGCCAGGCACTCTACGGCCTCACATCCGCACAGTACGCGAACTTTCATCTCGGCAGACAAGTCTTTGACAGTGTCTTCACACCGCAGACGGGACTCGGGCCGGTCTTCAACGCCAACGGCTGCGCGACTTGTCACCTGAACGGTGGCGCTGGCTCTCAGGTGGAGGTACAAGGTTCCGTCTACAACGCCAACGGGACATGCAACACCCTCGATTCGATCGGCGGATTCGTCTTCGAGCTCTTCTCCACGCCACAACTCATCGCGGCGCTTGGTGTCAACGGCGAGCCGATTCCCAGCTACGCGCAAACCGGCCACCGGACGACGCCGCAACTCTTCGGGCGCGGTCTCCTCGGCGCGATCACCGACTCGGCCATCAAGGCGCAAGCCGCGCTCGAGCAGCGCCAAGACCCGCGAGCCGCGGGGCGCGTTGCCCTGATGTCCGATGGAACCATTGGTCGTTTCGGCCGCAAAGACCAAGGGTCGACGGTCTTGGACTTCAACACCGACGCATTCTTGTACGAGATCGGCATCACGACGCCCGGGAGTGACGACAGCGTCGAGAAACCCGTGGGCAACCTCACCGTCCCGCCTGGCGTCGCTCTCGGACCCGAGCCGAACCTCTCAACGGCCAAGTTGCAGCAGACGACGGACTTCGTGAGCTTCCTCGCGCCGCCACCGCCTGCGCCCGACAATGACTACCAAGAGACCGTGTTCCAGCGAACCGGCTGTGCGACGTGCCACGTCCCATCCATGCAAACGGGCGCGAACGCAGTTGCGGCGCTCAGTCGCAAGACCGTCCACGCGTACACGGATCTTCTGCTGCACGACATGGGTCCCGCACTCGCCGACATCTGCTTGGGTGCGGCAAAGCCATCGGAGTTCCGCACGGAGCCGTTGATGGGACTCAGCCTGCGGACCGAGTTCCTCCACGACGGCCGGGCAAAAACGGTCAGCGCCGCGATCCTGGCGCACGGCGGTCAAGCGACCACCGCGCGTATGCGATTCACCCAACTGCCGGAGCGAGAGCAGCAGGCGCTCGTTCGATATCTCCAGACTTTCTGATGCGGACGGTTCGCCTCAGCTCATCCTCGGACTGTAGGATCTTCTGACGGAGGTCGATCGGTAACTTGGGATGCGTCGACAAGAACCGATCGACCTCGCGCAGTGACTCGGCGCTCGTTTGCCCATCGAGGAACGCGCCGAGCCACTGACCGAGGAAGAAGATCCGGCGGTGGGTCTGGATCCACGGCAACGTGTCGAGCGCCGAGCCGAGGTATCGCTGCGTGAGGGCGCTCTGCTCTGGATCGTTGAACGCGCGCAGGCTCGCCGTCACCCACTCTTCGTTGAGCGTCGTGTCGCTGAGATACCGCGTGAAGTACACGTTCTTGGTGGCCGAATCCGGAGATGCCGCCTGCGCGATGAATGCGCGGCGCTTCCCTTCGGTCCCCGCGTCGCGCTTCTGCTCGTCACGGTATCGGTCCCAGGCGGTCGGCGCGCCCTGCGCGATGAGAGCGGTGACGATCCCCCAGCGGGTCGGTTCCTTGAGCGGCGTGCCAGCAACGGAATCACGGTCCAGCCACCTATCGAGTCGGCTCATGGCCTCTTGGCTCGCCGCAATGCCGAGAAATGCTTCGAGGCTCGCCTTGCGAATGCCGAACGTGCGCGTCGTGTCGTCCACCATCGCCGGAAGCAACGCGTCCAAGCTCGCCGGAGCGGCTCGATATGCGGTCACCGCCCGCACGGTGCGGTTGAGGACAAACGTCGCGATCTGTTCGTCCAACTCGCGAGGGATGGCGCGCGCGGCCATCGCGACGAACCGATCGGGTTGGAGCCGTGCGTCGCGCACGAGATCCCACATGGCGCCCCACAGCTGCGCCCGCAGCAACGGGTCGTGGACGTCGCCGATGTGATGCTCAACCCATCTCGCGCTCGCCGTGTCGAGCACGACCACGGCGTATCCGTAGTCGCCGGCATTGGCGAAGACGAACGAATGCGCTCTCCCAGGGATCGTCGTCCGCTCGGCCCGGAGCTCCACGGGTTGCGCATGTGAGTCGACGTCCACATTGAGCTTGATTGGCCACGGTCCAGGTCCGGACAATGGCCGCGCGGGATGTTGCACGAGCGTGATGGCCGCTGCGTTGACGTGTTGCTCGACGATTGGTATGCCCGGGCGCAGGATATAGGCGCGACCCCACGCGTCCAACGGGCGGTGTGATGCGGTGCTGACCGATGACAAGAGATCGTGCCACGTCGCGTTCCCATACGCATGGTCGCGCAAGTACAAGCGCAATCCATCACGAAAGGCGGTGTCGCCGACGAGAAACGCGAGTTGCTTGAGAATCGCCGGCGCTTTGTTATAGACGATCGGGCCATACGCGCTCTTGGCCTGGTCGAGATTCCCGAGCGTCTGCCAGATCGGCGTCGTGCCGTCCGTCACATTGACCGCGTACGCCGCGGGTCGCGTGCGCACGTAAAATGTCTTCCACGCACCCGACGCCGGATCGAGCGCGTCCTGCATGACCGCCGCCATGTAGCTGGCGAACCCTTCCTTGAGCCACAGATCGTCGAACCATCGCATGGTGACGAGATCGCCGAACCATTGGTGGGCGACCTCGTGGAAGATCGTGGCCTCGCGCCCGAGTCGTTGCACGAGAGTCGGGCGCTCGCGATAGATGAAGCTCTCCTCGTTGTAGAAGATCGCTCCCGGGTGCTCCATCCCGCCGAACGGAAACGATGGCGCGAGGACCACGTCGAACTTCTGGAACGGAAACGGCCGATCGAAATAATGCTCCAGCCAATCCAGCGCACGGCTGTTTTGGTAGAGAATCGAATCCCCTTCGACTTCGGCCTTCCGAGAGGCACGAACGTACAGGGTGATCGGTCGCGAGGTCATCGTGCTGGTGATACGCGCCCACGGTCCGGCGGCAAACGCGATGAGATATGTACTGATGGGCTCAGTCGGCGCGAAATGCGTTGTGACTGCCGAATCGCTCGAGTCCGTCTGCGTCGCCGCTCCATTCGCGACGGCACTCCAACCATGTGGCATCATCAGCGTCAGCGTCACCCGTGCCTTTAAATCCGGCTGGTCGAAGCACGGGAACAGTGCGTTGGCGTCGGCGGGGACCAGCAGTGTGTAGAGATACTCGGCGCCATCGGTCGCGTCATGGAATCGAATGATGCTCGCCCCAGCCGGAGCGATGTTCGCCGAGAAATCGAAATCGAGCGTATTCTGCCCCGGCACCAGCAATGACGCGGGAACCCGAATATGGGCGCCGTCCGACGTGATTCCCGGCGGTGCATGGAGCTCGGGTCCGCGAAAGTCGAGCAGGACATCGCCCGAGTCCGAGCGGTTGAACCGGATCGTGACGTGTCCGGCTGCCTTATCCCGCTGTCGGATGTCGAGTCGCAGGTCGTACTGGACGTCCTGAATCCCACGCGCGCGATGCATCGCGAGCGCCTGCGATATCCCAGGTCGATCGAGGCTGTCGGCGCCGCCCCCGAGATGCAGGGCGGCCAGGAGAATCAGCACCCGCCAATTATACCGAGGATCTCGAAACCTGTCAGCTCGGGTTCTTTCTCGATTTTAGTCGGCTCATTCGGCATACCCATCTATCGCAGATGGGCCTCCGAGTCCGACAACAGCACGTGCTGCAGCAGCAGGCGGGCCTTCCGCCAGTCGCGGTGGACGGTCCGCGTCGAGATGCCCCGCGCATCGGCAATCTCGGCAAACGTGAACCCGCAGAAGAAATGCAGATCCACGAGCTCGGCGAGCGCGGGCTCCAGCGTCGCCAGCCGGTCCAACGCATCGCTGAGCTCCTCCAGCTCCACGGCGGTTCGCTCGGCGGCCGCCGTCGGCGGCTCCTCGCCGCTCAGCGTGATCTCCAAATGCCGCCCGCGCTTCGTCGCCTGACGTCGACGTGCGTAATCGATGACCAACGTGCGCATCGCGCGCGATGCATACGCCAAGAAATGCGCGCGGTCGGCGAACCCACTGTCGTGGCGCGAGACGTTGAGATACGCCTCGTGCACGAGTGTCGTCGCGCCCAGCGTCAACGCGCCGCCGCTCTTCCGCAGGTTGTACTCGGCGAGCCGATGGAGCTCGCTGTACAGCGCGGTGAACAGTTCATTGGGACGATCAGTCCCTGTGGACGACACGTTCGCGTCGGACATTTCGTATAACATAGTGTGTTGAGTCTCGACGCCAACCGCTGGGCCGCACTCGAGCCATTGCTCAATCGCGCGCTCGATCTTCCAGACGACGAGCGCGCCGCGTGGCTTGCGGAGCTCACGTCGACATCGCCGACGATAGCGGCGGAACTGATCGCGCTCCTCGACTCGGAGACCGTCGCCGATGCACGCGGGTTCTTGGACGCGCCGATCGACACGAAGCTTCCCGGTCTCGAGCTCGGCGCCTATGCACTGGAGCGTCCGATCGGCCAGGGTGGCATGGGCACGGTCTGGCTCGCCCATCGCACCGACGGACGCTTCGAGGGCCGCGCCGCCGTCAAGCTCTTGAATCGCGCGCTCCACAGCGCCGCTGGAGAGGAGCGCTTTCGGCGCGAAGGCTCGGTGCTGGCGCGACTCGCGCACCCGGGCATCGCGCGACTCCTCGACGCCGGTGTGAGCCCCAGCGGGCAGCCGTTCCTGGTACTGGAGTACATCGACGGCGAGCCGATCGATGTCTTCGCCGAACAATGGGCGCTGACGCACGAGGAGCGCGTCCGCCTCGTCCTGCAGGTCCTCGCGGCGGTCGGCCATGCGCACGCGAACCTCATCGTCCATTGCGATCTCAAGCCGAGCAACATCCTCGTGACGCGCGATGGATCGGTGAAGTTGCTCGACTTCGGTATCGCCAAGATGCTCGAACCCGACGCGAGCGGAACCGCCAAACTCACGGTCGAGGGAACACGGGTCCTGACCCCGGAGTTCGCCGCGCCAGAGCAACTCTGGGGCGAAGTCGTCACGACCGCCACCGACGTCTATGCGCTCGGCGTCTTGTTGTACATCCTGCTGTCGGGTCGCCACCCGACCGGCGAGACACCGCGCGCGTTGTTGACCGTCGAGCCCGCGCGACTGGGGCTCGGCGATCTCGACGCCGTCCTCTCCAAGGCGCTGAGCAAACCACCCGAGAAGCGGTACCAGACCGTCGCGGCCTTCGGCGACGATCTCGAACGATATTTGCGCTGCGAGCCCGTCAGCGCGCGGCGAGCATCGATCGCGTATCGCGCCTGGAAATTCGTGCGGCGCAATCGCGTCACGACGGTGACGGGGGCGGTCGTCGCCGCCACCCTCGTCGGCGCGACGGGTTTCTCGATCACACAAATGCGCGAAGCGAGACAACAGCGCGACGTTGCGGTCCAGAGCTCGAGGCGATCGGCGGCGCTCTCCGATCTGCAACTCGTGCTCGCCGGAGACTCGCGTGGCCCGGATGGTCGGCCACTCTCCAGTGTCCAGCGCATTGCGTTAGCCGAGCGCGTGCTCACCTCGCAGTTCCGCAGCGAACCGGGGCTCGTGGCGGAGGTCATGGCCGATCTGGCCGGGCGGTTCTACGAAGTCGGCGATCGCGTCGCGCAGCGCGGCATGCTGGCCCGTGCGCGTGCGATCGCTCGCGGCGCGAACTTACCGGAACAGATTGCCCTGACCGATTGCCTGAGAGTGTACAGTTTCGCCTTCGATGACATGTTGGACTCCGCGAGCATCGACCTGTCGGAAGCCCATGCCCAACGGATTGTCGATCCGAAAGTGAGAGCCAGTTGCCTCGACGCCGAAGGACAGTACATGGTCGCCGCGGGCAAGCCCGACTCGGGCATTGCGTTGCTACGGCGCGCGGTGGCGATCGTCGACATTGATCGGAACAGCACGGATCGGCTGTCGACGATCAACGATCTCGCGGGCGCGCTCCGGTTGTCCGGGCGAACCCGCGAGGGACTCCCATACCATTGGCAAGTCGTCGCCGAGTTGGACTCGGCCGGTTACGGCACGGCGGAGCAAGTCCCGAATGTGCTGACATTCCTCTACGGCTCGCTCTCGGAACTGGGCGAGTTCGCCGCGGTGGATTCCGAGCTCACGCCGTTCGTGCATGAGCAGGAGCTCGCCCACGGCGCAGGACACGTCTCCACGCTCCTTGCCTTGCTCTATGGCCAGGCCAAGCTCCGGCTCGGGCAGATCGACACGGCTGACCTCTGGCTCAGTCGGGCCGCGCTCGACACGACGCAAGGCGCTGGCATGATACCGTTGTGGCTACCCGCCGCCATGACGGAGTTGCGGCTCGAGCAAGGCCGAGTCGCCGAGGCGCAGCGAGAGAGCGCTCACCTCCCGGCCGAGACGCGCGGTGAGCGCGCGACCGCAGCGCTCCTGCGCGCGCGCATACGACGGGCGATGGGCGACCACGCTGGTGCCTCGAAGGCCTTGGAGCACGAGCTCGCGCTGCTCGCCGCCGACGGCCGGCCGCCGCTCACGCACTTCGCGATGCCCTTCGTGTTCGCGGGCGAATGGCGCCTCGCGGCCGGCGACGTTCGCGGCGCGGATTCGCTCGCGCGCCTCGGGCTCCGCGCGGCGTTAGTCGACTCGCTGGCCGCCAGCCGCAGCGCGTTTGCCGGGGAAGCCTATATGCTCATCTCGCGCACGCAGTTCGCGTTGGGCGACCAGGAAGCGGCACTCGACGCCGAGCGCCGCGCCGAGGTGGCACTGGCGAATGGCTATGGCCGCGGTTGGCGCTCGCGAAGGGCCCCATCCCGGGCTTCGTAGATCGTGCCGCCACTCATCCAGACATAGCCCACGCCGTCTCGTGCCAGGACGCCCTCGATGTTTTCAGGATGCGCGATCTTGCCGCGGCATTGCCAAATCACCTTGAGCTGGGCGTCGAGCATCTCGGGTTGATGGTCTTTGGTCAGCGCGAACAGTTGATCGCGCTCGCGATCCGCGGCGATGTCCTTGAGATCGGGCAATCGGCGCCAATGCAGGCTGTCGGGGAGAGTGACGAAGACCGCGCCGTACTCACGCACGACGAGCCACTGCCCGACGGTCGCGATACGCTCGATGCGAGTCCCATAGTCCGGGACATCGTTGACCTTTTGATCGCGTGGCGTTGGAATCGAGCGCCAGGTGGTGCCACTGTCGCCCGTCCACCAGAACGCGGGCCGCGCGCTGTCGCCGCTCGTCGCCAGGTACGCGACTGCTGCCGTAAGACGATAGACGTGGGTGACATTGCGCAGATCCGTAGGGAGTGGCGCGCGGGTCCACGTCCCGCCGCCGTTGGCACTGCGCAGGAATGCCGTCCGGCGGGTATCGTGATCGAAATACGTGGCGAACGCCCAGATGGAGCCACCGACGGCCTCCATCGCATCCACACCTCCGATCCCGCCCGTCGGTACCGTCGACCACGACTTGCCGGCATCCGTCGACCGGTAGAGGCGCGGGTGGGCTTTGCCGTCAAAGGCGTCTCTCAGGCCCATATACAGCGTGTCTTCGTCGACGAACGCCATGCTCGTGCCGATGCTCACCGACTGGTCGTCGATCCCCGCATGCTGTGGGTCGAAGCTCGAACGCCAGCTGCCGCCCAACGAATCGGTGGTAAAGAGTCCGCTGCGCGCGATCCACAGGCGCCCCAAGGGTGACAGGAACATCTCCGGACGCCAGCGCGAGGGCGGCAGCTCGCCAGCCGCTGACGGGCGTCCCGATGTCTTGGCGTTGTCTTCGATCGCGGCGTCCTTCGTCACGATGAGCATGGCTTGCAACTGCGACACCATGTCTTTCGCGTCGAGCGGCTTGATCGTGACGGTCGCGGAGTCGCGGACCGCATCGATGCGGATCTCCACCTTGGTCTTGTAGCCGGGCGGTTCCACGACCATCCACCGGTTGGGGGCGTCGACGGCGTCCTCGTGGTACTTGAGGTGCTCGAGCCGGGACCGGATCTGCGCGAACACCGTATCGGCGTCGCCATGGGCCGCGTACTGCATGGCCTGAGCCCGGGCCGCCGCGGGCGAAAGGCTGGCCGCCATGATCAAAGCGAGCACCCAGGTGTCGCGCATCGTGCATCAAAATAGCAGTTTTCTTCTCCGATGATCTCTGCACTCGAGGCCCTGGGCCGCCTGCGCGAAGGCAACCGCCGGTTTGTGGCCGATGTCGGCAGGCGGCCGCGCTCGAGCGGCGGCCGCCGAATCGAGCTCTCGCTCGACCAGAATCCGTTCGCCATCATCCTCGGCTGCTCCGACGCTCGCGTGCCGGCCGAGCTGGTGTTCGACCAGGGGCTCGGCGACCTGTTCGTGATCCGGGTCGCGGGCAACATCGTCGCGCCGTCGCAAGTCGGCAGCGTCGAGTTCGCGGCCTCGCGGTTCGGCACGCGGCTCGTGGTCGTGCTCGGGCACACCCGGTGTGGGGCGATCCAGGCGACGATCGAAGAGCTTACGCAGCCGGCCGATCACCAATCGCTCAACCTGCGCTCGATCGTCGATCGCGTGCGGCCGTCCGTGGAAGGGCTCCTGCGCACTGAGCTCCGCAATGACCCCGACGCGCTCGCCCGGGAAGCCGTACGCTCCAATGTCCGGACGTCGGTCGACCACCTGCGGCACGGGTCGGCCATCCTCGAGCAGCTCGGTCAGACCGACGGACTCATGGTCGTCGGCGCCGAGTATTCGCTGGAGACCGGGGTCGTCGAGTTCCTCGACTACTCGACCGCGCCGATGTAGACCGCGTACGGCGGCAGCGAGCGTCCGGTGGCGGCGGAGTCGGAGCGGAGGATCGGCCGCAGCGCGCCTCGGAGCACGACGGCCTTCGGCTGCGCGCTCAGATTGCACGCAACGACCACGGTCCTCCCCGGGATCTTCCGCAGCCAAACCAGGACATTGAGGCTGTCGTAATCCAGCATGGCGTTGTCGCCACGAGCCATGGCCGGATCCGTCCGACGCAGCGCTATCAGCCGCTTGTACCACGACAACAACGAGCCGGGATTCGCCTGCTCCCGCGCGACATTGGCCGTGTCGCTCGACGATGGCACCGGTAACCACGGACTTCCGGTCGTAAAGCCACCATTGGCGGTCGCGTCCCACTGCATGGGCGTGCGCTCTCCATCACGCCCTTTCTCTCGCGGCCACCCAATGATACCGATGGGATCGCGCACGTCCTCTTTTCGCGCGGGCGTCGTGGTCGTCATGCCGATCTCTTCGCCGTAGTACAGCTGGGCCGTCGCTCTGGTGGCCAAGAGAATCGTGGCGACGATGCGCGCGGCTGACGGATGATAGCGATCCCAGCTTCGGTGGATATCGTGGTTGTTGAACACGAAGAGCGGCATGTTACCGCGCACCATGGTTTCGGCCTCGGTGATGCGGCGCCTGTAGGCAGCCGCATCGAGCGTATCGATGAGGCCGACCTGCATGTCCATGGGGAGCTGAAGCTCATCGTCGTTCTTGCCGTACATCTTGTTGAGATCCTCGGGGCCATGGAGATAGGTCTCCCCGATGAGCACGCGATCGCCCGGATACGAATTGATCACTACGCGCAGGGAACGCAGGACGTCGTGGACCTCCGGCAGGTTGTCCGTCCGGGCATCGTCTTCGTTGGGATCACCATAGGCGTTCGTGCCGCCGAGGACCCGCTCATCGCGGAGTTGTGGATCCTCGAAGAGATTGGTGATGGCGTCGAGCCGAAATCCGGCCACCCCGCGATCGAGCCAGAACCGTACGGCGCGGAACATCGCTCTCTCGACGGCGGGGTTTCGCCAGTTGAGATCGGGCTGCTGCGGATAGAACTTGTGATAGTAGTACTGGCCCGTCCCGCTATCGTATTGCCACGCCGAGTGGCCGAAGAGCGCGAGCCAGTTGTTCGGCGGTTGCCCGGGCCCCTTGCCATCGCGCCACACGTACCAGTCGCGCTTCGGGTTCGTGCGCGATGATCGGGATTCGATGAACCACGGGTGTTGGTCCGAGGTGTGGTTCATCACCATGTCCATCAGGATGCGAATCCCTCGTTTCCGCGCCTCATGTACCAGCGTATCGAAATCGGCGAGCGTGCCGTATTGCGGGTCGATCGCTTCGTAGTTCGAGATGTCGTAGCCAAAGTCGACCTGGGGCGACGGATAGATTGGCGTCAGCCAGATCGCATCGATGCCGAGGTCATGGAGATAGTCGAGGCGGGATGTAATTCCCTTGAGGTCGCCGATGCCATCCCCGTTCGAGTCTTGGAAGCTGCGGGGATAGATCTCGTAGACCACCGCGTGCTGCCACCATTGTGCTGCCGCCACTCGTGCGAACAGCGATAGGGCCAACGCAATTCGAATCATCGATAGGCCGCGGCTTGGATTCCGTAGAGCTCGGCATACTGTCCGCCTTTGGCCATCAGCGCATCATGCGTGCCGGTCTCGACGACGTGAGCGCCATCCAAGACGATTATATAATCGGCCATGCGCACGGTACTGAACCGGTGCGAGACCAAGACGGTGATCCGCCCCGATTCCATGCCGTTGCGCGCAGCGGCCGAATAGCGCTCGAACAACGCGTGCTCAGTCTCGGCGTCGAGTGCAGCCGTGGGCTCGTCGAGAATAAGGAGCAAAGGGACATCGCGCATAAAACCCCGGGCGAGCGCCAGTTTCTGCCATTGGCCGAAACTGACCTCGGCCCCCTCAGGCCACGTCACGCCGAGCTGCGTCTCCAGTCCACTTGGCAGGCGGTCAATGACATCGCCTGCGCCTGCGCGGTCGAGCGCCATCGCAACAGCGGGTTGGTCATCGAGCCGCGGCATATCGCCAAGGCCGACCGTGTGCCGCGCCCGAAACTCGAACCGGAAGAAGTCCTGGAATGCTCCGGCGAGCCGCGCCCGCCACTCGTCCGGCCGAACGCGAGCGAGATCGACCCCGTCGACCAAGATGTGTCCTTCGTCCGGCGGATACAGGCGGCAGAGGAGCTTGACGAGGGTTGTTTTCCCCGCGCCATTCTCGCCGACCAGTGCGACGACGGATCCAGCGGGCAGATCGAGTGTGATGTCCTCCAGCACGCGCCGAGTCGTACCGGGATAGGAGAACGAGACGTGATCGAAGTGGATCCCGGTGACGAGCCGCTCGGGCGGCGAGGCGTCGGCGCCGTCGGTCGCGGCGGCGGCGTAGTCTTCGAGCCACGCCAACCGTCGGGATCCCTCGAGCCAGAAGCCACGCAGGAATCCGATCTCGCCGACGGTGGCCGAGATATACGCCGAGAGACGGGAGCCGGCGGCGAGAACGAGGAGCACGGCGCCGGCGCTCGCCGCCGGGCGCGAGGCGACGAAGACGATAGCCGCGACGTACGCCCCGCCGAAGATCGCCCAGCCGAGCATGTGCCAGAGCGCGCTGCTCCACCGGCTGGCCGCGACGGGTGCGTACCATCGCTCCCACACGGTACGGCGCTCGCGCACGAGGCGGTCGCCGACGCGCGTCACGCGCACTTCTTTGCCCGGCGCCGCCGTCGTCGCAATGTCGAACAGGTGGCGGGCGAGCCGAGTCGACGGGGCCGCGCTTTCTTCCACGGCACGCTCGACGCCCGGGCGCCAGGTCGAGGTCAGGACGGTCGGGAGCGCGAACACCGCCAGCAGCGCCAGCGCGGGATGCACGGACATGAGCAGCGCGATCGTCACGCCAAGGCGGAGCAGCCATCCGCACGTCGTGAACAGCGACATGTACATGTGGTCAAGCACGAAGACCTGGTCGCGCAACATCGCCAGCCGGTCGAGGTACTCGGGGCGCTCGTGGTGCGCGATGGTCGCGACCGACGCCTGGAGCTTCGCGACGTGGGCTTCGAGGGAGACGGCGACGCGGTCGCGGAAGCGTCGTTGGGTGCGGTCGTAGATGACCCGCAAGAACCACGTCGCGGGGACCGATGCGCTGAGGCCAATGGCCGCCACGGTTAACAGCGTGCGGTCGGGCTTCGTGATGCCGTCGGCGAGGAGCTTGATCCAGAGCGCGAGCAGCGCATCGGGCAACGACGAGGCCAGCGCGAGCGCGAACGACACGCCCAAGAGCGCCGGCTCGGCCTCGTACGCGCGCCGAAGCGCCCGCCACATCGACGGCAATGCCGGCGGGAGGCCGCTCCGCGGCTCGTCTCGCAGCGCTTTCGCCCTGCTCGACTGGTCTGTTCGCCTCCGGGGGGCAAACCCCAAGAGCGCCCCCCGGCCCCCCCATTTACGCGATGGCATCGAGTGTCTCGGTGTCGGGCTCCTCGTCGAATCGCAATGCTTGGAGATCGAACATCGTGCGATACCGGCCGCCGGCGGCCATGAGCTCGTCGTGGCTCCCGAGCTCGATCACGCGACCGTGCTCCAGGACGCAGATGCGGTCGACCTGGCGGACGGTCGAGAACCGGTGCGAGATCAGGATCGTCGTCACGTTGCGGGTGGCCGCAAGTAATGACGCGAAGATCTCGGCCTCACCTCGCACATCGAGTTGCGCGGTCGGTTCGTCGAGCAACACCAGGCCCGCGCCTAGTTTGACAGCGCACAACGCGCGAGCCAAGGCGATGCGCTGCCACTGGCCGCCCGACAAATCCGTGCCGCCGGCGTATGACTTCGACAACACTGTATCCAGGCTCGCTAGATCCGCGGCGCCGGCAGCGAAGAGCGCATCCCGTATCACGTCGTCGGGAGCACCATGGGGCGCAACGTTGTCCCGCAGCGAAAGCTCATAGCGAACAAAATCTTGAAATACCGCGGTGAGTCGAGCGCGCCATAAGTCGATGTCCAGCTCGCGAAGGTCGACGCCGTCGATCTCAATCGAGCCGGATTGTGGGTCGTAGAGGCGACAGAGCAACTTGGCGAGCGTCGTCTTGCCCGCGCCATTCTGTCCCACAATGGCGAGCGATGAGCCGACGGGGATGGTGAGATCGAACTGATCGAGCACCGGACGCTCGGCCCCCGGATACGCGAAGCCGAGGCCGCGGAACCGGAATGTCGCGGCCGAGGGAAGGAGAGCGGCTACCGACTGACAGCGCGCCGGCCCGCGCCATGGGCTCACGCAGGCGAGCGACGGCAGCGACGGGAGCGGCGGCGCCGTCGAGCGCCCACGACAAGCCGCCAAACGCGATCATACTCGCCCCAGCCGCCGCGCTCACGAACGTCACCGTGCGCGCCAGATCGAGCCGCCCGGCGCCGGCGTCGGCGGCGATCATCAAGAACACAAGCGTGTTCGCCGCGAGCACGATGATGAGACTCAACAGGACCGACCGCTCCCGAAGCCGCGTGGCCTGCCACTGGAGATCGAGCACCAGGCGGCGCTGACTCGCGAACCGGTCGACGACCCACTGCGCGAGACCGAACAACCGTAGCTCTTTCGCCGACGGCGCATCGACCGCGAGCCGATAGGCGTAGTCGGCGTGCCGCTGCGCGGAGCGCACCTCTGGCGTGTCGCGATCCTTCCAGATCGCGCTCTCGCGCAGCAGCCAGTGCGTGGCCAGCCACGCGACGACGAGCACGATCGGCGCCCACCAGTGGTACGCGACGAGCACGGCCGCGGACGCGAACCCGCCGACCATCTCGGTCAGGCCCGACGCGATGAACCCCATCGAGATGGCGAGCGGCGGCCCGGTAATGCCGAGATCGAAATCACGCGCCATCGTAAGGTCG
>CAWBZV010000009.1:0-86047 GCA_963793305.1 uncultured Gemmatimonadales bacterium | reverse complement strand
CATCGAGCTTGCTTCGCATCCACTGGCCTTTGTACTGGAAATAGTGCTGGCCACCGACGACATCATTCCGTCTTGCTGGGCTTGGCGCCCGGCGCGACGGCCGAGGTCGTGATATAGCCGTGAAACGGCGTACTGGCTTGCTTCGCCGCCGCATTGAGCAACGGTTTGCACGACGCGCACCCTCCTTCTGCGCGCGAACGGCGAGTGGGGCAAGCGCCAACGCAACAAATGCGGCAACGTATCGATCGAGCACTGGGACACCTCGGTCGGGGGTTATCGGCAGGCTCATTCCTAAGTGCCCGGCGTCTCGCCGGTGTCTCCTGGCCGTCTGTCCGCCATATTTCAGGCATGTCGGAGTTCGCCGTCCAAACCCTGCTGGCCACGCCCACGGTGACGATCCGCGATGTGTACTGCCGCGGGAGTCACCGGGATGTGTCGCCGGAAGAGTGTGCGACGGCGACGCAGTTGGTGTTCCCGTATCGGGGCGTGTACGTCCGCCACCTCGGTGGTGATCAGGCGGTGGCCGACGCCAATCAGGTGTTGTTTTTCAATGCCGGCGAGGGATATCGCGTCAGCCACCCGGTGCAGGGCGGCGATGCGAGCCTGACGCTGATCATTGATGAGCCCACGCTGCGCGAGCTGGTTCCTCCGGCGCGGCTTTCTGGCCGGCGGCGCTGCGCTTGCGTTCCGGCCACACCGGTTGCGGATCGATCCGCGGGCACAGGCGTTGATCATGTTGCTGCGGCACAGCCTTCGGCAGGGCGTTGCGGAGCCGTTGGAGGCCGAGAGTCTCGCGCTCACGCTCATGCGGCGAGCCGTTGGCCCGCGGACGACCCGCGCGCCGGGGTCCAGCGTCCATTGCCAGCGACTCGTGGACCGGGCGAAGCTCGTGCTGGCCAGCGAGCCGGGGCGGCGGTGGACGTTGGCTGAGATTGCGTCGGAGGTCGGTGGAGGGTCACCCGTCTATCTGACCCAGGTGTTCCAGCAAGTGGAAGGGGTGCGCGCCACTCTACCGCTACCAGTTGCGGCTCCGACTCGCCAGGGTGCTCGATCTCATTGAGCGGTACGATGACCTCACCGCGCTCGGCCTCGAGCTCGGCTTCTCGAGCCACAGTCATTTCTCCGCGGCGTTCCGCGAGATGTATGGGAGATCGCCGGCACGGTTTCGGCGCACGGCGCTCGATCGCGAAACAATTCGATAGCCGCTGACTTCTCCGGCGCGGCATACTCTGGCCATGCCAGAGAGAACATGTGCCGCGTGCGATTGCACGCTCGATGCGCGCACGGTCCAGGTCACCATCGGCGGTCAGTCCGTCGAGGTCTGCTGCGACGCGTGCGCCGTGAAGTTGAAGGAAGCACACCGGTCGGCGAAGCGATGACGGCGGAAGCGTTCCGCGCGCTGCACACGAGCGGCGCACCGCTCGTGCTGTTCAATGTCTGGGACGCCGGCAGCGCCAGAGCCGTGGCCATGAGTGGCGCGAAAGCGATCGCCACGAGTAGTTGGTCGGTCGCCGCCGCCCACGGGTCCGGTGGATGGCGAGCGCATTCCGGTGGAGTTGGCGGTCGACAATCTGCGCCGGATCGTCTGCGCGACTGAGCTGCCGGTCACCGTCGACCTCGAGAGCGGATACGCGGACGTTGGCGAGACGATCGCGCTGGCGATCCAGGCGGAGCGGTCGGGTGCAATCTGGAGGACAGCCGCCCCGCGGACGGAAGCCTCCGGGAGATCGCGGAGCAATGTGCGCGCATTGGCGAGGCACTAGAGTCTGCCGATGCTGCGTTTTTCATCAACGCGCGTACCGACGTATTCCTGCAGCCGGGCGAGGACCAGATTGGGGCCGCGATCGCGCGTGCGCGCGCATACGCGGCCGCGGGCGCGGATGGCATCTCGTGCCCGGGGCTCGAGGACAAAGCGCGCATCCGCCAGCTCGTGGAGGCTTCCCCGCTACCCGTCAACATCATGGTCGGCGATCGGACTCCGACCCGCGCGAGCTCGCCGCCATTGGTGTCGCCCGGGTGAGCCACGGGCCGCGACCGTACATACTCGCGATCCAGGCGCTGCAAGCCGCGGCGCGCGCCGCGACGGCGTGATGCGGCGCCTGTGCGCATCCGCGCTCGCACTTGGCGTCCTGGCCGCGTCGCCATGCGCCGGCCAGGAGTCGCTCGGCGATGCCTGGTGGACAGGTTCTGTACAAGCCGCCGGCGCGGCGACGCTCCCGGCGGGGCACATGCTGTTCGAACCCTACGTCTACTACGTTATCGCCGCTCACTCGCAGACGTTCACCTCGCGCACATATCTCATTGACCGGTCTGATCGACCGGGTATCGGTCGGCGTGATTCCGATCGTCGCCTACAGCTCCAGCATCGGGTTCGAGGACCTCACCGCACAGGCCCAGTATCGGCTCACGCAATTTCACGTCGGAGGCTGGGTGCCGATGATGTTCATGTCCATCCAGGAGACGTTTCCGACCGGAAAATACGACCGGCTCGGTGACCGCACGAGCGACGGGTTCGGCGCTGGCGCATACACGACGACGCTGGCGCTCTACTCGCAAACGTACTTCTGGATGCCGAACGGCCGAATAGTACGCGCGCGGATGGACGTCCAGCAGACGGTATGGTCGACTCGCGTGCCGATCGCCGACGCGAGCGTGTACGGCACGAGTACGGGATTCCGCGGGGACGCCGTTCCTGGCGCATCCACGTTCATTGATCTCTCCGGCGAATACAGCCTGACGCGCAACTGGGTGCTGGCGCTCGACGCGAACTACGGGATGGAACGGCGATACGCGCGTGGTCGGCGGCGGCAGCGTTAGGCATACGGGATCCAGCGCCGCCGTCGGCTTTACGCCGGCGATCGAGTACAACTGGAACGCGGGCGTCGGCATGATCGTCGGCGCGCGCGATCGAGATCGGGCGCAACATCACTCGCACCGTGACGCCGGTCGTCGCGCTCAACGTCGTGCGCTGAAGACGTATCTGCTCTCGCCCGGCAAACGTATCAAGGACATGAACGCGTGATCATTTCGGCGGCCCTGCTGGTACTCGGGCTCATCGCCATCTCGCCGTCATCCGGGCGATTACGCGGTCGATCGACTATGGCATCGGCTCTCCCTCCGGCACTCGCCACCGACCTCGACCGACGAATCGACGAACATTTCTGGAGACCGCGGCGACGACGGTGGTGACGGCCTGCCTGTCACGCCTCCCGCGACCCATGACCGCCGCGACCTTCCACGCATTGCGACGTTTCGCTGAGACCTCGTTCGGACGCATTGCCTACGTCGAGCGCGGAGCCGGTGACGTTGCGCTTTCTTGCACGGCTTCCCACTCAACGGCTTCCAGTGGCGGGGCGCGCTCGACCGGCTCTCGGCCTACCGTCGATGCGTGGCGCCCGACTTCATGGGCCTGGGCTACACGGTCGTCGCCCCGGGCCAGAGCGTCACGCCACCGGCTCAGGTCTCGATGCTGGCCGCGTTCCTCGATGCCCTGTCCATTCGGCGCGTCGACCTCGTGGCGAACGACAGCGGCGGCGCCATCGCGCAACTCTTCGTGACCCGGTATCCGGATCGGGTCCGCACGCTGCTCCTCACCAATTGCGATGTGGAGCCCGACAGCCCGCCTGCCGCAGTGCTTCCCGTCATTGCAATGGCCCGCGAGGGCACCTTCGCGGATCGTTGGCTCGTGCCATGGCTCGCCGACAAGCAGCTCGCCCGCTCGGCGCAGGGCCTCGGCGGCCAGTGCTACGCCGACTCCTCGCACCCGACAGACGAGGCAATCGACTGCTACCTGTGGCCACTCGTGAGCTCGCCCAGCCGGAAAGCACTCCTGCACGCATACGCTCTCGGCTTGACGCCCAATCCGTTGGCCGGGTTGCCACGCAGCGATGTGCCACTCAGGATCGTGTGGGGCATGGCCGATACCATTTTCTCTCCGGCGGACGCGGACTACCTCGATAGAACTTTTCCGCGCTCGCGCGGCGTGCACCGTGTGGCGGGGGCCAAGCTCTTTTGGCCGGAGGAATTCCGGACATTCTCGGCCAGGAAGCAGTGCGCCTGTGGCGGGCGCGCTGCTAGTTACCGAGCGTTGGGTTTTGCTGACGCGCGAGCTCTTGCCGATAGTCGGCTTCGTGATCGGCCACGGCCTTGGCGTACCCATCCGGATCGATCCAGACGGACGGTCCGGACGGTGGCCATGCGATCGTGCTTGGCGAGCAGGTCGAAGTACACGCCGTGCGCGCCGAGGAAGATGTCCGCAGCGCAACGCCTTGAGGGTCGCGAAGGCTCGATCGAAGTCCGTCGTGATGCCTGGATAGGCCGCGGGTTTGCCATGGCTGGGGACGAGCGCTACGCCGGGATTCGATGACCAGCCGCCGACGATCACGACGTTGAGCGTGCGGCCTCCGTCATGCGTCTGCATAGTCCACGTGGTGCAACCGCGGGTATGTCCGGCGGTCTTGTGGGCGATGAGTGTCGTTCCGCCGAGCGTCACCGCGTCGTTATCGTGCAGGGTGCGATCCACGTGCGCGGGTGGAAAGTGCGGGAGCCTGGCATTGAAGTCGGTCGCGCCGCCGGTCGTGATAACCTCGACATTGCCGTCCATGACCATGTATCGGGCATGGGTCTCGCTCAGCACCTCGGCCGCGCCCGCGGTGTGATCGTAGTGGGCCTGGCTGTTGAGGAGGATCTTCGTATCGGCCCAGCGAAAGCCGAGCTGCTCGATGCTCTGGCGAATCTGTGCGGGGGACGACACGAGATTGGCGTTGATCAGGATATTGCCGTCGGGGGTGACGACCAGATAGGCGGCGAGGTCCCGCGATCCGACGTAGTAGAGATTGCCCGAGATCTTGAACGGCTCGAGCGGCGTGGTGAAGACGGCGGGCTCGGTGTCGGGTGACACGGCCGCGAGAGCGGCGAAGGCCAGGGCGAGTGGGATGATCATGAAATGGGGGCGGCCGATATGATTGATGTCAAACTGCGATCCACATCCTCTTCCGTGGTTGCCCAGGACGAGACGCTGATGCGCATGGCCTTTCGTCCTTTCCAGACCGTTCCTCCGCACCAGCACACACCGAGCGATTGAACCTTCGCGATGACCTGGTCGGTCACGGCATCCGATCCGAAGGACACCAGGACCTGGTTGAGCTGCACGTCGTTCAAGACCGCGTATCCGGCCGCGCGGAGTCCTTGCGCGAAGCGAGTCGCATGACGACACGTCCGATCGATCTGCTCCGCGAGTCCCGCGGTACCCAGGGTGCGCAGCGCTGCCCAGAGCTCGACGCCCCGGGCACGCCGCGACGACTCTGGCCCCCATCGCATGGGATCGCGCTCGGCGGTATCAGGATAGTAGGTCCCTGAAATCGCCATTGCGCGAGCGAGAGCGGCGCGATCTCGCACGAACGCGATCCCGCAGTCGTGGGGAGTGTTGAGCCACTTGTGCGCGTCGGTCGCCCATGAGTGCGCGCGATCCAATCCTTCGACCAGATGCCGATGTCGGGGCGATACGGCGGCCCACAGCCCGAACGCGCCGTCAACGTGCACCCACGCGCCGTTTTCTTGCGCGACATCGCAGATATCGGCGAGACGGTCGCACGCACCGGTGTTCACGTTTCCGGCCTGCGCGCAGATGATCGCCGGACCGCGCAGGGTGGGAATGGCCGACGGTTGCATGCGGCCTTGGCTGTCCGCAGGAACCGTGATCACGCGACCCCGCCCGAAGCCGAGCAACGCCAGTGCCTTGTACATGGTCGCGTGGACTTCCTCTCCAACCACGACCGAGATCGGTGGGGCCCCGAAGAGCCCATCCCGCTCGACATCCCAGCCGCAACCGGCCAACAGCACGTGTCGCGCCGCGGCCAAGGCGGTGACGTTGGCCATCTGCGTCCCGGTGGTGAGCGCTCCGCCGCAACTCGGGGGCAGCCCGAAGAGCTTCGCGATCCACGGGAGCACGATGTCCTCGAGGTACGCCGAGACCGGCGAGATCTCGAAGAGACAGGCATTCTGATCCCACGCGCCCGCGAGCCAGTGTGCGGCGACGGCGACGGGCAGAGACCCTCCGACGACACCGCCGAAGTAGCGCCCGCCCATACTTGCCGTGGTCGCCGGGGATCCCGCTTCGTGGAGGAGACGCAGGACCTCGTGCGGATCCTCGCCCACCTCCGTCAGCTCTCCGCCCAGGCGGCGCATGCCGATCCGGGCCGCGTCGCTGACACCGGCAAAGCGCTCGCGGATCCCATCGAGATATGATTGCGCAAGACACGACGCCTGCGACAACAGCGCCGCGTATGGGTTTGGCTTTAGCATGGCTACATTATAATGCCACGGCTACTCCGCTCGAATGCAGGTGAGCGGGTCGACGCGCGTCGCGCGCCGGGCCGGTACCAGACGCGTAAGCCTTAATGCTAGTGTATTGACATACTGCCAGTGCATTAGCATACTGTCCGTATGCCCACACCAGAAAAATTCGGCCATCGCGAGCGGCAGATTATGGATATCCTCTACCACCGGGGCCGCGCGACGGTCGCCGAGGTCAAAGGCGATCTCCCCGATCCGCCGAGCTACTCGGCGGTGAGAGGGATGCTGCGTCTATTGGAGGACAAGGGGCATGTCCGTCATGAGGAGGACGGACCGCGTTACGTGTACATGGTCACGGTCAACCGCGAGCGGGTCCGCCGGTCGGCGGCCCAACATTTCGTCCGTGTGTTCTTCGACAACTCGGCGACCTCGGCCGTCGCCGCCATGCTGGGCATGTACGAGAAGCAACTCAACCGCGCCGATCTCGACCGCTTGGAAGCATTGATCCAACGGGCACGCACCAATGGAGGCGCATCATGAACGCCGCCGTGCAGTTTGCTGGGCTGGTGATCCTCAAGGCGACTCTGGTATTGCTCGCTGGAGAAATCGCCGCGCTCGCGTTGCGACGCGCCTTGCCGGCGCAACGCCACGCGGTCCGATACGCGACGCTGGCGAGCATACTGGTGCTACCGGTTGCGATGCTCGCCACGCCGGCGTGGTCGGTGCACCTGCTTCCCGCGCTCGACGCCGCACCGACACAGGTGACCGCGACGCGCGTTCTTCCTCCCACGGTCGCCGTCTCCATCGACGACCCCGAGCGGCCATCGCTGGCGCCGACGCGCCCCGACGTTCCGGCCGACGGCGGAGAGCACGACCATTGCGCTTTGGCTCGTCGGCACGCTGATAGGTTTGTGCTGGTTGGTGGTCGGACGTGCTGGTTTGCGACGCCTCGCGCATTGGTCGGAGCCAGTGCGGTCGCCGCGTTGGCGGGCGATGCTCACCGAGGAATGCGCGCGTGCGGGAATCCGTGCGCCCATATCGCTCCAGTCGAGCGCCGCGGTGAGCACGCCGCTGACGTGGGGCACGCGTGTACCGATCATCCTCGTGCCCGAGACGGCATCGACGTGGTCCGACGATCGCTGGCGCGTGGTGCTGCGTCACGAGCTGGCTCACGTCGCGCGCCGAGACTCACTGGCGCAGTTCATCGCCCGGTTGGCGTGCGTATGCTACTGGTTTCACCCCTGGCGTGGGCCGCCGCCCGCCGCTTGCGCGCGGAGAGCGAGCGCGCCTGCGACGATCGCGTGCTCTCCCTGGGTACCCCGGCGCCGGACTACGCCGCTCACTTGCTCGACATTGCCCGCTCGGCGACTCGGCTTGGCGCGAGCGGCTGGCTGTCGACTGCCATGGCCCGTCCATCAGAGCTCGAAGGGCGACTCCTCGGCGTCTTGAACCGAACGGGCCGGCGCGTCACCGTGTCACGGCCCGCGCGAGTGGTCGGCGCCGGTTGCGCCATTGCGATGCTGCTCACCCTCTCGGCATTCCGTCCGCTGCGGCGGATCGCCGAGCAACCGGTCGCCCCGACTCGCGCCGACTCGGTCGTCGACATGGAGGTTCCCGCATTGCAAGGCGGGACATTGGCGTTGGACTTGGAGACGGGGGGCGGTGTACGCATCACCGCTTGGGATAAGCCGACCGTTCACGTGCATGGCGCACTCAGCGGAGCTGCGACAGAGGTACGTCTGGAGCCTGCCGCTGGCGGCGGCGCGCGACTGATCAGCGAGAGCCGACAGCATGGGGGCGTGACGTTGTTCTCGCATACGTTCGACATCCAGGTACCGCGGCAGTTCAACGTGCGGGTGGCGTCCGCGGGAGGCGATCTCTCGATCGAGGGCGTCAGCGGTACGTTGACCGGACATACGGGCGGTGGGACGATCGACATCCAGCATGCTGACGGACATGCTGATCTCACGACCGGGGGCGGACGCGTGCATGTGTCCGATTCCCATCTCTCGGGTTTCGTCGGGACTGGCGGTGGGTCAGTGGATATGGAACGCGTGACCGGCCCGCTGGTTGGGCATACGGGCAGCGGCGACGAGATCGTTCCGCAACGCATGGGGGTCAGTTCCCTCATTCGGATCGACCAGGCCGGAGGGAAAATCGACCTCCCCACCGCCCCGCACGGCGCTCGCCTCATCACGGGCGGCGGCGAGATCCACGTCGGTCCCGCCAATGGGCTCGTGTATGCATCGACGGGCGGCGGTGACATTCAGATCGGGCCGGTCGATGGCGCCGTAGACGCGACGACCGGCTCCGGCAACGTCACCGTGACGCTGCGGCCGTCCGGGGCAGAACCGACCATGGTGACAACTGGATCAGGCCGCGTCGTCCTACTTCTTCCCGCGGGTGTCTCCGCGCAACTCGATCTCGAGACCGCGTACACGGAGAACTTCGGTCGTCGCACGCGCATTGATAGCGACTGGTCGCTCTCGACAACGGAGACGGATCACTGGGATGACGCGCAGGGCACCCCTCGCAAATACGTTCGCGTACGCCAGTCGGTCGGCAATGGCGGCCTGGTCATTCAGGTGCGGGCGGTCAACGGCGACATTGAGGTGCGACGCATACCGTAGGACTCCAAACGGGTCATGAAACGGGTCATTCTCGAGTGGCCCCGGAGTGTGAGCGGTCGTCCTTTCCAGATGACTTCCCTGTTTGGCAAATACTGTTGTGCGGCGAGCATCCTTGTGGGGGTCGCGGCATGCAGCTTTGACAGCATCGGCCCCGCGGCGCCCGATGGGCCGAGCTGCACGCAGGGCACCATCAGCGCCAATGGCGCCACCGTGTCGGGCGCCATTTCGACCACCGGCGATTGCGAGCTGTGGGACGACTTTGTGGGCGAAGCCGTGTACGCGGCGTCATACAACCTGGCGGTAACTGCCGGGAAGATCTACTCGGTCACCGGGACCGCGTCGGCGACAGAGGGGCCCTTGGAGAACACGTTGGTCGGACTGACAGCCGCGGACACCGAGGGCGTCCTCGCCGCGTCGTGGGGCAATGCGTTCGGCTACAACGCCGGCAACAATGTCCTCTGGTTCTATGCGCCGACGAGCGGCACCTATGCGTTGCGGGCGATGGACGAGGACACGGCGGTGAAGAACATGGCCTTCACGATGCAGGTCGTGACCTGTCCGGTGGTCGCCACGGTCGCGCCGGCCGATACCGACTACGTCGACAGCACGTCGTCGATCGCCACCACCGGGTGCAAGCAGCAGTACACGTACTTTGGCTCCGGCGGCGACAGCACGTTCGTGAACTACTATCTGGTGCAGTTCAATCCGCGGCAGATCCGGTACTTCAACGTGCAGTCCTCGGCGTTCACGCCGGGATGGGAAATCGGTGGGCCGAACTTTGACTCGATGTGGGATGTGAACAGCACCGGCATCGCCGACTTTGGGAACAACGCCTATGCCTCCTTGGGGTCCGATTCGGGCGGAACGTACACGCTCGCCGTCGGCTCGACGACCTACGGTGGGGCCGGGGCGTACACGCTCCGCATTCTCTCGCCGTCGCTCGCGCCGGCGCGCGTGCCGCCGGGCGCGGTCCTGGGGAAGACCATTCACCTCAAGGCATCCCAGCGCCTCCACATTCTGCGCTGATAGGGCGCAAGACGGGGAGTTGGCCGGCCGGCGGACAGCTTCAGGTATGTCGGCTCAATGGATAAGCTGAATGCCCTTCCGTGAGTCGCGTTATCGGTTAAACTTTATACATGACAGCGGAACTGGGTAAACGCGAGATCTTGGCCGCCCTGACCGAGTTGGGCGCACAGGCGCTTGATCCGGTTCGCATTGTGCTCGGTGGCAGCGCCGCGCTCATTCTCGTCGATGCCTTAAACCGGCCGACTGCGGATGGGGATGTGATCCTCGCCGAGCCCGAGCTGAATGACATCCAGCCACTGCTGCGTCGTGCGGCGGACGCGGCGGGCGTGCCGCAGGGTTGGCTCAACACGAGCATCCGATCGTACCTGGACGCCTTGCCATCAGACTATACAGAGCGGATTCGATGGCTTCCGCCATTCCGCCAGCTTACGGTCGGGGTCCTCGATCGCCGGGATGTACTGGCTATGAAGGTGTACGCTCGCCGTGCTCGAGACATCGAGGACATTGTCGCGATGCATCCCACCGAGCAGGAAATGGAATTCGTGCGGCGTCAACTGGCGCGCGTAGCTCGGAGCGAACCTAAGCGCGCGGCTGAGATGCGCGAGTTTCTTGATGAGTGGGGCCGTGGCACCCTTTCGCAGAGACAAAAACGCACAGCGCCGAAACGGGGACGGCATCCATGAACACCATGGCGCCAACCACCAATGCTCTCCTGAACCGCGTGGCGGCCGATTGGGCGCGTCTGGGTGTGTTCTTCGCTGTTGAACGGACCACCCAGCCGGTCGAACTCGAAGAGGTGATTTGCCGAACAGCCAGTCTGACTCGCGACGACGAGCGCGTGTTCATCTGCGCCGTATCCTGGTTGGCGACCCACCATGCGTTCGTGAACGGTCGGCGACTGAGCGCACTCGTTCCCGAACTCACGCGCGAGGCGTCAGCAGTGTTGGGGGCACTGCTCACACTCGCGACCCAAGGCGCGAACGGACACGCGCCGGAGCTCGACGCGGCCATCGCCCGCTGCCGCCCTATACATCCGGGCCAGCCTCTGTTTCGTATCATGGATCAGTTTCCTTCGCTCCGTCGCCGGGTCGAAGCGCAAGCGCTGCCAATGTTCAAAGCGTGGGGCTTCTGGCACGACGATATGACACTAAAACTGTCCGTCATCCGACCGGTCGAGTGGCTGATCTGGCGCGTACCCGAGCTCCGATTCCGGTCGCTCCTCGGGCCTTCGGTCGAAGCGGATATAGTGGCTATGGTCCGTGGGACCTCCGGCCGCGGCGTCATAGCCCGGGACATCACACTGGCGAGCCGCGTCTCCTACGCCGCTGCCCACGCGGCGGTGACACGACTGGTGCAACGTGGCATTCTGATCCGAACGCGCCGTGGTGTACGGCAGGAGCTCAGCCTCGCGCCGCTCGTCGCTGGGTGGTTCAATGCTATGGATCATGCACCGCGATTGGGCGCAAGTGCAGCGTGAGCATCGGAGTACCCAGAACGTCCAATCCGGATTACAGAAGCGGCCAATTCGGATTTTGTCGGCAGCCGGCCGTGATCGCTTCCAGCGGTACCAAGCGTGGGGGCATACAAAACCCTGCCTGGCAGCACAGAAAATCCAGGCAGGGCGAAGTACAAGAGACGACGCGAGGTTGTAAAGTCGGGGCGACTGGATTTGAACCAGCGACCTCCTGCTCCCGAAGCAGGCGCGCTACCGGGCTACGCTACGCCCCGTTTCCCGTAGAGCAAGGAAAGATAGCGCGGCATGGACGGTCAAGGGAGGGAGAAAGCCGCGGCACCCAGCAGTAGGGTCGCGACTGTGGAGAAGATCGCCGGGGCGGCGAAGAAGTTGGTGTAGGCCAGCACTGTCATCGGGATCGAGATAACGAAGAGCGTGAGAATCAGTGGGCGCGCGAACGAGGGCTGGGTGCGGGCGAGGGTTGAGAGCTGCCAGCATAGCACGGCGAACAGGAAGAGCGCGCAGCTTACGATCCAGCCGAAGCCTTTATAGAAGTCCCAGTACGAGCGACTCGAGCCCATGACGTTCTCGTGGTATGTACGCATGGCGCCGAGGACCGCCTGCTTCGCGGGACCGCCCGTGCTCGGATCCTTGATCATTGCGCCGAAGCTGTGACCCGCGGTGTAGAGAGCGAAAACGACGGAAGCGATGCGCAACAAAATGGTCGACATGGTGGTCCTCACGGGGTGATAACCAGCGGTTCGCCGGTTTCGAGAAGCGTCTTGATGCCGGAGAGAATGAACGGCCAGCCGCGACTGACGTGCGGCGCGGTGAGAGGCGCGTGAGTGACGTCGTGCGTGAGCGTGAGTTGGCAGACCGAGTCGCCGCGCGGCTCGATCAGCCATGTGACGCGGGACGTCTCGTGGGAGTAGGCCGCGTCGTAGCGGATCACCCATGAGTAGACGAGCCGACGCGGAGGGTCGGATTCGAGGACCACGCCCTCGACGGCAGCGCGGCCGGCGTCGTCGACGAAGCGAATCGGCGCGCCGAGCTCGAACGTCGACTCGATCGACATGTAGAACGGGTAGCGGCGACTGAAGGACGAGTCGGTGAGCGCTTGCCACAGACGCTCGGCCGTCGTGCGGATCACGATCTGGTAGACTTGTGCGGCTCCGCCGCACGTCGATGCGTCGCTTCGCTCCGCTCGACTGGTCGGTTGGAATCGCTCAGCTTCGCCGAGCGAGGGGTCAGCGGACATCGCATCCGCCTCGAGCGCCGTCTTGAGCTCGACCAATGCCGCGGCCATCGGGGCCGTGTACTTGCTCACCCAGCGGTCGTGCATGAGGCGAATCGGCACGGGGTTCAAATAGTGGCGTTTCTCGCGACCCACCTTTCGCGTGGTGATGAGGCCGGCGGCCTCTAGAATCCGCAGATGCTTCATGACGCCGAACCGGGTCATATCTAAACCGTCGCATAAGTCGCTGAGTGTCAGTGCGTTATGGCGAAAGAGCCGGTCCAGGAGCGTCCGACGGATAGGGTCCGCTATGGCCTTGAAGACGTCATCCACGGCAGAGCTAATATGTGACTATTTGGTCACCTGTCAAGCCGCTAACTAAGTTCACGAACTATGAAGACCCTCCTCGCCCTCGCCGCCAGCGTGATCGCCATGGCCACGCATACCGCGCTCACCCTCTCGTCGACCACCTTCCCGAACGACGGGAAAATCCCCGCCGCACAAGCGTACGACCAAGGCGGATGCGGCGGGCAGAACGTCTCGCCCGCGCTCGCATGGTCAGGCGTGCCGTCCGGCACCAAGAGCCTCGCGATCATCATGTTCGATCCCGACGCGCGCAAAGGACAAGGGTGGACACACTGGGTCGCGTACGGCATCGATCCCGCACGAGGCTCCCTGGCTGAGGGCGCCGGCGCGGGATCAGCGAGCGGAATAGTTCAGGGGAAGACCGGATTCCCGTCGCCCGGATACGGCGGACCATGCCCGCCAGTCGGCGATCCACCGCATCACTACGTCTTCACACTCTACGCGCTCGATCTCGCACCGTCCGCGCTTCAGGCTGGCCTGGATCGGGATGGGCTCCTCAATGCGACCAAAGGGCACTCGATCGGCACGGCGACGTACACTGGACTGTACCAACGGACGAAGTAGCTCGCGCGTATTTTCCAAGTGTGGCGACTGACGAGCACGCGGTATTTACCACCGGCCAGCACGAGATAAGCACCGGGATCGACCTCTCGCACGGGTCGCGCGCGGGTGGGATGACCGCGCTGTTCATCAAGCGGCCGGTCATGACCACCCTGATCATGACCGGCATTCTGTTGTTCGGCGTGATCGCGTACCGTCAACTTCCGGTCAGCGACCTCCCCACCGTCGACTTCCCCACGATCTCCGTCAACGCGTCCCTCCCCGGCGCGAGCCCGGAGACCATGGCGGCCACCGTCGCCACCCCGCTCGAGAAACAGTTCTCGACGATCGCCGGCATCGATAACATCACCTCGACGAGCGCCCTCGGGAGCACGTCGGTCACGATCCAGTTCTCACTCGATCGCAAAATCGACGCCGCCGCCCAGGACGTGAACGCCGCCATCTCGGCCGCGCTCCCGAACCTGCCGACGAACATCATCCCGCCGTCGTATCGGAAGCAAAATCCCGCCGCGGCGCCGATCCTGTTCTATGCGTTGACCTCGGCCGTGCTCCCGCTCCCCACCGTCGACGAGTACGGCGAAACGACGATCGCGCAGCAGATCTCGATGGTGAACGGCGTCGCCCAGGTCAGCGTGTTCGGCTCACAAAAGTACGCCGTGCGCGTGCAGCTCGACCCCGGACAGCTCGCCACGCGCGGCCTCAGCGTCAACACCGTCGCGAAAGCAATCTCGAACGAGAACGTCTACATCCCGACGGGCATTCTCTACGGGCCGAATCAGACCACGACCGTTTACGCGACCGGTCAGCTCTACAGCGCCGATGAGTTCCGTCACCTCATCGTGACCTACCGGAACGGCGCGGCGGTGCGCTTGGGCGACGTCGCCAACGTCATCGACGATGTTCAGAACAACAAGGCGGCCGCCTGGTACTGGAACGGACACGACATGTCCCGCACGGTCTTCCTGGCCGTCACGCGACAACCCGGGACGAATACGGTCCAAGTCGTCGACGCCGTCAAGGCGAAGATGACGGAGATCGAGAAAGAGCTGCCGTCGACCGTGACAGTCAACTTGGGTTTCGACCGCTCGGTGTCGATTCAAGGCGCCGTGCGCGATGTGAAGTTCTCCTTGGTGTTGGCGCTCATACTGGTGGTGCTGGTCATTTTTCTCTTCTTGAGAAGCGTCGTCGCGACGGTCATCCCGAGCCTCACGCTGCCGATGGCGATCGTCGGCACATTCTCGATGATGTACGTGCTCAACTTCAGCATCGACAACCTGTCGCTGATGGCGCTGACCCTCGCGGTCGGGTTCGTTGTCGACGACGCGATCGTCATGCTGGAGAACATTGTCCGGCACATCGAGGCCGGCCAGGCGCCGATGGAGGCCGCGTTTCAGGGGTCGGCGGAAGTGGGCTTCACGATCTTGTCGATGACGCTGTCGCTCGCCGCGGTGTTCATCCCCCTCGTCTTCATGGGCGGCGTCGTCGGCAAGCTGTTCAACGAGTTCGCGCTTACGATCAGCATCTCGATCCTGGTCTCGGGGTTCGTCTCGCTGACCCTGACCCCCATGCTGTGCAGTCGCTTCCTCAAACCGCATCACGAAGTCCAGCACGGTCGCTGGTTCAACTTGAGCGAACGCGGGTTCACGATAGCGCTCAATGCGTATGAGCGGAGCCTGGAGTGGGTCATGCGCCACCGCCCCCTCACGCTCGTGTTCTCGGTGTTGATCCTGTTCCTGACGGGATTCCTGTTCAAGATCGTCTCCAAAGGCCTCTTCCCGCCGAGCGACAGCGGGCAGCTCTTCGCCACGACCGAGGCGGCGCAAGGGACTGCGTTCAACGAGATGTCGCGCCTCCAGCAAAAGGCGGCGGGCATTCTGACGAAGGACACATGCATCGATCGGTTCACGTCGGCCCTGGGCGGGGGTGGGCAAGCGGGCGCCACGAACCAGGGGAACTTCTACCTGACGCTCAAAAACCCGCAGGTGCGCCCGTCAGCCGACGTGTGCGTGCAGGAGATCACGCGCCACGTGTCGGGCATCCCCGGCTTCCGGCTCTATCTCCAGAATCAACCGTCCATCCAAATCGGCGGCCGGTCATCCAAGGCCCTGTATCAGTACACGTTGCAAGGTCCCGACCTCGAGGTCCTGTACTCGAGCGCGCTCAAGCTCATGACGGAGCTCCAGAAGCTCCCGTTGATCACCGACGTGACCAGCGATCTCTTGAATCGGAATCCCCAGGTCACGGTTCGCATCGACCGCGCGAAAGCAGCGCCGCTCGGACTGACACCCGCGTCGATCGAGAACGCGCTCGCCGAAGGGTACAACGCGCAACAGGTCTCCACGATCTACACGGCGGTCAACGAGTACTGGGTGGTGCTGGAGATGGCGCCGCGTTTTCAATCCTCGCCGCTCGACTTGAACAAGCTGTACATCAGTGGGACGCGGGGCGAGGTCGTGCCGCTGGCCCAGGTGGCCGAGCTCGAGCCCTCGTTCGGCCCCGCGGCCATCAATCACTCGGGCCAGTTGCCGTCTGTGACGATCTCGTTCAACGCGCCGCCGAACGCCGACCTCGCCGCCGTCACCGCCGCAGTGCAGCGCGTGGCATTCCAAACGCTGCCCGCCAACGTCACGGGACAATTCTCGGGACAGGCGCAAGCCTTCCAGAGCTCGACCTCCGGACTCGGCGTCCTGCTCCTGGTCACCGTATTCGTGATCTACATCATCCTCGGCATCCTCTACGAGAGTTTCGTTCACCCGATCACGATCCTCACCGGGCTGCCGTTTGCGACGTTCGGCGCGCTGCTGGCGCTGTGGATCACCGGCGTCGAGCTCGACGTCTATGGGTATGTCGGCCTCATCATGCTGATCGGGATCGTGAAGAAGAACGCGATCATGATGATCGACTTCGCCATCGAGGCCGAACGCAACGAACAGCTGTCGCCGGAGCAGTCGATTATTCGGGCGTGCAGCGTGCGGTTCCGGCCGATCATGATGACGACGGTGGCGGCGATCATGGGGACGCTGCCGATCGCCATCGGCATCGGATCGAGCGCCTCGTCGCGGCGGCCCCTGGGGATCGTGGTGGTTGGCGGCTTAGCTTTCTCACAGATCGTCACGCTGTATGTGACGCCGGTGTTCTATACGTACCTCGACGACGCCCAGACGTGGCTCGGGCGCATGTTCGCGCGACTCCCGTGGGCTGAGACGCCGACACCTCTACCGGTCGCCGGTGATTAACGAATGACGACACTGTTCATTAAGCGACCGGTCATGACGACCCTCGTCATGATCGGCATCCTGTTCTTTGGCATCGTCGCGTATCGGTCGCTGCCCGTCAGCGATCTCCCGAACGTCGACTTCCCGACCATTACCGTCAGCGCGACGCTCCCCGGGGCCAGCCCCGAGACGATGGCATCGACGGTCGCCACGCCGCTCGAGAAGCAGTTCTCGACGATCGCCGGCATCGACAACATGACGTCGACGTCGAGCATCGGGGCGACTCAGATCGTCGTGCAGTTCGCGCTCGATCGGAATATCGACGCCGCGGCCCAAGATATTCAGGCGGCGATCACACAGACACTGCGCACCCTGCCCCAAGGCATCATCCCGCCGTCCTATCAGAAAACAAACCCGGCCGATGCCCCGATCATTACGCTCGCGCTGACCTCGGACGTCGTGCCCCTGTCGACACTCGACGAGTACGGCGAGGTGACCCTGGCGCAGCGGCTCTCCATGGTTGGTGGAGTCGCGCAGGTATTGGTCGAGGGGACGCAAAAGTACGCGGTTCGCATCCAGATGGATCCGCACCAGCTGGCGGCCCGCAACCTCGGCCTCGAGGACATCAACGGCGCGATCACGAGCCAGAACGTCAATATCGCCACCGGCGTTCTCTGGGGCTCGAAGACTGCCCTCACGATTCAAGCGACGGGTCAGCTCAACAGCGCCGATGACTTCCGCAACATGGTCGTCGCGTACAAGAACGGCGCGCCGATCGTGCTCGGCGACCTCGGGCGCGTCACAGACGATGTTCAGAACAACAAAACCGCGAGCTGGCTCGGCGGCCAACGCTCGATCGTCCTCGAGATCCAACGGCAACCCGGCACGAATACCGTTGCCGTCGCCAGTCGCATCAAGCAAACTCTGACGAAGCTTCAGGCTGAAATCCCGGCGTCGATCCACGTCCAGGTGTTATTCGACCGGTCGGTGACGATTCAGGAGTCGGTCGACGACGTGAAGTTCACGCTGGAGCTCACGCTCGTTCTCGTCGTCCTCGTCATCTTCGTTTTCTTACGGAACGTCTCGGCGACGATCATCCCGAGCTTGGCGCTGCCGATGTCCATCATCGGCACGTTCTCGGTGATGTACCTGCTGAATTACAGCCTCGATAACCTGTCGCTGATGGCGTTGACGCTCGCGGTCGGCTTCGTGGTCGACGACGCGATCGTCATGCTCGAGAACATCGTCCGACATCTGGAGATGGGAAAACCGCGGATGCAGGCCGCCATCGACGGCGCGTCCGAGGTCGGGTTCACGATTCTGTCCATGACGTTGAGCCTGAGCGCGGTGTTCATCCCGATCCTGTTCATGGGCGGGATCATCGGGAAGCTGTTCCACGAGTTCGCGGTCACCATCGGCGTGTCGATCCTGGTCTCGGGCTTCGTGTCATTGACGCTGACGCCCATGCTCTCCAGCCGGTTCTTGCGCAGCGACCACGGGCAGAAGCACGGCAAGCTGTACGAAGCATCCGAGCGCATCTACAATCGGGTGCTCGGCGGATACGAGAGAACCTTGAATTGGGTCATGGGGCACCGGCCGCACACGCTGGTGTTCTCGGGCGTCATTCTCGTGCTGACCGTGATCCTCTTTTACTATATCCCCAAGGGACTGTTTCCATCGGATGATACTGGGCAATTGTTGGTCACCACCGAAGCCGCCCAGGGCGTCTCGTACGACGGGCTGATTCAACACCAACAAGAAGTCGCGGCGATCGTGATGAAAGATCCCGCGGTGCGGGCCGTCACATCGTCCGTCGGCACGACCCCGGCCGCGAACCAGGGCCAGATGACGGTCGACCTCGTGTCGATCTCGCAGCGGCACGGTCGGAGCGCCGATCAGATCGCGCGCGACTTGGCCGCGGCGGTCCAAGGCGTGGCGGGAATTCAAGCGTACGTGCAGAACCCGCCGGCGATCTCCATCGGCGGTCTCCAGTCGAAGAGCCTCTACCAGTTCACGCTCCAGAGCGGCGACATCACGGGTCTCGATAACTCGGCCCGGACGCTCGAAGCGCGGCTGCGCCAGCTGCCCGACCTCTCCGCGGTCACGAGCGATCTCCTGATCCAGAATCCCCAGGTCACGATCGATATCGATCGCGACCACTCGGGGCAGCTCGGCGTGACGGCGGCCGAGATCGAGAATACGCTGTACGACTCGTTCGGCCAACGGCAGGTGTCGACGATCTACACGCCGACCAACGAGTACTGGGTCGTGCTCGAGCTCCTGCCGCAGTATCAGCAGGACATTGCATCGCTCGGGACGTTATATGTCCGGTCGGGAACGAGCGTCGGTGGCACGTCGAACGGCGGCTACGGCGCCTCGGCCATCGCGCCCAGCTCGGGCGCGCCGCTCGTACCGCTCTCCGCCGTCGCGCGGTTCCGGAACGACATCGGGCCGGTGACCGTGAACCACTCCGGCCAGCTCCCATCGGTCACCATCTCCTACGACCTCGCGCCTGGCGTCTCGCTCGGCACCGCGCTCGCCGAGATCCAAAAAGAAGCGAAGACGATCCTGCCGTCGAACATCGCGGCGCAGTTCACCGGCACGGCGGCGGCGTTCGAGTCGACGCAATCCGGCCTGTTGCTGCTCGTCGCGCTGGCCGTCTTCGTGATCTATCTGATCCTCGGCGTGCTCTATGAGAGCTTTATCCACCCGATCACGATTCTCTCCGGGCTACCGTTCGCCGCGTTCGGCGCGCTCCTCACGCTCTTGCTGTGCGGCCTGGACCTCGACGTCTACGGCATCGTCGGCGTGATCATGCTCATCGGGATCGTCAAGAAGAACGCGATCATGATGATCGACTTCGCGATCGAGGCCGAACACGCCGGCGGCGGGCACAAGACCGCCGAGCAGGCGATCATCGAAGCGTGCAGCGTGCGGTTCCGGCCGATCATGATGACGACGATGGCGGCGCTCATGGGCGCGCTGCCGATCGCGCTCGGCACCGGCGCCGGCGCGACGGTGCGGCGTCCCCTTGGTGTCGCGGTCGTCGGCGGGCTCGCGTTCTCGCAGCTCGTGACGCTGTACGTGACGCCCGTGTTCTATACGTACCTGGACGAGATCCAGCAGTGGTTCGACGCTCGCGCTAAGCGCCGGCGGGAAGCGCGCGGCGGCGCGGGGCTAGCGCCGGCGCCGGCGCCAGCGGCAGGCGACTGACGATCGTCTGGAGGCAGATGGCCAGGAGCACGCCCGCGACGGCATCGATCGCGTAGTGGTTCTGCGTGTAGACCGTCGCGAACGCGATCGCGACGGCTAACCCCACGGTCGCCAGCGCAACGGGCCGTGGGAGCCAGCGCCAGGCGGCCAGCGCGAGTGTCATCGAGCCCGCCGCGTGCGTGCTGGGCAACGACGTGCCGAGCGAGTCCCCCGCTCGCTGGATCGCGGCCGATGTCTCAAAGAAGGCACCATGCCTCACCGCGTCGGCCACCGGTGGTAGGGGCGCCGGGCCTATGACCGGGAATATCAGATAGCAGACGGCGCAAGCCACGTACACGAGCAAGAGACGAAAGGCCAACTCGGCTACCGCTTCGCGGTGCCGTAACAACCAGAACGACAGTGGCAGGCCGATGAGGAGCGCGTAATACGAGCAGTAGACAGCATACATCACGGTCGACAACCACCCCCACGGCATCAGTGCCATCCATCGGGTGTGCCAGTGGATCCCGAAAACCAGAGCGTCGACACGGAGCGCGGCGGCGTCACGTGCGGCCGCGCCGGCGGCACCGTCGGGGTGCAAGAGTGGGAGAATCGCCCCCATCTCGGTCCAGATGCCAATGACCGCGAACGCCGGGTAGGCGTCGGCGAATGGCGTCGAGGCGAGCAGCGTGGGCAATGCGATCGCCGCGAGATGCGCGGCGGCGAAGACGAGATTGTGCGGCGCCCAGAGGAGCGCGAGCAGCAGATTGTACGCGATGAACACCGCGGCAGCGGCGCGTCGGCTGGCCACGGGATATTAGCATACCCCTCGTGCGTCACGCGCCGCCCTAGTGCGCGGCAGCGGTTCGGTATTCACTTCACGACGGCGCCGCGACAGGCGGTGTCGCCACCCGCTCGGTCTCGACGAACACGCTGGCCACTGCCGCGTTCACCGCGGCCGACAGCACGTGCAGCGCCCACGCGCGACGCTCGGTCGCGAGCAGTGGCTGGACGGCGGGCCGACTCAGCTCCTTGAGCCGGATCAGCATGCGCTCCGGCGGCAGTCCCTGCTGCCGTCCCGCGCGCGCAAAGCGCCTCACGGCGCGCTCAACGCGGGACAGATTGCCCCATGGACCGGCCGCCGCACTCAGAATCGCGGCCTTGAGGGCAGCTTCATGCTCTGACATAGCGCTCATCGACGGTCGATAGTGTAAAGGACTTAACGGTCTCTGGATGCTTGACGTTTCACACCTTCGATTTTCGACAACTGAATCGCTTCCCACGCCATCGCCTCCGCCGCCTGCCACAGCTCCGCCGTGATCGTCGTTTGGCCGAGCACCGCGAGCGCGCGAACCTCGGACATGATGCCCACACAGACCGCGTGGAGGAGCTCGGGCGGGAGCGGCTTGAACACGCCCTGTTCGACCCCGGAGTAGAACATCGCGACCACCGGGGCTTTGATGCTCGCCATCTCCCGCCTGGTTTCGTCGGCGATGTAGGGCGAGTCGTGGAACTGCATCATGAACGCCCAGGCCTCTGGGTACTCTTCGCTGAAGTCGACGGCGGCCTTCCAGAACCCCGCGAACACGGCCCGGGGCGCGGTGGCCCCGCGAGTCGCGGCCTGGAGGCCGACAGCCAAGGTCCGGCACCACCGCAAGAGGAGCGCATTCAGCAGCTCGTCTTTACTCGAGTGGTAGAGATAGAGCGTGCCGGTGCCCACCCCGGCCCGGCGCGCGATCTCAGGTACCGTGGTCCCATGGAAGCCCTGTTCGACGAACAACGCGAGAGCGGCGTCCTCTATGGCTTCGCGTTTGTCGACCGCTGACTGAACGTCCATTCATTCGCAGCCTAACGGGGCACGATCCTCCAGTCAACCCGCGCGCGTCTCTCCCGCGGCGAGAACCTGGTCCACGATGGCGACTAAGTCGGCCAGCTCGAATGGCTTAGCGACAACATGGCAACCCGTGCGCTCCAAGGCAGCGCGGACATCCGGCACAATATCACCCGTGAGGAACACGGCCCTGCCCGAGAGATCCGGTTGGCGGGCCGCCATGTAAGCGTAGAGCGCGTCCCCGCGAATATCCGGCAACCGGTAGTCCAGCACGACGCAGTCGACGTGCGTCTGCGACATCACTTCGAGGGCAGCGTTACCTCCCGGGGCCACAATCACCCGGTGCCCGCGGCGCGTAAACAGCAACGACAGCGACCGGGCGATCGCCGGCTCGTCATCGACCACCAGCAGGTTGGCGCCGGTGCGGGTCATACAGGGAACATACGGCTAGCAACCGGCCTCGCAAGGACGCTCGCAAGCGGTCCTAGCGCGCGGGGACCACCGGGACGTCGCCACCCGCGAGCGCGGCTTGGCTTTGGGCCTGGGCGCGCTTGATCGCCATGACCATCAGCAGCACGACCGCGAGCCCGATGCCCATCATGATGAGGGGAATCCTCGCCACGTGGTGGTCGATAATCGCGCTCCCCGGATGCTTCGGATCATACCATGCCGTGACCGAGGCGCCCTGCGGATAGCGGTCGACGACGGACTGCGCCCACTTTCTGCTCGCTGACTCCGTGATCACCGAGACGCGGTTCGAGATGTACGGCGTGCCGCCCACCGTGTACCGATACGACACCGTCGGCTGGTACGACGCGCCGCCGTTGCTCCTCTGCACGGTGCCGACACCAGACGCCACCACGGTCGCCGACGTCGGCACCCAGGTGGCCAGCGGCGCGACCTGAACCCCCATCAGCAGGAGCAGAAACCCGAAGAACACGGCGCAGAACGCGTAGAGACACCCGATGTTCGTGACCGCCGTCACGGCGCGCGCCAACGCGGGGGAGCCCTCCACCGGCAGCGCATTCCACCCGCCTATGGCCCGCGCCGCGGCGACCGCGCGCGCTTGCGAGATCCGGTCGCTCGTCGACATCGGAGTCCACGGCACGCGGCTATTGTTCTCGCACACGAAGACGGGACGCCAGGTCAGGCGGTTCCCGCTCTCGTTCCCCGAGTTGCGCATCGCCGTGACTTCCAGCGCGACATCCTGGATCTTGGCGAACGGTACCTCGGTCGTCGACTGCCGCCACATCCCTCGGCGTATGATCCGCGCGACATGCGCCGCGCCATCGAGCACGATCCGGTCATCCTCGGCCTTGCAGAATAACAGGAGACCCGCGATCACGAACCCGATGCCGACGACGTAGGCGACCCAAGGCGATCCGCTCGTGTGCCAGGCGTCGGCATGCGTCACGAGCACGAGCGCTCCGGCGCCAAGTCCCGCGAAGAGGAGCCCGAACCCACGCATATAGCTCGCGCTCTGGTGACAGACGACCAGCGTCGGGGTCTGCTCGAGGACTTGCATACCCTGCAGACGAACCGCCACCGGACGTAGTTTCGAGCCCATGCTCGAGGCGACCATCCGATACGCCGTCGCGGACGACGCGGCAGCGCTGGCGACGCTCGGCGCCAAGACCTTTCGGGAGACCTACGCGGCGTTCAATACCGCGGAGAACATGGCCATGCACCTGGCCAGCGCGTTTTCCCCGGAGGTGCAGCGCGCGGAGATCGAAGACCCGAGCGGGTACATCCTCGTCGCGCAAGCGCTGGACCTGATTGGGTACGCCCAAGTGACACACGAGATCGTCCCGCCCGCCGTCGGTGACGCTCACGCGCTCGAAATCAAACGCTTTTACGTCGACCGCGCGTGGCACGGTCTTGGCGTCGCCCAGCGCCTCATGACCGCAACCTGCGCAGCCGCGGCCGAGCGTGGCGCCAGAACCGTATGGCTCACGGTGTGGGATCAGAATCCCCGGGCTATCGCGTTCTATCGAAAAATCGGGTTTACCGATGCAGGTCTCATTCCCTTTCGACTCGGCAACGAAATGCAAACCGACTACCTGATGGTGAAAGCCCTGTGAGAGCACTCGCCCTCCTCGTCCTGATCCCCACCGCCATCACGGCGCAGGATACGACCCATTTCGTCGTGTTTCACGGCGACCTGGGCTACGTGGCCACATCTGGCAATACGCAGGTGTCGACCATCAACTTCGCGGATCAGTTGACGCTCCGAACGAGTCCCGTCAATCGGATCGATCAAACCTTTACGGTCGTGTACGGGCAGAACAAGAACGTCGTGCAGACCAACATCTGGACGGCTGGCGTCCGCGACCAGTACTCGTTCACCAAGACCGTCGGCCTCTACGCGCTGGCGGGGTTCGCGCGCAACACGTTCGCCGGCATCGACTACGACTTCCAGGAAGGCGGCGGCTTCGCGTTCACGCCGATCCTCCCGAAACGGCATTCGCTCGAGCTCGACGCTGGTTTCGCGTACACCGAGCAGAAGCTGCTGCCGGACTCGATGGATCAGCACGCCGACGCGCGTGGAGCGATCACGTACAAGTTTGCTTTCGCCAAGGACGCCTACTTTCAACAATTCGTTGAAGGCCTGCCGGATCTCGAGCACGAGAAGGATTTCCGCATCAACTCCGAGACGGATCTGGTCGCTCCGCTCTCGAGGCACTTCGCGATCAAGATCGGCTACGCCATCCACTACGCGAACCTGCCGCCACCGGGATTTCGCACCACAGATCGGCTCTTTACGTCGGATCTCCAGGTTTCTTTCTAGGGATGGCGCGGGGGTTGCGAGTCTCCTCTCCCGATGGCCGAGGTGTTTGTTCGATTCAACGAGTCGATCGTCTCGCGCGACGGCGTGGCGTATTACCCGCGTGTTTGCGGCAAGGAAGACGACATTGGCCGCTGGGAGGCGTGGCTGGAATTTGAGCCAGACGACGGCGGCCCCGTCCTCACGTCGGCGCGCGAGACGATCCAACCCAACCGAACAGATGTCTCGTATTGGGCCGGCGGGCTCACGCGCGTCTATCTGGAAGGCGCGCTCGATCGAACAGTTGAGCTGAAACAGAGTTGATACTCGGCTGACCGGGTGGCACGTTGTCCTGCGTGCCACTCTTGATCCAATGAAAGTGCTCGTCCTTGGCGCCTCCGGGCGCCTCGGCCGCGCGCTCCTGACCAGAGCGCTCGCGGCCGACTGCACGGTTACCGCATACACCCGGCATCCCGCTCCACTGCTTACCGGTGATCCTGCCATTCGGATCTTCGGCGGCAGCGTGCACGATGCGCGCGCCGTCGACCGTGCGATGCACGATCAGGACGCGGTCATCTGGGCCGTCGCCAACCGGCCAACCGCGGATCGCTCGCCCGTGCCGTTGCTCTACGGGACCCGCGTCGTGATCCGCGCGATGACGCATGCGGGCACCGCGCGGCTCATCTACGTGAGCGACGCGGCGCTCCATGAGCACGACGCCCAGGGGGCCGGCGGATTTTTCCGGTCCGTGCTTGGCCACGGGGCCCGCCGCGACGCCCGCGAGCGCGAGGCCGCCGTGCGCGAGAGCCCGCTCGACTGGACCATCGTGCGTCCGGCGCGCCTGACCGCCGGACCGCATACCGGCTCGTACGCCGCTGTCCTCGAGGCCCCCGTGCGGGCGAGCCCGATCTCGCGCATCGACGCCGCAGCGTTCATCACGTCGCAGCTCGTCGAGCAAACGTTCGTGCGCCAAGCGCCACACCTCGTCAGCCGGACCACGCCGGCGTCTATTGTGCCCACCCGCGCCGCGACCGACCGGAGAGATTCCCGGCTGGTCTGATTCGGCGCATCTTATGGCCCCATGAGCAACGTCCGCGTGAAGCTCTCGGCCATGATGTTCTTGCAGTACTTCGTCTGGGGCGCCTGGTTCGTGACCATGGGCACGTATCTGGGCCAGACCCTCAAGTTCTCGGGCACCCAGATCGGTCTCGCGTACGGCGCGACGGCGCTCGCCGCGATGATCTCGCCGTTCTTCGTCGGGATGATCGCCGACCGCTTCCTGGCGACGGAGCGGGCGCTGGCCGTGCTCCATCTTGCCGGCGGGCTCTTGATGTACGCCGCGTCGCGCGCCGTCACGTTCGGCGCGTTCTACCCGCTGCTCGTCGCCTACGCGCTCTGCTACATGCCGACGCTGGCGCTCACCAACTCCCTGTCATTCGACCACATGCAAGAGCCGGCGCGAGAGTTCCCCGCGGTCCGCGCACTGGGCACGATCGGCTGGATCGTCGCCGGGCTTCTCGTGGGCCGGCTGCACGTGGAGCCCACCGTTGTGCCGCTCGAGATCGCGGCGGGCGCATCGATCGTCCTCGGACTCTACTCGTTCCTGTTGCCGCACACGCCGCCGCACGCGGCCGGCAAGGCGCTTCGCATCCGGGATGTTCCTCGGGGTCGATGCGCTCAAGCTGCTGGGCGATCGGTCGTTCGCCACGTTCATCGTCGGGTCGTTTCTGCTCTGCATCCCGCTGCAGTTCTATTACGCGTTCACGAACCTCTATCTGAACGAGATCGGCCTCAGCGAACCCGCGAGCAAAATGAGCTTCGGGCAGATGTCCGAGCTCGGCTTCATGCTGCTCCTGCCGGTGCTCCTCGTCCGGCTCGGCGTCAAGCGCATCCTCTTGATCGGCATGGCCGCCTGGGCGCTGCGATATGCGTTCTTCGCATACGGCAACACCGGGCCGCTCGTGTGGATGTTGTACGCCGGCATCCTGCTGCACGGCGTCTGCTATGACTTCTTTTTCGTGACCGGGCAGATCTATGTCGACCAGCGAGCCGATATTCAGATACGGGCAGCGGCGCAGGGGTTTCTGGCCTTGATCACCCAAGGCGCCGGGCTGTTTATCGGCGGGTGGCTATCGGGAAACATTGTGCAGGCGTTCACGACACCCACGGGTCACGACTGGCACACCATTTGGCTTATTCCCGCCGGCTTCGCGGCGGTGATCCTCGTCGTGTTCGCCGTGCTGTTTACACCCGCTCGACGATAGTCGCGATGCCCTGACCACCACCGATGCAGAGTGTCACCAGACCGGTCGCGAGGTCGCGACGCTCCAGCTCATCGAGCACGGTACCGAGCAACATCGCGCCGGTGGCGCCGAGTGGGTGGCCGAGGGCTATCGCGCCGCCGTTGACGTTGACGCGAGTGGGGTCGAGGTCCAACTCCCGCATCGTGTGAATGGGCACGACCGCGAACGCCTCGTTGATCTCCCAGAGATCGATGTCGCGCGGGGACATCCCGGCGAGCGCGAGCGCCTTTCGCGATGCGGCGGTGGGAGCCGTCAGCATGATGAGCGGCTCGCTGCCGATCGTCGCCATGGCGCGGATCCGCGCGCGGGGATGCACGCTGTGAGCGGCGACGTAGTCTGGAGAGGCGATGAGCACCGCGGCGGCGCCGTCGACGATACCGCTGGAGTTGCCGGCCGTGTGCACATGTCGGATCGCGCCGGCCGAGGGGTACTTCGCCAGCGCGATCGCGTCGAGCTCGGGGTGGTCGGCGAATGCCGGCGCGAGCGCGGTCAGTCCTTCGATCGTCGACGACGGACGGGTGTACTCGTCGGCCGCGAGCGCAACCGCGCCGGTCGCCGGATCGATCACAGGGAAGAGGCTCTTCGAGAACCGGCACTCGCGCTGCGCCACCGCCGCTTTCCGCTGCGACTCGAGCGCGAACGCATCGACCTCGGCCCGCGACACGTGATACAGACTGGCGATGAGATCCGCGCTGATGCCCTGCGGGACTTGATGCACCCGCTCGCGGAGGCGGAGGTTGCCGCCATCTTGCCCGCCGCCGTCGGCGCCGAGCGAGTAGTGCGACATGCTCTCGACGCCGCCACCGACGGCGACCGGCATCGTGCCGCTCGCCACGGCCATCGCGGCGAAGTTCACGGCCTGCAGGCCTGAGCCGCAGAAGCGGTTGATCGTCGTGGCGGACACCTCATCGGGCCAGCCCGCGGCCAGCACGGCGTTGCGGGCGATGTTGGCGCCCTGCTCACCGATTTGCGAGACGCAGCCGACGACGACATCGCCCACATCGCCTGGAGCGACGCCGCTCTTTGCCGCCAGGTGGTTCAGGGTCTGCGCGAAGAGCTCCTGGGGATGGAACTCGGTCAGCGAACCTTTGCCCCGCTTGCCCTTCCCACGGGGCGTTCGCACGGCGTCAATGATCAGCGCGTCACTCATGAACTAATTTAATCGACGTGGCGAACTCGGCGAAGCCCTCCGTGTCCTTCGCCGCGCGCGCAATGCGATCCGTTGCCTCCAGAAGGCGCTCCAGGCTCGCGGCGATCGAGACGCGGAGGAAATGCTGGCCATCCGCGCCAATGCGGCCGAACGAGTGACGATCCATGGTGGCGACGCCGTAGCGCTCCAGGAGGAAAGCCTGGAGAGCCCGCGCCGGCGTACCGAAACGCTCGGCGGTGGGCGTGGCGCGGCCCTCGTCGTCAATGAGCCCGAAGCGACGGCAGAGACCCCCGACGTTCGGGAAGAGGTAAAACGCACCCTTCGGCGACTGACACTGGATCCCCGGGATCCGGTTGAACGCCGCCACCACCTTGTCGCGCCGGTCCTGGAACGCCGTCACCATGTTCTTCACCACCGGCGGGGAGAGCGGACTCTCGAGCGCAACGCGGCCCGCCTCTTGGATGAAGGGCGGAACGCACGACACCGTGTTGATCGTCAGCTGCTTGAAGACCTGCGCCTCGTCGACCGTCGGCAAGACCGCCCAACCGAGTCGCCAACCCGTCATCGCGAAGCCCTTCGAGTGGCCCGATGCGATGATCGTGCGCTCGGCCATTCCCTCTTCTGACGCGATGCTGTGGTGCGTGTGTCCGTCGAAGATGATGTCTTCGTAGATCTCGTCCGAATAAATACGGACTTCAGGACCGCAGCGGCGCCGGATCAACTTCGCGAGCTGTTCGAGCTCCCCTTTGTCGAATACACCACCGGTCGGGTTAGACGGCGAGCAGAGGATGATGACCTTGGTCTTCGTGCTGATCCGCTCGGCGAGATCGTCGGTGGTAAAAATGAAATTTCGATCTTCGCGCAACGGCAGCGGCACGGCCTTGGCGCCGACATACGTCACCCACGACTCGTATATAGGAAACCCCGGGCTCGGGTAGATCACTTCGTCGCCCGGATTGACATACGCCTGCATGGTGAAGCCGATCGATGGCTTGCCGCCGGTCGTGACGATGACCTGCGCGGGATCGACCGCGATGCCGCGGGTCCGCTTCACGTGGGCCGCGATCGCGGCGCGTAGACCGGGGATTCCCTGAGGGTCGGTATAATGGGTTTTCCCCGCATGAATCGCGGCGCATCCCGCATCGTTGATGTGCGGCGCGCTATCGAAATCCGGCTCGCCAATGTTCAGTCGGATCACATTTATGCCGCGCGCGGCAAGCTGCGGCGTCACGCGGGCGATGTCATCGCCAACGCGAAAAGCATTTTCGGTTCCCAAAGCCGCAATGCGGCTGGCGTAGAGTGTCATACTGGAAAAATACGTGGACCGGCCTCAGTCGGCGAACCGCTCCGGGACCACGCGCTCCAGGGGCAGGCTGCTGGCCGGCGTCCGAGGCGCCCAGACGGGCGGCCGCACGAGGCCCGCGACGACCCGGGCGAGAAAGGCTTGCGGCGTGAGGGCGCCGAGCGACGAGGGCAGCAATCCCGACACGGCGCGGACTTCGTTGGCCAACCCACGCGACGTCGCGTAACCCAGCTTGACGGCTACGTCGCGTACCCGGTTGTCGCCCTGCGTGAGATAGGCGTACGCGCGCACCACCCGCGCGGCGCGAATGAGCGTCCCGGCGGACTGCCAGCCGGCGCGCGCCAACGCTTCGTGCAGGGGTCGACGGTGGCGTGCGCCGGCTAACCGGGCGAGCGCTGGAACGCTCTCGACCGTGGCGGGCGATCGAAAGAGCTCTTCTATCGCGCGCGAGACTGGCGTCGGCAGGCGCTCCAGCGCGGGGCGGAGCTGCGCCAACAAAATCTCGCCGAGCGCGTCGCCGCGCAGGTCTTCCAGGTAGGTGCGGAACTGCGCCGGCCCGTCGTCGAATCCCATGAGCACGAGGTGCCGATGCCCGCGCAGCGCGAACTGCATCTGGGCGCGCATGGCCGCCGGTGACACCGTCGTGTAACTGACGACGTGCACTGATACGTGCTTGTCGAGAACCGCTAACAGTTCGAGGAGCGCCTGACTCGCGAACTCCGGGTCGACGATCGCAATGTCGGCGGCCATGACGCGCAGCGTGTCGTCGAGCTCGTCAACCGAGTGCGTGGCGTGCAACTCGTGTCGAGGGCCGAGCGCGACACGCAGCGACGCGGATAAGAACTCTCTCAGAAACGAGACGATTCTTAAACGCGTCTCATGTGGCATTTATAATGCGCCCGCGCACGCGGTCGCGACGCCCCAGCACGACATTGACCTCGGCTGGTCGATGTCGCACAGTGAAGGTTGAGATCCTTCACCCATTGTCTGGAGCCCTGTATGATCCGTCGTCTTTCCTTCGCGCTTGCTACGATTGCTGCTCTTTCACTCGCTGCCTGTACTTCAGCTACTGCCCCAGCCGATGCCACAGCCTCTCACGTGGCCACCCACACGACCACTTCCGCGGTCCATCCCGCCTGCGGCGGCGTGGCCGCCACCAGCGGCGGTTGCTGAGGCGACCCCTCAATGGCGGCGCTGGAGTCACACTCCGGCGCCGGCCAGCTCGGCGCCCAGGTGCTCGATCACCTGCTGCGCACGGATCGTGGCGTCGGTCAACGTGATTGCGTCGGCTCGCTCCGTCTTCTGCGGCGTGGCCTGTGGCTGAACCGCATCTCGCGCGGCCTCGGCCTGCAGTAATTCCCGGTTCAACTGGTGGCGCTCCGCCAACACCACGGCGCGGTCGAACGCCTGGCGCGCCTGCCGTTCGCGGCCGAACCGGCGATACCCCTCGCCGACATTGATGTGGTAGTTGACCGCGAGACGCGGAGTCAACGGTTCGTTTGACACCGCCTGGCGGTGACGCTCGAACACCGTCTCGGCGCCGGTCCGCGTCGCCAGATCCATCAAGTTGAGCGACGCGATCCAGCGCAGCGTCGGATCGTCCGCGGTCACCTCGACGATCATGTACGCCTGGCGAGCCGTGTCCAGCAGTCCCATCTCCATGAACCCCAACGCCAGATCGAGCAGGACGCGATCGCGCTGCTGCTGCGTGCGCGCCTCATCCAACGCCCGCGACAGCAACACGAACGCGCGATCGAAATCGCGACGATAAATCGCTCCGACGCCCTGATCGTGTAGCGCGAGGACCAGCACATCCGCCAGCGCCGGCACCAGAGCCCGATGCTGCTCGCACGAGGTCACCACCGCGGCGAATCGCTCGTCGGCGGCCGGAAGGTTGCCGCGGTGGAGCGCGAGCAGCGCCAGTCCGTGCTCGGCGGCGAGCTCCACGTAGCGGTCACCCAGCTCTTCGGACTGCGTGCGCGCCAATGACAACGCGGTCTCGGCCTCGGGATAGTGGCCGAGCCACAGCTCGCACCAGCCGATGCGATGCCAGGCGTGGCACTCGAGATCGCGCTCGGTCTCGATACGCGAGCGAGAGGAACGTCCGATAGATGTCGGCCGACAACGCCCACTCGCGGCCGTCCGACAGGAGGGCCGCATACGAGAGCACGCGCGCGGACACCTGGGATCGTCGGCGCCCCCAGGACTGTGTAATCGCATCGACGATCGCGGTCAGCGCGTTGCGCGTCGGGCCGGCCGCGACCTTGTCGATCGCATCGCGCACCGCCGCGACTTCACTCGGCCGCGGGGCCAGCCATCCGTGCAACGCCTCGGCCCACTTGTCGACGAGGCGAACGGTGACAAAGCCCGCCATCGTCGGCGTCCACCGCGCGTCGTTCGCGCGCATGGACCCGAGCACCTCGAGAAACGCGAGGTGTTCGCCCCGAGTGATGGGACCTGGCGGGCTCTGCATGGGCCACAATGTTTGCTATGTTGGGGTCACGATGCAAGCCGGTTGTTATCACATTGTGAGACACCGGCCGTAATGCGACATATCGAGTGCGCGTGTTTGTAATATGAGCGCGCGCTTAATAAGCTCCGATTAATTCCCGCCCGATGTCGCCTTGGTCCAGATCACGACCACCGTGCACGAGGTGGCCGAGGCGCTCCCCACGCCCTCCACCGTTCCCGGTGTCTCCAGACGCGTTTGCGCTTGCTGCGTCTTGTTGGGCGGTTGCTGCATGCCGAAATCGCCGGGCGTGGCATCCTGTAGGATTTGGAGCGGCGCGGCGCCCGGGTGATACACCTCCATCGCGATAATCGACGTTGGTTGGATATGCGCGTCGATCGTGCCCGGTGGCTCGTCACTGAACGCGGCGCCATCCAGCTCGAAGAGGACACACCCATTGCCCCGGTACGACTCGCCGAGCGGCTGGGTCACGACGCTCTGTCCATTGCGCAGGCTCACCTTGAGCCCGGACACCGTCCGTGCCAGATCGGAAAAGGTCACCGGGCTGCGCTGGTCGATATCCCGCGCCGTCAGGAACACGCCCGCCGCTGATCGTTCGCGCCCCGTGAATCCGACGCGATCCAAGGCCTTCTGACGAGTCGCCGTGATGTCGACCGTAGCCAATACTGGCGGCGCGGGAGTGAGGACCACGCTCATCGACGCCGGCTTCGCGATGGACAAATCGACGGATACATCGATGGCCTTGAACCCGACCTTCCGGAACTGCACCGCGCGTGAACCTGACGCCAATCCACGCAAGGTGAACGCGCCGCTGTCCGTCGTCAGTGTTCGCGTCAACGAATCGAAGATCACGTCGACACCGGTGACGGGTATGCCGTGCCCGTCGACCACGCGACCCGAGACGACCGCGCCCGGGCTGTTGGCCTGGCGAGGACGGGGAAGATGCAGCGCCACTAACGCCAACGGTCTCGTCGCCACCTCGGCCGGCAGGTCGCCGGTGACGAGCCCGCCCTGCTCGGCCCGTAGCGTGCCGCGGGCCCCAAGCGGGACGCCGCAGATGCGGTACTCGCCGTCGGCAGACACGTGCGCCTCGAGCACCGGCTTGTCGCGGATGACCGACCGCCAGGTATAGCGAACCGTCGCATTGGTCGCCGGCTCATCGCTGTCCGCGATCATCACGTGCCCAATGATCGCGCCGGCGCCATGGGCGCGCTCGTCCTCGCTGCAATAGAGCGCGATGATGCTGGGGACCGACGGCGTCGCCAGCACCACGGAGGTCGCGGAGCCACTATCGAACGTGAGCTTGCCCGTCCCTACCGCGACGCCGAGAGAGTCCAGCAGCGGATGGAACACGCCGAGTTGGTGCGCGCCGGGGGGGATACTATCGATGCGGAACCGCCCGTGCTCATCGACCGTTGCTTCGGCGTCGGTGCCCTCGACCACCACGAGCGCTCCGCGGAGCGGCCCACCGTGGACGCTGTCCACGACAACGCCCACCGCGGAGGCAAACTGCTGCGCCTGAGCGGTCGTTGCACCCACCAGCGCGGCGAGTAGCTGAATACGGACAAGTGACCGCATACGAATGAGATGTATAGCAAACGGAAACCGCTAGCGCCACAGTAAAACTCGCGTTTCATACAGTCGTTTGTTATATTGAGGCCATGAAACGTAAGCGTCTCGCGCTCGGGGCTGCCTCGCTCCTCCTCGTCGCTATCATTGCGTGGGTCATCAACTCGCGATCCACCGACCTCGTGCTCACCGGCGTCGTGACGACTGACGACGTCATCGTGAGCCCTCAGGTCGGCGGTCAAATCTCCCAACTGCTCGTCAACCAAGGCGACTCGGTCACACCCAATCAGCTGGTCGCCAAGCTCGTCCCATTGGAGCTCGCCGCCGATCAGGCGTACTACACACACAGCGCCGCCCAGGACTCGGTGAAGGTCCAGGAGAGCGAGGCGTCGCTTCGGCTCCAGCAGATGCAGACGGACGATCAGATCACGCAGGCCGAGGCCCTCCTGGCCGCCGCGGTCGCCCAGCAAGCCGAAGCGGCGGCCAACCTGGCCAACGCCAAGGTTCAGCTCGATCGGTATGTCGCGCTCGCCAAGACGGGCGGCGTCGCCAAGCAAGAGCTCGACTCCCAGCAGAACACCTACAACGTCGCCCAAGCCCGGGCCGACGCGGCCGACAAACAAGTCGAGGCTCAGCGCGCCGCCCTGGCGATGGCGCGCGCGGCATCCGAGCAGGTCGCGATGAAGCGCAGCGAGCTCGGCGCGGCGCGACAAGAGCGCGACGCGGCGGTCGCGCAGCAAGCGAAAGCCGACGTGCGGCTCGCTTATGCAGAGGTCCGGTCGCCCATCGCCGGTATTGTCGATGTTCGGGCCGTTCGGAGCGGCGAGGTCGTCACGGCGGGGCAGCCGATCGTCACCTTGATCAATCCCGACGGACTATGGATCCGCGGGGACGTTGAAGAGACGTACATCGATCGCGTGCGCCTCGGCGACTCGCTCATGGTCCGGCTTCCGTCAGGGGAGGAGCGCCGGGGAGTCGTTATTTATCGCGGCGTCGACGCGGGGTTCGCGACGCAACGTGATGTCAGCCGGTCCAAGCGCGACATCAAGACGTTCGAGATTCGGGTGCGCGTCGACAACAAGGACCGCCGGCTCGCCGTCGGCATGACCGCCTATGTGCTTTTGCCTCCGCGGGTCACCCACACATGAGTGCCGCCGTCGACGTTCGAGCGATCACCAAGACGTTCGGCACATTCACGGCCGTTGATCACATCTCGTTCAGCGTCGAGCCGGGCGAGATCTTCGGTCTGCTCGGTCCGAACGGCGCCGGCAAGTCGACGTTGATTCGCATGATGGTCACGCTGATCCCTCCGACATCAGGCACGGCAATTATCGCGGGGGCGGATGTCACCACGTCTCCCGACGATGTGCGCCGCGCGATTGGCGTCATTCCACAAGCACTCACCAGCGATTTGGAACTGACGCCGAGGGAGAATCTCACCATCTTCGCCAAGCTGTACGGCGTGGCACGCGAGAAGCGCAAGCGTCTGATCGGCGAACTGCTCGAGGCGGTCGAGCTTACGCAGTGGGCCGACCAACCGGTCAAGAAACTGTCAGGCGGCATGCGGCGCCGCGTGGAGATTGCCCGGGGGCTCGTGCATGAGCCCAAGATATTTCTTTCTCGACGAGCCGACGACCGGGCTGGACCCGGTATCGCGCACCGGAGTCTGGGAGATGCTCCGCAAGATCAAAGCCGATCGCGACCTGACCGTTCTGCTCACGACACACTACATGGACGAAGCCGACAAGCTCTGCGATCGTATCGCCATTGTCGATCACGGCAAGCTCGCGGCGCTCGATACGCCAACCAACCTGAAAGAAAGCGTGGCTGGCGCCGACACACTGGAGATGACGTTCGCCAAAGCGCCCGCCGATTGGGAAGCACGACTCGGCCGAATCCCGGGTGTGGATCACGTGGTCACCGAGGGTCACGTCTTCCGCATCACGACCCATCACGCCCCGGAGACCACGCGCGGCGTACTGGAAGCAGCAGACGCCAACGGCGTGACGGTGCAAACGCTCGGTGTCGCGAGCGTCACGCTCGACGACGTTTTCCTCCACTTCACGGGCCGCCAACTCCGCGATGAGCTCCAAGCGCCCACGGCCGCGGATAGCCCGTTCACGATGAGACGCTAGCATGCAACGCATCTGGGCACTCGTCGAGCGCGACTTGCGGCGGTTCAGCAAGAGCCCCGCGCTCATTGTCATGTCCTGCATCATGCCGATCGTGCAGCTCGTGGTTCTGGGCTACGCATTCGGCGGCAAGGTCAAAGGCCTCAAGCTGGGTGTCGTCGATCAAGACCGCGGCGTGCCGGCGGTCAAGCTCCACGAGCTCTCCGGCGCCGTCGCGGCCAACGCGCGCACCTTCGACGCGGTGCCCTACGACGACCAGGGCTCGGCGCTCACGGCGCTGCGCAACGGCCATCTGAGCGCGGTCCTGACGATTCCGCCCGGGTACTCTCGCCGGGTGCTCGCCAAGGACGATCCGCGGATCGCGTTGATCGAAGACAACACCGATCAGTTCGCCAGCGGTGCGCTCGAGGGAAGCGTATCTGGTATGGTGCAGGCGTACGATTCCAGCGCAACCGATCTGCCAGCCAGTCGCGTGCCGCCCCAGACCTCGATGGATGTCGTGGAGGTGTACCCGTACGTCCCGTACATCCAGTATCTCCTCGCCGGCACCACCGTCATGGCCATCTTCGTCATGGTCATGATCGGCGGCGGGATCATCTACATCGACGACAAATCGCGTGGCCTGCACGAGGGATACCTCGTCACGCCCATCAGCAAGCTAGAGCTGATCCTCGGCTTCAATATCTCCGGTACGATCAAGGCGGTGATCGCGGGGTTCGTGCTCATCACTGTCGGGTCGCTGATCGCCGGCATTCCTCACCCGTTTAATCCCTTGCGTTTGGTGAGACTTGCCGTCGTGGTCGTGATGACGTCCATGGCGCTCGTCAGCATGATGTTCATGCTGATGGCCCGCATGAGCGACCCGCTCATTCCACGGGCGATGTTCGGCCTCCTCAATACGCTCCTCTGGTTTCCGAGCGGCGCCGTCTATCCGCAGCAAGCGTTCCCGACGTGGATGAAGGGCCTCGCCATCGTCGATCCGTTCACCTATGGCGTGCACGCGTTCAAGTGCCTGTTGCTCAAGAACACCGGGTTTGAGGCGATCTGGGGGGATCTCGTGTACCTGGCGATCTTCACCGTGATCACGCTGGCCATCGCCACGCGGCTCTTTCGGCGGACGCTGTGAGCGACTCCAGCCCGCGCGGCCAGGAGACGCGCCAGCGGCTGCTCGACACGGGCATCCGGATGTTCGCCGAGCATGGGTTCGCGAAGGTGACCGTGCGCGACATCGCGCGCGCGGCGGGGGCGAACCTCGCCGCCGTGAACTATCACTTCGGCGATAAGTTCGGCCTCTACATGGCGGTGCTGGAGCTGGCCGTGCAGGAAATGCGGAAGCACAGCGACGTGACGATGCACGCGCGTCCCGGCTCGACGGCCGAGGAGCGCTTGCGGCACTACATCGCCATGCACGTGCGCCTCTTGATCAGCATCGACCCGGGCTCGTGGATCTTCCGCCTCATGATTCACGAGATGGCCGAGCCGACCGCGGCTACGGAGTGGATTGTCGAGCACGGGTTCCAGCCGCGGCTGCGCTATCTCCGTGGCCTCATGGCCGAGCTGCTGGCGACCACCGACGATGACCCACGGGTGCTCCGCTGCGCGATCAGCGTCCACTCGCAATTTTTGTTCTGTCGTCCCGACAAGTTCCGCACGATCGCCTTCGGCGATACGTTGCCACACACCGAAGCGCAGATCGACGAGATGGTCGAGCACATCACGACGTTCTCGCTCGCCGGCATCGCCGCCGTCGCCGGCACTACGGTGTGACGGGCCCCATCTGCACGACCTCGAAGTCGCTGCCGTGGAGCGCTGTCATCGCGTGCAATTCGTCGTCGCTCCATCGAGGATCAGGCGCGCCACTCACGTAGAACGCCGAGCCGTTGTCAGCCACGAACATCCCATACTGCTGGAGCGCCCGCAGAATCACCTGTACATGGGGAGGAAACGACGCGAGCGACATGGCCTTGAGTCGCACGCGCATACCCATTGGCGGGAGCGCCGAGCTGGTGTCGCTCGACGCTTCGTGCCGCGCGGGAGCGATGTAGCCTTTGCGTGTCGCTGGACAGGTGAACCGCAGCGCGTGCGTGATCGCGCCGTGGATGACGACTTCGTCGTAGCAGACGAGACCCGGCAGGATCGGGAGCCCGGCGGCATCGGCCGATGTCCAGCCGGCCGGGCGCAGCGCGTCCGACGAGAGGTCGAAGATCGCGCCGGAGCCGGCGGTCCAGGAGCTCCCGCTCCCCACCGGCGTGGCATCCCACATCTCGTACAGCTTCCAGGCGTCCGCATCCAGCACGAGCACATGCCGGTCGCCAGTGCCGCTCGGGCCACCCTCGACTGATGCGTTCGGCGGCACCGGATACGGTCCAGGGTCGCTCTCGCTCGCGTACTGAAAACTCACCGGGACGAGCGGTTGATTCCCGTGCACGACGACATAGGGAATCCCGTTCGGGGCGCCGTTGTAGACCGTGCCGAAATCCGGATGCAGCGAGCTCGAAGCGCCGCAGCTCGCGATCAGCGTCGGCGAGTTGGCGTCAACCGGAGCGTTTGAAATATCGGCGTTCCAGGCGTTGTCCGCCGGGAAGACCTGCCGTCCGCCGAGGTCTCCACTCCCATTACCCCATGCATAAACGGTCAGCGACTGGCCATTGGCAGTGACCAACACAGACTGACCGAAGAACTCCGGCCCGAGCGTCCATGACGCGTGCACCAACCCATTGGAGTCGCTCGTCGCCGGCGCGCTGATCGTGCCGGACCCGGTCGATGGTTGCCATGTAACGGGTGTCCCTGGCGCAACGTGCACGACGACCGGTGCGCCGAGTACCGCGCCGAATGTCCCGGTCTGACTGTCGCCGCTCACGACCGTGAGGCTGGTCCCCGATGGCCCGGTCGCCGAGTGCCCGCTCGCGCAAGCCCCTAACAGAGCGAGCGCGACCAGATATAGAATGGGGTATCGCCGCATACCAACCCGACGAAACGTGCCCACTACAGTCACACTTCCCACCTCGCTTTCCCTCGATGCGATCGAGACGACTCGCTTGTCGCTTCGCGGAATCGCCATACGCACGCCGTTGATCACCGTCGAGGGCCTCGCGCTCAAATTGGAGACGCTGCAACCGATCGGATCATTCAAGATCCGCGGCGCGGCGGCCGCGCTCGCCTCGGGCTCGTGGCGATCGGCATATACCGCGAGCGCCGGCAACATGGCGCAAGGCGTGGCCTGGGTCGCTCGTGCACAAGGCATTCCAGCCACCGCCATCGTTCCCGACAGCGCGCCGGTTGCGAAGACCAGCGCCGTCGAGCGACTCGGCGGCACCGTTATCAAGGTGTCGCCCGAGCGCTGGTGGCAGGTGTTCGAAGAGCGATCGTATCCGGGACTCGATGGTCGGTTCGTTCACCCATTTGCCAATGTCGACGTCATGACCGGCAACGCGACGATCGCGCTCGAGATTCTCGAGGACATGCCGGACGTTGACACCGTGCTCGTGCCGTTTGGCGGCGGCGGCCTGGCCTGCGGCATCGCGCTCGGCCTGCGCGCCGCCGGCTCGTCTGCCCGCGTCTACGCCTGCGAGGTCGAAACCGCCGCGCCTCTCGCGGCATCGCTGCGCGAGGGCCGCGCCAGCCGCGTCGAACGGCGGCCAAGCTTCGTCGACGGCATCGGCGGGCAGGCGGTGCTCGAGGACATGTGGCCACTCGTCAAGACGCTGCTCGCCGGCTCGATCGTGAGTACCGTCGCCGATATCGCGACATCAGTGCGCTGGTTGGCCGAGCGCGCGCACATCGTCGCCGAAGGCGCCGGTGGATCATCAGTCGCGGCAGCGCGCTCAGCGAAGCGCGGTGAGCGAGTCGTGTGCGTCATCTCCGGCGGCAACATCGACCTGCCGAAGTTGGCGACCATCTTGAATGGAGGCGTTCCATCCTGAGATCGCTGGCCGCGCCCGCGCCAGAGATGGTCTGGCCGCGGTGGATATTCCTGCGGGCGCTCGGTCTCATATTCGGCTCGGCCTTTTACTCGCTGCTCTTTCAGATCCACGGGCTGATCGGACCGAACGGGATCTTGCCCACGGGGCTGTATCTCGACTCCCTGCGCGAGGCCGCGCCCGGCATCGTGCACGTATGGGCCGCGCCCACACTGCTCTGGTTTGGCACCAGTGATCTCGCGCTGAATGTCCTGGTTTGGTCGGGGCTCATCGCCTCGATGCTGCTGACCTTCAACGTCTGGCCTCGTGTGACGGTGGCGGCATGCACCCTGGCGTTTCTGTCGTGCATCGCGGCGTTGCAGGATTTCTCATCGTACCAGTCGGATGGCATGCTCATGCAGGCGGGCGTGGCGGCGGTGTTGCTTGCGCCGCCCGGCATCCGGCCCGGACTCGCCGCCAATGCTCCGCCGCCACGGGCCGCGGTCTGGTTGCTTCGGTGGGAGTGGTTCTCGATCTACTTCGAGTCCGGCCTGGTGAAGATCCTGAGCGGCGACGTGCAGTGGCGGACGCTCACCGCGATGGACCACTACTACGAGAACAATCCCCTGCCCACCTGGCTCGGGTGGTACGAGCAACAGCTCCCGCACGTCATCCAAGCGGGCGTCACGGTGATGACTCTCGCCGTCGAGCTGCTCGCACCGTGGGTCGTATTCGCGCCACGAGTGGTTCGGCGCCACGCGGCGGTTTTCCTGACCCTGTTTCAAATCGGGATTATTACCACCGCCAACTACGCCTTTCTCAATTATCTGGTGCTCGCCCTCGGCGTCTTTCTCGTCAACGTCCCGAGTGAGTCACCGGCGACGACGAGACGCGTTGGGTGGGTGAGCGTCGGCGCACTCTTCATCACCCTGTACGCATCGACCGTCGATTTCTTCGCGCGATCAGTGCCGGAGCCGTTCGCGCTGCCGGCGCGGCTCCTGGCACCGTTCCGCGTGGCGAACGCCTATGGCTTGTTCGCCGTCATGACGACGGCAGAGTATGAGATCGAGTTCCAGGGATCGCGGGATGACACGACGTGGGTGGCATATCCATTTCGTTACAAGCCCCAGGATCCCAAGGCGCCGCCCGGACTTTATGCGCCATATCAGCCGCGCTTCGAGTGGAACCTCTGGTTCGCCTCGCTCGGGCCGTGGAACGACTCGCCGTGGGTCGTGACCACACAGGCGCGGCTAGTGATGGCCGAGCCGAGCGTGCTCAAGCTGTTCGCGCGAAATCCGTTCGCGTCGGCGCCACCGACCGCGGTGCGCAGCGTGATCTGGCGCTACTGGTTTACCGATTTCACCGCGCGGCGACAGACGCACCGGTGGTGGAGCCGCGAGCTACTCGGAGTCTACGCTGGTGTCGTGAGGCGAGGAGTCGACGGCGCCCTTCACTTTACGCCGGCGCGGGAACACCCTTAGCGTGTCGGCCCACGCGAAGGCGCTGACCCATGGGCCCACGACGAATCCGAGGATCGCGCCCGTGGCTATGAATCCGACTGGCGCTTCGTGATCCACAGTGATGCACGCGCCAGCGAAGACCACGCCAGCGACCGGGCCCCACAGGAAGCTCTTTCCAATCACTGGCCAGGGACTCACGCCCTTTCCCTTTGGAGCGAGTCCTGTCGCGGTCCACAAGAGAAGTACCGCGGTCAATGTGGCACAGGCCGCGAGGGCAACCAGCCAGAAGCCGTGAATCATCTCGTTCAATTATACTCTATTCCATGCGCATTCTCGTCCTCGGCGCCGGCGCGATCGGCGGATACTTCGGCGGTCGGCTCCTGCAAGCCAAGCGCGACGTCACGTTTCTCGTGCGCAGCGCGCGCGCGGCGCGGCTCGCCGAGACGGGGCTCGTCATCACGAGCCCGTTCGGTGATGCGACGCTGCCGCATCCGCCAACCACGGTGTCGGGCGCGTATGACCTCGTGCTCCTCTCGTGCAAGGCGTACGATCTGGAGAGCGCCATGGAGGCGATCGCGCCGGCGGTCGGTCCGCGGACGACGATTCTGCCGCTCCTCAATGGCATGCGTCATCTGGATGCGCTGGATCAGCACTTCGGGAAGGAGCGCGTGCTCGGCGGCCTCGCCATTGCGGCGCTCACGCTCGACGATGCCGGGCGCATCCTGCACCTCAATCAGAATCAGACGATAACGTTTGGCGAGCGCGATGGGAGTCGCTCGGCGCGTGTGCTCGCCATCGAGAGCGCGCTGAGTGGGGCGACGTTCGAGGCGAAGTTGAGCGAGCAGATTGTGCTCGAGATGTGGGAGAAGTGGGTCTTGTTGGCGACGCTCGCGGCCGAGACGTGTCTCATGCGGGCGTCGGTCGGCGACATTGTTGCCGCGGGCGGGGCGCCGTTTGCGACCGCCATGCTCGCCGAGTCGATCGCGATCGCGACGGCGAGTGGGTATCCGCCGAGGGACCCGGTGCGGGAGCGCGTGCGCGGGACGATCACCGCTGAAGGATCAACATTGACCGCCTCGATGCTGCGCGACGTTGAGCGCGGATCGAGGACCGAGGCAGATCACATCCTTGGCGACCTCATACGGCGAGGAACAGGTGAGTCTGCCCTGTTGAGCCTCGCGTACCTGCATCTACGGGCGTACGAGGTGCGGCGCGCGAGGGCTTGACAAAAGCGGGTGCCTGTTGAAAATTCAGCATCACTTATGCAAGCACTCAGTCGACGGGAACGGCAGGTCATGGATATCGTCCACCGCCGCGGGGAGGCCACCGTGGCGGACATTATGGCGGAGCTGCCCGATCCGCCGACTTACTCGGCCGTGCGGTCCATTCTGCGAATCTTGGCGCAGAAAGAGCTCGTTCTCCATAAGGAGGATGGGCCGCGGTACGTCTATCTCCCCGCTCAGCCTACCGAGCGGGCCAGGGACGCGGCACTCGAGCATGTCGTGGATACGTACTTTGCCGGGTCGGCTGAGCAAGCGGTGACGGCGTTGCTCAAGTTGACGGATGCGGATTTGACCGATCGGGAAGTCAAAGCGATACGCGAGCGCATTCGGCGCGCGCGTGATGGCGGGAGGTAATACGTGTTGATCATCGTCTTAGTCAAAATCACCCTGCTCGTCATCGTCGCGTATCTCGTCGCGAGCTCGCTCCGTCGAGCCTCGGCCGGGGCGCGGCATCTTGTCTGGCTTGCCACGCTCGGTGGGCTCGTGATGCTTCCCGCTGCGCTCGAATGGCGACCGATTCGGGTGCCGGTGCTTCCGCCCAGCGCGAATTACGCGGCGCCTGCGGCGACCGCAACCGAGCGGACTGCGGTGCACTCGCCGATCGCGGCCGAGCAAACCGCAGCGCCCGCAGCACCGGAGTCGCTGATCCCCGCCGAGAAGACCGCAGCACGGGAGTCGCTGATCCCCGCCGAGAAGACCGCAGCCCGGGAGTCGCCGATCCCCGCCGAGAAGACCGCAGCGCCGAAGTCGCCGATCCCCACAGTGGCGGCCACGACGACAGAATCCAAGCAGTCAGAACCCACGTCGGCACAGCCCATGACGGCGGGCTCCACGTTCGCGTCAGCGACGCGCTTTTCGGGGTGGCTGCTCGCCGTGTGGGCGCTGGGCGTACTGGCGCTGGTCGCCCGCCTTGTGCACGGACTGCTGACCGTTCGTCGCATCGCATATACAGCGCCGGAAGTCGATGCCGGAGCCTGGCGCGCTGCGCTGCATGAAGTCGCGGACAGGCTCGACATGGAAGAGCTACCGCGGCTGGTCGTGTCGAACGCCGTGCGCGTACCGTTCGCGTGCGGATTCCGTCACCCGACGATCGTGCTGCCGACCGAGGCGATGTCGTGGACGGACGAGCGCCGGCGCGTGGTACTGCTGCACGAGCTCGCGCACATCCAACGGCGCGACATGTTCGGACATCTGCTGAGCCGCCTGGCGTGCATCATGTACTGGTTTCACCCTCTCGTCTGGATGGCCGCGCGGCATCTGCGCGCCGAGAGCGAGCGGGCGTGCGATGATCTCGCGATCCGGTCGGGCGCGCGGGCGAGCGATTACGCCCAGCATCTGCTCGACATCGTGACGAGCATTCGTGGACCGGTCGCGCCCGCGGTGGCGTGCACGATGGCGCGGAAGCGCGACTTCGAAGGGCGCATGCTCGCGATTCTCGATCCGGAGCGTCGTCGTGGGACGCCGAGTCGATTGCGGGCGATGGCATTGGTCGGGACGCTCGGCGCGCTGTACGCCATCATCGGCATCGCGGTTCTCGCACCGCGCGCGGCGGTCGCTAGTGCGCGGCCGCTGACGCGGACCGCGCAAGTCGCGACGATCCCTGCGCCACCGGTGGTCGCCGTGAAGCCGAGAACATCGATCGCTGACGAGACGCCAGCCCCACGGCCGGTGCCGATGCCAGCGCCGGCACCAACGCCAGCTCCCATACCGTCCCGCACCACGGCTTTAGCGCCAACGCAGGGCGCCGATTCGAGCGCGCGGCGTTGGACGCTCTTGATCTCGATCCTGCGCTCCGATTCGAGCGCGTCGCTCCGCAAAGTCGCCGCGTGGGGACTGGAGCAGTTCCACGACGAAGACCCGGTCCGGAGCGCACTCGCCACCGCGCTGCGGCACGACTCGGACGCCGAGGTCCGCGAGATGGCCGCCTGGGCGCTCGAGGGCGTGGAAGGCGACAATGTCGCGACCGCCTTGTCCGACGCCGTGCGCGAGGACCACGACCCGTCGGTCCGCGCGACCGCCGCCTGGTCGCTGGCGAGCGACTGCAAGTCAATGAGCGTCCCCTTGTTCGTCACCGCTCTGCACGATGCCGACTCGAAGGTGCGCGCCAGCGCGGCCTGGGCGGTCGGGCAGTGCGACCTGGAGCACGCGCCGTCAGAGCTCAGCGCGCTGCTGGCAGACCCGGAACCACGCGTACGGAAAATGGCCACGTGGGCCCTGTTCAACATCAAGGACCCGAGTACCGAGCCGGCGATCGAGAAGGCCTTGCAGAGCGAGACCGATGAGGATCTGCGCCGCGACATGGTCCGGGCGATCGCCGCGATGGGCGAGCGCTCGCCAGAGGCCGTCGAGCGGTTGCTGGACTCGAAGGATCCGGCGACGCGCGAGCTCGCGGTCCGCGCGCTGGCTGGTGACCATCTCAACGTCTGGCCGATGCCGTGGCCACGTCCCCGCCCAACTCCCTGACCCTTTTTTAAAAACCCCGCCAATGCTGATTTTTCACCAGCTAGCCGTCGTGGCGTCGATCCTGGGCGCCGCCCATGGAGCACCGCCCGCCATCTGCGCCTACGCCGCGGACGCCATCGGCGATCACTGGGGCTGGCGCTCCGGCACCGGCGGCCCGGTCACACCACTCGGCGCGCAGCCAAACCAATGGGTGATCGAGCACGTCGGCGCTGATGCCGTGCACATGCTCGTCGACAGTCTGGCGAGCGACGACCCATGTGTCCGTGAGATGTCCGTCCGGTTGATCGGCCGCACGGACAAAAGCGACGAGCCGGCGGCAGCGACCGCACTCACCGACCGGCTCGGATCGAACGCTGTGGGCATGCGGCAGATCGCCGCGTACGGACTGGGATTGGTGGAATCCGAGCACGCGATCGACCCGCTGGCTCACGCGCTCAAAGATCGCGATGCCGGCGTTCGCACCAACGCGGCATGGGCGCTCGGGCGCATCGGCGAAGGACGCGCGCTCGCTTCGCTCGCTGGCACGTTGCACGATGACGATGCGCGGGTCCGAGAGGCAGCCACGGTCGCCGTGGGGCATATGGACTCCGTGTCGATCGTTCCGGCGCTGGTTGGGTTACTGCGGCATGACCCTGTCGCGAGTGTTCGGAGAGCGGCGGCATGGGCGCTCGGACAGCTCGACACACAGAATGCCGACGGCGACTTGACGGACGCGCTGGCGCAGGAGCGTGACGCCGACGTGAGAGAGCAGATCGTGTGGGCGCTCGGCCAGCACGAGTCGCACAGCGCGGTGAACGCACTCGCGAAGGTCCTGCGCGACGATGCGGATGACAAAACGAGAGAAACCGCGGCGTGGGCACTTGGCCAGATCGGAGACGCGTCGGCGAGCGCCGCGCTCGGGCAAGCGGTGAGCAGCGATCACACGGCGCGCGTGCGCGGGACCGCCGCGTGGGCACTCGGACAGATCGAGCCGCACCCTGCGCCGGCGGGCCTCGTGAACGCGCTCAAGGATGGCGACGCCGACGTGCGCCTCAAGGCCGCGTGGGCGCTCTCACAGATCGAGGACCCGCAGACCGCGCCGGCCATCGAGGCGGCGCTGCGCCAAGAGCAATCGACCGAAGTCAGGAAAGCGTTGATCCGCGCGATCGTCCACTCGGGCGCTCACGCGGAGCAAACGCTCGGCGAGTTCCTCCACTCGACCGACCCCGAGGTCCGTCGCGCGGTCGTGCGCGCGCTCGCCGGCGACCATGTCGATCCGTGGCCATGGCCGTGGCCGCGGCCTCAACCTTTCCCTTGACCGCACCACCGCCGGGTGGGATATTGGCAGCCCCTCCGGCGGAGGTGACGCAGTGCAAGACGAAGTCAGCTCACCGCTGGTGCGCGAAGCGTCCGTTCTGCTTCATCGCGCGGTGCAGGCCATTGGCGAGGCCAAAGAGCACAGGGTACGGCGCGAGCGAGTCGTCTGGACGGACGCATTGATCGGCGACGAACAGCTCCTGCGCGACCGATTGCGCGATACCGTCTCCGCCATCGCGGGACTGGAGCGCGCCAAAGGCATGCCACCAGAAAAGGTGCTGATGCTACTCAAGGGACTCGTCCTCGACGCGGACGCCGAGAAGCTCGACGTCGGTGCGGCGCGGTCGTTGACGGACGATGTCGTGCGCTGGGGGATCGAGGCGTACTACGCGGCTTAGTTACCGCGGCGGCCGCCTTTCGCCGAAGTCGCACGCGGCTTGGTCACGACCCGGCGCACCGGCTGCAGCTTCGGCGGCTTTTTTGGCGGAGGCTGGCGTTTCTTCATGCAAAAAAAAGCAAGGGACCCGTCGCTCGCGGCGGGTCCCTTTGCTCGAACGGCTGGCGGTTAGCGCCGAGCCACGTACGCGGTGACTTCCATGGTCACTTCGACCACTTCGAACTCAGGCTTCGTCCAGGTCATATGCCCTCCAGGTGCGTTGTAGACATCCCTATACTAAGCACTGAGCGTGCCGCGCGCTAGTCATTGCCATATAACGACTTACGAGGTCATTGGGTGGGGCATTTCCCCCAAATTGGGTGATTTCACCCAACGATACCGAACTTCTTGATCCGATAGCGGAGTGTGTCTCGACTGATCCCCAGGCGCTGCGCGGCCTTGGTCTGGTTGCCACCGGCCTCTCGCAGCGCCTGCTCGATCATCGAGCGCTCCCACTGAATGAGATCGGATCCCGAGCTCCGAGCCGGCTCCGGTTCAATCAAGGACAACGAGCCGGCGTCGAGCGCCGGCCCCTGACTCCATAAGACGGCGCGCTCGATCACGTGACTGAGCTCCCGCACGTTTCCTGGCCAGGAATACGCCAGGAGCGCATCTCTCGCGGGCGGATCGATACGCCGTACCTCGCGGCCGTATTTGATGCTGAAGCGCCGCAAGAACTCCTCGGCCAAGAGCAGCACGTCATCACTGCGCTCACGCAACGCGGGGAGATGGAGCACGATCACGGCGAGCCGAAAGTAGAGATCTTTGCGAAATCGCCCTTGCTGCGACTCCTTCTCGAGATCGCGGTTCGTCGCCGTCAAAATGCGAAGATCGACTTTGCGGTCGCGCACGCCACCGACGCGGCGCACCACGCGCTCTTCGATGGCGCGGAGCAGCTTCCCCTGCAATGACAGCTCGACGTTGCCGATCTCGTCAAGAAATAAAAAGCCGCCTTCCGCTGCTTCGAACAAGCCGATCTTGGATTCTTTGGCATCCGTAAACGCGCCGCGCTCATGGCCGAACAGCTCGGCCTCCATGAGCGTGCCGGGCAGCGCGGTGCAGTTCACCTCGATGAATGGCTTGGCGGCGCGGGGGCCGGAGGAGTGAATGCTTCGGGCCACGAGGCCTTTGCCGGTGCCCGTCTCGCCGGTGATGAGAATCGGCGGCACGTCGTCGAGCGCCGCGACCTGGCGCGCCCGGTCGAGCACCGCGCGCATCGCGGGCGAATCGCCGACGATCCCCGCGAATGGCGCCTCACGCGCCGTGCGCGCGCGATAGTACGACAGCTCCTGCCGCATCAACGAGTGCTGGCGCGCGCGGTCGGCCAGGAGCTTGAGCTCGTCGAGGTCGACGGGCTTCTTGAGATAGTCGAACGCGCCGCGCTTGACGGCATCGACCGCGCCCTCGATCGTGCCGAATGCCGTCATGATCACGACGGGCACCGCGGGGTCGAACTCACGGATCTTCTGCAGCAGCTCGATGCCGCTCATCCCCGGCAGGCGGACGTTCGAGGAAGATGACATCCGGCCGCAGTCGCTCGAGCAACTCCAGCGCCTGCTCGGCCGTTCCGGCGACTTCGGCGTTATAGCCGGATTCCGTCAAGAACGCTTTGATCGATCGGGCGAGTGTGCGCTCGTCGTCAACGATCAAGACCGTCGAGCCGTTCATGGCAGCCAGACGCGGACCGTCGTTCCGCCGTTCTCGCTCGTGACGCCCAAGCGACCGCCATTTTGTTCGACGTAGCGTTTGGCAATGGCGAGGCCCAGACCCGTCCCCTCTGGGCGCGTCGTGAAGAACGGCTCGCAGACTGACGCGATAATGCTCTGGGGAATGCCGCCGCCCGTGTCGGTAATCTCTATCTCTACGCCTTCGTGCGCCGCGTGCGCGGCGACACGTAGTCGACCCCCGTTCGGCATCGCGTCGAGCGCATTTGAAATAATTTCGAGTAATGCCTGTTCGATCTGCATGGGGTCGACGCGCACGGGACGCAAAGTAGCTGGCGCGTGGACTTCGAGCGTGACGCTATGATCCTTTAGTAATTCAGCAAACGTCGGTTGGAGGTCATCGATCAGCGTCGCCACGCTCTCTGGCGAGGGATGAAATGGGGCGGGCCGCGAGAAGCTCAGTAAATGGCTCACACGGCGGTCCAGCCGATCGACTTCTTCTATGATCACTTCGAAGTGCTCCCGCGAGGCACCCTCGGCGTGACGCGACCCCAGTTGGGCCGCCGCGCGGAGACTGGCGAGCGGATTACGCAACCCGTGCGCGACCGCGGCGGACATCTCGCCGATGGATGCCAAGCGCTCGGAGTGGACCAATCGGGACTGCGTCTGACGGAGCGTCGACGTCATGGCCGACAGAGCCTTCGCCAGGTCGCCGATCTCATCGTTCGATGTGGCGGCGATCGGATGGTCGAGATTCCCCGTGCCGACCACGGCCATCGCCTGACTCAACTCCCGGATAGGCCGCGCCAGACTGTTGGCGATCAGCCACGAGGCCACGAGCCCGGTGCCGAGCGAGAGGATCAGGATGCCGAGGAGCGCCCAGCGCTCGCTGCCGATAATGCCGGCGAGCTGGGAGTACGCCCCGCGCACGCTCGACTCGCGCGTCCGCCGATAGACCTCGCGATTGACGCCGGACAGCGCGGGCATCACGATATCGCGCAGGTCCCGCTGCGCCATTTGATACGCGGCGAGGTGATGTCCCGCGTCGTACTCGGCGAACACGCGCCGGGCCACGGCGCCGATCTGGACCCGGATCAGATGGACGGTATCGGCCAGGCCAAGCTCATCGGCCGGGAGATCGGCGATCCATCGCGCGTGCCAATAGTCGATTACGCTGTCCGAGAGCGCAAACTCCCGCTTCCCGGTGGAATCCATACCCGTGAGATAGCGCCACACGACCTCGGCTTGGTCGGACATGGCCGCTTCCAGCTCACCGTAGGAGCGGTTCCGCGCCATATTCTCGCCGAGCGCGTTCAGCGCGTTGCGCTCGAGCCCATTGGTCCGGATCGCCTCTGCCGCGATCAGCAGCGCCGGCACCGCCATCAGTGAGAACCCGAGCAACAGCTTGCGCTGAAACGTCATATTCTATATTACGGTGTATTGATGAGCATGAGAACTTTTGTCAGCGTTGTGTCCGGCGCCTTGGGTTTAGGGCTCCTGGCCTGCAACCCCTTTGCAGGCCCGCCGAAAGAGGTCATCGAGACGGTCCCACTGCCCGCGCTATTGCGGGCGCCGAACCCCTTGCTGGGGATCAGGCAGACATCCGATCAGCACGCGCAGATCGACTCGATCCGCACGATGTACCGGACGCAGCTCCGAAGCATGGGGCGTCCGACGCGCTACAATCAGGACGATATGGAGAACGTGGTGCAGCGCGAGATCGTCGACATTCGCGGGGTGCTCACACCGGAGCAGCAGGTGATTTTTGATCGCCACGTCGCGGCGGCAGAGGCTGGACCGGCTCCGACTCCCGGTGTGATCGATCACTGAGGTCGGCGTCACCGACGACGGCCCACGCGCCGTTGCCGATCGCGAGGGAGATGAGCACGGGCGTCCAGGTGTGGGGGAGACCAGGGACCCACACGAGGAGCGTGAAGATCGTGATCATGCTGGCCTCGAGGATCGCGGCGAGGCGAGCGTAGACCCCGAACAGCACGCCGAGTCCGGCCGCGATATGGCTTGCGCCCGTCAGACCGACCCAGCCCGAGTGATACGGCAGCCAACCTGGGACCATCCCGTTCACGTCCTTCATGTAGACGAAGTGGGATAGGCCGATGGGCGGCAGCGCGATGCCGAAGAGATAGCGGGCGATGCGTCTGCCCGGGCCGCCATTGTATCTCGCATCGACCGCCATCGCGCCGGCGACCATGATGGCGATCTCGCCCCAGCCCAGCCAATTGACTTCGGCCTGTGGCGCGATGAACAGACTCGGGGTCTTGAGCAGCAGCAGCCAGAGAATGAGATAGCCGAGCAAGATGCGCGCAGCCGCTGGCGCCGTTCGCGACATCAGCAAGCCCACACCCGTCACGATCATGACGCCGCAACAGGCGTACACGAGGATCGCTCGCGCCGGTACCCATGCGGGCACCGCTTCCCACGGAGCGACGAAGTCGCCTGTGATTGCCGTGAGAACGCCGAACCCGATCATGCCCGTGGCAAGCGACCACTGCCCGAATTGCTGTCTCGTCATGCGATGGCCTTGTGTTCCAGCGTTGCGTCGCGAGCGATCGCGACCTGCGTCGCATGCCACGCGTCCGAGTACGTCGCGGAGTCAGACGTGGCGCCGGTCGCTACAAGAAACCCAGCCGCGCGCACGGTCAGCAGGTATTGCCGGTCGGGATCGATCGTGACACGCCCGCAGCGTCTCACGATGGTCAATAGTCGATCGAACTCACGCGGGGACAGTCCCAGCGTCGACGGCCAGCCGGCGACGTGATCCAATCGAATCGCGCGATCGCGGCGCACCAGGGCTCGCAGTCGCGCTGAGAGTGCGTCTGCATGCAGGGATGGTTCGCATCCGGTGACGGCGAGAATCGGGATGTCCGCCGTGCCGCCGATCAGGGCGTTCACGCATCGGTAGCCGGCGTGACCCGGCAAGGCGAGGTCGACGGTCAGGAGACCGGAGCCGGTGGGACGCACGCAGGCCAGGCCTGCGCGGTCGTCCGATGTACGGACGAGCACCAGCCCCTCGGCCCGGAATGCGTCGACAATTCCTGGCCGGTCTTCGATTAACAACAACCGCGTCATATCTGATTCAAGCTAGATCGGGGCGGTCTTACCGGGAGAGCCAAATTGTTCGATCTCGGTCGTACCAATTACGGAGTTCGTGGGGTATGATCCCCCCATGGGAAGAAATCCTCGTTCGTCCGCCACGGTGTACTTCCGCGTCGACCAAGAGGGCGACACGCCGCTGCAACAGCAGATCTACACGGGCATCCGCGATGCGATTCTCGCGGGCTCGTTGAGCCCCGGCGCACGTCTCCCATCTTCGCGGGCGCTGGCCGACGAGCTCGGCGTGTCGCGAACCACCGTCGTGTTCGCGTTGTGGCAGCTCCAGGCCGAGGGCTGCGTTGTCTCAGCAGGTGCGTCCGGCACGTTCGTGGCGCGCACGCTGCCCGATGACCCACATCGCCCGACCCGACGACGAACGCGGCCGAAGCTCTCCCGCATTGGGACGGCGCTGCTGGATGCGCCGCGCGTCGTCGAACGCGTCGCCGGCGCACCGCGGCCGTTCCGCATCGGCACCCCGGCGCTCGATCACTTTCCGGTGACGGTGTGGGCCCGGCTCGCGGCACGACGACGACGAAACACGTCGATTACGCTGCTCGACTACGGCACGCCGGGCGGGTATCGGCCGTTGCGCGAAGCCATCGCCGCTCACGTCGCGGTGACGCGGGGGATCCAATGTTCGCCGGACCAAGTGCTCATCATGGCCGGCGCGCAGCACGCGCTCACCTATGCAGCGCGCATGCTGCTCGACCACGGCGATCAGGCGTGGCTCGAAGAGCCTGGCTACTTCGGCGCGCGCAGCGCGCTCACGTCCGCGGGCGCATCGATCGTTCCGGTACCCGTCGATGCGCAAGGGTTGAATGTCGCGGCCGGTGAGCGGATGGCGCCGTCCGCGCGACTCGCGTTCGTCGCGCCGTCGCACCAGCACCCCCTCGGCGTCTGTCTCACGCTCTCGCGGCGGCTCGCCCTGCTTCGATGGGCCGCGAGAGCGGGCGCGTGGGTCATCGAAGACGATTACGACGGGGAGTTCCGCTATCAGGGCCGGCCGATGCCAGCGCTCTTCGGACTCGACAACGATGGCACGGTCATCTACGTCGGATCATTCAGCAAGACGATCTTCCCGGCGCTGCGCCTCGGATTCATGATCGTGCCGGAGTCGCTCGTCGATCCCTTCATCGGCGCGCGCGCCCGGTTCGACTGCCATCCCCAGACGCTCGATCAGGTCGTTCTCACCGATTTCATCACGGAGGGTCACTACGCGAGACACGTTCGTCGGATGCGGCACCTGTACTCCGAGCGGCATGACGCGCTGCGCCGCGCTGCGGCTCGGTTCTGTGGCGATAGTTTGACGTTTGGTGACAGCGATACCGGGCTGCACGTCGCGGCCGAGTTGAACACGGTTCGGAACGACACCGGTGCGGCGCGCGCGGCACTCGAGCGCGGCATCGAGGTCGCGCCGCTATCACACTATTACTACGGTCCGACGGCCAAAGCCGGGCTGGTGCTGGGGTTCGCCGCCGTGGACCCGCCGCGCATCATTGCCGGTATGCGAACCTTGGCCGAGGCGCTGTGCTCGGTTACTTGACGGACACGTAGCCTTCGTGGCGGAACGGCACGTCGCGACGGGGCAGTTTCCACATCACTGTCCCGTCGCGCTCGATCCATTGCTCGCGCACGAGCCGGCCATCGCCGCGCGCGACCCAGAGCGTCTCTTGGCCCAGGCCATGCGCGACAAAGCAGTCGATCCAGCCGTCGGCTGTGACGATCGACGCCGTGCTGTCGACGCTGAGCTTGGCGAGACTCACGGCGAGGTTCGTGGCACTCATCTCGGGAAACACGACCCAGCCTCCGGCGATTGGATACGCCGCGAGCAACGCCTCCGTCGCGGCCTCCGGGAAAAACGGCCCTGGTCTCACGTCGATCGGTGTCGGCGGCGCGCCCTCTGACACGAATGTCCCCGTGAGTCGTGTGCCATCGAATTGCAGCGTGCGCGTCGTCGTGGCGCCGACTTCGACGCTGCGGCGCAACGCGAGCGTTCGGGCCGACACCTCGACGGTATCGTACTCCCACTCGCCATCGGGCGACTCGTACCGTTGCACGATGCGCACAACGTCACCGTCGCGCTCGACCCGGCGAACCAGCGTGGTGAGCAGCTGCTCGTCCGCATGCGGTTTCTTGGCGAGCACAACGATCGTGTCGACTCCGAGATGGATCCGTTCCACGCGCAAGGAGTGATCGCCTGGCGTGATGGCCTGCTGAAAGCAGGTGAGGGCCGCGATGAGAGGGCGCATAGATAACGCTCAGACACCGGCATCGCGAAGATCGTTTGCAGGGGGGCTAGAGTATCGACTTCTCGACCCACGCAACATCCCAGTAACGGCCGAACTTGCGGCCGTTCTCCGTGAACACGCCCACCGGTCGGAAACCGAACTGTTCATGGAGACGCGCCGTGGCGGGATTGGGCAGAGCGTATCCAGCAACGACTCGATGGACATCCTCGCCGGCGATCGCGTCGAAGAGGGTGCCATAAAGCAGTTTGCCCACCCCCTGGCCCACGCACTCGGGGCTGCAATAGATGGTCGACTCGACGGTCGTCTCATACGCCGGTTTCGGACGAAATCGCGTCGTGCCGGCGTAGCCGACAATGCGGGAATCGGTGGTGGCGACGAAGAGCCGATAGCGGCCGGTCGTCGCGAATTGCTCGAACCACGGCACGCGCCGTTCGACCGTGTACGGCTCGACGTCGAACGTGACCGGCGTCGTCAGGACATAATGGTTGTAGATCTCCGTCAGCCGCGGGAGATCGTCGCGACAGGCCGCTCGTACATCCATGGGTTCATTGTAATTGTTTCCTTAGCGTATAGCGGCTGATCCACGCCGAATCGCGCTGCATGCGATCGACCTGGTGGGCGTACTCGCCGAGCGCGTGCTGCTCGCGCGGATACAGCACCAGCTCGACGGGTTTACCCTGGTCTTTGAGTGCCCGGTACATCTCGAGCGCCTGACCCGGAGGCACGCGGGGGTCGCTGGCGCCGTGAAGAATGAGCAGTGGGGTGGTGACGCGATCGGCGTATGTCAGCGGCGACTGCTGACGGTACTTCTCTTGAGTCGCGGCACTCGGCCGCCCGCCTTCAAAGAGTCCGATGTATCCGGCGATCTCGGACGTCCCGTACATGCTGAGCAGATCGGACATGCCGGCGCCCATGCGCGCGGCCTTGAACCGACCCGTGTGCCCGACGACCCACGCGGTCATGTAGCCGCCGTAACTCCACCCTTCGAACGCCATGCGCGTGGAGTCGGCGATGCCGCGCCGGATACATACATCGACGCCAGCCATGATGTCGCGATAGTCCCCGCCGCCCAGATCGTTGATGTTCGCGCGCATGAAGGACTCGCCGAAGCCCTCGGACCCGCGGGGGTTGGGCATGAACACCGCCCATCCACGTCCGGCCCATACTTGATTGGTCTTGAAATCGTCGAGCGTCGCTCCGGTGGGGCCGCCGTGCGCTTCGACGAGGAGGGGATAGCGCTGACCGGGGTGATACCCGACCGGCTTGATCAAGATGCCCTCGAGCTCGAGCCCGTCGTTCTTGTACGTGACGACTTCCGTCTCGCCAAGCGCCATGGACGCCACCTGCGGGTTGAGCGTCGTGACGCGCTTGGACGATGCGAACGTGAGGTCGCTCACGTAGATGTCGGTGGGCGACAGTGGCGTCGTCAGTCCGAACGCCGTGCGGGAGCCATCGCGGGAGACCGACAGGTTCCCGATTATCTGGTCGTGCGTCACGCGCCGATAGTGGTTCGACGCCACGTCGAAAGCGAAGACGTTCTGATAGACGTGGTCGGCGGAGACGAACAGCAGGGACTTGCCGTCGGGCGACCACCGGAGCTGCGTGAGCGTCGCCGGCTGCGTGGGGTCGTGGATCGTCCGCGACTGTTTCGAGGCGACATCATAGAGGACGATGTCACCGTCGTTGAGTACGGGTTCCGGGATGCTGTCTCCCTGGAGTTTCCCCTGCGGGAACGTCGTGAACGCGAGCGTGCGGCCATCGGGCGACCAGACGGGTTGCGTGAGCCCGACCGGCGCCGAGCGGTACTCCGGCGCGATCGCCTCGAACGTGCCCGTCGCTACAGTGGCTACATACGCGGTCCCACGCAGATCCCTCAACAACCCACTCGGCGACGCGACGAAGGCGATGCGCGTACCGTCCGGCGACCATTGCGGCTCGCCTTCGATGGCCAGCATGCTCAGTGTGAAGTCACCGTGAGCGACCTCGCGCGACTCGCCAGATGGAACGGCGGCCACCCACAGGTGCGAGCGCGTTGTAGGCTGCTCATAGACTTGCTCGTCGGCAGCCACGACTGGGTCGGCGCTGAGATAGGCGATGTGCGTGCCATCCGGCGACCAGCTGTAGGTCTCTACACCCTCTTTAGCATGCGTCAACGCGTGTGCTTCCCCGCCGTCAGTCGGGAGCAGCCAGATCTGCGGCTTTTCGCCCCGTGCGGCGACAAACGCGATGGTCTTCCCGTCCGGCGACCATCGCGGGCTCGATTCACCGTGCTCGCCGAACGTGAGTTGCTTGGGCGTGCCGCCGTCACTCGACACGAGCCACACATGGCTGCGGCGCGCCGGTTTATCGCCACTGCGATCCCAGGCGCTCACCGCGTACGCGATCGAGCGCCCGTCGGGCGAGAGGCTCAGGCCACCGAGTGAGCGCAAGGACATGACGTCCTCGGAACGTCATGGGCTGTTGTTGCAACAGGAAGAGCAGCGGAAGGATCATGGGAGCGAGAGGGAGAGTATCTCGCCGCCTTTGACGACGAGATGGACATGACGCAGGGCGTGAATGTCCCGCGTCGGATCGCCGTCGACGGCGACGAGGTCGGCGAGCAGACCGGGCGCGATGGCGCCGCGGTCGGTCAGGTGCAATACCTTGGCATCGACGACCGTGGCCGCCTGGAGCGCCTCGGTTGGCGTCATCCCGTACTCGACGAGGAGCTCCAGCTCGTGGGCGTTGTCGCCGTGCGGGAACGCGCCGACGTCGCTGCCGTTGCAGATCGTCACGCCCGCCGCGCGGGCCGCGGCGAACGTCTGGTGATAGCGCGCGATCGCGCCGGGCATCGTGTCGACGCCTTTCTTCCACCCATTCCGCAGGAAGCCCGCCTCGCGCCCGCCCAGTGTCGGACAGAGCGGGATCCCGCGCTGCGCCATGAGCGTGAACTCTTCCGGCGTCGCCAGGTCGGCGTGCTCGATCGTGGTGACCCCAGCCATGATGGCGCGACGCACGCCTTCGGTGGTGCGCGCATGCGCGGCGACCGGTCGGCCAACGTCCACCGCCGCTCGTATTTCGTCGAGCGAGAACGTCGGACCGTCGGAGCCGTCGGCGTAGATCTTGATCCAGTCTGCTCCCCGACCGATCTGCTCCCGCGCGACGTGCGTCACGCCGTCCACGCCGTCGGCCTCCTCGACGCCCTGCGGAACGTCGAACGCATATCCGTGAGGTCCGTACGACCCGGTTGCGCCGATGGCCCGCGTCGCGATCAGGAGACGCGGGCCGGGGATGATGCCTTGCTCGATCGCCTGTTTGAGACCTACGTCGGCGTCGCCTGCCCCTTCGGTGCCAAGGTCCCGGAGCGTGGTGAAGCCGGCCATCAGGGTTCGCCGGGCCGCCACGGTTGCCCGGGCCACGCGCAGCGCGAGTGGCTCCTTGAGCACCTGGTCCGCGTATGGCGCCTCGGTGTATGGGTGCAGGAACAGGTGTGAATGCGCGTCGATCAGACCCGGGAGCAACGTCGTACCCGGCAGATCGATCTGGCGGGCGCCGGCGGGCGTCGCGACGCTCGAGCGTGGGCCCACCGCCGTGATGCGGGCGCCTTGCATGACGACAACCCAACCTTCGTGCGTCGTTCCATTGGGTGCGTCGAACACGCGACTCGGCACCAGCACGACCTGCGCTCTCGCGAGACTCGGCGAGAGGAGGAGGAGCAGGGTTGCCGCTCTAGCCCTGACAGTCGCCATGCGTCATTTTTCCTCATGATCGAGATACGCAACGTCACGAAGTCGTACGGCGATGTTCGTGTTCTCGATGGTTGCACCGCCACGATCGCGACGGGTTCCGTCGTCGTGCTCTGCGGCCCATTGGGGGCCGGCAAGAGCACCCTCATTCGCTGCATCAATCGCCTGGAGACGTTCGACGGGGGCGAGATCCTCGTCGATGGCCTGTCGGTCGGAGCCCCGGGCGCGAACCTGTCGACACTCCGGTCGCGGGTCGGCATGGTGTTTCAGAGCTTCGAGCTGTTTCCGCATCGGACGGTGCTCGACAATATCAATCTCGCGCAATTGCACGTGCTGAAGCGCGACGCCGCGACGGCGACCGGGCGAACGATGGCCTTGCTGGACCGGGTTGGCCTGACCGCGCATGCGCACAAGTATCCGTCGGCCCTCTCCGGCGGACAGCAGCAACGGATCGCCATCGCCCGTGCACTGGCCATGGATCCCGTGGCCATGCTGTTCGATGAGCCGACGTCGGCGCTCGATCCCGAGATGATCAGCGAGGTGCTCGATGTCATGGCGGTGCTGGCACGGGATGGCATGACGATGATCGTGGTCACGCACGAAATGGGGTTTGCGCGCCAGGTGGCTGACCGGGTGTTGTTTATGGATCATGGCCGGATTGTCGAGGACGTTGCCACGGCATCGTTCTTCACGACTCCCAGCACCCCGCGCGCGAAGGAGTTTCTGTCCAAGATGCTCGCGTGAAAGCGACCCGGAAGCCGTGGCGCGCGGACCTGCCGCGCTATCAGCAGATCGCCGACGAGCTCGTCGCGCAAATCGGGGCGAGCGTGTACCCCGTGGGTGGTCTCCTCCCCACGGAGATGGAGCTCTGCGCGCATTACGCGGCGAGTCGGTCCACCGTGCGGGAGGCGCTGCGCCTGGTCAGGGATGCAGGCTTGATCTCTCGCCGGCGAAAGACCGGGACCGAGGTCGTCGCGCAGGTGCGGCCGGTGAGCTACCGGCAGCCGACGAACGCCATCAGCGACCTCCTGCAATACGGCGAGAACACGCGGATCGAGACCCTGTCGGAGCGCCGGGTCATCTGCGATGCGCCCTTGGCCGGGTTGCTCGAGTGCCGCGAGGGCCATGCGTGGCTCAAGGTCACGAGCCTCAGAACCGTGCCGGACGACCCGCGGCCGATCTGCATGACGACGGCGTACGTCGATGCCGGGCTTCCGGATATCGGCCAACGCCTGGGCCACGTCACGGGCCCGATCTCCGCCATGCTGGAGCAGGTCTACGGCATTCGGATCGCCCGCGTCGAGCAGAGCATCCAGGCGATCCGGCTGGGCCGGCGGCAAGCCGCGCTGTTGCGCGCCGAGCCGGGGAGTCCGGCCCTGCGCGCCATTCGCCGCTATTACCAGGAAGCGGGCCCCCTGATCGAGCTGTCGAGCGCGATCCATCCAGGCGATCGGTTTACGTATGTGACGAGCCTCGTTCGGACTTGACCGCGGTGCTTAGGTCCGTACATATTAGCATCCGATTTTGTACGGACAAATAGGGAGGCTTCCAGGGATGTACGCCCGTCGCGCCGAGCGCCTGGCGCCGACTCTACAGGCATCGGTCCCCGCCGGCGCCATCGGATTCGACTCCGGACATGCCTTCCCGGGGGTGCTCCCCGATCTCACGCGCGAGGCGGACATCGCCCTCACACGGTACCGCGCCGAGACCCTGCAGTATGCGCCGCGCGCGGGGTTGCCGGATTTGCGGGCGTGGATGGCCGGTTATACGCACCCGGGGCTTTCGGCCGAGCACATTCTCGTGACGAACGGGGCCAAGCACGCCTTGGAGCTCGTCTGTCGACTGCTGCTCGATGAGGGCGACACGGTCGCGGTGACCGCGCCGACGTATTTCAGCGCCATCCCCATCATCAAGAGCTTCGGCGCGACGTTTGTCGAGATCCCGCACGATGATCAGGGGCTCAACGTCAGCATGTTGTCCAAGACGCCGAAATTCATCTACAACGTGCCCGATTTTCACAATCCCACGGGCATTACGATGTCGATCGAGCGCCGTCAGGCGCTCATTGATTATGCCGAACGCCACGGCATCGTGATCGTCGAAGACAGCCCCTATAGAGAGGTACGATTCGAGGGAACCCTGCCGCCGTCGCTCAAGGCGCTGGGGGGGGATAGCGTCATCCAACTCGGCACCTTCTCCAAGTTGATGGCTCCTGGCTTGCGGATCGGTTGGGCCGCGGCGGCCCCATCGATGATCGCGCGGATGGCGCAGCTCAAAACCGACGCCGGATCGTGTCCGCTCACGCAGCGGATTATTCTCGAGTTTTTGGGGGCCGACCGACTACCGGATCATATCACCCGCGTGCAAGCGACCTATCGCGCCAATCGCGATCGTATGGTGGCGGCGATCGAGCGGGAGCTCCCGGAAGCGTCGTTCGTGCGCCCCCACGGCGGATACTATGTGTGGGCGGCGCTGCCGGCGGGGACCGATGGGGATAGAGTTGCGGCATGCGCGGCGGCGAACGGTGTCGCGATCATCGCCGGCAGCAAGTTCTTCGCCAACCCCGGCCCCAAGCATCACGTCCGTCTGGCATTCAGCCACGCCACGCACGAGGAGATCGACGAGGGCGTCCGCCGTGTGGCCGAGGCGATGCGCGCCGCGCAGCAATGAGCGCGCGGATCCACGTTCGGGATATATCCGCCGAGCGCGGAGCGAAGACGCAGGGGTGGCTGACGATCGGAGAGACCGCGAGCGGCCCCCTCCGGATCCCCCTGGTGCTGATCAACGGCCGCGAGGATGGGCCAGTCCTGTGCGTGACCGCCGGCGTGCACGCCACCGAGTACGCGCCGATCGATGCCGTCATGCGATTGCTCCGCATGCTCGATCCGGAGCGGCTCCGCGGGGCCGTAATCGGGGTGCCGGTGACGAACATGCGGATGTTCGAGCATCGCACGGGGTTTACCTCGCCACTCGACGGGCTCAACCTCAACCGGATCGCGCCCGGGCGTCAGGACGGCTCGATCTCGGAGATGCTCGCGGATATCCTCTTGCGGGAGGTCATCGCCACCGCGCAGTATCACATTGACTTTCACGCCGGCGACCTGGGCGAACAGCTCCTTCCGTTCGCCGGGTATTCGCTCACCGGGCAGCGCGAGCTCGACGCCCAGGGCGAAGCGCTGGCGCGGGCATTTACCCCACGGCTTATCTCCTTGTCGACCGACGACAGCGCGCTGCCGCCATTTCCCGGGTCCCTGAACTACGCGGCCACGCGCCTGGGCGTCGTGTCGATCCTGGCCGAGGCCGGGGGGAACGGGACGCTCGACGAGCGGGACGTACAGACGCACCTGGAGGGCGCGGAGAATGTCATGCGGCACCTCGGCATGATCGATGGTCGCGTGCAGGACGGGCCGCGCTTGGCCGCGCGCAGTCGAACGGTGGTCCGCGTGCAGCGCTCCGGGCTCGTCCGCCTCAAGGTCGCGATTGGCGACACGATCAGGGCTGGCCAGGTGCTCGCCGAGATCGTGAACGTGTTTGGCGACGTGGTCGAACGGGTGTCATCGCCCGGCGCGGGTCTGGCCGGATTAATCTGGACGCACAAAGTCGTCAACACCGGCGACCCGATCGTCCGTTACTGGATCACATGATCGAGCGCGTCATCGAGGCGTTCCTCGGTGCACGCGCCGATACCCGCGAGCGCCTCGCCGAGTACCTGCGGGCAGATCCCGATTGCGCGCTGGCGCACTGCCTCGACGGGTATTTGTCCATGATGGCCAGCAAGCGGGAGCTGCGATCGCTCGCCGTCGCTTCGCTCCGGCGCGCGGAGGGTGTCGTCACGCGGTCGCGCCAAGAGCAGTTACACGTCGCGGCGCTCGAGGCGTGGACGCGCGGAGAGATGCGTGAGGCGGCCGGGCATTGGGATGTGCTGCTGACCGAGTTCCCGCGCGACGTCCTCGCGCTCCGGGTGTCGCAGTTTGTCCTCTCGTACCTCGGCGAGAGCCAACGCATGCGCTACACCATCGCGCGGGCGTTGCCCGCGTGGGATGCCTCGGTCCCGGGGTATGGCTACGTATTGGGGTGCTACGCGTACGGCCTCGAAGAAGCCGGCGACTATGCGCAGGCCGAGGAGATGGGGCGAAAGGCCATCGAGCTCAATCGCCAGGATATTTGGGCCGCGCACGCGGTCACGCATGTCGCCGAGATGCAGGGGCGATTGCACGATGGCCTCGGCTGGATCGCGGGACTCCGAGACCAATGGGAGGGATGCGGCAACTTCGCGTTGCATTCTGCGATGGCACGAGGGCCTGTTTCGCCTGGACCTCGAACAGCATGCCCAGGTGCTCGAGCTCTACGATCGGGAGATTCGGCGGCAGTCGACGGACGAATACCTCGATATCACCAACGCGGTGTCGCTCTTGTGGCGACTGGAGCAAGCCGGGGTCGATGTCGGGACGCGGTGGCGGGAATTGGCGGACTGGGCCCGAGGCCACCATCGGGATCACTCGCTCGTTTTCGCCGACCTCCACTATGTGATGGCGCTCGCGGCGATCGGTGAGTCCGATGCATTTCTCGCATCGTGCGAGCAGTTCGCGGCCGAAAGCGGCACCGAGGCCACGGTGATGGCGGATGTTGGGCTGCCCCTCGCGCGCGCCGTGTTGGCGCACCGGCGTGGCGCGTACGACGACGTCGTCGACCTGCTCGTGCCGGTACGGCGAGAATTTCGGCGCATTGGGGGCAGTCATGCGCAGCGCGATCTTTTCGACCAGCTCCTCATCGACGCCGCCTGGAAAGGCCGACGGCTCGACACGGCGACGGAGCTCCTGGCCGAACGCACCACGCGACGGCCGCGCAACATCTGGGCGTGGAAGCACTACGCGGCGGTCCTCGACGCGCGTGGGGCGTCGGGCGCCGCGGACGCGCGCGGCGCGCTCGATGCGCTGAGAGGCCGATGACCCACATCGATACGTTGCTGGCGCACGCGGGCGGCGATCCGGAGGACCGGCATGGCGCCGTCAATCCGCCGGTCTATCGATTCTCGACCATCCTGTTCCCTACCCTGGCCGACTTCGAGGCGTCGCGAAATCCGGCGCGGCGGTTCGACGACGTGCTCTATGGTCAGCTCGGCACGCCGACCACGTTCGCGCTCGAACAAGCCATCGCGGCTGTGGAAGGCGGATATCGCGCCATGCTGCTGCCGTCCGGGCTCGCCGCGGTGACGGCCGCGCTCCAGGCCATGCTCGCGAGCGGCGATCACTTGTTGATGGTCGATACGGCGTATCCGTCGACGCGCCGGTTCTGCGATCGCACGCTCGCGCGGTATGGCGTGACCACGACCTACTATGATCCGCTGATCGGGGAAAACATTGCCTCGCTGATCCGCGACAACACGCGGGTCGTCTTTCTCGAATCGCCAGGGTCGATGACGTTCGAGGTACAGGACGTCCCGGCGATCGCCCGAGTCGCCCACGAGCGCGGGATCACCGTGCTTAAGGACAACACCTGGGCCAGCCCGTACTTCTTCTCCCCCCTCGCGCACGGGGTCGATGTCTCGATTCAGGCGGTCACGAAGTACATCGGTGGTCATGCCAACGTCATGATGGGGAGCATCACGACGACCGAAGCCCTGTATCATTGCATTCGCTCGGCCGTCGCGGAGCTTGGCTTCTGCGTTAGCTCGGACGACGCCTACCTCGCCCTGCGCGGGCTGCGTACGCTTGGCGTTCGGCTCGACCGGCATTTTCAAAGCACGGTGCGCGTCGCCGAGTGGCTGCGGGCGCGGCCTGACGTTGTGCGAGTGCGATATCCGGCATTGGCTGACGATCCGGGGCATGCCGTCTGGAAGCGGGACTTTCGGGGTGCGAGCGGGTTGTTCGGCCTGCATCTCAAGCCGCGGGCGATTGATACCGTGATGAACAGGCTGCGACTATTCCGCATGGGCGTCAGCTTCGGTGGCTTTGAGAGCTTGGCCATTCCCGTTGACCCGGGACCATACCGCACGGCGACGAAGTGGAGCACGGAAGGGCCATATTTGCGGCTTCACGTCGGGCTCGAAGACCCCGATGATCTCATCGCGGATCTCGAACAGGCCCTCGGGTGAAGCTTCTCTGGGGTGTCATCGTATTCTTGGCGGCCTGCGCGAACGGGTCCGCCACGCCGGGCGGCGGATCGACGCTCAAGGCCGTGCGCGCTCGCGGCACCGTGAAATGTGGGATTACGCCGGGCACCGGCTTCGCGACGCCTGATGACGCCGGACAGTGGCATGGGTTCGACGTGGACTTCTGCCGCGCCGTGGCGGTCGCGTTGTTCAACGATCCGTCGAAGGCCGTGTTCCTGCCGTATACTCAACAACAACGATTCTCTGGCATACTGTCGGGCGAGGTCGATATCCTCGCCAACGGCACGACGATAACGTCGAGTCGGGCGTTGCAGCGACCGTTTCATTTTGGACCGATCTATCTCTACGATGGCCAGGGATTCTTGGTCCCTCGGGCGTCGAAGGTGACCAAGGCGGCGGGGCTCGATGGCGCCACCGTGTGTGTCCAGCAAGGGACGACGACTGAGCTCAACCTCGCGGATTTTGCTCGCAAGAATGGGATCACGTTCCGGCCCGTCGTCATCGAGGACATGCGCGGCGCAGTCGCCGCGTTGGCGGCGGGACGATGTGACGCACTCACCCAGGACTTCGCGGGACTCGCGACGACACGGTCGATGTTACAGCATCCCGGGGACTATCTGGTTCTTCCCGACTTTATCTCCAAAGAACCCATCGCTCCCGTCGTCCGGGCCGGCGATGACCAATGGTTCGAGATCGTAAATTGGGTGTTCCGCGCACCCGTCGAGGCCGAGGAGCTGGGCCTCACGGAGGCGAACGTCGCGCAGGGCCTCACCAGCGCTGATCCCGAGGTGAGGCGGTTTCTCGGCGTCGACCCTGGCGCTACGACGGGCGATGGGCTCGATCCAAAGTGGACATACAACGTCATCGCGAAGATCGGGAACTATGCTGACATCTTCGACCGCGATCTCGGGCCGAAGACTCCGCTCGGCATGGATCGGGGTGCCAACAAACTTTGGACCGCAGGAGGACTTCTCTACTCGCCGCCGTTTCGATGACGAAACGGTGGATCGGGTTTGTGGTCGCGGCTGCCCTTCTCGCGTGGGTCGTTCACAACGCCGCGATGAACCTCGAAGCGCGCGGGCTCACGCTGGGGTTCGAGTTTCTCACTCAACCCGCGAACTTCGCCATTGGCGACACCGCCTGGCTGCGCTTCACCCCAGAGGACACGATGGGGCGCGCCATCCTCGTTGGCCTCACGAATACCGCGCGAGTAGCGATCCTCGGCTGCTTCTTGGCTCTCGCCGTGGGCTTCGTGGTCGGCATCTCGCGCCTATCGACCAACCCCACGCTGACCGGGCTCACGCGAGGATACGTCGAGATCCTCCGGAGCACGCCGCTGCTCCTTCTATTGTTGTGGCTCTCAGCGCTCCTCCACGGACTGCCAACGGCTGACCACGCGTTGACGCCGCTGCCCGGGGCCTTCCTCTCGGACCGCGGGCTCTTTCTCCCTGGCCTGACGTGGCACGGGCTCGATATCCCGAGGCACACGCGGTTCGACTTCACGGGCGGTATTGCCCTCTCGCCCGAGTTGGCCGCGCTGCTCATCGCGCTGGTGTTGCACCAATCCGCGCATATCTCGGAAGTCGTGCGCGGAGCGATCCTCGCGGTCCCGCGAGGACAGACTGAGGCGGCCCAGGCGTTGGGACTGTCGAGGTTCCAGGCACTGCGATTGGTGATAATTCCGCAAGCGCTCCGAGCGATGGTCCCGCTGCTCGCCCAGAACTGCGTGAGCCTGATCAAGAACTCGAGCCTCGCGGTGGCGATCGGATTCCCGGATGTCGTCAGCGTGCTGAACACCATCGGGAATCAGACCGGACACAACGTCGAGACGATGCTCATCATGGTCGCCGTCTACTTGGGCGCCAGCCTGTCGGTCGCCTACGTGCTTGGCCGGTACAATGCGCGCATTACGGCGTAGCTTCGCGACGCCGCTCAATGGCGCGCTCACACTGGTGAGCGTCACGGCGCTGCTGGCGCTGGCGATCCCATTTGTACGCTGGGCGCTTATTGATGCGACCTGGACGGGAACGTCGGTCGATTGCCGCGCGGGACACGGCGCGTGTTGGGCGTTCATCGGGCACAAGCTGTGGTTCATCGTCTTTGGCTTGTATCCGACGAACGAGCGGTGGAGAGCAGGCGCCGCCATGATCGTGCTGCTCGCGCTCGTGGTCGTGACCCTGACGCCGCGATTCTGGCGGCGGACGTTGATGCTCGCGTGGGCTATAGGGCTCGGCTTGGCCTACTGGCTCATGTCGGCCGCATCCACACAAGAATGGGGTGGGTTGCCGATCACGATCATGCTCACAGCGATCGGGCTCGGGCTGGGGTTTCCGATCGCGATTCTCCTCGCGCTCGGGCGCAGGTCGAGACGACCAGCCGTGCGCGGCGTCGCGACCGGCATCGTCGAAGTCGTGCGCGGGATTCCGCTCGTCGCGGTGCTGTATCTCGCCGTACTCATACTACCGCTCGCTCTGCCGACGGGCATTCAGGTCGACAAGCTGCTGCTCGCGCAGGCGGCCATCGCGCTATTTGCGGCGGCGTATTTGGCTGAGGCGGTGCGCTCGGGGCTGCAGATGGTGCCCAAGCCACGACTCGAAGCCGCGCTCGCGTTGGGTCTCCCCTGGGGTCAGGCGATGCGCCTCGTGATCCTCCCCGAGGCGCTCCGGATCGTCGTGCCATCGTTCGTGTCCATCGCCGCCGGCTTCTTCCAGGACACGAGCCTGATCGTGATCATCGGACTCTTCGATCTCCTCAATACCGCGCGCCTTGCCACCCAGGACCCTCAGTGGCTCGGATTTTCGACCGAGGCCTATCTCTTCGTCGGCCTCCTCTACTTCGTCGGCAGCGGCGCGATCGTGCGCTACGGGCGCTGGCTGGAGCGGCGGGTCACTGTAGGTTGGGGTTCGCGTTGATTTCCTCCGGGGGAATCGGCGCGCAGAAGTCGTTCCCGAACGTCCCGCCGGTCGGACCAAAAAATGGCGCGCCGACTGGATCCGACAGAATCGCCGAGAGCGAGACCGATGGATTGCGGCGGATATCGCCGAGCTTCTTGCCCTCCATCCAAAACTCGCGCGCCCGCTGGTTGAGCAGCTCCGTCAACACGGACAGCGTATCCGTGGCGCCGCTGTAGGGCGGCTGGCTGCCCGCCATCCGCTCGCTCGCGATCAGGGTCAAAGCGGGCCCCGTCGTGCCGCTGCCGTGCAGCTGCGCCTCGGCCGCGATGAACTGCGCCTCGAGACCCGAGGCGAGACGAATAGGATCGCCGTAGCTGTTGTATTTCGCCTGGACCACGCACGCGACCCCGCTCGTCGTGGGACACCCGATGGCGCCATTACTGTCCGAGGGGACGCGCGGGTCGTTGAGATGGCGGTACAATGCCGGCACGACCAGCTGGCCAATGCTCTGCGTCGTGAACATGATGTTGCTCAGCGTGCCAACGTACGCCGCATTGGCGCTGTTGATCTCGTAGGCGACGAACCCTGCCGGCACCTGGCCGGCGGTTGATGATGCGTTCGCGTAGCTGCCCAGCTGCAGGTACGTGCGCGCCAATCCCACTTGGGATTCCGCGACGATCGCCGTGTTCCCGGCTGCGGTGCCGACGGTGATCGCTTTCGTAAAGTGCGTGACCGCCGAGTCGAGGAGCTGCGTATCGGTGAGCTTCGGCCCTTTCTGCACGTCACTCGCGCACATGATCTCGGCCATGAGCTCGAACGCATAGCCGGCGTTCATTGACACGCGGGCGTAATTCGAGTCGCTCGCCGCGCCGCTGCCGGCGGCCAGCGCCCGCACGGCGTTGACGTTGTTCGCGAGCGCCAGGCTCATCGTAGCGAAGATGCTGACATTGATGTCGTCGGTGCCGACGAAGTTGCGGCTGTTGACGTGAAGCGTTTGCGGGTGGATCGCTCCGGTCCACAGCTCGTCGGCGATGAGCCCTCCGTTCAGGGCGGCGGCCTGGAACCCCTGAAAGAGATTCGTCTGCGCCGACATGGAGAGCGTGAACCCGTCGGTATTCGGGTTGAAGGTCGACGCGTCGATGACGGACGGGTTCGAGACATTGAGATCGCATCCCATGAGCGCCAGGGACGCGAGCGAGATCGCCAAATGCATGCGCATGGCTCTGGTCCCTCAGAAGGTGACGTTGAGGCGGGCGAACAGCCGCCGCGGTTGTGGGACGGTGAACTCCTCGTAATTGGTATTCTGATTGAGCGCGCTGGTCTGCGTGGCCACCCCCAGCGGCGCGTTGCGCGCGGTCACCCCCGGATCCCACCCTTGGAAGTCGCTCGCTTTCGAGAGCCAGAGGTTGCGGCCGCCGAACGTGAGTGACGCGGTCGCGCCGTGCACGAACCGCGCGAGGCTGGGCGGCAGCAACAGCGTGGCCGAGAGCTCCTCGAGCCGGGTGAAATCGGTGCGCTGCACGTAGGCGTCTTCGACGCCGCCGACGGTCTGACCCGACACGGTTTTGTATGGTCCGAACCGCCGCAGCGAGTCGGCGTGGGTGTATCCGCCCTGACTCGCCGGCACGTTCACCTGCCGGCTGACGCCGACCAGGTCCTGAATCCACTGCGTGACGTTCAGGATCTTCCCGCCGCGTTGCGTGGTCAGATTGCCGTAGAGACGCAGGGTCTTGAACAGCGTGATCGTGGTGTTGACGTTCCCCTGGAAGGTCGGGAACTGCGGCCCATCGTAGACCGGCGAGTTCGTGACCAACGCATAGCCCGGGGTGGTGCTGAGGATCTTGCTGGAGAAGATCGAGGCCAGCGGCTTGCCGATCGTATACTGCTGCGTGATATCCTGCGTGAGGAGCGCCTGCTGTGTGATCGTGAGGCCGCCCAAGCTCTCCAGATTGTTGCGGAGCGTGTTGCCGGTAAACGCCGCGTCCCACTGCACGTTCCGCTGGTCCACGGGCGTGGCGCGGACGGTGAATTCGAGTCCGCTGTTGTCGACCGCGCCGGCGTTCACGTAAGGGTTGATGCTGTAAGCGAGGGAGGGAGCGATCGGGTTCTGCAGCAGGAGATTGTTCGTGTGCTTGTTGAAGTACGTGAGCTCGAAGCCGAAGCGATCCTTGAAAAACCCACCGTCGATACCCGCCTCGAATTCCGTCCCATGCTCGGGCTTGAGGTTGGGATTGCCCGGGCTGCCCAGGTCGAAGCCCGGAGATGTCGAGCCGGTGGACGTGATGTACGGGGCCGGCGCGTACGTGGTGAGTGACGCACCCGGCTGCGGCGAACGGCCAGTTTCTCCGTACGCGGCACGCAGGCGCATCGTCGAGACCACGGGCGCGATGGAGGTCCAGAAGGGCGCCTGCGACAGCACGAACGATCCGCTCACCTTGGGCAGGAAGAATGCGCCGTATGCGGTACCGAACGATGAGTTCTGGTCGACGCGGAAACCGCCCTGGACGAACAGCACCTGCGAGAGGCCGATCTCTTCCTGCGCCAGGAAACCCAGCGACTTGGACTCCACGAAATTCTGGAACGAGGAGGTGGACGCCGCCGAGGAGACGAGATTGGAGCTGGCCGTCGACAATCCGATGCCGACTCCGACGAGGTAATTGTCGACCCGATCGATGTACTGGCTGCCGAACGAGGTATTCGAGGCGATCCAGCCGTCCTTGCCGAACGTCGTGTGAATGTTGCCGAGGTAGTCGATGGTATAGACGTTGATGGGTTCCTGGGCATCCTCGATGTAGCCGGTGGCCTGCTGGCCGGAATACCATCCCTGGTCGTTCGGCGGGAAGAACGTCACCCCGTGCGTGGATGACAGATCGGCGCCGACCGTCAGCCGGTTGTTGAACCACGGGAACGGTACGTACTGGACCTGCAACGTCGGCGTGGTCCGGATCGTTCTGATGTCGTCGTTGACCGCCTCCAACCCCGCGAGCGGAAACGTCAGGCCGCCGGTTGGCTGGTGGTTCGGCCCGAGGGTCGCGAGGAACGGACTCGTGAGGAACTCGGCGTCCGCGAGATACCCATACTGCGAATCGTCGCCCTGTGGCACTCTGGTGTCGTTCAACCCCACGGTGGCGGTGGCGTCGACGGACAGCTGTGGGAAGATCACCCAGTGCATGTTGCCGCGGGCGGTCCGCCGGCGGAGGTAGTTGTTGGGCGTCGTGCCCTGCTCGTTGTTCGCCGTCGCCGACAGGTAATAGCCGAAGTTGTCCGTGCCCCCCTGGCCGCTCCACGCCAACTGGCCCAGGTTGCCGTCGCGGAAGACGTTGTTCTCGACGAGCGGGTTGTACGAGATGACGGCGCCGGCCGTCTTGCCTTGGCACAGCGCCGGGCCGCCGGCCCCGACGAACGCGGCGTTGCACGTGCCGTAGACGGCGTACGGCGTGAAGTTGGGCTGGACCTGGTCCCATTCGGCGTTCACGCTCTGCCGAAACGGGTGCTGGCCGAGCCGGCCTTTCTTGGTGATGATCTGAATGACGCCCGCCGAGGCATCGGCTCCGTACAATGTCGCCGCGGCGGGACCTTTGACGATCTCGATGCTCTCGATGTCCTCGGGTGAGATATCGTTGAGCGCCGTCACGGCTTGGCCGCCGAGCGCTTCGAGGCCACCCTGCTGGCCAATGTCCTGGCGTTGGTTGCTCTCCATGCGGACGCCGTCGATGAACACGATCGGCGCGTCGGACAGGGAGATCGATGCCGGGCCGCGGATGGTGATACGCGGCGCGGTGCCGGTCGTCCCCGACGCCTCCTGCACATTGACGCTGGAGACTCGGCCCTCCAGCACTTCGGTCAGAGACTGCACCGGCGCTTTGGCGGTCAGCGAATCGGTCGGGATGCTGGCGATAACCGCGCCCTGCGCGGCGCGCGTTTGGTCGCCGGCGGTGCCGGTGACGACGATCTGCTGGAGGTTGGCGGGCGAGTACACGAGCACGAAGTCGGCCGTCACCTCGCTGCTTGCCGTCACCGTGACCGTTTGCCCACCCATCTTGTAGCCGATGCCGCGCGCCGTGATCACCTGTTGTCCGGTCGGCACGCGCGTCAGCCGGTAGCGGCCGTCCCGGCCGGTCTCGACGACGAGCGCCGTGCCTTCGACGTGCACGGCCGCCGAGGCGATTGGATCACCGGAGCGTGCGTCGGTCACGCGGCCAGTGACGGTGCCAGGTTGGCCGGCGAGCATCCCGGGCACGAGCAACACCAGCGCGAACGCGGCACGGAGTCTCATGGTTCGTTTCCTCGCTGCCCGATTGGTACGTACAAATTGCTTTCGTCCGGACAAATGATAATAATGAAGGAATTATTCCGCCAGACGGAACTCTCTGATGCTCTGGATCCTCGCCTTCTCGATTGGTTGCTCTCACGCGCTGCGCGCGGAGAGCGATGGGGGGTGGAAGGCGCCCTTTCACGCCGATCTCACGCGTGCGGACGCCTTTTGTCGCTATCGAGCGCGAAGCGCCGATAGCGCGACCGTAGGTGCGCCGACACCTGATTCCCTCACCCATCTCGTGTTGACCCGTTTCGCGACGGGGAGCGCCGAGGCATTTGACAGCGTGTACCCGGACCCGGTGGGACGCATGATCGTCCACCGCGCGGTCGATGGCCACAGCACGCGCGAGCCGGGACTCGGGCGCGTGTTGGCCGTCGACGGGAGCCGGGCCGTGGTGCTGATCACGGGTACCGTGCACGAAGGCAAAGGGCATGGGCTCTCGACCGGCGGGGACGAGACGAATGGCGTGCGACGATTTTCGGGGTTGTACGAAGCCCGGCGATCGGGCGACGCATGGCGGCTCGTGCGCCAGATCCCGTTCGATACGCTGAACCAGATCCGGACACAGGCCTTACATGTGGTTATCGTGCCCGGCAAAGAGAGTCGGATCCTCGACACGCTTGGGCTGGCGGTCGGGAGCCCGTACGGGCTGGCCGTGCGGCTCAACAACGCGGCCCGCATCGCGTCACTCGAGCTCGACAACCAGTCGGCGCAATATCTGTTCGGCGGCGGAGTGTTATGGGTGCACGCTCCGCGCGCCACCCACTCACGGCTTGTCGTGACCTATACCATTCCGGCGGACAGCGGCGATACAAACCGTGCGCATGGGGCAATGCACAATACGGACGCCTGGCACCCGTTCTTTAATTACGACAGCGGCAATGACCTGGCGCTGCTATCAGTCACCGCCACGATACCAGCCGAGTACTATTTGACCACCACCGTGCGGCAGACCGTGCGTGTCGAGAACGGCATGCGCATTGTGCACGGCCAGAGCATCCGGCCGGAGTTCCTGTTGGCGCTGATCTACGACCGCGACTGGCACCCGGCCACGAAGACCGTCGGCGATCTCACGTTCGAAACGTTCCTCACGCCGGCCTTCGCGTACTCGATCGACACGCTGGCCGACATTGCCGGCCGAGAGTACGCCTACCTGCGGAGCCGGTTCGGCGAGCCGCCAAACCCGCCGCACTACCAGGCCGCCATCGAAGACCGCGAGCTGCACGGGAGCGGTTTCGCGGTACGGATGAACGACGCGGCCGTCTCCGGCGATCACGCGATTCTGCTCGATGACCCGAACCTCGGGCCTTCGTACGCGTACGCCCACGAGATCTCGCACATGTGGACAATGAATGCATCGGGCCCGGCCTCGAACTTCTTGCGCGAGGGCTGGGCCACGTACGCCGAAGCCGCGATGCTCGGGCAGACGTACGGTCCCGATCTCGAGCGCGCGTTCTGGGAACGAACCGCCACTGGGTACTTCGCCGGAAAGCGATTCGAAGGGAAACAGAGCATCCTCGGGAACCCCGACAACGGCCGCGTCCACTATACGAAAGGCTCGTGGATCCTTCACTCGTTGAACGCGGTGCTCGGCGACTCGGTCTTCGATCGCAGTATGCGCGAGTACATCGGCCGATGCGGCCTCGGGCCCGACGGCTACCCCGAGCTCATCGCTGCCATGTCTCATGCCGCCGGGCGCGATATGGCTCCGTTCATTATGCCCTGGCTGACCGGTCAGTACGTGCCTGACGTCGACGCGAAGGTCGAGAACGGTCGCCTCATCGTCACGCAGACACAGCCCGACGTCGTCTTCGATCTGCCGCTCGATATCGAGCTCACGACATCCGGCGCGGTCGAGCGGCGCGCGGTGCATCTCACCACACGGGCGGATACGACTGACGTGTCGGAGCTCGGCGCGATTACCAGGGTGCACGTGGACCCGGACCACAAGTTTCTGTTGAAACCACATTGGGGCGAGACCGTCACGTTCGCGCTCGTCGCGCCGCAAGCGAAGACGGTCGAGCTCACGATGTCACAGGCCCCAATACCCGCGACGCGCGCTGGGGACCGTTGGACGGTGACGCGCGCGCTACCGGAAGGCCGGTACGTCTACGTGTGGCGAGTCGATGGCACGCCGCCATCAGATGATGCAGCCTTGGCGGCAATCAAAGCAGGAGTAGCCGATTCCACCGCGCGCGCCGGCGTGCGCACGGTCCGACCCCTGGAGCGATTGGAGAACACCCATGATTACTAAGATCGCGATGGCACTGACGGCCGGCCTGGCTTTCGCCGCCTGGCACAAGGCGAACGAACCCACGCGCTTTCAAGAGATCTCCGTCGAGCGCATCAACATCGTCGAGCCCGACGGCAAGTTGCGCCTGACCATCTCCGACGCGGCGCGATCGCCGGGTTGGGTCTTTCACGGGAAGCCGTACCCCGGTCGCCCGCATTCCGCCGGGATGATCTTCTTCAACGACGAAGGACAAGAAGACGGCGGCCTTACGTTCGGCGGCCGCAAGGTCGACGGCAAATACTCGGCCGACGGCGGGCTGTCGTTCGATCAGTATGAGCAAGACGAGACCGTCACGCTGCGCTATACGGACGAGAATGGGCAGAAGCGCCAGGGCCTCTTTCTCACGGATCGAGCCAATATCCCGATCGCCGATATGCTGGCCAAGCGCGACTCGCTCCGGGCGATGCCCGCCGGCCCCGGCCGGGACTCGGCCGTCAAAGCATGGGCCGAGAACAACGGCCACCCACTCGCCGCGACGCGAGTGGCGGTCGATCGCGATGCGAGCAAAAGTGCCGTCGTGAGCTTGGCTGATCCGCAGGGGCACCCGCGCCTGCGCCTTGCGGTCGACTCGACCGGCGCCGCGAGCATCCAGTTTCTCGATATGGAAGGCCACGTGACGAAGAGCGTGACGCCGTGATCGCCGTCCCACCACCCTCTCATATAGAAGTGACCGTCGCGGCGTCTGCGCACACGGGACCGCTGACGGGACGCCTCGTCGTGTTCATTGCGAAAGATTCGACGCCGGAACCGCGCTTGGCGCTCTCGCTGCGCGGACCGGCGGTGTTCGGCGCCGATATCACCGGGCCCACCGCCGTCATCACCGACACGAACGCCAGCTATCCAGCATCGCTCTCGGCGCTTCCACCTGGCGACTACTACGCGCAGGCGGTCGTGAACATCTACGAACAGGTGCACCGTTCGGATGGCCACACGATCTGGGTGCACATGAACGACGGCACGGTCGAGTTTTTCAATACCGCGGCCGGCAACCTGTACAGCGACGTCCAACGCGTGCACGTCGGCCGGGGCCCGATCCATCTCACCGTCACGCACGTCATGCCTGGAACGCCCCGCCCGGCTGATACCGACTGGCTCAAACACGTCCGCATCCAGAGCGCAATGCTCACGAAGTTCTGGGGGCGCCCTGTGTATATCAACGCCACCGTTCTCCTGCCGAAAGGCTACGCCGAGCATCCGGACGCCCACTATCCGAGCGTGTACTCTCTCGGCCATGGGACAGAGCCCTTCGGCTTCAAGACGGATTCGACGGACAAAGAGCGCGGCCCGACAGAGGTTCGCCGCGGCGCGACGATAGGAAAGACATCGGGTCTCGAGAGTGGATACGACTTCTATAAGGCGTGGACTGCCGATGCCTTCCCGCGTGTTATCGCGATATCGCTGGAACAACAGACGCCGTACTTCCCCGATTCCTACTCGGTGAACTCGGCCAACAACGGTCCGTACGGCGACGCGATCATCAATGAGGTCATGCCATACCTCGAAGAGCACTTTCGCATTGTTCGGCAACCGTATGGACGACAGATCGAGGGAGCGTCGACCAGCGGGTGGCAGACGCTCGCGCTCGCGCTGCAACATCCGGACGCGATCGGCGGGGCATGGGTGCTCCAACCGGACCCGATCGACTTCCGGCACTATCAGCAAACGAACATCTACGATGACACGAACGCCTTCGTGGTTCGGTCCGGCCAATTCACGATCGCCGAGCGACCGTTTCAGCGCACGGTGGCCGGCCAGGTCCTGTGGACCGCGCGAGATCTGAGCCGATTCGAGGATGTCCTCGGGAGCCACGGCCGTTCGAGCTATCAGCTCGAGGCCTGGGAAGCGGTGTATGGACCCGTCGGCCCCGATGGATATCCGATACCGCTGTGGAACAAGCGTACCGGCACGATCGACCGTACGGTGGCGGCGTACATGCGCGATCACGGCTTTGATCTGCGCGACTACGCCGAGCGCAATTGGTCGACGCTCGGGCCCAAACTCGCGGGGAAGCTCCATTTCTTCGCGGGCGACATGGACAACTACTATCTGAATCTCGCTGTGTACGATTTCGAGGATCTGCTCCAGCGGAAGGGTGCTGAGATCGATTTCACCTACGGCCGCCCTGAGAAGGGCCATGGCTGGCATTCATTTACGTGGGCCGAGATGATCCAGAAGATGGCGGCGAGCATTAAGGCGACAGGAGCCGACGCAACGCCCTGGAATTACTGACCCCTTGCGCTTCTACAGGAGAGAGCGCATTCGTCCCTGCGTGAACCTGCCGCAGGGCACGCTCGACCTGCTTATCCTCAAGGCGCTGTCGCTTGGGCCCCTTCATGGCTGGGCGATCTCCGAGCGCATTCACGACGTCTCGCGCGCGACACTCGAGATCCCACAGGGGTCGCTGTACCCTGCTCTGCACCGTCTCGAGCGGCGCAAATGGATCGCGGCCACCTGGGGCGCGTCCGACAATAATCGGCGCGCGAAGTACTACGAGCTGACACGGGCCGGCCGAAAGCAGCTCGGCGAGGAAGTCGACGCGTGGGCGAAGCTCACCGCCGCGGTCGGGCTCGTGTTGGACATGACCTGATGTGGCTTCGCGCGTTGTTCCGGCGTTCCAAAGTCGAGCAGGAGCTCGACGACGAGGTTCGCTTTCACCTGGAGCGCGAGACCGAGAAGTACGTTCGCCAAGGGATGACGCGAGCCGAGGCCGAGTTGCGCGCGCGTCGTGCATTCGGTGGAGTCGAACGGATCAAGGACGACACCCGCGATGCGCGCGGGGTCGCATGGCTCGAAGCGTTCGCGCAGGACGTGCGGCACACCGTACGAGGCGCGCGCAAACGACCTGGATTCGTGCTGGCCGTCGTGCTGACCCTCGGGCTCGGGCTGGGCGCCAACGTCGCGATATTCACGATCGTCGACCGATTGCTCTTTCGGCCGCCGGCATATCTCAAGGACCCCGGCCGCGTGCATTGGGTGTACCTCACGATCCGAATACCGCGCTACGGACAGACTAGGCCGAGCTGCGCGAACAGCTTCGCGACGGTCTCGGCCGAGATCGCGTCGGGATCCAGCGCCAGCTGGTGTGTGATGCCGCGGCTCACGGTGAGTAACGCATCGAAAAATTCCGTGGCCGGCAGCGGCGGCGTCTCGCCGCGCTCCTTGTTCACCGCTTCGAACTCGAGCGCGAGACCGGCGAGGTGTCGCCGCTGGTTCAAGCGCATGGCATCGCCCCACGCCTTATTGCGCTTCTCATAGACCTGATACTCGAAGTCGAGCAAGAATGGCCTGTCGCGTCACCCCGCGGAGGAGCGTGACGACCTCTCGCCCGAACAGTCGGAGCCGCTCGTCCAACGGAAGATCCGCTCGGAGCAAGGGCCGGATGCTCGCCGGCGCGCTGTGTGCCTTGGCGACCGCTTCGATAAGCTCGCGCTTGCTGGCGAAGCTGCCGTAGACGGCCCCTTTGGTGAGACCGACCCGCGCGGCGATCGCGTCCAGCGACGTAGCTTCGATCCCGCGGCGGGCGAAGAGCCAGGCCGCGGCGTCGATGATGGCGTCGCGGGTCTCGGTCTTCCGGGCGGCGCGGGAGAGGGGTTGTTGCCGTACCGATTGGTATGTCATATACTGTTTGGTATATGAATCTAATATGCCTGCTGGTGGCTGTCACGACAGCCGCCGATTCCCAGCCGAAGAAGCCGGACTACTCGCCGCCGGCCGGCGCCCCGTACATCGCGGTGACCGTCACCGTGCCGACCGACCGGGGATACACACTCGCGGGCACATTGACGCTCCCCAAGGGCGCGAGCCGCGCGCATCCGGTACCGGCGATCGTCACGATCACCGGATCCGGCCCACAGGATCGCGACGAGATGAGCACGCAGTTGCCGAGCTACCGGCCGTTCCGCCAGCTCGCGGACTCGCTGGGGCGGCGCGGCATTGCGGTCCTGCGCATGGATGATCGCGGCGTGGGCGCTTCGGGCGGAAAGTTCAAGGGAACGACCGATGAGGGGTTCCGCGACGACGTGCGCTCCGGCCTGGCGCTTCTGAGAACGCGCAGCGAGATCGATACGACGCGCCTGGGGCTCGTCGGCCACAGCGAGGGCGCGTTGATCGCGCCGATGGTCGCGCTCCAAGAACCGGCGATTCGAGCAGTCGTGCTCCTGGCCGGCGGATCGCGCTCCCTCCGCGTCATCCTCGAATATCAGTTGTCGAATGGGATCAAGCACGACGCGAAGCTGAGCGCGACGCAGAAAGACTCGGCGCTGGCGAAACTCCCGGCCAGGATCGACTCGATCGCGGCCAGCGACCCGTGGTGGTCGTTCATCCTGAGCCACGACTTCACGGTCGAGCAGAAGCAGCTCGCGAAACCCGCGGTGCTGATCCTGACCGACGCCAATGATCAACAGGCCACGCCGGACCAAAACCCGGAGATCGCCGCCAACGTGCGGTCATCGGGAAACACCGACGTGACGGCGCGGATCATCCCCGGGGTGAATCACCTGTTCGTGCCGGATAGCGACGGGTTTCCGGGCGGATACGCCAAGTTGCCGACGCCGCTGCTCGTGGAGTCGGATGTCATCGGCATTGTCACCGATTGGCTGGTGAGCAAGCTGCGTTCTTAGTATTGTTGTATACACTATGTGTACAAAAGCGTTGACCCTCCTGGCCGTCGTGACGGCGTGGGCCTCGGCCGCGGCGCAGCCGGCGACCGATTTCGACAAGTACGTCGCGCAAGGCGTCCGCGACTGGCACGTTCCGGGTCTCGGCGTCGCCGTGGTCCAGGGCGACTCCGTGGTATTCCAGAAAGCGTACGGAGTCCGGGACGTCAAGACGGGCGAGCCGTTCGACATTCACACTCGCTCGGCCATCGGCTCGACGACCAAGGCCATGACGGTCTTCGCGCTGGGCATGCTCGTCGACGAAAAGAAACTCAGTTGGGATGACCGGGTCATCGATCACCTCCCGGACTTTCGGCTGTCCGACCCCTATGTCACCCGGGATCTTCGCATTCGCGATCTCCTGACCCATCGCAGCGGGCTCGGGGGATCGGGCGACCTGCTGTGGGTCAACCCCGACCTGTCCGAGCAAGAGATCGTGCGACGCATGCGCTACATGCCGTTCGAGTCGCCGCTCCGCACGAAATTCAGCTACAACAACATCATGTACCAAGTGGCCGGCGATGTCGTGGCGGCCGCATCGGGCATGTCGTGGGAGCAGTTCCTGACCACGCGGATCTTTCAACCGCTTGGCATGAAGGAGACCATCCCGCTGGTGGCCGAGACGGTGGGGCAACCGAATGTCACGTCGGCGCACGACTATAAGAACGATACGCTCCATGTGATCCCGTTCCAGAGCACGGACCAGGTCAAGGCCGCGGGCTCGGTGTTCTCGAGCATCTCGGACATGACGCGGTGGGTGCAGTTCCTGCTCGACAGCGGGAAGGTCAACGGGCGCCGGCTGGTGAGCGACTCGGTGTTCCGCGAGATCTTCAAGCCGGAGATCATCGCGGACCGCAATCTCTATCCCGCGCTATCAGTCTCCAAGCCGCACTTCTTCACGTACGGCTTCGGGTTCTTCCTGCAAGATTATGCGGGCTACGAAGTGGCGATGCACACCGGCAGCATCGACGGCATGTGCGCACTCATCGCGATCGTGCCGGAGAAACACCTCGGCTACTACATCCTCGAGAACGTCGACCACGCCGAGCTCCGCCATGCCTTGATGTACAAGGCGATCGACGAGTGGCTCGGTACCGGCAATCGCGACTGGAGCGCCGAGCTCCATCCCCTGTTCACTCCGCGTAAACCCAAGGCCCCGGCAGCGAAGGATTCGACGGCGGCGCCCGCGTCGCTGGCACTGGAGCGCTATGCCGGCACGTACCGCGACTCGGTGTTCGGCGATGTCGTGATCTCGACGCAACCGGGCGGGCTCCGGCTGCAGTGGTTTTCGAGTAGCGCCGCGCTCGAACACGATCGCTATGACGCGTTCAAGGCCAACCATGGGTCGCGATCATATCTCGACGGCCAGACGGTCACGTTCCAGCCTGACGGCTCAGGCAGTGTCGCGTCGGTCAAGTTCCTGAGCGAGAGATTCACGCGAGTCCCGTCGCCCGAAGGGGTGGCGGTCATCCAGAAGATGCACGATCGCTATGCATCGACCTGGTACTCGAGCCTGTCGTTCACGGAGCTGGCCGAGCAAGAGACGGACGCCGGCCAGAAGACGTCCGAAACGTGGCGGGAAGAGGCCAAGTTGCCAGGGAGGTTGCGCATCGACATTGGCACGACGCCAACGGACACGAAGCAGAGACGCATTGTCGTGTTCGCGAACGACAGCGCGTACGTGAAGGAACCCGGCGAAGCACTGCGCCGCAGCGCCAGCCTAAATCTCCTGCTCGTGCTCGGGTTCGATATCTATCGGCAGCCGGTGGACCGGACGGTCGCCGAGCTCACATCGGAAGGATTCGATCTCTCGAAAGTCCGGAGCAACGTCTGGAACGGACACCCTGCCACCGTCGTCGGCACGGGGGGCAAGGAGGTTTGGATCGACACCGACCGGCAGCTGTTCCTGCACCTGGTCGACAGCACCGCGGCCAATGCGTCGTTCGATGACTATCGGCCGCTTGCCGGCGGGTGGATCGCGGCCAAAGTCGACATCGACAACGGCTTCGTGAAGCTCCACGAGGTCTACTCCAACATCAAGGCGAATGTCGCGTTGCCTGACGCGATGTTCGATCCCTCACGCCTGCGCTAGCCGTGGGACAAGCGCGGCGCGGCCTCGCGATCTACTTCGCGGTGCTGATCCCCGTCTCAGGGATCATCGAGACGGTGGTGCTGCGCTTGGGCGGCAACATCGGCCACTACGGGTGGCTGATCTTCCTGCTCATGTGGACGCCAGCGATCTCATCGATCGTCGCCCGGTTGTCGCTGAGAGAGGGATTTGGCGACGTATCGTTCCGCCTGGGCGGTCCGGAGGCGCTGCGCACGATGATCGCCGCCGTCGTCTTTCCGCTCGTCGTCGGCACGATCGCGTACGGCACGGGATGGGCGACGGGACTTGTGGGGTACCAATCGCCGGGGCACGGCGGATTCTTGTTGAACATGGGTCGGGCGATAGCCCTCGGCTGCACCATCGGCGTCGTCTCGGGCGCGGGCGAGGAGATCGGGTGGCGAGGCTTCATGCTCACGCGGCTCGTCGATGCCGGCGTGCCACAGCCACTCCTCGTCAGCGGCATCATCTGGGCGCTGTGGCACTTTCCCCTGATCCTGAGCGGCCAGTACGCGGCCGGTCCCCATCCGGGGATCTCGGCCGGGATCTTTCTGGTCGACGTCATTGGTATCGCGTACGTGATCGGGGTCCTGCGACTTCGGTCCGGCAGCGTGTGGCCCGCGGCGCTGCTCCACGGCGCGTGGAACGGCATTATCCAGGTGGGCTTCGACCCCGCGTCCACTGGACCCGGCGCGACGACCTGGGTCGGCGAGTCGGGCATACTCGTCGCGGTGATCAGCCTCGCGATCGGCCTCGCCGTGGCGCGCTACTGGACTACACGGGACGTGTCGACAGGGAAATCCACGTAGGACGAGCGGAACACCCGCTGGCGGGCGACCTGGAAGTCGGCGTCCGTCGCGGCAAAAATGTTCGGGACGAACTTCTGCGGATTCCGGTCGATCAGCGGGAACCACGTGCTCTGGATCTGCACCATGATCCGGTGGCCCTTCAGGAATCGATAGCACTGCGTGTGCATATCGACCGTGTACTCGTCGACATGATCCGGTACGGCGGGTATCGGATCGCCATATCCCTTTCGAAAGCGTCCCCGAAGCACGTCATTCGCGACCATGAATTCGTAGCCGCCCATCTTGGGGTCGGCATCGTACTTCTCGGGGTAGACGTTCGATCAACTTCACGATCCAGTCGCTGTCGGTGCCTGAGGTCGACGCGAAGAGGTGCGCGGCGATCGCGCCCGACACCGTGACATCCGCCGCCAGCGGCTCGGTCTCATACGTCAGGACGTTGGCGCGGCCATCCGCCACGCGCTGATCTTCGGACAACCAGGTCGGCCACCCGGAGTGCTCCGTGAACGTCGACGGAATCGGGCGGTGACGATACGGGACCGGGTGGGACGGATCGGACACGTACGCGTCGAACGCACTGTCAGCACCCCCGGTCCGCTCGAATCCCAACCGTCCGCCGCCGCCCAGATACAGCTTACGGCCGACGGTGTTCGCGGCGGGCCAGCGATCGTACGATTTCCAGGCATTCGCGCCCGCTTCGAACGCGAGAACCTTGGGTTCGTTGAACGCGCCTTTGTCCTTCAGGAAATGCGCGAAGAACGGCGCCTGCACGTGCTCGCGGAAGTAGAGCGCCGTTGGCCCTCCGAAATCGATGGGGCCGAGCTTCTGACCGTCGCCAAATCCCCAGCCGCCATGATTCCAGGGGCCGACCACCAGGTAATTCAGGTGCTTCGTATCGTGCGGCTCGAGCGCCTCGTAGATCGTGATCGGGCCGTAGAAGTCTTCTTGGTCCCACCACCCAGCCACGTTCAGCGTTGGAATCGTGACCTTGTTCATGTAAGGGACGGCGGCCTGACGTTGCCAGAACGCGTCGTAGTTCGGGTGCGTCGAAAAATCGCGCCACGAGGGGAGCGTCGCGTGAATATTGCTGAGCGCCCCGAGCTTCAAGTACCAGTCGTAGGTGTCATACCGGTCGAACGCGAACGGCCGGACGGTCTTGTCCGTCTCCATCGCTTCGGCATACTCGAACCCGTAGCTCAAGCGAAACGCGCCGCCATGGTGAAAGTCGTCGCCGATGAACATGTCGGCGGGAGACGCTTGCGGCGACACAGCTTTGAGCGCGGGATGCGGATCCAGCATCGCCATCACGGTGAGCCACCCGGGATACGAGATGCCGAGCATGCCCACGCGGCCGCTGTTATTCGGGACATGCTTGAGCAGCCAGTCGATGGTGTCGTACGTGTCGCTGCCCTCATCGACGGCCTTCGGGTCATTCTTGTCGCGCGGCGGGCGGAGCATGACGAACTGGCCTTCGGACGCGAACCGCCCACGGATGTCCTGGAAGACGAAGATGTAGCCCTCGTCGGCCAGCTCCTTGAGGTAGTTCTTGAACATCCCGTCGGCCTCGTCGATACCGTACGGCGTGCGGAACATGATGATCGGCAGCGCGGCGTGCTGCCCGGCGGGGACGAAGATGCGCGTGTGCAGGTGCACGCCATCGCGCATGGGAATGCTGACCGTCGAGGAGTCGAACGCGGCCTGCAGCAGCATCATCGCCAGGAGTTTCACACCGTCTCCGTTGTATACGTGCTGTATACAATACTCCGCGTGTAGAATTATCAAGTATGACTGATACCTGGCCGGAACTCCCGTTCGCCGCGTGGCGGGATACGAGCGAGACACTGCACATGTGGATGCAGATCGTCGGCAAGACGCGCCTCGCCCTGGCGCCGATGGAGAATCATTGGTGGCAAGTGGTGCTGTATCTCACGCCGCGTGGTCTCACGACCTCGCCAATGCCGGAGGGGGCGAGAACGTTCGCGGTCGACTTCGATTTTCTCGATCACACGCTGATCGTTCGAACGAGCGACGGCGCCGTGCGCACCATGGCGCTGGCGCCGCGGACCGTCGCCGACTTCTACAGCGAGTATCGCGAGACGCTGCGCGCGCTCGACCTCCCGGTGAAGCTCTATCCCGTGCCGGTCGAGGTCGAGCGGGCGATCCCGTTCGCCAAGGATCGCGAGCACAAGTCGTATGACGCCGAGTACGCGAACCGGTTCTGGCGCGTGCTGGCCGAGAGTGATCGGGTGTTGAAGCGCTATCGGGGGCAGTTCATCGGCAAGGCGAGCCCGGTGCACCTGTTCTGGGGCGCCATGGATCTCGCGGCGACCCGATTCTCTGGCCGCACCGCGCCCCGATACTCCGGAGCTGTCATGAACTGCCCGATCTCCGTGATGGTCGAAGGCTACTCCCACGAGTGCGCGAGCTGCGGGTTCTGGGCTGGGAGCGACGCGCTGCCGGAACCGGCGTACTATGCCTATGCGTACCCGCAGCCCGCGGGCTACGCGGAGCGTAAGGTCGAGCCCGCCCAAGCCTACTATCACACCGGCTTGGGCGAGTTTATTCTCCCATATACAGCCGTACGCACGGCCGCGTCGCCGGACGATGCGATTCTTGCGTTCGCCCAGAGTACGTACGCGGCCGCGGCGGATCTCGCGAAGTGGGACCGTCAGGCGCTGGAGCGATAACGAGCCAAGGTCAGACCAGCCAAGATCAGTCGATCTTTGACGCTCGAGCGATCAATGTGATCGCCGTTGCCGCGGGTGCGTGGTTCATTATGTCCCCAGCCGCGTTCGGGATGATCGCGTGGGATACCAGTCTCTGGAATAACGCCGTGGCCGGCGGCCTCGTGATCGTCGCCGGTATCGCGGGCCTCGCCTGGGGACGATGCTTCTCGCCAACGCGATGGATCATCGGCGTGCTCGGCGCCTGGATCACGATCTCGCCGTGGATCTTCGGGTACACCGATGACTGGGATCGGCTCCTCAATACGCTCGCGGTCGGCGTCGTTCTTCTCTTCGCGGTCGCACGCTGCGTACCGGCTCGAAGCTAGGTCGTTCGCTCACACCCACGCTCCACGCGACGATTTCCAGCACGCCGATCGCGAGGCGTAGCACAACCCCAATTATCCAGCCGGCAACCGCGAGCACGAATCGAATCTCATTCATGCTCCGACGATAGCGCACTCGCCGCAACTGGCGTCATCGCTACTTCTCTATGCACCATCGGCGCAACCCGCGTCCCGAATAATTCGATCGAGCGGAGCGCTTGCTCGCGCGGCATCGAACCGAATGCCAATGAGAGCAGCAAGCGTTGATGGCCGAATGCCTCGCGCTGGCGGATGATCTTGTCGGCAACGGTCTCGGGATCGCCGACGAATAGCGCACCTTGAGGAGCGCACATCGCCTCATACTGCTGGCGTGTCATCGGCGGCCACCCGCGCTCGCGACCGATGCGCGTCATCATCGCGGCATACGTTGGGTAGTACTCGTCCATCGCCTGTTGCGTCGTCTCGGCGATGTGTCCGTGCGAGTTGAGCCCGAGTGTCGTGCCCCCCGCCCGACGATAGTACGCGGCGAGTGGAACGAAGCGTTCCCACGGACCGCCGATAATCGCCAGCGCCATGGGGAGGCCAAGGGAGCCCGCGCGCACGACCGATTGCGGGGTGCCACCGACGGCGATCCAGACGGGCAACGGGTTCTGAATCGGACGCGGATAGACGCCGAGATTGGAGATCGGGGCGCGATACGTCCCCGACCACGTGATGCGTTCGCTCGCGCGGAGCTTCAGCAAAAGATCCAGCTTCTCGGCGAAGAGCGCGTCGTAGTCGTCGAGGTCGTACCCGAACAGCGGAAACGACTCGGTAAAAGAACCGCGGCCGGCCATGATCTCGGCGCGCCCGCCCGAGAGGAGATCGAGCGTGGCGAACTCTTGGAAGACGCGGACGGGATCATCCGAGCTCAAGACGGTAACGGCGCTCGTCAGGCGCAACCGCGACGTGCGCGCCGCGATCGCCGCCAACACGACCGCGGGCGCGGACGCCACGAAATCCGGGCGATGGTGCTCGCCCACCCCAAACACCTCCAGCCCAACCTGCTCGGCGAGCTCAGCTTCCTCGACAACTTCCCGAAGCCGCGATTCGCGCGCGACGTCGGCGAACGTGTATAGACCCAGCTGCATGTCGTACTAATACATGCATGAACTGAATTGTTCCCGTCACCGCGAGGCTGGAGGGACGAGCCCGCTGAGCCGGTAGTACATGATGAGCTGACCATAGTGCTCGCCCGTGTGTTCGATGAATGACACGACCGCGTCCGCCGACGCCGCGCCGTCTTTCGACAGCGCCGAGCGCACCTCGTCGTCTGTTTCTTTCAGCGCGCGAACGATTGCATCCTTGGACGGATATTTCTTGGCCGGAAGAGAATTCGCCGTCCCGTCTGGATTCTCCTTTCGCACCGTCGCCGCGAGATACGCGTTCCAGAATGCGACGTGTCGCAACTGATCGGCGAAGGATCGCACGTCTGGTGTCGGCTGGAATTCGTATTTGTCGGCGGGAAACTCGCGCGCCACGGCGTGGAGCCGATCACTGATGTCGGTCCACCGGGCCAGTAAAAGCTCTGCTGTCGTCATGCACTAGATTTAGCGACCCTGCGGAGGCAAATCTTGGAGAAAATTGCGGTCGCTGAAGGACAGGGTTGGCGTGTAACCGACATCGTGTGCACCGCCGGGCCGCGAGATCCGCGGTTCGAGGAGCAGCACACGTGCGCCACGATCGCCATCGTCATCTCGGGCAGCTTTCAATATCGTACCGCCGCTGGACGCGCCGTCATGACTCCCGGGTCGCTGCTCCTGGGCAACCCCGGGCACTATTTCGAGTGCGGACACGAGCATGCGGTTGGCGACCGCTGCATCTCGTTTCAGTACGATCCCGCGTACTTCGACAACGGTGCACCGTTTTCCGCGTCGACCCGGGTACCGCCAGTGCGCGCTATCGCTGCGCTCACATCGCAGGTGCACGCCGCCCTCGCCGGGTCTTCCCGCGCCTCGTGGGAAGAGATCGCGGTTTCGCTGGCCGGTCAGGCGGTCTCTCGACAAACGTCCGGCGCGACAGCACCGTTTGACGCCGAATCCCGGGTGACGCGTGTCGTTCGTTTGCTCGACGCTGAACCTGCGGCCGTGACGTCGCTGGGGCGCCTTGCCGAGGAGGCGAACCTGAGCTCGTATCACTTTCTGCGCGTCTTCCAGGGCGTCACCGGAGTCACGCCGCATCAGTACGTCTTGCGGATGCGTCTCAGACTGGCCGCCGTGCGACTGGCGACCAAGTCGGACCGGGTGAGCAACGTCGCGTTGGAGAGTGGGTTCGGCGATTTGTCCAATTTCAATCGAACATTCCGCGCCGAGTTCGGTGTGAGTCCCAGAGCCTACCGACGCCAGTACGTGTGAAGACCCGACCACACTGGACATTCTTCTCGGCGCTCCCGCGCGCGGATAGTGCCTTAGCGATCGCCTGGTGGGCGGTGTTAGTGCTGCGCGGGCTACTCCCTGCCCTGTTCGCGATCGCCATGGGCGTGCTGGTGAGCGCGGTGCAGCATGGCACGGCACTGGTCGCGCCACTGACGATCGTCGGCGTCGTGTTCGTGCTGCTCCACGTCCTGTCGCCCTTGCACCAGACCATCGGCTCGAACCTCGGCTCGCGCACCGCGGCCTGGCTCTACGATCAGCTGGCGACCACGTGCGTGACGCCGCCAGGGATCGGTCATCTCGAGACGCCGAGTCTCACGAGC
>CAWBZV010000008.1:0-18856 GCA_963793305.1 uncultured Gemmatimonadales bacterium | reverse complement strand
CACGACAAACACCTGTCCGGTGATATAGGACGCGTGGTCGGACGCGAGGAAGGTGACCAGTGATGCAATGTCATCCGGCGTGCCCAAGCGCTCCAATGGAATTTGGCGCATGAGCGTCGCTCGCGCATCCGGGGTCATCGCCTGGATCATGTCCGTCTCGATGAATCCTGGCGCGACGACGTTCGCCAGCACGTTCCGCGCGGCGAACTCTTTTGCCACTGATTTCGTGAGGCCGATCAGTCCGGCCTTACTGGCAGCGTAATTCGATTGGCCTTTGTTGCCGACCAGGCCGACGACGCTGGAGATATTGATCACACGGCCCCAACGGCGCTTCATCATCCCGCGAACCGCCGCGCGGGTGGTGAGAAACGCTCCGCGCAGGTTCGCGTTGATCACCTCATCCCAGTCGGCGTCCTTGAGGCGCGGCATGATATTGTCGCGTGTGATACCGGCGTTGTTCACGAGGATATCAATCGCGCCGAACGCGCTCTCGACCGCGGCGATCATCGCGATAGCCGACTCGGGGTTGGCGACATCCGCCGCGAAACCTTGAGCGCCGTGCCCGAGCTCGGCGGCCGCCGACTGCGCGGTCTCGGCGTTGCGGCCAACCACCGCCACACGCGCCCCAGCAGCCGCGAGCGAAGCGGCGATCGCGCGACCGATCCCGCGCGTCGCACCGGTCACGACCGCGGCCTTACCCGTGAGATCGATTTTCATACGAGCACCGCGAGCACCGCCTCGAATGTCAGCGGGTGTGCCGCACCAGGCAGTTTTGACCTGCGGCGCGATGCGCTTCACGAGACCCGTGAGCACGCTGCCCGTACCGATCTCCAGGAAGAGCGCATCGGGATGCTGCCCTGCGAGGTTGCGAATCGTGTCGACCCAACGCACTGGCGACGTGAGCTGGTGTAATAGTTTGAGTCGTGCAACATCAGGCGACGTCAATGGTTGCGCGTCGACGTTCGAGTAGATTGGCAGCTGGGCTTCCACGAACCCGGCCTGGTCGAGCGCGGCTTTGAGACCGGGCGCAGACGAATGCCATGAGCGGCGAGTGGAACGCGCCGCTCACCGGCAGGCGAATCGCTCTCTTGGCGCCGCGCTCTTTGGCGATCGCCATCGCGCGTTCGACGGCGTCGACTTCGCCGGAGATCACGATCTGGTCAGGCGCGTTGTAATTCGCGGCGACGACCGTGCCGCCGGCCTCGGCGCAAATGTCCTCGATCGGCGAAGACGTGGTGCCGAGGATTGCCGCCATCGTGCCCGATGACGCCTGCCGCATGAGCTCGCCACGACGACGCACCAGACGCGCGGCGTGTCCGAGGGACAATGCGCCTGCCGCATGGTAGGCCGTGAACTCGCCTAGCGAGTGACCGGCGGCCGCCACGGCGTGCGGTGCGAGAACCGCCCAGACCGCGGCGCTGTGGGCCAGCAAGGCTGGCTGCGCGTTGTCCGTCATGGTCAGCTCGTCGGCTGGACCATCGAACATGAGATGGGAGAGCTTGAAGCCGAGCGCGGCATCAACCGTGGTCAGCGCTGCCTGCGCGGCGGGAAAAGCCGCGGCGAGGTCGCGGGCCATGCCGGGCTTCTGGGACCCCTGCCCTGGGAACAGCGCGACGATCTTCGCGGCGCTCAAAACCGTACCACCATCGATGCCCACGTGAGTCCGGCACCGAAGGCCACCAGCAAAGCGGTCGTGCCCTCTTTTACCCGGCCGCACTCGATCGCCTCGTCCAGCGCGATCGGCACCGACGCGGACGACGTGTTCCCGTAGCGGTCGACGTTGATGAAGACCTTGTCCAGGGGCATGTTGGCGTGCTTCGCGGTCGCCTCGATGATCCGCACGTTGGCCTGATGCGGAATGAGGAGATCGATGTCGTTCCCGGTGAGCCGCGCGCCGTCGAGCGCGCGGTCCACCGCCTCGGCCATCGAGCGAACGGCGTACTTGAAGATCTCGCGCCCCTGCATCTTCACGAACGAGCACCCGTTGTCGGGCGGCGGGCGATACAGCAGCTCGGCCAGCGCGCCATCGCTGCGCGTGAACGAGGACAGGATCCCTTTGTGCGCTTTCGAGCGCTTGACGACCGCGGCGCCGGCGCCGTCGCCGAACAGCACGCAGGTCGTGCGGTCCGTCCAGTCGAGGATCGCGCTCATCTTCTCGGACCCGATGACGAGGATCGTCTCGGCCGAGCCGGTCGCGATCATGCCCTCGGCGATCGAGAGGCCATAGAGCCAACCGGAGCATGCGGCCGCGATGTCGAATGCGGCCGCGCGGGAGGCGCCGAGTGCGGCTTGGACCGAGACGGCGGTCGCGGGCAGCGGGCGGTCCGGAGCGGCCGTGCTCAGAATTATCGCGTCGAGCTCGCCGGGGGTGACGCCGGCGCGTTGCATGGCTTTGCGCCCGGCATCGACGCCCATGGAGCACGTCGACTCGCCGTTCTTCGCAATGTAGCGCTGGTGAATCCCCGAGCGCTCGACGATCCAGTCGTGCGACGTTCTCGATGCCGATCGAGGCGAAGTCGTGGTTCGTCATCACGTGTGACGGGAGACCGCGGCCGGTGCCGGCCAGGTAGGCGATCGGGCGCTTCACGCCGTGGCCGACTGGGCGAGGCGCCGGCTGGCGTGCTCGGTCATGTGGCTCTCGACCGCACGCAACGCCACGCGAATCGCGTTCTTGATCGCGCGGTCGTTCGACTTGCCGTGCGAGATGATGCTCACTCCTTGAACGCCGAGCAGCGGCGCGCCGCCGTGCTCGGAGTAGTCGAGTTGTGCGAGGCTCCGCTGCAGCTGCTTGGGGTCCATCTTGAGCCCCTCGCCGATCCAGCGCGTCACCACGGGCGCTATGGCTTCATAGAACTTGAGGAGCACGTTCCCGACGAACCCATCGCAGACGACGACGTCGATCGGCCCTCGATCGCTCTGTCCTTGCGGGATATCTCGGCCTTCGACATTCCCCTGAAAATTGAGACCGGACGCCCGGAGCAGCGCATTGGCCTCTTTCACGACGGCGTTGCCTTTCTCGTCTTCCTCGCCGACGCTGAGCAACCCGATCGCGGGGTTGGACCGGCCGAGCAGGTCCTCGCAGTACACCGAACCGAGCCGGGCGAACTGCACGAGCTCCTCGGCCGAGCAGTCGACGTTGGCGCCGCTGTCCAGCACGAGCACGGGCTTGAGCGCCGTGGGAAACACGGTGCCGATCGCGGGCCGCTCGAGCCCCGGCATCAGCTTGAGAATGCGCATGGATGCGGCCATCTGCGCGCCGGTGTTGCCGGCGGAGACGAACGCATCCGAGAGACCGCGTGGTTGCAGCTCGAGACCCACGACCATCGAGCTCGCCTTGCTGCGCAAGGCAACGCTCGGCTTGTCCGTCATCGCGATCACGTCCGCAGCCGGAACAATCTCCAAACGCGAGCGGTCAGCCTTCAGGAGATCGAGCTCGGCCTCGATGACGGCTGGCTGTCCAACGAGTTGGATCGTGTGCGCCGCCGGCAGCTCCGCGAGGGCGAGCAGCGCGCCGGCAATCGCGGCGCGGGGAGCGTGGTCACCCCCCATCGCATCCAACGCGATGCGCGCCAAGGCTTAAGCCTCTTTGGCGACGACCCGCTGCTCACCGCCGTAGTACCCACACTCCTCACAGACATGGTGCGGTCGCTTCATGCTGTTGCAGCGCGGACACGCCTGCAGCACGATCGCCGGCGCCGTCTTGTGCGTATTCCGTGCGCGCTTCTTTCGCTTCGAGGTCCTTCTCTTCGGAACGGCCATTGCTAGTGATGGTCGGAGTGGTCGCGGGCAGCTTTGAGCGCCGCCCACCTACTATCGGTTGCCGGCTCGCACGAACACGCGCCGGCGTTCAAGTCAGCCCCGCATGTGGGACACAGGCCGCGGCAGTCCTCACGACACTGGACATACGCCGGCGCGGCCAGGAGCCACTGTTCGCGGATGGCCGGCCTCAGATCGAGGCCATTCTCCCGCGGGTCGAACACGAACACATCAGGATCTTCGAGATCGTCGGCGCCGTCCTCTACGAACACGAAATGCGCCGGCTCCGCAACATCCACGTCAACGTCGGTCAAGCACTTCCGACATTCACCATGAACCGCCCCAGCTATCCGGCCACTGAAATAATACCGGGCTGGGCCGGCCTGCGAGAGCCGCCCAGTGACCCGGACGCCCGCAACCGGCACCGTATCGTGCTCCTGCCACACCGGGTCGCCGGACTCTAACACACCATCAACAGTCGCGGCAGCCGACGAGAGCGAGCGGAGGTCGAACACCAACATAGCACGGTAAGATACGCGGCCAGGCGGTCTTAGGGTAGCGTCTGGCCTACCTCGGCCACCAATACCGCGTCGTGGCGAGGGCAATCGCGAGAACTACCATGTAGGCACCCAATAGGACCGCCTTTCGTCCGCGTACATACCGGGGTGGCGACTTGGACGCTCCCAGGCCTCGGTCGAAGATACGGATGCGCTGCTGAAATATTCCGACGAGCCCGTATCCGAGCATCAATGCCGCGACGAAGAGTCGAAAGGCCTCGTCGAAGTTCATGGGCTACCCCCGCTCGTTAAATGGCGACGCGATTGACGTTGACACATGGTAACGTTGCGCGTGTTCGCCGGGACCCGGCATTTCGCAGAGCGTTGCTCCGCGAAAGCATCGAATGCCTGCTCGCTGGAGACGTTGATACGGGTAAGGCCGTGCTGCGCGATTATATCAACACGCGACAGTCGGCTTTGCCGATCTAGCGGCAGCGACGCGCATTCCGTCGAAGAGCTTGATGCGCATGCTCGGGCCCGCGGGTAATCCGCGGGCCGCTAACCTGCTCGGCATCGTCGCATTCCTTCAAAAACGCGAAGGCGTCCGATTTCGTCTCAAGACTGCACCGGCCTAGCTGAACGATTAAGAGCCGCGCGCTATGGCGAAGAGCGAAAAAGTGAGCTAGGTTTTGGCTCATGGGAGAGAGCCTAAACTTACTGGGTTGGCCGGCGTCGATGCAGCGCGTCGTACGGTATTTCGTGATCCGGCCTCGGGCGCGCGCGCACATGCGGGAGCTTCAGCGCGTCCTCGCGGTCTCGAGCGCATCGGTCCAACGGGATCTGTCGGCGCTTATCGCGATGGGAGCTCTGACGCGTCGGCCAGACGGACGCCTCGTGCGTTATGCGGTGGACGAGCGCTCTCCCCTGTGGGGGGCGTTGCGGACGATCGTCGGGGCGCTCTCGGATCCAGTCGCCGTAGTGCGTGATGCGTTGGCGGACGTCGAAGGGATTGACTTCGCTTGCGTGTTCGGCTCGTTCGCGACCGGGACGGCGCGGCAGCACAGTGATGTCGACGTGCTGATCATCGGTGATGCGGTAGACGCGCGGACCATGCATCATCAACTCGCCGAGACGGCGTTGGTGTTGGGGCGCGAGGTCAATCCGGTGTTGTATACGCGCCATGCGCTCGGCGAGCGGTTAGCTAGCGGGGCGCGGTTTCCGCGGAACGTGTTGGAGGGTGCGATGGTCCGTGTGGCGGGTGATATCGAAACGGCTGCGCCGATCGCGGCCGCGGCGGGGATACGGATGCGTGAGCGGGTGGCGTGAGCGGACGGGAAAGACCTGAGCGACTCGCGTGGCTCATCCAAGGCAAGCGCATCGTTGACGAGCCGTTCGATCGGGCGGCTGTAGTGCAGCTGTGGCGCAAGGCAACCGACAGCGCACGAGACGCGGAGCTCGACGGTATCAGTCTCAATGGCGCGATTCGGGCTGCGTACGACGCTGCGCTAGCGGGCGCCTTCGCGGTGCTGGCCGCACACCAGCTGCGAGTCGGAAGTGGTCCAGGCCATCATGAGGCGGCGTTTGCGGCCGTCGCGGCGCTCGAGCTCGAGGGCCTCGAGGATCTCGTGGCGGATTCGAGCGAGGTTCGCGCCCTGCGGCGCGGTTCCGTATATGACCCGGCGATGGCCACCGATGCGGGTCGTAGACAGGCGATCGCGTGGATGCGCAGGGTGCTGCCGATCCTCCAGGGCGCACTGATCGGGACAGACAGCACGCTTAAGACGCTGCTGTCCCAGTATCCGCCATAGAGGACCGCCCAGAGCGAAGCCCTATGCTATATCGGCTCCCGAAAAGAAGAAGCCAATTTCGCGGGCCGCGTTGTCGTCGGAGTCCGACGCGTGGATCGCGTTTCGCTCCTTTGACTCGGCGTGAAGCTTCCGGATGGTACCGGGAGCGGCTTGGGCCGGGTCGGTGGCGCCGATGACGACGCGAAGTGTGGAGACGGCATCGTCGCGGGAGAGGGCGATCGGCATGCACGGGCCCAACGTCATGAAGGCGACGAGAGAAGAATAGAACGGGCGCTCGCGGTGGACCTCGTAGAAAGTGCCGGCCTGGTCTGGGGTCAGGCGAAGGACTCGCGTGGCGAGGACGCGGAAGCCCGCGTTTTCCAGGTGGGCGAGAATGAGGCCGGCCTTGCCGGTGGCGAAGGCGTCCGGCTTGATGATGGCGAGAGTTCGGGTCATTACGATCCTATCAGTTTGCGAACGATGTCACCGCGGGTGAGAAATCCGACGAGCAAGCCGTCCCGGACGACCGGGACGCGCTCGACATCCTTGTTTGTCATCAGTGACGCCACCTCGGCGAGCGGCTCGTCGGGCGAGACGCAGAGCACCTGGCGCGTCATCACGTCGCGGACCGTGCGACGCGGGGGTTTCGGCGTAGGGCGGTCGGCGGCGCCCTGGCCGCCCTGGAGATAGCTGCCGAGGAGATCGCGCACCAGGTCGCGCGAGGATAGCATGCCGACGAGACGGCCGTCGACCTCGACGACTGGGAGTGCGCTGACCCGCCAGCGGACCATCTCGCGGGCGGCTTCCTTGACCGGCGTGTCCGGGCGTGTGGTGTGCGGACGTTCGGTCATCATCTCGCGCACCGTGAGTTGCGCGGGCAGCTCGTATTCCCGGAGCTCTTCGAGTCGCACGAGCGCTTCCGGGGTTTCTTGCGAAAGAACTGCGTCTACCCGTTCGGCGCTCGACAAAAAGCGCGCGAACGCACCGACGACTTGCAGGTAGCGAGCCGCGAGTCGGGGAGGTGCGACCACCAGCAGCATCACTCGCGCGCATTGACGATCGCCATCCGACAGCTCTCGGCAGATGGCGTTTTCGGCGGTGCCTAGGGCGACGATGAGTTGGGACGTGGCATTGGTGCGATAGTGCAACAGAAATGCGCGATCGCCCATGGCGACGATGTCTTCCGGGAGCTCTTCGTCGATGCGCTGACGGAGTTTCTCAGCGTCGGTTATAGCGTCTGCCTTTTCGAGCTGGGCGACCAGCTCGCGCGCGGCATCCTCGACCGTGGTCGCTTGGAGCCGGACCACGACGCGATCCGCGCGGAGCAAGTCAGCCAGCGTCACTTGCTGACGACAGCAGCCAAGCGCTCGCGCACGAGACCAACGACGTCCACCGGGCGATCAGCCACGGGAATGCCAGCCGCGCGCAGGGCCGCGACCTTGTCGGCAGCCGTCTGGCCGGCGCCGCCGGCGATTGCGCCCGCATGGCCCATACGGCGGCCTGGCGGCGCCGTGCGGCCCGCAATGAATCCGACGACCGGCTTCGTCATCTTGGACCTGACGTAGTCAGCGGCATCCTGCTCATCGCTGCCGCCGATCTCGCCGATCATCACGACCGCTTCGGTCGCCGGATCGGCCTGGAACGCCGCCAGGCAGTCCACGAAGTTCGTGCCGTTGATCGGGTCACCGCCAATGCCGACGCACGTCGTCTGGCCGAGGCCCGCTTTCGTGAGCTGGTTGACGACTTCGTACGTGAGCGTGCCGGAGCGGCTCACCAGACCGATCGGGCCCGGTGTACAGATGCGGCCCGGTATGATTCCGACTTTGCTCCCGCCTGGGGAGATGAGACCCGGGCAGTTGGGACCGATGAGACGCGCTTTGTGTTCTTTCACGTACGGATAGACGCGCGTCATGTCGAGGACAGGCACGCCCTCGGTGATGCAGACAATGAGCGGGATCGCCGCCGCCGCGGCTTCCATCATCGCATCGGCCGCGAAGAGCGGCGGCACGTAGATCACCGACGTGTTCGCGTGGGTCGCCAGCACGGCGTCAGCCACCGTGTTGAAGATCGGCACGCCTTCGAACGTCGTGCCCCCCTTCCCTGGCGTGACGCCCGCCACGACCTTCGTGCCGTACTCGATCGCCTGGCGCGTGTGGAACGAGCCATCGCGGCCGGTGATGCCCTGAACGACCAGGCGCGTGCCGGAATCGATATAGATGCTCACGCGGCCGCCCCCAGTTTGACGGCCTGTTGGACGGCGGCATCCATGTCGGTCATGGCCGAGAGTCCGCGAGCCGCGAGAATCTTGACCGCCTGCTCTTCGTTCGTGCCCGTGAGCCGAATCACGAGCGGCACCGTTGGCGGTGACTGGTCGAGGGCCTGCACGATCCCGTTGGCCACGTCATCGGTTCGCGTGATCCCACCGAAAATATTGAACAGGATGACGCGCACCTTTGGGTCAGCGGTGATGATCTTGAGTGCGTTGACCACTTTCTCCGGGTTCGACGAGCCGCCGATGTCCAAGAAATTCGCCGGTTGGCCGCCGTAATATTGCACGAGATCCATCGTGGCCATTGCGAGGCCCGCGCCGTTGACGACGCAGCCGACGTTGCCATCGAGTTTGATAAAAGTCAGGTTCGCTTTGCGCGCGGCCGTCTCGCTCGGGTCTTCGGAGCTTTCGTCGCGCAGCGCCGCGATCGATGGGCTGCGTTCGAGGCCATTGTCGTCGATCACCATTTTCGCATCCACGGCGATCAACGAGCCATCGGGTTGGGTGACCAGCGGATTGATCTCGGCGAGCGTCGCGCCGCTCGATTGGAACGCGTTGTACAACTGCCCCATGATGCGCGCAGCCTGACGGGCTTTCGACGCGTCGTTATACAGGAAGTAGCCAAGGCCCAGCGCTTCGAACGGCAGCAGACCGTAGCGTGGGTCGACGGAGAGTTTACGGATTTTCTCCGGGGTTTTCTCGGCGACTTCCTCGATGTCGATGCCACCGGCCGGGCTCACCATGAAGAGCGCGCGCTTGCAGGCGCGATCGAGGATCAAACCCACGTAGGCCTCGTGGACGATCTCGGCGGCCGGGGTGACGAGGACCTTGTGGACCGGAAACCCCTTGATGGTGAGCGCCAGGATCTTTGCCGCCACGTCACGGGCTTCCTGTGGTGTCTTGGCGAGCTTGACGCCCCCGGCTTTACCGCGGCCACCGGCGTGAACCTGTGCCTTGACGACCACGGTGCCGCCGAAGCGTTTGGCGATCGCTTCCGCCTGATCGGGAGTCGTGGCGACCTCGCCCGGGGGAACAGGAATCCCCGACGCCCGGAGGAGCTCCTTCGCCTGATATTCGTGTATGTTCATGTCTCGTTAAACTAGTCCCTTGGGGCTCGGCCGAGGATCCGACCGAGCTCGTTGAATTGGGTGGCGAACCCGGTCAGGTCGCCGCGTTTGAGCGACGCCTGCATCGCGTCGTAAAGCTCCAGCACCCGCGCGCGGAACTCGCCCGAGGTCGTGGGTGCCGGCGCCGGGCGTTGGACGCTCGGCCCGAGCCCAGAGCCTGGGCCATGGTACGGCGTCGAGGTCGTGTCGTTTGTTACGACGGCGACGCGGTCCAGGTCCGGCGCGAGATCGGCCGGCCAGGAGACTCCGGCGGACGAATGCCACGCCAGCGCGATATGGCACCGACCGAGACGGCCCTCGACGATCCGGCCGGCGGACGCGACGGAGTCCGTCGGACGCTCCAATCGATCACTGACGGTCGTCCACCGCGGCCCCTCCGCGTGCGCCCGGTATCGCAGAACCGCGGCGCGAGAGCCACCGATCGCCAGGATGAGACCGGCGACCCGCTCGCGCGAGTCCAGGAGCGGCAGCGACCAGGTGCACGCGCTTGGCGCCGCCGGCAGCGCGAAGCCCGAACGATCGCGTTCTGACCTCCAGCCGTGCTCGAATCCGTGGCCGGGGGCGTAACCGCTCTGATCGGCGCCGTCGAGTCGCCGCGCCTCGGTCGACCGGCGAGATAACTGACCGCGGCGACGAGCGCCTGGTCGGTTCGCGGTGGCGCTTCGGCCGCGAGTCGGGCGCACGCGGTCCCACGGCGTGAACAGACCCGGAAGACCGTTGACCCACGTCTGAGCAACGGGATCGAGCGTCTGGTCACGGGCGACCGGCACGCGACTGGTGTAGGCCTCCACGAACGCCGCACCCGCGTGCTGAAAGTAGCTAATTTAGCTATCGCCAAACAGCAGGTGCGCGTCAGCGGATAGTCGTCGAAAGCCGCGTAGAGGTCGACGACCCACCACAGCGAGTCGCCGACGACCGCGGGCCAGACGACGAGCCAACGCGACGAACGGCGCGAGGAGCGCACGCGCTCGCGCACGTCGCGCACCCTGACGACGCGCGCGTTGCGTTCGGGCCGGTCCTCGGACAACAAGCGGAGGTTCTGCGCGATCCACGCGTGGGCGAGCCGCGTGACCCATCCCTCCATCACGGGCGCCGCGACGACCCGGCCGAATCGGAATGACTGTCACCGAATGCGCCTTCCTCGATCAGCGCTGGCGGCAGCGCGAGGTCCGACAGATCAGAGCGTCCGAGGGAATCGACGCGGAGCGCCGAGCCCTGCGGCTCCTCGCCGGAGGCAAGCACCCGAATGCCTATCCATCGCCCGCCGCCGACGGGCCGTTCGATCGCCGTCGCGATAGGGCCGGCCGGCGACTCGCGCCACGCCTGCGCCTCGAACACGGACGCGCCACGCCGCGCGCGGGACAGCGACTGCACAATGGTCGCGGGGTCCCGCACCGAGACATTGCGCGCGAACTCGGCCGGGCTCCCGATCGCCAGCGACGCCGGCGCATCGGGCATGTGCGCCGAGTCCGCGCCGAACGCCTGGTTGGTGTACAAGGCGCGGATGACCTGATACGGACGCTCGCGCCGCGTCGCGTCGCGCTCGGACGCGAACTGCTCGGCCAGCCATGGACCGGCCTTGATCGCCAGGTACGGAATCAGCAGGATGCACGTCACGAGCACCAGCGCCGTGCGCCGCTGGTCGCGCCACATCGCGAACGAGACCGTGAACCCGAACGCCAGCGTGGCGAACGACAGCACCAGGTTGACGGGGATGCCGACGTGGTTGTCGGCGTAGGCGAACGCGTAGAGTGGGCCGCTGCCGGACGTAAGCGCGCCGTACATGTCGAGCCGGTAGCTCCACGCGAGCGCGCCGAAAGCGAAGAGCGCGAGCAACGCCACGTGCCGGCGCACGTGCGTGGACATCGTCAGCTTGGCTTTCTCGTACTTGAGGCCGGGCGTGAAGAAGAAGTAGAGGACGACGACGAGCGCTGTCACCGCCGCGAGCGTCCACAGCGCGCGAACGTAGCAATCCGTCTCGAAGGGCAGCCAGTAGACGCAAGAACCCCAAGTCGTGCTCGAAGTACGCCTCAGACTCGCCGAACGGCACGCCGTGTCGGGCGAGGACGAGCGCGGTCCAATTGTGCTCGGGTAACGCCAGCACGAGTCCCACGAGCGCCGCGAGGATCACCACCGGCGGCGTTCAAGTACCGGGCGGGCAGTTCCTCGCCGATCTCGAGATCACCCATGCGCCGTGGCAGCGCGACCGAGGCGATCGATGAATGTGGCGACGGCCGGGACGTATGACGTCAAACTGTCTTATAAAGAATTCAACACGCGCGGGATCTCGCAGCTCACGATAAACGGAACGAATGTGGGAGCACCGCTGGACCAGTATTTAGCCACGGAGGGATACGGAACGGTGGATTATGGTTCGTTCACGTTTCCGCAGGCGGGGAACTATGCGTTTAAGTTCACCGTCGTGGGCAAATACTGGAATTCCATCGGCTACTCAGTTTCGTTTGATGACCTCACACTAACTCCACAATAGGCAAAAACCAGAGACGAGAATATTACCGGGTTCTGTCCTTTCTGATATCGGACGCAAAACCCGGTCGTTTTCGCCGACATTCTGCGGATGACGTCGTGTTTTGGTGGCCTGCCGATCACTGCGAGAAGTGCGGCAGTTCGCGTCAGACTTGCGCCCAGTCGCCAACGGCGGCGAAATTGTAGGAGGGACGCCAGTGGTGAAGGAGGAACGCGATGGATTTCCAGAACGCATTTATCGGTCAGAAGGAAAAGCCCTCGGAAGAACAGATTGTGGCGGCGCTGGGAGTGAGCGCGGAGGCATGGAAGCAATTGTTGGAAGAACTGGCAGACAAATATGGAGTCGGGCTGCAGGAATGGAAGTCCTACTCAGCGAAATACGGGTGGTCGTTGAAACTAAAGCAAAAGAAAAGGACGATCGTTCATCTATCACCCGGTCGAGATCGCTTTCTGGCAGTTTTGATTCTGGGCGATAGGGCGGTGAAGGCGGCGCGGCAAGCCAACCTTTCAAAGAGTGTTCTGAAAACGATCGCGGAGGCGCCACGGTACCCGGAGGGAACGGGAGTGCGTATGGCGGTCAAGGAACGGAAAGACCTGGGCGCAATCCGCAAGCTAGTTAAGGTGAAGCTAGCCAATTAAGGACGACCCTTGTGTCAACGCAAAGTAGAAATGTCCGGGTTTCCGCCAGATAGAAATGTCCGCTTCCAAGGTCTTCTCCAAGGGTGACCCGCAGGCACATGGTATTTAGGTTTGCTTGTGTTTTTGGGTCTTGGTATTCGTTCCGCAAGTCCTGGAGGCCGTAGGCCGGAAGGACTTGCGGACATTGGCGCGGGTTCTGGGCAGGAGCGCAGGTGCAGATAGCGCCCTCGGTAGCGCAACCAGTGGCTTCCGTCCAAGCGCCGTTCGATCTCCACCGCCGCTCCACGAAGCCCCGCACAAACTTCTTCCCGCAGTACCCCCCAGCGATTTCCGTCCCAGCTTACGGTGTGGTCCTGAGCCACTTTGCGGTCCACGCGTACACTCAAGATTTCTTCCAGGTGCTGTTCGCACCCCAGCCGTCGATGGGCATTGCGTGCATTCCGCGGCGCTACGGTAAAACGCTGCTCCCACTCGGGAAGAAAGCGCATCTCCAAAAAGTGATGCGCTGCTTGGATGTTGTCGATTCCCGCCAAGCGCATCTCCTTCACCAGACGATCCTGAAGAGTTTCAAACAGCCTCTCGATTCTCCCTTTCGCTTGCGGACTATGGGCCGCGATCCATTCGATCCCCATTTCGTGCAAAGCTCGCCCAAACTGCGTTCGCAGCGGATCTCCCCGGAGTTGTTCGGGAAGTGGCTGCGGGCCGACCTTCCGAAAAATGCTGGCTTTATCGGTGTAATGGGCCAAGGGACGTCCATAGCGCCGTAACCATCCCTCCAGGGTTCGCAGGTTCTCTTCCGTGGTGTCGTGCTCGGTGAACCGTCCCCAGATGCGACTGGTGGCGTCATCGATCAGGGCGATCAGATGGCAAGCCGGACCGCGATCTTCCAGCCAGCGGAACGGAGAGCTGTCCTGCATCACCAGTTCCCCGAAACAGGCTCTGCGCTCGCGCCACACATGCACGGCCTTCACGTGCTGGGAGCGTGGACGCCACAAGGCTGCCTGGGTCATCCATTTCCGCAACGTCTCCCGGCTCACCGGAAAACCCTCCTGGGCCAGGTGTTCGGCGGCTAGCGTGGGTCCGAAATCCGCATAACGCTGGCGCAGACGAGCCAAAATCTTTTGCTCCAAGCGGGCCGCCAGCTTGCGGTTCGATGGCCGGCCTCGCAGCCCGTGAACCAGGGCACCATCACCGCGCTCGCGAATCCGGAGCAACATCCGCCGCACCTGGCGGTCGGTTACCTTGAGCCGCTCAGCTGCTTTTACCTGCGAAAGATGCTTCTGCTGTACCTCGTGCAACACTTTCAATCGGTCCCGTTCCCGTTGGCTCAAAGTGATTCGCTCCGTTTCCATAGGGCCCTCGGCCAACCATGGAAGCGGACATTTCTACTTTGCACAAACCGGACATTCTCACTTTGCAGCGACAATCCCGCCCGAGGTTGTATACGACCCCGCGGCTCTCGTTGTAGGATGCGCTCGGTTCGATTTCCAGGTGCTCCACTAAACCGAACCATTCAAGTCACGACTTTGCAGACAGGGGGTTCCCATGCCAGACGCAGTCAAGCCTGACAATGGCCAAACTATGTGGGATCGTGTAGCGGAAAGCGAGGAATTCCGTGATCTCATGGCCACGAAGAAGATCTTCATCATTCCAGCCTTCGTTTTCTTCCTGGTCTATTACTTTTTGCTCCCCATCCTGGTCGGTTATGCCCCGCAATTCATGTCCATCAAGGTTTGGGGCAACGTCAATCTCGCTTATCTGTTTGCTCTGTCTCAATTCTTCATGGCATGGACCATCGCTGGGCTCTACGTTAAGGCAGGAGACGACTTCGACCGCATCTCCAAGGACATCATTGGCAAAGCACTGGATCCCGAGCGCGCCAAAGGAGACAAGTAGACCATGTCTGCCCCTCTCATAATGTTTTTAATTTTTATTGCTATCACCCTGGCAATCACGTACTGGGCTTCGAAGCGCTCTGCGGGCGCCAGCGCCTATTTCGCTGCTGGCCGCCAAATAAAGAGCTGGCAAAATGGCGTCGCCGTTGCTGGGGATTACATGAGCGCGGCCTCGTTCCTCGGCATCGCGGGCATCATCGCTTTTCAAGGGTATGACGGATTCATGTTCTCAGTAGGCTGGTTGGTGGCCTACCTCACTGTGCTTTTGGTTATCGCTGAGCCTCTGCGCAATGCCGGTAAATACACCATGGCGGACGTGCTGGCCTATCGAATGAAGCCCCGACCAGTCCGCGCCATGGCCGCGCTCAGCACGCTCACGGTCAGCACTTTTTACATGATTGCCCAGATGGTGGGTGCGGGCGCCTTGGTCGCACTGCTCCTGAAGGGCTCGGGTATTGGTTACAACCAAGCGGTGATCGGCGTTGGCCTCCTGATGATCGTCTACGTAGTCTTTGGAGGTATGCTAGCCACCACTTGGGTACAGATCATCAAGGCTATTCTCCTGATGGCAGGCACTTTTCTGCTCAGCATCTTGGTGATGTCTCACTTCCACTTCAGTTTCGGCGAATTCTTTGGCGCCATCGGCCACGTCACTTATCACGACAAGGGGCAGGAACTAGTGAAAGGACTTCTTGCAGCCAGGACTTCGCTACAAGCCCCCTTATGGTCCGCTCGAGCTCATTTCTCTCGGTCTCGCGCTCATCTTTGGCACTGCCGGTCTGCCGCACATTCTCGTCCGTTTCTACACCGTCCCGGATGCCAAAACTGCTCGGCACAGCGTCGTCTGGGCCATGGCGCTCATCGGTACTTTCTACATCATGACCACCTTTCTCGGCTTCGGCGCGGCCACTATCGTTGGGCGCGACTTCATCGGGAAGAACGGTGGCACCAACATGAGCGCGCCACTTCTTGCTCAGGCGCTCGCGGGAGACATTTTCTTTGCCTTCATTTGCGCGATTGCTTTCGCCACCATTCTCGCCGTCGTCGCAGGGCTCACTATCAGCGCAACCACTTCCTTCGCCCATGATTTTTGGACCAACGTGATTCACAAGGGTACGGAGCGCAAACCGGGCGAAGAAGTGCGCGTCGCTCGAATCTCCGCTTTCGTGGTCGGTGGGGCTGCAATCACTATTGCCATTCTGCTTGGCCCTACCGCCAATGTTGCCTTCCTTGTGGCACTTGCATTTGCCGTCGCCGCTTCCGCTAATTTGCCGGTCATCGTCTTTTCCATCTTTTGGCGGCGCTTCAACACGACCGGCGCCGTGGCAGGCCTTGCGGTTGGTCTTATCGCGTCTATTGGACTGATCCTGGTAGGTCCGAGCTTAATGGGCATCGATCCACCAACGGCGACGGGTGCCGCGCGGCACCTGTTCCAGGCCAAACCGTGGTTCCCGCTGGAGAATCCCGGCATTCTTAGTATTCCACTGGGTTTTCTCGGTGCGATCCTTGGGACATTGCTCAGCCACGAACCGTCCTCTACGCATAAATTCAACGAACTGCTGGTCCGCTCCAACACGGGGCTCGGCGCCGAAAAGGCCACCAGCCACTGAGTCTTTCGCAAGGATATCCTAGCCGGGGCGGCGCGATGTCGTCGCCGATTTTTTAATAAACGTATCGCGGTCGTCGCTTCGTCGCATCCAAGAAAAATCACTCTTACGCGCGGCGCCTCGAACGTGCCTGCATGCGGGGATTCTTCTCCATGACCAAAAAGCCTTTTATCCTTGCGCTGGACGACGACCCCGCGGTACTTCGAGCGGTGGAAAGAGACCTAAAGTCCAAATTCTCTTCCGACTACCGCATTCTTGCCGCCGATGCTCCCGATAAAGCGATGACCTTCGTCCAGCAGCTCACCAGTCGCGGCGATCGCATCGCCTTGTTTCTGGTGGACCAGCGCATGCCTCACATCAGTGGTACAGAATTCCTCATGAACGCTCTTGCCACTGCAGCCTGATGCGCGCCGCGTTTTGCTCACGGCCTATGCCGATTCCAGCGCCGCCATCGATGCCATCAATAAAGTGAAGTTGAATCACTACCTCATGAAGCCGTGGGAACCGCCGGAGCAAAATCTCTATCCAATTCTTTCGGACTTGCTTGAAGATTGGAATGCCACCAGCCGCGAATCCTTCGAAGGGATCTACGTCGTCGGTACGCGCTGGTCTCCCAGCACGCATGAGCTAAAAGATTTTCTGGCCAAGAGCCAGATTCCCTATCGCTGGATCGAACCGGGCTCGACTTCCGATCCGCGTATCAGTGCCGCGGTCGGCGATTCTCCCACGATTCTGCCCGTTATCATCTTTCCCGACGGTTCTGTCCTGCAAAAGCCAGCCTTGCCGGATGTTGCCGCCAAGCTCGGCCTCACGACTGCGCCCACGCGCGATTTTTACGACGTCATTATTATTGGTGCCGGACCTGCCGGTCTTGCGTGTGCCCTCTATTGCAGCACCGAGGGCCTGCGCACGATTCTGGTCGAGCGCGAAGCGGCCGGTGGGCAAGCGGGCCTCAGTTCCCGCATCGAGAATTATCTCGGTTTTCCCACCGGTCTGAGTGGAGCAGACCTGGCGCGCCGCGGCGTAACGCCAGGTCAAACGTTTTGGCACAGAAGTTCTCGCTCCCGTCCAAGCCGAATCTCTCTCCGTGCAGGGTGAATATCGCGTCGTCAAACTGTCGACGGGCCAGGAATTAGTCGGCCACAGCGTGGTCATCGCTTCTGGCGTGCAATGGCGTCGCTCTGGACATTCCCGGCATGGACCGTCTTACCGGCGCGGGCGTCTATTACGGAGCGGCCAACACCGAAGCCTCCTCCTGTAAAGATGAAGACGTCTACATCGTCGGCGGGGCAAATTCCGCGGGCCAGGCCGCAGTACATTTTTCCCAATGCTCGCGGTCCGTCACCATGCTGGTGCGCGCGGAGTCACTGTCTCGATCGATGTCTCACTACCTGGTCGAACGCATCCAGACCATCCCCAATATCAAGATCGAACCGAACACAGAAGTCATCGAAGTTCATGGCGAAGACCGCCTCACTGGGCTCACGATCCGTCACCATGACACGAAAACCACCGAACAGCGAGAAGCGGGTGCGCTGTTTATCTTCATCGGTGCCGAGCCCCGGACCGAATGGCTAGAAGGGACGCTCTGTCGCGACGCCAAGGGCTTTCTTCTCACTGGCGCGAATCTTTTGCGCGACGGCAAGCGCCCTCCCGGCTGGACGCTGGAACGCGATCCTGCCTTGCTGGAAACCAATGTTCCCGGCGTGTTCGCCGTCGGCGACGTGCGCAATGGTGCCGTACGCCGCGTGGCCAACAGCGTTGGAGAAGGCTCCATCGTTTTGTATTTCGTCAACCAGTACCTGGCGAATCGCTAAGGAGGTCTGTATCGTGACACTCGATTCCTGCGACCGACTGACGCCGGACGAACTCGCGCAGATTCCGCTCTTTGCCGATGACGATCGCGCTGCGCTCGAATGGCTCGCAGAGCACTTCGAAGTGCGTTGCTACGAATCAGGCGAAATCATCGTTCACGAAGGTTCCCCGGCGAAAGATTTCATAGTTATTCTCGAAGGAGAGCTTCATTTCCGTCGGCCTGCCGATCCGTACGCGCCGGTGTTTGTTCGAACGGCAGGGCAACCCACCGGCGTGCTTCCGTTCTCGCGCATGAAAGTCATAGGTGGCCGAGGCACTGCCGTCGGCCGAACGCGCATCGCGCGTCATGCCCGCGACAGAACTGCGCGAACTGGTTTATCGCGCGCCGAACCTGGCGCAAAAACTCGTCGGCGAAATGACCGATCGCACTCGGGAGATGGCGCGATCGGAAGAACGAACAGCTAAAATGCTGGCCCTAGCCGCAACCTCTCACAGCTTGGCAGAAGAGGAATGAATGTTGTTCGAATTGGAAGTTGTGAGATAGTTTCGCGAGCTGAGGTTGTTTAGTTGATTCGTTTTCCCTGGGCGTGAGAGATTTTTCTCTCTGTGAGGCTGTTCCGGGGCACAGCTTACCATCCGGGACATAAGCGAGAAAAAAGTTGTTCGGGGTCGTTGTTTTTCAATACTTTACCGGGGCGGCGCACAACTTTTCATGGATTTGCCGGAACAGCGCGACGTAGGGGTACCCACCCGCCAGCGAAATCCAACACCTTGCGCACTGTAATGCAAATCAGTGCGCCGATCTTTAGCAACTTGAGCCGAATGGTGACGCATTGGGCCTTGGCCAACTCCGTGCCCTCGAGTCCCAGGCGCCGCAGCATCTGCAACAACACGTAAGCGATCGAAGAGAAGTACAGCCGCAGTTGATTGCTGCGCAGATAGTGCGTGCTGGTGCGGTCACTGAACAGCATCAGTTG
>CAWBZV010000007.1:0-10240 GCA_963793305.1 uncultured Gemmatimonadales bacterium | reverse complement strand
CTGTCGTCTACTAATTTTTTCCAGGTACGTGTCTTGCTCGTATTATCCCGCTGACGTACCGGCGCGGCGGTGCTCATTGCCTTCCAGCAGCCTGGTGAAGGCGTCGGCATTGTTGGAGCTGTCCTGCGCCTTCAGCTGATTCTGCACAGATCGATGAAGGTCATGGGGAAGTTCATGTGCGCCTGGGATTCGTCCAGCCACCCACCTTGGTCAGGAGGTCATAAAGATGCCGCCGAGCCCGGTGTCTTTGGTACCCTGCCCGTCTCCGTCGAGTTGTCCGTCATCGTACTCATGAAACGGGCTGCCGACTGCGGAAGCCCGGATCCCACCAGTTGCGCGGCGGCCTCTTGAGTGTGCAGGTGCGAGTGAGCCGCCGGATGAGCTGCAGATCGAGGAATGCTGTTCGAGGTATCCGGAGAACACCTGACCATCGTCGACATGGAGTCGAGCGCGTACACGGATCGCACCCTGCATCTCTTCTACGATCGCCTCTATCCCGTCTTCGGGAACCACGTCGGGATCGTGCTTCAAAGCGCCCTGCGCGCCGACCGAATCCAACATCGCCAACGCCATTGCGGCGAAATGTCGCGTCAGGATCTGCAAAGGCGCGTATCGTGAAGCCGCCATCGCGTATTACCACGACAGAAGGACGTCAACCAGGGACCGTTCCGGTGCGCTGAAGCGCCTGATCGAGGGAATTACCCGGGCATCGCGACGCGCGATCAGCGCATGATCGAACCAGCCAGGCATTGACGGCATCCAGCAGGATCGCCGAAGCAACGCTACGAGTTATGCTGTATGGCGTCCGGCGCAACCTGCAGGTCAGGCTGGTGCACGCGGGATATCACGTGCACGTGTGCATCCCGCATTTCGGCGCGCGGTCATCCGTATATTCATGCGCCGGCTCGCAGCCGGGCCGATGTACATACAGTCACCCGGCGACGTGCTGCGGGATCGAGCCGGGCGCCGGTAGACGATGAGTCGACATTGGCAGCTCTTCGTGTTGTCCAGTACGCCACCGCGGCGTTCACCGGCGTCGATGGTGGCGCCTACACCGTCAACGTCGCGGTCGACGAGACCGGCGGGCTACCTCCTGTTCTTCGATCGGCGATGGCGAGCCGCCGACGGGATCAAGGATCGGTGAGGATACTCTTCGTCTGCGCGGCGCGATCAGTTCCGGTGACCACAGCGCTCGATCAGCTCTGAGGCTTACTGAACGTCAAGACGACGCTCGACGCCTTGATCCGCGAGCAATGACAGCGCAGGTGACCTCCAAGGCACCGGTGGCGTGTCGTCTGTACGGAACGTCCGACGGTGTCACGCAGGGGACATATCCTCACGTGAACATGTTCGATCCTTCGGCCGACAAGCTGGCGGTCGGTGACGAGGTCATCCTGCTCGAGGACGCGGGCGGCATGGGCGATCGCCGAGATCCTGCCGCGCCGCTCGGTCCTCGGCGCGCGACGCGAGCGGCGCCTATGGTGAACGGATCGTCGCCGCCAACGTCGACCAGGTCATCGTCGTGTTTTACAGCGGCCGCGAATCCCCAGCCACACCTGCATGCTCGATCGCTTTCTCTCGTGATTGCCGAAGCGGACCAGACTGCAAGCGCATATCGTCCGTGGATTCGGTCTGGACCTTCGTCGTTGACCCGGTCGCTCGCGCGCGCGGTTGGCCGATACCGCTTCGCCGGGTATCCAGTCCACTCACGAGCATCGTGACCCGCGCTGGCCTCGATCAAGCTGGCGGCCAAGCTCAAGGGCCGCACGTTGCGCTTCTCTGGGACTCCGGCGTCGGGAAGTCGTCGCTCTTCGATGCGCTGTATCCGGAACTCGACACCTCCACATAGCGGTGCGATCAGTCAATCAGTCAACAAGGGCCGCCACACCACGGTGGGCGCCTTGCTCCTGCCGTTGCCGGGACGGCGGTTACGTCGCCAATACGCCATTGCCGAGGTCGGCATCTGGGGTCTCTCGGCCAATGCCTGCTCGACCACTGTCTTCCCCGAGTTCGTCACCCACCTCGGCGGCTGTCGTTCGCCGACTGCCATCACGTCGTCGAACCCGATTGCGCGGTCCGCGCCGCCATCTACAGGGGAGCTCAGCGCAAACCGATACGATAGCTATGTGCCGCTCCGGGGCCGGCGGAGCCGTGGAGACTCACCTCGCGCTCGCCTCGCTTGTGCTGCTCGTCGCCTCGTGCGCCGCGCGCAGCCCGAGACGCCCCTGGCTAGAGACGCCAGCGCCCGCCGGTTGGAAGCTCGCGTTCGCGTACACGTTCGACCACCTCGACACGACCGTGTGGTCCCTGGGCACGCACACGTTCGATGGCAATGCCGCGCAGTTCAGGCCTTCAATGCCAAGATCCGCCATGGCCATCTGGAACTGACCCTGCACCCCGATCACTTCGAGGACCGAGAGTACTCAGGCGCCGAGCTGGAGCTTCGTCAGCAGTACAAGTACGGCCGCTTCGAAGTTCGAATGCGCGCGGCCAGGGGCGGCGCGGTCATTTCCGGTTGGTTCGGCTACGCCGAGCCGCCGTGGCGAGAGATCGACATCGAGTTCCTCGGCGACCACCCGGACGCCGTGCAATCGAACGTCTACAACTCACCCGACGCAAACCCGACGCTGATCCCGCCGTTCCCCATTCTTCGCACGCTGCCGTTCGACGCGACCGCCGGCTTCCACACCTACGCCTTCGAATGGGAACCGAACGAGCTGCGCTGGTACGCGGACACCATTCTCGTCGCCCGCACGACGAACGCCTCGCAAGTGCCCACGCGCGAGATGCGGCCGATGCTGAACCTGTGGCTGTCAACGGCCGCCTCGTGGGCAGGTCCGATTGACCGGTCGCAATTGCCTGTCCGCTCCGCCTACGAATGGGTGCGCATCTACACCCGTCCGTGAGTACTATTGAGTCATGACGATCCGGGCGTTGCTGGCAAGCGCGTTCCTCTGGAACGCCTCCACGGCTGCGGCTCAAGTGCCGCCGATCGCTCCAGACACGATCTACAGGCTCGCCGTCGACAGCGCGACGTACCCCGAGCAGGCGACGGTGATACTCCTCGACAATGGCGTGATCACCGTCGAATCCGACGGGCGCGAAACGCGCACGTATCACCAGATCACCCAGGTCCTGCGGCAGCGCGCGGTGCAGGGACTGCAAGAGCGGCAGTTCACCTACGATCCGGACCACGAGCGTCTGACCGTCAACACCATGCGCGTCCTCGGCCTCGACGGCCACGTGATCAGCGAGAAGCCCGCGCTGTCACAGGAGTCCGACGTGCCGGCCGCGCGCACGAATCCGATTTATGAGCACCGGAAAGTGCTGCGGTTGTCGCTCTCCGGCGTCGCTCCCGCCACGCTCGTCGATGCCAGTTGGACGATCGAGCTCCGCAAGCCCTACCGCCAAGGCGATTTCTTCAATGCCTGGCGCGTGACGGCGGGGACCACGGTGCTCCGATCGCGCTATATCGTCGATGCACCCAAGAACATGCAGCTGCGGCTCGCTGAGCATCACCTCGACTTTCCGCGGCGGGATACGATCATCGGCTCCCGGAAGGTCTACCAGTGGACGACGCACGATGTCGCGTGGGTCAGACCCGAGCCGTACGCCCCTCCCGCGGATTCCAACGACCTCGCCATGAACATCAACGTCGCGGCGCCAGGTTCGTGGCGCGACATCGGCCAGTGGTACGCCGGCATGGCCGTCGATCGGCTGCGCCCGGATCAACGCCTGCGCGACACCGTGCGCGGTGTCGTCGCCGGCGCCGCGACGCTCGCCGACTCCGTGCATGCCGTGCACCAATGGGTGGCGCAGGATATCCGGTACGTCGCCGTTTCCCTGGGTCAGGGCGGTTATCAGCCGCGCTTTCCCGACGAGGTGTTCAGCACGGGATTCGGCGACTGCAAGGACAAGGCGACGCTGCTCATCGATGCGCTGTCGATTCTCGGTGTCCAGGCGTATCCGGTGTTGATCAACGCCGGCGGCAAGCCCGACTCGACGCTGCCGACGATTCGCGCGTTCAACCACGTGATCGTCGCCATCAAGCGCGTGACGGGTTACCAATTCGTGGACCCGACCTCGTCATTCTCCCGCTTCGAGACGCTCCCCGGCGGCGACGCGGGGCAGTTCGCGTTGGTGGTCCATACCGACGGCGAGACCGAGCCGGTGACGACCCCGGCCGCTCCGCCGGACTCCAATCGGGTGGTCAGCCATCTCACCGGCATCCTGTCCCCCGATGGAACCTTCTCCGGGCGCATCGAATCCAGAGTGAGTGGCCAGATGGAGCTCGTGATGCGAGCGGCGCTCCAGAACCGGCCGGACTCGACGCAGCGCGCGGCGATGATGCGCAACATCGCCGCCAGCATCTTTCCCGACGCGAAGGGCGACAGCCTCGTCATTTTCGACGGGAAGGATTTCAAGGCGCGACCCGTCACGTCCCTCGTGATCCGCAGCGGGCGCGCGAGCCAGCAATCCGGCGATATCGATATCCTCACGATGCGCGACCGCTCCCAAGGCTTCGCGCGAATGGCCGATGAAATCGAAGCGCGCGGACCGCGCCATCAACCGATCGATGCCTCGCGCATCATGGCCGGGGCGTCGCTCGAAGACGAAGTCCGTATCACGTTACCCGATGGGTGGCACGCCCGCCTGCCGCCCTCGGTGAACGCGGCCAGCGCGTTCGGCCACTACGAGGCCATCTACCGGCAGGACGGGCGGGACCTGGTGATGATCCACCGCTCGACTGGCGCCAAGGGGATTTACCCGAAGGAGCGCGTCGGCGACCTCGTGTCCTGGCTCCGCGAATGCGCGAAAGACCGCGTCCCCTTCATCGCCCTCGAGCATCAAACGAGCAAAACCTAGGAGTCGGCCGAGGAGTACTGCCACCGCCGCGCCGAGCACGAGTCGGCCAATGGTCGACTCGGTTGTCGTTCTGGACAGCACCTCTCGATCGAACCCGCCCCTACCGATCACGATCGACGGTCTGTTCTCCCAGGCCCGTGCGATACTGGCGGACACGGGCTACTCGCTCAGGGTTGTGTTTGATACCAGCAGCTCGTACCCGACGGTGATAGCGGCTGTGATAGGGGTGCCCGACGCCGACTGGACCGATTCGGTCAGCGACTTCGTCCCGCTACGGTGAAAGCCGTTCCTGCCGCCAGGCATTGCCGTCGCGTACGTACCGAATCCGATCATGCAGCCGATCCGGCCGCCCCTGCCAGAACTCGATCGCGCTGGGCGTGACGCGATAGCCGCCCCAGTACGACGGCAACGGGACTTTGCCGTCGGCGTACCGCGCACTCAGCTCGTGGTGCCGCTGCTCCAGTGACTCACGGCTGTCGACGGGCTGCGATTGGTGCGAGACCGATGCGCTGATGCGGCTGCCGAACGGGCGCGAGTCGAAGTACTCCTGAGACTCCAGGCGATCCACGCGCGCCGCGCGGCCCTCGATGCGAACTTGGCGCTCCAGCGCCGGCCAGTGGAAAACCAGCGCGACTCTGGGGTTCTCCTCAATCTCGCCGCCCTTGCGGCTACGATAGTCCGTGTAGAACACGAATCCCTGATCGTCGACGCCCTTGAGCAGGACGATGCGCGCCGACGGTGCGCCGTCCGGCGTCGTCGTCGCCAACGTCATGGCGTTCTCGCCCTGGGCATTGGCGAACCAGCGCTCGAACTGCCGAATCGGGTCAGCGTCCATATCACACCGAGGGCATAGCGAGGGGGGCTCGCGGATATTCGACTTCGACGCGCTCGGGAACGTCGAACGGCTCCCCATCCGGTGTCTCGAGCACGAATCCGGCATCGCGGATCATGGCATAGTCCGCGCTCGCCGGTTGTCCGCGCGAGGTGAGATAGTCGCCGATAAATATCGAGTTGGCGGGATACAATCCGAGCGGCTGCAACGATCTCAGATGCGCCTCTCTCCCACCAGCAATGCGAATCTCCTGTGAGGGCAGCAGGAATCGATAGAGCGCCAACACCCGCAGACACCGTCGCGGATCGAGCAGCCGGCGCTCCGCAAATGGCGTCCCATCCAATGGCAACAAAAAGTTCACCGGGACGCTCCGGACATTGAGCTCGCGCAAACTCATCGCCAGATCAATCACGTCATCGTCCGACTCACCCATTCCGATGATGCCACCCGAGCACGTTTTGATGCCGGCGGCCTTGACATGCTCGACGGTCGCCACGCGATCATCGAACGTATGCGTCGTGCACACCTCGCCATGAAAATTGGCCGAGGTATTGAGATTGTGATTGACGGTTTCGACGCCCGCGTCCTTGAGCCGCAGTGTTTGCTCGGTGCTCAGTAACCCGAGACACGCGCAGACTTTGAGATCGTACTGGGACCGAATCTCGCGAACCGCATCGAGCACCTTGCCGAACACCCGTTCGCCGGGCGAGCGACCGGAGATGACGAGACAGAATGTCCCGGCCTTGAGCGCGGCCGCGCGGCCGGCAGCCGCCAGGATCTTGTCGCGGGCGAGCATCGGATACTTCTCGATCTCGCTCGTCGACACGCTCGACTGCGTGCAGTAATGGCAATCTTCGGGGCACAGACCGCTCTGGGCGTTCAGCAGAAAATGCAGGCGGACGCGATTGCCCCAGTAGTGCCGCCGCACGCGATAGGCCGCGGCGAGCACAGGCAGCAGGTCATTGTCTGGCGACGACAGGACCTGGTGCGACTCGCCACGCGACAAGCTCGTCCCCGCGAGCGCACGGTCCGCAAAAGTCTCGTAGATCATAGCAACGGCGCGAGCGAGCCGCCGCCTCCGTGATAGGGAAACGAAAGCACGGTGGCTTCCGGCACCAGTCGGCGCAAGGTGTCAAAATTGGTCTGCTCGGCGATCGTCGCCTCCCCGGGACACAGGGTGTTCAGCACGACCGCCCGCACGCGCAGTCCAGCGGCGTGCGCCGCGCGGAGCGTGAGCAACGTGTGATTGACGGCGCCGAGGCGGTTCGCCGCGACGATAATGCAATCGAGATTCCAGCGGCGGAACAGCGTGTCGTACGCCACGCCATCGGTGATCGGCACCAGCAGTCCGCCGGCGCCTTCGACGATGAGCGCGTCCCGTCCGGATTCGAGTCGCGTGCGCGCCGCTTCCAGCGCCGAGATCGCAATCGGGCGACCCGCGCGACGGGCGGCGACCCACGGCGCGAGCGGCTCGTCGAACCGCTCGGGGACAGACGTTGTCCAGCGAATCCTGACCGCCGGCCGCTTCGCATAGCCGACGCGCATCGGCGGGCTCGCCCTCGACGCCCGTCTCGACCGGCTTCATGGCCGCGACCGATAGCCCACGATCGCGGAGCGCCGAGATGAGCGCGCAGGCGACGACCGATCTTCCCGACGCCCGTGTCCGTTCCGGTAATCCCGTAGCGAATCACCCGTGGGCGTCCAAAAATTCTGTGATCACACCGTAAATCGGGAAACCGGCTGACCTTCAGCCCATAACCGCCGCCGCCTGACCGGCCCGGCCGTCACCAAAATTTGGCGATAGCTCCTGTGTTCCCTCAGAGTGTCCTTAGAGCACTGTGTTCTCGCACGCGGCGCCACAGTTCAATGCAACAGGGAACTCTCGATACCGCCCGAGCGGAGCAAGGCGATGCGCCCGTGTCCCTTCACCCTGCATCCGCAACGGCGCCCTTGGCCTCACTCAGGCCAGTTAGGTCGCTTGGGATTGTTGGACATCCGAGATGATCATGCCGGTGTCATCAGCGGTATACGGTTGGCTATATCCGCGTAAGCCTTCGAACTGCAGGGTGTCCTCAAGCGAGTGGTAGCGATTGCGGAGCCTGAACAGGCGCTTCCAGAGCCAACGTGGTATCGGCTGGTCCTCCACAGGCCATGGCTGGGCGTGCCAGCTGGCCTCACGGTTTCTCCATAGCCGGGCCATCTCTGCTACGTCCGCTCGCAGTTCCGGTGTGTGCTCGGGGTTGTCAGGGTCGTCCCATGCGTATCGCTTGGGCTCCGGGCGATCAAAGGGTGGCATGATGTACCCGGGTGCCCGCATGGTCGCCAAGGTTTCCTGTGCGAACGGATGATCCGCGCCCTTCTCCATTGCGTACTGATACGAGGCCGCCGTCGGGTAGTTCTTGCCCGGTGCGAGGAAGACTTGCCGTGCGAACTCTCCCAATTCGGCTGTTGTCCATCCGATCTCGATGAAGCCTCCGAGGGCCTCACGCTGCTGGTTGTTGCGAAGATACTTGCGGACTTGTTTGAAGTCGGGCGCTTGTGAAGGCCCTGGACAAAGGCGATGTTTGTTTCACGTGTTATGTCGCCTAGTGCAGGGTAGAGCTCGGGTCTCGCCCAGTTAATCGGAAGAACATATCGCGAAGTGCTGCTTCGTAGCCAACCTGCCATTCATTCTCAGCAGGATCGCATTCGCAGAGTTCGAGCTCCCCAAAAAGCCAATCGAGTGCTTCTTTCCAATTGAGTAGTTCATTTCCTTCTGATTGGAAAGGCGGGGTAATTCATCGGAGATGTCATAGAGAGTTCCTAGGTTGTTGTGCGTGCGCGTTGTCAGCGCAGAGGGTTGAGATAGCCGCGCAGCCCAAGCAAAAGAGCCAGCGGGGTCGAGTTGATGATGATGGTTGCAGAAGAGCCGGAGCTGCTGTTCGTGCAGATTGTGCGCGGCCAGCCAATTAAGTGCTTGGCATCGCGACCAGAGGCGCTGAACGATGTGTTCTGGCACTGGCGATTGCATTCACCGCCTCGGCGTCTCGCAGATGAGTTGTCCGTCGAGCGCCTCTACCCTACGGGACGGAGCGATTTGGTCAACTTGTTGAAGTTGCGACATTCTTTTATAAAAAATGATAAAACTAGTGGACCTGACAAAACACCCTCCCTATACACGTCCCGTGGCGAAAAATTTCCCGTCAGACAACCCTGTTTTCCACGACGAGCATGCGGCAAGGGCCGCCATGGAGGCCTTGCGTTGGCCAGACGGTCCCGTATGTCCACATTGCCAAGAAAACGGCGGAGCTTCCAAATCGGAGGCCCCAAAGCAGTCGCACCGCGCCCCGGGCTGCGTCACTGCAAATCGTGTCGAAAGCAGTTCACAGTTAGCGTAGGCACCGTACTCGCACGAACCCGCGTGTCGTATGTAAATTGGATGCGGTTGGCGTACTTGCTCAGCCGCACGGACGTCCGTCATCTGAAGGTGCCGGAGGTGACCGAGGCTCTCGCAGTGCCTTACAAAACAGCGGTGCGAATGCTCGACCGCGTGTGCTATGCGTTGATCACCTACAAAGGCGTGTTAAGTGGGCGGAAGTTCGGAAAACCCATCACCTACTACATCGTTGCGAAGGCCCGACCTCCTCAACCTAGACTGCGCCATCCTCAGCATCCTAGCAACCTGCGAGACAAGGCGAATGTAGGACGACGGTGCAGGAGCTGGAAGCAACGTCTCGAACTAGATCCCAGCTTCACGCCAGAGCCGCGAGGAGTGCTTGTTGCGCTGAGTGGCCTCGACGCTCCGTCGAAGAAGGATTTGGCTCGTATCGAGCGGCTTCTGATGGTTCTACTAAAAGCCGACTTAAGGAAGGTGAAGGCCGCGCGAAAGCTAAGCAGTGACTGGGATTTTTACCGCTCACGTCTTTACGATGCTCGTGTGCGCCTTCCAAATCGCAAACCCTCGACGGCGAGCCGTAGAGACCCAGGACCAGAGGATTTCCTATCGTGACGAGAAGCGGGTCATCCCGCGCATCAACGCCCTGGCTCGGACAGGCCCTAGGAATTCCCATTGGTGACTCACGACTCGCTTGTGGCTCCTCCGGCTACCCGGGCAGCGGGCTTCCAAACGCTCACCAGTGGGTGGGGTCCGCGAAGTCATCGGAGGCATGAGCAACGGTTTTCGCTGACAGCCTCGCAGAGCCAAGACCAGAACGAACTGGTCTCGCGGTGTGGCGAAAGTTGATGACCATGTTGCGGAGTGTCCTCACCAAGCAGCACGCCGCCTGTTGGCCACAAATGAGCTCCCAAAGTTCACTCGCGTGTCCCTCGGCTATCTTGGTGGCGCTCAGAAAAACGCGCGCCAGTGACTCTCTAAATCGTTTAAACGGCATGAATCATCTGGTCGCAGTGGATGCCGCCGATGGGCCAGAGATGACACCAGATTGGCGCGCGGGACCTGCGGCGACCTTTGGTGATCGTTTGGGACGACCGCCTCCGATGTCCGTTCAGCGGGATGAAGCGGACCTCAGCGTTGTGCCCGTCGAAGACCGAGTTTGACCCAAC
>CAWBZV010000006.1:0-103873 GCA_963793305.1 uncultured Gemmatimonadales bacterium | reverse complement strand
ACATCGAGTTGGTCGGCCCGTGCAGGTCGGGCGGCGACTAAAGAGCCGAATACGATCAAACGCAGCAGAACCCGTTTCATGCGGAGCTCGTGGAAATGTGTTCTGAGCCTCATGCGTGGCTCGTAGAAGACCTCGGTTACGGTCAAATGCCCAATCAGTTCGGTACGAATAACCCCGGAATGGGGCGTGTCGACGATCATGTTGGACGCACCATAGCGGACGAGTTTCATGGATGAGAGCTGGCGCTGTCTGCCCATGACCCTTGGAGTGCGAAGGACACAGCCCCCGTGAAGCCAGCGGTGTCGCCCGTACGCCAGGCCGCGACAGCCAGATGGCGCAGCCGGATACTCGTGTTGAGACCGCCCAGCCGCCGATAAGGTTTGCAGGCTGGCCCCCTAAGCTGGGTCAGCGCTTCGGCCCTCGCTCGGTGGGTTGATTGTACGTCTCTATGCTGACACGCACCTGGCTGTCGTTGGCGGCATAGTGCTGATCGATCCTTACGTCGAGAACGCGGATAAGCGCTTGGATGCCGTTTCCCCCGGCTACACGCGCCCGTACCCTTCGCTCTGCCACACGCCTTGAGCGCTTGCACTCAAGGCCAGTGCCGTGCTCCAGACGAGGTGCCGGAGCGCGCCGCCGAGTAACACTCGTTTGCCCATGAGTCGACGCACAGGCCGCGCGCCACGTCCTTGACAACCTCGACAGCACTACACCACCGTGGTGCATGTCACGCGAGGATGTAACCAGGGCAGTAGTGCGGGCGCTGCGCGCGTGGCCAGGCAGTGAACGTTCGCTTGCCGTGGCCGCAAAGGTGCCGCACACGACGTTGGTCCGCATTAGGAACGGCGCTCTCGGTGCTTCCGAGGACGTCGCGAAGGCGCTGGCGCCGGTACTCCGGCGGTGGGCTAGCGAGTGCAACAAAGCGGCCGAGGTGTTGGACAGCGTGACGGCAACCACTGCGCGGCGCCATCGGCGCCGACAACCACGGGAGGGATGACCATATGCCGAGACGCCGTCGCGTCCCCGGCAGCCTCGAACGACGAGGCGACTCGTACCGCGTGTACCTCTGCGTCAACGGCAAGCGCGATAAGACGACGATCGCCACGACCGATCGCCGTGTCGCCGAGGCATACGCGATCAAGCGCGAGCAGGAATTGAAGGACCAGGCCGCGGAACGTCTCGTGGCCATCGTCACCGATATGCGCGTGTCGGCGTTGCTCAACGAGTACGAGAGCGCCATCATGCCCACGCTTGCCAAGGGCACGCAGGCCGCGTATCGGGACAGCTTGAAGATCATACGCCGGTACTTTGTCGACCCCGAGGACGAAGTGCTGGACGTCCGGCCTGAACATTGGCTGGACCCAACGATCGTCAGCGTTCGCGCCGTTCACATCCGCGCGTTTCTCACGTGGCGCCGAACGTACCGGCTCGACGGCGTCGACGCGGACACGCACAATCGGACAATACAGAAAGACCGTGCTGTGCTCGGACGCATCTTCGCGTATGCCGACGAGCTGGAGTATCGCGAGGGCAATCCCGTCTCACGGGTCAAGCCGCCGAAGGCCGACGAGCGCGATCCCGTGATACTGACCGACTCGCAGTACGAGGCGCTACTGGCTCAGTGCGCAGATCGGCCGATGCTGCGCCTCTACGTGCTCATGCTTGGCGAGACGGGCGCTCGCTGCAAGAGTGAGGTTATGTGGCTTCGATGAGAGGATGTGCATCTCGACGATGGGTTCCTATCGGTCGTGACCGGTCGCAACGGTCACAGAACCAAGACCGGCAAGTCGAGATGGGTGCCGATGACCGATCGTTTGGTCGCCGCGCTCCGTCAGCACTTCGCGTCGTACAGGTTCGCGGCGTATGACGGCGAGCCCACGCCGTGGGTCTTTCATCACGAGATCAGCCAGGCGCGGCACCACGCGGGCGCGCGCATTCGATCGCTCCACCGATCGTTCGCCTCGGCCGCGCGACGGGCGAAACTGCCCGCTGGCCTGCATCAGCATGACCTTCGGCATCGGCGCGTGACGACATGGCTCGCCGAGGGCGGGGACTTGACCAAGGTCAAGGAGGCGGTGGGGCACAGTGATGTCCGCACGACGATGCGTTACACGCATTTGGCCAAGGAGCATTGACGGACGCTCGTCGGTCCGGCGCGGGTAGCGAAGCCGAAGGCGGGCTGACAGTGTCCTCAGCGGAATGTCCCCAAAAATGTCCCCATCTCCGGGTTGTCCCGCGGGCCACGAATCGTCTAAGTTTCGCGCTCCGTACTACTTGGATGGGTGGCCGAGTGGTTGAAGGCACCGGTCTCGAAAACCGGCATACCGGAAACGGTATCGTGAGTTCGAATCTCACCCCATCCGTTGACATATAAATAGATATTGATGTATAGTCGGCCATGACGACCGTGGCCGATGTCAGCGGCATCACCAAGCAGTTCCGCGCCCTCGCGGACGAGAATCGGCTCAAGATCGTCGACATGCTGCGGAGCGGTGAGCGGTGCGTCTGTGAGCTCACCGATGCGCTCGATCTCGGACGGTCGCTGCTGTCGTTCCACCTCAAGACATTGAAGGACGCCGGGCTCGTCGTCGATCGGCGCGAAGGGCGGTGGGCGTATTACTCGCTCAATCCCGAAGCCTTTGCGCAGATCGGGCAGTTTGTTGGAGCACTGCCGTCGACGAAACTGGCGCTCAACGTCGCCCGCTGTTGCGGGTGACTTTTTTTGTAGTTAATCCATCAAGAGGTATGGTGTGGGTGTTTGGGCCCATCTCGGGCGCTCACATCAATCCCGCGGTGACCGTCGCGCTCTGGTCCGCGCGACGATTTCCGGCTCGGGACGTGATCCCCTATATCCTGGCGCAATGCGTCGGGGCGATGGCCGCGTCAGCCACACTGCGCGCCGTCTTGGGCCCCGTCGGCCATCTCGGCGCGACAGTTCCGCTCATCGCCCTGCCCGCGGCGTTCGCGGTCGAGTGGCTCCTGTCGTTCGTGCTGATGCTCGTCATCCTCGCCGCCGCGCGGGGCGTCCCGGTGGGACTGACCGTCGGACTGTGCGCACTCGCCGCCGGACCACTGACTGGTGCCTCAATGAATCCGGCCCGTTCGTTCGGGCCGGCCTTTGTCGCGGGTGTCTGGCGCGCGCACTGGATCTACTGGATTGCTGGATTGCGCCCATGACGGCGATGGTCGCCGCGGCATGGGTCCATCGACACCTCTCTCAGATGCGCGCGAACCGGAGGGACACGGCGTTCGTGGCGACGAAGAGCGACGAGCCGGACATGAGTAGGGCTGAGATCTGCGGCTCGAGGATCCAGCCGAGTGAGTGATAGAAGACACCGGCGGCGATGGGGATCGCGAGCACGTTATAGAATGCGGCCCAGGCCAGGTTTTGCTTCATCTTGAGCACCGTCGCCCGGCTCAGTCGGATCGTGTGCGCAACGTCGGCCGGGTCTGACTTCATGAGGACCACCTCGGCTGCCTGAATCGCGACGTTGGTGCCCGCGCCGATCGCGATCCCGATGTCAGCTTGAGCGAGCGCCGGCGCGTCGTTGACGCCGTCGCCGACCATCGCGGTGAACTGACCTTCGTGTTGCAGGCGCGCGATGTATTCGGCCTTTTGCTCAGGGCGTACCTCGGCGAATACGCGCGTGATACCGATGGTCTGCGCGACGCGCTCGGCCGTTGCCTTTGTGTCGCCGCTCAAGAGCACTGACGTGACGCCAAGTGATGCCAGGTCGCGGACGGCCGCGGCCGATGTTGGGCGAATCGCGTCAGCGATGCCGATGACGCCGAGTGCGCGGCCATCGGCGGCAACGTACGTCAAGGAGCGGCCCTGAGAGGCGAGACCGTCGCCGACGGCGCGCAGTGGGCCGGGGTCGATGTGCTCGCGTTCCAAGAGGGCGAGGTTGCCGAGGGCGACGGTCGCACCGTTGACGCGGCCCGTGAGTCCCTGACCCGGGATCTGCGTGATTTGTGTTGCGGGCTCTGGGGTGACGCGAGCGGCACGCGTGATCGCGACAGACAATGGATGCGTCGACTGGGATGCGACCGCGGCAGCAGCGCGCAGGAGGTCGTCGACGCTGACTCCAGCTGCGGGCTCAATCTCGGTGACGCTCGGATGGCCCTCGGTAAGCGTGCCCGTCTTGTCGAAGACGACGGTGCGGACCCGGCTCACACCCTCGAGCGCGTCCGCATCCTTGATCAGAATGTTGTGCTTCGCGCCGAGCCCAGTCCCGACGGCGACCGCGGTCGGCGTGGCGAGGCCGAGCGCGTCGGGGCACGCGATCACGACGGCGGAGACGGCGAATGTGAGCGCCGTGAGGAATGGGGCGCCGGAGAGCGTCCACGCCGCAAACGTGAGGATCCCGGCGCTGATGGCGACGACAACGAGGACCGCTGCTGCCTTGTCGGCGAGCCGCTGCCGCGGGGATTTCGAGTGTTGGGCGCGTTCGACCAGTGCCGTGATTTGCGCGAGCACGGTCTCGCTGCCGACCTTGGTCGCGCGCATCGTCACCGCGCCGCTCGTGTTGATCGAGCCGCCGACGAGCGTGTCTCCGGACTTCTTGTGGATCGGCCGGCTCTCGCCGGTGATCAATGACTCATCGACGTCGGTCTCGCCATCGACGAGGGCGCCATCGACCGGGATCTTGTCACCCGGCAAGAGACGGAGGAGGTCGCCGACGGCGACCTCGGCGGTCGGTACGGTCGTCTCTTGGCCATTGCGAATGAGTCGTGCCGTCGGCGGGACGAGGGCGAGCAATGCGTGGAGCGCGTCCTCGGTCCCGCGCTGGGATCGCACCAGCATCCACTGGCCGAAGAGCACGAACGTGACGAGCATCGCCGCGGCGTCGAAGTACGTCGTCGGATAGCCGATGATCGTGAGATAGACGCTCGAGAGGTAGGCCGTAAGCACGCCGGTGGCGATGAGCACCGGCATGCCGAGGTTGCGCGTGCGGAGGTCGGTGTAGGCGTCGGAGATGAAAATCCAGCCGCACCACCAGACGACCGGCGTCGCGAGCAGGAACGCGACCCAATTCGCGACGTGCGGGATGACGAGGAAGACGGTGAGTGCGAGCGCGACCCAGAAGCGGCGGCGGATCTGGGTCTCTGTCCAGTCGCCCATGCCCATCATGGCCATCGCGTCCATTGCTTTACTTCTCGCTGTCCAGGTGCGCCATCTGCGCGGCGTTGTACCGATCGCCCGCCGCCGCATCGGCCGGGACGGCCTTCTCGATCGCCGCGAGGTCCTCTGGCGTCAGGCGGATGTCGAGCGCGCCGAGCGACTCCGTGAGGCGCTCCCGGGTGCGGGCGCCGATGAGGGGCACGATGTCGTCGCCGCGCGAGAGCACCCAGGCGGTCGCGAGCTGCGCCACGGTGACCCCCTTCGCGTCGGCGATCGAGCGCATGGTCTCGACGAGCGCGAGGTTCTTGTCGAGGTTCTCGCCCTGGAAGCGCGGACTGTTCGCCCGGAAATCCCGCTCGCCCTTCCGCTCGCGGCTCCAGTGTCCGCTGATGAGACCTCGGGAGAGCACGCCGTACGCGGTCACGCCGATGCCGAGCTCGCGCAACGTCGGGAGGATCGAGCGCTCCAGGCTGCGCGAGATGAGCGAGTACTCGATCTGAAGATCGGCAATGGGATGCACGGCGTGCGCCGCGTGGATGGTGTGGGCGCCGACCTCGGACATGCCGATGAAGCGGATGTAACCCGCCTTGACGAGATCGGCCATCGCGCCCACGGTCTCTTCGATCGGGACCGTCGGATCGAGCCGCGCCGGGCGGTAGATGTCGATGTAGTCCGTGCCGAGGCGCCGCAAGCTGTACGCGAGGAAGTTTTTGAGTGCCGCGGGGCGGGTGTCGACGCCGACCCAACCGCCGGCCGGGTCCCGCATCGCGCCGAACTTCACGCTCAGCACGACCCGGTCGCGCGGGCGGCCGACGAGCGCCTCGTGGATCAGCAACTCGTTGTGGCCGCTGCCGTAGAAGTCGCCGGTGTCAATGAGAGTGATACCGGCGTCAAGGGCCGCGTGGATCGTCGCGATGCTTTCGGCGCGGTCGGCTGCGCCGTAGAGGTCGGACATCCCCATCGCGCCGAGGCCCAGCGCCGAGACGGTGGGGCCATGTAGGCCGAGTGCGCGTGACATGGCCGGAAATTAGCGAGCCAGGACCGTTCGCGAGTATTATTCGACCGACCTGGAGGGGTGGCCGAGTGGTTTAAGGCGCACGCCTGGAAAGCGTGTGGGCTCGAAAGGGTCTCGCGGGTTCGAATCCCGCCTCCTCCGTTTCATGGTGACACCGGCGTCGACGGACGACGCGGTCGTGCTCGCGGCGATGCACAACGCGATCGCCGACGACAAGATGCGCGAGCATGGCGAAGGGCCCTGGTCCGGGAAGGTGACGGAGCGTGGCATGCTGTACGCCATGCGGATCTCGCGCGTGTTCGTATTGCGAGAAGCGAGCGGAATTGTCGCGACGTTCCGGCTCCAGACCAAGAAGCCGTGGGCCATTGATACCAGCTATTTCACGACCGCGCGGCGGCCGCTGTACTTGCTGGGCATGGCGGTGAGCCTGGACCGCCAGCGGCGAGGCCTTGGCAGGCAATGCCTCGTGGAAGCAGAGCGGATCGCGCGCGAGTGGCCCGCGGACGCGATCCGACTCGATGCCTACGACGCTGACGCTGGCGCTGGCGGATTTTATGCCCGGTGCGGCTACACCGAAGTCGGACGGAGAACCTACCGCAACTCCCCGCTCATTTACTTCGAGTGGCTTCTCCCGTCAGGTACCGCGCCGGAATCGCGTTCCCAGGGTGCTCGTCGTCCCAGTAGATCGTGACGACGTACCAGCGCTTGCCATCGTTGAACAACTGAAAGCTGTTGATGCCACGCGCGAAGGGTTTCGCGTCGCCTGCCTCGTGCAGTGAAGCGTACGTGCTGAAGATCTGCGTGATCGCGCCGAATGTGTCGACGGAGTGGCTGATCTCTTTCTCGTAGAAGGAGTTCTTCGCGAAATACTCGCCGGCGCGCTGCGCGAAGTCCTGCGGGGTCATCACCACGGGGCGCGGGGTGCTGTCCGGGCCTGCGCGGCGCGTCTGGATCAGTCTCGCGCCCGGCACGAAGAGCGAGTAGAAGCGGTTCCAGTCGCGGTTGCCCGCGGGGCCCGAGATCACGTCGTAGATGGCGTGCATGATCGCGTCCCTCGAACGGACATCGGCAGCCGCGGCCGGCGGTGGGCTCGACGTGTCGGTCTGGGACATGGCGTTTTGCGCCTGGCACGGGGCCAGCGCAATGAGCGAAACGGCTGTGGTCCATCGCAGGAGTGACATGGTCGCAACAATACACGCAACGTTTGAATTCGCTAGACGCGGCTCAGTCGCACCTCGAGTCCGATCGTGTTGCTGGTGATGTCGCAGGAGCCGAAGCGGCTCTTGGCGGCCATCGCGGAGAAGTCGTCCGTGGTATACGCGCGACCAATGAGCATGTGGCGGAACGTCCAGGTCGTGAGCCAGGCATCGAGCGCGCGGCGACCGCTCTGCTTCACGTACGCGTCGACGGCGTCGCGCGAGACATCCTTGCGCAGGTCGTCGATGATCGCCTCGCCACCCGGGCGCAGCACGCGGTACATCTCGTTCAGCGCCTCGACCGGTTGGGAGAAGTTCTTGAAGGCCGCCGAGCAGTAGACGAGGTCGAACGAGTGATCAGCCCAGGGCATCGCCGAGGCGTTGCCCTGGCGGAAGTCGACGGACACGCCGGCGTGCTGGGCATTCGTGGTGGCGATCTCGACGAACGTCGCGCTCACGTCGAGACCCGTTACGGTGTAGGGTCCGAGCTGGGCCAGCTCGATCGAGAAGAATCCTGGGCCAGGGGCGACCTCGAGCACCCGGGCGCCGGGGGAGAGGCGGGAGGCGACCATCCGGGCCTGCTGCCGGAAATCCTCGATGTCGTTCTCCCGCGTCCGGGCGTACCAACGGGCGATCCATCCGTCCATGCCCAATCCCTTGTATGCTTTCATGGCAACTCCTTGAAAATGGAAGTATCTTAACTCTGCAGGTATCTACGATGGCCAATCGGCGAAAGATTCAGGAGAGGTTGTTGGATCTCGGCCGGACGGTCAGCACCCGGACGGTCTTTCTCCATCAGGCCATCGCGCAGCAGGTCGGACTCAACGCGACCGACACGAAGTGCATCGATCTCATCCTGCGCGGCCCGCCGGAAGGCGTGACCGCGGGATGGCTGTCGGAGCAAACCGGCCTCACCACCGGGGCGATTACGCACATCCTCGATCGCCTCGAACGGCGCGCCTTCGTCGAGCGCGTTCGCGATACCGAGGACCGGCGCCGCGTCTTCGTGCGCGTGCGCCTGGAAAGCCTCGAGCCCCTAGGCCCCCTCTACGAGGCGATCGGCAAGGCGTTTGGCGATCTCGCCAAACGCTACACCGACAAGGAGCTGGAGGTGATCTGCGACTATATGGAGCGCGCGGCGCACACCAGCGAGCGCGAGCTCACGAAGCTGCGAGCTCGCGGCACAGCCGGTCCGTCGCCTCGTCGGCGGGGAAAGAGCACTCGATCCGGAGCTCCTGCAGCGTCACGTCCTGCGCCGTCCCGAACGTCGTGATCGTCCAGAAAAACTTGAGCTGCTGGCCGTTCTTGCGATACGTGATCGCCCACAGTGGGTTCGACGCCGTGTCCGAAGACAACTGCGGCGGCACGTCAGCGTAGGCAAGAACATCGCGCAACAACGCCCGCGCACGGTGGTCTTGCGGCGCCGCCGCAACGTCCGAGCGGAGCTGCCGCAGGAGATCCCGCGCGACCTCGTCCCAGTTCGCGATCAGCGGCTTGAGACCGTTCGGATCGAACGCCATCCGCATCACGTTCTTCTCGCTCAATGGGCCGCCGAGCAGCCAGCCGAACACTCGCGCGGCGCCCGCGTTCGCCATGAGCAGATCCCACTGGCGGCTGAGCACGATCGCCGGATACGGCTCCTGCTGCTTCAAGATCAACTCGATCGCGCCTCGCGCACGCGCCATCTCCGGCGCGCTGATCTCGGTCTCGCGATAGCTCGGGGCATAGCCCGCGGCGACGAACAGGGCGTTGCGCTCGCGAAACGGAACGTGGAGCGCCTCGGCCAGCCGATCGATCAGCTCGCGGCTGGGTTGCGCGCGGCCCGTCTCGACGCAGCTCAAGTGCCGAGACGAGACGTTCGCGGCGAGCGCCAGGTGGAGTTGGCTCACCCGACGGACCGTACGCCACTCACGCAACACCGCGCCGAGTGGAGAGACCTTGACCTCTGAGGTCATTGCTTGCGCGCGAGCGCGAGACGAACCTGTGTCATGCGTCGAAGAGACTTCATCAAAATTAGCGCGAGCGCCACGCTCGGCGCCTGTGTCAGTCGTGTGCATATGGAAACAACTCCGATCAGCGAGCCGACGTTCCACGCCATGCGCCGCTTCGCCGACACCAGCTTCGGGCGGATCGCGTACGTCGAGCGCGGGTCGGGGAAGGCGGCCTTGTTTCTGCACGGGTTCCCGCTCAACGGCTTCGAGTGGCGCGGCGCCATCGAGCGGCTTGCGCCCTACCGGCGATGCGTCGCCGCCGATTTCATGGGGCTCGGATACTCGGAGATCCCCGAGCACCAGGATCTCTCACCCGGCCAGCAAGCCGCCATGCTCGCGGCCCTGCTCGACCGGTTGTCGATCAAACGCGTCGATCTCGTCGCCAATGACAGCGGGGGCGCGGTCGCGCAGATCTTCGTCGCGCAATATCCGTGGCGGGTGCGAAGCCTGCTGCTGACCAACTGCGACGTCGTCATCGACAGCCCACCGCCGGCGTTCCAACCGGTGATCACGCTGTCCCGGGCGGGCACGTTCGCGGACAAAGTCATCGCGCCGCAACTCGCCGACAAAGCGCTGGCCCGCTCGCCGAAAGGCATCGGACGCCTGGCATGGCAGAATCCGGAGAACCCGACGGACGAGGCGCTCGACTGTTACTTCACGCCGCTCCTGGCCTCACCGCTGCGGAAAGCCCAGCTCCACGGCTACGCGCTCGCGCTGGAGCAGAATCCGTTGACGGTGATCGTGCCGGCGCTGCAACAGTCCGAGGTCCCGGTGCGCATCCTGTGGGGCACCGGCGATACCATCTTCTCGCCCGCGAGCCCGGACTGGCTCGACCACGCGTTCAAGCACTCCCGCGGCGTGCGACGCATCGAAGGGGCGAAAGTGTTCTTTCCCGAGGAACAACCCGATCTCATCGCGCAGGAGGCGAGACTCCTATGGGACAGCGTCTAGACGAGCGACAGTAACTCGCGATCGAGCCGGCCGAGCGTGCGACCCGGGAGGTGCACGAGCGACAACGGTCGGACGAGGGAGAGGCCGGCGATCGCGACGCGCGCCAGTCGACCCGACTGAAGCAGGGGGGCCGCGACGAGCTCGGAGACGATGCCGACGCCCGCGCCCGACGCGACGGCTTCGGCGATCCCGCGTGAGTCGGCGATCCGCACGCGCGGCGTGAGCTCTATCCCGACGCCGACGAGCGCGCGCTCGACCACCGCGCCCGTGCCGGAGCCGGGCTCGCGCGCGATGAACGCCTCATCCGAGAGCGCGGACGGCGCGATCGCTCTCCGCCGGCGCGCCCAGGGGTGCGAGGCGGCGACGATCAGGATCAGCTCATCGTCGCGAATTCGACGGATCGCCAGACGCGACTCGGCCACCGGGCCCTCGACGAGCGCCCAGCTTAAGTCGCCCCGCTCGACCGCGTCCGCCATCTCGGCCGTATTGCCGACCGCGATCTCGACATCGACGCCCGGGCGCTTGGCGCGCAGGCGCGCGATGGCGGAGGGCAGCACGTAGCCCGCGATCGTCGTGCTCGCGGCTCCCCGGATGAGGCCCCGCGCCAAGTCCGACAGACCCGTGACGAATTCTTCGGTCTCCCGAGCGAGCGACAGCGCACGATCGGCCAGCATACGCATCGCCAATCCCTCCGCCGTGAGGCCGACCCCGCGACCCCGACGGACGAACGCGGGCGTTCCGAGTTGCTTCTCGAGACGGTGCATGCGTTCGGAGATCGAGGGCTGGCTGACACCGAGCACGGCGGCCGCCTTGGTGAAGGATCCCTCTCGCGCGACAACGGCGAATACCTGCAGCGTGTCCAGGTCCATAAGTGTAACCTATGTGAACAATACATAAATATCAGTATCTCCTTGGGATGACCCGAGGCAGATTCGTGGCCATGCTTCCTGGGATCGCTCTGTGCGCGGCCATCGCCGCAGTTGCTTGGGTGCTCCAAGGGGCGTACGTCGACGCGATCGTGCTGGCCATCGTGCTCGGCGCAGTCGTGAGAACCGTCTGGAAGCCTGGCGATCGTTGGCTGCCCGGCATACGGATCAGCGGGCACTTTCTCCTCGAGGTCGCCGTCGTACTCCTCGGCGCCTCGGTCGACGCCGCCCTCATTGCCCGAGCGGGGCCGAGGCTCCTTGGCGGCGTGATCGTGATTGTCGCTGTGACCCTGGTGCTGGGCTACGCGGCGGGCAGGGCCCTTGGCCTGCACCACCGTCTGGCGATACTCGTCGCAACCGGCAACGCCATCTGCGGCAACTCGGCCATCGCCGCCGTCGCCCCGGTGATCGGCGCCGATGGCGACGACGTGGCGGCGTCGATCGCGTTCACCGCGGTGCTCGGCGTCGCCGCGGTGCTGGGACTCCCCGCGCTGGGTCGTGCCCTAGGGTTGACTGAGATCCAATACGGGGCGCTGGCCGGACTGACCGTGTACGCCGTCCCGCAGGTCCTGGCGGCCACGCTCCCGGTGTCGGCCGCAAGCGCCCAGATCGGCACGATCGTCAAGCTCACCCGCGTGCTCATGCTCGGCCCCGTGGTCATCGCCCTGTCGCTCGCGCGGGGCGGCAAGCGACCCGGCCTTCACCGTATGGTCCCCTGGTTCGTGGTCGGGTTCGTGCTCATGGGTGTCGCCCGGACGGCCGGGGTGCTGCCGGTCTGGCTCCCGGTGCCGCTCCGGACCGTCGCCACCATGCTCACCGTGCTCTCGATGGCCGCTCTCGGACTCGCCGTGGACGTGCGAGCGCTCGCCCGAGTCGGCGGCCGCGTGATCGCCTCTGTTCTCGCTGCACTGGCGATACTCCTTGGCTCGAGCCTCCTGCTCGTGCAACATTCGGAGATGCGCGTAGCGTTATCGACAGGCGGCGGCGATGCGCCGGGGCTCAACGCGGTGATCCGCGCCGCCGTGCTGGCCGCGGTCAACCGCGATTGGGAAGTGCTGGGCATCAAGCGCGGATTCGCCGGGCTCCTCGGCGAGGACGACGTCGTGGCGCTGACCCGCGAGTCCGTGCGCGGCATCGGGCACCTGGGCGGCACGATCCTCCACACGACGAGCCGGGGTAACCCGCTCAAGTACGAGCGCGCGGGGATCACGACCGACCGGTCCGACGAGCTCATTGCCAACGCGCGAAATCTTGGCATCGACGCCGTCATCACGATCGGTGGCGACGGATCGCTCGCGATTGCCCAGCGGCTGCACGAGAAGGGGTTGCACGTCATCGGCGTGCCGAAGACGATCGACAATGATGTCTCGGGTACCGTGACGACGTTCGGCTTTGACACGGCCGTCAACACGGCGATCGAGGCCGTCGACCGTTTGCATACCACGGCCGAGAGTCACGATCGCGTGATCGTGATGGAGGTAATGGGGCGCCACGCGGGCTTCATCGCGCTCCACACGGGGCTCGCCGCCAGCGCCGACGTGATTCTCATCCCCGAGATCCCGTACGACATCGACAGTGTCTGCGAGAAGGTCCGCGAGCGCGATCGCGCCGGGCGCCTCTTCTCGATCATCGTCGTAGCCGAGGGCGCGTATCCCACGGGAGGAACCGCGACCACCAGTGTCGGCGGCGTCGCCGGGCCGCTGGCGCGGCTCATCCAAGAGAAGACCGGGAAAGAGACCCGGTGGCTCGTGCTCGGCCACCTGCAGCGCGGCGGCATGCCCACTGGATATGATCGGCTGCTCGCCACCCGCTTCGGCGGCGCGGCCGTCCGCGCGGTTGCCGACGGGAAGTGGGGACACATGGTTGCGCTCCAGTCGCCGCGCATCGTGACGATCCCGATCGAGCAGGTGCTCGCGCAGCCCAAGCGCGTCGATCCGCGCAGCGATACGGTGCTCACTGCCCGCGAAATGGGAATCAGCTTCGGAGACTAATGCGCACTCTTGTTCTCTGCGTGGTCCTGCTGGGCATGCAAGGGACCGACACCAGCTACGATGTCGTCATTCGCCACGGGCGCGTGCTCGATGGGGAAGGGAATCCGTGGATTCTCGCGGACGTGGCGATTCGCGACGGCAAGTTCGTGAAGATCGGCGTCGTGCCCGAACATGGGAAAGTCGAGATCGACGCGACCGGGAAGTACGTGAGTCCCGGCTGGATCGACGCGATGGACCAGTCCGGGTCCACGCTGCTCGAGAGTGGGAGGGCCGAGAATAAGCTGCAGGAAGGCGTCACGACGGCCATCGGTGGGGAAGGGGGCACACCGGTGCCCGCCGACAGCGTGCGGCAGTACTTCGCGACACTGGAGCGGCAAGGCATCAGCATCAACTTTGGCAGTTACTTCAGCGAGACCCAGGCAAGGGAAGCCATCCTCGGCGAATCGGCTCGCAAGCCGACCGCGACCGAGCTCGCCGCGATGCGGGCCATCATGGACACCGCCATGCGGGGCGGCGCCATGGGTATGACGACGGCCCTGATATACCCGCCATCGAGCTACGCCTCGACCGACGAGCTGATCGAAGTCGCGAAAGCGGCCGCGACATATGGTGGGTTGTACGCCAGCCATATTCGCGGAGAAGGCAAAGAGGTCGTTCAAGCGGTCAACGAAGCCATCACCATCGGCGAGAAGGCCGGGTTGCCCGTCGAGATCTTTCATCTCAAGGTCGCGTATCGGCCCGGATGGGGCGTCTTGATGGACTCCGTCGGGCGCGCGGTGGATGCGGCCCGCGCGAGAGGAGTCGATGTCGCGGCCGACTTGTACGTGTACACCGCCGGCGGCACCGGTCTGGAAGCCACGATACCCAGTTGGGCGCACGAGGGAGGCGTCGATTCACTGAAGGCACGGCTGGGGCGTCCGGCGGTGAGAGCGAGACTCAAGAAAGAGATTGTCACGGGGTCGCCGGGATGGTGGAACATCATCGAGGCCGCCGGCGGCTGGGATGGCATTGTCCTCGTCAATGCCCGCAATCCCGACAACGCCAAGTACGAGCAGAAGACGATCGCGCAGATCGCGAAGGAGACCGGAAAGGATCCGGCCGATGCGGCGTGGGACCTCGTGGCCCAAGGTCATGATCGCGTCATGGCGATTTATCACATGATGGGCGAGCAAGATATCGAGACCGCGCTCAAGTTCCCGTGGACGAGTATCGGAAGCGATGCCGGCGCCGTGGTGCAGATTGGGGTGCCGGACGAGACCGGACTCCCCCATCCGCGGAGCTTCGGCAATTTCCCTCGTGTCATCGCGCGCTACGTAAAAGAGCGCCACGTGCTGACGCTCAGCGAAGCGGTGCGCAAGATGACCGGTTGGCCGGCGACCCGGCTGCGGCTCGCGAATCGCGGGACGATCACCGTCGGGAACTGGGCGGAACGTCACGATCTTCGATTACGACAAGCTCGAGGATCGGGCGACGTATGAGAAGCCGATGGAATTTCCCACCGGCATCGAGTGGGTGTTGGTCAATGGCATCGTGACTATCGACCATGGACATCACACTGGGGCGAAAGCCGGGCGGGCGCTGCTGGGTCCTGGCGCGACCTAAGCTGGAGTTTTCTTCTTGCCGCCGAAAAAGCGGCGGAAGAAGGCCGCCACTGCCGCGACGGCGACGATGATCAGCTTCTTGGCCGCGAGCAAGATCGGGATCAAGAACTTGAACAGCCCCGCTTTGGCGGCGATCCCGCCGATGATGAGCGCGCCGACCCCATAGGCGGCCACGTGGTCCTTGCCCTTCACGAAGTCGGCGTAGCGATTGCCGGGATTGAACTCGACCATCGCGAGCGCGGCCGGCGTTGCCTCTTGAACCAGCGGCAGTTGGTTCATGGCCGATACCGCGTTCAGGACCAACACGCCGCGGCGCCCGAGCACGCGGATCTTGTAGTTGAGCGTGTGAGCGGTGTCGCCATCGAAGCTCAGCTCTTCGGCCCAGTAGAGCTTCTTCGTCTGGGCATCGTAGCGCGGGGGAAGCGCCCACCCGACGACCTCGAACGTCGGGTAGCCCTGCTTCTTGCGCTCCGGATTCTCGTCGCGCGCGGACTTCTGCAGTTGCGTGAGCAGCGAATCGTAGTTGATCCGGGATGCGCCGGAATCCGACACGTAGCCATTGTCCTGGTACGTGATCACGATCGCCCATGCGCCGCTGTCGACAGGACTCATCTCCGCGGGGACCAGCATTCCCAGCGGGTTTTCCTTGACGGGGTTGCCCCAGGCGCGAAGGACTTTGCCGGCCTGCTCGCCGTCGAGGAACCGGTACGTTCCGCCAACGCCGCGCAACGTGGCCATGCCGCCATGGAGCTGGACATCGCCCGTCTGGTATTTCAACGATGCCGCGAACTTTGCCCGGCGGGCAGCGAGGGAGTCTGTTGAGGCAGAATCCCGCGCGAACATCGTTAGGAGGCCAAGGGCCGCTGTCAGGCGCATCATTTCTTCGCGGCCTTCTTTTTCTTCTTTGGGGGTAGCGTTTCGACGAACGAGACGGCAGCGCGAATCCAGGACTTGACCGCGCGGGTGTTCAGCGCCGGCGGGTCGACGTAGATGTAGTCTTCCATGGTCCGCCCGCGCATGACCATGGGACGAGTGCCGGGTTTCTTGAGCGCATCAGCCGAACGATCCTTGCCAACGCGCAACAGTAGCCCGCGCGTCGATGCACCGGCGAGCAGATTGCCGTTCAGCATGAACCCGATCCCGCCGAACATTTTGACTTCTGTCACCGCACCGACGTTCCGTGAGTGCGGCGCGGATGCTCTCGGCCAGCGTATCGTCAATGGGCACGGTGTGACTATACAACATGAGTGACACGATTCAAGTGATCGTGGATATCGATGCGCCCGCCGACGAAGCGGAGCGCCTCGCGGCGACGATAGGACGTTGGTTGCTCCAAGAAGGGATCGCCGATTCCAGCGGGCATCCCGGCCCGAACTGGGACTTCGCGACCGTCCAAGGCGGGGACAATGGTTTCCGGCGCCTCGTGACAAACGACGTCAAGATTCAAGTCGGTCGGCGGGTCTTCACCGCGATGGGCAACGGCATCGAGGTCCAGTGTTCGACCTGCCGCGCGGTTTTCGAGCCCGAATCCCGCTGGGCGGCCGCCGTCGAGCAGTGGCTCGCCGGGGATGATCGGGCGGTGTTCGCATGCCCGGTGTGCGGCGGCGCCGAGCGCCTCAACGAGTGGCGCGGACCGTTTCAGTGGGGGTTCGGCCACATCGGCATCGAGTTCTGGAACTGGCCGCGGTTATCTGACGACTTCGTGCGGGCCGTCGGCCAGGTACTCGGATCTCGCGTTATCGTGGTCGACGCGCGCCTCTGATGTCTTTGGGGGGTCCGGGGGCGTAGTTGGGGTTTGCCCCCGGAGGCGAACCGACCAGTCGAGCAGCGCGAAAGCGCTGCATCGACGCGCCGCGGAGCGGCTATTTCTGTTCGACCAGCCAGTCGAGCGCCTCGTCCAGCGTGTCGAACAAAGCGAACGAACGGTCCGACGTGCGCTCGATCGCCTTGAGAAACGCGGTCTTTTGTAACGAGCTCAGTCCCACGAGGGCGCTTGCCTTCATGTGCGGTCGATTGGCCACGGCGAGCTGCTTGATCGCCTCGAAGACTTCAGTCGTGAACCGTGAGTCGGTGAAGATTGCCACCGCGCGCACCGAACCCAGTGGCTCATTCGGCATGATCTTCCGCTCGGCTTCGATTAACGCTCTCCAATCATCCCAACTACTATAGCCAGTGTAGTCGGTGTAGAGGATCGAGACACCCTTATGGGTGATTTTTCGGAGTCGTTCATTCATGCTGGAATTGGACGTGGAAGGTTGCATTTGCGTCACACCCGTCAGTCGCGCCTGACCGTCCGGCCGACGACGACGGTGATGTTGTCCGTACCACCCCCGTCGAGCGCGTCCTGCACGAGATCGCTGCAGACCTGCTTGGCGGAGGTCATCGTCAGAAGCCGGTCACGAATCCGTTCGTCGGACACGTGCTTCGTCAGACCGTCGCTGCATAGCAATCCGACCGTCCCCCACATCTGGTGGAGGTAACTCACGACCGGCGTGTTCTGTGAGCCACCGATCGCGCTCGACAGCACATTGACCCAGCGGGTCCGATACGCATCGGTGCGCGACAGGATGCCGCTGTCGATGAGATCCTGCGCCATGGTCTGATCGCGCGAGAGCTGCGTCAGCTCGCCGTCGCGGAGGATATAGCACCGACTGTCACCGACCTGCAGGATATACGAGCGGGGCCACATGCCGATCCACAGTGTGAGCGTCGTCGCCATCCCGCCGAGGGTCGGGTCGTTCTCGGTCTGTCGCAATAACTCCAGATGGACTTCGCGCGCCGCGGTCTCCAGGGCGCGCGGGAAGTCGCTCGTTCCGCCTCCGTCACCGACGGCCGAGAGGCGGATGCACTTGGTCACGTATTGCGTCACGGCTTCGACCGCGAACCGGCTCGCGGCATCGCCCATTGGGCCGCCGCCGACGCCGTCGGCAACCATGGCCAGGAACGCGATGCGCTCGGATTCGAGCGGCAGGCGGTCGAGGGAGGCGAGGCTCGTGAGATGGGCCTCGACCTTTCGGCGGATCGAGGCGATCAGGAAATTGTCCTGATTGACCGTGCGGATGGCACCCACGTGCGTGACGCCGAAAAAGTCGATCTCGTCGTCGCGCGGCGGACGATCTACGGCCGTGGCCATGCGCTCAAACTACACATATTCTATCGCGATGGCACATATCGCCCTCCTGCGAGGGGTGAATCTCGGGGGTCACCGCGCGGTGGCAATGGCCGACCTGCGCGCGCTCGCGACCGCGCTGGGTTTCCGCGAGGTGCGGACGCTCCTCAACAGTGGAAATCTCGTGTTCGACGGCGGCGCGCGAACGTCGGCCCAGCTCGAGGCGCTCCTCGAAGGCGAGGCCGAACAACGGCTGGGGCTCAGTACGGATTTTCACGTGAGGAGCGCCGGAGAGTGGCGGACCATCATTGCGAAGAATCCATTTCCCGCCGAGGCCAAACGCGATCCCGGCCGGCTCATCATGTTCTGCCTCAAGACAGCGCCCGGGGCCAAGGCGTTCAGTGCGCTCCAAGCAGCGATCAAAGGTCCCGAGCGGGTGCTCGGCGTCGGGCGTCACGCGTACATCTACTATCCCGACGGCCAAGGCCGGTCCAAGCTGACGGTGGCCATGATCGACAAGGCCATCGGAGCCGGGACCGGCCGTAACTGGAATACGGTTCTCAAGCTGGCGGCGCTTACTGCTTCTGCGTAGTCGCCGAGGCGGTCGGCGTCCCTCCGTGATAGTTGGGATACGGCGGTCGCTTGACGACCATCGGCGGATTCTTGCCGAGCGAGTCGAGCGCGATCGCGACCGCCTTTTCGAGTTGCGTGTCGTGCCCCGCGCGCCACTGGGCCGGGTCCAGCTCCACCGGGACGTTGGGCGCGACACCGTGGTTCTCGATCTCGAACTGGCCGCGTGTCGTATAGATCGCGACGCGCGGAGCGGTGACCGTCATTCCGTCCATGAGCACGGGATAGTCGTAGATGCCGACCAAGCCGCCCCAGGTGCGCTTGCCGACGAGCGGCCCGGCTTTCGTCTCGTGGAACATGAAGGGCAGCGCGTCGCCGCCCGAGCCGGCGTACTCGTTCGTGATCATGACCTTCGGGCCATAGATCGCGCTCACGGGCGAGGTGAAATCTGTTGCGTCGCGGGTCATCTCGCGGAACAGCGGCTCGCGGTGCATCACCTCGATCATGTAGTCGGCGATCGATCCGCCGCCGTTGAACCGCTCGTCGAGGACCGCGCCTTGCTTGTTCGTCTGCGCGAAATAGTAGCGTGTGAAGTTCGCGTATCCGGCGCCCGCCGTGTTCGGGAGATACACATAGGCGAGCTTGCCGCCGCTCAGGCGATCCACCGTGCGGCGGTTGTCTTCGATCCAGGCAAAGTTGCGGAGCGCATTCTCGTTGGCGACCGGGACGACATTCACGTCGCGCGCGCCGGCGCCGGATGGATCCTTGCCGACGCGCAGCACGACCGTCTTCCCCGCGGTCGCCTCGAAGTAGCGATAGATGTCCTCGGTGGCGTGCACGTCGATGCCGTTGACGGCAATCACGTACTCGCCGACCGCGACGTTGACGCCCGGCTGCGTGAGCGGCGCCTTGAGCTCCGGGTTCCAGTTCTCGCCCGAGTAGATATGCTCGAACTTGTAGCGGTCGTGCTCCACGGAGTAGTCGGCGCCGAGGAGGCCCGTGCGCGGGGGATGCGTGAGTGGCGGGTCTTCGCCGCCAAAGATGAACAGGTGGCCGACCGTCAATTCGCCGAGCCCTTCGGTCAGCAGATAGCGAAGGTCTTGCTGGCTGGCGAGGTTCGGCACGTACGTCGCGTACTTCGCTTCGGCCGCGCCGAGGTCGAGCCCGTGGTAGTGCGGATCGTAGAAGAAGTCGCGTTCGACGCGCCACGCTTCGTGGTACATCTGCTTCCATTCCGCGCGCGGATCGACCGCGATCTGGACATCGCCGAGGCTCAGGATGCCCTCGCCCGGCTTCGGTGGGCCGTCGACGCCAGCGATGACCCACTGGCCATCAGCGCGGTAGAGCATCTTCGTGCCCTTGGCCGAGAGTCGGAAGGTCGTCGGTGTGCGTTCGCCCACGTCGCCTCCCGGGTCGAAGCCCATGATGCCATCGACCAGTTTCACGAGTTTGCGGGTCGTCAGGTCCCACTTGTACAGCGCCTGCCGTGTCCCGGCGTTGTCCTCGGCCGACATCGGCGGCTTGTCGACGGTCTCGAGGGCGTAGATCGTGCCCGGGGCGCCCGCCACGAGGCCGCTCCAGCGCCGGTCGCCGAGTGGGAGCGCCAAAATGCGTTGATTGATGTTGGTCAGGTCGATGCGAACATCAGTCGACGCTGGCGCTGCTTTCTTGGTCGTATCAGCCGGAGCCTTCGTCGTATCGGCCTTCTCGTCGTCCGAGAGCGGCGTGAGCGGCGACGGCTTGTCATTCCGCAGGACGACGAGATACAAGTTGCGGGTGACCGGGCGATCGTAGCTCGTCATGTCGAGCCAGCCCGCCGAGGCGCCGGCGTTCGTGCTCGCGGTAAAGTATAAATAGTCACCACTGCGATCGAACGCTGGGAATCTCACGTCACTCATCGGGTCGGTGACCTGCGTCGCCGTCCCGGTTTCGAGCGAGTACAAGAACACGGCGTGAAAATGGTTGGCGAGACTGCGCGTGTACGCGATCCACTTGCTGTCCGGCGACCAGACAGGATCGAGCGAACGCCATGGCGCCTCGTACGGGTCCGTGTCGACCTTTGTCGACTTGCCTGTGGCCACGTCGAGATACCAGACATTGAGGCGCTTGTCCAAGTAGCTGATCTTCTTGCTGTCGGGCGACCACTGCGGCGAGTAGTAGTACGACGGCGCGTCGCCGAGCGTGATCGAGCGAGGGGCCCCGGTCCCGTTCTGCGATACGATGTGCAGCGTGTATTCGCCTGAGGCGTCCGAGAAGAACGCGATCGACCGGCCGTCCGGCGACCACGCCGGATCGCGCTCCATCACACTGGGCGTGTTGGTCAGGTTGCGGACATCGCCTTTCTCGGCCGGCACCGTCAGGATTTCACCTCGGGATTGGAATACGGCGCGCGCGCCGGTCGGCGAGATGTTGGCCGCGCTGATCGACGGAGCGGCCGGCAGGTAGTGCGCGCGGACCTTCGGCAGATCACCCGAGACCGTGATGGGGATGCGGGTCGAGGACTTGGACGCCGGGTCGAACAGGAACAACGAGCCAAATTGCTCGTAGACGATTCCCTCTGGACCGCCTGACGCAGACTTGATGTCGAGTCCGGTGTTGTCGACGACCTTCTCGACTTTCTTCGCGCGCGTGTCGTACGAGTACAGCGTCGTCGACCCATCGCGATCGGACAAAAAGTAGACAGAATTCCCGACCCACATCGGCCAGCTGTCGTTGCTATTCTCTCGCGGGATACGCTCGATCGACGCATCGGACAGAGTGGCCAGCCAGATCTCCGATGTCTCGCCACCGCGATAGCGCTTCCAGATCTCATTCGCGGGATCGTTCGGCATGTACGCGATGCGCGACCCATCAGACGAGAACGAAGCGGTGTATCCCCGAGGGAGCGACACCTCTGTCGCTGGTCCGCCGTTCTTGGACACCGTGAACAGTCTGGAGAATCGACTATAACTCAGGCGTGGCGAACGGAAGACGATGCGAGAGCCATCTGGCGTCCATCCGACCGCAACGTCGGGCGCTGGATGGTACGTCAGGCGCCGCGGCACCCCGCCTTCGGCGCTCACGATGTACACGTCCGTGTTGCCGTCGTACGTGCCCGTGAAGGCGATCAACGAGCCATCCGGCGAATACAATGGGCCGGTGGCTTCGCCGTCGGCCGCCGTGAGACGGCGCGCCGCGCCACCTGTTCGCGGCGCCGTCCAGATGTCGCCGCCATAGGCGAAGGCGACCGATGTTCGGCTGATGGTAGGCTTTTGCAGCAGCAGAGGCCCAGTCGTGGTCTGGGCCTGAAGGAGCGGGACGACGCCCGCTACGAGAGCAATGGAGAGTCGCATCCAGACACAATGGCGAACCGTACCGTGACCCGCCAGAGACGAGCAGGCTCGACCGCTCGTGTAACGAGACTGCCACGCGGGCGGGTGGCACCTGAGCCCGAACGCATCTTATCCCCACTATGATGGCGCGACTCGGATTGGAGCTCGGCGCTCGCGTCATTCGCGGCGTACGCGTCGACGGGTGGCCGCGGCAGCACACGAGCGTTTTCGAGATTGTCTACGATCGCTCGCACAAGGACGATGCGATCCGCGCGCTCGAAGCACACACCAACGGCGTCCGGCGCATCGCGGTGGCCATTGACCTGCCGCTCCTCTTCACGAAGCGCGTCAAGCTGCCGGCGCTCTCGGCGGCCGAGCGCCGCAATATCCTGTTGCTCGAGCCCGAGCGGTTCTTCGCCGATCGCTCCCTCGGTGTCGTGCCGGCTGTCCGCGCGGATTCCGATCTCGTGTTCGCGGCGCAGGACGAGCCGCTGGCCGAGTGGGTCCGCGCGCTCGAGGGCATCGCGCCCGTCGATCTCATCGAGCCCGCGCCGGTGGCACTCGCCCGCGCGCTGGGTCATGTGGGGATCACCGACGGTATCGTCGACCTTGGCGACGGCGCGTACATGGAGCTGAGCGGTGGCAAGGTCGTCACCGCGCGGCGCGTGTTCGGAGATCAAGACGGCGCGCACACGGCGACCATCACCGTGCCCGCGATCGGTGACGTGCCGGCCGCGTTCCTGCCCGCCTACGGCGCCGCGCTCAAGGGCGACGCGCCGGTGGCGTTTGCCGAGACGCTCGTGTCGCCGACGCACGAGAAAGCGATTACGGGGCGAAAGCGCCGAGAGCTGGCGACCGCGACGGCTGCCTGTGTCCTCGCACTGGTATTTGCGTTGACATTGCTCGACTCCTGGCGGGCACGAGCGGCCGACGAGATTGCAGCCAGTCTCCCGGCGTTGAAGCAGCAGGCCGCGCCCGCGCTCGCGCTCGAGACCGAGCTCGAGGCGCACGCCCAGCGCTCACGCGCGATTCGCGAGATCGAATCTGAGCGCCCGGCGCGATTGGGCGTGCTGCTGGCGCTGTCCCGCCAGCTGCCTCCTGGGGCGTTCGTCAGAGGGATTCGCGGCTCGGGAAGCGACTGGCAGCTCGATGGCTACGCGCCGAACGCGTCGAATGTCATTGCCCGCCTCGGCGCGGCGCCAGAGTTCAAGGACGTGCATTTCTTGTCGGCCATGGATCACGCGCAGGTCGGTCATCAATCGTATGAGAGTTTCGCGCTCGCCTTTCGATTCGTTTCAGCGCCTTAAGCCCCGCGAGCGGCGGGTGGTGATAGGCGGAGCGATCGTCAGCGCGGTGGTGCTGGTGATCGCCGGCGTCGTGCTGCCGTTCACCGATCACTGGACAGAGCGCGAGACGGGTTACTCGGCCAGCCGCGATCAGTGGGTACGGCTGTCCACACTCGTGGCGAGCACCGACGCGCTCAAGCACGCGCTCGATGCCCAGCGCCTCGCGTTCGCGGCCGACGAGGACCGGCTCGTGAGCGGGGCCACACCAGCGCTCGCGGCCTCGACACTGCAGAATGTCGTGCAAGGATACGCCCAGGCGAGCGCGGTCGCGCTGCAACGGATCGACGTTGCGGGCGAGGCGCACAAGGACAAGCCCGGCCTGCTCGCCATCCCGGTCGACCTGTCGGGCACGAGCAGCGTCAGCGGCTTGGTCGACTTTCTCTCCCGGCTCGAGCACGGCGACAAACTGCTCGTGCTCGACGAAGTGGAAGTCAATGCCGGCATCGACACGCCCGAGGCATTGATCAATGACGTTGGTGGCCAGCAGCAACGGACCCTGACGTGGACGGTCAAGCTGCACGGACTGTACGCAGCAGGAGCGGGGTCATGAGGCTCGCGCCCGTGCCCGTGCTGTTCGGCGCCGCCACCGTGCTCGCGCTGTCGGGCTTGTGGCTCCGCGTGGCGCGGCCCCCGCTGCCCAGAGTCGATCCCGCGCAACTCACACTCCCGGCCCAGAAGCCCTCGGCAGCGGCCGGCGACATCGCGCCCGCCAACTATCAGCCGATCGTGGCCCAGAACATCTTCGCGCAGAGTCGCGGGGTCGAGCCGCCGAAGCCGGCGCCGGTCACCGCACAGACGAGGGCCCGTCCGACCGGGCCAACGCTCGAGCTGCGCGGGACCACCATCGGGCCGCGCGGCGCCATCGCGCTCATCGGAGCCGACGTGCACCGGGTCGGAGACATCGTTGATGGGGCGCGATTGGTGGCCATTACCGATTCGACCGTTACCCTCGAACGCCCCTCGGGGCCACTCGTGCTACACGTGCCTTCCTCTCAACGCAAGAAGTTGTGAAAAAGCTCACGGCCCTCATAGTGACGGTACTCCTCGGCGCGCCGACCGTGCTCGCGGCGCAGCAGCAGACAATTCGCATCAATTACGTCAACGCCGATCTGGCCGATGTCATTCGGTCGCTGGCGATCGCGATGGGTGTCAACGTCGTGCTGTCCGACGTGCCAGCGCGGAAAATCACCTTCCAGACACCGGAGCCGGTCCCGGCCAACCAAGCCGGTGCTGTGCTCGAAGGGATCCTCGAGGCACAAGGCCTCGTGCTCGTACAGAGCGGTCCGGTCGCGCAGGTGATGCCGGAAGACAAACGGCCGGCGACTGGTCCGATTCACACGGGAAAGGAGATCTCCAATCCACCGCCCCTCGGGTTGATCACGCAGCTCGTCCCGTTGGATTACGTCCGTGCCGAAGAGGCGGTGCAACTCCTCGCCAAAGTGCAAAGCAAGACCGCGCGCATCGAGGTCGTGCCGCGATCGAACGCCGTGCTGATCACGGATCGCGGTGTCAACGTCGCGCGGTACCTCGATGTGCTTCGTCCGATCGACGTCAAGACGGCGGGAGAGGCGGGACTCAGCACGTTCGTCGTGCCGTTAAAGCACGCGAGCGCCGTCGAGCTGGCGACGACACTCGGTCAGCTGTTCGGCGCGACCGTGGCGAGCGCCGCGCCGCGGCAGCGCGTCCAAGCGCTCGAAGGGAAGGGCCTGTCGAGCAACTTGGGGGCATTTCGCCAGCAGGAGACGCAGTCGGTGCAGCAACGTCTGGCGACGCCGGCCGGCGAAGTCGCGGCGCCGCCGCCCGCGGACACTGGTCGTGGTGGTGGTGGCTACAGCAACAGCGGGCTGGTCGGCGGCACGATGATCGTCCCGGACCAGGCCACGAACGCGCTCGTGATCCGGACGGCACCGCCAAACTTCTCGATCCTGCAGGAGACAATCGACCGGCTCGACATCCGCCCGCCGCAAGTGCTGCTGGAGGTGCTGATCGCCGAGATCAACCTGGACAAGAGCACGGCGTACGGGGTCAACTGGCAGCTCTACTCGCACGCGGGACTGCCCGGCGACAGCACACGCGGCGTGCTTGGCGGTTTCGGTGGACAGAACTTTTCCGACAGCGCCGTGTCGACGCTCGGTGGCTTGGGGATACGCATCGTCAGCTTGGCGTCGCTCGACGTGCGGAGCATTCTGCAGGCGATCGCGTCGCATACCAACGTCCGGGTCGTGTCCGCCCCGCGCGTCCTCGCCCTCAACAACGAGCAAGCGCGCATCCTCGTGGGCAGCGAGGTGCCATTCACCTCGGCGACCATCAGCGGCATCACGTCATCGGTCGACCAGGTCGTCGAGTATCGCGATGTCGGGACACAACTCACGGTCTTGCCGACCGTGAACAACGACGGCTATGTCACGTTGCGCCTCTTGCAGGAAGTGAGCGAGCTCTCGACCGCGACGGTCGCGGCGGCGCAGAACTCGCCGATCATCACGACGCGCGAGGCCGAAACGAGCGCCATCGTGAAGACGGGACGAACGGTCGTCATCGGCGGCTTGATCAGCGGACAGCGGCAAGACATCGAGAGCGGGATTCCGATCTTGAAGGACATCCCGCTCATTGGTGCGCTCTTCAAGAGCAAGAGCCTCGATCGCCAGCGCCAGGAGCTCGCGATTTTCCTGACGCCGTACGTCGTGTTCAATGATGAGCAGGCCGACTCCGTGCTGCAGCAGGAGCGCGCGAAGATGCCGCTACTCAAAGAGCCGCTCGACAGCGTTTTCACCCCCAAGCCGAAATGACGACCGCCGAGCTCCGGGTAGCGGCGGTCGGGGCGCTCGCGCAGCGGCTCTCGCCGAGGTACCTGGAAGAGCATTGTCTCGTGCCCGTCGCTATCAGCGACGCGGGCGCGCTGGTCGTCGCCGCGGCGGCTCCGCCCGATCCGACCGTCCTCGACGAGTTGGCGTGGCTGTACGAGCGGCCCGTTACCATCGTCGATGCGCCAGCAGAAGACATTCAGGCGGCCGTCATGTCGGCGCAGTCGGAGTCCGCGGCCGAGGTCAAAGCCAGCGACAGCCTGATCGTCCTCTCCGACGAGGAAGAGCACATTCGATGACCTGCGGGCCCTGGCCAGCCAAGCGCCCGTTATCAAACTGGTGAACTTGCTCATCCTGGAGGCATTGCGCGCCCGAGCCAGCGATGTCCACTTGGAGTCAGACACCGACGGACTACAGGTGCGCTATCGCATTGATGGCGTGCTCCATGAGATCTCGCACCCGCCACGGCAATTTCAGGCCGCGGTGTTGAGCCGTATCAAGATCATGGCGGGCCTCAATATCGCCGAGCGCCGGCTGGCACAAGATGGACGGATACGACTGAGGCTGTCCGATCGAGAGCTCGATCTCCGCGCATCCATCACGCCGGCATTGCACGGGGAGAGCGTGGTGCTGCGCATCCTCGATCGCGGCGCCGGCGTGCGCGACCTGGCGACACTCGGCATGCCCGAGGCGGTGCTCGCGGGATTCGAGCGACTCGTGCAACAACCGCACGGGATCATTTTGGTGACCGGACCGACGGGTTCGGGGAAGACGACGACACTGTACGGCGCGCTCGACCGGCTCAATCAGCCGAGCGTGAAGATCGTCACGATCGAAGACCCGGTCGAGTACCAGATGAAGCGCGCGACGCAGATCCCGGTCAACCCCAAGATCGGGCTCACATTCGCCGCTGCGCTGCGATCCATTCTCCGGCACGATCCGGACATCATCATGGTTGGCGAGATGCGCGATCGCGAGACCGCGGAGATCGCGATCCAGGCGGCCCTCACGGGGCATCTCGTGCTGTCGACGCTGCACACGAATGATGCGCCGTCAGGCGTCACCCGCATGGTCGACATGGGCATCGAGCCGTATCTCGTCTCGGCGACCGTGCTCGGCATCGTGGCGCAACGCCTGGTACGCATGGTGTGCGATGCCTGTGCCGTCGAGACACCCGATGGCTTCCGTCGGGGACAGGGATGCGATACGTGTGCCGGCACTGGATATCGCGGGCGCACCGGCCTCTATGAGCTCATGCCGCTCAGTGAGACACTGCGCGATCGCATCGTCAAACAAGCCTCGCTGGCCGAGTTGCGGGCGGTTGCACAGGCTGAGGGGATGCGATCGTTGCGTGACGCCGGATGGGACAAGGCAAAACGGGGCCTCACGACGGCCGAAGAGGTCCTGCGCCTCACGCGGGACGAGGTGTACGAGTGACCGTCCCGTTCCGCTATCGGGCCGCGACGGCCGACGGCAACGTGGTCGAGGGCGTGATCCAAGCGCCATCGAGGCAGGTCGTCGTCGACGGTCTGCGCCGCCAGCAGCTGTATCCGGTCTCGGTCGACGAAGCGACCGTGGCCAGCGCCACGAAAGAAGGGAAGCACCTATCGCGCGGCGCCGCGGTGGCGCTCTGGACCCGCACCGCCGCCACGCTGATCGGCGCCGGCATGCCGATCGACCGTGTGTTGGCGTTCACGGCCCAGCATGCATCGCACGAGGGACTGGCCGACGCCGTGCGGCAGGCGCGGCGCGCGGTGCAAAGCGGGTCGGGTCTCGCGGACGCCCTCGGGCGACACCCTGAGTACTTCGATCCGTTGTTCGTCGCCATGGTCTCGGCCGGCGAGTCGAGCGGCGCGCTCGACGTCGTCTTCGACCAACTGTCGCGGCAGCTCGAGGAGGCGGCCGAGCTCAAGGGACAAGTGCGATCGGCGCTCTTGTACCCCGCGCTCATGGCCATCGTCGCCTGCATCGGCATCGGCGTGCTGCTTGGCTTCGTCATCCCGCGATTCGCGGTCGTGCTCGCGGATCTCGGCGGCACGCTCCCGTGGTCCGCGCGGATCTTGCTGGCGGCGAGTGCCGTCATCACGAAAGGCTGGTGGGTATGGGTGCCGCTCGTGGCCGCCGGCGTGTACTTCGCTCGCCAGGCGCTGGCGCGGCCCGATGTGCGGCGGCGATGGCATGCGGCCCGACTCGGGTGGCCTTACCTCGGCGATCTCGAGCTCAAGTACTCGGCGGCACGCGTCACGCGGACGCTCGGGCTCTTGCTCAAGAGCTCCGTGCCGGCGCTCCCCGCCCTCAAGATCGCGCGCGCCTCGGCCTCGAATCTCGTCGTACAAGAGAGCATCGATCGCGCGGCTGGGGCCATCGCCGAAGGGAGCCCACTGGCGTCATCGCTCTCCGGGGCGCTCCCGCCGCTCGCGTTGCAGATGCTCGCGGTCGGCGAGGAGAGTGGGAAGCTCGACGACATGTGTCTGCGCATCGCGGACACCTATGACGGCGAGGTGCGTCGGGCGCTGCGCACAGCGGTCACCCTGATCGAGCCCGCGCTCATCATCACGTTCGGTGGGCTGGTCGGATTTGTCGCGCTGGCCATGCTCCAAGCGATCTACGGGATCGACCTCAAAACGTTCTAGCGATCGCGCTCTTCCCAGCTTTGCAGCGTGAGGCGTGTCCCGACGATGACGTAGACCGCCTGGATCTCGTGCGCCGTCGGCGAGCCGTTGAGCCAGCCGCGGCTGACGATCATGAGACGAGACGGCGCGACCGTCATGGGTGGGAAGCCGTCGAGCGTTGCCGTGCCGGGCCCGGGTCGGCGGAACTCGTCCGGGGACGAGAACGTCTCGCCCGCGTCGCGCCGTTGCACGATCGTGCGGGCGACCGCGGGGCCGATGCCCGGGAGCGCGGCCAGCACGGCCTCGGGGGCCGTGTTGATGTTGACTATGCCGTCGCCCCAGATCGTGACGTATGGCGCGACGGCCAGGGCCAAGGCGTCGTCGCCGCCCGGCACGCGCGCGAGCTCGCCGAAGCGGGCGATGGGCTCCGCCTTGAGCGCCGCGGCGACCGTGGCCGCGCGGTCATCGGGAACGAACTCGTGAAAGAAATTCCGGAGCGTGCGTTGGCTTGCCAGGTTGAGATCGATGCGCGCGTTCAGGTCGAGGATCGCGACGTCGAAGAGCGTGTTCCCGATCGCCTGATGGCGAAGCGAGCGGTTCAACGAGTCGAGACGGCGAAACGCCGTCGCGCGATCGGTAGCCTCCGGCGCCGAATCGACGAGCTGGGCGATCGACGTGCGGGCCAGGAAAACGCCGCTCTCGGCCGCGTAGCGGGCGGCGGCGCGGGACTTGAGGGCCATCAGCATCTGCCCCTCGGCGCGCGCGCGCGATCCGACCTCGGCGGCCGCGACACCAAGGAGCACGAGCAGGGACAGGACCAAAATCAGCGCGACCCCGCGGCGGTTGCGCCTCATCACCATGTGTCCGTCCCCCGTGCGTCAGGCTTCGTCAGGCGATCGAGGTCGAATCGCTGGCCGCTCGGCAGAAAGACGGTGACCGTGACGACCGAGTAGCCACTCGACCAGGGGCGGCGCGTGACCTGCGTGCGAAAGCCGTTTGGCAACGGATCTGGTTGGCGGCCGAGCTCCACGAGCTCCATGGCGTCTTGGGCGTACGAGACCGCGTCGGACCACTGGCGCGCACTCCCAACCAAGCGGTGACTCTGGGAGAAGAGCTCGAGGTAACTCACGCCGACCATGGTCAAGATGACGAGCGCGACCAGGACCTCGAGCAACGTCATCCCGCTGCGTCGCGTCACGGTGACAATACCACGCGAATCGGCATCACGGCCGTTACCGAATTGTGCCAGAGCGCGATGGAGATCGCGCGGGGCATTACTCTCGTGTCAGACCATGTCGATTGCCATTGTGTGCCATCCGGCTGGAGGACCTGGACGTCCCACCGAGTCACGTCGGGTACACGGAATGCCACCTGCGTGGCTGGCGCGTGCCCGAGCGGCGTGGCGACGAACGAGAGGCCGCGCGAATCAGGTATTACGGTGATCCGCCAGTCGTAGTCCGGGTCGAGCGGTGCGGCCCCGCCCGCGGAGACAAACGACAGGCGGCCGTTTTGGAGGTCGAAGCCCGGATCGCCTGGACGACTGGGGATTCGAGCGTTCCGAAGCGCATCGGTGAGCAACGTGCGGACGGCACGCGCGCTTTCGACGTCGTTCAAGTGCGACGTCAAGCGAGCGCGGGCGTCGATCGAGACCTGGGCGGCGGAAAAGGCCAGGAGCGCGATGAGACTGGTCAGCACGATCGCGACCATGATCTCCAAGAGCGTGAAAGCGCGCCGACACCGCATGCAACAATGTCGCTACGTGTTCTTGCGAATGCCACGGCCAGCCGTGTAGCATCACTGTCATGAGACGTGGGTTCACGCTGATCGAGCTGCTGGTGGTGATCATTGTGCTCGGGTTGCTCGCGACCCTCGTGGGGCCGCGCATCCTCGGGCGGATCACCGAGGCCAAGAGCGCCACCGCGCGCACGCAACTGTCGCTATTGGAGACGGCGCTCGACAGCTACAAGCTCGAATGTCGGATCGTACCCGACGAGTGAGCAGGGGCTGGATGCACTGGAGAAGGTCCCCACGCGGGAGCCGGTGCCGATCAGTTGGCGCGGGCCGTACTTGCGGCGCGATCTCCCCAACGACCCATGGGGACGGCCCTACATCTATAAGAGCCCCGGGGAGCACAACCCAACGTCGTTCGATCTCTCGACCTTGGGCCGCGACGGGCAACCCGGCGGCGAAGGCGAAGACGCTAACGTCATGAACTGGAAATAAGCCGCAGCTCGCAGATCAGTGGGTCGAGCTTAACGATTGCAGCGGCAGCAGCGGTGCTGCGCACATCGAACGAGCAGCTGCCAATCGGCGACACGATCAGCGTCAGTGGCGCCGTCGAGAGTCGGTCCATGCGTCCTCGCGCGACGTCGCCCTCGACCGGGAGTCCGCCGCCTTCCATGTGCCACTCGCCAGTCGGCTCGATGCGGACATAGATCACTTCGCCGCGGGTGGCCGCGGTGGTGCGGGCGGCTTGGACAACGGCTGTGAGCTGGCGCTGGCGATCGTAGGTCGTCGGGCGCAGCAGCAGCGGCGCCACGAGGCCCGCGGCCAAGCCCATGATCACGAGTACGACCAGCATCTCGATCAGCGTGTAGCCATCGCGGCGCATGGCGGGAAAACTAACGGCCGGAGCGGCAGTATCGCCGCCCCGGCCGTCATTCCAACTCATCGGAACGATTAGAACTTGAAGAACGGCATGAAATCCGTGATGGCCGGCGCATTCGTCGGCGCATACGGATTGGCCTTCGTCGTGATCGGATTCGGCATGTTGTCGCGCGTGTCGCCAGCGATCGTCGGCAGGCCCCAGTTGTGCTCGACGAACTTGTCGAACGACACGTGGTCACCGTACGCGTGCACGACACCAAGACCCTTCGAGAACGGCGACACCACGATCAGCGGCATCCGGGTGCCGTCGCCGAAGAAGTCGAGCGGCTGGACATAGCCAGAATCCCAGTACCCACCGCCCTCATCCTGCGTGATGAAGATCGCCGTCTGGGCGAAGAGCGCGGGGTTGGCCTGTACCATCTGCACGATCTTCTTCACAAAGCCTTCGTAGAGATCCCACTTCGACGACGCCGGGTGACCATCGAGGAACGCCGTCGGGCTTGACGATCGACACGGCGGGCAAGGTGCTGTTGGTGATATCGTTGTACAGATCGGTAATGTCCTTGAGGTTCGCGCGCAGCTTGGGGTTCGTCATGATCTGCGTCGAGTACAGGAACGGATTGCAGATGTTGCAATACGTGCTGGCCTCGCCGGTCTCGGTGCCGTTCGCCCAGCCTTCGCCGTAGTAGTGCCACGACACGCCGTGGTTCGACATGAGCAGGCCGATGTTGGGCTGCCGCGAGGGCGGAACCGTGAAGACTGCTGCGCGCCGAGCGGGGCCGCCACACCCGTGCCGAAGTAGCCGGGGTTGTAGTTGTTCACGAGGTAGTACGCGCCCTTCTTGCAATCGTTCTTGCGGATCTTGTAGGGCAGCTGCTTCTCGTACGCCCGAATCGCGCCCACGCCAGGCTGCGTCGAGTCGGCGCAATTGATGTACGAGCCGCCGCTGTAGCCGTCTTCGACCCAGTAGTTGTTCGTGCCGGGCTGCGAGTTCGGATTCTCGATCTGGTTCGACGGCGGCGTCGTGGGCGCACCCGTGGAATCGGCATAGTAGAGGCCCGTGCCGAAGCCGAGGATGATGTGGTTCGCGCCCGTTCCACCCTGGAATGCCTGGTGGAAGTTGTCGCCCATCGCGTACTCGTTAGCGAGCGCCGTGAAGTACGGAGCGGCGCCCGTGGCGACGTTCAAGAAGCCCATCGAGGTCGCCCCTTCGCCCGTCGTCTCATCGGTGAAGCCAGCCGGCTGAGCCTTCCCGTTCTGGCCGGCGCCCTGCGTGATCTCGACCCAAGGGAACAGGTCGGACTGACAACCACTCGGATTCTGTGGCGTCGCGGCCTTGATGTCGCAGTCGAGCTGCTGCACCATCTGGTAGTAGCGGTGCACCGGGCTCGAGGTGTAGTCGTTGTCCGAGGTCCAGCGATTGAGGTCGTACGGGCCGTTCGGGAGGTTCGTCGGGAAGCGGTTGTCGATCTGACCGTTCGGCTGTCCCGTGCCGCCGGTCGCGAGGCGATAGTAGCTCTCGTACCAGAGACCGGGCTCGACGAGGTGAGCGGCCCACGCCGTGGCGAACGGCGGATCCGTCGGCGCGCTGCCCGTGGGCTCCGGCGGCAACGTGCTGAACGGACCGGTCTTCGGCGGATGCACCGAGTACGCGCCGGGCTGACTCGCCGTGTGCTGCTGCGCCTTCCAGAAGTTCGGACCGGGGGTCCCGTCGGCGTTCACGATGCCTTCCGACAGGATGTTCCACACCGTCGATCCCTTCGGCGGGACATACGTGCCGAAGGCGTGATCGAAGGAACGGTTCTCGCCGATGATGTAGATCACGTGCTTGATCGGCGTGGCCGTGTTGTTGTCGTTACTTCCCTGCGCGTGGACCGGGATGCTGAGTGCGCATCCGGCGATCACACCCGCGACTGCCTGTCCCAGGCGTACTGCTGTCTTCATGCGTGTCCTCCGCTGAGTGGGTGCAGCGACCTTCTTGCCGTGCGGACACTACTCGTCGGCGATAGCGAGACTGTCACAGTCCCGATCGCACGGTGGCACGCCATCGTCTTGAACCTGTGACTCACCTCGGCCGTTAGCGCATCGTCACAGCAGACGGAACGGTGCCACTCGTGTCAGTCAGTGCGCGGAGAAATGCGATAAGATCGGTCTTCTCGGTCGTACGTGAGATGCAGTGGTTGATCGAACAATGTCTGATATGGCAAGTCGATGCCGATGCCGATACCGCCGCCCGCGTCGTAGAAGTCCACGACATCATCGAGTGTAACGAAGACGCCGTTGTGCATGTACGGCGCGCTGACCGCGGCGTTCCGCACGGTCGGCACCTTGAACGCGAAGCGATGGCTGTCCACGTTATCGATGATAGCCCGTCCCTGCATCTGGATCGATCGTTGCATTGTGCAGTGTCGCGCGCTCTGGAACGCCGATGATCTCAGGATCGCTCGTGAGATAGGTCGGCGGCTGCACGCCGTTGAACAGGGGCGCGAAGTGACAGGTCCCGCAGCGCCCTTTGCCCATAAAGACCGTAAACCCACGTCGCGCCGCCTCGCTGATTGCGGCGCCGTCTCCATGCAAGGCACGGTCGAACGGGGAATTGAGGGCGATGAGCGAGCGCACATAGGCGGCGAGCGCCACACGCAATGACGTGGGTGTCACAGCGTGCTCTGGTGCCACGCCGAAGGCGGCGGCGAATGCGGCGCGATAGCTCGAATCGGTGCCGACTCGTGACGCGGCGGTGTCGAGCGAGCTCCGCATCTCATCAGTATTCGCGAGCACAGCGGCGATCTGCTGCTCCAGGGTTCTGACGCGCTCGTCGTCAAAGTACGCGGGCTGCAGCGCAGAGTTGATCAGAGTAGGCGTGTGCCGCGCTGGCGTCGCGCCGGGAGGAGGTGGCACGGGCGGGAGCAACGACGTGCGTTTCGGGATAGCGTCGGTAAATCCGTGCGTCGGCACGTGACAGCTCGCGCAGGAGCGCGTGCCGGGCCCGGACAAGCGCGGATCGGCGAACAATCGGGCGCCCAGCGCGATCAACACCGGTGGGTCCATTGGTACGCGCGCAAATCGAGCCGAATAGGCCCACGGCTCGAACCCGCCGCTGTCGTACACGGATGCCGCCGACTGCCGCCACGCACGCAGATGGGGCATCGGGTCCGCGGCGCGCGCGGACCGCAAGGTGGCGAGGGCATGCGATGCGGGGATGCTGTAGCGCGTGACGAACGCGAAGCGATCCATGGTCTCGAACGTCGCGTGCGTACGGAGATAGTCCGCGGCGTCGCGCAGCGCGCGATGCACCGTGGTGTCCGGCGGAACGAAGTCGCGCACGCCGTCGAGAGCGGCCGCGGCATCGATCAGCGCGTCGTCCTGGCGATCGGAGTCGAATCCCGCGATGTCCAATGTGCTCACCCGCGCGATCTCGGCCCGCGCGGCATCGAAGATCGCGACCTCGTCGACCTCGATCGTGGCGATGAACGTCTGCAGGATGGCAATGCGCTCGCGCATCGCGTGAATCCGCGCGAGGATCGCCCCGCGCCCCGAGTCGGGTAGCTGCGGGAATATCGCGCCCTCGATCATCGGAAAGGCGCCGGGAGTATTGTAGGGGCGCGGCGGAACGTCTTCGCCCTCTTCCAATGGACCCTGCAGCGCGATCACGTCCTGGGGCGAGTAAAAGGCGAGCAACGCTTCGGCGCGCTTGTAGGCGCTGCGTGCGTGACGGAACTCGCGCTGCGCATCGCTTGCGCGATCAGCGCGGACCGCGGTCGCCAGGCTGTCGAGGGCAACACCCAACGTGTCGAGTTGACTCTTGAACACGAGCGTGGCCGCTGGCGGGCCCGGGCTTGGTGCTGCGGCCAGCAACAGCACGGCGGCGAACGCCGAGACGAGCTTGAGCATGGTCCTTTACAAATGACGCATCGTGTCACGGTGTCGGGTCAGATCGGCAAGGACCTTGTCACGTTCGATTCGCTCCTTCAGCTTGATTCCATGCGATCCCTTCTATTGTTAGCTCTCATCGCGCCCGCTCTTGCCGTGGCCCAGGACAACTCGGGGCAGCCCATCCTGTCGCCGCGCGATACGACCCGCGCGACCATCGGTTCCGCGCACCTGCTCGTCGACTATGGACGGCCGTCGAAGCGCGGCCGCCAGGTTGTCGGCAAGCTCATCCCGTACGAGGATTGGTGGCGCACTGGCGCCAATGCGGCGACGACGTTCGTCACCGACAAAGATCTGGTGTTCGGTTCGACCACCGTGCCTGCCGGGACGTACACGTTGTATTCGCTCCTGCAGAAGTCGGGTCCCTGGCTGCTCATCGTGAACAAGCAGACCAAGCAGTGGGGGACCGAATACCATCAGGATCAAGATTTTGCTCGCATCCCGATGACCACCACGTCTGTCTCGCCGTTCGTAGAGAAATTCGTGATCAACATCGTGCCGCAGGGGTCCGGTGGTGCGATTCAGCTCGTCTGGGACACCATCGAAGGCACGGCGACGTTTACGGCGAAATGAGGGCGTAACCGCTCCGTCACGCAGGGAATAACAGGGCAGCGAGGGCAGTCTGAGGCGCAACTCCAATCTCAGGGTAACTGCCCATGAAGCGTCTGTTCGTGTTGCCCCTCGCCGTTGGTGCGCTCGCTGCGTGCAGCGACTCGCCAACGTCGAATGTGTCCAAACCGTCGCTCGCCGTCTCGAACGCGGCCTCGACTGTTGTTGCAAATCCGGTAATTCAGTGGAACAGGGAAGTGCTCAAGATCGTGCGCACGGCCGGCGTGCAATCCCCGACGATCCACTCCACGTGGGAATTTGCCATTCTGCATGCGTCGATCTATGACGCCGTCAACTCGATCACCAAACGGCATCAGCCCTACAAGATCAGTCTCGCGGTAGCCGCCGGCGCCTCGGAAGATGCGGCGGCGATCTCGGCCGGGCATGAAGCGCTGGTGAATCTGTACGAAGATTTCCGGCCGGAGCTGGATTCGATCCAACAGGCGCTGCTCGCGGCGATTCCTGATGGGAAGGCGAAGAACGAAGGCGTTCGGATCGGCCGGAAAGTCGCCGACAGCATCCTGGCACTGCGGGCGAACGACGGCCATGACGCGACGCAGCCCCTGTTCAACGTGACGGGCGCGCCGGGCACGTGGCAGCCGATGCCGCCCAACTTCCAGCAGCAGCCGCAGTTCACGCAGTGGCCAAACGTCAAGCTGTTCCTGTTGTCCAGCCCCGTGCAGTTCCCGCTCGGGCCGCCGCCAACGCTGACCAGCCCGGCGTTCGTCGCTGCCTTCAACGAAATCGAGGCCAACGGTAAGCTCGGCAGCACGACGAGAAGCGCCGATCAGACGCAGGCCGGTCAGTTCTGGAACGGCAACATCCAGGACTACTGGCAGGAGATCACGCAAACGGCGGCGATCGGGCACAACCTCAACACCGAAGAGACGGCGCGCGTGTTCGCGCTGCTCGACTTGACCTTGGCCGATGACGTCATCACGTACTTCTGGACGAAATATCAGTACGGATTCTGGCGGCCGGTCACCGCGATCCGCGAGGCCGCGGTCCTGAAGAATCCCGCGCTGGTTCCGGATACGACCTGGCTGCCACTCGTCACGAAGACGGCGCCCGATCCATCATATCCCGGTGCGCATTCGGATGAGTCGTGGGCATCGGCCGAAGTGCTCATCAATTTCTTCGCGACGAACAACTTCTCGTTCACCGTCACGTCCGAAGTGTTGCCAGGGGTGACGCGGTCGTTTACCACGTTCACGGACGCCGCGCACGAGGTGGCGGACAGCCGCATCTTTGCCGGTCAGCACTTCCGGACCGACGAGGACGCGGGGCATGAGCAAGGGTTCCACGTGGCGGACTTCATCGTGGATAACTTCTTGAGATAGGTTTCCCGTATGCGACGAAGAGCTCTGATTGCGGCAGGGATCGGGCTCTTCGTCCCTCGGGTGCTTCGCGCCGTCGCGACGTACGACGTCGTGAGATATGGGGCGAAAGGCGATGGTGTCACCAAAGACACCGCCGCGATTCAGCGTGCGGTCGACGCAGCGGCCCGCTCAGGCGGGACGGTTGTGCTCCCGGCTGGCAAGACATTCCTGTCCGGCACCATCGTGCTCAAGGACAACGTCACGTTGTTCATCGAGACGGGTACGACGCTCAAAGCCAGTGGTGATCGCGATGACTTCCGGGCGCTGGGGGCATTGATTTTCGCCCTTCGCGCCCGGGGAGTGACCGTTGCGGGACCCGGGGTCATCGACGGGAACTTCCGACCCTATTTCGCCGAACGGGATTCCGGCGGATGGAAGGTGACGTCACCGTTTCTCGGCCCCTATGATCCGCTGTACGACAAACCAGGCAAAGATCATCCCGATGGCAGGCCGCGCATCATACTCCTCGTCGAGTGTGTCGGCGCGCGGTTGCGGGATTTCACGATTCGAGACGCGCCGACGTGGACGATTCACACCGTCGGTTGCGAGAACCTCGGCATCACGAGCCTCACCATTCGCAACGATTGGGACGTGCCGAATTGTGATGGCATGGGGATCGACCATTGCCGGCACGTGCGCATTGACAATTGCGATATCCGGGCGGCAGACGATGGAATTGTCCTGCGGGCCTCGCGGATGTTCAACGAGTACGGCCCGTCCGAGGATATCGCCGTCACGAACTGCGTGCTGTCGTCACGCTCGGCAGCGATCAAGATCGACCCCGAAGGGCCGGGCACGGTTCGCATGGCGTCGGTCACGAATTGCACGATCGAGAAGAGCAACCGCGGGATCTGCGTCCATGTGCGCGATGGTGGCCTCGTGGAGAACCTCGTGTTCTCCGACATGGTCATTACGACAGAGCTGCAGGAGTCACATTGGTGGGGCGCTGGCGAGCCGGTTCACGCGTCCTGCCTCGCGCGTAGCCAAGGTGCGCCGGTCGGCGCGATCCGGCATCTCCAGTTCAATAACCTGATCTGCGCCGGCGAGAGTGGCGCGTATCTGCGGGGCGTCAGCGACGTGACCCTCGATAATGTGCAACTGGCGTATCAGAAGACATTGGCGATCGAGGGTGGATTCTACGACCTGAGACCCGGCGATATGGGCGGGGGCGTTATCAAGCACCGGATCGCCGGTGTGTACGCGGAGTCGGCGGAGCGGTTAGCGCTGCGCGGCGTAAGTGTGGCCGGCTTCGATCCGGCGCTCGAGGCGCATCACCTCAGGACTTTCGAGTTGACGAGCTTCGTGGGGCCGGGCGAGCGCGTCCTGGACGATGTGAGCTGAAGTAGCGACCGGGAGTCGTGCCGAACGATCGGCGGAAGGCGGCGACGAACGCGCTCGGGCTTTCGTAGCCGAGGCTGAGCGAGGTCCGCGTGACTTGCTCGCCCGCGGCCAGGAGTTCGAGCGCGCGCAGCATCCGCGCGCGCTGATGCCACGCGCCGACCGCGAGGCCGGTCTCGGCCCGAAACAGCCGCTCGAGCGTCCGTGGACTCGCGCCCGCCTCCTTCGCCAACTCCGCGAGGCGCAGTCGTGCATGCGGTGTCGCGCGCGCTCGCGCTGCCGCCCGCGCCGCGCGGGGATCGCGCGGCATCGGGAGGTCCAGGGGCGCGACCGGGAGGACGGCGAGTTGGTCGAGCAGGACGTTGATCAAATGGCGCTCGCTTCGCTCGCGCGTGTCGAGCGTCCGCAGGCGGACCGCTTGCAGGAGCAACTCGCGCAACAATGGCGAGACCCTGACCACGCGACAGGTGGCCGGTAGGGCGGAGCACAGCGATGTGTGGAAATACAGGGTGCGCATCGACACCCGGCCACCCATCTCCACGCGAAGCGCGTGGCCCGCGGGAACCCACATCGCCTGATAGGGCGGGATGACCCAAAGACCGCCCGAGGCGTGGACCGTCATGACACCATGCAGAGCATAGATGAGCTGCGCCCAGTCCATGGCCTGCCAGTGCAGCGTATACGCTGACGGGAAGACGATCGCCGAGGTCCGAATCGCTGGCCCATCGGCTTGGCGAGATCTCGACATTTCGTGTCAATATAGCGCAAGCGGGCTTCCTCCGTCCGGTGTATTCTGACGCCATGCCGAAACCGACCTCCCTGCGCACACCCGCCCAGATGGCGCACTTCGCGATCAACGCCGACGATATCGACCGCGCGCAGCGCTTCTATGAGCGCGTGTTTGCTTGGCGTTTCGAGCCCTGGGGACCGCCAAACTTCTTTCAGATCCGCATGGGGCGAGATGTGTCCCAAGGCATCCGGGGCGCGCTCCAGAAGCGCCGGTTTTTCACGGCCGGCGAGCGCATCGTGACGGCCGAGTGCTCGTTCGCGGTCGAGGATATCGACGCGGTGGCATCAGCCGTCACGGCGAACGGCGGGTCCATCGTTATCCCGAAAGTCCTCATCCCGACGGTCGGGCATCTGCTGTTCTTTCGGGATCCCGAAGGCAATGTGATGGGCGCGGCGCAATACGATCCTCATTCGACGGATGAGTGACCATGCACCTCTTCGCGATGGTCTTCCTCGCAGGGCAGCTGTCGGTGGCCGACAGCGTCAAGCAAACGTTCCGCGAATATGAGCAGCGGTTGAATGCCGGAGATTACGCCGGATTGGCGCAGTACTATGCGGATGACCCCCGCTTCTATTGGTTCGCGCAGGGGAAGGTGTCGTCGAGAGCCGAACTGGTGAAACAGCTCAGCCAGACGCCGCCCGGCGCGCACTTCACGTATGGCGAGCCGCGCGTGACGATCGTTGACTCCGATGTCGCGCTACTGGCCACGAGTTATACGGGGACGATGGGCACCGCGACATTTTCGGGCTACATGACCATCACGTTGATCCGTACACGGGCAGGCTGGAGGTTTCTCGCGGGTCAATCCTAGCCGTCGACTCGTAGGGCAGTGTACTTTCGCGCACATGCGCGTCATGCCCCTGGCTTGCGTCGGTCTCGCGGTCGCGTGTTCGATTGCGTGCTCGACCGACAAAGGTCCGTCGGGGCCAACGATCAGGCAGGAAGGGCCATCCGGAATCGCCGCCGGAGACGAGTCCACGTGTCTCCTGACGCAGGGCGGCAGCGCGTACTGCTGGGGAGTCGACACGGGCGGTGCCCTGGGGAACGGCAACTCAGTCGGGGTAGAGTTGACCCCGATCGCGGTCGCCGGGAATCACACGTTCACCGCGTTGAGCGGGGCCGAGTTCTTCCGGTGCGGCCTCTCTGGCGAGCTCGCGCTCTGTTGGGGCCAGACGCTGAACGACGGTCCAGGGAGCTTGTACTCGGACTCCGTGCCGACTTCGGTGACCTCGGGTCTGCCGCCGCTCGCTACGATCGCCACCGGTCCGTCCCACGCGTGTGGCCTCACGAAAGCCGGCACCGCCTACTGCTGGGGCGAGAATTACTTCGGACAGCTCGGCATCGGCGACACGCTGCGGCATCCATCGGCGGTTGCGGTGGCAGGGGGCATGCGCTGGACGGCGATCTCGGTGGGATTCTGGCACACGTGCGCGCTCACCGCCGACAGCACCACGTTTTGCTGGGGCGAGAACCTGGTCGGCGAGCTGGCCGCCTCGCCCGATTCAATACCGTTGTCGACGACGCCGTTGGCGATCGCTGGAGCACCCAAGTTCGCCTCACTCTCCGCCGGCTCGCTGTACACGTGCGGTCTCACCGGAGCGGGTGCACTCTATTGTTGGGGGTGGAACTACGCCGGCAACCTCGGCGACAGCACGACAGCGAACACCGAGATACCGACGCCGGTCGGGCAAGCCCTCGTCTTCAGGAGTGTCATCACATCGAGCGCGAACTCGATCGCGCTCACGACGTGCGGCATTACCACGGCGAATGCCGTCTACTGTTGGGGCTGGGGCGGGTATGGACAGCTCGGAAATCCGAGCGCGCCGATCGTGAGTTGCGATAGCATCACGACGAACACGGCGCCGTGCAGTAGCCTTGTACCGTTTCCCGTGGCCGGCGGCCTCGAGTTCGGGAGCGTGTCCATCGGCACGACCCACGCCTGCGGTGTCACACTATCGAGCACCGCCTACTGCTGGGGCATGAACGATCACGGACAGCTGGGCGATGGGACAACGCAATCGAGCTCGATCCCCGTCGCCGTCAGCGGCAGCCTCGTCGTCAAGGAGCGTGTGAGCGCCACAGCGCAGCGACGACGAACTGTCATACCGATCGCATCGCGATGACCGGATCGACACGCGCAGCGCGCCGGGCCGGCACCCAGCAGGCGATTAGCGCGACCGCCGATAGGCCGAACACGATGCCGCTCCGCGGCACGTCGTGCAGCGCTTCGCGCTGCTCGACTGGTCGGTTCGCCTCCGGGGGGCAAACCCCAAGGACGCCCCCCGGACCCCCCGACTACGCCTATTCCGTCGCTTATTGGGTCCGCATCGCGATAACCGGATCGACGCGCGCGGCGCGCCGGGCCGGCACCCAGCAGGCGATTAGCGCGACCGCCGATAGGCCGAACACGATGCCGCTCCGCGGCACGTCGTGCAGCGCTTCGCGCTGCTCGACTGGTCGGTTCGCCTCCGGGGGGCAAACCCCAAGGACGCCCCCCGGACCCCCCGACTACGCCTATTCCGTCGCTTATTGGGTCCGCATCGCGATAACCGGATCGACGCGCGCGGCGCGCCGGGCCGGCACCCAGCAGGCGAAGAGCGCGACCGCCGATAAGCCGAACACGACTCCGATGTAGGTCAACGGATCGAACGGCGGAATGCCGAACAGCAGTGTCGAGATCGCGCGCGTGAACCCGATGGCGCCGAGCACGCCAACCAGGAGTCCCGCGGCGGTCAATGTCATGCCGCCGCCGAGGACCAGTCGGAGCACGCGGTCGGGTGCGGCGCCCAGCGCGATGCGAATGCCCAACTCGCTGGTCCGTTGGCTCACGGAGTACGAGATCACGCCATAGATCCCGAGTGCGGCCAGCGCGAGCGCGATCGCGGCGAATGCGCCGAGCAATACGGTGAAGAACCGCGGTTGGGCGACCGACGCGGAGAGCGCTTGATTCATCGTCGAGATGTCGTAGACCGGCACCTCGGGGTCGATCGCGCCGACCGTGGCGATGATCGCCCGCGTTGCCGTCGCCGGATCCGCCGTGGTGCGGAGGACCCCGGACACATGGAAGGGGAGCGCGCCGAACGGCACATACGTCCAGGGCCGGACGCTGTCCGCGAGTGACGCGTCGCGCGTGTCGGCGACGACGCCAATGATCTCGCCTTGCGACGTCAACGTATCGGTGGGTTTGGGTCCGGTCGAATGGCTGATGCCGAGCACGATGTGCTCACCGATTGGGTTCCGGCCGGCGAAAAACTTGCGGGCGAAGGCCTGGTTGATCACGACGACCGGAGGCGTGTCGCCCCAATCTTCGGCCGTGGTAAAGATGCGACCCTTCGACAACTTGATGGCGAGCGCGCGAAAGTATCCCGACGACACGCCGGCCAGGTCTGTGGTCGGCTCCTGTCCAAGGGCGGCGGGTGGCTGCCCGACCACATTGAACGAGGTGCTGGCCCCGAATGACTTGAGGGCCGCGAACGGGTACGCGTCGGTGACACCCGCGTCGATCGTGCCGGGCAAACTCCGCAAGCGGTCGATGAGACTCGACGCGAACGCATTCGTCTGCGGGTCGTGCTCGTAGCGCCTCGACAGCAGAACGTCGAACGCGATCACCCGGTCGGCGCGGAATCCGGGGTCGACGTGCGTCAGCCGTGCAAAGCTTCTCAACAACAGTCCCGCGCCAACGAGCAGCACCACCGCCAGGGCCATCTCGGCCACAACGAGCGCTGACCGGGTGCGAGTCATGCGGCCCGAGCTGCCGCCGCTGCGGCCACCCTCGCGGAGGCGCACCGCTTCGTCCGTCCGCGAGGCCTGAATCGCGGGAGCGAGACCGAAGAGAAGACCAGTGGCGATCGCAATGGTCGCGGCGAACAACAGCATGCGCGGGTTCACCGCCAGCTCATCCAGGCGAGGCAGCGCCCGCGGGCCATAGGCGCGGACGGCTTCGATCGCCCACACCGCGAAGACCGCGCCGAGCGTGGCCGCGGCGAGCGTGAGGAGCGCGTGCTCGGTGACGAGTTGGCGGGCGACGCGACCGCGGCTGGCGCCGAGGGCGGTGCGGACGGCGATCTCGGTCTGACGTCCCGCGGCGCGCATGAGCAGCAAGTTGGCGACGTTGGCGCAAGCGATGAGGAGCACGAGCACGACGGCGCCCAGAACCGCGAGGAGCGCGTCCTTTGCCGGGTCGACCATCTGCGCCTTGAGTGGCGAGACCCGGGCACGGACCGTGGTGTTCGACTTTGGATACTGCGCGGCGAGTCGGCTCGCGACCTCGTCGAGGTCCGCACGCGCGGCCGCGACCGTGGTGCCGGGCTTGATGCGCGCGACGGCGAGCAACTCGTGCATGCCTCTGTTCTCCGGCCTGATCTCCCACGGTTGCAGGTGGTACGCGACCCAAACGTCGGGCGTCTCTGGATACGTGAGACCCGGCGGAGCGACGCCGACGACGGTGTAGAGCGTGTCGTCGAGACGGATCGACGTGCCGGCAATGTGCGGATCGCCATTATAGTCGTCGCGCCACGTGTGGTAGGACAGGACGGCGACGAGAGGGGTGCCCGGCCCATCTTCGCCCGTCGCGAATACGCGGCCGAGCGCGGGCTGCGTGCCGAGGACTGAAAAGAAGTTCGCGCTGACCCGCTCTGCGTTGAGGCGAATCGTCTCCATGCCGTCGCGACGGAGGCTGACGGAGCTCGGCGACTTCATCATCACGATGCCGCTGAGCGTGCGGTTCTGGTCGCGATAGTCGATGAGGTCCAGTGGGGACGCGTCGTCTGCAGTGCCGTCGCGATCCGTCGACTGGATCAGCACGAGCTGACTCGGGTCCTTGAACGGCAACGGCTGAATCAAGACCGTATCAACGACGCTATAGACCGCCGTTGTCGCCCCAATCCCTAGGGCCAGTGTGAGAACGGCGATGGCCGTAAAGGACGGAGTGTTGAGAAGCTTCCGTGCGGCATACCTGACGTCATAGAGGAGCGTATCCATATGGACCGCTCCTCTATGGAAGACCCGTGCCTACAGTAACTCGTTGACTACACGCTATCTACGACTGCGCGGGTGTTCGGTTTTGAACTATCGTGTCCGGATATGCTACTGCACGCGGATGATCCCCACTCGGAATCCGCTCGCCGGCGAAATGGTCCCGCCAGCCCCGCTCAAGAGTTGAAGGGTCTCGGTCCCGCCGCTCGCACCGGCAATCACCTCGATGTACACCGGGTCCGTGCCAGAGACGCCGGTCACGGAGCCGTTGATCGGTCCGGCGTTCACGATGAACGGCCGAAGCGGCGCCGCTAGCGGATAGACTCCACCGTTCCCGGCCACCGAGAAGATGTTGCGGAAGTCGAAGCTCGGTACCGTCGTCTGAATGCTGGTCGGGATGAACGTCGCCGAGTCGACGAGCGTCACGGTGTCGAGCGCCGTCGCGAGGCTCCAGTCGAGCAGGGTCTGCACCTCGGACGCGCCGGTGACGCTGGTGATGTTCGCGAATCCGTTCAGCGTCACGTCGCCGATCAGCGCCTTGATGGTCGCCGCCTCCGCGGACGGCGTGTTGCCGCTCGCGTACTGGTCGATCGCCCACCGCGCGATCGACCATCCGGCGCCGTAACGGCCGGGCGTCGTGCCGTTGAGCGTTTGCGAGACACTGTCGACCGTCTGCAGCCATTGCTCGAGCCACGCCATGTGACTCGGGAGGAACGTGTACGGGCTTGTTGGCGTGTTGCACGCCTCGACGAAACCGGCCACCTCGCAGCCGATCGTCGCCGCGAATCCCGCGTTGCCACGCCAGGTGGCAGCGTTATAGTTGCGACCCCAGATCTCGGACGAGACCTGCGCCAATCCCTCCTCGAGCCAGACCTGCTCGAACACCGTAGCGCTTGGCATGTAGATGTGCTGGCCAAGTGAGACGATATGCTTCGACTCGTGAGCCAACGTCGGCCGGATCTCGCGCTGCCAGAAGGCGACGCTGAAGCTCGCCGACGGCACGAGGTGGTAGATCATCTCGGTCTCGTTCGAGCTCGCCGCGACCGACGACGGCACGAGATCGCATGGGGATACAAAGGCCAGGATCGTTCCGCCGCCCTGCGTGCCGCCCGTGCTCTCGCCATTCAACACCGGTGTCAGGACAATCGTGACTTTGCCGGCGCCGAGGGGCAGCTGCCCGTCGTACTGCAGCGGATCGCCGATGTACGTCAGGAGGTGCTTGGCGTAGGTCAGCGTGTCGTATTCCTGGCCCAATGTCGTGTAGTACGACGAATCGGGCCGATATTGCGCCGGCCAGTTCGTCAGGCTGGTGTCGGCGACGATCTGCACGTGCGCTCCGACGTACACGGTCCTGGCGCCGATAGTCGTGAATTGCGTGCAACTCGGGACCGGCACATTGATCGGATTCACGTCGCCAACCACGGTACTGACGAGCGACTGCGCACGGATGCCCGGCAGTGCCGCCTTGCCGGCCCGATTGGCGCGCCACGCGGCCGACGCGCTTCTCAACGCGCTCGCTCCTCGGAGGTCGCGATCGAGCTGCGCGACGTGGCCCGCCTCGGCGCGTCGCGCAAACGCGAGGTCACGCGCCAGTTGCGGATCGAGTGCCGGCCCGCGAGCGCTGCGTGGCGTGGCGCGGCGCTTGAGTGGACCCGCGGCGACGTGCGCTCGCCGCGACGCGACGCGACTCGGGCCCTGAGCGTTGAGTGCGCCCGACAGCGTGAAATCTTCAGTGGCCGAGCTCGCGCTGTCGGTGTTCACTACCGCCATGATGTAGACGCCGTTCGGCGCCAGCGTGAGGTTCGTCGCGAATTGCGGCGAGTCCGTGAAGAGGGCGACTTGGCCGACGTTCAGCCTCGTCGTGCTGACGGCCGTACACGGGACATTGATGTCGATCAAATTCGACGAGCTATTCAGCGAATAGTTGGACGCCCCCGACGCCGTGCACCCGGCCGGCAGGTTCGAGAGCGCGATGGTGCCGGAGCCGTAGGGAACGTTCGGCACCGAGTACTGGCCCGAGGAGTTCGTGGTGACTCCGGGAAGCGCCGCCGCGCCCGTCGGAGTCACGGTGACGGTGGCGCCGCTGATGCCGGCGCCCTGGGTCAGGCTGCTGGTCACCGTTCCCATGAGGGTACCGGTCTGGACGCATGTCACCTGAACGTTGACGGTGACCGTGTTGGCGTTCACGCCACTGTATGATGCCGCCGCCGGCGCGGTGCAGTTGGCGGGGACATTCGAGACGGCGACCGTGCCGCCGCCACCGGGGACGTTCGGGACCGAGTACGTGCCGTTGGCCGCGGATTGGACCGCCGCGGGGGCGGTGCCGCTCGTCGGGGTCACGGTCACCGTCGCGCTGGCGATTGCGCCCCCTAAGGAGCTCGAGATTGTGCCACTGACCGTCCCAGCTTGCGGCCCGCTGGGGCCACTAGTGCTACAGGCGGCTATCAAATACACCACGGCGAGCGCCGCAGCGAAGCGAAGCGTACGCACTCCAGTCTCCTGTTTGTGAAATTCCCGCGATGATAAGAACGAGGCTCACCCGCCCAAATTCTCAAATCGTCATGGCTGAGTCTGTTTTGTGGCTAGCCTATGCGCGCGCGGCGAGTAATATCGGGAAGGAACGGCCACCGGGGTGACACAAAATGAGACCGTACGTAACTGATGCGATCCGGAACGTCGGAATCGTAGGACACGGCGGCACCGGCAAGACACAACTCGTCTCCGCGTGTCTTTTTACCGCGGGGATGACGCCACGACTCGGTAAAGTGGGTGACGGAACCGCCGTCACCGACTGGGACGAGGAAGAAGTGGCACGGCACGTTTCGATTCAGACGGGCATGGCGTACGCCGAGTGGCACGGGGATAAGGTCAATTTTCTGGATACTCCCGGCTACTCGGCATTTTTGTGCGACACGAAGGGGGCGCTGATTGCCGCGGACGCGGCGCTCATCCTCGTCGATGCCGCTGCGGGCGTGCAGGTCGTCACGGAAACCGTCTGGGATTACGCGAACGACTATCACCTGGCCCGCGCGTTCATCGTGAACGGCATGGATCGCGAGCTCGCCAACTACGAGCGCGCCGTGCAGTCGGTGCAGGAGGCGTTCGGGCGCGGAGCCGTTCCCGTGCAGTTGCCGATCGGGTCCGATCGCCAGTTCCACGGCATTGTCGATCTCGTGACGATGGAAGCGCACGAGTATCCGTCCGATGGCGATGGAAAGGCCAAGGTCGGCCCGATTCCCAAGGAGCTCGCGGAGAAAGCGAAGGCGGCGCATGAGGCGCTCGTCGAGCTCGTCGCGGAGGGTGACGACGATCTCATGCAGGAATTCTTCGACCAAGGCACGTTGCCGGTCGAGGATCTCAAGAAGGGTATGCGCGCGGCGATCGCCGAGCGGCGGCTGCATCCCATCATGCTGAGCTCAGCCACGCACAATATCGGCACGGCGGACATTCTCGATTTCATCATCGACATGCTGCCGTCGCCCGCGGCGCGAGGGCCGGCGCACGGGACGCAATCGGACGGCGCGGACGTTCGAGCGCAACATCAGCGACGAGGAGCCCGTGTCGCTCTTCGTCTATAAGACGATCTCGGACCCGTTCGCCGGGCGCATCAGCTGCTTCAAGGTCCTGTCCGGTGTGCTGCGCAACGAAGCAACGTTGCAAAATGTCACGCGGGGTGTTCCTGAGCGCATGCAGCACCTGCAGGTCCTGCAGGGCAAGACCGGAGTCGCGGTTCCAGAGGTGCACGCGGGTGACCTTGGCGCCATCGCCAAGCTCAAGGACACGCTGACCGGCGACACGCTCGGCGAGAAGGCCGCGCCGATCGTCTATCCGCCCGCAACATTGCCCGAGCCGTTACTGACGTTCGCCGTCGAGCCCAAGACTCGCGCCGACGAGGATCGCATTGGCGTCGCCATTCATCGCATCCTCGAGGCCGATCCGGCCGTGCGATTCAGGCGGGATCCGCAGACCAAAGAATTCTTGATCTCCGGCGCCGGACAGCAGCACATTGAGGTCGTCGTCGCGCAGCTCCGGCGGCGATATCATGTCGCGCTGACGCTCAAGCCACCCCGCGTACCATTCCGCGAGACGATTCGCGGGCATGCGGATGCGGAAGGCAAGCACAAGAAGCAGAGCGGTGGGCATGGGCAGTTTGGCGTGTGCCGCATCAAGATCGAGCCCCTGCCTCGGGGGGCTGGGGTCGAGTTTGTCGATGACATCGTCGGGGGCGCCATTCCTCGGAACTGGATCCCCTCGGTCGAGAAGGGAATCCGAGAGGCCGCCGACCGTGGGTTCTTGGCGGGGTTCCCGGTTGTCGATTTTCGAGTGAGCCTCTATGACGGGAAGTATCACGACGTTCGATTCGTCGGACATGGCGTTCAAGATCGCCGGCTCGCTCGCGTTCAAAGAGGCGATGAGACAGGCGCATCCCGTACTGTTGGAACCCGTGATGCAGGTGCAGGTGCAGGCACCGGACACGTATTCCGGGCAGCTCATGGGGGATATCAGCTCACGACGCGGAAAGATCAGTGGGAGTGATCCTCGCGGGCACCATGTGACGATCAAGGCGCTGGTGCCGCTGGCCGAGATGCTGAGCTACGCGAACGACCTTGTGTCCATGACGCAAGGGCGGGGCAGCTACTCGATGGAGTTCGATCATTATGACTTCGTGCCGCACGAGACCGCGGAAAAAGTCATTGCGGCCCACAAGCCCCATCGCGTTAGCTCAGAAGAGGAGGCGGCAGCTGTGTAGGCCAGGTCGCTCTTGCGTAACGACGGCGGGAAGCTAATGATTTTGCCATGGCCTCACTGCTCGGCGTCACGCATGCACCGACACCAGCGGAGACGTTCGAAGTACTGTATCGAAGCCACTACGGGGGGCTCTGCGACCTCGTATATGGATACGTCGGCTCGCGGGATACCGCCCGAGAGCTGGTGCAGGATCTGTTTCTAACGCTATGGGAAAAAACCGCCGGCTCGGGAGCTCCGATGCCGGCGGTTCCGTACCTATATACGGCGGCTCGAAACCGGGCATTGCGATCGCTCCGGCACGGTAAGGTCGAGGCCCAATACGAGGCTCGGCAGTCGAAAGCCGTGGACGATCGGCCGTGTGAGGCCGAGAACGCCGTCGTCGAGCAAGAGTTGAGTGACGCGGCGGTCGCCGCGATGCGGGAGCTGCCGGAGCGGTGCCGGCTCGTGTTCTCGATGAGCCGCCACGAGCACCTTCCGAACGCCGAGATCGCCGCTCGCCTCGGCATCTCCGTCAGCACCGTCGAGCAACAGATGTGGCGCGCCCTCAAGGCGTTACGCGCCAAGCTCGGACCCTATCTCCTGGTCCTGACCGGAGTGATCTCGCTCCTCAAGTAAAGGTTCAGCTGGCCTCGCGGGTTTTCTCCATTAGTGGAAGAAGACATCGACGGGCTCCGGCTCACCCGATATGTGAGTGGTCAGTGCACGGCCGACGAGGCTGCGGCGATCCGCCGGTGGATCGCGGTAGACCCGAGCCGTGAGCGCGTGGTGGCCGAGCTCGAGGCCGCGTGGCGTGCCGGTGGCCAGGTGCCGTACGAGTGGGGCGTCGACGAAGGATGGCGGCGGTTCGACGCGGCCCGGAGGGTCCGAAACCGCCCATCTTTTCTATTGATCCACGGGGCCAAACGCCCGGCCCCGGCCATTGTCATCCGCGATAGCGGGACCCCCATCTGGCGCATCGCGGCCGCCGTGCTCGTGATCGCCGGCGCGAGCTTCGCGGTGTGGCGCGCGGGCGCGCCACGCGTGCGCGCCCGCATGGACGCGAATGCGATGGCCGAAGTCTCCACGCTCCGAGGCCAGCATGCGACCTTGCGACTCCCTGACGGGACTCGGGTCGCGCTGGGGATGGCGAGCCGGCTGCGCTATGCGCGTGCGTTCGGCGACTCCGCCCGCGATGTGTACCTCGACGGCGACGGGTACTTCCAGGTCGCCCACGACAGCCTGCACCCGTTCGCGGTGCACACCAGCTCGTCGGTCGTGCGGGATATCGGCACGACCTTCGGCGTCCGCGCCTATTCGCAGTCCGCCGAGACCGAGGTGGTCGTGTCCGAGGGGACCGTCGCGTTTGCGGTCGATTCGTCGCAAGGGCCTATGGTGCTCAATGCCGGAAGCCTGGCTCGACTCGATCGCCGCGGCGCGCACACCGTGCTCACCGTGACGCATGGTGTCGACCTGAGCGCGTACCTGGCGTGGACCGAAGGCCGCCTCGTGTTCCAGGATACGCCGCTGAATGAAGTGATTGCCGAGTTGCGCCGGTGGTATGATCGCGATCTGCTGGAGCTTGCCGATACGTCGATCGGCAGCCGTCGGTTGACCGCGTCGTTCACTAACGAGTCCCTGCCGATCGTGATCGATCGTATCGCGCTGTCACTCGATCTGCGCGAGGAGCGGCACGGACAGACCGTCGTTCTGCATCCGCGCCACCACTAGAGGAATCTGTCTATGCATCTACTCGTTCGACGCTGTGCGCTCGCCGCCGCGCTCTTTTCTTCAGGCGCGCACCTACTAGAAGCCCAGCAGCAGTATGCCGACGCGACGGTGAGTGGTCCGAGGTTTCTGCTGCTGGCCTCGGCGACCAAGATGGTCCCCGTCAACGTCAGCCGGACGCCGATGCTCAAGCGTCAGGTCTCCCTCGACCTCGATGGCCTGTCGGTCCGCGACGCCCTCGCGGCGATCTCGCGTCGGACGGGGATCGATATCGCGTACGCTACGGATCTGATTCCGTTCGACGGGATCGTGCACCTCAAGGCCGATGACATCACGGTGGCCGCGGCGCTCACCGACGTGCTGTCCGATGCGCCGGTGGACATTGTGTTCACCAAGGACGGACGCGCGACGATCATGAGTCGCGGAGCGACGAGCGCGATCATGGCGTCCGGGACGATCACCGGGCGCGTGACGGCTGCGGCGTCCGGCGAACCGGTCACGGGCGTCACGATACGCGTGGCGGACACGCGGCTCGGGGCGGTCTCTGGCGCCGACGGCACGTATCGCATTGACGCCGTGCCCGAAGGGAGCCACATCCTGCGCGCGACGCGCATCGGGTTTGCGCGGGATAGCCAGACGGTGACCGTGGCCGCCGGGCAGACGGTGACGGCCGACTTCACGCTGCACGAGGTCGCGGTTCGACTCAGCGAAGTCGTGTCGATCGGGTATGAGACAACGTCACGGCGGGAATTGACCGGGGCCGTGGCATCGGTCACCTCGGCCGACATCGAGGAAGCGCCGGTTCCGCAGTTCGACCAGGCGCTGACGGGGAAGGCTGCCGGTGTGACGGTCGTGACGTCGAACGGCCAGCCTGGGACGTCGTCCGAGGTGCGCATTCGCGGCGGCAACTCGATTTCGGCTGGCAACGATCCGCTGTACGTGATCGATGGGATCCCGTTGCTGCAGAGCCCCGAGGAGTTGAGGGCGAGTGGGTCCAGTACGCTCGAGGTGCAGGGGCCGAGTGGGCTCAGTCCATTGGCCGGGCTCAACCCGGACGATATCCAGTCGATCGACGTGCTGAAGGACGCGTCGGCGACCTCGATTTACGGCGCGCGGGCGGCGAACGGCGTCATTCTCATTACCACCAAGCGCGGACGCGCCGGCACCCCGCAGGTCAACGTCAGCGGCTACTACGGCTCCTCGAGCGTGCGGAACAAACTCCCGCTCATGGACGCTCAGCAATTCGCGACGGTGGCGAACCTCGCGCGCACCAACATTGGCGCCCCGGCCCTCTACACGCCGGCGCAGGTCACCGCGTTCGGCACCGGAACCAACTGGGAGGACCAGATCTTCCGCGCCGCGCCGACGAGCAATCTCGATCTGTCCGTGGGCGGCGGCAGCCCCGATACGCGGTACTTCGTCTCCGGCAACCTGCTGCAGCAGGAAGGCGTGATCGTCGGCACCGATTTGACGCGCGGCTCGTTCCGGCTCAACCTCGATGACAACATCGGGAAGAAGTTCCGCGTCGGAACGAACGTGACCGCGAGCCGCGAGCAAGGCGACGTCATGCCGAACGGTGGCGCCGGCGCGGACGCGTCGTCCGTCCTGATCAACGCGATGTCGGCCAACCCGACCTTGCCGGTCAAGACCTCGACTGGCTCGTACTTCACCGGGATCGATCCCGCGAGTAACCTGTTCTTCGCCAATCCCGTCGCCTCCGCCCGGTTGATCACGAACCAGGAGACGCAGGATCGCGTCGTCGGCGGCCTGTTCGGCGAATGGGATCTCCTCCCGAACCTCACCCTGCGCAACTCGGCGGGCATCGACTACCTCTCGTCGTTGCAGGATTTCTACTCGCCGTCGACGACGTTGCCGGGCGAGCTGTTGGGCGGACAGGGGAGTCGCGGACAAGTGGACGCCACGACGTGGCTCGACGAGACGACACTCAAGTACGCACGCAATATCGGGTCGTTCAGCAATATCGACGTGATCGGTGGCATGACGTTCCAGCGCACGAACGTGCAGTCGATCTCCGGTCAGTCGCAGACGTTCAATACGGACAACCTCGGGGCGAACGGGCTCAATAATGCCGCGACGTACCTCGGCGTGTTCACCGGGTCGCCACACAACTCGTTGGAGTCATACTTCGGGAGAGCGAACTTCGGCATCCTGGATCGCTACCTGTTTACCGCCACGCTGCGCGATGACGGGTCGTCCAAGTTCGGTTCGAATAATCAGTACGCCGTGTTTCCGTCAGCCGCCTTCGCGTGGCGCGCGTCGCAAGAGAGTTTCCTCAGGGCGCTGAATGTCTTCGACGACCTGAAATTCCGTGTGAGCTACGGCCGCACGGGCAACCAGGACATCGGCAACTACAACGCGCTGGCGACGCTCGCCAACAATACGTACGCGCTCGGCAACGGCCGCGTGAGTGGCTACGCGCCGACGACGCTGGCGAACCCCGATCTCAGGTGGGAGACGACGGACCAGTTCGACGCCGGCATCGATGTGTCGGTCCTCAAGAACCGGGTCTCGGTCACGGCCGACTACTACAACAAGCGGACCCACGACCTGCTGCTCAATGTGCCGGTGCCGTCGATCCTCGGGTACACGACCCAGCTCCAGAACATTGGCGACCTGCAGAATGTCGGGTACGAGCTCGGGCTCAACACCGTGAACCTGACCGGCGTCTTCGGGTGGTCGACCTCCCTCAACCTCGCCTGGAACGCCAACAAGATCACGAAGCTGGGGAACCAGGGCGATACGATCATCATCAACCCATACGTCGCCGGCGGCATCGGCAACGGCGCGGTCATCAACCCGACCGTGCTCAAAGTCGGCCAACCGATCGACGCGTTCTACGGCTACGTGTATCAAGGCATGCAGAACGGCCAGCCAGTGTACAAGGACCTGTACCACCTCGGCTCGTCGAACGGCGTGGTCAGCTCGGGCGACCAGACGATCATCGGCAATGCCCAGCCGCTGTACACCGGTGGCATGACGAACCACTTCACGGCCGGACGGTTCGGACTGACGGTCTTCCTGCAGTGGAGCGTCGGCAACAAGATCTATGACATCAACCGCGCGATGCTGCTCCAGAACGGTGGAACCGGGAACGGGCTCGTCGACGAGTACTTCGACAAGGGGACGAACGGCGTCCCCGAGCCGGCGTCCAACAACTTGGGATTCCAGACGAAGCCGTCGACGCTGTTCGTGGAGGACGGCACGTACCTCCGCGGCAAGAACATTCGGCTGGACTTCAATCTGCCGGGGGCGTGGCTGCGGTACGTACGCCTGCGCAACGTGACCAATGCCCAGATCTACGTGAGCGCGCAGAACTTCTTCACGGTCACCAATTACAAAGGGTTCGATCCCGAGGTCACGCAATACGCGACGAACCCGTTGGCGCAAGGCATCGACTTCGGCTCCTATCCCCAGACGCGTCAGTTCACCATCGGCTTCAACGCGGGTTTCTAAATCATGCGCAAACGACTCCTGCCGCTCCTCGGATGCGTGATCGGCGCCGCGATCGTGGGAACGTCCTGCAACAAGTTCCTCGATCCGAGCCCGACCAACGTCCTGACCCCCGACAACTTCTACAAATCGTCATCTGACGCGGTCTCGGCCGTCAACGCCGCGTACGCCCAGATGCCGTACACGTACCTCTACTACTTCTACATCGGCGACATCTCCGGCGACGACCTCATGGCCGACCCCTCGTTCGGCTCGGACGGACACCAGCTCGCCGACTACACGTTCGACAAGACGCTGTGGACGCTCGACAACCAGTGGAGCAACGCGTACATCACGATCAACCGGGCCAACATCGTGATCCAGCTGGTGCCGGGGATCCAGATGGACCCGACGCTCCGGGCGCGCGTCATTGGCGAGGCCAAGTTCATTCGCGCGCTGTCGTACTTCATGCTCGTGAACATGTTCGGCGATGTCCCGCTGGTCACGTCGCAAATCACCAACGCCAAGAACGCCCAGTTGCCGCGGACGGCGAAGGCGCAGATCTACGCGCTCATTGAGAGCGACCTCCAGGCGGCCTCGACATCGCTGCCGGCGAGCTACACCAACCCCGCCGATGTGGGTCGGGCGACGTCCGGCGCCGCGACGTCGCTGCTGGCCAAGGTCTACCTGTACCTGGGCGATTGGAACAATGCCGCGAAGTATGCCGGCCAAGTGATCAACTCGCACACGTACTCGCTCAACAAGGTCTACAACGACAATTTCTCGATCTCCAAACAGAACTCGAATCCGGAGAACATTTTTTCGGTGAATTTCGGTTCGCCGGAAACCGTGACCGGAGTGGTCGGCAGTATCGCCCTGCTGTTTGGTCTGCCGAGTGGGTTCCCCGGCGGCGATGCGTACGGTCTGGAGTTCGTGCTGCCGTCGCTTGTCAACTCGTTCTCCGCCACGGATACGCGCGGGAACGGCGCGAGCTTCATGATCTCGCCCTACACCATCCGGCACGGCCCCGACTCGGGCACGGTCGTCACGTTCATCTCGCCGCCCGCCCCGGCGCTGCACAAGCCGCTCGACGAGTCGGACGCGCAGAACATGGAGCACCGCTCCTGGGAGCAGCAGCCGAACTTTCAGCCCATTCTGCGCTACGCCGATGTGCTCTTGATATACGCGGAAGCGGTGGCCAACGGTGGAACGGTGACGGCCGGAAGCGCGGTGTCGGCTCTTGACCAGGTGCGTCTCCGCGGCGACTCGCTTGCTTCGTCAAGCGCCGCGAGCGCCGACTTCATGGACACGCTCCGCGTCGAGCGGCGGAAGGAGTTCATCTACGAAGGGCAGCGGTGGTTCGATCTCTCGCGCTGGGGCATTCTCGACCAGTCGCTGCGGGCGAAACAGGCCGAGATCCTCACGATCTACCCGAACGAGTTCAAGGCCGTGCACGGCGTGACGTCGACTATCTATCCCATTCCGCAGGTGGAGATCAACAGCGATCCTGCTCTGACGCAAAACGCCGGATGGCAGTAAAGCTGGTCCTGTTGGCGCTGGCCCTCTCGCAGCCGCCGGTGGAGCGGCTCCTGCAGCGCATGACAATAGAAGAGAAAGTCGGGCAAATGACGCAGCTGACGATCGAAGCCGTCTCCAGTGTTCATGGGACGGCTTCGGTCGAGCAGCAGCTCGATTCCGCGAAGCTCGCCGACGCGATTCTCGCCCATCACGTGGGCTCGTTGCTCAACGTGTGGGACGTCGCGCTCTCTCCACAAAAATGGCAAGCGGTCATCGGGGCCGTCCAACGGGCGGCCTCCCGCACGCGCCTCAAGATCCCGATCATCTACGGGATCGACGCCGTGCATGGGCATCACTATATGGTCGGCGCGACGGTCTTTCCGCAAAACATCGCGATGGCCGCGACGTGGGATACGGCGCTCGTGCGGCAAGAGCACGAGATCACCGGGTATGAGACCCGGGCGAGTGGGATTTTCTGGAACTTTGCGCCGGTGCTCGACGTGGCGCGTCAGCCCCTGTGGTCCCGATTCTTCGAGACCTTCGGGGAAGATCCCTATCTCGTCTCTACGATCGGCGCCACCGCCATCCGGGCCGAGCAACGGTATGTCGCGGCCACCGGGAAGCATTTTCTCGGGTACAGCGATCCGCTGAGTGGCAAGGATCGGACAACCGCCTGGATCCCCGATCGGGAACTGCGAGAGTACTTTGTGCCGCCGTTTGCCGCGGCCATCCATGCGGGGCTCGAGACCGTCATGATCAACTCCGGGGATATCAACGGGGTCCCCGTGCATGCGAGTCACGAGATCCTGACGGATCTCCTGAGACGCGACTTGGGGTTCACCGGAGTGGCGGTGAGCGATTGGGAGGATATCATCCGGCTCAACACGGTCCACCATGTCGCGCCAACGCCGAAGGACGCGGTGCGTATGGCCGTGATGGCCGGCATCGACATGAGCATGGTCCCGGAGAATGTGTCGTTCTACGACGACTTGCTCGCACTGGTGAAAGAGGGGTCGATTCCCGTCTCGCGGATCGATGAGTCGGTGCGCCGCATCCTGAAGCTCAAGTATGCGCTCGGCCTGTTCAAGAACGCCGGGCCGGACACCGCGATGCTCGCCCAGGTCGGCTCGGCGCAATCGCTCGCCGTCAGTCGTCAGGCGGCCGAAGAAGCCGTGACCTTGCTCAAGAATCAGGGCGGGATGCTGCCGTTGGCGAAAACGGCGCGGGTGCTCGTGACCGGACCCGGGGCGACGTCGCTGGTCGATCAGTATGGGTCGTGGACGTTCACGTGGCAGGGCACTGACACGGCGATGTATCCGAAGAACGTGGCGACCCTGCTGGACGCGATTCGTAAGCGGGCGCCGAACGCCACATACGTTGCCGGAGCGGCCGCGGTCGACGCGGCGCGCAATGCGGACGTCGCTATCGTATGTCTGGCCGAGCCGCCAGCAGTGGAGAAGCCGGGCGACATCGATGATCTGACGATGCCTGAGGATCAGCTTCAGCTGGCGAAAGCGATTGAGGCGACCGGTACGCCGGTCGTGCTGACAATTTTCCATCAGCGCCCACGGATTGTTCGCGCGATTGTCGATAGCGCCCGCGCGATTGTCACCGGGTATCAACCCGGCCCATTCGGTGGAGAGGCACTGGCCGGCGTGCTGTTCGGCGACGTTAACCCGAGCGGCAGGCTCCCGTTCACGTGGCCCCGAGCGACCGGCGCGCTCGTGCATTACGACCACGCCTTCGCGGAAGAGGCGCTTCCAGCGGGCTACAACCCGGAATGGGAGTTCGGGTATGGTCTCTCGTACACGACGTTCGCCTACAGCGACCTGACGGTGACCGCCGGAGATACGATTCGGGTGTCCGTCACGGTCACGAATACGGGCCAGCGGCCCGGTGTGGACGTTGTCGAGTTGTATACGAGAGAGCTCTACGCGTCTATCGCGCCGCCCGTGAAGAAACTCCGTGAGTTTCGGCGTGTGGCGTTGGGCGCTGGAGAGAAGCAGACCCTGACCTGGATGTTTCCAAAGTCTCGGCTCGCGTTCATTGGCCGCGACAATAAACCGCGGGTCGAGCCGGGCCCGTATGACGCGCTGGTCGGTTCGCTCAGCGCTCGCTTCACGGTGCGATAATGCGATTACTGGTAGTGTCGCTGGCGCTCGCGGCATGCGGGTCGAGCGGCGCCGGACCGTCGACCGCGCCGACCACCGGTCCATCGACGACCGTGCAAACGTGGCTCACGACCGGTGATCAGACCAAGCTCTTGAGCCATGAGCCGAACACCGCGCTCGCGTCAGGGCAACCAACAAGCTCCGTGCCGGTGATCAGCGTCGATGCGACCACCAAGTATCAGCAGATGATCGGATTCGGCGCGGCGTTCACCGATGCGGCGACGTATAACATCTACGAAAAGCTTTCGGCCAGTCAGCGCGAGTCGCTGTTGCAGGAGTTGTTTTCCCGCACCAACGGCGGCCTGGGGCTGAGTTTCATGCGTATCCCCATGGGGGCGTCCGATTTTTCGCTGGTCGATTACAGTTATGATGACGGATCAGCCGATACGACGCTAGCGCATTTCTCGATCGCGCCCGACCTCGTGTACAAGTTACCGGTGATTCAGCGGGCCGTGGCCATCAACCCACAGCTCGTGCTCATGGCCAACCCGTGGAGCCCGCCCGGGTGGATGAAGACGTTGGGGAGCATGATCGGCGGAACGCTCAAGCCCGAGGCCTATAGCGCGTTCGCGGGATACTTCGTCAAGTTCATCCAGGCCTACGCGGCGGCGGGCGTGACGATCGACGCGATATCACTCCAGAATGAGCCGCAGTATGAGCCGCCGGATTACCCCGGGATGTTGTTGGATCCGGTGACGCGGGCCGAGCTGGATGGCCAGTACGTCGGGCCATTATTTGCGCGGCTCGGCGTCAAGACCATGATCTGGGACTGGGATCACAACTGGGATCTGCCGCAGGAGCCCGAGACCGTGTTCGCCGACACGCTCGCGTCGAAGTACGTGCAAGGGGTCGCATGGCATTGCTACAAGGGCAACGTGTCAGCGCAAGGCACGGTGCACCAGGCGTATCCGGCGAAAGATACGTATTTCACCGAATGCTCCGGTGGCGATTGGGCGCCGGACTTCGGCTCGAACATTACCTACTTCGTCGGCACGTTGATCATTGGCACGACCCAGAACTGGGCGCGGAGCGTGGCGCTGTGGAATCTGGCGCTCGACGAGCACGACGGGCCGCATACCGGCGGGTGCACGAATTGTCGCGGTGTCGTGACGATCAACTCGACGACGGGCGCCATCACACGCAATGTCGAGTACTACGCGCTGGCGCACGCGAGCAAGTTCGTGCGGCCCGGAGCGTATCGTATTGCGACCTCGTCCGGCCTGGGGGGACTGTCCAGCGTCGCGTTTCAGAACAGTGACGACCAGTCGATCGTCGCCATCGTCTTGAATGGGAGCACTCAGGCCAGCACGTTTTCACTGCAGTGGAAGCAAGCGAGCGCGCAGTACACGCTGCCGAGTAACTCCGTTGTCACTTTCATCTGGAAGTAACCATGGACGTGCGACTTCCGATCGGTGGGTTGCTCACCATTGTGGGATTCTTGATCGTGGGGTTCGGGCTTGCGACCAACTCCGATAGCCAACTCTACGCCAAGTCGCTCGGTGTCAACGTCAATGAATGGTGGGGCACGTTCATGCTCCTCTTTGGCTTGGCAATGCTCTGGTTGGCTAGACGCAAGCGAGACGCAACTTAGACGCTCCTGTTATCGGGTAGACGCGCAGTCGCAGCGTCGGTCGCGCATCAATCGGCGACCCGTATACTAGGAGTGTTCGATGGGAAATAAGTACCGTTTGACCGCGGCGGCCGTGAGTTTGACCGCTGCTCTCGTCAGTGTTGCATGTAGTGACAGCCCGAATTCCATGGCGACCGCGCCGCGCGAGGCGGCAGTGGCACCGACGGCGGTCGCGACGACCGGCCTGCCGAAGATCGGGCACGTGTTTATCGTGATTCTGGAGAACGAAGATGTGCTGGCGACCTATGGCCCGAACTCGCCGGCGACGTACCTGATCGACACGCTGGCCCCGATGGGTACGTTCATGAGCCAGTACTACGGCATTGGGCACGCCAGCCTCGACAACTACACCGCCGCCGTCAGCGGCCAGGCGCCCGACAGCTCGACCTCGGCCGACTGCGACATTTACTCGAACTTCGTAACCCGCGGCCCGAACGGCGGCTGGGGGCCGAACGGCCAGATTGCCGGCGAAGGCTGCATTTATCCGCACGACGTGTGGACGATCGGGCAGCAGATGAACGCGGCGCACCTGACGTGGAAGGCGTACATGGAAGACATGGGCAACAACCCGTCGCGCGAGGCCAGCGTCTGCGGTCACGTGCCGATCGGCACCGTCGACATCACGAACAACGAGACGCCGGAGGATCAGTACGCCGCGCGCCACAACCCGTTCGTGTGGTTCCACTCGATCATCGATGGCGCGGAGTGCAACAACGTCGTCTCGCTCAACCCGTTGCAGCAAGACCTGCAGTCCGTCGCCACGACCCCGAACTACGTCTGGATCACGCCGAACGTCTGCCACGACGGACACGACTCGCCGTGCATCACGGGTGAGCCCGGCGGTCTGGTTTCGGCGAACCTGTGGCTCAAGGAATGGATGCCGGTGATCCTGAACTCGCCGGCGTACAAGCAAGACGGTCTTGTCTTGATCATCTCGGATGAATCCGAAGGCTCGAACCGTTCCGTCGCGTGCTGCGGCGAGCAGCCGGGCCCGAACGAGGCGTTCCCTGGTGGCACCGGTGATGGTGGCGGCCCCGGTGGTGGCGATGTCGGCGCCGTGGCGATCTCGAAGTTCATCACACCTGGTGGCTTCGACGACACGCAGTACAACCACTATTCGCTGCTGGCGAGCGTGTTCGACATCTTCCAACCTGCAGAAGTTCGGTCAGCACCAGCTCGGTTTTGCCGGTGCGGCTGGCTTGCCGGTGTTCGGCGCGGATCTCTTCACGAATCCGACCGGTGCCGCGATGGCGCAGCGCGTCAAGCTCGGCCCGTCAGTCAGCTCGGCCGCTTTGCTCGCGAAGCACGGCTACCTCCAGATCTCAGCTAAGTAGTGGCGGGGAATTCCATGGCCCCGATAGTTTTGGGGCCATGGAATACCAGCACGTGCTGCGCGGTGTGGAGGCCGGCGTCCTGACGGTCACCATGAACCGCCCCGAGGTGCTGAACAGCTGCAACCGCCGGATGCAGGGCGAGTTGCGGGACGCCTTCGAGAGCGCCGGGACCGATGACTCGGTTCGCGCGGTCCTGCTGACTGGGGCGGGCCGTGCGTTTTGTGCGGGTCAGGATCTCGCCGAGGCGGCGCCGCCTGCTGGGACGACCCCACCGGATTTCGGCGAGATCGTCCGTGGCTACAATGCGCTCATTCTGGCGGTGCGCCGACTTGAAAAGCCCGTGGTCGCGGCTGTGAACGGTGTGGCGGCTGGCGCCGGAGCGAATCTCGCGTTGGCGTGCGATATCGTCATCGCGGCGGATAACGCCTCATTCATCCAGGCGTTTGTCAAAATCGGCTTGGTGCCGGATACCGGCGGTACGTTCTTCCTGCCGCGTCTGGTGGGCCTCGCACGCGCGACCAGTATGGCCATGCTCGGCGGGAAAGTTCCGGCGGCGCAAGCGAAAGAGTGGGGCATGATCCACGACGTGGCACCTGCGGCGGCGCTCATGGAGACCGCGAGCGGTCTCGCGCGCGAGCTCGCCACGCAGCCGACGCGGGCCCTCGGGTTCATCAAGCGGGCGCTCAACGAGTCGATGACGAACAGCCTCGAGGAGCAGCTCAAGCTCGAGGCCGAGCTGCAGCGGCTGGCGGCGAAGACCGCGGATTACAAAGAAGGCGTGAAGGCCTTCCAGGAGAAGCGCGTCCCTACGTTCAGCGGGCGATAGCGGCGCATGCAGATCGTTGGCGTGCTCGGCGCTGGCGCCATGGGGACGGGGATTGCGCAGGTCGCGCTGATGCACGGCCATCCCGTCATCCTCGTTGATAACGATCATGGCGCGCTGGAGCGGGCCAAGACCAACATGCGGCACGCTATCCAGCGCGAGGTCGAGAAGGGTCGTGCGGGACCAGAAGCGACCGCCTACGCGTTGGAGACGACGGACCGCCTCGACGCGCTGAGTCCATCGGGACTGGTCATCGAAGCCATTGTCGAGCGGATCGGGGCGAAACACGACGCCTTTCGCGCGCTGAGCGGCATCGTCGCGGACGACTGCGTGCTGGCCACGAATACCTCGTCGCTGTCGATCGCGGCGATCGCATCGGCCGCCACGCACCCGGAGCGCGTGCTCGGCGTCCACTTCTTCAATCCCGCGCCCATCCTGCCACTCGTCGAGATTGTGCCGTGGTTGGGCACGGCGCCGAGCGTGACTGGCGAGACGAAAAGGCTCGTCGATTCGTGGAAGAAAACAACCGTGGTCGCCAGCGACACGCCCGGTTTTATCGTCAATCGCGTCGCGCGGCCCTTCTATGGGGAGGCGCTGAGAATCGCGGACGAGGGGATCGCCGATTTTTCGACCATCGATGCGGCCATGCGGGAGCTCGGTGGGTTTCGTATGGGGCCCTTCGAGCTCATGGACTTCATCGGGCTCGATATCAACCTGGCGGTCACGCGTTCCATCTTCGAGGCACTTGGCTTCGACCCTCGCTACCGGCCCTCGCTGACGCAGCAGCGCCTCGTGGACGCCGGGATGCTCGGTCGCAAAACGAAGCAGGGATTCTTCGACTATCGCGGCGGCACCCGGGAGCCGGAGCCGCTCATTGATCGCGAGGTCGGCGAGCGTGTTTTCGACCGCATTCTGTCGATGCTGATCAACGAGGCCATCGACGCGGTCCACTGGCGCGTGGCAAGCCCGGCCGACATCGATCTGGCCGTGACAAAGGGAGTAAATTACCCCAAGGGCCTTTTGGCCTGGGGAGACGAGCGCGGCCTCGACCACGTGCTCGAGGCGCTGGTCGCGCTCCAGACGGAATACGGCGAGGATCGGTACCGGCCGAGCGTGTTGCTCAAGCGCATGGTGCGGAACGGAGGACGGTTTACAACGTGAGTCAGCAAGCGTTCATCATCAGATGGCGTTCGGACGCCGATCGGATCGTTCGGCGGTGCGCTGAGTGAGGTGCGCCCCGACGACATGGCCGCGCTCGTCATTCAGCGGCTGCTTGAGCGCCATCCGAATCTCGACCGCGCCCGGATCGCCGACGTCGTACTCGGCTGCGCGAACCAGGCGGGCGAGGACAACCGCAACATTGCGCGGATGGCGGCCCTCCTGGCCGGCCTTCCCGTTTCGGTTCCGGGCGAGACGGTCAATCGCCTGTGCGCATCCGGGATGAGCGCCGTGATCAATGCCTCCCGGGCCGTCCAGCTCGGGGACGGGGATGTGTACATCGCCGGCGGCGTCGAGAGCATGACGCGGGCGCCGTATGTCCTGTCCAAGAGCGGCAAGGCATTCGCGCGGGATGCGCAGCTCTTCGACACCAGCATCGGGTGGCGGTTCGTCAATCCGCGCATGCGGGAGCAGTACGGCGTGGACGCCATGGGCGAGACGGCCGAAAATGTGGCCACTGAGCACGGGATCGCGAGAGAAGACCAAGACCGGTTTGCGTGCGTGACGCAAGGGAAGGCCGCCACCGCGCGCAGCCGCGGGCGGTTCAACGTCGAGATCACCGCCGTTGGGGAGATGCAGCAGGATGAATTCTTGCGGCCCGATACGACCATCGAGAAGCTCGCGAAGCTGAGACCGGCGTTTCGCACCGGTGGGTCCGTTACCGCCGGCAACTCATCGGGCATCAACGATGGGGCGGCCGCGTTGCTGATCGCCTCTGAGAAATCCGGCCTGAGACCGATCGCCCGTATCGTGGCATTGGCTGTCGCCGGGGTCGAGCCGCGGACTATGGGTATGGGCCCCGTGCCGGCGACGCGACAGGCGTTGACCAAGGCTGGACTGGCGCTCGACGATATGAATGTCATTGAGATCAACGAGGCGTTCGCGGCGCAATCGATCGCCTGTCTTCGTACCCTCGGACTTGACGACAATGATCCGCGGGTCAATCCGAACGGTGGCGCGATTGCGTTGGGCCATCCGCTCGGGATGTCCGGCGCCCGACTCATACTGACCGCGGCGCGGGAGCTCGAGGCGACTGGCGGGCGATATGCGTTGGCTACGATGTGCGTCGGTGTCGGCCAAGGGATGGCGACGATCATCGAGCGCGTGTAGCGACGTGTATTTCGAGTTCGATGGGTATCGGCCGGTGGTGCACGAATCGGCGTTCGTGCATGACAGCGCGACGATTATCGGCAATGTGATCATCGGGCGCGATGTGTACGTCGGTCCGAGTGCGGCGATCCGCGGAGATTGGGGTGGGATCGTCATCGAGGATGGGTGCAACGTCCAGGAGACGTGTGTCATCCACTCGTTCCCTGGTGTCACCGTCCTCTTGGAGGCCGGGGCGCATATCGGGCACGGGGCCGTCATCCATGGGGCGCACATCGGGCGCAACGTGTTGGTTGGCATGAATGCGGTGGTGATGGACCGCGCGTCGGTGGGCGCTGGCAGCATCGTCGGGGCATTGACGTTTATACCGGCAGATATGCGGGTCGATGAACGAAAAGTCATCGTGGGCAACCCCGCGCGGGTCGTCAAGGACGTGAGTGACGATATGCTCGCGTGGAAGACCGAAGGCACCAAACTGTATCAGCAACTGCCGGCGCGACTGCACGCGACGCTCGTTCGGTGCGAGCCGCTGCGGACGGTGCCCGACGATCGACGACCGCAGACGGCGGTGTACGAGACATGGCACGAGCGGAGACACGAGTAACTATGCGACTCGAAAATTATGTGCAGGGTGAATGGGTCCAGTGCGCCGGGCCGGCGACTGATCTGTTCAATGCGGTCACTGGGGAGAAGTTCGCCGAGGCGAGCACGAGCGGGATCGACATGCGCGGCGTGCTCGCGTATGCGCGGAGTGTCGGCGGGCCGAAGTTACGCGCGCTGACGTTTCATGAGCGGGCGCGGATGCTCAAAGCGCTGGGTCAGTATCTCACCGAGCGCAAAGAGGCGTTCTACGAGGTATCGAAGGCCACCGGCGCTACGAAAACGGACTCGTGGATCGATATCGATGGCGGGTTCGGGACGTTGTTCGCGTACGGCAGCCGTGGGCGTCGCGATTTTTCCGACGAGACGTTCTATGTCGACGGCGCCACGGAGATGATCTCCAAGGGCGGCACGTTTGTCGGGCGGCACATTTGCGTCCCCATGGAAGGCGCGGCGATCGAGATCAATGCGTTCAATTTTCCCGTGTGGGGGATGCTCGAGAAATTCTCGACCGCGTTTCTCGCCGGCGTGCCTTCGATCGTCAAGCCCGCCACGGTGACGTCATTTCTGACTGAATCCGTTGCCCATGCGATGGTCGAGTCAGGGATACTGCCCGCCGGTGCTTTCCAGCTGCTGTGCGGGAGCGCCGGCGACTTGCTCGATCATGTCACGTGTCAGGATTCGGTCGCGTTTACTGGATCGGCTTCGACCGGGCGTGCGCTCAAGACCGGCAAAGCGATGATCGAGAATTCGGTTCGGTTCAACCAAGAGGCCGATTCGCTCAACTTCTCCATGCTCGGGATGGATTCGCGCCCGGGCACCGACGAATTTGATCTCTTTATTAAAGAAGTCGTACGCGAGATGACGGTCAAAGCGGGCCAGAAGTGCACGGCGATCCGTCGCAGCATCGTGCCCGAGTCGATGGTCGAGGACGTCATCAAGGCGCTGACGCAGCGGCTGAGCGGCGTGACGATTGGCGACCCATCGTGCGAAGGCGTGCGCATGGGACCACTGGCAGGGCGCACGCAGGTGCGGGAGGTCGGCGAGAGCGTGGCCAAGCTCCGGCAGGCCGCCGAGGTGGTCCATGGCGGGTTCGAGAGCATGAAGGTCGTGGGGGCGAGCGCCGAGCGAGGGGCGTTCTTCCCGACGCTGCTACTCTACGATGATCGGCCGTTCGACAAGACAGCGCCGCACGATGTCGAGGCCTTTGGCCCCGTGAACACGGTCATGCCGTACAAGAACATCGACGAGGCGGTGGAGCTGGCGAAGCTGGGGCGGGGGTCGCTCGTAGGGTCGCTCTTTACCGCCGATCCCGGCATCGCGCGGACCGTGACGCTGGGGACCGCGGCGTATCATGGGCGGCTCATGATCGTGGATCGCACGAGTGCCAAGGAGTCCACCGGGCATGGCTCGCCGCTACCGCATCTGCATCCATGGTGGGCCTGGCAGAGCTGGCGGTGGAGAGGAAATGGGTGGGGTCCGAGGTGTCCTTCACTATATGCAGCGAACGGCGATTCAGGGCTCGCCGAGCGTGTTGACCGCGGTCACGCATGAGTGGACGCCAAAGGCGCAGGAGATCTCCGATCGGGTGCATCCGTTCCGGAAACACTTCGAGGAGCTCGAGATCGGCGAGACGCTGCACACGCACCGGCGCACGGTCACGGAGAGCGATATCGTCAACTTTGCCGGGATCAGTGGGGACTTCTTTTACGCGCACATGGACGACATCGCGGCCAAGGACTCGATTTTCGAGAAGCGGGTCGCTCATGGGTACTTCGTGCTGTCGGCGGCGGCGGGGCTCTTTGTGGACCCGGCGCCGGGGCCAGTTCTGGCGAATTACGGCCTGGAGAACTTGCGGTTCGTCAAGCCGGTGTACGTCGGCGATACGATCCAGGTTCGACTCACCTGTAAGCAGAAGACGGCCAAAGAGGACAAAGAGGGACAAATCCCGCAGGGGGTTGTCCATTGGGACGTCGAGGTGACGAACCAGAACGCCGAGCCGGTGGCCGTCTACACGATCCTGACGCTGGTGCGTAAATTACAGCATGCAGGAGACTGAGTTCGACGCCCGGATAGCGGCCGGCGAGACGATCGAGCCAAAAGACTGGATGCCGGAGCGGTATCGGAAGCAGCTCATCCGAATGATGTCGCAGCACGCGCATTCGGAGATCGTCGGCATGCTCCCGGAAGGGAACTGGATCACGCGCGCTCCCACGCTGCGCCGAAAGATGGGCCTCCTGGCCAAGGTCCAGGACGAGGCCGGCCACGGACTATATATCTACTGCGGCGCCGAGACTCTCGGCATTGACCGCGCCGAGCTTATCGACCAGTTGCTGACGGGCAAGGCGAAGTACTCCAGCATCTTTAATTACCCGACGCTCACTTGGGCGGATATCGGGGCCATCGGCTGGTTTGTTGACGGAGCGGCCATCGTCAATCAGACCATGCTGGCGAAGGCGTCGTACGGGCCATATGCCCGCGCGATGATTCGTATTTGCAAAGAAGAGAATTTTCATAAGCGCCAGGGCTATGAGATCATGGCGACGTTGGCCGCCGGCACGCCGGAGCAGCACCGCATGGCGCAGGATGCGGTCGACCGGTGGTGGTGGCCGTCGCTCATGATGTTCGGCCCGTCCGACAAAGACTCGCCAAACTCGGCCGAGCTCACGAAGTGGGGCGTGAAACGCAAGGGCAACGATGAGCTGCGCCAGCGGTTCGTGAACCTGAGCGTCGGGCAGGCCAAGGCCATCGAGCTCACGTTGCCAGATCCGGCGCTCAAATACAACGAGACGACCGGCGACTGGGACTTCGGACCCATCGATTGGGATGAGTTCCACCGGGTCGTGCGTGGCGACGGTCCGTGCAATCGCGAGCGGCTCGAAGCCAGGAACGCCGCGCACCGGGACGGTGCGTGGGTCAGGCAGGCGGCTGAGGCGTATGCCGCCAAGCACGCGAATTGATGAGCGGCAGCGGGGAGTGGCCGCTGTGGGAGGTGTTCGTGCAGCCGCCGGGCGGCGCGCCGTTCGAGCACGCCGGCAGCGTACATGCGGTCGACGCGGAAAGCGCGCTGCAGAACGCCCGTGATGTGTATGCGCGCCGAGGCGAGGCGGTGAACATCTGGGTCGTCCCGACCGCGGCTATCACGGCGTCCACGCCCGAGGATCAAGGGCCCTTCTTCGAGCCCGGGAACGACAAGCCGTATCGGCATCCCCAGTTCTACACGTCGCCGCGCGGCGTGCGCGTGTAGTGGAACCCCTCTACACATATTGCTTGCGGCTCGCCGACGACCGGTTGGTCCTCGGCCATCGGCTGTCCGAGTGGTGTGGGCACGCGCCAATACTCGAAGAAGACATCGCGCTGGCGAACATCGCGCTCGATCTCATCGGCCAAGCAAACCTCTTTTATGGACTCGTCGGCGATCCCGACCAGTTGGCCTATCTCCGCGACGGGATCGACTATCAAAACGCCTTGATCGTGGAATTGCCCAAAGGGGATTTTGCGTTCACGATCATCCGGCAGTTTCTGTTCAGCGCGGCCGCGTTGTGCCAGATGGAAGCGCTCTCGCGCAGCACCAACGCGGACCTTGGCGGAATCGCGGCGAAGGCGACAAAAGAAACTCGCTATCACGTCCGTCACGCCGGCGACTGGGTCCTCAAGCTCGGCGACGGCACCGAAGAGAGCCATCGGCGGGCACAGGATGCGCTGAACGCCTTGTGGCGGTACACGGGCGAGTTGTTTCTGATGGACGCGGTCGACGAGACACTCATCGCCGAGCGCGTGGTGCCGAGGCTCGACCCGGCGCAGTGGCGTGAGACGGTCACGGACGTCATCCATCGGGCCACGTTGACGGTGCCCGACGACGGCTACATGCAGCGCGGCGGTCGTCAGGGTCGGCATACCGAGGCCCTGGGACACCTGCTGTCCGAGATGCAGATCCTGCAGCGATCGCACCCGGGAGCGAAATGGTAGTCTGGGACGTCCTCGAGACGGTCATGGATCCCGAGGTTCCGGCGCTCAGCGTCGTCGATCTCGGGATCGTCCGCGACGTGGAGGTCGACGCCGAGGGCGCCGTCACGGTCTCGATCACGCCGACGTATTCGGGGTGTCCGGCCATGCACGTGATCGAGGAAGACATCGTCTCCGCGCTGCACGCGGGCGGATGGCCGAACGTCCACGTGCGCACCGTGTATGCGCCCGCGTGGTCCACGGATTGGGTCAAACCCGAGGCACGCCGGAAGCTGGCGGCGTATGGCATCGCGCCTCCGGAGCTTGTGCCGCTCACGCGTCCCGTGGTGTGTCCGTTCTGCGGCTCGCGCGAGACGGCGATGCGGAGTGAGTTCGGGCCGACCGCGTGCAAGGCGCTCATGTATTGTCGCGCGTGCGAGCAACCCTTCGAGCTGTTCAAAGCGATATGACCGTAGCGGCTGAGACGCTGATCGGGACCCAGTGGCGGCGGATCGCCTACCAGACCCTCGTGTCGCGGGCGCTCGACGATGTCGAGGAGGCGACGAACAAGAACAAGGCGACCGTCCCACGCGAGCACCTGGTGTTATATCAGTTCTCGGCGCGCGGGCACGAGATGGCACAAGTGATCCTCGGGTCCATGCTGGATCACGCGCACGACGGGGCCGGCGCGTACTATCGCTCGCGACCCTTCTTGCTCTCCCTCGGTCTATCGATCGAGGACGCGCTGGCGAGTCCGCTCGGTCGCGTGGGCGGATTCTCCGGCGGGCGCGACATTGGCGTCGTGTGCAATCTCCCGCGACGCGACGCACCCATCGTGCTGCCGATGTCGGGCGATGTGGGAAGCCAGTACACGCCAACCGCGGGGTGGGCCCAGGCGATCCGCTATCATCGCGACGTGCTGGGCAATGCGAGCTATGATGGCTCGATTGCGGTCGCCCTCGGCGGCGAGGCATCCGTCGCGACGAATGGGTTCTGGTCGGCCCTCACGATGGCGACAACGCTCAGGCTTCCCATGCTGTTTTATGTCGAGGACAATGGGCTCGGCATCTCGGTGCGCGGGGAGATGCAGACGCCCGGCGGGAATATCGCCGAGAACCTCGCGTCGTTCGGGAATCTGCTCGTGCGCGACGGCGATGGCACGGACCCGCTGGCCGCGGCTCGCCTCCTGGCCGAAGTGGTTCGACACGTTCGCGGCGGCCATGGACCCGCCCTGATTCGACTCACCGTCCCACGGCTTTCCAGCCACTCGGGTCCCGACAATCAACTCGGCTATCGCACGGAATCCGAGATCGCCGCGGATTGGACTCGGGACCCTCTCCCACGCCTGCGTTCCATGTTCTCGCCGGAGGAATGGGCCAGCATTGAGCGCGAGGTCCAGGCCGACGTCAACGACGCGTTGGCCCGCGCGCGCAAACGCGCAGCGCCGGATGCGTCGACGGTCCGGCGGTACGTGTATGCCGAGCCGGGGGGCGACACACTCGGCGGATTGTCCGATGCCGAGATCGCGGCGCTCGGAGGGACGACCGAGAAACACGAAGAGGGGTCGCCTGTGCGATTTGCCGAGGCCGTGAGGCGGACGCTGGCGCACGAGCTGGAAGTGAACCCGAAGGTACTCGTGTTCGGCGAAGACGTCGGCGTAAAAGGCGGCGTGCACCTCGTCACCGAGGGCCTACAAAAGCGATTCGGCGCCGCTCGGGTGTTCGACACGAGCCTGTCCGAAGAAGGGATCATCGGCCGATCCGTCGGCATGGCCATCTCCGGCCTCATGCCGGTGGCCGAGATTCAGTTTCGCAAGTACGCGGACCCCGCAACGGAGCAGTTGAACAACACCGGGACCATGCGGTGGAGAACCAACAACCAATTCGCCGCGCCGATTGTGGTGAGAATGCCCGGGGGATTCGGCAAGGACGTCGGCGACCCATGGCACTCGCTGTCGAGCGAGGTGACGTGGGCGCATGCCATCGGCTGGCAGGTGCTCGTGCCGTCGAATGCCGCTGACGCGGTCGGACTCCTGCGCTCCGCCATGCGCTCCAAGAACCCCAGCATCTTCTTCGAGCACCGGTCGTTGCTCATGACGAGCGATGGGAGTGCTCGCTATCCCGGCGACGATTATATCGTGCCACTCGGGCGCGCCAGCCGACTACGGGAGGGGAAGGATCTCACGCTCGTGACGTGGGGTGCCATGGTGCACCGGTGCGTGCCGGCGGCCGAGCGATTCGGCGATCGGGTGGAGCTCTTTGATCTCCGAACCATCGCCCCTTGGGATCGCGCGGCGGTCTTGGACAGTGTCCAGAAGACCGGAAGATGTCTCATCGTCCACGAGGACACGATCACCGCCGGGTTCGGGGCCGAGATCGCGGCGGTCGTGGCGAAGGACGCGTTCTGGTGGCTCGATGCGCCGGTCGAGCGCATAGCGGTCGAGGACGTGCCAATGCCGTATCACGAAAATCTGCTCGGCGCCGTGCTCCCCGATGCGGACCGGATTGCCGGCGCGATCGAGCGCCTCTTAGTCGAATAAATGGAAACCGGGCACGTATCGGTCGACACGACGGACGGGATCGCGACGGTTCGGTTTGGCCATCCGAAAGGCAACTCTCTCCCTGGCGCGCTGCTCCAGCAGATTGCGGACACGATTGACGCGGTCGCCGCTGACGCGGCGTCCCGCGTTATCGTGCTTCGATCCAATGAGCCGGGGCCGTTTTGTGCGGGGGCATCGTTTGACGAGCTACGGGCCATCGAGGATGCCGCTACTGGAAAAGAATTCTTTCTCGGTTTCGCTCGCGTCATCCTCGCAATGCGGCGCTGCCCGAAGCTGATCATCGCGCGGGTGCACGGCAAAGCGGTCGGGGGAGGCGTGGGCATCGTGGCCGCGGCCGATTATGCGATCGCGACGTCGGCGGCGAGCGTGAAGTTGAGCGAGTTGGCCGTGGGCATCGGCCCATTCGTCGTCGGGCCGGCGATCGAAAGAAAAATCGGCACCGGCGCGTTCCAGGCGCTGGCCATCGACGCGACGGGTTGGCGAAATGCCGACTGGGCTGAGCGGCACGGTTTGTTCGCGCAAGTCGCATCCGACGGCGCCGCGCTCGACGAGGCGGTGGCCGCGCTGGCGGGGCAGTTGGCGCGGTCGAATCCCGATGCGATGCGCACCCTCAAGCTGGTCTTCTGGGAAGGCACGGACGCTTGGCCGGCGCGGCTCGAGGAGCGCGCGGCCATGAGCGGTAGGCTCGTGCTCTCGACGTTCACCCGTAACGCGATCGCGGCGTTTGCCGCGAGATGATATGACGCCTCCGCGTGTGTCACACATGGCCGATGGGATGACGCCGTCGACCATTCTCAAGATGGCGGCCGAGGTGCGCGCGCTGCTCGCCGAGGGGCGGCAGGTGTGCAATCTCACCGTGGGCGATTTCGATCCGGCGTATTTCCCGATACCGTCGGGATTGCGGGAAGGAATCGAGACGGCCCTCAAGTACGGGCAGACCGTGTACCCGCCGCCGATGGGTGTGCCCTCGCTGCGCGAGGCGATTCAGATCTATAGCCGCGTCGGGCTCGGGCTCGATTATCCGATTGAGGGCGTGCTGGTGACGGCCGGGGCGCGGCCGGGGATCTACGGGGCGTTTCGGACGCTGGTTGATCCGGGGGAGGGCGTCATCTATTCGTTGCCCTGTTGGCAGTACGGGAACTACTGCCAGCTCGTCGGCGCGCGGCCGATGCCGATCGTGTGTGACGCCTCCACGCGGTTTCTCCCCACGCGAGCCATGATCGAGCCGCTCGTGCAACAGGCACGGCTCCTGGTGCTCAACTCACCAAACAATCCGACGGGGACGATGATCGACCCCGACGTGTTGGCGAGTATCGCGGACCTGGTCGTGGAGGAGAATGCCCGCCGGGGTGACCGCGAGCGGCCGTTGTATTTGCTCTATGACCAGGTCTACTGGACGCTGACCTATGGTGACACGCCGCACGCGACGCCGGTGGCGCTGCGTCCCGCCGTGGCTCCCTATACGCTCTCGGTCGACGCGATCTCGAAGGCCTTCGCGGCCACCGGACTACGCGTCGGCTGGGTCCTGGGGCCCAACGACATCATCCGGGCCATGGGCGACTTTCTCGCCGACGTCGGCACATGGGCTCCGCGGCCCGAGCAGGTCGCGACCGCAATGTTCCTCGCGGCGACGGACGCGGTCGCGACGTACAGTCGGGTCATCAGAAGGTGAGCTCAAGGAACGGCTCGATGCCCTGCACGACGGACTGCGCGTCCTCGGCATCGAGGTGTCGCGGCCCGCTGGAGCCATCTATCTGAGCGCGCGGTTTGCGATACCCGGGCGGACGAACGAAGAAATCCGCGCGACGCTGCTGCGGGAGGCGGACTTTGCGGCCGTTCCGTTCCAGGGCTTCGGCATCAAGGAGAACACCGGATGGTTCCGGCTTTCCGTCGGCGCGGTCTCGGTAAGGATGATCGAAGCCGTGCTACCCAAAGTCGCCGCGGCCATGGACCGGCTACGGCGTTACGTGTCGCGAGTGTGGGGATTCGTGACCTGAGCGCTAATCTCGATCGTGCCGCTCGCATCCCGGTCGATCTGGTGAAGCATGCGCTGCGCCACGTCCGGAACAGAAAGTTGGAACCATTGCCCATTGCACCCGAGAATCGGGATGGGCTGATAGACCGCCATGCGCGCCGTCTTGATCGCCAGCCACCAGGACTCGGTACTAAATCCCTCCGGTGGCTGTAGGTGACGCAGGATATCCCAGTGGCGATACTTGCCGTCGACCGTGACGCCGGTGCGCTTCAGGAGGAGATTCGCGAAATCCTGGGCGGCCTGAGGGCCCGACAGAACGGAGCTCAGGAGGGATAGGTATGGCGGGGGTGCTAAGGGGATCTTCATGGGGAATATCAATTTGGCGAAAACTGATATTAGCCAATTTATGCTAGAATCAGCGAAATATCAATTTGTGGCAAATTGATATTTGGGCTTTCGCTGGGAGCTAAGGCGTGAGCCGGTTGGGGCTACGGTGTAGGAACGTCGCCTCTCGGATGCTCGGCAGGTCGAGCATCAACATCACCAACCTCGCCAGGCCCAGACCGAACCCTCCGTGCGGCGGGCAGCCGTACTTGAAGAAGTCGAGATAATACGACACGGAGTCGCCGAGGCCTGCCTCGCTTGCCTGTCGCGCGAGCAGGTCATACCGATGCTCCCGTTGGGCGCCGGTCGTGATTTCGATGCCCTTCCAGAGCAGGTCGAAGCTCCGCGTGAGGGTTCCCTCGCGCATGTGGTAGAATGGGCGCAGGGATGATGGGTACTCGGTGAGGAACAAGAAACCGTCGCCGCACAGCAGGCGTTCGCCCTCCGGGTCAATGTCGCCGGCACGGGTCGTCGGTGCGACGGTATGACCCATCGCGCGGAGACGCTCGTGTGCGGCGGCGAGCGTGAGGCGAGGGAAGGGGAGCGAGGGCACTGGAACGCCGAGGCTGTGCGATTGGTTCACGGCCATGATCACCTGACGCAACATGCCCTCTTCGAATCGCATCACGTCTTCATGCGAGTCGATCCACGACATCTCGATGTCGACGCTGGTGAACTCGGTCGCGTGGCGAGGTGTCATCGATGGCTCGGCGCGAAACACGGGGCCGATCTCGAAGACGCGATCGAAGCCGGCCGCCATCGCCATCTGCTTGTAAAACTGTGGTGATTGCGCGAGATACGCGCGGCCGAGGTCGAAATACGGCATGCTGAAGGTTTCGGAGCCGGATTCGCTGGCGCTGTGCATCAGCTTGGGCGAATGGAGCTCCAAGAAGCCGTGCTCGGCCCAGTACTCGCGCATCGCGCGCTCGATGGTCGTCTGGACCTCGAACACGAATCGATTCTCGGGGCGACGCAGGGCCAGGAAACGCCATTCAGGCTGGTGCTCAGGCGGCAGCTCTGGCGCGCTTGGGCCGACGACATCGATCGCGGTTGCGTTCAGCTCTATCCCGCCGAGTTTCACGGTTGGATTGAGCACCGGAACTCCGGTCACCGTGAGCGCCGATCCCGGGGTCACCTCGGTGGCGAGCGCGGCACAGGCGTCCGTGCGGGGGACGGTTACTTGGACGGCGCCGGTGCGATCTTCCACGATCAAGAAGACCATGGATTTGAGCACGCGCTTCGTTGTCACGAAGCCCGCGATTTGGACTGGGGCACCGGCTTGGGCTGCCAGGCTGGCGATCAGTGTGCGAGTCATAAGTGAGAGGGAGAAAAAAACAAAGCGGCCCGTGGGATACCTACCCACGGGCCGCTGGGAGTACTGACGGCTATTCCGTCAGTGTCCCCAACAGTCCGTTGCGCGCGAATCGTCTCGCGAAGTGACCATAAGACCTAGTCTAGATCGCCGGCCAACGCCCGGCAAGCGTCGGGTGTGAGCCCGTAGTTGACCCACACCGGGTCGGGCTGGGCGCCGAGGCGCTCGTAGAAGCGCATGGCGTCGGTGTTCCAGCGCGCGACCTGCCAGAGGACGGTCGAGGCGTCGAGTGACAAGGCTTCGCGCGCGGCGGCCCGGATCAGCGCCTCGCCGACGCGGCGGCCGCGGGCGTCGGGGGATACGAAGACGTCCTTCAGCACCATCTCGGGCTTGGCCGCGGACGTGAACCGGAGGACGTAGTACACGATCATGCCGAGGATCGCGCCGGCGTCTTCGGCGACCAGGATCCAGCAGTCCGGCGGCGAGCGTCCGAAGGCGTGTTCGCGTATCACCGCCTCTGTCAGCGCGAAGGAAGCGATAGTATTCTCGAATTCGGCGAGCCCGCGCATGAGCGGGAGCACCTGAGGGATGTCGGCTTCCACCGCGAAACGGACGCGCATGCCGCAATCTAGCGTAGCGATTGCTGTACTCATCGGAGGCGCCGTGGGAAGCCTCGCCCGACTTCTACTCGGCGCGGCGGTTCAGCAGCGCTTCGGGCTGGCGTTTCCGGTCGGGACGCTGGTGATCAACGTGACCGGGTCGATGCTGCTTGGCTTTCTCATGCGATTCGCGCTCGATACGACCGCCGTCACGCCGGTGATGCGGGCGTTGCTCACCACCGGGTTTTGCGGCGGGTACACCACGTTTTCGACGTTCAGCTACGAGACTGTCGATCTGATGCGAGAAGGATTTTACGCCCGGGCGGGCGTCTATGTGGTCTCGAGCGTCACCCTCGGGCTCGTTGGTACGTTCGCCGGGTTTACCGTGGCGCACGGCATCCTGGCGCTCGCGCGCGGGCGTTGATATCTATGGGTTATGGAAGAGAATCCGCGTGTCGACACGACTCGGAGCCCGTTCTACGAATGGCTCGATCACGCAGCCATTCGGGAGCTGCTGCATCAGGCGGTCGCGCTGCCGGTCGGGGAGCGGCTTATCCTGCTCAAGGGGCTCATCCCTAGCCTCGTCGACGACCTCGGCGAGATCGCCGTCGAACAATTTCTGTCCGAGCTCGGGACCAAGGCGCACCGATATCGGGAAGCAATGACACATCCCGGGATCGGCGGCGCCGGTCGGGAGACGCGGGGTGAGACGATCGGCGGACCGACGCCAGACGGCGAGGTCCACGTCGACGTCGCACGCGATCCGCGCCGGCCTGGCGGGCGGGCCCTCGAGCGGAAGGCCGAAGCCGAGCTGTGGGCGGCACGCGAGCGCGAGTGATGCGGGATCCGCGCGTCGACGCCTACATCGAGAACGCCGCGGAGTTCGCGCAGCCCATCCTGCGATACATCCGGGAGCTCATGCACGCAACGTCCCCGGATATCGAAGAGGACATCAAGTGGCGGGCGCCGGCGTTCATGCATCATGGGCTCATCGGCGTCATGGCGGCGTTCAAGACCCGTGCGGGGTTCGGCCTCTGGAAAGCCTCGCTGATCGTGCCCGGCATAACGGATAAAGGCATGGGTGGATGGAATCTCAGGTCCATCGCCGACCTGCCACCCAAGAAGACGCTCGTCGGCTACATCAAGAAGGCCATGGCGCTCAACGAGGGCGGCGTGCGCATACCGCGCACCCCGCGCACGAGCGTGAAGTCAACGCGCGTGCCCGCCGACTTGAGTGCAGCGCTGCGACGCAGTGCGAAGGCGAAGGCGGCGTTCGACGGGCTCAGTCCGAGCCATCGGCGCGAGTACGTCGAGTGGATCGTCGAGGCCAAGCGGCCCGAGACCCGGCAACGCCGTATCGCGACGGCCATCGAGTGGATCGCCGAGGGCAAGCCGCGAAACTGGAAGTACATGAGAGCCTAGGCTGAAGCGAGACCAGCCAAGATCTCCCGGACGTCGTCGGCCGTGGTGCGGGGATTCATGATCGTCGCGCGGAGGACCCGGCGACCGTCCAGCATCGTCGTTGTGATCCATCCGTGGCCCGAGCGATTGTAGCGTTCGCGCAGGTCGCGATTGTGCTGGTCCGTGCCCTCGTGGCGGAAGCACAGAATATTCGACGAAGGCTCGTGGATCGCCTCGAACTCCGGGTGGCGGCAGACGGCATCGTACAGCGCGCGCGTCGTCTCGCAGAGGTGGTCATAGAGCGCGCCGAGGCCGGACGTGCCGTAGCGCTGGAGCGCGACCCAGAGTTTGAAGACGTCGGCGCGGCGCGAGCAGAGGAGGCTGCGCGTGCCGAGGTCCACGAGCTCGTCGTCTTCGCTGCCGTGAAATAGGTACGGGGCCTGTTGGGCGAATGCGCGATCGAGGTCGCTGGCATCGCGCACGAGGACCGTGCCGGCTTGGAGCGGGAGCAGCATCATCTTGTGTGGGTCGATCGCGATCGAGTTGGCGCGTGCTATCCCTTCGAGTCGATGGCGATGCTGCGACGACACGAGCGCCGATCCCCCGTGAGCGGCGTCGACATGGAGCCAGATCCCGCGCTCGGCGGCGAGCTTGCCGATCGCCTCCAGATCATCGAACGAGCCGGTCGGTGTGGAACCGGCGGTCGCGACGATCGCCAGGACGGTCCGCTCCGCGTCCAATGTCGCTCGGAGCGCCGTGACATCCATCGAGTGCCCGCGAGACGGGACCTTGCGCACGTTCGCCATGCCGAGCCCGAGGATCCCGGCCGAGCGAGTCACGGCGTAGTGCGAGTGCTCGCCGCAGATCAGGATCGGCGCGTCCCCTGAGAGACCGGCGGTCCATGCGTCCGGGCGGACGCGGGCGCGGGCGGCGAGCAAAGCCGTGAGCGTGGCCTCCGTGCCGCCGGTCGTCAGGGTTCCGCCGCTCCCGGGGCCAAAGCCGGCCAAGGTGCACAGCCAGCGGATGACCTGGTGCTCCAGCACCGTCGCCACTGGGGACATCTCCCAGACCGCGACCGACTGGTTGAGCGCGGCGGTGAGGGATTCCGTCCAGATCGCCGCTGGAAGGGGCGCCGAGACTTGGTGGCCGGCGTACCGGGGGTGATACAGGTGATTGCAGTCCGGGATGACCTGGTCGCGGAGCCGCGCGATGATCTCTGCCACGGGCCGTCCCGCGGTTGGCAGCGGCTCGGCAAACCGGTGCGCCAGCTCGGCGCGCGTGGCGTCGGTCGATACGCGCGTGTTCCGATCGCGTGCGGCGGCGAGGTAGTCGGTGGCGAGCGTCAGAAAGGCATGCGCGACCTCGGGGGCGCAGTCCTGCTCGAGCGTCGTGATAATATCGGCGGGCATATTCGGTGTCAGTGAAATATGGGGTTGAGCTGGCCGCCGAAGGGACAGTCATCGCATAGCGAGTACGAGCGGGATTGCGAGGACGTGCGAGAACAGTATCACCAGGCGTGCAAAGACCTGGACGACCTGCACGCGCTCGTCGGAGCACTCGTGGTCGACCGGGAGCGCCTCGATTGGTGGTTTGAACAGGTGACCCAGGCCCTGGTCGACGGGCGCGTCCCTCGCGTGTATCGCACGAGAGACGCGCTCGACGCCGCGCGCCGGCGCCGCTAGTGGGGGCCCTCGCCTAGCGTTGCGGGCCAGGAATGCGTAGCATAGGCAAAACCCCCCATTTGGAGACTCTCCCGTGAGCGTTACGCGCCACGTCGCCATGCTCGCTCTCGCGGTCGCCCCGAGCTTAGGCGTCGCGCAGGAGACACCCTCGGACACCCTGCTCACAGTCGGTCATTTCTTCGACCTGGAGCAGGTCAACGACCCGCAGATCTCGCCCGATGGGTCACAGATCGTGTACTCGCGGCGTTGGGTCAACAAGCTCGAGGATAAGTACGAGACCACGCTGTACATCATGAAGTCGGATGGCACGCGCAACCGCGTGTTCGCGAAGGGGTCGATGCCACAGTGGTCGCCCGACGGATCGCGGATCGCGTATCTCGCCGACGGCGAGCCCAAGGGAGCGCAGATCTACGTGCGCTATGTCGATGGCGACCCGGGGCCGACGCAGATCACCCATCTGACCGAATCGCCGGCCGACATCCATTGGTCGCCGGACGGGAAATCGATCGGGTTCACGATGTTCGTCGCCAAACCCGTCGTCTGGGCGATCGACATGCCGAAAGCACCCGACTCGGCCCACTGGACGAGAGCGCCGCGCATCGTCGAGACGCTGCATTTCCGCGAAGACCGGCGGGGATTCCAGGACCCCGGATTCCGGCACCTGTTCGTCGCCAGCGTCGACGGCGGTCCCGCGCGGCAGATCACGCACGGTGATTGGAACGTCGGCTCGCGGTTCGACGGCCTGTCAGGGCCCGTGGGGTGGGATTGGACCCCGGAAGGGAAGTCCATCATCCTCGACGGATGGGATGCGCCGGACGGCGACTATCAATATCGGGCGTCGAATCTCTACGCGGTCGATCCGAATACCGGTGCGACGCGCGTGCTCACGGCTGACAAAGGGAGCTGGCATTCGCCGGCCGTGTCGCCGGACGGCAAGCACATCGCGTACGCCGGATATGCCTCGACCGAGAAGACGTATCACACGAGCGGTCTGTACGTGATGGACATTGACGGCAAGAATGCGCGACAGCTCTCCGAGTCGCTCGATCGCGATGCCGGTGATATCCATTGGGCCAGCGACAATACGGGTATCTACTTCGCGGCCGAGGATCATGGCGCGCGGAACATGTTTTTCGCGCCGCTCACCGGCGCCGTACGCCCGATCACGTCCGGACCCATCCTCGTCGGACTCGGTTCGATCTCGAAGACCGGCGTTGCCGCGATCACCCGGTCAACCGCACAGCGGCCCGCCAACGTCGCGCGACTCGATCTCAAGGTGCCGAAGAGCGAGATCGTCCAGCTTACGCACGTCAACGACGCGGCGTTATCCCGCATCCATCTCGGCTCCCTCGAAGAGATCAACTACGTCTCCAGCGGTGGCGCCAAGATCCAGGGATGGGTCGTCAAGCCGCCCAACTTTGATCCATCCAAGAAATACCCGCTCATCATGGAGATTCACGGCGGGCCGCACGGGATGTACAACGTCGCGTTCAACTACATGTTCCAGAATTTCGCGGCCAATGACTTCGTCGTGATCTACGTGAACCCGCGCGGGAGCACGGGCTACGGGTCGGCGTTCGGTGCGGCCATCAGCAAGGCGTATCCGGGTGTCGATTACGATGATCTGATGGCGGGAATCGACACGGTCGTCGCGAAAGGGTACGTCGACACCAAGCGCATGTACGTTGGCGGATGCAGTGGCGGTGGCGTGCTGTCGAGTTGGGTCATTGGTCACACGACCCGATTTGCCGCCGCCGCGGTGCGCTGTCCCGTTATTGATTGGATCAGTATGACGGGCGAAACTGACATTCCGTTCTTCACCGTCAACTGGTTCGACAAGCCGTTCTGGGAAGATCCGGAGCCGTGGCTCAAGGAGTCACCGCTCATGTACGTCGGTCACGTAACGACGCCGACGTTGATCATGACCGGCGAGCTCGATCGTCGCACGCCGATGCCGCAGAGCGAGGAGTACTACGTCGCGCTCAAGATGCGGCATATCCCCACGACTTTGCTGCGATTCGAGGGCGAGTTCCATGGCACGGGCGGGCAGAAGCCGACCAACTTTATCCGCACGCAGCTCTACATGATGAGCTGGTACAAGCGGTACAGCACGCCAAGCACGGCGGCGTCTACAGCCTCGTCGCCATAACGACGGCCAGGGCGCCGAGGGCCGCCAAGATGAGGAGCGGTTTGCCGGCGGTGCGCATCCATTGTTCATAGCGCACCCCGGCAGCCGCGAGGATCGCCATAAGGGCGCCGTTGGTCGGCGTCACGAGCTCGCAGAGGCCGCCCCCGTATTGGTACGCGAGCACCGCGACATCACGCGAGAAATGCAGGAGATCGGCGAGCGGGGCGAACACGGGGAGCGTGAGAACCGCTTGGCCGCTGACGCTCGGCACCGGAACGTGTATCGCGGCTTGCACGAGCATCATGCCGACTCCGGCGAGACCCACCGGTAGGCCGGTCAACGGAGTCGCCAGGCCGTGCACGACCGTGTCGATGATCGCGCCCTGTTCCATCGCGACCGATATCGCGCGGGCGAATCCGATCAGCAGCGCGGCGTAGGCCATCGCGCCGAACCCGTCGATGAATCCGGTCGCAGTTCCCTCGAGACCGAGGCCACCGACCAGGCCGCAAGCGATTCCCATAATGAAGAAGAGCGCCGCCTCTTGCGGGAAATCCCACTTGAGGACGGTGATCCCGTATCCGAATATCGCGAACGCGACCACGATGATCGCTAACACTCCAACGTCGCGCCCTCGCAGTGTCGCATGGGTCTCGGACGCGGCAGCGGTAGGGAGCGTGCGCGTACGCTGCGCGTACCGCATCGTCGCGGCGATCCAAATAACGAGAGCGACCGCGAGGAAAATGCTGCGATAGCCGGCGCCCGAGAGCAAGGGGACGTGCGCCACTTTCTGAGCGATCAATACCTGAAACGGATCCAGCGGGCTGAACGCCGCGGCGATTGCCGCGGACCCGATGCTCATCGAGACGGCGGTCGTGGGGGTAAAGCCGAGACGGTTGGTGAGCACGAGTAAAGGAGGGATCAGCGCGATGATCTCCTCTTGCATGTGCTCGAACGCGCCGCCGGTGGCGAAGGCGAGGCTGACGACGGGGATCGCCCATATCCCACGATCGCCGAGCCGCTCGACCAGCCAGTGGATGCCCGCGCGGAGCGCGCCCGTCTTGTCGATGACCGCGAATGCCGCGCCGACGAGGAACACGAACGCGATGACGTCCGCGGCGCGGATGATCCCGTTCGGGATCGCGACGAACGCCTCGAATGGTCCGAGCGGTTGCGGCCGGACATGATGGTACGACCCGGCGACGACCACGCTTCGTCCAGTCGCCGGGTCATCGGCGCGATCATAGAGGCCGGCCGGCAGGACATAGCTCAGCGCGGCCGCCAACAGTGTACAGAGTACGAGGAGCGTCAAGGCGCTCGGCAGTCGAAATGGGCGCATGCGGCGGAAGATGCACCCGATCGGTAAATTGCTGCGAGTGCAATCCCTTGGGGTTTCCCCTCGCAGCGAGCTGGCCCTATGAAAACATAGGGCCAGGTTGTCACGTTATGGATCGGCGGGATTTTTTGAATGGGGTGGCGGTCAGTATCGCGGGCCTGTGGGCTGGGGCGTGCGATTGGGCGGCAGGCGGGGCGATCCCGGCAGAAGCCCAAAACGCGCCTGGGTACTACCCCCCGCTGCTGACCGGCATGCGCGGGAGCCATGAGGGCTCATACGCGACCGCGCATTCCATCCGCGACGGGACATTCTGGAAGACCGCCGGGGCGCCCATCCCTACGAACGAGTCGTATGATCTCGTCGTCGTAGGCGCCGGCATCGGCGGGCTGGCCGCGGCGCATTACTATCGCGCGCGCGCCGGCAATGCGTCGCGGATCCTGATTCTCGACAATCACGACGATTTTGGTGGGCACGCCAAGCGAAACGAGTTTCGCGTGGGCGGACGGATGCTGCTCGCGAACGGCGGCACGCAAAGCATCGAGTCGCCGTTCCCGTATAGCGCACAATCCAGAGCCCTCTTGACCACGCTCGGCATCGAGCCGGCGGCGCTCGAAGCCAAGTGTGATAACCGCCATCGATACGACGGACTGGAAGGCGCCGCGTTCTTCGACAAAGAGACGTTCGGCGTCGATCGGCTCGTCGTTGGCCTGCCGGGCCGCGGCGGGGACGGCGAGCCGGCGGTCAATGCGCCGACGTGGGCGGCGTTTGCGGCGAAGACTCCGTTGTCATCGGTGGCGCAGCGCGATCTCGTGCGCCTGTGGGGGTCGACCGCGGATCATATGCCTGGGGTGGCGTCGGCCGAGAAGAAAGAGCGGCTCACGCATATGAGTTATCGGGATTTTCTCGTGAAAGTGTTGGGGATGCACGAGGAGATCGTGAAGTTCATGCAGAAAGCCACACATGGGCTGTACGGCATTGGCATCGACGCTGTGCCGGCGCTCGATTGCTGGTCGATCGGCTTTCCCGGGTTTGGCGGGTTGAAGCTGGACCCAACCGGCCCAGGCGGTCGATTGAGCTATACCGCGCGAGGGTCGTTCACCGACGAATACACATTTCATTTTCCCGACGGCAACGCCTCTATCGCTCGCGCATTGGTGCGCGCGTTGATCCCGTCGGCAATACCCGGGAAGACGGCCGAGGATCTCGTCACTGCCCCCGTGGATTACTCGCGCTTGGACTCGGGCCCCATCCGTCTGCGATTGAGCAGCACGGCGCTTCGTGCGCGCCATGTGTCACCCGGCGAGGCCGAGGTGACATATGGCCGTGATGCCAAGGCCTATACGGTTCGCGCGAAATCGGTCGTGATGGCGTGCTGGAACATGATGATCCCGTACCTGGTCGATGAGCTGCCGGCCGAGCAAAAGACAGCGCTGCACTACGGGGTGAAAGTCCCGCTCGTGTATACGCAGGTCGCGTTACGCAACTGGACGGCCTTTCACATGCTCGGTATGCATCGCGTGACGTCCCCAGGGATGTACCACTCGTCGATGGCATTGTCGGAGCCGATCGATATTGGAGCGTATGCGACGGCGCATACGCCGGACGAGCCCATTGTCCTGCACATGTTACGCACGCCGTGCGCGCCCGGATTGTCGGCGAGGGATCAGCAGCGCGCCGGGCATGCCGAGTTGCTGGCGACGCCGTTCGCGACGTTCGAGCAGAACATTCGGGATCAACTCGGACGCGTGCTCGGGGGCGGGGGATTCGAGCCGGACCGCGATATCACCGCCATCACGGTCAATCGCTGGCCACACGGGTACGCGTACGAGTACAACCCACTGTGGGACCCCGACTGGCCGCCGGGTCAATCGCCGTGTGAGATCGGCCGCAAACGCCACGGCCGGATCGCGATCGCGAACTCCAATGCCGCGGCGGCAGCGTACACGGACGTGGCGATCGATCAGGGGTACCGGGCGGTCGACGAGCTACTGGGAGCCGGGTGATCGCTGGACGTACAGGAATTTGAGCAGCCGGTCGTGCTCGATGGTGACCTCGCCGTCGGTTGGCGCATCGGTGTCGACGGTCTCGAAGAGTGTGATGAGGGGCGCGACTTCCTTGAACGTCGTGGTGATGCCGAACTCCCCGATCGGCGGATTGGCGCGTTCCGCGTGGGAGAGATGGAAGGACGCCCGCTGCACGACGAACCGGCTCGCGTCGAGCAAGATCGAGCCTTCGATATCCGGCTCGCGCAACTTTTTCGCGGCGCGAAAATCGATCTGGATCATGCGCTTGCCATCGACCCACGGCGCCCCGCCGTAGTCGAAGCAATGATTGGCCTGGAACAATGAGTCGCCAAGATCGGCAAAAGTGATGAGGCGCGCCATCTGTCGGCGCTCGCCGTGGTCGTCTCCGAAGTACACGACGTTGCCGGGTCGGTAGGAGTCTTTGCGATCGTCAAACACGGTGGTGTCGTGTTGGATGACCCGGTCGGGAGCGCCTGGCTTCCGCGTGATGCGCAATCGCTCGAGCGAGTACTGCAAGGGATACTGATCGCTCAGCAAGCGCACGCGATCGATGTTCGCGCGCAGCTGGCGAAACACTTCCTCCACATTGGGGTCGCCAAAGTGTTCCGGCAGTCCGGTGCCAATACAATCCTTGGATCGCTCTGCCTGGACCATGATCCGCGCGAGTCGAATCGCGACGCGGCGCAATGCGATCGTCACCGATTGCTCTTCGCCGGCTTTGACCGTGACGATCGTGTCGGCGGGCGCGAATCCGATCTCTCGCGCTTGCAGGGTGTATTGCCCCGGCGCGAGGCGTCGGATCGTCAGTTGTCCCTTCTCGTCGGTAAATCGCGTGATGCCGAGCGGCTGGATCGCGATCGTGCCATAGGGGAGCGCCTGCCCGTCATCGCGCGATGTCACGAGCATCGACAGGACGCCGGTCGAATCTGGCTGCGGCGTGAGCGTCGCCAGGACCCAGAAGAGCGCGTGGGTCAGCATCTGACTACATCATAGCATCCGACGAGCGATCAGGCACTGGGCGAGCGCCGGATACGGCTGACCCACGAGGTATCCAGCAAGCCCCGCCATGACCCGTTCAGGTGTGAACTCAGGATAGCCGTGCAGTTCCTTCGGGTTGCCCTGCACGAGCTCTAGCTTGGCGTCGGCCAGTAAGCGCCGAATATCGACGTTCGTGCCGTACTGGTGATGCTCGACAGCCGAAAATGGCGACAGGTCGAGAAAGAGGTCGATGGTCAAAATGACGACGCCATCAGGTCGAATGATGCGCGCGGCGTGCGCAGCAAACTCGGCCAGATCCGCCGGCGCGAAATGCTCGATGGTCGAGACGGCGAGCAAGACATTGGCGACGCCGTCCGCGAGTCCGGCGGCTGCGAGCGTCTTTGGAATCAGCTCGACCGGTGCGCCGAACGCGCGCGACAGACTTCGGTGGCGATCGGCATTGACATCCCAGCCAACGCCGCGAGCTTCGAGACCAGGGTCGACATTGATCACGCGGTGTCCTTCGCGCGAGAGCACCCATTGCAGGCCAGCCAGCGAGCCCCCGAGCTCGACTATCGTGAGCGGCCGCCCGCGCGACACCCGGTGGGCGTCGATGGCCGAATAGGCCCACGGGTACTCGTACACTCGCGTGCCATTATTCGCCTGGAACGCGAATGGTCCGCGGTACCGGTCGCCGAGCCATCGCGAGAGTCGATTGCGCCGGCCGAACGGTGCGCGGTGGCGACGATTCCAGGCGTAGAACCCGGCTGGCAGCTCACGGGGCGCGATCATGAAACAGAATCTACGGCCGGCCGTACAATAATTTCATATGCGAAACGTCTTCATGGGTCCGAACGGGCTCCGATCCGGTTGGCGCGCGCTGATCTTCGTCGCGCTCGTCGTAGGCATGGCCCTGCTGGGGGGCCGGCTGATCGGTCCCTATCTCCAGACCCAAACGGCGCTCGGCAACGCCGCGGGTCCGCGATTCGCGATCGTCGCCGAGCTTGTGACTCTCTGCCTTCCGGTCATCATCGCCACGTGGCTCATGGGGCGAATCGAAAAGCGATCCGGCTGGTCCTATGGGCTGATCGACCGGCAGGGCATCGGCCGCTTCGCGTGGGGCGCGTTCTGGGGTTTCATCTCGCTGTCGGGTCTCGTCGGCGTGCTCGTGCTCACCGGCCACCTGGCATTCGACAGCGTCGCGCTCACCGGTGGGATGGCGATCCGTTTCGCGCTCGACTGGGCCGTCGCGTTTCTCCTCGTCGGGGTCACCGAGGAACTGCTGCTCCGTGGATATCTTCAGCAGGCGCTGACGCGCGGTATCGGCTTCTGGCCGGCCGCCGTGCTGCTCTCGGTTGGCTTTGGGGCGCTACATCTGGGCAATACCGGCGAGGCGATCTTCGGCGTGGTCACCGCCGGGCTGGCCGGGTTGGTGTTCTGCTACAGCTTGTGGCGCAGCGGATCCCTGTGGTGGGCGATCGGCAACCACATGAGCTGGGACTGGGCGCAGTCGTACTTCTATGGCGTGCCGGATAGCGGTGCGATGGTCTCTCGACACTTGCTGGTGTCGCACCCTTCGGGCGCCTCGTGGCTGAGCGGAGGCAGTGTCGGGCCGGAGGGCAGCATTTTCGCGCTGGCGGCGCTCCTCGCGGACGTTGTCATTATTCGACTGACGCTACGACCCGGCCCAGACGGCTATCCCGGTCGGCTGCCGGGGGACGGGGAAAGACGCGATGAGCGTGCGGGTGGTCAAGTCGATCGCGTCGACGGCGCCAGGGTCGGAGCCGACTGACTCGCACGAGATGAACGCGTAGCGGCCGTCCGGCGAGAAGGCGATCCCGTGCGGGACCTTCTTGCTGGTCGGCACTCTCGCCAACTCGGCCAAGCTGTGCGCGTCAAATATGCTCACGCTCTGCGCCTTCTTGTTGGTCACGATGACGACCTTGCCGTCGGGCGACGGCTCGACGTTGTACGCGCCGGCGCCCGTCGGCACCGAACGCACGAGCGCCAACGAGTGCGCATCCCGTATTTGTAAGGTGTTGCCGTGGTTGCAGGCGACGTACACCACCGAGTCGTTCGGAGCGACGCTCACGTAGGTGGTGAGGCAATCGGGGTTCTGCCCGGGCATGGTACTCGACGCGGCGCCTGGGGGCGCATTGGCCATGGCCATGTTCATCGTCATGGGATGGCCGCTGCCGACGTTGACGCGAGAGGTGATCGCGAACGTCGACGCGTCTATCGCCACCAATTCATCCGACATCATGCAGGCGATGTACGCCGTGCGGCCGCCGTGACTCACGCGCGAGCCGTGCGGCATATCGCAGGTCGGTACCTCGGTGAGCGACGTCATGTCGGGCGTGTAGATCACGGAGACCGTGTTGAGATGCCCACGGTCGCCGTGGAAGTCCGAGTTGGGCACAAATGCCCAGTCGCCGTCGGGCGACAGGCCGACCGTCGTGGGGAACATCCCGACCGGCGCGCGACCGACGAGAGAGTCGGTGCCCGTGGTGAATTTCCAAATCGAGCCGAACGGCTGGCCGTGGGCGATCGAGACGTACCAATAGCGGCCGTCGGGCGAGACGGCGACGTTGTGCGGCCCGGCCACGTCGGCCGGGCTCAGGCCAACCGGGATTTCCTTGAGCTTCCGCCAGCCGTCGGGGCCCACTTCGATGCGCGTGACGATGTCGCCCGACTCGCTCGCCACATAGATCGTGTATGGCTTGCTGGACGTTGGGCCCGCGGCGGAGAGCGCAACGAAAAGCGCGACTACGGCTCTCATTGGATCGCGGGCGGCAGCGGCTTGGGTTCGATTTTCACGATCCAGAGGCCAGAGAAGACGTCGTTCGCGATCACGTTGCCATTGAGATAGAACGCGCCCCAGGTCATGGCGGCATTGGGCACGAATCCTTGCGCGTCGCCCGTGTGCACGTGCGCGATCTCGCGGTCCTGGGCCAGGAGGTCGCCCTTGAGCTCACCCGAGACGTCGAGCACACGGAGTCCACCTTGATAGTCGCCCAGATACAATGTGTCACCGGCGACCCAGACGTTGTGCACGCCGCCGTCGGGTGGCTCGTAGTATCCGACTTCGCGCGGGTGCTCAATGTCGCTCACATCGATCACGTGCAGTCGGCCGTTGGCCTTGCCGAGGCTCGAGCCGGGCAGGCCGATGCCGATCGGCTTGAACGAGAAGACCTCGTCGCCGAGGAAGACGTAATGGCCATTCCGCTGCCGCCACGCCGTGTGCGTGCCGCGAATGTACCCGGGGCCGCCCTCGGCCTCGACACTCCGGTACAGATCGTTCAAATCGTAGGTGTACTGGCTCACGAACTGCGGGTTGGTCGGCGAGCCACGTTTCATCCCGTTGCCGACATCGAGAATCACCAGGCCGTCGTTCCAGTACGACAGGTAGGCCAGGCCGTCGACGATGTCGATGTCGTGCAGAATGCGCCCGGCGCCACGCTTCGTTTCCCAGCGCGCGACCTCTTTGGGGTGCAGGGGGTCGTTCAAGTCGATCACGCGCATCGAGCCGGTGGCGTCGTCGGTCAGGAAGACATACGTGCCGAACTTTTGCTGCTGGTAGATGTACGTCGAGTGCACGCCGCCGGTCACCGTCTCCGTGTACTCCGCGATCTGCTTCGGGTGGGCAGGGTCGGCGAACGAGAGAATCACGATCCCGTTGCGGCGGCTCGATGCGCCCTCGCGGGTCATCACGCCATACATGCCATCCGGAGTCGTCATGACATCGTTCACCACCCGGGCGTCGACGATCACCGAGTCGGTGATCCTCGGGTGCGACGGGTCGCTGATATCGAGGGCGTAGAGACGATCGGCGATCGTGGCCAGGTAGGCGTTCTTGCCGTTCGGGTGGGGCCAGAACTCTAATGTAGCGAACTTCGCGATCGGCTGGCGGCCGACGAGTGTCGTCGCGCGCCGAATATTGCGATGCTGGACGACCACGCCGGTCTCACCGCTCGCGCCTCCCACGGCGGCGCTCACGACATAATTGCCCGCCTCATACGGGACGAAGCTGCCATCCGGGTCGATCACGCCTTGGCCCGGCGCCACTGTCCACTCGGGTGTCACTCCTTCTATTTCATGACCCAGCGCGTCTTTCGCGACGGCATGAAAGTGCACGACATCGCCAGTGCGAATTGGACTGGTGACGCCCGTAATCTCTACGGATCGTATCGTATTGGGGCGCACCGCCAGCGCGAGAGCGGTGCGCGCGTTGCCACTGGTAGCGGAGACCGTCGCGCTACCGGGCGCAACGGCAATGAGACGACCATTGGCAGTGACCCGAACAATATGTGGGTCGCTCGACGCCCAGGTGACATCGCCGAGGCGACGATCGTTGAGCGCGGTGTACGCGGCGGCGTGCAGCGGCAAACGTTGGCCGACCATCAGCCGGCGCACCGCGGGCGTCACCTCGATGCGCGCGGCCGGCTGTGGAGTGAACTCGGCCACGACCTCGGTTGGTTTGCCAGGACGCGCGCCGGGGACGATGGCGATCATCTCGACCACGAAGCGCGCGGGCGAGCCGGCGCGCAGCATGCCAGTCGAGTCGATTTTGCCTTCGAAGCGCGTACCGCCGAACCAGCGCACGGATGCGTTTGGAGACCGGATGGCCGTCGGCATCGAGTGGCGTGGCTTTGAGGCGAAGCGAATCGCCGACGGTGACGGTCGGATGCGCAGGTGTGACCGCGATCGAGGCGACGGGGCTCGCGGGGAGGCCGACGTGAGCGGAGTCGGCCACCTGCAGGAGCGCGACAGTGAGGAGTGCGAGCATGGCCACCACGATAGCGACCTTGAGCGTTACGCGCGAGAGTGGTCTTTGGCTTGCAGAGGAACACTCGTATGGCAGACGCAACCTTTGAAGAGCTCATCGGCACGCTGAACGATCTCATCGAGACGTGCCGGGACGGGATCAACGGCTTCAGGACCGCCGCCGATGGCGTGAGTAGTCCGATCGCCAAAGAGGTGTTTTTGTCGCGCGTGCATCTCATCGAGAAAGGCCTCGGGGATCTCGACGCCGCCGTACAGCGGCTCGGCGGGGATCCGATCGCGCACGGGCATCCGGCGGCGTCGATGCACCGGGCGTGGATCAACATCAAGTCGGCCGTCACGCTCCGGGACGACCGGGCGATCATCAACGAGGTCGTGCGCGGCGAGGAGGTCGCGATCCAGCACTATCGCGAAGCCCTGGAAAAGCCGCTGCCCGCGGATATTCGAGCGATGGTCGAGATGCAAGAGCGTGGCACGGAGTTGAATCTCGAGCGCGCGCGGGCGTTGGCTCGCATCCGGGACACGGGGTAGATTTCGGGTGCAATGCAACTGTCGTATCACACCGTCTACGATGTCAGCGCGACATCGTACTCGCCCTGGCGACTCGGGCTCGCTTTTCTCTTCTGTGCGATAGCGCTCATCTGGTGGCGGAGGAGCCTGCGCGCACAAGGGGCCGTGCGGCATTGGATCCAGCGGACGATCATCCTGGTGGTGGCCGCCGGCGGTGTCATCGCGGCGACGTACGAGCCGGCATCACGCGGGCAGCTGCGCGAGGTGCTCGATAAAGGGTCGTCTCAGACTGTGGAAGGCGTGATCAGCGATTATACCGTCGCTGACCCAGCGCGCAAAACGCCGGAGCATTTTACGGTGCAGTCGGCGGACGCCGCGCACTACACGTTCATCGTGCGATCCAGCGGGCCTGGATTTCACGACACCCAGGCGACGGGTTCGCCGCTGCACGCTGGCGAGTGCGTGCGGTTGGCCGTGGTCGGCGGCGCCATCGGGCGCGTCGAGATCGCCGATCACTGTTGACGTCGACTGCTGGCGAGGTCGACTACTATCAACGTTGAGTGCACCGTCGGGCACGCGCTGTGGCGCTGCGCGCATACCAGCTGTATACCGTCTGGCTAACCTCCGCTCTCCCCACATGCGGAGAGCTCCATGCGCAAGATGCTTCTGGCCACGCTGCTCGCGCTCGCCGCGATGGCAGCGTGCACCAGTGCGACGGCCCCTACGGCGTCGCACGATTGTGTCAACGGGACGTGGACGGGTTCTGGCGAGACGTGCTAGCGTGACGCCGTAATCGCTCGCACTTGTAGCGCGACGGCCGCGACGTCGTCCGGCACCATCGTGCGCGCGGGCGCCGGTGCGTCGTGCACTGGGCGCCCGCGTTCGGTGCGCCGGGCCATCTCACGGATCTCGGCCAGGTCGTGCCGATCGGCGATCTCCCCGGCGATCAGCAGCAGCGCGCCGGCGCGCGAATGATTGCCGCGGCGCTGCTCCCCCTCGGCCGCGTGCAGGTGAAACGATGCCGTGAGCGCCGGCGGGAGCGTGGTGGCCTCGAGGATCGTCACCCAGTGATCAAAATCGTCCCACTGACCGCGGAGTCCGTGCAGCTCCATGAGGTTGATGGCGCCGGTCCACTTGGCATCGAACGCCACCCCGTTCTCGAACACGAACCGGAACGCGTCGTACGCGGTCTCGTACAACCCCACGTGCATCGCGCAGACGCCGAGGTCGCCCAGGAGGCGCATGAGCCGCGCGGGGTCGGATTGCGTCGCCAGCGCCTCGCCGAAGAGCACGAGCGCCCCGTCGTAGTTGCCCTCGCGCGCCGAGAGCGTGGCGAGATCGTGCAGGGCGAGCGCCAGGGGCTCCGGGAGCGATTTCTTGCGCGCCGTTCGGATGGTCTGCTCCAACACGCCGCGCGCCAGCACGAACTCGCCTTTCCAGATGAACGCGTTGGCCGCCGCGACATCGATCTTGAGCGCCCCATTGATGTCGCCGATCTCGGCCGAGATCACCCGACCGATCTCGTACGCGCGCAGCGCGTCGTCGACGTACCCGCGCTGGCGCGCCACGTAGCCGATGCGATCGAGGCAGTGGGGGAGGATCGCCAACGTGCCTTCGGTCCGCGCGGCCTCCATGGCCAGCGAGTAGACATCGCCCGCGACGTAAAATTCGCCGTCGTCCTCCAGCACCGCGCCATAGGCCGTGAGCTTCTCGGCCACCGGCTGGTCCTTCGGGATCGTGTCGAGGATCGCCTGCAGGGCGCGACGCGTCGGGCTGTCCGGCAGACGGCGGACGGAGGAGCGGACGGCGGCGATCTCGATGGCCGTCGGCTCGGCGACCGGGCGGTCGAGCCGGCGGTCGACGAGGCGCAGGGTGACGAGTCCGGCCGAGAGGGCTTCCCACTCCCACGGCGTCTCGGGGTCTACGGCGGCGAGGCGCTCGAAGAAGGGGCGATGTCGCATACCGACAGTGTACAATAAAACGACTGTTCCGCGAGGTGCGATGATACCTCCTACTTTAATGGTGCTATGCGCAGCATCGAACGGTGGATACGGGACAAGCTGCACCGTGGTGTTGCCCACTTGTTGCCGGGGCCCGCGGCGCCGGCGCGCGTGCCGGACTGGGACGCGCGGCCATACCGCGTGCTGGTGCTCCGCTATGACGTCATAGGCGATCTCGTTCTTAGTACGGGCATGCTGCGTCAAATCGCATCAGCGCATCCGCTCATGGAGATCGATGTGCTGGCCCGAACGTGGGTCGTCCCGGTGCTCGACGGCCTGCCATATGTGCGGCGCGTCATCCCGTTCGATTGCTCGGCGACCAACCGGTATCCGTCGCTGGCGCTGCTTTCGCGTGTCAGGCGCGAGCGGTATGACGTGGTTGTGGACGGAATGTCCATTCGGCACTCCAGCCCGACCTCGTCACTCATGTTCATGGTCGCGGCTCGGTCACCGTACCGCGTGGGGCTTTCGAGCGCGAGCAACGCCTTTCTCTACAACCTGCCGGTCGCGCCGGACCGCTCGCGGCATCATGCCGAGCAGTCGGCTGTCCTGGCGCAGCCCTTTGGGCTCGCGCTCGATGGGACCGATTGGCGATCGGAGCTCGTCATCACGCCGGCCGAGCGGCAGGCGGCCGAGGCGTACTGGTCATCGCTTGGAGGCGGGCGCGGGCTTCGGGTGTTCGTCAACATCTCCGTCACCGATCCGCGGAACGACTGGCCGGACGATCGGTTCGTGGAAGTGCTGCGTCGGCTACGGACCCGGCGGTCTGATCTCGTTATCCTCGTCAGCGGGATCGCGAGTCAGACCGATCGCATCGTTCGCGTTGCCCGCGAAGCGGGGGCGCATTCAGCGACGCAGTCGCTCCGCGAGGTGATCGCGAGGGTGGCGACTGCCGATCTCGTACTCACGCCCGATACCGGAATCGTTCATATCGCAGCGGCGTTCGCCCGGCCCATAGTCGGACTCTATCGCGTCGACACGCGAATGTGGGCGCCATATCACGTACCGTCGCGCGCGCTCCACTCCGAGTCGCTCGTGCGTGAGATCCCCGTTGACCGTGTGTCGGGGGCGCTCGACGAGCTACTCGAAGAGCAATACGGGGGCGTCAAGGCGTAGTCCCGAGCGCGAGGCGTATTGCTTCGTCCACGCGCTGGGGATTGCCCTCGTCCCAGCCGAGCAGGATGCGAGTCACGCGGCCCTGTCGGTCGATGACCAGCGTTTCGGGAATCGCATAGACATGGTACGCTTTGCCGATCGGGTCGAGCTCCTCGCCCGGATTGTCGGCGACGGCGATCGGGCACGTGAGCTTGTGCTCGACCGTGAAATAGTCGCGGAGCTTCGTGAGCTCGACGGAAGGGGTGAGGTCGGAGTCAGCGCGGAACCGGCCCATCAGGCTCGTCGCCAGCACGACGCGCAGTTGCGAGCCGTATTTCTTCTGGAGGTCGACCAACGCCGGATAGGAGCGCGTGCACGCCGCGCACCACCAGGCCGTGAGCTCGACGACGGTCACCGGGCCGCTGCTCGACGGGTCGATGCTCGTGGCGCCCGCTGGCTCGTTGAACCAGTGTGGCGCGGTGATCCGGGGTGGGGGCTGCCCGACCATCTGGTAGCGCGCGATCTCGTCGGCTAGGCCGTCGGTGACGCCTGGAACACCGGGCAGTCCTGCCGGGGCGTGGATCAGGAGCTCGAGCGCGGTCGGCGTGTTGCCGTGGCCGGCGACGACCTCGGCCAGGTTGCGATACGCGTAGATCAACCGGTGCGAGAGGCGTACGCGGTCGGCCGAGTCGAGACTCGTCGCGAGCTCCATCACGGCGTTGGCGTGGAACGCGATGCCGTCGTCGTAGTCGACATCGCGGAAGAGTTGGCCGAGCAATGCATGGGCTTCGACTCGCGCGGCTGCGCCTGCGCCGGGCAACGAGTCGAGCCTTGCCCGGGCTCGCTCGGCGGCCTGCAAGTGCTCCATTGTGAGCGGCGGCTCCAGGTCGTGGCGCACGGTGTCGAGCAGGGCTGCTTCTTTGGTCTGCGCGTCGCTCGCTTCGCTCGCGAACGCGCACAGCGCCATCACGGCCAAGAGTCGTGTCAATACTGCCACCGTTAGTCGCGTCAACAGGGCCATAAATCCGTCAGTGCCATTGTGAGTCCCTATATACTTCGTGGCCCTGAAAGAGCGTGAGTAGCACTTTGGTTCGGTGAATGTCCCGTGGCGCGATCGTAAGGAGATTGTGGTCCAGCACGATAAGATCAGCCCATTTACCAACGGTGATAGAGCCGCGCGCCGAGTCGGCAAAAGCGACCCGCGCGCCGTTGATCGTGTAGGCGGCGATAATCTCTGGCAGCGGAGATGGCCTCGTTGGGCAGCCACGGTGGCCCGGGCGGGCCGTCAGGGTCGCGGCGCGTGATGGCGACCTCGATGCCTTGGAGCGGGTCGAGCGGCGAGACGTCCCAGTCGGAGCCGGCGACGAGCGTGGCGCCGGTACGGGCGATCTCACCCATCGGGTAGAGGCGGGCCGAGCGAGCCGGGCCGAGTACCGGGACGGTCATCTCGGTGACGTACTTGTCCGGGAACGCCCACTCCGGTTCGAAGTCGGCGAACACGCCGAGCACGCGGAATCGGCCCACGTCGGTCGTGTCGACGAGCTCCAAGTGCGCGATTTGCGGACGGGCATCGCGCGGGCCGTTGACGCGCCGGGCGAAGGCAATGGCGTCGAGCGCCGCGTGCACGGTGCGATCGCCGATGGCGTGGATGTGAATTTGAAATCGCGCCTTGTCGAGCGCCGCGACCAATGTGTCGAGATGGCCGGGCGTGCTGGTGAGCGTACCGCGGTCGTTCGTCCCGACGTACGGTGCGAGGAGCGCGGCCGTATGCGTTTCGATCACGCCGTCGCCGAAGATCTTGATCGCATCGGTTCGCACGTGGGTCGTGCGATAGCGATGGCCGAGCCAGATGAGACGGGGGATCTGTTCGACGCCGCGCGTGGGCTCGACGTACTGCAACGTCGTAATCCACGCCGTGAGCTTGCCCTGGCGGTCAGCGGTCGCGTAAGTGGCGAGGCGGGCCGAGTCGGCGTTCGCCTCGAACAGCGACGTGAGGCCGTAACGGTTGGCGAGGGCGAGCGCGCGGGCCAGGGCGGCGCCGTATTCGCCGGGCGTGCGCTCGGGCATCCGCTTCGTGACCAGATACCTGGCGTCCTCGCGCAGCGTGCCGCTCGGCCGGTGCGTGCGAGGATCGCGCTCGATATGGCCGTTCGGCGGATCGGGCGTCGCCGACGTGATGTCGGCGGCGTCGAGCGCCTTCGAGTTGACCCACGCCGAGTGGGCGTCGGCGGATTCGACGTAGGCTGGTCGGTCTGGCACGAGCGAGTCGAGCAACTCGCGCAGCGGGTTCGCGCGGGGAAAGATCGGGTCGTCCCAGCCCGAGCCGCGGAACCATGGCGTGGTCTTGGCGCAGTGGCGGATCGAGTCGACGACCGCGGCGGCGGTCGGCAGGCTCGCGAGGAGACAGTCGCCGAGGTTCAATCCGCCGGTGATCGCGTGCACGTGCGAATCGTGAAAGCCGGGCAACAGCATCCGGCCGCCCAACTCGATCACGACGGTCTGGGTGCCGATCCACGGCGTGACCCCGCTGTCGTCGCCGACGTAGGCGATGCGGCCGGCGGTGATGGCAACCGCCTGCGCCGTCGGGTGCAGCGAGTCGACCGTGTACACGGCGCCGCCGCGCAGTACCGTGTCTGCCGGCGGCGGCGAGTGGCGGGTCGTGCAAGCGAGGCTCGCGGCCGCCAGCAGGCACGGACCGACACGATGCGGCATGCGGTAGACTGCCTGTGGGTACGTCCGGGCGCCAGATCCGGGTCCTCATGCTGAGCATCGAGCGATACGGGGACGTGGAACGGATCATCATGTGGACCCGGCGGAGCATGTCAGTCGGGTACCACGTCAGCGCCTACGTGACGCGGGGCGTGGTCATCGACACGGGCTTCCCGGCGATCGGCCGCGAATTCGCGCAGTGGCTCCAGGCGGCGAAGCCGCGAGGGGTCATCGTGACCCATGCCCACGAGGATCATGCGGGCAACGTCGATCTCGTGGCGCGCCTGAAGGTCCCCATGCAAATGACACCGGGGACCCTTGCCGAGCTGCAAGGCGCAAAGGGGATCGGACTCTATCGAATCTTCGTGTGGGGGCATCCACGGAGGTTGCCCAATGTGCTGGAGCCCGGTGATGTCGACGAACCCGCGCTGGTGATGGTGCATACCCCAGGGCACTCGGCCGACCATCACGCGGTGTGGGACGCCGAGCGGGAGCACCTGTTCGGCGCGGACCTCTTTCTCGGCGTCAAGGTCCGGGTGCTGGCGCCGTGGGAGGACCCACGCACGCACGCGGCCAGCCTGCGCGCCGCCATCGCGCTTCGGCCGAAGCGACTCTTCGATGCGCATCGAGGGCTGATCATGGACCCCATCGGGGCGCTGACGGCAAAGGCCGACTGGATCGAGGGGACCATCGCCGTGATCGAGCGGCGTCTAGCCGAGGGGTGGAATCATAGGGCGATTGCCCGGGAGGTCCTCGGGCGGGAGGGGTCGCTCCGGTTTCTGACGGGGGGCGAGTACTCCCGGCGGAACTTCATCGCTAGCGTCGCTTCGCCTCGCGATCGAGCGCCGTCCCAAACTCGGCCCAGGTGACATCGAGCCCGACCAGCAGCTTCTCGATGATAGAGAAGGAAGGCCGGCGCGTCGCTCGCTCGATCCCGCCCACGTAGGCCCGGTCGACGTTGGACTGGGCCGCGAATTTCTCCTGGGACATACCGCGTTGCTTGCGGAAGGTTATCAGAACGGCGGCGAGCATTTGGTGATCAGTGCGAGAATGTCGAGGCACGCCCACGGTAATAATGATCCACGGTGAACTGAGCCACGGGCGGAATGGCTCACGGGTGAGTGACACACGGCCGGTCGCCATCGCACACATACAAGTGCCGCGTGAGTAGTTACGCACATGACACCAACGGTGGACGGATGTAGGGGCGCGGCCTTCCAACGGGTCCCCAGGTCGACGCTGGCTGGATTCCACCCATACACGAGCTCAGCAGTGGGAATGCCACTCCATGAAGAAGTGCCGTTGTCGCTAGTGACAACCGCTAACGTCGACACGTCGAGTCGGCGGGTCATCTATGAGGCGCGAGTCATCATCGCGGGCGGCGAGGACGATGCCCGCATGGCGGCCGTCAAGTTCCGGGCGTTTCTCCGGCGGTATCAGAAGCCGGCCGGGCTGACTATACGGCTGGCCGACGAGCAACAGAGGGACGAGCGGACGTAGGCGTCGGAGCGTGTGGGGCGTTCCCCCCCACACCCCCCTTCCACACCTCCCCTTATATTTGGCCCCTGGATGGGACCAAACTCACTCATACTGCTGGACGCCCGGGCAGTCGACCGCACTTTGAAGCGGATGGCGGGCGAGATTGTGGAGCTCAACGGCGGGACCGACCGGCTGATGCTGGTCGGTATTCAGCGGCGCGGGGTCCAGCTGGCGGACCGACTGGCCCACCTCATCGGCGAACGCGAAGGCGATGCGCCGCCGCGCGGGGCGCTCGATATCACGCTCTACCGAGACGATCTTCAGACCGTCGGTCCGCGACCGGTGGTCGGGAAAACCGAGCTCCCGCGCGACATCGACGGGGCGCAGGTCATCATCGTCGACGACGTGCTCTATACCGGGCGCACCGTGCGCGCGGCCCTCGACGAGCTCGCGGACTTTGGGCGGCCGGCGCGGATCGCGCTCGCCGTCCTCGTCGATCGCGGCGGGCGAGAGCTGCCCATTCATGCCGATATCGTCGGCAAACGCGTCGACCTGCCGAAGGATCAGCGGGTCAATGTGCTCGTTCACAGCCTCGACGGAAAGGACGCGGTGATCTTGGTGACTCCGTGACGAGCGCGCTCGGCAAAGACTTGCTGGGGCTCGAGCCGCTCAGTGCGGAGCAAATTCGGCTCATTCTCGACACGGCGGAGCCGTTCAAGGAGATCAGCGAGCGGGCCATCAAGAAGGTGCCGGCGCTCCGCGGGTCGACTATCGTCAATCTCTTCTTCGAGCCGTCGACCCGTACGCGCGTGTCGTTCGAGTTCGCCGAGAAACGGCTCTCGGCCGACACGGTGAACGTCAGTTCGTCAGGCTCGTCGGTCTCGAAGGGCGAAACGCTGGTCGATACGGCGCGGAACCTCGAGGCGATGCGCATCGACATGGTCGTCATGCGGCACGGCGCGTCTGGGGCGGCGCAGTTCCTGGCCGAGCGCATCGAGTCGAATGTGATCAACGCCGGCGACGGCACGCATGAACACCCCACCCAAGGACTGCTCGATCTCCTCACGCTCCGAGATCATTTCAAAGAGTTGAAGGGGCTCCGGGTGTGTATTTGCGGCGACGTCCTGCACTCGCGCGTCGCGCGGTCAAATATCTGGGGTCTCCAGAAAATGGGCGCCGAGGTCGCCGTGTGCGGCCCGCGATCGTTGCTGCCATATGGGATCGAGGAGTTTGGCGTCCAGGTGTTCGACAGGATCGAAGCGGCCATCGAGTGGGCCCAGGCGCTCAACGTGCTGCGGTTGCAACTGGAGCGTATGACCGCGGGCTACATCCCGTCGCTCCGCGAGTACAATCGCGTGTTCGGCGTGACCGCCGATCGGGTGGCGCGAGCCTCGAAAGAGCTGCTCATTCTCCACCCGGGGCCAATGAATCGCGGCGTGGAAATCGACTCCAATGTGGCCGATGGCCCGCACAGCGTGATCCTCAATCAGGTGACGAACGGCGTGGCCATTCGCATGGCGGTCTTGTATCTGCTCGCCGGCGGCCGGCCGGAGCTCGCCGAGGCGGCAAAAGGATGACAAAGCCACTGCTGCTGCGCGGCGGCCGGGTGATCGATCCGGGTCGGGGCGTCGATAGCGTCGGCGACGTGCTCGTCATGGATGGTTTGGTCGAAGCAACCGGATTGGGTATAGCGGGGCCGGAGGGCGTCGAGATTCTCGACTGCTCGGGATGCATTGTCAGCCCAGGATTCGTCGACGTGCATACCCACTTGAGGGAGCCCGGTCGGGAGGACGTCGAGACGATCGCGTCCGGGGCCCGCGCGGCCGCGGCGGGGGGATTCACGGCGGTCTGCGCGATGCCGAACACCGATCCCGTCACCGACAATCAGGCGGCGGTTGGGTTCATCGTGCGCCAAGGCCTCGCGGCCGCCGCGGCGCGCGTGTATCCCATCGGCGCCATTTCCGTGGGGCAGAAAGGGGTGGCGCTGGCCGAGGTTGGGGAGATGGTCGGGGCGGGCGCCGTCGCGGTCAGCGACGATGGGAGGCCGGTCGTGAGCGCGCAGCTGATGCGCAACGCGCTGGAGTACGCACGAACGTTCGGCATCCCGGTCGTCGATCACTGCGAGGAGCCGACGCTGGCGGCCGGAGGTGCCATGAACGAGGGCCTCGTGAGCGCGAGGCTGGGACTTAAAGGCATCCCGTCCGAAGCCGAAGAGATCATGGTCATCCGCGATATTCTGCTCGCGCGGAGGACCGGAGGGCACGTGCATCTGGCGCACATGAGCACTAAGGGATCGGTCGAGCTCATTCGCTGGGGGAAAGAGCGGGGCATAAACGTGACGGCCGAGGTGTGCCCGCACCATCTGTCGCTCACCGAGGACGCGGTCGAGGGCTACAACACGAACGCGAAGATGAACCCGCCGCTCCGCACGGCGGAGGACGTCGCGGCTCTCCAGGAGGCGCTGCGCGACGGGACGATCAATGTCGTGGCGACCGATCACGCGCCGCACCACTACGACGAAAAGGAGCGCGAGTTCGCCGATGCGCCGAATGGAATCGTCGGCCTCGAGACCGCGCTCGGCGTCAACGTGACGACGCTGGTCGACCGCGGGATCCTGACGTGGGCCCAGCTGATCGATCGGATGTCCGTGGCGCCCGCCCGACTGTTTCATCTGCGTGGCGGATCGCTGGCGAAGGGAACGCCGGGAGACGTGACGGTGTTCGACCCGCAGCGGATGTGGAAGGTGGATCCGACCCGATTCGTGTCCAAAGGTCGGAATACCCCCTATGCCGGCTTCGAGCTCAAGGGTCGGGCGATGTGTACCATAGTTGGGGGCCGTATCGTCCACCGAATAGCATCGTGACACTTCAGGGATTACTCTAGAGGTGATGGCTACGGGCGCTGAGAAATCGACGGATGTGATCACGGCGTTGCTGCAAGAGCGCCGCCGGTTCGAGCAATGGTTGGCGACGCTCGAATCGCGGCGCGCGATTACGCCGGCGAACGTCTACTCGCGTGTGCACGCGGATTACACGGCACGGTTGTCGGGCGTGCTCGATCAGCTCGGCGGGCGATCGGCCGAGCTTCAGCAATCGGTGGATTCGCTCGGCGCCAAGCTGTCGACGCTCGAGTCCGAGGAGAACACCAGGCGCGATGAGCGCGCCGAGGCTGAGCTCCGGGCCGCCGTTGGCGAGTACACGCAGGAGCGGTGGATCGAGCTGAGTGAGGCGACCGACACCGAGATTGCTCGGCTATCGAGCGAACGGTCCGAGGCGACCGCGGAGTTGGCGCAGCTGCAACAGCTGCTCAACATGGCGAAGAGTCGGCGCCCCGAGCCGGTCGTGCCGGTACCGCCGGCTCCTCCAGCCGCACCGCCGTTGACGCCGCCGATGACCGTTGCTGCGCCACAGGCGGCGAGCGCGCCAGCCGCGGCGCCACCGCCTCCACCGCCGCCGCCCGAGATCCCGCGACTGCGGCCGCCTGAGCCGAGGACCGCCGACGGGGCGATGCGGAGACCATCTGCCGCGATCCCGCGGCCGGCTGAGCCCAGGACAGAGCCCAAGACTGGGCCGACCATGGATCCGAAGATGTTCGACGAGCTCGCGTTCTTGAAGTCGGTGGCGCCGGCCGGGGGGGCTGCATCACCGCCTGGGGCTGCGGGCAATCAGGCGCGCGCGGCTGCCGCTGGCGGTCAGGCCGCACCTGCTCCTTCGTCGCGCGCCAAGCTCGCGACTCCGCCAGAGGCCGGGACGCTGAACGACATCTCGTTGCGCGATAACCCGGCGGCGCCCGCGAAGGGCGACAGTGGCAGTGTGCCGGTGTTTTTGCGCGACGTGCCGACCGAGCAGGTCAAGACGCTCAAGTGCTCGGAGTGTGGGTCTATGAACTACCCGACGGAGTGGTATTGCGAGCGGTGCGGCGGCGAACTCGCCGCAATGTAACGGGCCCCGCGCGGCCTAGGCCTTAGCGGCCTTGGCGAGGTGGCTCTTTTGCCGAGCGGCCGCATTCCGGTGAATGAGCCCTTTGCGCGCCGCGCGGTCGAGCAGGCTGACAGCGGCCAGACGCTCGTCGGCCGACGACGTGGGGGCCTTGGCCTTCTTGAGCGCGGTCCGCAGCGCCGAGCGCTGGGCGCGATTGCGCACCGTCGCCGCCCGGGACTTGCGCATGTTTTTCTTCGCGGACTGGATGTTCGGCATAGACCTGTAAGGTTGCCGTCCCAATCGCGCATGTCAGAGATGCGCCATTACTTTGACGCTATGATCGCCGAGGGCGCACCATTCGTCGTCGAGCTCGCGCACTTCAACGGGCCGCTGGATCTCCTGTTGACGCTCATTCGCGACGAGCAGATCGACATTTACGACATTCCGATCGCGCGCGTGGCCGAGCAATTCCTCGTGCGCCTGCACTCGCTCGGCCTCGACGAGGCGGCGGACTATCTCGACATGGCCGCTCGGTTGTTGCGCATCAAGGCACAGTTGCTCCTGCCGCATCCGGAAGGGAACGAGGCGTGGGAGGATCCGCGCGCGGAGCTCGTGCGCCGGCTGCTCGAGTATCAGCAGGTCCGCGAGGTCGTCGACATCTTGGATGCGCGAGGCGAAGCGCGCCGCAATCAATTCGCGCGTACCGTGCCCGTTCGCCCCGGCGATTCGGTGCCTCAGAACACGGTGTTGTCGGTCTCGATGAGCGAGCTCTCTTGCCGCGGTCGATCGGGTGCTGCGCTCCGCTGTGCGCCCGATCGTGCACACTGTCGTGCCGCGAGCCCTCGACGTGGAAGGCGCGCTGCGCGCCGTGCGCGCGTTGCTTGCCGAGCGCTCGCGTGCGTCGTGGCGCGATCTCTGGCCGCCGGGTCGGAGCCATGGCGCGCGTTGTCGTTTCTCGTTGGCGCTGCTTCAACGGCCCGTTTGGGTGAATGCATCATTCGGCAAGCGGCGCCGTTTGCCGACGTGTGGATCTCGCCGCAAGGCGAGATCTGTCCAACCGACCAGTCGAGCAGCGCGCAGCGCTGCATCGACGAGCCGCGGAGCGGCTCGGTGTGAGCCCGCTGGCCAAGCTGCTTGAAGCCGCGCTCTTCGCGAGTGGCACTCCGGTACCGCTCGACGACCTCGCGGCGCTCGACCCCGAGTCGACGGGCGAGCAGATCACCGCGGCGTTGACCGAGATCGCCGAGCACTACGCGGATCACGGCGTCGAGCTGATCGAGGCGGGCGGCGGGTGGCAGATCCTGACGCGCGGCGAGTACACGGCGGCCATCGAGCGCGCGCAACTCGCGTCCCGGCCGCAGCGGCTGTCATCGGCGGCGCTGGAGACGTTGGCGCTCGTGGCGTATCGACAGCCCGTCGCGCGGGCCGAGATCGAGGAGATTCGTGGCGTCACGGTAGGGAATCTGCTCAAGACCTTGCTTCAGCGCGGGCTCGTCGACGTGGTCGGCCGGGCCGAGGGACTCGGGCGGCCGTTGCTCTACGGAACCACGCCCGCGTTCCTGGAGCAGTTCGCGTTGCGGCACTTGGGCGAGTCGCCGCGCGCGAACGAGCTCGCCGTCGCGCTCAAGCCGCTCTCTGAGCTACGACGCCATCCAGCGCGCGCTCGCCCGCTCCGGCGTGGCATCGCGGCGGCGGGCGGACGAGCTGGTGGCGGCGGGGCGCGTGCGGGTCAACGGGCAGGTCGCGAAGATCGGGCAGTCGGTCGATCCGGCGACGGATCGCATCACCGTCGATGGCGCCGAGGTGACGCCACCAGCCGCGTCGGCCACGTGGATCGTCCTGAATAAGCCGGGCGGTGTGCTCACGGCTCGGAAAGATCGGGAACGGCTCGATCACGGGGACCGATTCGCACGACGACAGCGACAGCGGGACCGAAGATTACCAGACGTCGGACAGCGGCATGGAAGGGACCAGCGAAACCGATCCCGACGGCGGTTCGGTGGCCGGTTCCGACAGTTTCAACGACTCCAGCGACGACCAGAGCGACTACAGCGACGGCGACAACGAAAATGAGACGGTCGCGGGAGCGGCCACACTTCAGCCCGGCGACGGTACGACCACGGAGCAAATCGCCGTCACCGGCGGAGGCGACGAGCCGAAAGCGAAGACGACGGCACCGACAAGTACAATTCGAGGGGGACACGGCAATATCGTCGTCACGACCGTCGCGCCGGCGGGGGCCGTCACGACGACGACGATCAGCACGAACGATTCCGACATTGGCACCGACACGGCCCACGACGATGTGGAAGATAACGAAACGCTTCCCGGCACGAGTAGCAGCGCGGCCGATGACGAAACGTTCGACGACTCACCGGCGAAGAGGACGATGCCCAGAGCGGCCTGACGATCGACATTTCGACGATCGGCCTGGTAGCGGCCAACGTCAACGTCGACTCGAACGAAACGATTTCGCTGGACGACAACACGATCACATCGGACGAAAGCGACGATCCGGTAACCGAAGAAGACGGCGCGGCGGGCACGACCGAAGAGGACGACCTGACCAACGATTCGAGCCCGG
>CAWBZV010000005.1:0-1620963 GCA_963793305.1 uncultured Gemmatimonadales bacterium | reverse complement strand
GACCGTCTTCAACTTCTCGGCGTCCTCGTCCGGGATGTCGATATTGAACTCCTTCTCGAACTCCATGACCAGCTCGACGATGTCGAGACTGTCAGCACCAAGGTCCTCGATGAAGTTCGCGTCGTCGGTCAGCTTCTCGCGCTCGACGCCGAGCTCCTTCTCGATAATCTCCTTGACTTTCTCTTCATTACCGGACATGCGCCCCTCGGTGGGTCAGAAGGTTGTTGGCCAAGCTGTGAATCTAACGTTTTCGCTACCCTACATTACCATGCCCCCGTCCACGACAAACACCTGTCCGGTGATATAGGACGCGTGGTCGGACGCGAGGAAGGTGACCAGTGATGCGATGCTCATCCGGCGTGCCCAAGCGCTCCAATGGAATTTGGCGCATGAGCGTCGCTCGCGCATCCGGGGTCATCGCCTGGATCATGTCCGTCTCGATGAATCCTGGCGCGACGACGTTCGCCAGCACGTTCCGCGCGGCGAACTCTTTTGCCACTGAATTTCGTGAGGCCGATCAGTCCGGCCTTACTGGCAGCGTAATTCGATTGGCCTTTGTTGCCGACCAGGCCGACGACGCTGGAGATATTGATCACACGGCCCCAACGGCGCTTCATCATCCCGCGAACCGCCGCGCGGGTGGTGAGAAACGCTCCGCGCAGGTTCGCGTTGATCACCTCATCCCAGTCGGCGTCCTTGAGGCGCGGCATGATATTGTCGCGTGTGATACCGGCGTTGTTCACGAGGATATCAATCGCGCCGAACGCGCTCTCGACCGCGGCGATCATCGCGATAGCCGACTCGGGGTTGGCGACATCCGCCGCGAAACCTTGAGCGCCGTGCCCGAGCTCGGCGGCCGCCGACTGCGCGGTCTCGGCGTTGCGGCCAACCACCGCCACACGCGCCCCAGCAGCCGCGAGCGAAGCGGCGATCGCGCGACCGATCCCGCGCGTCGCACCGGTCACGACCGCGGCCTTACCCGTGAGATCGATTTTCATACGAGCACCGCGAGCACCGCCTCGATGTCAGCGGGTGTGCCGCACCAGGCAGTTTTGACCTGCGGCGCGATGCGCTTCACGAGACCCGTGAGCACGCTGCCCGTACCGATCTCCAGGAAGAGCGCATTGGGATGCTGCCCTGCGAGGTTGCGAATCGTGTCGACCCAGCGCACTGGCGACGTGAGCTGGTGTAATAGTTTGAGTCGTGCAACATCAGGCGACGTCGATGGTTGCGCGTCGACGTTCGAGTAGATTGGCAGCTGGGCTTCCACGAACCCGGCCTGGTCGAGCGCGGCTTTGAGACCGGGCGCAGACGATGCCATGAGCGGCGAGTGGAACGCGCCGCTCACCGGCAGACGAATCGCTCTCTTGGCGCCGCGCTCTTTGGCGATCGCCATCGCGCGTTCGACGGCGTCGACTTCGCCGGAGATCACGATCTGGTCAGGCGCGTTGTAATTCGCGGCGACGACCGTGCCGCCGGCCTCGGCGCAGATGTCCTCGATCGGCGAAGACGTGGTGCCGAGGATCGCCGCCATCGTGCCCGATGACGCCTGCCGCATGAGCTCGCCACGACGACGCACCAGACGCGCGGCGTGTCCGAGGGACAATGCGCCTGCCGCATGGTAGGCCGTGAACTCGCCTAGCGAGTGACCGGCGGCCGCCACGGCGTGCGGTGCGAGAACCGCCCAGACCGCGGCGCTGTGGGCCAGCAAGGCTGGCTGCGCGTTGTCCGTCATGGTCAGCTCGTCGGCTGGACCATTGAACATGAGATGGGAGAGCTTGAAGCCGAGCGCGGCATCAACCGTGGTCAGCGCTGCCTGCGCGGCGGGAAAAGCCGCGGCGAGGTCGCGGGCCATGCCGGGCTTCTGGGACCCCTGCCCTGGGAACAGCGCGACGATCTTCGCGGCGCTCAAAACCGTACCACCATCGATGCCCACGTGAGTCCGGCGCCGAAGGCCACCAGCAAAGCGGTCGTGCCCTCTTTTACCCGGCCGCACTCGATCGCCTCGTCCAGCGCGATCGGCACCGACGCCGACGACGTGTTCCCGTAGCGGTCGACGTTGATGAAGACCTTGTCCAGGGGCATGTTGGCGTGCTTCGCGGTCGCCTCGATGATCCGCACGTTGGCCTGATGCGGAATGAGGAGATCGATGTCGTTCCCGGTGAGCCGCGCGCCGTCGAGCGCGCGGTCCACCGCCTCGGCCATCGAGCGAACGGCGTACTTGAAGATCTCGCGCCCCTGCATCTTCACGAACGAGCACCCGTTGTCGGGCGGCGGGCGATACAGCAGCTCGGCCAGCGCGCCATCGCTGCGCGTGAACGAGGACAGGATCCCTTTGTGCGCTTTCGAGCGCTTGACGACCGCGGCGCCGGCGCCGTCGCCGAACAGCACGCAGGTCGTGCGGTCCGTCCAGTCGAGGATCGCGCTCATCTTCTCGGACCCGATGACGAGGATCGTCTCGGCCGAGCCGGTCGCGATCATGCCCTCGGCGATCGAGAGGCCATAGAGCCAACCGGAGCATGCGGCCGCGATGTCGAATGCGGCCGCGCGGGAGGCGCCGAGTGCGGCTTGGACCGAGACGGCGGTCGCGGGCAGCGGGCGGTCCGGAGCGGCCGTGCTCAGAATTATCGCGTCGAGCTCGCCGGGGGTGACGCCGGCGCGTTGCATGGCTTTGCGCCCGGCATCGACGCCCATGGAGCACGTCGACTCGCCGTTCTTCGCGATGTAGCGCTGGTGAATCCCCGAGCGCTCGACGATCCAGTCGTGCGACGTTTCGATGCCGATCGAGGCGAAGTCGTGGTTCGTCATCACGTGTGACGGGAGACCGCGGCCGGTGCCGGCCAGGTAGGCGATCGGGCGCTTCACGCCGTGGCCGACTGGGAGAGGCGCCGGCTGGCGTGCTCGGTCATGTGGCTCTCGACCGCACGCAACGCCACGCGAATCGCGTTCTTGATCGCGCGGTCGTTCGACTTGCCGTGCGAGATGATGCTCACTCCTTGAACGCCGAGCAGCGGCGCGCCGCCGTGCTCGGAGTAGTCGAGTTGCGCGAGGCTCCGCTGCAGCTGCTTGGGGTCCATCTTGAGCCCCTCGCCGATCCAGCGCGTCACCACGGGCGCTATGGCTTCATAGAACTTGAGGAGCACGTTCCCGACGAACCCATCGCAGACGACGACGTCGATCGGCCCTCGATCGCTCTGGCCTTGCGGGATATCTCGGCCTTCGACATTCCCCTGAAAATTGAGACCGGACGCCCGGAGCAGCGCATTGGCCTCTTTCACGACGGCGTTGCCTTTCTCGTCTTCCTCGCCGACGCTGAGCAACCCGATCGCGGGGTTGGACCGGCCGAGCAGGTCCTCGCAGTACACCGAACCGAGCCGGGCGAACTGCACGAGCTCCTCGGCCGAGCAGTCGACGTTGGCGCCGCTGTCCAGCACGAGCACGGGCTTGAGCGCCGTGGGAAACACGGTGCCGATCGCGGGCCGCTCGAGCCCCGGCATCAGCTTGAGAATGCGCATGGATGCGGCCATCTGCGCGCCGGTGTTGCCGGCGGAGACGAACGCATCCGAGAGACCGCGTGGTTGCAGCTCGAGACCCACGACCATCGAGCTCGCCTTGCTGCGCAAGGCAACGCTCGGCTTGTCCGTCATCGCGATCACGTCCGCAGCCGGAACAATCTCCAAACGCGAGCGGTCAGCCTTCAGGAGATCGAGCTCGGCCTCGATGACGGCTGGCTGTCCAACGAGTTGGATCGTGTGCGCCGCCGGCAGCTCCGCGAGGGCGAGCAGCGCGCCGGCAATCGCGGCGCGGGGAGCGTGGTCACCCCCCATCGCATCCAACGCGATGCGCGCCAAGGCTTAAGCCTCTTTGGCGACGACCCGCTGCTCACCGCCGTAGTACCCACACTCCTCACAGACATGGTGCGGTCGCTTCATGCTGTTGCAGCGCGGACACGCCTGCAGCACGATCGCCGGCGCCGTCTTGTGCGTATTCCGTGCGCGCTTCTTTCGCTTCGAGGTCCTTCTCTTCGGAACGGCCATTGCTAGTGATGGTCGGAGTGGTCGCGGGCAGCTTTGAGCGCCGCCCACCTACTATCGGTTGCCGGCTCGCACGAACACGCGCCGGCGTTCAAGTCAGCCCCGCATGTGGGACACAGGCCGCGGCAGTCCTCACGACACTGGACATACGCCGGCGCGGCCAGGAGCCACTGTTCGCGGATGGCCGGCCTCAGATCGAGGCCATTCTCCCGCGGGTCGAACACGAACACATCAGGATCTTCGAGATCGTCGGCGCCGTCCTCTACGAACACGAAATGCGCCGGCTCCGCAACATCCACGTCAACGTCGGTCAAGCACTTCCGACATTCACCATGAACCGCCCCAGCTATCCGGCCACTGAAATAATACCGGGCTGGGCCGGCCTGCGAGAGCCGCCCAGTGACCCGGACACCTGCGACCGGTACCGTATCCTGCTCCTGCCACACCGGGTCGCCGGACTCTAACACACCATCAACAGTCGCGGCAGCCGACGAGAGCGAGCGGAGGTCGAACACCAACATAGCACGGTAAGATACGCGGCCAGGCAGGCTTAGGGTAGCGGCTTCGTCCCGCCAGACTCGCCGAGGGTGCGCCGGAGTGAGTCTCCGAGAGCTCGGACGGAGTTTCAGGTGGTGTCGGTCGATCTCATCGTGTCGGTCGACACCTCCAATGGAGTCGACCGCGAAGTGAGCGGTCTATGGCCTGGTGCCGATTGCCGCCAGTGCGACCAGGCTGCAAGCAGGATTCCCGCGGCAACGAGATAGACACCGAAGAAAACGGCTTCCTTGCCGCGCAGGTATCGTGATTCCCCTCGACCGAATCCCGAGCGATAGACCAGCCGTATCTGGCGCCGAACAATGCCCAGCATCCCCATGGCCACAAGAATTGCGGCGGGAACCCATCGGAACACCGAACCCCAGTCCATTGGCGGATAATTTACACATGGTCCTGAGGTGCGAGGTGTCGACTGACACTCGAGTGGTCGCGACATCGGGCGGCGTGGCTGATCGCGACAAGCTCACCGGCGCGGTGCGGAGCATGCACGCCCGCAAGCCGCAATGTGAACGGACGAGGGGTCGTGTCACGAACCTGCCTGTTGCTGTCTGAAAAGCGCCCTTGTGCGGACTGTACCAGCGCGCGACAGTCGCTAAGCGCGAATGGTGGCGTCGCCGAGAATCACCCAAACGGCATGAACTCCGAGGAGTAATCGCGTTGCCGACTGCGCCGATCGAGCAGCTCAAAGAATTTGTTGCACAAGCGGGCCGCGACGCAAGCGATACCATCCGCGGTTATTTCTATCAGATCCATGTCACGCTGGACCGATGGCTCGCCCTAGGCAGTGATGAGATCCTCGAGCTCGAGCGTGGCGAGGATGTTGACTTAGTGTCACAGGTTACTCTGGGTCGAACGGTCGAGCAGGTCAAAGCTCTCAGTGGCTCCATCACACTCCGTTCGCCGGGTGCTCGCGCAGCGGTCGCCCACTTCGTCGCGCACCGGGCATTGAATCCGGAGTTGCGGATTCAGTTTCTGTTCACGACGACTGCCACGCCGACCCGTGAGAGCCACTCCCCACTGGCAGACGGAGTCACGGGCATCGAAGCCTGGACAACAACTCGAGACGAAGTCCTCGCCGGGAACATCAACTCAGAATACCTCGGGGGCATTCGGGTCCTGCTGACGCACGACAAATGTCCGGATGGCGTTAATGCCAAAGACTGGCAGCGGTTTCAGAGCTGGCTTGCCACGTCAACCGACGCGGACTTGATCGACGTGATCGCGAAGTTTGAATGGGCCGTTGGCGCTCCCCGATGAGCGATCGCCGTGAAACGATAATCGCTGCGCTGACCGCGGCGCCTTTGTCGCTCGACCCAGGCATGGCGCGAGTGATGTTCGATCGGCTCATCGTTGCCGTCCTGACGCGTCTGACAATGCCCGGTCTCAAGCGACTTGCGCACGCCGACCTGATCGCATTGTTCGCGTCTACACCGACGGCTCTCGAACGGGAGCAGATCGCTCGCGTTCACAGTATCGTCGCGGACTTCGAGAAACGTCTCGGGAAGGTGGAGAACCGTGTCGGCCAGGTGGAGCAGTCCGTTGAGCAACTGAGCGTGATTGCCTCTCACGTTCGTGCGTCTCAGATCAACTTGGACCCCTGGCATCATCGTCGGCGTGCGCCCACGAAAGAGCTCGATGTGTTACAAACCGACGTACGAGCAATGGCTCTCGTGGGACGGAGTGATGAGCTCAAGTCGCTGGGCGAGTGGCTCACCTCGGAGCGCATGGTGGCCGTCCGCTGTCTGATCGGGCGAGGAGGAGCGGGCAAGACACGATTGGCCATCGATCTGTGTGAACGCGCTGAGTCGCAAGGTTGGCGAGCAGGTGTTTTGTCACACGATGCCCTCGCACGAATGGGCACCGACTACGATGGGGATGCCTGGAGGGGTTCCGAGCGACCGACCCTGGTCGTGATTGACGATGCGGCGTCCGCAGCTACGTCGCTTCGCGTTTGGCTTGGCAAGCTCGCCACGTTGACTACCACCTATCGACTCCGCGTGCTGTTGCTGGAACGGTTCGCCGACGACAATGGCGGTTGGTGGTTCGATCTTACCCGGCCGGGAACGCTCGCGAGCGCATCCATCGATTCGCTGCTCGATCCTGAAGCACCAGTTCCGCTTCGCCCGCTCGGATCCGTTGCTGACCGACGAGCGCTCCTGTTAGCTGCAATGCAAGCGGCTGCACGCATCAACGGCGCCTCGACCGTACCGAGCCTTCCGGCGCCGGGACTTAGGCCAGACTTCGACAACCGTCTTACCATCGGGCCCAACACAGGCGACCCTCTGTTCCTGATTATGGCGGGAGTCGTCGCCTCCTCGGGTGATGCACCCACGGCACTGGCACTGAGTCGGCCAGATCTGGCCAAGCGCGTCGCCGAGTCTGAGCGCGAACGACTGCAGCGCCTCGCTTCCGCTTCGCACATCGATCCGAGGCTGTTCACGTATCTGGCGGCATGCGTGACGCTTCAGGCCGGTAGCGGTCAAGCCGACTCCACTGCGTTGGTGGAGCAGGAGAGTCGAGAAGCAGGCTATAGCCTATCTGTCCCCGCTGAAACGATTGCCTCTCTGCTCGCGGACGCGCTTGCCGCTGAACAAGGCGACAACCTGACGCCGATCCGACCTGACCTTATAGGCGAGGCCTTCGCCCTGACAGAAATCGGAGCTCCACGCCGACCACTCGAGAAACAACACGGAACAATCCAGCGTGCGTTCAGCAGGAGCCCGATCGCAGTCGCCGAATTTGTGATTCACGCTGTGCAAGACTTCGCGGAGGACGCAAATGTTTCGGGCGCCATCGCCTGGCTCGACGATGTTCTAGCGCCGACTGTCGATCTATCAGTGATGACCTCTATTGCGGCAGTGCTACCCGAGCGGAGCGTCGTGCTGCAAGCGCGCGCATTGATATTTCAGGAGGAACTCGTTGAGCGTCTCTCGGCCGAGGGCGACGCGCGAGCATTGGCACTAGCGCGCAATACGTTGGTGACGAGGTACCTGGAGTTGAACAAGCCAGATCAAGCGTTGCAGGCGTCGCAAAAGAGCGTCCTGGCATACCGCGCGCTTGCGGAACAGCAGCCGGAGGTCTTTGACCGAGAGATCGCCTGGGCGTTGAACAACCTCGCCATCGCACTTGACCGTACGGGCCGTGGAGCTAACGCAAGCGAGGTTGCGCGCGAAGCCGTAATGCGACACCGACGGGCCGTTGCAGCTCACCCGAACGAGATCGTGCTTCGAGGGAAGTTCGCGTTGACTCTCAGCAACTCGGCGAATCGTTGCGTCGACCTGAAGCCACGTGAGGCATCTCACGCGGCGATGGAAGCGGTCAGAATTCTCACACGACTGTGCCTTGCCCAACCCCACAGGTATCTAGCGCACTATGCAATTGCCCTTATTACGCTGGCGAACACGCTGAGGTGTCGTGGGAGACTTGAAATCGCATTCTCGCTTGGCGCTAAGAGCAATTCTAATACAACGAGACCTCAGCGCCGTCTTAGCCGACGAACATTGGTCCATGCTCGCGCAGATGCTCCGCGTCGGTGGCGTGATTTCGGCCCAAATGGAACGCTTCGCCGAGGCAAGAGATCAATTGCAAGAGGCGGAGCAACTCTTTCGAAGCGTAGTGTCAGAGTCACCAACGGATCGCACGAAGCTCCTTGGGACCTTGCAAGGGCTTGCCCAAGTATTGTACAAGCTGGGCGCCCAACACGAGGCCGCGGGGAAATCTCGGGAAGCGGACAACCTGAAAGCAGAACTTGGCATTACGTAGCTAATCGCGGTAGCTAGCGCGTTGCGGCGCTGACCGTGCATCAGCGGCGAGTCGAAATAGTCACGACCAACATAAGTCGGCGTTCCAGCTCCGGGGCGTTCGAGCTCGAACACAGTTCGACGGATCTTTCTCTTCATCGAGCGCCCCTTCTCGGCTGCGAGCTTCCGGGTTTCGAGTCGTCAATCGCGGTGTGAGTGCCAGAATTCGGCCCGTTCGACGCGTTTGATTGACACATGGTAACGTATGCGTTACCATACACATGATCACCGTTCGCGAATACATCGACCGTGATAGTCACAGTCCGTATGCCAGGTGGTTCGACGACCTGAATGCGGAGGCCGCGGCGAAAGTCGCCATTGCAGTCACGCGGCTATCTCACGGTCATTTCTCGAATGTCAAGGGCGTCGGAGCCGGTGTCTTCGAGTACACGATCGACTTCGGGCCGGGCTATCGCGTGTACTTTGGAAAGGACGGCGATACGCTCGTGATCTTGCTTGGCGGTGGAACCAAGAAACGCCAGCAACAGAATATTGAGACCGCCCACGAACGGTGGGCTGACTATAAGCGCAGAAAGTGAGGACTCATGCCGTTAACTCGCGATTTCAAAGAGACGATCGTCGCTCGCGTGCAGCGGGATCCGGCGTTTGGTAGAGCCCTGCTTCGCGAGGGCATTGAGTGCCTGCTCGCTGGAGACGTTGATACCGGTAAAACCGTGCTGCGCGATTATATCAAAGCGACAGTCGGCTTTGCTGATCTAGCGGCAGCGACGCGCATTCCGTCGAAGAGCTTGATGCGCATGCTCGGGCCCGCGGGTAATCCGCGGGCCGCTAACCTGCTCGGCATTGTCGCATTCCTTCAAAAACGCGAAGGCGTCCGATTTCGTCTCAAGACTGCACCGGCCTAGCTGAACGATTAAGAGCCGCGCGCTATGGCGAAGAGCGAAAAAGTGAGCTAGGTTTTGGCTCATGGGAGAGAGCCTAAACTTACTGGGTTGGCCGGCGTCGATGCAGCGCGTCGTACGGTATTTCGTGATCCGGCCTCGGGCGCGCGCGCACATGCGGGAGCTTCAGCGCGTCCTCGCGGTCTCGAGCGCATCGGTCCAACGGGATCTGTCGGCGCTTATCGCGATGGGAGCTCTGACGCGTCGGCCAGACGGACGCCTCGTGCGTTATGCGGTGGACGAGCGCTCTCCCCTGTGGGGGGCGTTGCGGACGATCGTCGGGGCGCTCTCGGATCCAGTCGCCGTAGTGCGTGATGCGTTGGCGGACGTCGAAGGGATTGACTTCGCTTGCGTGTTCGGCTCGTTCGCGACCGGGACGGCGCGGCAGCACAGTGATGTCGACGTGCTGATCATCGGTGATGCGGTAGACGCGCGGACCATGCATCATCAACTCGCCGAGACGGCGTTGGTGTTGGGGCGCGAGGTCAATCCGGTGTTGTATACGCGCCATGCGCTCGGCGAGCGGTTAGCTAGCGGGGCGCGGTTTCCGCGGAACGTGTTGGAGGGTGCGATGGTCCGTGTGGCGGGTGATATCGAAACGGCTGCGCCGATCGCGGCCGCGGCGGGGATACGGATGCGTGAGCGGGTGGCGTGAGCGGACGGGAAAGACCTGAGCGACTTGCGTGGCTCATCCAAGGCAAGCGCATCGTTGACGAGCCGTTCGATCGGGCGGCTGTAGTGCAGCTGTGGCGCAAGGCAACCGACAGCGCACGAGACGCGGAGCTCGACGGTATCAGTCTCGATGGCGCGATTCGGGCTGCGTACGACGCTGCGCTAGCGGGCGCCTTCGCGGTGCTGGCCGCACACCAGCTGCGAGTCGGAAGTGGTCCAGGCCATCACGAGGCGGCGTTTGCGGCCGTCGCGGCGCTCGAGCTCGAGGGCCTCGAGGATCTCGTGGCGGATTCGAGCGAGGTTCGCGCCTTGCGACGCGGTTCCGTATATGACCCGGCGATGGCCACCGATGCGGGTCGTAGACAGGCGATCGCGTGGATGCGCAGGGTGCTGCCGATCCTCCGGGGCGCACTAACCGGGACAGACAGCGCGCTTAAGACGCTGCTGTCCCAGTATCCGCCATAGAGGACCGCCCAGAGCGAAGCCCTATGCTATATCGGCTCCCGAAAAGAAGAAGCCGATCTCGCGAGCCGCATTGTCGTCGGAGTCCGAGGCGTGGATCGCGTTTCGCTCCTTTGACTCGGCGTGAAGCTTCCGGATGGTACCGGGAGCGGCTTGGGCCGGGTCGGTGGCGCCGATGACGACGCGAAGTGTGGAGACGGCATCGTCGCGGGAGAGGGCGATCGGCATGCACGGGCCCGACGTCATGAAGGCGACGAGAGAAGAATAGAACGGGCGCTCGCGGTGGACCTCGTAGAAAGTGCCGGCCTGGTCTGGGGTCAGGCGAAGGACTCGCGTGGCGAGGACGCGGAAGCCCGCGTTTTCCAGGTGGGCGAGAATGAGGCCGGCCTTGCCGGTGGCGAAGGCGTCCGGCTTGATGATGGCGAGAGTTCGGGTCATTACGATCCTATCAGTTTGCGAACGATGTCACCGCGGGTGAGAAATCCGACGAGCAAGCCGTCCCGGACGACCGGGACGCGCTCGACATCCTTGTTTGTCATCAGTGACGCCACCTCGGCGAGCGGCTCGTCGGGCGAGACGCAGAGCACCTGGCGCGTCATCACGTCGCGGACCGTGCGACGCGGGGGTTTCGGCGTAGGGCGGTCGGCGGCGCCCTGGCCGCCCTGGAGATAGCTGCCGAGGAGATCGCGCACCAGGTCGCGCGAGGATAGCATGCCGACGAGACGGCCGTCGACCTCGACGACTGGGAGTGCGCTGACCCGCCAGCGGACCATCTCGCGGGCGGCTTCCTTGACCGGCGTGTCCGGGCGTGTGGTGTGCGGACGTTCGGTCATCATCTCGCGCACCGTGAGTTGCGCGGGCAGCTCGTATTCCCGGAGCTCTTCGAGTCGCACGAGCGCTTCCGGGGTTTCTTGCGAAAGAACTGCGTCTACCCGTTCGGCGCTCGACAAAAAGCGCGCGAACGCACCGACGACTTGCAGGTAGCGAGCCGCGAGTCGGGGAGGTGCGACCACCAGCAGCATCACTCGCGCGCATTGACGATCGCCATCCGACAGCTCTCGGCAGATGGCGTTTTCGGCGGTGCCTAGGGCGACGATGAGTTGGGACGTGGCATCGGTGCGATAGTGCAACAGAAATGCGCGATCGCCCATGGCGACAATGTCTTCCGGGAGCTCTTCGTCGATGCGCTGACGGAGTTTCTCAGCGTCGGTTATAGCGTCTGCCTTTTCGAGCTGGGCGACCAGCTCGCGCGCGGCATCCTCGACCGTGGTCGCTTGGAGCCGGACCACGACGCGATCCGCGCGGAGCAAGTCAGCCAGCGTCACTTGCTGACGACAGCAGCCAAGCGCTCGCGCACGAGACCAACAACGTCCACCGGGCGATCAGCCACGGGAATGCCAGCCGCGCGCAGGGCCGCGACCTTGTCGGCAGCCGTCTGGCCGGCGCCGCCGGCGATTGCGCCCGCATGGCCCATCCGGCGGCCTGGCGGCGCCGTGCGGCCCGCAATGAATCCGACGACCGGCTTCGTCATCTTGGACCTGACGTAGTCAGCGGCATCTTGCTCATCGCTGCCGCCGATCTCGCCGATCATCACGACCGCTTCGGTCGCCGGATCGGCCTGGAACGCCGCGAGGCAGTCCACGAAGTTCGTGCCGTTGATCGGGTCACCGCCAATGCCGACGCACGTCGTCTGCCCGAGGCCCGCTTTCGTGAGCTGGTTGACGACTTCGTACGTGAGCGTGCCGGAGCGGCTCACCAGACCGATCGGGCCCGGTGTACAGATGCGGCCCGGTATGATTCCGACTTTGCTCCCGCCTGGGGAGATGAGACCCGGGCAGTTGGGACCGATGAGACGCGCTTTGTGTTCTTTCACGTACGGATACACGCGCGTCATGTCGAGGACCGGCACGCCCTCGGTGATGCAGACAATGAGCGGGATCGCCGCGGCCGCGGCTTCCATCATCGCATCCGCCGCGAAGAGCGGCGGCACGTAGATCACCGACGTGTTCGCGTGGGTCGCCAGCACGGCGTCGGCCACCGTGTTGAAGATCGGCACGCCCTCGAACGTCGTGCCCCCCTTCCCTGGCGTGACGCCCGCCACGACCTTCGTGCCGTACTCGATCGCCTGGCGCGTGTGGAACGAGCCGTCGCGGCCGGTGATGCCCTGAACGACCAGGCGCGTGCCGGAATCGATATAGATGCTCACGCGGCCGCCCCCAGTTTGACGGCCTGTTGGACGGCGGCATCCATGTCGGTCATCGCCGAGAGTCCGCGAGCCGCGAGAATCTTGACCGCCTGCTCTTCGTTCGTGCCCGTGAGCCGAATCACGAGTGGCACCGTTGGCGGTGACTGGTCGAGGGCCTGCACGATGCCGTTGGCCACGTCATCGGTTCGCGTGATCCCACCGAAAATATTGAACAGGATGACGCGCACCTTTGGGTCCGCGGTGATGATCTTGAGCGCGTTGACCACCTTCTCGGGGTTCGACGAGCCGCCGATGTCCAAGAAATTCGCCGGTTGGCCGCCGTAATATTGCACGAGATCCATGGTGGCCATCGCGAGGCCCGCGCCGTTGACGACGCAGCCGACGTTGCCATCGAGTTTGATAAAAGTCAGGTTCGCTTTGCGCGCGGCGGTCTCGCTCGGGTCTTCGGAGCTTTCGTCGCGCAGCGCCGCGATCGATGGGCTGCGTTCGAGGCCATTGTCGTCGATCACCATTTTCGCATCCACGGCGATCAACGAGCCATCGGGTTGGGTGACCAGCGGATTGATCTCGGCTAACGTCGCGCCGCTCGATTGGAACGCGTTGTACAACTGCCCCATGATGCGCGCAGCCTGACGGGCTTTCGACGCGTCGTTATACAGGAAGTAGCCAAGGCCCAGCGCTTCGAATGGCAGCAGACCGTAGCGTGGGTCGACGGAGAGTTTACGGATTTTCTCCGGGGTTTTCTCGGCGACTTCTTCGATGTCGATGCCACCCGCCGGGCTCACCATGAAGAGCGCGCGCTTGCAGGCGCGATCGAGGATCAAACCCACGTAGGCCTCGTGGACGATCTCGGCGGCCGGGGTGACGAGGACCTTGTGGACCGGAAACCCCTTGATGGTGAGCGCCAGGATCTTTGCCGCCACGTCGCGGGCTTCCTGTGGTGTCTTGGCGAGCTTGACGCCCCCAGCTTTACCGCGGCCACCGGCGTGAACCTGTGCCTTGACGACCACCGTGCCGCCGAAGCGTTTGGCGATCGCTTCCGCCTGATCGGGAGTCGTGGCGACCTCGCCCGGGGGAACAGGAATCCCCGACGCCCGGAGGAGCTCCTTCGCCTGATATTCGTGTATGTTCATGTCTCGTTAAACTAGTCCCTTGGGGCTCGGCCGAGGATCCGACCGAGCTCGTTGAATTGGGCGGCGAACCCGGTCAGGTCGCCGCGTTTGAGCGACGCCTGCATCGCGTCGTAAAGCTCCAGCACCCGCGCGCGGAACTCGCCCGAGGTCGTGGGTGCCGGCGCCGGGCGTTGGACGCTCGGCCCGAGCCCGAGAGCCTGGGCCATGGTATGGGCGCTCGAGGTCGTGTCGTTTGTCACGACGGCGACGCGGTCCAGGTCCGGCGCGAGATCGGCCGGCCAGGAGTACTCCGGCCGAATGAATGCCACGCCAGCGCGATATGGCACCGACCGGAGACGGCCCTCGACGATCCGGCCGGCGGACGCGACGGAGTCCGTCGGACGCTCCAATCGATCACTGACGGTCGTCCACCGCGGCCCCTCCGCGTGCGCCCGGTATCGCAAAACCGCGGCGCGAGAGCCACCGATCGCCAGGATGAGACCGGCGACCCGCTCGCGCGAGTCCAGGAGCGGCAGCGACCAGGTGCATGCGCTTGGCGCCGCCGGCAGCGCGAAGCAGGAGACGATCGCGTTCTGACCCCCAGCCGTGCTCGAATCCGTGGCCGGGGGCGTCACCGCTCTGATCGGCGCCGTCGAGTCGCCGCGCTCGGTCGATCGGCGGAGATAACTGACCGCGGCGACCAGCGCCTGGTCGGTTCGCGGCGGCGCTTGGGCCGCGAGTGCGGGCGGCACGCGGTCCCACGGCGTGAACAGACCCGGAAACTCCTTGACCCAGGTCTGGGCGACGGGATCGAGCGTCTCGTCACGGGCGACCAGCACGCGACCGGTGTAGGCCTCCACGAACGCCACACCCGCGTGCTGAAAGTAGCTGATCTGGCTATCGCCAAACGGCAGGTGCGCGCTCAGCGGATAGTCGTTGGAGGCCGCATACAGGTCGACGACCCACCACAGCGAGTCGCCGACGACCGCGGGCCAGACGACAGAGCCGAGCGCGAAGAACGGCACGAGGGAGCGCACGCGCTCGCGCACGTCGCGCACCCTGACAACGCGCGCGTTGCGTTCGGGCAGGTCCTCGGACAGCAAGCGGAGGTTCTGCGCGATCCACGCGTGGGCGAGGCGCGTGACCCATCCCTCCATCACGGGCGCCGCCACGACCCCGGCCGAATCGGCGATGACCGTGTCACCCGATGCGCCTTCCTGGATCAGCGCTGGCGGCAGCGCGAGGTCCGACAGATCAGAGCGTCCGAGGGAATCGACGCGGAGCACCGAGCCCTGGGGCTCCTCGCCGGAGGCCAGCACCCGAATGCCTATCCATCGCCCGCCGCCGACGGGCCGTTCGATCGCCGTCGCGATCGGGCCGGCCGGCGACTCGCGCCACGCCTGCGCCTCGAACACGGACGCGCCGCGCCGCGCGCGGGACAGCGATTGCACGATGGTCGCGGGGTCCCACACCGAGACATTGCGCGCGAGCTCGGCCGGGCTCTCGATCGCCAGCGACGCCGGCGCATCGGGCATGTGCGCCGAGTCCGCGCCGAATGCCTGGTTGGTGTACAACGCGCGGATGACCTGATACGGACGCTCGCGCCGCGTGGCGTCGCGCTCGGACGCGAACTGCTCGGCCAGCCATGGACCGGCCTTGATCGCCAGGTACGGGATCAGCAGGATGCACGTCACCAGCACGAGCGCCGTGCGCCGCTGGTCGCGCCACATCGCGAACGAGACCGCGAACCCGAACGCCAGGGTGGCGAACGACAGCACCAGGTTGACCGGGATGCCGACGTGGTTGTCGGCGTAGGCGAACGCGTAGAGTGGGCCGCTGCCGGAGGTAAGCGCGCCGTACATGTCGAGGCGGTAGCTCCAGGCGAGCGCGCCGAAAGCGAAGAGCGCGAGCAACGCCACGTGCCGGCGCACGTGCGTGGACATCGTCAGCTTGGCTTTCTCGTACTTGAGGCCGGGCGTGAAGAAGAAGTAGAGGACGACGACGAGCGCGGTCACCGCCGCGAGCGTCCACAGCGCCCGGACGTAGCAATCCGTCTCGAAGGGGAGCCAGTAGACGAAGAACCCCAAGTCGTGCTCGAAGTACGCCTCAGACTCGCCAAACGGCACGCCGTGTCGGGCGAGGACGAGCGCGGTCCAATTGTGCTCGGGTAACGCCAGCACGAGTCCCACGATCGCCGCGAGGATCACCACGGCGGCGTTGAGATACCGGGCGGGCAGTTCCTCGCCGATCTCGAGATCACCCATGCGCCGGGGCAGGACGACCGAGGCGATCGACAAGCGGACCGCGTACAGGTTGGCGAGCGCAAACAGCATCGCGCCGGAGGCCGTGATCGCCCGGAGCAGCAGCTCGTTGCCGAGCCGCGTCATCCAGAGATCGCGGGCGCCGAGCGCGTCGTAGTACTCGTAGCGGACGAACAGGCCGGCGGCGATCCGGCCCACGATCAGCACCAGGGCAGCGCTTGCCGCTACCAGCAGGCCGACACGCCTACGCCGCGTCACGGCTGCTCAGGGGATACTAATACCGCGCAGGCTGAGCCATCCCTCCATGTCCGCCTGGATGGCGGCCAGCCGCTCGGGCGAGCTCGCCTCGAATCGCAGCACGAGGATCGGCTGGGTGTTCGACGCGCGAATGAGTCCCCAGCCGTCGCCGAACAGGACGCGCGCGCCGTCGACATCGACGACATCGTGCCGCGTCCGATAGTGCGCGACGGCCTCGTCGACGATCACGAACTTGCGGTCGTCCGGGCAGTCGACGCGAATTTCCGGCGTCGAGTAGAACTTGGGCACCGTCGCCAACATCTGATCGATCGATCGGCCCGACTCGGCCACGATCCGCAACAGCCTGGCCGCGCCGTAGAGCGCGTCATCGTGACCGTAGAAACCCTCGGTGAAGAACATGTGGCCCGACATCTCGCCGGCGACCGGGGCGTGCATCTCTTTCATCTTTTCTTTGATCAGCGAGTGTCCCGTCTTCCACATCACCGGAACACCACCAGCGGCGGCTATCGCCATCGGAAGCGCTTGGGAGGACTTTACGTCGAAGATGATCGGCTTGCCGGTACCCGTGCGGCGAAGCACATCCCACGCGTAGAGGATCAGGACGTGGTCGCCCCAGACGATTTCGCCCCTGCCATCGACGACGCCTATGCGATCGGCATCGCCATCGAACGCTATGCCCAGGTCCGCCTTCTGGTCGCGCACCTCGCGAATGAGATCTTGCAGATTCTCGACTACCGTGGGGTCCGGGTGATGGTTTGGGAATGTCCCATCGGAGACGCAGAACAGATATGAGGCATCGACACCCAACCGGCTGAACAATTTATTGGCGACCAGGGAGCCCGCTCCATTGCCACAGTCGATGACGACTTTCAACCGGCGAGACAACGGTCCCGTGCGCTCGACCATGTCATCGACATAGCGATCGATCACTTGAGCATGCCGCACCGTGCCTGGCTTGTCGGCACGCAGCGACACGCCATCGCGCGCGAGCCCGTAGAGATGCTGGATGCCATCGCCGTGGATCGAGCTGGTACCGAGCGACAGTTTGAAGCCGTTGTATTCGGGCGGATTATGAGAGCCCGTTATCTGGATCCCGCCGACCACTCCCTCATGGTTGAGGGCCCAGTACAAGAGAGGTGTTGGAACGACGCCGACGTCGACGATGTCCACGCCGCTCACGGTGAGCGCCGAGACCAGCGCGTCACGCAGCATAGGGCCACTCGGCCGGTTGTCGCGGCCCACGGCGACCGGGCCGTGAATGCCTCGCTCCGCCAACAGCGCGGCGTAGGAACGGCCGACGGCGCCCGCGGCTTCGGCCGTGAGGTCCCGCCCGACGATGCCGCGCACGTCGTACTGGCGGAAGATCCCGGCCGAGACGGTCATCGGGCTTGGACCGCCTGAGTGGTCACCGCATGCGGCACGCTCGCCTCGGCCAGCTTGATGATCTGCGTCGGGTAGATCCCGAACACCAGCACCGCGACCGCGGAGGCGAAGACGATCGACTCGGTGAACCACCCGGCCGGCGCTGACGCCGCCGCGTTCTCAGGGCGCGGCCGCATGAACATGACCTGCACGACGCGCAGGTAGTAGCCCGCCGATATCACGGAGGTGAGCACGATCGTCGTCGCCAGTGCGACCTGCGGGACGTCGGGCGACCGCATGGCGGCTTCCAGGATGTACCACTTGGCGACGAACCCGATGCCGCCGGCGATCGGGAACCCAAGGAGCGAGAGCATGAACACGGCCATGGCGGCGGCCAGCATGGGCCGCGTGCGCCAGAGGCCAGCGTAGTCGTCGACGTTGAGATTGGGCTCGCCGCGGTTCCCCAGGGCGATGACGACGCCGAAAGCGCCCATCGTCGCGAGGGTATATGAGAGCAGGAAGAACAAGTATGCGGACGCACCATATCTGTCACCCGCGACGAGTGCGGCCAGCACGTAGCCGGCTTGCGCGATGCTCGAGTACGCCAGCAATCGTTTGATGTTCTTTTGCGCCAGCGCGATGACATTCCCGACGATCATCGTCGCGACGGCGAGACCCCAGACGGCGTTGTGCCAGTAGTAGAAGAGTCCGCGCGATGGACTGATATACGGGAACGCCTCGATCCAGACGCGCAAGAATGCGGCGAACGCGGCCGCCTTGACCGACGCGGCCATGAACGCGGTGATCGGCGTCGGCGCGCCTTCGTAGACGTCGGGCGCCCACATATGGAACGGCACGGCCGCGACCTTGAACCCAAAGCCGACGACGAGCATGGCGACCCCGATGAGGAGCGTCGGCCGGCCAAAGAGGTCGTACGTGTTGATGCGACTATAGATCGTCGGGAGGTCGGTCGCACCGGTCGCGCCGTAGACGAGCGCGATGCCGTACAGCAGGAACGCGGTCGAAAACGCGCCGAGCAGGAAGTACTTGAGGGCCCCTTCGGCCGAGCGCGCGCTCCGGCGGTTCATGCCGGCGAGCACGTACACCGAGACGGACATCACTTCGATCCCTAAGAACACGATCATGAGATCGCGGGCGCCCGCGAGCAGCATCATCCCGCTCGTCGAGAACAGCACGAGCGCGTGGGACTCGGCCGTCGTGATCTCCTCCCGGGCGTTGTACTCGATCGAGAGCCCGATCGTGCAGAACGCGCCGATCAGGATGATCATGTCCGCCGCCCACCGGAAGTTGTCGACCGCGATGACGCCCGGTGCCGCGGTGACGCCCGAGGTCCAGTAGGCGACCACGAGGATCATCGTCAGCAGCACGACGCCGAGGGCCCCGACGCCGACGTTCCGTTGGTGCTCCGTGCTTTCGCGCTTCCAGGCGGACCAGAGCATCAGCACGGTCGCGCCGGCCATGAGTACGAGGTCCGGGCCGAGGGCGGCCGCGAGTTGGGCCGGGACGGTGAGGTCGAATGTCGTGGTCATCGTATGGACCCGATCCGACGCCCGCCCCGGAATATCGCGCCGGGCGGTCCGTTCGTGCCCTTGGCGGCGCCACGCGTGACCACGGTCACCAGCCGATTCGCCGAGGCCTCGGTCCGGCGCAGGACCGGCGCCGGGTAGACGCCGAGCCAGATAATCACGATGACAAGCGGCACGAGGGTACCGATCTCGCGCCAATTCAGATCGGTCAGATTGGCATTTTCCGGCTTATCCAATGGATTGAAGAGGATCCGTTGGATCGCCCACAGCATGTACGCGGCGGCGAATATCACTCCCGTCGTCGCGATCAGCACCAGCCACGGCTCTGTTCTAAACGAACCCAGGAGGACCAAGAACTCGCCGACAAATCCGTTCAGTCCCGGCAAGCCAATGCTCGACAGTGACACGAACGTCAGCGCCGCCGCGAACAACGGGACGACTCTCGCGATGCCACCGTATGCGCTGATCAACCGGGAGTGTTTGCGCTCGTAAATAAAGCCGATCAGTAAGAAGAGCGCGCCCGTCGATATGCCGTGATTGATCATCACGAGGATCGCGCCCTGAACGCTCTGGAGCGTCAAGGCGAAGAGGCCGAGCATCACGAAGCCCAAGTGGCTGACAGACGAATAGGCCACGAGCTTCTTGAAGTCCGGTTGGACGAGGGCGACCAAGGCGCCGTAGACAATGCCTACTACGGCAAGCCCCAGGATTATGCCGCGTATGGAGAAGTCGCGTATGATCGGATCGAGTGCCGCCGCGGGGAAAAGCGGCATCGCCAATCGAATAAACCCGAACGTTCCCATTTTCAGCATCAGGCTCGCCAGAACAACCGAGCCGGCCGTGGGGGCTTCGACGTGCGCGTCCGGCAGCCACGTGTGAAACGGGAACATCGGGACTTTGATCGCGAACGCCAGGAAGAACGCCGCGAAGAGCCAACGCGCGGTGGTTGTCGAGAGCGTCTGCGGCGACGCCGCGGTGACGACAGCCATGACGTTGTCGAACGAGAAATTTGGTGGGCCGGGCGCGCGGAACATCTCGGTCACGGTGCCGTGCTGCCAGGCGTGGAACCCGAGATACAGGATCGCCACCAACATGATCAGCGATCCGAGGAACGTGTAGATGAAGAACTTGATGCTGGCATAGATACGGCGCTCACCGCCCCAGATGCCGATGATGAAGTACATCGGCACCAGCATGATCTCCCACATGAGATAGAACAGGAAGAGATCGAGCGACACGAAGACGCCGAGCATGCCGGTCGTGAGCACCAGCATCAGCGCGTAATACTGGGGCGTTTTGTCCTTGATCGCCGTCCAGCTGCCCAGGATCGCGAGCGGCATGATGAACGTCGTGAGCAGCACCATGACGAGCGCAACGCCGTCGATGCCGAGCGAGAACGTGATCCCCCACGTGGGGATCCACGGCACTGAGAAGGCGAACTGCCAGCCGGCGTTATCGGCGACGTTGAACTGCATCCAGAGGAACAGCGAGACCACGAACTCGACGAGGAGCGTGATCAACGCGACCCAGCGCGCCTGGCTCGGAAATATGGGGATGACCAGGACACCCAAGAGCGGGATCAAGAGTAGCGCTGGCAGGACCCACTGATTAGCGATCATTATCTCAATAGGTCAGGGAGAACGCGCCGAGCACGATGATCACGCCAGCAACCAACACCCAGGCATAGACGCCAATCTGGCCATCCTGGATCGCCGAGCCCACGACCGCTAGACCGCGCCAGATCCAGGCAGCGAAGTTCACCGTTGCGTCGATCAGGCCGTCGACGCCTTTCCACAGGACCGACCGCGAGAACCATAGAAGCGGCCGAACTATTCCACGATCGTATATCTCATCCACGTAGTACTTGTGCTCCAGCAGGCTCTCGATCGGCGTGTCGACCGGCTGCGGCTCGTCGGCGGGCTTGAGCGCATCGGGTTTGAGGCGCACGACGGCTATGGCAATGCCGACGATCGCAATGGCAACCGCCACCAGAATGAGCCCGACCTCCTGTGACGGGCCCGCTGCGACTATTCCGGGCGCGACGCTCGAGCGATGGCTCCAGCCAGTGGGCCAGCGCCTCGGTCGGCATGACGTTGCCGACCAACGCGGGCACGTTTAGAAATCCACCAGCGAGACTCAAGAGCCCGAGCACGACGAGTGGGCCCGTCATCACCCACGGAGCCTCACGCAAATGCTTGCTCTCGGCCTCGCCTGTGCGATTCTTGCCGTGGAACGTGTACAGCATCAGGCGCGTCATGTAGATCGCGGTGAGCAGCGCCGCGGCCAGGCCCAGGGCATAGCAGGCGTAGAGCACGATGCTCCCTGGAATGCCGAGCCAATGGGCGTCGGCGAGCGCCGACCCCTGGGCGCGGGCGAACACGGTCCCGAGAATCTCGTCCTTCGAGAAGAATCCCGCGAATGGCGGGATGCCCGCGATGGCCAGCGTCGCGATCCACATGAGGACGAAGGTCCCGGCATGTACTGGCGCAGGCCGCCCATGTTGCGCATGTCCTGCGCGTCGTCGTGGCTGTGTGTCTCGTGATAGGCGGCGTGCATCGCGTAGATCACGGAGCCGGCACCGAGGAATAAGAGCGCCTTGAAGAACGCGTGGGTCACCAGGTGGAACATGCCGGCGACGTAGGCGTCGGCGCCGACGCCGACGAACATGTAGCCGAGCTGGGAGACCGTGGAGTACGCGAGGACCTTCTTGATGTCCCACTGCTTGAGGCCGATCGTCGCCGCGAAGATCGCGGTCAGGGCGCCGATCACGCACACGGTCAGACTCGCCGCCGGCGCCAGCGCAAAGAGGGCCGAGCTGCGCGCGACGAGATAGACGCCGGCCGTGACCATGGTCGCGGCGTGGATCAGGGCCGAGACTGGCGTTGGGCCGGCCATCGCGTCCGGTAGCCAGACGTAGAGCGGGATCTGGGCGCTCTTGCCGACGCAGCCCAGGAAAATGAAGAGGCAGATCGTCGTGACGAGCGGCGAGTTCGCGCCGAGCGAGGCGGCGTTGCTGAACACGCCGCCGAAGTCGAGCGTGCCCATGTTGGCGAAGAGCATGAACATCGCCATGAGCAGGCCGAAGTCGCCGATCCGGTTCACGATAAAGGCCTTCTTGCCGGCGTCGGCGTTGGCCTTGTCGTTGAACCAGAAGCCGATCAAGAGATACGAGCAGAGGCCGACGCCTTCCCAGCCGACGAACAGGACCGGGTAGCTGGCGCCGAGCACCAGGACCAGCATGAAGAACACGAACAGGTTGAGGTACGCGAAGTAGCGGGCGTAGCCTGGGTCCTCGCGCATGTAGCCGACGCTGAATATGTGGATCAGCGTGCCGACTCCCGTGATCACGAGGACCATCAGCATCGACAGGCGGTCGATCTGCCAGGACCAGTCGACGATGAGGCAACCCAGGTTGTCGTTGTGGTCGCAGACGCCGACGAGCCATGGGAATGTGCGCTGGACGAACGGCGTGTCGGCGTGCGTAGCCAGCATCGCCATGAAGATCGCGACGGCCAGCACGAACGACGCGGCTACTACTGCGGGCCCGATGAAGCTTACGAGCCCACCAAACCGGGGCGCACTGCCTTCGGCGTGCGCTGAACCGGCGGCCGGATCTGATCCGTGCCCAGTAGCCGAGACTGATCCGTGTCCAGCGCTCGAGCCGGATGCGCTTCCAGCGGCCGGGCCTGACCCGTGCCCAGACGCTCCGGCATCGCCTGCCACCACAGCATGCGAGTCCGCCGTAGGCGACGAGTCGCGAAGCGACGAGGAGTGATCGTCATGCGCAGACGGGTCGGCTGGACCCGGGCGCCCGGCACTAAATAGCGAGAGTGCGCCGTTGATGGCAAAGCCGAGTAACGGCAGAACCGGGATGGCCCAGACGTACTCGGCCGCGGTACCGTCGAGCGGATGTGGCATCAGCCGCGCAAGAGGTTGATGTTCTGAAGGTCGACAGTTTGCCGATGCCGGAAATTCGCGATGACGATCGCGAGCCCAACGGCCGCCTCGGCCGCCGCCACGGTCATGACGAAGATCACGAAGACCTGCCCGGCGAAGCCGTAGTATCGGGAGAAGGCGACAAACGTGAGATTCACGGCGTTCAGCATGAGCTCAACGCACATGAACACGATGATCGCGTTGCGCCGAATGAGCACTCCGACGACGCCGATCGCGAAGAGAACGGCCGAGATCGCGAGTGACTCAGCGAGCATCGCGGGCTCCCCCCAGGAACTCGCCGCGCCGGCGCCCGATGACCACGGCCCCAACGATCGCCACGAGTAACAGCACGCTGGTGACCTCGAAAGCAAGCAGGTACTGGTTGAAGAGCGGCGCCGCGACGGGCGGCACCGCGCCTTGGGCTCTCTGGATGATCGCCAGCGAGTCCGGCGCCAACGCGATCGCGCTCACCGGCTCCGACCGTCGGGTCGCCGCCAGCTGCGCGATCAGCGCCAGGCCGAACAGCCCGGCGACGAGGCTCCAGCGCCAGTTCCGCATGTCGGAGACGGCGCCCTCCCCCAGGTTGAGCAGCATGATCACGAACAGGAACACGACCATGATCGCGCCGGCATAGACCAGGATCTGGATGATGCCGACAAACGGCGCGTCGAGCATCACGAACAGCGCCGCGAGGCAGAACATGACGTTGACGAGCCACAGCGCCGCCGCCACCGCGCTCTTGCGCGTCACGAACACGATGGCCGACGCGATCGCGATCAGCCCGAACAGGTAGAAATTGAAGCTGTAGAGGAAGTTCGTATACGGTGGCACGGGGCCGTTATTCCCCCTTCGGGTCCGCGGGATCCCACATCTCGCACACCGGGTGCGTCTGCGCGATCAACCGCTCGAGGTCGTAGACGAAGCCTTCGCGGCTGTACTCGGAGTTCTCGTAGTGACGCCCGACGTGAATCGCCTCTTCCGGGCACACTTCCTGGCAATAGCCACAGAAGATGCACCGGAACTCGTCGATCTCGAACACCAGCGGATAGCGATTGCCCTGCTCATCCTCGCCGGGCACGAGCTTGATGCAGTTCGCCGGACACACCGTCGGACAGAGTCCGCAGGCCACGCACTTGGCCTTGCCGGTCTCGGTCGTCAGCATCCGGTGCGTGCCCCGCCAGCGCGGCGAGATGGTCGAGCGCACCTCGGGGTACTGCACGGTGACTTTGTGCGGATTGATCATGTGCTTGAACGTGAGGCCGAGCCCACTGATCATCGCCCGCACATAGCTCACTTCTCCCGTCGGACGCTCCAGAACTTTGACACCGATTCCCATTAGACCTCCACCGGACGCTCGACCTTGGCGACCGCACGCAGCCGCGCGAGCTCGGCGGCCCGCACACGCGCGGATGCCGGGCTGACCAGGCGACCGCGATCGATAACGAGGAACACAATGACCATGAGCACGATGTTCAACACGAACAAATCGAGGCTCAGGAGCCAGCCGTGCTGAATGCCGAGGACATCGAGTCCAAGGACCGCGCTGGCAATGATCACGATATACGCCAGCGACAGCGGCAGCAGCACCTTCCAACCCAGCGACATCAGCTGGTCATAGCGGAACCGCGGGAGTGTCCAGCGGATCCACATGAAGACAAACAAGAAGAAGAGCACTTTGCCCAGGAACACGGCGATCGAGAGCGCCCATTTGAGCACCGTCCATGGCGGGCCATCGAGACCCGGCATCGACCAGCCGCCGAAAAAGATCGTCGCGATCATGGCACTCTGCGTGACCATGTTCGCGTACTCGGCGATGAAAAAGAGAGAAAATTTCATCGCGCTGTACTCGGTGTGATAGCCGGCGATCAGCTCCGACTCGGCTTCCGGCAGATCGAACGGGAGCCGGTTGTTCTCAGCGAACGCCGAGACCATGAAGATGAAGCAGCCCAAGGTCAGCGTGATGACGTTCCAGCCCCACGACTGCTGGCGAACGATCTCGCTAAACGACACGTTGCCGGTCAAGATCAGCACGGCGATCATCGACATGCCGAGCGGGATCTCGTACGAGATCATCTGGGCGCTCGAGCGGAGGCCGCCCATGAGCGAGTACTTGTTATTCGAAGCCCATCCGGCGAACACGATGCCGTACACGCCGAGTGAGCTGATCGAGAGCACGTACAGATACCCGACCGGCAGATTGGCGAGCACCATATCGATCCGGCCCCAGCATGTCGGCAGCGGCGCGCCAAATGGGATCGCGGCCCACGTGATCAAGGCGGGTATAAAACTGAGTGCTGGTGCCAACAGGAACAGCGGACGATTGACGAAGGGGGGCAGCGTCTCTTCTTTCATGAAATTCTTGACGCCATCAGCGAGCGGCTGGCCCCACCCCTTGAGCACCCGGTTCGGCCCATGCCGGTCCTGGATCCACGCCGAGATCTTCCGCTCGGCCAACGTCAGCATCGCGACGCCGACCATGTAGACCGTGAAGACCGCGAGCATCTTGATGAGGATCGCGATCAGGTCGATCGGCAGGAAATGCCAGAACGCCGAGTCGGGGACCGGCTGCTGCGGGTCATACGGCAACCCGGCGGGACAGAACGCTCGTGTCCACCAGTTCATCGGATCACGGCTCCCTTTAGAGCCAGCGTGTCGTAGCTCATTCCGGAGAACGATGGGTGGGACGCGGCGAGGGCCGCGAACACCTCGGACGGTACCATATAGTTGGCCGGCTCGCCCGCGGCGATCAGCACATCGGAGAGCACCGCGTACGTCGGGCGAGACTCGCCTGGGGCCGCCTTCGCTTGCAGGTACCGCTGCACGCGGCCGCGCAGGTTCGTGAACGTCCCCTCTTCCTCGGCCATGTTCGTCGTCGGAAGCACGACGGGATTGTTTCCGGTCCACGCCGGCTGCGTCGTCCCAACGATGATTATGGCGCCCGCCTTCGGCGGGACGCTGTACCCAGCCAACTCTTCGTCGGCTACCAGCAGAACGTCTTTGTCGGTCAGGCCAGCGAGGACAGCGGCAGGGTCGGCAATGCGTGCGAACCCGAACAGCTCGGCCCCTTTGACGTTGGCCGCACGGTCAGAACGCAGCGCGAGATCCTGAACGCCATCGAGTGGCGCCTCGGGCCCCTGCGGAACCGTGAACCATCCTTTGCCGTTCAGGCGCTTGATCAGCCGGCCGAGCAAGAACAGCGCTTCGTTGGGCAGCATCGGCGAGGCCAGCACGTTGAGCGTGCGGCCGCCGAGCGCGTCGATCGCCGCCGCAACCGCCAGAGACCAATCGGCGTGTTGCCCGCGGACGGACGGCGAGGTCACGCGATCGCGACGATTGAGCCAGCGATAGTCGAGCCGGCCATGGTCGCACATGAAATACTTGTTGACGTCCTCGTTCACCCGGGGACGCAACCGGACGACGACGTTGTCCCGGGTCTCGATCGTGGTGTTGCAACCCTGCGTGCAGTTCGGGCAGATCGACGCCGCGCGGTCGAGCTCCCAGGCGCGAGCCTTGTTCAGGAAGTCCTTTGAGAGGAGCGCGCCGACCGGGCACAGCTCGACGACATTGCCCGCCCACGGGTGCGTGAGGTCGTGATCCTCGAATTTGCTGATCAATGCGCGGTCGCCGCGCTCGCTGACGGTCAGCACGGCATCGTGAGCGACATCTTCCATGAACCGCACGCAGCGCGTGCACAGGATGCAGCGATTGGCGACGTACATCACGTCGCCGCCGAAATCTTCGACCGGGTTGAAGCGCTTCGGCTCCTTGTAGCGGGAGTCGGCCCGACCCTCGGCGTACGTGTAATCCTGGAGCTCGCACTCGCCGGACTGATCGCAGATCGGACAGTCGAGCGGGTGATTGATCAAGAGCATCTCGAGCACGCCCTTGCGCGCCTCTTGGGCTTTCGACGAATGCACGTGCACGACCTGATTGTCGGCGACCGTGGTCTGGCAAGCCGGCAAGAGCTTCGGCGCTTTCTCGACCTCGACGAGGCACATCCGGCAGAGGGCCGGGATCGGGAGTGCCGGGTGGTAACAATAGTGCGGCACCAGAATGCCCGCTGTCTTGGCGGCCTCGAGAATCGAGGTCCCCGCCGGGACATGGACCTGGCGGCCTTCGATCGTGAGCGTCACATCGCTCATGCGGCAGCGCTCCGAGCAGGCGTCGTGCGATAGGGGCAACGCTTCTGGGTAATGTGCGCCATGAACTCGTCGCGGAATTTCTGGATACCCGAAACGACTGGTACCGCGCACGAGTCGGACAGCACGCAAATAGTCTTGCCCGTCATGTTGTCGGCGATGGAAAGCAGCGTGTCGAGATCGGCCGTCGTGCCCTCCCCCGCTTCGATGCGCTCGACGATCTTCGTCGTCCACGCCGTGCCTTCGCGGCATTGCGTGCATTGGGCGCAGCTTTCGTGGGCGAAGAAGCGAGCGAGCCGGGCGATCTGCTTCACCATGCATTGCTGGTCGTCGATGCAGATCACGCCGCCCGAGCCCAGCATCGTTCCCTTCGCGACGAAGCCCTCATAGTCCATAAGGGTCGCCTCGGCCTCGTCCATCGTCTGAATCGGGACGGACGCGCCGCCGGGGATAATCGCCTTGAACTTCCTACCGGCTAGCGGTCCGCCACAGAGATCATACAAGAAGTCTTTGAACGGGAAGCCCATGACGACTTCATAGGTGCCCGGCCGGCGAACGTTACCGCACACCGAGTACAATTTTGTGCCCGTGCTCTTCGGGCTCGACAAACACATCTGCTTGTACCACTCGGCGCCGTTGTTCAAGATGTGAGGAACGGCGGCCAGTGTCTCGACGTTGTTGATCGTCGTGGGCTGGCCGAAGACACCCGAGGCGGCGGGAAATGGGGGCTTGATACGGGGAGTCCCACGGCGGCCCTCGAGTGAGTTCATGAGGGCGGTTTCTTCGCCACAGATATATGCGCCCGCGCCCTTATGCACGTGCACGTCGATGCGCTTGCCGGAGCCCAGGGCGTTCTTGCCGAGGACGCCCTCGGAGTACGCTTCCTTGACGGCCGCGTTCATGCGGTCGAGCGGTTCCGTGAATTCGCCGCGGATATAGATATATGTCGTCTCGGCGCCCATCGCGTGCGCGGCGATCGCGCAGCCTTCGATCAAGGCGTGCGGCGTCCAGCGCATGATCTCACGGTCTTTGAACGTCCCTGGCTCCGACTCGTCGGCGTTGCAGCACAAGTAGTGCGGCTTGCCGTCGCCAACCTTCATGAACGACCACTTGAGGCCCGTCGGGAACCCGGCGCCACCGCGGCCCCGGAGGCCGGATTCTTTCACCATGTTCGTGATTTCGACTGGAGCCATGCCGAGCGCTTGCTCCAGGGCGCGGTAGCCACCGCGCTGGCGCCAGCCCGAGAGCGAGAGCGCGTCGGAATCGCCGAAATGTTGGGACAGGACCGGCGTCTCGCGCGCGTGCGATTTGTGGGGATAGCCCATGGATGGCGTAGTCTATTTATGAGCGGCGACGATGGCCGGCACGGTGTCTGGCGTGACCGATTCTACAAACTCGGCGTTGATCATCACCGGGGTCGCGAATCCACACGCGCCGAGGCACTCGACTTCGATTACCGTGAATCGGCCGTCCGGTGAGGTCTGGCCCAGCTCCTCGCACTTGGTGTGTCTGAGAAATGCCCGCACGACATCTTCGGCACCGCACACGTTGCACGGCGAGGTCGTGCACACCTGGACGAAGTATTTCCCGACCGGGTGTTGGTGATACATCGTGTAGAACGTGACGACGCCTTTGACGTACGCCGGCGTGAGGTCGAGTACGCTGGCGACTTCTTCCATGGCGGCGTCGCTCACCCAGCCGCGGGCTTCCTGGATGATCCAGAGCGCGGGAAGCAAGGCCGCCATCTTCGTCGGGTAACGGCCGAGGAGCGCGTCCAACTCCTCGCGTCGCTCGCCGACAAAGACCGGTTCGTATGGTGCCTTCGTCGTCAACGATCAATTTCTCCCATCACGATGTCGATGCTGGCGTTGATCGCGATCACGTCGGAGAGCAAGTGGCCCTCGACCATCTTGGGGATCGCCGCCAGGTTCACGAATGACGGCGGTCGGATCCGCCAGCGGACGGGCTTGGACGTTCCGTCCGAGACCATATAGTAGCCCTTTTCGCCCTTGGGGCTCTCGACCACGACGTACGCCTCCCCAATCGGCGGTCTCGGGCCTTCCATCACTTGCTTGAAGTGATGGATCATGGATTCCATCTCGCTCGTTGCCTTCGACTTTGGCGGCAGAATCACTCGCGCGTCGTCCACATTCACCGGGCCACCGGGCAGTCTCGCGAGGGCCTGCTCGAGGATTCTCACGGACTGCCGCAACTCTTCCATGCGCACGAGATAGCGATCATACACATCCCCATGGGTGCCCACGGGAATATCGAAGTCATACGTCTCGTAGCCGAGGTACGGGAAGTCTTTGCGCACATCGTAGGCGACGCCTGAGGCGCGCAGCATCGGCCCCGAGAGACCATAGTTGGTCGCCTCGTCAGCCGACATGACACCCAGGCCAACCGTGCGCCCGACCCAGATGCCATTCTTGGTCAGCATCCGGTCGACTTGCTCGATGGTCTGCGGGAATGTCTTGATGAACCCATCGAGCGCCGCGGTCCAGCCATCGGGGATATCGGCCGCCATCCCGCCGACGCGAGTCGCGGAAGTCGTCAGACGCGCCCCGACCCAGCGCTCCAGGAGATCATAGACGCGCTCGCGTTCCTGGAACGCCCACAAGAACGGCGTGAACGCGCCGATATCGATGCAGGTCGTGCCGAGCCAGACCAGGTGCGAGATGATCCGCGAGAGCTCGGCCGCGATGACTCGCAACACCGTGCAGCGTTCAGTGATTTCGATACCGAACAGGCGCTCGGCGCCCAAGGCGAACGCGACGTTGTTGCCGATCGAGTTCAAATAGTCTTCGCGATCGGTCCACGGGATGATCTGGTTGTACTGGCGATACTCCCCGATCTTTTCGAACCCGCAGTGCAGATAGCCGATGTGCGGGATGCAGCGCACGACGGTTTCGCCGTCGAGCTCCAGCACCAGGCGCAATACCCCGTGGGTCGCGGGGTGCTGCGGGCCGATGTTGATCAACATGTGCTCGTCGGCGAAATCCGGTTCGAGCGCCGGATACGAGGCAACCGTGAGCGGGCTGCGCTGGGGACGTCCCTGGGCGTCCAGGCCAGTGGTCGAGAGCTCGACCTCGAGGGTCCGGGTGTCGGCCATCTCTATTCCCCCGTCTTCTCGCCGCGGGAGAGGCGCTGCCGCATGTCCGTCGGCAGGTCCTCGAACGCCTCGACGATCGAAAGCTCATCCATGGAGTAGCGTGCTTCGGGGTTCTGGGCCAGCGCTTGGCGCAATTGCTCGGCGCGGCTGAACCGGCCGCGCAATGGGAAGTCTTTGCGCAGTGGGTGCCCTTCCCGGTATTGCTCCCACATGAGAATGCGGCGCAGGTCGGGGTGGCCGCGGAACGTGATGCCGAACATGTCGAAGCATTCCCGCTCCAGCCAATCGGCCGCCTTGTAGATCGACCACACGCTGTCGACCTCCAATGCGGCGCCCTTCGGGAGCTCCGCCTTGAGTCGCAAGAAGCGCCGGTACGGGAGCGAGCGAAGATGCCAGACGACTTCCATCGGGATATCGGCGTCTCGAAACTCGACGGCGGTGACGTCGCACAGGAAGTCGTAGCGCTGGCTCGGATCATCGTGCAGCCATTTCACGATGTCGAGCAGGCGCGCGGGGTCGATCACGACCGTGGTCTCGCCCCAGACGACGTCGACTCGCTTGATCGCATCCGTGAATTGCGCCGCGAGGGCCGACGCGCTCGGATTCTCCGGGCCGCCACGGTGCGGGATGTTGTGCGGCGTGACTGGGGTACCGGCCGGCGCGGCTACGCCGGGATACACTATCGCGGTGTCGGTCATACCGTAGACCGTGTCTGTTGCACGGAGTTGCCGAACGGCTCCGACAACTCGTCGATCGTGGGCGCCGGTATGTACAGGCGGCTCGACGGATCCGGCTCCATCTCCGTGCGGATCGACGTATCCGACATCCGCTCGCGCATCACTTTCTGCTGGAGCATGCGGATTCCGTAGAGCAACCCCTCGGGGCGCGGCGGGCAGCCCGGGACGTAGACATCGACCGGAATGATCGTGTCGATGCCCTGCACCACGGCGTAGTTGTCGAACATGCCACCGGACGACGCGCAGGCGCCCATCGAGATGCACCACTTTGGCTGGGGCATCTGCTGCCAGATCCGCCGAATGACCGGGGCGAGCTTGAACGGCACGCGGCCCGCGCAGATCAACACATCGGCCTGCCGCGGCGAGAAGCTCATGCGCTCCATCCCGAAGCGGGCGAGGTCGAACCGGCTGGCGGCCGTCGCCATGAACTCGATCGCGCAACACGCGGTGCCGAACGGCATCGGCCACAGCGAGTTCGCGCGTCCCCAGTTCACGAGAAAGTCGAGTTTTGTGGCGACCCAACTCTCTTGAGACTCGGGAACGTAGGATACTTGGGTTAATCCCATTGCAGCGCGCCCTTCTTCCAGACGTAGACGAGGCCAGCGAGGAGAATGGCGATGAAGACCAGCATCTCGCCGAGCCCGAACAGCGTGGCGTGCCCGCTGGGGCAGAGGCCATTGACGAGTGGCACCGTGCAGGAGAGCTGACGGAAGGACACGCCCCAGGGGATCATGAACACCGTCTCGATGTCGAAGACGATGAAGAGCATGGCAACCATATAGAACTTGACCGAGAAGCGTTCTCGGGCGTCGCCAAGGGGCGGGATTCCGGATTCGTAGGCGGTGTCCTTCTCGGGCGTCGGACGCAGGCGTAACGTCAGGTGCGACAACCCGATGATCGCCACGGCGTTGACGGCGACGAACCCGATCAGCAGGAGCACCGGAAAGAAAGAGCTCGCCATAAACTCCGGTGTTTCGATCTTGTGAAAAGTTTCACGAGACAGCCAAGGCAAATTACCGGAGGGGTGACCCGCAATCAACGGGGTCTATCCGCCCGCGCGGCTTACGGCGCCGGTAACGGCCGATCGAACGCGTCCAGTAACAGCGCCCAGGCACTTCTGCGCCGACTCTCACGGAGAAGGCCTGGTATGCGGGTCAGCGTGTTCACGGTCGGCGCCGCGGCTCTCGCCGCATGTAGCGGCTCCAGCCCAACGACGGCGCCGCCGCCACAAACCGGCAGTTTGACCGTGACGGTCACGGCCGGGGGCGGAACGCCCGGCGTCACTGTCATGGGACCGTCGGGGTTTCAAACAACGATCCATGCGACACAGACACTGACCGGGCTCGCGCTGGGCAGCTACACGGTCTCCGGCGGGTCGGTGGTCACAGTCAACTCGATCGTCAGCAGCGTGTTCACGCCTAGCGTGACCGGTAGTCCGGCGACGGTGGCGGCGGGCGACACGGCGGTGGCATCAGTCGCGTATCTGCAGCGTCCGGGCAGTGGCGGCCTCTGGGTTGCAGATATCCTCAATGGTATCGTGGCGCAGTACGCCGCCCAGCAGCTCATCAGCACGACCTCATCCCCGCCCGCTGTCGTACTCGCAGCCCCGGAGGGGAGCCTGAGCGCTTGTGCATTCGATACGGCTGGTAACCTGTGGATGGCGTACTACAGCACGATCACAGAATTCACGGCCGCGCAGCTCGCCTCGAGTGGCACCCCCGCGCCCGCTGTCACACTGCAAGCGGTGGGTGGCGCCTCGAGCAACATCACGTTGGGCCTGACCTTCGATGCGCACGGCAACCTGTGGGTGGCGCGCACAGGCGTGAGCGCCGTCGTGGCGTATGCGCCCAGCCAGCTCTCCGTGTCGGGAAGCCCGCAACCGATGGTGACCCTCAGCAATGTGGGATTAGGGTACCTCACGTCCATCGCCTTCGATGCATTGGGGGACATGTGGATCATCGGTACGGTGCACGACGCATATGCCTTGCTGGAGTTCACGCCCAACCAACTGGCGGCCGGCGGCATCCAGTCGCCCGCCGTGATCGTGGAGTCCGCTTCGTTCGACGTCCCAACGGAACTCGCGTTCGACAAATCCGGCGATCTCAATGTCCCCCTCAAGTAGAGAGTACACCAGCGGCGCCGTGGACAAGGGCGCACTCGTGGCGGAAGTGCGCGCGCCGTTTGATCTGTTGGGACGCTACCGTGTCGCGATCCTCGTCACGCTCGGCGTCGTCGTCTGCGTCGCGGCGGTGCAGATCGCTCGCGGCGCGATCGCGTCCCTACTGCCGTTGGCGAATCTCCTGATCGTCGCGCTGTTCGTCCTCGCCAATCGCGTCGCGTTCCTGCTCTGTCCCGTGCGCGTGTACGAACACGGGATCGAATTCACCATTCCACGGAGTGGGAACAAGAGCGCGTACTTGGCTTGGGAGCAGATCCGGCACTACGAGCTGGACGAGCACGTCCTCCGCTACACGTGGCGTCCGAACGGCGTGGTGGTGCTCCGCAACGGTGACGAGCCTGGTCGGTGGCCGATCCTGTACTTCCCGCGGGCGCTCCGGATACCGGACGCCGACACGCGTACTCGCCTGCGCGCCATCTCTATCTACGGTGATCCCATGAGCAACAAAATAGGGGGCTGGGTCTGCGCGCTGTTCTTCTTGTACTTCGCGTTTGGGTTCGCTCGGATGAGCGTGGCGGGGATACGTACGGGGAAGATCCAATTGTACGTGGGCCGTTATAGGAGCAGGAGCGCCGGTCCTCCGATGTCGCGCGCGGAACAGCCGCAGGCATTTTGGCTCATCGTGTGGTGGTATGCCTTCCTGTCGGCCGCGATGGTCGGATGCGCCGCGGCCTGCGGCTACTTCGCGACACACGGGTGAGCCAGCTAGCGCGCGGCAGTTCCGAGTGCGACCAGACGAGCGCGCGCTTCGGCTATCACGGGAGCAAGCTCCGGATCGGCGCCGCTCCAGAGGCGAAGCAGTTGATTGTACTGCTGCGCGGCTCGGGCTGGCGCGCCGCGGAGCTCGTACAGCTGCGCGGCGCGCTGCATGCTCCAGCCGAGGCTGAACTGGTCCGTGTCCAAGCGCCAGATCCACGGCGTGCGCAGGTAGCGCTCGTAGGCCGCGATCGCGCTTTCGGCGTCTCCCGCGTCGTCGTACGCGCGTGCGAGATCCGGCAAAACGCAGATCGGGCAGCGATTGCCCACATTGGCCAGGCGCAACTGGTCGATCGCATCGCGCGTGCGATGCTGCGCCAGCGCCAGGGCCCCTTGGGCATCTTGCCATGCCGCGCCTCCGAGGCGGATGCGCATGGCGCTGTCGCTCTCGAACCGCGCGAGCATCGCCCGCGCGCGCGGCACGTCGCCGGCAGCCGCGAAGAAGTGCACTAGCTCCAGGTACGGACGGTCACTGGGCGCGAGCGCCGCGAGCGGATGGAGAGACAGCGCGGCATCGACCTCGGCACGCGCGCGGTCGGGACGGTGCCGGTACCGCAGCTCCAGCCACCCCAGTCGAATCGCGCTCGAGAGATACCGGAACGGCGACGTGTTCTGCTCGGCGAGCTGCATCGCGCTCCGGGAGTCGCGCTCGGCCTGCGCCAGCCGGCCGACCGCGAGGGCCACGGTTGCGCTGGTCTCATAGGCGTCCATCTCATCGAACGGGTCGCCCCGCGCGACCGCCAGGTACGTCTGCGCATGCCGCCCCGCGGCGTCCCAGTCCTGGCGCGCCATCGCGAAGAACACCTCGGTCTGTTCGTTTTGATGATCACCCGGAAATCGCTGCGTGACCGAGTCGAAGACGACTCGTGCCGCGTCGAACCGGCCGAGATCGATCAGCGTGTTCACGTGGTTGAGCTGCGCGCCGGCGCCGAGCGGATCGGCGCGGATCGCCCTCAGGTAGAACGTGTCCGCCTGCTCGAATTGCCGCTGATCGTAATAGGCGTTCGCCACGCTATTGAGCGCCCGATAGTCCTCGGGATAGAGGTCGAGCAGCTCGCGGTACGCGCTGATGGCCTTGTCGTACTCGTTCGTGGCATACAAGTAGTAGGCGCCGAGCACGAGCTGGCGTTCGTGGAACGTCAGTCGGTCACGGTGCTCGTACGCATGACGCAGCGCGCTGACCGACCGACCCCAATCCAGCTCATCGTAGTACAACGAGCCCAACATCGCGAACGCCATCGCGAACCCCGTATCGAGCACCACCGCATCGCTCGACAAGCGGATACCGGTCGTCACATCCCCATGCCGGGCCGACGCATCGATCGCGCGGGCGTAGAGTCGGAGGGCGCCCAATGATGTCGTGGTCACGCGACTGAGCGCCGGGCTCGAGTTGACCGAGCGCAGCGACTCGCCGAGCTGGCCGCGCAGCTCGCGCGACAGTCGACCGATGGCCGGGATGATCTCGGTCGAATCCGCCGCGCTCGCGCGCGCGGCCCCCACCACGTCGCCACTGGGCGCCGCCACGATCCGAGCCGAGAGCACGTAGGTACGGCCGATCGTGCTCACATCCCCCGTCACGAACAACTTGAGCCCCTCGCGCTGCGCGATCTCGCGCGCCAAGGCATCATCGACCAGCACGTCTTGGGGACGCTGCATCAGCGCGAGCACGCGCCGCACCTGCGCCGGACTCAAGACCTGCACGAGCGGTGATTGCTGGAGGTCGACTTCGAGGGCTTCGCCGAGCACGAGGCCGAGCGTCGAGTCCGCGGTGTGATTCGCGACGCCGGCCACGAGGATTCGGTCTCGCGACGGGCGGGCACCGTTGCCGTTCGACCGGGCCCGTTGCGCCACGTACACCGCTCCGATGGCCGCCAGCCCCACGAAGAGCGTGAGCAGCGGAATGGGCCAGCGCCGACGACTGGACATGACGGCAGGAGCCACCACAGGTGCGGTCGTCGCGGGCGCGGTTGGCGCCGGCGCCGGAGCGATGACCCGCGGAGGCGCGGTCCGAATCCGCTCCGCAAGCGCTATCGTGTCGGGCGCAGGCTCCACATCGTACTCGGTGCGGAGCCGCTTCGCGAATGCGCCATACACCTGCAACGCCCGCGCGCGGTCGCCGTGCCGCTCGAGCATCTCGAGCGTCCGCTTGAGGCCGCGCTCATCCTCCGGCGCGAGCTCCAGCGCGCGCAGCGCCGCGCCTACCGCGGCGCCCGGCCGCCCGTCGCGCTCGGCCACATTGGCCGTCCGCCATGCGGCGCGCGTCGCGAGATCGCGCAAGCGTGAACGCGTGCGGTCGACCCACTCCTCATATTCCGGCGCCACATTGGGCACATGGAATCCGGCGAGGAAGTCGCCCCGGTATGCCGACGTTGCGTCCTCGGCCCGGTCCGTCGCCATCAGGCGCTCGAACTCCACGGCATCGCAGGCGAGCGATCCGTCACGGAGCCCAACCTCGTCGCTCCGCCCTTCGAATGCGTCGTCACCGGCCACGCCGCGCAGGTAGTGCAGCGCCTGCCGCAGGGCGCGGCGCGCTTCATCCTGGCCGAGCTCCGGCCAGAAGAGGGCGATCACAGTGTCGCGGCGATGCACACCGCGCGGCTGGGCCACGGCAAGATAGGCCAAGAGCGCCAGTCGCTTCGGTTGGACTGCCACGTCCTGTGGGCCCGACTCGGTCACGCTCGTCAAGCGGACGCGGCCGAGGGTCTGGAGCTCGCTCACCCAGGGACGGTAGGGCTTCCCGTCCGACCACGCAACGGAGCTGTTACCGGTCCCCGGTAACGTCTGCACGGACGGGCCGGTAACGCTCGCATCCCATCATCGGCCGCGTGCTCCTTCGCGGCATCGCGCTCCTCACGTTGCTGGCCAGCTGCGGGAGAATGAGGACGCAGCTCACGGGCGCGGACCCCTGCGCCTGGGTCTCGCGCCGCGATGTCGAGCATATCGTGGGGCCGCTTGGGGCTACCCCACAGCGCGTGGCCAGCGCGGAAACCCCGCAGCCCCAACTTGATGGCGAGGCATGTCTCTACCGTCTCCGAGACACGACGCATCAACTCACCATTCAGATCCTCGTCGACGGGCTGACCGCTCTGGAAACCATGTCGGCCATCGAAGGTCGCCGGGACAGCACATGGGATTTCGAGTCATCGGTCCCCGGCGGCCTCACGATCGCGCGCCAGGGCCATCTGGGTCTCAGAATATTCCGCTATGGTGTCAGTCCAGCGCAGGCCCTCGCGGTCGCCGCCCGCGCGATCGAGCGCGTGCCTGACCTGCCGTTCGCCCTGACGGAGACCGACGCGTCGGCGCCGAGCTGGGGGCCGGACCCGTGCACGCTGATCACCCGAAGCGAGGCGGAGGCGGTGCTCGGACGGCTCGCGGTCGCGCCGTACCGATCGCGGGCCACGACACCCCTCGCTTACGGACCGGGACCGAGTTGCTCGTATTACAGCGGCCACCATTGCGTGTTGATCGTCACGCCGAGTTGGTGGAACGGGCGGAAGCTCTTTCAGGGGACGGACGTGGACGGCCGCCTCTATTTCTTGAAGGGGGACCGCATGATCGAGATGGAGTACCGCACGTCGGCGGCGGACGCCGCAGGTGCGGCGAGGCTCGCCCGGGCGGCGATCCAGCGGCTCTAGATCGGCCACGCGGAGGCCGTGGCGCATGGTTGAGGTCGCGTCTACTATTCGCGCCCATGACCATTCAGTCCGACCGGTGGATCACCCAGATGGCCCGCGAACATTGCATGATCGAGCCCTTCGAGGACCGCCAGGTACGCACCGGCGTCATCTCGTACGGCGTGTCGAGCTATGGCTATGATATGCGCGTAGCGGGCGAGTTCCGGATCTTCACCAACGTCAATAGCTCGATCGTCGACCCCAAGAATTTCGACCCGAAGTCGTTCGTGGAATTCAACGGCGACGTTCTGCATCGTGCCGCCGAACTCGTTCGCGCTGGCCAGATCCGTCGAGTACTTTCGCATCCCGCGCGATGTAGTTACGATCTGCGTGGGAAAGTCCACGTACGCCCGATGCGGCATCATCACAAACGTGACGCCGTTCGAGCCGGAATGGGAAGGGTTCGTCACGCTCGAGATCTCGAACACGACGCCGTTGCCGGCCAAGATCTATGCGAACGAAGGGATCGCTCAGGTTCTGTTCTTCAAAGGCTCAGAACCCCCTCAAGTGTCCTACAAGGACAAAAAGGGCAAGTATCAGGGCCAACAGGGAGTTACGCTCCCGAAGCTGTAGACTCGCGCTCGGCGCCCTGGCGTGCGTCGCGCACACCGCCGGGGCGCAAATTGTCAGGGGAGTGCTCCGCTCCGCCGCTGACAGCCAGCCCATCCCCTATGGCACGATTATCGGCCCCGATAGCTCGGGGCGGTTCGCCGACGCCAGTGGGCAGTTTTCGCTGGGGGATGTCAAAGACGGCACGTACCACATCCGCGCACGGATGCTCGGATACTCGCCGCTTGACACGACGATCACCTTCGGGCCGACCCGCTCCCTGCTCGTCCTCCGGCTCGCGCCCGCGGCCATCCGGCTGTCGACGGTTCCGGTCACCGCACAACACAACCGGCATGGCGCGTGTGTCGTGACGGGCATCCCGGGACGCGGTGTCAATCCGCAACTTGCGGCGATCTTCGAGCAGCTCGATGCCAATATCGAGCGCTACAATATCCTGCTCGAGAAGTACCCCTTCCACTATCGCCGCCAGGAGACCGCTCTCATTCTCACGGACGGCCTACCCGACAGTACCGTCTCAGTCGATACGGCCACGTACGACAGCCGCGAGCGGCGCCCGTACCACGTCGGCTCGATCGTGTACAACGACGTGACCATCAGCGGGCACCAGCGCATCATGATGTACCTGCCGAACTTCGCCGATCTGCGCGACTCGGCGTTCGACGCGGCCCACTGCTTCGCGTACATGGGCAAGGAGAAGAATGAGATCCGGATCGACTTCCGCCCGGCCGATCGGATCAAGGTGTCCGATGTCAACGGGTCGATCTATCTCGATGCGGCGACCTATCTCGTTCGCCGCGCCGTGTTCCACCTGACCAAACCGAAGCTCGCCAGCTCGACGATCTTCGGACTCACCGTGACGACGACGTTCCAAGAAGTCATGCCCCTGGTGCCAATCGTCACCGCGTTGAGCGGCGAGCAGCCGCTCATGGCGATCCGGAGCCGCGGCCTTGATCCACGTCGGTCGGGTAGCGACCCAGACTTCTACGACCTCCACCCACTCTTGAGCCGCAAAGCGATCGAGAACGACGTCGTTCTCGACCACACGTTCATCGCCGACGACACCGCGAGCGGCCGGGTGGCGCTCGAGCCCTCCGAGCCCGTCAAGCCCATCACGATCACGATCGGCTGCGCCTTGCCGCCGTCGTTCGAGACGATCGATATCCCGGTCTACGGCACGGTGACCGTGGTGCGAGCCGGCGATCCGAACAACGATCGCGTGACGTTGGGCATTCGGCGCCAATTCCATCTGCCCGACAACATCGACCTGCCCGTCTACGGGTTCGAGTTCAACTCCAAGGTCGCGCCGACGGTGACGGGGCAAGTGACGTTCTCCCTGTCACGCGGCCGCGTCTCGTTGGTCGCGTTGACCGCCACATCGCTCGTCTCGACCATCGACAGCGCGCTCCTCACCGCGGTGCGCCGCGCCGATTCGGTCAAGGCGTTCATCGGCGTGCCGGCGGGCACATACACCATGTCGCTGTCGTCCGCCAAGCCGGACGGCGACGTCCTGGCGATCGATCTCGCGCACATCTCCGTGGCCGTACTCCCGCTCAAGCGCAAGGCCGCCATCGATTTCGATGCGCCGCCACCGATGTTGCCGAGCGGCGACGGCACGTTCCAGTTCGTGGTCGACGAGAAGGGCCGGGCGATCCCGTCCACGATGGTGACGGTCAAGACATCCTCGCCAACGTTCGCGCAGGCGGTCGGCAAAGGGCTGGATAAGCTGCGATTCGATCCGGCCGTCTCCGGCAACTGCCCGATCAAGCAGGTGGTGCAGCAGCCGTTCCGGGCGCAGTTCAGGATCCAGGACCAGTGATACGCGTCAGGGCGTCGCGGAACGACGTGCGACCATCGAGATACTCACGCCAGATGGGCACGACCGTCGCGTAGTAGCGCGCCAACGGACTCCCGCCCGGCGTCCACAAGCCTCGGACATCGGCGAACGGCGAGTGGCTCGGGATCTCGCGCCGGACGAGCTCTCCAGCCGTGAAGAAAATGATCACGTGCTCGACATCGCGGGAGTCGGCGACCGAATGCAGGACCGCGTCCACCGAGTCCATCATGGCGTGGGACGTTTCGTGCACGATCTGCTCGAGGCCGAGCGAGCCCCGATGGTTCGCGTAGGTGCTCGACATCGTGATCAGCACCGGGTCGTCCGTCGTGTACGCGCCCGCCCAGTTGGCGTAGGCGACGACTTCGACGCGGATCGGTGTCTTCGGCAGCGGGACGTGGTACACCCGCGAGAGCGCGGCGGTGAGCGCCGCGCCGTGCGCGGACAGCTCCTGTTGCATCGCGGCGATCCACGCGCGGTTCGCGCTGTCGTGACGTGGCCAGAAATGCGTGCGGTAGATAGGGGCCGCCGATTGCAGCGCGGCGACGAGCGGCGCCGGGAGGCCAGCGTGCGGGGTGAGTGCGGCCGAGTCGGCGTCGGCCAATGCATAGTTGACGTCGACCAGGGTCGAGTCGTGGTCGATGGCGCGGACTGCGACGGCGCTGTCGTAGTAGGTCAGCACCCTCGTCCAGGTCGCACGCTCGGCCGGCGTCAGAGGCGCCGTGTCAGCGAGCACGGCCAACGTTGCCGGCGTCGCCGAGCGATGGCGCAGAAGCGCCTGCTGATACAGGAAATGATGGAGATTGGGCCAGAAGCTGCTATGGAACTGGAACCAGAGCGTGGTCGCGGCGATGAGGCGGCGCATGCGTCACGATACCGCGGGCCACGGCGGGGCGCTTGGCAAAAGCGGAACTGCCTCGACGGCCTCCCGATCGCATCGGGCGCGGAAGGCTTCCGGGGATTCGCCGACGAGGGCGTGGAACTCGTCGACGAGGTGGGATTGATCACAATAGCCATAGGTGGCGGCGAGCGCCGCCCAGCGCACGACCGAGACGGTGCGCGAGGCATCGAACACCGCGCGGAAGCGGGTGATGCGGAGCGCGCGCTTCGGGGACAACCCGACGTGCTCGAGGAACAGGGATCGGAGGTGGCGAGACGACACGCCGAGATCGGACGCCATCTGCTCGACCGTCGCTCCGTGTCGCATCACGGCGAGGGCGGCCGACACGATCCGCGGAACGGGACGCATGCGGAAGGGGCTGAGCCCCTCGGGGTCGATTTCCCGGTTGGCGACCTCTGATACCGGAAATGGCAGCCGTTCCGGGCGCAGTTCAGGATCCAGGACCAATGAGCGTCCGCGCGTAGCTTCGGACGACATATCGGCTCCGTGATGTTCGGTACAGCAGATCACTGCGCCGATATGTCGTCCTGCGCCGAGCCGAGGCTCATTGGCGCTGCTCAAGACGTTGCGGTCGTGATCAGGACGACGGCGGCGAGGGCGCAGGCGAGGCCCAGCAGCTGGCGACGGCGCAGGCGTTCGCCGAGGACGAAGCGGGCGAGGATCAAGGTCGCGGCGGGATAGAGCGAGATCAACGTTGCCGTGATGCCGAGGGTGCCGCGACTCAGGGCCAGGACGAGGCCGATCGTCGCGCCGGCGTCGAACACGCCGCACCACGCGGCCGTTGATCGAACCTCGCGCGGCGGCAGCTGTGGGCGACGTCTGGCGAATGCCAGCAAAGAGAGAGCGCCAGTGGCGACGAGACGTGACACGAACAGCGGCCACAGCCCCCCGCTTTTGGCGCGAGAAATGAGGATCAGGAACGCCGATATGCATATGCCCGACGCGAGCGCGGTCAGAATGCTGCCGCGAAGCGAGAGCGTGGTGCGGGCAATCACGGGCTTATCGTGCGCTTGGCTGATCAGGACGATTGCCGCGATGGCGATGCCGATGCCGACGAAGGCTTGGAGTGGGGGACGTTCGCCGAACGCGAGACCGGCGAGCACCGGGAGCGCGGTCGCGCAGACGGCGGTGATCGGCGCGACGACGCTCATCGTTCCCGAGCCGAGCCCGCGATACAGGAGGCCGATGCCTGCCGCTCCGACAACACCCGCGGCAGCGCCCCACGCCGTGTTGGCGTCGAACGTGGGATGCGAGAGGAGCGCCGTCGCGATACCGAGCGGAATGCAGCCGATGATCTCGGCGTAGATCGTCACCGGGAGCCACGAGGCTCGCCGGGTGCCGAGGCCGCCGAGGAAGTCGCCGACCCCGTAGGAGACGGCGGCGATGAGGGCGATGAGGATCGCGCTCAGTGGGCAGCGCTCAGCGCAGGAGTCCGAAACCGATCGCGAAGAGAACGGCGGCGAGCACGAGCAGCCATTCGAGCCACTCGAATGCCGTCCAAGGCGGTTGCGGCGGTCGCGTCATCCCACCCCCGCGACCTCGCGCGCGGCTCCGCCGCGCGTCGACGCAGCGCTGCCGCGCTGCTCGACTGGGTCGGTTGGACCGATCCCGGCTTCGCCGGGCTCCTCGCGTTGGGTGAGGGTCGCGCGGATATAGTCGCGGTTCATGCGCGAGATCACGCCGATGCTGATCGACTTGGGGCACGCCTCCTGGCACTCGCCATGGAGCGTGCAACCGCCGAAGTGCTCGGCGTCCATCTGGGCGACCATGCTGAGCACGCGGCGATAGCGCTCCGGCTGGCCCTGTGGGAGGAACCCGAGATGGCCGATCTTCGCCGCGGTGAACAGTGACGCCGAGCCGTTGGGGCACGCGGCGACGCAGGCGCCACAGCCAATGCAGGCGGCGGCGTCCATGGCGGCGTCGGCGTCGTGCTTAGGGACGAGGATGGCGTTCGCGTCGCGTGCGCCACCCGTGTTCTCGGTGATGTAACCGCCAGCCTGGATAATGCGATCCAAGGAGCGGCGATCGGTTACCAGGTCTTTAATGACTGGGAACGCGACGGAGCGCCACGGTTCGATCGTGATATGATCGCCCGTCTTGAACATGCGCATGTGGAGCTGGCAGGTCGCCGTGCCGCGCATCGGGCCGTGCGCCTCGCCGTTGATCATGAGGGAGCACGAGCCGCAGATCCCCTCGCGGCAGTCGTGGCTGAAGGCGATCGGGTCTTCGCCGCGCTCGATCAGGCCGTGGTTGACGATGTCGAGCATCTCGAGGAACGAGGCATCGCTGCTAATCCCCGTCGCCGGATACTCTACCAGCCGGCCTGGTTGGCCCGTGGCCGTTTGGCGCCAAACGTGAAGCGTAACGTCCATTACTTGTAGCTCCGCTGACTCAAGTGCACCGCCTCGAAGGTCAGCGGTTCTTTGTTGAGGACCGGTGGCTTGCCCTCTCCCGCGTACTCCCACGCGGCGGCGTACGCGAAGTGCTCATCATCTCGCTTCGCTTCGCCGTCGGCCGTCTGGTACTCTTCCCGAAAATGGCCGCCGCAGGACTCGTTCCTGTGCAGCGCATCGATACAGATCAACTCGGCGAGCTCCAAGAAATCGGCGACTCGACCCGCCTTCTCGAGCTCTTGGTTGAAGGCCACCGTGTCGCCGGTGTTCGGGACTATGACCTCTTTCCAGAATTGCTCGCGGATGTGTGGGATGGCGTCGAGGGCCTTCTTGAGACCGGCGGCATTGCGCGACATCCCGCACAGCTCCCACATGGTTTTGCCCAACTCGCGATGGAACGAGTCGGCCGTGCGGCCGCCGCGGACGCCGAGCAGCTTCGATATGCGGGCACGGACGGCGGTGTCCGCTTCGCGGACGGCCGGATGACTGGCCTCGATGCGGTCCAGGCGAGTCGAGGCGAGGTAATCACCCAGCGTATAGGGTAAAACAAAATAGCCATCGGCAAGGCCCTGCATCAGCGCCGACGCCCCGAGGCGATTGGCGCCGTGGTCCGAGAAGTTGGCTTCGCCGATCGCGTGCAGGCCCGGGATCGTCGTCATGAGGTTGTAGTCGACCCAGAGGCCCCCCATCGTGTAATGGATGGCCGGGTAGATCCGCATCGGCACGCGGTAGGGATTCTCGTCCGTGATCCGCTGGTATATGTCGAAGAGATTCCCGTAGCGATCGCGAATCGTGTCTTCGCCGAGTCGCTGGATCGCGTCGGCGAAGTCGAGGTAGACGCCGAGGCCGGTCGGACCGACGCCGCGGCCTTCGTCGCAGACTTCTTTCGCTGCGCGCGAGGCGATGTCGCGTGGGGCGAGATTCCCGAAGCTCGGGTACTTGCGCTCGAGATAATAATCGCGCTCGCTCTCCGGGATGTCCGAGGGTGGGCGTGTATCGCCCTTGCGGCGTGGGACCCAGACGCGGCCGTCGTTCCTGAGCGACTCGGACATCAGGGTGAGCTTCGACTGGTAGTCGCCGCTGACCGGGATGCAGGTCGGGTGGATCTGCGTGAAGCACGGGTTGCCAAACGCCGCGCCGCGCTTGTAGGCGCGCCAGATCGCCGTGCAGTTGGAGAGCTTCGCGTTCGTCGACAGGAAGAACACGTTGCCGTAGCCGCCGGTGGCGAGCACCACGGCGTCGGCGATGTGCGGGGTGATCGCGCCCGTCAACAGGTCGCGGGCGATGATCCCGCGGGCGCGGCCGTCGACCACGATCAGGTCGAGCATCTCCGTGAACGGATACATCTGGACGCCGCCGTGCACGATCTGACGCTCGAGCGCTTGGTAGGCGCCGAGCAGGAGCTGCTGTCCCGTTTGGCCACGGGCATAGAACGTCCGCGACACCTGCGCGCCGCCAAACGAGCGATTCGATAGGAGGCCGCCGTACTCTCGGGCAAACGGGACGCCTTGAGCGACGCACTGGTCGATGATGTTGGCGCTGACCTGCGCCAGACGGTAGACGTTGGCCTCGCGCGAGCGGAAGTCGCCGCCTTTGATCGTGTCGTAGAACAGGCGATAGACACTATCGCCATCGTTTTGATAATTTTTCGCGGCGTTGATCCCACCTTGCGCGGCGATACTGTGGGCTCGGCGCGGCGAATCATGGAAGGTGAAGCAGCTCACCTGATAACCGAGCTCGCTGAGCGTCGCTGACGCCGAGCCACCGGCGAGGCCGGTGCCGACGACAATGATTCTATACTTTCTCTTGTTCGCCGGGTTGACGAGCTTCATCTCGAACTTGTGGGTATCCCATTTTTTCTCGATCGGGCCCGGTGGGCTTTTCGCGTCGAGAGCGATGGTCATCGGACGAGTCCCATCACGATGGCCAACGGGATCGACGCGAAACCCAATGCGATGAGAACCGCGAACAACCACACTATGCGCCTGCGGCGCAATGGTTCGTTCGCTGGCTGCTCTACGCCCAACGTTCTCAGCGAGCTCCAGGTACCGTGATACAAGTGCAGACCCAAGGCGATCATGGCGACGACATAAAACGCCGCCACGTACCAGACCGAGAGCCCGGCAATCAGGTTGTGATAGACGTTGTGCGGCGTGAACGACGGATGCACCGTGCCCAACGTCATGTGCAGCAGGTGATAGACGACAAACACCAACACAATCACCCCGCCCCACCGAATGGTGCGCGAGGCGAGCGTCGCGGCCTCGTATTGGTGCTTGGCGTAACCCACCGGCCGCGCCGCGCGGTCAATGACCGTGAGCTGATAGGCGGCCGTGATGTGCAGGAGGACCGCGAGAAGCAAGACAATGCGAACGGCCCACAGAACTTCGCCCGTCGAGTGCAGGAACGCCGAGTAGGCGTTGATGCGATCACGACCGGCGAAGACGAGCAGGTTGCCAGCGAGGTGGCCGACGACGAAGCCGATCATGATCAGCCCCGTCACGGCCATCACGATTTTCTTACCGAGAGTCGAGCGCCAAAACTGCACTAGTAGCCGAGTTTGGCCAGCGCTTGATTCAGCTCCCGCACGGCGTCGGCGCTCTTCGCCAGGTCAGTCTTCTCGGTCGCGGTCAGCTCGACTTCGAGAATCTTCTCGAGGCCATTGCGCCCAAGGACGCAGGGGACGCCGAGGAACAGGTCTTTCGCTTGGTACTCGCCTTCGAGCCACGCGGCACAGGGCAACACGCGGCGTTGGTCGAACGCGATCGCCTCGGCCATCTGCACGGCAGCGGCCGATGGCGCATAGTAGGCCGAGCCGGTCTTCAAGTGCTTGACGATCTCTGCGCCGCCCGTGCGGGTGCGCTCGATAATGGGGTCGAGCGTCGCCTTGGGCAGCAACTGCGTGATCGGGATGCCGCTCACGGTCGTGTACGAGAGCAGCGGAACCATCGTGTCACCATGGCCGCCCAGCACCATCGCCTGGATATCGCGCACCGAGAGATTCAGCGCCTCGGCGAGGAATGCCCGATAGCGCGCGGTGTCCAGCACGCCGGCCATGCCGATCACGCGCTGGCGCGGGAAGCCCGTGAATTTCTTCGCCACCTGGCACATCGCGTCGAGCGGATTGGACACGACGATCACGATCGCGTTCGGCGATGTCCTCTTGATCTCTTCGGAGACTTGCTTGACGATGCCGGCGTTCGTGCTGAGCAGGTCGTCGCGGGACATGCCCGGCTTCCGGGCAATCCCCGCGGTGATGATCACGATGTCGGATCCGGCCGTCTCGGCGTATCCGTTCGTCCCGATCACACGGGAGTCGAACCCTTCGATCGGGGCGGTCTCCCACTGATCCAGGCCCTTCCCCTGTGGAATGCCCTCGACGACGTCGACCATCACGACGCGGTGGGCCAGTTCTTTTTCGGCGAGTCGTTGTGCGGTCGTCGCGCCGACGTTGCCGGCGCCTACGACTGTTATGAGTTTGAGCATGCAGAAAAACTAAGCGATCAGCCGCCGACCTGGGAGAGCGCGCGCAGCCCGCCCACTTGCATTTGCAGGAGTCCGTGCGCTTCGGGCTTCTCGGCCAACGCACGTAACACGTAGGGCACGAGTGATTCGCCGCGACGCAGCGGGTCGCGCAGGTTCACCTCGTGGTCGCCGAACAAACACGTTCGCAGTCGGCCATCGGCGGTCAGCCTAACGCGATTGCACGCCGCGCAATACGTGTGGGTCATCGGTGTGATGACACCAATCGTTCCTCTCGCACCCGGCAAACGATAGTAGGCCGCTGGTCCGTTGCCGCGCGCCGGGCCATCGGTCGGCACCAGGGGCCCCAGGCGGGCGAGGATCTCATCGCTGGGAACGACATGGTCCCAGGTCAACTCGCGCATGTCACCGACCGGCATCAGCTCGATGAAGCGAACGTGCCACGGGTGATCGAGTGTGAGCGCCGCGAAGTCCTCGATCTCGTCATCGTTGATGCCACGCATCACGACGACGTTGAGCTTGATGGGGTCGAGTCCGGCGCGTTCGGCAGCCAGCGCTGACGCGACGGGGTTGAACGCGATATTGCGGCGGGCGATCGCGGCAATGCGATCGCGACGCAGGCTGTCGGCGCTCATGTTCACGCGATCGAGCCCCGCGGCCCGGAACGATGGCGCCAATTCCGGGAGCTTGATCCCGTTCGTCGACAGCGCGAGGTCACTGATCTCCGGGATCGCGCGCAGCGAGCGGATCAAGACCGGGAGATCAGGTCGGATCGTCGGCTCGCCACCCGTGAGCCGCAAGCGGGTGAGGCCGAGTGGCGCGAGTTGCCGAACGACTTCGGTGATCTCCTCGTAGCTCAAGATCTCCGACTTGGGCAGCCACTCGAGCCCTTCCACCGGCATGCAATACAGGCAACGAAAGTTGCACCGGTCCGTGACGGAGATCCGGAGATATTCGATCCGGCGGCCGAATTGATCGTGGACTGTCACGGTGCGTCCTCCACTTGCAGCGACGAGCCGTTCCTCGGGTCAATCCACTCCCGCGTCCCGTCCGCGTACAGCTCGCGCTTCCAGATCGGCACGCGCCGCTTGATCTCCTCGATCACGAAACGCATGCCGTCGATCGCGGGGCCGCGATGCGCGTGCGACGTTGCGATCCCCACGCTCACGTCCCCCAGCTCGAGCGATCCGACGCGGTGCTCGACGACAACGCTGAGCGGAGAGAATTGACGCGCCGCTTCCTGCGCGATGTGGAGCAGCTCGCGCTCGGCCATCGTGGTGTATGCCGTGTACTCGATCCCACTTACGGCGCGGCCCTCGTTTACATCCCGCACGGTACCGGCGAAGACCGCGGTGGCGCCGGTCGTGATATCGGCGACCTCAGCTATGAGGCCGTTGACGTCGATCGGACGCGACACGAGCCCGGCGCGGATCATCCCCCGGCCACCGGTGGAATCAACGCCACTTCATCGCCTGGATTGAGCCGCACATCGTACTCGGCATACTCGGCGTTTACCGCCGCGAGCGGACGTGGCGGGAGACGATCGGACGGGGCGAGCGCGCTCAACTGATCCACGATGTCGCCCACAGTCGCACCTTGGTCGACGGTCACCTCGATCGAGGAACGGCCGAATGCGTCAGCGAACGCGGCGAAGAGCAGCACGGTGACTGTCATGAAATAAAAAGCCCTCGCGAAACATAGCGTTCGCGAGGGCCTACGGTTCGCGGAAAAACAATCAGGCTTCTGATAGTTCGGAGATGTCAACTTGCGCGACCATCGCGCGTAACTCCTTCGACGGCTTGAACACCGGCACCGGACGCGCTGACACTTCCACCGGTGCACCAGTGCGCGGATTTCTCGCCATGCGAGTTTTCCGCTGGCGGATCTTGAATGTGCCGAAGCCTCGCACCTCGATGTTCCGCTGCTCCTGCAACGCCATCTTGATCGCGTCGAGGAACGAGTCGACCACGCGGGCACAGTCCTTCTTCGAGATCATCGGCCCAGCCGTCTGCGCAATATGGGTCGTGACGTGCTCGACCAGGTCAGCTTTGGTCATCCGTAGACCCCAGCATATGAGACACCTGCCACCCTAACTCCCACAACGATAGGACTTTACCTATTCCAAGTCAAGCCGCTTGCAGGCTCTTATGAACACATCGAACAGGGGTCGAGCGTCGTGCGGGCCCGGAGCTGCCTCAGGGTGATACTGCACAGCGAACACTGGCAGCTCGCGATGCCTAAGTCCTTCTATACTATGATCGTTGAGATTGACATGCGTCACACGGAGCGCCGGGGCGCCCGGAATCTCAGCCTCGGAGCCACGGACGGCGAACCCGTGATTCTGCGAGGTGATCGTCACCTCGCCCGTGTCGACTTCTCTGACTGGATGGTTTCCGCCGTGGTGGCCGTACGGCAGCTTATACGTCTCGGCGCCGTACGTTAGCCCCAGCAATTGGTGGCCAAGGCATATCCCGAACGTCGGCATCCCGCTCTCGGTTATGGCCCGGATAGCCTTTGGGGCGTACTCCACCGCCGCTGGGTCTCCTGGACCATTTGCCAGAAATACCCCATCCGGCTCCATCTCCAGGACGGCCTCTGCTGGGGTCGCTGCCGGGATCACCGTGACGCGGGCATCGTGCGCCTCGAACAGACGCAGAATGTTCTTCTTTATGCCGTAGTCGTACGCGACGATATGGAGCGACGCAGCCGCGTTGCCCCAGGTGTACGGGTGCTTGGTCGATACGACGCTGGCGAGGTCCAGGCCCTCCATTGAGGGACAGGAGAGGACGGCCGAGCGGACGGAGTCGCTGGGGGTAGAGCCCGCGCCAATGACTCCTCGCATCACACCTTGCGATCTCAGGTGACGCGTGAGTTTTCGCGTGTCGATATCACTCAACACCGGGATTTGGGCGGAGTCGAGCCAGTCGATCAGCGACCCCGTAGCGCGCCAATTTGAGTACGTGGGCGACAGCTCGCGGACAACTACGCCGGCAACCTGTGGGGTCGAGTTGGCCGATTCCGGGTCTTCCAAGTTCACGCCATAGTTGCCGATCTGCGGCGCCGTCATCACGACGATCTGGCCGGAGTACGAGGGGTCGCTGAAGACCTCCTGATACCCCGTCATGTTCGTGGTGAAGACGACTTCGGCGACCGCTTCCGGCGCTGGTGTGCGAAGACGGCCCGTGTAGACCGAGCCGTCTTCGAGTAGCAGAAAGCCAGCGCTCACTTCTTCGGCGGCGTCGCGGGTTGTGCCGGCTGCGTCGGTTGCAATGGGACGGCCGGGGCGGACTGGGCTGGCGCGGGAGCCGTTGGCGCTGGGCGACCGAACGTCTTGTCGAGCACCGACGCCGGTTGACGCGCGTGCGTCGACATGAGCTGCAGAATGAACGACAGGCCCAGGAAGATGCCGCCCGCCCACCAGCTCACGGTCGTCAGCAAGTTTCCCGCTTGTCGCGTCCCGATGAACGCGTCCGTCGAAGAGCTGACGCCGCCAAAGCTCGCGGCAACGCCACCACCCTTCCCGCTCTGCAACAGAATGGCGGCGATCAGCACGCCACTGTCGAGGATCAGAACAATCAGAAGGAACGTATACATAGGCTAAGTCTTGAATATCTCGTGATTTGCGGGTCTACGTCAAGGAGCCCGGCAGATCTCGGCCCACGTGGCGGGGTCGAGGCTCGCGCCGCCGACGAGGAGCCCGTCGACATCGGTGGCGGCGAGAAGCTCGCCGGCATTCTTCGCGGTGACGCTGCCGCCATACAGGATCGGCACGTCGGCCGCTCGCCCGCCCGTGAGCTCCCCGAGCAACGCGCGCACGAATCCGTGCATCAGCGCGGCGTCCTCGGGCGTCGCGTTCCGACCGGTCCCGATCGCCCACACGGGCTCGTAGGCGATGCACATCTGCGCGATCGTATCGGGCGTGAGCTCCACGACGCCCGTGCGGAGCTGACGCGCGACGACATCCGATGTCCGACCGGTGCGGCGTTCGTCATCCGTCTCGCCGACACAGAGGATCGGCACGAGTCCCGCCCGCACCGCGGCGGCGCATTTCTTCGCCGTTTCGGCGTCGGTCTCGCCGAACTTGCGACGGCGTTCGCTATGTCCAACAAGCGTCATCCGCGCACCGGCCTCGCGCGCGATCTCTGCCGACATCTCGCCGGTGTAGGCGCCCTTCTCTTCCCAATAAATATTCTGCGCCGCGACTAAGACATCCGGCCGGCCTTCGACCGAACCCATGACGGCTTGGAGCGACGCGGCCGGCGGGGCGAAGATGATGGTATGATCGGGTTGCGGCACATACGTCTCCAAAAACACCCGCATGTAGGTGCGGGCGCTCCCGGGACCGTGGTGCATCTTCCAATTGGCCGCGAAGACTCTTCGCACTTATGCGGCGTCGTCGAGGGCAGCGACGCCCGGCAGCACCTTCCCTTCGAGATACTCGAGCGATGCCCCGCCACCGGTCGACACGTGCGTCATCCGGTCGTCCAGGCCCGCCTGTATCACCGCGGCGGCCGAGTCACCACCGCCGAGAATCGTGGTCGCGCCGCGATCCGTGGCCTTGGCCATGGCTTCGGCAACCGCGATCGTACCCGTGTCGAACGGCGGCTTTTCGAACACGCCCATCGGGCCGTTCCACAACACGGTCTTGGCGGTATTGATGGCACGACCAAACGACGCGGCCGTCGCGGGGCCGATGTCGTATACGGCCTCGTTCTTGGCGATCGCGTCACGCTTGACGACGTGAGACGGCGCATCGAGCGATGGGGCGACGACCACATCATGCGGCAGCGTGAGTCGCGCACCGGCGCGATCGAGCAGCTGCTTGGCCATGCCGATCCGGTCCGTTTCAACGAGTGACGTGCCCGTCTCCAGTCCCATGGCGCGGTAGAACGTCGAGGCCATGGCGCCGCCAATGAGGAGGCCATCCACCTTGGGAAGCAGCGCTTCAATGACATCAATCTTGCCTGAGATCTTGGCGCCGCCCAAAATCGCCACGAATGGACGCGGCGGATCGCTGAGCGCGCGGCCGAGATAATCCAGTTCGCGCTCCAAGAGGAATCCGGCAACCGCGGGACGAAGATGGCGGGCGACGCCTTCCGTTGACGCGTGCGCCCGGTGGGCAGCGCCGAACGCGTCGTTGACGAACAGGTCGCCGAGTTGAGCGAACTCTCCGGCCAGCGCGTCATCGTTTTTCTCTTCGCCCGGAAAAAAGCGCGTGTTCTCGACCAGGAGAATCGGCGAGGCGTCCGTCAGTGCCCTGGAGGCCTTGACCAACGTGGGAAAGTCGACCGAATCACTGAACACGACTTTGTGCGGGATCAATTCGCGCAAGTGGCGCGCAACCGGACCGAGAGAATACTGCGGCTCGGGGCGACCCTTGGGCCGGCCCAAGTGAGAGAGCAACACGACGCGCGCACCGTGTTGCACCAGGTATTCGATGGTGGGAACCGCCGCGCGCATCCGCGTGTCGTCCATGACGTGCCCGCGATCGTCGAGCGGCACGTTGAAGTCCACGCGCACGAGCGCCCGGGCGCCCCGCAGCTGGGCGTCGGTCAACTGACGAACGCTCGCCTTCTTTACCGTCGCCGTCGTCATAGGCGTGCGCCAACAAAACGGAGGAGGTCGACGCAACGCGAGGCGTAGCCCCACTCGTTGTCATACCAGCCGGAGAGCTTGACGAGGGTGCCGTCGATGACGTTCGTGCTCTTCGCGTCGAGTGTACAGGAGTGGGCGTCGCCGATGTAGTCGGTGGACACGAGCTCCAGATCGGAGTACGCCAGGAAGCCCTCCAGTGGACCGGATTCGCTCGCGGCCTTGAAGGCCGAGTTGACGGCGTCGATGGTCGTCGGACGCTCGACCTCGGCGACCAGCTCGACCAGGGAGACGTCAGGGGTCGGCACGCGGATCGAGATCCCGTCGATCTTCCCCTTCACCTCCGGGATGACGAGGCCCGTCGCCTTGGCGGCGCCGGTCGTCGTCGGGATCATCGACATCGCCGCCGCGCGGGCGCGGCGCAGATCCTTGTGCGGGAAATCGAGAATGACCTGGTCGTTCGTGTAGCTGTGGATCGTCACCATGGATCCGTGCTTGAACCCGAATGCGTCGCGGACGACTTTCACCATGGGCACGAGGCAGTTCGTGGTGCAGGACGCGTTCGAGAGGATGTGGTGCGATTTGGCGTCATACTTGTCGCTGTTGACGCCCATCACGAGCGTGATGTCTTCGCCCTTGGCGGGCGCCGAGATAATGACCTTCTTGGCGCCGGCGTCGATGTGCTTCCGGGCGTCGGGGGCGTTGGTGAAGCGGCCCGTGGACTCGAGCACCACGTCCACCTTCAAGTCCTTCCATGGGAGCTTCCCGGGATCCTTTTCCGCGAAGATCCGGATGCGCTCGCCGTCGACGCAGATCGCGTCGCTCTCGGCGGATACCGTGCCCTGATACGTCCGGTGCACGGAGTCATACGTGAACAGATGGGCCAGCGTTTTCGTATCGGTCAGGTCGTTGACGGCGACGAATTCGAGGTCGGCGACCCCTTGTTGCTTCGCGGCCCGTAGCACCTGGCGGCCGATGCGGCCGAAGCCGTTGATGCCGACGCGAGTGGTCACGGAGGTGGGGGTGGAGGTTCCGGGTCGGTTACTTGATACCGGGTAAATCTATTGCGATCCGGGGCCGCCGCACGCCACATAGCGTCGCGATCGGGCGCCATACCGAACCAGCGCTCGAAGGCAAGGGCGCCCTGCTCGATCAGCATCCCGAGCCCATCCATCGCCCGGTGGCCGGCGGCACGAGCGGCGCGGACCCAGGCGGTCTCGTTTGGGCCGTAGACGAGATCAATCACGTCGGCCCCCTGTGGGAGGCGTGCGACATTGATCGGCTGCGATACCCCGTCCAGTCCGATCGATGTCGCATTCACGACGAGGGACGAACGGTCCAACGCCTCTTCTGGCGTCACCGCTGCCCGCGCGCCGAACCGCGCCGCGAGCAGGCGGGCCCGCTCGGCTCCCCGATTCCAGATACGGACATTGACCCCGGGCCACTCGGCGATGGCCGTCAAGACCGCCGCGGCCGCGCCGCCCGCGCCGAACAATGCGACGCGCCCCCCGGGTGCGACAGACGAATTGCACGCGGCGGCAAAGCCGCCAACGTCTGTATTGTCGCCCACGAGGGTTTCGCCGTCGACCCAGAACGTATTCACGGCTCCGACTCGTTCGGCGACTGGTGTCAGGCGGTCGCAGAGTCGCAGCGCGTTTTCCTTGTGCGGAACGGTCACGTTGCCGGCGGCACTTTCGGTGACCAGTTGCCGCAGCGTCTCCGTCAGTGCGTCCGGGGTGACATCGAGAGCGGTGTACGCGACATCGAGGCCAGCCGCGCGAAGGGCCGCGGACTGAAAGCGTGGTGAGAGCGAATGGGCCACGGGATGGCCCAACAACACCAAGCGGCGAGGCTGAGCTCTCAGCGAGCCCGCTCCGCGGCGACGCGATCGATGACCTTGCGGATAGCCGCCTCGAGCTCGTCGGCCGTCGTGCGATACGTCTCCAGATCGCCGCCGAACGGATCGCTGATCGGCCGGTCGTCGGCGCCGTGCGAGGCATACGACGAGAGCAAAAAGGTCTTGCCGGCGCCGCCCATGCTTTCGACCTGGTCGCGATGGTGCGGCCCCATCGTGAGAATCAGGTCCTGGGATTCGACGAGCGCGGGCGTGATCGTCCGGGATCGGTGCTCGTTGAGATCGAGCTGGCGCTCCAAGCCCACCAGCAGCGCGCCGTCCGACGCGGGCTGGCCGTCCCACGCGCTCGTGCCGGCGCTCTCGATGACGCTCTCCCCGAGCCCACGCTCGTTGGCGATGCGCCGAGCGATCGCCGCGGACATGGGACTCCGACACGTGTTGCCCGTGCACACGAACAGGATCTTCATGCGTCACCAATCAAGTCGGGTACGCTCTCCCGCAGCGTCGCGGCCGCGATCGCGCCCGGACGGATAACCCGCGGATGTCGTCCCGTACAATCCACCACTGTCGAGGCTAAAGAGCTCTGCAAGTGTCCGCCGTCCAACACCCGGAGCGCGCCACGCGCCATTGCGTCGCTCCACTCCCTTACAATCTCGACGGCCGAAGAGGCGGGGGGAACCCCCGGGCGGTTCGCGCTCGTCGACGTGATCGGCTCGCCGATCGCGGCGATGAGGCGAGTGAGACCCGGGTGCGGCGTCCATCGCACAGCGACGCCGCCTTCGGGGCCGCGAAGGCGATCGGGCACCCGGTGCTCGCCGCCCGGCAAGACCAGCGTGAGCGGTCCCGGCCAGTGTCGGGCCGCGAGCGCGGAGGCGGGCTGGGTGAGTCGCAAGCCGAGGCGCTTGATCATGTCGCTGCCGCTGATCAGCAGCAGGAAGGGTTTGCCCGGCGCGCGGCCCTTGAGTCGTACGAGCGCGTCGACGCCCGCTTGATCGGCGAGACCGCCGAACCCGTAGACGGTCTCCGTGGGATAGGCGATGATCCCGCCCGCGCCGAGGTGCGCGATCGTTCCCGCGAGTGACGCCTCGATCTCCTCGGGCGACCAGAATGGCACGGCACGAGGCTCACTCACTGAGTTGGCTCAGCGCGTCGGCACGAGCGAAATCGGATTCTTCTGTCACCTTCATAGCACGTTCACTACCGCGTACTACTACTACCGGAATGCCGAGGGCTTCGCAGAGCGCGGCGTCATCGGTTGCTTTGAGCCCCCTCGCACGAGCGGCCGCGTGGGCTTGCACAAGGACACCACGCGGGAATGCTTGGGGAGTTTGCGCGCGCCAGAGCCGCTCGCGCGGCACGGTGCGAACTATTCGCCCCTCGGCGTCGACTTCCTTGAGGGTGTCGACAACGGGGAGTGCAGCGATAGCGGCTTGACCCTTTCGCGCCTCGGCGATGACGCGAGAGACGACACTATCGGGGACGAGCGGTCGAGCCGCGTCGTGTACGACGATGACGCTGAGGCCAGAGGGAAGATCTTCGAGGCCGTTCGACACGGAGTCCTGACGCGTGGCGCCGCCGACTGAGAGCAACAGGCGATCCGAATCCGACTGAAAGAGCCACGGCGGCGGGTCGCCAATGATCGCGCGCGGGAGCACGCAGACGACCATCGCGACGTCGTCGCGTGCTTGAAAGAGCTGCACGCTGTGCAGCAGCATCGGCTTGCCGGCGACCCAACGGAATTGCTTGAGCTCCGCGCCGCCCACGCGCGAGCCGGTTCCAGCCGCGACAATCACCACCCCGACATCTCGTGTCACGCGAAGAGACGCTGGAAGAGGACGTGAATCGTCGGGACGCCGATCGCGGTGATCCCCGAAACGCTACGAGACGGGACCGCGCGCTCGGCGACGAAGGCGCGCGTGCATCCCATCTTCACCGCCTCGGCCATCCGGCGTTCGATCTGCGACACGGGCCGGACTTCGCCGCCGAGTCCGACCTCGCCAATGAAAATCGCATCGCTCGGAAGGGATCGGTCGTAGACGCTCGACGCCAGCGCCGCGGCGACGGCAAGGTCGCCGGCCGGCTCGATCAAGCGCATCCCGCCGACCACGTTCACGAATACGTCGAGCATCGCGAACGACAGGCCGGCGCGTTTATCGAGGACCGCGAGGAGCAGCGCCAAGCGGCGGCCATCCAAGCCGGTCGACACCCGCTGCGGCGTGCCGAATCCCGCTTTTGCGGCAAGCGCCTGGATCTCGATCAGTACCGGGCGCGTACCCTCGATGAGCGCCGTGACCGCGGTGCCCGAAGCGCTCGACTGGCGGTCGCCGAGAAAGAGCTCCGACGGGTTCGCGACACCGGACAGTCCCGCTTCGGTCATGCGGAACACGCCGATCTCATCGACGCCGCCGAAGCGGTTCTTCGTGGCGCGCAGGATACGGTGGTCGAGGGTGGTCTCGCCCTCGAAATACAAGACCGTGTCGACGATATGTTCGAGCGTCTTGGGGCCCGCGATTCCCCCACCCTTCGTCACGTGGCCCACCACGACAACCGCCGTTCCACTCTCTTTCGCGAATCGCATGAGACGCGCGGCGCATTCTCTCACTTGACCGACATTGCCCGGTGCGCCCTCGAGATCGGACGAATACAGCGTCTGGATCGAATCGATAATGAGCACTCCACCCGGATCTTCGCGCGCGGTGGCCAGCACATTCTCCAAGCTCGTCTCGGCGACCATGCGGACATCATGCGCGGCTCCGCCCAAGCGATCGGCGCGCAATTTGACTTGGGGTGGAGACTCCTCGCCAGACATATAGAGAACCGATCGGCCGCGCTCGGTGAGTCGGGCAGCGACTTGGAGCAGCAGCGTCGATTTTCCTATGCCCGGCTCGCCACCGACCAAAACCATGGAGCCCGGAACAATGCCGCCGCCGAGCACGAAATCGAATTCGTCGAGCCCCGTGGTCCATCGCTCAGTCTGAGCTGCGGTGACCTCATGGAGTGGGCGGGCCACGCGGGCCATGCCACTCTGTCGGCGAACGGGTTTCGTACCGACGGGTTCCTCGGCCAGCGTATTCCACTCGCCGCAGGCATCGCATCGGCCGCCCCACTTGGCGCTCTCGGCGCCGCACTCGCTGCAGCGATAGACAGTCTTGATCTTACTGCTCACGAGCGGTCTTGCTTTCGAACGTGGTGAAACTCTTGCGGAAGTACAAATTCACCGTACCGATCGGCCCATTGCGTTGCTTGCCGATGATCAGCTCGGCCGTCCCCTCCAGTGAGTTCCCGGCCTCGTCCTTGAGTACGCCGTAGACCTCGGGGCGATAGATGAACAACACCAGGTCGGCGTCCTGCTCGATCGCGCCGGACTCGCGGAGGTCGGAAAGCTGCGGGCGCTTCCCCTCCGCCCCGCGCTGCTCGGGCGCGCGGGAGAGCTGGGAGAGCGCAATGACCGGCACGTCGAGCTCCTTGGCGAGCCCCTTGAGCGACCGCGAGATCTCGCTGATCTCCTGCTGGCGGTTTTCGGCGGACGGGCCGCGGATCAGCTGCAGGTAGTCGACGACGATCAGCTTGATGTCGTTGTCGACCTTGAGGCGCCGCGCGCGCGAGCGCATCTCCAGGAGCGATGATCCCGGCGGAGTCATCGATGAAGATCGGCGCGGGGCTCAGGACGCCCGCCGCGCGGGCCAGTCGGGCATAGTGCTCGTTGTTGAGCATCGACTTGCGCACGAGCTGGGCGTCGATCCGCGCCTCGCTGGTCAATAACCGCTGCACGATCGAGTCTTTGCTCATCTCCAACGAGAAGAACGCGACGGCCATGTTCTTCTCGATGCCGATGTGTTGCGTGATGTTGAGCACGAGCGACGACTTTCCCATCGCCGGTCTCGCCGCGAGAATAATCAGGTCGGAGCGTTGGAAGCCGGCCGTCAAAGAGTCCAGGTCCGCGAATCCGGACGAGATCCCCGTGAGGGCTCCGCCGAGCTTTTGTTGCTCCTCGATGCGCTCGATGGCGGGCCAGACGAGCTCCTTAATGCGAAAGAAACCGGTCGTGCCACGGCTCTGGCTGAGCTGGAGCACGCGGTGCTCCGCCTCATCGAGGAGATCGGCGGCGCCCACGTGGCCGTTGTAGGCCTCCCGGGCGATCGTCTCCGACACCTCGATCAGGCGGCGCAGCATCGCCTTTTCCTTGACGATGCGCGCGTGATACTCGATGTTCGCCGCCGTCGGGATGTAGTCGATCAGCTCCGCGATGTACTCTTTGCCGCCGCTGGCCTTGAGCTCATCGCGGCGTTCGAGCTCGTCGCCGAGCGTGAACGGATCGACCACGGCGCCGCGCTCGACGATCGCGACCATCGCGCGGTACAGGCGACGGTGGCTTTCCTGATAGAACATGGTGTCATCCAACAGCTCGGACGCGCGCATGATCGCGTCCGATTCCATCATCATCGCCGCCAGCACCGCTCGTTCCGCATCCAGGGAGTACGGGGGGTGCCGGTCGGCGACCGGGTCACGCTCCGTCACCGGTGCGATCGAGGATCCGGCGGGCATGTTGGACGTCGTCCCAGGTGGGGCGCTTCCAGGCAGGATTGCGCAGGAGCGCGGCGGGGTGGTACGTGACGATCAGCGGCACTCCGTAGTACTGGTGCAGAGTACCACGCAGTTTGCCGATGGACAACTTCGTTTCCAGGAGCGTTTGCGCGGCGAACGTCCCAAACGCCAGAATCACGCGCGGGCGGATCAGCTCGATCTGGCGCACGAGATATGGGCTGCAGGCCGTGACCTCGTCCGGCAAGGGATTCCGGTTCAGTGGCGGCCGGTGTTTCAAAACGTTGCAGATGAAGACATCTTCGCGTTTGAGATCAATCGCCGCCAGAATCTTGGTCAGCAACTGCCCGGCCTTGCCCACAAACGGCCGGCCCGACAGATCTTCTTGCTCGCCTGGGGCCTCGCCGACGCACACGAGCTGCGCGTTCGGGCTCCCCTCGCCTGGGACACACTTCGTCGCGGTCGACCACAACGCACACCGCTTGCACGCTGTCGCGTGCGCGGCGACGGCCTCTAAGCTATCGAGACTCGCGAACGGCCCGCCAAAAAGGTCGGCGCCGGCCTTCCCTACGACGATCGGGGCCAAGCTGCCCGCATCGGCGATCACTGGTGGCGGCGGTTCGACGACGGCCTCCGGGGGTGCGGGCGGGGGTGCGGGCGCGGCATTCAGCCAATTTTTGGCTCCGACGATGCGCATCACGTCCTCGACCTTCAGGTCGTCGAGGACGAGCTCGCGCTCGCCAGCCTCGCGGCGCTGCTCGAGATACCGGCGCAGGAGATCCGATGTGTTATCGGGCACGCAGCAACCCTTCGATTCGATCGAGAATGGCGTCGGCCACTTCGGATTTCGCCAGCAGCGGGAGCGCCTCGTCGGGCGTGCCATTGCCGAATACCAACGTGACGCGGTTCGTGTCGACGCCGAACCCGGCGCCGGGCTCCGTGGCGTCGTTGACGACGACGAGATCCAACGACTTGCGCCGCAGTTTCTCCCGCCCGCCCGCGATCGCCGCCTCGGTCTCGAGCGCAAAACCAACGACGATCGCCGCTGGATGTCTGAGCGCTTGCGTGCTGACCAGGATATCGTCGGTTGGCTCGAGCGCGATCGAAGCGGGCGCGGATGATTTCTTGATTTTCTGCTCGGCGACCGTCACCGGCCGAAAATCAGCGGGAGCCGCGGCCATGATCAGCACATCGGCATCGCGCAGATGCGCCGCGACCGCATCGCGCATCTCGCTCGCCGTCTCGATGTTTATCACCGTCACGCCGACGGGTGGCTCGACCGAGAGAGGACCAGCGATCAGCGTGACGTCGGCGCCTCGGCGCCACGCCGCGGCGGCAAGAGCGACCCCCATTTTTCCGCTGCTGCGATTCGAGATAAATCGGACCGGGTCGATGGGCTCGCGCGTAGCGCCTGCGGTGACAACGATGCGCCGACCGCGCAACACCCCGTCCGCATCGAGGAGGCGGCCGATGTGGGCGAAGATCGTCTCAGGCTCCGGCATGCGACCGGGCCCGGAGCCCTCGCCAACAGCCAGCGGCCCAACGTCGGGGTCGAGTACCCGATAACCCAGTGAGCGCAGATGCGCGACGTTGAGCGTCGTCTGCGGATGCGACCACATGCGATCATTCATCGCCGGCACGAGCAGCACCGGCGCATCGGCGGCTAGCAGGATCGCCGTCAGCAAGTCATCGGCACGGCCTTGGCCCGAGCGCGCCAGAAAATCGGCCGTGGCCGGCGCGACGACGATCGCGTGGGCGGAGCGGGCCAACTTGATGTGGTCGAGCGCGTGACCGGCGGCGATCAAATGGGTCGAGACGGGTCGACCGGTGACCGCCTCGAACGTGACCGGGCCGACGAAGTCCTGCGCCGATCGCGTTTGGACCACGTCGACTTCGGCGCCGGCCTGTGTCAGCGCACGCGCGAGGGCGACGGACTTGTAGCACGCGATGCCCCCCGTGACGCCGAGTAATACCCGGCGTTGCGCAAATGGCCGCACGGCGGGGCCGCCCCCGACGGCAACCGTTAGTCGGGGCGGCGCCGTGGCACGACGCGATACTCGATCGTGCCGGTCGCCAGCTCTTCGAGTGCGCGCGTCGTCAGCTTCTTCTCGCGCATCAATGACCGATCGCGCGGAAACTCGTTGAGCCCGCGCGCGTACTTCGCCGCCACGAGGACGCCGAGGTACTTGTTCGTCGCGTGCTGCGCCACTTCCCCTGGTGTGAATACCCGCATATCTAGACTCCGCCTAAGCGTGTGATTTCGTTTTCCAGTCCATTGATCAAGCCGTGCACGTGCTCATCGAGCGTCGCCAGCCGCGACGGCCGGGCCGACTCGGCGTCGATGATCGCCGAGACATCACGGACCGCCCGCGCGAGGTCGCCGTTCACGACGACGTACTGGTACTGCCCCACCGCCATCAACTCCCGCCGCGCATCGTTCAACCGGACGACGAGATCCGACCGGTCTTCCGTCTTTCGCGCCACGAGCCGCGTCAACAATACGTCCGCCGACGGCGGCAACAAAAAGATCAACACCGACGCCGGGTACGACTGGACGAACTGCGCCGCGCCTTGGACGTCGATGTCCATGATCACGTGACGCCCGCCTTGCAGCACGCGATCAACCTCGCGCCGGAGCGTCCCGTAGAGCTTGCCGTGCACCTCCGCCGACTCGGCGAATTCGCCGCGATCCTGGCTGGCTATGAACTCGCCGACGGTCAAGAAATAGTAATCGCGCCCGTCGACCTCCGCTGCCCTCGGCCGCCGGGTGGTGGCTGAGACGGAGTATCCGACGTCCGGGCGTAAGGCTATGAGCTCCTTACGGATCGTCGTTTTCCCTCCACCGGAGGGTGACGACAGGATGATCGGGAACGGGTTCACGTCGGCGTCATTCTAAGTTATCCACCTGTTCCCGGATCTTCTCGAGCTCCTCTTTGATCTGTACGACGTCGTGCATCATGGCCGCGTCATTGGCCTTGCTCCCGGTGGTGTTGGCCTCCCGCAGGAGCTCCTGGGCCAGGAATCCGAGGCGCTTCCCCACTTCGCTGCCTCCGTCGAGTGCGTCGCGAAAGGCAGCAATATGCGCTCGAAAGCGGTCGAGTTCCTCGCTGACATCGAGGCGGTCGGCCAGGACGGCAATCTCCTGCGCCACCCGCTGCGGATCCAGCGCTATCCCGTCGGTCAATTCCTGAATCGCGGCCTTGAGCCGGTCCCGCTGCTCAACCACCCTCTCGGGCGCTCTCTGCTCCAACCGCCCCACGGCCGCCTCGATCGTCGTAATCCTCGTTCTCAGAAATTCTTCTATACGTGCGCCTTCGGCGCTACGCATACTCGTGAGGGCAGCGAGCGCACGGCCCAGGACTGCCAATAGTTCGTCCGGGAAACCGCCGGGTTCGTCGAGATCGGAGCCCGCGGAGACCAGGACATCGGGCATGCGGAGGATCGTGGCCACATCGACCTCACCGCCCAAGCCATATCGATCGCGCAGAGCCTTGAGGTGGGCGGCATACGCGGCGAACCGGGTCTCGTCGACACCGGCCGTGGAGTCGGAGACGTCGCGGTGAGTGCGCACGGTGAGCGACGCATGCCCACGCGCGATCGCGACGCGAAGGGCCTCGCGCACATCCCCCTCCCACAGTGAGAACGCGGGAGGAAGCTTGATCGACGGGTTGAAGAACCGGTGATTGACGGTTCGCACCTCGACGCTCACGCGGACTTTTCCGACCGTGCCGTCCGCCGCGCCAAACCCGGTCATGCTCCTAATTCCAGAAGGACCAGCGGAGCCCATAGATGTTGACTTGTCGTGGCATCTGGTAACCGGGAACAAGGTAATAAGGATAGCCGTTCGCGTTTCGTAGCTGCCAGCTCAAAGTGCCCTGCAAGATCCTGATCTCGGCCAGGATCGAGTACACCCTGCTGTCCGCGACGGTATAGAATGCCTGATTCGGCGCCGAGGTCGCGGGAAACACCGTCGAGCTCCGATAGTCGAACGAGGTGCCAAACTTGATCGCGAACGTGTGTCGTGGGAACCGGTGCAGCCACTCGGTCGCGAAATACAGCTCGGCGTGCCCTTCGTAGCGCGGCCTATACGGTTCGGTCTTGTCCCAGTCGATGCCGCTGGCATCGATGTAGAACTGCTTCCAGAGCCGCCCGCGGATCGAGCCAATGTAGGCCGTCGTCCGGCCGTACGTCGCGGTCTTCATGGTGGTGTCGTAGACGACCGGCGCCGGGACGATCGCGGTGTCCTGCGTCATGATGCCGCCCGAGACCCAGACATCCCCGATCTTGAGCCCGGCCTCGGCCCGCGCCGTCGTCGTCGTTGGCGAGAGCGCGGCTGGGAGATTTTGCGGCGTCACGCGGCTCGCGGTGCCGACGAGCCGCAAGAACGGGAGCGGCGAGAAACGCGCCGTGAGCTCGTAGGAGTTGTAGAGCGTCGGATAGAGCTGGTTCGTGAAGACCGAGTCGGGCCGGCCCTCGCTGTACGCGTCGCGCTGGACGAGGCCGGACGCGCTCAAGATCGGGTTGTCGAAGCTGGCGCGGAGCTCGGCCGAGTTATAGTTGGCGTGGGTCGAGAAGACGCGAAGGCGGTCGGTCCCCTCGAACCGAATCCCCGCGAAGACGAACCCGCCAGAGGCGATATACTGCGACTCCGAGTTCACGCTGTCGACCGACGTGCCGGTCGTCGTCGGAAACACGGTGGTCGTGTCCGTGATGATCGGCGTGACGGCTGACGCGGTCGGACTCGTATTCTTGAACGACATGCTGGCCGCGATCACCTGGAGCCACGGGCGTCCGCGATCGGGGTCGCCGTAGCCGACCCGGAAGTACGCGTCAGTGCGCTGCGATTCGAGGTCCGGGAGGATCGTGATCGGCAGCGTTGGGTCGCCGGATTGGAGCTGATCGCGGCCGCGCGTGTAGCGGTTGCCGAAGGCGTCGATCGAGAATGGGCCGTTGGCGTAGCCCAAGCGGAGCATGATCGACGATTGATTCCCGCCGCCGCCGAATGAGCCCGTGTTGTTGAACTGGTAGGCGCCGACCTGCGTGGCGAACCCTGGGCCGAATCGCTGGCCGTAGTACGCCTTGTAGAGGTTCGTCTGTTGGTTTCCCGTGAAGACGTCGGCGCGCGTCGTGGGCGTGACGCGGTTGGCGCGCCAGGTTCGGCAGTACACGCGGAGCTCCGACGCGCCGCGCTCGACGGCGACCTCCTCGAATTCCCACAGTTGGATCGTCGCGAGATCGACCAAGCCATGGAGCCGCGAGTCCAGCGGGTCCATCTCTATCCCATCGACGAACACTCTCACTCGCGCAATGTCGCCGAGGTAGGCTCCGTTCATCGGGGTCGAGAGCCAGCCCGCTCGGAATCCCGTGAAACCGGGAATCTTGTCCAGCAGGTCGGGCAGCGTCATCGCGCCGGACGCATCGAGCGCATCGCGGTCCCACCGATAGCTCTGGCCCGGTTCGAGCAGTGTCGGCACCGGCGCGTGCGCGAGTGGGGCGCGAGACCGCGTCGTGTCCGGGTGGTACATCGCCTTGATCGAATCCATGTGCGCGGCAGTCCGCACGCCGGTCGTATCCTCCACCGTGTCCTGCTGCGGGGGGATCGATGACGGCGGGGGCACCGATTGCGGGGGCTCCTGCGCTTTACAAACGGCCCCGGCGAGCAGCCCGAGGCCGAGCAGCAATGACTTCAGCGCGCCCTCGCGCGGGCGAATTCGACAAACATGCCGACTGGTACACCGGTGGGTCCCTTGGGGATCACCGTCAGGTCGCTCTCGGAGTAGGCCGTGCCGGCAATATCGAGGTGTACCCACGGGACGCCTTCGGCGAACGCCTCCAGGAACTTGGCCGCGGTGATGGCCCCGGCGGGTCGTCCGCCGGTGTTCTTCAGGTCGGCCACGTCGGATTTTATCTGCTCCTGGTACTCATCCCACAGTGGCATCGCCCACCCGCGTTCGGCCGAGCGCTCGCCGGCGGCCAGGAGCTCGTTGACGAGGTCGTGGTCGGTGCCGAACACACCGGTGGCGGCGTGGCCCAGGGCGATCACGACTGCGCCGGTCAGGGTGGCCGCGTCCACCATGGCCGCCGGCTCGAACCGCTTGGCATACGTGAGGACGTCGGCGAGCACGAGACGGCCCTCGGCGTCCGTATTGATCACCTCGATCGACTTGCCCGAGGACGCCTTGACGACGTCGCCGGGTTTGACCGCGACGCCCGACGGCATGTTGGTCGTCGCGCCAATGAGCCCGACGACATTGAGCTTGAGCTTGAGCGCGGCGATCGCTTCCATCGCGCCGAGCACGCCGGCGGCGCCGCACATGTCGAACTTCATGAACTCCATGCCCTGCGCCGGCTTGATCGAGATGCCGCCCGAGTCGAAGCAGAGGCCTTTGCCGATGAGCGCGATGGGTTTCTCGGTTTGCACGCTGCCACGGTACTGCATCACGATGAGCTTGGGATCCTGCGGCGTTCCCTGCGCCACGCAGAGGAACGAGCCCATGTTCAGCTCTTCCATCTCTTTGCGGCCGAGCACGACGATCTCGAGGTTGTGCCGCTTGCCGATCTCGCGGGCGGTCTCGACGAGATAGTCGGGCGTACAGAGGTTCCCGGGCATCTGCGCCGCCCGGCGCGCGATGTCGTAGCCGGTGCCGATCGCGCGGGCGGCGCTGACGGCGCGCTCGGCGTCCGCGATCGCCAACTGCGGGTCGCTGAGCGAGATCGTGACATTCGAGAGCGGCGCTCTCCGTTCGTCCTCCGGCGGCTGGGATTTGAGATCCGCGTATTCCCAGGCGCCGAGCTGCAGCCCGATCGCGATCTGTTCGACCTCGCGTTCGCCGAGCGCGCCGGCGAAGAACGTGAGCGAGCCGACGCCCATGCCGTGGGCCCTTCGACCGGCGAGGGTGGCCGCCCGCCTGAGCGCCATCACGCGGTCGCCCTTGCCCAGGCCGACCAAGAGCACCCGCTGCGGGCCAGTCGCGCCGCCGGCCAGGTGAAGTGTCTCATCGCGAGAGCCGCGGAAATCCTTACGCCGCAACGTGCGATCGAGTGCGCCGGCGAGGGCGGTGTCGAGGCTGGCCAGCGCCGCTGGGACCTGCGAATCAGGCGGCAGGGCGATGACCAGGAGTGGGGTATCGGTCAGTTCAGCGCGGCGGACGGCGATCGAGAGAGCCATTGGTTTCCAGGTCGAAGAGCGCAAAAATGTATCGAACCTTATCCCGTTGTGCCAAACCCCGCCGCGATGCAGTTGATGGAGAACAGCAGCGAGGAGAGCGACGCGCTCCGTTGGTCCGGGTCCGCGGACGTGTCTCGGACCGCGCGCAGGAGCTGGATCTGCTCATGACCCACCCGGTCGAGCATGGCGCGGCGGCGTTCAATGCGCTCCCGGTACTGCGGGAATCGCGCCGCCATGGTCGTCTCTCGCGTCAGCTTCAGAATGGTCTGGGTGGTGCGCTCGAGCTCTGCCTCGATCAACTCCAAAATCGCCCGCCGGTCCTCGGCGTTCTGGACAAGCTCCGCATACGCTCGCATCAACGACCGGTCGACTTGCAGCAGGGTCTTCTCGGCTTCGTCGAGAATCAACTGAAACAATGGGAACTCGGCGAACATGCGTTGCAACAGCGCCTCTCCCCGGGCGCCGCGGATCTGCACGAAAGCGGCCAGTGCGCTGCCGATGCCATACCAGCCAGGGACACAGTGGCGATTCTGAGTCCAAGCGAACACCCATGGAATCGCTCTCAAGTCGGCCAGAGCCCGCGCACTCGACCGTCTCGCGGGACGTGATCCAAGGTTCAGCGAGGCAAGTTCTTCGAGCGGAGAGGCGGCGCTATAGTAGCCGAAGAAGGCGGGATGCTCGACGAGGCCGCGATACGCGGCGAACGCCGCGCCCGACAGCGCTTCCATTGCCTCGGCGAACTCGGGACTCGGCTCGGCCATACCGCGCCCGAGCGTGTGGGCGAGGACGCTGGCCGAGAGCAGCTCGAGCTGGTACAAGGCGGCGTCGCGCGTGCCGTATTTGTAAGACACGACCTCGCCCTGCTCCGTGAGGCGCATGGTCCCGACGACCGACCCGACCGGCTGGGCCGCTATCGCCCGGCCGGTCGGCGCCCCACCGCGACCGACGGAGCCGCCGCGGCCATGAAAGAACGAGATGGGCACGCCCGCGTCGGCGCCGACGCGCGTGAGCTTGGACTGCGCCTTACTGAGCTCCCAGTTCGCGGTGAGAAACCCGCCGTCTTTGTTGGAATCCGAGTACCCGATCATGACTTCCTGTGGCCGGCCGCGCAGGCTGCGCCGGACCACAGGCACGGCAAGCAGGTCTCGCATGATCGCCGGAGAAGCCCGCAGATCGGCGATCGTCTCGAACAAGGGCACGATGGGCAACAGGCACCGCTCGACGCCGGCCGCGTCCGAGTACAACCCGGCCTCCTTGGCCAGCAAGTACGCGCGCAGAATGTCGTCGACGCTGCTCGTCCCGGAGATGATGAAACTGCCGAACGCCGCGCGATCCTCGGCGATGACATTGAAAATGGCGAGCGCGGGCTCGTTCGACGTGGCCGTCGAGGCGCTGGACCTGGGAGTGGCGAGCGCATCGAGCAACGATTGGCGCGTGTCCGGCGTTCCGACGGCGAGGCGTGTCGCATGCTCGCGGCAATCGAGGCGCGCGGTCGAGAACCGGAACACCTCGACCTCGCGGCGGACCGGCGTCACGAGCGCGCGCGCCAGGCGCGCACTGTGGGACTCGTCGAGCGCTCGTTCGAGGACCTGAAGATCGCGAACGAGATCGTCTGATGACTCATAGCGCGGCGCCGCGGTCGACGACCAGCCACGCTCGGCGTGCTCGATCGTCGCGGACAGCCGGCGCAGCATAGACGACAGGTACTGACGAAACAGCTCTCCCGGATTGCGATTCGCGATCTGCGCCGCGTCGCCGCTCTCGGCAAGTGCTTTGACGACCGCGCGCTGAAACCAGAGCGGCGTGGCCAGCGAATCCTGCGAGATGCTGAGCGACGCCCGAAGGGCCGTCAGGCGCCGTTCATAGCGGCGGAGACTCGCCAGGCGATTCTCGCGCACGGCGTGCCGCGTCATGTCCGGCGTGACGAACGGGTTTCCATCGCGATCGCCCCCGATCCATGATCCGAACTCGAGGAATCCCGAGACGGTCGGATTGATATCGGGGTAGTGCTCCTTCACCGCGGCGACGAGTCGATCCTGCAGCGGCGAAACTGTGTCGAACAGCGTTTCACTAAAGAAGTAGAGGCCCCAGGCGATCTCCTGCTCCACCGTGGGCTTCGAGAGGCGCAATTCGCCGGTGAGCCACAGGATGTCGAGCTCATTGCGCAACTCGCCCAGGAGCGCCTCGCGATCCGTTGGGCGCTCGGCCAGCAGCTCGAGATAGTCGTAGATGCGCCGGTGCTTCTCGAGCACCGTGACGCGACGGGCCTCGGTCGGGTGCGCCGTGATCACCGGTACGATGCGGAGCGCGGCGACGCACGCCTCGACGACCTCGCGTGGGACGCCCCGTTCTTTCGCTTCTTTGATCACGCGATTGAACGTGCCACTCGCCTCGCTCGCCCGCCGGCGCGCACTGAACGCCTCGTATTGCTCGGCCAGCGCGAGGAGCTGGAACCACTGACTCTGGGCTTGCAACGCCCGGCTGTCAGGGTGGCGCTCGCGGACGACCGCATCCAGAAGGCCGAGCACGACATCGGCGAGCGTCTCTGTCACGGCGCAATTTAACTATGTTGTATGGCATGAACACCCGTGAGCTGAGCCACTCGCTGACGACGCTCTTCTCCGAGCTCGTCGACGGCGCGCCACCGTTCGGCTACATGCTCAATGCCGGCGACCCGGGATTGCTGCGATCGCTCGATCGGCTATCGGCATCAGCCGCATCGAACAAGATCGCCGCGCATGTCGACCACGTTCGATATGGCCTGTCACTCATGAACCGCTGGGCGAGCGGCGAGCCGAATCCGTTCGCGACCGCGGACTGGACGGCGGCCTGGCGCACGACGCACGTCTCGGATGCGGAGTGGGCCGACCTGCGCGGCCAGTTGCGCGACGAGGCGCACCGGTGGCTCGCGGCGCTCGGGACACCGCGCGAGGTCGATGACGTGGCGCTCAATGGCATGATCGGCAGCATTGCGCACCTCGCCTATCACCTGGGCGCGATTCGCCAGATCGATCGAGCGACCCACGGCCCGGCCGAGCCAGTACTAGAGAAGTAAACCTTGGCGCCAAGCTCGCTGTCAGAGTCGGCATGCTGAGCGCCATCCGAAGGCTCCGCCGCGCGCCCACCGTCGCGGTCTGTGCGGTCCTCTGTCTCGCGCTCGGGCTGGGCGCGACGATCGCCATCGCCAGCGCCATCAATCAAGCGCTGCTGCGCCCATTGCCGTTCCGCGACCCGGGCCGCCTGGTCACCGTGTATCGCACCGAACCCACGTGCGACAACTGCCCCTTCTCGGCCCCGAAGTACCTCGACCTGGCCCGCGGCTCCAGGCAGATCCAGAATGCTCGCGGCCACCGCGTTTCAGACCAAGCTCCTGTCGGTCGCCACCGAAGCCGCCCAGGTCCGGGCGTATCGTGTCACCGGGAACATGTTCCCAATGCTCGGCGTCCGGCCGTTTCGCGGTCGACTGATAAACGTCGGCGACGACAGCGTCTCGCGCGACAACGTGGTCGTGATGAGCTACGAGCTCTGGCACGATCGGTTCGCCGGCGACCCCACTCTCGTTGGCCGCACGATCCGCCTCGATGGCGTGCCGCACACGGTGATCGGGATCGCGCCGCCCGCGTTTCACATCCCGCATGGCAACCAGAACCTCGAGGCCGATCTCTGGCTGCCCATGCGTTTCACGACCGACGAGAGAGCGTCGCGCGGGCACAACTTCTTGAAGGTCCAGGGGCGGCTGGCGCCCGGCGCGACCGTGGCCAACGCCACGAGCGATGTCCAGTCGCTGATGGATCAGATGATCGCGCTCTACCCGCACATGAAGGGCGAGTCCGCGTTCGCCACGCCACTGCAAGCCGACAGCGTGCGGCTCGTCCGGACGCCCTTGCTGCTCATCTTCGGCGCCGTCTGCGCCGTGCTGTTGATCGCCGCCGCCAACGTCGGCAGCCTGCTCCTGGCGCGCGGCGTCAACCGCCAGCGCGAGATGGCCGTGAGAAGTGCGATCGGCGCCAGCCGCTGGGATCTCATGCAGCCCGTGATCGCCGAAAGCGTGGTACTGGCTGGACTCGGAGGCGTGCTGGGCATCGGATTGGCGTGGCTCGCCGTGCGGACCATCGGGTCACTGGCCGGCGCACAGGTGCCCCAGTTGGTCGGCCTCGGCATCGAGATCCGCGTCATGCTGTTCGCGATCCTCCTCTCGACTGTCGTCGCGCTCATCTGCGGGATGCTGCCCGCGTGGCACAGCGCGTCCGTCGATCCCCAGGACGCGTTGCGCGGCGGCCGGGGCGGCGGGTCCGGTGTCACGCAACAACGGCTGCTCGCGGGCCTGGTCGTCGGTGAGGTCGCCCTCTCGCTGACGTTGCTCATCGCCGCGAGCCTTGTGCTGCGGGGATTCGAGAAGCTGGTCAGCCGTGACCCGGGCTTCGATCCGACCCGACTCCTCTCGCTCACAGCCGTCATCTCGCCGGACCGGTATGCCTCGGGTGAGCCGATCCGGCGATTCCTGACGCCGGCCTTGGACGCGATCGAGCGCATCCCTGGCGTTCAAAGCGCCGGCGCCATCTCGGCCATGCCGTATCAAGAGTGGGGCGACAACTCGGGCTACCGGTACGAGGGCACGCCAGACGATCCGGAGCACGAGCCGGTGATGGAAGACCGCGATGCCTCGCCGGGCTTTTTCCGGGCCACAGGTCAGCAGCTCGTCGCCGGGCGCCTCCTCCGCGCCGACGATGACAATCGGCCCGACGTGCCGCTCGCCGTTGTCGTCAACCGCGCGCTCGCACGGCGAGACTTCCCCAATGGTGACGCGCTCGGCAAGCGCTTTTACTGGGGGCCGACGCGGATGGCGACGATTGTCGGTGTGGTGAGCGATATCGCCAACTTCGGGCCCGTCGATCCGCCGCATCCGGAGGTCTACTGGTCGTATGCGCAGACCGACAACGACGAGACCGTCTTCCCGATCCTCGTGCGCATCGCCCGCGGCGATCCGGCGTCGGTCGCGCCAGCCGTGCGGGAGGCCATTCGTTCGGTGGATCCGGCGGCCGCGGTCGCGGATGTGCAGCCAATGGCGCAGCTCATCGGCCGGAGCGTCGGGGCGCCGCGGTTCTACCTCTCGCTTATCGCCACGTTCGCGATCGTCGCCATCGTGCTGGCTGTGGCGGGACTGTACGGGGTCATGAGCTACACCGTCGCGCAACGCACGCGAGAGATGGGCATTCGGAGCGCGCTCGGGAGCACGAGCGGGCGTACGCTCCGACTGGTGGCCGAGCAAGGCATGCGCATGGTCGGACTGGGGCTGGTGCTCGGCGTGGTCGGCGGTGCGCTGGTGACGCGCGCGCTCGAGAGTTTGCTCTATGGCGTGAGCCGAGCCGACCCGATCACGTGGGTAGGTGCGACGGCGGCGCTCGCGATCGCGGGCCTCGTGGCGTCGCTCGTTCCCGCCACCCGAGCGACGCTCGTCGATCCGGTTACGGCGATCCGGACCGACTAGCGGTGATCGGCGCGCGCTTGTAAAAGTTGTACCCGTACACCTCATCGACGCGCACCGCGCTGACGCGGCCGGCGGTGCGCACGAACCGGAGCCGCGTCTCGTCGTGGCCGAACGTCTCGCCGCCGTAGAATGCGAGGGGCTCGGGCTTTCCATTCTTCGGGCGGAGCACGAGTGCGTGGCCGCCGCTGTCCACGGCGACGGTGAAGGTCTCGTTGCCGCCGCGGGCCATTCCGGAGTACGTCCCGGTGTAGTCCCCCAGCGAACCATGGAACGCCACGGTCGCGGGCGGGTTGGCGCCGAGCGTGAGGTCGACGATGGCGCGGGCGATCTGGTCGGGGTTAGCGGGTCCGGCGGAGTTGATGAGGACGACGACGGTGAGGCTGTCGTCGGGAAAATATTGGAGCGTCGTGACGAATCCGGGGATGCCGCCGCCGTGGCTGATACGCCGGTGGCCGTCCAGTGAGTCGATGGCCAGTCCTTTCGCGTAGCGCAAGCGCGTGCCATCGGTCAGCGTGCCGGGCGTGATCATCTCGTGGTACGAGGCCGGTGACAGAATCTTCCCCGTGTGCAGCGCGCGGTTCCAGGCGACCAGGTCGCCCGCCGTGGAACAGAGCGAACCGGCCGAGTACGGCCAGGTCATGTCGATGTACATCGCGAGGCGCAGCGTGTCGTCTTTCATGTCGTACCCGTGCGCCCGGCGCGGAACGACGGCCGTGGTGCTGCAGTAGCGCGAGTCGACCATGCCGGCGGGCTGGAACAGGTGCTGCTGGACGTACCGCTCGTACGGTTGTCCGCTCACTTTCTCGATCAAGAGCCCGAGCAGGAAGAACGCCGAGTTGCTATATGACATCGCCGTGCCCGTCGCGAAATCGAGCGGCTTCGCGCCGAATATCGCCACCAGCGAGTCTCGCGGCAGCGACCGCGTCGAGATTGGCCAGAAGGCCGGGATTTCGGTGTAGCCAGGAATGCCCGACGTGTGGTCGAGCAGGCGGCGGACGGTGATATGGTGACCGTGTACGGGATACGTCGGGAAGTACTTCGTGATCTCATCGTCGAGCGACAGCTTTCCCTGCTCCGCGAGCTGCAGGATGGCGGCGGCCGTGAACTGCTTGGTCACGGAGCCGATCTCGTAGACCGCCCGGTCCGGTGTCGGGACATCCAGCTCGAGGTCCGCTTTCCCGTACGCGCGAAGGACGATGGTGTCCCGCGCGCGGACGACGGCGATCGACATGCCCGCGGCCTTGCCGCCGCCGAGCGCCGCGGCGGCGATTGAATCGACCGCGTGGGAGATGCGGGCCTGGTCGATCTGCGCCGATGTGGTTCCGGAGACGAGGGCGAGCGCCGAGCACGCGACGAGCAGGGATGCTTTCACGGGGCGATATTCCTCACAATGGGTAGCCTACAACGCCACATGCGCCGACTGATCGCGTCCGGCTTGGTCGTGCTGGCGAACGTGTCCTCGGCACAAGCCGCGCACCGCGCGGAGCACTTTCGCCACGGCATCAATCTGAGCGAATGGTTCGCGCAGGTCTATGACCCCAAGGGCTACACCAAGGAACACTTCGAGGCTTGGACGACGGCGCAGGATCTCGCGTTGATCCGGTCCATGGGATTCGATCACGTGCGGTTGAGCGTCAATCCGGAACCAATGTTCCGGCGCCGGAACGCGGATCGGATTCCGGGCGAGTACTTGGCGTACCTCGACGCGGCCGTGCAGTCGATCCTCGATCACGACCTGGCGGTCGAGATCGATCTGCATCCGGAGAGCGAGTTCAAGCATCGCATGGATGACGACGGGTTTGTCGAAGAGCTCGCGGACTTCTGGCGTGCCCTCGCGCAGCACTACGCCGACCGTGATCCCGAGCGCGTTGTGTTCGAGGTGATGAATGAGCCCGAGATGCGGGATCGCGAGCGGTGGTACGGCGTGGAGACCCGACTCGTCGCCGCCATCCGCGCGGGTGCGCCGCGCCACACGATCATCGTGGCCGGCGCGCGGTGGTCGGACGACGACGATCTCTTGGCCATGACGCCAATGCGGGACACGAACCTCATCTACAACTTCCACTTCTACGAGCCGCACATCTTCACGCATCAGGGCGCGACGTGGGGTGTCAATTTCTGGCACTACTTGCACGGGCTCCCCTACCCGTCCGATCCGGCAAACGTGACGGCGGCCGCGGCACTCGTGCCCGATCCGGTCGACCGGCTTTCCGTCGTTCGCTACGGCATGGACCGCTGGGGTCCGGATCGCATCGCCGGCGAGATCGCCCAGGTTGCGGCGTGGGCGAGTCGTTGGAACGTCCCGGTGGTCTGCAACGAGTTCGGCGTCTTCCGCCTCGCCGCCACACCGCGCGATCGCGCGGCATGGATCGTCGATACCCGGACCGCGCTCGAGCGGCATGGGATCGGGTGGACGATGTGGGACTACAGCGGCGGCTTCGGCGTGGTCACGAAATCGAGCGGCGCCGCGGTTCCTGATCCGGTTACGCTCCGCGCGCTTGGATTGAAGCCGTAGTCTGCGATGATGGCGATAGCCGGCAACCGGTGAACTCTTCCCGTTGTTGCGGTCAACGCCTGCCGACTACACTCGGCGCCAAAAGAAAAACCCCGGGATCATCACCGCGTGGGAGCGGGAGAGGATTAACCCGGGGGCAGGAGTCGAATGTACTGTATCTGACCTCACGACGCAACCTGCCAGCATGCTCGATGCTGTGCGGAGCGTCATTTCCGCAGATCGGCTTCGTGGATACGAACGGCCCGGCGGCGGGACGCTCGACGCGCTGGCGCGCTACAACTGGAATATAGATCTCGGCGCATCGTTGTATTCGACGCTCCTTCATCTCGAGGTCGCATTTCGGAACAGGTTGCACGAGGCCATCACGACTCGATATCCAATCGGGCCGTGGCGCGGCGTCGACTGCTGGCTTGGACGTATTCCTCCCGTGCTTGCCCCTTCAGAGGTTACTCGGGCGGAGGACGCGATGAGTCGTTTGCGGGATCGCGGCAAGCGCATTGTTCCCGGCCGCGTGATTGCTGAGCTCAACTTCGGATTTTGGACCAGCCTCCTCGACGTGCGATACGAACGGCGCCAACTCTTTTGGCCAGCACTTCTGGAATCGGCCTTTCCCCATCTTTCGGCTGCCAATCGAACGCGACGCGTCGTCGCCAGGCGCTTCGACACGCTTCGGCGACTCCGCAATCGCATTTTCCACTACGAGCCGATATGGCATTGGCGCGACTTGCGGCATCAGCACGAGATGCTGTTAGAAGTGATCAGTTGGCTGAGCCCCGAGTTACTGTGCCTGGCGAGCGCGACCGACGGCTTCCCAGTCACGTACGCAAGTGGGTGGCGCGCGTATCGTGCGACGCTCTCGACCGCTATCGCCGGCCCATCAGTGGCTGCGCTGCTGCCAAGGATCGGCTAAGGCGCGGGGGTGGAAAACAGAGTAGATTGCGCGCTCGCGGTTGGCTAAGGCGTTGCGTTGCAATCGCGCCCGGGTGGCGGAATTGGTAGACGCAGGGGACTCAAAATCCCCCGACCTTCGGGTCTTACGAGTTCGAGTCTCGTCTCGGGTATTGCTCGCTCGCGCGGACTCCTGCGTGGAGCGGAGCGTCTGACATGCAACTAGTCGTGATGTACGACGAAACGCCGATCGGGTCGTGTGTCGAAATCGACCTCGACCCGGATGGGCTGGGCTTCGGCGAGGTCATGGCCTTCCCGGCCTACGAGCGCGTGCGCGGACCGTTCCAGCGGTTCAACCCGTATACGACGTGGCTCTACGTCGTCGAATGGTCCGAGATCAGGGCCCGGGAGGTCGAGGCGCGTGAGCAGGCTGCGCACCTGACCCTGCGCGGCGTTGACGGCGCCCTGTTTCCAGTACGCGACATCTCGGTCCTGGACATAAGTCGGGGTGAACAGACGTCGATTCATATCGAATTTCGTCTCGAGGACGGGGATGCGTCCATTGGGGCCCATCTCCCACCCTTACCGCCACGCGAAGGTCTCGCGGGAGAACATCAGCCCAGGACCCCTTAGCGCGCGTCGTGCGCTTGACCGAGCAACCATGGGGTCGGCGGATCATATTACGGAATCATGACGCCGTCTCCCGAGCAGAAGCTCGCCATCGCGCACCAGCTCCGACAAACCGCGTGGGACTTGGTCAGAGCGGGCGTTCGGCTCCGGGAACCCGGACTTAGTGACGCAGCCGTAGAAGAACGCGTACGCCAGATCTTTCTCCGTGCCGTCACCTGAGCCGACGCCCGATCTCATCTCGTTGTTCGTCGCCCCCCTCAATACGATCGGGCTGACGTACATGGTCACCGGATCTGTGGCGGCGACCATGTACGGTGAGCCACGCCTCACCAATGATATCGATCTGGTGGTGGTCCTCTCGACCGATGATGTTGCGCGACTGGCGATGGCGTTCGATGCCAAGGAATTCTATGTGCCGCCCACCGACATCATGGCGATCGAAGCGCGACGGCCGGCGCACGGCCACTTCAACCTGATCCACACGGCCACGGCACTCAAGGCAGATATTTATCCGGCTGGCGACGATCCACTGCATCGGTGGGCCTTCGCGCGACGTTCAAACGATCCAGGTGGGCACTAACGCGGTGTGGATCGCTCCAGCGGAGTACGTCGTCATCCGCAAGCTCGAGTACTTGCGCGACGGTGGCTCCAACAAACACGCCCGCGATATCAGCGCAATGCTGCACGAGCTTGGCGAGCGCATCGACAGGCGCGTGCTACTCGTCGAGGTGGAGCGGCGGGGTCTCACGACGGAGTGGCATGCGGTGGGGGAAAATAGCTGACCCCAGGCAGGGGATCTCACGGGTAATTGGGTGTGACGGAAAGTGTGACAGGTACCGTGCGGATGCTTGCGCTTCTAGGGGGTTGGTTGCGACAGATCTCGGAGTCACGCCTCACCGTCCAGAGGAGCATCTGCGCACTCAAAATCCCCCGACCTTCGGGTCTTACGAGTTCGAGTCTCGTCTCGGGTATCGTTGGCGCAGTCAGTCGTCCAGGCTTTCCATCGAACCACGACAACGTCGAGTTCACCGCCCGCCATTCCTGGCGCCCGGGGGAGACCTACCGGCGCTTCCGCCTCGATATAGTCTCGGCGATCGCTTCCAACTCGATGAGGTGCTCGAGATCTTTGGGTCGCGCGGCTGCCCGTTTCGCGCGAATGAGTGCTGGAAGTGTCAGCAGCCGAAACCGCACGTCGCTCACCGCGGTCTCCTCCGATGCCGCGACACACTTCGCGTAGTCGCCGACGCCCTTCACGACGTCCATCACGTCGAGCAACCCCTGACGTGTGGTCAGGGTCAGCACCGGCGCCTGGCGCAGGGTCTGTGCATCCATGATGAATGGGAGACCGGGCTCAATCCCACGCGGATACGCGTGCCAGTCCGACAGGAGCCGGGCCAACGTGGCGACATTGTCCGGCGCTGTGTCGTAGCAAACGTCGAGATCATCGGTCACGCGCGCCGATCCGTGCGCCGCAGCCGCGACCCCTCCGACGACGACGAAGCGGATGGCGGCATCCGTCAGCCCTCGAACAGTGCCGAGCAGCGTCATCGCCCAGCGCGATGACGCAGCGCTGCGAGCAACGGCGCGTTCTCGTCCAACGCCCGCAGCCGCTCGGCGGTGGTCATCGCGAGATGGTGGTCGATCAGCGTCAGGTCCAACCCGTAGGCGCGGGCGCGGGTGCGCGCATCGCGCCCGCGTTGCGCAACGGGGCGCCGCCCGCGTCGCCGCGGCTGATGGTGCAATGCACGCGCGAGACGCACGGTGTGGACGGACAGCATGCGCGGCACATCGATTGACAGGCGTACGATGCCGTCCTGTTCGGCCTCGTCGAGATCGGCGCCCAGCACGACGGCCTGATTCGCACCCGCGGACAGCGCCCTCGCCGCCAACGCGTCGGCGCGCCATAAGGGACATCCGATCGCCGACTGGATCGCGTGCGCGACGCCCAGTCGGCGGGCTTCGTCCGGCGTGTAGCGAATCCGCCGACCGAGCGCCGCCGCCGCGTTGTGCAACCACTTTTCGGACGCGCCGACCGCGATCGCGAACTGGCTTCGCGTCATGCGCTAAATATGTCTGTTAGTCAGACCTATTTCAATATCCCGGCGAGCCTCGCCTCAGTCGGTGGACAGTGCGGTCCGAGGGTCGACGTGCGACGCCCGAACGGTGGGGCCAAGCGTCGCCGCGGCGACAACGGCGATCAACACGACGGCGATGAGCACGAGCGTGAGCACGTTGGCGGGCCGCATGTCACGCACGAGCGACTGGAGCACGCGCGCCCCACCGAATGCGAGCGGGGCCCCGACCCCCACGCCCAACGCACTGAGTACCACGGCTTGACCCACGACCAGCGACCGCAGTTGCGCCGGTGTTGCACCGAGTGCGGAGCGTATGGCGATCTCGTTCCGGCGCTCGCGAACGAATGCCGAGAGTACCCCAAACAGGCCGATCGCCGCGAGCACGAGCGCGGTCGTAGACAGGGCAAAAAAGAGTACGGCCAAGATGCGCGCACGGGAGAGACGCGTCCGGAGCAGTGCTGGACCCGTGATCGTTCGACTTAAACCGAGAACCGGATCCAACGCTTCGATCGTGCGCTCCAGCGGTTCCGCCGCGCGCTGCGGATCGCCGGGTGTGCGGAGGACGTACCACGGATCACCGAATCCCCCGAGCTGGCGCGGATTGACGTACACGATCGGTGCGGGCGCCGCCGCCGGATCGTCAAAGCGCACGTTGCCGACCACGCCGACGACGGTGAACCACCGGCCCACCATCGTATCGGTCGCGAACCGGACGCGGTGACCCAGCGGATCCTGTCCGGGCCACTCGTGCTCCGCGAAAGCACGGTTGACGATGGTGACGGGCGGCGCGTGTGCATCATCGTGGCGAGTGAGTGCGCGCCCTCGCACTAACGGAATGCCCATGACCGCGAAATAGTCGTCGAGCGCGTACTCGAAGCGCACGCTCGGACCTTGGCCGGGGGCCGCCATGGGTTGGCCGTCGACCGCGTACGGCGCTGAGGGTCCCGCGCTCGTGAACGGCAGCGCGAAGGTCGTCGTCACCGGCATCCGTTCTTCGAGCCGTTCGATCGAGGCCACGGCCCGCTGCGTGTACTCCGAGTCGGGAAACGACCCGGAGGGCACCATGTAGTCTTGACGAAAGAACAACAAATGCGACGGGTCGAACCCCAGTGGCGTTGCTTCCAGCGCGGCGAGTGTTCGGCCCAGAAGCGCCGCCCCGGAGAGTACCACGAGCGCGAGCGCGACTTGTGCCGACACGAGCGCGCGGCGCCCCATCATGGTGACCGGCGCAGCCGTCACCACCCGACTGCCCCGCAACGCACGACCCGGCGCCTGCCCGGTTTCCCGCAGTGCCGGCGCCAGGCCGAACGCGACGACGGACAGCGAGGTGATCGTCACCACGAATGCGACCGCCAGTCCGTTGACGTGCGCCGTGCCGATCATCGGTACATCTTGCGGCACGGCTGCGACGCCGGCACGAATGAGTGCGACCGCGAGCGCGAGGCCAAGGGCGCCACCAAGGGCGCCTAGGATGGCGGACTCGGTGAGCAGATATCCGATAATGCGGCGTGGTGTCCCGCCCAGCGCATATCGAACGGCGATCTCTGGAGCACGAGCGATGCCGCGTGCGAGCAGGAGTCCGGCGACGTTCGTGCATGCGATCACCAGGACGAGCGCCACGGCGCCGAACAGCACCGTCAGTGCTGGACGGAGGGTACTGCCGAGCACGACGTTGACGAATGGCGTGACGGACCCGTGCGTAGGCATCGCAAAGGGACCCGTACTAACTGTGTACAGTGCGTTCACCGTGGGCAGTGTGTGCAGGACGGCCTCGAGCTCGCCGCGCGCGGCATTGGGTGTGAGGCCACGGCGCATACGCCCCAAAAGGAAGAACGGCGTGCTGTCCGGGCCATGACCCTGCAGGCGCACGCGCTCGGGTGTCACCGCGCACCACGCATTGCTCTCGTCTGGATACGACAGCTCGGCGGGCGCGACGCCCACGACCCGATGGCTCCCTCCGGCGAAGAACAGGAGCCGCCCGACAATCGCGGGATCGGCGCCGTAGTCGCGCCGCCACACTCGCTCGCTGAGCACGACGGTCGCGGGCGCTCCCTTGATGTCATCGTCCGGCCGGAGCAATCGGCCGACGACAGGTCGTGCGCCGAGCACGTCAAAGAAGTTCCCGCTGACTTGCGAGCGTCGTACGTGCACGATGTGATCTCCATCGCGCGCCGCAAACGGGTACGCGCCCCACGAGACCACAGCCGCCACATCATCGAACGCGCCCCGGCGTTCGGCGAGTCGACTCCGCGTCTCCCACGGCACGGGCCAGGGCTGTCCGAGCCAGCTCCGCGAGGGGTCCACGGCAGCCATCACGACGAGTCGATTCTGGTCGCGGACGGGCAGTCTCGTGAAGAACACCGCGTCGATGAAGGAGAACGCCGCGGTGGTGGCGCCCAGGCTGACGGCGAGTGTCAGCACGACCGTCGCCGTGAAGAGTGGCCGTCGCACGAGGTCGCGGGCAGCGAGACGCAAGTCGGCAAGGCTCGGCATGGCCCAATTTAGTCAAATGGTTAGTCCGGCGGCGAACGTCCGCGCCCCCAGAAGCTGGCCGCGAGGAGCACAAACAAGCCGAAGACAGCGTCGCCAAATGCGTTCACGGTAAGTCCCTCGACAGTGTTTTTTCGTTAACTTCGTCCCCATGCGTACCACTCGCCTCTCTGTTCCCACCCTCGCGCTCGGCGCACTGCTCGCCGTCCCGCCCGTGTCCAACCCGCCCCGCCGGGAGCTGACGACCGGAGACTACGACCGGGCGGTCAAGATGCTCGGGTTCAATCTCGACAGCTTGGTCGTGGGCGGCAAAGTCACGGCGACGTGGCTGCCGGATGACCGGTTCTATTACCGAACGACGACGCCGGCAGGGAGCGAGTGGTTGCTGGTCGATCCAGCCCATCGCACACAACAGCCCCTGTTCAATGCCGACGCCGTCGCGCAAGCGCTCTCGCGCGCAGGGGCCGGCACATTCGATGCCCAGCACCTGCCCGCGACCAAGGCGGAGCTGTCGAGCGATGGCGCGCAAGTCACGCTCGAGATCAAAGAGCATCGGTGGCGCTGTGATGTGAGCGGTCGCGCCTGTCAGGCCGATACCGCCAAGCAGACGCCAGCGGTACCGGAGGTCGTGTCACCTGACGGCAAACGCGCGGCATTCATCCGGAACTGGAATCTGTGGGTGCGCGATGTCGCGACCGGACACGAGACCCAACTGACGACCGACGGCGCCGAGAACTTTGGTTACGCGACGGACAACGCCGGGTGGATCCACAGCAATCGTGCGGTGCTCCTCTGGTCACCCGATTCGAAAAAGATCGCCACGCAGCAGCAGGACGACCGGCGCGTGGGCGACATGTACCTGGTCGAGACGCGCGTCGGCCATCCCCGGCTGGAAGCGTGGAAGTATCCGCTTCCCGGCGACAGCGCGGTCTCGATGATCTCGCGCGTGATCATCGACGTTGATGCCGCGAAGGTCATTCGACTCTCGACCCCGCCGGACTTTCATCGCGCGATGCTCGGCGACGACATCAGCATGAAGGACTTGATCTGGAGCCCAGACGGGTCGCAGCTCGCCTACGTGAGTACCTCGCGCGATCACAAGTCCGCGACCGTGCACGTAGCCGATGCCAATACCGGCGCGGTCCGAACGCTGTTCGATGAGACGTTGCCGACCCAGTTCGAGTCGGTCGCCGGCTGGCGTATTTTGTGGGCCGACAACCAGATCATCTGGTCGTCCGAGCGGAACGACTGGGCGGAGCTGTACGCGTACGACCTCAAGACCGGCGCGCTGCTCCATCCCATTACGACCGGCGCCGGCCCAGTCACCGCCGTCGATCACGTCGATGAGCGAACCCACTCGTTACTCGTCGAAGCCCGCGGGCGCGAGGCCAGTGAGGATCCATATTTCCGACACTACTATCGCGTTCGTGTCGATGGTCGTCAGTGGACCCCCTTGACCCCCGAGAGCGGTGACCACGACATCCAGGTCGCCCCCGACGGCCGGTACTTCGTCGACAGCTACTCGACGCCCGTCACCCCAGCGACCGTCGTGTTGCGTGACGCGAACGGCAAGGTCGTCATGCCGCTCACGCACGCCGACATCTCGCGATTGATGGCCGCGGGCTGGAAGCCGCCCACCCCGATCGTGACCACGGCCCACGACGGCAAGACCAAACTCTATGGGCTCTTGTTCCGGCCGACCAATTTCGACTCCACGCAGCACTATCCGATCATCAACAGCGTGTATCCCGGTCCCCAGACGGGCAGCATGGGGCCCCGCAGTTTCGTCGCCGCGCGCCGCGACTGTCAGGCACTGGCCGAGCTCGGGTTCGTCGTGGTGGAGGTCGACGGCTTAGGGACGCCGTGGCGGTCCAAGTCCTTCCACGACGCATACTATGGCGCGATGGGTCGGGACAACACGATTCCCGACCAAGTCGCCGCCATGCGAGAGTTGGCGACGCGGTACGCGTGGGTGGACACGACGCGGGCGGCCATTTTCGGTCACTCGGGAGGCGGGTTCGCGACAGCGGATGCCATGTTCCGATATCCGGACTTCTTCAAGGTCGGCATCGCGGAGTCCGGCAATCACGACCAGCGCGAATACGAAGATGATTGGGGCGAGCGGTATCAGGGGCTGTTGGCGGGTGACAACTACGCCACCGAGGCCAACCAATCCGTCGCCAAGAACCTCACCGGGCACCTGCTCTTGGCGCACGGCTCAATGGACGACAACGTTCCGCCCTACAACACCATGCTCGTCGCGAAGGCGCTCATCGAGGCGAACAAAGAGTTCGATGAGCTGATCATCCCCAATGTCCATCACGGGTACGGCGCCGCCTCACTGTACATGATGCGGCGGCGTTGGGACTATTTCGTGCGGTATCTCTTGGACGCCGATCCGCCCAAAGACTATCACATTGCAGGCTAAGCGCGGGCTTTGAGTGCTTGCATAACGAGCAGGTGGGCCAACGGCGCGCCGATGCCGAGCGCGATGATCCAGGCTGGTTGGAGTGTCACCGCGAACAGAACCATCCCGAGCGCTAAACCCCAGAACATCCCCTCGCCCGCGAAAGCCTGACCCCAACGCGGCGCCAGATTCGCGGCCGGAAGTCGCGGCGTGAATGACGGCACGAGGCGCGGGACTGTGCGCCGGTAGGCGGCGTAGGATTCGCCCTGGACCGCGGTAAGCTGGCGCTCCTCGGCGTCGATCAGCGCCAGCGTGATCGCGAGGGCCCCGCCGATAATCACGACCGCCCCGATCCGGCTGGCGAGCATCCCCATGCCGAGGCTGAGCAACAGTGCGCCGATGTAGAGCGGGTTGCGCACGTAGCGGTATGGACCGCTGGCGACGAGCGCGTCGGTGTGCAGCTGGCCGTCGTGCACCACGCTCGATCGCAAGTGGGCCGCGGCCCACGTGCGAATGAGCGCGGCCAGAACGAGGAGCAGCGCGGCGAATGCGAATGCCGCGCGCAGAGCGAGCGGATTGTCGCTCACCTGCCGCACGAGGGCGACCGTGGCGTTCGTGTGGTCCACGGTGGATAGCCCGAAACCAATCAGGAACGTGGCGGTAAACAGCCAGAATCGATAGCGAAAGATCACACTCGCCCTACGCGTTGCGGGCCCGCGGGGTTTCGCTCCTTTCTCCTCACAGTGCTACGTGGGACACATCATGCCCCCGGGTGCCGCGGGGCCTTTGTAGTTGCGATCGTAGAGCTGTTTGGTAAAGGTCAGCTTCGAGGCGGTGCCGAAGAAACTGGCCAACGTCGACGCCGCCGATATGCCGGTGTTCACCGTCACGTCGAGGATGTGCGTCTCGCACGGCAGCATGGCGGCCGGTCCGCCGTAGACGAGCCCGAACGAGCTGATGGCGTTGACGTAAGCCGTCGGAGAAAACGTGAACAGATTCGTGCCCATGCCTAGCTCCGCGCGGGGGAACTCGACCGCCACCGTGAAGCCGATCGGGCCCAGGCTCAAGATCTGCGTTTTGGGGTTGGCTTGCGTGGGCTGCGTGATCTGGCCGCTCGACTGCACGTTCCCGTTATTGACGGTGAACCCCCCGCTGCCGCTGTAGTGAACCGTCATCGATCCCTTGCAGATCGAGTTCTTGGAGGTGAACGCCGGCGTGAACGTGATGCCGGTCGAGAACTTGATCGAGAACGGAATGGGGCCGATGAGAAACGGGAACGTGAACGCTGCTTGGCGCAGCGGCTGATACTTTTTGAGGAGGTCCGACCACGAGGCGATCTTGGTCAGCGGCCCCGCCACGACCGTTGCCGCCGTCCAATTCACCACCATCTCGCCATCGATCCCCGAGTTCTGGAAATCGAGCTTCGTGATCGTTTTATCCTTGATCAGGATATTCACCAGGGCCTGGTAGTTCTTGACATAGCCGGTCGACGTGACGTTCATGTTGTCGACGGTGTTCTGAATCGCCATGTCGATGTTGAGCCGGTCGGCCGCGGCGGTGAACTTGACGCTGTACTGGAACGGATCGATCTGGACCGAGAAGCTGCCGGGACCGCCAACGGTCTTCGTGGTGGTGTCCGCGTACGCCGGCGTCACGAGCGAAAAGATGTCGAGCGGATCGCGGCCGGTCTGCGTGGGGCTCGGACCCATGGCCACCGAGCCGAAGTCAATGGTGGTCTGGGCTTGAATCGTCCCGTCTTTGATGGCGTCGGTTATTTCGGCGGGCCCGGTCGCGACGACGATGGAATCGCCGAGCGGCTGGACTTGCGTGACGCGGCGAAGCGCCACGCCGGTCAAGAGCATCACGGAGCCCGGCTTGAGGCCGCGGACGTCGCTCGACGCCGCGTCGAACGTGAACGTCGCCCCATCCGGGCTCGCGGTCTTGAGGTGGTGCTGCGCGATGTCGGCGCTCAGGACCACCGTCTCCGGCGTGTACGTCACGTCGTACACCGAGGCGATGTTCTTGAGCGGGCCCCGGACGGCCGGCGCAGTCGCCGTGCCGGCTGGTGCGGTCGACGCGCCGGCCGGTGCAGTCGACGCGGGGGATTTTTTGCACGAGCCCAGCGACAGCGTGAGCACCAGAAGCAGGCCTCGGACGGCCCATCGGCTCTGGCTTGCGTGCATCGCGTGTCTGTTCACCGGGTCGTCGACTGAACCAACGTGTACCCGCTCGGAAAGGCGAACACGCTGGCCGGCGGGTCGCCGCGCGAGATGTTCGTGGCGCGCATGACCATCGAGAACGACTGCGCCTTCCCCTGGTAGACGAGCATCTGCGTCTGGGTCCGCATGAGCAGCGGCAACCCTTGAAACGCTTGCGCCCAGGCCGCGTTGCGCTTGGCGTCATAGGCCGGGTCGCCCATCATGGCGATAGCGCCCGGGTTGAACTGCTTGGCCAGCCCGACGTCGAATGCCGGCGCGGTGTATACATCGTACGTGCTCTTGGAGTTGACGTACTTCGACGTTGAGCTGTCCGTGACCCGCCAATGTTGCACCGGTATCCCTTCGATGGTGCTGTCCGGCTGCACGCGTTGGGCGGAGACGTCGAACGACGTGTACGTCATCCCGTGTGTGACCCCTTTGGGTCGGAGGATCACCCAGTACTTCTTGCGGTTGGGATCGAACAGGAAGGTGGTGTCGTTGCCTTTCTTGCCCAGCGAAAACGTGCCGGGAACCATGAGCGGCGGCTTGTCACCGGTCGGGTCCTTGGGCGGCGATGCCGCGCCGGTGGGCAGGACATCGGATCGCGCCAGGCCGCTGCTACTCATCTGCATCTTGCTCGACATGAACACGGACGGCTTGGGATCGTCGGTCGACGTTGACGTCACCGTGACCGTCATCGTCAGGCCCTTCCCGCTCTGCAGGTGGGATACGGCCAGCGCAACGAGAGCGGGCGTGGCGAACGCCGCCAAGCGCAGGTGGTGCATCATCGTCGGTCTCCTGGGGCTACTGGATGGTGTTCATGGCGGCCGTGAGCAGCGCGACGGCCGCACCGGGTTTCCGAATCAACGGCAACTCCATGTAGACGTCCTTCTTCACGACCTCCGTGGTTTGCTCCACGCCGCCCAAGCGCGAGTCGGCCCACGGACCGGGGATCGTCGCGTCCCGTCCCGTGGGAAGCGTCGCATCCTTCCCGACTATCTTGCGCAGTTGCTTGGACTGGTTCATGGCGGCGAACGCCTTGTCCATGTTGAGGCCGAACTGCTGGTTGTTCATCGCAGCCGCGTTGGTGGCCGCGGCGCGCGCGCTGAACAGCGCCCGGAAGCCGTTGATCCAGGCCACCTGCAGCACGAGATCCCCGCTCGTCGACGGGAACGTGCAGCTCCCGGCATCCGAGCGCGGGGCGGCGGTGAGCGGTCCCATGACCTGTTCGACCTGGGCGCGGGTCAGCACGCTACACGGATCGCGCGGCGCAACGAGCGGTCCTGGCACGCCGCGCGCGTCGGCGACGCCATTGTACGCCAGCGGCTTGCCCATTCGTCCGATCGCGTCCTCGGCGAGCTTGGCGGCGCCCATGAGGCCAGCGGTCGACGCGGCATAGTCGATGTGGAGCAGCGTATCGCCCTTGAGCGCGAACAGGGTACCGTCGCGGATCGCGGCCTGATCCCAGGCGTCGCTCAACGTGTCGGTCTTTCCCTTGTCGTCGACGAAGAACTTGGACAGGAACCCCTGCGTGTACTGCTTCATCGTGGTCTTGCCATCCATCCAGTCGGCGCTCACTTCGATGCTGTGGCCGTCCTTCGCCCGATAGAGGCAAACATGGCCGTTGCTGTCCGCGCTGATGTGATCCGTGGCGGCCCGGTACGGCGTGTGGAGCAGCGGCCCGATGTACGTCTCCGCCTCGGCCTGACTGACGTAGCGGCACGGATCCTTGTGCCAGATGTCGTCCGGAGGGATCGCCGGCGCGGCGGTCGTCGCCACGGTGCCAGTGGTGTCGGCGGAGGCCGCGGCGTCGCTGTGGGACCGGCAGCCAACGACGAGGACGATCGCGAACAGCGAGTATCGAACCATGGGAGTTGGATGAAAAGTGGTCAACACTTGCGCGCCAGCTCGACGCGACGATTCCGGGCGCGACCGCCCAACGTGGTATTGGTCTCGATCGGATGGGAGAGGCCGTAGCCGGCAGTCATCAGGCGGCCGGCCGCCACGCCGTAGGTCGTCACCAGCGCCGTCTTGACCGCTGCCGACCGGCGCTCGGAGAGGTCTTTGTTGTAGGCCGCGCCGCCCAGGCTGTCGGTATGGCCCTCGATCGTCACCTGCCAGGTCGGCTGCTTGGCCAACAGATCGGCGATCGTCTTGAGCGTCGGCGCCGATGACGGCGTCAGTTCCGCGCTCGCCGTGGCGAAATGAATGCCATAGATCGGCACACGGCAGGTCTTGGTGAGCGTCTGCGCCATCGTGGCCGTCGTGGCGCTATCCGACCATTGGACGCGGAGCAGCTCCTGTGCCCCGAGGCGGTCCCCCGCGCGCGTCGTGTCGTGGAACGTCCGCGTGCCGGTGATGCGTGCGACCCACGCGGTCGAGGTGTCGTCGACGAACCAGATGTCGAATCGCACGACCATGCCCGACCCGAGCTGCAGGATGGCCGACGGTGTGATCTCGATGTGCGTGTGCATCGTCGAGAGCACCTGCGGGTGGTCGTTGACCAGCACGGTGATCGGCTCCGGCTTGGGGTCGACGCGGTGCAGTGTCGCCGCGCCCTCGATCCCGGTCATGCCGATCGTGACCTCGGCTTCGCCGTTGGCGCGGAGTTGCTTCATGACGGCGCTCGACGCGGCCATCCACGACGACCCGCGGTGCTGATCGACGTCCGGGCTCTGGTTCCCCAGCCAAATCTCGCGGGCCAGCGTCGCCTCGCGGTGTGAGACGGTGCGATCGACGTGGATCTTGCCGATCTTGTTCGACGGCTTGAGCACATTGGTCGCGTCGTCGCTCAGGTGCAGCTCGTCGGGCGTAAGGCTCAGAACTAAGATGTCGCGCTCGAAATCGTAGCGCGACGTGGAATCGATCGGCTGGGTGGCGTAGGTGAGCAGGACGCCGGGTTTGAGAGGGATGGTCTGTCCCGCTACTGCCCGTGGGCCGATGACGAGCAGGGTGGCCACGCTGGCGAGCGTGACGCCCCCGGGAAATCGTCGCATGTGTTGTCGAGGCGAGAGGCGAGGAGGGTCGCAGAAAATTGCAGCCCGAAGGGTAATGCAGTAACCTCACCCCGTGCATCGTATACGCTTGTCTTGGGTCGTCGCGGGGATCGCCGTGGCCGTGGTGGCCTGGGGCCTCGTGAGCGCGTCGCCAGTGGGATTTTGGGGTCTCTTTCTGCTAGCCGTCTTCGGTGTTCCGCTGCTGGTGGGTCGCGGTCTGTTGTCGGTCCTGAGCGTGCGACACCGGTGGGCCCGCCTGGGCATCTATACGCTGCTGATGCTGGCGGGCCTCTGCTTGGGCGTCTGGTTGTTCGTGCGGTCGTTCAAGCCACAAATGTAACTAGGTCCTCGGGCCGACGTTCCAGATCACGACGTGCGTCACGCCGCCGGGCCATCTGCCAAATCGTAACTCGTGTTCTTACTGCCTCCGGGATTGCGGCGAAGAATCCCGCGCTCCATCAGATCATTCATGTCGCGCTGCGCCGTCGGCACCGAGACCTTGGCGAGCACCGCCCACTTCTTGGCGGTGAGCTTCCCCTCCAAACCATCGAGATAACGGTTCAGCACAGCCTTCTGGCGATTGTTGAACCCCTCGCCGGCATGGCGCTGCCAGAAGTCGGCCTTGCGCAAGACATGCGCGCTGGTCGCCTCGGCGCCGTCGATAGCGCGCGAGAAGCAGTCGAGGAACCACAACATCCAATTCGTGATGTCGACATCAGCCCTTTGGGCCGACTCGAGATGGTCATAGTACGCGGCTCGCTCCTTCTGGATCTGGCTGGACAGACTGTAGAAGCGCTGGCCCGACTGTTCCGATTGCGCGAGTGCTAGGTCGGCGATCGCACGCGCAATGCGGCCGTTGCCGTCGTCGAATGGATGAATCGTGACGAACCAGAAGTGGGCGAGCCCGGCGCGCAACAGGCCCTCGCTCGGCCGGCCGTTGAACCAATCGAGGAACCGCTGCATCTCGGCTTCCACCCGTGTCGCAGGTGGAGCCTCATAGTGCACGCGCGGACGAGCGACGGAGCCGGAGACGACTTGCATGGGGCCGTCGGCGTCGTCGCGCCACGCGCCGGTCTTCACCCTGTGCGAGCCGGAGTACCCTGTCGGGAATAGCGCGGCCTGCCAGGCGAACAGTCGCTCGGGCGTGAGCGGCTGGTCGTAGTGCTCGGTGGCGTCCAGCATCATTTCGACTACGCTTTCCGTGCGCCGGTCGACCGGGCTAATTGCCGCTTGGGGCAGACCGAGAATGACGGGCCAGCGACGATCGTACGCTCGCTCGGTCCAGCATCTCACCTTCGATCGCCGAGCTCTTTATCACATCCTCGGTCAACGCGGCTAACTGGGCTTCGCGCTTCAGGTCAAAGCCCAGCCTGGCCATCGCACCCAAGAACCGACCCTGTTTGAGACGGGCTGTCGAAAGGGGTTCAATGAGCTGGGCGGCATCCCAGCGGAAGTTGGGCCAGTCCGGCCTCTGCCAAATATACGCTATTCTCGTCATGTATTGAGGAGAATATGCGGCGATTCCCCTCATGCCGCAAGCGTTTCTCCTCACGCATTGACGAGAAAGTGTCTGGATTCTCCTCAACAGTGGTGTGGGGCGCCGGCAGTCACCTGGTATTTTCCTCCGATGTGCAGGCCGACGCGATACCTGGATACCGGATAACCCACGAGTTGGGACGCGGCGGGATGGCCACGGTATACCTGGCCGTGGACGAGAAACACGGGCGTCCGGTCGCACTCAAGGTGCTGCGTGGCGAATTCGCCGCGAGTATCGGCTCCGATCGCTTTCGCCGTGAAATCACGATCGTCGCGCGGCTCCAACACCCCGGGATCGTCGCGGTCCTCGACTCCGGCGAAACGCGCACCGGGCAGCTGTGGTTCACGATGCCGTACATCGAGGGCGAGAGCCTCCGCCATCGATTGCAGCGCGAGCGCCAACTGTCGGTGGACGATGCGGTCCGTCTCACGCGACAGATCGCGGACGCACTGGCCTATGCCCATCAACAAGGCGTGCTGCACCGGGACGTCAAGCCGGAGAACATCCTCCTCTCGCAAGGGCATGCCCTCCTCGCCGATTTCGGCATCGCGCGGCCGATCGACCTGACGCCACGATCGCATCTGACCGAGAAGGGATACGCCGTCGGCACGCCGGCGTACATGAGTCCCGAGCAAGCGGCGGGACTCCAAGTCGATACGCGCGCGGACGTGTATGGGCTTGGCGCGGTCTGTTACGAGATGCTGGTGGGCGAGCCGCCGTTCCCCGGCTCGAGCGGCCTCGCCGCCGCGCTGCAGCGGGAGTGGGCGGACTCGGCGCCACTCGTGCACGTCCGGAGAAAGGACGTACCACCTCCGATAGAGATCGCCGTCCGCACGGCGCTGGAGTCGAACCCGGAGAACCGCCATCCGTCCGTCGAGGCGTTCGCGGCCGCGCTTGTGGCGTCTCCTCCGCCACGGCGCCGCCGACCGCTGGCGCTCGCCGCCGCAGTCGGCGTGGCGCTGATTCTGGCCGTCGTCTTCTTCAGCTGGCGCGCGTGGCGACCAGGGTCAGCGGGCGAGGGCGCGGTTCGCCTGGCCGTGCTGCCATTCGAGAACATCGGTGACTCGAATCAGGGATATTTCGCCGACGGCATGACGGACGCCGTACGCGGAAAGCTCACCGCCTTGCAGGGGCCGTCGGTGGTCGCGCCGCAGAGCTCCGGGCAATACCGTCGGACAACGAAGCCGCCGGCTCAGATCGGGCGTGAGCTCGGCGTTCGGTATCTCCTGTTCGGCAAGGTGCGCAGCACACCAGGGCGTATCCAGGTCGTGCCGGCGCTCGTGAACGTCGAGACAGGCACCGATGTCTGGGAGCGGACGTTCGATGTGCCGATGACGGATGTCTTCACCGTGCAATCGGACATCGCGGGTCAGGTTGCCGACCAGCTCAAGATCACGCTCGCGCCCGCGACGGCGCGCTGGGGACAGTCGATTCGGCGACGCTCGTCGCGACCGTCGCCTATGAGCACGGGTGGTGGCTGCTCGATAGCGCCCAGCAGAGTTATCTGCTGCGCTTGCGATTCGATGCCTTCGATAGTCCCGGCATAGGGGAACTGTCGCGCGCGGGCGTCTACGCGTTGCGCGGTGATCGGGTGAGGGCTCGTGCCTATGCCGACACCGCCCGCATCGCGGTCGAGGCGAGTCTCACGACGAGCCCCACGAACAGCACGCTGCATCAAACGCATGCGCTGGCGCTCGCCGCGCTCGGCCGCGATTCCGCGGCGGTCAGCGAGGGCCGGCGAGGCGTGGAACTGCTGCCAGTCGAACGGGACGCATGGGGCGGACCGAGCGCCGTGCTCGCGCTCGCGCAAGTCTACGGGACGCTCGGACGCGACAACGAAGCGCTCGATCTGATCCAATCGCTCCTGGCGATCCCGGAGGACGTCTCGTCCCCCGGTTCGCTTCGCGCGGATCCGTCGTTTGCGCGCCTGCGGGAGAATCCACGATTCCAGCGCCTGACCGGCGCCAACTAGGTTCGCGGGCCCACGTTCCAGATCACGACGTGCGTCACGCCGCCGGACGTGATCGAGCCGAGCTCGAAAAGCTAGTGACACCCCGATGCTGTAGCAGATTTGAGGACGTTCACCCGGCCGAAGTTATAGGCGGGGTCAGGGCGCTTGCCGGTGATGTTGTCGGCGTTCTTGAGGATGCACTGCTCGACCGCCGACGGCGTGAGCGTGGTGGACTGTGCCTTGATGACCGCCGCTTCGCCGGCAACGAGCGGCGAGGCGAAGCTGGTGCCGATGCCAATGAGATATTGGTTCTCTTGCCCGGGACAGAGCGGGGTCGCCGAGCTGCACGCGCCGATGATCCAAATCGAGTCCAGCGAGGCTTGCGGTACGGTATCCGGACCTTCATTGCCGCCGGGAGCGAACACGCCGACGCCCGCCGAACCGTAGTTCGAGTACACGGCGATGCTGTCGTAATCCTGGAATGTCCCCGTGTAGATCGGGCCGGTCGCGCCCACCGAGAGGACGTGCGGCGTGTCGCCCGGCCACTCCAGGCTGTCGACATAACTCGCGGTGGGCGTCATCGCCGTATTGAAGTTGAGGGCTTCGTTGCCCGCTGCGGCGACAACGACCGACCCGCGCGTCACGCAGTACTGCACCACCAACTCCAGCAACGTTGCCAAGTCCATGTCCCCGCTGATCAGGCGATTCAAGTAGCCGCCGAGGCTCATGTTGATCACATCGGCGTTCAAGTCCGAGGCGTAGATGAGCGCGTTGAGCAAGCCGAAGAACGAGCCGCTGCCGCTGTCGTCGAGCACGCGCACCATCGTGACGGTCGCTTGCGGTGCGGTGCCCGCGATGACGACCGAGTTCGACGTCACGATCGAGCTCACGATCGTGCCGTGGCCGACCACATCGTGATAGTACGGCAACGCGTTCTGCTCGAGCGTGTCGGTCGGCGCGTAGGCGAACGATGTGCTGTTGGTGAGGTCGATCCGACCGGCCAACTCCTGGTGCGCGGTGTCGACGCCCGAGTCGAGGATATAGACGTGCATCCCCGCGCCTTGCGACGTGTGGGCCCACGCGCTGTCCGCGTGGGACACGTGCATGTTCCACTGCAGCGAGACCGCCGCGGCCGAACCCGGGCCGGCCGCCGCGTGGACGCTTCGGCCCGCGGCGAACTTGACGATCCGCGGCGTGGATGCGGGCCGCAGCTTGAAGACGAAATCGGGGACCACGGCGCGTGCGCCGCCGCTCGACACGAGCGCGCTCGCCGCCGCGGGCGACAAGCCCTTCACGAGCGCGAGACCGAAACTGGTCTGGACGCGCAGGATCTGCCCGCCCGCCTTGTGGATGGCCGCGGTGAGCGCCGGGGACGGCGTCCCCGGGCCTCCGAGCTCGACGATGTACCGTGCGGCGGCCGGGAGCGGGGTCGTCGACCGCACGTGGGACGTACCCGTCACCGTCGCCTCTGTGCAGGCGGCGACAAACCCGAGCGCCAGGCAAGCCAGGCGAAGACCAGCAGACCGAGACATTGTGGCGAACATGCGCCCGTGCACGGATGGCGTCAACTCCCTCGCGCTCCGGCGTCCCCGCGCTACATTGTTGCGCGTGCGCCCTCTTCGTGCCGCCTGGGTTCCCTTCGCCGCCGCCGCGCTCGCGGCCTGCGGTCACTCCACCTCTCCGCCACCCCCGAGCTTCTCGGTGGCTCGCCACCTGGACTCAATAGCGGTCTCGGCCGCGCAGTCACAGGATCTCGGACGCGATTTCTACATGACGTTCGCGATCGCCGTCCTCGGCGAGGGCATCTCCTCGGCGCCGGTGTCTCTGTCGGTCAACGGAGCGACCCAGACCTACCAGGGTGTCGGACTCGAGATCGTCGAGGTCACCGGAGGACCGAACCCGGTGCCGACCGACTCGTTGTTCGTGTACAGTCTGTGGACGAATCCGGACGCCGGCTCGCTAGTATCGTTGGAGGCCTTCCAGCCGGACACGGTCGATGAGCTCGCCGACACCGAGGACACGGTGTCGAACGCCAACTACGTGCAGACCAGCACCTCGCCGGCCGTCTCGGTGGGGACGTTCACGAAGAGCGGCGCCTGCCGCGCATTGACGTCGATCATTACGGGGTCGTATCTCATCGACGGCACGACGTGCACGAGCGGGACGCTCACCGGGTCCTTCCAGTTCCAAGTCAGCGCCGACGGCCCGGCGCCCGCCAACGCGTTCGTGTTCGCCAACACGTCGCTCCCCGCGGTCCGGATCGTGTTACCCGCGGGAGACGGGGGACAGCAGCGCCTTCGAAAGTTGCTGCATCACTGAGTGATCGTGATCGACACCGGCTGGCCGCAACTGGATCCCATGCACGCGGCGACCGAATAGACGCCCGGTGTCAGATTGGCGAGGGCCGTCGCACCCATCACCGCGTTGCCAGCGCCGAGGATAGTCGACACCGTGAAGCTCCGGTGCGCATCAACGGTAAACTCATTCACGACGAGCCCGCTGGTGGTATACGCGACGGAGACGGTGTCGCCGCTGGCATCCCGTATCGTCAACGTTGGAAAGGGGTCAAAAAACGTAAACAATGGTGAGCGTTGCGAGGTCGTGTTCAAGATGACGAGGTTAACTCTCGTCGTGCCGCCAACCCGTATCATGGTCTCATTCACGACCGTTGTCAGAAACGTCCCGTCCGGACCCGGGAACCCTGGGCGTGGACCGGTTGCTGACGAACAAGCCAGGAGGGCGAGCAGAAGGGCCCAAGGCCGACCATGGCTACGCACGGCGACTACGGTAACGCCGCGAGCGGACATACGCCACGATCGCCACGACGAGCGCGCCGAGGACGAGCACGGCAACGACTGCTTCCACTATGAGTAAGCGCATCTGGTCCATCATGATGAACGACCCGCTCTCCGTATAGAAGCCGTTGAAGCGATCCAGGGCCGCCGGCAGCGCGAGCACGTCGGCCCTGGTCATCTCCAAGGCTCGCTCGTGCGGGCGGTACTGCGAGTAGAAGTCGAACGTGTGACCCGCGGTGTCGAGCTCGATATGGCCGCCAAGGGCGTATGTGAGCGGGCGGCTGGCGATGAAAGCCGCGATACGGCGGGCGCTGGCGCGGTCGGCGTCGGCATCATCGATCAGCAGGCGGCCCGGCATGAGGAAATCGCCGGTGAACAACAAGGCCGTATTGCGGTCGTAGAACGCGACGTGCGTGGCATTGTGGCCCGGTGTTGGCAGCACGTCGACGATGCGGCCGCCCAAGTCGAGCGTGGCGACACCGGTCGGCCAACTCGTGGCGAGGCCGTAGAAGTGCTTCACGCTATCCAAGTCGTAGCCGACGACCTCGACACGTGGCAGCCCCGCGAACTGAGGGTCGCCCGCCCGGTGGTCCAAGTGGCGATGCGTGTGCACGACCAGGAGCGGGAGGTTCGGCGGGAGGAGGCCGAGTACCGTCTGGGCGAGTGGCATCGCGTGCGGGTCGGCGACGTTGCCGTCGTCGATCAACAGGGCGCGCGTCGACCCGATCAGCACGTACATGAAGGGCGCTTCGAACGTCGCGCACAGATTCTCGCGCAGGACGAACGTGCGCGCGTCGTAGGCCTGCACCTGGATCGGCGGGGCGTGATGTGACGCGCAGTCCTTCGCGCCCTCGTCCCAGTGGGCCTGCAGTTGCAGCATCATTGCGAACAATACCATGCCGAATGTAACGTTCGTTTCATGAGTGTGCGCAAGGGGCAACTCCTGTCGGCGGCAGTCGACTATTTCATCGCGCACGGCGTGGCCGACCTCTCGCTCCGACCGATGGCGGCGACGCTGGGCACGAGCGCCCGATTGCTGATCTTTCACTTCGGGTCGAAAGAGCAGCTCATTCTGGAGGTGCTGGGCGAGATCCAGCGGCGACTGCAGGCGTCATTCCAGCGCCTCGTCGAGACCCGGTCGCCCATCAAGAGCTATTGGCTGTGGGCGACGCGTCCCGAGAACCTGCCGTCCTTGAGACTGCTGTACGAGGTGCAGATCATCGCCATCCAGAACCCTCGCGTCTATGGCCGGTATCTCGAACAGCACGCGACCGACTGGCTCGCGATAGCCGAGGCAGCCATGTCGAAATCATTGCGATCGAGAACGATGGCCACCCTGTGCATCGCGGTGTTCGACGGTCTCTTTCTCGAATTGCTGAGCACCGGTGACCGCGCGCGGACAACGCGGGCGCTCGACCGGTTCGTCGCAATCGCCCGGGCTAGTGCAGGATCCGGTAGAGCCACGCGAACCGGTCGAGGGCGTCCCGGTCCGTCGGATCGAGCACGACGGCCTGCTGGTAGTCGGCGAGCGCGCTGAGTCCCAAGTCCCGCTTCGTGCGGTCGGATTGCGACCAGAGTGCCTCGCGCGCCATCCCGCGCCAGAGATGGTCTATGGCGGACCCGGGCGCACCGGCAACCGCATAATCGAGATCCGGGAGCGCGTCGCGCGCGCGGCCCACGCGCACGAGCATCTGTCCGCGCTCGAGGTGGAACCGCGTCTCGTCGCCGTACCCGATCGCGCGCGTGTAAGCAGCCAATGCCCTGCCCTCGTCGCGCTCGAGCTCGAACACCTCGGCGCTGTCCAGCGCGATATATCCCGCCAACGCCCGGAGCCGGGGATTGCTGTCGGCCATCGCTTGCGACGCGTCGGCGAACTCGCGCATCGCCGCGTACGAGCCGCCCCAGCGCGGCACGGTATTCCGGAGGTACTGTCGACGCAACGAGAAGCTCGCCGGGATATCCTCGAGACCTTTCGCCAGATATCGCTGCGAGACCGCAGTGTCGCCCGACGTCCGCGCCGCATACAGCAGCACCATGTAGGCCTCGGCCGACCGCGGCGTCAGAGCGAGGGCCGAGTCGACGCAACTCGCGGCTTCCTTGAACAAGTCGTTCATGCGCTGCATCGCATTCTGCGGCGTGTTCTTCGCGTAGGCGGTGCCCCGCGCGCTCCACGCCTGCCCCTGCAAGTAGACCGCCCGGGCGAGGTGGGCCGGCGCCGACGCCGGCCGCTCGCGAGACCACCGCGCCAGCGGCGCAGCCAACGACGTATCGCCCGCCATGGCATCGTAGGCGCCGAAGAGGTAGCCCTCGGTGCGATAGTCGCGGCGCGCGCTGTCGGCCGCCGCCGTGAGCAACGAGTCGAGCGTCGAGAACTCGCCGCGGAGGACCAGCCGACGGATCGCGAGCGGGTTCGCCGTCCGTGGCGGATACCCGTTCGCGCCGCTTGTCGGAATTGTCAGGGTACTGTCATCGAGCCCCGGCATGCCGCGAGCGGTCGCGTAGGCCGCGTCGCGTGTAGCCTGCGTCGGTCCACCACAGGCGATCGCGCCGCATGTAACGAGCAGCAGGCCCATTACCCTCATACTCCGAGGGACGCGGCGGGAGGCGGCCAGGCAACTCGGGTGGCATATTGTACGCCCATGAGAATCTGCCTCGCTCTCGCGCTCATTCCGAGCGTCGCTTTCGGCCAGGTCGACCCCGCGTATTTCAGCGACATGCGGTGGAGGCTCATTGGCCCGTACCGCGCCGGTAACGTGTACTCCGTGAGCGGCATCCCGAGTGATCCGAACACGTATTACATCGGGACGCCCGAGGCCGGGGTCTGGAAGACGACCGACGGCGGAACCGTATGGAAGCCGATCTTCGACGACCAGCACGTACCGTCGGTCGGCGCCGTGGCCGTGTCCGGCAGCAACCCGAAGATTGTCTACGTCGGCACCGGCGATCCGACCGGGTGGTCATTCACGCCCGGCAAAGGCGTGTACAAGAGCACCGACGCCGGAGCAACCTGGCGAACGCTCGGCCTCGAGCAGACGAAGTACATCACATCGCTGATCGTCGATCCTCACGACGCCAACATAGTGCTCGTCGGCGCGCTCGGCTCGCGCGAATTCTTCGGCGACACGAGTAGCGCGCGCGGCGTGTATCGCTCGATCGATGGCGGGAAGACGTGGAAGCGGGTGCTGTTCGTCGACCCGTACACCGGCGTCGGAGGAATGACCGCTGACGCCACCAATCCGGCGATCATCTATGCGGCACTTCAGCGCACCAAGGGTGACTCGGCGCATCCGCTCGGCGTGACGATCTATAAGTCCATCGACAAAGGTGCGACCTGGCATCCCGTTGCGGGCCGAGGGCTGCCGAAGAACGCGAGGTTCGAGGTCGCCGCGAACGGGCGGCGAGTGTACGCCGAGCGCAGTGGGAACGGCCGCGATGCGAGTGGGCTGTACCGGTCGGACGATGGTGGCACGACGTGGACGATCGCGACCAAGCAACTGCTCAGCGCGGGCGGCGGGCCGATCTATGTCGACCCCAAGAACCCCGACGTCCTGTACCTCATGGGGACCGCAATGTATCGGTCGACCGATGGCGGACATCGCGTCGACGCGCTCAAAGGATCGCCCGGTGGTGATGATCCGCGCGACCTGTGGATCGACCCCTCGAATCCACGCCGGATGCTGCTGGGCGTGGACCAGGGTCCAACGATTACGGTCGACGGCGGAGAGACCTGGACGCCGTGGTACAACCTGCCCAATGGGCAGTTCTATCACGTGTCGACCGACGACCACTTCCCGTATCGCGTGTGCGGCGCGCAGCAGGATAGTGGAACGGCGTGTGTGCTGAGTCGAAGCGACTTCGGGGCGATACGGGATAACGATTGGTATCCGATCGGTGGGTTCGAGGATACCTACATCGTCACCGATCCACTCGACGAGCGGTGGGTGTACTCGCAAGGCTGGTATCGGGTACTGCGGCGTTATGATCGCCAGACCGGCCAGGTCGCGGTCGTGTACAGCCCCTCGGCCGAAGACCGGTTCAGCTACGCGCCGCCGCTGGCGTTTTCGCCACAGGATCCGCACACGTTGTACATGGGCGCGCAATACGTGCTCGCGTCGAGCGACAACGCGAGAACCTGGCGCCATCTCGGCCCCGAGCTGACGTCGAAGTCGATCGAGACGCTGGCGCCCTCGCCGGTACAGAGCGGCGTGATCTGGGTTGGCGCCAGCAATGGGATCATTCAGGTGACGCGGGACGGCGGTGCAACCTGGACGAACGCGACGCCTCCCGATATGCCCAAGTCCCCGCTCGGTCCGATTGTCGAGGTCATCGACGCCTCGCACAAAGACGCAGGCACGGCGTACGCAGCCGTGACGGGGTTTCCCGATCTCCGCCCGTACATCTATCGGACGACCGACTTTGGCGGGCATTGGGACCTCGTCGCGAACGGGTTGCCACCCGACGAGCCGGTGACGAGCGTCCGGGAAGATCCCGTTGATCCGAACCTGCTCTATGCCGCTACGCTGACCGGCGCGTGGGTGTCGTTCGATCGCGGCGATCACTGGCAGTCCTTGCAGCTCAATCTGCCGACAACCGACGTGACGGATCTCACGATCCACGGGAACGACCTGGCGATCTCGACGTATGGACGAGCGCTCTGGATTCTCGACGATCTCACGCCGCTCAGGCAGGTGCGGCCGGCCATGGCGGCGAGCGCGTATCTCTTCCAGCCCGAGCTCGCGTATCGCATGCGGTGGGACAACATCGAGGACACACCGCTCCCGCCCGAAGTGCCGGCGGGAGACAATCCGCCGGAAGGCGCGATCATCGACTACTACTTGAAGACCCCGGCGGCCGGGCCAGTCACGCTGTCGGTGTACAACAGTCAGGGACAGCTCGTCCGGCAGATGTCGAGTACCGCGCCGCCCGCGGACACCGTGCGGCCGAACATCGCCGCGTATTGGTTGGCGCCGGAGACCGCGTTGGCCACGAGTGCCGGCATGCATCGCGTGGCCTGGGATCTTCGATACCCGCCGCCCGATGTGATCAACTACAGCTACTTCGGCGATCTCCTCGATTATCGGGAGTACACGCTCAATGTGCACGCCGTGAAAGGAACCACGCCGCGTGTGCAACCGACCGGGCCGCTGGTCGTCCCCGGGACGTACCGCATCGAGTTGGCCGTGGGCGGCCAGACATACACGCAGAGTCTCGTCGTTGAGAACGATCCGCGCGTCCAGGTCACGCAGGCCGGGCTCGAGGCGCAGCTCAAGCTGCAGCTGCGCATGATGGCGGGCATGAAGGTCAGCTATGCCGAGTTCGCGAAACTCCAGGCATTGCGGGCGACCACGAAAGACAGCACCCTCGCGGCCAAGCTGCGGGCGGTGGCGGATAGCGGATTCGGTCCCGCGAACCGCGATCTCACCCGGCATCTCGAAGACATGGAGTCGGGGGATATCGATCCCACGCCAAGCGACATCGCGGTTGTCGACGCGGACTGCCGTGCAATCGACAGCGCCCTCCGCCGACTGGCGACAGACTCCGCGTCAACCGGGGGACCTGCATGCGACCGCTGATGCTCGTGGTGCTGCTCGTGGCGTGCTCTGATCCTACGAAAGTCGCTCCGGCGCCAACCACCGGAGCCATCGCGGGGACCGTCGTGTCGCATTCGATCCAAACGCCGGTGGCTGGTGTGCAGGTCACGATCATGAGTCTCACCGACTCCACGTACACGGCGTTGGATACGACCAGCTCCGGCGGGACGTTCTATCAGAACGGCGTCCCGGCCGGCATCGGCCAGTTCGAGTTGCGCAACTTGCCCACCGGGTGCGATTCGGTGCTCGTCGCCGGGTTCGCCGTGCAGGGCGGGTTGGTCGACTCGACGACGATTCTTCTGCCCTGCGGCTCTTAGCCGCGCATCGCCCCCGCTGGCGGTACACTCGCTGCGCGGGCGGCGGGAATCCAGCACGCGGCGAGCGTGACGATGGCGAGAATGAGCGCGAGCCCACCGAAGGTAGCGGGGTCACGGGCGCTCACGCCGATGAGGAGACTGCGCAGCACACCCGTGACAGCGAGCGAGAGGATGAAGCCGACGCCCAGGCCGGCGCCCGTGAGCACCATGCCTTCGCGCAGCACCCCGCGCAGGATGTTGCCCGAACGTCGCGCCGATCGCCATGCGGATCCCGATCTCGTGCCCGCGCTGGGCGACGGAGTATGCGACAACGCCGTAGAGGCCGATCAAGGCCTGGATCAGACCCAAGAGTCCGATCGCGATCGCGAGCGTCGCCGCGAGGCGAATCGGCGTGAAGGCGATCCCGCCGTCCAAGTGCTCCCGCATCGTCTTCATCGCGAACGGCGGGAGATTGGGTTCGATTGACGCGACCAGGTCGCGCACCGGAGCGGCGAGCTGGCCCGGATCGCCGGTGGTGGCGAGTTGCAAGGCCATCTGGGCGCGATACCGTCGGGCGAATGGGATGTAGAGCATCGGACGGGGGCGCTCGCCGAGGAACATCGACATCACGGTTCGCGCGACCCCGACGACCGTGACCTCCGGACCATCGGCACGGAGTCGCATGCGCTGGCCGATCGGGTCAGCGCCGGGCCAGAGACGCGCGGCCATCGCCGCGTTGACGATCACGACGGAGGACGCCGTGTCATCGTGTGTCGTGAAGTCGCGGCCCTGCACCACACCGATGCCCATCACGTCGAAGTATCCCGGCGTCACCGACACCTCCTCGACGTGTGTGTGCCCTCGCTCGGCGGCTAGCGTCGGCAAGTCTGCGTAGACATCACCGTCGTTGTGGCTGGTGCCGAGGGGAATCGTGCTGGCGAGCGCGGCCCGGCGAACCCCTGGGAGCTCGGCCGCTCGGGCGAAGAGCGACCGGTAAAAGGCCTTCCCGCGCGTGCTGTCGTAGCGCGCGAGCGTGACGTTCCGTGGTGGCCATGAATGCATGGTCTTGACGGAACCCGAGGTCCAGCAGACGCGCGTGTTGGACACTGCGCAGAAAGAGTCCGGCCGCGACGAGCAACACGAACGAGACGGCGATCTGCGCGGTCACGAGGCCAGCACGGAAGCGCTGGCGCGTGATGCCACCGGTGCCGCGCGCGCCGGCTCTGAGCGCGTCGCTCAACTGTGGATCGGAAGAGCGGAGCGAGGGTCCCGCCCCACTCAGGATCGCGGCCAGGAGTACCGCGCCAGCGGTCATGGCGAGCACGCGCCAATCCAACGAGACGCCGAACTCGATCGGCTCATTCGTCGAGAGCTTGATCGCGTTGAACCAGCGGGCCGCGCCGAGCGCGAGCAGCGTGCCGGCCAGTCCACCGCAGACGGCGATGAGAACGCTCTCGGTCAACAGCTGTTGGACGATCCGCGCGCGGCTGGCGCCGAGCGCGGTACGGACGGCGAGCTCGGTGCGGCGGCCGCTCACGCGCGCGAGCATCAACGAGGCGACGTTGGCGCAGGCGATGAGCAAGACGAGCGTCGTCAGCGCGATGAAGACGGCAGCGGCGCGCGGGAGAACGCCCGAGACCGCGATGTCAGGCCGCGCCCTGAGCTCGCGCTCGATCACGAAGCGCTCGCCTTCGTTCTCGACCGGGTATTGATGCTGCAGTTGGGACGCCAAGAGATCCAAGGCGCTCCGGGCCGCGGTGAGATCCACGCCCTCCCGCAGACGGCCGATCACCTTCCAACCGCCGCCGGCGCGACGCTGGAGCTGGTCGGGCTCATGGACTGACGCCGGCACCCAGGCATCGGAGATGACCATGGGCTGCGTCCCCAAAAATTCGCGGGGTGCCACGCCGACGATCGTGAACGGGTTCCCGTCGATGCTCATCGAGCGGCCGAGGACATTCGGCGCCCCATTGAAATCGCGCTGCCACGAGCGGTAGCTGATCACGGCCAATGGTGATCGCTGGAGTGCCTCCTGCGCTGTGAATGCTCTGCCCAGGATGGGCCGAACGCCGAGCATGGCCCAGTAGTTGTCGGACACGGCGGTGACCTGCCGGAGGTTCGTCTCCTCGCCAATCCGCACGCTGACGCCGTCGAAGTTGTACGCCGCGGCATCCGAGACTATCGATCGCGTGGATCGGATGTCGAGATAGTTCGGGTACGACATGTCGCTCGGCAAGCCGACGCCACTGCTCAGCGTGGCGATAACCACGAGGTTGTCCGGCTGCGCCACCGGGAGCGGCCGGAACAGCAGCGTGTTGACCACGGCGAACACGGTCGCGGTCGCGCCCGTACCGAGCGCCAGGCACAGGATGGCGGCCGTCGCGAACCCCGGCGACCGCCGGAGGGTGCGCAGGGCGTGCCGGAGGTCGGTGGCAATCATGCCGACCTATACGCGGAACAGGTAGCTGAGTTTCAGGAAAAAGCTGTCCGCCTGGCGCCGGAGACCCGTGAAGTGGAGCGCCAAGGGCTCGTACGAATCGTTGCCATACCCCAGGAACGCCACCGTGCCAGGGATCGGCTGGTACGAGAACAGGAACGAGCCCTCGAGCACGTTGCTGGTCGCGGCTGACGCCCGCGAGATGACTCCGGTCGTCGAGCTCTTGATGAAGATCGGAAGCTCGGACCGGGAGTCATCGCGAAGGCTGTCCTGGTACTGGGCGTCGTACTGGCCGACGAGACGAACGAAAATCCCGCGCGTGATCTGATACTCGGCGTCGAGGCGGGGAATGAGGGTCCGGCCGACGGTCGAGCCGTCATCGTGCCGGTGATAGAAAATGCCGTTGTACGTCGCGTTGACGCGGATCTGCTGCGTGGGTTGCCAGGTCAGGGTGACCTGCGGCAGGTCCACGTCGGCCGAGGCCCACTCGAAGAAGTTCTCGTCGCGGCCCCAGACGTAGACGAGGCTCGCTGAGAAGTGGGCGAATTGCGGCGTTATCAGATTGAAGACGTAGTCGGTGTTCGGGATGTCTTGCTGGTGCGGGAATGGGAGATAGGTCGTGTCGGTGCCTTGGATTTTGCCGAGGTAGTACGTCGAGTACAGGGTCGGGTCGTAGCCATAGTGTTCGAGATAGATGCCGCCGCCAACGACCCAGCCACCGTGGATGGTCGTGGTGAGATTGAATTGGTAGCGCTGGTCTTCGGCGCGATGGAAATCGGTCAGGTTGCGACCCGCCCATGTGTCGGAGATGCGGAAGTCGCCGCCGTAGGTCTCGATGAAGCTCCCCGGACTGTCGTACAGCGTGATCCGGTGGTCGAGCGAGACGTTGCCGACGCCGGCGCGGGAGATGAATCCGCTCGCGGCCACGAACTGCGGGTCGATCTGGCGCACGAGATAGTCGATACCGAAGGTGCGCCCCGCGCGCACGAAGCGGGCGTACCACAGGGGACCGGCGCTGCTCCCGGTTCCACCGCTATCGCGCGTGATGCTCGACGCGCCCTGCATCTGCAGGCTGTAGATCTTGGCGAACGCGAATCGCGCGTCGAGGCTCGCCATGCGGTTGAAGGCGCCGCCCTGCTCCTTGTCGGTGAGTGCGGCGCCGATCTGGGAGGCCGAGCCGATGTCGGTCCACGTCCGGAGGACATTGAAGATCGGATGCCCGGCGCCGGTCGCCGAGGAGTCTTCCTGGTCTTGGGCGCCGAGGTAGGCCACGGTGACGTTGCCGAGCTTACCGGTGAGCTTCGTGGCCGCGATCGGTTCCTCGATCTGTCGCGTGTAGATCAGGTTGTTCGGCGTGTTGAATTGCTCGAGGCCGTCCAGGAAGAAAGGGCGTTTCTCGGGGTACGAGACCGCGTAGCGCGGGTCGAGCTGGAGCTTCGTGGCGTCCGATTCCACCTCGGCGAAATCCGGCCGGTATGTGCCGTTCAGCGTCAGGTTGTTGGTGATGCCCCAGCGAATGTTGCCGCCGAACTCGGGGCGCTCCACGCCATAGCGCCACGGGCGCGGGGCAGCGCTGTCCCCGTTCGCTTTTTGTGTGACGAATGGGTTGATGTCGAGGACGAGGCCGCGATACAGCTGACTGAGGCCCACGAGTGTGCCCGACTGCGCGAGGAACGAGGCGGCGGCGATCTTCGTCGGCACCCAACTCTGTTCATGCCCCGAGTGCTGCACCTTCCGGATGATATTCAGGCCCCAGTCTTGGACTGCGGCCTGTTGGTACTTGATGCTACGGAACGGGATGCGGATCACGGTCACGTAGCCCGTCGTCGTGACGTGACCCTTGGACTCGAACACGAAGTCCGGGTTGAGATCCGTGGTCGGGCGGCCGGTCTGCGTGTTGCTCGTGCTGAAACCGCGGCCGGTACGCACGCCCTCGGTGATCGTGCCGTCTTCCTGTATCCCCAGGGGATTCACCGCAAACACGAGCGCCTGACGCGAGTGCAAGAACGGGCTCAGAATAATCTGGATGTTGTCATCGGCGTCGATCTTGTCGCGATCGGCGAGCTTATAGTGCACGCTCCCGTGCGGCTCGAACGCGCGGATGCCGAAGTAGATCGCGCGGTGCGAGTACCACACGAGGACTTCGGTCGAGTCCTCCGCCGGCAGGCCGTCGACGGGTGTGTATTCGGAGAACCCCGTGAGGACGGCGGCCTCTTGCCAGACCGGATCGTCGAGCGTGCCGTCCATCGTGGGTGCGGCATCGATGCGCGGAATGTTCACGCGGGTCTGGCCGGCGCGGCCGCTGTAAATAATGCCGGCCGTTGTCAACGCGAGGTAAAAAAAAGGAATCGCCACGCCAGGCAACGTGGGGACGTGGCGCGGAGAACGCCATATGTGCTAGAATGTTTGCCATGACTCGCATGCACACAGCCGGCGCCGTCGGCATACTGGCGTTTGTCATAGGGACGAGCCAGACCGCGCTCGCGCAGGGACGGCCGTTCGCGTTCACGGTGCCCTTCCCCGACGCGTCGCCGCTCATCGTCGCCCGGTATGACGCAGGATACGGCGAACGGACGTTCGAGCCGCTGTCGGGTGATCGCGTCGAGCAAGCGGCCGAGGTTGACCTCACGGTCGGTCGGCTCATGGTGCTGGCGAGCTCCGGTGTCGCGATCAACGGACCGTCGCCAGTCCGAGGACTGGGGCAACTCGAAGCCATGGTCGACGCGATTCGTGTCGCGGGATGGCACATCGCGGTCAGTGGCGGCGTTCGTCGGGGATTCGACGGGAGCACGGCGCTCTTGAGCCGACTCGGGGTGAGTCATACGACGCCGACGTGGTCGCTGGCGTTCAACGCGATGGTCGGCCACACGGTCGCCGGGGGCGACGACGACGATCACGATGCGGAAGACTATTACGCCTCACTCGGCGCGACGGCGCGGATCACATCCGTCTTGAGCGTCGGCGTCGAGACCGTGGCGTCGGATCTCGAGGGGCTGTGGCAGACGCACGAGGCCGAGGGCGGCGAGACGGTGTTCGCGGGCCCGCTCGTGTCGATTGGCCTTCCGGGACATGTCGTGCGGCTCACGCTGAGCGGCGGTCCTGTCGTGCGCACAACGGGTAATGGCATCCCCGCCTACGGGACCGCGCCTGGTGTGCCGGGGACGCCGGTGCCGCGCATGGGGTACATGCTTCGCAGCGCACTGAGCTTCGGTCTCTAGTCGAGTCGCAAGGCCGTAACGGGAGCGACCGCCGCCGCGCGGCGGGCCGGGAGCCATGACGCGGTCAACGCGACCACGAGCAAGACCAGCGTGACCGTGGCGAGTGTGAGTGGGTCGGTGGCTCTGACGTCGAACAAGGCGCTGGCGAGCGCTCGCGTCGACCACACCGTGAGCGCCAGACCAATGCCGGTGCCGATGAGCGCGTGTCCCATGCCGCGCCAGACGAACATGTTCGTGACGGCGCTGGCGCGCGCGCCGAGGGCCATGCGCACGCCGATCTCGCGGCGGCGGGTACTGACGTTGTACGAGAGGAGGCCGAATACGCCGACGGCGGCAAGGATGAGCGCGACCCCGGCGAATCCGCCGAGGAGGATCGTCCAATGCCGTGGTTCCGCGACCGACTCGTAGACCCGATCCTCGAGCGCCGTCGCCTGGTCGAGCGGCACGCCCGCGTCGATCGAGCGGAGCGCCGCGACAATACGGTGCACTGCCTCGGCCGGTGGCCCGGCGGTTCGCGCGACGACGTTCATCTGCCGGGGCCAGTCTTGCGGGGGTGGGACATACATGGCATCGGCAGGCTCGTCGAGTCCGAGGACCTTGATGTCGCCAACCACACCGATGATCGTGGCCGGCGTGCACGTCGTGCACCCGCCGTCGCGCAATTTCTGACCGACGGCCCGACCATCGGGAAAGTAGCGATTGGCCCACGCGCGACTGACGACGATCACATCCGGAACTGACGCGTCGTCGGCCGGTGTGAAGAGGCGTCCTTCGAGGAGCGGGACACGGAGCGTCCGAAAGTATTCCGAACGTCGCGGCGATCCATGGCGACACGGGTTGCGCGCCCGACGGTACGGCGGCTCGATCAATGAGCTCAAAGTTGTTCATGTTGATGTCGGCCTCGCGCGGCGGCACGACCGAGGTCAACCCCGCATCGAGGACACCGGGAACCTCGCGCACGAGTGGCATCGCGCGGGTCCAGTATGCGGCCACCACGGTATCGTTGCCATATCGCGCCACCGGCAGGGACACGCGCACGGTTACGACACCTCGAGGGTCAAACCCGGGTTGCACGTGCAGCAACCGCACGAAGCTGTTGAGGAGCAGGCCAGCCCCCGCGAGCAGCGGCAGCGTCAGCGCGAATTGGGCGATGACGAACCCGGCCCGAGCCGCGTGTGCGCCTCGGGCAGCGCCGACCACGCGACTGCCGGCGTCGTGATTGCGCGAGAGGACAAAGACGGGCGCGGTGCCGACGATCAGCCCGACGACGATCGCGATGAGGATCGCAAAGCCCAGCATGGCGGCATCCGGCTTGGCTTGCGCGAGTCGTGGCACGTACGGGCCGATGCCGATCAAGATGCGGAGGCCGAGCACGCCCACCACCAGTCCCGCGACCGCGCCGGCTCCGGCCATGAGCAGGCTCTCGGTGACCAGCAGGCGCGCGATGCGCGCGCGGGTGCCGCCGAGCATCGCGCGGACCGTGAGCTCGCGCTCGCGATTCGTGGCGCGGACGAGCGCGAGGCTGGCGACGTTGGCGACCGCGACCAGCAGCACCAGCGCGACGGCGCCCCCGAAAACGCCGAGCGTCTTGCTCGCATCACCGAGGACGCGCTCGCGGAGCGGCGACGGAGCGACGCGCGCTGATCGATCTTGGAAGCTCGCCGCCCATAACGGGAAGAGGCGCTGGCTGACGCCAGCGAGGTCGCGTGTTGCCGCATCGAGGGTCACGCCGTTTGCCAGACGCGCGATGCCGATCAGAAAGAACGGGCCGCGCCGCGTCGGTGGCTTGAGCTGAAGCACGGGCCAGATGTCGCCGGAAAGACGGCCCAGCCGGGTGACGCCTGGCGGCAAGACGCCGACGATGGTGTGTGGGATGCCATCGAGGGTGATCGAAGATCCGAGTCCTGCTTGCGCGGCGAAGTGGTCGCTCACGACCGCGACTGGTGGCGCGCCCACGCGCTCGTCGGACGGCTCGATGACTCTTCCCTTCGCCGCCTGCACGTCGAGGGCGCGAAATACGCCGGCGGTGACGTAGCCCAACGTCTGGCGAACGGCATCGGTCCCACCGACTTGGACCGCAACGTCGTGCTGTGTCTCGGCGCCCACCGCCGAGAAACTTCGTTGGCCCGCTTCGAGAGCGCGATAGTCGACGACCGACATGTGCCACGTATTCGCCATCGCGTTCCACATGTCGACTTCGACCAATTGCTCATCGTGGGGATATGGGAGCCGCGACAACAGCACGGCGTTGATCGCGCCGAAGACCGTCGTCGTTGCGCCGATCCCCAGCGCCAGAACCAGAACCGACGAGAGCGTGAACGCCGGACTTTTGATCAGCGCGCGGGCGGCGTAGCGTATGTCGTGCAATGATTCTTCGAGCCAGCGGACACCGCGGGCGTCGCGGTGGGCCTCCTTGTAGCGCTCCACGCCGCCGAAGGCCACCAGCGCTTCGCGCTTGGCGGTTTTCGGCGAGAGTCCGCGCGACCGAAGCTCCTCGGCCTCCATCTCGATGTGGAGGCGCATCTCTTCGTCGACTTCGCGGTCGAGGCGCTGCTTCTGAAAAAAGGCGCGCCAGCGGCTCATGATGCGCCCAGCACCTGTTCGACGGCCGACGCGAAGAGGCGCCACTGGGTGCGCTCGGCGGCGAACTGCTTTCGACCGGCCGGTGTCAGGCTATAAAACTTCGCCCGGCGCCCCTCGGGACTGTGGCGCCACTCGGCCGCGATCCAGCCTCGTTCTTCTAGCCGATACAGCGCGGGATAGAGGCTGCCCTGGCCGACCGCCAGCGCCTCGTCGGACAGCTGGCGCAGGCGCTTCGAGATGCCCCAACCGTGCAGCGGGCCGAGCACCAGCGTTTTGAGGACCAGGAGGTCCAAGGTTCCCTGGAGCAGATCCATGCCTAGATACTCGACAACGTATTGTCGAATGTCAAGGCATCACGCTAACAGCCGCCTCCGCTCTGGGTTGCGGTGGCCGTTGATACCGGCTGCCGCGGACCTTGACCCCACGTCGTGTTGAACAGCGTCCCATTGTTGGCGGCGACGCTGTCGACGATCGTCGTACCCTGCCCTTCGGTCAGCGCGTACGAGGCGACGACGTCGGAGGGTACGGTGTTCGACGAATACAGCGCGGCGATCTCGCTCGCCGAGAGTGCGCGGTCCCAGATCCGGACCGGGCCGATCGCGCCCTCGAAGTAGTTGGTGAAATCCTTCGACCCGAAGCGCATTGGGGCGGAACCAGGGGCCGGCGTGATGGTGACCGTTCCCCCGACGTATGGGTCGCTGTGTCGGAACACGCCGTTCTTGTAGATCTCCGTCGTCTGGGAGTCCGTGTTGATCACGCCGACCACGAAGATCCATTGGCCCGGCGTAATCGGATCCTGGAAGTAGCTGCCGCAGCCCTTCTGGCCATCGGGGTTGAACACGTAGAAGCTGATCCGGTTGCCGCGGTCGTCGCCCGGCACCTGGCTGTACATCCGGAACGTCCACTCCTGGTCGCCGCCCGCTCCCGAGACCTGACCTTTGCCGAGCCAGTGCACGTATTGCTCGATCGACGAAGAGCCCGAGGTCTTGGGGAAACTGAGCACGTCCGGGCGCATCCAGACCGCCACGGTCAGACCGTTGGCGCCGACGCTGAGTTGGGGAGCGCTCGGGATCTCGGCGTAGCTCGTGGTTCCATTGTAGAGGAGATACCCTTCGGCCGCGTTGATTGGCGTGCAGGCGACCGTCACGTTCACGGTCACCGAGCCCCCGGTCGTCAGATTGGCGTACGGTTGCGGCGCCGGAGCCGTGCAGTTCGCGGGCACTCCCGCTATCGCGACGGAGCCGCCGCCGACCGCGACACCGGTGACCGCGTAGTTCCCATTCACGTCCGTGGTCGCCGCTGGTAGCATGGAACCGCCTGTTGGCGTCACGGTCACTTGGGCGTTGGCGATGCCGCCGCCGAGTGAGCTTGTGACGGTGCCGACAATGGTGCCGACTTGCGGGACTTGGGCGCAGCTCAGCTGAATGTTGACGACCGTGTTCGCGTTGGACGCGACCGAATAGCTCACGGCCGCGGACGGCTGGCAGGCGGCCGGGATTCCGGAGAGCGCGATCACGCCGCCGCCGATCGGAAGCTCGGTCAACGAGTACGCGCCAGTGTTGGAGGTCGTCGTGCTATCCGCGACGACTGCGTTTGCGACCTGAGGCGTTGCCGTGACGGTCACACCGGCCAACGGGCCGATATTGGTTCCCGAGATAGTGCCGCTGAGCGAGCCGGATTGTGGTGGGCCCGGTGGGACATCAGTGCACGCCGCGAGGGCGATAATCAAAGCGAGATATAGTGTCCACATGGTGACGAATAGACGCAGGGCGCCTCACCTGGTGAGCCAGCGCACATAGGTTGGCTCCATGCAGAATTCGAGACCTTCGCGACGCACGACGGCGGCGATTCTTATTCATGACAACGCGACCGAGGCGGCGAGCCGCCGCAGCGCGCGGTGGGCTACCCTCGTGGTGTGCACCGTTGTCGTCTGGATCTGGCTTGGTCAGGCCAGCACGCACTCGTTTTTTTTCGTTGTGATGGGGATCACAACCCTCGGCGCCGCGAACAGCGCCAGCGCGTGGTATCGGATGCGCCGTTACGCCGCGGCGCGCTTCGCGAAGTACCGCGCGAATCCCTCGACGCACATCGTGTAGTTCCCGACTCGCTCGAAGCTCGCGGCCAGCTCGCGGGTGAGCAGGCCCGCCTCTCGCTGCCGGAGCGTCTCGACGCTGAGATCGGCGCTCAGCCAGTCGCGCCAGCGATCGAGGCGAGACATCAGGTCGTCGAGATGCCATGAGACGTCGTCGAATTCGCCGAAGTGCGTGAGGCACAGGCGACGCGGCTCGAGCGCTCGCAGGCGGGCGACGCTCGTTGCCCAGGCATCGAGGTCTAGCTCTGGCGGCGGCGTGGGTGGGCGAACGTAGCGCGAGTTCGGCATGCGAACACCCGCGACGTCGCCAGTGAACACGACCCCGCTCGATGCGTCGTAGTACGCGTGATGGTGCACGGCATGACCCGGCGTATCGATAGCGCGCAGCGAGCCGACTGTCTCGTCATCCTGTACAATGACCACGCGGTCTTCGGGCACCGGCAGGATCTCGCCCCACAACTCTTGCATTCGTGAGCCGTACAAGCGCTCGGCGCTGGCGATCAGCTTGGACGGGTCGATTAAATGCTTGGCACCCTTCGGGTGCACAAAGACTTTGGCGTTGGGGAGATGGCGCGTGAGCAGAACGCCCGCCGCGCCCGCGTGATCCAGGTGGATGTGCGTGACGAGCAGCCGCGTGATGCGGAGCGGGTCGTAGCCGGCGGACCGGATTCCCGATAACAGCGCGGGCGTCGTGCTTGCCGGGCCGGCTTCCACCAGGGTGGCGTCTGAGGTGCCATCCGGGCCGCCATCGGGAAGCAGGTACGACGCGATGCCGCTCGGGAATCCCTGGTACTGATGGTCAAGCCGAACGTAGCTCTGGCTCTGGCTCATGCTTTACTGGAAAGCTCAAGATCAAGCCGAACGTAGCTCGGGCTCATGCTCGACTGGAAAGCTCGAGATCAAGCCGAGCGTAACTCGGGCTCATGCTCGACTGGAAAGTTCACCGAGTTCGCGATGAAGCACAGGCGATGCGCTTCGTGATGGAGCTCCCGCGCCCGGTCGAGATCCGCGCCCGGCGCGAACGTGACGGCCGGGCGCAGCACGACGCGACGAAAGCGACCACCACCGTCGGCCTCTTCGATCATCACGCCCTCGGCGCGATCGACGTAGCTCGTGATCACGAGTCCTGCGTCGGCGCAGAGATGCAGGTACCAGAGTTGGTGGCACGCACTGATGGACGCCACGAGAAGCTCTTCGGGGTTCCAGTGCGTGGCATCGCCACGGAAACCCGGGTCGGATGACCCCGGGATCGGCGGCTTCGGTTGGCCGGGAGCAGAGACCTCGTGCTGCCGCGAATAGGCGCGGTAGCTCGAGGTCCCCGTCCCTGTGTTCCCCGTCCATTTTACGACCGTCGAGTAACTGTGCTCTCTTGGCGTCATGCCAAGAAAGCTACTCGACCCGACGCGGTATCACGCGCGCGCGGCCGTGCCACCAACGTCCAATGTGACCTTGGCTTTGGCGGAGCCAAGCCAGAAGAACGCGGCGAGGAGCGCAATGCCCCAGACGATCGCGAACCCGGCGATCAGCCCCATGATCGCGGCCAACGTGGCGGGCGGCACCATGATCGCGTAGACCCCGGCGACGACGGCGATGATCCCGAAGACGAGCGTCCAGCCCCAGGGCGCGTTCATGCGGCGCTCCATGATGGACGCGTAGATCCCTATTGCGCCCGTCAGCAGCAACCAGTAGGAGGTCCAGATGACCGCGAAGGTGAGCGACAGCCCCGGATAGTAGTACAGCGCCGCGATGCCGAACACGAGGCTGATGACTCCGCTCAGGAGCAGCAGCCACCAGTGCGGGAGGACGGCGCGCGCTTCGATCGATTCGACGATCTGGCTGGTGCCGATGAAGATCGCCCAGAACGCGATAAGGAGCGCGAACGCGGCCACCGAGTCCATCGGTCGGGCAATGATGAGAATCCCGACGGCGAGGGCGAGCAACCCGCGCAACAGGAGTGTCCACCTAGCCCGACCATACATGTGCTGCAACAGGTCCGACGCCATGAAATCTCCTTTTAAGATCCCTGAACGATGCGCGGATTGGGCGTTGTGGCAAGCACGACTTTGGTCACGGCGTGGGCGCGAACCTCTTCCAACGTCCACCACGTGGGCTTCATCTCGCCTTTCGCATACATCCGAGCCTGGTCGATATAGTGCGAACTGCTGGGGTCGCCACTTGAGCCAAAAGTGTGTACGGAAAGGGCATGCGTGGTCGGGCCGAACTCGACGACGCTCACATAGGTCCCACCGTGCACCCCATACTTCCGGTGCTGGCCGGCGACATTTGTCGTATAGACCGTAAACACCGCGCCATCGTACCCGTCCACACCCGGGACGGGGATGCTCGGCGCTGCGTCGCTGAACGCCGGGAGGTCGAGCATGGGGGTGGCGTGGTCGTCGACCCGTTGGAGGCGATTGCGGTCGCCCCAGGGGACCGCGCTGTCCATGGCGATGCGAAGCGCGGTCGCGTAGTCGTGATCCTCGAGCTGGTGATGCCAGAATGCTATACACGGTCATCGCGATCGACGAGACCGTCGCTCGCCGATCCCAGTTGGCGAGCAGGCTCGTGCCGCTGTCGTGTACTTGGGCCAGCAACAGTGGGATCAGACTATCGGCGGAGATCACGTGGGTGTCGAACGCCGCGGCCTTCCATTGGTCGAACGTGAATTGTGGCGTCGACGTGAGAATGCGCCGCGAGGCTCGCGCCCGCGGGTTTTCTCTCATGCCTTCTTTCACCATCGGCATGGGGAACGCCGCGGGGTCCGGGTTGCCGGCGCTGGTCAGCAGAAACGGCGACGAGTTGCAGTTTTCCATCCAGCCCGTCGCCGGATTCGTGAGCTGCGGCAGCGAATCCATCGGGTAGTACCCGTTCCACTCGGTCGCCGGATCGCTTCCGTCGACCGGCTTGGTCCAATCGAACTTGGGATCGCGTCGCGGGACCGCGGCGTTGTAGAGATAGAACGTGTTGCCATCGCGATCGGCGTACATCACGTTGCCGAACAGCATGGCGAGCGGGTGGAGGGCCGCCTTGAATTGGGCGAACGTGCGGGCCTTCGTCATCCCGTACCACTCGGTGAGCCACCCATCGTCGGCGAGTCGCGCCATGCGCGCGGCAACGGGTTTCCCGTTGTACGACGCGACGATCGGCCCGTGGTGCGTCGTCACGAACCGCGCGCAATGTCCCCCGATGTCCTCGAACCGTTCCGTGGCGGTGCGATAGCCGTTCCCGTAGCGATAGGCGAGTGGGTGTGATGGGTCATCGAACGTCTCGACGTATCCATTGGCCACGTCGGCGGAGTTGTCGGTGCTGACCCAGCCGAGGTAGGCGTTGTGGCCCACGTATGGGAGTGGGAATCCGAAGCGCGTGTACCCGGTGAACTCCCAACCCTCATCGCTATGGACATGGCCCTCGTAGACCTGGCCCGGGCCGAAGAATGGGAGGTGCGGGTTGATGAAGAGCATCGCGTGGCCCGTGGCGCTCTTCGACGGGCCAATGACCCAGCCGTTCGAGCCGTTCGACGGCGTCGTGAATTTGTCGAAGTAGCCGCGGCCGACCGGGAATGGGACGCCGATCTTCGGGTCTCTCACAAAACCGAGGACGTAGTAGTTGTAGCGAATAAACGCGAGCGGGTACCACGGTTCGATATGCGAGAGGTACCGCGCGTGATGATCTCGTAGATAGAAATTGAGGCCGGCCGCAAATCCGTCGCAGAGGGCGCGGGTGTGGGCATCGAGCCGGCCATACTCGGCGACCGCGAGCCGCGGAATATCCAGCGCGAGCGTGAGTCGGTCTTCCTCCGCGCTCGAGTCGCCGTACATGGCGGCCCCGCGGCCGAGGGCGAGCATATAGTTCGCTTCGATCCTGGGGAAATTGTCTTCGGCCTGCGCGTACGCGAACCCGAATACCGTGCTGGCGTCGGTCTGACCGAACACGTGCGGGACCCCGTACGTATCGCGGTAAATCGTCACCGACTGGGCGTGGGCACGAGCGCCGAAGGCGACGAGCGCGACGAGGGCGATGCGTGACGCGCGACGCGCGGGGAACCAGCACGCGACGAGCGCCACGAGAGCGACGATGAGGGCGACCCCCACGAACGCGATCGGATCCGTCGAGCTGACGCCGAAGAGCAAGCTCGCGAGGAGCCGCGTGCCGGCGAGCGCGACGAGCGACCCGATGAGGATGCCGGCCACAGCGAGGACCGCGCCTTGTCGGAGGACCAGCCCGAGGATATCCGCGGCGCGCGCGCCCAAGGCCACGCGAATGATCAACTCGCGCTCGCGCTGCGCGACGAGATACGAGATGACGCTGTACACGCCGAGCGCGGCCAAGATCAGGGCCGCGGCGCCGAACACGCCGACCAGAAAGAGCACGAACCGTTGGTCACCGACTGAGGCGGCAACGATCGATCGCATCGTGCGGACGCGCGGCGGAGCATCCGGGCGCAAGGCGCGCACGATCGAGGTGGCGGTCAACGGATCGATCTGACCCGTGATTACGACGTTCATGCGCCCCGCGGCCATGGGGCGTTGCCGGTAGTTGGCGTAGAGGACCGGCCGGGGAGCCGCGCTCAACGCATCCTCGTGCACGTCGCCGACCACGCCGACGATCCTGAGCGGCCGCATGTCGCCATCCATGCCGCCGAATTCGATCCATTTCCCAATCGGATTGTGGCCTGGCCAACGCCGCGTAGCGAGGGATCTGCTGATAAGAGCGACTTCCGGCGCGTTCGGGGTGTCGCGCTCGTCGAACACGCGACCGTCGAGCAGCGGGATACCCATGGCCGCGAAGTAGCCACCGCTCGCCACTCGGAAATCGGCGTAGCCCACGCGAGGATCGTCGCGACTCTTGGGAGAGACCGTATCGGCGGGCGACGCGAGCTCTACGAACATGCCGTTCGACTTGCCGACCGGAGCCAGGGGCATGACGTTGACGGCGCCCACCGTGTTGACGCCCGGCGTCGCGGCCAGGCGGGCGAGCAACTCGTGGTAAAATGCCGTGCGCGCGTCGCGCGCTACGGAGTCGCTGGTCTGGATCGCGATATCGAGCACGGTCGCGCGGTCGGTGCGGAACCCCGGATCGACTGCGAGCAGTCGCACGAAGCTCCGGGCGAGGAGGCCGGCCGAGACGAGCAGGACGATCGTCATCGCCACCTGCGCGACGACGAGGGCCCGTCGGGTGCTCGTCGATGATCCGGCGCCGGACATCGCGCGCTCGGACGCCGAGAGGGTTTCGCGCACATCGCCGCGGGTGGCTCGCCAGGCGCTCAGGAGCGCGAGCACGACAGCCGTCAGCATCGACACAGCCAGCGCGAACGCGAAGACCGGCGCATCGAGCTGGATGTCGCCGGCGCGCGGCAGGCGACCGGGATCGACTGCCTTGAGTGCAATCGTCCCGCCGACCGCGAGCACAAACCCAAATACTCCGCCGGTGAGCGCGATCAACAAGGATTCGGCCAGGCACTGCCGAATGAGGCGGCCACGCGACGCGCCCAGCGCGAGGCGAATGGCGAGCTCGCCGCGGCGGGCCGTGAGCCGGGCGACCACGAGGTTGGCGGCGTTCGTGCAGGCGATGCCGAGCAGGACGAGCGACGCGGCGAGCAGGACGAGCAACGCCGGGCGTGTGCCGCCGACCAGTTGCTCCCGAAGCGGCACGATGCTGACGTCGGCCATCCAGGTATCGGTGCCGTAGCGCTGCGCCAGATCGCGCGCGATGCCGGTGGCCTCTCGTCGTACCGCGTCGAGTGTCACGCCGGCGCGCAGGCGTCCGACGACCTCCCAATTGTGGCCAGTGCGCGCCGAGCTGTGATCGGAGGGGTCGCGCCATCCCCAAAGATCAGTACCCGCCGGAAATTCGAGCTCCGGGCGCATGACCCCCACGATCGTGTAGCTGGTGCCGCCGACGCGGAGGGCTTTGCCGAGTGCATTCGGACTGCCACCCAAGACTCGCTGCCAGAATCCCCAGCTCACGACGACGCCGGCGGCGTCATGCGGTTGTTGCGCGCTCCCGAGCAATGGCCGGACTCCCATCGCATCGAAGAAATCCGGCGACACCTCGGTCATGGCGCCTCGCGTCGGCGTGATGTCACCCGAGATGGAGACGGTGGCATTGTAGGCGAATTCCGCCAGCGCGGTAAAACCATGTGATGCCGCTCGTACGTCGTCGAAATTCGGGTCGGAGAACTGCATTGGGTGCTGCTTCTGATCGAGCTGCCAGACCTGCACGACGCGGTCGGGCTCCGGATACGGGAGTGCGCGGAGCAGCACGCCGTTGACGACGGTGAAGATCGCGGTGGTGGCGCCGATCCCAAGGGCGAGTGTCAGCGCGGTCGTGGCGGCGTAGCCGGGAGAGCGGCGACACTGGCGAAGGGCGAAACGGAGGTCCTGCCACATGCGCGGGGCTCCTACGTCAATTTGTTGTGGTTCGGCCACACGGTGACGTTAACTCTACATAGGCCTAAAGCGTTCTAGCAAAATAGTTTATGCGATCAGTGTTATGGCCGGGTCCGCTGACACGGTTTTTGCTCTAGAGACCGGTATGACACTGCCTCCGCCGCCGCACCTCGAGCTTCTCGGTGCGCCCGAAGTACGGCCGTTCGAGGACGCCCTCGCCGCCGCCCGGGCGCGCTTTACGGCCGAAGTCGAACGCCACAACAAAGAGAAGACCGTGTTCACCGATCAGTATTGGTCCGCGATCGAGAAAAGCGCCTCGCGTGACTAGTGACGCTCGGCGAGCGCGCCTTTGGTCCAGATGATGATCGTCTGACAGGCGTCGCCGACGCGCTCGAATTGGGGCGGGAGCTCCTCGGAGTTGTAGACCTCGACGGCGGCGATGTCCGACACGTCGATGTACTTCTCGATGTCGAGCGGCAGGAACGCGCTCTCGGCACGGCCCATGTTTCCGGTATCCGCCGGGGCCTCCAAGTACTCGCGGTGGCCGTCCACATACAAATTCACGCACACGCCGCTGGCGCCCATCACGCTGGAGTGCCCGCGGCTTCCCATGATGATCGGTGGGTGGAACGAGTGGTCGACGTACAGACCCGGCACCGATTCGAACACGTCGGTGGCGTTGAGCGGATGCTTGCGGTCGATATCCTCGATGTCCATGAACGTGCCGATGCCGCGGCGCCGTCGCTCGTTGAAGCCAACGGCGTCATAGGCCGGCGCGAGTCGTTGCGCGAGAATATGCACCGTCGAGAGGACCGGTGGCGCGGGCCCCAGTTGTACGGTGCCCTGCCACGGTGTCGCCGCCGCGAGCTCCACGACCATCGTGGTCGGCGCGTAGCCCGCGGCTCTCACGGCCAGCGTCTGCGTGCCCTCGGGCAAGGCGGCGAGCACGAACTTGCCGTTGTCGTCCGTGGTCGTTCGGGTATCGGCATCGGCCACCTCGACGGTCGCGCCCGGCACCGTCTCGCGATGCGGTCCCACCACCTGGCCGATCGCGCGGCCCGTGTGTGAGGCCTGCACGAGATGCAGAGTCGGCAGCAGCACACCGCCGCGCGAGAGCTCGACCGACATCCAGCCGGTGGCGGCGTCGGCCCGCATCGCGCGGAGTCTTCCCTGTGTGACGCCGGGTGGGCTGCAGACGCGGAATCGTCCATCGGCGCCGCTCGTGACCTGACGGCTCATGGTGCGCTCGATCACGCCGTGGCGCTTGCTGGCGTCGACTTGCTTCCACTCGAGCGTCACCGTGTCACCCTCGGCCTCACCGAGCACGGTACCAATGATCGCCGTCGGTTGGAGGCCCGCGACGGCGGTATCCACGGTGCAGATACGCCGAAGCAGTGCGGTCGCTGAGGGCGTCGCGATCGTGAGACGGACGGTATCGCCACTCGTGAACGAGATCGGCAATGACGCGACGCTGAACCCGAGCGCGTCCAGGAGCGGATGGAAGAGCGCGACCCGATGGACGCCCGGCGGAATGCTGTCGATCCGGAACCGGCCGGCGGCGTCGGTCGTCGCCTGTCGCCCGCCGCCATCGCTCACGACCACGATGGCCTCGGCCATCGGTCCGCCCCGCAAGCTGTCGACGGCGAGGCCGACGACGGATGCGAACTGAGGGAGTATCCCAATCGCGAGCGCGCCCCACAGCGCCATGGGTACTAATATTGGGCCTCATGCCCGATCACGCACGCATCGCTTTGCTCGGCGTTCCGTACGACGCAGCCTCATCGTTTCAGCGCGGGGCCGCGGAAGGTCCCGCCGCGATCCGGGACGCGTTCACGTCCAGCGCGACGAACGGTTGGACGGAGTCCATGGTCGATGTGCGGGCGCCGGGTACGCTGATCGACGCGGGGGACGTGGGCGTCACTGGCACGGACGACGATATCCGGGTACGCATCGAGGCGGCGATGGCCGCAGTGATGGCTTCGAGCAACAGACCAATTGTGCTCGGTGGCGATCACTCCATTACGTATCCGCTCATCCGGGCCGTGCGGCGGCGGTTTCCGCGGCTCGCCATCCTGCACATCGATGCCCACTCGGATCTCTACGACAACTTCGCCCCGGAGCTCAGCTCTATCGAGCTCCGTTCCAACCGACCAGTCGAGCGCGAAGCGCATCGACGTGCGGCGGAGCCGCACAAGTACTCTCACGCGTGTCCTTTCGCGCGGATCATGGAAGAAGGGCTCGCCGATCGGCTCGTCCAGGTGGGCATTCGTACGATGAATCGCCACCTGAGAGAACAGGCTGATCGATTCGGCGTCGAGGTCGTGACCATGCGAGACTGGACCGACGGGCGGGTGTTCAGCTTCGCCGAGCCGCTCTATGTGTCGGTCGATCTCGATGGGCTCGACCCCGCGTTCGCTCCCGGTGTGGCGCACCGTGAGCCGGGTGGCTTCTCGACCCGTCAGGTGATCGAGATCATTCAGCGCGTGCGGGGGACCGTGATTGGCGCGGACGTTGTCGAGTGCAATCCCGGCCTCGATCCCGCCGGCATCACGCCGTGGGTCGCCGCGAAGATCGTGCGGGAGCTGGCGGCGCGCATCTTGGAGCACGATTAAATTTTCGTCCCATGATTTCAGTCTTGAAAGGCATCCTTGCCCCCGTGACCACGCCGTTCGAGGCGGGCGAGGGGCAGCTCGCGATTCGGGCGTTCGCCGACAATATCCGCGCGCATCTCGGCGCCGGGTGCCATGGCATCGTCGTCACCGGATCGACCGGTGAGGCGGCGCTGCTCGATGAGGACGAGCGGCGGCGATTGCTGACCGCGGCGAGGGACGTCGTGCCCGCGGACCGGTGGCTCATCGCCGGCGTTGGGGCCGAGTCGACGCGGCATACCATCCGGCGGGCGGCCGAGGCGTCGTCGCTCGGCGCGGACGCCGTGCTGGTCGTGGGGCCGCACTATTACCCGGACAGCAGTACTCCGGCTGCCTTGCTCGCCCACTATCGGGCCGTGGCCGATTCCAGCCGGGCGCCCGTCGTACTCTATAGCATACCCAAGTACATGCACTACGCGATTCCGCCCGCGGTTGTGCGGGAGCTGGCGGGGCATCCGAATATCATTGGCATCAAGGACTCGGGCGGGGACGCCGCCGTGCTCGCCGGATACCTCGAGGCGCAGTCGGATACGTTCAGCGTGCTGACCGGGCACGGGGGGACGCTGGCGCGTGCCGTGGCCGCAGGGGTTCGCGGCGGCATTCTTGCGGTCGCGCTCATCGTGCCGGCGCTGACCGAGGCCGTTTGGGAGAACGGGGAGCTCCAGGACCAGCTCACGCCAGTCGCTCGCGAGATCGTCGGAGAGCTCGGCGTGCCTGGCGTGAAGGCGGCTATGGACGAAGTTGGATTGTACGGCGGTCCCGTTAGGCCACCGCTTCGTGACCTCAGCGAGGCTGATCGCGCTCGCGTGCGCCAGATTCTGGAGACCGCGCTGCGCGCTGTTCCTGCATAGCGCGAAGTACGCAGCGCCTTCGGCGACCGCTGACAGCGTCTGGTGACAGTGTCTGGTGACAGCGTCTGGCGACACTGCGCGGTCGTGCGCGCTTGAGCGGACATGAAGCCTGTCACATCCGGCCCGTGTGAAGCGCTTCGACCGGACATGAAGCGTTCACATGAACCTGTTTGCGCTTCGATCGTCCGCCCGGGGCGCCGTACGCGGTCGCCGCGCGATCGAGTTGATGTGAAACGTCTCATGTTCGGCCGCTTGTGCAACAGTAGCGCTGTGCGCGGTCGCCGCAGGCGCTGTGCACATCTCGGTATCCACACCGAGTACACAGTGATGTATCGATGTGTCGCAGCACCGCCGCATTCTGGTGTGCGGCACAAAACCAAATAGTTTCCGTGACCATGGCTGACGCTTCGACCCCGGCGGGCATCTATCTCTGCACCGGGCCCTTGAAGCACTCGTGGGTCGCCGCCGACGATGCGGCGAAATGCTGCAACGGATTCGTGCGCGAGAAGCGCGTCACGCGTGACAGCCAAGGCAACGTCAAGCTCGAGTTCTACTGGCGCCCGGTCGAGACGAGCGCGCCGACGGAGCCGGAAGCGCTGACCGCCGAGATCGTTCCGCCGCTGCCGATGTCGGCGATCGAGGGCGTGGAGGACGATGAAGAGCCAGCGAGCGGCGGCCTGTCGCACGGGGCATTCTTTCGCCGGGTCGCCGAGATCTCCGATGACAACTCGCCCATTTGGCGCGAGATGACGGCGGGACTGCTGACGCTGCGCCTCATCGATCGGTGGGCGGTGCGCAACGTGACGGGACGGACACCGACGCTCAAAGAGTACGTGCTGGTGCGACGCGCCATAGACGACGTTGATGACGATCGCGTGCACGAAGTCCTCCTCAAGATGACCGACGCGATGCGCGAGTTCGCGACGGAGGATGTCGGGTCGATCCCCAAGCTCCTGTTCGCCTACGGCCTGCTGCTCGAGGAAGCCGGCGAGTGGCCGCTGGCGATCGATGTCTACGAAACGCTGCTGGAGCAAGCGCATCGGCCCGACGAGCACGAAGGCATCCCGCTCGTGTATTTGCGGCTCGGCCTCTCCCATCGGCAACTCGGCCGCATCTGCCAGGCGAGCGCGATCTACCAGCGCGGATTGCGCGTGGCGCGCATGTTGTCGGATACGACCGGCGCCCTCCGCATTCGCGTGTCGGAAGCCGACCTGGCGATTGAGCAGGGGGATATCGAGACCGCCACCGATATCCTCGACGAGGTGATCGCCGAGGCGAACCCCGAGCGCGAGGCCCACCGCGAGACGCGGTCGCGGGCGTGCCATGAGCGCGGCGCGATAGCCGTGCGGTTAGGGCAATACGAGGCCGCCGCGCCGTTACTCTACGAGGCGTTCGCGGGCTACGATGACGTCCGCTCACAGATGCGGGCCCTCGCTGACCTGGCGAGCACACTCTCGGCGATCGGCGCTCGGGCCGGCGCGCGGGATGCCCTGCACATCCTCTACGATATGACGGAGCAGCCGGACATCCGGCTCAATGCCGCGATCAACCTGCTGCGGCTGGCCGGCGACGATGGCGACGCGACCACGTTCGAGGAGTGGCGCCGGGCGATCGAGTCCGGGCCCATAGGGACCCGGCTCAAAGCGCAGTTCTACTATCGCCTCGGCGACGGGTATCGGCGACTGGGGCAGCCTTCGACGGCATCGCTCGCCTACCGCTTGCTAGCGATGTTGGCGCGAGACAACGATCTCAAAGACTTCGCCGCGCGGGCGGAGGAAGGGTTACGCAATGAGGCGTTGCCGCCAGTGCCCCAACTGACGCGGATCTCGCCGGCGGTGGAAGCGGTGCTGGCCGCGCTAAAACGCGGCGCTGTCCTCGGGGGTCTGCCCACGCGCGAGCGAGGCCTGGCGTAGTCGCTCCATCTGCTGGCGCAGCTGCTCCTGGAGCGCGAGGTACTTGACGCGCTGGAGCGGCGTCAGAAATAACGACAATTCCCGCTGCTCGTTCCGCGTGAGCTCCAGACGCTGGCGCTGGAGATCGAGCACCGTGTCGATCATCGCCGCGAGGTGCTTGTCATCCGTCGGCGCCACGCCCGTCACCTGATCGCGCATCTCGATGCGGATCGCGCGCTCCTGCTGATTGAGCGTGTTCCGTTGCGCGTTGAAATGGCGCGTGGTTTCCTGCAACTGCCGCATCTGGACCTCGTTCAGGCCCAAGCGATCGCGCACGATCTGCTGCCAGCGCTGGCGGATTTGCTGGGCCAGCGCCTTCCGCCCCGGCGACGAGTCCACATTCTGCTGCGCCGCGTCCTGTGCCAGAGCGGTCGTAGCGATCAACGACAGCGCCCATACAAGCCGAACGATCATTGGACTCCAGCGGCCGCGCGCATGCCTGATACCGCTGGTTGAGGCTCGGCCGACGGGACCGCGTCGAGCTCATCCAGCTTGTCGAGCAGCGTCTGCATCTCCTTGTCGCTCAGGTCGTTCAGGCTTCCGCCGACGCTGAGTCCGGAGGCCTCGGCTGCGTCACTCGCCTTCAAGACCACCCGCTTGACGGCGGGCGGCTTGTTGTCGCGCAGGACACCTTGGAGCACGCCGATCGAGACGCCGCTCACGGCGATCGTCGCGATCGTCGCGGCAATGCGCCAGGAGGTAAACCGGCGCTTGCGCATACGTGGCGCAAGCTCGATCACCTTCGCGGGAGGCGTTGGGAGCGCGGCGACGATGCGGGCGACGTCAACCGCCGGCGCCCGGAACGCAGCGTGCGCTGCGCGCACGACCGCTAACTCCGCCGCGCAGGAGGGACACGCCTCGACGTGGGCAGTCACACGAGCCGCGTCGGCCGCACCCAGGCGACCCGCGGCGAACTCGGGCAACACGTCTTTGACCGTCTCGTCCTGACACTCACGCATGTGGCACTCCCAGATATTCCTTCACGGCCCGCATCGCATGATGATAGTGCACGCGCGCCGCGCCTTCCGTCGAGCCGACGATATCGGCGATTTCCTTGTACGACAACCCTTCGGTCACGCGCAACGTGAAGACCTCCCGCTGCAGCGCGGTCAACCGATCGACCGCCACGCGCACCCGCTCCTGCATCTCATCCGCCACGATCCCATCGAGCGCGGTGTACTCGCTCGCGGCATCGCCTTCCGCCACCGGCATCTTTTCCGGCCGCCGGCGCTCGGCGCGCCGCCGGTCGAGCATGAGCCGGCGTTCGATCGTGAAGAGCCACGTCCGGAGCGAGCTCTCGCCGCGGAACGACTCCAGCGAGTTGAACGCGCGAACGAATGTATCTTGTACCAGCTCATCGAACGTCAGATCCAGTCATTCCACCCATGGCCGCCGCGAACCGTGACAACGCGGTTGCATGCCGCTCCACGAGCGTCGTCGCCGCCCGTTGGTCGCCCGCGAGCCACCGGGCAATTAATTCCCGGTCGATCGCCTCGTCTGACCCGGCACCATCAGGTTCTGGAGAGACGCCCTTCCTCACAGGTCTGACGCCAGTCATCGGCCAACGTTAACGTTCATGAGTGGAGATCATCGCGCATCGGGGCGTCCCGCGCCAGGAGCCTGAGAACTCGTTACCGGGCTTCGAGTTGGCGGTACGGCAGAAGGTCCATGGAATTGAGCTCGAACGTCCACGCGACGAAAGATGGGGTGGTCGTCGTGCACCACGACCCGAACATTCGACACGGACCCTTAATCAATACCCTGACGCTCACCGAACTGCACCGGTATCCGCTGGCGCCCGGGGTCGAGATTCCGACCCTGGCGGCTCTTCTCGATCGCATGGCGAAGGCTACACCGCCGCCGGTCGTATATGTCGAGGTGAAAGCCAAGGGGATCGAGGAGGCCGTGATCGAGGTGTTGGACTATGCGAGAGTGCCGACCGCGGTCCATGCGTTTGACCACCGGGTCGCCGCGAGGGTCACCTCGATTCGGCCGAGCATTCCGACGGGCATCCTGCTCGACAGTTACCTCATCGATCCGGGTGGCGCTCTCCAAAACGCCGGGGCCAGGGACTACTGGCTGCAGTGGTCGTTCATCGACCGCGATCTCGTGCGGCTGGTGCACGACGCCGGGGGGCGCGTCATCGCGTGGACCGTCAACGAACGCGCCGACTTTGCCGCGCTGGACGCGCTCGGCGTGGATGCGATCTGCTCGGATATCGCCGGGACGTTTGTGTAACGCGGCGCCTCTAGCCCTCGGCACGCATGGGCGGTAGTATTGGCGCCCATGCATAGACTCCCAATGGCCGTGCTGTGCGCGGTGGCCGCGTGCACACCCGCGCCAGTCCAAGTCAAAACAGGCCCGGAGCCGGCGAAGCCGGACACGACGACCACTTCGAAAGCGACGGAGAGCAAGCCCGGACCGGGCGCGCTCTCGGTTCCCAACGCGGATCCGTATCCGAGTACCTACCGGCCGTTCCCGTCGAAGACGACGGTCATCAAGAACGCGACGATTCTGACGGCGGCGGGGCCGACGATTCAGAACGGGTCGATCGTGATGCGCGACGGCAAGATCATCGCGGTGGGCGCGAGCGTGGATGCGCCTGGCGATGCGGTGGTCATCGACGGCACCGGGAAGTACGTGACGCCGGGGATCATCGATGTGCACTCGCACATGGGCGACTACCCTGCCCCGGGCGTCGATGCCAACTCCGACGGCAACGAGGCGACGGATCCGACCACGCCCTATGTGTGGGCCGAGCACTCGGTCTGGCCGCAAGATCCGCAGTTCGCGCGCAGCATCTCGGGCGGCGTGACGACGATTCAGGTGCTGCCGGGCTCCGCCAATCTCATTGGCGGCCGGAGCGCGATTCTCAAAGTGGTGCCGGCCCGCACGGTCCAGGAGATGAAATTCCCGGGCGCGAAGTACGGTATGAAGATGGCCTGCGGCGAGAATCCGAAGCGCGTGTATGCGCAGCGCGGGCCGTCGACGCGCATGGGCAACATGGCGGGCTACCGCAAGGCGTGGATCGCCGCCGAGGAGTACCGGCGCTCGTGGGACAAGTGGAACGCCGATCATAAGGGCGAGCCGCCCAAGCGCGATCTCGGCCTCGAGACGCTGGCCGAGGTGCTGCGGGGCAACATTCTGGTCCAGATGCACTGCTATCGTGCCGACGAGATGGCGCAGATCATCGACATGTCGCACGAGTTCGGCTATCACGTCCGCGCGTTCCACCACTGCGTCGAGTGCTACAAGATCGGCGACCTGCTCGCGAAGGAGAACATCGGCGCGGCCGGCTGGGCGGACTGGGGCATGTTCAAGATGGAGGCCGAGGACGCCGTGCGTGGCAACCTGGCGCTCGTCGATCACGCGGGCGCGAAGGCGATGATCCACTCCGACGATCCCCAGGGGAACCAGCGACTCAATCAGGAAGTCGCGAAGGCCATGTCGGCCGGCGCGGCCATCGGCATCCCGGTGAGTGAAGATCAAGCCGTGAAGTGGATGACGATCAACCCCGCGTGGGCGCTCGGGCTGGACGACAAGATCGGGTCGCTCGAGGCGAACAAGGACGCGGACGTGGTCCTGTGGTCCGGCGATCCGTTCAGCGTCTACGCGCACGCCGAGAAGGTCTGGATCGACGGCGCGATGCTCTATGATCGCTCGGATCCGGCCCATCGGTGGAGAACCGACTTCGACCTCGGGTACGTGCCGGCGGAGGCTGGACGATGAAATACGCCTTGATCGCGCTAGTCGCCGCCACGGCGGCGCGGGCGCAGACGATCGCCATCACCGGCGGCACGGTGTATCCGGTGAGCGGGCCAAAGATCGAGCATGGAACCGTGATCATCCGCGACGGCAAGATCGCCGCGGTCGGCGCCAACGTCAGCGTGCCGGCCGGTGCGCAGACGATCGATGCCACGGGCAAATGGGTGACGCCGGGTCTCATCAATTCGGCGACCGAGCTCGGGGTTGAAGAAGTTCAGGCGGTATCGAGTACGTCCGACGAGCGCGCCAGTGGCGAAAATGGGGTCGCCGCATCGTTCCGCGTCGTCGATGGGTTCAACCCGCTCTCGATCATGATCCAACCCGCGCGGAACGACGGCGTCACCAGCGTCGTCGATATCCCGCAAAGCAGTGGCGTCATCCTCGGACAGGCGGGATTCGTCGATCTCGCGTCGAGCGACATGATTGTCCGGTCGTCGGCGGCAATGGTCGGGCAGTTCGGCAACACGAGCGCCGGGTTCGGGCGTCGAGGGGGAGGGCCCGAAGGGTACACGCGCGGCGAGATGGCGGCGCGGCTGCGCGAGTTGTTCGACGACGTCAAGACGTACGCGGCCAACAAGGCGGCGTATGATCGCGCGCAGTCGCGGGCGCTGTCGGCGAGTCACGCCGATCTCGAGGCACTCATTCCCGTCGTCGAGGGCCGGCTGCCGCTCATCATGTTCGTCGACCGGGCGAGCGACATCACCGAGGCGATGGCGATCACCAAGGCGTACGGCGTGAAGCTCATCGTCGGCGGTGGCGCCGAGGCATGGGAGGTGGCGCCGGCACTGGCTGCGGCGAAGATCCCGGTGCTGACGGGCGCGTTGGACAACATTCCGAACAGCTTCGAGGAGCTGGGCCAGCGGCACGACAACATCGCGCTGCTCCGCAAGGCCGGCGTCAATGTGGCGCTCATTGGCAACGGGGGCGAAGAGGATGGGTCGCCGTTCAACGTGCGCAATATCCGGCAGGAGGCCGGGACCTCGGTCGCGTATGGCTTGTCGTGGGACGAGGCGCTCAAGGCGATCACGCTCGCGCCCGCCGAGATCTTCGGCGTCGCCGATCGCGTCGGGACGCTCCAGGCTGGGCGCGACGGGAACGTCGTCATCTGGTCTGGCGATCCGTTCGAGTTCAGCACGCAGACCGTGGCGGTCTTTGTGCGCGGTCAGCAGGTCAAGGCGCCATCGCGCCAAGACCTGCTGATGGAGCGCTACAAGACGCTACCGCGTCCGGCGTACCGCGGACCGTAAGGGAGTGACACTGCGTACCCGGGCGGCGGCGATCGGAACGTTGCCCGGGCGTGGGTCGAACGCGAGCGCCAACGGGGTTGTCGCCCCGACCGACACACTGCTGACCGGGGCTTGTGGCCCGCCCGCGATCAACTGTGCGCCCGTGAATTCCACGACGCCCTGCTCGAGAGCCATCCAGAGGTTCCCACTCGCGTCGAACGCGATGGTCTGGGGCCCGTCGGTCAGCCCCACGGAATACGCGGGCGTCACCGTGCCGCCGGCGACCAACTGATTTGCCGTAAATCCGATGATTCGGCCGCTGTCCGAGAATGGACGCCACGGACTCCACGGGCTGCGCCACCCAGAGCACGCCCGCCGCATCGAATGCCAACCCCGTCGGCACCCGCCCCGGCATGACGCTGCTGAACAAAACGGTGTCGCGAGGCGCGATCGACCCGCCCGTGGCCAGCTGCGCGGACGTGAAGCCGCAGAGGCCAAACAAGAAGTTCGGCGCCGGTATGCAACCCACCCACAGGGTGCCGCCCGCATCGAAAGCGATCGCGCCTGAACGTCGGAAGCACGGACGTCGAGATCGTCTTCGGTGTGGCGACGGAACCGCTCGCGCTGAGCTGCGTCGGCGTGAGGGCCACGAGCTCATTGCTCGCGGCGATCCACAGGTTGCCGGTCGGATCGAACGCCAGCCCTTCGAGACCGGTCATGCCAGGGACCGAGATCGTGAACGCCGGCAGGGACAAGCTGCCGCTGCCGCTCGCCAGCTGTGCGGCCGTATAGCCGAAGATCTCGCTGCTCTCCTGCTCGGTCAGCCAGAGTGTCCCCTGCGCATCGAATGCCGCCGCCACAAACCGGAGCGCCGCGTTCGAGCCACCGGCTGGCGACAAGCTCTGGAAACCGCCGGCCCGTAGCTGGTTCGGCGTGAGCTCGCCGACGACCGACGGGCCCGTCGTGCCAACCCACAGTCCACCGGTGCCGCCGACCTGCGCGTAGGCGACGGTGACGTTCGCTGATCCGCCCGCCGAAACGGTCGCGGGACTCCCCGTCACCGTTGCGGTATAGATCGTCGGCACGATCGGGTCGGGCTGCTCGGAGGTCGGGGCCGATACGGTATAGGTCCCCGCGGCGAGTCCGGTCAGCGTCGTCGTGGACGTGACCGAGTGTAGGTATCCGCCTGGACCCGTCACCGTAATGGAGGCCGTGCCTACGACCGTGGTGACGGTGACCGTGAGCGACGCGGGTGGTGTGCACGCGACCGGCGCGTTGACCGTCACCGTCCCATTGAACACGAGACCCGTGTACGGCATCGGCATCGGCGTGGCGCACGTGGCGGGTACGCCGATCAGGCTGACAGTGCCCGCGCCAATCGGGACGCCGTGCATCGTGTAGGCACCTGACGTAGTCGTCATCACGGCGGGCAATGGCGTGCCGCCGGTTGGCGTGACGATGACTCCGACGCCAGCGAGACCGCCACCCAAACTGCTCGTGACTGTCCCGGTAACGGTGCCGGTGGGAACGACGCATTGCACGACGATGTCGGTGGTGACGGACATGGTGTTCGTCAGACCGGTATAGGGGACGCTCGTCGGTGTCGCGCAGAAACCCGGCAGACCGCTGACGCCGACGGTGCCACTGCCCGCGGGAACATTGGTGACCGTGTAGACGCCGGTGGAATTCGTGGATACTGGGCTCATCGCCGCGCCGCCGTTCGGCGTGACGATAACCATCACGCCCGCCAGTCCGGCGCCGCTGTTGCTCGTGACCGTGCCGGTGACCGAGCCGGGAGGTCCGGCCGGCGTCGTGCAGGTGACGGTGACGTTGACGATGACGGTGTCACCGCCGGTCAATCCAGCGTACGCAATGGAAGGCGGCGTCGCGCAGTTCGCGGGAAGCGACGAGAGCGTGACGGTGCCGTCGTCCGTTGCGACCGGGACGCCGGTGGCGGCGAAGTTGCCGTTACTGGACGTCGTGACGGCGCCGAGCGGTGTCCCGCCGCCCGGCGTGACGACGACGCGTACGCCGGAGAGCGCGCCGCCTTGTGTGCTGGTAATGGCACCGACGATCGTCCCAGGGGCGACCGGTGCTGTCGCCGTAGGTGTGTGTGTGTTGCCTCCGCACGCCGCGAGGAGCACAAGCGCGACGCACCGAAGCCTGCGTGGCATTTCGAACATGGAAGTGGTCCTCAGGGTGGCGGGTCCGTGTCTCATTGCGAGGGACACGTTTACCGGCGCTCCTCACACCCCAATCACCAACGAGTCAACAAAAAAGGCGCCCTCGTAGAGAGAGCGCCTCAATGCGACAACGACCTTGACGCGTTAGGCCGGGGTGGGCTCGAACGGGTACACGCTCACCTTGAAGCGGAGCTTGTTCTTGTGCTCGAACTTCACGACGCCGTCGATCAGCGCGTAGATCGTGAAGTCGGAGCCGAGGCCGACGTTGCGGCCCGGATGGACCTTCGTGCCGCACTGCCGCACGATGATATTCCCGGCGCGGACGTGCTCGCCACCGTACTTCTTGACGCCGCGATATTGCGCATTCGAGTCCCGCCCGTTGCGCGAAGAGCCTACACCCTTTTTATGTGCCATATCAGCTTCCGAGCGCGATGTCAGTGATGCGAACTTCGGTATAGCCTTGACGATGTCCCTGCTTGCGGGCGTAGTTCTTCCGCCGCTTGAACTTGAACACGACGATCTTATCGCCGAGTCCGTGACGAACGATCTCGCCGGTTACGGACGCCCCATTGACGAGCGGCGTTCCCGTGTGCACGGTCTTGCCATCGGATCCGACGAGAATCTCGTCGAATCGGACGGACGCACCGGCCTCGCCCTCGAGGCTGGGAAGTCTGACCTTCTTCCCGGGCTCGACGCGAAATTGCTTGCCAGCCGTCCTGATAATCGCGTATGTCATAGCCCCTAAGGCTATATATGATAACACTCTTTGTCAACTTGATAGCCCTCGCTCTCCCCCCCGAGCCGTGCATCGACGGCCGGGTGCTGGAAGCCGAAGCAGACCGGCCCGTAGCCAAGGCCACGATCTCGGCTGCCTGGACCGAGGTCCGGGTCAATAAGAAGAAGCGCGAGATCGACGAGATCCGGGTGGCGCGGGATACGACGAGCGACTCGACCGGGCACTATCACATCTGTGCGACCGCCGGCGCGTCGGTGCTCGTGCAAGTCCGGTACGGTCAGTCGAACGCGTACTATCCCGTCACCGTCACTGACAGTGGTACGATTTCACCCGAGCTCAGGGTGGCGGTGCACGACGAGACCGACCGCGCGAGCGTGACCGGCAAGGTCGTCTCCGCGACGGGCGCCCCGGTGTCGGGTGCCACGATCTCGCTCCTCGGCACATCGTCAACGACCCGTACGAGCTCGGACGGCACCTACGGCATGCGCGATCTGCCAGCCGGCACCCAGGTGCTCATCGCGCGCAGCATCGGCCTCGGCGCCGCGGTCGTCCCCGTCGAACTTTCGGGACGCAGACCCGACGACGGTGGCCGTGACGATGCAGCAGCTCCCGCCGACGTTGGCGGTCGTCGACATCGTCGCCGATCGACTGCAGCTCTCGGCCATCTACCGCGAGATCGGATTTACGAAGCGGCAGCGCATCGGCAACGGGAAATTCTTGACGCAAGATCAGATCGAGGGCCGTGGCGCGATGCAGACGCCGGAGATCTTTCGAGGTATACCGGGCGTGCGCGTGGTCGACGACCACTACGGCGTGCTCAAGGTCTATTCCGATCGGGGCCCCACCACGATCCTGGGCTATGGCGACTGTACCGCCTACGTCGTGGATGGCACGATGATCGGCTGGGGAAAATCGACGGATATGCCGCAAGCAGGCACGAACGAGCCATTCGGCGGGCCGGATGAGCTGATGCTGCCGCCGCCCGGCCAGATCATTGCCGCCGAGGTGTATCAGCCGAACGAGCCGTCGCCGTTCGTCAACATGGGGCCGGCGATGCGGTGCCTCAAGATCATTCTGTGGACGAAGGCGCAGCTCGCGGGGCGCTGACGTGGAACGGACACTCGGCCGCGAGCGGGACGTTGTCCTCCGGCACGAAGTACTGACGCCATTCGCGGTTGGCGGCCGTCGCGTAGTGGGCGAGCTCGGGGTACACGGGGACGGCGTCGTACGCCGCCAGTTTGCGGCGGATCAGGTCTCGCGCGCGGCGTCCCTGGACTGAGTCGCCCGCGACGACGTCGAAGCCGTCGCGCGATTGGAACAGCAGCATGAACGAGTGCTCGGTTCGGCGACTCTTACGCTTCGTGTGGGTCGGCGTTTTGAAGTTCACGAATAAGGGGAGACCGCCGAAGCAATAGGACCACGTGGGGTCATCCGGGTCTTTCGGAATTCGTTCCGGCCATGGGTGCGGGTCCTCGTCGTGCAACCGTTGGAGCAGGCTCCACCCATACTCGAAATACTCGCGCTCGGAGAAGCCCGCGAGCGGCGGCATCACGACGGCCAACGGCGTGAGCGACGCAACGACCGGCTCCAACGGTCGGAGAAAATCAGCGTACGCGATCAGTATTGCGCGCAGGTCGGCAGGGTCGATAAACGCATACAAAATTTCGCCGCGACGCTGAGCCACTGTGCCGAACGTGCACGGGAACGCCTCGTCCAGCACCTTGTCCCGGATTTCCGCGTACGCCGCGGCGGCCCAGGGAGAGAGCTCAGCTCTCTCGACCTCGGCCACCCGCAGCAACATCATGCAACGGCGTACTGCTGCGTGACATCTCGCCCAGCCGACTTGACGACGATCTTGAATTCGTCCGGCCGTAGCAACGGGTCGTCGCGGAATTCCAGCGAGAACCCGGCTCCCTTCTCGAGCTTACGCAGGAGATCCTGCTCCTGCTCGCGCACGTACATCGCGACGTCCGGATGCAGGCGGACGACCAAGTTGTCACGCTTGCCCTCGACGATAATGCGGCGCACGGAGCGCTCGACGCGGCGGATGATGGCTTCCGGCGTGAAGACGCGACCGGTGCCGTGGCATGTCGGACACGGCTCGGTCATGCTCTGCAAGTGGCTCTGGCGCACGCGCTGGCGCGTCATCTCGATCAGGCCGAGATCGCTGACGGCGAATGCTTTGGTCCGCGCACGGTCGCGGCCCAGGTTCGTGCGCAGCTCTTGGAGCACACGCTCGCGGTTCTGCTTGGCTTCCATGTCGATGAAGTCGCAGACGATAATGCCGCCGACGTCGCGAAGACGAATTTGCCGGGCGACCTCGCGAGCGGCTTCCAGGTTCGTCTTGAGGATCGTCTTCTCGGGATCCTTCTTGCCCGTGTAGCGTCCCGAGTTCACGTCGATCGAGACGAGCGCTTCCGTGGGCTCGATGATCAGGTAGCCGCCGGAAGGCAGGTCGCAGCGGCGCTTGAAGAGATCGCGGATTTCGGTCTCGATATTCGCCTTGTCGAAGAGCGGAACGGGCTCCTCGTAGAACTTGACGCGCTCGATCAGGTCTGGTGCGATACCCTTCAAGTACTCGACGATCTCGTTGAAGATCTGCTTACTGTCGACGGTCAAGCTGTCGATCTTGGTACTGAAGAGATCGCGGATGATGCCGCGCGTGAGGCTGGTCTCGCGGTGCACCAGGGCCGGCGCACGCAGGAAGTGGGTTTTTCGGTTGATCTTCTTCCAGGAGCTCATCAACGTCGTGAGCTCCCGTTTGAAGGTCTCTTCCGTCGCGTCCTCGCCGACCGTCCGGACGATCACGCCGCCCGAGTTCTCGGGCAACGCCGCGTGCACCATGTCGCGCAGCCGGTGCCGCTCGGCCCGCTCGCCGATCTTGCGACTGATGCCGACGCGGGTGGCGTCCGGCATGTAGACCAGGAACCGGCCGGCAAGCGAGATCTGCGCGGTGACGCGCGGACCCTTTGTCGAGATCGGCTCCTTCGAGATCTGGACGATGATCTGCTGGCCGCGCTTGACGGCGTCCTGGATCGGCGGGGCCTTGGCGCGCTTGCTCTCGTCCTCGTTCTCGTCGTCGGCGCCGTTTTCCTGGGCGTCCTCGGCCTCCGCCGCGTCCTCGTCGTACACGAGGTCGGAGGCGTGGAGAAAGGCGCTTTTTTCAGTGCCGATATCGACAAACGCTGCCTGAATGCCGGGCAGCACGGCTTCGACCTTTCCTAGGTATATGTCGCCGACCATACGGCGGGCGTCGGGCCTATCAACCAGGAGCTCAACGAGCTGGTCGTCCTCCAAAATAGCGACCCGCGTTTCGCGCGAGGTCGCGTTGATCAAAATCTCTCTTTTCATCTGGGTAACGGGCGGAGCGGCTCGCCGCCTGAGGGTAGTCGGTTACGGCGACCCCGCCCGAAGCGGCGCAACATTTTGCGGCCCGGTGCAACACGGGGTTATCCGACCGATCCATCGGCTCCATGCAATGTAAACACACGCGGCGAACGCGCGAATGAAGTGCTGACTTCAAGAAACTGTCGTACTAATAACGACGACTGGCGTAAACAGCAAATAACTGACGCTAGGCGCGACTTTGGGGGCACCTAGTCGGCCAACTCCCGGAGGAGGTGGCGAGCGATCACGAGGCGCTGGATCTCCGAGGTCCCCTCGCCGATCTCGTAGATCTTGGCGTCCCGCATGAACCGCTCGACCGGGTAGTCCTTGGTATAGCCGTAGCCGCCGTGGATCTGGACTGCCTTGATGGTTGTCCGCATCGCCATTTCGCTGCAGAAGAGCTTGGCGATGGCGGCGGCCTTACTGTACGGCCGCCCGTGCTGGGCGAGCCACGCGGCGTGGTAGACGAGGTGCTTGCCGGCCTCGATCTCCGTCGCCATGTCGGAGAGCTGGAACTGAACTCCCTGGAACTCGGCGATCGGCTGCCCAAATTGGCGCCGGATCGTGGCGTAGCGGAGCGCCTGCTCGGCGGCCGCTTCGGCGAGGCCGAGGGCTTGGACCGCCATCCCGATCCGCCCCGAGTCGAGCGTGATCATGAAGTTCGTGAACCCCTCGCCTTCGTTCCCGAGGAGGTTCTCGACGGGTACCTCAACGTCTTCCAGTATCAGCTCACGGGTGTCCGAGGCGCGCCAACCGAGTTTGTCCTCCTTCTTGCCGGAGCGGAAGCCAGGCATGGGTCGGAGCGAGTCGTCGTGGCCGACGCCGAGGGCTTTGGTCCGATCCAGATCGCAGGTCTCCTTCGTGAGAATGAAGGAGCTGATCCCCTTTGATCCGAGGCCCGGCTGGGTCACCGCGGTGACGACGGCCACCTCGGCGACGCCGCCATGCGTAATGAAAATCTTGGAGCCGTTGAGGAGATAGTGGCTCCCCTTCCGTACCGCGGTTGTGCGCGTACCCGCGGCATCGCTCCCTGCCCCGGGCTCCGTCAGGCCGAAGCAGCCGAACACTTTGCCGCTGGCCAGCAGCGGGACGTAGCGCTTCTTCTGCGCCTCGGTCCCGAAGTTCACGATCGGCGAGGTTCCGAGCGTCGTGTGGGCGCCGACCGTGATGGCGTGCGAGCAGTCGACTTTCGAAAGCTCGTGGAGCACGATGATGTAGCTCAGCACATCGAGCCCTGCGCCGCCGAGCTCCTCGGGCCATGGAATGCCCATGAGGCCCAGCTCGGCCATCTTCTTCACGTTGTCCCACGGAAACTCGCAGTTGGCGTCGAACTTGGCCGCGACCGGGGCAATGTCCTGCTGGGCGAACGCGCGGACCATCTCGCGCACCTGCAGATGCTGGTCGGTGAAGTAGAGGGTGTCGTCCATTATCGTGCACCACTGATAAGAGTCAGGAATTGCTCGCCATATTTTTCTACTTTCGCCGGGCCGACTCCGCGGACTTCGAGCAGATCGTCCCGTGAGCGCGGGCGACGCACAGCCATCTCCTGCAGCGTCTTGTCCGCGAACACACAATACGCGGGCAGGTGCTCCCGCCGCGCGATCTCGCGGCGCAGCGCGCACATGTCCTCGTACAACTTCGTATCGCCTGCCGCGACCACCTGAACGTCGGCGCGTGGCTTCGCCTTTCGGCGCGGCGCTTCTTTGTCCAGTACGCGCGTCGTGCCTCGACAGTTGTCGCAACCCGCACAGCGCCCGGCGTCCTTGAACGCCGGATCACCGAAATATCGCAGCACGAACGCTCGGCGGCACGTCGTGGCGTAGGCATACTGCTGTACCGCTTCCAGTTTTGACAAATCGGCCCGGCGCCGCCGGTTCAGGCCGTCCCAGTCGATGGCGAATCCGTCTAGCGGCGCATCCCGATTGGTCAAACCTGTCGCGTCAGAACGTCGCCACAAACCCCGCGGTCTCCAGTTCCCTGAGGACACCTCTGACTTTTTCCACCCCGCCGAGGCCAGGCGGGAGCGCCATCAGGTCGATGGACACGCCTGTCTTCAGGGCCTGACCGGCCACGCGCCAGATCGCCCGCAGCACCTCACGTGGCGTCTCGGCAACCTCCGTCTTGATCTGCTCAGGCGATGCCACAAGGCGTACAACCATGTGCGCGTCGCCTTCGGCGAACGCCCCGATGCGCGATCAGGAGCCGCAAAACAGAGTCGACCTCCTGCGGCTTGCAGTCGGCGCGGTCGGCGAGCGTCTCGGCGTCTGATCCTGGGGTTGCTCTCAACAGATCATACACGCGCGCGACGAGGGGCTGATCGGGATACGCGCACTTTATGAAAAATTCGTGCGTGAAGCGATCCTGGAACGCGTGCAAGAGATAACAATCGGCCGGCTGACCATCCCGGCCCGCGCGCCCGGCTTCTTGATAGTACGCCTCGAGCGACCCCGGCATCGTGTAGTGCACGACCAGGCGCACGTTGCGCTTGTCAATGCCCATGCCGAATGCGTTCGTCGCGACGACAGCCTTGGCGCGTTCCGACATGAACGCGTCTTGCACTTGATGTCGCCTCGCGTCATCGAGCCCTGCATGGTAGGCGACGGCGGGAATGCCATTGCCTTCTAGAACCGGCGTCAAGCGCTCGACCGCGCGCCGAGTGGAGGCGTAGACGATCGCCGGGGTGTCGTGGGTTTTCAGCAGCTCCGAGAGCACGTTGTCTTTCTGGCGGTCGCTTCGGGCCGTGACGACGTGATAGTTCAAGTTCGCACGGTCGAAGCCGGTGATCACGATCTCGGGATTTCGCAGGCCGAGCTGGGCCGCGATGTCCTTGCGCACTGCAGGTGTTGCGGTCGCAGTGAGGGCGATGACGGGGGGATCGCCGAGGGCGCCGCGAAGGGCGCCTAAGCGTTGGTAACTCGGCCGAAAGTCGTGCCCCCATTCACTGATACAGTGCGCTTCGTCGACGGCCAGCAACGACACGCCAGCCGAGCAAAGCCGTTCAGCGGCATTGCCAAAATCGAACCGCTCGGGCGCGACGTATAGCAACTTGAGCTCGCCGCTTTGCGCGCGGGCGATGCGATTGGCGATTTCCCGGCGCGTGAGTGTGCTATTGATAAACGTCGCCGGAAGCTGCCGAGAGACCAACGCGTCGACCTGATCTTTCATGAGGGAGATCAGCGGCGAGACGACGACTGTGAGCCCCGGGAAGATCAACGCGGGAATCTGGAAGCACAGAGACTTCCCGCCCCCGGTCGGCAGGACCACGAGCGCGTCGCGCCCGGCGATCACGGCGCACACCGCGCGTTCCTGACCGGGGCGGAATGTCTCGTAGCCGAACGTGTCGCGCAGGATCTGGAGCGCGTCCATCAACGTAGCCATGCCCCGACGCTACATCCTCTCGCCCGAGGACATAGCATCGCGGCATCGCGCTCCTCATCGCTCACGCGAAGCCGGTTCCTTCGGTGAGGTGCGTCGCCACTCGTCTTTCACCCGTCCAATATACGAGTCTGCGTTGCCGAGGACCTTGGCACCACTCCATAAAGCCAGAGAGGAGGCTACGATCGGCTATACTGCCGAACCGGCCATTTCGGCTAGTTGGGCAGTATAATGGGCCGCCGTTGAGCGACGCACACGTTATCACTGTTGTACGTAAGGACACATTGAGGCAGGCGCATGGCAAAGTCGACGAGCGGCGACGCGAGGCGCGCTCACAAACGCACCAAGTCCTATCGGCTCGAGCAGCGGAAGATCGACCGCGCGAAACGGATCTTGGGTGTCGCGACCGAAACCGAAGCGATCGAGCAGGCGCTCGATTTGGTCGCTATCGGCCACACGCTCGCCTCTAGAACGCGTCGGCTCGAAGTGTCGACGCTCGATCGCGCCCGCGGTGATGGTACTCAATGCATGGCCTGGCGCGCAGGCAAAGTGAGATAACGACGGCGCCACCTGCCAAGCGCTCGCCCGACACCAGAGTCACCGACACACTGACCACGATTGCGGCGGAGTGGGCGAGGATCGGCCTTTGGTTGAGCGTCGAAGCAGCCAACGAGCCTGTGGACGTCGAGGCGTTGATCGTGCGCACGGCGCGCGTAGCGCGCGAGGATGAGCGGCTATTCGTCGGCGCCGCCTCCTGGCTCGCCGTGCATCACGGCTGGGTGAATGGCCGGCGGCTCATCGCGCTGGCGACTGACCTGGCTCGCGTCGACCCGCGTCGGATCCGCCGTCGCTGGCGCACTGCTCACGCTCGCCAGCCGGGGAGCCGGCGGCTCGGAGACCGGCCGCGCCTCAGAGCTCGACGGTGCGATCGAGGCATGCCGACCGCTCGCACGGCCACGGCCGCTGTTCGCCGTCATTGAGCGATTTCCCGTCTTACGATCCGATCTGCGCGCCGGCGCAACGGCCTTGTATCGCCGATGGGGCCTCTGGCACGACGAAGAGTCCGTGAAGCTCACTGCGATCCGGCCCGCGGCGTGCCTGTCGCGCCACGTTCCCGAGCTCCGGGTGCGCGCCAAAGACCTCCAGGACATCGAGCGAATCGGTCTCAGCGGTGCGAGATCGTGAGCAAAACACGAGCGAGTCATCCTCAAGCCGCAATCGGAGTCCGCACCCAAGGCGGTCCCGCAGCGTCCGCGCCGCACCTCGCGACAGTGGCTCCTCGCAAGGGAGGGCCGTCAACGCATTAGATGCTTTCAACAACCCGGGCAAGTTCGGACGGCGCGAGCAGATAGCCATCGCCCCCGTCGCTAAACAGAGCACGACGGACCGTTGCCACTTTTTGAACATCGGCTGGACTGTATGCCGCATCGCTGATCCAAGCAGCGCACGGCCTGAACACCGCAATCGCAGTGAGCACCTCCCAGCACAGAAACGTTGATTCCTGCGTCTCCTCCATCGGAGTCAGCGCTAAGCACGAGTGAAATTCTCCGAGCACACGCATTTCCGCCACCTCGTGTTCGTCAAGCGCGGCGATCTGGGCCAGTGCCTGCCCTTCTGCGGATTGAAGTCGCACCGTTCGCCCATCAGGGGATACCGATGCGGCGACATGCGACAGAGTGCCGTCCGCGGCGAATCCGCGGACGGCGTTGACAATATCCTCACCGCTATCGCCGGCAGGTACGAGGCAGCGGTAGAGAATCATCACTGCGGAGAGGTAACTCGTTGAATTCCATTGATAGGAATCCTGTTGCCACCAAATATGATTTTCCAATTCATGTTCCCGCCGGGCTGAAGCGCACCTGACTGAATGTTGAAGTCTACCCGAACGTTGCTGGTGCCGCCCGGCTTCGGCGCACCTGGAAGGGTAACCGATGTCCTTCCCTCCGCTCCAACCTGAAGTGTGCCGGTCGAACGCATCTGCTTGTACTCCCCCTCGCTCATCCAACGCGACACGCGTGTCTCCCCCTCGGCAGCAGCAGGCCACTCGGCCGCCTCAGCCCCTGCAGCGCCTTCCTCTGCGGCCGCAGCCGCACCAGCCTCTACTTCCTTCTCGGGCTCAAAGGCACCGAGTACGTAGAGGTCGAGCATGATCTTGAGGCCCGAGACAAACATCTTCCCGAGCGTCTTCAAATCATTCGCGTTCCCCTCTCGCTCGCCACCCTGTACCTGGGTGCAGTTACCTCGCGTCATACAAGGGTCGAGTCCAAACGGATCCGAGTAGTTGACCGGATCCCCAGCCGCGAATCCGTACGCATTCAACCCGCCAGCCAGACCAATGGGATCCTCCTGGGTAAACCGCCCGGTTTGCGGATCGTAGTAACGATTTCGCATGTACAACCGGTTGTTCATATCCCGCTTATCGGCGATCAGGCTACCCGTCCAGTAGGGCTGATGGGACGCCAGTGTCCCCACAAATCGGTCCTGGTGAAAGAGACCGTACTGGAGATCCCCAGGCTGGACCTGAAAGCACAGCACCGCGCCGTTCATTGCGAAAGCCAATGAGTCAGGCTCCTCCGAGCACTGGTATCGCGCACCGAGGGCGAATGCGGAGATGTCGTATCCACCACGCCAGTCTCGCAAAGGGACGACCTGCTGCGGACCTGCAAAGAGCGTGTCATATCCCATGCGGATGATGTCGAGCGGCTGGTCGAGTCCGAGGCCGTGCGTGTATCCCACTCTACCGAACTGGAAGGTCGTGTCCTCGTAGGTTATGACCGCCCCTGTATCCCGCTCGAGATCGCTCGGAGAGATCCCCACACTGTCCGGCATGCGGATCTCGTATAGGACCTGATCACCATCGTACACCGTCCGTTCGATCGCGCCCTGGCAGCCAATGCCCGATCGAAAGGCGCCCGCCCCCACACAAAGGGAATCCCCCAGCGTTGTCTGAAGTATTCGGCGACCAAGCGCGTCGTACCGGAATTCCTCGAAATGGGGAATGTCGGAAAGTGTCGAGTAGAGGGCTGCACACGAGCCACCCGGTCCGAACCCCGGCACGCATTCGCGCTTATCCATGGCCCGCAAGTGCTGTGCGGCGTCGTAGTATTCGTCCACTCCGATGTCGATCCTGTAGTTGATACCACCGGACAAGTAGTTACGAGTATGAAACGTGCTGACTTCGTTGCCACTGGAGTCGTATGTGAAGCTGGCAGCGTCTGAGTAGTAAGGGACTCCGCCGGTCTGACCTTGAGCGAGCAACCGACCGCTGCCCGGCTCGTAACGGAACACCAGGGCGCTCTGTGCACTATCTCCGTAGGTACCCCCGTTCCGTGTATCGGACCAACGATGGTATGGATTGCCGAACGCATCGCTGCGCACCCACTCGTCGGTATGATCGAACTGCCCTGGGTTGGGATCGTTGAGCGGCCGGATCAGGCCATCGTCGAGCGCACCAAGTCCAGAATACGCGTTGACCGTCTCCAATTGCTCGCTCGTATCGCGTCCGCTGGCGCGCACGATGTTGCCGCGGAGATCGTAGTAGTAGACGTTGTCGTGCAGCGTGTTGTACTGCCAGCCGTCGACCGGCGACACATTTGTTGCCGAGTCCACCCGCTCCTGCAACCGACCATCGGCATCGAATGTCGAATGCTCGATGGCCGCTTCGCTGCCCACGTGAACCACACGCTGGTCCAAGTCATACTGGTACGTAAAATCGTAACCAAGTACGTCGGTGACGTTAGTCAACACTCCGACTCCCCCGCCATCATACGTGTATTGCTGCTGCCCGAGGACCACACCGCCCGAGGTGGGCGCGATGGTCGCTGGATGGTTGAACGTCAGCCGGCGGCCATCGAGGTCGTACGTATAGGTCAACCCGTAGACATGTAGCGAGAAATCTGCCGCCGCCCAAGCTCGAATACGCAATGTGTCGGCCGCGAGCGTACCATCAGAGTTGTATACACGAGTGATCTGCGCATCGCCATTGTTCGCCAGCGTCATGTCGCCGACCCTGTCGTATGCAAAGGTCGCCGTGTCGGCGGGGATGCAGTAACCGGTGTGATCAGCGCAGTTCGAGTACTGCGGGAACCGCCAATTGAGAACTTTCCAACTGGAATTCGTATCCAATGGGTATTCCTTAGCAGGCAACACACGCTGAACCGCGTGGTTCAGCGCGTCGAAGGTTGCAAGGATGATGTCGTGCCGCCGGGTCACCGTCGTGACGGGGTTGCCAACGGCGTCGTATCGTGTGCTGTCAAACGCTGTGCTGTCTGGATTTCCCCCCCGAAGTGTTGCACGGTCTTCACGACCCGTCCCACGACATTGCGCACGTAGTCCGTCCGCATTGGCCCGATCGCGTTCGAGTCGGGCAACGAGGATCGAACGACAGAGATCGGAGCCCCAGCTGTGTCGTAGGTTGTCGTAACCGTGAGCGCCGCCGAATCAGCAGTGAACGGGCGGAATATCATGCCGGTCTGCCCGAGGAACGAGGTATCGGGCGCGAAGTTATGCGTCAGGGCAGGCGCATGGCTCGAGGTGAAGACGGCTCGGTCCATGTTATCGTACTGCGTCGAGTCCGTCTGCGAGTTCGATGAATCAATCGGCGTGATGACCTTAACGACGCGACCGATCGAATCCCGATGGGTGCGCACCCTGATTTTCAGTGGCGATACCGCGCTGCTGTCGTTCCCGAGAAAGTCGTAATAGACCGAGTCCGCCTTCGGGGACTCCACCGGCTGAACGACTGATGCCAGGAGGTTTCTGCCTGGCTCCGTCACCGAGTCCGCCCAATACGTAAAGTTCACTGTCTGTGCCGCCAGCGCCCCAGTCTGCAGCGACGTCCGATTGCCGAACGCGGTATCGTACACCATCATGATGCTATCCTGCGCCGGGCGCACGATCTTTGTCGCGAAATCGTACGTTTGATTGAAGACATAGCGCGTCGTGGGGTACGTACCGCTGATGGAGAAGGACGAGTCGGTCACCGTCTGCGGGTTGCCGCGCCCATCATACGTCGCGGCGAAAACTCGACCGTTTGCGTAACGAGCGTAGGTCACGAGCGACGGGTAGGTCGTATTCGCGCGCGTCAGTTCTGTCTCGTCGCCGTGCGCGTCTCGAATCCGGAAGGGGTCGCCCCACTGGTCGATCCACAGCCTCGTGACATCGGCGGAATCAGTTCCTGTGTTGGCGCCGTAGCACTGCCACCGCCGCGTCACCGGCGAGACTGTCCACCCCGCCTTGGTCAACCGCAGGCCCGGCCGGCAGCCGGTCCCGCCCAGCTGTGCAGCGTCATGAACGGGCGTGGTGCCTTGCCCGGTGAGTCACCCCTTCAACCCCGGACCGGCCAGCGGGCCGGTTAATTCACTACGGCGGCATTTTCGCACCGTTAGAAGTCTGACGGTCGACTGACGCCCCATCATAAGCATGCCGGCATCCGGTTCTTGTCTTTCTCCTCAATCGAGAGGATGCCAGCACATGCTTCCTGAACAGCCCGCCGGCGACAGCCGACACGCGCGCCGCCCGAGCCACAAGCCGCCGCGCCGCTTCCTGCATGTCCCGTTCACCGTTCTGGAATACGAGACGATCAGCCTGTGGGCCGCTGCCGCCGGCCTCACCCGATCGCGTTACGTGCGCGAGGCCGCGCTCGCCATACCGATTCTCCGCCGGGTGTCGCCCCGCGAGCGCTTGCCTCACACAACCCGCGCGATTGCCTGCGTCCGCGCCCTCGCGCGCGCCACTATGGCTGCCGTCGACGCGAGGACCGTATACCGGCTCGGGCGATCGGAGTTGCCGGACACCTTCACCTCAGCGTTATGGAGTACTCTGTATAGGCCGTCGTTGCTATTCGCGGAACGAGCATCAAATATTGTGGCCTTATGCGCCTGTCACGCGACGTCTATGTCATGATGGCGATGTTGACCACGGGCTGTTTTATGCCGTCGAGGGGAATGATCGCGCGATCCGTTCCCCCGCCAACCGATCAGTTCGCACGAGCGTTTATCGACACTCTGCAACATCAGCCGGCGCGTGTGGCACTGAAATTCTTCGTACCACAGATGGCGATGAACGATGCAGTCGTCGACAGCATTGCGACGATTCAGCGCCTCGTGCCACAGGGCCAGTCGGACTCGCTGCAGATTGTCGGAGTCGATGTGAAGGACAGTTACACCGGATCGGCCCAGCGGATTATCGTTTATCAGCTGCATGCGAGCGGGACGTGGGTGCTCATCCAGCTAACCCTGTGGGAGGACGAGGATCATCAGCCGGAAGTGGTCGGCCTCCACGCGTGGCCCGAGCCCTCGTCTCTGCAATCGCGTACCGCGCTTACACTGCAGCATGCATCACCTGGTGGGCTGATTGCCGCACTGCTTGCCATTGTTGTGCTGGGCACATCGGCATATGCGGCCGTGCAAGTGGTGCGGTCGCCGCTTAAGCGGCGCTGGTTATGGGTCATTGTCGCGCTCATCGGCTTTGGCAAGTTCGGGATCGAGTGGGGCACGGGCAAAGTCACGCAACAATGGATGGCCATCCAACTGTTCGGAGCCGGCATCGTGCGCCATGGGCTGTACGGACCCTGGTGGATCTACCTGTCAATGCCAGGAGGCGCATTTCTCGCCCTCGATCGCCAACGTCGCTCGCTTGCCGGCCAAACGGAAGCCCCGACTGCGGTCGCCGACACCTCGACACCGCCCCGACGACCAACCGAGCCGCCGGACCGACTACCGGGCGCAACGCCCTAGTGCGATGCGTCAAGGCCGCAGCGTCAGAGCTCGACGCCACGCCTACGAACTGTAATAGCAGGCTGCGCCCTGTCGCGCTGTTCGCGCTGCAACCCCGATCCTCCGCTCGACCACTCAAGCTTGGCTTCGGGCACGCTTTGATCAGGAGGGCTCGTGCCACAACAGTGATCCATGAGGTCGACGATCACCGCGCCGGCAGCTCGAAACGCGGTCGTTGACGCTATGATCGCGCCACATCGTTCCTCGACGGAACGCTCGCCGCGACGAAGCAGGCCCGGAGAACCTCACATGCCGCGACGTTCAGCCAGTCGCAGAAGTAACACGATGATCGCAATCGGCACGAAGTTGACACCGAGCACCAAACGGCACCCCTCAACCTTCGGCCACCGCGACACCTGCCCCAGCGAAAGCGCCGATACGATTTCAAAGAAGAATGTCGCGAACAATCCGACCTCGTACTTCCGTACCGTGACGCCGACCGTCCAAACACCCTTTGGGCCGCCTGCAGGTGTGCACTGAGAGTCATGGCAGCACACGTCCCCGCGCATCGGTGCGAGGATGCTCTGCGCCGGGTAACTCAATCCACGGTCGGGCTGTCGTTTGCCCAACACCTTCGCCGTGGCGTGCTCGTACAGGCCCCGATCCGGGCATGAAGTATATTTCTCGGCGAACCCTCGCGAGCTAGCCATTGAGTGGCATCAATAACACTCCCGCGAAGTCCCTGGCCCCGTCTCGTGATGCTGTGGAACTCACATCTCCCCTATCACCTGACGCACTCTTGAGTCGCCTCGGGACATTGCGACACGGAGGGCACCCGCCATACCAGTGTCCCGCGCCCCTGGACCAAGCCGGAGTCAGGGTGCGTGTAGACGGCAACAGATTTTACCTGGTCGGCGGCACTATTTTCGGCCGGCGCACATCTTATCGACCTGCGTGGCGCGGAACAGTCGAGCCGGGCCCTCCTGAGTCTGGCGGCAGCCGAGTGCGAGTCGAGGCTGGACCCTCATTAAAGACGATCATCAGCTGGTGTGTATTCCTGGCATGGCTCGTGGTCGTTTTCTTTATAGGCGTATCGCACGGGATCCCTGTCGCAGGAGCCATCCTCTTTCTTGGTATCGCAGTGGTAGGCTCGGTACTGCTGCACGGGGCCATGATGGATCTGGCCGCGCGCGAGCGCGAGGTGTTGCTGGGGGTTCTTCGTCAGATCGCGGAAGCCGCTGCGGTCAGTGGCTCGGCCCTCGAGGGCTAAGGGGCGGCGCGGGACTATGCCTGGCACTAGTCCCTTGCTTTAAGCGTCGAACCTAAAACGACAAGCAAAGGGCAGTGCATCCTTGTGACCGGCCTTAGGTCGTGACCCAGCCGCACGTTATCATGAGGAGCGGTTGGCGCGCTCACTTCCACGCGCCAACCATGAATCGTCCGCGACTCCCAAGGTAAAGCTGCACGAATGATACGAGTATCTAACAGGCGTCAGCGAAGACAGCACAGGGATTGTTGTAAGGGTTATTGAAGAAGCCCTGAGCCCACTGATTGACAGAATTTGTCAATTGGTGCCAAAATGTCTGCAGGCTGAACATCAGCACGCTATACGTGGTTCCTCCGTGACCTCCCGCGCCTGACTGTGCTCCGATCAAGTAGACGCTACCGCTGGGGTTGCCCGAATAACAAGCCGCGGCCCCATCTCCGCCGCACACCGTAGTTGAGGCATCCGAAACTGCATTCGCGGAGGTTGCGACACCTCCCATGAGCGACGGCCCCTGATCCAAACCGGTCCCTGCGCCAACGGTGTTGTAGATCGCTAAGTCGTCCGTGGTCAATACTAGGGTGGTTCCGAAATCTCCACCAATGCCGATGTACTGAGCCCAGTCGTAGGTAAGCACAACAGCAGGATCGTTATTGATAGGTGCGAAGCATTCGGCGATCGGTGTCTGCAACGTACAGGTGGCGGCTGTGCCCGGCCCGTTGTCGCCACCGCCAGGGTCGCAAAAATACTCATCACTACTGTCGTCTCCACCGTCGCACGCCTCCATCCCACCCGGATCCGAACCATTGATCGGATCCCCACCCGCGAACGCGTACTGATTGATTCCCGCCGCAAGTCCCAACGGATCAGGCGACACGAACCGGCGCGTCACCGGATCGTACCAGCGCGCCCGCATGTAGTAGAGCTTCGGCCCCTCCTCCCACAACAGTCCCTTCCACCGCAGCTGCGTCGTGTCGCTGCCACTGCTGGAGAGCGACTCGAGGTTGCCCCAGGGGTCATAGCTCAACGTCTGGTTGGCCACTCCGTTCGTGTGCACGCCGACGACATTGCCTTTCCCATCCTGCTCGTAATACGACAGAGTGCTCAGGGATGGCACCCCCTGCGCGAACAGCCGATCGGTCCCCGGATAATACGCGTACTCCGCTGAGAACGTCCTCGGCCCATTGATCGAGGATCGCCACCAGCTGGCCATGGTCCCAGAGATAGTATCGGTCATCAACGCCATGCTTTTGCCGCCGGGTCAGTTGCCCGGCCACGTTATAGTCGTAGACGCTTGTGTCATTTCCCGAAGCGGCCGTGATGGCCTGCAACAACCGCCCGTCGGCGCTCCAGACGTACGATGTCGCGCTTCCGTTCGTCGCTCGATCGCCGTCGTTGTCGTGCGTAACGGATACCGCCTTCCACAGGCTATCGGTATTGCCGGTACCGAACACCCCGAGCGTGTCGGTCCCGCCGGTGACGTTCTTCACCGTGTCGAGGTTGTCGGCCAGGTCGAAGCTATAGTCGTACTGCTGCGACACGGAGAAGTCTAGGATACTGCCGCACGGGTAGCCCATCTCCCCATGCGTCTTCCAACACGTAATCGAGTCCGACGCCATCCAGTGACCGGTTATCCACTCGGCCAACTGGCCAGTCCCGTTGTAGGTGTAGAGCTCACTCGTGCCGTTGGGGAGATCGACCTCGGTGATCCGTCCCGCCGAGTCGTAGTCGTAGCCGCGGTTGAACACCGAGGTGTTCGTCGTCGAATACGTCGAGGAGACGAGCCCGAGAATCTGTGAGATACTGTCTGTCCGAATGACACTCGTGGGATAGGTAGTCGTGGTGTGCATCCACAGAGCGTTGTACCCCAAGTGCGTTGCCGCAGTCGTGCCGACCCAGAATGCTGTCCAATACTCCGGCCGCCGCATCCCACCCGAAATGGCGCGTGTGTGGCGGCGCGCCGGTCGCGTTCGTGGTGAACACGATCGAATCGATCTGTCCAAGGGCGCTGTGGAAGTAGTGCCGCTTCCACCATGTGCCGTGCGTCACGAAATACGTGATCGTCGAGTCCGTCCAGTTACTAGCGTCTGAGACGTACGTGACGTTCTTCTGCACGGCGTTCGAGTCCCTGACGACATCGCCCGTGACCGAATACACGACCGTGTCGGCGGCATCTGCTTCGCTCCGCACTGACGGCTTGTGGACACCCGTCAGACGGCCAGTGATGTCGTAGCTGTACGTCATCATCTGACCACGCCGATTCGTCGCCGTCATCGGGAGACCGAGCGCATTGTACGTCGCGGTCGTTGTCCGATTCGCCGGATCGACTTGCGTCACGGGCCAGCCGAGAGGGTTGTAGGTCGTCTGGTAGACCTGGCCCTTCAAGTCGGTCGTCGACCGCAGATACAGGCTGTCGTAGTGGTATTTGATCGTGTCGCCCGTATGCACCCCGTCGAGCAACCCGATCACCCGGTTCATCGGGTCATAGAGCTTGGTGGTCGACTGCCGGATCGTATAGCTGGTGACGACATCGATCGAGTCTCGCCCGACGTGGTCGAAGGTCGTCGTCGCCAATCGCTGGCTCGGGAGCGCTTGGCTGCTATCGAGGTTCCCGCTGATCGCGTCATAGCCCATGTGCGTCGTATCGCCAAGCGGATCAACGGCCTGCGTCACGCGGAAGAAATTATCGTACGTGTAGTGCGTCGCTTTATTGCCTGCGCCGACTCGCGTCGAGTCGATCCGGCCACGGCCGGCGACCGTGAAGTAGTTGTACGTCGTCGGAATGCCCGTGCCGTAAACGGAATCAGGGATCGCGAACGGCCCGTAGGCGTAATACGTCGTCACGGTCTGATACGCGGGCGTGCTTTGCGTGAGCAACGGGCCACTGAAAGTAAACTGGTCCTGCGCCCCCGTCGGATACGTGACCGTCTCCGGCATACCATTCTGATCGCGCGCATAGGTCATCGTATTGCCCAACGGATCGGTCAGCGCTAACGCCTGTCCCCAGCGGTCCGGCTGGATCGCGTGGACGTATCCCAGAGGGTCCGTCGTCCGGCCACGGATCGTATCAGTCCGCGCGGGTTGCCACTGCGAAGCTACGCTGTCGCTGGTGTGCTTGTACGGAACCCCGGCCTCTTGCCAGTCTTGGTAGACGGTCATCAGCGACTGATTCGTCGGACTGCCAGTTCCGTGGTTATCAATCGGCACCTGCGGCGATACGATCGTGTCCAGCTTCCACAGCGTGTCGTACTTGAACGTCGTCGTGTTGCCGTTGCGATCCGTGATGCTATTCAGCCGATTGTCGGCGTCATACCCGAATCGGGTCGAGGCGCCATCGGGGTCGGTCCATTTACGCAGCAGGTGATTCACGTCAACCGAGTCGGTCGTCTTCCGAGCGTTGCTCACTCCCGCGGTGAGGGGCTCGATGATCGAATCAATGCCATTCGGCCCGTACTTGATCTGCCACGCCAGGTGCGCGCCGCTCGCGGTGCGGTAGGGGTCCGTGATCGAGTCCAGGCGGCCAAGCGTGTCGTACTTGAATAGGACGGTATCCTGGAACCGGTCGACCCGTCTGCCGATGGCGCCACTGTTGACCCGCGATCCGTAGAAATACTCTCGAGTCGAATCCGGGTAGCTCCGGATGTAGACCATTGAGTCTGGCGCACCCCAGAGGTAGTCAATCCGACTGAACACGCCGGGGCCCGCGGGCATCCAGATGCAGTTCGGGACACAATTATTGCCGTTGTACAACGTGGTTGACCCGTTGCCTTCCTTCACGACAATCTGAGATGCGGTGTTGTCCGATCGGCCGTACAGGTGCGGCACGCCGGCGACGGACCACCCTGCCGCGATCGGTGACGCGCGCTCGCTGACCACCGATAAGGTTTGGGAGGAGTCGGTGTAGAACTCCTGGTGGTCGCTGTATACCGCCACGAGCGTGATCTTGAGCGGCGCAGCGGCCCAGGCCGTGCTCGCCAGGCTGCTCACGTCTACTTGCGCGCCAAGCCGGAAGGTGTCGGCCGGCTTCGCATTCAGCTGGCTTCCCGCGAAGTGCAGCGTCCGGTCGCCGTTTACGAACGTCATGGCGATCCAGCTGCCATTGACCTGGTACTGGGCCGTCAACTGTAAGTCTTGGAGTGCGGGCGTGCTGTTGCTGGCCGTCACATCCATGTAGAGAAACGGACGCACGGCAACCCGATCCCCATGGTAGACCAGCGAGATACCCCGTGGCAGCCCTTTCGAAATGATCGGAACTGTGCTCAGCCCCGTCGTCGCGGCGAAGCAGCTCACGGCACATCGAGTCATGTCCTGATCGTCCTGGTTCATGAACGCTGTGCTCACCGTGAGCGCGCTGATGGCCCTGACCGTTACGATCGCGCTATCGCTGTTGCCGGCGGCGGTGGCCTTGAGTTGGATGGTGCCAGTCGTGCCGGTGGCACCAGCGCGGTAGGTCACGGTGTCCGTGCCTTGCAATCCTGGATTGACCGTGATCGAACTCGCGGGAGAGGCGCTACAGCTCGTCACGGTAGAGGTACAGGTCAGCGTCAGGGTATAGGTGTGCGACGCCGTGTCGTAGTTACTGACCGTGAAAAGCTCCTTCGCAATCGTACTGTCGGCGACATCAACGGTCGTCCCCTTCGGATTCACGCCGAGGGCCGGGTGTTGTATCGACAGACTCTGATTAATGCACTCACCTTTGTTGTCGCCACCCCCCAGCCCACTGCACCCCCACGCCTGCCATTTATTCGAGCCCACGTGGTATGTGTATGACGCGGTCTTCGTGGCGCAGCCGTTGGAGATCGTGAGACCGGTGATCGTCGCGCCGTTCCACTCGGCCGAATCACTGACCAACGGCGATGCGCAGATGCTGATCGTTTCGCTGCGCGATCTCAGCGTATCAGTCGTCGGCGTCGTCGGGGTGATCGTGATCGTGACCGGATTGACGCAGGTATCACATACCGGAGGCGGCGGTTGTGCGCCCGCACGGAGCGCGAGTAAGCCGCCGGCGATCAGAAAGACGAGGGCGCGCGCAATCATAGGTCACTTCTCGTGGTAAGGATGAGAGTGTGCCTCCGTCGGACCGCGATTCGGACGGCTGCCAGCGTCACGATCCGCGAGGTTCGCGATCGCGAACGCCGCGACCCGTAACCAGCCGTGGCTGGTGCCGGAGCCTTGATCTGCGCGACGGAACAGTGATGAGGCCATGGGTCGTCCCTCAGCGGTGGCTGATGCGTTTGCTAGTACAGACACCGCGAGTTGACTGCAAAGGACCGACACCATAGCGAGACCATGCTGATCGAACAGTCTCTCAGCCTGCCACACACCGTTCCTCAGCGCGCCATGTCACGCATGTGCGCTCGCGCCAAGGTCATAGCGCACCGCCTGCGCGTGTAACAGGACGTCACTTGTACGATTCGACGATCGCATGCGGACAAGTTGTCATTCCTCAGCGTGCCACGCCGTTCCTCAGCGTGCCACCGGAGGTAGCGAATCGATGTTGGCGCATTCGACACGTGGCGCCTATGATTGTTGCCCGGCGAATTAGCACGAGACCATGATCACACGCCTCGCATTGCCTCTGGTCGCGGTCAGCATTTTCCCCACGTATCACGACGTGGTGGCTCGAGCCGCATCCCCGGTCGCCGATGTCAGGTTCATCGAGATGAGCGACCTCGACTCACTGCTGGAGAGTCACGAGGCAGTAGTGGGGTTCGTGGTCGAACTGTCGGTGGCGAAGGAGCCCGCCATCGATGCGGCGATTTGCTGTACTCATCGCGTCCGCCCCACGACACCGATCATTGCGTGCACGACAGACTGCGAGGATTCCGAACCGCTCTTCGTTCGCGCTGTACAAGCCGGCGCGAATCACGTCGTGCTCTATCGGGTCGACAACCTCGAGCGGGTGGTTGGTGAGGCGCTCGGCCCTAGCCTTCTGTCGCCGGTCTGCGCGGACGCAACCCATCACGCCCTACCGTGGATCCCACCGCGTGCTCATCCCATCATTACTTACTGCACGATGAACGCTCAGCTGCGACCGACAGTCTCCGTGGCGGCCGCGGCCCTTCGAGTGAGTGAGCGCAGCCTCTATCGCCTGCTTCGTAATCTCGCGCTGCCGACACCCGAGGCCACAATTGGTTGGTGTCGCCTCTTCGTCGCCGCGCAGATGGCGGCGCTCGGGGAACCCATCCAGCATATCGCTGACACACTAGGCTTTTGCAGTGGGTCTGCTTTTCATGACATGCTGCGGCGCTACTCTGGCCTGACATCAGCTGCGCTGCGCGATTCACGTGCGGTGGCCCGTTTGGCGCAATTGTACTGCGCCGCTCGCTGATCTCAAACAGCTGCTCGACGATTGCGTGAATTTCCGCGATCGGAATGGCCGAAGCCCGGCGGTTAGGACCTAACCGAGCGTCGCAAGTCTGCTCGCAGCAGTTCGTTCGCCACACGCCGGCGCACTGCTCACGCTCGCCAGCCGGGGAGCCAGCGGCTTGGAGACCGGCCGCGCCTCAAAGCTCGACGGTGCGATCGAGGCGTGCCGACCGCTCGCCCGGCCGCGGCCACTGTTCACCGTGATGGAGCGATTTCCCGCCTTACGATCCGACCTGCGCGCCAGCACGGCGCCCGTATATCGCCGATGGGGTCTGTGGCATGACGACGAGTCCCTGAAGCTCACCGCGATCCGACCGGCGGCGTGGCTGCTGCGCCACGTTCCCGAGCTCCGGGTGCGCGCCGTCGTCGGCCCGTCGCTCGAATCGGATCTCATCACGCTGGCGCTGAGCGGCCCCCTGACCGCGCGCGACCTGGCCCGGAGCACGGGTGTCTCATACGCCGCGGCGCACGGCGCGGCCGATCGTCTCGTCGCGCGCGGCCTCCTCCGCCGGCAACGCGCCGGCGCGCGCCAGATGCTGCGATTGACGGGAGTGGCGACGATTGCCATGCCCCGCTCGCCTCGCCGACTCAGTCACGCACCCCCGGCTCGGTAAGTCGCCCACCGGGTCACTGTGAGCTGCACAGCATTTCGACGAAACGAAGCTGGCGAATCCATATGCACAGACCGTCTACCGCTAAGCCCCGACGGATACTGCCCGGATCCGCTGGCGTGTTTAGGAGAAGTGGACTGTGGGTCAGCAGCGGACCGTATGTCATTACACTGTCGAATTGGCTATTTGGGCTAGTTCGGCAGTATTTTGAATCCCATGCCGACGGGGGAGTCGCCAGGAACACGCCCATGACCCAGGTCGGCCCGATCGTCTTGCGCGACGTGACCCCGCGGGCGCCGATCTTCACGACCGCCACCGCCGCGGCCGCCGCGGCCGTGTCATCGGATACGGCGTCTCGTGGTCTGGCTCGCCTCCAGGAACAAGGGCTGGTCACGCGACTCGTGCGCGGGCTGTGGGCTGATACGCGTCACCCGGACTTCTCGCCGTACGCCGTCGTGCCGTTCCTGCTCGCGCGATCCCCGTCGCAGGAAGGACAGCCGTCGGTCGGATACGTGTCGTTCCTTTCGGCGCTACAGCTGCATGGGATCCTGTCTCAGATCCCGCCAGCGATCCAGGTCGCCGTCGCCGAGCAGCACGAGACGGTGCATACGCCCGTCGGCGACTTCGGGTTCCATCAGATCCAGCCGGATCTCGACGGCTCTGGGCTGCCATCCGCCACCGCAACCATAGGCTGCCTGCCCGCAGACCTCGACGGTGACAGGCGGTACTTCCCGACCGCGCTCACCTGCGGGCCACTCACATCCTGCGACCGGCACGTCTAGCCCTCAGCGGACTGGAGGAGCGCTTGCAGCGCAGCCACCCTGTCATGCAACCGCGCCGTCGCACCCTTGCCTCCATGAGCAACCGCTTCATCCATTGCAGCGCGGATGGCGGTCCAAGCCGCTGACAACGCATCAGGTCCGCGGAGATTCTCGAACACTAGCGAGGTCGCGTCGAAGCCGGCGGATACGACGTCAAACCCAGGCAGGTCCGTCAGCGGCGTTCGCGATGCCATCGGAAGCTCAGAGAACCCACGCCATCGGGAGACATAGTCCGCGAGATGATCGACAAGCCAGCGCCGCCGAGCACGCTCATCAAAGCCAGGCTCGGCGGCCCGCTCCTCGAGGAGTTCGTCAATTCGTTGCCGAAATTGTTTCTTGCGTGCCGCGTCCAATGTTCCCTCCCATCAACCCTCGCGGGTTCAGTTGCACAGTCCGCGAGGACGTAGCATCGTGGCATCGCGCGTCTCATTGCTCACACGAAGCCGGTTCCTTCCGCCAACTCGCGCACGTCTACCTCGACGGAGTTGGCGGGAGCGTAGCGGCACAATAGCTCGGCGAAGCGCGTCGCCCAGATGACCGCGTCATCACGCGTGGCGACTGATGCGATGCAGTAGCCGGCGATCAGCTCCTTGGATTCGGCGAATGGGCCATCGATGACCTGGTGCTTACCGGCCGACACCGTGAGGCGCACGGCGACCGCGCTCGGCAGCAGGCGCTCGGCGACGAGGAGCACGCCCGCCTTTGTCATTTCGTTGAGCAGATGGCGCATGCCAACTTGGATGTCCGGGCCCGGCGCGACATTCGCCTCGGATTGGGCGTCGGCCTTGCGAATGATGAGATAGCGTAACGGTGCGCCGCTCGGCTTTGGCGCGAGACCGAGATCCCATGGCTCTTTCACTCGCCCGATGTACAGGTCCACGTCACCGAGGACCTTGGCGATGCGGGCAGCCCAGTCTATCGCTTCGTTGAGCGATCGCACGCGCACCATCGCGAAACTTGCGACGAGCTCATTCGAGCCGACGAACGGGCCCCGCGTCACGGTGCGCCTGCCCTTTGATACGTGGAGCCGAACTCCCTCGGCGGTGGGCGCTAAACCCTCGCCGGCCAGGAACGCACCGGCGCCCATCATCTCTCCTACGAAGTCACCCATCCGAGCCATGAGCTCGTGGCTCGGCACGACGCCTGCCTCGACCTGGGCATCGGCCTTGTGCATCATCACGAAGCGCTTCATGGACGGCTGACCCAGATCGTGCGAACGCGGGCGTCGCGCAGGTAGATACCGGCCCAGATGATCGTGGCGATGATCAGCGGGAACGCGGTGTCGAAGGGCGCCGCCGACACGCGCACCTTGGCGGCGATCGCGCCGCCGAGATAGCCGGTGAGCAGGATCGCTCCAACAATAGAGGTGCGCGGGATGGCGTAGAGCGCGGTCAGCGCGAGCTCGACGAGCCCGATGCCGAACGCGGTGCTGGTTGGGAAGCCGAGCGTCGCGAATGCTTGCGCGACAGGTGCGGGCATCAGCAGATGGCCGATGCTGTCAAACAACATGAACATGATCGCGAGTGTGCTGAGTATCCGTCCGGTCCAAGTCATTGTTCCTCCTGTTGTCCAAGCGACGGACGGAGGCGGAGCGGATCGACAATTGTCAGACGGCGCGGGCGAAGTGGCCGCGTGTGAATGAGTTACCCACTGCGCGGCGAGGCGCGGTCGTGTCCGGCGCGTCGCCCGCGGCGAGGGCCGAGAGCGTCCTGGCGTAGCCCGCGATCAGCTCGGCGACCGGATCGTTCGGCACGTTGAATATGGCGTGGTACGAGCGAATGCCGGCTGACCAGAGACGGGGTAGGAACTCGGACGCCTCGATGGGGCGCGAGTGCAGGAGGCGATTGCGGCAGGCGCTGTCCGTCGCCACGGCGAACGTGTAGCCCGTGGGGTCTGTCAGTGAGACCTCTGGGTGCTTTTGCACGCACAGGTCGCGGCATGTCGTTGGCTCGCGGTCGAATGCGGCCGAGAGCACGCAGTGCTCGATCGTCATGCCTTCGGGTCGGCCATAGATCACGGCGGCGAAGCCCGCGCCGGACCAAGGGGCGACGACGGCGGCCATCTCGTCGGTTGTCAGCTCGATCGAGAGCACGATCCGCTTCGGGGCGTACCCGAAGTACTCGGCGGCCGTGTGTTGGTTGAAGCAATTTGTGGCGTAGTCCAGGATCGCGCGGTCGCCGAGCTCGCGGGCCAGGCCGAGGTGGCCCGTCACCATCGGGAAGCCGAGGGCTAGCCACTTGTCGAGTGTCTTGCGTTCGGGCGGGCGAATGATCGTCGGCGTGCGAATCGCGAACGGGACGCCCAGCTCCTCGGCGAGTGCGCGGATTCGCGCGGCCGGCGGCGGTGGGTTGCGGAGGAACGGGTCAAACACGATCTCGGTTGCTCCCGCGGCCGCGGCGGCGCGGGCGTCTTCGACGCGATAGACCGTGGCCGAGAGGACGTGGGCGCTCGGCGCCTGCGGCGCCTGCGGCGCCTGCGCCTGAACAGTGGCTACGGCGGCAGATATGACGGCGGTGCGTTCCGCGCGGGTGGCTTCGAGCGACCAGTCGCGGATCGACGTGAGTTGCTCCGTCGCTTGCTGCCGCAGGTGATTCAGCTCGCTGACCGGCAGGAACAGGCCGGCGGAAAGGCCAGCGAGGTCGAGAGCGCCGAGCACAAAGAGCGTTTCGCCGAGCCGGCCGAGTTGTGCGCGGAGCTGCGTTTCGTCGAGCACGCGCCGCTCGGCAGGGCGAAGCGTAGCGTCAGTGCGCACGGTGACGGCTTCGGTAACGGCGCCTGTGATAGCGCCTGTGACGGCACCGGAGGCCGCCGTGAAGATCGCCTTGAGCGGCGTGCCTGCTTGGCCGAAGAGCCGGACGTTCGAGTCGGACTTTGGGCGCCGCGGGGATGGCCGTGCGCGCGACGCTTTGGCGGCCGCGCTCCAACAGTGACGCTTGCGCGGTGCGATAGGCGATCCAGCCGACAGGGACATGCTTGCGGGTGGCGATGCCGACACGGCCGGAGCCGATCGTGCGGACGCTGTCGACCGCGAAACCCAGTGATTGGCCGGGTGCGCCCGCTGGGGGCTCGAATGCGAGGCCATCGCCCGGCGCGATCGGGCCGACGGCGGCGGCGAGCGCGATCACGAGCTCAGTCGCGCTCGCGGAGACGACTGTGCCGAGGACGACACCGCGATGATCAGGGTGCGTGCGGGTCACGTAGTCGCGGCCCGCACGGTCGCCCTCGCCGAGCATGCCCGGGGTGAATCCGCGGCTGAAGATCTGGACCAGCGGCTGTGTGTCGCCCGCGTGCACCGGGGCCGTCTCGCCGCGCGCTACGCGGTCGAGGAATGTGCGATAGGCCGACGTCACCGCGGCGACGTACTCGGGGCGTTTCTTGCGGCCCTCGACCTTGAGGCAGACGATCCCCGAGCGAGCGACATCGGCTAACGACTCGGGCGCGGCGAGATCGCGGGCCGAGATCAGGTAGCCAGTGTCCAGTGTAGCGCCGGTCAGGGCATCGTTGAGGACATAGTCCTTGCGACATGACTGGGCGCAGGAGCCACGGTTGGCGCTCCGCTCGGAGATCATGCCGGACATGAAGCACTGGCCCGAGTATGAGATGCACAACGCGCCGTGGATGAACGTCTCGAGGCCGAGCTCAGGGACCGCGCAATGGATCGCCTGCACATCGGCCAGCGTGTTCTCGCGCGCCAGCACCACCCGATCAACGCCCAGGTCGCGCAGAACCAATGCACCGGCCGGGTCATGCACCGTCATCTGCGTGGAGCCATGGATCTCCAATGACGGATAGACTGCACTGATCAGGCGGATCAGGCCGACGTTCTTGGACGATCACCGCATCGATCCCTGCATCGATGGCGGCGCCGAGCAAGTCGAGCGCATCGGCGAGCTCGGCCGGCTTGACCAGCACGTTGAGTGTCAGATAGATGCGAGCATTGCGCGCATGGGCCAGGCGGCACGCATCGGCAAGCTCGTCGAGCGTGAGCTGCGCGCCCTCGTCGCGGGCGTTGAAGCGTTCCGCGCCGAGATAGACGGCGTTGGCACCGTTGGCAACCGCGGCTCGCACCGCGTCCAGTGACCCCGCCGGGGCGAGGAGTTCAGGCACCTTCATGACGACCGAAAGCTAACGCCGCCGTGCTAACGCGGCCGTCTGGATCCGAGGAATCGAAGGGCCAAGGCCAGGACGAGGCAGGCAATGCCGACCCACCGCGCGGCTTCATTCTGGGTTTTGGCGCCCCACATGAATACAACGATCCCGGCGATCGCGATCGTGACCCGCCAGGTCGCGAGTGGCGTCACGGCCGTCGTGTCATAAACGCGCGAATGCCAGCCCTGAACTCCTCGGTCGATCGCGCCGCGGCGTTGGCTTGCACACCCAGCTGCAAGCCGTCGTCGAACGTGAGATCGTCGAGCGCGTAGAGCAGATGCTTCGTGATGCGCACCGGCCCGGTGGGCGACGACGCGATGCGGTCGAGCGTCGTGCGAATCCCTTCCTCCCACGAGGCGCTCGGAATGACGCGGCTCACGAGACCCAACGCCAGCGCCTCGGCCGGCATCAGCGTGCGACCGGTGAGCACCAGCTCGGCCGCGATCTTTTCGCCGACGGCGAGGCGCAGCATTGGGAGCGTCATAGCCGGGACGAATCCGATGCGGACCTCCGGATACCCAAAACGCGCGTCCTCGCGAGCGAGGATGATGTCGGCCGCGGTCGCGAGACCCGCGCCAGCCGCGAGCGCGTGTCCTTGTACGGCCGCAATCACGGGCTGGGGCAAGTCGCGCAGCGCAATGAACACCCGCACCAGCGACTCGGCGTCGGCGACGTGCGCCTCCGGGCCCAGATCGATCATGGCGCCGAGCGCGGCCAGGTCGGCGCCGGCGCAGAAGTCGGCGCCGTCGGCCGCGAGGAGGACGACGCGGACGGTCTGGTCCGACTTGAACTCCGCCAGGCCCGCGACGAGTGCATCGGCCATCGCGCGGTCGAGCGCGTTTTTCTTTTCCGGACGGGCCAGCGTCAGTACGCCGATCGTCCCGTCATTCCGTCGCTCTACACGGACATGTATCATGGGACCTCCGCATCCGGGATATCGAGGACGAGGCGGAGCAACGCTGTCGAGAAGACTTTACCCTGCGCGTCGGTCTTGAGCGACAAAGTGCCGCCACCGTCGAGTGCGCCGTGCAACAAGAAATTAAGCGCGCCGAGGTTCGGCAATTCGTAACGATCGACGCCGCCGGTGATCACCCCCGCGAAATGCTGGGCGACGCGATCGCGCGTCAGGTACTTCGCCAGCACCGGGTACCACTTTGGATCGAGGGCGATCACGCCGACGTTGGCGGTGTCGCCCTTGTCGCCCGATCGGGCGTGCGCAATATCGATGAGAGGAATGCGCATCAGACGATCGTCACCGTGGTTTGGACGACGCGCTTGTCGATCAGCGCTGGCCAGTAGGCGACGATTTCTTCGACCTTCGGGCGACCCCCCGCGAAGCCCGTCACGCTCGGAGGGCCGTTCAGAACCAGTGGCGCGATCTGTCGGCTAAATCCCTCGACGGCCGCCTTGTTTTCGGCTCGTACTCCGACGCGCATCTGCACTTCGGGTGCATCCGTCGACGGCGTCAGGGGGCCATGCGCGGCCGAGACGCCGACGAACTCCGTCAGGATCTTGTCGAATTTGAGGCCGAGGCGATCCAACCGCTCGCGCAGCACGCGATCCGCGACGCGGGCTTTCTCGAGTGCATCGGGCCACACATACACCAACGTGCCCACGGCTTTGTATCCCGCGCGATAGGCTATCGAGACTTTCAACTTGTCGGTCGCCTGAGCGCCGTGAATGCCGGACACGCGAACGCGATTCTCGCCATCTTGGGCGAGTCGGATCGTCGTGAAATCCGCGACGACGTCAGGGGTGATATATGAGTGCGGGTCGCCCATCTCGTAGACCAACTGCTCGGTGACCGTGTGGACCGACACGCGCCCGCCCGTGCCCGGATGCTTGGTGACAACGAATGAGCCATCGGGCGAGCCTTCAATGACCGGGTAGCCGACGTTGGCGAGATCCGGGATCTCGCGCCACTCATAGAGGCAATTGCCGCCAGAGCACTGGGCGCCGCACTCGATGATGTGGCCCGCGACAATTCCCGCGGCCAGCTTGTCATAGTCGGTTGCGGTCCAACCGAATTCGTGGCGGAGGGGCGCCATGGTCAATGCGGTGTCGGTCGAGCGGCCAGTGACGACTATCTGGGCGCCCTTGTGCAGCGCTTCGACGATCGGCGCCGACCCGATGTACGCATTCGCCGAGAGCACCCGGTCGCGGACCGTCGACAACGGTTGACCGGTGTCCATGTTGGCCAGCTGGTGACCTTGGGCAACCAATTCGTCGAGGCGGCCCAGCAGGTCATCGCCCGTGACGACGCCGATGCGGACATCCGGAGCGACTCCGCGAACGGCGTCCGCGCAGCCTCTTGGATTCACTCCGCCCGCATTGGCGACGATCTTGAGACCGCGGGCCACAAACGGCAGGACGCTTTGAACTGCGCCCACGAAATCGCGGGCCCAGCCGGCCTTCGGGTCGCGCTCTTTCTGCTTCTGCAGAATCGACATCGTGACTTCGGCCAGATAGTCGAGCATCAGGTAGTCGATCGGTCCGCCTTCGACGAGGCGGCGCGGCGCGTCGGGATCGTCGCCCCAGAATCCCTGACCGCCTCCTACGCGTACGACTTTTTTCATAACAGAAAGGGGCCGAGGTGCGGACCCGGGTTGTGCCGTGAGGTGCGCAGCGCGAGGATGAGGACGTTGCGGGTGTCCTCGGGGAACACGATGGCGTCGACGAACCCGCGCGCGGCGGCGTAGCGGGCGTCGAGTTGCGTGTCGTATTCCTCGCGCATCCCCTCGATCGCCGTGGTGACGGCCGGCGCGGGTGCGCGGCCCGCGGCTTTCGCGGCGGCGAGCGCGGGGCCGTGGACGGCGCGAACGGCAGACTCGCCCTCCATGACTCCCATCCGACCCGTGGGCCAGGAGAAGATGAAATCCGGGTCGAAGCCCTGCCCCGCCATCGCGTAGTAGCCAGCGCCGGAGGCGTGGTTGACGGTGAGAACGAGCTTCGGGACGCGCGCGGTGGCCATCGCTTCGACGAAGCGGGCGCCCGCGCGAATGATTCCCTCTTCCTCGGCTTCCTGGCCGACCATGAAGCCGGAGACGTCCTGCACGAACAGGAGGGGCATCCCCTCGCGGTCGCAGCGGTCGATATAGTACGCCGCCTTCTCGGCGCTCTCGGCGTAGATAATGCCCCCAAACCGCGGCTTCTCGCCTTCGCGGCCCTTGATCAGACCCCGTCTATTGGCGATGACGCCGATCGGCATCCCGCCGAGGCGGGCGTCAGCGCAAATCAGCTCGCGCGCGAGATCGGCTTGGAACTCATCCAGCTGGCCATCGTCGACGATCGCCTTGAGGACCGGGATCATGTCGTACGACATGCGGTGATCGGCTGGGAGCAGCTCGTAGAGGATCTTGGCGTCGCGCGGCTGCACCGCACCGCCGGCTGACACAACAGACGGCGGGAGACGGTCGATCAGCGCACGCAAGTGCGTGAGGCACGCCGCGTCGTTATCCGCTATGTAATGGGCAACGCCGCTGACTGACGTGTGCATCGTCGCGCCGCCGAGGCTCTCGGAGTCGACCAACTGCCCGGTTGCGCCCTCGACGAGGTTCGGCCCGCCGAGTCCCATGAAGGATGTGCCCTTCACCATGATGATCACGTCGGACAACGCCGGCAGATAGGCGCCGCCAGCAATGCAGGGTCCCATCACCGCGGCGAACTGCGGCACGCGGAGATAGTGCCGCATGATCGAGTTGTAGTAGAAAATCCGCGCCGCGCCGTATTGACCCGGGAAGACTCCGCCTTGATAGGGGAGGTTCACGCCCGCGGAGTCGACCAAGTAGACGATCGGGACGCGGCAGCGCATGGCGATCTCTTGCGCGCGAAGAATCTTTTTGATCGTCTCGGGCCACCACGAACCCGCTTTCACCGTCGCGTCGTTGGCGACGATGACGACTTCGCGGCCGTGCACGACCCCGATGCCGGTGACGACGCCAGCCGCCGGGGCCTGGCCCTCGTACTGGTCGTACGCGACCAGCAGTCCGATCTCGACGAAGCGCGCGCCGGGGTCGGTGAGACCGGCCACGCGTTCGCGCGCCGTCATCTTCCCCTGCGCATGCTGGCGCTCGATCTTGTCCGGGCCACCGCCGGATTCAATGCGCGCGTCGAGCGATCGGATCTCGTCGCTGAGCTGACGGAGGCGGCTGGTCACACCTCTTGCCGCTGCCGTTCGGCGAACCACTCCTTGATGTACGTCACGAGCTCCCCGGTCGTCGTCCCGGGGCCGAACAAGCGGCCGACACCGAGCTTGTGCAGCGACTCCATGTCGTCCTTGGGGATGATCCCGCCGCCAGTGAGCAGAATGTCCTCGCGCCCATCGGCCTTGAGGAGCTCCAACACGCGCGGGAAGAGCGTCATGTGCGCGCCGCTCAGAATGGACAGGCCGACCACATCGACGTCCTCCTGCACCGCGGCCGTGGCGATCATCTCGGGCGTCTGGTGCAGGCCCGTGTAGATCACCTCCATGCCGGCATCGCGCAGCGCCGCGGCGACGACCTTGGCGCCGCGATCGTGGCCGTCGAGTCCCGGCTTCGCTACCAGCACACGGATTGGTCTGGACATCCCGTTGGAAATTTACGTCGCAGGCGAATGGCGAGCCACTAGCACCATCGACGTCGTCCGGCGCCCGAGCGGCCTGTCGCTCCAACCGTCATATGCCTCCTCGACAATCAACCCTTCGGCCGCAAACAACTCGGCCAAACGCGTCGCCGTGTACAGGCGTATGCGATACTGTCGCTCCGCGTCTCCCTGTCGGACGTAAACCGACATGATACCGGACAGCGGATCGAACGTGCGCTCGTGGGCGATCATCGTCCCGTCGTTGCTTTGCCACCAATCTTTGGCGATATACCGCGCCATCACGCCGTCCCGGCTCGCCCCGTGCCACACGAGCACGCCACCGGGAGCGAGCACCCGCGCGAATTCGCGAACGACCCGGACGTTGTCAGCGGGGTCGAGAAAGAACCCGAACGATGTGAAGAGATTGACGACGGCGTCGAACCTCCCCGTCCATCGCGCCGATAGCCGGCGCATGTCGCCGCGGACGTAGCGGACGCCGGATCCGTCGGCTTTGGCGAGCTGCAGCAAGTGGCGCGAGTAGTCCAGGCCCGTGACGTCGAATCCGGCTTCGGCGAGCAGCCTGGCGTGGCGTCCTTGTCCGCATGGGACATCCAGGATCCGGGCGCCGACCGGGAGACGGAGCATCTCGATGAGACGCGCGACATCCCGGCGATCTTCGGCGGCCGAGAAGATCGGCTCGTACTCCTGGAGATACTTCCCGTCGAAATACCGCTTCCACCATTCTACTGGTGGCACAGGCGATCGAAGTCGGCGTCAGTGCCTGGATGGAGCGTAAAGTGGGTCGGCTGGTTCTCGTCGGGCGCCCCGCCGTGATACGTGCTCGTGTTGCCGGCATACGCCGCGAGAACTCCGGCGAGTCGCAAGGAGTCGCCTGACCAAGAGCCGCGCAGCTCGTGCAAGTACATCCCGTTGGGCGCCGGGCGCGGTGGTGCGATCACGATGCTCACATTGTCCGCCGAGTGATTGGCCGAACCGGCGAGATCATAGGTCGGCCAGGTCGCGAGACCGCAGGAGCGGGCCGTGCCGCCGAGGAGTCCCCTACCACGTCGGTCCCAGTCGTGGCCGCGGCGACCGGTAATCACGTGCGTCAGTCGAAGCTCCAGCACGCCATGTCTGCCTTCCGGCGTTTGGAACTGGCCGACCCATGTGCGCGTCAGCAACGGCCCGCTGCCGTGCGCCCACGGAGCCAAGATGTAGGCGTCGAACCCAAAGCACGCGACGCCGAGGGCCGCGACAACGACTATGCAGCCGATGAGCTGGCCGAAACAGCCGCGCGGTCCACTCAAAAAAAGATCGGCTCGCGATACGCGCCGAACACCTTCTCCATGGCGTTCCGGATCTCGAAGAGCGTACAATCGGCCTTGGCCGCATCGATGATCGCCGGAAGCACGTTCTCGGATGTCGCGGCCGTCGCGGTAAGGCGAGCGAGCGCCTGTTCCGCGCGCGCGGCATCGCGATTCGCGCGCAACGCGGCCAGCCGGGCGGTCTGCTCGATCACCGTGTCGTCGATCTGGAGCAACGGGATCGTCAGCTCGTCCCCACTCTCCGACTCGAAGGCATTGACGCCAACCGTCAGCCGGCGACGCTGTTCTTGCTCCCACTGCTGACGAGCCGCCGACTCGGCGATCCGGCGTTGCAGCCAACCGGTCTCCAGTGCGCGGACGACCCCACCGACCGCGGCCACCTGCTCGAACAGCGACTCGGCCTCGGCCTCGAGGCTGTCCGTCAGCGATTCGATGTAGTACGAGCCGCCGAGGGGGTCGACGACGTTGGGGACACCGGTCTCGAAGGCCAGGATCTGCTGCGTGCGCAGCGCGACCTGCACCGCTTCCTCGGTGGGCAACGCCAGCGTCTCGTCCATCGAGTTCGTGTGCAGGGACTGCGTGCCGCCGAGGACGGCGGCGAGAGCCTGGTAGGCCACGCGCGTGATGTTGTTGAGCGGCTGCTGCGCGGTCAGCGTCACGCCGGCCGTCTGCGAGTGGAACCGCATCATCCATGAGCGCGGATGACGGGCACCGTAGCGCTCTTTCATGTGGCGCGCCCAGATGCGGCGCGCGGCGCGCATCTTCGCGATCTCTTCGAAGAAATCGTTGTGGACGTCCCAGAAGAACGAGAGCTGGCCCGCGAACTCATCGACATTGAGGCCGCGCGCGAGGGCCCGCTCGACGTACGTGAAGCCGTCGGCGAGGGTGAACGCGAGCTCTTGGGCGGCCGTGGAGCCTGCTTCGCGGATGTGGTAGCCGGAGATCGAGATCGTGTTCCACTTTGGCGTGTGCTTCGCGGCCCATTCGAAGCAATCGACGACCAGACGGAGCGCCGGCTCCACCGGGTAGACCCAGGCGTGCTGGGCCATGTATTCCTTCAGGATGTCGTTCTGAATGGTCCCACGGAGGACCTCTGACGGCACACCCTGGCGTTCGGCTGCCGCGACATAGAACGCGAACAGAATGATCGCGGGCCCGTTGATAGTCATCGACGTCGAGACTTTGTCGAGCGGGATGCCGTCGAACAACGTCTCCATGTCCCGCAAGCTCGAAATCGCGACGCCGCACTTTCCGACCTCGCCTTCCGCTCGAATATGGTCGGAGTCGTAGCCCATCAACGTTGGGAAGTCGAACGCAACGGAGAGGCCGGTCTGGCCGCGGGCGAGCAAGAACTTGTAGCGCGCGTTCGTGTCACGGGCTGAGCCGAAGCCCGCGAACTGGCGCATCGTCCACAGGCGGCCACGATAGCCTGTCGGATGGATACCACGCGTGAACGGGAATTCGCCGGGGACACCAAGGTCGGCATTCGGGACATCGAGCGCGGTATAGAGCGGCTCGACCTCTCCACCGGAATTGGTGAACCCGATAGCCCGAGTCTCGCCCTTCGCGTATTGAGCCCGCCACGCGGCCACTTCCTTACGGAGGCGCTCGAGCTCGGCCCGATCGTCATCAGCCGTAGCCGATGATCCCGTTCTATGCGTGACCGTCATGCTTGGATCCTCGGTTGAACTGCCGTTCCAACAGCTCATCGGCCACCGCGAACGGCGTCGTCTCTCCCGCCGCGAGCGGCGCCAGACGGGCCGCGAGCCACTCGGCGGCGCTCGGGTCGTCCCAGACACGAGCTTTGAGCCGCTGGTCGACGACGTCCACAACCCGTTCCCGCAGGCGCGATTGGCGCCGGGCGGCCAACGTCCCGCTCTCTACAAGATACTGATGATGCCGATCGAGCGCCGCGTGCAGCTCGCTAAGCCCCACGCCGGTGACGCCAACCGTCGGGATCACGGGCGGGGTCCAGGCCGCCGGCGGGCGATAGTGCAACGCGGTGTCGATGTCGCGCTTGAGCCGATCCGCGCCGGGTCGGTCAGCCTTGTTGATCACGAACACATCCGCGATCTCCATGAGGCCGGCCTTGAGCGCCTGTATCCCGTCGCCCGATTCCGGGACAAGGACAACGGCGATCGTGTCCGCGGTCCGCGCGACTTCCAGCTCGCTCTGACCGACGCCGACGGTCTCGATCAGGATGCGGTCGAATCCGAACGCGTCGAGGAGATCAGCGACCTCGCGCGTGGCGGCCGAGAGACCACCGAGTGCGCCTCTCGTGGCGAGCGACCGGATATAGACGCCGCGGTCCAAGGCCACTGCTTCCATGCGCACGCGGTCGCCGAGCAACGCTCCGCCCGTGTACGGCGATGTCGGGTCTACGGCCAGAACGCCGACGGTGAGCGCCGCTCCGCGGCGCGTCGATGCAGCGCTAGCGCTGCTCGACTGGTCGGTTGGATGGAGCCCGGCTGCGCCGAGCTCCTGCTCCCGGTATGCGCGGGCAAGGCGGGCGGTCAGCGTGCTTTTGCCAGCGCCGGGCGGGCCCGTGAGGCCCACGCGGCGGGCGCGGCCGATCCGGCTGTGGACGGCGCCCAGCAGTTTGTCGAACCCGGGTCGATGGTTTTCGACGACGCTGACGGCACGGGCGAGCGCGGCGGGGCGGCCGGCCAGGAACTCATCGAGCAGCCGGTCGCTCATTCGTCGTGCTCGTCCTCGATTTCGCCGACGAGCGTCTCCAGGAGGTCTTCGAGCGTCACGAGACCAACATTAAGGGCGGACGCGTCCGTGACCACCGCCATGTGTACGCGATCGCGCAGCATCGTGACCATGACATCGGTGAGGGACGCGTCGGCAACCACGCGGGCGATGGGGCGAACGGGCAACGCATCGCCCGCCTTGGCCTTTAGCACATCGAACGTATGGACCATGCCGACGACGTCATCGAAGCTGCCGCGGTAGACGGGCACGCGGCTATAGGCCGCCCGCGCGATGGCGTCCGCGGCGAGCGCCGATGGCATCGCGACGTTGATCGCGAACACGTCCGCGCGCGGCGTCATGACATCGCGCACGACGCGGTCCGAGAACTTGACGACGCTCGACACGATCGCCTGGTCCTCGACCCGTCCCACGCCCTCGCGGTGCGCGTCGCGGAAGACATTGCCCACGACGTCCCGCGGCCGCTCGACACCGGCTCTCGCCGCGCGGGCGAGCCAGAGGAGTGGCGCGGTCAACACGGCCACGGCTTGGAGCGACGGCACGACGACTGGCACCAGAGCCTTAGCCCACCGCCGGCCGATCGCCCGCGGGACCAGTTGTCCCACGACGAGGATCACGGCGCCGGCGAGCGCCAGCGCGACGATCAACCCGACGTGGGTCGACGTCTCGCCGCCAAGGATGGCGCCGGCGAGCACGGTCGTGGCCGTGAGGCCGATGCCGGCGGCGAGCAGCAACTGGTCGGGCCGCGACAGGTACAGCGAGACGGCGGGAACGGTGTGCCCGCCTTGCTGCGCCCAATGGCGGAGCCAGATCCGACTCACCGATCGGATCGCGGTGCCGGCCGTGACCAGCCACGCGTTCACGGCAAGCAGCAGCAAGAGTACGAGGAGGGCGAACGGGCTCATATGTCCGAGGTGGCCGGCGTGAGCCGCTCGAAATACACCCGCTCGACCGCGCGGCGACGCACGCGTTCGACGACGACCCGGAAGCCGTCGGCCGTGAACTCTTCGCCGGGTCGTGGGACGCGGCCGAGCTTCTCATAGACCCAGCCGCCAACGGTCGTGGCCTGGTCTTCGGTCTCGAATTGGTGGCCGACGAGCGCTTCCAGGTCGTCGAGCGAGGCGCGACCGGCGACCCACCATCGGCCGTCTTCGTGGCTCTTCCCGACGGGCTCTTCGGCATCGTGCTCGTCGCGAATGTCGCCGACGATTTCCTCGAGAATGTTCTCGATCGTCACGAGGCCGGCGGTGCCGCCGTATTCGTCGACGACGATCGCGATGTGCGTGCGGGTCGAGCGGAACTCGGCGAGGAGTGCGTTGAGCACCTTCGTGGTCGGGACGAACGTGGCCGGGCGCACGAGGGTTTGCCAGCCGGCTTCGGGCTCCGTGCCCTCGATGACCGATAGCAGGGCATCCTTGGCGTAGAGCACGCCGCGAATCTCATCGAGCGTCTCGGCATACGCTGGGAGCCGTGCGTGTTCGGCGCTGCGGAGGCGGTCGACGACCTCGGACCACGGGGTCGCCACATTGATACCGAGGATGTCGACGCGGGGGACCATCACGTCGGACACGACCATGGCGCTGAGCGAGAGCGCGCCTTCCAGCAACTGAGCGCCCGGGCCGGAGACATTGGCTTCGGTCGATGCGACTTCGGAGACGACTTCGCGAAATTGCTCCGACCGCTCTTCGCGCGCTTCGGCGTCGGGTGGCGGCGCCGCGAGTTGGCGACTGAGCCAGGCATCGAGGCGTGCGGCGGGGACCAGATAGACCGCGAGCAGGCGGTCGATCCATTGGGCGAAGAATGCGAGGTGGGCGGTCGCCTGGCGGCGGAACACAGAGCCGAGCACACGGCCGAGGGCTTCGGCCAGGAGGAGCGCGATGAGGACGACGATCAGGCCGGCGCTGCGCCAGAGGCCGCCGCCGACATGGAGCCCCAGTGCGCGGGCGGCGGCGGCGCCCGCCGTCAGCTGCGCGAGGACTTTGACCAGCGCGAACGCCCGGTGCAGGCGTTTGCGCTCGATGTGCTCCGCGTGATTCGGAGGCTCTTCGTCGTCGTCGAACGCCAGCGTGGCGGTGTCGGCGACGGCGGAGAGCGTGGCGATCGCCGTGGCGACGGCGGCGACAATGGCGGAGACGATCGCGGCCGGCGTCATGCGGTCAGGACTCGCTTGACGAGGCGCTCTTGTCGTTTCCACATCGGCGACGAGGTCCCCTCTGGGTGATCGCGTCCCGTCACGTGGAGCACGCCATGGATCACGAGACGCGCGAGCTCTTCCCGTATGCCGACGCTGTGCGCGCGGGCGTTCTGACGGGCTACGTCCGGGCTGATATAAATGTCGCCGACCAAAGGATCGCCGAACGTGAACGAGATCACATCGGTCACGCCCCCGTGGCCGAGATAGCGACGATTCAGGCGCGCAATGGTGGCCCGGGTGACGAACGCTATCGACACCATGGCATCACGTACGCGCTCCGCGCGTAACGCCGTACGAGCGATCTCGGCGACCCGCGAACGGGCCAACGGGATGCGGACGCCTTCGGTGGCGACGGACACGGACAAGCTCACGCGGGCCACGTCACAGAGAACCGCATCACAACCCCCATCACGGGCTGCATCACGGGCTGCATCACGGGCTGCATCACGGGGTCGCGACGGACGCGAATTCCGACGTGACGCCGCCGCCGGTGGTGGGATAGTCGATCCGGTGGTGGTACATCCCCACGAGCACCCGCACGAATTGCTCTTTGATGGTTTCCAACTGCTTCAACGTGAGGGGCGCATCGCGCAGCTGGCCCTGGTCGATCCGCTGGCGCACGATGTGATCGACGACTTCGCGTATCTTGGCGGGCGTCGGATCGTGCAACACGTGCGCCGAGGCCTCGATCCCATCGCCGAGCATGCAGATGGCGGTCTCGGCCGACTGGGGAATCGGCCCCGGATACGCGAAATCGGCGGGGTTCGTCGGCGTGCCGTCGCGCTCTTTCGCTTTCTCGAGGAAGTACGTGATTGGCGCAGTACCGTGATGCTCAGTGATGAACGAGCGAATCGCCGTCGGCAGGCTGTTCTCGGCCGCCAGCTCGAGCCCCTCGCGCACGTGATTGCGAATGATCGCCGCACTCGTGGCCGGCTTGAGCTTGTCGTGCGGATTGCGCCCGCGCGGCTGGTTCTCGACGAAGTACTCGGGCTTCTTGAGCTTCCCGATATCGTGATAGTACGCGCCGACGCGGGAGAGCAGCCCGTTGGCGCCGATCGCGTTGCACGCCGCTTCGGCGAGATTCGCCAAGCGCATGCTGTGCGCGAACGTGCCCGGCGCTTCGACGGACAGGCGCTGCATCAGCGGCCGGTTCAAGTCCGACCACTCCAGCAGCTTGAGATAGGTATCGACGCCCGTGAGCTCCTCGAGCGTCGGCAGCAGCATGAGCGCCAACGCGACCGACACGATCGCGTTCACGATCCCGAACCCGATCCCCCACCAGATCTGCCGCGCGGGCCAGCCATTGGTCAGCCCGATCGCGATCTCGGCCATGACATACGCCGCGGCCGTGACGAGAATCGAATAGTAGGCCTGATCGCGGCGCCGGATCACGCGCACGCTGAACGCCGCGGCGACGCCGCCCACGAGGAGAATGAACGGCGCGTCGGTGCCGTGATAGGCGGGCTGGATGTCGATCAACGTCGCCAGGACGAGCGCCGCGAAGACGCTCACGCGCGGGTCGAACAGCACGCTGAGCAAGATCCCCATCATCGCGATGGGAATGAACTCGACGTGTGGCGTCTCGGCGCGCGCGACCGCCGCGGCGACGCCAAGGACGCCCAAGAACAACAGCGCGAACAGGGCGACGGCGCGGAACGACTGGTAGAGTTGCGGGCGATAGAGCGCGAGCGTGCCGGCGAACACCGACAGCACCAGCAGGTCCGACAGGAAGTGGCCGAAGAGATGCGTCGCGCTCGGGCTATGCTGGTCGCCGAACGAGAACATAAACACCGTCGCCACGCTCAACCCCACGATCAACGCGGCGCGCGAGAGCACCACCAGAATGGTGCGCTGCACGCCCGCGCGGGGCGCGATCCGGTCGAGCTGGCGCCAGAGGTTCACGGCGCTAGTCTCCGTCGTCCACGGCGTAGGCCTTGATGATATCGCGCACCAAGCGGTGGCGGACCACATCGGCGTCGGTGAAGTAGTGGAACGCGATGCCCTCGATGTCGCGCAGAATGCGCTCGACCTGAATCAGCCCCGACTCTTCCCGTCTCGGCAGGTCGATCTGCGTCTTGTCGCCCGTGATCACGATCTTCGAGTTCACGCCCAGACGCGTCAAGAACATTTTCATCTGGAGATTGGTCGCGTTCTGCGCTTCATCCAGAATCACGAATGCATTGCCCAGCGTGCGGCCGCGCATGAACGCCAGCGGCGCGATCTCGATGGTTCGGGTTTCCAACGCGCGCTGAATGCGCTCGGCGGGCATCATCTCGTCGAGCGCATCGTAGAGCGGGCGCAGATACGGGTCGACCTTGGCCTGCATGTCGCCCGGCAGGAAGCCCAAGTTCTCGCCCGCTTCGACGGCCGGGCGAGCGAGCACGATGCGACGGACGCGTTTCCGCATCAGGGCGTCGACGGCCGCCGCGACCGCGAGATACGTCTTGCCCGTGCCAGCCGGGCCTATGCCGACGACGATGTCGTTCTCGGCGATCTGCGCCAGGTACTCGGCCTGGCCTGGCGTTTTCGGCTGAATGACCTTGCGAACGCCCGGCAACGCAATGCGCGTCACGTCGGGGGTCGCGAGCGACCCACTCGACGGTTGCCAGTCTTCCGAGTGCATCCGCATGACATCGTCGGGCGTCACCGGCGAGCGCTGGCGCGCGGACTCGATCATGCGCGTCGCGACCCCGGCCGCGCGGTCGACCTGGTCACCGGCGCCCGTGATCGAGAGCGCGTCGCCGCGCAACGCGACCTTGGCACCCGACAGGCGGGCGAGCTCGATCAGGTTTGCGTCATTCACGCCAGCGAGCGTCAACAAGTCGGCGCCTTCGGTCGAGAGGCGCTGAGTCACGACGGTATCGGTCACTTGAGGTGTAAGGCCTCGAGGTCGGCTTCGGGCACCGCCGACGGCGCCCCTTCGAACAACGCGCGCGCGGCCGTCGTCTTGGGGAACGCAATGACGTTGCGCAGGGATCCGGCGCCAGCGAGCATCATCGCGATCCGGTCGAACCCGAACGCGATGCCGCCGTGCGGCGGGGCGCCGCCGCGGAGGCCTTCCAAGAGGAAGCCGAAGCGTGCGCGGGCGGTCTCTTCGTCGATCCCCAGCAGTCCAAAGACCTTTTCTTGGAGCGCAGGGTCGCTGATACGCACGCTGCCACCGCCGAGCTCGGTGCCGTTGAGCACGACATCGTAGGCGACCGCGCGGGCGCGGTCGGGAGCAGTGTCCAGCAGGCCAACGTCGTCAGGATGCGGCGCGGTGAACGGGTGGTGCATGGCCGCCAGCTGTCGAGTCTCCGGATCGCACTCGAACATCGGGAAGTCCAACACCCACAAAAATTCCTGGGCGCCATCCGGTACGACGCTCAAGCGGCGGGCGACCTCCTGTCGTACACGATCCAGAGCAGGATTCGTGACACTGTCGCGGTCAGCCACGAGCAGCGCGAGCTCACCTTCGGCGAGCTCCATGCGCCCGCCCAAGAACTTGGCCGCCGGGCCTTCGACCCCGTCCGTCCCACGTTTGAGCCTGATAAGGCCAGCGGCCCCGGCGCTCTTGGCGACGGCTTCGAGCTCGTCGACCTGTTTTCGTGATAACGAGGCCCCACCGGGTACGCGAAGGCCGCGCACTCGTCCCCCGTGTGCCAGCGCCGTCCGCGCGATGGTGAATTCGGTGTCACGAAAGAGATCGCTCGAGTCGAACAACTCGATGCCGTATCGCAAATCCGGTCGGTCCGACCCGTAGCGCTCCATGGCCTCGGCATACGTCATCCGAGCGAAGCGCTCGGGAATCTTGACCCCGGCCTCGGCGAACAGCGCGTGGAGGAGACCCTCGGCCAACGTCAGGATATCTTCGCGCTCGATGAACGAAGACTCGATGTCGATCTGCGTGAACTCTGGTTGGCGATCCGCCCGAAGATCCTCATCGCGGAAGCAACGCGCGATCTGGAAATAGCGGTCGTAGCCCGAGACCATCAGCAGCTGCTTATAGAGCTGGGGCGACTGCGGAAGCGCGTAGAACTCCCCTTCGTGCACGCGCGACGGCACGAGATAATCGCGCGCGCCCTCTGGCGTCGGGCGCGTGAGAATCGGCGTCTCGATTTCGAGATAGCCTTTCTTGCTCAAGTACGCGCGCGCCACCTGCATCAGCCGGTGCCGCAATATCAGGTTGGCTTGCAGCTCCGGACGCCGCAGGTCGAGAAACCGGTGCCGAAGACGCAGTTCTTCGGCTGCCAACTGCTCACCCTTCCCGCGCGCGACGGGAATCGCGGGCGTGACCGCCGGCCCGACCACGCGCAACGACAGCGCGCGGACTTCCACGTCGCCGCTGGCGAGCTCGGGATTGCGAGCGTCCGATGGGCGAAGCGCGACCTCGCCGGTGATCAGCACGGTGCTTTCGACCCCCACCGATGACGCGAGAGTCAGCACTTCCGGCGGCGTCCAGCGAGGATCGAAGGAGACCTGCACGAGACCGGCGCGGTCTCGGAGGTCCATGAATACGATGCCGCCCAGATCGCGGGAGCGGTGGACCCACCCACCCAGGCGAACGGTCCGGCCCGCATCGGCTGCGCGCAGCGCACCAGCATAGTCCGTACGCAACGCGGTCGCCGCGGGGGAGTCGTAAGCGGGCGTCACGTCCCCCGGATTGGTCGGTTAGTCTTCATCCAGATACTGAAAACTAACCGCACGGGACCCATGGACAACCTGCTCGACTTGCCGCGCGCCGAAGCGGAACAACGGCTCGCACGCTTCATGCATGAGGCGGGCGAGCCGGCATACCGTGCCCGTCAGGTCGCGGACCGCCTGTGGCGGAATCCCACGGCGTCGTTCGCGGACATGACCGAGCTACCGGTTGCCCTGCGGGAGCGTCTCGGCGCCACGTTTTCGCTCCCTCGCCTGACGCTTGACACCCGTCAACGCTCTTCTGACGGAACCGAGAAGTTTCTGTTTCGACTCGATGACGGTGAGGGCATCGAGACCGTCGCCATACCGGAACAGAATCGACTCACCTTGTGCATTTCGTCCCAAGCCGGGTGCGCGCTCCAATGTGCGTTTTGCGCGACCGGCGCCATGGGATTTGCGCGGAACTTGCGCCCGTTCGAGATCGCCGGCCAGGTGCGTGAGATGCTGCTGCTCGGCATCCGCCCGACCAACATCGTGTTCATGGGCATGGGCGAGCCGCTCATGAACTGGAAGGCGGTGGACGTTGCGTTGTCCTTGCTCAACGATCCGGGCGCGCTCGGCATTGGGGCGCGCCACATCACCGTGTCCACCGTCGGCGTTTTGCCCGGCATTCAGGCGTTGGCGGCGAGACCTGAGCAGTTTCGTCTGGCGCTGTCCGTTCACGCGCCGACCGACGCATTACGCCAACAGCTCATGCCGATCAACACGAAGTACCCGCTTGATCAACTCATCGAGGCCGCGAAGACGCTGGTACGCCGAGTGACGTTCGAGTACGTGCTCTTGGGCGGCGTGAACGACAGCCCGGCGCAGGCCGAGCAGCTGGCGGCGCTCGCCAGAAAGTGTGGAGCGTTCGTAAACCTCATCCCGCTGCACCCCGGCGGCGCGCTCGGCTTCACGCCGAGTAGCGCGAAAGCCACCGCGGCGTTCGCGGGGACCTTGAGAAAGCGCGGCGTCGAGGTGGCGATTCGGAAGAGTCGCGGCGTCGACATCAGCGCCGCCTGCGGCCAGCTACGGGTAGAACGGCTCGGCCGGCGGTCGCCACGTGGCGCCGAGCAGGACCGTGATGTCCACGTAGCGTGAGCTGTCGGGCGCGAGCTCGACGCGCGCGCCGTTGAATGCGCGCGCGGCCCGGCCGGCCCATACGGGATGGTTCGTGCGGTCGATGATCAGCGTCGAGTCACGCTGCTCGCGGGCCGTGCCCGATGCGACGACATTGAAGCCACGGTCACGGAGATACTCGGTCGCCCTGCGGGCGAGCCCATGGACCTTGGTCGCGTTCAGCACCTCGACTCGAATGCGCTCGGTAGGCGCTTCGATCGCACCGCCCGCGCTCTCGCGCTGAGGCGCGGGGTCGCGTGCACACGCGAGCAGCACGAGTGCGGCGAGGGTTAGCCGCGTATCGAGTTCCACAAATCGACTGTTTCGAGGAACAGCGGCTTCCCGTCGCGGAGCGTCCCCTCCAGCCGGACCCGGACGACCTCGCGGAACGTCCCGTCGAAATCGTGCGGCACCTGGTGCGCGAGGTAGCCGCGCTCGGCCCTCATAAAGGATCGTCCGGGCTCCAGGAAATCGGCCATGAACAGCGCCTTCCCCGTGCGTGTCCACCCCTTGTGTCCGATCGTGTGCCACCGGACGGCGTCGAGGACCGCGGTCCGGTGCTCGCCATCGCGACGGAGGCGAGCTTCGACCGCGGGACCGTGCAAAAGGCTAGCGTCGGCCACCGGAAATCCAACCGCGAGCTCGCGGAGCAGCGCCTCAGGCGCATCGCGCAGCGCATCATGCCAGCGCGCGGCGTCATGCCACTCCTGGCGCACGGCCGGCTCGAGTCGCATCGCGTCGGCCCACGCGTCGATCAGCGCGGTCACCCGGGCGATGTGCGCGCGGCGCTTGTCGCTGACGATCGCCCACGGTGGGAGCTCGACGGTCTCGGTCATGCGCCGAGAATAATGTTGTCCAGCAAGCGGGTACGTCCAACGCGGGCGGCTACTATCACCACACTACCTGGTCCCGGCTGTGGGGTCGGCTCCAGTCGCGCGGGTTCCACGACGGCGAAATAATCGGTGCTGACGCCGGTCTCCGCGGCGAGTATCGCCTTTCCCGCCGATTCCAACGCGTTCCCGCTCCGCTCGCCCGCTCGCCATCGGTCCTCGACCACGCGCAACGCGCGCGACAGCGCGCGTGCGTGTATCCGTTCCTCGGCCGACAGGTAGACATTCCGGCTCGACATCGCCAGCCCGTCTGCCTCACGCACAATCGGCGCGATCACGAGGTCGATCGGAAAGTCGAGCGCGGCGGTCATTGCCCGGATCAGCGTGGCTTGTTGGATATCCTTCTGTCCGAACACGGCGACATCGGGTCGCACGATGTTGAAGAGCTTCGCCACGACCGTCAACACGCCGGCAAAGTGTCCGGGCCGAACGGCGGCTTCCCACCGTGGCGGGTCCAGCTCGGGAATGACACGGACCGGCGCCGCTCCAGTCTTGGGGTAGAGCGCTTCGGTGTCAGGCGCGAACACGACATCGACGCCCCGCGACGCGGCGAGCGCCCGATCAGCCGCGAGGTCCCGGGGATAGGCGGCGAAGTCCTCGTTCGGTCCGAACTGGAGCGGATTGACGAACACGCTCATCACCACGAGGTCCGAGCGCGCACGGGCTGCATCGACCAGCGAGAGATGGCCGGCGTGCAGCGCGCCCATCGTCGGGACGAACCCCACCGTGCCGCCCCGCACGCGATGCTCGGCCAGCAACGCGCGTAGGTCATCGGGGCGATGAACGAGCGAGGGGGTTTGGGGGAGTTCCCCCAAACCCCCCTTGCTAGAAGCTGTGCGCGGCATCCGGGTATGCGCCGGACCGGACGTCGGTCCCGAACGCGCGGATCGCGCCGCGGACGTCTTCGGCCAGGGCCGCGTAGCGCTTCAAGAAGCGCGGCGTGAACGTGTCGTTCAGCCCGAGGAGATCATGGAGTACCAGTACTTGCCCGGAGCACTCCGGTCCGGCCCCGATGCCGATCGTCGGGACCGACACCGCCGCGGTCACCCGCGCGGCGACTTCGGCCGGGATCAGCTCGAGCAGGATCGCGAACGCGCCCGCGTCCTCGAGCCGCTTGGCGGCATCGACGAGATCATTGGCGGCTTGCGGCAGTCGCGCTTGCACCCGGGGCCCGCTCAATGCGTTGACGGACTGCGGGGTGTAGCCTAGGTGTGCCATGACCGGCATCCCAACTCGTACGAGCGCCTGGATCGTAGCCGCGAGCTCCGGTGAGCCGCCCTCGATCTTCACCGCCTGCGCACCCGCTTCCTGGAACACCCGGCCGCAGTTGAGCAGGGCGCGCTCGATGCTCACCTGATAGGTCAGGAAGGGCATGTCGACCATGAGCAACGCGCGCGACGAGCCGCGTTTCACCGCCGACGCGTGGTAGATCATCTGGTCGAGCGTGACCGGGACGGTGCTGTCGTACCCGGCGACGACATTGCCGACCGAGTCACCGACCAGGATCGCGTCAACGTCGGCTTCGTCGACGAGTCGCGCGAACATTGCATCGTACGCGGTAACCACGACCAGACGCTCGCCCTTCGCTCTCTTGGAGGCGAAGTCCGCGACCGTGGAACGGGACGCGCGTCCGTTGTGGGCGCTCGGGGGAGGAGTGACGGTGTACACGCTCATGGGATAGCTCCGGTGCGCAGCTGGGAGAGCTCGCGTTGCCAGAAGTCGCGGTGAGGCAACTCTGGGTGCGGGACCACGAGATCCGGATCCCGGATCGTGCGATCGCCGAACTGGACGATGTCGAGATCGAGCGTCCGCGGTCCCCAGCGCTGCGTGCGCACTCTCCCCGCGGCGTGCTCGATAGCCTGCAACTGGGACAATAACTCGTGGGGCGCGAGGGAGGTTTCCAACGCCACCATTTGATTCAGATAGGGCCCCTGCCCCACCGGCCCAATCGGCGCTGTCTCCTCAACCTCGCTCTCGCCAACGATCCGGGTCCCCGGCAGGGCCGCCATAGCCTCGCGGGCCTCTGCCAGATACCCGGCGCGATCCCCGAGGTTCGATCCGAGCGCCACAAAGGCGATCTCGCGGCTCGTCATTTCGTCGTGCGCTCCACGACGACCTCGGCGTAATCCAGCGGCCCCGGAAGCGCCACATGCGGCTTGCGCACCGCCACGCGCACTCCATCGACGCCCGTTGAGCCCGAGCGCCTGCTCGGCGACGTGCTCGGCTACGTCTTCGAGATACGGGCCGTGGCCAACGGCAAGGGCATTTGCGGCGATCTCGTAGAGGCGACGATAGTCCATGAACTCGGCCCCGCTCCGGTCGCGCCAAACCGTGAGGTCGATCTCCACCGGTTGTGGGAACTCGGCTTCGTGGGGCAGAATGCCGATGAGGGCGTGAAACCGCATCCCGTGCAGGCTGATCGTCTGGCGGTTCGTCACGCGGGAAATCTAGGCGATGATGGAGTTGGCTGCACTCGCGTGTAGCGTGAACGGCGAAAGCTTACACGTTGCCGGAATAGAGACCAACGAACTACACATTGATCATGATAAGCATTCGGGGCAGCGTACGGGCGACCGCGTCGTGCATAGCAATCCCGAGATTCTAGGGGGCGAACCTGTGTTCGTGGAGACGCGCGTGCCCGTTGCGTCTCTGTTCGAATGGCTAGCAGATGGGGAGACGCTGACCGATTGGCTAGACAGTTTCCCCGGCGTAACGCGCGAGCAAGCCCTGCGGGTACTCGAGGACGCAAAGGCGTTTCACGGTCACCAAGGCTCTTGACATTATAACGGCCTTGTCGCCATTATAATGGCTATTCAACCATTATAACGACCGCATGCGTCCGACAGCCACAGCTCAAAGCGCCCTCCGTAGCCCGCTGAACAGTATCTTGGGCACCGAGGCACGAGTGCGTATTCTGCGAGTGCTCACCTCGACGGAAGGACCGATCACGGCGGGTGAGGTCGCGCATCGTGCGGCCCTCCGCCCCTCCGGTGTGCGCATCGCACTCGCTGAACTGGTTGATGTCGGAATCGTCGAGATGATAGGAGGCGGGTCTCGACGACTCGTCCAGATCGCGCGTCGACACCCGCTGGCGACGGCACTGACGCGCTTCTTCGCTGCCGAGCGAAGCTACTTTGAGCGCATCGTGAATCGAATAAAACGAGCCGCGCTAGAGGCGTTTCCGACTCCGGTTGCCCACGTCTGGATCGAAGGCTCCGTCGCCACTGGCCGTGATCGACCGGGTGACCCGATCGTAGTTGGCATTCTGGCACACGACACGAGCATTGAGACCAACGTTGCGGCACTTCGTCAGAGTCTTGCGCCGGTGGAGGCCGAGGAGGACATCACGATCGACGTCAGGCAGCTGACGCACGCTGACCTCGAGACCCTTACTTCAACCGAGCGAGAGGTGCTTGTTGATGTCATCCCTCTCGTCGGACTGTCTCCGCTATCGCCGTTGGTTCAACCCTCCGGACCGAGGCGAAACACACGCGTGCACGGTGATCTCGACGCGCGCGCGGTGGCGCTCGGCGAGGCAATCGCGAAGAAACTGAAGTCAGAGCCGACCTTAGTCTCCCGCGCCCGGAGAACAATCGCGCGACGCTTGTCGCGGGCATCAGCAAGCGAACGCAAAACGCTCGAGGAGTGGGACCGGATTCTGGCAACGAGCTCGGTCGCGAAACTCCGTCGCCTCCTGGTCGACCCTGGTGCTCGCGCCACGCGCCTTCGCCAGTCGCTCCCTTTTCTCGACGCGCTCTCGCCCAGCGAGCGCGACGCGATAGTACGGGCGACCTAGAGGGGCTATGACCCGCGAGGAGCTCGAACACGCTATTCGCGCCGCGTGCGACGTAGCCGATGTACACGAACTCTACGTCCTTGGCTCGCAGGCAATTCTCGGCCGAGGTTAGGCGGCGCTACGCAGCGACGTTGACGTATGCGGATGTCGAGACCGGGCGAGGGATGGGCTCTCCTGCCTGTTGCAGCCCCTCGATGTGGAACGCTATCGCCTCGCGCATCACCTGCTGGACCTCGGCACGATCACGACCAGTTGCGACACAACCGGGCAGATCCGGCGAATACGCTGAATAGCCCGTCGGGGTCTCTTCGATGACGATCAGGTATCGGCTCATAGTTTGAGTCCTGCCTGCTTCAAGACGCTGTTCAGCGTACCCTTGGCGATGTCATCGTTTTCATGACCCGCGACGGTGACGACACCGCGTTTCGTCGGGTGCTTGTACTGGCGGTGACTGCCGCGCGTTCGCGCCTGCAACCAACCATCTCTCTCCAATATACGAATCAAATCCCGGATTTTCACGCCGAACGCTACTTCGGCTGGCATGCTCGATCAACGCGCAGATTCGCCCGGGGAATATGGCGCGAACGGTTCTTTACGCAGCCGACGTAATGCGGCGCGAGACGTTGCCGAGATAACCGGCGACCGTGCGCAAGCTCCCGAGCGACGCCCTCGAGTTCGACGAGGGCGGACGCCTGGTCGCGGGCGGTGGCGGCGACGTTCTCGGCGCCCAGGCGATTGCGTTGGGCGATCTCGGAGATGCGGGTGACGCGCTCGCGGAGGCGGGCGCATTCGGACTCCTGGTCGCGGCTGACGCGGGCGATGCGTTGGGCGCGCTCGGCGGAGGTTGCTGTAGAAGCGACGATTACGTCGAGGGCGCCGAGGGCTGTTTCCGATAGGGTCTCTACGTCGCCTACGATCGCGCGGCCGCGTTCCATCTGCTCGGCGACGCGGCGCATTCTGCTCTTCGAAACCGAGGATTATTTCGCCGGCTTCTGCCGAGGCGCGGGCGCTGCGCTCGGCGAGTTTACGCACTTCGTCAGCGACGACCGCGAAGCCGCGGCCGCGTTCGCCGGCGCGGGCCGCTTCGATCGCGGCGTTGAGCGCGAGCAAGTCGGTTTGCTCGGCGACGTTGCGGATCAACGCGATACAGTCGGTTACGCTGCGGGTCGTCTTCGCCAGCTCATCGATTCGTGACGAGCTTTCGCCGACGAAACCCTTCGCGTCGACGAGGCGCTCGATGGCGCCGGCGATCGTGCCGCGGTGCTTGCCCGCGACCTCGGTGGCGTGGCGGCTCGCCTCGGCGGCCGCGCTGCCGTCGCGGGCGACGCTGGTCGTGGCTTCGTGCAGCGCGCGCGTGACCACGAGCGAGCGCTCCAGCTCCTCGTTCTCGGAGACGATCCCGCGAGAGATCTCGGCGATCGTGCGCGCGACGCCCTCGCCGCCGCCACGGAGCGTGCGCGCCGAGTCGCCGAGCGTGCGGATCTGGCTGCCGACGCTGGTGACAGCGTCGAGCAGTGGCTGACGGAGGTCGTTGATGTGCAGCGTCGTCGCGAGCTGGTTCGCGAAGCGCTGGACCAGGGCGACTTCCTTCTTGCCATAGGCGCTGCGCTTGTGGTGCTCGAGCTCCACGAGGCCGACATTGCGGTCGCCAAATCTGAGCGGGAGCACGATCCCGCTTCGCGCCTCGGGACGCGGGTTCTCGACACGGCGATCGCGCAACGCGTCGATGACCACGCACGGTTTGCCGCTGTCGAGCGCGAGCCGGCGGAGTATGGCGCCGTCCGAGCCAGGTTTCTCGGGCTCCGATATCAGGCCCTGCCCACTTTGCCAAACGAGACGAAGACCGTCGGCGCCGAGCCGAAAGATCCGCATGGTGCCCCAGTCCACCAGCCGATGACCCAGGCGCTCGATCCAGGCGAATCCCTCGGCGAGCCCGACATTGGCCATGACGACCTCGTCGACCGCATGGATGTTGCTCAACTCCTCGGCCGCGATGGATTCCTCGAGCACTCGCTTGAGGACCCAGCCCGAGACGCCGAGCACGAGGAGCATCGGCCAGGCGCCGAAGCCGTAAAACGCGATGGAGATGAGTGCCGCGGCGGCGCCACCGACGCCGGCGCCGAACACGATCAACTCGTAGCGAATGATGAGCGACAACTCATCGGGCAGCAGCTTGTCGCGGATCAGGAGCGTGAAGTACAGGAGCGCGCGGCTGAGCGTGAAATAGAGTACGGCGAAGAGGGCCGCCGCCGGCACCGTGTCGGGCGAGAGCGTGCGCGCGCCCATCCACTTCATCACCCACGCGTAGAAGCCATACGCCGCGATCAGGGCGACGACCTCGCGGCTCGCGTTGATCCAGGCGAACTCGCCGGTTTTTCGCAGGACGACCAGGTCGGCGATGAGCACGCCCGTATAGAGCGCCAACGCGGTCGCCGGCGCGCCGACGAGCAACGCGCCGCCGACGGCGACGGCGCTCAGCAGATTGACCGCCGAGTATTTGGTGAGCGGGATCTGGCCGATGCGCAGCACGACGGAAAGCCCGGCGAGCAGGAGCATCGAGACCCCGCGCGATTCCCACGAGCGGTCCCAGATCAGGGCCGCGATGAGCAGGAGCGAGCCAGCGAATCCGACTACGCGGGTATAACGTCTTAAGAATGTTCCCACGCTACAACACGCCCGGGACAGTCACCCCGTAACGGCGTAGAGCTCGGCAACAGCCGAGCTCAGTCCAACCGACTGGGTCTCGCGGGTGCGCTTCTCAGCACCCGTCGAGACCCTTACGCAGCCCCTGCACCAGGGCCAGCGCCTCCTTGATGCTGCGGCCCGCGGCGGAGACCAACGCGCTGCCGACCACGATGCCGTCCGCTTGGCGGCCGACCGCGGATGCATGCTCGGGACGGCTGATCCCGAAGCCGACGCAGATCGGGAGCGTCGTCGCCGACCGCAGGCGCGCGATTGTGTCCGGGAGATCCGCCGGTAGCTCGGCTCGGGCACCCGTCACGCCAAGGCGGCTGATCAGGTACACGAAGCCGCTGCCGTGGCGGGCAATTTCGGCCATGCGTTCTTTCGGCGTTGTTGGGGCAACCAGGCGCACGAAGTCCAGGCCACTCTCGCCCAGCCACTTCTCGCGGGCTGGATCGGCTCCTACGGGCAGATCGGTGATCAGAATCCCGGCGGCGCCGGCGGCGCGCGCCTTACTCAGTGCATCCGGGCCCGCGGCCAGGATCGGGTTCAGGTACGAGAACAGTACCACCGGGATCGACGGACGTGTCGACGCGACGAGATCTAGAACGCGAGAATATGTGACACCGAGTGAGAGGGCCTGCTGGCTGCTCGCTTGGATAACCGGGCCGTCGGCTAACGGATCCGAGAACGGGACGCCGACTTCGACGATATCAGCGCCGGCGTCGGCCAGCGAGCCAAGGAGCTCAGCCGAGGCAGCCAGCGTCGGGTGGCCGGCCGTGATGTAGCAGACGAGCGCGCGTTTGCCCTGGGCGCGAAGCGCCTCAAACGAAATAGTCACCGATCCGGATGCCATATCGATCCGGGTCGGCAGTTTTGATGATCGTCCGAACGAAGACGCCACTGGCGTTCTGCTCGGCCATGTCCACGAGCGTACCCGGGTGCAGAATATTGCCCTGCGGGTCGCTGACGACACGCACGATCGGGCGCGACATCACTTCGGGGTTGGGATTCGCCGAGTGGACGATCCCCAGCTCGAAGGTATCGAGGACGACCAGCGTGCCCACCGGGTACAACCCGAGCAGGTTGATAAAGGCTTTGACGACGACCGGGTCCATGCCACGCTTCGGATTGTCCCGCATCTCCTGCAGGACGGCCGCGGGCGACAAGGGGTCGGTCTGATACGCGCGTCGCGAGGTCGCGGCGTCGAACCCGTCGGCGACCGCCACGATCTTGCTGAAGATGGACATTCGATCGCGGACGGACGACCTTGGGATAGCCCGACAGATCGGTCTTCATGTGGTGCTCGTAGGCGACCACCATCGACCGATAGGGGAGATCCTGCGAGCCACGCATGCGGAACAGCGAGAGCACGCCGAGCCAGGGATGATTCGTGATGAGCCGCCACTCTTCCTCGGACAGTCCTTCGGCTTTGTTCAGCACGTCCACCGGGACGCGCGCTTTGCCGATGTCGTGAAACAACGCCGCCAGCCCCAGATCGTACAACTGGAGCTTCCCAAGGCCGAGGCGTCGGCCGAGGGCGACCGAGAAGATACACACGTTGACGCTGTGCGTGAACGTGTACTCGTCGTAATCGCGGATGGTCGTCAGGCCGAAGAGCGATGTCTCGTCGTTCAGGATCGCGTCGACGATCCCCTGCACTATCCGTTTCAGCTTCTTGACGTTCGGGGCTTTGCCGAGGCGAACCGAGTTGATGCACTCTTTCGTGACCGCGACGGACTGGCGATAGGTGCGCTTCGCCGCCTCCTTGACCTGCTCTTTGACTTGGGCATCGAGACCGGCATCGACCGGCGGGCCGAATTCGAACGACAGCACCTTCGCTTGCTCCAGCTTGCCGGCGAGCTGGAAGTAGCGCTCCTCGGGGCCTTCGTTGCCTGGCGCCTGGAGCAGCGACAGCAATACGAGCCACTCGCGGGCGGTGACGCCCTCCGCCACCCGGAGCGAGCCTACCCCGTTGGCGCGGAACAGCGACAACAGGTTGCTGAAGCTCGTGTAGTTGTCGACGTCCAGGCGTAAACGCGTCTGGTTGATAAAAATGAATTCGCCGCTGGCCCGGAACTCGAGCTCCTTCTCCTGGTGCAGCAGCATCCGGCTCGATTGCGTCAGGTCGTCGAGCGACTTTTGCACGGCCGCGTTTTCGACCGGGTACAGCTTGATCGCCCGCAGCGCGCCGTAGAACGTGATGATGAACGCGCGGCCAACTTTGCGGACGGCGGCATCGCTGCCCGACTCGTTCTTGTGAGGGTTCGAGACGCCCTCGCGCGGCGGCTTGGCTGGCGGCTTGGCGGGCGCGGTCATGCCTGATTACCCCCGCGCAGCGCCTTGCTCACGGCGTTCCGCACGATCACCTCTTTCTCATTGACCGACTTGCGAAGCGACTCGGTCGCTTTGTCGGTGCCGATGCGACCCAACGCCATCGCCGCGCACGCGCGCATCTCGGGCTCCTCGCGTTTGCCGAGGAACGTGCGCTCGTTGAGAATCTTGTCGAGCAGCGGCACGCCGGCGTCTCCGGAGAGCGCGCCGTAGGCCTCGAACATCGCCATGCGCTCGGTCAGATCCGCGTCGCGGATCGCCTTGCCCTTCACGATCGCCTCGACCTTGGGCAGGGCCGGGCGATAGGCGCGGGCCGTCAGTGCGCGGGCAACGGCGACACGCACATCGCGGTCATCGTCCTCGACCGCGCGCTCCAGCCATTGGAGCGCGCCGGCCGAGCCGATGTCGGCGAGCGCCTGGACGGCGGCGAGGCGCGTGCCCGGGTCGCGGTCCGACGTGCGCTTGCCCAGCGGCGCGACGGCCGCGGCGCTTTTCATGGCGCCCGCGCGCCGGATCGCCTCGACCGCGACCACGCGATCGCTGTTCCCGATCAGCTTCATGAGCTCGGACGTATGGGCCACGGCAATGCGCGTGCCCGCGGTCTGCAGCAGCGTGCGGACGGCGGGATTGTTGACGCGGCCCACCCAGTCGAAGATCGTCGCCAGCGCCGACGGACGGAGCTGATCGAACAGCGCATTGAGATCTTCCTGCGGCGGCAGCTCGTGGCCCTCGTCGAGCGATTGCAGTACCTGAGCGAGCGCCATCGGATCGCTCAAGCGATCGGGAATCTTCGCCAACAGCGCCCGGTGCGGCGGCTCCAGCCCCTTGGTCCGCTCGGCCGCGTCGCGCGTTTCCTTGATCAAGTAGGCGACGGATTGGAACTGCGCCGCGCTCAAGAGCAGGAGCATGAGCCCGTCGAGAATTTCGCCGATCTCGGTGCGAACGGCGCCGTCGGCCTGGAGCTCGAAGATGTCGAGCAGGATGGCCAGCACGTTCGCCCTGAGATCGCTCGCGTACTCTTTCTCGACCTCGCCCTTGAGATACTCGACCTCGTGTTGGTCGAGGAAGTAGAGCGTCGCGTCGAAGTCTTCGAGATTGACGGTGCCCGGGCGGGACTGGAGTAAGGTCTCGTCCGGCGTCGGCGCATCGTCCGCCCCTGGCGGCTCGATCACGCGCGGCTCGGGCGCTTCCGTCGAGAAGTCCGGAACGCCCGACGTGTCGTTGCCGATATCGATATAGCGATAGCGCAAGTGGGCCAGGTCGTTCTCCCACAGCATCACGAGAAGGTCGTCATCCTCGCTGGCGCGTCGCGCGCGCTGGATCACGTCGAGGAACGCGACGAGGTCGTCGGCTTCGAAGCCCTTCTCGAAGCGGAGCTCGCGTACACCGTCCTTGTAGAAGGTCCAGGCGAGGCTCTCGGACGATTTGCTGGATTCGTCGAGCACCGTCACGCCTTCCCAGACGAGCGTGCTCTCGGTGATCGTGAACGTGACGCTATCGGTGTGCTCCCATACTGGAGCGAACCCACCTCTCAAGACCTCCAGTGCCTTGAGATAGGTGGGATTATTGTGCATGTAGAGCTGGTGCGCGCGGACGCCTTTGGTGAACAGTTTGAAGAGCTCGATGACCGGCGCCGGCGGAAACGGGGTTTCCGGGGCGTCGTCGTCTTGCTCGGCGACCTGCGCGGATGCCGCGGTCATTTCATGCTGCTGAGTTGGGCGACGTCTTTGTCGCCGCGGCCGCTCACGCAGAGCAGCACCGGCTCGTCCGACGACCACCGGCCGGCGGACTTCGCGATCCACGCCACGGCATGGGCCGTTTCCAGCGCGGGGATGACGCCTTCGGTCTTGCTCAACAACTCGAATCCTTTGATGGCTTCGTCATCAGTTATCGACACGTATTCGGCCCGACCGCTGTCCTTCAGGTAGGAGTGCTCGGGGCCGACACCGGGATAGTCCAGACCTGCTGAGATCGAGTGCGCGGGGTGTACCTGACCGGCGGCGTCTTGCAGCAGGTAGGAGAGCGAGCCATGGAGGACGCCTGGCGTGCCGCACGAGAGGGAGGCCGAATGATGGCCCGTGTCGAGACCCAGGCCCGCCGCTTCTACCCCAACGAGATCGACTTGCGAATCATCGACAAAGCCTGAGAAAATCCCGATCGCGTTCGAGCCCCCGCCGACGCAGGCGACGACCGTCTTCGGCAGACGCGACGTGCGAGCGAGCATCTGCTCGCGCGCCTCGCGGCCGATCACGGACTGGAAGTGACGTACCATACGAGGATAGGGAGCCGGGCCGACCACTGATCCGATTATGTAGTGGCTGTCGGTGACGTTAGTGACCCAGTCGCGGATGGCTTCGGTAGTCGCATCCTTGAGCGTTCGCGTACCACTCTCGACCGGGACGACCGACGCTCCCATCAGCCGCATCCGATAGACGTTGAGTTCCTGGCGCCGCATGTCTTCTGCGCCCATGTACACGACGCATTGCAACCCAAAACGGGCACAAATCGTCGCCGTCGCGACGCCATGTTGTCCGGCTCCCGTTTCGGCGATGATCCGGGTCTTTCCCATCCGTCGGGCGATCAGCGCTTGGCCCACCGTGTTGTTGATCTTGTGGGCGCCCGTGTGATTCAGGTCTTCGCGTTTGAGATACACGGGCGCACCGATTCGCTCCGAAAAACGCGGCGCGCTACTCAAAGGCGACGGGCGGCCGACGTAGTTCGTGAGGAGGTCATTCCACTCGGCCAGGAACCCGGGATCGACAAGGGACGCCTGGAACGCGCAATCCAGCTCCTCGAGCGCCGGGATCAGGGTTTCCGGGACGTAACGTCCACCAAAAGCACCAAAGCGATCGTCCATTTGATTTTATGGGTGAGTGGCTTCTAAGAACGCGCGCATGCGCTCGTGATCTTTGATCCCCGGCGCGGTCTCTACGCCGGAGGATACGTCGACGACATCTGGCTGGAGCACTGTTATCGCCTCGGCGACGTTCTCTGGCGTGAGGCCACCGGCGAGCACCAGGCGCCGGCCCGGCGTACGCACCCGCGCGAAGTTCTCCCATGGGAGCGTCCGGCCGGTCCCGCCGAGCTTTCCATCGACTTTCGCGTCAAGGAGAACGGCGTCGGCATGCTCGAAAAGAACTAGAGCTCTCTGGGGAAACTCGGTGGTGCAACGGACCGCTGCCCAGATCTCCGCCCCCGAGGCTGCGCGGACCGCCTCGACCATCTCGGCGTCCGGGTCGGCGGACAGCTGGACAACGTCGAGCGCGACTTCAGCGACGACCCGGGCGACGGCGGCCGGCGACACGGCGCCAAAGACCCCGACTCGGCGAACAGCCGCGCCACGGGTCGGTCCGAGCACCGTACGGGCTTCCTCGACCGTGACCAGGCGCGGGCCGCCGGCGAAGATCACGCCGACGTAGTTGGCGCCGAGCCGCACCGCCTCCGCCGCGTCTTCCGCGCGGCGGAGGCCGCAAAATTTTACGGCCGGCACACGCGCGGAACGCCGACGAGCGCGCGCACGGCGGCGGCTGGGTCTTGGGCGGCCGAGACCGCCGAGCCGCACAAGATGGCGTCGGCGCCGGCGGCGGCCTGGAGCTCGACACCGGAGCGGTCGGCGATGCCGCTCTCGGCGATCGCGATCACCCAACCGGGGATCTTAGGCGTCAAGCGAATGGACGTTCTGCGGGTCGACCACCAACGTCTCGAGATCACGATTGTTTACGCCGATCACTTTCGCATCGTGGGCCAGCGCGACATTGAGCTCCCACTGGTCGTGGATCTCGACCAGCGGCGTCAGGTTGAACGCGCTGGCTTCCTCCATCAGATCGGCGAGCTCGAGCGGGTCGAGCGCTCGGACGATCAACAACACAGCAGACGCTCCGTTCGCCCGGGCTTCGACGATCTGGGTGTAGTCGACTATGAAATCTTTTCGAAGCAGCGGGACCGCGACTGCCGCGCGCACCTCGGTGAGATCAGCCAACGATCCGCCGAATTGATCGGGCTCGGTGAGCACCGACAACGCCGCGGCGCCGCCTTCGATATAAGCGGCGGCCTGCACGCCAGCGCGAAGCGCGAGGTTGATGTCACCTTGCGACGGAGACCGGCGCTTGATCTCCGCTATGACGCCGACATCATCGCGGCGCAGCGCCTCGATGAACGAGGGGGGGATTGGCGTGGCGGAAGCGGCGGCTTTGAGGGCCTCGATATCGAGCTGCCGGGCCCGGTCGTATGCCCGATCCACCAGGGCGCCAAGTGTCCCAGTCGGCGGCTGCCAATGACGAGAATCTTGCACTTCGGGCGATATTCGGCTAAAGTGTTGGTTCGGAAGCTGTTCGGGAACTATACATCATGCGAGGATAGCCATGCCGCTCACGAAACGGCAGCGCGAGATTCTGACCTTTCTGACGAGCTATACCGAGGCCAACGGATACGCGCCGAGCTTCGAGGAGATCGCCTCGCAGTTCAACTATAACTCGTTGGCCACGGTGCATGAGCACCTGAGCAATCTGGAGCGCAAAGGCTACATCAAGCGCAATTACAACGAGAGCCGGGCGATCGAGATTCTGCCGTCGGAGGCGTTCCCTCGGGCGATCGAGCTACCTCTGCTGGGCCAGGTCGCAGCCGGCGTGCCGATCGAGTCCATCGCCGTGGATGAGCACGTATCGGTGCCCGAGGACTTCGTCCGGCGCAATGGGCAGCACTATGTGCTGCGCGTTCGTGGAAACTCGATGATCGACGAGCAGATCCGCGACGGCGATTTCGTTGTCGTCAACGAGCGGCAAAGTGCCGACAACGGCGAAATGGTCATCGCCATGCTCAGCGGGGCCTCGGCGACCGTCAAGAAGTTCTATCGCGAGCGCGACGGGCGCATTCGGCTGCAGCCGGCGAATGAGACCATGTCGCCGATTTACGTCCACGAGAACGACATCTCAATTCAAGGCGTCGTCGTCGGGGTGCTGCGGCGCTACTAACCGCGCCTGGCCGTAGCCAGGATTAACCCGCCGGCTAGAGCCAGCAGCAGCCCGAGCGCGATGTGCTCAGTGCCGCCGAGAACGATGCCGTAGGCGTCGCCGTTCGGTTGGCGGGTGATGCTGATCCTGAGCGCAACCATTGCCAGGCCGCAGAACAGCATGAGCGTCCCGACGATGATCTTGGCGCGGCTCATAGCATCAAGGCTTCGCTGACCCGTAGGCCGCAAGCATGCGGTCGAGGGCGGCAAGTCCAGCGCCTGAGTCCAGCGTCGTTGTCGCGCGTGAGACGCTCTCGGCGTAGGTGTCCGCCAGGCCGGCCACGTACATCGCCGCCCCGGCGTTGAGTGCAACGGCGGCGCGCGCACCCGCGGGGCCGCGGCCGCTCAGTACCTCGCGGATGATCAGCGCGTTGTCTTCGGGGTCGCCGCATGCCAGATGGGAAGCCGGGCCGGTGAGGTTGTGGTCCGCCGGACGAATCTCCCAGTCGCGTAAGGCGCCGTCGCGGACTTCCAACACGCGGGTGACGCCGAGTGGAGAGATCTCATCGAGGCCTGGAGCGCCATGGACGACGAGCGCGCGGGAGAAGCCGAGCGCGAGGGCGGCCTTGGCGACGAGGGGCAGGCGCTCGGGGTCGCCGACGCCGATGACTTGTCGCGTTGCGCCCGCGGGATTGGCGAGCGGGCCGACGAGGTTCATGATCGTCGGAACCCCCAGCTCGCGGCGCACCGGGCCGACGTGTCGCATTGCCGGATGCATTCGTGGTGCGAACATGAACACGATGCCCGACTCGGCCAGCACGGCCGCCATCGTCTCGAGTGGCGCTTCGAGCGGAACACCGAGCGCTTCGAGCACGTCGGCGCTGCCGCAGCGCGAGGTGTATGAGCGGTTGCCGTGCTTGGCGACGCGGACGCCGGCAGCGGCAGCCACGAATGCCGCGGCAGTCGAGATGTTGAACGTCGACACGACGCCGCCGCCCGTCCCACAGGTGTCGACGAGTGTGTCGGGGGCCGCGTGCGGCAGCTGGATCATCGCGTCGCGAAGCGCTTGCACGGCGCCCGCCAGCTCGTCCGGCGTTTCGCCCCGGACGCGGAGTCCCATCAACAGCGCCGCCGTCTGCGCCGGTGTCGACTCGCCGCGCATGATCACGCCGAACGCTTCCCGGACCGAGGGAGCGGAGAGCGATCGGCCGTGCGCGAGCGCTCGGAGCGCGTCGCGCAGGGCCTCAGTTGGCAACCAGTGCTCCGGGGGCCGGGGCCGGTCGTTCAACGAAGCGCGCGTGCGAGACGACCAAGGAGATCACGAGGCCGAGCAGGCGCACGCGCTCCACGTCCTCTTCGATGAACACGCCGCGCTGTGCGCGATTCGTCAGGTTCACCACGCCGACCAGGGTATCGTGGTAGATCAATGGAAAGGAGATGAAAGACCCGGTCGTAAAGTACTGGTCGCGCAAGAGCGGGTGGGCCTGGGCGGCCTCGACATCCTGAACGAGGATCGGCTCACGGGACGCCGCCACGCGGCCGGCGACGCCCTCGCCGATCGCGATCCTGGATCCCTCGACTATATGGGGCGCCAGTCCACGCGCGGCGGCCAGGTACAGGTAGCCCGGCTCCGGGGCCATCAGCATCAGGGAGCAGCGCTGGGCTGCCATGTCATCGCCGACCAGCGCGAGGAGGCCATCGATCAGCTTCCGCGGATCGGTCGCCATGTTGTCCAGCGTCAGGACTTTGTCGATCAGGTACAGCGTGCGGGTCTTCTGGCGAAGCAACTCGCTGCGCCGGTGCAGCTCACCCTGCATCTGCTCGAACTTCGGCGTGGCACCAGCGACTTGTTGCTCCAGCTCCTCGGCGCGCTTCCCCGCCAGGCGTGTTTCCTCGTTCGCCCGCGCGATTTCGGCTTCCAGCTCGATCAACCGGCTTGCCGTTTGTTCCGAGCTCGGTCCCTGCTTCGCGAGCCGTCGCTCGAGGGCGGCTAGCTTCTTGACGTACTCGCCGTGCACGCGGTGGGTCACGTCTTCGACGTGCCGTACCGCCTCGTCGCGCGCTTCGCGCTCGGCGAACCGCGCGAACCCCAGCTCGAAGAGGGCGACGAACGGCGCGAAGCGCTCGGACGCGCGGGTGCCGAAGATTTTCTTGGACTCGTAGAGGGCGACGACCGCCGCCAGGTACCCGTCGAACCGGATGCCGCGCAGGGCGAGCATCCCACCGTCCGCGAACGGCATCATCCCGAACAGCCGCGCGTACTCCTGCGACTGGTCGCCGAGGTCGACGAATTCGGCCCCCTGGGAGACGCCATGGCGCACCGGGGCCGAGAGATGGTCGAACGTCGTCTCGACCATGGTGCGACCGACCGTCCCGCCGGTCGGCGTCAGGCGGTCGACGATCATCTCCCTGCGGCCGTCGTAGCGCAGCAGGGCCACGTAGGCAGTCCGGTCGACCTCCGCCAGTCCCTCGCCCAACGCGACGAGGGCCGCGTCGAGGTCGGGCGCGCTTGCGAGGGCATGCGCCAGGGACTGGAGGGTTCGAGGGGCCATGCGTAGAGCGACGAGTGGGGGCGCGCGGCGGGCACAACGCCGCATCGAGGCTTACCATTCGGTGGTTCCCAACGCGAGGGCTGTATGCGCGGCGCGGCGATCGGCTTGGTGATGGGCGTCACCCTACTGTCGGCGTGCGAGTCGACCGGCCCCAAGGCGCCCAGTGTGACTGGCACCTGGGCGGGAGGCGTCCAGCCCGCGTTCACGGGCGACAGCTATGGTCTCACGTTCAGCCTCCAGCAGACGCAGTCGACCGTCACCGGGACCTGGGTGGCGTCGCAGACCGCCGTGGTCGGGATCCAATACCAGGGACCACTCACGGGGTCGGCGTTCGGCGACAGCGTGAACGTGTCTCTCGGCCAGAACGGTTTCGTCGACAATGGCGTTTTTGTCGGCCGGATGAATCCGGCCGGAGACACCATCACGGGACAGCTCTCGGGCTTGCAGGTGCTGCTGATTCGCCGCTGACCTTTGCAGCGGTCAGCACGCTCGGATTAGCTTTCCCCATGGCGGAGCACACGGTCCAGCTCGTGCTGCACTACGACGGAGCCGGCTTCGCGGGGTGGCAGCGGCAGCCTGAGACGCGCACCGTGCAAGGCGTGCTCGAGGCAGCGCTCACCCGGTTGTGTAACCGAGAGACGAAGGCCATTGGCGCAGGCCGCACCGACGCGGGCGTGCACGCTCGCGGCCAGTCGGTCGGCGCGGTCGTCCCCGAGTCTTGGTCGGCCGCCCGTCTCCGACGCGCACTCAACGCGATCCTCCCTGAGGAGGTTTGGGTTGCCGCGGCATATGACATGGCGCCCGAGTTCCACGCCCGGTATAGCGCGGTGGCGAGACGATACTCGTATCGTGTGGGGATTGCGGAGACATTGCGGTCGCCGTTCCGACAGCGCTATGAGTGGTACGTGGAGGATCGGCTCGACGGCGCCGTTCTGCGGGACGCCGCCGACGCGATACGAGGCGAGCATTGCTTCAGGGCGTACGCCGTGCGGGGGACCGCGCCCGACACCGACGACCATCGATGCGACATCGCCGAGGCGCACTGGTGTGACGCCGGCGACGGTGGCGCCATAATTTTCGAGATCGAGGCCAATCGGTTTCTGCACCACATGGTGCGCTTTCTCGTGGGAACGATGGTCGATGCGGCGAGAGGACGACGAGACCCGGGCGACGTGGCGCGGCTGCTGACGGCACAGGACAACAGCGACACCTCGGCCCCGGCGCCCGCGCACGCGCTCGTGCTGGAGCGCGTGACGTATCCGGCTGACCTTTACGTGAACTTATGAAGATCTATCTGGCGACCGCGGACGCCCAGGAAATCGGCTGGGCGAGCGAGTGTGGATTTCTCGATGGCGTCGTCGCATCGCCCGCGATTCTGGCGCGCGAGAGCGAGGCGTCTGGGCGCGAGCCGAAGGACATCTTGACGGCGATCTGCGGCACCGTATCCGTGCCCGTGTGCGCCGCCGTCGAATCCGTCGATGGCGCAGAGGCGTATCGACTCGGCCGCGAACTGGCGAAGCTCAGCGAGCAGATCGTCGTTGCCGTGCCGCTCGTCGAGGATACGCTCGGCGCCTTGCGGCGCCTGCGCGCGGACGGGATCAAGGTCACGGCCACCCTCGTGTATACGACCGCACAGGCCGCGTTGGCCGCAAAGGCCGGGGCCTCGGTGGTCAGCATCGGGATCGATCATCTCGACCTCTATGGCATCGATGGCGCGGACGTCGTTCGCGAGACGACGTCGCTGTTGCTCCAGCACGGGTTCGAGTGCGATGTCATGGCCTGGTGTCCGCGAGGGCCCGCGCAGTTTGGGCGTTGCGCTCGCGCTGGAGCGGACATCCTGGCGGTCGAGCCACAGCTCTTGCACGCCTTGTTGGTCAATCCACTCACAGATCGCGGCGTGGATCGGTTCTTGGCGGAGATCGGCGCCGAGACATGAGACGACTCCTGCTGGTGTGTGCGTTGGCTGGTTGCACTGGCGGTGACGCGCAGACCATTCGTTCGGCCCCACCAGCGGCTGGGGTCAGGAAAACAGCCATCACAGACGCCGTGGCGAGAGTGTCGCCATCGGTCGTGACGATCCAGACCGAGGTCGTCGAACGTTCGAACGATCCGTTTGATGCGTTTTTCGGCGGGAATGCCCAACAGAAAGTCCCGGGGCTCGGGACCGGGTTTGTCATTCGGAGCGATGGGGTCATCGTCACGAACGCCCACGTGGTGGCCGGCGCATCGCAGGTCTCGGTCGCGCTGCGCGACGGAACGAGCTACGTCGCGAAGGTGCTCGGGGTAGACGAGGTCAATGATCTCGCCGTGGTCAAGATCCCCGCGACCGGCCTTCCGGTCGCTCCACTCGGGTCGTCGGACGACCTCTTGATCGGCGAGTGGGCGATCGCGATCGGGAACCCCTACGGGTTCTACCTCGGGAATCCAGAGCCCAGCGTCACCGTCGGCGTCGTGAGCGGCGTGGGACGGAATCTGGTCGGCCAGGCCGAGGGCAATGGCGTCTATGTCGACATGATCCAGACGGACGCCGCCATCAACCCCGGGAATTCCGGGGGACCGTTGGTCAATGCCGTCGGCGATGTCATTGGCGTGAACAGCTCGATCTATTCGCCCAGCGGCGGGTCCGTCGGGCTCGGGTTCGCGATCCCCATCAACCGGGTCAAGCGAGTCGCCGACGATCTCCTGGCCCACGGCAGCGTGCGGCGCCCGTGGGTCGGGATCAAGCTCAAGTTGCCCGAGACGAACAACCCCAGGGACGCGCTCAATTCGGGTGTCGTCATTCGCACTATCGTCCCAGGGTCACCGGCTGCCTCCGCCGGACTCCAACCGGGCGATGTCATCGAGAAAGCCGGGACGCGGTCGTTGCGGAACCCCTACGACTGGGAAGCGCTCCTCCTCGACCTCCGCGTTGGCCAGGCAGTCGTGTTGACGGTCAAGCGCGGCGCGCGGGAAATACCGGTCACGGTGACCGTTGGCGACCTACCAGAGGTGAGCGCCCAGAAAGTCGAGGTGTTGCGGGAGCTGGAACTGGTGACGCTGACGCCGGCCATTCGGTCGGAGCGCGGCATCCGCAGCGAGCACGGCGCGGTCATCTACAAGCTGAGCGACCGTGTGGCCGAGGATCTCGGCATCCAGACCGGCGACGTGATCGTACAAATCAACCGAACGCCGATCACCAGCGCGGATGAGGCGGCGAAGGCGTTAAATTACTATGGTGGCCGTGGGCCGATTCGCATGTTCTTCGAGCGAAGCGGCCAGGTGTTCTCCACTGATTTCAGCATCCAATAACGCGACATGACCGAGCGCGATTTCTATAGCTCCCCATTGGCCGAGCGGTATGCCTCCGGGGAGATGCTCGCGCTCTGGTCACCGCAACGCCGACACGCCACGTGGCGACGCATCTGGCATGCGTTGGCCGAGGCGGAGTACGAGCTGGGGGCGGATGTCCCGCTCGCCGCCGTGAAAGAGATGTCCCAGCATCTCGACGACATCGATTTCGCGCGGGTCGCCGAGTATGAGCGCGTGACGCGGCACGATGTCATGGCTCACGTTCGGGCGTTTGGCGATGTCGCACCGATCGCCCGTCCGTACATCCATCTTGGCGCAACGAGCGCCGACATCACGGACAACGCCGATCTCATCTTGATGCGCGACGGGCTGCGCATCTTGCGGGACAAGCTGGTGCGGGTGCTGGGCGTGCTGGCCCGCTTCGCCCGCGAGTGGAAAGACGAGCCGACGCTCGGCTACACGCATCTCCAGCCCGCGCAGCCGACGACCGTCGGGAAGCGGGCGACCCTGTGGATGGAAGATCTGGTGCTCGACTTCCGCGACCTCGAGTACTTGGACGAGACGCTCCCGTTTCGCGGCATCAAGGGGACCACGGGCACGCAGGCGAGCTTTCTGCGCCTGTTCGATGGCGACCAGGACAAGGTCAAGGAATTGGACCGGCGCGTCTCGGAGTGCATGGGATTCAGCGGGCGGTCGCTGCCGGTCACCGGTCAGACCTACACGCGGAAGCTGGACGCGAAGGTCCTGGGGGTCCTGGCGGGCATTGTGGCCAGCGCCGCGAAATTCTCGAGCGATATTCGGATGCTCCAGGCGTTCGGCGAGATCGAGGAGCCGTTCGAGCGCGAGCAGGTGGGCTCGTCCGCCATGGCGTACAAGCGCAACCCGATGCGATCCGAGCGGATCGCGTCGCTCGCGAGATTCGTGCTGTCGCTCGAGCCGAACGCGAACCAGACGCACAGCGTGCAGTACTTCGAGCGCACGCTCGATGACAGCGCCAATCGTCGGCTGGTGATCCCGGAAGCGTTCCTGGCGACGGACGCGATTCTGATCTTGATGCGCAACGTCGCCCGGGGATTGCAGGTGCATCCGGCCCGCATTCGGCGGCGGCTCGAGGACGAGATTCCGTTCATGGCAACCGAGGAGATCATTGTCGCGGCCGTCAGAGCCGGTGGCGACCGGCAAGACGTGCACGAGACGATCCGCAAGCACAGTATGGCCTCCCAGGCGCAGGTGGCAAATGGGGGACAGAACGATCTGTTCGAGCGGCTGGCCGGCGACAAGGCGTCGGGCGTGACGCGGCAGATGGCCGCCGACCTCGGCGATCCGCGGCGGTTTATCGGGCGGGCGCCCGAGCAGGTCGACGAGTTCCTGGCGCATGTCGTGCAGCCGCTGTTGGTCGGCGTCGACGATGAGGTCTTCCACGAGGAGCAGGATCTCCGCGTATGACGACAGCCGCCCTGCGCTCTACAGATCTTCCCCTCGAACTGGTCCGACGCGGGAAAGTTCGGGACGTGTACGCGGTCGACGCCGATCGGTTGCTCATCGTCGCGACTGATCGGGTGAGCGCGTTCAACGTCGTCATGCGCGAAGCCATTCCGCGCAAGGGGGCGGTGCTGACACAGCTCACCGCGTGGTGGCTACGGCAACTCGGCGACATCGTCGAGCATCACATGATCGCTTCGGATGTCGATAGTATCTCGGCGGCCGCTCCGCGGCTCGCCGGATATCGCGAGTTGCTCCACCAGCGGGCCATGCTCGTGAAACGAACCACGGTCTTTCCCATCGAGTGCGTGGTGCGTGGGTACATCGCGGGATCGGCTTGGAAAGAGTATCGGCAACGTGGGACACTCGCTGGCGAGCCACTGCCGGCCGGGCTTACCGAGAGCGCTCGGTTGGACCCGCCCATCTTTAGTCCCGCGTCCAAGGCCGAGACTGGGCACGACGAGAACATCACGAAACGGGACGTGGCGGCAGCCGTCGGTGACGAAGTCGCGGGCGAGTTGGAGCATCTGTCGCAGCGGATCTACGCCCGGGGCCGGGATCGGGCGGCGGAGCGAGGGATCATCGTTGCGGACACCAAGTTCGAGTTCGGCGAGCGAGACGGGCGCATTCTGTTGATCGACGAGGTGCTGACGCCCGATAGCTCGCGATTTTGGCCGGCGGATCGATATCAGGCCGGACGGGCACAGGAGAGTTTCGACAAGCAGCCGCTCAGGGACTATCTGGAGCGAGAGAAAAAGGCTGGGGACTCGCCCCCGCCGACCCTGCCCCCGGAACGTCGTCGCCGCGACGAGCGAGCGGTATCTCGACGCGTATCGGCGCATCACCGGATCGGCGCTCTCGTGAGCTTCGCTCGCGAGGGTTACGTCTTTATCGGCATCGCGGCGATTATCGCGCTCGCCGCGTTCGTGGCGGCGTTGTCGATGCGGTCGTGGGCCCTGTGGCTGGTCGCGTTCGCGCTGGCGCTGCTGGCGCTCTGGGTCCCGTACTTTTTTCGGGACCCCGAACGCGCCGGCGAGCGCGGCGACAAGGTCGTGGTGGCGCCGGCCGATGGGCGGCTGCAGGCGATCGCCAATGTCGATGAGCCGACATTCGTGCATGGGCGAGCCACGCGGATCTCGATTTTCATGAACGTGTTCGACGTGCATGTCAATCGGTATCCGATCAGCGGGACGGTCGTCTATCGCCACTACAATCCGGGGAAATTCTTGAACGCGGCGATGGAGAAAGCGAGCCTGGAGAACGAGCAGTCGTCGATCGGGATCGAGTCGACCGGGGGACGCTATCGGTTGCTCGTTCGCCAGATCGCTGGGCTGATCGCGCGGCGCATCGTCACGTACGGCGCCGTTGGCGACCAGGTCGAGCAGGGCGCGCGCCTGGGAATTATTCGGTTCGGGTCCCGGGTCAATGTCTTCGTCCCACCAGGGAGCACCATCAAAGTCAAAACCGGCCAATCGATCATCGCCGGGACCACGGTGTTGGCGGAGCTGCCGTGATGGTTATCCGGCCGCCCAAGAATGCGACGGCTGCGACGCGCGGACATGCGTCGGGCCGCGCCTGCCCTGCCCAACGGGTTCACGATCGGGAATCTGTTCTTTGGCATCTTCGCCATCGTCAATGCCTCACGCGGCGAGTACTCGCGCGCCGTTTTGTGGATCGTGCTCGGCGGCATCTGCGACGGGTTCGATGGTCGAGTGGCGCGGGCGACCGGAACCGGAAGTCGATTTGGCGAGGAGTTGGATTCGCTGGTCGACGCGATCTCGTTCGGGCTGGCGCCGGCGATGATTATTTATTTTTCGGTGCTGCAGCAGGAAGGCGGGGCGCTGTGGCTGCTGGTGTTCATATTCTGCGCGTGCGCCGTGATCCGGCTGGCGCGATTTAATGTCACGCAGGCCGGGACGAAGAAGACGCATTTCGTCGGGTTGCCGAGTCCGGCGGCGGGGTGCACGCTGGCGACGTATTATTGGTTCAGCCAGTCGAAGCTCTACGACGCGCGGCTGTTCGGAATGCCGTGGAACGAGATGGTGAAGTACGTCATGGTCGGCCTGGCGATCCTCATGGTGACGCACACGCCCTACCCCGCGATGCCCAAGATCGGTGTGCGGACCTGGCGCGGCATTGGTGGGCTGTTGCTGGTGATCATCTGCGTCACCGGTATCATGGAGTTTGGCCGGCAGTTCTTCTTCCCCGCCGGCATGACGTACGTGCTCTATGGCCTGGTCAAGACGCTGATCCTCGGATCCATCGATCGTATCCCGACCGGGTCGGCGTATGGCGACGAAGAGGGTGACGACGATCTGACGGCACGCGAGCGGCGTGAGCGGCGGCGGCGGCAACGATTGAGTGGCGCGTCGGGACAGCCGACGCCCACGGTCGCTCGAACGATCGATTACGAGGGAGAATGACGCGATATCGGGTGTCGGTAGAGATCAAGCCGCGCGAAGGCATTCTCGACCCGCAGGGCAAGGCCGTCGCCGACGCGTTGCGGACGCTCGGCTTCGCCGGCGTCACCGACGTACACGTTGGCCGCTATGTCGTCGTGGACGCTGACGCACCGAACGAGAGCGGCGCGCGCGAATCGGTGGGCGCGATGTGCAAGAAGCTCCTCGCGAACCCGGTCATCGAGGACTTCGCGATCACGAGAGTGGAGACGCTATGAAATTCGGTATCGTTCGTTTCCCCGGATCCAACTGCGACACCGACGCCTATCACGCGGTCGTCAACGTCATTGGCGAAGAAGCCGTGTATCTCTGGCACAAAGACCACGACCTGCAGGACGTCGATGTCGTGATCCTTCCGGGCGGCTTCGCCTACGGTGATTATCTCCGCGCCGGCGCGATCGCGCGATTCAGCCCGATCATGACCGATGTCATTGCCCATGCGAAGCGTGGCGGGCCGGTCCTCGCGATCTGCAATGGGTTTCAGGTCGCGTGCGAGGCTGGCCTGCTCCCTGGAGCGCTCATGCGCAACGCCGGCCTGCAGTACATCTGCGAGCCCGTGCGACTCCGCGTCGAGACCACGGAGAGTCTCTTCTCATCGAATTACTCGACCGGCCAGATCGTACGATTCCCCATTGCCCACGGCGAGGGGCGCTACACGGCCGACGACGCAACGCTCGACGAGCTCGAGTCCAAGAATCGGGTGATCTTTCGATATCACGGGGTGAATCCGAATGGCTCGGCGCGTGATATCGCCGGGATCGTGAACGAAGCTGGGAATGTGCTCGGCGTAATGCCGCATCCCGAGCGGGTCGTTGATCCCCTCGTTGGAGGGGACGACGGACTCGCGATCTTCTCATCCCTCCTCGCACGGGTGCCCGCATGAGAGCTGCCCTTCTCCTTCTGTTGGTGAGCGCACCTCTCGCCGCGCAGACCGCGATCGAGCCAGGTATGACGCGCCAACAGGTCATCGACATCCTGGGGCGACCGGCGTCGGCGCGACATTTCGGCGCGCATGATTACCTGCTCTTCGATGCCGGATGCTCGCGCAAATGTGGCGACGATCTCGTGATTCTCGATTACGACCGGGTCGTCGATGCGGTCATCCGGTCCGCGGGACACAGCTATACCGGGACGGGCGCGCCGACGACTCTCACGGGAAACGCCTCACAGCGGGCCGCGCCGCCACCGATCACTCCCGCCACGGCCGGGGATAGCACGCACCGGAGCGGCATGGTGTTCGAAGGTCCGCGGCCACCCGCCGCCCCGCCCCAATACCAATACATCGTGCCGAAGAAGGACTCGGCCGCCGCTCCGCACTGATGCCAGTCCAGCCTCGTCCCGGTGATCCGATCATCACGCCGGCGCTCATCGCCGAGCATGGAATCACGCCGGACGAGTATCAGCGCATCGTTCGTCTGCTCGGCCGAGAGCCGACCTTTACGGAACTCGGCATCGTCTCGGCGCTCTGGAGCGAGCACTGCTCGTACAAACACTCGCGCCCCTTGCTGCGCGGCCTGCCCACGACCGCGCCGTATGTGTTACAGGGCCCCGGCGAGAACGCGGGCGTCATCTCCGTTGGCGATGGCTGGGCAGTGGCGTTCAAGATCGAGTCGCACAATCATCCCTCGGCCGTCGAGCCGTACCAAGGGGCTGCGACCGGCGTCGGTGGAATCCTACGCGACGTGTTCACGATGGGTGCGCGGCCTATTGCGGTCCTGAACTCGCTGCGCTTCGGCTCTCTCGACTCGCCACGCGTGCGCTATCTGTTCGCCGGCGTGGTGCGCGGGATCGGCGACTACGGGAATTGCGTGGGCATCCCCACCGTTGCCGGCGAGGTGGTATTCGACCCGTCGTACGCCGGCAACCCATTGGTGAACGCCATGTGCGTCGGCCTCATGCGCGAAGAGGAATTGATCCGCGCCAAGGCCGAGGGTGTCGGCAACCCGATCATTGCGGTCGGGGCTCGGACGGGACGGGACGGCATACATGGGGCCTCGTTTGCGTCAGAAGACCTGACGGCGGCCAGCGACGCCAAGCGGCCACGCGTGCAAGTCGGCGATCCGTTCACTGAGAAGCTGCTCCTCGAGGCCAGCCTCGAGCTGATCACGAGCGGGCATATCGTCGCGATCCAGGACATGGGTGCGGCCGGCCTCACGTCGTCCTCGGCCGAGATGGCGGCGCGGGGCGATGTCGGCGTCACGATCGACGTGACGAAGATGCCCGTGCGCGAGACCGGCATGACGCCGTATGAGATCCTGCTGAGCGAGTCGCAGGAGCGCATGCTCGTCGTCGCCAAGCGTGGGCGGGAGCGGCAGGTCGAGGAGATCCTCGCCAAGTGGGATCTCGCGGCCGCGGTCATCGGTGAGGTCATCGCGGAGCCCGTGTATCGGGTCACCGAAGGCTCGCGGGTCGTGGCGGAGTTTCCCGGGTCGGAGCTCGTGTCCTCGTGTCCGTTCTACACGCCGAACGCCCGCGAGGATGACACGATCCGCGAGCTCCGGGAGAGGGACCTGTCTGGGCTGCCCGAGACAGAGGCGGTCGAGACGCTGCTGCGGCTACTGGCCGCGCCGACGATCGCGAGCAAGCGGTGGGTGACACGCCAGTACGACACGAGCGTGCAGACCAATACCGTGCTCGGTCCGGGCGGCGGGGACGCGGCAGTCGTGAGAATCAGGGACACCAACCGCGCGCTGGCGATCAAGACCGACGGCAACGGGCGGTACACGTACCTAGACCCGAGAATGGGTGGCCGGATCGCGGTAGCCGAGGCGGCGCGGAATGTCGCCTGCGTCGGAGGCCGGCCAATGGCGATCACGAATTGCCTCAACTTCGGCAATCCGACGCGACCCGAGGTCTATTACCAGCTGCGCGAGGCCATCGCGGGTATGGGTGAGGCATGCCGAGCGCTCGGCACGCCGGTCACTGGCGGCAACGTGTCCCTCTACAACGAGAACCCGAGCGGAGCGATCTACCCGACGCCGGTCGTGGGCATGGTCGGCATCGTCGACCCCGTCACGAACGCGACGCCGAGCACGTTCACGTGCCTCGATGACGCCATCGTCTTGTTCGGGGAGCCGACGGCGGAGTTGGGCGGCAGCGAGTATCTGGCGACCATTCATGGGATGGTGGCCGGTGCACCGCCCGCGTGCGACTTGGAAGCGGAACGCAAGCTGATCGACGCGGTGCTCGACGCGATCGGGCGCGGGGTCGTGCGGTCGGCCCATGACGTATCCGATGGCGGCCTCGCCGTGGCGCTCTCGGAGTGCTGTGTGGGCGACATCGAGGCGCTCAAGGGCGCCGAGCTCGACCTCGGAGCGTGGGCCAAGCTGCCTCGCAACGCGCTACTTTTCGGTGAGGGACAAGGTCGCGTCGTGATATCGACGCCGGATCCCGCGGCGGTGTTGGCCGTGGCTGGGGCGCACGGAGTACCCGCCAGGCGTATCGGGACGGTGCGAGCGAAAACGGCCGGCTTTCGAATCAATGCCATGCTGATCGAGGTGGAGAAGCTGGCGCGGGCGTTTCACGACGCGATCCCGTCGATCATGTCCGGATCCGCCGCCGCGGTCGCGGTGGCGGAGGAACCTCTGACTACGGTCTAGCGACAATGTGTGGGTTATTCGGCGTCCGCGGGTCCGCCCATGCCGCGGCCGTTACGCATTTGGGGCTCTACTCGCTGCAGCATCGCGGGCAAGAGTCGGCCGGCATCATCTCGGTCGACGCCGATCATCGCGCGCACCGGTTGCGGGCGATGGGGCTCGTCTCCGACGCGTTCCCAATGGACCGCATCGAGAACGAGCTGCCCGGCTCGATCGCGATCGGGCATACGCGGTACAGCACGGCCGGGTCGACCTCACTCGACAATGCGCAGCCGTTGCTGGTGCAGTTCCGCGGAACGCCGATCGGGCTCGCGCACAACGGCAACCTCACGAATGCGACCGAGCTCCGGCTGGAGCTCGAGGATCGTGGATCGATCTTCACGTCGACCAGCGACTCCGAGGTGCTGCTGCATCGCCTGGCGACGGCCGACGCCTCGACCCCGACCGAGCAGCTCGCGCAGGCGTTGGCTGGAGTCGAAGGGGCGTATGCGCTCTTGGTGATGATCGGCGATACGCTGCTCGCGGCGCGTGACCCGCGCGGGTTCCGGCCGCTGGTGATGGGATCGCTCGACGGGGCGACGGTGTTCGCGTCGGAGACCTGCGCCATGGACATCGTCGGCGCGACGCTCGAATGCGAGGTCAAGCCCGGCGAAATCATTACCGTCAACGCCGATGGCCGCAGCGCGTATCAGGCGCTCAGGCCGCGCGAACTGCACCGGTGCGTGTTCGAGCATGTGTACTTCGCCCGGCCCGATAGCACCGTGTTCGGCGCGACCGTCGAGGATTCGCGACGGGAGCTCGGCCGGCGGCTGGCCAGAGAGTGCCCTGCCCCGGACGCCGATCTCGTGTTCAGCGTGCCCGACTCATCGAACTCGGCCGCGCTCGGCTACTCCGACGAGTCCGGGTTGCCGTTCGAGTTCGCGCTGATCCGCAATCACTACGTCGGGCGCACGTTTATTCAGCCGACGCAGGCTGGGCGCGATGCGAAAGTAAAGGTCAAGTACAACGCCGTGCGCCACGTGCTCGACGGCAAGAGCGTCGTCATGGTCGACGACTCGATCGTCCGTGGCACCACGACCCGCGGCCTCGTCGCCATGATCCGCGCGGCCGGCGCACGCGAAGTGCACATGCGCGTGAGCTCGGCGCCCATCACGGGCCCGTGCTACTACGGCATCGACACCCCGAACCGCGAGGAGCTGATCGCGGCGAACCTCACGGTCGACGAGATCGCGAAAGACCTCGGCGTGGATTCGCTGGGGTACCTGTCGCTCGAGGGAATGCTCGAGTCCGTGCCTGTACCCGGGACGCCTTCAGGATTCTGCCACGCCTGCTTCTCGGGCGACTATCCCACTCCTCCACCGACTGACCCCGACAAGCTTAGATTCGGCTGCGGGTGTTAGGGAGCACGATCGAGATCCTGGTGAGCACGAAGGCGGACGAGGCGCCCGGCCACCAAGGCGCGAGGAGGAGGTAATAGCAGCGCTATGGCGACGACGAGCAACGCCGGTGGCCGGGATGGATCGTCCGCCGACTGCCACCAGGATCTCGATCGTGCTCCCTTGGTCTATTTCTTTGGGAACGGCTCTGCCGAAGGCACGCGCGATATGCGCGCCGTGCTCGGCGGGAAAGGAGCAAACCTCGCGGAGATGACGAACCTTGGCGTGCCGGTGCCGCCGGGGTTAACCATTGCTTGCGAATGTTGTGGCGCGTATTTGCGCGATGGCCGCGCTCCTGACGGCCTGCGTGATGAGGTCGATCGGGCGCTCGTGCGGCTCGAGGCCGCGACCGGGAAAAAATTTGGGGACGAGACGAACCCGTTGCTCGTATCGGTGCGATCGGGTGCGCCCGTGTCCATGCCCGGGATGATGGAAACCATCCTCAATCTCGGCCTCAACGATCGCACGGTCCTCGGCCTGGCCAAGGCCAGCGGCAACGCCAGATTCGCGTACGACTCGTATCGCCGCTTCTTGCAAATGTTCGGCGATGTCGTCCTCGGCGTCCCGCTCGGGCACTTCGAGTCGTTGCTGCACGCCAAGCGCATCCTGGCCAGGGTGGAGACAGACGCCGAGTTGAGTGAGACCGTGCTGCGCAACCTCGTGGAGGAGTACAAGAGGCTGGCGCGGGATTTTCCCATGGACCCCAAGGAACAGTTGTGGGGCGCCATCGAGGCCGTCTGGCGGTCCTGGACGCTCAAGAAAGCGGTCGATTATCGACGCGTGAACGCCATCCCGAACGATCTTGGCACCGCCGTCAATATCGTCTCCATGGTCTTTGGCAATCTCGGCGATGACTCGGGCACCGGTGTGGCGTTCACCCGCGACCCCTCGACCGGCGAGCGGAAGTTCTACGGCGAGTTTCTCGTCAATGCGCAAGGCGAGGACGTCGTGGCGGGCATTCGCACGCCGTTGCCGATCGACGCGATGGCCGAGCGACTGCCCGTCGCGTATCGAGAGCTGATCGCCACGAAGGACCGGCTGGAAGCGCATTTCCGCGACATGCAGGATCTCGAGTTCACGGTCGAGCGCGGGAACCTGTACTTGTTGCAGACCCGGACGGGCAAGCGCACCGCGGCGGCGGCTTTCCGCATCGCCGTCGAGATGCACGGCGAGGGCTTGATCAGCAAGCCCGAGGCGGTCGCCCGGATTCCGTCACGGGAAATCGAGCAGCTGTTGCATCCGGTGATCGACGCCACGGTCCGGGCGACGCCGATCGTGCGGGGATTGCCGGCCAGCCCCGGCGCCGCGAGTGGGGTCGCCGTGTTCGATCCTGATGTGGCGGTCAGTCGCGCCAACGCTGGCGAGGATGTCATCCTCGTGCGCGAGGAGACGACGCCCGAGGACTTCCACGGGCTCGTGGCCGCTCGCGCGGTCGTCACGGCGCGCGGCGGCATGACGAGTCACGCGGCCGTCGTGGCGCGTGGCATGGGCAAGTGCGCCGTCGTAGGCTGCAAAGAGATGGAGGTCGATGCCTCCGCCCGCCGGTTCCGCGTTGGCGAGACCGTGATCGCCGAGGGCGATTGGCTGACCGTCGACGGCGCGACAGGGTCGGTGTATGCCGGCGCTTTGCCAACGGTACCGAGCGAAGTCGTGCGCGTGATCAACGGGACCCTTCGGCCCGAGTACGCACCGGTCTATCAGGCCTATGCGACGGCACTCGGATGGGCGGACGAGATACGTACCCTCCGCGTCAGGGCGAATGCCGATACGCCGCGCGATGCGAGAATCGCGCGGGCCTTTGGCGCCGAAGGGATTGGCCTCTGCCGCACCGAGCACATGTTCTTCGAGGGCGATCGCATCACCGCGATGCGGGAAATGATCGTCGCCAGGGACGAGGCTGGCCGCCGGCGGGCGTTGGCGAAGCTGCTCCCGATTCAACGTGGGGACTTCGAGGGGATCTTCGAGGCGATGGATGGCCTGCCGGTGACCATCCGATTGCTCGATCCGCCGCTGCACGAGTTTCTCCCGCATGGCGGCGAGGAGAGCAAGCTGCTCGCGCGCACGCTCAAAATCCCGCGCGACGAGCTCAATCGCATCGTCGACGGGCTCCGGGAGACGAACCCGATGCTCGGCCACCGCGGGTGCCGGCTCGGCATCACGTATCCCGAGATCACCGAGATGCAGGGACGGGCGATCTTCGAGGCCGCCGTCCGCTCGGCGCGACGCGGCATCGAGGTCAAGCCCGAGATCATGATCCCGTTGGTCGCGACGCACGAGGAGCTGGAGCACCAGCGGGCGATCCTCGAGCAGGTCGCCGCGCTGGTGTTGGGGCCTATGGGGATCGAGATCCCATTTCTCATTGGGACGATGATCGAGCTGCCGCGCGCGGCGCTCACGGCCGACCGGATCGCCGAGCGCGCGGAGTTCTTTTCGTTCGGTACCAATGACCTGACGCAGACGACCTTAGGGATGAGTCGCGACGATGCCGGGCGGTTTCTGCCGGCGTATCTCGATCGCGGGATCCTCTTGGACGATCCGTTCCAGGTCCTCGACGAGGACGGTGTCGGACGCCTGATCCGCTACGGTGTCAGCGAAGGTCGGCGCGTGCGGCCGTCGCTCAAAGTCGGCATCTGCGGCGAGCATGGCGGCGAGCCGCGCTCGGTCGCGTTCTGCCATCACTTGGGGCTCGACTATGTGTCGTGCTCGCCGTATCGCGTCCCCATCGCCCGCCTCGCGGCGGCGCATGCGGCGCTCAACAAGGTCGAGGAGCGGCCGAGGTATGCGCGGCGGCTCGGGGACCGGTAATGGAAGGGTACACTTTCACCGAAGGGGTCAGGCACACACTCGCTAGAGCGCTCCATGAGGCCGCTGGTCTCGGCCAACCGTCTGTTGGCTGTGAGCACGTATTGCTCGGGCTCGTGCGCACCATGGATGGTGTCGCGGCGGCTGCGCTGAAGAAATTCCAGGTCGACCCCTCGACGGTCGAGCGCGAAGTCCTACGTCGAGTCGAGCGTGGCTCGGCGTCGCCGATTGGGGAAAAGGGCCTGCCGTTCACCTCGCGCGCCAAGAGAGTGATTGAGCTCTCGATGGCTGCCGCGCGTGATCTCGACCACATATACGTAGGGCAGGAGCATATCCTGCTGGGGCTCATTCGCGAAGGCGAGTCGATTGCCGCGCAGTCGCTGGCCGCGCTCGGCGTCACGTTGGACGGCACCGTCAGCGAGATCCGACGGCTCCTCGGTGAGGCCACCGGTTCAGAGTGGGTCTCTGAGCTCGGGGCTCTCACACGGCAGCTCGCGGACAGCCTGGCCGAGGTGAAGAGTCCGCGGACGCCCGAGGATCTTCTACTCGCCGTGCTGGCCGACAACAGCGGTGCACGCCACGTGCTCGAAATGCATGGCGTTGACATGGTGGCGTTGTCGGACGAGATCGATGCGCGTGATGCGGGCAACCGCGCCACCACGTCGGTCCGTGAGTTGCTCACGGCCGCGAAGAGTGAGCAGCAGTTCCTGGGCGACTGCGCGCTGGCCTCGCATCACATCCTTCTCGCCTATCTCGCGCTGCGACCAGCGCACGGATTGCGAGCGCTCAGCGAGCGCGGCGTGACGCATGCGAGCGTTCGGGCGCTCGCCGAGAAGATCTTCGGCTAGTTGACTCGATAAAGGCGAATTGGCGAAGACCGTTCGCGGGCGATAATCCCCTTCGCCTCCAGGTCGAGCTGCACCGTCTTCACCCACCAGCTCGCGTTCACATTGCGCGGAAAGCGATGCTTCGCCAGCTCCTGAATTTGCGCTACCGTGAGACCCGGGGTGCCCGTCGGGAGGATGGCCAGGAATGCCGTTTTGATCGCGACGTACATCCGCGCGTCGACGATTGAAATCCGCCCGGGGTGGTTGACGTTCTGCACCTCGATCTGGTCCGGATGACGCATGGCATCATGAGTAGCGCGGACCAAGGACGGGAGACAGATCCAAGTTTTGTCGTCCCGATGATACCGTAGACCTCGACAGCTTAGTCTGCTGCCATCGCCGTTTTCGGACGTGGCGCGGCGGCGCGGATCGCGGTCGTGGTCGCCCAGTTGCCGGTCGTCGTGGCGCCCACGACCTGGCGCAGCGCCTCGGCCATGTTCGACACCTCGTGGATCTCGCGCGTGATCTCGGCGAGCGTCGCGGTTTGCTCCTCGGCGAGTGCCGAGACTTCTTCGCTGGTCGCGGCGCTCTCCTGGGCAATCGCGGCGACGCCGGCGATCGCGGTGTCGAGGAGCGCCACCCCGGAGGCGACGGCTTCGGCGGCGGTCTTGATCGCCATGATCTGCGTGCTCAAGTGCGTGACCGCCGTGGAGATGTTCCGGAACGCCTCGTCGCTCTCCCGCACGGCGTCGGCGCCCGCTTGCGTCTCGGCGTCGACATCGCTCATGAGCGCGACGGCGCTGCCCGTGCGGCGCTTCGTCTCGCCGACGATCTCGCCGATGTTGTCGGACGACTTGCGCACTTCGTCGGCGAGCGAGCGGATCTCGTTGGCGACGACCGCGAATCCGCGGCCCGCGTCGCCGGCGCGCGCGGCTTCGATCGCCGCGTTCAGCGCCAGGAGGTTCGTCTGCGACGCAATGCGCTTGATCATCGCGACGATGGACTGAATCTGCTCGGCTTGCGCCTCGAGGTCGACCATCACGCCCTTGGCGCGTCCGACCGTGTCGCGCACGCCGCTGGTCACGTTCAGGCTATGCGCGATGAGGCGGTGACCATCGGACGCCATCGCGTCCGTGGCGCCGGCTTCGATGAGCGCGCGTCCGACTTCGTCCTGAATCGAGCGCACGTGCACGAGCGCCTGGTGCGCCTGTTTCGTGGCTTCCTCGACGCGCGCGGCCGACTCGGCGGCCCCGTGCGAGACCTCGCCGATCGAGCTCGCGACTTGCTGCGTGGCCACGGATGCGGCGCTGGCGGCGGCGTCGACTTGTTTGCTCGACGCGGTAAGCTGCTCGGTCGAGATCACGATCCGCTCGTTCAGTTGCTCGAGCTGCGCCGCCATGTCGTTGAAGGCTTTGCCGACGTGGCCGATCTCGCTGTCGTCGAGCACCGGTACGCGGGAGTCGAGCTGGCCGGCGGCGAGTGCGATCGCGGCCGAGCGGATCGATTGCAGCGGACCGAGGAGGTAGCGGACGAGCAGGAACACGCCGACGCAGATCATGAGGACCACGACGAGCCCGACGCTGTCGGTCACGAGGGCGACGGCGGCCGATGCGTGGTGGGCTTGCGCGACGTAGGGGGCCAACGGGAGCCCGCTGTAGAAGATCCCGATGACCTGGCCGTCCGCGTCGACGATCGGCTCATATCGCGTCCAGCGATCCTCGCCGGCGACCATGGCGCGGCCGGTGAACGTCGAGCCGCTCGCGAAGGCCGCGCCAGCGCCGACGACCTTGCCCGTCTGCGTCGAACGCGTCGGCATCACCGTCAGGAGCTGGACCTGGCGGACACCGTTGGCATCGAGGCGGGACACGGTCGTTGCCAGGCGGAGGGCGCGGCCCATTGTCGCGCCGCCGACCGTGGGATCGGCCGAGGCCTCCGCCGGGGGCGGGATGCGCTGCGAGATCGTGAATTCGACGCCGGTCAGGCTGTCGATCGAGAGGAGCGTGTTCTCGATATCATGGTCGCCCATGATCTTGGTCGTGCCCTTGTACAGATAGCCGGCCAGCTTCTCCGACCCTTTGTACTCGTCCTTCTTGCCGTTGCCGTTGTAGAAATCGGTCGGGGCGTCCGTGGGACGGGCCGGCACGATGTGCCACGGGCCGGGCACCTGCGTATCGAATAAGGCTCTGGCGATCTTGACATCGTTGCCGAGTTGGCCGTCGGCGTTGGCGAGATCGTGGGCGAGGAAACGGTTATCGGTTTCGCGCCAGGCGAATCCGCCCGCCAGTCCGACGCCGAGGACCGCGGCGAGGGTGACGGCGAGGGAGATTTTGGCGGCGATACCCCAACGTTTCACGTCTCAGAGACGAGACACGGGGTAAAACGAAACTCATCTCCTCGTCGCTTCGCGACTCGTCGCGTAGCTACGACACAGTGCGACTCTCCGCACATGCATGATGACACTAAGGCGCCCCCGAAGGGACGCCTTAGTTGTCAATGGAGGCGCGGGGTACTGCCCCCCGGTCCATGCCGCCGATCAATCAGCGCGTCTACGTGCGTAGCTCGCTACTTAAAGTCTCCAGCCGCTGGCCAGTGAGCAACCCACTGCTGGACGAGCCCTCATAGAGATTCGCTAGGCGTCGGAAGGCGCGACGCTCAGCTAGCCCAGATTTGCGATACCGTCGGAGCCGCCCCGGGCGGGCTTCCCTAACGGCAAGGCGCGCAACCGAAGTTACGCAGCCAGAGCCATGTTGTTGTTGGCTTTTGTGATTTTTTCCCGAGTGTTTTACCAGGAGCCCGAGGACCTGGGCACGCAACACCGATATACCGACACATGTCGAGCCTAGTTCGCCCCCGACGTATCAAATCTAACCGACGCGTGGGTGATCCGCGAGGCGGCCATTGCCGCGCCGAACCCGTTGTCAATGTTGACTACACTCACGCCGGCGGCGCAACTGTTCAGCATGGCGAGGAGCGGCGCCAGGCCTTGGAAGCTCGCGCCGTATCCGACGCTCGTCGGCACGGCGATCACCGGCGCGCCCACCAACCCGCCGACCACTGACGGCAGCGCGCCGTCCATCCCGGCGACGACGATCACGACCGCGGCGCTCATGAGATCCCGGCCGTGGGCGAGTACCCGGTGAATGCCGGCGACGCCAACGTCTGTCGCCCGCGCAACGGTATCGCCGAGCGCTTTCGCGGTCGCCGCGGCTTCCTCGGCCACCGGGAGGTCGCTCGTACCGGCGGTGACGATGAGCACTGTTCCCTTGCCCTTCGGCACTCTCGACGGATCGGTTGGCGGCACGTAGACCGTCCGGCCAAGCTCATTTATCTCAGCCGTCGGGTACTTGTCGCCGAACGCGGCAAAGAGCGCGACATCGCAACGGGTGATCAATACGCCATCACCATGGGGCTCGAGCTCGGAGGCGATCGCGAGCACTTGGGAGGTCGTCTTGCCGGAGGCGTAGATGACCTCGGGAAATCCTTGGCGTAAGGCCCGATGGTGATCGACGGTCGCGTACGGCGATTGTGCGGCCGGCGCGAGCGCGAGCGCATCGAGTGCTTGTCGCGGGTCGAGGGTGCCCGCGGCGACCTGCTGCAATAAGGCGAGCGCCTGCTCGCGAATCACGCGACCGCGAGCTGGTGCGAGTGTTCGAGATACTCGGCGAACAGCCCTTCGACTTCGTCGAACGCGTTCACCGCGTGGAGACGCTGGCGCAGCTCGGCCGAGCCGGGCAAACCCTTCACGTACCAGCCGAGGTGCTTGCGGAACTCGATGGCCGCGCCTTTGAGGTCGGCCTCGTACGCCATCACCATCCTCGCGTGATGGAGCGCGATGGCGAACCGCTCGCGGACGGGTGGCTCGCTCGGCATCGCGCGCCCGTCGAGGAGAGAGCGCGCTTGCGTGAAGATCCACGGCTGGCCGAACGAGCCGCGGGCGATCATCACGGCAGCGCAGCCAGTCTGCTGCTGCATGCGGAGTGCGTCGGCGGCGGTTTTGATGTCACCGTTGCCGATGACCGGGATGTCGAGCGCGTCGACGACCGCGGCGATCTCGTCCCAGCGCGCGGCGCCCGTGTACATCTGCGCGCGCGTGCGTGGATGCAACGTCAGGGCACCGGCGCCTGCGTCCTGACAGCGCAGGGCGATCGTGACCGGGTCGCGCATCTCTTCGCTCCAGCCACTTCGGATCTTGACCGTGACTGGTAGGGACGTAGAGGCGCGAACTGCTCGAATCACGCCTTCGACGAGGCCGAGATCTTTGAGACATCCCGACCCGCCGTTCCGGCGCACGACTTTCTTGACCGGGCAGCCGAAATTGATGTCGATGAACTCGGGCTGAAAGACATCGGTCACCAGCGCGGCAGCCTCGCCCATGGCGCCCGCGTCGGCGCCGAAGATCTGCACGCCGATCGGCCGCTCATCGGGCCCGAACCGCAGCTTGTCCCACGTCGCCGGGTTCTCGCGCCGGATGCCCTCGGCCGACAGGAACTCCGTGACCACGACGTCGGCGCCGAACGACCGGCAGAGGCGGCGAAAGGGCGATTCCGAGACCCCCGCCATTGGCGCCAGGTAAAGTGGCACCTCGGCGGCTACCGGGTATGGGAACGCGCGCGTGCGTGGCATGGCGAAATCTAACCTATGGATTCGTGCTATCGGTCAGACCTGAGAAGGTCTGAGAGGCGATCGAGATCGTCTGAAACGTCCCACTGACGGGAAACGACCAGGAGAGACTTCCCGTAAACGTCGCCAGGTTGCACGTGCCGGGCGGAAGCACGCTCGGATCATCGAGACCGGACGCGAGTTGGCAGGAACCGCCAGTGGATTCCGTCATCGCGGTCATGGTACCGGAACCCTGAGAAATCAGGGTCGTGGTATCCGTGAGCAGGTTGGCGGCCGTCGTGACGTTCCTGCGCGGAGAAGTATCGCTTCTCGACCCAGAGCACATTCGTCAGCGCGTAGTCGCTATAGGCGATCAGATCGAAGTTCGAGTCCGCGCTGGCGACGGATCCCGCGTACTTCAAGATGTACCCTTGCCACTGCTGGGGTCCGGAAGCCGTCGTGACCGACACCGTGATCGGAGCAACGCCCTCGGCGGGGCCGTCCAAAGCGACAAAGAGAAGCTCAAAACGCGATCCGTTGCGCGTCGCAATCATCAGGCTGTCGATGTGCCTGGCGATCTGCGCCGGCGAGGGCGCATGCGGACCTGTCGAGCTATTGCCGCAGGCCGAAAGGATCAGAGACCCATAGACGGCCAAGATCGTCCCGCTGAAGGGCTTGAGCATACCAAGAGTTTACGGCCGGGACCGTTCCTACCGCCAGCCCGGCAAAGGCAATAGTTTCCGAGGTTTTGAGACACAAGGGGATCCATGGAACTCCGCGAGTTTTTCTCTGAAGACGCGATCAATCTCGACCTGCAAGGGAACACGAAAGACGAGATCCTGAAGGAGCTGATCTCGCTGCTCAAGCTCGACGAGAAATCGGATGGCATGCTGTTCAAGATGTTGAAGCGCCGCGAGAACCTGGGTTCGACCGGCATCGGTCGCGGGATCGCGATCCCCCACGCGCGGTCGCTCGTGGTCAACAAGCTCCGGGTCGCGTTCGGCCGGAAGGCCGCCGGCGTCGACTTCAAGGCGATCGACGAGAAGCCGGTCTACTTCTTCTTCCTCATCGTCGCTCCACCGCTCGAGATCTCGAACCAATATCTGCCGGTGCTCGGCAAGATCGCGCAGTTCAGCAAGGAGCCCGATGTCCCCCAGCGGTTGCTCGCGCTCACGGAGCCGTCGCAGTTCATGGCGCTCCTGCAGGAGAAAGGCGTTTAGCGCGCTGCTCCTCGCCGCCTGCGGCGCGCGGGCGGCCGCGCAATCGTCCGTCGAGGCCGAGCTCCGGCACAATACGCAGGCGCTGCTCGACGCGATTGCCCCTGGCGATACGGCGACCTGGAACCGCCTGCTCGACTCGCTCGCGACGCAGGTCGATGAGAACGACGTCGTGCGGGACAAAGCGGAGATCCTCGCCAATCTCCAACCGCTCGGACCCGGCCTCACGGGGCATCTCGATATCGACGACTTTCGCGTGGCCACGACGGGAGATATGGCGGTAGTCACGCACGAGGACGCCGAGTACCTCGACTATCACGGACAGATCATCCGGAGTCGGTTCCGGATGACGGATACCTGGGTGCGCTCGGCCGATGGCTGGCGGTTGATTGGCGAGCAGGTCTTGGCGGTGCTCCAGGACCCGCCGCCGATCCGTCTCGATCGCGCGACCCTGTGCTCGTACGCTGGCCAGTACTCGATGACGGCGGATATCGTGGCGACAATTCGATGCGACGGTGATCGTCTGGTCGTCGCGCGCCAAGGGCGCCCCGATCGGACGTTCCGCCCCGAGTCGCCCGAACGTCTTTTTCGAACCGGGTCAGCCGCGCACGAGGCGCATCTTCCAGCGCGACGAGCGCGGACATATTATCGGCTTCGTGGATCGTCGCGAAGGCCGGGACGTGACGTGGAAGCGCATCGGATGACGATCGACGCGCTCGACCCGCGCACGACCGCGCTCGTGCTCATCGATCTCCAAAAGGGCATCGTCGGCATGTCGCTCGCCCCTCGCCCGGCGACCGATGTCGTGCAGACGGCGACCGCCCTCGCCGCCCGGTTCAGAGCCGCCCGGGCGCCAGTGGTCCTGGTCAACGTCGCGTACGCCGCTGATTTCGGCGACGCGCTTCGTCAGCCCGTCGACCAGCCTCGCCCCCTCTCCGCGCTCCCCGCGGGCTGGACCGAGCTCGTCGACGGCCTCGCTCATGCCCCGGATATTCGCATCACCAAGCACCAATGGGGCGCGTTCCACGGCACGGACCTCGACGACCAACTGCGCCGCCGCGGCATTACCACGATCGTGCTCGGCGGCATTGCCACGAACTTCGGCGTCGAGTCGACCGCGCGGCAGGGATGGGAGCGTGGGTACGCCATCGTCATCGCCGAGGACGTTATGGCGGCTACCACGACCGAGATGCACGCCTTCTCGGTGGAGAAGATCATGCCGAGGATTTCCCGCGTGGTGAAAGCAGCCGACATTGCGTTCAGCCGATGAGTGGGTGTGGGGCTGGGACTCCACGCCCGGCATCGTGTCGGTACATGCCAGCCTGAGCGGCAAAGCACTCGTCTGGCGGCGGGACGCGGCAACGGACACGCTGGTCGTCGAGACGGAGCGCTTTCGACCCTGGATTCTCCTCGCGCATCTCGACGATCTCCGAGACGCGACGTGGGCCGATTACCGCGAGCTCGATGGGCCCGGGGCGCTGCGCTACATGGTGAGCGCCAACGATGGCCGAAGACTGATCGATACGATATTGCGCGCCGCGTCCGAGCGATTGGGCACACCCGTGAGCAAGCCGAGCGAGCTCGCCGAGCTCGAACCGGGCACGATGCTCGCGCTGCCGGCCGACGAGCAGTATCTGGTGCAGACGGGACGAACGTACTTTCGCGAGCTGGCGTTCGATCAAATTCACCGCCTCCAGTTCGACCTCGAGACGACCGGCCTCAACGCCCACCATGACCGGATCTTCATGGTCTCGATTCGCGATCATACGGGCGCCATCGACGTACTGGATGGTCCGGGGGAGGCCGATCTGATCCGGCAGCTCGTGGCCCGGGTCCATGCGGCGGATCCCGACGTGATCGAGAACCACAACCTGCATGGCTTCGATCTCCCTTTTCTCTCCCGCCGCGCCCGCATCCTCGGCGTTCCGCTGCCGCTGGGTCGAACCGGGCGCGGACTCCTCGCGCGCAGCGCCTCATCCCGCGGGCGCCTGCGCTTCGTCGCGCCGGGTCGAGAGCTGATCGATACGCTCGACGCGGTGTGGCGGTACGACTTCTCGACCCGCGAGTTGCCTGGGCATGGTCTCAAGGCGGTCGCGCGTCACTTCGGCGTCGCGCGCGCCGATCGCGAGTACGTGGGCGGCAGCGAGATCTATCGGACGTACCTCGTCGATCCGGAGCGCGTGCGCCGATACGCCACGCACGACGTCGAGGAAGTCGCCGCCATCTCCCGCCTGCTCGGCGGCGCGGCCTACGCACTGGCGAAGATGGCGCCGCGCCGGTACGAGCGCCTCGCCGACGCCGGGCCAGCGACCGGCGTCATCGATCCGCTGCTGGTCCGCGCGTACCTTCGCGCTGGTCAAGCCCTGCCCGTTCACGAGAACCGCACGGACACGCCACATAGCGGCGCCGCACTGCACCTCTTTGCCGCCGGTGTCGCGCATCGGATCGTGAAGGCCGACGTCGCGAGCCTCTATCCCTCGCTCATGCGTGCCTATCGTATCGGGCCAGCGCGGGATCGTCTGGGCGCGCTCCTCGCGATCGTCGATCGAATGACCGAGTTGCGACTCGAGGCCAAAGCCAGTGGACAGGCGGGGACGTCGGCCGCGCTCAAGATCGTGGTCAACGCCGCCTACGGGTATATGGCCGCGGGTGGACTCACGCGATTCTCGGACGTGCACGCGGCCAACGAAGTGACGCGGCGCGGTCGCGAGCTGCTCGACCAGATGTGCCGGGAGTTCGAGGCGCGCGGTGTGACGCTCATCGAGGCGGACACGGACGGGGTGTATTTCGCGGTCCCCGAGTCGTGGAGCGAGAGCGACGAGCGGCGCAGTCGTCGCCGAGGTGGCGGCCCTCCTGCCACGCCTCGTCCAGCTCGAGTTCGCGGGCCGGTATGCGGCTATGCTCTCGCACGAGCCCAAGAACTACGCGCTGCTCGGCTACGATCACACGCTCCTCTTGAAAGGCGTGGCGTTTCGGTCGAGCCGTTCCGAGCCATTCGGCGACATTTTTCTTCGCTCAGCGATCACGCACCTGCTCTCGGGTGACGTCCCAGGTGTGCGCGAGCGGTACCTTCGGATGACCGCCGCGCTCCGTGCGCGAGCGCTGTCGACGTACGAGGTCTCGTCGCGTGTGCGGCTCACGAAATCGCCCGCGGTCTATGAGCGGTCGCGTGCGCGCCGCCGCGAGCTACCCTATGAAGCGCTGCGCGCCGCTGGCCAGACGCAGTGGCGAGAGGGCGATCATGTCCGCGTGTACCGCAAGCCGAATGGGGAGGCTGGCCTCGCCGGCCGCCCGGAGGCTCTATCGTCGGACGATCTGCCGGACGCTGATCCGCGTGACTATGATATCGAGTACTACGTGCGCTTGTTGCGTACGACGTACGCGGAGCGACTGGCGCGGGCTTTCAGTCCCGAGGACTTCGCAACGGTGTTCGCGGATCCCGACCAGTTATCGTTGTTCGCCACGCCGCTGGAGTCGATCCGGCCGGTGTTGACGATCATCCCGCGATAGGGCGGCCTTCGATCACGGCGGTACCCGAGGGCGAGGTGATCGGGACCGCGGTGCTATTCCAAGCCCCCGAGGTCGGGGCCCAGTCCTCGGACGATATCGCTGAGCAACCCAGCAGCCCGAGCGACGAGGGGCAGTACGTCGGTGAGGTCCTCGTTGTCGAGGTAGCCTGCGCCAAGGGCGATCTCGAGCTGGGTGTCCAGCTCGAGCAACGATCCGTGCGCGACCATGAGATAGTGGGCGTAGCCGCGCGCCGAGCGTCTGGCGTAGCCCTCCGCGATGTTGGAGGCGATTGATATCGCAGATCGCCGAATCTGCTGAGCCAGATTGAGCTGCTCATCACTCGGTAGCCGACCGCTGAGGTTCAGGCAGAGTACTGCCAGCTGATCATACGCCGCGGTTCGAAGGCACGGAGATCTTCGAGCCGTTTGAGTTCAGCCGAGACTTTCTCTGGCGTGCGCATGGCGAATATTCTCGCCGCCGGCCAGCCTGCGCGTCATCGAATAACAAGGGCTCACATCCCGTGTGATTCGTGCCCGTTGGAATTCGTGCGTTGCGCGGGCGTGCAACCTCGGGCAACATCCAGACGAATACGGATGACGCTCCGCTGACGCAGGATCTTATCGTCAGAGCATGCCCAATGATATTCGATCGCAGGTCACCCACTGGCTCGTGTTTAGAGTCGCGCTGTCACTTGCTCCAATCCTCCTCCTTGCCATCGTGCAGCTGGCTCACGGTCAGGCACTGACCCTGGCCAGCCTGCTCGACAATGGGGACTTGTTCATCATCTCGGCGGTGTTGGCGGTTGACGGTATTGTGACCGCCATTACCGCAGCGCGCCACGACGTACTGACTTCGATCGGTACCGGCGGCTGTGTTGTAGCCATCCTGTGGGCATCAGCTTGGGACGTGTTGATTAAGACTCACCAAGCCACACCTACTTACCCGTTGAGCACCATTGAGCTGTGGACGTTCGTTGGCGTTCTCTTTTTCCTCACTCTCTGTCGCCCCTATCGGGAGGACAAGAAATGACCGAACCACTCGGGGTCATCTGTGCGCAGGTTTTTTGTGGGTTGGGTGCCGTGCTCGTCGTAGTCGCGAAGGTCCGCGATCGAAGGGCCTGGCTCCGCCGGAAGCGTTCTGGACGGATATTCACCGTTACCGTGGAGGCTCCGTTCCAGAACACGGTGGAGTACGCCCGCATGACGGCCGACGAGGCCGCCGTCGTCCTCGAGCGGGTGCACGCCGCGCGCGCGGCCGCCCAGGTCGAGGAGATGCGCCAGTTAGCAGGGCAGACTAAAGGGGCTCAAACGGCGTGAGGGGGTCACCCAACGCCCTCACTCCCACTCGATAGTGGCGGGCGGCTTGGAGCTGACGTCGTAGACGACGCGGTTGATGCCCTTCACCTCGTTGATGATCCGCGTTGAGATGCGGGCCAGCACCTCCGGCGGGAATGGGAACCAGTCGGCCGTCATCCCATCAGAGCTCGTGACGGCGCGCAGGGCGATAACCTGCTCGTATGTGCGATAGTCGCCCATGACGCCGACGCTACGGATCGGCAGCAGTACCGCGAACGCCTGCCAGATATCGTTGTACAAGCCCGCCTCGCGGATCTCCTCGAGATAGATCGCGTCGGCGTGGCGCAGCGTGTCGAGCGCCTCGCGCGTGACGGCGCCTAGGATACGAATGGCGAGCCCCGGGCCCGGGAACGGGTGGCGGCCGACCATCTCTTCTGGGAGGCCCAGCTCGCGGCCGACGGCGCGGACCTCGTCCTTGAACAGCTCCCGCAATGGTTCGATGAGGCGGAACTTCATGTCGGGCTTGAGGCCGCCGACGTTGTGGTGCGTCTTGATCGTCACCGATGGGCCACCCCTCGGGGACGAGGACTCTATCACGTCGGGGTATAAGGTGCCCTGCACCAAGAACTCGGCGTCACGGCCGGCCGTGGCTTCCTCGAAGACATCGATGAACGTGTGGCCGATGATCCGGCGCTTCTCTTCTGGATCATCGACGCCGGCGAGAGCGGTGAGAAAGCGCTCCGAGGCGTCGACGACGACTAACGGGATGCTTAAGTGTTGGCGAAACGTGCGCTCCACTTGCTCGCGCTCGTGGCGGCGGAGGAGGCCGGTGTCGACGAAGATGCAGGTCAACTGGTCGCCAATCGCACGGTGGACGAGCGCCGCGGCGACCGCGGAGTCGACGCCACCCGAGAGGCCCGCGATGACGCGGGATTTGCCGACTTGCTCGGCGATTCGCGTGACATGGTCGTCGATGAACGCACCCGAGGTCCAACTCGGGTCGGCGTGACAGACATCGAACAAGAAGTTCGATATCAGTTCCCCGCCCCGCGGCGTGTGGGCGACTTCCGGGTGGAACATCAGCGTGTAGATCGGACGATGCGTGTCGCGCATGGCGCCGATGATGCCGCTGTTGGAGCGAGCGGTGACGCAGAAGCCCGGCGGGGGCTGGTCGACGTGATCACCGTGGCTCATCCACACCGTCATCTTCTCGCCCTTGTCGAAGCCGTCGAACGGACCCTTGGGTTCGAGGACTTCGATTTCGGCGCGGCCATATTCGCGGACACCTGGGATGATCTTAGCGCCCGCCAGGTACGCGACGAGCTGCATCCCGTAGCAGATCCCGAGCACTGGCGCGATGTCCAGGAGTGCGGGGTCGGCCGAGGGGACATTTTCTCCGTAGACCGAGTTTGGGCCGCCACTCAGGATAATCCCCGTCGGCTGCCACTCTTTGATCCACTCGATCGTGCGAGTCGGAGGGTGGATTTCCGAGTACACACGCGCTTCGCGAACGCGCCGCGTGATCAGCTGCGTGAACTGAGAGCCATAGTCTAGAATCAGTATTCGACTCGTCACATTAACACCGCCAATCTTTTTCTGTGAGTCGTATTACTTCGACTGATTTCGTGTCGAGGTCCAGGATTGCGGCCGCGGGCGTCCCAAAGAGCCAGCCACACGCTTCGCCGGGGTTGACGATGAGTGTATCACCCACCGACTTGATCTCGGCCTTATGGGACCAGCCATGAACCACCACGGCGTGGGACTCGATGGATTTCTCGCCGACATCGCCCAAGTCGTGCACGAGCAGCACCCGCTTGCCATCGAGCTCCACGGAGTGCGGAGACTCGTAGAGCTCGGCGCCGAGCCCACTCGAGGCGGCGGCCTTGAGACCCTCGCGGTCGCCGTCGTTGCGGCCAAACACGCCGGCCAAAGCCATGTTGAGATCGCGGAACGGCGCGAGCGCAAAGGGCGAGCAGTAGTCGCCCACGTGCAGGACGAGCGCCACGCCACCTTCGGCCATCCGCTTCAGTATCTCGGCGATCGCCGGAACGCGATCGTGAGTGTCCCCCATGACCCCGACACGCATCAGGCGCTCCTCCACACGGCAGGACCCACCTCGTGCCTCACCAGATCGTCGTACGTTTCGCGCTCGCGAATGATCGCGAAGCGGCCGCCATCGCTCAGCACCTCGGGCGGCCGGACCCGAGCGTTGTAGTTCGACGCCATCACAAAGCCGTACGCGCCCACCGAGTGCACGGCGAGCAGATCACCAGGCCCCACATCATCGAGCTCGCGGTCCAGCGCCAGAAAATCGCCGCTCTCGCAGACCGGACCACAGATGTCGACGAGCGAGCGCGTCGACTTCGGCGTCACCGACTCGATGCGATGGTAGGCATGATAATGCGACGGGCGCAGCAGCTCCGTCATCCCGGCATCGGTGATGACGTACGTCTTATGGGCGCTGCGCTTTCTGTCGATGACCCGGGTCAGCAAGACGCCCGCATTTGCGACAATGAAACGTCCCGGCTCGACGATCAGCGATAGGCCGAGCTCGGCCGCCGCGCGCGTGGCAATGGCGCCGAATGCACGGACATCGCCCGACGGGCCGTCGCCGTACGACACCGCCAGGCCACCGCCTATGTCGAGATAGCGGAGGCCGTCGCGGACTTGCTTGGCCAACGCGACGAGGCGGTCCGCGCCCCTCGCGTATGGATCGCTGTCCGTGACCTGGGAGCCGATGTGCATTCCCAGGCTTACGAGGCGGACTCCACCGAGCGAACGGGTGTGGGTCACCAGGGACAGAACCTGGTCATACGGGATCCCGAAGCGCGCGCCTTGTTCACCCGTGCGCGTGTACGGGTGAGGGGTCTCGACGGAGACTTCCGGGTTGACCCGGATCCCGACTGGGACTGCGCGACCGGCTGAGCGGCCGAGTCTATCTAGTATCTCCAGCTCGCGCGGGGACTCGATATTGACCAGCAGCACCCCGGCGAGGACCGCCTCCTCGAGCTCCCGCTCCGATTTGCCGACACCGCTGAAGACGACATCGGCCCCGGAGAAGCCCGCGAGGAGCGCGCGGTGGAGCTCCCCGCCGGAGACGATGTCGACCCCCGAGCCCAATGCGCGGAGCAGGCGCAAGATGGCCAGGTTGCCATTGGCCTTCATGCTGTAGTGCAGTCGGTGCGGGACGGCGGCCAGCGCTCCGTCCATGGCCGTGTACTGCGATCGGATCGCGTCGGCGCTATACACGTAGGCCGGCGTGCCGACATCCTCGGCGATCCGATCGAGCGGGACGCCGTCGAGCGCGAGTGCCGCGGTCAATACGCTTTCGCCCATAGTGCCTCGGCGGTCGACGGCCGGCCGCAGCGAAGGCAGGTCGTCGGCGCCTGTGGGGAGCGAAACTCCGGGTCCGGGAGGACGCGGATGGTCGCTTTCGTGTCTTCCTTGATCTGCGCCTCGCAGGCCGCGTCGCCGCACCAACCCGCGTAGACAAACGCGCCCTCGCCATCCATGATCTCGCGGAACTTGTCGTACGAGATCGGTCCGCGAATGCTGTTCGCCTCGCGGCGATCACGCGCGACGCGGAACATGTCGGCCTGGATCTCGCCGAGTAGCGTTGGGACCGCGGCCGAGAGTTGAGCAAGCGGCACTGGACGCTTCGCGCGCGTGTCGCGGCGGACGAGCACGCACTGGTCTTTGTCGAGATCGCGTGGCCCGAGCTCGAGACGCAGTGGAATGCCACGCAATTCCCAATAGAAATACTTGGCACCCGGCGTCATCCCGTCACGGCGATCGATTTCGACCCGAGTGCCAGGCAACGACGCTGCGATTTTATCCGCGGCTTCGAGTACTCTCGCGCGTTCGGCGTCGGCTTTGTAGATCGGCACGATAACGACCTGGGTCGGCGCGACCTTTGGAGGTGTGCGCAACCCGTTGTCGTCGCCATGGGTCATGATGAGACCGCCGATCATGCGGGTCGACGCGCCCCAACTCGTGTTCCAGGCGTAGTCAGTCCCACCGGTCTCAGTTTGGAACTTGAGATCGAACGCTTTGGCGAAGTTCTGGCCGAGGTTGTGAGACGTCGCGGCCTGGAGCGCCTTGTTGTCCTGCATCATCGCTTCGAGCGCGTACGTGCGCAGGGCACCGGCGAACTTCTCCGACTCCGACTTCTGGCCGGTCACGACGGGCATCGCCATCCAGTCTTCCTGGAATCGGCGATAGATATCCAGCTGGAGCCGGGTGCGCGCCTCGGCCTCGTCGTGCGTCGCGTGGGCCGTGTGGCCCTCCTGCCAGAGGAACTCCAACGTCCGGAGGAAGAGTCGGGTGCGCAGCTCCCACCGCACGACGTTGGCCCATTGGTTGATGAGCACGGGCAGATCGCGATAGCTCTGCACCCACTTCGCGAACATCCCATAGATGATCGTTTCCGACGTCGGGCGCACGACGAGTGGCTCGTCCAGCACCTTTCCGCCGCCGATCGTGACGACCGCCACCTCCGGCGCGAATCCCTCGACGTGCTCCTTCTCCTTGTGCAGGAAGCTTTCGGGGATGAAGAGCGGGAAGTAGGCGTTTCGGACTCCCGTCGCTCTGAACATGTCGTCCATCGCGCGCTGGGTGAGCTCCCAGATCCCGTAGCCGTTGGGGCGAATGACCATGCATCCGCGCACGGGCGAGTAATCCGCGAGCTCGGCGCGGAGTACGAGTTCGTTGTACCAGGCGCTGAAGTCTGTTGCGCGTGGCGTCAGCTTTTGATCGTCAGCCATTGCTGCGTTCGTGTCCCACCTGTTCCACCAGTTGATCGATCGTCATCGTGAGTTGCGTGTTGCCCGCCAGGTCTTTCCTGGCAATTTTGCCATTGGGCTCGACTATCGCCGCGAAGCGAGCGCCGGCGGCGCTGGCTGCCTTGAGCTGGCGGCCGAGCGATTGCTCGCGGAGGGCGTATTCGACGCTCTGGTCTTTCTCGCGCAGTTGCCGGGCGACGTTCATCACGTCGAGCAGCGCCTCGGCATCGTCGCGGGCCGTCGCCACCCAGTAGTCGATCGAGGGCACGACATCGCGCAAGAGGCCTCGCGATTGAAGGAGCTCGCGGAGGACCACATCGCCCATCCCGAATCCGATGGCCGGAAGATCGACGCCGCCGAGTGTCGCCAGCAGGTTGTCATAGCGTCCGCCGCCGCAGATGGCGCGGAGCTCACCCTTCGCGTCGAAGAGCTCGAAGACGATACCTGTATAGTAGGCCAGGCCCCGAACGATCGATGCGTCGAAGTGGATCCAGTTGGCATCGCCGACCAGCCGGTGCACGTAGCGCAAATACCGTTCGAAATCTTCGATGGGCGCCACGCGGCCGATGTCGTCGAGTGTCGTGTGTGGAAGAGCAACAATGGGCTCGATGGCGCGGGATGGCACACCCAGCGCGATCAGGCGTTCGGCAGACGCATCGGGTTTCGTGCGGCCAAGCTTGTCGACTACTTCGGTCATCACGGGCAGCAGCACGGCATCGGCGACGCCGAGCGCCTGCAGATAGGCGCCGAGGAGCCGGCGGTCGGAGACGCGGGCTTTGACGTCGTCGGACGTGAGGCCGAGCGCGCGCATGACGTCAATGGCGACCGCGAGGACCTCGGCGTCGGCGGTGACGTCGGGCTCGCCGATGATGTCGACGTTGAGCTGGAAGTGCTCGCGCAGGCGGCCGCGCTGCTGGCGCTCGTAGCGGAACAGCTGCGGCACCGAGAACCAGCGCACCGGCTTCCGCAGCGCGTTCGCTCGCGCCGCGACCATTCGAGCAATTGTTGGTGTCATCTCTGGACGGAGGGCCACCTCGCGATCACCCTTGTCCCTGAAGTTGTAGAGCTGCCCAACAATCTCGTCGCCGCTCTTCTTCGTATAGAGTTCCGTGGCTTCGAGCGGAGGACCATCCACCTCGGAGAACGCGTAGCGGCGCGCGACTGTGCGCCAGGCTCGCATGATGAACGCCCGTTCAGCAAACTCCTGCGGGTAAAAATCGCGAAATCCCGGGAGCGCACCGGTCGACATCGGGCAAACTTACCCGGCGAGCGGAGACACCTGCAAGTTCGTCATCGCGTCGCCCACGGTGTGGAACGAGCCGGTGACGAGCACCGTACCGCCGGCTGACTCGCCTTTGGCCAATGCGCGAGCGAAATCGTGCTCGATGTCGGCTGACCATCCGTGCTCACGCGCGAACGTAACCGCGTCTTCGGGTCGCCAGGCGCGTGATTCGGGCGCGGTGGGCGCGCTGGTCAGGACGAAGTGATCGACCGAGGCAGAAAGGGCGGTCAATATGCCGCGCCAATCTTTGTCGGCGAGTACCGCGACGACGGCCACGACCGGTTTCCGCGGGGCAATCGCCTGGAGCGTCTTGGCCAGGACCGCCGCGCCGTCGGGGTTGTGGGCGACGTCGAATATGAAACGGCCCACGCGTTGGAAACGACCCGGCAGCGTGACCCCAGGCAGCACGTCGGCGCTATATGAGTACCCGGCGGCCTCCAACATCAATACGGCAAGCGCCGTGTTCGACGCCTGGTGTGCTCCCGTGAGTCCTGTGTGCAGCCTCCGCCCACCCATTGTGAACGAGGTGCCGCCTGTTGCCTCAATGATTATGTCCGAGACGGGGGCATTGTCGGCGACCGAGCGAATAGGCACGGCGCCCGCGGCGCGCGCGTGGTGCGCGAGCAGCTCGCGGATCTCGGCATCCGGCTCGCCAATGAGCGCCGGGCGGCCTGGCTTGAATATCCCCGCTTTTTCGAACGCGATTTGCTCGCGGGTGGTGCCCAAGTATTCGGTGTGGTCGATGCCGATCGACGCCACGCCGGCGGCGAGTGGGGTCAGGACGTTCGTGGCATCCAACCGACCACCCAACCCGACCTCGATCACCGCCACGTCGACGTTTGCGGCGGCGAAGAGCTCGAAGCCCATCGCCGTCGTGGCCTCGAAGAACGTCGCGCCGAGTTGTTCGACGATCGGCGTTCGGCGAGCGATCCAGTCGGTGACGTCGCGCTCCGTGATCGGCACCCCGTCGATCAGAAAGCGCTCGCGGAAGTCAACGAGGTGGGGCGACGTGTACTGGGCGACGCGGAGACCCTGAGCGCGCAGGAGGGCGGCAAGGGTGACGGTGACGCTGCCCTTCCCATTGGTACCGCCCACGTGAAAGGCGCGGAGGCCTGCATGCGGCTGGCCGATCGCGTCCAACAACGCCGCCATCCGGTCCAGGCCGAGCTTCCATTTGCCGGTTGTGCGGGCGAACAGGTAGTCGAGCGCGTCCCGGTACGCGGTCAGGGTGCCGAGTACCCCACCGCGGCGGGCTTGCCGCTCATATGGCGAAGGAGCTGGCCAACCGTGCGCTTCAACTCGCGGCGATGGACGACATCGTCGAGCATCCCATGGTCCAGCAGAAACTCGGCCGTCTGAAAGCCCTCGGGCAGATCCTGGCCGATCGTCTGCTTGATGACCCGTGGGCCCGCGAACCCGATGACCGCGCCGGGTTCGGCCAGAATCGCATCACCCAGCATTGCATAGGACGCGCTGACGCCGCCGGTCGTCGGGTTCGTCAGAATCGACACATACGGAATGCGGCGTTCGGCGAGCTGGGAGAGGATAGCGGCAGCCTTCGCCATCTGCATAAGCGATAGCACGCCTTCCTGCATCCGGGCGCCGCCTGACGCCGAGATGAGCACGAGCGGGTACTTACGCTCCAACGAGCGCGTGCCCAAGCGGACGATCTTTTCGCCGACCACGGAGCCCATGGAGCCGCCCATGAAGGCGAAGTCCATCACGCCGACGTTGATAGGGGCTTCGTCGAGCGTACCCGTGACAGCGACCAGAGCGTCATTGTCGCCGGCGTTGGCGTGCGCTTTGGCGAGACGGGCCTGGTATTCGGGGAAACCGAGAGGGTCGGTCGATCTGAGGTCGGCCGCGACCTCTTCGATGCTCCCCTCATCCAATAAAATCGAGACGTATTCTTGCGCGCGAATGCGGCGGTGATAGTCGCAACTCGGGCAGACGTTCAGGTTGCGGAGGAATTTCTCCCGCAGATCCGTGTGGCCGCAGGCCTCGCATTTCTCCCAGGCATCGGCAGGGATCTCGAGCCGATCGACGCGCTCGCGGGGCTTGCGCGGATCCTTTTTCTTCGCCCACCAGGCCATCTCACAAATGTGGCCCGTCTACGGTCAAATCGCTAGACCGTCCGCCCGTCCGCGGCCCTCGCCAGAGATACGAACGAGGATCCCGATCGCGACCCAACTGGAGAGCATGAACGACCCGCCATAGGAGAAGAACGGGAGTGGAATGCCGGCAATCGGCATCAAGTTGAGCGTCATCCCGACGTTCTCGGCGACGTGTACGCCCCAGCTGGCCGCGAGGCCAAACGCCACCAGACTGCTGAACGTATCGTTGGCGCGCGAGGCGATCCGGGTGCAACGCAGAAAGAGTACGAGGAACAAGCTCAATGCGAGCGTCACGCCCAGAAAGCCGAGCTCTTCGCCGACGACGGCGAAAATAAAATCCGTGTGTTGTTCTGGGAGGAACGCGAGGCGTTTTTGGGTGCCCATCGTGAAACCCTTCCCAAACCATCCCCCGGAACCAATCGCCACCTGCGATTGGATGACGTGATAGCCTGAGGCCCGAGGGTCTCTGGACGGGTCGAGGAACGTTAACAGACGCTGTTGTTGATAGTATTTCAGGTGGTCCCAGGCTAGCGGCGCCAGAATACCCATGGTGACGTTTGCGCAGACCGTGAACACACCTTCCCATAAGTACGGTTTGTATGACCAGATTAGAACAATTAAGACCAAGAACCAGGCGGTCCACATGCCCTTGCTGTATGCGAGAATCAGGCTGACGCCCGGGCTCGCGAGCAAGACTAAGAGCTGCCATGGAACGCCGAACCAGTAGAGCATCGCGAAGAAGATCCCGATGAACACGATGCTGGAGCCCAGGTCCGGCTGGAGGAGCACAAAGACCCAAGGGACGGCGACGACCAAGGCCGGGCGCCAGAGATCGATCAGCGTCTTTGGTGCTTCACGCTGCAGGGCCAAGGTACGCGCGAGCATGAGCACGACGGTGATTTTGGCCAGCTCTGATGGCTGGCCAATGCGGTGGCCGCCAATCGTCAGCCACGCCGAGGACGATGCGGCGGTGCCAGCGCCCGATCCAAAAAACGGCAGCAGGACCAGAATCCCCAGCGTTACGAGATAGGCCGGCCAACTCGCCCACTCCAACAGCCGGACCGAGGCGCGGCTGACGAGGAATGCGGCGACGAGACCGACGCACACCCACACGGTCTGATACCGCCAGAGCTTCGAGACGACAGTCTGCGCGTCAGTCTGGCCGGCGGAGTACACCATCAGAATCCCGTAGACCGACAGGAGCAGCGCCAGCAGGACCGTCGGATAGTCGGGAATTGCGCCTTTGCGGTCCATCATCCCTCGGTCTGGATCTGGGAGGCCGGCGCAACCTTGAGATAGTGCTCGATGATCTTCGAGGCGACGCGCGCGGCGTGGCTCCCATGCCCGCCGAACTCGATCAACACGGCGACGACGATCTTCGGATGGTCGGCCGGCGCGAAACCGACGAACCATGAATGGTTGTGGACCGGGTCCTCGGTATTCTGCGCGGTGCCGGTCTTGCCGGCCAACACCACGCCCTGAATCGCCTCGGCCGCGGCGGTTCCGCCCGCCGCGAGCACGCCCATCATCGCGCGGCGCAGGCCGATAAACTGCACGGAGTCGAGCGTGAAGATGCGCGTGCGCGATGGCTGCGTTTGGCGCACGATCTCGGGACGCGCTTCCTGGCCGTCGGTCGCCAGCGCCGTGTAGAACCGCGCCATGCTGGCGATCGTCTGGGAGTTCTCGCCCTGCCCGATCGCCAGGTTGAGCACGACGGAGTTGTTCCACGCGCGCGGGCCGAACCGGCGATTGTAGTAGTCGATCGCGTACGGGAAGTTCGGCGATGACTCGTTGGGAAGATCAATGCCCGTTTTGTCCCGGAACGCGAGCGCGACGCCACCGGCGATCAGCCGTTGCAGGCCGATCTTCAAGCCCAACTGATAGAAATAGACGTCGCACGACTTCACGATCGCCTCGGCCAGCGTGAGGCTCCCGTGTCCCTTCTTTTCCCAGCAATGGAAGTAGCGATCGCCGAACTGGAATCCGCCCGTGCACGGCACCGGCATCACGTCGTCGAGTGTGGCGATGTGATTCTCGAGCGCCCACGTCGCGGTCGCCAACTTCCACGTCGAGCCAGGGGGATACCGACCCTGAATCACCTTGTTATAGAGCGGCCGACGGACGTCCGTCGTGAGATCCTTCCAGTAGTCGGGCGGAATGCCGCCAATGAACCGATTCGGATCGAACGTCGGCGCCGAGTGAAGCGCGAGCACCGCGCCAGTCTCCGGGTCGATCGCAATGGCGCCGCCCTGCAGCGTGTCGCCGAAGAGGCTCGCGGTAAATCGTTGGAGGTCGAGATCGATGTTCGTATAGAGGGGCTGGGCGCCTTCCGGCGGCAGGTCCTGGCGCGCGCCAGCCTCGCGCACCACGCGGCCCCGGGCGTCGACTTCGACGAAGCGCGTGCCCTCGCGGCCACGGAGGCGGTCCTCGTACTGCTTTTCGAGCCCACCCTTGCCGACCTGTTGGCCGGCCTTGTAGCCAGGATAGGCGCGCGAGCTGAGCTCTTGCTCGGTGATTTCGCCCGTGTAGCCGACGAATGAGGCGACGGCGGCGCCATCGGGGTAGTGGCGCTTCGGTGCGGACTGGATGATCAAGCCCGGAAACTGAACGCGGTGTTCTTCCAGTACAGATACCACGTCAAACGGGGCATCCGGGAGAATGACAGTCGGACGATTTGGTGCGCGGCGATACCGGCGAACGGCCAGGTCGATCTGGTCGCCCGAGAGCGGGATCGTTTCACTCAGGCGGCGCAGCACCACACGCAGAGAGTCTGCGGTCGGGCTCAGCATCGAGACCGAGTAGCCCGGGACGTTCTCGGCGATCACGCGACCGTTGCGGTCGTAGATAATGCCGCGAGGGGCCGGCAGGGGCACTTCACGGAGCCGGTTCGTTTCAGATTGCAGGACGTACTGCGCGTTCTGCAGGACCTGCGTGCGGAAGAACGCGCCCAGGAGAAAAACGAACGCGATCAAGAGGCCGATCGACGCAAACCGCGCGCGGCGCGCCACGTCGTTCGGATGAAAGCTCATGTCAGGCCGTGGCCGGGTCCAGCAAGGGTCGCATCAGGACAAGGAGCACGACGCCCGCGGCAGCGGTGACCGCCGCGGAGAGCGGCGCCCACACGAGGGCCTGCTGGAGCAACTCCATACCCTGCATTTGATGCGCGGCGATCAGGTAAATGACTTCGTACACCCACTGGCCGGCGAAAAAGAAGAAGCCATTGAGCGCGAGGTTGTCGGCGAAAAACACCGCCTTCAACCACGACGCAAGATAGGCGACAATAGTCATGGCCAGCGCGCCGGCGCCGAACGCGTTCGGCGTCAGGGAGTCGGCGATGAGGCCGACGGTGCAGCCGACGAGCGACGCCATGCCTGGGCGCAGGCGGACCGCGGCCAGCAACACCGCGATCAGCAGGAAGTCGATCTCGGCCCGCCAGCCCAGCGCCGGGCGAAGCGAAAAGTGCAGCAACACGAGCACGAAGAACGCAACCGCGAGCCGAATCGTGCCGCTGGTCGTCACCGGGTCGGCCCGTCCGGAGTGTCCGCGCTATCCGCCTCTGTTCCGGGCTGCATGCCCGGCGAGGCGCTCGAGTCGGCAGTGGAGTCTTTGAGCGAGTCCGCCCACACCGCCTGAACGCCTGCAGCGCCACGCCGGGGCTCGAGGATCATCACCGAGTTAATGTCCTGCGGCTTCACCGCCGGCCTCAGGAGATATGTTCTCGCCCAGCCCTCGGTGAATCCTTCGCGGGGGCCTAGTTCGCGCATGACTGTCCCGACCGGAATGCCACGGGGATAGACGCCTCCGACGCCGGAGCTCACGATGAGAGTCCCGGACGGGAGCGTGGTGCTGAGTTGTACCCCTGAAAGCTCCAACAGATAGCGATCAGTCCCGCTGCCCAGGTGAGCTTTTGCGATGCCGAAGGCACTGCCATCGGCCGTCATGGCACTGACGCGAAAGTCGGGATGTGCCCAAGAGATCGCCAGACACATGCGCGGATCGACGGTCTCGACCATGCCGACGAGTCCTTCGGGAGCGACAACGGCGCTGAAGGGGCGAACGCCATTTCGGGCCCCCGCCGTCAGCGTCATGGTGAACTCTTCGCCGAGCGCTCGACTGTGGAGCGCCTCGGCAGGGACGAAACCCCAGCGGAGCGCGCGACCGAGGCCTAGCAGGCGACGCAACCGGTCGTTTTCAGATTCGAGGCTGGGGACGAGCAGTGCACGCAGGGCGACGGAGTCTTTGCCCGCGGTCTCCTGATCGTGACGAATCAGGGCCAGGCGGCCGAGCTCGGCGTTCTTCTGGAGGGCGATCAGGGGAGCGACGAGGTCCCGGCGCAACGTACCGGCGATCGGGTCTCGGAGTCGGCCAGGCAGCGCGATGGCTATGAGTGCGAGCGCGCCGCTCACGAACCCCAGGATGGCATCGGCGCGTGTACCGCTCGCAACAGCGCGGGCCACGGTTTAGCTCAACTGCTGAGGACGGACCAGTACTTCTCTTCGTCGTCGAGGATCCGGCCAGTGCCGCGGACTACACACGTGAGGGGGTCCTCGTCGACGTGAATCGGCAGGCTCGTTTCCTGGCTCAACAGAAGGTCGAGCCCCCGGATCAACGCACCGCCGCCCGTCATGACGATTCCCCGATCGACGATGTCACTGGCGAGCTCGGGCGGTGTGATCTCCAGCGCCCGGCGGACCGCGTCGACAATCTGCTGAATCGGCTCCTGAATCGCTTCCCGGATCTCGGCCGAGTGCACCCGGACAGTCTTCGGGATGCCCGAGACGAGATCCCGGCCCTTCACCTCCATCTCCCTCTCCTCGCCGATAGGAGCGGCGGATCCGATCTGAATCTTGATCAGCTCCGCCGTGGGCTCGCCAATCAGGAGATTGTAGTTCTTTCTCATGAACTGGACGATCGCGACGTCCAGCTCATCGCCACCGGTCCGGATCGACGTGTCGCTCACGATACCGGACAGCGCGATAACGGCGATTTCGGTGGTGCCGCCGCCGATGTCGATCACCATGTTCCCCGTGGGTGTTTCGACCGGGAGCCCGACACCGATCGCCGCGGCCATCGGCTCGGCGACCATGAAGACCTCTTTCGCGCCCGCGCCCAGAGCGGAATCGCGTACGGCGCGGCGTTCGACTTCCGTGATCCCTGACGGGACGCAGACGATCACGCGTGGCTTCACCTTGAACACGTGGTTCTCGATGATCAGCGTCAGGAAATAGCGGAGCATTTTTTCCGTGACGTCGAAATCGGCGATCACGCCGTCTTTCATCGGTCGGACCGCGAGAATCCCGTCCGGCGTGCGGCCGAGCATGCGCTTCGCTTCGAGGCCCACGCCTCTGATCTTTTTCGTCTCGCGGTCGATCGCGACGACCGACGGCTCGTTGAGCACGATCCCTTCGCCCTTCACGTAGACGAGCGTATTGGCCGTGCCGAGGTCGACGGCGATCGCGTTCGCCGGGAACAGGGACCGCGATCCCGTCTTGAAGAAGGGCCAGCGCATTTGAGTGAAGAGAAAGTAGCCCTTGCCACAAGGGCGATCAAGGGAACAGCCTTTGGTTCATGCACCGTCCCACGGCGCCGCGCTCTGCCTCCATCGCGATCGTCGATACGACCGTGTGTGACGAGTGTGGCCTCTGCATGCCGCTCTGTCCGCCGGGGGCGATAGCTCTGCATCGAGACGGACTCGTGGTCGATGCCGTCACGTGCACGGGATGTCGCAAATGCATCGACCCCTGTCCGGTCGGGGCGCTCGAGATGGTGCCTCGCGCGTGATCGTCGATGTACTTGTGGTTGGAGGCGGGCCGGCGGGACTCGTGGCGGCGCGGGTGGCGGCCGAGTGTGGGTGTGAGGTGCTGCTCGTCGAGCGGGATCCCGCGATCGGGCTCCCGGTGCGCTGTGGTGAAGGCGTCGGAGCCAAGGGGATCGAGGAGTTTCTCGATCCAGAGAACGGCAATGCGCCGTGGGTGTCGAAGCGCATTACCCGGGTCGAGTTCCGGTCGCCGAATGGGTCCCAAGTCCGGGTCGGCCATGGTGACATTCGGGTATGTGCTCGACCGATCGCGGTTCGAGCCCGTTCTAGCTGAGCAGGCCGCGGCGGCTGGCGCGTGCATTCGTGTGGGCGCTGAAGTCACAGGGCTCTCGCGCGATGGACCCCTTTGGGTCGCGACCATCAATGGCAACGAGCGCGTGGGAGCGCGAGTGCTGATCGGGGCCGACGGCGTCGAGAGTATGGTCGGGCGCTGGGCCGGGATCGACACGAGGGTCCGCGCGAAGGACATGGAGAGTTGCGCGCAGGTGCTACTCGACGACGTCGACATCGATCCCGAAGCCATCGTGTTGCATTTCGGGAATGATATCGCGCCTGGCGGCTACGCCTGGATCTTTCCCAAGGGGGACCGGTCCGCCAATGTGGGACTCGGCGTCGTCGCCCTTCGGGCGCGACGGTCGGCCGTGGGATATCTCGACGAGTACGTGACGGCGACGTTTCCACACTCGACCCCGCGATTGAGAACGGTGGGTGGGGTCATCGTGCAGACGACGGTGAAGAACTGTGTCGGGGACGGCATCCTCGTGTGCGGCGACGCGGCTCACATGATCAACCCGCTATCGGGCGCGGGCATAGTGAACGCCATGAAGGCCGGGCGAATGGCCGCTGAGACAGCGGCTGAGGCGATCGCCGAGGGGAATACGTCAGCGGCGAGACTGGGGGCGTATCACGAGCAATGGATGGAACTGCTCGGGCGCGATCATGAACGGTTTTATCGCGTGAAAGAAGCCCTCGGCAAATTCGACGATACGTTCTTCGATTCTCTGGCGTGTTCTGTCAACGCGATCCCCGAGGAGAAACGGACCCTGCGCCGGATATTCTACACGGCGCTCTTTCAGCAGCCGGCGCTGCTGCCGGTCATATTCCGGTACTTCGCGTAAATCGCTGGAAGATGCTGGTGCCAACCGCGCACCGGTTCGCCGCCGCGGCCACCAGCCACTCCGCCGGGCCAGCCACCGGGACCTCACGGGTCCAGATGTAGACCGGGAGTCGCGGGACCGCGAGCGGGTCACCGCGCCATGCAGTCGCCAGCGTGAAACCCATCGAATACCCCGCCGCCGTGGCCAGCGTGCGCTCGCGCCGGCTCGCCGCGCCGAACGGATAGGCGATCGCACGCGCCTCGACATCGAGAGACTCCCGAAGCGCCTGACGCGAGCGCGACATCTCGTCAGCAGCCTGCTGCGGGGCGAGCCAGGTCAGGCGCGGGTGCGTCGCCGTGTGCGAGATGAATTCGACGCCACGGGATTGCCAATGGCGCATGTCGCGCCACGCCAAGTGCGCGAATCGGCGGCCGCCATAGGCGACATCCCAACGGTTCAAACGGCCCGCATAGTCGGTGATGACCGCGCAGATGGCGGTGAAACCAGCGCCAGTCAGCGCCGGGAAAGCATGCTCCCGGAGCCCGCGGTACGCATCATCGAACGTGATGACCAACTCGCGGCGCCCCAGCGGGCGCTCGCCATGGACGCAGCGCTCGACGTCGTCGAGCGACAGCGTCTGCCAACCGTCGGTAGCCAAGCGTTCGACCTGTTTGGCGAACCGGGCCGGCGAGAGCTGGGTGACTCCTAACTCTCGCCGGCGATCGACCTTGTGATAGCACAAGATCGGCGGGACAGCCATTACGACAAAAAGCCTCTGGCGTCTTCGTACCGGATGCCAAACGCTTCGGCGACGGCGGCGTATGTGACGTGGCCATCGACGATGTTGAGCCCCTTGAGCAGCGCGCCATTCTCTTTCAGCGCGATCTGCCAGCCCTTGTTGGCGAGCTGCAGCGCGTAGGGGAACGTGGCATTGGTCAAGGCGAGCGTGGACGTGCGGGGCACGCCGCCCGGCATGTTGGCGACGCCGTAGTGGATCACACCGTCGACGACATAGGTCGGATTCTCGTGCGTCGTCGGGTGGATCGTTTCGACGCAACCACCCTGATCAACCGCGACGTCGACGATCACCGTACCCGGGCGCATGAGCTTGAGATCGTCGCGGCGCACGAGGCGTGGGGCCTTGGCACCGGTCACGAGGACCGCGCCGACCACGAGATCGGCACTCGAGATGTGCTCGAGGATGTTGTGCCGGTTCGAGTGGATCAGTGTGACATTGGCCGGCATGACGTCGGACAGATAGCGCAGGCGCTCCAGCGAGATGTCGAGCACGATCACTTGTGCGCCGAAGCCCGCCGCCATCTTCGCGGAATTGATGCCGACGATGCCGCCGCCGAGAATCACCACCTTGGCTGGCGCGACACCGGGGACACCTCCCAGGAGCACTCCACGACCACCATAGAGCTTTTCCAGGTACTTCGCGCCCTCTTGCACCGCCATCCGTCCGGCGACTTCAGACATTGGCGTCAGGAGAGGAAGCTCACGAGACGGCAGTTCCACCGTTTCGTACGCTATGCACGTCGCGCCTGTTTGCATCAGCGCTCGCGTCAGCTGCTCGTCAGCCGCGAAATGGAAATACGTGAAGAGCGTCTGGCCTTTGCGGATCTGGGGCCACTCGGGCGCTATTGGCTCTTTCACCTTGAGGATCAGATCGCCGGTGCGCCAGACCGATCCGGCATCGGGAGCGATCTTCGCGCCGACGTTCGTGTAGAGCTCATCGGGAAAGCCACTGCCCTCGCCCGCCCCGCGCTCGACCCACACCGTATGTCCCGCCGCGACCAACGCCTCGGCCCCCGCGGGCACGAGCGCGATGCGATTCTCGTTCGTCTTGATTTCTTTCGGTACGCCGATGTTCATGGCAAGTCGTGAGAGTTAGGCCGGACCGAGGCTCAGGACCGTCTGACGTTCCGGCGCGAAGAATTCCCGGCAGACGGCACGCACGTCATCGTGATCGACGCGCTCGATGGCCGCGAGCTCTTCATCGAGCCCGCGATAGGGTTCGCCGTACAGCTCGACGCTGGCGGCGCGATACATTCGGGTCGTCACGCTCTCCAACGACAGCGTGACCTGCCCCTTGAGTTGGTTCTTCCCGGCGGTCAGCTCGTCTGGTGTCAAACCGTCAGTCGAGAGCTTGGACAGCTCCTCGCGAATGGCATCCGTTGCCTGCGCGGCCGTCTCCGGCGCGGTGCCCACGTATACGCCATGGCTGCCGACGTCGGCGTGCAGCGACGAGAACGTGAAGATCGCATAGGCGAGTCCCAGCTCTTCGCGGATTCTTTGGAAGAGCCGAGAGCTCATGCCACCGCCCAGAACGCTCGACGCAATGGCGAACGCATATCGCCTCGGGTCGCCATGCGCGACCGTCGGTGAGCCGAAAACGATGTGGGTCTGCGTCGTATCGCGCTCGACATGAGTCACACTCGGCTGCGCCGCCTTCGGCGGCGGTGCCGTTAGCCGAGCGGCGGGACCGGCGGCGATCGAAGACCAGCCGGTCTCGGTCAGGACCGCCACCAAGCGATCATGATCGATATTCCCGGCCGCGGCGACAACCGTCTGCGTTGGATGGTACGCACGATCATGCAACGCTCGCAGCTCGTGCACGCCGAGCGAACCGATCGTGTCGCGGGTACCGAGTATCGAGTAGCCAAGTGGGTGCGAGCCCCACAGCGCCGCATTATGCAGCTCGAAGACGAGATCGTCCGGCGTATCGTCGACCATCCCGATTTCTTCGAGCACGACTTTGCGCTCCAACGCGAGGTCGGAGGCACGCAACGTCGGGCGATACACCAGGTCGCCGAGTACGTCGGCCGCGACGCTCACGTGCTCGTCCAGCACACGTGCTTGGTACGACGTGTGCTCGCGGGAAGTGTACGCGTCGAGGGAGCCGCCGAGGCGCTCCAGCGAGAGCGCGATCTCGCGCGCATCGCGGGTTGGCGTTCCCTTGAACACCATGTGCTCCAAGAGGTGCGACACGCCCATGACGGCGGTCGTCTCGTGGACGGATGCCGCGCGGATCCAGGCGCCGATCGCGACGGACCGGACGCCTGGCATGCGCTCTGACAGAACCGAGAGGCCGTTATCGAGAGTAGTCGATCTCAGGCCGTCTTCGACGAGCGAGGTCATCCCCGCGAGGGGCCACCGCGACCGCCACGGCCACCGCCACCACCGCGCCGTGGACGCCGCTCGCGCTGCTCACCGCCCCCACCCGCGGCGCCAGCGCCCTCCGGGATGAGCTCGTCACCAGCGGCGCCGCCACCCGACTCTTCCGAGGATGATTGGCCTTCGGGCTTCGGTTGGAGCGCGCGCATGGAGAGACGGAGACGGCCACGCTCATCGCGGTCGATCAGCTTGACCTTCACGCGATCGCCCTTCTTGACGACATCTTCGGTCTTATCGGTGCGGCCCCAGCGCATCTCGGAGATGTGCAGCAGGGCTTCGGTACCGGGCATGATCTCGACGAATGCGCCGAACGCGGTCGTGCTCTTGACCGTGCCCTCGTACGTCTCGCCGACCACCGGCTCGGCCGTCAGCGCCTGCACCATCTGGCGCGCGCGCTGCATGGCGTCCCCACCCACAGCGGCGATCGTCACCAAGCCCGAGTCGTCGACCGTGAGCTCGGCGCCGGTTTCGTCCTGGATCCCGCGGATCGTCTTGCCCTTGGGGCCGATGAGATCGCCGATCTTCTCGGGGCTGATATTCATCGTGACGATACGAGGCGCGTAGCGCGACAAGTCGCCGCGCGGTTCCGGCAGCGCCTTGGCCATCTCACCGAGAATGTGCAACCGTCCTACTAACGCCTGAGACAGCGCTTCCCGCATGATGTCCAGGCTCAGGCCCTGGATCTTGATGTCCATCTGGATCGACGTGATACCCTGGTCGGTCCCCGCGACCTTGAAGTCCATGTCGCCCAAGTGGTCTTCGGTGCCCAGAATATCCGTGAGGACCGCATGACGATCGCCTTCTTTGATCAGCCCCATCGCCACGCCGGCGACGGGAGCTTTGATCGGCACACCAGCGTCGAACAACGCCAGCGAGCCACCACAGACCGACGCCATGGACGACGAGCCGTTGGACTCCAGGACATCCGATACGACGCGGATCGTATACGGGAAGTCTTCGAATGCGGGCAACACGCCTTGGAGCGCGCGCTCGGCGAGGTTTCCGTGGCCGATTTCTCTCCGGCTTGTTCCCCGTACCGGTCTCACTTCACCGGTCGAGAACGGCGGGAAATTGTAGTGCAGCATGAACGACTTCGTCGACTCGCCTGCTTCGTCGATCGTATCGAGCCGCTGCACGTCGTTCGCCGTGCCCAAGGTCACCGCAACGAGGGCTTGCGTCTGACCTCTGGTAAACAAGGCCGAGCCGTGCGCGCGGGGTAGAAGCCCGACATTGCATGTGATCGGGCGCACGTCGGCGAGGCCACGACCATCCACGCGATGCTTCGTGTCGAGGACTTGGGCGCGCAGCGCATGATACTCTTCATCCCCGACCAGGTCTGCGATGTCGCGGCCGTTTTCGGGAAATTCCGAGATGAGGGCGTCGATGACTTCCTTCTTGACGATCTCGACTGCCTCAACCCGCGCGTGCTTGTCGGGCTGATTGAGCGCGGCGACAATGCGACCGGCGGCGAGCTGCTTCACGCGAGCTTGGAGCAGTTCTGAACGCTCGGCCTTCGTCCACGCCATCTTCTCGACCGGCGGGAGTTTGGCGAGCAGTTCTTCCTGGAACTTGACCAGCTCCTTGATGCCGCCAAGCGCGATCGCCAGGGCGTCGACACAGTCGGTCTCGGAGACCTCGAGCGCGCCGCCCTCGACCATCACGATCGAGTCCTTCGACCCGGTGACCACGACGTCCATATCGCTGTACTCGAGCTGCTGGAACGTCGGGTTCAAGACCCAGCGCTCCTGCACGCGGCCGACGCGGACAGCGGCAATCGGGCCCAGGAACGGGATCTTCGAGGCGTTCAACGCGAACGACGTGGCCAGGAGGGCGAGCACGTCCGCATCATTTTCCTGATCGGCGGAAATGACGTAGACGAACACCTGGATTTCGTTCTTGAAGCCCTCGGGGAACAGCGGACGGATCGAGCGATCGATAATGCGGGCCGAGAGGATCTCGGCGTCCTGCGGGCGACCTTCCCGCTTGATGAAGCCGCCAGGGATCTTGCCCGCGGCGTAGGTTCTTTCCTTGTACTCGACCGTGAGGGGAAAGAATGGGAGTGAGCTCTGCGAGTCGCTCACGGTGACCGCCGCTAGCACCATCGTCTCGCCAAACGTTACGACGGCCGAGCCTGCGGCCTGTTTGGCCATGCGGCCGGTCTCAATGACCAGCCGGCGACCAGCGAAGGTCTTCTCTATACGTTGCATTGGTTATTTAGGGAAAAACGCGAAAAGCGCGGGCGACACAAGTTGCCGTCGCGCCCGCGCGAAAAAGGGAAACAGTAGCCAAGCGTCCTAGTAGCGAAGCCCAAGAGTCTCGATCAGTGTCCGGTAGCCTTCGAGATCCGTGCGCTTGAGGTAGTTCAACAGACGGCGGCGACGGCCGACCATCTTGAGGAGTCCGCGGCGGCTGTGGTGGTCCTTGGCGTGCACGCGGAAGTGGTCGGTCAGGTAATTTATGCGATCAGTCAGCAGGGCGACCTGAACACGCGTCGAACCCGTATCGGTCTCGTGGCTGTGGTACTTCGCGATCGTCGGTGCTTTTTGGAATGCCATGTTTGATATTATACTCCGCGCCTTACCCATCTTGAGCGCTATCTCTAGTAAGCCCAGAAGTTTACTGGGATACGGGACTCCTGTAAAGGCGTACTGCGTTGCCTGAACGCTATCTCGGCCGAACCCTCGGCAAGTTCAGGATAGATGCCGTCGTCGGCTCAGGCGGGTTCGCCTGGGTCTACAAAGCATTCGATCCCGAGCTCGAGATCCCGGTCGCGCTCAAGGTCCTGAAGCCTCAGTACGCCGGCGACGAGAAGTTCGAGAGCCGGTTCCGCCGGGAAGCCTCAACGGCCGCGCGGCTCCGGCACCCGAATATCATCAAGATCTTCGCGGTCGGCAAAGACCAAGACGCGGTCTACTTTGCGATGGACTTCCTGCCGCAGGGCCTGCCGGACCGGCTGGAGGTCATCCCGACGCTGCCCGAGCCCGTCCTGATCCGCCTCGGAATCGACGTTGCCAGCGCCCTGGGCTTCGCGCACCGCGAGGGCGTGATCCATCGCGACATCAAGACCGACAACATCCTGTTCGATGAGCACGGGAACGCGATCGTCGCCGATTTCGGGATAGCGCGGGCCGTCTCGAATTACGCCCAGCAGACCGGGACGAACATGGTCGTCGGCACGCCCCAGTACTTCTCGCCCGAGCAGGCGCGGGGCCTGACCCTCGACGGACGGGCCGATCTGTACTCGCTCGGCGTCACGCTGTTTCGCTCGGCGACCGGGGTGCTCCCGTTCACGGGCGAGGACTGGTACGAGATCGCGCGGCAGCACGTCGAGGATCGGCCCGCCAAACCGCGGTCGCTCAATCCATCCCTGTCGAAAGGGATGGAGCGGATCATCCTCACGTGCCTCGAGAAAGATCCCGGGGACCGGTACCAGACTGGCGAGGCCATGTGCCAGGCGCTCGGCGCGCTGCTCACCGAGAAGGGTGAGACGATCGCCATGCGGGCCATGCCGACGCCAACCATCGATGGGCCGACAACACCGATCGTTCCGCCATGGGAGCTGGCCAAGCGGCGACGGCGGCGCCTCGTACAGGGTGCGGCTGCGGCGGGCATCGTGCTGGCCCTCATTTCGGCGTATACCCTGAGCCATCAGCACCCGGCAGTCCGCGCGGCTTCGCCTGCGCCTACCGCTGCCGCCCCAGCGTCATCGCCGACCACGACATCGCCCGCGTCCCCCCGCCCGACCGCTAGCACCAAACCACCGACATCACCGGCTGTCGTCCGTGAGCCCGTCAAGCCCATCCTCCACATTATGGCGCCGGCCGACGCGCGCCTCAGCGTCGGCGGAACGGTCGTCGGCACCGGCGACTGGCGGACGGACACCCTCAAACCCGGACGGTACGAGGTTCTCGCCGCATTGCCCGACAGCGGCAACGAACAGTGTCCATCGCATCGCGTCACGCAAACGGTCACGCTCGCGCCGACGGGGATGACCAACGTGCATTTGGCGCCGCGCGTGTGCGGTGTGCTGGTGCTCGATGCGCAGCCGAATGGGGCCGAGTATGCATTTCGGTCGATCGGCGGTGACGAAATCGCGAGCGGGCATGCGCCGGCCGAGAAACCGATCACGTTGCCGATCGGCGCGTACATGCTCGCCGTGAGTGCGCGATACTGCGCGACCTATCGTGATACGGTGCGCGTGACGGACGATGCGGGCCCGCCGCAGCACGTTCGCGTCCGTTTAGTCTGCGGAAGCTAGGGCATCGGCTCAGCCGAATGCCCATCCAACCGACCAGTCGAGCGGAGCGTAGCGTCCGCCTCGACGCGCGGCGGAGCCGCGCTAGCGCGTGGCGAAAAACATGATCGCGGCGCCGACCGCCGCGCCGACCCAGAACACTCCGACGGTATAGAACGGCGCAGCCGGTTTGCGGATCAACGCGACCTGTCCGGCCGTCACCCGGCTCGTCTGTCCCGTGATGACGGCGGTGGCGGTACCCGACTCGACATGAATGATCCGCAATCGCGCGATCAGCTCATCGTGGCGTCGCGGCTCGACGGCGAGCCCCGTCTGACCGGCTCGCACCCATCGCGCGGCGCCGACGGTGAACGTGACCGTCGAGTCGCCGACGCTATCGATGTCGAACCGTGCGGTGCCGATCTGCGCTCGGGCCGCCCCCGGAAGGGCGGTCAGGAGCAGAGCGCAAAGAAGAACACGCATTGATCGTTGTACATGACCACCACGAAGAGGAACGCGATCGCGAGGAGCCCCGCGCGCAGGATCAACTCTCGCGTGCGCAGGGTGAGCGGCGTACCGCGTATCGATTCGACGACGTTGACGACGATCTGACCGCCGTCGAGGATCGGAATCGGCAGGAGATTCAAGACGGCGAGGTTGACCGAGATGACGGCGAGCAAGAGCAGCAGATTCTCGAATCCGCTTCTCGCCGCCTGCACCGAGTACTTCGCGATGGCGACCGGTCCGCTCAGGGTCTTGATTGACACCTGGCCGGTGAAGAGCTTGCCGACCGAGACGACGATCGCCTTGAACAACTCGACGGTCTTCTCGCCGCCCAGCGCGGCCGCCTGCGGCAGCGGTACCGGCACCATTGGCTCGGGCCGGAAGAGTACTCCGACGCGACCGATCGTACGGACCGCGTGCGTTTGGGCATCGGTGTCCTGCGCCGCGACCGGTGTCACCGTGAAGCTCAGGGGTTTCCCGGAGCGGACGATGTCGATCGTCAACGCTTTGCCGATCGCCGGGCGGAGCTGGTCTTGAGCCTCCAGCGCCGTGTGCACGGGGACGCCCCCGACCGCCACGACGCTGTCGTGAGCGATAAGCCCCGCGGCGGCGGCCGGCATGTTCGTGACGACCGAGTCGACGATCGGCGTCTGCACACCGGACGGCTTCCCGTAATGCGCGAACACGCCGGCCAGCACGACGTACGCGAGCACGAGGTTCATACTGACGCCGGCGAGCATGATGAAGAGCCGCGCCCAGAGGGGTTTCGACTCGAACCAGCGATCCTCGGGCACCGGCTTCGGACCGAACGGCTTGAGCGCGTTCGGGTCCCAGTCAGGCCCGTGTACTTCCGGTCCGGTCTCGCCGCCGCCTTCGATCATCGCCATGGACTCATCGTCGCGCGAGGCCATGCGGACGTAGCCGCCCAAGGGGAGCGCCGCGAGTCGATACTCGGTCTCGCCCCACCGGTGATGCCAGAGCGCGGGGCCGAACCCGATGGAGAACCGCGGGGCATAGACGCCCGTGATCTTCGCGGCAAGGAAGTGGCCAAGCTCGTGCACGAAGATCACGACGCCGAACACCAGGATCGGCGCGAGCCACGGCACGTGATCCCGCAGGACATCCCAGAAATGGTTCATACGGCCGTCTCTATTGCGCTCAGCACATGAGTTCGCGCGGCGGCGTCGGCGGCGAGTAGCGCCTCCCGGTCAGTTCCCGGGTGAGCGCCGACTGCGTCGAGTGCCGAGCTGATCGCCGTCGCGATCCCAGCAAATGACATCCGTCCCTCTAAGAATAGCGCCACCGCTTGCTCGTTCGCCGCGTTGAATACCGCTGGGGCGGCGCCACCGCGGCGGCCGGCCTCGACACCGAGCGCGAGTGCCGGGAAGTCGTCGGCGCGGACGCGCTCGAAAGTCAGCGGTGAAGCCGCCACCGGGTTGAAGCGTGGTACCCCGTCATCAACGACGCGTTCGGGGTGGGTCAAAGCGTACAAGATCGGGAGCTCCATGCTCGGCAAGCCGAGCTGTGCCAGGACGCTGCCGTCGCGGAATTCGACGAATGAGTGAACGATACTCTGGGGATGGACGACCACTTCGATCTGGTCGTAAGGCACCCCAAATAAGAAATGTGCTTCTATTACTTCCAGCGCCTTATTCGCGAGCGTCGCACTATCGACCGTGATCTTCCGGCCCATTTTCCACGTGGGATGCTGGAGCGCATCCTCGACGGTCGCGTGTGCTATCCGTTCGCGTGACCATCCTCGAAAGGGGCCACCGGAAGCCGTAATAACCAGGCGCCTCACTTCGTTCGGCGTCCTCGATCCAATGCATTGCAAGATCGCCGAGTGCTCGCTGTCTACTGGTACGATTTCGCCGTGACCCGCGGCCGCGGCTTTCGAGACCAGATCTCCAGCCATCACTAGTGTCTCTTTGTTGGCCAACGCGACACGCTTGCCGGCGCGAAGCGCCGCGAGCGTGGCATCGAGTCCGGCCGCGCCGACGACGGCATTCAGGACAATGTCGACGTCCGGGCGAGTGGCCGCGTCGATGAGGCACGCCGAGCCATCCTGCTCAACGCAGCCCACGAACGACGGGTGATAGCGCAGCGACTGCTCGGCGAGCAGCGTCGTGTTGGCGCGAGACGTGAGGGCGGCGACGTGAAAGCGAGCGCGCTGGCGGTCGAGGACACGGAGTGCGCTCGTGCCGATCGACCCTGTCGACCCGAGAATCGCTACGCCGCGCGTCATCTGGGAACGGGCAAGAGAATCCCAGGGATGCCGAACAACAGATATGCCGTGGGCAACACGAACAGCAGACTGTCCAGGCGGTCGAGTACCCCACCATGGCCTGGGATCAATCCCGAGCTGTTCTTGACTCCAGCCTCGCGCTTCAAGAGCGACTCGGCCAGATCACCAACCTGCGCCGCGAGACTCAGCGCGAGAGCGACGACCACGACCGACCACGGGGCCATGCCCAACTCGGCGTAGGGCGCCAGAATCCATTGCACGTACGCCCAGCAGAACACGACGGCGACCGCAACGCCACCGACGGCGCCGGCGACGGTCTTCCCGGGACTCACGGTCGGCATCAGCTTGCGGCGCCCGAAGAGCCGCCCCAAGGCGTACGCGCCGATGTCGTTCATCCACGTGAGGAGAATCGGGAGCAGTAAGAGCAGTGTGCCGGATGTCCGGCTGACCGCGTAGTTGTCATAGCGTATGGCGACGCCGAAGCTCAGCATCCCACCCGTGTAGACCACACCGAACAGCGTGACGGCGACGGCCGAGAGCGGACGCTGCCCTGCACCACGCAGCCAGATCGCGAGCGTGAACATGATCAGCACGGCCACCGCGCTCGCGCCGAGGTTAAGCGCGAAGACGCCGCGCGGCGCGAGCGAGGCCAAGAGGGGCAGCAGCGCGGCGAACGGAATCCCGACCGAGTCGATCGGATCGACGCCGCCGGCGCGGGCGATGCGATACAGCTCCCAGGCGCCGAGCGCGGCGGCGGTGGCCGAGAGGATGCCGAGGTAGGGGCCACCGAGGTAGATCAGCCACACGGTCGCCGGAGCGGCGACCACCGCGAACAGCACCCGGCGTGCGAGCTCCGACATAGCTGGCCGCGACTCGACCAAGCTGCTCACTCAGACTTCCAGAATGTCAGCTTCCTTATGCTTGACCAGCTCGTCGACCTTGCCGATGAAGTCGTCATGGAGCTTCTGCAGCTCGCGTTCGCCGTGCTTGACGTCGTCTTCGGAGACTTTCTCGAGCTTCTTCAAGCGATCGCGCCCTTCGGTTCGCGCGTGACGGACGCCGATCCGGCCTTCTTCGGCCAGCTTGTGCACGACTTTCACGAGATCTTTGCGCCGCTGCTCGTTGAGCGCGGGGATCGGCACCCGGATCACGCCACTCTGACTCTGCGGGTTGAGCTGGAGCTCCGACTCGCGAATCGCTTTTTCGATCGCGTGGGTCTGCCCTTTGTCCCAGGGCGTCACGAGCAGGAGCCGCGGCTCCGGCGCGCTCACGCTCGCCACCTGATTGAGCGGCATCGATTGGCCGTAGGCATCGACGCGAACCGTGTCGAGGAGCGACGCGCTGGCTTTGCCCGTGCGGATGGACGTGAACTCCTTCTTCGCGTTCTCCAGCGCCTTGTCCATCGAGGCTTTCGTGTCCTTGAGGATCTGCGGGATGGTCGGTGGAGTGCTCATGAGTCGACGATGGTCCCATCAATGTCCCCGCGCAGCGCGCGGGCGACGGAGTGAGGCGTGTTGATGTTCAGGACGATGAGCGGGAGGTGATTCTCCTTGCACAGCGTGATCGCCGTCTGGTCCATGACGCCCAGCTCGTGGCGCATCACGTCGTTGTAGCTGATCCGCTTGTAGAGCACCGCGTCTTTGAACTTCTTCGGGTCTTTCGAGTACACGCCGTCGACGCTGGTCGCCTTGATGATGACGTCGGCCTTGGTTTGGATCGCCCGAAGAACGGCCGCCGTATCGGTCGAAAAATACGGGTTGCCCGTGCCCGCGGCGAAAATGACGATGCGTCCCTGTTCGAGATGTTTGAGCGCCCGGCGACGGATGTACGGCTCGGCGAGCTCCTCCATCCGGATCGCGGTCATGACGCGCGTGTCCATTCCCTTGCGTTCGAGCACATCCTGAACCGCGAGCGCATTGATAACGGTGCCGAGCATCCCCATGTAATCGGCGCCGACGCGATCGAACCCGTGTTCGGCCAGCTGCCGGCCGCGCACGATATTGCCGCCACCAATGACGAGGCCGATCTCGGCCCCGATCTGCGCGACGTATTGGATCTCGTCCGCGAAACGCTCGATCGTCGGGAAGTCGAATCCGAGTCCGCCAGGTTTATCGCCGGCGAGTGCTTCGCCCGAGACCTTGAGCAACACCCGCCGGTATTTCAGCGGCTGCGACGGGGCGGCATCGAGCTCGTCGGCGACCGACGTCACGCTCGTTATTCCTCCCCCACCTGGAATCTGGCGAATCGGCGCACGGCGATCTTCTCGCCGACCTTGGCCGACAGTTCGCTGATCAAGTCACCGACCTTCTTCTTCGGATCGCGCACGTATTCCTGGTGCAGCAAGGACACGTCCTTGTAGAACGATTCGACCTTGCCGTCGACGATCTTCTGGATCAGGTGCTCGGGCTTGCCGCTGGCCTTGACCTGCTCCTCGAAGATCCGGCGCTCGCGCTCGATGACCTCGGCGGACACGCCGTCCTTGTCGACGCTCACCGGGTTCGCGGCGGCGATATGCTTGGCCAGCTCAGAGGCGAGCTCGCGGAACTCGGGGTTCCGCGCCACGAAGTCCGTTTCGCAGTTCAACTCGACAATCACGCCGAGCTTCCCGTTGTGATGGATGTAGCTGCCAACGAAGCCTTCGCCCGCGACTTTTGTAGCGCGCTTTTCGGCCTTGGCCACGCCGCGCGTCCGGAGCAGCTCGGCGGCCTTGGCCATATCGCCGTTGGCGTCCGTCAGCGCCTTTTTGGCGTCCATCATCCCGGCGCCCGTACGTTGGCGGAGCTCTTGAATGTCTTTTGTCGTAACTGTAGTTGTCGTCATATTTTGGCCCCCAGGGCCTCGTGAAAACGCCGCCGGCGTGGAGCCCGGCGGCGTGTAAAGATTAGCAGCGAACGGCCCTAAACGTCAGGCCCCGCCCTCGTCTACTACTTCTTCGTCGACAGCGGCGGGATCGACCTCGTCCACCGCCCCGCTCTTGAGCCGCGCGGCGATCGCCTCGGGCTTCGCGCGGCGGCGCCGCGGCCGGCGGCGGCGGCGGCGATCTTCGTCGCCGGAGGCCGTCTCCATGCCGCGATCCGAGCTGTAGGTGTTCGATTCCCCTTCCTCGGCTTCCTGCCGCACCGGCGCCTCGCGGCGAGCCTCGACGATCGAGTCGGCGATCGCCTTGGCGATCAGATCGACCGAGCGGATCGCATCATCGTTGCCCGCGATCGGCACCGTGATCACATCGGGATCGGCGTTGGTATCGACGATCGCGACGATCGGGATGCCGAGCTTGTTGGCCTCGCTGACGGCGATCCGCTCTTTCTTGGAGTCGATGACGAACATGAGCCCGGGGATCCGGGTCATGTTCTTGATACCCGAAAGGTTCTTGGCGAGCTTGTCGCGTTGCCGCGTCATGAGGAGCTGTTCTTTCTTTGTATAGTTCTCGAACTCTCCACCGGTCTCACTGCCGGTCTCGAGATCCTTGAGCCGGCGAATTTGCTTCTTGACCGTCTGGAAGTTCGTAAGCAACCCTCCGAGCCACCGCTCGGTCACGTACATCGCGCCTGACCGCTCGGCCTCGTCTTTCACAATCGCACTGAGCTGGCGCTTCGTGCAGACGAACAGCACGTTGTCGCCGCGCAAGATGACCTCGCGCGCGAGCTTCTGCGCGAGCTCGATCTGACGCAGCGTCTTCTGCAGGTCGATGATGTGGATCCCGTTGCGCTCGGCGAAAATGAACCGGCGCATCTTGGGATTCCAACGGCGTGTCTGGTGTCCGAAGTGGACACCGGCCTTCAACAGATCGTCCAGATTGGGTTGAGCCATTCTCTCTCTACGGGTTGAGGTCTTCCGCGCCCTTCTCCGCCATTTTCGACTGACTTTCGCCAGCACCCGAAATGGCTCAGGGAGCGTGAGTGATGTGTGCTACCGCTTGCTGAACTGGAACCGCTTCCGAGCCTTGGGGCGACCCGGTTTCTTGCGCTCGACCGATCGCGCATCGCGCGTCATGAGGCCGAGGTCACGGAGCTTCCGGCGATACCCCTCGTCGATCTGCACCAACGCGCGAGAGGCGGCGAGACGGAGCGCGCCGGCCTGACCAGACAGCCCGCCACCCTCCACCTTCGCCCGAACGTCATAGCGGCCGAGCGTGTCGGTCGCCGTGAAGGGCTGCTGGATAGCCGAGACGAGTGCGGGGCGTGGGAAGTAGTCGCCAAGGGTCCGGCCGTTCACGTTCCACTTGCCGGAACCAGGCGTGAGATACAGACGGCAGACGGCTTCTTTGCGGCGTCCGACGGTGTGCTTCGTCAGCGAATCAGCGGGCATCGATCGGGAGTGGCGTGGGTTGCTGCGCAGCGTGCGGGTGCTCGGCACCGGCGAACACGCGGAGCTTGCGGCGCAAGTCCTGTCGGCCAAGCGCCGTCTTGGGGAGCATGCCGTACACGGCCTTCTCCACGACGCGCTCGGGATGCTTCGCGAGCATCGTCCCGAGCGGCGTAAACCGCTCGTGGCCCATGTAACCGGTGTGACGGAAGTACTCTTTTTGCTCGGCCTTCCGGCCCGTGACTTTGACCTTCGACGCGTTGATAACAATCACGTAGTCGCCCGTGTCCATGTGCGGCGTGAACGTGGGCTTGTGCTTGCCGCGAATGACCTTGGCGACCTCCGACGCGAGGCGACCCAATACGAGGCCGTCGGCGTCGACGATATACCAGCGATGCTCAATGTCCGCGGGAGTCGCGGAAAATGTTCTCATAGTATGGTTAGGGCTGTTTTTGACAGACTTGTAAGCTACCAAAGCACTTACGGCCTGTCAACTCGTGATGACGCATCGCGCTGGCACGGGGTCCATCACGGTATGAAGAACTTACTCGCGGTACTCGCGACCGGGATGGTCCTCGTCGCCTGTTCCGACGCCGTCGCGCCTCCGCGCGGGGCGACGGCGATTACGGCCCTTCCGCGCCCGCTCACGGCCTCGGAACGCACGCTCGTCGCGGCGACCGGCGGCTTCGCGTTCAACTTGCTGCGTGTCGAAACGGCACGGGAACCGGACATCAATGTCTTTCTGTCGCCATTGAGCGCGTCGGCGGCACTGGGCCTGACGGCGAATGGCGCGGCCGGTACGACGCTCGCGTCCATGCAGACGGTCCTGGGCTTCGGAGGGCAGTCGATGGCGTCGATGGACACCGCCTATCAGACGTTGTTCGCGCTCCTCACGAAGCTCGACCCGAACGTCGACGTCACCGTCGCGAACGCCGTGTGGTACGACCCTCGGATTTCGATCCTTCCGGGGTTCGCGACGCGATCCCAGACGTTCTTCAACGCCCCCGTCACGGCCCTGGACTTCACATCACCCTCGGCGGTGGGAACGATCAACAACTGGGTCGATCACAGCACCGGCGGCAAGATTCCGACGCTGCTGGCATCGATCCCGACAACCTGGCGCGTGTTCCTCGCCGACGCCGTGTACTTCAGCGCTCCGTGGCGGCAGGCATTCGATGCGTCCAACACGCATACGGCGACGTTCTATCTCGCGTCAGGCGCCACGGCGCCGATCACTCTGATGGATGGACGCGACACGGTGTCCACCGCGGCGACGGCCGACTACGCGGCGGTGGATCTCCCCTATGGTGGCGGCGCGTTCCGGATGACGATCGTTCTGCCGGCGAGCGGCGTGAGTGTGGATGCGGTGACCGCCGACCTAGCGAGCGGGGGCTGGTCGTCACTCATCGCATCGCTCCGACCGACGGTGATGGAGGTGAAGATCCCGAAGGTCCAACTGGCTTGGCAGGATCACCTGAACACCGCCCTCACGTCGATGGGGATGGGCGTCGCGTTCACCGATCTTGCCGATTTCTCGCAGATGACCTCTACCCCGGTCACGATCTCCGACGTCTTTCAGAAGACGTACGTGAGCGTCGACGAGCGCGGCACGACGGCGGCGGCGGCCACCGGCGTGGGCATCGTCCCGACTGCGCTCGAGGCCCCGTTCGTCGTCGATCGGCCGTATGTGTTCGCCATCCGCGAGCGGTTGTCCGGCACGGTGCTGTTCGCCGGCCGCATCGTGACGCCGCCCGCGGCGTAGGACGCCTCTAGAGAAATGGCCGCACGGCAGCGATAACGGCCTGCGGTTGCTCCTCCATCAGCCAATGGCCGGCATCGGGAATCACCGCGCCCTGGACGTTCGTAAACGCCGCCCGGGCCACGTCCGCCAGACCGGCTCCGTACGATTTCTCGCCCCCGATCGCGAGAACGGGGGTGGAGAGCTTGCCGTTGGCGAGCCACGCCTGGTTGTCTTTGGCGTCCTGCGGGAATGCCTTGAACTGCTCAAAGGCATCGTGTATCGCGTGCGGCCGGGCATAGAGCGCCGTGTAGTGCTCGCGGATCCCTTCGTTGACCTTGGCGGGGTGCGCTGAGAACTCGTCGTAGAACCGATCGAGATAGATGCGCTCGCGGCCGGCGACCAGCCGCTCCTCGTCGGGCCCGTAGAAATAGAAATGCCAGGTCTTGGGCGTATGAGAGAGCTCGTCCCAGTTGGCGACCCCGGGAACCGGCGCATCCATGAGCACGAGCTTGTTGGCTCGGTCGGGGTACCGGGCGACGAACGCGAATGCCACCATGTTCCCGATGTCGTGGGCGACGACATCGACCTTGCCGATCTTGAGCGTGTCGAGGACGTCGGCCATGTCGGCGGCTTCGTTCTTTTTGTCGTAGCCGGCATCCGGGTGGGACGAGAGGCCCATCCCGCGAAGATCGGGGGCGATCACTGTGTGGTCGCTCATGAGATCGGCAGCCAAGGGCGCCCACATGTCGCCAGTATCGCCGAAGCCATGCAGCAGGAGGACCGCTGGACCCTTCCCGCCGATGCGCACGTGGATCACCGCGCCGTTCGTGGCGATGTCACGCGTGTGGAACGTGGCGGGATAGGTCGGGACCTGGGCTAGCGCCGGTCCCGCGGCCATGAGTACGATCAGTGAGACGTCTTTCTTCATCAGGGAAGGTAACATGTCGAGTCAACCCGATGTCGCCGCGCCATCGATCGTTCTCATTCATGGCCTGTGGGTGACCGCGCTCAGTTGGGAGCATTGGATCGAGCGCTTCACCGCCAAGGGCTACAACGTCATCGCCCGTGGCTGGCCGGGCATGGAGGATGTCAGCGTCGAGGACCTTCGGCGAGATCCGTCGCGCATCGCGGGCCTCGGATTGAAGCAGATTGTCGACCATTTCGACGCGATCATTCGCGAGCAGGAGCGGCCGCCAATTCTCATGGGTCACTCGTTCGGTGGACTCGTCACGCAGATCCTCCTCGATCGCGGTCTCGGCGCGGCCGGGGTCTCGATCGATCCGGCGCCCCCGAAAGGCATTCTGGGTGCTGCCGATCTCCACGCTGCGCACCGCCTTCCCCTCGCTCCGCAATCCGTTCGGCGTGAACAAGACACACGAGGAAACGTCGGCCGAGTTCCATTACGCGTTCACGAACACGATGACGGACGAGGAGGCGGCGGTGGCCTACGACCGCTATGAAGTCCCGGGTACGAATCGCGTGCTCTTCGAGGACGCGCTCGCGAACCTGTCCCCTCACTCGCCGGCGGCCATCAATTTCGAGAACGACTACCGCGCGCCGCTCCTGCTCATCGCCGGCGGCAAGGACCACATCGCGCCGGCGTCGCTGACGCAGGCCACGTATGGCCTGTACGCAGCGGCCCAGTCGAACGCGAACGTGGACTTCAGGGAGTTCCCGGAGCGGTCACACTTCACGATCGGCGAGAAAGGCTGGGAGGAGGTTGCCGACTACGCGCTCACCTGGGCCGTACAGCAGGCCGCCGAGCACGAAGCCGCCTACCCGGCTCGCTCAGCCAAAGTAGCCAAAGAACGGCATCCCACAGGGGATGCTGGTGACTTTGGCATCAGCGGTCATGTGAACTGACGTGGACGTCGCGAAGCTGAAGTCATCGCTGAGCTGAGCCACTGCCTTGTCCAGATCACCCGGCCAGGAGTCGATCGCCCACGCCTGGCCGGCGTGATCCCGGAAGATCACGATGAAATGATCGCGAGCGGTCCCGCCGTGGATGCTCACGCCCACGACGAGTGGCGTGAGCTGCGACAGCATCGTGTCGGCCTTGGCGGGATTCCCGTACCAGTATGTGAAACCCTGGTGGAACTTCACCCGCCGACTGCCCGAAGTCTTCACGTTGGCCGTCGCGTCATTGATGGCCGCGGGCAGCACGGTCGCGTTGAACATCGCGTTGTGCTCCGTGATGCTGCCGCCCCAACAACCCTGCAGCGGTAGATCCTGGTGCCGCTTCGCCCACGGTGAGCGCAGAAAATCATTGAGCGTCGCGTGCGCGCGAACAAATCCGAGCAACTTCAACGCGAGAAACTTGCTCGAGGCCAGGCACATGTTCGGCCCCGTCACTTGTTGAATCTCGCGGATCGATTGGAGGTATGCTTTCGTCATGAGCAGGAGCATACGCACGCCTCCTCAACGAGAATTTCTCCACGCTCGCTACGTTATGTAAGTTTGCCGGCCTTGTACTGGTCGAACGCGGCGAGATACCGGTCGATATCCTTCCGCTGGAGATAGTACGGTGTCGAGAGCCGGAGCTTCGACGGGTCGCCGCCGCGGATGCGGATCTTGTGCTTCTGCCACAGCCACGTCTCCAGATCCGTCTTCTTGATCGGCGGGACGTTCACCGTCGCGATCGCGCAGCGCAGCGCGGGATCCGGTGATGTCCACGACTCGGCCCCGCGCTTCATCATCTCGGCGAGGATATAGTCACAGAGCTCGCGGTGACGACTCTCGATCTTGTCGATCCCGATCGAGCTGGCGAACTCGATCGCGGCCTTGAGTCCCCAGAGCGACGGGACGTTCGACGACCCGATCCGCTGGAAGCGCTCGGCCTTAAGCTTTGGCTCGTCCCAGCCTTCGGTGACGATCGTGTTCCAGACCCGGTCCATCACGTCGTCGCGAATGTAGAGGAACCCGGTGCCCTTAGGCGCTTGCAGCCACTTGTGCGGGCTCGACGAATACGCGTCGCAGCCCAGGTCCGTCACGTTCAAGCGCATCATGCCGGTGACGTGTGCGCCATCGACGAACGACAGGATTCCCTTGGTGCGAGCCAGCGCACAGAGCTCCTTGGCCGGCAGCACGACACCCGTGACGGTCGTGATGTGGCTGAAAAATATTACCCGCGTGCGATCGGTGATCGCGTCGTTGAACAGCGTCAGCACCTGATTTGCGTCCTTCACGGGCTTCGGCAGCGCGACCTTCTTGACGACGACTCCGTAGCGCTTCGCTTTGAGGTTCCACGGATGCTCGCCACCCGGGTGCTCTTGGTCCGTCATGAGCACCTCGTCGCCTGGCTTGAGGTCGATCCCGTTTGCCAGATAACTGTTCGCTTCCGTGCTATTCCGAACGAGGGCGAGATTGTCGCGGGCGCAGCCCACAAATGCGGCCAGCGGATCTCGAAACTGGTTCCACGCCGCGTAACCCCAGATCGGGTAATCCTCGGGGTCCACATCGGCCATCTTCTCGAGCGTGTTGTACCCGTCGAACACCGCTTGGAGCACTGGCGCAGGGCTCGAGCCGACCGTCCCGTTGTTGAGGTAGACCTCGTCTCTCGGGATCAGGAATTTCTTGCGAATGTCCGCCCAGTAGGCGTCCGGATCGCGCTCGTAGAGTACGGCGTCCGGCAGCAGCGACAGACCAGCGGCGAACATCGAGCTCATTCCGAGGAAGCGGCGACGGTCGAGCAACGGGCCTCCTAGTGAGTCAAGACGATGTCAGGTACTGGTGAAATGGTAACCGCGATCGGCAACTCGAACCAGAACGTCGTGGCCACGTTTGGCGTCGACTCGGCGCCGATCGAGCCGCCGTGTTGCTCGACAATGGCCTTGGCGATAGTCAGGCCGAGGCCGGTCCCGCCGCGCCGGCGGGCGTCGGAGCCGTCGATCTGTTGGAATCGCGAGAAGAGGCGCCCCATATCGGATGGGGCGATGCCGGGTCCGCCGTTCGTCACCGCGAATCGCACCGTATCGGCGAGAGGCAACGTCCGAGCCGTCACCATGACCGTGCTGTCCGTCGGCGCGAATTTCACGGCGTTCGACACCAGGTTGGTGAGGACCTGCAGCAGCCGATCGCGATCGCCGTTGAACGCGCGAGAGGCGTCGACCTTCGTGTCCAGGCGTACGCGGTACCCGTCCGCCATGGACCGCATGCCGTCGAGCGTGGTCTGCACGAGGTCGGCGGGCGTGAGCATGGCGCACCGGAGCTCGAGCTTGCCGGCCTCGATCTTGTCGAGATCCAGCATGTCGTTGATGAGCCGGATGAGGCGCTCGCAGTTCGTGCGCCCGATCGTGACGAGGTTCGCCATCCTGGGCGCGAGCGCTCCCATCGCCCCGCCTTCCATGAGCCGTAGCGCGCCATGGATCGACGTGAGCGGCGTGCGCAGCTCGTGCGAGACCGTGGAGACGAACTCGCTCTTGAGCCGACTGACCCGACTCCACTCCGTGATGTCGCGCAAAATGGAAATGCGCGCCGGCGCGCCGTGATAACTGATCGCCCGGCCCGTGACCTGGCCTTCGAACGTCGTCCCGTCGAGACGAACGCAGGTGAGGTCGTACGACGCCGCGAGATTCTCGCGCATGCACCGCATGACCGCATCGCGATCGTGATCGGCGACGAGGGTCGCGACCGACGCCCCCACGAGGGCGGCGGACTCGCCGGCGAACATGCGGCAAAACGCGGCGTTGGCATCGACGATAATGCCGTCGCGCGAGATGATCACGCCGTCCGTCGATCCATCCGAGAGACGCCGAAACCGCTCTTCGCTGGCGCCGAGAAAGGCGCGGACGGCATGCTCGCGGCGCAGAAAGACGAACAGCAGACCCGCGAGCAGGAATTGGATCGCGATGGCGATCGCGAGGTGCCAGGTCAGGCGCTCGAGCGTCGCATCGGCGGCATGAACGATCGCGTCGAGCCGCAGCGCATCGGCCTCGCTCAGCTCGCGGACGATCGCCCGGATCGCGCTCATCTCGCGCTGCCCTTCTCCCGTGCGCACGACCGCGAGGGCATCCGCCTCCGATCGCTTTCGGAGCTCGATCGTCTCGGCCAGCTCCGCCAATTTCGCCGTGACGTGGGGGCGGAGGGCTCGAGCCCATACCCGCTGCGAGTCGTCGTCGGCCGACTGCTCGATCGCCGACAGGTGGGTACCGATCCTCTGGACCGCGGCGCGATACGGGGCCAGGTAGGCCGTGTCGCCCGTCAGGAGATAGCCCCGTTGGCCCGTCTCCGCATCCTCGAGCGTCGCCAGAAACGCATTCAGTGCATTGAGGTCGCTGCGGGCCGCCCGCCCGGCTACTCGTTCGCCGCGGAACTCGATGACGCTTCGGGCGAGCAGGAGCGCGCTTCCGACCAAGGTCAGGAGGCCTAGAAGGAACCCCCCAAACATGCGACGTGGCATCTTCCACGGACTGAAGAGCGAACGCCTACGTCACGTCGAACGCACCGATACGAGGCGTCGACGGTCCATCGTCTCGAGCGGAATCGCATACTCGTGCACGACGTGTCCGGCGGACGCGAAGACCAGTCTGGCGCGCCACTCACGCAACACGCGTCCGAACCCTGCGCTAACCAGCGTCACGCTGACCCAGGAGCCACCCTTGCGGCACTGGCGTACTGGTGATGAGTGGCATGGAAGGCGCATGGCTTGACAATGGCTCAATTTATGGCAATCTTTAGCCATGGCCAGAACCGTAATAATGGATCGCTCTGGCCGCGTGGTGCTCCCCCGCGCGGTGCGTGATCGCTTCGGCATTTCCGGGGCCTCGCACGAGATGGAAATCGTGGAGACTCCCGACGGGATCGTGTTGCGACCCGTTGGTCACGAGGTCCCGGCGACGCGCGCTCCGAGTGGATGGGTGGTCTTCCACTCCGAGACGAGCGACGACGCTCGCGAGTCGGTGGACCCGGTCGCGGTGGTCGACGCCGAACGCGATCGCCGCACGCGCGGATGACCGGCGAGTGAGTCGAACGCGATCCACGTTCTGCTGCGATACGACGGTGTTGGTCGCCGCATCCGACACCGTGCATCAACATCACGCCCCTTCGCTCGCCCTCGTGGCCACAGCAAAACCGGATCGGGCTTTCTGCGCCGCCCACACGCTCGCCGAGCTCTATGCGACACTTACCGCGACACCTCCCCCGCGCATGCGACGGACCACCAACGTCTTGGCTAACGTGGAGCACGCGGCATCGGTCTTCACCGCTGTGGCGCTGGACGTCGCGGACTATCGCTGGGTGCTCTCACACTGCGCGCGTGCGGGAATCCGCAGCGGACAGGTGTTCGACGCCTTGATACTCAAAGCCGCCGAGCGCGCTGGTGTCAATGCGGTATACACCTGGAACGTCGCGCATTTCACTCGCGTCGCGTGGCCCGCCATCGCGAGTCGCATTCGTTCGCCGGACGCGGGTCCCTGAGTGTCACTTGTGGCTACAGTCGCAGTAACACGTCCCGCAGCGTCCGCGCCCGGCCCCGGCTTACGGCCACCTGAAGTTTGTTCGTCAACGTCACCACGTACGTCCCGCCGGGCATCGGGCTCACACGCGCGACCGCGTCGATGTTGACGATGGCGCTGCGTGACAATCGGACAAAACGACCCGGATCCAGTTTCAACTCCAGATCCTTGAGACGATACGTGATCGTATGCCGCTCACCGGTCCCGGTCGTGAGGTGCAAGAGCTCACCGTCGGCAACGATGGCGACGATCTGCTCGGTTGGCAGAATGATCGTGTCATCACGACGCCGCACGGGAATGCGCCGCAGATACTCGGCCGGCGGCGCGCCGCGATCGTAGGCGACGACCGCCGCCCGCAGTCGGTCGACCTCGACCGCGCGGGTATCGACTCCCGGCGAGACGGGCCGCGGCCCGGGCGACCGTCTCGCGTAAGCGCGCCGGCTCGACGGGCTTGAGCAAGTAGTCGATCGCGCTCAACTCGAATGCCTGCACCGCGTACTCATCGTACGCGGTCACGAACGCTACGAGTGGCAGCCGATCCCGGCGCACGAGGCGCACGACCGCCAACCCATCGACCTCCGGCATCTGGAGGTCGAGCAGCGCGAGATCCGGGTGCGTGCGCTCGATGAGCGTGACCGCGTCCGCGCCGCCGGTCGCTTCGCCGACGAGCTCTACGCCGTCGAGCGCCCGCAGCGTCGCCGCCAGGAACGCGCGGGCCGGTCGCTCATCGTCGGCAATGACGACTCGCACCGTGATCAGCCGGCCCGCGCCGCGGCCTTGGCGTGTTCGACGGGAACGCGAACCTCTATCGTCGTCCCAACGCCGGGCGCGCTCCGCACCGCGATCGACGCGGCGGCGCCGTAGTAGTGCGCGAGCCGCGCTTCGACGTTCGAGAGACCGATCCCGCGAGCGCGGCGCTGGGCGAGATCGGCGGCCGAGACGCCGACGCCCGTGTCGAGAATCGTGATGATCATGGTGGGACCGTCCCGCCGCGCCGAGAGGACCAGTCGGCCGCCTTCTTTTCGTGGCGTGATGCCGTGCTTGATCGCGTTCTCGACCAATGGTTGCAAGATGAGCGGCGGCAGCGGCACGGGCGACAGATCGGCTGGCACGTCGATCGTCACCGCCAAACGCTCCTCGAAACGGGCCGCCTCGACGCCCAGGTACGATCGAATGATCTCGAGCTCGTCGGCGAGCGTGCCCAGCTCTCCGTCCGATCTTTTGAGAACGGCGCGCAGCAATCCCGTCAGTCGAAACAGCGTCTCCAGCGCGCGCTGCGGCGCGGCTTCCATGAGATAGCCGATCGTCGTCAGCGCATTGAACAGGAAGTGCGGGTTGAGCTGCGCGCGCAGCGCCGTCAGTTGCGCCTCGGTCGCCAGTTGCAGAATCTCGCGCTCGCGGAGGTCGCGGCCGTAGCGCTCGCGGGTGACGCGAACCGCGTCGATCCGCCGCGCCACGATCAACGCGACTGCCTCCAGCATCGCCAGATCGTCGGACAGGAGGCGTCGGCCGGCGGCCAAGCCATGGACCTCGATGAAGTAGATGGGCTCCTCGGTCGTCGGAACGCGGATGACCGTGCCCCCCCCCTCTCGTGGCGTCGTGGTCCACGTGACCTGGCGCGCCGTCAGCGCGATGCGCACGATCTCGCACGCGGCGTCGAGAATCTGTGGTTCCGAGTCCAGCGCCGCGACGCACCCCGTCATCTCGGCCCGCACGCGGGTATAGTCCGCGCGGCGCAGGATGAGCCGGTCGACGCCCTTGTAGATCAGCCGGCGAAGCCAGGGATAGGCGAGCGCCGTCGCGACCCACAAGCCGACGAGGACCGCGACCAGTTGCGTGGCGATCACGATCCGATAGAGCGCGACGGTGATGGCGAGCAGCGCGACGACCGTCAGGACGCGCTTGAGAAACAAGTCCGCGAACGCGAACCGGTAGTCTTGATAGAGAATGACCAGCGCGAGCGGCAGCGAGGCGTGGTGGCCGAGGAGCTCCGTGGGCCACGATTCGGTGCCTCCGGTGTGTTGGCTCAGGTGCAATGCCATGACCGCGAACGCGGCGAGCGCCACGGCCGTGAGCGCGCGTCGCCATCCGGGCTGCCGGCGAGCGAACAGGGCGAGGACGACGATCAGCACCGAGAAGCCGATCGATGTTGTCTGCAGGGCCGCGCGTGACGGGAGCGGCTCGCCGCGTCCGGCCGCGATGAGCTGCAGCGCCGCGGCGACTGTGCTCAGGCCGTAGGCGAGCGAGACGAGCGCCCGACCGCCCCGTCGGCGCCCGGCCGACTGCGCCGCGGACTGCACCGCCGAGTGGACGACGACAGCCGGCAGGAAGCCGAGGGCGCAGAACGCCAACGCCACGATCCAAGGCCAAGCGCGCGGCAATGGCGCGGGGAGCCCGAGATCGTGGAGGCCGTAGATCACCAAGGCGACCGAGTTCCAGGCGAGGCCGAGGACGGCAGTGGCCAACGCGATGCGGTCGCCGGCGGCGTGCTGGCGGACGGTCATCACCGCCAGCATCGCGTACAACACGACCCCCGCCAGGAATCCGACGAGATGGACGAGGGTCGTTGTATCGTTTGGGGTCATTACACTCCGAGCGTTAGCCGAAAATTAACGGTGAACGGTCGGCCGATGGATTCCCCGCTGAAGAAGGCGCCCTTAAGGATATAGTGGGCGTCGAAGAGGTTCGTGAAGAACACCTCGGGCCTGATGTAGGTCCGCTGCGCGAAGAGCGTGTACCCGAGGCTCAAGTTCTGGATATAGCTCGGGTGGACTTTGAACTCGCTATTGAAGCAGAAGAGGCAGGTTCCGTAGTTCTTGTAGCCCGGCTGAAAAGTCCCTTTGGACACGCTGCCGGTGTCGTTCGGGACACCGCCATCCGGCGTCAAGCCGTTCGTCAGGCCGGTGCCGTAGATGCTGCTCGCCGTCGCGTAGAATGCGTGGGCGCTGTACGTGAGGTTGGCTACCACCGACACGCGCTGATCGTGGTCCAGGTCGAACGTGTAGGTCGGGGTCGAGATCGGAAAGAATCCGCCGCTGACCGGGCCGCGACCGTATGCGTGGTTGATCGCGAAGTTGACGTAGCCGGAGAACGGCCCCTTCGGTTGTTGCCACTCCAGCGCGTCTTCCAGACCGACCACCTGAACCTCGGCGATATTCACGTCGGTGGTGATCGATGATCCGGGCACGGTGTTATCGTCGATACCGGGCGTGCTCACTTTGTGGTACACCGCGGTCTTGTTCACGAAGCCGAGTGGGAAGCGATGGACATACCCGCCTTCGTAGAACGCATCGCGCTCTGGCAGCGTGGGCGTCGTGACGACGTTCGAATCTCCCTGCTTGGTGATCGACCGCAGGTCCTCGATGTTCGTCGGAATGAACTGCCGGCCGAAGTAGAGATAGATCGTGTTCGACGGGCTGGGGAAGAAATTGAGCCGTACGCGCGGGCTCCATTGCGTCTGGTTCCCGGCGAACGGCGCGACGTGGCTGTCGAAGCGGACGCCCGTGCGCAGCTCGATCCATTCGAAGGGCTTGATCGACACCTGCGCGTAGCTCCCCCAATCGTACCCGTCGAGGTTCGATATCGACTGGATCGGGCCGTGGAGGCCGGTGGGGTCAGTGAGCTCGAAGTTCTCGTTGCCGGAGGTGTGTGAGTAGAGCGTCCCCACTTTGCCTTCGATGACGTCCGAGATGATCGGGACCGAGAGGTCCGTCTTGAGGCCGACCGTGTTGAACGAGCGATCCTCGGAGACGGTGCGGGGCGTGCGGGTCGGGTCCTGGGCGTCGACGAACGTCGGGTTGTCGTTCGTGCCAGGCACATAGTCGAGTGACCCGTGGCGATAGAATGGCCCGACGAAGAGCTGTGCGGATGAGTCGCCGAAGTTGTGGCGATAGGACAGGTTGAGAAAGGCGTTGACGTCCGTCTGGTGATCGTTCAAGAACGCGCCGCCGGCCGAGTCGTACGGGATGTCGAAGTGGGTCTTCGAGTAGTTCCCATCCAGCGAGAGGATGTCATGCGCCCCTCCCGCGTACTGCAGCTTCCCGAAGCCGAAATAATCCTGTCCCGCGTTGTGAAAGTTGACCGGCGCGTCATTGCCGGCCGCCTCCACCGGTTCGAGTCGCATGTTCGACCCCTGCGCGGTGCCGGAAAAGAACGCGCCGATCGGGCCGTCGTTGCCGCTCATCGAGAGCGACTGGCCGAGCGCCCCATAGGAGCCGCCGTAGGTGGCTTCTTCGCCGTGGAATCCGCCGGCGGGCACGCGCGTTTGGATATTGATCACGGCTACGTTTTTTCCGCCGTACTCGGCGTCCCATGCGCCCGTTTGAAAATCGATGCTTTGGACGACGGCCGGGTCGAAGAGCTCGTTCAGGGAGCCCGACACACCGGACGGCACTGGGACGCCGTCGATGTAGTACTGGTACTCGGCGTGTTGTCCGCGAATGTGCACTTCGCCGGTGGGCGCGCGAGCGGCGCCCGCGATCGACTGTTGCAGGATGCCGGACGTTGTGGTCGTGGGCGCGGAGTGGGATTCGTCTTGCGTGTACGTTTGGTCACCCGATCGCGTATCGACCGCGACGGGTGCCCGCGACGAGACCTGGACGGCCTCGAGCTGTGGTGGCGCCGAGATCAGCTTGAAGTCCGCATGCACGGTCCCGCTGGCGATCGTCAGCGGCCGGGACTGCGGCAGGAACCCAATGAAGTGCGCGGCAACGGTGTACGAGCCGGCGGCGATGTTGTGGATGATGTATCGACCGAAGGGGTCGGTCGATGTATTGGCGACGATCGCGGTGCCCTGCTGCACCGTCACCTCGACGCTCGGCAACGGCGCGCCGCTGGCGCTGTCCGTTACCGTTCCCACGACGTTGCCACCGAGGACGGCCGCTAATGCGAAGATTCCTAGCATTCGACCAGGGTAGCGTTTGCGCCCGGGACCGACGACCAAAATCCAACGACCTGTCGGGTTTGTTCAACGGATTGTCGTGTGGGCCACGTGAAATGCAGGTTTCGGGATGCTGCTCGACGACCTCCTCGACTCGTGGGATCGCAACAATGCGATCCTGGTCAACCTGCTCCGGATCATTCCCGATGGTGGCTTAGACGCCCGCGCGACGCCCGAGAGTCCGTCCGTCGCCGAGATGTTCGCCCATGTGCACTACGTGCGACTGGTGTTTGTCGAGGAAGATGCGCCGGATTTCGCCGTCGCGGTGCCCAAAGAAGAGTGGAGCGCCGAGCGCGATCGTGAGCGCATGGCGCAGATGCTGAACGAGAGTGCGTGGGTGGTCCGGGGTGCGGTCAAGGACAGGCTGGAGACCGCCCGCGAAATGAAACTGCATTACGACCATCCGGTTCTTTTCCTGCAGCACATGATCTGGCACGAGGGCTATCATCACGGGCAGATCAAGCTCGCGCTCAAGATCGCGGGTCATCCGGTGAGTGACGACGAGGCCGGGCCTGTGACGTGGGACGTGTGGATGGAGAAGACAGTACACAGATGTTGACGCGGTCCGCGCTCGCTCGTCTTTGCTGTGGAACAAATGGATTCAACCACAGCGGAGAGCGTTATGATTTCCCTGCGTTCAATTGCGGTTCTCATGACGATGGCCGGCATCGGTCCAGGCCCAGTGACCGTCCACATCGCCGATGGCACCCAGGAGATCAAGGCCCACACCTACTACTCGTGGACCTTCGACGTGCCGAACAGCAAGGCCGGATGTCTGCTCACCGGCAAAATCACGGTGCTCGCGGGTGGCGAGAAGGACGTCGCGGTCCTGGTTATGACGAATGATCAGTTCACCAATTGGCAGAACGATCATCAAGCTCAGGTCTTCTTTTCCACTGGCCGCGAGACGGTCATTCCGCTCCAAGTGAAGATGACGGGCAGTGGCAAGTACATGCTCGTCGTGTCGAACGCCTTTTCGCTGATGACCGCCAAGGTTATTCAGACGCAGGCAGTGCAACTGCACTGCGGGCTGTGACCGGCGCTGGCCGGGGGAACGCTCATGCGAGTCGAGCTCTCTGGCCAGCAATTCGTGTTTCCGGACTTGTGTGCGTGCTGTGCGGGGCCACCCGGCGGGACGGCACTATCGGTCTCGTTCAGCAGAACGACCGGTAAGCGCGTCACGCACACCAAGACTCGTGCGTTCGATGTCCCATGCTGTCAGCAGTGCGTCGCACACGCGGAGGTCTTCAACTCTGCCAATGGCCTCGCGCTCGTGGCTTTGGTCCCCTGCGTGATCGTCGCCTGCATTGCCGGCGCGTCCACGAGGGCTGTGGTGGGATTCATTCTCATCGTTGCTGGGTTCGTTGTCTCTCGGATGGTCGCGCACAAGACTCGCGAGCGGGCGCAGGCGATGTGTGCACCCACGTGCGCCTCTCCCGGATCGGCAGCCGCACTTCTGGCATGGCACGGAACGGTATTCGCTTTCGAGCTCGCGTCGAATGAATACGCGCTCGAGTTCATGCTGGCGAATCAGAAAAAGCTCGTGAATCGCTCTGCCGAGGCAAGTGCGTTGCTCAGTTCAGCTACAGGCGCGCCCCAACCGGCAGCCCCGCAGGCGCCCCGCCGCTACGAGACCTGAGCGAATTGGCGGCTGTCAGGTAGAAAGACCGCGCTGACGCTCGGCTGACGCAGACGCGCATACTCCGAGTTGTCCGCGTCCGCTGCACGGGGCAATAGACGACGGCGAATTTGCACCGGCATCACAACAGACAATAGTCTTACACTCACCATATACGACCTCGTATACGCGCCGGAGTGCGAATCGCAACGACCTACAGAAGAGAGCACGCAAACGGTGGCCGAGAACATGATGGGAGAGTCCGGTACCAAAGCACCCCGCCCAGTCCGTGGATTGCCGGACTATTGGCAACAGTTCCTCGTATGCATCCTGTTTCATTTCCTGCTTCCATTGTTACCGCTAGTTGCCCTGTGGTTCATGGATCAGCGGATAACCGAGCAAGAGTTTCTACTCACGGCAGCCATCTACATTTTGGCTATCGGCACGTCATCCAGGAGCAAGCTTATTCTCGCCAGCTCGATCGTGATAGCGATGCTCCTTACAGCGGCTTGCGGTCGGCATGCCGAGCCGAATGCCGCGATGCCGGTTTCCGAAAAGATGCTCATTGTCATTGCCCTCGTGGTGGTCATCGTGCCGCATCTCGTGGAACGCTATAATCGCCACGTGGTCTCTTTCATCCCGTTTATGGAGTCCTGAGCGCTATGGATATTGCGTTCGTATCCGAAATGTTGGCAGTCGTGGCAGTGGGGATAGCTGCGACGGTTGCGCAGGTAGTGGCCATCAGGCGGCAATTGCGAGCCGAGCGCGCACTCGTTGACGCTATTCGACACGAGCTCGACGCAACTACGCTCGAGTCTCTTCGCGAAACACTGTCAAGGGCCGCTACCAAAGCCGATCGGTCAGCGACGTACGAAAAACTGACGGAGCGATACGTGAAAATTGCGATGTTGAGTCTTCGTGAAGATGAGCGGCGTCGCGTACGCGTAGGATTGGAGCAAGATTCGATCGTCGGACGAGTCCGTTACGCGCAGAAAATCCTAAACGCGTCGGCTCAGTAGAGCAAAAGCTGAGCGGATCAGGACAACTCGACTAGGACCGCGCCTTTCTCCACCGCCGTTCCCGGCGTGGCTGCAACAGAGCGAACCGTCCCGGCGCTCGGGCTCCGCAGCTCGTTTTCCATCTTCATCGCCTCCATCACCACAAGACCTTGGCCCTCGGTGACGGTGTCGCCGGGTGCAACCAAGACGCGCACGATGAGGCCCGGCATCGGGGCCTTGAGAGGCGAGGGGCCGGAGGGAGTGGCGGCGCGGGCCATCTCGCGGATCGAGCGGCCGCGCTCGTCGACGGCGTCGATCGAAAAACGGTAGCCGTCCAACGAGAGTGTGTAGACGCCTGGGCCAGTGCCGGGGCGGACGGTGACGCGGTGGACGGCGTCGCCGACGCGGAGGAGCCAGAGAGGGGAGCCTGGGATTGGCTCGAGGGTGATTGGGGTGCCGGTGGCGTTGTGGGCGACGCCGTCGGGGGTGACCTCGATGGAGTGGCGCGTGCCGTTGACATCGACGCTGTACTTCATCTGGTGAGCTCGCACACGGTTTCGACGTGGGCCGTCTGAGGGAACATGTCGAAGGCTCGTACTGCCGCAACCTGATAGGCGGCGAGTCGGGAGACATCGCGGGCTAACGTCGCTGGGTCGCAGCTCACGTAGACGATCGTCCTCGGCCCTTCGGGCTGGGCCAAGATCTCGGTGACCGTCGCATCAACGCCAGCGCGAGGCGGGTTGAGGATCACCAGATCAGCCGGCAACGCATCCGAGAGCGTGTCTTCGACTCGGCCGGCGATCGAGCGTGACCCCGCTGGGAGTCGGTCCGACACCCAATCAGCGGCCGCTCGGTCGGATTCGATCGCCGTCACCTGGGCGCCGCGCGTGGCGAGCGCAAGAGCCGTCGCACCGCGACCGGAGTAGGCGTCGATCACACGAGACGGCTCATATACCCAAGCGCGGTCGACTACGTAGGCGTGCAGTGTCGACGCCAACCCAGCGTTGACCTGGGCGAACGACGGACCGAGCGCGTCGGGCGTGCGCGCATGCAGCAGACGCAAAGGAGCGTCGTCTGGCGCCCACCAGACCTCTGATAGCTCGGGGACCGAGGCGAAGAACTCGGCCGCATGGTCCCATTTGGAACCACCTTCCAACGTGAAGGCATCGTCACGGACCGATCCCCGGAGCTCGTCGGCGCGAGGCAAGAGCGATGAGAAGGCCATTATTCTGCGCCACACCGCCATGACCGACTCGGCGGTGATCGGGCAGTCGGTCAGCGGAAAGACCGCCGACGGATCGTCGTACGGATGCAGTCCCGCGATCCAACTGCCGCCGCGGCGCCGCATGGCGAGCGTCAGCTTCGAGCGATAGCGCCACTCGGCGGGACTCGGGAGCACTTCGGGTAATGCAATATCCCGGTGGCCGATACGGGCGAAGGCGTCCCGGATGATATGTGACTTGGCGCCGAGCTGCGACGCGTAGGACAAATGCTGGATCTGGCAGCCGCCACAGCGGTCGGCGAGGTAGTGCGGGCACGAGGGTGCCGTCCGCGTGGGCGATTCGCGCAGGAGCCGTAGGACTTCGCCTCTCGCGAAGCGGCGGCCGGAGGCGTAGCGAATGCGGGCGCGGTCGCCCGGGGCCGTGCGCGGGACGAACGCGACGAGGCCATCCATGCGACCGACCCCATCGCCCCCAGCGGCGATCGAGTCGATGTCGATCTCGGCTTCCGGCATCACTTCAGCGCTTCGCGGCGCGCCAAGGCGAGCCACTGGGACGGGACGCGTTGTGTTGGCTGCTGGATGACCGCGACTCCATTCGACGAGCGCCGCGGAGCATGACGGCCGTGCGCCAGGAGCGCGCCGGCGACGGCGGCGAGATCGGTCAGATCCTGAGGGGGTTTCGCCGCGGTCGTAAGGGACGGCAGGCGTCGCTCCAACCAGTGGATGTCGATCGCCCCAGCGCGAAACTCGGCGTCGTCCATCACGCGCATGTGGAAGTCGCGGGCGGTCTCGACGCCCTCGATCGTCAGCTCGTCGAGCGCGCGACGCATGCGGTCGATCGCCGCCAAACGCGTGGGGGCCCAGACGATCAGTTTCGCCAGCAGTGGGTCGTACAGGAGACCCACCTCGCTGCCGATCTCGATCCCGCCGTCCCAGCGTACGCCAGGGCCGGTTGGCACGTGCAGCGCCGTTATTCTGCCGGTCGAAGGCAAGAACCCTTCCATCGGGTCTTCGGCCGTGATCCGGCACTCGATCGCCCAACCCCTCGGGGCGAGACCGTGAGTCAGCGACTCGGGAATGCGCTCGCCCTGCGCGATGCGAATTTGCCACTGCACCAGGTCCAGGCCGTAGACGAGCTCCGTCACCGGGTGCTCGACCTGAATGCGCGTGTTCATCTCCAGGAAATAGAACTTGCCGTCGCTGTCGAGGAGGAACTCGCAGGTGCCCGCGTTCACGTAGCCCGCCGCCTTGGCGGCGCGGGCCGCTGTCTCGCCCATCAGACGTCGGAGATCATCCGTGACGGCGATGCTCGGGGACTCCTCGATCACCTTTTGGTGGCGGCGTTGCACGGAGCATTCGCGTTCACCGATAGGGATCACGGTGCCGTGCGAGTCGGCCAGGACCTGGATTTCGACGTGGCGTGGGCCCGTGATGTACTTCTCGACATAGACGGCATCGTCGCCGAAGGCGTTCAACGCCTCGCGTCTCGCGGCGTCCAAGCTGTGAGCGATTTCTGACGGCGACGACACGACTCGCATGCCTTTGCCACCGCCACCAGCTGCGGCTTTCAATAAGACCGGGTAGCCAAATTGGGCGGCCACTGCGGCGGCCTCGGTGGCGTCGCGCAATGGCGAGGTCGTGCCGGGGACGACGGGAACACCGGCAGATTGGGCCAAGCGGCGGGCGGCCGTCTTCGAACCCATCGCCTCAATGGCCTCCGGTGGCGGCCCGATGAACACCAACCCGGCGTCACGTACCGCCCGCGAGAACTCCGCACGCTCGGACAGAAATCCGTAGCCGGGATGAACCGCCTCGGCGCCAGTGAGCCGAGCGGCGGCGAGAATCTTGTCGATGACGAGATAAGTCTCGCGCGACGGGCCGGCGCCGAGTGGGACCGCTTCGTCGGCTTCGCGCGCGTGCAGAGCGCCGCGGTCGGCATCGCTAAAGATGGCGACGGAGCGGATTCCCATCTCGCGGCAAGCGCGAATCACACGGAGGGCGATTTCGCCGCGATTGGCGATGAGAATCTTCTTGAACATCGCGCTATAACGGTATGTTACCGTGCTTCTTAGGCGGGTTCTTATCACGCTTCGTCTGAAGCGTGTCTAAGGCCTCGATCAAACGAGGGCGCGTCTCGCGCGGGTCGATAATGTCGTCGACGTAGCCGCGGCCGGCGGCCACGTATGGGTGCGCGAATTTCTCGCGGTATTCGCGGATCTTCTCGTCGGCCGAGGAGCCGTTGGCGATCTCGCGACGGAACAGGATTTCTACCGCGCCTTTCGGGCCCATCACCGCGATCTCGGCCGTCGGCCAGGCGACGTTGAAGTCCCCACGGATGTGCTTCGACGACATGACGTCGTACGCTCCGCCGTAGGCCTTCCGCGTGATCACCGTGAGCTTGGGCACGGTGGCTTCGCAGTACGCGTAGAGGAGCTTCGCGCCGTGCTTGATGATCCCGTTGTGCTCCTGAGCGACACCGGGCAGGAAGCCGGGGACGTCGACGAACGTCACGATCGGGATGTTGAAGGCGTCGCAGAACCTCACAAATCGTGCGGCTTTCAACGACGCGTTGATATCCAGCACACCCGCCAGGACGGCTGGCTGGTTCGCCACGATCCCGATGGAGAATCCACCCAGGTGCGCGAAGCCGACCAGGATATTTCCGCCATAGTCCGCCTGAACTTCGAAAAATTCACCATCGTCTACGATCAGCCGTAGGACATCATGCATGTCATACGGCTTGGCGTCGTGGTCCGGGACGACGGTCAACAATTTCACTTCGCGGCGATCCCGGGGGTCGGTGCCCTTCCCGCGCGGAGGGTCATCGACGTTGTTGAGCGGGAGAAACGAGATCAGCTTGCGGACCCCGGCCAGGCACGCCACTTCGTTCTCATACGTGAAGTGGGACACGCCTGACGTGCCGCCGTGGGTGTCGGCGCCGCCCAGCGCTTCCATCGTGACGTCTTCGTGCGTGACGGTTTTGACGACGTTCGGACCCGTCACGAACATGTACGAGGTGCCGCGCACCATGAACGTGAAATCGGTGATCGCCGGCGAATACACGGCTCCCCCGGCGCACGGACCCAGGACAGCCGAGATCTGAGGGATGACGCCCGACGCGAGCGTGTTGCGCAGGAAAATGTCGGCGTAGCCACCCAGGGAGACCACGCCTTCTTGGATGCGGGCGCCCCCCGAGTCGTTGAGGCCGATGACGGGAGACCCGTTGCGCATCGCCAGGTCCATGACCTTGCAGATCTTCTCGGCGAAGGCCTCGGACAGCGAGCCGCCCAAGACCGTGAAGTCTTGGGAGAACACGTAGACGATACGCCCGTCGATCCGGCCATGGCCGGTGACGACACCGTCGCCATAGATGTGCTGCTCGTCGAGGCCGAAATCGTAGGAGCGGTGGACGACAAAGCGATCGAGCTCGACGAAGCTCCCCTGGTCGAGGAGCGCGTCGATGCGCTCACGCGCCGTCAGCTTGCCTTTGTCGTGCTGTGCTTGTAGGCGCGCGGCACCACCGCCGAGCTCCGACTCCGCCCGACGTTCCTGGAGGAGTCGGAGCTTATCCTGCATGGACACTTAAGGCTTGGCGAAGCCGAGCCGTTCCAACCGATTAGTCGAGCAGCCGCGGCGCAAAGCGGCCGCGGCTGCATTGACTAGTGGCGAAGCCACGTTCTATTCCTCGAGCGGGCCCGTGAGCGGGCCGATGTCGTTCTCGGATTCCATGGGGATGACCTTCGACGGCGTCTCCGGACGCGGCGGCTGCTCTTCCGGAATGCCCGTCACCGCCAGAACGATCCGACGGTGAATCGGGTCCACCTCGAGGATCCGCACGTCGAGGTTCATCGTCTCGTAGACAATGTCAGCGGGGCTCGACACCGGCTTGCCGTTGTTCAACTGGCTGACCGGGACGAAACCCTCGATGTCGTTGCCAATGTCGACGACGACGCCCTTGTCCATCAGGCGCACGACTTTGCCTCTCAGCTCCGTACCGACCGGGTACGTCTCGCCAATGCGGAGCCACGGATCTTCCTCGGCCTGCTTGAGGCCCAAGCTGATCCTCTTGTTGTCGCTGTCGATATTGAGAATCACGACATTGACCGTGTCGCCCTTCTTCACGACCTCTGACGGGTGCTGGACGCGCTTCGTCCAAGACATGTCGGAGATGTGAATCAGCCCATTGATACCCGGCTCGATCTCAACGAAGGCGCCGAAGCTGGTCAGGTTACGCACTTTGCCCGTGATACGCGTGCCGACCGGATACTTGAGCGGCAAAACCACCCACGGATCTTGCTCGGTCTGTTTCATACCGAGCGAGATCTTCTCTTCGTTCGGGTCGACTTTGAGAACCACTGCTTCGATCGCTTCGCCAATCGAGACGAGCTTCGACGGGTGGCGAACGTTGCGCGTCCAGCTCATCTCGCTGATATGAACGAGGCCTTCAATGCCCGGTTCGAGCTCGATAAAGGCGCCGTAGTTCGTGATCGAGACGACCTTGCCGTGCACGCGAGTGCCGACAGGGTATTTCGCCGCGACGTCCTTCCACGGGTAACTCTGGAGTTGCTTCAGACCAAGTGAGATCCGTTCGCGCTCCCAGTCGATGTCCAGAACTTTGACTTCGAGCTCCTGGCCGATGTGCACCATCTCGGACGGGTGGGCAATACGGCCCCAGCTCATGTCCGTGATGTGTAAAAGGCCATCCACCCCGCCGAGGTCTATAAAAGCGCCGAAGTCGGTGATGTTCTTGACCACGCCCTTCCGGACTTGGTCCTTCTGGAGCTCCTTCATCAGCTTCTCGCGCTTGCCCGCGCGCTCGGCCTCGAGAATCACCCGGCGCGAGACGACGATGTTCCGGCGGCGCTTGTTCAGCTTGATGATCTTGAACTCGTACTTCTGTCCAAGCAGCTCGTCGATATTCGGCACGCGGCGGAGCGCGATCTGAGAGCCCGGCAGGAACGCATCGACGCCCATGAGATCGACGACCACGCCGCCCTTGATCTTCTTGACGAGCGTGCCCTCGACCGGCTGGTCGGTCTCGTACGCGACCCGGATGCGCTCCCACACGCGCATGAAGTCGGCCTTCTTCTTCGAGAGCACGACCGAGCCTTCCTGATCCTCCAGGTGCTCGAGCAGGACCTCGACGATGTCACCGGCCTTGAGCTCCGGCATGTCCTTGAACTCTTCGTACGGGACAGTGCCTTCGGACTTAAAGCCGATGTCGAGAACGACCATGTTGTCGCGAATGCCCTGGACCGTGGCCTTGACGATCTCGCCTTCTTCGATCGAGGCCATCGTGCCCTGGTACAGTTCGAACATGCGCTCGTACTCGTCCGAGTCCGGCGAGTATTCATCTTCGTCGTAGAGCTCTGGACGGCGATTGGCGAGCGGGCGCAGCTGGGCCTTCTGCGCGTCGCGCTTTTCGCGCTGAGACAGCGGAGAGCTCGGCCCGCCATTTTCCGCGGGGGAAGAGGGTGTTACTGCGGTGGAAGAAACGGGAGTCTCTAGCTCGGGCATATAACAGGTTAAGGTGGCCGTGGACGGACTGAGGGAACCAAAAAAGCTAGCTGGACCTGCCCCCCGCGTCAATGAAAAGTGACGGTGGGAAGCCTATTTACGGGCCCGGCCAACCGCCGCCTCGGCCAGAGCGACGATGCGGGCAACTTGCTCGGACTGAGTGAGCGTGGTCGTGTCGACCAGGATGGCGTCTTTGGCCTGAACCGTCTGCATCGCGTCCCGCGCGTCGCGTTGGACCAACAGGTCGGTCTCCTCGGCGATCTCCGCGTCCGTCGGGGCGCGCGACAGGCGCTCGACGAGGCGGCGGCGGGCGCGTTCCCAAGGGTCGGCGATCAAAAAGATCTTGAGGGCGGCGTTGGGGAACACCACCGTGCCCATGTCGCGACCATCGACGACGATGTCGTGGGCGTGGGAGAGCTGGTGGAGATGCGCATTGACCCACGCGCGAACGGCGGGCATCTGCGCGACGAGCGACACGCTGCGTGTCACAGCCGGCGAACGGATCTCGGCACTGGCATCGGCGCCCGCGATCATCGGGGAGAACGACGTGCGGGACGGGGCGAGCGTGATCTCGGAGACACGGCGCATCACGAACGCCTCGTCCCACTGCTCGGCGTTCGGCTCGACCCGGATCGCCGCGGCGGTGGCGGCACGATACAAGGCGCCGGAGTCGACGTGGCGGAATCCGATCTGCTCGGCCACCCACTGGGCCGTCGACGATTTTCCCGACGCCGCCGGGCCGTCGATCGCGATCACCATTCGCGAGGAGGTCAACGGGTGACCTCGTCGAGCGTGCGCCAGAACGACGGATAAGACACCGCCACACAATCCGGGTCGTCGACCTCGATCGCGTTGCCGCGGCGGCGGCCGAGGATCGCGAAGGCCATCGCGATACGGTGGTCGCCGTGCGTGATGATCCGGCCGCGCAGTGGGGCGTCACTGCCGACTACCACCATCCCATCCGGACGCTCCTCGACCTCGGCTCCGATCGTACGGAGATTTGCGACCGTGGTGGCGATGCGGTCGCTCTCTTTCACGCGAAGCTCCTCGGCGCCTGAGATCACGGTCTCGCCTTCGGCATGGGCGGCAAGGCAGGCGAGCAGCGGCAGCTCGTCGATCATCGACGGGACTTCGCTCGCCCCAACCCGTATGCTCCGGAGTCGGGCTGGAGCGATCTCGTACGTCGCGACCTGTTCGCCGGATTCGGTGTCGCACGGCGCGCTTCGCGCGACCGCGCCGCCCATCGCCGAGAGCGTGCGGAAGAAGCCATCACGTGTCGGACTGGCGAGGACGTTGATCAGAGACAGGGATCCAGTGTCGGCGAGCGAGGCGAGACCAGCGAAGAAGGCGGCAGACGATGGATCGCCTGGTACCGTGAGGTCGAAGCCAGTCAGGTCGCGCGCTACCGGCGCCAACGTGACGGAACCCGCCGCGACCCTAGCCCCGACCGTCCCGACCGTCCCGACCGTCCCGACCGTCCCGACCGCCGCGATTGTAGCTCCGACCGTAGGCCCGACAATAACGGGAGCGCCGAGGGCGCGGAGAAAGCGCTCGGTGTGATCGCGAGTCGGCGATGGCTCCTCGATTGTGACCTCGACGCCGGCGACGAGACCGGCGAGCAAGATCGCACTCTTTACCTGGGCCGAAGCGGTCTCGCTTTTCCAGTGGAGAGACGAAAGCGGCCCACCGTCAATGCGCATCGGCAGACGATCGCCGGCCGAAAGCGCGATACGCGCCCCCATGGCCTCGAGCGGCCGAGCGACGCGGCGCATCGGGCGGCGGCTCAGGCTATCGTCGCCCACGAGAATGCTGCGGAAGGCCGAAGCGGCGAGGATTCCGGCCATAAGCCGCGTCGTCGTTCCACTATTGCCGCAGTCGAGCGCGGCCGATGCAGCGGCCAAGCCGCGCCGGCCGACGCCCGTGATTGTCATCGCCGGCGAGAAGCTCGGGATCGGCACGCCGAGCGCGCGCAGCACGGCGGCGGTCGATCGAACGTCGGCCGAGTCGAGGATCTCGCGCACGACGGACTTGGCGCCGGGTTGCGCCAGCGCGGCGAACATCAGGGCGCGGTGCGAGATCGACTTGTCACCCGGAACGGTGACCTGGCCAGTAACGCGCACGGTCATCGGAGCCAGGATTCGAGCGCCACCGCGGCCGAGGTTTTCTCGTCGCGGTATTTCACGATCACCGGCGTCTGCAGCGACAGGTGCTGCTCGGCGCCCCACCCTCGCTGAATCGCCCGAGCGCCAGGGATGACGACTGCTCCCGCGGGGATCTCGAGCGGCCGGTCATCCTCCGCGCGATAGATGGTCTCACGCACGAGATCATACACGGGCGTGCCGCGCGTGAGGATGACGCCGGCTCCCAGAACCGCGCCCGTGCGGACGACCGTGCCTTCGTAGACCCCGCAGTTGCCGCCGACTAATGCGTCGTCTTCGATCACGACTGGGGCTGCGTTCACCGGCTCGAGCACGCCGCCGATTTGCGCGGCGGCACTGATATGCACCCGCTCTCCGATCTGGGCGCACGAGCCGACGAGGGCATGCGAGTCGATCATCGTGCCAGCGCCCACGTGAGCACCGACATTGACGTACATCGGCGGCATGCACACCACACCGGGCGCGAGGTACGCACCTCGACGCACCGCCGAACCACCCGGCACCAAGCGGATGCCATCGCTGGGCGTGAAATGGCGGATGGGAAACGTGTCTTTGTCGACGAACCCGTCGTACTCCGTAAGAACACCAATGCGAAAGCCGAGCAGTATGCCCTGTTTCACCCAGGGTACTGCCCGCCAGACGCCGCCCGTGTTGACCGCTGCTCGAACCGCGCCGTTTTCCAGCTCGGCGAGAAGCCGGTCGACGACCTCTCGCGCGGTCTCGGGAGAGGCCGAGGCGATATCGCGTTCGAGATCGGTCACGCGCGGAGAGCGCCGACGGAGAGGAGCGCCGCGGTAAGCGCCGGTATGTAGGCCTCGGCCAACGGCACGAGCGGAGGGCGCAGCGTGGGAGTGATGCGGTCCATGAGGCCGAGCGCAGCCTTGACCGGGATCGGGTTCGACTCGATGAACGCCGCTCGCATCCAAGGACGCAGTCGGTTGTCGATCCGACGGGCCTCCGACATCTTCTCGGCCCGCGCCAGGGAGACGAGGATGCTCATGAGGTTCGGGGTGACGTTCGAGATCACCGAGATGACGCCGTCGCCACCGTGCGCGATAACCGCCAACGTCAACGCATCATCGCCCGACAGCACGGAGAAGCGATCGGGTCAATGACGCAAGATCTCGACAATCTGCCCCAGGTCGCCCGACGCCTCCTTGACACCGAGGATATTCGGGTGCTCGGCCAGCTCGAGGGTCGTCTCGGCGAGCATGTTGATCCCCGTGCGACTCGGGACGTTGTAGAGAATGATCGGCAGCGGAGACGCGTCGGCGATCGAGCGGAAATGCTCCATCAATCCACGCTGGGGCGGCTTGTTGTACATCGGCGTGACGTGCAGCAAGTGCGTGGCACCGCTGGTACACAGCTCACGCGAGAGCACCGCGGCCCTGTGCGTGTCGTTGGATCCCGCGCCCGCGACGATCGGCGCGCGACCCGAGGCGACTTCCGCCGTGTGCGTCACGACGCGGACGTGCTCCTCGAGGCTCATCGTCGCGGCTTCGCCCGTCGAGCCACAGGGGACGAGGAAATCGACTCCCTCGTCGAGTTGCCAATTGACCATGCGGGCCAGCGAGCCCAAGTCGAGGGCGCCGTGCAACGAGAACGGCGTCACGAGCGCGGTGCCGCAACCACTGAGGCGACTCGTCATGCGAGGACATCCTGCATCGTGAAGACACCAACCCGCTTTTCGGCGATCAGCCACTCGGCCGCGACCAGCGCGCCCTCGGCGAAGACCTTGCGGTCGCGGACCTCGTGCGTGAGACGCAATTGGTCGAATGTGCCATCAAATATGACCTCGTGCGTGCCTGGCACGTGGCCGACCCGGACACTCGTGATCGGCACTCCCCCGCTTCTCTCCTCAATGATCGCGCGGGCGATCTCGCGGGCCGTGCCGGACGGCGCGTCTTTCTTCGAGGCGTGGTGCGTCTCGACGATCGCCACGTCCGTATCGAGCAGGCGGGCGGCCTCGGCGGCGAGATACATCATGGCTTGGGCTCCGAGAGAGAAGTTTGCCGCCCACAGCAATGCACCGCCCTGACGCGAGACTTCCTCGGTGAGCGACGGGAGCTCGGCGTACCAGCCGGTGGTGCCGACGACCACGGGACAGCCCGCGGCGAGGCAGGCGCGGATGTTCGTTGGCGCCGCCGAGGGGACTGTGAACTCGATGGCAACGTCCGCGTTCGCGAGGCGGTCCGGCGTGAACGGCGCGTCGAGCGTCACGGCGACCTGGGCGCCCGCGAGGTCACGAACGGCGCGGCCCATCTTTCCCATCCCGATCAGCGCGACTCGCATCAAGACTCCGGGAAGAATGCTGCGTGCAGCCGACGCATGGCCGGCGCGACGTCGTCGGCGTCGACGATCAGGGTGAAATTGATCCCCGTCGCGGAGAGCGAGAGCATGTGCACCTTGATTCCCCGCAGCGCCTCCAGACCCTTGGCGATCGTCGCCGTATCATCGCTCAATCCCGCGCCAACGATGGCAATGATCCCGCGTGATCGCTCGACCGATACATTGCCCAACGTCGAGAGATCGACCACGATCGCTTCGAGGCGATCGGTCTGGTCGACCGTGACGGAGACCGAGACCTCGGAGGTCGCGACGACGTTGATCGATGTCCGGTGACGCTCGAACACCTCGAAGATCATGCGCAAGAACCCGTGGCTCAAGAGCATCCGCGACGCTCTGACTTTGACGATCGTCGTGCCCTTTTTCCCCGCTATAGCCGAGACGGGCCGGCGTGGCGCTTCGAACGTGATCCGGGTCCCACTGCCCGTTGGGCGGAGGGAGTTGTACACGTATACCGGGATGCCGCGGCGGACGGCCGGGGCGATCGTGCTCGGGTGCAGTACTTTCGCCCCGAAGGAGGCGAGCTCGGACGCCTCGTCGAACCGGATTTGCTCGATGAGTCGCGCGCCACCGACCACGCGCGGGTCAGCCGTCAGCATCCCGTCGACGTCGGTCCAGATCTCGATCGCCTCGGCGTCGAGCGCGGCGCCGACGAGGGCGGCGCTGTAGTCCGACCCTCCGCGACCGAGCGTCGTCGTGATCCCGTTTGCCGTCGCGCCGACGAAACCGCCGAGGACGGGAACGCGGCCGTCGCGGAGCAACGGCAGAATCGTCTCGCGCGCCGCCGCCAAAATGGCCTCGGCCTGAGGCGTGGCCTTGGTATAGTCGTCGTCGGTGATGACCACCTGACGCGCATCGACCAGGCCCGCGTCGAGGCCGAGTTTCGTGTAGGCGGCGACCACGATCTGCGATGAGAGGAGCTCGCCGGTCGCCGCGACGGCGTCGAGCGAGCGGGGCGTGAGGTGTCCGAGCACCGACAGCGCGCCCGCCAGGCTCGCGAGCTCGTCGAACATCACGCTCATCTCCGCGCACAACTCGGATGCCTCGGCTGGGCCCAGCAATTGTTCGGCGGCCGCGAAGTGCCGGCGGCGCAACGCCTCGACCGATTGCATGGCCATGAGCAACTGACCCTGCACGGCGTGCTCGGCCAACGCGAGCAGGTCGTTCGTCACCCCGGCCATGGCCGAGACGACGACGACCGGGCGGCGATCGAGGCGGCCGCGAATGATCTCGGCCGTGCGGGTGATGGCCTCGGCGTCGGCGACCGAGGTTCCGCCGAATTTCGAGACGATCACGCGGCTCCGCCGCGTGTCTCCGCGCCGCTGTCGCGTCGCTCCGCGGGTCGGTTGGACAAGAACTCGGCTGCGCCGAGTTCCCCCGGGAGGCCGCCTTGGGCGGCGAGAAGCTCGGCGTTCAGAATCGATCCGCCCGCGGCGCCGCGGATCGTGTTGTGGGCGAGGGCGACGAGGCGAAGGTCCCACAGCGTGTCGGCGCGAACACGGCCGACGGTGCACGTCATTCCCTTCCCGGCCAGCGCATCCCGTCTCGGTTGCGGGCGTTTTTCATCGTCGGTGACGACCATGGCGCGCTCTGGGGCGCTTGGCAATGCTCGCGCCACTTCGTGACCACGCCATTCTTCCAATACGGCGCGCGCTTCGTGCGCGTCTGCACGCGTGCGCAGTTTCACGGTCATGCAGGCGGTGTGGCCGTGCTCGACCGGAACTCGGTTCGTGTGCGCACTGACGGCGAAATCGGCCGGCTGAATCAGAGTGCCTGACCAGGTGCCCAGCATTTTTGGGAGCTCCCGTTCGACCTTGGGCTCTTCGTCGCCAATGAACGGGATCACGTTGCCCAGAATGTCCAATGAAGGCACGCCCGGGTAACCGGCGCCCGAGACCGCTTGCATCGTGACGACCAGAACTTGCTCGAGACCGAAGGCGGCGTGCAGTGCCGCTAGCGGAAAGACGGCGGATGTCGCCGCGCAGTTCGCGTTCGTGATAATGGCGCCGCAGCCTGACCATCCGTGGCGGCGGCGTTGCGTCGGGAGCGCGGCCAGGTGTGGGGCGTTGATCTCGGGGATCAAGAGAGGGACATCCGGCTCCATTCGGTAATTTTTTGCGTTGCTGAACACGAGCCGCCCAGACCTCGCAAACGCCGGCTCAAGGGTCTCAGCCGCCGACGAGTCGAGCGCAGAAAAAACGATCGGCGAGCGAAGCGAAGCCGGATCGCACAGTTGGACCTGAAGATCCGCGACGGAGGGAGGGAGAGTGCCTTCGAGCCAGTGCGTCGCATTGCGATACGACTTGCCGGCCGAGCGATCGGAGGCGGCCACTTCGGCGACCGTGAACCACGGATGGTCGACGAGCAAGCGGATGAAGGTCTGGCCGACGGCGCCCGTTGCGCCGAGGATGGCGACGGGCCATTTGGAGGTGGCGGCAGTCATACGGCGAGCAGTGTGCGAACGAGCCGCTCGTACGTATCGACGCTCGCGCGGAGCTCGCGCACGTCGATGTACTCGTCCGGGGTGTGGGCGACATGGATCGAGCCGGGACCAAAGAGCAGCGGCGTGCCCCAGCGCGTCAAAAGCGGAATGTCGGAAGTATAGGCCACCGGCGCCGCGTCTATGCCGGGCACCGTGTGGAAGTGTTGGGCGGGAATGTACGAACCGTACTCGATCTCGGCGCGGTTGCCGGCCCAAGCTTCGATCGCCCGCTTGATCGGCGCGGGATCGCCGACCAGACGGAACATGACCTCGGCTTCCGCCAAGGCCGGGACGATGTTCGCTTCGGTGCCTGCCCGAATGACTCCGATGTTATATGTCGTCTGCCCGAGAACGGGATCTGACGGCAGCGGGAGTGAGCGTAGGCTCGGCAGGAGATCCAGCAGAGGGTCGATGGCGGATTGGCCCAGATGCTGATATGCCGAGTGCGCTGCGCGGCCACGGGTTCGTACCGTCACGCGCAACGATCCTTTGGCGCCGCTGGCCAGCCGACTTTCGGTCGGCTCGCCATTGATCAGATAGCGAGAGGTGGCGGCGAGTTGGTTCGCGGCGCGGGCGCCGTCCGAGCCCTTCTCTTCTCCGACGACGAGCAAGACATCGACGCGCTGCTCGCCCGAGGTGGCCAGGCGGTCAGCGGCGACGAGCATGGCCGCGGCAATACCCTTGGCGTCGCATGCCCCACGACCGCGCAAGTGGTCGCCATCCAGACTGGGCGCCACGAATGGCGGGACGGTATCGAGATGCGTGGACAGGGTTACGCCACCGCCGGAGCGCGACGCCCAGACGTTGCTCCGGCCCGGTGTGACTTCTTGAACCGTTACGTTCCAGCCGCGGGCGACGAGCCATCGGGAGACGAATTCGACCGCGCGTCCTTCGTGTCCGGTCGGCGATTGAATCGAGAGGAGCTCAGCGGCCAGCGCCACGACGTTGGTCATGGGGCGAAATATTGTCGGGCTCTCTATCCGGATCTACCTTCCATCGCATGCGGAAAGCGATCCTGCTGGTCATGAACGTCGAAGTCGAGGGAGACGTTCGAGCCGCAGCACGACTTTTCCCGGCGGGCCATCCAGGCGGTTCGAGACGCGGTCAAAGTGGGCCGGTCGCGGTACCCTGACCTCACGATCACGGTGCACAAGATCGTCGAAGAGAACACCTCCTCAGACGAGCCGAAGCACTAGTTACTGGCATTGCGATTGCGGGCCATCTCTGGTACCACTTACCAGAGGGAGTTCGCGATGGAAACACAGGCCACGCCCGCTTAGCCCGTTCGCGTTGATGCGCGCGATGATCGACGACATGGGGAAAATGCGGATGGCGACGCTAGAGGCGCTCTGGCTGCCCGCGATCGGCGCGTCGAAGCGCGATGATCAGCTCGTCGTGCACGCCGAGTTACCCGGATTCAACTCGAAAGACGTTAACGTCGAGGTCGACGGCGGGACGCTCACCATTTCTGGCGAGCGCCAGCAATCGAGTGGCGACGCGGATCACAGCGAGCGGAGCTATGGGAGCTTTTACAGAGCGATCCCGCTCCCTGCGAACGTAGACTCCGATCAGATCAAAGCGACATTTACGAACGGCGTCTTGGAAGTGACCATGCCGGCGCCGAAAGCGGAGCAGCAAGGGCGGAAGAAGATCGAGGTGAAATGACGAGAGCATGGTATCTGGCGAGCTCGGGACTCGTGGCACTGGCGAGCCTCGCGCTCGCCGGCTGCGCGTCGGCGCCGAGAGCGGCCGATGAGCTCGCCGGCTTACCTGCGCGAGCGGTGAAAGACTCGACCGTGGGCCGCTGCGCCGACGTCCGAAACGTCGATGTCGGCGCGATTGGCGATGTCGTCTCTGATCCAGAGCAACCCGCGAAACGCCTCGAGAATGGCGTCGACGCCGTGGCCAGGGATAGCGACTATAGTGTCGTCGCGATGACCTTGAGCCCGGACGACAATCCGCCGTTCACCCACCACGGCGCGCTTCGCGCGACCGCGGTCGCGATCATCGACACCGCCGGCCGGCCGGTGGCCGGATCTGTCGTGGTCACCGAATCGGACGATATGGCACTGACGCGCGGAATCTGCGATGCCATGCCGCACATGAGATTCCGCCCAGCGCAACAGAACGGCAGAAAAGTCCGGGCGCTCTACAGCGAGGAGTTCGTTTTCTATCGGATGCGTTCGAGTTGAGTGCCGGGAGCTGGAATCGAACCCAAAATGAGGTTAACCCTAAAAGGGGTTTTAGGTCCTACCATCGACCCGGAAGATCGGTTAAGCCCTAGTCCAGCAGCACAACTCGGCGAGCAGGCAGTCGAAGACCACTCCGGTGTCATAACACATGCCATAGTCCTGGACCTTCCTTGTGATTAGCGGGCCGGGAATGGGTCAGCTCGGATTGGAAACTAGACACCAGGCTGGCTTTCTAATAAATTGCTATCGTGTTTCCAATCGACGGATCTCTGCCCCCTGATGCCACCACGGTCGCTGGATACCTGATTCGCGCCCTTGCACTCAAGGAACTAGGACAAACCGGCCCCGAGAAGGCGGTGGGAGCTGCGGAAATAGTAGCCGAGGCTGCCGAGCACTTCAAAATCACTAGGCAGGCGATTAATGGCCATCTGCGATCTCTCGTGGATGAAGGCATCCTGGTCGCGCAAGGTGCGACCAAAGGCCGACAGTACGGTGTTTACACCGTAGTCTCCTCGCAATCCTTCCCTCGAGTCGGCGGTCCAAGTGAGTCCGAAGTCTGGGCCAACTACGTCGCGCCCAAGCTTCCAGGGCTTACTCATGCATTCCAAATTGCGCAGTACGCCTTCACCGAAATTTACAACAATGCGCTGGACCATTCTGAATCGACTTCGATCTTCGTGGTAGTATCGTGCTCCGCCGCGGTCGTGAGACTGATGGTTAGCGACGCGGGCGTGGGGATCTTCAACAAGCTCAGGGAAATGTATCAGTACGAGGACGAGCGAGCCGCGGTGTTGGATTTGATCAAAGGTCGCCTCACAACCGATCCGACATCTCACACCGGCTGGGGCATCTTTTATTCCAGCCGTATGTGTGACCGTTTCACGATATCGTCCGGACATACGTACTTCTCGCATGCACCGGACATTGACGAGACCAGCGACTGGCTGATCGATATGGCGGACCTTGAACCTGGCACCAGAGTAACCATGTCCATAGATACTCGACCATCACGTACTATGACTAGCGTGTTGGATCAATATACTTTGCCCGGACAATACGGCCTGAACGTGACTCACGTTCCGTTGAACCTCGCGCAAGTGGGACAGGAGAGATTGGTTTCGAGGTCGCAAGCAAAATCCATCGCCGCACGCTTTGACTGGTTTGACGCGGTTGTTCTCGACTTCAAAGGAGTTTTGGAGATTGGTCAGGCGTTCGCCGATGAACTCTTTCGCGTTTGGCAGCGTGACCATCCCAACATCCGGCTTACGCCGATCAACGCCAATGACAATGTGCTGCGCGTGATTCGCGCGGCTCTCGGGTTGCTTGCGGCAGAACAGAGTGGAAACGCGCCGAGATCGCCCGGCGAGACAACTGGCCCGTAACCAGAATTAGAACTCGGCAGAGATCTCGTCGTTTTGCTTGATCACTAGTAGTCGATGGATAGCGTGGTCAACAAGGGTTCGCAGTTGCCCTGCCTTACTGCCATGCAGAAACAGGCCGTCGTAAACAAAGCGCCGACGGTCGTGTCGCGTTCACCATCGTGATGCCCAGCACCTGGACCGCCGCGACACTCGCATATCAGGTCAGCCAATACGGCTCCGCGGAGTAGTCGCTCTGAGATTCCGGAGTCGAATACCTGAGCGTCTACACGCCGCTCGACAACGACGCCAGCGCGGAGATCACGATCACCGTCGCCGCGAGCCGCGTCGTCACGCTCGCGACGGCAAGCTTACGGAACGCGGTGATCCGGCTCCGGCGGATTCAAGCTGGTCTCCGGCGCGAGCGCGTCGCCTGTGACCCGGGCGGCGGCCCGCCAGCTCTCCCGCATTTACGTCTGAGACGTACGGGCGGGCGGCGGGGCATCCGGCGTCCACTCGATCGTCGCTTGACCGATCGGTCCTCTCCAAATGGTCACGGGCGTGCCGTCGCGCAACGCCAAGATCAGATCGTATACGAACGACACGCAGGCAGCTATCAACCCCATCATAAGGCCCATGCAGTGGCGCATGACCTGCGGATCAACGGCGGCCAGCGTCTTGTCCACCTCGTCCTCTAGGTCGGGTGCCACGTGGTAGACCTTCGCGGTGAGCCATTGCTTGAGGAACTCGTACGAGGTCACGTTCACGCTGCCGCACATTACCTCGAAGTCCTTTTGTAGCTCCAAACCTTGGAATTCACGCCTGAGCCGCTTGAACCACTCGCGCACGTCATCGTCCTCGATCCGGTGCGAGAGATAGTTCAGTATCTTGAAGAAGAACGTCGCGTCATTGTCTAAGACGAACGGCCGCAGGCTCATCGCGAGATCGTTGAGGGGGAGCCGCTCTAGCTCGCGCGTCGTCAACCCCTCGCCGGATGGAATGGCGATCAAGAGCTCGGAGATCTGGCGCATATCTTCCTGAACGAGCGGACTTTCGCGGAGCCTGTCCGCGCGGCTCACGAACCGAACGAGCGCCTGCCATTCGTTGTCCGGAAATTCTCCCGTTACGCGCACCGACCGCCCGTCCGGAAGAACAAATACGTTGTCGAACTTTCTCGGCATAGCATCACAACCTTGATGTAGGTCCGCTGGAAATATCGCGGTCAGGATCAGTCCGGTCATCACCTCGCCCCCCTGCCAGGGATAGAGCCGTAAACGCCGCACGAGCGCGGCGGCACCCCGGAAATAGCGCGCGCGACCGTTTAAAACGCGCACGGTTAGTAATCGCGGCGCGCGCCAAGTATTGGGGGCGCGACGTAGAACTAACCGACTCGCGTGGCAGACGGTACTTGCCACATCGAGAGCACTCGCAACAGTGACAGGCCGTTCTGCTGACGTGCGCGGGAGCGCGTTGTTCGTACGTGAGCGCGCTAGCATGGTCGAGGAAGACGGGTTTTGGACGTGCACGACGACCGTCATCGCCGAGTCGAGCGATGTTGCTCGCGCTTAATCGTGCGCTTGGATGACAACTTTTGGCGCGCAGGTCACACGCGAGCATGTTACACGCGCGCGTTACTCGTGCGCGCGATCATAACCACCCCAGGTGTTGCGGTGACGTGGCAGGAGTGGTGCGCGCACGTAGCACCTTTTCCGCTCGTGGAGGACGGAATTGTCGATAATCCGCTCGCTACGCCGCGCTCTTCGCGCATGGTGGCGGGTACCCACCTTTGCGCAGGATTGATAAATCGCCCACATTCTAAGAGAAGCGTCTAGTGAGTACCTCGGACTATTTCTCCCAGCCGCAGATGGGACACGAACTAGAAGCAGCGCGACCAAGACATGACGGCGAACGCGATGGTAGCGCAGCCACGGTTCTTACGATGCGAATCGACTGGAGCAAGATCCGTCGAGGCGCTCTCACGGTCCTCGGCGGTCTCGGGTCGGCGGCGGCGATCGTCGCGATGTTCGCGTCGCCCACCGACGTCCAGGGATTCGTCGGCCGACTCCTACACTTCGTCGGCTCGGTGCCGTTGCTGCTCGTGTCTGTTTCGCTCGTGTACGTGTCGATCGCGCTGGCTCGGCGCACGGCCGAGGTGCGCGCGCGGGACGAAAAGATCGCCGCCGCCGATGCCAATAACAAATCACTCAGCGCTAAGTTAGACGCCGCGAACCGTCAGTACGACGACCTCGTCGCGAAGTTGGAAGAACTTGCTAAGGCGGGGGACCCCGCGAAGGGCGAGCTATCGACACTACGAGCTGACGCGACGGCGAGCAGCCGGGCGCGCGCGATGATCGACGTTCGAGCTTCGGCTTCACTGGACTAATCGTGAGCTCGCGCTCTGGGGCGTCGCGGTCGATAACTGGTGGTTCGACGGCGTGCTGATGCCGCCCATCACCCCGACCTTCAAAGGCCAAGGTGACGTTCCTGAACCCGCGATCGATTCTATTCCAGTTGCCGCTGCGCGGAGAGGAAGAGACGCAGGACCTGCTCGTCGCGGCTCGCGGTCGACAGAACAGCCAAGGTGCCGAGGTCTCGGACTCGTTCGCAAAGGGCGTGGCCTCCATGCACAGCATCCAACTCGCCGGCGCGCTGCTCGTGAAAGACGACGGCAAGGATGTACGGATTCCTTTGCCCAGCGCGCCCTTTCACCAAGCTTCGCTCACCATCAAAGATGGCGTGCGCATCCTGTCTCATAAGCGAGAGGCACCGTCAGAGGCAAAGGTGATGCACCTCTGGACTACCGACACGCTGAGGGTCGAGGGCGACACGTTGAAGGTCGAGGGCGCGGACGAAACGAGCGAGCGACGCGGCGGTTAGCCGATGGGCCGCATCCCCATTGGCTGGCCACACGTTCGCGCCGCGACAGGGAGGCTACTCCTTCACCTTCTCCACTTGCACCTCGTACTCGTATGTGTCAAACGCATTTTGGCCCTCGCGCCGCTTACTAACGTTCAAGAGCGCGACATCGAACGCACCATTCGGCGCGGTAATGCGCTGCTTGTTCTCCTCGCCCACTTTAAGGCTGATGCTGACGGTCTCCTCGGTGGTGCTTTGGGCGAGCGCGTCACTCACCTCGATGCCGGGGGAAACCTTCACTTCGACATCCGGCATGCCGACTGCTGCGTTGATCCAAAGGTTCACGGACTCCATCGATCGCGGGGGAATGACAGTGAACACCAGTCCTTCTCGCGCTACGCCCAAGCCCCCCGACCCTGGCGAACTAAATCTGACGATAGACATCGTTTCGATCGCACCTCTCTTCAAAAGTTTGGCGTTCCCACGGGGACGACCCCTCCCTCCAGGAAACTCATAACCTCATCTGTTGCGGTAACGCACGTGTAACGGCTGCACCCGATGATGGGCCCAAAATCCCGCCACGGCAGCCGAGCCCTGGCTAGCCGGCCCCAGCGAGCACGAGGCGAGCGAAGCGCGGCGCTCGTACGTTCAAGCTCGTAAGCACCGGCGACGCGCCACGACGCGAGGACGATCAGAAGCGACGCGACGAGCCGCCGCACGGCGACGACGCGAAGACGTCGAAAGCGCGCGGCTCTCGCCGCACAGGGGAAAGTGAGAGGGAAAGTGCGTAGCGCGATCTCGAGCGAGAGCGTGTAAGTCGTTGCGGCGCATCATGCCGGGAGCGGGAATCGAACCCGCATGGGGTTACCCCCAAGGGATTTTAAGTCCCTCGCGTCTACCGATTTCGCCATCCCGGCCGGTTTGGACCAATACGGAATAACCGGCTCCCCTCTTTACTCGCAAGCCTTTTGACATAATGTGTAGCGGGTAGCGCATGCGCCTGTTTCCGCGGTCCGAGGGTTATCCGTGCCGCGCGCGTGCGTGCCGCAATCTGGCCCCCTTCCGCCGTGTCTGACGACCAACTCGCCACGCTGCCCTCGCCCGCGGCGCCAACCGCGACTCTTCGCTGCCCGTTCTGTCAGTCGCGGACGGCTCTCGACTCGAACCACAATGTGGGCACGCGGGGACTGAGAAGCGGAGACCTGGTGGTCTGCGCCCAGTGCCTGGCCCCGACCATCGTGCGGCGCACGAAGCGGAGCCTCTTGCCGCGGCTCACGGCGCCCGGTGCGTCGACGCTGATTGATCTCAGGCGGCACCCGGACGTGAGGGCGCTCGTGGAGGCACTCCAGCGGGGGGAGATTCCGCCATCCAAGCCCGCGGTGCTGCGCGCGCCGTTTTCGAACGCGGCGACGCGGCGCCGGCGGGAGTTACGGGACCTGGTCGACTTCGCGAGCGATCAGGAGCGGATCTCGCCGCCGCGTCCGCCGATCGCGGATCGGCCCGACGAGCGGTGGGATATCCGCGTCGGCGTCTGGATGGACTTGAAGGCGGGAACCCCCGTCCACATGGTCGCGCGCGCGTACACCGTCACGATCGAGTTCGTGGAGAGCGTCGAGCAACACGGACTGTTCCCGAGCTACTATCGCATCATTCGACGCGAGGATCGCGTCATGGTCGATGATGGCTCGGGCGTGTTCGTGACGTGGACCTCTCCCGCGTCGCCGGACGTGCCCGCGAGTCGGAGCTCCTCGCAAAGCTCCTCGTCACTCAACCGCGCCAACGCCTCCCAGGAGGCCTTCGCGTAAGCGCGGCTGCGGAAGTCGCCCGACACTGACCGGAAGAAAATCCTCGGCGGCCCGAGGGAGAGCGGCTCTTCGCAACCCTCCCGGGGGGTATCCGGCGCTGCCGATGGCCACGCAAGCCATTGGACGCCGTCGCATACGAAAGATTTTGCCCTCGGTAGCAGCATGGGTCACAGTAACGGTTTTGTAACTGACGCACAACCCCGTACGTAGGAGGCTCCGTCAGCGGCCCCTGCGCGCCCCGTCGCCGGACGACATATCGGCTCCGGACGATGTTCGAAAAGCAGATCGCCTACGCCGATATGTCGTCCGGCTCCTATCAGCGTCCAGCCGACTCCTATCAGCGTCCAGCTAGAACGACCACAGGCCAACTCACCCTGTGCGGGCGCGTCGGATCGCCCCAGCGGTCCGCTAAGACCGAGCGCTCGAATTCCACGACCGGGTCTGTCCCGTGCTCGGATACGTAACGCGCGGTCGCTGACCAGCTTCTCAGGTACCCGGCTAGCTCGGCGAGCGTCCAATCGCGCGTCAGCGTGAACGGGGGTGCTTCGAGACGGGCGAATGGGAATGGCACCGTGGTGTATCCGTCGCGCACGATCTGGCGTTCCGGCGGCCAGTATGGGCCCACTGTCGTCGCGTTGTAGCGCTGCAACTCGGCATCGAGCGCTGCGTCGTCGAGCACTGCATCGTTATAAGACCAAATGACCAACACGCCACGCGGTGACAGTACGCGGCGCGCCTCGGCGTAGAAGCGATCGAGATCGAACCAATGCAACGCCTGCGCGACCGTGATCGCGTTTGCGCAGGCGGCTGGAAGGCCACTGTTCTCGGCCGGGGCGACGCGATACTCGATGCGTTCGTGCGGGGGCGCGTGCGCGAGTTGCTTCGCGGACGAGTCGGTCGCGATGACGCGCGCGAAATCGTCGACCAGCGCCAGCGCTGCTTGGCCGCTGCCAGTGGCGCAGTCCCACACCAAGTCGCGGCGTGGGGCGATCTCGGCGACGAACGCGAAGAGCTCGCGGGGATAGGTGGGGCGAAACGCGGCGTAGGTCGCCGCTTGGGCCGAGAAGTAGTCAGGCATGCAGGCTCGCCCAAAGATGCATCGCCGCGTAGGCGCGATATGGGCGCCAGCGTTCGGCGACCGCGAGTAGCTCGCGCGCGGTCAGGTTGCCCGCGGCTTTGCGCAGGCCGAGGTCGCCGTGCGGGAAGGCATTGGGCCAACGGAGCGCGCGCAGCGCGATGTAGGAGGCGGTCCAATCGCCGATTCCAGGGACTTCCTTTAGAGCGGCGATCTGCGACTCGGGGTCGGAGTCGTCGGCTAGGAGGCCATCCATCACTGCCTTGGCAAGCGCTACCGCGGTTGCGGCACGAGCGCGGGTAAGACCGATCCGTGCGATCGTGCTCGGACGAGAGTCGGCGATCTGCTCGGCCGTCACGCTCAATCGCGTTAGGCCCAGAGGGGCGTCTTGGAGAGGATCGCCGAGGAGCGTGGCCAACCGGCCTGAGAACGTTGAGGCCGCTGCGACGCTCACTTGTTGGCCCAGAACCGCCCGCAGTGCCAGCTCGAAGCGATCCACCGCGCCTGCTACGCGCAGGCCGGGGTGACGTTGAACCAGCGGCGCCAATAGTGGATCGGCTGAGAGCGCTCGATTGATGCCACGCACATCGACGTCGACGCCTAGCAACCGGCTCACACGCTCTCGAGCGGCATCGCGCTGACCTTGGAGCGATCGCGATAGCTCGACTGTGAGCGCGCGGGCTTCGCCCTGCGCATACACAGAGAGCCAGCCGCGGCCGCGGCCGACTTGCAAGGTGCGGGAATAGGTTATGCCTGAGACAGTTTCTACGCTCGGCGTGCAGCGAGGCACGAGGTACGTCAACATCAGGTTCCAATCGAGTGGCGGCGCGGAGTTTGCTGCGCTGCGCGGAGTTATGCGAGACCGTGAGGTGCCCATTCGAAGGTCGACCGAGCCGAGGCTGGCTCGGGAGTTCATGGATGAGACCGGGACCGAATGGGAAGTCTCAGAAGTCGATGCCTCGACGATCCCCGGCGCGCGCGGAGGACGGTGCCTCATTTTCTCCTCCGCGCACGCAATTCGGCGGGTGTGGAATTACCCACCAGACTGGTACCGCGTATCGCCTGCCGAGCTGAGCGCGATCAGCTGGCGCCGCTAGTCACGCATATACCGCGAACATCGCACCTTGCGGGTCAATGAACATCGCGATGCGCGGGCCGCCCGGCACGTCGGTCGGCCCATAGATCACCTGGCCACCGAGCGGCGGCACGCGCGAGGCGATCTGGTCGAACGTCCTTCACGAAGACATAGTGCACCCAGTGGAACGGCGCTGGCATCGACTCCGGCTTGTTGTACATGCCGCCGAGCTGCACGCCGCTCCGGCCGAACATTTGGTAGTTGCCGTACGGCTCGCCCATGGGCGCCGAGACGCCGCGGTCCCAGCCGAAGAGCGTGTGGTAGAAATTGAACGCCAGCTCGTAGTCGCCGGTGGCGAGCTCGTGCCACCCGAACTCGTTCACGTGGGGCTCGCCTTCGTGCCCCGGGAACTCGTTCTGGGCCGTGAACGCCGCGATCGCCGGCCCCTGCGGGTCCATAAACACCGAGAACCGGCCGACGGTCGGGATGTCCGTGGGCGGAACGATCAGCCGCCCACCGAGCCGGGTGATATCCGCGGCGGTGGCGTCGACATTGGGGGTCGCCACATACGCGAGCCAGTTCGGCGGTACCCCGGGCTCCTTCATCACGCCACCCATGGGCAAGCCATCGAGGGTCCACATCGTGTACGTATCGCCGAACGGGGCGGTGCCCCAGCCGAACAGCTTCGTGTAGAACCCGATGGCGACGGCCGGATCGGGGACCTGGAGGTCATACCACACAAATCGACCTAATGGAGTCATGGCCGAACGATATCCCTAACGCCGGCTGCCAGCTAGCTGCTCGGCGACTCGATCCAGCAACACCGCTGCGTCGAACGGTTTGAGCACCATCGGGCACCCGGTGTCCTCGATGGAATCCCTCGCGCGGTCCGTAATGTCGCCCGTAATAAAAACAGTCGCGCGTGCCAGATGCGGCTGGTGGGCGATGGCGAAGGCGAAGACGACATCGCCACGGACATCCGGCAGTCGATAGTCGATGATCAGACAATCGACGCCACGAATCGCCAGGATCTCCTTTGCCGCACTGCCGGTACGGGCCGTGATCACCTCGTATCCGGCCCGATGCAGCAACACATCAAGTGCGTGGCAAACGACTTCTTCGTCGTCGACGACGAGCACGCTGGCGCGCTGGATCGAGGAGTTCATCTCGGCAATATTACTACGTTCAGGGCGGCGGACTCATCTCAGTCGAGGGAGCGACATGGCGGCGGAACTGCGCAACTTCTTGGCCCTTTCGTACGACGAGCTGGAACAGCTGAATCTGCAGGCGAAGGAGCAGCGTCGAAATCGTGTCGCCCCGGACAAGATTCAAGAGCAGCGGATCAAGTACCTGACCGACGAGAAGCGCATCAAGGCCGTGACGGTGCTGTTCAGCGACCTCGAAGGTCGGCTGCACATGCTCGACTATGACAAGAAGTTCCTCGTCAAGAGCTGGGACAATCTCACGTTCGACGGGTCGTCGATCCGCGGCTTCACGGCCCAGCGGGAGAGCGACCTGCGGCTCACCATGGACTGGAGCGCGTTCTACTGGGCGCCGGCTGACTTCTTCGGCTCGGGGAAAGTGCTGGTGTTCGGCGAGGTGATCGACAAGGACGGCTCGCCGTATGCCGCCGACATTCGCGGCGCGCTCAAGGGTTACGCCCAGTCGTTGTTCGACAAGCAAGGGTACACCCTCAACGCCGCGAACGAGATTGAAGGCTTTCTCTTCAAGGGCGTTGATGCCGAACGCCAGTTTTACAACACGAATCGATTCGAATACGTGAGCACGGGGGGCTACTACTCCTCGTTGCCGGGTGATGCGCTGCGCACGTTCATCGATACGTCCGCGGAAGTGCAGCGGGCGATGGGATTCCAGAACGAGAAGGACCATCCCGAGGTCGCTCCCTCTCAGTTCGAGATCAACTACGGGTATGGCGAGGTCGTCGCCGCGGCCGATCAGATTCAGCTCTACAAGTTGATCTGTCGGCAGGTGGCGACGAATCTGGGGTTCACGGCATCGTTCTTACCGAAGCCCGTGGTGGGCGTCAATGGCAACGGCATGCATACGAACGTGTCGATCTCGAAGGACAACAAGAATCTGTTTTGGGATCCGAAGGGCGAAGAGCGCATGAGCGCCATGGCGTGGTCGTTCATCGATCGCATCCTGACGCATGCGAACGATGTGTGCCTGGCCTTGAATCCGAGCGTGAACGCGTATCGGCGGCTCGATCCCCATTTTGAAGCGCCGAATCAGATCAAAGCGTCGCCGACGGATCGGGGATCGATGGTGCGCATTCCCATCGGCAATGAGAAGAGCGCGAGAGTCGAGGTGCGCTCCGTCGCGCCGGATGCGAATCCGTACATGGTGATGCTGTCGGTCTTCAAGACCGGGCTCGATGGCGAGACGGCGAAGATCGCCAATATCCGGCAGGCCGAGCGATACTTGCCAGACAACATCTACGATGCGATCGAGAATTTCCGGAAGGCGCCATGGACCGCCAAGCTGCTTGGCGAAGACGTGAAGGCCCGCTTCGCTGATCTCAAGCAGGCCTCCGCCGATCGTTGCCCACGGCTGCTCGGCACATTCGTCAAGGGACCCGAGGTGCAGTATCACCACGAGGTCTATAATCAGTTTCTTTGGAACCTCTTTTAGGCCATTACCAGCCGAGTCCGAAGCCAGCGTCGACGACGGTCCGCTCGACGCTGTGGGCTATGGTGAGCGTGATGATGTAGCGACGGTCGAGGAACGCCCCCCAGATGCCGCCGCCGTAGCCATCGTGCCACGTCGATGCGTTGGTCCCGCCGGAGGCGAAGACCCGGCCGACGTCGTTCAAGCCGAGGATGCCGATCTCGCTCGGCGCGACGAGCGTGATGTGTCCGAGCGTCAGGAAGAGCTCGGACTCCTCGTATAGTGCCGCGTCGCCCGTGAAGCGACCGGGGAAGAACCCGCGTACGGTACCAATGCCACCGATGTGCGGCAGATCCTGGTACGGCGCGAGGGGGCCCCACAGCTTGTCGCCGCCGGCGCGGAGGTCGATCGTCAATGGCGTTTTCGGAATGAGCGCGAACCCCGCGATCTCGGCGTGCGCCGTGCCGTACGCCGAGGTCGCATCCCAGGCGCTGGGAACACCGCGACCGGAGAGCTCGAGGCGGAACCCGCTGGAGTCGGCGTACATCGTACCGCGCGTGTCATAGACCGCGCTGAACTTCCCGTCGACGACGCCGAACTGGCCGCTGCCGTACGGATGCGGCGTCGTCGCGAAGTACGCGGGAAGGATCTGCTCGGCGTCCCGATATCGCAGCTCGGGCGCGATCGTGAGCGTGAGATGCGAGATCGGCTCGATCCCGACCGAGGGCGCGACGGTCACGCGCGATTCGCGCGCGCGGTAACTGTCGTCCGTCAGCGGATGCCCGGTCCCGTTGCCGATCCCATAGAACCACGTATACTCGGCCGACGTCCCCTCGATATGGAACGAATAGATGGGCGACCCGCCGACGCCGCGTATGGATCCCGTGTAGTCCCCGACGATGCCACCCGGGCCGAACGTGAAGCCCACGTTGATGACGTTGTCGATCGCCCACGGAATCCGCCGGAATCCGTACGCCTGACAGTCCATCCCGTTCTCGAGCGTAAACCCAGCCGTCGAGCTGAACGAAGCCGGATTGGTCGGGATGCACCACGACCCCGCATCGCGCAGCAGGAAGCTGACGGGTTGACGGTCTGCCTCCGGCGTGCCAGCCGGCAACCGGGGCGCGGCGTACAATGCGTGATTCGTCTCCGGATCCCCCGCGAGCACGCGCACGCGATGCCCGCCATCGTACACTTGGATGCCGTTGGACTGGTCGGCGATCACGTCGCCATCGCCATTGGCGATCACCCGTACCAGCATGTCATTGCCGCTCCCCGACGTGGCGATGCTGTCCGGGCCGCCGTCCACATAGAGGCGCACTTCGCGCGTCGTCCCGGTGTTGAAGCGTCGATCGTAGTACGTCTCCGCATCGTCCCCACGCGAGCGCGCGCGGATCTCCACGGTATCGCCCGAGCGATGAATGTCGATCACCGACGGGACCGTGACGGTGTGCACGTCCGCCTGCGCGGCGACCGTCCGGAAGAATGAGCTCGCCAGCCACGGCAACGCATCGCGCCGCGCGCGCAGCGCCTTGACGAGCTGCGCGCCGTACCGCGCCCGCTCGGGGGGCGGGAGCTGCTTGACCGCATTGTCGATGACCGCATCGGTCAACACCGACTTGAGCCACTGCGCCGTGGAGTCCCACACGGGCTCCTCGAGATCTTGCAACAGGCGACGATCCTGCCCCCAGGCGTTCGCCTCGAGACCAATCGGCTTGGGATACTTGGGCTGGTACTTGACGAACCACGGCGTGGTCTGCCGCACGAGGTAGTACAGGAGGCCGTCGTGGTTCGCGAACGCCCAGTCGCGATCGTGCGGAATCGCGCGCCACAGATGATCGTGCTTCTCACCCGTGCGCTCCCAGAACCATTGTAGATGGCCACGATCCCAGTCGCCCACGTACATGTCCATGAGACGTGCCGTGAGATACCCGCGGCTATCGAGGCGCTCCGTGACCTTAGTCGAGATCTCCTGCATCATCTTCTCGGTCTTCGAGATCTTCGACGTGTCATCACTACGCGGACGGTGCTCGACCCAGACGAGCAGTCCGGCGAACTGCTTGCGATATTCGCCGAGGCGAGGATTGTCGGGGAGGACGACGAGGAGGGGATCCTCATGCGGGACGTGCGCGGCCGTGAGGATGGGCGCCACGACCAGCGCGCCGGTCGCGAAGCCGGCGCTGATCTGGTCGCGCAGCAGCCACGCCGGGACGCCCGACGACACTTCGGGGCCGAGCTTGACGTGCTTGTCGACGGAACGCAGGACGTACTCTTCGCCGTCAGCGCCCCTCGTGTGCAGCGACCACGTCTGGCCGCCGGAGGAGCCAATCTTGAGTGGCGTGAGGCCGCCGGCGAAATGATCCATGTCAAGGACAGGGACCTTGATCGGCAAGGTCCAGAGGTCGCGATAGCCGTTGCCGACGAGGAAGCGCGTCAGGCCATTCGCTTGGTACTCGGGACCCGGCGTGACGGTCGCCGAGTCAGGCGTCACTGACTGCGCGGACGCCGATGTTGCCCCCGCGAGGAGGAATACCAGTGCGCGGATTTTCATCGCAGTAGTATGCCTACAAAAGGCAAGCTACCGCTATCATACTTTATGATTAGATGACCTAGACGGTCAGCCGTCGAGAATCTCGCGAATCTTCTGCGTGAGGGCGAGACCGCTGAACGGTTTTTGCAGGAACGCGGTGCCTGGCTCCGGGATGCCATGCCGCAACATGGCGTCGTCGGTATAGCCAGACATGAACAGGACCTTCGCGTTCGGGTGTATGGCGATCAGGCGGCGCACGAGGTCCCGGCCAGCGAGCCCGGGCATGACCACGTCCGTCGCGATCAGGTCGATCGGCTTCGGGAAATCCTTGGCCAGCGAGAGCGCTTCGTCGCCGCTCGATGCCACCAACACAGTATATCCGTCGCGCATCAGGATCAGTTCCGCGACCTTCCGCAGCGCCTCTTCATCTTCCACGACCAGCACGGTCTCGCGGCCGCCAGTCGCGCGCACAGCCGTCGGTGCTACCGGTCTCTCCACGGGGTCATCGATCCGCGGGAGGTAGATCTTGAACGTCGCACCCTGGCCCGGCTCGCTGTAGACCCACACGAACCCGCCGCTCTGTTTCACGATCCCGTACACCGTGGAAAGACCCAGTCCGGTGCCTTTGCCCTGCTCTTTCGTCGTAAAGAACGGGTCGAAGATTCGGGCCTGGGTCGCCTTGTCCATCCCCTGCCCTGAATCCGTGATCGCGATCATGACATACGGGCCGAGGCCGTGGACGCCGTGGTCGCTCAGATATTTCTCGTCGAGCTCCACGTCCCCGGTCTCGATGACCAGGCGCCCGCCGCTTGGCATGGCGTCGCGCGCGTTGATCACGAGATTCAGGATCGCCTGCTCCACCTGGCCCGGATCGGCCCGCACGTGACCGATGCCCGGCGTGAGCTTCGTCACGAGCTCGAACGTCCTCGCCGATGATGCGGACCAGCATTTTCTCGAGGCCGGTGACGACATCGTTGGCGTCGAGCACGCGCGGCTCGAGGATCTGCTGGCGACTGAAGGCGAGCAACTGGCGTGTGAGCCCCGCAGCGCGGCGCGCGGCCTGCCGGATCTCATCGAGGTTCTCGCGCAGGGCGACGTCCTCCGGCAGGTCCACGCCGAGCAGCTCGGCGTAGCTCATGATCGCCGTCAGCATGTTGTTGAAATCATGCGCGACGCCGCCGGCGAGCCGGCCGACCGCTTCCATCTTCTGGGCCTGGCGGAGTTGCGTTTCGAGCGCCTTGTGCTCCGTCATGTCGCGCGAGATGCTGAACGTACCGGTGACGCTTTGGTCAGGCGAGCGGAGCACGCCCTTTGACGAGAGATACGGACGGGACGCGAACGTCTCCTCGTAGACCTTCGTCTCGCCCGTGAACGCGACGTCATAGTCCGACGCGCGAATGGTCTGCGCCATGTCCGGGGCAAAGAGCTCGCCATCCGTGCGACCCGTGATCGCGCCCTGACGGTACCCGAACACTTGAGCGGCGGCCGAATTGGCCATGAGATAGTGGCCCGTCAGGTCCTTGGCGACGATGAGGTCGGACGTGCCCTCGGTCACCGCGTGCAGCAACTCCAGGTTCTGGCGGAGCGCTTCCTCGGCCACCTTCTTGTCCGTCACATCGGCGATCGTCCCGAAGCCGCCGGCGACGCGGACGCCGGCCCAACGGACTGGCCCGTCGGTCGCGCCGAACCGACATTCGACGGCAAAATCGCGGTTGGCATCGATCGCGTCCCGCCAGCGCAACGCGACCGCTCCGCGATCTTCCGGGAACACCGCGTCAATCCAGGCAGCCGCCCGGCCGAAGAGCGGTTGGCATTGCTGGTTGGCGTAGCGCAGCCGGCCCGTGGCATCGCACTCGAAGATGCCGACGGGTGCGTTGGCCGAGACGGTGCGGAACCGTTGCTCGGACTCTCGCATCCGACCCACGGAGCGCGTGAGCGCGATCGACTGCGCGATCTGGGAGGCCACACTGCCCGCCATGCGGAGCCAGTCGCGTCCCAAGTGTCGTTGGGCCGACGCCAGGCCCAACACCCCGAGTCGTTCTCCGCCGACGGTCAGCGGGAGCAGCGTGAACAAGCCCGGGTCGCCGAACGCACTGCTCCGGACCTGCATCGGATTGCCACTGGAGAGCACGTCGGCGAGCGCACCGTCGAAGTCGGTGGCCGACGAGGCGGGGTATCCGATCTGGCAGGCGAGGTGGATCTTGGACGTACCGTTGCTCAGATAGATCGCGCCAATGGACACACCGGCGGCATCGAGCGTTTTGGCGAGCACCTCGTGCAGCATCGAGTCGAGATCGGCGTTGCTGGCGAGCACGTCGGCCACCGCGGTCATGATGCCGAGTTGCGCCGTCTTCATCGCCAGCTCGCGCGTGAGCGATTGGTTGAGCGACGCTTGGTGCTCGAGCTCCCGCATCACGCGCGCGGCGATCTGCGTCTTCCGCTCGGCCAGATCGTGCGTCGCCGTTGCTCCAGGTGTGCGTGCGCCAGGGGTGAAGCTATTCGTGAGCGCATGCAGCACGTGGTCGAGATCCGGGGTCCGCGGCACGAAGGCGTTCACGCCGGCCCCTGCCGCCAGATGCTCGTCACCCTCTTCGACCGACGAGCCGCTGGCCGTGGTCAGGATGAACGGCACGTGCGCCAGCTCGGGATCATGCCGGATCGTGCGACAGAGCTCCATCCCGTCCATGCCGGGCATAATGAGATCGGACACGATGGCATCGGGCGTCTCGTCGCGAGCCGCGCCGAGCGCTTGCGCGGCGTTGCCAGCGGTGCGCACGACGAATCCGCGCTCCTCCAACTGGAGGCGATAGAGCTTGAGCTGCACGGGGTCGTCATCGACGAGGAGCACGCGCCGTGCGGTCTGTGGCGTGGAGGAGCGCGTGTCCTGCGCCGGGAGCACGCTGCGAATCTCGGCGACGAGCCGCGCGGTCTCGACGGGTTTGAAGAGCAACCGCGCGAAGTTCGCGCTGGCGGCTTGTGCTTCCTCGAGCTTCGAGGCGAGACCCGAGAGCGCGATGATCGGCACATCGCGTCCGGCATCGAGCGCGCGGATGCGTTTGGCGAGCTCGATCCCGTCCATGTCGGGCAGGATGAGATCCTGCAGAATCAGATCGGGTTCTTCGGCGGCAACCTGCGCCAACGCCGACCGGCCATCGGCGGCGCCGATCACGCGGTACGCTTCGGCGCGCAGCGTGACCACCATCATTTTCTGCGTGATCAGGTTGTCTTCAACGACGAGGATTGTGTACGGCATAGGTATCCCGCCAACACGCTGGGAAAGGACGCGGTGTCAATGGGCTTCGTGAGATATCCGTCACAGCCGGCCGCGCGCGCTTTCTCTTCATCACCCTTCATTGCATACGCAGTGAGGGCGATGATTGTGATATCGCGCGTTTCAGGGTCGGACTTGAGCCGACGCGTGAGTTCGAGGCCGTCCATTCCTGGCAGTTGGATATCCATGAGGATCGCGCTCGGTCGGAACGACTGTAACGTTTCGAGCGCTTCCTCGGCGTCCGCGCAGGTGCGCACATCGTAGCCGCTGGTTACCAGCAACACTCGGACCAGCTTGACGTTGAGCGGATTATCGTCAACGATCAGAATCGGGACGCCCATGTCTCATCAGTTTACGAGCGAGCGGGGGTCGAGGCAACGAGACCTATAGAGAGCGCCGCGCGCTGCATCTCCTCGTCGGTCGTGAGGCAATCCGGGCACACGCGTACCAAGTGCCCGCGCGCGTCGACGTCGACCCCGCGCTCGGCGAGACGTTGGGCCAGCTCGCGCGCATTGTCCGCTCGGATCGTGAGAAAGGCGCCATAATCGGGGCCGCTGCCCTCGGCTTCGACACCAGCATCCGCGAGATACGACTTGAATCGCGACAGTTGCTCAAGACTATACAGTCGCAAGCGGGCGACTCCCATCTCGAGCACGAACTGTTGCCCAGCTCTCGCCTGATAATACGTAAAAATCGGGGGTGTCGACTCGTGGAACGCATCGCCGCCCTTGGCGAATCGCGGTGGATCCGGGCGCTCGAATGCAAAAAAGTCTTCCTTGGCGAACCAGCCCGTGTCTAACGGCATGAACCCGCTGTCCAGTACTTCGGGCGAGATATACAAGAATCCCGCCCCCGGGCCACCACGGAGATACTTATACGAGGCGCTAATCAGAAAATCCGCGCCCATCTCCGTCACATCAACGGGGAATACGCCAACGGCGTGATAGGCGTCGACTAAGAGGCGCGCACCCGCTGCGTGACATGCCACGGCAAGCCGATCGATGCCGTGTAGGATGCGCGCAGTCATGAAAAGAACTTGCGAGACGACGACGAGGTCCACGCCTGGTTCCAGCGCTGCGATCAGGACATCGACATCCGGTTCGACCCAGGTGACGCGAATACGCCCCATCGCGGCGTATTGCCTCAGGATCACATCGATGGAGTCGAACTCGCCCCGGGTACTGATGACATGGGGCGTGCCCGGCATCGCGTTCAGGACCGTGCGGAGACCCTGGCCCGCGGATGTCTTGGGCACCACGCAGTCGGCGCGTGGCGAGTTGATCAAGCGGCCGAACCGGGCGCGGGAGCATTCGCGCTCGGCGAGCCACGCATCCCAGGCATCGCCGAGTCTCGACTGCCACAGATCGCACGCCTCGCGCATGTCATCAGTGCTTTGATCCAGCGGGCGGCCGAGGGAGTGGTTCTCGAGATAGATCCGATCGGTGTCGAGTGCTCGCGAGAACAACGGAAAGATGTGCTTCGCGAGTGCGGCCTCGGTGAGAGGGCCGGAGCCGAGTGCCTGTATCGCTGCTTTCATCGTTGCGCTAGGAGAAAGAGAGGAACGCTCGCCAACTGCAGTACGACCGAGCAGATCACGAGATCGACCGGCGCCAGAACATACAGCCCACCCATCGCGGCACTGCCGACGAACCAAGCGACGCCGAAGACGCTGTCGAATATGCCATACGCGCTTGCCCGGCGGTCTGGCGGGACCAGCCGCGCGAGCATGGCGCGAATCGTCGCGTCTTGGAGCGCCGTGCTCAAGCCCCAGACGGCCGCACCAGCGACGACCCAGCGCGTGTCCCCGAGAAATAGTAGTGGGGCCGCGGCAGCGGTCACGACGACGGCGCCGACGAGGACTGGCATCCCGCGCCGGTCCATCAGGATGCCAATCGCGGGCGCGGACACGGCGGCCGCTCCCATCGCCAACGCATACAGCAGCGGAACGCCCGCGAGCGTCACGACGTGGTGTTTCGCGAGGTGAAACGCGACGAGAGGAAAGTCGACGGTGCCCGCGGCGACGAGTCCGCCGGCGACGGTGTAGATCCAGAAGCGCCTGGGCTCGGCGACAATAGCCGGTGGCGTCTTCACGTCCAAATCCCGCGGACGCGGAAACTGCCGGCTGGCGATCAGCAAAAACACGAACGACAGCGCCGCGGGCACGGCGAGTGATGCGAACGCCGTGGGATAGCCTAGTTGCCGCGCCAGAATAAATGCGACGGTGAGCGGGCCGAGTACGGCGCCGGTCTGGTCGAGCGCCTCGCGTAAGCCGAAGGCCCAGCCGTGTCCGATCACGCCGCCGGCGTGAGACAGCATCGCATTGCCGCTCGGTTTGCGGATGGCACGGCCAGCGCGCTCAGTAATGATCAGCGCCGCGGCCGCTGGCCACGTACCCGTGAGGGCGAGCAGCGGAACGGCGAAGAGATTGATCGCGTACCCGACGATCGTCGTCGCCCAATAGCGATGCGTGCGATCGGCAAAGACGCCTGACACGAGGCGCAGGGCGTAGCCGATCAGCTCACCCGCGCCGGCCACGACGCCGACGACGACGGCGCTCGCGCCGAGGGCCCCGAGCCACGGACCCGTGATGCTGCGCCCACCTTCGTATGTCATGTCGGCGAACAGACTCACAACGCCGAGCAGTACGACAAAGCGGAGTGCGCTTCTGGCCGCCGCCGTGCTTGGCATAGCCGCGAAATCTACGCTCGCGATGCTCGCGTAGAAGTCGGTTTTCAGTCGCTCGGCTGCGCCTCGCTCCTCGGCCAGCGTGCGCTACGCAATGACGCGCAGGTACGCGTCATTCACCCCACCTCAGCCGTCGTTCGCCCATGTTCCGTCGCAAGACGAGTCCGGGCCGTCTAGCGTTCGCAGATCCGCTATGCGCCCCTTTATCGCTCAGCTCGCCTCGGCCACACGGCCCTCGGTACGGAGACCGCGGACACCGCGCTTTTATTCTCGCGACCCGGTAAAGCGGCCATGGCAGAGCCGATAGGCGCGCCGGGCGTACGTGCGCACCATATCGCCGAACGATCCGCTCGCCTTGGGCCACAGCATGAGGCCGAGTCGGCGAGCAGTGTCGGCGGGGCCGCGCGACCACATGAACTTCTCGGCCACGCGCACGCGCTCCAGCGGCGCGCTGTCGGCGGCGCTGTCAGCCTCGACGAGGGCGCGCACGCGCGGACCCGCGGCCGCCGAACACTCGGCGAGCGCCGTGGGGTCGACCGTGCCGGGCACGAGTCGCTCGGCGAAAGCGAGCGCGGGAAAAGCGAAGCCCGCGCTATCGGTCGCCGCCAGACGCGCGCTCACGTCGCGCCACGCGAGGCGGCCGCGCGCCGTCTCGTCTCGGGCCACGAGCACGAGCTCCACCACGCGCAGCAGTCGCGTCGCGTGGGACTCCTCCGAGGCGTGCGCCGCGAGGTACGCGATGAGCATCGGCGGAACGAGTACGCGCACCGGTCTTCCGGCCATCGTCCACGGCTCGTCGTCGCCGGCTCTCAAGGGCAGTCGCGCCAGGCGACCGGGGGCGAAAATGCGATCCAGGGACGTGTGCAGCTCCACGCTCCATGGGTCCCACGTGTGCACGAGATCGAGCCCGCGAATCCGCGCATCGACGCCGGGCGGATGCCAATTGCACTTGTACGGCCGGCGTTGGCGCTCTCCTCTCCGCCACCCGTTGCTGGCGAGCGCGTGCTCGGCGGCGCGGCGCGACTGCGGGAGAATGAACAGATCGATGTCGCCCATGGGCCGGGCGCCGGGCTCGGCATAGTAGCGGCGCGCGGTATGCATGCCCTTGAGGACCGTGCACGATACGCCCGCAGCCGCGAGCGTGTCCAACGCATTGCCGAGGCCGCGATCGAGACGCTCCGCGCGTGCGCGCCCATGAGCGAGGTGGCGCGCCAACACTCTCTCGATTTCGGGACTGGTCGTCACACGGCCAGTCGCGGCCCACAGGCCGAGCCCAGGGCCCGTCCCGGAAGTGAGACCGGCAATCCCTATCGCCGCGGGGTCGCCATCGAGCGCACTCGACCCGCCACGGAGAACGACGGCGACGCAACGCTCGATCTCAGCCAGCGCGGCGAGCCGAGACGGTTCGTCGACCTCGGGCCAGAGAACCCCCGGATCGCCCGTGCGCTCGAACGTCTGCGCGCGGCGGTTGATGGCGACAATCTCGCTCTCGGACAGGTCGTCCATCGGGCGAAAGCTAAGAGACCCCGCCGCTGATGCGTATCGCGCTGTTCGTGCCCGGGGGCGTTGATCGGAGCGGAACGGACGGGGTGATCCCCGTGCTGCTCGCACTGATCGAGCGCCTGTCGCGCCGACACGCCGTGGTGGTGCTCGCGTTGACGCCAACACCGGCGATCGGCCGATACGAGCTCCTGGGCGCGACCGTCCACGATGTCGGCGGCGGCGCAGGCCGGCGACGGCGCGCACTCGCCGTGCTGGCAGACGAGCATCGGAGGCGGCCATTCGATGTCTTTCACGCGTTCTGGGTATCAGGCACGGGATCGACCGCGGCGATCGCCGGTTGGCGCTTTCGCGTTCCGGTCGTGCTGCACATGACGGGCGCCGAGATGGTGTCGATCCCCGAGATCGGGTACGGACAGCGACGCACGGCGCGCGGTCGTCTCGTCCTGCGACTGGCCGTCGCTGGTGCGCAACGCGTCACGGTCACCAGCGCGCCGATGGCCGAAACCGCGGCCGCATTGGGCATCGCCGCCCGTCGGATCCCACTCGGCATCGCGCTCGACCGCTGGTCCCCGGCGCCACCGCGGCCGCGCGACATGACCCAACCGGCGCGCCTGCTGCACATTGCCGACCTCAATCGGGTGAAAGACCAAGGGATGCTGCTCCGCGCGGCGTCGTTGCTCTCCCGCATGGACGTGCCGTTCCATCTCGACATTGCCGGCTACGACACGCTTGGCGGCGACGTTCCAGCAGACCGCGCAGGAGTTGGGGCTCTCCGGTTGCGTCACGTTTCACGGCAAGCTCCGATATAACGATCTCCACACGCTCGCGGCCCAAGCGGATGTGCACCTCATGAGCTCGCGCCACGAAGCGGGGCCGGCGGCCGTGCTGGAGGCAGCGGTGGCCGGCCTACCGACGGTTGGCACGCGCGTCGGTCATGTCGCGGAATGGGCGCCGGAGGCGGCGGTCGCCGTACCGATCGGCGACGCCGACTCGATGGCGTGCGCGATGGCCTCGGTCCTCGCGAACGACGACTATCGGATGCGACTCGCGACCGCGGCGCACGAGCGCGCCCTGACGGAGAACGCCGATGTGACGGCGCGGATGTTCGAGGAGCTCTACGACGAAGTCGTGTTGGCCGAAGGTCGCGGAGCGCAATCATGAACCACTGCGGCATCGACTTCTCGGAGAGTCGTGACCCGCTCGGTCGCGACATCGTGACGGATCAGGTGCTGACCACGAGTGTGTTGGGCGTGCCGGTACGCTTCGAGAGCAACAGCTACGCTGTTCTCGACGCCGCGGCGGACGCGTTCGGCGATGCGGTTGCCGGGAGCAAGCCGTGGCGACGAAAGCCGCTGCTCGTGCGCATCGTGGTGCACGGGGAGCACGCGGCGCCGTCCTCGGCGGCACGGGTGTGGTCCCCCGACGCGTCTCGACTCATTCTGCACGGCGCCGATCGCGTCGCCGTGGCCGATCCGATTCGACGCCAGGCCCTTGGCTTTGTGCCGTGTGCGCTAGTCGCTCGGAAGATGGAGTTTCGACAGACCATCCTCGAGGCGCTGACCTACGCCATCGTCGATCACTACGATCGCCACCCCGTTCATGCGGCAGCGGTGTCGCATGGTGGGGCGATCGTGTTGTTGTTGGGGCCCAGCGGCGCGGGCAAGAGCACACTCGCGTATGCGGCGCATTCTAGCAGGCCTCACCGTCGTGAGCGATGACACCGTGTGGGTGCAGTTGCGGCCTCGGATGACCGTGTGGGGGCCGCCGACGCGTGGACGGCGCATCTCGCTTCTGCCGGATGCGAGAGAACGATTTCCGACGCTGGCGGCGCTCGATCCGGTCAGGCTGCCGAGCGGGAAGTGCAAGATATCCGTCGCGCTCGATCGCCCGAGCGATGCGGCACTGCGCGCGGAGCGCGCGGTAGTGTGCTTACTGACGCGAACCAGTGACGAGACCGTATTGACGCGAGCGCGACCGGAGACTGTCGCGGCCGCGCTGGCTCGGGAACCGGAACCCGGATTCGATCGTTTCCCCACGCGGCTCGCCGCCTGCGCTCGCGCTTTGGCGGGTGTCGGCGGATGGGAGCTCGCCGTCTCCAACGATCCATCGAGCGCCGTGCCGCATCTCGTCACGATGCTCGACGCTGCCCAGAGGGTGTCATGATTTTGATCGCGCATTCGTACTTTCTCCGCAACGACCCGAAACAGCTCGCGCGCATGAAGCCGTACGCGCCGCTGGCGACACTGCTGACCGCCGGGCTCTTGCGCCAACGACGGCATCCCGTCGCGTTCTTCGATGCGATGCTGGCATCGGGCGTGGACGCGTTCACGGCGATGCTCGACGACGTGCGACCGGACATCGTGGCCATCGTCGAGGACAACTTCAATTACCTCACGAAGATGTGTACGACCCGCACGCGCGAGGCGACCCTGGCGATGATTCGCGCGGCGCGCGCTCGCGGCGCCCGCGTGGTCGTCAATGGGTCGGACTCGTCGGACCGTCCCGCGATCTATCTCGCGGCCGGCGCCGATGCGGTGCTCTTCGGCGAGAGCGAAATGGCTGTGCTGCAGCTCGCCGACATCTGGGTGAGCGATCCGAACGCGGCACTCACCGAGGTGCCTGGGTTGATCCTGCCGGACGGAACGACGACGCCCTCGCGGCATGCCCTCCGCGATCTCGACGTGCTGCCGCTCCCGGCGTGGGACCTGATCGATGTCGAGGCGTACCGTGACGTGTGGGTCGATCACCATGGTCGCTTCTCGTGGAACATGGTGACGTCCCGCGGCTGCCCATATGGATGCAACTGGTGCGCGAAGCCCGTGTTCGGGCGGCGGTACACGCAACGGTCTCCCGGCGCCGTCGCGGCCGAGATGCGCCACATCAAGAACGAGATCGGCGCCGATCACATCTGGTTCGCCGATGACATCTTCGGGTTGACGGCGGAGTGGATTGCGGACTTCGCGCGCGCCGTCGCGCGCGAAGGAGCCGAGACGCCGTTCATGATCCAGTCACGCGTGAACCTTATGCGGCCGGATGTCGTCAGTGCGTTGGCGGCGGCCGGAGCCGAAGAGGTCTGGCTCGGCGTCGAGTCGGGATCCCAGAAAATCCTCGACGCCATGGATAAGGGCACGCGCGTCGAAGAAGCCCGCGCGGCCACCCGGGCGCTCAAAGCGCGGGGTATTCGCGCCTGCTGGTTCATCCAGCTCGGCTATCCGTCGGAGACGTGGAACGACGTCCTGTTGACCCGCGATCTCATTCGCGAGGAACGACCCGACGAGATCGGCGTGTCGGTCTCGTATCCGTTGCCTGGGACCAAGTTCCACGAGAACGTAGTGGCCGAGCTCGGGGCGAAGCGGAATTGGGAGCATACCGACGATCTCGCCATGCTCTTCCACGGCACATACAACACCAACTTCTATCGCCAGTTGCGGGACGCGTTGCACCACGAAGTCACGACCGGCGAGGAAGACGTCGGGCGGTGGACTGAGCTCGCCAGCGGCCGCTCGGCATGACGACCGCGGCTGCTCTCGCCTTCGACGCGATCGCCGATCGCTTCGACGAACGCTACGGGGCATGGCTCAGCGTTGCCGCGCAGCGCCGCGCCGTGCGTGCCGCCCTGCTCGGCGCATTCCCGCCGGGATCGCGCGTGCTGGAAGTGGGCGGCGGAACGGGAGTCGACGCCGAATGGCTCACCGCGCACGGGCGACACGTCTTTCTCACCGACGCGGCACCGGCGATGGTCCGCATCGCGCAAGAACGGCTCGGCGCATCGGCCGCCGTGCTGCCGGCCGAGCGGCTCGATGAGTTGGATCAACCGGCGTTCGACGGTGCGTTCTCGAACTTCGCGGGGCTGAACTGCGTCACCGATCTGGTCCCCGTCGCCCGAGGGCTCGCGCGATTGGTGCGACCTGGGGGCCAAGCGCTCCTCGTCTTGTTCGGCACGTGCTCACCTGGCGAGGTCGTCGTGCAACTCGCACGGCGCGACCTCCGGGCCGCCGTGCGACGCTTGCACCACGACGCGCCGGCGCGCCTCGGCGGGCAACATTTCGTGGTTCGCTATCACCGGCCATGGGAGATCGTGAGCGCCATGCGGCCTTGGTTCCGGCTCGTCCGACGCCTTGGCATTGGCGTCGCCGTGCCGCCGAGCGCGGCTGAGCCGTGGATCTCTGGACATCCGCACTTGCTGGGCGCGATGGAAGCCATCGACCGCGTCGTCTCGCGGCCGCTGGCGCCGCTCGGCGATCACGTGCTGTATCACTTCGAGCGTATCGCATGATTGTCTTTGTCAACCCGAGGGCGACACGCCCGAAGAACCGGCGCTTCCCGCTGTCGGTGATGGCCGTCGGCGCGGCGCTTCCCGAAGGCGTGAGCTGGGAGATCGTCGATGGGAATCTGCCCGACATCGACGTATTGGCCGAGATCGAGACGCATATCGATCGGCGCCGTGGCACGGGGGACCCCGTGACGGTGGTCGCGTTCAGCGTGATGCCCGGGCCGCAGCTGGTGAGCGCGGTGCCGTTGGCGCACGCGCTCAAGGCGCGGCATCCGCATCTGCCGATCGTGTGGGGTGGCAACTTCCCGAGCCTCTACCCGACGCCCGTGCTCAACTCGCCGGACGTCGATTGGATCGTCCGCGGGCAGGGCGAACAGACGTTCGTCGAGCTGCTCGACGTGCTCGCAGGCCATCGCGATCCAAAAACCGTGGCGGGTCTCGGATTCCGGGAGCCGGACGGCAACCATTGGATCGGGCATGAGCGGCGGTGGGTCGGGCCTGATGCGTTGCCCGAGCCGGCCTACTATAAGATCCCGATCGAGACGTATCTCCGACCCACATTTCTCGGACGGCGATCCGGTGTGTATCAGGCGTCGATCGGGTGTCCGTACGGGTGCAACTTCTGCGGCGTCATCTCGGTGTTCGGGAGCCGGGAGAGACAGCAGTCGCCGGCGCGAACGGTACGGCATCTGGCAATGCTGGCGCGAAGACACGGGATGGATTCCGTGCATTTCTACGACAATAACTTTTTTGTCGGCGAAGACCACGCGAGAGAATTTGCTGAGCGGATCGCGCCGCTCGGATTGCGGTGGTGGTGCGAAGCGCGAGTCGATGCGCTCCTGCGATTCTCGGACGACACCTGGCGGCTCCTCAAGCGCGCGGGGCTGACCATGGTGTTTTGCGGGGCCGAGTCGGGATCGGACGCGGTGCTGCAGAAGATGAACAAGAAAATCACGACGGCGCAGGTGCTCGAGGTCGCCGCACGGTCGCGGATACACGGGATCATCCCGGAGTTCTCGTTCGTGTTCGGCGATCCAGATGATCCCGAGCGGGAGATCGAGAACACGCTGACGTTCATTCGGCGACTCAAGACCGTCAATCCGGCGATGGAGCTGATCTCGTACTTCTATACGCCGACCCCGCAGCGACGCGGGACGTACGGCAACGTCGATGCGCTCAGCGGAACACCGACCACGCTGGACGAGTGGACGCAGCCGGAGTGGGTGTCGTGGATGACGCACGAAGATCCACACGTGCCATGGCTCGACCGGCGATTGAAAGAACGAGTCGAAGATTTCACCCTGGTGCTCAAGAGCCGCTTTCCGTCGGTGCATGATACCAGGGTCCAAGGGTGGGGGCGGACGCTCGGGCAAGTGCTGGCGCGTGGACGGTGGGCGCGTGGCAACTTCTCCCACCCTCGGGCGTTGCGCACGGTGCGACGGTGGGCCCAGCGAGTGCCCGACGATCGGCAGGCGTACGGACATCTGCGAGAAGCCGCACGGTGAGCATGTTGTCGAGTCGGGAGGGGTATCGGCTGTGGGCTCCGTGCTATGAGGCGGAGACTGCCGTCAGCTTCCTCGAGGACCGGCTCGTCGGGGCGCTGACCGTGCCGGTTGCTGGCCGGCGACTGCTGGATGCAGGGTGTGGTGTTGGGAGGCGCATGCGGGGGATCCCGGCGCGATTTGCCGTCGGCGTGGACGCGGTACCGGAGATGCTGCAATCACCAGATCGCGTGGAGCCCGTGGCCGCGGCCGATCTGCGCGCGCTGCCATTTGCGACTGCGTCGTTCGATGTCGTGTGGTGTCGGCTCGTCATCGGGCACATCCGCGAGCTCGACGCGACGTACGCCGAGCTCGCGCGGGTGTGCCGGGCGGGTGGGACGGTCGTCGTCACCGACTTCCATTCTGACGCCGTCGCCGCCGGGCATCGACGCACGTTCCGCGACGCGGATGGCGTGACGCATGAGATCGAGCATTGGGTGCATGACGATGCGGCGCACCGGGCGGCGGCCGTGCGAGCCGGCCTCGCCAGAACCGTGCGGCATGACGGCATCGTCGGCCCGCTCATTCGGCCGTTCTACGCGACGGCCGATCGACTCGGCGTGTATGAGGCGCAGCGGGGGCTCAAGCTCGTGCTGGTGCTCGCCTATCGGCGCGAGGCGCGGCGGTGAAGCTCGTCATCGAGGCGCGGAATGCCACCGTTGGCATCGAGGACGGGATCATCGTGCCGCCCACGGGACGGATCGATCGTGTGCTCCGTATCCCGGATGGCGAGTTGCGGCCCGGATTGATCAACGCGCACGATCACCTACACCGGAACCACTACGGTCGGCTCGGTTGTCCGCCGTATGCCAACGCGTACGAGTGGGGGGACGACATCCACGTGCGCTTCGCCCATGAGATCGAGCGGGCGCGCGCTGTGCCGCGTCGGGAAGCGCTGCAGACGGGCGCGTGGAAGAATCTGGCTGCCGGCGTGACTACCGTGGTGCATCACGATGCGTGGGAGCCGGCGTTCGACGACCCGGAATTCCCCGTTCGGGTTGCTCGGGTGCCGAACGTGCACTCGCTCGGCATCGAGCCGCCGGACGGCAGACGCGAGGGGCCGTGGACAATGCATCTCGCCGAAGGGGTCGACGAACGATCGGCCGACGAGGTCCGCGAACTGGATCGGCGGGGTCTTTTGACGCCGTCCCTGCTGGCCGTCCACGTGGTCGGAACCGACGACGATGGTGTGCGGCGGCTACGGGGGAGCGGAGCGGCGGTCATCTGGTGCCCTTCATCCAATGCGTTTTTATTCGACGCGACTGTGCCGGCGGATCTTTTGGCTCCAGGGATAGACATACTGCTCGGCAGCGATTCATTGCTTACCGGCGCCGGGTCTCTACTCGATGAGCTGAGATTCGCGAGGACGTCGGGACTCATGTCCGACGAGCGGCTGCTCGATGCGGTCGGCCGCACGGCGGCGCGGCGATTGGGACTTCCGGAGCCATCGCTCGAGTGCGGCGCGCCAGCGGACCTCGCGGTGTTCCGCCGCCCGGTCTGGGAAGCAACGGAGGCCGACGTTGCGCTCGTCATCGTCGCGGGCGTCCCGCGGGTGATCCATGATTGACGCCGCGCGGATTGCCGCGTACTACGATGCGCAGGCCGCGCGGTACGACGCGACGATGGATCGCGAGCCGCGGAACGCCCGATTTCGCGATGCCTTCCGCACGCTCGTCGCGGACCGCATCCCACCAGCATCGCGCGTACTCGACTTCGGGTGCGGCACCGGCCTCGATGCCGCGTGGTACGCCAGCCGCGGCTTCACCGTCATCGCGTACGATCCCTCACCACGGATGATCGACCAGCTCGCCATTCGTTGCTCGCGGGAGATTGCGGACGGGGTGGTGACCCCACTCACCGTCCCGTTCGATGGCCAGGTCGACGCGATCGTCGCCAACTTTGCCGTGCTCAATCTGGTGCCCGACCTGGGCGACCTCTTCGGGCGCTTTGCGCGAGCGGTGGCGCCCGGGGGCCAGGTTATCGTCAGCGTGATCAATCCATTCTATTGGCGCGATCTGCGCTGCGGCTGGTGGTGGCGCGCCCTCTCGAGGAGTTGGGGGACGGCGATGCTGACCGTCGAGGGCAGCGACGCCGCGAGCTATCGCCACTACGTCGGAGCCATCGCGCGCGCCGCCGCTCCTGCGTTCCGTCTGGTGCTGCGTCGTGGTGGCCTGCTCGGGCAGTTCACCTTTCTCGGATTCCAGCGCGCGCCATGAAGCAACTCCTCAAGCGCGTCCTGTTCGGGGGCGCACCCTGGCAAGCGCACGCCACGGTCGGGCTCCAAGACCCGAGCCGGGTCACTCGTGTCATCTTGGACGGGCTCGGCGAGAGTCGCGATGTGAGCTGCGATCACGCCCCGGTCTCTTTGCGGCCACTCACTATCGGCCTCTGCTTGGAGACGTCGCTCGCGCCGGAAATCGTGCTCGCCGCCCCCCTCGCGCTGACACTGCAGGATTGGGATGACGGCACGCAGGTACGCGGGCGCTTGATGTTGCGGGCACGTCAGTCGATCGATCTGCCGTCCGAACGGCATCGCCTGTGGATCTGCGAGGTCACGCGATCGACCAATCGATGCCTCGGCCCCATCCAGGAGCGCGCCCGCGAAGGCCGCGACTGGTGGTATCGCCGAAAGAAGAAGCCCAATCCGTACAACTTTCGCATGACGCCGAGCGCCCTTCGTGCGCTCAACGTGTATTACATGCGCCCGCGACCAGTCTCGCTGATCTCGGTGATTGATGGCGGAGCGAGCGATCTCTTTCCGATGGATCTCATCGGCCCGGTCTCGTCGGGACAATTCTTGATGGCGCTCCGGTCGACGAGTCCGGCCATTCCGCTCATGGCGCACAGCCGACGTTTGGCCGTCAGCGCGCTCCCGGCGGCGTTCAAGCAGCACGCCTACGCACTCGGCAAGCATCACGAGCGGATGTGCGTCGACTGGGCTGCTTTGCCGTTCGCCACCAGGGTATCGCCGGAGTTCGGGCTGCCCGTGCCGCGGGACGCCTTGTTCGTCCGCGAGCTCGAGATTCAGGCCGTGCACACGATCCACTCCCATACGTTTTTCGTGACCGACGTGGTGCGACAGACGCTGATGAGCGATGGGCCGGCGTTTTGCCACATGGCGGGCCCATGCGTGTACGCGCGGGACATCGAGCTCCTGTGACCGACCCGAGCGTCTCGATCATCCTTCCGGTGTATGATCGCATGGATTGCCTGCGGGTGGCCATCGCATTGGCGCTCCGGCAGACGCACGCCGACTGGGAGCTCATCATCGCCGACGACGGATCCGGAGACGAGACGAAGGCGTACCTCCGCACGCTCGACGACCCGCGCATCACGGTCCTCTGGTTACCGCATTCGGGCATTCCCGCCGTCGTCCGGAACACGGCGATCCGGCGTGCGCGCGGCCGCTATCTCGCGTTCCTGGATTCGGATGACAGCTGGGCGCCCACCAAGCTCGCCGTGCAGCTCAACGTCCTCAAGGCGTCACCCGGCTGCCGCTGGAGCTACACTGCTCTGGTCATCGTCGGCCCTGACAGCCAGCCCGTCCCGAGCGGGACGTTCGCGCCATGGGTCGCATACACCGGCGACATCGTCGAGCGCCTGTTGAGACTCGAGGCGCATGTCGCCGTGCCCTCCGTGCTCGCCGAACGCAGCCTCATCGCCGAAGTCGGCGGGTTCGACGAGGGCCAGCGGTTCTGCGAGGACTACGATATGTGGATCCGGCTGGCCGTGCGGAGCCCGGTCGCCGTCGTCGCCGATCCGCTCACCACGGTGCGCACCGGCGGCCACGCGCACTACAGTGTCGATCGGGTCGGCGCATACGAAGGGTGGGTGCGCCTGTATGGCAAGCACGCCGTGTCGCTCCCTGCCCCGTCGTTGCGCGCGATCGCGCGTCGACGGCGCGCCGACAGCACGCTCGTGCTGGCCGGGCTGCACGCGAGCGCCGGGCGCTCTGGCGCTGCCTGCCGGGCGTTGCTCCAGGGTGCGACACGGCCCGCCTATCCGGCGTGGTATTGGCGGGCCGCCAGGACCGCGGTCCGCGCCACCCTCCAGTCGGTTCGGCGAGCCCAATGAACGTGCTCGATCCTATTGTCCCGCCGCCTCCACGAGGACCGTCTGATCGGCAATTCGGCCTGACGATCGCCGGCGCTCTGGTCTGTCTCGCCCTCTTCCCGCTCGTCCGACGGGCGGACGTTCGCATATGGCCGCTGGCACTGGCCGCGCTGCTCGCCGCGGTGAGTCTCGCGACGCCGCATTGGCTCCACCAGCCGAATAAGGTGTGGACCGGACTCGGACACATCATGCAGCGGGTCACCGGTCCGGTCGTGCTGGCGATCGCGTACTTTCTCCTGCTGACGCCGACCGCGATCATCATGCGGTGGCGCAGGATCGATATACTTCGCTTGCGGCGGGATCCCCTCGAGCCGACCTATTGGATCGAGCGCCCCTCACACGTCGTCGATCGCGAATCGCTGACCCGACCTTATTGACATGCGGTCTCTCATCGAGTTCTGGCAATTCCTTCGCGTGAGGCGTCGGTACTGGATCTGGCCGGCGGTCACGTTCCTCGTCGTGCTCGGGACCGTCCTCATCCTCACGCAGGGCGCGGCCATCGCGCCATTCATCTACTCCCTGTTCTAGGGACGTGTGAAGATCCTCGGGATCTCGGCGTACTATCACGATAGTGCGGCCGCGCTCATCGACGATGGGGTGATCGTGGCGGCCGCTCAAGAAGAGCGGTTCACGCGGCTCCGGCACGATCCCGACTTTCCTCGACACGCCATCGCGTTCTGTCTGGAGCACGCTGGCATCCGGGCGGCCGATCTCGACCTCGTCGCGTATTACGAGAAGCCTTTCCTCAAGTTCGAGCGCCTGATCGAGACGTATCTCGCGGTGGCTCCACGCGGCCTGGGCTCGTTCGCGCGGGCCATGCCCGTCTGGTTGGGTGACAAGCTGTTTCTCCGTTCACGCCTGCGCCGCGAGCTCCGCGCCCTCGATCCGCGCGTCGACTGGGACGCGCGTCTCCGGTTCACCGAACACCACGCGAGTCACGCCGCCAGCGCGTTCTTTCCGTCACCCTTCGACGAAGCGGCCGTGCTCACCGTGGATGGCGTCGGCGAGTGGGCCACGACCTCCGTGGCGATCGGGCGGCGGCCGACGCTCGACATTCTTCGCCAGATCGACTTTCCGCACTCGCTCGGGCTCCTGTACAGCGCGTTCACGCACTACCTCGGATTTCGCGTGAACTCGGCCGAGTACAAGGTCATGGGCCTGGCGCCGTACGGCGAGGCGCGGTACGCGGCGCTCATCCGGGATCACTTGATCGATCTCAAGGACGATGGATCGTTCCGTCTCGACCTCTCGTATTTCGACTATTGCGCCGGATCGCGCATGACGAATGGCGCGTTCGATGCGCTGTTCGGCGCGCCGGCGCGCCGGCCGGATGAGCCGCTCCTCTCGCGACATCGCGACCTCGCGGCGTCCATTCAGGCCGTGCTCGATGAGGCGATCCTGCGCATGACGCGCGATGTGGCCGCGCGGACCGGCCAGCGGAACCTGTGCCTCGCCGGCGGTGTCGCGCTCAACTGCGTCGCCAATGGCGCGGTCTTGCGCGATGGTCGGTTCGAGCGGCTCTGGATTCAGCCGGCGGCGGGCGACGCCGGCGGGGCGATCGGCGCCGCCCTGATCGCGTATCAGGCGTCGACCGAGCGGCCAATTCCGACTGGCGATGCCATGCAAGGGGCGTTGCTGGGGCCGGAATTCACTCAAGAGGAGATCGAGCGACGGCTCGGGGTGCTCGGCGCTCGATATACGACGCTCTCCGACGAGGCGCTCGTTGCGTGCAGCGTCGAGCGTCTCGTCCAACGTGACGCGCTCGGGTGGTTCCAAGGACGCATGGAGTTCGGTCCCCGTGCGCTCGGCAGCCGGTCGATCCTGGCCGACCCGCGCGACCCCAACGCGCAGTCGACGCTCAATCTCAAGGTCAAGTTTCGGGAGTCGTTCCGGCCTTTCGCACCCGCGGTGTTGGCCGAGTGCGCCGCCGAGTGGTTCGAGCTCGACGTCGAGAGCCCGTATATGCTGCTCGTCGCGTCGGTTCGGCCTGAACACCGATCGGACATCCCAGCCGTTACGCATGTCGACGGCTCGGCGCGCATCCAGACCGTCGATCAGGCGACCAACCCGCGGTTCCACGCGCTGCTTACGGCATTCGGAGCGCGAACCGGCTGCCCCGTGCTGGTCAACACCAGCTTCAATGTCCGCGGCGAGCCGATCGTGTGCACGCCGGAGGATGCGTTCCGATGCTTCATGGCGACGGCGATCGAAGCGATGAGCATCGGCAACTGCTTTCTCCGGAAGACCGACCAGGTCGTGTCCGAGGCCCAGATGGCGCGAGGCGCGTTTGCGCCGGACTGATCGACTCGTGGACGCGATCGCCATCGCCGTACTCGTGGTCACGGCGCTCGGCGCCATCCGCATCGTCATCTTCGCGGCCACCCATATCCCGGCGCGATATCCCGCACTCGCGGCCGGATACGATATCGGTCCGGCGATCGTCGGCATCGTGGCCATTGCCTCGCTGTTCATGCGACGCGATCGCCGCGCGATCATCGCCAGTTGCATCGGCGCGGCGATGCTGGCGTTCTACGTTGCCGACGCGGCGCTCGCGTTTAGACCGCGCGACGACCCGCGCCATCTGCCACCGCCGGCCGGCCTGCGGGGCGCGTGGGATCCGCGTTCGCGGCTCAACGTCGTCCTCGACTTCCGCGCCCTGGGTGTCCCGGCGTACTACGCTACAGAGCGCTTGGAGCTGGATGCGGCGTATCGCGCCGACCGGACGGCCGGACATCCGTATCCGCTCGCCGGCATCGCCAACACGTTTATCGTGTACTGCAACGAGGGCGGTGCGTTCACGACCTACCGGAGCGACGATCATGGGTTCAATAACCCGCCGGGCGCGTGGGGCGAGCCGGCGCCCGACGTCGTCCTCATCGGAGACTCGTTTGCGCAGGGCGCGTGCGTGGATACGACGGAGAACATCGCCGCGCGAATGCGCCGCACCCGTTCGGCGATCAGCTTGGGCGTGAACGGGAACGGCCCGCTCTCCGAGCTCGCCATCCTCCGGGAATTTGCGGCGCCGCGCCGGCCGCGCCACGTCGTGTGGCTCTATTTCCCCGGCAACGACTTCATGGACTTCGAGTCGGAGCGCGCCCGCGGATTTCTCGGGCAGTACCGCGTGCCAGGTTTTCGACAGTCGCTGCTCACCCGGCAAAGCGAGGTCGATGCGATGATGCGATCGTACCAAGACCGGAACATTGCGACGACCGCCGCGGCCCAGGCGCATCCGTGGCGCGGGAAGATGAGGCGGTTTCTCACGCTGCGCGATCTGCGAGAGAAGGCTTTTCCGATGCTCGTGCCCGAATGGGACCGTGTGGGAGACCTGCCATGCGCGCCGGATCGGCTGCAGCAGTTCACCGATCTGATCGCGCAGGCCCGCTCGGAGGTCGAGCAGTGGGGTGGGCGATTCTACTTCGTCCATCTGCCCCTGTGGGGGGAGGAGATCGGAACCAAGACCTGCCGACCGGCGCGCGATACGCTGATTCAGGCGCTCGATCGCCGCGGGATTGCGGTGATCGACCTCCAGGCCCGGTTCACCGCCGACTCGGATGACCGGTTCTGGCAGCCGCCGCATGTCTGGACGCACCTCAATGCGGCCGGCTACGCATTCGCGACCCAAGTCATCCTCGAGCGCTTGGACCACGACGACGCTCACCGGTGACCACGCCACTCATCTCCGTCATCCTGCCGGCGTTCAATCGCCTGGAGTTCTTGCCCGCGGCCATCGACTCGGTGCTGCGGCAAACGTACGCTGACTGGGAGCTCATCATCGCCGACGATGGCTCCGGAGAGGAGACGCGGGCGTACCTGCGGAGCCTCGGCGATCCGCGCGTCCGGGTGCTGTGGCTTCTGCATTCGGGCAGGCCGTCGATCGCACGGAACGCGGCCATTGGCGTCGCGCGGGGTCGGTACATCGCATTCATGGATTCCGATGACGTGTGGGCGCCGACCAAGCTCGCGGTGCAGGTGCGCGCGATGCAATCGGCGCCGACGCGCCGGTGGAGCTACACGGCGCTGTCGATCATCGATACCGAAGGGCGGGCGGTGTCCGATGCCCGATACAAACCGCGCATCGCATACGATGGCGACATCGTCGAGCGACTGCTGACGTTGGACGCCATCGTCGGCACACCGACCGTGATGGCCGAGCGCAGCCTGATCGAGGAGGTCGGTGGATTCGACGAAGCATTGGCGGTGAACGAAGACCAGGACCTCTGGCTGCGCCTCGCGATGCGGAGCGAGGTCACCGCGATCGCCGAGGCCCTCGTGTCGGTGCGCGACAAAGGCGGCGATCCCCGATATGCAGAGAACCTCATTGGCGCCGCCGAAGGGTGGATACGGTTGTATGGCAAAATGGTGGCGTGTCTGTCGGATCCGCGGCTGCGCGCGATTGCCCGGCGACGTCGCGCGCACCAGGCCAAGCAGTTGGCGCTGCTCCGGGCACGGTGGTTCTGGAGAGCGACCAAGGTCGCGATTGCGGGGCGCGCGCCCTGGGTGATCATGATCGTCGCGCTGGCGCTGGTTTTCGCGATCATGGGTCGTGTACCGCAAGGCATCAACGGCGACCAGGCCGCGCAGCTCCGCGGGGCGGTTCAGTACGTCGCCGGCCAGTCGCCGACGTTGAACACGGTCGTTCAGCCCGACCCGGCCGACCTCTCTCGCGATCAACGCATTCTGGATCGTTTCGCGTCCGCCCGGCCCGCAGCTCGCCGCGTATCCATGGCTCGCCGCCGGCCTGTCGCTCGGCGCCGCTCTCCGCATCGTGGCCGGTCTGTGCCTGATCGCCGGTTCCATTGGATGGTTGCGATGGTTCGAGCAATTCGAGGCGCCGACGTGGGTCCTCTCGATCGTCGCGGCGGCCCTCCCCTTTTTGCACGAGGCGAGCAACGGTCTCTACCTGTTCACGCAAGACACCCTGAGCTACGCGGTTGCACCGTGGGTCCTCCTTCTGGCGCTGCGCGGTGCTCGTCGAGGCGCGCTCGGTCTGGGGCTCGCGCTCGGCGTCACGTATATCGTCAAGTACTCGCTGTTCTTTCTCGGGCTCGGCGCCCTCGCGTGGCTCGGCGTTGAGCGCTCGTGGCGCAACCTCTGGTGGGTCGCCGCGGGGACGGCGATTCCTGTGGTGGCGCTGTCTCTTCTCAATGCGCACTTCGGCGTCGCGGTGAACAGTGTGACCGCGCAAGCCGGGTTCTATCCACACGTGGAGTCGTTTGCGGCGCTGATCGCCGATCCTGCCCTCGCCGTAGCCGACGCGGACGGACTGCTGAGCCGATTGCGCGCGTCGTCCTACTTTGGCGTGGCGCCCGGTCTCGTCTTCCTGTGGCTCATCGCGCATGGCGCACGCCTGCCGGCGGTCCGGGCCATGGCCGCCGCCCGGCTCGCGGTGATGGCGTTTGTCGTCACCATGGTCGCGATCGCCGGCGTCTGGACGTTCACGAGCTTCGCGGCCGATCTGACCGCGCGACATGTCGCGCCAGCGAGCCTCGCGGTGCTCCCCGTCGCCGTGCTCGGCGCCATCGATGTGTGGCGACGCCGCGGGTGGCCACTCCGCGCGCTCGTCGCGTGCGCGGGCGGCGTGATCCTCCTCGTTCCGACGCTCTACGGCGCGCTTGCGCTTCCCGCGAAGGTAGGGCGCCTCCCGCGCGGGTATCACGTCGGACCATCCGGCGTGCTGGATCCCAACCTCGTGCCGGATCGTCGCGTCGTCGAGCAGTTCGGCGGCACGACCGACGTTCTGGTACTCCGACAACGCGAACACCGCGTTGGACCTTCCTGGCCGCGTGCTCAGCGGCGTCGACGAACGGTACGGCGCCGACGAATTCCGGAGCACGAAGCGCCTGCGCATCACGGCGTTGATCCAAACGAAGCTGGAACCCATTGGAGTCGGCGCCACCATCCGCGCGCGGTTTAGACGCGCGGGTGCGTGGACGGAGACGACGCTCCCGGGCGCCCTCGCCAACGTGTGGACCACGGTGCTGGAGCCGAGCGCGGCGCCTTAGCTTTCGCGGATGCAACTCGCGATTCTGGCGGCGATCAGCTTCTGCCATCTGCTCAATGACCTCGTCCAATCGCTGATCTACGCGGTCTACCCGATCCTCAAGACCACGCATCATCTCGACTTTCGCCAGATCGGGCTCATCACGCTGTCGTACCAGATCACCGCGTCGCTCCTGCAGCCGTTCGTCGGACTCTATACCGATAAGCGGCCATTGCCATTTTCACTGGCGATCGGCATGGGCGCGACCCTGTGCGGCCTTCTGGTGCTGTCCGCGGCTTCGCATTTTCTCACCCTGCTCGGCGGAGCGTCGCTCGTCGGCCTCGGCTCATCGATCTTTCATCCCGAGTCGTCGCGCGTGGCGCGGCTGGCGTCAGGGAATCGGCCCGGGTTTGCGCAGTCGTTCTTTCAAGTTGGCGGGAACGCCGGCACGTCGCTCGGGCCGCTGCTCGCCGCGTACATCATCCTGCCAAACGGCCAATCCAGTCTGGCTTGGTTCTCGGTGGTCGCTTTGCTGGCGATCGTGGTGCTCACGATCATCGGGCGCTGGTACCGGGCCCACTTGGCCCAACGTGGTCCCTCGGCGGTCACCCCCGTGACGAGTGGGTTGCCCCGACGCCGCGTGATTGGCGCTCTCGCGGTTCTGGTGGCACTCATGTTTTCCAAATTTTTCTATTTGTCGAGCCTGACGAGCTACTACACGTTCTATCTCATCAACCGATTCCATCTGTCCGTGCGGAGCGCCGAGATACACCTCTTTTTGTTTCTGGGCGCTGTTGCGGCCGGAACAATTATTGGCGGGCCGGTTGGGGATCGGATTGGGAGGAAGTACGTCATTTGGGTTTCCATTCTGGGCGTCTTACCCTTTACGCTCATCTTGCCATACGCCGATCTGGCGTGGACGACTGGCCTCAGCATTGTGATCGGGCTCGTCCTCGCTTCGGCCATGCCGGCGATTCTCGTCTACGCGCAGGATCTCGTGCCTGGCCGCGTGGGCCTCATCTCCGGCGTGTTCTTCGGCCTCGCGTTCGGGCTGGGCGGGATCGGCGCCGCGTTCCTCGGCAAGCTCGCCGACGCGACGAGTCTCGAATTCGTCTATCGCGTCTGCGCGTTCCTTCCGGCGATCGGGTTGCTCACGGCGTTTCTTCCGCAGACACACGGCGGTCGAGCTCATCGAGCAGCGGCACCTGACCTGGCAACAGCTTCCGGCGCGCTTCCGCAAGATTGAACCACGCGGCGCGGTCGACCTCGGGATATTCGCGGCCGTTGTACGTAAACGTGTTGCTCGTGATCGTCGCCGGATCGGCATCGCCGCGCACCGCCCACGCATGCACGACTTTGCCGCTCTTCTGTTTCACCGGCGCGAGCTGGAGGAGGTCTCCGTCCAGCGTGAGGCCGGTTTCCTCGGAGAACTCGCGCCGCGCGGCCGCGAGCGGCTCTTCGCCGGGGTTGATCTCACCCTTTGGGATCGACCACGCGCCGTCGTCCTTACGGACCCAAAAGGGGCCGCCCGGGTGCACGAGAAAGACCTCGAGCACCCCGTTTCGGTGGCGAAACAGCAGTACGCCTGCGCTCTGCTTGCTCACCGGTAATACAATAACGAGGAGGAGGGATCGTGGCCGAGTACCGCATTCGAACGGGACAAAGTGCATTTCAAGTGGGACCGGGCGAATCCACCTGTCGTGGAGATCGACTCCGGCGACGTGGTGCACTGCGAGACAGACGAAGTGACGGACGGGCAGATTCGACCCGGGTCGCCCGCATCGGTGTTTACCTCGCTCGACTTCAACCGTCTCTACCCCCTGGCCGGGCCGATCTTCGTCCGCGGCGCTGAACCCGGTGACACACTCCAAGTCGACGTCCTCAGTCTCTCGACGCTCGACTGGGGGTGGGCCGGACTCATTCCCGGGCTCGGTCTTCTCGCCGAGGACTTTCCCGAGCCGTACATCCGTCACTTCGATCTTACGAACGGCGTCGACACCGCGTTGAGATCCGACATCACCATTCCCATCGCGCCGTTCTGCGGCACGATGGGTGTCGCGATCGACGAGCCCGGACCGCACGATGTGCTGCCACCCACGAAAGGCGGGGGGAACATCGATACCCGGCATCTGACCGCCGGGTCGACGTTGTATCTGCCGGTCTTCGTCCGAGGGGGATTATTCTCGGCGGGCGACTGTCACGCGGCGCAAGGTGATGGAGAAGTCTGCGTGACCGGCATCGAGAGTCCCATGCGGTTCAGTCTCCGGTTTTCCGTCATCAAGGGCGGCGGCATGCGTCCCTGGCGATATCACTTTCGCACGCCACCGGGACCGCTGCAGCCGAAGTCGGATCGTGGCGGATACTACGCCGCGACCGCGCTTGGACCGGATCTCATGACGAACGCCAAGAACGCGGTGCGCGAGTTGATCGGATGGTTGGGCACGGAGCGCGGGCTCGATCCGAGAGATGCATACATCCTGTGCAGCTTGGCCGCCGATCTCAAGATCTCGCAGATCGTGGATCAGCCGAATTGGGGTGTCTCGGCCTATTTCCCTTTGAGTGTGCTAAATTCAGCCCATGCCTGATCGCATTCCATTCACCTCCGAGGTCTGGGCCGAGGCGCGGCGCCGGGTCTCCGCTCATGCACATCACACGCCGATCCTGACGTTGAGTCTTCTCAGTCATGAGACAGGTTATGACGTGCACCTCAAGGCCGAGATGTTCCAGCGCACTGGATCATACAAGCTCCGGGGACCGCTGAATAAACTCCTCGAGCTCACGCCCGAAGAACGCCAGCGCGGTGTGATTTGTTCTTCCGCCGGGAATCACGCGCAGGGGGTCGCGCTCGCGGCCAAGATCTATGGGATTCGCGCGGTCGTCGTGATGGCGACGAACGCGACGCCATCGAAAGTCGCGGCGACGAAAGCCTACGGGGCCGAGGTCGTCTCGCACGGCACGATTTGGGATGAGGCGAACGAGCGGGCGAAGGAGCTCATCACCGAGTGCGGATACACCTACGTGCATCCGTTCGACGACTACGATCTCATGGCCGGCCAAGGGACGCTCGGCCACGAGGTCATGGACGACGTGCCCGACGTTGACGTCCTCGTCGTGCCGATCGGCGGCGGTGGGCTCATCTCCGGCGTCTCCATGGCGGTGAAGGCGCGTAATCCCAAGGTGCGCGTCATTGGCGTGGAGTCGTCGGGGGCGCCCGGGATGAAAAACAGCGTTCAGGCCGACCATGTTGTGACGTTGCCGAGCGTTGACTGCATCATCGATGGGCTGCGGGTCAAGCGGGTCGGCGAGAAGACCTTCGAAGTCGTGCGGCGCTTCGTCGATGACATTGTAACGTTGCCCGATAGCGACATTTTTGACTCCGTCCGTTGGGTCATGTCGCACTGCAAGCTCGTCATCGAAGGCGCCGCGGCTGCGCCGGTTGCCGCCCTTCGCCATGGGCTCGTCAAGGCGCCGAAGGGAGCAAAAGTCGTGTGCGTGTTGAGCGGCGGGAACGTCAACCTCGATCCGCTGAAAGAGGCGAGATTTAACTAGCAGGTGCTGAAAAACGCACGCTGCTAGTTAAATCCAGTCGGTTGGACAGAGCGCTCCTTCGTCGCGCTTCTAACCGAACGTCACTCCGCGCTTCTCGCGACCCGTTGCCACCACGAGGGCCGCGAGAGAACAGACGACGACGGCAGTGCCAGCCATGGCGATCGCGTACCCCGTGTGCTCGGCGAGCGCGGCGAGCGCAAACGGGACCCATCCAGCCAGGGCCGCGCCACACTGGTACCCGAACCCTGGCATGAAGCCGCGCACGCCGTCGGGCGACAGCTCGTTGATATGCGCGGGAATGATGCCCCATGCGCCCTGCACCATGAACTGCATGAGAAACGCGCCCGCGAGGATGGTCGGGAACGACGGCGCGAATACCCAGAGCGGCACCATGACGACCGCGCCGACGAGCGCGCCGATCATCGCCTTCCGGCGCCCGAACGTATCCGAGAGCGACCCGAACCAGAGGCCGCCGGCCAGCGCACCGATCATCGAGAGCGCGGTCACGACTGCCGTTCGTTCCGGCGAGAAGCCACGGGTTTTCTGCAGGAACGTCGGATAGAGATCCTGGGTGCCGTGCGAGACGAGGTTCATCATCGTCATGAGCAACACGAGCCCCAAGAACAGGCGCCATTGCGAGAACACGCCATCGAACAACAGCCGCCAGCTCGTGTGGCGCGTGCGTTCCCACACCTCTGATTCGGTGACCCGGAAACGCACAAAGATCGCCAAGAGCGCCGGGAGGCCACCGATGAAGAACATCGGGCGCCATCCAAATTTCGGGAGCACGAAGAATGAACAGACGGCGGCGAGCAGGTACCCTGCTGCGTAGCCTTCCTGCAGCAGACCGGACAACATCCCGCGGCGATTCGACGGCGCTTTCTCCATTGCCAGCGCCGCACCCACGCCCCATTCACCGCCCATGCCGATCCCGAACAGGGCGCGCAGGACGAGAAATGACGCGAATGTCGGCGCGAAACCCGTGGCGACCTCGATGATGGCGAAGAACACGAGGTCGATCATGAGCGGCAGCCGGCGTCCGTAGCGCTCGGCCATGAGGCCGAAGATGGCCGCGCCGAGTGGCCGGAGCAGCAAGGTCAGCGTCAGCGAGAGCGCGACGGCCTTGATCGGCTGATGGAATTCGGCCGCGATCGCCGGCACCGAGATGACGACGAGGAAGAAATCGAATGCGTCGAGTGTCCAGCCGAGGAAGCTCGCCGCGACCGCCGCGCCAGATCCGCGGGCCGCCACGCGCTACTTGAACTCCAGGAGCATGAACCGCGCGTCCGATGGCCCGGCGTTGGTCAGCGGGTGGCGCGTATCGTTGACCTGTCCCGGATAGATGCGGAGGGGCTGCTCGGGACGGTGGGTCAAGTTGACGTACGAGACCGGGACGACCAACGCATCCTGCGTGTCCACGTGCTCGCCGGGAGCGAGCGTGATGGAGTATGCCGTCCACTGGTCCGATGTGTAGACGCACGGCGAATCGCACGGCGTGACGTTCGTGGAGGGCTTGGTCAGCTCGATCGTCACGTTGTGAAAGGGCTGATTGCTGGTGTTCTTGGCCGCGTGAATCAGCGGACCTTTCGTGAACCGGACGTCGCCGTCCTGGAGCACGAGCTGCGTCGGCGGGCCCTTCAACGGAATGCTGGTCACCACTGCCGGGCCCAGGGTGACGAACAGGTAGTCGAACTCGTGATCGTGCATGCGCGTCGCCGTGCGCGGTGGCACTCGAACGTCCCAGACGATGACGCGATCGCTCTTGTATGCGAACTTGTGATGCCCTTCCTGGAAGATCGAGTAGACCTTGGGCGAGCAACCCAGTGTCAGCACGAAGAGTGCAGCCCAGGGTTTCAGCATGGACCGAACTTAACGCACTATTAGATTACGCGCCGTGGACGCGCTCATTGATGCCATTTTCGCTGTCTCCCCCGTCGTCCGGTATGTCGCGACGTATAATCACGGGGAGCTCACATCCAAAAGCCGTCCCAATCGCGCCGGGGCGTCCAGCGCGGAGTCCGACCGGTACGAGGAGCTGATCGTCAATCCGACGTTGCTCACGCTCGTGACTCAGCGCGGGAACATCGATGTCGGCGGACTCAAGTTCGTGCTGATTCGCTATGGCCGGCTCTACCAACTGGTCGTGCCAACCACATGGGGGCACGTGTCGGTCGCGATCGAGCCCGACGCCGACCCGTTGGCGCTGGTGCAGCCCCTGGCGACGCTGCTCGCTCGGCGCTGGACTTAATCCTTCGGTGTCAGAGCCCACAGCACGTTGACGATCTTCCACTGGCCGTTCCAGCGGGCCAGCTCGAGATAGTCGATCCAGTCGGACGCGACGATCTTTGCGACCGCGTTGTCCCGGTAGATGTCCAGAATGCGAAAATCCTCGCGCCGTTGCGCGACCGGGATCTCGGTGCCGATTCCCGCGCGTGTCTTAATGACCAGCGTCATCGCGCCCATCTGGCCGAGTTGACTCCGGCGATGCGGCGAGCCCGGCGGAGGGGTGACCTGGCGTGCTGTCGAGGACGGCGCGCACCGCGCGGAGGAGCGCGTCCGCGCCGAATGGCTTTGGCAGGAACGCCGTGCCCGAGGGCACGACCGCGGCATCGCGCTCCACGCCCGAGATGAACAGCGCCCGCAAGTTCGGGTACCCGGCGCGCAACCGGTTGACGAGCATGCGCCCGCCCATGCCCGGCATGACGAGATCCGACACGACGAGGTCGACCGCTCCCCGTGCGAGGTCCAGCGCTTCGGCGCCACTGGACGCCGCGAGGACATGGTAGCCGGCTTCGGCGAGCATCCGCGCGACGGCATGGCGCACCGCGGGATTGTCTTCGACGACGAGAATCGTCTCATGGCCCAGCGGCGTCGCGATCGGCGCAAGCGGGAGCAAAGAACGCGCGGCCGCCTCGACCGCCGGGAGGTAGACGGCGAACTCGCTCCCAGCCCCGAGCTCGCTTTCCACGTATACGCCGCCGTGCGATTGCTTGACGATGCCGTACACGGACGACAGTCCGAGACCTGTGCCCTCCCCTTCGGGCTTCGTGGTGAAGAACGGCTCGAAGACGCGCTGCCGGGTGGTTTCATCCATGCCGACACCCGTATCTCGGACCGCCAGTCGCACGTAGCGTCCCGGGGGTAATCCCGGCAAACGCTCCGCGTCGGCGGACGTGACCCGTGTGTTGGCCGTCTCGATCCACAGCTGGCCACCGTTCGACATTGCGTGACCGGCATTGACCACGAGATTGATCAGGACTTGCACGAACTGTCCCGGATCGACCTCGACGATCGCGAGGTCTGGATCCATCGCGATGGTGACCGCCACACGCTCGCCGAGGAGGCTTTTGAGGAGGCGTTCTTCTCGCTTGACGAGATCGTTGATGTCGATCGGACACGGATCGAGGATCTGTTGCCGGCTGAACGCGAGCATCTGGCGCGTCAGCACCGCGGCCTCTTCGGCGGCACGATGGATCTCGCGCAAGTCGGCCTGAGCGGGATGTTCCCGCACCAACGACTCCCCCGCGAGTGAGGCGAAGCTCAAGATCGCCGTCAGGAGATTGTTGAAGTCATGGGCGACGCCGCCCGCCAGGCGGCCCACGGCATCCATCTTCTGGGCCTGCTGCATCCGGGTCTCGAGGCGGCGGATCGCCGTGACTTCGCGCGCGACGCCGAGGACACCGATGATGGTCCCATCGGGCGCCCGGTACGGCGCCTTGGTGACCATGAACGTGTAGCGCGTCCCGCCCCGCATGTACTCCTGCTCGATCGTCTCGGCCTCGCCAGACGCCATCACGCGGAGATCCGATGCGCGACGCATTGGCGCCCACTCGGGCACGACCTCCGCGTCCGTGTGCCCGAGAAACGCCGTATTCGAAACACCGTTCACACCCGTGTTGCCGTGCACGAGGATGTAGCGGCCATCCGTGTCCTTCACGAAGACAACGTCCGAGGTCTCTTCGACAATGGCCGTGAGCAAGGCGTTCTGTTGGCGCTCCTCGGTGACATCCCGTCCGATCAGATAGCCGTCCGACACGTTCGACCATGCAATCCAGCGGTAGCTGCCGTCTTTGCAGCGGACATGACCGTCCGAGCGGACCAGCGTCGAGACGTTCATGCCGAGGAGCTCGGCTTCGGTCCAACCGAGGACGCTCGTACAGGCCGGATTGACGCGTTTGACGGAGCCATCGGAACCGGCCAGCAGCATGAGATCGGCCGAGAGTTGGAAGAACCGATCGTTGGACCGCACCAGGTAGGCGTCATCGCTGACATCGCGCAGCACCACGAGCGCGCCCGTGGGAGTCCGCGTGGCGATCCGGTGGACCCAACCGCCGCGCGCGAGACGGAACTCCTCCACGAGCGGCTCGCCCGTGTCGACGACCGACGCGTAATTTCCCGCGAGCTCCGGCAACGACGTTACCGACGTGCCGGCGACCTGGTAGTCGCAGCACCCGAGCAGTCGCTCGGCGCTCGGATTGACCGCGATCACCAAGAAGTCGACGATCGCGCCTGTGGCATCGCGCACCGTCTCGAGCATGGCGCAGGCGGCCAGCGCCGCGTAGAAGCCCGCAATGAGCGCTTCGGCCCGCCGTTGGTCGGACATGCCGATAGTATGCGCGAGGGCTTATTCCAGTTTCGTCTTCTCCAGCCGCGCCGGCGTGCCCTGCGGATTTGTGATGTGGCCGTCGTCCCCGAAGCGGTCCCACCCGCTGTTGGCGATGAAAATGAGATCGTTGCCGACGACCACGCCGTGGGTGGGGTCGCCGAGACCCGGCGTCGCGCGCTCGACGACCGACCAGGTGACGACCCGGCGGAGGTCCGGGTCGAGCACGAAGCGCGTCACGCGCTCGGGGTTCGTGCCGTTCTGGATCGCGTAGAGGACGTGGCCGACGAGGTACATCCCGTCGATGCCGTTCAGCGCGACGGTGTCCGCGTGGGCGATCCACGAGACCGCGTGGGTTGCCGGGTCGATCGTGGCGACGCCCATGGCGTAGTCGGCCACGAGAATCTGGCCATCCTGGGCGACGGCCGGGTTCTGCGGGGACTGGAAGGTGCCCGGTGGGATCAAGGCCGAGAGCACGCCTCGCTCGCGATCGATCTTGTACACGCCGCCGCCGGCGCCGTCGGACACGATCGCGTTGCCGGAGGCGTCGAGCGTCATGTCGCCGAGGACGTGTTGCGGGCCATCGACCGGCAGGTCGTAGTGCGCGATCAGCTTTCGCGTGGTCAGGTCATAGCGAAGGACGCCACTACGACCTGTGTCCGCCGGCTCGTGTCCCTCGGCTTGGGCCATGCCCGCGATGGACGCCCACAGGGTGTGACGCTTCGTGTCGACCACGAGGGCCATCGGGGCTAACGCCGTCGTCGCGAACGTCGCTCGCCCGCCATCCGCCGAGATCGCGACGATTTTTCTCCGGTGAATCGAGCTCAGATAGAACGTTCGATCGGACGGATCATAGGCCACGTCTTCCGTGAGGAGATCGGGGTCATCGAGCGTCGCGACTGTCGTAGCGTGACCGATCGGACTCTTGTTCGCGGCCATAGCCGCCACCACGGCCCGGAAGTCCGCGCGGTTGCGCAACGGGGCGAGCGTCGAGTCGCTCTCGGCGTCGTACGCGAGGCCCATCGCGGCGATGGTGCGCAGATAGCCGACAGCCGCCTCCGGCTGCCCCATCACCATGGCATTGCGCGCCAGCAGGTAGAACACGTCCGAATGGCCGTGGAGCAAGGCCAGTGCGCGCAGCAAATGCTCGCGCGCGGCCGGCGGAGCGCTCGCGCGCGCGGCCGCGATGTGATCGTGGTACGTCGAGTCGGGCTGCTGGAGGAGCGCGAGGAGCAGGATCAGGTGAGCCGCCATAGCGGCCCAACCTAGTACGCGGGCGTCAGGTCCGAAATGCCGCGATGACGGAACGCACTCCAGCGACCGCCTCTAGCAGTTCGGCGCCGGTGGCCGACACGTTTTGGGTGACGGCGGTCTGCTCGTGGGCCGAGGCCGCGACCTGCTCGGCGCCGGAGGCGTGCGCGGCCGCGGCGGCAGAGGCGGCAGCGACGGCGCGGTTGACGCCGGTCACGTCGCGGCGATTGTCGGAGGCAGCCTGGGCGACGCCCTGGGCGGCGACGCGGACCCGTTCGACCGACGTGCCGATGCGCTCGAGGGCGCGCTCGGCGTCGCGGGAGACCTCTTGTACGCCGACCACCCGCTCGCGCCCCTGCTCCATCGTGGACACGACGGACAGCATGCTGTCGCGCACGCCGCGCACGTGATCCGTAATCTCCGACGCCGATTTCGCCGAGTCTTCGGCGAGTTGTCGCATCTCGCCCGCGACGACGGCGAATCCGCGACCCGCCTCGCCGGCGCGCGCGGCCTCGATCGCCGCGTTGAGCGCGAGCAACGCGCTCTGTTTGGCCACGCGCGTGATGGTCGAGGCAAAGCCTTCGATGGCCTCGGATCGCGTGGCCAGTTGATCGACCTGCCCCGCCGTCGTGTCGACGAACGTCCCGATGTCGACCAGTAACGCCAGCGCGCGGCTCAGACCGACGCGACTCTCGTCGGCGGTCGACGCAATCTGATCGCCCAGCTCCAGCACCCCGGAGGCAGCAGCCATGATCTCGTCGGCGCGCCGTTCCATGTCGGCCAGCGCCCCCTCGATCGACCGCATACTCGCGAGCTGCTCCGAATGCGGCCGCGGCAATCGTGGCAACGGCGCCGGTGACCTCTTCGCCAGACGCCGACAGTTGCTCGCTCGACGACGCGATCGTGGCCGCGAGCTCCTCGACGCGGCGCGAGGCGTGCTCGCCTTCGCGAATGATGGCCCGCAGGTGCTCGATCATCTCGCGGAACGCCAGGGCCAGTTGGCCAAAATCGCCGTGTGCCTCCGCAACGTCCACGCGGAGATCGCGATCGGCCACTTGCCTAGCCGCCCGGGTGACAGCGCTCAACGACTGCACGACGTCGCGTCCGAGGCCGGCCGCGAGCATGACCGCGATGACCAACACCAGCGACGAGCCGGTCACGAGCCCCGTCTCCGATCGCACCGCCGCCTGGCGGACATCGGTTGCTCGCTGTTGGAGGTCGGCGGCCAGGGTGTCCTCGATCGAGCGAACCAGTGGCAACGAGTCGCCGGCCGCCTTATAGGCCTCGACATCATCGGAGTCCGCCGACCGGGCGAACTGCTCGGCGTACGCGCGCTGCTCGGCCAGTGCCGCCGCCGCGCGATCCCTGAGTCCGAAGACATTCGCGGCCTGGGAGAGCGCCAATTGCTCATTCGCCTGTGCCAGGGCGAGATAGGAGGACGCCCGGCGCGCGGTCTCGACATCGGCGCTCATACTGCCCATCGCTCCGTCCACATCGAGATGCGAGCCCACGAGATCGCCATAAGAGTCGAGCACCTGAATCGGCGTCTCGTCGCGCGCCGTGATGCCGTTCCGTACGACGGCCAGCCAGTCGACCTGTCGCGAGGCATAGGCCAACGCGCCACGGATCTGCTTCGTGTAACGGGTCGTATCGATCGAGGCCGTCGTCGAACGTAACAAGCTCAACTCGCTATCCGTCTTGGCGCGCTCGGCTGCCAGGTCGGCAGCGAGCTTCGGGTTTGCGGACCCCGTGCGCTCGTCCTGCACGGCGTGCACGAATTCGCCAACGCGCACCACAACGTCGGCGAATTGTCGCTGCGTTCGCGCGCGCTGCGCGGCGTCGTTGGCGCGCGCAACGTCCAGGGCGACGAGCAGCCCGAGCCCGCCGAGTGGCAGCAGCAACATCAACGCCAGCTTCGAGCGGATTTTGAGATGGTGCACGACTATACGACGGACGGGACGCAGGGTGGTCACAACGCGCCAATGTGGTGCGCCCCTATGACAATGTGTTGGAGTTCGTGGCGTTCGACCGGCGATCATGCAGCTCACCAATTTCTTGGGAGATGAGTTTCATGGATGCGCAGGACACAAAGAATCGACGCGAATTCTTGAAGACCGGCGTGCTCGCCGCGGGCGCCGCGACCGTGGCCGGCGGGACCCTGCTGACCGCCGCGCTCCCGGCGTTCGGCGCGCAGCGGTCGAGTGGCAGCATCTCACGCGGGGACGCCGCGATACTCAGGTTCCTCTCCGCGTTCGAGCAGATCGAGGCCGATCTCTGGCAGCAGTACACGGAGCTCGGCGGGATTCAGGACGCCGAGATGGAGCAGATCATCGGGCACAAGCTGGCCGGCGGCAACGCCCCGTACACGAACGCGCTCAACCAGCTCGACGGTGACATGGCGCAGTACATCCACGACAACACCGAAGACGAGTTCAGCCATCACCGTTGGCTCAACGCCTATTTGAAGTCCAAAGGGGTGGCGCAGGAGGATTTGTCGCAGTTCGCCACGCTGGAAGGCAGCAAGGCCGAAGGCGCGATCGGCGTCGGTCGCATCACCAATCTCATGAAGCTCACCGTCGACACGACGTGGTGGACGCGGCTCCGTTCGCGCAATTTCAACCCCGATCTCAATCCCAACCACGTATTTGCGCCAGTGGTGAAGAGCCTGGCGACGGGCGAGTTCACCGCGATCCCTCGCACGAACGCCGACCTCACGCCGACCGGACACATCCAGGCGATCGCCAATACCGCCGGATTCCACTTCGGGTTCATCGAGGTGGGCGGCGCGAGTCTCTACATGCAGCTCGCCCAGCGCGCGAAGAGCCACGAAACGCTCCGCATCCTGCTCTCCATCGGGCCGACCGAGACGATGCACTTCCAGACGTGGCACGACAAAGCGGGCAACGCGCTCCAGGCACCGCTCGCGCCCCTCACGGATCCCAGCAACCCGCAGCTCTTCTTCCCGCTGATCGCCAACGGGAATGAGGATACCCAACCCAACCTCATCATGCCGGAGCCGACGTTCTTCCTGTCGAACCGGTTCCCCCCGGTGTCGATCCTGCGGCCCACGGAAACCGAAGGGGCGGCGATGGCGGCCCTGCAGTCGTTCATCTCGGATGGACTCTTCAAGGGTCAACCGCACACCTTCATCGAGATGTTGACAGACCTCGCGCACGACGCGGACGAAGCGCGCGATCAGATCGTATAACTCAGATCCCTGTGGCTCCATTGTCCATGCAGCGTTTTCCACATCTCGGTGAATTGCCTCACGAGATGAGAAGGCGTGTCGTGGAGCCACAGGATCCACCGTTGCTCGAAGATCGGCGAGTCGGAGAAGTCGCGGAACACGAGCCCCGGTGTGCGCTCGTACAGAGGCCACGAGTAGTCGGCCGTCGCGAGTGCCCATGCTTCGCCCTCGGCGATCAACGGACCAATGAGACCCGGCGGACCACCAGCGCGGACATCCGCGAGGCGAGGTTTGAGACCGCGGCGGGCGAGCGCTTGCACCAGGGCATCGTAGCCGACCGGATCGGCGTCACGACCATAGGTGATCAATGGCAGATCGACGAGATCGCGCAAGCGCACCACGTCGGACACGGCCAGCGGGTGCATCGCCGGCAGCACTGCGCCCAGTGGTCGCTCGGCGATACACTCCCCCGCCATCTCGCCGGAGTCATCCGGGGGCGAACAGAGGATCGCGAGGTCAATGGTGCCGTCGCGCACCGCGTCGATCAGCGCCAACGGTGCACTCTCCATGACTTCGATCCCGACGAGTGGTTGGCGCCGGCGAAAGAAACTGAACGAGGTCGCGGCATCACCCGCGAGCACGGAGGACGGCGTCAGGCCGACGCGCAGCACCTGCGACTCCTGCCGATTCGTGGTGCGGGCGTGAGCCATCGCGCGCTGACTCTGCGCCAGCGTCGCGCGAGCGGCCTCGACGAATGCGGCGCCCGCCGGGGTGAGTCGCGTGCCGCGGGGCATGCGGTCGAACAGCCGGACCTGAAGCTCTCGCTCGAGATCGCCGATCTGCTTCGAGAGCGCCTGCTGCGCCAGGTTGAGCCGCGCCGCTGCTCGGGTGAAGCTCCCTTCGTCGGCGACGGCGATCGTGTAGCGCAGGTCCTTCAGATCCATGCGGTAGGTTCACCGCCGTCGCACGACCCTGCCACTGCCATGGGGCGAACGCCAGGGGCGATGGGGCCAACGGGTTACACGCTGCTGGAAATACTGGTCGCCATCGTGCTCACGAGTCTCGTCGCGCTCATCGCGTACGGCGCGATGCAAGTGAGTCTCGGCGCGCGTGATCGACTCGGAACTGCCATGGCCGTCGAGCAGAGAGCGCGCATGACGCGAGAGTTGCTCGTCAATGTGCTGCGGAATACGCGCACGCCGCAGCGACAGGGTGATACCACATTCACGCTCGCCGGCGATACGCTGACGTTCGTCGCCGCCGGCGGTGGGCCGCCGCTAGACGCGGATTGTGACTGGCGCGTAACGATCACACCGGATGCTGGCGGACTCATGTTCGATGCGACGCCTGTTGGGCGCGCGCCAGCGACAGAGATCGCGTTTCGACTCCCCGGCGTGACGCGAATGGATGTACGGGTGTTGGCGCCGACCGGAGACGAGTGGCTCGTTGCCTGGCCGGCTTCGATGGTCACTCCACGAGCGGTCGTGATTACACTCTGGAACCGCGGGCAACGCATCGAGCCACCAGTGAGAGTGGTGTTCTAATGCGACGCGGCCTGACCTTGCTCGAAGTACTCGTTGCCCTGTTGATCCTGAGCTTGGTTGTAACAGGGTACCTGGAGCTTTTTCACGGCAGCCACTTGCTGCTCGCGCGGTCTCGCGCGTGGTCGCAGGCTATCGCTTATGCAGCCGATGGCATGGAGCAAGCGAAGCTCGGCGAGACCAATCCGGTCGCGCTGCCTGGCGGTTACAGGAGACGCGTGATCGCTACCGCGTGGGGACCCGGGCTCGTGGTGATTACTGTCACGGTGACATTGCCAAGCGGCGCGCGGTTCGATCTGAGGCGGCTCCGTGCGCAGTAGTCGCCGTGGCGTCGCTCTCATTCTGGTGCTCGGTCTCTTGCTCATCCTCGGCGGGATTGCGACGGACATTGGCCGGGCCGCGCGATTGGACGCGGGCATCGTCGAGAGCATGCGCGCGAGAACAGTGGCCCGCTACGCCGCGGAGAGTGGCATTGCGCTCGGCCTGAGAGAGCTACAGGCACATCGGCTCCCGAACATCTCCAACGTCTCGCTCGGCGATGCGGCGTTCGGCGTGGTGGGTACGAACCTCAATGCGCGCGTTGACCTCGCTCACGCGGACACCGCGACCATTCGTGGCCTCTTGCAGCAGTTCGTCGCTCCAGGACTGGCCACCGCGATAACGAAGGAACTGACCGCGCGGCCGCTGCAGCGCGTGGGTGAGTTGACGCTCGTCCCGGGTGTGACAGACGCGACCGCACCGGCCATTGCGCCCTACGTCACTATTTGGGGCGATGGATCGGTCGACACGACTGCGGCGCCCGAGCCCGTGCGCGCCGCGCTGTCCCCCTCGGCGGCCTTAGTGAGCGGGCCAACGAGAGTCCTGATCGTGGCGCGGGGATGGCAGGCGCACTTTCCGCTGGCACACGAGATCCAGGCGGTCTACGCTATCGACGGCTCGACAATGGAGCTCGTGGCGTGGCAGGAGCGCGACTTATGAAGTAGATGCCGGCGCCGATGAGGTTCGCGCCGACGATCAAAACGCCGATCTTCAAGGCGAACGCGAGCGGGCTGACGACGTTCACGATGGGAAAGATGGACAGGATGACGTAGAGCGCGGTGGTGGCGAACCCCGCGAGGGCCAGCGTGCGGAGCCATAGCGGAGCGGGCAGGCCGATCAGAGGGATCGCGAAGAGGACGAGATAGGTGAGACCATAGAAGACGCCGGCTGCGGTCTCGAGGAGCTGAAATGCCTCCTGCTCGCCGACATTCGTCATGCCCGCGACGGCGAATACCAGTGCACAGGCAGCGATGAACAGGATCGAGTGAACTGGCGTGCGATACTTGGGATGCAGCTTGGTGAACCAGGCGGGCATCAGTCGATCCCAACCCGCGACCATCGGCATGCGCGTGGTAGCCGTGAAGATCACGCTCGAATTCGCGACCGTGCGTGAGGTTGCCGCGAATACCGCGAATGGAACAAAAATGGCCACCGCACCGGCCGAGCCGAGACCCAAACGAAAGGCCTGTGGGATCGGGCCGACCAGATCGAGTCGATCCAACGGGACCAACGCTTGCACGGCTGACGTGCCGAGGATGAACATGAGCGCGATGACTGGCGCGGCGATCATTACCGATCGGGCGATTGTTCTCCGTGCGTCACGAGCTTCACCCGCAAGCACGGCGACATACTCGAACCCCGATAGTGCGCCGACGGCCAGCTTGCCGAAGATATTCACGCTGAGCAGCGTGAATGCCGGCGCCGTGATCGCCAATGGGTGGTACTCACGCAGGGTGCCGCGGGCGATGTTGATCACCGGGAGGACCAGCAGCAAGGCGAAGGCGCTCATGAGCAGGACGGCACCTACGTTGTGGACCCACTTGCTGACGCCGAGACCCAAGATCGAGATCACGACGAGCGCGCCGATAAGAAGGCCGGCGATGGCTCCGATGTACACATGGTTGCCGGCAAGCGGTTGGGCGCTCGGGCCGATCGCGTAGACCAACGCGTTGGCGACGGTGATGCCCAAAGTGCCGAGAAACACAATGGCGTAGAGCCAGAGGTTCCAGCCGACGAGGAAGGCAACGGCGCTATTGAGTCCGATTTTGGCCCATTGATAGAGGCCGCCCTCGAGTGGGAATCGTCGGCTCAGGAAGACGACGACCGCTGCCTGGGGGATGTAGAACAGGGCTATGGCCGCGAGCCAAAAAACGACCTGGGATTGACCTAGCTTGGCGGCGGCGCCGACCCAGGAAATGCCGACGACATACAAAATCTGGGTCAACACCAGGTCAGGGAGCGTCAGCTCCTTTCGGAGGGCCTCGCTTTCCCGTTCGACTGTGCTCATAATCTGGCCATGCGCATCTCTCTCGTGTGCGTCGCGTGTATCGCCGCGATGACCGCTTCCGGCCAGACCAGCCGCCGTCCCCTTCGCGTGAGCGACCTCTACCGGGTCCGCGACATACAAGATCCACAACGTTCGCCAGATGGCCAGTGGGTGGCCTACACCGTGACCGGCGCCGACTCCGTAACCGACAAAAACCATACGGATATCTGGATGGTCCGTTGGGACGGGTCGCAGACGATTCAGCTGACCTCCGGTACGGAGGGCGCGAACACGCCGCGATGGAGTCCTGACGGGCGCTATCTGGGATTTCTGTCGTCGCGGGGCGACTCGGAAGAGACCACGCAGCTGTGGCTCCTGAACCGCCAGGGCGGCGAGGGCGAGCGCGTGACGCAACTGACCGGCGACATCGAGGACTACGCCTGGGCTCCGGACGGAAAGCACATCGTTCTCGACGTGACCGACGAGCCCGAGGACACGACGAAAGCAGGCAAAGCCAAGAAGCCGAAGCCGATCGTGATCGATCGCTATCAGTTCAAGCAGGATATCGTCGGATACATGGGGAAGAAGCGCACGCATCTCTACCTCTTCGATGTCGAGACGCACAAAGCGGAGATCATGACGCCGGGCCCGTACGACGAGGGGGGCGCGGTGTGGTCGCCGGACGGTACGCGGATCGCGTTCGCCAGCAAGCGCTTCCCCACTGATGTCGATCGCGCGGACAACTGGGACGTGTTCGTCATGGACGCCAAGCCGGGCGCTCCGGCAAGGCAGCTGACGACATCGCCCGGACAGGACAATCCGCCTGAGCGAAGCCACCTGGCGTGGAGCCCGGACGGATCCCAGATCGCGTATCTCGCGGGGAGCACCGACCCGAAGCTCTTTGCGTACGACCAGTTTCAGCTTTCCGTCATCCCCTCTATGGGCGGCTCGCCACGGGTCATCGCTCCGGCGATCGACCGGCCCGTCGCGGATCCACGGTGGTCGAGCGATGGGAAGGCGATCACCGTGCTCGTCGCCGATGACCGGTCGCAGTATCCCGCGCGGATCGATGTCGCGAATGGCCAAGTCACGCGGCTTTTGCCAGGGCAGCTCGTGGTCAGCGACGCATCGTTGGGCTCCGACGATGCGATCACGGCTCTCGTCTCGACCGATACACAGCCGAACGAAGTCGTCGCCATCGAGCATGGCGTCGCACGCCGGCTCACACATGTCAACGACGCCTGGCTCGGAGGTGTAGATCTCAGCGGCGCCGAGGAATTCGCCTCGAAGAGCAAGGACGGCGCCGATGTCCATGGGTTGATCATCAAGCCGGTGGGCTATGCCGCCGGCAAGAAATATCCGACACTACTCAGAATCCACGGCGGCCCTGAAGGACAAGACCAACACGAGTTCTCGTTCGAGCGTCAGCTCTTCGCCGCGAATGGCTACGTCGTCATCGAGACGAACTATCGTGGCAGCAACGGGCGCGGAGAAGAATACGAGAAAGCAATCCTCGCTGATTGGGGGCACAAGGAAGTGCTGGATCTCCTCGGCGCCGTCGATCATGCCGTTGCTATGGGGCTGGCGGACACCGCACGGCTCGGGATCGGCGGTTGGTCCTATGGCGGGATCTTGACCGACTATACGATCGCGAGCGACCATCGCTTCAAGGCCGCGACCAGCGGCGCGGGGAGCGCGCTGCAACTCGCGATGTATGGCGTCGACGAGTACATCACGCAGTACGTGGCCGAGCTGGGGCAGCCGTGGGAGCACCCCGAGCTGTGGCTCAAGGTCTCCTATCCCTTCTTCCACGCCAACAAGATCACGACGCCGACGTTGTTCTTAGGCGGCGACCAGGACTTCAATGTCCCGCTGATCGGCGGCGAGCAGATGTATCAGGCGTTACGCGCCCTCGGCGTCCCGGCGGAGCTGATCATCTATCCCGGAGCCTATCACGGAATTACGCGGCCGAGTTTCAGAACGGATCGGCTGCAGCGGTATCTGGATTGGTATGCAACGTATCTCAAGCCAGGTGGGTCGACGACCGCTGCTACGCACTGAACTTGTGGCTGCTCGAGGCGATGTGGGCCTCGATTTCGGCTTTGATCTGTTCGGTCGTATCGGTTGGGCGGCACTCGCGGAGGCGAATCCGTTGTTGCCGCCCATCGACCATATAGTACCAGACCTGAGCCGGTCCGTCGTACTCGCGCCCGGACTCGAACGTCTGCCCGAAATCGTCCCACGCTGGCGGCTTACACGGCATGTCCGTTCGACGAGTCAGTCGGGACGACCGTCACGCGTTGATGGCCTCCGCTTGCTGGACCGCGGGCGCGAAGATCGCACGCGCGAACTCGTCGATCGTCGTCGGCGTCGTTGTCTCCGGGCTTCGCTGCTCGGCGGCCGCCTTGTAGCCCAACGTGGCAAGACCGCGAAGCATTGCGCCGTAGCCCGTGACGACGGCCTCGCTCATTCCAGCGGCGCGCATGCCGGCCATCGCGACGTTGACCGGCGCCTGCACGTAGTTGATCCTTCGACGGAGCGCCGCGCCGATCGCGTGGGCGGCGTCCGGATACGAGATGTCGGCCGGCCCTTGCAGCCCACGGATCGACTGCCCCGTCCATGTCGTATCGAGCAACCGCGCGGCCGCGACGTCGGCGATGTCGTGGGTGGCGATCATCGGCAGGAGCGTGTCCGGCGCGTAGACACCGTAGATCGTGCTCGTGTCGCGGACCGTCGGGACAGACTGGAGCAGGTTCTCCATGAATGCCCCCGCGCGCAGAATCGTGAGACTCGGCGCCGCGGCCCGAATAACCTGCTCCTCTTTACCGAGCATTGTGATCGGGCCGAGGTCGGGGAGTTGGGCGCCGAAGCTGGACACCATGACCACGCGTGAGACGCCGCTCGCGCGGATGGCTTGGGCAGCGCTGACCGCGATCTGGTGCATCCACGCGCCCCAATCGGTCGTCGAGTAGGTCGGTGGGATGATGAACAGCATCGCTTGCGCGCCCGCGGCGGCCTGGGTCAGCGCCGCGGTATCTTCGAGCGCTCCCGTATGCACCGCGACGTTCGGCGCAGATATCTTCGACGCGTCTCGGGCGAAAACCGAGATCTCGGCGTGTCCGGTGAGACGCTGGATGACGCGGCTTCCAATGTGGCCGGTCGGTGTTGTGACGAGCACCCGCATGATATTTCTCTCCGCTTAGTGCAATGCCTGGGTGAGATCGGCGATCAAGTCGTCGGTGTCTTCGATGCCGACGGAGTAGCGTACGAGGCCCTCTGGGATGCCGAGCGCGCGGCGCTCATCGGGCGTGTTCTCGACATGGCTCGTCGTGGCCGGTGGGCCGACGACGGTTTCGACCGCGCCGAGGTTCGCGGCGCGATGCGCCCATTCCAATCGCGGCAAGAATTCGCGCACAGCGTCGAATCCACCCTCCACAAGAAAGCTCAGGACACCGCCAAAGCCGCGCATTTGGCGTGCCGCGACATCGTGGTGCGTGTGCGTTTCGAGCCCCGGGTAGAACACTTTCGACACGCGCCGGTGCGACGACAAGAAACGCGCGATGGTCATGGCGCTCGCGTTTTGTTGGCGGATTCGTAAGTGTAGCGTCTTCATCCCGCGCAATAACAAATATGCACTTTCGGGATGCAACGTGGCGCCGGTGATCTCGCGGAAGTGATAGATGCGGCCGATGTGCTCAGTCGACCCCACAAGGACGCCGCCGAGTGCATCGGCATGGCCGCCCAGAAATTTCGTCGCGCTGTGGAGGACCAGGTCGGCGCCGAGGGTCAGCGGGTTTTGGTTGATCGGCGTCGCGAATGTGTTATCGACAACGACCGTGGCGCCAACGCGATGGGCGGCCGCCGAGAGTCGCGCGATGTCGACGATCGCGAGCGTGGGGTTTGTCGGCGACTCGAGGTACAGTACTCGACATCCGCGCGCGATCTCGGCTAAAATGGCGGCCGGATTGTTCGTCTCGCATTGAACGACATCAATGCCGAAGCGCGGGAGAAATTCTCCGAACAGCTTGCTGGTGCCGCCGTAGCAATCCCGGATCGAGACGACGCGGTCACCAGGCGAGAGCAGTGCGAAGAGAGAACCGCTAACGGCCGCCATGCCCGTGGCGAAGCTCGTGGCCGCTTCGGCGCCTTCGAGCACGCGGACCTTCTCTTCGAACGCGTGCACCGTCGGATTCGTGTTGCGACTATAGATGTGTCCCGGCTTGCGCCCCTGCGCGACGGCGAGCCATTCGTCGACGTCGTCATAGCCGAACGCCACACTGTGAACGACCGGAACCTGTGTCGCGCCCGCCCATGACGGTTCCTCTTCCCCTCCCCAAACGGATTTCGTGCCAACGCCGGTCATGGGCGACGATGGGCGACGGAGAGGGCGTAGACGGCCGAGCGAATGACGGGCAGCGGATCGTCGGAGAGCGTGATTCCGTCGCACAGGTAAATCGGGTTGAACGCCAAACTCTTCTGGAGCTCCGCGTTATTCGGGGCGACGGTCGTGACGGTGATGACGCCCAGCTCGACGAGCTTGCGGTCTTCGGGCCAGACGACCGACCCATCCTTGGTCGGATCACCCGGGTTCGCCAGCTGCACCATCACTTTCATCTTGAACGGCAACCGCTTCGGCATCTCGTCGACGAGATAATTCGGCGACGTCTTGGCCGCGGCCGCATCATCGAGCCACCGGTCGCCGTCCATGGGCACGATACGCGTGCGCCCGGCCTGCTTCTCCCCTTTGGCGTTCACGAAGATGAAGGCGTTTTCGCCGTAATAGGTCTCCGTCTCGTAGCTCACGGGCAATGGGTGCGGATCGGTCACGAACTTCTTCGCGTTCGGGTGCGTACCCAGAAATTTCTCGATCGGATTCGGGTGCGGGCTGCTCGGCTTCGTCGCAATGGCCGCATCGAGGAACGCCGCGAAATCCTCGCCGGTGCCGACCACGAATCCGTTATGCGCCACCGAGACGATGTCCGTGTACGCACCATTGGGGAACGTGAAGCGCAGCGCGATGCCCTTTGGCCAGGCGTTCGGATCCTTGTCCGGGATCGTCGGCACGCCGGTCGGGTCCGAGAATCGCACGATCACCGGCGTGCTCGGGGCCGAGAGATGCGGGGCGCGACTCACGGCCGTGGCGCCTGGTGATGCGGCGAAGGTGCCGGTGAGGACAATCCCCTTGGCGTGGTTGAGCCGGTATCCCGGATGCAGGCCGCCGGCTAGGGTAATGAAGTCATCGGCGATGTGCTGCGGCAGGCTTTTGGCCGGCGCTTGCGCGAGTGCGGGGGTCGCGATCAGCGCGGCGGCAACGAGGGCGCGGGGTGTCATGTCGTGGAATATCACCCAACCGTCGTGAAATCACGATTAGTCGTGAAAAAGAAACCGGGGCACAGCGCGCCGCTTCGCGTCGCGACCGTTGCTAGGCTGAGCCGGCGCAAGTGGTTAGGAGCGGGTGTGTTGTCCCGGACGGACCTGGCCCGGGGTCTGCTTTAGGCAGCGCCAATGACTAGACTGCAACGCCTGCTATTGGCCCTGATTCTTTTTGGAATGGCGCGCCCCGCGTATGGGATACCGGCGTTCGCGCGCAAGTACGGATTGAAGTGCACGGCGTGCCACGAAGCGTGGCCGTTGTTGAACGTTGTCGGGCGTGCGTTCCGCGACAATGGCTATCGCTTCAACAACGGCAAGGACGATGCGATCACGACTGATCCATCGTACTGGCCGATCTTCGCCTGGGTCGAGGAGAACTACCAGTACCAGTACAGCAAGTCCGAGAAGCAGACCGTGACGAATGTCGGCGAAGTCGCGCCGGGCTTCGTGATCCTCGGCGCGATGGCGTCCCTCAGCCAGCACATCTCGTTCAGCATCCGCCCGGTGATCGGGTTCGGCGGCGGGGGTGTGTTCTTCGAGGCCGCCTGGCTGCGGTATAACCGGCTCTTCGATACCGACGCCTTGAATCTCCGGCTGGGCCAGCTCGACTTCGACCTGCCGATCGCGACCGCTGGCGAGCGAGACTTCACGACGGTGCTGCCTGGCAACCTCAGGTCGTTGAGCTACACGGTCCCCGGGAGCCGTGGGCTGGATCTGCTGGCGAACCCATCTGGTCTCGAGCTGTCCGGGCATGACCGGGGAAGCACCAACCGCTATTCGGTGATGTTCTACGACAACAACGGCATTGGCTCCGGAAGCCACCAGCTGTTCAATACGCCGAGCGTGTACGGTCACGTCAGTCATCTCTTTCAGATACCGGCCGGATTCGTGCGCAACGTCGAGCTGGGTGCCTTCGGCACGTACGCGACCGTCGCCGTCGGACCCGACAGCGCGGCCCTCAAGCCTCAGCGGCGGTACGGCGGAACGTTCGATACGTGGCTCGCGTCGGACGCCTTGCCGCTGCATCTGGAGGCGATTGCCTTTCAAGGACGGGATGACAAGGCGTTGATTCCCGGCGCGACGCACGACGCGCTATACGACGGTGGCGAGGTGCAGATCGACTACGTCCCGGCCCTGCCCTTCGAGCTGTTCGCGCGGTACAACCTGATTCGAAACGTCACGCAGGGCGTGCCGGGACACACGGGAAGCTTCGGGGATCAGGACATCTATTTGTTCGGGATCCAACACACGGTCGAGTTCACGTCGCGGTTCGAGTGGGGATGGCAAGTGTATTACGCGTTGGAGCGGGACCGCCTCCAGGCATCAGATGGGACGAATCTCACGCAGCACTTCATATGGGCGGGGCTGCTCCTTGCGTTCTGACGTGTTGTTCGCCGCCACCGTGGGCTTTGCCCTTATGGCGTTCGCGCCGCCGCGCGATGAGCACGCTGGCGATCCAGGACGCGGCAAGGCTGTCTACAACCGGTTCTGCACGCAGTGTCATGGCGTTCGTGGGAACGGAGCCGGCGAGGTCGCACCGTTCGCCAACCCGCGCCCGCGCGACTTCAGGCAAGGGCTGTTCAAGTTCCGGTCGACACCGTTTGGCTCTCTGCCCACGGTCGCGGATCTCGATCGGACGATCAGCAACGGGCTGTACGGGACGGTCATGCCGCCATTCTACGCGCTCAACCCGCGCGCGCGGCTCGAACGTCATCGCGTATATCCAGACATTCTCGCCGCGTTGGCGCGCCGAGCAGCCGGGTCAGCCGATCGCTGTATCGCCGGAGCCAGCCTCAACGCGAGAATCAGTCGCGGCAGGTCGCACCCTGTTCGCCAATGCGTGTTCGTCGTGCCACGGCGATGGGTCGGGCAATGGGCCGCTGGCCAGGAGTCTGGTCGATGCCTGGGGTAATCCGGACCAGCCGGCCGATCTCACGCGCCGTCATATAAAGACTGGGGTCGAAGGTCAAGACATCTACCTTCGCATCATGACGGGGCTCAACGGGACACCAATGCCCGGGTTCGCTGGATCGCTGTCTCCGGACCAGGCTTGGGACATCGTGCACTTCGTTCAGAATCTTCGGCGGCACCCGGTCAGCATGGACTCCATTGTGATGAGTGCGGCGCCTTCGGCGACCGCTCCAAGCGATGCCGTCACCATCGAAATGGTCGGCGACGCGAAAGGCTATCGATTTGAGCCGAGTAGCGTGACTATTCACGTCGGGCAGGCGGTGCGATTCGTCAACAAGATCGGCGGGCCACACAACGTGACCTTCTGGCCCGACAGCATTCCCGCCGGGGCGCAGCGGCAGCTGCAGGCAGGGATGCAGGGGACATCAGGACCGCTGACCGGCCCGTTGCTCATCAATGCCAACGACGCGACGACCGTGTCGTTCACGGGCGTCGCGCCTGGCACGTACAAGTTCTATTGCATGCCCCACCTCGCCCTCGGCATGCACGGTCAGATCATCGTGCAGTGACCCCGAGGCGGTCGAGCCGCGACCGCAACGTATTCGGGTGCACGTCGAGTATGGCAGCCGCACCACTGGGGCCGGAGATCCGGCCCTTCGTGTGGACGAGCACCCGGCGCAAATAGGAGCGCTCGTGATCGGCGAGCGACGTAAATCGCTCGGCGTCATCGTCCAACGGGGTGATAGCGGCCAGCGGGCGCTCGATGCTGATCACCGGACCCCGCGCCAGGACGCAGGCGCGTTCGATGACATTGCGGAGCTCGCGGACGTTGCCCGGCCAGGAATGCGCCCGGAGCCGCCGGAGGCTGTCGGCATCGATGCCGGTGAAATGCTTGCCGAGTTTTCGCTCGAAATGCGCGATGAAATGGTGGGTCAATCGCGGGATGTCCTCGCGACGCTCGCGGAGCGGCGGGATGCGAATCGGCAACACGTTCAAGCGATAGTAGAGATCGGGGCGCACGCGGCCCTCCGCGACATCGCGCTCGAGATCGCGATTCGTGGCCGCGACGAGTCGAACGTCGACGCGAATCGGGCGTGACGCGCCGACGCGTTCGACCTCCTGCTCTTGCAGCGCGCGCAGGAGCTTCACCTGACCTTCGAGCGGCAACTCGCTGACCTCATCGAGGAACAGTGTCGAACGGTCGGCCGCCTCGAACCGTCCGACGCGTCGTTGCACCGCGCCCGTGAACGCGCCGCGTTCGTGGCCAAACAGCTCGCTCTCGACTAGCCCCGGAGCGATCGCGCCGCAGTTGAGCGTCACCATCGGCTTGAGCGCCCTGGCGCTCTGGGCGTGCAGCGCTCGCGCGATCAGCTCCTTGCCGGTGCCCGTCTCGCCGATGAGCAGGACGGTCGTATCGCTGGCCGCGACCTGATGGATCATGTCCAGCACCGACCGGATCGCGGCACTGGCGCCGATGATTTCATCGCTTTTTTCGACGCGCAAGATCGGGCGTGTGGCGCGCCGGGCGCCCTCGATCGTGCCCGCGGTATGATTGGCGATGAGGCCCAAGTACCCGAATTCCTGGGTGTCGATCGGCCGGCGATAGAGCACCGCGAGCACGCCCACCACTTCGTCGCGCGCGACGAGCGGGAACACCGCGGTCACGCCGCCGAGCAGGTAGGGTTGGCGGGTGTCGAGCGCTTTGTGCACGAACGCCCAGTCGTGTGCCTCGAAGGCACCGGCGGTCGCGCCAACGTGCAACCGCGGATCGCGCGCGGCGGTGCGGAGCCACACGGCGGCCGCCGATACCCCGGCCAGATCGACGAGGCCGTCGGTGATGGGACGGAGCAGCGGGTTGAGCTCATGGCTCGGCACCGCTTCGCCGAGCGTCCTCGGGGATAACATCAGAGCGGGTTCCATAGCCTCTCCGTGCAGTTGGGCCGAAGCTAGAGCTTATCGCATCCGACCGGCACTCACCCCTGGGCGAACGCTACGGGAGCCGGGGTGAACGACTACCGGCGAGCATCGGCGATCGCATTTATCGTGCATCGGTGACGGTCCATCCCACGTGTTCGTCGATTGGTTGCGTTCAAACCATCACATCCGACGACACCCTGGTGCCGCCCATGCGCGTCCGCGTTCCCCTCCTGATAGTCGCCGCATTTGCCGGCGGGTCCTTGTTCCTGTCTTGCTCCGGTACCCCGATTGTTCCGGCGAACGCGTACGGAACGGTCACCGGGACTATAGCGAGCTCCCTGGGGGGCGGCCTCGCCTCCGTCTCGGTTGTCGTGACTCCGACCGGTGGCACTGCGATGACGGCGGTGATGACCAATTCCGGCGGCGCATTCAGCGTGCCCAACGTGCCGATCGGCACCGCCGGCACTGGCAGCATCAACGTCTCGGGCGTGCCGCAGAACTGTCAAGCGCCCGGCCCCAAGAGCTACTCGGGCCTGACGAGCGGCGAGCGGGACACCCTCAACATCACCGCCATCTGCGTGGCCCCGGTCGACAGCCTCGCGGTTGTCGTCACCAGCAGTCTCGGCGGCGCGGTCGCCAACGTCAACGTAGTCGTGACGCCGTCGGGTGACAGTGCGCTGAACGGCGCCACGACCAACAGCGGCGGCTCGGCGACGTTCCCCAACGTCGGTTCGGGTGGTGGCTCGATCGCGCTCTCGAACGTTCCAAGCGCCTGCGTGCAACCCAGCGCCGTGACGTACTCGGGCAAAGCCTCGGGTGGCACGATCACGGTGCCGATCACGCTCCAATGCTCGGCAACGGCCGGCGCCATCACCGGCACCATCCTGACCAGCCAGGGCAACGTGTCGATCGGCGCCGGAGTCGGCGTGATCGTGACGCCGCACGGCGCGGCCGCTCTGCCGGCCGTGTCAACGAACGCCACTGGCATGTTCGCGGTCACCGGCGTCCCGGTCTCCGACGGCACCGGCTCGATCACCTTTACGAACCTCCCGTCGAACTGCCCCACGCCGGCAACAGCCACTCCGTACTCGGGACTCACGAGCGGCAAGTTGCTGACCATCACCAACATCACGATCACGTGCAGCCCGCCCTCGGGCGTCATCACCGGTACGATTACGAGCAGCCTGGGTGGTGGTCTCGCGGGGGTCGGCGTGACCGTGACACCGAACGGCGGTGTTGCTCTGGCCGCGGTAACGACCAACAGCTCGGGCGGATTCTCGGTCAATGCCGTGCCGGTCGGTAGTGGCACCGGCGGCGGCACGGGTACGGTCGCGATCAATCACCTGACGCCGAACTGCACGCCCCCGACCAGCCCCTCGAATTACACGGGTCTCACGAACGGCACGAGCGTCACCGTGAACGTCACGGTCACCTGCACCACGCCGTACGGTGTCATCCGCGGTACGATCGTCACGTCCTGGGGTGAGCCAATCGAAGGCGTCGTGGCGACGGCAACGCCGACCGGCGGCGTGGCAGTATCCGCGCAAGCATCGGATTCGACCGGAGCGTTCGTGATCGGAAACATTCCGGTCGGACCCGGCACCGGACAGGTGACGTTCGCGGGCACGCCGGTCGATTGCTCGGCCATCAGCGCGCAGAACTACACGGGGCTCACCAACGCGCACCAGGTCACCCTGTACGTCGTGCCCTCGTGCACGTTGACCGGCGCCATGTTGGTGAACATCACCGGGGAAAGCAATCTGGTGCCGACCAACACGGCCAACATCACGTTCGTGGGACCGGACACGGCGGCGGATTCGACGACGACCGCGGTCACGCAGCCGGGGCTCATCAATCCGCTCAAGCCCGGGATCTACCGGTTCCAGGCGGACACGTACGCGACCGCCGACGTGACCGTGCCGCAGATCTTCTATGCGGACTCGATCAACCAACACAGCACCGACCTGCAGATCGACACCACGCACACGATTGTGGCTGTCGGAGACGTGGACACCATTGGTGTGACCTACGCGTGGCGCTCGGGATCGGGCGAGCTGTGGGTCGCGGACTCCAGCACGATGATCATGGCCGGATTCTCCGGACCGCAGTTGCGGCAAGGCGGCTCCGTTTCGGCGTCGAACATCATTGCGCAGTACACTCCTGTGTCTCCGACAGGCATGGCGTTGGATAAGGACGACAGGCTGTGGACCTCGATGGGTACCACCAATCAGCTCATCAAATGGCGCGACTCGGCCGAGTTCAGCGGGGCGTCGCCGGCCTATGTGATGTTGGACGTGACGGGCCTCAACGATCCAGAGGGCCTGGCCTTCGACAAGAACGGCCTCCTGTGGGCGGCCAACGCCGGAAATAATACCCTCGTCGGCATCAATGAATCGGGAACCGTCACCGCGACGGTGACCAGCACCGCGCTGAATCAGCCGACGGGGATGGCGTTCGACGCCAATGGCAACCTCTGGGTGTCCAACGTGGGGAACAACACCATCGTCAGGTTCACCGCAGCCCAGCTGGCGACGGCGGGGGCGGAGACGCCGGGCATCGTGCTGAGCGCCACCGCTTCTTCACTCTCGTTGCCGACCGCGCTGGCGTTCGATCCGAACGGCAACCTGTGGGTAACGAACTCCGCGGCGAACACGGTCGTGTCCTTCTCGACAGCGTCACTGACGGCGACCGGCAGCCCGGCGCCGGCCGCGACGATCAGCGCCAACTCGGGCTCGTTGCAGACGCCGCGCGCGCTGGCGTTCGACTTCGGCGGCAACCTGTGGGTGGCGAACGAGGCCGCGAGCACCATTGTCGAATACAGCGCGGCGCAGTTGTCGAGCGGCGGCAGCGTCGCACCAGTGGGATCGGTCAACTCGCCGGGTGGAGTCATCGGGGCGCCGAGCGCGCTGGCGTTCAACCCGCAGCCGACGAACTTGCCGATCTACGGCAGCCGCGTCGTGAAGGTGGTCAAGCCGGGTGTCCGGCTGGCACCGCGCGGCAGGCTTCGGGCGGTCGTCAAACGGAAGCGGTAGGGCTCACGGACGGGGGGGGCCGTTGCGTTGACGGCGGCCCCCGCCTCCACCCGTCAGCCACTCGGGCAGCTTCGCCCATTGCACGGCGGTCAACAGCTGCTGCAGGTCTTCGAGCGCCTTGTGGTTTAGGTCGCGCAGTACCGTGAACTGCTTGCGGAGGACACCCGCCATCGTCTGCTGGTCGATGTTGGCGCCGAGGTTGCCCAGTTCTTTCTTTACCACGCCACGGAGTGAGTCGGCGCGGGATTGGAAGGCGTCGGCCAGCGTGTCGAGCCGCGATACCTGATCGGGCGAGAGGACGAGCGTCAGCGAATCAGCGAGACGCAACGTCTGCATAAACGGATTCGGAATGCGCTGCATCAGCCGATCCGCCATCTCGTCGGCGAAACCCTCATGCGCATCCGACGGAGTCGCCGCTGGCGGCGGCCCGCCAGGGCCACCCGGACCGCCGCCGTTCCGCCGGAACCCGCCGCCGAACATCGACCGGATCTGCTGCTGCGAGTCCGTGACGCCCAGGTTGAATCGCATCGCGATCACGAACTGGAACGGAATCCCATACGCCTGGAACGCGGTCGCGCGGCCGAAGTGCGTGTTGACCGTGTAGTCGAACTCTCGAGTCCCCGGGTTGAATCCCGTCACCGTCAGCAGCACCGGATCGGGCGGCTTGGGCTGCCCCCAGCCCTGCAGGTGGTTCTCGCCATGCAGCAGGAGATCGATGCCCGTGAGCGTGTTCAACGCCAGCAGCGAGATCGTGAGCCGGCGATCCAGATTCAACCAGTTCGGGCGAATGTTGAGCTGCCAGTTGAGCGACGTCGCCCACGGGCCATCACACGTATTGCGTCCGGCGATCGTCCCGATCTGACTCTTGAGACAGTCGCGGATCGACGCCTCGCCGGTCGAGAGCAACGTGCGCATGGCCGTGGCGACGCCCGGCGCCGTCGCGGGATTCGACGGGTCGAACACGAATGCCCGGTCGTTCCGCCCCGAGCCATCGCCGTTCACGTCCCCGTTGACGATCGGCGTGTACGGCGCGCCGGAGGAGAGCTGCGCCGTCAATGTGAGCTCGACGAGTTGCGAGAGTGGGAAGATCAGTGTGCCGACGAACGAATGCGTGCGTTGGAGGTCGCTCGTCGTCCACGGGAGCGAGTTGGGGTTCCCCGCGGTCGGCGCCGACACGAAGCCGCCGGCGGCCGACCCGCCGGAGAACGACGACTGGTCGCGCACGTTCGAGTACGTGTAGGCGAGCGTGTACGTGACCCCCCGGTCCGTGTAACCCGATACGTTGGCCGTGAGTTGCTTGGTCTCGGAGCCCAGGTTCGAGTTGAGCGAGAGCACCTCGCCAAACGCCGGGTGGAGGCGCGATGAGCCGAACGCTGCTCCTCCGGTGACCGGATCGACGGATGTCGGCGTCACGAAGACCGGGCGATTGTCTTCGTTGGGGATCGTGAACTGCGGGTGGGTATTGAGATTGAGGTCCGTGACGCCGAAGAGCGCGACGCCTCTCGCGTAACTGGCGTCGACGGCGAGGCTGATATGACTGGTGAGCCGCCGGGTCGCGCCCAGCGATCCACGCCACGCGCGTGGTGCCTCGAAATCCGGCGCGAACGTCGTCACGGTGCTGCGCGCGCCCAGGCCTAGCGTGTCCGGTGGGAACGCTCCGGCCACGCACGTCGTCGGTGGCGCGCCGGTGCCATCCGCGTACCCTGGCCAGTCCGGCTCCGGCACCTGCGGCCCGACGCAGATGAGTTGCGACTCGGCGCCGGCGAGGCCCGTCGCCGATTGCAACGACGGATAGAGACTCTGTGGGACCGGCGCTCGGAATTCGCCGAATCCGCCGCGCAGGGTGAGCAAGGGCGCCGCAAACGTGCGCGCATTCCCGCCGCCTTCTTGTTGTCGATTGCCGCTCAGCGATCCAATGAGCCACTGAAAGCCGACGCGGGGGCTCGCGTGGACTTCGCCGGGCCAGTAGTTCGTGCGGCGATCGAACAACGACGCAATCTGTGGATCGAGCGCGGGCGCGCCCGACTCGAGGTTCCCTTCGACGCGAGCCCCATACGTCAACTGCAGCGTGCCCGCGCGCCAGGCGTCTCCCACATAGACCGCGCCCGCATACGTGCGGGCCTCCGTGCTCTGAACGCCGAACTCGCGCGTGAACGTTGCCGGTGAGTCGGCCAGGAATTGTCCGAACGTCTGGTAGCCGTAGGTGCCTTGCTGGTTCGGCGTCAGGTTCTGGCCGAATCGCGCCAGATGCACGAGCCAACCGAGCTTGATCCGATGACCACCGCCCGTGGACAGGAGCGAGACCTCGTCGGTCGACTCGACGAAGTCGTTGTGCGTGTGCGTGGCGACACCGGGCGTGCCGCCGAACGACAGCGACGAGACGCCGAAATTGTTGACCGACTGGACGTCGGACGTATCGCCTTCGTTGGGCACGATCGTCACGCGGCCCGCCGGAATCGGCAGGTACGGATCGGAGCTCGTCTGCGCGTGCGTCACGTAGGCCCGAAACTCGTTGATGGCGATGTCGCTCACGTGCAATGTGAGCGCGAGCATGACGCCGCCGCCCGCGTTTGAGCCGGCGGTGCCCGTGGTCGGCAGCGTCAGGGCGTTGATGCGCGCGCCATCTTGTGAGGTCGCTCGCCAATCGAACCGCAGCATGAGCGTCTCATCGTCGCTCGCCAGCCAGTCGAATCGCTGGAAGAAGATGCCCGTGTTCGTCCCGCGAATGCCCGGCACGCTCGGCGCCGTGGTCGGCAATCCGAGGGACTTGACGCGCTTGATGAACAATTGCGCGGTGTCCGGCGAGATGCCCAGCTCGGCCAGCGTCGCGGGGTCGACGTTGAGCAGCGAGATGAGATCATCGTAGCGGCGGCTGAACTGCCCTGCCGTGTACGAGAACAGTCGATTGGGCACGATCGGTCCGCCCAGGCCACCACTGAACTGCAGCTGGTTGCGCAGTTGGCCGAACGCCGTCGGACCTTGCTGCCCGAACGCGAAGTCGGGGCTTCGCACTTGCGAGCCGAACGAGCCCTGGAAGTCGTTCGATCCGCCGCGGGTGGTCGTGGCGACCTGACCGCCCGTGAACTGTCCGCGGGCGACATCGTAGCTGTTCGTGATCACGCGCGTGCGGCGTGTCGCCTCTGTGGGCACGGCAGTCCCGCCGAAGCTGATGCCATCGACCGTGGTGTTGTTGAGTGTCGGGCGCTGACCGGCGACCGAGAACGCCGCATCCGTCGTGTCGGTCGAGGTGATGGCGACGACGCCGGGTGCGAGCGCCGCCAGCGTGGCGAGGTCGCTGCCGTCGATGGGCAGCTTCTCGATCTGCGCCGGTGTCAGTGTCAGTCCAGTGGATCCCGCGTTGGCCGCGTCACCGCGGTTGTTGCGCTGCGCGCGCGTCGTCACCGTGTTCAGGACGGGCACGTTCGTCCTGAGCTGCACGTCGGCGACCAGGCGATCTTCGTCTGCCTGGCGCACGACGAGCACGGTCGCCGGCGCGAATCCGACCGAGCGGATCTCGACGCGATACTGTCCGCCGCCGTCCGGGAACAGCACCGAATAGTGTCCGTTCGCGGTCGTCTCCTTCTGCCGGACGATGTTACCGTAGAGCGAGGTCACGCTCACGATCGCCCCGACAACCGGTTGGCCGTCGGGCGACGTCACCTTGCCCATGATGATGTCCGTGGTCGAGCCGACCTGCGCCCTGAGCGGACCGACCAACGCGACGATGCAGAGGAGCCAAAGGGCCTTCACTCCAGTACGTACAGGTCGCGAGGCGCTATCGTTGGCGCGCCGCGACGAGAGGGATGCCATGCTCGGCGGCCCATCGTTCCCAATGGTCGGCGGTCTCCGCGGCGAACGCGGTCTCGAGATCGTTGCCGAGCGCGTCGGTGAGCGCGGACCAGAAGTGCGGCTCGAGCGCGGCGACGGCGACCCAGTTGTCTTTCGCTCGATAGAACCGATACGCGGGAAGGCCGCCGCCGAGCAATGCGCCGGGCGTTGTCAGGCCATGTCGGAACGGTTCGGCGAACGCTCGTGCCGCGGCTTCGAGCGAGACCGTCGTGCAGCCGGGTCGACCGCTGAGCAACAATGCCAGTCCCGCGCTCACGATCTGCTCACCGGCCGCAAGATCGGCAATAGTTGTCTTCGGGAGCTCGGGTGGCGACGTGAGACCGGCCAGAGCTTGAAGCATCAGATCATGCGACGGCCGCTCATCATCGGGCGATTCCCAACCGACGAGCGCGACGTGAGAGAGTCTCGGATACTTGGCGTGCAAATGCTCCCAATCCAGGCCAAGGCGGCGCAGTGACGCCGGGCGCGAGGCAGTCAGGAGTAGATCAGCCTCACCCAGAAGCGTGTCCAGTGCGGCGCGGCCATCAAGTGATTTGATATCGAGGCGAACGACGCGCTGTCCGGCGCGGAGTTGCGCGTAGTACTCCGGGCACCACTCGGCGAATGGATCTCCGCCAGGGGGCTCCACCGCCGTGACCTCGGCGCCGAGTGTCGTGAGGCGCTGGGCCGCGTACGGTACGGGCAAGTACACGGCCAGGCTCACGACCCGCATTAGCGCGTTACCAGTGGGACTGGAGGTGGAATCGTCGCGGTGAGTGACCGCGCGCCGTCAGGTCCCACGGCGCGAACACCCGCCCAGAGATCATCGAGTTGCTCGTTGAGCGCGAACGGTGGACCCGCGCCGGCATCGAGCACGCGCTCGTACGTCGCGGCCGTCGTCGTGCGCAACAGCACTTCATAGCGGGCCGCGCCTGCCACCGGCTTCCAGGTGATCTTCCAATTTTGGCCGCCGCCCGCTGCGTCGCGTGTGGCAACGACGCTATCCGGTGTCGCCGGCGCCGCGGCGAGCGAGCCAACCGTCGCGCCGTTGAGTATGGCGACGCGTGAGGTGTAGCCGAAGTTCACGTGGGCGAAGTCGTCGGTCGGCAGGTGCTGGCGTGTGTAGTTCTCCAGGCGCTCGGTGAACCGAAGTCCCGCGTCGCCGGCGCCGACGAACGGCATGTGGTCGCCGCCGCGATGAATACGATCGACGCGGTAGACGGGCAGCGCGATAAAATTGGGCTCATAGATCGCGTCCAGCGCCCACACATAGCGACCGAGCTCGCGGCTTGGACTATTATCGGGGTCTGCGGCGAAAATTCTTACCGAGGTCGAGTCGACTTTGCCATCCTCGGCCACGACGTTGCCGTCGATGTCATCGGTCATGCCCGCGACGACATGATAGCCCGATTTGTGGAGACGTTCCGCCAGGTGTGTCGAGCCGAGGAGTCCCAATTCTTCGCCGGAGTAGAGCGCGAAGATGATCGTGGCGTCCAGGCCGTGCGGGTAGCGGTGCGAGAACACGCGGGCCAGCTCGATGACGGCGGACGAGCCGGTGCCATCGTCATCGGCGCCGGGGGCATCGTTGACCCCATCGAACGAGTCCATCGAGCACCGGCACGAGTCGTAGTGCCCGCCCATGACGATCACGCGGTTGGTGTCGCGCCCCGGAAGCCAGGCGAGCACGTTGACGATATTGACGCTGCGCTTTTGCGGGTCGCGTTGGATGGTGACCATGGCCGGGTCGTACTCGATGCGCAGGCAGCCGCCGCAGTCGGACGAATAGCTGGACAGCGTCGAGAAGATCCAGCGCCGGGCCGCGCCGACCCCGCGGGTCGACGAGACCGTGTCGCTCATCGCGTGGCGGGTACCGAACGCGGCGAGCGTCGAGTCCGTCGCGCGGATCCTGGCGGCCGAGATGTCGCCGAGGGCGGCCGCCAGCTTCGGGTCGCGGACCAGACCCATTCTGAACATCTGCTCGGGCGGGCGCGGCTTGCGTAGATGGGTGGCCACAACCCAGAATGAGTGCAACGACCAGAACGTTTCTCATGGGGTGTATTCTATGATTGCGACCGCTTTGCTGGCACTGGCACTGGTGCAAGCGCCCGACTCGACGTCTCTGATCGCGCAAGGCGCGGCGCTGGATCTGGACGGCCATTACGCCGAGGCACGGGCGAAGCTGTCACAGGCCATCGAGAAGGCGCCGACCGACTCGGCGAAGACGCCGGCGCGGCGCAGCCTGGCGATCTCGTACGCGTTCACCTGTGATACGCGGGACATCAGCCGGTACGAGCACCAGGTGATCGACCCGAGGGTGGCGAGCAAGGACTACAATGGCGCCGCCGACGTGTCCAATGAGCTCGGGCGCCTGTTGCTCGAGTGCGGCGACTTGAACGACGCGCTCACGACGTACCGGACGGGTCACGAGCTCGCGCTCAAGCAGCCGAATCTCAGCGACACGTCCAAAGATCTCTGGGATTTCCGATGGGAGCACGCGCAGGCGCGTATTGCGGCCCGGCGTGGCAACGCCCCTGATGCACGGACCCATGTGGCCGCGGCCAAGGCCATTCTTGGACAAGGGCACGAACCCGGACCAGAAGCGATTCTTCCCGTATCTCACCGGGTATGTCGCCTTGTACACGGGCGACTTTAAGACCGCGATCGCGGATCTGGGTCAGGCGGATCAGCGCGATCCATTTATTCTGTGCCTGCTCGCCATGGCTTACGAGCGATCAGGGGATCCGACGGCGGCTACGCCTTACTATCGGAAGATTCTCGAGGGCAAGCAGCACAACCCGGCGATGGCGTTCGCGCGACCGATGGCGAGGCGAAAGCTCGCGACGACGTGACGTTGATTCGGGCAGTTTTCTGACAGAAACAGGCATGATTCTGACAGCCATTGCGCAGGCAAGATGATGACGCGACAGGCGGAGCGGAACGGCCAGTCGTGACATGACATTCGATGCCCCCTGCAATTCGGCATCGAGCGCCACGAGGGCGCGACTCGATCAGTAGTAGCGGCGGGCCGATCGACATGAGGGATGTAGGAACACTCACATCCACTTTTGTCGAGGTGCTCCATGATCGTGCGTCTGAAGGTCCTCATCGCCATCGCGCTCGCATCGACTCTCATGGTCGCGTGCACGACACCCACGTCTCCGGTGCGCAGCGATTGCGGCGGTGGCAGCTCGTCGGGGGCTGGCACGACGAACTCGCCCTGCTAGGCCACGAGGTCGGCGGTGGCCGTTGGGCTGCCGCCGACTGGCGGCGGTGCGAGCGAGGCGAAGATGTTTCCACACCGGTTGACTGGACTTCGACCACAGCGTATACACGGTGTACACGCCCGGGCCTCCTGTGTCTCAACACTTGCATCACATTACGCTCCCAACAGAAAGTCGCGACACCCGCCACGAAGCGTTCGCGGTCGCGTTGCGTCAGTCGCGCGTCGGTTCCGCACGGTGGCAACGCTACTGGGCGGGCGCCCTGGTGCTCGAGATGGCCGACGCCGCGCTCTCCCGTGAGCGGCGCGCGGCGTTCGGCGACCGCGCGTTCCTCAAAGTCCGCCACGCCATCCGGGCGGTGCGACCCGCCGCGACCCGCGCGTGTCTGGGCAAGATTCTGGATGGCATTGTCGTAGGCAGTCCGGTGGCGGGGGTCGTGGTGGACGCCCTCTCCGAGTACGCGGCTCGTCTGGAGCAGACCGGAGAGTTCGGGCCCGCCGCGAACGTCTATGAGCTCGTGATCGAGGCGGCACGGAATGCCGGTCTCCGCGATAGGATTCCGCATGCGCACCTTCGGTTGGGGAGTTGTTTCCGGGAGCTCGGGCACCTGTCGTTGGGCATTCGCGCGTATCACACCGGGCTGGCGGCGGCGGCGCTCTTTGGCGACCGACGCACCGAATTGTTGCTGCTCATCGCGCAGGCGCGGCTATATCAGGTCAATCACCGTCTGGAGACCGCGCGCGCGATACTCGACGACGTGTTGGCCCGGCCGGACGTCATCGGCTCTCCGGACCTCCGCGCGCTCGCGGCCCACAATCGCGGCGTCGTCGCGCATCAGATGGGTCTCGTCTCGCAACAGGATGCCGACTTCTGCACCGCGATCGAATACCTCGGCACCGCCCTGCACAATTACACGCAGCGGGAACAGCGAAGCCGTGCCCTCAATGATCTAGGACGCTCGCTGTTCCGTCTCGGTCGGCGCGTCGCGGCCCGTCGCGCCTGCCAGGCCGCATTCTTTTCAGCGACCGATCGAGCGAACAAGTGGGCGTGCGGGAACAACATCATCATGATCGCCGTCGCGGATGGCGATCGCGAGACGTTCGATGCGTTCCGCGTGACCCTAGCGCGATGTCCCATGCCCGCGTCGCTGCGGGTCGAAAACCTGATTGAAGTGGCCGAGGGGTACGGCGCCTTTGAGGCACCCGAGTTCGCGCGGCTCACATTCCAGCGAGCGGCCCGCCTGGCGCGCCGGTTCGGTTTGGCGAGGCACCTCCGTGAGGCGGAGGAAGGGCTAGCGGCTCTGGGCCTGACTAAGAAAGAGCCGCGCACGCCACCGGCGGTTCTGCCGGCAGCGGTCGAAGAGATCGAGCATGTCATTCTCACTCTGCGACATCAGTCGCGGACCCTTACGAGCTCAGTTGGCGATAGCGCCTTTCCGTCTCGGTCCGACCGCGATATGTTGAGCAGACTCGACATGCATACTGTCGTGTAATAAGACAGTACTTGTCAAACAACCACAATCGTTACTTGTAGTTGACGCACTGGATAAACTCGCGACCGTTTGTCGCGTAAATACCACGTGCTGTCAGAAATGTGCCTGTTCAATGTGCCTGTTCAGTCACACCGTGCAGTGTTAGACTGTCTTAATGGATCACGGCTAGATCACAACGGGCCTAGCTGTGGTACGGACAAAACAAACACTGTTCGATTCGGCCGTCCCCGAGAAGCCGCCTTGGATTGCCGTTCGAGTGACCCAACCCGAAGTCGTGTGTCGAGCGGCGCTCGTCGCCTGCCCGTCCCGCGACGCCGGGGTGACTGACCGGGACGGACGACATGAGTGGCGGCGGCGATCCGAACACGACCATTGTGCGGGCGTTCCTCGGTCTGCTGACCGAGGCCGTCCGTCGGATGCCTCCTGGCGGGGTTCCGCCCTTCGCCGGCATCATCGTGCTCGCGCTCGTCGTGATCGTTATCGCCATCGCCATGCCAGCGAAAGCGCCTCTGCTCATCCTCGTGGTGCTGGTCTCGATCATCGCCCTGGTGATCGTGGCGATCCAAGCACCGCGGAAATCGGGACGCGATTTCCTAGTCATTCTCGCGATCATGAGCCTTGCGATCATCGCGATCCTGGGCGTCCCGACGCATGTGCCGCCCCCACCACCCGCCCCAACGGTCCCTGATAGCGTCAACCTCGCGCGCGAGCGAGACGTACACCGGTGGGCCCATGACCTGGATAGCCTCTATCACGAAGTGGATGGGCGCGATTTTTGGCCGGTGGTCATGGGAGACGGGGTGGCACCGCCATGGTCCCCTACGCCGTACCGAACGAGCCTGTCGCTCACGGCACGCGACGAATGCACATTGACGCGGTTTTCCGTGACGCGCCCCCAGGTGTATGAATGCCGGACGACGAACCCGGCTCCGTTCACGTCCATCGAGGAGAAGTTCCGCGCGTACGTGGACGCCGAGAAGACGGTCGTTCCACCGAACTGGATCCGGCACGAGGACAGCGTGTCGTTCACCGCCATCAATTCGATCTGCTCGGCGGAAACGACGCTGTTGAAGATCAACTCATTTGCCCGGCCGGAGCTCCTGCTCCGCATCGAATTCCCGCGACTCTCGTGTCCGCTGATCCGGCCGGCGCAGCGGCCGTAGCGACTGGCACCCACGCTCGGGGTGCCAGTCGAACGCCGACGATCACCCGCCGTTCCCGGTCTTCTCGCCAGCCAGTCCCTTGATCGTACTGGTCAGCCAATGCACGCGGTCGGCGTCCTTCGCGTTCTTTGCATCAGCCTCGGTCTGCTTGGCGAGTTTGTCCAAGGCTGACTTTTGCTGCGCGCCGGACATCTGCTCCGCTTTGTCCAGATCACCGCGGATCGCGGCAATACGGTCAGTGCCCAGGCCGTTCATCCGTTCGAGCTGGTCGAGATAGGCACGCGCGACGACGAACGCCGCGGGCCATACGATCTTCGGCTGGTCCGACGGATTCGACGTGCCGATCTTGACGAGCTTGGCCGCGTCGAGCTCGTTCTTCGACAGATACTGGCTCGGCTGGAGCTCGAAGATGTCGAGTCCGCGCGCGATCTCGGATCCGTACACGTAGCCGTTGTACCAGTACGCCGCCCAGTCGCCGGCGATGTAGAGCGTCTTGGTGTCGAGCGGGCCACGATCGAAGAATGCGATCTCCTGCGCGTGCGCCGGATCCGTGAAATCATAGATCGAGACGCCGCCCTGATACCATCCTTGCGCGAGGATGTCGCGGCCTGGCACCGGGATCAGCGAGCCGTTGTGCGCGACGCAGTTCTCGGTCTCGGTCTGCGGCGCCGGCAGCTTGTAATACCCGTCGAGCGTGAGCTTGTGGTCGGCGCCGATCGAGAAGATCGCGTCCGCGCCCCAGTTCTTGGGATCGCTCGCGCGGCAACGCGGCAGGGCGCCACCGCCCCACTCATCGGTGAAGATCACCTTCTTCCCGTCGTTGCTGAACGTCGCCGAGTGGAAGTAGGCGAAGTTCGGATCGCTGACTTCGGCGACGCGCTTCGGCTCGCCGGGGTTCGTGATGTCGAGCAAAATCCCGTTGCCAGAGCAGGCGCCGGCCGCGAGGCCGATCGCCGGGTAGGCCGTGATGTCATGGCACTGGTCGGTCGTCGACGTCTCCTGCGTGCCCTCGCCGTGCTTGCCGCCCTTCCATAGGCCGTTGATCTGGCCATTCAAGGCGAAGATGCGCGGGCCGGCAACGACTTTCGCGTCTTGCGGGTGGTCGAGCGGCACCTTGATGATGTCGATCCGGAAGAGCGACGTGTTCGGATCCTGCTCCGGCGGAGCGCCCGAGCAACCCGCCAACTCGCCCGCCGGACGGGACGGCGAGGTTCCCTGCACGTAGATCCAGAGGACGTTCTTGTCCTTGGGGTCGGGGATCAGCGTGTGCGTGTGCGAGCCGCGGCACGTTTGCACGGCGGCGATCTGCTTGGGGTGCGCGACATCGCTGATGTCGAACACCCGAACGCCCCTGAACCGATCCGGGCTCACCGTGTCCTTCACGCCCTGGGTGCCGCAGTCGACGCGTCCGTTCAGCATCTCGACGGACATGAACATCAAGTTGCCGTAGACGGACGGATCGCCCTGGCCACCGGGACAGACGAGCGACGTTTTCAGGACCGGGTTCCGGATGTCCGCGACGTCCCAGATCTGGATGCCGTAGAAATTACCCTGGAAGACCAGGTTCTCGTGGAACGCGAGGTCCGAGTTGATCACGTAGAAATCGCCGGGATCGTTCGGGTTGAAGAATGGCTTCGGCCGATCCTTATGCGCGATGAGCTGCATGTTGCTGCTCGCGTCGGCCGCCTCGACATAGTGGCCTCCGGCGAGGCCGACGCGCGGATCGGTCTGTGCCCCCGCGACGCCGGCGAATCCCATCACGAACACAGTCTGACGCCAAGTGATCACGACTTGCTCCCTCCATTGGAGATCGCGTTCAACACCGAACGCATCCGAAGAATCTCCGCCCGTTGGTCGGCATCCGCGCCAGAGGCGAAGGTGAACACTTCTGGCGCCTGGGCTGCGCCGGGTATGGCGAACAAGTCTTTGACCATCCGGATCGCGCCCTCGTGATGGCCGATCATGCCTTTGAGGAACAGGGTATCGAACGCCTGCCCTTTGGCCTGCGCGAGCTGCGTCATCTGCTCCGGCGTCAGCATGCCGGGCATCATCATCGCCATGCCTTCCATGCCCGGCATGTGCGCGGTGTAATTGGAATCGACGATCGTCACTGGCTCGTGGTGGTCTTGCAGCCAGTGCTGCATCAAGGCGATCTCGTCTTGCTGCGAGATTCTGATGCGTTCACCGATGAGGTGAATCTCCTGACGTGACGTGTGCGAGGGGATGAGGGCGACCATCGCCAGTGCTTGGGCGTGGTGCGAGATCATCCCCTGCATGAACACCACGTCGCTGGTATCTGCGGTCTGCGCGGCCATCGTGCGGGCAACGAGGCCTACGAGTGCCATGAACCTCACACACCGGGTCCTATCTGAGTTGCCGGAATGTACCCTCGGCGTGCAGATACTTCATGCCAGTGTCGCACATGATCGTGACGACCGTTGTCGTTGGTCCCAGGCGGTCGGCCAAACGCACGGCGGCGACGACATTGCCGCCGGTTGATGTGCCGGGAAACAGGCCTTCCTCGCGAGCGAGTCGCTTCGCCATGGCCTTCGCCTCGACCGTCGAGACGCGTTCGATGTCATTGGCGATGTCAGGGCGCCAGAGCGGCACGACGAAACCCGCACCTACGCCATCGATGTTGTGCGAGCCGGTGTTCCCACCGGACAGCACTGGCGACTCGGATGGTTCGACGGCCACGATGCGGATGTTTGGGTTGTGGCAGCGCAACTGTTCCGCGTTGCCGCGCAGCGAACCCGCGGTGCCAACGCTTTGCACGAACCCGTCGATGCGCCCTTCCGTCTGTCGCCAGATCTCGTCGGCCATTGTGTGATAGGCAACGATCGGAGCCGGATTGTTCAACTGATCAGCCCAGAACGCGCCGGTCTCCTGTCGGATGGCACGCGCAGCTTCGACCATGTCGAGCGTGAGTTTTGCGGTCATGCCGGCGCCATGGCTCGGGATGATGGTGAGTTGGGCGCCAAGTGTCTCCATGTGGGCGAGCTTCTCGGGCGCGAACGCGTCCGACGTGACGATGTGCAACGGGTAGCGACGGACCGCACAGACGAGCGCGAGCGATACGCCGGTACTGCCGGCCGTGTACTCGACCACCGAGCCGCCAGGGCCGAGGCGGCCATCGGCTTCGGCCGCCTCGATCATCGCCAGCGCCATCCGATCCTTCAAGCTGCCGGTGGGATTCTCGCTCTCGAGCTTGAGGAAGATGCGAGGGTCGCTTCGCAGTTGGACCAGCGAGGTGTTCCCAATGCAGCCCAATACCGTCATGGCAGCTTGGCGCCGAGCACGTCGAGTTTGTCGATCACGGGGGGCGTGGCAAGGAGATGTGGGGCTTGGGCCATGAGCGCTTTGGCGATCGGGCCGGTGAGATGGGCTTGGCGGCCGGCTTCGTCCTTGAAGGCGTCGAAGATGCCGAAGGTGGTTGGGCCCAGGCGCAAGGCGAACCAAACCGGGGTGGTGGTTTCTTGGTTGGCGAGCTGGAGCCCTTGCTCCAAGAACGCGGCGACTTCCTGCTCTTTGCCTGGCTTCGCCTCGAGGCGGGCGAAGAGGGCGACAGTGAGATTTGGCATGAGTGGATGGTAGGCGGACGCTGCACCATTGGGTATTGGCAAGAACGTCAAGTTTCGTATCATTATTGCCAAGCAAAGGCGCGAACGACCAAAGTTGTCCGCTCTTGGCCGCGGGGGCCCACATGCGTATCAACGTGCTCGTGCTCGACGGCGTGTTCGATCTCGGGCTCTCGGCCGTGCTCGATGCCTTTCAGACGGCGAATGAGCTCATTGCCGTGGCCGAATTGGCGGTGCCGCGGTTCGAGGTGCGCATCGTCGGTGTACGACGGCGCGTGAGCACGGCGCAGGGACTGCGCGTCCCGCTGGGCAGCGGTGGCACTCCCGATTGTGTCGTCGTGCCCGCGATCGGATTCAAGATGCCCGGGCCGCTGGAGGTTGCACTGGCGCGGCCCGACATCGCCGATGCGTGTGACGCGCTACGGCACTGGGCGCGCCGGGGGGCCACGATGACGGCCGCTTGCATTGGGACGTTTGTGATGGCCGAGTCGGGGCTGCTCGATCATCATCGGGCGACGACGACGTGGTGGTTGGCGGCGCTCTTTCGGGCGCGCTACCCGAACGTGCTGGTCGACGAGTCGAACATGCTCGTGCGATCCGGGCGATTCGTCACCGCGGGCGCGGCGCTCAGTCACATGGATCTGGCGTTGTGGATCGTGCGCGGGGTGAGTCCGCAGCTGGCGGCGCTCACGGCCAAGTATCTCATCGTCGACTCCCGGGCGTCGCAGTCGGCCTATGCGTTGGTGGACCATTTGATTCACAGCGACGCGATCGTCTTGCGCTTCGAGACCTGGGCGCGAGAGCGACTCACGCGCGGGTTCTCGCTCGATGAGGCGGCGAAGGCCGTCGGCGCGAGCAAGCGTACGCTCGCGCGCCGAACGCATGCCGTCCTCGGCAAATCACCGCTCGCGTACTTTCAGAGCCTCCGCGTCGAGCGCGCCGTGCATCTGGTCAAGACCAGTGACGCGAGCATCGACGAAATTGCCGCGCGGGTTGGCTACGCGGATGGAGCGACGCTGCGCGCGTTGCTGCGCCGCCGGCTCAACGTTGGGGTGAAGGAACTCCGCAAATAGAGCCGCTACCAACCGCAACCGGTCGGTGGCCTCGGCGCTCCCGCCATCTCTGATGTCTCCGCCAGCGCGCCCAGATCGGGTTCCACCGTCAGATCAACCGTAAACTGGTCGAGTCCTTCCTGCCCATTCGATGTCGACCACTGCAGGTCCTCGAATTCCAACGTCACGCGCATCCCTCTCACGCGGAAATGGCGCACGAGCCCGAATTCGGGATATGCCCCGCAACGGTCCGACAGTTGGACCGAGAGCATCCGGCCACGATTGAACAGCCAGTCGCTCGTCTGCTGGTCATGCGTGCTATCGGCGAGCAGATTGCCGCTCGCCACACGACCACCTTGCAGCGCATAGAGCGCGCACTGAAAATCGCCGGAGAAGCTCATCTCGCTCTCATCATTGTAGTTGCCATTATGACACTCTAGCTTGTAAACCGTCCCTCCTTCCTGCCGAGGCACAAGAACGAGCGCGGGAGTATCCCGCCCGCCCTGCCCCGGGTGAATGAACGTAAAGACCCTGTGCACGGGGAGCACCGGAGGCCAAAACATCACCACCAATGCGAGGACTGTGAGATGAGAGCTCATCGACGCGCCTCGAGTAACGGTTGGCTTACCGAGTCGCAAGTTACATGATATCGCCCCCGCGGACGCGATTTCGATGGAAAACGCTCACCGTGAGCTTCGTCGGCAACGCCCCCACGACCGAGCTCACACCGACAACAGCACTCGACCGGGCCACCGCGGCACTGGGGCGCTGGAAGGCCAAAGTGTCGCGCGATGACGAGCACGGGGTGTTGCGATTCGGTCCCACCTTTTCGACCGGCCGATCATGGCTATCGGCGGTCATGAGCCGCGAGGTCCGCGCGACAACGCAGGGGACGACGACGGTCGTCGAGGTGCGTGCGTCCATTGCTCCGCTGGTGATCATGGGCGTTGTCTTCGCGGTACTGGCCGGCGTATTCGTGAACCCTTTCATTGGCATATTGGTTGGCCTCGGGGGAGTCGCGGGAGGCAACTACGCCTTCGCGGCGTTCGGCATGCGGCGCATACTCGCTGAGACGCTCTTCACGACGTGACGCGTGACGTCGTGAAAAGGCGCATCGCCCTCGTATCCGCCGTGAAGCCGAGCGTCTCGTAGAGCGGACGGCCGTCGGGTGAGGCGGAGAGGGTCACGAGATCGATCCCGTTCGCGGTACACCAGTCCAGAATGGTCTGCATGATCAGTCGGGCGACACCACGACGGCGGTGCGCGGACTCGGTGTAGACGTTCCCGATGTGCGCATTCTTCCCTGGCACGCGCATGTGCGGTGCCATCGACCATAGGTCGCGCACCAGCACGCCCCCACCCGCTATCACTTGGCCCTCGTGCTCGACGACCCAACCGATGTACTCCCCGCTGGCCATGCGCTGGGCGAGCCAAGGCGTCATCCCGGTCTCGAACGATGGGACATCGGTGTCCGGCAGCTGGCCCATATCGCGGAACATCAACGCGCGGTGCGTGGCGACGACCGCCGCGTCGTCGACGCCGGCGCGACGAACGGTGTAGGCGCTCATATCGACGTCCGGTCACCCGCCGGCTGCGCCAGGATCGAAGCGAGCGTGCGGAGCGCGTGCTCGATGCGGCGCCGGTCCTGCTCGGCGCCAAGAGTAAAACGCACCGCGCTGGGAGCACGGACATTCTCGCTCGGCGATGTGACGTACCAGTCCGCGGGGGTGACGCGAACCCCGCGCTGCTGGGCGAGGGCGACGAACGCGGCGACGGTCCACGAGGGTGGAAGGGCGAGCCAACCGTGGAGCGAGCCATCGGGCGCGACGACCCGATCGGCGCCGAGAATATCGCGGGCCAGTTGGGCGCGCGCCGTCGCCTCGCGGCGAATGTCAGCGGTCGCCCGTTCGGCCGTGCCGTCGGCGATCCAAGCAGACGCGACAACGAGTGGCAGCGGCGAGAGCATCAGCATGGACGCGCGGAGGGTGGCGTCGAGCTTCGCGGCTTCGTCAGGAGTCGGGGCCAGCACGAAAGCCGTGCGAAGACCCGGCGCGACGCACTTCGAGAGACTGCCGACGTACGTGACCAGATCGGGCGCGAGCACGGCGAGTGGCGACGGCGCCGGCTCAGGCAACAGCGGCCCGCAGATGTCGTCCTCCACAACGCGGAGATCATAGCGCCGCGCGACCGTGAGGATCTCGCGACGGCGCACGAGCGACATCACGGCCGCGGTCGGATTCTGCAACGACGGAACGCAGCAGAGCATCTTCGGCCGATGCTGCCGGCACGCCGCCTCGAGCGCGTCCGGCCGCAGCCCCTCGTCGTCCATATCGACACCGACGAGGCGCACGCCGGCGGCAGCCGCGACGTTGTGCAGTCCCGGATAAGCGAGCGCCTCGGTCAGCACGCGCTGTCCGGGGCGAACGAACGTCGACAAGACCAACGAGAGGCCATGGAGCGCCCCGGCCGATGCCACGACCCGGTCGGCCGATGCATCGAGGCCGCGACTGCGCAGCCACATCGCGCCAGCGTCGCGCGGGCGCTGATCGGCGAAGCGAACCTCGTAGCTCAGCACCTGATGCGCGAGCGCCGGGTCGCTCGCGACACGGGTCAGCGTCTCACGGAAGGCGGCCGGCAACCAGTCGGGGATCGGCGGCGTGTTGACGCTCAAGTCGTGGTCCCGCGTCGAACGCGATTGTGGACTGGCCACGAACGTGCCGCGGCCAACCGTGGCGTTGATCAACCCCCGCCGGCGCGCCTCCGCGTAGCCGCGGGTCACCGTGGTGAAGTTGACCCCGATCGCGCGGGCGAGATCGCGTTGCGTCGGGAGCGCATCGCCGGGCGTGAGGCGTCCCTCGCGGACGTCGGCCTCCAAGGCGTCGGCGATGGCGCGGTAGGTGGGTCCAGCCCTCAAGCCAAGTCGCGGTTTCCAGTTTGTCATGTTATATATTGTGGCCATGCAATCGGCGATACAAGATACATACAATCGTAATTGTATGCAACGTATCGGCCTCGGGCTCGCGGCACTGGGTCGGCCCGGCTACATGACGTTGCATCACGGGCGCGACCTCGATGGGCACTATGAGCCGGCCGTCATGGAGGCGCGCGCCCATGCCGTGCTCGATGCGGCCTCCTCGGCCGGCGTGCGATACATCGATGTCGCCAGGTCGTATGGTCGTGGCGAGGCGTTTCTGGGCTCGTGGTTGGCGAAGCACAACGGCGAGATCACCATCGCGTCGAAGTGGGGATACACCTACACGGGCGACTGGCGCGTCGACGCGAAGGTCCCCGAAGTCAAAGACCACTCGGTCTCGACACTCCAGCGACAAATCGTCGAGAGCTGGGGCCAGCTCGGCGCGAAGCTCTCGATCTATCAGATCCACTCGGTCACGGCCGAGAGCCCGGTGCTGCGCGACCGGGACGTCCTCGATATGCTCGCGCGATTGCGGGCGATGGGTATCCGGGTCGGGCTCACCGTGAGCGGCGAAGGTCAAAGTGATGCCATCCGCCGGGCGCTCGACGTCCGCCGCGACGGCGAGCGGCTGTTCGACGTCGTGCAGGCCACCTGGAATCTCTTCGAGCGGGGCGCGGAGAGCGCGCTGTGCGAGGCACACACGGCGGGCCTTCACGTCGTCGTCAAAGAAGCGCTCGCCAATGGCCGGCTGACCGAGCACGATCGCGTGCGGGCCGCCGGTGAACGACTTGGAGTCAGTGCGGACGCGGTGGCGATGGCGGCCGTGCTGGCGCGGCCGTGGGTCGACATCGTGTTGAGCGGCGCGGCGACCGTCCCGCAACTGGAGTCGAATCTTCGCGCCTGCGCGATCCAGTGGGATCCGGCCTTGGAGCAATTCCTGGCACCACTCACCATACCATCAGACGAATACTGGGCTTTTCGGCGGAGCTTTGTATGGAATTGACGCGCAATGTCATTATCGCGGTGTTTCCTGAATGCGAGCCGATGGACGTCGCCGCGACCATGCGGACGTTTCGCGAGGCGAACGCCTGCGGGGCGCGCTACGCGATCACGATCGCATCGACCAGACCGACGGTCGCGGACGGGGACGTGGTCATCGTGCCGGGTTTCTCGACGCACGAGACGCGACCGCCGGTCGAGCTGGTCGACTGGCTACGGGACAGCGTCGCCACCGGCGCCGAGACCTGCGCCATCAATAGTGGCGCGTTCGCGCTCGGTGAGGCGGGGCTTCTCGAGCAGCGCAACTGTACAACGCACTGGAAGCTGTTGGCCGAGCTCCAGGCCCGGTTTCCAACCGCGCATGTGTTGCGCGATCGGCTCCTGGTGGCCGATGGCAAGGTCACGACGAGCGCGGGGGTCGCGTCGGGGATCGACGTCGCGCTCTGGTTCGTCGAGCAGCACTTCGGGCCACGGCTCGCGGCCTGCGTCGCGCGGGAGATGGTGGTCCCGTTGCGCCGCGATGGCTCGGAATCGGCGGAGGGCGTGTCGCTCGACTATCGGACGCACGGGCACTCTGGGGTCCACCGCGTGCAGGACTACTTGATCGCCAACGTCGACCGGAAGACGCGGATCCCGGAGCTCGCCGCGATCGCGCGCATGGGGACGCGGACGTTGACGCGGGCGTTTCGGAGGTCGACGGGGCTCTCGATCGCCGAGTACCGGAGTAAGATCCGGCTCGAGGCCGCGCGGGCGTTGCTCAAGGATCCGAATGTGACCGTGAGTCATGTGGCCGAGACGGTCGGGTTTAACGACGCGCGGCAGTTGCGGCGGGTGTGGAAGAGCGCGTTCGGCGTGACCCCTTCACACTCGAGGGCGTGCTCATGACCCGATCCTATCGGTATCAGGTCGTCGAACGTCTTCACGCAGACGCCGCTGGAAGGCAATCCGTTGGCGGTGTTCCTGGACGCGGAGAACCTCGACGCCGCCACGATGCAGCGGATCGCCCTGGAGTTGAACCTCGCGGAGACCGCGTTCGTTGTGCCGAGTCGCCGACCCGATTGCGTCGCGCGGCTCAGGATCTTTACTCCGCGGAAGGAAATGGAATTCGCGGGACATCCGACGATTGGTTCGGCGTTCTTGCTGTCCAAGGGGCGTGACTTCTGCGTCGAGGAGAACGTCGGCGTCGTCCCGATATTCGTCGATGGCGCCATGCTGTGGTTGCGCACCCCGCCGATCAAGGATGGACCGACGCTCGAGCGGGCCACCGCGGCCGCCCTGCTGACGCTGGCGCCGGCCGATCTGCTCAATGCCACGCCGCAGGTGCTGAGCGCCGGCAATCCGACGCTCTACATCGCCGTGAAGGACGCGGCGACGGTCGACCGCGCCGCGCTGGACACCGCGCGGTGGACGAGCGCGCAGCGCATCTATCCGGATCACTTGTGCGTGTTCGTGTTTGCGCCGACGGCAACCGGCGCGTACTCACGGATGTTCGCCCCCGAGTATGGGGTGGTCGAAGATCCGGCGACCGGCAGCTCGACCGGGCCACTGGCGCTCTACATGCAACGCCACGAGATGACCAATGCCCAGCGGTTCGTGAGCGAGCAAGGCACCAAGATGGGCAGAAAGAGCCTCTTGCATGTGCGCCTCAGTGGCAGTGACATCAATGTCGGCGGTTACGTCACGCCGATCATCGAGGCCGAGCTTCGCCTTTAGGCGCCGTGGCCTTCGCACTGCATGACGCCGAGGTACGCGGCCCACGGGCCGACGGCATCGCGATATTGGTGGGCCATGACGCGCGTCATCTGGTGCAGGTGGGTCAGGTCGTGTGCCGCCCAGGTTGCCAACAATTCCGATAGCGTGACCGTCCCAAAAGCGGGATGACGACCGCGGAGCGCGAGTTGCTCCGGACCCAAGTGCCACGCGCGCACCTCGGTCAGGTTTTGGGCGCGCACCTGCGCGAAGTCGTCGAGGACCTGGGCGACCGATTTGCCCTTGCACTCCTGAATGTGGCCCCAGCGGTCGAATGGCTCAAACGTCTTCGTGTCGCCATCTTGTAGGATCATGCGGGCGCGCGGCATCCAGTTCACGCGCTCCAAGTGAGCCAAATGACCGACAATGTCGAACGCGCTGAACGTCTTGTCCCCCTCTCCGAACCGAGTCCAAACGTCAGGGAGCTCGCGGAGCAGCGCGTCGAGTGCCGCGGGTGTACGCGTCAACAACGCAATGGAGTGATCGAGAGTATGTCCCATAGAGCTCTAAGTTACTGCCTGGCTTGTGCACTGGTGGCGTGCGCTCCCGCGCGGGATCCCGTTGGGCAGCACGCGGATCAGGTCATCAATGGCCTGCGTCCCAACATCACCGTCACAGGGCAGCCACCGGTGCGATGGACGCTGGCGGAACGCATGCGTCACTATCATGTGCCGGGCGTGAGCATTGCCGTCATCGATAGCGGCAAGATCGCCTGGGCGAGAGGGTTTGGTCTCAAAGAGGCCGGGGGGGCGGATTCGGTCACGCCCACGACGATCTTCGAGGCGGGCTCCATCAGCAAGCCGACGTTCGCGCTGGGCGTGATGCGATTGGTGCAGGACGGAAAGCTCAACCTGGATGAGGATGTCAACGTCAAGCTCACGTCGTGGCATCTGCCGAACAACAAGTTCACGGAGCATGAGAAGGTCACGCTGCGGCGGATCTTGAGTCATAACGCCGGCCTCACGGTTCACGGGTTCCCAGGGTACGAGGCGGGCACGCCTATCCCGACCGTGCCGCAGGTTCTCAATGGCATCAAACCGGCGAACACTGCTCCGGTGCGCGTCGACACTTTCCCCGGCGCGATCTCGCGGTATTCGGGCGGCGGGACGACGATCGCCATGCTGCTGGTGACCGACGTCGTGCACGAGCCGTTTCCCCAGTTCATGCAAACGACCGTGCTCGGGCCCGCGGGCATGACGCACAGCGCGTATGAGCAGCCACTGCCGGCCTCACGTGCCGGCGAAGCCGCGACCGCGCACGATAACACTGGGCAACCGATTAAAGGGAAGTATCACACGTACCCCGAGATGAGTGCGGCCGGGCTGTGGACGACCGCCTCGGATCTCGCGACGCTGGCGATTGTTCTGCAACACACCTATGCGGGGCAAACGTCGGCCGTGATCAGCGAGTCGACGTTCAAGCAGATGCTCACGGTGCAGAAGGCACCGTTTGGGATCGGCTACGTCGTGAGCGGGAGTGGGCCAACGCTCGAGTTCTCTCACGACGGCCAGGACGAGGGATTCGTCGCCAAGTTCGATGCGTTCGCCACACGCGGCCAAGGCTTTGTCGTCATGGCGAATGGCAATAACGGCGGCGAGCTGCTGGGCGAAATCGCCAACGCCGTTGCCGCCGAATACGGTTGGCCTTCGCATCAGCAAGTCGTTCGCTCGGCCGTGCCCGTCGACCCGCAGAAGTTGGCGGCCCTCACCGGAGCATATCGGTTCCAGGGCGGGGACAGCTCGACGCTCACGGTCGCGGTCAACAACGGGAAGCTCATCGTGATCCAAGCACCGGCGGATACGTCGACATTATTCGCGGAGTCCGACTCCACGTTCTTTACCGGTGGTGACGGCACGCCCATCGCGTTTACGCACGATGCATTGATCGTCGATGGGTCATATCACTTCGCGAAGATCCCGCTTCTCCATGCGAACGATCGCCATTGATTCGCCGCCGGGGAGTGGCACCATGATGGTTTCGAGGGCCGTGTAGCCGCGCGCTTCGTAGAACGGAACTCCCGTCAGCGTCGCGCCCATCTCGAACCGCGTATATCCAGCCGCGCGCGCGGCACCCTCGCAGGCGTCGAGGATCTTCGTGCCGATGCCGCGACGGGCCCAGTCGGGGCGCACGAAGAAGGCGCGAATCTTGGCGGCATCTTTCGTTGGATCGAGCAGCGAGTCCTCGCGGCCCGCGTATTGGTCGCCGCCGAAGAGCGTGGCGCGGCGACTCCAGCCGCCGCAGCCGACGATCGCGCCTGCTTCGGCGACCCAGTACGTACCATCGGCGATGAGCCGCGTATCGACGCCGTACACACTCGCCAGCGCGCGCTCGATCTCGGCCGCCGTGTAGTCGCGGGACTGGAGTCCGCGGACGGAGGCGTCGATCAAAGCCCGGAGCGCCGGGACATCATCGACGGTGGCTATGCGCACGCGGATCATTTCGCGTCTCACTGGTTATTGCTGGGTTTCTAGCATACTGCTAGATGACTAGCATGCGAAAACTCATTGCCCTGTGCACTCTGGCGACCGCTGCCCTGAGCGTCCATGCCCTGGCCACCAGTGTCACACCGCAAGCACCCGACGGCCAACACGACTTCGATTTCGAGGTCGGTCACTGGCACATCCATCTCAAGCGCCGCCTGCATCCGTTGACCGGCTCCAATCAGTGGGTCGAGTTCGATGGCACCAGCGTGACGCGCTTCCTGTGGCACGGCGCCGCGCAGATCGAGCAGTTCGAGACCGATGGCGCGGGCGGTTCCATCGAGGGCCTCACGCTCCGCACGTACAACCCCGAGGCGCATCAGTGGCGCCTCTACTGGGCGAACAGCAAGAATGGCATCGTCGTCGTGCCCCAGATCGGCGAATTCAAAGATGGACAGGGCGAGTTCTACGCTCAAGACACGCTCAACGGCAAGAGCATCTTTATCCGGTTTATTTGGTCGAAGACGAATACGAGCACGCCGCACTTCGAGCAGGCGTTCTCCGGCGATGGCGGCAAGACGTGGGAGGTCAACTGGATCACGGACCAGACCCGGACGACGGATACCACCGAGCAGACGATCGCCAACGCTCCCGCTACTCAGCACGACTTCGATTTCATCTTTGGCCAGTGGAAGTATCACCTCAAGCGGCTTGCGAAACCGCTCACCGGCTCCAACCAGTGGAGCACGTATGACGGCACACTTGCCGTCTACCCGCTCTGGGATGGACGCGCTAACGTCGGGGAGACCGGGCTCGGCCTGACGCTCCGTACGTACAACCCGGATACGCACCAGTGGTACCTGTACTGGGCCAACAGCCGCGACGGCGTTCTCTCATTCCCGCAGATCGGCGAGTTCAAGAATGGCGTCGGCGACTTCTACGCGCAGGATTCGTGGGACAACCGCGGGATCTTCATTCGCTACGAATGGTCGGGCGCAGCGGCGGGAGCGCCGCACTTCGAGCAGGCGTATTCCGCCGATGGCGGCAAAACGTGGGAAGCGAACTGGATCACGGATCAGTCGCACTAACGCCGCTCCGCAGCCCCCCGGCCCCCCCGATACGCCGCTCCGCGGCGCGTCGATGCAGCGCTGCGCGCTGCTCGACTGGTCGGTTCGCCTCCGGGGGGCAACCCCAACTACGCCCCCCGGACCCCCCAATACTTGTTACGCTTAGGTTTACGCGGTCGAGAACCCGTGATCGGAGAATGCTGAGCATGTCGGGGATCAACCGTCGTCACTTCTTTAGCGCCGCGGCGATGGGCACCGCGGCGGTCGCGGCTAGCTTGGGGTTAGCCGACAAACGGCGCGGTCCGGATTTGAGCGGCGCCGTCGCGTGGCTCAACTCCGCGCCGATCACCTTTCAGTCGCTCCACGGCAAGGTCGTGCTGGTCGATATCTGGACGTACTCGTGCATCAACTCGCTGCGCCAGTTGCCGTACATCCAGGCGTGGGCGGCGAAGTACAAGGACGCCGGCTTGGTGGTGATCGGTGTGCACACGCCGGAGTTTTCGTTCGAGAAAGAGCGCGCGAATGTCGAGCCAGCGCTCGGCAAGTACGCTGTCACGTACCCAGTCCCGATGGACAACAATTACGCGATCTGGAACTCGCTCGACAACAACTACTGGCCGGCGGACTACTTCATTGATGGCAAGGGCAAGGTTCGCCATCACCATTTCGGCGAGGGTGATTACGCCGAGTCCGAGCGGGTCATTCAGCAGCTACTGAAGGAGAATGGGGCCACGAATGTGCCGGGGGGTACGGTCGACGTATTGGGCACGGGCCCCGAGGCGCCGGCGAGCGGTGCGGACGAGACGCCGGAGACGTATGTCGGTGCTCGCCGGTTGGCGCCCTCGGATCTCTGGAGCTTGAGCGGCGGCTGGGATCGCGGCGCCGAGAGCGCAATTCTTCAAAGAGCGCCCGGCGTCATCACCTATCGCTTCCACGCGCGCGATCTCCACCTCGTGATGGGTGGGAATGGAAAGCCCATCCGGTTCAAGGTTACGTTGGAGGGCGCCGCGCCCGGTGAGAACCACGGCGTCGACGTTGCGCCCGATGGGACCGGTGAGGTTCGCGAGCCCCGCATGTATCAGCTCATCCGACAGAAGGGGCGTATCGAAGACCGGACATTTCGGATCGAGTTTCTCGATCCCGGCGTGGCGGCGTACTCGTTCACGTTCGGCTAAAGGAGGCCGCCATGTACTTGATCCGCGAAGTTTTCTATTGCAAGCCCGGGAAAGTGCGACCGCTGGTCGAGAAGTTTCTGGCCATGGGGAAATTGAACGCGAAATTCGGCATGCCGCCCATGAAGATCATGACCGACTTCTGCGCCGAGCAGTACTGGACCGTTGTGTCCGAGATGGAGGTCAAAGACCTCGCCGCGTTTGAGAACATGATGGCGATGCCGCAGAACGCGGACGAGATGAAGCAGTACGAGGAGCTCATGAAGGGCTACCATGACCTCGTCGATCACGGCAAGCGGGAGATCTACAAGATCGAAGGCTGAGCCGTATCTGCTGCAGGCGATAACCGACTGTCCTGAGTCAGAGTTTTCAGATCCGCCGAGAAAGATCACTTAGGCGATCTCTTTGGCATCGTGCTTCGAGCGAGCGCCGTATCGCGGGCGCGGGGCAGATCTGGGGAGGGAGTTGACACATCAATGTTCATTGATATACTATTCTCTCATGACGACGACGGCGATGACCGATCTCAGTGGGATTACGCGTCAGTTCAAGGCGCTCTCAGACGAGCACCGCTTGCGGATCGTGGATTTGCTCCGTGGGGGCGAACGATGCGTCTGCGAGTTGACTGATGCGCTCGATCTCGGCCAGTCGTTGCTGTCGTTTCATCTCAAGACGTTGAAGGACGCCGGGCTGGTGAGTGACCGGCGAGACGGTCGGTGGGCGTATTACTCGCTCAACCGGGACGCGTTCGTGCAGCTCGAGGCGTTCGTTGGAGGGCTACCTTCCCGGCGCTTGGCGGTGCTCGCGGCCCAATGCTGCGGGTGACAGGCGCGCGCGGTCTGGCGCGCCTTTCTCAGGTTCGATTCATCAACTATTCTTTATGCGATAAGGAGGGACGATGAGCTCGACGGAAGCGGACAACGCGGGAATCGCGGCGACGGTGCGGGACCGGTACGGCAAGGCGGCGCTTCGCGTGGCGTCGGGGGAAGCGGCGAGTTGCTGCGGGCCGACGTGCTGTGGCGGGTCGGCGGCCGAGGCGCTCGGGCTCAACGAGGTCAACCCGATCACGTCGAACCTCTACGGGAGTGATGAGACGGCGACGCTGCCTCAAGAAGCGGTCCTGGCGTCGCTCGGGTGCGGGAACCCGACGGCGTTAGCGACGCTGCGCGAGGGGGAGACCGTGCTCGACCTGGGCTCTGGCGGCGGTATCGACGTGCTGCTGTCGGCCAAGCGTGTCGGGGCGACCGGCAAGGCGTATGGACTCGACATGACGGACGAGATGTTGGCGCTCGCGCGCGAGAACCAGCGCAAGGCCGGAGTCACGAACGTCGAGTTCCTCAAAGGCCAGATCGAAGCGGTACCGCTCCCTGACGCGTCGGTGGACGTGATCATCTCGAACTGCGTCATCAACCTGTCGGGCGACAAGCGGGCGGTTCTGGCTGAGGCGTTCCGGGTGCTCAAGCCAGGCGGTCGATTCGCGGTGTCGGACGTCATCGTGCGGGGAGAGATCCCAGCGGTGGTCAAGCAGAGTATGGAACTGTGGGTCGGGTGCATTGCGGGCGCGTTGGGTGAGGACGAATTTCTGTCGCTGCTCGCGGACGTTGGGTTCGTCGACGCGTCGATCGAGCCGACGCGGGTCTACGAGATCGAGGACGCGAAGGCGTTCCTGGCGAGCGCCGGTCTCGACGCGGATGTCGTGGCGCGCGAGGTGTCGGGGCGAATCCTGAGCGCCTTCGTGCGGGCGCAGAAGCCGGAGTGACGATGAGCGTGATCGAAGCAACGAAGCCCCGCTTCGATGGGCCGACGCTCCGGGCGGCGACGGCGGACGATCTGCCGGCCGTCGAGCAGCTACTCACGGCGTCGGACCTGCCGGTGGTCGGAGTCGCTGGTGCGATCACGACGTTCGTCGTGGCGGAGCATCGCGGCGAGTTGGTGGGCGTGGCCGGTCTGGAGCTGTGTTGCGACAATGGGCTGCTGCGTTCCGTCGCGGTCGCGCCGGCCTGGCAGAAGCAGGGGTTGGCGCGCACACTCGTGAGCCGGGTCATCGCGGAGGCGGAAGAGCGAAGGCTGCACGCGATGTACCTGCTGACGACGACCGCGGCGCACTACTTCCCGAAGTTCGGCTTCACCGAGACCACGCGCGCGTCCGTGCCGGCCGATGTCGCCGCGACGGAGGAGTTCACAAGTGCATGTCCAGCGTCGGCTGTCGTGATGGTGCGGCCTATCACGAACGGGCGTGACGGTCGCTGAGACGGCGCGACCTGTCGATGTCGTCGTGATCGGCGCCGGCCAGGCAGGGCTCGCGGTCGGCTACTATCTACGTCGGACGGGCCTATCATTCGTGCTGCTCGATGCGGAGGCCGGGCCCGGTGGCGCGTGGCGCGAGACATGGCCCTCGCTCCGGTTGTTCTCGCCGGCGCAGTGGAGCTCGCTGCCGGGCTGGATGATGCCGCTCGCTGCCGATGGCGAATACCCGACGCGCGATGAAGTGGTCGCGTATCTCGCGGCCTATGAGTCGCGTTACGCTCTGCCGGTCGAGCGGCCGGTTCGCGTACAGGCGGTCCGACGAGTGGGTGAAGAGCTGCACGTCGAGACGGATCGTGGCATGTGGGTCGCGCGCGCGGTGGTGAGCGCGACCGGTACGTGGGCGAACCCCGTTGTGCCTCTTGTGCCAGGCGCCGCGCTGTTTCGAGGGATGCAACTGCACTCGGCGCACTACAGCGGACCGGAGCTGCTGCGAGGGCGGCGCACGATCGTCGTCGGCGGTGGCAACTCCGGTGCACAGATCGTGGCGGAGCTAGCCGATGTGACCGATGTTGTGTGGGCGACGCGTGAGGCGCCGCGATTTCTGCCGGATGACGTTGATGGCCGCGTGTTGTTCGAGCAGGCGACGGAACGATACCGTGCGTTGCGCGAAGGTCGTCCGCCCCCGCCCTCGCGGAGTCTGGGCGACATCGTGAGTGTACCTGCGGTTCGTGAGGCGCGTGCGCGTGGTGTGCTCGATCCGATCCCGATGTTCGATCGGCTGGAGGGAAGTGCCGCGGTATGGTCGGACGGAACATCGCGCGAGGTCGAGGCGATCGTGTGGGCGACTGGGTTTCGGCCGGCGCTCCAGCATCTCGCGTCACTCGACGTCATCGAGCCGGACGGACGAGTCCGAACCGATGAGACGCGGGCGCTCCTCGCGCCGCGGCTGTGGCTTGTCGGCTATGGGAACTGGACTGGGTATGCGTCGGCAACACTCGTGGGCGTCGGACGGAGCGCGCGGGTGGCCGTGGACGAGATCGTCAGAATGGTCGGCGAGGACACGCGGGCTGCTTGAGATACTGGGGCGGACGATCGTCGTTCGCGTGCGTGATCGTGACTTGACGTTCGCGTTGCGCGGAGATGAAATTCGCATATGCACATTTGCGCCTCAGCGCATAAGCGGTGAGCCCCGCCACTGCACCCACCGTCGCGAAGGTTGACACGCTGTTCAAGGCGTTCGCGGACCCGACGCGCCTGCGGATCCTGAACGTGCTTGCCGCCGGCGAACTGTGCGTGTGCGATATCACCGCGCTCCTCGACCTGCCGCAGCCCACCGTATCGCGGCATCTCGCGGCGCTCCGTCACGCGCGGCTCGTCGAGGTGATGCGGGCGGGGCAGTTCGCGCACTATCGGCTTTTGCCGCCCGAACACATGGTCCATCGGACGTTGCTCAACTGCGTGAAGAGCTGCTTCAAGGGCATCGAGTCGCTGGACGATGAGCGAGCGGCCGCGGAGGCGCGCGTGCAAGACCGCGAGTCCGATCCATGCTGATCGCGCAGACGTCCGAGGAGCGCCCACGGACGATCGCGGCGACGCCGATGACTGACTCGTCGTTGGGATAACAGTTTCGACTCCGAGGTCTTCGTGCGATACGCGTTGCTATCCGACGTTCACGCGAACCTGCCCGCGCTCGAAGCCGTTCTGCTCGACATTGGCGCGCGCGGGGCATCGATCGGCGCCACGTACCATCTCGGCGATCTGGTCGGCTATGCGCCGTGGCCCAATGAGACGGTGGCGCTGCTGCGCACGCACGGGATCCCGGGCGTCAACGGGAACTACGATTCCACCGTCGCGACGGCCTACAAGCACTGCGGGTGCAAGTACGAGGATCCGCACCAGGAGGCGTTGTCGCACGAGAGCTACGCGTGGACACTGGGACATACCTCGGATGCGACCAAGGCGTATCTCGGGACGCTGCCGTTCCGACTCGATCTCCGTCCGCTCGGCGGCCACGTCGCGGGGCCTACGGTTACGCTGGTGCACGGGACGCCGACGCTCAATACGGTCTACTGGACCGAGGACCGGCCGGACACCTTCTGCACGAAGATGGCGGAGCTCGCCGGCGCGCGGCCGGGTGACGTGCTGGCGTTCGGTCACACGCACAAGCCGTGGCATCGGGTGGTCGAGGGCGTTCACTTCTTGAACACCGGCAGCGTCGGGCGGCCAAAGGACGGCGACTGGCGCGCGGGATATGTGTTGCTCGATGTGGGTGCAGGGGCCGTGGCCGTCGAGTTCGTGCGCGTGGACTACGATCTCGACCGCGCTATGCAGGGGATACTCGCCAGCGACTTGCCGCACGAGTTCGCCGACTATCTTCGGACCGGTGGCGTTGTCTCGCGTCCGTCCGACGCGGGCCACTCTACCGGCGCTCGACACTGACGCGCGAGCCGCTCCTTGCGAACGCACTCGCGCGGGCTATGTATATATGGACAGACGCATACGCACATATAATTCCCGCCTGTCCAGAGGGCATAAGCCATGAACGCGATCGAGTCGAGTGGCGCGGGGCATCGGCCCCTCCGCGTGCTCTTTCTCTGTACCGGAAATGCGGCCCGAAGCCAGATCGCCGAGGCGTTGCTGAGCGCGAAATGCCACGGGCGATTTGAGGTCGCGAGCGCTGGCGTTGCGCCGGCGGCAGAGGTGCACCCATTGGCTATCGCGGTGCTGCGCGACCGCCAGATCGATTGGGCGGATCGCCGGCCGAAAGGCGTAGAAGCGCTCGCGGGACAATCGTGGGACTTCGTGATCACCGTGTGTGACCGCGCTCGCGAGGCATGTCCGAGTTTTCCGGGTCACCCCATTTTCGCGCACTGGGGGATCGAAGACCCCGCGGGCGTCGACGGAGAGGAGCAGCGCCGGCGTGCGTTCTGGCACACCGCATTGGTCATGGAGCGGCGCGTCGATCTCATGCTGGCCATTCCTATGGATACGCTGGCGCGCGAGGCCGTGGAGCAGCGGATGCGCGCCATCGGGCACGAGTCGGCCGACGAGAGTGTCGCGGCCGCCGCGGCGCCGGATGGGCGCTGATTCGACAAGGGACGGGCCGTCCCGTGCTGCGCGAAGGCAGGGACAGACGGTTAACGATCGGTTTAGTGGCCATCTCTGGGAGAGGTGCGTCGGCCGTTACGTATGTGTGACCCGGCCGACATGATCGGTGGGCCGGGACCTACCCACCTTGTGAGCGCTGAGAAATATGCGCGCATGAGGATAGGTCCATAAGCCCGAGGTCGCCGTCTCGGTGCCGCATTTCACCGCCACTCATTCACTTCGGAGAAGCTCCGTGATCGCACTCGATCGCGCTCGGATCCGTGTTCGCCACGGGATGGTCATTGCCGGCTCGATGTTCCTGTCGTTCGCGACGCCCGGCGCCGCCCAACTCAACCTGACCGGAGCCGGAGCGACGTTTCCGTATCCGATGTACTCGAAATGGTTCGACGCGTATCGCACCGTGCACCCCGACGTGCAGATCAACTATCAGTCGATCGGATCGGGAGGCGGTATTCGGCAGATCATGGAAGGCACGGTCGATTTCGGGGCGAGCGACGGTCCCATGAACGACCAGCAGTTGGCTGAGTTCCAGCAAAAGCACGGATACGGCATACTCCACTACCCCACGGTCCTGGGTGCCGACGTGCCCGCCTACAACGTGCCTGGCGTGACGACTGACCTCAACTTCACCCCAGAGGCATTGGCCGGCATTTTCCTCGGGAAGATCACGAAGTGGAACGACCCGGCAATCGCCAGCGCCAATCCGCAGGTCAAGCTTCCGGGTAGCGACATTGTCGTTGTGCACCGGTCGGACGGCAGCGGAACGACTTACGTGTGGGTCGACTACCTGTGCAAGATCAGTCCCGAGTGGAAGCAGAAGATCGGGCTTGGTACTTCGGTCGCCTGGCCCGTTGGGCTCGGCGGAAAGGGGAATGAGGGCGTGGCTGGATTGGTTCGGCAGACGCAGGGATCGATCGGGTACGTCGAGCTGGTCTACGCCGTTCAGAACAAGATGGAGTACGGCCAGGTGCGCAATGCGGCCGGCAAGTTCATCAAGGCGGATCTGGCGAGTCTCACCGCAGCGGCCGCGGGCGCTGCCGCGAACATGCCGGATGATTTCCGGGTGTCGATTACGGATGCTCCCGGTGCGACGGCCTATCCGGTGACGAGCTTCACGTGGCTCCTGGTTCCGAGCAAGATTGCGGACGCCAAGAAGCGCGAGGCGATCGTCAACTTCTTGCACTGGATGCTGGGTCCGGGGCAAGGCCTCACGGAGGCGCTCTCCTACGCCCAACTTCCGAAGCCGGTGATCGCCAAAGAAACGAAGGCCATCGCCCTCATCCAATAGTTTTGGTGGTCACTGCGACGGTTGATCCAACGCGCGCTCCGACGGTCGGGGCGCGCGGCTTTCTTCGACGCCTCGCACGTGGCGACGAGGTGGCGTACCTCATTACGCTGGCGTCGGCGACCAGCATCGTACTCGTCACGGGCTTGCTCGTCCGGGAGCTGTTCGTGGGCTCCACGTTGGCGCGCCACAAGTTCGGATGGGGGTTCCTGGTGTCGCAGACCTGGGATCCCGTTGCCGGTACGTTCGGAGCGCTGCCATTCGCGTATGGCACCGTCGTGACGTCGATGCTGGCGCTGGCGTTGGCGGTGCCCATTGGCATTGGCGCCGCGATCTTTCTTTCCGAGCTCGCGCCCCCGCGGATCTCCGATGCGTTGACGTTCTTGATCGAGCTCCTCGCCGCGGTGCCAAGCGTGATTTTCGGCCTGCTGGCGATTTTCGTTCTTGTGCCGATCTTGAAGGTGACCGCGTATCCTGTCCTGAACGGCACGCTTGGATTCCTCCCATTTTTCAAGGGACCGTTCTACGGGGTCAGCTTTTTCTCGGCCGGTGTCGTGCTGGCGATCATGATCCTGCCGTTCATCGTATCGGTGTCGCGACAGGTACTGCTCGCGGTCCCGACGGAGCAACGCGAGGCATCGCTGGCGGTGGGCGCAACCCAGTGGGAGACGACGTGGCGTGTCGTCGTGCCCTTTGCGCGCCGTGGCATCTACGGGTCGATCTTCCTGGCGCTCGCTCGGGCGCTCGGGGAGACAATGGCCGTCACGATGGTCATCGGCAATGATCCCAAGATCAGCGCGTCGCTGTTCGCGCCGGGGTACTCGATTGCCGCCGTCATCGCCAACGAGTTCACCGAGGCCACCAGCGATCTCTACATCAGTGGCTTGATCGAGCTCGGCCTCGTGTTGTTCGGGCTGACCATTGTGATCAACGCACTGGCCCGACTGCTCATTCTCACGACCACCGAACGGGTACCCGCTGCATGACGGATAGCCTCCGCATGCGCCGCGTTATCAATGGCGTGATGATGAGCTTGACCGGGTTGTGCACGGTGCTCATCGCGGGTGTGTTGTTCTTCATCCTCGGGTACTTGCTGTGGAACGGCGGCCGCAACCTGAATTGGGCGTTCTTCACGGCGCTGCCAAAGCCGGTCGGCGAGCTGGGGGGCGGAATGGCGAACGCCATCGTCGGGAGCGCCAAGGTCCTCGCCCTGGCGAGCGCGATCGGGATCCCGATTGGATTCCTCGGCGGCGTGTACCTGGCCGAGTACAGTGGGGCGGGCTACGGGTTCATCGTGCGGTATGTGACGGATCTGTTGAACGGCGTGCCGTCGATCGTCATGGGGATATTCGCGTACACATTGATTGTGCTGCCCATGAAGCACTTCTCGACGCTGGCGGGTGGGATCGCACTCGGGGTGATGATGATCCCGATCGCGGTTCGCAGCACAGAAGAGTTCCTGCATGCGGTGCCGGATTCGTTCCGGGAGGGGGCGCTGGCTGTGGGCGCCTCGAAGTGGCAGGTCATCGTGACCGTCGTGATCCCCGCCGCGATCAACGGCATTATCACCGGCGTGATGCTCGATCTCGCTCGGGTGGCGGGTGAGACGGCTCCCCTGCTCTTCACCAGCTTCAGCAATCGGTTCTGGAGCCCGGGATGGAATCAACCGGCCGCGTCGCTTCCGGTCATGATCTTCACCTACGCGATCGCGCCGTACGACGACTGGCACCGGCAGGCGTGGGCGGCGGGATTTGTCTTGCTCATGTTGATTCTGATGATCAACGTGTCGGCTCGTCTCCTGTTGTCGAGACGGCGGCGCCATGGCATGCGCTGAGTCATGAGCGCGCCGCTGATATGACTCGGGACCCGCGCGTCGTCGCGGACTGGCACCTGGACGAGCCGGGGCCGCTGCCATCGTCCGCTGCAACGAGTGCGATCCGCTCGTTGCCGGCCACTGTGCCCGCGAAGCTCGAGATCGGTCACCTCAACTGTTTTTATGGGAAGACGCAGGCGCTGTACGATGTGAGCGTGGCGATTCCTGAGCATCATATCACGGCGTTCATCGGACCATCGGGCTGCGGGAAGACGACGTTCCTCCGTACCCTCAACCGTATGTACGAGGCCGTGAAGCACGCGCGGGCGGAGGGGACGGTCCTGCTGGAGAACGCCGACGTGCTGTCGATGGATATCACGCGGCTCCGGCGGCGGGTGGGTATGGTGTTTCAGCGATCTAACCCCTTTCCGAAATCGATCTTCGAGAACGTGGCATACGGCCGCCGGGTCAATGGCATCACGGGTACCGCGCGCGAGCTGGGAGAGCACGTCGAACGCAGTCTCCGCCGAGCCGCGCTCTGGGACGAGGTGAAGGACAAGCTGCACGACTCGGCGTACTCGCTATCGGGTGGACAGCAGCAGCGTCTGTGCATCGCGCGGGCGCTGGCGATCGAGCCCGAGGTGTTGCTCCTCGACGAGCCGTGTTCGGCCCTCGATCCGATCGCGACGGCAAAGATCGAGGAGCTGCTGTTGCATCTGGTCGATACCTGCACGATCGTGATCGTGACGCACAACATGCAGCAGGCCGCACGGGTGTCGGACTATACGGGGTTCTTTCTGCTGGGGCGATTGATCGAGTTCGACCTCACCAATACGATGTTCCAGAACCCGTCGAAGAAGGAGACGGAGGACTATATCACGGGCCGATTCGGATGACCGACGAGACCGCGGGCGTTGCGAATGATGCACCGGCCGCCGTTCGGCACATGGTGGAGCAACTGGACCTCCTCAAGAGCCGGCTGCTCCAGATGTCGGATCGGGCCACGGCGCACGTGGCCATGTCGGTCGACGCGCTCCTGAAACGGGACTCGGATCTGGCGCGGTCGGTTGTCGCGGCCGACCGGGGTGTCGACAGACTGGAGATGGAGATCGACGATCTCGCGGTCTCGCTCCTGGCGTTGCAGCAGCCGATGGCGCGCGATCTTCGGCTCGTGGTGAGCGCGCTCAAGGTCTCGAACGATCTCGAGCGCGTCAGCGATCACGCGGTGAACATCGCGCAGTCGACGCTGCGGCTCATCGACATGGGAACGAACATCACGCCGGATCCCGAGATCGAGGAGATGGCGCGGCTGGCACGCGAGATGCTCGACGACGCGTTGGATGCGCTGATTCAGACCGACGGTGCGTTGGGGCGGAACGTCTGTGCGAGGGACGACGCCGTGGATGCGCTCCACAACTCGATCTACCGGATCGTCATCACGCACATGCTCGAAGACACGTCGACGATCTCGGCGGCGCTGGAATTATTTCTGGTGAGCCGGAACTTGGAGCGGGTGGCGGATCTCGCGACGAATATCGCGGAGGACGCAGTGTTTCTGGCCGAAGGCAAGAGCATCAAGCATCGGTCGGAGCTGCCGGCGTAGCGGACACGATCCCGTAACGCGGCCGACGTGACCTTGACGGTCACCCTGCGTGTCGGCAAGTTGGATCTGCATATGCGTATGGCCGTATGTGTCGGGTCGCGTGCGCATGGTGACGCACTGTGAGCTTGGGACTTGGCATGAGTCCGCTCTTCTTCTGGCCGGTCGCGGTGACGCTGGCCCGAGGCGTTGGGCTCTTGCTGTCATGGCTCTGGCAGGAGACGCATCTGCATGCCGGGCGCTGGGCTTGGGTTCGCGGTGTGTTGGTCGCGATTTCTCTCGGGTACGTCTGCTATCTCCTTGGCGGTCTCATCCGTTTGTACTTTCACGTCGGATGGTCGATAGCGGCGGCGACCGTGGCGCTGGTCACGGTAATTCAGCTGACAGCGCTCGCCGCTATCCGGCGATGGGCGGCGCGGCATCGTGCCACAGCGGGCGCGGGGTTGATCGCGATAGGCGCGCTCGCCATTCCAGGGCCACCGGCGACAGCGCAGGCGGTTGCTGCGATGCTGTATCGGTGCGAGCACCTACCGAATGGCGCGCCGCGGCTGGACACGTGCCGGAAGGTGGCGTCTGGCAACCCGAACAACGAGCTCGCCAGACTTGCGCTGGGGTTGGCGTTGGAGGACGCGGGGCAGACGGAGCAGGCGCTTGACGAGTTCCGCGCGGCCGTGACCCTCGACTCGAACAACGCCGCCGCACAGTACGGCGTCGGAGCGGCGCTGAGTGAGCTTGGGCGTCCCGCGGAGGCCGTCGCGAGCTTCCGCGCCGCGTTGCGACTGCGGCCACGCTTCGTCGACGCGGCGCTCGGCTTGGCCCGAGCGCTGAACCTGTCCGGCGATCCGTCGCACGCGGTACCAGTCGCGCGCGATGCCGTCGCGTGGGCGCCGACGAATCTCAAGGGGTACTACAGCCTCGCCTTCGCGCTCGGCTCCGTTGGACGTCTGCACGACGCGCTCGCGACGCTGGAGACCGCGCGTGGGATCGCGCCGACGGATGCGTCGGTCTGGTTCCAGATCGGCGCGACGTTGCAGCGACTCGATCGGTGGCCTGACGCACTGGAGGCGTTTCGGGGGGCGGCCCGTCTGGCGCCGAATCAACCTGAGACGTGGGGTGCGTTGGCGCTCACGTCGGCGCAGCTCGGGCGTCACGCGGAGGCGGTGAGTCAGTGGAATCGCGCCAGCAAACTCGACTCCACGTACTTCACGAGTCACGCCGACGAGCGAACGGCCTACGATCACAGCCTCGCCGCGGCGGGACCGCAACCGCCGGCGCCGCCGATTCAGGATGGGGCGAACCGATGAGAGGGCTTGGGAGCATGACACGCGTGAGAGCGGTGTGGATGGTGGTCGTCACTCTTGCCTCTGGTGCATGCGGTGGCGGGAAGACGGATACACCCGGAGGGCCTGCGCCCACTATTGTCGCGGGCGATACCCTAAAGGCGGACTTGGTTGGGTCGGGTTCGACGTTCGCGTACCCGCTCTACGCTAAGTGGGCCGTGGACTATGGGGCAAAGACCGGCGTGCATATCGCGTACAAGTCGATTGGATCGGGCGCTGGTGTGCGAGAGTTCTCCGGCGGGCTCACGGATTTTGGCGGGACAGACGGGCCAATGTCGGACCAGGAGATCGCGGTGGCGAAGGGTGGCCCGGTGCTCCATGTGCCAACGGCGCTGGGTGCGGATGTGCTCATCTACAACCTTGTCCAGGTCATTGCACCGCTCAAGTTCACGCCGGCGGTGATCGCGGACATCTTCTTGGGCAAGATCAAGAAGTGGAACGATCCGCGGTTGAAGGATTTGAACCCCGACGTTCGGTTGCCGAGCGAGGACATCCTGGTGGTGCACCGGACGGACGGCAGTGGGACGACATACGTGTGGACGGACTATCTGTCTCGCGTGAGCCCCGAGTGGGCGGCGGGGCCGGGTCGCGGGCGGCAAGTCCAGTGGCCGGTCGGTGTCGGCGGGGACGGAAACGAGGGAGTGGCCGACAAGGTGAAGGAGGTTCCCGGCGCGGTCGGATACGCCGAGCTGGCGTACGCTCACCCACACTTGTTGCCGCGCGGCATGGTCCAGAACGCGGCGGGGAATTTCATCATGCCCTCCGTCGAGTCGATAACAGCCGCGGCGGCGACCGTCGCGGAGCACCTGCCGGCGACGACAGACTTCCGCATGTCCATCATCGACGCACCGGGTCCCGCCGCGTACCCGATCTCCTCGTTTACGTGGATCCTGGTCTATAGGAATCAACCGGACTCGGTGAAAGGACGGAAGCTCGTGGATTTCTTGCGTTGGGGGTTGCGTGACGGGCAGCGCGTCGAAACATCGCTCGAGTACGCGCCGCTGCCCGAGTCGATGCTCGTACCGATTCGTGCCAAGATCGATTCGGTGCGGATTGGTCGAGGCGCGTCGTCGACGCGCCGCGAAGGGAGCGTAGGCCGTGCACGACCTCGCGCGACGAGCGGTGGGGGAGTCGATCGGCACGTTTTTCCTCGTGCTGATTGGGCCCGGCGCCGCCATGGTGAATGCGGTGAGCGGAGGAGCCTTGGGCGTCACCGGGATCGCGCTGGCGTTCGCGTTCGTGATCACCGGGATGATCTACGCGCTGGGCCACATCTCCGGCGCACACCTGAACCCCGCGGTCACGGTCGCGTTCTGGTCGGCGAAGCGGTTCCCCGGCTCGAATGTCGCGCCCTATGTCGCGGCGCAGTGCGTGGGAGCAGTGCTGGCGTCGCTGCTGTTGCGCGCCGTGCTCGGACCCGTCGGGCATCTCGGTGCGACACTGCCCTCGGTCGCGCCTCCGATTTCGGTCGCCGCGGCGTTCGGGATCGAGTTCGTGCTGTCGTTCGCGCTCATGTTCGTGATCATGGCCGTCGCGACGGATGATCGGGTTCCCGCGGGGTTCGCGGGTCTCGCGGTGGGACTGACGGTTGGGTTCTGCGCATTGACCATGGGTCCGATCACGGGCGCCTCAATGAACCCGGCCCGCTCGTTCGGGCCGGCGCTGGTGGGCGGCGAGTGGCGCGCGCAGTGGATCTATTGGGTGGCGCCGGTGCTGGCGATGATCACGGCGGCCAGAACGTACGACTGGCTGCGGAGCGCCGGGGCGCCGCGCGTCGAGACTGAGCGGTCGCTGATTGGTGTCGAGGGGACTGTGCGCTCGTCGTCGGAGGCGGCTCGCGACGAAGAAGACGCGCCATTCGGCAGGCGGCGAGTCCGGCGCGGCAAGACGGACGGCCGGTAGCCCGCGTACTTCGCCCAACTCCACGTGCACATTCTCGTGATTGGCGGCAGCGACGCCGGCATCAGTGCCGCGCTCCGGGCGCGGGAGCTCGACGCATCGGCCGAGATCACGGTCGTGCTCGCCGATGCGTATCCCAACTATAGCATCTGCGGGCTGCCGTTCTACCTGAGCGGCGAGACGCGCGACTGGCGCGCGTTGGCGCATCGCACCGAGTTCTTAGGCGTCGACGTTCGCCGCAACCATGTCGCGCTCGCGATCGATCCGAGTGCGCGCGCGGTCGAGGTGGAATCGGACGGGCGGCGCGAGTCGTTGCGCTACGATCGACTCATCGTCGCGACCGGCGCCGTGCCGGTGTGTCCGCCGATCGCCGGTCTGGAGCTGCCGGGCGTATTTCCGCTGCACACGATGGAGGACAGCTTCCGTGTTCAAGCCTTCGTGAATGAGCGCGGTGCGCGAACTGCGGTCGTCGTCGGTGCGGGCTACATCGGGATCGAGATGGCGGACGCGCTCAGGCACCGCGGTTTCGCCGTGACGCTCGCGAGCCGCACCCCATCGGTGCTGCCGACGTTCGAACGTCGAGTTGGGGCGACTGCTGGAAGAGGAACTGCGTGCGCGTGGCGTGCATGTCGTGACCGGCGCCGAGGTCTCTGTCATACGCAAAGTCGCCGGCCAGCTCGTCATGAGAGGGAATGGGTTCGAGGCGTCGGCGGAGCTCGCGATCGTTGCCGCTGGCGTCGAGCCGTCGACCGCGCTCGCGCGTGCGGCGCGAGTGGCCACGGGTGTCCGCGGCGCGCTGGCCGTCGACCGTCGCATGGAAACGAACCGTGCGGGATGTGTACGCGGCTGGCGACTGTTGCGAGACGTGGCACCGGGTCCTCGAGCGGAATGCGTATCTGCCCTTGGGTACAACGGCGCACAAGCAGGGCCGTGTCGCCGGGGAGAACGTGCTTGGCGGGAGTCGCCAGTTCGCGGGTTCGGTGGGGACGCAGGTCGTCAAGGTGTTCGATCTCGCGGCCGCGCGGACGGGGCTCCGCGACGACGAGGCGCGCGCGGCCGGGTTCGATCCGGTGACGGTCGAGTCGGGGGTGTGGGACCACAAACAGTATTACCCGAGAGCGCACGAGCTTCGCATCCGCGTGACGGGGGATCGTGCGAGCCGGCGGCTGCTCGGCGCGCAGATCGTGGGGTACTGGCGGTCGGAGGTGGCCAAGCGCATCGACGTGTTCGCCGCGGCGCTGTTTCACCAGATGCGGGTCGAGGAGCTCAACGACTTCGATTTGAGTTATACGCCGCCGACGGGGAGCCCGTGGGATGCCGTGCAGATGGCGGCGCAAACGTGGGAGACGTCAGCCGGCAATCTCACCAACACGAGAGCGTGAACTATGTCAAAAGAGGAGTCTCATCCGCATCGGGCGGTCGATAGTTTCGTGTTCTTGATCACATGCGCGTTCCTGCTGCCGCCGTTCGTGACGTGGCTCGTACTGTCGAGTCGCGATAGTCAGGACCAGACCGCGTTCACGATTTTTGCGCCGTTTGCCTCGGCGATCGTTCTCTTTCTCGCGTTGTTGCTGATCGAGGCGGTCGAGAAGCGAATAGCCGGATCGCGCCCCGGATGGCCGAATGCGCTCTACGCGATTCCGGTGGCAACGATCGCGTCGGGGTTGGCGTTTGTGGTTGTCGATCCGGGGCATCACTGGTGGCGGGATGGTCTCGCGGGCTTGGCCTGGGGGATCGCGGCGGCGGTGATCGGGCGGCGGCGGTGGAACGCACGGGTCAGTGGCGCAGCGGCTGCTGGGGAGACTGGGACTTAGCGCGCATGCTCGCGACCAGTGGAATGCCGAAGAGCAGCAGCACGCCGGCGTCGACCCCGACGTTGAACCACACGCCCAATCGGGCCGAAAACGCCGCTTCGACGAGCAGCCATACGGCGAGGCCGAGCAGGAGGGGCTTTGTCAGCTCAGGATCGTTCCGTTGGAGCGCAACCCGGCCGATCAGCAGGAGAGTCGTGCCCCATCCCATCATGATGGCGCCGTAGATGGCGCTCTCCCACGAGAGCAACACGTTCCTATCGACCGGAAGGACGCCCAGGCCGAAAAAGGCGAATACGATTCCCCACAATATGAGGATCACCGATACCGCACTAAACCACCACACCCATTGCTTGGAGCTCACGGCTTACTCCTGCGTGAGAGACGGCGTTGACGGCGACGGTGAAATAGTCCGCCAACCGTAGAGCCATCCCTGGATTGAGGCAAGCACGACCTTGGCGGCCTCGGCGCTACTCCAGCAGGCGTGCTACATTGCAGCGCATGCACCTGGGTCGGCGCATCATTGCGGCGTTGTCGGCGTTGCTCGTTTTCCAGCTGGTCTTCGTGGAGAGCGGGTACGCGTGCTCGCGCATGGATAGCGAGAATGGGCGCGATGGCGGGCATGTCGACGCCGTCGGCGGTGCATGTCGAAGGACCGGCGCCGGCCGGCCAGCAGCCTCCGTGCCGGTTCCCATGGGCGCCCGACGGTTGCCAATCAATGGCGCCGTGCGCGCCGGCCACGATCGTGGCAGCGTCGCGAATGTTGTCCGAGCCGCCCGCACCAATCGTCGCGATCCCGCTGTTGGCCGTGCTGATGCCGCCATCGGCAACGTCGCCTCCGGATCTGCCGCCGCCTCGGCTCTAGTCCCGCTCACAACTCGGAGCTCGTGAGTGGTCTCGCGTTCCTGAATGGGATGCGGGGCGACCGGTATGTCGCATCCGCGGCGGCCGGTGTGGACTTCAGCCCTTTCGGAGCATGTCAGCACAACTCTTCGCGCCATCGCTCGCGGCCGTCGTCGCGTGCGCGGGCCTCGCGGTCGCGCAGCCGACGCGCCCAGCCACAACAAGCGACCTGGACTCGCTCATTCACGTGGGACTCCGGGCGAACCCCTCGACTCACGTTGCGGAACATGCGCAAGCGGCCGCGCGTGCGCGCATCGGTCCCGCCGGCGCGTGGGAGGATCCGGTCCTCGGCCTCGGTCTGACCGATCTGCCGATCGCGCGGCCAGGGTTCTACGACTCCTTCACGATGACGGTCCTTCGCGTCACGCAGACAGTGCCGTTCACCGGCGTTCCCGCGGCGCGCGGCCGGGTCGCTGTGCGCGAGGCGGAGGCGATGAGCCATCGGGTCGAGGGGATGCGACTGGAGACAGTCGTGCAGGTCAAAGACGCCTACTACGATCTCGCCTTCGTCGACCGCGCGCTCGCGATCGTGAGGCGGAGCCACGAGGTACTCATCGACCTGGGGCGCGCGAGTGAGGCGCGGTATGGCGCCGGGACCGGGAGTCAGCAGGACGCGCTCAAAGCGCGCGTCGAAGCTGCGCGGCTCGCGGATCAAGCGGTCACCCTGAGTCAAGAACGAGTCGCGGCGCTCGCGCGTCTCAACGCGGTGCTCGACCGTCCGAGTGACGCGCCGGTCGATAGTCCGGCGGTGCCGATTCGTGTCGTCCGTGCCGCGCTGCCTGACTCTACTACGGGCGTCTCATTCGTCTCACCCGCGCTCGGCGCCGCGGCGGCCCACTCGCCTCTGCCGCCACTGTCTGATCTGCAGGATGAGGCCGTGCAGGCCAGTCCAGCACTGCACGAGCACGAGGCCATGATCTCGGCCGACGCCGCGCGGCTGGACGTGGCGCGGAGGGGGCGCATTCCCGATGTCGACTTCTCGCTCGAATACGATCAGCGAAGCGGGTTCCCGGATTTCGTGACCGCAATGGTCTCGTTGCCGATTCCGATTCATAGCGGTCGGAAGCAAGGCGAGATGGTGGTCGAGGCGCGGTCGCAGCTCGCGGCCGACGATGCGCAGCATCACGTGGAGACGAACGACATTCGGGCCGCGGTGGTCGAGGCGTACGCGGAGGTCGAGCGCGCGCGTACACAGCTCGCGCTGTATGTCTCGGCGATTCTGCCGCGGGCGAGGGCGACGCTCCAGTCGGCGACCGCGAGCTACGAAGCGGGGCGAGGCGACTTCGCGAGTGTGTTGCTGGCGCAGGCGACCGTGTTTCAGTACGACACTGAGTATGAGCGGGCGCTGACGGATTTCGCGAAGGGGCTCGCGAAGCTCGAGCGAACCGTTGGACGGGAGGTCCTGCCATGATGACCCGCGCCGTAGCAGTTGTGCTCTTGGGTCTCGGACTCGCCGCGTGCGGCCGCACGCAGGGCAAACCCGACAGCATGTCCGCGATGCCGGGCATGAAGGGCTTGCCGGTGTCCGATGCGGGTTCTGTCCGTCTCACCGCTGATCAGATCCGGCGGTTCGGCGTGACGTTCGGCGCCGTCGAGCGACGGCCATTGGCGGCGGAGGTCCGCACGGTCGGCACGGTCATGACCGACGAGGCCCGGCAGTCGCAGATCGTTCCGAAGGTCGGTGGGTATGTCGAGCGCCTGTACGTGAACGAGACCGGCCAGCGCGTGCGTCGGGGCGAGTTGCTCGTCGCGATGTATTCGCCGGATGTGGTCGCGGCCGAAGGCGAGTTGCTGGTGGCCGCCCGACTTGGGGATTCCAGCCTCGTCGACGCCGGCAAGCGGCGCTTGCGCGCGTGGGATGTGAGCGACGAACAGATCGCGAGCGTCCTCCGGACCGGGACGGTGGAGCGCACCGTAACGTTCGTCGCGCCGGTGAGCGGAGTTGTGCTCGAGAAGAAAGTTGTCCAAGGCCAGGCGATCCAGTCCGGCGACATGCTGCTATCGGTCGCCGATCTGTCCGAGGTATGGGTGAACGCCGAGGTGCGCGAGGTCGACGCGGCGTCGGCTCGCGTTGGCGCACGCGCGACGATCGAGCTCACAGCGTACCCGGGTCGTACGTTGAGCGGCCGTGTGGGGTTTGTATACCCCACCGTCCAGGGCAATTCGCGGTCCATCGTCGCGCGTGTCGTTGTTCCGAACCCCAATGGCGCGCTCAAACCCGGCATGTACGCGACGATCGCATTGATGGCGCCCGGGCGCTCGGCGCTCACGGTGCCAGCCTCGGCGATCCTCAACACTGGTGACCGCTCGATCGTGTTCGTGGACAGGGGCGGCGGGGCGCTCAAGCCGCGCGACGTCGTTGTCGGGCGTACGGCCGGCGAGCTCGCCGAGATCCTGTCGGGCGTCGAGCCGGGCCAGCGTGTCGTGACGTCCGCCCAATACCTGCTCGACTCGGAGTCGAACCTCGCCGATGTCATCAAGAGCATGATCGGTCAGGGCGGCGACATGGCCAAGATGCGGGACATGCGGGGGATGCAGATGGCATCGCCGCGGCCTGACTCGACGCGGAGGAAATAGCCGATGCGCCGCACATTCCTGACGCGTGTGATCGAATGGTCGGTCGCGCACAAAGTCGCCGTGTTGCTCGCGACCGTCGCGCTCGCCGGCGCCGGCGCGTGGGCGCTGGCGCGGACTCCGGTGGACGCGATCCCGGATCTGTCCGACGTGCAGGTGATCGTCATGACCGAGTGGCCGGGGCAAGGGCCGCAGCTGGTCGAGGATCAGGTGACGTATCCGCTGGAGACGGAGCTGCTCAAAGTGCCGCGGATCAAGTTCGTGCGCGGGACGAGTGAGTTCGGGTTGTCGGCGGTCTACGTGGTGTTCGAGGACGGGATCGATCTCTATTGGGCGCGGTCTCGGGTGTTGGAGTACCTGAACGGTGTCCAGGGGAAGCTGCCCCGAGAGGCGCGGCCGGTGTTGGGGCCGGATGCGACCGGCGTCGGCTGGGTGATGCAGTACATCCTCACCGATACGAGCGGCCAGCTGAACCTCGCGCAGCTCCGAGCGTTGCAGGACTTCACCGTCCGGCCGGCGTTGACGGCAGTGCCGGGCGTGGCGGAGATCGCTTCGTTCGGGGGATTCGAGCAGCAGTATCAAGTCACGGTCGATCCGGCGAAGCTGCTGGCGTATCATGTACCCCTCCAGCGCGTAGCCGACGCGGTGCGCGGGTCGAACGAAGACGTTGGCGGTCGGACGCTGGAGATGGGCGGCGCGGAGTATATCGTCCGTGGGCGGGGGCGGTTCTCGAGTCTGGACGACATTCGCGCCGTCTCGCTCGGCCCGGAGCAGGGTGGCGCGCCAATCACGGTCGGAGATGTGGCGACGGTTCAGATGGGGCCGGAGATCCGGCGCGGGATCGCGGACTTGAACGGCGTGGGCGAGATCGTCACCGGGTGGGTCGTCATGCGGTTCGGCGAGAATCCGCGGGCGGTGATCGGACGGGTCAAGGCCACGATGGCGGCCGTACAGCCGTCATTGCCGGGCGGCGTGGTGTTCGTCGACGGCTACGATCGATCGGGTCTCATCGACCGGGCGGTGGCGACGCTCAAGAGCAAGCTCGTGGAAGAGTCGATCATCGTCGCCCTGGTCGCACTGCTTTTCTTGTTGCACGCCGAGAGTGCGCTGGTCGCGATCGTTACGCTGCCGATCGGGATCGGGATGGCGTTCCTGGCGATGCGGGCGCTGGGATTGAGTGCCAACATCATGAGCCTGGGTGGCATCGCGCTCGCGATCGGCGTCATGATCGATGCCGCGATCGTCATGGTCGAGAACTTTCACAAGCACGTGGAGCGGAACGAGGCGGAAGGACGGCCGCGAGACCACTGGGCGTTGGTCGTCGAGGCGTCGAAGGAGGTTGGACCATCGCTGTTCGTGTCATTGCTCATCGTGACCGCGAGCTTCCTGCCGGTGTTCGCGTTGCAGGATCAGGAAGGGCGGCTGTTCTCGCCGCTAGCGTGGACCAAGACGCTGTCGATGGCCGCGGCCGCGCTGCTCTCGGTGACGCTCGTGCCGGTGCTCATGGGGATGTTCATCCGGCGTGGGGTCAAACCCGAGGCGGCGAACCCGGTCAATCGCGCGTTGATCGCCCTCTACCGTCCGGTGATCGCGTTCGTGCTGCAGCATCGGCGGCTGGTGATCGGCGGCGCGGTGCTCGTACTCGGCATCACCGTGTTTCCCTGGCTGCGACTGGGGAGCGAGTTCATGCCGCCGCTCAACGAGGGCAGCATCATGGACATGCCGTCGCTGGCACCGGCTGTCGGCGTAGGCGAGGCAAAGCGCATCGTGCAACAGCGCGACGCGGCGTTGGCCCGGATTCCCGAGGTGCGGGTCGTGTTGGGCAAGATCGGGCGAGCGGAAACGGCGACGGACATGGCGCCGCTCTCGATGATCGAGACGATCGCGGTGCTGAAGGATCGGAAGGACTGGCGGCCCGGCGTCACGTACGATTCGATCGTGAGCGAGGCGAACTCCACGGTTCGCACGCCCGGCGTCGCGAACATGTGGTCGATGCCGATCAAGAACCGATTGGACATGCTGGCGTCGGGCATCAAGACGCCGGTCGGCATCAAGATCTTCGGACCGAGTCTGGACACGTTGGACCGGATCGGCCGTGATATCGAACGGGTGCTGCCGGCGGTCGCCGGAACCAACTCGGTGTATGCGGAGCGGGTCATGGGCGGCTACTATCTCGACGTTGACATTGACCGCCCGGCTGCCGCGCGGTATGGGTTGACGGGCGACGACGTCCAGATGGCGCTCAGCATGGCGATAGGCGGCGCCGATGCGGGTCAGGTGATCGCCGGCCGGGAGCGGTATGGTGTGCTCGTGCGGTATCCACGGGATTTCCGGGACAGCCCCGCGCAGATCGGCCAAACGTTGGTGGCGACGCCGTCAGGGGCGCAGGTCGGACTGAGCTCGCTAGCGCGAGTTGAGGTCGTGCGCGGGCCGGCAATGATCAAGTCCGAGAATGCGGCGCTGAACGAGATCGTCTATGTCGACGTGCGCGATCGTGACGTGGGTGGGTACGTACACGACGCGGAGCGCGCAGTGGCCGGGCGCGTGGTGTTGCCACCTGGCTACCGGATCGAGTGGAGCGGGCAGTTTGAGGCGCTGGCGCGCGCGACGGCGCGGCTCCGACTCGTGATCCCGGTCACGCTGGTGATCATCGCGCTGCTGTTGTACGCCAACTTCAGGAGTATCGCGGAAAGTGCACTCGTCATGCTATCGTTGCCGTTCGCGCTGGTCGGAGGGGTGTGGTTCATGTGGTTCCTCGGATACAACCTGAGTGTGGCCGTCGCTGTCGGGTTCATTGCGCTGGCCGGCGTGGCGGCAGAGACCGGGATCGTCATGTTGATCTACCTCGACCACGCGTATGCGGCGCGCCATCAGGCGGGCGAGCTACGAGGGCGTGGCGACGTTGCCGCCGCGGTCGCGCACGGGGCGGTCGAGCGCATCCGGCCGAAGATCATGACCGTGACGGCGATCATGGCCGGGCTGGTGCCGATCCTCTGGAGTCAGGGGACGGGCGCGGACGTCATGAAGCGGATCGCGGCGCCAATGGTGGGTGGGATGGTGACGAGTACGGTGCTGACGCTCGTCGTGATACCGGCGATTTACTCGCTATGGAAGGAGTGGATGCTTCGGCGGACGAATGAGGTGTGACGAACAAGGGGCATTTTGCCCCATGGGCGCGCTGCGTGCGCTGGCGATGGGCGTCATCCTACTCAGCGGGAGTCGGGCGTTCGGCCAGACGAAAGAGGCCGATCACGTGGCCGTTCTCGAAATCGGTGGCGCGGCCGACTGGGGGCTGACTGAAGGGCCATCGACTGTAGGCGGCACCGTGGCGGTTGAGGTCACCCCGATCGAGCGCTGGCTCGAGGTCGAAGCGGGGATCGCCGCGTTTGGCACGAACGGTCGTCGAGAGGTCTCGACGGACTTGGTGTTCAAGAAGCCATTTCCGCTGCTACCCGCCGTCGAGCTCATGGCCGGTGCCGGGCCGGAACTGGCGTGGAACCTGAGTGGGCGGCGGCACACGCGGTCTCTTTCCGCGGAGCTGGCCCTCGACGTCATGTTCTGGTCGACGAGGCGCTTGGGTTGGTACGTCGAGCCGAGCTACAACTTCTCTGGCTTTCGCGCGCGGAGCGATCGGTCGCTCGGTGTCACGGCCGGACTTCTCGTTGGGTTGCCCTGAGTTAGACGACGCGCGCGTAGCCGCGGTCGATCGCGGCGAGGTCGAGTGCGACAGTCCTCAGGTCTGTCTCCAGAAGTGCGACGTAGTCGAGTGGGGCAAGGACCGAAACGGCCTTGAGGTACCCGTGGCAGTGGTCACAGTAGTCGGCCTGCTTGATGCCGGCGTCTCCCTCCGCGTGGAGCGCGCCCGCGTTCTCGGCGCCGCAGGTGGCGCAGGCGAGCCGCGGGAACCGCCAGCGGGCGGCGCAGCGGCCGCAGCGCAACGAGCGGGCGCCGTCCTTGCCTGAGAGCTCGGCGATGAGTGGCGGGGCGCCGCACATCGGGCAACGCGTAGAGCGACTGGGCTCGTCGTCGTCGAACAGGTCCCCGAGGCGATTGGCGGCGGCGAGCAACGCTGGCCGCGCGGCGTAGTCGAGCACCGTCATGAGTGCCGACTCATCGACATCGATACGAGCCGCGAGTGGGCTGATTTCCGACCAGGCACCGCTAAGGGCAATGCTCGCGACTTCGTCGCTCGCTATAGGGGCGAGGGCGGCCGCGATCGCGAGCATCGCCTCGCCGACGTCCGGGACCGCGGCGCCGAGTGCGCGGGCGTTGGCCAGGAGTTGATCGGTGGTCAGGAGCGGCTCTCCGGCGAGGGCCGGCATGCCTGCCGACACTCGCGTCTTCGCCATTTCGAGATCGACCGTGACCGACGGCCGTGCCGTGCCCGCGAGACGGGTGATTTCCCGGGCTAGCGCCCGGATTACGGTGAGCTCGGCTTCCATGGCTTTGCGTTCGGCTACGAGTGCGGGAGGGTGTCGCCACGGGCGAGAATATCGACCGGCGCCATTGCTTTGCCCGGCCACAGCGACGTATCGGCCGGCTGCGGGTTCGCGCGCGCAGGCTGGACAGCGAGACGCGGTGTGTTGCCTGGATCGGCGCCTGGTCCGCCATCGCGCATGCGCACCGCCTCCGGCGAGCACGCTGAGAGGAAGCCGAGGACTACGAGGGCCATCGTACGCCGCAGCCCGAGTGCCGAGGCGACGAAGCCGATGGTCGCGAAGACTGCGAGGCCCAACGTACGCCGCAGCCCCGGTGCCGAGGCGACGAGCGCGAAGCGCGAGGAGTTTACAGGTGCCATAGCGCGACCCGCGGGAACTGAGGCGACATCACGATCACGAACCGGAGCAGCAAGCCACCCGCGAGCACGCACATCGCGGCGCGGCGTGGGTTGAATGCCGTAAAGTGGCGGGCCAATGGCGCCAAGAGGCCGAGGCCTACGACGCCGAGCCAGAAGACGACGCCAAACCAGCCGCTCCAGAACACGCGGCCGAGTGAGCCGAGGCCGATGAGCATGATGAGCAGCACCAGAGCTTCGAGGACGACTGCCCAGAAGTCACCGTCGCTCAGTTTGCGCTGCGTCGCGCTCGTCGCCGGGAGGAGCAGCATGAGGAGCGCATATGCCGTCGAGACGCCCGACAACAAAAACAGCGCGCCCATCAGTCGCGCGTTGTGCCATACGGCATTGCTGGTCCCCGCAACGAGCACGCCTGTATATCCGGCGAGCCCGAAACCGGCGAGGCCTTCGAGGATCATCCACGCCCGGCGACCCCGGACGCGGTCGGCGAAGAAGTAGTTGACGAAGGCCACGCCACCGTAGAGGGTCAAGATCCACGAGCCGAGGGAGATCGGCGACCAGGGCTTGATGATCAGCTCAGGAAACCGATCGGACTTGAAGACCATGTGCCAGAAGCGAGTCGGCGTGCCCAGGTCGATGATCAACAAGAACGCGCAGGCGATGATGAGTGGAAACGTCAGCCGGTGCGCGATGCGGATGGCGTCCGTATCTCGTTCGTCGCCGACCAGCTCCAGTCCACCCGCGATCACCATCAGGCCGCCGGCCAGGCCGCCGAGAAAGAAGTACAGAATGACGTACCATCCCCAGTGCGGCGCGAGCGCGACTCCGGAGCCGGGGTTCGTGGTCCACATCAGTCGTTGCCCTCCGCTCGCGCCATCTCGTCCATGCGTCCCTTTCGGAACGCCACGAGGCCAGTGACCGCAATGGCCGCGGCGGCAACCCCGCTCAGCTCGAACGCCGCATCGACGTTGTGCGAAGGAAGCTCAGGCTTCGAGGGCAGCCCATAGACCTCCGGCTTGTCGACCAGGAGATAAAAAGAGTTGAGCCCGCCGACGATCTCTTCTTTCCCATAGACATATGCGTCGACGTTCTCGGCCTTGAGCTGCGCCACGCGCTGCTCGGCCAGCTGCATGAGATCTGTCACTTCGCCGAACCGGATCGACTCCGTCGGGCAGGCTTGAGCGCATGCCGGCTCCCTGCCCTGCTGCAGCCGATCGTAGCACAGCGTGCACTTGTGGGCCTTGCCGTCGTCGCCGATATCGACGACGCCGAATGGACAGGCGCTGATACAGGCGCGGCAGCCGTTGCAGACGTCTCTGCTGGATAAAGACCGTGTCGAACTCGGTGCGAATGATCGCTCCGGTCGGGCAGACCTCCAGGCAACCGGCACGCACGCAGTGCTTGCAGACGTCCGACATCATGAGCCAGCGCGACCCCTGCAAGAATCCGTCGCTCGCGCGGTCCTCGGTGATCTGCTCGATGAACTTGACGTGGCGCCAGTTCACGGCCGAGAGATGCTGGGTATTGTCGTACGAGTCGCCGGAGAGCTCGGTACGTCCCCCATCAGCGGCCGGCAACTCGTTCCATTGATGACACGCCACCTGGCAGGCTTTGCAGCCGATGCACACGGTCGTGTCGGTGTAGAATCCCTTAGCCATGATACACCCCCTCGGGGTGATCCAACGGCAGATAGCTGGCGATCGCGTCGTCGATTGCCGCCTGGGCCGCCCGCGCTTCGCGCCGGCCGACCTTGGGTACCGGAACCGTTCGGTCCGGCAGCTTGGGTAAAATCTCCTCACGTTGACGGCCGGCGACGATCTGGCACATGAACGCCTTCCCTTCGTGAATCGTGACGTTGGGGTCGGCCACCAGGCAGATCAGATCGTTCGCGTTGCCGCCGCTGACGACGCCGTTCCACGACCAGTGGAATGGCGCGCCGGCCTGGTGCATGCGCTGACCGTTGATCGTGAACGGCTTCATGCGACGGGTGACCAGCGCCTTGCACTCGATTGCTGCTCGCGGCGTGTACACGGTGACCCAACCCGTATTCTCGATGTGCTTCTCAGCCGCCAGCTCCGGCGAGATCTCGATGAACATCTCCGGCTGCAGCTCGGTGAGCCACGGATTCCAACGGCTCATCGGCCCGCTGAGATGGTGCTCCGTCAGGCGATAGGTCGTGATAATAATCGGGTAGTTCGGATCACCGACGTCGATGTACTTGTTGCCCACCATATCCCAGACTTTCGCCACGGGACTGCGCTGGACCTGGTACAGCGCGTTCTTGACGCTCGATTCCCAGGGCTCGTAATGCGTGGGCAGCGGGCCGTCGACGATTCCTGTTGGTGTAAACAAGGACGCTTTGCCGTCGCGCTGCATGATGTACGCAATGGTCCCATCCAGTGCGTCCATTCCACCCTTTGACCATACTCCCTTGGAATACGGAGCTTTGGTCGCGGGATAGTCGGGGATATCGTAGCCGATCCATTTCTTTTGCTTCTCATCCCACCAGACATAGGCTTTGCGCGGAGACCACGGCTTGCCCTGCGGATCGGCGCTGGCCCGATTGTAGAGCGTACGACGATTGGCGGGCCACGCCCATCCCCAGCCGAGCGAAGTGTACCCGTCTGCTACTCGCGCTTGGGCCTTGTTGACGCCTTCGGCGGGATACACACCGGTATAGATCCACACTCCGCACGGCGTCGATCCATCCGCCTTGATGTCGACGAACGTCTTGAGCGGCGTGCGATCCGGGGCATGCCAACCGTTGATCTCGCGCAGGACATCAACGGCGTTCGGTTCTTTCAGCGGACCAGGCTCTTCGTTCGTGTACCAGGTCATTGCCAGGAACGCGGCGTCGCGTGGATCGGTCGACCCCTCGTACATCTTGCGCAGCCGCTTGTACAGATGATGGCTGAACCAGAGATCAGACCGGCAGTCTTCCTGCGGCTCGGCGCCCTTGTCGTGCCATTGCAGAAGACGCTGTGTGTTGGTGAACGAACCCTCGCTTTCAGTGACCGACGTGGAGGGCAAGAAAAACACTTCAGTCTTGATCACCGACGGATCGGGAACGTCCGGTGCCTTCCAGAACTCCGCGGTCTCAATGCGGAACAGGTCGCGCATCACGAGCCAATCGAGGTTGGCCATCGCCATACGATTGTAGATCGCGTTCTGTCCGCCGGCCGCGGGATTCTGCCCGATGCACATGAACCCCTTCACCACGCCATCGACCATCGCTTTGAACATAGGGATGTGCGAGTGGTCGCCCACGGCCTTGGGCAGATATTCGTACCCCCACTGGTTCTCGGCCGTCGCGGCATCGCCGTACCACATCTTGAGCAGCGAGATCATGTACGCGCGGCCGTTGGCCCACCATCCCGTCTTCGGCATGGTCGCATCGACCCAACCGTCGAGCGTGTCGTGCTTGGGGTTGGCCGCACTCGGTGCGGGCAGATAGCCAGGGAGCAGGTGGTACAACGTTGGCACATCCGTCGACCCCTGGATCGACGCGTGGCCACGCAGCGCGAGGATCCCGCCACCGGGCCGCCCCATGTTGCCGAGCAGCGCCTGCACAATGGCCGCGCAGCGGATCATCTGCACGCCGACCGTGTGCTGGGTCCAGCCGACCGCGTAGCAGATCGACGACGTGCGCTCGCGACCCGAGTTGTCGGACAGCGCTTTCGCGACCTTCTCGAACTCCTCCGGCGTGCACCCGCACACGCGCGAGACCATCTCGGGTGTGTATCGCGCGAAGTGTCGTTCCAGAATCCGGAACACACATCGCGGGTTCTTCAACGTCGGGTCCGTCGGCGGCGGCGCGTCCTTCGCGCCCGCGTATGCCCACGTGGCATTGTCGTACTTGCGTCCCGCCGCATCGAAACCAGAAAACAGGCCGTCGAGGTCTTCCGTGTCCTTGTAGTCGTCCGAGACGATCGTGGCGGCGTTCGTATAGTTCAGGACGTACTCGTGGAACCACCGATCATTCTTGATGATGTAATTGATCAGTCCACCGAGGAACGCGATATCGGAGCCGGAGCGAATGCCGACGTGCAGGTTGGCGTTCGCCAACGTCCGCGTGTAGCGCGGATCGATGTGAATGATCATCGCGCCGCGCTCGCGCGCTTTCATTACCCAGCGGAATCCCACCGGGTGACACTCCGCCATGTTGGACCCCATGATCACGATGCAGTCCGCGTTCTGGAGGTCCTGCTGAAACATCGTCGCGCCGCCGCGGCCAAACGTCGCCCCCAGACCGGGGACCGTGGCCGAGTGTCATATTCGAGCCTGATTTTCGAGAAAGACGCCGCCGAGTCCGCGCCACAGCTTCAAGTGCGCGTAATTCCACTCGTTCTCCAGTGTCGCGCCGCCAAGCAATGCGATCCCGAGCGAATTGTTGACCGTCACGGTGCGGTCGCCGATCTTCGCGGTACGCTGAAACGTCGCGTCGCGCGTTTTCTTGACGCGCTCGGCGATCATGTCCATCGCTTTCTCGAGATCGAGCGACTCCCACTCTTTGCCGCCCGGACGCCGGTACAGGACCTTCTTCTGGCGCTCGGGATTGACGGTCAGCTGGAAGCTGGACGCGCCCTTGGGGCACAGCGTGCCGCGATTGATCGGCGAATCGGGATTCCCTTCGACGTTGACGAGTTTCCCGTCGCGCGAGGAGAGCAACTGGCTACAACCCACCGCGCAGTACGGGCAGACGCCAACGACCGTCTTCGTGTTGGCGAGCTTGTACCCGAGTGGCACGGTGGATGCGCGCAAGGGCTCGGGGTCGACGCCGAGGGCGACGAGACCGCCGAGTGCGGTGCCTCCGGCCGCGAGACCTGAGCGACCGAGGAACTGCCGGCGAGAGAGTGGGGTGCTCATCCTCTCACGTTGTCACAAATGGGGGGCGGAAGACAAGTGGATACGCGCAAATTTCTTGCGATCTTACCGGACGACGTCGGCGTGCCCTTGCGCTCGAGCGTCGCCCGTAGGGTCCCCGCCTGCGGCAAGGGGAGCGTGCTAGCGGCGGCGCCGGAGCGGCGTAGATTCTCGGCTAACTCGCACTCAGGGAGAGCGGCAGCATGGGAACAGTCATCCCGCTGACAAATGCCTCACGCCGTCCGGTCAACATGCCGATCGTCACGATCGGCCTCATCGTCGCGAACTTCATCGTGTTCGGGTTCGAGCTGGCGGGGGGTGACGCGTTCGTCCTCAAGTGGTCTGCGATCCCCGCCCATATTACCGCGGGCCACGATCTGATCACGCTGTTCACCGCGATGTTCATGCACGGCGGCTGGTCCCATATCCTCGGCAATATGGTGTTCTTCTGGGCCTTCGGTCCGGAAATCGAGGACGCCATGGGCTCGTTCCGCTATCTCGTGTTCTACTTGGTCGGCGGGTTGGTTGCCATGGGCGCCCAGGTAGCCTTGAACCCCACCTCGACCGTCCCGAACCTCGGGGCCAGTGGCGCAATCGCCGCCGTCATGGGCGCGTTCCTTGTGACCTACCCGAGGGACCGGATCCGGTCCATTCTGGTCATCTTCGTGTTCGTGCAGATCGCCATGATCCCCGCCGCCCTGCTCATCGGCGTCTGGTTCCTCACCCAACTGGTGAACCTGGGACAAGTGGCCACGACGCAGGGCGGCGGTGTCGCCTACATCGCGCACGTGGCCGGTGTCATCTACGGGATGGTCTTCGCGCGAATGTTCGAAGGCGGCGGGAGGGCAATGTCCACCAATGCGTAGGTTTTGTGCGGCGGCCCCACGTACGGGAACTCGGTGAGCAAATCGCAATGCGGTCCGACGTTGTCGGTGGTGACCTTACCGTTGGTGAAGATCGGAAAGAGGACATCCACGACATCGTCGGTGAGGCTTCGGCCGTTGTCGGGAAATGCGGCCGGACGTTTGGGATCGTAGATGAGAATGTCGGGCAATAGCGTACGGGCGACCCGCGCGGCGTCCTCCGGTGTGCGGCCGCCAAAATGTTCCATCGAGTGCGCGAAGGCGGAAATGTACCGCGCATCGTTCACCGGTTCTCCCGCGAGATAGGCCGCTTTCTCGTCGCCAGCGAGGAACGGCTCCTGCTGCGGCCGTGCGCCGCGGTCGGCCTGACGCCACGTTCCCGCGTCGCTGACGAGCGTGCGAGCCCATATGCCGATCGGGCCAAAGCCGAGCTCCGCGTTGGGGACTTCCAGCACGATGCTGCAGAACGTCCTTGTCGCCGAAGAAATCCGTACCGGTGAAGTGCTGGTTCAGCGCGCCGATTGCATCAAAGAAGAACGGATCGCTGCGCCATCCAGCGAAGAACCGATAGTCGCCGGCTTTCGTTACGTGCGCTTCCGGCCCCGTCGAGACCGGCGCCCGATCGACGATCACGTCACCAGTGTCCCCTGTCCCAGCCGCCGCAGTGCCCGTGACGCGGCGGACAGTCGCGACTTGCGTCCCGTCAGCGGACGATGAGAATCGCACCCGGTACGCGAGATCGGCGACGGCATCGCCGTCCTTGTCGATCTTGAGCTCATACAGTCCGTTCGTCGCGAAGGGCTCGGGTGTCGTGGGCCCCTGCGGGTTCACCCCGACCGACGGGTGCGCGTCCATAATCAGGATCGATTTCGCGGGATCGCCGGGTTTGGGGAAAGCATAGAGATCGGTGAAGTCGAGACGGGCGTCCCCATATGGGAAGCCGTAGTCGGGGCCGGAATAGTGGTGTGACATGGATTCCTCTGTTCACATCGTAAGTACGGCGCGGAATCGCACCTTGCCGCTCATCATGCGCTCATAGGCCGTGCTCGCGTTCTCGAGTGAGAACGTCTCGACCATGGGCCGCACACCGGTCAGCTCGGAGAATCGCAGCGTATCATCAGTGGCCGCGGGCGCTCCCGAGGCGTGGCCCTGAATGCGCTTACTCCCGACGATGAGCTGTACGGGAGTAACCTCGATGGGATCGAGTGAGACGCCGATGGCGATGAGCTCGCCGTTCGGCCCGAGACCGTTCACCAACTCGGACATCGCCTTCGAGCTCGGCGCGGTCGCCAGAATGACCTGCGCACCACCCATCTTCTGCAGTACCTCGACGGCGTTCGTCGATTCGGTATCGATGTACACGCTGGCTCCGAGCTTCTGGGCGAGCGCCGCGGTATCGGCGCCGCGTCCGATCGCCACGACTTTGTAGCCGAACTTGTTCGCGAATTGAATGGCGAGGTGCCCCAAGCCGCCAACGCCTTGCACGGCGACCAGATCGCCCGGCATCGCCGTGCTGCGGCGCAGGGCGTCGAACGTAGTAATGCCCGCGCACAGCAGCGGTGCGGCTTCGGCATCAGCAAGATGGTCCGGCATCGCTACCAACGCGTCCACCGGAGCCACCATGTATTGCGCGTATCCGCCGTCGTAGCTGATGCCCGGCACTTGGAGATTCTCGCAATTCTTGAAATCGCCCCGCCGGCACTGGCGGCACGTGTTGTCGTGCCCGCCGTGCCAGCCCACCCCGACGCGCTGGCCTTTTTTCCAGACCGACACACCCGCGCCCAGTTCGTCGATGACGCCGACGACCTCGTGGCCCGGAACGCGGGGATACTGAATGCCTGGCCACAGGCCCTCTTTCGTGAAGGAGTCACTGTGGCAGACGCCACACGCCTGCACCTTGACGCGCACCTGTCCGGCGCCGGGCTTCGGCATGACGCGCTCGACGATCTCGAAATCGGCGCCAGCCTTTGGAACCTGCACGGCTTTCATTTGAGGAAATTCACCAATTCGGGGTTGACGACGTCCGCGTGTGTCCACGCGATATTGTGCGGTCCGTCCTTGACGATGACGTACGTGGAGCCGGCGATCATTTTCGCGGTCCTCTCGCCCGAGACTCCGATCGGCAGAATGCGATCTTGATCGCCGTGCATCACGAGCGTCGGGATGTCGACACGAGCGAGGTCCGCGCGAAAATCCGTATGCCACGTCGGAATGCAGGCGACGGTCGCGAACGCCGAGCTGCCGACGGCGACACTCATGCTGGCGTCTACCGCTGCTGCACTGACGCGCTTCCCTAGCAGGACGTCGGTGTTGTAGAAGTTCTTGAAGAACTCGGTGAAGAACGCATACCGGTCGGCCTTGGCCGCGGCCTCGAGGCCATCGAAGACGCTCTGCGGCACGCCGTCGAGCAGATATGGCGGTACGCCGGAGAGAATGGCCGCCTTGCGCACGCCTTCCGAGCCGTACTTGCCGAGGTATCGGGCGACTTCGCCGCCGCCCATTGAGAATCCGACGAGCGCAACCTGGCGGAGCTCGAGAATGCGTGATGAGCATCCGCAGGTCATCGGCGAACGTGTCGTAGTCATAGCCGGTCGTCGGCTGGCTCGACTTCCCGAAGCCGCGGCGATCGTAGGTGATCACGCGGTGGCCAGCGGAGAGAAGCGCCGGCACCTGCTTTTCCCACGACGCGCCATTGAGGGGGTAGCCATGGATCAAGACGACGGGCTTTCCGGTGCCGTGGTCTTCGTAGTAGAGGTCGATCGGCGTGGAGTTCTCGTGACCGACCGTCACGTAATTCCGTGATTCGTGCATCGTTGGAGCGCTCATTTGGACACCGTCACATTTGCGCGATGCTGGACCGACAGTGCGTACACCGCGGACCGCAGCGCTGGTAATGGGTCATCGGAGAGTTGAATCCCATCGGTGAGGTAGATGGGGTTGAAGGCGAGCTTGCGCTGCGTTTCGGCGTTGTCCGGCGCGACGGTCGTGAGCGTGACGACGCCGAGCTCGACGAGCTTGCGGTCGTCCGGCCAGACCACCGATGCATCTGACGTCGGGTCACCCGGGTTCGCCAGCTGCACGAGCACGCGAATCTTGATCGGCTCTTTCGGCAGCCGGCGCGTGATCTCATCTTCGAGATAGTTGGCCGACACTTTCGCCCCGGCGGCCGAGTCCAGGTACTTGGGGCCGCCAACTGGGACGAGTCGGTAGCGACCGGCCTGCTTGATATTCTGTGCGTTGACGAAGATGAACGCATCGTTGCCGTAGAACTGTTCTGTGCCGTAGCTGACCGGCACCCGCGCGGGAGTGGTCGCGAATCTCAGCGCCGCAGGATGCGTGCCGAAGAACGCCTCGATCGGCGATGGGTGCTTGCTATCCGGCTTGGTCGCCAGTATCGCGTCGAGGAAGCTGGCGAAGTCCTCGCCAGTGCCAACCGCGAACCCATTGCGCGTGTTGGCCACGATGTCCGTATAGGTGCCGTTCGGCAAAGTGAAGCGAAGGGCGAGGCCGCGGATCGTCGCGTTGGGGTCGTTGTCGGCAACCGTCGGAATGCCGCTGGCGTTCGAGTAGCGGGCGATGACCGGCGTCGACGCTGCCTTGAGGTGGGCCGCGCGGCTCAGCGACGTGGCGCCGGGCGAGGGCGTGAACGTGCCCGTCACGACGATGCCCTTGGCGTGAGCGATCCGGTAGCCGGGGTGCACGCCGCCGGCTAACGCAATGAAATCATCAGCAATACGCTGCGGTACGCTTTTGGCCGGCGCCTGTGACCACGCAGGGATCGCCACGAGTAGGGCGGCAATAATATTTCGAGTCATACCCCACGATACCGGCGCGCGGAGGCAGTCTCTACTCCTCGTCGGAGCAGTCTTCGCCTACACCTACAGGGGTAGTGGTCAGCCGAGGTGAATGAATCCGCGCTCGATGCCAATGGCGACGGCTTCGGTGCGATCGTGGGCGTCGAGTTTGCGCAGGATATTCTTCACGTGCACTTTGACGGTGCCCTCGGTGCGCCCGATCTGCGCGGCGATCTCGGCGTTCGTACACCCTCGCGCCACGTAGTGAAACACCTCGGCTTCCCGTGGTGTGAGCTCGACGCGCGGCGTGTGGGCGGCGAGTTGTGCCGCGACGGGCGGCGGGAGGCAGCGCTCGCCACGATACACTTGGCGCATCGCGTTCAACACCTCCGTGCGCAGCATATCCTTCAAGAGATACCCGCGCGCGCCGGCTTCGAGCGCGCGATGGATATTCACATCGCCATCGTATGTCGAGAGCACGATGATCTTGGCGTCGGGATGATCGGCCAGGATCGCACGGGTGGCCGCCAAGCCGTCCATCACCGGCATGCGCAGATCCATGAGCACGATGTCCGGGCGATAGGCCTCGAACTGCTCGATCGCCTCTTCGCCATTCGCCGCCTCCGCGACGATCCGGAGATCGGGCTCGGTTGCCACGACAGCGCTGAGGCCGGCTCGGATCAGTCCGTGGTCATCGACCGTGAGGATGGTGATCGGGTTCGGCATCACCGGATGATACCGAATAGACAGCCCCGTGACATGCCCAAAACTGGGTACCTGGCGTTGCCTACGGCGCGGGTGCACTCTTCACCACATGGAACAAGCTGTGATGTGCGATGCGCCCGTCCGGTTCGCCGGCTCGGAGCTCGGCGCCCACCCTCACATCTGCGCCTTCTTCCACGACGAGCAAGAAGAAGCGCGCGTGCTCCTCCCTTTCATTAGGGAGGGATTGGAGTGCGGCGACAAAGCGATGCATGTCGTCGATCCGGTCGTCTGCCGGCAGCATGTGCAGCACTTGGAATCGCAGGGCCTGGCCATCACCCAAGCGGAACAGCGCGGCCAATTCGAGGTGCACGGCTGGGATGAGTTCTATCTTGCCGGCGGCTCCTTCGACCAGGACCGCATGTTGGCGACCATCGAACAAGTATTGGTCGGAGCCAAGCGCGACGGGTTTCGGCGAACGCGCACGGTCTGCCACATGGAGTGGGCCCTCGAGAACCACCCCGGTGTCGATCAGGTGATCGAGTACGAGAGCCGGGCGAACCTCATGTGGGCTCGCGTCAGCGATCCGGTGATTTGTGTGTACGACCTGAGGCGGTTCAGCGGCGGAGTCGTCATGGGCGTTCTCCGAGCCCATCCCATGATCCTCATCGGTCACACCGTGCAAGAGAATCCTTTTTACGTGCCCCCTGAGGAGTACCTGGAAGAGCTGCGCTCACGGCGATATGGACGAATCGGCAGAGGAGATCAAGCGGCTCCAGAACTGCATTAGCAACCTGCTGCAAATCGGGTCGCTGCCGGCGATCTGGAGCGTTGGCCAGCCCGCGAGCATCGTCAATACGCTACTGGACTCATTGGTGGCGATGCTCGATCTCGATTTCGCCTATCTCAGGCTCGTCGACGCCATCGGTGAGGCGCCGACCGAAGCAGCCATGATAGGGTTGCGCCAGCCTCAATCCATGACTCCGCGGGATGTTGGCATCGCGCTCGAGCGATGGGATGCATCCGTGGTCCGAGTCGCGTTGGGGCTTCCGGGGGATCTGGGTGTCCTTGCCGTGGCCTCGAATCGACCTGGTTTCCCCAGCGTCCCCGAGCGGCTCGTGCTGCGCATCGCCGCGAACGAGGCGGCGATCGCGTTGGAGCAAGCCCGCCGCCTCGAATGGCTTCTGCGGACCGAGGCGGAAGAGGCGACGCAAGCCGAGCGAACGCGTGTCGCGGGCGAGCTCCACGACACGCTGCTGCAAGGGTTCACGGGAGTCACCCTACAGTTGCAAGGGCTCTTGCAGCGCTGGCGCGCGGACGGGCGCGAAGACCCGGCGGAGGAGCTCTCGCGCGCGCTATCCCTGGCCAATGTCACGCTGCGCGAGGCGCGCGATGCCGTGTGGGATCTCCGCGCATCGGAGCCCGATCACGATGATCTCCCCCGTGCGTTGGAAGGAACCGTGCGGCGCGCGATCGGTGCGGCGCCGACTCGTCTGCGATTCGAACGTCACGGGCAATCGTCGCCCGATCGCTCCGGCCATTGAGAACGCGGTGCTACGGATCGCCCGCGAGGCCGCGCTCAATGCGGTCAAGCACGCGGACTCGCCGACGGTGGAGATTCGCCTGAGCTACGAGCGGTCATCGGTGAGGCTCGACGTACAGGACGACGGGCGCGGGCTTTTGACCGGCAACGTCAATGCCGCGGTGAAAGACGGGCATTGGGGCGTCATGGGAATGCGCGAGCGCGCGCGCCGCGCGGGTGGCACGTTGGACATCACGAGCGCCCCTGGCCAGGGAACAATATTGTCGCTGTGTATTCCGACCGAGTCTCATCTGTAAATACGTACCGCTCGAAGACGCGGACGACGATTCGCAATGCGACGCACGAGAGGCTCAACCCCACCCATATCAACCACGGGAACCGCCCGGCGCCCGGCACGAGCGGCCCGAGCACAACGCTCGCCATCAGCAACGGGCCGGCAGTGCCGGCGAGCCAGAGGAGCGGAACCGGAGCGTACACCAGGAGTCCGCCGAAAGCGGTCGACAGGAACGCGACGGTGGCAATGACGGCGTGCCGAGGGGCGAGCACCGACAGGCCGACGCCGATCCAGAGTGCGCCGCCGGTGATCACTCCGACGACGCTGGGGAGCGACAAGCGATATCGGCGCCTCGCGAGATACGCCGCGCAATATCCCAACGCCACCGTGGCAAATCCCGCGATCTCGGTGGAGATCTCTCTGAGCGTCGCCGCTGTCATCACCACCTGAACTCCAGCGATGATCACGGCGGCCGCGAGGCCCGACGCCAGGACGAGTGTCGCTGCTCGCGCGACGTGAGCCGCCCATCGCTCCGGTGCATAGACACGACCCAACGCGTCGCCGACGACCTCGGGGTCGCCGAACCGAGCGAGATCCGCCTCGGCCAAGTCCTCGAGATGATCGCGGAGCTCGCGCTCGATCTCGCGCCGTCGCGTCGCGCCGGGAATCCTGGCGCGCGCGAGGACGCGTTCGACGATGCGATCAATGTCCCGCACGGGATCATCCTCCAGCCAGAATGGCGTTCACCGTTTCGGTAAAGATCCGCCACTCGCGTTGCGTGCGGCTCGCAGCCCGGCGGCCCGCGGCGGTGAGGCCGTAGTATTTCCGCTGCTTGCCGTTCGGCCCGCGCCGCCACTCCGACCACAGCCATCCGCGCTTGTACAACTGGTGGAGCGCCGGGTACACGGTCCCTTCCTTGAAGGCAAACGCATCCTGGGTCCGTCGCGCGGACTCCTGAATGATCTCGCCTCCGTACATATCGCGCTCCGAGAGCAGCCGCAGGATCAGGAGCGCGATGCTGCCTTTCAATAACTCCCTATCCATTGGCTTACAAAGTAATACAGATCTGGACGCCACGGTACTGTCGTTGTACTATACTTTGTATGCCGATGCTTATACAGCCCCGGGCCTCCCGGGTGGCGATCGCCTGCGTCGTCATCGCGCTGGTGATGGCCGCGCTTGGCGACAGTCTGGGGCGCACGATCGTCGAAATGCCCGCCTGGCGGGCGGTCGGGCCGCAGGCGTGGGCGGCATTCAGCCGACACGCCGATCTCGGCGCGGGACGGATCGTCTATCCCGTGGCGGGTATCGGCGGCACGCTGCTGTCGCTCATTGCGGCGGCCGCCTTCCGCCTCAGTCCCAGACGACCGCTCTCCGCCGCCATCCCTGTCTATGGCGCGGCGTGCGCGAACCTCGGCGTGATGCTCCTGACGGCCTTTGCCGCGCCGATCATGCTGAGCCTGCCCCGACTCGGCGATGATCCGGTCGTGCTGGCGCGGGCGTTCGCTGGATTCGCGCGCTGGGATACGGTTCGCGCTGTCGTCGCGGCCGCTGGCGGTTGCGCGGACGTTCTGGGCGCTGGTCGCGCTGCTTACCGCCTACGCTGAGCCAGCGACGATTTCCTGACCTACTGCTTCTGCGCGGTCCAGGAGCCGGCGAGCGACACCGGTCCATTGCCATCGCCGAAGTCTTTGGTCCAGCTCACCGCGCCGGACATCTGGGACACGTTGACGGTCCCTGTGAACGTGATCGGGTTACCGTCGAGGGTATACGAGATCGTCTGTCCGTTGACCGACCCGTCCGTGACACTGCCACTGACCTGGCCGATCGCCGTGGGGCCACCACTCGTCGTGCACATCACCGACCCGCTCGTGTACGACCCATTGAAGGTGTTGAGGCTCTGCGCAAAGTCGGCAACGAACGATCCGCTGCAGACGTGGCCGCCGCCCGTGAGGTTCGCGACCGCGACGTTCCAATGACCACCGATACTGATGCCACCCGGTGCGGATGCACTACCGCACGCCGCCAAGCCCATCGCCATCGCTACGCACATGATTGTCCTGCTTCGCATCACTGCTCCTTTGGAGAATGTCGCCTTTGAGAATGGCCATCAAAGGCAACCAGTGTGCCAACCAGTTCATGGCGCGCGTTGATATGGGAGCGCAACAATAAAAGTGGATCCGCCTCCGTCCCGCGCGTGGACGCGGATGTCGCCGTACAGCAACTCGACGAGCCGCTTGGTGATAGCGAGCCCGAGCCCCGTGCCACCGTACTCGCGCGTCTTGCCTTCGTCGAGCTGCGTGAAGGGCTCGAAGATCCGCTCGCGGTCCCTCGGCGGAATGCCTAGGCCGGTATCAGTCACGCTGAACACGAGGGCGTCGTGCGATGTCGCAACGTGGAGATCGACCGTCCCAGCGGGCGTGAACTTCACCGCGTTTCCAAGGAGGTTGATCAGGATCTGACGCACTTTGCCCGCATCGGCGATGAACGTCGCGGGAGCATTCGCGATCCTGGTCGTAAATGCGAGGCCGCGCGCCTCCGCCAACGGCGTGATGACGGCTTGGAGCTCGTTGACGAGCGCGTCCATCGCGCACACTTCAGTATGGACCGTCTCACGCCCGCCCTCGAGGCGCGCGAACGATAAGATCTCCTCGATGATCTGTTGCTGCTGTCGCGCGGTGGCTTTGATGCGCGCGAGGTACGCGAGGCCTTTCTCATCCAACGTACCACCGAGCCCGGCCTCCAACAGCTCGGTGTAACCCACGACGGCGTTCAATGGCGTGCGCAGTTCGTGGCTGAGCGTCGTCATGTACGTTCCCTTGGCTCGACTGTCGGCGAGCGCGACCTGGGCATCCCGGGTCCGCGCGGTGACCTCCTCCCGTAAGTCGACTACGTCTCGTTCACTTTTCGCGGCTCGCGCGCGCAGCAATTCTACTTCGCGCAACTCGGCTCTCGCTTGCGCAACCTCCCTCTCAACCTGAGCCGAATAGTTCGTCACCCACTCGGCCAACGCGCGCTGCTCGGACAGCAGTTGATCGAGGTCGTCTTCCGCTCGCAGCTGGGGATGCGACTCCGTCCAGAAGTGCGCGAAGCGTATGAAGCCGAGGAACAGCATGAGATAGTTGTGGAGCCGCGCGCCAAGGACGCGCTCGAGCTCCGCGAGCAAGGGCTTGTGCTCCTGCGGCATGACAAAAATGACCGCGGCGGCGAAGAGAACCGTTTCGCTCAGCGCCGAGGTCGGGTCGGGCCAGCGCTCCAGCACGCCGGGGACAGCGCGCAACGCGTGGAGTAGGCCGTCCCGTCCCGCCACGTCGGGGAACGGCGTCTGGAGTAGCGCCACCGCCTCCACCACCGCAATGCCGTCGGCATCCGGGTCCCCGGACACGTTGCCACAGCCAACGAGAAAGCCACAGTGGCGGGCCATGCAGTACGGCACCGCGCAGAAACGCGAGACGTACACGAAGAGGCGCTCTTTGAAGAGCGCGGGCAACGGCGAATCGAAGTATGCGAACTCCACCATCGAGAACATCGACTCGATGATCGGCGGCTCGACCCGAGCCGTCATGAAGAACGATGGCACGAGGCCAAATCGATCGGCGATGCGCGCGCGCACCGCAGCGAGCGTAACCGGCTCGCCCATCCGAGGCACTTCGGGCTTCACGAGCGCGTGCTCGCCCATGTCCCTCTACGTTGTCCCTTGATTGCGGGCCTTAACCCGCGGCGATCCGTACTCCTCCCCTCAATATAGGTCGCGCGATCAGTGCGGCGCGTTTTTCGTCTTCTTCAGCGTATCGACCTTCACGTCGACTTTCTTCTGAACGACGGTCGTATCCGTTGCGTGTGTGGGAGTGACAACGGTGTCCGTACTGGTTTTCTCCGCGTTGCGGCCCTCACCTGGGGTGCACGCCACGCACAGGAGAACGATGAGCGGGAAGAGTGGTTTCATGCACACACACTAGGCACGTCGCGTGCCCATCCCACACTGCCGAGGTCGCGCCAGGCGGATCATGGCTTGCATTGGCATCTCTGTCTCTAAGAGATCATCACACTCGGAGGACACCAATGCCACCCACCACACTCGCCAAACTGTACGTGGAGGAGCTCAAGGATCTGCACAGCGCTGAGCAGCAGATCTTGAAAGCCCTTCCCAAAATGATCAAAGCCGCGACCGACGAACGTCTCAAGCATGCATTCGAGACGCATCGTGAGCAGACCGAGGGTCATGTGCAACGCCTCGAGCAGATCTTCGCCGATCTCGGCTCGAGTCCGCTGGGCAAGAAATGCCACGGGATGGAAGGAGTGATCGAAGAGGGCGCTGAGCTCATCAAGGAAGCGCCCGAGCCGCCGGTGCTCGATGCCGGGCTGATCTCGGCCGCGCAGCACGTCGAGCACTACGAGATGGCGGGGTACGGCAGTGTTCGCACCTGGGCCGAGCAACTCGGATATCCCGAGCACGCGCAGTTGCTGCAACAGACGCTCGACGAGGAACGGAAGGCCGACCAGTTGCTCTCACAACTTGCCGTGCGATCCATCAATATGAAAGCGGACACGGGTGAGGAGGCGGAAGTCCCTCGACCGCCTGCGCGCAGTCGGCGTACGGAGTCTCTCACGGCGCAATCGCGATCCACACCAAAGCCACGGCCGCCGTCGTCATGACGAGGGCGGCGACGACGGCGTACGCCGCCGAACCCGCGAGTACGGGAACGCCAATCAGGCCCGTCCCAATGACGCCGAGGGCGAATAGCAACCCCGCGGCTCCTCCAGCCAACGGCTGGAGCGCCGCGGCAGCCTCCGCCGCGGTCTCGATGTGCGTATGGCCGCTCGCGTGGAGCGTCGCACCAGTCGTCAGGATGACGATGTGCGGCACGATCGTCTCGCGCAGCAGGCGCCCCCAGTCGGGGTGCACGACGAAAGCCGTCACGACGTACGCGAGGAGCGTCAGGGTCATCCACTTGAATATCCGGATCAGCCGCGCGTACGACGCGAGCACGAGGAGCGCCGAGGACCCACGGCGGGTGGAACTCGCGCAGCACGCTGCCGAGCCCGCGTCGCCCGACGAGGCCGACGAGGCCGATGCGCGCGCACATGAGCTGCACGGCGATCATGAGGGGGAGCGAAAAGAGCGCCGTCCAGAGCAGTCCGAACCCGTACGCGGCTCCGGCTTGCGAGTAGGTCGCGATGCCGGACGGATCGTCGTCCGCCGCTCCGGTAATCAGCCCCGGCCCCAGGCGCGCGAGCCACCGCAGGGCGCCAGGCCTTTTGCGGTCGTCTCGAGCGCTCAATTTGCGCACGACATTTACGCGATCTTTCGCAGAGAGCGTGCCCAGCAAACAAAAGTACGGCTCGGAACGTGCTTCTATTTGTATCGCGGTTGGGTCGCGCCGCGGCCTCAGTGCAGCCCGAACCTCGTGGGTGTCGTCATGGATAAACGGCGGAATGTGGCACGCGGCGCGCTGCGCGGAAGGGTGAGCGCCTTGCACGCCGACTTTCTCGCCCTACGAGAGGGCGACCGCGAAGCGCCCCACCTCCAGCAAGCGGCCGCTGCGTTAGCGGCTCAAGCGCGAGCGACCAATGTGCCGCCGGAGCGGCTGCTGGTGGTGCTCAAGCGCCTGACCGATAATCTGGCGCTCGAGCACCTCGGCTTCCGGCATCGCGTCACGCTGGGCGAGCGATTCGTACAATGGGGCATCGCGTCGTACTATCAGCCAGAGGACTAGTGGCCCTTGACGCGCTCCGTCTCGAACTGGCGACCCACTAGCGGCGGATTGGGATAGACGAAATCCGCGGCGACGCCGCCAACGATCAAGAACCATTCAGACGGGTCTTCATCGCCAGCGACGCTGCAAAAGAGCGACACGCCGATACCGGTATGAACCGGAGTCGGCGGCACTGCCAGCTGATTGACTCCGTCCGGCGACAAATGTGACCCAAGCCAGTCGTTCGGCTGAAACGTGGTCACTAGCGTCGGGCCATCCCACACATCGATTTTCTGGACCCGCACGACGCCCGCAATACCTTGGCTGGGTGCGACGAAAGGCGCGTTGGCATCGGTTTGGAACAGTACCGTGATCTTGGCGACGACCGGTGAGGCGCCATCGACGGTCTGCGGGGTCGGAATCGGGATGTGACAGACCCGAAGGTCATCGAGCGAACTCGTCCCTGCGTTGTACTTGAGCAGTGTGCCGTACCCTCGGTGCCTGATGTACTCGTACTCGCCCGGGTCTTCGACGACGAGTGAATTGCCGTGGGTCCACATGGTGGTCAATGTCATGTTTGTGCTCCGCTTCGTGAATGGTATGAATGCGGGGCACCATAAACGCGCGGCGTCACTCTCGTGTCTGCCAGCCGTCTGCTGATTATGTTCTACGCGTGAACAGCCTCCGCACTCTCGTCAAAGCCCCGGGCTTCACGATCGCGGCGCTTCTGTCGCTCACGATCGGCATCGGGGCCACCAGCGCGATCTTCGGCGTCGCGAACGCGCTCCTGCTCCGTCCGCTGCCATATCCGCACGCCGAGCGTCTGGCGATGCTGTGGCAGCGGTCGCCTGGCCTCGGCGTCCCGCGCGACTGGCTCTCGCTCGGGCAATATCTCGATATCAAGGCTGAGAATACGGCGTTCGACCGCGTCGCGGCCGCGATCGGCGCGAGCTTCAACATGACCGGCAACGGCGCACCGGAGCGCATCGACGGCGTCCGCATGTCGTCCGCGCTCCTCTCCATGCTCGGCGCGCACGCGGTGCTCGGTCACCTGTTCACGGCCGAAGACGACGAGCCGGGCCGGCCGCTCGGCGTCGTGCTGACGTACGGATTCTGGCAGCGGCGCTTCGGCGGCGACCCCAGTGTCATTGACAAGACGTTGACGCTGAGCGGCAACAGCGTCGCGATCGTGGGCGTCCTATCGCCGGATTTCGTGTTCGATAAGGACGTGATGCCAGCGGTCAACAGCGTGCAGCGCATCGAGCTCATCCTCCCGCTCCCGGTGCCGGCGAGCGCGCGGACCAACCGCGACGGCGAAGACTACAATATCTTCGCGTCACTCAAACCCGGCGTCTCCAAGGCGTCGGCGCAGGCCGAGATGGAGACGATCGCCGCGCGGATGAAGCAAGAGTATCCAGCGTTCTATCCGGCGAACAGCGGCCTCACGATCAGCGTCGTGCCGCTCATCGACCAAGTGGTCGGCGATACGCGCCTCGCGCTCTACGTTCTCTTGGGCGCCGTCGCGGTGCTGCTGGCGATCGCCTGCAGCAACGTCGCCGGCCTCCTCATCTCGCGCGCGACGGTACGCGAGAAGGAGCTCGCTGTCCGGGCAGCGATCGGCGCGAGCCGGCGGCGCCTCATCGCTCAGCTGGCCGCCGAGAACCTGACCCTGGCGCTGGCGGGCGGCGTGCTCGGATTCGGGGTGGCGCTCGGGAGCCTCTGGTTGCTGCGCCATGCCGGTCCCGCCGGCATCCCGCGCCTCGACGCGATCCACATCGACGTCACGGTGCTCGCGTTCACGTTCGCGGTCTCTGTGGCCAGCACGCTCCTCTTCGGGCTCGCTCCCGCGCTGCGCGCCTCCCACGTCGATGCGAGTAGCGTGCTCAAGGAAGGGACACGGGGGTCGACCATCGACCGGTCGCGCACGCGCGGTACGCTGATCACTGTCGAAGTCGCGTTCTCGGTCATCTTGCTCATCGGCGCGGGGCTCCTGGTCCGGAGCTATGCGCGCGTGCTGCGCGCCGATCCGGGCTTCGACCCGCGGAATACGTTGTCGTTCCGCCTATCGCTACCCGCCGCGCGATATACGACACCGGAATCCGTGACGAATTTCTATCGAGCGCTGGACGAAAAGCTGACCGCGCTCCCTGGCGTCGAGCTCGTCGGCAGCAACTACCAACTGCCGTTGAGCTCCGTGTCGCTGGCGTGGGAAGATGTCAGGATCGAAGGCTACGTACCCAAGGCCGCCGGGGGCGACATCGTCATCACGAGCAGCGGGTACGTGAGTCCCGATTATTTCCGCGCGATGGGCATGCCGCTCGTGCAGGGGCGGTTCTTCGGCGCGCACGACAACCAACAGTCGCCGCCGGTCGTCATCGTCGACGAGGCACTGGCGGCGCGATTCTGGCCGGACGGCGCGATCGGCAAGCGGCTGCGTCAACGAGCCGACGGGCCGTGGCGCACGGTGGTCGGCGTCGTGCGCGACGCGCGCCAGTACCAGGCCGAGGTTGCGCCGCCGATCACGGCCTATTTCCCGGTCGAGCAATACACGATCGGCAGCCGGTTCGTTGTCGTGCGTACGCACACCGCGCTCCGCGACGTGTCGCGTCTCACGAACGCCGTGCTGGGCGACGTGCGCGCCCTGGATCCGGAGCTGCCGGCGTACGATGTCAGCACGATGGAGCAACGATTGGTCGACTCGTTCGCGCGGCGGCGCCTCTCGATGCTGCTCCTCACGACATTCGCGGTCGCCGCGCTCTTCCTCGCGGCCGTTGGCGTGTACGGCACGATCGCCTATTGGGTGGGCCAGCGCCGCCGCGAGATCGGCATCCGCATGGCGCTGGGCGCCGATCGGGCGATGATCTTCGGCCTCATCGCCCACGAGTTCGGCGTCACCGTCGGCGTCGGCGTGGCCGCTGGACTCGCTGGCGCGTTCGCGCTGACGCGTCTCATGTCCGGCCTCTTGTTCGGCGTGAGTGCGACGGACGCCGTGACGTTCAGCGTGATCCCGGTGCTCATGGCGGCGATTGCGGCCGCGGCCGTCTACGTGCCGGCGCGGAGCGCGATGCGTGCTGCACCAAACGACGCGTTGCGCGCGGAGTGAGCGCACTCGATCTGTCAAACGACGCAGGCCTTTGCGCCATTGGCCTGCTGACGCTCAATATCCTGCTGGGATTGTTGCTGTCGGTGAAATACAACCCGGTGCGCCGGTGGCCGCATCGCCGGATCAACACCGTCCGCCTGCACAACTGGACGGGATACACCGCGCTCGCGGTCAGCTTCGTGCACCCCGTCATTTTACTCTTCGTCGCTTCGCCCAAGTTCGGGGTCGTGGATTTGCTTTGGCCGCTCGAGGCGCCAAAACAGCCGGTCGTGAACATGTTCGGCGCGGTCGCGTTCTGGCTCTTGCTGTTCGTAATTACGACGTCGATCCTTTGGCAAGAGCAGCGGGCGTTGAGTCGGCGCGTGTGGAAGCGGCTGCATCTCCTGACCTATGCGCTGTTCCCTCTGTACGCGGTCCACAGCCTATTGACCGACCCTGCTCTCAAGGATCAGCCGATCGATCCGCTCGATGGCGAGAAAGTGTTCGTCGAGGCGTGCATCGTATGTGTAGCCGTGGCGATCGGATTCCGCATTCGGCACCAGTTGCGTAAGCCCCCGCCCCGCGTCCACCGACCCAAGGTCGCTCATGAAAGGGCCTACCTCGGGCCGTCAGCGGCGGGTCACTCCGACTGACGGCTCGAGGTAATGTGTGTAACGCGCGCTAGAGGAGCCATACCTTCTCGGCCATCGGCCCCTTGTTGCCCTGCATCATGTCAAATTCGACTCGCTGACCCTCTTCGAGGCTTCTGTAACCGGCAGCGGTGATGGCGGTGTAGTGGACGAAGACTCCCTGCCCTCCACCATCGGGCGCGACGAACCCGAAGCCCTTCTCGGCGTTGAACCACTGGACTGTTCCCTGTGCCATTGCTCGATACCTAGTGAAATGGTGGTGCAAAAGATCGAGATCGATGGTGCGAGGGGATTGTACGAGCATCCGCTCATCGGGCGATCACCAAGGAATCACTAGGGCATCGGACCGTCTACGTCATGAACCGGCCGCTGATGTTCACAGCGTGGGCACGGATATCATCACGGGTGTCCGCACTCCACACGGACAGAATCTCAGCGTACGAACAAGCGCAGAACTCGACCTCGTTCCCAGCCACGGCAGCCGCGAAAGTCGCGATTTCCCGACGATGGTTCGCGACACTCCGTGTGTCCAGCGGACGGCCGTCGGACCACTTCAGCGGCTCAGCGTAGACGTAGCAAAGAACCGGTCGCTTGCCTCGCCACTTGGCATCCCGGTACACGCTCGTGCGAAGGCCAAGCGCATGCTTGACCAGTTGAGCACCGTCCAGGTGCCTATACACCGGCGGACCGTCTGACCGGACCTCGCTCAGCTGATCGCGGATGGACTCGTAGCCGGCCATGCGCGCCCCCCACACCGAACGCCAGTAGGCGTTCGATAGTTGCGGCACTTTCGGAGTACGATATGGCTCGTAGCGTTTCGACTCCACACCGATTACCTCGGAAGCGGTTTCAATCAACACATCGACCCAGGGTCAACGTCCACCGCGCCATGGGAATGCCAGCACCACTTCCAGATCAACTGACCGCGCGGACCAGTTCTGGACTTGGCCGCATGGAAGCGGCGGCAGATCCCATGGCCTGTCGAGAAAGAACCCGAATGCGTTTGCGACCAACGCAGCCGACGACTCCGGGTTATCGAACTTCCCACTGCTCATTTCATTGCCGGCGGCCCTGTCGTAGCATGCTCGCACTCGCTCAGCCGGCACTCCCGGCGCGAACCAATGGTTGGTCGGTGGCAAAGTCATGACTCGAGCGGCGCAACGTGCGCCTCCTTCACCGAGGCCATTAAAGCCTCGTACTCCCCGGTCCTCATCTTGGGCGGGTTTTGCAACCCAGGGAGTCTACCGAACACGGTTGCCATGCGCTCCACCGAATACAACGGAGGCGACGTGAGCGCTAGATACTCCGATCTGCAGACGAGCATGACGCCACAGTCCTCCGCCCGCTTCGCGTAGCCCCTGTCCCACAATCGCACGATCCTATCGTCATCCACATCGGGATTCTCACGTAGTCTGGACCTAAGCTCCTTCGACAGCAGTTGGTTCGTACAATCGTAAGGAATCGGCGGATTTCCGGCTACCAGGCAGTTGCTCGGCAAACGCAGAGATCGTTCGCGATACCATTGGGCGGCCGCCGCGTGCGACTCCAAGCGACACTCAACCCGCAACACTGCTACCAGATAGTGTCCCTTCGGGTGCCGCGGCGTGGGAAATCGTCCAGAGACGGTAAAATACGCAACGCTGTCGCCTTCGTTGACGCGAGGAGCAAACCCTGGTCGACATAACGCGGTGATCGCGGGAAACCGAGCCTCAAAATCCGGCTCTCGGCGGCAGGAGCCGTCGATAAATGGTGCGTACCCTCGTTCGCGCACCGCACGACGCCCGGCAGCTGTCAACGAGATCGGTCGGAAGGCGGTCGGGAAGAACTGGAACGACACCGATTCTTTCTCCTGGGCGCGTAGGTCAGCGGTTTGATCGTATGACGATTTCCTGATAGATTGACATAACGTAATACAGCATTGACCTTCCCCTCGAGAATCACATGGACGCCGTTACGCTTTCCCCCAAGTTCCAAGTCGTCATTCCCCGACACGTCCGGGAGACGCTGGCCTGGCGCCCGGGCGATAAGCTCCAAGCGCTCATTGTCGGGGATGCCGTACAGTTCGTCCCAATCCGTCCGATGCGCGCCATGCGAGGGTTCGCGCGCGGGATCGACACGACGGTCGAGCGCGACGACGACCGTGTCTAAGCCTGTTCGGCCTCGCGCGCGACGGAAGCCGCTCGCGGCAGCCGCCGGCGCTCCCGGCCGGAATGTGGTCGACTCATCCGGATGGCTCGAGTACTTCGCCGACGCGCCGAACGCGAATCGCTTCGCGGCGGCGATCGAGGCCGTCGCTCGGTTGGTCGTGCCGTCGATCACCTTGTACGAAGTCTACAAACGCCTCGATGCGGAGCGTGGCCGCGCGTACGCGCAGCGCGGTGTCGCTCAGATGATGCAAGGTCTGGTGATCGACCTGGACGCCCATGTCGCGTTGACCGCAGCGCAAATCAGCCGCGCCGAGCGCTTGCCGATGGCAGATAGCATCATCCTCGCCACATCCCGGCTCCAGGGTGCGACACTGTGGACGCAGGACGAGCATTTCGAGCAGATCGCTGGCGTCCGCTATTTCCCGAAAGTGCCACCGCCTAACTCGGGCCGGTAAGTCGACGAGGAAAGGACCGCGCCCTTCGGAACGACGGCGATCACGTCGGTGAGGACGACGCGCGCGCGCGCCCAGGCTGCGACTCGGAGTCGCGCTGGTCCGGAGCTCCCAACCTCTTTCCTGGTATGCTCTCGGCCACCACCCAGGAAGCGCCCGCCAGCGCGAAGGTGAAGAGGAACTCCACCCAGTTGGACGCCGTTGGTTTCGTGACGATCGCGGGGACCCAGACGAGAATCGTGAAGATACTCAACATTGCCGCTTCACTCGCTCAGTAACGAGAGCCAGAAGAGGATCCGCGCTATTCGGAGGCCTTGCTCGGAAACGAGCGGTTGAAGCTTGGATTCCGGTCTCAACCCGGCGCCTTGCGCGCGGAGTGATCGGCGCGTGGGAGCTGATCGGCCCCGCGGGAAGCCGAGTCAGCGCAACGCTTGAATGACTGGCAGCCGCGACGCGCGCCGCGCCGGAAAGAACCCGCCGACGATGCCCATGACGAGGCCGAAGACGACGCCCATGAGCAGGAGGGTGGGCGTCACCCGGAACGCGAACGCAATTTCGCTGAAGCTGGCGAAGTTGGTGGTGCTGGTGACCACGCCGTTGATGGGAAGGGCCAGCAGGCAGCCGATCACGCCGCCGAGCAGCGCAATCACCGCCGACTCGGCGAGGAAGCTCGCCAGGATGCTGCGCGGGTGGAAGCCCAGCGTCAGCAGGACCGCGATCTCCGGTGTCCGCGAGCTCACCGCGGCGTACATCGTGTTCACCGCGCCGAAGACCGCGCCGATGGACATGATGCCCGTGATGAAGATCGCCAGGAAACGCAGGATGTTGCCGAGCACCGCCGACTGGTTGGCGTAGAATTCCGACTCGCGATGCGCGTCCACTTGAATGCGGGGGTCGGCCAGAAATGCCGTCTTGGCCTCCTCGAAGCCGCCCGGGTCCTTGAGACGGAAGGCCACGGCCTGAAACGCGTCGCCACGGAACACGTTCTGGAACTGCTCGTTCTCGCCCCAGATCTCCGACTCGAAGGCCGATCCGTCAGCGGTGAAGCGGCACACGACGTTCCAGTTCCGGTTGCCGAAACGCAGCACGTCGCCCACCGCCACGTTGGCGAAGCGCCCGAGCAGCTTCGAGCCCACGCAGATTTCGCTCTGTCCGGACCCGAAGCGGCGCCCTTCGATGATCTTGATGTTGCGTCGGACGTCCCACGCTTTCTCCGAGATCCCGCGCGCGACGACGTTGGCTACGGTGAACTCGTCCCCGCCGGGCCGGCGAAGGTTGAGGACGATGTAGGTCTCTGGGCTCACGAGCGGCCGTCCGTCCGAACCGATGGCGATGTGCGGCGACGCGCTGATGATGCTGATCGCCTCGCGCGGGATCCCGCTGGACAGCTCACTGTCGGCCCCGCGCCGGAGCAACAGCACGTTATCCGGCGAGCCAGTCGTTACCAGCGCGGCGATAAACCCATTCGCCAGCGCGAGCATCGCCACGAACACCGCCACGACGAGCGCGATGCCGAGCGCGGTCAACCCCGTGGACACCGGCCGTTGCGTCACGCTGCGGACGTTGTAGACGAAAGGGATCTTCACTCGACTCTCCGCAGCGCCTGCACGACGGGAAGTTTGGCCGCCTGCCAAGCGGGGAAGATACCGCTCGCCACAGTCAGGAGCACCGCGACCGACCCGCCTACCAGGAGCGTACCGGGCGTGACGTGAAAATTCGGGAGGAAGCCGCCGCCGAATCCGGTGACGATCGGCATCAGCACCGCCGCGCCGAGACCGAGTACCGCTCCGGTCATCGAGATCACGGCCGCCTCGACGATCACCAGCCCAAAGATGCGACGATCCGAAAACCCGACCGTCTTCATGACTGCCACCTCGGGTATCCGCTCGCGCTGGTTCATCATCATCGCGTTGCCGGTGACGAGCAGGATGGCGAACACGACGGCCATCCCGATGGTACTCATCAGGAGCCGCACGTTCCCCCACATGCTCGCCCACCCGGCAGCGAACGCCTTCTCGGTCCCCGTTTTCGTCGGCGCGACCGAGTTGCGAAACTGATCGTCGATGGTCCTCGCCACCGCCGGCGCCGCATTCGGATCGTCGATCTTCATGATGAACCAGCCGGGCGTGACGCGGTCGGGATACTTCTCGTACAGGTAGTCGTAGTGGAACATGAACGACTCGTCACCGTACTCTTTCACCGTGGGGTGATAGATCCCGCGGATGGTGAAGGTCCAGTCGCCCGGGAAGATCGTGCCCTGGAGAGTCACGTTGTCGCCCACCTTCCAACCGAAGGTGCGCACCAGCCCATCGCCGATCAGCGCTGCCGACCGCTCCTTGAGAAATGCCTGCTTCTGATCCTCGGGCACCTGCAGTTCCGGATACATCGCCAGGTAGGACTCCGGCGCGATGGCGAACTGCGCGAAGAACTTCTTGCCATCGCCATATTTGCCACCGAACCAGTTGGCCCACGTGACCGACTCGACGTGCGGCACCGACGCCAACCGCGCGGCGTAGCTCATCGGCAGCGGAATGACGAACGCGGTCGAATTCTGGACAATCATCCGCGAGGCGCTCGAGACCCGCGAGCCGCCGTCGAGTGTCGTCGTCACCGAACGCAGCGTCGCGAACAGAAAGAGCGCGAGCGTCACGCTCAACGTCGTGAGGGTCGTGCGCAGCCGGTGTCGCTTGAGATTCGCGAGGACGAGCGGGAGGAATCTCATCGGCCCACCTCCGCCCCTGCGCGCTCGAGCAGCACACCCTTCTCCAGGTGCAGCACCGTTTTCGCGTTGTCCGCGGCTCGGGCGTCGTGTGTCACCATCATGATGGTCTTCCGAAACTCATCATTCAGCCGGCGTAGGAGCACCAGCACTTCCTCCGAGCTCTTCGAGTCGAGCTGGCCGGTCGGCTCGTCGAGGAGGATGAGGGTCGGATCGGCGACGATGGCGCGCGCGATCGCGACGCGCTGTTCCTGGCCACCCGAGAGCTGGCGGGGAAAATGATCGACGCGGTCTCCGAGTCCCACGACGTTGAGGGCCAGCGCGGTGCGCTCCGCGCGCTCCTTCTTGCTCAGGCGCGTGAGCAGCAGCGGCAGCTCGACGTTCTGATGCGCCGTCAGCACCGGCAACAGGTTGTACGACTGGAACACGAAGCCGATGGTCCGCGCGCGCCAGTCCGCGAGCTGCGACGCGGTCATCGCGCTCACCTCCGCGCCCGCCACGCGCACGGTGCCGCTCGTCGGCCGGTCGAGTCCCGCCACGAGATTGAGCAGTGTCGACTTCCCGGATCCCGACGGCCCCATCAGCGCGGTGTAGCTGCCTTCTTCGAAATCGATGGTGAGATCGGCGTAAACGTCGACCGTCTGCGCTTCACGCTTGAACGACTTCGAGACATCGCGAATCTCGACGAGTGCCATGGGTGCCTGTAGTGAAGAAGGGGGGTGGGACGGTCTACTGAACCTTTACTTTCATCCGATCGACTGGGGCGGCGACGCCGCTCACGAGCAACTGCTCGCCGCCGCTGAGGCCCGAGCGGACCTCGAGGAACCCCGCGCTCACCGGCCCCGTGATCACAGGCCGTCGCAACAGCCGTCCGTCACGCGCGATCCACACAACGCTCGCACCCCCATCGGTCTTGACCGCGGCCGCGGGAACGCGAATCACGGGCGGCGATGGCGGCGCGCCGGCCGTCGCGACGGACACCGAATCCGGCGCGAGGAAGTCCACCTTGGCGCCCATCTCTGGCAGGATGCGCGCATCGTGATCGTGGATCGACACCTTCACCTGGACCGTCGCACGCTGGCGGTCAGCGGTGGGCACCACTTGTCGCACAGAGCCATGGAATGCGGTGTCGGGATACGCGTCGAGCGTGACGCGCGCCGCACCACCGTTGCGGATCCGCCCGATGTATGCCTCGTTCACGTCGACCTCGACCTCCAGCGTCGACAGGTCGGCCATCGTGACGACCGCGCCGCGCGTGAGGCCGCCGCCGACTGACGGTGCCACGACTTCGCCGACCTCGGCGTCCTTGTGCAACACGGTGCCCGTAAAGGGCGCGTGGATGATCGTATTCTCGTTGTTCGCTTCCGCCAGGTGCAGCCCCGCCTCTGCCGCGCGCTCGCGTGCCACGGCCGCATTCAACCGTGCTTCGGCCTGCGCGGTCTTGCTCGTCGCCAGCTCCAGTTCCTGTTCCGACATGAGCGCGGGATTGCCGGCGCGGATGTCGCGCGCGCGGTTCGAGTCGTGCAGGAGCTGGTCGCGATCGGCGCGCGCTTCGATGACGCTGGCATCGGCGGACGCGATGTTCGCTTGGGCCTGGGCGACCGCGGCTTCATAATCGGCGTTGTCCAACCGCGCGATCACGTCACCGCTTCGGACGAACGAGCCCTCACTGACGCCCAGATACGCGAGAACGTCCAGGGATTTTCGCCGACACCGACGCTTTGGTTCGGGCGACGACATAGCCGTTCGCGGTCACACTCGTAGCGCCACTGCCAGGCGCGCCGCTCCCGCCGACCGCGCTCGCGGTCACGACCTGGATGGTGGGAACCGAACGCGCGCTCACGATCGTCAGCGCCGCCGCCACGACCACAACCGCTACGACGAACAATGCCACGTTGCGCATGAGCGCCCTTCGTACTGGCGCCGGCGACCGAGCATCGCGGTCAATCCGCAGCTTGGAGAGGTCGACTGGGGCGGACATTGACCCCTAATCTACCCGTCTTAGCGGAGGTGGCACTAGTATCGGCACTACGGGATGAGCGGCGGCGGACGGGTAAGGTGTTTCATTGTCCGCGCACGAATTCCTGCACCGCGGCACGGTGGATCGTGGGATACGGCACCGTGGGTCCCTTGATCTCGCGCCACAGGAGGTGATTGAACAACGCATCGTCAACTCGATCTGGACGCGAGTAGTCGACGTCCGGGTCCGGCCCGCTGGCGATGTTCAGCTCGGCAAGCGGCTGCGCTGGTGTCAGCGCCACGTACGGACGCAAGTCGGGATGGGCGCTCCAGAATGTCATGCAGTGCCCGGCCGAAGTGATCGAATTGGGAGAGTGATCCGAGTCCCAGTATCTCTTCGATGGTCGCTACGACATCGGTGGTATTGACGAACCGATGCGACACGCCACCGCGATTCCAGGCCGAGATCGCCAACATCACCGAGCGGTGCGAGTCGACGTGGTCGGGACCATCTTGTGCATCGTCCTCGAGAACGAACACGACGGTGTGGGCCCAGAAGCGCGACCGTGAAAGTCCTTCGATAATGCGTCCCAGCGCCAGGTCGTTGTCAGCCATGTAGGCTCGAGGTGTGGGCATGCCGGTCCGCGGACCGGATGTGTGGTCCGACGGCAGGTGCAGAATCTCGAGCGCCGGCATCCGTCCGGTGCGCTCGAACTCGTGCAGCTCGGTGAGCCATGCGTCGGCTCGGGCCTGATCGCGTATCGTGAGGTCGAACGGCGGATAGATCGGACTGGCGAATGGTGCGAGCGCGGGCTTGAGCGCGCGGTTGACCGGCGGACGGCTGGAGTCACGTTGCAGGCGCTCGACGTACTCGCCGTAATCCCGGAACGTGATGCCTTTCTTTCGCGCGGCGTCCCACAAATAGCCGTTGGCCGGCTCGTCCGTTTCGCCCAGCTCGTCCGGCTCCGGGCGCTTGCCACGATAGGTGGAGGGCGTGTTTTTCTCGGAGTAGTCCGTCACGTACGCGGCGGTCGACCACTGATGCCCTTGCTCGCTCACCTCGGCGTTCGTGAAGAACCGGTCGAAGATGCCGAATCGCTCCGCGAGCGCGTGATGGTTGGGCGAGATCGCGCGTGGGAAGAAGAGGAGCGACGTGTCACCATCGGCCTGTGTGAGATCGCCGAGCACCTGGTCGTAGGTGCGGTTCTCTTTGATGATGTAGACCACGTGCGTGAACGGCGGATAGTGCGCACGTGGTGCGCGTGGTCGGTTCCATCCGTTCGCGCGGGCGACGCGTCCCGACAGCGCGTCGAGCGCGACTCCGCGGGCTGCGGGGACGACCGTGATGGTACCATTGAGTTGTCCGAGCGTATAGCTCGTGACCTCCATGTTGGCGACCGAAACGTTGGGTTGAGGGCCGCGCGGGTTTGGACCGGCGCCCCGGCCCTTGCCATTGACGACCCACAGTGAGTCGCCCGTGGCGACGATCGCCGACGGATACCATTCGGTCGGAATGCGCCCGGCCAAGGCGTGCGCCTCGAGGTCGAACACCGCGACCGCGTTCGCGTCGGCCTCGGCCACGAACAACCGCGTGCCGTCCTGGGACAGCGCCAGCGCGTTTGGGGTGCTGCCCTCGGTCACACCGTCTGGCGGCGCATCGAGCAGCCAGCGGAGGACGCGGTGCGATTTCGGGTCGACCACACCAACGCGGTCGGTGCTCGCCGATGCGACGAACAGCCGACTGCCATCGGCGTTGAGGAGCAGGGCCGACGGGTGGCGTCCGACGTCGATGACGTGATCGGCGGTGAGTCGACCGTTGCCATTCGCGTGAAACACCGCGACATACGCGGCGCCCCATGCTGACGCGTACACATCGCCACTGGGCGCGACCGCGACGCCGTAGGGGAACGGGCCGATACTCACCCGCTCGGTGACGCGTCGCGTCGCGAGGTCCACGACAGCGAGCGAGTCGCTCAGATTCTCGGCAACGTACATCGTGCGGCCGTCGGGTGAGAGCGCGATGCCAGCTGGATAGCGCGTGCCCGGATTGGTTGAGTCGGGGTGGCCGAGCGGGATGCTGTCGGCCAATGTGGCCGGGTGGGTGGAGTCGGGCCGCCAACTATATATGTACACGGCATCGGCTACCCCGCCTGATGCGTAGAGCGTGCCGCCATCAGTGCTCCAGGCGAGCCCGAGGAACGCGCCGGGCTGCGTGATGCGCTGCGCGACCGCGCCGGACGCGCGGTCGACGACCTCAATGCCTTGCTCGCGGTATCCCGAGAGGCTCAGCACCAGCCATCGGCCGTCGGGCGATGCCAGCGCAGCGAGCGGCATGTTGCCGACCGGGATCGAGCGGCCGGCGGGATCGAGTCGGAGCCCGGTGGGTAGGCGCGGCGGATCGTCCGTCGCCGGAAGAATCGGATTCACCGTGGCCATGAGGCCGATCATCGCGAGCACGATCACGCGTATCACCGCAGTGAATCTGTGTCGAGGGATAGGACGTACGGGCACATGGTTACGAGTCAAGTATCTAAGCGTTGAGGAGACGGATGATCAAGAAGAGACGATGGATCTCGTGGGCGGTGGTCGGGCTGTTGGTTGCGCTGGCCGTGTTGGCCACTTGGGTTGTTGTGCGTCGCCGCGAGGCCGAGGCGGGCCTGGCCAGTGGACCGGTCGCCACCCTCATGGTCAGTAGCCGCAGCTTTCCCGACGGCGGCACGATACCAGCGACGTTCACGTGCGACAGCTCCAACGTGTCTCCGCCGCTCAGTATCTCCGGTGTGCCGGCGCTGACGAAAAGCATCATTATCACTGTCGATGACCGCGATGCGCCGATCGGTTTCGTTCACTGGGTTGTCTTCAACGTCCCGCCCGACGTGCGTGAGATACCCGAGGCAGCGGGTTCGAGGCCTGGCCGGCTGGGGCGTGCGCTCCGAGGCACGAACGACTTCGACGAGCTCGGATACGGCGGCCCCTGCCCGCCCTTCGGAACGCACCACTATGTCTTCCGCGTCTCCGCGGCGGATACAACGCTCGACCTTCCCGAAGGCGCAACCAAAGCACTGTTGGCGGCGGCCGCCAGAAAGCATGTGCTGGCCGAAGGCCAGATCATCGGCCAATACCGACGGCGATCACGTCGATAAGGACGACGCTCGCGCTGGTATGCTCTCGGTCACCACCCAGCACGCGCCCGCGAGCGCGAAGGTGAAGAGGAACTCCACCCAGTTAGACGCCGTTGGTTTCGTGATGATCGCGGGGACCCAGACAAGAAGCGTGAACACGCTCAACATCGCCGCTTCACTCGCGGCCGCCAAGCGCGGATAGATCGAGAGAACGACGCCGAGTCCGGCCGCGATTTGTCCGGCGCCCGCCAGATCGGCCCAGGCGGTTCGGTACGGAAGCCATGGCGGCACTAACGAAACGGTGTGAGCGGCGAACTCGAAAAAATGCGAGAGTCCGTATGTCACCAGCGAGAGCCCGAAGAGGATCCGCGCTATTCTGAGGCCGCGCTCGGAAACGAGCGGTTGAAGCTTCGATCCCGGTCTCAACCCGGCGAGCCGCGCAAAAAGAGTCCAGGCAGCCACCGCGAGCACGGCGACCTCTCCAATGGCGAACCAGCTGATTTCTCTGCCGGGATCTGCTACCGTGACCGGGACCCTCGACAGCGTCCACAAGAGCAGGAATGGCAGCAGGATGTAGATAGAGACGCGAGACGTACGGTCGAACAACAGGCCGGCGCCCGCTCCTACCATGATGATGCCGGACGCGTAGCCAACGCCTTTGAGCCACGGGATCCATGCTGGAGGCGGGGGACTGAACAGCAGGACCTCGTACCCGTAGACGAGGACCAGCATGCCGACGCTGATCATTCCAAGCGCGAACAGCACCTGGGCGACCTTCTGATTTCGATTCATGAGCAGCCCAACTTGCGGCCGCGGCATGGGGTTAGGAAGTGCCAAGTTCCTTGCGCGGGGCCATACCAAGCGCGCGTTGAACTCGTGTCGATCTCACCTTCTCCGTCATGGGTACGCTCGATGACGTCGACCGCGTCGAGGATGCCCATCATCGTCGGGTAATGCAAACGCATTGCGTAAACAATGCAAGCGCATTACCTTTTGGTATACAACGCGAGGATCCCATGGCCACTTTGATGAGCAAAATTACTTCAAAATTCCAGACCACCGTGCCGAGCGGCGTCCGGAAGGCGCTTGACCTCGCGCCCGGCGACCAGGTCGCGTACGTGATCAGAGGCAATCGTGCATTGATCATCAAAGCGCGCGCGGAGGAGACCCAAGATCCCGCGCTCGCCGGGTTCCTCGGCCTGCTCGCTCGCGACATCAGGGCGCACCCTGAGCGCCTCGAGCATCTCTCGCCGTCGCTTGTCACTCGCCTGCGCAACGCCACGGCGAAGACCGAGGTCGACCTCGACGCGCCGATCACTGGACCCGTCGCGCTCTAAGTCGCTGTGGCAAGGCATCGCGGCCGAAGAAAGCCCCGCTCCGCCGGCACGACACGCGCCGCGCCTCGTCGACATGCGGCGGCAGCCGGCGCTGCGCTTGGCGAAGCCCACGGGTGGATTCTCTTCGTTCACCCGTGTTTCCTCGACCAACTCGAGTCGCTCCTCGATGCCATCGAGAGGGAACCGCCGCGTAATCCGAACGAACCAGGCAGCGCCAACGCCAAGACGCTCGCCGCCATCACGAAGCTGATCCTCGACGTCATTCCTCGCGACCCCGCGAGCAAGGAGTTCCGGCAGCGCGACACGCTCGGCGGCGACCGCCAGCATTGGTTCCGTGCCAAGTTCGGCGGCGGTCGTTTTCGACTGTTTTACCGCTTTCGTGCCGACGCTCGCATCATCGTCTACGGCTGGGTCAACGACGAATCAACGCTCCGCATCTACGGCAAGCGCACGGACGCGTACGCCGTCTTCGCCCGGATGTTGAACGCCGGCAACCCTCCCGACGACTGGGATGCGCTGCTTGCCGGCGCCAACGACGAGACCGCAGCGAAACGCACGGCCGTTGCAACCAAGCGGCTCCGACGCTGACGTTGTTGCAAATCAGAGAGCGGGAAACGGGGCTCGAACCCGCGACCCCAACCTTGGCCGCTAGGATTCCCTCGACCTAGAGCAGCCCCGACTGTATCGTAAGAGCACCTTCAATCTGGTATCGGTAATGCACCGGCGCGCTGGATCGTTTTGGCTCCTTCTTCTCATCGGGCTCGCGATCCTGGCCGAGGCGCCCGCCCAAGCCCAGGCGCCGCATATCACCGCGCGCGGCATTCCATCGATCCGTAGCGACACCATCTATCGACTTGCGGTCGACAGCGCGCGATACCGGGGCCTTGCCTCGATCCTACTCCTCGACAATGCAGTGATCACCGTCGAAGCCAATGGGCGCAACACCAGAACCTTGCATCAAGTCATCCAGGTGCTGCGCCAGACAGGGGTGCCAGGTCTCCAGGAGCAGTCACTCGAATACGATCGAGATCATGAGCACGTGACGATCCATTGGATGCGCGTGCTGAAACCGGACGGAACGATCATCAGCGAGAAGCCATCGCAGATGCAGGAATCCGATGTCGAAGCGTCAACGATCGACCCGGTGTATGCTCACCGCAAAGTCATCCGGCTGTCGTTGAGCGGCGTCGCACCCGGGACGTTGGTCGATGCGAGTTGGACTGTCGAGAACTGGAAGCCGTATCGACCCGGCGATTTCTACCTCCGGTGGCGGCTGGGGTCAGAAACGTCGGTACGGCGAGCACGGCTCGTGATTGACACTCCGAAAAATCTGTCGCTCCGCATGGTCGAGCATCACCTCGACTTCGCGCGGCGCGATACGGTGATCGGACTCCGGCGCGTGTATCAATGGACGAAGCAACAGGTACTGTGGGACAGGCAAGAGCTGTTCGCGCCACCGGTCGATTCCACCGATGCCGCCGTCGGTATCGACGTGACCGCGCCCGGGACGTGGTCTGACGTTCGGACATTGGGTCGCGGGCCTGGCCGCATCCCGCCTCCGACCAGACGCCAGGCTCCGGGACACGGTGCAACGCGTCGTCGCCCACGCCACGACACTCATTGATTCGGTCCGCGCGGTACACCGGTGGGTGGCCCAAGACATCCGCTATGTCCAGATCGCGTTGGGCCTCGGCGGATTTCAACCTCGTTTTCCCGACACTGTGCTCGCGACGGGGTTCGGCGACTGCAAGGATAAGGCGACGCTCTTGATCGATGCGCTGGGATTGATCGGACTGCAGGCATTCCCAGTCCTGATCAGCGCGACGAACCAACCGGATTCGACGCTCCCGACGATCCAGGCTTTCGACCACGAGATTGTTGCTGTCAAGCAGCCCACGGGGTATCAGTATGTCGATCCGACGTCGGAGCTTTCCCGATTTGGAACCCTCCCTTACACCGATGCCGGAAAATTCGCGCTGATTGTCCATCCGGCCGGCGACATCGAGCACGTTACAACGCCGCCGGATCCAACGGACTCCAATCGATCCGTCGTCAGTCTCACCGGTGAATTAGCTAGCGACGGCACGTTTTCGGGCCGAGTCGAGGTGACAACCAGCGGCGCACTCGAGCTCTGGTTACGCGCGCTGATGAGCCCGACCCAGGACACAGCCGAACGCACCGCGACATTGCAATCGCTCGTGTCCACAACAATCCCCGATGTGAAGATCGACAGCCTCGTCTCGTTCGACGGCAAGGACTTCGCCGCGAAACCCGCCTTGTCATTCGTGATCCGCAATGCGCATCCCACGCAACGGTCGGGCGATGTCGACATTCTTCCGCTGGTCGACCGGTCAGCGGCTTTCAAGCAAATGGCGTACGGTGTCGCGCGTTACCATTACCGCGGTCAGCCGATCGACGCGGAGCGCATCCTGCCTACCGCGACTCTCGTGAGCGAGACGCACAAGTTGTTGCAAATCAAGAGCGGGAAACGGGACTCGAACCCGCGACCCCAACCTTGGCAAGGTTGGGCCAACGGTAATTCGTTACGGTGTCCTACGATAACGAATCATACCTGGCGAAATAACCGTGAAGACGCCAGTCATCTCGGCTCCATGATCGCGCACGGCGTTCACAACGATCTCGGCGCGCGTTGCCGGGGCAAGACCCGCGAGGCGAATCAAGAGTACACCGGCTGAAACCTTACCCTGGTTGAAAACGAGAGCGCCAAAATCGCGATCACCTGTGACGAGTAGCGCCGCGTCGCGGTTTGCTTCCGCCAACACACGCTCGTCGTCGACGCTGGGCGAGAGCTCAGCTATGTACGTCACCGAGTGCCCAGCCTGCCGAAGCGCGGCAACTATCTGTTGATCGACGTTCTCGTCACATAGGAACTTCACGCCGCCGCATTTGGCAGCGGGTAGATCACGTCGCCTCGTAGCGCCTCAGCAGCGAAAGCCAAGGCGGAAGTGATGCCTTCGCGTGTCAAGCGCGGATGGGCTGCGAGTATCTGCTCGACCGACTCGCCGGCGGCGAGTTTGTCGAGGATCAGCTCAACCGTGATGCGGGTACCCGCCACCACCGGTTTGCCCATCATGACCGCTGGGTTGGACTCGATTAAGGAAGCCATGGTCCCCCACTTGGTACAGCGGGCCCGGAAGGCAACCGCCCCCGGACCCGTATGTCGTTGCCGTGTCAGAGCGGGAAACGGGACTCGAACCCGCGACCCCAACCTTGGCAAGGTTGTGCTCTACCAACTGAGCTATTCCCGCGATCGTAACGAAAAGTACAGCGGGCCCTCAAGGGCGCAAGCCGAGGGCGTGGATCGCATACCAGACGGTGTAGGCGAGTAAGCCCGCGAGCGTTGCGTCGCCACCGTTCGCGACGGCGGCGCCGTGGTCGTCGAGTTGTTCGGCCGCCAGGCCGTTGTCGAGTGGGGCCGTGCGGAGCCAGGACAAGACGCCTGAGGCGTCGGGGCCGACTAAGCGGGCGAGTTGGCGGACCAAAGAGGTGCGGTCGGCGGGAATCAACTTGACCGTGCGGCGAAAGACCGACTCGGAGCGGTCGAACGCCTCGTAGAGTGGCAGCCAGAGAGAGGAGGCGACGGGGTCGTCGGTGGTCGATACGCCACCATTCAGGTCGATAGCGGAGGCCAAGAGTGCCTTGCCGTCGCGGTCGACGGAGAACTGGCGCAGAATGGCTGCGCGGACAGCGTTGGGGTCTTCGACGCCCTTCGCGGTCTCGGCGTCCAACGTTCGTTGGAATACATCGAGGGCCATTGCGGCCACGGCGTTGGCGTGGAGCGTGTATGGATACGAGACGCGATCGCCCGACGGCGAGACCTCGGTGGCGTAGAGCGGCGTCGATTTGTTGCGGCGCCCCGCGAGATCGTCAGCGCTCGAATACAATGTGTCGGCGATGACCGGCTCCTCGACGATCTGGTCGTCGCCCGTCTCGCGGATGTAGCGCTCGGTCGCTATGGCGTAGGAGGCGACGCCCTCCAGAGAGAAGCCCGGCTCGAAGAGCGTGCCATCGAGATAGTTGACGCCGCGGCCCGGGGCGTAGCCGTGCAGCTCGCAGGCGCGCAGCAGGAGCTCGCGGGCGAGTGGGGCATCGGCGAGTTGGATCGCCGGGAGCGTGAGCGCGAGGGCGTCCCAGTCGCGCACCGTGAGACCGCGGCCGTTCCATGGGGCGCGGGAACGCACCAGGTAAAAGTGCGCGTCGTCGAGCGCGCGGCCGACCGCGTAGAAATAGGCGAATAGCAAGTTGCGATTGACGACGGCGTCGATCTCCTCGGAGCCCGTTGATTGCTCCAGGGAGCGGAGCGCCGTTCGCGTCGCCTCCAAGAGCTCGCGCCAGCCGCGACGCCGCATGGCAATGCCGGTCGCCATCGCGCCGTCGCGCTCCGGGCCTGCGGCGACGTAGAATGCTGCCTCGGCCGAGCCGCCGGCGGGGATCGATAGCTTGCGGCGAAATGCGAAACCCGGGGCGACACCGCTCCCGCAGTTGATCTCGGTGGCGCCATCGGTGCTCACGGCGAGAGCGGCCGGGCCAGGGAGGGCGGCGCCCTCCAGTATGACCGCATCTTCGATTCGCTCGACGCGGTTCGCGTCGTCAAAGCGGCGCGCTGTCCTCACGCGATGCTGGCGCAGGCCGAGCGTGCCTTCGAACACGACTTCGATATCCACCGGGGCCGGGCCGCGGTTTTCGAGAACGACGGCGTACACAAAGCCCGGGACATCGACATCACGGCCGTACGGCGCGAAGATCACGCCACGGATCGTGAGAGCACCGGCGTCGCGAGTCCAGGTGGGAATCCAACCCTGCGCGTGCGACCACTGGAGCGGGCCGACTGGCAGATCGTGGAATGACAGGGCGAATAGCGGCGGGCCCTGGCCATCGACAAAACCCGGATCGCCGGCGAATTCGACGCCGGAACGCGCGGCGCGATTGAGCAAGCCCAGGGCATGGATCGCGCCCGTCTCGGCGTGAATACACGGGAGCGAAATCCAATGATTTCCGGTCAGCTGCCAGCGAACAGGAGGGATCGGCCGCAAGCTCACGGGGTAGGCAGTCGTGTTGACATGCCGGGTAACTTAAAGCCCTATCTTTCGCGCCGTGCTTGTCGTCCGGCTCGCGTGGGGCATCGCCAAACAACATTTCGGCTTCGGGATGTTCGGTACAGCAGATCCCTTCGCCGAAATGTTGTTCGGCTCGTGGGCTGTCTCGTTCCGTTCTCCGCGTCCGCAGCCCGACTCGGCGCGCAAGCGGTACGCACGCCGGACGACGAAGCGCGAACGCTTCCCGCGGGCCTCATCCGATTCGGGTTCGGCGATGATAACGCGCGCATCGACGAATTTTGGGCGCCGGGCGGGATTCTCACGAACCAAGGTGCGGCCCTCAACTTCGACACGCTCGGCGTAGCGCAAGTGCCGGCCTTTGCGCCCGCGCAAGCCGGCATCCGCACGCTCCTCGGCGATCAGTCGTTCAAGCTCGACTTCGGCAAAGTCGTCACCGACGCGAACCTTCGCACCGAGTCGTACCCGATCGCGCTCGAAGTCGGCATCCTGGACCGGCTCACGTTGCGCGCGCGGTTGCCGATCGTGCACACGCGGCAGACGTTCGCGGTCAATGTCAATCCCACACGGTTCGAAGGCAACGTCGCGTTCAATCCCGCGCTCGCGTCGGCGGCGGCGCTGGCCACCGACGCCGGTGTGTACTCGCAGTTCACCTCGGCGTCGCGCACGCTGCAGCAAGTGCTCGCCAACTGCGCCAATAATCCGTCGGGACCGAATTGCGCAACGATCAATAGCGAGCGAGCCACGCTGCAGGGTCTCGTCACCCAGAGCAACCAGTTTGCGTCCGGGGTGGCGCAGGTATACGGTGGCCCGAATGGCGCCGGGACGCTCGTCGTACCCGTCGCCGGGTCGAATACACAAGCCCGCATCAGCTCGCGCGATTCGAGCCTGACCGCGCAGTTCAATGCGGCGTTCGCGACCGTGGGGCTGCCGGCCTTGACCGTCGTGCAGCCCGTGGCGGCGCCGGCGCGAACCGGGCTCAGTGACTTCTACAACCTTCTCACCGATACGACGTATGGGCTCGCCGTAGACTCACTGAAGGACGTTGACAAGTACGGTATCGGTGACGCCGAGTTGAGCGCGACGCTGCTCTTGCTCGATACGTTCGGGAGTCGCGATTCGGCGCGCATGCATCCGCATGGGTTTCAGTTTCGGACGAGCGTGACGGGGCTCTTCCGATTGGGCACCGGTACGCCCCCCGCCGAGAATCAGCTGCTGGACCCGGGGACCGGCACCGGAGAGAACGCGATCGAAGTGCATTCGGCGACCGACCTCTTGTTCGGGCCGAGGCTCTGGATATCGGGCATCGTGCGCGGCACGTATCAGCTGTCGGACAACGTCGTGGCGCGCATTCCCGGGGCGGCCGGAGAAGTGCTCGATCCGCTCTATTCGCGCACGACCGTCACCAGACAGCTCGGGGACGCATTCGAAGTGCAGATCGATCCGCACTACGCCATCAACGATTACTTCGCACTCAGCGGATCATATGTGTTTCGACATCAGCTCGCCGACAAGTACACCGGCGTGTTGAACCTGGACTCGGCGCAGACCGGCATCGGGCCCGTGCACCTCAATGCGGCCATACTCGGGGCGAATACCGAGTATACGTCGCAGCGCTTCGGGTTCGGGTTGACGTTCTCGACGCTGGCTGCCGCCGCGCTCCGCAAACACATCGGACTACCGCTCGACATCACCTACGAGCACGACGAGGTTCTCACGGCCACGGGCGGGTACGCGCCGAAGGTTATCTATGACACCATCCGCATGCGCGTGTACTTCCGGCCCTTTGGAGGCCACAACTTCGCCCACTAGTGGCCCACTAGTGAGGCGTGCTATCGCGTGTGCTGTCGCGCCACGGTAGTCGAATCCGGCTTCGCCGGCTTTTTCTTCTTTGGCTTGAAGATGTGCTTGATGTCCGTGCCGACTTTGTACGCGGCGTTGTCGACCTGGTCGTTCGCCTGCTTGACCCCCTCGCCCGCGTTGTTCACCGTGCTGTTAGTCTTGCGATCGACGGCGGACGAATCGTGGTGCGTCGTGTCGCGGTGTGTCGTGTCTTGGGCATACGCCAGAACGGGGGCAGCGGCGAAGGCAACGACCAAAGCGAGATAGCGCATAGATCCAATTTAGCGGCGCTTGGCCTTGGGCGAGACCGACGATAAGAGCTCGCGCGCATGGGCACGGCTGACGTTGCTCTCGGGGTCGCCACCGAGCATCCGAGCGATCTCATCGACGCGCGTGTCGGCGTCGAGCACGGCGATATCGGCCGTGGTCACGCCGCCCTTGGCGCCCTTGCTCACCAGGATGTGATGGTGCGCGCGGGCGGCGATCTGCGGCAAGTGCGTGATCGCGAAGACCTGATGGTGCGCGGCAACGCGACGCATCGTGTCACCGACCTGGAGGCCGACGCGACCGCCGATGCCCGCGTCGACCTCGTCGAAAACGAGCGTCGGCACGCGATCGGACCGCGCGAGGATCGTCTTGAGCGCGAGCATCACGCGGGAGAGCTCACCGCCCGACGCGACGCGGGCCAGCGATCGCATGTCGTGTCCGACGTTGAGCTGAATGCGGAACTCGACCGACTCGGCGCCCGAGGACGTTGGCTCAGGGCGCGGGATCAACTCGGCCTGGAAGCGGCCGTCCGGCATCCCGAGATCAGGGAGAACCGCCTGAACGGCTTCGGAGAGGCGGTCGGACGCTTCGCGGCGGGCCGACGTGAGGCGCGCGGCCGCGGCACTGAGCTCGGCGACCGCCGTGGCTTCGGCCCGATCGAGGCGCGCGAGGTCGAAGGCGGCCGAGTCGACGAGGTCGAGCTCGGCGCGGGAGCGGCGGCCCGTCTCGATCACGTCATCGAGGGACGGGCCGTACTTCTTTATCAAGCGAAAGACGAGGTCGCGGCGACGCGTCGCTTCGGCGAGGCGGTCTGGATCCAGGTCGACTTTTTCTTCGTACGTTTCCAGGGCTCGCGCGAGCTCTTCCAGGGCGTAGTAGGCCGAGTCGTAAAGCTCCTGGAGCGGGTCCAACGATGGGTCGATGCGACGCAGCGACGCCAAGGAACGCTGCAGGCCGCCGAGCCGGGCTAGGACTGCCTCGGCATCTCCATCCAAGGCGGCGGCTGCGCCGCTCGCCAACTGCTTCAGCTCGTCCGCATGCGTCAAGCGGCGGACTTCTTCATCCAGCCGAGCATCTTCGCCCGCCACCAGCTTTCCCTCGGCAATTTCGCTGACGACGTGGCGTAGATAATCCGCACGGCGTTCGGCATTGGCACGCCGCGACGACAATTCCGTGCGTTCGCGGCGAACCGAGACGAGTGCGTCGTGAGCGTTGGCTACGTGGGACGCCAGCTCGGCGGCGCCCGCGAAGCTGTCGAGGATGGAGAGCTGGGCCTCGGTATCGAGCAGCAAGTCCGCTTCGTGCTGGCCGTGCAGGTTGACCAGCGAACGACCGACGTCGGAGAGAACGGCTGCCGTGACCGTGCTGCCGTTGATCCAGGCGCGCCCACGCCCGGTGGATGAGACCTCGCGCTTGAGCACCACCCGCGATTCGTCGATGTCGATGCCACGGGCGTCGAGGAGCGCCGCGATCTCGGGGCGATCGGCGATGTCGAAGACGCCCTCGACGGTCGCGCGGTCGGCGCCGGTGCGAACGAGATCAGCGCTGGCGCGGTCGCCGAGCAACAGACTGATGGCGCCGACAACGATCGACTTGCCCGCTCCCGTTTCGCCGGACAGCACGTTGAAGCCCGGCGCCAGTGGGAGGACCAGCGATTCGATGATCGCGAAATTCTTGATGCGGAGCTCGGTCAACATCTCAGCATCTACGCGTGGGGAACGCTGCCCCAGCCGAGTTTCCGGCGCAGACGCGCGAAGTACGTCGTCCCTGGGAATCGCACGATCACGACCGAGCGTTCGGCGCGCCGAATGTGCAACGTGTCGCCGGTGGCGAATGTCGTGCCGACCTGGCCGTCGACGGTGACGAGTAGCTCCTCGGGGCCATCCTCGACGTAGATCGCGATCTCGGCCGTCGGCGGAAGCACGAGAGGGCGCAAAGCCAGGGAGTGCGGAGAGACCGGCGTAATCAGTATCGAAAGGACATCCGGATGCACGATCGGCCCGCCGGCTGACAGGCTGTAGGCCGTGGAGCCAGTTGGGGTCGAGACGATGATCCCGTCCGCCGTGTACGCACCGACTTCTTCGCCGTTCGAGAATACCTCGAGCCGCACGACGCGCGCGAAGCCGCCCTTGTGGAGCACGACGTTGTTCAGCGCGTACCATTTGCGCCGCATGGCGTCGTCGAGGTCGTGTGCCCGCGCCTCGAGCGACATGCGCGGTTCGGCGGCGTACTCGTTGCGGGCGAACCGGCGCAGGCCCTCTTCCATCTCATCGAGGCCAATGCTCGTGAGGAAGCCGAGGCGGCCCAGGTTGATACCGAGGATCGGTACGGGGAGACCCGCCAGGAACCGCGCGCCGCGAAGCAGTGTGCCGTCGCCGCCGAGCGTGACGAGGCCGCCGAGGCCCTCAGGGCTCGTGAGGAGCTCGCCGGACCGGGCGACCTCATGGAGGTCCGGCTCGAAGAACAACTGGAGATCCAACTCGGGCGCGAGACGCAGCAGCGTGCGCAGAACGTCGGGCAGCCGCGCATACCCGCGGTGCCCGACGACGCCCAGGTTGATCACCCGGCGATAGCCTCGGACTCGTGCAGCGCCCGCACGCGTTCGGCGATGCCGGCCGCGTCGAGGCCGCACAACGCCAACTGCTTCGCGCGCGACGCTTGCTCGATAAACCGGTCGGGCACGCCGTGCGTGTGCACACGGACCGCGGCATCGCGCTGGGCGATCACGGCGGACATCATGGCGCCGAACCCGTTCACGATCGTGCCCTCTTCGACGACCAAGAATTGCTTGTGGTCCGTCAAGAGCGCGGCGAGCGTCAGTTCATTGTACGGCTTGAGATACCGACAGTTCACGACCGTGACGTTGAGTCCCTCGGCCGCGAGCGTCTCGGCCGCCGCGAGCGACGGGAGCACCATCGTGCCGACCGCGAGGACCGCGACATTGGCGCCACGGCGCAAAACCTCCCATGTTCCGTACGGCACCGCTGGAATTTGCGCCATCGGCGGCGGGACATTCGGTGCGCTGTCACGCGGCAGGCGGAAGCAGAAGGGCCCCGAGGCGTGCTCCATTCCCGCACGCAAAAGGCCGAGCATCTCGGTGCCATTCTTGGGCGCCGTGACGGTCATGCCAGGGATGGCCAGCATATACGCGATGTCATAGAGGCCCATGTGCGTGGGGCCATCTTCGCCGACCAGGCCCGCGCGGTCCATCGCGAAGATCACCGGCAGGTGCTGGATCGCGACATCGTGAATGACATTGTCGTAGGCGCGCTGGAGGAACGTCGAGTAGATCGCCGCGACCGGGCGAATGCCTCTGCGTGGCGAGACCAGCCGAGAACGTGACGGCGTGGCCTTCGGCGATACCCACGTCGAAGAAGCGCTCCGGGAATTTCTTGCCGAAGATTCCAGTGCCTGTTCCTGACGGCATCGCGGCGGTGATGACGGCCAGGTCTGTGCGCTCTTCGCCGAGTGCGGCGAGACCATTCCCGAGCACCGTCGTGTAGTTCGCGTTGCCGGTCGACGTCTTCAGCTGCTTGCCCGTGGCCGGGTCGTGGCCAGGCGGCAGAGCGTGCCACTTTTCACCATGATCGCCAGCCGGGAACCCCTTCCCTTTTTGCGTCACGACATGGACCAGTCGCGGCGTCTTGAGATCACGCACGGCGGCGAACGTGTCGACCAGCTCGTTCATGTCATGGCCGTCGATTGGGCCGAAATAGCGGAAGCCCAGCGCTTCGAAGAGCGCGCCCGGCGTCAAGAAAACCTTGGCGCTCTCTTCCCACTTGCGGACCAGCGTCGAGACGGCGTGCAACGGACCCGGGGCGTGGTCCACCGCCGAGCCAATGACCTGGCGCGCGCGATTGTACAGCGGGTGGCGTTGGACGAAGTTCAAGTACTTTGAGATCGCACCCACGTTCGGCGCGATGGACATCTCGTTGTCATTCAGGACGACTATGATGTCGCGGTCTGATGCACCCGCGTTGTTCAGGCCTTCGTATGAGAGGCCAGATGTGAGGGCACCGTCGCCGAGAATGGCTACGACCTTGAATGCCTCGGCCTTCAGGTCTCGGCCTACGGCCATGCCGAACGCGGCCGAGATAGCCGTCGCGGCGTGACCGGCGCCGAACGTGTCGTATTCGCTTTCCGTGCGCTTGAGAAACCCCGAGATCCCATTTTCTTGGCGCAGGGTCTCCATCTGACTATCGCGACCCGTGAGGAGCTTGTGCGGGTAGCCCTGGTGCCCGACATCCCACACGAGCTGATCGCGCGGGGTGTCGAACACGTAGTGCAACGCCGTCGTGAGCTCCACGACACCGAGCCCGGCGCCGATGTGCCCGCCCGTACGGGAGCACACGTCGATGAGCCGTGCACGCTCCTCGGCCACCAGCGCACGCAGCTCGTCGCGCGTGAGCTTCTTGAGGTCGGCCGGGGAATGAATGCGATTCAGGAGCCCTGTCATAGATGAATGGATAAAGGTCACGATGGTCGACTGACCGCGAACCGCGCGAGCGCGGCCAGCGCGGGCGTCAACAAATGCTCGCGGTCGAGCGCGTCGCAGGCTTCGTCGACCAGGCTCGTGGCGCGGGCAACGGCGCCTTCGACGCCGAGGAGCGCCGGATAGGTGCTTTTCTGCAACTCGACATCACGCCCGGCGGTTTTTCCCAACTGGTCAGTAGTGGCGGTGACGCCGAGGACGTCGTCGGCGATCTGAAACGCGAGGCCGACGGCGGCGCCGTAGCGATCGAGTGCATCGACGACCCGAGCGGGCCCGAGCGCCGCGATTCCGCCGATGCGAACCGATGCCGTAACGAGCGCACCGGTCTTCGCCCGGTGAATGCGCTCGAGCTGCTCGAGCGACAGAGCCTTGGTCTCGCCCTCGAGATCGAGCAACTGACCGCCGATCATGCCGCCACCTCCAGCCGCACGCATCAATTCACGAAGAATGGTGCCGCACACGGTGTCGGGCAACTCCAAGCGGACCCCGGCCTCCATGGCGCAGCGCGCCGCGAGTGGGACCATTGCCAGGCCGGCGGCCGTGGCGGCGGCCACGCCAAACACGCGATGGACCGTGGGACGGCCGCGGCGGAGATCGTCATCGTCCATGCACGGCAGGTCGTCGTGCACGAGCGAGTAGGCGTGCACGACTTCGACCAATGCCGCCAGCGCGCTGGCGTCGCCGCGGCCACCGGCCGCGCGATAGGCGGCCAGCAAGAGGATCGCGCGGATGCGCTTCCCCTCGCCCATCAAACTATAACGGATCGCCTCCGCCGCGACCGGCGGGAGATCATCGAGATAGCCGGCGCAGACGCTGGCCAAGGCCGATTGAATGGCGCGACGGTCTTCGCCGAATGACACGTCATCCAATGCGCCGACCGCGTTACTCATTGCGGAAAGGCTTCAAGGTGAACGTTCCGTCGACCTGCTCGACGAGCTGCGTCACACGGGACTCGGCGCGCGCGAGCTCCGCCGAGGCGCGGCGCAGGCAGGCTACGCCCTCTTCGAAGAGCTCGAGGGCGCGGTCGAGCGACACGCCTTGGCCGCCGCCATCTAGCTCGGCGGCGATCGTCTCCAACCGCGCGACATCGGCTTCGAAGCTCACGACGCCTCCTCGTGGCGCTTCGCGCCCCTCGTCGCGTCGGCGAGCAGTGGGTCGACTGGGGCAGGTGCGACGCGAGCGGGCACGGGACCGTCGACGCGAGCGGGCACAGGGCCGTCGACACGTGAACGGACGGTGCCGTCGACTAGCACGAGGTCAAACGGCCGGCCGGGCGCGAATTGGGCCGCGCTGGTCAGTGCCGGGCCGCCGTCGATGTCGCGGGCGACGGCGTAGCCGCGGGCGAGGGTGGCGAGCGGGCTCAAGGCCTGAACGCGGGCGGCGGCGGCCGAGAGGCGGGCAGCGCGGCGTTCGACCGAGACCGAAGCGGAACGGTGGACGTGGCGGGCGGAGCGAGTGAGAGCGGAGTGAGCTTCGCGTATGCGACGCGTCGCGGCCGCCGCGAGATCGGTGCCCGCGGCGTGGAGGCGAGCGGAGAGGTCGGACTCGGCGGGTACGGCTGCCTCTGCGGCAGCGGACGGTGTCGGAGCGCGGTGGTCGGCAACGAGGTCACAAACGGTCAGGTCTATCTCATGACCGACCGCGGAAATCGTCGGCATGGGACACGCGGCGAGCGCACGAGCCACGCGCTCGTCGTCGAAGGCCGAGAGATCGTCCTTGGCGCCACCGCCCCGGCCGATGATGACCGTGTCGGCGTCCGCCCAACGGGCGACAGTCGACAGTGCGGCGCACAATGCGTCCGGCGCGCCAGCGCCCTGAACGCGAGCAGCGACAACGACGACCTCGACCGATGGGGCCCTGCGCGCAACCACCGCGATCACATCGCGGATGGCGGCGCCATTGGGGCTGGTGACGACCGCGATACGGCGAGGCCAGCGCGGGAGCGCACGCTTTCGGGCGTCATCGAGCAGGCCATCTTTTTCGAGCGCGCGCAACGTGCGCTCCACGGCCGCGCGCCGCGCACCGGCGCCGAGGAGCTCGACGTCCATGACGGCGAACTGCATCTCGCCGCGCGCGGGATAGACCGTCAGCTGGCCGCGCACGGCGACCTGGCGGCCATCGGCCGGCGGCGTCTTAATGCGCACGGCCTCGCGCGACCAGACAACGCAGCGCAGCTGCGACGAGTCATCGCGGAGCGTGAAGTACCAGTGGCCGCTACGGCTCGCCTTGAAATCGGACACTTCCCCCCGGACCCAGAGTGGGAGGACGGTACCTTCCAGTACGTCGCGCACGAGATACGTCAGCGCCGTAACAGTCGTCGCGGCCGCGGGTGTCGAGCCTGGCGGCGCGGCGAGTGCGGCCGCCGCGGCCGAGGAAGCGTTGAACGCGGCGCTATCGAGCGGAAAGAGATCGGCCTGAGCCTGGCGCGGTCGCATGGCCGAAATTTAGTGCTGGTGACTCGGCTGGCCCGTCATCGCTGCAGAGCGCACAGTGTTTTTAAGCAACATCGCGATCGTCATTGGCCCGACCCCGCCAGGGACAGGGGTAATCAATGACGCGACCTCACTAGTGCTCGGAAAATCGACATTGCCGACCAGGATATAGCCCTGTTTTGCCCGACTGTCGCTTACCCGATTGATGCCGACGTTGATTACGACAGCACCGGGGCGGACCATATCACCCGTGATATACCGCGGGCGGCCAATCGCGGCGATGAGAATGTCCGCGCGGCGGGTGTGCGAGGCGAGGTCGCGCGTCTTGCTGTGGCAGACCGTGACGGTCGCGTCATCTTGGATCATGAGTGCCGCCATCGGGCGGCCGACGATCGTGCTGCGGCCGACGATGACGCATTCTGCCCCCTGTACCTCGACCTTCTTGCGGCGCAGCATTCTCCATCACGCCCGCCGGTGTGCACGGCGCGAATCCCGTGCGATCACCAATGAGCAGCTTGCCGGCGTTGATCGGATGAAAGCCGTCGACGTCTTTCTCAGGTCTGAGCCGCTCAATAATCGACTGATACTTGATGTGTTTCGGGAGCGGCGACTGGATCAGGATGCCGTGGATCGACTCGTCGGCGTTCAGACGGTCGACCAGCGCCAGTAGCTCGTCCTGCGTCGTCTCCGCCGGGAGACGAATGGTTTCGCCGTGCATGCCGGCTTCTTCGGTCGCCTTCCCCTTGGCGCGCACGTAGACGGCGCTCGCCGGGTCGTCGCCCACCAATACGACAGCGAGACCCGGGGTTATGCCCTGGGCAACCAACGCCGCCGCCTCACGCGCGACATCTTCGCGAACATCGCGCGCGATGGCGACGCCATCGATCAACTCAGCGGGCAAAGTCGACTGCCCTCGTCTCACGGATCACCACGACTTTGATTTGACCCGGATACTGCAGCTCGGCCTCGATCCGACGGGCGATCTCCTCGGAGAGCGTCGTCATGCGAGCGTCGTCGACGTCTTCCGGCGTGACGACGACGCGCACCTCACGACCTGCCTGGATCGCGAAGACCTTGTCGACGCCGCGGTACGATGAGGCGATGCGTTCGATGCCCTCCAGGCGTTTGACATACGTCTCGAACGCTTCGCGGCGGGCGCCTGGACGGGAACCCGAGATCGCATCGGCCGCCTGCACGAGCACGGAGACTTCGGTCTCGTGGGGCACGTCGTCGTGATGCGCGGCGATGCAGTTCACCACCAACGGGCTTTCGCCGTACTTGGTGGCGACCTCGACGCCGAGTTGCACGTGCGTGCCCTCGTGTTCGTGTGTCAGTACCTTGCCGACATCGTGCAGGAGGGCGCCGCGCTTGGCGAGGGCGACATCCAGTCCGAGCTCGGCAGCCATGATGCCGGCGAGCCAGGCGACCTCCTTGGAGTGCTGGAGGATGTTCTGGCCGTAGCTCGTCCGCCAACGCATACGCCCGATCAGCTTGATCAGTTCCGGGTGGAGGCCGCGGACGCCTGTCTCGTACGCGGCCTGTTCGCCCGTTTCGAGGATCGCGGCGTCGACTTCAGTGCGCGCCTTGTTGACGACCTCTTCGATCCGGCCCGGGTGTATGCGGCCGTCGGCGACCAGCTTCTCGAGCGCCAGGCGCGCGACTTCTCGGCGAACCGGGTCGAAGCACGAGACTACGACGGTGTCCGGAGTGTCGTCGATGATCACGTCGACACCCGTTGCCAGTTCGAAGGCGCGAATATTTCGGCCCTCGCGACCGATAATGCGCCCCTTCATCTCATCGTTCGGGAGAGCGACGGCAGACGCTGTCGACTCAGCCGTATGTTCGGCTGCGATTCGTTGGACAGCGAGCGCGACTATTTTCTTGGCCTCGCGATCCGCTGTTCGCTTCGACGACTCGCGGATCTCGCGTAACCGATTAGCCGCGGCGGCCTGCGCTTCCTCCTCCATCCGCTGCATCAGGAGCGCTTTGGCATCTTGGGCCGACATGCCAGCCAGCTGCTCCAGGCGACGCCGCTCATCGGCGACTAGACGGTCGAGCTCGGCTTCACGATCCTCAAGAACCTTCGAGCGGCGGCCAATATCTGTGGATTTGGTGCCGATCTCTCGGTCGCGCTGGTCGAGCACGTCGAACTTGCGATCGAGGACCGTCTCGCGCTCCTGCACCCGCTTCTCGTCGCGTTCGATCTCATCGCGGCGGCGACGGGCCTCGACCTCCCACGCCTCGCGCTGCTTGATCAGCTCTTCTTTGCCGCTGACGAGCGCGCTCTTGCGCAGGTTCTCGGCCTCGCGCTCGGCCTCTTCGATCGCGCGCCGCCGCACATCCTCGGCGCCCGCCTTGGCGGCGGCCAAACGCTCAGCCTCGGCCGCCTGTCCCTGACGGCGCCCGGCCATGAACGTGATAATGCAACCTGCAACGAGCACGGCCGCAAACGCGGCCAGGACGATGACTCCTGTTTCCATACGAATCTATACTCCAGCGCGGCTCGTCTACCGCCGCGGCGTTTAAACGTTGTTCAGGCGCGCTTTGCCGGTGGTAGCCAGTGACGGACCTCGGCCCCCAACGACTCGATTTCAGCCGCGAGCGTTTGCGCCGCTCGGTTGGCTTCGAACAGCTCGTTCGTAATCTGGAGCGCCGCGAGGATCGCGGCCTTTTGCGGCTCGACCATCGAACCGTGCATCACCGTCCGGATCGCATTATCAACGTACTCGGCAACGCGACGCGTGTGTTCCGGGGCTGCCTCGGTCTTGATCGAATATTCATCACCGACGATCGTTACGCGAACGACGGTTTTTGTCATCGGCCACCCTCCTGTTGCTGACGGAGGAATCGCACCCGCTCCAACATATGTCTCGCCCTCCCGCGGGCGGCCTCCAATCGGGTGCGGAGATCCGTGTTCTCGGCCTCCAGCTGCGCCACCCGCTCGGCCAACCCCTCAGTGTTCGTCGAGCCGGCGACCTCTATCGCTTTCACGCGCGACTCAGCCGTGAGTGCGCGCTTGCGGAAGCTCGCCAGCTCGTCGCCCAAGTGGCGCACGAGCAGGGTCAGCTCGCGGAAAGCCAGGATCTCAGATCGCTCGTTGTCGGACACCGAGCTCCGTCTCTAACGTTCGCAACAGCTTACGTTGTCGCTCATCAACCTCTTTCTCGGTAAGAGTGCGCGTTGGGTGACGGAACGTCAACCGCCATGTAACGCTGCGATCTCCAGCGTCCACTCCTGGGCCTCGGTACTCGCTGACTAAGCGAATTTCTTCGAGTAGGCCACCCTCGGCTTTGAGCACGCGCTCGACCTCTCCCGCCCCGCCCTCCAGGCTGTCCGGTACGAGGAGGCTCACGTCCCGCTCGACCGCGGGGAACGTTGGTGGCGCGACATATCGCGGGACAACTCGCCCCTTCGCCGACTCAGCCACCGTCGCATAGGCATTGGCGCCCGGCTTCGCCACCGGATCAGTCGGCGTCGTCTCGAGCCACAATTCGATTCCATAGGCCGGGCGCGCCCAGGCTGGAGCGTCGAGTGGAACGCGAGTCACGATGCCGATGGCAAACCCGCCGGCGTGGACCTTCCAGATCGCGACGTCCGGGGAGCCGGGGCGCATGCTGATCGGCGCACCCGGGAAGGCGAGCGACGCGAGGCGTTCGGCAATGTCCTTGGCGTCCCACTCGTCGAAGACTGGTGGATCAGGCTCGGTGAAGTGCGGCGGGCGGCGAGCGCCCATCATGAGCGCGGCGACGTGGACTTGCTCGATGGGCCGGGTGCCCTCGTCGCGCAGAAAAATCGTCCCGATCTCGAACAGACGCAGGTCACCCTGCTTCCGATCGAGATTGTACTCGGCTCGCCGAGACAGCGGGCCGAGGAGATCCGAGCGCAAATAGGGTTCGCTATCGCCGAGCGGGTTGCGGAGACGCACGCCATCGGGACCGGCGTCGGCGACGAACGAGAGTGGCCGCGCTTCCAAGAAGCCGAGGCCGACGAGGGCGTCGGTGAGGCGGCGCGTCGTGTCGAGCAGCGCCGGATCCGGGACGGCGCTCGGGCGATAGGGCCGAAGGTCGCTCGGGAACGTCTCGTAGCCGCGCAGGCGCGCGATTTCTTCGATGAGATCGATCTCGCGGGCGATGTCCGTGCGGAACCACGGCGCGGTGACCGCCAGGTCGCCTTCGATCGGCACGGCCTCGAAGCCGACCGCATTGAGCAGGCGAGCCGACTCGGCCGACGAGATGTCGACGCCGAGTATGGTGCGCACACGCGCGGCGCGGAGCGTCAGCTTGTGGCGCTCTCTTTCTGGCGCCGTCACCACGGCTGGGGCGCCCGCGATTGTACCGCCGCACAACTCGATGATCAGTTGGAGCGTCGCGCGATAGACATCGGCCGGCAGCTCCTGCGGCACGCCGCGTTCGTAGCGGTAGCTCGCGTCGGTCGAGAGGCCGAGCGCGCGCGACGTGCGACGGGTGCGGCGCGGATCGAACGTCGCGATCTCCAAGAAGACGTTGACGGTCTTGTCGCTGACCTCGCTGGTGCGGCCGCCCATGATGCCGGCGAGACCTTGGGCGCGTTCGGCGTCGGCAATGACCACCATCTCCGGATCGAGCGTCCGCGAGACTCCATCGAGTGTGACCAGCGATTCGCCGGCCTTGGCGCGACGAACTTGGACGACCCCTCCGCGGAGGGCATCGAGGTCGAACGCGTGCATCGGCTGGCCGAAGCCGTGCAGCATGTAGTTCGTTGCATCGACCAGATTGTTGATCGAGCGGACGCCGACGGCCGTGAGGCGGTCGATGAGCCATTGCGGGCTAGGGCCGACTTTGACACCTCGGATTACGACACCCATGTAGGCTGGCGAGTCCGTCGCATGTTCGACAACCACGCGAACGCCAGCGGTCTCGCCTGAGGCGAACGTCGGGATTGGCGCCGGGGCCTGAATGTCTATGACGGCCGGGGATCTCAATGACTTACCCGTCGCCGCAGCGATCTCTCGGGCTAGTCCGCGATGAGAGAGCAAGTCCGGGCGGTTGGCGAGGACATCGACGACGAGGCGCGTGTCGGCGTCCGGCAAAACCCGCAAGAACGGTGTACCGGGTGGTGCGTCCGTTGAGAGCGGCAAGATGCCCTCATGATCCGCGCCGAGGCCGAGCTCGCGCGAGGAGCAGAGCATGCCGTTCGAGACGCGCCCGCGGATCTTGCGCTTCTCGATCTTGAGCCCGCCCGGCAATGTGGCGCCGACCGGAGCGAACGGGTACTTCGTGCCGGCCGTGACGTTCGGCGCGCCGCAGATGACTTCGAGTGGCTCGGGACCACCGGCATCGACGGTGGTGACCCAGAGATGGTCGCTGTCCGGATGGCGGTCGGCCGTGAGCACCCGGCCGACGATGATCGATGAGAGATCGGCGCGCAGCGGCTCGACGGCATCGACGGTCGCCACGTGGCGCGTGATCAGATCCGCGAGTTGCGCGGGCGTGAGGCCCGTGTCGACGAACTGCGAGAGCCAGGACGTTGACGCGTTCATGTGGAGAGGGAGCCGAGGACGCGCACGTCGGTGTCGTAGAGGGCGCGGATATCGGGAATGCCGTAGCGCAGCTGCGCGACGCGACCCGGGCCCATGCCGAAGGCCCAGCCCGAGTAGCGCTCGCTGTCGACACCCGTGGCTTCGAGCACCGCGGGATGGACCATGCCCGAGCCGAGGATCTCCATCCAGCCCGTGCCCTTGCAGGCCGCGCAGCCGGCGCCCTTGCAGATCTGGCATTGCACGTCCATTTCGGCCGAGGGCTCGGTGAATGGGAAGAAGCTCGGGCGGAAGCGCGTGATGGCGGTGCCGAAGAATTCGCGGGCGAAGTGCGTCAATGTGGCTTTGAGGTCGACGAAGCTCACGCCTTCGTCGATGGAGAGGCCTTCGACCTGGGCGAACCCCGGCGCGTGCGAGGCATCGAATGGATCGCGCCTGTACACCGTGCCCGGCACCAGCACCCGAATGGGTGGCGCCCAGCGTTGGAGCGTGCGGATTTGCACGGGCGACGTGTGGGTTCGGAGCAGCACATCATCCGACAAGTAGATCGTGTCGTGGGCGTCCATCGCCGGGTGGTTCGGCGGGAAGTTGAGTGCGCCGAAGTTGTACCACTCCGTCTCGGCCTCAGGGCCCAGAGCGATGGTGAAGCCCAACTGGCGGAAGATCTGCTCGATCTCGTCGATGACGAGCGTGACCGGGTGGCGGCCGCCGCGCCACGTCTCGCGACCCGGCATGCTGAGATCGAGCGCGGGCGCTTCGCTCACCGCACTCGCTTCGAGCTCGGCAAGGCGCTCGGCTATCGCCTCGGTGATGTGCGCTTTGACATCGTTCAGCATCCTGCCGACCGGGCGACGTTCTTCGGCGGGCAGGCTAGGCAGGCGGGCCATGAACGCGTTCAGTTCGCCACTGCTGCGGCCGAGATATTTCACGCGCACGTCTTCGACGTCCCCGAGCGACGTGGCATCGGCGAGTGCGCGGAGGGCGCGAGCCTCTAGGTCTTGGAGCTCGTTGAGCATAGGCATAAGTAAAAGGGGCGGCAGCGCCATCGCGCCGCCGCCCTCTTTGCGAGAGACCGCCCGAGTTTACGCGGCGGTCAGGGCGTTGCGGGCGCGCTCGGCGAGCGCGGTAAACGCTTGCGGGTCGCGGACCGCGAGATCGGCGAGGATCTTCCGGTCGACTTCAATGCCGGCCTTTTTGAGGCCGTTCATGAACACCGAATAGCTCATGTCGTTCTGATGGGCCGCGGCGTTGATGCGGGTGATCCATAGACGACGAAAATCGCGCTTTTTGTTCTTGCGATCGCGATACGCATAGCGCCAGCCGCGCTCGACGGTCTCCTTCGCGGCTTTCCAGAGCTTGGAGCGCCCGCCGAATGCACCGCGGGCCGCCTTCATGATCTGCTTTTTGCGCTTGAGTCGTACGACGTTCGATTTGACGCGAGGCATGTGAGCTCCTTACGCCTGAATGAGACGCTTAATACGCAACGCGTCGCCGTTCGGCGTGACGATCGTCGGCCGGCGCAGATTGCGCTTTCTCTTCGCGGACTTCTTGGTCAGAATGTGGCTCTTATACGCCTTCAGGCGGCGCACCTTCCCCGTGGCTGTGACGGAGAAGCGCTTCTTCGCGCCCTTGTGCGTTTTCATCTTTGGCATCGTCAGTCCTATTTCGGCGTCAAGATCATGATCATCGACTTTCCTTCGAGCTTGGCGTCGCTCTCGACTTTGGCAATGTCGTTGAGCGCTGCCGCCACCCGGTCGACGACTTCCCTCCCCAACTCCGGATGCGCGATCTGTCGGCCCCGGAACATCATCGTGACTTTCACTTTGTTGCCGTCCTGCAAAAACTCGCGAGCGTGCCGCGTCTTCGTCTCGAAATCGTGGTCCTCGATGCCCGGCCGGTACTTCACCTCTTTGAGGTGAATGATGTGCTGCTTCTTTTTGGCCTGCCGAGCCATCTTCGCCTGCTCGAACTTGAACTTCCCGTAGTCCATGATGCGGGCGACGGGTGGCCGCGCGGTGGGTGCGACCTCGACCAGATCAAGTCCCTGCTCCTGTGCCGCTGAGAGCGCGGCATCCACATCCATGATTCCCAACTGGCTGCCGTCCGCTCCAATCACGCGGATCGGACTGATGCGAATTTGCCGGTTGACGCGAACCCGCTTCGAATTGTCCTGAATAACTCCGTTCCCTCGAATTTAGAAAGCAAAAAACAAACGCGAACCCACGTGGAGTTCGCGTAGATAGGCGGCTCACGCCACAGCGTGGGCCGTCGCCTAGACTGAACTCCTACAGCACCAAAAGGGCCGGAGGGTGAGCCCCGCACCGCGCGGGACTACTTAGCGTGTTGTTGCAGCAGAAGTTATGCCGTTTTGTCGGGAGAGTCAAGCGTATACGTGTTTGCCTCGCGGCGGATCCGGCTCCAGGCCGTACGCGCATCGTGGGGGAACACGACCAGCCAGCCCTCCTCGGCCGCACGAGGCAGGATCCGTCGCTTTGTCTCCAGCGTCACGAGCGGCTCGACGTCGTAACCCATGATCCAGGGCAGCGGGAGGTGGGTGGTCGTCGGCACCAAGTCCGTGATGAAAAACGCCTTCTCGCCGCGGCTCTCGACCAGGACTCCCTGGAGGTGGGGTGTGTGGCCCGGGACCGGGATCACGGTCACGCCTGGCACGATCTCCCGCTCGCCGCGAACGTAGTCGAACCGGCCCGCGGCCTCGACCGGAACGAAGTTGTCGTCAAAGTAGCTCCCCGCCGTGCGCTCGTTCGTGTGTGTGGCGTAATGGTATTCGCCCGCCTGAACGACGTACCGCGCGTTGGGGAACGACAAGCGGATCTCGCCGCCTTTGTCGCGATAGGTGTTGCCGCCCGCGTGGTCGAAATGCAAGTGCGTGTTGATGACGAGCGCGACTTTTTCCGGCGGGACGCCGAGAGTCGACAGACCGGCTTCGAGTTGAGTGCGGCCATCCGGTGTTCGCGAGTCGATGCCGTAGATGTCGTAGAACTTCTCGCTCTCCTTGTTGCCGACACCGGTCTCGATCACGATGGGACCGATCTCGTGCTCGATCACGAGGCTGCGCATGCACATCGGGATGCGATTGCGCTCGTCAGCCGGGAGCTTCTTCTCCCAGAGTGGCTTGGGAATGATTCCGAACATCGCGCCGCCGTCGAGGCGCATGTTGCCGGAGCGGACTGAGTGTATGCGCCATGCGCCGAGCTGTCGCGTTTCGATCTGCGGAACGGTCACGCGCTTTCCTCGTGCTGAACCTGAGTGGGGAGCGCCGAATGGCGCTTTGGGCGAGCGGGAGCGGGGAGCGCCAACAGGGATTGCACATCGCTCCACGTGGTGATGCCTTGACGATCGGCATCGCGCAGCATGCGAATCAAGCAGCGCGCGGTCGCGACGGCGTCGCCGCCGGCGCGGTGCCGAGCGGTAATTTCGACGTCGTAGTGGTGGGCGACGTGGTCGAGCGAGCGGCGGCGCAGGTGCGGAAGCAATCGGCGGGCGAGGCGCACCGTGCACAGGCGCGGCGCGCGGAGTCGGCCGGCGCCGGCTCGCGCCAGCTCGGCCGAGAGAAAGCGCCAATCGAATTTCACGTTGTGGGCGACGAACACGTGACCATCCAACCGGCGCGCGACCTCTTGGGCGACGTCGGCGAACCGTGGGGCTTGGCTCAACGTCTCGGCCCAGATTCCCGTGAGGCGCGACACGAATCGCGGGATCGGGCGTTGGGGGTTGATCAGGGTCTCGTACACGTCATCAACAGCACCATCGCGCACGGTGACGATCGCGACTTCGATCACGCGATCGGGGCCATAGCGGCCGCGCTCGGGGCGGCCACCTGTGGCCTCGACATCGACGACTGCGTACGAGAGGCCGCGGAGTGGAGACGCGCCGTCGAGGGACAGGTCGGAGCGAACCGAGACGTGCTTCCAAAGGCCGCTGACGAGATCCCGAGCAAACTCGGGGTGGCCGGCAAACAAGACGGCGGCCATGTGGTCGGCGACGACGCTCGGGAGGCCAGGAATGCCGCACGCATGGGCCAATAACTCCGAGGCAGGGGCTGGACCCGCGGCCAGGTAAGCCGCAGCCTTAGCTCGCGTTAGCTCCACGAACGCCTCACGGGTGCAAGATAACGTGCAGGCTCGTAACTTGTGAATAATTTCACATGGCACGAGCCGCGAACCGACGCATTGCCGACTCTACTGTCCGGCGACTTTCGCTCTACCTCCGCTACCTCGAGGAGGTCGGCGGGCGCGGGCTGGCTACTATTTCCAGCGAGACGCTGGCGAAGCTGGGCGGCACCACCTCGGCGCAGGTTCGCAAAGATCTCTCGTTCTTCGGCTCTTTTGGCAAACGCGGACTGGGATATCCAGTCCCCGAGCTGGTCTCGCGCCTGCGCGAGATCTTGGGACTCGGCCGCGAATGGCAAGTCGTGATCGTCGGCGCCGGTAAGATCGGCTCAGCGCTCGCGCAGTACTCCGGCTTCGGTCATCGCGGGTTCCGAGTCGTCGCCGTGTACGACAACAATCCCGCGAAGATCGGCACCCAATGGGACGGGCACTCGGTCCGCGACATCGCGCAGCTGGTGAGCGATGCCGACGTCTTACGACCCGACATCGCGGTGCTCGCCGTCCCTGGTGGTGCGGCACAGGAAACGGGCGAGCTTATCGTGCGCGCCGGGATTCACGGCATTCTGAATTTCGCGCCGATTCAGCTGCGCGTGCCGGATGACGTCATCGTGCGCGCGGTGAATATGGCGGCCGAGCTCGAAGTACTGTCCTACGCGCTCGCGCATCGAATCGAGCGCTAAAGCTCCGCCGACTTATCGACCGTCAGGGGCTAGGGTGCCGTCGTCGACCCAACAAGCCGAGCCGTCCGCACCGGTAGCGGCGTTGGGGGCTGGCGAAGATCGCTGAACCCTTGTCGGTGATCCAAACCTAAAGCATTACTCCTGCCACAGTGAGCGTCACCAATCGGCAGCACAGCGGAATCGTATTTCCTAGTTGCTGCAGGTCCCGACCGTAGAAATCGTCGCATAACCACCCGCTCTGGCGAGACGGGAGAGCCCCGAGGAAATTCCCAACGTCGCTATGCCGAACGACAACTGGTACCACCGAACACCTGCGAAGGTACGTCTCGCGATGGGACTCTGCATGATCGCAACGGCGGTAGTCATCATCGTCACTACGGCGCGGCGGGTCCCCATCCCATTGGCGTGCATCGGCCTGGCAATGCTCTTCACGCCCATGGCCATCCTCTGGCGGCGTATTTCGGGCGGGGCTCTTGGGACTCTCGTCGTCACACTTCCGGCCATGTTCGCTATGAGTATCGCGCATTACTTCTATCCCGAGGCGGTGCGACATAACTGGACCGTAGCCTTGCAGCGTGTCGCCGTCCTCTATCTGCCGTTTTTCATGCTGTTCGTCGCGCTGGAGTTGATCGCCCCGCGACTGAGGCTCAGTACACAGAACCGGAGCGAGGTTGCCACAAAGCAGCCATAGCCGCGACCCACGCGGCACGAGCACGCGCGTCTCCGTGCGCGAGTCGTAAAGGTCACGCTCGACCTGCACACCACCGTCCCCGGAGCCAGGTCAACCCCGATCACGAGCGACGCGTCGATCACCGAGGGTTAAGATCTCACGGGCTCGCGCCGCTGCGCCATACGATTGGCTCCGCCATCACGACTCTCGCAATCGCGCTGCAGAATCGCGTGGCTCGGGACGTGGACATGGGCGCAGGATCTCGCACGCCCTGCGCGAACCACACAAGCTAGATCATCAGTGATCACCGGGCGGGCACCGCCAAGAAAAGACGTTGCCCGCCTTGCGACCTGCCGGCATTCAGTGCTCTTCTCGGGACCAGAAATACAAGCCAGCGACGTAACTGAGACCCATCGCCACGAGCGTCGAAAGCGCGACTGATATTGCGGCTTGCAACAACGAATGCATGACCCGCCCGCGCAATGCGTACACCGTCGCAATGCTCATGGTGAGTCCAACGGGCAGTCCGACGCCGAGCACCCATGTCCGCCACGCGTAGCGCGATCGTTCCCGCTTACGTCGAGCGGCGACTGCTTCGTTCGCTTCGCGATTGCCGGCTTTCGGTGACCGCATAATGTCCCCGGTTAAGTCATCGGGCGGTCGCTGTGCATCCGAAGGGTTGCGCCGAGCCAACAGCTGCGACGAGAAACGGTGTCATGAAACCTAGAGCCGCGCCTCCGGCCGTATAACCCAGCTCGCGAGACAAGAATGTACCCGCGAACGCTGGCACAGCACCTGATCCTGCCACTTCAACCGTGGCCGCCCCTGCCACGAGCGAGCATCGAGACGCGGTAGCACGAGCCGCTCTGCCAGTCGCCAACGTCTCATTCATCGACGCTTACGTCTCGCTCCTCGGATTCGAGAGCCTCGAGCGGGGCGTGCGAACGGCACTCGCTGCGACCTTGACGGCACCGATGCACGCCGAGGCCGCGCATCGCGCCCTACCGTGGATACCGTCGCCGGAGCAGCCCCTTATTTCCTGGTGCACCATGGGCGCCACGTCACGGCTGACGGTGACCATGGTGGCGGAGGCGTTGCGAGTGAGCGACCGGACCCTCTATCGCCTTATGCGAGGCTTGCACCTGCCAACACCAGAGGCACGATCGGGTGGTGCCGGCTCTTTGTCGCCACGCATATGATCGCCACCACCCATCAGCACGTCGAGCGCGTCGCCGTAGCAATCGGATTTGGATCCGGGTCGCAGTTGCGCAACATGTTCAAGCGCTACACGGGCTCACGCTGGCTGCCGTGCACGAGGACCAGCCGGTGCCGCGCTTGGCACAGTTGTACTGCGCAGCCCATCGACCAACCTGCACCGCGATCAGCAGCATGAGGGAGGCGGGAAGCGCGATCAGCAGGGTGACAGCCTCCTGATATAGTCGCTACGGCGGTACGAGCGCGAGGCCCCACGCCGCGGCGTTCGCACGCACCCGTTGGTCAGTCGAGGCAACGGTGATCTCGCCTATCCGTTCGTCCCACAACCGAATGCTCGCGAGATGCAGCGCGTCGAGTGTGCGCACCGGCTCGACCGGGCAATCGCGCTTCGCGCGATCGAGCACGGCATCCGTGAGGGGCATGGCATCGCAGGCACGAGCAAAGCGCGCGAGCCACCGCTCGCCGCGAGTGAACTGGCGCGTATCGAGACGCCGCTCGGCCCGGGCTCGGCGAAGCCCGCGGTCCGCCTCGACGAAGGTGAGAGTCGATGTGACGAGCCGCGTCGCGCCGGCCAAGATGGTACCCAGTGATTTGTCGCCTTCGAGCACCACGCGCAGCACCGCGCTCGTCTCCGCGTAGAGCGTCAGGCTCGGCGCGGGCGAGGTCATTCGTCGCGATCGAGGTCGACGATCTTTTGGGCCGTGCCGGCCGGGAGTCCCAATCCTGGCCAGTTGGCCCATGACCGATCGGCCGGGTCGGACGCGGGCCGGATTGCGCCCAATGCGACCATTTCCTGCCAGCGCAACTCGGATGCGCTCGATCCCCCTGGCGCACGCAACTCAGCTACGACGCGACCCCGGTCAGTGACGAGCACGATCCGACCTTTCGCCACCTGCTTCAGGTAGCGGCTCAAATTCGCTTTGAGCTCCCGGATACCGGCGTTCAACATACGTGCAATGTAGTCTCACGTGGATACATTGGCAAGCTGCCGGTATAGCGCAGCGAATTTCCCGGGGGCGAGCGTCTCGGGGCGTGACTCGGCGTCAATTCCCGCACCGTTGAGTATTTGGTCCGCCGCGTCCGGTGACAATTCGGCCAGCGTGCGCACGACACGACGCATCTGCTTGCGGCGCAGGCCGAAGGTCGCGATGACCATCTCGGAGAATCCCGATTGCTCGGCTGCCGTGATCAAAGGCTCGGCGCGGGGTTCCATGGCGAGGATCGCCGAGTCCACCTTTGGGGGTGGGGAGAAAGCGGCCGCCGGGACTTTTGCTACAAGACGCGGGACTGCGAGCGCTTGGACGTTCACCGAGAGAGCACCGTAGATCTTCGAGCCCGGTTCGGCTACTACGCGCTCGGCCACTTCTTTCTGCACGAGAAACACCGAGCGTAGCGGCATTGGTGGTTCCAGTGCGTGGAAGAGAATTGGGGTCGTGATGTAGTACGGGATGTTGCCTGCCAGCGCGAATGGGACGCCGCCGGCTGCGCCGGCGAGCGCGACATCGAGCACGTCCGCGTGGACGAGCGTGAACCGACTGTCTGCACCGAAGCGACCGCGGAGCAGCTCGACTAGCGGCTTATCGAGTTCGATGGCGACTACGCGGGCGGCGCGGGCGAGTAGGAGCTCGGTCAGGGCGCCGCGGCCGGGACCGATTTCGACGACGGTTTCAGTGCCGCTGAGCGCGAGCGCGTCGGCGATTCGCGCGAGCGCGCGAGGGTCCGTGAGAAAGTGCTGGCCGAGTCGGCGGCTCAAATGCGCAACGCGACCAGGGCGCCGCTCAACTGCGCAGGACGACCAGCGTCAGGTCGTCGCGCAATGGGACATCGCCGCGGTGGCTCGTGACGCGCTCGTGGATGCGATCGACGATCTCGGCCGGCGAACGATCGCGGTATTCGAGAACGGTGTCGAGGACGGCCTGCTCGCCGAGGCGGGCGTCGGCGCGGTTGCGGGCGTCGCTTACGCCGTCGGTGAAGAGGACCAGTAAGTCTTCGCGACGGGACCACGGGCGGGTGGCGCCGGACGGCGCGCCGATCCCCAGGCCAAGGGGCGGGTCGAGCGCGTCGAGGCGTTCGACCGTGCCGGAGCCGCGAACGATAAAGGCGTGAGGGTGGCCGGCGTTCGCGTAGCGCAACTCGCCGCGCACGCGATCGACGACGCCGTAGAAGACCGTGATGAACATCTCGGTGCTGGAGAGCTCATCTTGGAGGGACAGCAAGAGAGAGCGAAGGGCTTCGGCTGGGTCCAGCGTTGTCTGGGCGTGGATCGCCGAGGCGCTCATGGCGAGGGCCATGATGAGCGCCGCGCGATAGCCGTGGCTCGAGACATCGCCGATCATCGCGCCAGTGTTGCCGGCGCCGAGTCGGAACAGGTTGTAGAAATCGCCACCCACGCTCTCGGCCGGTGCAACGCGCGCGGCAACGTCGGCTTCTGGAGCCACCGCGTTGACCGAGGGCAGCAGGTGCATCTGGAGATCGTGAGCCAGCTGCATCTCTTGAACGAGGCGCTGCTGATTCAGCGAGGCGCGGACCAGGCGTGTGTTCTGGATCGCCGTGCCGATTTGTGTGGCGATCGCGGCGACGAGTTTTTGGTCGCCGGCGCTGAATGGGTTGCCGGAGCCGCGATCCGAGAGATTGACGACGCCGAGTGGCTCACCGCCATCCGGGGCGGTCCACATGATGGGGACGGAGAGCATCATCCCGCGACGATAGCCGGCTTCGGCATCGCACGGCATTTCGTCGCCGTCGACGATCACCGGATGTTGCGTGCGGAAGACGCGGGCCGAGACGCTACATGGATCCTCGGCGGCGATCGGCGGAGCGTCCTCGGGGCGGACGCCGATAGCGGCGACCACCTGCAGGGTGTCGGTCACGCGATCGTGCACGAGGATCGAAGCCTTGCGCGCGCCGACCGTCTCGGAAATCTCCTTGAGGATCGTGGCCGCGGCTTCCTCGAGGCGTACCGTGCGGCCCAAGATCTCGCTGATCGTATAGAGGAGATTGATCTCTTCGTACCGCTCGGCCAGCTCGACCGCCGCGTGCTCGACTTCGGTGGCGGTCTTCAGCATCTGCGACACAACCGGGGCCAGGAAGCGCAACAACTGCTTGAGCGGCAGATCCGCTGACTTCGCCGGACCAACCACGAGCCACGCGCGCTTGGCGGATGGGACGCGCGCGATCAGCTGGTCAGGAGACAGCGCGGCCGGCTCGGCGCCGACCGGCAACTGGTCCAAAGGCGGGGGCGCAGGTGTCGAGGGTGACGCGGCCAGGAGGACGAGTGGGCGGGACGGGTCCGACTGCGTCCACACCGACGCGGCGCACTGGGTGCTGTCGGTGAAGGCCGTGAGCACGACCCCCAGGTCCTGCTCTCTCACGGGCGCTTCAGCGTGAGGCGCACGACGTTGCCACCGTCGGTATAGCGCTCCACGCGGTCCATCAGCTGGTGCATGAGATACAGGCCACGCCCGTCCTCGCGCACGACGTTCTCGGGCGTGGTCGGGTCGCGGGTGCAACGGTCGAGGTCGAACCCGACGCCCTCGTCGGTGATCTCGAGCACGAGGGCGGCTTTGTCGACGAGGGCGCGCACCCGGACGTGCTTGGCGCTGTCATCCGCGTTGCCGCGCAGCATGGCGTTCGATAAAGCTTCCGAGAGCGCGACCGGGATGTTCAGCGAGCAGGCGCGCGCCGGAAAGTCGAGCTCGCGAATCTGACGACTCACGAGCTCCACGATCTGTTCGATTCTTCGGACATCATTCGGGACTTCCAGCTCGATCACGACGCGCATGGAATCGAGTGGATCCCGGGCGCGAGCCATCAAAAGCTTTGGAGCCCGCGTTCCCGCGTGTCGGCGATCTGAAACAACGTGTCGAGCTTCGTGAGCTCGAACAACGTCTTGAGGTCATCGTTCAAGTTCGCGAGCCGCAGTTCCCCGCCCTGCTCGCGAATCTTCTTGGACAGCGACACGAGCACGCCGAGCCCGGAGCTGTCGATGTAGCCGGTGCGCGTGAAGTCGATCAGAAACTTCCGCTCGCCCTTCTCGAGCTCATCGAGAACCTTCTGTTTCAGTTCCTGACGATTTCCCACGATTAACTGCCCCTCTACGTCGACCACAACAACCTCTCCGTGCTTCGTGATCGAAAAACTCATGTCGGCTCTCCCAACGTCGTGGCTTGCAGCGCGGTAATCGCCGCCACATTGATAATGTCATGCGGACCCGCCCCGCGCGAGAGATCGGAGCAGGGCCGCGCGAGTCCTTGCAAGATCGGCCCCACCGCGACGGCGGAGGCCAGGCGTTCGACCAGTTTGTAGGCAATGTTCCCGGCGTCGAGCGATGGAAACACGAGCACATTCGCCGTGCCGCCGACCGGACCCCCATCGGCACCGACTTTGCGCCGCGCGACCTCTGGGACGAGGGCGGCGTCGGCCTGCAGCTCGCCGTCGATCGCCAGATCGGGGCGCCGTGCGGAGAGCAGCGCGACCGCGCGGCGGACGCGCTCGACGGATTTGCCGCCGGCGCTGCCGTGCGTGCTGTATGAGAGGAATGCCACCTTTGGCACGTCGCCGACGATACGACGACGGTCGTCGGCCGCGGCCTCGGCCGAGTCGGCCAACTGGGCGTCGGTCGGTAGCGGGACGACGGCGCAGTCGGTGAACGTCAGGATTCGGCCGTCGGGCAGCACCATATAGAAGGCGCTCGAGACGGTCGTGACGTTCGGCGCCGGGCCGATCATGCGGAGGGCGGCCCTGACGACATCGGCCGTCGTGTGCACCGCACCGGCGACGCAGCCATGGGCATCGCCGGCCCTTACCAAGGCATCCGCGAAGTACAGGGGGGTGACGGCCAGCTTCTTGATTTCATCCGGGGACAGCTTCGTGGCGCGCGGGGATGCGGCGAGCCAATCGGCGGCTTGCTCCCGTCTCGGGTCTCGGCACGGGTCGATGGCGCGCGCCGCGCTGCGCGCGGCGGCGTGGGTATCTCGGTGCGCCGGGTCCAGGATCAGGATCGGTTCGACCACGTGGTCCGCGAGGAGCGTCCGGACCGCCTCCAGGGTACGGGGGTCCCCGCTTTCCGGGAAGACGATCGTTCGCGCCGTACGGGCAGCGCGTGCTCTGACGTCGGCGAGGAACGTCGAAGCCGAGAGGGCGGCCTCCGCGACTGTCACTGGGCGAACTTGCGCCGCATGGCCTCGGCCACGCGGGGGTGCACGAGCGCCGAGACGTCGCCACCGTAGCGGGCGACCTCGCGGACGATACTGGAGCTGACGTAGGTCATATCCAGCGAAGGAACCATGAAAACCGTCTCTAAGTGCCCGGATAAGTGCCGGTTCATGAGCGCCATCTGAAATTCGTACTCGAAATCGCTTACCGCCCTTAGACCCCGGATCACGATCCGGGCTCCAACCGACGTGGCGAAGTCGACCAAGAGGCCCGGGAATTGGCGGACCTCGATCCGTGGCTCGTCGGCGACGGCCGCGCGGATCAACTCCAGGCGTTCGTCGATCGTGAACAGCGGTTGCTTCGAGGAGTTCACGGCGACCGCGACCACCAAGCGGTCCACGAATTCGAGGCTCCGTCGCATCAAGTCTTCGTGGCCCCGAGTGATCGGGTCGAAGCTGCCAGCGTAAATGCCCGTGACGTTCATCGGAGCAGTCCGTAGAAAGTTATGGCCGTCGTCCCGTACCGTCTCGTCTCACCACTCGGCGGCAACTCCTCACGCACCGAGTGTTCGATGCCCAGGACCGTTGCGAACGGCACCTCGAGCCAGCGCTCAGCGAGCGCCGGCGCCAGGCCACGGTCGTATGGTGGATCGGCGAATCCCACGTCATACTCGCCTTCGGCTCGTATGAACGCGTACTTCACGGCGTCCATACGGTGGACTCGGTGAACGAGGCAGACGCATCGAGCTTCGCGATGTTCGCTTGCAGTGCGACCAGACTTTTCGGAGACGATTCGACGAAGTCGCAGGAGATGGCTCCGCGGGACAGGGCTTCGAGGCCGAGCGCACCGGAGCCGGCGAAGAGGTCGACGACGCGGGCGCCGGGGAGCCAGGGTTGCACGATGCTCATCCACGCCTCGCGCACGCGGTCCGTGGTGGGACGCACGGCGTCGCCCGGTGGAGCGGCGATCACGCGACCTCGCCACTCACCCGCGACTATTCTCACTGGCAAAGTCGGTGATCTTCGCCTGCACGCGATCGTACCCTTGCCAGTCATCGCGCTCGACGCGGAAGACCAGGTCGATCGGATGCTCGCCCGAGAGCTCCCCCGCGCGGTGCGCGGCATTCCACGCGATCGCATCGAGCTCGCCGCGCGTCGTCGCCAGGCGCAGCTTGAGGCCATCCTGCGAGACGGCGCGCGCGGGGCCAATGAGGCGCACGCCGCGGGCGAGGAGCGCGGGCGCCGGGTTGCCAATGCCGAATGGCTCGAAGTGGCGCAGGAGTGCTTCGAGGTCGCGCGTGATGTCGTCGATCGGCACCTCGAGGTCGACGTAGACGGTCGACGCCAGATCCTCGGGCGTCAGGCGAGCGCGCGCGACCTCGTTGAATCGCTCGGCGAATGCCTCCACGTTGCGGCGGGCGATCGTCACGCCCGCGGCGGCGCGGTGGCCGCCATAGCGCTCCAAGAGATCCGCGCACGCGCCGAGCGCGCCGTGCAGGTCGAAGCTCGGGATCGAGCGGCCGGATCCCTTCCCGGTCTCGCCGTCGAGCGCAATCATGACGGTCGGGCGACCCGTCTCTTCGACGATACGGGAAGCGACAATGCCGATGACGCCCGGGTGCCAGCCTTCGTTGGCCAGCACGATCCCGTACGTCGAGTCCAGGTCGAGCGCGTCTAATTTCTCGTGCGCGTGGACGAGCGTCGCCCGGTCGATCTCCTGCCGGCGGCGATTCAGCTCCTCGAGCTCGCGCGCGATGCGGTGCGCGTCGGCTTCGTGATCGGTCGTCAACAGTTCGACTCCACGAAGACCTCTATCTAAGCGGCCAACGGCGTTTAATCGTGGGGCCAGGATGAATCCTACGCGGCCCGTCGTGATCGGCTTATCCTTGAGTCCCGACGATTGGACGAGAGCGCGCAGACCTACATTGGGACTCTCGGCCATCAGCCGGAGGCCGTAGCGCACGAACACGCGGTTTTCGCCGCGCAGTGGCGCCACATCGGCAACGGTCGCCAGGGCGACCAGGTCCAAGTGCGCGAATACGGGGCCTGGTGATTTGCCGAGCTTGGCCGCGAGCGCCAGCATCAGCTTGAATGCGACGCCGGCAGCCGCGAGGTCCTTGTCCGGGTAGCCACAGCCAGGGCGCCGGGGGTTCAGCACCGCGAGACAATTTGGAACCGGGCGGGTCGGCAGATGGTGGTCACTGATGATGACGTTGACGCCCGATTGAGTCAGGGCATTGACCGCGGCGTGCGCGTTCGTGCCGCAATCCGCCGTGATGACCAGGGCTGCACTCGCCTCGCGGGCGGCCGCTACTCCCGCCGGGCCCAGGTCGTAGCCATCCCGCAAGCGATGCGGGATGAATGGCGTGACACGAGCGCCGAATGAGCGGAGTGTCCGGTACAACAACGAGGTCGAGGTCATGCCATCGACATCGTAATCGCCATGGACCAGGATCTGCTCCTCGCGCTCGATCGCGAGGGCGATGCGATCGACCGCCGCATTGAGGTCCAACATCAACGATGGCGCGTGCAGCTGCTCGAAGCGAGGACGGAGAAAGCGTTTCGCGGACTCCGGATCCGAGAACCCGCGGGCGCAGAGCAGCCGACAGACCGAGATCGGCAGGTGGAGCTGCGTCGAGAGCGCGAGCGTCGCGGCGTCGTCGGCTCGCTCGGGGAAGATCCAGCGGGTGGGGCGTATCACGCGCGGAAGCTAGGCGGCTCCTTCTGCAGACGCCACGTCGGCATAGAGCAGCACACCACACTGCTCGCATACTTCGATGTTGCCGCGCGCGGCCATGAGGTTCCGACGCTGCATCGGCACGCTCGTATCGCAGTTCCCGCACGACGGGCCGCGCAGCGAAAACAATGCGCCCCGTTTCCGGACCGATCGGATACGGTCGTACTTCGCGAGGAGGGGTCGGTTGACGCCGGCGGCCTTGTCGGATCGCGCGGCGCGCGCGGTCGTCAACGCGGCCTCGATCTCGGCGCGCTGCGACGCGATCGACGCCCGATCCTCGGCGTGCCGGTGGTCGAGATCCGCGAGCGCGTGCTCGTGGTTGTCGCGGACGGTGGTGAGCTCGGTGATCCGGCGCGACAACGTCGCGAGCTCGCTCTCTTCCTCGGCGAGGATACGCCGCGCCTGTTCGACCTGAGACATCGCCGCGGTGGCTTCCTTCACCTTCTTCACCGCGTCGAGCTGGGCGACGTTGCGCTCGTGCAGCTGCTTGTGCTGGGTAATGCGCGCGTGGAGGTCGCGGCGGCGCTTTTCCTCATCGTCGACCGCCGTGTGCGACCGCTGCGCCGCGTCGAGCGCCTTGCGGCGCGCCTCATCGAGCGCCTTCGCGCGCGGTTCGAGCGCCGCCATCCGCTCCTCGAGCTCCAGAATCGCCGCATCGTCGGCCTGCAACGCGAGTAGCGCAATTACATCAGGGTGCACCACGCCTCCGTAACCGGGTTTTCTCTTTCGTCAATTCGGTCTTCTGCGCTTCACTTGCGTACTTGATCTTCTCATCGATCTCGCGCGCTTGCTCATTGATCGCCCGCTCGTGGAGCTTGGCGATGCATTGCTCGACCGCGACGGTCGGGTTGGCGCCCATGGTTCCTTTTGCCTGCATCTCTTGCACCAGCGCAATCTCATCCGGCGACAAATTCTTCGTCAGCTCGTCCAAGGTCGCGTCCGGTCCGGCGGCGCGAAGCGCGCCGTAAATGGCCCGGGACGCCGGGTCGCGCAGCATCGACACGTCCACGCGGGGCGCCACGGACTCCAACAGCGAGCGAGCGGCGAGGAGATACTGGACGAGCCAACGCTCCGAGTTGAGGCCGGGGATCGATCCCGACCGCGCCTGTAGTGACGAGCGGCCGGCGCGAGGAGGATTCTGGCGCGGGACCGTGACTGGGTCAGGGGTCACGCCGATCTCTCGCCATAAGACATCAGCGCTGACGCCCGATGCCTCGGCCAGTCGGCCAACATAGAGTTGTTGAGTGATTGGATCAGCCGTCACGCGAATGGTCGGCAACAACTTGTCGATCGCGCGGCGCTTCTTGCCAAGATCGGCAAACCATCCGCCGCGTTCCGCAAGTTGCACCTTCCGATCGAATACGTCGAGGGCCTGAGCGAGTTGAGCCTCGAAATCCGCGCGAGAGTGCTTGGCGACGAAGCTGTCTGGGTCCTCTCCAGGCGGCAATGTCACGACGCGGACCCGAACGCCATGTTCCAGCAAGGCATCGGCGGAACGAAATGTGGCTTCGAGACCTGGACGATCGCTGTCATACGCGATCATGACTTGCCGAGTGTAACGCGCCAGCAACTGGGCCTGGGGCTCCGTCAACGCCGTCCCCATGGACGCGACCACATAGTCGATCCCCGCCGTGGCGACACGAATCAGGTCGAAGTACCCCTCGACCAGGATGGCCTTGGCTTCTCGCCGCATAGCGAGCTTTGCGGCGTAGAACCCGTATAACAGCTTGCTCTTCGAGAAAATCGGCGAATCGGGCGAGTTGAGGTACTTGGGCTTCGCGGCGCCGAGCGTCCGGCCGCCGAACCCCACGACATGTCCCGAGGCATCGTGGATCGGGATCATGAGGCGGTGCCAGAAGCGCGGGGCTGGTTTTCGCTCCTCATCCCCGACCGTGCGGAGACCGACCTCGGTCAGGCGCGCATCATCGAATCCGAGGCTTCGGAGGTGGGACAACACCCGTTCGCCATCGGCCGCGTAACCAAGGCCGAATCGGTCGGCCGTGGCGCGATCGATCTGGCGCGAGGCCAGATACGCGCGCGCCGCCTCGGCAGCCGGATCATCCCATAACAGTCGGGAGAAGTGGTCCGCGGCGACGGCGAGAGTCTCCCAGAGTGGCTCGCGAGAGTCCGGGGCCGCCGAGCCATGTGGATCGGAACGCGGAAGATCGATGCCCGACTTCTCGGCGACCGACTTGAGGGCGCTCGGGAAATCCATCCCGAGACGCTTCTGCAGGAAGCTGAAGACATCGCCGCTCTCGTGGCACACGAAGCACTTGTAAACGCCGGACTTCGGCCAGACCGTGAAATTCCGGTCCTTCCCATTGTGAAATGGGCATGGGCCGCGGTACGTGTTGCCCTGGCGTTTGAGGGAGACCGACTCGCCGATGATCTGAACGATATCCGAGGCCTCGCGAACGCGTTCCCTCACTTCCTCGCGCGTCACGCGAGCTCCGCGATCGTCACGCCTGCGCCGCCCTCGTTCCAGGCGCCGAGGCGGAAGTGCTTGACGCGAGAATCCTTGCGGAGCATCTCCGCCACGCGCTCGCGGAGCGCGCCGGTGCCCTTTCCGTGGATCACTCGGAGCGACGGGAGGTCGGCGCGGATTGCGGCGTCCAAGGCGTACATCACCTGCTCCTCGGCTTCGTCTACTCGCATCCCACGCAGGTCGACCTCGGGCGCCGCAGGGGCTTCCAGTACATTGGGCAGCACCGGCACTGTCTCCACCGGCGCGGTCTGGCGCGATGGGCGCAGCGTGGCAAGTGGTACCGTCATCTTGAGTGAGCCAACGGCTACGACGGCATCGTCTTGGCGTAGCTCCAGGACTCGGCCCAGGCGACCGCCTAGTGTGCCGAGCTCCACCCAGGATCCCACGCTCGGCGCCTTCGGCGCCTCGCGTGAAGGACGGCGGGACGACGACGGAGTGCCCTCCGGGGTGCCTTCCGGTGAACCATCGAATGGCGCGTGGTCACTGGCGTCGGCGTCGGCAGTGGCGTCCGCGTGGTCAGTGGCGAGCGACTCGATTTGCCGGCGCGCCGAGCGGATCGCGTCAGGCGTTGCGGCGGCACGGAGCTCGGAGACCACGCGGTCGATTTCGCGGCGGGCGCGGAGAATGTATTGCCGCGCGTCTTCGTGGGCACTCCGCGAGACATCCCGCTCGCGGTCGCGCACCGCCTGCTCGCGGGCTTCTAGGCGCGAGAACCGGGACTCGGCGCCGGCGATCAGCTCGGCCGCGTGGGCCTCTTGCTCGGCGAGCATCGCGTCCCGACGCTCCAGATCCGCGAGCAGGGCGTCGACATCGCGCTCGGCGCGCGGCACTCGCTCCTCGGCGCGGGCCAGTACGACATCCGGGAGTTGCAGCCGCCGGGCGATGCTGAGGCCGTACGAGCGACCCGGCACGCCCTTTTGCAAGCGATAGGTCGGCTCGAGCTTGGCGACGTTGAACTGCAATGACGCGTTGACCACGCCGGAGACTTCCGACGCGAGGTCCTTGAGCGCGCCCAGGTGCGTCGTGGCGAGCGTCATCGTCCCGCGGCCCGTGAGATCCTCGAGCACGGCGCCGCCGAGCGCGGCGCCCTCGATGGGGTCGGTGCCGGAGCCGAGCTCGTCGATCAGCACGAGGGAGCGCGCGGTGGCATGCGCCAATATGTCGCCCAAGTTCTTGACGTGCGCGCTGAATGTCGAGAGGCTCGCGGCGATCGACTGCTCGTCGCCGATATCGGCGAAGATCTCATCGTAGAGCGGGACGCGGCTCTCCGGGCCGACAGGGGCCGGGAGCCCGGTGCTCACCATCGCCGAGAAGAGGCCGACGGATTTGAGCAGCACGGTTTTCCCACCGGTGTTCGGGCCCGATAGCAGTAGCGTGCGCTCATTCGGGGCCATCTCGAGGTCGAACGGGACGACCGGGATCCCCTGTGCCAGCAGCAACGGATGGCGACCGTCGCGGATGGTCATCCCCGCTTCCGGTTCCGCCAGATCCGGGGTCGCGCAGTTGAAGTCGATCGCGTAGCGCGCGCGGGCCGCCAGGGTGTCGAGCTCCACGAGCGCGTCGAGCGCATCCACGAGCGCGGCATGCAGCGGTCGTAACGCATCCGTCAGCTCACGAAGCACGCGTTCGACTTCGCGGGCCTCGTCGGCTTCCATCTCGCGGATGCGGTTTCCTGCTTCGACGGCTGCCGGCGGTTCCACAAACAACGTCGCGCCGGTCGACGACGTGTCGTGCACGATCCCGCCGACCGACACCTGACCGCCGCGGCGCACCGGGATGACGTAGCGGCCGTTGCGCATCGTCACCGAGCCGTCGGCGACTTGTTGGCCAGGATCCAAGCGCGACATGATCCGCTCCAGCAAGCGGATCAGCTCAAGCTGTGCTCCCTTGAGATCTCGGCGCAGCCTGGCGAGGAGCGGCGACGCACCATCGCGTACGGCTCCATCGTCATTGATGGCACGCGCGATCGATTTTTCCTGGTCTGGCGCTACGACCATCCGCTCGGCGAAATCGGCCAATACTATGCGAGCATCTACGAGAGCATGGCGTGTAAGACGGGAGGATCGCAGTAAGACGGCGCCCGATAATAATTCCGACCCCAACCACGAGGTGCCTTCGATGCGAAGGCGAGCCAGCGCGGACGTGAGATCCGGGATCGGTTCGGGCGACCAAGGGTGGTCGGCGGTGATGAGCGCGCGAACGGCGACGATACGGGTTTGCTCGCGCTCGATCCACGACCGATCGGGATTGGGCGAGGCTGAGCGTACGCGGGCGGCGCCGAGGTCCGACGTTGCGCGCTGGGCGACAAGCTCGAGGACGCGCGGCAACTCCAGCACGCCCAGCGCATGGGCGTTCACCCCCGGGCGGCGAGCTCCTCGCGCGCAATGGCGGAGAGGACGCTGCCTTCCGCGCGTCCTTTATACTGCGGAACCACCTTTCCCATCACCGCCCCGATATTCGTCGCGCCGGCCGCTATCGCGGCCCGTATGGCCTCTCGGAGCTCGGCCGGATCGACCTGCGCGGGCAGATACTTCTCGAGAGAGCGCACCTCGACGCGCTCCTTCTCGGCGAGCTCCGGGCGATTGCCCTTATCGTACAGCTCGATCGCCTCGCGGCGTCGCTTGATGCCTTTGCGTAGCACGTCAGCCACTTCATTGTCGCTAGGGTCACGGCCCAGCTCGATTCGGCGGTTCTTGACGTCAGCCAGGATCGTGCTCAAGAGCAACGTCCCTGGTTTGTCCTGCGCTTTGCGCGCGGCGTTGAGATCCGACTGTAGCCGCGCCGTTAGCTCGGCCACGCGCGCCTCAGGCGTGCCGAGTCCGCCGGTTTTTGCGCATCGCCGCGTTCATCTTCCGCTTGCGGCGTTCGCTCGGCTTCTCATAGTGCCGGTGCTTCCGGAGGTCTGAAAGAATGCCCGCCTTCTCGCACTTCTTCTTGAAGCGCTTCAAGGCGCGCTCGAAGTTCTCGTCGTCGTGAATAATTACTTCTGACAAACGCAATTCCCCTATTTGATGAAGTGACCTAACTGCCTTGAAATAAATCAGTTCCGAGAACGCATGTCAAGCTATATTCCCGTATGCCTGATCTGTCACGGCGCCGCTTCCTGGGCACGGCCGCGCTCGGAACGGCTGGAGCGCTAGGCGCCCTGTACGGCGCCTCCTCCAACGAGCTGGAGGTGACGACCCACGGGCATCCGATGGCACCCGGAGCGCCGCCTTTACGGCTCGCGCTGCTGACGGACATGCATTCGCCGCACGACTATGTCGAAGGCAAACGGTTGATTGCGGCCGTTCAGGCATTCAAGCCCGATGTCATCGCGATTGCCGGCGATGCCGTGGATCAGCGAGGGCGTGAGCATCATGTCGAGTTCTACGGGGCAATCGATGCGCCGCTCGGCAAGTATGCGACGCTTGGAAATTGGGAGTACCAAGGGCTCTGCGATCTCGGCGCGCTCAAGCGGCATTACGAGCACGCGGGTGTGCGGCTGCTCGTCAACGAGACGCTGAGGCTCAACATCGGCGGCGCGCCCGTCGATCTCGTTGGCCTCGATGACTGGCGAGCTGGCTTGCCCGATTACGGGCTGCTGCAGCGGCTGCCGTCTGGCAGCGCGAGAACCGTCGTGATGTCCCATTGCCCGGTCACGTTCGACGCCGTGGCGCAAGCGGCCACCCGGCCCGCGCTCGTGCTCTCCGGGCATACGCACGGTGGGCAGATCGCGCCGTTCGGCCTGGCCGTCTTTGTGCCCGAGGGCAGCGGGCCCTATGTCAAAGGCTGGTACGCTGGGCCCAACGGGCATGCCATGTACGTCAGTCGCGGGCTCGGGAATTCGGGCATTCCTCTGCGCGTCGGGTCGCGACCCGAGCTCGCACTGATAACGCTCTAGCCCGGGGGCCCCGCGATCGGCGCCAGCCGACGCGTTAGTCCAACCGATGCATGAAGTGGCCGCCTTCGAGGCGCTCGTGAAGTAGCGGACTATCCCGGCGGCCACTTCATGTGGCGGCCGCCGAGTACGTGCAGATGGAGATGGTCGACCGTTTGGCCGCCGTCGGCGAGTGTGTTGATCACAATGCGATAACCGCTGTCGGCGAAACCTTCCTTGCGGGCGATATCCGTCGCGGCGGCGGCGAGCTTGCCGACCAGGGCCGGGTCATCGAGCGCGTTCAGATTCGCGACGTGACGGCGCGGGATCACGAGAATGTGCTGCGGCGCCTGCGGGTTGATGTCGCGGAAAGCGATCGTGTCCGGGGTCTCGCTGACGATCTGTGCCGGGATCTCGTGGCGCACGATCCGGCAGAACAGGCAGGTCGCCTCATCACTCATCGCGTGTGCTCCAGCAGGGCGCGGGCGAGGCCGAGGGCGACGACGCCGGCGGTCTCGAACCGTAACGTGTGTGCTCCGACGGATACCGGGATGAAGCCGGAGCGCTCGAAGAGTGCCGCCTCGTCGTCCTCGATTCCACCCTCGGGGCCGAGGGCGAGCGTGAGCGGTGCCGTGAGTGGGCTCGCCATCAGTGGGGCACCGGCGGCCAGCACGTAACGGGCGCCTGAGGATTCGGTTGCCGCGACCGCCGGGTCGACGTTCTGGCTCGACCGTCGGCAGCCAGGGATTGCCGGACTGTTCGATGGCGGCGCACATCCGGGCACGCACTTTGGCGGCGAACGACGGGCCCTCGCCGCGTGGCGACACGCTGCGCGAGCGGCGCCAGTTCACGGCGCGCCAGGACGTGAGTCCCAGCTCGGTGGCCTTCTCGGCGAGCCAGAGCATTCGATCGCGGTCGGCGATCGGTACGAGCAGGTGGACCGCCGGTGGCGCGTCGATATGGCGGACGGAGGTAATCGAGACCACCGCCCGGTGGGTCGTCAACAGTGTCAGCTGGCCTTCGGCGGTTGTGCCCGCGCCGTCGTAGAGGGCGATCGCGTTGCCCATCGTGGCGCGTCGCACGCGCAGGTGGTGGGTTGCCGCGTCTTCGACGGTGACCGTTTCGCCGACGGTGAACGGGCCCTGGGTGAATAGCCCGATCATGTGGCTCGCTCGAAACTCGCGCTCCACCAGTCGGCCTCGGTGGTCTCATCGGCCAGCAGCCAGCCAGCGGACTCGAATACGGACAGCATGTGTGCGCGCTCCGCGCGCAACACGCCGCTGACGATCATCGCGCCATTGGCGGTGAGACTCGCGTCCATCGTGGGCAAGAGTTCCACGAGGACTGAAGAAATAATATTTGCGAGGACAACACGAACTGGCGCGAGGAGTGGGAGCAGTAGCGCGGCGTCGCCCTGAAGCACTTGCACGCGGTCGTCGGCACCATTGTGGCGCACGTTGAGCTCGGCGTTGCTTATCGCCTCGGCGTCGATCTCGATCGCCGCGACTCGCGACGCCCCGAGCATCGCAGCGGCGATCGACAAGACCGCGCTGCCGGCGCCGAGGTCGGCGACCAAATCGCCGCGGCGAATTACCCTCTGCATCAGGTGCAGCATGCCGCGCGTGGTGGGGTGGTCGCCGGTACCGAACGCCATCGCCGGCTCAATGACAATTGCGCCCGGGGTGGCCAGCCATGGCGGGGCGATCGTCAGCGAACCGATACGGTGCGCGTGGAGCTGGTCCTTCCAGCGCTCCGACCAGTCAACGTCTGCGATCGCCGCGATCTCAACGCGGACCTCCGGAGCGATCGCCGCACGGAGCGCCGCGATCTGTTCTTCGGGGAAGCAGGTGACGATCGATGGGCCATCGTCTTGGAGCGCCGCGCAACCGTGATCGAACAGCACCTGGGTCACGGCGTCGCGCGTGGCCTCATCGGGCCAAACGCGCACCGAAAACCAGGTCACGCGCCCAGCGCTTCTTTCATCTTCGTCCAAAACCCTTTGGCGCGAGTCTGCGGAGGCTTCGACTCGACCTCGGCGAGCTTGCGGATCAGCGCCTCCTCATCGCGCGTGAGTGCATCGGGCGTCCAGAGCTGCACGCGGACGTGCAGGTCACCCATACCCGTGGCGTTCACGCGCGGGAGCCCCTTGCCGCGGATGTGGAACACGTGCCCGCTGTGTGTCGATGGCGGCACACGGAGGCCGACCGTCCCCGTGACCGTCGGCACGTCGAGGTCCGCGCCGAAGACGAGCTGCGGGTAGGAGACCAAGACCTCGCTGTAGAGATCATCGCCGTCACGCTCGAACCGCGGGTCATCCTGCACGTTGAAAATGGCGATGACATCGCCACGCTCGCCGCCGCGCGGACCCGCGTTGCCGCGGCCGCGAAGCGTCATGTACTGACCCGTGGCGACGCCCGCCGGTACGCGGATCGTCAACGTCTTCTCGGCGCGCACGCGACCGTCGCCACGGCACTTCTTGCACGGCGTCGACACGACCGTGCCCTCGCCGCCGCATGTCGGGCACGGCGCGACGCTCACGAACTGGCCAAAGAACGAGCGCTGGGCGCGGCGCACTTCCCCGCTGCCACCGCACGTCGCGCAGCGTTGCGGCGTCGTGCCCGGCTCGGCGCCGTTGCCGTTACACTTGTCGCACGCGTCGAGGAGCTTCATGGTGAGCGTCTTGTCGATGCCCGACGCGACCTCGCTCAGCGTGAGGTCGATCTGGACTTTGACATCCGCTCCGGTGCGGTTGCTCTGGCCACGACCGGTGCCGAATAGGTCGCTGAACCCGCCCAGGCCGCCGAAGTCGCGCATGAACATGCTGAGCGCTTCGGACAGGTCGACGTGGTGGTATCCGCCACCGCCGCCGCCCCGCAGGCCGGCTTCGCCGTAGCGATCGTAGACCGCGCGCTTGTTGGGGTCGCGCAGGACGTCGTAGGCCTCGCTGATCGCCTTGAACTGCTCCTCGGCATCCTTCGACCCGTTGTTGCGGTCGGGATGATACTGCATGGCGAGCTTGCGATAGGCTTTCTTGATCTCGTCGTCGGACGCGGTTCGCGTTACTCCGAGCACGGAGTAGAAATCGGCCACAGCAGTCCTCAAGCGAACAGCGCGGAGATCATCTGCGACGTGTGACTCACGAGCGAAATCACCTTCTCGTACGGCATCCGCGTCGGGCCGATCACACCGATCACGCCACCGAGCGGACCCGCGCGGTACTCGGCGGTCACGATCGTCAAGTTGTCGAGTCGCGGATCGGCGTGCTCATTCCCGATCGTGATCGTGATGCCGCCACCCGTCGAGCGCTTGCGCAGCAGCTCGGACAGAGACGCACGCGTCTCGGTCAGCGCGATCAGCCGGCGCAGGCTATCGCCCGAGGCGAACTCCGGCTGCTCGGCGAGCACCGACGCCGCGCCGAGCACGACATCATTGTCGGTGGCGAGCGGGGCGTCGAACATCGAGTCGGCACCTTGCACGAAGATGTTCAACAGCTGGCCCGCCTCTTCAGACGGCACCGTGTCGCGCAGGCGCGAGACGAGCGAGGCGCGGATCTCCCGGAGCGTCAGCCCCGCGAGCCGTTCGTTGAGGACGAGCGCCACTTCCGTGAGGATCGGATCGGCGATCGCGCCCGCAACCTCCACGAAAATCGTGCGCATGGCGCCGCCGCGGAGACCGAGGACCAGCAACAGACGCTCGCTCGAGAGGCGAACCAGGTCGAGACGCTCGAGCACGGTCTGGTCCATGCGGGGACCGAGCGCAATGCCCAACTCTTGCGTGAGCAGGCCGAGGCTCTGCGCGGCGCACCGCAAAATATTTTCGATCGCCGAGCCGCCCGCGGCCAAGCGTTCCATCAGGTCGTCTTTCTCCGGCAGCGGCAGTGAAGCCGGAGAAAGGCGCATGAGTGAGTCGACGTACAACCGGTATGCGATGTCCGTCGGCACGCGGCCCGCGGAAGTGTGAGGGTGGTACAGGTACCCCTTCTCCTCCAGGTCGCTCATCGTATTGCGGATCGTCGCAGGCGAGACGCCGAAACCAAAGCGACGGGCGAGGCTGCGCGAGCCAGTGGGCTCGGCTGTCTCTACGTAGCTCTGAATGACGGCCTCAAGGATACGACGCTCGCGGTCGTTGAGCGCGGGCAATGGCATAAGTTCAAAACTACGAACGACTTCTGGCATAAGTCAAGTCAGTGGCCAAGGCATCCAGACGAAGCCAACCGTCAGGGGTCAATATGGCTCGGTCGGCTCGCCGATCCGCCCAGTTTTGCTGCTCCCACGAGTCTATTACGGGCTCATCACCTGGTTCGATTACAAGACCGCTCGCTGTTCTCAGCCCCAAATACACGCGCTCGGTCTCCTGGTTTTCTCGCGTGAGTTGCTCAGACCCCCCAATCGGGTCTTTGCCGGCGCGCAGCGTAGAACACCACTCGGCATACGGGGCGACGTTCCAGCGACGGGTCGTCCCATCGAACTCGTGAGCGGACGGACCCAGTCCGGCGTAGGGCGCACCGGACCAATAGGCCGAGTTGTGTCGCGAGTGCCGGCCAGGTAGCGCGAAGTTCGACACTTCGTAGTGATCGAAGCCAGCGGACGCCGCCATCGCGTGGGCCCGCAGGAACTCGCCCGCATAGACGCCATCATCGGCCGGCGTGGTCTCGCCACGTGCGATCCAGCGCGACAAGGGCGTGGCAGGTTCCACGGTCAAGCCGTAGAGCGAAATGTGGGCCGGGTCGAGGGCGATAGCGCGATTCAGGTCTGCCTCCCAGTCCCGGCCGAGTTTCGTCGGGAGGGCGAAGATCAGATCCAAAGACACGTTTTCTAGACGCGCGCTTCGCGCTGCGTCTACGGCGCGCGAAATATCATCCACGCGATGGGTGCGGTGCATCCACGCTAGAACTTTCGAGTCGAACGACTGCGCGCCCAGGGACAGGCGATTGACGCCGGCTTCCCGCCATGCTGCGGCCATGCGCGGAGTGACGTGCTCGGGGTTCGCTTCGAGTGTCACTTCGGCACCCTCGGCATCCCCAGCACCTTCGCCACCTTCGGCACCTGACGTTGGTTGCACGAATTCACGCAGCAGGTCCATCAGGCGACCAACATCTGCGCCCAACGCTGACGGCGTGCCTCCGCCCAAGTAGATCGTGTCCACCGGCCACGGCCCGTCGGCGCCATGGCGCAGCGTCAACTCGACGCGCAGAGCCGACAGGTACTCGGCTACTGGCAGCTTGGCTCGGACCGCGATCGAAAAATCGCAGTACGAGCAGCGACGGGCGCAGAATGGGACGTGGACATAGAGGTGGCGCGGGGGCACGTCATGAAATATCGCCGGTTTCCCGCCGTCGAATTGAGCCGTCGTAGCCAACGGTAAGTGCGTCGGCGAGCTCCAAGGAGGCGACGGCCGCTAGGCAGCGCGGCGTCGGGAGCGTGGTGCGAGCGACAAGGTCGTCGACGCTCGTTGCCGGCAAGGCGCGCCAGACGGCTTCCTCGTCCGGCGCGAGCTCGAGTTGCCGCATCGACGGCGCGGCGTTGAGTAATGCCAAGGCACTCGCAACGTCCGTGACCGGCGCGACCTTGTCGCGATGGAGCAGATCGTTGGTGCCGCGCGACTCTGGCGAGTCAATGTTGCCGGGAACGACGCCGACCGCGCGGCCCAGGTCGAGCGCGATTTGGGCCGTCAACAGCGCGCCGCTGGTTTCGCCGGCCTCGATGACGATCGTCGCCCGACCCAGGGCGGCCATGAGCCTGTTTCGCTGTGGGAAATGCCATTGACGGGCCGTCGTTCCTGCCGCGTACTCGGATAGCAGAAGTCCACGCTCGGCGATGGTCTGCTGGATGCGGCGATGGGAGAGAGGGTAGAACACGTCCAGGCCAGTGCCGAGAACCGCGCAGACGTTGCCACCAGCTTCCAGCGCAGCACGTTGGGCGGCGACATCGATGCCGTAGGCGAGACCGCTGATGACGGAGACGCCTGCGCGGGCGAATGCGGTGCCGAAGACGCGTGCTATGCGTTCGCCATATGCGGTCGCCCGACGGCTACCGACCAGCGTTACGGTCGGCGCGTCCAGTATAGCGAGCGAGCCGGCCGAATACAGGACGTCGGGAGGGTCCGACAGGTCGTTCAGGCGCGCTGGGCGAGGAGTTGTGTCCACCAAGCGGCGAGCAGCGCGTCGAGGCCCGTACGCCCGGCAGCGGAGATCGGGTAGATCCCGAACGCATCCGGCGCGTCAACAGTGGGAGCCGGGTCTGGGCCCCAGAGGTCCATCTTCGTGAGCACGACGCAGTGCGGACGCTGCGTGAGGTCGTTCGAGTACGCGGCGACCTCGGCGCGGAGGCCATCGTACTCGGCCTGGAGATCCATCGCGTCGATGGGAATCAGAAACGCCAGCAGCCGCGTGCGCTCGATGTGGCGCAGGAACTGGAGGCCGAGGCCGCGGCCCTCGTGGGCACCCTCGATGATGCCGGGGATGTCCGCGACGACGAATGTACGGCCGTCGCTGAGTTGGACGACGCCGAGGTTTGGCGAGAGCGTCGTGAACGGGTAGTCGGCGATCTTTGGGCGCGCCGCCGAGATCACCGACAGCAGCGTGGACTTGCCGGCATTCGGCTGGCCGACCAGACCGACGTCGGCGATCAGCTTGAGCTCCAACAGTAACGTGCGGTGCTCGCCCTCTTCGCCGGGCTGCCACTCGCGGGGGCTTTGGTGCGTCGCGGTGGCGAAGAAGGCATTGCCCTTCCCGCCGCGGCCGCCGTGGGCTACGAGCAGCGTCTGGCCGTGTTCGACCACCTCACCCAGCCGCTCGCCGGTCTTGGAGTCGACGATCACGGTGCCCGGCGGCACCGGCAGCGTGATATCTGGGCCGGATCGACCGGTCTTGTTCGACCCCATGCCGTGCTCACCCCGCTCGGCGACCCACCGGTCGCGGTACGTGTAGTCCAGGAGCGTGGTGAGATTCTCGTCGGCCTGGACGTACACGTCCCCGCCGCGTCCGCCGTCGCCGCCATCGGGTCCACCAAAGGGCACGCGGAACTCGCGGCGGAAGGAGCTCGCCCCGGAACCACCCGTGCCGGCTTCGATGATGACAGTCACACGATCAATAAACACGGATCGGAAACTAGCGCGTCATCGCCCCGGCGGGCGCGTCATCGTTCGATACGGGCGACCTCAGGGCGTCTCGTATCGGTAGAGCGACGGCAAGCGGAGCGCGCGGTAGAACGCTGTGGCGCCGCTCCACGTGAACATCCCCCGCGCGAGCAAGTGTCCGTTCGCATCCACCTCGTCGATCTGCGCGGCCTGTCCGAATCCCACGACCGTGTTGCCGTTCGCCAGCCGCTGGGCCGAACCGACGACCGGGGTGTACACTGCCGGTTGCGGTAGATACTGCCATACCAGAGTGGCGGTGTTGGCGACGGTGTCCAGCGCGTATTCGACGGCGCGCGACGTTGACGGCGAGTGGCGGTCTCCATCGTCGTACATCAGGATGTGTCCATTCGGGAGGCGCCGGGCGAAATGTTGCGCGCTGAAGAAGCCCAGCGGATCATTGACGATCGTGAAGGTGCTGCGATTGCCCCCGAGCTGCCAGATGACCGCGCCGGTGTTTCGGTTCAACTTGACGACGCTCGCCATGTTGCGGAACGAGATCAGGTAGTTGCTGTCGGCATCGAACGACAGCGCGTTCGGGTGATCGTAGTCGGCCGTGGTGCCGCCTTGCTCGACCCAGTCGGAGATGCCGAACGCGCTCCACGTATCCCACGAAAAGGTGACGGTGCTCGGCCCCGTCATGCGAAACAACGTGTGGCCGTAGACCTTGCCATCGGCCGGTCCACCGAGCGCTGTCAGGTTGAACGCGCGCGTCGTATCGTACGCGAAGAACTGCGCGGTTATCCCCGTCGCGGAATCTCCGGACAGCACGATCTCGTGGCAATCAGTCTGATAGGGCGCGGGCGCCGTGTAGCCAGCGACGCTGTCGCCGTTCGGCAACAGCTCGATATACCGGCCGACCTGTATCGTGAGCGAGTCCGGGTTGGTGAGCCCCACCGTGAAATGGCCGTTGCGCTGCATCTGCGCATTGAGCGAGCTCGTATTCGTGAATTCGCGATACCAGCGGACGCGGCCGAGTGAGTCGAAGGCGATCGCGGCCGTATTGCCCGTCTTCTCTAGGATGGTGGAGAGCAGTGTGTACCCCGGTCCGGGGGTCCCGGTGTACGTGATGTGCGCATCCGTGAGCGAGGTGGGGAGGTTGCTCGTGACTTGGAGGAACTGAGGGTCGACGGTCGCGCCAGCGACGCCCACGACCTGGAGCGTGAGGTTGTACTGGATGGCGGGAAGGAGACCGAGCACATCCATTTGGTTCTGACCTGACACGAGGTGCGACCACGGAGTCGCGCCGGTATCGCCCGGTCCCGCGTACAGGATGCGGGCCGAGTCCGCGCCCGTTGCTTGAAAGGTGAAGTGAAACGAGAGGCCGTTGTTCGCGTTGTGGTGAACGGTCACGCCGCCCACATGCAGTGACCCAGCATTGTAGCCCGTGGGGTTAGATTCCGAACACGCAGCGAGCACCAGCACCCCGATCGCACACATGACGCGCATCATCACCCTCGCAAGAGAAACGGGCCGTTTCGGCGGAGGCGCGCGGGACCACGACACGCCTCGATTCTGTCGGAGCGAATGTATCACGGGTTCGTACCAATGAGCCAGCCTCGGTGACGAAATGCACCGACGTGGGGTCTCGGCAAACATCCGAGCGGGCCTACTGTCAAAACACGCGCACGAGGCCTTTGGTGTAGCGATTCGGATCGCGTCGGACGTTGGCCAGCACCGCATTGAGGTCCGTCACCGCTTTGAGCAACTGATCGTAGAGTTGCTGGTCGCGGAGCATCTTGCCGGCGAATCCGTTGCCGCTCTCGACGCTTTTGACCAGGGAGTCGGCACCGACGGCCACGCTGACCATGTGCGTGTACAACGTATCGTCGCGCAGGAGACGGCCGAGGGTGCTCTTCCGTGAGCTCAAGGCGGTCGCGAGCGAGTCGATCGAGGCCACGGCCGCTGTCAGGTTTTCGTACAGCGTTGGGTCGTCGATCAGGTGGCCGAGCGTTCCGTGCTGATCCTGGAGTCGAGCCAGGAGCGTATTGGTCTGTTGCAGCGTGCCGGTGAGCGCATTGTAGAGTGACCGGTTCGTGATGAGCTGGCCCATTGTCCCTTCGCCCTTGATGATGCTGCCGGAGATCGACTTGAGGTCCTGCGTCAGCGCGACCATGGCCGTCACGGCCGTACCGGCCTGTTGGACCACCTGGTCGTAGTCGAGCGAGGTGGCCAACGGCACGACATCCCCCGGTTGGAGCACGCTGTACTTCGCCGTCCCCGTGGAGATGTTGAAGACCTTGTCGCCGAGGAGTCCGAGCGATTGGAGCGTCGCGCGGCTGTCGCCGCGGACCTGGGGTTGCAGGCGGCGGTCGATCGCGACCGTGATCCTGAGATTCCGCGTCGTGTCGTTGGAGATGGGCAGGAATTCGATCGACTCGATCGATCCAGCGACCTGGCCATTGATCGTCACCGCCGCGCCCTTGGCGAGGCCCTTCGCGTTCTTCAGGTACGCGATCAAACGGTAACGCGACGTGAACAGGTTGGCGGCTTGGCCCAGCTCGAACATCGCGAAGATGCCGGCGGCGACCGCGATCACGATGACGAGACCGACGCGGAGCTCTTCCCACGAGATGCGGGTCGCTCGCTTCATAATCCTCCCAGGAAATCCCGGATGTAGGGATCCTCGCTCGCGGCCATGTCCTCGGGGGTTCCGAAGAACGTGATCCGGCGATCGTGCAACAGCGCGATGGCGCTCGCCATCCGGTTCGCGGAGCGAATATCGTGCGTGACCACAATGCTCGTGATGCCGAGCTCGCGTTGAAGCTTCATGATCAGGCGGGTGATCGTGCCAGTGGTCAGCGGGTCGAGCCCCGACGTCGGCTCATTGTAGAGCATGATCGGGGCGTTATTCGCCATCGCGCGGGCGATCCCGACACGCTTTTTCATCCCGCCAGAGAGCTCGGAGGGAAGGCACCCGATCACGCGCTCCGGTTCGAGGTCGACGAACTCCAGCTTCTCGCGAACGCGCGCCTCGATGGCGTCTTCGTCCATCGTCGTGTGCTCGCGGAGTGGGTACGCGACGTTCTCGAACACGCTCATCGAGTCGAACAGCGCCGCCCCCTGAAACACCATGCCCATGCAACTCCTCACCGCGAGCGCATCGTCGAACGTCAACTCGCTGATGTCCCGGCCGTTGATCAATACGCGGCCCTCGTCTGGACGCAACAGCCGCAGCATCAGCTTGAGGAGCGTCGACTTGCCTGTGCCCGATTCACCGACAACCGCGATCGTTTCGCCCTGATACGCGTCAAACGACACATCGTCGAGCACCGGGTTCTCGAACGCCAGCGACACATGGTCGATTTGGATGATCGGGACACCCGACGGCGCCCCCGGTTCATCCTTGGCGAGCTCGCGGCGCATCGCGCGGCGAACGCCGGCGGCGGTGGTCACGAGAATATCGTCAGCAGGAACTGCGTGACGACGTAATCGACGGCGAGAATGCTGATGCTCGCCGTCACCACCGTACGCGTCGTGCTCAGGCCAACGCCCTCGGTGCCACCCGTCGTCGCGAGCCCGTAGTACGAGCCGGTAATCGCGATGATCCCTCCGAACAGAAACGGCTTCGCGAGCCCCTGAATGAAATCCTGCGGGATCACACGCCAGACGAAGCCATCGGCTGCGATCTGCTGCCAGACCGTATGCCAGTAGAGTGCGCTCGGCACACCAATCACGAACGCGCCGATGACATTGCCGCCAATGATGCCGACCACATCGTTGATGACGGTCAGGACCGGTACCATGATGAGCGCGGCGATGAGGCGCGGCGTGACGAGCTTCTTGATCGGGTCCGTGCCGAGCGTATTGAGCGCATCGATCTGCTCCGTGACTCGCATCGAGCCGATCTGGGCCGCGATGCCGGAGCCGACGCGCCCCGCGACCATCAGTCCCGCCAGCACGGGACCGAGCTCGCGGATCATCGAGGCGCTCACGAGGCGACCGACGAAGAGCGTCGCGCCGAACCCCGCCAGGCTGTTCGACGATTGCAGCGCGAGCACCATGCCGGTGAAGAAGCCGGTCAGAACGACAATGCCGACCGAGTCAACGCCGATGGCGTCCATCTGCTGGACGACGTCAAGGGCATAAAACGGTCGCGCAAAAATGAACCTGGTGGCATTCCATGCCAGCACGGCGAAGTTCTGGAGGCCCAGCACCTTCGCCTTCGCCGCATCGTTCAGGCGCGCACGGGCAAGCATCCCCGTCTATTGGGCAAGCCCCGTGCCGAGAGTCCACCCTTCGGTTTATCTTAGCTCCCTCATGCAACCGTCCATTTCGCGGGCGCGGCTCGTCGAGCTGCTCGATGCGGCGCGGGGGATGCGCGTCGCGGTCGTCGGCGACGCGATGCTCGATGTGTATCTCCGTGGCGACGTTCGATCGCATCTCCCCCGAGGCGCCCGTGCCGGTCGTACGCGTGCGCCAGCGCGCGCAAGCGCTGGGTGGCGCCGCGAACGTCGCGCAGAATGTCGTGGCGTTGGGCGCGCGTTGCGAGCTCGTGGCGGTCGTCGGCGATGACATTGCCGGCGGCGTCGTGCGCGACCTGCTCCGCGGGTTGCCCACCGATCCGCGCGCGCTGTGCATGGTGGGTCGTCCCACGACCACGAAGACTCGCGTCCTCGCGCGGGCGCAGCAGGTCGTGCGGTTCGACGAAGAAGAAGATGCCGACATCTCCGGCGCGGAGATCGACGGGCTCCTCGATGTCGTGAGCCGGGCGGTCGCCGACGCGGACGCTGTCGTGCTCGAGGACTACAACAAGGGGGTGCTCGTACCCCGCGTGATCCGGCGAGCCATCGAGGGAGCCAGCGAACGACGTATTCCGGTCGTCGTCGATCCCAAGTATCGACATTTTTTCCAGTACGGCGGCGCGACGATCTTCAAGCCCAATAGACGAGAGTTGGAAAATGCGCTCGGAGCGGCGGTCGATCTCGATGAGCCGGCCGAGCTGCATGCGACCCTGAAACGACTCGGCGTCGAGCATCTCCTGCTGACCCTTGGAGAAAAGGGCATGGCGCTGATCGAACCCGATGGCTCAACGCACCACGTCCCGACGACCGCGCGCGCGGTGTATGACGTCGTCGGGGCCGGCGATACCGTGACCGCCTATTTGGCAGCCATGTTGGCTGGTGGAGCGAGCGCGTTGGAAGCGGCGATCGTCGCGAATTACGCCGCCGGTGTCGAAGTCGGCAAGCTCGGCGCCGCCACCGTCTCGGCCGCCGAGGTGGTGGCGGCGTTCGACGACTACCCTGACGCTTGACCGGCCGTCGAGCGCCCGGTAACCTGCCGTGAAGCGCCCTTAGCTCAGTTGGTTAGAGCAGCGGACTCATAATCCGACGGTCGCAGGTTCAAGTCCTGCAGGGCGCATTGGACTTACCGGAACAGCGCCAGCGATCGCGTGACGACCTGGGCGACACCCCAAATCAACGGGATGCCGACGAAGCTCCAGGCAATGATCAGCCGTCCTTTCATGTCGGCACCCCCGCCGGCTCGGTCGCTGTCCGATAGTGGTGCCGCTCATCGACCGGGCGCACAAAGAGATTCGAGAGAAAGCCAACGACCAACAGCGCGGTCATGATGTGCATGCTGAGCGTATAGGCATCGGCCTTTGCGACACCCGCGGCGATCTGCGACTCGCGCATGCGGTTCACGATCAGCGGGCCCAGGACGCCCGCCAGTGACCACGCCGTGAGCAACCGGCCGTGGATCGCGCCGACCTGCATCGTGCCGAACATGTCGCGCAGATAGGCGGGGATCGTCGCGAACCCGCCGCCGTACATCGTGAGAACAACGACGCAGATCAGCACGAACAACCAGACCCGTCCGCTATGGCCCGCGGCCGGAATACACCAGTAGAGCACCGCGCCGAGCGCGAAGAACGTCGCGTAGGTGGCGCGCCGGCCAATGATGTCGGAGAACGAAGACCACAGAAACCGGCCGCTCATGTTCGCGATGCTGAGCAGTCCGACGAACCCGGCGGCCGCCGATGCCTTGATCACGCCGGGGAACATCTCCTGGATCATCGGCGACGCCTGCTCGATGACGCCAATGCCCGCCGTGACGTTCACGCACAGCATGACCCACAGGAGGTAGAACTGCGGCGTCCGCATGGCCTCATTCACCGAGACATTCGCCCGCGTGATCATCCGACCGGTCGTCGGCTCGACGAAGCCGGCCGGACGCCATCCCGGCTTTGGAAGACGAACGCTGAAGACGCCGAACATCATGAACAGGAAGTACAGGACGCCCATCGTCAGGAACGTCTTCGTGACGCCCTGTGAGAGCCCGGACTTATAGAAATTCATCAAGCCGACCGACAGCGGGGATGCGATCATCGCGCCGCCGCCAAAGCCCATGATCGCCATGCCGGTCGCCATTCCCGCGCGGTCCGGGAACCACTTGATCAGCGTAGACACCGGCGAGATGTAGCCGATGCCGAGCCCGATGCCGCCGAGCACCCCGTAGCCCAGCTCGAGAAGCCAGAACTGGTGCAGGTAGATGCCGATGGCGCCGACGACAAAGCCGCCCCCGAAGCAGCAGGCGGAGGTGAACATGGCCCGGCGTGGGCCGACCCGCTCCAGCCAAGCCCCGAACGTTGCCGCCGACAGCCCGAGAAACACGATCGCGATCTGGAACAGGTGGGAGATCGTCTCCTGGGACCAGTTCCCGGGCGCTTTCGGACTGCCGCCGATCAGTTGGGACAGGGGGATCTTAAAGACGCTGAGCGCATAGACCTGTCCGATGCACAGGTGAATGGCCAAAGCGGCAGGCGGGACGAGCCAGCGACTGTAGTCCGATTCGGCGATCGAGTGCTCACGATCGAGAAAGGAGAGAAGGGCCATGCGGGGCAGCCGCTCCGGGCGAGGAAGGTACGCGCAACGGGCAACGACATAACGTGGACAACCGTCCTGGCGCGGTCAATAGCGTGGCCCGAAAGACTATAGACCGCGTCGATCAGTGGATGATGTTTTCGCGGACGACCGCGGTGCCGGTCAGATCCTGAATGAGATTCGTCCGGTTTCCACCACCGATCGCCAGCGTATTGAGCGCGACGGTGTCCGCCGACCCCCCGACCACAATCAACGGCCGCGCCGCTCCCGAAAGGGTATTGCGCGAAACGACATTCCCGCCGTACGCGGCGGCACCTACGCACGACGCCCGAGCGATGACGATGCCGTACTTCCCGGGATCGCGGACGGTGTTGCTGTCGATCGTGTTCGCGTGACCCGAGCCGACACTGTTGCCCGTCCCCTGGATCACGATCCCCGCGCTGATACTGTTGCCGGCTATCACCGTGTTGCCATAAACGTAGTTGCTCGACACGACCGCGCGCGTGCAATCCGACCCATCGCCATACAGTGCGATCCCGATGCTCGTCGATGCACACGAGCCATCCGGGCATCCGACCCGGTTGTACCGGATCGCGATATGCGTCGCGCTGGAGATCGCGATGCCCTCAGCGGAGCACGTGGACACCGTGTTCCTGTCCACGGTTCCATTGAACTGCCCGCGTGGACGGGGTTGCCGAATCAATCGTACCCAGATGCCCATTGCCGGCACGACGGCCGGCGCGTGGGTCCACGTCGGACAGACGACGGTGACATCGTGCACCGAGACGGCGGGCGCCTTGTACACATTGACGCCGGCGGTGGCGAACTGGCTGATGGAGAGGTGATCCGCCTCGCCGTATCCTCCGCTGTCACCCTGGAAGCGGATCGCCTCGCCGCTGTTCCCGTCTCCGGCATTGCGCGCAAAGTCGGACGCGTTGCCCCGAATGGCGAGATCATGGATGCGGACGCGTCGGTCGTCGACCAAGAAGGCGAATCCGCCACCGCCGGCGTACGCCGTGGAATTGACGACGATGAGCGATGAGTCGGCCCCGTGGCCGCGAATCTCGACGGACCGCGCGGCGGGCGCCACACACGTCGCGCGAATGCGATACTCCGGATTGCGCCGCAGCCGCACCACGTTGTCGCCGAGATCACCGACGACGGTATCCGAGCAATCGGCGTTGATTGCGCCGACCCAAGCGGCAAATGCCGCCTCGGTATCGGTCGCTTGTGCCAGGCTCAGGACGTGTACCCCGCGGTGATGCGCCGTTCCGGCGAGCGGAGCGAGCGGGACCGCGAGCAGGAGTGTGAGTGTCGCGTAGCGTTGCACTTCGTGCAATGTTGGGCTGGTCGTTCATACACGCGCAAGACCGGAACGTCGGAGCGGGCTCGGGGGTACCCGCCTGGTGTCTCGCGAATTACACTACCGCTCTGTTCCAGGCGACGCGCTCGCCGCAGACGTTTCTCCATCCTGCTCCCCAAGATGCGAACGCTTCCGTGCGACCTCGGTCGCTAATTACCGCAGTCGGCCTGGCGGTGGCACTGCTCGTCGCCGCGCAGGTCGCGGCGGCCCAGGTGCCGCAGGTCCCATCTTCCTCACAGGCACAGCAGCTCCTCCAGACCCGACCTGACCTCGCCGCGCAGCTGCGACAACGCCTCGAGGAGAGCGGGCTGACTCCGGAGCAGATCCGGTCACGACTGGAGGCAGCGGGGTATCCTGACAGTCTGCTGGACGCCTACATGGCTGGCGGTGGCGGCACGTCCGCCGACACAATGCCGCCGAGCGCCGAGGTGATCAACGCCGTCAGCCAACTCGGACTGGTGGACTCGGCGACCGTCGACTCACTGGTGGGTACCGCCCGACTCGACTCTCTCCTCTCCCGCCGCGCGCGAGGGCGCCTGGCCGATACGGTCGACACGGGTGCGGCCGCCTACGCGGATTCGCTGCTGCTCGGCCGCGCGTTGCGACGCCTCCGACCTCCCCCTGATGCGTATGCGTTCGACTCGACGGCGGATACGGCGTTCGCCGCCGATTCGATGCGGGCCATCCGCGCCCGCATTCGGTCGCTGGTGGCCGATACATCGATCCCCTATGCCGCCAAGCAGCGGCTCCTCCGTATGCTCGCGCCACCCGACTCCGCCCTTCGGGTGTTCGGCTTGAATCTCTTTCGACGGGGCAGCTCGCAATTCAGAGCGAATCTCGCGGGTCCCGTCGGGGCGAACTACCGGATCGAACCCGGCGACCAGTTGATGCTGATCCTGACCGGGCAGGTCGAAGCCGCCCGATCGCTGCTCGTCACGCGCGAGGGGTTCGTCGTGATCCCCTCGGTCGGTGAGATCGCCGTGGCGAATCTTACCCTGGCGCAGTTGGAAGACGTGTTGTACGAGCGGCTCCCGCGGTTCTACTCCGGCGTGCGCCGGGGACCATCGGCAACCACGCATTTCTCGATCAGCGTCACCCGCCTCCACACGAATCAGGTCTTCGTGGTCGGCGACGTCGCGCAACCGGGCAGCTACGAGATCTCGAGCGCCGGCACGGCCCTCACTGCCCTCTACGTCGCGGGCGGGCCGGACCCGAACGGCTCGCTGCGCCGCATCGAGATCCGGCGCGGCGGCCGGTTGGCGGACTCGCTCGAACGTCTACGCGTATCTCCTGCACGGCGACGCATCACATGATGTCCAGCTCCAGAGCGGTGACATCGTGTTCGTGCCGGTGCACGGCCCGCGCATCAAGGTCACGGGCGAGGTGGTGCGTCAAGCCATCTACGAGCTCGCGCCTGGGGAGACACTGCGCGACGCGCTCCGCGACGCCGGTGGGTTCGAGGCCAGCGCGGTCCGCCACCGCGTGCAGATTACGCGCGTCGTTCCCGATACGACGGCCGGCGGGGGCAACCGCGCTCGGGTCGTGATGGACGTTCTCCCCTCCCGATCTGGACGCCAGCCTTGGCCCGGCCATCGCGATGGAGCCGGACGACAGCGTGCACGTGTTCAAGGTCGACCTGAGCGTCCGCGACCGCGTGACGGTCTCCGGCGATGTCTGGACGCCGGGTGCACAGGGGTTCTCGCCGGGTATGCGTCTCTCCGATGCGCTCAAACTCGCCGGCGGCCTCAAACCCGATGCGTATCTCGGCAGCGTGCTGATCGCGCGCCTGCGGCCGGATTCGACCCGCCAACAGCTCCGCGCAGCGCTCCGGGACTCAACCGGAGAGCCCATTGAGGACGTGATCCTGCAGGACCACGACGACATCCGGATCTTCGCGTTGCACGAGATGCGACCGCGGCGCTACGTCGCCATCGCCGGCGCGGTGCGCCACGGTGGGCGCTTGGCGTATCACGATGGCATGACCTTGCGCGACCTCGTCCTCCTCGCCGGCGGCCCGACGGAGGGCGCGGATCTCACGCAGGCGGAGATTGCCCGCGTTCCCGAGAATCGGGCGGGTGGAGTGACGGCGGTGACCATGCGCGTTCCCTTGGACTCATCGGGACCGTCCACGGTGCTCGAGCCGTATGACAACGTGCTCATCTTCCGTCAAGTCAATTGGACCTTGCCCCGGACGGTCGTGGTGACCGGCGAGGTCCGGTATCCCGGGCGATATACGCTCCTCACCAAGACCGAGCGGCTCGACGCAGTACTGGAGCGCGCGGGTGGCCCGACGAAAGAGGCCGATCCGAATGGCATCGCGCTGATTCGGACGCAGAACCATGTTGGCCGGATCGGTGTCGACGTTCGCGACGCGCTCAAGAATCCGAACCACCAGGACAACCTCATTCTGCAGGATGGCGATTCCATCAGTATCCCGAGCTACTCGGGTGTCGTGCGCGTCGCGGGATCGGTGAACGCGCCCATCGCGATCACGTACGCCCCGGGCAAGAACCTCATTTACTATGTGTACGCCGCGGGTGGCCCCGGCATCCGCGCGGAGCTCAGTCGCGCCTACGTGACGCAGCCCGACGGTACGGTCGAGAGCGTTCGACACCACGGGATTCTCCCGGCGACCATCCCGGTGCCCGAGCCGGGCTCGCGGGTGTACGTTCCGGAGAAGGAACTGCGACTCCAACAGCCCGATCAGACACTGGCCTACATCGGAACCGCAGTGCAGTTGATCGCCAGCCTGGCGACGGTCATCTACCTGACACGGCACTGATGACAAACGGGATCGCGCCCGCCGTTCTGAGCAACGGCATGACCTTCGGTGAATGGCTCGCACGCGTGCTCACGCGGTGGCGGATGGTCGCATTGATCGCGTTCGCCGTCGTGGCGGCCGCGATCGCCATCACGTTCATTGCGCACCCCATTTACCGCGGGCGCGCCTCGTTCCTCGCCATACCGAATTCCGGATCGCGGCTGTCCTCCGGGCTGGCCAGCATCGCGGGCGCCTCGGGCTTTGCCCAGTCGTTGGGGATCGGCGTGTCCGGTGACCCGACCACGTCGCCGCAGTTCTACCAGCAACTGATCATGAGTCGCGAGTTGCTCACCAGGTTGGCGACGGCGCAATACGCGAATCCGCGCCAACGCGGAGGCCAGGCCACCGCGACGCTCGTGGAGCTCCTCGGGCCGGACGACGTGCCGGATCCGCGGAAGCGACTCGAGATGACACTCACGACGCTCGAGAAGGGCGTGATTCGCGCGATCCCGGATACCAAGACCAATCTGATAACGGTCTGGGCCGATACGCGCTGGCCCGCGTTGTCGGCGGCATTGGCCAATCACGTGACGGCGCTCGTCGACTCGTTCAACGTCGAGCAGCGCCAGTCGCGCGCGCGGGCGCGCCGCGTGTTCGCCGATGCGCGGGTGACCAACGCGCAGGCGACGCTGCGCGCGGCCGAAGACCGGCTTCGTGATTTTCAGCAAACCAACCGGCAATGGCAGCAGTCGGCGGAGCTGACGTTCGAGCAGGGACGCCTCCGGCGTCAGGTCGAGATCGAGGGCGAGCTCTACCTCACTTTGCGTCGTGAGCTCGAAACGTCGCGACTCGATGAGGTGAACGACACGCCGGTGATCACTGTCGTCGACTCGGCGGTCGTCCCCGTCATGCGACAGTGGCCCAAGCGCACATCGATCACCATTGCGGCGGCCTTCATTGGCCTGTTCCTCGGCGTGCTCGTCGCCGGCTCGCTCGTGCTCGTCGCGGGCTGGGCCGAGCGGAACCCCCAGGAGGCGGCTGGCTTGAGGATGGCAGTGGATGGCGTGGTCAGAGCCATTCCTGGCGCCCGTCGCCGGCAGCGCGCCGCGGTGGCCGACGATCGATGACGACCGCCGCCGTCGCGATCTCCGGAGACGGCGAGCCGGGCCGCTGGCGGTGGTGGCGACTGGGCGTCGGCGGACTGGCCGCGCTCCTGGTCTTGGGATGGCTGGCACCGCCGATCGCGTTGGTCCTCGTCGGATCGGGCGCGGTCGCCTGGCTCGCGGCTCGCCCGCGGCGCGCGTTCATCACGCTGTGTTGCCTCCTCCCACTGCACGTGGTCGTGGTCGCCGTGCTCTTCGCCGTGGTTGGCCTGTCGGAGACCACCACGCGGATCGTCGCGGCGTGGAAGGAAGCGCTCGTGCTCGTGGTGTTCATCGCGCTCATCGTCCGACTGTTGACCGGTCGGGGTGGGGGCGCGCGCGTCGTCGCCATGGATCTCGTCGTCGCCGCCCTCGGCGCGGTCGTTCTGGGCAACCTGATCGGTCGAGAGCCGTTCGTCGGCACTCCGATCCCGCTCGTCGGCCAGTTGTACGGCGTGCGCGACAGCGGTCTCTTTCTGCTGCTCTATTTCGTCGGCCGGTCCAGTGGAAAAGAGATGGCCGGCGAAATCATCGTGAACACGATCTTCGCGGTCGGCGTCGCCCTCTCCATCGTGGCCATTCTCGAGCGACTGTTCGTACCACCTGAGTTCCTCGTGGCCATCGGAGCGTCGAAGTACTTTAGCGATTTTCTCAACCTCGGGGTCATGCTGCAGACCGACGAGTTGGGACTGCCAATGAACTACTTTACGGAGATCGGCGGCCGCCAGGTCGCACGCGCCGGCTCGACGTTCCTGTCCAGCCAGGCCTTCGCGGCGGCCTTCCTCCTCATCATGCCGGCCGCCACGATCGCGGTGTTACGCCGCGATCGCCGGGTGGGGCTCCTCCGATGGGTGGCCTACGCTATCGCCTGGACCGGCCTGTTGCTGACCGTGACGCGCATGTCGATCGTGTGCGCCGTGATCGAAACGGGACTCGTCGCGTGGTACCTCCATCGCCGGAGCGCCATCGTCGGCGTGCTCGCCGGATTCGCCGCGGTGCTCGTGATGTCGATCGCCGTCATACCGGACTTCGGTGCGTGGTTGATCGACACGTTGTTGTTCAAGACCGGCAGCAGCACGGAGCACCTCGTCGATTGGTCGAACGGCATCGCGGCGTTCGTCGCGAACCCGCTCGGCACTGGCTTGGCGACCGCCGACGCGACCGGAGACCGATTCGGCGCAGAACATGTGACCGGAGACAATCTGTACCTCAAGTACGGCGTCGAGCTCGGATTGCCGGGACTGCTGCCGCTCCTGGTGATTCTCTTCGGCGTCGGCGCAGCCGCTCGGACCATTGCTCGCTCCGGGTCGACGGCCCCCACCCGTCATTTCGGCGTCCTGGTCTTGGCGGCGACCGTCGGCATCGCCATCAACAGCGTCACCTCGGTGGTCTTCACCGGACAATTCGTCTCGTACCTCTACTTCTGGCTGAGCGGCGCGACGATGACGATCGTCGGGACAGAGTGTGCCGACCGCGTGAACCGCGCGTGAACGTCTGGGTCATTCTCGTCAACTGGAACGGCGCGGCCGATACGGAGGTCTGCCTCCAGTCGCTCTTCGACGCGCGGCCGCGGCCGTACGGCATTGCACTGGTCGACAACGGCTCCCGACCCGGCGAGGTCGAGCGACTGCGCGCGTGGGCGGGCGAGCGCGGCGTACCGCTGCGCATCGAGAGTGAGGATCGGACGGGCTGGCCCGCCGACCGCGTGCCGCGGTCTGGAGCAGTGGTGCTCTTCACATCGTCGACAAACCGGGGCTTCTCCGGCGGCAACAATATCGCGTTGGCGTATGCGGAGCACGACGTTGGCGCGACGCATTTCCTGTTGTTGAACAATGACGCCACGGTGAGTCCGAGCTATTTCGCCGATCTCGAGGCCGGACTGGCCGCCTACCCGGACACGGGTCTCGCGTCAGGAACGATCTACGAGATGGCGCCGCCCCATCGCGTCTGGTACGCGGGCGGTCGCATCCTGCCGGTCCGCGCGCTGTCCATCCACAACCTCGACGTGCCCGGCGGAGACGGCGCGCTGCCGACGGAATTCATCTGTGGGTGCACGATGCTCATCTCCGCGCCGACGTTGCGGCGGCTGGGGCACTTGCCGGAGATCTATTATCCGGGATACCTCGAGGACACCGAGTATTCGCAGAGGGCTCGCGACGCTGGGATCCCGCTGCGGTACGTGCCGCGCGCCATCGCGTATCATCGAGTCGGCGCATCGTTCGGCAAGGCCCAGGCATCGCCGCGCGTCACGTACGCCGTCAACCGGCATCGCGGTTTCTGGGTCCGACGCAACCTTCGTGGGCTGCGTCGGCTTGCGGCGCTCCTCTATCTCATCGTCACGAAACCGGGCCGCGCGGTCTTGGAAACCGTGCGCGGGCATCCCCGGATCGGTTGGGCCGTGCTCACCGGCACCCTAGCCGGCCTGCTCAGTCCGCGCGCGCGCCGCTCGTAGGGGAACGCGCGCCAGGATCGCCGCGATGTCGTCGCGATCGAGCAGCCAGGTCACGCCGCAGACGAGAAACACGGGCACGCCGATCACCACCACGCCGAACTGGAGCCACGGCGTTGCCGCGAGGGCCGCGACCACGAGCAACCCGGCCGCGGCGGCGCACGCCATGGCGATCGGCACGAGCGAGGCGTGTCCCTTCGGCAACATGCGCCGCCCGACGATGAACAGCACGACGCTGTCGACCGTGCAGCGGGCCGTCCAAGCGATTGCGGCGCCGACAATGCCAAATCGCTCGACCAGGATCCAGAGGAGTCCGACGAAAGGCGCGAGCTCCGCCAGGTGCAACTTGGCGGTCAGGTCCGGGCGACCGACGCCCTGTGCGAGGGTGAACGGGACTGACGCGAGGCTATTGATCAACACCCCTGCCGCCAGCACCTGCAACAGCACCGTGCTCCGTTGCGCGAAGACGGGCCCGAGCCAGAGCTTGAGACCCACGCGCGCGAAGGCGACGATGACAAGTGTGATAGGAAAGAGCACGAGCAGCAATGTGGTCACGCTCCGCCGGTACAGGCGGGCGCCCCGAACCGGATCCCGCGAGAATGTCGCGGCAAATTCCGGAAAGAGGGCGTTACTGATCGCGACCGGCACCAGCCACAGCTTCGTCACGGCCTCGTACGGCGCCGTGTAGTAGGCCACCGCGGACATGGACGCCACGCCGCCGATGACGAACCGGTCCAAGCTCGCGAGCAGCGGGCTCACGATGTTCGATACCGTCATCCAGCCACCGGTGGCCAGGAGTGGTCGCATCGCGTCGAGTCGTAGGACAGGGCGCTTGAACAGACCGGGCACGACTCGGGCGGCAAAGTACGCGTGCACGAACAGGCCCACGATCCGGACGAGCAGCAGCAGCCCGACGATGACGAAGAGATCGTGATCGAACGGCAGCACGGCCAGCGGTGAGAGGAGCATGAGGAGGCTGAGCGGCATGCGAATGGCATTGCTCAGGTCGAAGCGGTGCCGCGCTTCGAGGAGGCCGCGGAAGCCCGATGTCAGAATGACGACTGGAATCGAAGCGGCCAGCACATAGAACGCCCGCTCCGTCTCGCGTCGCAGCTCGGGGGGGACCTTGAGCGCGTGGGTGACAATGAGCGGCGCAGCAAGCGCCGAGCCGAGCGTCGCAACGAGTCCGAGCAAGCCCATCGCGGCGAGTGAGGTCCAGGCGATGCTCGCGACGTCCTCGGTTTCACCGCGACCAAGGCGCTCTGAGACCGCTTGGGTCAACGCCCGACCGAGGCCCAGATCGAACAGGCTGAAATAGCCGAGAAAAACCCAGGCCAGCGTGAGAATGCCGAAGCGGTCGGTGCCGAGGCCGCGCGTCAGCGCGGGTATGGCGAAGAACGCGGCCGCGATTGGGGCGCCCTGGCCCGCAAGGTTCCAGAGGACGTCGCGGGCGAGGAGTCCGGTCCGGCGCATGGAGAAAACCTATACCGGGGAGACGGCGCGCAGGTAGAAGCAGGCCTGGTCAGCTCCGCCACTCTCGTTCAGGACGCGAGCGCGTGCGTCATATTGCGCGCGAGCGCTCGCCGAGCAGAGGCAGGCGTCACCGCTCCGCCGGCGCGCGTCGGCCAGCGCAACATCGTGGCGGTACTGATCACTGCCCCAGAATTGGAAGCCGGTCGAATCGTACGTCACCCGCTCGATGCGGAGACCCGCCTGTCGCGCGATGTGCTCCATGCCGACTCGCGTGGGGATCACGTGATGGCGCGGTGCGTCGAGCTGCACCCAATCCGACCGATACGTACGCCACGCTTCGGAGTCGGCGACCGGAACACGGATCAGCACGCGGCCGCCAGGAGCCAGGAGTCGGGCCATGTGGCGCGCGGCGGCGCACGGGTCCGGCATGTGCTCGAAGGAGTGGTGCGCCATGATGAAGTCGAAGTGGCCGGTCACCTCGTCGAGCGCGCACCGACGGAGGACCACGCCATCGGGCCAGGTGATCTCGTGGTCCAGGAACGGGTCGACGCCGGTCAGCCGGTGCCAGCCCGCGGCTCGGATATGGCGGAGGAGCCAGCCATTGCCGCATCCGACATCGAGAATCATGGCGTCGCGCGACACCTCGGCCGTGCGCACCCACTCCGTGAACTCCGGCGCCCCGAAACGCCACACCAGCACGCGGCCCAGCGCGCTGGGTCGACCCAGCACCTGATCGGCCAGGACGCGCCACAGGTACCGCTTGAGTCCGGACTCGCGACGCGGGCGCCCGTGCGCGTAGTAATCCGCGGGATAGTAGCGCGACAGGTCGGCGGGAGGTGATATGAGGGTGAGGCAACCGCACGCCGCGCATTCCCGGTACTCGAACCGGTCGCGCAAGCCGAACATCATCTCGCGCGCGGTCCACCGCTGATTGTCGTGTGCATTGCCGCAGATCAGACAGGTATCCGAGTCGGCCTCGAGCGGCATCAATCGAGCACGGCGAGATAGCGGCCGAGCGCATCGCGCCAGTCCGCCATGCGATCGATGCCCAACGCGCGCAGGCCCGCGTTGTCGAGGACGGAGTACAGCGGCCTCGCGACCGGCCGCGGAAAGTCCGACGCCGCGGCATCCTCGACGATGGTGTCCGGCGCGGCGCGGCGAAAGATCTCGCGGGCGAACTCGTTCCACGAGCAGGCACCGGCGCTCGTCGCGTGATACGTGCCGTAGGCGCTCGTCTCCGCCAGATCGAGGATCTGTTCGGCGAGATCGACCGTGTACGTCGGCGTGACGAACTCGTCGGCGACGACGCGTACCGTCCCGCGCTCGCGCGCCAGCTTGAGCATGAGGCGCACGAAGTTGAGTCCTCCGGCCTTCGCGCGACTCGGATGCGCGCCGTAGAGGCCCGATGACCGAACGATGAAATGGCGGGGTGCGAGTGCGCTCACGAAGTGCTCGCCGGCCAGCTTACTCACGCCGTACGCATTGAGCGGCCGCGGCAGGTCGGCCTCGACGTAGGGGCGGCGCAGCGCACCGTCGAACACATAGTCGGTGCTGACGTGCACGAGGGCCGCGCCGCGTCGCGCCGCCGCGAGCGCGAGATGCCGCGCGCCGATGGCGTTGACGGCGAACGCTTGGGCGGGCTCCTGTTCACAGCGCTCGACATTGTGCATCGCCGCCGTGTTCACGATCACGTCGGCCGCCGCCCGGTCGAGCGCCGCATTGACCGATGTCGCGTCCGTCACTTCGATATCGGCGTGGGTGAGCCCGATCGCCGGAAGCCTCCGCGCGGCGCATGCGGTCATGAGATCGGCGCCGAGTTGGCCGTTGCCGCCAACAACGACGACAGTCATGCGCGCGCGATCAGACCGCCACCCGTGGCGAGCGCGGCGGGAGGGCGACGTTGGGAATCCCGTCCAACCGCTTGAACGTCGCGATATTGGAGAAACGCGGGTCGTCGAAATCCGCGAACAGGTGCCGATGGTCGACCAGGTCCTTCACGATGCTCCGGACGTTGTGCGCGGGCTTGAAGCTCAGGGTGGTCTGCGCCTTCTCGCACGAGACTTTGTAGTTCCGCACGTCCGTCAGGTGCTTGATGTCGAGCCGGGGCTCGAGTCCGACCAGCTCGCGGAGCGCCTCACTCACGTAATCGGCGAGCTCGCCGAGCGTGTAGTTCCCCGATGCGACGTTGAAGATGCCGGAGATTTCGGCGCCGCACTCGATGGCCCGGATATACGCACTGGCCGCGTCTTGAATCGCCAGGATCGGCCGCCAGATCGCCGGATTGTTCACGGTGATGACGTTGGTCGTCAGCGCCGTCTTGAACATTGTATTGATCACGAGGTCGAGTCGCATGCGCGGGCTGTATCCGCAGACGGTTCCTTTGCGCAGCGCGATGACCGAGAACGTCTCGTCTTGCAGTTGGAGGGCCGCGAACTCCCCCTGGAGCTTGGAGATCCCGTAGGGATACGTCGAGATCGCGGGAGAGCGCTCGTCGAACAGCTCGTTCTCCGTGTACCCGTACACCGAGCACGAGCTCGCGTACACGAATCGCCGCACGCGCGCCTGCTTGGCGATGTAGGCCAGATAGGCTGGGCTGGCGGCGTTGAAGACGAAATTCTTTCCCGGCGAGTACTCCGCCATGGGATCGTTCGACAGGCCGGCCAGGAACACGACCTGGTCGTACCCCACGAGCTCATCCCGGGTCAGATCGAGCACGTCGCGCCGCATGACCCGGATATCCCCCGGGAGCGTGTTGCCGAACCAGAGCAGGTCGACGACGTCGACCTCGTATCCGCGGGCGATCAGTTTCGGCACCAACACGGAGCCGATGTACCCTGCTCCGCCAGCGACCAGAATCTTCATGACTGAAAATGGTTAGACTGTGGCGTCGCGAGCCACTCCTCGAGCGACGGTGCCCGCGTATCCTTGGCCGACAAGATTGGTGTCGCCGTCGGCCAGGGGATACCGAGCGCGGGGTCATCCCACCGGATCCCGCCTTCCCCCTCAGAATTGTACGTGCCCGTACACAAATACTGTATCTCGGCGAAATCGCTGAGGACGCAGAAGCCCCGCGCGAACCCTGCCGGTGCCCAGACCTGAGTCATATCGTCCGCCGACACCGTGGCCGCCACCCACTGTCCGAGTGTTGGTGATCGCTTGCGGAGATCGACGGCCACCAGGAAGGCGGCACCGTGGGTGACTCGCATCAGCTTGCCCATGGGGGGATCCCACTGGACATGGAGCCCCCGCACGACATTGCGGGCCGAGCGCGAGTGATTCAGCTGGACGAACCGGGTCGGCAACCCGGCGGCGGCGAAGACGTTCCTCGCGGAACACTTCAGTGAAGAAGCCGCGCGGATCACGAAAGACCTCGGGTTTGATCAGCACCACGTCGGCGATCGTGGTCGGCTCGACAGATATTTTCATCAGGCGGCGCGTGTCAGCGCGGGACGAACATGCATGACGATCTCCCGGCCAATGGCCAGCGACGCGGTCGCACCCGGGCTTGGGGCGTTGATGACGTGCAGCGCGCGCGGCTGGGCGACAAAATGAAAATCCTCGACGAGCGTGCCATCCCGCCGCATGGCTTGGGCGCGGATGCCGACGCCGCCCGGGAGCAGATCGTCGGGCTCGACCTCGGGGACGAGCCGGGCCAGCGATGCGGCGAACAGACGGCGGCTCGAGGAGCGACGGAGCTCTTCGGCGCACACGCGGGGATAGCGCGCGACGAACCGCCAGAGGCCCGGGAACGCCAGTGCCGACAGCGCATCGCGCAGATCGAACCGCGGCCGGTCGTAGCCCTCGCGCGCGAGTGCCAGCACGGCATTCGGCCCGGCTTCGACACCGCCGTTGATCCGGCGCGTGAAATGTACGCCAAGAAACGGGAATGCAGGGTCGGGAACGGGATAAATCAGCGATCGCACGAGGTGCTCGCGGTCGGGTCGCAGCAGGTAGTACTCACCACGGAAAGGGACAATGCGCACGTCCAAACGCGCGCCGCTCAACGCGGCGATCCGATCGGCCTGCAGCCCGGCGCAATTCACGAGCACGTCGCCCTCGAACGCCCCGGCGGACGTCTCGGCGACCCACCCGCCGGTCGTCGCGCGCAAAGAGTCGACACGGGCGCCGCAGACGACCCGGCCACCGCCCGAGCGCACCGCGTCGGCGAGCGCTCGAGCGACGCGGGGGTAGTCGACGATTCCCTCTTCGGGCACATGCACGGCCGCCACCGCGGCGACCGCCGGCTCGATCGCGCGTGCCTCTTCGGCCGTCAGCCAGCGCAGACCACGCAATCCGTTGCGCGTGCCGCGCTCGAGGAGCGCCCGGAGCCGCGGCACCTCGTCCGCCGATGTGGCCACGACCAATTTCCCGCAGATCGTGTGCGGTATGTCGTGCCGGCCGCAGAACGCCGTCATCTCGCGGATGCCGGCGACCGCCAGACGCGCCTTCGCCGATCCCGGAGCGTAGTAGAGGCCGGCGTGCAGCACGCCGCTATTGCGACCGCTCTGATGCCGCGCCACGGCATCTTCCTTCTCGAGCACGATCGGTTCGACGTTGGGATGCTGCTCCGTGAGCTGGTAGGCAGCGGAGAGGCCGACGATCCCACCGCCGACGATGAGCACGCGGGTCATGGCCGGGCGCTACCGCGCATCGTCCCGTCCGGTGGATAGGGCCCCGCCGAAGATGCGCGCCCAGACGAGCATCACCTGGACCCGGGCCGCCAGGTCGTTGTGCGAGACTCCCGAGACGTGATTGTAGTTCGTTACGTGGTTGACGCCGACGTCACCCGACACGTCGAGCCAGCGAAACGACGCGGCGCCGGTCACGCCCACACGATACACGTGCTCCACGGTACCGAACAGGAACGCCGGGATGAGGGGGAATGAATCGGGGGGCGGGACCGGGATACGGTAGTCGCCCTCGCCCTGCCGGCGATAGGCGCCGTACACCTTGAGCGGGACACCCGGCAGCACGGCGAGATCCACGCCGGCCCGCCACTCATCGTAGTCGGAGAACCCGCGACCGAGGCCGATGTAGTTGTAGTCATACTGCTCCCAGGGCGTATCGGTCCGGTAGTCGAGGAAGGAGACGAGGGTGTACGACGCGAACAACCGCTGCTCGCCGATGAACGGTATGCCCTCGGCCGTCAGCGTCCATCCACCGCTGATCGGTTTCTTGCACAGCACCGCCGGATTGCAGCCCCCCGTCTGAATGTCATTCAGGTACACCTCGGCAGCGTACGTTCCAGCCGACCGCGTGCGCACCGCGGCTTGCGCCGACAGCTTCTTGGTGGCGTCCAGGTCGTCGTTGAGTTGGGAGAACGTGAAGAGATTCACGGGACTCAGGAACGACGGCTCGAATCCACGACCCGGTCCGCCGTACACGACGGCTTCCTGGGCGGCGAACTCGGCCGGCCCGATGCGCGCGGCCAGACGGTGAATCGTGAAGTACCGCTGCGCGACGGTATCGGGCGGCACGAACTCGTTGTTCAATCGCGTCGCGATGATCTGATAGTGGAGGTCGCGCACGCCGATCAACGCGTAGAACTGATCGTAGGTATACGTGTAGTGGCCCAGGAGGAGGCCATCGAGCGCCTCGGGTCCCCAGTTCCGGGCTTCGCGACCGATGAAGATCTCACCAAAGCGCCAGCGGGCATCGATGTAGCCGTCCGTGAGTCGGAAGTCGTTGGCCTGCTGCAGGAACGAGTTCGGGTGCCAGTACTCCGGGTCATCCATCAGTCGCCGATCGATGCCGCCGCGGAAGGCGATCGTCAGCGGTCCGCCTTCAGCCACTGCGCGGACGTTCGAACGCCGGATCGAGGGCCGCGTGCCCGTCCCCCAGCATGAGCTCGCGAATGCCGGAGGTCTGACCGGTCGCGTACACGTCGCCTCCGACCTGGTACCGCATCACGGTTCGCGTGCTGTCGCGGGGCGTGGGCCGGTCGGCGCGCGGGTCGTACTTCCGCATCGACACCCGGAGTGCGCGCGTGAAGCTGCGCATCATCGGGCTCGAGCGCGCGATGCTGTCGCGATCGAGCAACGCCCAAACGTCGTGCACCTTGTACGGCCGGTCGAGCGCCGACAACGACCGCAACGCCCCGCGAGCCAGCAACGCGTCAATGTAGTAGTACGCGTTGTCGTCGAGCGGGAGATCGGCCGACCCTTGCGCTTGCGCGGGAACCGCCATCGCGCCGGCCGCGACGAGCAGCGCGATGACCACGGCGCCGCGTGGATGCATGACTCTCATGGCAGACGGAATGTGGCAGGCGAACCGCGGCCGCTCAATCCTCATCACGCGGGCAGCGCGACGCGCACGGCGGTGTACGATTTCGCCAGACCGAACACTCGTTCGGCGATGATGCGCGCGTCGGGAAAGAGGGCTCGCACCTCACGCTTCGTCATCAGGCGTACGTCCTCGTACCACGCCCGGGCGGAGCGGTCAGGCCGGTTGACCAGACCCCACAGTGAGAAGTTTCGCACGAGTGGGCTTTGCCAGCCGCGCGGCAGAAAATGGAAGAACGGCGTCACCAGATGGGGCTCGACCGGAAACCAGCGGTTTGGCGTTTGGACGTAGTACGATCGCCCAACCCGCGCGCATTCGGCGGCAAATTGCCGCTGCCGCTCGAGGCTCCCCACGTGCTCGATGACGCTGTTCGAGTACACAACGTCGAACGCGCCATCCTCGAAATCCAGCGCGCACCCATCGCCCTGCAAGTACGTCATGTCGGGCGGCTTCTCGTAATCGGGCAGCTCGATATTGAGCAAGGTCACGCGGGGGCGCACCGGACACAGTTCCCAGTTGAAAGGAGTTCCGCCCACGTCCAATACCCGCGTGCGCGGCGTGAGATGCACCGCCGCGGCGAATTCGACCATTCGCGCTCGCCGGAACCGACGCATGATCGGCACGATCATCTCGTGCAGATTTCGTCGCGGCTGATTGGTCCGCATCGTCGGAGGCACTCCCACTGTGTCCATGCGCGCAGCGGCAATGTGGTACAGGGGTGGTCTCGTATCAACCCTGGCCTGGCCGTGTCGCGGGCCGGAGGTTAAACTTGTGTGCCGAGTCGCAGGCCTCGCGCCGCCTGCGCAGGTTTGAGTTAGTCGGTCGCGTAGCTCAGCTGGTTAGAGCGCTGGTCTCACATACCAGAGGTCCGGGGTTCGAGTCCCTGCGCGACCATCACGAACATCCCTCTTCGAATACGAGAGACACCACCACGTGAAGCGATCGAGGCGCCGCGAGCGCATCGCATTCGTTGAGCTCTGGCGCTTCGGTGACTCGGTCCTTGCGACGGCGGGACTCCGCTCGCTGCGCAAGGCGCGGCCGGACGCCGAGATCGCGCTCGTGTCCGATCCACGATTCAGCGATCCTCTCGTGCGTAGCGGCGACTACGACATCCACGTGCCCTTTGCGCCTTTCTGGACGCGAGGGCGGCTGGCCCGGGACAAGTACCTGCCCTGGACGATTGACTACGGTGAGGTCTACCGCGCGTGGCGCGCCCTCCGGGCGTTCAATGCCGACACGACGCTGCTCTTTCGCGGCGATCCCCGCGAGGAGGCATTCTTCCGCTCGACCTGCCGCCGCGTAGCGGATCTGCGCTTGCGTTTCCGCACCCTGCCGGGCGTGCGCGTGTTCGAATGCCCGCCGGGTCTGCATCGGTATCAGGAGTACGTCCACCTCGTCAGTCAGTGGAGCGGTACGACACTCACCGAGACCCCGCAGCTCGCGGATGTCGTTCCGTATCGCGACGCGCGAGGCCCCTATGTCATTCTGCACCCCGGCGCGAGTTGGGAATTCAAGCAGTGGAGCCCGCGGAAGATCGCATCGCTCGCCGATCGCCTCCAGGACGCGGGACACCGCGTGATGGTGGTCGGCGGTTCGAATGATCGCGCCACGATCGACGCGATCGGGCGGGCCAGCACGTCGGCGCCGGAAGCACAATTCCCGTCGACGGCGGCCCTGTATGCGCTCATCGCCGGGGCGTCCGCGGTGGTGTGCAACAATAGCGCCGCCCTGCACATCGCCGAAGCGCTGGACATCCCCTGTGTGCTACTCAACGGGCCCACGGACCCACAGCGTTTCGGGACGTTTCGCGCGCATTCCGTCACCGTCTGCCGGAGCATCGGCCTCCCCTGCCACCCATGCTTCGAGCGGCGGTGCGTCACACCGGCGGCCCCGTGCATCGACCGAATCGAGTTGAGCGAGGTCCTCGATGCCTTGGATCGCATCGGTGTCGCCGCGATGATGCGGTGAGGGCGATGCGCGTTGCATACGACATGACCATCGCGTCCGTGAGCGGCGCCGGCATCGGCACGTACGCCGCTCGCGTCGCGACGACGCTCGCCCCACTGCTTGGCGATCAGTTCCGGCCGATCGCGTTCGCGATCCAACCGCCGCACGATGCCCCTCGCCTGCTCATGCGCGCCGTGTCGCCGGTCCGCGATCTGTACTGGTGGCCGTACGGTGTGGAGCGAGCCGCGCGCCGTTCCGGCGCCGACGTTCTGCATATCCCGAATGGCGGGTTCGGACCGGCGCGACCATCGCTGCCCGTCGTCCTGACCGTGCACGACATTATCATGCTCCGCTTCCCAGAATTTTTCAGATCATGGGCGCGGAACTACGTCCGAGTGATGCTGCCCAAGTCACTGGCGGCGGCGCGCATGGTCGTCACGTCGTCCGAAGCATCGCGCGCCGAAATCCTCGAACGGTTTCACCTCGAGGACGACCGCGTGCTGACAGTGTCCGCCGGCGTGGATCCCGAATTCGCCGCGGGTCCGCCGGACGGCGCGCGGGTCGAGGAAGTACGACGACGGCTCAGGTTGCCGGAGCGGTTCGTCCTGACCGTTGGGGCAACCGAGCCACGCAAAAACCTTCCCCGCCTGCTGCGCGCCGTGTACCAACTGCGGAGTGAGAACGAGACGAAGGACATCACGCTCGTGCACGCGGGTCCGGCGGGCTGGATGTCGGACGACGTGCCGCGGCTCATCGCCGAGTTGCAGCTCACACCGGCCGTGAGATTCTTGGGCTACGTCCCCCGGGCTGATCTCCCTGCCCTGTATGCCGCCGCCACCCTGCTCGCCTATCCCTCGATCTACGAGGGCTTCGGCCTTCCGGTGCTCGAAGCAATGTCGGTCGGCTGTCCGGTCGTGACCTCCAATGTCTCGTCGCTCCCCGAGGTCGCCGGCGGCGCGGCGATTCTCGTCGACCCGATGTCCGTGGACGCGATCGCCGATGGGGTACGGCGCACCTGGGGCGATGCCCAGCTCCGCGAGACGATGCGCTGTCGCGGAAGGATCCGCGCGGCAACGTTCGATTGGGGGCACGTAGCTCGGCGCACTCTGGACGCGTACGCCCGAGCCGTCGACTGATTCAACCGTTGAGCAGCTCTCCCGATGGAGGCGTACTGTCCGAGGGGTCGAACCGGCGCAGTCTCGAGGCCTGAAGCGCCAGCAGCCACAGGTAGGCGGGATTGAGAAAAAGATAGCGCCGCCAGAGGCGCCGCGGCTCGCGCATGAGACGGAATGCCCATTCCAATCCGAGTCGCTCGAGCGACGCGGGCGCTCTGGGCACTGTGCCGGCATGGAAGTCGAACGCAGCTCCGACCGCCAGTAACGGCATCTCGAGGCGATCGCGATACTCGTAGATCCACACCTCTTGGCGTGGACATCCCAGTCCGACAAAAACGAGCGCCGCCCCGCTGGCCTGGATCTGCGCAACGACCTCATCGCGCTCGGCAGCCGTGAGTCGCCGAAATCGGGAAGGCGTCATCCCGGCGACCCGGAGATCGGGAAAGCGTTGGCAGAGCGAGCGCGCCAGAGCCTCCAGCACCGTGGAACGGCTGCCGTAGAGAAAAATGGGCAGTCCGGCCTCGGCCGCCGCCGCCGCTACGCGCAGCATCAGCACGGGACCCGCGACGCGATCTGGAAGGCGCGTCCCATGGAGGAGGTTGAGCGCCCAACGGACCGGCATGCCATCCGGCGTCACGATGTCGAGACCGTTCAAGCGGTAACGCTGCACAGGGTCCAAGACGCCGGTCATCACGCCGTGCACGGCCAACGCGGTCACCGCCAGGGGCCAACGCTCGCGGGCCGCGCCGATGATGCGATCGACGGCCGCCTCGTAGTCGAGGGCATCGATGCGCACCCCGAGCACGTTGTACTTGCCGCGATCGATCACGCCGCCGGCGCGCGCTCCGTGGATCCCCAGCGCTCCCGGTTGAGCTCGAAGATCTCGCGCAGGATGCCCGGAACGTCGTAGCGCAACCGCCAATCCGGATAATCGTTCCGGAACGCGGTCAGATCACCGATCCACCAGATGTGATCCCCGATGCGGTTCCGCTCGTCGTACGTCCAGCGGAGCTCACGTCCCGTGATCTCCTCACTCAGCGCGATCGCCTCGAGCATCGAGCAATTCACCGACCGGCCGCCGCCAATGTTGTACACGGCGCCGGGACACGGTCGCCGAGCGACGTGCTCGAAGGCGGACACCAGATCGGCGCTATGGATGTTGTCGCGAACCTGCTTGCCTTTGTAGCCGAACACCGTGTACGGCCGACCCGTGGCCGTGCACTTCATGAGATAGGCCAGAAACCCGTGAAGCTCGGTGCCGGAATGGCCGGGACCCGTCAGGCACCCGCCACGAAACACGACCGCCGCCATGTCGAAATAGCGGGCGTATTCCTGCACGAGCAAGTCCGCCGCCGTCTTGGACACGCCAAACAGACTGTGCGTGCAACGGTCGATGCTCATGCTCTCGGGAATCCCGCCGTACCACTCGTGATCGGACGGCAACTCGTACCGCCGCGCGGTTTCGACCAGCGGCAGCCCGTTCGGCGTGTCGCCGTACACCTTGTTCGTGGAGGTGAAAATGAACGTGGCGCGCGGCGCATGCTGGCGGACCGCCTCGAGCATCACCAGTGTGCCCTGGGCGTTGACACTGAAGTCGGTCATCGGGTCGCGCACGGCCCAGTCGTGCGACGGCTGCGCCGCCGCGTGAATCACGAGTGACAGCGAGGAGCCGATGCGCTTCACCGCCGCGCCGATCGCATCCTGGTCGCGGATGTCGATCGAGACGTGCCGGTAGCGCGGCAGTTCCCGGACCAGCCGGTCCGCCATCCACGCGGTCGAAGCCTCGTCGCCGAAGAACGTCCGCCGCATGTCGTTGTCGATGCCAACCACATCCCAACCGAGCGCGTGAAAGTGGCGCACCGCCTCCGCGCCAATCAATCCAGCGGCGCCGGTTACCAGCGCCACCGTCATCTCCGAGACCTCAGTGCGCACCTTCCATTTTGAGGACGACCGGGATCGTCCGTAGCAGGATCGCAACGTCCTTCCAGATGCCCCAACGGCGCAGGTAAGCCGTCTCGAGGCGGATGACCTCATCGAAGTCGGTCACCCGATTCCGCCCGTTCACTTGCCAGGGTCCCGTGATCCCCGGCTTCATGTCGAACCGCGAATAATGGTGTTCCTCGTACAACGCCACTTCAAATGGCAACGGCGGTCTCGGGCCGACGAGCGACATCTCGCCTTTCAGCACGTTCCACAGCTGGGGCAGCTCGTCGAAACTCGTCCGGCGCAAGAACGCGCCGAGCGGTGTCACCCGCGGATCAAGCGGCATCTTGAAGAGCCGCCCGTCCTGGTAAATGCTTTCCGCCGCCAGCTCGGTGCGCTGTTCGTCCGCGCCGTCGACCATGCTGCGGAATTTCAAGATGTCGAACTGGCGGCCGCCAGAACCCACTCGCCGTTGCCGGAAGATAATCGGCCCGGGCGACGACAGCCCGACCGCCAACCCGACGACCACGAGCAGCGGCGCGAGGACGACGAGACCCACCGCGGATACCGAGACATCGACGATCCGCTTGATCAGCAGTTGCTGGCCGTGGAGCCCGGGCCGCGTGAGCTGCACGAGCGGTACGCCGCGCAGCCACACGAGCTCGGGGACGTACCCCGTCAGCGTCGCGGGTCGGGCCAGCGAATAGGCGTGGCATCCGGCCGCATCGGCGATCGTGAGCAGATCGTGGAACAACGTCTCCTCGATGTGACCGGCGAAGATCACCGTGTCGACGTCGAGCGTCGCCATCACGTCGACGAACTCGCTCACGCCGCCCAGGGCATCGGCCGGGGCGCGGGAATCCGTCGATATGTACCCCAGTACGCGGAACTCGGATTGGATCGTGAACGGCGATGCGCGGAGCGCCTTGCGCGCATCGGGAGACGGACCGACCAACAGGGCGCGTGGCGCGTGGGCGGCGCGCGCGCGCGCCCGGTAGACGAGGACTTCGACGAGGAGCCGCTCGAGCACGAGCGCGATCGCGAGCGCACTCGCCGCGGCAGCGAGACCGAGCAGCGCCGCGATCGACGGCGCGGCCCAAAGCGGTCCCCAACCGACAAGCGTGACACCTACGGCGCCGCCCGTGAACACTTTCCCCACGTCACGGCGATGATCGCCCGCGCCGTAGGTTCCCAATACCCAGAGGCCGAGGAAGACGGCGAAGATCAACTCGATCATCGGGTATGCGCTGCCGACCAACGGCGGGAGCGGCGCGATGAGCTGGCGCGCCTCCCCATACAGGGTGCGGAGCAGCACGACCACGAACGCATCGGCAACGAGCAGGACCGCGAACCGCGTCATCCCGCGAACCACGTGCGTGCGACGCGCGATGCGTGCGCGCTCTTGCAGTACGATCGGGAATGGCCGGCTCGTCTCGACGGTTGTCGAGACCCGAGCGGCCTGCGCTTCGCCTGTGCCACCGGATACCCGGGGGCGGCGCCGAGAGGGCGCCGTCACAATGCGGACCCCTGTTGATAGTTCGTCACAGGCGATGTTGACAGAAACAAAATGTTACCGAGCAGGCAGATCATGGCAAGGCACCGGCGATCAATGCATCTACTACCCGCTCGCCGGCCGACCCGTCCCATCCTTCGATCACGGGCAAAGCTCGTGGACGAGTGGCGTCCCGAACAAGGCCCGGCAAGGTCGCTGGGTCTTGCACGAGGCGGTTCGTGCCAGAGGTGACAGTAATGGGTCGTTCCGTCGTCTCGCGCACGGTGAAACATGGAACACCGAGCGCCGTCGTTTCTTCCTGGACTCCGCCCGAATCGGTTATCACGGCGTGTGCCGCGTCCGTGAGGGCGACCATCTCCAAGTAACCGACGGGCTCCACGGTTCGTATTGCGCCCGTCTCCATTCCCCATTGGGTGAGTCTATCGCGCGTTCGTGGGTGGACAGGAAACACGACGGGCCGCTCCGCGGCCACGTCGCGCAAGGCGGCCATGAGCGCCGAGAGACGCGATCGATCATCGACATTCGACGGGCAATGCAGCGTGACAAGAACGTGGCCTCGCCCGTGCGCGAGGGTCCTGGCACGCGGTAGGGCTTCGAAGAGGCTGTCGATCATCACATTTCCGACAAAGGCGATCTCGCACTCGGGCTCGCCTTCCGCACGCAGTGTCTCATCGGCATCGCGCGATGGTGTGAGCAGCAACGAGGCCAATCGGTCGGCGACGATCCGATTGATTTCCTCGGGCATTGTCCGGTCCCCGCTCCGGAGGCCAGCCTCGACGTGTGCACTCCGAATGCCGAGCTTGGCCGCGACGACCGCGGCCGCGGCCGTCGAGTTGACATCGCCGTAGATGACGACCCAGTCGGGGCGGGCATTGGTCACAATCGGCTCCAGTCGCTCGAGTATTCGCGCTGTCTGCACGGCGTGAGACGCCGACCCGACGCCGAGGTTAATATCGGGTTCTGGAAGGGCGAGATCCGCGAGCAGCGACGCAAACAGCGCGTCGTCGTAGTGCTGGCCCGTATGGACGACGGTCTGCGTGACACCGGCCCGGCGCGCCGCTGCCCGGTAGACGGGCGCGAGCTTGGGGAGGTTGGGCCGTGCGCCGACGACGTGCAGGAGATGCACGGCGTCAGTGTGTGCGCAGGCAGTCCACCGCGCGCACGGCAGCCATCCCATCCCAGCCTTCCGGACGCGGTGCGTCATCCAGACGGGTGATCGATGCGACCGCGTCGACGAGGTCCTTAGGGTCCGGAACGAGGCGATTGGCTCCGCACTCGATCGTCTCGGGCCACTCGGTCGTGTCTCTCACCGTGAGGCACGGGACCCCGAGCGCCGTGCTTTCGACCTGGAGCCCGCCGGAATCCGTGATCACCGCGTGGGACCCTTCGACGAGATCCACCATCTCCAGATAGCCCACGGGATCGATCAGCCGCACGGCGCCCATATCGAAACGCCCCATCTGGAGCTGCCCGCGCGTGCGCGGATGCACGGGAAAAACGACCGGTCGCATGGCCGCCACTTCGCGCAGCGCCGACACGATCGCGGTGAGACGGGCGGGGTTGTCGACGTTCGCCGGCCGGTGCAAGGTGACGGTGATGGGAGCGGCCGACAGACCGAGGCGGGCACGAAAACCGATCGTGCGGGCGCGCTGGACCGCATAGAGCAGCGCATCCACCATCACGTTGCCGACGAACATGATCTCGTCGTCCGGCTCCCCTTCGGCCCGCAGCGTGCGATCGGCCGTGCGGGATGGGGTCAACAACAGATCCGCCAGGCGATCGGTCACGATGCGATTGATCTCCTCGGGCATCGACCGGTCGCCGCTGCGCACGCCGGCTTCGACGTGGGCAACGCGGAATCCGAGCTTCGAGGCGACGAGCGTTGCCGCGAGCGTCGAGTTGACATTGCCGTAGACGACCGTCCAGTCCGGGCGATGCTGGAGGAGGACGGGCTCGAAGCGTTCCATCACGCGGGCGGTCTGCACCGCGTGCGTGGCCGATCCGACATCGAGGTTGATATCGGGCGGGCGCAGGCCGAGGTCACGAAAAAACGACGCGGACATGGCGTCATCGTAGTGCTGGCCCGTGTGCACGACTATTTGGTCGATGCCGACCGCCCGCGCCTGACGCGAGAGCGGGGCCAGTTTCGGGAAGTTTGGGCGGGCGCCCACCACATGGAGCAGCTTCATCGCAGGACTTCCGCGAAGGCCGCACAATTGGTCTCGGCGCCGAACTGGCGCTCGAAGGCGACGCGGCCACGCTCGCCCGCGTCGCGGGCCGAGGCCGGGTTGGCGCGCCAGGCGAGCACCGCGTCGGCAATCTGCCGTGGGGCGGCGCCGGAAGTGGGGTCTACGACGAGACCGCAACCAGCGTCACGGATCGTGTCGGCCGTTTCGCACGACGACGGGCCGACGAAGAGCGCCGGACGCCCGGCCGCCATGATGCCGTACAATTTCCCGGGAACGGACACGCCGACAAACGGCGCGCCCAGCGCGATGAGATGCACATTGCCGACGGCCAGTGCGTCGCCGAGCTCCTCGCGCGCGAAGTACGGGCGATAGCTGAAATTCGTCAGTCGCGCCTCTTGTGCGAACGCCTCTATCTCAGCCCGGCGGGGGCCCCCGCCGGCAAAGAGAAAATAGATGCTGGGCTCATCGCGCAAGAGACGCATGGCGGCCAGGATGTCGCCGAACTCGTGCACGAGGCCCGCGTTGCCCGAATACATGACCACGAAGCGCCCCTCGAGCCCGAGCTCGGTCCGGAGCGGCCGCCCGCTCGTGGACTCGGCGTGGCCCCACACGGGGATCGTATGCGTGCGGGACTCCGGAACGCCCTTGGCAACGATCCGGCGCTTCATGTACGGACCGAGGTCCACGACAAAGGCCGCGCCCAGGAACGCCCGTTCGTCGAGCCAGACCAGGAGCCGCCCGACCGGGCTCGTCGCTCGCACCATCCCCGCGGCGATCTCGGCGTCGGGGTGGAGGTCCATCGACCAGATGCCGTAGCGGAAGCGCCGGAGGCGAAGCGCGGCAACCAACCAGCCCATCACCGCGAGCATCGGCGGCGTCGTCAGGAACAGCACCGTCAGATCATCGGCCGGCGCCGCAAGCAGGGCGAACAGCGCGCGTATATAGAACGTCGCGTAATCCACGATGCGGCCCAGACGTGAGGCGCGTCCGAATGTCGTGGTGCGAAACCGGCGGATCACGACGCCGTTGCGCGATTCGCGCGCCGGCGCTTCGAGGCGGCCGTCGACGTAGTGCGCGCGCCCCGTCAGCACCCGCACCTCGGCGCCCCGTGCCGCGAGATACTCGGCGAGGTCGGTCAGGTGCTGACCGGTCGAGGCAACGTCTGGGTAGTAGTGTTGGTTAATGAGTAGGAGCACGAGCCGCGAGTTGTTCTTCGATCCAACCGTACGTGCGGCGCAAACCCTCTTCCAGGGTGATGACCGGCTCCCAGCCGAGAACAGCGCGGAGCCGTGTGTTGTCGCTCGTACGGCCTTTGACACCCTGCGGCGCCGCGGGCAAATGGCGCTTCGTGACGCCTTTCCCCGCCACCGTGGCGACGATCGCGACCAGCTCGTTGATCGAGATCAAACGCTCCTGGCCGATATTGAGTGGGTTCCGGTGGTTCGATTGCATCAGCCGCCGAACGCCTTCGACGCAATCATTGATATAGCAGTAGGAGCGCGTCTGGGTGCCGTCGCCCCACACTTCTATCTCGCCACCATTGGACGCGAGAGCGACTTTGCGGCAGATCGCGGCCGGTGATTTTTCTCGGCCGCCATCGTACGTGCCGAGCGGGCCAAAGATATTGTGAAACCGCGCGACGCGCGTTTCGAGGCCGAAGTCTTCGAAATAGTGGCGGCATTGGCGCTCGCTGAAGAGCTTCTCCCAGCCGTACCCGTCTTCGGGATCCGCCGGGTAGGCATCTTCTTCTTTGAGCGGCGTCACGTCCGGGGTTTGTTGCTTGTACAGCGGGTAGATGCACGCTGACGACGTGTACAGGAACTTCTTGGCGCCCGCTTCGCGGGCCGCCTCTAACATGTGCATGTTGATCAGCACATTGTCGTGCATGATCACGGCTTTGTTGTGCTCGATGAAGCCGATCCCGCCCATGTTTGCCGCGAGGTTGTAGATCTCCGAGGCGTTGCGAACAGCCTGGCGGCACGGTTCCCAGCGACGGAGATCCAACAGCTCGAATTCGTCGGCGGCGGTCGGCTCGAATTCCGGGTGCTTGATGTCCACCCCGCGCACCCGATAGCCCTCGGCCTTCAATCGCTTGACCAAATGGTGGCCGATGAATCCGCCGGCCCCGGTCACGACGGCGATGTCATGCGACATGTGTCGGTAATTGAGAGTGACGGCGCGCTCGCGCGCAAGCCGAGAGCACGGCATCGACCGTCAAGCGATCCATGCACGTTCGATGGGAGCAGTACGAGAGGAGACAGGCGGCGCACGGTGGGTCGGTGCGGAGCACGATCTCGTTCGGGCGATCGAAGGTCCAGCGAGAGGGCTCGTCGAGCGAGCTCATCACCGTGACGAGCGGGCGACCCAGTGCGCCGGCGATGTGGCGAGGGCCCGAGTCGGTCGCAATGCACAACTCGGCGCGCTCCATCACGGCGCCGAGTTGACACAGATCGGTCTTGCCGACCAGCGAAATGCCTCGGCCGATCTCTTCGACGAGCGGCGCGTCCGCGGCCGTTCCCACGAATACCGGAACGAGCGGCGCGAGGGCATCCGCGACGGCGGCCCAGCGATCGGCGTACCACGTTTTCGACTGCCAGTTCGAACCCGGGTGTATCACCACGTACGGCTGCTCGGGCACCAACTGCGCGGCCGCTTCGCGGTCCGCGTCGTCGAACCAGAATTCTTCGACCGGATTCGTGGCGTCCGCGTCCAGGGCCGCGGCGAGGAGCATATTGGCCCGGATCACGTTGACGCCATGGGGAACGGCCAGGCGACGGGTGAACAGAAATCCTGCGCTGTCGACATCGAATCCAAGCCTTCGCGGGGCTCCGGTCAGGGCGGCAATCATGGCATAGCGAAACGATACCTGATTGACGCACGCCAGTACGCAATCGTACCGGACCCCGCGGGCAGCCGTCAGCATGGCGTGCACGTGGGGGGACTTCCGGTGCACAGCCTTGGCCGCCGGGCTGGCCAGCACGTCGAGCATCATGTCCGGATAGCGCCGGTGCAACGCACGGAGCAGCGGGGAGACCGCCATGCTGTCGCCCACCTGCTGGAGCTGCAGCAGCAGGATCTTTGGCCGATCAGGCAGCGCGCCGGGTCCATCCGGCTCGCGCCTGACGGCGCGCCCGGCGACCGCGGCCACCCACGGGAGGGCACGGCGGAGCACCGCTTTCATTTGCGGCGCACCAGCGTGGTGTTCAGTACGATCGCATCCATTTTGGTGCGCAAGAAGCAGTCGAGCGCCTGGGCCGGCGTTTCGACGATCGGCTCGTTTTCGTTAAAGCTCGTGTTGAGCACGATGGGAACACCGGTCAACGCTTCGAATTCTTTGATCAGGCGATAGTACGCGGGATTCGTGCGCGCGCTCACCGTTTGCAGGCGGCCGCTGCCGTCGACGTGCGTGACGGCGGGAATCACGGCGCGCTTATCCGGGCGCACGGGATAGACCTGGATCATGAACGGATCCGGGACCGCGCCTTCGAACCACTCGTCGATCGCTTCCTCGGCGACCGAGGGCGCGAACGGGCGAAACTTCTCGCGGAATTTGATCTTCACGTTGATCAACTCGCGAATGTCCGCGCGGCGGGGGTCGGCGACGATGCTGCGATTGCCGAGGGCGCGGGCGCCCCATTCCATGCGGCCCTGGTACCAGCCGACGACATTGCCATCGGCGATGAGGCGCGCGGTAGCCCGCGCAACGGCGTCCGGGGTCTCGAAATGCTCGATGGCATAGGCGCCGTCGAGCGGGGCCAGCACGTTCGCGACATCAAGGTGCGCCGGGCCCCAATAGCCGTGCTCCATCACGAACGCGCGCTCGCGACCCAGGATCTGGTTCCAGACGTAGTAGGCCGCGCCGAGCGCGGTGCCGTTGTCACTGGAGGCAGGTTGGATATAGACCTCGCGAAACGGCGTGCGTTGGCGAATCTTGCCGTTCGCGACGCTGTTCATCGCGCAGCCTCCCGCGAGGCACAGGCGCGGGGTCTGCGTGAGATCCCAGAGACCCTCGAGCACGTGCGTGAAGCACTCTTCGTAGACGACCTGGAGCGAGTGGGCCAGGTCTTCGTGGCGGCTCGTCAACGGCTCGGCGGGCTTCCGGCTGGGTCCCAGCAGAGACTCGAGCTGTGGGGTAAAGACACTGCCTAAGCGTCGGGTAGCCGTTGTCCCACTCCATGGTCACACCATCGGACCAATGGCGGAAATAGCGGAGGTCCAGCTCAAACCTTCCCCCGGCGGTCAACCGTACGAGTCGTCGGATCTCGGCGACCGCGGTCGGCTTTCCATAGGGCGCCAGGCCCATGACTTTGAATTCGTCTCCGAAGCTGGGGAAGCCGAGATACTGCGTCACCGCCGTGTACATCATCCCCAGAGAGTGCGGGAAGAATACGTTGCGCAGGACGTCCAGTTTGTTCCCACGGCCCATCGCCATCGACGTGCTGACGAAGTCGCCGAAGCCGTCGACGGCACAGCATGCTGCGTCGTTGAATGGCGACACGAAAAACGTGCTCGCCAGGTGCGCCGGGTGGTGTTCGACGAAATGCAGCGCGCGCGGTTCCGCGCCGAGTGCCTCGGCGAGGGGTAGCCCAACCTCGGCAACCTTCCGGCGATTGCGAAGACGGTCGCGGACGAGGGCGAGGTTCGGTCGATGCGTCAGCGCGAACAGCGCCTTGCGAGCCAGATGGGCGCGTGGCGACCGGCTGATCGCGACGTGGTCGACCTCCGCGCCGCCGATACCGGCTTCGGCGAGGACGGACCGGATCGCCATCGTCGGAAACCCGGCGTAGTGCTTGATGCGCCGGAATCGCTCTTCTTCGACGGCCGCGACGAGCACCCCGTCGCGCAGGAGCGCGGCCGAGACGTTGCCGTGGTATGCGTTGATGCCTAAGACGTACATCGTTCGATGGCGCTTCGGTACATGGCAAGCAGTGCGGGAGCCACGCGCGGCATCCCGAAGTCCGCAACGACCGCCTCGGCCCCACTTCGGGCGACGCGGGAGCGAAGCTCGGCGTCACCGAGCACAGCGAGGATCGCGTCGGCCAGTGCTTTGGGGTCGCGGTCGGCCACGATGCCAAGGCCCCGGTCTTTGATCCATGGGGCGAGCTGAACCCCCGGGCTCACGACGACTGGGACGCCGGCTGCTATGGCTTCGAGGACGGCAATGCCGAAGTTCTCGTTGTGCGATGGGAGTACGAAAACGTCGGCATTGGCGAGACAATCGGCTTTCGTTTCCCCCGTGACGAACCCCTTGAATTCAACGCCGGGGATTTCTTTTACCAAACTCCTGTCGCCGCTCCCGGCAATGATCAAACGTGCCGACTCGCGACGGGTCCGGACGAGCGGCCACGCATTGAGGAGAACATCCAGGCCTTTCTTCGGGTGGAGGCGACCCAAAAACAGAACTGTCGACCCACCGTGGGAGTGGGGTGAGGGAACAGGAGAGCGCCAAGGGGGCGGGACGATGTGAGAACGGCCCGTGAAGTCGATGCCATGCCAGGCGGCTTCGTCGCGCTCGGCCTCGGTCGTGAAATGCAGTGCCTGCGCGCGGCGGACAAACGGGGCATTGATCGCCGCGAAATAGATCCCCTTCAACCAACGACGGCGGTGCGTGAACGTGTAGCGGGACAGCGTGCCGAAGGGGCCGAGGACCAACGGGCGGCTTGACGAGAGGGTCGCCGAGGCGGCGGAGGAACTGAAGGGGTTGAGGAGGCCGTGCACGTGCACGACATTGGCGTTGCTGGCGAGCTCGCGGATCGTGCGGCCCCACGGAGAGGCGAAGACGATGCGCGTGTCAGGCGGAAGTTGAGCGGCGAGCCAATCGCGCTCGGCATCCGGGCATGGTGGCCCAACGACGGTGGAGCTGGCTGGGGGAGATGCGGCCGCAACGAAGCCGATCAGGGCTTCGATCGGGCCACCAAACGGACGCGTCAGGTTCGGCATCGCGTGCAATACCTTCACGCAACGACCTTGCGCCCTTGCCTCAGCCGAAGCGTGCGCCACGCCGGCACGGTGTACACGACACCGAGCATGACGACGAACGCCTTCGCGACGTGGTTGACGCCCTCTCCAATCCCGTTCTCGGCTTGCATGGAATAGAGAAGGACGTAGGGCGCCCACGCCCACCAAAAGATCGAGCTCCGCGCCAGCACAAAGAAGATGCGGTATACGAACCCGATGCCGCAGCCGAACAAGAACGCGCCGATCATCCCACCGAACAAACCGAAGTTGGCGTACATCTCGCCGGCGACGCCGAGATTCATGCTCGTGTTGTACAGGTGGAACCCGGTGAACCGCTCGAAGTACTCGACGCCCCCGGCCTCGTACTTTCCGGGATCGAGCACGCGGGGGATGAGCGCGGCGCGGAACGCATTGATAATCGTCTCGCCGTTCGCGTAGGGCTCCTGCACCGGTACCCAATACATGACGCGGGCGATGATCCAGCCTTGGTTGAGCCGCGTGACGAAGTGGCTCAACGCGTCGCCGGTGAAGGTCTCGACCGGCAGCTGCGCTTGCACGACGATGAGCTGGCCGAGCGCCTGGAATCGATCGGGGATCGTCATGTCCGGATTTTCGCGGATCTGATTCCGATAGGCGAACTTGGCTTCGTCGAGCACGCCGATAAAGAACGCACCAGCGACGGCCACGAGGATGATCGTCCGAATCTTCACGCGCTTCGTGAAGATGATGAGCGCGCCGGTGTACACGACCCAGAGGAGCAGATCGTGGAACAGCCCCTCGGACGTTGACATTGCGACGCGGATCGCCAGCACGAGCATGAGCTTCCAGACCCACCCCTTGGCGCTCACCATCATCAGGCCGTAGGCCCCGATGAACGCGAGGTACGTCAGGAGCGTGAACAGGAACCGGATATTGAGGCCGACGCGCGTGATGAAGAAGAACGAGATCATCCCGATGACGATCATGATGTCGCACGTCACGCGAAAGTCGCGTGGCTCGACCGCGGACCGCTGGACTTTGTCGGTGGTGCCGAGGCGCCACATCGGGAGATACATCCCGACCGCGAACATGATCGTGACCGGGACGGCGTAGAGGAAATACTCCGGCGGCTGCAGCGTCATCTCGAACACCGAGGCGTCGGCCGGCACGTGGTAGTTCGCCCACGGGGCGATGACCCACTGGACGAACCCCACGATCGAGATGAGACCCGGAATCCAGGGGACGGTCGGCGACACGCGCAGCGTGTGCAGAAACACGATAATCGCGCAGAACAACCCGAGGCCGATCCACAGCGAGTCGCGTTCGTAGAACGTGATGCAACCGATCGAGATGGTGAATGCCGTGCCGACGATGAACCACCAGTTGTCCGTCGTGAGGAAATACCGGCGATGCTTTCTCGCGACGGCGACCGGTGGCGCGTCGAATGACGGCACTTGCACGGGCATGTCGGTCATGTCACCGCCTCCATCACGCCTGCCGCGGCGCGATCGGCCGAGTACTGGCCGATGCGATCCGAGGCGGCGGCGGCCATCCGCGGGCCGCGCGCCGGATCATCGACCAAGGCCCGCAATGCGGCCGCCAGTGCGTCGACATTGCCCGGCGGGAAGCGATCACCCGTGACGCCCGGCGTGATCAAGTCCGGGACGCAGCCGACCGCGTCGGAGGCGACGACTGGGAGCCCGGCGGCCATCGCTTCGTTGATCACGAGGCCCCAGGTCTCTTGACGGTCGGATGGCAGCACGAGCACGTCCGCGGCCGTGTAGATCGCCGGGAGCTCAGATTGATTCCGGAAGCCGAGAAGCGTCGCATTGGCCAATGTGCCCTTGAGAGGGCCATCGCCAACGATAATAGCACGCGCGCCGCTTACGCGGCGACAGGCGTCGACCACGTCCCCAGGGCGTTTCTTATCGATCAGCTTGCCCACGAACAGCACGGCCAGATCCGCGTCCTGGACGCCCCATTGAGCACGTAAGGCGTTGCGCGAAGCGCGCGCGCGATTCGCGCCGGCCGCAAAGGCGGCGTTGTCGACAAAATGCGGCGAGCGCACAACCCGACGGGCGCCATAGTACCGAAAATACGCCTCGCTCCGGGTACCCACAGCCAGACACGCGGCGAACCGGCCGACGAAGCGAGGATACAGCGCGCGTTTGGCGAGGCGTTTGATACCCCGATCATCGTCGAGTTGAGAATCGCCGCGCACGTACACCGGGGTATTGGTCCGCCAGCAGGCGCGCATTGCCTGCCAATAGGTCCTGGCGCGCCAGCCGAGGACAACGATCGCGTCGTGCAGACGGCGCTCGATGATGGAGATGATCTCCGGGGTATCGTAATCCGCGAAGCGATCGCGGTTCGGCCCCGGGGCGACGTTGCGCAAGAACACGCTCTTGTAGCCGGCGGTCAGGTCGACGTCCCATTGGAAGGCGACGCCGAATCCGATGCCCTGCTCCGCCGCGGTCGGGCGATGCGCGAAGTAGACGGTGAGATCGACATCCCCGCGTGCGGCGAGCGCGCGGAACAACGGCGCGTAGTACTGGATCGGGTGCGTCGCCAAAATGCCCAGCCTCAGCGCGCCTCCACGGTGCGGCGCAGGCCATCGCGCAAACGCACGCGGGGTTGCCAGCCGAGGCGCACACGGATTTTCTCGGCGGAGAGCGAGCGGCGGCGGATGTTGTCGATGTCGCGCCGATCGAGGTATTCGATCGGGATGGATCCGTCGAAGAGCGCCGAGATCTCGCGCGCGAGGGTGTTCACCGACGTCTCGACGCCGGTGCCGATGTTGAAGACATTGCCGAGGGCTTGTGGGGCGACGGCGGCCATGACGGTGCCCTCGACGGCGTCGTCGACATACGTGTAGTCGCGTGTCTGTTCGCCGTCGCCATGGACTGTCATCGGACGGCCTGCCTGGGCGGCTTCGATGAACTTCCCGATCACACCACAGTACGGATTTCTCGTCGTCTGGCCCGGGCCATAGACGTTCGAGTACCGTACGCACGCGGTGGGAACGCCGTAGGCCGTGTGATAGAGCGTGGTGTAATGCTCGCCGAGCAGCTTCGTCGCCGCGTAGTGGTTGAGAATATTTGGCGGGTCGAGCTCGTCGGCGGGAAGATGGCGGCAGTTCCCATAAATCGACGTCGATGAAGTATACACGAAACGTTGCAATCCGGCCGGACGCTTATGGCGAAGAAACTCGAGCATGCGAAGCGTGCTGAGCCCGTTCACCGACAGGTCGCCTTCGGGATCACTCCCTGAGGTGAGGATCGTCCGGCAGGCGAGATGAAAAATCCACGGATGCTCGGCCAGCAACGGCTCGACCACCGCGCTGTCGCGAACGTCGCCGACGACGAGTTGCAAGCCTTCCATGCGCAGGCGAGACGAGTTGGAGAGATCGTCGAGCGCGGTCACCCGGCAGCCGAGCTGGCGGATCAGGAACCGGCAGAGGTTCGAGCCGACGAATCCCGTGCCGCCGGTGACGAGCACGGGGGCGCCGCGGATGCCAGAGAACGGGTCGGCGCCCTGGATCATTGATCAACCACTCGCGCCAGCACATCCGCGAGCGCGCCGGTCATCCCGGCGGCGGTACGGGGCCGCAGCGTGAGATCGGTCATCACATCGATCGTGAGAGGAGAAATGCGTCCGGCAACCAGATCGGACAGCACCGCGCGAATCGACGGTACCGCGTCGGCCGGGGTCGGTGACGGCTGATCGCCGTACAATACTAAGCCTTTGGCATTGAGCCCGCGCAAGAGCGCGGCCGGCTCCGTGGCCGCGTGGAGCAGCGCCACGAGCGGGCGGCGTGCGGCGAGCGTGGGCATGAGCTTCGACGCCGCGTAGTATGTCGTCAGGTCGCCGACCACGAGGTTCGCGTCCGCACCAGCCGCCAGCGCCATCGCCTCGGCGTAGGGCACCCGCTCCGGGCGCTCGATCACTTGGGACGAGAGTCCACGGGCTGCGACGAGATGGGCGACGCGGGGGCGCGCGCGGGCGCCTGGGGCGTAGGTCGTGCCGTAGAGCTCGACCCGGATCGGCAAGGGCGTCGCCGCCAATGCGTCGAGGAAGGACGTGAACACGGGAAGCTGTGAGTCGGAGAGTGCGCCGACATAGACTATCCGGCGCAGCGTACCGTCACCTGGTGTCGGCTTCCCCGCGAGGGTCATGTCGGCGGCATCGAATCCATACGGCGCCGAGCCTGACGGTACGTGCGCGACGGCCGGAAACCGACGTTGGACCTCGGCTACGATCGCCTGAGATACAGCAAAGAGGCCCGATACGCCGACGAGGCACCAGCCCTCGCTCCACGCCGCCACGCGGGCGGCGAGACGACTTTTGAGCGTGCCGGTGGGCTCGATCCGCCATGGGTCGACATAGTCGATTACGATCGGGCGACCTGTGAGCCACCGCAGTGGCCTCACCAGCCAGAGCGCGTACCATGGCGGCACGATGAGCAGGATCACATTGGCGCGCTTCGCGCGCACGATACTCACCGCCTTCGCGAGCAACGTCGGAAGTGCTCGCAGTCCCAGGTCTCCCACACCCACGTGTCGACGAAAAGCGCGCACCGATTCGATGTGGAGGTCTGGAGGGACGAGAGAGACCAGTGCGGGCTCCTGTGCCTCCTCGCGGTCGCGCGGATCGACCGTCAGGACGATCGGCTCCCAGCCATATGAGCGCAGATGGCGCACGAACAACCGCGCCCGATGAGACGGCGGAAGGCCGGACGGCGGGAAGAATGGCGAGACCACCAGGACGCGGCGCGTCATCCGCGGTAGCCCTCGGCTGCGGCGCGACGGAGGCTCTCGGCCATCTGGCGCGCGACTTCGCGGCGGGTATACCGCGCGAGCACGTCCGGGCGGGGCGACACCGAAGCGTGGCCGGTAGCTATCCGGTCGATTGCGGCGATAACGGCGTTCTCGTCATCCGGGTCGGCTATGATGCCGAGGCCGGACTCGTCGACGAGGTCGCGCATGGCGCCATCGGTGAGGACGCCAAGAATAGGTCGGCGGAGGCCGAAGTATTCGAACGTCTTACCCGCGACGCTGTAGTCTCGGCCTCCCACGACCTTGGCTGACGTCAGCAATAGGGCACCGGCCCCTCTTTGGAGGCGCATGGCGTCCTCGTGCGATATTGGTCCGCGGAGGTGCACCATCTTTTCCGTGCCTGTCTCGCGCAGCATCGCCGGGAGCCATCCGGGGATCGTGCCCGCGAACTCGACGCTGACCGGCCCGCGGTACCGCGCGAGGCCGCGCAGGAAGAAATATGGCGAGCGATAGAGCCAGTCTTCGCGGCGCGGCGAGTAGAACAGCCAGCGTTGGGGAGAGCGACGCCAAGGCGGTTGCAGCATCGTCGAGCGCGACTGCGGATCGTAGTACCAGCTGCCCGCGTAAACGATCGATTTGCTCTCGGCCGTCTCGATGTGATCGAGATCGTCGTAGCCGTTATAGATGGTGACGAGTCGCGATGGATCGACCCCTGGGAAGAATCGCAGCCAATCCTCGCGCGTGACGTGCGAGGTGGCAACGGATACGTTCGCCTCGCGCAGCACCGCGCCTTCGGCTTGACGGGCGTAGAGATAGTGCGCGTAGGTTGGAAATGGAGCGGCGCACCAATACGTCCACGGATCGCGCCAGTCCGCCACCCATGGGAGTCGGTATTGCTTGGCGATCTGCCGGGCAATGACAGCCACGCCGAATGGGGGCATCGTCGCGAGAAGAACGTCCGGGCGATGCTCGCCCACGGCACGGCGGACCGGCTCAGACCAGAATGACGATACGGGGTCGCCCCGATACGCGTACTGGAGCGCCCGAAAGCCGAGGCGCGATTGGCCGAGGCGCCAGTACCAGTCGGGAAATCCGCTCGGCGTCCGGTAGACGGGGACACTCGGGGGAATGCGCGAGGCGAGCGCGGGGTCGGGGCGAGCCGAAGACCAAGCGGCGTAATCCTCGGAGCGGACGGTGACCACCGCGAGGTCGATGCCAAACGCGCCCAAGTGCTCGGCGAGCCCCAGGGCGCGGTGGACTCCGCCAGTCGAGAGCGGCGGGAACTCGAACGCGAGCAGCAGCGCGCGGACCGTCACGGGCCCAGGCCGGTGATCAAATCGATCGCGAACTTCGCGGCGTGAGTCGGATAGCTGTACGCATCGTAGTCCCCCCACCGGGGCCAGGACCCGGGGACAGCGCCGGAAATCTCCGGCCAGTCGTCGCGCACCTCGATCGTCATTCGAACCTGCTCCGCGAGACGACGAGCGGCATCGTGATAGCGCGTATCACCCGTTGCACGGCTCAGCGCCAACCACACGACGCCCACCTGCGCGTCGCCGGTCACACACCGCCAGCGGGCCGCCGGACGCCATCCCGTGCGGAACCGCCCCGCGAGATACCCTTTGCGCTCGAACGACTCGCGCAGCGCACGGGCCGCGCGCTCGGCCGCCTCGATGTATCGCTGCTCCTGCAGCGCGAGACCGGCCATCACCCACCCTTCCAGGACGTAGCCGATCGTGTGCGTCGTCGGCGCTTCGCGCTCGGCAAATCCCGCGCGATGCACCCAACCGTCCGGCGCCTGCAGTCGCATCGCCCAGCTCGCGTTGCGGTGGGCCGCGTCGGCATAGCGGCTCTCGCCGAGGAGCACGGCCAGTCTCGCCAGCGGCCCGGCCACGCGCGTGTAGTACGTTTGGGCCAGGTCGTTGTACGTCCAACGCAGCCAACTGCCGTCGCGCTGCTGCACCGATAGGAGCCAGTCCGCGGCCGCGCGCGCGACTTCGCGCCAGATGGGCTCACCGGTGCGCTCGGCCAGTGTGCACCAGCCGTCGATCACCTGGCCAGTATTGAACACGCTCGGCGTGGTGTTCCCCTCGAACCACTGCTTCCGGCAGATCGCGCCGCTCGGCAGACGCGTGGACGCGAGCCAATGTCCGGCGCCGTACGCGCGCTCGGCTTGGCCAGTCGCCAGGAGTGTAGGTATGAAATAGCCCGTGATCTCCGGATACGGCAGCGCCCAGCCTCGAACCGGGTGATACGAGGCGGCTGCCCCTCCCCCGCCGCCCGCGTCAAACGCCCGGTTGACCCAGCTGCTCAGGCTCTGGAGCGCCGCACTGAGATCCGGCGGTGGCGCGCCTCGTTTGAGCGCGTGGCCGAGTCGCTGGCGCCCGGCGAGCGCCGTGAGATGCGCTGCCGTCAGACGGAGACGCCCAGTAAGGACGCGGGCTTCCGCGGTCACCGCCACGTTGCCGTATGGGGTCGGCCGTGCGCGCTGGGCGAGCTCGTCGATGGTCGACGTGAAGGTCTTGGCGCGCTGAGGCCAGGTAAAGTCGTGTAGTGCGCGTTCCCTTCCCCGTTGACCCAGGATTCGAGACGTCTCGGGATCACTCAACAGCCGGCGCATCGCCCGGGCGATGTCGTCGGGGCCATCGACCGTGTCGGCGAGATATCCCGTGACGCCGTCCTCGATCGCATCCACGACGCCGCCGTTGCGGCCGCCGATGGCCGGCTTGCCGTGGAGCGCCGCTTCCAAGAACACGATGCCGAAGCCTTCCACGTCTTGCGGGAGTCGGCGATTCGCCATCACGAACGCCGTGCACTCGGCGAACAGGGCATTGCGCGTGACGTCGTCGACCGGCCCCGCGAACACGATGCGGTCGCCGAACCCCGTCTCACGCGCGAGCCGGCGCAGCGCCGGATCTTCCGGGCCTCCGCCGGCGATCACGTAGCGCACCGCGGGATATTCGGCCGCGACCGCGGCGAAGGCGCGGATGGAGAGATCCACGCCTTTGCGGGGTCGCAGCATGCACATCGTGAAGAGGAACGGGTCCGCGCCCAGCTGCAGCCGCTCGCGCATCGCCCGACGCGCCGACTCATCGGGCGCCGCGACGCTCGCCGCATCGACGCCGGGCGTGAGCAGCGTTTGGCGCTCGCGATCGACGCCCATTGCGGCGAGGATCGCGCCCGTGTCATTGCTGCACACGAACCAGTGACGGGCGCCGAGGACGTTGGCCTGGCGCCGGGCGGCGCCGCGCGCATGAATCGCTTCCAGAAACTCGAGGCCGTAGCCGATCGCTTGATACGGGAGTCCGAGATCGCGACAGGCCTCGCACCAGGGGTGCGTGACCTCGCTCACCCGGCCGAGGACGAACGTCGCATCGGGATGCTCGGCGGCGATCGACGCCAGTTTCCGGCGCACGCGCTGGCGCGACGTCGCGTGAATGATCGCCGTGTTGAGACGCCGGGCCGGCATGAAGCTGTCGCCCGGCCACCGGAGATCGGAGCGGTGCCAATGCCACTCGCGATACTCGACCCGCTTCGGCGGCGGCACCACGATGCGGCCCGCGCCGGGGACGCTGCTCACGATGAGCACATCGTGGGTTGCGCTCACCGCGAAGGCCAGCTGGTGGAGGTACTCGGCGATCCCGCCCAGCGCCGGCTTCGAGTCTTCGGTGAGAATGACGACCCGACGACGCTCAGGAATCAGCACTCGGCGTACCACTCCCGCAGGCGGATCAACTGCTCATCGATGGGCGGACGCGACTCGGTGGGCACGAGCGTGCGGTCGATCGCGGTCGGCGCGGCGACGGGCGCGATCTCGCGTCTCGTGCGGTACGCATCGCGGAATTTGACCAAGAGCTCGTACTTCGAGATCGGCATTGTCGCCGGTTGGAGCACCGGGGCGAGCGGCTCGCCGCGGTGGCGCCGTTCGATCACCTCGAGCGCGACATTGGCCCACTCGAGCGTCGTGATCCCGTTCCACCGCCAGTTCGTATAGCCCTCGACAGGGGTGGGCGAAGACAAGAACCAGGCGAGCAACCCGCGGGTATTGGGCCGATAGTCGGGGCCAATGATCGACACCCGGAGCACGGTGACATTCGGGCGGCCGGCGATCATCTCGCCCAGCCGCTTCGAGAAACCGTACGGGTCGTCGGCCGTCGGCTCGTCCTCCACGCGATAATTGCCGCGATGGCCGTCGAACACGCAGTCGGTGCTGGCGTGAATAATGTGCTGGTTGGCGCGCACGCGCGCGGCCAAGTGCGCGGGCAGTTGGGCGTTCGCGCGGTAGAGCTCCGGCAGATCCTGCTCGCGGCGTTTGGTGGAGCCGAGGCAGTTCAAGACCGCCGAGCAGCCGGAGCTCCGAACCGCTTCGATCAACGGATCCCGCGGCGCACCGCCGTACCGTTCGTTCGATGTCACGACCTCGTGGCCTCGCTCGGCGACCGCGCGCGCCACGACATGACCCAGCATCCCTCGATGGCCCAGAACGAACACCCGCATCAGACGTAATATTCGACGAGGCCCATGCGATCGAGCAGCGCACCAATCTCCGCGACGTTGGTCAGGCGACGCGTGTTGGCGGACGTGTACTCGGTCCCGAGCGGGACGTTGGGTACGATGTTGAGCGGCCGGTACTCGGGGTAGATCGTGTAGTACTCTTTGGCCTCGGCGGTGCGCTGCATCTCGTACTCGTTGACGAGGACCTCGTCCAGCTTCTCGCCCGGCCGGATGCCCATGACTTTGATTTGCACCTTGGCGCCATTGCCATACTTCGCGATCATCGCCGTGGCGAGGTCGCCGACGGCGGCAGCGGGCGCCTTCCGCACGAAAATCTCGCCGCCCTCGGCGTGCGTCATCGCGTGCACGACGAGATCGACTGACTCGTCGAGCGTCATCATGAAGCGCGTCATCTGCGGCACCGTGACCGTCACCGGGCCGCCGGCCTCGATCTGTTTCCGAAACAGCGGAATGACCGAACCACGGCTGCCCATCACGTTGCCGTAGCGGACGCAGCAGAACACGGTGTCGAGCTTCACGCGGTTTTTCGAACAGACCAGTTTTTCCATCATGGCCTTGGACGTCCCCATCGCGTTCACCGGCTTGACGGCCTTGTCGGTGGAGAGCGCGACCAGGGTCTCGACGCCCGCCGCCAGGGCGGCTTCGCACACGAACTGCGAGCCGACCGTGTTCGTCAGGACCGCTTCGAACGGGTACGTCTCGCACGAGGGCACCTGCTTGAGGGCCGCCGCATGGAAGACGACGTCTATACCACGCATCGCTTCGGCGAGCCGCGTAGGGTCGCGGACATCGCCAATGATGAAGTCGAAGTCGGGCCAGCGCTGGGCCATCTCCCACTGCTTCTTTTCATCGCGGCTGTAGATGACGATGCGCTGCGGGTTGAATTTGACCAAGTGGGACGCGACGCGATTGCCGAAGGAACCCGTTCCTCCGGTGATCAGGATCCGGCGTCCGGTGATCGGGCGATCGGTCATGGCAATGCCGCCCCCGCGGCGACCGCGATTTGTGTGGGCGTCATCACCGGCGGCCTGCGGCCGAGCCGTTGAAATAGCGCACGCGCTGCGCGCGGCGCCGCTTGCAGTAGGCCCCGGATCGTATACGGGTCGGATCGCAACAGCCGCAACGGAACCAGCGCCAGGAACCCAAGCACAAAGATCCAACCGCCCACGTTCTTGAGCATGAATAGCGCTTGGTTGCGGGCGAGCAACGTGCGAAACCGCGCCTCACGCGAGCGGTCTTGCAGGGTCGCGCCCTCGCGGTGGTAGATCACGCTGCGAGGCTCAAAGACGGTTCGCCAACCGCGCATCCATGCGCGATAGGATAAATCGACATCCTCGAAATATCCCGGCCGATACAGCGGATCGAAGCCGCCCAACTCGACGAAGAAGGTTCGCCGAAACGCCGCGCAACCGCCGCCGGCATCCAGCGTATACACGGGCCGACGGACGTCGAGATCCCACCACTGGTAGTACCAGCAGTTCCGAATCGCCATGCGGCGCTGACCCGTCGTCTGGCGGGTCCCATCCCAGTCCAGGACGCGGGCTGTCGCGGCGAACACGCCAGGGTCGTCGAAGTGCGCGAGCAGCGGCGCGAGGAAGTCGGCGTCGACCCGCATGTCGTTGTTCAAGATAACGATGGCCTCCTCGGACCGCCCGGCAACCACGGGATTGAGCGAGAACAAAAAGTCGTTGCGCTCGGCCACGACCGCTTCGACGTCCGGGCACTCGCGGCGCAGCCACTCGACGTCGGACTGGGTGCTGCGATTGTCGACGACGACGATCGGGACCGGTGCGCCAAGCGTGGCGACCGCCGTACGGAGTGAGGGGATGAGCACGCGGAGGTGCTCGACCCCGTTCCAGTTGAGCACGAGGATCGCGCAGGAGGAGGGGGGCATCAGCGGTTGGCCAACCGGTCCACCGCCGCGGCGACCGGCGGAAACGTCCGCGTGAAGTCGAGAATGGTCCGCGTAGTACCGGCGGACGTTGCACACGTACGCGTCGTAGTCGCGCTCTATCGCGCGGGCCGCGTCGGGGATCTCGTCGACCGAGGCCACGCGGAGTCCGCACCGTTCGCGTTCCACCCACTCGAAGCAGTCGAGCCGTGTCGTGATTACCGGGAGCGCGTTCCGCATGTAGAGACACAGCTTGCCGGAGGCGACACCCATGAGGCGATCGTTCGCCTTCTGGTCATCGTAGAGGGCGAGCCCGATATGCGCCGAGGAGGTCGCGTAGTTGAGCAGGTCGGCCGGGAGACTGGTCTGCGCGAACCAGACGGACCCCCGCGACTCGAGTGACGCCATCTCCGTCGGCAACCGGCCCTGGAATACCAGCGCTGGTTGGTTGGGTCCCCAGTCCGCCGCCGCTTTGGCCAGGCCCGCCACCGGGCTCCACCCCATGGAGCCCGCGTGCAGGAGCACGAGGCGCTCCGGCGCTATGCCAAATTGGTCCTGGTAGTAGTGGCTCGTCACTCGAACCGAAGGACCCGGGGATGCGTTGGGTACGATGTAAATGGGATGGTCGGCGGGAAGCCGATTGAGTTCGCGGATGTAGTCGGCCCGCTCTTGGGACAACGCCACCGTGAACGCACAGTGTTTATGCTCGCGGCGCTCGCGGGCCTTTTGCCGCGTCTCGTGCGTCCGAATCTCGTCGGAGATGTAGGCGATCGGCGTGCGCGTGATGCGCGACGCGATGGAGGTCCAGTGGAGCGACCATTGGGGCACCGTGAAGATCACGGCGTAGCCCGGGAAGCGCGAGATCAGCTGCGTGACGAGCGTGGCCGTGCCCGAGTGCGTGACGTTCGATCGGAATGAATCGAATGTTGCGGCTGGTGAACGTCGGCACCGGGTGCCAGGTCGTGAAGCGCAGGTAGACGTTGACACCGTAGCCGAGCGCGGCCAGCGCCTTGATCGGCTCGCGGAAACACGCCAGCGCGTCGATGTACGGGTGTTCGATGACGAAGGCGACGTCGGGCATCAGACGGTCCACGAGCACGGCAGCCGGATCGGGCCGGCGCCCTCGGTCGGCTCGATGTGCGCGCCCGACGCGTCGTCGAGGGGCAGGACATCGAAGGCGGTGGCGTTGGCCACGAAATCGAGGATCTGCCCGCCGGACAGGACAGCGCACGACAGCGAATACCGGCCGGGGTTGAGGCAGGGGCGTGGGACGCACAGGTCGATGGTATAATCGCCACCACGCTCGGTGTGGACCGTCACGCCCGACTCATCGCTATTGAACGTCATGAGCCGGCTGCTGTACATGTCGTCAATGCCGATGCCCACGGCGGCGTGCAGCACGGGCACGATCGAGCGGAATCTGATGCGGAGCCGGAAGTCTTCGCCGAATCGAAACTCGGGCGCGGTCGCCGATGGCCGGAGCTCGAGCGACGCCAGGCGGGCAACGGTGCCGTAGTTGCCGCCGCGACGGGTCTCGTTCAGCAGCTCGGTGACCAGCCCGTGTCCGCTCGACCCCTCGCTCAAGTACTGCTTCACGACATTGAGGGCCTTGCCGTCGCCGACCACCTTGCCTTGGCGCAGGAGCAAGACCCGTGGGCACAGGCGTGTGATCGCGGCCATGTTGTGGCTCACGAACAGGACGGTACGTCCACTGTGTCCGATATCCTCCATCTTGCCGAGGCATTTTTTTTGGAACGCGACGTCACCGACCGCGAGGACCTCATCGACAATCAGGATCTCCGGTTCCAGATGCGCCGCGACCGCGAACGCCAGGCGGACGTACATCCCCGAGGAGTAGCGTTTGACCGGCGTGTCGAGGAACTCGTCGATTTCGGAGAAGGCGACGATCTCGTCGAATCGGGCGACGATCTCGGTCCGGCGCATCCCGAGCAACGATCCATTGAGAAAGATATTCTCGCGCCCCGTCAGCTCCGGATGAAAACCGGTGCCGACCTCGAGGAGGCTCGACACCCGGCCGTGGATCGTAATGGTGCCGGACGTCGGCTCGGTGATGCGGCTCAACGCTTTGAGCAGGGTGCTCTTCCCCGCTCCATTGCGTCCGATGATGCCGACGGTGGCGCCTTGGGGCACGGTAAACGACACCTCGTCGAGCGCGCGGAACCGGCGCGGCTTGCCGCGTTTCGTGAACGCGGTCGACATCCACCCACTGAGCGCGTCGCGCATCGTTCGGTAGTCGCGGTTCACCGATGCACCGCCGAGCACGTACTCTTTGGTCAGATGGGCGACCGCGATAGCGTCGGTCACGTCAGACGACGTCGACGAAGGTCCGCTCGACCCGTTGGAAGTAGACCAGGCCGAGCACCAGGGTCGTGACCGCCACGACCGCCGACGTGTCGACGAGCGTCCAGAGCGGCGGACGCCCGAGTACCGCGGACCGGAATCCCTCGACCACACCGGCCATGGGATTGAGGCCGAACGCCACGCGCCACTTCTCGGGGACCACGGACGAGGCGTAGGTCACCGGCGTCGCGTAGAGCCACACCTGGATCGCGAACGGGAGAACCCAGCGGAAGTCGCGATAGTTCACGGTGAGCGCCGACAGGATGGTGCCCACCCCGACCGCCGCAATGATGGTCAGGAACAAGAACACCGGTACGAGCGCGAACCACGGCGTCAGTGGGATGTGATACCACACCAGCAAAATGATGAGAAGGCCGAAGGCAACCGTGAAATCGACCAAGCCAGCTCCGACGGCGGCGAGGGGGATGATCACGCGCGGGAAATAGACCTTCGTAATCAGGTTCGCGCTGTTGACCAAGCTGTTGGACGCGGTGGATACCGCGTTACTGAAGAACGTCCACGGCAGGAGACCAGCGTATACGAAGACGGGGTACGGGGAGCCATCCGTTGGCAGCTTGACCAGCCGCCCGAAGATGATCGTAAAGATCACCATCGCCATCGCCGGCTGCAACACGGCCCAGCCGGCGCCCAGCACGGCTTGTTTGTAGCGGACTTCGACGTCGCGCCAGACCAGGAAGTACAGGAGCTCGCGATACTCCCAGAGCTCGGCCCAGTCGAGTGCCGCAACTCCCTGTCAACGTCTGTATACGTGGAGCCGTGGGACCGTGGTCAAGCGACGCGCGGGCCGGATCCGGTCGGGACGCGCTCACGTTCGCCGGTGGGCCGACGGGTGCGAGGCACGGTGCGCCAGAGTGTGAGGACCTTGAACTCGATCTGTGAGCGGAGCTCGCCGGCGATCGTGTGGAAATGGGGCAGCGCGCTCTTGGTGAGCGCGCCCTCTTGCCAGAACTGCAGCGTGCCCATCCGGCGACCGCGGGCATCGAGCAGCGGGAGCGTCACCGACCACCAGGTCGCATCGACGTGTGGGTCGCGGCACCAGGACCAGAGCACGAGATCCTGGGGCTCCTGCACAAACGCCGCGGCCAGCTGCAACTCGACTCGCGGGCAGCCGTCCTCGGCGAATAACCGCTCGAGCGCGTCGAAGACCTCGCCCAGGTCGCTCAAATCAGCCAGTCGTGCACTGGCCTCTCTGACTCTCACCCCTCGCGCAATCGTATGGCGCTGCCGGGCCCCGATGCGCAGCAGCCGCGCGACTTCCTCGAACTCGTAAATCTTGAGGCGCTGGACGGTGAACAGGACTCCCACCCCAATCAACGCCAACACGAACGCGACGTGGCCGCCCTCGTTCACCAGCAGCATGCCGCACAAGGCCAACACGGCGCACGCGGCATACAGCATGAGCACCACGGCGCGCGGAGACCGGCCGGCGCCGAGGAGACGGTGGTGAATATGACCGCGATCAGCGGAGAAGATCGGTTGCCGGCGCAGGAAGCGGCGAAGAATCGCCAGCGACGTGTCGAGCACCGGGAGGCCGAGTGACACGACCGGGATCGCAACGGCGATGACCGTCGGCGATTTCTGGGCGCTCAAGAGACCGATGCCGGCGAGCATGAAGCCGAGGAACAGGCTGCCGGAGTCACCGAGGAAGATGGTCGCCGGGTGGAAGTTGTAATAGAGAAAACCGAGGGTGGCGCCGGCCAATACCAGGGTGACCAGAGCGGCGCCGGAGCGGCCGTTGGCGCTGGCGACGACGAACATCGTCATCAAGGCGAAGAGCGCCGCGCCCGCGGCGAGGCCATCGAGACCGTCGATGAGATTAAACGCGTTCGTGATGCCAACGAACCACAGCACCGTGAACGCCAGGCTGATGGCGAACGGCAGATTGACGATGCCGATGAACGGCAGCGACAGCGTCGTCATGCGGACGCCGAGGATGTAGACGGCGAGCGCGATGAGAATTTGCGTCAGGAATTTCCAGCGGGCGCGGACCTGCCAGAGATCGTCGTACAATCCGAGGACGTGAATGGCGAGCGCACCACCGAGGACGACGAGGAGGCCGGAACCCTTCTCGAGAAACGCGTTCGGTCCGATGACGCCGGCGAGGACGGCGAGCGTGAGCGCGACGGACGCGACGATGGCGACGCCGCCAATGCGCGGGATCTCGGTCGCGTGCAGCTTCCGTGCGTCGGCGCGGTCGAAGAGACCGGCGCGCCGGGCGCGCTGGCGTACGAGATAGGTGAGGACGACGGAGAGCGCTGCCGACAGGGCAAGCGCGAGCGCGGAACGAAGGACCGATTCGGGCGAAAACAGATTGGTCACGCGGTTCCAGTATTCTGCTGGAGTCACCCGCTCGACGCCAGCGGCAAAGTCGGTGTGACCGTGGGCGTTACCAAAGCCTCACCTTTGTGAGACGCGTGCGCCGGCCCGCCGCAACCGGCCCGCGAGTGCGTTATCCAACCGCGCTTTGACGACCACGTTGGCACCGTCGTTCTGTATATCCAGCACTTCGGCGTCCCTATGGAGCTCCGCGAGAAGCTTCCCATCGGTCGCCGACAAAGTGACCTGCGTTATGGGCCTCGATTCTCGCACGGATGCAACGAGCGCGCCGCGAAGCTCGTCGAGGCGATTGTCGGCCACCGACACGAAAACCGCGCCCGGAAGGAGATTACGCACGCGCTCCATAAACGGTTCTCGGTTGGCGAGCGGAACCGTATCCATCTTGTTGAAGACGTACATGACCGGTTTCTCGGCCGCCCCGATCTCGGAGAGCACCTGCTCGACGACCGCCTTTTGTTCCTCCCATGCGGGATGGTTGGCGTCGATCACGTGCAGGAGAAGATCCGCCTCGGTGACCTCTTCGAGGGTCGCTCGGAATGACGCGACGAGGTTGTGCGGCAGCTTCCGAATGAACCCTACGGTGTCCGTAACCAGTACGTGCGAGTTGCCTTCGAGCTCGATCTCTCGGGTCAACGGATCCAACGTTGCAAACAAACGATCCTCGACCACGATGTCGTCGGCCCCGGTCAACGCGCGGAGGATCGAGGATTTCCCGGCGTTGGTGTACCCGACCAGCGATACCCTGAACGCGTTCTTTCGGGACTGGCGTTGGATCGCGCGTGCCCGCTCGACATCGGTCAGGCGGTCTTTGAGCAAGCGAATGCGGTTGTTGATCAGCCGCCGGTCGGTTTCGAGCTGTGTTTCGCCGGGACCCCTGAGGCCGATACCGCCGCGTTGCCCTTCGAGGTGGGCCCACATACGCGTCAGGCGCGGGAGCAGGTATTCGAGTTGCGCGAGCTCGACCTGCAGCTTGGCTTCGGCGGTGCGCGCCCGGGTCGCGAAAATGTCGAGGATCAACTCGGGGCGATCCATCACGCGGCGACCGGTGACTTCTTCGACATTGCGGCCTTGGGCTGGCGTCAGCTGGTCGTCGAAAATCACGAGCGTTGCTTGCTGCGCCTCCACGAGAGCCTTGAGCTCGTCGATCTTGCCTTTGCCGAGGTACGTCGCGGGATCGGGGCGGTCGAGCTTCTGCGTCAGCTCGCCGACGACGACCGCACCGGCCGTATCCGCCAGCCGGGCGAGCTCTTCGAGGTGCTCGTCGATCTGATGGCGGTCCGCCGATCGCTTGAGTGGCGCGCCAATGAGGAGCGCGCGTTCGATCGGCGGGGTCAGCGAAATCAGTGATCGTGCGATGTGCCTTTCTCCTTGAGCTCCTTCCACCACGCGAGTCGTTTCGCGATCTCTTTCTCGAACCCGAATGCGCCAGGCTCGTAGAGCACTTCGCCCGCGACTTCGTCCGGCAAATATTCCTGAGGAATGTACGCCTCGGGCACCGAGTGCGCATACTGGTACCCACGTCCATATCCCAGTTCCTTCATGAGACGCGTCGGCGCATTGCGAATGTGCATGGGCACCGCCGCGGCCGGCGTGCGTCGCGCGAGCTCGAGCGCGGCGCCCCAGGCTTGATAGACCTTGTTCGACTTGGGAGCCGTCGCGAGGTAGACCGCGGCTTCGGCGAGGGCGAGCTCGCCCTCGGGTGACCCGAGAAAGTGATACGTGTCGCGGGCAGCGATCGCGATTTGCAGCGCTTGTGGATCCGCGAGGCCCACGTCTTCCGCCGCGAACCGCACCGTTCGGCGGGCGATGTACATAGGGTCTTCGCCGCCTTCGATCATTCTTGCCAGCCAGTATAAGGCGCCCTGTGGGTCACTTCCACGCAAAGCCTTGTGATACGCCGAGATGAGATTGAAGTGCTCTTCACCCGACTTGTCGTATCGCGGCATGCGCGTCTGTAGGGCGGCGACCGCGATTTGCGGGGTGATCATGCCTCCGGCCCCGACTTGCATCGCGGCCGCCTCGATCGCATTCAACGCACGGCGCGCGTCACCGTCCGCGCTTTCGGCGATAAGCCGTAGGGCGTCTTCTTCGGCTTGTACGCCGAGCGAACCCAGGCCGCGCTCGGCGAGACGGACGAGGTCGTCGGTGCTCAACGGGTCGAGAACGAAGACCCGAAGCCGCGATAAGAGCGCGCCGTTGATTTCGAACGACGGATTTTCGGTCGTTGCGCCGATCAGGGTGAATGTCCCGTTTTCGACGTGTGGAAGAAATGCGTCTTGCTGAGCGCGGTTCAACCTGTGGATTTCGTCCACGAAGAGAATGGTGCCCCGCCCCTCGGCGCGACGACCCGCCGCCTCGGCGACGACTTCGCGAATGCGCGGAATACCATCAACCACCGCGGAGAACGGCACGAACACGCGGTCGGTATAGCGCGCGATGAGGCGAGCGAGTGTTGTCTTGCCCGAACCGGGTGGTCCCCAGAAGAGCAGCGAGTCGACGACGCCCCGTTCGATCGCCAGGCGGAGCGGCGTATCGGGGCCGATGATCCGCTGCTGGCCCGCGAACTCGTCGAGCGTTTGGGGTCGCATGCGGGCCGCGAGCGGCTCGCCGACCTGCGATGCGAAGAGCGAATCGCCAGACTCGGCGGCGCGACGGCGAGCAGGGCTCACGCCGGCGCCTGCGCGAGGCCCAATCGCGAGGCCGCTGCCGCCAGCGCATCGGTCAAATCGGGCGCCGGGTCATATGCGTGGCGCGAGGTTTTCCAGCTCTTCGTCGGCACCGACCGGCGCTCTTCGAGGCCCATGCCCGTCAGCAAATAGTACCAGCGGTCGCTGCGGGAGTAGATGAACAGCTCCAGCTGCGGGTTGAGCGTGAGTTGGTCGTCGGCCGTGAAGACGGAGAACTCGATCCCGCCGGCCGCCGCGAGCGGCACCTTGAGCCGGCCGATCGCATCCTGCACGTCCGGGAGCGCGACGCGCTCGCCGCGCCACGACTGCTGGCTCCGCTTGTCCTCGATCGCGACGTCGACCGCCGGCGACAGGTGCTCGGCCAGCACGTAGAAGAGATCCACCACGCGCTCCGCGTTCGCGACCACGTGGGCCGCGTAGTATCCGTCTTCTTTGAGAAACGTGAAGCCATCCAGCCCGGAGCGAAACCGGCGCCAGATGGACGTTCTCAGGTTGTCGGCCGCGGAAAAACATAGAAATTTTTAAAAACTAGAACGGAATCGCGTCATGCAGCTGCGCGCGTGCATCGAGTAAGTATCGCGGGTGTTGCGACCGGGTCGACGAGCACCTCAGTCCAAGAGACTCTCCAGAATCTGACCCATGCGCGGGTCCGGGCGGGATGGCCACGAGAACAGGAGATCGCTCCCATTGATCGCCAGATTACCGATCTCGACCGGATTGTGGAACGCGGCTCGCACCGACGTCCGTACAGGCTCGCGCGAGGTTGCGGGCGGCGCAAACGTCGCACGGCGCTGCCGTCCATCGCGCCGCCGCGATCCGAAAGAACGGGTCGGTATTGAGTCGGCCGATGCGCGACACCCACTGCCGAATCTGTGCCGGCGTGGCATCTCCCGTGATCGTCGGCCCGTAAGCGCAGACCACGATTCGGCGAGCGCCTCGATCCATTTGATGCGCTGCTTCGTCAGGCTCAGTCGAGAGTGGCACGCCGCCCTTCGCCGTCGAGAAGAGCAGTGCCGCGAGCCGATTCGCTTGTCGCGGATCTTCGCGTGGCCCAGATGGCAACGGGAAGACAATCGAGTGACGTGATCGTCACCTCGTCGTTCACGATGGACACTGAATGCCGGCATGAGCTGGCGAGCGCGCCGGAAGAGCGCCACCGCGTAAACGCCAGCGACGGGCGGCGCACTTGCTCCATCGTCTTCTCGATCTCCTGGGTGATCGCGCTCGACCGAGAGTCGTCGGGAGATCGGGGACGCTGGCGACAATGGCGGTCCAGGTAGTCGGGGTCGATGTCGAACTCGAAGCGGGCCGCGAAACGGATCGCACGGAGCGCGCGCAGGCGGTCCTCGCGCATGCGATCCGAAGGATTCCCGACGGCGCGGACGATGCCGCGGGCGAGATCGGCACGGCCTCCGAACGGGTCGCGGATCTCGTCCGAGCGCGGCTTGTACGCGATCGCGTTGATGGTGAAGTCGCGGCGCGCGAGGTCTTCGTCGAGTGTGGCCCCGAATTTCACGACCGCGTGGCGGCCATCGGTCTCAACGTCTCGCCGGAATGTGGTCACCTCGTGGGCCACGTTATGGCGGTCGAGCACGCCAACCGTGCCGTGCTCGACGCCGAGCGGCACGTGACGCCGGAAGAGGCGCATGACCTCCTGGGGCGTGGCCGCGGTGGCCAGGTCCCAGTCAGCATTGGGAAGCCCGAGGAGCGCGTCGCGCACGGCACCGCCGACGCACCACGTGTCGTATCCGGCGCGTTCGAGTTTGTCGTAAATGTCGAGGACTACCGGCGGCGGTTCGAGCACGGTGGCATAATTATACGGTGATCTCTCTCAATGCGTGCTTGGCGGCCTCGCGATCGACGCCGGAGTTTCAGGCCGACATCCGGGCCTATGCGGATTATCGCGACGCCTCGCGCGTCGTCATCCTGCGGGCGGCGCCGCGGATCAAGGTGCTGCGGGTCATCACGCAGCTCATCGCGACGCATCCCGATCTCGTCATTGACCGGGTGCGCATCGAAGGCATTTCCGGGTGCGCCGACTACCGGGGGACGGTGGCGGCCGAGATCGTCCACGATAGAGCGCGAACGTTCGCGTTCGTGTGGGACTGCGCGTGGCGGGCCGCCCAAGAAGGCTGGGTGGATAAACGCGGCACACCTGATCAGGTGCGGGCCGCGCGCGAGTTCGGGTGGCAGTGTTTCTCGGTGTGGGACTATGTCCCGCAGGCGCGCGGTTCGGGTTGATCAGCATGAAAAGCAAACGCGAATATCAGGCGGGCGGCTGTGGCCGAACGCGCAGGCGCTCGCGCACTTCCTCATAGATGGGCAGTAGTTTCCCCGCCTCAATGGTTACTGCGACCGCGTAGCGCACGGCAGCGCCGCCATTGCCCGCATCGTCTTTGCACCATACTTGCACGGACAGGTGGCCGTCGTCGATGTAAGGCACGGCTCGCTTGCCTGACAACCGCTCATGAAAGACCGTGCCCTTTTTTACCGAAGGGTCCCCCGGCTGATCCTTGAAGCGCGTGACGCCGAGCGCCTCATCGGGGCGAATCGGCGCGGCCTCGAGCTTCACCGTGCGGTAGCTCTGATGTCCAGGCTTGACGGAGGTGAACCACGCGAGCGTAATGGCCAGCTCGCGCGGATTCGTCACGCCTTGGAGCGATGGCGGCAGCGGGATGCGATACTTGTGCGCGTGGTCGGGCTGCAGCGTTCCGTAGCCGACGAGCGTCGCTTGACTTTCGGCGCAATCGAGCACCCTTCGGATATCGGGCACGCCGAATCCGAGAAAGCGCGTCGCGTTTTCCGTGCGTTCGGCGAACCGTTTCGGATCGCTGGGCCCGCAGATCTCCTTGAGGAGGTCGCCTTTCTCGTTCCAGCGCGCGCTGTGGATCAGAAGCGTCTTGACCACGACGCCGTAATAATCAGACGGGATATCGGCCAGCAGCGACCCCCCGTTGCGGTCCATCAACGAGTCGAAAATCGAATGCGCCGCGCGAGTGGCGAGCGCGGTTGCAGCACTCGTCCCGTCAGTATAGACGGTCCGATTCAACCTGCCGGCGAGATCTGTGTCCGGTGCGGCAGCGCAGAGACCATACATGCGGTTTGGACGACCGAACATCAAGCGCACGTCCGAGCCCGCTGCGGCCATACGCACGTACTCGCGGCCGGCAGGCAGATAGAGATCGGGTTTGACCGCGCGCCGGTAACCGAGGCCGAGGGCACAGCTCACATTCGGAAGCGCCGGATCAGCGAACGGGTCGACCGCCATGTTCGCGACCATGCGATCGACCACGTTATCGGTGTGTTGGGCGCCGACCGTGATCGCGTTCACCGCTTCAGCCGGTGAGAGCAGCGAGCGTTCGTGCTTCGCCGCGAACAACGCCGACAGAACAGCGCGTTCGCGCGTCTCCGACGTTGCGGCTTGGAACTCGCTCCACTGCTTGAATTCAGGCAGTGTCAGTTGATCGGTGACGTTACCAGCACTCACCAGAAAAACGATGCCGTACTTCGCCGCGAGGAAGTCGAGCAGCCGCGCGAGTGGGCTGACGAGATTCGCGAATGGGCGCCGGCGATCGCCCAGGGACAGATTGACCAGAAACACGGTCGGCGCGATGCCCGGCTGCTCTGGCGTGCCCTCGATCCGCAGGATCGCGCGATAGAGCGTGTCGATGAGCAGACGGTCCGCCGGTGTATGTTCATCGAGGGCCGCATTATCGGATGTGATCATCACGGGACGCACGTAGAGCGGCCGGCTCAACGGCAAGCTGTGTACGTTCAAGTCGCCGTGAAGAATGAGTGACGCCATGGCGGTACCGTGAAAACGGCGATTGACGAGTGCAAGCTCTTGCAGGTCGTCCGGGTCATCGAGCGTCAAGCGGCCCGCCAGGCGCTCGTGTCCTTGCAAAGGCACACCATCGAGCAGTGCGGCGATCGGTGCGTCGCTGGGAAGAGGCAGAGTGTCGGAGGGCTGGCCGTCTTCAGAGCTATCACTCTCTCCCGGGGCCGAGAGCACCGTCTGTGGCCGCAAGAACATCACGTCATCGGCGAGCGCGAGTGCAACTTGGCGCCGCTCGATCAGTTCGGGAATCGCGGCGGCGGGGATGTCGATCAACGCTCCCTGGTAGGCGATTTCGGCAATCGTCGCCTCATGAACGATCGCCCCACCCGCCGCGGTGACGGTCGCCCGGAATTCACGCGCAGCCTGATCGCGACGCTCGGCCGTGCGCCGAAACCAGAGCTCGACTTCCGTTCTGACTGGCCGATCGGGATGCGTTCGGAGTGATCGGCTTGGAGCCACCGCTTCCGAGCTTCGGCGGCCCAATGTGCTCAGCGGCGGGAAGGATCAATAGAGGGCGTTCGGCCACCTCTCTTACCTCCCTTGCCTGATGGTCCTGCACGCGCGCGCGAATCCCAAACGTCGAGCTGGTCGGCAACGATGTTCTTTACCAGCTTGTCGCCGATCGTCAACACGCTGCGTCGTCTGACGTCGATACAGAATTGCTCGACCTCGGCAAAACTGATGGCCCCGAGACGACGCGCGATGGTAGCGGGCTCGAGGCCGAGCGGCTCGCGGATCTGTTCTGCGAATGCCTGGATGTATCGGGTCAGCGCGCGGGCATCAGGGAGCGGTAGTGGCAGTCGGATCTGAAAGCGCCGCCACGAAGCTCGATCGAGCAGCTCGGGATGGTTCGTTGCCGCCGCGAGGATCGTGTAGCTGGGTAGGTCATCGACTTGCATCAGCAATGACGTCACCACACGCTTGATTTCGCCCGTCTCATGAAAATCGCCGCGCTCCTTGCCAATCGCGTCGAATTCATCGAAGAAGAGAACGCAAGGAGTCGTGCGCGCGTAGTCGAACACGCGCTTCATTCGAGTGGCGGTCTCGCCGAGATAACTGCCGATCATGGCCTCGTACCGAACCACGAACAACGGCACACCCGTAGCTTCGGCTATCGCTTCTGCCAGCGTCGTCTTGCCCGTTCCGGGCTGGCCGACGAGGAGAACGCGGTGCCGCGGCTCGAGACCGTTGGCGCGCAACAGGTCGGCCCGGTGCTGTTCCTCAATCAGCTCGTTAACCGCACGGCGCACGACCGCCGGGAGTATCAGATCATCGAGGCGTCGACGTGGCGTGATTTCGGCAATGAATTCACGGCCACGCGGCGAGGCGTCCGTCTGGACGGCGGCCATCGCGATTGACCCATTCGAGCCGCCCGATCCATTTCGCTGAACCACTTCAGCCAGGGTGTCAGCGAGAACATTGTGGTGCTTGGCGCGCTCCTCTGCGATGATCGCCTCGGCGGCACTGCGGAAACTTCGCTTGTCGCCGAGCGTTCCGGCTTTGATAAGTGACACCAGCAGATCACTTCTTGCCAAGTGACGCCTCCGGTCCACAGCGGCGCAATTTCTCAATCGCGGCTTCCAGAAGCCAGTTATTTCTAGAAAGCGGAACGTCGCGATCGTCGAGCTGCTGGTCTATACGCTCGACAATGTCCTCAGGCAGCCGCACCGTCAGCGGCACCCGCACCGAGGCGGGACGCCGCTTGGATGATCCGTTACTGCCCTTGCGATTCATGATGACATCATAGTGACTTCACTATGATTCGCAAGGTAGACAGCAGGAACGAGGTCGAACTGGCAGCCCGACCTGGGCAAGGTTGAGCGCTCGCGTTCTTCGATCCTGCACTTGCTGGCACACCCGCTTTCGTCCCATGGCTCAGCTCGGTGCTTAAGCATCTAACCCACCCATTCGTGTCAGTGCGAGAAGGCGGCGATGAGTTGATCGCCCTCGAGCCTGGCGCCTAGTGCGAGCATGAGATCGATACGCGCCTGCGCTGGCCGTCGGGCGCCCGCGAAGATCGCGCCAGCTGCGTAAAGAGAGCGGCCGCCGCCCGGGAATCCATACGTCGGACCGACGCGACCGCGAGCCGCGCGGCTCGTGATCACCACGGGCTTGCCGTCGGCGATCCAGCGTTTGATTGCTTCGAACATGGCGAGCGGGGTGTTGCCCCGACCCAGCGCGGCGACGACGACTCCCCTGCCCTCGGATCTCAGGGCATCGAGTATCCGACCATCGGCTCCCGCGTACGCGTAGACGATGTCGACGGGCGTCGCCGGCTTTTCCGGAGTGAGGGTCTCGCGATCGCCCGGGAGACTCCGGCGAAACAGCACGCGGCCCTCGTCGAGTACGCCGAGCGGGCCCAGGCCCGGGCTGTCGAAGGCATCGAGCATGTACGTGTGGACTTTGGTGACGTCACCCGCCGTATAGATCCGCGAGTTGAATACGACCAACACGCCGGCGTTCTTGGCATCCGGTGAAGCGGCGACTCGAACCGAGTCGGTCAAGTTCAATGGGCCGTCCCAGCCGAGGTCCTCGGACGTGCGCATGGCGCCCGTGAAGACGACGGGCTTTGCCGTCACGAGCGAGCGATGGGTGAGATACAACGTCTCTTCGATCGTGTCCGTCCCTTGCGTGACGACGACGCCGTCAATGTCGGGCCGCGCGACGAGATCGGCGATGTAGCCGCGCAGGGACCACATCTGGTCGACCGTGAAATGCGCGCCGGGCATGGTCGCCCATTCGTGCATCTCGATCTCGGCGATCGATTGCAATGCCGGGCGCGAGATCCACCAACTTCGCGCCGGTGAGCGATGGGACGGCGCCACCGGCGGCGGGGTCGATGCGCATGGAAATGGTCCCGCCGGTGAAGACGATCGCGATCACGTGAACAGTTTGCGAAGGCGTTGCATGAGACCCTGCTGGAGGTGGACCGGTCCGACGGGAACGACGGATTCGTCAGCGAGCAACCGCCGGGCATTCGTGGACGTCAGGAGGTCGGCCTGCTCTCGCGCTCCCAGGTCCTCCGCGAGATAGTGGCGTGCCGCCGCGAGCGAGCGCGAGTCGCCGTGATTGTCGCTGGCGAGGAGATCGGCCAGACCGTTTTCGAGGAGCGCACGGGCGAGCTTCCCCATCGGGCCACCGGCGGCGAGCGCCAACCCATCGACTTGCATCACCACGCCAATTTGTCGCCATTCGCGCACGAGGTCGACCGTGCACCCGAAATACCGCTCCGGGTGCGCGAGCACCGGGACGATCCCGGACGAGCGCAGGCGATACAGCTCCTCGGTCGCGCCGGTCGGCACGCCCGTGTGCGGGAACTCGATCAGCACGGCCGTCGATCCGCCGAGGCCGAGGGCACGCGAGCGGAGGTCGGCGCCCGGGATGTCGAGCATGATCTCCCAGCCGCGCGCCAGCACCGGGCGTGGCGGCGCCGCGGCCACGAGCTCGGCGAACCGCTCGGCGTATGCCTCGTGGGGGACGACGGTGATCTGCGAGGCTTTGAGGTGCGGCGTGCAGACCAGGCGCTCCACGCCTTGCTCGGCGAGGCGCGTCAGGACCGCGACCGACTGGTCGATCGACTGTGAGCCGTCGTCGACCGCCGGGAGGAGGTGCGAATGGATATCGATCACTAGCGTGCTGCGAGCACGAACTCTCGGACGGCCGACCCACTCGGCGCCTCTCGCTCGAAGTGGGTACCGACAACGACATAATCTGCGCCCGCGCTTCGCGCGGCGCGTACGGTGTCTGGCGAGCGGATTCCTCCGCCTACGAACAACAGCCCACGAGAGGCGCGGCGGGCGGCATGAATGAGCGACGACCCCACGGGACGCCGCGCGCCGCTTCCAGTATCCAGGTATACGGCCTGCATGCCGATCAACATCGCCGCCGACACGTGAGCCGCGACCAGCTCCGGCTTGTCGGATGGGAGTGGGCGAGTCTGACTGACGGATTCGACCGAGGTGATCGTGCCTCCGTCGATCAACACGTAGGCCGTACTGAGGGATGGGACATCCGGGTGGGCGGCGAAGAATCCGACCGCGCGGACGTGTTCCTCGATCAGATACTGCGGATTGCGACCGGAGATCAGGGACAACAGCAGTACCGCGTCTACGTCCGGGACCAGTTGCGAAGCGGCGCCCGGAAACTGGAGCAATGGCAGCGTGGGCGCCCCGGCCTTGAGTGCACGAGCAACGGCAGCCACGCGCCCGTCGATGCCGTAACTGCCGCCGACGAGCAGCGCCGCAGCGCCCGCCGCGGCAGCGTCAGCCGCGAGCTCGGTCGCGTCGTCTGGCGTTGTGCGCGCTGGATCGACGAGAATCGCCAGGCCGCGGCGGTCCTTGAGGAGCGCCAGCGGAGCGATCATGAGTCGCCTGGGACGGCGAATGCGGCGATACGCGTCATGGCGCGAGCGCCGAGCGCGATGATCTCGGCCGGGGTCGCGTCGCTCGCGGCCTCGAACGCGTACGTGACGAGCGCGTCGGCGACGAGCAGATCGAGGGCGTTCTCGCGCGAGATGCATCCTTCTTTGAGCAGCGCCGCGAGCAGCCGTTCGGCGGCTTCGAGGTACGCTTCCGGAGTCACGTCATCCGGCGTGTCGAGTTGCGCCTCGACAGCCGCGGCGAGCGCGGCCGGGGGCGATGGCGTCGCCGCGTCGCGCCAACGTGGGTGCGTCACGACAGGCGCGCCCGCACGGTGGGCACCACGGCATCCAGCGCCGCCGCGATGCGTGACGGGTCGGGAATGCCGGCCTGCGCCATGTGCGGCTTGCCGCCACCCTTGCCGCCGGCGGCCGCGGCGAGCTCGCCGACCAGCGTGTCCGCGCGCAGACCGCGCTCGCGGAGGTCATCGGTGACGACGACCAGCAACGTGTTCTTGCCATCCGGGAACGACGCGGCCAGGACGCCGACACCCGTGCGCAGCTGCTCTCGCAGCGCATCGCCGAGCGTCTGCAACGCTTTGAGGTCTTCGGGTGGTGGTTCCAGGCGAGCGGCGACCACGCGGGCGCCGTCGACGGCGACCGCCTGGTCGAGGAGTCGCCGGAGCTCATCCCCGCCGCCACGTTGCGCATCGGCGAGGCGTTTCTCCAGTGATCGGCGGTCGGCAATGACCTGCTCGACGCGCGTCACGATTCCTTCGGGCTCGGCCGGCGCTTTGAGCGATTCGCTGATTCGGGTGATCGCGCGCTCGTACTGCTCCAGATGCTCGAATGCCCCGGGGCCGGTCAGGGCCTCGATGCGTCGCGTGCCGCTGCCGACGCCGGTCTCGGAGACGATCTTGAAGAGCCCGACCTCGCTGGTGTTCCTCAAGTGCGTTCCGCCGCAGAGCTCCATCGAGAAGCCCGGAACGCTGATCACGCGGACGATGTCGCCGTATTTCTCGCCGAACAGCGCCATCGCGCCCGCCGCGCGCGCCTCGGCCAGCGGGCGTTGCTCGCGGACCACGGGGATCGCGCGCCAGATCTCGCGGTTGACGATACGCTCGACTTCGCCGATCTGCTCGGGGCGCATCGGCGTGTTGTGGCTGAAGTCGAACCGTAGGCGGTCCGGCGCGACGAGCGAGCCACGCTGGTGTACGTGTTCTCCCAGGACTGTACGCAGTGCCGCGTGCAGTAAGTGAGTGGCCGTGTGATTTCGCTCGGTGTCGAGACGGACGTCGCGCGGGACTCTCGCGGTGACGGGGCCGAGCTCGAATTTGCCATCGACCCGACCTATGATCGCGACCCGTTCGTCCGCTTTTCTGACATCCTCGACGTCCATGCGCCAGCCGTCGCCCACGATCTCACCTTTGTCGGAGATCTGGCCGCCGGACTCGAGATAGAACGGGCGCTGTTCGAGCACGAGCGCGACCCGGCCGTCTTTCAGGTCTTTTTTGGCGACGACCCGCGTCTTGATCTCGAGCTCGTCGTAGCCCACGAAGGCGTCTTTCGCCTTGGCGTCACCAGTCCAGGCGCCAGTCAGCTCGTCGCCCTCAACGGTGAGCTGCCGCGCGCGGCGCTCCTCCTGGGACATGGTGCGCTGCGCCGCGAGAGCGGCCTCAAACCCCTCAACGTCGACGGTGTAACCGCGTTCCCGCGCCATGAGCTCTGTCAGGTCGAACGGGAACCCGAACGTGTCGTACAGTCGGAAGGCGTCCTCGCCACTGATCGTGTCAGGGCCGTGTGCGCTGACCGGGGGAGCGATTTCGTCGAAGCGCGACATGCCGCCGGCGATCGTCGCCAGAAAGCGTTCTTCCTCGCCCCGCGTTTGTTCCAGCAGATAGCGTTGGCGGTGCTTGAGCTCCGGATAGACGTCGTGCATGGTGTCGATCACCGCCTGCACGACATTGACCAGCGTAGGCTCGTTGCGGCCGAGGAGCCACGCGTGCCGGACTGCGCGGCGAAGGATGCGGCGGAGGACGTACCCGCGGCCGTCGTTCGCCGGTGTCACGCCATCGGCGAGCAGGAACGCGACCGCGCGCGCGTGGTCGGCGATGACGCGATAGGACGCGGGATCGTCGATCGCGCGGCCGATGCGCTCAACGGGCGCGAGCGGGTCGCGGCCGCGATACGGGCGGCCGACGGCTTGCTCGACCGCTTTCAGCAAAGGCGTGAAGAGGTCCGTGTGATAGTTGCTCGTGACGCCCTGGAGCGCCGCCGCGATCCGCTCGAGGCCCGCGCCGGTGTCGACCGACGGTTTCGGCAGCGGGACGAGCTCGCCGTTCGGCTGGCGGTCGAACTGCATGAAGACCAGGTTCCAGATTTCCAGGAACCGGCCGGCCTCGGCGCCCTCGACGAAGGCAGCCTCCGAGAACGTGTCCCGGTGCGTGTCCGTCCACTCGCCGGTCGCGCCCTCAGGGAAGCGCCAGTCTTTGACCAACGGGATGAGGTCGACGTAAATCTCCGAGCACGGTCCGCACGGGCCCGTGTCGCCCATCTGCCAGAAGTTGTCGGCTTCGCCGAGGCCGTAGATCCGAGAGTCGGGGAGACCCGCGATCTCGCGCCAGAGTGAGCGCGCCTCATCGTCCGGGCGATACACGCTGACCCGGAGGTGCTCGGGGGCGATTCCGAGGTCACGCGTGACGAACTCCCACGCAAACGTGATCGCGTCTCGCTTGAAGTAATCGCCGAAGCTGAAGTTCCCGAGCATCTCGAAGAACGTGTGGTGCCGGAAGGTGCGGCCCACTTGCTCGAGATCGTTGTGCTTGCCGCCGGCGCGCACGCACTTCTGCGACGTCGTCGCGCGGCGTTCGGCGGGCAGTTGTTGGAGACCGAGGAAGATGCGCTTGAATTGCACCATCCCCGCGTTGGTGAACAGCAGCGTCGGGTCATCGCTCGGCACGAGCGACGAGCTCGGGAGCAAGGCGTGACCGTGCGCCCGGAAATATTCCAGGAAGCGTCTACGAATCTCGGCGGCGGTCATCGTCGGCATCCAACCAATATACGGGCTATTTCAGGACCGCTTCCACCGCCGCGCGAACGATATCCGGGCTGTAGCCTCGCCGGGCGAGGAACCCATATAACCGCCGCCGTTGCACCGGGGCGGGCAGATCGGCCAATAGCGTGGCGCGCTTGCGCGCGACCGCCAGTGCGACCGCGCTCTCATCGACTGCCTCGTCAGCGAACACCTCGGTGATGGCCTCGGTGGCCACGTCGGAGGCCACGCCCTGTCGGCGCAGCTCCTGCTCGATGCGGCGAGACGAGGCGGCACGGGAGCGTACGCGCGAGCGGGTGACCGCTCGCGCATGCGCGGCATCGTCGAGGAATCCGCGAGACACGAGGGTCCCGACGACGCGCTCAATGCGATCGGCCACGGCGCCGTCGCGACGCAGGCGGCGCCGGATCTCGGCCGCCGATCGAGATCGGGCCGCGAGCAGCCGAAGGGCCCGATCGTAGAGCGCGCAGTCCGCGTCGGCCTCCGACAAGGCGGCGGGATCGATCGTCGCGCCGACGTGGAGATTGAGGCGCTCTATGTCGTCGAGCGAGACCACCGCGGCCGGTTGGCCGTCAACCAGAACCGCGAGCCGCCCCTCGCGTCGCGCGTCAGGATATGACGGTCGAGCATGACCGGCAGTGTCATCGCCCTTGGGGGGTCCGGGGGGCGTAGTTGGGGTTCGCCCCCCGGAGGAGAACGAACTGCATGTGCGGCGACAGCCGCAAATGCGTATGACGACGGTCCTCGGCCTCTTTGCGAATGCAAAGAGGCCGAGGAGCGTCGCCGTGCACAGTACAGGGATCCGGGCCCTGTACTTCACACAGCGGTTGGTCTCCTCGGCCCCCTTCTTGGCCGGACATAGTCGGCACAATCAATCGTCCGTGGCCGCCTCGCCGGAATCGCCGGCGCCAACGAGATCTGCCCGCATGCCGAGGATGCCCTTCACTTTCTCCTCGATCTCGGCCATGAGGGTGGGGTTGTCCTTCAAGAACATCTTCGCGTTTTCGCGGCCCTGCCCGATGCGCTGGGAGCCGTAGCTGTACCACGCGCCTGACTTCTCGATGATGCCGCTCTCGGCGCCGATGTCGACCAGGAGGGACGTGTGGCTGATCCCCTCGGCGTACATGATGTCGAACTCGGCCTGCTTGAAGGGCGGCGCGACTTTGTTCTTCACGACTTTCACGCGGACGTGAGAGCCGATAACGTCTTCTTTCTCTTTGACCGGTCCGATCCGGCGGATATCGAGACGAACCGAGGCGTAGAACTTGAGCGCTTTGCCGCCCGTCGTCGTCTCGGGATTGCCGAACATGACGCCGATCTTCTCGCGGAGCTGATTGATGAAGATCACGCTGCACTTCGACCGGGCGATGGCACCGGTGAGCTTGCGCAGCGCCTGACTCATGAGGCGCGCTTGCAAGCCCATGTGCGAGTCGCCCATATCGCCCTCGATCTCGGCCTTCGGCACGAGGGCCGCGACGGAGTCGATCACGATGACATCGACGGCGCCCGAGCGAACGAGGATCTCGCAGATCTCGAGTGCTTGCTCGCCGGTGTCGGGCTGCGAGATCAACAGATTCTCGATATCGACGCCGAGCTTTTTGGCGTATTCGGTATCGAGCGCGTGTTCGGCGTCGATGTAGGCAGCGACACCGCCGCCGCGCTGAGCATTGGCGACGACGTGCAAACAGAGTGTTGTCTTGCCGCTCGACTCGGGACCGTAGATCTCGGTGATGCGACCGCGGGGAATACCGCCGACGCCGATTGCGGCGTCGAGATTGATTGCTCCGGTCGATACTGCTTCGACGCGGATGCGCGGCGCATCGGGGCCCATCCGCATGATGGAGCCCTTTCCACAATTCTTTTCGATTTGTGCGATGGCCAGGTTCAGTGCTTTCTTGCGATCATCTTGCGCCGTCGACACCGCCATTGGTTCCGCCCGATTTTTTTGGTGGTGAGCCCACGCCTGGCCGCGTAGGAGTGGGTAAATCTACCCATCGCGAGCGGCCGCCAGAATACCCCGAACAAAATGCGAACTGCACAGGCGAAAATCAACCATCCAAGTGGAAAACATGCGCGTTTTCCACATGGTAGATTTTCACATCGCAGCCACTTATCCACACGGCAACCACATCGATCCGGTATTCCAGGCCGGATCGGCCGTAGCGCGACATCCAGACCACGGCCGAGCGCCGTAGCTGCTGGAGTTTGAAGAAGTCGACGGCGCTGACGGGGCCGCCAAAGCAGAGGTCGGTTCGTGTTTTGACCTCGACGAACGCGACGGTCTTACCCCTTTGGACTACGAGGTCCAGGTCCCGGTGCCCGTTCTTGAACCGATGCTCCAGCACCCGCCAGCCGCGGCGCCGCAGCCATTTCGCGGCGATCCGTTCGCCGAGGAGGCCGAGGGTTTGGGCATCGGTGAGCATGCCCGATGCTAAACACTGCGTTCGGCAACCACGTCATCGGCTTCATGACGGGATCATCCTTGTTAGTTGCGTCTGAATTTCTCGAACAGATCGGGCTGAGCCGGGGTGCGGGCGCTACCGGCTTCGGGCTTGGATGCGCGCTCCAGAGTCATCCCGTGCTTCTCGACTAGTTCTGCCATCACCTCTTCGGTCATACGACGCAACAGCTCGTCGTCGACCGGTCCAAGTTTCCCCATGAGATATTGCTCCCAGATGGAGACGGGCTTGGAAGAGGACTCAAAAATTCGAACAATCGCGGCGGCGAGAAGCCCTCCCGCGATTGTGAGTGGCAGATACCACAGACGTGACTGCTCGCTCACCGGCTGGCCGTTCATTGTGAATACCGCCAGGGTTAGGCCGACGAGGCCAAAGCCAGCTGTCGCGAAAATAAGCGTGGCAGTAAACCGCCGCGATTTTGCGTGCATTCTCAGTAGCCCCTCAAGTAGAACACGCCAAATACGACCATCAGTCCACCAATCCACGGCAGGACCACGCCGACGCGGTTCAGTCGCCACTCTCTGGCATCGCGGTTCCAGCCGAACCTGCGAACCAGGCTCGTTATGACGAGGGCCAACAGGGCGACGACGAGAAAGAAGCCGATGCTGAGTGTAACATACTCATCGGATGTCACGTTCGCGGCCCTCGCCATTCGCGAATACCGAGCGCAGAACGGGTTGGGAATGCCCGGTTCATGCGAGCACCGAAGGAGTTGAAAGAGCGTCTCGCACGCCAGCACGGATCCCGCAACCATGAGATCCCAGCCAGCAGCATACGCGTCGACTGGCCGACGTTGATCATCGGATCGCATGCTGAGCAAGCGAAGGGCAATACCGACGCACACGACGAGGACGGGAATGAATACGGCTTCGAAGAATGTCGATTCGATGAAATCGGCAAGTGAGCGAATGGGATGACCTCACAATGGAGTGACGAACTCGAAGGCAGGGGCATGCGCCACCTAATGTCGGGTCGAGCGATCTCGTCACTACATTGGCTCGGTCACAAGACCGGTCGAGCCGGAATTCTGGCTGCTTTGGTCCGCGAAGGTCATCGAGGACTTCGAATCCCGCGAGAGTAGGCCGAGGGATTGGGCTTCAGTGGGCACCTAGGGATAATGGCGCAGGCGCGGCCCGGGGCCGACATCCCTATCCTTGGTCTATCATCCCGAGCGATTCTGGCGCCAAATCATGTAGCCCGCCGGCGCACCGACGGCCAGGCTCACGACAACCGGGAACCACCAGCGCGCCTCGAACCAACCTGTCAGCGGGCCGGTGTAGGTCCAGATGTCCATCAACGCTCCCGCCGGCAGCCCGGCGATGACGCCGACGGCCATGGCGCCGAATGCGGTCCGCGTCGCTGGCCGAAGCAGGCCGATGATCAGGCCGACAATCAGGGCACCCAAGTAGTAAAAGGCGACCACGGCTCCGAGGCTCATTCCCAGCCGCGGGAACTCCGTCCTGCCGGTTGTTAAGGAAACCGCACAGACCCAGAGGGAGAGCACGGTCCCCACGAAGAGTCCGATCGCAGCTCCCCAACGCAGGTCCCGCATCCATTGCGATGGGGCCGGCTCTCCCTCTGGTTGTTTCATTGATTTTCCTGGCAGGATGCGTTGGCGTCGTCCATGGCCGGTTTGAGATCCAAGAACGGCGTGATGTGCATGAGCACATCCCCCAAGTCATTCACGTTCGACCCCCCGCCGCTGACTTGCAAGCCATTCAAGTACTCGAGGCCATCGGCCGTCAGATGCACGTCACGCAACGTCGCGTACGACATCGACGCCGCGCCGAGCACGCGAGAGAGTCTGGCGGTCGCCGCGGTTCCCGAAATGAGCGGCTTAGCTAACGTCGACGCCGTTCCAAACTTGGCGGCTTCCCATGCCAGCGGGAAGATCTTGGCAACCTTGGCGGCGATCAGCGCGTCCGAAGCGGCAACGGCCGCGAACGCTCCCAACGCCATCGCGCAGTCTTTGTTGAAGTTCCACGCATGATCGACACTGTGGACGTTGCCCAAGCCTGGCACGGCCATCACCTGGAACCCGCTGTTGGTATACGTTGCGGATACGCCCATCCACGGGTCGGACGGCGCGATCGGCGCGGGCGCCGTCACGTTCACCTGTTGGATGTAGGTCACCCAAGGATCCGAGGGGCTACTTCCGCTGCAGATCAAGTTGTCACCTCTGAGGTCATGACCGGTGCTGAACACGGGCGCGTTGTCCAAGACCCCACCCATCCAGTAAGCGCACGTGCCGGTCGGATCCGCGGCGTTGATCGGATCGTTCCCACCGAAGGTGTACTCGTTGATGCCGCCGGACAATCCGAGCGGGTCTTCGCTCATGAAACGGCGCAGCACGGGGTCATACCACCGGCTCCCGGCGTAGTACAGCTGCGTCGAATCCCCTTCCCACATCATTCCTTTCCAGCGCAGTCGATTGTCCTGTCCCTGCGTATACAGGTTCGACAGCGCGGGATTGAGCACGCCCCAGGGATCGTAGGTGAGCACCTCCGTTAGTCCTGATGCATTCTGCAGGGCACCGATCACGCTCCCCGTCCGGTCGACGATCAAGTACTCGGCCGGATCCCAGTCGTTCCCGGTGTGGTGCTCGATCTCCACGGGTTCGTTCGAACCCGGGTAGTAGTAGTAGCCCGCGATGGCGTTTTGCGCGAGCGAATCCATCTCCGCCGTGAGCTGCGCGCCGTCCCACAGGAAATATCGGTCCGGATTACCATTGTGCCTGCGGCGGACCAGCTGGCCCAGCGCATTGTAGTCGTACTGCCATGTCTCACCGGTGCCAGCGACACTGTCGCTCGTCAGGTATCCGTCGCCGCTCCAGTTGAACCGGATATCGCGATTGGCATCGTAGCGGCGGGTCACGTTGCCGTCGAGATCTTCGGTATAGTTCAGCAGATTGTGCGTCTGGACGCGGTTGCCGACGGCGAACGAATTGTGGAAGTAGACATTCGGGGCATCGCTATCGAGGGTATCGTTCCCGACGATGTCGTACCCCGGGTACCAGAAGACAGTCGAATCGCCACCGGATACCCCAACGCCGAAGCTCGAGTCGACGGCCGGAAATCCTCCCGGCGCCGAGGTGGCGTTATTCGTCGCTTGCAGCAGTTCGGAGAGGCCGTCGTACCCGTAGGCGCGATAGTTCAGGTGGCCGGCGCGATGCTGGATCGCGTTGATGATGTGGCCCGGTGCGTCGTAGTCGTAGTACCGGCCGAACTCCGTATCCGCCGTCGAATCCGACGAATTATCGAAATTGGGATACGCCACATGGTACACCGTGTTGCGCGTCGTATACTGCTCGATGCGCGAGAGCCCCATGTTCGCGAACCACGTCGAGTCTCGCCGATGCGCGCCGTCGTAGAAAATGTCGACCCCGATACCGGACTCGATGCCGAAACTGACCAGGCCACCCGAGATCGAGTCCCAAGTGAAGTTCGTTGGCCGTACGGGAACGTTGCCCAATCCCAGGTCCGAATGCCATGTGACCGACGCGATCTGATCGCCCAGCGTCGCGGTGTCCACCTTGGAGAAGCGACGTCCCGCTATGTGCGTGACCACCGAGTCGGTCCAGAGTCGTGGCGACAGGTAGAACGTATCGCGTGAGACCGCATTCCAGGCGGCGAGCACGCGCCGGTTACTGGAGTACGAGAACGAGTCGACGGCCGCGACCGCGCCGCTGATCGCGCTCACGCGCCCGAGCGCCTCGTAGCTGATCGAGACGAGCTGCCCGCGGCGATTCGTGAAGCTCGTCCGGTGGCCGTCCTTGTCGAACGTGTAATCGGTGTGTCGGTTGATCGTGTCCGCGGGATCGTAGGTGCGTATCCCCCATCCCAGCGCGTTCACATCCTGCTTATACACCTGTCCCTTCGGATCCTGGACGCGCACGAGGTACGCGCTATCGTACCGGAAGCGGGTCGTGTCCGTCAGACCCGTCGTGTACTGCTCGGTGATGCGATTCAGCGCGTCGTACACCGTGTTCGACGTGGGGAGTCCCGTCGCCGTCTCGGACACATTGCGCCCGTAGCCATTGAATCCCCGCTTCACCACCACGTTGCCGGGCCCTGCGCTGCTGTCCTCGTTGCCGAACGTCGGGTCATAGGCGTAGTGGGTGGCGTGCCCGATCGGATCCACGATCATCGTATCGCGCAATCTCGCGTCGTAATAGAAGTGTGTCGTGTAGGCGCCGGCGACGCGGATGCTGTCGACGGCGCCATTCGCGTGGACGAAGACCCGGCGGGATGGCACGTGCGATCCCCAAACGCTGTCGGGCACGCCGAACGAGTTGCCGTAGCTGGCGTGAATGGCGGGCCGCTGATAGTCGTGCTCGTACGTCAACAACCCGTTCGTGTAGGTGGTGGTATCGATCGCGCCCCAGGGATGCGTCGTGACGGTCGCGAACGGTCCGGTCCGGGCATACGTCGTCGTGCCGCCGCTCGCGTCGTTGACGGTCAGGGGCTGCCCCCAGCGATCGACCGTGAAATTCGTTTGATGGCCTTCGGGGGTCGTTGTCGAAGCCCCCCATGGACCGCCGCCTCGGAGTCCGGCGGACAGCGTGGCGGAGCCAGAGTCAGTACTGGGGTTGATCAGGAACGTCGACTCCGACGATTGATACTTGGTCACCACCCCCTGCGTCACCCCATCGGCCAGTACCGGAGGCGTCGTATCGGCCAGGAGCTTCCCCGCGAAATCGTAGCCGAAGTGCCATGCGGCCTGGTGGCGATCGATGTTCGCGACCAGCTGGTGTTGCGTGTTGTAAAAGGCATAGATCGTGAGCAGGATGCCACCATACTGACCGCCCATCGGATCTTCGATCTGGCGTTGGTCGTTGTTGGCGTCCACGCCAAACCACGTGTACCGACCGTACGGATCGTAGATCTGCCGGATGGCGCCCGCCTTCCAGCCGTCCGTGCCACTGCCGTACGCGAAGTGCATGCCGTACGAGAACGACGAGCCGAGCGGGTCACTGATCAACGAATCGCGTCCCTGGCTGTCGTACCAGTAGACGGTCTGGTTGCCGTTCTTGTCGTAGAGGCCCGCCAATGCACCGCCACCGAGAAACTCGTAGGTCGTTCCGTCGGGATACCGGCGGTCGTAATGGCGGCCAAATTGATCCACCGCTTTGGTCGTCAACGCGGTGTAGTCGCCGCTCGGGGAGGTGAAGGTACAGCTTTGCACGCACCCGGGCGTATTCAACTTGAAATAGCTGATGGCGCCCATGCCGTCGGTGATCATGACGTCACCGTTCGACTGCACGTGGATCGTCTGTTGGCCGGCGACGGTCCAACCGGCGCCGAACACACTCGACCGGTCGTTCTCGAGGAGAACCCGGAGCGGTGTGCTGCCCGACAGCACCGTTGAATCGGTCCAGTAACTGGTGACGATCGCGGTGTAGTTGTACGCGTTGGTCAGCGTGTCCGGCGCCACCGGTGCGAACTGCCCGGCCAGGCGCTCCGGCATAATCGAACGTCGAGAACGGGAAATACAACTCGTTCGTCCCGTTCGTGAACATCACGAAAGTGCCGTTTGGCCGCTGGATCTTGAGCGACATCTTCGACGGTCTGACGGTCGAACTATCCAGCGCGTCGACTTGGACGGTGACCATCGGATTCGCGGTATTGCTGCGATACATGAGGGTCACATTGTGCGGTGTATCCAGCGTGACGTAGGCCGGCGTCGTGTACGTCAGCACTTTGTCGAAGCAACTCGCGAAGCAGAGCGTCGGCTGCACGTTGTCGTTGTTGTAGTACGGCAGCGTCACGATCGCGGGTCGGTGTTGGGAGTTGATGTTCAGGTAGCCGGTGACACCATTACCGGTCAGCGAGATTTGACCGGTGCCTCCCGTATTACTCACGCTGTACGTGACCGTGATCGGTGTGGAGCTATTCGGATTGATATTGGCGGTCGTCGGCGACGCCGAGCACGACGTCACGTAGCCGGTGCATGCCGCGCTCACTAGGAAGCTCTGGCCCTTGGCGGTCAGATCGTAGACGGTGAAGGTCTGCTTCTGATTGGTGGCTCCGGGCGAAACGACCAACGAGCCGCCGCAGGGGCTGATACGTGTTACCGCGTTCTGGCACGTCTGCGCCCGAGCGAGTCGTGGTGCCGCCACAGAAGCGACGAGGCTTACTCCCGCGAGGATGAGAAGACGCCTGAACCAGCGGCCAGGCGGGCGAGGGACCTGCGGCATAGCGACTCCGGGCTAAGGACTGAAACGGGACTACATTCCAGCCCTCTCCTTTAGCATCCGGAGTGCCCGTTACCGTTGCGCGCTAACCCTCACGCGCATCGGGCCTTAGCAAAATTGGCATTCCTGCGATTCGCATTTTGTCGCGCGAAATTCGCACGGCAACGTGCGAAAAATGCGAAAAACGGAGATGCGTTCGCCACCTCGCAATCGTGTCGCAAATTTTCGCAACGCGGTGCGAATTCACTTCGGTCCGCAGAATGCGGTCCAGATCCTCGAGGCCCGCGAGCACATCGCGGGGTTTCGAGGCGTCCGGGGGCCCAAGGACGCCGGCCAAGTGGAGCTGGTCGATGATGCGGGCGGCGCGGCCGTAGCCGACCTTGAGCTTGCGCTGCAATAAAGACGTCGAGCCCTGTTGGTTCTGGATGCAGACCTGGGCGGCCTCGCGGAAGAGCGGGTCGCGCTCGGCGGCGCCGGCTTGATCGCCGCCGCCCTCGGCGCTCTCGCGCTCGGCCTGCTCGCGCAGGCGGACCGTCTCGAAGATGTCTTGCTCAGAGCCCTCGGCGGAGGGCGTGGGACCGTGTGACTTGTACCAGTCGAGCAGCTTCTCGGTCTCCTCGCTGGAGATGTAGGCGCCCTGAAGGCGGAGCGGCTCGGACTTGCCTGGCGGGATGAAGAGCATGTCGCCATTTCCTAGCAAGGACTCGGCGCCGATGCCGTCGATGATCGTGCGGCTGTCGACCTGGGAGGCGACGCGGAAGGCGATTCGGCTCGGGAAGTTTGCCTTGATGAGACCCGTGATCACGTTCACGCTCGGGCGCTGCGTGGCGAGGATCAGGTGCAAGCCGATCGCTCGGGCCTTTTGCGCGAGCATCGCTAACGGGGTTTCGATCTCGGCTTGCACCGTCATCATGAGATCGGCGAGCTCGTCGATCACGACGACGATATAGGGGAGTAGACCCTCTGTGTACGTGCGTTCTTCGAATGCTACGTCGGGCTGCTTTGGGTTTTGCATTGGCTTGCCCTCATCGACCCGGCGATTGAACTCCTGGACGTTGCGGCAGCCGTTCTCGGCGAGCAAACGATAGCGGCGTTCCATCTCGTACTGCGCCCACTTGAGGACCTTGGCGGCTTCGCGATTGTCGGTGACGACGTCGAGGCGCTTGTGGGGCAGACCGTTGTACACGGAGAGCTCGACCATCTTCGGGTCGACCATCAAGAAACGCAGCGTCTTCGGTGTGTGACGATAGACCAACGCCGTGATCAGCGTGTTGACACAGACGGATTTGCCGGAGCCGGTCGCGCCCGCGATCAGCAAGTGGGGCATCTTCGCGAGATCGTTGATGACCGGACGGCCCTCGAGGTCCTTGCCGAGTATCAACGGTAAGGCGGCGCGCGAGGTGCGGAACTCGGGCGACTCGAGGAGCTCGCGCAGCATCACGATGTCGGCGACGGGGTTCGGGACCTCGACGCCGACGGCGCCCTTGCCCGGGATTGGGGCGACGATGCGAATACTCGGGGCGCGCATCGCCAGCGCGAGATCGTTCGCCAGGCTCGCGATCTGGCGGACCTTGATTCCGGCGGCCGGGATCACCTCGAATTGCGTGACGACCGGGCCGGTCGTGCGCTCGCCGAGGTCGGCCTCGACCCGAAATGTGCGGAGGGCCGCGAGGAGTTTGTCGCCCATCGCGTCGAGCTCGCGCTTGCCGACTTCGACGTTCTTTTCCGGGGCCGGCGTCAAGAGTGTGACCGGCGGGAGCTCGTCGGTCGCTGGGCTCGGCGGCGGAGGCTCGGTCGACTCGGTCGGGTCAATGAGCGCAGCGGCGGCGGCTTCGCCGCGCCGACCGCGACCTCGTGATTTCCGCGGCGGTTCTGCGATTCCCCCGGCGACTTCGGAGGCTTCGAGGGCTTTGGATTCAGCCTGGGGGACCGGTGACGGTTCTACTCCCGGGAATTCGCGCGGGTCCGCTTCGGCGACCGGCACTTTCGGACGAGGCGGCCGAGGCGTGAGCAGCGCGCGAATCGGATTGTAGGACAGCGTCGCCGCGATCAATCCACTGCCCGCGAGCGCGACTAAAATCCACGATCCGATCGGGCCCAGCGACTTGCGTAGGTAAAACGCGGCGAGGTTGCCCCAGAGACCCGCGACATCATCGTGTGAGGGAGGGGCCGGTGCGACCGCGAGACCAAGGGCGATCGGGAGCAAGAGCACGCCCCCGGCGAGGAAGACGAGCCAGGAGCGGTCCGTGCTCTCCTGCATTCGACCAAACAATCGCAAGGCGTGGATCGCCGGAATCAGCGGGAGCCACAGCGCGGCCGGAATGCCGAAGAAGGCCTGCAGGCCAGCGCGCAGGCACGCGCCGGCGGGCCCGAACCACCCATGGACGGTGAGACAGGTGCGAGGGTCCGTGGCCAGCCACGGCGCGCCGCCGCCCCCGGCGAGCAAGGCACCGCCGAGAAAAATCGCGAACAACAGAAGCGCGATGCCGGAAAGCTCGCGCCGGACATGCTCTGAAACGATGCTACCGCTCCCGATCAGGACCTAGCTTAGTAATTTGGCGGTCCTGATAGATCGGCACCACAGGGTACGCGTCCAATGTGGCCGCAACGATGAGATCGTCCGCGAACCCCGCTTCGCCCAGGGCACGGCCGTGCTCGGAATCTGCAAACACGCGCGCACGGTTGTCTTCGAACCGTGCATTGAGCATGCCGGCCGCGTAGGCGCCGTCGTTGATGATCACACCAGGCAGGTCCTTCGTGACCGCGCGCGCGAACTTGCCCGCGCAGACGGCATCTTCCAGCGAGAAATGGCGGTCGTGGCCCGCGCACAGAATGGCGACGTCGGTCCCACCACGGAGCGCACTGCGCAACAGCGCGACAACCGGGGAAAAGTTCACGAAAGCCGCTACGACCGTGTCTCGGGCGCCATTCACCGACATGAGCGCGGCCGTGCCGTTCGTCGTCGATAGGAGTACTGTTTTGCCCTCCACCGCCTCGCGCGTGAATTCGTTCGGGGAGTTGCCCAGGTCAAAGCCCGGGATCGTGTGCATTTTGCGCTCGCCCGCGAGCTTCACTTCCGACTTTGTGAACGATTTCGAGCGCATGATCACATCTTCGGAGCTCTCGAACGGAATGACCGTGCGAGCGCCGTTCGCCAGGGCGACAGCGATCGTGGTCGAGGCGCGCAGGACGTTGATCACCGCGACCACGCGGCCGCTGACATCGGCTGGCGCAACTTCTCCTACTTTGAAGAACACATCCAAGCGCACCTACGCCGGCTCCTTGAACAGGTCCGTCTCCCGCTCGAGGAACTTGGTGTCGACCTCGCCCGCACGGAAGCGCGGGTTGTCCATGACGCGCGCCAGAAACGGGATCGTGGTGGTCACGCCCTCGATAATGAAACTCTCCAGCGCGATTTTCATGCGCCGGCGGGCTTCTTCGCGGTCGCGCCCCTCACAGATGAGCTTCGCCAGGAGCGAATCGTAGTACGGTGGGACCGTGTAACCCGCGTAGACATGCGTGTCGAGGCGCACACCGGGCCCCCCGGGCGGATGGAACGCGATAATGCGTCCCGGGGACGGTTGGAAACCTCGTGCCGGATCCTCGGCGTTCACCCGACATTCGATGACGTGGCCGCGTAGGGGTGGCAGCGTCGAGATCGACAGCGGCAGTCCGGCGGCTACGCGGATCTGCTCTTTCACGAGATCTATGCCCGTCAGCATCTCGGTGACCGGATGCTCGACCTGAATGCGGGTGTTCATCTCCATGAAGAAGTACGACCCGTCGGCGTCCAGCAGCATCTCGATCGTGCCCGCGCCGACGTAGTCGATCGACTTGGCACCCTTCACCGCCGCATCACCCATGCGTTGGCGCAACTCGGGGCTGACCGCCGGGCTCGGCGCCTCTTCGATCAGCTTTTGGTGGCGGCGCTGGACCGAGCAATCACGCTCGCCCAGGTGAATGACGTGACCGTGCGTGTCGCCCAGGATCTGGAATTCGATATGACGGGGACGATCCAGATATTTTTCTACGTAGACATCGCCTGAGCCGAACGCGGACAAGGCCTCCGAGCGGGCGAGTTGGAACGAGCGCGCGAACTCGTCGGCATCGCGCGCCACGCGCATGCCCTTCCCACCACCACCCGCGGCGGCTTTGATAATGACCGGAAAGCCGATCTGCTTGGAGAAGGTGAGGGCTTCATCCACGTCTTCGACAGGGCCCGGAGTGCCCGGGATAATCGGGACGTTGGCAGCCGACATGGCCGAACGAGCAGCGGCCTTGTCGCCCATCACGCGGATCTGATCGGCCGTGGGGCCGATGAACGCGATGTTGGACGCCGCGCACGTCTCGGCGAACTCGGCGTTCTCCGCCAAGAAACCGTAGCCCGGATGGATCGCGTCCGCGCCCGTGATTTCGGCGGCGGCGATCAGGCGCGGGATCTTGAGGTACGAGTCCCGGGACGGCGGGGGGCCGATGCAGACATCGTCATCGGCGAAACGGACATGGAGCGACTCGCGGTCGGCCTCCGAGTAGACGGCGACCGTCTGGACACCCAACTCCTTGCAAGCGCGAATGACCCGCAGCGCGATTTCGCCGCGGTTGGCGATCAGGATCTTCTTGAACACTCAGCTATTGGCGTCTGACTGGAACGCATCCCATGAGGTATCGCTCGAGCCAGCCACACCCTGCACGCGAAGGGCGAACTCGCTCGGCGTCGTCGCATAGAATACCGCGGTCTCGTATGAGATGATGCCCTTCGTGTACCAACCCATGATCGACTGGTCGAAGCTCTGCATCCCGTATTGGATCGTGCCCTCTTTGATCAGATCCGGGATGTTCAGCGACTTGGTCATATCACGAATATTATCACGTACCGCAGCCGTGTTGATGAGCACCTCGCACGCCGGCACCCGACCCGCCTTGTCCTGGCGCGGCACGAGCCGCAGCGAGACGACCGCTTGCAGGGCCGAGGACAGGGAGAAGCGCACTTCTGCCTGTTGGTGCGGCGGGTAGAACGACAGGACACGGTTGATGGTCTGCGTCGCGTCAGTCGTGTGCAGCGTCGAGAACACCAAGTGGCCGGTATCGGCGGCCTTGAGCGCGGTATCCAGCGTGTCCAGGTCGCGGATCTCGCCGAGCAGGATCACGTCGGGGTCCTGGCGGAGCACACGACGGAGCGCCGACGAAAAGCTCCCCGTATCGGTGCCCACCTCGCGCTGATTGATGTGGCAGTTGATATCGCGATGCAGGAACTCGATCGGGTCTTCGATCGTAATGATGTTCGCGTGCCGCTGCTCGTTGATGTGCTGGATCATCGCGGCCAACGCCGTCGACTTTCCCGACCCCGTGATCCCGGTCACCAACACCAGGCCGCGGGGACGCATCGCGATCTGCTCGACGACCGTGGGCAGATTGAGCTCTTCGACCGTGCTCGTCTGATACGGGATCGACCGCAACGCATAGGCAATGGTGCCGCGCTGCTGATACACGTTCACGCGGAACCGGCCGATCCCCGGGACGCCGATCGCGAAGTCGGCCTCCTTGTTCTCGGCGAATTCCTTGACCTGACGCGGCGACATCACCTGCTCGGCCAGCGACTTCAGGTCCTCCGGACGCATGGCCGCGTGCTGCAAGGGTGACAGCTCGCCTTGCACGCGGAGGGTGGGCGGACGGCCGACTTTCAGGTGCAAGTCGGATGCGTTCTGCTTCACCATCTCCTGCAGGATCGCCTTGAAGTTGAATGCGGCCGGCGCGGCGTCGGCCGCCGGCGCGGTGGTCGCGGCGGCAGGACTAGCCATTGGGATCGATCCGGAAAAGCACTTGTCCGTACTCCACGGGGTGCGCGTCCTGGACCAAGACCTCCTTGACCATGCCCGCGAACTCCGACTCGATCTCGTTCATGATCTTCATCGCTTCGATGATGCAGACCATCTGGCCCCGCGCGATGCGCTGGCCTTCGGTGACATACGCTTTCGCACCCGGCTCCGGCGACGCGTAGAACGTTCCGACCATCGGCGACTTGATCTCCAATAACTTGAGTCTCGGCGGCTCCGGCTTCCCATCTGACTCGGCGGGCTGCGTGGCCACCCCCTCCACCGGCGTCAGTCGAGCCGGAGCGGGGGCGGCCAGGACGGGCACCGAGACCGGGGCCGCGACTTGGACCGCACCACGCTGCGAAGGCGACTTCGACAGCCGGATCTTCATCCCCTTATCTGACGATATTTCGATCGAATCGACACTCGATCCGTCGAGCAGCTCGATCAGCTTTTTGACATAGCGGAGATCGATCATTGGACGATCACGCCACCTCGAGCAATTCGCGCGTGAAGTGCGTCAGGACGGCCGGTCCATCCGGGCCGAGGTGCACGTCGTCTTCGATCCGTACACCACCCCAGCCCGGCCGGTAAATCCCCGGCTCGATAGTTACCACGGCGCCGACGGCCAACACCTGGTCCGCCGTCCGCGCCAAACGCGGCGCCTCGTGTACCTCCAGTCCCAGCCCGTGTCCCAGGCTGTGGCCGAACGCATCACCGTAACCGCGCCGCTCAATGTAGTCGCGCGCCAGCGCGTCGGCATCCTTTCCCTTGAGCCCCGCCCGCACCTGCGCGGTCGCCGTCTCGTTGGCGCACCTGACTATTTCGTACAGCTCGTGCTGCTCGTCGGTCGCCGAGCCGACGATCATCGTTCTGGTCACATCGGCGCAATATCCGCCGGTTTCGGCGCCAAAATCTATGAGTAAAAGATCTCCCTTTTCGATCGCCTTGGCCGACGAGCGCGCGTGGGGCAACGCCGACCTCGCACCTGACGCGACAATGGAGGGGAATGGGAACGATTCCGACCCCTCGTCGCGGAGCGCCTGTTCGAGCACGCCAGCGACTTCCAGTTCCGTCATGCCGACACGGACTCCCGGCAACGTCCGCGTGAGCGCGCGCGTCGCAATCGATGCGGCATTGGCGATGAGCGCGACTTCGTCGGGATCCTTGCGCTCGCGCAACGACTCGACCAGGTCAATCACCGGGCGCCATTGCCAGCGGGCGCCGGCGTCGAGGAGACGTTGGAAATCGCGATGGAGGACGTGGGCCGACTCGAAGCCCGCGACTTCGACATAGCCGAAATTCGGCAATGCCTGCCACAGGCCCGTCCAGAGGCTCTGCGACTCGATCATCACGCGCGCGAGATCGCCCACTTCGTCAGCGACTTGTGTCTTATAGCGAAAATCGGTTATGAACAGCACCTCTTTTCGCGCAGTGATGAAGACCAAGGCCGACGAGCCTGAGAAGCCCGTCAGGTACCGAATATTGGCTGGGCTCGACAGCAATAGACCATCGAGCTGCGAATTTGCGATGACGTTCGGTCAACGCGGCAATGCGGTCCGGCCGACGATCACGCATGCTGGCTATTCAAGAGCGACACCAGGCCACGGAGCGCGAGCTCGTAGCCGTAAGCGCCGAAGCCACAGAGGACGCCGCGCGCCGCGGGAGCCAACATCGAGGTGCGGCGCTCCGGTTCGCGCGAAAAAACGTTCGTCAGGTGGATCTCGACGAACGGGACCGACACCGCGGTGAACGCGTCGCGGATCGCGAGACTCGTGTGGCTGTACGCGCCCGCGTTGACCACCGCACCCGCGGTCGTTCCGCGCATGCGGTGAATAGCGTCGATCAGGTCGCCTTCCCCGTTGTGTTGCGCGAAATCGATGTCGACCGCAAGCTCACGACCGACGCTGGTCAATCGACGCTCAATGTCCGCCAGCGTCGTCGTCCCGTAGATCGCCGGTTCTCGCGTGCCGAGGAGATTCAGGCTGGGGCCGTTGAGAACCGCGATTCTCACTTTTTCTTGAGTCCCGACAGCCAACTGCTGAATTGTTCGGTCTCGACACCCGCGCTTTCATCATTGTTGTTTTCGGCCGCGCCCTCGATCGGCGACACGTTGTCGGTGTTCGTGTCGTTTCCGAAGAACTGGTCGAACGAGAACGCGCTCGATTCGCGGCGTGTCGGGCTGCCGTCGCCCGACGAGCTTTCGCGGAAGACCGTGTCGAGCGAGAGCTCGTTCTTCGCCGGACGAACCGCGCGCTCCTGCGCGGGCGGGGCCTCGGGCTGGGTGCCGCCGAATGCGCCGGCGAGCGTTGACGCCGCGGCATCGTCCGTTGGGGCGACCGTCGAGCCACTGAACATCCCGTTCACCGACGCATCGGTCTGACCCGAATTGCGCGGCGCGGCCGGCGCGGCGACCGGCGTCGGCTCGGGCTCGGGCGAGGCTTCGGCGCGCGGCGGTTCCGGCTCCGGCACTGATTGCTCGGTACGCACGGGGAGGCCAAAGACATCGACCTCCTCGGTCACGCGAGAGACGAGCCCTTCGCTGCCGAAGTCTTCTTTGGCCAGCATCCCGCCGCTGGCGCGGGGGGAGTAGCCGCCCGTGAACGAGTTCGCCCCGAACGCATCGTCCGAGAATGCCTCGTCGCTGTAGCCCGCGACATCGGCGTGCGGCGTCTCGTGCACAGGCTCGGGATCGGCCGGTGGCTCGTGCGACGGCGGCTCGTGCGACAGCGGTTCGTGTGTTGGCGCCGGGTCGGCGTGCATCATCGCGGCTGGTGGTTCCGCCTCCGGGGGGGATTGCGGCTCAACGGCGACATGCTGGACAGCGACCGGCGCAGGCGGGACATACTCGTGGGCCGCGTGCTCGATCGTCGCATTCTCGGCCGTCGTGTGCTCGACCGTCTCATGCTCGGGAGGCACGTGCTCCGAAGCTTCGGGCTCGGCGATGGCGTGCTCGCCAGTCGTGTGGCCGGACGCGTGCATCACGACGCGGCGCGCCGCCAGGCCGCCGAAGAACGCGCGCACCGAGCGCATCGCCGGCGCACCGTGGCGCTCGCGCGCCGCATCGATGACGGAATCGGAGACCGCGGCGACGCTCATGCTCGAGCGCGATCCGCTCTCCAGCTGCGCGACGCGCTCGCGGAGATTGTCATCGCCCGGGTTCTGCGCCAGGAGCTGGCGATAGACGCCAAGCGCTTCGTCGCGGAACCCTTGCTGCAGATACAGCTCGGCCATCGTCTCGGTGACGAATGCCTGCGGCGTGTCCGACTCCGGCAACGACTCGATGGGCGGAGGCGACGGGCGATCCTCGCGCTTCGGCGCTTGAAACTCCATCGACTCGAAGCCGGACCCCATCCCGCCCTCTTCCGCGGTCGGCGGCGGAGCAGCCTTCATCTCTTCGAGGTCGCTCTCGGCGCTGAAGAACCCGTCTATAGGAGCTGATGGCCGTTCTACGCGGGGTGTGAGAACCGGGGTAGGCGCACTGGCCGTGGTTTCAGGTACCGCGGGCGGGGTCGGCGTCGGCGCCGCCAACGTCGGCGGCAGCTCGAGTGTCCGCTCAGGATTGATGTCCTGCCAACCCGAGAGCGCCTCGACCGGACTCGACTGGCGATGCACCTGCGCGTCCGGCAAGCCGTCGATCGAGCTCAAGAGCGAGACGACCTCAGGATTGCGCGGATCGGCATCGAGCACGCGGCGGTACCACGTCCGTGCCGCGGTCAAATCACCGCGCTCACGGGCGATGTCACCCAAGTGACGGAGCGCGATGAGGTTCTCCGGGTCGAGCTGCAAAGCCGACTCGAAAACACCACGCGCTTCCTCGAACTCCCCAGCTTCGAACAACGCTTGCCCAAACACGATATGGCCGCTCATATGAGCCGGCTGCTGAGGCACGTACGTGCGACAGATCGAGATGGCCTGCGTCAGGTCGCCAGCCTTCCGGTACTCATTGGCGAGCGGCGCGAAGTATCGCCGGGGGTTCTCGTTGAACTTCCTTTCCAGTTCCTCTATCCGGGCGGATATGGCCATCTTGGCTCTCGGTAAGGACGGGGAAGATATACCTTGCTGACGAGCGAAGTCAATCAGAAGTGACACGCTCTCTTGATTTTAGCCGATCGTGACTTCTAGGTTTTGACCCATGCTCTCACAGATGCGGGCGAACGCGAAATACATTTGGTATTTCGTGGTGGCGGCCTTTATCGTCGGATTTCTTTTGTATCAAACGTCCGGCCTCTCGGGCCGGACCAGGAACACAGCCTCGACAACGGTCTTCTCGGTCAACGGCCAGGATATCACATATATCCAGTGGTCGAACGCGACCCAGCGGCGCTATCAGGAAGCCCAGCAACGCGCCGGCCGCGCCTTGACGCTCGACGAGCAAAAGGAGCTCGAACAGCAGACCTACGACGAGATGGTCTCGGATATCCTGCTCGAGCAGGAATACCAGAAACGCGGCATCGCCGTCTCCGACGAGGAGATTCGGGAGGCAGCCCAGACGAACCCGCCTCCGGCGTTCCTCCAGGCTCCGGAGCTGCAGACCGACGGCCGGTTCGATCCGGAGAAGTACCAGCGGTACCTCTCGAGCCCGATGGCCAAGCAGTCAGGCCTGCTCCTCCAGCTGGAAGCGATGTATCGCGACCAGATCCCCAAAGAAAAGCTGTTCGAGCAGGTCGCGTCCTCGGTCTACGTCACAGACGCCCAGATGTGGAACCTGTGGCGGGACGGGCACGACTCGGCCCAGATCTCCTACGTGTCCTGGCACCCGGACGAGGTGGCCGACTCGACGGTCCACGTGACCGATGAGGCGATGCACGAGTACTTCGTCGCCCACAAGAAGCAGTTGGGGAGGAAAGGGCGTGCGTCGGTCTCGCTGCTCATCCTGCCACGCACGATCACATCGGCCGACACCGCCGCGACCCGTGCTCATCTCCTCGCCCTGCGCGACCAGATCGAGAAAGGAGCCAAGTTCGACAATGTCGCCAAGCGGGAGTCGCAGGACTCGGCATCCGCGGCGCAAGGTGGTCTCCTCGGCACCGTCACGCGGGGACGGTTTGTCCCGCAGTTCGACAGCGCGGCATTTGCTCTCAAGCCGGGCGAGCTGTCACAACCCGTCCTGTCGCCGTACGGCTTTCACTTGATTCGGGTGGACTCCAAGAAGGGCGACTCCATCACCGTCCGGCACATCCTGCTGCGCATTCAGCAGAGCGACTCCGCCGCGGCGAGAACCAACCATATCGCCGATTCGCTCGACAAGATCGTTGGCCATTCGGAGCTGAGCGGGCAATTCGACAAAGCGGCGAAAACGTTTGGGCTCCCGGTGGTGAAATTGCACGTGAATGAGGACGAGCCTCTCATCTGGAACGGACGCCAGGTGCCGAGCGTCGGCACGTGGGCGTTCTCCGGCGCGCAAGTTGGCGAGTCGAGCGAGTTGTTTGACGCCGATGATGCGTACTACCTCGCGCGCCTCGATTCGCTGACGCCCGGAGTCGATCCGAATGCGCGGGGCGCCGAGGCGGCGGTCCGGCCGCAGATTCGCGCGATCCTCGCACGGCGAGGCGTGATCGAGCTCCTGCGAACGAAGGCGCAGATATTCGCGGATGCCGCGGCGAAGACCTCCCTTGACGCAGAGGCCAAGGCGGAAGGGCTCTCGGTGATTCACAGCCCGTCGTTCAATCGCACGGCATTCGTTCCGGATGTCGGGCGCTTCAACGAAGTCATTGGCGCCGCGTTCTCATTGCCGCTCAATGCCGTCAGCGCGCCGATCGGGACCGATGATGCGATGTACGTGATTCGCGTCGACAAACGGACCGAGTCGAGCCGCGCGGTGTGGGAGGCGCAGAAAGTCGCGCAGCGGCAGTCGCTCATGCAGCAGCAGCGCGACCAGGCGATTCAGATCTACCTGACGAACCTGCGCGATGCGGCGCGCATCGTCGACAATCGGAAAGCGATCGAGGCGGCGAACCGGCAGCAGAACGTCTACGTAGTGGCCCGATGGAGCAGCAGCGCGCGCTCACGGGCATTCCGCGTGAGCGACGCGGCTCGCTGGAACTCGACACGCGCCTCGGCCACGCGCCCCAGCTTGGCGAGCAAATCGCCGCGCACGCTCGGCAAGAGGTGATAGTGCGCGAGCGATGGCTCGCTCAAGAGCGCATCGACGAGCTCGAGCCCCGCGGCCGGGCCAAAGGCCATCCCCACGGCAACCGCGCGATTGAGCTCGACGACCGGCGACGGGGCGAGCGACGCCAACGCATCATAGAGCGCGGCGATCCGCTGCCAGTCGGTCTCGTCCGCCGTGCGCGCTCGCGCGTGACACGCGGCGATCGCGGCTTGCAGCGTGTATGGGCCGAGGGTGTCGGCCAGTCGCTCGGCGCGCTCGAGCGCGGCCAGACCGTTGTTGATCAGGACGTGATCCCACCGCCCTCGATCCTGATCGAGGAGGAGAATGGGCTCACCCGTCGGGCCAACACGTGCGGCGAGCCGCGACGCCTGGATGGCCATGAGGGCCACGAGACCGTGGACTTCGGACTCGTCCGGCATCAGGGCGGCGAGAATGCGGCCGAGTCTCAGTGCGTCCTCGCACAATCCCGGGCGCACCCAGTCTTCGCCGGCCGTCGCCGCGTAGCCCTCGTTGAAGATCAAGTAAATCACTTCCAGCACGGACGACAGGCGCGCTGGGCGATCGGCCGGACGTGGCATCTCGAATGGCACGCGCGCTTCGCGCAGCGTGCGCTTCGCTCGCACGATGCGTTGGGCGATCGTCGGTTCCGGGACCAGGAATGCGCGGGCGATTTCGTCAGTCGTGAGCCCGCCGAGGAGACGCAGCGTAAGGGCGACGCGGGCCTCCGGGGATAACACGGGATGGCACGACGTGAAGATCAGGCGGAGCATGTCATCTCCAACGTCGTCGTCTAAGGACGCGTCCAGCGCAGTGACCCCAGCCTCTTGTCGCGACTCGAGATCGTGACCGAGCTCGACATGCTTGCGGTCGAGCAGTGTGTTGCGGCGCAGGAGATCGATCGCGCGGCGTTTCGCCGTGGCCATGAGCCAGGCGCCCGGATTATCCGGCACGCCCGACTCCGGCCATTTCTCGAGCGCGGCGAGCAATGCGTCCTGCGCGAGGTCTTCGGCCAGTCCGACATCGCGCACCATCCGCGCGAGACCCGCGATCAGTCTGGCGGATTCGATCCGCCAGACCGCTTCGATCGCGCGGTGAACGCTATCCTTCATGCAGCTGACGGATCTCCAACACGCCGTCCCCGCCCAAGGCTTTCGCGATGCGCTTCGTGAGCTCGATCATGTGCGCCTTCGACTGCGCGTTCAAGATCGCGTAGCCGGCGACCAACTCCTTCGTTTCGGCGAACGGACCATCGGTAACCGTGATCGTGCCGTTCGTCTGGCGAAGGAGCGCGCCCGTCGCGCTCGACGCCAGCCCATCCATGGCGACGAGCACGCCTTCCTTCGAGAGGTCGGCGATCAGCGTGCCCAGCGCCGCCATCTCTTCCTCTGACGGCAATCCGACGGGTTCTTCCGTCGGGCGAAAGAGGGCCATGTACTTCATATCTTGGAGCGAAGGCGCGCTTCCGCCTCCCGCAGCTCAGGGGTGGCGTTGTCGCCGAAGTCGGCGACGTCGAATACTTGGCGAATTTCGAGCTCGGCCCCCGGGCCGAATGGGGAGCGCTTCAGCCACTCGATCGCCTCTTCTTTGGACTTAACCTGCCAGAGCCAGTAGCCGGCGAGCAATTCTTTTGTTTCCGCGAACGGGCCGTCGACGACGGTCGCCTTATGCGGGGCCGTGAACTTCACACGAGCGCCCGTTGAGCTGGGGTGGAGTCCCTCGCCAGCCAGCATAACGCCCGCTTTGACCAACTCTTCGTTGAACTTCTGCATCGCAGTGAGGATCTCCCGGGATGGGAGAACGCCTGCCTCACTTTCCGCGCTGGCCTTTACCAGGACCATGAATCGCATCGCCCCTCCCTGTTACTGGGGCGACGAACGATAACCGGCGAAATCGACAGCCAGGTTAGAACAAACTTCTGGCGATCAGATACGCGATCAAAACCCCGATCAGGCTGAGCAACGAGACATCCAGCGCGATCGGCCCGATGCTGAGCTTGAGGATCACGAGATCCAGGCCGAGGGGGCCGATGGATGGGGTCACGCCGGTCGTCAGAAGCTCCTTGACGGCCCCGGCCGGCAGGAACTTGCGGGCGAACTGGGTGAGGAACCCGCCGACCACGAATCCGCAGGCGAGGACAATCGCGTGGAACGCGGGCCGGTGGCGGGACGAGCCGCCTGTCGTGCGCGGTGGCATTAGCGTGAACGCTCCGTCACATAGCTGATCGTGTCGGCGAGCACGGCACGGACCGGTGTGTCTGGCAGCTCGCCCAGTGCGGCTTCGGCTTGTCCAGCGAACTCCGCCCCACGCCGGCGCGCGTAGTCCAACCCGCCCGAATCGGCGACGATACCGATGACGTCGTGGATCTCGGTATCGCTCGGCGACTCGCTGGCGAACAGCGACTCGACACGAGCGCGCGAGACGGGAGACATTGAGCGAAGGGCGGCGATCAAAGGCAACGTCATCTTGCGTTCACGCAGGTCGAGACCACTCGGTTTCCCCGTCACGGACTCCTCGGCCGTGTAGTCGAGCAGGTCATCGGCTATCTGGAACGCCATTCCCAGTTTGAGACCGTAGTTGGCGAGTTGAACGCGATACTCTGGCGCGCCGGCGAGAGCGCCGAGCTCGCAGGCCGCGCGAAAGAGGGAGGCCGTTTTCGCCTCGATCCAGCGCTCGTAGTCATCTTCGCTGACCGCGAAGGCATCATCGCGCGTAAGCTGCGTCAGCTCGCCCCGCGTCATCTCGTCCGACGCATCGGTAATAATTCGCAATGCTTCCACGTTCCCGAGGCGCGCCAACTCTTTCAGCGCCCGCAGGTACAAGAAATCGCCGGCGATCACCGAGATCTGGTGGCCGAGCAGCGAATTGAGCGTGGGCATGCCGCGCCGGAGCACGGAGTGGTCGACCGCGTCGTCATGCACGAGGGTCGCGACGTGAATCAACTCCAGGATCGCCGCCAGGGTCGTCGCCGACGCGCCGGGGTGATCATCGATCGCGTTCGCCAGGAGCACGAGCGTCGGGCGCAACAGCTTGCCCTTCATCCCCATCAGGTGCCCGCTCACCGCGGCGATCAGCGGCGAATCGTCATCGACGATGCGGCGGAGCTCGACCTCGACCTCGCCGAGCTCGTGGCGGACCGTCGATTGGATTTCATTCAGTGTCGGCCGAAGCCCTCGTCCTGTCACCGCCCCACCTTCTCGAGTCGCGCGAGCCGGTCGGCGACATTGCGGAACTGGATGTCTACGGCGAACACCCGCTGATAAAAGGTAAGCGCATCAGCGTTTGACCGGAGGGCTTCGGAGCAATAGCCGAGGAGATACAGCACGCCGACCAACTGATCATCCCCGATGCCGGGCTCGTTCAGCGCGCGGCCCAAAATCGTCGCCGCGACCTGGAATTGCTGCTTCTCCAGGAAGCATTGGCCGAGCGCCTCGTAGGTGCGCACACGGCCGTGGGGCGCCCGGAGCGCTTTTTGGAACTCGGAGATGGCCTCATCGACCAGGCCCATCTCTTTGTACGCGACTCCCAAGTCGTAATGGCTCTCGTGGTCTTCCTCGTCGACATTGTCGGAGACGCCCTGCTTGAACTTGCGCAGCATGTCGGCGAAATCGGCTTCTTCATCGCCGCTGGGCGCTTCTTCGTCGACCACCATGCGCGTCGACTTCGGTGCTTGGTCTTCGGCGAGCCAGTCGCTCAGGTTCACGAAGTCGTCGTTCGTGGTCGGCTCGCGGCGGACCGCTCGGGCAGCGGCCGTCGGGGTCGGCTGCTGGCGCGGCGGGGGCTCGAAGGTGCTCAGCGCCGCTTGCGCGCGAGGATCATCAGGGGCGAGCTCGAGGACCCGTTGGTACACCGCCCGCGCCTTGTCCGCGTGTCCGGCGCGGAAGAGCGAGTCGGCCAATTGCAAATAGGCCTCGGCCAAGCGCGGCTTGTCGTTGGCTCGGAACGCGTACTCGACGCGCTTCTGGTGATGCCGAACCGAGTTCGGGTTGAGGCGAATAATCTCGTCGGCAACCGAGCGGGCGCTGTCCAAGTCGTGCGAGCGCTCGAGGCCAAGCATCACGACCTCCAGCTCTTGGAGCCCTTCTTCGCGGTCGCCATCCTCGAGCAACGCTTCCGCGAGGCGCTGGCGTACCGTCCAATTTGTCGGCTCGGCCGCCGCGCGCTGCCGCAGCGTGTCCACCTCGCGCGCCAGCGGCGTGTGCGAGTGATGGTGCGCGGGCTCGGGGCTGACGGGATCGGGGCCGACATCGAGCAGCGGCAGATCCGGCGCCTCGTCCGACGGCGGAGCGTCTTCTCCCGGCGACATCCATGCCGGGAGCTCGACCTCATCGGCCTCGGGTTCCTGTTCCTGCGGCTCAGAGGTGAGCGAGTCCGCGCCGCTCGTGAGCGACAATTTCGAGGAGGCTGACGCAGAGCGACCATCCAAGTCGCTCGTGTCGACTTCCGGCGTGAAATCGACCTCCAGCGGCGGCGGTGGTGGCGCGCCGTTCGGCGATTTCTTCCGAGGCTTCGGGAGCGGCAGGTCGCTCTCGGGGATGATGAGCTCCATCTCCCCGGTCAGCGACAGCGGGCTCCGGCCGCTCGGCATATCCAGCGACGGCAGTCGGCCCGGCAGCGCGAGGTCGTGCGTGCTGTGGCGCGGCGACGGATCGGCCGGCGGGCCGAGATCGAGCTCGGCGAACTCGCTGCCGGTGAGCGGCTCGAGCTCGGGCAGTGTTTCGGCCGGGAATGCCGCGTCGATCTCGGGATCGAGCACGGTCTGCTCGAACCCGGCGATCTGGCCCGTCTCCGCTACTTGCTCGGGCGCCGAGAACTCTTCCATCGTCTCGAGCCCCTCGGCCTGGCCGCCGAGGTCGAGCGGCTCGAGCGGTTCGAGATCGGTCTCGTCGAGCGGTGGGAGCGGGAGCAGATCGTCCTCGGCCTCGGGCTCCACCTCGGCTTCGAGGTCGAGCGGCGGCAGATCATCGAGGATGTCGGCTTCCGGCTCCGGCTCCTCGGGCTGCGGCAGCTTGACGGTCTTGCGCGACTGGTCGGGCCGTGGCGGCTTTGCCTTGGGCCCCTCGGCGGCCGCGCCCTTCGAGTCAGACAGGTCGAGGAATACGAGGTCGCTCGACTTCGCTCGCGCCGTGGCGCCGCCTTCCTTTGGCTCGACGTCGGGGTCGATCGCCTTCATGCGGTCGACGGTCGCGCGGGCCTCGGCGCCGCGGCCTTCGGCGACGAATTTTTCGTAGAGATGCTGGAGCTGTTCGATCGCTTCGCCCTTGCGGTCCTTCTTGGACAGCTGCTCGGCCAGCATCAGGCGAATGTCATCCTGATCCGGGCAGAGATCGGCGAATTCTTTCAGCGCACGGAATGCCTCGTCGAGCTGACCGCCCTTTTGCATGCGGTCCGCGTATTCGAGGAAATTCTGCTTGGCGTCAGAGATGAAACCTTTTTTCGCACTGATCTTCCCGAGCTTGTAGTAGATCGAGTTTCTGCCGGGAGATTGGCGAAGAATTTTGTTGCAGAGCGCGATCGCGTTATTGAAAAAGCCGGATTCCGCGTAGAGGTCGACGGCTTTTTCGTAGTAGTTGACCGCATCGCCCACGCTGCCTTGCCGCATGAGCAGGTCGCCGACGCGGTTGTAGAGCGCGACATCGGCCTCATCATCCTCGCCCGTCGATTCGTCGAGGATCTGGATGTAAATCTGCAGCGCCTTGTCGAACTGCTTCTTCTGCTCGAACTCGGCAGCTTTTTTCTTGAGTTTGAGAGCGTTCGACATGGGTTATTAGATAGACTGCCTAACCTACGGTTAAGTCAAACTCGGTACAAGCTTTGCCCTTCACCCACGACGCCCGGCAGCGGCGGTCTCCGTACCAGTACGGCAGCTCGCGCACGTCATCGATCTCGTAGAGGGCGAGGTCAGCCGAGAAACCCGGGGCGATCTGACCGATGGTGTCAGCGAGGCCGAGGGCCGCCGCGCCGTTTACGGTCCCGGCGATGATCGCTTCGGCGACGGTCAGTCTCAGTTGACTCACGGCCAGGGTTAAAATCAACGGCAGATTCGGCGTTGGTGATGTCCCCGGGTTGAAATCGGTCGCCAGCGCGACGGCCACCCCCGCCTCGATCAGGGCTCGTGCCGGCGCTTGTGATCTACGTCCCAAAAACAACATCGTGCCTGGCAGGAGCGTGGCGACCGTGTTCGATGCCGCCAGCGCCGCGACCCCGGCATCCGAGATCGCCGCCAGATGGTCCGCCGATGTCGCCCCGATCTGCGCCGCGAGCTCGGCGCCGCCGGAGGGCTCGAGCTCGTCAGCGTGCAGCTTGAGGCCCAGACCAGCGTGTTTGGCCGCGGTGAGGATCGTTCGGCTCTCGGCGACCGTGAATACGCCTGGCTCGCAGAAGACATCGGCGAACCGCGCGAGGCGATCGCCGACCACACGAGGGAGCATTTCGTGGACGAGCAAGTCCACGTACTTGTTACGGGTCGAGCGGTACTCAAGAGGGATTTCGTGGGCGCCGAGCCATGTGGGGACCAGCCGTACCGGCAACACCTCGGCCAGGCGTGCGATCACGCGGAGCTCTTTGAGCTCGTCTTCCACCGTGAGACCGTAGCCCGACTTCACCTCGACCGTCGTCGTGCCGTAGGCGGCCAGGCGGCGAAGCCGGCCCAGGGCCAACGAGAACAGCTCGTCTTCGGAACGGGTACGGAGATCTCGCACCGAGGCGTGGATACCTCCGCCGCGCGCGGCGATCTCCATGTAGCTCGCGCCGGCGGCGCGGAGCTCTTGCTCGTCCGCGCGCGGGCGGCCGAAGATCGCGTGCGTGTGGGAGTCGACCCAGCCCGGGACCAACACGCCCCGGTTGCAATTGATCCGTGCGGCCTCGGCAAACTGCCGCTCCAGTTCGGCCTGCGGCCCGACCGCGGCTATGCGACCATCGCGGACGGCGACCGAGGTACCAGTAAGGAGGCCAAGATCGTTCATCTCGGCGCCGCGGCGTGCGCGAGCGGGGCCGGCACAGGTGACGACCTGTGCGGCGTCGATAAAGAGAACGTCCGTCACGCTAGCACATCGAGCACACGTGAGAGCCCCACCGGTGCTTGGGCTTCGCCGCGGCAGGCATAGAAGCAGGCATTGCAGTCGATCGGCTCATAGCCCGCGTACTCGGTCCAGTGACCGTCTGTTGGAAAATCAGGGCAGCGTTTGACCCGGCCTGTTGGATCGATATGGATCGTGCGTAATCCTGACTGGCACGGCTCGCGCAACTCGCCACGGACATAACGCGGGATCTGGGCGAGATAGTAGTCCGAGCTCGTAATCACACCACGCCGGCGGCGCTTGTAGGCCAGCAACTGCGCGATGACTAGATCGAGCGTGTCGCTCGGCACCAGCACCGGATCGGCGTTGGCATTTTTCAGCGATGTGTACGTGCTGAAATTCACTCCGCAGCCCAGGGCGGCCGCCCGGTGGACGATCGGCAGGAGCTGATCGAGATTGTCGTTTCGAATGACCGTGTTGAAGCGAATGCTATCGATGCCCGCTGCACGCAGTCGCGGGACGGTCGACAAGATTTTCTCGGTGAGCCCCGGGATGCCACGGGCCGCATCGTGGCGGCCGTCCAGGAAATCCAACGAGATGTTGAACTGGTTGATCCCGGCGTCCCACAGTGAACGCGCGCGATCGACGGTCAGCAGGCCACCGTGTGTCAGGATCGTGGTGTATTTCACGCGGATCGCGCCGGTGACGGCGCGGACGAGGTCTTCGAGATCCCGGCGGAGGAGTGGTTCGCCGCCCGTGAACGTGATCATGAGCGGGTTGAAGAACCGCGCCGCGTCGGCGAACGACTGGCACTCCGACTGGCGGCTCTCCGACGGCGTCTTCCAGTAATCGCAAAACCCGCATCGCGCGTTACAGCGAAGCGTGACCTCGAAGTTGACGAGAACCGGACGCTTCCGAGCCGTCAGCCAGGCGTGCTTCGCCAGGAATACCGGGACGTCCCACGGCGCGAAACGCGACGACAGCACGTCAGGCCATGGGGAGATCGATGCGTTGCTCGGCGGCGGTTTGCTGCGCGATCTCATAGCCGGCATCGGCGTGACGCGCGACGCCGATGCCCGGGTCGTTGGTCAGCACGCGCTGCAGGCGCTCGGCCATGGCCGGCGTGCCGTCGGCGACAATGACTTGGCCCGCGTGCAGCGAATTGCCAATGCCGACGCCGCCACCGTGGTGGAACGAGACCCAGGACGCGCCGCTCGCCACGTTCAGCAAGGCATTGAGGATCGGCCAGTCGGCGATCGCATCGCTGCCATCTTTCATAGCCTCGGTCTCGCGGAATGGCGATGCCACACTGCCCGTATCGAGGTGGTCGCGGCCGATGACGATCGGCGCCGAGATCTCGCCGCGCGCGACGAGATCGTTCATGGCCACACCGAACTTTGCGCGATCTCCCTGGCCCAACCAACAGATTCTCGCGGGGAGTCCCTGGAACTGGATTCTCTCTCTGGCCAACGTCAGCCAGCGCCTGAGATGCGGGTCATTCGGGAATAGCTCGAGGGCCAACGCATCCGTGCGATAGATGTCACGCGGATCGCCGGAGAGCGCGACCCAACGGAATGGCCCCTTCCCCTCGCAGAATAGCGGCCGGACATATTCGGGAACGAAGCCCGGGATGTTGAATGCGTCTCGCACACCCGCATCAAATGCGACCGTGCGAAGATTGTTGCCGTAGTCGAACGAGATCGCCCCACGGCGCTGCATCTCCAGCATGGCGCGGACATGTTCGGCCGCCGAGGCGGTCGAGCGGCGAACGTACTCGCCCGGTTGCGATGCGCGGAGGGCCATCGCGGCGTCGAGCGACATCTCAGCCGGGACATACCCGTTGAGCATGTCGTGCGCGGATGTCTGATCGGTGAGGACGTCGGGCGTGATCCCGCGACGGACGAGCTCAGGGAGGACGGTCGCGGTGTTCCCGACCAGACCGACGGAGAGCGCGACACCGCGGCGGCGCGCGTCGTCGATCCAGCGGAGCGCCTCGTCGAGGTCTGCCGTGCGGCGATCGCAGTAGCGTGTGGCGATCCGCTTGTCGATACGAGCGGGATCGATTTCGACAGCCAGAACAGCGGCGCCATGCATCGTCGCCGCGAGTGGTTGGGCGCCACCCATGCCGCCCAGGCCACCGGTGAGCACGAATCGCCCGGACAGCGTGCCGCCGAAGTGGCGAGCGGCGACCGCGCCAAAAGTCTCGTAGGTGCCCTGCACAATGCCCTGCGAGCCGATGTAAATCCACGAGCCAGCGGTCATCTGGCCGTACATCGTGAGGCCCATCGCCTCCAAGCGACGGAATTCGTCCCAGTTCGCCCAACGCGGAACGAGATTGCTGTTGGCGATCAATACGCGTGGTGCGCCTGGATGTGTGCGGAATACCGCGACCGGTTTGCCGCTCTGCATGAGCAACGTCTCGTCGTCGCCGAGGCGGCGGAGCGTCTCGACGGTGCGATCGAAGGCGGCCCAATTTCGCACCGCTTTGCCGGTGCCGCCGTAGACGACGAGATCCTCGGGTCGCTCGGCGACATCGGGATCCAGGTTGTTCATCAGCATGCGCATCGCGGCCTCCTGCTGCCAACCGCGGCAGGAGAGCTGTGTTCCGCGCGGCGCGCGGACGACTTGCTCAGACGCTAGCGTGGTCATAATGGTCAGAAAAGTCGAAGTGACCGTTGGCGATCGCGTCGGCCAACGCCGCCATGTCCGGGCTGGGGACGCGATCCTCGACGAGTGGGTTGACGAGCTCGCGGATCTTGGCGTGGGCACGGCGAACCCCGACGCCCGGCGCGAGCGGGGCGCGATAATCGATGCCCTGGGCCGCGCACAACAGCTCGATCGCCAGCACGTGCTGGACGTTGCGCACGATGCGGCGGAGCTTGGTGGCCGCACCCATCGCCATCGGGACAACGTCCTCTTTGCTTCCGTCCGTCGGAATCGTGTCCACGCTCGCCGGGTGGGAGAGCCCTTTGCACTCGCTCGCCAGCGCGGCCGCGGTGACCTGGACCATCATGTAGCCCGAGTGCACGCCCGGATCTGGAGACAGGAACGGAGGCAGCCCTTGATTGAGGTCGGGGTTGACCAGGCGGTCGATCCGGCGCTCGGACATCGTCGCCAGGTTCGTGAGGGCGATGGCGAGATAATCGAGAATCATGGCTACGGACTGGCCGTGGAAATTGCCGCCCGAGAGCATCGTGCCGTCGTCGAACACGAGCGGGTTGTCCGTGGCAGCATTCAGCTCGCGGCCGATCACCCCGGCGGCGAAGTCGAGGGCGTCGCGTACCGGGCCGTGCACCTGGGGCATGCAACGCAACGCGTAGGCGTCCTGCACCCGCGGGTCATTCAGCCGATGCGACTCGCGGATCTCACTGTCCGCCAGGAGCGCGCGGAGGAGAGCGGCACTCTCGGCCTGCCCGATCTGCCCGCGCGCGCGGTGGATGCGTTCGTCGAATGCCACCGGCGTGCCGAGGAGGGCTTCGAGCGACATGGCGCCCGCGATGTGGGCCGTAAACCAGAGCCGGCGGGCGTCGATGAGCGAGAGCGCGGCGATCGACGTGTGGGCTTGCGTGCCGTTGACGAGAGAGATGCCCTCTTTCGGGCCGAGGACGACTGGCGCGAGACCGTGCGCGGCGAGCATTCGCGCGGCTGGACCCGAATCGCCACTGCCAGCCAGTGTGCCCTCGCCGATCAGTGCCAGAGCGAGGTGCGAGAGCGGCGCCAGATCGCCCGAGGCACCGACGCTTCCCTGCTCCGGGATCGGCGGCGTGAGGCCCGCATTCAGCATTCCGAGCAGCAGCTCGACGAGCGCCGGGCGACAACCGGCGAATCCACCGGCCAGTACGTTCGCGCGCAGGAGCATCATCGCGCGGACTTCGCGTTCACTGAGCAGCGGGCCGACGCCGGCAGAGTGACTGCGGATCAGGTTGACTTGGAGATCGGCGAGCCGGTCGATCGGGATCGCCACTTCGGACAGCTTGCCGAAGCCCGTGGTGATGCCGTAGACCACCTCGCGGCGGGCGACTATCCCATCAACGATCGAGCGCGTTTTCTCCATCCGCGCGCGTGCCTGGGGGGCCAGGCGAACGCTCGCGCCGGCAGTCGCGACCGAGAAAACGTCCTCGACCGTCAGGGATCGGCCGTCGATTTCAACGAGTTCTGAGGGGGCCATCGTCTAAAAAGCTCAGACGTGGCCCCCATCGATTCAAGGGCGCGCTCTACTTGTGCGCGATCAGACGGGTGACCGTGTGCGCGCGATGCAGCACGATCGGATGGTGCGCGATCACCATGAAATTCCCCGGGATTTTGGCGACCGAGAACGACGGGTCGGACCCGCTCGGGGTGATGACCGTCGCCGGGGAGCAGTTGCTCTCGTGTCCGCTCTTTGTCACCGCGGTGACGAAGTAAGAGCGCGCAGTACCGTTCGCGATGCCCGTGATCACGAATCCGTTCGATACCGTCGTCCCTTCGAGCACCGTCGTCGAGCTCACGCAGGTGTTGTTGCTATCCGCGTCCGAGTACACGCGGTAGTAATCGAAGTGACTCCCGTTCGCCCCCGTAATGGAGTTATCGGGCCACGCGAGCTCCGCAGCGGAATCGAGGGGCGTGCCAGTAAGACCCGAGGGAGCCGGCACGGTGTCAGCCGGGTTGATGAGGACAATGTTCGATGGCGCGCTGGAGACGCCATTGACGTCCTGCGATTCCACGAAGTACTGGACCTGTGGCAGGCCGGCGTCGTGGAACGTGATCGAGGTCGTCACCGCTCGTTGGACAAATCCGGCCGAATCGGTGCTATCCGAGCCGAAGACCGCGAAGTCCTGTACGGTCGAATCCGGATTCGGCGGCAGCCAACTGAGCAGCACGCCTGGCTCGATGATGGAGTCCGCTCCGATCTGCTCGCCGAGGTTCAACTGATACACGAGCCCAACCGGGGCTCCGGGAGCGACATAGTTGCTCAGGACATTGCTGTTGTCGTTATTGCACGCGGCGACGAGCGCAGCGAGTGCAATCCCGGCAGCGCGCCACGGACGTTTGCGGGTCATTGAGAGATTCCTCAGAAGTGGAGACTAAAGCGACAGATAAGCACTCCTTGGGCCAAGGAGCCTATACTACCTAACCCTATGACGCGCAGATCGATGGCAGCGTTAACCGCCCGGGGCTGTCCCCTAGGAGGGACAAGCATTTGTACCGTGTCTAGAACCCACTGCCCGGCGGTGCGCGGTACGACGTCCGGTCGTAGTTGAATTTGAGGGCCGGCTCGGCCTTGAGCGCGACGAAGAACGTAAAGCCGAAGCTGCCGGTCGGTGATTGGGTGAAGGAGAATACGGCTTTCCAGTCGTGCAGGTCCCGCTGGAGCGTGACCACCTGGCTCGCGAAATTATGCCGCGTGAAGTCGTAGGTGGTCTGCCACTGGGCCGACCAGCGGGGGGTCAAACTGAAGGCGAGCGAGGCGGCGAGTGAACTTTGGGGCGGCACGACCACCGGCGGGCACGCTTGGGTGGTGCAGTTGTAGCCGCTGCTGATGAGCGAGGTGTCCGAGCTCGCGATCGAGTGCTGTTTCTGATAGACGCAGACAGCGTAGAGCGTCGGGTTCGTGGCCTGGAACTGGGCGCATATGAGAGCCGGGTTGTATGCGATCGCGCCCGCCGTGTCGCCCACCAGCGGACGCTGTTGATTCTCGGTGAACGTGAGGGAGACGTTCCACCCGCTGGCGCCGATCGTCGGGATCGAATACTGGGAGTATTGCGCACCCTGGCCGGCGACGTGTCCCGCTTGGGCCTGCTGTTGAAAGAACGGGTCACGTCCCGCGAGCGAGTCCGGCTTTTTCTGCTCCACTTTGATACCGAGCAGCTTCTTGAAGGGATCCAGGATGTGCGAGTTGGCGCCGAACGAGACGGACGCGCTGATCGACGTCAGAAACGGCTTGAACACGGCCGTATCGCTCTCGGGATTGCCTTGGAAGAGCGAGTACGACTCGCGGAAATCGAGCCCGGGAATCAGGTCCGTGCGGATGTCGTAGCCGAAGCTCGTGTTGGTGAGTCCCGTGTGGTGCGTGGCGGCCGCGCGCGCGAAGTCCCAGGTGATGGGATCGAAGTTGAGGGAGAGGAGCTTGATCTTGGTCCCGTTGTCGGGCGCCGTATCCGGACCGTCGCGGAACTTGGCCTCGATGTTGGTGGAGAGGCCAAGGGTCGCCGACTCCTGCGCCAGGTTGCCGAGATAGCCGACCGGGTTCTGGCCGTTGGCGAGCAGGAACGCGGTGCTCGTGTGCGCCGCCGACGCGTAGTCGAACGTCAGCGTCGTCGTGATCGAATGTCGAATGCGCGAGATGCCCAGGATGCCGGGGAACAAGCCGAAGAATGTCGGCGAGACCGAGAGGCCGTACACGAGGTTCTTGCCCTGGCTCACCCAAGAGTCGCCCGAGAGCTCGGTGCGTTGGAGAAACGGCGCCTGTCCGTCGGCGTTCACCACCGAGACGCTAGGGACAATGTTCCACGAGCCTTGGAGGATGGACGGCAGATCGATGCCCGTATCCCAGTCGAGCGCGGTCGCGTAGGATGTGCGATACGTGCGGGTCGTCGACACGGTCGTGTCCCGCCCGTCGATCTTCGTCGGGACGTAGATGACATCGTTCACCGGGTAGTTGTTGTACTGATCCCGGACGCGGAACGAGTTGCGCCAGTTGAACCCGAAGATCTTGAGCGGCGTGTCGAAGGACGCCGAGGAGTTCCGCGTGTCGCGATTGCGGAGCGTCGAGTCGAGCTGGCCTTCCTGGGTGACGCCATAGAGGTAGGCGAAGTCGCCAGGCTGGTCGAGCCCGTAGCTCTGCGCGTTCGTCGCCGAGAACGATGGAGACCAGGTGAGCCAGGTGCCGGCGCTCACCGGTTTCGACGTGATGCTCAGCGTCGGGAAGGTCCGGTCGAGTCGCGTCTGACCCGGGTACTGGGTTTGCGTGCCGCCCAGACTCATCGACGCGGGCCCCACGTCCTGCTGGTAGTTGAGCTGGGAGTTGATGTTGGCGAGCGCCGCGTACGGGTTGAGGTAGGAGTTCTGCTGGACGACCGTGCTCGTGACGTAATTGATGTTGAGCTGCAGGTGCGAGTGCAGCGAGAAATCTTGCCGGTGGTTCCAGTAGATCGCGGTGTTCGTCGAACCGTCTTGCTGCGTGCGGTAGTTCGCGGCGAGATCGCCGTCCAGGAAGCGATCGAGCCACCGGTAGCGGAATTCTCCGTTGTATTGCGTGAATCCCGGGTCGCCGACGTTGGCGCGAGCGCCGCTTCGCCAGTCGAGCCACGTCGTGAAATCCGCGTACTGGCCCATCACGAAGTAGTACCCGACGTTCTCGACGTGCCGGCGATAGGTCGGACTGTTGCGCAACAGTTCGGTGAAACCGAACCTCGGCGTCAGGATGCCGCTGCGTCGGCCACGCCGGAGATCTTGAAACATGAACGGCAGCCACAGAATCGGGACATTGGCGATGTATAACACCGCCGGGCGAATCACCAGCACCTGTTTCGACACGTACTTGAGCTCACCGCCTCGAATGTGATAGTGCGGGAACGAGTCGTCGCAGGTGGTGATGTCGCCGTAGCGGCCATAGAAGATATTGTGGCCTCCCTTTGGCCCCTTGACCGTATCGCCAACGTAGGCGGCTTTCTCGGCTTGGATGAACCATTGTTGGCCGCTTTGCGTATAGTCGGTCGACACCGACGTGACCACCGCGGTATGCGTGCCGACGTCATAGGTCAGCGAGTTGAATGAAAAGACGTTGCTTTCGTTTGAGGTCGGGTCGTGCAGGACGATCGTATCGCCCTTGGCATAGACGCGCTGCGTGCTGTCGTTGTAGCGAATGGTGTTGCCGATGATCAGCGTCGTGTCGCGGTCGACGGCCGCCCGGCCGACGTTGATGCCCCGCTCGCCCTCGATCTGGAGCTCGTGCGTCTGAGCATTGAGATGCGCCTGGCGCCCCTGGTAGCGCGTGTGCGAGTAGCCGTCTTTGTCGAGCAGCAGATTGGTCATGGAGTCGGCTTCGATCCAATGCACCGTGTGCTTGACGCTGTCGGACGCGTAGAGCTTGCGGACCGAGTCCTGGCGGATCGAATCCCGATTCGCGCGGCGCGCGTTCGGGTTGTTCGGATATTGCTGCGGGATATTCGGTGGCGGTTGCCCCGGCTGCTGACCCGCTACCCATGCTGGCGCGACCGCGGCGAGCAGAGCCGCCGCGACGAGCCACTGAGCGGCTCTCACGCGGTGATCAGGCGCTTCTGTTGCACGTCGTCTTCGCCCTTGTGCTGGCGACGGTAGACGACCGTCGACAGCACAATGCTCAATTCGTACAGCACATAGAGCGGTACGGCCATGGCCAGCGTCGTCCACACGAGGTCACCCGGCGTCAGGAACGCGCCCACGAAGACGCAGAGCACGATCGCGTGCCGCCGATACTTGCGGAGGAACATCGGCGACACGAACCCCAGCGCGGTCAGGACGAGAATGACGATCGGCAGCTCGAAGGCGATGCCGAACGCGAGTGACATCGTGAACAAGAAATCGAAGTACTCGTGCACGCTGATCATCGGCTGCAATGACGCCGACTGGAAGTTGAGCAGCCATTGGAGCGCCAGGGGCAGCACGCCGAAGTACGACAGGGACACGCCGCAGAGAAAGAGCCCCGCCGCGCCGATCGCGACCGGCACGACGAGTTTCTTTTCGTTCTGATGGAGCGCCGGCGACAGAAAGGCCCATGCCTGGTAGACCACGACCGGCGAGGCGACGACCACGCCGAGGACGATCGACAGCGTCACATAGATCATGAACGAGTCGGTCGGATGCGTGTAGACGAGTTTCTGACCCTTCGGGAGATACGGAAGGATCGGGCGAGACAGGATCTTGATCACATCGACCTGCGTGAGCGCCCCGAACGAGAGCGCAACTGTGATCAGGACCGCGCCCAGCGACCAGATGATGCGCCAGCGCAGCTCCTCGAGGTGATCGAGGAACGGCATCTCGGCGGTTGGCGTGCGCGGGCTAGACGATTTCTTCACGGCTAGAAGAGACCCTACTTCAGGGTTCGCAGCCGATCCTTGGCGAGTACCGCCTCGTCCGACCGCGGATACTTCGAAACGACCTGCTGGAGCGCCGCCCGGGCCGCCTGCACCTTGCCGGCGGTGACGAGCGTCAGACCGTGCTTGTACAGCGCCGTCGGCGCCCGCTCGGACGACGGATAGCGCTGAACGACCAACTGGTACACCGAATCCGCCGCCGCGGTGTTTCCCTCGCGATCGTACGAGTCGGCCACATAGAACTGCGCGTCCGAGGCTACGTCCGCATTTGGGTACTGCTTGAGCAGATCGGTCAGCGCCGAGCGCGCCGCACCCGTGCTACCCCGGCGCAGTTGATCCAGTGCCAACTGGTACAGCTCATTGGGGCCTGGCGTTCCCGCCCCGCCGCCTGGCGTGGCTGCGGCAGTGGTCGCCGGTGGCGTCGCGGCAACTACCGTACGGCCGCTATCCACCCCACTAGCCATTCCTGGTGTGGTCCCGATTGGCTGGCCTGGCGCCCCGGGGGTCGGTTGCGCGAATGTGCCGCGCTGCACTTCCAGCCCCGCTCGCAGCTCTTGGAGGCGCCGCTGGCTCTGGCCAGTGAGCTCCTGGATCTGGATCAGTTGCTGACCCATCGAGTAGACAGAGCCCTCGACATCGCCCTGAAACTTGGTCAGGCGTGTGCCGAGGTCCCCGAGGGAGTCACCGACAAGGCCCAGTTGCTCGATGACTCGATCGAGCTGCGTCTTGCGCACCGAGTCGGATTGAGCCGCTTGCGCTTGGTATTGCTGCAACTGCGTCTGCAGCAAGCGCACGTCCTCGCGCGTCGCGAAACACGCCCCGGCCGCAAGGATCACGGCCGGGATCATGCACCATCGAGCGATTGACCTACCGGTCACTGACCTGACGTGCGGAGGTTATCGCCGCCGGCGGTGATTTCAAACTGGTCGTTACGATTCTGCGCCCACGCGCCTTCGTCGTGGCCCTGGGCGACTGGACGCTCTTTGCCGTACGAGATCACGTCGATGCGCGAACCGTCGACGCCGTGATCGGTGAGATAGCGCTTGGCGGCAGCGGCGCGGCGCTGGCCGAGGGCGAGGTTGTACTCGTCGGAGCCACGCTCATCGCAATTGCCCCCGACGCGAATGCGCAGGCTCGCGTTGGCATTGAGAATCGGGATCTTCTGATCGAGCGATGCCTTGTCCTGATCCGTCAGATCCGACTTGTCGAGATCGAAGTAGATCATCGCCGTGATCGTGTTGCGCGCCGCGGCGATGGCGGCGGCGAGGCGATCCTGCTCGGCGCGCAGACTGTCAGCCGTTCGCTGCGCGCGCGCGATCGAATCCCGGCGCGCCTGATCGATGCTATCAGTGTTCGGGCCGGATGGCGTCGTCGGCGCCGCTGCGGGCGTCGGAGCCGGGGTCGGCTTACTCCCGCCACAGGCAGCCGCTACCGCCGCCGCGATCACCATCAGGGTCAGAGGAACGACGCGTGACAAGCGGGTCATTGCTTTACTCTCCAGAGAAAGGAATTAGCACAGAAACCAACCCTATGGAACGAGTGCGCGCGACCAGGCCGCGAGGCGTGCCTCGCTGCCGAACGTGAGTTGCCGCACGCGGCCCGACTCGACATCCAGCACCCACAGTTGATGCACACCCGAACGCGTCGACGTGAACACCACGTGGCGACTGTCCGGCGCGTATGATGGATCTTCGTTGCGGCCTTCGCTCGTGAGCTGCTTGACGCTGCGGTCGCGGAGACTGATCGTCTCGATTTGGAATATTCCACCGATCCACGATCCGAAAGCGACTGACCGACCATCGGGCGACCAGTCCGGGCCCTCACGATAGAACTCGCCTCCGAACTCGAACGGCGTCAATAACTCCGCGTTCGTCCCATCGAAGTCGGTAATATATATCTCCGGGTGTCCGGAGCGACCCGAGGTGAACGCGATTTGTTGGCCATCGGGGCTGAACGTGGGCTGCGTATTGTCCGTGCCATGACCCACGGTGATCCGTCGCGCGGGATCATTCGAGAACGGATTCGCCGCGAACAGGTCGGTACCGACCTCGTCACCGTGAGCATAGACGACCCATTTGCCATCGGGCGTGAACACTGGCGCACTGTTGAGCCCGCCTGGGGTGGCAACAAGATGGCGCGTCCCGCCATTCGTCAGATCCTGTATGACGATCTCCGTACCCGCCCTCGTGAACACGCTATACGCGATGTAACGGCCCGACGGATGCCACGCGGGTGACATGGCGCCTTCTTTAGGGCTCAGTGCCTTCACACCGTAGCCGTCGGCATCGCAGACATAGATCTGGCCATCGCGCACGAAGAGCACGCGGGTCGCGGCAATGCCGCGTATGCCCGTGATCGACTTCTCGATCTCGTCGGAGGCGGCGTGGAGGGCGAATCGCCATTCCGGCGTCCCGACGGTCGCGGGCACCGCGAAATCGCGCGTCACGAGAATCTTCTGGCCGCGGACATCGTGCACGAGCACGTGGAGCGCCGTCGGGCCCAGAAATCCCTGCACGATCGCGGCGGCGCCGAGCTTCGCGAACAGCCCATAGTTGACATTCGCCGTGGTCACGCCGATATCGCCGACGTTCTGGATCATCGTGAGGCGATCGCCATAGTCGAGATCGCGCTGGATGATCGCTTGGGCCGAGTCTCCACCAACGCCCAGCATCGGAAGGACGACGACCCCCGGACGGGTACCGGGCGAATACTGCAAGCCAATGTGAACGCCCCTCTTGGTCGTATCCTGGGCGCGCGCGTGGGAAGCGGCGATCGCGGTCAATATCAGTGTCGCCGCAACATAAGATTTATATCGTCGCATCACTCAGTGAAGAAGGCGGGGATCGAAACTGAAATACACCGGAAGGACGTCGTCATGGAACCCGTCGGGTAGTGCGCCAAACGCGCCGGCCGCTTTCTCGATCGCGCCGCGCGCCTCGAGATCAAACGCATAATCGCCCGACCGGGTCCGGAACTGCACCCCGGCCACCGTCCCATCACGACGGATCAAAAAGAAGACCACCGCGTGCAACGCCGTGTTCGGATCATCCGGCTTGAAGTTGAGCGCGACCTGCCGCACGATGTTATTCAGGTATGCCGGATATGGAAAGTCTATTCCCTGATCGAGTTGCACGGTCGCGACGTCGGTGCCCGTCCCCCCCTGGGGACCACCCTGCGCAATCGGCTGCTGCACCGAGGGCTTCGGCGGCGGCGCGGTCGTCGGCGTCGCCCGCTTGGGCTTCGGCACCGCATCGGGCTTCTTGGGCGTGAACGTCGGCACGACGGGTGGCGGCTGCGTGAGGGGCGGCGGCGCGACCGGCTCGGGCGTCGGCGGCGGTGGTGGAGTCGGCGTCGATGGCACGATCCCGATCTCCCGCGTCGGCCCCGGTGGCGCGGCGAGGATGTTCACCCGGTAGACGGGCGGCATCACCGACGGCGACTGGCGCGCGAGGAATACCAGCGCCGCGACGAATCCCACATGTAACAGCGCTGCGGCACCGAACGAGCTCCCCATGGGAGCGCGGCTCGCCGCGCGTCGACGCCGCTACGCGGGTCGACTGGTCGGTTGGACAGAGCTTGGCCGGCCAGCTCCGGTCATGTCACTGCTTGATCTCCTCCGGCTCGGCCACCATGCCGATGTCGGATACTCCTGCGTTGCGCATCACCGCGAGCACCTGGACCACTGTGCCATATGGGACGCCGGCATCGGCCCGGAGATACACACCTTCCTTGCCACGCTGTGCCGCCAGCGCCTTGAAGCTCGCGCGAAACTCGCTGTACGAGAGCTTCGTCTCGTCAACTGTTATTTGACCGGCGTGGTCGACGGTAACGACGAGGCCACTCTTGGGTTCCAGTGGCTTGGCTTCGGCCTTTGGGAGGTTCACGTCGACGCCACCCTGCATGATCGGCGCGGTGATCATGAAAATGATCATGAGCAGCATCATCACGTCGATCAGACTGACGACGTTGATCTCCGCGTTTATCGCGAGGCGTTCACCACGACGGCGACTGGCCACTACACACGACCTTCGCGAACGGCGAGCGCAATCACCTCGGACCCGAACGCTTCGAGCTGATTGTCAAACCGATTGAGGCGGTTCGCATAGACGTTGTATCCGAATACCGCGGGAATGGCCACGCTCAGCGCCGCGGCCGTGGCAATGAGTGCTTCAGCCACGCCTGGCGCGACCGCGCCAATGTTGCCGGATCCATGTGCCGCGAGACCGATAAACGCGTCGATGACGCCCAGGACGGTACCGAGCAGGCCGATGAGCGGGCTGACTGACCCAATGGTGCCGAGCGATGGAATGAAATGAGACACGCGATCCCGTTCCTCGTTCGTCTCGGCATCCAGCAACAGGCGCATCGCCTCGACTTGAGCGACGGTGACCGCCGTGGCGCGTGCGGGAGGAGCTGCGACCGCGGTGCCGCCTGCCCCCGGCATCGCGACTTGGCCACTGGAGCGCCCCGACGCTTGGATGAATTGGGCCGCGCGGGCGAGAATGCGCGTATACGGGTTCGAGACGGACCGGGATGCCAGGGCCGCCGCCTGCTCGAAGCGCTCGGCGTGTTCGAATCGCGTCAGGAAATCCCGGCTCACCCGATCCAGTGACGCGAACTGGCGCCACTTCGCGAACATGATGGTCCAACTCAGTAACGAGAGCGCGACGAGGATGCCCAGAATAATTTTTGTGACCAGTGTCGATGCGATGATCAACCCGAGGGGCAACGTCGGGATCGCTGAACCAATCTGGGCGAGAATCATACGGCCTCGGCGGCCCGCTGCCGGGCGAAATACTGGAACGTCTCGGCCAGCCCGGCATCGAGCGACACCGTCGGCCGCCACCCCAACTGCTCGGCGGCCTTGGTGACCACGACCGTCGACCGCTGCTGCTCACCCGTGCGCGCCGGCGCGTGCTCGATGGGAGCCGTCGCTTTGGCGGCGCGATTCAACCCGCGCGCCAGATCGAGCACGCTCGTCTCGACGCCCGTCCCAATGTTGAACCCGCGCGCATCGAGCGCACCGGCGGGCGGCAGGTCCCGCGTCGCCGCGGCCAGGTTGGCCCGCGCAACGTCCTTCACGAACACGTAGTCGCGCGTCTGTCGTCCGTCTCCAAAGACCGTCAGGGGTCGACCCTCCAGAATGCGGCTGCAGAATATCGCCACCACGCCCGCCTCGCCGTGCGGGTCCTGTCGCGGCCCGTAGACGTTGGCGTAGCGCAACGCGACCGTGTCGAGCGCGTGCAGTCGAGCGTAGTACGCGAGGTAGTACTCGGCCGAGAGCTTGGCGATCCCGTAGGGCGATTGCGGGTCTTTCGGCGCCGTCTCCACCGTCGGCGGCGACACGAAATCGCCGTACAACGCGCCGCCGGTCGAGGAGAAAATCACGCGCGTCCGGCCCGCGCCGCCCGACGCCCGCACCGCTTCCACGATGTTGAGCGTGCCGAGCACGTTGATGGCCGCGTCATGCACCGGGTCGGCGACGCTTTTCCGCACGTCGATCTGCGCGGCCAGATGACAGATCACATCGAACCGACCGTCGCGTACCACGCGGATCGCGTCGGGGCTCGTGACATCGATGTCGACGAACGTCGCGGCGTCCGGGACATTCTCGCGGCGGCCGGTCGAGAGATTGTCGGCGACGGTGACATCCCATTGGGCCGCAACGAAGGCGTCCGCGACATGGGATCCAATGAATCCCGCGCCGCCCGTGATGAGTGCGCGTTGCGTCACTGGTGCTCGTCGACGCCGAAGAGATAGCGCGCGGCATCCACGATGCCGAGCCCGCGCCCATTGGCGGCCGCGGCGCGCAGGCGCACCGACGGCTCGTGCAAGAATTTGTTCATCAGGGCCTTGGATAAGTATTCGATCGCTTCGCGTTGCTCAGGGCTCACGTCGCCGAGGCGGCGGAGCGCCGCGGCCACTTCGGCCTCGCGGAGTCGCTCCATCGCCGCGCGGACGTCGGTGACCACCGGCACGGCGGCCAGTCCCGCCAGCCACTGCCAGTACTTCTCGACCTCGCGCTCGATGAGTTGCTCGGCCGTCGGCAGCTGCTCGCGGCGGCGGTCGAGATTCGCGGCGACGACGGCGCGGAGGTCATCCAGGTCGTAGAGGAAGACGTTGTCGAGCGTGCCGACGGCCGGGTCGACATCGCGGGGGAGCGCGATGTCGAGAATGCACAGCGGGCGACCCCCGCGAGCGGCGAGCGCCGGACGGACGTGCTCTTCCAACACGATCGGATGCGGCGCGGCGGTGGAGCACAGCAGAAGATCCACACTGCCCAGGCGCTGCCAGCAGGCGTCATAGTGAATCGCCGTGGCGCCGTGGCGTCGCGCGAGCGATTCGGCGCGCTCAAAGGTGCGGTTGGCGACGAGCGCGGCCCGGACGCCTTCGTTCACCAAGCATTCCAGCGCCAACTCCGCCATGTCGCCGGCGCCCAGCACCATGGCGCTCCGGCCGGCGAGTGTACCAAAGATCTGCTTCGCCAGTTGCACTGCCGCCGAGCTCACCGATGCGGCGCCTCTCCCGATCGCCGTCTCCGTGCGGACGCGGCCCGCGACGCCGAGGGCCGATTGGAACGCGCGATTCAGCATCGGGCCGGATTGTGGCCGGCTCGCTTCCCAGGCATCGCGCACCTGTCCCCGGATCTGCGCCTCGCCGAGAATCATCGCGTCGAGACCGGCGGTCACACGCATCAAGTGGTGGACGGCCTCGCGGTCTCGCCTGACGTACCCGCTCCTCGCCGCCTCCTCTCCAAGGAGTGACCAAATCGCCGGTACGGCATCCTGCTCGCCTTCGACGACGTAGATTTCCGTGCGATTGCAGGTGGAGAGCAGAACGGCTTCGCGCAACGCGGTCTGCGCGCGCAGCATCTCCAGCGCCGGCAGCGTGGCGCTCGTGTTGAAGGCGCAGCGTTCGCGCACCTCGATCGGCGCGGTCCAGTGGCTCACGCCCACGACGATTACTGACACTCGACGCGCTCGCAGAAATCAGGGCCGACGAGCTCGCGGTCGACTTGGCGCCAGGCGTCCGTGCCGCCGGCATCGAGGACTTGACGCCGCAGCGCGATCAACGCCGTCAGCGCGCTCACATACCGGCGGTCGAATCGCTCGGCGATCGCATCGCGGATGCGAGTGGCCGCGGTCGGAACACCACCGACCGAGACACCGATCACGAGCGGTCCCGCGCGGTGCGTGGCGACGCTGACCCAATCGCCCTCGGCCGGTTCGTCGGCGACGTTGACGAGACGCGCCTTGGCATGGGCGTCGGCGGCGACCATCGCATTGACCTCGCGCCGATCGGTCGCGGCGACCACGAGCGTCGCGTCGCTGATATCGGTCGACTCATATTCGCGTTCGCTGACGCTCACGCGTTCATGGGCCGCGAGGCCGCGCATTGCCGGGCACAGGGCAGCGGCCACTATGCGCAGGGTCGCGCCACTGTCGAGCAAGGCCGCGGCTTTCCGGTGCGCCACGGGCCCGCCGCCCACGATCAAGGCGCGGATGCGGTCGCCGTCCAGGACCAGCGGGTAGGCGCTCACAGGAACTGACCGGGCCTCGCCGCCATCGCTCGCGCCGCGACATACGACGCGAGAATAAGCGCGAATGCGACGCTGGCGATTACCGCCGCGCGGCGCGCGCGCCATCCGCCGACGAGCCGGCCGAGCGCGAGCGCGGTGGCGGCGATCCAGGCGCCGACGCCCCAGACGATCTGCGGAATGTCAGCGGCGCCATAGGTGGCCGAGTACGAGACGGCCAGCGCCACGCCAGCCGTGAGGCCGAGCCAGGCGGCGATGGCGCCGACGTGATTGACGCGGTCGAGCGTTTCGAGCGGCGGGAACAGGCGGAAGACCGACGTGAACCGGCGCGAGCGGAGCTGGTGGCGCTCGACCAAGTACATCGAGCCGGCGGCCGCGGCCGTGCCGAATGCGGCGATTCCCGCGAAGGAAAGCGCGATGTGCGCCGCGAGCCACGCGCCGCGCACGCCGGTCGGGAGCACGGAGGCGCCGGCACCGACGCCGAGGATCGCCGCGGCGGCCGCCGCGAGCGCGGCGAGTGGCGCGGCGACGAGCGTGAGCGTGACCTCGCGCGTCGCGTATTCGACGACGAGCAGCGCCGTCGCGAGGGCGAGGGCCGCGAACGAGAGCGCCGGGCCAAGGCCCGCGAGCGGCAGCTGACCCAATGCACGAGTCGCGCCGACGATCGCCGCGGCGTGCAGCACGACGCCGATGGCGAGGACCGTCAGGACCGCGCGAACGGGCGCCCCGATCGGACGCGCGACGGGTGTCGCGGCAAGGGCCGCGGCACCCGCGTAACACAGGACGGCACAGTAGAGGGCGGTCGCGATCACCCGGTCTAATCTAACCAGGCCCGACGCCCCCTACTACCGCATTCAGGGCATTTTCGCGGTGAGGCGCGCGTCGGCTCCAGCCGTGATGGCCGGCATCGTTTGCGCGATCACGACGGCGGTCGAACTGTGCGCACCAACGCGCACGACCTGCGTCGTCGCAATGTCCTGCTCGGGCAGCCAGAGACCGGTGAGCTCATCGCGCATGCGCGGGCGCAGCAGCGTGAACTGGTCGCCGACGTGCACACCAGCGCGCTCGGAGGCATCGAGCACGACGTAGTAGCCGAGCGTGGGCTCGACCGGGTCGCCCGAGACCCAGATGACTTTCGCCTTCACGCCGTCCGTGACGGCAACCGCACGCTGGCCAACAGGCGGATATTTCGGCGCTTCGATCGGTACGACGAGCTGGTTTGGCTCGACTTCCGCGAATTGGCGTTCGAGGCGCACTGACGTTGCCTCACCTGGTCCGCCCGGGGCGACGACCGTGACCTCGCCCGTTGGGATCAGGACCTGGCCGTAGGCTTCGAAGTCGGGACCGAGGGATTCGATTGCCAGGTGCATACCAGTCGTCGGTGTCACGCCATTGGGCATCTTCACGTACAAGACTTCGTCGATGACGTAGGGCGACCGGGCTTCGATCACATCAATGCCCACGACTTCGCTCGACGCGATGATATGGCCCGCGTCACGGGGGCCACCTGGGCGATCAATGTAGGGCGCCGCGTCGTGCTCGCCCTTGCGGACCTGCGGGCGACCGCCGCGGTCGTTCCCGACCAGGATCGGGCGTGACAGAATGGTCGGCGACGGCGCGGCAGGCGCCGGCGCAGGGGCCACCGCTTCGGCCGGCGTGCTATCCACCGGGACGATGCGGTTTCCGATCGCATGTTGTTTCACCGTCACACCGCCACACGCGGCTACGGCCAGCAGGCTGAGCGCGGCCGCTCGCCTCTCAAGTCTCATCATCGCCTCTCCTCTGGGACTGGCTATTCTGTATTCAGACGACGAGACCGGGGCGGACGAAACTACCGGTCACACTTCCCGGCGAAGCTCGTCCACCGCGGCCTTGAGCTGAGTCGCCAGGGCGCACTCGGTCCTGAGCGCCTCGGTCAGGGCCTCGGCCTGCTTCATCTGGAAGCTGAGGGTACCGGTGCGCTCAAGGATCTGGTCGACGAACGCCCGTTGACCGGCCAGGACCTCGACCGTCGAGCGGACGGACTGTCCCAGCGCGTCGGCGCGGGCGAGACGGGCTTCGAGCTCGTCCAGCTGGCGCCGCCGGTCCGCGAGGTCCCGCATCGTGCCATTGGCCGTCACCAACTCGGCGCGCGTGGTCTCCAATGTCGCTCGCGCTTCCTCGATCTGCTGGCGTGACGACGCGATCGACTGGACATGCTCGGCGGTCCGCTCGGCGATCTCGGACGCGTGCTTGATCTGTGCTTGCACGGCGTCGATCATCGCCTGGCGATTCGTGATCTGCTCGAGCGCCTGGGCGGCCTCGGTCTGCGCGGCCTCCCACGTGGCGAGGAGCTCCTCGAATCGACCCATCCGCTTCTCGACATTGCCGAGGGTCGCCATGCGTCCTTCGAGCCCTTGCACGATCTGCTCGGCCGACGCGGCCTGCGTGCTCGCGGTGTCGAGCTGCTTCGCGATACCCCGCGTGAGATCTTCGAGGCGCTGCGCGGCATCGGCGGCTTCCCGGCGCGCCGCGGACGCTTTCGTGAGATGCTCGGCGGCTTTGTCGAGCGCGCCTTGCCGCTGCTCGAGCTCTTGACCGAGGAGCCGCATGCGTTCGCCGAGCCCGTCGAGCATCTGGGCGCGCGACTCGAGCGTTTCCATCGTGCCGTTCACGGCCCGCATGCGCCGCTCGGCCGCTTCGACGGAGGCCGAGACGGACGCGATGGTCGCCGCGACGCGTTGGGCCTCGGAGGCTTGGCGCGACAGGTCGGTAAACCGCGCCTCGGCCGAGTCCATCCGTTGGCGCACGCCTTCGCCGCGCTCATCGAGCTGCCCGACGGACGACTCCAACTCGTTGACTTTCTGGTGCAACGCGTCGACCACTTCTCGACGGCTCTCGACCGAGCTCGTCGCCGCCGTCAACGCCTCGACCTGGGCGCCGAGCGCCTCGGTCGCGGGCCGCATGCGCTCCAGCTCGGCGACGTGCTCCTTGAGGGTCACCATCCGCTGGTCGGCGTCCGCGAGGTAGCCATCGATCTCGGTCTGCCGCTCGCGCAGCTTGGTCATCTCGCTGTACGCAGCGCGCACTTGCTCCAGCCCATCGCGGATCGACTCGTGTGCGCCGTTCAAGGTCGCCATATCGCGCGTGATCACCTCGACCACCGGGCGGACCTGCTCGACGCGGTCCATGCGCGTCGACATATCGGCCAACGACCGTTCGACTTGCGCCACGTCCTGGGGCACCGTCCGGAGTCGTTCGGCGGTCAACGCGATCTTATTGATGTCTTCGCCGAGCGAGCCGATCTGCGTGGCGAGCTGCCGGGCGCGGGCCTCGGTGTCCGCGACCGCGCGGGTGGCGGCATTCGAGCGATGAGACGCGTGTCTCGCACTCCTTGACGCCGCCGCGCAGCTCGGCGATGCGCTCGCTGACCATGTCGAGCGTGCGATTCTCGAGCTCGAACCGCTCGGCGCTGGTCCGCATCTCGACCTTGAGATCGGACAGTGTGCGCGTCGCCTCGCGCTCGGTTTCGTCGAGCTGGCGTTGGTTGGCGGCGATCTCCTCGGCGCGCGCGATCACCGCGGCGTGCGTCGCCTGTATCTCGGTGAGCTTCGTGTCGAGCGCGGTCAGGCTGCGCGTCTGCTCATCCTGCTTCCGCAACGAGGCGTCGAGCTGGCCGGTGAGCGAGACCACGTGCGACACCTGGTTCGCGGCGCGATCGACGACGTCGCGCTGTTGCTCGAGCACGGCGGTCTTCTGGGCCACTTGCTCGGCGATCGCTTTGAGGACCCCGAGCTGGTGTTGCACGTTCGGAATCCCGCTGGCGATGCGGAGCAGCGACTCCAGGGCCTGTTCGGCGGCCGACGCGCGGCGCTCGATCTGGTCCATTTTGCTGCCGGTCGCCTGATAGCGCTGGTCCACGCCGTCCAAGCGCGAGGTGGCGTGCTTATGGGCGCGCAGCACATCCTCGTGCAGCGCGCGCAGGCGCCCGACGTTGTCCGTCAGGTCGCGCATCTCGCCTGTCATGTTGTCCGCCTCGCCGCGCAGCGCGTCGAGTCGCGGTTGGAGCGCGAGGAGACGGTCGAGTTGATCGCGGAGCTCGAGCGCGGCGTCGACCTTGGAGATCAACGTCCCGCAGGCGCCGCGCACGCGCTCGACGTCGGCATTGGCCGAGGCGAGCTGTGACTGCGAGCGTTCCTGGGCCGCGCTGAGTCGGGTGGCTTGTTCTTGCATCGTCGAGAGCTGATTGCCGACGGCGTCCGCGCCCGCGAGCTGTGCCGCGAGTCGCGTCACGCGGTCCTCGAGCGCCGCCACGGCCGCTGCTCGCTCATCGAGCGCGCGGAGCGCCGCCGCCGCGCCCTCGGCGCGTTGCACGAGCGCTTCCAGCGCCGCGACGTCGTAGGATGGTGCGGCGGGGGCCGCGTGACCATTCGACCCGTTTTCCAGGCCGCGCTTCTTGAGGTTCGGCATCCCAATCATGGAGCTCTCGGGCGATTGTGTGGCGGGGGGCGCGCGCGTCGCGTGCGATCGGCACACTCATGACGGCTCGTTCGGCGCACCGTCACGCGCACTTGCGAGCGCGGAAAACTTGACCGGCACACATGCGTTAGGTGGCGCAAAACGAGCGGTGCGACTGTTACATGCGACGTCAACGGCACGAAATGCGACAGCGCGGATTTTCGCTATCGAATTATCGATTTCACGTATCGGCGGCCCCCTCAGCTTGGCGCAGCCAAGCGATGTCCAACCGACAGCGAATTCACGGGCCGCAGCCGCTATGATCCGATTGACTTCCCGTAGCGGCGGCCTGTGAATTCGAAGCCGAGGCGTTCGTAGAAGGCGTGAGCGCCGGCGCGACGCAAAGCGGTCGTTACGACCACACGTTCGGCGCCGCGTTCGCGCGCCCAATGCTCGACCGCGGTCACGAGCGCGCGGCCGACGCCACGGCCGCGGGTGTCTCCGCGGACGACGAGTGCCGTCAGCAGCGCGCGAGGCGCGTCTTCGACCAGCGACCAGACGATTTGCGTGGTCGCTATGCCGAGGAGGCCGGTGTCATTGGCGGCGACCAGCGCTTGGCCGTCGTGTGAGAGCAGGCGGGCCAGCCGGGCGGGGATCGGCTCGGCGGGCGTGGGGTGCTCGAACTGGGCGAACAACACCGACATTGAGGTGGCGTCGGCCTCGGTGGCTGGACGGACGAGGGGCATAGTGTCAAAATACGTGATATGGCAGGCGTAGCAGCTTTCGCCGCGGCCTCGGCCGCGCGCGCGTTCGATGGTCTGTTGTTCGCGTTCCGCAAGGCGGACGCGACGGCAGCCGAGCGTGCCCTGCCCCTCCGACAGATCGGGATCGAGGCATCACCGCTGCTTGCGCGGCTGGAGCGCGCCGGCGTGATCAAGGCCGGCGCTGATCCGGCATCTCGATACCTGGACGAGCGCGCGCTCCGCGCGTTCCAGACGAACCAGCGACCGCGCGTGGTCGTCGCGATAGCGCTCGCCGCCGCGGCGATGCTCTTTGCCCTGGGCATGATGGTGTTCTTCACGAGGCGATGAGCCGCATCGCGTCGCGGTCCACCCACTCTAGCGGCGTCACATTTCGATACTCGCGCATCGTCTCGTCTTCCACGAAGCGCAGGCGTTTGCGAAGCGAGGCGCGCACGTTGGGGTCGGCGCCGTGATCTAACAGTAGGCGTGCCATCGAGGAACGGCGCCCGACGCGATACGGTTGCGATACGACGCAGCCGAACAGTGGCGTGTGGCCGCCGAAACCGTCGGCATCGATCGCGGCGCGGAGGTTGACATTGGCGCCGTGCGCGAGCAGCCACTCGGCGATCTCGATCTCGTCGTTATCGACGGCGAGGTGCAGTAATCCGCCGCCCGCCAGTGGCGTCCCGTGGAGCGCCTTCGTGTGATCGGCATCGCAGCCGAGCGACGGTGGATAGATGTCCTCATGGGAGAACGTGTCGTTGATGCGATCGAGATGGTGTTCCAGGAGATCGATGCGGCCGCGGTGGATCGCCATCGGCGGTGTGTCGGGGAGTGCGATGCCGTGCGTCGCGGCGGCCTCCAGGCACTGGTGCTTGCCCTGAGGGTTGCGGCTGTAGGTCTGGAGGAGCAGCGCGATGTGGGAGAGGTGCAGATCGCAGCCGAGATCGAGCAGGTATGCGAAGCCCGGGCCGCATTGGGTCTCGCAGGGGCCGGCGAGTGATTCGGCATCGGGGCACGCGCCCAGTGCGTAGAGTTGGCGGGCGGTGTCGATCCGGCCCTGCAGGCATGCGCGATCGAAGGCGAAGTTCAGGTCATCGGCGCCGAGCTCGCGGAGCATGGCGATAATCCGATCGCGGCCGAGGTTCGCCGCGTAGGACCTGGGCGGGCCCCAGTTGCTTTGGGCGACGCCGCGGGCGTTCTCGGATGCTGCAGCACCAGCTCGCGTACGGCTTCGACATCGTCGCGCCAGATCGCGTCGGTCATGCGGCAGGCGAGCACGAGTCGCGGCCAGCTCGGAAGGCCATAGCTTCGCGCCAACGCGTGTTGGGCGTGCGCGAGCTTGCCGAGGGATGGCTCCGCGCGGAGCAGGTCCTTGGCCTGGTGCTTCAGTTGTTCAAGACTGGGGCGGACGGGGAAATGACGGTCGGGCATGACGGACCTCCTCGAGGGCTGCCCGGGGTCCGCTGGTCGTCGGGCGAAAGGAGGTTCGTGAAGAACCGTATGTCGAGTTTTTACTACCAGGTGGACTCGGTCCTGCCCGCGGACGGGTGGCGCCCTGCACGCCTCTTCCAGTATAACGCGGTGAGGCCCGGCCGTAGTATTCTCTACCATGCCTCTCGTCTTCTACGACCCCTCCCCCTCACGTGTCGGACCGGCGTTCAATGCCCTATGGGCGGCCCAGTACGTGAAGGCTGATCCGCAGAATCGCAAATCCGCGCCGATCAGCAACACGCTTGGCGCTGAGCAGGTGCGAAACGCGATCGTGCAGGGGCTCGCGAACGTGACGAACGATCGGGAGGTGATCTTTGCGGTCGGACACGGGGGCGCCTTGAGCTTGAGCGAGGGCACGATCGAGCTCGCACCGGGCCATACATTCGAGCTTGCCCGCGGGTGGAATCCGCCGATTTACGTCGACCCGTTCTACGACTTCGTGTTCCCGGGGGACCCCACGGGGAAGTCCATGAAGCAGACGGATCAGATCGTGAACCCGGCGGGCGCGCAGCGGCGGCTCGCGCACTGGGCGGTCTACACCAGCATCGGCACGGCGATGAAGGCGAACAAGATCTACAAAGTCACGTTTCTCACCTGCCGGGTGGGCAACGCGCTCGACTTCATCAAGAAGATCTCGCTCGATTGGAACACGCTGGTCAAAGCGTACACGCGGTATCTATGGTACCGGCAAGACGGTCAGACCAAGCGTGTGGTCGCGTATCTCGACGGGGACGCAGTGGGGTCGGGCACGAATGTGACCCTTGGCGAGACCCAGCTACCGCAGGTGGACTTTGTCACCGTCGGGCCGCCGCTCCCTCAGCCCACGGCGCCCGCTCAGACCGCGCGCCATTAGCGGCGGCCGAGCATGACATAGTGTATATACGTAGATACCCTTCCGGGGTAACAACTGTTATATACTAGCCAATGCTCCTGACTGAACTCGAGGTTCGCGAGGCATTCCACTGCATCTTGCTCATGCATTTGCCCAAGGAGTATCGCGACCCGACCATTGGGGAACCGCCGTTGCGCCTCAAGGGCGGCGTGAATCTGCGACTGTTCCATCGGAGTCCGCGATACTCGGAGGACATTGATTTCGATCTCATGCCCAAGCGCGCGACGAAGTTCATCGAACATCTGCGCAACTTGCTGATCGAAGATCCTGGGTTTCGGCGCGCGCTCCTGAAAGTCGGCATCACGGATCTCGCTGTTAGCGTGATCGACGGCGGCGGCAACAACTCGCGCGGATTTAAGCAGAAGCTGAATCTGATATACGGCGGGATCCAATATGCCACGCAGATCGAGGCATCGCATCGCGAGGAAACACGGGCGAGTGAAGCGAGCCGCGTTCCTATTCCTGAGCATCTCTGCAAACGCTACCATGTACCCGCTGGCGCCAGGATTGCGGCGTATCCGGGCCCTGTCGCGATCTGGCACAAGGTACTCGCGCTGTCACGCCGCGATCCTCCGCAGACCCGCAATGTGTTCGACATGGATCATCTCGTTCGCGAGTGCGGACCAGTGATGACCGAGGAAGCACGAGCGCTGATCAAGACACGGATGACCACGGCGCAAGTCCTCGCATCGGCGGAGACGGTCGCCATGTTTGATCGCTCAAGCTTCGAGGCCCAAGTCGCGGCGTATCTCCCTGACGAGTTGCGGAACGACGCCATTTCGGACTGGGAGCCACTGAAGGAACGCATGTGGCTGTGGCTCGAAGAGTTACGCACCGAGATGGGCGAGGTGCTCTCAGAGACGCCAGGAGCCGACCAATGCCACGGACCGAGTTGAGCACCGCCGCGATCCGCGACATCGTGCTCCGCGAGCCGATCTTCACATCACGTGACGTTGCGGTCGCAACCGGGGCATCTGCGGTCGCGATATCGAAACTTATGCGCAGACTCACGCAGAACGGCGTCGTCACCAGGATCATGCGTGGCTTGTGGGCCAACCCGGCGCATACTCTCTTCACCCCATACTTGGTGATCGGCCGCCTCGCGGAAACCTGGGGGGAGCCAGCTTACGTGTCGTTCATATCCGCGCTGCATCTGCACGGCATGCTGTCCCAGATTCCACGCGAGAATGCACGTAGCGACAGCCGAGCAACATGCCAGGATGAAGACGCCGGTGGGGACGTTCGCATTTCATCGACTCGAAACGAACCTGCTAGTTGGCGCTGAACCAGGCGACAAATGGGGGCGGTTTCAGCGAGCCACGGCGGAAAAGGCGCTCTTCGACACGCTCTATCTCGGGTTGCGCCGTAAGCAGCAGTGGCGCCATCTCCCCGAAATCGAGCTCCCCGAGACCTGGAACTGGAACGCATGGGACCCGTGGCTGGAGCGCATCTCTTTTGCGCCCTTCCGAATAGCTATGAGTCGCGCGCGCGCGCACATGACCGAGGCACGGACACACATCAAGCCAGCCGTGGCGCTTCAGTAAGCGCCAGATCAGTCGCGGCGACTGAACGAGGATCCACCTCGCTCGGATGCGGAGAGACGTTGTCGCGGCACGTGCATCGGTGGCCGGCGGATGTATTGCGTGAAGCCTGTCGCTCGCGAGACCCAGCTACCGCAGGTGGACCTTGTCACCGTTGGGCCGCCGCTCGCTCAGCCTACGCCGGCCACTCCCGCCGCGCGCCATTGAAAGCACAAGTTGTACCCGTCGGGATCCGACAGGTACAACTGCTTCATGCCATATGGCGCGACGCGCGGCTCCTGCGTCGCGACCCCGCGAGCGCGTAGGTACGCGTAGGCCGCGTCGACATCTGGGCAGCCGAAGTAGAGCGCCGTGTCGTCGTGCGCGGCAACGCGGCGGGGGTCGGGTGCCGGCGGACGCGCGTCAGATTCGTACGCCGTGTTGAGCATGAGCTCGACATCATCGCGTTTGAGCCACGCCCAGTCGTTCGTCGACTGGACGACCTCGAAGCCGAGAATGTCGCGATAGAAAGCCAGCGACACTGGGAGGTCGAAGACCTGGAGCAACGGCGTCATGCCGCGAATGCCCAGCTTCATGGAGACTCCTAGTTGATCTTGCCGCGCCTCACGTCAATCAGAAAGCTACATGCCGATAGCGCCGAGAGACTCCCGCCCAGCGTTCACTGCTCTACCCAGAGCGGAGTGTCGAGCGCCCACGCAAGCGACCTACTGACAGACGCTGCTTCGACGAGTGGCGTCGCTCTCCATGATATTCCGGCAGCAGACGTGACGCAACGTGTAGTAAATAGCGTAACGCTTCCAGTGAGATCCCGATGTTCGCGCGCGTCTGCTTCTGAAGCAACGATAGCTCTGGCAAGTGAAGACTCGCCTCGCCTGCCAATGATCGAGTACCCCACCGTCCGACGTGTCGAACGCGACGCGCTGTGCGGGGTACGGATCTGGTGTCGCATCCTGGTAATTCAGATTCGAGTGCCGCCGCGGCTCCACGCACTCGACCCCAAGAACTCGATCGAGAAATCGCATGCGCCAGCACACGCTGATCACCATCTCTCTTGTGCTCCCCACGGTGCTCGCGGCCCAGTCGTCCGCCACTCGTGAGTCGCCCGATCGCATGATGTTCGCATTCGAGACATTCGCGGATGTCTACGGCAGCCGGCTGGTCGCAGCGTTCGACTCCATCCCCGCGACCCAATACGGCTATCGACCCACCGCCCCACAACAGACGATCGGCTATATCGCCCAGCATCTCGAGGACGCGAACTATAGTCTGTGCGAGCGCCTCGGCGACCTGAAACACGCCACGACGAGCAAGGATTCGTTGGCGGATACCGTCAAAGCGCGGTGGCCCAAGGACACCCTCGTGACGCGCCTCAAGGCGTCACTCGCTTTCTGCGACAGGGCAATGGAGCGCGTGGGGACACCTCAGTTGCCAGCGCTGGCGAGGACATTACTCGCGCTCGATACTGATCTGGCGGAGCACTACGGTCAGATCTCGACCTACATGCGACTGCTCGGCATGGTGCCACCGTCAGCACTCCCGCCCAGGCAGCACACCGTGGTCGAGTTGCCGGCGTCTGCGCTGGCGCCGTACGTCGGCGTCTACCAGCTCGTTCCGGGACTGGAGCTCGATCTCACGATACACGACGGGGCGCTCTTTGCGCGGTCGACCGAGGGCGGGACTCCCGTGAGGCTCTGGCCGGAGAGCAGCAGCGACTTTTTCGTCCGCGAGGTGGACGCCCAGCTTACGTTCACTCGCGACGCGAGTGGTACTGTGACGGGCCTCGTGCTCCATCAGTACGGTCGCGACCGGGCCGCGACAAAAATCCGTTAGCGCCTCAGCGAATGCGCCGCGCCCTGTTCCCATTCGCGGAGCATGCGATGGCCGAGGTCCGCGAATTCCGCGTGCGCCCCGATGTAGGCGCGCATCTCGGTGGCCGTGGACGCCATCGCGGTGTCAACGCGATCGAGAATTTCTTTCACGCGGGCCGGAGTGCCGCCCATGCGGGTCACGCCCACCCGTTGCAGCTCTTTGGCGCTCGCCCATCTGGTGGTTCCGTTCAGGGTGAGCGCCATGGTGTCTTTGGCGAGGTAGACGGACGTGGTCACCACATCGTAGACCGGCGCGAGACGGGCTTCGCCCTGCACGTCATCATACAGAATACCGAAATTCTTCAAATGGGCGTCGCCGTTCCGTAGCGCGCAATTGATCGCGATGAGCGTGAAGAGGCGTTCCAGGTCTTCGCCAACGTGTGACGAGTTGGCAAACTGGACGAAGCGTTTCATGATGGAGCTCTCGTAACTACCGCTGTATTTCTGATCGGTGCGGCGAGCGTTGAGCACGCAAAAATCCTCGAAGCCGCGGTAGGTGCCGTCCGGCCGCAGATCGAAACGGTCGACGACCAGCGCGAGCGCGTCCTCGGACAGCCGGTAGGGCGGAACCTCCAGGCCGCATTGTTCCGCAACCTTGAGGCAGAAATACTCGTTGGCCGCCAGTTGTGGATACTCGTTCTGCTCCCAGAACTTGACGATGTGTGTGGCGCCGTGAAAACTCTCCGAGCGACGGCGATGGCCTTTGTTCAGTGCCGAGGAAGCCGCGTCGTCGCGCACCAGAATCTTGGGCTGCACGCCGCTGATGCCCGAGAAGGTGGCGAATTTGTCGATCAGATAGCGCAGCAGTTCTCCGCCGCGCCGTTTCTGGAGAATCTCATCAACCGACTGGAACGGCACGTCCTCCCGCAAATCCTCCTGCTGGCCCGTATAGCGAATCCGGCCGACCTGCGAGCGCCCAACGATGCCCAGCAAGTCGAAGTCATCGAACGTGCCCGTGGCCTTGGCAAACGCGAGACGTAACCGCTCGCGCAACACGCCCTCGGGCAGGTTCATCTCGAAAATGGGCAGAAGCCCGAAAGGCGCGTTATACGAAGGCAGGCGCACGGGCATAGTGGCGGACACCGCGCGCGCAGGCGATACCCCGGGCTGATACGCGAACGCGCTGCCGCGTCCGTCATATCGGTCGAGCAGGCCCGCCTCAGCGGCGTCGGCCCAAACCTTGATCATCGCCTTCTTCGTCCATCAGTTCTTCAAGCGTCGGCCGGCGCGCGTGCGCTTCCTGGAGCTTCAGCTCCAGCCCGAGCGCGGTCAGGATGTTCGTTATCCTAGAATAGCCCAGTTCACCCAAGCGCCCGTTTTCCAGCGCATCGAGCGTGGAGAGCCCGACCCTGGCTTTCTTGGCAAGCTCGGGCTGGGTCAGTCCTAGCGCTCTGCGCCTGCTGGCGATCTGCTCGCCGACGATGGGAAGTAATAGCACTCACCTAACATACTAGGCGTTACACCAGAAAACAAGCACAACGCCTACTATATAAGGTCTTTAGAACGGCAAGTCGTCGTCGGACTCTTCGAGGGCGCCCGGGAAGTCATCGAAATCCTCGCTGCCGGATTTCGCGCTGGTCTTCGCGCGTTCGGCGGGCGCGCGGGAGGAACGGGCTGGTGGTGGTGCGCCAGCATCGTCCGAGTCTCCGCCGCGGCCGCCGAGCAGGATCAGCTCGCGGACCTTGATCTCGGTGATGTAGCGCGTCTGGCCCTCCTTCTCGTACGAGCGATACTCGATCTCGCCCTCGACGTAGACCTGCTTGCCCTTCTTGCAATAGCGCTCGACGATGTCGGCGAGATTGTAGTTCTTGGAGTTCCACGCGACGCAGTTGTGCCACTCCGTCTTCTCCTGGCGCTCTCCGGCCTGGGAGTTCCAGGTGCGGCTCGTCGCGAGCGTGAAATTCGCGACCCGGCCACCGTTCGAACGTCGAACGTACTTCCGGGTCCTTTCCGAGATTTCCGATCAACTGCACTCTATTCAGGCTGCGGCCCATAGCACCTCCCCGTTTGCTGGCAATTTAAGACCCCGCGCTCGATCCGTATCATCACGGTTCCAAATCGCGGCGCAGTAGTAACGCATCTTCGACTGGATCTCGATAGTAGCGGCGGCGGCGGCCGACCGCTAAGAACCCGCGCGACCCGTAGAGCGCGCGGGCCGCCGCGTTCGAGTCGCGCACCTCAAGGTGGACGACGCGCGCGCCGTCCAGGCGGGCCTCGACGAGGGCCGCGTCGAGCAAGCGCGAGCCGACCCCGCGGCCGCGGCGGTCCGGTGCGACCGCCAGGTTCGCGATCTCGGCCTCGTCGGCGACGAACCAGGCGACGACGTAGCCGATCACGTGCTCAGCTGGCGACGCGCATGCAACCGTGAAGTAGGCGCGGGGGCTGTCCACGAGCACCAGGAACGAGTCGCGCGACCAGGGCGGGTCGGAGAACGACGCGCGCTCGATCGCGACGATCTCGTCGAGATCGGGCATGGTGGCGCGGCGGAGCGTGATCGCGAGGCGCTCCGGGCGGACGGCCATCATCGAGCGACACCCCGGCGGCGGTCTTCGGCTGCTGAGCTTCGGCCGTAGTCGGGCTCCCAAGAAGCCAGGTCGACTGGGGGGCCCCAGGCGAGGTGGATAACGCCGCGAGCGTGGGGCCAAACGCCGGTTTCTGGGCCGACCATGGTCGCGTGCGACTCGGCGGCGAGTGCCGCGACCTGGGCTGCTGGGGCGAGGATATAGGCGCCTTCGCCGCTCGGCCAATCGAGCAGTGACGCGAAGCGGTCACCTCGGCCCGCGTCTAACACCGCCAGGTATCGGCCATCGGCGAGACCGGCCGGGATCAATGACAGCGACGGGACCGCGTAGAGCGGGATCTCGAGTCCCATCGCCAGGCCTTTGGCGATCGACGCGGCCGTGCGGAGGCCTGTGAAGGTCCCGGGCCCCGCACCGCATACGATGGCCGTCAGCTCTGACAACGGGACGGAGACTGAGGCGAGCAAGGCCAGCGCCGCGGGCAACAAAGGCTCCACGTGTTCAGAGCGCTCGGCAACTGTCGCCTCAGCCGCAACCTTGGCAATGACAGCGCTGGAGCCAGGCCAAATAACGGCTACCGTGGCGCGGGCCGTCGACGCGTCGAGCGCGAGAACCGTCACCCTGCGAGCAGGACCCGCTTGTTCGGCTCGCCGCTGAGGTGCTCCAGATCGATCGGGACGTGCGCCGACGGCAAGCGATCGCCGGCGCGCTCCGGCCACTCGACCAGAATCAGGGCTTCGGCGCGCACGATGTCGTCCCAGCCGATGCTGGTGAGGTCCGCCGGGCGGTCGAGGCGATAGAGGTCGATGTGAAAGACCGCCGAGCGCGGCGCGCGATATTCGTGCACCAGCGCGAACGTCGGGCTCGTGACGGGCTCGGTCACGCCGTAGCCGCGGCAGATCGCTTGGATGAGCGTCGTCTTGCCGGCGCCCAAATCGCCGGAGATCGCGATCAGCTGCGGCGGGGTGAGCGCGCGGCCCAAGCGCTCGCCCCACGCCACCAGCTCCGGCAGCGTGAGCGCGATCCGGCCGCGCGCCGCGAGGGGTGGGACGACGTGCACTTACCGCTCGACGGCCGGGCGAGCGGGTCGACGACGACGCGCGTCCGTGCCCGGCTGCCCGGAGCCGGCCGCGCGGACATCGAACAGCTCGTCGCGCAGGCGCGCCGCGGTCTCGAAGTCGAGGGCGGCCGCCGCTTCCTTCATCTCTTTTTCCAAACGGGCGATCAATGCCGCGACATCGCCCTCGGGGGCGCGCGGGGCGAGCCGTTCGACCGCCGGCGTGCGCTCGGTACGGGCATCGGCGACGCGTGTGATCAAGCGGACCTGATCGACACTCTTGCTCACCGAGCGCGGCGTGATCCCGTGCTCGACGTTGTGCTCCTGTTGGATCGTGCGACGGCGACTGGTCTCGTCGATGGCGCGCTGCATTGAGCCCGTCATGCGATCGGCGTACAGAATGGCGCGGCCCGAGATATGGCGCGCGGCGCGGCCCACGGTCTGGATCAGTGAGCGATCGCTGCGGAGAAAACCCTCTTGGTCCGCGTCCAATATCGCGACCAAGGAGACCTCCGGCATGTCCAGGCCTTCGCGCAACAAGTTAATGCCGACCAGGACATCGAAATCACCCAAGCGCAGGCCTCTCACGATCTCCATGCGTTCGATGGCATCGATGTCCGAGTGCATGTAGCGCACTCGCACGCCCATCTGCTGGAGATAATCCGTCAGGTCCTCGGCCATGCGCTTCGTCAGCGTGGTCACCAGGACGCGTTCGCTTCGCGCTTCGCGCGCGCGAATCTCATGGAGCAGGTCATCGACCTGGCCACGGACCGAGCGTATCTCGATTTCTGGGTCTACCAGGCCCGTGGGGCGAATAATCTGCTCGACCACGACGCCCTGGGAAAGCTCTAATTCGAGCTCAGCGGGAGTGGCCGAGACCATGATCGCGCGCGGCGTGAGCGCCAAGAACTCGTCGAAGATCAATGGACGATTGTCGAGCGCCGACGGGAGACGAAAGCCGTAGTCCACCAGCGTGAGCTTGCGCGCGCGGTCGCCATTGTACATCCCACGGACTTGCGGGAGCGTCACGTGTGATTCGTCGACGACCACCAGAAAATCTTCCGGGAAGTAATCGAACAAGCATGCCGGGCGCTCGCCGGCAGAACGGCCCGAGAGATGGCGAGAATAGTTTTCGATTCCGGCGCAGGTGCCGATCTCCAACATCATCTCGATGTCGAAGTTCGTGCGGCTTTCGAGGCGTTGCGCTTCGAGGAGCTTGCCGTTTGAACGGAGGAGCTCCAGGCGTTCGGCCAGCTCGGAGCGGATCAGGCCGACCGCGCGTTCGAGTCTCGGGCGCGAGGTGATAAAATGCTTCGCGGGGTAGACCGCGGCGCGCTCGAGCGACGTGATGACGTTCCCCGTGAGTGGATCGATCTTGGAGATCTTCTCGACCTGGTCGCCCCACATCTCGACGCGGACACCCTGCTCCTCGTAGGCCGGGAAAATCTCGACGGTGTCGCCGCGCACGCGGAAGGTTCCGCGCTCGAAGGCGACATCGTTGCGGCCGTACTGGATACGAACGAGGGCGCGCAGGATCTCATCGCGCGGGATGTGCTGGCCGCGCTCGACCGTCACCATCGTCTCTTTGTACGTCAGCGGGTCGCCGAGGCCGTAGATCGCGGACACGGTGGAGACGATCACGACGTCGTCGCGCTCCATCAGGCTCGACGTGGCTCGGAGCCGGAGACGATCGATGTCTTCGTTGATCGAGGCGTCTTTCTCGATGTACGTGTCCGACGCCGGGACATAGGCTTCCGGCTGGTAGTAGTCGTAGTACGAGATGAAGTACTCGACCGCGTTCTTCGGGAAGAAGCCCTTGAGTTCGCCGTACAGCTGGGCGGCGAGGGTCTTATTGTGCGAGAGCACCAGCGTTGGGCGGCCGAAATCCTGGATGACGTTGGCGACCGTCATCGTCTTGCCCGAGCCGGTCACGCCGAGGAGCGTCTGGAACCTGTCGCCACGGCGCAGACCCGCCGACAGCTCGGCGATCGCGCGTGGCTGATCGCCCGCCGGGCGGAAGGGCGCCTGCAGGTCGAACTTGGGGCCGGCCATGAGCTAAATATATCCGGTTCTGAATGGCGCTTCGCCAAACCTCGCCCGAGCGACGAGGAGGCTAGTCGTCCGTGGTAATTCGATCGCGCCGCGCGACTTCGGAGACGCCCTTGACGCGGCGGGCCGCCTTCATGATCCGCTCCAGGTGCGCCAGATTCTCGACCTCGACGAGGGCCGAGCCAGTGACGCGGCCATCGTGGGTCTGGAGCTCCATGCTGCGGATATCGGTGCCGGTAGCGCTGACGGCGGCGGCGATGTCGGCGTAAAGGCCGCGACGGTCGTTGGCCTCGAGCGTCAAACGAACCGTGAAGCGTTCGCCCTCCTGCTCTTGCCAGTCGATTTCGAGCCGCCGTTCCGGCTCGTGGGCGAGGAACAGCAAGTTCGGACAGTCGGAGCGGTGGATGCTGACCCCACGGCCGCGCGTGACATAGCCGACCACCGGGTCGCCGGGCACCGGCTGACAACATTGGGCGTAGCGGACCATGAGGCCGTCCGCGCCCTGAATGCGAACGCCCTTGCTCCCGCGGCGCACGCGGTCGACCAGGCGCTCGAGGGCGCTCGGCTTGGCCGGGGCGTCGGTCTGGTCGAGGTCCGGGTGTAAGATCTTGAGCGCCTGCAAGGCGTGGACGTTGCCCTGGCCGATCGACGCCAGCAAGTGATCGACATCGTTGAGGCTGAGCTCTTTGGCGATCAGCTCGAGGTCATCGTCGTTCGGCTTTGCCAACCGGCGGCGTTTGATCTCGCGGTCCAGTATCTCGCGGCCGATTTTCTGCGACGTCTCTTCTTGTTCGTGGCGCAGCCACTGGCGGATCTTGTGGCGCGCGCGGCCCGTGCGGACATGCGCCAGCCAATCCCGACTGGGCCGCGCGGCGGGGCCCGTCAGAATCTCCACTGTCTCGGAATTTTTTAATTGCCGCGACAACGGGGCGATTTTCCCGTTGATCTTGGCGCCTTGGCAGTGGAGACCAACTTCCGTGTGCACCGCGAACGCGAAATCCAAGGGGGTCGCGCCTTTCGGGAGCTGAATCACATCGCCCGTGGGCGTGAAGACGAAGATCTCGTCCTGATACAGGTCGAGCTTCAAGAACTCCAGGAATTCGTCCGGAGTTTTCGCGTCGAGTTGCAGCTCCAAGACTTGGCGGAACCAACTGAGGTGGCGCTCGATATCGCCCGCGGCTACCGTCCCGTTCTTGTAGAGCCAGTGGGCGGCGATTCCGAACTCGGCGGTCCGGTGCATGTCGCGCGTGCGGATCTGGATCTCGAACAACTGGCGGCCAGGGCCGAACACCGTCGTGTGCAGCGACTGGTAGCCGTTCGACTTGGGCTGCGCGATGTAGTCCTTGATGCGCTCCTGCAGCGGCGTCCAGCCATCGTGGATGACGCCCAGGGCGTGGTAGCAGTCCGGGACTGAGTTGACGAGAACCCGGATCGCCAGCAAGTCGTAAATTTCGTCATACGGCTTTTGGCGCTTCTGCATCTTCTTGTGGATCGACCACAGATGCTTGGGGCGGCCCGTGACTTCGACGTTCTGCATACCTGCAGTGAGCAGAACGCGCTCCAGGGGCTCGCGCATCTGGGCGATCAACGCTTCGCGTTCACCACGCTTAGTGGCGACGAGCTTGGCGAGGCCGCGGTAGTCGTCGGTCTCCAAGAACTTGAATGCCAAGTCTTCGAGCTCCCACCGCATCTTCGCCATACCGAAGCGGTGGGCGAGCGGGGCGTACAGGTCGCGGGTTTCTTGCGCGATGCGCCGCTGTTTCTCCGGGCGCAAATACTCCAGCGTCCGCATGTTGTGCAGCCGATCGGCCAGCTTGATAATGATGACGCGGGCGTCTTTGGCGATCGAGAGTAAGAGCTTCCGATAATTTTCGACTTGACGTTCTTGCGTCGAGTGCTGCGGCAGCGTCCCGATCTTGGTGAGACCGTCCACGATCTCGGCGATCTCGGACCCGAACTCCCGCTCGACATCCTCGACGGAGCACGTGGTGTCCTCGACGACGTCGTGGATCAAACCGCTGGCGACGGTCACCGAGTCGAGCTGGAGGTCAACGAGGATCTTCGCGACCTCGACGCAATGCGAGACGTACTCCTCGCCGGAAAATCGCTTTTGACCGAGGTGCGCCCGCTGGCTGTACCGAAACGCGCGCGCGAGCAACTCGCGGTCGAGCCGCTCGTCACTCGTCGTCGTCCAGTTCGGGATGATCGCGGCAAGATTGGGTTGGTTCCCACTCACCGCGGTCTCGGTCACAGCCACTGTTCCTCCAAAAAGCTCGTATATCGATCCCGCCCGACGATCACGTGATCGTACACGGGAATGTCGAGCAAACGCCCTGCCGTAGCGAGCCGCTGGGTCAGGACATGGTCTTCCGGCGACGGAGTCGGATCGCCACTGGGATGATTGTGGAGCAACACGATCGCCGCTGCGCCTTCGACGATCGCCGCTTGGAACACCTCCCGTGTATGCACGGGCGACGAGCTGAGCAACCCGCGTGTCACCGTGATGTCCCGCTGCAGTCCATGCTGCGTATCCAGGACAATCACGTGAAATTCCTCCACTCTCAGATCCCGCATGCGCGGGGCGAATCTCAGCACGATATCGATCGGCGACCGCACCCGCAGCCGCTCCTCGCACCCTTCTTCCAACCAGCGGCGCGCGAGCTCGAGCGCCGCGTGCAGAATCGTTGCTCTAGCAGGTCCAACGCCTGCGATATGAGTCAGTTCGGCCGGCGTTCTGGAGCGCAACCGCCGGAGGGAACCGCCGGTCTCTGCCATAATGGCGCGGCCAGTATCGAGCGCTGAGTGACCGGCGCCGCCGCTGCCTACCAAGATGGCTAGGAGCTCAACTGTTGTTAGTCGTTCGGCACCGAACTGGAAAAGCCGCTCGCGCGGCCTGTCACTCTTGGGTAACCGTCTAATAGCTAACGTCGGACAGGAGGACTCGCCAGGCATGCCATAAGATCGGGTGGCATTGCCCGGCGGGCCTCATCGCTAGGCAGCGACCCCGTGGCACTTTTTGTATTTCTTGCCTGATCCGCAGGGGCATGGGTCGTTTCGGCCCACGTTTGAGTTGCTTACGGCTGGGTCCGGCTTGGACTTCGTCCGGCCTGACGGAGGGGATTCGGCTGGGCCCGTGTCCACGGCCTCGGTCTCTTCTTTCTTGCTCTCCTTCTTTTTCTCGTCCTCCCCTTCGGGGACGTCCTCCAACATGCCAAGCGCGTCGTAGCGTTTGGTTGGTTTGCGCCCGGTTTGTGTGTTCGAGGCCGGCTGCTGCGGAGGAGGCGCCGGGGGTTGGAAGACGATCTGGGCCCGCAGGAAGCGCTCGGTGAACGTGTTGTAGATGTCCGCCATGAGATCGACGAACATGCTGTACGCTTCCTGCTTGTACTCGATCAACGGGTCCTTCTGCCCCCACGACCGATACGTGATGCCGGCGCGGAGTTGGTCGAGATCGTACAGGTGATCCTTCCACTTCTCGTCGAGCACCTGCAGCATGACCAGTGACAGGAGCTGATCGGCGAACTCGGCGAGATTCGTCATCTTGTTCGAGAACGCCTGATGCCCTGCCGCGACCGCGTCCCGCACCGCGTCGGACATCGACGCCGGGCGGAGCTCGGCCTCGAGCGCCGGCACCGTCACGAGATAGTGCATCAGCAGCTCTTGGCGGATGAGCCCCAGATCGATATCCGGATCCGAGTCGTACTCGACGAGCGCGAGCTCGACCCGCCGCCCGACCGCTTTCTCGATCATCCGCTGGGCTTCGCCCTTGAGCTCTTCCCCGCCCTCGAGCGCGAACGTGCGCAGCGAGTAGATGACCTCGCGCTGCTGGTTCATCACGTCGTCGTATTCGAGCAGCCGCTTGCGGGATTGGAAGTGCTGCAGCTCGACCCGCTTTTGCGCTTGCTCGATCGATCGGGTGATCAACGGGTGCGTCAGCATCTCGCCTTCTTGCGCGCCCATGCTGTCCATCAGCTTCGCGATCCGCTCGGAGCCGAACAGCCGCATCAGATCGTCTTCGAGCGACAGGAAGAACTGCGACGCGCCGGGATCTCCCTGGCGGCCCGCGCGACCACGCAACTGCCGGTCGATACGCCGGGACTCGTGGCGCTCGGAGCCAATGATATGCAACCCGCCGCATTCGACGACGTCGACCGGCTTGTTGTCTTCGTCTTTGACGATGGACGGCTTCGACTCGATCACCCCGGAACCGAGCTTAATATCCGTGCCGCGGCCGGCCATGTTCGTGGCGATCGTCACTGAGCCCGACTGACCGGCTCCGGCAACGATCTCGGCTTCCTTCTGGTGGTACTTGGCGTTCAGGACTTGGTGCGGCAGTCCCGCGCGCTTGAACATACGCGACAGGGTTTCCGATACCTCGACATTGACCGTACCGACCAAGACGGGGTAGCCCAGGTCGTGCAGGCGGCGCGTCTCTTCCAGAATGGCGTTGTACTTCTCACGGCGCGTCTTGTAGACGAGATCGTGGCGGTCGTCGCGAATGACGTTTTTGTTCGTCGGGATGACCGAGACGTCCAACTTGTAAATTTCAAAAAATTCGGTCTCTTCCGTCTCCGCCGTACCCGTCATGCCGGCGAGCTTGTCGTACATCCGGAAGTAGTTCTGGATGGTGATCGTCGCCATCGTCTGGGTCTCGCCCTTCACCTGCACGCCTTCTTTTGCCTCCACCGCCTGATGGAGGCCCTCCGACCAACGCCGACCGGGCATCGTGCGCCCCGTGAACTCGTCGACGATCAGCACCTGGCCGTCTTGCACGACATAGTTCACGTCGCGCTCGTAGAGCGCGTGCGCGCGGAGCAACTGGTGGACGATGTTGAGCTTCTCGCTCTTGGCCGCGTACTCGCCCTCGATCTTCCGGCGCCCATCGATCTTTTCCTGCGGCGTCATCGACTCGTTCTTGTCGATGCGATGGACTTCGCTCGAAATATCGGGGAGCACGAATGCATCGTGGTCGTCGGGCGACATGAAGTCGACGCCACGGTCGGTCAGGTGGACCGTATGCCCTCGTTCGTCGAGGACGAACAACAGGTCGTCTTCGAGATCGCGAAACTGCTGCTTGCTCGGCGAAAGCTTGCGATCGCCGATCACGTCGAGCTCGGCCTTCTGCACGAGCGCCTTGACGCCCTGCTCTTGCAGCAGTTTGAGCAGGCGCTTGTTCTTCGGGCTCCCGAGCTGCGCCTTGTAGAGGAGGAGGCCACCCTCGGCCGACTCGCCCGCCTCCAGCTGGCGTTCGCCCTCGGAGACGAGCCCATTCGCGAGGTCCGTCTGCTTGCGCACCAGCCGGCCGATCGCCGCGTTGTACTCGGCGTATTGGGCGTCGCTCTCGTTGCCGACCGGGCCCGAGATAATGAGCGGGGTTCGCGCTTCGTCGATCAGGACCGAGTCGACTTCGTCGACAATCGCGTACGTGTGGCTGCGTTGGACGCGTTGCTCCAGCGACACGACCATGTTGTCGCGGAGATAGTCGAACCCGAACTCGTTGTTCGTGCCGTACGTGATATCACACAGGTACGCCGCGCGTCGTTCCGGCGTCCCCGGCTCGGTGTCATCGAGACATCCGACCGTCAGGCCCAGGTACGTGTAGACGTGACCCATCCATTGGGAGTCGCGTCGGGCCAGGTACGTGTTCACGGTCACGAGGTGCGCGCCTTTGCCGGACAGCGCGTTCAGGTACAATGGCAGCGTGGCGACCAGCGTCTTGCCCTCGCCCGTCGCCATCTCGGCGATCTTGCCCAGGTGGAGCTCGATGCCGCCCATGAGCTGAACATCGTACGGCACCATGTTCCACTCGATGTCGTGGCCGGTCACCAGGACCGTCGTGCCGACGAGCCGACGGGATGCTTCACGCACCGTCGCGAACGCCTCCGGCAGCATCTCGTACAGCGCATCCGAGGTCGCTTCACGCAGGGCGCCTTCGGCGCCACCGCGACCATCGCCCCCTATCAACTCGTTGTCCAAACGATCGCGCTCGGCCGGATCAGCGGCCGCGCGCTTGGCGGCCTTCAGCTCGGCGACCTGCGCCTCGAGCGCCTGCGTCCGTTCGGTGAGTATGGCGCGGAATTTGGCGGTCTGACCGCGCAACTCTTCTTCGGATACGCCATGCAGGCGCTCGTAGTGCTCATTGATGGCATCAACGAGCGGTTGGATGCGCTTTCGTTCGCGTTCATGACGGGTTCCGAAGACCCCGCTAATCAGCCGTTTCAGCATACCCGTCCTCGTGGTACAAACCGTTCCTTTCTATGTACTCCCGCACCGCCTCAGGTACGAAGCCGCGCAACGACAACCCGGCGCGCACGCGAGAGCGGATTTCGGTCGACGAGATGTCAATCCGACGCGTCGGCAACACGCGAGGCGCCCGCAAGCCGGACGAGACGGGGCCGATCGGCTCGCCACCTCGCGTCAGCACCACTACGGTCGCCAGTCGCATGATCTCGTCGGGCGAGCGCCAACGCGGAAACGAGCGCCAGGCATCGGCACCCAGCAGGAAGTACCGCTCGGCCTCCGGCTCACGCTCCGCGAAGGCCCTCAACGTGTCGATCGTGAAAGATAACCCATCCCGGTCGATTTCGATGGAGTCGACGCCGAACCGCTCATCGTCGCCAACGAGCCGGCGCGTCATGGCCAGGCGCGCGGCGGCGGGTGCCGTGATGACGTCGGCCTTCAAGGGCTGGCGACCCGTTGGAACGAAAACGAGGCGCGTGAGCGATAGGGCTTCGAACGCATCCGTTGCCACGAGTAGGTGACCGATGTGCGGCGGGTCGAAGGTGCCACCGAAGATGCCGAGGCGCACCTCTACGTTCGGTTACGGCTTGGAGCCGCTCTGCACGCTGGCGGTGGCGACGCCGCACCGTTCGCGGACTTCGCGGTCTCCCGGAAAGGCGGTCCGCAACTGCGCGCAAACGTCGTTCGCGTCGTCGCGATATCGGATCGCGCGATAGGCGTCGACGAGCTTGAGCTGGGCGCGGCGGGCGGTCGCCGTCGTCGGATAATTCTTGACCACGTCTTTGAGATAGATGATCGCCGAGTCGAACGCGTGGCGCTTGTAGTAGTGTACGCCGTTCGCGTAATCCTTCTGCGCGAACCACTCGTCGAGGCGGCCGATCTGGTTGTTCGCGTCAGCAGCGAGGGCCGAGCCCGGATAGAGCGACAGGAGCTGCTGATAGGACGTCAGCGCCGCTTCGCCGTTCGAGGCGTCGAGGGCGGGGCGATGCCACATCTTCTGATAGCTGCGGCCGGCATTATACAGCGCGCGGTCGGCCAACGAATCATCGGGGAACGACTCGGCCAACCGTGAATAGCTCTGGGCGGCCAACAAGTACTCCGCGCGATGCTCGTGGGCTTCGCCGAGATAGTACTGGGAGCGCGACAACAAGGTGTCGTGCGCGGGCAGCTCCAGGGTCAATTTTTCGAACCCCGCCACCGCATCGTCCCAGTTGTGTTTCGTGTAGGCGTTCAACGAGCGACTGTACAGCTCCTCGTTCGTGCCCTTGAACTTGGCCACGTCCAAGTGTCCCGCGCAGGCAGCCAAGCCGAGCGCGGCGGTAAGGACATATGATCTGCGCAAGAACCGCATGTACCCGTAATATGGCTGATTAGAGACCCTGGCGGGCCAGCATCGATCGATAGGTTTCTACCCGCGGATCGCCCGGATGTACCTCGGCAGCCCGGTCCCAGACCCGACCGGCCGTGGCGTGCTCTCCATGAAGATAGGAGGCCAGACCCCGCAGCAAGAGGGCATCCAGGAGCGTCGGCCGGACCGCGAGCACGGCGTCGAGTGCCCGGGCAGCCTCCTCGTACTGTTGTGCTTCGAGCAGCGTGCGGGCGAGGGACAGCCCAATGTCGACGTAACCGGGCCGCATCTGGAGCGCGCGCTGATATTGGGCGATCGCCTCTGCGTGGGCTCCGGCGTTCCGGTACTCGTCCCCAAGCGCGGCGTGCGCGTTGGCGAGGCGATTGCCGACCACGACCGGGAATCCGGTCTCGTCGGGGCGACCGAGCGCCTCGGCGATCGCGAACGAGGCCGCGGCTTCCTCGGTCCGACCCAGACCGTTGAGCAGCACCGCGCGGTTGAGGTGCGCCTCGACGTAAAGCTGGTTTCGCTCGAGCGCCTGGTCGAACGCGGTCAGCGCCTCGTTGGGACGGTCCACCATCGCCAGGGACAACCCGAACAGGTTGTAGGCGTCGGCGTAGCCAATGCCACTGCCGATAACTTCTTGCAACAGGAGGACAGCGCCATGGTAATCACGGACCGCGAACCGCTCGCGAGCCCGCTCGAGGGCATCAGGGGCCAGGTCGATTAATTCGCGCGACTGGCTACTCACGCGTCACGCGCGGGCCCCACACGGCCTGCTCCGATGAGCCCCCGGAAGTACTCGATAGTCTTTGCGACGCCCTCGCGGACCGGGACCTTTGGGGTCCAGCCGAGGAGACCGCATGCGCGCGTGATATCGGGGCGGCGAACTTTGGGGTCATCTTCAGGCAGGTCACGGTACACGATCGGGGACTTTGTGCCCGTCAACTCGACGACGATCTCCGCGAGTTGTTTCACCGTGTACTCGTCCGGATTGCCGATGTTCGTCGGCTCGGCGTCGCCCCGCATGAAGAGGCGGTAGATACCCTCGACCTCGTCGTCGACGTAACAAAAGCTGCGGGTCTGCGAGCCGTTGCCGTAGATCGTGATCGGCTCGCCAGTCAGCGCCTGGACGATGAAGTTGGATACCACGCGGCCATCCCGCGGGCGCATCCGCGGGCCGTACGTGTTGAAGATGCGAACGATTCGCGTGTCGATCCCGTGAAAGCGATGATAGGCCATGGTCATCGCCTCGGCGTACCGCTTGGCCTCGTCGTACACGCCACGCGGTCCAATCGGATTGACATTCCCCCAATAGGACTCCGTTTGGGGGTGCACAAGCGGGTCGCCGTAGACTTCCGACGTGGATGCCAGGAAGAACCGGGCGCCTTTGGCTTTGGCGAGACCCAGGGCATTGTGGGTGCCCAGAGCCCCAACCTTGAGCGTGGGGATCGGATGCTCGAGGTAGTCGACCGGGCTCGCGGGGGAGGCGAAGTGCAGCACGCCGTCGAGCGGGCCCGCCACGAACGTGTAGGTCGAGATGTTGTGCCGCAGGAACTCGAAGTCCGGACGGCCCATCAAGTGCGCGATGTTGTCCGGGTGGCCCGTCACGAAGTTATCCAGCCCGACGACCGCATGGCCTTCGGCGAGGAATCGGTCCGCCAGGTGGGAGCCGAGGAACCCGGCCGCGCCGGTGATCAAGACACGCATGGGCTCAGACGCGTCCGATCGAGTCGTACGTGAAGCCGAGGGTGCGCATCTGTTGCGGGTCGTAGAGGTTGCGACCGTCGATCAAGACCGGGCGCTTGAGCGCCTGCTTGATCCGCTGGAAATCCGGGTGGCGATACTCGTTCCAGTCGGTGACGACGATGAGGGCATCGGCGCCGTGTGCGGCGTCGTAGTTCGAATCGGCGTAGGCGATGCGATCACCCAACCGCCGCCGTGCTTCGTGCTCGGCGACCGGGTCGTGCGCTTTCACCGTGGCTCCTGCCGCCAGCAACTCATCGATCAGCGTCAGCGCCGGGGCTTCGCGCATGTCGTCGGTCTGGGGCTTGAATGCCAAACCCCATACGGCGATCAACGCGCCTTTGATCGAGCCACCCAGGGCCTTCGTCGTCTTTTCGAATAGGACGTGTTTTTGACGCTCGTTCGCTTTTTCGACCGCCGAGACGACTTCGAGCGGGACGTGGACCTGTTGCGCGGTACGAATCAGCGCCTGGACGTCTTTCGGGAAGCACGAGCCGCCGTAGCCTGGCCCGGGGAACAAGAACGACGGGCCGATGCGGTCGTCGCTGCCGATGCCCCGGCGGACGGCATCAACGTTGGCGCCGACCGTTTCGCAGAGCCGCGCGATCTCGTTCATGAAACTGATGCGCGTGGCGAGCATCGCATTGGCCGCGTACTTCGTCATCTCGGCCGAGGCAATGTCCATGAAGATGATCGGCTTGCCGGTGCGAACGAACGGCGCGTACAACTCGGCCATGACCGAGCGCGCGAAATCCGAGGCGACACCCAGGACGACTCGATCCGGCTTCATGAAATCATCCACGGCATCACCCTCTTTCAAAAACTCCGGGTTGCTGCACATGTGGAACCGGTGCTTGGCGTGCTTGCTAACGGCGTCGGCGACTTTTCCAGCTGTCCCCACCGGGACGGTGGATTTCGTCACGATGACCAGCTCGCGCTTCATGTGCTTGCCGATTTCTTCGGCAACGGCGAGCACGTGACGGAGGTCAGCAGAGCCATCCTCATCGGGTGGTGTGCCGACCGCGATGAATACCACATGCGCGGATGCAATCGCGTGCGGGATATCCGTCGTGAACAACAAACGCGACTGGTGTTGGTTGCGCTCGACGAGCGGCTCGAGGCCGGGCTCGTAGATCGGGAGACGATTGTGCTTCAGTCCCTCAATTTTATTTGGATCCACGTCGGCGCAGACGACGTCGTTCCCGGTTTCGGCCAGACACGCACCGACCACGAGGCCGACGTATCCGCTTCCCACGACGGTAATATTCATCGCATTAGCCTACACGGCTGGCGCGACGTTTTCCACGCTTTCCACGCTTGCCGTCGGATTCATCTCCGTAAAACCGCTGATAGTAGTAACCGTAACCGCCGTGATACGCGCTCGATCGGAAATCGACCGCGTTGAGCACCGCGCCCAGGATCCGGCCATTGACAACGCGGAGTTGTGACACGGAGCGGCTGACCGCCTCGCGCGCGGATACCCCGAGTCGGACCACGATGATGGTGCCGTCGACGTGCGCCGAAAGCACCGACGCGTCGGTGACGGCCAGCACTGGCGGCGAATCGATCAATACCATGTCGAACGCTTTCGTCGCCGCCTCGAGCCCTGCCCGCATCTGCTGGGAGCCGAGCAGCTCCAATGGGTTCGGGGGAAAGTGTCCGCTCGGCAGAATGAACAAGTTGGGAACATCGGTCTCCCGAGCGACCGCTTCGAGCGTGTGGCTGCCGACGAGGAACTCGGTCAACCCCGGGCTCCGCGGGATATCGAACGTGCGGTCGATGACCGCGCGGCGGAGGTCGGCGTCGATCAGCAACGTCCGCTGACCCTGTTGAGCGAAGGTCGTGGCCAGGTTGACGGCGATCGTGGACTTCCCATCTCCGGGCGCCGCGCTCGTGACGACGATCGTCCGCAAGTCCTGGTGCGCGCGCGCGAACGCGAGATTGGTGCGCAGGGAGCGGAACGCCTCGGCAACGAGCGACTGGGGCTCGACGTGCGTCACGAGCCGGGCCGCGTCGTGCTGGGGTGTGTGCTTGACGCGCGGGATCGACCCGAGGAGGGGCAAGTGGAGACGGTCGCGGATCTCGTCCGGTGTCTGGACGGAGTCGTCGAACCGGTCCAGGAGGGCGGCGCCCCCGACGGCGAGCGCGAGACCGATCACGGCCGCGAGGAAGACGGACCGCTTCCGGTGTGGCGATATCGGAACGGTCGGGAGCACGGCGGCGTCGATGACGCGAACACGCCCGGTCTCCGCGGATTCGCCGATACGCGAGAGCTGATACTGCGACAGCAGGTTCTCATATCCCGCCTGCATCGTGTGCACGTTCTCGTCCAACCGGGCTTGCCGCGCGACGAGTGGCGGGAACTGTTCGGCCTGATGCCGCAGGTCGGCAATGTTCGTATCGATCGACGTGACACGACTGGCCAGGCTCTGGAGATAGAGGCCGCTCGCGTTCTTGAGGTACGTTTTCGTGGCCGCGATCGTACTATCGATCGCTTGCACATCCCGATTCTTGCCGTTCCGGGTCAGCATCAGCTGTTGCCGGAATGCGTTCCAGGTCGAACCACCGTTGATACAGATCGGCGACCGCACGGTTGTCTTTCACCGCATCGGTGCCGACGAGCTTCCGCATCTCAATGTCCGTCGTATCGGTTTGCTCCAGCTTCCCGACCAGCTCCTGATAGACGCGCTGCTGGAGCGTCAACTCGCCACGCTTCGTGTCGTACGAATAAATGGCCTGGAGAATCGCCGTGGCTTCGGCGCTGAACGTCCGACGACTGATTGTGTTCCTGGAACCGGCGCAACGAGTCTTGCGCTTGCGCGAGCTGCTGGCCCTGCTCGGTGAGCGCCGTGCGGATGAACGCGGTGCGGGCGGCCGCCGTGATCAGCCCCTGCTCCTTCGAGTAGTCGCCGTACACCTGGGCCAGATCGTTCGCCATGTCTCGCACCCGTACTGGATCGGTGCCGAAGACCGATATCTCGATGATGTCGGTTTGCGCCAGCACGCGGGTCGCGATCAACCCCTGCAGATCCTGGGCGACGGCCTCGAGCGGCGCGACGCGCAGCTGGACCTCACGCGCTTTGATCCCGGGACGGGCCGGTATGGTGATCGAGATGTCGCCGGCATCGAGCGGCGCGCCGTACTTCACCGGACCATACCGGATCGTGCCCAACCGAATGAGATAGGTGCTGTCCGACAGCGTCAGGCGATAGTCTGCATCGTGCGCCTGGGGCTTCACGACCACCGGGTTCTCGCCGACCAAGGTGCTCAGCAGCAGGTGCTGCGGCTGCATGATGATGAGCCGGGCGCCGGCCATCTCGGCCGTGCGCGTGGCGATCAGCTTGCTCTTGATGACCTGCTGCTCGGAGACGAGCGGGTCGACCCGGAAATCGTAGTCGGGTGTCGAGACGGGCACGCCCGTCATCGGCGATTGCGTGTTCTGTGAGACCCGGACCGTGACCGCCGCGACGTAGACACGCTCCTCGGTCATGGTCTTCCAGGTGCCAACGGAGAGCACGACGGCGAAGATCGCGAACGCGGCTCCGCGGCGACGGCGAGTCGCCGAGAAGACATCGCGGATCGTCGTCTCTCGGACTCCCGTCTCTGCGCCTGAACCGGCCCCGTTCTCGCTCATTTAGTACTTGGAAAGGACCAGGATGGCCGTCACGACCGTCAGACCGGTGCTAATGATACTGAGGATGAATGTGGCGTTCTCCCGTGTGAGACCACTTCGCCTCGGAATGTACACCACGTCATTCGAATAGAGGCCCACGCGTCCCGCCGGACTGCCGGTCAGCGCGCTCTGCAAATCGATGATGAACTCCCGACCGTCTCGGATCACGCGCGTGTGTTTGAGGTCCGCGCGGTCACTTGGGCCGCCGGCGAGCGTCAGGAGCTGGATCAGGCTGACGCCGGGGTCCACCGAGTACAGCTCGGGAAGCCGGACCTCGCCGAGCACCGAGACCCGGATTTGTGGCTGAACCGCGAGCTCCGGATCGCGAAACCCGCGAACCCGCATGGCGTCCACCATGCGGTCCGAGACCTGGCTTGGCGTGAGACCCGCAGCGCGGATCGTGCCGAGACCCGGGATCTGCACTTCGCCCTTGGCATCGATCAAGTACTTCCCGCTGAGCTCGGAGTCGCGGTAGACCTTGAGGTTCAAAATATCGCCCTGGCGCAGTGCACCGGTCGGTCGCGCGGCGGTGTCGATCACTGGCGGGCTCGGGAGATCCTGGCCCGCCACGGACGTCGCCGTCACCAGGCAGGCAAGGGCGATTTTATGGATACCGAAACGCATAGCTGGCGATGATTTGGGTCTGACCATAGGACGACGACGGCGACGCGACGTTGTTCGCGTTCGTCACCGTCGCACCTGAGAACCGGAGGGTCACCGGGACGACGGGGGTCAGGAACTGAATCGTAAGGTCACCGATCGTCGCGCGTTGCTCCGGGGTGTCAGGGCCCGAGCTGGGTTGGGCGGGGCGCTCGTCGATTCGGACGCGCCCCCGACGCCGAATGCCAATGTCGCCGGCCACGCGCAGGGGCCCTGCGACGAACACCTCGGCGCCGACCTTCCCGAGCTCGGCGTCGGGGCCGAGCACGGAACCCAGGGGCACGCCGTAGTGCTCCGGCACGCTCGCGTAGTATTGGCTCGTATAGGTCTCGCGCCCGATATGCTCGAATGTCGCATCGAGGCTGACGGGGATGTGGGTCGGCAGTGGCGTCGTGGCGGTGAAGAGGTACCCGATATGGTCCGACTTCAATTGCTGATCGGCGAGCAACTCGCCGTCGAACGTCGCGACACCCGCGCGGACGCGCAAGCCACCGAACGTCTCGACGTGGTCGGTGACGTTGACGAGCTTGCGAGTCGTGTCCGGATACGGGCTGAACGGGTTGACGTAGAAAAGATCGAGGGCGCGGGAGGCGGATGGCAGTATGGCGAGTGTCCCGATCGTCGCTTCGACCACCCGATTCGGGCGCCACGTGATGGCGCCGGCGGCCAGGTAGCGATAATAGCGCTGAATGCTTTGCGTGCCAACAATGTTGTCCTGGGCGGAGTCGAGGACGACGTCGTCGAGCGACCCGAGCAGCACTCGGGCCTCGAAGTCGTGCGTCGATACGCTGCCCGTGATGCGGTCCATCGGTGGACCGTTCGCAGATAGGAACAGCGATTCCCGCCCCTCGCCCAACCAGGCCTCCTCGCCGCGACCGATCGTGCCTTCGAACGGGCCGACGCGGCCCGAGAGGTACGCCTCGCCAATGTCGAACACGCCGGATGTGTGGCGGAACTCTCGTGCGCGCACGGTGGGATCGTTGCGCGATCCCGTCTCACCGTAGGCGTCGCCTACGGCGACGACCTGGTCGGCCGAGCCGTCACCCCACGTCAGGCGGCCGTGCACGATCCCGACGGCTGGTGGGTCACCCTGGTTGGTCGGGCGAATGTCGTTCCATAGCGGCTCGAATTCGCCGCCCGTGAGACCGGTGGCGCGCAGGGTGGCTTCGCCACCACCGCGTAACCCGCCCTGCATATCAGCCTTCCGTTTCTCGAATCGCTTCGTGAGGACGTCGAGGATCGGGCCGCGACAGGCGGCGACGTCGCGCGCGCGCGTCAGCGCGTCGCGCACGGAGCGGACATCGTAAGGACGTCGAGGAGAGACGCGGGCCTCGGCACATCCCATGTGCTCGAGCGCGGCAAGCTGCACGTAGGCCGGATCGTCCAGAGGCAACTGAACGAGACCAAATTGCGCGCCAGCGCGGGGGGCCGCGCTGACGGTCAGCAGGACCAGCAGGAGATCAGGCCGCGGTCGACAGAGAAACGATACGCGCCGACGGATTGCGGACGCCGGCGGTAGCGTTCCTCGTATCAACGACCACGTCCGCGTGGTCGACAATGAGCTGATAATCGATCGAGCTGTGGTCGGTGACGATGACAACGGCGTCGGACCGCTTCAGCTCCGCTGCCGTCAAGGAAACGCCGACCCGCTCATGCCCTTCCTCGCGGAAGCGCGGAATGTACGGGTCGTGGTAGGCGACGGTCGCGCCGCGGCCTTCGAGCAAGCGAATAACGTCGAGTGCCGGGCTCTCACGAATGTCGTCGATGTTCTTCTTGTACGCGACGCCAATGACTAGTATGCGGCTGCCATTCACCGCTTTGCGAGCATCATTCAATGCGTGCGCTACTTTTTCGACAACGTAATCCGGCATCTCGGCTATTGATCTCACTCGCCAGGTCGATAAAGCGCGTCTTGTAGTTGAGCGTCCGCATCTTCCACGCGAGATAATGCGGGTCGAGCGGAATGCAGTGGCCGCCGATGCCAGGGCCCGGCGTGAACTTCATGAAACCAAACGGCTTCGTCGCCGCCGCATCGATCACTTCCCAGACATTGACGCCGAGACGGTCGCACACGATAGCCGTCTCGTTCACCAACGCGATGTTGACTGAGCGGAACGTGTTTTCGAGCAACTTGACCAGCTCGGCCACTTCTGGGCTCGATACTTTTACGACGCGATCCACGCACGTCGCGTAGAGAGCGTAGGCGACGTCCATGCAGGCCGGCGTCAAACCACCGACGACTTTTGGGGTGTTCTTTGTGTTGTATTTCTCGTTGCCCGGGTCTACGCGCTCAGGGCTGAATGCGAGAAATACATCTTTGCCGGCCGTCATACCTTTCGCTTCGAATTTCGGTAGGACGAGTTCGCGCGTGGTGCCTGGGTAGGTCGTGCTTTCGAGAATGACGAGCATGCCCGGGTGGCATTGCTCGGCGATCGTGTCCGTCGCTTTGTCGACATACGACATGTCAGGATCGCGCGTCTTGACGAGCGGCGTCGGGACGGCGATCGACACGGCGTCGCACAGGGCGAGGCGCGCGGGATCAGCGGTCGCCTCGAACTTGCCCGAGGTCACGAGCGCGGCGACTTCGGCGGATGGGACGTCCTGAATGTGCGACTTGCCGGCCGACAGCGCCGCGACGACGCGCGTGCTGATATCAAAACCGACGACGTGGAATCCCGCCTTCGCGAACTCGACGGCGAGGGGCAAGCCGACATAGCCAAGACCGACCACGCCGACGACGGCCGTGCGGTCGTTGATCCTGGCCAGCAGTTGATCTTTCATGCGAAAAACTCCCGGACGGCGGCGACCACCTCATCGAGCTGGGCGCGCGTGAGCTCAGGGTACACGGGGAGCGACAGCACCTCGCGTGAGGCCCGCTCGGCCTCCGGGAGTTGGCCTTCTTTGTAGCCGAGATAGGCGAAACACGGCTGCAGGTGCAGGGGCAACGGATAGTAGATCGCGGTGCCGATCCCTTTTGCCTTGAGATGTTGCTGCAAAGCGTCCCGACGGCCATTGCCGAGGCGAATCGTGTATTGATTGAAAATCGATTCGTTCTCGGGCAGGACTGTTGGAGTCACGACCTGGGGGACGGCGGCCAGAGCGGCGGAATAGTGCGCGGCGTTCTCACGCCGGCGCTGACTCCACTGGGCGAGGTGCGGGAGCTTGGCCGAGAGCACCGCGGCTTGCAACGCGTCGAGGCGGGAGTTGTAGCCGACTTCCTCGTGGAAGTACGTCTTGAGCCCGCCGTGCGTGCGGAGTCGCATCATCCGCTGCGCGAGGCGCTCGTCCTGTGTGACCATCATCCCGCCATCGCCCCACGCGCCCAGGTTCTTCGACGGGAAGAACGAGAAGGTGCCGATCGTGGGGATCTCGCCGGCCATCCGCCATTCGCCGTCGATCGCGCGACGGGCGCCTATCGTCTGGGCGGCGTCCTCGATCACCGGCAGGCCGCGAGCCACCAACGCGATGCGCTCGAGCGCCGCCATCTGGCCGAACAGGTCGACCGGGATGATGGCCTTCGTGCGCGGCGTGATCGCCGCGGCAACGGCCTCGGGGTCGATGTTGAACGTCACCGGGTCGATGTCCACGAACACCGGCGTGGCGCCGACGTTGTGGATCGTCCCGGCCGTGGCGAAGAACGTGAACGGGGTCGTGATCACTTCGTCGCCGCGGCCGATGTCCAAGGCGCGCATCGCGATCAACAAGGCGTCGGTGCCGTTGGCGCAGCCGATCGCGAAGCGGGTGCGGGACAGACCCGCGACTTCGCATTCCAGCTTGCCGACGGCGGCGCCGAGGATGAACGTCTGATCCTCGACCACCTTCATCATGGCCGACACGACCTCGTCGCGGATGGTCGCGTGTTGGGCGCGTAGGTCGAGGAGAGGCACAGCCATAGATCTCGAAACCTGCTAGATCTTCGCGCGCAACGGGAGGGGGATCTCCCGCCCCGTCTTGGCCGACTCATAGATCCCGAGTATGAGCTCGAGCGATTTCCGGCCGGCGCGGCCGTCGGTGTCCGCTTTCGCCTCGCCGCGGAGCACGCGAAGGACGTTCCGGTAGTAGCCCTCGTGCCCGTAGCCGTATACCGTCGGCGGGTTCGTGCCCGCGATGTCGACGAGTTTGTCGTCGTCGTCGTACTCGGAGAACGCCCAATGCTCGATCTTGTTGACGGCGGTCCCGCCGACTTTCACGGTGCCCTTCTCGCCGAGAATCGTGATCGAGCCCTCGAGGTTCCTCGGGTATGTCAGCATCGTGACCTCGATCGTACCGAGCGCGCCGTTCCGGAACTTGAGGATCGCTATCCCGGAGTCTTCGGTTTCGATGCGCCGGGCGAGCGTGGCGGTCTTCGCGGTGACACTCTCGACCGGGCCGACGAGCCACTGGATCAGATCGACGTAGTGCGAGGCTTGGTTCATGAACGCGCCGCCGTCGAACTCCCAGGTGCCACGCCAGGGCGCTGAGTCGTAGTACTCCTGCGGCCGCGACCAGCGCACGGTGCAGTTCGCCATGTAGATGCGGCCAAACCGCTGCTTGTCGATCGCGCGCTTGACGAGCTGGATGGTCGCGTTGAGGCGATTCTGCTTGACGACGAAGAGTTGGACGCCGGCGTCGTCGCAGGCTTGCACGAGCTCGTCGGCGGCTGAGAGCGTGATGGCCATCGGCTTCTCGCAGACGACGTGTTTGCCGGCGTGCGCGGCGAGGATGCCGTGGCGCGGGTGGAGGCCCGACGGCGTGGCGACGGCAACGATATCGCTCGGCGCTTGCGCCAGCATCTCCTCGTACGAGCGGAACCACGGCACGCCTTGCGATTCGCCGGCTTCGCGGGCGCGCTCGGGGTCGATGTCGGCGACGGCCGTCAATTCCAGACCGTCGACCTTGGCGATCGCCTCGAAGTGATTGCGCGCGATGCGGCCGGCGCCGACGAGGGCGATGCGAAAGACGCGCTGAGTCTGTGTTTCACCGCTGACACGGGTCATTTGATCTTGATTCCCTCCGCGTCAGGGACGTACTCAGTGCCACAAATGGCACAGGACAATCCCTCTAAACGTTCGCCACAACGGCACATCCAGCCGACCCGACGGCCTGGGACGCCCAGTACCAGCGCAAACGGTTCGACGTCATGGGTGACGACTGCGCCGGCACCGATAAACGCGTACTCGCCGAGCGTCACGCCACACACGATCGTGGCATTCGCGCCGATCGTCGCGCCGCGGCGGACGAGGGTGCGTCGATACTCGTGCTTGCGCGAGACGTGACTGCGGGGGTTGATGACGTTGGTGAAGACCATTGAGGGCCCGCAGAACACATCGTCTTCGAGCTCGACGCCTTCGTAGATCGAGACATTGTTTTGGATTTTCACATTGTCGCCGATCTTTGTCCCGCCCATCACGACAACATTCTGGCCAAGGCTCGAGCGACAGCCAATGACGGCGCCCGGCATCACGTGGCAGAAATGCCAGATCTTCGTGTCAGCACCTACCGTTGCGCCCTCATCGACATAGGCCGACTCGTGAACGAAGGGCGTCATAAGAGCACTTCTTGCGCGACTTGGACGAGCACGTGCCAGTCTTGGAGGCAGCGAACCGCCGGTGGACGCGAGCGGAGCGCGAGGACGGCATCGCAGGCGGCGCTCGCGGCCGAGAGGGTCGTCGTGTACGGGACGCCGTGGGCGATGGCCTGTTGACGCAGCGAGTAGTCGTCGCGGAATGCGTGCTTGCCGAGCGGCGTGTTGATCAGCAATTGGACCTGGCCGTTCACGATCAGGTCCATCCCGTGCGGGCGTCCCTCGTGGACTTTGAACACTCGCTCGGCTGGCACACCGCGACCGCGCAGGTATTTGGCAGTTCCTTCTGTCGCGAAGAGCTTGAAACCGAGCTCGTGAAACCGGCGGGCGATCGGTAGGACCGTCGGCTTGTCGCTGTCGTTGACGGTGATGAAAATCGCGCCGCGGGTCGGCAGGCTGTTGTCGGCCGCCATCTGCGCCTTGGCGAAGGCACTGCCGAACGAATCGGAGATGCCCATGACCTCGCCGGTCGAGCGCATCTCGGGGCCGAGGATCGGGTCGAATTCCCGGAATTTGTTGAACGGGAATACGGCCTCTTTGACGGCGATGTACGGCGGGATCACCTCGCGCGTGTAGCCGATCGCCTCGAGTGTTTCGCCGGCCATGACCCGTGCCGCGACGGCGGCGAGTGGCACCCCGACGGCCTTTGACACGAAGGGGATCGTGCGGCTCGCGCGCGGGTTGACCTCGAGGACGTAGACGGTGCCGTCTTTGATCGCGAACTGGACGTTGATCAGGCCGACAACGCCGAGTGCCTTCGCCAGCGCGACCGTTTGCTCGCGCATGCGATCGGCGTCGCGGTCGCCGATGAGATACGGCGGGAGGACGCAGGCCGAGTCGCCGGAGTGAATGCCGGCGTCCTCGATGTGCTGCATGACACCGCCGATCACGACGCGCGTGCCGTCCGAAATGGCATCCACGTCCGCTTCGAACGCGTCTTCGAGAAAATGGTCGATGAGAACCGGTCGCGCTTCGGAGACTTGTATCGCGCGCGTGAAGTACTCGCGGAGCGACGGCTCGTCGTAGACCACTTCCATCGCGCGGCCGCCGAGCACATATGACGGGCGCAGGATGACCGGGTAGCCGAGCTCGCCGGCGATGGCCGCGGCGTCGTCGACGCTCGTGGCGGTGCCGTTCGGCGCCTGTGTGAGGCCCAGCTCGCGGGCGATCTGCTCGAAGCGGCGGCGGTCTTCGGCAATGTCGATGGCGTCTGGTGACGTCCCGAGGATATTGACGCCCGCGGCTTCGAGGCCGCGCGTGAGCTTGAGCGGCGTTTGGCCGCCGAGTTGGACGATGACGCCGAGCGGTTGTTCGCGGTCGATGATCTCTAAGACATCTTCGAGCGTCAGGGGCTCGAAGTACAGCTTGTCCGAGATGTCATAGTCTGTCGAAACCGTTTCCGGGTTCGAGTTGATCATGATCGTCTCGAAACGGCCTCTCAGCGCCAGGGCTGCTTGCACGCAGCAATAGTCGAACTCTACGCCCTGGCCGATTCTGTTGGGGCCACTGCCCAGGATAATGATTGACTGGCGCCCGCTTCGCGGCGCCTCGCTTTCTTCGTCGTAGCAGCTGTATAGGTACGGCGTCGACGACGGAAACTCGCCGGCGCAGGTGTCGACCATCTTGTACGCCGGGCGAATCCCGAGTGCATGACGACGTTCCCGGACAGTCTGCTCGGGCTCTCCGCGAAGGGCCGCCAATTGCGCATCCGAGAAGCCCAGACGCTTCATCGTGCCAATATCGTCGCGGTCCACCGACTTCAGCGCCGCGTAGCGGCGTTCGGCTTCGACCAGCTGCTGCATCTCCGACAAGAACCACGGATCGATCGACGTCATGTCGTTCAGATCGGCGAGCGAAATCCCCGCTTGCATGGCGCGCTTGAGCTGGTAGACCCGCTCCGGCGTTGGTTGGCGGAGCGCCGAGCGGAGAGATTCCGGGCTATCGTCCGTGAGGCGATCGTCGGCCGGAGTGGCACCGATGGTCCAACCTTGCCGGCCCGCTTCGAGCGCACGAAGGGCTTTTTGAAAAGCCTCTTTGAACGTGCGGCCGATCGCCATCGACTCGCCGACCGATTTCATCTGGGTCGTGAGACGGGGATCGGCGGTCGCGAATTTTTCGAAGGCGAAGCGCGGGGCTTTCACCACGACGTAGTCGAGCACCGGCTCAAACGATGCCGGAGTCGTCTTCGTGATGTCGTTGCGAATTTCGTCCAGGCGATACCCGACGGCGAGCTTCGCGCCGATCCGGGCGATCGGGAAGCCCGTCGCCTTGGACGCGAGCGCCGAGGATCGGGAGACCCGCGGGTTCATCTCGATCACCAGCATCGTGCCATCGCGCGGGTTGACCGCGAACTGGATGTTGCAGCCCCCCGCCTGGACATCGATCTCGCGGATCACGCGGATCGCGGCGTCGCGCATCGTCTGGTACTCGCGATCCGTGAGCGTCATCGCCGGCGCAACGGTGATCGAGTCGCCGGTGTGGACGCCCATCGGATCGAAGTTTTCGATCGAGCAGACAATGACGACGTTGTCGGCGCCGTCGCGCATGACCTCCAGCTCGAACTCCTTCCAGCCGAGAACCGAGCGTTCGATCAGCACTTGGGACGTAGGGGACAGCTCCAGGCCGCGACGCACAATGGACTCGTATTCGGCGCGGTTGTAGGCGATACCGCCGCCCGTGCCGCCGAGTGTGAATGACGGGCGGATGATCGCCGGGAAGCCGATGGTGTCGGCCAACGCGTCGGCCTGGTCCCAAGTCGTGACCGTGGAGCCCGACGGGACATTGAGTCCGATCCGGCGCATCGCCTGCGCGAACTGCGCGCGGTCCTCGGCCATCGCGATCGCCCGCGCGTTGGCGCCGATGAGCTCTACGCCGTACTTGGCGAGGACGCCATTCTCGTGCAGCGCCATCGCGACGTTGAGCGCGGTCTGCCCGCCCATGGTCGGCAGCAGCGCGTCCGGACGCTCCTCGGCGATCACCAGCTCGACGAACTCGGGCGTCACCGGCTCGATGTACGTCCGGTCGGCGAACTCCGGGTCGGTCATGATCGTCGCCGGATTCGAGTTCACCAGGATGACCGAGTAGCCCTCTTCTTTGAGGGCACGAGCCGCTTGCGTCCCCGAGTAATCGAATTCCGCCGCTTGACCGATGATGATCGGCCCGGAGCCCAGCAGCAGGATGCGATTGAGGTCAGTGCGTCGAGGCATGTGCGGTGTGGGCGATCACGTCCTCAATGATGTCGGGAATACTATGCTCGGGAGACCAGCCGGTGGCCTCGCGCAGCTTGCCATTCTTGCCGACCAGCGTCGGCACCTCGACGGATCGCACGAGATCCGGATCGGTCGTGAGCGACGCTTTGACTCCGGTCGCCGCGAGCACGGCCACGGCCAGGTCCTTCACCGAGGTCCCGAGTCCGCTGCAGACGTTATACACCTCACCCGGCCGGCCGCGGCTCGCCAGCACCATGTACGCGTCGACGACGTCGATCACGTGCAGGAAGTCGCGGACGGTCGTCATCGAGCCGAGCACAACTTTGGGTGGGCGTTGATTTCGAGCCGCGAGGGCCCGAGAGACCAAGGCGGGGATGAGATACGAGGACGGTTGGCCGCCTCCGCTGTGATTGAAGCTGCGAGTGCAGACCACCCGTACGCCTTCGCTGCGATAGGCCTCGAGCGCGACGACCTCCTGCGCGGCCTTGCTCGCGGCGTAGACGCTCAAGGGACGCTGCTCCTCCTCTTCCGAGAGCGGAAGATCGGCCGCGTCGTGCTTGCCGTATTGCTCGCCCGAACCGACCACGAGGACCACGGGGTCAAGGACGCCGCCGCGACGGCGCGCGCGGACTTCGGCGAGCAATCGCGCCGCGCCGACGACATTCACCTCGGTGGCCGCGCCGGCATCGAGCGCCGCGCCGGTGACCGAGGCGATTCCCGCGAGGTGAAAGATCTGATCGGGCGATGCGGCGTCGAGGAAGCGGCGCACATCTTCCGTCCGCCGAATGTCGCCGCGCACCCACGTGACCTGGGAGTGCTCATCGTCGGCGAGGATCTTCGCGGCCTTGGGGTCGTCGGGCGTCGCGCCAGTGACCGTGTGGCCCGCCTCGAGGAGGGCTCGGCAGAGCCATTGGCCGACGAACCCGCCGGCGCCGGTAATCAAGGTTTTCATCTGTGCCGCGCCAGATCAGCATCCACCATCATCTCGACGAGCTGTTTGAACGTGCAACACGCCTGCCAGCCGAGCTGGGTTTTCGCTTTGGTCGCGTCGGCAACCAGGACATCGACTTCCGCCGGACGCATAAATCGCTCGTCGATCTTCACGTACTCGCGGTAGTCGAGTCCCACGTGCTGGAACGCGAGCTCGCACAACTGCCGGACCGACCACGTTTCCCCGGTGCCGACGACGAAATCGCTCGGCTCATCGGGTTGCAGCATGCGCCACATCGCATCGACGTAATCGCCGGCAAATCCCCAGTCGCGCCGGGCCTCGAGGTTGCCGAGGCGCAGCTCGCGTGCCTTACCGAGTTTGATGCGGGCGACACCATCGGTGACCTTGCGCGTGACGAACTCCAGTCCTCGCCGGGGGCTCTCGTGATTGAAAAGTATCCCGGAGACGGCGTAGAGGCCGTAGCTCTCGCGATAGTTCACGGTGATCCAGTGTCCGTAGACCTTCGCAACACCGTATGGCGAGCGCGGATAGAACGGCGTGGTCTCGGTTTGGGGCGTCTCGACCACTTTGCCGAACATCTCACTCGAGCTGGCTTGATAGAAGCGAGCTTTGGGCGCTGCCTTGCGCATCGCTTCCAGCATGCGGGTCACGCCGATCGCCGTGAATTCTCCGGTCAGAACCGGTTGGGTCCACGACGTTTGAACGAAGCTTTGCGCGGCCAGATTGTAAATTTCGTCGGGTGCACAGCCGACCATCGCATCCACTAACGAGTGTTGATCGAGCAGGTCGGCCGAGACGAGCTCGACGCGGTCGACGAGATGGCCGATCCGCTCGTACGGCGTCGTCGAGCTCCGCCGTACGATTCCAACGACTCGATAGCCTTTCCCCAGCAGCAGCTCGGCCAGGTAGGACCCGTCCTGGCCGGTGATGCCGGTGATCAGCGCAGTCGGCATCCCGGTCGAGGCGCGCGGCGAGCGGACTTACGCGGTGGGGACGCCGCCCCCGCGAGGGGCGCGCTCGATCTTACCCGCGTGCAGGCATCGCGTGCACACTTTCACCTTCGTAATTGTCCCGTCGAGGACAATCCGAGCCACCTGAAGGTTCGGCTTCCACACGCGACGCGTCTTGTTGTTCGCGTGCGAGACGTTGTTGCCGAACGCCACGCCGCGGCCGCAGGCGTAGCACCGATTGCGCGCGATCGGCGTCATGACGGAGCCGCTCCGCGGCTCGTCGATGCAGCGCTTCGCGCTGCTCGACTGGTCGGTTGGACCGAGCGCGGCTTCGCCGGCTCCTGGCTGAACCCGATCAGCTCGATCCGGGCCATCTCGGCGCCATCGCCTTTGCGGAAGCCGGTCTTCAAGATCCGGGTATATCCGCCCTGGCGGGTCGCGAATTTCGGCGCGACTTCCTTGAACAGCATGTCTGCCGCGGCGCGCTTGTGCACGTGCCGGGCGGCGAGCCGGCGCGCGTGCAGCGTGCCGGCTTTGCCCTTGGTGATCAGCTTCTCGACGAACGGCCGCAGCTCCTTGGCCTTGGCCTCGGTCGTCTCGATCGCGCCCTTCTCGATCAGCGAGATCGCGAGGTTGCGAAGCAAGGCGAGACGCTGCTCGCTCGTGCGCCGGAGTTGGCGCCCAGCTTTTCTATGTCGCACGGGTCTTACTCCTCGTCGTCATCCGGCGCGTTCGCGGCAGCGCGGCTCGGCGGCGTTCCCCAATCGGTGATCCGCACACCTTCCGGCGTCTCCTCGTAACGCATCCCAAAATTCAAACCCTTTCTCTCGAGCAGATCGGCGATCTCCTGCAGCGACTTCTTGCCGAAATTCTTCACCTGCAGAATCTGACTCTCGGTCTGGCGAACCAGGTCGCCGAGTGAACGAATATTCGAGTTCTTGAGCGAGTTCACCGAGCGAACGGAGAGCTCGAGATCGTCGATCGGCGTTTGCAATTCCTGCAGGCGAACGCTGTCGCCGCCGCCCAGGTCAGCGCCGGTACCGACAGGCGCCGACGTGTGCGAGCCGAATCCGACGAAATACTGGAAGTGCGTCTGCGCGAGCGCCGCGGCGTAGCTGACGGCTTCCTCGGGACTGATCGTGCCGTTGGTCTCGACCGTCAGCGTCAGACGATCGAAGTCGGTGCGCTGGCCGACACGAGTCTCGGCCACCGAGAAGTTCACGCGGCGGACGGGATTGTAGATCGCGTCGATACGGACGACATCGATCGGCATCCCGCGCTCCAGCGTGTGCTGGTCCGCCTCGGTATACCCGCGGCCCTGTTTGACGTACAGGTCCATCGTGATGTCGCGATCGTCCTGCAGCGTGAAGAGATGGTGCGAGGGGTCGATGATGCGGACGCCCGAGCCGACGTTGATGTCGGCGGCGGTGACCACACCGGCGCCCGAGCGCTGGATGCGCAGCGTGGCGTCCTCGAGGCCTTCGTCCAGAACGAGCGTCAACGTCTTGAGATTGCCGATGATCTGGTGGACATCTTCCACCACTCCCGGAATCGTCTGGTGCTCGTGCACGACGCCATCGACGCGGAACGCCCAGACCGCCGACCCACGGAGGGACGACAGCAGGAGCCGACGCATCGCGTTGCCAAGCGTATGGCCGAATCCACGCTCCAGTGGCTGGAGCCGGAACTCGGAGACATTCGGGTTGTCCTCGCGCTTCGTCGCCTCGACGAGCTGCGGGCGGACCAACCCGCGGAGATCAATCGTTTGTGCCATTGTCTTCATTCACCTCTCAGTGGTCATACCGGGCGAATCGCCCCGGCAACGCCCTACCCCGCCCCTAACGCGCGGTAGGCTCGTACGGGAGTTAGGGTCCCGACCGCGCTACTTCGAATACAGTTCGACGACGAGCTGCTCTTGCGCGTTGATCGGAATGTTCGCCCGAGCGGGACGCTCGAGCATACGCCCGCTGAACGACTCGCGGTCGACCGCGAGCCAGGAGAGCGGCGCACCGCGCGACGACTGGTCCATCGCGGTGAGGATCGACACCTGCTCACGCGACTTCGGGCGCACGCGTACTTCTTGACCGGGCCTGACCAGATAGCTCGGGATGTCGACGGTCTTCTGGTTCACCTCGACGTGACGGTGACGGATCAGCTGACGCGCAGCCTTGCGGCTGGACGCGAAACCCATCCGGTAGACCATGTTGTCCAGCCGGCTCTCGAGCGAAGCAAGCAGCTCATGCCCGGTGATGCCAGGCAGCGAGACGACGCGCTGGAACGTGTTGCGGAACTGGCGCTCGCTGACGCCGTAGATGCGCTTGATCTTCTGCTTCTCACGGAGCTGCTTCGCGTACTCCGACGACTTCCGGCGCCGCGCTGTGCTCTGGCCGTGCTGGCCAGGGGCATACGGCCGCCGCTCGACGGGGCATTTCTCGGTAAAGCACTTCGTCCCTTTCAGGAAGAGCTTCGTGCCTTCGCGCCGGCACTGCCGACAGCTGGGTCCCAGATACCGCACCGGTCAGACCCTCCGCCGCTTGGGCGGCCGGCAACCGTTGTGCGGGATCGGGGTCACGTCTTTGATCGACTTGACCTGCAGGCCGGCAGTCGCCAGCGCCTGGATCGCCGACTCGCGACCCGAGCCAGGACCCTGCACGCGCACGTGCACGCGGCGGACGCCGAGCGTCATCGCCTCGCGCGCCACCTGCTCGGCCGCGACGGTCGCGGCGAACGGCGTCGACTTCTTCGAGCCCTTGAACCCGGCCTTGCCGGACGAGCCCCAGGAGACCGTGTTGCCACGGGCATCGGTGATGGTCACCGTCGTGTTGTTGAACGTCGCGTTGACGTGGGCGATGCCCTCGGCTTCGACGATACGCTTCGATTTCTTCGCAGTTGCCATGTTACTTGGTCACCTTCTTCTTGCCGGCGATGGCGCGGCGCGGACCCTTCTTCGTGCGCGCGTTGGTGTGCGTCCGCTGACCGCGGACCGGGAGTCCCTTGCGATGGCGGATGCCGCGATACGAGCCGATGTCCATCAAGCGCTTGATGTTCATCGCGATCTCGGTCCGGAGCGCGCCTTCGACGCGAAAGTCGCGCTCGATCGCCTGGCGGAGACGGTTCACGTCGGCGTCCGAGAGCTCCTTGATGCGGAGCGCAGCATTGACCCCGGTCGATTCCATGATCTTGCGCGCGTTGGCGCGACCGATCCCGTAGATGTACGTCAGCCCGATCTCAACCTTCTTCTCGCGAGGGAGATCGATGCCGGCAATGCGCGCCATGAGTTATCCTTGCCGCTGCTTGTGTTTTGGGTTGCGCTTGCAGATGATTCGCATCACGCCGTTCCGCTTGATCACTTTGCAGTGCTCGCAGATCGGCTTGACGCTGCTACGAACTTTCACGGTATATCTCCCTAATAGGTTCTGGCCGAGCTTTTAATCTTACTCGCCACAACCCTTTAGGTCAATTAGTAACGGCCTCGATAACGCGACGCATGGCATCGCGGGGTGCCGGGGAGGCCGTGACGGTCCGGCCGACCACGATGTAGTTCGCACCGGCGGCGGCGGCTTCCTGTGGGGTGGCGATCCGGACCTGGTCGTTGGAGGCGGCACCGTCCAGGCGGACGCCCGGTACGAGGATCTCGAGAGCGTCCCCGTAGCGCTTTCTGACGGCCGCGGCCTCGGCGCCGCCGCAGACGATCCCCTGAACGCCGGCCTCGAGCGCCTGGCCGGCTAGGCGGAGGACCTCGTCGGCGACGACGATGTTCGGGCGGCCCCAGGCCTGGGTCAGGCGGTCGGCGTCGAACGAGGTCAGGACCGTCACCGCCAACACCTTGGTCTCGGAGCCACCCTGGCGGGCGCCCTCCACGGCGGCGCGCATCATCGCCATCCCGCCGGTGGCGTGGACCGTGACGAGCCGTGCGCCGAGCCGAGACGCGCTCCGGGCGGCGCCCTTGATCGTGTTCGGGATGTCGTGCCACTTGAGGTCCAGGAAGACCTCGTTCCCATGATCGCGGAGAAAGCGCACCACGCCGGGGCCGGCCGACGTGGAGAGCTCGGCGCCCACCTTGTAGAACCGGCACTGATCGCCGATCGCCGAAACGATGATCGACGCGGCTTCCTGGCTCGGCACATCGAGCGCGACTATCGGGATTGTTTTCACAGCCGCACGCTCCCCACGATCTCCGCGAGTGATTCGATTGAGTGACGCTCGCACCATTTCGCGAGCCCGCGAACCAGGCGCTCCGGCACGCGCGGATCTTTGAGAGCCGCGGTACCGACCGCGACGAGGCTCGCGCCGGCCAACAAATACTGCACGACATCGTCGGGTCTGGCTACGCCTCCGACCCCGATAATCGGTACTGACACGGCCTTGGCGACGCGATACGTAGCGAGGACGCCGATCGGCAGAATGGCCGGGCCACTGACGCCGCCCGTCCCAAAACCCAGCGCGGCTTTCCGGCTCTCTACGTCTATGATCAGGCCCGGAATCGTATTGACCACGGTGATCCCGTCTGCTCCGGCATCTACCGCGACACGTGCCGTATCAGCTATCGCCGGCAACGTGGGCGAGAGTTTGACGAATAGGGGGCGTTTCGTGGCCCGCCGACACGCGGTGATCAGCTCGGCGAGGATATGCGGGTCGGCGCCGAACTCCAATCCTCCGCAATGGACATTCGGGCAGCTTACGTTGAGCTCGAATGCGTCGAGCCCCTGCGAGTTGGTCAAGCCCGACACCACAGTGACAAAGTCGTCGATTGCGTTGCCGACGACGTTCACCAGTACCCGAGCCGAGTGGAGGTGCTGAGCGAGCCATGGGAGGGCCTCGGATCGAACGGCGTCGAGGCCCGGGTTCGCCAGCCCGATCGCGTTCAGCATGCCGCCAGGAAACTCGGCGACCCTCGGCGCGGGATTGCCCAGGCGCGGCTCGACGCTCACGGCCTTGGTGACCAGGCCCCCGAGTCGATCCAAGTCCATGACGCCGGCAAGCTCCCGCCCGTAGCTAGCGGTGCCGGAGGCGAGTAAGACAGGATTCTGAAAGCGGAGCCCCGCGGCCTCAACCGCGAGACTGACGGTCACTGCGGTGCGGCTCCGGTTGCCACGCTCGCCGTGTGCCCAGCGCTAACACGGCGCTCGTAGCGCGCCAGGTACGCGGCGGTCGCGGCCGCGATCGACTGGGCAATGGCCCGCTGATCGGTCGGATTGTTCAGGAACCGCGCTTCGGCGGCGTTCGTGCCAAAGCCGATCTCGACGAGTACCGCGGGCATGTACGCGGTCACCAGCACGCGGAACCCCGCCTGCTTTACGCCGCGGTCGGGCCCGGGATGAATCTTCGCCAGACGCCGCTGGATGATATCGGCGAGCTCGCTCGACTCGCGCAGGTGTTGATTCTGCTTCATGTCGTTCAAGATGAAGTTGAGCGGGTCGTTCTTCGTTCCATCCGCGTTCGTCTCGAACCGGACGGCCTCGTTCTCCATCTGCGCCACGCGCTTCGCGTCCTCGGTCTTGGCCTCGGCCAGAAAATACGTCTCGAACCCGCGCGCCGCGGCTGGATCCTTCCACTCGGGGTTGGCGGCGTTCACGTGGATCGAGAGAAAGAGATCGCCGTGGTGCTCGTTGGCGATTTTCCCGCGATCGGAGAGGGCGATCAGCGTATCCCGCGTGCGCGTCATGATCACGTCGATCCCGCGGGAATGGAGCGCCGAGGCGACTTTTCGTGCGACCGCGAGGGTGATGTCCTTCTCGTAGATCGGGTGCGAGGACCCGATCGGACCGCTCATTCCGTTGTCGGGCCCACCATGGCCGGCATCGACGACGACCAGGTGCGGGCGACCCGGCGTCGCGCTCTCCTCGAGGTCCGTCGAATCGGTGACGAGCACATTGCCCGAGCCGCGATGGACTGGAACCGACCCGAACACGCGCAGCTCGACCCGCGACGTGTCATAGAGCACGCCGCTGCCGAGGCGCGGCACGACATTGGTGACGACGGTGAACGGGAGATAGACGTGCCCCGCGGACACGTACGCTTCGCCGCCAAGCGGCACGACGACCGAGTCGACCTTGGCGAACGGGTTATGGTCGGACACGACCAGCGTCAGGCCAGGGAGCGCAACCGAGTAGTGATCGTTCGCCAATTTCTTGGTCGATCCGCCGAGCGCGCTCGCCAGGAGGTCGGCGCGAATGCTGAGACCCGCCTCGGTCTCCTCGACAGGGACCTGTGTCTCTCCCCCTCCCGCCTTGACCGACAGCGAGGAGATCTGGAGCAAGAGGGCGAGATGCAGAATCACCGGACGCGCACCGCGCGCGCGATCTCGCGTTCGTCATCGCGACGCCGCTCGTCCGCGCGCTTGTCGTGGAGCTTCTTCCCTCGCGCCAAGCCGATGAGCACCTTGGCTCGACCGCGCTTGAAGTAGAGGTCGAGCGGGATCAGCGTCAGTCCTTGCCGCTCGACGGCCCCGATCATCTTGCGAATCTCCTTCTTGTGCAGCAGCAGCTTGCGCGTGCGGGTCGGCTCGTGATTGAACTGATGACCCTGGTCGTACTGGCCGATGTGGAGGTTCAGAAGGAACGCCTCCTCTCCGTTCACAACACCGTAGGCATCCGAGATCGTTGCCTTGCCGTTGCGCAGCGCCTTGACCTCGGTACCGGTCAGCACCAGCCCCGCCTCCCACGTTTCGAGAATGTGGTAGTCGTGGCGGGCACGGCGGTTTCGCGCAATCGGTTCGGAGTCGGTCTCAGCCTTCGTCATCAGGTGGACACTTAAGGGGCGTAAACCGTCACAATATAACGAGATAATATGGCCGACAGCGATTTCTCGCGCCGCGCGTATAGCCAGTATACGGAGGTTTAGATGCCGAGAGCGTTGTGGCTGGCGATGCTGCTGTGCCTCGGGTGCGCCGGGTCCCGTCTGACGACGGCGCCGGCGCCAGCGGAGATCGACGCGATGCTGCTGCCGCCGGTCGACGGGCAGCTCGCCCTCTGGGTGAATCAGCCGACGAATTTCGCGGTCATCGGCGCCACGCAAGAGCACGGTGCCGATGTCCTCTATCAACAGACCGCGCTCGAAGGCGTGCCGATGAGTGGGTATGTGTACGTGCCGCAGGGGGACGCGGGCTATGACCGGGTCTACCTGGTCGCCTCGCACGATCCGATCGATCTGACGGGATCGCTCGATGACGCGATCGCCGGCGCCAACGTGGTCGACGCGTACGCGGCTGACACGGTTGGATTGGATTCACTCCGGTGCAAGGACGGACGACTGTCGCTCGTACGCAGGACGATCGTCAGCAAGGATCCCAAGCGCACGCGCGAAGACGACGAGCGATTCGCCAACTGCTACTCGGAGCATCACTTCGAGCGACAGCGGTACGCTCTGGCGGCCGGCAGGCAATTTTTCGCGATGCAACCGGGCAAGCCGACGCAAAAGAAGTTCCTGCCGCCGGGATACAAGCCGCCGAAGCTCGTGCCAAAACCGGGCACTCGGCTGGACCGGGGCGACCAACGCGCGTTGCGGTGGTACGCCGCGAAGGACCAGTGGCACGCGATCACGCACAACGGTGAGCCGGGTACTGAGCTGCCGCGTGCGCTGGGGTATGTGCGGTACGGAAGCGTGTGGGTACCGAGATCGGGAAACGCGATGCTCGGCGGGGCGCACGAGGAGGTGCGAGCGATCGTGAATGGCAACGTCGGGTCGGTGCACGGCACTACCGCGCTGGTGATGGAGCCGACCGGGCGCATTGCGACGGCTGAAGTCTCAGTCTCGCGAGGCTTCTCGTCGCAAGGGGCTCCGCGGGTCGAGTACTCTACTGGCGGCGGCTCTGGGTATACGTCGAGCTATCACGAGGCGGCCACGCGCGCTAGCTACAGCGCGCCGAGCTACAGTGCACCGACCTCCACCGCGTCGAGCCACGAGTCGTCCAGCGCGCCGAGTGCCCCGAGCGGGTCCTCATCGGGCGGGCACCGGCCCTAGCGCGACCGAGTTACGGCCCGTGCCAGGCCGGCCGGTCCGCCGATCACGACGCCCCGGGCGAGCGGCAGCTCCGGCGGGGGGGGTTCGCAGCACCCGTAGCGAGCTACCGGGCGAGATCAGCTGTACCGTGCATGCGCACGAGGGAGACCGACACAGCAGTACCGGCCGCTGGCGCGATCGCGAAAACCCACCGCTTGAGCGCGTGGCGGTCCGCAGCCAACCAGTTCATGACGATCCGCGTTTTCGGCGACATCCCCTCGGGTGCCGTCTGCAACACGGCGCTCAAAGTCACCCCCGCGTGGTGATATCGATCCAGAAGCTCTCCAAGCGCGCCTGCCACGAGGTCCGGGATCTCCAGCAAATGCTTGAAGAGCGCCTCCGCTCCGGGCTGTCGTGTCGAAGCGGCATACACGCCCGCGATCGGGTGTTCGACGTAGTGCCCAGTCATCAAGCGTACGAGCGCGTCGATTTGGCGCTCGCGTTGGAGCGTGTCGACGATCGGATCGTTATCAGAGATCCAGACGACCTCTTGCCCGTTCCTCGACAAGCCCGCTATGAGAACGGTCAGGATCATCGATACCCGGATCATGTCCTCGAACACCGCCTCCGGAGGTGCGGGAGGGCCAGCGGCTCGGCGGAGCTGGTCACGCGTCGGAGCGCCGATAACATGATGGAGGCCCCTATCGACCGCTACTGTCACGACGACACCCGGCACAGGATCCACAGTGGCCAGGAAAGGTTCGAGCGCGCTCAGTCGCGCGTCACCACGACGCATCTTCTTGAATTCCAGGCTCTGACCGCCCGCAGATAGCGACGTCGCACGGCGTCCCGATCGCCGGCGAAAGCGCGCCACTGAGCGAGATCCGCGACAAGGAACGTATACGCCCGGTACGTGGGCCCCTGGTGCTGGCCACCGTAGTCGGACGCGATGACGACTTCACGGCATTCTGGCCAGGTCAGGAAATTGGTTCGGCAGCTGTATCTCGAATTGTCTGAGCTCGTCGCTCAGTGTCTCGATGAAACCGCTTGGTCCGCCTTTCCGAACCGGTTGCCAGCGCTGTCGCGGCAGAATGATCGCCATAGCTCAAAGTCCCCTCGATTGGCAAGATAGCGCAACGCCGCTATGCTTATTGTTCTCGCCGAAGTGGTGGAACTGGTAGACGCGCTGCATTCAGGGTGCAGTGGGCGACAGCCCGTGGGGGTTCGAGTCCCCCCTTCGGCATAAGGGGTCCCCTTCGGGGGATCCCTTACTGTCTTCGGTCAGACAGTCGCCGGGCGTCGGATGGGACAATCGCCGGGCCTTCGCCCCGCAGGCCACCGTCCGGGAAGCGGAATTCGTCGGGCGCATACATCGCGGGGAGCCTCCAATGCCGACTTAGAACGGCAAGGCTCACCTGGCTGCGAGATCGGCCAACAACCAACCAACTGCGATGCACGATTACGAATACGAGGAAGAACCAGAGCGTCGCCGGCGTGATCCGGCGATAGACGAAGCGATTGCACGCCTACTCTCATTCTTCGACAATTCGCCGCGGCGTTTGTTCTACTCGACGCAAATCGAAACTTTCCTCGAACGCGACTTTTTTCACTGGATCACCGGCAAGGCGCTTCTGGAACTGGCCCAAGGCCGACAGATCCAACGGGCCCCATTTGTTGTACAAGAGAAGACTGTCCACTTCTACGCGCACGTGCAGCACAGGTACTGGAAGCGCGAGCAACGCGAGATCGCAACCCTACTGGAGCGCATCTTCCATCCAGACTTTACGCATGCGATAGGACGGCACGGCGAGTTGATGTTCGATGCCGCCCTCGGACGACATGGATTCCGGGCAGAGGCGAAGAACACCAGAACGTGGAAGGACCTGACCTGGACCAAGACCGATCACAATCTCGACCGCATTATCACCAGGGACAGTCAGGAATACGGGGTGGAGGTCAAGAACACGCAGAACTACATCCCGCGCGAGGAACTGTCCACGAAGATCGAGCTTTGTAAGCACCTCCGAGTCACACCGCTATTTATCATGAGGTTTGCTCCGAAGTCCTACGTACACGAGGTCCAGCAGAGTGGCGGATTCACTCTCCTCTTTGAAGAGCAGATGTACCCATTCGGCCATAACACGCTGTTGATGGAAGTTCGCGAAAAGTTGGGCCTGAAAATCCATTCTCCCAGCGAAGTACAAGACGGCCACATGCAGCGTTTTCTCAACTGGCATAACCGGAGGGGGAAGAGGGACTAGGCTACTCGTATTCAGGGGCTACCTCTTAACTCCTTACCCCACCGCCACTTCCCCCACGCCCCCCGTGAATCTCCGCCCCAATTCACCCGTTTTCCGAGACAACCGGTCCCAAAGTCCGCTTGCGCTTGAGAACGCTGGACTACTGCGCTCGTTGCTATTGGAACCCTCCACGAGGACACCCATGGCGTACGACGCGTATATCTCGTTCGGCGGCAACTACGGCCCGGCGATCAAAGGCGAATCCACGCGCAAAGGATTCGAGGGCTGGATCGAAATCGACTACTTCTCTTTCAACGTCCAACAGAAGCTCAACATCGGCTCGCAGTCGACCGGCGCCGGCGCCGGAAAGGTGACGTTCAGCGCCTTTCAGATTCGGAAGCAGCCCGACTCCTCCAGTCCACTCCTGTTCCAGGCGTGCGCCGCGGGGAACGCGTGGGACAAGGCCTTCCTGGTCCTGAACAAGGCAGGCGGCAATAGCGCCGTCACCTACCTGAAATTCGAGTTCCAGCTCGTCGCTCTGCAGAGCGTCCAGTGGACCGGCGACACCGTGCAAGGCGAAACGCCGTCCGAGATGCTGGCGTTCATGTACGGTGGCTTGAACGTCACCTACACGCCGCAAAAAGTCGACGGAACCGCTGGAGCCGCGGTCGTCGGCGGCTGGAATCAGATCAAGAACGAGAAGATTTGAGCGCGGACGGGGCGACGTCGGCCGGCAGGTCGACGGCGCCGAAATGCAAAGCGAGCGTCGCATTCGTGTCCGTCAGCATCGATGACAGTGCTGTCGCCCCGCGCAGGATGTCGGCGGGGGACGGGTCGACGGTGCCCGCGAATCCGAGGAACGCACGGGCCAGGCGCTCGGATGTTGGCGTCGACGGATCGCGGTCGCGAAGAATCGCGCTGTAGCCCGCCAGGCGATCGTTGAACTGGCGGGTGGCGACGCGGCGCTTCGTGGCATCGATCATCGGGTCGCGCGCGAGGGCCGAGCCGACAGCCGCGGCGACCGCGGAACCCGTGCGGTCGTCCAACGCATCGCGCTGGGCGACGATGATCGTGAACGCCCGGCGGGCGTAGCGCCACTCCCAGCGCGCGTGGTCCTCGTCACCGTGTGCACCACGCTCGGCGAGCCAGCGGACGTCGCTTTCGTCGGGTTCGGCCAGCGCGGCGCGAGCGACGGCAGTGGCCCGGCGTTCGAGCGCGTGCTCATCCCGCCAGCGACGAAACAGGCTCGCGATGCTGGGCGGGAGCACCTCAGGAACTACGCGTGCAGGACAGGCAGGCCGACGCGCTGGCGAACGACGGCCTCTTCTTCCATCAGATCGGCGAGGTGCACACTCTCGAGGACATCGTCGATCTTGCTCTGCAGCAGCAGCCAGACCGGACGGATCGAGCAGCTGTGCGACTCCGAGCAGCGGGACTCTTCCACCGGGTGGCTCACACAGTGGAGGTCGAACGTCGCGCCCTCGGACGCGGCGATCACATCCCGCACGGACACCTCGTCCGCCGGACGGGCCAGCACGTAGCCGCCGTGGGCGCCCCGCGACGAGTGCACCACATCGGCCCGGCGGAGACGGAGCAGGATCTGCTCGACATAGTCGGCTGGGAGCCGCTCGCGCGCCGCCAGATCACGCCCGGTCACCGGGCCCTCGGCCGCTCGTTTGGCCAAGTGCAAAGCACAGATCAAGCCGTACTCTGCCCACGTCGTAATGCGCACGATCTGAACTGTAACTCTTTTTCAAGCCTTGGGCTAGCCAGCCGAGACGCCCCCATGGGCGCCGCCGGGAACGCCGATTTCGGTGAGCTTACGAAGGTCCAACACCTCGTCGATCTCGGCCGGCGGGAGCACGTGCTCACGCTTGACCAGATCACGAATCAGCACGTTCTCTTTGACCGACTGCTTGGAGAGCTCCGCGGCACGGGCGTAGCCGATCTGTGGCGCCAAAGCAGTGGCCAGCGCGGCCGAGCGCTCGACCCAATAGGCGCACTGGTCGGCGTTGGCCTCGATGCCAGTGACGCAACGTTCAGTGAGCACGGCCATCGCATTGCCGAGGATTTCGCTCTCGAGAAGGACGTTGAACGCGATCACGGGCATCATCACGTTGAGCTCGAGCTGACCGTGCTCGGCCGCGGCTGATACGCACGTGTCGCATCCGATCACTTGGAAGCAGACCTGGTTGACCATCTCCGGGATGCGATGGATTCACCTTGCCCGGCATGATCGAGGATCCCGGCTGGACGGCTGGCAGCCGGATCTCGTCGAGTCCCGTGCGGGGACCGCTGGCAAGGAGGCGGAGGTCGCTGGCGATCTTGCTGAGATCGAGGGCCAGCACCCTGAGCTGCGCGCTGTAGGCCGCAACGTCGCCCATGCTCTGCATCAGCTGCACGCGATCTTTGCCGACTCGGAATGGCTGGCCAGTCATCTCGGACAAGTGCTTCACCATCAGCGCGGGATACGGTGGCTCGACATTCACGCCCGTGCCTACAGCGCTGCCGCCAATGCCCAGGTCGTGGAGGTAATACACCGATTCTTCGACCCGATTGAGATCGCGGACGATCGTCCCGGCGTATGCCTCGAACTCTTGGCCGAGGCGAATGGGCATGGCATCTTGCAAGTGCGTCCGGCCAGCCTTCACGATGTCGTCGAACGCACGCCCCTTCGCCGCGAATGCATTGGCGAGCTCCGTACCGGCGCGCATGACGTTGGCCGACTCGTAGATCGCGGCCAGGCGTATCGCGGTCGGGATCACATCGTTCGTCGACTGCGCCATGTTCACGTGATCGTTCGGGTGCACCGGCGCGTACGAACCACGCGGAGCCCCCAGCATCTCGTTGGCGCGGTTGGCGAGTACCTCGTTGACGTTCATGTTGAGCGAGGTGCCTGCCCCGGCCTGATAGACATCGATCACGAAGTGCTCGCGGTGCTTGCCGCTCAGGATCTCGTCGGCGGCCGCGATGATCGCGTCCGCGAGGCGCGGCTCGAGGCGTCCCGTCTCTTTGTGCGTCAGCGCCGCGGCGCGCTTGATCTGCACGATGGCGGTGATGAACGACGGCCGGGCGCGCAGGCCGCTGATGGGAAAGTTCAGCTCCGCACGGCGCGTCTGTACGCCATAGAGCGCTTCGGCGGGGACGTCGAGGGGGCCGAGTGGGTCTTTCTCGCTGCGTGTGGTCATGTCGTGATGGGAATGTTCAGCGCGTCGGCGAAACGATTGAAGAGGCTGAAGGCGGTCGCCACGGCCGTGATCTCGACGATCTGGGGCGCGGTCCAATGCTCGGCCAGCGCCGCGAAGGTCGCGTCATTCACGTACCCGCCAGGCGCCGCGACTTCGGATGCATAGGCGAACGCGGCCGACCAACCCGGCTCGAAGCCCGAGTAGTCGTGCACGGCCAGCGCGGTGAGTTGCGCGTCAGTGCCCCCCTGCTTGCGCGCGAGCTTGCTGTGCGACGCCAGGCAGTACGGCGTGCTGTTGATCTGTGAGACGCGGCAGGCGATCAGCTCTTTGAGGAGCCCGCTCACCTCGCCCGGACCCATCACCGCATCGAGATGCGCGGCGAGCGTTTGCGCGATGTTCGGCCGCAGCGCGGCAATGCGAAATAGGTTGGGGACCCGGCCCCGTTGGCCGATGAACTTGTCGAACATCTCCCGAGTCTCGTCGGGCACGTTGGCCGTGACATCGACCATGGGGAGGCGCGGGGCATCAACGGCTGTACTGTCCATAGGACCTCCAAGCAGCGATAACGATCACGAGTGCGGCGAGCATCGCGACGGCCAGAAAGGCGACGCTCAGGCCGTGAAGTCGGCCGAAGGCGATGCGACGAGGATCGGACTCTGCCAGCGCGTCGATCGGGCCGCCGATTGATGCACGGAGGCGATCGATCCGGCGGCCAATGCTGAATTGCGCAATCGCACAAGCGCCCGCCATCACAAAGCCCGGCCCGCGCCGCCACGAAACGTCGCTGAGCGCGGCGCCAAGACCGATGACGAGACCGGTGATGAACAGAACCGGAAGCACCCGGCCAACGAGCGCACCGGCGAGCATCCGGGACGGGAGTACGGCGAATGCGGCTGGTGCGACTGAAGCGGCGAGCAGAACGGCGGCACCGAGCCACGCAGATACCGTGAGGGCGACCAGCGAGCGCACGACCGGCGAGGCGGCCATGGGGGTCACCGGCGTGCCAAGGGCCTGGCGAGACCGCTCAAGAACGGATTGGAGCGGAGCTCCTCGCCCACGGTCGTTGAGCGACCGTGGCCCGGGTGGAGAACGAGTGAGGCATCCCAGCCTGCCGCGCGCTCCAGGGAGTGGAGCATAGCCGCGGGATCGGCCAATGGGAGGTCCGTCCGGCCGATCGAGCCGGCGAAAATGAGATCGCCTGGGAATGCGATCCCGGGTGCCAGGAAAGCGACCTGACCAGGCGAGTGGCCGGGCACGTGCACGACATCGAAGGTCGTGCGGCCGAGGCGAAGCTTATCACCCTCTGCCAAGTCGACATCGGGTGGAGGGGGCTCCTCGAACGGTACGCTGAACGTCTCCGCGAACTTCGCGCCGTCATCGTAGAGTGGGCGATCGGCGGGGTGCAGATAGATCGGCACGTCGTGGGCGCGGCGAAGGGCGGCGATGCCGCCGATGTGGTCGACATGGCCGTGCGTCAGCCAGATCGCGCGGAGCTTTGCCTCGGAGGCGCGCAGAAGATCGATGAGGCGATCGCCCTCATCGCCGGGATCGATGTAGATGGCATCGCGCGTCTCGGGGTCGACGACGAGATAGGCGTTCTCCTCGAACGGGCCGACGAGTGCGGGTCGGACCGTGAGCGGGCTCACGTCCAGCCGCCGAGGTTGAGATGCGATGTTTCGACCGCCTCTTCGACGTCTTTGTCGGTTGAGCCGCCGGCCTCGCGCAGGTCCTTTAGGTACTTGTCGGCGGCAATGGCCGCGGTCGTGGCATCGCCGGAGGCCGTCGTCACCTGACGGGTGAGTTGCGAACGGAGGTCGCCGGCGACGAACAGGCCCGGGATCGAGGACATCATCGCGCCGTCCGTCACGACGTAACCCAGGGCGTCGTGCGTGTAGTGCGCCTTGATGATATCGGTGTTCGGCTTGAAACCAATGAACACGAAGAGGCCGGTGACATCCAGCGCGGAACGGTCACCGGTCAGGACATTCTTCAGGCGAAGGCCCGTCATCAGGCCACCTGGCTTGCCGATGACTTCCTCGGCGACCGTATCGAATACGACCTCGATTTTGTGATTCGCGAACACGTGCTTCTGGACTACCTTGGACGCCCGGAATTCGTGGCGGCGGTGGATCAGGTAGACCTTGTCGGCGAATCTCGTGAGGTAGTCGGCTTCTTCGCAGGCGGCATCACCGCCGCCAACGACGGCGATCGTGTGCTTCTTGAAGAAATTCGCGTCGCAGATCGCGCAATAGCTCACGCCACGGCCGGCGAACTCGAGCTCGCCCGGGATTCCGAGTTTGACTGGTGTACCGCCCGACGTGACGATCACGACCGGCGACATGTAGACGTTGCCCGAGTCGGTCTCGGTGGCGAACATCATCTCGTCGACCTTCTGCACCGAGCTCACATTCGTGAAGTTCACGAACGTCGCACCGAATTTCTTGGCGTGCTCCTCGAAGCGTTGGGCGAGGTCATCGCCCTTGATCATCGGGAAGCCGATGACGTCATCCAGGTATTCGGTGCGGAGGAGCTCGCCGCCGGAAAGCCCTGCTTCGAGGACCACCGTGCGGAGCATCGCGCGGCCGGCGTAGAGGGCTGCTGTCATTCCGGCCGGGCCGGCGCCGACGATTACGACGTCGTAGTCGCGAATGATCGCCATGACTGAAATCTAACCGGGTCGCTGCTCCGCAGCGCGTCGATGCGGCACACTACGCCGCTCGACTGGTCGGTTGACAACGCTCGCCTGCGGCTCGCTCATCGACAGGATCGCTAGCGCGCCATGGCAATGTGACACCGTTCCGACCAACACTTGGGCCGCTTTGTCCTCGGCCACGTCCCGCACCAGGCGGTCGGCGGCAAGGACATCGGCAACGTTCAACATGCCGACGCCGTAGGCGCGGTGCGTCACATGGAACAAGGCCGGGCCGGCGATTCCCTCTTGCGCCACGTAGTCCCGAATAGTTGCCGGCATCGTCCACGAGCGAGGGCCCTTGGTGTGCGGACACGTCGCCGGCTCGATGCAATTGATTGGGCACATCCAGGTGGCGAAGCTCACGTAGTGGACGCCATCCGGAGCCGCGCGTTCCCATGGCGTCGGGGGCGTTGACGGCAAGGGACGGGTCACAATCTCGCGATCTGGCCAGCGCTCTTTTGCACGGTCGCGGACCCACTCGTACATCAAGTGCGGCATGAGCGGCGACGGGACTATCGCGTCGGCCTCGTCGGCAGAACCCAGGTATTCCCGGAAGTACGGCGTCCAGTCGGCGATGGCTAACTGAGCATCACCGAGTGCTTGGGCCGCGGCGCAATCGGGGTTGCGATCCACGACGACAACTCGGTCCCACGTCAGGGCACCGGCCGACCGGGCACGAAAGAGTTGTCGGAGATAAAACGAGCCGTAGCAGCCGCCGCCGACAATGACGATCGTGGCGTAGCGGTCAGGTCCTGACATGTCGACCACCGTCGACAATGATCGTCTCACCGGTGACATAATCGGCAGCGACCAAGTACAGCAGCGCTTGCACCACGTCGTCCGGCGAGCCGAGGCGTTTGAGTGGCGTCGTGCTCACGAGGCGCGTGCCATCGAACCCGTCGGGGAGCAGCACCGCACCTGGAGCAATGGCGTTTACCCGAATGCGGGGTCCGAGCGCGTGGGCCAGCGCCTGGGTCAGCGCGACGACGCCGGCTTTGCTGACGCAGTGTGGGATGAACTCCGTCCAGGCCTCGAACGCCGCCAAATCGGCCATGTTCACGATGACACCGCCGTTCACCATCCGGCGGGCGGCGGCCTGGGACGTGAAGAACTGTGAGCGGAGATTGACCGCAAACGTGGTGTCCCAGTTCGCGGGCGTCACGTCGGCGAGCGCGACGCGCTGCATGATGCCGGAGGAGTTGACGAGGATGTCGAGCCCGCCGAGCGTGTCGGCCACGCTATCGACGAGCGTGCCGGCGGCGTGCGGGTCAGCGAGATCGGCGGAGAACGCCCGCGCGTTGCCCCCCGCATCGCGAATCGCGGCGACAGTCTCGAGCGCGCCGGCCGTCGACGCGTGAAAGTGCACCGCGACGCGGGCGCCCGCGCGGGCCAGCCCGAGAGCGAGCGCGCGACCCACGCGCTTGCCGGCGCCCGTTACGAGCGCGATGCGGCCGGCGATCTCCATACATCCGCGGGGCGATAGCGCGCGGCGCGCGCGGCCTGCGCTTCGTTCCAGTCGTCCGGCACCTTCATGACACCCAGGACCCGTGGGCCATCCGTCGCGCCGTGCCAGTCGGACCCGCCGCTGCGCAGTAGATCGCGGTGACGGGCGAGCGCGTTGAGGCGGTTCATGTCGTCCATCGAATGGCCCGGATGGGACACCTCGACGCCGTCGAGACCGCACGCGACCATCGCCTCGACCCGTTGGCGGGTTCCGTCGCGGCCGGGATGCGCCCAGATCGCTACGCCGCCCGCATCGTGTATGAGGCCGATCGCGGCGGCGATTTCGAGGCGTGGCTTTTCGACATACGCCGGGCGCTCGGCGCCGAGCCAGCGATCGAACGCTTCTCGCAGGTCTCGCACCCAGCCGCCGGCGACGAGCGCGCGGGCGACGTGCGGGCGGCCGACGGCTCCCGGTCCGGCCTCGGTCATGACCGCCTCCATCGTGATCGGCACGCCTCCCTTATTGAGCGCGGCGACGATGGCTTCGGCTCGGGTCACGCGATCGGCTTGAAAGCGCGTCAACGACGACGCGATCCGGGAGACGTTGTCGAGATGCAGGCCGAGGATGTGCACCTCGACATTCCGGTCATCGACCGCGCTCAGCTCGACGCCGGCGACGACCGCGACGCCATTCGCCGCGCCCGCGGCGCTGGCGGCCGCTACCGCCGCGACCGTGTCGTGGTCCGTGACCGCAACGGCCGTGAGGCCGAGCGTGGCGGCCTGGGCCAGGAGGGCCTCGGGGGACGCGGAGCCATCGGACGCCGTCGTGTGGGCGTGCAGATCAACCGGCGTAGTGCGCCTCTGGGGACGTTGCTGAAGGTTGGGACTGGGCGAAGAGCCGCACGAGGTCGGCCTCGGAGAGCTCAGCGAACGATTGCTCGCGCGAGCGGGCGCCGAGTGGCGAGTAGCGCGTCACGCGCACCTCGCGCGATGGGGTCGTGCGCGTGAAGATCAGGCCGAACTCGTCGCGGTCGTATTGGGTGACGTAGCCCGACGGCGCCACACGCCAGGTTTGGCCGTTCACGGAAATCGATCGTTCCGGCATTGTTAAAGCGTTACCTCGCGATAAATACGTTCGGGATCGACACCAGATTCGGGCGCCTCGGAGTAGGCTCGAACCAGCGCCTCGACCTCTTTGCCCTCGGCGAACTCGATGAATGCACCGGCGAGCGCGGCGTCCTCGAACACCCAATACTGGCAGCCGCGCGCCTGGAAGTGCGCGCGGAGCTCACGGGCGCGAGTGAAAAAGCGCTCGCGGTCGGGCAACGGGACGATCGTGCGACTGAGCGTCAGCGCGCGGGACACGGGTTAGAGTGCGGCCTCTGGGAAGGTCTCGAGTTGCTTCTTCACGAAGGCGAGGAACTCGTCGGCGACCGCGCCATTGATCAGGCGGTGGTCGAACGACAGCGAGAAGTAGGCACAGGTGCGAATCGCGATCGTGTCTTCGCCATCTTCACCCTCGATCACCTTCGGGCGTTTCTCGATCGCGCCGATACCCATGATGGCGACCTGGGGCTGGTTTATGATCGGGGTGCCCATCAATGACCCGAACACGCCGGGGTTGGTGATCGTGAACGTGCCCTCTTCGACCTCTTCGGGCTTGAGGCGCTTGGCGCGCGCCCGGGCGGCGAGATCGTTGAGCGCGCGCGTGAGTCCGACCATGCTCAGCTCGTCGGCATGTTTGATGACCGGGACGATCAAGCCCCATTCGAGCGCGACGGCGATGCCGATATTGTATTGCTTGCGATAGATGACATCGCTGCCGGCGACCGAGGCGTTCACCGCCGGGAATTGACGGAGGGCGTCGACCGTGGCCTTGATGATGAACGGCATGTACGAGAGGCGCTGGCCCGAGGCGGCTTCGAACTCGGCGCGCTTCTTGGCGCGGATGCGCGCGACTCGGGTGAGGTCGACCTCGAAGACCGACGTGACATGCGCGGATGTGCGACGCGACAGCACCATGTGGTCGCTGATCAGCGCCCGCATCTTCGACATCGGCTCGACGACGTTGCCGGGCCATGGTTCCGGCAGTGGGCCCTCGGACACGACGTGCGGCGCCGCGGGGCGACCGACCACGGGCGGCTTCGCCGGACCGCGGTTTGCGACCAGCGATTCGATATCGCGCTTCGTCACTCGGCCCGAGATGCCCGAGCCGCTTATCGACCCCAGCTCGATCCCGTGCTCGGCCGCGATTTTTCGGACGAGCGGGGAGGACTTCGTCCTCACCCGTTCTTCGAACGAGGCACCGTTGCCACTCGTGCGCCCGTTGCCCCTGTCGTGACCGTCCGCCCCTATTCCGACGGGCGTAGTGGCCGCTGATTTCGCGGCAACAGCGGGAGCCGGGGCAGCGGCGGGGGAGCCGGCACCGGCGGGGACAGCAGCCGGGACCGCGGCAGCGACATCGGTCTCGATGCGGGCGACGATCGTCTGGACGGCGACGGTCGAGCCTTCGCCGACGAGAATCTCGGTCAGTCGGCCGGCGGACGGCGACGGGATCTCGGCGTCGACCTTATCGGTCGAGATCTCGAAGAGGGGTTCGTCGCGCTTGACGACGTCGCCGACTTTCTTGAGCCACTTGGAGACGGTCCCTTCGGCAATGGACTCGCCCATCTGCGGCATAGGCACATCTACACGAGCCACGGTTCTATCCTCGCTTCTTCAACCGGCGCAGCACGAGCACCGGCAAGGTGATTGCTCCGACTAGCCCACCGACGCCGGCGAATATCCACCAATGGCACGCCGGCAGTCCTTCCGTATACGGACACTTCTCTATCCAACTGTACACTCGCGCCACGAGGACGCCAACCATTGCCATACTGAAGAACCCGGCGACGGTCATGAGACATCCGAGCACCAGCAGAGGCGGCCGGCCCGGATCAGTACTGGGCAAGGCGGCGGACGCCAGCGATGATATCCGCCGTCTGCGGCAGGACGTAGTCCTCGAGCGGCGGCGAATACGGCAGCGGGACATCGGCCGCCGTGATCCGCAGCACCGGGGCATCGAGCCATTCGAATGCCAGCTCGTTGATCCGGGACGTGATCTCGCCGGCGACGCCACCTGTTCGCGTGTCTTCGTGCACGATCAGCGCGCGATTTGTTTTTTTCACGGTGGCGACGATCGCGTCGTCGTCCATCGGCAGGAGCGTACGGAGGTCGATCACTTCCACGGAGAGGCCGTCTTGTTTTTGGAGTTGGTCGGCCGCTTCCAGGGCTTTCCACACTGTCGCTGCGTATGTGATGATCGACACGTCTTTCCCTTCACGGGCGACGCGCGCCTTGCCAATCGGTACCAGATGGTCGCCGGTCGGTAGCTCTTCCTTGATGCGACGATATAAATACTTGTGCTCGAAGTAGAGCACACAGTCGTCGTCGCGAATCGCGGACTTCAAGAGACCCTTGGCGTCCGACGCCGTAGCCGGGTAGACAATTTTCAGGCCCGGCGTGTGCAGAAACGCCGCTTCGGGATTCTGCGAGTGGAACGGACCGCCGCGGACGTATCCGCCGCTCGGGCCGCGCACCACCATGGGGCACCCGAGCATCGCGCGGTAGCGGGCCGTGGCGACATAGTTGGTCAGCATGTCGTAGCCGCACGAGATGAAATCGATGAATTGCATCTCGCACACCGGGCGCATGCCCATGTGTGCCGCACCGGCGGCGGCGCCGACGATGGCCGCTTCAGATATCGGCGTGTCGATAACGCGGGCATCGCCAAAGCGCGCGGCAAGCCCCTCCGTGACCTTGAATGCTCCGCCGTAGGCGCCGATATCTTCGCCTAAGCAGAACACGTTCGGGTCGCGGTCCATCTCTTCGAACAGCGCCTCGCGAATCGCTTCCAGATATGTCGTCTCAGCCATCGTGCGTACCCCACGAAGCTGGACGTTCATGGGCCGTCACAGCCGAGCGAATGCCCTCGCGGAACCAGAGTGGCGGGACGATCGACGGTTCGGCGTAGACGCCGACCAAGGCATTGGTCGGCTCCGGCATGGGCGACTTCTCGGCTTCATCCGTCGCCGCATCGATCTCGGTGCGAATGCGATCATCGATCGCGCCGAGCTCCGCGCTCGTAACGCCATCGGCATTCAGTACGGCGATGTAGCGATCGATTGGATCATTTTCTTTTTGCCACCGTTCGATTTCGCCATCAGGGACATAGGACTGATTGTCATGTTCGGCGTGGCCCTTGCGACGGTACGTGATCAGCTCGATCAGTGTGGGTCCGCCGCCCTTGCGAGCCCGGTCGACCGCACGCTTCGTGATCGCGTACGTCGCGAGGACATCGTTGCCGTCGGCTTGCTCGCCCGGGATGCCGTAGCCGATCGCCTTGTCCTTCAGGTCGCGCGCGGCGGTCTGCTTGGAAAGTGGCGTCGAGTAGGCATAGCCGTTGTTCTCGACGATCACGACCAACGGGCATTGCTGTACCGCGGCGAAATTGATTCCCTCGTGGAACGCACCCGTCGACGTTGCACCGTCGCCTACGTAGACCAGGCCCACGCGGTCTTGGCCGCGCATCTTGAATGAGAGCGTGACGCCTGCCATCACGGGGACCATGTCGCCCAGCTGGGAGATCTGGCCCACGAACCCTCTCACCAGATCCCCATAATGGATATTCAGCTCGCGGCCGCGCGTCGGGGAGTCACCCTTCGCCATGTATTGGCGGATGATTTCCAGGGGATTGGCTCCCTGCACCAGCATCGAGCCGAGATTGCGGATCAGCGGCGAAAGAATGTCGCCCTTTGAGCGATCGAGCGCATACGCGCTGCCGACGGCATCCGCTTCTTGGCCTAGGGAGCGAAAGAGGCCGCCTACGACTTTCGTTTGGCGATACAAGTTCACCAGGCGCTCTTCGAGCGACCTCGTGAGGCGCATGTAGTAATAGAGCTCGAGCTTTTGGGCACGATCGAGCTCGGCAGACTCAGCGGCCTTACGACGAACAGCAGTCGCCATCAGTACGCGGCCTCGATCGTGTGCGTCGGCTCCGTCACGCGATGGAGCGAGACGAAGAATCGCTTGACGTTCTTGTCGAGCCGACTCTCGCCGATCTGATCAGTGCGCACCTCGACGAACGTGTAGTGCCCGCCCTCGGCGCGGACGCGCACTTTCGCGGCGCCGAGCGCGCCGGCGTACGAGCGCTCACGCGGGCCGCCGCCGTCCTTCGTGGGGACGAGGCTGAGTGGCGGCGCCGGGAAGAAGGCGTCGGCGGCCGCGAGGACGTCGGCCGCATCGAGCGACGTGCGATAGAAGAGGAGCACGTCAGCGCACCTGGTTCGTGTCGGACGCCGAGAGCACTTCTTGAGTCCAGTCCATTTTCTCGATCTTGTTGGTCGTGGTATCGCGGCGAAATTGCAGGCCCATCGCCCAGTTGCCCGATACCACGAAATTGAGTTTCCCCGTGTACGTCCCCGGCTTCGTGCCGGGCACGAGCCCGTCCCACGTCTTCGCGCCTTCGCGCACCTCGGCGTAAATACGGCCGTCCGCGCCCTCGATCGGCTGGCCCGAGGACTTGTCGCGCGCGATCACCGTGAACTTCACGTCCTGTCGCGCGTGGGGCGGCACCGGGTCCGATGTAATAATGAACGCCATATCGTCGGTCCATTCGCGGTGCGGCGGCGGCCCTTGGGGACTGCAGGCCAAGAGGGCGAGGCCGGCGACGATCCATTTCACGCGTAGTACTCCAAGCCCAAGTGCGTGATCTGCTCTTCACCCATCAAGTGGCGAAGCGTGTTCTTGAGCTTCGTCTGTTGGATGAAGAGATCGTGCTCGGGCTGCAGGCCCGGCGCGGCCATCGGGCTCTTGTAGTAGAACGAGAGCCATTCTTGAATGCCCTTCAGGCAGGCGCGTTGGGCGAAATCGGAGAACAGCGCCAGGTCGAGTACGAGCGGCGCCGCGAGGATCGAGTCGCGACACAGGAAATTCACTTTGATTTGCATCGGGTAGCCCATCCACCCGACGATATCAATGTTGTCCCAGCCCTCTTTGTTATCGCCGCGCGGCGGATAGTAGTTGATGCGCACGACGTGGCTGAAATCTTTGTAGAGCGCGGGGTAGATATCGGGCTGCAAAATCGTGTGCAGCACGCTCAGCTTCGACTCTTCCTTGGTCTTGAACGACGCGGGATCGTCGAGGACTTCGCCGTCGCGATTGCCGAGGATATTCGTCGAGTACCAGCCGGCGAGACCGAGCATCCGGGCTTTGAGTCCCGGGGCGATGACCGTCTTCATCCAGGTCTGGCCGGTCTTGAAGTCTTTGCCGGAGATCGGCACGCCGCGCTCGTTCGCCAGGCGAATCAAGCACGGCATGTCGACCGTCAGGTTCGGCGCGCCGTTGGCGAACGCCACGCCTTCCATCAACGCCGCGTAGGCGTAGAGCATCGAGGGCGCGATGCTCTCGTCGTTTCGCTCCATCGCCTTCTCGAACTGCTCGAGGGTGGCGTGGGCGGCGCCGGCCTTGATGTAGATCTCGGTCGAGGCGCACCAGACCATCACGACGCGGTCCAGGCGGTGGCGCGACTTGAAATCGCGAATGTCCTGGCGGATTTGCTCGGCCAGGTCGCGCTTCGTCTTGCCCTTTTTGACGTGCGTGCCGTTGATTCGCGTGACGTAGTGCTGGTCGAACGCGGCCGGCATCGGCGCGATGGACTGCAGGAAATCGGACACGCCGGCCAGATCGGCCGGCGTCAAGACGCCCGCTTTGATTGCCGCTTGATGGGCGTCATCCGGGATCGGGTCCCAGGCGCCAAAGACCAAATCATCGAGGCCCGCGAGCGGGACGAAGTCTTTGATCAGCGGCGAGCGGTTCTCTGTGCGCTTGCCCAGGCGGATCGTCGCCATCTGCGTGAGCGAGCCAATCGGCAGGCTCTTGCCGCGGCGAATGCTCTCCACGCCGGCCATGAACGTCGTCGCCACGGCGCCGAGCCCGACGGTCAGCACACCGAGTTTGCCCGTCACCGGGCGGACTGGGCTCGTCATACGTTGACCGCCGTCGCCGCCTTCGGCGGCTCGGCGGATGTTGGGGTGGTCGAAATCGGCTTCACGGTATCGCTCGCGGAGTTCGACGAATTGTTCGACGACTTAACAGTCGCGTGATACACGGCAACAATGCGTTGAATGGCAGTAGCCCACGAGGTGACGGTGAGAGACACGATAATGGCGGCGAGGACCCAGCCATCGAGCGCGAGCCCGAAAAAGGCTTGGGGGGCCGAGAGCAGAACGACGCGCTCGGGGCGTTGCATGAAGCCCACTTTCGCGTCCACGCCCAGCGCCTCGGCGCGCGCGCGCGTGTAGGAGACCAGGAAGCCGCCGAGCAAGCCAACGAGGCAGACGGCAATCATGGGGACGTTGCCGTGTTGCTTGCTGGTCGCGTAGAAGAAGGCGAGGCCCGACATCACGGCGCCGTCGGCGATACGGTCGAGGGTCGAATCGTAGAAGGCGCCAAATGCCGAGGTGCGTCCAGTCCGACGGGCGACTGTCCCGTCGAGCACGTCGAAGAGCGCGGTCACGCCGAGGAACCAACCACCGGTGCGGATGTGCCCCGAGCCGTAGATGCAGCCGCCGATGATGGAGCAGACCGTGCCAAGCGTCGTGATGAGGTTGGGGTGGACGTCATGTCGGACCAGAAACGCCGCGAGCGGCTCCAGCAGTCGTACGTACCCGGCCTTGATGGCGGTCCACAAACGTTTCATGCTGGAGCCCCTCGAAAAAATTAACTCACGGCAGGACCCACGTGTAGTTGTTGGTGAGGTTCACGTTCGCCTTCGAGTAGGTGCTCGAGCCGTCGGACGTCGTGGCCTTGAGCGTGACCTGTGCGTTCGCCGGAATGCCCTTCACCGGCACCTGCGCCGTGCTCGTGCCCTGGACCTGGCTCAGGAATGTGTCGACGCCAGCGTTGGTGACGAAGACGTTCACGGCTTTCGTCAGATTGTTGGTCACGGTCAGCGTATACGTCGGTCCCGTCGGCTGCGCCGGGGCGCTGGTCGTGTCGACTTTCCGATGGCACGCCGCCACGGCGACTAGCGCCAATATGGCGAGAGCTTTGCGCATGTTCCTGAGTCCTCTCGAATAGTGGGAGACTAATGATACAACCAGAAGCGCCGGGAACGGCGCTCGAACGCTAAGTCGGTGGGGATCGTCTTATCCAGCACCGCGTCCGGATCGGCGCCCTGCATGAGATTCGCCCGGAGCGCCCCGCTGCCAAATCTCAGGTCGAAGCCCAGCGTGTCGACGCGGAGTGAGTCCCGGTTCACCTTGGCTACCGCCCACAACAGTGCCGCGCCCAGTCGCCCGACATCCAGACGATCGCGATCCGTAACGTCGATGCGAATGGCGTACAGGCGGCGACCCGCGTACTTGCCATCGGTCGGGTGGTCTGGCGTGAACTCGGTCGGACGAAACCGCACTCCCGTCAGGCCGAGGCTCGCGAGTTGGCTCGCCACGGCCGCCGCATCGAGCCATGGGGCGCCGAATTGCTGGAACGCCAGCGGTGTTCCTCGCCCAACGGAAAGGTTCGTGCTCTCGAACGGGACGAGCGCCGGGTAGATGATTTCGCTGGCGAACGACGGGAGATTGGGGGACGGCGGGACCCAGGGGAGATGGGTTTCGTCTCCCCACAGATCGCGGCGCCAGCCACGGACTGGGATTACGTGGAGCGCAGCGTGGAGGGCCAACGTGTCGTTATAAAAACGGGCCAGCTCGCCCATTGTCAGGCCGTGCCTGAGAGGCATTGGGTAGAGCGCAAAAGGGGCCGCCGTGTCGGCGATCGCGCTATCCAGGATGGGTCCCTGGACGTGTGTGCCCGTCAGGGGATTGGGTCGGTCGAGAACGATTACGGGTACGTGCAAGCGAGCGGAGGACCGGAGGGCTTTGATCAGAGTGCCGACATAGGTCCACGTGCGGACGCCGACGTCCTGGAGGTCGAAGACGAGGAAGTCGAGATCGGCGAGGAGCGAATCCGGGGGAGCGAGGATCGTTTTCCCGTAGAGCGAGTAAACCGGGAGACCCGTCAGGGAATCAATGGCGTTGCCTACAAACGGACGGTCTTCCCGTCCACGGAGCCCATGCTCCGGGGAGAAAATGCGGACGAGATGGAGATCAGCGTGGGCCAGGAGATCGATGTCCGATACGCCATGCTCGTTGACGCCGGTCTGGTTCGTGATCAGCGCGATGCGCTTGCCACGGACGAGCGCCATGCTATCCTGCAGCAGCACGGTAATCCCCGGCCGCACGCGAGAGCCATGACGGGCAGGAGGTGGGTCTTCCCCCGGGCCATGGCCAATGCATGCGGCCATCACGATGGCTAATATCGCCCTCCCCGCCTTGGTCGTCATTCGGGCATGAATCTACACGCTTTGGACTGGGCCATCGTCGCCGCGTACTTCGCGTTCTCGACGATCGTGGGCCTCGTCTTTACGAAGCGCGGCGGCGAGAGCCTGAACGAGTACTTCCTGTCGGGCCGGGACGTCCCGTGGTGGCTCGCGGGGACCTCTATGGTCGCAACCACGTTCGCGGCTGACACTCCCCTGCTCGTCACCGGGCTGGTCGCGAATCACGGCGTGGCCGGCAACTGGCTCTGGTGGAACATGGTCATGAGCGGCATGCTGACCGTGTTCTTCTTCGCGCGGCTCTGGCGCCGTTCCGGCGTGATGACCGACGTCGAGTTCGCCGAGATTCGCTACTCGGGCAAGCCGGCCGCGGTGCTGCGCGGATTTCGAGCGCTGTATCTCGGACTGCTCATGAACGTGCTGATCATGGGCTGGGTCACCCGCGCCATGATCAAGATTCTGACGATCTCGCTTGGCATCAATCCGATCACGGCCGTGGCCATCTGCTTTGCCGCGACGGTGCTGTATGCCGCCGCGGGCGGACTGTGGGCCGTGCTGTGGACCGATCTCGTGCAGTTCATCATCAAGATGGGCGCGGTCATTGTGCTCGCCGTGTATGCGGTGCACGCCGTGGGCGGCATCGACAAGCTCAAGGCGGGCGTGACCGCGCATTTCGGGAGCGAGACGGCCGCGTTGTCCGTGCTGCCAATCGCTCACGGTCCTCATGGCTTCCAGGCCTATGCCTGGATGCCATTGCTCACCATCAGCGTGTTCATCGCCGTGCAATGGTGGGCATCGTGGTATCCCGGCGCCGAGCCGGGGGGCGGTGGATACGTTGCGCAGCGCATCTTCGCGGCCAAGACCGAGCGCGATGGGGTGCTCGCCACCCTGCTCTTTCAGGTTGCGCATTATGCGCTGCGACCATGGCCCTGGATCGTGACCGGGCTCGCCACGGTCATTTTGTATCCCAACCTGGTCGACAAAGAATCCGGGTACGTGCACGCGTACGTCGATCTGCTGCCAACGCCCTGGCGCGGAGTCATGATGGCCGGGTTTGCCGCGGCGTATATGTCGACGATCGGGACCCAGTTGAACTGGGGGGCGTCGTACCTCGTCAACGATTTTTACAAGCGGTTTATTCGTCGCGACGCCAGCGACAAGCATTACGTGGCCGCTTCTCGCCTGGCGACTATCGGGTTATTTGCCGTCGCGATCGCCGTCACGACTCAGCTCGGATCGATCGAGCGGGTGCAGAAGTACCTATTGGCGATAGGGGCCGGCACCGGGTTGGTGCTCATTCTTCGGTGGTACTGGATGAGGATTAATGCTTGGTCTGAGCTCAGTGCGATGATCGGGTCGCTGGTTATTTCGACTATCGCCATGCAGACGATCTTCCCGAGGTTCGCGCCCGGGGACCCCAATGCCGACGCCTGGGTCATGATTGTGACTGTCGGGGCGACGACGGTCATCTGGCTCTCGGTAACCCTGCTGACGCCCAAGGAACCGGCCCAGGTGATCGATGCTTTTATCAAACGCGTGAGGCCCTACGACACCCAATGGGGCCCTGCATGGGCGAATTGGGTGGCCGGCATTGTGGCAGTGTACGCCACCCTGTTTGGCATTGGGAAGCTCGTCTTCAAGGAAACTGGGGCTGGGTTGGGGTTAATTGCTGTGGCCATAGTGGCTTTTGCTTGGATCGGACGGTCGTTTCGGATATATTCAGAGGATACGAGGAGGAGTGAAGGATGAGCACAACGCAACAGCCCGATGTCGCGCTCGCTGTCACGCCGGTGGCCTGCGCCGAGGTCAAGAAGTTCATGGAGACCGAGGGCGTGGCGCCTGAGGTCGGTGGACTTCGGGTCAGCGTCCAACCCGGCGGCTGCAGCGGCTTCAAGTATGGGTTGCTGATCGAGGATCAGAGCGCCGAGGATGACTTCATCGTCGAGGCCGACGGCTTCAGGGTGTTTGTCGATCCGTTCTCCGCGCAGTACCTGCAAAATGTGACGATCGACTATACGACGTCCATGCAAGGTTCGGGGTTCGTCTTCAAGAATCCGAACTCGACCGGCGGCTGCGGCTGCGGTAGCTCCTTCTCCGCATAGTCCGCTCGGCGTTCACTCCCGCCGACCTGGCCGTCCTGCTCGCCTACCTGGCGGGCACGACGGCCGTCGGGCTCTGGCTCGGCCGGCGCCAGAAAGATTCCCGAGATTACTTCGTCGCCAATCACGCCATTCCGTGGTGGGCTGTGCTCATCTCGGTCGTCGCCACCGAGACCAGCGCCATCACGTTCATTTCCATCCCCAGCGTCGCGTATCTCGGTGACTTCTCGTTCTTGCAGCTGGCGTTTGGCTACGTCATCGGCCGGACGATCGTCGCCTACACGCTCTTGCCGCGCTACTTCCAGGGGGAGCTGGTCACCGCGTACGCGCTGCTCGAACGCCGATTCGGCCTCGGGGCGCGGCGATTCGCATCGGTCGTTTTCATGGTCACCCGCGGGCTGGCTGACTCGGTACGGGTCTTCGCGACCGCCATCCCTATCTCGCTCATCCTCGCCACGACACTGCGCCCGGCGCTCGTCATGCCGATCGCCATTCTCATCCTCGGCGCATTGACGGTGTTTTACACGTACCAGGGTGGCATGCGCGCGGTCATCTGGACGGACGTCATACAGACGAGCGTGTATTTGATCGGTGGCATCGCGGCCGTCATGCTCATCGGCAACTGGTCGACCATCTTCGCCCACGCGGCCGCGGCGGGAAAGCTGCGGGTCATCAATACGTCCATGGATCTCGCGCAGCCATATACGCTGTGGGCTGGGCTGTTCGGCGGGGCGTTCTTGACCATGGCGTCCCATGGGGCCGACCAGCTCATCGTGCAAAGGCTTCTGGCCGCTTCGTCGCTGCGGGATGCACGGAGAGCGCTCATCGGGAGCGGGTTCGTCGTGCTGGTGCAATTCACGCTGTTTCTGATCATCGGGACCGGGCTCTACGCGGTATATCAGGGGCGCGTGTTCCATCGGCCCGATGACGTCTTCCCGACGTTCATCCTGCAGCACATGCCACCCGGACTGGTCGGACTTGTCGTCGCCGCGATATTGGCAGCGACTATGAGCACGCATTCCGGGGCCATTAATTCGTTGGCCGCGTCGACGACGCACGACATCTACCTGCCCATGTCGGGGCGGAAGCCAGAAGATCCCCACGTGCTCAAGATGGCGAGACTGTTCACTCTTGCCTGGGGCGTCGTGCTCACCGGTGGCGCGCTGCTGTATCGCGCTCAAGGGACGCCGGTGGTAGCCGTCGCCCTCAGTATAGCCAGCTTCACGTACGGCGCCCTCCTGGGAGCATTTTTTCTGGCGCTCGTTTGGACGCGGGCGAAACAGCGGGATGCGATTATCGGGATGGCGGTCGGGCTTGTCACGATGGCGGTCGTCGTGTTCTATCCGCCGGTAGCACGGCACATCGCGTGGCCGTGGTACGTGTTGATCGGCACCACGATCACACTGGCAGCCGGTATTGTTTCGTCGTGGAGCCATACGTGAATCAAATAGTCGTCGGCGTCGATGGGGGTGGGTCCAAGACCCGTGTATTGGTCGCGGATGCCAAAGGCACCGAGATCGGGAGCCTCGATGCCGGCCCCAGCGCCATCCAACCCGGAGAGATCGAACGCTCGGCCGACCTCATCGCCGGGGCTATTCGCCAGGCGCTGGTCGAGGCCGAAGTGGACGCCATGCCCGCCGTCGCGGTCATTGGCGTGGCCGGAGGCGGGCGACCGTCGGAGCGGGACGCGCTCTGGCAGGCGCTGGTCGCGCGCGATGTCGCCGACGAAGTCGTCGTGCACGCGGACGCGACGATTGCGCTCGAGGATGCGTTCGGCGAGGGACCCGGTGTGCTCCTCATCGCCGGTACTGGATCGATGGCGCTGGGCCGCGGGCCGACTGGCGTGCTGGCGCGCTGCGGCGGGTGGGGACCCGTGTTCGGCGACGAGGGCAGTGGCGTCTGGCTGAGCCGGAGAGCGCTCGGCATCGTCGGCGCCGCGGCCGATGGGCGAGAGGCCGAGACCGCGCTAACCGGTGCGATTTTGACAGCGGCGGTGGTCGACTCGGTCGAGGCGCTCATCCCGTGGGCGGCCCGGGCCACCGCCGCCGATCTCGCCGCACTCGCTCCGGCGGTCATTCATTGCGCCGATGCTGGCGATGCGAGGGCCGAGACGTTGGTGGCATTCGCCATCGAAGAGCTGGTGCTGCACGTGAGGGCCCTGGCCCGGCACCTCTTCACCGACGAGCGGGCGGCGACGCCAGTCGCGGTCGTGGGCGGGTTGCTGTCGCGTGGGTCCTTCAGGAGCCGATTCGAGCGAAGGCTGACGACCGCGGTGCCTGGCGCGCTCTTAAAGGCTGGGGAGGTTGTCCCCGCTCGGGGCGCCGTGCGGCATTCCCTCCGGTATTTGACCGCGGTCCTCCCAACGGGCGAGAACGGCTGACGCCAGGCAGTTGCCGACGACGTTGACCGTCGTGCGCGCCATGTCCATGAACACGTCGACGCCCAGGATGAGCGCGACGGCCTGCACGGGAAGACCAAACTCCGCGAGCGCTCCGGCCAGGATGACGAGCCCGGCGCGCGACACGCCGGCGACGCCTTTGCTCGTCAGCATCAGCGTCAGCATCATGACCACCTGACGCGAGAGCGGCATCGCCACTCCACCGGCCTGGGCGGCGAACAATGCCGTGACGGCGAGATAGAGCGTGCTGCCCGCGAGATTGAACGAGTATCCGGTCGGGATCACGAACGCGACGATGCGGCGCGGCACGCCGAACGTTTCCATCTGCTCGAGCGAGCTGGGGAGCGCGGCCTCGGACGTCGATGTCGAGAACGCGATCAGCGCGGGCTCGCGAACCGCCTTGAGAAAGGCGCGGACTGGCACCCGCGCCGCGACGGCGACCGGCAGCAGGACGAGGACGACGAACAGCACGAGCGCGACGTAGAGGGTCAACACCAGCTTGCCGAGGCTGCCGAGCACGCCGAGCCCGTGATGGCCGATCGTCGCCGCGATCGCGGCCCCGATCCCGATCGGCGCGAAGAGCATGACGAGGTCGACCATCCGGAATGTGACTTCCGCCAGGCTCTCGCAGAACGCCAGCATCGTCAAGCGTGGCGCCGGTTTGACGCGGGTGAGCGCGACGGCGAACAGAATCGACCAGAAGACGATCTGGAGCGCTTCGTTGTGCGCGGCCGCGTCGACGAAACTCTGCGGCACGACGTGCTCGAGAAAGCCGGAGAACGTCGTCATCTTGGACGCGAGCTCGGTGCCCTGCTCCGATGTGACCGCCGTTAGGGACACACCAGCGCCAGGGCGCATGACATCGACGACGAAGAGGCCGATGACGAGGGCCAGCGTCGTCACGACCTCGAAGTAGATGATCGACCGCAACGCGAGGCGGCCGACTCCGCGCATGTCGCTGCCCTGCCCCGCGATCCCGACGACCAGCGTCGCGAAGATCAGGGGGACCACGAGCGACTTGATCATCCGCAGGAACACAGTCCCGAGCGGCTCGATCGCGATACCGACCGAGGGCAGCCACGCCCCGATGGCAACGCCGACGATCAATGCGATGACGATCGCCTGCGTTAAGCCTTTGCGCATAGCGTTACCGGCGGAGCGCCGACTTCCGGATGCCGTACAGGAAGTAGAGCACGAGGCCGATCACCAGCCAGACGCCGAACCGTGTCCAGGCCACGTTCGGGAGGCCGGCCATGAGGTAGACGCAGGCGGCCGCTCCGCCCAGCGCAACGGGCCAGACGAACGGCACTCTGAACGGCCGCGGGCGCTCGGGTTCTTTGTACCGGAGCGCGAGGACGCCGAAGCAGACCAGGACGAACGCGAACAGCGTGCCGATGTTGGTGAGGTCGTACGTCTCACCGGCATCGCCGATCAGCGACCAGAGGCCGACGAAGATGCCGGTCGCGATCGTCGTCGCCCACGGCGTGCGGAATCGGGGATGGATGTGCGATGCCCACTTCGGGAGTAGTCCATCGCGCGCCATCGCGAAGAAGATGCGCGGCTGTCCGTATTGGAAGACGAGCAGCACGGCGGCCAGCGCGAAGATGGCCCCGAGCGAGACGAGGTTGGCCGCGCCCGACATCCCCGATGCCTGGAGCGCCACGGCGAGGGGATCGTCGACGCCGAGTTTCGCCGCCGGAACCATGCCCGACGAGGACCGTGCCGACGATGATATAAATCACCGTACACAGTCCGAGCCCCAGCAGGATGCCGAGCGGCATGTTCCGTTGCGGGTTCTTGGTCTCCTCGGCCGCCGTCGAAATCGCGTCGAATCCGATGTAGGCGAAGAAGATGATCGCGGCGCCGTGGTGGATGCCGGTGAATCCGTTCGGCGCGAACGGGTGGTAGTTCTCGCGATGGATGTGCGAGAAGCCCGCAAAGACGAACAGCGCCAGGACGATGAGCTTGATCAACACCAGGCCGTTGTTCACGCGCGCGCTTTCGCGCACCCCGAGCAGCAACAGACACGTGATCAACGCCACGATGCCGAACGCCGGGACGTTCAGCAGGATGGGGATCCCGAACACGTGCGGCGCCGTGTTGAGCATGCCGTGGATGGCCGGGTCCGGCGAGAGGAGCGCCGTTCGGTATCCCGTACAGAGCCATTCCGGCATCGCGAGACCGATGCCGCCGAGCAACGACCGGAAATAACCTGCCCAGTTGATCGCCACGGCGACGTTGCCGACCGCGTACTCGAGGATCAGGTCCCAGCCGATGATCCAGGCGACGAGCTCGCCGAGCGTCGCGTACGAGTAGGCATAGGCACTGCCCGCTTGCGGGATCATCGCCGACAGCTCGGCGTAGCAGAGGCCCGCCAGCGCACACGCGAACGCGGACAGAATAAACGAGAAAATGACGGCTGGGCCGGCCCCGCTGCGTATCACGTGGCCGGCCGCGTCCAGTTGCCCCGCGGTCGCCGTGCCGATCGATCCGAAGATACCCGCGCCGATGACGGCGCCGATCGACAGCGCGATGAGATCGCGGACGCCGAGCGCGCGTTTGAGCTTGCCTTCACCCTCCGCGACGAGCTCGGCGATCGGCTTACGCTCGAAGCACTCCTGGACGACGCTCGCCATCGGCTAAATGAACAGCGGCGCGAGCACGAGCGTGATCGTGCTGAGGAGCTTGATCAGCACGTGCAACGACGGCCCCGCGGTATCTTTGAACGGATCACCGACCGTATCACCGACGACCGCGGCTTTGTGCGCGTCCGAGCGCTTGCCACCGTAGACGCCGGTCTCGATGTACTTCTTCGCATTATCCCACGCGCCACCGCCGGTGTTCAGGAAGAGGGCCATGAGAATGCCGGCGATCGTCGCGATCATCAAGAATGCCGCGACCGCTTCGGCGCCGGCGCCGACCATCTTGAAACCCAGGCCGACGACGATCGGGAATCCGACGACGAGGACTCCGGGGACGATCATCTCGCGGAGCGCCGCGACGGTGACAATATCGACCGCCCTGCCGTAGTCGGGCTGTTCCGTGCCCTTCATGATCCCTGGTTTTTCTTTGAACTGGCGCCGGACTTCGGTGATGACCGCGTACGCGGCACGACCGACGGCCTTGATCGCCAACGACGTGAACCAGAAGACCAGCATCGCGCCGAGGAGGCCAGCAACCCAGAGCTCTGGACGCGCGACGTTGACGGTGATGTGTTGGTGCGTGTAGTTGAACACTTCATCGAGGTACGCGGAGAACAACAGGAACGCGGCCAGCGCGGCCGATCCGATCGCGTAGCCCTTGGTGAGGGCTTTCGTCGTATTGCCGACCGCGTCGAGCCGGTCCGTGATCGTGCGGACGGACTCGGGCTGCTGCGACATCTCGATGATGCCGCCGGCGTTGTCGGTGATCGGGCCGAACATGTCCATGGCCAGGATATAGCCGCAGGCGCCGAGCATGCCCATTGTCGCCGAGGCCGTGCCATAGAGGCCACCGATCTGCTCGCCCGCGGCGTTGACGAGACCGCTCGACCGGCCGAGGAAATAACTCAGCACGATCGCGATGGCGATCGCGAACACCGGGAGCACCGTCGCTTCCATGCCGACGGCCAGGCCCGAAATGATGTTCGTGGCCGGTCCCGTCTGGCTCGCTTCGGCGATATCCTTGACCGGCTTGTACTGATACGCCGTGTAGTACTGCGTGATCAGCAGGAACGAGAACGCCGTCGCGAGGCCGATGCACCCGCACAAGAAAAAGTGCCACCAGGCATTCGGCGCCTGCGGCGTGTTGAGCAGGAGCCGGCTGACCGCCGCGAATCCGATCAACGCGAGCACTGCCGTCAGATAGAATCCGCGATTGAGGGCCTGCATCGGATCGCCGTCTTCTCGCGTCCGTACGCTCAATACGCCGATGATCGACGCGACCAGCCCGATCGCGCCGACGACCAGCGGGAACAGAATCCCCGCCACGCCAAAGTACGGGAACAGCAGCACACCCAGGATCATCGCGCCAATGTTCTCGGCCGCCGTCGACTCGAACAAATCGGCGCCGCGGCCGGCGCAGTCGCCAACGTTATCGCCAACGAGGTCGGCGATCACCGCCGGATTGCGCGGGTCGTCCTCGGGGATCCCCGCTTCGACTTTTCCAACGAGGTCGGCGCCGACGTCGGCCGCCTTCGTATAGATACCGCCGCCGAGCTGGGCGAACAGCGCGACGAACGACGCGCCGAAGCCGAACCCGACGATCAGAAATGGAATTTGCTTCGAGCCGACGCCGAGCAGGGTCAGGATCCAGAACAGACCGCCCACGCCGAGTAATGACATCGCGACAACGAACAGGCCGGCGACCGCTCCGGAGCGCAGCGCGACCTGGAGCGCATCGTTGAGCGATGACAGGGCGGCGGCCGCGACCCGGATATTGGCGCGGATCGACACCCACATTCCCATGTAGCCGGCGATCCCTGACGACAGGGCGCCGAGGAGGAAAGACACCGTGATGTACAGCGCTAGCGACTTCGGGTCACCAACCGGGTCGGCGGAGTTCGGCGTACGGAGATAGCCGTAACCCACGTAAATCACCGCCGCCACGACAATCGAGAGGAGCGTGATGGTCCGATACTGACGCGCCAAGAATGCTTCGGCGCCTTGCTGGATCGCATCGGAGATCTTTTGCATCTCGGGCTTCCCGCGCTGGCGGGCGAGCACCCATCGGGAGAGCCAGAGGGCGAAGCCGAGCGCGAGAACGCTCAGACCCAAGACGAGACCGAGCAGTTGGGACTGCGATGGATTCATGATATCAGTTTGAGTGGGAAAGGCGCTGCCACGCGTAGTACACGGGCACGCCGATGAGGACGAGCGCGAGCCCGATGAGCGACTGGGCGCGTGTCTTGTCCGCAATCAGCAGTGCGATCGAAATCGCTGATGCGAGCACAATGTAGAGCGCCGGCAAGACGGGATACCCGATCGCCCGGTACGGACGCTCGGCGTCCGGGCGACGTGCGCGAAGCACGAAGAGGCCGACCGTCGTCAGCGCATAAAAGACGAGGGCGGCGAAGATCACATAGGTCAGGAGCTGGCTGTACGTTCCGGTGAGACAGAGGAGCGTGGTCCAGATCGCCTGGACGATGAGCGCGCCCGCGGGCACGCCGCGGTCGCTCAAGGTTCCGACGCGCTTGAAGAACAGCGCATCCTTCGCCATCGCGTAGTAGACGCGGGCGCCAGCCAGAATCAATCCATTGTTGCAACCGAACGTCGAGATGAGAATGGCCACGGCCATGATCACGGCGGCCGAGCTGCCGAAGACCACGGCGATGGCGGCGGTCGCGACGCGATCTTGCGGCGCCGTGGCGATCGCATGCAGCGGGAGCACGCTGAGATACGAGATGTTGGCCGACACGTAGAGGAGCATTACCAGGCCCGTGCCGAGCACCAGCGCGAGCGGCAGATTGCGCTTGGGGTTTTGGACTTCGGCGGCGGCGAACGTCACGTTGTTCCAGGCGTCGCTCGAGAAGAGCGAGCCGACCATGGCCGAGGCGAAGACGATCGCGAAGGCGGGGGCGAGCGACGACAGGTTCGGCGCGAAGTGGCCGGCGCTGAAATTCGCCGCGAGAGCGGTGGCGTTGCGGCCGACCGTGAGACCCAACAGGATCAGGGCGACGAGCGCCGTGACTTTGATAACGGTGAGGGTCGTTTGGATGAACTTGCCCTCGCGAATGCCGCGAAGGTTGATCCAGGTCAGGACCCAGAGGGAGAGAATGGCGACGATGCGCTGTGGCGAGAGGCCGATTTCGATCGATCCATCGGGTGTCTTGACCGCCGCGTGTGGGAGCCACGTGAACGCATCGGGCGATAATGACGGGATGATGACGCCGAGGTACTTCGCGAAGGCTACGGCGACCGCGGCGATCGTGCCGGTCTGAATGACGACGAACAACGTCCAGCCGTAGAGGAATCCGATCAGCGGGCCGAGGGATTCGCGCAGGTAGACGTATTGGCCGCCGGCGTTTGGGAACATCGCGGCGAGCTCACCGTAGGCGAGCGCGCCGAGCAGCGTGATGATGCCGGTCATCACCCAGGCCGCGAGGAGCCAGACCGGCCATCCAACCGTGCGCGAGATATCGGCAGAGACGATAAAGATACCCGAGCCGACCATCGAGCCGGCGACCAGCATGGTCGCGTCGGTGAGGGTCAGGGCTCTGACGAAGTCCGCGTGCGGTCGTGAGTCTGCAGCTCGTGTCGCGTCCGGATGCGCGGCGACGCTCGTCATTCCACCTCGGGCGTGAAAAAGCTTGGCAAAACTACCCCGGCGGGAAGGGCTTGGCTAGCGGTGCCCAGCGTCGTCGCGAAGGCGATATGTCGTCGAAGCTCGTCGCCGCTCCGCGGCGCGTCGACGCGGCATACGCCGCTCGACTGGTCGGTTGGAACGGCGTTCACGCCGGGGCTACAGGCCGACTTCGACGACATATCGCCTTCGCTCCCTAGCTTGAGCTCAATAGTCGGCAGTTACTACTACTGTGTCTATTACTGGGGTGCCATTCGCGAGTGTCGCGGGGCGGAATTCAGTCTCCACCAGATGATCGTGCATTTTCTTGTTGAAGTCCCCGTCATCTGCTTTGTTCACGCTCAATAGGCGGGCTACACCGTTGGCCGCGACCTCGAATGTGGCTACGAGGTGAAAGGGGCGCGGGTGTTTGGGGGGGTCGACGGAGTAGGCGGTGACGAGTTTCGCGGTCGCCTTGATTTTCGTGGCACCGCCGCCACCAGTGCCCGGGCCCTTGCCATTCCCAATGCCGGTACCGGTTCCAGCGCCAATGCCACCACCTGTGCCTGGACCCGAGCCTGGACCACCGGTGCCTGACGCGGGCTGCCCGTGTGTGGTGTCGGCGCTCGGCGCGGCAGCCGCTGGCGCGGGCGCGGGCGCTTGCGGGGGAGGCACCTTGGGCGGCACGCGTGGTGGAGGGACCGGTGGTGGTACCGGAGGCGGCGGCTTCGGTTTCGTGGTCGCCGCCGCGGGCGCCACGGCGTCCATGTAGTGCAGGCCCTCGCTCGCGCGGCGGCCGCCGCCGCCGCCGCCGCGGGGGCCCAAGAAGCCGGCCGTGCGCGGATCGATGATCAGGAGGGCGGCGATCGGCGGGATGAGCAGCAACGCGAGAATGCCAACGTGTATCGCAATGGACGCGACGAGGCCGCGCCAGCGCCGCTCATTGCCCTCCGGAATGCCTACCGGCGGCCGATAGGGTCGTCGGCCGCCGGTTGGTCCGTGATCGCTCACGGAATGAAAGCTAACCGCTACTTCGTATCTTTGGGCGGAACGCCGATGACCTTGACGCCGCCACCACGCGCAATGTCCATCGCGGTGATGACGTCCTGATACTTCGCTTCCGGACACCCCTTCACGAAAATGATCTTCTCGGGGCGGGGATCGTAGATCTGTTTGATCTTCGCGGCGAGCGCCTGAGGCGTCGGGTCGACCGGTTGCTTGTTGATCGAGTAGCTGTTGTTCTTGCAGACCTCGAGCACGATCTGGTCGGACTGCGTGGAAGGCACCTGCTGCGGCGTGGGATCAGGCAACTGGATGTCGATCGCCTTCCGCGCCATCGGCACGACGAGCATGAAGATGATCAGCAGCACCAGCAGCACGTCGATCATTGGCGTGACGTTCGGCTCGTTCGAGAGACCGCCGCCGCCCCCAGTGGACATCGCCATTATGGCTTCCCTCCACTGGACTTCTCCATCGGGTTGTCGCCGGCGACCCCGGAGCTCGTGCCCGGCCGCTGATCGGAGATCATGCCGGTCATGCGCACGCCGTTCTTCGCGGCGACGTCGATGGCATCGATCACCTTCGAGTACTCGAGGCCAGCGTCCGCCTTGAGAAACAGCACCTTGTCCTCGGTCCGGTTATCGTAGATCTGCTTGAGCGCTGGACCGAGATCTTCGTGGCGGATCGGCTTCTTGTTCAGATAGTACACGCCATTGATGTCAATGCCGAGCACCTGGTCGCTCGACTCCTCGGGGTGCGCCTTCAGGTTCACACCCTTCGGGGGCTGGGCGTTGAATCCGGCACTGATGGCCGGAATCACGATCATGAAGATGATGAGGAGGACGAGCATCACGTCGATCATCGGCGTGACGTTCGGCTCGGCTTTGACTCCGCCGCCTCCCATGGACATCGCCATAGAAGCCTCTTACTGCGCGATCGGCGCGTTGGCGCCGGACGCCGTGTTGAACTCGCGCGTGAAGCGCGACCGACCGAACTCGCCCGAGACGCCCTTGATGAGATAGTCGATCATCTCCTTCGAGGAGTACGTCATCTCAGCCGTGAGGTTGTCGATCTTCGTCTGGAAGTAGTTGTACGCCCACACCGCCGGGATCGCGACCAAGAGACCGAACGCCGTCGTGATCAGCGCCTCGGCGACACCGGCCGAGATCGCCGACAGACCGCCCGAACCCGACGCGGCCATACCCGTGAACGCGTTCACGATACCCATCGTCGTGCCGAGCAGTCCGACGAACGGCGCCGTGGCGCCGACCGTCGCCAGCACGCCCAGGCCGCGCTTCAAGAGCACGATGTTCATGAGCATCTCGCGCTCGACCGCGCGCTCGGCCGAGTTGATGTCGGCGACCGTCACCGAGCCTTCCTGGATCAACGGCTTGATCTCGCCCAGGGCGCCACCGAGCACGCGGGCGACGTGCGACTTCTTATAGCCTTCGGCCAGCTTGATCGCCTCGCCGAGGTTGTCCTCTTCGAGGAACTGCGAGAACTCGGGTGCGAACTTGCGGGTCTCGACCTGGGCCGAGCGGAGGTTCCACCACTTCTGGATCATGATCGACAGCGAGAAGATCGACATGATGGCCAGCACCACGACAATCCCCTTCGCGAAGGGTCCCATCGATACGAAGAGGTCTACCAGCGAGAGATTCATTGTGACGACGCCTCGGGGTTACTTGCTCAGGTTGAACGCGTAGGGCTGTTGGACCAGCTCTTTCACCTTGCGCCCACCGATCTCGGCGGGGAAAAACTTCATGCGGGGCATAGCGCGCTTGACCGCGTCGGTGAACGCATCGTTCGTCGACTTCAGCACTTTGAACGTGACCATGTCGACCTTGCCACTCGTGTCGACGACGAACTGCGCCAGTACCTCGCCCTCGATGTTCGCGGACCGGAGCATCTCCGGGTATTCCGGCGTGGGACTGCCCGGCACTGGACCGGCCTGCTTCTCGACCTGGAAGTCGAAGTAGGGTTGGTCCGTCACAACGCCTGTGCCGCCTTCTTTGCCCTTCGACGAACCACCGGCCACGCCCTTACCAGAGAAGTCGGCCTCGTCGGTCACCTTCTTCGACAGGTCGACGTTCGGCAGGACGTCGGGGATGTTGACCGGCGCGGTCAGCACCTGGAAGCCCTTGGGCGGCGGCGGAGCGACCGTCACGTCGGGCGGGGGCGCCTGCTTCGGCGGCGGCGGGGGCTCCGGCTTTGGGGCCTCGGCGAATTGGATCTTCTCTTCCTTCGTCTTCTCGTTGTGGATGGCCGCATTGGCGGTGGCGACGGCGGCCCCGACGATCAAAAGCGTGTGCATGACGACGCTAAAGACGGTCCCGCCTCCCCGCTTCTCCTTCTTGGGCCTCGACTCCAACAGCGTGTTGAACAATTGGGCTCCTGGCGGCGTGAGACTCGATCACGTAAGGCCAGAAGCTAGCCATCGACATTTGTGGCGGAATGATTACGAGATTAAGAGTTGCTTAAATCGATCGGGAGCGTCACGGTAAACACGCTGCCACGGCCGAGCCGAGAACTGACGGTGAGCGAGCCACCGTGGGCGTGCGCGATGTATTGAGCGATGGCCAGTCCCAGCCCGAACCCGCCGCGTTCGGACGCGCGGGAACGGACGCGGTCGGCGCGCCAGAACCGATCGAAGATGTGCGGCAAGTCGTTGGCGGCGATCCCGATACCGCTGTCGCGCACCGTGAAGGTGATCGCGTCCAGCCGTTTGCTAAGGCTCAAGTCGACGCGTCCGTCGCGCGGCGTGTACTTGATGGCGTTGGTCACCAGATTGAGAAACAACTGCCGGAGCCGTGTAGGATCGCCGGAAACGGTCACGTCTTCGAGCACGGGCAGGTACACGCTGATCCCGGCGTCTTCACCCAATATCACCGCCGTTTCATACACCTCGCGAACCAAGGGCTCGAGTGGGACGGGCTCACGCATGAGATCGAACCGTCCCTCATCGGCGCGCGCCAACGTCAAGAGACTGTCCACGAGATCTGACATGCGCCTGACTTCCCGCAGCGCTTCCTCAAGCGCTTCGAGTTGCTCTGTCGAGGCGTGTGGGATGGCCATCGCCCGCTCCACGTCGGCGCGCATGACCGTGAGCGGCGTCTTGAGCTCGTGGCTGGCATCCGCGGTGAAGCGCCGCAGCGCGGCGAACGATGTTTCCAGGCGCTCGATCATTGCGTTCAGCGTGCGGGTCAACCGCGTGAGCTCATCGCCCGAGCCGTCGAGCGCCAGGCGGCGATGCAAGCTGCGGCCGTCGGTAATGGCCTCGACTTCGTTGATGATCCCATCGACCGGACGGAACGCCCGGCCGGCGATCACGTAGGCGGCCGCGATCGAGATCAAGAGGATGATCGGCGCTGCGATGAAGATCGCGCTGCCGAGCGCGATCGGCGCGACGCCCTCGTCCTTGGCCTCCGATCCCGCGACGACGCGCGTGATCGGGCCGGCGGAGGGCACGCTGCGGGCCATGACCAGGAGTTGACGGGAGCGCAGCTTAACGGTCGCGGGCGGGAACGTGTCGGCGCGCAGCGCGAGCGCGGCTTGGCTCAGCGCGACTTGGTCATCTTGATCGAGCTGGCGAAACGCGAACGAGTTGTAGAGCGTGCGGCCCTTGGCGTCGAGCACGAGCGCGTAGTCCGGAACGCCCTCGAGCACGGTCCGGAGCTTCGGGGTCACGTTGGGAATGCTGTCGAGCTTCTTGTTGATGATGACGGTCGTGTACGTCACGAGCGGCTCGCCACTCGCTTCCGCCTGCTCCACCGTGCGGAGCAAGAGGTCGGCTTCGGACGCGACGTACTGCTCCAACGCGTGCTGGCGCGCGGTGCGATCGGCCGAGAGCGTGGTGGCGTAGGAGATCGCGGCAAACACCGCGACGGTCGTGAGGAGCGCGGCGGCGTACGCCGCTGTCAGCTGCGCCCGAATACTCGCCATGGTGCGTTATCCGACCTTTACGACGTAACCGACGCCTCGGACGGTGTGAATCAGCTTGTGGTCGTGGCCGGCGTCGATCTTCTTGCGCAGGTGATTGATCACGACGTCGACGATGTTCGTGCCCGGGTCGAAGTGATAGCCCCACGCGTATTCGGTGATCAGCGTGCGGCTCATCACCTTTCCGGCGTGGCGCACGAGATACTCCAGCACCGCGTATTCCTTCGGCGTGAGCTCGATCGCCGTCTCGCCGCGCCGCACTTCGTGGGTATCGCGGTCGAGCACGAGGTCATCGATCCGAAGCGCGGGTGTCGTCAGCGCGCGGGGCCGGCGGGAGACGGCTTCGACCCGGGCGAGGAGCTCCTCGAATGCGAACGGCTTCGTGACGTAGTCGTCGGCGCCGGCGCGGAGCGTCTGGACTTTCGCGTCGACCGCGTCTTGCGCGGTGAGGACCAAGACCGGGACCACGATGCCGCGCGCGCGAAGCGAGTGCAGGACCTGCAGCCCGGGCTTGCCGGGCAACCGCATGTCCAGGATGACCAGGTCGTAGCTGTCGGAGCTGGCCAGGCGTTCGCCCTCCTCGCCATCGCCAACGAGATCGACGCCCCAGCGTTGCTCCTCCAATCCCCGCTTCACGAACTGCCCTACGGTTGGATCGTCCTCGATCACGAGGATCTTCATGTCCGCAAGCTACACGTTCCGCGGGCGGACGAAACCGTATTCCCGAATCTTCCGGTACAAGGTCTTGGACGAGATCCCGAGTTGCGCCGCCGCGCGGCCCTGGTGCCAGTTCGCGCGATTCAATACGGCCTCGATGTGCCGGCGTTCCAGCTCGGCCAGCGAGAGGCTCTTGCCATTCTCGTCGCCGACGTACGGCGGGGCGCCATGCGGGCCGTTCGTCGCGTGCGGCGCCGAGTTCGTCGCCGCGGCCGCGGCCAACGCCGTGCCATTGGACAACGGGAGATCCCGCCGCGCGATGTTGCCACCATTGGCCAGCAGCACCGCCCGCTCAATGACATTCTTGAGCTCCCGGATGTTGCCGGGCCAGGGGTACGTCTCCATGGCCGCGATGGCGTCATCGTTCAGCGTCGGCGGGGTTTGGCCGCCGAAATGCTTGAGATAGTGCTGGGCCAGGATCGGGATATCGACGACTCGATCGCGCAGCGGCGGGAGCGTGATGCTGATCGTGTTGATCCGGAAAAACAGGTCGCTCCGGAATTTGCGGTCCATGACATCTTCGCGAATGTCTCGCTTGGTGGCAGCGACGACGCGGAAGTCGACATCGAGCTTCTGCGACCCGCCGAGACGGGTATAGCCCCCGCTCTCGAGCGCGCGCAACAGCTTTCCCTGTACGCGGAGATCGAGATCACCGATTTCGTCGAGGAACAGGGTGCCGCCGAGATGCCAGCTCGAAGAGACCTGTTTTCCGCTTCAGTACGCCCGGGAGCGCGCCCTTCTCATGACCGAATAACTCGCTCTCCATCGTCAGCGCGTCCGTCGTCGAAGCGCAGTCGACGTCGACCAACGGGCCCGATGAGCGTTCGGAGAGACGGTGGAGTGCACGGGCTACGAGTTCCTTGCCGGTACCGGATTCGCCCGTGATTAGAACTGGCGAGTCGCTTTTTGCTACCCGTTCCACGAGCGCCAGCACCGCTTGCATCGGGGCGTATCGCGTGACGATCTCCGGAACGCCGTTCGCGCGTTCCAGGTGGCGTTGCAACAGCGCGTTTTCGGTGGCCAGCCGGCGCTTTTCCCATGCGCGACGCACGAGCACGTCGATCTCCGCCATCCGGTAGGGCTTCGACAGATAGTCGTAGGCGCCCAGGCGGATCGCCGTGATGGCCGTTTCGATCGTGCCGTTCCCCGTGATAATGATCACTTGGGGAGGATTCGGCTCCTCTTGGAGATGACGGAGCACCTCGAGGCCATCGAGCTCCGGCATCACGATGTCGAGGAGGGCGACGTCGAACTCCTCGCGTTTGAGCGCTTCGAGCGCCGATCGACCGTCATGCGTCACCGTGACCTGGTGACCTTTGCCGGTCAGAAATTGCTGCAGCACGCCGCCGAGCATCTCCTCATCTTCGGCGATCAGAATCTTGATGTGCGAAGGCTCTTTCATACGACGGATTCCATGGGCAGGACGATGCGGAACGTGCTCCCTGATCCGGGAGTGCTCTCGACTTCGAGCCGGCCGCCGTGCTCGGCGACCAGTCCGTAGCAGATCGAGAGCCCCAGGCCGGTTCCACGCCCGGGGGGTTTTGTCGTGTAGAACGGCTCGAACAGCTTGCCGACTTCGGAGCGTGGGATGCCCACGCCGTTGTCGATGATCTCTATTTTGACGGTCGCACTCGCTACGCTCGTGCGCACCGTAACGTTCGCCTGCTGTCCCTTTTGCTCGGTGGCATTGGCGGCGTTGAGCAGCAGCGCCATGAAGATCTGGATGAGCTGGTCCGCGTTGGCGCTCACGATCGCCTTGGGGCCGAGCACTCTGGTTACCGCCATGCGCTTGAAGCGGGCATGGTGCGACAGGAGAAATAGCGTGCGCTCGACGGTCGCGTTGATCTCGACCGGCTCTTTCGAGAACGAGCGCTTGCGGCTGAAGTCGAGCAGCCCATCGATGATGCGCTTGCAGCGTTCGACCTCGGCGTCAATGAACTTCAGGTACTCAAGGTCGCCGAGCTCGAGCGTAAGGCTCTCGGCGCAGGCCGAGATCGTGGCGAGCGGATTGTTGATCTCGTGCATTACGCCGGCGGCAAGTTGCCCGATGGCAGCCATTTTTTCCGCCTGGGCCACGCGCTGCAGCGCTTCTTTCCACTCCGTGATGTCTTCGCCGACCGTGATCACGTGGGTGACATCGTCGCCCGCGTGGAGGTGCATCGGGATCTTCGAGATCCGGTACGTCCTTGCCTCGCCGCTCGCTCGCGACTCGGTCTCGAACTGCTCCAGCTCGCCGGTCGCGAACACTCGGTCGATCTCTTGCTTCAGCGACTCGGCGGGCTGCCTGTGGAGGATCTCAAAGATCGTACGGCCCAGCGCGTTGCCGCGGGCGATGCCCTGCATTCCGGACTCCCGCTTACGGTTCCACGCTTGCACCCGGTACTCCCGGTCCACCGCGTAGAGACCCAACGGCAACGAATCCACGATCTTGGTCAGGAAGTGCCGTTCCTCGGCGAGGGCGGCATGCACCACATCGAGCACTCTTCGCGTGACGTCCGCTGGGACGTCCGCTGAAGCGAGCTCGGCTTTCACGGCGGCCAGAGCGGCCTCCGCGATTGGTTGTGGTGCGGTCGTCTCGACCATGAGAACGGTATCCCCCTCGGACAAGCTGACCGAAAAAGTAGCCGAAAGGTCACGGCTGCAAAAGTGACGCAGAGCACATCAGCGTCGGCAGATGCTGTAGGCCGAAATGGCAAGCTCAAGTGGGAATGGACGTTGCCATCCCAGTTATGCGATAACTGATCACAATTCAACATTGGGGAATACATATGACTATCTATCGGACGCGGTGGGCCAACCAGCGCGAGCTGCTGCTCGGGGGCTGGGCGCCGGTCGTCGACGTCAATGAGTCGGCGAGCCACGTGGGCATCACGGTCGAATTGCCCGGTATCGATCCGAGTGCGGTCGAGATCACGTATGAGAATGGCGTGCTCACCGTGAAAGGTGAGAAGAAGTCGACTCGTAAAGAGGGCGATACCGAGACGCGGTATCACCTCGTCGAGCGGACGTTTGGCTCGTTCACGCGGTCGTTCCGTATGCCTAAGGGGCTGGACGAGAGCAAGATCGACGCGCAGTACGCGAATGGCGTGCTGACCATTCGGGTTCCGAAGGCTGCGGTTCCCGCTCCACGTAAGATCGAGATCAAGACCGCCGCGTAATCGGCGCGCATAACACGACGCGAATCACACAGCGCGCTTCGCGCGACCGTGTGCTGCTCATTGTTAGCATGGCGGAAAGACGCGCAACCGTGCACATGGGCGAATTGTTCCGGGGCTGAGCCAAAGGGCGCCCGACGACGTATCGGCGCAGGCGATCTGCTGTACCGAACATCGCCGGAGCCGATACGTCGTCGGGCGCTCGCGCAGCGAGCAGTGGTGCAGCGAGCAGTGGTGCAGCGAGCAGTGGTGCAGCGAGCAGTGGCACAGCGAGCAGTGATGCAGCGAGCAGTGGCACAGCGAGCAGTGGCACAGCGAGCAGTGGCACAGCGTGCTGCGTGCTATTTCAGCTTCGCGATCTCGCCGAAGATCTCGTTCGTCTCGCGCTTCTGCCCAGGCGTAGCCTCGACGTGAGCCCACCGAACGGTGCCGCTCTTGTCGATCAAGAAGTACGCGCGATTCGAGAAGAACTTGTCGGGCAACAGCACGCCGTAGGCGTTTGAGGCCTCGCGTTTGAAGTCGCTGACGAGATCAGTCTTGAACTGATGCTTGGCCTTGAACTCGGCCAGCGTCGGCACGGAGTCGACGCTGATCGGGAGAATCTCTACGCCCTTCCCGATAAAGGCATCGAAGTTATCGCGAAACTCGCAGAGCTCGGCGGTACACGTGCTCGTAAACGCCAGCGGAAAGAACGCCAACAGCACGTTGTTCTTTCCGCGGAACGAGGAGAGCGTGACGTTCTGACCGCTCGTCGAGGCGAGCGTGAAATCCGGTGCGGGCTGGCCCGCGCTAGGCACTGTCATGCCCGAAATTGTACTAGAGCCCGAAGCTCACCGCGAGGCGCAGGTTGTAACCGGTTTGCCGCACATGCATCGGCGTGGAGTACTTGCCGATCGATTCAAAGGACGATACACCGCCGTTGTACGGCTGTACGATCGGCCCGCCACTCACGGTCAGGCGTGCGCGATGACCCGGCAGCGCGAATGAGGCGAGCGGGGCGATCAATATCGCCGCCGATCCGGTGAGCCCGTGCGACAAGAGACTCTCGGCATTGCCCGCGACTGTCTCTATGCCGAGGCTCACGCCCGGTGTCACGTTCCTGGTGGCGCCGACCGAGGCCGTGACGTTGGCCCATGGAATTCCCTTGGGGCTCAGGACAGCGCCCTGGACAGGCTTGGTGGCGTACACGTTCGCGGCGAACGACCACGTCGCCGCTGTCCGACTGAGGCTCAACCGGCTCAAGGCCATCACACTCCCGTCGAAATCGTGCCTCGCGCCCGCGCTCGCAGCCAAGTGCCAGCCTGAGAATCGCAGCACGTCGACGAGCGTCTCGACCTGCTCCATCGAGCGTCTGGTGGGACTCTTCGGCTCCAGCTGGCGGCTGGCGGCGGGACCTAAAAACGCCTCACCACCCGACATCATGAGGAGCACGCGCGAGCCAATTGGCGAGTCCAGCTCCGAGGTCTGCTGGATATGGTCGCCAGAGAGCGGCTCGAACGAGCCATTGCTCCAACCCCCGTCATACCGGACCACGGCCTGGGGCGTCTCGTCCGGAAACGGCACCGTGAACGAGAACGGCCGGCCCTGTGCGCTGGCCACGCTGCTGCTGAGCGCGACCAGCGCTACGCCCAAGCGCTTCATCATGCGAACACGCTAGGGCCCCGCGCCGGCATTGGCCAGAACCATGTTGACCGTTGCCGACGCCTTCGCGCTGACCAAGACGTTCTTAGGGCTTCTCGCCGAGACTCTGATCGACCTCCGCGATCGTTTCTTGAAGATGGAGCCGCGTGATCCGATCGGCCGCTCGGGGCAACGCCGCTCGTGCGGCGTCGCGGATGGCGACGAGCTCCCCGCGGGCGAGGGCGCGGGAGTCGGTCTCGTTTGGACGCACGGCGGGGACGTTGGTGGCGGCGGATCCGTCGTTTGACTTGTCTTCCTTTGGCGGCAGCGCCGGATTGAGGAGCGAGTCGAGTGCGACCAGATGCTCGCGCTCGAGATTCCGCCGGAACGCGTCGACCCGGACCTCTTTCGCGTCGAGCTCCGACCAAAGCGCGCGCCGGACATTGGCCATCATCGCCGCCCCATCATAGACCTCGCCACCCGACGGCGCGATCGCGGCGATTTCCGTCATGCGGCGGATGCGATCGACCTCCAGGAGCGCGTGCAGCGGATACGCCTGCGCCCGCCGCAAGCGCTCGAGCGCTCCCTCGGGCTCCACGCGGTATAAGAGACTCCGATCCAGGAAATAGCTCGGCGTCCGCCAGACCTGGTCCGCGAGGAACGCCACGGCGGCTCGCTGGCGCGCGGCGCTGATCGGCTCGTATTCCGGGCCCGGCTGGCTCCCGGACTTGTGCCGCGTCCACTCGCCACCCACGATGTGCGCCACGTGGCCGGCTTCGAGCGACCACTGGCCGACGAGGCGGTCGTAGAGCTCGACGACATCGCTATCCGACTCACCCGCGTGAGTGGCGATGCGCGAGATCATGGGCGCGATGCGCGCGATGTTCTTGAACCCAAGACCCGTGGACTTGACGGCATCGGCATCGCCGACCGCCTCGGTCTCGACACCGGGATCGGGGCCGCCGATACCATAGTCTTCCGAGAACCGCAACCATGGTACCGTGTCCTGCACCATCGCCCACCGGTCGAGCGTGGGACGCTCGGCGTCGGACGCCGCGGTGCCGGTGAGCGCGCCTGGCGCGCGCGCGCCGGAACCCGGCTGGGAGGACTCGTTGACCGCGACCGGCGCGTAGCCCCAGTGTATCGCGAACGTGTCGTAGGGGCCGATACGGAAGACCAGATCGTTGACGTTGATCGAGTCTTCCGGTTGCGCCACGTAGTCGTAGCGCGCGTAGTCCATCACGCTCGACGTGTGGCCCATCTTGTGGACCCATGTGCGGCTGCGGACGCTGTCGGCGGGATACTCGCTCGACGCCTGCATGTTGTGACGGAGACCGAGCGTGTGGCCCACTTCGTGTGCCACGACACCTTCCAGGAGATAACCCATCAGGCTATCGGGTAGCGGCCAGCGTTGCGCACGAGCGTCGAGTGGCGCTACCTGCACGGTATACCAGTCTCTCAACAGATTCATCACGTTGTGGAACATGCGCACGGAGCCGTTCAGCACTTCGCCCGTGCGCGGGTCGACCAGTTGAGGACCGTAGGCGTTTTCCACAGTCGACGGGAGCCAGCGGATGACGGTGTGGCGCACATCGTCCGGCGACCACGTGGAGTCGTTCGTTGGCGCTTCGCGGGCGATGATCGCGTGAGAGAATCCCGCGGCGGCGAAAGCAGGTTGCCAGTCTTCAATGCCCTTCTTGATCCACGGCACCCATTGGGCTGGCGTCCCCGCATCGACGTAGTAGACAATCGGCTTGACCGGCTCCGATACGGCGGCTGAGGGGTCCTTCTTTACCAAACGCCAGCGGCCGATGTACTCGCGCTTCGCTGAACGCTGTTCGGTTGTGCCATAGTCGGTCTGTTGGACCGTGAAATATCCGACGCGCGGGTCGGCGCGACGAGGAATCATCGGATCGGCGGGGAGCCGCACCATGCTCCAGTGCGCGAGGACGCTTTCGGTCGAGTGTTTCGCGTCCCCACCCTGAGTTTGCGTGCCTTCGATTTCTACGTTATCGGGAAAGGCTTGGACGCGCTCGACGAACGAGCGCTTGTCATCGAGCCGTTCCTTGAAGGCGGCCATCTCGGTCACGCCCGTCGTGTAGAGCTTCGACACTTCGAAGACGGGCGCCGAGTCCGGGCCGAACGTCTCGATCGGAAACGAGGCGATCACTGTCGGGTAGTTCGATCCGCGAACCGCACGGGCAACGGGGAGCGTCGTATCGGCGACGACATCGTAGCCGACGCTCCGCAGGACGACGCGGTGGCCGATGCGATCCCAGCGCACGACGTAGTTACGGACCCAGTCTCCGCCGTACTGCTTCGTTTGCCCGGTACTGGCGCGGGCGACACTCGTGACGAGCAGCATGTCGGTTCCGAGAACCGTCCGTGGCGGCTCGAAGTAGAGTTTGTCGTCGAGCTGGTGCGTCGTGATGAGACCAACGTGTGTGATGGCCTTCGACGTGATGACCTTGTCGTAGGCCTTAATCGGCTCAGCCGAATCGGCTTTGGGAGCGGCGGCGGGGGTGACGCCGACTGACGGCTTCGGCGTTTGCGCGCAAGCGGCGGCGCTGAATGCACCGACGATCAACCAGGCACGTTTTGTCATGGCCCCAACGCTAAAGCGTGGGTCGAATCATGACCAGTGCGAAACGAACGACGGCTAGAATCGCAACGGTGGCGACTCTAGCCGTGTTCTATACAACTAGTTCGTCTGCGGGCCCTGAAGGACGCTGGCGCCGGACGTGATCTCGAATTGATCGTTGCGATTTTGCGCCCATGACGCCTCGTTATCGCCTGCCGAGATCGGGTGCTCCTTCCCGTAACTGATGGTCGCGACGCGGGTCGTGGCGATCCCGTGCTCGGTCAGGTAGCGCTTCGCGGATTCGGCACGGCGCTGGCCGAGGGCGAGGTTGTACTCGTCGGAGCCGCGGTCATCGCAGTTGCCGGCGACGCGGATTGCGACGGTGGGGTTCGCGGCCAGAATCGGGACCTTTGCCGCGAGGGTCGTCTGGTCCTGGTCAGAGAGCTCGGACCGGTCGAACGCGAAGAACGTCATCTGCGTGAGCGCCGAGCGGATGGCACTGTCGTCGACTTTCGCGACCGGAGTAGGAGCGGGGGTCGGCGCTGGAGCGGCTGGCGGAGTCGGGGCGGCCGCCTGTTGCTGCGGCGCCGGTGTGGTCGCGGGTGGAGTGTGATGGGAGCAGGCGGCCAGCAAGCTGGCGGCGGTGAGCACGAGAGTGGCGACGCGCGCGGACATGACCCGAGCCTCGGATAGTATTGGTACCAATATTATAGAGCGACCTGGGCTATTTCGCAACCCACTTGCCGTCGCGTTTCTCGTACTTCTTTTCGACCGCGGCCCACGCGACCCGGTGAGCGGCCGACTCACCCTCGCCGGCGTACTCGACGGACGCGTGGTTGAAGGCTTCGCGATAGATGTCCTGGGCGTGGGCCGGGAGGTGATCGCGGACTCCGGGGGGCAACTGGCCGTTCGAGGCGTATGGCATAATGCGGTAGTGGTTAAGGTGTATATGGTATTGTGTTTCAGCCCGGCCCGATCAAATTTTTCACCTAGATGCGCTACTTCGTCCGACCGGCCCCGGGCATTCTGGAGTCTGAATCAGAGTGCTATATCGGCCCCTACCGGACTTACGCACACTATAACTACCTGCGGCCTGGACCGATCGCGGCCCTCAAGCGGCGGCGGTTCGACATCGCGCTGTCCCTGGCCCGGCCGTGGTTCTACAAGACCGGGGCGATCGACTTCGGCTGCGCCGATGGGGTCCTCCTGCCCTCCCTCGCGCGCTATTTCACACGGGTCGCGGCCGTCGACCACGACCCGCGCGTCATTCCGATCGCGAAGCAAGTCGTCGAGGAATCCCACCTCGAGTCCGTCGACGTCATCAACTCCCACCAGATGCCCCTCCCCGTGCTGCGAGCGCGCCTGCTCGGCCCCCGCGGCGATCGGGAGTACGGCGTGATGTTCCTGCTGGAGACGCTCGAGCACGTTGGACCCGACGCCCCAGCGGGCACGGACTGCAATGCATATCGCGTGCAGTTCTTGCGGGACCTGATCACGTTTCTCGCGCCGCCGGCCCGCATCATTATCTCGATTCCGAGAATGACGGGCATTGGGTTCCTGACACGCTACGTCACGCAGAGCACCCTCGGCCTCGCCCACGAGCACATTCCCGTGGCCGATGCGCTCAAGGCGGGCATCCTCGGCGACACGAGCGGACTCGAGTCCCAATGGACGGGCGGACACCTCGGCTTCAACGAGCGGAAAATGGAGCGCGAGCTCCGCAAGGCGTTCAACGTCGTCGAAGAACGCCGTCTGCCGTTCACGCTCATGTACACGATCGAGCGTCGCCCCGCGGACGCGCTGGCCGTCAAAGCGCTCTAGCGCCGCTCCGCGGCACGTCGATGCAGCGCTTCGCGCTCCTCGACTGGTCGGTTCGACTCCGGGGGGCAAACCCCAACTACGCCCCCCGGACCCCCCAGACATCGTGGATCGGGGTCGTCGAGCAGTACTGAGCGCTTGATGTGATCCGGCGCGTCCTCGCCCGGATGGATCAGCCGGCGGACGGTCTGGATCGCGGCTGCCGCTACGAACACGACGGCGATCGCGACGATGACGTAGTCGAGCGGCCCGGAGGGAGGTTCTCCCATACGGCCCATGGGAGACTGCGAGTACGTGCTCTGCTCCGTCACGGGGTCGCCGTCACGTGCGCAGCGCGCACCGTGCTCACGAACTTCGCCGTTGTTGGCGCCCCCGCGTTACCCCACGCGGAACGCTCGTAATCCATGATCGCGGCGATCTCCTCATCAGAGAGCTGAGCACCCCACGCCGGCATCTGCGCGGTGTAATGCACGCCGCCGATGACGCGGCCGGACAAGCCGAACAAGACGATCTGCGCATGCTCTTTCGTATCGGACGAAGTCACGACGGGATCGCCGACCAGTGGCGGAAATGCGCCTGGTAGCCCCTCACCGTTCGCCTGATGGCAATTGGCGCACGTCACCCGAAACAACTCGGCGCCGCGGTCGGTCGCCGGAGCAATGACCGCACGAGACGCAGTCGGCGACGCCCAGGCCGCGTATGTCGGCGTCGACGCGAATCGCGCGGGCGGCTGCCACTCGCGGGCGATGTAGAACACCCCCGCGGCCACCATGACCAGGAACACGACCCACACCCACGAGGGGATCGGCGTGGGCGTCTCGGCGCGCACTGGCTCCCACGTCTCGACGCGACCCGCCGCGTAGGCGTTGACGACGATCGACCGCCGGCCGCCGACCGTCTCGCCCGCCGCGATCCCCTCGACCGCGATCCCCGGTCCGTTGCGCACCTCGAACGGAATCACGCGCTCGGAACGGTGTCCCCATTCGTCGATCGCTTCGACCCGCAACGTGTGCGGACCATCCGTCAAACGCTCCGTGTCGAGCGAGAACACGCTCGGCGGATCGAACTCGGCGATCGGCGTCGCGCCGTCGTCGAGATAAATGCGGACACCGTGCGACGCCGGGGTCGTCATGGCGCAGGCGATGTCGTGCCGCGTTCGGCGGCCACATCGGTCGCCGCCACCGGAGAGCCGTGATTGCCCCAGCTCGCGCGCTCATACGTAATGACCGCCGCGATCTCGGCGTCCGACATCACCGTGCGCCACGCCGGCATCGCGCTCGCGTAGCTCACGCCGTTGATGGCCTTGCCGTGGAGTCCGTTGAGGACAATGTCGATCTGCGCCGTTCCCGGTCCGTTCACGACCGAGTCTCCGGCGAGCGGTGGGAATGCCCCTGGAACTCCAGCGCCCGATGCTTGATGGCAACTGGCGCAGCGCGTCGCGAAGACCTGCGCGCCGGCCGCGCCCCCGCCGCCAGCCGCGCTCTTCGGCGTTCCAATCGGCGTTTGCTTGAGCGACAGCAAGTACGCGACGAGCGCCTTCGCGCGCGGAGTCGGTTCGCGATTGGGACCGAACAGCCATGGGAATGCCGGCATGATCGATTGCGGGACAACCGAGCGCGGCTGATACAAGTGCATGTACTGCCAGACATCGCTCGGCTGTCGCGCGGCAATGTCGCTCAGGTCCGGACCCGTGCGTTCGGTGCCGAGGATCTCCGGGACCTGGATCCAGGGGCTGAGTGTCGTGAGCCGGGCATAGTCGCCCGGGGCCGATGGGCGACCGTAGAGCGTGTCCTCCGACAGCGGGCGAATCTGCTGGGTGTGGCAGTATCCGCAACCCTCCGAGACGAAGACCCGGAGGCCTGCCTGTTCCTCGGCGGTCAGTGGGGTCGAGCCTGGGAGCGGGGCGTTGTGCCGCTGTACCCAAAGAGATGGACCGACCCCGATGATGAGGCTCAGAACCACGAATCCGCCCGACGCGAGGCCGAACAGCAGCGGCAGATTCTTATGCGTGTTGAGGTGCATCATGGCCGCATCCGCCACACGTTGTACGCGAACACGAGGTGCGACAGGACCATGAGACCGCCGCCGAGCGCGCGGGCGGTCCAGTAGGGCGCCATCAACGACACCGAGTCGATGAACGGTGCGCTCTGGATCCACGACAGGCCGCGCAGCGTGCCACCGACCATCATCGACGTGGCGTAGATCGTGAGCCCGATCAACGCCAGCCAGAAATGCATGCCGACCGGCACGAGCGGCGGATGCCGCTTCGTGAGCGAGGGCACGAGCCCGTAGACCGAGCCCCAGATGAGGAACGTCACGAATCCGTACATCGCCATGTGCGAATGCGCGACCGTGAAGTCCGTGAAGTGCCAGACCATGTTCAGCGATCGAAACGCCTCGAGGGTTCCCTGCATCGAGGCGACGAAGTACATGATGACGCCGACAAAGATGAATGGCAGCGCGTAGCTGTTGCGGACACTGCTCCACTCACCGCGCATCGTGAGCAGGAAGTTCGCCGAGCCGGCGACGACCGGGACCACCATCCCGATGCTGAACACGATGGCGACGGTCTGGAGGGACCATGGCGTCGGGCTGAAGACAAAGTGGTGAGCGCCGATCATTGGGTAGAACGCGAGCTGTGTCCAGAAGGCGAGCACGCCGAGCGCGTATGAGTACACCGGCTTGTTCAGCAGCTTCGGGAGCGTGTAGTACGTAAGGCCCAGCACCATCGGCGTGAACCACATGCCGACGGCGTTGTGCATGAAGTACCCCTGCATGACGGTCTCGCTCAGGCCTTGCTGGTACCACGGCAAGTACGCGATCGTGATGAGCGTGGCGATCCAGGCGAACGCGCCGAGGATGTACCAGTTCGAGATGTAGATCGACGATGTCCCGCGGCTTGCCACGGTGCGATACAGGACGTACAGCAGCAGCACGAGCGCCGCGACATAGAGCGCCATCACGGGCCAGAGGTACTCGCGGTACTCCTGCATCCCGTTGTTGACGCCGGCGATGAGACAGATCGTACCGGTCACCAGCGAGATGTTGATGGCGATGAGGCTGATCCACGCCAAGCGGGAGTTGAACAACAAGGCCCGCGACGTGCGCGGCACGACGAGCAGCGCCATCGCGATCTGGGCGAGCGAGGCCCACCCGAAGAGCACGAGATTCGTGTGGACGGGCCGGAGCCGCGGCTCCGACAGAAAGCTCGCGACGCCCAGATCGGGCCAGACGAACTTGAGCGCGACATAGAACCCGATCCCCGTTCCGACCAGCAGCCAGATCGTCGCGCACGCGAGGTACGCGAAGACCACGCGCACGACCTCCTGGTCGGTACGTTGATCGAGTTGCGCGGCGGTCAATGAGCCGTCTCGTAGTATTTGCCGTTGACCGCGTTCCCGATCACGGCGAAATCGCATTTCGATTGCGCGAGCGGATCGGTCGTGAAGGTGAACCCCATCTCGGGGACGCGAACGGTCGCCTCGAGTTGCGCGGTCGCGATGTGCCCCTCAAAGCGATACTGCCGCATCGGGTCCTCGTACTTCACCGGCTGGTCAGTCGCGGTCCACACGACCGTGCAATCCATGAATGCGGGCGTCGTCTCGGCATCCATCGCTGGCCAGCGTGGTTGGTCGATGATCGGCACGTTCGTCAGGCGCATCGTAGCCGTTCGAGCATCCGTGCTCATCGTGAGGCCCGACGCGGGCACGGGCGTGACCCAGTACAGGCCTTCAGGCGAGATCGGTGGATGAAAATCGTGGATCTGGTTCGTCGGGACCGCCGGCCCCTTGAACACGGTCAGTCATGTGTGGGCGAATATCGCCTGGTGCGCCGTGCGCGCCGCCCAGTACTCGCCGGACATGACGCTGTAGTCCGTCGTAGGAGTGCCCCAGGCAAGCCGGTTGCCGGCATTGTCCGTTCCCATGCCGTGGAAGCCGCTGCATTCGAGCGAGCTGTCCCTTGAAGTGATAGATGCTGGACAGCTCGACGTTCGGGCCGGCGGCCTGGTTATGGTTGCCGTTCTTGTCGAGCCATGGAATGGGATAGGGGCACGGCCCGCCGTTCGCGGGCTCGTGATGCTGCGGGATCGGCGGCGCACAACCCTGCGGCGGCGGTTGGCGTAACAGAGTACGGAGCGACGCAGTTATCACTGAGCCGACGCCCAGCGTCAGCAGGTGGCGTCGGCCCAATGATGCATCCAGGCCCATCGACTCCTCCCGTATTGACGACGAGAGGAGAATCTAGCTTACCCGTGTCTCATTTGAGGACCGTCGTACGTCTCACCGACCACTTTGCCGGTGTTCTCGTCGACGGTGACAAGCTCGACAAATCCCTTGTTGGCGACATTGATGTCGAACTCGTACACAGGCTTACCTGCCTCAGTGGCCTGGCGCTCGGACTTCACCGTTCCACCGCGCACTGCGGCGATCGCCGTCCGTTGAGCCTGGTCTTTCGTGATGCCAGGCCCGGCGGCGAGCATGAGGGCACAGAGGCCCATCGCGATATACATGGCACACCTCCCGTCGAATAATGCTGCGAGAAATGTGCCTGATATATTGGTGCCAATCGATTCTCGACTGATCACGAGAGTGACTACATTAAGGATCCATGCGCACTGATCGCCTCAGTCTCATCGCCGCGGTGCTCGTCGTCGCCGGCTGCTATGGCTACGCGCAGTCCACCGAGTCACCCGGCCCAGTACCGACCCCTCCCGACGCCGACGATCCGCCCGCGCACGTCGGGCGTCTCGCGTTCCTCGAAGGCGCCGTCTCGTTTCGGGCCGCCGCGGCCGACACGTGGGCCATTCCAGAGCCGAACCGTCCAGTCACGACCGGCGATGCGCTCTGGGTCGACAGCGTCGGGCACGTCGAGGTGGAGGTGGGACCCAACGCGTTCCGCGCGGCGCGCGAGACGGAGGTCGACGTCGTCCATCTCGACGACGACATGCTGCAGCTTCGCGTGCCGCAAGGATCGATCGACGTGCGCGTCAAGGCGATGGACATCAAGAAAGACTACGAGATCGACGCACCGAACTCCGCGATCATCCTCGATCAGGACGGCGAATATCGGATCGATGTCTCGACCTCGGGCGACACGACGCGCGTGACCGCGTGGTCCGGCCACGCGCAGATCACGGCGAACGGGTCGAACACGCAGGTCGAGGCGGGTCAGACCGCACTCGTTCGTGGCGACAGCACCGCGACCGTCAACGTAACGAGCGCCGGCGCGAGCGATGACTTCGACCAATGGGCGCGCGGTCGCGATGAGAGAGAAGACCGCGCGACCGCCTCGGCGCGATATGTCTCCGCCGACATGGGCGGCCTCGAGGATCTCGACGCGTATGGCGGCTGGGTCGACAATCCCGACTACGGAGCGGTGTGGTTCCCGACGACCGTCGCGGTCGGCTGGTCGCCCTACTCCATCGGCAGCTGGGAGTGGGTCGAGCCCTGGGGCTGGAGCTGGGTCGATGGGTATTCGTGGGGATGGGCGCCGTTTCACTATGGACGATGGGCGTTCATCGGCAGTGCGTGGGGATGGTGCCCCGGACCGCTCATCTATGACCCCATCTGGGCACCGGGACTCGTCGCTTTCGTCGGCGGATCGACATGGGGGCTCGGCGTCGGCTGGTTCCCACTCGCTCCGCGTGAGCCGTTCGTGCCATGGTATCGCGTCGGAGATCGATATCGCGAGCGGTTGAACGGCGGCAGGGAATTTGTGGACGTCCATAACTTTGCGTACCGCAACCGGGCGATCCCTGGCGCAGTCACGGCCGTGCCGTCGCGCGCATTCGGCGACGGCGAGCGCGTGGGCCGCGACGCCATACACCCGTCGGCGTCAGACCTCAGTAAAGCCGGAGTGCTCGACCGCGGCCCGGGCGTTGAGCCGACGCGCGGTCGGTTCATAGGCCAGCGTGGCGCTGCTCCGCCGGCACGACTGGCGAGCCGTTCCGTCGAGGCACTACATGCCCCGCCGCCCGGCGAGTCCCGGCCGATCCGTTCAGCCGGCGCGCCAGGTACCAGGCTCGCCCGCCCCGGACGCACATCACTCGATCAGTCGTACGACCAAGAGCGGCGACAACTCGAATCGCGGCACATGCAGGAGTTCGCCAATCCGCGACCGACCGAATCGCGCGCGCAGATGTATCAACGGCAGGAGGCGGAGCACCGGGAGCTCAACTTCCGGTACAACACTGCCCGGAGCGGCGGCATGGCACGAATGCCGGCGAGAGTAGGCGGAGGAGGACACCACCGTTAGTCGACGGGCAACCCGCTCGGCACGCGCGCCGGTGTAACGGGCCGGAGGTCGCGCGCGCGCGGATCCGTCAGGGCGGACATGTACGTCGTCAGCCGGTCAACGACGGTATCCGGAATCACAACGCCCTGCAGCAGCGTGTCGCGCGCGGCGAGCACGGCGTCGACATTGTTGAGCAGCGTACCGTAGAGAATCGGGTCGATCTGGCTCGGGTCGTAGTTGCGCAGCGCAATGTCTGACTGGCTGTAGTGCGCAACGAACGCGCGCAGCTCCTTGAACTGGCCCGCGTGGCCGTACGGCCCCGTCAGCTCAATGTTGCGCAACGGCGAGGTGCGGAAGCGATAAATGTCCGCGGGATTGCCGGTCGCGTTCATGCGCCCAAAGTCATCGCGCGGATTCGGCGCGACACCCTCGCCCGGACCGAATTGGGCGAGCGCCACGTCATGGAATTGCAAATCGCTGAACGTCGATCCGTTGTGGCAGATCGAGCACTTGAGCGTCAAGAAATCTTGCGCGCCGAGGAGCTGATCGGTCGTGAGCGCATCGTCGTCGCCGCCGAGGAACCGATCCCACGGCGAGCGATCGAACGTGAAGTTCGCGATGATGAAGCCCGCGATCGCGTTCGTCGCGTAAGCGAACGTCATGTCATCGAAGCGCGTGCCGGGGTACGCCGCTTCGAACATCTCACGATAGCGCGGGATGCGGCCCAGACGCTGCATCGCGGCACTCCAGAATGCCCTGGAAGTCCGTGTCGGGAAGCGCCGCGAGGTGATTGCCGGTTGTACCGCGCATCTCGGCCGTGTTGACCACCGGGAAGAGCGGCTGAGCGGAAAGCGCGCCGAACTCGAACACCCGCGTCATCTCCGGCGTGAGCTGTGCGCCCGCCGGCGTGTGGAACTGGCCACCGGCATCGACCGACACGCGGCCGTCGAAGAAGAGCGCCGGCATCGCGTGGAGGTTGAATAGAGGCGGCGCGTTGCGCGGGATGATGCTCCCCCCGGCGAGCGCGCGTGCGGGACCCAAGCCAAGGCCGCCTGTGCCAATGGGTAAGCTGCGGCCATCGCCTGTCGCGAGTTGCGACGAGATGACAGGTCATGCAGGAAATGTCCCGGTTGCCGCTCAAGATCTTGTCGAAAGCGAGTGCGCGGCCTAAACGCGCCAGCGCCGGGCGGACATGCGGCGCCTGCGGCAGGGGCACGACGCCGCGGCCGGCAGCGAGCGATCGAACGGTACTGACGAGTGTCGACCGGTCGACCGCGTCACGCTGCGCGTGAACGAGAGAACGAGGACTGGTGGTCGTGACGCTATCTGAACAAGCAGCGAGAACGAAAACCAACACCACGGCGATCCGCATGTGGGCTCCTGGGCTACCCATGCAATCGCGGGCTAGCCGCGAAACCCGACACGTCTTATCGTGGCGTCATGGATCACGACCGCTGGCGCGCGCTGGAGCCATTGCTCGACCGGGTCCTCGATCTCTCGGACGAGGAGCGCGACACGTGGCTCAGCGACCTCCGGCAATCGTCGCCAGGTCTCGCGGACGAAATCGCATCGTTCCTGTCGGGCGAGGCAGACGCCGACCGGAGCGGATTCCTCTCCGAGCCACTCGAACGTCACGCTCGAGGGCCTCGTCCTCGGCTCCTACACGCTCGCCCACGAGCTCGGACACGGTGGAATGGGCACCGTATGGCTCGCGCGCCGGACCGATGGACGATTCGAGGGACTGGCCGCGGTCAAGCTCTTAAATCTCGCGAGACTCAGTCCCGGCGGGCAGGCGCGCTTCCGGCGCGAAGGCTCCGTCCTGGCGCGGCTGACGCACCCGGGTATCGCGCGGTTGCTGGACGCCGGCGTGAGTCCGGCCGGGCAGCCGTATCTCGTCCTGGAGTATGTCGACGGTCAGCCCATCGATAAGTACGCCACCGCCCACCATCTGACGATGGCCCAGCGCCTGGAGCTCGTGCTCCAAGTGCTCGGGGCCATCGGCCATGCGCACGCGAACCTCATTGTCCATCGCGACCTCAAGCCGTCGAACATCTTGGTGACCGCCGACGGGACGGTGAAGCTCCTCGACTTCGGCATCGCCAAGCTGCTCAATGCCAAAGGCGTGACGATCGAGGGCTCGCGCGTCCTGACACCGGAGTACGCCGCACCGGAGCAGGCGACCGGTGATGTGGTGACGACCGCGACCAACGTCTACGCGGTGGGCGTGCTGCTCTATGAGCTGCTGTCCGGCCGACACCCGACCGCCGAAGGGTGTGAGACGCCGATCGATACGCTTCGCGCGCTCCACGAGCGTCAGCCGACTCCATTGCCGCTCGGCGACGTGGGCACGATCGTCGACAAAGCCCTGCGGAAGGATCCGCACGAGCGGTATCAGACGGCGGCGGCGTTCGCCGACGACTTGCGGCATTATCTCCATCAAGAGCCGATCAGCGCCAGGCGGAGCTCGCTCTCCTATCGCGCGCGAAAGTTCGTTCGGCGGAATCGCACCGCGGTCGCGGCCGCGGGCGCAACGGCCCTGGCGCTCGTCGCCGCGACCGTGTTCTCGATTGCGCAGATGCAGAACGCCAAACGGCAACGCGACGCCGCGGTGTTCGCCAGCACGCGCGCCGACGCGCAGGTCGAGTTCCAGCAACTGCTCATGTCGCAACTGGGCGACACGCCGCTCACGATGCGCGAGATCGTCGACCGCGCGCGCGCGGTCCTCGAACGGCAATACGCCGGCGACCCGCGCATCCTGGCCGCGCTCCTCATGCAGCTCTCGGACCGATACGGGGATCTGGGCGACGACAAGATCCGCGTCGCCCTCCTCACCCGCGCGGAGTCGCTCGCCACGGTCGACCAACTGGCCGGGATTCGGTGCCGCCAGGCGGACCATTTGCGAACTCGCGGATCCTACGACAATGCCTTGCGCACCGCGGCCGTGGCCGAGTCACTGCTCCGGGCGCGGCCGGACCCGGAAGCCCACGCATTCTGTCTCGCGACGCGCGCGCAACTCCTGCTCGAAGATTCGCGCGGGCATCCGGAGGAGAGCGCCGACGACGTCCGCCGAGCGATTCAGATCCGTGACAGCCTGGGCAAAACCTCCGACGCGTTCTACTTGGAGCTCCTCGAGACGCTCGGCGGCGCGCTGGACCAGAAGCACCAGTACCGCGAGGCGATCGCCGCGTATCATCGGGCCAGCGCAGTCCTGGATTCGTCGGGTCGCGGCACGACCATGGATGCCGCGATCAACGAGCACGATATGGCGATCACTCTCATGCAACTGGGCGAGACGGCGGAGGCGGAGCGCGCGTTCCACGACGTGCTGGTTCGCGCGCGACAGAGCGACCCCACGGGGCGCTTGCCAGCGCAGCCGTTGATTCATTACGCCGACATCGCGATGGACCAGGGCGACTTCGACTCCGCCGGCAAGTACTTCGGGATGCTCGCCGCGCAGGCGACCGCCGACACCGATCGGTACTGGCTGGGGCGGTCGCTCTTCGGGTTGGCCGAAGCGCAGCTCCGCCGCGGCGATGTCACCGCGGCGCGGCGCACGATGGCGCGATTCCTTCCGTTGAGCGCGAACCCTGATCTGGCGAAGACGGACGATTACATCACCGACTATCGCTTGCTCGATGGTCGTCTCGCGTTCCTGACCGGCCATCGCGCAGATGCGCAGCAGCACGTCACCGACGTACTGCGCACGGTCGGGTACTTCGACGGCAAGCGGCGGTACATTTTTTACTCGTCGCTCATCTTCGCCGGCGAGCTGGCGGTCGACGCCGGGCAGACGGCAGACGCGCTCCGGTATGCCGCGGACGCACGCGCCCTCGCGACGCGGGATTCGCTCACGGAGACGGGGAGCGCGTTCGTCGGTGAGGCACGTCTCGTCGAGGCGCGCGCGCTGCTGGCCCGTGGCGATACGGCCGCGGCGCGCACGGCGATCGCGCGCGCGGTGACGGCGCTCAAAGCCGGAGCGGGCGAGCAGCACCCGCTCACGAAACAGGCGTCAGCTCTCCAGCAGCGCGTGATGCAACAATAGCCGCGCTTTTCGCCAGTCGCGCTGCACCGTGCGATCGGAGACGCCGCGCAACTCGGCGATCTCGGCGAACGAGAAACCGGCGAAAAAATGCATGTCGACCAGGTCGGCCAACGCCGGCTCGAGCTTGGCGAGGTCGTTGAGCGCATCGCCCAAGCGTTCGAGCTCTCCACTGGCGTGAATGGTTTCGGCGGAGGGCGACTCGTCGTCGAGCGTGATCAGGAGGCCACCACCGCGCTTCGCCGCGCGCCGGCGTCGCGCGTAGTCGATCGTGAGACCACGCATGGCGCGCGACGCGTAAGCGAGAAACCGGGCGCGGTCCACGAACGCGACGTTCTGGCGTCCCGCAATGTTCAGATACGCCTCGTGGATCAGCGTCGTGGCGCCGAGCGTGAGCGCCGCGCCAGCTCGACGCAGGCTCGCCTCGGCCAGCTGGTGAAGCTCATTATAGAAGAGAGCGAACAGGGCGTCGGAATCAATGTCGGGATGCACGAGAAGCATGGTTGCCGGAAATGGACCCATCGCGCAACGGCGGCCCGAATCGATACAGACGTGCATCGATTCGAACCAGTCGCGTTGACTGTGATCTAGATCACAATGGCCAAATACTTACGGGAGCGTAAGTTATCTCCAGGTTGGCATTGACGAGCCCGGCGCGGACCCTGCCTTTCATAGGAATACTTATGGTGGCGCCCAAGCTTATGAGAAATTGAGCGGCACGGCCCGCTTGGCCACGGCAACAGAGCTTCGACCACGTCTCGTCGTCATTCAGAACGGCGAGTCGTTCCGCACGCTGTGGCCGCACCTCGCCACCGAGTGCGACGTCATGCTCACGATGACGGCGGATCCCGGCGACGTCGCGCCGCGGTCCGACGCGATAGCGCTTGTGGTGGCGCCCGGCGAAGAAGAGCAGCTCGAGCCGCTCGTGCGGCGCCTCGTGGGCAGCGGCATGGAGGTCGGCGCCGTCGGAGCACGGGCGGACCACCGGCTCGCGGGAACGATCGGGCGAGCGGGCGCCTCTGAATACTTTGCGTTGCCGGGCGATCGCGACGTGCTCGCGTCGTGGCTCAGGGAGCGGTTCGATACCATGCGGACCGCGGCCGCGCGGGCAACGTTCACGGACGTCGAGCGCGAGAAATATCGGTTTGATGGCATCATCGGGACGAGCGCGGCGCTCAACGCGGCGCTGGAGCGCGCGGCGCGCGTGATCCCCCACCCTTCCGTCACGGTGCTCTTGAATGGCGAGACCGGGACGGGCAAGGAGCTCGTCGCGCGCGCCATTCACTATCAAGGGCCGCGACAGGCAGCACCGTTTGTTGACGTCAACTGCGCGGCGATTCCCGATCAGTTGCTGGAGAGCGAGTTGTTCGGGCACGAGCGTGGGGCGTTCACCGGCGCGACGAACGCGAAGGCCGGCCTGTTCGAGTTGGCGCACGGTGGCACGCTGTTGCTCGATGAGATCGGGCATCTGGCCGGGCCGCTCCAAGGGAAGCTGCTCCGGGTTCTCGAGGAGCGCGTCCTACGGCGCGTTGGGGGAACTCGGCCCATTCCGGTCGACGTGCGCGTTATTGCCGCTTCGCATGTTGACCTGGCTGACGCTGTGCGGCGCAGTGCCTTTCGGGAAGATCTCTATTTTCGGCTCAACGTTGTGCCCATTACGCTCCCTTCGCTGAGAGCACGTCGAGAGGACATCGTACCTTTGGCGAGACATTTTATCGCCAAGTTCGCGGTCGAGTACGGCCTGCCTGAGCCGGTACTTGGCAGGAGTGCTCAGGTTGCGTTGACCGCACGGGATTGGCCTGGAAACGTGCGAGAGTTGCGCAACATCATCGAGCGGACGCTGCTCCTCTCCAATGCTACGACGTTGGAGCCCGCGGATTTCATTACCGATCCCGAGCCGACCGCCGCCAGTGTACCCGGCGCCGGCACGGGGATGGGACTGCAGCCACTCGACGCGACGATCCGGGCCGCCGTGCATTCGGCGGTCGAACGGTGTCGCGGCAACAAGAGTGAAGCCGCGCGGCAACTCGGCATTTCACGTACTCGACTCAAACGCCTGCTCGATGAGCCGGATGAGATAACTGATGAAGCATAGGCCGGTACTGACGATCGCTGCCGCGTTGGCGATTGCCGGATGTGGGACCACGCTCGCTCCTGACCCCGTGGCGCCGGAATCGGCATTGCATTTTCTCACGCCCGATTCGGGCGCGCCGGGGTTTCTGGTTGACACCGTGCAGTTCTACGCTGTCGCGGGCCAGGACCGCGGCGTGGTCATTTACTACCAGGACTCCGTGCCGTTCATGACGTTCAATGTCCCCGCGAACGCCTTGTCCATGACGACGGGCGACTCGGTCCTCATTACCGTGGCGATCGCCGATTCGACGCGCCTCATCGTCGGGTTCCAGCCGGCCGGCCTCACCTTCGTCAATGGTCACCCGGCAGAGCTCACGATGTCATACGCGCACGCCAAGCACAGCGTCTCGCCAACCAACGAGTCGAGTCTGTCGCTGTGGAAGCAGGAGAACCCCGGCGAGCCGTGGCATAAGGTCTCGAGCAACACGCGGCAGGATTTGCAGAACGTCACGGGGCGTGTCGACGGCTTTACCGTCTATGCCACTGCTTACTGAGGGACTCGTCTCCGCGCGCGAGCACGCTCGCGCCGGGCGATGGGGCGAGGTGCTGCACCTGTTGGGCAATCTTGCCGACGGGGCACCCGAGCCGGAGCAAGTGGCGCTCGTCGGCGAGGCGCTGCTCCGTTCCGCGCGCGCGCGCGAGGCGGAGGCGTGGTTGCGGCGGACGCTGCCCGATGTCGAACGGAGTGGTGATTGGGTGAGTCGGCGACGGGCGATGAATTTGTGGGGCGCCGCGCAGTTCGAGCTCGGGCAGCTCGATGGCGCCGAGCTCGCGTTCCGGCGCGCTGTGGAGCTCGGGGAGCAGGAGGACGATCCGCTCCTCGTCGCGCGCGCCATCAATAACCTCGGGCAGATCGCCAACGTCCGCGGTCGTCGCGTCGATGCGCTCGTCATGTACAAGCTCGCCGTTCCGGCGTATCAGCGATTGGGGAACGTCCGGGGGTTGGCCGAGAGCTACCATAACATGGCCATCAGCTATCGGGACTTGGGCGAGTTGGATCTGGCGGACGAGTGCGAGCAGCGCGCGATCGAGTTCGCGCGCGCCGTGCCGGCGGCGCGCCTGGCGGCGCTGGCCCGGATCGGCCGGGCCGAGCTGGCGCTGCGCCGCGGCGACCACGCGGTCGCGCGAGTCGCGGCGCTGCGTGGCGCGACCGAGTGTCTCGGGCTCGGTGATCCGGCGGGGACCGCGGACGGGCTCCGCGTGTTGGGCTTGGCCTGCATCGCGGCGGGTGCGTTCGCCGATGCGGCGGCCGCGCTCGAGCGCGCATCCGGTTTCGCGGCGCGGCATGCGAACCCGCTGCTCGAGGCCGAGACGTTTCGCGCGCGCGCGCAGTTGGCGGCGGCGCGCGGGGCCGTGGCGGAGGCCAAGCAGCACGCGCGGGCCGCGCTCGAGCTGTTCGAGCGGGCCGGCGCACAGACCGAGCACGCCGAGCTCGATGCTTGGTGCACTCGACTCATCCAGGAGGACTAATGCACACCTCGCGAGTCTCAATGACCCTCACCGCGATCTTGGCGTTGGGGGCGTGCAACGGCAATTCGACCGCACCGGGCGACGCGCTGTCGGATCAGCAGATGAGCACCGATATCGCGGCGAGCTCCGCGCCCGCGGTGGCGACGGGTGCGGCATTCTTCGCCCAGGCGGAAGCCGCCGGCAGCACATTGGCCAGCGTCGTGCCATCGACGACTCCGTGTACGATGCACTCGAACAGCGGCGCGATCACGTTCTCGCAGTCCGAGTCGCATCCCGATACCGTTGCGTACGCCGCGACCTGGGAATACTTCGCCGGCGGCGTGTGCCAGAACATGTTCGTGGTCGCGTCGACGGACTCGATCGCGTTTACGGCGTCGCTCGTGGAGGCCGATAACGACCCGCGGTTCGTCGCCCATGCCACGCGCAACTGGGGGCTCGATGTCACCGGCAGTCCGACCCTGGCATCGGCGACGTCGCACGTGTGGAATGCGACGGGGCTCGATGCGGATACCGCCACGCACCAGACGCCGGGGCTGGACCGGACGTACAGCGGTGTGGCGTATGACACGGCTTCTGACGTGACGTTCCCGAATCCGCGGAATGGCGTCACCGCGCCGACATTCAGGGACGCTCGCGCGATGGGTCACGCTGACGGTCACGCACACGACGCATGGCGTTCACAAGGTCGCGACCGTCTCGCGGCACATTGTCGTGACGTTCAACGGGCAAACGCAGATCCCGCTCGGCGTCTTCGACGCCATGCGGGGGACGCAGCTCCTCGCGTGCACGCTCGACCTCACCGCCCGTCGGATTGTCACGAACAGTTGTCACTGAGATACGCCGCGCCGTACGGGCGCTCCCGCGTCGAGATACGCGGAGCGTTCGTACGGTGCGACGGGCGTTCTCGCGGACGCTCGCCGACGCGCCGGCCACGGCGGTGCTCGGGATCGTGTGGCCCTTGGTCGAAAGCGACGACACTGCGTTGCGTCTCGTCGGCTATGAGCTCTGCGCGTACCACGCTGGCGCGATGGGTTCCCTGAGCTACCGCACGGTGATACGGCTTGGCGTGCATCTCACCGAGTTGGTTCGACGCCGACTGCTTTGGGAAGCTTCTCGCGGGGCCCGCGTGGCGGACTGGGGGGATCTCGGATTCGCAGGTTAGGGCGTGGACGATGTCGAAGAACGTGTGGTGGCGGCGCGCGGCGCTCGTCAGCACGCTCGGTCAGACGGCGTCGCGCACACTGCGCGTCTGCCGGATGAGCGCGGCTGACGGCGAGCCAATGGTCTGGAAGGCACTCTCGTGGGCGCTGCGAGATTTGGCGAAGCGCGATCCCGAGGCCGTGCGAGGGTTCATGGCCGAGCACGAGGGCCGTCTGGCGAGCGGCGTTGTGAGAGAGGTGCGGAACAAGCTCGAGACGGGCACGAAGGCGGGGCGGCGATGACATTGCTCGCCGGGCTCATCGGTACTACTATCGCCTTGACAATTGCATCAGTCCGGCGCTAGCCATCCGCATCCAAAAAACTGGGAGGCGGCGTGGATTCGATGGACCAGCGGTTGGACGCGCTCAACGCGGAGATGACGAAGGTCAAGGGCGAGCTTGCGGCGGCGGGCGCGAAGGCTCAGACGGCGAGCACGCAGAAGCTCGCCGAGTTGAGGGCTAAGGCGAATGCGGTCATGCAGCAGGTCGGCGCTGCGAGTCATGCCGGGCTCAGCAAGTTTCACGCGGAGCTTGCTGATCTCGAGGCCAAAGTGAAAGGCGCGATCAACAAATAGATGGTTCTGAGTGGCGCTTCGCGCCCGCCGTCGCTTCGCTTCCGGCGTTGACCGCTACGGGTACTAGTCACTTCGGCGTTGATCGCTTCGCTGCTTCCAGCGTTTGCGTTTGGCGAGCAAAGCGAGCGGCGCGAAGCGCCACTCAGAACCATCGAGAGAACCGCCAGCGTTCTCCAGGGCTGTAACGTCCTACATACGGCGTATGCGTAGATAACGAGCAACGTCGGGCAACGCGCGAGCGACGACGTAACCGACGATGCCGATCACCGCCAACCAGGCCCACGAGCGCGCGTGTGACATGAATGAGATCTCGATTCTCTGGCTCACCGCCGGCTTGAGCTGCGACGGCGATACGATTGCGATGACCGCCGCGACGCAGCCCAGTATCGAAGATGTTGTGCGCGGCGCGATTCCGTGGATTCCGAAGGTGACGTTGCATAACCCGTTCCTATCGATCGAGAACGGTGACGAGTTCGTCGACATCTTCAGGCGTGGGGCCGAAGGAAAACTCGGCCCCTTCATCCTGGTCGTCGAAGGCTCGATTCCGGATGAATCGCTCGCCGGCGAAGGCTACTGGGCATCGTTCGGCACTGACCCAACCACGAAGGAACCGATCAAGACGTGCACGTGGATCGATCGCCTGGCGCCGAATGCCTGGGCCGTCGTCGCCGCGGGCACATGCTCGGCGTACGGCGGCATTCACGCCATGCAAGGCAACCCGACCGGTTGCATGGGCTTGCCCGACTACCTGGGCTGGGAATGGCGGTCCCAGGCGCAGATTCCGATCGTATGCGTCCCAGGTTGCCCCGTGCAACCCGATAATATGATGGAGACGCTGCTCTATTTATTGCACATGGCGGCGGGACGCGCGCCGATGATTTCGCTCGATGAGTCGCTGAGGCCGCGTTGGCTCTTCGAGAGCACCGTGCACGAAGGGTGCGATCGTGGAGGATATTACGAGCAAGGTGAGTTCGCCGATACGTACGGAGCGAAGACCTGCATTGTGAAGCTCGGCTGCTGGGGACCGGTTGTGCAGTGCAACGTCGGGAAGCGGGGATGGATGAGTGGGATCGGCGGTTGTCCCAACGTGGGCGGCATTTGCATCGGGTGCACTATGCCTGGATTTCCGGACAAGTTTCAACCCTTCATGAATCAGCCGCCCGGTTCCCTGCTCTCGACGGCCGCGGTCATGACATACGGTAAGGCCATTCACGCGCTGCGGCGGTTTACCCAGGCCTCCCTCAACAAGCGGCGCACGTGAATCAAATAGAAGCGGAGGCCACGCTCGTAGGGCTCGCGTCGGTCTTTGTCGGACCGCCGGGCCAGATGGAAGAGCACACGCTCGAGGCCCGGTACCGGACGCTGGTCGAGCAGGTCCAAGCCGTCGTCTTCATGGCCTACCTCGACCGCGGCATCGGTGAAGCATATGTGAGTCCGCGGATCGAAGAAGTGCTCGGATTCACACAAGCGGAATGGCTCGAGGACCCCGTGCGCTGGTACAACCAGGTGCACCCGGACGATCGCTCACGCTGGAGCATCGAAGCGGCCGAGATGTTCCTGACGGGACGGCCGTTGCGATCGGCGTATCGCGTCATCGCGCGCGATGGCCACATGGTGTGGTTCCACTGCGAAGCCAAGATGGTGCGGCGTGACGACGGGCGTCCGTGGTTCATCCACGGAGTCGCGTTCGATATCACGGAGCTCAAGCGCACGGAGGAAGCGCTGCAAGAGGAGCGCAACGTCGTGTCCGGGATCCTCGACACTGTCGGCGCGCTGATCGTCGTCCTGGACCCCTCCGGGCAGATCATCCGGTCCAACCGCGCGTGCGAGCGGTTGCTGGGGCGCACGGCCAACGGACGATCGTTCGGCGAGTTGTTCTCGATTCCTCCCCAGACTGTCGCTCGCAGCGAGTTCGAGAGCTGGCTGACCGATGCGGATGGAGGCCAGCGGCGCATTGCCTGGTCGTGCACGACGCTTTCCCCCGGCTCGGTGATCGCGACCGGCATCGACATCACGGAGCGCAAGCGGATGGAAGAGGCCATCCTCAATGTCAGCACCACGGTGCAGCGACAGATCGCACAGGATCTGCACGACGGCCTCGGTCAGCATCTCACGGGCATTGCCTTCATGTCGAAGGTCCTGGAGCAGAAGCTCGCCGACGGGCAGATGGCCGAGCCGGCGGATGCAGCCAAGATCGTCCGGCTCGTCAACGAGGCCATCAATAAGACTCGCGAGCTGTCCCGGGGCCTGCTGCCGGTGTTGTCGGACGCGGAGGGTCTGCTCGCCGCGCTCAAGCGGTGGGCCGGAGAGGTCGAGGACCTCTTTCGCATCCCTTGTGAAATACGGTGCAATGAGCCTATCGAGGTGCCCGATGTGAGGGTGGCAACGCAGGTGTATCACATCGTGCAGGAGGCCGTGAACAATGCCATCCGCCACGCCAGGCCGACGCGCGTATGCGTCTCGTTGCGGCGATCGGCGGAAGAGGGCAATATCACTATCGAGGATGATGGGGTGGGATTGCCCGACACATTGCCGAGCCGAAGCGGACTGGGGCTCCACATCATGCGATATCGCGCGAATTTGGTCGGCGGATCAGTCGAAGTGCGGCGCGGGCCGGAGCGCGGGACGGTGGTCTCGTGTCGATTCCCGCTGCGCGCGTGACCGATCGGTACCGCGTCTTTCTCGTCGACGATCACCCGATCGTCCGACAGGGCCTGACGCTGCTCATCAATCAGGAGCCGGATCTCATAGTCTGCGGCGAGGCTGAGGCAGCCTGGCCGGTCCCCGCCGCGCTTGCCGCGCTCAATCCCGACGTCTTGGTACTCGACATCTCGCTCAATGGGCCCGACGGACTCGACCTACTGAAGAGCATTCGGGCGACCGATACCAACCTGCCCATTCTCGTCCTGTCGATGCACGACGAGTCGCTCTACGCCGAGCGAGCCCTGCGGGCGGGCGCGAACGGCTACATCATGAAGCAGGAAGCCACCGAGCGGGTGCTCGTGGCGATCCGCCGCATTTTGCGCCACGAGGTGTACGTCAGCGATCGCATCGCGAACACGATGCTGCAACAGCTCGTCTCGAAACAAGGCAACTCGCCGCAGAGCCTCGTCTCGACGCTCAGCGACCGCGAGCTCGAAGTGTTCAGGCTCATCGGCGACGGCCACGGGACGCGCGAGATCGCCGAGCAACTGCATTTGAGCATCAAGACCGTCGAATCGTATCAAGCGCACATCAAGGACAAGCTGTCGCTCCCGAGCGCGCGCGCGTTGATGCAGCGCGCGATCGAGTGGCGGCTGAGCAGTGATTGAGTAGCGGTTCGACCTAAGGGATTCCCCTAGGACATCGCGGGATGTCCCCGCTTGTTGCGGCCGGCTCGTGTCGGTATCTCAAAGCCACCACAACGCGCATCGAGGGGCTATGCCCGACACCGTGCCTTATGGTCGCAAGACGCAGCGGCCGTCGCCGGTTCCCGAGATCCACATCGTCTGGATGACCGCCGGCCTGGGGTGCGATGGCGATACGGTCTCGATTACCGCGGCGACACAGCCGAGCATCGAAGACGTGTTGCTCGGCGCTATTCCCGGTTTGCCCAAGGTCCATTTGCACAACCCCGTTCTCGCGGTTGAGAACGGCTCGGATTTCATGAAGTTCTGGTATCAAGCCGAGCAAGGGAAGCTCGATCCGTTCGTGCTCGTCGTTGAGGGCTCAGTCCCGAACGAGAAGATCCACGGGCCCGATGGGTACTGGGCCGCGCTCGGCACTGACACCAAAACCGGGCAGCCGATCAAGACCACGGAATGGATCGATCGGCTCGCGCCAAAGGCCCTCGCAGTTGTCGCGATCGGGACGTGCGCCACGTACGGTGGCATCCATGCAATGTCCGGCAACCCGACCGGGTGCATGGGACTCGCGGATTATCTCGGATGGGATTGGCGGTCGAAAGCGGGTGTCCCGATTGTCAATGTGCCCGGGTGTCCGGTGCAGCCTGACAACTTCATGGAGACCGTGCTCTATCTCCTGTATCAGGTTGCCGGTCTCGCGCCAATGATTCCGCTTGACGATCAGTTACGACCGACGTGGTTGTTCGGGAAGACGGTGCATGAGGGATGTGATCGCGCCGGATACTACGAGCAAGGCGATTTCGCGACCGAGTACGGCTCGCCCAAGTGCATCGTCAAGCTCGGATGCTGGGGGCCGGTCGTGAACTGCAACGTGCCGAAGCGGGGATGGATGGCGGGCATCGGCGGGTGCCCGAACGTCGGCGGCATCTGCATCGGATGCACCATGCCCGGGTTCCCCGACAAGTTCATGCCGTTCATGGATGAGCCGCCGGGCGCGAAAGTCTCCGCCGCGAGCATCAGCATCTACGGGCGCACGATTCGAGCGCTGAGATCCTTTACGAATACGACCCTCAATAAAGAACCGAAGTGGCGCCACCCGCGGGGAGAGTTGACCACGGGATATCACCCCAGGGCTTGAGGACAATATGACAACTGTTGCCCCCACGGGGCGCGCTGGCAGCGAGGGGAAATCGCGCAAACTCGTGGAGATGAACTGGGATCCCATCACGCGCATTGTCGGGAGCCTCGGCATCTTCACCAAGATCGACTTCGAGAACAGAGAAGTCGCGGAGTGCCATAGCACATCGTCGATCTTCCGCGGCTATTCCATTTTCATGAAAGGCAAAGACCCGCGCGACTCGCACTTCATTACGAGTCGCATCTGCGGGATCTGCGGCGATAATCACGCGACCTGCGCCATGTATGCGCAGAACATGGCCTTTGGCGTCAAGCCGCCCGCGCTCGGTGAGTGGATCGTCAACCTCGGCGAAGCGGCCGAGTACATGTTCGATCACAACATCTTCCAGGATAACCTGGTCGGCGTCGACTTCTGCGAGCAGATGGTGCGCGCCACGAATCCTGGCGTTTGGGAGAAGGCCAAGAAGACCCAATCCCCTCACGCCGAGCAGCACGGATTTCGGACCATCGCGGACATCATGACCGCGCTGAATCCCTTCACCGGGTCGTTCTATCTCGAGACGCTACAGGTCAGTCGATATACCCGTGAGATGTTCTGTCTCATGGAAGGACGGCATGTGCATCCGTCGACGCTGTATCCTGGCGGCGTTGGGACCGTGCCTACCATCCAGCTCTTTACCGACTATCTCGTCCGGCTGGCGAGATACGCCGAGTTCATGAAGAAGGTCGTGCCGTTGCATGATGATCTGTTCGACTTCTTCTATGAGGCGCTACCGGGATACGAGAAGGTTGGGTATCGGCGGACGTTGCTCGGCTGCTGGGGGTCGTTCAATAATCCCGATGCGTGTGACTACACGTATAAGAAGATGTCGACGTGGGGCGACGCTATGTATGTCACGCCTGGCGTCGTTGTCGATGGGAAGTTGGTGACGCATGATTTGGTTGATATCAATCTGGGGATCAGGATTCTGCTGGGGCATTCGTTCTACGACGATTGGCAGAATAGTGAGACCTTCGTGCGGCAAGACCCGCTTGGGAACCCCGTTGATCAGCGGCACCCATGGAACCAGACGACGATACCCCGTCCGCAGAAGCGCGACTTCGATGACAAGTACAGCTGGACCATGTCGCCGCGGTGGTTCGACGGCAAAGATTATCTGGCGCTCGATACCGGTGGCGGGCCGATCGCCAGATTCTGGGCCACGGCGTTGGCCGGCATCGTTGACATTGGGTACGTGAAAGCGACCGGCAAGAGTGTCAAGATCTATCTGCCGAAGACCGCCACGCTGCCGGAGACCGAGTTCGAGTGGAAGATCCCAAAGTGGAGCAACGCGCTCGAGCGTGACCGCGCGCGCACGTACTTCCAGGCGTATGCGTGCGCCTGCGCGTACTACTTCGTGGATAAGGCGCTGGCCGAGCTCCATGCGGGGCGCACCAGGACGTGGAGCGAGTTCAAGGTGCCCGACGAGGCCATCGCCTGCGGATTCCACGAGGCCGTCCGGGGCGTGCTGTCGCATCACGTCGTGATCCGCGAAGGCAAGATCGCCAACTACCACCCGTATCCGCCGACGCCGTGGAACGGCAGCGTGCGCGATGTCTATGGGACGCCCGGACCGTACGAAGATGCCGTGCAGAACACGCCGATCTTCGAGGAGAACGGGCCGGACTCGTTCAAGGGCATCGACATCATGCGCGCCGTGCGGAGCTTCGATCCCTGTCTGCCGTGCGGCGTCCACATGTACCTCGGCAACGGCAAGACGCTCGAGACGCATCACACGCCGATGTTCGGGATACAACCTTGATCGAGCGCATCGCCGAGCTGGTGGAGCAACTCGAGGCCGGGAGTGACCCGGCCTCGAAAGCCATGTCAAAGGAGTTGTTGCAGGCCGTGATGGAGCTCCATGCCGCTGGACTCGGGCGTCTCCTCGACCTGACGCGCGCGAGTGGCGCGCCCGGCGAGGCGCTGCTGGAGCGATTCGCGCGGGATCCGAAAGTGCGCACGCTGCTGTTGTTGCATGACCTGCATCCGTGGGACGCCACCAAGCGGGTCCGAGAGGCATTGCGGACACACGAGGGAAAGGTCGAGATCTTACGCGTCGATGACTCATCGGCGCACGTGCGCGTCGACGGCCCGACGTCGCTCGTCCGAACCATTGAAGAGGCGCTTCGAGAGGCCGCCCCCGAGGTCGACTCGATCGTCGTGGAGCGCCAAGAGCCGCTGGTGATGCTGGAGCGCAGGCGCTAGTGGGCGCGACCGCGTTCAATCGCCTGCGCCAGTTCAATGCCCGCTCGCGGGCGACCGAGCGGTGTGAGTTGTGTGGGACCGATTTGCACAGCGACCACGAGCATCTGCTCGAGGTGGGCGAGCGACGGCTCATCTGCGCGTGTGGCGCCTGCGCCGTGTTGTTCGAGCGGACGACAACGCGCAAGCGCGTGCCTCGGCGCGTGCGACTCTTGAGCGACTTTCAGATGAGCAACGCGCAATGGGACGCGCTCGGGATTCCGATCAACCTGGCGTTCTTCGTCCATTCCACGCCGCATAAGCGTGTGGTGGCGTATTATCCGAGCCCGGCTGGGGCAACGGAGTCCGCGCTAGACCTCGACACGTGGGAGGACATAGGGCTGGCGCCTGACGTTCGAAGCCCTGCTCGTCAATCGCGCCGTGCCGGAGTATTTCGTGGCGCCGATCGACCAGTGCTACCGGCTGGTGGGGTTGATTCGAACACAGTGGAAGGGGCTCTCGGGGGGAACGCAGGTGTGGGTGGCGATCGCGGACTTCTTCAACGAGCTGAGGCGTCGTGCCTGATCTATCGTTCGCCGTTGAGAGCGCGTCGGTGACGCCCTTTGCTCTCGTACCGATGTTGGGATTCGCGCTGCGGGTGACGAACCAGCCATCCGACGAGGCGGTCCACACCGTGGTCCTGAGGTGCCAGATCCAGCTCGACGTCGTGCGCCGCCAGTACGATAGCGAGGAAGCGGCGAAGCTCCGGGACCTCTTCGGCGAGCGGGATCGCTGGGGCACGACGCTCAAGAGCCTGCTGTGGACGCACGTGGGTGTGATCGTGCCGTCGTTCACTCGCGAGACCACGGTCGAGATGCCCGTGCCGTGCACGTTCGACTTCAACGTCGCGGCGACCAAGTATTTCTATGCGCTCGCCGATGGCGAGGTGCCGCTCACGTTTCAGTTCAGCGGCAGCGTGTTCTATCAGGATGCGTCCGGGGCGCTGCAGGTCGCGCCGATCCCCTGGGACCGCGAGGCGAAGTTCCGGCTCCCGGTGAAGGTATGGAAGAATCTCATGGATCAGTACTATCCGAACCTCGCCTGGTTGGCGCTCCGGCGGGACATCTTCGAGCGGCTCTACCGGTTCAAGATCGCTCGCGGCATTCCCACCTGGGAGCAAGTGATGGAGGAGGTGACGCGCGTATGACCATCACCGACGTCGACAAAGTCGCCAATGTGTTGCTCTACGAAGGGTACCTGCTCTACCCGTACCGCCCATCGGCGCTCAAGAATCGCCAGCCGTTCAACTTCGGCGTCATCGCGCCCGGCGAGTACATGCAGACCGAGTGTCTCGTCATGGGCGATGCGGCGACGACGTTCGATGTGCGCGTGCGGTTCATCGAGCTCACGCCCGATCCGGTCGAGCGCGAGGTGACCACCAGCGCGATGGGCTCGACGCCGTTCGCTTGGGCCTCGTTGAGTGGCGTGGTCGAGGTGTCCACGCTCCGGTATGCCGACCGCACGTTGAGACTCCGCGCCCGAATCGTCAACACGCCCGAGTCCGGGCACTCGATGGCGGCGACGCACACGATTCTCGGCGTGTCGAACGGAGAGTTCGTCTCGATGATCGACCCGCCGGAGATCTATCGGGCGACGGCGGGCGAGTGCCGGAACCTTCGGACGTGGCCCGTACTGGCGGGTCCGCGCGGACAGCATCAGATCATGCTGTCGTCTCCTATCATTGTGTACGACTATCCGGAGATCGCGGACGAGAGTCCCGGGGATCTCTACGATAGCACGGAGATCGATGAGATCCTGTCGCTCCGGATCCTGACGCTGACCGACGATGAGCAGCGCGAGATACGCGCGTCCGACGAGAAGGGTCGCGCGCTGTTGGAGCGCACGCAATCCCTCGCGGCCGAGCAGCTCATGAAGCTGCATGGGACGATGAGACCCGTATGACCACGCTGCAGCCCGGGGATCGCGTGCGGCTTCAGCCCAAAGTGCGGGGCGACATTTTCGATCTCGCGCTGGCGGGTCAGTTGGCGCGAGTGGCGTCCGTCGAGCGGGATTACGGCGGGCAGGAGCACGTCGTGGTCGTGCTCGACGACGACCCGGGCCGAGCCCTCGGGCCGCGCGCGCCCGCGCATCGGTTCTTCTTTGCGCCGGCCGAGTTGGAGTTCATAGAGGCGGCGGCCGAGCCGCCGGAACCCTCGCCGCCACGGGTTCTCGTAGCCGGGATCGGCAACATCTTCATGGGCGACGACGGGTTCGGGGTCGAGGTCGTCAGGCATTTCGGTTGCCGCGAGTTCCCCGCTGGTGTGAACGTCGTCGATTTTGGCATACGAGGGTACGATCTCGCGTTTGCCCTCATGGATGAGTACGACCACGTCATCCTCGTCGACGCGTGTCCGTGGGGGAAGACTCCGGGCGACATTCTTTGTCATCGAGCCCGACATCGAGCACGAGAGCGACCCGGCGACATTCGATGCGCACGACATGAATCCCCTGCACGTGTTGCGGCTGTCGAGGGCGCAAGGCGCGACGTTGAAGAACGTACTGATCGTCGGGTGTGAGCCGGTCACACTGGGGCCGCCGGAAGGGCAGATGGGGCTGAGTCCCGAAGTAGAGGCCGCTGTCGTGCAGGCCGCGACCGTCGTGGAGTTGCTGATCGCGAAATTCTTGAATGGGGGGAGCGATGAGAGCAGTCGAGAATGACGACGCGGCCGATCGGGATACTATGCTCCTGTTCGGCGGAGTGGCGCTGGCGGTCCTCGGCGCCGGCTTGATCTTGTCGAACCGGAACGTTCGGCAATTGCTGGGGCAGATACGGCCAGTCGACCTGATCCAGAACGCCGTGCCCGATGTGGCCCGATATCTGAAGCTCAGAGCTATGTGAGGTATAGGATCGAGGTTGGCGTGAGCAAATTCACGATCAAGGCGTTTGCGGCCGGCATGTTGTCGGCGCTGGCGCACAATCCGACATTTGCGGTCCGGCAGTACGAGGGCGAGGTTAACATCGATCCGGAATCGGGCGCCGACGCGTCGTTGGCGCTCTCGATCACCGGGGCTTCGTTGGAGCTCATCGACGACGTCAGCAGTCGCGATCGGGAGGAGATCGAGAGCATCATGCGGGATCAAGTGCTCGAGATATCGAAATACCAGACTATCTCGTACGATTCGCCGACCTCCGTTACCACCACGAAGCGCACCGGCGATGGGCAATTCGATGTTGCCCTTTCGGGCAATCTCACGCTGCACGGCGCTTCGCGCCGGCAGCCTGTGAATGCGCGTACGATTGTCAGTCCTGCGACACTGCGGGCGTATGGTGAGTTCAGTGTCAGACAGACTGACTACGGAATCAAGCTCGTGAGCGCCGCAGGTGGGGCGGTCAAGGCAAAGGATGAGCTCAAGTGTACATTCGACATTGTCGCCAATGTGTCTAGCGATTCCCGATAGTATCGTCGAGATGGTCGCCGATCAAACGACGCTCAGGCTCGATGAGTTCAGGTGTACATTCCACATTGTCGCCAAATGTGCCTAGCGATTCCCGGTAAGATCGTCGAGATGGTCGCCGATTACGCGACGCTCGCGCTCGTTGACGTCAATGGGGTGCGCCGGCGCGTGGATCTCGGGCTGCTCGTCGATGAGCATCCAGTTCCTGGCGACTGGGTCCTCATTCACGTCGGTTTCGCGATGAGCAAGATCAGCGAGCAGGACGCGGCCGAGCAGATGCGAACGTTAAGAATCCTCGGCGAAGACCTGGCGGCGATGGAAGAGGTCCGCGGCTACGGGCTGGAGTCCTCATGAGATTCGTCGATGAGTTTCGCGATCCCGAGGTGATCAACACGGTCGCCGAGGAGATCCGGTGGCTGACCGACCCCGGGCGTCGGTATCGGTTCATGGAGGTGTGCGGTGGCCATACGCACGCGATCTATCGGTTCGGGCTCAAGGATGTCCTGCCTGAGAACATTCGAGTTGATTCACGGGCCGGGATGCCCCGTGTGCGTGCTTCCGATGGGGCGGATCGATGACGGGCTCGCGCTCGGCAGGCAGCCCGAGGTCATCTTCGCGGCGTTCGGCGACATGATGCGCGTGCCGGGTGCGCACGGCAGCCCCTTGGAGCACAAGGCGCGGGGCATGGATGTGCGCATCGTGTACTCGCCATCGGACGCCCTCAAGCTGGCCAGAACCAATCCCGACCGGCACGTCATGTTCTTCGCCATCGGGTTCGAGACGACGGCGCCATCGACCGCGTTGACGCTCATGCGGGCGAAAGCCGAGGGCATCAAGAATTTTTCGGTGTTCTGTAACCACGTCACCATCATCCCCGCTATTCGGGCGATATTGGATTCACCCGATATGCGACTGGACGCGTTTATCGGTCCCGGGCACGTGTCGACCGTGATTGGATGCCGGCCGTATGAGTGGATCGCGCGGGACGAGAAGCGGCCGATCGTCGTCTCCGGGTTCGAGCCACTCGACATGCTGCAATCGATCGTCATGTTGCTGCGGCAGATCAAACGGCGTACCTCGATCGTCGAGAACCAATACAAGCGCGTCGTTCCCTGGGAAGGCAACCGGGCCGCGCTCTCGGCGATGGCCGAGGTGTTCGAGCTGCGGCCGTTCTTCGAGTGGCGCGGGCTCGGGTTCATCTCGCAGTCTGCCCTGCGGATCAAGGAGAGCTACGCGCAGTGGGATGCCGAGCGCCGATTCGACATCGCGGGGGTGCGGGTGACCGATCCCAAGGCCGCGCAGTGCGGTGAAGTCTTGAAGGGCGTGCTCAAGCCTGTGCAGTGCAAACTGTTCGGGCGCGAGTGCACGCCCGAGCGGCCGGTCGGGGCGTTGATGGTCTCCTCGGAAGGATCATGCGCAGCGTACTACAACTACGAGCATCGGAAGACGTTGGGGCGCCAGCCCGCAACGGTGTGAAATTTCGCGAGCCGCAGATCGAGATGGCCCATGGCGCCGGCGGCAAGGCGACCCGGCGCCTCATCGACGGGCTGATCGCGCCGTTGCTCATGCGCGATGCCTACGATGCGCACGAGTCGCTCGGCGATGCGGCGACGGTCGACGTCGACGGAGCGGCAGTGGCCATTACGACCGACGCGTTTGTCGTCACGCCGCTCAAGTTCCCCGGCGGGTCCATTGGAGAGTTGGCCGTCAACGGTACCGTGAACGACCTCGCGGTATCTGGCGCCACGCCGGTGGCGATGGTCGTATCGTTTGTGCTCGAGGCGGGATTGCCGACGAGTGTCCTCGAGGCCGAAGTGCGCGCGATGGCACAGGCCGCCGCGTGCGCCGGGATTGCGATCGTCGGTGGCGATACGAAAGTCGTCGAGCACGGCAAGGCCGACCAGATGTACATCACGACGACAGGGATTGGACTACGGCGCCCCGGGCTCGTGCTCGGGCCCCGCCAGGTTCAACCTGGGGACAAGATCATTGTCTCGGGGCCCATCGGGGATCACGGGATCACGATCTTGCTCGCGCGTGGGGAGCTGGATCTGGAGGCCGATCTCCAGTCGGACACGCGATCGGTTTTCCCGCTCGTGGAAGCGTTGATGCGAGCCGCGGGCCCCGGTGTGCGGTGGATGCGCGATCCGACCCGGGGCGGGGTCGCGACGACACTCAATGAGCTGGCCCTCGACAGCGGCTTCGGCGTTCATCTCCTGGAAGAGCTCATACCGGTCCGTGCGGAGGTCAGAGGCGCCTGCGAGTTACTCGGTCTCGATCCACTACACATTGCCAACGAAGGGCAATTCCTGACGGTTGTTGCGGCCGAGTATGCCGAGATGGCGTTGGCGGCAATGGGCGAGCGCGCAGCGCTTATTGGTGAGATCAAGAGCGAGCCAGCCGGCTCCGTGCTCGTCACAACGGGGTACGGCGGGAGCCGCATCGTGGATATGCTCGTCGGGGATCCTCTGCCTCGCATATGTTGACGCGATTGGGACTTGGTGCGCAGATCGAACAGGGGTTGCTCGAACGCAACCAGTTGTTCGAGGCGTTCTTCGCGCGCGAGGCGGTGGTGCTGGCGGAGGCGTGCGAAGAGATGGCGCAGCGCTTTCTGCGCGGCGGGCGGTTGCTCGCGTTCGGACGAGGGTCGTATGCGACTGACGCGCAGCACGTGTCCGTCGAGTTCGTGCATCCCGTCATCGTCGGCAAGCGAGCGTTGCCCGCGCTCGACATTTCGCCGGAGTTTCCGGCGTGGCTCGATGCCATCCTGCGGCCTGAGGACATCGTCATGGGTTTCGGGCCGCCGGAGGGTGATCCGGCGGTGTGGGCGGCGCTGGCGGTGGCGCGATCGCGAGGGGCCATGACGTTCGCGCTTCCCGGCTCGGCCGGGTCGTACGCGATTCGAGCGGTGACGCACGATCCGTTCATGCATCAGGAGATGATCGAGATCCTGTATCACACGTTGTGGGAGACGGTGCACGTGTTCTTCGAGCACCGCGAGCTCGGGCACGACGTTGGGCAGGCCGAGTTCCTGTATCCGTTTCTGGCGCGGGGGCAGTCGGTTCCGATGGCGGATGTCGCCGGATCCATCATCGCGAAGGTTTCTGACGACAGCGCGCTGCGCGCGACGGTCGCGGCCGAGGAGGCCGACGCCATCGGTGACGCGACGCTGGCGATTCGGGAGAGTGTCAGACAGGGTTCGAAGCTCATCATCTTCGGCAACGGCGGCTCGGCGACCGACGCCAACGATTGGGCGTTGGACTGCGTTGCCCCGCCCGAGGGATATGTGCCGATGCCCGCGATATCGCTGGCGATGGAGCCGGCGAACATCACGGCGATCGCGAATGACGTTGGCGTCGATGTCATTTTCTTAAGACAACTCATCGCCCACGCCGCGCCTGGCGACATCGCCATTGCGATCTCGACGAGCGGTGGGTCGCGCAATGTGATCGCCGCGCTCGAAGAGGCGCGGAAGCGTGAGCTCGTGACGGTGGCGCTGCTCGGGTACGACGGCGGTGAGATTCGGCGGCGTGGGTTGGCGGATCACTGCATCGTCGTGCGGTCGGATTACATCCCGCGGATTCAAGAAGTCCAGGCTTCCATCTACCATCTCATCCGTGCCAACGCCTGATCGAGGCGCAGCCGAGATCTGTCCAACCGACCCGCTTCGTGCGGAGCGGAGCGACGCCTCGAAGCGAAGCTCTAGCCGCAGCGCAGCGCGGCTAGAGCTGTTCGGGACGACGACGTGTCCCTACACGCGCGATATGCGGGAGTGGCTGGAGATGCGGCGCGTCGCGTTTACCGAGTACGACGTCGAGACGGACACGCAAGCGCGGGACCGCATGCGCTCGTACGCCGGCCCCGAGCGGACTGTGCCTGTGCTCGTGCAGGATGGCACGGTGGTGCAAGTCGGCTGGCAAGGCCGTGGGTGTGTGGTCGGCGAATGACCGGAGTGACGAGCGCGTGCTCGGTGCGCGTGCGCGGCATCGTGCAGGGGGTCGGCTTTCGGCCGTATGTCTATCGACTGGCGCATGAGCACACGTTGGCCGGGTGGGTGCTGAACGCCGGGGACGGCGTGGAGATTCACCTCGAAGGGTCGCACGATGACCTCGACACGTTTCTCGGCGCGCTGCGCGCGCATGCGCCGCCCGCGGCCGCGATTGCGGCCATCGACGTTGCACCGGCCGATGTTGCTGGACTGGGCGACTTCGAGATTCGGGAGAGTCGGCGACCCGATCCGCCGGTCGTTCCCATCTCCCCCGATTTGGCGACGTGTGACGCGTGCCTTGGCGAGTTGTTCGATGCGGGCGATCCGCGGTTTTTGTACCCGTACATTAATTGCACGAACTGTGGACCGCGGTATTCGATTGTGCGCGAGCTGCCGTATGATCGCCCGGCCACGACGATGGCGATGTGGCGGATGGATGCATTGTGCGCAAACGAATACCATGACCCTGCGAATCGGCGATTCCATGCGCAACCCGTTTGCTGCCCCGCGTGCGGACCGCAATATGACCTTGCAGGCGCCGCCGAACGGCTGCGGGAAGGATGGATTCTGGCGGTCAAAGGGATTGGCGGGTATCACCTGACATGTGATGCACGAAACGCGGCCGCGGTCGTCGCGTTGCGGGAGCGAAAATACCGAAAGGAGAAGCCGTTCGCGGTCATGGTGCGGGACGTGGACGCGGCGAGAGGACTGGCCGAGTTATCCGACGAGGCCGTGGCGTTGCTCACCAGTCGCGCCAGACCCATCGTGCTCGTGCCCGGCACCGTGAAGCTACCGGGTGTCGCGCCCGACAACGACGAGCTCGGGATCATGCTGCCGTACTCTCCGGTGCATCACCTGCTGTTCGCGGCAGGCGCGCCGACGGCGCTCGTGATGACGAGCGGCAATCGGTCGAGCGAGCCGATTGCGTATCAGGACCGCGAGGCGCGCGAACGGCTCAGCGGCATAGCGGACGGGTTTCTGGTCGGCGAGCGGCCGATTGCGCGGCGGATCGAGGATTCCGTGGTGCGTCCCGGGCCGATAATTCTGCGGCGGAGTCGCGGGTATGCGCCCGGGGCGGTGGCGACCATTCCGACCGACCGGCCGATTCTCGCGCTCGGCGCCGATCTCAAGAATACGATCACGCTGGTGGTCGATGGCCAAGCGTTCGTGAGTCAGCACATTGGGGATCTCGACGACTACCAATCCTTTCGCGCGTTTCGCGAGACGATCGATGACCTCCTCCGGATGTACCGTGTGGACCGCGCCGAGGCCCTCGTCGTCGGCGACGCGCATCCGGAGTACCGCTCCGCGAGCGGTGTGTCACTGAGAGTGCAGCATCATCGCGCACACGTGGCCTCAGTGCTCGCCGAGCGCGGCGAGTGGGAACGGCGTGTGCTCGGTGTGGCGCTCGACGGCACGGGGTATGGCGACGACGGCACTATCTGGGGTGGCGAGATCTTCGTCGGCAGTGTGGCGCGCGGGTTCGAGCGCGTCGCGCATCTCAGGCCAGCCGCGCTCGTCGGCGGCGATGCGGCGGCGCGGCATCCCGTGCAGGCGGCCGCCGGGTTCTTGCATCAGATCGATGTCGAGCTCGACTCCGACCGATATCGTGACGCGCTCGCCGTGCTCGGGAGCGGAACACGAACGTTCACCACCACCTCCACCGGAAGGCTATTCGACACAGTCGCCGCGGTCCTCGGCTGGATGCGGCCGATCTCGTTCGAAGGGCAAGCGGCGATCTGGCTGGAGCAGTGCGCGCGAAGATCAGGTCACACCGCGCCGTATGATTTTCCGTTCGACGGCGCCGAGCTGGATTTTCGGCCGCTGCTCGCCGGCGTTGTCAGGGATCGCGGACGTGGGCGCGATGTCAATGCGATTGCGCGGGCGTTCCACGCCGGGTTCGTTCGTGGGCTGCGCGGCGCGATTGCGACTCTGTGTGACACACACGACGTCGATACCGTGGTGGCGTCGGGTGGTGTCCTACAAAATATGATTGTGCAGGGTGAGTTGGGCGCGTGGACCAACCACCTCGTTCCGCCGAACGATGGCGGGATCAGCCTCGGCCAAGCCGCGCTCGCGGCCTTTGGGCAATGCACGAATTGTCCGTAGCCGTGAGCCTCGTGGAAATCGCCACGGAGGAAGGCGGGCGCCTGGGCGGGCGCGTATGTGCCGTGCATGTGAAGATCGGCCAGTTGGCTGGTGTCGCCAAGGAGGCGTTGGCGTTTTCGTTCGACATCGCATGCCAGGACACGCCGATTGCCGGTTCACGTCTCGTGATTGAGGATACCGACGGCCGGGAGCTGGAGCTCGTGGCGTTGGAGATCGAGTCATGACCATGGCTCCGCGACTGGTCGAGGTGCGGCAGAATATCCTCAAGCACAACGATATCCTCGCGCGGGCATTGCGAGATCGCTTTCAGGAGAACGGGGTCTTTGTCGTCAGTCTGGTATCGAGCCCGGGCTCGGGAAAGACGATGTTGCTCGAGAGAATCCTGACGACCTTGCACAGGCGATATCGGGTGGCAGCGCTCGTTGGCGACCTGGCGACCGAGAATGACGCCGCACGCCTGGCGCGGAGCGGCGCCCAAGTCCGGCAGATCACCACGGGTACCATTTGCCACCTCGATGCGGCGATGGTCGAGCAAGCCCTTGACGGATGGGCGTTGGACCAGCTCGACTTCTTGTTCCTCGAGAACGTGGGCAACCTGGTGTGCCCCGCATCGTATGACCTGGGAGAGCACCTGCGCTGCGTGATCCTGTCGGTCACCGAAGGTGAAGACAAGCCGCTCAAGTATCCGACGATCTTCAATACCGCCGACGTCGCGGTGATCACGAAGATGGACCTCGCCCTTGCCGTGGAGTTCGACCGGGACGCCATCGAACGCAACGTGCAGGCTGTACGGCCCGGCATGCGGACATTGGCCGTCTCGGCCAAGACCGGCGAAGGCATGGGGGAGCTCGTCGCCTTGCTGGAGGCGGCGATTCCGTGACCGGGCTCCTGGCGGTTCTGTCCTTGGGATTCTTCTTGGGGATGCGCCACGCCACTGACCCCGACCACGTCATCGCGGTGACGACGATCATCACGCGGCAACGATCCGTCGGCGGCGCCGCGGCCATCGGCGCGGTATGGGGCGTCGGGCACACCTTGACGATACTGGCGGTCGGAAGCGGGATCATCGTGTTCGGCTGGGTGATCCCACCGCGCCTCGGGCTCTCCATGGAATGGACCGTCGGTGTGATGCTGGTGCTACTCGGGTTCATGAACCTTCGAGGCATCATTCCACGCTCGAAACACGTGCATGCACATGCGCATGAGCATGGCGACTATGTGCACACGCACGTGCACGGACATGAGCCCGAAGCGCATTCGCACGCGGCTGAAGCAACGCCACTCGGCTGGCTCGACCGGCACTTCGGCGCGCTGGGCGCCTATCGGTACGTCCGACCCCTGATGGTCGGGATCGTGCACGGTCTTGCCGGATCGGCCGCCGTCGCGTTGCTCGTGCTGACGACGATTCACGATCCCGGTCTGGCGGTATTCTATCTGCTGATTTTCGGGCTCGGCACCATCGTTGGGATGATGCTCATGACGATGGTCATCAGCTTGCCGTTCGGGTGGATCAGCCCCCGTGGGCTCCGAGTCGCGTCCGGCGCGATCAGCCTCGCTTTCGGCCTTTTTATCGCCTACCGGATCGGCATCGTCGACGGTCTGTTCACGAGCCACCCACACTGGACGCCGGAATAAAGACGAGGCATACTGCGCCGAAGATCAGCACAAAGGCGGCGTAGTAGTTCCAGGTGAGTCGCTCGCCCAGGTAGAGGCGGGCGAAGACGGCGAACACGACCAAGGTGATCGCCTCTTGCATGATTTTGAGCTGGCCGGCCGAGGTACCCGCGATGTTGCCGATGCGATTGGCGGGTACCTGAAAGCAGTACTCGAAGAACGCGATGCCCCAGCTCACGAGGATCACGATCCACAAGGCCGTCTTCTCGTATTTCAGGTGGCCGTACCAGGCGAACGTCATGAACGTGTTGGATATGACCAATAGCGCAGCTGGGATCAGAAAGGCTCTCATATGATTTTGGCGATCGCGGCACTGGTTGGGTTGTGCACTACGCGGGACGTCGGCGGTGTGCAGGTATCGGTCTGCGAGTTCAGTATAGGACGCGACGACGTCGAACTCTACTGGCGCGATGCCAGTGGGCGGCCAATAGGTTCATTCGCTCGACTCGACTCGATCGTGCGCTCGCACGGGCGGCACCTGGCGTTCGCGACGAATGGCGGGATCTTCGCGGTCGGGCAGGTCCCGCTCGGCCTCTTCGTCCAGAAACGCCACATGCTGGTCCCACTCAATACCCGGGACTCGACCGCCGATCCGCCGCCCAATTTCTATCTGAAACCGAACGGTGTGTTCTACGTGACGAAGGGCCGGGCGGCAATCGTAGAGTCGGACGCCTACCCTGCTCTCGCAGTGACACCGGATCTCGCCGTGCAATCCGGGCCGCTGCTTGTGTCTGGCGGTCGCATCCATCCGGCGTTCAACCCCGCGGGCCTGTCCAAGTACGTGCGGAACGGCGTCGGGGTACGCAGCGATGGGACTATTGTGTTTGCCATGGCGCGTGACCCTGTCAATCTCTACACGTTCGCGGCGATTTTTCGCGATGCGCTCCACTGCCCGGATGCCCTCTATCTCGATGGCGCCATCTCGCAGTTCTACGTGGCGCCGGATCGGCCAGGTACGGATGGTCAATTTGCGGGGATCATCGCTGTAACCGTGCCGTAAGCCAACGATGCTAGTTTTCTAGCTGTATGCTAGATAACTAGCATGATATGTCTACTCAGTGTTGCGCTCTTCGTGAGCGCTGGCGACTCGGCCACCATCGGCGTGCGCGCCGTGGCGACGGTCGACTCCGCGGCCTGGGCCACGGCCGACTCGATAATCGATTTTCGGCAGCGCGACCCGGTGGAAGGGGCGCCCGCGAGCGAGCGCACAGTCGTCAGAATCCTGCGGGATCATGACGCGCTGTACGTCGCCGTTCGGGCCTGGGATCAGCACGCGAGCGCCATCAGGGCCACCCAGCTTCGACGCGATGCCGATCTCTCGGCCGACGACAACCTGACGATCCTGATCGACAGTTTCCACGACCGGCGTGGCGGCTGGCTTTTCCAGACCAACCCCAACGGCGCGCGCTGGGATGCGCAGATCACCGAAGGCGACAACGTCAACCAGGATTGGAACGGGATCTGGACCGTGACGACCAGCAAAGACTCGACCGGGTGGACGGCCATCTTTCGCATTCCATTCCGGACCTTGCGCTTCACGGCGGGCGCGACCGCGGCGTTCGGGTTCAACGTGCGGCGGTTCATCCGTCGGCGAAACGAAGAAGATCTGTGGTCCGGGTGGAGACGAACCCAAGGCCTGTATCAACTCGACGGCGAGGGCGAGCTCACGGGACTCGATGGCGTGAGTCGCACGCGCGACATCGAGATCCTGCCCTACGTGCTGGCGGACGCATTTCAGGCGCCGCACGATTCGGTCGGCGACCGTATCGGCGGCGCGGGCGGCGCCGGGAAAGTGGGGGTCGACGCCAAGCTCGCGGTGTCAGGAACGATGACGGCGGACCTCACCGTCAATACCGACTTCGCGCAGGTCGAAGTCGACAGCCAGGTGATCAATCTCACGCGCTTTCCGACGTTCTTCCCCGAGAAGCGCACGTTCTTCCTCGAATCGAGCGGCATCTTCGACTTCGGCAACGATCACGCCCTGCTCTTCTACTCGCGGCGCATCGGCCTCACGGATTCCGGCGCCGTCGTACCCATCCTGGCCGGGGCGCGCCTCACGGGCAAAGCGGGATCGTGGACCCTGGGCGTACTCGACACGCGGACCGGCGGGATCGATGACGCGAACGATGCCGTCGTGCGCATCAAGCGCGACGTGTTCGATCGCTCGTACATTGGGGCGATCGTCACGGCTCGCACCGGTTCGAGCGTGCACGGCAGCGATGTGGCGGCGGGCATCGATGGAGATTTTCCTCTCAAAATCGGCAATCAGAATATCGAGCCGCAGTTTTGGGTCGCGGGAACGCAGACACCCGACACGGCGGGGACGAGAGCCGCCTGGAGAATCGGAACCGACTTTCCGAACGATCTCTTCGACAACAACATCTCGGTCGCCCAGTACGATTCCGGGTTCGCGCCGACGCTCGGCTTTGTTCGCCGCACGGACGCCTTGGAGCTCGACGGGCACATCGATTTCATGCCGCGACCCCACGTGCTCGGCATCAGGCAATTCGATTTCCAGATCCCGTCATGGGATATCTATTTGAACCACGATGGCAAGGGCTGGCAGAACGCCCTCATCGAGTGGCATCCGGTGGGCGGGACCCTCGACAACGGCGACCAGTTCTATTGGACCGTGCAGCGGTTTATGGACGCGCCACCGGACACGTTCACCGTGTTTCGCGGCGTCACGATTCGGGCCGGCGACTACTGGTGGACCCAAGTTGGGGCGCAGTACCAGACATCCCTCGGCCGGCCGATCAGCGGATTCGCGTTCGTGTCAACGGGAACGTTCTACAACGGGCACAGTACCGAGACCGACGGTGGCGTGACCTGGCGCTCGGGCGGTCATCTCATCCTGGGCGGAGGGGTCACACGGACGGAGGTCTCACTCCCGGTCGGTCACTTCGCGGCTATCCAGTCGACGGCGCGATTGGAGTACGCGTTCACGACGGTCGCGGACTTCCTCGGCTTCGCCCAGTACGACAACGCGCTCAATCGCACCGATTTCGACCTTCGGTTTCATTGGACGCCGATCATCGGGGACGACATCTACGTCGTCTGGAACTCCGGTTACACGACGGACCCATTATCCCGGTTTCGGTTCCCGGATGGGCGGGCGATCGATCGGCCGCTGACAGCGACATTGACTATCAAGTGCGTTCACCGGATCGCCCCGTGAGGCGTCACTGCCCCTTCGTTTTCAGCTCCTTGTCGTGCGTCGCGATGAACGCCCGGATGTCCTCGGCCATGTCGAGGAGCTTGGCCCACTGTTCCTTGTACAGGGTAATGGGAAAGCGCCCCAGCCCGTAGACCGAGACCCCGCCCTTCTCACTGACCTTGAGTGAGACCCCTTTGGCCGCGCCCTTCTTGAGGGACTCGTTTTCCTTGCGCAGCCGCTCCAGCTCCGCCCGCATATCCTCATCTGCCATAATGCAACATATTATCGCGCTATGGAGATTCGCCACCTGCGGGCGTTCATCGCGGTTGCCGATGCACGTAGCGTCCGTCGCGCCGCGCAGCACTTGCGCGTGGCCCAGTCGGCGCTCAGCCGCACGATCCAGGATCTGGAGCGCGAGCTGGGTGTGACCCTGTTCGCGCGAAGCGCGCACGGCGTGCACCTGACGCAGGCCGGCGAGCGATTCATGGAAGGGGCGCGCCGGACGCTGGCCGAGGCGACGGCGGCGATCGCGAGAGCGCGTGATGCGAGAGAGAGCGAGGACGGGCCATTGGTCGTGGGCGTCGTCAACCCCGAGCTGCGCCCGGCGTGGATTCGGACCGTGCTCGCGCGGTACCGGAAGGCGGCACCGAAGGTGGCGGTCCACCTGGAGTCGATGGCGTCGATCGCGATGGTCGAGGCGACGTTGGTTCGGGCCATCGACGCCGGGATCGGCTATGCGATGCAGCCGGCGCGGTCAGACGTGAATATGGAGACCGTGACGGAGGACCACATGTCGGGCGTGATCGTCGCTCGTGGCCATCCGCTGTCACGGCGCGCCAAGATCTCGGCGGTGGACCTCGAACCGTATGATTTCATGTGGTACGACCGGGCCGTGCACCCGACGATGTTCGATCGTATTCTCGGCGCGTTTCATCAAGTCGGCTTTACGCCGCGGTTGATTCCCGCCATTGGTCAGGTGGATATCAGCTCCGCGACCGCGTTCGCGCTCGTGGGGAGCGGCTATGGATGGGCGTTGCTGCCCACCACGGCGCGGCCGGCGATACCGCCGACGGTTCGCTATGTGCCGCTCACCGATGTTGCGATCCCGTTGGAGACGCAGCTCGTGTCGCGCACGGATGACCGATCGGCGCGGACGCGCATCTTCCGCCGCATCGTCGAGGGGCTGGCCTGACGGTAGCATACCCGTGATCGCAAAAAAGTATTACGCGTTGGCGATCGAGCCTGAGTATGTGTACGTGACACACGTAACTCAGGAGGGTGCATGAACACAAGTGATTCACTGTCCGCTCAGCTCAAGGCGCGGCGTCAAGCGTTCGACGCCACCAGCCGGGAGATGGCGCGGCTGGAAGGCGATCGGGTCATGACGGAGCAAGCGCTCCGCGTGGCGGCCGGGTCCGCCGCGGATCAAGCCAAGGTCAAGCTCGGCGAGATCCAGACGTTGATCGCGAAGTACCGCGACGAGCTCCAGGGACACATTGACGCCATCGGCACCGCGCCGGTAGCGGATCGGCTTCGCGCCGCGCGTGAGACCGTCGTGACGAAAGGCAGTGCCTTGCTCCGCGCGACGTCCGCGGACTGGCAGCAGGCGAAGGCCGACTTCGACGATTCGCTGAGCGAGCTCTCGGCCGCAGTCGGAGGGGACAATGCCTAAGGACGTGACCACCATACTCAATCGCGCCTGGTGGGGCCTCGTGCTCCGCGGCCTGTTCTCGATTACGCTCGGCATCTTCATCTTTGCGCGGCCACTCGAGTCGGTTGCCGCGTTCGCGCTCGTGATCGCGATCTGGGCGCTCGTCGATGGCTTCACGAACATCGTGCACTCGTTCGATCTCAAGCCGCTGTACAACCACTGGTGGCTCATGCTCCTCGGCGGCATCGTCAGCGTCGGATTCGGCATGGCCGCCCTGTTCTTCTATCCCGTGTTGTCGCTGGCCTTCGCGGTGGTCTGGGCCGCCTGGTGGCTCATCCTGACGGGCTCAATCGGCGTATACGTGTCGGTGCAGCAGAAAGCAGCCGACCTGCCGTGGGGTTGGACGATGGCATTTGGGGTTTTGAGCATTGTTGCCGGCGGCTTCGCCTTCTACTATCAAGGCGCCACGCTGGCGGCGATCATGGGACTGATATCGGGATTCGCGGTCGTTGGCGGAATTATCATGCTCATTGGTGCGTTCAAGCTCAAGTCGGCGCAGTCCGACGTGCAGCGCGTCGTTCGGTCGGCGCTCTGATATGACTCGCGCCTGGTGGATTGTCGCGTTCGTCGTTGTTGGACGGAGCGCCCTTGCCCAGGACAGCACTGCTTCGGGCGCTCTCTTCGAGCGTCCGGGGCAGTACGCGTATGCGCCGGACACCGGGCAGCTTCCGGCCGTACAGCAGGCCGTTGATCGAGGGGTACACGGGATGCTGCCGACCGCGCACCGGATCGCTCGTCGCCGGCTGCTCGAGACCAACACATTACCGGGCGTACTTCGCGTGATCGTTCTCGCGGACTCTGTTGGCACGCAGGGAGATTCGGGCAAGGCGATGACGTTACCTCGCGCTGGCGCGATCATCCGTTGGGACAATGGCCACGGCGACGTTTGCCGCGCGCACGAGACCGTGGTCGCGGATACGCTGACGCAATTTTGCGACGCCGGAAGCGGCGGCAGCGCCTTTCAATACGTGGTGGAAGACGGCGGGCAACGTCTGCGCATGATCGCGCACATCACGAGTCCCCATCTGGGTGGACCCGTGGACTATGCCATCGAATTTCACGCGGTTACTTCCACACCGTAATCTCCGCGAGTGGCTTGCGCTCGAGATCCGGTATGCGGGCGTCGGGCGCCGGATACCCGACCGGCATAACGAGCATCGCGCGCTCGTTCGCCGGGCGCTCCAACAGCTCGCTTAAGAACCCCATGGGGCTCGGGGTGTGTGTCAGCGTCACCAGACCCATCCGGTGCACCGCGGCAATGAAGAGGCCCGCCGCGATGCCGCAGGACTCTTGCGTGTAATAGTACGTGCGCTTGCCACCGTCTGAGCGCATCCCGTACACCTGCCGGAACAGCACGACGACCCATGGTGCGTCGGTCAGATGTGGCTTGTGCTCATCGGTGCCGAGTGGCGCCAGCGCCTCGAGCCATTCTGGCGGCGCGAGCTCTTGATAGAAGCGACGCTCCTCTGCCTCGGCGGCTTCCCGCAACAGGCGCTTGAGCTCGGGATCGGAGATGGCGACGAACGTCCACGGCTGCAGGTGTGCACCGGATGGTGCCGTGCCGGCGGTGTGGATCGCCAGCTCGATGAGCTCGCGTGGAACGGGCTCTGGCGAGAAGTGGCGCGTCGTGCGCCGCCGCCGCATCACATCGTAAAAGTCGGTCGCTCTGGCCAGGGACTCCGCGATGGACAGACGCTCGTACGCGAGTGGGATGAACATGCCACAATCTGATCGCACGACGACAGTTCGTCACTGTCGGATATCCGACACCAATTCGTCAGCCGCGCCTCGATTGCCCTCGCGAGCTCATCCCGCGTCTCGCGACGCGGTATCGGGTGATCGCGCCGGATCTTCCGGGCTTCGGATTTACCGAGGTCCCAACCGGGCGCCACTATTCGTACTCGTTCGGCGGGCTGGCGATGACCATCGACGCCTTCACTCGGGCGCTCGATCGCATTGATGCGCTGCTCAATATTGCCGGTGCGGTCCCGCAGCCGGGAGCGATGTGCGCATTGATGGCGGCGAGATCAAGACCGTATGATGCAACGGCGTACTTTTCTGGGCGCCCTAACGGTCGCAACGGTGGCAGCTCTTACTGAGGGTGTTTTTCCTATGGATCCGTTCGAGACGTTTCAAGTCGACGTGTCCGGCAACACGATCTTCGGGCGCCGGTATGGCAAGGGGCCGCCGATTCTGATGGTGCACGGCTTCCCGCGCACGAGCCTCATGTGGCGCTATCTGGCGCCAAAGCTGGCCGTGGATCACACCGTGATCTGCGTCGACTTGCGGGCCTACGGTCGCAGCGGCGTGCCCGCGTCCACGGACGATCACTTTCCATACTCCAAGCGCGCGATGGCCAAGGAGCTGGTCGAGGTGATGGACAAGCTCGGCTTTCCAACGTTCATACTGATCGGCCACGATCGCGGCGGACGGGTCTCCTATCGTCTCACCCTCGACCATCCGACGCACGTGGAGCGTCTCGCGGTCTTCGACGTGATCCCGATCATGGAGGCGTGGGACCGATCCGACGCACGCTTCGCACGAACCTACTGGCCGTGGATCCTGCTCTCGCAGTTGGCGCCGCTTCCGGAGAGCTATCTGCTCGGCGCGCCCAAGGCGGCCTTCGACAATCCCTTCGGCCACGGCTCATTCGGCCCGGAGATTCTCGAGCAGTATTTGTCAACGTATCGCGATCCGGCCCGCGTGCACGGGATCTGCGAAGAGTATCGGGCCGCGGCGACGATCGATGTCGACCACGATCGGGCCGACAAGGCAGCGGGCAAGCAAATCGAATGTCCGATGCTGCATCTGTGGGCGGAGGGCGGCCCGCTCGACAGCTTCTACGCCAAGGACGGCGGCCCACTCGGCATTTGGCGCCAATGGGCTCCGTCCGCGCATGGACAGGCGATGAAGGGCGGGCACTTCTTCCCCGAGGAGAATCCCGACGACACCGCCGTGCTCGTCAAGCAGTTTTTGGCCTAGCTCGGGTACCGGTCGTGATGGCGCCACCAGACGCCCTTCGCTTCGTTGCGCCCCTTGGGCGCGCGGTCGAGCCACTGATACATGCCCCACAGGCCATTGACACCGCGGGAGTACGCGGAGTACGTGTGGTAGACGACGCCATCCTCGAGCACGAACGCGCTCACGCCGGGCCGCTCACGCAGAAACGTGAGGTCATCGGTTCCGGCTTGGCCCGCGTGGTCGATGTCGGTACCTCCGGCGGTGATGTCCACGGGGGCCTCGCGTCGGAAATTGTACTCGATGCCTTCGCGCTGTTGCTGGTCGGTGAACGAGGCCGCGTAGTCGGCGTTGAAGTCGGTGTCGCCCGATGACGCCCACGGGAACGTCCAGCCCATCCGCTTCTTGAACGCTTGGAGCTTGGCGAGCGGCCCGCGCGAGATCGCCCACAGCATGACGTTGTGATTGGCGAGGTGGACGGCGATGCCATTGAATCCGTCGGCAATCGAGGAGCAGGATGGGCAACCCGCCTTGAAGTCGGGGCCGAACATGAAATGATAGACGAGGAGTTGCGAGCGGCCCTTGAAGAGGTCCGGCAGTGAGGCGCGCCCATCGTCCGTGTCGAATCGATAGGTTTTTTCGACCGGCACCCAAGGCAATTCTTGCCGCCGCCGCGCTACGTCATTGCTGTGCCGCGTGAGCTCCTTCTCGGCGTCCAGCAGCGCGAGGCGCGCTTTGAGCCACTCCTCGCGGGTTCCGGTCTCATGTCTCGGCATTTGTCTCCCCGGTTTGTGATACATTCAACCATCGGGTTGAATATATAGTTCCCGGCGCGTTGCGCACGGCTTGTGCTTTTCGTCTGCTAGCCGTGCATACGATCAACAGACTCTTGCTTTCCATGTCGGAATTCGGCGACAAGCTGCCCGCCAGCACGGTGATCTACGCCGTGGTCGCTATCGTCGCAACGGTGTACACCGCGCGCTAAGGGCGGGCGTAGGTCATCGTCCACACGGCGCGGTCGCCTGGATGGTATTCGTTTCCGTCCCACGGCGAGCCGCAGACGTGCAGGTGGGCATACGGGGTGCCGGCGAACATGACCATGGTGCCCCCATCGCGCATGATGGTCCCGATCCCGGCAGCCTTGGCATCAAAGGGCCACAGGATCATCCAGTGCGGGCCGATCACGATCGGGGGACTCGTCCGGTCGAAGGGATCCGTGTAGCTGTGCTGTCGTGCCCCGTTCAGCATGTAGATGAGGCCCGGCGACGTATTGGTCGGCTTGGGCTTCCGGCTCCGCGACGGTCGCCTGTCTCGTGACGCAGTCGGGGCCGGCGAGTCTCGCGCGCCGGATCTTCTCTCGCTTGATCTCGTCCGCTATGGAGGCCATAGCGGACGTTAACTCATGCCAGCCGCTTGCGGGAGCGCCGGGGCTTTTGGCGGCGGCGGGCGCGAATGGAGCGGACGGCTTGGGCGAAGGTCGAGCCATCGTCCATGTCGAGTACGACGCAGACGGACGAGGGCATCTGATCCTGGCAGCGCGAGAGGCTCGTGAGGAGCCACGCGAGCGGCTTCCGCTCGTCACCGATCATCACCCACTCGCCGCCGCCGAAGACACCGGCCCACTCGCCAAACACCCGTTGCAGTTGTCCGAGTCCCACATTGAGTTCCATATCTATGGGACTACCGGACACGACATCGGGTAAATTCGGCGAGTTATGCCGTCAATGCGCGAGCCGGCGAGATGGTCATGGCGCGCCAGGTCGGAATGCAGGCCGCGACGAGCGAGACGAAGAGGAGGAGCGTGGCGATCGCCAGAATCGTCGTGGGATCGCCGGGCCCCACGCCGTAGAGTTGCTCGCGCAAGAGACGCGTGGTGGCCGCGGACAACACGCCGCCGATCACCGCCCCAATCACGATCGGCGTGAGTCCATGGCGCACCACGAGCGCGGCGATCGCGGGCGGTGTCGCGCCCAGGGCCATCCGGAGGGCGATCTCGCGGGTGCGCTGGGCGACGGAGTAGGCGATCACGCCGTAGACGCCGACGCTCGCCAACAGGAGCGCGATCGCGCCCAGTAGCCCTAACAGCAGCGTGTTGAAGCGCGCGGTGGCGCGCGATGTACGGGCCAGTTGGTCCATCGTCGCGACCTGGGCAAGCGGCAGACTCGGGTCAACGCTGGCCACCGCTTGGCGGAGGGCGCGCTCCATCATCGCAGGGTCGGTCGCCGTACGCGCGGCGATGATGAGTGAGCCGCCGAGGCCGGACCAGAGCGGTGGCGGGACCTGCTCGAACGGGATGTAGAACTCGGGCGTGGGAGCCTGCTCCAGACCAATCGTCCTGGCATCGTCGATGACGCCCACCACCTGCATGAGGTGCTGGTGGCTGGGATCCATGCCCTCGAAGCGCTTGCCGACCGCGTCTTCATTCGGCCAGAGCTTCTTCGCCAGCGCTTGGTTGATAATAGCCACGAGCGGCGCGTTCGCGTTGTCCGTCTGGGCGAAGTCGCGGCCCGAGCGCATATGCAGCTTCATCGTGGCGAAGTAATCGGGGCTCACCATAAACCCGTTGGTGACGAGACGCTCGCCGTCGATGTACGGCCGGCCTTCGGCGCCGATGCCGACTTGGATGGGTGGCGTGAGGGGCGCCGACGACGTCAGAGAGACCTGCTGCACACCCGGGGTCCTGGCGACGGCATCCCGAATGGCCCTGTAGGTGACGACCCCATTGGCGAAGTCATACCGCGCGGGCGGGAGCAGCACTTGTGCGGTGAGCACATCGTGGCCGTCGAACCCGGGGTCGACGTGGCTGATCGCCCATGCGGAACGAATCAACAGTCCCGCGCCGGCCAAGAGCGCCATGGCCAGCGCCACCTCGGCGGCAACCAGCGCGCCACGCGCACGACCGCGGTCTTTGGTCTCACTCAAGCCCCCTCGAAGCATTGGCTTCGCGCTACGAAACGCGGGAAAGAGACCAACGAGCACGCTGCACACGGCGGACGCGAGGATGGCGATAAGGAGCGCCGCGCCATCAATGCGCGTCTCTTCGATCCGGGGGATGCCGGGTGGACTGGCGGCCACGACGGCTCTCATCAGGGCATAGGCCAGCGCTATGCCCGCGGCGCCGGCGCACGCGCTCAAGACGGCGCTTTCGGTGAGCAGCTGCTGGATGAGCCGGCCGCGGTTCGCGCCCAATGCCGTGCGGACGCCCATCTCGCGCACGCGCGCGCTGCCGCGCGAGAGCAGGAGGTTCGTGACGTTCACGCAGGCAATGAGGAAGACGAACGACACCGCGCCCAGCAGAATGAAGAGCCGCGTGCGGAAGGCGCCGATCATGTCGTCGGAGAATCGCGTCACCTGCCCGCTATATCCCGTGCCCCACATCGGGTGCTCCGCCGCGAGCTTCCGCTCGGAGGCATCGACCGCGGCGGTCGCTTGCGCAAGTGACACGCCCGGCGCGAGCCGGCCGACGATCTGGAGGTAGCGCGCCTTGAAGTCCTGCAGGTCGGTGGACGACAGGGTCAGCGGGACCCAGAGTTGCGCACCGGTGCTGACCGCGTCGAGCGAAGCGGGCATCACGCCGATGATGACGTACGTGTCGCCATCGAGCCGCACCGTCTGGCCGAGCACAGTACGGGTTCCGTTATAGTCCCGCATCCAGAGCGTGTGGCTCAGGAGCACGACGTGTGGCGCTCCTGGTTGTTCATCCGCCGGAGAGAATCCACGCCCGATCTCCGGCGCGACGCCCAGCACGTGGGTAAATGCGGACGACGCGCGGGCGCCCGTCAGCACCTCAGGGGCGTCCGCGCGACTCAGGATGAACGAGGCCCCCTGAGAGATCGCGACGAGACTATCGAACGCGTGAGGGAGCTCGCGCCAGGTGGCGAACTCGAGGTTTGACGAGACCGCGATCGCGGCGCCATTCCGCGCCGGATGGAGATTGACGACCCGGTCGGGCTGGGTGAACGGAAATGGTCGGAGGACGACCGCCTCGACGGCGCTAAAGACCGCGACCGTCGCACCGATCCCCAAAGCGAGTGTGCCGATCGCGGCGACCGAGAAGGATCGCGCGACCCGGAGTTGACGCAGGGCAAAGCGGGCGTCTTGGCGTAGAGTATCCAGCATGCTACTCAAGCTAGGGTAGTCTCGACGCCCGTCAACGAAACACAATCTTGACATTGTGAGTGTGTTGCGAAGGTCGTACTGGGGTTCCATACTGACGCATGGCCGACCTGAACCGCCCGGCAATGGATGTGCGGCGAGAACTGCGGTTCGCCGTGGTCCTCTACGGCGGCGTGTCGCTGGCGGTGTACATCAATGGTGTCGTGCAGGAACTGCTCGGCATGGTGCGGGCGACGGCGCCGGATCCCACCGATCCGACCGTCGCCCGCTTCGCCGACGAAGAGTTGACCCCGACCGAGCGGGTCTACCGGCGCCTCGCCAAGGTGCTGCACAGCGACCGGGTCAGTTCGAGCGGGCCCGGAACCATCTACACCCGCTTCATTGTCGACATCGTTTCCGGCACCTCGGCCGGTGGGATCAACGGCATCTACCTGGCGAAGGCGCTCGCGCACGGCCAGCAGCTCGACCAGCTGGCGAGCTTATGGATCCAACTCGCCGACATGAGCACGTTGCTCTACGACAAGCAGTCGGCCCTCCCGCACATTCCGTTCGATGACCCGCCGCCGTCGCTGCTCAACGGTCGTCGCATGCTCAAGCTGCTGTACAACGCGTTCGACGGGATGGACAAGTCCAAGGCAGCAGCCGCCAGCCGTGGAGCGCTGGTTGACAGCATCGATTGCTTCGTCACCACGACGGACATTCAGGGGCTGCCCATCTACCTGTCGTTGTCCGACGAACGCGTGACCGAGAGTTGGCATCGCAAATTCTTCCGGTTTCGCTTCGCGCCGAAGGTGGCCGACGACTTCGCGGCATCGGAGAACCCGATGCTGGCGTTCGCGGCGAGGTGCACGTCGGCTTTTCCGATCGCGTTCGAGCCCGTGCAGATCAGGGACATCGTGACTGTTCTGGGAGCCGGGCCGACGACCCGGTGGCAACGGTATTTCCCCGAGTACGTCGCCCCGCCCTCGGTCGATACCGACAGCGCCATCTATGACGTGCAGAATCACGCGTTCGGCGACGGCGGGTACCTGGACAACAAGCCGTTCAGCTACGCCATCGACGCGTTGTCGGCGGTGCGCGGGACAAAACCGATGGACCGCAAGCTGATCTACGTCGAGCCGTCGCCGCAGCACCCGGAAGACGTCATTGTGGCGACTGCCGATGGCGCGCCGGTGCCGCGGCCGACGGTCGTAGAGAACACGATCGCCGCGCTCACGCTGGCGGGCCAAGAGACGATTCGCGACGAGCTCCAACGCGTGGCGGAACGCAACCAGTTGATCGACCGGGTGGACCGCATCCTGAGCGGATCCAACGGCAATTTGAGCGTGCTGATCGCGGGCAAGTGCTTTCGGAGCTCACCGGCGACGTTCCAGGAGCGCGCGGACGTCATGCGCACTGAAGGGTATGCTTGGGCGTCCGAAGGGTTGCAGGAGCGGATCGACAAACTGGGGCCGTCCTACGCCGGATTTCACCGGCTCAAAGTCGCGAGCGTCACCGATGACTTCGCGAACGTGATCGCGACGCTCGCGGGATTCCCGGCCGAATCCGATGATGTGCGGGCGATTCGCTACCTCGCCCGCGCGTGGCGTGAGCGACGGTTCGCGGAAGAGCACCAGAAAAACGCGCCGGCCGTGTCGAAGACCATTCCAGCGGCCACGAGTGCGCCGCCGGCGAGCGACGCGCGAGAGACCGAAAACGCTTTTCTGTTTCGCTTCGACCTCAGCTATCGCCTGCGACGCCTCGATCTCACCTTGATGCGGCTCGACACCCTGTCGGCCATGGACGACCGCACCGATCGTCTCGTGGACGCCATCCGCGCCAACATCGATCGGGTCATGCCCGATCGCGAGCAGCCCGAGGACAGCCTGTTCGCGCGGGCGCGCACCACGTGGACGCCTGACGATGTGGTCAATATCCAACGGGCGATCGCGGTGCTCTCGAAGACGCTGAGCACAGCCTACGAGTCCCTGCGCCGCGCGCAGGACACACTGACGGCCCGGGGCGCCCGCGGCAAACCGGAGACGCCGGTCAACGCGCTCGCCGTCGCGGTCGATGCGGCGGCGCTGACGCACGAGAGCGTCGCCAAGCTGCTGGCGCTCCCCACGGAGACCGAGCGGCTCGCCTACGCGGACCAACTCGTGGGGCAACAGTGGAAGGCGTTCGACGACATTGCCTACGCGGTCGCGAACCGCGTCACGCCCCCGATGCGGGAGGCGAGCCAGCTGGTCGATACGCTCTTCACCTCGAGTGCCACCGATAACGCGCGATGGGTCGAGGTCCGGGATGTCGTCCGGTTCGTGTACGACTCGTTCGAGTGTGTCGACTCGGTGACCTATCCGATTCGCTACGCGACGGCGGTGCAAGGCAACCTGTCGCGCATCGACGTCGTGCGGATCTCGCCGGAGGACGCGACCGAGATCGTGAATGAGCGCGTGGATCGCCGGCCGCCGCTCTCGCCGAAGTTGGCCGGCACCGCGCTTCGGAACTTCGGCGCCTTCCTCAATCGAGGGTGGCGTCAGAACGACCTCACCTGGGGCCGGCTCGATGGCGCGGAGCGGCTCATCAAGGCGGTGATGGCCGGGCGCGATCCGGCTCAGACCGGGACGTGGCAAACGTGGGTGGCCGAGGCGCACGCGACGATCTTCGAGACCCAGGTGCGGGGGGATGCGGTCGCGAAGGCGACGGGCGCGCTCGCGACGGCGATCGATGCCAATCAGCCGGCGACCGTGCCGGCTGACGCCTTGCGCGATCTTTTGAGTACACCGGCGCAGTTGCGCGCGGTGTACGCGGCCGGAACGAACATCGATCGGACGCTCGACCGCCCACAGGCAGCGACTCTGATTTCTCGGGCCAGCCGCGTGATGGGCCGGATGCTCGACCGCCTCGGGACCGACTACGAGCGCCCCGAGCTCAATCGCGGCGCGGTCGTCTTGAGCCGTCTCGGCAGCGCACTGTGGGGATTGGTCGAGGTCGCAACGCAGGAGAGCCTGTTCGCGATCATGACGCGCCGGTGGCTGCAGGTCCTGTTCGTGGCCGAGTTACTCGTGCTGGCGGGGGCCTTCCTCATTCCCCCGTTCCAAGGGCTGCGGTCGCTCGCCATCACGCTGGTGGCCGTGACCGTCGCGATCCGCGTGCTCATCACCGTGACGCGCGTCTGGCTCTTCGCGGGTCCACGCTGGCTGCAACGGGTGCTGCAGCTCCTCGCGGCGCTCGTCGCGGCGGCGATCCTGGCGGGCGCGATCCTCGAATTTCGCCATCTGGGCGACGACCTGCGGCAACTGGTACCTTGACGCGTTCTCGCAATGTGCGAGGTGTGTCGCAGAATGCGATAGCACATGGCCGCTCGACCACGATAATCGGCGGCTCCTCAGATGGCGCGAATCTCGCTTCAATTCGCGTCATGCGACGGTATGTCCTAGCCGCGGCATTGGCGTTATCGCCAAGTGTCGTGCGCGCGCAGTCGAGCCCCTTTGAAGGTGTGATCACGTATCGCGTCCCGAACGGGGACGACGAGGCGGCGACGATGCGCTACTCGGTCAAAGGGTCCAAGGTCCGGATCGACATGGTGGGGAGCGGATCCGCTTCGGTGATCTACGATCTGCAGACCGGATCGGTGGTCGCCCTCAACCACGACCTCCACGCGTACATGGCGATCGATCCCACTGGCGTCAACCCGGCGCGACTGGGGGGCGGGATGGGACCGATCGCCGGGATGCTGTCCGGCATGACGAGCGCGGGGAGCGGACAGGAGCCGCAGCGCACCGGCACACATGAGACGATCGCCGGTGTCGAGTGCGACGACTATTCGCTGCACACCGACACGATCGCGGTCGATGTCTGCAATGCGCCGGGCATGAAGAGCTTTCCGCTCGTGATCCGCACGTCGGTCAGCGGCGCGCCCGGATTCGAGGCCAAGGCCACGAGCGTCGTGCGCACCGCGCTGTCTCCTTCGCTCTTTACGATTCCCTCGGGGTACCAGTCGCTCACCGGCGACCTGCAGCAGCTCACGGCTCCAGGCCGCCAGCGGAAGGCGGAGAGCGACGACGACTTACAGTAGGATCAATACTGCCACTGTTGGACGTTTTCCCCGGCGGGCGCGTGCCGCTTGATGGCCGCCGCCATCTCGCGCACGATCGCGGCGTTGCTCGCGTGCTGCCACCCGTGGCCTTTCTCCGGCCGGCCGTAGTTGAATACGCCGGGCACGTGCGGCGCGGTGGTCGAGTCGAGAAAAGCTTGGAGATCGTAGACGGCGAGATTGAGATAGAAGTTGTCCATGTCGCCGACATTGACGTGCAGTTTGTCCACGAGTTGGGGTCCGACCGTGGCCCAATGCGCGGCGAGGTACGCGCGCAGATCGAATCCGTGATCGCGCATGTAGGCCGCGACCGTGTGATCGATGTGCCCGGTCCGCTTGTCCCAGAGCGGCGTCGGGTAGCCGTCCGATCCCGTCGGGCCATACACGGCCTCCCACGCTTCGAGCTGCTGCCCTGACCGGCCGTGGCTGCCGAGCACATCTTCCATCGCGCTCCACTGGCGCTCGGTCACATATGGCTGGCCGTCATTGCCGCGAACGAGTATGCGGTCGGGATGAAACCACGGACTCACGGGGCTAAAGATGTGGTCGCCCGATTCGCCCACCGTGAACGCGTTCGTATCGGCGTATGCATTGACCATGTCGTAGTGCCGGAAATCGACGGGGTCGGGATATAACGTCCACGTCCCGCCAAAGAAATCCGGATGGTAGATCTGGAGCGCGATCGACTCCCAGCCGCCCGTGGAACCACCCGTGAGGACGCGCGCGTACGACTTGGGGATCATGCGAAAGTGCTGCTCGAGGTACGGGATCAACTCCTGGAGAATGGCGTCTCCGTACGGGCCGTTATTGGCGGAGTTGACGGCGTAGGAGTCATCGAAGTACGGCGTCGGGTGCTGGAACGTCACCGCGATCATCCGCGGAAAGAGAGCGCCATCCCAGTCGTGGTAGAACACGTTGCCCGGCTCCATGTTGTAGCCCCGCATGAGGGCTACCATCTGGGCAGGCGGCGGTTGGGTATCGGTCGTGAAGCCCAGTGGCGGGCGGAGACCGAAGTGTGTTTGCGAATAGATCGTCGGATAGTGCGCCGTGGGATGTTCGTCGTAGCCCTTGGGCAGGAGCACCGTGGCGCCGAGGAAGATCGGGTGGCCCCAGAACTTGGTGAGCATCGGGCTTTCGATCTTGACGTGCTTCACCCATTTCGTGTCCGGCGGGAGAGTCACCGGCGGAAGCACGCGGGAGAGCGCGACGTTGATGCGATAGCCTGATGCCGGATCGAGGTGCACGCGCTGCGGCGCGCTCACCAGGTTGCCGGGCGCCCGATAGAATTGCTGGCCTTCCCACTGGTCCATGTGCGCCCAGATCGTGTGGCCGTCGGCGCGGTGGAACTCGGTATAGATGTTGAGCACGGCCTGGACCCAATAGTCGCCGGCCGCGATATCGTGGAGCGACGCGAGGGGATATCCCGCCGTCGAATCGGTAATGATCGCGAGTTGCCCCGGTCGGAGGCCGCTCACGTCCGAGCCGTACATCGTGACGTTGGTCGACATCCCACCGGCTATCTCGCGCGGTTCGGGCGTCGAGTCGCGCGTGACGAGGAGAAATACGCGCCCGGTGATGGGCCCGTCGTGCACGGACGATGGAAACGAGATCGCGAACTGCGCGGATCCCGACGATGATTGGATGTGGCAGCCGGAGAGCAGCAGCGTGATGGCGAGCGGAGCGAGCGTGGCGGAGAGTCTCATGCGCGGAAGGATGCCCCGCGCCATACGTTCGACCAGAGTGCGGCGGAATGACCGTCGCGTTGACTAACCTATGTCAATCATATAACGTTGACAAATGGTAGACGAACATCCGATTGGAGTGGCCGCAGAACGAACCGGCATCAGCCCGCACGTGCTCCGGGTATGGGAGCGCCGCTATCGCGCCATCGAGCCGACGCGGACCGATGGTGGCCGGCGACTCTACTCCGACGCCGATATCGAGCGACTCCGCCTGATGGCCCTGGCCACCGCGGCCGGACGCGGCATTTCCCAGGTTGCCAAGCTGCCCACGAAAGAATTGGCGCGGCTGGTCCGCGATGACGAGGAAGCACGCCGCCAACTCGGCACCACTCGTCGCGCACGGACCTCGGGCACAACGGCCGCGGATGACGTCGCCCAAGCTCGCGCCCGCGCGCGCGCCCTCGATGCCGTCGGTCTCGAGCGCCTGCTGCGGCGATCCGCCGCGCTCGTCGGCGCCAGCGCGTTTCTCGACACCGTGGCGACCCCGCTCTTGAAACAGATCGGCGACGAACGCAGCGCTGGGGAGCTCGCCCCCGGCGAGGAGCAGTTGGTCCTCGTCGCGCTCCGCCGAGTCATCGAGGGCATTGTGCCCGTGCTCATCGTCTCGGGCGACGCCCCGAACTTGCTCGTGGCGACTCCCGTGGGCGACCGCCAGGAGATCGAGGCCGTCATGGCGACGGCTGGAGCGGCCATCGAAGGGTGGCGCGTCACGTATCTCGGTCCCGGCGTGCCGGTGAGCGAGATCGCGGTGGCCGCCACGAGCACATCGGCTCGCGCGGTCAGCGTGACGGTGCCACGAGCCGGCAACGACGAGTTGCTGCTCCAGGAACTGCGGACGTTGCGCGTGCGACTCGCGGCCCGCGTACCGCTGCTCGCCGGCGGAGCCGGCGCGCTCGAGATCGCCGCGGAGCTGAGGGGAACGGGAGTCCACGTCATCGAGAGTCTCACCGACTTGAGACTGGCACTCCGCGCCGCGGGTCAGTCGGAGACGTAGATGCGCGTGTATCAGATCACGGTACGAAACAAAGCGACCGCCATTGCGGTCGGCGCGATGGCGGTCGTTGTCGGAGGCGCGTTAGTCGCCATCGGCCTCACCCTCTTCGCGGGACTCGCGCTGGGCGGAGCCGCGCTCGGCGCCGGTGCACTGGCACTGCGACGCCTGAGCGGCAGGCCAACGGTCAGGCCGTTGTTGGATCCGTCGCGGGAGGTGTTTCCACAACGGGACTCGGAACTGGCTTCCCGCGACGGTGCCACGGGACCGCCGGCGTTGCGCGGCGGACCAGGAGATCGCGGTAGTACAGCGTGATGCGGGACTGAATCGCGTACTTCGTATCGCCAGGGGCGGCCCGAAACGGCGCATAGCGCTGCTTGTCCCCGGAGACCTTGAACCACCACCATGGTTCCGCCAACTCGTTCCGCTTCTCGACGCGGCACGAGAACGTGCGGCTGTCGTCCTCGAAGTCGAATTCCCGTTCGGCCATCGTCACAGGATCCGCGCCACGGCTGCATTGCGATTCCAACCGGGGCTCGCCAGATGGCGCGCCACCGCCAGCACGACTTCGCTGTCCGATGCGTCGAGCGAGATGTCGACACGGCGATGCGTCGTCCACGGGCCGTCGTCGGTCTGCACGATGTAGCGCCACGCGCGGCCGTCGTTCAAGAGCGCCGGAGCCGGAGCCTCACTGGGCCGAATGGGAATCACGCTCTTCGTGTCGTCGAATTGCGAGACGATGATGTTGCGACGCCGGTGTGTGCGACGGTGCGTCTGCGTGAACGTGACTTCGCGCATTGGGCCATCCATAAGGCAGCTCCTGACATAAGGCTGAGTGGCGATCTGACCCTTGAAGGATACGCCTCAAGCGTGAGTCTGTCAAATATATGTCTAGGACAAAACATTGACAGATACCATCCCGGGGTATATGTTCATAGTCTATCGAACGGGAGTCTTCATGGACGGCAAGACAGTCACGGCCGCACGCGTCAGCCCCTTGGCGGATCGCGTCGTTGTACGAGCGTCGGAAGAGACGGAGCAGATGCGGGGCGGGCTCTTTATCCCCGATACTGCCAAGGAGAAGCCGCAACAGGGCGAGATCGTCGCCGTAGGACCCGGCCGCTTCGATGAGGGCAAGCGGGTCCCCATGGAGGTCAAGGTCGGCGACAAAATCCTCTATGGAAAGTACACCGGTACGGAAGTCACCGTCGATTCAGAACCGCTGCTCATCCTTCGCGAGTCGGACGTCCTCGCGGTCATCAGTTAGGTCTTCCTGGAAAACCGATCATGTCTACCAAAGAGCTCCATTTCAGTACGGACGCGCGCGCGGCGCTCAAGCGCGGCGTCGACCAGCTTGCCGATGCGGTGAAGGTGACCCTCGGGCCCCGAGGGCGGAATGTCGTCATCGACAAGAAATTCGGCGCGCCGACCATCACCAAGGATGGGGTCACGGTCGCGAAAGAGATCGAGCTCTCGGACCCCATCGAGAACATGGGGGCCCAGATGGTGAAAGAGGTCGCGACCAAGACCTCTGACATCGCGGGCGATGGCACCACGACCGCGACCGTCCTGGCGCAGGCGATCTTCCGCCAGGGGCTCAAGAACGTCACCGCGGGCGTCAATCCGATGGCGCTCAAGCGCGGCATCGACAAGGCCGTCGCCGCCGTCGTCGCGGACCTCAAGACGCTGAGCCTCCCGACCGCCGGCAAGAAAGAGATCGCGCAAGTCGGCACCATTTCGGCTAACAACGATGCGGAGATCGGCAATCTCATTGCTGAGGCAATGGAGAAAGTCGGGAAAGACGGGGTGATCACCGTCGAGGAGGCCCGTGGCCTGGAGACGACGCTCGACACCGTCGAGGGCATGCAATTCGACCGGGGGTATCTGTCGCCGTACTTCGTGACGGAGCCGGAGAAGATGGAATCGGTCCTGGAGGACGGCTACATCCTCATCCACGACAAGAAGATCTCGTCGATGAAGGACATGCTCCCCATTCTCGAAAAGGTCGCCCAGCTCGGGAAGCCGCTGCTCATCATCGCCGAGGACATCGAGGGCGAAGCACTGGCGACGCTCGTGGTCAATAAGCTTCGGGGCACGCTCCGCATCTGCGCGGTCAAGGCCCCAGGCTTTGGCGACCGGCGGAAAGCCATGCTGGCGGACATCGCCGTCCTCACGAACGGCCAGGTGATCTCCGAGGAAGTCGGCTTCAAGCTCGAGAACACCGCCGTCAAGGATCTGGGTCAGGCGAAGCGCATCGTGGTCGACAAGGACAACACGACGCTGATCGACGGGGCCGGTTCCACTGATGCGATCCAAGGTCGTATCAAAGAGATTCGGACCGCGATGGACAAGTCGACCTCCGATTACGACAAGGAGAAGCTCCAGGAGCGGCTGGCCAAGCTCGCTGGCGGCGTGGCGATCATTAATGTCGGGGCGGCGACCGAGCCCGAGATGAAGGAGAAGAAGGCCCGGGTCGAGGATGCGCTGCATGCGACGCGCGCGGCGGTCGAGGAGGGCATCGTGCCGGGCGGCGGCGTGGCGTTCTTGCGCGCGCAAAAGGCGCTCTCGGCGCTGGTGCTCGCGGACGCTGACGAACAGATCGGTGTGGGCATTGTGCGGCGGGCCATCGAGGAGCCGATCCGCATCATCGTGCAGAACGCGGGCGTCGAGCCTTCGATCGTGGTCGAGAAGGTGCGGGCATCCACCGTCAACAACTATGGGTACAACGCACAAACGGACACGTACGAGGATCTCGTGCTCGCGGGGGTGATCGACCCCACGAAGGTGACGCGCACGGCGCTGCAGAACGCGGCGTCCATCGCTGGTCTGCTGCTCACGACCGAGGCGATCGTGGCCGAGAAGAAAGAGGAAAAGGGCGCCGCGTCCGGTGGCGCCCCAGGTGGCGGGATGGGCGGGATGTACTAGGCGTTCACCGCGAAGAGCACTTTTCCACCGGTCACGGCGGCCGACAAGGCCGCCGCGGCCGACGGACTATGGTCCTCCCTAGTGCACGACCGGGCAGTTCACCAGCGCGACGCTTTGCGCAAGAATCTTGGCGCGCCCCACCGACGGGAGATCGCTGACCAACGCGAACGCGCCGTTGTCGTACACGCTCACCTGCCAGAGGGGTGAATACCCGGGCTCACCGGGAACCGTGGCGACGACGTTGTGCGTCTGCATCGATCCGCCCTCGGTCTTGAAGCCCGAGCCGGGCCCACCACCGGACTCGCCGGGGTTTTTCACGAACGTGACGAAGATCGGTGACACGGGAACGGTCCCCGCGGCATCGCCCTGGAGATCCTGCTCGAATGCCAGAAACCGCACCGTCTGTCCACGGTACCACGCGGCGCGAAGCGGCGCGGGATGTCCATCGATGCCGTGGCGCGCGTGCGAGCCTTCGGGTACGATCGGATCGTTGACGATCGTCGTGGTTCGCTCCGTCGGCCAACCGGCGCTCTCGATGTCCTTCACGCTCGCGGCCGTGTTCGTGTGATAGTCCGCCGGTACTGTCACGCGAACGACCTGACGAAAGTCGCTGTACCCGGTCTCACCGGGGAGCTCATCGATGATCGGCAACTGGCCCTCGACTGGCGTCATCGAGCCCGCGTGCACCAACACATAGATCGTCGCGGCCTTCGACGGCTGGACGTCGAAGTTGTAGTACATGACCAGTTGGCCCTTGGGGCCGTGCCCCATCGTGATAAACGGGCCGTGGTCGAAATCGACGGGGGCGTTGGCCTGAGGGATGCCGTTGTCGGCCGTGCGGAGTTGCAAGTGACCGGCGGCGGCGCTGAATCGATCGACCATCGCCTTCGGCGCGGAATTGGGATCGTGCGACGCCATCGCGTCGTGCATCATGTTTTGCGCTTGGATCGTCGTCGCTGACGCAACGAGCGCCAGCACTGCATATCGGATCATCTCGGTATCCTCGTGTGCGTGGGAGAACGCGAGCGTACAATAGCAAGACCGGACCCGGGCGCGGGCCTCGGAGTGCGACGGGCACAAGTCGAAGCGAGCGAGATGGTTGGCACGCGGTCACGCTCGAGAGCGACCGTTTCGCGAACGTGCCACGGGACGCCGTGAAACAATGGCGTGGAACTGAAAGGGGTCTATCGACCAGGGCGTTGGGTTATCCTTAGCAGGCAATGCAAGCGCTTCGCATAGCCGCGCACGGTCCGATCACCGCGCTCTCTCCTAGCGATATCCCGATGCCGACGCCGGGGCCGGACGACGTCTTGGTCGAGGTCCACGCCGCCGCGATCAACCCCAGCGATATCGTCAGCGCCGAGGGCCGTTTCGCCAACGCCCGCCTTCCGCGCACCCTCGGCCGCGACTTCGCCGGACGGGTCACGGAGGGCCCTCAGGAGCTCGTCGGCCGTGATGTGTACGGGTCCGGCGGCGATCTCGGCATTCGGCGAGATGGTGCGCACGCGGAGTACGTAGTGCTCCCCCGCGACGCGATTGCATTCCGCCCCAAGAATCTCACTGACGAGCAGGCCGCGGTGATCGGCGTACCATTCATCACGGCGTGGACGGTGGTGCAAGCTGGGCAGCTGGCCGAGGGACAGTGGCTCGTCGCCTCCGGAGCCGCCGGTGCGGTCGGCTTTGCCGCGACCCAACTCGCCGTCGCGCGTGGCGCTCACGTGGTCGCGCTCGTCAAAGACGCCGCTGAGGCCACGCGCATCGTTGCCAATGTCGCGGCCATCGCGAGATCGGACCAGAACGATCTCGTGTCGGTCGTCCGCGCCGCGACCAATGGCCGCGGCTGCGACCTCGCGCTCAACGGCGTCGGCGCCGCGATCTTTCAGCCGATGCTCGACGCTCTCGCCCCAGGCGGAGCGATGGTGGTCTACTCTGCCGCGGGCGGGCGGGAGGTGACGCTCGACCTCCTCTCGTTCTATCACCGCCGCCTCCGCGTGCTGAGCGTCGACACAGTTGCCGACGAGGCCGTCAAATGTGCGCGCGTCCTTACGGCGCTCGTGCCGCTGTTCGAGTCCGGCGCGCTCGCTCCGCTCACCGTTGTCGAGCGATACCCGCTCTCTCAAGCCGCCGCGGCGTATGCGCGCGTCGCGGCTGGCGTGGCGGGCAAGGTCGTGCTCGTGCCGGATCGGCTATTCGCGGCGACGCCGTAGAAACGAAAGCGACCTCGCATCGCGAACAAATGCGAAGTCGTCGTCACGTGGCCTGTGGCTATCGATTCGTCGTTGCGCGGGTTGGCGATCTCTTGCGTTGAGCCTATCCCGCTCCTGACACTGGCCGAGTGTCAGGAGCGGGCCTTACGAACTACGCTCCGCTCGGCGCGGCGAGATTGCCGCAGGCAATGATCGTCGCCATGTTGGTCGACGACGCGTTCACGTTCACGTGATAGTCGCCGGTCACCGGCAACTCGGCCTGCAACGTCGCGATCGCCGTCGCCGTGCCGTCGTTCCTGACCGTGAGCGGCGGATAAGCGCTGAACGCACCGATCACGTCACCGTCATTGCCACACTGGCCACGGTAGACCTCCCACGGATGGACACCCTTGGGAGCGGCGTTGCTGATGGCGATTGTCGCCAGGCTGCTTCCGGGTCCGTTGGCACCGAGCGAGACTGTGCCGTGCATGTCGACCGCGCCGCTCATGCCGCCGGTCGTCGACAGCGTGCCATTCCACTGTGTGCTCGAGTGGGCGTTCTTGGGATCGATCTGACCGACCTTCTGATGACTGACGAACGGGTTGCAGGAGCTGACAATAGCCAGCGTCGCGAGCGAGGTCGTGATGAGCGCGTAATGTCGAACGTACATAAGCCCTCCAGGGCCAACTTCTCTCGGACAACCACCCCGGCGTGTCAGGTGCCCCGCCGCCGACAACAGTCCGATCGAGCAACAGCGTGCATGGTGCTGCTACATCGCGCGAGGTCGCATGTTACGGTTGGTCGATGATGAATATCACGCTTCCAATCGTGAGCGCGCCGATCACGATCCACCACAGGATGACCCCCACGACTTCAGCTCGCGAGTGATGGACGTGCGCGCGGCGCCAAGCGCCTCGGGGTATAACGCGAGCGATCGTTGGATCCTCGCTCGCGTGGTCACCGACGTGCGAGCGCGGGTTATTGCGCCCATCCTCGTGGTGCCTCACGATTGCCGGTGCTGCCATGACGCGCTCCACCTGATGTCATACACGAGACAGGGCATAATACGAGCCACGCTCATGCGCGCTCTGCTCGGACGGCTTACACCACGGTGACGCCGGGGACGATCAGAGTAAATGTCGATCCGACACCGAGCGTGCTCTCGACCGTGAGGTCGCCGCCCATCCCTCTCGCGAGATCGCGGCTGATAGCGAGGCCGAGCCCGGTCCCTTCGTCCTTGCCCGCCAAGCGCGCGCCAACCTGCACGAACGGCTCGAAGATCGTCTGGAGCTGGTCGAGGGAAATCCCCCGCCCCGTGTCACTCACCGTGAGCCGCACCGACTGTGCGGCCGCCGGTGGAGCGAGTGGCGGCGCGCTCCCGGTCCGGCGTCGATCGACCGGTACCGCCGCCAGGATGACCCGCCCGCCGGGTGCCGTGAACCTGATCGCGTTGGCCAGCACGTTGAGCAAGATCTGGAGCACTTTGTCCCGATCGGCGTGCATGGAGAGCGTCACTGGACAGGGCACGCGCGCCAGCTCGAGCCGCTGGGCCACGGCGAGCGGTGCGACCATGTACCCAGCCGCATCGAGTACTTCACCCACGGGCACGTCGGTGATGAGAAAGCGCGCTTGCGAATCGCTGAGCCGCGCGACTTGCAAGACATCGTTAATGAGGCCGAGCAGGTGCATACCCGCGCGTCGAATCCGACTCAAGGCCTCGGTCTGGTCCGCGGACACCGGTCCTTGCGTGCCCAACGTCAGCAGCTCGGTATACCCGAGGATGGCGTTCAACGGCGTGCGGAGCTCGTGGCTCATCGAGGTGAGGACGGCGTCTTTCGCCTCGTTGGCGTGCTCGGCGTCATCGCGCGCCGTGTCGGCGCCGATCTGGGCCAAGCGCCCGTCGTCGTAGCGGCGCGCGCCATCGAGCAGATTCGCGCAACGGGCCGCGAGGTCCTCCGCGAGGACGACGTCATCGCTCGTATACGGAGCGGCCTCCATCGGGTTGACGAATGTGATGGCGCCGCGGAGCCGTTCGTGGGCGATGAGCGGCACGACGAGGAGCGCGCCGAGCTCGAGGGCGCGGAGAATACGGAGATTATCCGGACCGTGCGCCGCGCCGGCGAGCACCGCCTCGGTGTCCGAGGCGACGATCGTCGATACGCGCGACTGCGCGATGAGTGGGACGCCAAGCGGATCGCCGGGCGCCGGCGACCAATGTCCGGCGAGCTCGCCGGCGAGTGCTTCCTTGGTCCGATCGGGGTGCGCGATCGCCAGCCGTCGCCAGCCGCCATTGGCTTGGTCGACGTCGACGATGGACCACGCGCCCGGGACCGGGAGCGCGACCGTCGCGACCGCGGCATAGGCGGCGGCCAGCCCGAGGGACCCGCCGAGGCGCCGACTCGTCTCGGCCAGGAACACCGCGCGGGCGCGCGCGTTGTCCGCGCGGCGGGCCCCATCCTGCTCGCGCAGCGCCGCGAGCAACAGCCGCTCGGTGATCGCCCGGTGGCGCATCCGCGTGACCTCGCGGCGTTGCGCCTGGCGCAGCGTGACGACCAGATAGTCCAACCGTCCGCCTTCCTCCACGACGGGCCACGCGTCGCACAGCCAGAGGAGTCCGATGCGCGCGTGGTACGCCGCGACGCCGTCTCGCCGCACGCGGTCCAGCAACGCGTTCACATCGTCGCGCGCCTCAGCGGGCAACGCATCGGCGATGGGATCACCTATGCCGGCGTACACCCCCGCGTCCGCGCTGATGCGCCGGAACGCGGCGTTGGTGAAGACGCATCCGTGCGCGGCACCGCTGACGACCGCTGACGCCACTGGTGCGTGCTCCAGAAAGTGCTGCACGAGCGCGAGCGACGCGTCGGCCCCGGCAACCAGGGGGTCCATTTATGCACCGGCATCCGCGACGACCGCACCGCGCGCGGTGATCTCATACGCGCGATAGTCTCTGCTATGTGCACTGCCGCGCATCTTGACGACGGCCAGCATGGGCCGGAGCTCACCGGCGATCTCCACATATCGTTGCACGATGATGTCGTCTGTCACGAAAGACACGCGTTCGAGTGGCGTTTCCGCGGTCATGAGAACGGTGACACCCGTCGCCGTGAGTGCCCCGACGAGCCGATAGAGCGACTCGCGAAAGTCGTCGCGAAAAGTCGGAGCGAGCGCCACCTCGAACCCCGACAATGAGTCGATGACCACGCGCGTCGCGCCGAGGCGCTCGACGGCATCGAGGATGGCGGCCAGCGTTTCATCGACCGAGAGATCCAGCGGGCGCAGATAGATGACGGCCAGCTTGTGTCGCTCGGTCATCGCCTGGAGGTCGAGACCCAACGCCGTCGCTCGGGCGAGATAAGCGTCCGGATATTCCTCGAAGACGACCGCGACTCCGGCCTCGCCGCGCGTGAGGCCATCGGCCAGGAACTGCGTGGCGAACATCGTCTTTCCACTGCCGGCCGGTCCGGTGATCAAGACCGCGTCACCCGCGGGATAGCCGCCGCCCGTCATGGCATCGAGTCCCGGGACGCCGGTGGCGAGCCGCTCTTGGCGTCGCGGGCGGCGCGCTTCCTGGTGTCCCGGAATACGTGGAAAGACCTGGATGCCGCGGTCGGTCATCCGGAACGTGTGGAGACCTGGTATCGGAGCCCGCCCGCGCATCTTGACCACCTGCAACTTGCGGACGACCGAGTTGCGTTCTGGCGCTTGCGAGAGCCAGAGAATGCCGTCGGCCACGGTGAAGAGCGGATTCGCGAGGTCGGGCGCGGCGTATTCGCCGATCAGAAAGGAGGTCACTTCCCACGTCGTGAGTTGGAGCGCGAGCCGCTGCACGAATTGCTCCATGCCCATCGCGTCGGGAGTCTGCCGCCCCGATGCGTGGAGGCCGAGGGTGCGACACGAGTCGACGACCACGAACGCCGGGCCGATGCGCTCGACTTCGTCGACGATCCGGTGGAGGACCGCGGCGAGATCGTCGCGCAGCACTTCCTCGGCCAGATTGATGAAATGCACGGCGGTGCCGACGAGGTCTGACTGGAAGAAGCGGAATTGCCGCTGGTAGCGCAGCATCTTGAGGGTCGGCTCGCCGAGCACCGTGAAATAGAGCGCGGGGCGCTCGACGGTGGCGTTGCTGAACACGATCTGCTGCGCCAGCGTGGTTTTTCCGGCGCCTGGTCCGCCGGCGATCAGGTTGAACGAGAGCTCCGGCAGTCCGCCGCGCAGCACCGCATCGAGACCAGGGACGGCCGTCAGCACGGATCCGATGAGCGACCCATCCACTATCTCGTCCTCGCGTATCTCGTCGTCGCGCCCCACGAGGTGAATCATCATGGGGTCACCTGTCCGCGACGGGCGCGGGCGGGGGTCGGGGGACGGGCGTACGCACTTTGTTCCAGAAGACTCAACGCCATATCATCTCCGATCAGTCGGCCGAGAAGCTCGATAAGCGCCGCGAGCACGGCCGCCGCGCCATCGGTAGCGGCCGCCGCGCCATGGCGGGCCGCGGCGTCACTCAGACCGTCCAGGCAGTACACCGACCGGGCGCTCGTTCGCACCGTGTCGAGTACGGGATGACCGCCCTCGGCCTGGGCCGTGGCCAACGCGCGCGCGAAGAGGGCGCGACATCCATCGGTACCGATCCAACGGGACAGCTCGTCGGACGCGCGTCGACAGACGCGGTCGGCTCCGTTTGTCGTGTCGGCGCCCGGCGGCGCCAATGTTTCGCGAGTGAGCAGTTGGCACGCCAGCTCGCGGGCGCGGTCTCTACCCGGTGTGGGCATGGGTCACGTGGTCGCGCTACGTACCGCTGGGTGCCGCAACATTGCCGCAGGCGATGATCGTCGCCTTGTCCGTCGGCGACGCGTTCACGTTGACGTGATAGTCGCCGACCAACAGCTCAGAGGCCAATGTCGCGGTGGCGGAGGCCGTGCCGTCGTCCTTGACAGCGAGCCACGGATACGCGCTCAACACGCCGATCAAGCTCGCGTCATGGCCACACTGTCCGCGGTAGACTTCCCACGGATGGAATCCTCGGGGTACCGCGTTGCTGATCACGACGGTCGCCACACTGCTGCCGGGTCCATTGCGAACCAGCGACGCCGTGCCGGACACGTCGTACGCGCCGTGCGACCCGCTCGGCATCGTCAATGTGCCGGTCCAGTGTGCACTGCCGAGGGGATCCTGCGGGCCAATCTGCGCTACCTTCCGCTGGCTGATCGAGCTGCAGGAGACAACCACCACGAGCGTCGCGAGCGCGACGAGGATGGGGACATAGCGTCGAATTTGCATCAGCCCTCCGGGCCCAACCGCCAACACATATATACCATCTTGACTAGCTTATGTCAAGGACAAAAACTGGACAAACGATAGACAGAAGGAGGTATTTTGAGCTTCGCATCCGATATCCGTCCCATGTTCACCGACATGGATGTAGCCCACATGAAGAAGGCAATGGACCTTTCCGATCGCGACAGCGTCTTCGCACACGCCGATGCGATCTATGAGGCCGTGCTGAGCGGGCACATGCCTCCGCCGAGCGCTGGCGAGCCGCGGTGGACTGCCGAAGCGTGTGCGAGGTTCAAGACCTGGAAAGAACAGGGTGGTCCGCCATGATAACGGAACCGCAGTTCAGAGTGACGAGCACGGTAATCGTTCGCGATATCGCTCGATCGGTGGCGTTTTATCGCGACGTGCTGGGGGCTACCGTCGTGGATGATGGGGAGCCGACGTACGTGCAACTGGGGAATACGTGGATCATCATCGCCCTCGGTGGCGGGCCAACCGATGATAAACCCGATGTCGTCGCGTCGCCGCCGCGCGATCCGAACGTCTTGAGCTACTTTCTGAATCTCCGCGTCACCAACATCAAGCGGTGCTATGACCTCTGGTCATCGCGCGGTGGGAAGTTTGTCACCGAGCCGAAGGTTCATGAAACAGAGATACGGTGCTACATGCGTGATCCGGACGGCTATCTGATCGAAGTCGGGCAAACCACGGATACGCCGGGGCCGCTCGACTTGTAAAAACGGGAGGAGCCGATGCACGGGTTCAAGGGCGAGCGCGTTCTCATGCGCATTCATCTCGGCGAGCGCGATCACTACAAAGGCCAGCCGTTGTATCAGGCCATCATCGAGCTCCTCCGAAAGCGGCGGTACGCCGGGGCGACCGCATTCCGTGGCGTCATGGGGTTCGGCGCCAACGCCGTCCTGCACACGGACCGCCTCGAGTATCTCTCGTTCGATCTCCCGATCGTCGTGGAATGCGTCGAGACCGAAGAGCGGATTGCGGCGATACTCCCCGAGCTCGACACGATGATCGATGGAGGGTTGATCACCCTCGAGCGCGCGAAGGTGATCATGTATCGCCCTCATCTGCCCGAAGAAGAGCGACCGGAGGAGTGGCCGATCGACATCACTGGCAGCTGGGAAGCGACCCCACCTGGCTCCAGCGCCGCTGAATGAGCAGCCCAGGGTGGCGCGGTGGCGTCCTCGATCTATAGTTGGGGCAGATCGCGGCCGGCCGACGTTCCACCCGTCCGGTACCACTCCATCTCCTCGGGCGTGACGGGTCGGAGCATGAGGTCAAAGGCGAGCCACGTCGTCTTCGCGAACGGATAGCACGCGAAGGCGCCGCCAAGGACGAGCACGATCGTGGAGTACTGGAGCGCCGTCCACGGCACATGCGGGTAGGTGAGCACCCCGACGACCGTCAGCGCCGCCGCGACCAAGAGCTCGACCGCGATGAGGTTGAACAGATACGCGCCGATGAAATAGTCGTCCTCGGCGCGATCGAGATCGATGCCACACGTCGGACACTTCGGTTTGAGCGTGAGCCACGTAGCGAAGATCTTCCCGCCGCCGCAGTTCGGACACCGGAGGCGAATCGCGCGCCAGAACAGCGGCCACGCCCGGCGGACATCGAGTGTCTGCTCGTCGAACTCGCGCTCTCTCATTCGAGAACAATACGACGAAGTCTCGGCAATTTCTGAAAGTTCGGCAGATCTCCGCCGATCGAACGCGCTGCCATCAAAAGACTTAGCGCTGGCCCGCGGGTTGCTCTAGGATTCTCGCATGGCCACTGAGACGCTGACGCAGAGCAATATCACCGCCCCGACGCAGTTCCTCGATGTCGGCGGTCAACGGTACGCCTATCGCCGGTTCGGCGCGGGGCCAGGGCTTCCGCTCCTCTTGCTGCAACACTTCACGGGGACGCTCGACAATTGGGACCCGGCGGTCACCGACGTGCTGGCGACGGGACACGACGTCATTCTGTTCGATAACGCCGGGATCGGACGCTCGAGCGGGACGGTGCCGACTACGGTCGCCGGCATGGCGACGCATGCGTTGGCGTTTCTCGATGGCCTCCACATCGCCACCTGCGACGTCCTCGGATTCTCGCTCGGCGGGATGGTCGCGCAGGACATGGTGCGCAGTCGGCCGTCGATCTTCCGCCGGATGATCCTCGTCGGCACCGGGCCGCGTGGCGGCGAAGACATCATGCATCTCGACAAGCCCAGCCTCGCGAGACCCCTGAGCGACCCGACGCTGCGCGGTTACGCGGTATTGCAAAAGATCTTCTTCGCGCCCACGGCATCGAGCCAGGCGGCCGGCGCGGCGTTCGTCGAGAGGCTCGGCCAACGGAAAGCGGATCGAGAGTCCGCGTCCGGACCGGCGGTCGCACAAGCGCAGATCGCGGCATTTCGCGACTGGGAGCGCTTCACGGGCGAGCGCTTCGCGGACTTGAGAGGCGTTCGCCAACCAACGCTTGTCGTGAACGGCGTGCACGATGAGATGATCCCGGTGCGGAACTCGTATTGGCTCAGTGAGAACCTGCCCAATGCTATCCTGCTGACGTATCCGGACTCGGGACACGGCTCGCTCTTCCAGTTTCATGACTCATTCACGCGGCAAGCTGAGGCGTTTCTCACGTCGGACCTGTGAACGTCACCACCGAGACCATCGACGGTCTGCGCATTCGATTGTCGCGAGGCGGTCGCCCGGATGGACCGCCGGTCCTTTTCACGAGCCCGTGGCCTGAAAGCCTCTACTCATTTCATCGCGTTCTTCCCTATTTCGTCGATAACTATCTCACTATTGCGATCGATCTCCCCGGCTTCGGACTGTCCGAGAGCCGACCCGATGCGATGTCGCCCAGGGCTACGGGCGCCTTTCTGGTTAAAGTCGCGGCGTATCTGAAACTCGAGCGGCTATACGGTGTCGGTCCCGACGTTGGCGCGTTGGCGTTCCTGTTCGCAGCCGCGGACCATCCGACGTTGTTTACGCGCTTGGCGGTTGGCGGCGCGGCAACGCGCGTCGATCTGGCGGGACCCGTGCTCAAGGCGGCCATTGAATCTCCGAAAGGCGCGTTCGCGTCGATCGATGGAGCGGACGCGGTCGCGGACTACCTGAAGCAAGCCGCCCAGGTGACGCCCCCCGCCATTATCGACGACTACCGCGCCGCGTCCGCCGGTCAGCGATTCGAGAACGCGGCGCAATATGTCCGCGCCTACAAGGAGGACCTGCCGATACTGGAACAGCGCCTGGGGCAGATCCAAACGCCGGTCCTCGTCATCGCCGGCAAGAACGACCCGATCGTTCCGCCCGCGAACAATCAATTGCTCGCTGATCGCTTGCCTCACAGTCGCCTCGTCTTGTTAGAGGCTGCCCACCGCGCTTGGGAAGAAGCGACCGACGCGTACTCGAAGGAGATCCTGTCCTGGTTTACTCAGTGAACAGCACTTTGGCCATCATACCCTTGTCCTCGTGCCGGATCATGTGACAATGGAAAACTGACAGCCCGCGAATGATGGGATTCCTCGCGTCGAGAACAATATCCAACGAATCCCCCGGTGGTACGGTGATCGTATCGAGCCACAGCGAATCGGGCGTCAGGAAATGCACCTGGTGAATGTGAAAGGGATGCACCTCCCGGGTGCGGTTCACCACCCGCCAATGCACGAATGATCCCACGCGCACGGTGAACATCGCTTTGTCAGTCGGATCGTACTTGCGCGCATTGATATAGAATCCGCCCGCGTCCTCGGTAAAGGTCACGACAGCCTCGGGCTGCCGTCGTTGCGCCGCCAGCGCATCGTCCGGGATACGTTGCCGGCGAGGGATCGCGGACGAAAGCGACGGATGCGACTGGCCGGTACCCGCTACGATATGGGCGAGGACCATCGCGGGAGCCGGGTCGCCGTCCGGCCCGGTGTCGACGCACCGCGTCCGCAGCGCGGCGCCAGCGGACGGTCCGGTGACGATCGCCTCCAGTCGACCAGCCGGCGGGATCGAAACGTGTTGCGCCATATGCGGCGGTCCGCCCAGCGGTGAGCCGTCGAGCGCGACGATCTCCCACGGTGCGCCGTCGATCGCCAGGTCGAGAAACCCATCCCCACTCGCGTTCACGATTCGCCAGAACTGGCGCTCCCCGGGCGCGATGTCGATCGACGGCTCGGCGACACCGTTGATCGTCCAAGCGATCTCCGGTGCTTCGGGCTCGGAGCCGCACGTCTGGGCGGCCGAGTCGAGCGCCGCGCGGGCCGCCACAGTATCTCGCACCGAACGAAATACGAGCACACGTTCGCGGAGTCCGCGAACCGCCGGCGCGAACCGCTCGATTCCTTCGACAATGATCGCCCCCGACATGCCGTCGTTGATCTGACGGTCGCTCTCGCCGTGTGGATGCGGATGGTACCAGAACAGGCCCGGCGTATGCGTGCGCGGAATCTCGACCGCGTAGTGCAGCGTGTCGCCCGGTCGAGCCGATAGCCCGAGCACGTTGTCCGCGTGCCCGACCGGGGACACGCCCATGCCGTGAAAGTGGAGGTTGGTCGCTTGCATGCACGGATCCATGACGCACGGCTCGCGCGACGGCAGTGTCATCGCGTTGATCAGGCTTACCTCGAGCCGGGCGCCCGGATCGACGCGGATCACGGGCGGCACGGGGTTCCCGTCGTACACGTATCCGTCGCGTCCGTCCGGCAGCGTCGCCGCGGTGATCGTCACCGGCGATCGCGCCGTCGGCAGATCGGGGAGCGGCGCCTGGAGCACCAGCGCGAGTAGCGGAGTGAGCACGTGGCTACCTCATTTCACTGGGCACGAACGTCCGCCGATCGTGACGCCCTTGAACGCCGGTTGATCGGTGGTCGGGAACGGCACGGCGCCGTTGCCACTCGGCGTCACGCAATCGTACGCCAGCAGATAGGCCATGACCGCCGCGTACTGATCGGGGGTGAGTGAGCCAGGCGCCGTGGCGGGCATCGTCTGTGTGACGATCGTGCGCAGCGCCGAAAGGTTGATGTTGCCGCGCCCGAAACCCGGGCCGGTCAAACCCGGCGCCGAGATGCCCTGCAGCTGGGTCCCATGACACGAGGCGCATTGAGTCGAGAAGACGGTTTTGCCCGTCTGTACCTGCGCCGACGTATACGGCGCCGCGCCGGAACTCGCCGGAGCGCCTCCGCCCTCGCCTGGAGCTTGGATTTGCTGCGAGCTCTGTACCTGGTCCGCGGACGAGTTGACGATAGGACGAGTTGCGTCCAATGCATACGCGGTGACGACGCTGCCGTTCGCCGGCGGCAAGTTCGGCGTCGTCTGCGCTCCCGCTTCCCCGCTCACCACGGCGACATAGACATGGCCGTTGGCACGATAGATCGAGATCGGCGCGACAATGGACGATCCGGTCGAATCGCGCCAGAGCTCCCTGCCCGTCCTGATATCGAACGAGTAGACGCGTCCGGAGAGATCGCTCGTGAAGGCCAGGCCGGTTGTCGTCAGGGTGACACCGCCTTGCGCTGGAAAGCCGAGCGAGTCGCGCCAGGCGACTCGGCCCGTGGCAACGTCGACGGCGGTGAGGACACCGGTACCGTCGCGGCGTGTCGGCAGGCTGCCACCCGTGTAGGCCCGGCCTGGCACGTAGGTCGCCGTCGCCGCGGTAGTCTTCCAGTCGCCGCACTCGTCCGTGCTCGGAATCAATATGAGATTCGTGGCCGAGTCGTACGAGACACCGTTGAACTCTATGCCGCCGCCGTGGTTCGGACACGCCACCGTTCCCTGCGGGGTCGGCACGCTGGTGAACAAGTTGTAGTCATCATCGACCACGACTTTATGGATCAACTGGCCGGTCGTGCGATCGAACATGAACAGCTCGCCGCCCTTGTTCCCGATCGCCACCATCGCGCGGGCGTGGTCATCGACTCGGCCCGTGAACAGCACGGGCGCCATGGAAGGATCGACGTCGTGCGTGTCGTTCTGCACCAGCTGCGAGTACCACTTGACGCGCGGCGTGGCGGTCGACACATCGAGCGCGACGATGGAGTTGGTATAGAGATCCGGTCCCTCGCGGCCGGCCAGGATCAAATCGGGGCCCGGATTTCCGACCGGCAGAAACAGCGTATGCGTGTCCGGGTCGACGGACATGCCACTCCACACGGCGCCGCCCCCATGCTCCCATGAGTTGCCGGGCCAGGTGTCGTGTTTGAGGGTTTCCCAATCCCACGCACCGGCGCCGTCCGCGGCGTTGAATGCCTGCACATGCCCGCGGGTCCCGTTGTCCCCTCCGCCATTGGCCACGAGCACCTTCCCGTCATAGGGATACGCGGCCATGGAATAGAGGCTGTTCGTCGTGTCGACACACCCGCGCACGTTCCACAGCGTCTTGCCGGTGGCTGCGTCGGCCGCGATCAGATGACAGTCTTGCGTCGCCTCGAACACCTTGCCGTCGGCGAAGCCCACGCCGCGATTGACGAAATAGAGAATCGTGTACTGAGCGGTGTACGGATTTTCCCATTTGAGCGCGCCGCTCGCGGCATCGAGCGCCAGGATGTGATTGTGGGGCGTCGACAGGTACATGACGCCACGCCAGACGATCGGGGCCGCCTCTTGCTGGCCGTCGTCGGCCAGCTTCGTGACCCACGCCTTTTTGAGGTGCGTCACGTTGTCCGGCGTGATGTCGCCGAGTGTCGTCACGCGATTGCTACTATAGGACTTGGCCGGCAGGATCCAATCGCCCGCATCGTCGGCGGCGTGCGCCAGAATCTCGGCGTCGGGATACGGCGCAGTTTCGGCGACGGCTCCGTTCGCCTCCGACGTACTCGCCGCGCGCTGCTCGCATCCTACGGCGACGCTGGAGAGCAGCATCACGCTCACGAATCGTTTCATGATCATTTCACCGTGACTGGTTGGGCGCGCGTCGTGTCCGCGTGCACTTGCCACCGCACGCGGGTGCCATTGGGAACCGCATCGGAAGGATTATCGAGCAACAGCGACCCCTCATGCACCCCCGACAGGACCTCGAAGTACGATCCGAAATCGCGTCCGACATCGATCACGCGCCGTTGGACGACGTGATCCGAATCGATCTCGGCGACGGTGAGCCCCGCCGGAAGGAACAGCACGGCTGACGCCGGAACGGTCAGTGGCGGCGTCTGGCGGTCGAACCCAAGCGTCGCCCTGGCGTACATGCCGGGGACGAGCTTGTCCGTTGCGTTCACGACCTGTACTTCGGTGAGGAGCGTGCGCGACGCCGGATCCACGGCGCGCGCCGTGCGCACGACGCGACCGGTAAATGTGTCGTTGGGGAGCTCGCTGACCAGGATCTGCGCCGTCTCGCCCGGTCGGACCGATGGCGCGTCGGCCTCGGGTACCGAGAGATACACGCGCATGGTGTCCGTCTGCGTTATCCCGAACAGGCTGGTCGGAGCGACACTGCTCCCGGACGGCAGCGCGGCACTTTGACCGCCCGTCGCCGTGACGAACGCGCCCACGTCGATGTTGCGCGAGGTGATGACACCATTGAACGGCGCGACGATCCGCTCGAACCCCACGAGTGCGCTCAAACGGTCAACGTTGGCCTGGTCGCCCAAGACCGAGGCCTGGGATCCCTGATACGCCTGACGCTTCTGGTCATACTGCTCGACGGTGACGACGCTGTCCCTCACCATCTGCTGCCAGCGTTGATCCTCTGTGCGATTGAGCGCCAGCATCGATTGATCCTGGGCGAGAATCGCCCGCGCCTGGGTGAGCTGCTGATCGAGATCCGGTGTCTCGATGATACCGAGCACCTGCCCCGCGCGCACCGTGCTTCCCAAGTCGACGAAGAATTTTTTTACGTAGCCCGTCGCCCGGGCATAGATCGCCGCCTGGTGCACCGGCTGGAGCGTGCCGGGCAAGGTCAATGATGATGCGGCGCCGGCTCGCGCCACGCTCACGACGTTGACCGTGGGGATCGTGTCGACCGCCGCGACGCGGGCGAGGGCATGCTGCGTCGCGATCCGCGGCACGGTGCCGGCAATAGTCGCCCCGATCAGCAGGACCAGAATGAATGCACCCCCCATGACGAGCCGCCGCTTCGGGACTGGGCGAGGGGTTGGGGTCGTCTCAGTGGCGCTCATTGACGCTGACCTCCGGCACGGCCGTCTCGACAGGAGCCGGACCCGTGCGGATCATGGTGTAGAGAACGGGAACGATAACCAGGGTAAAGACCGTGGCGACCATGAGTCCGCCAATGACGGCCCGACCAAGCGGTGCATTCTGCTCTCCGCCATCGCTCATGCCGAGGGCCATGGGCATCATGCCGATCATCATGGCCAGTGCCGTCATGCAGACGGGTCGGAGTCGCGTGTAACCCGCCTCCATGGCCGCCTCCATCGCGGAGCTTCCGGCTCGTCGCTGATCCTCGGCGAAAACGATGAGGAGAATGCTGTTCGAACGTCGCGACGCCGACCGCCATGATCGTGCCCATGAGCGCCGGTACGGTGAATGTCGTGCCGGTGGCGAACAGCATCCAGAGAATTCCCGCCAACGCGCCGGGCAGTCCGAGCACGATCACGAGCGGGTCGAGCCACGACTGGAAGTTCACCACCATGAGGATGTAGGCGAGGATGACGGCGCCGGCGATGCCGAGTCCGAGGCCCAGAAACGACGACCGCATACTCTGCACCTGACCCCGGACCACGATCTGGGCGCCGCGGGGCAGTGTCGGCTTGGCAGCCGCGACAATCTTGTCGATGTCCGTCGCGACGCCGCCCAGGTCGCGCCGGTCTGTCGACGCATAGACGTCGAACACCGGCGTCACGTTGTAGTGATCCACCGCCGCCATCTCCGTTTTGCGCACTGGCATCGCGAGATTGCCGAAGAGCTGTGGGCCCGGCGTAATCGGGGTGCTGGCCAGTTGGTCCATCGATGTCATTTTGTATTGGGGCGTCTGGACCGTGATCTGGTAACTGGTGCCGGTCTTTGGATCGACGTAAAAATTCGGCGCGGTCTGACCGCTCGAAGACAGCGAGACGAGCACACCCGACGCGACGTCGCGCTCCGTGAGGCCGAGCTGGAGGGCGCGATCGCGATCGACGTTGTAGAAGATCTGGGGATAGTCCATCACCTGTCCGACGCGCACGTCGACCGCGCCCGGCACGTGCTTGATCTTGTCGGCGAGCGCCACCGCGACATCGTATGCGGGACGCTTGTCGACGCTTCCCGAATAGACCTGTACGTCGATCGGCGCCGGCAGCCCAAGATCGAGCACCGAGCTGACGAGGTCGGAGGGCGCGAAAAAGAACGTGAGGCCCGGAAACTCCCTGGGCAGCATATCGCGGAGCTGGCGCATGTAGTGAATCGTCGGCTTGTGATTCGGCTTGAGACCGACGAGAATGTCGCCATCAGCCGGCGTGAGTGTGGCGGACTCGCCGGTGGCGAGCGCGACTTGATTGCTGTTGAGGCCGATGTCGTCCGACACGAGGTCCAGGTCACTCGCCGGGATGACCTTATGGATCTCGGCCTCGATCCGCTCGAACATCTGCTCGGTCTCCTCGAGCTTCGTGCCCGCCGGCGCGCGGACGTGCAAGTCGAACTGTCCGCCATCGACTGACGGGAAGAAATCCTCGCCGATGAACGGCAGCAGGACGAACGTACCGAGGCAGAAGACGCCTGCCCCGATCAGCACCACTCGGCGCCGCACCATGACCCAACCCAGCAGATCGAAGTACCCGTGCCGGAACTGGTCGAAGTGGTGGTTGAATCGTTGATAGACTCGACCGAACACTCCGGGCGTCGTTTTCGTCTGTTGGTACTCGTGCGCGAGCAGGTAGCGGGCCATCGTCGGCACGATCGTCCGCGACAAGAGGTACGATGCCAGGACGGCGAACACCACGGCCATCGCCAGCGGACGAAAGAGCGACGCCGCGGGTCCCGTCAGCAGGAAAATCGGCATGAACACGATCGAGATCGACAGCGTCGCGACGAACGCCGGCGTCGCGATCTCGCTCGCCGCGTCGACGATCGCTTGCAGGATCTCCGAGCCCAGCTCGGCGTGGCGGTTGATATTCTCGATCTCGACCGTCGCGTCGTCCACCAAGATGCCGACGGCGAGCGCCAGGCCGCCCAGTGTCATCTGATTCAACGTCTGCCCGAAGATCATGAGGCAGATGATCGAGCACAGGATCGCCAGCGGAATCAATGTCGCCACGATGAGCGTCGATCGCCAGCTGCCGATGAAGAGGAGGATCATGAGCGCGGTCAGGCAACCGGCGATGCAGGCCTCCGTGACGACGCCGCTGATCGCCGCCTTCACGAAGATCGACTGATCGGCCTGGATGGTGAGATCGACGCCCGGCGGCACGAGTTGCCTCAAGTGCGGGAGCAGCGCCTTGATGCCGTCGACCACGGCCAGTGTCGAGGCAGCGCCCGTTTTGAGCACGGCCAGGTAGGTGCCGCGGCGGCCGTTCTCGCGCACGATGTTCGTCTGCACGCCGGCGCCGAGCCGCACGTTGGCCACGTCCCGGACGTACACCATCGCGCCGTTCACGACTTTGATCGGGATGTCGTTGAGCCGCTCGATCGAGTCGGGTGTCGTATTGAGTCCGATCGTGTACTCTTTGCTTCCCATCTTGGCGGTGCCGGTGGGAAGAATCACGCTCGAGTTGTTGATGGCCGTGCTCACGTCCGCCGGACTCAGCCCCTTCGCGTACAATGTGTTCAGGTTGATGTCGACCATGGCGAGACGAGGCCGACCGCCGTAGGGTGGCGGGATCGTCACGCCGCCGACGGTCGCGAGCGGAGTACGCACCGTGGTGCCCGCGATGTCGTTGAGCTGATCTTCGCTCAACGTCTTGCTGCCGACGCCCACCTGCAGCACCGGTGCATCCGTCGCGTTGTACAACAGGATCGCCGGCGGCGTGATCCCGGTCGGCAGGATGCGGACGACCGATTGGGCCGACGCCGTCAACTGCGCCATGGCGATCGCGGTGTTCGTCCCGGGGTGAAAGTAGATTTTGATCGTCGCGACGCCGTTGTACGACCGCGACTCGATGTGCTCGACCCCGCTCACATAATTGGAGAAGATGCGCTCGGTGATCGTGGTGATGCGCTGCTCCATCTGCTCCGGATCCAGGCCGTTGAACGTCCAGACCACGGTGGCCACCGGGAGATCGATCGCCGGGAAGATGTCCACCGGCATTCTTGTAATGGCGAAGACCCCCAACAGTAGTACCAAGATCGCGCCGCAGATAAACGTGTACGGGCGGCGCAGGGCGAGGATGACGATCTTCATCATGGTCAGAGACTCCGGCCCACGAGCGCCTCGAGCGACGCACGGGCGATGAGGTACAACTGCCGGTCCAACGCCAACATCGCGCCGGCCTGCGCTTCGTTCAGCTCCGCGGTGCTCAAGTCCAGGAACGTCGCCACGCCGGCCTGATATCGGGCACTCTGCACCCGCACGTCCTCGGTCGTCACGCGCACCGCCTCCGTGGCTTGCGTGAGTTGATCCCACGTAGCCCGGACATCGGAGAGCAACCGCGCCGCTTCGGCGCGGGCGAACCGGCGTTCGTCGAGGTCTTGCGCGCGTGCAACGGTCTCGGTCACGGACGCCTGCTCGACGGTATTCTCGCGCTGAAATCCATTGAAGAGAGGGAACGACGTGCCGACCGCCACGAAGTACCCGGGGCGGACGGCGCCGTTGAACCGCGACTGCGTGGCCCAGTCGTAGCCACCCGTGAGGGTGATCGTCGGGATGTACTCCGTACGAGCCGCGCGGGTGTCGGCGCGCGTCGCGGTGGCGAACTCGTCGGCCGCCTTGACTACGGGCGCGTCGTGTGCGGCGAGGGCGAGGAGTACTGAATCCGATAGCGCCAGCGTGGGACTGGGCAGCGAGTCGGAGCCGACCGCATCGACCGCGCCGTCGACGCCGACGAGGCGTCCAAGTGCATACTCCGTCGTCGCAAGGGTATCGCGTGCGGCGATGAGCTGCTGGCGCGCAACGGTGAGGTTGAATTGCGCGAGGAGCAGATCGGCCTTCGTCGCGGTCCCGCTCTGCAGCTGACTGTTCACGTACTGCAGCGCTCGCTCGGCGTTCGCCACACTCGTCTGTCCGACATCGACAATGTCGCGTGCGTGCTGCACTGCAAAAAACGCACTCTGGGCGGTGAGCGCGACCGCGTACCGCGTCGAGATGAGGGACGCGTCGGCCGAGCGGGTGTTCGCTTGCGCGGCACTGATTTGCGCGCGGCGGCGTCCGCCCGTGAACAGGTCGAGCGATCCGGCGAGTCCGGCCGAGTAGTTCTGGGCGCTGTAGGCACCGGAGGCCGTCGCGATGATCTGGTTCGATTGGAGGTAGCCGGAATTGAGCGTGGCGGATGGCAGGAAATTGCCAACCGCGACGCGCTCCAATGACCGGTCCGAGCGGACGGTGCCGCTCGCCTGTGCGAGGATGGGGCTATTTCGCAGAGTGGCGGTGACCACCTCATCGAGCCCCATACGCGTGACCGGCTCCTGCGCCAGGCATGGCGCCGCCGCCGCTAGCAGTACGAGAACGCGTGTCATGGGTGTACGTTGGTTCCGCCAGGCACCGAATAGGATTCCCTCGGTGCGGAGTCTTGGCCCTCCCCGACTGGGGTATAGATTCGGGGTCATGCGAGGAGTCGCCCTGCTCGCCGTGGTCGGGCTCACCGGCGTAGCGCGCGCGCAGGAGACCGTAGCGGCCGTCGACGGCTACCGGGTCAACGTTCTGGCGGGCCGAGCATGGGTTGCCCGTCAATGTCGTCTTGCGCATCGCCCAGAGCGGCGACGGCTATCTGTGGCTGGCGACGACCAATGGCGCGACGCGATTCGACGGCGTGCGATTTACGACGTTCGATCACAACGATCCGCCGTTTCACGGACGGATCGACTACGCGATCCAGCCGATGCTCGGCGACCGGCTTGGCGTGTTATGGATCGCCACCGATCGCGAGTTGGTGAGGTACGCCGACGGGCGCTTCGTCCGCGATGCCGCGCTCGATGATTCGGTCGTGGGCGAGTCGATCGTCGGACTGACCGAAGATGCGAGTGGCACTCTGTGGGGGCTGACGGATCACGGTCGACTGCTGCGGCGAGATGGCTCGCGGCTCGCGCCGGTATCGATCAACGGATTGCCGCGGGCGACCGGGCAATCCATCGTCGCGGGCGATAGCGGTCAGCTGTGGCTGGGATTCGGCGGGTATGGGCTGGTCAACGTCCGCCCACGCGATGGAACCGCGACGCGCGTCTTCCCGGATGAGAACGTCGGCGCGATTCTACGCGCACGCGATGGAACGATTTGGGCCGGCGCCACGAATGGGATCGTCCATATCGCATCCGGTCGCATTGAGCGCGTGTCGCTCATCAGTACCGCGCGATATGCGGTCGTGAAAGCTCTGGCCGAGGATCGCGATGGGGGGCTCTGGATCGGCACACAGGGCGCCGGATTGTACCGCTACGACGCGGGTCGATTGACCCAACTCACGGCCGAGAAGCGCCTCCTCACGAACGACGATGTCCTCTGTGCGTACGTCGACGCGCAAGGGAACGTGTGGGTCGGCACCCGGCACGGGCTCAACCGATTCCATTCGGTGGAGTTGTCGCCGCTCACAGAACAGAACGGGTCGCCCACGGATGCGCCCGGGGCGATCGCGATCGATCGGTCCGGCGCGTTCTGGATGGCGCCACGCACGGGTGGTCTCTATCGACGAGCGCACGCCGACAGTGGCGCGTTCGTCTCTATGCGCCCAACCGACATCGTCTCCTCGATCGCTGTCGCGCCGGATAGCTCGGTATGGATCGGGCGACGCGACTCAGGTGTGCTGCGCTACCGTGCCGGATCGTGGCACGCATATCCGACGGGGGCCGCGAACGCGGTGCTCGCCGATCACGCGGGTGGAATCTGGATCGCGACTCGCGTTGGGCTCCGACGATTGTGGCATGAGCAGCTGACAACATATACCGAACGCGATGGCTTGGCGGACAGCGTTGTCTCTTCCCTTATGGAAGACAGACACGGTGTCCTCTGGGCAGGCACGTCGAGCGGTGTGTCCCGGATCGATCTGCCGAAGATCACGAGCTATCGCGTCGCGGATGGCTTGGGTGCGAGCGTCGTGACCTCGCTCCTCGGTACCACGGACGGCGCCGTGTGGGCCGGCACGATCGGGGGCCTGACTCGGATCGCCGGCGGGCGATTGGTCACGATTCGCAGCGAGAACGGCTTGGTACCGGAGCTCGTGACCGCGATGGCCGAGGATGGGAGCGGCCATCTCTGGTTGGCTGGATTCCGCGGGATCAGGCGCGTGCCACTGGCCGAGCTCAATGCGGTCGCCGACTCGGTGGGCCGCGGCCGGCCAGCGCAGCTCGGGCCCGTGCCGACGTTCATGCCGGCCGATGGTCTACCGAGCCCGGAGATCGCGGTCGGTGTGCAGCAGCCAACCGCCACGGCGGCGAATGGGCGGCTCTGGTTCGCGATGGAGCGCGGGTTGGTTTCGTTCGATCCGGCGGTGGTACATGAGGACCCGGACCCGCCCGTCGTGCACATCGAACGCGTTACGATAGACGGCGTTCCGACGCCCAACGGCGCAGCGCTGACTGTTAGCCCCGCCGCGCGCCGCCTCGAATTCGAGTATACCGCCGTGAGCCTGCGTGAGGGACTCCACCTGCGGTTTCGATATCGGCTCGGTGGGTTCGACACCACATGGGTCGACGCCGGCGCTTCGCGCACCGCGTCGTACACGAATCTGTCGCCCGGACGATATCAGTTTTCCGTCGCGGCCCGGCCCGCCGATGGGCCGTGGAGCGCCAACGGCGCGGCCATCGCGTTTCGCGTGCTGCCACCATTTTATCTGACGCCATGGTTTCTGATCGCGGCCGCTATCGCTCTTGTGTTGGCCGTCGCGGCGGTGCTCCAGGCGCGGACGCGCGTGCTCGAAGCACGGTTCGCGGCCGTGCTCGCGGAGCGGACCCGATTGGCGCGCGAGATCCACGACACGCTCTTGCAAGGATTCGCCGGAGTGGCGCTGTCGCTCCGCGCGGCCACACGCCGATTGAACGCGCCCGCCGACTACACGAAGCCGCTCGACGATGTCCTGACGCTCGCGCAGCGGACGATCGCCGACGCGCGGCAGGCCGTGTGGGACTTGCGGGCGCCCGCCTTGACCGAAGGCTCGTTCACGACCGCGCTGGAGCATGCCGCGCGGCAGACGCTCGCCGGATCCGGGCTGGAGCTGGAGTGGACCGTGTCCGGCCGGCCACGTCCGCTCTCGCCGGATATCGAGGGCGTGCTGCTCCGGACAGCCCAAGAGGCATTGTCGAACACGGTCAAGCATGCGTCCGCGCATGGGGCGTGGGTGGCGTTGATCTATGAGCGGCGCGTTGTTCGGTTGACCGTGCGCGACGACGGATGCGGCTTCCACGTCGATCCGTCGTATCGATCGTACGCCGGACACTGGGGGCTGCTGGGCATGCGGGAGCGAGTCGAGCAGGCGCATGGCACGCTGCGCGTTACGAGCGAGGAGGGCAAAGGCACCGAGGTCTCACTGACGGTGCCCTACGGGTGAGCAGGAACGGGGGTGACGCCGAACGGAATGGAATCGGCGAGAGGCGGCGCTCCCGCGCCGACGGGTGCCCGGTCGAAATGATCGCGGACCGGCCCCTTCTTGGCGTTCCGCGCTTCGGCCAACGCGACGTTCGCTAGCTCACGAGCGCCATCGTAGTCACCCAACCGGAGTCGCGCGGCGGCGACCGCGTATGCGCGAGCGGCAAGCTCCACCGGTCCGGTGACCGCGTCGACGGAGCGGCGAGCGGAATCGAGTGCTGCCTCGGCTTGTCCCACCGCGCGGGCCGCCTCGATCGAATCTGATTGACCGCGGGCGACGCTGGCGTGCATCCCCATAGCGGCCACAATGAGCAGTCGTGTTATCATGAGTCCAACGATACGCAGTCGCTGGTGCCGCGGTCATCGCCACATCGGGTATACCTCGCCCTCCCCGGACAGGGAATACCTTCGGGATTTGCAAGCGGCGCATCCTGCTTGCATGACGAGACCAACACCAAACCGAACGCCAACAGTGCTGATCGTCGATGATCAGCCAGGCCTTGCCCGCCCTATTGCAGAGCTCCTCCGCCGTCGTGGACTGGATACCGTCGTCGCGGACAGTGGCGCCGCGGCGATCGTAGAGCTCCACCACCAATGGTTCGATGGGCTATTGATGGATTTTCACATGCCGGACGTACGCGGCGATGCACTCTACGCGAGGGCGATAACGATCCAGCCACACCTGGCACGGCGCACGGTGTTTCTGACGGGTGATGTCAGCGATCTGGTGCGTGATGCGCTGACCTCGACCGGATCCGCCGTCGTGTCCAAGCCATTCGAGATCGCCGAGCTGGAGCGTGTCGTCCGATTGGTGATCCTCGACAAGCTGGAGCCGCAACCGTAGCCTGAAGGATGCAGTATCGCACACTGGGAAAGACCGGCGAACGGGTGTCGGCCATTGGACTGGGCGGTCACCACATCGGCCGGCCGCGAGACCCGAACGAAGGCATCCGCATCATCCGCGCGGCCATCGATCGCGGCATCACGTTCATGGACAACTCGTGGGATTACTTCGACGGTGAAAGCGAGCGCCGCATGGGATGGGCGTTGCGCGATGGATACCGCCAGAAAGTCTTCCTGATGACGAAGTTCGATGGACGCACCAAGCAGGCGACGGCGCAACAGATCGATGAGTCGCTGCGACGGCTCCAGACGGACCACGTCGATCTGATCCAGTTCCACGAGAACATTCGTATGGAAGACCCGGACCGCTTCTTCGCGCGCGAGGGAGCGCTCGAGGCGGTGCTCGCCGCCAGGCAAGCCGGCAAGGTGCGGTACATCGGCTTCACCGGGCACAAGGATCCCGTCGTTCATCTGCGCATGCTGGACGTCGCGGCGGCCCACGGGTTTGCGTTTGATGCGTGTCAGATGCCCCTGAATGTCATGGACGCGCACTTTCGGAGCTTTGGTCGACAGGTGCTGCCGCGATTAGTCGAGCAGGGCATCGCGGTGCTTGGCATGAAGCCATTGGGCGATGGCAACATCTTGCGGGCCGGCACCGTCACCGCGATCGAGTGCCTCCACTACGCGCTGAGCCTGCCGACGTCGGTCGTCATCAACGGCTGTGAGAGCATGGCGCGGCTCGACCAGGCGATCCAGGCCGTGGATACGTTCTCCCCACTGAGCGACTCTCAGATCACCGCATTGCTCGCGCGAACGCGTGAGCAGGCGATGACCGGGGAGTATGAGCCGTTCAAGACCACCGAGATGTTCGACGGTACGGCGCATCGGCCCGAGTGGATGGGAGCGATGCGAACGATTTGACTCCCCAACTGGGGAACGCAAAGTGTTCGCGGGTGGCGCTAGACTCGAGACCATGTCTCCAACCACTCTCGAGGAGGAATCAATGTCCATGAAGATGCCGGCCATGCTGGCCGCGATCCTGGTCGCCGCGGCGACCGCCTGCAATCCCGTGACCGTACGCACGACGGTGGCGCCGGATGCACACCTGGCCAACCTGCGCACGTTCGCGATCATGACGCCGACGGCGAAGAAGGCGAACGCGCTGAGCGACAACAATGATCCGATGCTGTCGAACTCGATTGCGAACCAGGCGTTACGCCAGGACCTGGTAGCGGACTTCCAGGCCAAAGGCTACACGCTCACGAGTGAGTCACCGAACTTTGCCGTGGCCTACTATGCGAGCGCGAAACAAAAGCTGGACGTGACCGACTGGGACTACGGCTACCATTACTGGGGCTATCACCGGTTCTGGCACGGATACGGCTATCCGGTCGAGACGGTTCAGCAATACACGCAAGGAACTGTTATTGTGGATGTGATCGATCCAGCAACCAAAGAGCTCTTGTGGCGCGGACAGGGGCAGGCGGACGTCTCGCAGGACCCCACGACCTACACCGCGGAGCTGGCCAAGACTGTGCAGGCGATCGTCGCGAAGTTCCCGGCTGCCGGCGCCGAGATGGCGCGGCAATGAGCGTGCAGACGATCCGTGTCATGACCGCGGACGATCACCCGATCGTCCGCGCCGGCCTCGCCGCCGTGATCGGAGAGGAGTCCGACCTGACGTTCGTCGGCGAGGCCGGAGACGGGGCACAAGCGGTGGCCTTGTTCCGGGCGCAGCGGCCGGACGTGACGCTGATGGATCTTCGGATGCCCGTGCTGGATGGCGTCGGCGCGATCAAGGCGATCCGCTCGGAGTTTCCGGACGCACGCATCGTCGCACTCACGACCTATGAGGGCGACACGGACATCCACCGGGCGCTCGAGGCGGGCGCGGTCGGCTACCTGCTCAAGGAGATGCTGCCGACCGCCGTCATCGATGCGATCCGCGCCGTGCACCGTGGCCAGCGCGTGATCCCGCCCGTCGTCGCTGGCCGGCTCGCCGAGTATACGCCGCGCGTCGAGCTCACCGAGCGGGAACGCGAGATATTAGAGTATGTCGCGCGGGGTTTTAGCAACAAGGACGTCGCGCGGGCGATCGGGCGCACGGACGAAACCGTGAAGATTCACCTCAAGAGCGTCTTCGCCAAACTTGGCGCCGCGGACCGCACCGAAGCCGTCACCGTCGCGCTCCAGCGCGGGATCATTCACCTCGACTGATTCATTCTCGCGACGTCGGCGGCCGAGATGCCTTCGAGCGCAAGGCCATAGCCGACGCTCTCGTCGACAATGCGACGCAGCTTCTGCGTCAAAGCCACGCGGGTGTAACTGATGGTGAGCGGTGGGAGCTTCGCGATGCGTCCGGCGATCTCGCGAGCGCGAGGCAAGAGCCGCTCCCGCGGGACGATCTCGCTGATCACGTCCAGCGTCTTGGCCTCCTCGGCCCCGATGATCTGCTGGGTGAGCACGAAGGTACGGCCGCGGATCGAGCCGATGACTTCCGGCCACAGGGAATGGATGCCATCACCGGGCACGATGCCGAAGGCGAAATGCGGCTTGTCCTGAAACACAGTATCGGGCGTCGCGATCACGATGTCCGAGAGCAGCACCCATTCTGAGTGGACCGTCGTCGGTCCGTTGAGCGCGGCGAGCACCGGCACGGGAATATCGATGAGATTGGCGAGGATCTTCTTGCCTTCGCGATAGACCTTGTCGAAGCCGCGCGGAGTGAAGAAGTCGAAGCCCTCGGCGTCGATGCGATCGATGAACGCCTCGCCCGCGCCGGTGAGAATGACGACACGATTGTCCGCGTCCTGGCCGATCCGATGGAAGAGCTCGACGAACTCTTCATGGACGTAGCCATTGAACAGCAGTGTGCCGCCATCCGTGTGGAGGACGACTTCGAGGACGCCCTCGCTCGAGCGGGTCAGCGCCGCGTGTGGGAACGCGTCGCGGTAGGTATCGAACCCACCGACCGCTTCACGACTGCCGGCGAGCGAGCTCATCGCGCTGTTTAGTCAGACGCTCCAGCTCGGCTTCGCGCTCGGCGATCCGGTCCGCTGCGAGCTCCTCGTCGGCCGCGCCAGAGTACGCGGCCGCTTGCTCGGATAGTTCGCGGAGGTCATCCGTCACGCTCGCGATGCGGTCGTCGAGCTCCGCGATGCTCATGTCGGGTCTCAGCCTGCGTGAGTCGTTTGCCATGGTGACGTCTACGTTCGCATCCTGTCGAGGCGTTCGCAACTCTCACATGTGCATCAGCGAATGGCGATCGGCTGGGCGGAATCGGAGGAACACCCCGAACCCGTACGGCGTGCGGGTTCCGTAGAACGGCCGAAGACCGGCTGGGATCAGATCGACCGTCGCCACACCCCCCAACGCGATCGCGATGCCCGCCGCGTGCATGAGCTCGCGAGTATACCCAATCGTCCCCGAGCCCACGTCGAACCGGTCCGCCGGCGGCGCCGCGCCGAGCGCCAGGTCGTACGCGTCTTTGTTTACGTACTCGGTTCGCCAGAAGATGGAGTTGGTGCCGTCCAGGTCGAGTGTCGTCTCGAGATCGACGCTATTCGACAACTGCGGGCTGTCTGAATAGAGGTTCGCGCCGTAGACGAGGGCCGTCGACCACTCGCCTTTGCCGTTGAACGGCTGGTCGAACAGTACTGACGCACCCATCCGGTGCTGCGCGATGTTCGGCGTCAGCTGCTCCGGACTCTTGAGGTAGCCGTACGACGCGCTGACGCTCCACGCCGGCGCCGGGTTGATCGTGACTCGCCCCGAGTACGAGTCGAGCGTCCGAAAGTCGAAATTCGTGCGCGTCTCATCCGGTTCGCGGCCGTTAAAGATCGATCCTTCGACCTTGACCTCGTGCGTGAACACGCCCGCCGTGAGCACGCCGAACGAGATATGCGTTGCATCCTGCCAGTGATGCCCCAGCAGCGCATACGGATCGCCCGCGGCCGACGGACGATGCGGATAGGCGACCGGGCCGAGCGCGGGCTCGCCTGCCGGCGCGGCGTAGAGCTCTAGCCCCAAGTTGGACGTCACCGGCACGTCGTACACTGTTGCCAGCTCCATGAACAGATCGTGCGGATGCTGTCGGTCGTGCAGCGGCTCGCCCCGATACGACTCACCGGTCTGCAAGAGCAAGGGATAGCCCGCCTTCCCCACCGTGAACGGGTCGGTGCTGAGCATCGCGCGCAGGGCGAGACGGCCGGCGCCCACGTCGTGCTGCGCCATGCCCATGAACCAGTCGATCCCATTGAATTGGGTTGCGCCGTCGATGTTGCGGGCGCTTTCCTGGTGGTCATAGGTCGCGAACGCCATGTAGTGCAGCATGAACTGCCAGCCGCCGGCCATTACGTGCTCGGCGTGCATCGGCGTCTCGTCCGGAAGCCACGAGGTTCCCGATCCCATGCGGTTCATCGGGAGCCCAAGCGGGCCCGGTTGCATCATCATCATGTGGTGCGCCAACGTCGTATCCTGCGCTACGAGCGGCGCGGCAACGAACAGCGCGCATAAAACCCATCGCATTGAGTGGAGTCTCAAGAGTCACGCCTGAAATGGCCACACGCCACGCCGGCCGTTGTGCCGGAGCGGATGGGCCACGAGGGGTGGGTGCTAGACTCTCGGAGGCGGTGTTTCGGGCGCGAACGCGAGCGGGCGCGGCGCCACTACTGCGAAGACTGGCGTCTCTCGCGTGCGCAATGCATCAGGGTACACCGCACCGCGCGGGGCCGGCGCTGCCGGCGACGTACAGTTGGCCAATGCCCAACAGCAGAGCGGGATATGCGCCGTTTCGACTGGCGCTCGTGGCGTATGATGGTGCATCGCCATGGACTCGCCGTGATGGTGCGTCCGGTCCGGACACACGATGCCACTCTGAACGGCAAGCACGAACGCCAACATGAGGCTGGCGAGCATGCCGCCGATCGGGCGACGCCTAGATCCCAATGCTGACCCGGCCGGTGAACGTGCGGGGACGGCCGATCAATGGGCCACTATAGAACGCGCCCTTGAGCGCGTAGTGGTTGTCCCAGGCGTTGTCGACGAAGAAGTCCGGCCGCACGGTCGTCCGCCCGAACTGGAACTGATACCCCAGATCCCATTGCTGAATGTAGCTCGGCGGCACCTTGAACGCCGAGTTGAAGCACAGGAGCCCGTTACAGTAGAGGTTAGAGCCGGGCACGTAGTTCGGCTGGCCCGGCTTTCCTATCGTCGTCTTGACCGTGGTATCGGGACTGAACGAATTCGTGAGGCCGGAGCCGTAGATGCCCGTCGTACTCACGTACGCTCGTCCGATCGTGTACAGCAGATTGGCCACGACTGAGACGCGCTGGTCGTGGTCGAAGTCGAACGTCGTGTTCGGTTGCGCGAGTTGGAAGAAACCGCCGGTGACCGGCGGGTTTGCGTAGCCGTGATTGAGGGCGAAGTTGACGTACCCTGAGAGCGGAGAGCCCGGCGGGACCGCAGTGACGACCGCCTCGATGCCGCGGACGTGCGAGTCACCCTGGTTCACATCGGTCGTGATCGCCGATCCCGGGATCGTATTGTCGTCGATGCCAGGCTTCGAGTCCTTCCAGTAGCCGTCGAGCTTCGTGACGAACCCGAGCGGGAACCGGTGGATCCAGGCTACCTCGTAGAACGCGTCGCGCTCGGGCAGCGTCGCGCTCGCCTTGACGTTTCCAGCACCAGTGTCCGACAGCGTGATCGACCGCAGATCCTCGATGTTCGTCGGAAGAAAAAGCCGCCCGAAGTACGCGAAGACGGTGTTCGATGGATCGGGGAAGAAGTTGAGGCGGATGCGCGGGCTCCACTGCTCCTGATTGCCGGCGAACGGCGCGACGTGGCTGTTGAACCGCACGCCCGTGCGCAGCTCGAACCACTCGGCCGGGCGGATCGAGGTCTCCACATAGGCGGCGAAATCGTCGCCCGACAACCCGGAGTTCGCTCCAATGTTGCCCTCTTTCCCGGTCGGGTCGGTCAATTGGAAGTTCTCATGACCGAACGTGCGAGAGGTGAGGATACCGACCTGGCCATCGACTATGCCTGGAGCGATCGGGAACCCAAAGTCGGTCTTGAGGCCGATGACGCTGAACTTCCGGTCCTCGAACACGTTTCGCGGCGTCAGCGTCGGATCCTCGGCGTCGACATACGTGGGGACGTCGGTTGAGCCCGGCCGATATTGCAGGCCGCCGTTCCGGAAGAAGCCTCCGACGAACAACTCGTTCGGCATGCCGCGCTCGGTCGTGGTCGTGTTATCACCGAACCGGTGCCGGTACGCGAGATTGATGAAGTCGTTGACGTCCGTCTCGTGGTCGTGCAAGACCGTCCCGAGCGCCGAGTCGTACGGGATCTGGAAGAAGGACATCGAGTAGTTGCCGTCGAGCGTAATGATGTCGCGGTCGGTCGCTAGATACTGGAACTTCGTGAACCCGAAGTAGTCGTCCCCGTGGTTGCTGAAGTTGATCGGCACGTTGTTCGGGGTGCCCTCGACCGGCTCGCGCCGCATATCCGTGCCCTGCGCCGTACCGGAGGCAAACCAAGCGAATTTTCCTTGGTTCGAGCTCATGCTGAGCGACTGTCCGAGCGAGTTGTACGACCCGAAATAGGTCGCCTCATCCGCGTGGAACGCGCCGGTGGGGACTCGGGTTTGGATATTTATGATCGCGGCGCTCTTCTCGCCGTACGCCGCGTCCCAGCCGCCGGTGATGAAGTCGATGCGCTGCACCACGGCTGGATCGAACAACTCGTTCAAGCTGCCGGACACGCCCGACGTCACCGGTACTCCGTCCACATAGTAGGTGTACTCGGCGTGCTGGCCGCGAATGTGGACTTCGCCGGTCGGCGCGCGCGCGGCTCCCGCGATGGCCTGCTGCACGACCTGCGACGTCGTGGTCGTCGGGGTGTAGTGCGAGTCGTTCTGGTTGAACGTCTGATCGCCGCTTCGGGTATCGACCGATACCGGCGCCTGGGCTGTCACGGCCACCTGCTGGAGTGAGGCCGGGGCGACAACCATGTGGAAGTCCGCGGTCTGGTCGCCGGAGATGGTCAACGGCTTCGTCTGCTGTTGGTAGCCAATGAAGCGGGCAATGATCGTGTAGTCGCCGGTGGCAATGTTGTGCAGCCGGTATCGACCGAACGGATCGGTGTTCGTCAGCGCGACGACCGCGGTGCCCTTCTCCACGACAACCTCAACCCCCTGCAGCGGGTTGCCGGATAAGCTGTCGGTCACAGTGCCGGACACGTCGCCGTTGGCGGGTGTCGCACCGGCAGCGGGACTGGCGAGAACGGCAACGAGGAGGGCGATACGCGCGACCATGCAACTATCTCCAAGAGAGAGCGACGGCGGGAAGTGTCCGGCGGTACGGCGGTTAGCGCTATCACTATCGTACGATCCGTCGTTTCGAGCCCACGAATGGCCGAGATCAACGGACGAAACTCAGATCCGAAACAGCACATCGCGCAGCACCTGCGCGCGCGCGCGACTCAGTTGGACCTGTTGGTTGTTCGTCAGCACCAGCATGTACGACCCGTTCGGCAACGGACTGGCGCGACGTACCGCGTCGACGCGCACCAATGCGCTGCGCGATACGCGGATGAATTGCCGCGGGTCGAGCCGCGCCTCGAGATCCTTGAGTGGGTAGCGCAGCGTGTGTTGATCGCCCGCCGTGCTGGACAGGTACACGATGTCGCGATCGGATTCGATGGCGATGATCCGTTCCACGGGCAGCAGGATGATGTCGTCATGGTACCGAACGGGGATCCGGAGGAGATACTGCTCCGGTGCGGTCCGCTCGACCGCTCCCGCCGCGGCCTGCACCCGATCCGCCTCGCGCCCGGTGAGGTGCATGGCCAGCTGCTCGCGCGCTCGCACGATTGTCTGGCGAATGCGTTCCGGCTCCACCGGCTTGAGCAGATAGTCAATGGCGTTCAACTCGAATGCCCGCACGGCGTACTCGTCGTAGGCGGTGACGAACGCGATGAGCGGCAAGCAGTCGGGTCTCACAAGACGGACCACCGCCAGCCCGTCGATCTCCGGCATGTGGAGGTCGAGGAGTGCCAGGTCCGGCCGGACACGCTCGATGAGCGCGACCGCTTCCGCACCACCCGACGCCTCGCCCACGAGCTCCGCCTCGGCGATCGTGCGCACGGTGGCCGCGAGAAACGCGCGCGCCGGGCGCTCGTCGTCGGCGACGACAACCGTGAGTGTGTCGCTGGTCATGGCGTCCGACGCACCGCGCGCAAGGACTGTGTCGCAACGGCGCGCACCTCGCGATCGCTGTCGGTCGCGGCGCGCTGGAGCGCAACCATCGCGCTGCTGGCCTCGGGCCCGAGACGCCCGAGCACGGTCGCTGCCGCTGTACGCACCGAGGGATCGGCGTCGTCCAATGCCGCGACCAGGCGCGGAACGACGCGCGCGGGGCTGCCGCTGCTCGCCAGGGCATACGCGGCCTCGACTCGGACGACCGCGTCCGGATCCTGAGCGGCGCGCTCGCCGATCGCGCGCAGCGTCTCCGCTGGTGCATGCAGCGCGATCAAGGCCTCGACCGCGGCCGCGCGCACGGCGGGGTCGCGGTCGGTGGAGACCCGGGCAACGATGCGGAGTTGGTCAACGGGCAGACCAATCCGACCGAGCGCATTCACCGCCACCAGCCGCACGGAGGCATTCGAATCGGAGAGCGCGCCAATGACGGTCGGGATGGCCGCACGGGAGAGCTGGCCAAGCGCGCCGAGGACCTGCGCGGCGTGCACGCGGGCGGAGGCGTTCGGATCGCGGGCGAGCACCCCGATCATGGTCGGCACGGTGGTGTCAGAGCCGGGGCCGACGGCGATGAGCGCCGCGGTCGCTTCCGCCTGCACCTCCTCGTCCGCGTCGCCGAGGAGGTCTGCCTCGGCTCTGATTACCGATGGCAACGCCGCCGGGAACGCAGGGACGAGTCGCGTCAACGCATATGCTGCCGTGTCACGCACGCCCGCTTGGCGGTCGCCGATGGCGAGGAGCCACTCCGCCAACGATCGACCGTGATAGACCGTGTGTGTCCTCTCCCGCGCGTGCTCGAGGAGCGCGATCACGCCCGCGGCAAGCGCGAGCAGCGCACCGACCATCCACGCATCCCGCCGCACCATGCCTCATACTCGGGGCGGCGGCGGCGGGCGTCCATCGAATTACGACGAACGGTCTCGATCAGCCCACGAACGGCTCTCCACGACGACGGCCCGTCGCGATGGCCACGGCCGCGCCGAGCATGATCATCGCGAGACAGAGGAGCTGTCCCATGCTTAAACTTCCGAGCACGAATCCGAGCTGTGCATCCGGCTGCCGGGTGAACTCGAGACCGAACCGGACCACGCCGTATGACATCAAGAACGTCGCGGTGAGCGTCCCGGGACGGTACCATCCCCGCGCATGGCTCCGGGCATCGACCCACCACACGATCGCGGCGACGATGATGCCTTCACCGACCGCCTCGTAGAGCTGCGAGGGATGACGCGGCAGATGCGTCGGGTCGGTGGGAAAGATCATCGCCCACGGTACGGCACTCGGACGCCCGTACAGCTCCGCATTGATGAAGTTGCCGATGCGTCCGAAGAACAGTCCCGGCGCACCGCACACCGCGATCGTATCCGTGACTCCGAGCCACGGCACTTTGGCGCGTCGGGCGAAGAGGCCGCTGGCGAGCGCCATACCGAGGATCGCGCCGTGAAACGACAAGCCGCCGTTCCAGACACGGACGATCTCGATCGGGTCATGCGCGAGATCGGTGCGGCTATAGACGAACTCGTACACGAGCCGCGCGCCGATCAGCATCCCGATCACGACATACGTGATCAGCTGGTCGATCTGCTCCCGGGTGAGCAGTGACCGGCCACGATCGAATGCGGCGGCGCGCCAATACGACTCCGACGACGTACCCGACGAAGTACATGACGCCGTACCACCGGAGGCGGAACGGGCCCACGTGGATGATGTCGGGCGGGATGCGCGGATAAGGAATTGGCATTAGGACGCGATGAACTGCCGGAAATCGACGACGAACGGTGTACGGTGACAGCGCTCCGTTCCAGTCGTCGCCCAATATATGCGCACGCGGCGATGGACGGTGGTAATTGTCGGTGAGGACACGGCTGCGCCGCGCACGCTTCGCGTGTCGTCGCGCCTGATCGCCGGATCGAGTTGGCTCGTCGGCGTGGGACTCGCCGGTGTCCTTGGCCTCGCGGTGACGATCGGCATGGCGCATGGACGACGACAGGTTCAGGTTCTCCCCGCGACGGCGATCACGCTGCTGCGCGACTCGGTCGCCTCACTCGATCGACAGACGACCGCGCTCCGAATTGTCGCCGGGCTCGATACGGCTCTCGCGCCGCCGACGGACACCGGCGGTTCCGTCGAGCTCTTGATCCATCGCGCTGACGAACTGTCGGTCAACCTCGACCGGGTCGCCGCGAAGCTGCACGCTGATGCGGACAGGGTGGCGCGTACCCCATCGATCATGCCGACGGCCGGATGGCTGACGAGTCAGTTCTCGCTGAGCCGGTTTCATCCCATTCTGCACAAGTATCTGCCGCACTTGGGCATCGATGTCGCCGCGCCCTATGGGACGACGGTCGTGGCACCGGCTGCCGGTACGGTGATCCGCGTCGGAACGGCCAGCGGGTACGGAACTGGTGCTCGAGATCGACCACGGGAACGGCATCGTGACCAAGTACGGCCACCTGTCGCGCTTCCTCGTACGCATCGGGCAACCGGTTGTGCGCGGCCAACCGGTCGCCGAAGTCGGCAATTCGGGGCTCGCGACCGGTCCGCACTTGCACTATGAGGTGCACGTGAACGGCACGATCGTCGACCCGCTCACCTACGTGTTGCCGTCGACGATTCCCGATCCGGTGCGCCAGGTCAGCCGGGCGGCCGGGGCACCGGAGGAGTGACCGCCGGAGTTGTGAGCGCCAGATACGCGCCGCTCACATCGCGATCGCCCAAGCCCGATTGCAGGGCGCTTTCCCACTGTGTCGCGATCGATTGCGTCATCGGGAGCCGCCGGTGCGAGCGGTTCGCGGCGTCGAGGGCGAGGTGCAGATCCTTCGAGGCCAGTGCGAGTGAGAAGTCGGGATCGAAGGCTTCGCGTTCGATCTTGTCCAACTTCGCGAGTGCCCATGGTGCATCGAGCGCGGTGGATCCGATGCACGCCGAGACATCGCTCAAGGACACGTCGAGCGATTGGGCGAGCACGGCCACCTCGGCGATGCCTTCGTCGAGCACGGCGAGCCAGGTGTTGAGCACGAGCTTCATGCTCGAGCCGGAACCAGCGTGCTCCCATCGCATCGTCTTCTGACCGAGCACCGAGAACACTGGCGCCAGTGCGTCGAGTGCCGCGGCGGGTCCGGATGCGAGAATGAGCAGTTTCCCCTCTTCCGCTGTGGTCTTTGATCCGGACACGGGCGCATCCACGAACACAACGTCGCTTCGATGCGCCTCAGCGAGCGCCATGGCACGCTCGGTTCCGTCGACACCGATGGTGCTCATCTGCAACCATATCGCGCCAGGGGGCAACGCGGCCAGCACGCGTGGCATCGTTTCCTCGATCGACGCGATCGTCGGCACCATCGTGAGCACGACACCGGCGTCGCGCACGGCGTCTTCTGGCGTCACCGCGACCCGGGCGCCGGCTGTCGCAAGCCGCTCGGCCGCGGCGTGTGACACGTCCCACACGGTCACCCGCATTCCCGCACCGAGGAGTCTCCGGGCGAACGCCGATCCCATCGTACCGACGCCCAGGACCGCAATATTCTGGGTGGATTGCATCTCGATTACCTCCTTGTCATACACGATACGTCGCGGGGACGAGCGAGGGCATTCCCACAATGGGGAGCATGTTCCGCAGACCGATTCGCACCGGGCGAGAGTTCACGGTATATATTCACACGTTGAATGATTACCATTCTTCGACTGAATGTATACTATGCAACACACACTACTCTCACGATACTCTGCCGTAGCGTTCCAGCAACTGCTCGCCGTGCAGCCGGTCGCCGTATTGACTGGTGCTCGACAAACGGGCAAAAGCACACTGGTTCGTCAGCCATTCGTGGCCGCGGATCGGCTGTACGTGACGCTCGACGACATCGATGTCCGAAATGCCGCGCGCGACTCGCCGGACGATCTCGTCCGGCGTGCGCCGCGCATGACGATCGATGAGGTGCAGCGGGCCCCGGATGTGCTGTTGGCGATCAAGCGAGTAGTCGACGAAGGCGGTCAGCGGGAGCCCGGCCAATTCGCGGTCACCGGCTCGGCGAACCTGGCGCTCGTTCGTCACGTGGCCGACACCCTCGCCGGACGAGCGGGCTATCTGACGATCTGGCCCCTCACCCGCCGCGAGCAAATGGGCCGGGGAAGCCCCGGCATCTGGGATCATTTGGTCGAGAGTACGCCACGCGAGTGGTTCGACATCGTGCGCGCCGATGACGGCGGAAAGGAAGAGTGGACTGCGCTCGCGGCGCGCGGCGGGTTGCCACGGCCGGCGCATTTCCTTCGGACCGCCGCCGAGCGCGCGACGTGGTTTGATGGGTACGTGAAAACGTACCTGGAGCGCGACGTCCCTGACCTCCGGTCCATCGAGCATCTGCCGGACTTTCGACGCCTCATGCGGGCGGTCGCGCTACGCATTGGCGGACTGGTCAATCAGACTGACCTGGCGCGCGACGTTGGCTTGCCGCAGCCAACCGTGCATCGGTACCTCAACGTCTTGGAGGCGTCCTACCAGCTCGTTCGGGTTCCCGCGTACGCGGTCAATCGAACCAAACGCCTCATCAAGACGCCGAAGATGTATTGGAGTGACGTCGGCTTGGTCCGGTTTCTTGCCGGCGACCAAGCGCCGACTGGCGCGCACTTGGAGAATCTGATCCTCTGCGACCTGCTCGCATGGCGCGGAGGACAACTGCGGCCAGCCGACGTGCTGTACTGGCGTTCGCAGTCAGGCGAAGAGGTGGACTTTGTTATCGAGCATCAGCGTGGCCTGCTTCCAATCGAGGTCAAGGCCACGACGCGGCCGTCGACGAAGGACGTCGCGCACCTCTCGGCGTTCATGCAAGAGTATGCGCCCGACGCACGGGGCGGACTGCTCCTCCACACCGGGACGGAGGTGAGTTGGATCGCGAAGCGGATCCTGGCCGTCCCGTGGTGGCGTGTTGTGTGATCGTCAAGACACCAAAGCAAGGTGAGCCGGCTCGAAGACCGTTCGCTACGGACTGGCATGACGCCCTGCCCCGAGGCGCGCGGTGAGTGCCGCGATGAATCGGACCGCCGCCACCGGCCGAGTCCGCCCGGTGCGCCACGCGACGGCGATCTGGCGGACCGGCTTGCCCGGCCGCAGACGAAGGTAGCGACAGCGATCGGAGCGATCCGCGGCCGCCGCCATCTCTGGCACGAGCGAGAGGCCGAGGCCTAGGGAGACCAGCTCGGTAATCGTGAAGAGCTGGGTCGTGCGGCAGACGACTTGAGTGGCGATGTGTCGCGTCGAGCAGAAGTGGTCGATCTGGCGGCTCAAGCAGTGCATGTCGGCGAGCGCCACCGTCGGCTCGCCGCGCAGTTCCGATACGCGGAGCTCGGCGCGTGTGGCGGCCGGATGATGCCGCGGCAGCGCGACGAGTAGCTCCTCCTCACCGATCACTTCCACGTCGAGCAGCGCGTCATCGAGCGGCGTGCTCACCAGCGCGCAATCGAGCTCGTTGTTCTCGAGCGCGTCCACCAGCGCTTCGCTCAGGTCCTCGCGCACGGAGATGGCGCACGTGGGATATGCGCGACGCAGTGCGCGCAGCGCCGGCGGGAGGAGATACGGCGCCATCGTCGGAATCGCCCCGACAATGAGCGTCCCGGGGCCGTCCTCCGCTTCGCGCTTGAGGTTCGTCTCCGTCTCGCGGATGTCGGCCAGAATGCGACGGGCGCGGGGCAGCAGCGCCCGCCCCGCATCGGTGAGGGCCACGCCGCGGCCAAGCCGGTCGAACAATATCGTGCCCAACTCCTGTTCGAGTTTCTTGAGCTGCTGACTGAGCGACGGCTGCGCGACGAAGCATCGCTCGGCGGCGCGGCTGACACTGCCGCACTCGGCCGTGGCCACGAAGTACCGCAGCTGGTGCAATTCCATAGTTTGTACCTATCGCTGCCGGAGATAATCCATATTGGACAACTATAGGCGCCGCGACTAGCCTCCGCCACATGGAGAAACCGCCCGTCCTCACGACCGCCAACGGCGCGCCGATCGGTGTCCAGCAGGCCTTGACGGCCGGCCCCCGCGGCCCCGTGCTGATGCAGGATGTCCAGCTCATCGAGCAGATGCAGCACTTCAACCGCGAGCGCATTCCCGAGCGGCCCGTGCACGCGAAGGGATCCGGCGCCTACGGCACCTTCACGGTGACGCGGGACATCACGCGCTACAGCCGTGCGGCGCTCTTCTCGCGCGTCGGCCAGTCGACCCCGATGTTCGCGCGATTCTCGACGGTCGCGGGCGAGCGCGGCGCGGCGGACGCCGAGCGAGACGTGCGCGGATTCGCGCTCAAGTTCTACACGGACGAAGGGAATTGGGATCTCGTCGGGAACAACACGCCCGTCTTCTTCGTGCGCGACCCGTACAAGTTCCAGATGTTCATTCACACGCAGAAGCGGCACCCGAAGACGAACCTGCGCGACATGGACATGCAGTGGGACTTCTGGTCGCTCTGCCCCGAGTCGCTGCATCAGGTCACCATTCTCTTCTCCGACCGCGGCATTCCGACGAGCTATCGGCACATGCACGGGTTCGGCAGTCATACCTACTCGCTCGTCAACGCGCACGGCGAGCGCGTCTGGTGCAAGTTCCATTTCCGGACGCTCCAGGGCATCGATACGATCCCCGACGAGGACTCCTCGGCGATCATCGGGCAGGATCGCGAGAGTCACCAGCGGGATCTCTTCGACGCGATCGGGCGCGGCGACCATCCGCGGTGGCGCATGTCGATCCAGGTCATGACCGCACAAGAGGCCGAGACGTTCCGGTGGAATCCGTTCGATCTCACGAAGGTCTGGCCGCACCACGAGTTTCCGCTGATCGAGGTCGGCACGCTCGAGCTCAATCGGAATCCCGAGAACTATTTCGCCGAGGTCGAGCAGGCCGCGTTCAAGCCGAGTGCATTCGTATCGGGTGTGGGGCCGAGCCCGGACAAGATGCTGCAAGCGCGCCTGGTGAGTTATGCGGACGCGCACCTGCATCGCCTCGGCGTGAATCACCACCAGGTACCGGTCAACGCGCCACGGCAGAGCGTCGCCAACTATATTCGCGACGGTGCGCTGGCAACGGCTCCGTACGGGGATCGCCCGAACTATTGGCCGAACAGCATCGCCGGGACGCCGACGCCCGATGCCGCGTACGGCGATCCCGCGTGGCAGGTTGGCAGCGGTCGTCGCGGACCGGTTCGATTCGACGGGACACGACGATTTCACGCAGGCGGGTGATCTCTACCGGTTGCTCGATGACGGCCACCGTGATCGTCTCACGACGCGCATCGCGCGAGCGCTTGGCCAGGCCCGCCTCGAGGTCCAGCGCCGGCAGCTCGCGCACTTCGCAAATGCCGACCCCGACTACGGACGGCGCGTCGCGGATAAGCTGGGACTGCACGATCGCGTGCTCGTGGAGGCCCGGTGATGATGACGACGGTCACGAGGGTGTTTGATGCACCCGCGAATCGGATGCTGCCAATGCTCGGTCGCGTGCTGCGCGAGCGTCCGTACCGGCTCACGCTGATCGGGTCCGCCGGCGGTACGCTTCGCTTCGCGTTGCCCTCAGCGACGGGTCACCTCGGTCCGGGTGCCTTCTGGGGACATCTCGGCACGCGCGTGCGCGAGATCACGATTGCCATCGAGCCCCTCGGCGAGACGTGTGAGATTCGATTCTCCGTCGTCGGGCGCGTGCCGAAGGGAGCGGTCGCCGAGCTCGACTCGGCGCTGAGCGGTATCGCTCGGGCGCTACTGGAGGAGACGCTGCTCACCCCTTACGCGACAAGTCGATGATGTCGCGGTTCTCGAAGACCGGACCCGGGCGTTCCCCTGCTCCGTGCACGGCGAGGTTCACCATGACGCGAGCCAGATCATCCGCGCGAATCACCTGGTTCGGGAATACGATCCGAAACGCCGGGTAGATCGCGCGCAGCAGGCGATAGCCGGCGTTCGGTTCTTTCCGCGGCTCCACGGGATAGATATACGCGGGTCGAAAGAGGTACACGTGCGGAAACCCCATGGCGAGGAGCGCCTTCTCGGCCTCTCCCTTGTACCGCGCGAAAGGGATCCGGCTGCGACCCGTCGGATCCGCCCCGCTCCCGCTCAAGAACGCGAACGTCGCGCCGGGACTGCTACCGTGGAGCACGCGCGCGAATTCGATCGGGTAGTCGACCGTGGTCTTCCGAAGCTCAGCGTCCGGCACTGCTCCCGTATAGGCGCCGAGACAGAACACCGCCGCATCCTGACCCGCGAGGACTGGCGCTAGCGCAGAGCAATCCGCGAAGTCCCGATGAAGCACCTCGGCCAGCTTTGGGTGTGAGAGACCGAGCGTGCGGCGTCCGATGGCCGTCACGCGTTCGACGTTCGGGTCGTCGAGCGCGTAGCGAAGGGCGTAGCCGCCCACCATTCCGGTCGCGCCCACTAGACCTAAGCGCGTCATGACAGCGCACACTCCTCGATCCAGTCGACGTAGAGCAGACGTTCCGCGAACAGCCAGGCGCCATCCGTCTTCACGAAAGAGTCATAGTAGCGGAGAGAGGCGAGTATCAGAAGAACGATCAGCAATGGCATCATGCGCGATGACTACGCCACGCGACGATACCGGACTGCCACTCGCGCGAGCGTCACGTCGAGAATGAAGCGGATCCGCCGATCGACGACGAGCTGTGCTCGGAACGTCGCCTCCTCTGTGCCGGTGACATCATCGAAGCGATGATCTGAGGCAGAGACGTTGACGACGACATCGCGCCGCAACTCGCCGACGCGGAGCTCGCCATCGAGCGCGAACGATCGGCGAGGATTGCCTCGGACCCGCCACCCATAGAAGGACACAAACGGATAGGGGCCGGCGTCCAATCCCAGCCGTCGCCTGGTGCGGATGTCGAGGGCCGTCACCGGCACTCGAATATCGACGTGCGTGTAGCGAGGCTGTCCTTCGATCAGTCGCACGACGCCGCTCACCGTGCTCAGCGTGCCGTGGATGGCGCCGAGGAAGCGGCCGACCGTGAAGCGCATTCGGGTCTTTGCCGGTACGACGCGCCAGTCCTGGATCGGCCCGGGCTCGGCCGCCTCTGGAAGACGGGAGATCGGTTCCGCCAACGCCATCGTCATGGTTGCATCGGCAGCGTCAGCAGAAACACGAGACCCGCCAGGAAGAACAGAACACTCGCGCGGCGCGCGATACCGATCAGCACCGGCCGAGACATACAGCACGCCTCCTCAATGACTCATTGACAATAAGTCATCGAGTGTCCAACAAGTTCACGAACGTCACTGCACGATGATCATCGAGCGCTGGCCCGCCTCGGCGTGCACCAGGCACCAATACTCGAACCGTCGATGACTCGGTTCGCTACGCCGACCGCGCGACGAACGTCGACGTGCGCCTCGACATCTGGGAGGGCATGCCGCACAGCTTTCTCACGAGCCTCGGACAACTGCGTGCAGCCGACGAGGCACTGACTGTGGTCGGGACTTTTCTCGCCGAGCGTCTACAATAAAAGCCCTGACGTTTCGTCTGTTTAGGTTAGTATTTGTGTTCATGCAACCTATTGCTGGTGCCGTACTCGCGAGTGTCATGGCCATGGGCGGACGGAGCGGTGCCCCGCCCAACTCCTGCAAATTCGTCTCGGTGGCGGAAGTGACGGAGCTGATTGGCAAGCCGGTCGGCGGCGGCCAGATCTCCGTGGTCGACAATCCGAAGTCACTGACGTCATCGTGCTCCTATACGGTCGGCGGCATCCCGACGGTCATCGTGATGGTCGCGGACTATCCGTCGGCTGCGGCCGCGAAGCAGGAGCTGGCGACCGAGCAAGCAAATTCCAACGACAACAAGAAAGAGACCGGCATCGGCGACGGCGCGTTCTGGACGTCGGTCGGCGCCCTGCAGATCACCGCGGTCCAAGGGCAGCGATTAGCCACGATTGCCGTGGTCGGGGGCGCACCCGCGCTGCACGATCGCGTCCACGTGTTACTGGTGAAAGCGCTCTCGCGCTAGCGTGGCCCGCCTGTAGAATTGGCGGCATGCTCAAGCTCCGTACTGCCACATCCGCCGTGCTGGTATTGGCCAGCATCGCCTGCCAGCACCATCAGATTCTCATCGTCAATGCCCAAGTCATCGACGGAACCGGGTCGCCCGCGCGACCGGCCGCCGTTCGCATTGTCGACGACAAGATCACCGCCGTGGGAGCGCTCAGCCCCACGTCCAGTGACAGCGTCATCGATGCCCATGGCCTGGTCCTGGCCCCCGGCTTTATCGACGACCACTCGCACCACGACGGCGGACTGTTCCAGCATCCCGAGGCGCTGGCTGCCGTGAGTCAGGGCATCACGACCATCGTGGTCGGACAGGATGGGAGCTCGCATCTGCCGCTGGCCGCGTATTTTGACTCGCTCGAGCGCACGCCGGCCGCGATCAACGTCGCGTCATACTCCGGCCACGGGACGATCCGACGCGCCGTCATGGGCGAGGACTATAAGCGTCTTGCGAAACCCGATGAGATCACGCGGATGCAGGATCTGCTGCGTCAGGATATGACGGCGGGTGCACTTGGTCTCTCGACCGGACTGGAATACGATCCCGGCATCTACTCGAATACGGACGAGCTGGTCGAGTTGGCGAAAGTGGCATTGGCGTCTGGCGGCCGGTACATCAGCCACATGCGGAACGAAGAGGAGGGCGTGTTCGACGCCGTGCACGAGCTCCTCACGATCGGCGAGAAAGCGCATCTGCCGGTCGAAGTCTCCCATATGAAGCTGGCGATGAAGGAGCTCTGGGGACGGAGCACCCGGCTCATCGCGATGCTCGACTCGGCCCGGGCCGCCGGCATTCAGGTGACCGCCGATATCTATCCGTACACCGCCTGGCACTCGGATCTGACGGTCAACTTCCCGAAGCGGGACTTCAACGACACGGCCTATTCGCGCTACGTGCTACGCGAGATCGTGCCGGCTGACGGGTTGATCCTGACCTCGTTCGCGCCGCATCCCGACTACGTCGGACAGACGCTGGCGCAGATCGCGCTGGCGCGAAAGGCGGATCCGGCGGTGACGCTCCTGAACCTCATCCACGAGTCCCAGCAGTACGCCGACGCGCATCATCTGCACGTCGACGATGATTCGGTGCAAGGCGTGATCGGCGCGAGCATGTCCGAGGGTGATGTCGATCGCATCGTCCAATGGCCTTACACGAGCTTCTGTACCGATGGTGCGCTCGACAGCCGCCACCCTCGGGGCATCGGCAGCTATCCCCGCATCCTCGGGCGCTTCGTGCGCGAGCAGCACGTCTTGACCCTGCAGGAGGCGATTCGCAAGGCGACATTGCTCGCGGCGGCCAACGTCGGCATCGCGAATCGTGGGACGATAGCGCCCGGAAACTACGCGGATCTCGTGTTGTTCGATCCGGCCACCGTCATCGATCGGGCGACTTACACCGAGCCGCACCTGGTCTCGACCGGTATTGAGCGCGTGTGGGTGAACGGTCAGGTCGTCTGGGTCAACGCACAGACGACGACGAACCGGCCGGGGCGTGTCGTGCGACGTGCGCGCTAGGCTGGACTCAGCGTCGTGGCGAATCCTGCGTCGCGCGCGTAGATCCCCAGCGTGCTCCGCAGCTGCCGGCGTGCGCGGAACAGACGAGACCGCACCGTCCCGATCGGTACGCCCAGAATAGCCGCCGTGGTTTCGTATGTCTGATCCTCGAGATCGACCAGGACGACGACCGATCGATACGGCTCCGTGAGCCGGTCCAACGCCGAGCAGATCGCGGGACCGAGGTCGAGCCGGGTCAGCAAGCGCTCATCGTCGCTCCGGGCGACCAGCGCCACATCATCGTCGCTCTCGGCCCAATATCGAGCGCGCTGGCACGTCCGGAGGAACGCGTTGCGGCAGATCGTCATCAGCCAGCGCCGGGCATCGGTGCCGTGCTCGAACGTGTGCCATGATAATGGCCCACGACTGCCGAGCTATTGTACGGAAGTAGTATAGTACCATAGTATAGCGCGTCTCCCTGGGAGCTTTCTCCGATGCCCCTCCACCGTCTGCCATGGCGACGCGTCGTCGCTTTTGGATTCGTGCTGGCGTCCGCCGCTCCGGTGGCGCGCGCCGTGGCGCAAACGCAACTCACCCCCGAACAGCTCATCGCCGTACGGCGGCTCGCCGACCTGCGCTGGTCACCCGACGCTCGAGCGCTGGCGTTCACGGTGACGGAGCCGCCGAACGGGATTACCGTGTCGCGGCACGTGTGGGTATCGACGGATGTTCCGCGCCAGTATACGTACTCGGCCAAGTCTGAAGACCACGCGCGCTGGTCAAGCGATGGAAAGCGACTCGCGTTTCTCTCGGATCGCGATCAAGCGACCCAGATCTACATCATGCCGGTCGGCGGTGGTGAGGCGATCGCGCTCACCCGCGGCAAGCGCGCGGTCCAAAGCTTCGAGTGGTCGCCCGACGGCAAGCAGCTCGCGTTGCTCGGCCCCGATCCCAAGACCGACGCGGACCAGAAGCGAGAGGACGACAAGGACGACGCCCACCCGGTGGATCGGACGCAAGATCGGCCCCATCTCTGGCTGGCGGACGTCGCGACGGGTGCGTTACGGCCGCTCCTCGGCGCACCGTGGTCCATTGGTGATGCGCAGTGGCTCTCCACTGGCGACGGGTTGGTGGTGGTCGCCACGGACCATCCCGAGTCGGACCAAGAGACCAATCGCATTTTCGTCGTCCGAGCGTCCGATGGAACGATGCGGCCGGTGGCCAGGCCATCGGGCCCCTTCAATCGTGTGCACGTCTCGCCCGACGGCAAGCACGTGGCGTTTGTGGGCGCCCGCGGCGATGGTCCCTCGGCGCATGACCTCTACCTCGTATCGACCGATGGCGGCATACCGCGCAATCTCACCGGCGCGAGTATCGATCGTCCGGTCGAGGCGTACGCATGGCGAAGCGACGGAACGCTGCTCGTCGCCACGACCGACGGATTTCGGACCGCGCTCTGGACACTGGACACGCTCGGTAAGGGGACGCGGCTCGTGCTCCCAGGAATGAAGGTGGGCGACGTCGCGCTCTCGAGCGCGGGCACGATCGCCTTCGTCGGCGAGAGTGCCACGCAGCCACCGGAGCTCTGGACGTGGGATGGCACGACGACGCCGCGGCGCGTCTCGAGTTTCAATGCATCGTTCGAGCGTCTCGCGCTGATCAAGCCGACGCTCCTCCGGTATCGAAGCTTCGACGGCCACGAGATCGAGGCGGCGCTGGTGGCTCCCGCGGGCGGCACGCATCTGCCAACGATCGTCCACGTGCACGGCGGCCCGACCGGCAACTGGAGCGACCAGCTCGACTCGTGGGACCAGCTCCTCGCTGCCGCCGGCTACGCGGTGTTCTCGCCGAACATTCGAGGATCCACGGGATATGGGTACGACTTCGCCGTGCGGAATCGCGGCGATTGGGGCGGCGGCGACTTCAAGGACATCATGGCCGGCGTCGACTACCTGATTCAGCGTGGGATCGCCGATCCGGATCGGTTGGGCATCGCGGGCTGGTCGTACGGCGGCTACATGGCCGAGTGGGCGATCACGCAAACCACGCGCTTCAAGGCCGCTGTGTCGGGCGCCGGCCTCTCCGATCTGGCGAGCGAGTACGGTACGGAGGATCACCCGGCGTACGATGAATGGTTCTACGGTCTCCCCTACGAGAAACCCGAGGGGTTTCGGCGGAGCTCACCGCTTACGTACGTCAAGAACGCCCGCACACCGACGCTCATCTTGCAAGGCGACAACGACGTTATTGACCCGATGGGTCAAAGCCAAGAGCTGTATCGCGCGCTCAAGCGCTATGGCGTCACCGCGGAGCTCGTCGTCTATCCTCGCGAAGGACACGGCTTCCGCGAAGAGAAGCACCTGACCGATCGTCTCCGACGTATCGTCGCGTGGTTCGACCGGTACATGGGGCCCCACCCATCCACGGCCGCCAGCCCCTAGCGTTGAGTACGGCATTCGTGCACCGTTGGCGGGGTGTCGCCGCCGCCGTCATTGGCCTGCCGGCGCTGGTGTGTGGAAGACCGACATCCACCACCGCGTCCACCATTGCCTTGGCGCCCGCGTGCTCGAACGGATCTAACGTCGTGGCGCCGGGCCATGACTGGACGCGCTTCAACTGGGACGCGGGTCGGTCGGGCGCATCCACCGCGCCGACCGGGGTCACCGCGGCGCAGCTGAGCGCCATGTGCCTCCTTCGGGTCACGCTGGATGGCACGGTGGACGCGTCGGCAATCTACCTGAGCGACGTCCAGGTCAACGGCGCGCCGCATGACGCGTTCTTCGTGACGACAACGTACGGCAAGACGATCGCCGTGAACGCGAACACCGGCGTGATACTCTGGACGTATACGCCGCCGGGATATGCATCTTGGCTCGGCACCGCGCAAATTACCAACGCGACGCCGGTGGCGGATCCCGATCGTCAGTTCCTCTACGCCGCGTCACCCGACGGCCACGTGCAGAAGCTCGCCGTCGCGAACGGAAATCCCGTCTGGAGCACGGCCGTCACGATGTCCGCTCAGAGCGAGAAGATCGCCTCGGCGTTGAATTACTTCGCCGGCCGCGTGATCGCGGTCACCGATGGGTATGTCGGCGACGCGCCACCCTATCAGGGTCATGTCGCGATCCTCGATGCCGCCAGTGGCCGGCTCGTCCACGTCTGGAATTCTCTGTGTAGCGATCAGCACGCCCTGATGCAGCCGAGCCAGTGTCCGCAGAGTGGATCCGGCATTTGGGGGCGGGCGGGCGCGGCGGTCGATTCGACGACGGGGGACATCTACGTGGCGACGGGCAATGGTCTCTGGGACGGCAACACGAACTGGGGCGATGCGACGCTCGAGCTCGACTCCGCCGCGACGCAACTGCTCGGCAACTATACCCCGACCAATACCAACGCGCTGGATGCGAACGATGTGGATCTCGGGTCGACATCACCGGCGCTGCTCGGTGACGGAGCGGTGGTGCAGGGCGGGAAGGACAGCATCATCCGCATTCTCACCGCCGCCGCCATCAGTGGCGCGGCGCCTCACATTGGCGGCGAGGCGCAGATCCTCTCGACGCCGTCGAGCAACGACCTGTTCACGGCTCCAGCCGTGTGGCGGATGCCAACCGGGACGTGGCTCTTCGCGGCGGATGGCGGTGGCACCGCGGCGTGGACCGTGAGCGGCGATCGGCTGTCATTGGCGTGGCGCAATGGCACCGCAGGGACGAGCCCAGTCATCGCCGGTAGCCTGCTCTTCGTGTACGATCCGGGCGGCGTGCTGCACGTCTATCAGCCTACGACGGGCACGGTGGTCGCGTCTCTTGGCTGCGGAAGAGGCCACTGGAACAGCCCGATCGTTGTCGACGGGAAGATCGCGCTTCCCGAGGGTAACGCGAACGATCACGCAGCCAGCGGCGTGCTCGACATCTGGCGCCAGTCATGACGATTCCCACGCGGACTACACCAGCGCCTCGCATTCAGTCGGTGGATGCGCTCCGGGGCGCGATCATGATGGTGATGGCGATTGATCACATTCGCGACTACGTGGCGCAAAGTGCGCAGCAGTTCCAACCGACAGATCTGGCGCGCACGACGCCGGCGATCTTTTTCACGCGATGGATCACGCATTTCTGCGCGCCGGTGTTCGTGCTCACGGCTGGCCTGGGTGCGTATCTCTGGATGACCCGAGGGCAGCATTCGAAGAGGGAGCTGTCGCGGCTGCTGGTGACTCGTGGTCTCTGGCTGATCGCGATTGAGGCGACGGTGCTTCGCGTCATCATGTTCTCGTGGGTCAGCCCGACGGCACATCCGGTGCTCCTGATCATCCTGTGGGCAATCGGGATGTCCATGATCGCGCTCGCTGGGCTGATCTATCTGCCGATGCCCGTGCTGTTGGGGCTCAGCATAGCGATCATTCTGCTTGCACAATTTGCTCTTCAATGTGTCGGCCGAGAGCTTCGGGCCGGCGGCGTGGGTTTGGAACATGCTCTATGACCGAGGGGTGATCACCGTCGGTGGCATCAAGTTCAGGCCCGCGTATCCCGTGCTACCATGGATAGGCGTGATGGCGCTCGGGTATTGCCTGGGTCCGGTGTTTGGTTGGGAAGCTGATCGGCGGCGCCGTTTTCTTACGCGTGTGGGGTTGGCACTGACCGCGGCGTTCGTTGTGGTGCGCGCCGTGAATGGCTACGGCGATCCCGCCCCGTGGAGTCATCAAGCATCGCCGGTTTTCACGCTGCTCTCGTTTCTCAATGTCACCAAGTATCCGCCGTCACTCGACTTCTTGTTGATGACACTCGGTCCGGCGTTTGTCGCGTTGGCGTGGCTGGAGCGATTTGACTTTCGGTTCACCAATCCGCTGATCGTTTTCGGGCGCGTCCCGTTCTTCTACTACGGGGCGCATATGCTGCTGGCGCATCTGATCGCCATCGTGATGAACTTCGTGCGCTACGGCGCACAGCCATTCCTGCTGATTGCGCCGCCTTCGATGGGAAGTCCGAGCGATCTTTTTCCGGCTGACTATGGGTACCCGCTGTGGGTGGTGTACGTGGTTTGGGTGGTGGTGCTCCTGCTTCTCTACCCGGTTTGCCTTTGGTTTGCGAGACTCAAGCAGCGCCGGCATGATTGGTGGCTCACCTACTTGTGAAAGACTCACCGCAGGATAACGCTGACCGATCCGTCCCTGTCGAGCTTTGGCTAGGCCCAGAGATCCTGGGGTATTTCCGCTATTCGCAGCAACTGCACGGAAGGGCGCAGGTTGTGATACGTGATCCCATGGCGTGGTCGGATTTCTGGTATCGTCTGACGACGCATCCGGTAGAACCGGTTGCCCGCACACCGGCGCCGCCGATTGATTTCAGCCGTGAGATGATCATCGCTGTCGGCTGCGGCCCCCGAACCGACGGCGAGACCGTCGAGATCGACAGCGTCACTCTGGCCGATGGCAACCTCGTGGTACGGTATCACCGCGGCTGGAATCCGGAGGAGGGACTCACAGACAGCTTCTCCGATCCCATACGTGTCGTGCGTGTACCGCGCGATGACACGCATCCCGTAGTGTTCACCGAGACGACGCCGGCTCGACGGTAGCGAACCCGAGAGCTCGAGCCGACGACCGCCAGGGCGTGGATAAGCGCGCACGCGCCGGCGGACACGATCGCCAGTGTGCAGGCTGCAGCGATGTGCGACCGCCTACGCAGCTTGGTGCCCAGACTCGTGCCTAACGCGTAACAGCGAAGAGCGCGAGAGCGACCGCGAAGACGTCCTCCGCGAGCGCCGCCGGGATCGCGCCCAGTTGTTTGATCGCGCGTACGCGCGCGGCGTGACCGCCGTAGGTGCCAACGAGTGCGCCGGCGACACCGGCGAGCACGCCCGCGATGCGTACGACCGGCGATCCGGCGGCGACAACCCAACCGCAAAAGGCGCCGCTCACGATGCGGGCCACCAGAGGCACGGGCGCGGTCCGCGATGGGGTTGTCGGCAACAGATCGACAATCAGCTCGCCGGCCGCCAGGATGGCGACGACGATTCCGGCGACCCGGACGTGGCGGGCGAGCAGCACAGCGGCCGGCGCCATCATCGACCGCAGCCCAGCGACGACACCGAGAGAGAACGCAATCAACACGGTTGCCAGCATGGAGTCTCTCCGAAATAGCACGTCAGTATTCTACCGCGTTCCCTGTTGGACGTGGGCGAGGTCGATGCCGCCGGCCGGCAGCGAGACGGTGCGCAAATAGTCGTTCCACCGTGCCGTCAACGTGGGGATGTCGGCGCCGTAGATCGTCGGCGCGGCCGGCAGTCCCTGCTGCCATAGCTGTCGAAAGCTCTCGATGCCGTTCGCGCGGATGAGGTACCCGACGAACGAGCTCGAGAGCATGTACGCCCGGAACTTCTCCACCGAATCGCCGGCCGAAAACCCTGCTCCCGACAACTCCGCCGGACCGCGCGTGTCGCCATCGCGTCGCGCTTGGGCCGCCATCTGGTCAATGCCGTACGGCCAGTCCGGGGCCGAGGCCAGGTTCCCGAGCCCCTCGTGCCGCCACCGCTCGTTCGGTGCGCCCCAGCCCCACATCGTGATCGACAGGACGTGCATCATCTCGTGTCGATCGCTGGGTATCTCCAAGCCGTGCGCGTTCGCGGTGACCATCACGAGCAACGCCTCCGGATACGCCTGGCCATCCCCCGGGACGCCGAACACGGAGTCGAGTCGCGCCTGGGACTCGAAATAGAAGATGTGAATGCGCGGTCCGTACCCGGATGCGTGGAGCAATGCCAGGTCGTCGGTCCACGCGTGCTCGGCGCGCCGCTAGAGCGCGGCGAGGTGTCGCGCCGCGTACCCCCCGGGTTCGGTATATAGCCGCAGGTGCGGCGTGTCGACGCTATCCCACGGTGGCCCTGGAATGGATCGTATTTGGTCGAGTCGGCTGAAGTCGAGCGGCAGCTCGAGGGTTGCGGTGGGACGCGGGTCGCGACATGCGATCAGGGCGATTGCGCCGCACGCGAAGGCAGACCGGAGAATGCGCACGATGGGTTCCTCGTATCGTCGCGAAGACCGGGCATGGGCGCCCCGGTGCCATGACCCTATCTCGTTCTCGAGGTCCGATTTCTCCAATACTGGACCGGTGGCCGAATCTAACGTCCGGTATGAGCGAACCCAATCCACTGGAAGCGGGCGGACGCCTGGCCGCGCGCTGCGTTGCTGTTGCCACGCTACTGATCGTTGCTTGCAGCACCGCCCCGCCCGCTGAACGCTACGGTTTCATCGCGCGCCTCGGCGACGATACCCTCTCCATCGAGAGCGTCACGCGCAGCGGCAACACGGAGATCAGCGATGAGGTCGACCGGTTCCCGCCAGTGCGCGTGCGGCACACTCAGATCGAGCTCGGGCCTGACGGCAGCATCCGGCATCTCGTCATGCAGATTGACACGCCGAGCGAGCCGGCGAAGCAACGACACCGTCAAGTTGTCGTCGACGTGACACGGGATTCCGTGCACCTCTCGAAGAAGGATGCAACGGGTACGATACAGCGCGCGTTCGCCACAGACGGCGGCACGGCCATGGGGCACCTCCCGCAAATGTACAGCCTGTATGAGCTGTATTTCGCCGCGGCATTGAAGCGCGCCGGATTGTCGAAGCGAGCGTCCGGTGACACGGAACCGATGCGGCAGTTTTACATCGACCGGGAGTTCGACCGGTTCCCGCTGGGTCATGGCGTGGTGCGACTGCTCCCGGGCGGGAGGGCGGAGATCGAGCACGATTGGCTGGCCGGGACCGGAGAGGCGACCTTCGACTCAGCCGACCACATGCTCAGTTACTCGGGCGCCCGGACGACGTATAAGGTAGACGTGAGCCGACTCACGACGCCGCCTGAACGTCCCGGCTGCCGCCGAGCGGTTCGAGGCGGCCGAGGCGAAGAGCGGAGTGAGGGCGCTGAGCGTGCGGGACACCCTGCGCGCTCGCATCGGCGATGCGACCTTCGTCATCGACTATGGCCGTCCCCTCGTACGCGGTCGCGCGTTGTTGGGAAACATCCTTCCCTATGACCGTGTGTGGCGTACGGGGGCCAACGCGGCCACGCAGTTCACGACATCGGCGCCTCTCACACTCGCGGGCATACGGGTGCCTGCCGGGATGTACACGTTGTGGACCGTTCCGCGCGCGAACGGCGCCGACTTGATTGTCAATCGAGAAACCGGGCAGTGGGGCACCGAGTACGATGGCTCGAAGGACCTGGGCAAAGCGCCCATGATGGTGGACACGCTCGCGACACCGGTCGAGGAGTTCACAATTTCTATCGTCTCGAACAGCAGGGTTCGCGGTGGGCTCATGATGGCGTGGGGGCCATTTCGGTGGACGGCGCCGATCGAGATACCGTGAGGCATCCGGAGCCCAAGAGTATCACTCATGGGACTCGTATCCCACGGTATGCGAGGTTGGTTCGTCCTATCGCGCGTACCTGACCGTCTGCTGCGCGTGGCCGACCGCTGGCTGAATTGCGCTTGCCTGCAACGGCTCGGAACCGCATGATGCGCCGAGTGACAACGCGCCATGCCATCAAGTACCTCGCGATACTAGCGGTCGTCGGCTGTACGAAGCGAACGAGCCCCGCCGCTTCGCTGAGCACGACGCCGGATTCCGCGACGGCAGGCGCGATCCTGACCGCGCGGGACGCGATCTGGCGCGCCTGGTTCGCGAACGATACCGCGCAACTTCGCCTGCTCTTGCCCGAGTCCGTGGCCGCGGGCCAGGAAGACGGGGCCAGCCAGCGCTGGACCGATCGTACGCAGATCCTCTCCGACGCAGCCCGTTTCGCATCGGCGGGCGGCGCGCTCAGCGCGCTGGAGTTTCCCACCACGGAAATCCAAATGATGGGCGATGTCGCTGTCGTCTATTCGACGTACCACGTCGAGACGACGATGCACGGATCCCACGAGACGCACGGTGGCCACTCGACCGAGATATTCGTGCTGCGCGACGGACGTTGGATCAACCCCTTTTGGCACCTCGGCTCGTGACGTGGAGCGGAGGAGGGTCGACCACGACAACACATTGGTCGTCGGGTCCCACGTAGCCGACTGCATGCGTGGGGTGGTGAACGCGAAGTGCCGTGAAGAGTTGGGTCACTGCCATGCCCGAGACACCGCGCGCGGCTTTACGCGGCTCGTCGTGCAGCTCACGACGAAGTCCATGATATCCGGCACGCCGTACTCGATCGCGAGCTCCGCCGGCGCGTGACTCCGCGGGCGCATCGGCTCGCCCGCACGCCGTTCCGCCAACCACCCCGTGGCGCGCCACTCCTCTATCGGGACGAACGTGCGCTTGCCGCGCGAGGCGGCGCGGCGCATGGCGTTGCCGACGTTGAACGGCGTCACCGATGTCCGAGCGCCGTGGCGCGCCAACAACGCGGGCACATCGATGACGAGGATGCCCTGCGGACGACGACCGCAAGCGGCGCGATGCCGGTCGAGACGGGCGACCGATAGCCAGAAGAACACCTTGGCATTGACGAGCGCATACCAGGCATCGGGGTCGAGATCTGCATCCAAGCAGCGGGCGAGCGCGGCGGGCGGCATGGGGCGCTGGTCCCGGATCCACGCGCCCGATGGCAATTGCATGCGCTCGCTTCGGTACGAGCGATACGGCTCGGCGCTCTTCCCACGAAGCTCATCGCGCGCAATGAGCGCGTTCGTGCTGAGGAGGCCATCCCGCTGGATCAGCGGCCAATTCTCCGCGTCCGCGAGGTGATACGCGTGCCGCAATGTGGTCATCGGCCAAAAGGTAACGTCGAAGTCGTAGACATACCGGGTGGATCCGGAGCGGCTGTCCGCGCCGCAGGGATACGAATTTCGCGCGCCGCCGACGCTGTGGGTGATGCCGCACCCGTAACGACGATGCGGATCGCCAATAGCGAGTCCGCATCGTCCCCGGTCGTCACTGAGTTGTCGTTCGAGTTTGTCGAAACGCGTCCATCATCCGTATCAGCTGCGCGTTCGTGAACGGCTGCCAGCCGTGTGGCTTCATCGGCCGGCCGTACTCGAACGTAAAATCCGCCTTCGGATTGTCGAGCTTTGCCGTCTCCTGCTCCATGAGGTACACGCCGAGATTCAAATAGTAGTTGTCCATGTCACCGACATAGACATGGAGCTTGCCGGCGACCAACGGGCCGACGCGAGGCCAATTCTGTCGCAGGTACCACGTGAGATCGTCCCCGTGGTCGCGCCAATACGCCGCGACCTCCTTGTCAATCACGCCTGTCTGTCGATCCCACAGGCGTCGCGGATACCCCTCGGCGTCGATAGGCCCATACGCCGCGTCCCATGCGTCGTATTGTTGACCACTGCGCGCCTTGTCTCCGAGGACGGCTTCGAGGCGGCTCATGAAGCGAAACGAGAGCAGATCCTGGCCTTCGGTTGTGCGACTCATCGACCGTTCGGGCACCGGCGCTTGTGCGTTATTGGGATAGAAGGCGTTCGAGTCGGCGTAGATGTTCACCGTTTGGTTACGCCGAAAGTCGACCGGATCGGGGTACAAGCACCACGCACCGCCGAAGAAATCCGGACGCTGAATCTGCAGCGCCGCACACTCCCAGCCGCCGGTCGATCCGCCCGTCAGGAACCGCGCATTCGCTTCCGGGATGAGATGGAAACGACGCTCGAGCTCGGGGACAAGCTCGAGTAACAACGCATCTTGATAGGGGCCATTGTTGACCGAGTTCACGGCGTACGAGTCGTCGTAATACGGCGTCGGATGCTGCCATGTGATCGCGACGAAGCGCGGAAAGTCGTCGCGCATCCATGACGTCGCAAATTCGTCGCCGCTCTCGCGCGCCGACGTTGGTGTCGCGTCCCACACGGTGTCAACGCCCCGCGGGCGGCCTCCTACGGCGCCTCGTCCATCTGCGGTTTCGGTGAAGCCGAACGGGGCCGCGAGTCCGAAGTGCCCTTGGATGTACACCGCGGGGTAGCGACGGCTGGACGCATCGTCGAAGTCCCTGGGAACGAGAACAGTCGCGCCGATGTACACCGGTGCCCCCCAGAACTTCGACAGGCGTTCGCTTTGAATCTTGACGTGTTTCACCCACCGCGTGTCGGCTGGTGGCACGAGCGGCGGCAGTCTCTTCGTCAACACCAGTTGAACCGCTGTGCGCGCTTTCGGGTCGAAGTGAACCTTCACGACCTCGCTCACGAGGTTTCCGGGCGATACCGCCCAGTGCTGCCCTTCCCACTGATCGGCGTGGACCCAGACACTATGACCATCCGCGCGATGATACTGGGTATAGACATTGAGCAACGCCTGGACGTAGTAGTCGCCCGCCGGCATCTGCGTGAGGTTATCGAACGGGAAGCCGAGCACATTGGCCCCGACACGGATCGTCGTCCCGGGCTTCCATGCACTCACGTCCATTCCGTAGAAAGGCACGCTGCCGGTGTAGCTGCCGGCAAGGAAGCGCGGTTCGCGATCATCGGTACGCGCGAAAATGACGAAGAGCCGACCGGTCATCGGTTCGGCCGCGGCCGAGGGCGCCAGCGTGACGAGCGCTTGCTGCGCCGCCGCTCCAGCGGCGAGACTGAGTTGGGCGGACAGTATCGATGCGAACAACGCTGACGATCCGCGCACGACCGCTCCGGGAATGAGGTATATATTATCGATCTGCATGTCGCCGCGTCTGCTTCGTGGCGACGCTTGATGAGCCAGGTGCGATCCTCCGGTAAGGCCGTACCCCGGCATCCCGTCCACCGAAGGCTGCAATTCCTCGATGGGCGGCGTCAACATGGACCGCACGTAGCGGCGCGCGATCATTGCCGTCGTTCGAGACTACTGTAGTTTAGCAACCATGCACATACGCCTGACCATTTGTACCGTGGCCATCGCGGCCTTGGGCTGTAGCGGTTCGACCGCTCCGCCTGGGCGAACCCCGTTGAGTTTCGACTCCGGCAACCGCCAGTCGGACACCATCGAGACCGTACTGGGGCAGCCACTTGTGGTAAGGCTCTCCAGACTGTCCCCCGGACAATCCGTCGCGAACCAGGAGGTCCAGTTCGCGTCCATACCGTTTGTCAGTTCGGCCTACCGAGCCTTCATGCTGCCGCCGGGAGCGACCTATCGGCAAGCATCTGCGACGGCAACCACGGACGCCTCGGGTGTTGCCCGGATGACGATCGTCCTCGGCGTCTCCACCGGTATTGGGCGGATCGCGGTGTCCGCCCCGGCATATGGGTACGCCGACACAGCGCAGTTCACCGTCAACGCGGGCCACGCAGTCACGCTCGAAGCGTTGCCGCTCGATACGGCGGCCTACGTCGGGAACGCGATCGCGCTCGAGAACACCGGCCTCGACACCTATCAGAACCCAACCGCGGATACCGTGAGATACGCACTGCTCTCCGGCCCGGGGACGCTCTCGGGGTCCACGGTGAGCGTCACGGGATACGGCCCGATCGCGATCCGCGGGACGGTTGGCGCCTTGCAAGACACTACCATCGTCTACGGCGTGCCGAAGGGAATGATCGCGGCCGCCGGCGACGCGGCCGGGATTTTCACGTTCAACGCGGACGGCTCGCGCTACACAGAGCAGATCACCACGTACGTGAACGAGGTCAAGTGGTCTCCGGACGGTACAGCGCTGGTGTACGATCAACCGTTGTCCGGGCCGCCGTATGTCATCTCGAAGCTGACGCTGGGCGGTCAGGTATCGACGCTCGCCAGCTCGAGCAACGGCCTCGCGTTTCCGACGTATTCGCGAGATGGCACCAGGGTGTACTACGCGATGGGCTGGGCGCCGACGCCGCTATGGCACGTGCATCCGAACGGAAATCGCGACTCGCTCGTGTTCATGCAGTCGCCGGAATCGATGCAGTACCCGAGCCCTTCGTCCAATGCTACACAACTCGCCTACGTCGCGAGCTACAATTTTCCGGGTGAGCTCAAGGTGCTGACGCTCTCGACCGGCGCCGCGACGGATCTCGGTGTGGTGGCTATGTCCGCCGCGTGGTCGCCGACGTCGAACGTCATCGCCTACGTGGATGGCAATTCCAACTTGGCCACCGTTCACAGCGACGGATCGGGCCAGGTGACCATCGCCACGGGGCGGTGGGCCCCGCAGATCGACTGGTCGCCTGACGGTCAGTGGGTCATTGGGCGCGGACCGACGGGCAAGATCACGATCGTCAACGCGACCTCGGGCCTCGTGATCCCGCTCTTCTATACTGGCACGGTGATGTCGCCTACTTGGCACTAACCGCGGCGCCGTTGGTCGACGTGGCTGCCGACTAATTCGGGTACGCGGAGTCGAGCGCGGGGGGTATGGTCAGGGCCGTCATCGCGCCATTCCAACGGAACACGTCAGTTCCGGCGTCGCCGCTCAACGTGCTATAGCCCGTTACCACACCGGAAGCATTGATACCGGTCGCGCCGCTCCTCGTCCCACCAAGTGTCGCCATGATGCCGTCTGATGAGCCGTCATCGCGGCGTGATTTCCTGTACTCGCTTGCTCACGGATGCAACTCGGCCATCTCGACCTGCTTGTCGATTGGGTCGCCGCGGTTCGGCGCGAACCGTATGGTGCCCGTTGCTCCCGCCAACGGCGGCGCGTGCGCGATCCAGTCGCGGATGCGCGCGCGATTCGGCCCGACCGCGAGCTCGGCTCTCCCGATCACCGTGGCGGCATCGTACGCGAGCGCGGCCCCCGGTTCCGCCGGCACGCCGAATCGCCGTCGATACGCCTCGGCGAACGCGCGAGTGGCCGAGGACGAATCGGTCGGATCGTAGAACGTCGTGTATCGCAAGCCCGCGAATTCCTTCGCCAGCACGGGCACGGATCCCATGCCGGAGAACGCGTCACCGCCGATGAGCGCGGCGCGACTGCCTTGGCGACGGGCCTCACGAATGATCGGGAGCACGTCCGAGTACTCGCCGGCCATGATGATCGCCTCGGCGCCGCGGCGCGTCAGCCGCGTCGCATAGGCATCATATCCGCTGATGTTGCTGACGTAGGGGTCGTGCTCCAACACCGTCACGCCGTGCGCGGCGAGCTCCCTGGTGACGGACGTCCAGTACCCGCGCCCGAACAAATTATCCTGGTAGAGGATCGCGACCCGTGTCAGATGCAGTGACACGGCGACATACCGCGCGACCGCCCGTGCGCCATCGTCGTCCGTCGGGCACACGCGGAAGACCCAGTGGGTCGTTTGTGTGACGCGCGGATTGGTCGACGTGGGCGCGACGGCAACCAAGGCGTGCCGTCCATCGTGTTCGATGTCCGCGTACACCGGCGCCGCCGCCATGGTGGGCCCGCTGCCCAGATGGCCAATCACGCCGATGATCGTGGGATCGTCGCGGAATGCCACCGCGAGTGCGAGGTCGCTCAGCCCACGCCGTGGCAACCGCAGGGCCAGCGGTCGTGCACCTCGAGGGCGTGTGGCGTTCAGCTGGTCCAGTCCGAGGCGGGCGCCGTTCGCATACGGGGCGATGGCGGATCCGTTCCCGGTATCCGCTATCGGGATCGCAAAACCGATGTAGGCACTGTCCGCCACGCCGCCGAAGATGGCGCTCGGCGCATTGGCGCATCCGATCGAGCATCCAACCGCCAAGACAATAACGACATACCGTGCGGCCATGCCCGAGCGACGGTTTGCGGTTTGAAACGTCACGCCTCGCCATCGGCATGAGACGGAAACCGTGCACGGAACGCCGAGGCTCAGGCGACCGAGTTGGTCACGAACGAGGACCGGACAGTGCGCGACGTGGCAGTGATCGATCGCGCGTGGCCGTTCGGTAGAAACGGGCCGAGAAACAGGCCAACCAAAACTTAAGTCCATGGAGCGGAGGGGGATCGAACCCCTGACCTCCTGGTTGCAAACCAAGTTACGATCATATCGAAGTCCGTCAACTTGACGGCGTTCAGAGGAGAACCGGGCATCGGTGCCGTGGTTCCCTGCCCCGGATGACGGAGTTTGTCGAGAGAAACGGACCAACAAACGGGCCGACGACGGGATGAATCTACCCTTCCGCGTTCACCGAAACGGCTGGCCGCCTGAGCGATCGTCCGGTACGAAATGCGTGCGCGCTGGCATCTGAACCTTCGGAAGCGTCTGCGCGTTCATGACCGCGGTGCGCGGTATGACGTCGTTTTCCGCCAGCAGATACGCGACGAGCGCGTAGGTCTCATCCGGCGATAAGGATCCGGGTGCGACGAGCGGCATGGCGCGATGCACATAATCGTACAGCGTCGTGGCGTAGGGCCAGTAGTTGCCGATCGTCTTCGGAATCGCGAAGTCTTTCCCGAACGGGAAACCCTGTCGCGGCTCGGCGCCGATGAGACGAGGCGCCGGCGCAATCCCTTCGCCGTTGGCGCCATGACAGACCGCGCACTTCCGGGTGTAGATCACCGCACCTAGCGCGTACGTGCCCTGCCCGGCCGGCAGCCCCGCACCGGCTGGATTCGCATCGATATCGATCGGCCCGATGTCCGCCGGCGTCGCCGGACGCCCAATGTCGAGGTGCGCTGGGAGTGACGTGGGCAATGCCGCGATCGGTAACCCCGCGGCCTTTTCACTCGACGGCGCAAAGCGGCACGAAGTCGCGACTGCCGCGGTGGCGACAGACCACATGAGGAGACGTGCGGAGCGCATGGTCACCCCTCGAAAAGGACGTGGCCATCCTGGTCGACCCGCCACGTGCGCACCGAGTTGAAGTGGTAGTCGGTGCCGGCTCCGCGCACGCGGCGAAACGTCTCCAACGTCGGTTGCACGTATCCCGTCTCGTCGATCGCCCGGCTCATGAGGCGCGCGGGCGTGCCGTCCCACTGCCACATGTGCCGAAAGCGCGTGTGCGCCATCGGCAGCACCGGCCCGACCAGCTCCGCCTGCGTCCAACTGCGCCCCCCATCAGTGCTGACATCGACGCGCGTGATTTTGCCGCGGCCGGTCCAGGCGAGACCGGTCACCGGCCACCAGCCATGGCTCGTGAGCTGCATGGGATAGGACGGCGAGGTAATGATCGACTTCGCATCCATGATGAAGCTGAACTGCCGCGCGGTCCCGTCCGGGAGCGGGTCCGTGTACTTGGAGGTTTCGTCTTTCGACATGTTCGGTTGATCGATGGCCTTGAGGCGACGGATCCACTTGATGTTCATGTTGCCCTCGTATCCCGGGAGCAGCAACCGCGCCGGGTAGCCGTTGGGCATGCGAACGGCTTCGCCGTTCTGCGCATACGCGATCAGCGCATCATCGAGCATCTTGTCAAGTGGAATGCTGCGCGACAAACGCGACGCGTCGCCGCCTTCCGCCAAGATCCACTTCGCCGTCCGTTGGACGCCAACTTCGTTGAACAACGTCGCGACCGGCACGCCGGTCCACTCCGAGTTGCTCGTCAGCCCGTCCACATCTTGCGCCGTCATCGTTGGCTTGGGCGTGCGATACGCTGAGCGCCCGTTGCCCGAACATTCGATGAAGCACGTGCGTGTCACCGCGGGGAACCGCCGGAGATCCTGGAGCGAGAACACCATCGGGCGATCGACGAGCCCGTGGATCGTGAGGCTGTACCGTCGTGGGTCGATGACGGCGATGCCGTTGTGATGTCGCTGGAAGTGCAGATCGGATGGCGTGATCGTCCCCGAGATACTTTGCAGCGGCGAGAACGACGCGCCAGTCGTGACGCCGATCGGCGTCAGCGCCGGCGTCTCGAATGGCGAGCGGATACCGAGAGCGCCGGACGGCAGGCCCGGCATCGTCGATGCGTCTTCAGGTGCGACAGGCGTCGCTACCGTCTGCTGGGCCAGCACACCCGCCGTCGCACCGCCGAGGACGACTCCGCCAAGGAGTCCCGCCGCGACACCGACTGCCCGGCGTCGATCCATCGCGCCAGCTGGCTCTGCGGGCGTTTCATCCAAGCCTGTCCTTCGCACTGTGAGTCCTCCGCTACGAATCCGGGGTTGGGCAACGCGTGGTAGTCTACACCTATGTGCGCGGCCAACGTAAGACTCACGGTGCCGCCAGGCGCGCGGCCCATCGATCGTGCGAAGGCGCTGTGTTACTCGACCTTTTCGTACTTCACCCCATGCTCCTGCAACTGCGTCAGCGCCACATTGATCGCGGGCACCGTGATGACGCCTGGCAAGAGATTGGCGAGGATGGCGGCATGAATCTCGTCGTACGAGCCGAGGTTGGCCAGCTACCAGGCTGGCCGCCCGGCAATGAGTCTGCCAAGAAAACCGCGCCGAGCCAATGCCGTGTCACGAGCGTCGCGTTCGCCTGCCATCATGAACCCCAGTGAGGGGGCAGATCTGCGTTCATCGCGTCGTCGAGACCCACGGCCTCAGGACCGAGGGGGGCGGCGGTACAAGCCCCAGTTCGGGGTGTGAGCGCGGAAACAGCTTCGCGGACGGCGGGCGGAAGGCGACGTGTCCCTTCGTGTTGTACGGCACGTCGTACGGCGCTCCGCCCGAGGGCCAATCGCCTTCCTTACCCGGCGAATCCGGCCGCGCGTGGGAATCGACAAAAGCGGCCACGTCGTATGCCTGCTGATCGTTGAGCGAGCCCGGATTGTTTTGCGGCATGAAGTGCTTGATGAAGGTAGCCGCCCGCTCCTGACGGGCCATCGACGCACCAATGCTGAAGGAGCTCGGTCCCCACAGCGCCGGAAATGCCGGTGGGTTACCTCGTCCGCCCTGACCGTGGCACACGGCACAGGTTTGCGCGAAGATCAGCGATCCACGAGCGCTATCCCCGCTGAGCTTGGGCATCGCGGGCATGCCTTCGCCGATCACATGGCGCCCCACCGGCACGCCGCGGGAGATATATGCCACGTACGCGACAATGTCCTGCATCTCGCGACTGTCGTTAGGAATTCTGCTCCCCGCGAGACTGCGTGTAAAACAATAGTTGATCCGATCTTCGACGGGAACAACCGCGCCAGAGCGGTCCATATATTTGGGGAAGCGCGAGTACGCGCCGAGCAATCCCGCCGCGTCGCGACGCCGGCCGGCGTCGATGTGACAGCTGGCGCACTGCAAGGTGCTCGGCGCGTACGCGGACAAACTGTCGGTGGTATGAATGATCAACGCGAGACCACGACGGATTGATGCTCCGAGCGCATCGTTCGGGATGAGGGAATCCGCGGGTGGCGTATAGTCCATCGGCCCCGTGGTGCTCGATGCCGGCTTCTGCACGGCGACTACTTGGTTGGATGTGCGGCTGCACGCGCCCATCGATAGCAGAACCAACAGCGTCACGCGACGGCGACCGCCCGCCCGCACGTCGCGAATGCGCTCTCCCACGGGCTTCGTACGATCGATCGTCCAACGCATCCCCGCAGTTTGCAGCAACCCTCCGACGCGGGCAAGCTCGTCGCCGGTTGCAATTGCATTCGGTGATTGGGCGCTCAATGCATGCACACTCCTACGTGCCATAGCTGGCACTATGTAAAATTGGTGTACCATGTGCCACCGATCATGCCGTTGTCATTGAACGGGCGGCGCCGCGGAGTGGTCACTACAGGGTGAGCGGCCCAACTGCGGCAGCACGATCGCGGCTGAGACCACACCTATTGAACATTGGCTGGAAGTCGAAGCCCGCGCGACGTGCTAGGCTCGAACCGCCGGCGCGAGATCGCGGCGGACTTCATCGGTTGGTATCTCGAGAAGGCGGAAGAGCGAGCTGGCCTGCAGACGCTCGACCATATTGCGGCCGCGGGCGGATGGAAGAACACCGCGACATTGCTCACCTGCTATCAACGGCCCACAAACGACGCGCTCCTCGCGGTCATGAGCGAGGGGCGGAAGCGCGCAACGTCGCAAGGACTGCCACCGTCGCCCCAGTCGATGAGCGGCTGTTCATCATGGCCGCCACGTGGCTGGCCGGCCGCCACACACTCGTCAGGGAGAAGCCGGCCTCAGCGTGACCACGGCGTGCTTTTGTGGCGCGACAAACGCATTCATCACCTCCACTGTTATGGGTTCGACCAGTGCGCCAGCGCCCACCTCCGGCGGCCAGAATTCGACTTCTGTCTCGCCTTTTGGCGGTACGACCCAGTCACGGCTGGCCGTCGACGGTGCGCGCGCACCGGTGTAGTGGACAGTGAAGGGGATGGTGCTTCGATTGAGAAGCGTGATAACAATGTTATGAGGAATGGCGTTTGGTCCGACAGGACGGCTGATACGGTAACCCAGCGTTGACGCCAAAATCGCGTCAAGGTCGGCTTCGCGCCCAAATATTTGCTGACTGAATAGCGCAACCGTCGTCCGCTTGTTCAGGGCGTCATGAATGCCAGCCTCGTCTCGACTCTGAGCCAGCACCAAGGTGACTGTCCTGTGCGCACGCTTGTTCGCACTGACTCGCGAAGCTTCGCCCAGCTCATACGGCCACCTGGCAGCCGCATCGTGAAGGTCCGCTGAACCGATGATCGCGAGATTTTGGTCCAAGGCAAGTTGGAATGCGGCCTCAACGTACAGTTGCGCATTCGCGACCTCGATTCCATCAGTCAGGCCCTGTTTGATCAAGCTCAGATTGAATTTGTCCCAATCACCCTTGTCATCGAAGTTATTGAACGGGTGGTTCAGGAAGATGAAGCCGCCCTGGTTATGGGCCTTCATCACCGCATTATAGAAACTGCGCCGATGATCGGGCGTATCCTCACCTCTCACATTTGATCTCATCTTCGTCCCTCGACATGACGGGGTAACTTGGCTCCAGCAGGGCGCTCACGTCTTTTAGAAACACAGCGTTCAGGTGGCCTGGAGGAACACCGCGAGTGATTTCGGTTCCTCTAATCACGATGATTGGCAGATGGTGGCTACTCTCGGCCAAAACTTTTCGCTTCGGCCGCCGCCAAATCGTAGGAGCGATTTCGGTCGGGGTTTGGAATGTCGTCGCGGTGGGGTTGCCATTCGAGGTGGTCGGTTATCGCTATGCCGGCCAATCCCTCCTGATCGGCCTCATCGACCCGGATGCTGGGCCAGACTAAGCCGTCAGAGAAGACCGTGTGCGAATGGAAATCAACGGCGAGAACGAGTCGCCCATCCGCGGTCGGCGGGAAATCAATCGGCCCGAAGCTGTCCGCCGCGATCGATTGCGCGCGCAGTGTGTTCGGGCACACGAGCACAAGGCTTAGTGCCAGCAGACTGATGCTCAGTTTTCGTTCCACGTAGACCTGCGGTGCTCAGCGGTTGTTGGCATCCGACATAGTTGATGTTGCATTCGAGCACGAGAACCCAATCCTGAATCGTGGGCAGGCGCTCTGGACGATACGCGTTGAGGAGGATCGCCTTATTCCTGCCCCAATCATCCCACCCGGGTCCGCTCAACTCGCCGCGATACACCCCGTGCGCATCGAAGAGTTTTCTCTGGAGATTCGTGTCCGGAGGAATCGGAGGGCTTTGATGCACCTCGAAGTCAGCGAACTGCTGGAACGGACCGTTGTCGGGATGCATGAGACCGACGGCGCCCGCTTTGATCTGGCTGACATCCGCGACGAATGGTGCCGCCGGTGGGCTTTGCCCTGCAATATCCACGATCGGCGTCGAGTACGTTCGTTGACCATCTGTGATCGCGAGCATCCCCCATTCCGCGCGTGACTCCGCACTCAGATGCACATTCGGCCCCAGCGAGGCGACCGGCGTCACACCCAATCTCCCGCCATTGATGCCTTTCGCTCGCACCATCCAGTAGAGGACCTTCTCTTTGGCAGAGAATATCGCGGACACATAGTTACTGGAATCCTCGAACCGCAACACCAACCCGGCCGAGGCATCGCTCCGCGCGTCAACACCGACAACGACATCGCGCAGTGTGACTTTGTCGGCGATGCTCATCGTCTCACCCGCGGCGATCAACGTGCCACCCCAGCGGCGAGCCTCGACGACACCTCGCTCTGACCAACTCGCGGTATCGGCCCCATCGAATCGTTCCTGCAGCTCGACCGCTCCTGGCTTTGGCACCGCGACACTCCCCAGGTCGAACTTGATCCCCAGCGTGGGCTCCCAGTAGTAGGCACGATAGCGCACGCCCTGCTCCAGACCGAGGATGGTGGGCGGGACGGGAAAGCCCGACGTGTAGATTATTCTGAGCTTTCCGGGGATGCCGGCGGCGTACGGACGACGAAAGGTGCCGCCGCGTGCTTTCCATGCGCCGCCCGGAAGGATCGTTTCCGGTGCGCGCAGCGCGTCGTCCGTCGGAGTGCCATTGGGGTTCTCCAGGAGATGCCAGTCAAAGTTATCGAGATCGAATGCTTTGCCTCGATGCGGCTCGAGCAACGTCGTACCACCCGGCGTGACCCATTCGGGATGCGGCGCCATTTGCCACCATGGGAACTGCTGGAGGAACTTGGCGCCTAGACTCACGTCGGAGGAGCCAGCAAAATTCATCCCCTCTTTCCACGTCAAGAACGTGTACTGCCGGCGATGCAAGGGCACGAGCGGGTTGTTGACCTCGTAGGTCGGCGCGGCACCGTACGTATAGCCGGCGGCCCCGTTCAACATCGCCAGCCAAAACCCCATCCGTTCGATTTCTTCGTCATTATGGCCATAGATCGCTTCGTAGTTGATCTCGCCGACCACCGTGGGCTTGATCAGGTCGGAACGGGCATAGTGCGTATCGAGCTCCATCACTTCATTACTGAGGCTCGGTGCGCCCGTATGGGACGGCTGCACCTGATCAAAATCGGTGATCGTGTCTTCCTGGAGAGGATTGTCGAACGGCGGGGAACCCTCGTTGACCGTGAGCAGATGGTGATACGGATCAGTGGCCTGAATGTAGCGCGCGATCTCGGTCCAGCCCGCGGTGACCGCACCCGGATACGCTTGCGAAATACGCGCGGCGATGCTGGCCGGCGCATCGTCGAGATCATCGGATAGGTTCCACACGACCGGGTACGCGCCATAACGGGCGATGAGATAACGAAAATGCTGTTTCATTTTCGCCACGCCCATTTCGCCTAGGTAGCTGTTCCACGCGCCTTCGATTTCCGGCACGATGCCCGCGTCCACCAGCAGTTGTATGCGCCGGTCCAACGCATCGAAGAATCCAGGATTGATGCGCACAAAACCTGGCCCCCACACGGCTCCGCCTTCGTTGCCGCAGCCTGGATCCTGCGGACACTCTTCTTCATACGGCACCAATCCCGCCGCCATTTGCACGACGGTGAAGCCCTTGGCCTTGCGGTCCGCGGTCAGCGTTTGGAAATCACTCCAGGAGAGCCGGCCCGAGGCACCCATCCACCACGTATCGCCCAGCCAGTAGAACGGCGTCCCATCGGCATGTTCCAAGTACCGATGGTTAGGGCTGACTCGCAGCGTGCCGTGTTTGAGGAGAGGACTGCCGCCCGCATATGCCGCCACGAGCACCTGACCCGGATGGCCATTGAGATCCGGGTTCTGGGAATCAGTGGCTTGCAGCCGGTATGTGTACTCCCCGGCGACCGGGGGCGCGAAGCGAACCGTCCAGCGACTTCCTCCTCGCCAGAATGCCGGAATCCGCCAGGACTCACCGTTCCGGCTGAAGATGACATCCACATCCACATCATTGAACGGATCGCGATACGCTTTGTGCGATTCGATCGTGAATTCGACCATTCGCTTGTTCGGTGCGGACGCGCCTGACACGAGCCATGCGACGGCCCACAGCATTCGCTTCATGGGCAGACGGGCTTCCAGGCCCCACCGCGTGATGTGATCTCCTGCTGTGGGATCCACATGACGGTGGTATGGTAGTCCATGGTCGACCCGAGCGTCGCGTCCACGGCCTCGTCCGGACCCGAATGGGCCTGCCACGTGGTGTCGGCAACCGCTTCCAGATGGTACATGCGAAGCGCGATGACCCGGTCGGCGCTGCCTTCCAGCACGGTCGAGATCCGCTGCTCCTTGAGCAAGCTATCCCGAACCGCGGTGTACGTCGGCGCGATCGAGAGCGCCGTCGCAAACCCACCGGCCTGCTGGTGGACCTGGTTGATGAGCGTGATCGCATTGGCAAAGTTGCCTAACCCGAGCTGGATTTGCGCGCGGACCAACGCCAATTCTTCGGCACGCACGATCGGGACCGGGCTGCTCACCGAGGCGTACGGCAAAAAGTTATATCCGTTCGATACGCCGCCGTACGATGTCTGCGCCGCGTGTGGATCGAGGACAAACTTGCGCTGCCACCGCAGGTCGTTGACCGTGTCCACATCATTCGACAAGTCGTCCAGCGCATCAAACAGGTAGAATCCGATGGACACAATCGGGTTTTGCGCATCCCCGGATTGCCCGCTGAAGTCGTGGTACACGCCGTATGGGTCGAGGACGAAGCTGCCAGCGACTGGCGGTGCGATCACGGAGGGGTTGTAGAGCGCCGATGCCGTGAGCGCGCTGTCCGCGCGTTGCAAGGCGGTGCGGTCCGGCGCGCCCGGGCTCGATGGCGTTGGGTGCGTCGCGGGAGCGTTCCGGGCGATCGCGTACGCGTATTCGAGCCCCGCCTTGCCGGCGAGCGCGCGATTGAACGCGGCGAACGCACCCTGTACGGTGCTCGGCGCCGCGGCCTGACTGACGGACGCGAAGCCAGGCTGGAGGATCACTGGTAACGGGATCGGACCCGCCACGCTGAGCTCGGCCTCTGCCGAGTCGAGCAGCGCCACGATGTATTGCCAGAACGTCCTTGTTGCAGTAGGGTGGGTCGATTGGGTTGCTATCGACTGCGTACAGCGGAATCCCGAGCGAATCCCGCGTCTCGGCCAAATACATGAAGTTGAGGGCCTTGATCGTTTGCACCACGCCGATCACGGCTGCGCTCTGCGCCGGGCTATAGACGGCCGACGTCCGCACCGTCGCCATGATCTGATTGGCCTCTTTGATGTCGACGTACTCTTGGCTCCACGCCCAGGTGCTCGCGTCGGGCAGCGACGGCTCGATGCCGCTCGCGAGCTGCACGGCCGGAAGCTCGCCTTCGTTGAGCTCAAAGAAATCGCGGGCGAACGATGTGGTGAATAGCAGATAGTTCCACTGATCACCCCGCGTCGCGCCGAGCAGGCCGGTCACCGCGTTTTGGACACCCGTCACGGTTGTTGGCACAGCCGTGGGTGCGTCGAAGTACGGCACGACACTATCCTTGCAGGCCGTCAGCGCGACGAGTGCCACGCTGCTCACCAACGCTTTTCCAAACACTGTTGCACGCACGCTAGAGTCCGAGGTCCAGAGCGAGGAAGTAGCTGCGGGATGATGGGTATGGGAAGAGCTCAATCCCACGCGTCGTGTTCGCGGCGCCGTAGAAGTTGGTCTCCGGGTCCAGCCCGGTGAACTTGGGACTGAACCAGTAAAGGAGATTTCGGCCTTCGAGTGACAACCGAGCGCTAGTGATGCGTCCTCCGCTCAGCACCTTCGTCCACACGGCCGGAAGCTGGTAGCTCACGCTGGCCGAGCGAAGTTTCACATAGTCACCCGGTTGTACGAGCGGCAGCTGGCCCGCCAAGAGTCCCTGAAGCCCCTTGGCCGCATGCACCGAATCCCCGTACAACGTGCTGAAATAGAATTGATAGTCGTCGTAGTTCTGTACACTGGCGCCCCGGCTCCACTCGACGAGCCCGGCGATCCGAAAGGGTCCGTACGTGAGCGAGTTATTGAAGTTCATGGTGTACGCCGGTTCACCATCACCCACCTGCTGAGGTGCGCCGTTCTTGTCAATCACCGATGAGTTGACAATGTCCGACACGGAACGACCGACCTGAATCCACGAGCCATCGTAGTCGTAGAACGGCGCCACCGGGAGCGAATTCACGACGCTATAGTTGCGAGCGAAGCTGGTCGAGGTGAACCACGTGAGCCCGTTCTTGATTTGGACTGGCGTGGCCTGCAGGGAAAGCTCGATCCCTTGATTCGTGAACTCGCCGCCGTTGATCCACTCCTCGCCATAGCCGCGTGATGGATTCACTCCCGCCTGGAGCAGCAGGTTCGTAATGCGCTTTTGGTAGACGGTCGCGCTGAACTGTGCGCGGGCGTGGAGCAGGGTTGCATCAAGTCCGAGTTCTATCTCTTGCTCCGTCTCCGGGCGCACATTGGCCGCACCCAGAATGCTGTCGCCCGTGAGGCCGGGCTGGCCGCCGGCGACGTTGGTACCGAGTGGGCTGTACCGTACACCATACACCGGTTGGGTGCCGGATTCCCCGTACGCCGCGCGGACCTTGAGCTCGTCAACAAACCCGGCCAACCGCGGAATGCGGTACGACGCTGAGTAGCGCGGGTAGGCGTAGAACTGGCCAACGCTCCCATCGTTCGTCGACTGCTCGGCCGTCACGCCTCCCGTCAGCGAGAGCCGCTGGTCGAGAAGGAGCAACTGCTCCTGGGCATACCACGACTGGTCACGCTGACCAGTCCGATTGTAGAAGTTGGTCTGGACGGTGCCCGACGCAGGGTTGTCGAGCCCCGACAACACATTCTGCGACACGGTCTCCGTGTTGACGAGGCTGCGTTTCTCGCCGGCGAAGCCGGCGGATGTTGTCGCGTCGAGCCACGACAGGCCCGTGTAGTGGTGGATGATATTGATGGAGTAATTCAGGTACTGGATATCGGACGTCTGTGTCGTTGCCACGCCAGGGAGCGATTGGTCCTGCTCGATCTGGAGATCCGATGGCGCGTACAGCGCATCCAGGACGTGCGCGATGTCAGCGCCCCCGATCAGCTGTACCCGCAGCGTCTGATGCAACGTACTGAAGGGCATCAGATCGATCGTCCCGCCGCCGATGAAGCGCTGCGTCGCCTCTGGCGTGCTGATCTCGGCGGCATCGGCGAACGCGTTGGCAGGACCGAAGGGGTTGGTCGCCCACACCCCATTGGCGTTCCGATGATCGAGATTCACGAATTGTGGCGTGTACGACAGGACATCGGTGGGGCTAATGCCATCGGCGTCATCACCGGTAATGCCACGCCGTGCCACGTCATTGGCGTAAAACAGATTCGCCGTCGCGGAGACTCGGCTCGAGAACTGCTGGGTGATGTTCGACCGGATCGACTGCTTGTTGTACCCGGTGTTGATCAGGGTACCGTTGTCGTACTTGGTGAGGCCGGACAGAAAGTACTCCGTCCCACCCTGGGTCCCGCTCACGCTCAGGTCAGTCTCGTACGACAGTTGCTTGTTGCCGAAGAGCTGGCTCTGAAAATTCTGCGGACCGGCGTAGATGCTGGCGATGTAGGCGTTGTCAGCGCCGAGTGCCGCGCCAGTGTCGGTGTGCGTTTTGGCGTCATAGATGCCCATGACATCGTTGTCGTACCACGCCTGGGCGCTCGCCAGCGTTGGGAACGTGCGGAGGTTGAACATCCGCGCATCGGAAAAGTGCCCGACCTTTTGGGACACGCTCCACGCGGCCTTGCCTGCCTTGCCGCGTTTCGTCGTGATGATGATGACACCAGCCGACGCTTTGGACCCATAGATCGCCGACGCCGACGCGCCCTTCAGGACCTCAATGCTCTCAATGTCCTCGGGATTGAGATCCGCAATGCGATTCGGCCCGTTGTCCTGGTTGCTCGCCGCAACGCTGTGCACCGCATAGGTGATCGCGCCGGTCCCGCTAAAGACGGTCTCATTGTCCACGATCACGCCATCGACGACGTAGAGTGGTGAGCCGTTCGCGTACAGCGTGGTGATGCCACGAATCTGCACCTGCAGGCCGCCGCCCGGCGCACCGCCGTTGTTTTGTGAAACCAACGCCCCTGGAATCTGTCCCTGCAGGGCATTCTCGAGCGTCGGCGTCGGCACGTCGTTCAGCTGCTGCCCGTCCACCACGCTGATCGCGTTCGCCGCATTCTGCGACGAGACCGTGGTCGCCACGCCGGTCACAACCTGGGCCTCGAGATGGAGGACATCCTGATGCAGCGCAACCGTGTAATCGGTCTGGCCGGCAACGAGTGGTACCGTCTGGGGCAGATAGCCGATGCGACGGACCGAAAGCGATTTCGCATCAGCAGGCAGCGGCACACTGAACGTGCCGCTGTCCGTTGTGCTGACCCCAATCGTCGTGCCGGTCACCGTAACGGCCGCACCGACCAGCGGTTGGTGGCTCGCAAAGTCGACGACCCGCCCGGCTATGCGAGCGTCCTGCTTCGCCTGGTTCTCCTCCGCGGCAAAGGGACGTCGGACAAGGATCTGCGTCCCGTCGATGGACGCATAGGCCGTGAGTCCCGTCCCCATCAGCACGTGACCCAGTATGCTGCCCACGGACATTGCGTCGACGTGGAGCGACACGGACGTCTTGAGGCGCTCGACCTCCCCGCCGAATCCGATCTCGAGCCCTGCCTGTTGCGCGATGGTTCGCAACGCTTCCGCCAACGGGGTTTGGCGGAAATCGACCGCGATCGGGCGCTGCATGGGAGCCACCGTGCTCGCCGTGGCGGGAACCCATCGGTCACGGTCGGCGGTTGCCAGCACGTGAGGGGTCACGTCCTGTGCCTCCACGGCGTGCGAGGCGAGCGCGATCAACACCACGAGTCCGATACGCACCTGCGGCCGGATCGACATGCCTAGCGTCCTCCAGTTGCGGACAGGACGGTGACGCGACGTCCATCTCGCTCGATGCGCACATCGATGGCGGCGGCGATGATGGCGAAAGCGTCTCCGGGCGCACCCGCGTGAGCCGTGAAGGTCACGCGCTGCGCGCCGAGTGAGGGCGCCAGCGGTGTGGTGTCGAAATCGTACCATTGGCCGAGCGTCCGCATGACTTCGGACAGCGGCGTGTTCTCGAAGACGAGCACTCCGCGGCTCCACCCAGTGAGCGCGGCCGCATCGACTCCGTGCGTGACCGACACGGCCCCCGCGGCCGTCAGTGTCGCGACATTGTTCGCTGTGAGCGTCGTCGGGACTTCCCGTGACGTCAGTTGCACCGATCCTTCAGCAACCGCCACGCGGGTAAGGCTGTCTTCCGCATACGCGCGGACGTCAAATGTCGTCCCGAGATCCTCGACGGCACCAACAGCCGTTCGCACGACGAAAGGATGCCTCGCATCGTGCACAACGGTGAACAGCGCTTCACCGTCGAGGTCCACGGTGCGTGTCGCGCGATCGAAATCAACGGGCACGTGCAGCCGTGACGCCGGTGCAAGCACGAGTCGAGTTCCGTCACCGAGTGTCACCGTGTCGCGCATCCCGGCCGATGTCACGAATTCGCGCGCCGCTTTCGGGGGGTGGCGCAGACTCATGACTCGCCCCGCGTAGATGCCGATGGCGACGAGGAGTGACGCGGCGGCGGCAAATCGGAGTCCGACCAGCCGACGCGCGTGGACCACTTCCCTTGTTCGGGTGCGGATCTGGCGCGGTTCGATGACGGGCCCCAGACGCTGGCGCATCCGAAGCCAGGCCGAGTGGCGGTCTGCTGTCCGTGGCTGTGCCCCCAAGCTCCGGTGTATCTCGCGAAGCGAGGACACGTACGCTTCGCGACCCGGCTCAGCCGCTAGCCACGTCTCGACCTCGACGCGTTCGTCGGGCGAGCACTGGTCGGTGATGTAGCGAAGGAGTAGCGGATGTTCGTGCGGATCGTGCATCTCTGGTATCGGCGGGAGGTCCGGTGAATCTTTCGGTAGAAGGACACCGATCCTCCGCCAACACCCATCGTCAAGAGCTAGAAGAACCCGCTGAGCTCCCTGCGCAGCGCCTTGAGCGCGAGCATGATATAGCGCTCGACATTCTTGACTGAGATTCCCATCGCTTCCGCGATTTGGGGGTTGGTCATACGATACTCCCCACGAAGCGTCAGGGCGACGCGGCGCCGTTCCGGGAGACGTTCTAACGCCGCTCGTGCCGCGCTGGTGATCTCATGGCGGCGGCAGGCTTCGTCCGTCGCTTCAGGTCCCTTCCCCATACCCGTCAGCTCAGCTCCCGACGTGGCCGCGGCTTTCCATCGATCAACGACCCGATGGCGCCTGACATGATTCATGGCGCGATTGCGTGCAGCCGTGAAGAGGTACGCGCCGATACTGCCGTGCAGTCCCCACGCGGGGCCGAGCGCCCACACGTGATACATGACGTCCTGTATGCACTCCTCCGCTGCGTCTTGATCCTGTAAGAGTCCCACGACGTACGCGTGAAGCGGCTCATAGTACAGGTCGAACATGACCTTAAACGCGTGAACGTCGCCCGCGCGGATGCGTGAAGCCAGTGATGCGTCCGCCTCCGGCAGTGCGCGCGGAGAAGCCTCGACGTCCTCATCCCGTGTCAGGCCAGCTGGCCACGAAGTGTTCAGAGAAAGTTCTGCGGCGACGTTGCTCATCGGCGCGGACGATAGACGCGGTCCTTAGCGGCGCGCAAGAACCCAAACCGTGCGTCCCACGCCGCGTTGGAAACGACCAGTGAGCTAACTCGTTAGCCATGTCGGATTTTACAGAGTTGGGAAGTCCCACCATTTCAGCTTCGTAACGGATGCATCATGGGGGGGTTATGTGTCAGAAGCGTACCGGAATTGGGCGGTCCCCCGGCCGCAGTTTTGATGTTCGTACTATGAACGAACGATTATCGTTCATTACATGAGAGAATCGCTACACGCGCAGCAACTCACGACGGCGCTTTCGCCTGCTCCGCGATCGCGCGCCGCGGGCCTTGGCGGCTCTCCCGAGCGACGGCGCGCTGGATCTCCTCACCGTCTCGTCCTCATCGCTCCGGCGACAGCGGCTCCGGTACTGCGCCACCATCTCGATCCAGCGTGACGGTCTCGGCATCGGCTGGAGCTGGTAGCCAGACGGTGAACGCCGATCCGGCCCCGAGCGCGCTCGTCACCGATACATTGCCTCCCATGAGCCGCGCCAGGTAGCGACTGATGGCGAGACCGAGTCCCGTGCCACCGCGACGCTGTCTCATCGGCGCTTGGACGAACGGCTCGAATATGAGCTCGAGCTGGTTGGCCGGAATGCCGCATCCCGTGTCCGCGACGCGCACGAACGTCCACGAACAGTCACCACGGAGCGTAGCGTCCAACGCCGGTCGGTCGGTCGTGCCGCACGTCACCGTCACGCAGCCGCCCGCGTCCGTGAACTTGGTGGCGTTCGTCAGCAGGTTGAGCACGATCTGCCGAACGCGATCGGTATCACCAATGTACGAAGGCGAAGCGTCCTTCGGCGACGCATCGTAGCGGAGCATCACGCCACGCCCATTGGCATGGGGTCGCACCAGTGCGAGCGCCTGCTCCACGGGCTCGGTCACGTTCCCCATGATGTGCGAGACGGTCAGTCGACCCGATTCAGCCGTCATGACATCGAGAAGGTCGCCGACGAGCTTCGCCAGGTCACGGTTCGCGTCGCGGATCCGGAGCACGTAGCCGCGGCCCTGATCCGTCAGTGGCCCGCCCAGATCGGCCAGCAGCAGGTCGGCGTATCCCAGCGCCGCATTGATGGGCGTGCGCAGCTCGTGACTAACCATCCCCAAGAACCGCGACTTGGCCGCGCTCGCTGATTCCGCGGCCGCCCGCGCGATCTCGGCCTGCCGACGCGACTCGTCGAGATCTCGAGCGGTCCGCTGAAGCTCCACGTTCGAGTTGGTCAACTCGATGGTCTGCGCTTCGTGCAGTTGCGCCAGCTGTGCGGAACGCCGCAGGGCACGTCGGAGGGAGTTGGTCAGTGAACTGATCGCCACCGACACGGCCGTGAACGCGAGAACCGACAGGATGTCGGCCGGGCGCTCGATGTGCAGCGCATGCGTGGGGGGCAGAATGAGATAGCTGATCCCGACGATGCCGACCGCGGTCGAGAGGAGCGCGGGGCCAAGCCCTCCGTAGAGCGCCGACAAAGCAACGACGACATAACAGAAGACGAAGGGCACGTGCACCAGCCGCGGCGCCAGCGCCTCTGACAGCGCCAACGCGGCCAGCGTTCCAGCCAGAGCCGAGGCATACGCACCCCAGCGATCCTTCCCTGCGCCATGCCCTCGACCGGCCGGCACGTCGAATGGCCCGGCGGTCGAGGGGAAACGGTCGCTCGAAACAGGCACGGCGCCCTCGTCGAGAGAGTTATATTGATGACAATATATTAGCACAGACCAAGAGGGATCGTGCATAGGTTCGCTGGAGCGCTGTTTGGACTATGTGCGGCGGCTACGCTCCGCATCGCGGCACGACCTGCGCCAGCGGGCGCGACGCGCGGGCCGGTGGTGGTCGATTCTGGCAAGTCGCACGGCGCGCCTCCTCGCACGTCATTCGGCCTCTGGACCGTCGAGGCGGCCGACGTGCCCAACCCGATCGTGGCCGACTCGGTCCTGCGGTGGTTGGTGCTCAGGGGCTTCGATGCTCGCGTAGTCGGACGCGTCCCGTATCGCGTCCGTGTCGGACACTTCAACTCCAAGCGCGACGCAATGACGGTCGCACGGCGACTGCTCCGCCCCGGCTGGACACCATTCGTCACCGAAGCGCGCGAGTAGGACACCGGCACCAGCGCCTAGCCGCTATGCACTCACCCTCGCCGGCTTCCCATCCCAGGTGTAGTGGGGCAACCGCAGCTCATTGGCCACGATGGGTCCAACCATGAGATCCGAGAAGCCGGGAAGACCAGCCAGCCGCGTCACCTGGTTGCGCACGAAGAGTCCCAGGGAAGTCCTTGGAGCGAACCAGGCGCCGAGACGCCGGGCCGCGCGCTGCTTCCGGTCCAGGAACGGCTTGAGGTGCCATTCGTACGCCAGGAACGCGCGGGTGTAATCGCCGCCCGCAGCCAGGAGCTCGCCCGCCAGTTGGTACGCGCCCGCCATCGCAAAGGATGACCCTGCGCCCGCGAGTAGGGACGGGCAATACGCCGCATCACCCACCAGCGCCACGCGGCCGCGTGACCACGCCGGCATATGCACTTGGGTCACCGAATCGAAATACAAATCCGTCGCGTCGCTCACGGCCTCGAGAATCTCGCCCCCTTCCCAACCGATATCACGGAACGCATCGATGAGACATTGCTTCTGTGCGCCCGCTGTCGTGACCGGATAATTGGCGGTCAGCTCCGACACGAGCACCATGAAGAACACCGTCGACCCATCGCGCAACGTACACCGCACGACTTGGCGTCCAGGGATCGTCCGGCTGACAGCGGTCAACTCGTCGCGGTGGGGATAGTATCGCGCGCTGAATGCGGCGACCGAGTAGCCAAGGTCGATCTCGAAACTGTCCTCGCGGCCGAAGATTAAGCGCCGCACGTTCGAATGGACGCCATCGGCGCCGATGACGAGGTCGAATCGTCGCGGTGTACCGCGCGCGAAGCCGACATGAACGGCATCGGCGTCCTGCCCGACGAAGGTGATCTCGTTGCCGAATATGACTTCCACTCGGCCCGAAATCGAGCGATAGAGCTCCCGCGCCAGGTCCGCGCGCAGGAGAGTCACATAGCGCTCACCGCTCGCTTTGCGCATGGCATCGGTCGTGAGGCGAGCGGTGGTCCGACCCGCCTCATCCACCAGCGTCACCTCTCGCATGGCGTACCCGATCTCGCGCAGCCGACTGCCGAGCCCCATGGCCTCGGCCACCTCGAATCCCAGGCCCCAGAAGTCGATCATGTACCCGCCCGGCCGCAGCTCGGGTGCGGATTCGACAATGGTCGGCTCCATGCCTGCACGCAGGAGCCAGTAGGCGAGGGTCGGCCCCGCGATCCCCGCCCCCGAAACCAAGACCGTCCTGTTTCGCCGCATGCCGTGATCCGCTTGGGTCTTGGGGAATTATATTGGTGTCAATGTATTATTACCAGTGGCCAGTTCGATGCATCTTCACCATCGCGGCGCTTGGACGCGACGCCGGCGCTGACGGCCGGCGAGCGATTCGTCCTGCACGCACTACGCGACAATCCGGCGCAGTCGCTCAACGAGCTCGCGGAGCGAACGTACACGGATCAGAGTACGGCCTCGCCCGTCGTCGAGCGACTACGGTCTCGGGGGTTCCTGCGACGCGAGCGATCGGCCGAGGATGGCCGCCGAGTTGTCATCGCGCTCACGCGCGCCGGACGGACGGCGATCGATGATGCACCCGCCGCGCCGCAGGCGACAATTGTCGCGGCACTCGGCCAGCTGTCCGCTAGCGACCGGCGCGCTATCGCCCGCGGCTTGACGCGGCTCATGTCGGAGATGGGCTTGAGTCACGAGCGCGCTTCGATGTTGGTCGAGGACGCACGCGGCCGATAGCCGTCTCGCTCTACAAAGCCCGGCGTGTACCACTTCTACGTATGCATCAGGCCCTAGGTACGCAGGGCATGATCAGCGTGCAGTAGATCCGTGAGGTCTCGTAGTCGAATTTGCGGCTTCGCCCACGAGCTTCAACAGGCTTTTGGAGATACGTCAGCTTGCATTCTGGCTGTCTGCCGTTCGCCGTCACCGTTGGCGCGCGGCCTCACCACAACCGAATGGGGCGACCATCTGGCGCGCAGCCGACGGCACGACTGGGGCGCTACCGCGCGTCGCGTCGACCCCGACGCGCCTGACCCCTCAGTTGCTCGAGCTCAGCTCGAAGGGGCGCCCAATATGCGCGATCAAGAGTCCGCTCGCGCGTTTCCTCTGCCGCGAGCGCGGCCTCGAGACTTGGTTCGTCGCGCGCGGAAGCGTGTCCCAACAGCGGACGCTCGGCTGTGATCTCGCGCGCAGCGGTCGGGAAACGATGCGCGGCCTCGATAAGCAACGTCGGCGTACGCAGTTCGCGAAGCCAGAACCGTACCTCGTTGGCAGTGGGCCGCGACGCGGTGGTGAGATAGCTCACCTCCATGAGTCGACGGATCATCGGCCAATCCTTATCGCGCTGAGTCTTCTTTGATAGGACGAGGTCTGACAGCCCGACCACTTCAACAGTTAGACCATCGGACAGCGTACGAGTCTGGCGACGAGAAACGAGTGCCGAAAATGATTCGACCCCGCGGAGACGCGCCATGACGTTGATCCGCATGCCTGCGACATTGGGGCGTGCACATTCGAAATGAACGGCGTGCCCACGTTCGAGATACGGCAGCTCGAACGGTGGGACCGCGACGACTTTTGCCTGGAGATCGGCAAGTGCCGCCCGCAATCGGGAGAGATTGTTAGCGTCGGCGAGGACGGCGAGATCGGTGTCCCGGCTGAACTCCGCCGCTCCGTACAGAATGCAAGCCTGGCCGCCGATCAGCAGACTGTCGACGGAGAATGCCCGGATCGAAGAAAGGACTTTGTGTATCGGGCTCGGGCCCAAGCGTGCCTCCCAGCGCGAGGTAGTCCGCCCACATCCGGGAGCTGGCCGTCCAACGCTCCTCGGGGGACATCCGGTACCACGCCGCCCACTCGGGCTCGCAGATGTCCTCCGGCTCAAGGAGAGGCGACCCAGAGCGGCGAGACGGGTGCGACATTAATTGGTCCTCGAACAACGGGCCCATGCGCGACGGCGACTGTCTGGTATAAGATAGTAGGAACTCCCCCTACTTAGCTTTCTGACGCGGCGCGCCTATGCTGTCATCGCCGTGCTCGACCCGCGCGGGATTCTCGCGAGAAACAGGGCACACCAACGGGCCACTGAAAAGTTAAGTCCATGGAGCGGAGGGGGATCGAACCCCTGACCTCCTGGTTGCAAACCAAGCTACTGGGGTATCCAAGTCCGTCAACTTGACGGCGTTCAGAGGAGAACCGGGCATCGGCGCCGTGGTTCCCTGCCCCGGATGACGGAGTTTGCCGGGAGAAACGGGCCCAGAAACGGGCCCACGTCTGAAACCACTTGGGTGGTCAAGAGGACGACACCGGAATGGCCGAGGCAATCGCTCGCCTCTGCGATCACGACATTGGCGCACGATGGGACGCCCTATGACGCATCGTCGAGCACGGACGGGCAAGCTGGTGAAGAACTGATCGTCGATATCGCGCAGTACCGGAATCACCCCTTCTGTAAGACGCTCGTGTGTTTCGTTTTACGCCTTTGTCGCGGTGAGCGCGGCTCCGCGCAACTCAACGAATAGGAGGATAGGATCCGATGCCATTCGGCCTGCCGTAGTCCGTACAAGTGCCGGAGTATTCGACTGCGGCGAAGATGATTTGATACAGTAGACTCGTCACATCGGTCAGCAAATCGAGACCTTCTTCCAAATGATCCGCGAGCCAACGGCCGTCGTGAACCGTAGCATTGCGCAAACGGCGCCACGATTTGAGCAGCTTCCCATCGACCAAGTTTTTGTCCCCGAGTTCATGAAGACGATCCATAACGGACGGCTCAACCATCGTCTGAAGTTTTTTCTCGAATCGAGCGTGCAGATCGTCTGACGTAGTTAGGGTCTTCAAATAGATGAGCAGATCATTGATGATGGACTGCAGTGGGGATACCTGCGCGGAGGCTGGTCCCGACCAGATCAGTTTTACCAGCGCCTCGACAGCGACTCCCGCCGTCATCACCTGTACCTCAGCGGTGCTCGACGCTGACGCCAACAGCGAGTGCCACTGCGCGGATACATGGTCGGAGAGTGCGCCACGGTGATCGGAAGTAAACCTGTTGAAATAGAGCGCGAACAACCTCCAGGTATCGTCTACGCTGGATGTTGTTCGCAGTGGAACAGGCGGCCAAATTCTTGTTCGTCTATTCGCGGCGACTCCTGGGCTGATAAGCGTCACCCATTCCTCAGCCAATGTTTCGCCGTGCTCGATCGCCCATCGAATCGGGGTTGCAAGTACGAATTGCAAGGCGTCCGCCATGCGCAGGGCTAGGTTATCGGGGAGCGCCGCATCTGCGTTGACGACGAGTTGCGTGTGAGTAGGAGGTGCATGGAGAACACAGTGCAGCCCCGCCGTTTCAAATGCCGCGTGATCCAGCGAGCGGCCTTGCACAGTGCCCAAGGGGGTCTCCTGATGACTTCGGCTGTAGTAGTTGAGCGGCGCATCGATCTCTTGAAATGCAATGCACGTGAGGGTGGTGCGGTGCGGCGCGCGCCAGTAAAGATCGCCTGCGTGCCGGACAGCCCTAATCCACGGCAGCCTACCGTGCCAAGCCGCCCCTCGACGGTCGATAGGAACATTGGGCGAAGGCAGCACGGCATTGCAGCTCCATGAGCGACCTTCAAGATCGTGCGCCGAGAATTGGTAGTAGGATTCCCGTCCGACGAAATCACCGACCTCGCCGATCAATTCAGGGCAACGCGACGGATCGTAGGTTTCTGGGCTGTACATGGTGAAACGGAGTAACCCGTCGTCCTGGTAAATCCTCCCTGCGCCGGTAAATACACACGGCTCCGCTCCACCAATGTGTGATTCGCGCTCTATACGCATCGCCATGCATTCGAGCGTCAGAATTCCGTCCCGCAGCGCTTCAACCTCATGCTTCTCGAACACGATTGTCTCTCCGACATGAACTGACAACGCAGCAAGCGACGGAGGGGTACCTGAGCGCCCTTGAGGTCAGCGTCGCTGATGTGTCAAGTAGAACTCTAGAAATTGAAGCCACCTCCGTGACACTCTTTGAACTTACGGCCGCTGCCACAGGGACAAGGGTCGTTTCGCTTCGCGGCGCCGTATTCAAGCGCCGTCTGGAGCTCCCACATTCGTCGTCTTACGGGCTCGATCTCGTGCCTTGGGACTGCAACCGCGCCGAGCGCCGATGCTCGGCCGCCTCGATTCAGGATGTCAAAGTGTCGGTCGGCAAGCGCGATGTATTCATGAATGCGAGGGTCATCACCAAGCGCTACTCGCACGTTGTTGATCTGTTTTCCCTCGAACACACGCGATGGATCCGGAATAAAGAGGATCTGGGTTTCGCCATCGGATCGGGGCGAAACGTCAATCAGCGATCCTCCGGGCTGTCTCCAGACCGCATGAAACTCCGCCTCGATCATCTTGCCCGACCATTCCCAGAGCGCCCATCCGTGCTGAACGGATCCTTTGAGTCTGGCTACTTGGCGCCGTGCATTCTCGAAGCACTCGTTGATCAGGCCATTCTGAGGTTAGCCTAACAGGGACAAAGAGCGGCACGGCTCCGGGCACAACACGATCTGTCAGCCTCAGAAGTTCGGGGGTGATGACGCCCGGCGTGCGGAATAGTCGCTGCATTACGTACACATCACCGCGGCTCCGGGTGCCCGTTCTCGCGGGATGCATCCGCCTCCTGTCAGACTCCGGTTGCCAGTAGGGGAAAACCGTTCGTTATCCCGTCGCGTTCCGTCAAGCCGAGCAGAGTATCGTTCGCCGCAATAGCGCCGGCCGCCAGCCAGTCGGTCGCCTCCTCGGACTCCAGTTCCGCAGCGAAAAGTAGCGCGGCCGTCGTCACAGCCCGAATCGAATGCGCTAGGGCGAACTTGCAGAACAACACGACATCCGCAGAGTAGAAGGGATGTGAAACAACGTCAATCGTTGCGGGCGATTTCAAGACGCCGTATTCACGCTGCAAAACCGGATTGGCGTGCTTAGCCAGGCACATATCAGTGTACACTTTGTACTCTTGGTCGACAGCATCCACTCGCCCGAATCGGCGCTCCAACACATCTCGCAAAACATCTTTGTGGCCGCACTCCGGATATGCTTTGTTCTCCTTTTGATGCGCCCACCATGCTAGAGCACGGTCATCAGAGTCCAAATACATCATGCCGTAGGCGACTTCGCGCACGACGGAAGCATGTGTCAAGGCAGCCAAGGCATAACCCAAGGAGGCAGTGAGATCAACCGAACGCAAATCCTCCTGCAGTCGCGCGGCAAGCATGACTTGCACCTTCGCCGAAAGCGATAGCTGGTCCACATTCGACGCCTCGACGATCTCGCCCAGCAGATTGTACGCCTTCCCGAGCACGTCGACGTAGTCTCGGAGCTCGGGCTCCATTCTCGCGCGAACGGCACCTTCTAGTTCAATAATCGACTGGGACACAGACTGTCTCCGCGGCCGTTTTCCTGTGCGTGGGCGTGCTGGATGCACACTGTTCCAGATGCGTATCAACGACGCAGGTGAACGCCTTGACGCCCGGCTACTATTGCACGGCGTCGGGCGTGATAAAGGGAACCGATCGCCCTTCGTAACCCGTCTTGCATGTGGGGCACACACGCGCTCGGTGATCGCCCGCCGAGTGCACAAGTTGTCTCAATCGGTGGTCCTCCTCCCAGCAGCGAAGACAATGGGGGTATCCCTCCGCTTTGCCGGCTTTGATCCTATAGATCCCGTCGTTCTGCCGCTGCACTGTATCCCTGACTTCGAACGCTTCTTCCAGGTCCGCGATTCGCGCGTCTTTCTCCCTCACGGCTTCCTGCACGTCGACCAACTGGACTCTCGCGTCCGCCAGCGATTCGAGCACCTCAGCCAGCTTCAGCTTCGCCTCTGCCTTCTGGATCGGTGAATCCGATCGCAGAAGTTTCACGATTTCCGCGGCGGTCTTGAGGTTGCCGAGGACGACCGCCACGACCTCAGTTGGGTTCACGACTAGTACTCCACACGCGCGACAGGTTGAATTCTCACAAATACGGAGTGGCCGCCGACATCCGCGTCAGCAAGGTAAAGGTAAGCGCGGTCCTAAGTCGGACTCACCTCTTCTGCCGCGCGCCGTAGCGCGGCAACGTCTACGATGCGAAGACAGCCGCGCCCAGCGGTCGAGATCAACCCGCGCTCCCTGAGCGACCGCAGTGCCCGCACGATCACCTCGCGCACCGTCCCCAACTCGGCGGCCAAAACCGCCTGCGACATCCCAAGGCTGACAACTGCCTCGCCTCCGATGCTCGTGCGCGGAACTTTGGCGACCAGCAGTCCCACCAGGCGCGTGGTGGCGCTTTGAAGCGCCAGGCGATCTACTCGCTCTACGAGCCCCCGGACGCGCGAGGCCAGCCGGCCAAGGAGCACCCACGCCACGGCGGGGTCGGCGACGATCGCGGCCTCGATCGCCCCGCGTGACAGAACGAGGCACTGGGTTGGCACGACCGCGATGGCGGTCGCGGGGGCTGCTCCCCCACTATAGAACGGCACCTCGCCCAACGTGCCACCCGGCCCCTCGGTGTGCAGCACGTGCTGTCGTCCGCCCCCTTCACGGATTACGCGCACCTCGCCCTCGATGACGACTAGCATGTCATCGATCGGGCTGCCGACTGTCTACAACACTTCCCCCGCGCCGAATTGACGCGTGATAGCCCGGCCGGCGAGGGCGCGCCGCGCCGCCGGTGAGAGCTTGTCAACGAGGGGAATACGAGCGAGTACGTCTAAACTGATCACGCGAGCGCAAATGAGACTTTGGTTCCAGCGGCGGGCCGGGGTATGGTCGTATGCTGGGGCCATCCAGCAAACCCGAGGGATCGAATGACGTCCGACGCACGGAAGTTACAGGGCTACGCCGTTGTATGGGGATTCGGATTGTTTGCGACGCTGCAGGTTGTCCCGTTGATGGCACTGCGCGCTCAAGAATGCGACACGCACCCGGCGTACGACTCCTCAGCGGGCAGCGACCGCGCTTATCGCGCCGTGCAGGCACGCGGCGCGCAAGCCATGGGCGTCGATCGGTACACCTCGATCCATCATTTTACAGACTTGCCCGACGGCGGTCGGATAGAGCTCGAGCGCAACGTCGACGACTCGGCCGGCGTCGCCATGATCCGGCACCACCTGCGCATGATCACGCAGGCGTTCGGTAGCGGCGACTTCTCGACACCGATGTTCGTGCACATGCGCGACGTGCCCGGCACGGCCACCATGGTCGCTAAACGCAACCTGATCACGTATACCGTATCCGACCAGCCGCGCGGTGGCGCTGTGCGAATCACAACTCGCGATCCGGAAGCCCTAGTCGCCGTCCACCAGTTTCTCGCCTTTCAACGCTGCGATCATCGCGCGCAATCGCGGTCGTAGTTCGCATACGGCATGGCATATCTCGACGATGGGCTCGCCTTTGGACCCGCGCCCGTCTTCCCAACCAACGACGGGTAAGTACCAGCGCCGCTGATGGCACCACGATCCATGGGAGGATTCGAGTCAGGCCAATACCTCCGATCCGCGGCATCGATGGACGGTATGACCAGCGGTGGAGCACATCGACGTTCCACCCTTCAAGGCCCACACTCACCGCGAACCCAACGACCGCGTATACGATGACAGACGGCGCACCGAGTCGAAGGAGGCAGAACCGATTCCGCGCGACAAGGGGCGCGCTGCCATCGGCGGCGAGCGCGATGACGGCATCGCCGACCGACGCGACAGCGCACTCCCCCGCAGCCAGCCACCGAGACGGCGTGCCATGAAGGTACAGCGGAGATTGAGCGAGCTCCCAGACGGGCCAACCTTGACTATTCGAACCGTCCCCCGAACTTCAGTCGCTGCACTTACACGTCCATCCGCACGTCGCCCGGTTGAGTTAGCGGCCCTGATACGACGTTCATCCCGGCATTTGATGGAACGATCGATGCCCGACCGCGGTACCCGGGATGTCGAACCCAGCGAAATTGCGCAAAGGGTAACAGCGGTCGGCCGAGCGGCGCACGATTTTCGACGAGTGTCGCCACATTGACGAGCGAGATCCCCTCCATGTCCGAATGGCGATGCTTCCCGGCCGCATCAGCCAAATACTCGACCGCCGCCGCCTTGAGGCATTCGATTGTCTCGAGGTGATTGTACATCCCGCCGATCACCAGGAGGCCTGCCTCGCCCGCTGCCATCTGCCCCTTGTTCCCTCGGCGGGCGCGCATCACTTGCGTGCGGATCAGATCATACGCCTCGTCTGCCTTCCATCGCCTGGGAAACCGCGTGGCCAATGCGCGCGGCCCTTTCACCTCGACCGCGAACCAACCACCCGCAGCGCGCATCATGACCAGGTCCGGGGTACGCGACCGGGCCGTCGGCATGAAATCGACGACATTCCCTTTGTCTGCCAGCGCCGTCGCCGTCGCGAGCAACACCACGGTGTGTGCGTACTGTTGTTGCTGAGAAAGCGCTTCAATCAATGTCGGCCACTCCCGCACTCCCCGCCATCGCTCTAGGAACCGAAGCACGACGTCCAGCTCCGTTACTGCAGAGACAGCGATCGTTGGCTCGAATGACTCGAGGCTTACGATCGACGCCTGCACCGCTTCCACCGCCACCATGAGCCCATGACGGTTCTCTGGCGCGGCTCGACTGGCCCGGCGCCGCTTGTCGCGCGCTTCGATGACGGCAAACGCGTCGCCGAGCGTCGCCCGAACGCGATCAACCAGGTCGCTCAGAAACTCGCGCGGCTCGATCACCAAGGAGTAGGCTGTCTCAGTCGCTCGGAAGGTCGCTTCGCGTGTGGGTCGAGTGGCGCCGCGGCGTGCCAACCCCGGAGTTCCCACGACACTCGCCCCCCGGAGATCGATGGTCTCCCGATAGACCCTGACTCCAGGCATTATCTCGACGAACTGCCTGGGCAAGGGCCGATCCGCCGAGAGGCTTGGCGCGTCATTCAGCGCTCCGCACTGGGGACACTTGAGTCCCACGTCCCACAGCGCGTTCTCGTCAACACTCTCAGCCAGAACCAGATCGCACGCGTGACACGTGTAGTCGAACCCGTCACTGGCCGATCCACGCGCGACGGGTCCCTTCCCCTCGTGCACAAGCACGACCAACGGAGGCTCGAGCGCGGCGCCTAAGGGCCGGTGCGACCGGGACATAGTTCCAATATGAAACGGGAACATACCACGCGCACAATGGGCGTCAGTTGGGAAACCGCTTTCTCCGGTTCGCTATCGCGCAGCAGCGCATTTCGGATCATCCAATAGATCCAAATGTCCAGTCTGTCAGTCGAACGTATTCATGAAAGGTGCAGCACTTCACTGGGCACACGACGCTCGGGGTGACCGCGCCGTCTGACCCGATTGCGTGAATTCGAAGCGTGAGCACATGGCCCGCCGGACAAGCCATGGTAGCCTTGAAGCGATGAATGGTTGACGGATGACAGGGGGCCCAGTGCAACGGAGGCGGTCTGTCATTGAACTTGCCATATCTCCTGACACTGACGCGCTTGACATCGACGCGGCGACGGTGCGGTCGAACGACTCTGGACGGGTGACCAACAGCCTGCCGGACCAGATCCACCGCGCGACGCAGCCATTGCCTCACTGGAGCAGCGCTCCCTCATACGCGCGGGAGCGACTCAAGTGGATACCAGGGTCTGATGCCGGCGAACCGGAAACCCGAGAGTCAAGAGCGCATGCTTGGTCGAGAAGGATTCAATGTTGAATTCCCATTCGTCTCCGTTCACATCTCTAAGTAGATGCGTCGCAGTGAAAATGGGCCCCGTCCTTTTGTTACTCGCGTACCGGGCCACAAGGCCAAAGGCGTCATCGGGCGTCACGACTGAAAACTGTCTTTGGAATCCCGAGGATCGGATGTAATAGCGCCAGGGATTGGGTCCATCATGATTGCCAATATCCGGATAAAGCGGATGAACGCTAACAATCCCAAATGCCGGTTGATCTGGGTTTCGATCCTCTACAGCCCGCCAGAACGTCGAGACGATTGAGTTGTGGTATCGCTTCGACAGCAACTTGATTGACTCGAACGACAGCGGGAGATCGCGAGCTTCCTCGGCAAGCCGATTCTGCAAGAAGAGAAGTCTTCCCGCGCCGTAATTTGCCTCGGCCTCCAACGATGCGTGGCAAGCCGGATCCAACGTGTGATAGTTGTCACCGAAGAGAAACTTGCGGTGCCATGGCGTTACGCTGTGAGTGACTTCATGCGCTTCTAGCCAGCGGTGCTTCGGCTCGGGCACATCAGCGTCGACAAGAATTTTCGAGCTTTCCGGCACCCAGAATGCACAGAGTCGTGACTTCGTCAACGCCGATAGCAGATGCTTGCCCAGGTCGGGGATCGATTTTCGGGCGAAGACCTTGAACCGATGTGTGAGCTCATCGACCAGGCCTGGATCTGAGCTTCGATAGTAATGGAGATCGATCGCGAGGAGCTTGCGGACATCAGCCAGTCGCAGGGGAGGCTCGGGGTTACCGAGGTCTCTGAGGATCCGTTCGACTTGCGCCCGAATATCGCGCTTCTCGAAATCTCCGAGCTCACCCTCCAGCATAGCTAGGTCCGCGAGCGCTCATTCAGCATAGCGACGAAAGCATGGAGCGTCTCTCGCTCTTCACTCGTGAGAGCTGAGACATCATCCGAATGCGCGGCGTACTTGACCACATCATTATAGAGTGCTCGGTCAACGGAATGTGTCGTGCCCGACATTTGCGACAACATCGTGAGGGACACGCCGAAGTACTCCGAAAGCTGGTGAATCAAGCGCGCGCGTGCTGTGTAATGAGGGTTATGTTCGACTTGACGCAGATCATCTTCCGCAACCTGGGCTCGCTCGGAGAGTTGAGCGATCGACAGGCCATCTCTGAGCCGCAACTGGCGCACGAGTACCCCTAGACCGATACGCAGCTGGACTACCTTGCTCTCACCAATGATGGCAGCGTTTTCCGCCGCCAATGTGCTATCGACGGAGCGGCCCTCGGGGCCGCCCGCCATAGGTTCGTCTTCTGGATCGGCCGCGATCTTTCGTCGCAAGCCGTCGATAGTGAATAGCAGTTTCATAATCCCTCCTCAATCTGATACGAATGCCAGCGCATCGTCGTTAGTCATCTCGAAATACCGCATCTTCTTCGACTCGTCGTACTTGACGTCCGTGAACCCGCCCGCTCGGTACCAGTCTTCCGACTGGGGCAATGAGTGTAGACCGATGCAGCCTCCAAAGCCGAGATCATCACTCAGGCTGATCGCCGTACCCACCAGCACACGGCCGACACCCTTGTAGCGCGCATCTGGAGTCAGTTTCGGCCGATTCCATGGCGCCGTGGCGAGAAGCTCAATGTAGATCAGCTCCTTGCCGCGCTGGTCGGGTAATCGTCCGAACCCGACATTGATGAGCATCAGTCCTTGGGTGACGCCCGCGCATTCTACTGCGTAGGTGTCGCGGCCCATGATGCGTTCGGCCTCGACCGCCTTCTCAACCCACTCCCAGTGCGAATCCTGAGCGTCGAACTTCGCGGCGCCCTCCCAGGAGGCGGCCCGGCCACGCGCTTCTTTGAGCATCGGGCGCCACAAAGTCTCGAAATCGTCGAAATTCTTCTGGTCCAGTGTCCTGAATATCCGGGCGGGAGCATCAGCCTCGGTGCTGCGCTCGAGCAGAATGGCGTCGCCGAGCAGTTCCTTCATAGGACCATGAGCTCAGTTTTCTCTTTCGTCGACGGTCGCTCTACGAAGACTTTCTCTCCGCTCTCGATCCGCTCCGTCACCGATTGGTAGAGCCGCAGCGCCTGGCGCACGAGTGCGGTCTTTGACATCCCCCGCCGCTCAGCCAGCTCATCGAGCAGCGACATCTCCTTGTCGCTGAGCATTAGCGTCATTTGTTTGCGATCCATAGCCTCGTCTCTCCGATTTGGTGCTCTGGAATTATACTGCTTCAGGCCAAAAAAGCAACGTTTTTGATATATTCATCGGCCATTGACAATGTATAAAATGGCCATAAATTGCATCATATGTGACTTCTCAAGTCAGGAGCGACGGAGATGAGTATGGGGCAATCGAGCCATGGCTCGGCCGATGAACACAAGCGCGAGCATTTCGTGGAGGTCTCGGTTTCGACTACCGCGGGCTTCTATCCCGCCGAGGGATTCAACCGAGTGCCCATCGACCAGAAGGTGGAGGTCGGCCTGCACAAGGCCAAAGCGGAATTAAAGATCAAAGACACGACGGGCTGGGTTGCGACCGTCACGCTACCCTCGGGCAAGCGTGAAATCAACATTGCGCTGACCTACCAACAGCACGGCCTCGCCGGCGAGGTGGAGATCGACTGGGGTCCGAGCGAGGGCGGAGGGGGGTAATGCATCCGGCCGCCGCCAAGGAATTGTTCGAACGCGATGTGGGTTCTTTGTCTCCGGCGTTAGCACAGCGTCGTGGATGGACTCTTCACGCGCTTGAATTTCCGATTATCGACTGTTCGTTCACTGCGATCGGTCGAACTCCGCTACGGGTTCGGTTCACTTGTAACGACTGGAATGATCTACCGCCGTCAATAACGCTCCATGCGGCCGATGGCTCATTGCTGACGACCGCGCTGTCGAACCCGACGGGCGTGTTTCATCCCGGACCACACCCGATCACCAATCGATTGTTCATCTGCATGCGGGGCTCACGAGAATACCACACGCACCCGAGCCACGTGAGCGATCTCTGGCAGAATCTTAGGGATGCCTCCAGCTACGACCTCGGCGGCATATTGACCCAAGTATGGCGCGCCTGGCAGAAAGGACAAGGGTAGATGTTAACGCTCTGCCCTCCTGCGCTCGTTGATTTGACGCTCACTCATTTGCGCGATGCGGGTCAAGACAACTGCGAGTGCATCGTGCTTTGGCTGGGTCGGCGCAACGGTGCACTTCTTCAGGTCGAAGAAGCCTATCGACCGATGCAGAATGCGAGCGAAGACATGTTTGAAATTCCCCCGGCGGGAATGACAGCACTGTATGCAGAGCTAAGAAAGCGTCGGCTTATGGTAGCTGCTCAGGTTCATTCGCATCCTGGCGAAGCATTCCATTCCACGGCGGACGATCGCTGGGCAATTATCCGTCATGAGGGCGCGTTGTCGCTGGTAGTACCCCACTTTGCATCCGCCACAACCGTCTCGAATTTCCTCGACGAGGCCAAGACTTATCATTTCACAGCCGCCGCACGTTGGGTTGAAGTGCCAAGAGCACAGCTGGAGCACGAATGCCTGCGGATCACCTGACGCCGGAGGCTCGCCGCGAGAACGCTGCTGCCCTCGCTCAGGCGCTCGGAATTCATATCACCGAGGCATCCAAAGCACTCGAACTCTCGATCGTTGTCACGGCAGATCCCAACGATCGTGTGGCACAACGTATCTGCCATGAGGTTATTGCGTTACTCAGTCGCACGGCGCAATCCGTGTCGACGTTGGCGGATTCGGAAGCAGCGGCCGAACTCGTGATCGGAGCGGCGGCACCACAAACGGGAACCAAAGCGATCCGCGTTCTAGTGGATCTCGATCAAGCAGTCATCGGATGCCACGTCAGCTCAAAGGAGTGCTCGCAGGTTCCGGCGATCTTGTGCTTGATGATTGCCTGTTACGCGTCTGCTGCTGCTCTACACCGCGCCTTGGGCAGTAGGCTCCCGTTCGGCGCGTCAGATCCGCTCATTCTTGGACTTTACCCAACTCGGGATCGATCTCGATTCAATCGAACGGCCGATAGACCTTGGTCACGCTTACGTCGCCGGAGCAGGAGCTATTGGCAATGCTCTCCTCTGGGCAGCGCGTCATTCTAGACCTACGGGGACGTTTCGAGATCGTGGATGACGACAAGGTGGCCTCTGGGAATCTAAATCGGCAAATCTGGTTCGAATCGGATGACATCAACTCGCCCAAAGCAGAGTGCTTAGCAGAAAAAGCGCAACCCTTCTTTCCGCGCCTCACACTCGTCCCGCGATATTCGCGGCTACAGGACCTCCCCGAAAAATCGGAGGGGCCGTGGTTACGCCGGCTTGTCGTCGCAGTCGACAGTCGGCGTGCCCGGCGATCGTTGCAAAACGAAATGCCGGGCGAAGTGTTCGACGCTTCAACGACGGATATTCGGGAAATCGTTCTGCACCATCATATCCAGCCGACCGATTCAGGTTGTCTGAGCTGCATCTACGAGCCCGACAATGAAGAACTGACTCGTGAACAGCATATTGCCGATCACCTGGGCGTATCCGTTGCAATGGTCCGAGCTGAACGCATATCAGTTCCGGCAGCCGAGATCATAGCACAGAGGTATCCTGGGCTTGTTACTGCGCAACTAGTCGGTACCGCGTACGACACGCTCTTCAAGCAACTCTGCGCAGAGGGGCATCTCGGCACTGTCGCGGGCCGGCAGATCATCGCGCCATTCGCGTTTGTTTCGGTATTGGCGGGCACCATGCTCGCCCTCGAACTGGTCCGCTGGCTCTCCGACGTTCAGCACACGAGAAACTACAACTATTGGCGGATCAGCCCGTGGCATCCACCTCTGGCGCGCCGGCGCGTGTTGCGCCCCCGGCAACCCGGCTGTGAATTCTGTGGAAATGCGATCCTGAGAAGAGTGAACGCGGCTCTCTGGGGTGGGACTGGCATTTAGTGCAGCACCGGCAGGCGCCCCTAGTTCCCTGCCCTGCGCCTCCGCGCCTTACCCTCGTACTCCAGTAACTCGCCTGGCCCAACGTCGAAAACGTCGCATAGCGCGTCGAGTAGGGCGGCGGTGAAGCGCTCGAACCGGCCGTCAGTCTGAACGAGTCGGTAGGCGACGTTGTTCGTGATGGCGCCGTTGGATTGCTTCGCCAGCATGTAGGCCGTAGCGATGCCACGAGCTCGCATCAGCTCTGAAATCCGGACGCGCATATGCCAGAGTACGGCACATGTTCACCGCCGACAATACCGCTACCGGTATTACCGCTATTGACATTACCGCTGTCGGTATTAGTTTAAAACCGTGCGCGCGCCCAGGACACTCGTGGTGCCGACGGATCAAGCGACCCTGGCGATCTGGGCTACGCCCAGAGAACGGGCAAGTCTCCAGGCGTCGCTTGCGGGACGGGTGAAGACGATCGCTGTGGATGACCTATCTGCGGTCCACCGGGCGTTCGCCACTGGCCAAGCGCATGGGATACTCGCTTCGTCGGCGCGCCTCGACGAGCGATCGGCCCCTCTACTCACGCGACTTCGATCCGCTTTCCCACACCTCCCAATGGTCGGTCTCGTTACCCAAGAAACGTTGGACGGGGTCGTGCCGCGAGTGGCCGCTCTCGGACGCCTGGGAGCCGAGCCTGTCGTGGACCTTCGCGCAGGGACGAGCGGCTGGGCGCAGTTGAGTGCCGCTCTGGATCGGTTGCCGACACCGGTGGTCTTGCAAGGCTTGGCGGTCGTGCGAGACACGCTGGGCGAGACTGCGACCAAGGGCTGGCTCCGGTTTATCGAAACCGTGTTTCGCGGTGATGTGACTATGGTCCGTGACATCTGCCAACGGAACGGCGTCCGGCCCGGTGCGCTCGTGGCCCGGTTCGCGCGGATCGGGATCCCCTCGCCGAGGAAGTACGTCGAGGTGGGATTCGTGGTCCGGTTCGCGTATCTGTGTGAGTCGACGACCTGGAGCGTGACCGCGATCGCCAACGCGGTCAATGCATCGTCAGCGCAGGCGCTGGCCCGCACGTTTTGCCGACTGACTGGCCTTACACCGGTACAGTGGCGACGACAATACGGGCTCGAGTCAGCCCTGATGGACTTCCGCACCCGGTTCATCCAGCCGTATCGGGAGGCGGTCAGTTCATTCGACCCTTTTCGAGTCGGTCGATAGGTATGATCGACCACGACCCTCGCTTAACGCTTCGACTTGTCGTGTGGTACTCCTAAGCAAATGGACTTCTCAGTGACCCTCGTCGCCGATCCTCAGCGTCTCGTGGCCTTGGCAGCCTTCGGCAAGCTGGTCCGCCACTACCGCGTGGCGCGGGGGCGGGCGCTATCGGAGATCGCCCCGCGGGCCGGCCTGGCGGAAAGTGAGCTTGCCGCGCTGGAGGATGGCCGGGTGGACGTCTCGTACACAACGATCTTGCAGCTGGCCGACGCGCTGGATCTCGACGAATCGGACCTCGGCCGGCGCTGTCAGCCTGCGGAGTTTCGCGCATTCCATGTCCAGGATGTCGAGCCCGATGCCTACCAGATGCTCGTGGAGGGCTACCGACCCTGGCACATTGTGCGCGACGCGGAACAGTTCCGTCCCGGAGATCGCATCCACCTGCGCGAGGTCGCAACTGGTCGGACCACGGGGCGGTGGATGCGGACGACCATCGCGTACGTGGAGCGGCTCGCCGAGATCGCGCCTGGCTTCGCTGTCCTGACGTTCGACGTTGGGCGCTATGCGGGCGCGTTCAACGACTGCGAGTCGGCGGGCGAGGGCTGATCGGATGCGGGCAGCAAACGTCCGCGTTGCAGTCCCGCGCAACCAGCGCGTGTACCCTGGCTTCGATCGCCGATTGGCCAAGCTCGTTGGCAGGGTCTTGGAAGAGCTGCGCACCGACCGACAGTTGAGTCTCATCCAAGCGGGAATTCTTGGCGGCTTCTACCCTTGCAACTTGATCAAGCACGAGCGAGGCACGTGGCCGATCTCTGTATCGAGACTGCGAACGTATCTCGCTGCCTATGGCGTGAGCTGGGAAGAGTTCGGCGAAAGACTCCAACGCCTCGACATGATTCGGCCACGCGAGATCAGCCGCGAAGAGTTGAATCGCATCCGGCGGGAGCGTGAGACGCAACGCGTAAACCGCTTCACTGGTCGACCGCCAATTACGTGTCGGGCCAATCTACGGCCGCCGGCGATCCCGGTCCGGCCCACCGACGGCGGCATAGCGATACTGCACAAGTGCTGTCAGCGGCAAATGCGCCGAACGCTTCTGGGCTGGAGCGCCGCGTGACATCGCGTGCGAGAGAGTTGCCGTTCGCCGAGGACGACTGGCGTGAGCTTATGAGGCGCTATCGCGACGTGAAACGGCTCGTCAGCCAGTGGCGCACACGGCGCCTCAATGTCGCGAGGTTCCCCTCGTACCTCGCCGAGATGGCGACGGCGACAGAGCGGTTGTGCCATTGGATGGACGAGCTCTGGCTGTACGGCACGGGTGGGCGGCAAGCGTTTGATGCTGAGATCGCGGCGGAGGGTGCTACTGATCCGGAGACGATGTCACCGGCACAGGTCCAACGTCGGCTCAATCGCGAGAAGTGGTCGAGAGCGGCCGCGTTGGCGGGGCGGCTGACGGGCGAAGCTCGCGCCTCCGGAGATCAGGACGAGGCACGCCGGCTCGAGCGCGCGTTCGTGCGAACGGTTATTCCCTGGCTGCCGGCAGGACTGCAGGATAAGGATATCATGCTCGACCGGGCCGCTCTCATCGGCATGCTGCGAGGCGACGTGCCCGCGGTGCTAGTCGCAGTGTCGCTTGACGAGCATCCGGGGTTCGCAAGCCCCGACCTGCTGCTCAAGGTCGTGCCCAGCGATGACCCCCTGGACTTCCCACCTGCTACGACAACATGTCGTCGAGTCGGTCTGTTTGCGGAATTTCATCACTTGGCGGACAGCCGCAACGGCCAGGAATACCCACGCATCGAAATCCCCCGTATGGACGGGCAAACGTGAAGCCTGATCGAGTAGTGCAACTCATGTACGTGGCCGCAGTCGCGCTGGCGGCTGCCGCTTTAGGATCGGCCACGCAAGTCAGTCCAGCGTTCGCGCTTTCGGGCGCCATCTTCGTCGCCTGGGCCGGAAGCATGATCAGCGAACGGACATCTTCACCTCGGCAGGAAACGGCGCAAGAGCCCCAACCGGAGCGTCGAATCTTCTTCGACGAGGACCTGCCGCAGAGTTTCTTCACGGGTGAGAGCGAACGCGCTCGCGAGATCGCCTCAGGCGCGGAGTGGACGCGTGGACCGGCCGATCTGCCGTCAGACGGAGACGCTGACATCGAGGTGTTGCGGTTCGCAATGCCACGGCTGTATGCCGCGGTTCGATGGACAGGCGACGAAGGCGCGAGGGAGGCGGCCGAAGCCCGACCGGGCGGCACCTCCGACTCGTGCGTCCGTCATGAGGCCTCGGCCGAGTCACGTTGTACCCACCATAACCCGGCGATTACAACACTAACCAAGCCGATGGCGGCGCCTACGGGGCCACCCATCCAACGTCCCACGACAGCTCCGATTGCGGCCAGGCCAATGAACAGCGCCGCACAGATCACGGCGTTTGCTGTTGCAGTGAGGCAGCCCGCCGGAGCCGTCTCCGCGTAGTCGGGTTCCTCTTCAACAGCTGTCCAGTCCTGCGCGAGGGACTCGCGAATGCGTTCACACCGCAGTCGGCCTGCCTGGTCGTAGAATCGTTCGACGACACGTTCTCCCTGCTGGTGGATCGGGTTGATTACCTGCCCGGTGCTGACCGAACGAGGCGCTGGAGGACGCATGGGGAGACTCCGCGTAGGCGATAGGGAAGGACACGATTCACTACCTCTCCGCCCGCTGCGGCCAGAAAGAATCCGGCTCCCACCCGCCCATTTGCTCGGGGAGCGAAGTACGTCGCTGGCAGAATTTCTGGTATGGGTGCGCGGATACGCGATTTGCGTAAGTGTCGACAGGCAAATGGGAAAGGTCGACTACGTGTCACCTGTAAAGGCGAAATCTCTGAGTGAAATGGCGGACAGGTCGCATCGAGAACCTGTCCGCACCTATTTCGCCATTCTACGCGTCCGAGGGATCGTGCAATGGGATGCGCAATGGATCTCAACCTTGATTCTGGAACGCTCTGCCCATTGCTCGATTCGGCGACGGGCGGTGGGTTCCAATGCCGGCGACGTGCAGATCAGCTCGAGGTCCAACATTCTGTATAGGGCGAGCTTCGACAACTCGGCCAGGTGACGAACATACCGTCGGGTGTGATCGATCGAGAGCAACAAGCGAACTTCATTGGGTCGCGGAGTTGTGGAGCCCTGGTAGTCCAATGTCCGGCGTACGGGCCATCCACAGTATGTCGCGACGCTCCCAGGGCTTTGCCCTTCTCAATGCCTCTTCATGAAACAGCTCGCCGACTTTCTCGCGCGGTACGAAGTGCCATCCCCCCGTGATGCGAGTCAGCACGACCTCGGCGAATTGCAGCCAACGATCGCGCAGGATGGCGGAAGCGAGTACTCGTGGCGTTGCCAGCGCGGCCGTGCCGGCAGCCGAAGGGTTCAACAAATCGCGGCCGATTTCGGTGACAGTCACGAAGTGGAGCACGCCGTGACCCGTGCTGCCGCTCAATTGACCTTTCGCGAGAAAACCACGACGAATCAACCGACTGACCGTTCGGTATCGTGCGCTTCGTGCAATGCGTTGGTTTGGGGCGCGTAGATGATCGACGATCTGCCGAACCAGTAGCACGCGATAGCTCGCAACCTGCCGTACGATGGCTGCATCGCATCGTCCCATGCGGGATCGCGCATGGTACCGTCGCTGCCGCTGCACAGGCCGCGGTTCGGATTTCGCAATTGGCGCAGGAGGAGGGTTAGGCAGTGCCGGTGGTTCGGTCGGGACGGGCGTCAGATCGAGCAGCTCCGGTCGACGGCCGACGAGCTGCTCAACCCGATCGCACAGCGCCGCGGTGGGGGCGACGAACAGTGTGCTCGGTGCCCAGTTCGCGCGATACTTGGCTTTGAGCTCGCGGTCTGAATACTTGCTGACCAGCACCTCGATCGTTTGATGGTGGAGGCTGACTGCGTTGGGACTATCGACGGAAATCGTTAATTCCGCGTCTGGCACGGGATCCAACAGGTCGCCACGTCGCGTCCGCCGACCACGCCGCGACCGGCGTCGAAGCGCTGTGTCTCCACTCACCGAAACGAGTTCGCCACCAGTCTGCCGCAGCACGCGGAGGACGGCCTCTATGAGTAGGAGGTGGTGTACGAGCTCGTCCTCGCGCGGACCATCGGACAGCGTCGACAGCGTGTGTCCGCGCCGCGCTGCCTCGCGCACCGCGCACCAACGGCCCGGCGGCGCGAGCGCCACGACTGGCACGAAATGAGGATCCCTCAGCGAGCGAACTTCTAGCAGGCCAGCCCGAGCGAGACGCTTCAGCCTGTGGCGAACGTAGTAGCGGTCCGCGGTTCCAGAGAACGCCCTGGCGTGGATTTGTGACTCCTCGGTCCAGCGCCGCGGCACGGCCAAAGCCGCGAAGATGCGCCGTGCTTCCTTCAAATCGTCCGGGCTCGGAGGATTGATCGGAGGGGCGGCGGTCGCTCGATACAATCTGCGCATTGCCGTGCGGAGTACATGGAGCGTCGTGCGCGCGCGCAGAACGGCCGCAAGCCCACCGCGCTCCAGTTTCTTGACGGCGGCGTCGATCCGGAGCACATTGTCTGCTGTCAGTTCGGACGGGAGGCATTGAGCCACGAGCGCCGCGAGCTGCTCCGGAGCGAGCGCGCCGCATCGGCCGATGAGGACTAGCAGGTCAGCGGTTTTGAGCCGGCGCGGAAGACGTCCCGGTTCCGGACAATTTGGGTGTCCGGGCCCCGGACACTTTGCGTCGTGTAGCAGGTCTTGAGTCGACATAGACCCACACCGTACGCCATCCGCAGGGCTGAATCCAACATTACGATTCCGTTAAAAGATTTGAGAAGGCGGTTTTCTCGTAGGGCCCGGCCCGGAGGTGCGAGTACGGTCTCGTTCGCGGCACGTGATGCCGCCGCGATACCGGAGCACATCCGATGAGGAAGTCCGCACCGATGCAGTTCGCGAATATCGACGGCCGTCCGGAACCCGTTGCGGCCTACATCCACGTTCCGGTGGGCGAGCGACCGCGGGCGACGTGCGTCGTCTGCGACCGGGCAGTCTCCCTCAAGGCGGGCCTCGTGCTAGTCCCTCACGCCGCGCACAAATCGGACGTGCGATGCGCGAGTTCGAACGGCGAGACTGCGCGACATGCCAATGCGAAGGCGCATTTGATCAAGGTGTTGACGGAAGCCATGAAGGGCTGCCACAAGCTCATCATCGATGTGCGATGCGCGGGCGCGCCAGGTCCCGACGGCCGTGTGGAGGCGTGCGACCGGCGGCAGCTGATCACGGCTGCTTGGGGATGGACGGTGGTATTCGGGGCGAAACGCCTCGGGCGCAATAAGACGCGGGGATACCGGAACCCGGATGCAGGCGTCGGCTGCGGCAAGACCGACATGCTGTTTTTTGAATGTCACGCGACGCACCAAGTCGACCTGTTCAAATCGCGCGACTACGCAGCCCTCGGTATCCCGGTGTTGGAAATTGAAGCGTTCGAGGCTTTCTACTCGGGCGCGACGCCCTGGTCTGCCGACCAAGAGCTACGCGTAGAGCGCACCCTTCCGTCCCACTTTGCATGGCGCTGCGGCGACCACAAAGCAGCATACCGGGCGCACTGCGAGCAGATCATTGGCGTCACCGGTCCACTCTTTAAGGTGGTGGACATCCATCCACGTGGCGAAGAGCACTGGCGATCGGTGTTCCGAATCGACGCGTTCATCGACGGACCGGATCACAGAGTGCGGTGGCGGGTGCACCGCGATGATGAATTGGTAGCCGACTTTGATGCGACTTCCTGGCTCGTGGCAGTCGATCGCGTGAACTCTGAGGTCGAGCGAGATCTCGGGTTGCATGGCCGGGCCAACGGCGCCGCCGTGTACGTGCCCAAAAACTGGCAGACGTACTCGGAGATTGGCCCGTTTTCTCCGGCCTATTTGTACAGCAAGTACCTCGTGCCACCGAGACGGCCGGAATGAGCGACGTACGAAACCTGGTCGCCGAGTGGCGCGCTCGGGCCGAACTGTTCCGCCGACACGGGGTCGAGCAGGCCGCTGCCACCATTGAGGTGTTGGCCGCGGAGCTCGAAGCTGTGCTACAGGCCGACGACGGAAGGCGCCTCACGCTCCGGCAAGGATCAGAGGAATCTGGGTATAGTGTCGACCACCTAGCGCGCCTGGTACGCGAGGGCAAGCTGGCCAACGTCGGCCGCAAGTACGCGCCGCGCGTACGGCGTGGTGATCTACCGAAGCGTGTGGCGAAGCATAGCGATGTTGCTGACGCGGATGACACCGGGTATGATCCCACTGCCGATGCCCGGTCGCTCCGCGAGCGCCGTCTCCATCGTGGAGGCGTGCATGGCACGTAGCGGCTGGTACAAGGTCAAAGGGAAATGGACGCGAACGCTCGGTGAGCGCGGCTGTCGCGTTAGGCTGTTTCAAAAACGAAGGGGTGGCGTGTTCTATCGCTCGACGTGGGTCACCGGCCAGGGGAAGAACCGCCGTTCCTTGGATACGGCCGACCGCATGCGCGCCGAGCGATTGGGAAAAGAGCTGTTGGCAGAACTGCGCCGTCCAGTGGGCGGCACAGAGGTTGCGACCCGGCGACTCACGTTAGGCGATTTGTGGGAAAGGTACCGGACTACGTGCGCCACGTACCTCGCGTGTAGTTCGCGGATTCAAGCCGATACGACGAGCCGCGCCACGGTCCTGATCGCACACTTTGGCGCACGATGCGACGTGCGAGACTTGACCGTGGATGATGTCGTGGCGTTCCGCAATACTCGACGCGCCGGCGGCATCCGGATCAACGAGAACTGGACGACGAAGCCGGTGCGGATGCGATCGGTCGTGGGTGATCTTGCAGTACTAAACGGAATGTTGAACTGGGCACGAACGACGCGAGTCAACGGGGTCCGGCTGTTGGACGCGAATCCAATTGCTGGCCTACGCACGCCGCGCGATCGACGGCCGCGGCGGCCGATATCGACATGGGACCGGTTCATCGCAACACGGGCTGCCATTCGAGAGCTCGTGGCCGAAGCCGAAACGCCGGAGCAGCGATCGAGGTGGATCAAGGTTGAACTGGCGTTGGTGATCGCCGAAGGCACGGGGCGGAGGCTGCGTTCGATTCGGCACCTGCGCTGGGAGAGCATCATTTGGGGGCACGAGGCGATTCAGTGGGCGGCCTCATTCGACAAGAAGCGAAAGGACTGGAGGACGCCGGTAACTAAAGCGCTGCTCGTTGAGTTGCGGACCTTTCAGCGGGAGCTGGGAGCTGTTGGCGGCTTGATGTTCGCGTCTGATAGCGATCCCGATGTGCCGATGGACCGCGACTCGTTCACCAAGCTGCTTGTGAAGGCAGAACGTCGAGCGGGATTACCTAAGTTGGACGGTGGGTTATGGCACCCGTACCGCCGGAAGTGGGCGACGGAACGGAAGCATCTTGCGCTGGCCGACGTCGCGGAGGCCGGTGGGTGGCTCAGCACGGTGACGCTGGCGACGTGCTACCAGCAGCCGACGAACGACATGCTGCTCGCCGTGATGAGCGAGGCGAGGAAAGTGCGCGACGTTGCGGTGATCGATCGCGCGTAAGTCTTTAAAGAGAAACGGGCCCACAAACGGGCCCCCGAAAAGCTAACTATATGGAGCGGAGGGGGATCGAACCCCTGACCTCCTGGTTGCAAACCAGGCGCTCTCCCAGCTGAGCTACCGCCCCGTCGTGCGCGTCGGGTAATATACGTGGAGAGGAGAACGTATGACCACGACGACACCGGCCGATACCGCCAAGAAAGTCACCCTGCAATGCCAGTTCTGTCAGAGCTGGAATCGGGTGGACGCCGCGCGGGCGCAGGATCGGCCCAAGTGCGGGAAATGTGGGAAGCCGCTATTGCTGGATCGGCCCGTGGCGCTGTCTGATGAGACGTTTCAGCGGACGATCGAAGCCAGTGAGATTCCGGTCCTGGTCGACTTCTACGCTGACTGGTGTGGGCCGTGCAAGATGATGGCGCCTGGTGTTGATGCGGTCGCGGCGAAGTACCAAGGACAGGCGTTAGTCGGCAAGCTCAATACGGATCTGGCGCCCGAGACGGCGCAGCGGTTCGAGATCCGGGGTATTCCGACGGTGATCGTGTTCGAGCACGGGCGCGAAGTGGCGCGGCAGACGGGAGCGGTAGCGCAACCCGTGCTCGAGCAGATGCTGACTACTCGTGGGCCGGCAACGGCTCCATAGTCCGCGGGTCCACCGGGACCTGGATCTCGTCTCGGTACCGTGACGTCTGCATCACGATGCGCATCTTCGGGAACGCGGCCATAAAGGCCAGATAGCACAGGCCCCACGTCCCCAGATACAACAAGCCGACGCCGATCTCCACGAAGCCGAGCGGCGCGTGCTTCGGGATCCCGTACAATGACGGATATACCTCGGTGTAGCGCTGCAGGTACGTCCCGACCAGACCCGAGAGCGCGAAGGCAATGAAGGTCGGCAAGTAGACCTTTGCCGCCTTGGACATCAAGCCGAAGAATGGCAAGAACGCTAGCGCGGCGGCGATCGTCGTAATCGTGACCCACGGGGCCGAGAGCCGGAGATGCATGAAGTGCGTCTCTTCCGGCATGTTGCCGTACCAGATCACCAGGTACTGGCCGAACGTCAGGTAACCCCAGAATGCCGTGAACGCGAACGAGAGCTTGCCGAGATCATGGAAGTGCTTGGTGACGATCAGATTGTCGGCGCGCATCACGTTGCGGAACCACATCGTGAGCAGCGAGATCGACAGAATGGCGCCGAGCCACGCCGTCATGAAGCTCCACCAGCCGTACAGCGTGCTCTGGAAATGCATGTCGAGCGTCAACGAGAAGTCCCACGTCAATACCGACCAACCGTAGGCGTAGAAGAGCACCATGAACACGGCGATCACGCCGTTGCGCGAGTGCGTGCTGTGGATCTCGCGGCGCTCGTCGCCGAAGCCGCGGCGCATCCGTTCGCGCAAACCCTTTGCCCAGGCCGCGCCCGACTCGGGGATCACACCCACGTCCAGGCGCAACGAGTTGTAGACAAACCAGAGGCCGAGACCCATGATGATCGCGAAGAGCCCGAATGTCGCGCGCGACGAGAAACGTTGGATTGAGATAGAGCGCGCGCTCAGGGTTCGGCGGTGCCGTGTGCGTCCATGGGAAAATGTGCGAACGGCCCACGAACAGGATCAACAACAAGTCCACGAACGCGAACGGGAGGAAGGCGACGAAGCCCTCCATCAGGCGCACGACCGGGCGCGACCACCGGGCGGTCGTGATCCGCTGGACGGCCGCCCAAGTCACGCCCGCCGAGCTGATCGCGGTGAAGAAGTACCAGTTGTAGTGGAACGCGCGCCAGGCGCGGTCCGGGTCGGCGATCAAGGCGTACAGAAATACCACGAGGCCGACGCCAGCGGCGAGTAACGCCATGAGGCGCGCGCTAGGCGGCGTCGGGCGCTGCGCCATCGCGAGCACGTCATCGCGCGACGGCGCCGGGAGACCGTGGGCGCTCATTGCGGAGCTCCGCCGGCGGGCTGGGCTTGGATCGGGCGCATGCTATCGGGGAATACCGGTCCGTTCGGACCGTAGTACGGGAACGGACGCGTTGGAGCGGTCAGCGTGTAGCCAGGAAGCGCATCGCCCGTCTGGCCGGGGTAACCGACGGGGCCCGTCGGGACCGGCTTGGGCAGCTTGCCTTGGAGACCGCGAATGTAGTTCACGATGTCCCAGCGGTCCATCTCCTCGATTCGATCGTAGGTCGGCATGAGACCGCGGCCGTTCCGGATCATCCCGAAGATGTAGCCGTCCGTGCGGTTCTTCGTGAGATCGGTCGTCAGGTTGATGCTCACGATACCGAACTTCGCATTCGGGGAGTCACCCTTCCCCGCTTCGCCATGGCAGACCGCGCAGTTGATCTGGAACAACTTGCGGCCGTTGATCAGTGAAGCGTCCGAGGGTTGCACTGGATTCTTGATCGCCGACATCGAGTCGATCGTGCCCGGGAGCGGCGAGTAGCTGACCTGATACCCCGCGACGAATGTGCCCGTGATCGGCACCGAGTTTTGCGGGTTGCCCCGCTGCGGGGTCTTGATACTTCCCAGGATCTCCCACGGATCTATTTTCGGCTGCTCCACGAACGCGGTGAACCAACTGCAACCCGTCATGGAGGCCGCCGACAGGGCGAGCGCGACCAGCTTCTTAGCGTTCACTTCTCACCTCCACTGCTCCATTGCGGCGCAGCGTGTCCTCGACGGCTTTGGCTTGGTCCGCGGGACACTCGACGAACACACCGAAGTCGCCCTCGCTGAAGCGCGGGTCATAACCGACCGTCGCCGTCAGGTTGGGGAGGCGGGACGAGATGAACATGCCCGCGACCGTCGCGAGCGAGCCGATCAGCACCATGAGCTCGAACGCGATGATCGTGAATGGGATCCACGTCGCGATCGCCTTCCCGCCGATGACGAGCGGCCAGTAGTCCGAGGTCCACACGGCGATCCAGTAGCCGAACGTCGCGCCGAGGAATCCGCCGATCAGCGTGTAGCGACGCACCGGACTCTCCGGCCCGCCCACCGCTTCCTCGATCTCGTGGCTCAGGATGGGCGTGAAGACTTGAATGTCATCGATCCGTTGACGCTTGACGTCGTCGATCGCATCGATCGCCGCGTCGAGCTGCTGGAAACGACCCAGTACGCCGCGCGACATCAGTCGTGTCCCTCCTGCCCCACCGCGCGCCGTCGTGGCACCGGCAGCACCTCCTTCACCTCGGCGATCGCGAGCACCGGGAACTGCTTGATGAACAGCAGGAACCACATGAAGAACCAGCCGAAGCTGCCGATCAGAATCGCGATGTCGATATAGGTCGGCACGTAGCCGCCCCATTGCCACGGCTCGAACTCGTGCGACAACGACGGCTCGACGATCACGAACCGCTCGAACCACATCCCGAGGTTAATGAACAGCGACAGAATGAACAGCCAGGTCGTGTTGCGCCGCAGCTTTTGCGACCACAGCGACTGCGGCAAGACGCAGTTGCAGAGCAGCATGATCCACGCCGCCCACCACCACTGGCCGAACACGCGGTTCCACCAGAACTCCTGCTCCATCGAGTTCCCGCTGACCCAGCCCATGAAGAACTCGGTCAGGTAGGCGCACCCCACGACCATCGACGTGAACAAGCACAGCTTGGACGCCGCATCGAGGTCGTTCAGCGTGATGTACTTCTTCAGGTTAAAAAACTTTCGAATCGGGATGATGATGGTGAACACCATCCCGATCCCCGAGAAGATCGCGCCGGCGACGAAGTAGGGCGGGAAAACCGTCGTGTGCCAACCCGGCGAGTTGGCCATCGCGAAGTCGAAGGACACGACCGAGTGGACCGAGAGCACCAGCGGCGTCGCGAATGCCGCGAGGAACAGGTAGGCTCGGGCGAAGTGGCGCCATTCTCGATCCGAGTTGCGCCAGCCGAGCGAGAGTTGACTCAGTATCGCTTTGCGAATCGGGTTGGTTTCGCGATCGCGCAGAATCGCGATATCCGGGATCAGGCCGACATAGAAGAACGTCGCCGACACGGTCAGATACGTGGAGATCGCGAACACGTCCCAGACCAACGGGCTCTTGAAATTGGGCCAGATCCAGCGCCAGTTCGGATACGGGATCAGCCAGAACGCTTTCCACCAGCGACCCAGGTGCAAGATCGGAAACAGGCCCGCCGTCATGACCGCGAACACGGTCATGGCTTCCGACGCGCGGTAGATCGAGGTGCGGAAGCCGGCGCGGAACAAGTACAGGATCGCCGAGATCAGCGTGCCCGCGTGGCCGATACCGACCCAGAACACGAACGAGACGATGTACACACCCCACATCACGGGCGGGTTGTACCCCGCGACGCCGAGCCCCCAGAAGGTCTGATACATCCAGGCCGAGATGCCGACCGCCAGGCACGTCATGGCCAGCGCGACGCAGGCGAACCATCCCCACGTCGGTTGGAGCGTCGCGATGACGTCGTGATCGGCCTGCGCGTAGGACTTGACCGCCGGCAGACGGACGTCGGCGGTCGCGATATTGTCGTAAGGCGCCGGCTCAGGAGGCGTGTCCGGTCGCGCGATCGTGGCCATTATCTGGTCACCTTCTTGAGATAGACGACGGCCGTGAACGTGTTCAACTCCTCGAACACGTGGTACGCTCGACTGTCATCGATGTGCTTCGTGACACTCCATGCCGGATCCGCCGCGTCGCCGAACGTGAGCGCGCGCGACGGACATCCCTGCGCGCACGCGGTCGTGAACTCATCCGGCCGCAAGTCGCGGCCCTCCAGTCGCGCGCGGTGCTCGGCCGTCCGAATACGCTGGATGCAGAACGTGCACTTCTCCATCACGCCCTTGCCGCGCACCGTGACATCCGGGTTGAGCTGCCAGTTGAGCGGCTCGGGGAATGCGTACTGGGCGCGGTTCGTCTCGCCGTACCCGAACCAGTTGAAGTAGCGGACCTTGTACGGGCAATTATTTGAGCAATAGCGGGTGCCGACGCACCGGTTGTAGACCTGCACGTTCAAACCGTCCGGGGCGTGGTACGTCGCGTACACCGGACACACCGGCTCGCACGGCGCGTTGCCGCAGTGCTGGCACATCATCGGAACGAACCGCGCCTCGAACGTCGGATCGAACGCTCCGTCCTCGTGCTCGGCGCCCTCGTAGTAGCGCTCGAGACGCAGCCACGCCATCTCGCGCCCGCGCGTGATATTCGCGCCGAAGCCGACGCGATCCGCGAGCATCTGCGGTCCCTGCCACCAGGCGCCAACGGTCGGGATGTTATTCTCGGTGTAACACGCCGTGACGCACGCCGAGCAACCGGTGCAGCGCGCGAGATCGACCGTCATCGCCCAGCGGCGCTTGGCCATCCCGCTCCAGTGGTCCTGGCTGTATATGCCGTTGCTCTTGGACGACGTGTCGGCGTAATCGCCTTGCGCGTCGGCCGCGACCGGCGAACGGAGGCCCGGCAAGAAGTCGCGCGGCGCCTCGCCGATGTAGTGCTCAGTGGATTCCTCGGGCTGCTTGCCGAGGTCTTCGACGGCGATCGTGCGGGCGATCCCGCGGCCGTGCTGGCGCGCCGAGCCCTCGGTGGACACGAGCAGCAACGTCTCAGCCTGCTTCGACACACGGCAGCGTGTGGCCGTGAGGACCAGAGCGCCCGCCTTGTCTTCGCCTGCCGGCAGGAGGTCGAGCGCGTTGACGCCGCAGGTCTTCGCGTAGCGGCCGTAGGCGGTGTGGCCGCGGCCGAGCGCGAGCGCGACCGTGTCCGGGCGCACACCCATGAACATGTAGGCCGCCGCGAGTACGGTGCCGTGGTCGGTCTGCACCTGGAGGACGTCGCCGTTGCTCACGCCGAGCTTGCGAGCGGTCTCCGGGTGGATCTCGATCACGGATTGCCAGCCGATCTTGGTGACTGGATCCGGCAGCTCCTGCAGCCACGGTTTGTTGGCGCCGCTTCCGTCGCCTACGGTCGGTGAATAGTAGACGACTAGATCATAGTCGCCCTGAGTACCGGTGATCGGGCGTGCAGACTTTGGTGGTGTCGTTTGGGTCGCGGCGCCGCGCGTGGGCTCGAGTGGCGGTGCTGAGACCGTGCCCGCGGACAGCGCGTTTGTGAACGCGACGACGCCGCCTGGGAAACGACTCGCGAGCCACGCGCGGTAATCGGCGAACGGATATTTCGGCGCGACTTGGGCGTCAGACTTGGCGAGGGCGATCAATACGTCTGCCGTCGGCTTCGTGTCGAACACCGGGTCCATCGTCGGCTGCTGCAACGTGATCGTTCCCGCGACCGATTCCACGTCGCCCCAGCTCTCGAGCGCGTGATGATCCGGGAGGATCAGGTCGCACATCTCCATCGTCTCGTCCGGATACGACGAGAAGCCAACTTTGAAAGCGACGTGAGCGAGGGCTCCCGCAAAGTCCAGAGACTTTGGGGTTGAGTAGACCGGGTTGAGGCCGCGGACGAACACCAGCGGGACATCGCCCGAGCGCATCCGCTCGGCGACCTGGCGCAGATCCGCGAACGAGCGGCCGTGATCGAAGATGGTGAGCGGCGCCGCCGGCTTGATCGTCACGCCGACGCTGCCGGTCGCTTGGTTGATCGCGTTCACGGCGAGCGCGACATCGAGCGCCTCCGCGCCCGATGTACCGGCGAGCACGAGGCTCGGCTTCGTGCCACCGATCGCATCGGCGAGCTTCTGGATCGTCGGAGCCGGAACGCCCGCGGCCTCCGCGGCCTGCGTCATCGTGACACCCGTGCCGTGGCCCAGGTGCGCGAGAATCGCGTTGGCGATGACGAGCTCGCTGCCGGCGCGCGCGGGAATCCATTCGTCGGCGTTGAGGCCCGTGAGCGAGCGGCGCGGGCCGACGTAGATGAAGCGCGGAGCATCGGCGAGCTTGGCGCGCGCATCGGCCCAGTCGAGTTGCTGTGGGACGCTGGCGCCCCACGTCTCAAGGAAGTCGGCGCCGAACGAGACGATCAGCTTCGAGGCACTGAAGTCGAGCCCCGGCCAGGCGACGCCATAGGTCTGGCGATTGGCGGCGACCGTCGCGGCTGGAGCATCGGTGTCGATGCCGATGTGCGCTGGCATGCCGAACGCGGCAAGCCACGCATCCAGAAACGCCGGGAACGAGCCCGTCTCGTGCTCGGCCAGGAAAACGGCCTTCCCGCGCCCGGTGGACAGCTTCTGCGAGAGCAACTTGAGCGCGGCATCCCACGTCGTCGGAACCAGCCGGTCGCCCTGCCGGATCATCGGCGACTTGAACCGATCCGGATTGTAGAGACCCTGGAGCGCCGACTGGCCGCGCGCGCAGAGGGCGCCACGACTCGACGGGTGCGACGGATGGCCCTCGAGTTTGATCGCGCGTCCATCGCGCGTCGCGCAGATCACGCCGCAGCCCGCGGCGCACTCGCGGCACGCCGTGGCGTAGAACGTCGAGACGCCCGGCACCGTCTCGTCCGGCGAGACGAGATACGGGATCAGTCGTTGCACGTGATCGGAGCCGCAACCGACAGCGGTGCCGGCGGCCGCGCCGGCGCCCAGCACCTTCAGGAATTCGCGGCGCTTTACGCTCATGTTCCCTGAGAGACTAGTAGTGGCACACGCCGCAGTCGTAGCGCGCGCGATGCCGTGGCTCGCTCAAACTTGGCCCGATATTGCGATTGTTCGGCCCAGCCGGAAGAGCCGCCGAGTCGACCAACGCGACCGCCTGATAGAGCGCAGTGCCGGCCGCGGTGGCCGGCTGCAGATTCGCCTGAGACGATGCGCCCTTGGGGCCGAGCGCGACCGCCGATCCGGCGGCCTTGTCGCCCTCGGCGGGACTGTAGCCGTTCACGTGGCAGTTGATGCACCAGCCCATGTTGAGCGATGCGAACTGGTAGACCTGATACATCTCCTGCACTTGTCCGTGGCAGGTTTGGCAGGTCACACCCACGTTGATGTGGCGCATGTGCGGGAAGTGCACGTACTCCGGCACTTTGTGAATGCGCACCCACGGGACCGGTTCCTTCTTGTTCCAGTACTCGGTGAGCTTCTTGATCTCGGGCTTCTGCGTGGCAACCACGAGGTGGCAGCCCATACACGTGCTCACCGCGGGCATCCCGACGTCGGCGGCTTTGTTGGCGGAGAAGTGGCAGTAGACGCAGTTCATCCCGAGCAGCTTGACGTGCTTCGGGTGTGGGAAACGGATCGGCTGGATGGGGCTGTACCCTTGCGACGACGAGCCACCGTGATAGCCCCAGCCCTGCGAGCCTGGATCGTGCGTGATCACAGAGTCTGGTGGCACTGCGGCGCCCTGATAGGCCGACAGGACTATGGCGACCGCGGCGAGGCCAACGAACCCAATGCTCCTCCAACCCATCCGCATTTATGTCCGCGTCTTTGTGAAGTTTTTCACAAGGGATATAGACGCCGGAAATGATGCGCGGACTGGGGCCCGAATGCAAGGTTCTGAATGGCGCTTCGCGCCGGCTCGCTCCGCTTCGCTGCGCCTCGCCCTATACTTGAGAGGTTCCCTTGGCGACGCGCTCCAAACTTCTCACTACCTCGATCGCTGCGGCGCGGAGCAGGTTGATCTCCCGAGCGTCGGGCCCGGCGCGATGGGCTAAGGAACGTATGGAGCGCATGATGTGCTCCGGATACCGCGTCTTGAAGAACTCGATCGCCACGAGCGCGCGCTCGGCATCGGCGAAAAAAAGCTCGAACTGCTCGGCGTTGGCCAGCGGGGCGTCGTGCTTCGGCGGGTCGATCGTACGCGTGGCGTCGCCCGCCGCTAAATGCAACTCGTACAGTGCGATCAAGACGGCCTGAGCCAGGTTGAGCGAGGCGTGATCCGTCGTCGGAATGGTCGACACGATGTGCGCACGGTCGAGGGCCTCGTTCGGCAACCCGTGATCTTCGCGGCCGAACAAGATCGCGACGGGGCCAGCCGTGGCGTACGCGAGCAGCGTCTGCGCGGTCTGTCGCGCATCGGCGGACGCCCGCTTCGCCGCGCGACGGCGGCGGGTATATGCCGCAATGTGGACACAGTCGGCGAGTGCCGCGTCCAACGAGTCGAAGTGGCGAATACCGGCAACGACGTCGGCGGTGTCGTGCGCGATGCCCTCGATGCGTTCGGCATCGTAAGTAACAGGACTGACAAGACGTAACGTTCTTATGCCCATGTTCTTCATCGCACGAACCGTCGCCGCGATGTTGACTGGGTCCTGGGGTTCGTAGAGGACAACCACTACGTGGTCTAGCAGCATGCCCCAACGTATGTTGCGGGATCCCCTATGCAAATCAGCGACCTCTTTCATCGATTGCGCGACTTGCCAGCCCTCGTTGCGTGGGCGGGATACGCGGGTATGGCTGCGATCGTATTTACCGAGACCGGCCTCTTCGTCGGATTCTTCCTGCCCGGCGATTCGCTCCTCGTCACGGCTGGGCTGCTGTCTTCACAGGGACTGCCGCTCAATATCTTCGAGCTCGGCCTCCTACTGACCTGTGCGGCCATTCTTGGGGACAATACCAACTACTGGGTCGGTCGGCTGACCGGCGCGAGCATCTTCACGCGCGAAGATTCCCTGCTCTTCAAGAAGAAGCACGTTGAGCGCGCGCATGAGTTCTATGTCAAACACGGGCCGAAAACCGTCGTGCTCGCGCGATTCATGCCGATCATCCGGACATTCGCGCCACTCGTGGCCGGGGTCGGCAAGATGAATTACCGAACTTTTCTGACGTTCAGCGTACTCGGGGGGACGGCGTGGATCTGGAGCATGCTCATGCTCGGATACTTCCTGGGCGCCAAAGTCCCCGGCGTCGCCAAGCACATCGAGCTGGTTATCATTGCGGTGATCTTTCTGTCGATCCTCCCCGGCATTATCAGTTGGTGGCGGCAACCTGAAAGGAGAGTCCAATGACGTTTACTCTGCCCCCGCTTCCCTACGCGTTCGACGCGCTCGAGCCGTATATCGACGCGAAGACGATGGAAATTCACCATGACAAGCATCATGGTGCGTATGTCACAAACCTCAACGCGGCGGTCGACAAGGCCCCCGAGCTAGCGGGCAAGACAGTCGAGCAGCTCCTTGCGGATTTGGGCAAAGTGCCGGACGCCGTTAGAACTGCCGTGCAGAACAACGGCGGCGGGCACTGGAATCATTCGCAGTTTTGGCTCTGGTTGGATCCGGCCAAGAAAGGCGGAGAGCCCAGCGGGCCGCTGGACAACGCCATCAAGGCGAGCTTCGGGGACTTCGCGAAGTTCAAGGAGCAGTTTGCCGCGGCGGGCATGGGGCGCTTCGGGTCAGGATGGGCTTGGCTGACGCGCAAAGACGGCAAGCTCGCTATCACGAACTCGGCGAATCAGGACAACCCCATCATGGCTGGTGCGAAGCCGGAGGACATCCTCCTTGGCCTCGATGTGTGGGAGCACGCGTACTATCTCAAGTACCAGAATAAGAGAGCTGACTACATTGGGGCGTTCTGGAACGTTGTGAATTGGGCTGAGGTCTCGAAGCGCTTCGAGTCGGGCAAGCTCGCGCACGCAGGCGTCTAAACAACAAAGCGACTCGCTTCGCTCGTCGTACACAGCGCCTTCGGCGACCGCGAAAAGCGCGTGGCCCACGCTGCATTTCGGACGAGCGACGAGCGAAGCGAGGTCGCCCTTATTCACCCTCTAGATAAGTGTAGCCCTCGAGGCCAGCGACGTACTCGGCGATGAACGTGTTGGCTTCCTGCCGCGTCAGATTATCCGCGCCGGCGACCTTGCGACGGAACGTCGTGAGCAACTCGCCGGCGCCGTACTCGACGTAGTTCAAAACATCGGTCACCGTGTTGCCGCGCACGAGGTCGGTGATCTCGTAGCCGCGGGCGATCGTCGACAGGCGGATGTGCACGGCGTTCGTGTCGCCGAACAGGTTGTGGAGATCGCCGAGAATCTCCTGGTAGGCGCCCGTGAGGAAGATCCCGAGGATGTAGGGATCGCTGTCGCGGAACTCGTGCAGCTCGAGGCTCGTTTTGCCGGCGCGCCCGTTCCCGCCGACGAAATGGTCGATCTTTCCGTCGGAGTCACAGGTGACGTCCTGGAGCGTCCCGCGACGCGTGGGCTCTTCGTTCAACCGATGAATGGGCATGATCGGAAAGAGCTGATCGATCGCCCAATGGTCGGGGACCGACTGGAACAACGAGAAGTTGCAGAAGTACCGATCGACGAGCGTGCCCTCGAGATCACCCGCGATATCGGAATACTCGTCGGGCTCCTCGACCGCCCGACGCGCCACGGCGTTCACGATCCGCAGGTAGATCTGCTCGGCCCAGGCGCGGCCGCGCAGCGAGAGCACACCGGATTGGAATAGGTCCTGCGCGCGGCCGCGATCGAACACCGCGTCGTGGTACGCCTCGATGATGCGGCGGTGCTTCACGGCCGGGCGACCGAGCTCGCCGTAATCGGCGAGCATGTCGTGCAACAACGCGTGATCGTCATCACTCAGGATCGGCAACGGCGGCTCGGCCTGAGACTCGACATCGATCACGTTGATCAGCAACAGGGCGTGATGGGCCGTGAGCGCCCGGCCCGACTCGCTGATGACGTGTGGCATCGGCAAATCCTGCTCGCGGCACGCCTCGCCCAAGATGTAGATCACGTCGTTCGCGTATTCCTGGACCGTGTAATTGACGCTCGCGTTGGCGGTCGAATTCGTGCCATCGTAGTCGACCCCCAGGCCGCCGCCGACATCCACGTGCGTGATGTCGACGCCCATGTTGCGGAGCTCCGCGTAGTAGCGGGCGACTTCCTGCATGGCCGCCTTGATGTAGCGAATGTCCGAGATCTGGCTGCCGATGTGGAAATGGATCAGCTTCAGCACATCGAGTCGGCCACGCTCGCGCAGCATGTCGACGGCTTTGACCAACTGCTGGGTCGTCAAGCCGAACTTCGACTTCTCGCCGCCGCTTTGCGCCCAGCGGCCGGAACCTGCCGAGGCGAGCTTGACGCGTACGCCAGCCGTAGGGGTGACGCCTATCTCATCGGCTGCTTGCAACAACACATCGAGCTCGCTGAGTTGTTCTATGACCACAAAAACTTCATGGCCGAGTTTCTGGCCCATCATCGCCAGGCGCATGAACTCGGAGTCTTTATAGCCGTTGCACACGATCGTATGGTCGCTGGCTTCGGAGAGCGCCAGAACGGCTTGGAGCTCGGGCTTGGAGCCGCATTCCAGGCCAACGCCGTGCGGGGTGCCGAACTGGACGATCTCCTCGACGACCCGGCGGATTTGGTTGACCTTGATCGGATAGACGGTGGTATAGCCACCCTGATAGTCGAACTCGCGCATGGCGCTTTCGAATGCGCCCGTCACCGCCTCTATACGCGACTTGAGGACGTCGGAGAAGCGCAACAGGACGGGCAACGCCACACCCTGCTCTTGCAGATCGCAGCCCAACTCGTACAAATCGAGCTCGTGCTCGGGATGCGACTTGTCGGGACGGACGACGACGTGTCCCTTGGCGTTGACGTCGAAAAAGCCCGCGCCCCAGCCCTCGATGTTGTAGACATCGCGCGCGGCTTCGATGCTCCAGGGGTTGGCCATCAGCCGATCGCTCGCTTCATGAAGCTCCGCAAGGCAAACGTCCAACACACGGCCAGCAGCAAGACCAACGCGCCCAACACGATTGGGAGAGACAAGTGCGGCACCTCTGGTGTCAATCCAGCGCGCATTCCTTCGGAGACATAGACGAGCGGATTGATCAACACCGCGTACTTGATCCACGGCACGGCATCCAATCCACGCCACGGGTAATACGTGCAGCCGAAGAAGATCATCGGCGCGATGATAATGCTGAACATGAGCCCGATCTGTGTTGGACTGATCGTCGAGCCGATCAGGAGACCAAGCGCGGAGAACGTCGCGGCGCCGAAGATCGTCACCGCGAGGACTTCGCCGAAATGTGTCAGGGTGAAGCCCGGGATCGGGCCCATGATCAAGCGGGCGATCGGTAATACGACGAGCGCCGCCACCATCCCCTGGAGGATGCCGACGATCACCTTCTCGACCGCGACGAGATGAGTCGGAATCGGGGCCAGGAGGCGATCTTCGATCTCCTTGGACCAGCCGAAGTCCTGGACCATGGGGAGGGTGACGGACTGAATCGCCGAGAGCGCGAGGGAGAGCGCCAGGATGCCCGGAAGCAGCGCCGTGGTGTAGGCCCCGCGCACGAAGCCCATCTTCGGCAACAAGTAGCCGAAGACGATAATGAACATCAACGGCTGCATGATCGTGCGCATCAAAAAGAACGGCAGCTCGCGGCGGGCCACCCGCACATCACGCCGCAGGAGCGCGAAAAAGACGGTCGCGGTCAATCGAGTTTACGGCCAGTGAGAGAGATGAAGAGCGTCTCCAGGTTTGGGGACGCCAAGTGAATGTTGGTCACCTTGCGCGCGGCGCCTTCGGCGACCGCGATCAACGCGGGAATAACCTGGCCACCCTCCGCGCTAAAGGCACGCAGGACGTTCGCTTGGGCGTCAGCGGAGGTGACGCCGGCGATCGCGGTGATGCGCGGGAGGAGCGGCTGCGCCTCGCCATCGAGCGTGAGCTCGATCAACGTGCCGCCCGGCGCGCGGGCGACGAGTGCGGCCGGCGTGTCGACGGCTAACAATCGGCCCTGGTCGACGATCGCGATCCGGTCGCACAACTGCTCCGCCTCTTCCATGTAGTGCGTGGTCATCACGATCGTGCGGCCGTCGGCATGGAGCGCGCGCAAGATCTCCCACAACGCGAGACGCGCTTGCGGATCGAGGCCGACCGTGGGCTCGTCGAGAAAGAGCACCCGCGGCTCGTGGATCAACGCGCGGGCGATCATCAGGCGCTGCTGCTGCCCGCCCGAGAGCGCGTCGACCTTCGCGTGCGCTTTGTCAGCAATGGCGAGCTGATCGAGGAGCGCGTTGGCGCGGGCCGAGGCGACCGAGTGTGCAATGCCGAAATATGCGGCATGGAACAACAAGTTCTCGAGCACATTGAGACTGCGGTCCGGGTTCGGCCGTTGCGGGACGACGCCGATGCGAAGCCGCACGCCGACCGGGTCGGTGCGCACATCAGCGCCCGCCACAACCGCCGTGCCGGCGGTCGGCCGTACGCGCGTCGTGAGGATGCCGATCGTGGTCGTCTTCCCCGCTCCGTTGGGTCCGAGCAACCCAAAGAAGTCGCCGGCGCCGACGACAAGGTCGAGCCCGTGCAGGGCGATCGTGTCGCCCGGATACACCTTCCGGAGCGCGGTGGTCTCGATGCTCAAGGACACGGGGGATAACTTAACAGCCGGCCGTTATCTCACTCATGTTCAATCGGATCCCGCTTCGTTACAAGATCGCCGCAGCCGCTCTCGCCGCCCTCGTGATCCTCATAGTCGGCGCGGCGGCGTTCGTCGCGGATAGCCGCGACGCGGTAGCCATTGCGGCCGTCTCGCATACGCACGACGTCATCGAGACCACCGATGCGGTGCTGCAGCGGCTCGTCGACGCCGAGACGGCGGAGCGCGGGTTCTTGCTGACCGGCGACACGACGTACCTCTCGCCATACGCTGGCGCCGACGCCGATGTCCGGCGCAACCTGGCGCGGGTCAAGCAGCTCACCAGCGACAACCGGGTGCAACAGCAGCGGCTGGACACGCTGGACCCGCTCGTCTCCGCCCGGCTCGACGCGCTGGATCGCGTGATCAGTGCTCGTCGGGACACGGGGGCCAGCGCGGGGTACCGCGCGTTTCGGGCCAGCGCCGGCCGGCACTATATGGGCGAGGCGCGCCAGCTCATTGCGGCAATTCAAGACCTGGAGCGCCAGCTGCTGGCGAGCCGCACCGCGGTCGAGCATCGCCGCGCCGTGCGGACGCAATGGATCATCGCCGCGGGCACGCTGGTCGCCTTCCTGCTGGCCGCCTTCACGGTCGCGGCCCTGTCGCGGGCGGCCGCCCGGGAAGCGGAGGGCGCCCAGCGCCTGCGGGAGCAGCAGGTCGAGCTCGAGACGACGAACGAGCAGCTCCAGGAGCAGGCGGCCGAGCTGGAGGCGGCAAACGAAGAGCTGCAGTCGACGACCGAGGAGCTAGCCGAGCAGACACTCGTCGCGGAGCGCAACGCCGACGAGGCGCGGGACGCGCAGCGCATCGCGGAGAACGCGAACCAGGCGAAGTCCAGCTTCCTCGCGACGATGAGCCACGAGTTGCGGACACCGCTCAATGCCATCGCCGGGTATGCCGAGATCCTCGTGCTCGGACTACGGGGACCCGTCACCCCCGAGCAGACTCAGGATCTGGAGGCGATCCGGAGGAGCGAGGAGCATCTCCTCGGGTTGATCAATTCCATTCTCGCCTTCGCGCGGCTCGAGGCCAGTCAGGAACAGATCAAGCTGGGGCCCGTGTCGCTCGCCGATGTCATCACGACCGTCGAAGCCCTGATCAAGCCGCAGATCGGCGGCAAAGGCCTCGGGTTCAATACGTCCGGCGCCGACCCCGATGTGGTCGCGCACGCCGATCGACACAAAGTCGCGCAGATCCTGACGAACCTCGTGTCGAACGCGATCAAGTTCACGGACCGCGGTGGCATGGTGTGGGTCTCGTGCGAGGCGAACGGGGCGAAGGTCTGCGTCCGCGTGCGCGACAGTGGCCGGGGGATCCCCGAGGCCGACATGGGGCGCATCTTCGAGCCGTTCGTTCAGCTCGACCGGCAGTTGTCGCGGCCCGTCGAAGGCGTTGGGCTCGGGCTGCCCATCAGTCGTGCGCTGGCCCGTGCCATGGCCGGCGATCTCACGGTCGAAAGCGTCCCTGGGACTGGGTCGACTTTTACCCTGGTGCTGCCCTTAGAGGGCCCCTAGGGGACTGCTAAATCTGGAACCGGTTGACCGATTCGAGCGCGACCGTCGCGACGTTGCGTAGCGCGGCGAGCTCGGCGGCCGCCTCGCTGATCACACTCGCTTGGGCCGCGGTCGACATCGCCATCTGCTGGGCGGCCGAGGCTTGGCTGCCCGAGAGCGCCGCGACTTCAGCCGCGCGCGCTTCGATACGGCGGACCGCTTCGCGCTGAGCGGCCGCTAGCGTCGCGACCCCGCGCACAATGGCCGCCGCGGCCTCTACGCGGGCGACCGAGTCCCGAATCGCGGTGCCCGTCGCGCCGATCACTTTGCGCCCCGCGAGAACCTCGTCGTTCGCGCGCGCGAGATCGCTCGCCGTCGCGCGCGTCCCCTTCTGGATCCGGCCGACCTCGGCGTGGATCTGGTCGACGAGCTTGCCCGAGGCGCGGGCGAGCTTTCGGACTTCGTCGGCGACGACCGCGAATCCCTTCCCGTGCTCGCCCGCACGGGCTGCCTCGATCGCCGCGTTCAGGGCGATCAAGTTCGTGGTTTGGGCAATGCCCGCGATTCCCGCCGTGGCCCCGGCGATCGCCTTGAGGCGCTGCTCGACTTCCGCGAAGCTCTGTTGGGCCGCTGCCGCGGCGGCGACGATGCGCTCGACGGCCGTGTCGGCTTCCGCCACACCCTTGAGCCCGACCTGGGCGGCCGCGAGCGTGTCACTGGTTATCGAGTCGGCTTCGCCCACACGCTCCAGAACTGCCTCGGCGGCTTCGCCGGCCGCGGCGGCTTCTTCCCGCGTGCGAGCGGCCAGGTTGGCTTGCGCGGCGGCGTCGGCGGCTACCGTGTCAACGGCTGCGGAGACGTCGTGACCCGAGGCGTTGAGGGCCGACGTGGAGGCGCTCAATTCTTCGGTGCGGCGCACCACGTGCTCGGCGGCCTCGCGCGTGTTCGAGACCAACCGCGCGAGCTCGGCGATGAATCGGTTGACGCAGACCGCGAGATCGCCGATCTCGTCGCGGGTCCGCACGGCCACCCGCGTGCGCAGGTTCCAATGGGACTGGCGCGTCAACGCGTCGAGCGAAACCGTGATCGACTCCAGTGGCCTCGTGACGGAACGCGACAGGATGAACGCGATAAACGAGGCCACGCCGATCGCCACGACCGTGGCGAACGTGAAAATGCGGCGCATGCGGAACCACGCTTCGCTCGCCCGGTCGAGCGACCAGGCGAGAACCACCCGCTCGCCCTCGCGCGTGGGGCGAACCACCCATAGCTCGCGCTCGTTCCGGCGCGTGCCCTCCAGGTGATCGGCGCGGAGCACGGTGTCCGGAGGGGTCAGGCGGTCCCGCTCGGACCTGGCGAAGAGCACGTGGCCGTCGGCGTCGATGACACCTAAATACAGCAGGCGTCCGATCGCGGTGGTGAAGGCGTCGTTCACCGTCTCGGGGGTCGGGCGGCGGACGACGAACGCCGCGACCGTGCGGGCGCTTTCGGCCGACTCGGCGAGTTGGACCGTCCAGAACTCCCGGGGCAGGTACCAGTAGCCTAGCGCCAGAAAGATCGGCACCAAGGCGACGACCACGAATAAAATAATTTTTGTGCGCAGGCGGGCGCCGCGCCGCTCCAGACCACCGTGGATCTGCAGGAACTCGATCCCTTCCAGCGTGTCCAGCTCAGGCGGGCGCGCATCCGGAGCGTACGTCTCGGCGACCACCTCGACTGACGACGCGCTCGCTCCCCTGGAAACGCCAGCAATTGGGGGGTCCGGGGGGGCAGTTGTGGTTCCCCCCGGAGGAGGACCGATGAGTCTCGCCTTCGCAAGCGCCAGCTTGCGAAGGTGAGACGGAGACGTATCGTTGACTGGTGACGGCCTCGGTACCCGCCAATCAGTCCAGTTGGTCGACGGTCGCCGACCGTCTGAATGACGCGCTCCAAGGGGAGTACATCATTGAGCGCGAGTTGGGTCGTGGGGGCATGGCCGCCGTATTTCTGGCCTACGAGCCCGCCCTCGACCGGCGCGTGGCCATCAAGGTCATGTCGCCCGGGCTCATGCCCGACGCCAGCATGGTGCAGCGCTTCCAGCAGGAGGCGGTCACCGTCGCGCGGTTGAATCATCCGAACATCATCACGATTCATGCGGTCCGGCAGGTGGGCGACCTGCACTGTTTTGTGATGAAATTCGTGGTCGGACGCCCGCTGGCCGAGATCATTGGAGCGCGGGGTGCCCTTCCCATTCCGGTGGTCCGCCACATTCTCTGCGAAGTGGGCAGCGCACTGAGCTACGCGCATCGCCTCCAGATCATCCACCGTGACATCAAGCCGGCGAACATCATGATGGATGCCGCTGGTGAAGCCATGGTGACGGACTTCGGCATCGCCAAAGTCGCCGAGTCCAACGCCCACACGCAGACCGGCGCAGCGGTCGGCACGCCGCAGTACATGAGTCCCGAGCAGTGCCGCGGGACCGAGATCACGTGGGCCGCGGACCAGTATGCGTTGGGCGTGGTTGCGTATGAGATGCTGACCGGCTCGGTGCCATTCACGGGGACGACGTTCGCCGTGATGCGCTGTCACATCGAGCAGGCGCCGGCGCCCATCACCGAGCGCCGGCCGGACTGTCCGCCGGAGCTCGATGCGGCGATCCGTCGCATGCTGGCAAAGACGCCGGCCGAGCGCTGGCCGACCATGAACGCGGCGCTGCACGCGGCCGAGGCCCGGCCGTTCGAGGACGACGATCCCGCGAGAGCCGAGCTCGCGAAATGGGCGACGGATGGTCTCGACACGACCATCATTCGGGGGGCGCCGAGCCCGATCCCGCGCGGTGGCGTGACGCAGCAAGTGGTGGGCAAGGTGGCGATCACGGCACCAGGCGAAGTCACCGTCGGCGAGGCCGTGACGCTCCGGTTGACCGCGTGGAGCCCGCGCGGAGCCGAGGTGCCGGCCGTTGCGGTGAGCTGGAGCTCCGACGCGCCGGAGATCGTGCGGGTGGACGAGAGGACCGGGCGGGTGACGGCTGTGGCCCCGGGTGCCGCCATCGTGCGGGCGGCCATCGGCGATGCGCGGGCGGCGATTTCGCTTTCGGTTTCGCGGCCGATTCCCTCCACTGTGCCGGCTGGGACCGCGGTGTCGCCACCTACGCAACCGCCTCCTCCCGCCACGGTCCCCATCGTCAGGCGCAAGCGCAGCGTCCTGTGGATCGTCGGCGGCGTCGTTGTGGCTGTGGCTGTGGGCGTCGGTGTGGGCGTGGCGCTATGGACACCACCCGCACCAGCCGCCGACTCAGCGCAGCAGGAACCGCAGACTGTCTTCCTGACCCCCGCCAAGGGCGTCCGCTGGATCACGATCAGCGGCGCCGAGCCGATGCGCGTTGGGCAGACTGTGCGACTGCAGGGGGTCGCGTATGACGCGAATCAGCGGCTGGTCGCGAAAGCCCAGATCGCCTGGGTGAGCGATGATCCGGCGATCGCGACGGTTGACGCCAAGACTGGAGCGGTGACAGCGGTCGCGGCTGGAACGGCGCACGTGCGCGCGACCGCGGCGGGGCGCGAGGCGACCGTCAGCCTCACCGTGCACTGACCGCGAGCTTACCTACCGGAGTAGCGTCAGCGACTTGATCTGCCACGAGCCGCCTTGCTTGGCGAGCGCGGCGTGGTAGCGGAACGACGGGCTGCTCTTCCCCTGAGCCGGGGTTGAGAACGTGAGCTGGTAGGCGAACTCCGTGTCTCCGGCATCTCCGAGCACCGACGCGTTCGGCGGTGTGGTGATCGCCGCCGAGAAGTCGGTTGCGTTCGCCGTCAGCGCGCGCAGGCCAGTCTCCAGCGCGCCGGGCATCGTCGGGTAGAGCTGTTTCATCCGGCTGATGTTCTTGTCGTTCAATGCGTAGACGTAATCCTTCACCACCTGGTTCGCGTGGCCTACCTCGGCCGCCAGGTCGACCACAGGCGCCGCGGCCGGCGGCGGAGTGATGGGAGCGGGCTGCTGCACCGCCGGCTGTTGCACCACCTGCTGCTGCGGCTGAGGCGCCGGCTGGGGTGTGATCGGCGGAGGTGTCGTAGCGACCACCGGCGCGGGACGTGTCGGCGTCGGTTTCTCTTTCGCCGGCTGCTTCTTCGGCGACGACTTCGACGGGGTACTCGGCGCCACACTCGCCTGCGTCGGTGTGGCGGCTGCTTGCGTGTCCGGCGTCGGCGCGGGCGTCGACACGGCGGGCGGTGGGGTCACCGCAGCCGGCAACTGAGGCGCCGGCGCCTGTGCGACGGAGACCGCTGCCGGCGCGGGTTTGGAGAACGTCCGCAAGGCGAGCGCGCAAGCGACCGCGATCACAACGGCGGCCGCGATACCGCCGAAAAGCAAATAGTTCGGCTGCGCTTTCGCCTTGGCCTTTCGTTTCGTCGTGGCGGCGCGAGCGGTCGCGTGAACGACCTTCGTCGCGCCAGCCTTGTTCATGACGATGGTCGCCTTCGAGTGAATCGGCGTCTTCGCCCGCGTGCCGCGGCGGTCGTCCTCGTCGATGCACTCGTCGAGCGCTTCGCTCAGCTCGTTCGCGTGCTGGAAGCGGTCGTCAACGCGGCGTGATAAGAGGCGCGTGATGATGCTATCGAGATTCTTTGGGCAGTCGGGCGAGAGCGCTCGGACCTTTGCCGCCTCTTCGGTCAGTCGCCGATGGAGCACGATCTCGCCGGTCGGGCCGGAGAACGGCGACTGGCCGGTCAGCATCTCGAACAGCATGCATCCGAGGCTGTACAGATCGCTGCGTCCGTCGAGCTTGTCCCCGGAGATCTGCTCGGGGCTCATGTACGCTGGCGTGCCAAGCACGAAACCCGTGCGCGTCATTTGCGTGCGGCCGTCGGCCATCGCTTTCGCAATGCCAAAGTCGACCACTTTGACGCGTTCCGTCCCGTCTTTGGCCCGAACGATCATGACGTTGTCGGGCTTCAAGTCACAATGGACGATGCCGAGCTCGTGGGCCGCCGACAACGCGTCGGCGACCTGCTTGCCGATCATCGCCACCCGTCCTGCCGCCATCACGCGCTCACGCGCCAGCATGGACGCGAGCGACGGCCCGTCAACGAACTCCATGGCGAGATAGACGAGCCCTTCGGGCGTCTCGCCGAAATCGTAGATCGCGGCAACGTTCGGGTGCGCGATGCGGCTCGCGTTTTCGGCTTCGGCGCCGAACCGGCGCACCGCGTCGGGATCGGTCGCCAGCTGCGGGCGCATGACCTTGAGCGCGCACATGCGCCGCATCTTCACCTGCTCGGCGAGATAGACCTGTCCCATGCCGCCCTCGCCGAGCGCCTTCACCACGTGGTAGCGCTCGGCGATGATCTCGCCGATGATGCCCGTGCCGCCGGTCTTGGAACGGAGCGGCGAGCCGTCGGCCGGGCAGAAGCGCTGATCCGGCGGATACTCGGCGCCGCACTGCGCACAGACACGCGTGGTTGCTGTCGGGATGCTCACGGTTGGTTTGGATCGCCGAGTCGCACCCGTCATGTCCGGCGTCCGCGGCGCGGCCGGCGGCGTTGGAAGCATGGGCGCGCGTGTCGGGTCGACTGGCGTGGCCGCGAGCTTGTATGGCTCGGCGGTCTCGCCCGTCGTCATCAAGCGCAGCGCCACCAGGCCGTCGCCCTGACGGGCGAAGTAGATCGAGCCGCCGCCCGGACGAGGCATCGAGCCCAGAAGGGCCGAATACACCTGAGCCAAGCGGCGGACTACGGCGGGATCGTCGGGAGTCCCGACGACTTCGCCGCCGCACACTCCGCAGCGGGCCGCCCACGTCGCGAGCGGCGCCTGGCAGGCGTCGCAGGTAATCCCGAGCGTGGGGACGCGATCGTCGAGCTCATTGGCCTCGGCGAGGGTGTAACGGTCCTCGCCGATCGGACTCATGGGGTCACGTTCCAGGAGCAGGACCGAGAGCGCCCGGTCCGACTTCGTCCGGGCGAGATAGGCCATCACGCTCCGCGCGCTCGGGCCTAGCTCGCCGAGGGTTTCATATGTCGCGGCGGACGCTTCGCGTACCGCGTCCAGTAAATGGGCGCGGGCATCTGGAGCGACGGGCGAAGCGACGCGGGTAGTGTTCAATGAGTCCAGTTCAAAAGCTTCGTTCCAGACCAGCGGTCCAGATAATATTTGCTTTCACGCCGCGATCCTGGATCGGGAAGATCACGTTGCCCAACACGGTGAAGCCCTTCCCGAACCCGATCTTGAGTCCGGTCGATCCATCGATGTTGTCGTCCCGCTGGTTCGGAAACGTGGTTCGCTGCACGACGCTCCCATCGATATACGACGCGGGGCCCGGCAAGGGCACGTTCGGGCCGACCTCCCACCGTCCAATAATTTCACCGGCAAATGTCACCGGGGGGGCCAATCGGGCATCCAGTCCGACCGTGGTCAGCGCGGCGCCTGTTTCAGTAGTCGCATTTTGGTACTCATACCCGACATTGACATGGGGTTCGACGAAGGCAAAGCGGGTCGAGGCGATCAACAGGGCGCGCCAAGAGATCGTGCCGGTCCCGAGCAGGTTGTTTTGGTCGCCCGTTGGGAGCCGCAGGTCGGCCAGGAGCCCGATGCCCGTCGTCGCCGTTTGCAGGAGATTCGCCTTGAGGCGAACGGACATGTCGCCGACCCCGGTCACATTTCCGCCCGAGTGCGTCGTGTCCACGAGCTTGGGGTTGAGCGGATTGCCCGACCAGTAGTGGTCGGCCGGGCCGGGCTCGTTATGCATGATCGTGCCGATGCTCGTCCCATTGAACGTCAGGTGCACCAGCGGCACGGCCACGGAGATGTCGACGTGGTTCGCGAGGCCGTACGTGATGTACGCCGAGTACGCGAGCATCGACAACGACATGTCCGTCTGGATGTTGATGTAATCGTACTCGAAGGTCGGGCTGCCGAGCTTGCCGCCATTCTGGGGATCGATGTTCTGGTGGGTCAGGTTCAGCGAGATGTCGTTCAGCGGCACACCGCGAATCGACGCGAAGCTCAAGCTGGTCGCGTTCACGCCGACGACGAGATGTCCACGACCGAGCGTCTGCGCACGTTCGCCGAAGATCGGTCCGGTCGACCCCGCGGAGACGATGGGGACGCCATTGGCATCGAATGAGAACACGGCGCCGGAGGACGTGCCGCCGATCGGCAGGTTGCCGATCGTCGTCGTGACCGCATTCTCCAGAAAGTTGATCAGCTCCGTTCCGCTGGCCAACGCATCGGGATTGAAGTGCGTCCCGTGCGGACCGGCGCTGGTATCGATGCAGATCAAGTTTGCGCAGGTGCCGAAGTGGAACAGGTTGCGGATATCCGTTTTCATGTTCGGCGTCTGACCGAATACGGGCACGGCCAGGCAGGCGCCGACCAGGAGGAGACCAACGCACCGGCGCGTCATTGAGCGGCTCCTTGTTGAATCCAGGTCGCGACCAGAATGCTCCTGCGCGGACGTGAGGCAACCGGCGCCATTGAGTCCGTTTTCCGGACAGCCGATCGGCATGTTCTCGCTTTGGCTGTATGCTCCGGTCTGGGCCGACAGTTGGACCCACAGCCAACTGCTGGTCGAGTCGCTTGGCGTGACGCGGTTCGGGAACCCCGATACGGTCACGTTCGGCGCGACATTGACCAGGTTCGTGTAACTCGCCGCGGCCGACGAGAGGTTGACGCCGCCCGCCGGCGACCCGCTGGCATGACACCCGGTGCAAGTCGTAAAGACCATCTGAATATCGTTGGTGAGTGTCGCCTGTCGCTCGAACGTGACCGTTACCTGTTGAGAGGCAACACCGGAGAGCGACGAGGCTACGGTCACGGTCGCCTGATACGTGCCTGGCGAGATCGACCCGGTTGTCACACTCAACGTCAATGGTGTCGACGACGGCGACGCCGGAGCGGATGTGGCAAGAGTGGCGGCGAGCCATCCCGTGGTGCTGCCGATGTAGTTCACCGTCGCGGTGAGCCCCGTCAGCGACCCGCCGCCCGTGTTTGATACCGCGATCTGCTGATTCGCGGGATCGACGTTCGCCTGCTGCGACAGGAAGTTGGCGGTGGTTCCCGCCAGAATGGATCACGGGCGCCGCCGTGACCGTGTAGGTGACGGTGATATTCTGCGGCGAGTTGCTGGCCCCCGCCGCGGTGACGGCGACCGTGGCCTGATAGGTTCCTATTGCGAGCACGGACGACGGCTGCAGCGTCAGGGTTGCCGGCGCGGTGGCGCTGCCGAGCGTCGCGGTCAGCCAACCGGATCCCGATGTGTACGTGATCGGCGCGGTCAACCCGGACAGGGTTCCGCCGCCGCCATTCGTGATCGTGATCTGTTGGTTCGACGGGATCGACCCACCGCTCGACGCGTTGAACGAGGCCGACGAGCCCGAGAGGTTGATCGCTGGCGGCACGGGCGCCGAGGACACCGTGTAGGTGACGGTGACGTTCAGCGGCGTCACGCCGTTCGTCGCCGACGTGATCGGTACTGTCGCCGAGTAGTTGCCGACCGCGAGGGCCGTCAATGTCGGCGTGAGCGTCAGCGTCGAGGGCGTTGTCGCGGACGTTACGCTCGCGGCGAGCCAACCCGTGGCGCCGGCCGAGTACGTGATCGTGCCTGGCGCGATGCCGTTGATCGTCCCGCCGCCGCTATTCGTGATCGAGACCGTCTGTGTGCCGGGCAGCGCGGCATTTGCTTGCGCGGCGATCGGCACGCTGCTCCGTGAGAGCACGAGAACAGAGGCCGGATCGACAATGTAGGTGACGGTCAGGGTGCGCGGCGAGTTCGACGCCTGGGGAGACGAGACCGGCACCGTGGCCGAGTAGGTCCCCGCCGGCAGGACTGTCGTAGAAGGCTGGAGGGTCAGCGTCGCGGGCGCGGCAGCGTTCGCGGGGAGATTCGCCGTGAGCCAACCGGACGCGCCGGTGCTATAGGTCACGAGTCCGACCGTGAGGTTCTGGAGCGGGCCACTCCCGGTGTTCGCGACACCAACGGTCTGCGGGGGCGGCGGTGACGCACCCGCCGGTACTTCGAACGTCACGCCAGTCGTCGAGAGCCCGATCTGCGGTGGTTGCGAGACGGTGATCGTGGCGAAGGCGTTGCTCGCGCCCGCGGAGGCATTGATCGTCACCTGCCCGGGCGCGAGACCGTACACCACGCCGTTGACGACATTGGCGACGTTGCTGTCGCTCGAGCTCCACGTGACGAATGCCGGCGCGTTCACCGCGGCGATCTGTTCGGAATCCCCGACGAATACGTTCGACGAGTCCGGGTTGATCGTCATGTGACCCGGGGTCGTCGAGTTCTTGTCGCTACTGCATGCGGCAAGTCCTACGGCCGCGCATACCAGGAGTGCTGCGCGCACGAGAAGGTCTCCGGTGGCTGAACCGCGAGCAAGATCATACTATCTGTCCACTTCGGCTAGCTAGACGATCGAAATCAGCCGACCAAAACCGTCGGGCATCCGAGGACGATGGCCCCACCGTGAGCGGTGACGCTGCCCATCTGGGCGGCCGGCATACCACCAATGAGAACGGTAAACGCCCCCATCGCGATGACATCCGGTGGTCCCACACAAACAAGCATGTCGCCGACGCGGGCCGCCGGCAAACCGCCGATGAGGACCGTCGGACAACCAGGGCCGACGACGGGACCGCCGACGTGTGGGACGAGAACCGTCACCATCGGGCACACGTGCATATCGGTGAGACGAGCGGCGGGCAGTCCCATTAGGTCTTCCTCCAGGCGCCAGCCTGATCACCGATGTGGAGCGCTTGCTCGACGTAGCGCCGGAAGCGCTCGGGCGCGGTCTTGGGGTCGGCGCCGAGCGATGCGATCGATACCGCGCCGAAGACTGCCTTCGCCGTCAGGAACGGGCCGGGTGGCACCTCGGGCTGTCCCGGCACCGAGAGGCTGCCGCCGCTCAGGAATGCCGCGAGGCCAGCGCAGCCGGCCGACGTTTGAAACGTCGCCTTCTGTGCAGCCGCCATCGCGGCACGGCGCTGTTCGTCGCCGGGGTGTCGTACCCACACATCCGTCGCGTCGAGTGAGGCTTTCACCTCTTGGGACGGCGCGTCCCCGGCGACTTCGCGGGCGCACAGCAACGCCCACCATACGGCTTCGCGTTTCGGGAGCGCGTGGGCCAGGAATCGAACCGCATCCTGAAACAACTCCGCGTTCAGCAGCGCGGTGACGAACTCGCGCCCGCCATGCTCCGGATGGAGCAGCGCGAGGGCATCGCCCTCCAGCTCCGCGGCCTTCGCCACGTCGGTGGGCGCCGGCGGACCGGCAGCGGGTGGGGTGTCCGTGCGTGTGGTCGTCATATCAACCGATCATGGTGATGCCGCCCGAAATCTGCGTCATCGCGTTCCCGGACACTTGCATCATGAGACCCGAAACCTGCGTCTGGACCTGACCGCTGACCGAAATCATCATCCCGGAGATCGTCACGCCCATCTGGTCGATCTTGATGCTGTTCTCACCGACCTTGAGCTCGATGCCTTGCATCGCCTCGATCGTGACCTGTCCGAGATCGGCCTTGATCGACACGTTGCCCATCGACGCTTCGAGGTCGTAATTGCCCATCGACAGCTTGGTCGACATGTTGCCTTGCGAGAGCGAGACGCTCATGTCGCCCTGGCCGAGACTAACGTCGTACTTGCCCATCTCGACATCCAAGCTACAGTCGCCTTGGGAAATCGTCGTCTTTTGGCAGCCCTGATCGATATCGATCTCCTGGTCGCCTTTCTGGATCTCGAGAACGTACTTGCCTTCTTTGAGCAACTCGTTGTAATCGCCCTTGTCGATGGTCTTCGTTTCCGCGTTGCCAATGTACTCGGTGCGGTTGTTCTCGACCGTGATTCTGAGATCCTTTTGGGCATGCAAGTGAATCTCCTCGCTGCCCTTCTTGTCCTCGAACCGAAACTCGTTGTAGTCCGCGGTGCCGCCACCTTCGGTGCTGCGCGATTTGATGCCGCTCTGCGACTTGTTCGCGGGCAAATCGTACGGCGGCATCATGTCGGGGTTGTAGACGCTCCCGACGATGATCGGCCGGTCCGGATTCCCTTCCTCGAATGCGACGACGACTTCCTGGCCGATACGGGGAATGTGGATGATCCCCCAGTTCTTCCCGGCCCACGACGTCGACACGCGCACATAGGGCGAGCTGCCGGGATCCCCTTTGCTGGTGCGTTCCCAGAAGAACTGGACCTGCACGCGGCCATATTTGTCGACGTTGATCTCGCTGCCCGACGGACCGACGACGAGCGCGGTCTGCGTGCCGGGGACCAGCGGGCGCGGCGTGCGCACGTCCGGACGAAAGACGGTTTCCTTGGCAAGCGCCCGGAAATCGTTCTGGTAGGTGGCGGACTGATCGGTCGCTGAGGCCGACCCATAGTAGCCGTTGAGTTGCGCCGTGTGGCGCACCTTCACGATGTTGAAACCGCCGTTGATATCGCTGCGGAAGTAGTCCGACATCGTGAACTGGTATCCCGACGTGAACCCCATGCACGAGCTCACACCCGTGAGCGACTGTATGAACGCTTCGGCGGCATCGAGCTGCGATCGCGCGTACCGGTCGCCCGTGTCCTGATCGGTGAAGCCACCCGGATAGTCGTAAATCTCCTCAGGACCGTTGGCGGACACCGTCGCGGTGAGCGGCGTCTGGCCATCGAGGTAGTTGTAGTCGTACAGCGTGACCGTGCCCGGTGGGACGTGCTGATCCCACTGTAAGGAGCCGACGCTCTGCTGGTACTGGGTGCTCGAAACGACCTGCTCGGTGGCGCTGACCGTCGACGAGCCCGGTATTGGTTGAAACGCGCTGTTGCCATCAGCCAGGACCAGCGTGTGCTTCGAGTCCGTGTGCTGAAAGAAGTAGAAAATGCCTTCTTCCTCGAGCAGGCGACTCACGAATGCCAGGTCGGTTTCACGATACTGCACGCAATACTCACGCTTCGGGTAGCTCCCCGTAGTCTTCACGGAGAAGTCCGTCCAGTTGTTGCGCTTGAAGACGTCCTCGATGATGTCGAGCACCGACTTGTTCTCGTAGACCCGGCAGTCAGCCGCCAACGAGAGGAACCAGAACCATGGCACGATCTCGGCCCGGTACGCGTACAAGTCGCTGAAGGCGCTATCCATCTGGATGAAGCGGCGGACGAGGCCATGGATATAGCGCGTGGTGCCGCCGCCCATATCCAACTCGACGACGAGTGGCTTCCGCAGGATCTGGGTCGCTAAGATCGTATCCTTTTCCGAGAGCATGTCGACCGTGAACAAGAACGGCGTCGACACTGCCTCTTCACCGGACATCCCGCTGAAGAGGAGCGTATCGCCGCCCAGCGGCGAGACGACTTTATAGGGGCCGGTCTGTGTATAGGTCGACATATATCAAAAGGCGCTCAGGCCGGGAGTGGCGCGAGCCCGCGATCATCGGGCGCACGCTCGGGGTGGTAGGTGAACGCCCCATCGCTTCCAATGCCGACCCGCACGGCCGTCAGCCGCGTCCCGCTGACCATCGCCTCGAGCAGGATACGCGAGACCTCGGGCAGCAAGCCGTTGGTGAGGATATTGTCGACGTTGCGGGCGCCGCTCTCGACTTCCGTGCAGCGGCTCGCCACGGTCGAGACGAGGTCGTCGCCATAGACCAGCGCAACCCGATGCACCTCGGCCAGGCGACGCTCGATTTTGCCCAGCTTCAGGCGAATAATCCGAGCCAGGGCTTCGTCGCGAATGGGGAAGTACGGCACGATGACCATGCGGCCCAAGAACGCCGGCTTGAACACTTTGTCCAATTCCGGCTTCAAGGCTTTCACTAGACCATCCATCCCAGGCATAGTCTCGGGGTCCGCACAGAGCTTCATGATCGTTTCCGTACCGGCGTTCGTGGTGAGGACGATGATGTTGTTCCTGAAGTCTATGAGTCGGCCCTCACCATCCTCCATCTGGCCCTTGTCAAACACCTGGAAAAAGAGCTCCAGCACGTCCGGGTGGGCTTTTTCGACCTCGTCGAGCAAAACGACCGAGTAGGGACGCCGGCGGACCGCCTCGGTGAGCACCCCACCCTCGCCATAGCCCACGTAGCCCGGAGGGGAGCCCTTGAGGGTCGACACCGTATGGGCTTCCTGGAACTCGGACATGTTGATGGTTATCAGATTGCGCTCACCACCGTAGAGCAGGTCCGATAGCGCCAACGCGGTCTCGGTCTTGCCGACGCCGGATGGGCCGACGAGCATGAACACGCCGACCGGCTTGTTGGGATCTTCGATCCCGGCCTTCGAACGTCCGAACGCGCTTGGCCATCACTTCGAGGGCGTGCGTCTGGCCGATCACGCGGCTGCCCAGTTGGCCCTCGAGACTCAACGCGGCCGCAACGTCATCGCGGAGCATCTTGCCCACGGGGATGCCCGTCCAGCCGGAGATCACATCGCCAACGATGCCGGCATCGACGCAGACGCGAACCAGTGGCGACTCGCCTTGCAGCTTGTCCAGCTCCGCGTTCAGCGTCGAGAACTCTTTGCGATCATTGCCATCAGCTTTCGCCGCGCCGGCATTCTCGAGGCGTTCGCGCACGACGAGCAATTTTTTTACGAGGTCGAGCTCCTGCTTCCACCGCGTCGTCGCGGTTTCTTTTTGCTTTTCGAGATCCGTTCGACGGGCCGCGATCGACGCGATTCGCTCCGCGACATCGGCCCCGGTCGCGGCTTCGCGTTCCAGGATTCTGGTTTGGACGGCGAGATCATCGAGTTGCCGGCCTATGTCTTCGACGGCCGCAGGGGTCGCGCTCTGTTCCAATGCCAGACGGGCGCACGCCGTGTCCAGAACGCTGACGGCCTTGTCTGGGAGCTGGCGGTCCGGCAGGTAGCGATGCGAAAGTCTCACAGCGGCATCGAGACCCTCGTCGAGAATGCGCACACGGTGGTGCTTCTCCAATGCCGGACCGACGCCGCGCATCATCAATTTGCAGACATCTTCTGTCGGCTCATCGACTTTTACCACTTGGAACCGACGGGACAAGGCCGGGTCTTTTTCGAAATACTTTTTGTACTCTGACCACGTCGTCGCGCCGATCGTGCGGAGCTCGCCGCGGGCCAAGGCTGGTTTCAAGAGATTGGCCGCGTCGTTTTGACCCGCCTGGCCCCCTGCCCCGATCATCGTATGGGCTTCGTCGATGAACAGGATAATTGGGGATTCGGAGTTCTTAACCTCTTCGATCAGCCCCTTCAGGCGATTTTCGAATTCACCCTTGACGCCCGCGCCGGCTTGCAGCAGCGCGAGGTCGAGTGTGCGCAGCGTCACACCCTTGAGCGGCGGCGGCACATCGCCAGAAGCGATGCGGACGGCGAAGCCTTCGACGACGGCCGTTTTGCCGACGCCCGCTTCGCCAACCAGAATCGGGTTGTTTTGGCGACGGCGCGTGAGAATGTCGACGACCTGGCGGACTTCGGTGTCGCGGCCGAGCACCGGATCGATATGACCCGACTTGGCCTTGGCCGTCAGATCGACGGTGAACTGGTCGAGATTCGGGCTTTGGCCACTGCCCCCCTTACGAGGAGCGCCTTCCTCTGACGAGGAGCTAGCCTCGGCAGGGCCCGAGTCTTCGGCCGACGTGGCCAGGATGTCCGAGAATTTACTTTGCAGATCCGTGGCGTTGATCTTCGTCAGCTCGCGGCTGATATCGCGGGCCTGACGAGAGAGCTCATCGGACGCGGCGATCGCCAGGATCGTGTGACCCGTGCGCACCTTGGTCGCGCCGAAGTCGATCGAGCCCAGCGTCCAGCCTTCGGTGAAGGCTTTGACGATCGATGGACTCAGGTTCGGCGTCCGGGCGTTGCCGGATTTCAGCTTGTCGAGCCCCGCGGCGAGGTCTTTCGCGAGCTTCGAGCGGTCGATCTCGTAGTGCTTGGCGATCGCCACGAAGTCGCCGTCGCTCCGGTCGAGGAGCTTGAGCAGGTAATGCTCGATCTCGACGTCATAGTGGGTGCGCGAAAGACAAAGCCCGGCGGCGGCTTCCAGACCGCCTTTCGTGGCGGGATTGAGCTTGCCGATGAGGGCTCGCAAATCGACAGTCATGCGGCCTCCTGTGCGTCGGAGAGTGTGAGCAGCGTGTCGTCGGGATCGTGGGTCAATGGAGCAGTGCCGAGCCACGTCGTCCAGCCAAGTGGCAGAGCGGCGTCCTCGGCCTGCCCGAGCGCGCAGGGCTGCACCTCGTCGCGCGCGAGAACGAGTCGGACATCGACATCGAGCTGGTCGCCGACGAAGAACTTCGCCAGCGCCAGGAGTGTACGCCATCCGCTGCCGGTCGGCAGCAGGTCGTCGTACTGGCGGCGGGTGAGCGGTCCGATGCGGAGGCGAACGCGGGCTTGGGCATCCCAGACTTCCTCGCCTACCACCGCGGCGCCCAAGGTGCCGGCCTCGTCTTCGTCGCCCAGGACACAGTACGCCGTTTCTTCCAAGCGATACCAGCCGCCGACGAATTGCTCGACTTCGACCGGAACGCCAAAATGGTCGGCGATCAAACCCTCGAGCGCGGCGGCCGGTCGGGTATGCGGCGCTAACGCGCCCGCATAGTACAACAGCGTTTCGTCATTGAGCGGCAGGCGCCCGCGTAGGCCCTCGGTCCCTAAACCGAGAACATCCAACAAGTGGCGGGTGAGGCCATCGCTGCGATCTTGTTCGTACGCGATCGTGAAACGGTTCTTCTCCCACGCTTTGTAGAACAGCGAGATCATGCGATGGTTGAAGATGTCCAGAAAATCACGCAGCGCGGTATCGCGCGAACGCGCTCGCTCGGCGACCAGCTCGGCGTACATGAGGGGCATCACGCCGAGCGGGCCGGTGAGGCCCATGAAGTTCACCGTGAGCTTCGGCGGTTTCGCGACCGGGTCGAACGCCTGGATCTCGCCCGCCGGAAACCCGACCTCGGGATTCGCGGAGAACCGCACGGCCTCTTGGGTCGGATCGCCGAATTCCCCGATCGCCGTCCGCTGCGGCGAATGCGCCATCAGCACGCGTACGGCCTGGAAGAACTCGAAGGCCCAGGGCTCGTTGACGAGGTCTTCGATCATAGGAGACTCTTCCAGCCGGAGCGCGGCGGCCACGCGCGGATGACTTCGTGGCGCTGGCGGCTTTTCGCGGTCAATGCACAGAAGCTGTTCATCGACGCGTACAGGCCCAAAAACCGCTCCAGCACGGTGGCGAGCAAGTAGACGCCACTGCCCGCGAATTGGTCCTCGTCGAACTCGACCTCGACCCAACGTCCGCGCGCGAAGCTGAGGCCGTGCTCGGACGCGACGCGCGAGTACGCCGTCGCGCCGCGCACCGAGAGCACGCCTTGGATCTGCTTCTCCATCGCCGCGTTGTTGCCGGCGTTGTGCAGTCGCAGCAATTCGCGGAGCGCGTCGACTCCCTCGTCGGTCAGCGAGAGATAGTTGAGCGACAGCATCGACACGAGCCGCCACAGGAGCTGGCGGCCGAGGCCGGGCTGGATCGCGGGCGTGGGCTTGATGAGGCAGACGATGCGGCGAATCGGGCCGCCGCCGCGCATCTCGAAGTCGCCCCCCGCGCTCTCGTCGCCGAACGGCAACCGCGACGGCAGGTCGGCATTGAAGCAGGTCAGGCGCGCGGAGATCGCGTCGACCGAAGGCGTGGCGATGTCGCCTGAGAGGTCGGCGAACGATAGGAAGACGTCGGTGCCGTTGTCGGGTCGCCAGACGCTCGGGCGTCGCGTCGCGCGCCAGAAGCGAGGCGCGGCGGTGTCCGTTCCGTGCCGGTGCGAATAGAACGGCTGGAACCGAACCGGCTCGCCTCCGCCCGGCGTCAACCCCAGGACTTCCTCGACCGAGAAGATCTCGGTTGTCTGCCGCCGGCGCGCGTCGGGGTCGATCTCGTACTCGGCGCGCCGACCCGTGAGCTGAATCGGCTCCGAGACTAAAGGAAATAGATTGACGACGGGAGCGCAGCCGAGCTTGAGACTCTTATCGGAGACACCCGCTTCGAGCATCGGCCGGCGGTCGGCGCGCTCGAATGGCGAGATCATGATCACGACTTCCACGCGATCGCCAAAACCCGCGGCGCGTACGGCGTCGAACCCGGCGAGGTCGAAGAAGAGAAACTTCTCGGGGAACGTGAAATACTCTTGCAGCAACTGATACCCGCCGAACGCGCGCCGCGGCGCCGGCAGCATGGCCTCGTCTGGATCGAATCCAGCTGGGGATAGCGTGGATGCGGGCAGCGTGATCGTGCGCTTCTCGCCACCCGGACGGGGATCGCGGAACATCACGCGCAGGACATTGTTCGAGAGGAGCTCGTACAGTGTGTACACGAAGCTCCGCTCCCCGTCGAGGTGCAGGCGCAGGGTGTCGAGCGACAGCTTCGCGAATTGGATGTCCGGCAGGCATCGCAACTCGAAACGCAGGGCGGCGACCGCGTCGGCCGCACGGACGGCGGGTTGCAACCGATCCGGCGTCGTCCACTTCGCATTGGCGACGGTGAGCGGCCACACGGTCGTGGAGCCCACGGTACGGAAACGGCACTGCGTGCGGGCGACCGACCGGGAGAGGAGTTGCGTGTCTTTCGCGATCGGAAATCCCGTCGCCAGCTTCCCCTTCTCCGGGTCGAGCTGAAACTGCACCAGCGACATCGACGGAATGGGCCGCACGAAGTGCGGATAGAGCACGTCGAGCAGCGCTTCGCTGACCTCCGGAAAGTCGTCGTCGACCTTGAGGTGGACGCGGGCGGCGAGAAACGCGAAGGCTTCCAGCAGTCGCTCGACGTGCGGGTCCTCGCACTTCGAGGGCTCGAGCTGCAGGCGGGACGCGATCTTTGGATACGTCGAGGCGAACTCCGCCCCCATCCGGCGAAGAAACGCGAGCTCGCGCTCGTAGTACAGCAGGAGATCTTCACGCACCGCCGTCACTCCGGACGTGATAGTCGCCGGTCGACACTTCGAGCACGGTGTCGAACACGACGTGCTCGGGCTCCGGATCGATGCGCAGCATTCCCTCGACGACAAATCGCAGCTCGCGGATCGGGCCGCCTTCCGCGCCCTTCTCGGCCGCGGCAATCGACACTTTGACGTTGGCGAGCCTGGGCTCGAACGTGCTCACCGCGCGTTCGACGTCCCTCACGAGCTTGGCCTGCTGCTCCAGGTTCTCGCGACCCATCGAGGAGACATCGGTAATGCCATAGAGGAGCAGCGATGCCTCGAGGTTCTCGCACCCTGGCGGCACTTCCACCAGCGGCTTGCGCGTGTTCAGCAGCCATTCGAGATCGCGGCAGAGCGTCGTCTTCAACTGCCGCACGGACTGGCCCCACGTGGTCGGGGGATCCACCGACGATCCGCGATCCAAGTCGATCAGCCGGTCGAGGAGCGACTGGCGGATCACGCGATCGCTGTCGGATTTCAGGGGGCTCATGGTCTTACGGCTTCGCGAACGCGATCGCCTGACGCGCGTCGAGCTTACAGATCCGCAGATACAGGGTTTGCTTCGCGTTGGCGTCGCCGGCGAGCTTGTCGAGACAGCGCCAGAGCAGCACCAGGGGCTGCGCCACGAGCTCGCCGGCTTCCCACTCCTCGAGTTTGTGGTTCTCGATCTCGGCCATGAGCTGCTCGAGGATCGGCTTGGCCACGGTCTCGAGGCCCGCATCGACCATCACGCGCGCGATCTGCGCCTGGCGCATCCACCGCGCGCGGCGGCTGGTTTCGCGATCGATCTCGCGCATCAAGATATCGATCGCCTTCGCCGGACGGCCCGCCTGGATTTCGACTCGGACTCTCTCGTCTATGTATGACGCCGGCACCGCTGGCGCGGTGCTCGGGGCGTCGGCGGCGGCGCCGTTCTCGCTGGTCGCCACGGGGCCGAGCTCCTGGAGCCAGGAGCGCGTGTCCGCGTTGGCCGCCGGGAGATCATCCATAAGCGACATCGACGGCAGATCCGGGATGTCGGCCAACAGCGAACGCAAGGCGCCCCGAATGGCGCCTGCTGGCGCATCGTACGTCGAGCCGAGTCCAGCGCATGCGGTGAGCGTGTAGCGCTGGAGATCGAGCCATCCGCGTCCGGCGGGCGTGCCCATCACCTGCTCGGCAGCGTCGAGGAGCTGATCCCAAGCGCCATCGATCATCAGCGTCTTGAGCTTGACGCGCATTTCGCCACCGGGCGCCTCGAGGAGCTTCGGGTTCGGCGTGCGGCCATTGGCGCGCACCTCGCCCCAGCGGAGGCCACGGAGCAGCAGATACGCGGCGGGGTTCCCCGGGCTATTCTTGCGGAGCCACCGGGCCGCGCTCACGACACGCATCGTCGCATCGTTGATGTCGGTCGGCTCGGCCGACATCACGCGCGGCGCACCCTCGGCTGGAGCCGGGGCGCCCGAGGCGACGGCAGCGGCGGCGGCTTCGGCGGCGACGACTTCTGGTGGGTCCGGCTCGGCGAGGAGCTTCTTTTCGAGTAGCTGAGACGCCAGGTGGTGAACGGCTTCGAGGGCTGTCTGGAGTTTGCTGAAGCTCGGAGCATCATCGCCGAACTTCTCGTTGCCCTGCGCGTCGAGGGCCGCGAGCGACGCTTTCGACTTGTCGATCGCGGCGACCAGCTGCTTGTACCACGCCTTGGGCGTCCCCTCGAACGATTTGTCGAATTCCTCGGGCGGGACTTTGCCGCCGTCGATCTCCTTCTGGCGCGCGGCCTTCTTGGTGTTGTCACTACTGACGGCCGACTCGTAGCCGAGCTGGCGCGAGAGCGTGTAGGTAATGAAGTCGTGTCCTGCCCGATTGAGCGGGACGGCTTTGACGCTCGGCTCGAGGCCCGAGCCAATCCAGTTCAGCGGACGAACCCGCAAGCCCAAATCGCCTTCATCGATCTCAGGGAAGACGCCATCCCAGTATTTGTCGATGAGGCCGCGCACGAGATCGAGGCCGTAGGCGAGTCCCGCGAATCCTTCGCGACGGGTGAGCGCTTCCGTGAGCCAGGCCGCGATCATGAGGTCTTTCGACTTCTTGGCCAGCGCGTCGGTGGCCACCTTCACGACGACATCGTACTCCGCGACTTTGCGCGCGCGCTTCCACTCGCCCTGTGGAGCGTCGTCCTCTTCCCGGCGCGCCTCCGTCAGCTGCGTATAGGTGGGCGCGTAGCGAAGGTCGGCGCCGGCCGGCGCGTCGCCAGGTATCGGGGCGAGCAGGTCCGCGGTGGGGAGAGCCACAGGAAGCGCCTACGCCGACGTGACCGTCAGCTCGCGGACTTCGAGGATCGGGATTTCCTCGTCATCAACCATCAGGAGCTTTTGCCCCACGGGGACTTCGAGACCATCATCGGTCGCGATCCATTCGGTCATGCGGCCCAGACGCACGGTATCATCATCGCTCTCGAACGCGAGTGGCGTCAGCACGGGCAAGAGCACCTCGCCCAATTCAACACCCTTGAACTTGGGGCCCGTGCGCAGGATGGCCGGCGTCCACAACGTGTCTCTGAGGCGCTTCGGCGGGGCTATCCGAATCGATGCAATGTGCTCGAATGGAAGCCACATGTATTGACCAGCGGCGAACACCTCGAGTCGGTCACCGATGCGAGGATCGGCGTCGCGGATCGACGAAAAAGGCTTCCCGTTGAGCGTCCCGGTAATGGATGCCGAGGACCCGTGCGCCGGAGTGGAGCCGGTACGGAACATGTCGGCGCGCGTCCGCTCGGCGTGGGTTGCGGCGCGATAGAGCAGTGCGCCCATCCCTGCTTCCGGCCCGCGCTGTGACAGGACGTCTAACTGCTTCTCGGCACGGTCGAACTGGCCCGCAAAGGCCAGCAGCTCGAACAACAAACTGCGCCGCTGGGCGTCGGTCGGATCGCTCCGAAGTTCGACGCCCAGCGACTCTATCGCGTCGGTGAGCCGCGACGCTGCCAGCAGCTCACTCGCTTTCATGCTTAGATCTTGGCGTTGGCCTTGACATCCCAGCCCGCGACGACCGCGGAACCAGCCGTGCCGTCCGTCTTCTGCGGCGTGTAGGTCACGTTGATCGACGCGAACGCGAACGAGATCGCTTCCGCCGGCGTGTCATCGCCACCCGCGCCACCGGACCACTGAATGCTCTCGGTGTACAGCTCCGTGAAGTCATACACCAGGAACTTGACGGCCGTGTTGCCACCGGCCTTGTTCAGCGCCACCGAGGCCTTCGCGAAGTGCTGCCCATTGCAACACTTCTGGAAGAGGACCGGGCTCGACGAGTCCGTCCGCTTCATCACGTTGAACGAGCTGAGTGACGCCTTGCCAGCGCCAGCGCCGGTTGTGCCGGTGCCGATGCTGACCGGGTTCGAGGCACCGAAGCTGAACGAATCCAGCTCGATCCAGCCCGTAAAATTCGCGCGTGTCGCTTCGCCCGTCACGCTGTCCAACTGGAGGTACATGTCCATTGCCATGATCGCATCCCCGCGTCTGTGCTACGTGATTTGATAAGCTACCGTGAGCCCCGTGGAGCTACTTCGCCGCCGCGGGTAGTTCCGCGACCAGGCGCATCGAGACGCTCAGTTCGTCGAGCTGGAAGTGTGGGCGGAGGAATGTGACTGCTCTGTACACCCCTGGCTTGCCCGGCACTTCCTGCACTTCGATACTGGCCTCCTTCAGCGGCCTTTTGGCCTTGACCGACATTGGTGCGTCGTCATTGGCCACGACGTAGTTCGCTATCCAGTTAGTAAGGTAAGACTGCACCTCACCTCGGCTCATGTACCCACCAATCTTGTCCCGCATCATCGATTTGAGATAGTGCGCGAACCGTGACACGGCGAAGATGTACGGTAGCTGTGCCGATATACGGGCGTTCGCCGTCGCGGCATCCGTGTTGTACACCTTCGGTTTCTGCGCCGATTGCACGCTGAAGAAGGCCGCGTTCGCCGTGCCCTTGCAGTGCACGAGTGGGACGAATCCCTGGTCCGCCAGCTCTTTCTCACGGCGATCGGTGATCGGCATCTCCGTCGGGCACTTCATGGCCACGTCGCCGGAGTCGGTCTTGAACGAATGGACGGGCAGCCCTTCGACCAACCCGCCACTTTCGACGCCTCGAATCGTGGCGCACCATCCGTAGCTCGCAAACGCATTGGTCGCGCGGGTCGCCAGCGCCCAGGCGGCATTGCCCCACAGATACTTCGAGTGATCCGTGCCGTCCACCTGTTCCTCGTACCCGAACGCCTCGACGGGCACGGTCTTGCTGCCGTACGGCTCCCGCAGAAGCATGCGCGGGAGCGTCAGCGCGACATAGCGCGAATCTTCACTGGCGCGGAACGTCTTCCACCGGGCGTACTCGCCCGAGTCGAAGATCTTGGCGATATCACGCGGCTGATCGAGCTTCGTGAAGTCGTCCAGGTTGAGCATCTCAGGGCTGGCGGCCGTCAGAAATGGCGCGTGGGACGCGGCCGCGACGTTCGAGAGACGCTCCAGCAACTCGATATCCGGGCCGGTGCGCCCAAACTCATAATCACCAACCAACGCACCAAATGGTGATCCGCCAAAAATACCAAATTCTTCTTCGTAGACCTTCTTGAACAACGCGCTCTGATCGAAATCGGTCGCGCGCTGGAAGTCTTTCAACAGGTCCTTCTTGGACACGTTGAAGACTTTGATCTTGAGCTGCTCGCTCGTCTCGGTGTTCTGCAGCATGTAGTGCAGGCCGCGCCACGAGGCTTCCAGTTTTTGGAACTCCGGGGCGTGCATCACTTCGTTCAGCTGCGCCGACAGCAAGCGGTCGATCTGCGCGATGCGCGCATTGAGCATCACTTCAGTGTCCGGGGCTATCGTCATCGACCCCTGGAGCACCTGGCTCACGAATTCCTTGATGATGTCTTTGCCGCGCGCCTTGGACTCCACGTCGCGACCCATCTTGCCCTTGTCGACGATCTGGTCGAGCAGACTGACTTCGGCAGCCGGTGCCGCCGCGGTCGTCTCCTGCGCCTGAGCCGCCGCTTCCGCCTTACTGGCCATCGCCACCTCCAGTACCGAGCTCGGCTTTAAGCTGCTTCATCTTCTCGTCATCACTAAGTGTTGCTTGCAAGATCTCGTCGAGCTTGACGTTACCCTGCAGTGACCCGCGGAGATCGGCCAGCTTCTGGCGAAGCTCGAGCAACTCGCGGAGCGGCCCGACCTGACGGGCGACTGCTTCCGGCGAGAAGTCGTCCAGACTCTTAAATGTCAAATCGATGCCGAGTTTACCAGCATTCGCTTCGCCGGTCAGCTTGTTGTCGACCGCGTACGCCAAATGCGGCTTCATGCTCGCCAGCACGTCATTGAAGTTGTCGAGCGTCACGTCGACAAACTTGCGATCCTGCAAACGGGCCAACGGCTCGCTGGGCTGGCCGCTGAAGTCGCCTAGCACTCCCATAACGAAGGGGAGCTCCTTCATCTCGATGGCGCCACCGAGCTCCACATCGTAGGTGATGTTGACGCGCGGGGGCCGAACCCGCTCGAGCTTCTTTTGCGTGCTTTCCTTCGCCACGATGCACTCCGTTAAAGTGGTCCCAGGGTACGCGTTGTGTATTCGGGTGTCAAGCAAATGGCCCGTCAAGTGTTATCGACAATCCCCGGAGCCGCGAGGGACCGCACGACAGCGGCGAATGTCCATTCGTCGACATTCGCCGGAATCACCCCGGCCTGACGCATTGACTCCCAGTGCTCGCGCACCGTGCATTGCCCAGCAGTGTCCACCCGGGACAATAACGCACCGACCGCCGGATCATACTCAGCGCGCACCAAGAACGGCCGTTCTCGGGTCAGGTGTCGCGCCGCGGGCTCCCAGGCGCCACCCGACAGCCGCTCGACGGTCTGGCGCGTGGTATCGGGCGTGACTTTGAGTCGCATCGTCATCAGGGCCGGCAGCTGGCTCGGGTCCGCGAGCTCGGATTCCCACCGAACGAGGCGACCGAGCATGCCAGGACTGACGCGCTTGCCGAGCACACGGCGGGACGTGATGGCGCGGCGGCCTCCCTCGTGCCGCCGGAAGGCCATCGAGACGTAGACCTGGCGCTCGATGCCCATAGCCGTAAGTGGCGCCACCCGCCGTTCGGCCTCGGCTGGATCGAGCATACCCTCGGAGACGAGCTCTGAGATGCGCTCCTCGGGCGCCGAGGAGCGGAGGACGACCATGACGACATCCAGCTCGTCCCCAGCGGGGCCGAGCCACTCACGGACCCGCGCCTCGAGGGGTGCGCCGACGCGGTCGGTGGCGACACAGGTGCAGTAGCACACGCCACCGGGCGCGAGATAGGGCGGCAGCTCTTTGATCACTCGACGGCTGATCGACTCGCCGTCTTCGCCCCCATCACGGTAGATCACCGCCGTGTCGGCGGTGGGCACATACGGGGGATGGGCCGCTATGCGATCGAAGGTCGACCCGGCGACTGGCTCGTACAGGTCGCCCGCCACGGCGGTGAAATTGTCGAAGCCGTTCAGTTGGGCGTTGAAGCGCGCGAAATGAGTCGACCGTTCGGTCAAATCGGCCGCCCAGGCATGCGTGGCATTGGGCGCGGCTAACAAGGCCGCAATGCCGCTGCCGGCGCATATCTCGAGAAACCGGTCGCATGGCGTGCGCGGCAGCGAGGCGAGGAACGCGCGCGTGTTCTTCGTGATCGCCGGATAGACGGCGTCGTTCGGCAGCGGGTCATGGTCGAAGCCCGGGAGGTCGGACGCGACCAACAGCGACTCCGTCGGGACCATCAGGGCGGTCGCCCCGCACAACGCGGCGTCGACCGGGCGGACGAGATCGAGCCGCGCGAGAGACTCCCACAGAGACGGGCCGAGCAGTGATTTCGCGGCCGCGATCGGTACCCGGCGAGAGTCGAGAAAGAGCCAAATCAGCGCGTCGAGCGCATCATCCAGTGGCGCGTCGTCCGGGATGGCACGCCCCCAGGCGTCGTAGATGCTCTCGCGACCCACGCGGGCGCACACGTTAGGGACCGTGTAGCCAGCATCGAGCAGCGCGTCCCGGACGGCGCGCGTATCGTCGGGCCGCTCCAGGCGTGGCAGGGCTCGAAGGCTGGTCATAGACTATGGCGACGCATGGCCGCCTAATATTGCTGATCGGGCTCACTATGAGACAGATGCAGCCGGTGCTCTGGACAAAAGGATTGGTCCTCAGTCCGCAGCACTTGCAGATCCAGGATCGCTATTACGAAGACCTGATCGATTTCCGGCTGAACATGTTGACGTTCAGCCCCTGGGGGTTCCAGCGGCTCGCGATCGACCGCGAAGCGTTGGCCTCCGGCGTGTTCGCCATCACCGAAGCCGCCGGCTCGTTCCCGGACGGCCTGCCGTTCGACGTGCCCGCGGTCGACGCACCGCCGCCGCCCAAGCCACTCGAGGGCATGTGGGAGCAGGATAAAGACAGCCTCATCGTCTCGCTGGCCGTTCCGGAATACCAACCGGGCGGACACAATGTCTCGGTCGCGTCCGCCTCCTCGTCCGACGCTTTCACCCGGTTTCGGCCGGACGTTGTTATGCGGCGGGATGAAAACACCGGGCTGGCCGAGAAGCCGATTCAGGTGGCGCGGAAGAATCTGCGTTTCTTGTTGGAGGGGGAGTCCACCGATGGCAGCATCGCCATGCCGGTCGCCCGGCTCCGCAAGTCGGCCAGCGGTGAGGTAACGGTCGATCCCTCGTTCATCCCTCCGCTGCTGGACGTGGGAGCCAGTGAATCGCTTTCGTTGATCGTCGCGCGGCTGGTCGAGATTCTAGGGGCGAAAAGCACAACGCTCTCGGGCTCTCGGAGACAAAAGAATCAAACCCTGGCCGAGTTCAGCATCTCGGATGTCGCGAATTTTTGGCTGCTGTACACGATCAATACCCACTATCCCTCGCTGCGCCATATCCAAGAGGTCCGACGCGGTCACCCGGGCGAGCTCTATTCCGCCATGCTCGCGCTGGCCGGTGCGCTGACGACGTTCTCGGGAACGATTCATCCACGCGACCTGCCGACCTACGCGCACGATGATCTCACGACGTGCTTTGGCAAGCTCGACGTGATGCTGCGCGAGTTGCTCGAGACTGTGGTGCCGGCGCGCTATGTATCCTTGCCCATGAAGCGGGTACGGGCATCAGTGTATGCTGCCGCGTTGGATCGCGAACAATATGTGCAGGCGCCCCAGTTCTACCTGGCGGTCAAAGCGGGCGCGTCGCAGGCCGACATCATCAGGCGCGTCCCGCAGGTCGTGAAAGTCGCTTCGGCCGAGCGGATCGACCTGCTCGTCAGGCAGGCGCTCACGGGGCTGCCGCTGACGCATACTCCCTCGCCGCCTGCCGCCGTCGCCATCAAGGTCAATTCGCAGTACTTCCAGATCACGAAGGGCGGACCCGAGTGGGATGCCGTGATCAAGGCGCGCAACATCGCCGTCCACGTCCCCGCGGACCTGCCCGATCCAGACCTCGAATTGGTTCTGGTGCTGCCGTCTAGTGGCGCTTAAAAAGGGCCATTATCACCAGTCCGAGGGCCGCGACCAGTAGGGCTCCGAAGCCCAGAAGCACGGCCGCGATCTTTTTGCTCGCGGCAGCGACGGGTGCCGGTGTCGGAGCGGGAGCTGGAGCCGGAGCTGGGGCGGCCGGCGTCACAGGAGCGACTGGTGACGGGCCAGCGGCGCCAATGATCCGCGTAAAGTCGCTCTGGACCGGTTGAGCGGGCATGACCGGTGCCGACGGGGGCAGGTTGATGTTCGCCCCCGGCATAGGGGTCGCCGAGCCTGACTGGGACGGCGGAAGTGGGACAACCGGCGGCGGACCCGACCAAGGGCTCGACGGCGATAGTGGCGGCGGAGGGGGCGCCGCCGGCCGCGGTGGCGGGGCTACGACGCGCTCCATGGCCGACGTGGCGCTCGGCGCGGCTCCGCTACTGCCGCCCGATGGCATTGGCGGCGGAGGCGGCATGAACTGGGGTGCCGGTGGCGCAGGGTCTGGTTCAGAGCGGGTAGCGCCGAAAATCCTGGTGAACTCCCCAGGGGCCGCCTTGGACGGAGGTGGAGGAGGAGCCGCGGGAGGCTTCGGTGGAGGCGCCGTGGGAGGCTTCGGCGGAGGCGCCGCTGGTGGCTTTGGGCCACTACCTGGCTCACGAAATCTGACGGAGATAGCCGGGGCGGCGTGTGGCTTAGGCTCCGACTTGGGCTCTGGCGGAGGGGGTGTCTTTGGGACCGAAGGTGGGGTCCATGACATTGTCGGCGAGTCAATCTCGGCCACGGGCGCCCCCCTGGGGGTGCCGGACGAGACGAAGATATCCGTGAATCCCCCCGACGGGGGGGGAGCCACGCGATCCAGCCATTTCCCGAACGAATCGAAGTCGAGAATCATGCGCGTGACGACCACCGGCGCGCCATCGACGTTCTCGACGGCCAGCACGCGCTCGCGCGCATCGGCCGGAAGACGATCGAGGCGCGCGAGCATCGCCGCACGGTCCGATGCGCTCAGCTGATCGAGCCAATGGACCATGACGGCCCGACGCGTAGACTGCTCTTGCGCGACGAAGGACCGCACCGCCCGCTGGTCGAGGGGCTTCAGGACAGTGTATCTTGACGCGAATTCTGCACCAGTCACCTCGACACGATAACCGGCAGCCGATGGACGGCGCAATCGCGGCGAAGATCCTGTGGCGTGAGGGCATGCATTTAGCCCAGCACCACTTCCAATCGCAAAGCCGCTACGTGGAGGACTGCATTGCCACGGCGTTGTCGCATTCGTTTTTCACGCCGTACGGCCTTGCAGGCTGCGAACTGGACACGGATGCGCTCCGGAATGGAACCGCGGCGCTGCTGTTCGCGCGCGGCCTCATGGCCGATGGCACGCCATTTCAGATGCCCGATGGCGACCCGCTCCCGGCCCCTCGGGACATTCGGGACGCGTTCTCGCCCGCCACGGACAGCCACAAGCTGCTCCTGGCGCTCCCCCCCTACCGGGCAACCGGCGCGAACCTGGCGGCCAATGGCGATGGCGCCCGGTTCCGGGCGATCACTCGTGTGCAGCGCGACGATCTCACGGGAACTGATGAACGATCGGTGACCCTCGCCGGTCGGAATTTCCGATTGATCCTCGATAGCGAGGCGACCGAGGGCGTCGTCGCATTGTCGCTGGCGGTCGTGCGTCGCGACGGCAAGGGGGGATTCCAGTACGACTCGGACTACATCCCACCGTCGCTCCAGATCGGCGCGAACGAGACGCTGACCGCACTCGTGCAGCGCATTGTCGACGTCCTGGACTCCCGGGGCGACGCGATCGCCTCGAATCGCGGGTCGGCGGCGCCCTCCGAGTTCGCCTCGCGCGAGGTGGCGAATTTCTGGCTGCTGCATGCGATTCAGTCGGCCGTCGCCGTGCTTCGGCATCAGGCGGCCGCCCGACGCATCCACCCGGAGCAACTGTACGCGGAGCTCGCGCGGTTGGCGGGCGCGCTCTGCACCTTCTCGCTCGAGTCCCATCCGCGCGATCTGCCGCTCTACGACCACGAGGATCTGGCCGGGTGCCTGGGGCGACTCCACGATCATATCCGCGCGCATCTGGAGCTCATCGTCCCGACGTCGTTGGTCACGGTGCCGCTGGCGATCACCTCGCCCTCGCTGCATACGGGATCGATTGCCGATCGACGAGCGTTCGAGGATGCCTCGTGGGTCCTGGGCGTCCGGTCGAGCGCTGGCGCGGCCGACACCATCTCGCGGGTCCCGCGGCTCGTGAAAGTGTGCTCGGCGAAATTCACGCTCGAATTGGTCAAGCGACAGTTTCCCGGACTCACGCTCACGCACCTGCCGGTGCCGCCCTCGCCGATCGTGCCGCGCGCCGAGACGCAATACTTCTCCGTGACGCGATCGGGACCGTGCTGGGATACGTTGCGCCAGACGAACGAGATCGGCGTGTACGTGCCCGACGCGCTGCCGAACGCGTCCGTCGAGTTGTCGATTCTCCTGGGGTCGGCATGAGGCACGGACGACTCGCGCTCACGTTGCAGGAAGTCATGACGGCGACCGTGCGACTCAGAGCCCAGCGCCAAGTCGCCGCCGACGCCGCCTCATTCCGCGAGCACATCCGGCATCTGCTGGGCATCGCCGAACGCGAGGCGCTCGATGCCGGGTACGCCGGCGACGACGTCCGATTGGCGCTGTTCGCCGTCGTCGCATTTCTCGATGAGTCCGTCCTGAACTCGGCCAACCCGATGTTCGCCGAGTGGCCGCGACGACCGCTCCAGGACGAGCTGTTCGGCGGCAATGTGGGCGGCGAGGCGTTCTTTCAGCAGGTGCGCCAGCTCCTCGTGCGGCAGGATTCCGAACAGCTCGCCGATCTGCTGGAGATCTATCAGCTGTGCATGCTGCTCGGATTTCATGGGCGCTACAGCGCGACCGAGAGCAGCGACATGCAATCGCTGATCGCCCAGGTCGGCTCGAAGATCCGGCGCGCGCGGGGCTTGGTCGGGCGGGAAGGTTCCGTCGAGCTGTCGCCATCGTGGCGACCGCCGAAGGACGTGATTCCGGCGCGAGCCACTGATCCCTGGGTCAGGCGCCTCAGCTTCACCGCCGCCATTGCCGCGGTGATCGCCGTGGCGCTCTTCGTGGTGTACGTGGTGGTCCTCAAAGCTGGTGGACTCAAAGGGTGATCAAGCCGCGAACCCTGTGGATCGGCACGATCGTCGGGCTCCTCATCTATCTGGTGTTCGCTTGGGGCCTCGGCATACTGCTCAAACTGAAAGGCGCCGATCTCGCCATGCTTGGCGGCGGTCTCTCGCTGCTCGGCATCGCCGCGGCAGGCTTGCTGCTCTGGTTCCTACTCCCGAAGACCAGCGCCGCGCCAGGCGCCGCGGGATCTGCCGAGGACCTCGACGGAGTCGTCGCGGCGGCGCGAGCGCATCTCGCGGCATCGCCCATGGCGAAGCGCGCCGACATGAACAAGCTGCCAATGGTCGTGGTGCTCGGACCAACCGGTTCGGCGAAGACGACGACTGTTGTTCGCTCAGGCCTCGAACCCGAATTGCTCGCCGGAGCCGTCTATCGCGGGGATGCGGTCATCCCGACAGTATCGGCCAACTTGTGGTACGGAGCGGGCACGGTGTTCTTCGACGCCGGTGGCGCGGCCGTCGCCGATCCTGCTTCGTGGGCGAAGGTCACGGACCACGCGACGCCGCGGACGTTCGGGGCCGCATTCACGGGCCGGGCGCAGGCACCGCGCGCGGCGCTCGTCTGTATGTCCTGCGAGGAGATCATCAAGCCAGGAGCCGCACCGGCAGCGATGGCGAGGCCGCTGAGTGAGAGACTCGCGGCGCTCGCCAAGAAGCTGGGTGTCAAACTGCCGGTCTACGTGATTTTTACGAAGGCCGATCGACTCCCGTATTTCGCCGACTACGTTCGCAATTTCTCCGCCGACGAAGTGCGCGAGCCGCTTGGTGTCACCCTGCCCGCGGATAGCGGCGTGGCCGGGTCGTACGCCGATCGCATGAGCCCGCGCCTCACGAACGAGTTCCAGACGCTGTTCCAGTCGCTCGCGGCGCGGCGCGTGGAGTTGCTCCCGCGGGAGCATGGGAACGAGTACAAGCCGGGAGCCTACGAATTTCCGCGCGAGTTCCGGAAGCTCGGGCCGCCGATCGTCGAGTTCCTGCTGGAGTTGTGCAAGCCGAGCGCGCTCCAGGTCAATCCGTTCTTGCGCGGATTCTATTTCACGGGCGTCCAAGCCGTCGTGATCCAGGACGTCGCGCCCGCAGCGATCCCGCAGCAGGCGGCATTGCAGCCGGCGCTGGCGGCGAATGCGACGAATGTGTTTGCGCGGCAAGCCGCGGCGGCGGCCGCCGCCCCCGCGGCAGCGGCGCGCGGCGCGCGGCGGGTGCCGCGATGGGTGTTCCTCGACCGCGTCCTGCGCGATATCGTCCTCGCGGACGACGCCGCCATGGCGGCGACCCGGGCCGGGGCGCGCATCGATGCACTCCGGCGTACGGCGCTGGCGCTGGCGACCGCGGCGTGCATTGTGTTTGCCATCGCGTGGACGGTGTCGTTCTTGGGGAACAAGTCGCTGGAGAACGGGGCCGCTGATGCCGCGAAGGCCGTGGCTGTCCTGCCCGCCGTGGGGTCCGATCTCGCGAACATCGACGCGTTGTCGCGACTGGACACGCTCGGCGAGTATCTCACGGAGCTGAGTGATTACGAGCACAACGGCGCGCCGTTGCATCTCAAGTGGGGATTGTACACCGGCGGATCGCTCTATCCCGCTGTCAGGGCCGCGTATTTCGACGGGTTTTCCAAAATTATGTTCGATGGGACCAGGACGAATCTTGCGGCGTTCTTGAGAAATCTTCCCGCTGCGCCACGTCCGACTGACGATTACGCGACGATCTATAACGATCTCGAAGCGTATTTGATGACGACGAGTGAGTGGAAACGGAGCACGCCCGAGTTTTTGACGCCGGTGCTCATGGCCACTTGGCTTTCCGGGCGCACGGTGGATACGACCCGGCTGCAGCTGGCGAAGCGACAGTTTGATCGCTACGCCACCGAGTTGGCGCTCGGGAATCCATATGCGGGCGGCGGGGATCTGCAGGTCGTGTCGCATAGCAGGACATTCCTGTCGCAGTTCGCGGTCGCCGATCAGATATATCAATTCCGTGTCATTGAGGCTTCGCGGGTCATCCCGGGCGTGCAATTCAATAAGCAATTTCCCGGATCCGCGGGCGCGGTGGTTGATAATTACGCGGTGCCCGGCGCGTATACGGCGGCTGGCTGGGCGTCGATGCAGAACTCGATCAACAACGTCGACAAGCTGCTCGCCGGCGACGCGTGGGTGCTCGGCAACGATACGGCGGCCCGCGTGGATCGGGCGAAATTGCGCGCTGACCTCAAGGCGCGGTACGCCGCCGACTACGTCAAGCAGTGGCGAATTTTTCTCTCTACTGCGTCAGTCCTGCACTTCGATGGGTTGAGTGACGCGTCCAAGAAGCTCTTGCTCCTCGGCGGCAATCAGTCACCGCTGCTGCAGCTGTTGCAGGTCACGGCGCAGAACACGACGATCGATACGGGGATCGCCGGAATATTTCAGCCGGCGGCGACCGTGACCCCACCGGGTACAGCGGACAAGTTGGTCGGCGACAAGAACGCGCCGTATATCAATGCCTTGCTCGCGCTGCAGAACAACGTGCAGACGGCGGCCACGGCGCCGCCTGGGCAGAACGGACCCGCCGTCGATCAGGCGCGCCAGAGCATCGGCCCGGCGAGCCTGGCGGCGACGCAGATCGCGCAGGGATTCCGGGTCGGCGGCGATGCGGCCGTGGCGGGAACCGTGCAGCGACTCTTGCAGTCGCCGATCGATTACGCGAATTCGTTGCTGCGCGTGGTCGGCAAAGGCCCCGCCAACGGGGCGGGCGCGACGTTCTGCTCGGTGGCCAAGCCTGTGCTGGCGAAATTCCCGTTCAATCCCGCGGGAACCAGTCAGGCATCGGCCGCGGACGTGGCGGCGATTTTTGCGCCCCAGACCGGCGCCCTGTGGAAGATGTATGACGGCTCGCTGCAGTCGCTCCTGATCAAGCAGGGCGCCGACTATGCGCAGGCGCCAACGTCGGCCGTCCAGATCTCGCCCGCGTTCGTCTCGTTCTTCAATAGGGCAGCAGCGGTGTCGGCGGCCTTGTTCAAGCCCGGCAGCACGACGCCGGAGCTCGACATGACCCTGCGACCGGTCGCGATACCTGATGCGTTGCCGGCGGTCAGCGTGATCATCGATGACGCCACGGTCCGATTCACGAAGCGGAACCCAGGCCCGTCGCCGTTCGTGTTGAAGCCAGGCGCGGAACGCGTCGGACGGGTGACAGCCCTCGTGAACAATCAGGAGTTGACGCTGGCCGAGGCGTCGGGACCCTGGGCCGGGTTCCAGCTGATGCAGCAGGCGGACGCGTGGCGTGCGGTCGGCACGTCGCCGAACTTCGACTGGGCGTTGCACTCGGGACCGGGCACCGTCGCGCAGTTGCCGAACGGCACCCCGATCAAGTTCACCTTCGAGTTATCCGCCGGGGATGCACCGGCGATCATGAAGCCCGGCTACTTCTCGGGCTTCACGTGCGTGCCGGTCGTGGCGCCGTAGCCTTTACCTTTGACTTCACCGCCGGCGGCCGCTTCACGACACGCGCGCCGCCACCCGGTGTAAGGCCGGCCGCGGCCGGCTGGCCGACGACCTGCATCGGCGTGGGCCAGTTTTGCGTACTAGCAACCCCGAGCTGCCCGAAGGCATTGTTGCCCCAGCAATAGGCAACGCCACCTGTGGTCACGCCGCACGTGTGGTATCCGCCCATTGACGCCGCCAGCGAGGCGAACGTGAGGCCACCCGAGACCGCCGCGGGCGCCAGCACCGATCCGGTGCTCGACCCGTTGCCGAGCGCGCCAGCGGAGTCGTATCCCCAACAGTAGGCGACGCCGCCGCTCGTCAGGCCGCACGTGTGCTGGTAGCCGGCGACGATCGATGCCAGCGCCGGGCCGCCCTGTACCGCCACGGGCGCGGGTTGGTTCCCATTGAGCGATCCGGTGCCGAGCTGGCCGTGGGCGTTATCGCCCCAGCAGTACGCCGCGCCGGCTGTCGTCAACGCGCACGTGTGGAAGCCCCCGGCCACCACCGACGCGTACGAACCGACGGCGTGAGGCGCTGGATATGTGGTGCCCGTCGAGTCGATGCCGATCTGCCCGTACCCGTTGCTGCCCCAGCAGTAGGCTACCGGCGCATTCGAGTCGAGAATCGCGCACGAGTGCACGATACCCGAGCTCACGGAGACGAAGGTCTGCCCAGTGTTGACGGGCGTGTCCTGCGAGGCGCCGACGGAGCCGGTCCCGAGCTGGCCCTCGGCGTTGGTCCCCCAGCACGACAGCGCAGCCCCATAGGGCGTCACCGTCGGATAACCGATTGCGCAGGTGTGGAAACCGCCCGCGCTGACCTGCGACGCTTGCAGCCCGGAGATCGCGACCGGCGAAGAGAGCGTGTCGTTCACACTGCCGGTCCCCGTCTCGCCATTGGCGTTGTACCCCCAGCAATAGACCGCCTGCGTCGACATGAGGGCGCACGCATACTCGTAGCCCGCGGTGATGTCGATGACCGGCGTGCCATTCAGTCCAGCGCCCGGGATCGCGACGGGCATCGGCTGCGCGTACGGACCGCCGCCGCTGCCCAGCCCGAGCTGACCAATGCTGTTCTGTCCCCAACAGTAGGCCGTGCTCCCGGTCGTGAGTCCGCACGAGAAGCTGCCGCCCGTGACGAGCTTCGTGAACGTCGCCGACACGTCGAGGTTGACGAACAGCGAGGCGGTGTCGCCGTTCCCGTCCTGCACGTGCACGAAGCCTTGCAGGAGGCCGAGCGGCACGTTCGTGGTCGACGGGTTGACGGTGAACGTCGTACCACCGGTGATCGGTCGCGTTGAGCCAGCCCACGGCGAGACCGTACCACGAGTAGCCGGTGACCGTGAGTCCGGTCTGCGAGCCGGTGATCGTCGTCGCGCTCGGCAGGATCGTGCCGCCGCCGTACTCCTCGAACGTGATGGTGTCCGGCGAGAGGACCAGCGGGTTGGCGGCCACGGCGCTGATCGTGTAGGTGACCGGCAGATTACCGGCGTGGCGTTCGTCCCCGTGACCGTCACCGTTGCCGTGTACGTGCCGGCGGCGAGGTTCGTCGTGTTGGGTACCATGTCGAGCGTCGCGGGCGTGGTCACGTTCGACGTCGCTTTCGCGTGGACCGTGGGTCAGCGGACCTTTGACGACACGCGATCCGAATCCACTATCGCTGACGTACGCGAGCAGCCAACCGGTCGATGCGCCCGAGCTATAGGTGATCGTCGCGGTCAGACCCGATGACCGTCGTTGTGTCCGCCGAGGTCACCGTGAGGGTGGCATTCGTGGGGATCGTCCCTCCGACGGGCGCCGAGAACTGACACGGTGTTGCCCGACGCACGAGCCCTGTGCTGGTCGGCGACGACACGACGACCGGCACCAAGGTGCCATCGCCGCCAGATGACGCGGTCACGTGTGTCGATGCCCGCGGCGACGCCGGTCACGGCACCCGAGTCGTTCACGCGCGCGATCGTGGTGTCGGCGCTCGTCCAGGTGACCGACGCGTTGGGGATCGGGGCGCCGTTCACGCCGAACACGGTATCGCGCAGGATGCCGATCGCGCCGGGGGTCAACGACAGGCTCGTCGGATAGACATCGATCCGTCCGACCGACGCCACCGACGTCGTCGCGTGCACGACCTGGCCGGGCGTCACGACGACCGGACCGACCGTCGTACTGTCCACCACCGTGCCGCCTTGGCTCAGCGCGATCGTCACGAGCAGCTCACACGTCGATCCCACCGAGAGATGAATGGGATCGGCCAGACACTGCGTGAGATCGATCGTCAGCGGGAGGCTCTGCGTCGCCCCGCTGACCGGGACGGTGTGTTGGAGCAGCTGGACGGCGGTATTGCCTTGATCGAGATACGCCACCGTGATGGCGAGCGACGAGCCGCCGGTGACCTGGGCGCTCAGGTCGAACCGGACGTCGTTCGCGCCGATGCTGGTGGGCGACGGGCCTTTGAGGCAGCCAAAGGCCGTCGCCGCGACGATGAGCGCCGCGAGGGCGCGCCGCCGGTGCACGAGTCGCTGGCTACTGGCGGCGCGTCACAACGGGCCGGTGCGGCACCACGCGCAATGGACCGACGCCAGACGGGGCTGGCTGGGCGAACATCGCAGTCGGATTCGGCATCGCGCTGAAGACTGGCGGACCGATCCCCAGTTGGCCGTTGGTATCGGAACCGAAGCAGGACACGATGCCGCCCGTGATATAGCAAGCGGACTGCGAGCCCTCGCCTACCGTGAACTGGGTGAACAGCGCGCCTGACCCGATAACGGCCGCCGGCGACGACGTGCCCGCGGTGCCGGACGTGCCGTTCCCGAGCTGGCCGGAGCCGTTGAAGCCCCAGCAGTAGTCGGCGGTCGAGGCGATGCCGCAGACCGAATTGGACCCCACGCTGATCGAGGTCCACGAGTAGCCGCCCGGGATGAGCGTCGGATTCAGGACCGTCGTCCCCGTGACGCCGTTGCCGGTCTGGCCGTACGTGTTGTCGCCCCAGCACGAGGCATGGCCGGCGTTGTCGATGGCGCACGTGGTCGTGTTGCCAGCGGAGACACTCGTCACGACCGCCAGTCCGCCCGTGCTCGGATTGAGAACGTTCGATTGCTGAGGAGTCGAATAGAAGGTGCCGGAGTACCCGTTCCCAAGCTGAGCGAACTGGTTATTGCCCCAGCAGTACAATCCCCCCACGGCCTTGTTGTTGATGCCGCACGTGTACAGGTTGCCGGCGCTGATCGCGTAATAGATCAGACCCGTGTTGAGAGGCGTGGACTGCACAGCCGAGGTCGGGAGGTTGTTGCCGAACTCGCCGTCGGTGTTGTCGCCCCAGCAATAGACGTAGTTCGCGCCCGCGAGCGGCGGCGTACCCATGATGCCGCACGTGTGCTCGGCCCCGAGCGTGATCTGGCCGAACGTCTGGCCTGGCACCAGCGTCGGCGTGGCGACGATACCCGATCCACTACCGACGCCAACTTGGCCTTTGTTGTTCTCGCCCCAGCAATACGCCTGGCCGTTCTGCAGCAGCGCGCATGCGTGGTACGATCCGGCCTCGATGTCGATGACCGGGTTGGTCGACGAGTACGGAATCAGCGCGCGTACCGGTACTAGCACGCTGAGGTCCCCGCCACCGTCACCGAGCTCGCCCAGTGCCGAGCCGCCCCAACAGTAGACGGTCGCGGCTGTCGTGAGGCCGCAGCCGAAGTCCGCGCCGAGCACGACCTTCGTGTAGGTCACGTACGTGCTCACGATGGCCGTGAGCGTCACTGGGTTGTTCGTCGCGCCGGTCGCCGAGATCGGGATGCTCGCCGTGTCGCTCCCCAGGTGCAAGGCGGTCGTCTTCGGCTGTCCGGTCGCCGTCGTCGCGCTCGCGGCGGTGACGGTGATCCAGCCAGTGTCCGCGCCGGTATAAGTGATGGTGCCGATGGCCGAGAGCGGACCGAGCGTGCCACTACCCGTGTTGGAGGCGGTGACCGTCTGTAGAGGCGCGAGGGTGCTGCCGTACGCGTACTGGTTGAACGTCACCGGGTTCGGTGTGAACGCCAAGACCGGTGCGGCTGCTCCAATGGTGTACGTGACCGTCACGCTCCCCGACGTTGCGTTCGTGCCCGACACCGTAACGACCGCCGTGTAGGACCCGGCCGCCAAGTTCGTCGTATTGGGCACCATGTCGAGCACGGCCGGCGTCACAATGCCCGACCCGCTCGTTTGCCGGCGAATCTGCTTCGCGCTGACCCGTCGGTTTGCGCCGACGCGTTGTCCGAAGAAATACGAGACGCTGTCGCTCATGTTCGCGACCAGCCAGCCGGTGGGCTGCCCCGCCGTGTAGGCGATGGACGCCGTCAGTCCCGTGAGCACCACGGTGTCCGACGACGTGACTTCGATCGGCGCTCGGACCGGGAGAGCCCCTCCGGCTGGCGCCGAGAACGTGACGCCTACGGGGGCGTTGATCACGATCGTGCCAGCCCCAGTCGAGACCGGCGTGACCGTGATCGTCGCCGACGCGGATTGGCCGCCGGCGTTCGCCGTCACGGTCGTGGTTCCCGCGCCAACGCCCGTGACGAGTCCGGTCGTATCGACCGTCGCGACAGCCGTGTTCAGGCTACTCCACGATGTCGAGACGGTCGTGAGGACGACGTTGGTCGGCGAGAACACCGTGTCGATCAACTGCGTGGTGGCGCCGACAGCGACGGTCGCCGATGTCGGAGAGACATCGACGCGTCCAACCGGGACGAGCGATGCGTTCGCGTTCACGGTCTGGCCCGGTGTGACCGCTATCGGTCCGACGCCAACGCTATCGACGGCCTGACCGTTCTGCTCTAGCACGACGCCGGCCTCGAGCTCGCACGTCGATCCCGAGAGGTGCAGCGGATCGGCGAGGCAACGCGTGAGGTCGATCGTCAGCGGGAGGCTTTGGGTGCCGGCTGCCACGTTGATCCGTTGGTCGAGCAGGATCACCGGCACGAGCGTCTCGCTGTTCGTCGGCTGGTCGAGATAGACGACCGTGATGTGCAGCACCGAGCCGCCGCTGACTTGCGCGCTCAAATCGAAGCGTACGTCGTTGGCGCTGCCATCAGTTGGGGAGCGGCCTTTGAGGCACGCGAAGAGCAGCGCCAGCGCGATCAGCGCGATCGGCGCCCGCCACCGTTGAGAGACCGACCGCGTTGGCATCAGATCTTCAGCCGAAACACGACGCCGCCGCCCAGTGATGCGGCGGTCGGGTTGTGCGACCCCATGTCGAGTTTTCCATATCCGCCTCGCACGAACGGCTCAAGACGATATGCGCCAAAATCCTGGGCGAGTCCGAGTGTCACCGTTCCCGCGGTGATGCCGGCGGTGGCGAACGAGTTGTCGATCGAGAGGCCCGTCTGGTCGACGAAGCCAAGACCCACCGTCCAACTGGTGGACTCGCCAATGGGGAGCGCGGCCCGCAACCCCGCGTCGAGATAGTTGCCGCTCGTCCCGGCGATGGCGGGTCCGCCCTCGTCGTACTTCGTCCGATAGCGGTCGACCGCGTAGAGGCTCAGATCACGGAATCCCGGCGTGGCGAACGTCCATTGCCAGGTCCCTTGGAAGCTCGGGCCCAGGTGCACGTTGGCGGTGTATTTCGCGCCGCCCGAGTCCGTGGTGGTCAGGGCGTCGTGCGCGTAGACGTTGCCGGTAAGCCCCAAGGTCATGTTGCTCGAACCGATGTAGCCGTCGGCGCCGAGCTCGAAGTGGGCCGTGTTCCCCGGCTGGTAGTTGGGCGCGGCCGCGAACGCGGCGTATGCCTCGATCGGGACGTAGCTCCCACGGATCTCGTACGATCCGCCGATGGCCCATGACCAGCCGGCGATGTGTTTGGCGAGCACGATGCCGACGACCCCGCCGGGGCCCGTGCCGAGCGTCGCGTTCGGCAACTCCAGCGCCGGCGCGGCGAGAATGCGAATGGCCTTGTATTGCTCGGCGTTGAGATTCGTGGTGCCAGTCGGGGCGTTGACGCCGAGGGTCAGCAACACGTTATCGCCAATCACCCGGGCCACCAGACGGAGTTTGATGTCCGTGATGCCGCTCAATGTGTAATGATCCGTGTGAAGCGCCGTGTCCTGCCCCGCGAGCTGCACCGTGCCCGTCTGATATGCGCCGCTGGCGTCGATCGTGAAGCGATCGCCGATGGGGATCGCGACATCGATGGGGATCGAGAACTGCCACACGTGCGCGACACGGACGCTGTCACCGCCCAGTTGGTCCGGCTGGACCGCGCTTCCGGAGGAGAATGACCAGTAATTGATCTGCGGCGTGGCGTCGCTGTTCGTCACGCCCGTCAGAACGTCCCTGCGCTCCGGCGGCGACCGGCAGGAAGCCCAAGAGCAATACTCGGCGCATCATGGAACGTTGGTGATCGTCAGGATCACCGTCACCGGCTGTGGGAACGAGGGGTCAGCTGCGCCGCCGATATGGTTCACGTCAGAGGGGTCCGTGAGGCTCGGATTGAGGCCATCAGCAGCGGTGAGTGACGCGCGAGACAACGATTCCTGGTCGCCGCTCAACTGACGGACCGCCGCCAATCGCGCACGGGCCCGCGAGAATGACGGGTCAATCTGGAGGGCCTGTGCGTACTGCTGCGACGCGGCGCCATATTCGCCGGCCGCTTCGTCGCGCACGCCGCGTCCGTAGGCCAAGAGGGCCGAGACCCGTTTGGTTGGACGCTGCTCGATCGCGGTGCGCTCCGCCGGCGTCAATGTCACGCCAAGCGCATCGAGCACCCGGAACGCCAACTCCTTCTCGGCCGCGAGAATGTCCGCCGATGTCGCGCGCGATTGCACCGCCGGGGCGACGGACGACGACGCCACGTCGGCGATGCGGATGTTGACGTTGATCTGCTGACCGCCGTTCACCGTGGTGAGGCGGCCGATGAGTAAGCGGCGCGCTTGGATCAAGCGGCCGACGCGTGGCGCGGTCGTGGTGTCGACTCGGCCCGACGAGACGAGATGCAGCTCTCGGAGCATCGCGTCGAGTCGAATGCGATCGACGACGACCACTTGATGACTCTGTGCCAGATCCGCCATGAGCAAATCTGGCAACGCATATGCGAGGGGTCCGGCCACCGGATCGCTGGAGTCGGCCGCGAGCGGCGCGACGCCAACCGATCGGGCGGCGAACGAGTTGACATCAATGGACCGCTCGTGGGCAATGGCGGCACGAGCGGCGCTATCGGCGGCGGCGCGCGCAGGCGCCACACCAGTTGCTGGGTGGCAGGCGGCGGCACAGACCAGCAGCCCTGCGCACACAATCTTGTGCTTCAGACACTCCCCCCGGACGCTAGGGCCAGCGCCAATGTACGGACACCCAAACCGAAGTCAACTAATGCAGTGAGAACAGGTGTAAAAGGGCCGTACCGGGGTCTCGATCGTTGAACTGCATCGCCGCAGCGATCAGCGCTGAGACAATCGACAGCACACATACGACGCGATCGTCGCGCGGCAACCATTGCCGGATGACGATGAGCGCGAACGGAATCGAGACGATCGCGAAACGAGGAAAGGCCCATGCGCACGGCTGACAGTTCAACGTGATCAGAAAGCACGACGTGCCGAGGGCGAAAAGATTCTCAGCCCAACGACCCTTTTGCTCTCTGGCAAACACCACCAATGGCGCGATCAGGACGACGGCGATAGCGCCAACGACGAGAATATCGCGAACCGGGCTCACCTCGCCGGCGATGAGGGTGCCCCACACCGTTCCCCCCGTCATTTGCGGCGCGTACCAATGGATGTTTCCGAGGACGTCGCCGGTGAAGGCGAGCGGCACGCAATACAGGCCAAACACAATGGCCGCAATGCCAAGGCCCAGCAGCACCTCGGTTGGTTTGCGTCGAACGAGCACCGCGCCGAGCGCGAAGATACCGATGGGCCGGACAACCGTGGCCAACGCGGCCCAGAGCGCCGCGCGTCGCGTGTGATCCTGCCGGGTTGAGAGAAACGCCGCGAAGATCAGCGCCATAAACAGTGGCTCGGACCCGCCGAAGGCCTCGCGTTGCACCCATTGCCAGCCAACGGCGGTCAGGTACACGGCAGTCCAGCCACCCCATAACCGGTGGGCCAGCGCGACGGCGACGCATCCGGAGATCGTCGAGATGATGACCAGAACGACCAGCATCGGCAGGCCCGGGAGCACCAGCGAGAGCAAGGCGCCCGCATCCGCATATCCCCAGAACTGGCGCGCCGGGATTCCCGACAGGTGCCAGTGCCGAATCGCCGTCGCGGCTTCGGCATAGCTCGCCATATCGGGGAACTCCTGGACGCGCTCGAGATAGGCGCGAACACCGCCGGCCGCTATCGCGAGCAGGCTGGCGCCAATCAAGAGGGCGACAGCGTAAGAGACCGAGGGTTCGCTAGACAGGGCGCTGCGCGCCCGTCTAGCCGTCGGTTGGACAAAGCTCGGCTGCGCCGAGCTAATTTCCCGCATGCGCCGCCTCGTCTCCTACTTCGTGCGTGGGCTCGCCTTCGTCGCGCCGATCGCGATCACGGTCTACGTCTGCTACCGGATCTTCGACGCGTTCTCGATCGTTGATCAATTCCTGCGGCTGTCGGTCCCAGGCCTGGGATTCGCGCTCACGGTGGTGGTCATCACGCTGGTCGGATTTCTCGGATCGACCCTCTTGGCGCGTGGATTGATCACTGCGCTCGACAGTCTCATCGCCCGACTGCCGTTTGTCCGTTTGCTCTATTCGTCGACGAAGGACCTGCTGAACGCGTTCGTCGGCGAGAAGCGGCGATTCGACACGCCGGTCTTGGTCCCCGCGCCGGACGCGCCAATGGCCAAAGCGGTGGGGTTCGTCACGCAGGAATCGCTGACCCGCTTCGGGCTCACCGATCACGTCGCCGTCTATCTGCCGTTCTCGTATAGCCTGTCCGGCCGCCTGTTCATCTATCCGGCGTCAGAGGTCGTGAGGCTGACGACGCCGAGCGCCGAGGCCATGGCATTCGTCGTCTCGGGCGGCGTCACGGAGTCAACCCGCGGCGCGTGAGCTCATCTCGGGCAAGCGGATCGCCCTGAGCCGCCGCCTTGCGGAACCACTGCGCCGCGAGGCTATCGGAGCGCCTCGCACCGGTTCCATTGGCGTACATCATCCCGAGCCCGTACTCGCCCTGGGCATTGCCAGCGGTGGCGCTCTTTTGGAACAGCTTGATGGCCGCCGCGCCGTCGCGTTTCACGCCGTCGCCGTTCGCGTAGGCCCACGCCAGATAATTCGTCGCGCGAATGCTTCCGCCGTCGGAAGACTTTTGGAACCACTTGAACGCGTCAGCCAAGCTGCCCGGAACGCCATTGCCGCGCTGATACATCATCCCGAGTGACAGCTCGGCGTCCGGGTCGCCCGCGGCGGCCGCGCGCTCGCAGACGGGGGCCGCGGTCGACCAGTCGCCGGCGAGCGTCGAGGTCGAGCAGTCATGGATTGCCTCGGCCAGACCGAGGGTGTCGCGACCGGTGAGCCGTTTGCGGCGAGGCGTTGGGGGCGCCGGCTTTGTGACGGCTGGAGCTACGGGGGCGGGGGCCACGGGCGGGGGCGTCTCCGCGGCGACCGTTGTCGTGTCGGGCGGCGGTTGCGGTTTCGCGGTATCGGCCGGGACCGGGGCCGGCGTCGGCGATGTCGTGTCCTGGGCGACGGCGATCGGGGGCGGCGCTGCCTTCGGGCGCAGAGCGAGCACGACGAATAGCACGCCTAACCCGAGTACGGCAGCGACTCCGGCGATGAGGACTCCCTTCGGCACCGCCGGGCGCTGGCGCGCCGGCGGTGGTGAAAGGACCGGCGTTGACGGCTCGGGAATGGGCGCAGTCGTGCGGCGCGTGCGCTCTGGCATTCGCTCCGGTGCATGCGCCGCTACCGGCATCGGTCCCAGCGTCGCGCTCACCGGTGGCGGCGGCATGACTGGCGGCGGCGCAAAGACTGGCGGTGGCACGACAGGCGGCGGCGCCATCGACTTTACCATCGGCGCTGGCGATGCGGCTGGCGGCGGTTCTGACGGCGGTGGAACGGCGCCGAACATCGCCGTAAACGAGTCGGCCTTCGGGGGCGGAGGCGGAGGTGGTGCCGGCGTCGCCGTCGCGGCCGCTGGGCCCTTCGCGACCGGCGAGAGCGTCAGCGGCAACTCAAGCGAGTACGCTAGCGTGCCGTCTGCCTCGATGCCCTCGCGATTGAGGAGGAGCGCCACTACGTCGGCGGTGTTGAGATCGACCGCGAAGTAGATCGTGTCGCCACCCTCGGCGCGGGGCATCGAGCCGAGGATGTCAAACCGTCCCTCGGCGGCGTGCCGGACGGCGTCGAGGAGTTGCTCGGCCGAGGGCGAGTCCGCGGACGCGGGCTGCGCGCCGAAGACCTCCCGACCGCAGCTGGGACAGAATCGCCCCCACGTCCGGAGGTCGTCCATACAGGACGAGCACACCGCGCCGTCGGCCGGGACGGTGGCGTCGAGCACGTGTGAGATCGTGAGTGGCCCGGACGGATCGTCAGAGGGACGCCGGGCGATGGCCACCTCTCCGGTGGCGCGGTCTCGGGCGAGGTAGACGGTCTGTCCGTCCACCCGCCCGAACTCCGCGAGCAAATTGTACTGCTCGTTCATGCCTACTACTGTAGCATGTCACCCGCAGTTCGACGAGACCGGCCCCGTATCGTTCCAGTTGCGCGCCCCGTCGGCGGGAATGCTCGGATTCGCCTCGCGCTCCGTCTGCGGATAGGTCAACCGCCGCGGCGGGGACCCGCCGAGGACCGGGAATCCGGTCCGCTTGTAGTCGTTCCACGCCTCTACGGTCTGGAACATCGCGATGTACTTCTCATTCATGATGGCCGCGAGCGACACGGCCGTCGTCTGCGTAGCGCCAGCGGCGGCTTGCTCCTGCTGGAGATAGGCCAGCGCATTTGGCTTGTTGCCCAGCTGGCACGACGCCTCGGCCAAAATCAGGGCGTTCTCGGCATACGTCACGACCGGTTGCGAGAAGGTCTGCGCCGTGCGCGTGCCCGAGAGCCCGGAGGCCGGATACCCCACGATCGAGTCGAATGGCGCGCCGACGTAGGTGTTGACCGTCGCCGTGGACCAGTAGAGCGGCAGCCGTGGATCGCTCGACGCGTTCATGAGATTGATCATCGTGTTGCCGGCCACGATGTACCCGGGATAGATGCTGCTGAAGTCGGACCACACGTTGGCCGTTGTCGCCGTGGCGCCATGCACCGTCACGTAGTTCCCGGCGCCAGTCGGATCGAGGATCCCCTGGCTGGCGTCGTTGAACGCGGAGTCGTACATGGTCGCCCCGAGCTTCGCGGCCATGTGCAGGAAGATCCGCGCGCGGAGCGTGTGGGCGAGCGCGATCCACGCGGCTGATTCGGCGTCGAGCGACGGGAGCGCCCCATACGTGAAGTCGAAGGCGCTCCCCGCGCCCGCGTTCGTGACGAGATGAGCGGGGGCGGTATCAGCCAGGAACTGGATCGCCGTCGCCAGCGAATGCCGCAAGCTGTCATAGACGGTCTGCTGAGGGTCGACTTTTGGATGCGGGTAGGTCGACGGTTGGGATGCTTGGGAGTACGGGATATCACCCCAGATATCCGCGGCCTCGCCGACCTCCATGGCCTCGAGCACGATCGCCTGGCCGGCGAAGATCGAGTCGCCGACCGCTAACGATCGTTGCTCGACCGTTCGGAGATCAATCAATCCACCGCCGTCATAGGTCCGGGACCAGTTGTTGTAATAGTCGTCGGCGCCGTACTGATACCCGCTGCCGAGGGCGTTGAACGGAGACACCTGGCCGCTGAACTGCTCCGTCCAGACCGAGATCGTGCGGCCGAGCTGCCCTTCCTCCTGCGAGTAGAAGTCGATCTGTGCCGCGACGAACAACGCGCCGGTCGGTGCGACCGACGGATCGTTCGGGTTGTGCGTGAGGTTCTTGCTGTCGAGGAACTGGCGGCAGCCCGCGAGCGTCAGGAGCACGCCGGCGGCGCCGAACAACGTTGTCACGCGTCGCATGGGAGTCACCGGGTGATGGTCAATGTGAACAGGAACGTGCGGGTCTGCGGCACGCCGAAGTAATCGATGCCTTGCGCGCCGCTCTCGGCGCCTCCCGCGCTGACCTCAGGATCGGCGCCTTGGTATTTCGTCCAGATCGCGAGGTTCCGTCCAGCGACCCGGAGGTCGATGCTGCCCAATCCCAGGTTGTGCGAGATGAACCGTCCCTGGAACGTGTAACCGACCGAGATCTCGCGGAGCCGGATGAACGAGCCATCGACGATGAACGGCGCCGTTGCGTACGGGGACGGCAGGATCGCACCGCGATAGTTCTGGAAGAACGTCTGGTCCAGCACCGCGTGCGTGCCGACCCCGGGACCCGCGACCGGCCCGGGCATGAAGGACGAGCCGAACAGGACACTCTTGTTGCGCAGCTCGCCGGTCTCGGCCGACGCTCCGTAGTAGTCGAGCGTCTGCAGCGTGGCGTCGTACACCGAACCGCCCTGGCGGATATCGAGCAGTCCGCTGATCGTGAAGTGCTTGATCCGCAGGGTCGTATGGATGTTGCCCGTCCAACGGGGGTCGGGGTTGCCGATCCCGCGTTGCGTCGGATCGAGGATCGGGTAGCCGGGTCCCTCGGTCGAGTTGTTCGCCGCGAGATTGCCGTCGGCGATGAACAGCGCGTGGTTGCGCTTCTGGCTCCCCGAGCAATGCGCATCGACGATGTAGGGGTTGCCGCCAGCGTCCACCAGAACCACGCCGTTGCCGCAGCGAACGTAGTCGTAGCCGAAGAAGTTGTCGACGCTGCCGCCGAGCAGCGTGACGGCGTTGCCGCCCGAGCCCGACACGTTGCCGAAGTTGCCGCTGCCGCCGTACGGAATGAACTGGAGACCGGAGAGCGAGAGCACCTTGTTCCAGTTCGCGGCGTAGGTCCCGCCGACTTCCCATGAGAGCAACTTGTTCTGAATCGGCCGGACGTTGAGCGAGGCCTCGACGCCGTCGTTCCGAATCGACGCACCGTTCGCCCACTGGTTCGTGGCGCCCGATGATGCGGCGACCACGATCGGGAGGATCACGTTGTTCGTAGACTTGTGATAGTAGGTAAGAGACAGATCCGACTTGTCGCCGAACAGCCCGAAGTCGCCGCCCCCTTCGAGCTCCCGCGTACGCTCGGGCTTCAAGTTGCCAGGCAGCGTGTCCGCAGAGAAGAGCCCGGACTGTCCATTCAGGAATTCCGCCAGGTTGGCGGCGCTGAAATCGTCGCTGAAGGCGCTCGCCGCTTGATAGAAGTGCACCGTTTGGTACGGTGCGGGCTCCGTGCCGCTCTCGCCGTAGGCGACGCGGAGTTTGCCAAACGACAGGACGTCCGAGACGCCGCGCGGGTGCAAGAGCTTCGTGAACTCCCATGCGGCGCTCGCGCTCGGAAACCAGGCGTACTGGTTGCTGCGCGCGAATGTCGATGATCCGTCGTAGCGGATACCGGCCTTCAAGAACAGTTGCTGCGCGAGATCCAGCGTGCCCTGAGAGAAGTATCCATCGTTATGGATATAGCTTTGCGCGTTGAGGACGGGCGATCGCTCGGCGTTCGTGTTGTTCAACGAATATTGAAAGTCCTGGAACAACCCGTCGCCGACGATGCCGGTGATCTGCTCGCTGCGGGCGTTGAGGTTCTGGCCGAGCGTGAACGTGCCTTCGATGTTCGGACCGCGGGACCATTTGGCGGTGCCGGACAGATTGTGGTCGAGCTGCCAATGATCGAGATCGAGCGAGAGCACCTGACCCGTCGGGAGCGCGGTCTGCGAGTTGCCGATCGGCTCGCCCTGAATGCGATTGTCGTGCGCGTAATCGATGCCGAGCGTGTACTGGAACGTCAACCAGGGAAAAGTCTCCCAGGTCGCCCCGACACTGCCGACGGCGCGGTTCGTGCTCGTCGAGCTCTGGTTGTCGTACGCCGAGAAAAACGGGTTGTCGTACCCCTTCGAGCTGTCGGCGAAGACCGGGCTGGGGAATGGAAACCGGAATGACCGCTGGACTCCGTATTTCGGGTTCAGGTACGGGAGATTGTTGAAGTTCGGCGGCGTCAGCCACGACGTCCATGTGATGCTCGAGAAGTTGAATCCCTTCTGCACCGCGTCCTGGTTCGTGTTGGCGATCTGCACGTTGCCGTTGAGCCGCAGGGTCGGCGCGACCTCATGGTCGGCTTTGAGGCGTACCGACGTGCGGTGCAGGTAGTCGTGCGGGCCGATGACCGGTCCATTCTGGTCCGTGTATGTGCCGCTGGAGAAGAACGTCGTTTTCGCGTCACCACCCGATACACTGAGGGTGTTGTCGGTCATCGCGCCGGTCTGGAACACCTCGTTCGTATGGTCGTACGTCGGCGCGCCGTTGAGCGGCTGTCCCCAGCTGAATCCATCAGTGAGGCAGTCGAAACCGAGTTGGCCAGAGGAGCACGGATCGGCGACGCCGCCGGTCCCTTCCCCGTATTGGCGTTGCAGATCGGGGAACCGATTCACATCGCTCAAGCCGTACTGGCTGCGAAATGTCGTCACGGTCGCGCCGGAGTGCCCGGACTTCGTCGTGATGAGAATCACGCCCTGCCCCGCGCGCGCCCCGTAGATCGAGCCGGCCGCCGCGCCTTTCAGGATTTCCATCGACGCGATGTCGTCGGGGTTGATGTCGATCGCGCGGTTCGGCGAGGCGACGCCGCCCTGCGGGCCACCGGTCTGCGGGTCGAGCGTGGCGACGGTGTTCGTCGAGTTGTCGACCGGGACCCCGTCGACGACGATCAGTGGATCGCTCGGCCGTCCGATCGTGTTGGCGCCGCGAATGCGGATCGACGCCGATGCACCGGGATCGCCGGCGTTCGAACGTCACGTTCACGCCGGGCGCTTTCGCCGAGATCGCGGCGACGATGTTCGTCTCGCCACTCTTCTCGATCAGGCCGGAGTCGACGCTCGATCGCGCGTTGGCGATCTTCTCGACCTCGCGGGTGGTGCCGGCTCCAGTGACGACGACCTCACCCAGCTGGAGTGGGTTCGCCTCCAACGTGAAGCTCACGTCGGCCAACGGGGCCTGGAGGACCACTGAGACGGTCTTGGCCTTGTAGCCGAGGGCGCGCGCCGTCACCATGACGGTCTGGCCGGTCGCGAGAGTGGCCGGGATGGTCAACGTGTACCGGCCATCGTCGCGCGACTGTGTGCCGAGCCCCAGGGACGGGACCACGATCTGCGCGATGTCGAGCGGGAGTCCCGCGGCCGAGGTGACGGTGCCGCGCAACGTCAGCGCTTGCTGCGCGCCGACGGGGGGACTCGCGCCAACGGCGGCCAACAGAAATAGACGACAGATGCGACTCACGATGCGCCCTCGACTGAAAGGTGACAGCGCCCGTCGGCCCAAGGAGCCGACGTGGTGCATGACCAACGGATGCGAAACGAGACGACCCGGCGCGTTACGGGCCGGCGCGACGGAATTGTCCCGAGCGCGAGGGATGCGCATCGGGGGCAATGGGCGACTGAGGACACGAACGTGAGGCGCTGGGCGCGATCACAGTTCGGCTATATAGAGAACACATGAAAGCGTGTCAATGACATCCCCGGGTTTATCTTAAAACGCATGACCGAGACACTGACTGCCGCGAAGACGTTCGCGGTGCACAATCCGGCGACGTTGGAGCACCTCGCAGACGTCGCTGATGCGACGGCAGAGGACGCGCGTGAGGCGATTGAGATCGCGGCGCACGCCATGCCAGCCTGGACGGCAGTGCCAGCGATCGAGCGGGCGCGAGTGCTGAGGCGGGCGGAGGCGCTGATGCTGGAGCGCGCCGACGCGCTCGGGCGAACGCTGACACTGGAAGGCGGCAAGCCGCTCGCTGAGGCGCGGGGCGAGATCGCCTATGCGGCGAGCTTCTTTGGCTGGTTTGCCGGGGAGGCCGAGCGGGTCTATGGGCGGACCATCCCCGCGTCGCAGGCGAGCAAGCGGCTGATGGTCATTCGTCAGCCCGTTGGCGTCGTCGGCGCCATCACGCCGTGGAATTTTCCGGCGGCGATGGTGACACGCAAAGTCGGCCCCGCCATCGCGGCCGGGTGCTCCGTTGTGCTCAAGCCGGCCGAGCAGACGCCGCTCACGGCGATCGCCATCGCCGAGATTCTCGCCGAGGCCGGATTGCCGCCGGGGGTGCTCACGGTCGTCACCACCAGCGATCCGGCGGCGGTGGGCAACGAGCTGCTCAAGTCTTCGCTGGTGCGAAAGATCACGTTCACCGGCTCGACCGAGGTCGGCAAGTACTTGATGCGCGAGGCGGCGGCCTCGGTGAAACGGGTCTCGTTGGAGCTCGGGGGACATGCACCGTTTATCGTCTTCGCTGATGCGGATATCGAGGCGGCGGCGAAAGGCGCGATAACATCGAAATTCAGGAATGCCGGGCAGACGTGCGTGTGCGCGAATCGCATCTATGTGCACGCATCGGTCGCGAAGGCGTTCACCGACGCGTTTGTGCCGTTGGTTGCGGCGTTGAAAGTGGGCAATGGCGTTGATGCCGGCGTGCAGATTGGGCCGCTCATCGATCAGGCGGGAGTGAACAAGGTCGAGGCACATGTGCGCGATGCCACGAGCCATGGCGCTCGGGTGCGCGTTGGTGGACATCGGCCTGCGGAGCGCGATCACGGGTACTTCTTCGAGCCGACGGTCCTCACCGACGTGCGCGACGACATGCTCGTGATGCGCGAGGAGACCTTTGGGCCGGTGGCGCCGATCGCGACGTTCGAATCGGAGGATGAGGTGATCGAGCGCGCGAATCGCGGGCCGTTCGGGCTCGCAGGGTACTTCTATACGCGGGATTTGAGCCGGGCGTGGAGAGTCGCCGAGCGTCTCGACTATGGCATCGTCGGCATCAACGATCCCCTGCCCTCGACGGCGCAGGCGCCGTTTGGTGGCTACAAAGAGTCGGGCCTCGGGCGCGAGGGGGGATCGGAAGGCATGGAGGCGTTCCTTGAGACGAAGTACGTCTCGATGGGCCTCTAGCTAGTACCAGCCGATCGGCTTCTCGTCGAGGTTGATGTAGACCTGCTTGGTCTCGAGATACTCCTCGACGCCCCAGTGGCCGAGCTCGCGGCCGAAGCCGGAGGCTTTGTAGCCACCCCATGGGGCTTCGATCATCGTGGGCTGCATGTGGTTCACCCACACGATACCTGCCTCGAGCTCTTTGACGACTCGGAACGCTTTGTAGATATCGCGCGTCCAGACGGCGGCGGCGAGGCCGTAGTCAGTGGCGTTGGCGATGCGAATCGCGTCGGCTTCGTCCTTGAACGGGATGACGGAGGCGACGGGACCAAAGATTTCTTCCTGGGCGATCCGGGCGCTGTTGTCGACGTCGTAGAAGATCGTGGGCTCGACGTACCAGCCCTTTCCTTTCGGTACGCCCCCGCCTGCCGCGACTTTCGCTTCTTTCGCACCGATCGCGAGATACTCGCGGACGCGGTCGCGCTGCTCGGCGCTCACTAGTGGCCCCATTTTTGTGGCGCGATCGAGGCCGTTGCCGACGGTGATCGTCTTCGTCTTCTCGGCCATCGCGTCGACGAACTTCTTGTAGATGTCTTTCTGGACCAGGACACGGCTGCCGGCCGAGCAGACTTCGCCTTGGTTGATAAATACACCGAATAGCGCGCCGTCTATTGCTGCTTCAAAGTCGGCGTCGGCGAAAAAGATATTGGGTGATTTCCCACCCAACTCTAGTGATACCCGCTTGAGTGTGTCCGCCGCTTCGCGCATGATCGTGCGGCCGACCGCGGCGCTGCCCGTGAATGCGATTTTGCGGAACGTCCTTGTGGCGGACGATCGGCGCGCCGGCGCCGGGACCATCGCCGGTCACGATGTTGACGACTCCTGCTGGGAGTCCGATTGACTCGAAGTCTTCGGCGAGAGCGAGTAAGGAGAGCGGGGTTTGCTCGGCCGGCTTGATCACGACCGTGCAACCCGCGGCTAACGCTGGGCCGAGTTTCCAGGCGGCCATGCCGAGTGGATAGTTCCACGGAATAATCTGGCCAGCCACACCCATGGGCTCACGCAGCGCGAGCGTGATCGCGGGCGCCGGAACGGGGATTACCTCGCCGTTGATCTTGGTGGCCAGCCCGCCGTAGTACTCGAAGCACGTGGCCGAGTCATCCATGTCGTACTCGGCTTCGACGATCGGCTTGCCCGAGTTTCGCGTCTCGATCTCGGCCAGCTCGGCCCGGCGGGCGCGGATGCGCTCGGCGATGCGAAAGAGAATGCGGCCGCGCTCTTGCGCATTGGTCCCGCGCCAGACCTCGTAGAAGGCAGTCTTGGCGGCGGCGACCGCGCGATCGATATCGGCGGCCTTGCCGGCCGGCGCGGTCGCCATCACCTCTTCGGTCGCGGGCTCGTAGACGGGGAGCGTGGATTTGTCCGCCGCGTCGACGAACTTCCCGTTGATGTACATGCGATATGCGCGCATAGTGCCCTAAGCCTCTTCCATTAAGCGGGACCACAGAACGATAACGCCGACGGACACGGCGAAGATCAGCGTGGAGATCGCGTTGACCTCCGGCGTGATGCCGCGCCTCAAGACGCCCCAGATTTGTAAGGGAAGCGTATTCTGGCGGCCGATCAGAAAAAAGGTCACCGCGATCTCATCCAGGCTCAACGTGAAGACCAGGAGGCCGGCGCCGAGGAGCGCGGTGCGAATCGTGGGCAGCGTCACGTACCAGAACGTGCGCCACGGATTGGCGTAGAGGTCTGCGCTGGCTTCTTCGAGCGATCGATCCACGCGTTGGAGTCGCGCGAAGACTTGTGTGACGACAACCGAGGTGAGGGCTGCGCCGTGACCGATCACGACGGGCCAGCCCGGAATCGTGGGGTAGCCTGCCGAAAGGCTCAGATGCAGGAACGAGAAATAGCTGAGCAGTGCGACGCCGGTGATAATGCCCGGCAGTATGAGCGGCAGCAAGACGAGCTGCCGGAATGCTTCCTTCCCCGGAAATTCGACGCGGTCCAGCACAAACGCGCCGGGCACGCCAACGAGTATGGCAATCGCGACCGCCATGACGGCGAGCTCGAGGCTGGCCCACGTCGCGGAGAGCATGGCACGGTCGTGCGCGAGGACACCGTACCATTTGAGTGTGCCGAGCTTGAGGGGCCAGGCGATGATGCTCTCGGTGTGGAACGAGTACATCACGACCACCACGAGCGGCAGATACAGAAAAGCAAAGACCGCCGTGCTGTATGCGTATAGTGGCCAATCGCGCTTCATCATCGATACTTGCGGGCTGCGGGACTGGCGCGGTTGGCGATCCAGAGCAAGGTCAGCGTCAGTGCCAGCATCACGACCGAGACGGCGGCGCCGAGTGGCCAGTCGGATGAGACGCCGAACAAGCTCCAGACGAGATTCGAGACCATGAGCGCGCTGTCGTTGCCGCCCAGGAGCTGCGGCGCGAGGAAGTCGCCCATGCTGAGGACGAACGCGAATGTGCAGCCGGCGAGCACGCCCGGCAGCGACAGCGGGAGCGTCACGTGCCAGAAGGTGCGCCAGCGATTGCCGTAGAGATCATGACTCGCTTCGCGCAGCGACGGCGGGATCGATTCGAGGACCGCGTAGATCGGCATCAGCGTGAACGGTGTGTAGATGTGCGTGAGCGCGATCACGACGGCGGCCGTGCTGTAGAGGAAGAATGTCACTGGGGCGTGGACGATCCCGAGTGACATCAGGACGCCGTTCACGACGCCCTGTTGGCCGAGGATGATCTTCCAGGCGTAGGCACGAACGAGGTAGCTGACCCACAGCGGGATGATCACCGCCATGTACAGCAGCTGCTTGTGGCGCTGCACTTTGAAAGCGAGGAGATACGCTAACGGGTAGGCCAACAGCAGCGACGCGATGGTCACGCGCAGCGCGACGCCGGCCGAATACAGGATCGTCGACGGGTACAGCGACGTGCTGAACAGCCGGACGTAGTTGGCGAGCGTCAGGTCGTGCGTCGGTCGCCCGTTCGCGCCCTGGTGCCAGAACGATTGGACGAGCAGGAGCGCGTAGGGCAGCAGCAGCGTGACGGCCACCCACACGAGTGGGATCGCCGTGCCGACGATGACCCAGGGGCGGCGGCGGTCAGTCACGGACGATCACGCCGCGGCTCGGGTCCCACTGCACCGCGACGCGCTGCCCGATCTCTCGTGGTGCACTCTGGAGGGCCACGACCCTTTGGCCATCGGCCAGCGCCACTCGGACTCGATAGGTCGATCCGACGAATGTGACGGCATCGACGAGCCCGGGCATGCCGCCACCGTCGGCCGCGATCAACTGGACGTGTTCGGGACGCACGGACACTTCGTCGCCACCCAAACGGAGCAGGTTCGTGTCGCCGATGAAGTCGGCGACATAGCGCGAGCGCGGGCTGTCGTACATCTCGCGCGGCGTGCCGATCTGCTCGATGCGGCCGGCGCGCATGAGGACGATGCGGTCGGACATCGTGAGAGCCTCTTCCTGGTCGTGCGTCACGTAGATGAACGTGATGCCGACCTGGGTCTGGAGCTGCTTGAGCTCCAGCTGCATCTCGCGCCGGAGTTTCAGGTCGAGCGCGCCGAGCGGCTCGTCGAGGAGGAGCACGCGGGGACGGTTGACCAAGGCACGGGCGAGCGCCACGCGCTGTTGTTGGCCGCCGGAGAGCTGCTTGGGCGCGCGACCGCCAAAGTCGCCGAGTCGCACCATCGCGAGGGCCTCGTCCACGCGACGCGCGATCTCGGCCGGCGCGACTTTTTGCATCCGAAGTCCGTAGCCGACATTGTCGCGCACGCTCATGTGCGGGAACAAGGCGTAATGCTGGAAGACCGTGTTAACCGGGCGGCGAAATGGCGGCAGTGGCGCCAGGTCGGTCCCCTCCATCCAGATCGAGCCCGACGTTGGGCGGTCGAAGCCAGCAATCAACCGGAGGGTGGTCGTCTTTCCCGAGCCCGACGCGCCGAGCACCGTCAGAAACTCGCCCGCTTGAACGGAGAGATTGACGCTATCGAGCGCGACGAAGTCGCCAAAGCGTCGCGACAACTCCCTCAGTTCGAGGAGACTCACTTGGCGGCCTTGACCTCGTTCCAGATCTCCTGATACTTCTCGCGTCGCGGACTCCACTGCCAGAAGTTGACGTGCGCGCCGTAGTCGGCGACGTCGTGTTGGCCGGCGGCCTGGTCCGGCGTCATGTACGTCCTGGCGGCCGGGTTGGCGACGATGTACCCGGTGACGTCAGCGAGCAGCTTCTGGGTGAAGGGCTGCGCGGCGTACTCCAGCCACGCGTATGCGGCATCGAGATTCTGGGCGCCGGACGTGAGTACCCAGTGGTCGGCCCAAGCGGTTGTGCCTTCTTTTGGAATGATCTCGCCCGCCGGGAACTTGGCGAGGCGCAACTGATGCGTCATGAGTGGCCAGCCTTCGCCGAGTGTGACCTCGCCGCTCTGGAAGAGTTGCGTCAGATCTCCCGCGGTCGCCCAGTACTTCCGGACGCCGGGTCGCAGCTCCAGCATCTTTGCCTTGACCTTGGCCAGGTCGGCGTCGGAGAGGTTGTAGAGTTTGCTCTTGTCGTTCGGGTCGTCCATTCCCAGGTACTGGGCGACCATGTACAAGGTCGCAATGTCGTCTTGCAAGGAGATTTTGCCGCGATATGCCGGCTCCCAGAGCACGGACCACGAGGTCGGTGCCGGGTGGACTTTTGTCGTGTCGTAAATCAGCGGGTTGGGACCGAATGCCCAGGGCAGCCCGTATATTTGGCTGTCCTTCTTAGCGAGAGGGAGCGCTCGGAAGCTCGCCGAAAGCTCCGCGTAGGTGGGAATGCGAGACAGATCGAGTGGCGAGGCCAGGCCGGCTTGGATGATCTCCGTGACCGCATCACTCGAGGGCGAGATGAGGTCGACCGACTGGGCGCCGCCGGCGCGCAGCTTGGCCACGAGATCGTCGCTCGAGCCCATGTAGGTCGGGTTGACCCTGACGCCGCAGGCGCGCTCGAACGGCGCCGTGAACAGCGTGTCCGTGTACCCTTCCCAGACCATGAAATTCAGCTCACCGCCGATCGGCTTGGGGCAGAGCTTCGCCAGGTACGTCACCGCGTCGGCCCGCGCGTCGCTGGTCCGCGCGATCGCGATCCGGGTGACGGGGCCGTGGCTGGCCGCCGGCGTGTGGTCCGCGCCGCTACCACAGGCGAGCGCGAACGCGAGCAGTGCTGGAGTGTAACGGCTCATCGCACCATCTTATAGCGTCCCACGAGCCGCGTCGAGAGAGGAGACAATGGGGGTCATCGAGCTTCGAACGGCGGTGCCAGGACCCGCAAGCCGCGCGCTCATGGAGCGTCGCGCGCGTGCCGTTCCGCGCGGCGTGCCCGCGACCACGCCGATCGCCATCGCGCGCGCCGAGGGCGCCGTGCTGACCGATGTGGACGGCAACCGGTTGATCGACTTCGCGGGCGGCATCGGCGTCATGAATGTCGGGCACCGAAATCCGCGGGTCATCGATGCGGTGACGGCGCAGCTCGAGGCGTTCACGCACACGTGCTTTGGCGTCGCGTCGTACGAACCGTACATCGCGTTGGCCGAGCGCCTCAACGCACGCACGCCCGGGACGTACGAGAAGCGCACGATGTTTGTGAGCAGCGGCGCCGAGGCCGTGGAGAACGCGGTCAAGATCGCGCGGACATTCACCGGGCGCCAGGCGATCGTGTGCTTCGATCACGCGTTCCACGGTCGGACGAATCTGGCGATGGCATTGACCGCGAAGGTCAATCCGTACAAGAAAGGGTTTGGACCCTTCGCGCCCGAAGTCTATCGGCTCCCCTTCCCGTACACCTATCGGTATCCGGAGTCTGGCGTGTTCGACGAAAGTCTGTTCGCCGGGCTCGTCGATCCTGAGTCAGTGGCTGCGATCATCATCGAGCTGCAACTGGGCGAAGGGGGATTCGTGCCCGCGCCGCCGGCGTATGTCCGATCGCTCGCGGCGTTCGCGAAAGCCCACGGCATTCTGCTCATTGACGACGAGATTCAAACTGGGTTCGCTCGGACCGGAAAGCTCTTCGCGTGCGAGCACTACGATCTGGTGCCGGATCTCCTGATCAGCGCCAAGTCGCTCGCCAGTGGGTTGCCCTTGGCGTCGGTCACCGGGCGAGCGGACGCTATGGATGCGGCTCAAGTCGGGGGGCTCGGCGGGACGTATGGCGGGAATCCTCTGGCGTGCGCGGCCGCTCTCGCCGTCTTCGACGCGATGGACCAGGACGACATTCCTGGGAGAGCGGCGAGACTTGGCGAGCGAGTCGGCGCGCAGCTTCAATGCTTCGCCGAGGCGGATCCGGGGATTGGCGACGTGCGGGGACTCGGCGCGATGAAGGCGATCGAGCTGGTGCGGGACGGAAAGGCGCCGGACAAAGAGCGCACCGGGCGCGTGCTGAAAGAGGCGCTGGCGAGAGGGCTCGTCCTCCTCTCGGCCGGGACATTCGGCAATGTCGTCAGAATTCTGTCGCCACTGACGATCGAGGACCCCATCGTCGACGAGGGGCTCGCGGTGTTGGGCGCGGCGCTCCAGGCCACCCGCTGATGGCCGATCCGGTCGTCGAGCTCAAAGGCGTATCGAAAAGCTTCAATGGCACACAGGCCGTGCGCGATGTCTCGTTCGCGATCGAGCGCGGCGAGTTCTTCTCGATGCTCGGGCCGTCGGGGTGTGGGAAGACGACGACACTCCGGCTCATCGCGGGGTTCGAGACGCCGGACGCGGATGGCGGTCAGGTCCGACTCATGGGCGCGGTCGTCAATGACCAACGGCCATACGAACGCCGGTTGGCGATGGTGTTTCAGAATTATGCGCTCTTTCCGCATTTGACGGTCGAGCGCAACGTCGCGTTCGGCCTCGAGCAGAGGAAAACGCCAAAGAACGAGATCGGGGACCGCGTCCGAAACGCGTTGACGCTGGTCCGATTGGATCCCGGGACGTTCGCCCGGCGCAACCCGAGTCAGTTGTCGGGTGGGCAGCGGCAGCGGGTGGCGCTCGCGCGAGCGCTGGTGCTCGAGCCCACCATCTTGTTGCTCGACGAGCCGCTCGGCGCGATCGACCTGCAGCTCCGGAAGGAGATGCAGCTCGAGCTCAAGTCACTCAACAAACAGCTCGGCACGACGTTCATCTACGTCACGCACGACCAAGAAGAAGCGCTCACGATGTCCGATCGGATCGCCGTCATGTCGAATGGGCGCGTGGCGCAGCTCGGGACACCGGCCGAGATATACGAAAATCCGCGGACCGCGTTCGTCGCCAAGTTCATCGGTGAGTCGAATTTTCTCGATGGTCAGGTTCTCCGGCAAAGCGGTGCCCTGTGGGACGTCCAATGGGGTGACACCACATTTCGGGTGCCCAGCGCACATGGGGTACAGCCGGGACAGACCATTCGTATCGCTGTCAGACCCGAGTGGCTGGACCTCGTGCGGCCCGGCAATGTGCCGCCCGGCGAGAATGCCCTGTGTGGATCCGTGCGCGACGTCATCTATCTCGGGGAGACCATGCACGTGGTCGTGTCGCTCCCTGGGGGAACCGACATGACGGTGGCGCTACGAAACGAGGGACAGTTGATCAATCCGCTGCCGTGGCGTCGCGGAGACGAAGCCGTCGTGGCGTGGAAGCCAGAGGACTGCCAGATCCTGGAGGATGAGTGAGGCGACGGCTCCTGGCCTGGCTCGCGCGGCGGCCGGAGGCCGAGGCGTGGGCGTTGCTGGGGCCGGGGACGTTGTGGATGATCGTGTTCTTCATCGTCCCCGTTGTCGTCATGTGCGCGTACAGCTTCATGCCGCGCGGCACATATGGCGGGGTCGATCCCGGGTTCACGCTCGAAGCGTACGCGCGATTCCTGCATCCCGTGTACCTCGTCATCCTCGAGCGAACGTTCGTGATCGCCGTGCTCACCACGGCGTTTTGTGTGCTGGCGGGGTACCCGGTCGCGTACGCGATCACCAGAAGCGGCAAATGGCGCACGCTGCTGCTGTTTCTCGTCGTGCTGCCATTCTGGACGAGTTTTCTGGTGCGCACGTTCGCCATGATTTTCCTCATGCGCGATACGGGGCTCGTCAATAGCTGGCTGATCGGGCTTGGCATCATCAAGCAGCCGATCGAGATGCTCTACACGCCCTTCGCCGTTTTTGCCGGGCTCGTGTACGGGTACCTGCCCTTTCTGATCCTGCCCGTGTATGCGTCGCTCGAGAAAATCGACCCCTCGCTGCTGGAAGCCGCGGAAGTGCTCGGCGCCAAGCCCGCCGCGCGATTTTGGCGAGTCACGTTGCCGCTGTCGGGGCCAGGGCTCATTGCTGGATCATTGCTCGTGTTCATCCCCGCGCTCGGATCGTTTCTCACATCTGATCTGCTGGGAGGAGCCAAGGGACTGCTGGTTGGCAATTTGATCCAGAACCAGTTCTCGACCGCCCGCAACTGGCCATTCGGCTCGGCAGCCTCGCTGATCTTGATGACCCTCGTGCTGGTGGCGGCGCTGCTATATCTCAGGGTCGGGCGTGAACGTGAATAGGATGCCCCGGTGGCTCGTGGCATTTACGGCCATCGTGCTGTTCCTGATGCATCTGCCCGTACTCGTGCTCGTGGCCTTCTCGTTCAACGCATCGAAGTTCTCGGTGAGTTGGACCGGGTTTACGCTCCACTGGTATCAGCGGCTGCTCGAGCGCGAGGATATTCTGGCGGCGCTTCGCGCCAGCCTTATCGTCGGCGTCTCGGCGACGGTGATCGCCACCGCATTCGGCACGCTGATCGCGCTGGCGCTGGCGCGGCACCGGTTCCGGGGGCGGACGCTGTACGAGGGGCTCATCTACGTGCCCATCGTCACGCCCGAGATCGTCACGGGAATATCGTTGCTTATCTTGTTCGTGTTTTTGCGTATCCCATTGGGACTCGGGACAATTGTCATCGCGCACGTGGCGTTCTCTATCTCCTTCGTGGTCGTCGTGGTGTTGTCGCGGCTCGCGGGGATGGACGAGACGCTCGAAGAAGCCGCCATGACGCTCGGCGCTGACGAGATCACGGCATTCTGGAAGGTCACCGTGCCGCTGCTCTGGCCCGGTATCGTCTCGGCGGCGCTGCTGACCTTTATTTTGTCATTCGACGACTTCGTGATTACGTCGTTTGTCGCCGGATCGGGGTCGAGTACGCTCCCACTGATCATCTATAGCATGGTGCGGCGCAACGTCGAGCCGAGCATCAACGCGATCAGTACGCTGATCGTGCTCGGGACATCCATCATGTTGTATGTGGCGGAGAAACTGACTCGTGAATCGGCGTGAGCTGATCGCGCTCGGCCTGGGGTCGCTCCTCGCCGCGTGCCGGCAGTTGCGGGATACCCTGACGCCGGAGCAGCGGACGGCGGCGGATGCGGCTGAAGCGGCCGAGCCGTTGGGGCCGATCGAGAAGCGGCTCAGTATTTACAACTGGTCGGATTACGTGGCGCCCGACACCATCTCGAACTTCGAGAAGGAGTTCGGGGTGAAGGTCACGTATGACGTCTATGAGAGCAACGAAGAAATGCTCGCCAAGTTGCTCACCGGCGCGACGGGGTATGACCTCGTGTTTCCGTCGAGCTATGCGGTGTCGGTGCTCAAAGCGGTGGGGATTGCATCGCCGATTCATCGGCAGTATCTGACGAACTGGGGCAACATTGCGCCCCTGTTCTTGAACCCGCCGTTCGATCCCGGCAACGCGCACACCGTGCCGTGGCAGTGGGGTGTGACCGGAATCGCGTTCCGGTCGGACAAAGTCGACGCGCCCGATAGTTGGGCCGTGCTGCAGGACGCGCGGTATCGCGGCAAGATGACGCAGATGGACGACGGGCGGGAATGTCATCGGCTCGTGGCTTCGCTATCGCGGACACAGCCTCAATTCGGAAGATTCGGACGAGCTCGCTCATGCGAAGCTCGATGCGATCGCGGCCAAGAAGAACCTCAAGGCATATATCTCGGCGCCCGTCAAAGGGCAGCTCATCTCCGGGGACGTGTGGATCGCGCAGTTGTGGAACGGCGATGCCACGCAGGCGAAAGTCGAGCAGCCGAATATCGGGTATGTCGTGCCGAAAGAAGGCTGCACCATTTGGGAGGATTCGCTCGTGATCCCGCGATCGGCCCCTCATAAACGGGCGGCGCATGAGTTCATGAATTACATCCTGCGGCCCGACGTGCAGGCCACGATCTCTGACTTTACGGGCTACGGTACGCCTAACGCGGCGGCGCTCAAGCTGATGCAGCATCCGGTGCCGTATCCGACGGCCGACGAGTTGCGGCGACTGGAGTTGCAAGTTGATCTCGGCCGCGATACGGCAGTCTGGGACCAGATCTGGACGGAGATCAAATCGGCGTAACTGCAACTAACCTCCTCGCCGCTCCGCGGCTCGTCGCCGTCGTGTCAGGGTGCCCTGCGAAGCACTTGTACTTGCGCTCCGATCGGGCGTATGCCGACCTTACTAGCATACCTTTACCAGGAGCGCCGATTAATTGCGTTTGCCGAACACCGAGGTGCTACAGCACGCTGAGCACTACCTCAACCTGCTGTCGGCCACCAACCTGACGCTGGACGAGTCGCACGCGCTCATCACCGAGACCGTGCAGAACTACGCGGAGTACTACAACCGCGGCTTCATCAGCTATCGCAAGTCGGTAACCGAGGCCGGCCAGTATGCCGCCCTCGAGTGGTCGGGCCAGGGCTCGATCCTGAAAGACATACTCGGTCGAGAATACATCGACTGCCTCGGCGGCTACGGCATCTTCTCCGCCGGCATCAACCACCCGCGCATCGTCGCGGCCGTCAGCACCCAGCTCCCCAGGATGGCGCTCAACAGCCAGGAGCTGTTGGAGCCGTGGCGCGGAGCCTTGGCCCGGTTGGTCGCGGAAATCACGCCGGGTGACCTGCAGAATTCATTCTTCATCAACAACGGCACCGACGCCATCGAAGGTGCACTCAAGCTGACCCGCTTATACACGAAGCGGTCTACGTTTATCGCCGCACTGTCGGGATTTCACGGCAAATCGCTCGGATCGCTGTCGCTCATGGGAAAAGCATCGTTCCGCGCACCGTTTCAGAGCGGCATGCAGGATGTGCGATTCGTCCCGTATGGCGACGCGGATGCGCTGGCGACTGAGTTCGAGCGGCTGGACGCGATCGGGGTGGGCGTAGCCGGTGTCGTCTTGGAGCCCGTGCAGGGCGAGGCCGGCGGCGTCGTGCCGCCCGACGATTACTTCCCGAGAGTGCGCGAGATCTGCGACCGGTACGGCGCGCTATTCATCGCCGACGAAGTGCAGACCGGCATGGGGCGAACGGGCAAGCTCTGGGGTCTCGACCACTGGGGCGTCGTGCCCGACATCATGTGCCTCGGCAAGGCCCTCGGCGGCGGCGTCATGCCGCTCTCGGCGTTCGTGTCGACGGCGAAGATTTGGGAAGTCATGATCCCGAATCCGATCATCCACTCGACGACGTTCGGTGGCAATCCCATCGCGTGCGCCGCGGGCATTGCCGCGATCACCGTCACGCTCGACGAGGACCTACCGGGTCAAGCTGCCGCGAAGGGCGACTATGTGCTGCGACAACTCCACATCCTTCGCGCGAAGTATCCCGGTGTGCTGAAAGAGGCGACCGGCAAGGGATTGCTTATCGGGATGGAGTTTCCGACCCAAGAGATCGGGTGGAAGGTTGCATCGGGATTATTCAAGCGCGGCGTACTCGTCGCTGGTACGTACTCGAAGGCACAGACTATTCGCCTCGAGCCGGCGCTCAATATCCCGCAGCCGCTGCTCGAAGAGGTTGTGAGCCGCCTCGACGATACGTTCAAAGAGGTCGCGGCAACGACGCCGGGCGCGCTCCGGCAACTGGCGATCGTCTAGCGACTCGCTTTCGTGGTCGGGGGTGACAAGTACTTGGTCAACCAGCCCTGCACCTCCGACCACCAGAGCCGCTGGTTCTGCGGCTTGCCGATCCAGTGCCCCTCGTCGGGGAAGACCACGAGACGGCTGGGAACGCCCTGGCGTTGCAGCGCCGTGAACATCGAGAGCCCTTCGGTATACGGCACGCGATAGTCGCGCTCCCCGTGGAGCACGAGCGTCGGCGTCTTGAAGTTCTTCGCGTACAGGTGCGGCGAATACGTGCGATACTGCGTGGCCATCGCCGTCGAATCCCAGAACGGCCCGCCGTATTCCCACTCGGGGAACCAGACTTCCTCCGTGGCGCCGTACATGTTCTCGAGGTTGTACGGGCCCGCATGAGAGACGAGCGCCTTGAACTTGTCGGTGTGCCCGGCAATCCAGTTCACCATGTAGCCGCCGTATGAGCCGCCGGCGGCGCCGAGTCGGGTGCGGTCGATCCAGGGGGCGTGGGTGAGCGCGGCGTCGACGCCGTCCATGATGTCGGTGTACGCCTTGCCACCCCAGTCCTTCGACACCTCGTCGACGAACTTCTGGCCGTAGCCCGCGGAACCGCGCGGATTGACGATGATCACGCCAAAACCCGGCGCGGCGAACATCTCGGTAGTTCCAACGGGAATGCCAGTTGTCGAGCCACTCGCCTTGCGGGCCACCGTGAATCAGCACCACACCCGGAAAGGTCCTTGCCTGGTCCCACTGCGGCGGCTTCAAGACGAAGCCCTGCACGCTGTCGCCGCCGGCACCGGCGTACCAGAACTCTTCCAACGGGTAGACCTTGAGGCGAGCGACCAGCGCATCATTCACGTGCGAGACCTGCTTGACTTGCGCCATGCCGCGGGGTCCCAACGACCCGACATAGACCTCGGCCGGATGATCGGCGGCGTCGCGCACCCAAGCCATCGTGTGGCCGTCTGACGACAACGTGAATGCGGCGTTGTTGTGATCCGCCACGAGCAGCGTCGGCGTACCGCCAGTCACGGGGACGCGATAGATCTTGGTTCGGCTCTTGTCGACCGTGCCGATCACTAACGCGCTGTCCGGCGTGAACTCGTAGGCGTCGGCGTTGCGATCCCACGACGGGAGCAGTTCGGCGGCGTGATTGGTCTGGCGGTTGTAGAGCATGAGGCGCCAGCGGTCGGACTCGAATCCCGCGCGGGCCTGTGATTGATAGGCGATGGAGCGACCATCCGGCGAGTACACCGGGTTGTCGTCGGCGCCGTGGTTGTCGCGCGTGATGTCGGTGATCTGGCCGCCCGTCACCGGGACCGTGTACACGTCGACGTTGGTTGACCAGGCATCCGATGCGCCCTGGTCTTTGGCGCTGAACGCGAGCTCTTTGCCATCGGGTGAGAAGGCGTAGCCTTCGCTTCCGCCAAACGGGCCAGGCGGGACATCATATGGAGCGCCCGGCGTGAGATCCGTCGGCGTGCCACCGTCCGGGGATATGACGAAGAGATGGGCTCGCGTGCCGTCGTCCCAGGCGTTCCAATGGCGATAGAGCAAGTGATCGGCGATGTGCGCTTTGACCGGGTTGGCATCGCTTGCTTTCGCCGTCTTGGCGTTGCATGCGTCATCCATGCACGTCGGATAGACACGCGAGGTGAACGCGATCTTGGCGCCGTCTGGCGACCACTTCGGACCCGTGGCTTCGCCCGTCAACCTGGTGACTTGATTGCGCGCGGCGCCTTCGGCGCTGGCGATCCAGAGTTGGCCACCCGCGATATACGCCACGCGTCGGCCATCGGGTGACCAGCGCGCCTCGGTTGCCTTTGTCGTATCGTCAGGAAATCGGCGCGCGGAGCCACCGGATGAGGCGACGTGCCAGGTGACGGAGGCGCGCTTATTCGTCGAGAGGTCAGCCGTGGTGACTGTGTACAGCACCGTGTGGCCATCGGGCGAGATCTGCGGCTCGGAGACCGCGCCGACCGCGGCGAACTCGTCGAACGTTATCGGATGCTGATCGCTCGTCAGGGCGAGGGACAGGAGCGCCGAAGTGCCGAGAGCCAGCAGTCGCAGAGCGCGCATATCACTGGGTAGTGGGGAGTCCGTCGAGATTCCGATCCTGCACGGGGCCGACGTGCGTCGCACGAAGCGACGCCTCGATCGCGGCGCGGTCGCCGACGACGACGACGACCACGTGCGTGGGGTCGACATAGGCCCGCGCGACGCGCTGGACATCGGCACGGGTGACCGCGGCGATGTGCGCCTGGTACGTGTTATAGAAGTCGAGCGGCAAATGATAGACGGCGACGCTTACCAGTTGCCCGGCGATGTCGCGCGACGTTTCGAGCTCGCCGGGCAGCTGCAGCTCCAGATAGCGCTTCGCTTTCCGCAACTCGGTCATTGGCACGGTGTCGCGAATCGCAGTGAGCTCGTGCATGAACTGCAACAGCGACGAATCCGTTTTCGTCGCCACCACTTCGGCCTCGGCGAGGAACGGACCCGGGTTGCGCCGCATGCCGAACCCCGAGAATGCGCCGTACGTATAGGCGTGCGTTTCGCGCAGGTTCTCGTTCAGCCGGCTGGTGAACGCGCCGCCCAAGATCGTGTTCATCACGTCGATCGAGAAGTAGTCGGGCGTCGACCGCGCGACCGCGACCGAGCCGATGCGAATCGACGATTGCGGCGCGTCGTGCTTGTCGATCACGTAGATCGTGGTCGGAGCCAGGGCCGGCGGAGACGGCCAGGGGACGGGATCCGCGTTGGGGGAGCCGCGCTTCCAGCCGCCGAATAACTCCTTGGCTTTGGCGTCGACCCCGTCGACGGTGACATCGCCGACGACGATCAACGTCGCGTTCCCGGCGGTGAATGTCGCGTCGTAGAAGCCGCGGACGTCGCTGGTCGTGATCGCGTTGACCGACTGTTCGCTACCGAGCGATGGACGGCCGTAGGGGTGGTCGGGGCCGAAGAGGATCGTCGCGAGCGCGCGGTCGGCCACTTCCGGGGCGCGGTCCGAGAGCTCGACGAGATCGGTGAGGCGTTCACGCTTGACGCGCACGAACTCGGAGTCCGGGAACGCGGAGTGCAACACGACGTCGGCGAAGAGCGACCAGGCGCTGTCCAGCGTCGCGGTCGGAACGTGCAGCGACACCACCGTGTGATCCCACGAGGATCCGGCGTCCAGCGACGCCCCGAGGGTCGCGGTCTGCGCGGCAATGTCCGCGGCGGATCGCGTCGGCGTGCCGCGCGTGAGCATGCTCGCGACCAGTGTGGCGACGCCCGGCTTGCCCGTGGGGTCGGCTTCCGGGCCCGTGCCAAGCACCAGAACGGCGTCGACGAGCGGAATCTCGTGGCGTTCAACGACCAGGAGTCGCATCCCGTTTGGGAGGTTCCGCTCGTGAATCGGCGGGAGCGAGATCTTTGGCGGCGGACCGAGCGTTGGCGGCGTGGTCCGGCCCGCGGGCGCGGTGGCCTGCGCATGTGCGGTCGCCGCGGCCAATACCACCAGGAGTGGCAGACGTTTCATGCTTGCGGGACCACGGTGAGCATCACTTTATGAGCGCCAATGTACGTGCGAGCGACGCGCTGGATATCCGCGAGCGTGACGTGCTCGTAGCGTTCGAGATCCTGCGAGACGTAGTCCGGGGTGCCAACGACATAATCGTAGAAGGCCAGCTGATCGGAGCGCTCAGTGACGCCCGCCAGTCGGTCGAGCATCGCCGTACGCTGGACATTTCTGGCGCGCGTCAGCTCGGCATCTGTTACGCCACTGTCGACGACTCGCGACAGCTCGGCTTGCAGTACCGAGTCCACGGCGTTGGTTGAAATATTCGGTTTCGGGGTGACGACGATCGTGAACAGGCCCTCGAGACGAAAGTCTTGGTTTTGTGCACCGACGTCCTGTGCGAGTTGGCGGTCGTGCACCAGCGTCGTGTAGAGGCGCGACGCGTTGTCGCCGGCCAAGATATAGGCGAGGAGATCGAGCGCCGCATCGTCCGGGCTGTAGACCTTGACGCCGTGCCATGCGTAGTACACGCGCGGCAGTTGGACGCGGTCCTGGAGGGTCAGCGTCGTGTCATGCGCAAGCGCGAACGGCGCGACGGTCGGGCGAGTGGGCACCACGGAGCCGCGTGGGATCGATCCGAAATCAGCGGCGATCCAATGTTTCGCCGAATCCGGCGCGAAGTCACCGACGACGACAAGGGTCGCGTTGTTCGGCGCGTAATAGGTCTTGAAGAATGTTTGCACGTCGCCGAGTGATGCCGCCGACAAGTCTGTCATCGAGCCGATCACAGACCAGGAGTACGGATCGGCCGACGGGTAGAGCGCGGCCAGAATGGTCTCGTTGGCGCGACCGTATGGCGCGTTGTCGATGCGCTGGCGTCGCTCGTTCTTCACGACGTCGCGCTGCACGTCGACGCGCGCGAGCGTCATCGTCGGCAGGAGCCAACCCATGCGGTCGGCGTCGAGCCACAGGGCGAGCGGGAGCGCGTTCGACGGCATCCACTCGTAGAAGCTCGTGACGTCGTGGGTCGTGTAGGCGTTGTTGTTGGCGCCGGCCGCTTCGAGCCACTGGTCGAACTTGCCCAGGGGTACGTGCTCGGAGCCCATGAACATGATGTGCTCGAACAAGTGGGCGAAGCCCGTCCGGCCGGGGCGCTCATCGGCCGAGCCGACATGGTACTCGATGCGGACGGCGACGACGGGGGCCGAGTGGTCGGGCTGAAGGACGACCGTGAGACCGTTGGGGAGCGTATAGCGTTCGATGGCCAACCTGGGCATCTGGGCCCCGGCGGTTGTGCACAGCGCGGCGAGGGCCGCGACGACCACTCTCACGTTGTCGGCGGGTTGAATCCGGCGTGTTGGGCTTCGATCCAGGAACGGTGATAGTTCGGATCCTCGATCGGGATCGCGGCCTTTGCCACCTTCAGGGGACGAAACGAGTCCATCATGACGGCGAGCTCGTTCGTGTACTTGGCGCCAATGCTCGCCTCGGCACGTCCCGGATGTGGGCCGTGGGGAATCCCGTCCGGGTGATGGGTGACGCTCCCAAACTCAATGCCCTTCCGGCTCATGAACTCGCTCGACGCGTAGTACAGCACCTCGTCGGAGTCGACGTTGCTGTGATTGTACGGGGCTGGGACGGCGTTCGGATCGAAGTCAAACGGGCGTGGACAGAACGAGCAGACCACAAAGCCATCGCCCTGGAACGTCTGGTGGACCGGGGGCGGTTGATGGACGCGGCCGACGATCGGCTCGAAGTCCATGATGTTGAAGGCCCAGGGATAGAAATACCCATCCCAGCCGACGACATCGAACGGGTGGTGATCGAGGATCAACTCGTTGATGCCGTTGTATTGCTTGACCAGCAGGCGAAAATCGCCCATCTCGTCGTGCGATCGCAGCGTCTCGGGCCGTCGGATATCTCGCTCGGAATACGGCGCACCCTCGATCAGCTGGCCGACGTCGTTGCGATAGCGCTTGGGCCAGCGGATATGACCGCGCGATTCGATGATCGACGAGCTTCGTCGGTCCGGCCGCTCATGTCGAGCTTGTAGCGATGCAGGATCCCGCGATGAATCACGAGATAGTCGCCTTCGTGATACGGGAGGTCGCCGTACACGCTCTCCAGCGTGCCGGCGCCCTTGCTGACGTAGACCAGCTCATCGCCTTGGGCGTTGCGATAGAAATGCGGGTCTTGCTCGTCCGGCTCGACGTAGAGCATCGCAACGTCGGCGTTGAACAGGAGCGGGATCCGATCGAGTGTGGGGCTGCCACCTTTTGTCACGCGACCCGTGAGGAAATGGCGGTGCCGCAGCGTCTGGTCCGGGTCGGGTTCGTACGAGATCTCGCGTACGCGGCGCACGGACTTGACGGTCGTCGGAGGATGCGTGTGGTATAGGAGCGACGAGGTGCCGACGAAGCCCTCGTGCCCCATGAGCTCCTCGGCGTAGAGGCCGCCGTTCGGCTTGCGGAAGGCGGTGTGGCGTTTGCGGGGGATCTGGCCGAGCGTGTGGTAGATCGGCATCAGAGGTTCCCTCGCAGGGCTTGCTCGCGCTCGATCGCCTCGAACAGCGCCTTGAAGTTGCCGGCGCCGAATGATTTGGCGCCTTTGCGCTGGATGACCTCATAGAAGACCGTAGGACGATCTTCTACTGGCTTCGTGAAGATTTGCAGTAGGTACCCTTCGTCATCGCGGTCGACCAGGATGCCGAGGTCGCGTAGCGGTGCGAGGTCCTCGTCGATATGGCCGACGCGGTCGAGGACCGTGTCGTAGTACGTGGTCGGCACCCGCAAGAACTCTACGCCCCGGTCTCTCATCGCTCGGACTGTGGCAACGATGTCGTCTGTTGCGATCGCGATGTGTTGGACACCTGGGCCCTTGTAGAACTCGAGATACTCATCGATCTGGGATTTCCGGCGACCTTGGGCTGGCTCGTTCAGCGGGAACTTGATGCGACCGTTGCCGTTCGACACGACTTTCGACATCAAGGCCGAGTACTCGGTCGAGATCGCCTTGTCGTCGAACGAGATCAGATTGTAGAAGCCGAGCACCTTCTCATAGAAAGCGACCCACTTGTTCATCGCGCCGAGCTCCACGTTGCCGACGCAATGGTCGACGTACTGGAAGCCGACTGGCGGCGGAGCGTAGCGGGATTCGACCGGGACGAAACCCGGCATGAATTGGCCGCGATAGTTCTTCCGCTCGACGAGTGAGTGGATCGTTTCGCCGTAGGTCTGGATTGCGGCGGTGACGATTTCGCCGTGGTCGTCGGAGGACCGGGTGGGTTCCTGGACCGACGTTGCGCCGCGCTCGACGGCCTTCTGGTATGCGTCCGTGGCATCATCGACCCACAGCGCCAGGTCGCGCACGCCGTCGCCGTGGCGCGCGACGTGGTCGGCGATGAACCCCTCGGGGCGGAGTGGCGAGGTCAGGACCAGGCGGACCTTGTTCTGCTCGAGCACGTAGCTCGCGCGATCTCGCGTGCCCGTTTCCGGGCCGCGATAGGCGGTCAGCCGGAACCCGAATGTGGTGCGATAGTAGATCGATGATTGCTTGGCGTTGCCGACGTAGAACTCGATATAGTCGGTTCCGTTGATCGGGAACGTATCCGTCGGCGTGGGCGTCGGTTTCGTCTGCGTGGCCATGTCAGGAATCTAATCGAAAGTCCTTCAGTGACTCAGGGTTGGCGAGTGCGTCGACATTCTTGACAGGCCGCCCGTGGAGCACGTCTCGCACGGCCATCTCGGCGATTTTTCCGCTTACGGTCCGGGGAATGTCTGGTACTGCGCATATCACCTGTGGCACGTGGTGCGGACTGGCATTTTGCCGGATCGATCGCTTGATGCGATCGCGGAGAGCGTCGTCCAGCACTGCGCCCGGTGCGAGGCGTACGAAGAGGACGATGCGGACATCGCCGTCGATCTCTTGGCCGACGACGACGCTTTCCAGGATCTCGGGTAGTTGCTCGACCTGACGGTAGATCTCGGCTGTGCCAATGCGCACGCCGCCGGGGTTGAGTGTTGTGTCGCTCCGGCCGTAGATCACGAGGCCGCCGTGTCCGGTCTTGCGTGCCCAGTCGCCGTGGCGCCAGACGCCATTGAAGCGCTCGAAGTAGGCGGCCCGGTAGCGGGCGCCACCGGGGTCGTTCCAGAATGCGACCGGCATGCTGGGAAACGGCATCGTGCAGACGAGCTCGCCGGCATCGTCTGTGGGGCGGCCGTGGTCGTCGAAGATCTGGACGGCCATACCGAGGCCGAGTGATTGGAGCTCGCCTCGCCAGACCGGCGACGTTGGGTTGCCGAGGGCGAAGCAGGAGACGATGTCGGTGCCGCCGCTGATGCTGCTCAGGCAAACATCGTCTTTTACGTCTCGATACACGTAATCGAAGCTGTGATCGGCTAGGGGGCTGCCGGTTGATAGGATCGTACGCAGCGCGGCGAGATCGCGCGGCTTGATCCCGCGTTTCTCGGCCAGGCTCAGGTACTTGGCGCTCGTGCCGAAGACGGCTACGTGCTCGCGGGCGGCGAGGTCCCAGAGGATCGACGGGTTTGCGTCTGGCATCGCGGCGCCGTCGTACAAGACTAGCGTCGCGCCTAAGGCCAGGGCGCTGACGAGCCAGTTCCACATCATCCAGCCGGTGGTTGTGTAGTAGAACACGCGGTCGCCGGCTCGGACATCCGTGTGGAGCGCCAGCTCCTTCACGTGCTGCAGAAGAGTTCCTCCGGCACCATGGACAATGCACTTCGGCAACCCCGTCGTGCCTGACGAATACAGGATGTACACTGGCGTGTTGAACGCTGCGCGTTCAAACACTGTGCGCGCGGCGCTTCGCGCCTGCGCTAAGAATTCGTCCCATGAGACTTCGCCTGCGAGCCGAGCTACTTGAGCCACTCGAGTCCCTTGGGTGGCTTGAGCCACTCGCGTCGCAGAACTCGCAGAGGCCGCAGAAGTCGCGGGAGCCGCGGGTGCCGCGGGAGCCGCGGGTGCCGCGGGTGCCGCGGGTGCCGCGGGTGCCGCGGGTGCCGCGGGAGTCGCGGGAGTCGCGGGAGTCGCGGGAGTCGCGGGAGTCGCGGGAGTCGCGGGAGTCGCGGGAGTCGCGGGAGTCGCGGGAGTCGCTGAAGTCTTAGCCGCGTATGCGACAATCACTACCGAGCGCAGCGAGGTGAGACTCGAGCGAATGGCGGCGATACGGTCGCGGAGGTCGATGAGGCGCCCGTTGTAGCGATAGCTGTCGACGGCGAACAGGACCGTGGGAGTGATCTGAGCGAAGCGATCGAGCACGCCTGCGACGCCGAAATCGGGCGAGCAGCTCGACCAGATTGCGCCGAGGCTCGTGGTCGCCAACATGGCGATAACGGCCTCGGGACAATTTGGTAAGAAGCCGACGACGCGGTCGCCTGGTACGACGCCGGCAGAGTGGAGCGCAGAGGCGCAGGCGGCCACCTCGGCGCGGAGATCGGAGAACGAGAGCGTGGACCGTGGACCGAGCTCGGTCCAGGAGATCAAAGCGGGGCGGCTGTCGTCGTACCGAAGGAGGTTCTCGCCGAAATTGAGCCGCGCGCCGGGGAACCAGGTCGGCCCGAGATCGGGGTCGGGCGGCGCCATGCGGTCGAGGCCGTGGACCACGTGGGACGTGCGCTCGCCGATGATGCCGTGCGTACGCCAGACCTTGTCCCAGAACGCTGCCGGCTCGGCGATCGACCACCGATACAGTGCATCGTACGCGGAGCCCGGCCCGGCGAACGCGGCCATGTTCGACCTTGCCACGCGCTCGGGCGACGGGCTCCAGAGGGGAGCGTCGGTCAGCTGTCCCAAAACGCCAGTGCCGCGTCCACGATGTCCGGAAGCTGATTGATCACTTTCAAGGTCGGGCACGGGTGTCTCTTGGCGCCCTCTTCCGAGAGAAAAAGCGAGTGATAGGCGAGTCCTTTGTCGGTACTGTGCCCGGCGAGCCGCAATGGTACACCCTCCGTCTGGTGCAGCCATCGAAATATGTCGGCACACGACTCGATCTGCGCGTCCGTCAGCTCCTCACCAGGGACCGCGATGTTTTCCACGCTGACCCAGTGCGAGTCGACGCCGTCATACGTCCCGTCGACGGCGAACGCGCTCTTCGACGTGTCGAGGAATTGGTTGATGTTGCCTTGCTTGTCGACACCAAAATGCGCTGACTTCCCCTTGCCGGCAGTATTGAATTCGCCGAAAACGCCGTTAATCGACCCATGCGCGAAATGCGCCTGGGTCGTTTTCGTCGCGTTCACCCACGCCCCACCATCGATGTGGATGATGAGCCCGCGGAGCGGCTTCCGCATCCACGGCTGGAAGTTGTGCTGGATGATCATGGCCTTTGCGCCAGGAAAGATCGCCATCGCCGTCCCGTCCGTTGGAGGAATGTCGCTATCGTAGCACACGAGGCTCACTCCCCGCCAGATTTCCAAGCGTGCACTCACCGTTTGCGGCGCTCCGGGCGCGTGACTTCCGGTTGTTCTGGCTCGGCGCGTTCGCCGGCACGGTCGGATTCGAGATGCAGGGAACAGCTGTCGGGTGGGAGCTCTACGAGCGCACTCACTCCGCCCTGGCCCTCGGCTACATCGGGCTCGTCAGCGTCATTCCGCTCCTCGCGCTCGTCCTGCCCGCGGGACACATCGTGGATACCGTTGATCGGCGGTGGGTACTCATCTGCGCGCAGGCGACCATGGCGAGTGCGTCGGTCGGGCTCGCGGCCGTGTCATGGTTCCATGCGCCGGTGCTCGCGATCTATGCCTGCTTTCTCGTCATGGGAGCGGCGCGCGCGTTTCAACAACCCGTCCGGAACGCCATACTGCCGTCACTCGTGTCATCCGAGGTGCTGCCAAACGCCGTGACCTGGAATTCCGGCGGGTGGCAGCTGGCCGCGGTCATCGGGCCCGCGATCGGCGGGCTGATGATCGGGGCGTTCCGATTACCGGCACTCGTCTACCTGTGTGGCGCGACTGGCGCGCTTGTTTTTCTTACGTGCGCTGTGTTGTTACACTATCGCCCGGTCGATCGCGAGAAGAGGGCAATCACGTTCGAGTCGCTCGTCGCGGGCGCGCGATACGTTCTGCACACGAAGCTCATCTTGGCGACGATCACGCTGGATCTCTTCGCGGTATTGCTCGGCGGAGCGACATCGCTCATGCCAGTGTATGCAAAGGATATTTTGCACGTCGGACCCGAAGGACTCGGGTGGATGGATGCGGCGCCGAGTGTTGGCGCGGTCATCGTGGCGGTGGCGTTAGCGCGGGTGCCGCTCAAGAAGGCCGGGCCGACATTGCTCTGGGCCGTGTTCGGATTTGGGGCAGCGACCCTCGTGTTTGGGCTGTCGCGATCGTTCTTGCTTTCCCTCGGCATGTTGGTACTGCTCGGCGGCCTCGATATGGTGAGCGTCGTCGTGCGAGGGACACTCGTGCCGCTGCTCACGCCCGACCACATGAGGGGACGGGTGGGAGCGATCAACTCACTGTTTATTGGGACCTCGAATCAGCTCGGCGGCTTCGAGTCTGGCGTGGTCGCACGACTCTTTACGCCGGTCGTGTCCGTCGTCTCGGGCGCCATCGGGACGATGGTCGTCGTGGCAGCTGTGGCGTGGAAGTGGCCCGAGCTCCGGCGCCTCGGGCCGCTTACGACGGCGGCGCCGAGCGAGCCGGCGCCTGTTGTGTCTGCAGCGCGAGCAGCTGCGAACTGAGCCGCGCCTGCTGCTCCGCCAGCTCGTTCAGCCGCGTGACGAGCTCGGAGTGGCGCTCCTCGTCGCCCGTGGGCTTGCGCTCGATGAAGGTGAGCGCGCCGCCGGTCTCGAGACGGCACTCCCGTACGCGATCGAGTGAGTCGATGCCTTGTCGCCTGGCGGCAGCCTCGAGCTGATCTTTCGTGATCAGCTCGCGCTCCATCCGATGCTGGATCGTTTCGCCGTCGCGGACGAGCACATCGGGATCGCCCTCGACGAGACGCTCGATCGCGGGGTGCCGGTACAGGAATCGCACGACGGTATAATTGACGGCCAGCAGGACGGCCGCTCCCAGGAGACCGCCGGCGAGGGAGTTGTCATTGCCGATGATCGCGTTTTGCAGCGTGTTCGACAGCAGCAGGAGCACGACGAGGTCGAACGGATTGAACTGACCGAGCTCCCGTTTGCCGGCCAAGCGCAGGCCGATGAGCAGAAACACATACACCACGATCGTCCGGACGACCTTCTCTTGCCACGCGATGTCGAAGTGCCACATGGTTGTCATGGCAGCAGTTTAGCATATTTGCCTCATGGAGGTCACCATCCGTGGCCGTACCGTTCGGCTCACGAATCTCGACAAGATTTTCTGGCCCTCGCTCGGCCTGACGAAGGGCGACCTGGTGCGGTACTACGGGGACGTGGCTTCGGTGCTCGTGCCGTATATCCAGGGCCGCGCCATGGTCATGAAGCGGTACCCGAACGGGATCGCCGGCAAGATGTTCTTCATGAAACGGACGCCGACCCCGCACCCCGAGTGGCTCGTGCAGTGCTGCATCCGGCACGGATCCGGCAACGAGATCGACTTCCCCGTCATCGATGACGAGGCGGCGCTCTTGTGGGTGATCAACTTGGGATGCATCGATCTCAATCCGTGGTATTCCACGTGCGATGACGTGCACAAGCCGGACGTGCTGCACTTCGATCTCGATCCGACGCCGGGTGCGACGTTCGAGGACGTGAGGCGAGCCGCGTTGCTCGTGCGCGATGGGCTGACCGGTCTCGGTATGCCGTGTGTCGCGAAAACGAGTGGATCGCGAGGCGTGCACGTGTACGTGCCCATCGTTCGGGGCCCGGATCAGAAAGAGGTCTGGACGTTTGCCAAACGATTCGCGATCTCCATGGCGAAGCTCGAGCCGGGGCTGCTCACCTCGGAGTACCGCGTGGCGCACCGGCCGCCGAAGCATGTCCTTGTCGACTACAATCAGAACGCGTGGGGGCGGACGTTGGCATCCGTGTATTCGGTCCGGCCGACCGAGCGCGCGACTGTCTCGACGCCCGTGTCGTGGGACGAGCTCGCCGCGGGCGTCGCGATTGAAGACTTTGATTTGACGAACGTGGCTGAGCGTGTGCAAGCCGTCGGCGATCTCTGGGAACCGGTGCGCGCGGCACATGGACGATTCGATCTGCGCACCGTCTTATGATCGAGCCCATGGAGGCGAAGCTCGTCGACGAGCTTCCGGTCGGACCCGAGTGGTGGTACGAACCCAAGTGGGACGGGTTCCGGTGCCTCGCATCTCGCGACGGCTCGGACATCGAACTGATGTCGAAAGCCGGGAAACCGTTGACGCGATATTTCCCGGAGATCGCGGAGGCCCTCTTGGCATCGCCGGTGAGACAGTTTGTGCTCGACGGTGAGCTGGTGGTGCCGCTCGAAGAACAACTGTCGTTCGACGCGCTGCTGCAGCGCATTCATCCCGCCGAGAGTCGGGTGCGCAAGTTGGCGGCGGAGTGGCCCGCGCAATACATCGTCTTCGATCTGCTTGCGGACGTCAATGCGGCTTTATCGGCGCGACGACACCAGCTCGAGGCATTCCTGCCGCGCGCGTTTCCCGATTCGGCCACCGTCAAGCTTTCGCCGATCACGTCAGAGCTCGATGTCGCGCAACAGTGGCTGCGCGGCGAGCAGGTTGGGTTGGATGGCGTGGTCGCGAAGCGACACAACCTGCCGTATCAGGCCGGTCTCAGGACCGGCATGGAGAAGGTCAAGAACATACGGACCGTCGATTGCGTCGTCGGCGGATTTCGCTACGCGGCGAAAGGGGGCGGCATCGGGTCGCTGCTGCTCGGGCTCTATGACGACGACGGGCTGCTCCATCACGTCGGATTTACGTCGTCGTTCAAGGCTGGTGAACGACTGGAGCTGCGCACGAAAGTCGAGCCGCTCGTCCAACCGCCCGGTTTCACGGGGCGGGCGCCAGGGGGGCCGAGTCGGTGGGCGACGGAGCGAACCGGGGAGTGGCAGCCGCTCGAACCCACGCTTGTCGTCGAAGTGACGTACGATCACTTCAGTGATGGCCGGTTTCGACATGGGACCACGTTTCGACGGTGGCGACCGGACAAGGCGCCGCGGCAATGCACGTTTGATCAACTGCCGCCGGAGGGCATCTCGGCGCTGCGCATGTTGCGATCGCTCGATTAATCGGATCGTCACGCGACGATCATGATGGTGACCGGGTAGCGAAGCTACCATCGGCCCATGAAGAGCTCACTCGTCAGCATCATGATTCACGTTCTCGTGATCGGTCTGGTGATCCCCTATGGCACGCGTGAGTTGAACGCGCGACCGAGACAACGAGAGCAGCCGCTCCTGTTTTACACGGAGCCGGTCCATCACGTCGAGCATTACTCTACGACGCTCACTAGCGCAGGGCCTTCGTGTCGGGAGATGTGCATGCCCGCCGACGCGAAGGGACCGGTGCCGCCCGAGATTCCGGGCGTCGACGTCCAGCTCACAGATCCGACGAGGCCGACTGGAGCGAGCGCTGTCGACGTGTGGGATGGTCCGTCGCGAAACAGCGGCGGTGGCAACGAGACCGCGACGTCGGGTCCGCTTTCGGCCGACGTCGTCGAAGTGCAGGTCACACCGTATCCGGGCGCACCCACGCCGGTATATCCCGAAACGCTGCGCCAGGCGGGGATAGAAGGTGAGGTCACGCTGGAGTTCGTCGTCGATACAACGGGGCGCGTGGAACGAGGGTCCGTGCGCACCCTGTCGAGCGCCGCGGATGCGTTCGTCGTCAGCGTTCGCGACGCGCTGGCCGGGACGCGGTACCACCCGGCGCTGGTCGGCGGTCGCCGTGTGCGTCAGCTCGTGCGCCAGGGATTCGTTTTTTCCCTGACGCAGCACTGACGGCGAGCACGCCGGGCGTCAGGGCCGTTCTCCCGAATCGTTCGCGCACGATGTCGACCGCGCGCGTCAGGCGACGATCGCGGTCGACCTCGACTTCGGCTTCGCTCACGTCGAGCAGATCGAGCTGCGCAACGTCGGCGAACTGCGAGAGCGCGACGCCGATCAGCCGGGCTGGCACGCGGCGGGCGGCGCGGAGTCGCGCGAGCAACTCGTGCGCCAGCGCCAGGATCGCGCGATCGGCGATCACCGGGGCGCGCAGCGTGCGGCTCGCCTGGCGCGTCGTTCGGTCGTAGTCGCGCAGCTTAACGGTGATCGTCCGCGCGGCGAGGCCCGACTCGCGCATATCGGCCGCGCCACGGTCGACCAGTCGCACCAGCTCGCGCTCGAGATCTTCGTCGTCGTTGAGATCGCGTGGAAACGTCTCGTCGCGACTCACCGATTTGGCGTGGTCGCGCTCGTGGACGACTGATGGGTCGATCCCGCGAATGCGCTGATAGAGCCACTCGCCAGCGCGGTCGCCGAGGTTGCGCGTCAGTGCGGTTTGGTCGAGCGGGAGTACGTCGGCCACCACGCGCCAGCCGTGTTCGGCGAGCCGCTCCTGGAAGCGCGGCCCTACCCCCGGCAGCTCGGCCAGCGCGAGACCCGCGACGAATTCGGCTTCCTCGCCCGGAGGCACGATGAAGACACCCGTGGCGCTCGTGCCCGGGCGCGGCTTCGCATACTCGGTGGCGAGCTTCGCGACGAGCTTCGACGTGCCACCGCCAATCGAGACCGAGAGACCGGTCTCGGCGAGTACGGCGTTTCGGATACGGACCGAGGTCTGGTCCAGCGGTTCATCCCGATACAGGCGTTCTGTGTTGGTCAGATCCAAATAGAGCTCATCGACCGACGCGGGCTCCACGATCGGCGAGAAGCGCCGGAGCACCGCGGCTACCGCGCGGCTCTTCTCGATGCAGGCTTTGCGCGGCACCGGGACGCAAACGGCGTCTGGACATAGGCGCAGCGCGCGGGCTATCGGCATGGCCGACCGGACGCCGAAGCGCCGAGCCTCATATGAGGCAGAGCAGACGACTCCGCGGCTTTCCCGGGTGCCGCCGACGATCAAAAGGCGCGCTTTGCCCGCCCCTTCGGGGTCGGCCAGGCGAGCGACCGCGACGAAAAACTGGTCGCAGTCAGCGAGTAGGATGCGGCGATGCGGCATCGTCGATCAGTCTGTGGCGCACTTGCGACAGACTCCAGTATTGGGGCGAGAAAAGACGGGCTCTACCGTTGGGCCCGGCGTTTGCAATTTAGGCCTTCCGAATATGATGACACGAACGCTGGCCGCAGAGCGATTGTTTGGGGCACCCACGCACGTGGTGCTGGTCAACGACCACGGCCCCGCGGTCTCGTTCACCGGATGGAAGCTAGGCTCGGCCGAAGCGACGTGTGCGGAAACCGAGGGGGATATCAAAACCGTGACGGTCGAGGTGCTCTACTCGAGCACCACGCCGTACGCGGTGGCCGAGCGGGTCCAGACCCGACGGATGGACGGGTCGACGCGAATGGAGGCGACGGTCGCGGTGTGCCGCGCGGCGAAGGACGTGCGACAGATGTGCGAGAGTCCAACGGGCGACATGGTGCGCGATATGGCGCGCGCCAGCGCCCTGGACCACGCGATCAGAGTTTGGCCGTGGCTCGAACCGCGGTCGAGTCGAGGATCCTTCCTCGCTGATTGATGAACTGGGCGCGCATGGTGGTGGCGCTCATCTCGACCGCCAGAAATCCCGGGCTCGTCGCGCTCCACAATGTGTGGGCGCCATGTCCTGCCTGGCGCGCCTCGGAGCCGCCACCGGACACGAAGTAGTCGATATGCCCCAAGTGTAGGTGCTGCAGGTTGTGGTCGTGGCCGCAGAGGTAGACCTGCGCGTGGTACTTCACGAGCAACGGATTAATGGCGGCGATGAGCTCGGGCGTGTTCCCGTGCTTCGGGCTCGCTGAGTATATCGGGTGGTGGCCGATCACCATCTTCCATTGCGCGGTCGATGCCGCGAGTGCGCTGTCCAGCCAATGCACCTGTGCCTTCGTATCGATCCCCGCGACGTGTGACTTGTACTTGTCCTCGGTCCGGTACTGGGTGACGAACGGCGAGGTGTCCAAGAAAAAGAGATCGAGCGACGTTGTGTCGTCGATCTTTTGGTGCACCGTGAAATACCGGGCGGGCATGTGCCAGCGCGGGTCGACCTTACTGTAGTCGATCTCGGCGTCCACGTTGCCGTGATAGTCGTGATTGCCGATCGCGACGAACCACGGGATCTGGAGTGATGGGGCTTTGTAGATATCTTCGAACGACGTTTTGAATTGATTGTCGGTCGGCTTCTGCACGCCTTCTTCGTAGAAGTTGTCGCCGACGGAGACGACGAACGCCGCGTGGATTTTCGCCGCCTCCGCGGCCATCTGCGTCGCGACGGCGGTCTGGAATCCAGCCCCATCGCGGCCCCAGTCGCCGATCACGAGGAAGCTCGTTTGCGCCGACGCGACGACGGGCAGCGCGAGGAAGGCGAGAAGTTTCTTCATGGCGCGAACGTTAGCCAGCCGACCTGTCAGGTCGGTGACAGTGCGGCGTGATCGGCGAGGTAGATCAATTGCTCGCGCGCCGTGATGCGAGCAGCGGGATAGTGCGCGAGCGGGTTGCCGGCTTCGGCGAGAACATCGGTGAGAATGCGATGCTTGTCTTTCCCCACTGTGAGAAAGACAACCATGCGCGTGTTGGCGAACACCGGATAGGTCAGCGTGACACGACGGCGCGTTTTCATCGTGGGCGGCGCCTCGGTGGCAACCGCCCACCGTGTGCGCTCGTCGAGCGCCGGACTCCCCGGGAAGAGCGACGCCGTGTGGCCATCTTCGCCTATTCCCAGCAACGCTATGTCGAACGTTGTGCCATCGACGAACGCTTTGCGCAGAACGGCATCGTAACGCTTCGCCGCCTCCGCAGGCTCGCGTTCGCCTTCGATGCGGGCCGTGCGTTCGACAAGACCCGGGACTTTCGATAGGAGCGACTCGAACGCCATGCGATAGTTGCTGTCCGGGTCATCCGGCGGCACGCAACGTTCATCACCGAAGTACAGGTGCGTTGAGGCCCACGGCACGCGCGTCACCAATTCGCTGGCGAGCAATTGGTATAGGGCGCGTGGCGTGTTGCCGCCAGAGAGGGCGAGCGTGAAACGGCCGCGCGCGGCGACTGCCGCGGCGGCCGTTGTCGCGATCAGATCGGCAGCGGCGCGACAGAGACCGGCTGCGTCCGGGACCTCGCGGACTTCGAGCGGCACTGGCTCAAGCGGCGGCACCGGCTCCCGCTCCCGTTGCTGCTCCTTCGGTCGTGTACTTCTCCCGTGGCTCACGCTCTGGTATTACGGTGGCGGCCTGCGGCGGGCCCCACGTGCCGGCCTCGTAGAAGTACGGCGTGTCCTTGAGCGCCAGCAGCGGCGCATAGACACGCCACGACGCTTCGACCTCGTCGGCGTGCACGAACAGCGTCTGATCGCCGCGCAGGACGTTCGAGCAGCAACGTTTGATACGCTTCCGGCAAGAACTTGAACTCCTCGCCGTAATCGAAGTGCAGCGTGAGACGCTGTAGACGAAATGGCTCGCCGGGCGCCTTGACGTTGAAGTACAAGCGGAAGCCCTCGTTGGGCTGCAGCGTAATCACCAGCGTGTTGGCCGTTGGCTGCGATCCGGACAGCGCGCGGAACATCCAGACGGGCGCCTGGCGGAAGCGCACGCGGATTTCCGTGAGTCGGCGTGCCATGCGCTTGCCCGTCCGGAGATAGAACGGGACGCCCTGCCACCGCCAGGTGTCGAGACTCAGCTTGAGCGCGACGAACGTCTCGGTGTTCGACCGCTGGGCCACGCCAGGCTCGGTGCGATAGCCAACCACCGGCTTGCCGTCAATCTCGCCGGCCACGTACTGTCCACGCACCGCGTCGCGCGGGCCGAGTGGCGCGATCGAGCGCAAGACTTTGATCTTCTCGTCGCGGATGGCCGAGGCTTCGAACGCCGTCGGCACTTCCATGGCGACGAGGGCGAAGAGCTGCGTCAAGTGCGACTGGACCATGTCACGCAACGCGCCCGCGTGTTCGTAGTAGTCGGCGCGCTGTTCGACACCCAGCTCCTCGGCGACCGTGATCTCCACGCTTTCGATATGGTCGCGATTCCACAGCGACTCGAACATTGCGTTGGCGAATCGGAACACCAACAGGTTCTGGACGGTCTCTTTGCCCAGATAGTGATCGATGCGATAGACCTGGGATTCGTCGAAGAACTGATGCACCAGGCGGTTCAGCTCGCGCGCCGACTCGAGATCGCGGCCGAATGGCTTTTCGATCACCACTCGCGTCCAGCCCGCGCTCTGGTTGAGCCCCGCTGCACCGAGTCCCGCGATGGTCGACGGGAAAGCCGTCGGCGGCAGTGAGAGATAAAAGGCGCGATTCCCTGGGAGGCCATGATCGCGCTCCAGCGTCTCGAGCCGCGTCTTGAGTGCTTGGAAATCCGCCGGCGTCGACGCGCCGATACCTTGATAGAAGAGCACGGAGTCGAGCCACGCCTGGAGGTCATTGGCCGAGGTGTCGGGGCCCGTGAGCGAGCCCTTGATATCGGCGCGAAATTTGGCGTCGTCGGTATCGGTGTCGCGCCCGATGCCGAGGATCAGATTCTTGGGCCCGATCAGGTTGTGCTTGTGCAGCTGATACAGCGCGGGCAGAATCTTGCGGTGCGCCAGATCGCCCGTGGCGCCGAAGACGACGAATATGCTCGGATCGACGGTCGGTTGACTCACGAGGCGGCCTCGGTTTTGATGGCGTGCCCACCGAACTGGTTGCGCAGTGCGGCCAGCATCTTGTCGCTGTAGGAATCGTCATCGCGCGACCGGAGCCGCTCGATCAACGATTGGGTAATGATCGGCGCCGGAACATTGAGGTCGATGGCCTCGGCCACCGTCCAGCGTCCCTCGCCGGAATCGACGACGTACGGCGCAATGCCTTTCAGCGTCGGGTTTTCTTTGAGCGCGTTGGCCGCGAGATCGAGCAGCCAGGACCGCACCACCGATCCATAGCGCCAGACCTCCGCGATCTGCGCGACATCCAGCGCAAATTCTTTCTTTGCCTCCATAATGGCGAACCCTTCGGCATACGCCTGCATGAGGCCGTACTCGATGCCATTGTGGATCATCTTCACGAAATGGCCAGATCCCGTTGGGCCCATGCGACCCCAACCCTGGTCCTTGGCGGGGGCAAGCGTCTCGAAAATTGGGCGCAGGCGCTCGACGGCTGCCTTATCGCCGCCGACCATGAGACTATAGCCCTCTTTCAAGCCCCAGATACCACCGCTCGTGCCGACATCCACGTAGTGGAGGCCGAGCGGGTTCAACTCAACTTGGCGGCGCATGTCGTCTTTGTAATTGCTATTGCCGCCGTCGATTATCGTGTCGCCTTTGGACAGTAACTTGGCCAATTCGCGGACCGTGGATTCGGTGGGGTCACCGGCCGGCACCATGATCCACACGGCACGCGGCGGCGTGAGCTTCGCGACCAAGTCGGCGAGCGTGGAAGACCCGGTCGCGCCACCGGAGACGGACGTTGAAATCGCGTGCGCGTCGCGATCGTAGACGACGATCGTGTGACCACCTTTCACGAGCCGGGTCGTCATATTCGCGCCCATCTTCCCCAGCCCGATCATCCCTAATTGCATTGGTGCGTTATCTCCCCAGTAGTGTCATGACTATGCGATCGAGATCGGCGGGGTCATTCACGATCACCTCGCCTTTGAGCGGCGCGTGGGCCAGCACCCGTTCCCGGGTCAAGTCGCTCGGCACCACCACGCACTGCGTCCCGGCCGCGATCGCGGAATCGACGCCCGGCTCCGAGTCCTCGACTACGAGACACTCGGCTGGCTGAACATTGAGCTTGGTGGCGGCCAGGCGGTAGATCTCCGGATCCGGCTTTGGCTTCGATACCTGGTCTCGTGTAACGACCACATCCAGGTACTGGCCGATGTCGAGCGTTTTCAGCACGACCGCGGTCTCCGGGGCGTAGGACATTGTGCACAGCCCGGTTGGATAGCCCATCCCCTTGACCTTTCGCAGAAGAGCGGTCGCGTACGGATATTCTTGTTGTTTGAGCAAGCCCGGGTCGGCCAGCATGTCGTCGTAGATCTTCATGCGAATGTCGATCAACCCCTGCCATGTCACGTTCAGCCCAAATCGCTCGACCAACGCTTCGGCTACCTCGTTGCGCGATCGACCGATCATGTCGTCGTATCGCCTGACGATTTCATCTTCGTCGAGTGCTGGCTTCAACCGCTTGGCCGCGCGGGCATACGAGATGGCCTTGAGGGCTTCCGTTTGCACGAGCGTGCCATCGAGGTCGAAGATGATGGCGCGGATCACGAGAGCAGAGTCGCCAGTTGCTGCAAGCCCTTCGCAGTTGCATCGCGCGGGACATCGACTCTCAGGACACGCCGGCCACGGTCCAGCAGCGCGCGCCGATCGCCGAGCGCTTGGGCCTCTTTCAGCACTCCGAACGTGATGTTCGACGTGTCGGCGTCGGCCGTCTCGGGAATCGGCACATCGTTCGCCGGTGCGGGTGGCGGCGTGACGATCTGCAGGAACACGCCATGGCCCCCGTCACCTTTGTGCAACTGACCGGTCGAGTGCAGGAACCGTGGGCCGTAGCCGAGTGTGGTCGCCACTTTATAATGGTCGCGCAGCGCTACGCGCATGCGCGCCAGTGATGCCGTCGATTCTGTCGTCGGCGCGATCCACGCTTGGATGGCGAGATAATCGCCGGGTTTGATCGCGCCCTCGAAACCCGATATGACTTGGGATGCATCGGTGAGGTCCGGGCTGGTCGCGTACAGGGCCAGGCCATCGATCGTCACATTCGGCGTCAACGTCGGCAGGGCGCCGCTTTTCTGATACGTATCGACCATCAGGCGGGCGAGCTGTTTCGCGGCCTCGACGTTCGGCTGATCGAATGGGTTGATACCGAGGCGCCAGCCGGCGATGGCAGTCGCGAGCTCCCAGCGGAAGAACTCGCCACCCAAATCGTACGGATCGGCGAGATCGATCTGCACGACGGGCTGACCGGCGGCGCGCAGCGCGGCCAACGCGGCGTCGCTCAACGTCTCACGCGCGAGGCGCAACGAGACGAACAGACGATCGTTCCCGTAGACACCAGGTGCGCCAATCGGTTCGTCGGCGACCGGGAGGATGCCCTTGTCTTCTTTGCCCGTGCTTTCGGCCACGAGTTGCTCGACCCATGAGCCCCACGCGGCGATGCCCGGCGAGCAGATAAATGTCAATTTGTCGCGGCCAGCGACGGCGAGCTCACCCATGATCGCGCCGAGCTCCAAGGCGCTCTCTTGGTCGCCCTCGGCCTTGACTGCGCTGTCGAGCAGCTTGTTGAGATCGACGCCGACGAGTGCGGCTGGCACCAAGCCGAAATGCGACAACGCCGAGTATCGGCCGCCGATGTTCGGGTCGTTCAAGAATGTCGCGCGGAAGCGATATTTGCTGGCCGTGTCCGCGAGGGCGCTCCCCGGGTCGGTAATGGCAATGAAGTGCTCCCCGGTGTGTTCGGCGCCGAGGGCAGCTATGACGCGGCGATAGCACGTTCTGAAGAACGAGAACGTCTCGACGGTTCCACCGGATTTCGTGGAGACGATGAAGAGAGTTTTCGCAAGATCCAGCGGAGCAATCGCCGCGGTGACCGCGTCGGGGTCCGTGCTGTCGAGCACGTGGAGGTCCAGATAGCCGGCCTTTGTGCCGAAGACTTTGTGAAACACTTCTGGCGCCAGGCTCGAGCCGCCCATGCCGAGCAATAGCGCGTGGGTATAGCCGTCTTTGCGGACCGCCTCGACGACCTTTCGAATGGCGGGAATCTCATCGCGCATCCGATCGGCGATCGTGAGCCAGCCGAGTCGGTTGGTGATTTCGGTGGGCTGGGGTTTCCAAACGGTGTAGTCGCCGCGATTGATGCGGGCCAGGATCTGCTCCGAATGTGCGCGCGCCAGCGTCTTCCCCACCGGCTCCGTGTAGGATCCCAGATCGGCCGACAGGGCCGTCACAGTCGTCATGTCATCTCCCGAAGATAGTGCGTCTCGATAGCTCGTACTTTCGCCAGCCGGCGTTCGTGGCGTTCCTCGTGCGTGTAGCGCGCGGACACGAACGTGCGGGCCAGCTCCTTGGCGACCTCGGTTCCGATCACGCGGCCGCCGAGCACGAGGACGTTCATGTCATCGTGCTCCACGCCTTGGTGTGCGGAGTAGGTGTCGTGGCAGAGGCCGGCTCTGACTCCCGGAATCTTATTCGCGGCCACCGACGCGCCGACACCGCTGCCGCACACTAAGACGCCGCGCTCTACCGTCTGCCCTACGATCGCCGTCCCGATTTTTTCGGCGTAGTCTGGATAGTCGACCGGGGTCTCGTCATACGTGCCCAAGTCGGTGACATTGTGACCGGCAGCGCGAAGCGCCGTGGCCACATTGACCTTGATGTTGTACCCCGCGTGGTCGGAGGCGACGGCAATCCGCATTAGATGGCGACACCCTGTTGGCGGAGCCAGCCTTGCATTTCGTTCTGTATCGACGTGAGCTCTTGCTGCGTGTGCGCCTCGAATCGCAGCACCAGTGCGGGTTGCGTGTTCGACGCTCTGATCAAGCCCCAGCCGCCATTGAACAACACGCGCGCGCCGTCGACGTTGATCACCGTGTGATTCGCTTGCCAGTGGGTGACCGCGTTGGCCACGATGCCAAACTTCTTGTCGTCCGGGCAATCGACGCGAATCTCGTCCGTGGACGGGTAGACCGGAACGCCAGCGAGCAGCTCGGTGATGGTCTTACCAGACGACGCCATGATCGAGAGCAGCCGGGCGGCGGCGTACAGAGCATCATCATAACCGTAGTAGCCATTGGCGATGTACATGTGCCCCGAGAGCTCGCCGGCCAATGGCGCGTGGATCTCGTGCATCTTCGCCAAGATGAGCGAGTGTCCGGTGCGCCACATGAATGGCTTGCCGCCAGCCGCCGTGATCGCTTGCGGCAGTGCTTCGGAGCACTTCACGTCGAAGATCACGGGCTTGCCCGGATTCCGTGCCAGCACATTGCGGGCGTAGATCGCGAGCACGCGGTCGCCCCAGACGATTTCGCCGTGCTCGTCGACGACGCCAATTCGATCCGCGTCGCCGTCAAGCGCGATACCCACCTGGGCGGATGTGGCGCGAACCGCTTGTTGGAGATCGGCCAGGTTTTTCGCTTGACTCGGGTCTGGCTGCCGCTTGGGGAACCGGCCATCGCTCGTGCACAGCAAGCACTGCGTGACCTTGACGCCCAGGCGGTCCATGAGGCGCGGGCCGACGAGCGAGCCGACGCCGTTGGCGCAGTCAAGCGCGATCGACAACGGGCGGGCCAATGGGCCGATGCGGGAAACGATATCGTCGAGATAGCGGTCGAGGATCGCCTCTTGTCGTACCGAGCCTGGCGTGTTGGGGGTGACCCGCTTCCCCGTTTCAACGAGCACCAGAAGCTTCTGAATGTCCTCGCCGTAGAGAGCGTTCGTACCGACGCAGACCTTAAACCCGTTATACGGCGCTGGATTGTGAGACGCGGTGATCTGGACCCCGCCTCCGACTCCGAGTTTCTCGAGCGCCCAATACAGCGTCGGCGTCGGCACAACCCCGACGTTCGATCACATCGACTCCAGACTCGGTGAGCGATGCAACGAGTGCGTCGCGCAGGGCATCCCCGCTCGGCCGGTTGTCGCGCCCCACCGCGATCGGTCCGTGAACGCCGATGTCGTCGAGATAGACGGCAAAGGCGCGGCCGACGTCGCGCGCCGTGTCGGCGTCGAGCTCCGAGCCGACCAAGCCGCGGATGTCATACTCACGGAAGATTTCTGGTGCGACCGTCATGAGACCCGCATGTTAGCAGATGTACGTCGCGAGCATGTAACGCTAGGTAGCCGTCGTGCCGGGCGGGAGCGCGGGGTCCTTTTGCCGAATCACGCCGTCGGTCATCCAGCAGTTCGCGTAGGGACCGTCCGATTGTTTCGAGAGCAAGAATAAATAGGTGACCTGCGAGCCATCCCGACCGACGATCACGACGCGTTGCTGCGCGTGATTCCCATCGAGCTCGAGCCGCCCCTTGGTCACGCTCCGGAACCCGAGCATCACGCGATACGCGGGATTCTTGATCATTGACGCGAACCGTTGCAGCGGACCGGTTTCCAGGCGATTGGTGGGCGAGGCGAACTCGAAGGTCGTCGCGATGCCCGCATCCGGCTGGGGGTTGTCGTTGTGCTGCAGCGCAGTCAGCACGATCTCGACCACCTGGCCGGGGGAGAGCGATGGCATTGGATGCGGCGGAGACACCGCGAGCGCGAGCGCGAGCGCGAGCGCCAGCGCCAAAGCCCAAGCACTCATACGACCGCGACGTTTGAAAGATCGAGCGCGGCCGCGCCGATCCAGCCGTCGACTTGCTCGGCGTTCCGCGCGCCAACGATCGCCGCCGTGACCGCCGGATTTTTCAGTGTCCAGGCGATGGCCACTTCCCCCGGCGAACCGAGCTCGCGGAGCTCCTCGACGATCGCGAGGTTGCGCGAAAGATTGGGCTCGTTGAACGCCGACGACCGCCGCCGCCAGTCATCGGCCGGCAGGTTCGCAATACGCTCGCGCGTCATCGCACCCGACAAGAGCCCTGACGCCATCGGCGAGTACACGATCACGCCGATGTGCTCTCGTTGACAGTACGGCAGAATCTCCGACTCGATATCGCGACGAATGATCGAGTAAGGCGGTTGCAAAGACACAATGGGCGCGACGCGACGGGCGCGTTCCATGAGCGGCACATTGAAGTTCGACACGCCAATGTGCCGGATTTTTCCTTGGCGTTGCGCTTCGACGAGTGCTTCCAAGCCTGGCTCGAGCTCGGCCAGGTTCGCCGGAGGCCAGTGCACCTGATAGAGATCGATGACGTCCGTTTTGAGACGACGGAGACTGGCATTCGAGCTCGCTCCGCACTGATGCGAGGGACCGTGTGGTGTTGCCCTGGGCATCCCACACGAGCCCGCACTTCGTGAACACGTACGGACGCTTCGCGCGACCCACGAGCGCGCGCGCGACGACTTCCTCGGAGTGGCCGAGGCCATATACGGCCGCCGTGTCGATCCAGTTGATGCCGAGATCCAGTGCACGCTCTATCGCGCTGATGGAGTCGTTATCGTCTTGCTGTCCCCAACCGAATTGCCAGGCGCCACCGACCGCCCAGGCGCCGAAGCCGAGCGGCGTGATATGAAGATCGGAGTTACCGAGCGGTCTTGTATTCATGACGTGTAGTCCCGAGCGTCGACGGCGAACCCAAACGCCATCGCAAGAATCGTGTTCACGAGTATCCGGAGGAGCCCGTAGACCCCGGCGGCCGCAACGACCGTTACCATTGCGTATACGGGGACCCGATGCTTCGGTGCCTTCATTAACTCCGGAAGGCCGAGACAGAGCAAGTAGACGGAGTAGAGAGCGCCGATCGCGATGGCGACGACCTCGGTCGTGGGAACGATCAGGGCGAGTCCGGCGATCCACAGCGGCGTGCGGGCATAGGTGGCGACCTTCAGCGCTTGAATGTGGCGCGGTATCCCCTCGCACTCGGGACACCCCAGTCTCGGGCCAAGCCAGTCTATGACGAACGCGATGACGTTGACCGCGAGGAGCTCGAACAGGAAGTAGAGCGCGGCCCAGACGAGCACCTGCCAGAACGGTGGGCGGGCGATGACCGGGAACCCGACGAACGCCACGCCGATTAGCCGTGCAAGGGCCGAAAGTCCGGCGAGTGGCGCGATGTAATGGAGGTACAGCGCCCGGGTCGTCGTCTGTTCTGTGTCGATCGTGGCCCACGTGCCGCGCGGGTGCAGCAGGATGCCTTTCACGCGTTCGGCGATAGAGACCATAAAATCAAATCTACCAAATGCGAGCGTTCATCTACGACATCTTCTGTTGGTCAGTTATCGCCCTTTTGGTTCCCGGGGGGCGATGGTGGGTGCTGGCCGTGGCAGTCCTGACGACGGCTCCGCTCGTCGCGTTCTACGCCAGACGCGGATGGCGGAGGTACCCGACCGCGGCCTTTCGGCTGTTCGTGGTGCGGCCCGTACTCTACGTCCAACTCGCGCTGCCGCTGGTGAGCGTGGCGGGCATCGTCGGGCTCGGCATCGGGGCGATCGTCGGGGCGCCCATGGCTGGTGGTCGCATTGCGGCGACGATCGTGCTGGGCGTCCTGCTGGTCCTGTTCGCCTTCGGGTATGTCGGGAGCAAGCTGCTCGTCGTCCGCGACGTTCGCGTCTCGGTGCCGAACCTCCCGAGCGAGTTCGACGGGCTCACGATCGCGCAGATCTCCGATTTGCACGTGGGGCCGCAGACGTCACAGGCGTTCCTCCGGCGTGTCACTCGCACTGTCGCCGGGCTCGGCGCGGACATTATCGCGATTACCGGGGATCTCATCGACGATCGGGCCGAGGACGTCTCGGCATTCGCCGAGGGGTTGGGCACACTCCGGGCGCCGCTCGGCGTGTACGCCATCCCTGGGAATCACGATATCTACGCCGGGTGGGATCAGGTTGAGCGCTCGCTGCGCTCGCGCCTCCCCGCCACGGTCCTCGTGAACTCGGCGGCCATTCTCGATCGAGGCTCGGCGCGCATCGCTATAGCGGGAACAGGTGATCCGGCCGGCCGGCGCATGGGCAACGCGGCGCCGGATATCGGCCGAACCCTCGAGGGGATCGACCCCGGGACTACCATCATCGCGTTGGCGCACAATCCGGCGCTCTGGCCGGCACTGGCAGAGCGAGGTGTGGCGCTCACGCTCAGCGGGCACACGCACTGGGGCCAGTTCGCCATACCCCAACTCGGCTGGAGCCTGGCCAGTCCGTTCCAGACGCGGGCCATGGGCGTTCACCGCGACGGAAACAGCATGCTGTATATCCACCCCGGCACGGGTTACTGGGGGTTGCCTTTCCGTCTCGGCGCTCAGCCGGAGGTGACTCGGATCACGCTGAAGCGGGGTGCCGAGGCGTCCATTGCGATGGCACCGGCGCGCGCTACGTCTTGCGGAGCAACACCACCCCGGCAACGACCAGCAACACACCAAGAACCCTCCCCAGCGTGATCGGATGGCGGGCGACGTCCAACGCGCCCGCCTGCTCCAGGGCCAGCGCGACGACCATCTGACCGGCGACGACCGCGCCCAAGGTGAGGCCTGGTCCGAGGCGTGGCGTGACGACAACAGTCGCCATCACGTACGCCGCGCCCAAAAGGCCACCCATCAGCGCCCACCAAGGTGTCTGGGCCAGGGCTTTGACCGCCGGAGGAGGCTCGCGGATGACCAGCATATACAGCACGAGGCCGGCCGAACCCACGAGGAACGACACTAGCGTCGCGCCGGCAGGCCGTCCGAGGTGGATGCCGAGCGCGCTATTGGCGGCAACTTGTACCGCCAAGAGCCCGCCGGCCGCGGCGGCGGCGAGGATGAGGATAGTGTTCACGTGGCGACTCTGGGAGGTGATCTGGCGGGGATAGTATACGCGTTATACCCTGGGGAACGTCATGCGCGACGAGAACCTGAGCTTCGCCGATGAGTCGTCTCGCGTCATCACCGCGAGCGTGCTGCCGCTGGCCTGTCCAGCGTGTGGGGCCCGCTATGAGGCGGGCACCCGGTTTTGCGCGCACGATGGGTCGGCGCTGCCGGAGCTCGCCGCCGATTCCCTGGCTGGGCTGATCATCGCCGACCGGTACCGGCTCGGCCGGAAGCTCGGGGCTGGGGGCGTCGGCGAGGTGTACCTGGCCGAGCATCTACGGATCGGGCGGCCGTGCGCCCTCAAATTGCTCAAGGCTGACCTGCGAAAGGAACCCGAAGCCGTCGGGCGGTTCGTGCGCGAGGCGACGAATGCCAGCCGCATCAACCATCCGCACGTCTGTCAGGTCTACGACTTTGGCGAGGCAGAAGGTGGGCTCGTGTACCTCACGATGGAGTACGTGAGGGGCGAGCCGCTCTCGCAGCTGCTGATTCGTGATGGGCCGCTCGACGCGCGGCGGGTCGCGGTCATCATCAAGCAGGTCGCGTCCGGGTTGGATGCGGCCCATGCGCTCGGCATCGTGCACCGCGATCTCAAGCCCGAGAACGTGATCTTGCGCGCGTCGACGGCGGACGATGGGCTCGACGATGTGAAGATCGTCGACTTCGGCCTCGCGAAAGTGTTCGGCGATCGCGCGCAGCAAGTGACCGATACCGGGTGCTTCGTGGGCACGCCGCATTACATGGCGCCGGAGCAACTCGTGCCGGCGACGGTCGACTGGCGGTGCGACGTTTACGCGCTCGGACTGCTGGCGTTCGTGCTGCTGACCGGGCGTTTGCCGGTCGATGGCGAGTCGGCGCTCGAAGTCATGCGGCTTCGGTTGAGTGAGCCGCCGCTGTCGCTGGCCACGGTCGTCCCGAATGTTCGGTGGCCCGTGGAGCTCGAGGAAGTCTTCGCGCATGTCCTCGCGAGGAAGCCTGGCGACCGATATCAAAGTGCTGGGGCATTCGCGAGCGACCTCGATACGGTCATCGCGGCTTGGACGACGCCTCCCGTCGTGCATTCGACCGTCAGTGCGGTCGATTTGCCGACGACCAAGCCTCGGGCGCCGAGACTTCGCCGCGCGCCGCGCTGGCGGGTCTCCCCGACGCTCATTCGCCGTGTTGCATTGGGCGCGGCAGTCGTCGCGATAGGCGGAGCACTTGGGCTCCTAGCGGCTCGACTGGTCTCTTCGGGAGATCAAGTGGCGCCTGCGGCGCCAACTATGACGGCCGCCGCCGGTGCAATCGCGCAGCCGGTCACGACGCAGCCGACAACGACACGGCCGACAACGACACAGCCGACAACGACAGAGCCGACAACGACAGAGCCGACAACGACAGAGCCGGGAACACGGCCGACGACGCAAACCGTGCGCGCGCGGTCCTCTGTTACATACCAGGGCACGCCGATTCATCGCATGCCGGCGGCCGAGTCACCTCAGGCGGTATTGAAGCGCTTGGACAATTGGACCGACCCGCGGAATGTCGATCAGCTGACCGCCGAGCGGGCGCTCGACGAGATTCAGCAGTTGCTGCCGCAGTTGACCACGCGCAGCGATAGCGTCGAAGCGCTGTATCGGGCCGCGGAGGCGAACGTTGCTCTCGGCAACACCGATGCGGCGTGCGAGACCCTGACGTCGCTCCGCGAGCGCGCCGCTGGGACGGCGTATAGCCGCGCGGTCGCGTCCCTTGCCGACTCTGGCCTTCGCTGCCAATAGCATTTCGGCTTGCCGCCTCGTTACCTGAGCGATACAGTACGTGGTGCAATCAGCCACCCCTGTTCGCGCGGTACTCTTCGACTTTGGCGGAACGCTCGACGCTGACGGCCTGAGGTGGAGCACTCGCTTCCACGCGGCCTATAGGGGACTCGGCGGCTCCCTGGATTCCGGGAACTTTGAGACGGTCTTCCGAGCATCTGATCGTGCACTCGAGAGACGGCCGGATATTCGGCGTCTCGGATTTCGCGCAATGATCGATGCCCAAGCGCAGCTGCTGCAGGAGATGGTACCCGACGGCGCCACTATCGACTTCACCGAGGTCGCGGATCGTTTTCACCGCGACGCCGTGCGCACGACCGAACGGAACGCGCGCGTGCTCTCCAGTCTGGCGGATCGGTATCGACTCGGCATCGTCTCGAATTTCACCGGCAATTTGTCGTGCTGTCTCGCGGAGCTCGGCCTCACGAACTACTTCCAGACGGTGTCGGACTCGGGCGTGCTCGGCACGTCGAAGCCCGATCCGGAGATCTTCAACGCGACGTTGGCCGCGCTCGATGTCGAGCCCGGCGCGGCGTGGATCGTCGGCGACAATCTCGACGCCGACATTCGGCCCGCGCGCACGCTGGGACTCTGTACGTGTTGGCTGACGGAGCCCGAGCGCGAGACGCCGAACGATTGCGCGCCGACCGCGCGCATCGCGTCGCTCACCGAGCTGCCCGAGGTCGTGTGCACGGCCTGATCCTCGCGGGCGGAGAGGGCTCGCGACTCGCGGCCGATGGCGTGGCCGAGCCGAAGGCGGCGGTGTCCGTCGCGGGGCGATCGCAGATCCTGCGGCTCGCGGAGACGTTCGGTGCGATCGGATGTCAGGACATCACCTGCATGATCCGGTCGACCTTCCCCGAGGTCATCGCCTCGGTGCGCAACATCGAGTTGTCGATCGGCCGTCCTCGGGTGATCGCGTGCGAGACCCCATTGTCGCTGCATACGCTCGCCGAGGCGCTGCTCCGCATGCCGCCCGGTCCGGTGTTCTGCAGCATGGTCGATACCGTCATGCCCGCGCGCGATTGGCAACGAGTCTATGACGAGTCGATTCGTCACATCGCTGACAGCGCTGACGTCGTTCTCGCGGTGACGCCGCATGTCGACGACGAGCGGCCCCTGTGGGTCGAGCGGGCCCCGGGTGGCGACGCCATTCGGATCGGCAGCCGGCCGGTGATGCCGCCGTGCGTGACGGGTGGCGTCTACGCGTTCGGGCCACGGGCGCGGACAACGGCGTTGCGCGTCTGGCGCGACGGCGGATCCCGCATGCGCTATTTCTTGTCGGCGCTCGTCGACGAGGGCGCCCGCGTGGCGACGACCGAGGTGGCGCTGATCGTCGATCTCGACCACAAGCGCGATATCGACGCCGCCGACGCGCTGCTCGCCACTGAGGCATTGGCGTTGTGAAGCGGCTCGTCGCGCTCTATCGGCAGGCGTCGTACTCGCCGAATCAGCATCGGACGAACGACACCGCCATTCTCGATGCCACGGTGGCCGAGCTGGAAGCCCTCGGCTGGTCGGCGACGCGCGCCAACGAGAGCACCTTCGAGCTGGAGCTGCTGACCGACGCCGATCTGGTGCTGAACATGTGCCAAGGACCCGCGGCGTCGGAGCGTTTGCTTTCGCTCGAGCACGCGGGGCTGCCGATCATGAATCGCCCGTCGAGCGTGCTCGGGTGTCACCGGCACAAGATGGTGGTGCTCCTCGGCGATCAGATTCCGCGCACCGCGATCGTTCCGACGAGCGGCGATCCTGAGCTCGACGGGTTTGGCGCGGACGGGCGGCGCGTCTGGCTCAAGCGCGGCGACGTGCACGCCGAGCGGGCCGAGGATGTCGTATCGCTCTGGCGCGAGGAGATCCCCGAGGCGTTGCGCGTGTTTGCCGCGCGCGGCATCGCGCGGGTGGCGATGCAGGAACACGTGGCCGGGCCGATCGTGAAGTTCTACGGCGTCGCCGACGGGCGATTCTTCCGGTACTACGGCGCCGATGACGTGGACGGCGAGCGGTTGAAGACCTTGGCGTTTGCCGCCGCCGAGCGGCTTGGGCTGGGCGTTTTCGGGGGTGATGTCGCGTTTCCGGAACCAGATCGGCCCGTGCTGATTGATCTCAACGACTGGCCGAGCTTCGCGCCATTTCGCGACGAGGCAGCGCGGCACATTGCCGCGTACGCTGACGAAGCCGCTCCGCGGCTCGTCGATTCGGCGCTGGCGCGCCGCTCGACTGGTCGGTTCGCCTCCGGGGGGCAACCCCAAGTACGCCCCCCGGACCCCCCGCTTCCACCGAGGATTCAGTCGAAGTGACGTTGACGGTTCAGCCACGGCCAGAGACAGCGGCCGGTCCAAAGTCTTTGGCGGCGTTTGACGCCGAGTCCGCCTATCTCGCGCCCGGTACGCAGAGCGTCGCGCTGTTCAGCAAGCTGAGCATCGACCACGGCGAAGGCGCGCTCCTTTATGATGTCGACGGGAAGTGCTACACGGATCTGTTGGCCGGGGTCGGCGTGGCCAGTCTCGGGTATGCGCATCCCAAGTTCGTCGCGGCCATGCAGCGGCAAGTTGCACGGGTGCATGTCGGCAGCTTTACGTCGGAGCATCGGGTTGCGCTGGTCAAGCTGATCGCCGACATCACGCCCGGGGATCTCAATCGGACACAGCTCTATTCGAGCGGCGCCGAGGCCGTCGAGTCGGCATTCAGACTAGCGAAGGCGTGGACTGGGAAGACCGAGTTTGTCGGCTTCTGGGGCGGATTCCACGGCAAGACCGCCGGCGTCCTTCCCTTGCTCGGTGGCTCCTTCAAGCACGGGCTGGGGCCGCTGATGCCGGGTACCTACAGCTCGCCGTACGCCTCCTGTGCTCGCTGCGCGTTCGACAAGACATTTCCCTCGTGCGAGTGGCATTGCGTCGAGTTCTTGCAAAAGAAAATCGCGCTCGAGACCTCGAATGACGTCGCGGCGATCATCGTCGAGCCGATCCAGGGGACGGCGGGCAACATCGTGCCGCCCCCCGGCTACCTGCGGATCCTCAGAAAATTCGCGGATAGCATCGGCGCCGTGCTGATTGCTGACGAAATGCTGACCGGGTTCGGGCGAACCGGGAAGATGTTCGCGATCGAGCACGAGGAGGTGTTGCCCGATATCATGACGGTCGGGAAAGGGTTCGGCGGTGGATTCCCGATGACGGGCATCATCGCGCGCGAGGAGATCGCGCGGGCCAAGCCCTGGGCGAATCCGAGCGGGAGCTCGTCGAGCTACGGCGGGAATCCGCTGGCGGCCGCGGCGGCACGGGTGAGCATCGAGACCATCATCGAAGAGGGGCTCGTCGAGCATAGTCGTGTGCTCGGCGCCACTATGATGGCCGAGATGAAAACGTGGGAGAAAGACATCCCGATCGTCAGTGACGTCCGCGGGCGCGGGCTCATGATCGGCATGGATCTCGTCTATCCGGGCACGACCAAGCTTCTGCCGAAAGACATCGCGCGATGGATCTTCGACACGCTCCTCGCGAGGGGCGTGCTGGCGATGATCTACAACCCCGAAGTGCGGATCAACCCGCCGCTCGTGATCACGACCGAGCAGGCGATGAGCGCGCTCGCCGTCATGAAGGGTGTGTTGGGCGAAGCCGCCGCGCGGGTATGACGACTGGCACGCTGGCGACGAAAGGGGACGAGGTCGAGGAGTGGCTCGACCTCCGTTTCTTTCGGCCCATCGGGATTCGACTCGCTCGAGCGCTGGCGCCGACGCGGGTGTCGCCCGATCAGGTGACGATGTGGAGCCTGGCGACGGGTCTCGTCGCCGGGCACCTGTTCTTCTATCAGAGCATCGAGATCAACGCGATCGGATGGGTGCTCTTCATCGTCTCCGACATCTTCGATAGCGTCGACGGGCAACTGGCGCGGCTGCGCGGGACGTCGACGCCGCTGGGGCGCATGCTCGATGGGCTGTCGGACAGCGCGCGGTTCATCAACCTGTACGCGCATCTCGGGGCGCGGCTCATCGTCTTCCTCGGGTGGCCCGTGGCCGGCGCGATCGCGCTGGCGCTGGCCGCGCTGCTGAGCCATACGTGGCAGGCGGCGGCCGTCGATTTCATACGGCACGCGTTTCTGGCCATGAGCGGGCAGGACTCGGAGCTGGAGCTGCCTGAGGACCTTCAAGGCGGCTCGCTCAAAAATTGGCTGTATGGTTCGTGGGTGCGGCGACAGGCGAGCATGTTCCCGGCCACGGTCGCGCTGGAGCGGCAGCGCCGGCAAGGGACGCTGTCCGCCGCGGCGCGCGAGGCGTACGTCCGACACGCGGCGCCGCTGCTCGGGCGGTGCATGTGGCTCGGGCAGAACGTGCGGTGGCTGTTGCTGCTGGTGACTGTCGTGCCGGGGTGGCCGGCGGCCATGCTGTGGATTACGGTGGTGCCGCTCAATCTCGTCCTCTTCGTGTTCGTGTGGGACGCCGAGCATATCGAGGCGCGGTAATCGGCCTGGGCGGCATCGCCCGCACGGCGCACCTTCCGGGGTTTAAAGCGGCTGCACCGCGCATGGAGATCGTGGCGGCGCTCGACTCGGATCCCAACGTCGGACCGATCGATGGCGTGCCTCTCTTCAGGGACCGGCCGTCCCTACTTGCTGCTGGGCCGCTCGATTTCATCGACATCTGCACGCCGCCATCATCGCACCTGCCGCTAGCGTTGTGGGCGCTGGAGAACGGCCTCCACGTGTTGTGCGAGAAGCCCGTGGCAGTGACTCGTGCGGACGCGGATACGCTGGCTACGGCCGCGCGGAAGGCCGGTCGCGTGGTCATCCCCTGCCACCAGTATCGGTTCAATCCGGTCTGGCGGCAGATTGGCGAATGGGTGCGGGAGGGAGCCATTGGACATTGGCATCTGGCCGAGCTGTCTGTGTATCGGCTTCAGGCTGACGGCGGTGCGGTGCCTTGGAGATCAATTCGTGCCGACAGCAGCGGTGGCATCTTGCTCGATCATGGCACGCATCTCCTGTACTCATTGTTCGATCTCGGCGGCGAACCGCGGACGGTCCAGGCGTGGACTGGACGACTGCGACATCAGGAGTACGAGGTCGAGGACACCGCGCACCTGCTCGTTGGGTTTGCCGACCGGATCGCGACGATATTGTTGACGTGGGCCGCCGGGCATCGCGAGAACCGCGTGCGCATCATCGGCGAGCGCGGGACCATCGACTGGCATGGCGGCACGTTGAGCCTCGAGCGAGCCGGCGAGCCGCGACAAGAGGTCGACTACTCCGCGCAGCTCGATAAGCGATCGTACGCCAGTTGGTTCGCCGGCTTGTTCGGCGCGTTCGCCGACGCGATGGATCGTGGGGAGGCCGACGAGGCGCTCGCGGACATCACGCGCGTGGCGGCGGTCGTCGAGGCCGCATATGCATCCGCGCGCTCTGGCTGCGCCGTGGGCGTGTGAACAAAAAAATTCAGGCGCTGGTATTTGCCGGCGCCTTGGTGCTCTTTGTCGTGCTCATCGCGCACGCTGGGGTGCGCGGGCTCCTTCACAATCTCGTTTCGGCGCGCTGGGCGATCGTGCCATCGGTGGTCGCCTGGGCGCTCGTGTATGCGTGCAACACGATTGCTTGGCGCGCGCTGCTCGACGGAGCCATCCCGTTCGGGCGCGCGTACGTGATCAGCGTCTCGAGCTTCGCGATCAATTACGTCACGCCGCTGGTACCCTTGGGTGGCGAGCCGTTCCGGATAGCCGCTGCTTCGAAGTGGGTCGAACCGTCGCGCGCGACCGCGTCCGTTGTTGGGTTTCGTGTGATCCATACGCTCGGACAGCTCATCTTCTGGGTCACCGCGATTCCCGTCGCATTCGTGCTCCTGCCTCGGACGCCGGCTACCACGGTCTCGCTGATTGCGCTCGCGGCCGTGTTTGCCGGCGGCTCGCTCGCGCTGGCGGCGCTCTTTCGTCCTCGGACCCGATTGTTCCGCCGCTGGCCCAAGCTAAATGCGATCCATGAGCAGATCGCGGCGTATTCCCGCGGGACGATCTTCATGGCGGTCGGCGCCGAGTTCGTGGGCCGGTGCTTGTCGATGCTCGAATATCTGTTCATTACCCGGGCACTCGGCCTCGACGTTGACTATCCCACCGCCTTCATGATCGGCGCGTTCTCGCAGTTTATCACGAACGCGACGTTCTTTATCCCGTTCGAGCTCGGCACCAAAGAAGGCAGTATGTCGCTGATCTTCAGTCTTCTCGGCCTGCCGCCGGACCTTGGCGTCTACGCATTGATCGTCAGTCGCATCCGCGAGATGATCTGGATCGCCATTGGCCTAGGGCTCGTCTGGGTGTGACCGAAGGCCGTCGACAAAGGCGTCGGGCCGAAGGACGCCCGAGTCTGACGGCGAGGGCGACCGAGTCGCCGGCGCGCATGGGCTCCGGCGCCAGGTCGCCGTCGGCGAGCAGGCTCGCGCCATCCCCGTGCACTTAGGAGTGCGCTGCAGGCGCGGCGCTCGTCGTCCTGCAAAAGCGAGGGGCAGACCTAGGAATCGCCGCCGTCGCGCTTACCAAGCCAAGCCAGAAGACAATTATCGTGATTCCTACTCCACGGCGGTAGTGAGATCGGAAGTATTGCTCCCATCCTTCCAGCGGTTGATTCCGCAGGCTACGCCCTTCAATCTCGCTGAGGTACATCGCCCGCGGTCTGATACTTATCATCAGAGCCGCCGTCCGAAACGCACCAAAAAGTGCAAGCGCTAGAGGTACGTACCAGAGAACATCGGGCGCCGGATTCGGGCAACGCCCAGCGAGATAGGTCAAAATCCCACCACAAGCCAACAGTGAATTTCGCTCCATCGCACGAGCGTCCTTTACCGACTCCGCAATCTCCTTCTTCAATGCGTCGTAAGCGTGTATGTAAAGATCCTCGGGCGTCACCAGACTTAGTGGTGGGGCAATGGAATGCATAGGGTGACTCCGATAGTGGCGCCCGCTGAGCGAGTGGGTTACCTAGGTGGCGAAGTAAAAGACTCGCGTTCTGGAACAATCGACAGGGCACGATTCTGACACAAAGGGGCTGTTTTCTGACATTGATGAGTCATAAGCAACACGAATGCAGGCTAGTCCCGACCTAGCCGCCCCCTTCGCCACTTCCCGATTTACCGCAAACCGCACTCAAAAGTACTGCGTGGTGACATCGAACCGTCGCGATAACAACGACGATAGCGTGGCAGCCATCTGCGCGGGCAACCCGGTCGACATAGTCGGCCGCGGACGCCGCACGCTCGCGTGATTGCTCTAGTGTGGCTATGATTTGGGCGGCTGCATTCGTCCACTACTTGGAGGCGATGGCGTGGCAATCAGCAAGGTGCACGTGCGGTCGACGCAGGACATGGAGACTACGATCCTCAGCTATCTGGCCAAGGGGTTCGTGGTTGCCAACAAGACGTTGACCTCCACGACGTTGCAGAAGAAGAAAGAGTTCAGCGTCCTATGGGCAGTCGTGGGATTCGTCCTCTGCCTCCTCCCGCTCCTCATCTATCTCATCATTTACGCCATGCAGCCCGACGTTGAGATCGTTGAGATCACCGTCGTGAATCTTCCGGCCACGGCATGACGCTCGTGCCCGAAGCCACTCGCCAGCAGCTCGGCCGTGCGGCGTTGGCCATGGTCGGGTGGAGCTACCTGGGATACGCATACACGCTCCGCACGCTGCCCGCGCTTCACCCGCCGCTTTGTCCATTTCTGGCGCTCACGGGTATCCCTTGCCCACTGTGTGGCACCACACGCGCCTGGAATGCCACGCTGCACGGAGACCTCGCTACGGCCTTCCGGTTCCATCACATTGCCCCGCTCGCACTCCCCATGTGGATCGCCGCAACGATGGCGCTGACGCTCAGTGTGGGGCGGCGACTTGAACACTACCTGAAAAGCTCTGCTTACCGGGGAAAAAGGGGGCGCGATCGGGACGCCGAACTTGAACCCGAGACCCCCTGAACCCCATTCAGGTGCGCTACCGGTCCACGTGCATGACCGTCATCATCCCCGACTCGAGATGCTCGGAGATGTGACAGTGGAGCATCCACGCGCCGGGGTTTGAGGCGTCGACGAGGAGGTCGACGGTCGAGCCGACGGGGATTATCACCGTGTCCTTCCAGACGAGGTTCTTGGTCGGCACGCCGTCGCGGGAGATGACCAGCATCCGCTGGCCGTGGAGATGGATCGGGTGCTGCATTGGGTGGAACGATCGATCGTCGTTGATGATGCGGACCACCGGCGTGGATCCGACCGGGCACGTGCCAGTCGATGTCCATGTTGTCTTTGCCCGACGCCTCGTCGTGGATGACCCAGCGCACCTGTGAGGCCGTCGACAGCCAGTTCATGTCGGGCATGCCGTCGACCCATTCGACTGGAGCGTAGTACGACGTGTCGATGCTCATGAACTGAACGGTGGCGAGCGGCAAGCCGTTCGTTTTGAGCGTCAGGCGGAACGTCTTGTCCGGGGTGTGATCGAATGCCGGACGATAATGTGCGATGTCGGCTGAGACCGCGGCGTTCGCGTGCAGGGTCGCGAAGCTCGACGCGTAGCTCGGCGCGGCCGGGGTGGCGCTCACGGTGACGACGCCGAGCGTGTCCACTTCGGGCATGAACTCGCCCTGGAAGTGGTTGATGGCTTGGACCGCGTTCACGAACGCGTAGCGGCCGGGATGCGGGAAACGCACGTCGACGACGTAGCGTTCCGCTGGGCCGAGGACCACGCTCGGCACCAGCTCTTCGTGCTCGAAGCGACTCTCGTCGGATGCGACGACTTTGATCGGCGCGTCGCCGAACGAGACGTTGAAGGTTCGGGAGCTGGCGACGTTGGTCAGGTAGAACCGGACGACGGAGCCCTGCGCCACGGTGACCGCATAGGTCGGTTGGGCGTTGACCCGAATGACGTTCCCGACGCGGCCCATGAGTGTGAAGTCCGGCTGCTCGGCGCCGAATGGGATCAACGTGTCCTGATTGACGAGGATGTCGCCCAGCATCAGGACCTCTTCGTGATTCGCCGGCTCGTAGTAGTGCGGATCGGGCGAGTCGACGATGATGTTGCCGTAGAGGCCTAGCGGCTGCTCGATGTCCTCGCGGACGTGCGCGTGGTACCAGTAGATCCCGGCGTCCGGGAAATGCACGCGATAGAGGTAGCCTTTGCCGGATGCTACCGGGTCTTGAGTCAATCCCGGCGCGCCGTCGCTCGCGTTGTCGAGGCGGACGCCGTGCCAGTGGACCGCGGTCGGCAGGTCGATCTTGTTCGTGAACCGGACTATGATCGTCGCGTTTTGCGGGACGCGGATCAGCGGGCCGGCGATTTGCGCGTTGTACGCGTAGGCGATCGTCGGGTGAGCGCCGATCATCTCGCGCACGAGCGTGGCGGCCAGGTCGAGCGTGTCGCCGTTCTTGAGATGAATCTCTTTGCGAGCGACGGCGTCGGATTCGGCTGATCCACTCGGCAGGAACGTCTTGGCTACTGCCGGCGTAAGCCCCATGAGACCAGGCATCACCACCATTCCTGGCGGCATCGGGATCGGCATCATCGCCATGCCCGGCATGTTGGACATTCCCGGCATGTTCGCCATGCTCGTGTCGCGAGACGGCGCGGTCTGGGCGGCCGCGACCGATGCGATCAGCATGACGGCGACCGCGCACCTCACTGGGCGTTGCCTCTGAACAGCGGATGTGTCAGGAACGATTGGAGCCAGCCGCTGGGCGAGGTCCCGTGGAGCACGGTGGGACCTTGGCGGGTTGACGGTGTGGGTGAGGCTTCGGCGGTAACCACGAACAAGAACTTGTTGAGATCGGCCGAGCCGACGGTCGTCTTGCCGTTGGTGACCGTGCCGAGGCGAGTCCAGTGTGAGAGATCGGGCGAGGCCTGCCACGCGACGTAAGCGGTGTAGCTGCCGAGGGTAGACGGCTTCGGAAGACCCGACGCCGTTACCTGGATGTCGTAGCGCGCGTGACCATCAGCCGTGACGGCGACGCCGAACGGCGACGCCGCGTACACGAGTCGTGCCTGGCCCGATGCGTCGGGTACCACGGTCCCTGGGAACAGCTTCATATCCCAGGGACCGATGGCGGCGACGACGAGGAGTGCTGCCCACCACGCGGCTCCGCCGCGCGTCGATGCAGCGCTCATGAGGCGGGCTGCGACTTCATTGATGAGCGCTGCTCGACTGGTCTGTTAGACGGAGCTTCGGCTGCGCCGAGCTCAGGAGATGGGTACGTGGGCCGGACCGTGATCGTAGTCCTGCACGCTCGAGATGTTCGGCATCCCGTAGTCCTTGCCGTTCCATCCGTTGAACCCGTCCATGTGGAACAGCCACAGACCGGTCCGCATGTCCGAGATCACGACGAGCCCATTGTAGTTCCGAATATCGACGCCGAACGCACCCTGCATGACGCTGGTCGTGCTCGCCCAGTTATTGTCGGGTGAGCCGCCGAACCCGTGCTCATGCTCGCACTCGCACGTAAACCAGTGCCCTTCGGTAACCGGGTGCTTCGGATCCTTCAAGTTGAAGACTTGCAGACCGTCTTCGTAGGCCGACACGAACACGTACGGCCAGCGCACTTCGTGGTTGTGGGAGAGGTCGTGCCAGTCGGCCGTCCACGCGGCGATCGGCGTGTCGACGTTCTTCATCGTCCCGGCTTGCGCGGCCTGCAGGTCCCAGATCCGGAGCGGCGTGTACTGATACTCCGTCTCGGTGACCGCGTACCTGCCGTCGGGTGATGGCGTGAACGTGTGCGCCACGTCTTGGCCGAGCGACGTGATCGTGAACATTTGGGTCGGCGTTTCGGGCTTCGTGATGTCCCACACCGAGAAGCCGCCGAGGCCGGCGCCGTAGAACTTGTCCTTGTGATCCTGCGGATCGTACTGGACTTCGAAGTCGTGGTACCCACCGGAGCCGATCTGCTTGAACGGCGTGGGATTGGGGACACCACCGATGATCGCCTGGGCCGGATCGACGCCGGCGACGATCTTGTCCAAGTCGTACATGACGGACTTGGAGTCGTTCACGGTCACGAAGTAGATCACGCGGCCGTCGGAGTGCTTGTAGGCGAACGTGTTGTGGAAGCCACCGAGCGCCTGCGGGTACTTGATGCGGGCGACGACTTTTACTTTCGACGGATCGGGCAAGCCGGTGACGTTGAAGATGACGGCGCCCAAGTCCTGGTCAGGGCTCCCCTGCATGAACTGGAACGACTGCGCGTAGTAGTACTTGCCGTTGATCTTGAAGTACTTCCCGTCCATCGCGCCGATGCCGCGATGCAGCTCGGGGTTCTCGATGGTCCAGGTGTAGATCAACTTCGGGCTCGACGTGTTCGAGATGTCGTAGATCTTGGTGTTGAAGTTCGTGAACCCGCAGACATACACGTACGGTCGGTTCTTGTCCTGCTCGATCTCGATGTCGGCGGCTTTCCACGAACCGGGGTTGGTCTCGGTGCGGGACAGCAGCTTCATCTTTTCGTTCCCGCCGCGTTTCTGGGCGTCAGGGACGTTTGATCCGGTGTTTCCGGGATCCTGCGCGCGGGCGGTGACGGCCAACCCAGCGAGCGCGAGGGCAACGATTGTTAGGCGCATACCGCCAGTATACAGTTACACCCTACAGCCAGCCAGCCTGGCGATACCAAGCGGCCGTTTCGGCCAGTCCTTCATCCAATGGTATGGCGGACGAGTAGCCGAGCTCGCGACGCGCGCGCGAATCGTCGCAGCTCCAGTCGGGTTGTACCATGTCGAGGACACGCTCTGGCGTGAGCAGCGGCTTCGCGTGTATCGCGCGCGCCACTAAACGGTTGCCCCAGGCCGCGGCGACGACCAGCGGGCGCGGCAGGACAATCACGCGTGCGCGGCGGCCGACCCCGACGCCAATGCCCCGTACGATATCCTCCCACGCATGCGTTCCTCCGCTCACGTAATACACGCCGCGCGCATGCTCCGCCGATGCGGCCGCCACGAGCCCTGCCGCGAGGTCGCGCACGTGCACCATGGACAGCTTCTGCCCGCGCGAGCTCACGCGAACGGCGATGCCGGCGCTCGCCAGGCGGAACGCAAACAGAATGTCGACATTGCGCGGGCCGTAGACCGCCGGAGGGCGAATAATGATGTGACGAAGCTCGCTCGCGATCACCAGCTGTTCAGCGGCGAGCTTCGACTCGCCATAGGGACCAATCGGTTGTGGCGCGTCCGCTTCGGTGATCGGTCGTCCCTCGCGCGACGGGCCCGCCGCCGATTGGCTGGAACAGAGGACGAGCATCGCGCCCGGCGCGGCAACCTGCATCGCCTCGATGACGGCTTGCGTGCCGCCGGCATTGATCCTGGTGTATTCGCTGCGCTCCCGGGCTGAGGTCACGGCCGCGAGATGGAACACCATGTCGACGCCGCGGACGGCATCCGGGAGCGTGGACGGCGTGCCGACGTCGCCGTAGATGATTTCGACCCGATCGGTGGGGAGCCAGCGCGTATTGCTGTCGCGGCGCACGAGACATTGCACGCGCCATCCGTCGGCGAGGAGCGCCTCGGTCAGATGGCCACCAACAAACCCGCTCGCGCCGGTCACCAGCGCGAAGCGCTGAGACGCCGGGATGGTTCAGCCCCCGATCGGCTTGTCGTAAACGCGGTACGTCTTGTACCGCTGGCCGCCCATCTTCTCGATCGCCTGGCGCATCAAATAGTTGTCCTCGAGGATCCACCCGGACTCCCCATACACCATCCCGCGGGCGAGTCCATTCTTGACGATGGCCAGGTACAGGAGCTCCGCCACGCCGCTCCGGCGATGGTCGGGATGCACGCCGAGCGCCCAGACGCGGAGGCCTGGGATATTGCGCTGGTACCAGAGCAGCTTGAGGAAGCCGAATGGGAACAGGCGGCCGCCCATGTGTTTCAGGGCGACGTTGAGATCGGGCAGCGCGAGCGAGAATCCAACCGTCTGTCCGTCCATCTCGGCGAATTGCACGAGGTCGGGCAGCACGACGGGCTTGAGCTGCTTCGCGACGTTGGCCAGCTCCTCTTCGGTAATCTGTACCGCGCCCCAATTCGCTTCCCAGGCGGCGTTGTAGAGATCTTTGACTTTGTCGACGTTGCCCTGGAAGTTCTTCATGTTGAGCGGGCGGACGACGATGTTGTTCCGCTTCGCCAGGACGTTGGCCAGCCGTTTGACGCGATCGAGCTGCAGCGCGGTCTTGTCGTGCCGATACGCGTACACGTCCTTCGCCTTGGTGAACCCATAGCTCTCGGCGAGGGCGGGATAGTACTGCGGCGTGTACGGCATCATCACGACGGGCGTCTGGTCGAAACCGTCGATCAGAAAACCGATCTCGTCGTTGATCGATGGGCTCATCGGGCCGCGCATGGTCGTGAAGCCGCGTTGCTTGAGCCAGTCGCGGGCCGTGTCAAATAGCGCAGCCGCCACGCCCGGATCATTCTCGGCCTCGAAGAAGCCGAAGAATCCAACGCCGTCGTGATGGCGATCCGTGTGCGCGTCGTTTTTGACCGCGACGATGCGACCAACGACCTTCCCCGAGGCGTCGCGGGCGATGAACTGCTGCGCTTCCGCGTGCGCGAAGAATGGATTGGCGGGGTCGAGCAAGTGTGCGACGTTCCGACCGCAACGGGGGAACCCAGTACGGGTGCCCTGCGTGGAGGCGATACGGAAGTTCGATAAACTCTTTGCGGTCAGAGGCGCTGTCGGCAGCCTTGACCGTGACGTTCGTCATTAGATCACGCCGGCCGCTCGCCCGACTTTGGCGAACACATCGAGTACGAAATCGAGTTGGTCACGCGTGTGGGTAGCCGAGTATGAGGTGCGGATCCGGGATTCTTTTTCGGGGACGGCGGGCGCCACGACTGGATTCGTGAACACGCCTTTGTCGAAGAGTGAGCGCCAGAAATGGAACGTCATGAGATCGTTGCCGATGATCACCGGCACGATGGGAGTTTCGCTGACGCCGGTATCATAGCCGAGCGACCGGAGCCCGGCACGCATGTAGTCCGCGTTTTCCCAGAGCCTCTGACGGCGCTCGGGTTCGGCGGCCATGATGTCAATACAGGTGAGTACCGCGGCGCACGCCGATGGCGGCATCGAGGCGCTGAAGATGAGCGCCCGCGCCTGATGCTTGAGGTACTCGATCACCTCGCGCTCGCCGGTGACGAACCCACCGATCGAGGCGAACGACTTGCTGAACGTGCCGACGATGAGATCGACTTGTGGCGTGAGTCCGAAGTGCTCGGCGGTACCGGCGCCGGTCTCGCCGAGGACGCCGATCGAGTGTGCGTCGTCGACCACGAGACGGGCGTCGTACTGGGCGCAGAGCTCGACCAAGCGCGGGAGGTCGACGATGTCGCCTTCCATACTGAACACGCCGTCAACGACGATCAGTTTGCCGCCGCCATTGCGGTTGCCTCGGGCGAGCTTGGCCTCGAGATCGCCGAGATCACCGTGGCGGAACCGGACGGTGTCGCCGGCTGATAGGAAGCATCCGTCGACGATGCTCGCGTGATCGAGCTTGTCGATGTAGACGAAGTCCGTGCGGCCGACCAGCGTCGCGATGACGCCGAGGTTTGTCTGGAACCCTGTCGAGAACACCAGGCCCGCTTCTTTGCCGGTGAGCTCGGCGAGCTTGACCTCGATGCGATCGTGGAGGTCGGTGTTGCCGTTCAGGAACCGGCTGCCCGTGCACGCGCTGCCGTACTTCTCGATGGCGGCTTGGGCCGCGGCAATCACGCGGGGGTCGTGCGTCAGGCCGAGATAGTTGTTCGAGCCGATCATCACGCGACGCTTGCCGTCGATGACGACCTCGGTGCCGGTCGAGGACTCGATGGGGACGAAATACGGGTAGAGTCCGGAGGCCTTCGCTTCGGCGAGCCGCGTAAAATCTCGGGTCTTAAAGAAGACATCCGATGATGCGCTCAGCTGAGGCGCATCCATATCATCGGAACTCGCAGAAGGCTTGATGCTCGATTTCACAGGCTCTCGGGGTTGTAGCGCGCTCGTAACATACACGGGCTGGAACAAACCGGCTAGCGCGTCCAAATCAAGATACGGGCCGGGGTTAGGTCAACGATACTTGAGCCCAGTCCCCGTATTGAAGACGACGACCCGGTCTCGGGGCGTGATCCATCCCGATGCGCGCAAAGAGACAAACGCCGACCACGCCGCCCCGGTTTCAGGGCAGATGTCGACGCCGGTCTGTGCCGAGAGCGCGCGAGTGGCGGGCGCGATCTCGCCTTCGCTCACCGCGACGGCCGTGCCATGCGTTTCGCGGATCACTCTCAGGCAAACGAACCCGCCGATCGGCGACGGGACTCGAAGGCCCCACGCCCGGGTCTCGGCGTCGGCCCATGTCTCTGTTTTCTCGGCGCCCAAGTCGAACGCACGGACAACTGGGGCGCAGCCCGCGGTCTGCACCGACACGAACCTCGGGGGTTTTGCTCCCTCCGGGATCCAGCCCAGTGCGCGCATCTCTTCGATCGCCTTCCCCATCCCAACCAGCCCTGTTCCGCCACCCGTGGGATAGACGATCACATTCTGGCAGGCTCCCCTCGAATTGCTCGAAGAGCTCGTAGGCCATCGTCTTCTTGCCTTCGACCCGGTACGGCTCCTTGAGCGTCGAGACATTGAATGCGTCCGCCGGTCCGTGGTCCCGGAGCCATTTGCCGGCATCAGATATGGTCCCCGGCACGAGCTCCACGTGCGCGCCGTAGACCCGACACTCCTCGATGCACCCACGAGGGGTGTCTTCGGGCATCGCGACGACGACGGGAATACCGGCTCTCGCCCCGTACGCCGCGAGAGCGCCAGCGGCGTTGCCGGCCGAGGGTGCGGTCAGTGCTTTCGCTCCGAGCGCTCGGGCGACGGAAACGGCCATCGCCAGACCGCGGGCTTTGAAGGAGCCGGTGGGATTGCGCGATTCATCCTTTATCCAGACGCGAGGCTCGACCTGGACCAACGGCGTCCAGCCCTCGCCCAGCGTGACTTCGCCTGAGGCCAACGGCAAGACTTCGCGGTAGCGCCACAGCGACGCCGGCCGGTTGGTCAGCGCTTGACGAGGAAGAGACGAGCTATCGAGGCGATAGTCCACGCGCAACGGCATGCCGCACGCCGTGCAGACGCGCTGCGGGACATGCGGGTCATGCGCGCGCCCGCACGCAAAGCATGTGAGCTGCGTGAGGCGCGCGTTGAATGCCGCGGCTAAAGTCAGGCGCTGCCCGCCGGTGCCGGGTTCTGCAACCGATAGACCCATGCCGCCAATGCACCGCCCAGGAATGGGCCGACGAGATAGAGCCAGACATTGGCGAGCGAGCCTCCCTTGAGGATCGCATCGACCAGGATCGGGCCCGTGCCGACGTTCGGGTTGAACGCGCCGCCCGAGATCGATCCACCACTGATCGCGGCGACGACGATCGTGAAGCCGATCGCCAGACCGTAGTACGAGTTGCCCTCGGTATCGGGCGAGGTCGCGACGTTGAGCACGACGATGCAGAGTGCGAACGTGTACAGCGTTTCGACAATGAGCGCGGCCATCGGCGAGACGCCCGGACCAGGGGCGAGCGGATAGGTCTTGCTCGTCACGAGGTACACGATGAGCGCGGCGGCGATCGCGCCGAGGAGCTGGCTGATGAGATAGCCGACGAACGTGCGCGCGTCGATCTTGCCGCGGAGGAATACGGCGAGCGACACGGCGCCGTTATAGTGTCCGCCCGAGATGTGGCCGCCCATGTAGACCATGATCATGAGCGACGAGCCGATCGCCAGCGCGCCGAGGGGGGCGTTGGACGTCACACAGAAGCCGACGGTCAGTACGAGGAAAAACGTCCCGATGAACTCCGTGATGTAGTTCCGCATGTATTTATGTGCTCGCGCAGCGGGTGACGACTGTCTGGGCGTCCTGTTTCACCGCGGGCGAAGCATACTCCGGGTCTTCCGTCGGCCCACGCTTCGTCTCGTGTGTCGAGAGCGTCCCAGCTTGGACCTTCAGGGTCGTGGTACCACTCGAGTCGTTCCGTGCCTTGACGATCTCCACCGTCAGGACATTGGCACGCCCGACCTCATCGACATCCGGACCTTCTGCTTTGAGCGAGTACTTGCGCCGGGCCTCGAACCGGCCACCGTTGGAGTCGTTGCTGACCAACGAGTACTTGAGCGCCCGGACGCTCGCGGCCGCGCAGCCGTAGAGATCGGGCGCGAAGGACTTGGTTTGCACCTTCGTCGTAGGCCACAGCGTTGCCCCGCATGCGGCAACGGCCAGCACCATCAGGAGGAACACGGTTCGACGCATGCCCGACAATCTAGGCGTCGAATGCGGCAGCGCGCCACAGCGAGGCGCAGCCGAGCGTTGTCCAACCGACCAGCTTCGTGCGGCGCGTCAGCGCTGCCTCGAAGCGTCACGCGCTAGCCCGCGTTTTGTGCGGCTAGCGCGTGAATTGACGCGGCGACGCGCTGGACCGCCGGCGGATACGTCGTCTTGCGAGGGGCGCGTGCCGTGGGCGACTGAGCGGGGGTGGTCAGTGCCGCCTCGGCACGCAGCATGACCTCGTTCAGTCCGTACCGCTCGGCGATGTCGCGTGAGCGCGCGTACGCATCCGTTGCCGCGGCGTCGCCGAACCGTCTCAGGCCTTCACCGACGAACAGATGATAGTACGCCGCGTGTCTTGGAATGAGCGGCTCCGCGGCGAGCATTCTGGCGATAGTGCTCGAACGTGACGTGATCGCTTTCGCGCTGGGCCATGTCGAGCAGATTGATCGTCGCGGCGGTGCGCGCGGCGGGACCGGCGGCGCACGTTCGGCAGAGCAGCAGCGCATCGCGCGCGACGTTGGTCAGTCCGAGGTCACCGAACGCGCGCGCCATGTCGATCAGCACGCGATCGCGTTGTGCGGCATCGGTATATAAATGAAACGCTTCGTAGAGATCGGCGACGGCGATCTCGGGCGACCCTCGATCGTGCGCGATGGTCGCGCGATCGTGCTTGGCGCGCGCGACGACATTGACGAGAGAGCGATTCGTGGCCACGAGCGACTCGGCCTCGAGCACTACGGCCTCGAGCATATCGGCGGCTGCGGGGAGATTCCCGCGATAGAACACGACCACGGCGGATCCAATGCGCGCGAGCAGCATGCGCCGCACATCGCGGAGGCCGTGGGCCATGCTGGCCGCCGCGGCGTACGCGTCGGCCGCGGGGCCGAGGCGTCCCGCCATGCGCAGGCAGAAGCCGAGGTGCCGATTGGCGTCGGCGAGGAGATCGCGGTCAGTTGGGGCGGCCGCGCCGATCGCGGCGCGGTATGCGGCGATGGCGTCATCCCATGATTCGCTGCGGCGGAGCCGATCGGCATCGGCCAGTCTCAGGTGCACCGACTGGGTGTCGTCCTCAGAGCGCGGTGCATCGGACAAGCGAAGCGTCAGAGACGCAATCGGCGACATCGGACACATAACATTGGCGTCGCCGCCGACGTTGGCAACCCTCTCGATCGATTACGGTGCGAAGGCGACGGTGAACTCGTGTGCACTCGGCGTCGACGCCGGTGGGAACATCCACGCCATCACTCGTGCGCGCATGCACGACTCGGCCTCGGTACCGCCCGCACCAGACCACTTGTGGTGCACGAAGGTCGCCGCGCCAACGTCGCCCGTGGTACGGATCGCGAGGCGCACCGCGATCGAACCGGTCAACGCCGGGTTGACCTTCAAGCCGAATTCAGAGTAGCAAAGATCCAATTGCGACTGCCATTGCTTGACGAGGTTGGCCACGGTCGACGGTGCGAGCTTGGTGGCATCGGTCGGCCCAACGGTGATCGTCATGGCGGCCGCGGGCTTGGCGATGCTGCCGGCGCTCGTACGGCGTAACGGCACCGTCTCAGGCGCTTGGGGCGTTGGCTTCAGCTTTGTCACTTTCGCGATTTTCGCGGGAGCAACGGGAGCTGGCGCGACCGGAACTGGCGCGACTTGAGCTGGCGCGACCGGAGCTGCCACGACAGCTCGGCGTCGATGTCGCTGGCGCCACTTCGGCCTCGGGAGCGGGCGCGGGTGGCGTGTCGGCCGCAGCGACCTCTGGCGGAGCCGCGGGCGCCGCAGCCGCAGAGGCTAAGACAACCGGCACTGCGGGTGGGGGCGAGTCGATCGCTGCCGTGTGCGGCGTAGGTGCGGGAGCGGCGGCCGGAGTGGTGGCGCGGGCAGCGGCTGGCGCCGCAGTAGCTGGCGTCACGGTAACTGGTGCCGCGGCAGGTGGGGCTGCAGTCGCCGTTGCCGGAGCGGGCGCAATAACTGGCGCCGCAGGAGCTGTTTTCGCGGCAGTCGGCGCGGCTGCCGGCGTTGCCGGTGTTGTCGCCGGAGGTGCCGCGCTCGCCGATTGCGTGGCGCGCGCTGCTTTCGCGGTCGCCCGGAGAATCGGCAGGACCTCACGGAGCGACTGCCCGTTCATGAGGAACGTGATGCCGTCGGGGCGCACGCCGCCGAGTCTGACGGCGAGCGCGACCGAGTCGCCGGCGCGCATGGGCTCGAGCGCGATGTCGCTGTCGCCGAGCATGATCGCGCCACTCGCCGTTTGCCCGGCGAGAACGTGGTCGCCGAGGTCCGCCCATTTATCGGCGTCCTCGGGCGTGATGATCACCGCATGCGCGAACGCGCTGCGGTACCCGTGGGATGCGTAGACGGAGATCGCGCCGGTGGGAGCGACGCGGATCCAGACCATGGCGTCGCCCGCGCGCCAGGAACCGGTCTCTGTCTCGCGTAGCGTTGTGGGTGTCGCCAACGACGGCTTCGCCGCTAGTTGCGCGTGCGCCACGTGCGCGAGCATGCAGGCGCCGAGTATGAGCCGCGTGGTCACGTGCGCGCTCCTCCCCTCTCGTCCGTTCGGCGGCCGGACTGGCATGGCGCGCCCGAATGGCTCAAGCGCGCGTTAGCCTCCAGAGCTTTGCGACGCCGCCTTTCGGCGGTTGTGCCGTTATCGCGGGCCCGTCCCCTATGAGCGGGCCGGAGCGCGAGCTCTCAACGGGCTCAACATTAGGCGCTGAGATACCCCGCACAAGCCCTTGCTGAGGTTGCTTCCTGGCGACCCCGGCTTTGCGCTTCGTAACGACGTTCACCCGGTCACGTTGTCCGCACGTCTATACGTAGTCGGGGCGTGGCGAGCGTCTCTTGAGCATTAAGGAGGACTCCCACCATGTATTGGATCTACCGGGCATTCGATACGACGGATCGTCCGATCTTCGAGGCGCGCGTGCGCGCCGAGACGGAGATGGTCGCGTACTTCGAGGGGCTACGGCATCTCGCGGAAGCGATGCGTGCCGATCGGTTGCCGGGTCGGCGGGCGCGTGATCTCGTCGAGCCGGTCGTTGAGTTGAGTTTGCCACATACTGCTGCGTAGTGAGTGAGGGTGTTCTATGTTCTCCGCGTCAGATGATTCTCGCCGTCCTCCGTTCCGCCACCGGCAGCCATCGGTGAATCGCCGGCCGCGATTCGAATCGCCCTCCGTGCAGCACGGGGGCGCCATCGATCAGGCGACGACCGATCGCCAGTGGATCGATGGGATTCATCGCGGTGACGAGACCGCGTTCCGCGATGCGTTTCTACATTATCAGCCCTGGCTTGTCAATATCGCCTATGCGCTCGTAGCGTCGGACGCGGACGCGCAGGAAATTGTCCAAGAGGTCATGCTGAACTTGTGGACGAAGCGGACGACGTTGTCGGTGCGGCAGTCGCTCGTTTCGTATTTGTACGCGGCCGTGCGGAAGCGGGCGATTTCGGCGCTCCGGCGGCGGCGCGTGGAGCGCCATTGGATCGCGCGGGTGCTCCGGTCGAACGGGACGTTTGGTCCCGGGCCGCTTCCGGAGAACCCGGAGCGACTGCCGGTCGAGTCGGAGCTCGCGGTTGGCGAATTGCAAGCGGCGATCGCGCGGGCGGTCGCCAAGTTGCCGGTGCGGCGGCGCGAGACGCTGGTGTTACATCGCGTCGGGCAGATCACGAACGCACAGATCGCGGAGCTGATGGGCGTGTCGATTCGTACGGTGGACACGCAGTTGCATCAGGCGTATGCAACGCTTCGTAAAGAGTTGGCGCCGTGGTTGCCGACTCCGGGACGGAATACGTAGATAGCGGGTCTCATGCGTCTATATATGTGTTGAACCTCCGAGACGGACACATGACTGACGAATACGGACCGGACGATCCGCGGTGGGAGGCGGTCCACCGCTTTTTGGATGGATTGAGTCCGCTGCCGGAGCGGCGCGAGGTCGAGCGCTGGATGTCGGACGATCTCTCGGTGCAGCGCTACATCAAGGCGCACAAGAAAGTCTGGTCGATGATCGGGCGGCGCATCGGGGCGAGTCCGGTCGATCCGGAAGATGCGTGGGAATCGGTACAGGATCGTATCGCCGAGCACGACCGGCGCGATCGGTTCTCTCTGCCTGGGCGCGGGATCGAGCATCTGCGCGTTGTCGACGGCGGGCTCGCTGAAGGTATGCCGCGCTGGCGCATCCCGTGGCGTGCTGTCGCGGCGAGTGCTGCGGTCGTGTTGATTAGCACGACATACGTGATCTCGCGCGTGGCTACCGTGCGGTCCGTGCCGGTGAGTTATATGGCGATGCGCGGGGAGACGCCGCACGAGCAGCGCTTGCCTGATGGCGCGCGCGTCGTGCTCGCACCTGATAGCCGTCTCTCGTTCGCCATCGATCGCGCGGGCAATCACGTCGCGACGTTGGTCGGCGAGGCATCGTTCACTGTCGAGCATCGATCCGATCGCGTTTTCCTCGTGCGCGCGGGCAACATCGAGACGCGGGATCTCGGCACTGAGTTCGACGTGCGAGCTTATCCGGGCAGCGATGCGCGCGTGGCCGTCAAGAGTGGGCGCGTGTCGGTGAAGACGCCGTACGGGAGTGAGATCCTCGAGGGCGGGCGCATCGGGCAGGTCAACGTCGCCGGGCGTGCGGTGCGTGTGACGGCCGTGGGCTCGGCGTACTTCGACTGGACCGTGGGGCGGTTGGCGTTCACGGATACGCCACTTCGCGAGGTCGCCGAGACGATCGGACGAAAGTACAATATCGACATCGAGATCGCGGACGCGAGTCTTGCTGCCGTTCCAGTCACAATCACTGTTGCTGACGGCACAATGGAGCACACCCTCGGGTTGCTCACGCAGACGGTTGCGGGTCTGCAATACAAACCCGACGAGCATAAGGTTCAGCTATTCCGGCAATAGAGAACCTAATGTAGTGTGGGGGGCGTAAAGACGCATCCCCACCTCATTGGGAGGCCTAAGTCCTGGCCTGCACCGCTCGGCGGTTCGCTTCATCGCTTCTCGTGCTGGCCATTTCCGTCGGGTTGGGAGTGGAGCCTTGCGTTGCGCGTGCCCAGGCTCCGGCGACTCCCCGCCCCGCCAGTTCGTCGCCGACTCCCCTCGATCGGATCGTCACCGTCGACCTTCGCGACGCGACGGTCCGCGAGGCGCTCGACGAGATCCACAGGTCGACTGGCGTCGACTTCAATTTCGAGACGCTGGTCGTCAACTCACTTGCCCAGAGAGTCACACTCCACGACTCCCGCACCACCCTAGCCCGCGCCCTCGGCTTCGTTCTGCGCGGCACGGGGCTCGTCGCGCAGCCATTCGATTCCGCGATCATCGTCCGCCAGGCTCCGCCGTCGGTCGTCCGCGGCCACGTTCTGAACTCGCACACCGGCGCACCTATCCCCGGCGCCACGATCGTCATTGTGGGCCTGTGGCACCACGGGGTTACCACGGACAGCGGCGCGTTCCGTCTGGACTCGGTGCCCAACGGCACCTTCACCGTCCAGGCACGCCTGCTCGGCTACCATCCCGTGTCCCAGACGGTCACGGTCACCCAGAGCAGTCGGCAGACTGTCGAGTTTCGCGTCGAGCAGTTCACGGGTGAGCTCGAACGGGTCGTTGTGACCGGTACCGTCACGCCCACTTTGGTGGCCGACATACCGACGCCCATCAGCGTCATCACGAGTGACGAGATCCAGCAACAGCACCTCACAAGTGTGGACCAGATCTTCCGCGGGCAAGTGCCGGGGAGCATCGCCTGGGATCAAGGCCAACTTGACTACTACAGCACGATCAGCGTGCGAGGCATCAACTCGTTCAATATCAACAACATCAAGACGTACATCGACGGAGTCGAGGTTGCGGATCCCGCATATGCGGCTGTCGACATCAACAGTATCGATCACGTCGAAGTCATCCGCGGACCGGAAGCGTCGACCATCTATGGATCGGATGCCAGCGGTGGTGTGATGCAAATCTTCACGAAGCATGGCGAGCTGGCGACCGACCATCCGACCCTGGAGGCATCGGTCGCCGAGGGCGTCGTCCAAGATCCTGCGCAGCCTGGCGCCGCGTTGCAGCAGAAGTACAGCGTATCTCTGGAACGGGCTCACGGTGACGCGAGCTATGACCTCGGGGCTTCTTATCGCCACGTAGGTGACTGGCTACCGGGGTACTATTCGTCTGATCCGAGCGCCTACGGCGGCATTCGCCTGGACGAGCGGCCAGTCTCCGTTCAACTCTCGGCTCGTTATATCGAAAGGACCTTCCCAGCCATCGAGTCGCCGGCGCTCATCGCCACTGGGGTCCCGGCGTACGCGAAGCCGCAGAACACTACCGACACGGAGCGCGAGGAGACGTACGGGCTGAATCTCGTTTATCGTCCTTTCGAAGCGTGGACACACAGCCTCACGATCGGTTATGATCGTTCCGAGCTCGAAGAAGTACGCACGTCACCACAATACACGAGCCCCGGCGACAGCTTATTGGCGTCATTCAACCAAGCCAGTGGCAAGGCATCCATCGCGTACAACTCGTCGGTGCATGTTCCAATCGGCCGTGAATGGAACGGAGTAGCAACGATCGGGTTCGATCACTACGAACGGACATCAGATCAAGTCGGTCTCTCACTATTGCCGGCCATCGTGGGACTCGCTTCCTCGTCGGCGGCAGCTATCAACCGCAATCCCGTGAGTAACACAGGCGGCTTCGGCCAAGTCCAGATCAATGTGCTGGAACATCTATTCGTGACGGGCGGGTTGCGCGCAGACATAGACAACGGCTTCGGACTGCACTACAGCGTGGCGCTGGCTCCTCGAATCGGAGCCTCCTTCGTTAAATCATTGGGCGACATCGTATTGAAAGCTCGGACCTCGTACGGATCGGCGATCCAACCCGGTCTACCGGCGCAACGTGATTCTGCGTCTCTTCTCTTCGGCGCCGTTCAGCGTGCGAATCCGGTGCTGGCGCCGGAGCGTCAAGATGGCGGCGACGGCGGAGTTGATCTGGAATTCGGCAATTCAGGATCACTCTCGGTCACGTACTACAACCAGCGGGCACATGATCTGATCATTCACGAGCAAGTGGGATCGAAACAAGGAACCACCATCTTTCAGTATCAAAATATCGGCGAGATCAAGAACGAAGGGTTGGAGATCAGCGGCACGGTCACCTTGCCACCGGTGCGCTTGACCGGGGAATACTCGTACACATCCAGCAAGATCGTCAAACTAGGCGGCGACACGACCGGCTCATACCGAGTCGGCGACCAAGCGCAACTGGTACCACTGACGTCAGGTGGGATGACGATGAATGCTACGCCCTGGCGTGGCGGAGACATTGGCGTCGGAGGGACGTATGTCGGTTACTGGACCAGCATGGACGTCGTGAAGCAGGCGCTCCCCGCAGATTCGCTCCTCACTCCCCGCCAAGAACTCAAGCGTTGGCCTGGCTTCGTCAAGCTCAGGTTTACGATCGACCAGCAATTGAGCCGACGCGTCTCTGGTTGGGTCAGCGTCGACAACCTCACCGACAACCACGCTGTCGAGCAATTTGCCACGTTTGTGACACCCGGACGTACGACCAGCCTCGGACTCCGCGTCCTGTACTGACGGGAGCGGCCGCGACCGCTCCACGTCAGCAGCTCGGCTTACCAGTGGAGGCCGGCGACAGGCTCACCAGACTGACTGGCGGTTCCGAGCGTGACGACCGCGATTGTCGTGTGCGTGGCGCTTGGTGCAAGGTAGCTCTGCTTGATGGTGCTGTGCATTGTCTTGCTTTCTCCAGAATGAGTGGTGTTATACGGCGACGGCGAGGGTCGATGCCGCCGAATCGGTAGGAAGGCTGCGGACCCTCCTCCGGTGATTGGTAACCTGTAGCCAGAATTCGAGCGCCAACGTTCGCGTGACCGCGAACAGCACCGCGTCATCACCGGTGCGAGCGCGTTCAATTGCCTTCCGCACCTTCGTAATGTCGATACATCCTAGGTCGGCGAGGGTTGACGACTTCAGCATAGTTGCGATAGTTGACCCTTCTCGACTCAGAGCCCAGCGCGTGCGACCGCTGATCGCACCCTTATCGCGACGAGTGCGAACGCCTTCGGGAAGGACGCCCTTCATCGCCTCGCGCATGAGCCACTTCTTGGTCGCCTTCTCAATACGGAGCTCGCGCGGAAGCCGAAGGCAGAATTCCACGAATGGGCGATAGAGGAATGGACATCGCATCTCGATGCCCCTCTCAAACTCGCCACGATCGATGCATACGACCAAGTGATCGATGTCCGCTACGCCCTGCCCCTCGAATTTGTGTCCGAGTGGGGCCTCGTTAAGCGCGCGGCCCCATGCGGTCCGATCGTTCAACCCAAGGCGACGGGCAAACCCTGGAGAGATCCAGTCGTATACCTGCGCCCAGCGCGGCGCCGCCAGGCTGCGGAGGCGTGACGGCAGCAAAGGGGCGATCGCGTTGTCGACCGCGTATTTCCAGAATGGCTTCTTGCCGAGCACCGACCAACGCCAGAGCTCGCGAATGGTTTCGAGGACCTTGCCGCGTGCGAGCCAGTCGGCGAAGAAATACAGGTTGCCGGCGACGAAGTGGTCGGGGCCGACGCCGCTGAACAAAACTCGACCGCCGGCGTTGCGCACGATCGAGCAGAGGGCGCGGTTGCGGGCGTACATCGGGTAGAGTGGGTCCGGTAGGTCGTTGGGCGGCGGCGGTTCGCCGTCGTCTTGCCAGAGCCAGTAGTCGGTGACCGTTTCGAAGCGAACGCCGTACTGTTCGACGACCGCGCGTGCGTAGTGAGACTCGTCGTCGAGCGAGTCGACCATCATCACGGTGCCGGCGATCCCGTGTGGGACTCGGCCGGCACGGCGCATTGTTTCTGTGAGCGAAACGAGCGAGGAGGAGTCGAGACCGCCTGACAGTTGCGACCAACAGTCGTCGGCGCCTGTGAGGTTCGAGAATGAGCGCGCGCTCGAGCAAAGCACGGAACTCGGTGCAGCTCTCCTCGGCCGAGGCATGCTCGGCGGGCTGGAACTCGGCCGCGGACCAGTAGCGCGAGAGAGTCGTGGTGCCGTTCTGGGCTACGAGGACGTGGCCCGGAGGGAAAGCGCGGACGCCGCGGTAAGGTGTGCGGTGGTCGCGGTCGAAGCCCGAAAGAATGAACTCGGCGATGTAGTCGAGGTCATACTCGGTGCCCTCGGCCAGACGAGCGGCGTGGGAAGAGAAGGCCAGCTCGTCGGGCTTGGTGCGGTAGTAGAGAGGCCGCACGCCGAATGCGTCGCGCGCCGCGATTGCCTGGTGAGTCACGGCATTCTGGGCGACGAAAGCGAAGTCGCCGAGGAGGTCGCGGACGCAGCGTTCGCCGCGAGTGGAGATTACCGACGCGATCAGATCGAGATCGGAGGCCGCTGCCGGTGCGTTCGCCCACGACTGGAGATCGGCGCGGTTGTCGAGGCGCGCCGTGCCAACGACGGTCCAGTCGCCGCAGCGAACTCCTTCGTCGGCTGGGACGCCGCCCGGGCGCACCAGTGTGAAGAATGAGGGCATGAGATCAGGCGAAGGCGACGTAATGTCGGAGCGCTTCGCGATCCTCGTTGAGCGGCTCGCCTCGGTAGGTTACCCAGGCGTGCGCGCCGAACGGGTACTGTCGCATGCCGAACGTCAGCTCGGCGCAGACACCGCGGCGGCGGAGTAAGTACCAGAGTGCCAAAGATTGCTCAAGGCACTCGATGCGGCCCGGAATCAGTATGGCGGCGACGACGATCGAGCGCGCGGAGGCGTCCAAGGTCGCGGCATCGGGCTCGGTGGTTGTGGCGAGATCGCGCACGCGCGATTGGAGCAATGAGTAAGTGCGCGCGAAGCCGATCACGAGCAGCATGAGCTTGATCGCGATCAGCGCGACCGCGCTGTCGACGGCTCGAATTCGCTTGATGACGCGAGTTCGCGTCATCACTGGGCACGCTCAAAGCGGACCAAGGAGGCAGCAATCAGCTCCGTGGTCATTGTGGAGGCGTCGGAAGCGATCTGTTCGCGTGGCGCATCGTAGCGCGCTTCGAGCGCGTCGACGATCTCGCCGAGCGTGGTGCCTTGCTTCAGCATGTCCCAGATGAACGCGCCGCTCTCGTTCAGCGTGTAGTACGCCCCGCCCGAGAGATCGAGCAGCATGGTCTGACCGTGCTGCGTCGCGCGCGACACGCGTGGGGACGCGATGAGACGGTCGGACAACGAAACGGCTGGCTTCCCGCGGGCGCGCCGGAAAAAGCTCGCGATCATCGGAACAAAGGGATCGAACTCGCTGCATACGACCCGTCAGCGGCGCACTCTCACTGACTGCTTGCCTGTGGCGGCATAGATATGCCCACTGAGTCACACCCGCAACTGTAAAATGTTGCCAGAAGCAATACGCGACGAGGACGATACGTGGTGTTGAAAACGGAGTGGTTATGAACGGCGCAGCTACAACGGATGGCGCATGAGTTTGCGCGCGATGAGCGCCGAGAACTCATCGGGATCGACGGTCCGCGACAACAGCATCGGCGTGAGCCCCGTCAACGCCTTGCACTCATCCGCCAACTTTCGCGGCGACGAGTAGCCTAGCCGCGGCGCGATAATCTTGAGGCGGAGCCCGCCGCGACGCACCAGGAAGTACACGCGGACCACGCGGGCCGATCGCAGAAGACCACTAGGCGACGTCAGCCCAGCCTTCGTGAGCGCACGGCCGAGCGTCATGCGTGACATACCCGCGACGCGACGGAAGGCATCGACCGATCTGATTGTTTCCGGAGCGCGAAAGAGCTCGGCCAGCGCGCGACGGAGCTCGGGTCGCACGATCGTGAGCGCCCCCTCGACCCGCGCCAGCACGTCGTCCGTGAGCGAGGCCGCCGGCGCGGTCTCGAGCAGGTCGCGAAAGTAGGTCGGCCGGTCGTCGCAGTTGAAGAGCACGACGTCGCGAACGCCGAGGGCCGCGACGTCGTGCATGGACTCGGCCGTGAGCGTCGTATACACCACGACGTGCACGCCCGGATACCGCGCGAGCAACGGTCCGAGTCGCTTGGCCCCGGGCCGGCCAGGACCCTGCGGATCGACCACCGCGCAATCGGCGCGACCCTGTCGCAACGCTGCGTCCAGCTCCGACATCGTCGCGACAGTCGTGAGCACATGACGCCCCGCGGCGACCACGCGGAGCGTCTGGAGCAGCCGGTCGGGCAGAAACGCGATGACATCGATCGATCGCGTCGATGGCAGGACGTGATCGGCGAGCGCTGGCAGCACACGCAAACGGCGACCCAGGTGCAACCGCATGGTCAGGATTCGACTCCGGCCAATGCGCGGATCGCGGTGACGACCCGCGCGACGGCGGGCGTGGCCGCGACCTCCGACGATCCCCGCGCCGCGATCGCTCCGGCGGCAACCGACGGAAGACCGAACTCCAGCGCGAGCTCCGCGGCGCGCGAGAACGCACGGCGCGCCCGATCGGGTCGCCCGAACCGTGCGTGCCCCTCCCCGACGAAGAGGGCATAGTGGGCCGCATGCGTGCCCGTCAGCGATTCCCGGCGCAGCCGCAGCCGGTACTGCTCAAACTCGCTCTCGTTGTGCTCCAGCACCGCCAACCGCATGAGGTTGAGGCCTGCCCACCACCGCAGATCCCGCTGATGCAACGTCGAATGAATGACGAAGTACGCATCGTGCGCCGCCCCACGCAACCCGAGACTGCCGAGCGCGGTCGCGAGATCGTTCAACGCCCGGTCACGGTTCGCGACATCCTGATAGAGCGTGAACGCTTCATATAGAAGCAGCACCGCCCGCTCATATTCCTGCCGGACGATCGCGACGCCGCCACGATCGTGAAGCGCCGCGGCCCGGACCGCCTTGAGCTCCGGCCCGACAGCGTCAAGAATCACCTGGTCCAGCACGGACACGGCTTCCGGCAGCTCACCGCGCTGCGCCGCGACCGCGGCCAGGCCGACGCGCGCGAGCATCGCGCTGTGCCGATCGCCGATCTCCGAGGCAACGTCGAGACCGAAGCGGTACACCCGGTCGGCCTCCCGGAGTTTGCCCATCATCCGGAGACAGAGACCGGCACGCACCGCGCAGACCGGCAACGCCCGCGCGTCCGACGCCGATCTCGCATTCATTAGGACTGTGTCATACACGTCGGCCGCCAACGACCACTGCGCGCCATCTTGCAGGACCTGCGCGTAGGCCATGAGACAGTCGTTCACTGGCGACGCGCGCGCGCTGGAGAATACGGCGACCGCCGAGGCGAGCTCCTCGAGCGCGGCGCGCATCGCACCGGGCGCGACGCGCGCGATCGCTCGCCGAACGGTGACGAATTCACGAAACGTCGGTGCGCGCTCGCGGACGTGGCGCCAGACCCAACGGTCAACGAGCCTGAGCACGACGAGTCCGGCTGACGTCGCCTCCCACTCCGGGGTGCCCGTCTCGGAGGCGCCGAGTGCTTCGAAGTACGCTATGTGGCGGAGCGGGCTAAGACCCTCCTCCCCGCTGCGCGGCTCGTCGTCTAACGAGCATCTGTGGGCCTCGACAGGCGGGGTCGGGCTCGGCGGGATCACGATCTGGTCGGTTCCGAGTGTGCGTGCCTCATCGGCGACCAGCGCTCCCGCGATACCGACGATTGGGGACGGGATCGGGCGCCAGAAGTATGCGAGTTGCGCGTTGCCCTGCGCGTCGCGCTGGATCTCGACGGCGCGCTCGTACCCGTTACAACATTTGCCCGCATCATCTGGATCGGACCAGACGTGTGCTTCCGGGCCCTGGCAGTAGAATACGCGCTGCTCCATACGCCCGGGGTCCAACATATACCAAATTGGCCATTCGTCCATGATTCTCGCGCTCAATGCCGGCTCGTCGTCCCTCAAGTTCGCCGTGTTCGCGAAGGCAGACGCGAACGGGCGCATCATGTCCGGCGCGCTGGCACGCATCGGGACGCCGGATGGCACGCTGACCGTGCACGGCACGCCATCGGACGAGCGGCGCGTTGATCTGCCCGATCATGCCGCCGCGTGGCGCGTGCTGACCGAGACGCTCGAGGCACGGCTCGACGTGCGGAGTCTCGCCGCGGTCGGGCATCGCATCGTGCACGGTGGCGCGACGTATTTCGGACCGGTGTGCATCACGTCAACGGTGGAGGACACGTTGCGTGGGCTGATTCCCCTGGCGCCGGAGCATCTGCCGCAGGCACTCGAGGCGATCGAGGCGGTGCGGCGATGGTCGTCCGGACTTGAGCAGATCGCGTGCTTTGATACCGCGTTTCACCGGCGCATGCCGCGGGTGGCGCAACTGTGGGGGCTCACCCGGCCGCTCACTGATCGCGGGGTGATTCGCTACGGGTTCCACGGGCTGTCTTACGAGTACGTGGTCAGCGCCGTCCCGCTGGGCAAGCGGGCCATCATCGCGCACCTCGGCAACGGCGCGAGCGTCGCGGCTGTCCTCGACGGGCGGAGTGTCGATACCAGTATGGGGATGACGCCGACCGGAGGGCTCGTCATGGGGACGCGATCCGGGGATCTGGATCCTGGCGTCATGCTGTATCTGTTACGTGATATGTCGGCCGGTAACGTCGGGCGTCTCGTCAACCATCAAGCGGGATTGCTCGGGCTCTCGGGCGCGACGAGCGATATGCAGGAATTGCTGGCGCGAACGGATGCCGATTCGCGAGAAGCCATCGACGTGTTCTGTTACCACGTCAAGAAAACCATTGGCGCCTATGCCGCGGCCCTTGGAGGCGTTGATACGATCGTGTTCACTGGCGGCATCGGCGAGCACGCGGCGCCGGTGCGTGAGCAGATCTGCGAGGGGCTGGGATTTCTCGGCGTGCGTGTCGACCCGGCACGGAACGGCGCCAACGCTGCGATTCTCTCCGCGGACGGCGATGCGGTCACCGTGCGTGTCGTCGCGACCGACGAAGAGCTGATGATCGCACGACACGTGACCGACGTGCTACGTGACCAATCTCCGACGACGCCGTGAATCCGCGTAGTACGTCCGAATGCACCCTTGGACCATGCGATTCAGCAGGATATCCGGAGCCGCGCGTGGCGAGCGGCGAATGGCCAGGGGCAGTTCGTGCCAGCAGGTCTTCACGACAACCAGAAGTTGCTCGACGCGCAGGTTGAGATGCTGCCCTTCTCGCGTCAGCCGCTCGATCACGCGATCGAGCACTTGGGCCTCGGGCGCCGGCTCCAACGTGACGTGCTCGATGATCGCCGATCGCAGCGCGTCCGTGGTCTCTACTGGTATGGCGGGCATGCCAGTATCGGGAAGCGAGATTCGCGCCCGTTGGGGCCCGGTTCCCAACTCGTTGACCTACAAGTCGTTGGAACCGAAACACGGCCTTAACGCGCATGAGACTGTCCCCCCGGGAGGGCAATACCGGTATCACACAGGCGACAGCCGCGATACGTATCGGTCTTGAGTCCCCTCGGTCAATGCCGCGTTCGGGTCCTGCGCATACGACCCGTCGCCGCGCATCATCCATCGCGTCGGGTCGTTCAACTCGGCGCTCAAGATCTCCTCGACTTGACGCCGAGCCGTCGCGTCAACGATTGGCGTGGCAACCTCGACGCGGTGCATCAAGTTGCGCATGCGCCAGTCGGCCGATCCGATCCAGTAGTCGTCGCCGAAAGCATAGATGCGGCCATGCTCCAAGAACCGGCCCACAATGCTGGAAACTGTAATTCGTTCGGAACGACCCGGAATACCTGGTCTGAGCGTGCAGAGCCCGCGTACGAGGAGATCGATACGCGCGCCCGCTTCGGACGCCGTGTACAACGCGCCGATGATCTCCGGGTCGTCGAGACCGTTGAGCTTCGCGCGAATACGGCCCTGTTCGCCGCGCGCGGCCTCGCGGCCGATGAGCGTCAGCAGTGGGTCGCGCATCGAGTACGGCGACACCAACACGTGGTGGTACTTGGCACGCGTCACATCGCCCGCCGCGAGATCATCGAATAACGCCGCGAGCTCGGCGATGATGTCCGGGCGTGCCGTGAGGATCGCGAAATCCGTGTAGTGGGCCGCCGTGATCGAATTCAGGTTGCCCGTGCTCACGAACCCGTACGAACCCTCGGGACGGACGATGACCCCGACCTTCCCGTGCACCTTGAGGCCCGGTGGCGCGTGCACCACGCGGCAGCCGGCATCGGTCAGGATCGTGGTCCATCGGAGATTCGGGCTCTCGTCGAAGCGCGCCATGAGCTCGACGACCACCAGCACATCCTTGCCAGCCTGCGCGGCGCGCACCAGCGCCGAGATCACCCGGGAGTCGCGCTCGGTGCGGTAGATCGTACACCGCACGGCGCGCACATTGGGGTCGCTGGCGGCGTCTTCGAGCATGCGGCCCACGGAGGCCGTGAACGAGTCGTAGGGAAAATGGACGAACACATCGCCCGCGCGCAGCCGCTCCCAGATGGATTGCGACTCCGGAATCGGGATGCGCTGGCGGAACGATTGGTACGTGAGATCCGCTCGCTTGATCGACGCGATGGACGAGAGCGCATCGAGCGACACGACCGGGCCGTCAGTCTCGAAGACGTCGCACGCATCGAGCGTCGCGCCGCTCACGCCAACCGCCTGCGCCTCGGCGCTGAACATCGCCAGGAGTTGCTTGCGGATCGCGCGCGGCATCGAGCAGTTGACCTCGAGGCGCACGACCGGCGCGTGCTCACGGCGTGCGAGCAAGGCCTCGGCCGCCGAGACGGGGTCGCCGCTCGGCCGTTTCCCCAGTCGCGTATCGGAGGCGCGGGTGACTCGCACCACGAACGCCTTCGCGTCGGGTCCTGCATCGGGGCACAGCACATGAGCGTGGAGCAGCATCAGCTCCTCGAGCGCCATGTACTCGGTGCCCGGCTGGAGCTCGATCGCGCGAGGCAGCGTGCGGGGAACGGGCACGATGAGCAGCTTGCCGTCGCTCTGACGCACCACGACCAACGCGAGGGACAGCGACGGGAGATGCGGGAGCCCGTCGCCGCCGATCCCCGCAAATACGGGAAGGACATGATCCGCGAAGTACCGCTCGGCGATTTCGCTGGATGAGGGCGAGAGCTCGGTCCAGCGACTCAGGTGAATACCAGCGTCGGCGAACGCGGGCCGGCATTCCGTGCGGAACCACTCGCGCCCATGATGCAGCAGCGCGCCGGCGCCCTTCGCGGCCTGCATCGTGTCGTGAATCAGCGTCTGGACGTTTGTACCGCGCGCGCCTATTCCGCCGTCGGTATCCGTGAAGTCCGGCTCGAACGCGCCCTTCCCCGCCAGCCAGGCCTTCGCTTCGCCCACATGGACGGTGAAGAACTCGTCGAGATTCCCGCCGAGGATGGCGAGAAAGCGCGCGCGCTCGCAGAGGGGCGTGCGCGGATGCTGCGCGAGTGCCAAGACGTGGGCGTTGAACTCGAGCAGCGTATCGTGCGTGTCATCGTCATCGGGTGCGCGCCAACCGGGGACTTCGGCGATCGTGCTAGAGTCCAGTGCCATATCCGAAATAGAATCGGTTGCCGTCCGTCCCGTGGACCAGGAGAAAATTCGCCGTCACCTTCCCCGAAAATGGCGCGAGGAACAGACCGCCACCGTAACCATCGTGCCACGCCGAGGAGTGCTCGCCCGGCATCCACACGCGGCCGATGTCGTTCAAGGCGATGAGCCCGAACGTGGTGCGCACTAAGATCAGCGGCTGGAAGATCGGCAACTCGACTTGCGCGTTGCCGAATGCCGACGCGGTTCCGGTGAAGCGGTCGGCGATATAGCCACGCACGCTGAACGGCTCGCCGGGGGCGGCGGCGCCGATGTGCGCCATGTCCTCGTAGGGCGCCGTGCCCCAGAGCTTCTCGCCGCCGATGCGGAGCGCGAGAGTCGGCCGCACCGCGAAGTCGGCCGGCGGCGAGAGATAGGTGCCAATGGTTGCCCGTACTTTCCCATACGACGTCCTGCGCATTCCAGACATCGGGAACGCCACGGCCGAAGACGTTGAGTAGCACGCCGCTCCTCGCGTACCCCCTGTCGTCGCGCGTGTCGTACCGGAAGTCGACCGTCCCACCGATCGAGCCGAACGGTCCGTCGCCACCGTACGGCTTTGTCGATGATGTATCGTCCCCGTCCTACCGGTCTGCCAATAGCGGAGGAACGGCGACAACGTGAGCGATGTGGTTCCATTGAATGGGAGCGTCAGCCCCGGATTGAACTGGAAGTACGACTGGCGCGCCCGGTAGAACGACTCGCCGAAGCCGTGGTTGGTGTCCGCGACGAATTTGCTATTGTTCCCGTAGCCAAAGAACCACGTGAACTGCGACGTGACCGCGGTCGCATGCAACGTCCAGAGCTCGCGGCTCCCGACGGGACGAAGCTGGCCCAAGTAGTCGAGTCCTCCGCCGCCGGCCGCGCTGCCATAGCCGATCGTGAAGCTGTTGCTCAGCGCCCACGGCTGCCGGCGAAACCCGTAGTCGTTGCACGTCATGTTGAGCCCGACGCCCACGCCAGCGTCCGACCCGCCAGCGAAGCCGGGCTCGGTCTCGCACTTCTCGCCGACATCGCGCACGAGCGTGCCGGGCGGCACCTTGGGTCCCATGAAGCGGCGACTGTCGACGCCGACGGCGTGCGCATTGACCAGGCGCACCGGGTGGCCGTAGTCATAGACGCGCGTCTGGCCCGGGCTATCGGTCGTCGAATCGACCAGGACATCGCCATTCGCGCCAGCGAGAATGCGAATCTTGATGCCGTCGCCGCCGCCACGTTCGGTGACGCTGTCGGGACCCGCATCGAGATAGACTCGGATCTCGTGCGTCTCACCGCGTACGAACGACCGCTCGAAGTACGGATCGACCGGCGTGGCGTCCTTGAGGCGCATCCGAACGTCGACCGTGTCGTGGCGCCTGGTGATGTCGATGACGCTCGCCTCGCTCGTCGTATGCACGTCCGCGCCCCATGCCATCGCCCGATAGAACGCGTCGGCCTCGCGCGGAAGATTGTCGCGTCGCTTCTCGAGCGCCTCGGTCGTGAACTGACCGCGCTTTGCCTGCATCTCGGGCGGCATATGTGCGACCGCGTCCTTGATGGCCGAGTCGGTCCATACCGTCTGCAACCATCGGGCGGTCGAGTCGAACACGGGCCGCTGCAGGTCTTGCATCAGTCGGCGGTCTTGGTCCCACTCCTCGAACATCAACCCGAAGAGCCACGGATAGTGAGGGCCAAAGATCATGAGCTCCGGCCGGTGCGGTCGAGCGATCCACGCAATGAGGCCATCGCTCTTCGCGAATGCCCAGTCCCGATCGACGGCAATCGGCTTCCAGATCCGGTCGTCCTTGTCGCCGAAACGCGCCCACCGCCACTGGGAGGCGTCACGGTCAAAATCGCCGACGTACATGTCGGTCAGTCGCGCGGTGAGATAACCGCGGGAGTCGACGCGGTTCGATTCGCTCTTGGCGTTCAGGTCGTCGAGCAGCTTCTCGGTCTTCACGACTTTCGAAGCGTCGCCGAACCCTTCCTCGCCATCCTTGGTCTTGGGCCGGCCCTCGACTTCAGCGAGCATCCCCGCGAACTCGTGCCGGAATGCGCCGAGGCGTGGATCGTCGGGGATCACGTAGTACGCGGGCTCCTCGTGGAGCACGCGCGCCGCGGTCTCCAACGGTGCGACGATCAGCGGTGCGGCGGGATGGCCGGCGCTCGTCTGGTCGGCGACGATTTGCTCGACAACCGAGCCTTGCAGCTCCTCGGGCACCTTCGGGCGCTTGTCGACCGAGCGGAGCGAGTATTCGATACCGTTCGCGCCCATCATGTGCAACGACACGGTTTGCAAGCCGCCGCCGTGCTCGATCGGCGTCAGGCCGCCCGCGAATCGCGCCAGATCCAAGACTTGTACTCGAATCGGCGTGGTCCATAGATCGCGATTGTGCGCACCCGCGAAGAACTTGCGCCAGAACGACGCGCGATATTCCGGACCAGGCACGACCGTGACCGACTCCGGCACATCACTCGTCGGAGGTGGTGGCGCGGGAAAGACGTGGCCCGGCGCGGGCCTGGCATGCGGCCCCCGGTTCGTGTCCTTCGACGTCGTCAGGTCCGCGCCCGGATTCTGGGCGCGCACCGAGGCGGAGGCAATGCAACAACAACTGGCGAGAGACCAGAATATCCGTTTCGTCACTGTAGAGTTTCTGTATAAGCTTCTTTCGTGCCACCCTGCGCGTCGACGACGTGAACGGCGAGCCGGGCCGTCCCACTCTTATAGAAATCCACCCGCACGTAGCCCGATGCGCGTTGCTCCCAACGAGTGCGGTCGACGCGTCGCGTGGGATCCAGATGGTCGTAGTCGCCCGCGCCGGATACGATGTAGCGCAGCGGCTCGTGCGCCGATGGTCGGCCGGTCAGGACTTGCAGGCCGTGGTCGTGGCCGGACACATACAGCAACGGGGGGAGCGGATCGAAGGCGCTCGATAACGCCTGCCGCATCGCCGTATTGACGCTGTTCCGGAAATCTTGCGGGGAGTTCACCATGCGTCGGAGGAGGAGAACCGGAGCCGATCCCAGATAATCGCCGATGTTCCAATGCTCGCCGTGTGCGCCGCCGGAATAGATCGGGTGATGCGCGAGGACGACGACCGATCGATTGCCCGCGGTTGCGATATGCGTTCGGATCGAATCGACGACGTCCGCCGAGGTCGCGGCTGGACAACCGGAGCTCCCGGGCGGTCCCTCGGGCTTCGGGCCAGCGTGCAACCACCATTGCGTATCGAGGAGTAGCAGGCGAACCCGTGTGCCGGCATCGAACACGGCCGGACCCGGGCAACCGTTCGCTGGAAGAAACAGCACCGTGTTGTGGCTGATCTGACGAATGTACGCCGCCTCGCGCCGAATGGCCGCCAGACCGTCCGGGCGCTCGGCGTCCCAGTCGTGATTGCCGGGAACGAAGATGGTCTTGGCGTGTGAGGACTCCGCGGCGACGACCTGCACGGTGAGGCGACGCTCGGCCTCGATGCGGCCCGCGAGATCCGTGGAGTCGGGGAGGCCGCGGGGGTAAATATTGTCGCCGAGGAACACGATCACCCGTTCGCCGGGCGCGGCGGCCACTTCGCGTTGGAGCGCGGCGAGCACCGGCTCGAAGCCGACACGCGGGACGCCCGCGTCACCGATCAGGAACAGCGCAACATCGGTCGTATCGGCCTGCGGCGGCTGCTGCGACTGCGCGATCGCGGCGAGCATCGCGCAAGCGATGACCGGTAACCCAATCACGTGCTCGTCGCTGGCGCCGGCACGGGTGCGCTCGCCGGTGCCGGACCGTGGTCGATCTCGGCGTGAATGCCCTGCGATGCGCCGGCCGCGTTGATGGCGCTGATCAAGGCATCGGCATCCAAACGCTTCTTCGTGCGAACGACGTAGCGGAGATGCGCCTCTTCCGAAAGCGAGTTGTTCTCGAGTGTGTCGAGGCGCCAGTCTTTCGCCAGGCCGTCGAGCAACGACTCGACCGCCGATCGCGCGTGCTCGTCGTGCGGCGCCGAGACGAGGATCGCGACGCTGCGCGCGGTATCGTCGGGAGAGGCGGCCGCGGGCGCGTCGGCCTTCTTCGGTGGCGACGATGACGAGGACGGCGAGGGCGCGACTGACACGGGCGGTTGGTGGACGATACCGGACAGGCCGGAGACGAAGAGCGCAGCCGCGCATGCGCCGGCGGATACGACGGTCGCAACGTCCAGCGCTTGCGCGCCCGCGGCGATGCCGATCGCGATCGCGAGAAAAATGTACGCGGCGTCGTTCGTGTCTTTGAGCGAGCTCCGGAACCGCACGGTCGTCGCCACGCCGGCGAGACTGAACGCGAGCGCCAGGCTATTCTGCACGACCATCACGATCCCGGCGACGATCGGCGGTAGCAACAGAATGCTCTGCGTCACACCGCGGTCGAGCGTCGTGCGCCGGCGGTTCGTGAACTCGTAGACGCCGGCGACCGGTAGCGCGAGCACGAGGGCGCCCGCGAGCGCCACGAGCGTGGCCAGCGTCGCGCCGCGGCGCCAGACGAAGATCGGCTCGACGTCGCCGCCGGGTCGGATCACCTTGCGGCCGTGACCGACTTTGATCTCTTGCAGCTTCTCGCTGTCGGATTGCTGTTGCTCGGCAGCGGGTTGTGCTGATGCCGTGCTCGGGATGAGCGCGGGCGCGACACCGATCGTTAGGCACAACGCGAGCGTAAAGGCTTTCATGGTGGTGAAAGTAATCCGGTCTCGCAGTTCGCGAGGAAACGCCGCAAAATGCGGCAAACGCCTGGATTCCACGGGGTCGCACCGCAAGATAACGCTATGAGCCCATGGTAGTTGGCATGGGTCGACATCATGGTCCGGATATCGCTTGAGGTCGCTACTATATATGTCCGAGCCGGCTCGAATATTAGAACCTCGGGACGATAATGTCAGCGCCGCGGTGGAAGCCGTTCGCGCCCATCTCGGTCCCCCGACGTCGATCCTCGTGTTGAGCGAGGAAGGTCCGCGTACGGCCTTTGGCTGGACCATTGGCCGTGGGCGCGCGGACGGGCGCGACGGCGCGAGGCTCTCGCGCAACGTCGGCATCGATGTCGTCCTGACGACCGATAATTGGTTTGTCATCAGCGAGCGGCTGGCGACGGAGGACGCGGACGGGGCCGCGCAGCTCGACGCGCATTGCGCGACGTTTGCGACCTCGGTCGAGGTTCGGGCGCATTGTGAGGCGACCACGTTCGATCCGATGTGGGACGCCGCGCGGCGTGCGGCGCTCGACAATGCGGCGCGCCATTGGCCGGCGCTGTCTCGGCGCGGCCACGGTCGTAAGACTGGGCCAGTCGTGCTGCCCTTCTCGCTCGACTAAGTACGGTTCTGAGCGACGCTTCGCGTCGGCTCGCTTCGCTTCGCCCGTCTTGAGCTCCGGCTGATAGCGCGTCGCATACTCGCGCTTCACGTACTCGCGCTTCACGTTCTCGCGCCGGAGACGGTCGCGCGAAGCGCGCTGTGTACTTGGCGTGTCTCATAGTGTCGCGAACGCGTTGTTCAGCGCTTCCATCAGGGTCGGATGCGCGAAGATGGCGTCGCGGAGGCGCGGGTACGGGAGTTCACCCATCATCGCGATCTCGATCGCGCCCATGATCTCGCCGCCCTCGACACCGAGGATCGCGGCGCCGAGGATGCGCTGGGTACCGGCGTCGACGACGATCTTCATGAAACCGCGCGTCTCGTCCATTTCGATCGCGCGCGCGACGGAGGTCATTGGCAAGCGGGCGACGCGCACGTTGAGGCCCATGCCGCGGGCCTCGGACTCGCTCATGCCGATGCGCCCGAGTTGCGGGTCGGTAAAGACCGTGTAGGGGATCAGGCGGCCCGTGGTCGTCGCATTGCCGTGCTCGAGCAGATTGCGCCGCAGGATGCGATAGTCGTCGTACGAGACGTGCGTGAACTCTGGCGCGCCAGTGACGTTGCCGGCCGCGTAGATGCCGGGTGCGGTGGTCTGCAAGCGTTCGTTCACTTTGACGAAACCACGCGCGTGTCGCTCGACGCCCGCCGCGTCCAGGCCGAGCGTGGCGGTACTCGGGTCGCGGCCGGTGGCGAGGAGGAGGTGTGAGCCTGAGACCATGCGCTCGCCATCGGCGGTCATGGCCGTGACGCTGACCGCGGCCTCGCGACCCGGCTCGATGCGGGTCGGCATGGCGCCGAGCAGCACCTCGACACCTTCACCGCGCAGGACCTCGGCCAGGCCATCGGCGACATCCGGATCTTCTCGCCCGAGCAAGCGCGGGCCGCGCTGGACGATCGTGACCTGGCTGCCGAACCGCCGGAACATCTGCGCGAACTCGACGGCCACATAGCCGCCACCGATCACGATGAGATGATCGGGCAACGCCGTGAGCTCCATGATCGACATCGAGTCGAACGCCGTAACCTCGTCGAGTCCGGGAATGTCCGGCCGCGCCGGATGGCCGCCGGTATTGATCACGGAGAGCGGCGACGTCACCGTGCGCGCCGCATCGCCAACAGTCGCGACCCGAATCGTACGCGCGTCGACGTACGTTGCATTTCCACGGATCAACTCGACGCCGGCGTTGGCGAGTCGTCGCTCGCCACCATGGCGAAAGCTCTCGACGACGGCTCGTTTCCGCGCGACGACCGCGGCCAGGTCCACGCTGACAAAGCCCGTGCGCACGCCGTAATCGCCCGCACGCCGCGCGACGTACGCGGTGCGTGCGCTCGCCACCATGGTTTTGGTCGGCGTGCAGCCCTCGTTCACGCACGTTCCGCCAACGTGCCGGCGTTCGATAATCGCGGTCCGCCGGCCTGCTTGCGCGAACGCTACCGCCAGCGGTACGCCGGCTTGGCCTGTCCCGATGATGATGACATTGAACCGGTCTTCATTCATACCACGGTCAGCGTGACTCGTAGCAACTCGGCCACCGACCAGGCCTGGAACGGCGAGCCGCCGGGCTCGAACGGCGCATCGCCATTGGCGACTTCCGGCAGGTGTCCCATGCCCGGCCCTTCATCGAGCCTGGCGATCAACGGCTCGACGAATTTCGCGCGGGCTTCGCGCCGTACGCGATCCGTGCCGCCGCGCACGCGCACCCAGGCGTCGATAAACGGTCCGGCGAGCCACGGCCACACCGTGCCCTGATGGTACGCCTCGTCGCGCTGCTCTTGATTGCCGCCATACCGGCCACGATAGGCCGGGTCATCGGGAGCCAGCGTCCGCAGTCCCATTGGCGTCCACAGGCGCTGCTCCACGGCGTCGACCAACCGGCGCGCATCGTTGCCGCCCAGCAGCTGGTTCGGCAATCCGCCGACCGCGAAAATCTGATTCGGCCGGAACGAGGGATCGACCGCGCCGCTCACGTTGTCGGTGTCGACGACGTTGTAGCACCAGCCCACATCCTCACGCCAGAACCGTTCGCTGAACGCGGCGCGGGCGCGTTCGAACCCCTCCATCCATACGGAGCACCGCGCGGGATCGAGGTCCGCCGCGATCCGGAGTGCATTGATCCATAACGCCTGGATCTCGACCGCTTTGCCCGCGCGAGAGGTCATGCAGCGATCGCCGATCTTGGCGTCCATCCACGTGACCTGCACGCTCGGGTCACCGGCGGCGAGCAGCCCATCGCCCTGGGCCCGAATGTGATAGCGGGTGCCCCGGACATAGGCGTCGACAATGTTCAGGACGGCCAGGATCAGCTGGCCAGCATGCGCGATGTCCCGTCCGGCCAGTCGGAGCAGCTCGTCGACCGCAATGATGAACCACAGGGACGCGTCGACCGAGTTGTACTCGGGCTCCTGGCCATGCTCGGGAAACCGGTTCGGTATCATGCCTTGCGATATGTGTTCCGCCCACTCGGCCAGGATGCGCTCGGCGACATCGAGGCGGCCGGTTGCAAGACAGAGACCACGAACCGCGATACACGTGTCGCGTCCCCAATCGCCGAACCACGGGTAGCCAGCGAGAATCGTCTCGCCGTGCCCGCGGCGGACAATGTATTGGTCGCCGGCGCGCCGGAGCGGAGCCGCCAACGCCGCGCGTCGCCGCCGTTCCTCGCGACGCGCCCGCTCGGACAACGCGATCGACGAGCGCGCGCGGCCGATCCACTGGCGTGCTTCGTCGGTATCAGCCGCCATCACCCATGATGCCGCGCCGGACGAGAGCGACCACGTCAGGACGCCAGGTGAGCCGACGTCCTCGACGAAGTCGTAGCCCCGTGCGCGATCGAGATCGTATTGCACGTGGCGATACCACTGCGGATCCGGCTTGTATGCGCCGTTGGCGAGCGAGATCACGCCCGGCATGGACTCGTACGGCTGCCAGTGGACGCCTCCCGCCACCGTCTGCGATTCGAAAGCGAAAGACGGATTTTCGGCGTGCAGCGTATGGATGCCGCGGCCGGTGATGAACGGGCGCACGACGAGCGTGATACCGGGACGCGTGACGGTCGCGCGCCAGGACAGGCAGACGGCGGGCGCGCCGTACGGCACCACCAGCTCGTGCACGATCGTCGTGCCGTCAGGGAGCTGATACGTCCACGTCGGCCACGGCTCGTGCGTGAACCCCACAGCGAAAGGCGTGTCAGCCGGTACTGTCACGTCCGGCGTGTAGCGCTGGGCTGACAGTGGCCAACGGCCGTAGGGCGTCACGGCCCAGGCCTCGAATCCGTTGACGAGCATCACTCGATCGGCGGGGGGCTGGCGAGCACACACGAGAAGCCCGTGATACCTACGCGTGCGTGGACCAATGACGGGGCCCATGGCGAATCCGCCGAGTCCGTCCGTCTCCAGCCACTCGGCGTCAGGGCGCATTCGTCACCGCCGAGATTTGCACCGATGGGCGAACCGGGGTGTAGCGGCCGCGGCGCTCGCCGCTCCGCTCGCGCGCCAGGTCCTCGACACTCCTCACGACCAGCGCCGTCCACCCCGTCTGATGGCTGGCTCCGAGTCCGTGGCCGTTGTCCCCGTGAAAGAACTCGTAGAACAAGATGAGATCACGCCATGCAGGGTCCGTGGCGTACCGTGGATCATCGCCGTGAACTGGACGGCGACCATGTGCATCGGGCAAGAAGATGGAGACCAAGCGCCGCTGAATTTCTCGAGACACTTCGCCGAGCGTGAGGTACTTCCCGGATCCGGTCGGGCACTCGACCTTGAGCGAATCGCCATAGAAGTAGTCGTAGCGCTCGAGCGCTTCGATCAGCAGATGATTGAGCGGAAACCAGATGGGTCCGCGCCAATTGGAGTTGCCGCCGAACAGCTCCGATTGCGAGTCGCCGGGCTCATAGTCGACCCGATAGCGGGTGCCGCCCGCATCTAGATCGAACGGGTGCTCGGCATGCACTCGTGAGAGCGAGCGGATCCCGTAGGGCGAGAGGAACTCGTTCTCGTCGAGCACGTAGCGAAGCACGCGCGTGAGCCGCTCTCGCGAGGGGATCGCCAGCAGGTGCCGGCCGTCGGCGCCGGCAGACGCTGGATCCGCGTGGACGATGAGCCGGGCCTGTAGCGGGCGATTTTCCAGGAACCATTCGAGCCGACTCTTGAAGCCGGGCAGCGACTGGACGAGCGCGTCGGTGAGCACGTCGCACGCGAACAGCGGAATGACGCCGACGAGTGAGCGCACTTTCAACGCGCGCCGGGCGCCGTCGACGCTCAGCTGATCGTAGTAGAACCCGTCCTCGTCGTTCCAGAGGCCTGTACCTCCGAACGTGTTCATGGCGTCGGAGATCGCGACGAAGTGCTCGAAGAACTTCGACGCGACGTCCTCGTACGCGTGGTCCTGGCGCGCGAGCTCGAGCGCCATCGACATCATCGTCACGCAGAAGAAGGCCATCCAGGCCGTGCCATCGGCTTGCTCGAGGTGTCCGCCGGTTGGGAGAGGACGCGAGCGATCAAATACGCCGATGTTATCGAGACCGAGGAATCCACCCGAGAAGAGATGCTTGCCCTCCAAGTCCTTCCGATTGACCCACCACGTGAAGTTGATGAGGAGCTTGTGGAAGGCGCGCACCAGAAATCGCCGGTCGCGGGCCTCGCGCGTGCGGCCCGTCATCTTGTAGAGACGCCAACAGGCCCAGGCGTGCACCGGCGGATTGACGTCACCGAACGCAAACTCGTAGGCGGGGATCTGACCGTTCGAGTGCATGTACCACTCGCGCATGAACAGGATCAGTTGGTTCCGCGCGAAATGCGTGTCGACGGCGCCGAGTGACACCATGTGAAACGCGGAATCCCATGCGGCGAACCAGGGATACTCCCATTTGTCCGGCATGAGGATGATGTCGCGCGCGTGCACGTGCCGCCAATCACTGTTGCGCCCATGGAGCCGCGACGCCGGCGGCGGGGGCTCGGCCGGATCGCCGTCGAGCCATTCGGAGACGACGTAGTTATAGAACTGCTTCGACCAGAGCAGGCCCGCGTACCCCTGGCGGATGATCGCGCGCTCGTCGCGGGTCGTCGCCTCGGGGATACGTGATTCGTAGAACTCGTCGGCCTCGCCAATACGGGCGGCGAACGTCGCGTCGAACTCGTCGCCAAATGGATCGCGCGGCGGGATCTCACCGCCCGTCAGCCTGAGGCGAACGACCTGCTCCCCTCCCGCCGGGATATCGAGCAGATAATGCGCGGCGACTTTCGTTCCCTCGGGTTCGGGTCGCACGGCATCTTGCCGACCATCGATCAGGTAGTAGTGAAAAGCGTCCTTGACATACTGGGATCGATTGGAAATGCCGTACAGGCGAGAGAGGTCGCTCTCGTTGTCGGTCCAGAGCAGCGGCGGTCCGCCTTCGGCAAACCACGTGTACGGCCCCAGCGTCTCGTGATCGCTATGCACGTGACCCGGGGCAACTTGCTTCATCGTCGGCTTCGGCGGATACTCGCGCCCGTGCCGCCCGCCCGACCACGTATTCCGAAACCAGAGCGTCGGCATGAGGTGCAGCGAAGCCGCTTCGGGGCCGCGATTCGCGACCTTGATGCGGACCAGGAGGTCGTCCGGCGCGGCCTTTGCGTACTCGGCCGTCACGTCGAAGTATCGGCCTTCGTCGAATACGCCCGTGTCGATCAGCTCGTACTCGGGGTCAGCGCGCGTGCGCCGGCGGTTCTCGGCCACCAGTTGATCGTATGGATACGCGCGCTGCGGATACTTGTAGAGCGCGCGCATGTACGAGTGGGTCGGCGTGCAGTCGAGATAGTAGTAACATTCTTTTACGTCTTCGCCGTGATTTCCCTCGGGGCCAGTCAGACCGAAGAGCCGTTCTTTCAGGATCGGGTCGTGACCGTTCCAGAGGGCGACGGCGAAACAGAGGCGGCATTCGCGGTCGCAGATGCCGAGGAGGCCGTCCTCGCCCCAGCGGTATGCGCGGCTCCGCGCGTGGTCGTGCGGGACGAAGCTCCAGACGTTCCCGTCGGCCGAGTAGTCCTCGCGAACGGTGCCCCATTGGCGCTCGGAGAGGTAGGGGCCCCACCGTGTCCAGTTGCGGACGCGCCGGGCGTCCTCGTCGATGCGGTCGGCCTCGCTCACGCGGTGACGGCCGCCTCGCTCTTCTGTTGCACGTCCTGCATGACGTTCATGTAGCGAATGAACGCGTCGTACGGCGAGCGGTACGGGCTGAAGTACGAGTGGACCTCGGCGTCGGAATGCTCTTTGGTCGCCATGTAGTAGAAATGATCACTCGTGGTGAGCCGGCGCCAGTCCTCGATCCGCGTCGCATCGCCGGTTTTCAGCACGGCGCCCCGTAACGCATAGGCCCGATCGTGGGCCGCGCGCTGCATACGGTTCCCGAGCCAGGCGCTGACGTTGCGCTCTTGGTCAGCCCAGGAGGTCGGTCTGTTGAACCACACCCGATCCGCCGGCTGACGGGTCGCGAGCTCAGATGGCTGCAAGAATTTGACACCTCGCTCGCTCGTCTCCTGGGGGAGTCGCGCCAGAAACTCGAAGATGCCGGACTCCGACCATTGGTGCTCGCCGAACGTCTCGTAGTCCATGAAGAGATTGACGCAATCGCCAGGCGTCTTGGCCAGCCAGTCCGCGTAGGTGTCCGCCCGGAGCGGCCATTGATTCCAGCCGCGAGCCGAGAACCGGAAGGCGACGTTGTCGCTCAACTGATAGTGACGCGTCAGCAATCGGAGCCCGGGCGCCGCGCCGGCCTCGTAGACATAGGCGGGCGAGCGCCAGCCGAGCACATGCGCCGCGCCCTCGGCGAGGGCCGCGGCAAATCCGAGATCGCGGACTACGGGTGCGATCTCGTCGCTCATGATCAGCTCCGTGTTGCGGAATACCCGCGGGCGCTGGCCGAAGAGCGACTCGATGAGCGCGCCGTGGAGCGTGATCTGCGCCCGAAACTCGTCGGGGTCGGCGAGTGACGCGAGGCTGTGATAATAGGTCTCGCCGAGCAGCTCGACGCCGCCCGTGGCCACCAGGGCGCGGAAGCTTTCGAGGGCGTCGCAGGCATGCGTCTCCAGCTGCTCGATGAGCGTACCGCTCAGCGACATCGCGACTTTGAACGTCCCGTCCGATTCAGTGATGAGACGGGCGAGCAGATCGTTCGCCGGGATGTAGCATTGCTCGGCGATGCGCTTGAGGATGTCGACGTTCTTCTTCTCGTCGAAGTACGTCGCGCCGTTGCCGATGTCGAACACCCGGAACGCACGGAGCCGATAGGGTTGATGTACTTGGAAATAACAGCACACATCAGCCATGAGTGTTCACCACCCGGCGATAGACGGCCTCGGTGCGGCGCGCGGGCTCGTCGAGGCCGAGGCGCGGCGAGTCGAGCTCGGCGAGTCCCTGCTCGCGAATCGTATCCTTCAGCGCTGGATATCGCGCCAGCGCGACGATCGTGTTCGTCATTTCGTCGATGTCCCAGAAGTCGATCTTGAACACGTTCTCCAGCACTTCAGCGACGCCCGACTCCCGCGGCACGATACAGGGCGTACCGTTCCGTAAACTCTCCAACGCGACCAGCCCGAACGGCTCGCTCACCGACGGCATCACGCAAACGTCCGCCATGCGATACGCCCGGTCGACCTCTGGTCCTTCGACGCCACCGGCGAACAGGATCTGCTCGCCGATCCCGACATTGGCCGCGTATCGGACCATGTCAGGCAGCGCGTCCCCTTCCCCGACGACCACGAACCGTGCGTTCGGAAAATAGTCGGCCACGCGCCGGGCGACGTCGACGAAGTACCTGGGGCCTTTCTGCCAGGTGACGCGGCCGATGAAGAGCAGCACCGGGTGGGCGTTGCCGAGGAGCCGGTCGCTCGCGCGCGCCTCGTCGACCGCGACGCGAATGCCGTCGACGCCCCAGTGGATCACGTCGACCCGGTCATGCGAGACGTGGAACTGGTCCGTCACGCGCCGGGCGAGCCGATGGCTGTTGGCGATGATCCGGTCCGCGCCATGGAGCCCTTCCCATTCGCGCGCGAGGATCGCGGGGTTGGCGCCATCTCCGGCGCGATCGTACTCGGTCGCGTGGATGTGGGCGACGAGTGGTTTCGCGGACGCCCCGCGCGCGCGCAGGCCGGCCGCGAACGTGATCCAGTCGTGCGTGTCGATCACGTCGTGCGGCTCGACCGCGGCGACGTGGGCGGCCACCGCGGCGAAGCGATCGACTTCGGTCATGAGGTCGCGTCCGTATACCGCCGTCGGCGCTTGCATTGGCGCGGCGCCCTCGGCCGGCCGCAGCTCAAACAGATAGTCGGCGGCGCCGGTGTAGGCGACCAATGGCGAGTCGATGCGGACGATCGAGAATCGTTCGGCGATCTCCGTCGCGCTCAACAGTCGCGCGCCTTCGGCGCTCCGCGCGGTGACCGGGAATGGCACCACGAGCGTGACGCCGACGCCACGTTGCACGAGCCCTTTGACGAGTCCTAGCGTGGCGGTTGCCAATCCGCCCGCGCGATACGGGGGAAACTCCCACCCGAACATCAACACGCGCATGACGGAGCAATTCCAATGGTAGGTCTCGTGCACAGTCGACTAATCGGTCTCGCAACTTATTGGTTGCAGCAACCAAGATTACACCAATCGACTGTATCAACTCATCTACATTCGGCTGAGCTCGTCAGGCGGCGATGCTGAGCGGACCCGAGCCGAAGGCGATGATCAGAAGCGCCGCGCCGAGCATCGAGACGTTCTTGAAGAACATGGCTTGGTGCATCTGAGCCATCATCGGGTCCTTCGCATTCCAGAAGTCGTGCATTTTGATGGTGACGGGAATGAGAAAGAGCGCGATGAGCGCGGCACCGATGCGGGCATGAAAGCCGAGCATCACGGAGAGCGCACCGAGCCCCGCGAGGACGCCCGAGGCCGGCACGAGAATGGACGCGGCCGGCAGTCCAACCTGTTTCGCATAGGCGATCGTGCCGGCCTTGAAGTGGCCGAAGAACGCCGAGAGGAAGATGGCCGAGAACAGGACGCGGCCGATGAGTATGAGAATTGGCATGGTGTAGATAGTACGCTAATGAACTTGTACTAGTAATGCTCAACAGTCCATATTTCTTGACTGATCGTCCAGATTGGAGGGGGCAAAATGGACCCTATGACAGACGTCTTCACGGCGATCCACGTGTCGAGCGCCGTTGGGGCGCGGATCGAAGCGACGGCACCGTGGGGGCTCGAGCGCCATGAGGGCGACAGTGCCGCCGTCTACGCGTACGCGCATTTCGCATACGTCGCGCGCGGGAACTGTTATCTGCGCGTCGCCGGCGGCGAGGCGATTCCGCTCGTCGGCGGCGACTGCGTGCTCGTCGCGCCGAACACGGAGTATGTGCTCGGCGATCAGCCTGAGTCCCGCACGGTGAGCTTCTGTGAGGTCGCGCCGCCTGGTGTTGATGGCGTTATGCGCGTGGGCGGTGGCGGCGCGCCGACGACGATCGTGAATGGCTGGTTCACGCTCGACCAATCGAGCGGCCGGTTCACCGATCTCTTGCCTCCCGTGATCCTGATCCGCGCTGATGAGCCGCGCAGTCACGCGCTCGTGACGACGCTACAGATGCTGAGCGCCGAGCTAACGTCGCCCGCGCCCGGGTCGCCGGTGATCGTCACGCGGCTCGCCGACATTCTGTTCATTCAAGCGCTGCGGGCTCATGCGGCGTCGGGTAGCTGCACCGCGAGGCCGAGGTGGCTGCAGGCGTTGGCCGATCCGCAGATCGGCAAGAGTCTCGAGGCGATGCACCGCGCGATCGGGGAGCCCTGGACTTTGGCGACGCTCGCGTCCGCCGCGGGCATGTCGCGATCGGCGTTCGCGGCGCGCTTTAAGGCGCTGCTCGACGAGACGCCGCTCGAGTATCTCACGCGTTGGCGGATGGAGACCGCGGGTCGGCTTCTGCGCGAGAAGGGGGCCAAGTTGTACGCGATCGCGAAATCCGTCGGCTACAAGGGCGACGCGGCGTTTACTCGGGCGTTCCAGCGCGTGTTCGGCGTCACCCCGCGCTCATGGCGCGATCAGCAAGTAGATCGCGCCCGCTTGATCGTCCGTAATGAAGAAACGACCCGAAGCGTCGACCACAACGTCAACGGGACGGCCCCAGTAACTATGAGCATCGGCCCAACCAGTCACTAAGTCAGTTGGCGTCGTGCCGGTTGTGGGGAGCGATCCCAAGAACGGCACATAGATGACCTTGTACCCCGTATTGGTGGTCCGGTCCCATGATCCATGCAGCCCCAGTACCGCTCCGCTCCGAAACGCTGTGGGAGCATTGGTGCCGATCGTGAACGTGAGCCCGAGTGGAGCAGAGTGGGCTTGGATGCCTTTTACGACGCGATCCATGGTGGCGCAGCTGACTTGGTTCGCATCGTTGATGCCTTGGTCGACCGATGGATCGAACGGCATGTTGTCGTACCCGGCCGACGAGTCTTGCGTGGGGTTGCAGTACGGCCACCCGTAATTCCCGCCGTCGCGCACTGACGTGAGCTCATCGGGTGGGTGGTTGTCGACGTACGCCTTGTAGACGCCGCCATACGAGTTGCCGCTCGCGTCGTGATACGGATACGGGATGTCGTCCCGTTCGTTCACCGCCGCCCACAGTGTGTTGTTACTCGGCAGGATCGCGAGCCCTTCGGGATTGCGGAGTCCGTTGGCGAACAGGTGTCCACCAGTGCCGTCGGCATTGTACTGATAGATGGCGGCCCGCTCGGGTGTGCTCGTGAGATCACCCGTGCAGATGTTGCAGCTCGAGCCGAGCGCGACGTAGAGCTCATCGTTCGCATCGAGCGCGAGGTTTTTGTACGGATGCGAGCCGCCGGCCAGGAGTCCGGAGACGATAACCTGGCGAGCCCCCGGCGTGAGTTGGCCAGCAGTCCAGACGTACCGATCGACCTGGGTCTCCTCGGCGACATACAAATACGTCACGCCGCCGATGGTGTGAATCGCGAGTCCTTGCGGGTTGTCGATCCCGGAGACGTAGGTCGAGACGAGTGGATCGCCGCTGGCGTTCGGCCGGACGAGTTGGACGGACCCCGAGTTGGGGACTGAGACCAGGAGGTTGCCGTCCGGCGTGACGACAGCGAACCGGGCGTTCGGGATACGCGCGTAGACCGCGATGTGGTAGCCGGTTGGGATCTTGAGGGAGCGCGGGACGTCGAAGGGCACACTCCGCATGCTGGCGGGCACCGTGATCGTCGTCGAGCCCAGGGGCGGCGTGACGACACCGGCCTCGTGGCCGCCTGCGCAGCCAGCCAGGACGCACAACCAGAGGAGTGTACGCATGGCTCCTTGAACATAGCGAGTACGCCAGCTATCGCTCGGGGTATGGAGTCGGTGACAGTCCCCGAGACTCAGACTGATACCCCGCGGTTCGACCACGTATTCCGCGAGGGGCTCGACGCTCTCCTCCTCTGGCGGCGGGACGTTCCGACGGTTCGCCACCGCTCCGCTCGAGCCGGGCGTGATCGAGCGGCTCGTCGAGCGCGCCTGTCTTGCTCCGTCGGTGGGGTACAGCCAGCCATGGCGTTTCGTGTTGGTCGAGTCGCCGCAAGTTCGGTCTGCCGTGCGGGCGAACTTTCTGGCGTGCAACCGGGAGGCGCTGGCCGAGTACGCTGGTGAGCGCGCGCGGAGGTACGCCGAGCTCAAGCTGGCTGGGCTCGACGACGCACCGGTACATCTGGCGGTGTTCGCCGACACCGGCACGGAGGCCGGCCACGGACTCGGCCAGCGCACGATGCCGGCGATGCTTCAGTACTCCGTGGTCACGGCCGTCCACACGCTATGGCTCGTGGCTCGGGCTTGGGGGATTGGCGTGGGCTGGGTCTCGATCCTCGATCCGATCGGCGTCCGCGATTCGCTCGAACGTCCCGCCGTCGTGGGATCTCGTGGCTTACCTCTGCATCGGATATCCGGAGGCCGAGTCCCCGACACCGGAGCTCGCCCGCGCCGGGTGGCAGGGTGCGGATCCGGACGCGCGGTTGGTGCACAGGCGATAGCGCCCGTATCTTGGGCGCCATGCGACGATTCGCGCTCATCCTGCTGCTCGCTCTTCCGCTCGTGGCCAGCACCGGGCGGTCAGTCAAGACGTATCAAGTCGGTCGGATCAAAACCGATCTCGGCGAGATCCTGTTCGTGCTCCACGATGAGACGCCGGTGCACAAAGCGAGCTTCATCAAGTTCGCGGGGAGCCACTACTGGGACACGCTGACGTTCAACCGTGTCATCAAAGATTTTGTGGCGCAGGGTGGGTGTCCCGATACGCCGCAGGGGTTCGGCTCGTTCCCCAACTTGTTGGCGCCGGAGTTCCGCGACGACTTGAAGCATGTGTACGGTGCGGTTGGAGCCGGGACCGATGGGAACAAGCAGTCGTTGGATCCGGGCTGCCAGTTCTATATCGTCGCCAACAAGCAGGGGCTCGCGCGGCTGGACAACCACTACACGGTATTTGGGCAGGTGTTCAAAGGCATGGACGTCGTCGAGGCCATCGTGTCGGTGCCGAAAGACACGACGAACAACCCGTTCAAGCCAATCCGCTTGCATGTCGACGTCATCACCATGACGTCCGATCAGTTGGCCAAGGACGGATTCGTCGGAAAGTAGGATCGTTCGAGGCAGCCGATTTGGGAGGTTTCATGGCTCGCTTTGACCCACCATCTCTGTCCGCCGCCCCATGAGAATCTCACCGGGCGTGAGGCCACAGAGCGCGTGGCACTCGCGAATGAGAATGTGACTGATCGTAGAACCCGCTATCCGCGGCCACCTTCGCCCATGGCATGGGCTGCGCCGCCGGATAGGCATCCGCGATCGTCACGGCCCGCAGCAGCCTTACCGTGCGCGTATACATCTTGGGGGTGACGCCGGCTTGGCGCTCGACTTCACGCCTCAGGTGTCGCGGCGAGACATTGAGCCGGTCGGCAACCTGCTCGACCGCGCACTGCCCTCTCGTCCATCGTACGATATCGAGCGCCCGCGCCGCCAGGGGGACCGCGCGAGGCCTGGGTGCGATGTTCGCGATCAGCAGATCGGTCGCCTCCTCGATCGACAGTGTATGCGAGAGCCCGTCGAGGACCGCCCGTGCCAGTCGCGGCAGCTGATCCAACACCCCATCGCTCCATTCGAGCTTCACCTTCAACGCAACGATCTCGCGCCTCGGCTCGAATCCTGCAACAACCGGCGTCGCGATCGGTCCGCCGACGCCGAGCGTTGGCTCACACACGTGCCTGGCGGCGTCCCTGAGATACGCGAGCTGGATATTCACCGCCAGATCGGGCACACCCGGTGCACCGCTTGCTGATGCTCGCTGGGCGTCTTGCACGTCCATACAGCCTCGCAATACGGCGCCAACGCGGCAGGGGCCGAGTACTCCATATAGCCACCGAGTCGATGCTGGAGGACCATACGGCAACAAGTTACCTTCCCGACGTTAAGTACGGGACGTAGCGCAGCCCGGTAGCGCACCTGAATGGGGTTCAGGGGGTCGCGGGTTCAAATCCCGCCGTCCCGATTGATTCTTAACAACTTACGAACTGCAAGATTAACGGGGGCCCGTTGGGGGCCCGTTTCTCGCACCGAACCGCGCAGTCTCTGAGTTTCCGCTCCTCGCTCATCACGGCGAGGAGCGTTTCGTTATCTGGCCGCGCGTAGCACGTCAGTAAGGTCACGGTGTCTTTCCACCCGCCGGCTTCGGCAACGTCCGTAACCGAGAGGTGCTTTCGCTCGGTTGCCCACTTTCGCCGGTAAGGGTGCCACAGTCCACCGTCCAGCTTCTTGAGTCCAGCTCTCTTCTCAGCATGCGCGAGCCACTTGTCGAACAGGTGGCGATCCATCGCGTTCGTCGCGTCGTGTTCGGCGCCGAAGACCAGGCCGCCAACCGCGCGCAACTCTTTCTGAAACTGTCTGAGCTCGTCGAGTAACCGAAGCGGGACAGGCACGATCGCCTCGCGCCGTTTCTTGTCGGCCTCTGCCCGCCAACGAATGGTGCAGGCCGCCCAGTCGATGTCTTCCCACCGCAGCTGCCGAATCGAGCCGAGTCGTCGTCCCGTGGCTTCGGCGAGAACGAGTGCGAGCTCGATCTTGACCCAGCGCACTCGATCAGCCTCTGACTCCGCTTGCGCCGCCAACTCGCGCACCGCGGCGCGTGTGGCCAGATATCGGTCCCACGTCGCAATCGGTCGCTTCGGGTCCTGCTCGCGAACCCGCCGTACGCCGGCTAGTGGATTACTTCGGAGCAGCGGCACGCCATCAACTCGTGCCGTTGTAGCCCAACGGAGCATCTGGTGCAGGAGCACCAGGTCTGCCTCGGCCGAACGTGTACGCACTGGTCCGGTCAACTCACCTTCCCGGATGCGGATTCCTCCAGCGCGACGAGCGATTACGTACGAGGCTTGGTCGTCAGCCGTCAAGCTCCCGACCGGGCACCGGCGGCCAAAGTGCGCCAGGAGCACTCGTATCCGGCTCCGCGAGTCACTTTGGCTCGTCGCCGCGTTGTCGAGAAACGCGGGACATGTCGTGCGATATCGCCGCCACAGCTCGCCTAGCGTAAGTGACGACGGCGCTTCTGATCGAATCTGGGGCGCACGAGCCACCCGAGCGGAGCGAAGTTCGGTGAGCAATGTTCGACCGAGTCGCTCTGCTTCTCGACGATCACTCGTATCGAGACACTTCCGGTCCTTGCCTTCACCGGGTACCCACAGTGTCCGATAGAACACTCCATGCTTTCGCTTTTGAAACAGCCGGACGCGAAGCCCACGCACTCCGAGCGATCGCGTCCACCGGTCCCCTACCTTCCGCCAGCCGTTAGTCTGTGTCATCTACGCCTCCGAAACGGAGGCGCCGCACGAGGGACCGGGCGTCGGATCGGGCATTATAGCTATCTGTGTCGTGTCCGCGCGAGGTGTTCGCTTTGAGTGGTACGTCACGACGGTGCACACGCGGTGCGCGCTTCCGTCCGGCGTTCGGTAGCTTGCCTTGTCGGATCAGCCGTGCGAGATGATCGACCGTGTACCCCGATACCGCGGCCGCATCGCGCAACGTGAGCACTTCGTCGTCGTGCGCCAGCAGCGCGCCATTGAGGTCGGCCAGCAGTTCGTCACAGAGCGTCGCGCCATTGACGGCCGCCTGGAACCTGGCGAACTCGTCGCGCCGGGCTCGCCACTTCGTCCGCAATGCATCCAGGGGTGCGGCCGCCGGCGAGCGGCTATCCATTGGTCTCAGACCCCAAGGCCACGATCGCGCCCGAGTGCGATCTCGCGGGCGAAGCCCACGAACTTCGTCACCAGTCGCGCCTGGGCATCAGTGACGAACGTCCGCAGGAGTCGCGATTCCGGCGCCGAGAGCGTTGACGCGAGCTCTCCGATTGTCCGCTGCATGACGCGCCGGTCCGGCAAGTTTTGGCCGGCGTCGCGCAGCTCGCGGACAACGCTCTGCGCACGGTCATGCGCGATGCCGGCCGCGCGTTCCACGGTATCGACCAAGTCTCTCGTCAGTTCGCTGCCTGGGCGCAGATGCGATCGGAGGGATTGCTCCGATTTGCGGTAATCGTCGATCGCAACCCCGAGATTCCGCGCTTCGGCGCGAGCTGGTGCGTCGTCGCGCCGCACAAGTCCAAGCACGCCTGGGCGCTCGACAGTCCGAAGCCGGCCGAATTGCTCCGGGCGGTCGTGAAGCTCTCGCGTGACCACTTCCTTGCCGAGCGCACGCTCCAGTTCGGCGAGTCGGACCCGGGCGTCCTCCGGCGACTGGTACACGCGGCCGAGGGCCCGAGTGACGTTGTCGGCGCGATTGCGCCAGTCACGAGATGCGCGCTCTATGGCGTGCGCATGCTCGGCAGCCTCGCGCGACCGGGTCTCGGCTTCACCCAAGGCCTTCGCATGCCGTGTAGCCTCGTCGTACGCGCGGATATCGCGCACCAGGCCTCGAATCGCGGGATCGATCTCGCGCCCCGGCTCACTGAGGGCCCTGCCGGGGTACGGCGCGTCGAATTTCCGCTCCAGGCGGTTGACCGACAGATCACGGGCCACGCGCGAGGCTTTCACCTGTTGCTCGCCGTCCGTGATCACGATCCCCTGGCCCCTTGGTTCAATCCTGAACCCATAGTTCGCCAGTCGCTCGGCAAGATCTTCCCATGACTGTGCCTGGCGCCATTCCGGCAAATGTTGGCGTACAGTGTCAGCGAATGACATTTCGTGTGTCCTCTCAGCGGCGTGACGCTCTCCACTGGTGTCGAGGGCGCGCTCGGGGAGCTCGTGGCCGGGCGCGCGGTAGAGGCGGCCCGGCACTTCACGGAGTCCCATCTCGCGCTCCGTCTCTCGCAGCGTCCGCTCGATCCTCGGGTGATCCTGCCATTGCTCCCAGGCCACGCCGGTCTCGGGGTGGACGCGGTTGACGACGATGTGGACGTGCGCGTGTTCGCGGTCGCGGTGCGCGACGAACATGGCCTGGTGGTCCTGCAACCCCAGGCGGTCGAGCAACCGGTCCGCCACGAGCTCCATACGCGACCGGTCGACTCTGTCCGTCAGATCGAACGAGAGCGACAAGTGATAGACGGGCTTCTGGATGCGGAGACTCTGCTCGGCCGTAGCCTCCATCACCTGGCCGGCGAGTTCCGGGTCGTCCGTGCCGAAGAGGTTCCGTGACGCGGTCCAATCGACCCGCTCGGGCTCACGACCTGACCGGCCTACTTCGAGATAGTGCATCAGGCCGCCGAAGCTTTTCCCGCTGCTCGTCTTCGCGATCACCGCTCCGGCTCGTCGACGAGTTGGCGGAGGACGGACACATGCAGCGCGAGGGCGGCCTCGAGCTTCTCCTGGGCCGGGAAGAGGTCGCGGGCGTGGGCCTCGTGCGCGAGCTGGTTGAGGTTATTGCCGCTGCGGGCGAGTTCGCGGAGGAGCGCTTTGTGGTCGACGTGGCGCGCGGCCTTCGGCACGGCGCCGAGCGCGCATTCGCGGACGAAGCGGGCGACGGAGAGATTGCACTGCTTCGCGCGCTCGGTCACGGTCGCGATCTCGGTGAGTGTCCAGCGGACTATAGTCGGCTTGGTGCGGGGTTCTGACGTTGGAGGTGTCATCGGTATCCTGTGATTGGGGTCTGTCCTACCTAGACGGAGTTCGGGTTGGGAGGGGTCTAGTCCCCTTTCGTTACATTGGGAGGCCTGCGATATCTCTGGCGCCAACTCGGTCGACGAGCAGCGCCTCTCTTAGTAGTGAGAGCCACGAGAAGCGCGTTCGGTCCTCGTCTCGTGAGTGGCGCGCGCGATCGATATCGAGTGCTCCCTACTTACCAAACCCCGCCGGAGCGCCAAAACCGCAACGCCTCAGAGATGACACGCCCCAACGCCGGGTTATGGACACGAGATTGCGCATTGCTGCTGTGATGACCCGGCTCGGGCCCGAACCAAGGACACGCTTCGGGCGCCGCGGCCAGCCCGGGCACGGCCCGCCATGGGTAGTTTGGCGGCATTAGCAACCGCGGTGGCGTGGCACCGTGGCCTAGCTGGAGACTCACGGGCCACTGTGCCGCTCAAGTCGGCACCGTTTCAACCAGGACAACCCGCTCCGTGGCGCGGCGTACCTCGGTGACGGACGGGTCTACGCCGGACGGTGGGTACGCCGTGCCAGTCCGATGCTGTTCCGTAGTTCGAGCCGTGGGGCGCGGGAGCCCCTAGAGAGCGGAGCGCCCCGACGGCTCGTGCTCGAACCCAGCAGACACTTCAGATTGAGCGCCTAGGTCGGCGCGTTCCAGACGCCTATTTCCGCGGTGCCGTTACTCTCCGTACACGCCTCCGTCCTATGCAAGACTATCCAATCAAGGACAAGACGTGCGCGCAGCCTTCCTGGTAGTGGTTGCTTGTTTCGTGGTGCCCTTTCCCGCGATCGGTCAAACGTCGCTACCTGATTCCGTCCCAAGGCTGTTTGATGCCTACAGCAACAACGCAGAATGGCTGACTGGTTCGCTCACGCTGAGCACGTCTGTTGCGTCGTTCGCCAAGTACAGGGGAATCATGCAGTTGCAATTCGACGCCATTAGCACTGTCAGCGTGGTGGACGAGCTGACAGGTGCACGCATGTACAGAGTCACGAATGCCAAGGCCTATTTCGTACTCAACAAGGGTAAGAACGGATTCTGTGACAGTCCGCCACTGTGGTTGGCGGTCCAGCAAGATCATGAGGCGATTGAGTTGACTCTTCTGACGATTGCTGACTGGCGCAAATATGATCCCCACGGACTCGGCATATGTTCGATCGGGCGATATACACTACGTGAATAGATTGCGTCGGCGTTGCAAAGAGCTCGGCAACCTTGGAGATCCTACCGCGCGATGGGGTAGCACGATCAGCGGCCAACCACGAAGACGACGGGCCAACTGCGAAGCCTCGGCGGTCGGCGCGCCCCCGGGCGTGAGGCAGTGATAAGCCGCCTTGAGCACCTCGGCGAAGCCGTGTGCGAATGGCGGCGAGCAAGGATCAGATAGCGGGATGAGTGCCGAAGGCACGAGACACCGCTATCGATCCTCTTGCTCGCACAGCAAATCACAACGCAAAGGCTGGGCGCCGTGGCGCCAGGCGCTATCGCTCTGTGGTACTCAGAGGCTCGGGCGCCACGCGTTGCGCACGACTGCCGAAGACTTCGACGTCGGTGCGGCCAAGGTATGCGGCGACGGCATGGCATAACCGCTCGGAGCCGACGCGGTCGCCGTTGAGCACCAGCATAAGGTGATTGTACGAGACGTTGAGATTCCGGGCTGCCTGAGCAGCGGTGACCCGGTTCATTGTGACGGCCGCCTTAAAGGCTGCCTTGCGCTCCAAGGGCGCCATTCCAGTCGTCGACACCCTTACCTCCATAGTCGAGAGTATTGGTACGTACGATACAATAGTCTACGTGCCAATAGTGTAAGAAGCAACTCGGTGGGAGATTTGGCGAAGCGGCGCGTCTGCTGAGGCTGGTAGACCAGCTACGCGATGGCTTGTCGACTCCTACCGAGAGAGCGCAGGGTGGTACGACTGCGGGTGGCGGAACTACTACGACAGCGCGGACTGAAACCGTATGATCTGATTACGGGAGCAGGATTCAGCCCGCACGCGAGTTACAAACTCGCGAGCGAGGATGGCCGGTTCGAACGTATCGGCGCCGACACGATTGACAGGCTTTGCGCCTTTTTAGGAGTCAACCCAGGAGACTTGTTCGACCGCGTTGCCGATTCGCAATCACGGCGGCGGCCAGCGAAGCGTCACCGGAGCGATTAGAGCCTGTGCTGCCGACGAGGAACGTTGTGACTGATGCTAATCAAAAAGCCCAGCAACAAGCGGTAGGCACCGAGGGGACGCAGCCGACAAACGACCTCCCTCCGGCGGCTCCCAGTGGTAGGCGTCAAGCCTTTCGCGACCTTCGTCGTCAGCTCAGTGACGCGGACCTGACCACACCAGGCGTTCCAAAGTTGCTACTCGATGAAATTGAGAAACTCGAGGCAGAGCTCGACCAGCTGCGCGGATACGTTGAGAGATATCACGCTGCCAATACGAGAGCATGCGTGCTCGAGGCGGATGTGAGAACGGTCCGGGCGATAGAGGTCCTCTTTGCAGTCGGCGTGGGGCTGGGCGGTGCGATACTAGGCTTAGCGCCGTATTTCTGGACGTCGGAAGCTCGGGGCGGTCTATGCTTGGCAATCGGCATAGTGCTAATCGCTGGCGCGTGTGTCGGACGACTGGTCAAAAAATGAGAATACAGATTCAGCGAATAGTGGATCGTGGGACGCCGAACATGGAGCGCTTGTATCTCAACGTGCTCTCCGAGTGCGATCTCGCCTATTTCGTGGTTTTCTCGACCGTTTACGCCGGCGTGAACGGCGTGCAACCAGGTGCGCATCCTGCGTTTTGGTTTCCAACCAAGACCGTACGGGCCGGGGATCAAGTCGTGCTATATACGGGGACTGGCGTACCAACGGAGCAGCGCCTGCCAACAGGAGGTACGGCTCACCTCTTCTATTGGGGTTGGCCCCAGACGTTGTGGATCAACGGTAGCGCGTGCGCTGTGCTGTTTGACGCGACTACCTGGCAGACCTCTCCGTTCGGATAGTCAACAGTCACTGTCGCTTGAGATCAACCCCGTTTCGCGGCCGCGGTCGAGTCCCGCGACACCAATGTCGCCCAGCGCACAAATTGCGGACAGACTAGCCGGAGTGAAAGACTCGGATATCGCCAACGTGAAGACTGCCCAAACCAATCCCAACACTAACCAGCTTAGCACTGGTATCCAGCCGGCTCAGGTCCTCAGTGCGGTGGACCAGTCCGGATACCCACTACAGATCGTGGTGGGCGACTTGTTGCGGGAGCGATTCGTTGTCCTCGACGAGTGGTCGTATCTCGATAGGGATTCCAAGGAACTGCGCACGATCGACCTGCGCGCCGATAGACGGTTGCACGGCTGGGATCCTCAGCCACGCGTTCGGCCGCAGTTAACACTTATCATCGAGTGTAAACAGTCTCAACTTCCGTACGTCTTCTTTCTGACGAAGACCGGGCTGAGGCCACTAAGTCACCCATCGATTTGTGGTCTTCACTCGCCCTATGTGACGATTTCCACGGACGATGACTTATCCACTTGGCACTTCACGGCAATCCACGCTCTCGGTCTCGAGGAAGATCCATTTCAAACCGCACCGCCTTATTGTCACACTCTCAGCAAGTGCGTCCGCAAAGGCTCAGAATTAGAACTTTCTGGGACAGAGGCTTACAACGGACTCATGCTGCCACTTATCAAAGGGCTTGAGCATCTCGCCACTGACGAGGCGCCTCCTCCCACTGCGTGGTATTTCGACGCACATCTGTCAATCGGTTTGGGTGTTGTCAACGCGCCGATGGTTGCTGCTAGCGTTGAGAGTGGAGCAACCGAGCTCACTCTCCTGCCCTGGGTGCGAGTTCTCAGACACGAGTACGACGATGAGGCTCCCCGAACAGAAAAGAACCGGGTCGCGGTAATCGACGTCGTGCATAAGGACTTCCTGAGTGAATATCTCGACAACCATCTGCTGCCGTTCGCAGAACGGTTCTCGGAACGTGTGCTTCGTCATCCAACCGAACTCGCTACAGGTCGAGCGTTCGCTGCCGGTATGGGCGCGAATTGCTGGGGTGAAGTAGAAACGCGCTTGCGGCCGACGAGGGTTAGCGAAAAGCCGAAACGTTGGCGGATGATCGTCGGAAACGTCGTACGTCTGCTGACGACGCGCTCGAGCAAGGAGCCGTAGTCGTGTCGTGGCGGCCACGCGCGCCCTACAACGCGCGCGTGCGATGCGATATCGGAAATGTCGGGGAGTCGGGTATCCGTCCGGGGGTCGTTGGGGGCCGTTCTGCGGACAACCGCCGACATCTCCATCATGAAGATCGGGCCCGACGCCCGTTGTCCCTCTGAACGGCGCCAACCCAGGTTGTTGATGCCGTACCCGTGAACCGAATGGGGTTCAGGGGGGTCGCGGGTTCAAATCTGCCGCCCCGATTGGTTCTTAACAGCTTACGAACTGCCGCTGCGAGATGTCGGCACGTGGATCCCATGCAACCTTAGGCGTGGCTGCAGGCTTAAGACTTACTCTGCGATTGTCTTGAGCGTGGTCCGGACGGAGGCGATGACGGCCACTCTGTTGAGTGCAGGGCCAAGATGCGCATCCAAAGCGTCGGCGAAATCGGGGTGTGCAATCAACGTTGTTGCGCAGTCGCGCAGGTAGGTTCTGACTTGGTCCGACGCTGCTGCGATCTCGCCTAGAATCGACGGTCGAGATGCGAGCACGGCGAGGATGTCTTCGAATGTCCTCACTGCCGACGGGATTGTTGGCACCGCGGTCCGCATAGGCTGCCCACTTGAGGACCAGGAATCCTGTTGCGCTCACATGGCGCACTTCGACGCCATCGACGATGGTGGACACAGCATCGTTGGCTGCGATCTCGTCCCATTGGTTGCCACTGGCACCGAGATGGTCACCATATGGCACGAGATCGAATTTCGTCCCGTCTGGTGTGTACCAGCGGTGCGCGTGGGTCGCATGGCCAGTGACGCCGCCGTGCTTGAATCCAGCATCTCGCAGTGCCTGCTCGAGCTTCCCATAGTCGGGATAGCTCAGCGTAGCGGCAATCGCATCCACGTCGTCCGTGGGTCTTACCCGCGGCAACGGCGGATCGGTCTGCAGTAGAGGGGCGACCGCTCCGCCGATGAAAACTATTCGTTGTCCCCAGTCACCCAGTGCCGCAACGATTGCCGCCATCGCTTTGGCGGAAGTGGGGTCTCTCACGCCAGTGCGTTGTTGCTCACCGTCGAGTCACCGTACATCCGTGCGCGCAGCTTCGCTATTGCCAGCTTGCGTTCCCTTACACGGCCAACGCGTAACGCATCAACCAGTGTAAGCAGCCAGTAGACCTCCGGAGAACGGCTCGGAAGCTGCTCTGCTTTCGGCAGCAGAGGTGTGACGGCTTTACCAACTGTCGCCCCAGCCGCGCTTGGCCAGACGACCGCGTCCTCTCCAACGATATCGTTCGCGAGTGCAGGACCGGCGTGTGATGTTGGTACACCGCGTAACGTCACACCAGGTGACGCGGGAAACGCGTAGCGGACGCCGTGCTCCAAAAACTCGAGCAGGTTCTGACGTATCACCACACACTCGTCCTGCCGGACCAATCCCGCATCGCGCAGCCGGCACACCGCGGCGAAAGCCGTGCTGGAACTGATTCCAAGCATCTCGTTGAGGCGCTGATATGAGGCGTGCGGATGCTCTACGAGTCCGAGTGCGACGCCCACATCAGCCGGTTTCAGAGCAGACTGTTTCCTCTTCTTCATCTTCGTATCCGGTTCTTGAGAGTTATTCGCTATTCGCGAATGCTGAATATTAACGACTAAGTGTAAGTAATGGCAACAGTTCAGTGATATCGATCTGTAGACCCAGCCGTTATGTGCCTGAATTCAAACGCGAAGTCCTACGGGATCATCCCGCCGTTTGTTTACCAGTTTACAGCGTCACATCCATCTTGGCTGGGTACACATTGCCCCCTCCGAGCCGACATCGCGTCGCCAGGAATGCGGCGGATTGCCGGGCTATCAGAGTGAAATGCGGCGCGATGCTGAAGTTGCCTGGGAAGTCAGACGCGCCCGATAAGCGTGAGGTTGGGCCAGCGATCCATCAACTGTCAGAAATCTGCCCCATCACTGTCAGAAACGTGCCCTATCGCGCTGCGACGCAGTTCACTATTAGTGGCAGCATCATAATGACAGGGGGATCTGTGCTACGTCTTCGCAGGCTGTTGCCGCTCGTATTCGCAATGTTCGCCGCCGCTTCCATACCCGCTGGAGCGCAATCGACTCGGCCGCCTTCGCACCACACCGCGAAGCCGCACAATCCTGATAACCGGGTGCATGTCCGCGGATATACGAAAAAGTATGGGACACACGTGGCACCGTACACGCGCAGTTATCCGCACACGAAATCGAAACCGTAACGCTGGGCGTGAACGCACTCGAGCCGGCGTGTAGTGGGGGCTGAATGGGCGGATGACAACAATGCACTCGTTTCCCATCCCACTTGATCTCATCTGGCCCGCCACTCGGACAGAGACGAATCCTGACTCGGACACGCCAGATCTCAAACTGCGTGACCTTCTTCTTTCGCCCACGTTGGCTAACGTGGCCGGCAACCTTACATTCGTCTTAGGGCTAGACGACCGCCAAGAGCTCCGCCTCGCTGATCTCGCGCGCGCGCCGCACCTTCTGATCGCTGGTACGACTGGCTCTGGAAAGTCGAGCTACGTTCACTCTTTACTCGCCACCCTCCTCGTGCGTTACACCGCGCACGAGTTGCGCTTCTTACTGATAGACACGGGCGGGTTGGAGCTCCCGACATACAGCGGCCTAGCGAATCTATTACTGCCGGTTGTCAGCGACCTTGACGATGCGCTCAAGGTCCTGAAGTGGTGCATTGTCGAGATTCATCGACGCGGCCGTGTTTTCCACCAACGCGGTTACCGCACGATCCTTGAGCAGAATCGTCTGGTCCTCGAGCGGGAGGACCCGGAGCGATTGCCTTTTATCGTCTGCGTCATTGACAATGTCACGGGTCTGACGCTGCCACATCCGGAGGCTTGTGACTTCCTCGCTGTCATCGCCGAGCATGGTCGCGCTGTTGGCGTACACCTTGTCCTGGTGACCTCCCGACCGACATCGCCCTTCGTGACGGGGGATGTCAAAGGCCTGATTCCGAGTCGCATCGCGTTCCATCTACCATCCGGCATCGACAGCCGGACGGTGCTCGATCGGTCCGGGGCGGAGCACCTGGAGGGTCTCGGAACACTGCTCTACCTCGCTCCTGACACGGCAATGCCGGTGAGAATCCGCGCCGGCTATGTGTCACATTCGGAGACAGATCGTCTTGTCGCCTACCTTTCGCAACGCAATTCCGGTTCGACACCACCTGCCGAAACAATGAAAGCCGTACGCCGTGCGGTTGCAGCAGCTCATGAACCTGACTGGTTCAGTAAATCAAACCCGAATGTCGATCCGCTCCTCCACCAAGCGGCAGAAGTCGTGATTCAACACGATCAGGGATCCACTGCACTGCTCCAGCGACGATTGCTGATTGGTTACGGCCGGGCCGCTCGCCTAATTGACCAGTTGCACGCCGCTGGCGTTCTTGGACCGCCCAATGCTTCGTCACCTCGCGAAGTGCTCATCACGCTTGCGGAGCTTAAGCGACGTACCGTTTGAGCTGTCCCCGAAAGCCGTCGCCTCACGTCGCCTGATTCGGCGGGGGCCCGTTCGGGGGCCCGTTTCTGCCGGCAGCAACCGACATTTTCGTCGTGAAGATCGGGCCCGACGCCCGGTTTTCCCTCTGAACAGCGCCAAACTATGTTGTTGATGTCGTCCCCGAGAACCGAATGGGGTTCAGGGGGTCGCGGGTTCAAATCCCGCCGTCCCGATTGAGTTACAAGGACTTAACAACTAGCTGAAAATCGCGTTCCGCGTTTGTTCCGTGTTTCTCTGCGGCCGCGACCTAGCTAACCGATATCTCTCGGACCTTCCGCTCCTCGCTCATGACGGCGAGGAGCGTTTCGTTATCTGGCTGCGTGTAGCACGTCAGAAGAGTCGCCGTATCGCGCCATCCGCCGGCGGCCGCGACGTCTGTGATCGAGAGGTGCTTCCGTTCCGTCGCCCACTGCGTGCCAGCTCGCGCACCAACGCCTTCTGGTCGACGTTGCGCGTGGCTTTGGGCACAGCGCCGAGGGCTGCTTCGCGGACGAAGCGGGCGACGGTGAGACCGCAGGCCTGCGCGCGCTCGCTGACCGTCGCGATCTCGGTGGGCGTCCAGCGGACCATCGTCGGTTTGGTGCGGGGGTCCAACGTCGGAGGTGTCATCGGTGTCCTGTGGTTGGTGTGTCTCTCTACTAGACGGAGTTCACGTCCCAGGGGGTCTAGTCCCCTGCCGTTACACGGTCAAAGCGACTGCGCTATCGCTCGCGGCCTTTGGGTCGACGAGCTGCGCCTACAAGAGTGAGAGTCACGAGAAGCGCATCTGGTCCATCTTTGCGAGCGCGGGAGGCATCGCTGTGAGTCCTCCTACCTACCAAACCCCGGTGAGGCGCCAAATCCGCAGCCCTACTGAGATGACACGGCCCGATAGCGGATTAAGGACACGCGATTGCACGTTAATGTTGAAATGACCCGGCTCGGACCCGAATTGAGGACTCGGGGGAGGCGCTGCAGCCAAGCCGGGCTCGGCCCGCAATGGGTAGTTTGCCTGAGCACGGCTCTGTAGACGCCGTGAGCGCCGCGTGCTCAGTGGCCACCCACCTGCCGCTGTGGCGTTAGAGATGGCACCGTTTCAACCAGGACAACCCGCTTCGTGGCGCGGCGGGCCTCGGTGACGTTCGGGTCTACGTCAGACGATCGGCCCGTCGCGCCAGTCCGATGCTGTTCCGTAGTTCGAGCCGTGGGGCGCGGGAGCCCCTAGAAGGCGGAGCGCCCCGACGGCTCGTGCTCGGACATGCGGCAAGGCTCGCGCGACGCGATGCGGGACAGGCTAGACCCGCCTTGAGCACCTCGGCGAAGCCGAGTGCGAATGGCGGCGAGCAAGGATCAGATAGCGGGTCGCAGTGCCGAAGGCACGAGACACCGCTATCGATCCTCTTGCTCGCACAGCTAATCACAACGGAAAGGCTGAGCGCCGTGGCGCCAGGCGCTATCGCTCTCTGCCGCTCTGAGGCTCGGGCGCCACGCGTTGGGCACGACTGCCGAAGACTTCAACTTCGGTGCGACAGAGGAATGCGGCAATCGCGCGGCACAGCCGCTCGGAGCCGGTACGCTCGCCGCTAAGCACGAGCATGAGGTGGTTGTAGGACACACTGAGCTGGCGCGCCGCCACGGCAGCCGAGGCTTGCGTCATAGTGACTGCTGCCTTGAAAGCGGCTTTGCGCTCCAGTGGTGTCATTGGCGATCCCTCCACCGAGGGTCGCACTGCGTCCATAGACGGTACGACACTTAGTTCCTGGGACGTCATGCGGTCTCCGGGTCTCCACTAGGGACGCCGGAATCTACGAAGCGTGTCGGACAAACGCTAGCGATTCGCCGCACAGACGCCTGCCAAAGGCTCGCCTATGTTCCAGCGCATGGCCGAGAAGCGGTCTCAAGTGGTCTACGTTCGCGTGACGCCGACCGAGAAGAAGCTCATCGAAAGAGCCGCGGAAGCGGACCATCTGCTGGCTAGCTCCTGGGTCCGGTCGCTCGTGTTAAGAGAGATCGAGCGAAGGGCCGCTGAGGCAAAGCGTAAGTAGAGTGGCCCACGGAAATGCCGCCCTTCAAATCCGTCCGCAGCTTCGATGAGTTCGCCGAGTCGGTGAGCCGGCAATGGCGCTACATAAGGGTGAAGGAGCAGCAAGACTACTTAGCCGCGGTCCTGTCCTCTAGCGAATCGCGGCGCGAGGAGATTGCCGCAGGGACGGTGCTCTGGAGAGCGCGCGAAGGGCATGACTATCGGACTGAGCTGGTAGCCGAGAATGAGCAGGAGGACATGGCATGCGCCCTCGGTCCTGACGAGATGAAGCCACGGCGGCAGTCAGCCTACGAAGGTCGAGCCAATCCTAAGGGAATTCCCGTGCTGTACACCGCCACTGAGCGCGACACGACAATTGCCGAGGTTCGTCCCTGGATCGGGGCTCTCGTGTCAGCCGCCGAGCTTCGGGTCTGCCGTACTTTTCGTATCATGAACTGCACCGTCAACGCCGGGCCGTGGAAGGTCTACTTCAACGAACCAGACGAGGCAGAGCGCGAGCGGGCCAATTGGGGCGAGATAGATCGAGCGTATTCGCGGCCAGTCGGGCGCCACGAGGACCTTGCCGAGTACGTACCGACACAGATTCTGGCCGAGCTTTTCCGAAATGACGGCCTCGATGGCATTGCGTATCACAGCGCGCTCGGACCGGGTCATAACGTTGCTTTGTTCGACCTAGATTCGGCGGACGTCATAAGTTGTGGACTGTACTCGATGAGATCCGTTTCGTTGCGCGTTGTGCCGGTAGATGATCCGTACTTCTTGACGAAGTACTGCCCCGAACCTGGTGGTAAGTAGGCTCGGACAACGTACTGCGCGTGCTAAAAGTGGGCACGCCAGCAATGACGCAACCGATGAACTACAAGCTCACTTGATTCTTTGCGCGGCCTCGGCGATCGCCGCTGAGAAGGCAGCCGGATCCTTCAGCTCGCCACCGAGATCACGAAAGAGCTGTGCCGCATCCTGCGGATCTTCGAGGGCACGCGCCTGGCTGAGTAAAATGGGCAACGGGATCTTACTCTTGGCGAATCCGCCAGCTGTTGCCGGTATTAGTCGTGGATTGTCCTTCACCCAGGCACCGCCGGTTTCGAGCCATAGCCATGGTCTCTCGGCACTTCGGTGCGTCCATAGCACGACGAACGCGTCCGCTTGTCGAAGCTTCGCACGGATCAAGTCCAACCACTCTTCTCCGGAGACGATCGCATCCCGCCGGGACGCAACGAAGACGGCGGTCATCGGGAGAGCGACCTCCAGATGGGCAGCAAGCAGGTCGGCGATCTCCAGATCGACCGCGGCGTGACTGACGAAGAGGATGTGCGGCGGAGCCGCGGCGCCGTTGATTGAGGAATAAGCAAGCCGCTTGTCGCGCTCTACGCCGCGCTTGTAGTCACGTGTCCGAGCCGCAAGCTCGTCCACCGACTTAACGCCACCGAGCGTCATCGCTCCGCGCAACACCTTGTACACTGGGAATCCGGCCGGCGAGAGCCATTCCATCGACTCGAGGATCATCATAAGACGACTCATCGATGGACTGTCTAGCGCCTCCGCTTTGAAGAGATCGCCGAGATTTAACACGGCAGTTCCGTCCCCGCCGGACTCGTGGTAGGCGGCGGCGGCATTGCCGGCGATATAGAGGACTCGCTGAACGTCCAGTTCGGCCCTCGTGCACCTCGCTACGCCGCCCAGCGTCAGCATGCACGTTCCGTCGCCCTCTGGCGGAGCACTCAGAGATGAACTCGTTGCCGATCTCGTGGATAACCTCGAACCAGCCAACGCCCGGAGGTAAGAAGGTAGCCAGTTCAATCTCAAGCAGCCGCGTTCTTGGCCACTTCGAGTCGCGCAGTACGTGCGCATACACGGCGTCGAGCACTTTCTGATGCAGGTTGACTCGTTCGGGGCGATAGGACATAGGCGCGAAGCCAGCCGTGCGAGAGACGTAAGGGCGGTATCTTGATCGGCGCGGCGACGACTCGCGTCACCTCAACTATCGCCGTTCGACAAGCGGCTGTGAATCTGGCAGTGCGAGAGCCGGAGCGATGGCTATGCTGCACGCAGTGGCGCTAACTCCGCGGCGCTTACGCGCGGTTGCCCCAATTGCGCCAAAACTGCGTTGATCGCGTCGAGAGTAATCGCGCCAGGTGACGTGATTTCAATACCGATCACTACATCGCCGGAACCGAAGTCAATCAAAATGCCTGGGCCTGCGGTCACCGTTCGAACGCTGCGTGCGCCAGCGGGCCTGGGAAGGTACAGATACGCGGCGAGGACTTTGCCCTTCCGGAATGTCACCTCAAGGTAGCGATCTCGCATGGTCTTATCGGTCGACTGGGTACGCGGTAACCACGACTAGTAAGGACTCATCATCGTCCGGTTCGACTATGACTTCCCAGGGGCGCCCGGCGTGTGTTGTATCGACAACGAACCGTCCGGCAATCACATTGGGATGACACCCGGCCGCCTTATGCAACATGGCCCTCAGATCGATTTCCGAAAACTGGCGATCCTCCATGCGCTTTTCGAGATGAGGCGTTAGCTCGAGGTCCCAGTTCCACCAAGTCGGCCACTCCATAAGGCCTACCGCGGACGCGGCAATGGGCCGCGGTAGCTGTTGGACCAACGGAATATAAGGGTGGCATAGGTCGACCAGCGACGTCGCGCTAGCTCAGGAGGCCGTGGCATCCGGCAAACCTTAGGGGCTCGCGATGGCAATATCTAGGTCAGAATTGCCTCGGTCCTTTCAGCCGAAATGTTGGCTCCACATGAGATGCGACCTCTAGCCGGCCCGTGACGCGTAGCGCATGCAGTTAAGCGCCGACGGATTTCTCTTGGCTCAGCAGGCTGCCGGCGGCGGCCTGAGCGAGGTCGCGATCGAGCGTCTAGCGCTTTTGCGCCAGCGCAAGCTCTTACTTAGGGGACGGCCCTACATACAGAGGGACTTCGCTCAGTTGCAGGCCATCCACGCGGAGTTGGAAGGAATACGTGCCCTCTCGTGGGAACACAACATTGATGCTTAGTGTGTTGAACCACACCGCGGGATACCCTGGGTATGGAGGTTGAAAGCTTATTGGCTGAGCATTCAATGACACCAGCTCTGCTCCATCGGGGTCGACTATTCGAATTGCAATTTTGACCAACTTCCCCCAGTCCAGTGGATCGAAGATCAGCCCAATCGCGAGATTAATCCCCGAAGCGCTCTTGCTCGCGGCGATCGCGAGCCAATTCCCATCATGCCAACCAGCGCCACGCGGCACCTCGGCGACGGACGTCCTGAGTCGAGCCGTCGCGTCGATGGGCGTCACCCGAGTCATGGGGCGAGTCCTGCACGTCCGCTCGCGGATGGTGCGCGAGCTCCGCGACCTCGGCGACCGCAGCGATCCGCCTTTCGAGGCATTCGATACCGACGAGGACTTCTGGTTCGATCCGGCCGCGAGTATCGAGCGCACGAGCCCATTCGGTCCCAAGAGCGCTCTTTGGAGCGGCGTTCGGGCGACGCTGACCGGCACCGACTCGGTGCATCTCGCACCTGTGGCGCTTCATGGCGCCGCCACCTGGCAACGCTCGTTCAATCCCTGGGCCGTGGTAGCGGATTGGATGGCGCGCGGCGATGCGGTCTTCGAAGGGCGCTGCGCGTTTCGCGGACTTCCACGCCTCACGCTGCGCCGGCTCTCGGGGCCCCGCGCGGAGCACCTGCTCATCAGCGAGTCAAATGGGCTCCCAGTCGCGCTCGCGCGGATGGAGCGGAACTACTTCAAAGGGCCCGAGTCGGTGGAGTACCGTTACGGTGACTGGGATCGCGTCGGTCCGGCGCTCTTCCCCATGGGCGTCATGCGCGTCGTCGGCGGAGCGAAGGACCGTCTCCGCATCGTCGGCGCCAATGGTGCCACTCTCGTGAGCCGCGACAGTGCGCCGGTATTTCCTTCAATGTCCGCGTTTGGAGTGATGGCGGACTCGCTCCTGGTACCTCCCGAACCCTACTGGACCGACGAAGCGCCCGACACCGTTCGCGTAAGCGCTCACGCGTTCTTGCTCGTGAACCGCTCGTTCACATCCGCGATCGCGCTCGTCGCCGACACCGTCTTCATCCTCGACTCACCGCAAGGCGACCGCCGCGCCAGCCAGGATTCGTCGTGGATCGGTAAGCTATTCCCAGGTCACCATCCGCTCGTCTTCGTCGCCGCCACTGACATTTGGCCGCACATCGCGGGACTCCGCTATTGGGTCGCGAACGGCGCGACTGTCCTCACCCACCCGCTGACCGCGCCAATGATCCGCGCGGCAACTCGCGCGCACATCGATACCGTTCGCTCGAGCGAGTCGCGCGCGGGCGGCGCGCTGACCGTCTTCCCCGTCACCGGCGCGGCGAGCGAGGGAGTCTTGGGCGTCTACATCGCGGACGCCGGCTTCCTTTGGGCGAGCGACCGCGTCCAGGACACCACGTCCCCCAATCTCTATGTCTCCGAGCTGGTGCAGACGGCCAACGAACTGCATCTCGCCCCTCGCGTGACATCGGGGCCACACTTCCGGCTGGTCCCCTGGGCCGCGCTCGTAGCACGATTTAGCCCGGTTGGCCCCTGATCGCGCTGCTGACGATCGAACGATCCTCGAACGGGCTACAGCCAGGCGGGCTCCGGCCGTTCACAACGATTTCAGCTTGCAAGCCCCGCGCCGTCCAGCTCCGGCACTAGTGACAACCGCCGGCGCGTCGAATCAATCCGTAGTCCGCTACCCGTCGAATGCTCGCCAGCTGCTCGAGCGGAATGCCATCCGCGCGCGGCACGCCGCCGCCCCCGAGCATAACAAAGCCCGAGCCCCGCGGCCCGCCATACGACTTGACCCAGGCCCCTGCGAAGCCAGTCTCCGTTACCGCCAGCACTTCGCTGACACCGGCAATGCCAACGGATCCCGAGATGATACGACCATCATCCAGCCCCCAGGCGCGACCAGTCGGCGTCGGCGTCGCCCACCAGTTGGTCCCGTCGAATCGGCCCAGCTTGTAGATGTTGCCGAGGAGACGGTCGGTTCGGGCCAGTGAAATATCGTCCGGATACCCCGAGGAGTCGCGCGGAATCCCACCGGTGGAATCTCGTCCCAACGCCAGTGGTGGATTTCCGAACCAGACCACTTTCCCCTGCGCTGCCAGATACTCGTGAAACGCAGCAGTATCGGCATTCGGCAGAACATCCTGCGCAAACACGATCGCGCTCGGCCGGCGATCGTCGATCCGCGCGCGGAGAAATGATCCGAGCGCGGCGGAGTCCAAAAGCTCGAACCCATTTTCCGCCAAATATTCGCGCAGCGCACTGCCGCCACGAACCGGCCCCAAGCGCTCGTACATTGGATCCCAGAACACCGCTCTCACCGGAAACGATCCCGCACTCAGTGAGATGGCTTCGATGCGACCACCATCGGACCCCAAATACACAATGCCATCACGCGCGACGGGCGTGGCGTGCAGCGGATCGCCGACCAGATACCGCCAGCGTACGGCACCGGTTGCCCGATCGAGTGCGACGAACTGCCCCTCGTTCGTGCCCACGTACAACGCCGTACCTGAAATCGCCGCCGCGGGAAAAAGTCTCCCACCCAAACGTCGGCGCCAGATCTCCCGACCACTACGAGCGTCCAGCGCGGCAACGAGCTGAGCATCGGATGTCGTCACGTACACCGTATCGCCATCAACGGTCGGTGAGGACACGATCCACGAAGGGGCGTATGCGGCACGCCACCGCTGTTGGCCGCTCTTGGCGTCGACCGCATACAGGTGTCCGTCGCGCGACCCGAAGAGCACCATCCCCTCACCAATGACCGGAGACGACTGGATGGACCGCCGATCGAATCCTTCCTTGGCCAGATCGAGCCCCGCGCCTTCGGTGTCGAAGCGCCACCGCCGCGCGCCAGTGCGGCGCTCGAGCGCATACAACCGGCCGTCGTTCGCTGCGATATACAGAGTCCCGCCATCGACGGCAGGCGTGGCCCAGATCGACGTGCCGAGCGCGACATGCCAGCGCGCACGCCCGCTCACGGCATCGAATGCCCACACCACGCCGTCCGGGCCACCGACGATGACCGATGAGTCGGCGGTTCGGGGCCCCGCGACGAACAGATCGTACCCGCGCTGATACGGTCCCAGCATGACTGCGGCTCCAGCCTGATGCGACCAACGCAAGCGCCCACTCTCCTTCTCGACAGCATACACCCGCCCGTTGCGCGCGGTGACATACACCAGTTGCGCGCCCACGTCCGGCGCCCCATCGACGGGACTCCCCGCCGCAAATCGCCACCGGATTGACCCGCTGCGCCGATCGAGCTTGTAGAAATATCCGTCGGCGCTCCCGACATACACGGCATCATTGGTCACCGCGGGCACAGAGCGGATCGCACCCCCAGTTCGTGCGCTCCAGCAGACACCACCCCACCCATCATCGGCGCTCTGCGCGATCGCCGTGCTGGTCCAGACGACGGCGATGGCAATTCCGCGTACGACCGGGACGTTGCGCATGTGAGCGAAAGTAGTGGACTCGACGCGGCACGCCAGCCCAAACGACTTGGATGTTGCATTCGTTCTAGACGCGTGCTCGAAGCCACGTGACTCTTGATACCTGCTGCGTCCGAGAACAGGTAGCGCATGGTGACAACGCCGTGAAGCGTCGCGGCTCCGCGAGACCGATCGTGACCACCGACGCCGCGCGTTTCGCGGCCTTGCTCGCGTTCGGCGCGTTGGCGTGTACACCGCACGTGCGCCGAAACCCCGCAGCGACGCCGCTGTTTGACCTGAGCTACGCCCTCTCGTTCGCCTACGATTCCGCCGGTGCGGCGTGCCTCGACATCGCCCTCACGCTGCATGGGGTCGACGATGCGACCATCCGCGTGCGCCGGCCCGCGCGGTGGGCCGGGCAGGACAGCCTGTTCAAGTCCATCACCAATGTGAACGCGATCGGGAGGGGCGTCGTCATGCCCGAGACCGACTCCGCGTATCGCCTACCGTCCGCGACCACCGTGAGCTTTCGGCTACACCAGGACTGGACGGGCGCCCTTCGCTATCCACTCTATCACCGAGCCGTCGTCGACAGCGACTTCGCTGTCTTCAACGCGCAAAACGGCTTACTGGTGCCGGACCTACCGGACAGTACCCGCGTCTCCGTGCACGTCTCGTGGCGCAATCTCCCCGCCGATTGGAGCGTCGTGACGAGCTATGGCGGCGGCCTCGAGCAATACGCGACGACGACCATCGATCAACTGCGCAACGCTTCGTTTGCCGCCGGTCGTTTCCGAGGAGCGCCGTCTAACGACCGCAACCCCGGACTCGACGTTCGAATAGGTGGACACTTTCACTTCAGCGACTCCGTCTTCATTCGGACCGTCGCGAGCATCTGGTCGACCGAGCGCGCGTTCTGGGGCGACACGGCCTCCGGTTGTACTCCGTTGTGCTCGTACCGCTCTTTTCGCGAGGGTTGGTCGGTGGCACCGCGTTCACGAACGGATTCGTATCATTTGCCGACACCGCGTTCGCAGTGCCTACCATCGCCCTCAACCTCTCGCACGAAATCTTCCACGAATGGAACGGCCACACGATCGCGACCGCCCCGCCCGAGGAACACTATAAGTGGTTCTCCGAAGGCTTCACCGAGTACTACGCGGACCGCATGGCACGCGCCGCCGGCCTGTTGACCGACAGCGGCTACATCGATCGCGTGAACGCGGGGCTCCGCGCGTACTACCTCTCGCCCCTGCACGGCAGCTCGCTGACGGAGATCGAGCGGCGATATTGGGTCGACGCGAACGCCAATCGATATCCATACTATCAAGGCTATGCGCTGGCCCTCCATCTCGGGCAACGCGCCGTCGATGATCTCATGCACGCGTTATACCGCGCATCGCGCCGCGGCGGACAGGTCACCGACTCCGCAATCGTCGCCGCCGCTTTGCCTCTGTCCCGTCCGGCCCTCGCCGCGGCCATCGATTCGTTCATCGTGCGTGGCGAGATGGTTCCCATGATCGCGGGCGCGATCGCCGGCTGCGCCCGCGTCGAGCTCCAGTCACTGTACACCTTCGACTTTGGGTTCGATGCGTCAGCCTCGACCCGCGACCACGTCGTTCGCGGCGTGCGCGTGGGCGGCCCCGCGGCAGCGGCCGGTGTTGCCGACGGAATGCCCCTCAAGAGTTGGAGTTGGCACGGCGGTGATGCGCGCTTCCCGGTTCGACTGCGTCTCGACGACGGATCCGGACGGGAAATATCATATTATCCGCGCACCGGGCCGCCGCAGCCCACGCCGCAGTTCGTGGACTGCGGTACGTAGGACCTGTCTCACGGGTCGCCGTCGCCGACCCCGAGGCACCGCCGATAAGCGCTGCCGTCGGTTCACGATCCACCGACGCGAACGAGCCGTGCCGGTGTGCCACCCGGCCTCGTCACGTGCCCATTGTCGCCGAATCGATCCCAGCCGCTGTTGGCGATGAAGTAAAAGTCGTTGCCGACCACGACACCGTGCGTGGGCTCCCCGAGCCCGGGAGTCGCGCGCTCGACCACGGACCAGTCGATGACACGACGCAGCCCCGCGTCCAGCACGAAGCGCGTCACGCGCTCGGGAGTGGTCCCATTCTGAATCGCGTACAACGTGTCGCCAACGAGGTACATGCCATCGATCCCATTCATGGCGACGGTGTCGGCGTGCGCGATCCACGACACCGCGTGGGTCGTAGGATCCACGGAGGCAAGCCCCATCGCATAGTCCGCGACGAGAATGCGACCGTCAGGCGCGACGGCCGGCGTTTGCGGCGAGCGGAATGTACCAGGCGGGACCAGCACCGTGAGCGCGCCACTGCGCCGATCCAGGATATACACGCCACCACCCGTGCCATCCGAGACGATAGGATTCCCGGATGCGTCGAGCGTCATATCACCCAGTTCGTGCGCCGCCCCATCGGACGGCAGCATGGACCGACCGATGAGCCGATGCGTGCCCAGGTCGTATCGCAGGACGCCGCTCCGCCCCGAATCGGCGGCGCTCCAATGCTCGGCCTGCCGCATGGACGCCGTCGTCGCCCACAGCGTGCGGCGGCGGCGGTCGACCACGATCGCGACCGGCGTCAGCAGCGTATCATCGTCGGACGCCGCGAACGTCGCGGTCGCGCCCGATGAAGAGAACGCAACGATCCGCTGCGTGTGCACGCTGGTCGCGTAGAACGTGCGCGTCGACGGATCATAGGCGACATCCTCGACCAGCAGATCGGGATCCGACGCCGTCGCCACGGTCGTCGAGTGACCGATCGGCGTGTGGTTGGCCATCATCGCCGCGCGCACCGCGCGAAAATCCTCGCGACCGCCAAGGGATGCGAATGTCGTGTCGCGATCGATGGGGTAGGCCAGGCCCATCGCGGCGATCGTGCGCAAATAGGCGATGGCCGTACCGGGCTCGCCCCGTTGGACGGCGTTGCGCGCCAGAAAGTACACGACATCCGGATGACCGTGTATGAGCTCGAGGGCGCGAAGTAAATGCGCCTGTGCCGTCGCCGGGTCGCTCGCCCGCGCGGCCGCCAGGTGCTGTCGATACGTCGAATCGGCGTGTTGGGCACACGCGGGTGAGGTCACGCCCGCGAGTGATATCGCGAGCCAGAGGCGAATCATGAGCGGTCTCATGGGATCAAGGCCAGCACGTCGGCCGTGGCGGGTCGCTTCGTGAGCGCGGCGCGGTAGGTCGCGAAGAATCCATTCGCCCCGGTGCGCAGCGTCGTGGCGAGCGCGCGCGGGCCGAGTGCGTCGACAATAACCTGGGACATGGCGGCGCCGAGCCAATAGAAGGGACCCGCCGACGCGGTGCCGCGATCGAGCGCGGTCTGGGCGACGGTCGCATTGGTCTCGTGGGCGATCGCGTCGAGCAGTCGCGCCCCCTCGTGGATGGCTGCCGCGCGTTGCTCTGCCGTGCGCGGTGACGGGGGCGCGATGAAAGTGGCCGTGCCTTCAAGGAAGATCACGTCCATCGCCTGCGCGAGCACCGGGTTCGGCGATGGCTCCTCGGGCGCTTGCGCTCCGCGAGCGGCCGTCTGCGCGGCGTGGAACGTCTCGTGCGTCGTCAGGTTCACCAGACGCTCGTAGTCGTCCTTGAACCACTCCAGATCGATGGCCGCCACATGGCTCGTCGCCCAGCCATTGGCGCCGTCCGCGAAGTAAAACGAGAGGTGGCGCACCAGGCGGGTGTGACTGGGGAGGTACGGAGCTATCGCGACCGCGACGCGACCAACGATGTCCGCCTGGTGCGCCCGCAACGTATCGACGAGCGCGCGGTACGCGGCGCGATGCCGACCGACGTTGGCGTAGTCGTAGAACCCCCTCGGCTGCGCCCACATGTACAACTGGTCGAGCGGATCGGGACTCGCGGCGTGGGCCAGCACGAGGGCCAGCTGCTCGCGCGACAGCGGCACGGGATAGAAGCTCTGGCTCCGGTGTTCGATGAGTGCGTCGAACACCGGTGTGCTGATCCGTCGCTCGGCCTCGCGCGCCGTCACATTCGGCGTGCCGAGAATCGCCAGGAGCGTGTCGGCGGGCACGAAGTCGAACGCGAGGTCGATGGTCGTGCCGTCCGATGTGGGCGGCATGGTCGCATGCGCGGGGGCATAGGGCCGTCCCAACCAGTCGATCGCGTAGAATCCCGCGCGCCGCGCGTCGCGGAGGACGGTGTCGCGCATGCGCGCGGCCAGGTACACGGCCCGGACGACGCCCGCGCCACCGGTCGGCGGCCGCTGCACCACGCTGTCGAGAAAGACCCGCGGGGTACCGAACGGCGATTCCGCGGTGCCATCCAAATAGAAGAATGCCGGCAGCAGCTGAACGGCTTCGGGCCGTGAGAGCGCCTCGACGAGATGTACGACGGTGTCCCGTTCCGCCGCGGTGAGATGCGAGCGCAGCCACTGCACTTGTGCCGGATCGACGCCCGGCGCGCGCGCCAGATCGTCGAATGACAGGGAGGGCATTTGGCCGCGCAGCGGAGCGATCGCGAGTAGGGCGACGAGGGACGACCTCGCGAGTTTGGGTCCGAACACCCGCCGACATTGGCGTCCCGCGCCAGACGGGTCTTGCACGAACACAACACGTGGCACATGAACCGCGCACCCTCGCGGCCGGGCAATGACTGCCCCCAGGCGACTGCAGCCTACTCCGCCCGCAACACCTCCGCCGCGTCAGATCGGCTCGCCCGCAGCGCCGGCACCCACGACGCCAGCGCGGCGGTCACGAGCACCAGCGCCGGAACGATCGCGAACGTCAGTGGGTCCTCCGGCGTCACCCCGTAGAGGAGCGACCGCATCACACCGGTGACCGCGACCGCGCCGACAACCCCGATCGCGATCCCGATCGCCGACAACGCGAGCCCGCGCCGCACCACCAGCCACTGCACCTGCCACCGCCGCGCGCCCAACGCGACGCGGATCCCGAGCTCGCGCATGCGCCGGCGCGCCAGCTGCGCCACCACCCCGTAGATGCCGACCACGCCGAGCACCACCCCCACGGCCGCGAACAACAGGAACAGCACGGTCAGAAACCGGTCGCGCGCCAACGCCGCCGCGCGCACATCCGCCATTGTCTGGACCGACGCGATGCCCAAGTCCGGGCTGAGGGCTCCAACGATCTGCCGAACACTCCCGACGAGCGCGTGAGGATCACCGCGCGTCCGCAGCAGGAGCGACAGGTTCTCCCCACCATCCTGCGCTGCCGGAGCAAGGAACTCGGATCGCGGCGCCTCGCTCATCGACGTCTGGCGCTCGTCGCCCACGACGCCGATGATCGTGCGCCAGTGCGACGTTCGAATCCGGCACGCGATCGAACGCCACCCGCAGGCCGATCGGATCCTCGCCCTGGAAGTACGTCTTCGCCAGCGTCTCGTTGATCAGCACGACCAACGGCGCGTCCGACCGATCGGCGTCCGCGAACAAGCGGCCGCGTATGAGAGGCACGCGCATCACGCGTTGGTAATCGGGGCTCACCTCCCGATGCACCACATTGCCCCCGCGCGGCAGAGGTGGGCGGCCCGCCACCGCGAACTCGCTCGACCACGGTGGACCGGTGAGCGGCAGCGTGGAGACGAGCGCCACCGACTCGACCCCCGGCAGCCCACGCGCACGGGCCAACAGATCGTCATAGAACCGTAAAGTCTTCGCCGCGCTGTCGAATGTCACGTCGACCGTGACGGCCAGAACCCCGCTCGGGTCGAACCCCGGCTTGACCCGCTGCAGCAACTCGTAACTCTTGACCAGCAGCCCCGCACCGAGCGTGAGCGCGAGCGCGATCGCCACCTGACTCACGAGCAGCGTATCGCCCCACCGCCGCGACCGCGCGGATGCGCTCGACCCGCGCGCTTCGTCCTTGAGCGCGTCGGCAGCTCCACCCCGCGCCATCCAGAGCGCGGGCCCGATGCCGAACGCGATGCCACACACCAACGTGACGGCGCCGACGAACCGCAGCACGCTCCAGTCAACGGCCAGATCGTTCACCGGCAGCATGTTGTGCGGCATCAATGCCGCCAGCGCCGCCGTGCCCAACCAGCCGAGCGCGATCCCACCCGTGCCGCCCAAGAGCGCAAGCATGAGGCTCTCCGTCAACGCCTGCACCACGAGCCGCGACCGGCCGGCACCGAGCGCGCGGCGCAACGCCGCTTCACGGGACCGCGCCGCCGCGCGCACCAGCAGCAGGTTGCCCACGTTCGCGCACGCAATGAGCAGGAGCGCCGCGGCGGCCGCGAACGCAACGCTCAGCGGGCGCTCCGCAGGTCCGATCAGGTAATCATGCAGGGGCGCCAGGCTTGCGCCCATGTGCGCGTTGGTCGCCGGATACTCGGTCTGGAGCGCGCGGACGACGACGTGCAGCGCAGCGTCCGCGCTCCCCATCGTCAGGCCCGGAGCGAGGCGCGCCAACACGCGTACGAAATGGGCCCGCCGAAACCACGTCTGCTGACGGTTGGCGGGATCCCATCCGAACGGCGCCCAGATGTCGGCACTAAGGCCGGGGATAGAGAAACTCGCCGGCAGAACGCCGACGATGTCGACGGCCTGGCCATCGAGTCGGATGGTCTGCCCGACGACGGGCTTGCCCCCGAAGACCTCTCGCCACACGTGATCACTCAACAGCGCGACCGGCCGACCACTCCGCTGCCAGGTCTCCGCATCCTCGAATGTGCGACCCATTGCCGCGCGCACGCCGAGCACGGTGAACAAGTTGCCGCTGGCCTGCGTTGCCTTGAGCACTCGCGGGTTGCCAAATCCGGTCAGCGTGGCGTTCCCGACAAACGGCGAAAACGCCGCGACCCCACGAAATGCCGACACGCGATCGTGCCAGTCGAGGAAGTTGGCGGGCGCGGCATCGGCGAGCTGCCAGTTGAAGTCGGCGTTGTCCTCGCCGATGGTCACCAGGCGATCGGGCTGCGTGTACGGAAGCGGCCGCAGGATCACGGCGTTGACGGCCGTATAGATCGCGGTCGTCGCGCCGATCGCCAGCGCCAGCGTCGCGATCGTCGCCACAGCGAATACCGGGCTCCGGCGCAACGTCCGCACCGCGTACCGACAGGTGGCGACGGCCTCGCCTAGTCGCTCGCGTATGCGCAGCCGCTGCTCCCGGTGTCGGGCCGACCGGTGCACGAGCGCCCGGGCAGCGTCCAGCGGAATCCCCAGAGCGCGCGTCGCCTCCGCGCGGGCCGCCTCGGGAGACATCCCCCGCGCGATGAAATATTCCGCCTTGGCTTCGAGCACCGCATCGAGCTCCGCATCGGCCTCGGTCGCCGCCCGATCAGGACGCCGCAAAGCAAGCTGGAAGAGCCGGGCCACGCCGGCGCGAACGCGGTGTGCTGTCATGTCAGGACCCTGCGTCAGGCCGTCCTCGACTCGAGAACAGCGGTGAGTGCCGCCACCGACCCTTTGAGCGACTCCGTCTCCGCGCGCAGCTGCGCTCGGCCCGCCGCGGTCACGCGATAGTACCGCGCGCGTCGATTGTTGGCGGTCACGCCCCATTCCGCCACGATCAGCCGCCGCTCCTCCAGACGATGCAGCGCTTGGAGCAACGCCGGCTCCTCGATCATGAACTCACCACTCGACCGATCCGCGAGCCAGGTCGCGATCTCGAACGCGTGCATCGGGCCCAAGCACAGCGCCTTCAAGACCAACGGATTGAGCGTTCCCTTGAGCAGTGGCATAGATCCCGGTTGCCGAGCGCATCGAGTCGTGGGGCGGCCTTCCCCCTAGTTACTTCCCTCAGGAGCATATTAGAGAGCACAACCGGGCGCAACGACGACACGGACTTCGCGCCGATGTTGGTTTCCCTCAAGAAGGCCTCGCGACAGTCGGATACTTTGACGCGGCCACAACCATGCCGAGGTGCGATTCCTCGCAGCGTTCAGCCTCCAGTGGAGAATGACGAGGCCGGTTCGCGGGCGTCGTACCGCCTTTTCTCTCGCGCTCTTTCTCGTTTCCACCGTCGCCGGTCGCTGTCTTGCCCAACCGACGCAAGACACAGCCGGCCGCGCCGCCTTTGTCCAGTGGTCGAGATCACATGCCCGACCGCTGCCCGCACCGGATTCGACGCTCGTTCAACTGACCCGTCACGCTCGCATCGTGGCACTCGGCGAGAGCGTTCACGACATGCACGAGTTCCTGCAATGGCATCGCCAAGTTACCGCTCAACTGCTGGCGCGACGACCAGTAGCGGCAGTCGTGATGGAAACCGGACTCGTCGAAGCTCGGGCGATCGACGCCTGGGTGTCCGGCGAGACGGATACCGCCCCCGATTTCTCGCGTGCACTGAGTTACGACTGGTGGCGTGATACCGAGACGATTGGTGCGCTCCGCTGGCGGCATGCGTACAACCGCGGCGACGATGCTGCCCATCGCGTCCATTTCTACGGAATGGACATGCCCGCAGATGGCGGCGGCAGCCTGCGTCCTGCGCTCGAGTCCGTGTGGCACTTTCTTCAAGGAGTCGATCCAGCCTTCGCGGATCGCTCGCGCGCAGGGCTCGAGCCGATCGCGCGCGCGTTGGACAGCGACGGCCCCGGCACACTACCGCTCTACGTGTCGCTCGGTAAGAGGCAGGATGCACTGCGGACGCAGTTGCAAACCCTGGTCGACCGCATGCAATCACAAGGCGCCGTGTACCGCGCACGATCGTCACCGGACGCATACGACTGGGCACTGCGACTGACACGCCTTGCCCTCCAGACCGAAACGGCGCTACACGTCGGCTGGAACGCACCGAGCAATCCCCGCGATCAAGCCATGACTGCAAATGTCGAATGGGTGCTCTCTCGCGAAGGCGCGCGCGGAGTGGTCGTGATCTGGGCCCACAACCTCCACGTGTCCCGCGCGCTCATTGACGGTCAACTGCTCAACTCGCGCCCCACCGCCGTCGCCAGCCTGGGGCAGTATCTCCAACACGACCTGGGCAGCGCTTACGTTCCGATTGGCACCGCCTTTCGTCTCCGTGCCGACAAGGCTATACGTCCGGCTGATCCCTTGAGTGTCGATGGCACGTTATGTAGCCTCCGTCCCTTTCAATACTCGACGTATCAGTTGGACATCGCGGGCGCACCGGCTACCGGCCCGGTGGCTCGCTGGCTGGCCGCGCCTCACGCCATGCGGGCGGAGGACGGGTATGTCGTCGCGCCGCCGGGGAGCGCGTTCGACGCCCTCGTGTTCTTCGATACTATTCACCCGGCGCGCTAGGGCCCACCGTCGGCATCACGAGAAGGTTTGATCCGTTCAATCCGCCCCAAGGCGCACGGGTTATGATTGACCGTGCTCCAGTCGCTGAGGGCCCCCGTGCGCGTGATCGCCAGACATCCCTGGGGGTGCTTGGCCGCACGAGACCGTGACCAAGACGCTGGAGGGTCGTCGGCCCTTGCGCCCGGACACGGTATACTCAGGAGGTCGATTGTGACCACTCGTGTCGCGTCGCTGTTGGTCCGCCTCATTGGCACGCTGGCGTTCATCCCCCGACTGGCCATGTCACAAGAGACAGCTTCACAGGCTCACGTTCTGGTACCCACGATCGCCGCGCGCGCTGAAGACGTGTCGACGATCAACGGAGTGATCAAGGCCTATTACAACGTCATCACCGGCCCTCCGGGTCAGCCGCGCCAATGGGGCCGCGATCGGACCCTGTACTGGCCGGGCTTGCGGTTCTTTTCGACGAACGTGAAGGCAGACGGCACACCGACGGTCAAGGTGCTGAGTCACCAGGAGTACGTCGACGCAACGGACGCGTCACTCGTGAAAGGTGGGTTTGACGAGCACGAGATCCACCGCGTGAGCTACCGAGTCGGAAACATCGCGCACGTCATGAGCACCTACGAGACGCGCCAAGACCCCAAGGGTCCGCTCCTCGCGCGCGGCGTCAACAGTCTCGACCTGTATTGGGATGGCACCCGGTGGTGGATCACCGCGGCGTCCTGGGATGACGAGCGACCGGGCAGCCCGATCCCGCCCGAGCTCCTAAAATAGATCGGGCGAGCGCGCATAACACGGCCCAGTGCTGGAGCACGCTTGGGTAGAGTAGGGAGAGAATGGGACACTCCAGCGCTGGGCCCGCGTTTCAGCCCCGCGTCATGCCGGCTACCGCGCATGCCGTGGGCTGCGCCGCAGGGGTGAACTGAAGGACCATATGCGTGGCCCGACAGTTCACATGGCCCCCCTGGCCGACCGACAACGATCAGTGTCCCCAAATCGCGACGGCCTATAGACAGGGCATCATCTCGCGCCCGACAACGAGGGGCTGGCCGCCGATCGCCTCGAGTAGCCATCTGCCCCAGGAGACGCCGATGCGTTGGCCGAGCCGACGGTCGCAGTGGCGATGCCGCGAACGGCGTCCTGCAGCTTCCGCACTTTGTTCGGATCGTGCGAGGCCAATGCCTCGGTGTCGAGCGATCCGGCCAGCCCCGTGAGCGCCTCACGCCGCGCCGAGCCCGACGCCCGCTCGGCCGCCGCCAGTTGCGCGCGAACCGTGGCGATACGACCCGGGCTCACGCTCTTGTTCCGCTCCAGCTGATCGACATACGCGCGGGCCAGCGCGAACGACGGGGGCCACACGAGCTTCGGCTGCCCTTGCACGTTGAGCTCCGCGAACTTGACGCTCTTCGCCGCATCGATCTCGTTCTGCGTGAGCAAGCCGCTCGGCGTCAGCTCCAGCACATCGAGCCCGCGCGAGATCTCGGACCCGACGATCACACCGTTGTACCAGTACGCGGACCACTCGCCGCCATCACCCATCCGCGTCGAGTCCACCGGTCCGCGATCGAAGAACGCGATCTCTTTCGGATGCGCGGCGTCCGTCCAATCGAACACGGAGATGCCGCCCTGATACCAGGCCTGCACCATGACGTCGCGGCCGGGAATCGGGATCAGCGACCCGTTGTGCGCGACGCAGTTCTCGTACTTGGTCTGCGGCGCCAGCATCTTGTAGTAACTCTGGAAGTGCAGCTTGCCGTTGTCGATCGTGTAGATCGCGTCGGCACCCCAGTTGTGCGGGTCCGTCGCGCGGCACTTGGGCGCGCCACCACCGCCCCACTCGTCGGAGAACAGCAGCTTGGTCCCGTCGTTGTTGAACGTCGCCGAGTGCCAGTAGGAGAAGTTCGAGTCGGAGATGGCGTCCAGGCGCCGCGGGTTCGCCGGGTCGTGAATGTCGAGCAGCATCCCGTAGCCTTCGCACGCACCGCCAGCCAGCCCGATCGCCGGGTAGACCGTGATGTCGTGGCACTGGCTGTTCGTCGAATACGTCGTCGACGCATTGCCGAAATGCAGTCTGACGATCTCGGGCAAGTCGCGGCGCAGGCGATCGCTGTCGGCCGCGCTTGGCGCGCCGGCACCGCCGCGCGCTTTGACGATCGAGTCCAGCAGCGCGTTGGCGATCCGGTTGGGCAGGATGACCACGTCGTCCTGGAAGGTGGTCGTGAACTTGCCGTGGGCGCTCTCCCGGGCGGCCGCTTCACGGTCGTCCTGCGCCGCGCCATGGTGCGGTTCCTTCGCCAGGTTGTCGAATAGCCTGCTCCGGTTGACGATCGCAGCCTGCTCCGGGTGCGCCAGTGGAATCTTCACGATCTCGATGCGGAAGAGCGCCGACTTCGGATCGGTCGTCGGGTCGCTGGAGACGCAACCCGCGAGCTCGCCCTCGGGACGCAGCGGCGCGGAGCCCGAGATATAGACGTACACGTTGTCGTGGTCATTCGGATCGGCGACGAGCGTGTGCGTGTGTGACCCGCGGCAACTCTGCACGTTGACGATGGCCTTCGGGTTCGCGATATCGCTGATGTCGTAAATCCGAATGCCGAGCAGTCGTTCCTTGCTGACGGGATCTTTGATACCGCCGGCGCCGCAATCGAGACGGCCGGCCGTGCCCTCACCGGACGTGATCAGCAGGTTCTTGTAGACCGAGACGTTGCTCTGGGACTGCGGGCAGTAGTAGTACGACCTGAGCGAGACGTGGTTCGGGTCCGAGATGTCCCAGATCTGGTAGCCGGCGTAACTGCCCTGGATTGCGTAGGGTCCGCTGAACGCGAGATCCGAGCTCGTCTCGTCCTTGAACTTGTCCGACGGCCGCGTCTCGGACAGGACACGCATGTTCCAGGTCGCCTCCTGGGCGTCATACAGTCCAGCCTTGAGCCCGACGCGCGGGTCGGGACTCGGCGGGCTGGTGGGCATGGTGCTTGGGCTCGCGCCGGTCGTGGCGTTCGTCGAGACCGAACGGGCACACGCGGCGAGCGCGACGAGGGCAGGTATGAGGCCTACCAGTTGTGACGAGACACGGATCACCGGTCATTCCCTCGATAACGTTTCATTGCACCACTGCGCGGTACGGCGCCAGCTGGCCAGCGATGCGTGCAGTGTCCCCGGCGACGACAATAGCCATTTTCGCCGGATCCACATACCGCACGGCCACGGACTGCACGTCGGCCGGCGTCACGGCGTATACGTGTCGCACGTAGTCGGAGAGATAGCTGTCTCCCAAACCTTGGAGATCGACGAAGGAGAGCTGGGACAGGAGACCCGATGGCGTCGCATCGATCAAGACGGAGATGCCGGCGAGGTAGTTCTGGACGCCTTTGAGCTCGTCAGCCGAGGGTGGGGTCCGGCGCAACCGGTCGATCTCGCCGAAGATCTCTTTGAGCGCAGGACCGGTGACGTTCGTCGTGACGTTGGCGACCTCCGTCCACGTCGCGGTCTGGTAATGGGGACCGACCGCGCTGAACGGCGAGTACGTGTAGCCTTTGCGCTCGCGAATGTTGGTCGTGATCCGTGAGCTGAACATGCCTCCGAGGAGGGCGTCGGTCACGGTCAGCGGGATCCAATCCGCGTTTTTCGGCTCCGCGACTCGGAGACCCAGGACGATGGTCGATTGCACCGCGTGGGGGCGGTCGATGACCACGAGCCGTCTGCCGGCGCGGATGGTCGGCACGTTGACCGTCGGCGGCTGGCCAGCGGCCCAGCTGGAGAATGCCGCGCGCGCGGCGCGCTCGGCCTCAGCGGGGTCGAAGCGGCCAACGACATAGAGGTGCGCTCGGGTGGCGCCAACGTTCTTGGCGTAAAACGCCCGCACCGCGGCGGTCGTGTACGCCTTGAGCGCCGTAGCGGCCGGCATCACGCGGCCGTACGGATGATCCGGATACATGAGCGGCGCGTACTGCTCTTGGGTGAGCTGGTGCGGCTGCGCACGGGCAATCGCCAGTGCGCGCAGGCGATCGCCGGTGAGGCGTTTGAGCTCCGAGTCCGGAAAGGTCGGGTGCTCAGCGACATCACCAATGAGGCTCACGAATGCCGCGGCCGAGTCCCCGAGCACACCACCACCCACATTGATCTCGTCGTCCTGGGCCGAGACCGTGAGAGTTCCACCCATGCCAGCGGCCGCGTTGGCGATCGCGGCGGCCGTGCGCGTGGTCGTCCCTTGGGGCAGGAAGTCTCCCATGAGTTTGGAGAGCCACACCTGATCGGCTGCCTCATCGATCGCGCCCGTCCGTATGACCAGCGAAACTGTGGCGAGCGGCAGGATGCCATACGGCACGAGGGTGACGTGCATCCCGTTCTCGAGCAGCAGCTCGCGTTTGGCAGGGAGAGCAAAAGGCTTGGGGGCGGCGGGTGCCGGTGCCTGACTGACCTGCGCGATGACGGGCGCAGTCGCGAGGGCGGAGAGGGCGCAGAGCGCCACTCGCTTACTGAACAGCTGTGGCATCGCCAGTCTTCCCGGGAAGAATGCTGAGGACGGTGCGGTTCGTCACTCGGAGATATTCTTGCGCGGTGCGTTGGATGAGGGCGGGCGTGACCGCGCTCAAGGACGAGTCGATGGTATTGACGCGGGTGGGGTCATTGTCGAACAGCGCGTAGCTTGCCAGGATGTCTGCCGCGCCCTCACCGAAGCCGGGGGTCATGGCGCCGTAGAGCTGCGCGCGGGCTTTCACCACCGCGCGCGCCACGGTCGCGGGATCGACGGGCACGTTCGACAGCGAATCGATCGTCGCATCGACCAGATGCAGAATTTCGGCGTCGCTGTGGTTCTGATCGTGATACAGCGACGCGATCCACAACATTGGCCCCTCGTAATCGAACATGTTGCCGAGGAGGTTGATGCCGCCCGTCACGTCGGCGGTGAGGCCGGCTCGTTGGACGAGTGCCTGATACAGCCGCGAATCGTTGCCCTGGAGCAGAATCTGGTCGATGAGCCCCATCGCGAAGTACTCCGGGGTGTTCCGCGCCGGCATGTGATACGCAAAAGCCAGCGCCGGGCGCGTCGCCAACGAGTCCGTCTTCTGAGCGTGGATCTCTTTGTTCTGGACCGGCTCCGTGATATCGGGCCGTGATACCGCGGGCCCTTGCGGGATGGATGCGAAGTACGTGTCGATCCACCGCGAGGTCTGCGCGGAGTCCAGGTCGCCCCACACGACGAGCACGGCGTTGTTGGGCGCGTAATAGGCGCGGTGGAACGTGGCGGCATCCGTCAGTGTGGCGGCGTCGATATCGTGCAGGTCCCCATAGAAGTTGTGTGCGTTGTACCAATTGGTATTCGCGTACTGGGGCATGTCGAGCCAGGGGAACCCCCCATATGGCGTATTGATCACGTTGACGCGGACTTCGCTCTTCACGACCCCCTGCTGGTTCGTGAGGTTGTCCTGCGTGATCGCCAGCGATCGCATCCGATCGGCTTCGGCCCACAGGAATGTCTCGAGCGTGTTCGACGGCACCGTCTCGTAGTAGTTCGTGAAGTCGAATCGCGTCGAGCCGTTGAGGGAGCCGCCATTCGCCTCGACGAGCTTGATGAATGCCAACTTGCCGAGGTGCTCCGAGCCCTGGAACATGAGATGCTCGAACAGGTGCGCGAACCCCGTGCGGCCGCGCGGCTCGATGCGAAACCCGATGTGATAGTACACGGCGACGGTGACGATCGGCGCCGTGTGGTCCGGCGAGAGGACGACGCGAAGGCCATTGGGGAGCGTTCGATACTGGGCCGGGAGGTGGAACGCCGTGGCCGATGACGCCGCCTTCGTCCCGGCCGCTGACGCGCCACAACCCGCTAGAATGACGACGCTCAGGAATCGCAGCAGATGACGCACGATCACTCCTCGCGAATCAGAACCCAGGTGGCCAGCTGGTTGGCCAGCCATATCACTTATTCGATGCGGCTGGCGATTTCTAGAACGAACGCAACACGCTGGCCGCACCGCCGGCGAATCGGCGGTCATTGTACCCGGCGAGGTCTCAGACTTTGTCGATCATCCGCACCTGCACCCGGCCGCCGTACTTGACAGTCGGACCGTCGTTCGCGATGTGGACCGCCTCATCGTAGTCGCGGGCGCGAATGATGTAGAATCCGCCGAGGCGCGCGGTCGGGGTGGCGGAGACGGCGGGAGTGGTCGGCGCGGCCGGAACGGAACGGCCGTCATCATCCGTCAACTTGTCCGCGGACACGAGACGCCCTTCCGCCTGCAGGCGTTGGGCCCACGCGCGATGTGCTGCGATCACCTGGCGCACCTCCGTCGACGGCCCCGACCCCGAGATCAAGAGAATCGCCGGGCGAGGATGACCCTCGCGCGGCGTCCGGAGTGTCCCGGCGATCGATAGGCCGCCGCTGGGATACGACACCATCTCGCTCCGATACGACGTGTCCCGCGTGGCCGTGGTGACCGCACCGTTCGTGGCGAGAATGCGCAGCGCGCGAACATCGCCCGCCTCGCCGCCACGGAACATCCAACGGGCTTCGACCGGAACGTGCACGATGGCGCCGGGTCCGTTCGTGAACGCGTCGGGCCCGTCTGGATTCAGCCGTGCGCTCCGGCCATCTCTCGCGTCGAAGAACGCGACGCGACCGAGAAATGTCGCGACAACGATATCTCCGCTCCCGTCCGTGAGCCGGTACGCACCACCGTACGCCACCGCGTCGCTGTCGGCGAGGTAGCGCACCCGGCGGAGCTCCACCGCACTGGCCCGACGCGGCGACGCGCGCAGACGATCGCCAGCCAGGTGAAACCAACCGACCGATTCTCGAAGCGGCAGCCAGAGCGAGTCGGCATCGGCGCGCCCGGACGCGCCGCTGTCGAATGGATCGGGCCCGCCGATCGGGCGATTCCACGCGACGCGTCTGGTCCCATTCTTGTCTTCGTCAATCGAGACGACGGTATACGCCGTATCCCGGCTGCTACTCAGTACACCCACCCACGTCCCATCGATCGACGACACCGACTGCGCGTGCACCGGAGGACAGACGCTCGCATGGAGACCCGCCAACAACCCTGTGAGGAGCGTCGCGTGATGGAGTGGATGCACGGGACTCTACCGTAACGCGGGCTGCATCTATCGAATGCTACGGAGGAGCAGCATGGTGTCTTGAACGAACACAACTGCCCCGCGCGTGATGTTGGGTTTGTTCAACCGCATGTTGGGTTTGTTCAAGAGTATCGCCCGCGGGGTTGTCATCGTTTGGTCCACTTTGCATTACGGATGTGATAGCGATTCCCTGTCCCAACTATTTCCATAGTAGGTGTCCGTAGCGTTGGGTCGCGGAGAGATCGCCAAGACATCCCCCACCCGCGAGGTGTCATGAGACCTATGTCCAGTCAGCGAAGTAGGGCGCTCTCCCAGAGGACGGTGCGTGCGGTCGCCGCCGCGCTCGCCTTGGCGCTGCCCCATCGCGCCACGGCTCAAGCACCGGCCACCATCACCGGACTGGTGACGAGCAACAACGGCATACCCCTGTCCGACGCGAATGTGTTCATCCAAACGATGAACGTGAGCGCCACCACCCGGGGTGACGGCCACTACACTCTGGTCATTCCGGCCGCTCGGCTCGCGGGACAGGCGGTCACGCTGACGGTGCGTTTGGTTGGCTATACGAGCGCCGCCGCGCCGGTGACACTCACCGGTGGTCCGATCACCCAGAACTTCACACTCGCCCTCAATCCCTTCCAATTGGGCACAGTGGTCGTCACCGGCCAGGGCACGCAGCAGACGGTGGAGCAACTCGGGACGGCGCGCAGCACGGTCGCGCCCGACGAGATTCAACGCAGCAACGAGTCGAATGTGATCACCGCGCTCGCCGCCAAGGCGCCTGGAGTGGAAGTGTCGTCCAGCTCCGGCCAGCCGGGCGTCTCGACGTACATCCAGCTCCGTGGCCTCACGACCCTGACCGCGTCCGACGGTCAGCCGCTCATCGTGGTCGACGGCCTCCCGGTCGACAACTCGATCGAGCAGACCCCGGGCTTCGCGCCCGGTATGACGGCGGCCGCCAACGGAGGCCCGCAGCAACCCAATCGCGCGCTCGACATCAATCCCGACGACATCGAGAACGTCGAGATTCTGAAAGGTCCCTCGGCGGGCGCGATTTACGGATCGCGGGCCGGCCAGGGCGTCATTCTCATCACGACGAAACGGGGCCGCGCCGGCCAAACGCACTACTCGGCCAAGAGCTCGACGTCATGGGACAATGTCGGGAACCTCCCGGCGCACCAGACGCTGTACAACCTCGGCACCGGTGGCGCGACGTATTCATGCGCCGGCATCATCAATTGTGCGCCGCCCGGCCGTGGCGCATCCTGGGGCGATACCATCCAGGCCGGCACGCCGATTTATAACAACTACAACAACATGTTCACGACCGGCCACGTCTACGACGAGGCCATCACCGCGTCCGGCGGCAACGAGCGGACGACGTTCTACGTGTCCGGCGCATACAACGACAACCGGGGCATGCTCATCGGGCCGAACGATGGTTACGCCCGCACCGCCCTCCGGTTCAACGGCGCGCATCAGGTCAACTCGGACCTCCGCCTGTCGGCGAACATCGCGTTCTCGACGTTCGAACGGGGCGTATGTCGAGAGCAGTAACAGCCTCTCGAGCCTCCTCCTGGGCGCGTGGCGCACGCCGGCGACGTTCAACAACGCCGCCTACCTCGCGCCGGACGGCGAACCCGTATCGACGCGCTTCGAAAATCCCGCGCCCGGGACGGACTACATCTCGCGCGTGTACGACAATCCGTTCTTCGTGGCCAACAACGAGAAGAACACGTCAAACGTGGCGCGCACGTTCGGCAACATCACGGCCGATTACCAGGCGCTCTCGTGGCTCAAGTTCAGCGAGAACATTGGCGCGGACTACTCGAACGACGAGCGACTGTTCACCGAGCCGTGGTCGGCCTCCGGAAGCGCGGGATTCGTTCCAACAAATGCTTCGATCGCGCAAGGCTTCGTCAATCAAGGCTTCGTGAAACAGTGGTCGATCGATCAGACCCTCACGGCGACCGCGACGCACTCGTTCTCCAGCAACTTCGATGGGTCGCTCACCGTCGGCAACAACGAGAACGTGAAGCAGTTCAACACCGAGGCGACCCAGGTCAATGCCCTCGCGTCGCCGGCGCCATTGGTGGTCACGAACGGCTCCCTCGTCCAATCACCGTTCGCGTATACGTCGGCGGTCCGCCTGGCCTCGTTCTTCGGCCAGGCCCAGGCGAGCCTGTTCCACCAACTCACGCTCACCGGCGCCTTGCGCGATGACGGCGCCTCGACGTTCGGCGTGAATCAGCAGTTCAGCTTGTTCCCCAAGGTGAGCGCTGCCTGGCAGCTGATTCGCCAAGGCGAGAACAACAACAACATCCTGACGAGCGTGAAACTGCGGTCGGCGTATGGCGAAAGCGGTACGCAACCACAGCCCTACGTGCTCTCCAATACGTTCGCGTCGGCGCTCTTCGGCGACGGCTTCACCACGATCAACACGGCCAGCATCAACGGCCAAGGTGGTGTGGTCACGCAACCGATCGAGCCGAACCCGAACCTCGCAACCGAGCGCCAGAAGGAGTTCGAGATCGGGACCGACATCGGGTTTCTCAAAAACTTCGGGGACGTGAGCTTCTCGTATTATCGGGAGAACACGGACGGAGCGATCTTTCCCGTGCCGGTCTCACCCTACACGAACTACACACAGCAGTATCAAAACGCCGCCGATCTCTGGAATCACGGATTCGAGGTCGCGCTGAACCTGCGCCCGATCCAGACGAAGCTGCTGTCCTGGGACGTTGGCGTAAACTGGTCGCGGAACCGGAGCCAGGTGACGAGCCTGCCGAATGGCGTGCAGTTCGTCAATATGGGCGGCACCGGTGGGCTGGGTGGTATCACCGGCGCGGCAATCGTGGGACAACAGGTCGGCGTCTATTACGGTACCGACGTCGTGCGCTGCGGTCACAACGTGAACCTCAATGGTGTGAACCTCGACCAGACCGCGGGTCAATGCAAAGGCGCGAAGCCCGGCTCCGTGTACCTCGACGCGAGTGGGTTGCCGCAAGTCGACGCATTGGCCTCGTACGTCATCGGCGATCCGAACCGCAACTGGATCGGCGCAGTACACACCGGCATTCACCTGCAAAAATTCACGATCACGGCGCTGCTCGACGTCCAGAACGGTGGCAGTAGCTACAATGGCACCGAGGGCGCGCTCAATTGGTTCGGGACATTGGCCAACACGCTCGTTCGGGGTAAGAGCGTCGTGTACGGGTCGAGCTACATGCCCGGTCCTGTGGCCGGCCCGGGTGCCGGTAAGTCCGTCACGCTCGACCAGAACTGGTTCCAGGGAGCGGACGGCGTCTTCAGCGGCGCGAGTGCGCTCTTCGTGGAGCCGTCCGGGTTCGCCAAACTGCGCGAGATCTCGGTTGGCTACACGCTCGACATGCCGGCGATCCAACGCGTGACGTTATTCTCGAGCATCGAGCTCCGACTGTCCGGCCGCAACCTCCACACCTGGACGTCGTACAAGGGCATCGACCCAGAGACCAGCATTTTGGGCTCGGCGTCGCCGATCCGCGGGATCGACTACTTCAACATTCCCCAGGATCGCTCCTACGTCATTACCGTTTCCCTCAACCGCTGACCGGACATCGACTCCCATGCGCATTGCATTCGCGATCGCACTCGGCGCTGCCCTCGTTGTCGGCGCTGCCGGGTGCCACGATTACCTGTCCGGCCCGAGTCTCGGGGGCAACAACCCGAACGCCGTGCAGAAGCTCAAGGACCCGACGTCACTCTACGTTGGCCTCGAGGCCGCGCAAGCACAGCAATTCACCTCGCAGTTCGCCCGGTTCACGGGCGAGTACATGCAACAGACCGCTGGCGTCGCGCGCCAGCAGCAGGGGTACGATCTCTACGTCGTGGGACCCACGAGTACCGACGGTCCGTATTCATCGTTCTACGCCGGGATCAACGAAGGTGGCGGTGGAGCGGGCGATGCCCGTCTCATCCAACAGTATGCACAAGCCGAACACGACTCGCTGTTCAAGGGCATCGCGATGGTCTGGGAGGCCATGCTCGTCGGCGAGGTCGCGTCGATTTGGGGCGCCGTCCCGTACAGCCAAGCGTTCAATCCGACCTCGTTCCCCACGCCCAAGTACGATGACCAGATCACGGTCTTGAAGGAAGTGGAGACAACGCTCGACAGTGCGCTGATCTACCTCAATTGCGCCACGGCCGACGTCACGAAGGGCAGCCCGAACATTGGCCCTTCCGGCCCGATCACCAGTTCAGTCAACCGCACGGCCGAGATCATTTACACGGGCCGGACAGCGAGCCAGCTGAAAGCGGTGTACGCCGCAGTCGCGCATACCCTGAAAGCCCGGTTCTACCTGGATATGGCACCGGTCGATGCATTCGAACTACGGCCTCGCGCTCACTGAGGCACAAGCAGGCATCCAGACGCCAAACGACGACTGGAACTGGTATTTCAACGGTGCGCTGAACCCGAACGGGTGGTTCGCGTTCATGGGCGCCCGCGCGGACATCAACGCCGGCTCGGCAATTATCCACCTCATGAAAGCCCGCATCGCCAGTGGCCTCGACATCGACAACGGGCGGTTCAACTTCTACTTCTCCGATGGAAACGGCGCACCGTGCGTGCTCACCGCCCCGGCGCTCGCGCCGGACGCCGGGTGTACGGGCAATCGACCCGGGAACAACTCGGCGTTGCCGTATGGGGGAGGCAACTCGGCCTTCAACCTCTTCAACTTCGACGGGTCATTCTACTCACCTGGCGTGACCTTCGCCGAAACCTGGTTGATCGTCGCCGAGGCCGCGGTCGAGACCGGGAATGCCGGGCTCGCACAAACCGCGTTGAACAAAGTGCGCTCGAACGAAACCTACGGCGCGGATGTGCTCGACGGCCTCAAGAACTGCTCGTCCGAGTGCACGTTCCCCGCGCAACCGCCCGTGGCGGCAACGCTCCAGAACATTATCGAAGAGAAGTACATCGACCTCTTCGCGACACCCGAGGTGTACAACGACTATAAGCGCACGTGCTTCCCGTGGCTCGCGGCCGCGCCGGCCAGCACCTCGTCAGCGGTCACGCGTGGCAACATCCCGGGTCGGCTGCCCTATGGTTTGACGGCGATCAACGCCGACCCGAATACACCGAACGTCGGTCCTACCGCGCTGAACGCCAATCAGCCGACGGCATGCCCGACCCTGACCTACTCGTCGTCACCAGCGGCGTGGTAGCCCCGATGAGATTGGTATGGCCGCCGGCTCGATCCTGAGCCGGCGGCGCCCGCTGATGCTCTCACGCTTTCGCCCCCACGGGCCGTTCCTGCTCGTGCTCTTCACGGCCAGCTGCTTCGAGTACGGCAACGTGCCTCGCGCGCGCCTCGTAGCCGGCAACGAGGTCCGCATGACAATCACGCCGGACGCGCGCACGACATTGGCCAACCAGATCGGCACGCAAGTACGAATGGTGGCGGGCCGCCTTCGCACCGTCGATACGTCGACGGTGACCCTATCCATGATGCGCACGACGCTGCTCGATGGCACGGAAGCGCCGTGGACTGGCGAAATCGTGACCATTCCCGTGTCCGACATCGCCGTCACGGAGCAGCGAAAGATTTCGAGTGGCAAGACGATTGCGCTCGTCGCGATCCTCACCGCGGTGACGGCCGCCATCGCACTGAGCGTCGGACTATCAACGTCATCGTCCGCATCGACTCAACCGAGCGGAGCGAAGTAGCCGCAGTGTCACGGCGCGCTCACCCGCGCGATGCCCGCCCTGAGCCCCTACGCCGACCGATTCGTACGCACGCGATCGTCGTAGTCCGGAACGTGCCGAAGCGAATCCGAAAGCTCGTCCGCACGAACGCGTGGAAAAACAGTTCGCCGGAACTCGCCAGGTGGGCAACCGGTCGTCGCAGTGAAGGCACGCGTAAAATGGCTCTGATCGGCGAATCCCGTCTGCAGCGCAATCTGACTCAGCGTGAGATCTGACACGCCGAGCAACGAACAGGCGCGTCGGATGCGCAACGCCGTCTGATATTGGGCGATACTGCACCGGTGCACCTCCCGGAAGACACGCGCCAGATGCACCGGGTGGACGCCTGCGCAAGCCGCCAGCGTGCTGATGCGGAACGGGCGGGTATAGTATTCATCGAGAAACTGCATGACCGGACTCAACCAGCGCGGCTGCCGCTGCTGAGAACGACTGCGCGGTTCGAACGCGTAGCCGATGAGCTCCGCGGTCAGCGACTCCGCGGCGAGGCAGTCCACGTCATAGCCGCCGTCACGGGCGTGGAGGAATCTGCTGTGCAGCTGCAGCATCGCCCGAAAGGCGAGCGTGTCGTGCACATCGGCCGGCTCAGCGCTCAGGGGACGGTTCAGATCCGCAACCATCTGCGCCCAGTGCGCGTCGAGCTCAATCGTAAAGAATCGCGCGCCATCTCGGCCAAACTCGTCCTGCTGCTCGAGCTCGCCGGGGTAGTAGCCGAACGAGAACGGTCGATACGGACGCACCTTCGACCCGAAGTGATCTTGGAACGCACCCGAGAGGAGGAGCCAAAAGTGCGCACACTCGTGCGTGTGCTCCGGCAAGAGCTCCGCGCGCGTGTGATGCAGCTCGGTCAGCCGCAGTCCCGCCGTCTCGCGATGTGTGACGACGCGACCGTAGTGCTCGCCCCGGGAGAGACGGGGCCTGGCCTCATATCGCGACATTGATCACTCCACTTGCAGCGCCGCAACGCTGCCCCACTTGTCATATAAAATGGAATCCACAACCCTAATTTGTGGATTGGTGAGCCCATTGCACCATAGCCGGTGACGACTGCGCCCGGAGCTGGGATAAACCGACATCCAGCGGGGCCGTATTCTCGATGTTTGATTCATTCTAGACACCCTGATTGTCGCGTCATGGCTTCCGTGCGACACGCAAATTCGAGAAGTACGCGTCGGTGCTGATCCGCGACCACAATGCGATCCTTCCGCGCGTGTCACCCAGCTTGAGATCATGCACGATGAGACAGGGTTGCGCTGCGCCGTTCACATAGAGGCGCGCGTCCGTTCCTGAGACCTCGATCGTGAGCCTCGTCCACATGCCAGGCTCGAGATCGACGTACGACTCGTACACACCCGGACTCTCGTGGCGCAGTCGATCGAAGGGGTACTCCGGCGTCGACTCGTATTGCGTCGCGTAATTCCGATACAGCTGGTCCGTGAGGCGAGCATTGTGCGGACGCACATAGATCCGCTCCCCGCTGTCCCCGCGCAGGCGAAACGTCACGCCGATCATCCCTTTGTAGCCCAGCGTATCCGAGCGGGTCGAGTAGCCTGCGCGCCGCTGTCCCGCGACATCGACCTCGATCACGCCGTTGTGGAAGTCAGTCTGATCGAGCACCGCCAGCATGTGCTGGTCGGTATCGTGTTCGTGTCCCTCCCGCGGAGCCAGGTGGAGCGCCCGCCGGCCCCGGTAGTCGACCCAGACCACACGCGCATTGATCGGCGTTAAGGCAGTCGTGGAGTCGAGCGGCACAGCGTCCCCCGGTCTCACGCTGGGTTGACCGCGGAGCGGCGTGGTGGCGAACGCGAGCAGGCTGAGAGTGAGAACACCAGCGGTAGGTAATGCGAACATGGCCGAAGATCTGCGAGGCCGACCGATGCGTGTCAAGAGACGCGTCGGTGTTGGATTCATTCAAGACGCGGACCTGAGTGCATGACCAGTGTATCACAGTGCCTCTGCTGCTCGCCATCTTCATGGAAGATCAATGCCGTGTTCGACAGGGGCGGTAAATAGGAGGCGAACCATCATGATGCGAGTCGTGGTCTGTGCGATGGCGCTGAGCGCGCTGGGATGCACCAGCGGAGGCGGTCCGCCGCCAGAGGGCGGGATCCGAGAGGTCGTCGAGACGGCATCTGGCACCCAGAATGGGCTCGAGGCACCACACATGGTGTACACCAACGCCGATGTCGGGAACCAAACCGTCGTGTCGGCGCCCCTCGATTCGGCCTACGCCGCGCTCAACGCGGCATATCAGAGCCTGGGCGTGGACATCAAGACCAGCGATCCGGCGCAGCACATGCTCGGCAACAGGCACATCGTCGCGATGAGGACATTTCTCGGCTCCCATCTCTCGACGTTCTTTGATTGCGGCAATGATGCCACCATCGGCACGCCGCGCGCCGACTCGTATCAGCTCAGTATCTCCGTCGTCTCGACCTTGAGCGCGAAAGACGCACAGAATACGCGCGTCACGACGCTGGCGACGGCGATGGCAATCGACCTGGCGACGAGCGCGACGCCGGTCTATTGCCCAAGTACCGGAAAATTGGAGCGTTCCCTCCTCCGCGCCGCGGGATTCCAGCCGAATTGAAATAGCTCGTGTCCGAGAATGCACTCGAGGGAATGACGGCGGTCGTCACCGGTGGCGGCCGCGGCATCGGGCGAGCGATCGCCCAGACATTCGCACACGCGGGCGCCTTCGTGGTCGTGTGCGCTCGTTCTCGGGATGAGCTCGACGAGACGGTCACATCCATCGTGGAGCGCGGAGGACGCGCGAGAGCGATTGTTCTGGATGTCACCAATCCGCGAGCGGTTGATGCGGTGATGGCCGCCGTCGGCCCGATTGACATCCTCGTCAATAACGCCGGCGTGGCCGGTCCGTTCGGTCCACTCTGGGAATCCAACCTCGACGACTGGTGGCGCGCGATCGACGTCAACGCGCGCGGACCATGGCTCACGATGCGAGCGGCGTTGCCCGGCATGATCGGGCGCCGACGCGGGCGAGTCATCAACCTTGTGACTGGTATGGGATCGATGGCCTACCTATCGGCCTACCAAACCAGCAAGACAGCGCTCGTGCGGTTGACCGAGTGCGTAGCCCTCGAGGCGAAGCCATACGGGGTCACCGCATTCGCGATGTCGCCTGGCACTGTGCGGACGGCAATGGCCGAGCAGGCGCTCGGCACCGCTGAAGGCCAGCGGTGGCTGCCCTGGTTCCGCCGGATCTTCGACCAGGGCTTGGACATTCCGCCCGAGCGCTCCGCGCATCTCGCACTGACGCTGGCGTCGGGCAAGGTCGACGCGCTGACCGGCCGGTATCTCAGCCCATACGATGATCTCAATCTGTTGCTCTCACAGTTGGAAGAGGTCGAGCGCGGCCACCTGTACGAGCTGCGCGTGACCACGCACCCCGCCGACCGGCCGCATCCCCTCACGAACGCGGGCCTATCGGCCAACGGGCCGAGATAGCGGATCGCGGCGGGCTGATGGTGGCGACCGCGGTGCGAGTCTGTTCGAGGCGCCGCTCCATACCACATGTCCAGTGCGATTCGATGAGGGTGCGCAGGCGCTTGTGATCGCCCGACTCGATCTTTTGGCAGATCGTGGCGTGCTCGGCGATGGATGGCTCGTAGTCGTGGGTCGGATGATAGGCCCACTCGTACCGCTGCACGTGCGGGAGGACCGACGCATGGAGCGTCCGCAGGCGCGGCCCCGCACAGGTGTCCATGAAGAGCATGTGAAAGTGCGCCATCAGCTCGCCGATCCGATCCGTCGGGCGCGAACGCTTCCGGGTGAGGCGCGCCAGCTCGTCGTTCGTCGCTCGCATAGCGAAGGCCAGTCGCCGGAGCGTGGTGCGCGCCATGTCATCGAGCCCCAGAGCGGCGGCGCCCTCGAGCGCGGCCATGACCGTCCACAGCTCCCGAATATCGGCCTCGGTGAGGGGGGCGACGACGAGTTCGACGCGCAAGCCCGCCGACGCCGGAACCACAAAACGCTCTTGGGTGAGCCGGTCGAGCGCCGAGCGAACCGGCGTCCGACTCATGCCCAGCTCAAGCGCCAGGGCGGCCTCCGTCACGCGGGTGCCAGACGCCAGGCGGCCACGCACGATGAGCGCCAGGAGTCGATCGTAGGCCTGGTCGGCTCGCTCGCCGTGGGGCGCCACGAGAGTGGATCCGGTTGCGCGTCTGGACATCGAGACTGCTGGAGTATACAATTCTCAGCCGTTGTATACAATGACCCCTATGCACCCATCGCTCATCGTACACGGCGGTGCCTGGAACATCCCCGACGCGGCGGTCGCCGACTGTCGCGCCGGTTGCCACGACGCGCTCGCCGCGGGTTGGGCGATCCTTTCGCGTGGCGGGAGCGCGTTCGACGCGGTGGAGTCGGCCATTCGGGTCCTGGAGGACCGCCCCGTGTTCGATGCAGGGACGGGGTCGCACCTCAATCGGGATGGCTACGTCGAGCTGGATGCGATGATCATGGACGGCGTCACACTGAACGCGGGTGCCGTTGCCGGCGTGCGCGGGGTGCGCAACCCGATCACCCTCGCCCGACGGATCCTCGAGCTTGGCGAGCACATGATGCTGGTCGGGGAGGGCGCCCGACAATTCGCCGCAGAGCAAGGACTGCCACTCTGCGACCCGTCGGAGCTGGTGGTCGAACGCGAGCGCGCCGCGTGGCTCGAGTGGCGCGGCAGGCCGGACGCTGGGCTCTCGGACTTCACGACCGAGCACGCCATGGGCACTGTCGGAGCCGTCGCCATCGATAGCACGGGTGGGCTCGTGGCCGGTACGTCGACCGGCGGGACGCTCTGCAAGCATCGCGGTCGTGTCGGCGACTCCTCGCTGATCGGCTGTGGGTGCTACGCCGATGCCGAGGCCGGCGGGGTGTCGTGCACGGGTTTGGGCGAAGCGATCATGCGCGTGGTGCTGGCGAAGACTGCGGTCGAGTACCTCCGCAGCGGGCACACGCCCCGCGAGGCCGCACGACTCTCGGCAGGCCACCTGCGCCTCCGCGGTCGAGGGAATGGGGGGTTGATCCTCATCGGCGCCGACGGCACCAGCGGCTTCGCGTTCAACACCACCCGAATGGCGTACGCCTACGTCGCGCCCGACGACTCCTTTGTCGTGGGCGTGGAGCATGCTGATGGATGATAGTTCGGGCACATTGTATCGATGGGACGAGATCCCGCCCATCGAGTCTCCCGATCTTCGCCGGCACGTCATCTCTGGTGACCGCCTCACGCTCACGCGCGCGTTCCGGCGCCGTGGCTGCGTTGTCGAACCCCATCAGCACGAGAACGAGCAGCTCACGTACGTGTTGGAGGGCAAGCTGCAGTTCTGGATCGGGCCACACGACGAGCAGCGCGTCGTGGTGAGCGCCGGTGAGGTGCTGCACGTTCCCGCGAATGTTCCCCACCGCGCTCTCGCGCTCGAGGACACGGTGGAGCTCGACATCTTTCTCCCCCGCGCGCCGAGTGGGGCACGTGAGGTCACGGTCGATGGACGCATGGGTGCTCGTGCCACTCCCTCACGTCGCGCGGCGGATGGTTCTCGCGTCCGCACTCGCCGTGCTCTCTCCAGTCGGTCGCGATGACGGAGCGATTGATCGTGCTCGCGCGGCGTTCATTGCCAATGACCTCGATGCGGCTGCGCGGGCGTACCACGACGTCATCGCGACCGATACCACGTCCGCCGATCGCATCGAGGCGTTCACGACCTTGGCCACTATCGCCTGGCGCATTCACCGGGACACGGTCACGGCCGCGCGGCTGCTCGACTCACTGGCGATCGTTCCCGACGGCCGGGGTGCGTCGTTGCGGGAACGCGCTCGCATGCTGACCGAGTATGGCCAATACGACGAGGCGGAACGTGACGCTGCGGAGGCCTTGTCCGTGACGGGGCCGGCGTCCGATTCAGTGCTCGCGCTCCAAGCATTGGCCACGGCGCGATTTGAGCATGCGTCCAGAGCACGATCTGGGAGTGGGCCCTCACCCGACTCGCTCTCGGCAGTCGTCGCGCGGTTGAAGGATGTCGTACGCCGATCGCCGGGGTCACTCGATCCGGCGCGCTTGCTCGTGCGGGGTGGGGTGCTCACGATGGACGGTGACGCGATCCGCGAGGGATGGCGCTCGTACTATCTGATCGGCACCGGCGATTCGCTTCACGGGCCGCTGGCGGCGCAACGTCGCACCCTCGAGAAGATGCTGGCTCACGATCCCGACCCACTCTCCGGCGCGCGCGCCGCGGCGACAGCGGTCGCCCTCGCGGCGTCAGGTCTTTTCGATGAAGCGGCGCTCTTGGCACGTGATCGGCAGACGCAGAGACTCGACCCACGCCTCGTCGCGATCGTCGCCTATCATGACTTCCTCGACACACTCGTCCAAACGACCAACGCATACTACCGACAGATCGCGCTCGGACGCGGCGATTCAGCGGGCTGGCGGCGCGACATCGAACGACACGGGCGGGCCGTATGGTCGCGACTGACCGGACGCGCCCCGACGGCGTCGATAACCTTCGATAGCGTCACGCGCGTGCTGGATCAGCGCTTCAACGTGGTCGTCAATGTCGGTGAGACGGCCGGCCAATTCGACCTGCACATGGGTCACCGTGTCGTGGATGACCGCCGCACGGTGCGTCAGTATGGACACGAGGCGACCGTGCGACTCGTGGTCCTCGACGGCATGGTCTCCAATGGCTACCAGACGTGGGCGTGGGACGGCAGGGCGTCGCATGGCGGCTGGGGGAACAAGAACCTCATTGTCGAGATCCGTCGTGGCTATGTGACACAGCCCATCATGATGTGGCGCCAGATGACCGACCTGACCGAGGTCGCCAAGCAGACACGACGCATCGCCGCAGACAGCGTGGCCGATGCGGCGAGCGCCGCCGCGCACCCGATGGCGTACTTTGCCGGCGTTGCCGAACGCCTGCAGCGCGACGGTATGCCGTCGCTCCTCGACTCGCTCCGGCAATCCGGCGACAGCGGTCTCGTGCTGGAGGCCGCATTCGAAGGTGAGTACGGACGAGCGTTCGAGGAAAGTTCGATCTTCGCGCACGAAGGGCGACACGCGATCGACAATGCGCTCGGCCTCGACCTGCCCACCGCCGATCTCGAGTTCAGAGCCAAGCTGTCGGAAGTCGCGTTTGCGCTGCGGCCGCGCCTCGCGTTAGGTGCGATCATCAGTCCCAACATTGGTGACGCGTCGCCGCACGGGCAAGCGAATGCGAGGATCATGCGGGGGCTGCTGGATTGGCTCGCGGCGCATGCGTCGGAAATTGCGCACCTCGATCCGCGCGCGCCGCTGCTCCCACAGCTCCCGCTGCTGACGGACGATCAGCTCCGGCGGGCGTTCGCGTCGATGGATCCGTTCGCCGCCGCTGGGACGACGAAACATGGGTCCGCATGATGCCGATGGGCGACGGCGTGCGGTATCGCTGACCCCGTTGTTCCCCATGGGTTGCGTGACACGGCGACGCGTACCCGGACATCAGGGTCATCGGCTAGCCCGCCAGCGAGGAGCTGCGGGGTCGCGCCGCGCGCTCGCATGCGCGTCATTGTCCGCGGACGAATTCCTGCATCGCAGCGCGGTGAATGGTGGGATACGGCACGTTCGATCCTTTGATCTGACTCCACAGGAGGTGATTGAATAACACGTCGTCGACGCGATCCGGACGCGAGTAGTCGACGTCAGGGTCCGGACCCGAGGCGATGTTCAGCTCGGCCAGCGGCTGCGCTGGTGTGAGCGCCACATACGGGCGCACGTCGGGATGGGTGCTCCAGATGTCGCGCAATGGCCGGCCGAAATGGTCGAACTGGGACAGCGACCCGAGTCCCAGTATCTCTTCGATGGTCGCCATGACGTCGGTGGTATTGACGAACCGATGCAGCACACCGCCGCGATTCCACGCCGAGATCGCCAGCATCACGGAGCGGTGCGAGTCGACGTGGTCCGGCCCATCCTGGGCATCGTCCTCGAGAACGAACACGACGGTGTGGGCCCAGAACGGTGACCGCGAGAGTCCTTCGATGATGCGTCCGAGCGCGAGGTCGTTGTCGGCCATGTAGGCTCGGGGCGTGGGCATGCCGGGCCGCGAGCCGGACGTGTGGTCCGAGGGCAGGTGCAGAATCTCGAGCGCCGGCATCCGTCCGCTGCGCTCGAACTCGTGCAGCTCGGTGAGCCATGCGTCCGCTCTGACCTGATCGCGCACGGCGAGGTCGAATGGCGGATAAATCGAACTGGTGAATGGCGCGAGCGCAGCTTTGCCCGCGCGGTAGATGGGCGGACGGGTGGAGTCAGGTTGTAGGGTCTCGGCAAACTCGCCGTAATCCCGGAACGTGATGCCTTTCTTTCGCGCGGCGTCATACAAGTATCCGTTGGCCGGTTCGTCCGTTTCGCCCAGCTCGTCCGGCTCCGGGCGCTTGCCGCGATAGGTGGAGGACGTGGTTTTCTCGGCGTAGTCCGTCACGTACGCGCCCATCGACCACTGATGCCCTTGCTCACTCACCTCGGCGTTCGTGAAGAACCGGTCGAAGATCCCGAATCGCTCCGCGAGCGCGTGATGGTTGGGCGAGATCAGGCGGGGGAAGAAGAGGAGCGACGTGTCGCCGTCGGCCTGCGAGAGATCGCCGAACACCTGGTCGTAGGTCCGGTTCTCTTTGATGATGTAGACCACGTGCGTGAACGGTGGATAGTGCGCACGCGGTGCGCGCGGTCGGTTCCATCCGTTCGCGCGTGAGACGCGGGCCGACAGCGAGTCCAGTGCGACGCCGTGGGCGGCGGGGACAACCGTGACGGTGCCACTCAGCTGTCCGAGCGTATAGCTCGCGGCGTTCGTCTTGGTGATCGCGATGTTGGGTTGCTTGCCGCGGGGGTTCGGACCGGCGCCGCGGCCCTTCCCATTGACGACCCACAGGGAGTCGCCCGTGACGACGATCGCCGACGGATACCACTCGGTCGGAATGCGCCCGGTCAGAGTGTTCGATGCGAGGTCGAATACGGCGACTGCGTTCGCGTCGGCCTCGGCCACGAACAACCGCGTGCCGTCCTGGGACAGCGCCAGCGCGTTCGGGGTGCTGCCCTCGGTCACACCATCGGGCGGTGCATCGAGCAGCCAGCGGATGACGCGGGGCGATTTGGGGTCGACCACACTGACGCGGTCCGTGCTGGCCGACGCGACGAACAAGCGGCTGCCATCGGTGTTGAAGAGGAGTGCCGACGGGTGGCGTCCGACGTTCGATGACGCGATCGGCGGTGAGCCGACGGTTGGCATTCGCGTGGAATACCGAGACATAGTCTGCGCCCCACGCCGACGCGTACACGTCGCCGTTAGGGGCGACGGCCACCCCGTAGGGGAACGGACCGAGGCTGACGCGCTGGGTGACACGACGGATGGCGAGGTCGATGACGGCGAGCGAGTCGCTCAGATTCTCGGCGACGTACATCGTGCGGCCGTCGGGCGAGAGCGCGATGCCGGCGGGATAGCGCGTACCCGGATTGGTGGAGTCGGGGTGGCCGAGCGCGATGCTGTCGGCCAATGTGGCCGGGTGGGTGGAGTCGGGCCGCCAACTATATATGTACACGGCATCGGCTACCCCGCCTGATGCGTAGAGCGTGCCGCCATCAGTGCTCCAGGCGAGCCCGAGGAACGCGCCGGGCTGCGCGATGCGCTGCGCGACCGCGCCGGACGCGCGGTCGACGACCTCAATGCCCTGCTCGCGGTATCCGGAGAGGCTTAAGACCAGCCATCGGCCATCGGGAGATGCCAGCGCAGCGAGTGGCATATTGCCGACCGGGATCGAGCGGCCAGCGGGATCGAGTCGGAGCCCGGTCGGCAGGCGCAGCGGATCGTCCGCCGCTCGAGGAGTCGGACTCACCATGGCCATGAGGCCGATCGTCGCGAGCACGATCACGCGTAGCGTCATCGCTCCAGTTTGCAAGTGTGTGGTGAAGCATGGTAGGACCAAGCATCGCTGCGGCGAGCATACCTATCAAGAAGCGATAGGTCCAAAGTCTGAATCACCGGCCCGCTACCGTATTGAACGCACGCAACATATGGCTCAGGCGCTATGCGCAACCTCAAATCGACCGACGTTGCGTTCGTTCAAGACCGGACCAGTCATCCCCTCCAGGTTGGATCGAGCCTGGCGCTCGAGCGACAGGTAGCGCCATCGGGGACTGGAGAGGGGTCATGAGTGTCGCAACGGTAGTCATCCCCGACCCTCGCCCGACCACGTTCATCGACGCGCCCCAGCTGTCAGCGCGCGTCGGAGCCAAAGTGGTCTTGGCGAGCGAGACGATGCAATGGACCGGCAGCTTTGCCTTTCGCGGCGCGTATCATCTCGTCCGCCACATTCCGCACCGGGTCGTCATCTCGGCCAGCTCCGGAAACTTCGGCGCAGCGCTCGCCCTGGCGTGCCAGCACGCTGGGAAGCGATGCCGGATCGTCATGGCAACGACCGCGAGCCGCGTGAAGATGGACGCGGTTCGCGCGTATGGTGGCGTCCTGGAGCTCTGCGACCTCAGCGTGATGACGCGCGAGGCAAAAGTGAGGGAGTGCGTTCAAGAGGAACGCGAGGCCTATATCGCGACACCCCACGATGATCCGCTCGTGATCGCCGGCTACGCCACGCTCGGGTATCAGCTGGCCGCTCGCGCATTCGACGCGGTGATCGCCCCGATCGGAGGGGGAGGACTCGCCGCGGGAATCGTGACGGGCCTCGAGGTCGGTGGTCGGCCAACCCCCATGTGGGTGGCCGAGCCCGCCCTGGCGAACGACTTCGCCCGGTCGCTGGCCACGGGCCGGATCGTGCCGCTCAAACACGAGTCATCGACCATTGCCGATGGGGCGCGCGGCCGACGCGTCGGAGTCATGCCCTGGGCGGTGCTCCAAAGCACCGTACACGGCGCGATCGAAGTCTCCGAGGATGCGATTCGGGATGCGATGCGCATGTTGTTCACCGATGCGCATCTCAAAGCGGAACCGACCGGGGCACTCAGCGTCGCGGCGCTGCTGTCGAGCCCATCTCGCTTTCGCGGCGCTCACGTGTGCTGCATCGTCAGCGGCGGCAATGTCGATGCCAATGTCTACGAGCGACTGCTCGCAGTATGAACGACAAGGGTGGACGGCGACGGCTTACAGCCCGAGCGAAGGGGCGACGAATCCCGGTCGCATGCGGTTGGTGACGATGCGCGCCCCGTTGACGAGCCACAGGACATAGCGCCGACCGGGCTCGGGGCGAACCGCGCGGACCCGCTCGACGTTGACGATGGCCGTGCGGCTGACACGGGCGAATCGATTCGGATCCAGCGCCCGATCGAGATCACTGATGGTGTCACGAACCGGCTGGGCATGGTCTCCCACGTGCACCACGGCACAGGTGTCGGTCGCTTCGATCCAGTCAATGACGGTCGTCTCGACCAACATGATCCCATGGTTTGAGCACAGGGCCAGCCGATTCGAGTAGCGGTCCGTAGGATGCGCGCGCCGCGGTCGGATCCACGCGCGAACGCGCCCGATCGTTTCATCAATGTCGTGCTCGGTCCAGGGCTTCACGAGAGAGCACACGGCGCCAGGATGGTGGCCGCGGACGGTGGAGTCGGCATGCGTCGTCAGGACCACCAGCGCCGGCGCGGTGTCCGTGGGGACCTCCTCCTCGATCGGCGGAGAAGGGAGCGGGGCCATCAACCGTATGTCGAGCAAGACGAGATCCGGTTGGTGCGCTCTGATCGCGATGGCCCCCACCTTCGCCGTCCCACAGCGGGAGATGAGCCGGACATCACCGTGGCGCCGCAGCGCCGCGGTCAGGTCCCGCCGGGCCATCTGATCTGGATCGACCAGGAGCGTCCGGATTTCGGTGGCACGCATCAATGATCGATCGATAGTGCGGGGCGGACGCGTCGTATTGAACAAATGCAACGACTTGACTCGTCGGCGAGACGCCGACGCACTCCCGTGGTCAGGTAGTGCGCAATGCGAACGCGCCGGATCCGCTTCACGAGGATGGTCTACTAACGCATCGGACTGCTCGGCGCGACGCGCGGCGTGCCCATTCCCCCCGTGCGGCGAGCGACCGCCCAAAAGATCGCGGCCATCAGGCATCCGACCGCTGCCATCACGACGCCCGTTTCGTCCATGAGGATCGGCGTCCGCGCGGTCGGCGTGAGAAGTGCCAGCGCGATGGAATTGAACGTATTGTGCGAGACGTGGAACAATGCCGCACTCCAGACGCTGCCACTGCGGAGCCGAAGCCAGGTCATCGGGAACGATAACCCAGTCAACGTGGCCAGAAAGCACGCAGCACCAATCAGCGCGGACGAGTCCATGGGTTGATTGATGAACATCAAGGGGAAGTGCCAGAGCCCCCAGAGTAACCCCGAGACGAGTGATGTCACCACGAAACCGTGCCGCTCAACGAGCGCTGGTACAAGAAAGCCGCGCCAGCCGATCTCTTCACCCAGTGGTGCGGCGTCCGCGACAAGACGCGACGATCCGGCGACGATGACGAAGAGCGGAGCCACGGACCACACCGGGAGCCGTTGCCACGCAAAGCTCGTCCGCGTGGTGCGGACGAATGCTTCATTGAAGAATGTGCCACCACCCATCATCCACCCAACCGCATACGTGGCCGTGAGGTACAGCACGGGAATGAGGCAGCTCAACGCCACCCACTGCGCCGAGGGCCAGCGCCAGCCGATGCTGGCGAGGTCCCCGCCGGTGGATCGCAGGGTGAGGAGTGCCGCGGCCGCCGGACACCACATGAGGAGCCGAATGTAGGCGCCGGCGCCCGGTGTATGGCTGTAGGCGTGCAGGATGTACAGCGGCGTGCTCAGGAGCGCGATGAGACCGATGAACCGAAGGATGCGACTCATGATCGGTGAGACAACACCAGTCCATTTTGGTTTGAACGCCGCGCAATGCCGACGCACTCCGTGGCGCTGACGCGCCGGGGACCCTCACGCCGACTGACTCGAACGAATCCCCTCGGAATAACACGGTGCGGCGTGTGTCGCTGCATCCGGCACCAACCGCACGCGCGGGAACACGGCCCGCCGGAAGGCCCCAGGCGAACAGCCGACCGTGGCCGTAAAGGCGCGCGTGAAATGACTCTGATCCGAGAATCCCGTCAGTAGCGCAATCTGGCTCAGCGTCAGCTCTCCGACGTTCGAGCAACGAACAGGCGCGCCGCACGCGCAACGTCGTCAGATACTGCGCAATGCTGCAGCGGTGGACCTCGCGAAACACGCGCGCCAGGTGTACCTGATGCACTCCCGCACTGGCCGCCAACGTGCTAATGCGGATGACATGGGCATAGTGCGCGTCGAGATACTCGATCACCGGAGCGAGCCAGCGCGGTTGGCGGTGCGCGGGCCGGGCCCGGGGCTCGAACGCGAAGCCGATGAACTCGGCCGTCAGCGTTTCCGCGGTGAGGCACTCCACCTCATACCCACCGTCGCGGGCGCGCAAGAACTCCGTGTGGAGCTGGAGGAGCGCGCTGAACGCCAACGTGTCGTGCACCTCGAACGGTGCCGTGCTCATCGGACGGTTCAGGTCCGCGATCATCTGCGCACCGTGCGCGTCGAGCTCGATCGCGAAGAACCGGGCGCCACACCGACCCACCTCATCCCGATGCTCGAGCCCGATCGGACAGTATCCGAACGAGAACGGCCAATGCGGGTACTCCCTCGACCCGATGTGCTCTCGATACGCGCCAGACAGCAGGAGCCAAAAATACGCGCACTCGTGCGTGTGTTCCGGCAAGAACACGCCCCGCGCGTGATGCAGATCGGTCAACCGCAGCCCCGCCGTATCGCGATGCGTCACGACACGGCCGTAGTACTCACCGCGCGCCAGTTGCGGCCGCCTCTCGTGTCGCGCCATCGTCACTCGGTCGGCGCGACCTGCAGCGTTTGTAAGTCCATGAGGACGAGATAGAGAAAGGCCCGTGCCGGCGCCGGGCCACCGTCGAGTGGCGATATTCGGCCAGTACGCCGGCAATGCACCCCGGGTAGTCCCGAAGTTGGGATGAGCAGTGCCACAATCACACGCCGATGGTCGCGGGCCACCAACCGAGAAATCGCAGTGGTGAGACGATACCCATAGTGACGCAGGCTCGAGAACCACATTGTCGGCGCGTTGTCTAGAACAAATCCAACATCACGGCAAGCGACACAGCCGCGCGTACCTATGCCCCGCCCCTCGCCGCCAGGCGACGCAATGTTTCGATCGCGGTGGGATTCAGTGAATCCACCGCGAGCGCTTGACGGTAGGTTGCGACCGCCCGGCTGCTGTCACCGGCCCACAGGTACGCGTCCGCGAGCGACTGGATGACGCCGGCGATGGTCGGAAATTGTTGTGCGTTGAACCGCAAAATCGCAACGGCGTCGTTCACCGCGCCGCGTTGCAGGAGTTGATGACCCAAGTGGTCCAATTGGCCCGGCGAAAAATTGTAGGCTTTGGGCTGCTCCGCATGCATTCGCTGATAGAGCCGCAGCGCATCGTCGACCCCATGTGCCGCAACAACGCGTCCGACCGTGTCAGCGATCGAAGGCGGCGTTTGTCCCGTGAAAGTCCAGGTGAGGTATCCTGGCCGATTCGCCATAATGTCCAGCTCGATGTCGACGCTGTCGGAAACCATTGAGGTCACCGGATCGAACGACGGATTGAATTTGTTCGTTCCGGCAATGCCGAAGTCCTGGCGACTGAGCCGGGTCGCCGCGGAGAACGCCACGTTCGTCGTGCCAGACTTACCCGTACTGCGCGGCTGGAGCACGATGGCGATGGGAAGTGTGATGACCCGGGTCACGCCGTGCATGGTGAAGCGACCGATGGCCTGACAGCCGGCCGCCGTACGCTCGACGCGGTCACTTTGAAATGTGATGACCGGATACTTGTCCACGTCGAAGAAATCCGGACTCCGGAGATGTTTGTCACGGAAGTCCATGTCCGTGTCAATGCTCGAGGTCCCGATTATGGCGGTCACCGACGAGCGCTCGATATGATCCGGATCATCAGATGACGGTCGCCCCATAGTCTTTGAAGCGACCATGCACCTTGGCGACCCCGAAGAGTCGAACAGTGAAGGCCACGCTGGAATGCTGCGGGTCCGCGTCGTAGCGCATGCGGGCGAGCTCGGACGGGCTTTGGCCGTAGGCGCTGTGCCCAGCGAACAGCACCACGCCCAGGAACCGAAGCAATGCTCGCGACACCGGCGAGGTGGGCATGGCCCGCAAACTAGGCATAGGCTCGTGCACTCGATATTCGTGTGGGATGGTCCGGTTCGCACACGCCACATTCCAGGACGGACGCGCGGGATCGATGGTGGCGAGCCGCGCCGATGTTGTCTAGAACGATTGCAACCTTGCCCGAATAGGGTGGCAGGGGCGAAACTCGTCTCGGCGGGCGCCGTGGGCGCCCGTGTGCCGTTGTGCCCATTTCAACCGGAGTTGTCTTGATCTGCACCTTCGCACGCGTCCTGCGCATTGCGCCCCTGATCGTCCCGGCGCTGGCGCCTGCCCAGACGATTCAGATCTACCCGGCCGGCTCGGTCTACCTCTACCCGGCCTCGCCCGACCGCGGGTATGTGGATCTCGTTGTCCACGAGGTCGCGTTCGTGAATACGACCGCGAAGCCGGTGCGTCTGACGCATCTCCGCATCGACGCGGCCGATCGCAATGGGACGCTCGCCACGGTGACGATACCCTTCGACGCCATCCAGAGCGCCACGCAGGAACAGGTCGAGATGCGCGCGCAAGGCATGGCGGCGCTTGCCGAGATGTCGATTCCGGGCACCGTTCTGGGCTCCGGCAATCACTTTGTCGCCGAGCGCACCACGCCGCCGCATGGAGCGCTCCTCGCCTCGAACATCTATCTGGCGGTGCGCGGCCAGCCGACGATCGTGCGCCTGCACGCCTCGATCATCGATGCCAACGGCACGACCCGTGAGGTCGCGACGACGGTACCCGCGATCATGCCGCAATACCACAACTCGTATACGATGCCACTGCGCGGCGTGTGGTTCGCGCGCTCGATCCCGAATATCACCAGCCACCATCGGTGGAACGCACAGACCGAATTCGCGTTGGATTTCTGGAAGCTCGACACGTTGGGCTCGCCGTCGCGCGGCGGCGGCGATGCGCCGACGGATTACTACGGTTATGGCCAACCCGTGTTGGCCGCCGCCGATGGGAAGGTGGTCGCCGCCGAAAACGGCGCCACGCAGGATTATGCGACCCGCCGCCAGCGCCCGGGCGAATCGGAGGATACGTATCGCCAGCGGGTCACGCAGTACAACATGGGCCTCATGATCAGTGATCCCCATCGCGGCGTGATCGGCAACTACGTCGTGATCCAACATGCCAATGGCGAGTACTCGGCCTATGGTCATCTCAAGTCGGGCAGTGTGACCGTCACGCCGGGCACATCGGTCACCCGCGGGCACCAGATCGGAGAGGTGGGCGATACCGGGGACAGCCCGCTCGTCCACCTCCACTTTCAGATCAGTGATGGGCCGGATCCGTTGGCTGCCCGAAGCATCCCGTTCCGGTTCACCGACATCGAGAGCGACAATAGTGATCTCGGGGCGTACGTGACGCCCACCCAGGCGCACTAGCCGATCCGACCATCGTGTTGTCTTCGTGCAAGACGCCGACGCTGGCGCCACCCTTAGTTTCGGCTCCCGCCATGGCTGCACCACTTCAGGAGATCCCCAATGACGTTTCGCAGTCGCTCACTCGGCGATTCGCTCCGGCCATACCTGTGTATGATGGCGCTCGGACTCGCGGCGGCACAGCCGCTGTCGGGCCAGACGGAACGGAAAGTGACGAAGCTCGCCGACGGCGTCTATGAGATCCAGCACAAAGATGAGCAGCTTGGCGTCGGGAGCAGTAACACGACGGTGATCATCGGCGACCGGCAGGTCTTCGTGGTCGATGCCGGATTTATGCCCTCGGATGCCCGGGAAGACATCGCCCAAATCCGCCAGTGGACGGACAAGCCGGTCAGCTTCCCGGCCACGGCAAGTTCGCCAGCTTCGACGAGGTCAAGGGAAGCGTGGATCTCACGCCGTTCCGGCAACGATTTGCCGGAAATGACCAGGATCTCTCGAAACAATTTAACAATGAGGCAGAGGCGCTTACTGAGCTCGTCTATCAGGAGATAAGCTTGCGGTGATCCGCCTGCGTCCGCGCGCTGATCCACGGCCGCGGCGGCATGCGCTGACACAAGTGAGGAACCTTTTGCCGCCGCCATGGAAAGCAGTGTGTAGAACTGTCGCCGAGGGAGCGCGGGTGGCCCACCCAGTGATTATGTTCGGCCTGTGAACAGCATCCGCACCCTTGTCAAAGCCCCGGGGTTCACGATCGCGGCGCTGCTGTCGCTGACGATCGGCATCGGGGCCACCAGCGCGATCTTCGGCGTCGCGAACGCGCTCCTGCTCCGTCCGCTGCCATATCCGCACGCCGAGCGTCTGGCGATGCTGTGGCAGCGGTCGCCTGGCCTCGGCGTCCCGCGCGACTGGCTCTCGCTCGGGCAATATCTCGATATCAAGACCGAGAACACGGCCTTCGACCGCGTCGCGGCCGCGATCGGCGCGAGCTTCAACATGACCGGCAGCGGCGCGCCGGAGCGCATCGACGGCGTCCGCATGTCGTCCGCGCTCCTGTCCATGCTCGGCGCGCACGCGGTGCTCGGTCACCTGTTCACGGCCCAAGACGACGAGCCGGGCCGGCCGCTCGGGGTCGTGTTGACGTACGGATTCTGGCAACGGCGCTTCGGGGGCGACCCTGGGGTCATTGACAAGACGTTGACGCTGAGCGGGAATAGCGTCGCGATCGTGGGCGTTCTGTCGCCGGATTTCGTGTTCGACAAGGACGTGATGCCGGCGGTCAACAGCGTGCAGCACATTGAGCTCATCCTCCCGCTGCCGGTGCCGGCGAGCGCGCGGACCAACCGCGATGGCGAAGACTTTAACGTCTTTGCCTCGCTCAAGCCCGGTGTTTCCGAGGCGTCGGCGCAGGCCGAGATGGAGACGATCGCCGCGCGGATGAAGCAAGAGTATCCGGCGTTCTATCCGGCGAACAGCGGCCTCACGATCAGCGTCGTGCCGCTCATCGACCAAGTGGTCGGCGATACGCGCCTCGCGCTCTACGTTCTCCTGGGCGCCGTCGCGGTGCTGCTCACGATCGCGTGCAGCAACGTCGCCGGCCTCCTCGTTTCGCGCGCGGTCGTACGGGAGAAAGAGCTCGCCCTCCGGGCGGCGATCGGTGCGGACCGGCGGCGCCTCATCCGGCAACTGGCCGGCGAGAATCTGACCCTCGCGCTCGCCAGCGGCGTGCTCGGGTTTGGGATGGCCCTCGCGAGCGTCTGGCTTCTGCGCCACGCCGGTCCCGCCGGCATTCCGCGCCTCGACGCGATCCACATCGATATCACGGTGCTCGCGTTCACGTTCGCGGTCTCGTTGGCCAGCACGCTCCTCTTTGGTCTCGCACCTGCCCTCCGCGCCTCTCGAGTCGATGCGACCAGCGTACTCAAGGAAGGCGCTCGCGGGTCGACTGTCGACCGGTCGCGCACGCGCGGCGCGCTCATCACCGCCGAAGTCGCACTCTCGCTCGTCCTACTGGTCGGCGCGGGGCTCCTGGTCCGGAGCTATGCGCGTGTGCTGCGCGCCGATCCCGGGTTCGACCCGCGGAACACGTTGTCGCTTCGGCTCTCACTGCCGGGATCGCGATACCAGACGCCGGAGTCGGTGACGAATTTCTATCGAGCGCTGGACCTCAAGTTGACCGCGCTTCCCGGCGTCGAGTTCGTCGGTAGCAACTACCAGTTGCCGTTGAGCTCCGTGTCGCTCGCCTGGGAACCGATCCGCATCGAAGGGTACGTGCCCAAGGCCGCCGGCGGCGACATCATCGTTACCAGCAGCGGGTACGTGAGCCCCGACTATTTCCGGGCGATGGGCATGCCGCTCGTCCAGGGGCGGTTCTTCGACGTGCACGACAACCAACAGTCGCCGCCGGTCGTCATCGTCGACGAGGCACTGGCGGCGCGATTCTGGCCGGACGGCGCGATCGGCAAGCGCCTACGCCAAGGAGCCGACGGGCCGTGGCGCACCGTGGTCGGCATCGTGCGCGACAAGCGCGAGTACCAGACCGAGGTTGCACCGCCGATCACGGCCTATTTCCCGGTCGAGCAGTACCCGATCGCGAGCCGGTTCGTCGTCGTGCGCACGCACACCGCGCTCCACGACGTGTCGCGGCTCACGAGCGCCGTGCTGGGCGAAGTGCATACGCTGGATGCGGAGCTGCCCGCGTACGACGTGAGCACCATGGAGCAGCGGCTCGCCGACTCGTTCGCGCGGCGGCGCCTCTCGATGTTGCTGCTCTCGACGTTCGCCATCGCCGCGCTCATCCTCGCGGCCGTCGGCGTGTACGGCACGATCGCCTACTGGGTGGGGCAGCGCCGCCGCGAGATCGGCATCCGCATGGCGCTGGGCGCCGATCGCGCGCGCATCTTGGGCCTCATCGCCCGCGAGTTCGGCCTCACCGTCGGCATCGGCGTGGCGGCCGGACTCGCCGGCGCGTTCGCGCTGACGCGGCTCATGTCCGGCCTCTTGTTCGGCGTGAGTGCGACCGACGCCGTGACGTTCAGCGTGATCCCGGTGCTCATGGCGGCGATTGCGGCCGCGGCTGTCTACGTGCCCGCGCGGAGTGCGATGCGCGCCGCGCCGAACGACGCACTGCGCGCGGAGTGACCAGGTCCGTCACCGTAGGTCGGTCCCGTAAAACATGTGAGACACGTGCCCGGCCATCACTCGCGTCTGACGCCAGTGATGGCGCCAAAGGCTGCGCCCCAGATGTCGCCCGGATGCAACGACAAAGTTGCGGTCGTTCAAGACTCCGCCTACTCGACGAGCCACGTTATCCCCACATGCGCCCACAAGAAACCTCCGAACAATACGTGGCCCGCCTGTACGGATATGTTGGTGATCAAGACCCGATCGTTATCATCGAGGCCACGCCGCGCAACCTCGAAGGTCTGATCGGCAAGCTTCCTCGATCGACCCTCGATTTTCGCCCCGAGCCGGGGCAATGGAGCATTCGGGAGCAAGTCGCCCACTTGGCGGACGCCGAAATCATCATGACCGCCCGCCTGCGATGGGCGGCCGCCCAACCCGGTCAGATGGTCATGGGGTTCGACCAAGACCAATGGGCCGAAACCAACAAGTATCGATCCCTCGACATTGGCCTGAGCCTGGCGACATTCGCCGCCATTCGCCGGTGGACACTCGCGCTGCTCTACGACTTATCGCCCGCCGAAAACGCTGGCTGGATCGAGCACGAGGAGCGAGGCGAGGAATCCGTCTCGCAACTCATTCGAATGATGGCTGGCCATGACATCAATCACCTGCAACAAGTGAGGCACCTAATCGACCAATCGCGTTGAACCGGGAGATATGTTGCAGCCGTTCAAGACGGGTGTCCGCTAGCGGGACAGTTTCTCATGGTGCAAGTCCCGGCGACAAACCACCGATTCCGGTTGCCGACGGCGGCCGAGCTGGCGATCCTCCGCGGGCTATGGACGTTCGAGGCGGTGACCGCGCGCGACCTCCATCGCGCCCTCGGGAAGGAGTGCTACACCACGACGCTCACGCACCTGAGCAACCTGTACAAGAAGCGACTCGCCGAACGCTTCTTCGACGGACGTGCACACGTCTACCGGGCAAAGGTCGAGAAGTGGATCGTACTCACCGCGGTCGCCAGACACGTCCGCGATACCCTGTTCGAGCGTTCGGGAATGACGCTCGCGCTCTGCGCGTTGAGCGACACGCTTCCGGACCGGGCAAGCTTGGCGTCACTCAAAGACGTGATACGCGACAAAGAGCGTCGCACCCGCTTGGCGCGCCACGCGACCACGACTCGACCCGCAGCCTCGAACAGGCGCTAGCCCGCCAGGGTCGCCCTGAGGGCGATCGTCCACCCGTGCAAATGGACCGTAGCCTCGCGATCCCGCCGCGTGCCGCGCGGATGATCGCGTGCCCGTGGCCCGCTGCGCTCACTCAATGCGCGGCCCTACGACGTGCTCCCGTGGACGAGGCCGTGGCGGATCCGTTGCGCCCTCTCGGACGCGTTGGGGTCGGGCGCGATCCGCGTCCGCGCATGGGTATGGAATTCGACCGGGAACGACCCGTTCACGGTTTCGGAACCACGTCGCACGAAGTACGGCGCCTGTGCTTTGTCCTGGAGGCCCGTGCGGAGCGCGTCGAGCGCGTCATCGAACGACTGGTATTTCCCCAAGGCGACGTCGCCGAGTGACACGATGATATCGCCCACCTTGATGCCCGCGCGCTCCGCGGCTCCACCCGGGATGACGAACAGGGTGTGGACGCCCTCCGAGTCGATGGAGGGAAGGAGCCCGAACGCGACATCGCGCACCGTATCCGTTGTGATGCGCAGCCCGGCGCATGCCAGCACCGAGTCCCAGGGGTACGGATCCCGTCCTTCAATGAAGCGGCGATTGACGGCGTCGAACGACTTGCCACCCGCATACCGGCTGATCGTCCCCCACCACTCGACCGGTGTGAACCCGAGGCCTTTCTTGTATGTCGTCTCGTACAGCGTGCGCATCACATCGTCGAGCGAGCGCGTGTTGTTGCTGGCATCGCGAATCATGAGATCGAGCATGAACCCGGCGAGCGCCCCCTTCGGGTAATAGATGCCGCCCGAGCCGTCGGTCGGATTGATCCACGGTTGCATCGAGGCATCCGCCAACGCGGTCGGCGGCGTGCTGCCGACGCCCACGATATTGCCCGCGATGTGGTCGAGAAAGGCGGCCGAGTCGGAGATCCCGCTCCGCATGTTCGCCAGGTAGGAGTAGTAGTCCGTGACCCCCTCGGACATCCACAGCCATTGCGTGATCTGCGCGTCGGTGTACCGGTACGGCACCAGGTCGGCGGGCCGCAAACGCTTCACGTTCCACGAGTGGAACATCTCGTGGGAGTAGAGCCCGGGCAGGAACGGCAAGTCGAGATAGGCGGCCTGGATCTCGTCGAGTTGCGAATCATGGTGTTCGAGCCCCCCGTCATTCGGATGTGGGTCGGCGATCTCGAGCACCGTGTAGGTCCGCCACGGGATCTCGTGGAACACCGCGCCTTCGACCGGCGCGAGCTTCGCCAGCCAGCCGAGGATGCGCGCGGAGTGCGCCTGATCAACGACGCCGGCGGGATAGTTGACGAACCGGACGTAGTGCCCTGGCGCCGCCACTATGCTGTCGATGTCGAAGTGACCGACGAAGAAGGGCGAGTCGGTCAGATCGTGATAGTTCGCGGCGCCATACGTTGGCGGCGCCGGAGCCGCGTCCATTCCTGTTGCAATGCCCCAACCGGGGCTCGTGTGAACGGTGACTGTCGCCGGCCAGTTGAACCCCTGACCCACAGGATACAGGAACAGATTCGTGCCGTTGAAGAACGCAAAATCGGGCTTCGTCCAGGCGACTGCACGGTCGATCGTGTCGGCGAGATACGAGAAGCGGACGGTGACGTGCTGGCCAGCGTGAGCGCCGGTCAACCGCCACGTCTGATAGTCGACCATCCGCCAGTGGAGCGGCTTCCCATCGGCGGTCGGTGTGAAGTGCGATACGCGGCGGGCGAACCAGAGCAACACGTAGTGCCCCGGGCTCCACGCGGGCAGCGACAACACGACCGGCGCGTCGCCGCCAACACGGAACTGCATCGAGAACGTCGATATCCCGGTGCGTGACCGTCGTCGAGTCGACCGTCACGTCATAGTGCACGTCGCTGATGGGCGCGGACTGCGCCAGCGCGATCGTGGGGAGCGTGGCGAGCAGGAGTGCGAGGCGAGGCATCAATGGAGCGGCAGGGCCGCCGAGTGAAAGTTGAGGGCCAGCGCGATTCCCATGGGACATCCGTGGTCAGGGCTTGGTTTGCACTCATGTTCAGCGGATGCGAGAGCACATTCGCCAGATGATTCCACGCGGGGTCAATGGCCGCTGGGCAGAACGACCTGCTGCTTCACCCGGCATCCCCCAATGACAGCGGGACGGAATCGAAGCCTCGGCAATGCGTGAGCGACTGCTTCGGAGACCGTCTCCGGCGACGGCTTCGCCATGTGCGCCGTGGCTAAAATAGCGCGACCATATTCGTCCACAACAAAATCGAACGGACGGTCAGTGGGAAACGGTGGTTGGGTCGAGTCGGGCTCCAGCGCCGCGCCATGATCGAGATGAAATGCCTCCGCCTTGAGCCGTACGAAGCCTATCGACGCTGCGCCCGACGCGGGCGGCAGCGCGGACAGCGACAGTGTGTAGCGCCCGGCTCGGAGTGGCCGGAGCACCCGCGCTGAGCCGGACGTGAGCACGGCAGCCGCGAGACTGCTATCGACCGTAGGTGAGAGCAACGTCGCGCTCACGGCAATACGTGTGGCGTGACCGCTCGGATCCATGGTGAAAGTCACTTGTCCACCAAGAGTGGGAGCCACGAGCGTCCCTGTCCTGTATCCGTAGACCGGGAGCGTGAGGGTCTCTGGGAGACGAAAGCGCGCTTGGATGCTGTCGATCACCTGGTACACGGCATCATCGGCAGCCCCCGGACCGTCGAGCGTTCCGTAGATCAGGACGTCGGTCATCACGTTCGATGACGGGAGCCCGCACGCGACCGTTGCCGGCAGCAACGCCAGCGGGAGCGACCACGATGTGATCGGCGCGCTTTGCCCGCCAATCGCGCCAAGAAACACGCGACCGATCATGCGCTTGTCGTCGATCGCCGTTCGTTCAACGCCCTCCCCGCCCGCCGCACCCTCGAAGCGCCACGCCGTCGCAAGCCGCTGTTCCCCATGTAGGCTGGTGAGGACGGGCACCAATGGAACGATCTCGTCGAACGTCGCCTGCACGGTGAAACGTTCGATCGGCGGATCCATGGCCTCAGGGTGAGTGAGCTCGAATACCGCGCGGCGCACAACGTAGCGCGCCTGGTCGAGGTAGATGGACCCGGCGACGTCGGGCACGGTGATCCGATGGGCGGGGCGAAAGTCGATCCGAATCTCGTGATGCGATGTCCCCCGATAGGTAAAACAGTGCTCGCGTTGAAACAGCGAGTCGGTGAAATCGCGTGGCGTAGGCAGGAATATGGTCAGCTCCGTTTCGCGACCCGCCGAGCGAACCTGGTAGAGCGTCGACCCGATCCGATACCCGTGGCGCGCGCGGCTATCATAGACCACGGTGTCGGCCACGAGCGCGCTGTCATCGAGATCCGTCCCCCTCTTGACTTGAACGTACCTGCGCTCTTGCCAGCGATGCTGGAACGGATAGCGAGCGAGGAGGACCTCATAGCGATCGCCGTTCTCGCGCAACAGGTCGAGGGCCGACGCCAACGCTGATGGATTCGCACTCGTCCGGATGCCGGCGGCGTCGCACGACCGTTCGTTCGTTGTGTTACGCCGCGACTCGAGATCAATAACCAGGGGCCGCAACCGTATCACGATTTGGGGCGAATCGCCGCCGACATGCACGGTCGTATCGAGGGGCGCGAATCCGATCTGCCGTGCGCGCAGCCGATACGTCTCATCGTTAGTCCGTGCGAGAACGAATCGCCCGGCAGCGTCGGTGAACCACTCACGCGCGTCGTCTCCCACGGAGATGGTCCCGTATGGCATCAGCTGGTCGTTCACGGCCGACCGCAGCATGCCGTTCACAGTTTGCGCTCGAACCGCCGTCGCACCCCATGTCAGGATCAGCGCAGCCGCAACGACGGCCTGGGCGGTGCAGGCCCGAGAGTCGTAATGCACGAGAGTGATGACGCCGCTCTGTCGCCGGAGGGGATGGGCCTGCATCAGCCTACCGCCTGGAAAGGAGCGCGTCAGTCGGCAAAGGTCTTGAACGAGTGCAACGTCGTCGTGCTGCCCAACGCTCACCACCAGGAAGCTCGCGCTTCGAGTCTCGCGTTCACGCGACCAACGCAACCATGAGACCACCGGTGGCGTCCAAGGCTGCATGACGACAACGCGTTCGCTCGCGGTACTCGTGTGCGGCCTGGATCTCCGCCTGCCGTCCGGATGCGCTCGCGCGATCCGAGGGTTTCGTGACGGGGCCCGACCAGGTGCGCCTCTACTACCGTCTCATCGGTCGCGGACGCGACACGATCGTCGCGCTCCACGGCGGACCCGGCGGGACGATCTCCGAGTTTGATCCGGCCTTGATCCCGCTGGCGCGTCATCACGCGCTCTTGCTCTACGATCAGCGCGGCAACGGTCGGTCGTCGTTCGTCGCGGACTCCACACACCTGCGTAATGCGGACCACCTTGCCGACCTTGAAGCCATTCGTCAGCACTTCGGGATCGCGCGGATGACACTTCTTGGACACTCGTGGGGCGGTGGGCTCGCAGCGCTCTATGCCGCGGCCCATCCGCAGTCCGTGGCGAAACTCATCCTCGTCGACGCGGTCCCGCCACGATTCCATCCGTTCGCCATGGACGCGAACCACGCGCGTTTGGCAGGATTCGACAGCGCCACCCGCGCCCGCATCGACATCCTTATGCACGCTGCCCTGAGCGACACGGCGCATGACAAGCCGTTGCTCTGCCGCGCGTTCTATGCGCTGTATCTCCGCAACTACTTCTTCGACACGACTGCCATGCGACGCACGATTACTACGGAGTGCGCGGATACCGCGGACAACATCGCCCGGGGCGCGCGCGTGGGCCGCAACGCATCCGGCGCATGGGGCGAGTGGGTGTGGGATACGTTGGTGCACCGGGTAAATGTACCGGTGCTGGTGGTGCACGGGCGAAACGATTTCATGCCGCTCACCGGCTCCGAGGCGTGGGCGGCCGCGTTTCCCCGAGCGCGCCTACTCGTGATCGACCGCGCGAGCCACTACTCCTTCGTGGACCGGCCGGATGTGTTCTTTCCGGCCGTCGAGCGATTCTTGAGCGAGTAGCGCCCGCGTAGCGCGTGGGAAACGCTATCGGAGGCATCTCGAGAGATCATCGGCCAGCGCACGCGTGACCGGCCCGGGCCGACCATCGCCGATCCGCGCGTTGTCGATGGCCACGATCGGCATCACGTCGGTGGTCGTGCCGGTCAGGAACACCTCCGGCGCCGCCAGCAACTCCCGAGTGGTAAACGGCGTTTCCTGGACCGTCCATCCGCGCGCGACCGCACACGCGATGACCACCTCGCGCGTCACGCCGCGCAGGATGCGCCGGTCAGCCGGGTGCGTCCGGATCGTCCCGCCGATCACCGCGAAGACATTGCTGTGGCTGGCCTCGGTGACGCACCCATCCCGCACGAGTATCGCCTCATACGCGCCGCGCTCCACGGCCTGCTGGTTTGCTACGACGTTGCCCAAGAGGTTCACGGTCTTGATATCGCACCGGGACCACCGGAGGTCCTCGCATGTGACGGCGGTCGCGCCTTCGTCCGTGAGGCGCCGATGGGCGTTCAACGGTGTCGTCGTGAGGAGCACCGTCGGAGAGACAGGGGGATTCGGGGAACGCATGCCGGCGCGCGGCCACGCCGCGGCTCACCTGCATGTAGAGCAGCGCGTCCGCCAACAGCAGATCGTTGAGGCGCAGCAGCGCCTCGCCCGTTGGCAGCAGGCGCGCGAGCTCGACGTCGGACATCGTGATACGCAGTTGATTGAGTCCGTAGCGCAGTCGATGCATGTGCCGGTCGGGCTCGAAGTAGCGACCCGCGCGGGCGCGCAGCGCTTCATACACGGCGTCGCCGAAGAGGAATGCGCGGTCGCGAATCGACACCATGGCGTCCGCTTCGGCCACGAACGCGCCGTTCAGGAATACGATCATGTTGTCTCGCTTCAAGGCTCGACGATGGGCATGCCGGGCCGGAAGTCGACGAGCAGCCCCCGGAAGTCCGTTACGGCCTGCGCATCGCCGGTCGTCGTGATGGCGCGACGCTCCAGTGCATCGGCCAGTGGCCGTTGCCCCAGCATGACACTGTCGAACACGGCTCGCGTGGTCGTCACCGTCGTCATGGCATTCGGGTCAGCCTTGCCATCGATCCAGGTCAACGCGCCGTGCGCGAGCGTCGAGGTAAGGGCCTCGCGCGTATCGGTGAATCGCCAGCCGATGACGATCTGCCGTGTTCCGGCACGAGGCCCGTCGACGCGCGTACCCAGATAATCGAACACGAGCCCGATCGGCATCGCGTGCAGGATCACTGCCCTGATGCCCGAATTGGATGATGCACGGCTGGGGGCCGCGCCGCGGAGCTCCTGTGCGGCGAGCAGGTACGAGTTTCGCCAAGCACCGGATTCCGCCAGGTATCCCAGCTGTTCAAGTGCATCCGCCGCGAGACGGCGCGCGTCCTCGTTGGAAGGCTCCGCGAATACGACCTGATCCATGATCTCGGCAACCCAGCGGTACTGGCCCGCCTGGAAGTCCTGTCGCGCCCGCGCGATCACGGCGGCCGATCCGCCCATATACTCGACGTACTTCTTCGCTTCTTCGACGCGCGGCAGACGGTTGAGCGTCGCCGGATTGCCGTCGTACCAGCCGACGTAGCGTTGATAGACCGCCTTCGAATCGTGCGAGATCGTACCGTAATACTCGTGCGTCGACCAGTCGTTCTCGAGGCCAGGTGGCAGCGTCAAGGCCGCGGCGATCTCCGTCGGCCCCAAGCCCTGATTCATGAGGCGAATGGTCTGATCATGCACATACTTGTAGAGATCACGCTGATTCGCCAATCGGGCGCGCACGCGCTCGTTCCCCCAGACCGGCCATTGGTGCTGGGCGATGAGCACCCGCGCGTCGCCTCCGAAGCGATCGAGCGCGGTATTGAGATAGCGCGACCACCGATTCGCGTCGCGCACGACTGAGCCGCGAAACGGGAGGAGGTTGTGGAGCGCATGCGTCGCATCCTCGGTCGCATCGAGCACGTGCGACTGCGGCAGATAAATCAACATCTCGGATGGCGCTTCCGATTCCGGAGCGAGTTCAAAGACGAACGGCACGCCGTCGATCGTACGGCTGTCCATCGACTGCTCGATCGTAACCGTGGGCGCGATGAGCGGTCCGCCACCGTCCGCCCCGCGCGACTCGATCTTACCAATGCCATAGTCAACGCTCCCGCGTTCTCCACGCGGCAGCAGCCCACCAAACTGAAACTGGGCGCGTCGGGATTTGAGGTTCTCAGCCACCGCGGATTCCACGATGATGGCGTCCATGAAACCCGCTGGTGCAATGACCTGCGTCTTTCCGGCAGCCACGTCAGCCGGCGAGACCACGCCGCTGGCGCCGCCGAAGTGGTCGGAATGACTGTGGCTGTAGAGCAGCGCCACGACCGGCGTGCGAGGGCGGTGCGCAAAATAGAGGTCGAGGGCTTCTCTTGCGGCTCCGGGTGTGGACAGCGCGTCGATCACGATGAGCCCCGTCCGCCCTTCCACGATCGTCAGGTTCGCGCTCGAGAAACCGCGAACCTGATAGACACCGTCGGCGACCTTGAACAAGCCGTGAATGGTGTCCAGCTGCGCCTGACGCCAGAGACTCGGATTCACAGTCGGTGGCGCTTCATGCGCGAGAAACGCGTAGCCATCGGGATCGCTGGTATCGGGAGTCGTCGCGATGAATCCTCGTGTCGCGTCCTCGAAATCCTGCCGGTCGCCAAACGGCAAGCGCCATTGGACAGCTCGATTCGCGGCCGCCACAGTCGGTTCCGCGGGTTTCGCGTCCTGGGACTGGGCCGACTGCGCAACGATCGCCATCGCGAGCACGCAGGCAGTGCGTCGTGAGACCATTGTAGCTCCTCGCAACCGGGCGACGTGCGCAATCGCGCGAGACCGATCACCCCGCGCGTCAGTGCGCTGCTCTCCCACAATTTAGAATTGCGCACGCCGCACCGTATTGAACAAAAGCAACTGCGCCACCGACTCCAAAGACCCCCAGCCGTTCAATTGCTGACGACGTTGCGTTTGTTTTAGACCCGGCACGACATCAGGCGGCCGCGCGGTGGAACGCACGCGTGTGCAGACCCATTCGAAGCGTACGGCACGAGAACCACGCCCACTCGGGACGGCCATCCCACCTGGTGCTGTGGCGCCGTCCACTCCACCCTTATGCTGTTCGCCGTGCTCGTTCTCCCATTCGCATCGCTCGGAGGCACGTCACACATCCACATCGGTACTTTGCCCGCATGCTCACCATGCCGTTGCTCGCCAGCGCTTGCGCGCTGGTCGCGTCAGCCGATGTGCCAGCGGATGTCTTGCGTCGCGCCAGACACGTGCTCGATCTCGATGCACCGGGTGCGCCGGTCATCAGGATGGTCACCCGCAATGCCATCTCGCATGCGTACGAATCGGATCGGATGTACCCGCCGTATCTGACGTTCGTCGACGATCATTTCAGCTGGGTCGACCCGTCGACCGGCGTCGAGCGCGACTCGATGACGGGCGCGTTCGATCAGCGCACCACCATACTCTCGGACGATCACGGGGTGGTCGGGCGCTTTGCCTCGTGGCCCTCTGTGGAAGGCACGCGCGCGCTCGATCCTCGGCTGGTCGTTCATGCCTGGTCCTCCGCGCCGGGTGTCCGGACGGAAGGCCGTTGTCTGTTTCGGGATTACCCCCGCATCGTACTCGAGCGCGCGGGCCTCTATGGACCGGAACGGCTCTTTGTTGATCCGAAGACTGGCTTCGTGACGAAGCTCGACCGGATGGAGCCTCAGTATCTGTGGGGCGAAGTCCATGTCGAATACGTGTACACGACGTGGCTCCTGTATCCGTCAGCTGAGGCGTTTGGCGGCTTGCTCATGCCGACGACCGTGGCCCGCGTGGTCGACGGTCAGAATGAGATCGTGCGGAGCCTCATCAGTGTCGCGCGCGTCGCTAGAGACTCGGCTCCACCCCTGACCATGCCGGACTCCGGTCGGGTCTCCACAGTGGAAACGCCGCGGTTCCTCCAGGCCGCGCCGCTCGACACGGTGCGTCTCGGTCCGACGACGTTCATTCTCGCCAATCGCGGCTACAACGAGATCGCGTCGTTGCTCCACGATACGGTGTACGTGCTCGAATGCCACGCAAGGCGAGACTCGCGCGCGGGCCGATTCCCAGTGGATCAGCCATCTCTTTCCGGGGCGGCACCCGGTCGCGGTCGTCGTCACCGATCTTGCCTGGCCGCATGTCTCCGGCGTCCGTTTTTGGGTCGCCAGTGGCGCGACGGTCATCTCGCGCGATATGTCGCGCGCCTTCCTGGACTCCGTTGTGGCTCGCCGCTGGCAATGGCATCCGGACAAACTCGAATCGATGCACCCACGTCCGCGGATGCACTTCCGTGGCGTGGGCGAGACACGCAACGGGCGTGATATCGGGTACTATGCGATCGATGGGATCGGGAGCGAAGGCGCGCTCATGGTGTATCTCTCCCGAGACGGCGTCCTGTGGGCTAGCGACTACGTGCAGACACTGAGCGCTCCGTCGCTGTATGCGACTGAGGTCTATGCGGCCGCATGCCGTTACGGGCTCAGTCCGTCTCGCGTCGTCGCCCAGCACCAGCCGCTCGCGGACTGGTCAGCATTGGCCGACGTCGTGCATCGTCAACCAATCGCTGACTATCCCGTGTCGTGCAATCGGCCGTGACACACCATGCGATCGGACCGAACGTCGGGACTCGGTGCCATCTGCCGATGCAACTTGAGGCGCACGAGGGCTATTTGGCGCGATGCATCCACGCGTCGAGAACCTCCCGCTCCTTTGCGGGCGGAAGCACGTCGCTCCACGTACCAGTCTCGCCCAGCGACCGAAATGTGCTGAGGCAATCCCAGGCGGTCTCTTCGAACGGACGAGTGGCCCAGCCCGCGGCGAAGGCCTTGTCACTCCTGGCTTGATAGATACCCTGATAGTCGCCCGGCGATCGCCAAAACGGGAAGTCGCCGAGGGATGTGTGCGCAGTTTCGAGGCCATGATGGTCGAGAAAGCTCTTGGGAATCCAGATCCATTCCGGATCGGACCGCATCGCGCCCTGGCAAGCCCCCAGAAATTCGACAAAGCGCATTGATCGACCCGCCAGATTGAACGTCCCGAAGAGGGTCTGATTGATAGCCATGATCAGGAACCGCGCGACATCTTTGACGTCGACCAGTTCCACCGGGTCGTTCCCATCGCCCGGAGCAATATGCCGGCCTCCCGCTTGAGCCCGGACGAGCCAGGTATAGAGATCCGAGCTATCGTCGCGCTCCCCTTTGATGGGACCTGGTCGCACGATGGTGATCCGATCGCCGAAGATCGCGTGCAAACGACGTTCACTTTCGGCTTTGCCCCGGTTGTATTGCGGACTCGGACCATCCCACGCGTTCATAGGGCTCGATTCATCGAGTCCCGGCTTTATCATGGCGTCGCCGTCGTACGCCGCCACCGACGAGACATACAGGTAGTGCCCCGAATGATCCTTGAGGAACTCGGCGGCCGACGCCACCACGGTCGGATCATTGGGCCAAACGTCCACAATGGCATCGAAATGGCGTCGACTCAGCGTCGAGAGATCCTGATCACTCGAGTCGGCACTCCGAAACCCACGAAGCTTCTCCAGGTGTGGGAACAGCTCGGGATTCGTAATCCCACGATTGAAGAGCGTCACCGTGTGACCGGCGGCGACGGCAGCCTGAACGAGCGCAGGACCAAGGAACAGAGTGCCGCCGAGAACCAGGATGCGCTTCGGCGCGGCACCAACCAGCGACTCAACCGAGGCGCCCACGGGACCGAGCGTCACGGCCGACGCGATCAACGATCGCTTGAGAAAAGCTCGACGGTCCATGGCGGACCCCGTTGCGTTCGGATCGCAACGATAACGAACGAGCCGGCGTCGCGGTAGACCGCGTGCATCCGCGCCACCGTGTTGCGTTTGTTCTAGAAATTGCCCGATGCATTGAATAGTGCTATGGGCGAACTATCCACATGCCACCCGGCTTCTGACTCGCGAGGCGTTTCGGTGCGTCATCTGTTGCCCCTGACGTTGAGTATGGTTGGGTCGATCATCATGGCGCCGGTCACGACACCAGCGCCACGACCGATTACCGAGCGCGACTTGTTGCAATTCCGGTGGGTCGCCGATCCGCGCATCTCGCCGGATGGCGCGCTCGCGGCGTACACGCTGGTGACCGTCAGCGAGCAGGGGGACAAGTACGAGACGAGCGTCTGGGTTGTCGCGACGGATGGGCGGGGCGTTCCGAGACGACTCACGGCTGGGCCGCGGGACAAGGCCGCGCGGTGGTCGCCTGACGGTCGCGCGATCGCGTTCGTGCGGACGGCGACTGACACGGGGTCGCCTCAGTTGTATCTGCTGTCGCTAGCGGGCGGAGAGCCGCGGCAGCTCACGGACCTGGCGAAAGGTGCGTCGTCCGAGCAGTGGTCGCCGGATGGCCGTATGATCGCCTTCACGAGCTCGACGCTCAGCGAGGATAGCGCGCCGTCAAAGCCGAAGAGCGACGTGCGGGTGATCACGCGGGCGGAATACCGCGACAATGACAAGGGCTGGCTCGATCCGATGCGGCACGATCACATCTGGGTCGTGCCCGTCGATCCGGCCGCCGACGCGCCGGCGAAGGCGCGGCAGATCACGTTCGGCCCTTATGATGAAAACGGTCCGACGTGGAGCGTGGACGGCTCGCGCATCGTGTTCACGTCGGACCGGGTTGAAGAGCCGTACTATGATAACCCCGACGATGACGCCTTCGCCGTACCGGCAGCCGGTGGGGCGATGACCAAGATCCTCGACATCGACGGGACCATCGAGCGGGTCGCGTCGGCGCCAGACGGGAAAACGTTCGCGTTCACTGGCGCGATCAATCCTGCCCATGCGCAGTCGTGGACGCAGGAGGCGGTGTTCCTCGGAGAGGAGGGTGCGCGCGGGCCAGTGGTGCGATTGACCAAGGGTGGCGACGCGGATGTCGGCAGCTTTGTGCTCGGAGATCAACATCCGCCGCGAGGGGGTGGTGGGGACCCGCTCGTGTGGTCGGCGGACGGAAAGAACGTGTTCATCGCGATGACCGAGCATGGACGATCGAACATCGTGCGGATCGACGTGGCCACCAAGGCGATCGACCCGGTGACGACGGGCGCGCACGATATTGTCGCGTACACCGCGACGCCAGGTGCGGGCAAGTTCGCGCTCACGATCAGCGACGGCACGCATCTCACGGAGCTGTATGCGCTCGATCCAGCGACCAAGGCATTGACGCAGCTGACGCACGTGAACGACTCACTGTGGACGCAGCTCACGTTGTCGACTCCGGAGCGGATCATCTACAAGAGCTTTGATGGCACGCCCATCGAGGCCTGGATCGTCAAGCCACCGGATTTCTCGCCGAGTAAGAAATATCCGCTCATCTTGAACATCCATGGCGGCCCGCATACCGCCTATGGCGAGTCGTTCTTCCATGAGTTTCAGGTCATGGCGGCACGGGGGTATGTCGTACTGGCGCCGAACCCCCGTGGCAGCACCAGCTATGGAGAAGCGTTCGGCAACGTCATTCAGTATCACTACCCCGGCGACGACTTCAAAGACCTCATGATCGGAGTCGATACGCTGATCAAGCGCGGGTACATCGACGAGAAACGGTTGGGAGTGACCGGAGGAAGCGGAGGTGGGTTGTTGACGAATTGGATCATCACCCAGACGAACCGATTTGCGGCGGCGGTCTCGCAGCGCTCGATCGCGGACTGGTCGGCCTGGTGGTATACGGCGGACTTCACGTTATTCACGCCCAACTGGTTCCGGGAGCCGCCCTTCAAGGATCCACAGGACTACGCACGGCGGTCGCCGATTACCTACATCGAGCGCGTCACCACACCACTCATGCTGGTGGAAGGTGAATTGGACACGAGAGCACCATCGGGATCGGGTGGCATGACAATGTTCCGCGCGCTCAAGGCGCTCCACAAAACGACCGTCATGGTGTCATTTCCCGGCGAGACCCACGAGCTGTCGCGATCCGGGAAGCCGCAGCACCGTATCGAACGCCTCCAGCACATCCTCGGCTGGTTCGACAAGTACCTGCAGAACAAGCAGGTCTCACAGCACGATCTTCAGTATTGAGGGCATCGGCGCGTCAGACGGGCCTCGATCCGTCCGCCCCGCGCGGCCGGGTGCGTCAGCACGCGTGCGGATCGCGGAAGTCACGGCGGTGCTCGCCGCCGTCTCGTTCCCCCTGGTTCAGGGCAATCCAGCGCAGCCCAGATGGCACACATCAACGTCGTCACGCACATCGAGATCGACTGCGCCCGAAGCGTGGTCGCCGCGTACGCGGCCAATCCAGACAATGCGCCGGAGTGGTATGAGAACATCAAGTCCGCTCACTGGCTTACGCCACGTCCGTTGCGCCTCGGCTCGCGCATCACGTTCACCGCGCGTTTCCTGGGGCAGAAGCTCAACTACACGTACGAAGTCCTCGACCTGACGCCACGACAACGATTGGTAATGCGAGGAATAGCCGGGCCGTTTCCGATGGAAACGACCTATGCGTGGGAGGACACGGCCGCCGGCGGGACAAGAATGACGTTGCGAAATCGAGGAGGCCCGGCCGGGCTGCTTCGAGTTATCGCGCCCCTCATGGCAAGAGCGATACGACGCGACAACCGCCGAGACCTCGAACGCCTCAAGCGACTGCTCGAGGCCGAAGGCGTAAGGGTGATGTAGCGTGGGCCACGCCGCGAGTCCAAGTTCACTTCACCCGCGGACTCAACCTCATTTCGGAGCAATCCGTGCGCATCGTGCACTGCCTGCTCGTCTCTCTCGCGTCGTCCCTTCTCAATGCGCAGACCGCCCCCGTGCCTCAGCTCGAGGCCGGCAAGCCGATCACGCACGTCGTTGAGGCAGGCGCGATCGACCGATACACGCTCGACCTGCGCGCGGGCAACCTGGTCGCGCTGCAGCTCTCCGATAAAGGCCAGGACGTGATCCTTTCCGTCTCTGACCCAAGCGGTATGCTCGAACGAGCATTTTCCTCGACGCTCCTCAAAGGCAGGCCGGCGCGATTTTTCGCCGCCCAGGCCGGACCGTGGCAGCTCACCGTCTCTGCGCGCGAGAAGAACGTCCCGGCGACCTATTCCATTACCCTGCTCGGCATATCCGGACCGCCCGTCGTGACGCCGCCGCCGGATACGAACCAGAGTCCACGCATCGCGCAGATCAAGACCCCGGCCGACGCCGCGGCATTCTGGCAACAGATCGGTCCCCAAGGAAGCCCCCTGATCGAGAACACCTTGGTGACATTCCTCTGGCGCGGCGGGGATGAAACGAGCGGCGTGCTCGTCGTGTACGCCCCATGCCTTCGGGACAACCCGGAGAACTGCCTCATGACGCGCATCGCCGGAACCAACGTCTGGTACAAGTCCTTTCGCGTCGACCACCGCGCGCGCACGTACTACACCCTGGCACCAGATCCACCGCACTTCACGAAGCAGACGTTTGGCGACTCCGCCATTCAGAACGTGATCGCCGCGGTCTCCCAGCGCGACCCGTTGAATCCCCGCGCCATGTTCCAGGATCCCCACGATCCCGACGCGGCACTGCATCGCGGCGCGTCGATCCTCGAGATGCCGGACGCTCCGCCGCAGCCATGGATCGAGAAGCGATCCGACGTCGCCACCGGGAAGCTCGACACGACGCGCATCGAGAGCGCGCTCTTGAAGAACTCGCGCAAGATCACCGTGTACACGCCACCGGGCTATTCGACGAGCGCGAAGCCGTACGGTCTCCTCCTCGTGTTCGACGGCGACACCTACCTTCAGGTCGTCCCGACTCCCGTCATTCTGGACAATCTGATCGCCGCGAAACGTATCCCACCGGTCGTGGCGGTGATGATCTCGAACGTCGCCCGCGCGACCGAACTGCCGTGCAACCCCACGTTCGCGGACTTCCTGAGCCACGAGCTCGTACCGTGGGTGCGGCAGCATTACCACGTCACGACGAATCCGCGCTGGGTGACGATTGGCGGATCGAGTTACGGGGGCTTGGCCGCAACGTACGCCGCGTTCCGGCATCCGGAGACGTTCGGCAACGTGCTCTCCCAATCCGGATCGTATTGGTGGATACCACCGCAAGACCCTTCGAAGCCAGGGTCATTCGACCCGGATGCTGACCCGAGTTACGTCGCGCGGCTATTCGTCACGAGCCCCAAGCTGCCGATCCGGTTCTACCTCGACGCAGGGTCGATGGAGCTCGACGTGACCGGCAAGGGCGGCTCGATCCTCGTACCGAACCGCCACCTCCGGGATGTACTGCGCGCCAAGGGCTATAAGGTCTTCTACCAGGAGTTCATCGGGGGCCACGACTACGTGAGCTGGCGGGAGACGCTTGCGGATGGCCTCATTCTTCTTGCAGACTACCGTTCCAACGCACCCTGAAACCCGACGGACGCGTCGGGCGCCGTGGATGTTGCTTTCGTGCAAGCATTCTTGCACGCCGCAAGCTATCGCTCTCGTCTGACGACAGAGGTTGTGTTGGCCAAGGCGGGTTGGTGGCACACGCTCTCACGCGTTGCCATCATCCGGCTCCTCGTCTTCTTCGTCGTGCTTCACGCGGTGTACCAGGGCGTGCAGTATCCGCTCGAGTGGATCTCGAACAAGCTGCCGGACGCCTTCCTGCCACCGGCTATGCTCGTCGCGACGGCCTTCTTCAGCCTCGTCATGCTCGGCGCATACGTGCTGCTCGTGCGGTTATTCGAACGTCGCCCGGCGACTGAGCTGAGGTTTCGGGGAGGGGGCGGACGCCTCGCCGCATTGGGGGCACTGCTCGGTGTTGTGCTCTTCTGCCTCATCTACAGCGTACTGTTCCTCCTCGGCGTCGCGCATTGGGAAGGCCGAGCGGGATTTGGCGGCGCCCTGATCATGCTGATCATTGCGATCATCTCCGGCATCGGCGAGGAGTTGGCGTACCGCGGCGGCTTCTTTCGCATACTCGAGGAGAGCGTCGGCACCCTGGGGGCGATCATCCTCTCCGCTGCGCTCTTCGCGTACTACCACATTGGAAATCCAGGCGCCACCGCGGTGAGCACGATCGCCATCGCGCTCGAGGCGGGGGTATTGCTCGCCGCGGCCTACATGGTCAGCCGCAATCTCTGGTTTCCCATAGGTCTGCATTTCGCCTGGAACTTTACGGAAGGCGGCGTGTTCGGGGCGATCGTCTCCGGGAAAGCCTTTCACGGCATCTTCAAGGTTCCGCTGTCGGGGAACGTCCTGCTGACCGGAGGGGCCTTTGGGCCCGAAGCCTCACTCGTCGCCGTTGCGGTGTGCTTCACCGCCGCTCTCATACTGATTGCCATTGCGGTTCGCAACGGGCGCTGGAAGCCGTTCACGTTCCGCCTGATGTTGGAACCCTGAGAAGAGACATCCGGTTGGCGACGCGCCGGCTCACAATGAGAGGTCGCTCGAGCGGAGTAACGTACAAACGCCACCGCCCATCGCGTCCGCGCGAAACTCTCGACACCGCCTTCAAATTCGCAATCGCGGACCGGTGGATGCGCGCGAAGCCCCCACCCGACAAACGTCGCTCCCAGTTCGACAACGAGCGAAGCAGGACGTGCTCTCTCCCGCTCGTGGTCACGACGCGCGAGTAATCGCCTTCCGCCAGCACGCACGCGATCTCGCTCGCTCGCACGAATGCCCCCGAGTCACCCGACTTGAAGAACAGCACCGGTTCGTGGTACTCCACGCGCGCCAACGCAGCCGCCAATCGATCGGGATGAACGGGCTTGAGCAAGTAATCGAGCGCGCGCACCTCGAACGCCCGCACGGCATACCGATCGTACGCGGTGACGAAGATGACGCGACAACGGCCGTCGATCGCGTCCAGGAGATCAAACCCGGATCGCTGCCCGAGCGCGATGTCGAGGAACACGAGGTCCGGCCGACAGACCGCCAGGGTCGACCGCGCCACATCGAAGTCCTCCGCCTCGGCGACCACCTCCACGGACGGATGGGCCGCCAACAACGTGCGGAGATCGGCCCGAGCGTGCCGCTCATCATCGATCACCAGCGCGCGCAGGGTCATCGGCGCGGGGTGTCGATCTCTATGGTAGCGCGCACCCAACCCTCCGCCTCGCCGAGCGAAAACCGTTGGCGGTCCCGGTACACGAGCGCCAGCCGGTCGCGAACGCTGGCCACCCCCGTAGGCCGATGCCCATCACCGACGTCCAGACGGCCCGTGTTCGCAATCTCCACACGCAGTCGCTCCGGACTCGCCTGGGCCCGCAGGCGCACGCGGAGCGGTGGCGGACTCGTATGCCGGCCGTGAGTAACGGCGTTTTCCACCAATGGACACAGCACGAACACCGGTACGAGTCGCCGACCCGCCTCCTCGTCGATCTCGATCGCGACATCGATCGCGTCGCCGAACCGCTCGCACTCGAGCGCCAGGTACCTTGGTTCGATCCGGGCGGTCATTCTGGAGGATCCGCGGCGGGCGCGCGAGTTGGTCACCGGATTTGCCGATCTGCTGCGCCAGACGCTGGACACACCCGGCCGGGAGCGTCCACTCGCGGAGGAAGTGGCGATGATCGCGCAGCCGGGCCAGTCATGGCGTGTGCCGACATTCTCCTTCACGCCGGGCCACCAGGTCACGCAGTGGGAGATATACCGGATCACGGGTCGTGAGAACGGCCCATCGCCTGCGTGGATCGTAGAGAATGCCGATGATGCACCCGTGCACACCAAGATCTGGATCACCGATGATCCGCCGTATTTGCCGCGCGTCGTCACCACCTTGCCCGATGGCTCGGTCGCCTTGTTCGAATCCAGCCTACTGCCCGAGAGTCGGACGAGTTCCCGGAAGTAACAACACTCGCCACGTCGCGTGCTACGCGTGCATCTCGTTCTGAAGCGATCTGAAATCCCGTGTTTGCCGCCGGTAGACCGGCGTAGACCGCCACCTGGAGCAGCGCCTCCTCGACGTCGCACGGCTCCAGCCCGTGCGCCAGCCCAGCGCGCACGTGCATCCGAAACTCCTCCCAGCGCCCGAGCGCAGCCGTGATCACCAACACGAGCACGCGGCGCGTGCGATCATCGAGATCAGGCCGTTGCCAGATCGTGCCCCACGCGTACCGCGTGATGAGTTGCTGGAACGCCCGCGTGAAATCCGTCGTCGCCGCATCGGCCCGGTCCACATGCGCGTCGCCCAAGATCTCGCGTCGCTTCGCCGCGCCGGCTTCGAGCGCATCTTCCGACTCCGGCACCAGAAACCGCCACAGCGCCGCGGTGAACGACCGCGGCCGCTCGAGGTTGGACAAGTGGGCGGCCGGAAGCCGCACCACCCGCGCATCCGGTATGCGCGACGCGAGCACGTCACGGTGCCCCAGCCACGGCGCTGAGGTGTCGTGGTCACCGACGATGATGAGCGTCGGCACCCGAATCCCGCTCACCATCTCGGTCTGATCCATGTCCCGGATCGCCGCGCAGCAACCGCCATACCCTACCGGGTTCGTCGCGCCAAGCACTCGGTGCACATTCGCCACCACGGCGGAAGACGATCTCAACGTCTGAGGCATGAAGAACCGCGACAGCACCTCGTCGGCGACCGCGGCGATCCCCTGCTCCAGGACCGTCCGGCGCCGATCGTCCATGACGCTGGGATCGATCAGGCGCGCCGTGGTGTTGGCCAGGATGAGGGCCGTCACGCGTTCTGGCGCCCGCGCCGCCAACCACTGACCGATCATGCCCCCGAGCGACAGCCCGCAGAACGCGAATCGCTCGAATGCCCAACTCGTCGGCCAGCCCCAACGCGTCCCGCGCGAGCATCTCAATGCTATAGTCGCCAGTGGTCGCCTCCGTCGCGCCGTGCCCGCGCACGTCGTAACGAACCACCCGAAAGCGCGCCGCCAACGCGGTCGCCTGGGCCTCCCACAGGGTGTGATCGCACCCCAGCGCGTGCGCCAGAACGAGTGTCGGTCGGTCGTCGGCGCCGTCGATTCTATAGTAGTGCCGAAGTCCCCCAACGGTCGCGAACGGCACGGCGTTACTCCGCCGCCTCGTCGAGCAGTCGCCGGCGCAATGCCTCGGCCGCGCCCACATTCGCATCGTGCACCGTGGACTCCACGTTGGCCCGCATGCGATCCTGCCGCACCTCGAGATGTTCGACGGCGTCGGCGACCGCCGCCAACGCGCTCGCCGTGCCCGTCACGACGTCGGCAACCGTCCGCCACTCCGCCTGCCAGTGACCTGCCGCGCGCTCGTGCTCCTGGACCATGAGACTCAAGTATGTGCCGACGAGCCCCGGAATTCTCGCGAAGGAAGCGAGTGCCACGACCGACCCCGCCGGGTTCCGCTTGTGCGGCATGGATGACGACCGTCCGCCCGGCTCCGACACCTCGCCCACCTCGACTTGCATGAGGAGCGTCAGATCGCGCGCCAGCTTCGCCAGGCTCGCGCCGTAGATGCCCAAGCTGGCGACTGCGCTCGCGAGTCGGTCGCGATGCGTATGCCATGGCGCCAATGGTACCGGGAGCTCGAGCTCCCGACCGAGTTCGGCTGCGAGCGCGTGGGCGTCCGCGTACGCTGCGAGCGTGCCCGCTGCCCCGCCGAACTGGAGTTGGATCGCACCGGCGAGCGCACCACGCAGGTCGCGCCAGCTCCGCTGAATCGACGCCAGGGAAAGCGCGACCTTATACCCGAATGTCGTTGCCTGCGCCGGCTGCAGGAGCGTCCGAGCAACCATGACCGTCGCCGCGTGGCGCCCGGACAGCTCGCGCAGCGCACGCGTGAGCCGCTCGTGATCGCCAGTGAGCACACCCTCTGCGCGCCGTAGCATCAGCACGAGCGCGGTGTCGGCCACATCCTGACTCGTCGTTCCCAAGTGCACGAACGCCGCGTCCGTCGGCTCGATCGCCCGAACCCGCTCGGTCAGTGCATCCACGAGCGGAACGACCGGCGTCGCCGATCGCCGCGCGTCCCGCGCCAACACCGCGGTGTCGAACTGGTCCGGGTCCGCCGCCCGAGCAATCGACTCCGCCGCGCGAGCGGGGATGAGACCCAATCGGGCTTGGGCCCGCGCCAGCCCCACCTCGAAGCGCAGCATGGCTTCGAGGACCGCGCGATCCGAGAAGAGGTCCGCCATCTCATCGGTCGACACCAGACACTCGATCAAGCGAACGGGCATGCCCACGCCTACAGGTCGAAGAACACGGTTTCGCCCTCGCCTTGCAACCGGATCACGTGACGCCATCCGCCAAGCGGTCCAGCAACGGGGGTCGCGATCAACGTGCGTCGACGGCTCGCCGGAACGAGCAACAGGACGGCGTCCGTGTCGAGACCAGGATCGTCAGCAAAATACACCCGCGTGACGAGCCGTCGGAGAAGACCACGCGCGAACACCGAGACGTTCACGTGCGAGGCCTGCCGACCGCCCCGAGCGTCACTCACGCCCCCAGGCCGTATGGTCTCGAAGACGCACTCACCCTCGGCGTCGGTGGGCAATCGCCCGAACCCCCCGAACGCCGGATCGACACTGGACGCGCCTGGGTCGCGCGGATGATGGTACCGTCCTTTCGCATCGGCCTGCCACAGTTCGATCAGCGCATCCGTTACCGGCGCCCCGTCACCGTCCAGGACCGCGATCCGCAGCTGCACGTGGTCGCCAGCAGCGCCCGGACTCGCGATGCGACCCCACCGTTCATCGGCGCAGAGCCCCAGGTGAAAGAATGGGCCAACAGTCTGCGACGGCACGCAGTCCGTCACGGCGTCCCCTCGAACGGCGTTGCATTGCGTCCGCGCAACACAAAATCGAACTGGTAGCCGAGCGCCCATTCCGGCTCGGACAGCGCCGGGTCGTACGTCGCGACGAGTCGTCGCCGCCCACGCTCGGTCCCCACGGACTGATAGATCGGATCGCCAGCGAGCAGCGGGTCACCCGGGAAATACATCTGGGTGACCATCCGCGTGATGAAGCAGGAGCCGAAGAGCGAGAAATGAATGTGCGCCGGGCGCCACGCGTTGGCGTGATTCTGCCACGGGTACGCGCCGGGCTTGATCGTCACGAACCGATAGCGCCCTTGATCGTCGGTGATCGTTCGACCAGCCCCCGTGAAGTTCGGATCCAGGGGGGCAGGATGGTTGTCGCGCCCGTGCCGATACCGGCCCCCCGCATTGCACTGCCACACCTCCACCAGCGCCCGTGGGATCGGCCGGCCATCCTCATCGAGGACCCGTCCCGTGACGATGATCCGCTCGCCGAGTGGTTCGCCCGTGTGCTGTCGCGTAAGATCGTTGTCGGTCTCGCCCAGCGGTAAGTCGCCATACCACGGTCCCGTCAACTCCGACAAGGTATGGGGGATGCGGATCATCGGCTCGGCCGGCGCCCGGCGCACCGTGGCGCGATACGGCGGATACATGACGGGCGGCTGGTCGTCCGGCTCGGGTCGCGGATACGTTGTCGGAGCCACGACGTTATCGTGTCACCAGTAGCGGTCGAAATCAACACTTCCGTCTCGTCACCACGTGCGAACACAAGTCGGGATCATTGGCGCGGGACCGGCCGGCCTCATGCTCGGCCACCTCCTCCACCTGGAAGGGATCGACTCGGTCATCGTCGAGAACAAATCGAGCGATTACGTGGTCGATCGGGTTCGGGCCGGTGTCCTGGAGCACGGGTCCGTCCGCCTCCTGGAGGCCGCCGGCGTCGGCGAACGGCTACTGCGCGAGGGCATGCGACACAGCGGCATGTGGCTCTGCTTTGGCGGGCGCCGACACCACGTTGATTTCGAAGCGCTGACCAACGGACGGTCCATCACGATCTACGGACAGAACGAGGTCGTCAAAGATCTCATCGCGTCCCGCCGCGCCACCGGGCGTCCGTTGTACTTCGAGGTCGAATCCGTCTCCATCGCCGCCCTCGACACACCGACCCCCCGGATCCGCTGCCGGATCGCGGGCGAAGAACAAAACATCACCTGCGATTTCCTCGCCGGATGCGACGGATTCCATGGCATCTCACGCGCATCGGTGCCCCCGGCAGCCTACGTCGCCTACGACCGCACCTACCCTTTCGGCTGGCTCGGCATCCTCGCCCAGGCCGCGCCGAGCTCCAGTGAGCTCGTCTATGCATTGCACGAGCGCGGGTTCGCCCTTTTCAGCATGCGCTCCTCGACCGTGACCCGCCTCTACCTCCAATGCGACGCCGACGAGCCGCTCGCCCCATGGACCGATGAGCGGATCTGGGAGGAGCTCGACACACGGTTCGCGTGTGCCGACGGATGGCGCCCGAACCACGGTGAGATTCTCCAGAAGGGCATTACGGGAATGCGCAGCTTCGTGATAGAGCCGATGCGCTTCAATCACCTCTTCTTGGCCGGCGACGCAGCGCACATCGTGCCTCCGACTGGAGCAAAGGGCTTGAATCTCGCGCTCGCCGACGTTCCGTACGCTCGCGCGAGCATTGGCGGCCTACTATCGCCGCGGCCGTGAGGACTTGCTCGACGCCTACTCGGACACCTGCCTGGCGCGCGTCTGGGCGGCGCAGCGCTTCGCATACTGGATGACGGCGATGCTACACCGCAACCCAGACGGCAATGCGTTCGACTATCGCCGGCAGCTCGCGGAGCTCGACTACGTGACTCGATCCGAGGCGGCGCTCACGAGCCTCGCCGAATCCTATGTCGGGCCGACACCAGACTAATGCGGCGAACGTACCGCACGTCCAATTCACGCACTCACTTCTGCCGCCGTTGCGCGAAGAGCCATGCGAGAACCGTGCTGTCGCCCCACGCCCGTCGCGCCGCCTCGTCGTGCTTGATCCCCTGATACTCCGTGTAGTGCACGTTGGCCCCAACCTTCTTGAGCGCCGCCACCAACTGCCGCGACTGCTCGACCGGCATCGCCTCATCCGAGTCACTGTGAAAGAGCCAGATCGGGATCCGCTTGACCCGTTCCGCCAGCGCGGCGAACGGATCGCTCGCCGTCGTGAACGCGTTCGCTTTATGGTCGATGTCGATGTCAGACTGCGGGTACGGAGGATTCGGGATCTCGACTTGCCCGGCTGACAGCGCCAGCGCCGCGAACGTCCCCGGCCACCGATAGGCGATGCGATACGCTCCTTCCGCCCCCATCGAATGCGCGTTCAGGTACACGCGCAGTGTGTCGATGCGATACTCCTGGATCGTCCGGCGCATCTCCGCCATCACCAGATTCTGCATCTCCGGATACATGAACCGCGTATTCGGTCGCGCCTGCGGAAACACCACGATCGCCGGAAACGCCGCCCGGTTGTCACGGATCCGACTGGCGAACGCTATCTGCGTAGGTTGGAGACCGTCAGTCCCCTGCCGCCCGCCACCATGCAGCGAGACGATCAGCGGCCAGGTCGTGCTCCGCGAATACTCGGCCGGCACATACACCTGGTAGCGATACGACTCCCCACCCAGGGTGATCGTACGATCCAGAAACCCCGTCTGCGCAGCCGCTGGGCGCCCGCACAGAACGGCCAGTACCGCCAGCAACACGTTCTTCATCATCCGAGCACCATATTGCGGGACGGCCAACGGTTCTTGAATGAACGAAACAGGTAGATCGATGTTGGGTTCATTCAATATCGGCATGGTGACTGGCACTATTCTACAGCCGTCTGCACGAATGCTGCATAGGACGCGGCGCGGGCCACCTATCCTCTCCAGGTGGTCCGCGTCGTGTTTTTTGGCACCGGCAGGCACGACCTAGACGGACATTGCCGAGACGCTACCCGCCGTAGTTGAAGTTCGGGTCCTTCCAGTCGATGGGCCCTACCTCGAACCGGTGACGAAGATTGCGCAGCACCATTGGCCACGCCTGTTCGAAGAACCCGTGCACCTGTCGCCAGTCCGCGTCATCCCAATACCATCCGCGGTGTGAGAGCGTCACGCGGGTGCGTCGGGGTCCGATCGAGTCCATCGTCACGACCACGAAGGTGCGGTGCTCGTTCACCCGCGTGAACTCCGGCGGGGCCATCCACTCGAACGACATCATGTGACGCGGTAGGTAGCTCAGAACCCGGAGTCCCTCGCCGCCACGCTGGCCAGCCGCCGCCTCAGGATGAAAGTAGATGTCGTAGGACCCACCCATCCGGAGCTCCACATGCGCCGCGGGCGCGAAGAACGATGTGACTCCAGCCTGCGTCGTCCACGCGCTCCAGACCGAGTCCACAGGCGCGGCCACCTCGGTTGTCAGGTCGATCGCCGCCAGTTCGGGTAGCGGCTCGGGTAGCGGTGACGGTCTCACCGTCAGCAATACGGCCATCGTCAGACAAAGCATGGCACCATCCTCCTCCAGGGTGTCACACGAGCGCACGATCGCTTTCGCGTAGTGCGTGAGGATCTCATCCTATCCATGGTTGTGGCCGTCCCGCCCGGCAGGTCGCCTGTCACCGCAACCGCGGCGCTTGACCCTGTTTTCGGTATAGTTGAGTATTGGCGACGTATGTTCGGCCAGTCTTGAACGGACGCAACGTGCGCCAGGCGGCCTGCTCACCTGGAGACGACGCGGGCTGACTGGTGCCAACGCATATTAGCACCCATGCCTCTGGACCGCGCACTATGTCGGTAGCGTCAACACGTGGTGAATACACCGCGACTGAGCGCGCAACGCCCCACTCGTGGCTCGTCATCGGTGTCGTCTGGGCCGTCGTCGCCGGCGCCTCGACGCTCTTCACGTCCGTATACCTCGTCATGGCCGGTCACCACGACCTCGCCTGGTGGCCTCGCTTCCTGCTGCGCGAGCTCGCCACGTGGGGGTTCTGGGTCGCGCTCACGCCCGTCCTGCTCCGCCTCGTCCGTCGCTTCCCGATCATTGGACCCCAGTGGCGCCGCACGCTCGGCCTCCACATCGCCATCGGGCTCGCGCTCACGGTCGCGTTCAATGTGCTGCGATTTGGCGAGAATATCCTGATCGGTTGGGTGACCCGAGACACGGCCGCCTCCTTCATCGGTTGGTCGCTCGAGCGAACGGTGTTCCAGTTCTTCATCTACCTGAGCGTGATCGCGATCGGCTCCGCGGTCGACCACCAACAGCGGACCGCCCGACTCGAAACCCACCTCCTCTCGGCCAGGCTCGCCGCGCTCCGCGCCCAACTCCAACCGCACTTTCTGTTCAACACCCTGCACACCGTCGCCATGCTGATTCGCGGGCACGACAACGACGAGGCCCTCCGCGTCGTATTGGACCTGAGCGAGCTCCTGCACCGCGTCGTCGATGATACGGACACCGAGCACATCCCGCTCGAGCGCGAGCTCTCGTTCCTCGAGCGCTACGTCGGCATCGAGCGCACACGGTTCGACGACGCCGTGGCGATCACGATCGACGCCGATGCCAACGCACTCGACGCCGCCGTGCCACCGTTGCTGCTCCAACCACTGGTCGAGAACGCGTTGCGTCACGGGATGAGCGACCCCGACGGGCGTGGCCGTGTACGCGTGTCGGCCCACCGCCAGGCGGATCGGCTCACGATCGATATCGTCGACGATGGGCCAGGATACGACAGCGATCGCGCCGACACGTCCGGAGGCGTCGGCCTCACGAACACGCGCGCGCGATTGGCGGGACTGTACCCCAACGATCATCGGCTCGAGATCGCCGCCCTCGCCGTCCGGGGGACACGCGTGCGTCTCGACCTCCCCTATCAGTCGGCGAGCCCGCGCCCATGAGACACGGCCCCTGGCGAACCCTGATCGCCGACGACGAGCCCATCGCGCGCCGCGGCCTGCGACGGCTGATCGAAGCCGACCCGGATATCCGCGTCGTCGGCGAATGCCGGAACGGCCGGGAAACGATCGACCGACTGCGTCTCGATGCACCGGACCTCGTGTTTCTCGACGTCCAGATGCCGTTCCTGGACGGGCTCTCCTGCCTCTCGACCGTCCCCTCCGACTGCTCCCCGGTGACAGTGGTCGTGAGCGCTCACCCACAGTACGCCATTGACGCGTTCGAGGCGCGGGCGGTCGACTACCTCGTCAAACCGTTCAGCGACGCGCGCCTGTTCGACAGCGTGGCCCGGGCCAAACAACAATTGGCGCTCCGCGCCGGACACGGCGACCCCGTCCGGCCACTCGCCAAACGTATCGGCGTCCGGACGGAACGCGGACTGCGTATTGTCGCCGTAGACACGATCGACTGGGTCGAGGCCGACGACTACGAGTCCCTCCTCCACGTGCGCGAGGAACGACTCCGGATACGCGAGCCCCTCGCCTCCCTCGAGCAACGACTCGATGCCACCCAATTCGTCCGAGTCCACCGCTCGGCGATCGTCAATATCGCCCGGGTGGTCGAAGTGCAGTCGTACTTTCACGGCCGCCACATCTTGCTGTTGACCGGCGGGTCGAAGGTCGTCCTCGCCCGCGGCCGCCGCGACGAGTTCGAGCGCGCGCTGGGCCAGCCACTCTAACCAGCCACTGGCCGCGAGCGCGCGGCCGTTCGCGACCCCGATTGGTCGTTCCCCGCACCGGACGAGCGGCGATGGGCGCAGCTGCGCATCGTGGTCCCATGATCGCCATACTCCTTGCCGCGCTGACAGTCGCCTCCGCGCCGACACCGTCCGCGGACGCGCGCCTGTGGGTGGCCGACGCCATCGCGGCATCCGGCGGCGAAGCCGCCCTACGCGGACTCTCCGTCGTTCGGATCCGCGGGGCCACCGAGACATTCGGCATCGGATTCTCACCCGACATCGACCACCCACGGCTGGACTTGCAGACCTTCGATGACCTCCGCGATCTGGTGGGTCTTCGCGAGCGCCGAACATTCTTGGAGGCGGCGCCCTTGTCCAATGACCCTTTCGCGATCACTTACATCATGACGGATTCCGTCGGGGCGATCGCGTTCAGCAGAGGCAACAACACCGCGCCCCTGGGCCCCGCGCCAGACTTCTACGTGCGACAGCGCCGTGATGATCTCCGTCACGGGATCGAGCGCCTCCTGTTGACGCTGGCCGACGCGCCCGACCTCACGGCGGCGGGAGACACGACCATTCAAGACGTGCCGCAACACGTGGTCGCCATCCAGGGTGGCGCGACGCGCGTGTATCTGAGCGCGGTGACCCACCTCCCCACGCTCGTCGATACGTTCGGGGAGGACGATGCTGACCCGGATTGGGCCCAGTGGGGAGACGTGCACACCCGTACCTGGTACTCGTCGTGGTCGCGCGAGCCCGGCGGCGTCCGGTATCCGCGCACCTGGACCACTGATCGCAACGGGGTGCCCACCCAACGCGTGAGCATCTTCCGCATCGATCTCCATCCCGCCGCCCCCGCCGACTCGTTCGCCATTCCCGATTCCGTGCGCGCCAAGTTCGTCGCGTCACCGCCCATGATCCTGGGCAACGGACGCGGCAAGCCGATCGATTTGGCGGATGGCGTCACCTGGGTCCCAGGACGATGGTCGACCATGATCGTCCGCCAGCCTACCGGCGTGGTCGTGATCGACAGTCCCTACGCCAGCGCGTACAGCGCCTGCGTTCTCGACGAGATCAAACGACGGTACCCGGACGTGTCCGTCAAGTCGCTGGTGGTGACGGATTTCATGTGGGCGCACTTCGGCGGCGTCCGCGAATACGTCGGCCGCGGGATACCCGTCTATGCCAACGCCCGCAACGAGCGCATCCTGCGCGCGGTCACGAGTGCCCGGCACATTTCGCACCCCGATTCGCTCGCCAAGAGCGGCCGGCGCCTGGTGCTCCACCCGGTCGCTTCCAAGCTCACGCTCGGCGACGGACCCAATCGCATCGAGTTGTACCCGGTCAACGTCCCTGGGGCCGACTACGGTCGCCGTATAGTCGTCTCCTACCTCCCCGATCGACATGTGCTCTGGGTAAGCGATCTCTACTCACCCGGTGGTGAAGTCAATTTTGCCACGCAGGGCGAAAGCGAGCTCGCCGCCCTGATCGCGCAGAACGGCCTCACCGTCGACACCATTGTCGGCAGCCACCTCCCGCCGACCGACTGGAAGAAAGTGTCCGACGAGATCAACGCCCGGATCGCGGCCGCCCCATAGGCCGCGGCGGCGATCTCATACGCCGGCCTGGTTCCATGACAACAAAACAATCGCGTTCGCCTCGGATCGGACATTTATATTATGGGGGGCCGACGGCACGAACCCGGTGCAATTGACGCACACCAAGGAGAGCATGGGCCTTCCGGCGTGGACTCCGGACGATTCTCAGCTCGTCTTGACGAGCAAAGCGGGCGCCACACGAGACCTCCTTCATCGTGCGCGCCGACGGCTCCTCCGCGCATCGCATCGGTTCGCACTCATGAAACTCCCTGGGCCCCGACGAGGCGCTCGGACGCGACTTGAAGTTGCCGGTCAGCGAAGAGAGGCAACCCACCGTGCCCAAGGTCGGTTAACCACGCGCCGAGTTGCGTTCGTTCAAGACGGCAATACTTCCACGCCATACCATATGATGGGGTATCGTCGGGACAGTTGAACCGCGACCGAACGACCTGAGTTAAAGAACCGTTCCCCTAGGGGAGGTTCGGTGTTATGAACGGTGCTCGTATCGCCGCCTGGGTGTCACTGGTTGCCGCCGCAATCGCCTGCGGCAGCGATACCGGGATTTCTGAACCCAAGGCTACACTCGCCCTCGAAGCCGTCCACTTCGACCAGCTCCTGGGATCAGCATGTAACAACAGCAACCAAGCAGCGCGATGCACGTTTCTGACGAACTTCGCACTCCCGCCGGCGTTTGGCGCCGCACCCTCTCCCTTGGCGATCCAAGACGGCATGCGAGTGGATACGTCGCAAGGATTCATTCTCGAGATCGATTCGTTGGATGCACAGGGCGCCATCACGGCCCGATCGTTCACGTTGATGACGTTCAGTGATTCGAATGTGAGTTCGGGGATACTCGTGAGTCCAGGCCTGAGGGAGCGTCTCTACGATACCACAGCTACGTTGCTCGCAACCGACTCGGCTGATTACTTCGAAGCGAACTCCATCCCCCGTCAGTGCACCAACTCACCAACGCTGCGCTACACAACCGTCCCGGCCTGGACCGCCGGCGGCTTCTGCGAGCTCCGAACGTTCATGGTGGTTACGGAAGTCACGTTCCCGGGCAACGACAATGTCAGCATATATGCTCAGGCACTTAACGGCATAATCCTCGGGATCAAGAAGAACCCTTAGGAACCCCTAGACTCCGCCCTCTCGGTCACCCCGGTGTGCGCCTGCCTGACGATTCCCAGCTCGTCTTCACGAGCAAAGCGGGCTCCACACGAGACCTCTTCATCGTGCGCGCCGACGGCTCCTCTGCGCCGACGACATTTAAATGAGCCGACGCAACGCAAGCGTGACGGTAAGTCGTCTCTGGCCACGGGCGAGGGTCATATTGTGTGACCCTTCGCGCCGGAAGAGATCGCGAATCTCCGAGAGCGTGTACTCACCGGCGCCACGGCCATCGATGGCAATGACCGAATCCCCCTTTTGGATGTCGGCCTCGGAGGCGGGTGAGCGCGCAAAAACCGTATCGACGGTCAACGTTCGATAGTCGTGCCCCAGAGCGGTCAGCTGCAGCCCGCTCATGCCGAGCTCGATGGGATCGCCCAGGCGCACATTGGGCTCGAGGATCAGTCGCTTGCGGCCGTAATCGAGGAACACGTGAAATCGTCGGAGCACCTCACCGCCGATCGTTCCATTGGCCCCATGCGACGGAGGGTGCCCACCGGTTGTCTCCGCGAACGCCACGACGGGTCTCTGGATGACGCTCGTCCCAAGCGTGAGCGCCTCGATGCGCCCGATCGCGAACGCGCCGACGGCACCACCAACGCTCGTCGGGCGGGGCCGCGAGATGCTCGGCGTCGCGAGCGGCAACAGGCGCGCCCGATCCAGCAACGGCGCATCCAACAGCAAGGCGTCGGAGGCACCCATGTCAAGGAAGAACGTTCCATTGATCGGCTCATGCCCGGCGATCGTGACGCGAGCGTGCACGCGCGGATTGTCGGACGCGTCGAATGTGATCGGGATGATCTCGCCAGAGCCATGGTACTGAAACCGATTGCGGTCGTGCAGTGTCACGGTGCGGGCGACGTAGTCGACCTCGACGATGAATTGACTCAAGAAATTGTATCCGAGAATGCCATCGAGTTCGTGTCCGGTGGCTTTGGCGAGGTCCCCGAGCGGCAGGGCGAGAAAGAGCGGCTGAGAAAATCCGTCCAATCCGACCAGCGAGAACCGGCTACCGCCGACGAACCGGCCGGGTACGCTGCCGCCGCTTCCGCCGTGGATATCGATGTCGCCCGTGAGCGCCACGCCGAGTGATTGCGCCATGGCCAGGTCGACGAGAGCGTACTTGTCACCAGTATCGAGCAGAAACCACACCGGTGGCGAGTCGTCGACGCGCACTTTGAGATACACGTTGTTGTTCGCCAGCTCAATCGGGATCGTGACATCCTGCGTGAGTGGATAGGCGGCCTGGTTGCAGCCAACGCACAGTAAAGCCGCCGCGAGCCGGGTTGGCCAATGGTGATGTGTCATAGTCCGAACATGTCGTCGAGCCTGAGCTCCCGCTGCCAATTCCGAACAAACTGGCCCCAATTGTACGGGAAAACAGGAGTATGCGACCGCTCGGATCCAGACCCGAACCTCGACCCCCATTCGCCGGGGAGCGCCACCCCTGCCCCCATCTGCCTCGCCGGAGCGGCACGACCGTGACCGTTGCCAATCACGACGTGCTCTGAGCCTACCTCGCGTTCCGCGGCGGTAAAAGCGTCGGTTCCGCGATCCGCCTTACTGGACTACCAGTCCCTCGCTGAGCACACCCTTCTTGGCGAGCGACTTGAGCTGGCTCCCGTCGTGACTCACCACGACCGTGACCCCTTGCGCTCGCACGTCCTTGAGCCAGGCGAGTTCCTTGCCGAGGGCCGTACGATCCTCGCCCATGAACCGGCTCGTCGAGTCGGGCTTCTGGCGTTGCGTATCGATGCCGAGCACGAACCACGCGACGTCGCCAGCGAGGATCATTTCTCGCCCCGACGCGAGCTTCACATAGACCATCTGCGATCCCGGTGTGTGCCCGGCCGCCTTGATCAGCACAACCCCGGGCGCGATCGGCAGCGCCCGGTCGTAAGCGACGACAATGTACCGGCCCACCTGCGATGAGTCCATTGAGGTGAACGCGACTTCGGGCTTCGTGACCAGAGTCTGGACTTGCTCCCTGGTGAGCAATGTATGCGGCGCGACTTGGTCAGCGATCGGCGACTTGACCAACGGCTGAACATGGTCCGCGTGCTCGTGCGTGATGACGATCAAGTTCGCCTTCTCGAGCGCCGTCTCGATCCTCGCGAAGTTGTCGGCCTTGAACGAGCGGATCTGATGTTGGGTCGATGAGTCCATGGCGGCGTCGACCATGATCCAGCCGTGCTTGAATCGCACTTGGAAGACGCCCGTGACCATGAAGACATTGGATGATCCCGCGCCGTCGACCGCACTCCCGATGACCAGGGAGTCTTCGTAGGCGCTCAGGTAACTCACCGCGGTCGGCAATTCGCCAGGGATAACGCGACTGAGCCCGCGCACGGTCGTGAGGAGCGAGTCTGGCGCCTGGGCCTGGGCCAAGATCATTAAGAGATGGAGTGCAATCATGTCCCAGTATACGTGGGGGTTGACGGTACCGTGGACGGCGTGCGGAGACCGTACGTCCACAAGACCCGGAGCACATGGTGCTCAGCTGCCGTCGGCAGGCGAAGGACGGTGCCCGCGCGCGCGCGCAATTGCGGCATACGACCGTAAGGTCGTCGAGGAGCCGCCAATGTCTTGAACAGACGCAACGCAGACTCTCGCAAAACGGGATCCGACGACCGCCGACTCGACCCCTATGCACCCGTCACCGCACCGCCGCCAACTCCGCCGTCGCCCGGCGTATTAGTGTGGCCTCCGCATCGAGCGCCGCCGCAACCCGAACAATCTCGGCGTCCGCCTCCGTCCACTGCTTCTGCTCGATCGCCTCCCGGACGCCGGGCACCGTCTTCACTGCATATCCCGTGTATAAACCGGGAGCGTACAAGAGATGCTTGTACCACGGCCGCCCGCGCAGCCCGTCCGGCAACGTCAGCGCCCGCTCGCTCTGAATGATGATCGCGTTCACCGCCTTGACGCCCGGTGAGTCGAGCCGGCTCCCGTCGCCTTGAGCCAGCGACGCGCGCACCGAATCGTACGCCGTAGCCGCGCGCGTCAGCGCGTCCGCGCTGTTCTCGAGCGGCGCGAAGCTCAAATGCGGCGGCGCGGCCACCGTGTCCGGCGGCACGAACGTCTCCCGCGGATCCGCCGTCAACACGAACACACTATCCCGAATCTCCCGATTCTGCTCAGCGATCGAGCCCGCCTCCGCCTCTGCCAGCCCAGTAAGCTCGTTGACCCAATGCTGGCTGGTCTCCGCGAGACCGCTGAAATCGTACGGAATGAGCTCCGCGTCCGCGAGCCGCATACTCGCCGTGCCGATCGTCTGCGCCAACGCCCGCCCATAGGCGAAGCTCGTATCGTCGAATCGCGTATAGAACGCGAAATCATCGTAGATCGAGTGATAGACCCCAAAGATGTCCCCTTCCCCCCCAAACGCGATATGCGCAGCCGGAATCCCCAGATGATGCACGAAGGGGGAAAAATCCGACCCCGAGCCCGGCGCGTCCATGCGCAGCTGGCCGCGGGTCCGCGCGTCGGCCCGCTGCTCCGGCGTGCCCGTGCGCACAACGAGCGCCTGCATCCGCCGCCACAGCGTCCCGTGCGTCTCCGGGTCGGTGATCTCACGCGCCACGTCGTCGAGCAAAGCCCCGAGCACGGGAGACCCCAAGAGCGACAAATACCCAACGTCGGTGTTGTCGGAGTTGAGATACGCCACCGCGTGCGCTCGCAGCTCATCGGCATGGGCCTCGACCCACTCCGTCGACCCGAACAACCCCGCTTCCTCTCCGTCCCACGCGCAATAAATGAGTGTGCGGCGCGGCTTCCAACCCTGGGCCACGAGCAACCCGAGCGCCCGCGCTTCCTCGAGCTCGGCGACCAGACCCGAGATCGGATCACCCGCCCCGTTCACCCACGCATCATGGTGGTTGCCCCGAATCACCCACTCGTCGCTCGCCGTCGATCCCTCGAGCCGCGCGACAACGTCGTAGATCGGCGTCATCGTCCAGTTCGATCGCAAGCGGAAGTGCACCCGCGCCGACCCCGGCCCAATGCGATACGTGATGGGCAGGGCACCCCGCCAACCGTCTGGCGCGACGCTGCCGCCGAGCGCGGCCAAGAGCGGCTCCGCATCGGCGGACGAAAGCGGCAAGACGGGAATCGGCATGATCGTCTTCGCTTCGGAGATAGGCAGCCGCTTCGCGTCGGCCGTGGCGCCAACGTCGGGCGTCAACGGATCCCCCGGCTCGACTGCCAGATCGATCACACTGCCCCGCTGCACCGCATCGCGCGGACGCTTCGGCCCCGCCGGGTACACGACGCCCGTCGCGTAGCCGTCATCGGCCGGATCCGAGTAGATCAAGCACCCCAGGGCCCCGTGCTGCGCCGCGACCTTGGGTTTCGTCCCGCGCCACCCGCCCCAGTACCGCGCGATCACGATCGCCCCTTTGACCGACACCCCGTGTCGGGCCAGCTCCTCATAATCAGCCGGCATGCCGTAGTTCACGTAGACGAGCGGTGCCGTCACGTCGCCATCGGCGGCATACGCGTTGTACGTCGGCAGTTGCTCGCTCGCCTGCACGCTCGTCGGATCGCCGGCGATGGGTGACTCCCGGAGAGCCGCCACGAAGTGGGTCGGCGCCACCAGCTCGACCACGCGCTCTTTCGGAGTCGGGTACAGCACCGTGAACGTCTCGATGTGCGCGTCCCACCCGAATGATCGAAACTGCGCCTGCAACCACTCCGCATTGTCGCGATCATACGGCGATCCCACATGATGCGGGCGAGCGCTGAGCCGCCGCATGGCATCGCGCAACCGATCTGGCAATGGCAACGCCTGGAAGCGAAACTCCCAGTCTCGCTCGACACCCGCGGCCGACGACGAGTACCCCACCAAGGGCCGCGGATCCGTCGTTCTCGCGGCCAGCAGCACGAGTGCACCGAAGAACACGCCGACTGTCCGGTTCATTGCCACAGGACGGACCGATCGATGGACGCCACCGTCGGACGTCCCGTGAGCATCATAGCCATGCGAAGCTCCGTCTTGAGGATCTCGAGCACGGCGCTCACCCCGGCCGCCCCCGCGACCGCGAGTCCGTATACGTAGGGACGTCCGATCAGCACGGCGTTGGCACCCAACGCCAGCGCTTTGAGCACGTCGGTGCCCCGGCGAATCCCACCATCCATGAGCACCGGCACCCGGCCGGCGACCGTTTCGATCACCCACGGCAGCGCATCGATCGTCGCCGGATTCCCATCGAGATTGCGGCCACCGTGGTTCGAGACGATGAGCCCGGAGACACCCAATCCGATCGCCCGATCCGCTTCCTTCGGATTGAGGATGCCTTTGACCCACAACGGCAGGCGCACGATGGACCGCAGCCACTCGAGATCCGTCCACGTCACGCGCTCCACGAACTTCGGATCGGCCGCTTCGCCCACGCCGGGCGTCATGTGCGGGAGCACCAGATCGGCGGGAACGCCGAACTTCGCCCGCTCCTGGCGGTTCCGCGGGCCATTCGACGCCGTATCGATCGTCACGACGATGGCCTGCGTGCCCGCCGCGTGGACGCGCTCCACGAACTCCTGCACGAACACGCGACTATAGAGCATGTACATCTGCGACCAAATCGGTCGCGTGGCCGCGTGCACGAGGGCTTCCGTCGGCGTCGTCGTCCCCATGCTCACGACCGTCGTCGCACCGGCCGCGCTCGCGCCACGCACCGTCCCAGTCTCTCCCTCGACGTGCATGAGACGCTGAAACCCAATGGGAGCGAGCAGGATCGGATGCGGGAGATCGAGCCCCGGTTGACTGACGGACAGGTCGACATCCGACACATCCTCCAGGTTGCGCGGACACAGCCGAATGCGATCCAGCGACTCTCGATTCCACCGCGTGGTCAGCTCGTCACCGGCACCGCCCGCGATGAAGGCGTACACATCCGGGCTCAGTCGCGTTCGCGCCGCCGGCTCGAAATCGAACAGGTTGAGTCGCGCGCCAGCCGCCGCCTGATCCCCAAGCAGCGCCGCACCGGCGACGGCATTCGCGACGTGCAGTAGCTGCCTGCGCGACAGATCCACGATGACGCCTTCGCCTCTACCGATGCTCGGTCGTCGCGTCCGCCGGCCACGCACCGTGCAGAAACACCGCAACCGGCGGAAAGAATCGATCGGGCTGCTCGATTTGCGGATAATGACCCGCGCCCGGGATCAGCAACAGTCGCCCGTTCGGCAACCCACGGCCAACGCATGCATGCCATCGACCGTCGCGACACTGAGCGCGCCATCGACGACGAGCACCTGCATCGTCAGGCGCGCGAGCAGCGGAGTGAAATCCCACGCCCCGAGCGATTGCATCGTCGCATTCGACACGAGCGGGAAGTTGCGGATCCCTTGAGGCGGCACGTCGCACGGATCCGCTTTCAGGTGCACCGCCGACGCCCGATCGGCGAAATAGCTCGTGAAATACGTAGCGAACAGCTGGCGGCACACCGGCGCCGGGTCGGCCGCCGTCGGAATGGCCGCGATCAGCCGCGCAACCGTCGCGCCCGACGCCGAATCCTTCGCCGTGATTTTCTTCTGACGGAGCGCATACAGCGCCGCCGTCGGCGGCATCGGCCCGACCAACAGGACGCGCTTGACGCGCTCCGGGATGCTCAGCCGCATAGAGGATCGCCAGTCCGCCGCCCCACGACTGCCCGATCAGCGTCATCTGCGCCAAACCAAAGTGCTGGCGCAGCGCCTCCAGATCGCGCACATGGTCGGACGCCCGCAGTCGCGCCGAGTCCTTGATGATCTCGGAACGCCCCGCGCCCCGCTGATCATATAGTAGTACGACCGCGTGCTCGGCCAACGGCGCCAGATCGGGCCACGACACGCCGATGCTGAGCCCCGGGCCCCCGTGGAGCAGGACGGCCGTGTCGGGGCCAGAACCCACCTGGCGAAAATACAACCGCACCCCATCGGCACCGGACAAGTACCCCTGAGTCGGCTGCCGGGCGGCGAGCTGCGACAGCGCCAGCAGGCCGAGAATCGAGAGTGCACGCCTCATTTGGCGAAATAGAGGAGAATGAATGCGGTGGAATCGTAGAGACCGTGCGCCAGGATCGTCCGCCACAGATTGCCGCGGCCGGCAACAAACGCCGTGCCGTACACCAGCGCAATCACGCCCGTGAGCACCGCTCCTGATGGTCCCTGATACGCGTGAGCGGCGCCAAAGAAGATCGCCGCCACGACGATCGCCCCCAGCTTCGCCAGCCGCGTGTCCCCGTACGCCTGCGCGATCTGCGGAATGAGAAAACCGCGAAAGACGATCTCTTCTCCGAACGCCGCGCTCGTCCAAATGATTACCAGGAATTTGGCCAGCGCCCACGGATGTCCCTTGATCGCGCCGAGCGCCGAGAAGTTCGGTGCGCCCCACAGTCCAATCACGAGCGGCGTGCACAGACTCACGGCCAGTTGACCGACGACGGCCGTGATCACGGCTGAGATGAGAGTCATCGCCCACGATCGCGGGCGTCCAAGGCCTAAGCGAAGGAGTCCCGCCGTCCCAGGCCCAGCCACAGACCACGCGGTGATGGCGGCGACCACTACGCCTATCGGGCCAAAGAGCACATCTCCCGTCCACCGAGCCATCACGGCAAACAGAAAGACGATACTGAGTACTCCGACGACGAGACCGACGCGTCGCCCGTTCATTGGCAGACCGGTATCAGGCTGCCCATGCGACCGGTCAACTCGATCCTCGGCAACGTGAAGAGGGTCATCCGCAAATCGGCGATCGCCCACGTCGTGTCCGGCGCATCCGGGAGGCCATACATGCGAATGGTGATCGCGCAATCCTCCTCGCTGCTCTCCTGAGTCGCCGGTAGCGGCCGCAGCGCCGCACCTCCGCACGCACCGGGATGATCAACACACGATCGGAATCGGTGAGGGCGCGTCGTCACGAGCTGCCGCGTCACCGGAGCCCGCGTCCCACGACTGACCCGATACACGGCGACGCCGCCAGCCAGGACCAGCATCACGGCCGCGACCCGGCTCACCCACCAGCGGCGCCACGTGCGCTCCCGGCTCGGAAAGACCAACGGGTAGGTGCGCCGGATGGACCGAACGGATCGGACTCCGCCAGCGCCGACGCCGACGGAGTCACACAACCGCGCCCAAACTCGATGCGCGTTCCACTCCGGCGCGGGGCCTGGCGATGCCGAGCGCACTTCGAGTAACGCGTCGGCAATGGCGCGCCGATCGGGATCGGCGTCGATCCACGCCCGATCCCGATCGCCGATGGCGGGCGCACATTCGCCAACGACATAGCGCGTGAGGCGCGTCCAATCGGCATCGGTCAGCATCGAGCGGCGTCGTGACGCATGCGCCAGTAAGACACCGGGACGAGCCAAGCACCCTGTATCGGCGATCCGCCGGCGCCGCCCCCCAACCCATGTTACCATCGCGGATCGCCGACGCGCGCGCGAATCGACTTGAGTGCACGCGTCATTCTGCATCTCGACCGTCTTGATCGACAGGTTGAGCCGATCCGCGATCTCCCGGTACGTCAGGCCCCGCTCCCATTTGAGCAGAAACACCGCGCGGCATCGTGGGGGCAGGCCGTAGGCCGCCTCCACGACGGTTTGCGCCAACTCCGCGGCGGCCACCATGTCCTCGACGCCGGCATCGCGCTCGACATCCGTGACACTCGCATCCCGGCTCGCGCGCAGCACCGCGTCGCGTTCCCGACGCGCGCCCCGCAGCGCGTTCAACGCCTCGTGTCGCACGGCCTGGCGCAGATACGCGCCCACGGCGCCATGCACATGCCACAGGCGGCGGCGCATCCACACGACCCGGAACACGTTCTGCACCACATCCTCCGCCGCGTCCGGAGCGCGCACGAACGAAAACGCCAGCGAACAGAGCGATGCGAAGTGGGTGCGGAACAACGTTTCGAACGCACGCACGTCCCCAGCGCGAATGCGCGCCACCAGAATCGGCTCGGGAGCTCGCCCGTTGTCAGGTGCCGGATGCGGCGATGCCACAGACCAGGTCACGCGCTCGCCAGCAAGTCCACGACTTGCTGCGCCGCCCGCCGACCTTCAGCCCAAGCCGCCGGCGCCGTCTGCGCACCACCGAGCTCGGAGTGCGCGAACGTCAGGTTCCCGAGCGGCCGTCGCAGCACATCCCCTGGCGAGGACTGCCCGTCCCGATTCGTGAAGAAGCCCGGTCCCGCGTTCACATAGGCGTGTCCCCACCGATTGAGCACGACGCCCGCGATGTCCCGCGCCGGATCGAATCCCGCGCCACCGAACATCGCCGTGAGTTGGCGACGAATCTGCGCCTCGTAGTCTCGATACGTCGTCGCGTACAGTTTCGCCCGACCCGCTTTCCCCTGCTCCACGAGCGCCAGTCCATACTGATTGAACGGCACGTACAGCGTGAACAACGTCGGCTGATCCGGGTCGAGCGGCGGGCGATAGTCGCCGACGTACATCGGCGCCCGCAGGTTCCCCGTGTATCCAAATCCGCCCCGCCACGAGCACGCCGTATATCCCAGCCGGTACAGCGCGCGCCAGTTATCCAGCGCCACATTGACGACCAGCATCGGCGAGCGCGGGAAGCGGTCCATCGCCGCGCGATAGTCCTCCGGCAGTCGCTCCACGGCGTGCTTTCCGCTCCAGCTCGCCGCCGCCCAGATGACCGTGCGCGCCGCGATGGACTGGAGTGTCCCGCCACGCGCGTACGTAATAGTCGCGCCCGCGCTTGGGTGGTCGGGATCGTGTACGAGGCGCACGACCGTGGCGCCTGCGCGCATCCGGCACGGGATGTTCGGACGGTCCAGCGCCTCGAAGCGAATGCGACCGTTGTGCACATCGGCAAACGCAGCGCTACCCTCGATCGCGTCGGGATTGATCGCCTTGACGAGCGCGCGCATCACCGCGTCGTTCCCACCCGGAAAGGAAAAGATCTCTCGACGCCCCGTGACGTTGGCGGAAAGCCGATTGCCCGGCGTGTCGAGGCCTGCCGCATCGCGGCTCGCGGAGAGCCCATGAAATCCCGGAAAATCGAACGACGCGAGCCACGCGGAGATGGCATCACTCCCCAGACCGAACGCCGATGCCACGATCGGGTCCACGAAGCGCGCGACCTCCGGATGAAAGCCACGGACGTTCGTCAAGTACTGATCGTACGTCATGCCGTCCAGCCATTCCCTGAGACGCGTCTCGTCGCCCTGAAACGGCTGCGCCGATTCCCTCCGCCAGCGCAGGAGGTCTCGCTTCACCTCGGCCGGCCACGGCGTCCCCTCGAGATCGTGCCCCCAGGGATTCGTCACCCACTGCGGCGTGGACGTCTCGAAGAAGTACCCATGCTGCTCGAACTCATCGGCCCACAGCTGATACAGATAATTGTCCAACGGGAATTCCATGGACCGGCGACCAGACGGCATCGTGCCGAACTCGAACGCGGTGGGAAGCCCGACGTCTTTCCACCACGTCGTGCCGCCGTCGGCCGCGAACAACGCCATCTGATTCGAGCCTTGCGGTCCCACCAGCCGTTGGCCGCGCACCAGAAACTCGTTGCGCTTGGCTTCGCCCCCGATAACCGGATGGTTGTCGAGAATGAGAACGGACCGCTGTCGATGCGTCGCCCGAAGGAACGTGTACGCCGCCATAACACCAGCGAATCCACCACCGACGATCACGAGATCGTACTGCTCGCCGGTCGACGGCGCCGCGCCGATGCGACGCTCGTAGAGATCGTCGCGTATGCCGTGTCCGGCGGTGACGACATCCCAGGTGTTGCCGTTTGAGCTCGCGTAGTCTCCGACACCGCCATATCCCGTCCACGGATGCCACGGATCAGGCGGCGCATCCGCCCGAGGCCCCGGAGCCCCGAGCAGCGCGGCACCCGTTCCCAGCACGACCGCATTGAGAAAATCGCGCCGCGTGATGTCGGCGCCCATCCCCAGGTCGCGCTCCTCCGCGCTCAAGGACGAGTCAGGCACCGGAGCATCATGGTCTGTCCCGTCCATCACACAGGCTCCATTGCGGTCCGCGGCTATCTGGTGCTGACACCGGCCGTGACCTAGGACCCTGTACGCGAAAAAGCGTAGCGGCCGCGCGCGCGACGTCACCCCACGCGACAGAGCAACACGTGGCCACCTCCACGTGGGGCACATCCAACGCGGCCGAAGTTGCACTTCCGCAACCACGCCGTCTTGCATGAATCCAACCTGCCGCTGTGAACGACTACGGCCGCGGTGTCCTGACACGGTCGCTCGCTCAAATCGCTTGACAGCGCTGCTACCTGTAGACAATCTACAGGAGCATGATCCTTCCAGACACGCTCGAGATGCTCGTCCTGTGCACGCTCGTCGACGCATGAAGCGGCGCACGTCGACCGCCGTCAACTGGCTGGTGGCGTGAGCCTCTGGTCAGATCTCCGGGAGCGGCTCCACGCGCTCGTGTTTCGCGGCCAGGAAGAGCGGGACATGGCCGAGGAGATGCGATTCCACCTGGAGATGGCGGGGCGGAAGGCGTTCGGCGACATCGAGCGCTACAAGGAGGACGTGCGCGATGCGCGCGGCACGCGGGTGATCGAGGAGACCGTCGCCGATGTCGCCTGGTCGTTGAGAACCCTCGGCAAGCGACCCCAATTCGCCTTGCTCGCCATCGCGACACTCGCGATAGGCGTTGGGGGCACCACCGCCGTGTTCAGCGTGGTTGACGCCGTGCTGCTCAAGCCATTGCCGTACGCCGAGCCCGCGCAACTGGTCCGAGTCTATACATCGTATGGCAGTCCGGCCGAGCGCACGTTCGTGAGCACGTTCCACTTCAAAGCGTACCATGACCACATGACGTTGTTCCAGTCGGTCGCCGCGCTCTTTACGTACGATCTGGTCGGCGCGGACGTTGACCTGGGCGCTGGAGCCGAGCGGATTCGATTGCTGCCCGTGAGCAGCGGGTATTTTGCGATGTTGCGCGCGCTGCCGCCGCTCGGGCGACCGTTCGCGGAGAACGAAGAGAACGGGGCGCACGTGGTCGTGCTGAGCCATCACATTTGGGAGCGCCGTTTCGGTGGTGATCGCAAGGTCCTCGGCCGCTCCTTGACACTCAACGGCGCCCCGTACACGGTGATCGGTGTCGGCCCCGATGGCCTGCGTGACCCGATCATGGGCGATGTCGACGCGTGGGTGCCGATCGACCTCTCGCAGCCCGACAATCCGGGCAACTTCTGGCTCACGATGCTCGCGCGATTGCAACCGGGCACGTCGCTCGTGCGGGCGCAGGCGGAGATCAGTGCGCTCCAACAGTCGCTGGCCGTTCAGGAGCCGCGGACGAAGAACGCCAAGGCGCTGCTGGATCCGCTCAAGGCCGACGTTGTCGGATCCGCTGGCTCGGCCCTTAAACTTGTGTTCGGCGCCGTCGGACTGGTGCTCTTGCTCGTCTGCGTGAATGTCGCGAACCTGCTGCTCGTCCGGGCGTCGGAGCGGAGACCCGAATTGGCGCTGCGCGCCGCGCTCGGCGCACGCCGAAGCCGCATCGTGCGGCAGCTATTGACGGAGAGCGCTACGCTTGCCCTGGGGGGCGGCATCGCCGGCTTGGGCGTCGCGTGGGTCGTCATGCGCGGCCTCGTTTGGCTGGGCGCGGAGTCGATTCCGCGACTCGATCAGCTGACGCTCGATCCGCGCATGCTGCTGTTCTGCCTCGCGATCTCCTCGCTCAGCGCCATCATGTTCGGCCTCGCGCCCGCGCTGCGCGCGGCGCGGATCGGTAACCAGACGCGCGGCGCAGCGGGCACGGCAAGCGCCGGGCAAGGTACGCTGAGGGCTGGACTGGTCGTCATCCAAGTCGCGCTCGCGTTCGTGCTCCTCGTCGGCGCTGGCCTGTTGTTGGCGAGCCTCGCCCGGCTTCGGGACCTGCCTCTCGGTGTCCGCGGCGATCACGTGCTCACGTTCCGCGTCGCGCTCCCCGAGGCAATGTACGATTCGACCGCGCGCGCCAAGTTCTACGAGGCGCTCGCGCACCGGCTCGCCGAACAATCCGGCGTGCGCGCCGCGGGCGGCGTCACCAAGCTGCCGGCCACGGGCGACTTCAACTCGTGGGGCGTGCGGATCCTGAGCGGACCGCGCGGGGCCGACAGCAACTATCACTACATGGCGCAAAACCGCGTCGTGTCGGGCAACTACTTCGCCGCCACGCACATCCCGCTCATCGCTGGCCGGACGTTTGACGACCGCGAACAACCGCTCACCGACTCCGGCGCGCCCCGCCATGTCGTGATCAGCCAGAGCGCCGCGCAACGGTTCTTTCGCGGCATCGTCCCCATTGGCCAACGCCTATCGAGCGGAGGGCCCCCGCTCGTCGTCATCGGGGTCGTTGGCGACGTTGCAGTCGATGCCACCGGGCACGCGGACGCGTACATCTACCACCCGCACCGCCAGTTCGCCTCGTGGAACTGGGAGCTGACACAGGTGGTGCTCACGGACGGTCCACCACTCGACTTCCTCCCCCAGGCTCGGCGCACGTTGGCCGCGCTCGACCCGCGACTCGTCGTCGACCAACCGATGGCGCTCGACGATGCGATCGGACGCGGCACGGCGCAACGCGTGTTCATCATGCGCCTCCTCACGGCGTTCGCCGCGGTCGCACTGGCGCTGGCGGCCGTCGGCCTCTTCGGCATCCTGTCGTACGTCGTCACCCTGCGACGGAAAGAGATCGGCATCCGCATCGCGCTGGGCGCCGATCGCGGGTCGATTCGCGCCTTGGTGCTCCGCCACGGCCTCGCGGTGACCGCGATCGGTATCGCATTCGGCTTGCTCGGCGCGATCACGCTGTCGCGCCTCATTGCGTCGCTGCTCTTCGGCACGAGCCCGCTCGATCCATGGGTGCTCGCCGGCGCCGTACTGTTCATGTTGCTCGTCGCCACCGCCGCGGCGTACTTCCCCGTGCGACGCGCCACGACCGTCGATCCGAGGCTGGCGCTTCAAACGAATTAGTCAGCGATTCTCAGTGCGCGCGACCCACGAAGTGCCCATCGAGCCGCGCCGCGCTCATTCACCACGCCGTCTTGAAGGAACCCAACCTGGCCCTGCGCCACGAGAACGTTGCGTGTGTTCTAGACTGACGATCGCTGGGGCCATCAGATTGAGATCGTGCGGTCACGAGCGCGACGCCGCTCGACCACGCCCGGAGACTTCTTCTTCCTAGCGTTCCGGTATGAAATGGACTCGCGCGTTAACCGTTGAGCTCATCGTGATTCCCAGCCTCGGCTGGGGCCAGGTCTGCGTCACGGGACGTGTCGTCAATGCCGCGTCCAATCAACCGGTCGCTGGCGCCGCGATCTCGGCTGCCTGGTCCGCGATGCACCAAGACCGAGTCCAGACCACGAGCCACATCACGAGCGATTCGACCGGACACTACCGGCTCTGCCTCAAACGCGCCTCATCCGCACTGCTCGAAGCGGTGCGGGGAGCGACGACTGCCTATCTCTCGATCGTGACGCCGAGCGCCGACAGCACGCTGGCCGATCTGCGTCTACGCTGTCGAGGGCGACACTGGCAGCGCGACCGTTACGGGCCGCGTCGTATCGGATGCGGGCACGCCGGTCGGCAGCGCGACGGTGACGATCCTCGGCGGCCACCTGGAGATTCCGACGTCGAGTGACGGCAGCTTCGGCCTCCGCGCCCCTGCCGGCACGCAAGTGCTCGTGGTTCGCCGCATCGGACTCGGCGCGGCCGTTATTCCCGTCGACCTCTCGGCGAAGGAGCCGCGTTCGCTGAACGTGACGATGCAGCGTGCACCCACGACGCTGCCCGCGGTGAATGTCGTCGCCGATCGCATCCGCATGGCGCCCGTGTATAACGCCATCGGCTTCACCACACGCAAGGAGATCGGGCACGGGCACTTCATGACCGCCGACGACATCGCGAACCGGCACGACAGCGACACCCCGCAGTTGTTCCGAGGCATCCCCGGAGTGCAGGTACGGCTGGATCACAACAACGTGCTGCGCGTGTACCCGGATCGGGGTCCCAGCACGCTCATGTCCTATGGCGACTGTACCGCGTACTTCGTCGATGGCATCCTCATCGGGAACGGTCGCGCCGTGTACGCCATGGCGAGGCGGCCGAGCGCCTCGAACACCGGATAGCCGAGGATGGCGCTGATCCGGAACGGAACCTGAGCCATGCGTTCGGAGTAACGGTCGTGGGCCCCGACCCTGTGGCGCATGTCGCATCCTATAGACCGCATCGCATGGCGCACATGGCCCGAAATTCACTCGCCATTCACGCTCGTGCCGCTCCATAATACCGCATGACGAACTGGCACGTACTGGCCGACGTGGCGGAGCGCTCCCGGCGCTTCCTCGGAATGCTCGGCGAGCGCGCCGTGGCACCCACGCCGGAGGCGCTCGCGGGCTTGGATGCGCTCGAACGTCCCGCTCCAGGATGAGCCCCGATCCCCCGAATCAATCGTCGAAGAGCTCGATCGTTATGCCTCTCCCGCAACGGTGGCGATCGCCGGACCTCGCTACTTCGGTTTCGTCAACGGCGGCGCGCTTCCGGCAGCCCTTGCCACAAATTGGCTATCGACCGTGTGGGAACAGCACGGTGCCTTCCAAGTCGGCTCGCCGGGCAGCACACGCCTCGAGCAGATCGCCTTGCGTTGGACAATCGCCCTGCTGGGACTCCCCCCAACCTCCGGCGGCTCGTTCGTCACCGGGACCACCGCCGGCCACATCACGTCCCTCGCCACCGCCCGCGACACGCTGCTCCAACAGGTAGGCTGGAACGCGCGCGCCGATGGATTATTCGGCGCCCCACCGCTGACGGTCGTCGTGGGCGGCGAAGCCCACTCCACCCTGTTCAAGGCGCTCGGCGTCGTCGGCCTGGGCCGCACGCGCGTCAGCACAGTTCCCGTGGACGCGCAGGGCCGCATGCGAGCCGAGGCCATTCCCCGCCTCACCACGCCCACGATCGTATGCGTGCAAGCCGGAAACGTGAACACCGGCGCGTTCGATCCGTTTCGGAACATCGCCGACCACGTCCGTGGGTTCGAACGTCCCGGTATGGATCCACGTCGACAGCGCTTTCGGCATCTGGGCTCGCGTCGCGCCAGCGCGCGCACACCTGGCCGATGGCGTCGAGCTCGCCGACTCGTGGGGCAACCGACGCGCACAAGTGGCTCAACGTGCCATACGATTGCGGTGTGGTGATCGTGCGAGATGGCGACGCGCTGCGTCGGTCGATGACGATCCGTGCCGACTATCTCCCGAGCGACGACGCCAACCCATCAGAGTACACGCCCGAAGTCTCACGACGGCCCCGCGGTGTCGATGCCTGGGCCGCGCTGCGCACGCTCGGTCGCTCCGGCCTCGCCGAGATGGTCGAGCGACACTGCCGGCAGGCGAGGCGTTTCGCCGACGCCTTCAGCGCCGCTGGCTTCGAGGTGTTGAACGAGGTCGTGCTCAACCAAGTCCTCGTGTCGTTCGGGGACGCCCAGCGCACGCGCGAGATCGTCTCGGCCATTCAAGCCGACGGGACCTGCTGGTGCGGCCCGACGGTGTGGCAAGGCAAAACCGCCATGCGCGTCAGTGTGATTTGTTGGGCCACGACCGATGCCGACGTCGAGCAATCGATCGCCGCCATGCTCCGCATCGCCCGGAGGTAACGCGTGCCAGAGTTCCCCTACGCGACGCATCTCAACGTCCTCTTCAATCCCCTGGAGACGATCGCCCTCGACCCGCTCGTCGCGTCGGTCCGCGACGCCTGGTACAATCAAACCCTGGCCCGCGTCAACGAGTCCGTCGTCCGACTCGGCGTCATGCAGGGCGAGTACCACTGGCACGAGCACGCCCAGGACGACGAGTTCTTCTTCGTCCTCGAGGGTCTCTTCCTGATCGATCTCGAACCGCAGGCCGACGGCACCACGCCCGGCCGTGTCGTGTCGCTGCGCCCACGCGAGGGGTTCGTGGTGCCGAAAGGCATCCGCCACCGCACCCGAGCGCCAGAACGCTCGGTGATCCTCATGATCGAAACCGCCGGCATTGTGCCGACAGGGGATCACTCCCGCGTGCAAGCCCTGGGCACGGTATGAACGCGGCGACGGAATCCACCGCCAGATGGTCACGCGCCACCAAGGCCGGCCGGATGGGTGTAGAGGGAGTGATCGTCACCCGCGTCACCAAGGACGCGTTGCATTCGTTCAAGACACTGCCTCTTCACGCGATCCACTGGTCTCGTAATCGAGCAGGCGGTCCCGCCGGCGAACACCACGACCGCCTCGCACCAGACGAAAGCGCCGATGCACCACGTAGTTGACATGGGCCGATCGCTGGTATGGATCTTACCATCGAACAGGCCATGTCTCAGCTCGGCCTGGATATCCAATACGCCGTACGGGCGCTGCGCGCGCGACCCATCTTCGCGGCCACCGCGATCCTCACGCTGGCGCTCGGCATCGGAGCCAACACCGCGATCTTCTCGCTGCTGGAGCAGACGCTCGTGCATCCGGTGCCGTTCGACACCCGTGGCCTCGTGTTCGTGTCGATGACCAATGACACCCATACCTTCCAACTGTCGGCGTCCAATGCCACGCTCGATGCCTGGCGCCGCTCGGCGCGCACGTTCGAGGCGTTGGAGGCGTATCGGGAACAGGAGTTGACGCTGACGGGGGCCGGCACGCCCGAAGTGATTCCGGGCATACGCATCACGCCCGGCCTGTTTGCGGTGCTCCGCACGCCGCCCACGCTGGGGCGGAGCTTCACCGATGCGGACGCCGCCGCCGGCGCCGGCCCGGTGGCGATCGTGAGCTCGACCTTCGCGATCAATCACTTCGGCGAGCCTCGTTCGGCGATCGGCAAAAGCCTCACGCTCGACGGATCGAGCCGGACGGTGATCGGGGTGGCGCCGCCCGAGCTCGATATCGCGCACGCGACCATCGGAGGATGGAGCGTGTATCTGCCGGCATCGGTGCGTGACACCGTCGAGATGGCGGCCGCGATTGGACGGCTGCGTCGCGGCGTCACGCTCAAGGCCGCGACCTCTGATCTGGCGGCGGCAACGCCCCAGTCGGCGGTGCGCGTGTCACTCGGTACCATGGTGCCGTTGCTGCAACGTCCCGCGGAGTTCGTCCGGCTGTACGCCGGCGACACCCTGTTCGTGTGCGCCGCCGCGGTGGGCCTCGTTCTATTGATCGCTTGCGCCAACGTGGCCAACCTGCTGCTCGCCCGCGGCATCGAGCGGCGGAGGGAGATCGCACTGCGCAGCGCACTGGGTGCCAGCCGTCGCCGACTCATACAGCAGCACCTCGTCGAGAGCGGCCTCCTGGCCGTGACCGGCGGCGTGCTCGGCATCGCCATCGCAGCCTGGATCATCGAGCTCGTGACCATCAGCTGGACGACGGCGCCCGGCGACGTCAACCTGCGTTCGTTCCTGGGCCCGCTCTCCCCGAACGCCTGGCTGCTGTCCTTCAGCATTGGGATCTCGCTCCTGACTGGCCTGCTCAGTGGATTGCTGCCCGCGTTGCGATCGACGACGCATGCCGTGGCCGGAACGCTCCGATCAGGCGGTGGCATCACGCCGGGGCGCCGCCGGAGCGGACTGCTGCGCGACGCGCTCGTCGTGAGTCAGATCGCGATGTCGGTTACGCTGCTCATCTCTGCCGGCGTGCTCGTCCGACATGTCATCCACCTGAGCCGTGAACGCCTCGGCTACGAACCGCGCGACATTCTCGCCGTGCGCCTCGTATTCGCCGGCGCGCGCTACGCGAATCCGGTCGATCGCACGGATGCGATGACCCGGATGGTGCAGGTGATCCGCCGCTCCCCGCGGGTCACCGCCGCCGCCATCGCCGAGGTGGCGCCACCAACCACGGGTGCAATCCTTGGCGCGCTCACCATCGACGGACGGTCACTCGCGCCCAACGAGCAGCCGCCATTCATGTCGAAGATGAGCGCCGATCCCAGCATTTTCGCGGTCCTCGAGTTACCGATCCTCGAAGGACGGACGTACACGGCATCGTCGAACAACGAGATCGTGATCAACGCCCGCATGGCGCACCGGTATTGGCCACAGGAGAGCGCGCTCGGACACCGCCTGCGCATGGCGAGCATCGGCCCGTGGTGGACGATCGTCGGTGTCACCGCGGATGTCGCACTGCCGGAGGCCGGCGTGCGATTCCCTGAGCAGATGTATGATGCCTCGTCGTCGGGTGAACCAAAGTGGCTCCTCGTCCGAACCCGAGGCAACCCACTGGCGGTCCTGCCGACAGTTCGCACGGCGGTGACGGGTGTCGACCCGCTCGTGCCGCTGGCGCAGATCACGACGGTCGCCACCCTCGTCGAACAGCACACCGTCACGTCGCGGATCACGACGATGCTGTTCGTGGGTTTCGGGGTGGTCGCGTTGGCCCTCTGCGGCATCGGCCTCTATGGCGTCGTCAGCTTCATGGTCGGCCAGCGCACGCGCGAGATCGGCGTGCGCATCGCCCTCGGCGCTACGCGACGCGACATCCGTCGCCTGATCGCCGGCCACGGCGGCGTGCTCACCGGCCTCGGCCTGGCGATCGGCTTGCCGGCCGCACTCACACTATCGCGGTTCGTCGCGCATCTCGCGACCGGCGTAGATCCGCGCGACCCGCTCGCATTCGGGATCGCCGCGAGCGTGGTCGTCGCGGTGGCCGGCGTGGCCTCGCTGACACCGATCCGCCGCGCGACCCGGATAGACCCAGCGCGCACGATGCGGGAGGAGTGACCGCGATCCGAAGCCGGTCATCCAAACGAGCGGCAGATAGAGTCCGTGACGAGATCAACCTCCCGGTCGGCCGCAGCCTGCGCGGTGCGAGTCTCGGTCACGGCTCGTGAGACACACCGCCCCCAGGATCGGTTGCGTGTGAGCGCGGCGGCACGCTATAGCCGCTCTGGCGGAGCAGCTCGCGCGCGTTTGTCCCGCGCATGATCCGACAGACCGCCACCGCCTTATCCGGCGCTCGGCGATAGAACGCCTCCGCGATCTTGTATCCCTCATAGTACCCGAGATCGGCCGGACGATCCTTCGCCTTGTCGCCCTGATAGAACCAATCGGCCAGCTGCTGCGTATCACGCGCCCGACTGAACTCCGCCCACAGTTCGGCTGCGTGGGCATCCCCGTACGCGTGCTGGACGCGATTGATCAACCCACCAGAGATAAGCTCGCCGACGAAGTCCGCGCCGCCCTCGTGGAGCGCTACGTCGAGGACCGTCGGCTCCGAGTCCATCGGCGGCTGCTCGATGTGAATCAGCTCGTGGGCGACGATCGATGGCAGATCCGCGATCCGGCCAATGACCGCGCGATGCCACGCGTCCAGCTCCTCGATCGGCGTCGCATTGTCGCGCGCATTCATCTCGACACCGATGAGCAGACCGTGCGGTGACACGGTGCCGGCCGAACTCATTGCCCCGATCAGGAAGTAAACGTCCGGGAATACGGCCTCGGGACAGAGTGCGGCCAATCGGCGGAAACTTCGGCGAATCGTCTCCTTGACCCTCGTGGCCGTGTCGACCGCCAGCGTATTCCGCCGAATCGCCGCGTAATATCGGGCGTGCGCCGCCACCACGCCCGCCAAGTGATCGCCACTCCTGAGACGTTCGATCGACGAAGTCGTGGACGCCACTGCTTCCGCTGTCGATGTAGTCGCGCTGGAAGACGGCCCCGGACTTGGCGAGCGAAGCGCTGTCGTGTGGCACGCCATCGAAGACGTGCCAGAAGCGGGCGATGTCCCCCGATATGAACCGGGCGGCATTCGGATCATGAGTCGATGCCGGCGCCTGGGCGAAGGCCGGGCACGCGAGCACGACGAGTGCGAGTATACGCGTCACGCATCGTAGGACAACACGCCCCCTCCGCTTGGTTTCTCACGACGGCCAGGGCGCGTTGGAGCCTGCGCCCCGAGGCGTGCGACGCCGACGAGGCGCTACTTCAGGTTGCAATCCGCGTCACTCCCCCACGCAGCGAGACCATGGATGGATCGGGGTGTGCGTCGGACCGGGGACGGTAGTGTACGTCTCACGATTGGTGATCAGCCCATCGCAAACGATCAATGGCCGCAGACCAGCCGCGAACACGGCGCAATGTGCGGATCGTTCAAGGCACGCCGCCGGACACCTCGTGTTCACACTGGCCGAAGCAACCGTAGGGCCACTCAGGCGCCACCAAGGCCGCAACGTCCGTTGCGGTACTGGCATCTTGGCTTCCCGCCCGGCGGGCGGCCGCAGCGGGCGCAATGTCCTGAGCCGATGGCTCGTGTGGTTAGGCTGGTACCACGATGGGCCGACACGTGGTCATCTCCACGTTGGACTTCCACAAACCAAGCCGTCTTGGATGAATGCAACCTGTTCTCCGGCTTCGGCCGGCCACGACTGTCTGTGCACGGACCGACTATTTCGTGCCGGTTCGTTCGACCATCGCATTGGGATCGTTCAATACACGGACGCTCGCCCCCCCTAGCGTAGCTACTGCAGTGGGCTCAACCGCTCCACACCCTGCCATCCGCTTCCGGAGACCCAATGGCGTTTCGCGGCAATTCGCTCGGCAATTCGCTCCGCCCATACCTGTGTATGATGGCGCTCGGACTCGGCGCGGCGGCGCAGCCGCTGTCCGGCCAAGCGGAACGGAAAGTGACGAAGCTCGCCGACGGCGTCTATGAGATCCAGCACAAAGATCGAGCAGCTTGGCGTCGGGAGCAGTAACACGACGGTGATCATCGGCGACCGGCAGGTCTTCGTGGTCGATGCCGGATTTATGCCCTCGGATGCCCGGGAAGACATCGCCCAAATCCGCCAGTGGACGGACAAGCCGGTCAGCTTCGTGCTGACGACGCACTTCCACAACGACCACAACTTCGCGAACCGCGCTTACATGGATGCCTTTCCCGCGACGACCTTCATCGCCACGGTGGAAGCGAAGAAAGACATGGACCGCTACGGGCCGACGTCGGAGTTGCGTGAGAAACAGTCCAACGCCGAGTATCAACAACGGCTGGACAGCGGAAAGGGTTTCGACGGCAAGCCCTTGACGGACGCCCGGAAGACAGAGATCAAGAATTATCTCGCCCAACGCGTACCGATTATGGCGGAGATCGCGAAGACCCGGTTCCAGAGCGCCACGCTCGCCTTTGATCACGATTTCAGCATTGACTTGGGCAATCGAGAGGTCCAGGTCAAGTTCCTGGGACGCGGCAACACGGCGGGTGACGCCGTGGCCTATCTCCCCAAAGAACGCATCGTGATGACGGGCGATCTCGTGGGGTATCCGCTGACCTCCATGTACGACGGCTATCCCGGCGAGTGGATCCAAACGCTCGACAAGCTCGCCCAGCTGGATGCGACCGCGTTCGTGCCGGGTCACGGACCGGTGCTGCACGACAGGACGCACATCTACCTGATCAGAGATTTCATGAAGAGCGCGGTGGATCAAATGAACGACGCGCTAGGGAAATCCGGCCACGGCAAGTTCGCCAACTTCGACGAGGTCAAGGGAAGCGTGGATCTCACGCCGTTCCGGCAACGATTTGCCGGAAATGACAAGGATCTCTCGAAGGAATTTGACAATATGGCGGAAGCGCTGGTTGGCCTCGTCTACCAAGAGATCAGCTTGCGGTGATCACGCGCTGTCGCGGCTCCGGGGGTCTATTCGGCGATCATCGTCAGGCGAGCGATTCGATGAGGGCCTGCAGGCGATGGCGGTACCGCCGACTCGTTCTGACGCGCGTACCGTCGGCGAGCGTCACGACGAACCGAGCATCATGCTGCCGCCGCAACTGTCTCACGTACCGCAACTGTACGATCGTGGAGCGGTGCACACGCACGAACCGCGCCCCATCGAGCCGCGCTTCCATCCCCGTGAGGGTCTCCCGCACGAGGTAGGTCGCCCCCTCCGCATAGACGCGGACGTAGTCGCCATCCGCCTCGAGGCGCGTCACGTCGTTCGGGTCCAGCAGCACCATCCGCCCGCGATCACGAACCGCGAGCCGCGCCTGGCGGTCACTCCCGAGGCGGCGCCGGGCACGCGCGACGGCGTGCGCCAGACGCCCGCTGTCGATCGGCTTGAGCACGTAATCGAGCGCCTCGACCTCGAACGCCCGAATCGCATGGACATCGTAGGCCGTGACGAAGATCACCACCGGCATTCGCCCCGCGCCGACACGCTCAATGACGTCGAAGCCACTCATGTCCGGCATCCGCACGTCGAGGAACACGAGCGCCGGCTCCAGTCGTCGAATGGCATCGACCGCCTGTCGTCCGTCTTCACATTCGCCAACGACCGACACGTCCGCCATCAACGCCAGTCGCGCGCGGATCCCGGCCCGTTATCCGTAACCGACACCTGCAGCATACGGTCCTGACGCCGCGCCGTGACGGTGATGCGCCCGTCCGCGTGCTGGAGTGCATTCTCGACGATCGGCTGCAAAATCATCGCCGGCACCCGGGCGCCGAGCGCCGCTGGCTCGACGTCAATCTCGACCGCGAGCCGATCCGAGAATCGCACCGTCTCTATTTCGAGGTAGCGCCTGACGAACTCCAGCTCCTCGCCAAGCGGAATCTCGTCGGCCTGGCCGCCCTCGAGGGTGAGGCGCAGGAACTCCCCGAGACGGGCGATCATCCGCTCCGCCTCCTCCGTGCGTTGCTCGACGACCAGCGTCGAGATCGCGTTCAGGGTATTGAACAGGAAGTGCGGGTCGAGCTGATAGCGAAGCGCCTGCAGTCGCGCGCGGCTCGCCATCGCCTCGGCATGCAGGCTGCGTGCGCGCTCGACGGCGAGCGCGCGCACGTGCATGAGGCCGAAGTACAGCGCACTCCACCCGGCGAGCACGAACGCATAGTATGCGGTTCCCGGAACGCGATCGAGCGATGCACGAATCAAGGTCTCCGGCTCGAGGCGCTCAACGACAGCCGCCCAGACCCACGCGCCGGCGGCCGACCCGGCGATCGCTGCCGCGCCCACGACCCAGGCCGGCTTACTTCGGCGTCTCACAGCCCCGTACAACCCTCGAAGACCGAGCGTCGTCAATAGCCCGACACACGCGATGGGAATCTTGCGGGCGAGCATCGGACCAATGGGATACGATCCCAGCCACGGCAGCAGCAAGGCACCGGCGAACGCCGTCCATCCGGCGGCCTGGAAAAGCCAGAACCCTTTCCCGTACGCCTTCATGCGCGAGACCATGTGGCATCGCCTCGCGCCGCGCAAGCCCCTTGGGCGGTTCACCATCAATCGGGCGTGAGGCGAAGGACCATGCCGCCGTCCACGCCCACGTAGATGGCCCCGTCCGGCCCCTGCTGCACCGCGCGGACCTTCCAGTGACGATCCTCGAACAGTCGCTCCTCGTGCATCACGCGCCCGTTCTCGACGACCAGCCGATCGAGGCATCGGCCAACGAGAGCGCCGATGAACATGCTCCCCTTCCAGTGCGGAAACCGGTCGCCCGTATAGAACATTAGGCCGCTCGGTGCAATGTCGGGATTGAAGTAGAACACGGGCTGTTCCATCCCCGCGTGATGCGTCAGACCCTGGCCGACCGGCTTGCCGCCGTATTCGACGCCGTACGTGATCACTGGCCAACCGTAGTTGCGGCCACGCCGGACGATGTTGATCTCGTCGCCCCCTTGCGGGCCGTGCTCGTGCTCCCACAGCGTGCCGGTCGCCGGGTCGAACGCCAGACCAACGGGATTTCGGTGGCCGTAGCTCCAGATCTCCGGCAGGGCGCCACGCGTGCGAGCGAACGGATTCGATCGCGGAACGCGGCCGTCGTCCAAGAGCCGAATGATTTTGCCGAGATCGGAGCCCAGGTTCTGTGCATGCTCGGGCAGGTTGCGCTGGCCCAGCGACACGTACAAGAATCCATGGTCGAACACCAGACGCGCCCCGAACTCGTTGCTGTTCGGTATCATGGGCTGCGCCATGAACAACCGTTCGCGGCCGACGAGGTGACCGTCGATGAGATGTGCGCGGTCGACCACCGTCGTGTTGCCGCCAGGCACTTCGATCGCGGACGCGAAGTAGACCCAACCGGTGCGCGCGTAGTCCGGCGATACGAGCACCTCCAGCAATCCCCCGTCGACTTTGCCGTGCACCGGCGGCACGCCGTCGATCGGAATGCGCGTCCGCGTCGCCAGATCGAGCACGCTGAGCACGCCGACCGGACGGTCGGCGATCAAGAGCCGTCCGTCGGGAAGAAACGAGAGGCTGACCGGCGCCGCGAGGCCAGTCGCCACGACTTCGATGCGCACGCGCCCGTCTGGCGTGTCATATGTCCAAGTCGTGCCCACGGAGTCTTGGACCGCGATTGCGAGAACCAGGGGCAAGAGTGGCATTGGCGACGATTGGCGATTCCCGGAGCGCAGGCAACAACATCGCGACAAGCGGTGCGTTCCGCGCGGTGAGCGGTCAGGCGAAATCGCGTGGAATCACCGGCGGCACGCGTACCGTTGGTCGCGGATATCGCGTCACTCGCCGCGAGAGCGTTGCCTCAGACAGCTGGACCGCACATGCCTATGGATGGAGGCAACTATGATTCGGAGCGATGGCATCTCGCTCGTCGGGCTCGCGGTGTCACTCGTGGCATTGGCACCCATCAAGGCGCAAAGTTCGACGACGCCCACGGCTCCCCGCATGTGGGATCTTTCTCAGCTCTGGTTCATCGACTATTGTCCACGAATGCGGATTGCGTGTCCCTGGCGGCCTGAACCCCCTGCCGGTCGTTGTGATTAATTCGGCTTTCATGTTGCCGAGCATTCGCAGTTGAAGAACTAAGGCTGCTTGGTCAACGGCGTTCGTGGTGTAGTAGTCGCGTCCGATATTCTCGACCGTCCAGAATAACGTCTGGCTCCGTATAAAGTCGGATGGGCAGGTTCTTAAGCAACCGCGCATTCCCTCCGTCTTTGTCCGAGACGAGGAAGGGCGACCGGCGGCGATAGACCTGGCGGACCTGATTCGGCGAACCGCCAAGAGCCGAACGCAATGCGTTCAGAATCGCTTGCGATTCCTCCAAGGAAGATGTCGGATTCCCGCGCCGCAAATTCAGTGTCTCTCTGTTCCACCAGGCCTCGAAATCCAACGGCGCATCGACGGAGAAAACGGCAACGGGCTCGGAACGCGCATCGCAGTGACCGGCCATACAGTATTCTGCATACCGGAGCGCGCCCGTTCCTCCGGCGGAAATGCCTCCGACATCCACACGCCCTGACGGAATGTTCAGCTCCCGAACGACCGCTCCGATCAATCCCCTCAGCGTAAGGAGGTCATCGTCCGTGAGGTAACCGCTGGCGCTCACGGCCATCGCGGCCACGTGCTGCTGCACGAGTAGTCTCGGCAGAGCGGCAGACGAAAACTCGTTGGCGTTCGATCCGAAATATGGAAGTAGGACGACGAGCCCTCGAGCAGAATCGGCCGGCCTGAAGAGGTGATAGCAGTTGTTCGAAGTCTTGAACTGCTGACGGCATACTATTCCACTATCCTGCGCGGCCACACGGGCGCTGTTGAGCGTCCAAAGTGGGAAAATGAACTTGAGATAACGCAACGTGGCCTCCTTTTTCTGATTGGCCGGAGCCGCGAAGTTTCTGGCCCCGGATGGACGCGACGCACTGCACACCGTTTTCGTACACTTCACCGGAGACACCCATCGCCGCAACCGCGTGGTGGCGACCGGCATCCCGACGCCGGCGACCCCTGTTCGTGTGCGCCGCCACGGTGGGCCTCGTGACATTGATCGCCTGCGCCAACGTGGCCAACCTGCTGCTCGCCCGCGGCATCGAGCGGCGGAGAGAGATCGCGCTGCGCAGCGCACTCGGCGCCAGTCGTCGCCGCCTCATACAGCAGCACCTCGTGGAGAGCGGCCTCCTGGCCGTGGCCGGCGGGGTGCTCGGCATCGCCATCGCAGCCTGGATCATCGAGCTCGTGACCATCAGCTGGACGACGGCGCCCGGCAACGTCAACCTGCGTTCGTTCCTGGGCCCACTCTCCCCGAACGTCTGGCTGCTGTCCTTCAGCACTGGGATCTCGCTCCTGACTGGCCTGCTCAGTGGGTTGCTGCCGGCGTTGCGATCGACGACGCATGCCGTCGCCGGAACGCTCCGATCAGGCGGTGGCATCACGCCGGGGCGCCGCCGGAGCGGACTGGTGCGCGACGCGCTCGTCGTGAGTCAGATCGCGATGTCCGTTACACTGCTCATATCCGCCGGTCTGCTGGTCCGGCATGTCATCCACCTGAGCCGCGAACGTCTGGGGTACGACCCGAGTGACACTCTGGCCGTGCGTCGCATGCGCCAGCGCACGCTACGCGAGTCCAACACCTGCGTGAACGCGTCTTCGAATAACGGTGTGTGCACGTCATAAAGTCGCGCATCTCGGTCGTCGCAATGATCTGGACGCCCGGGTAGGCGCTCACATACGCCTCGTTCCCGGACCAGTGATCCATGTGCCAATGGGAGTTGATCAGGGTGCGCACCGGCTTGTTGGTGATCGTCCGGATTTCGGCGATCACGTTCCGCGCGGTCGACGCGGGCGCGCGTCGAATACCGTGACGTCCTCGTCGTTGACGATCACCACCGTATTCGTCTGGGTCCAGACCTCGAGGTCCGACGGCGCGCGAAACAGGTAGATGCCGTCGCCGAGCGCTTCCTTCTCGTGCACCGTGTCGATGCGTGCTGCCATAGGCGTCTCAGCGTAAAGCGCGCTCACCCTGAGATCACCACATCAGCGCGCGCGGAGCATGAGCGTGCGCACTGGCCGACCCGACGCGTCCGTGACGCGCACACGCACGCGCTGGCGGGCCGGCACGAAGAGGCGCACTGCCCCCGCCGAGAGCTCGGCCCGGTCGAGCGCGACAGCACTGTCCGGCTCCGATGCGAGCCCGGCCTCGGCGACGCACGGACGCGCGACGCACTCGGCGACGCGGACGTCAACGCCCACGCGTGTCCCGAAGAGCGCCATCCACATCGGCCGCCCATGATCATGAGTTGTGCGCGGGTTGAGAATCTCCAGGTCCGCGCCGAATCGGGCCGGGAGATAGGGCGCTCCGGCAGAATCCACGAGCACGACCGGAACGTCTCGGAGCAGCCCAGCCGCGATCGCCGCTCGATACGCCGGATGCTCGTATTCCGGCGCGCTGTGCTCGCTCAGGGTTGTTTGGTCGGCGGTCACCGGGTCGATCCCGCTGAGCTTCCGAAAATACGCGGCCATCGGCGACCACGACGCCGTCACCGATTCCTTGATGTGGGCGATGCCGGCGTGGACGAGGACCTTGGCGTTGGGCTCTTCGCGAAAGATGCGATCGTAGAGGTTCAACGCCTCGATGCTGTCGCGGCGCAGCTGCGGTTTGAGCCCGTCCGTCGAATCCTCCTGCGACTCCTCCGCGTCGTACGGCACGACGTGATAACCAATGCGCAGCGCTTGGCGAATGATTTCGCCGAAGACCGGGTCGTCGGTATAGTAGCCAGTGACACGCTCGATCGCGTACCCACGCCGCCCCAGTCCGGTGTCCGCCACCGCCAGCGCCTCCGCCGCCAAATAGCGAAAGCCTTTCGCCCAGAGGATCGGCAACAGCCGAAGCGTCAGCAAGCGACTGGCGCTGACGTGGTGCTGCTCATTCACCATGATCACCCGCGCCGTATCGGCCGCGGCCGCGAGCACGTCGAGTGCCGGAACGGCTCGGACCCCCGGCGGGAACACGATCGTCTGGGTGGACAGCGGAAGGAGCCGATCGAAGAACGCCATGGCCCCAGCATCGTTGCCGATGCGGGCTTCCGCTTGCGCCCGCATCTGCGCATAGGTCTCCCACCATGTGCCGCCGCGATACCTGGCCTCGCCGGCGCGGAGGCGGAAGACCGGCATCCACGATGGCTCCCCCGGCTGCACCTCGGCCAATGCAAACGACGCGACGGTCGTGGTGTGCGGCTGGGCACTCAGCGGTGCAGCCAGCGTCAACAAGGCAAGCGCTACGGACCAGGCGCGTTGCAGGTTCGGCCTCATGAGTCGGTGCAATTGGGGGGCGCAGCAAGAACGCCGGCGCGTTATTCCAAGTCGAACTTGGGATGCCCGCGTGATCCGATCTTGAATGGATGCAACACGACTCGACCCGGTCGCGCGGGCACGCGTGGGAGACCGGATGGCGTGCTACTCGCCCCGCAACGCTCGCGCCGCTTGGCGAATGGCACCCAACTGCTCCCCAATCGCGACCGTGTCGCCAACCACGACAATCGTCAGCCTTCGCGCCACCAAATACGCCGCCGTCACGCGGCGAATGTCGCCGCGGCTCACCGCCAGCAGCCGATCGCCCGAACCGTCCGACGCCGCCCCCCTACGCGACATGAGCGCGACAAGGTGATCGTGCTCCGCCCAACCGCGCCTCGTCGCCGTCTGCACCAACGTGCGACCGAGGAGATAACGACGACTCCCCTCGAGCTCCGCGCTGTCCGGCTCCGAGGCCCCTAAGCGGGCGATCTCCGCCAGAATCTCCCGAATCGCCGGCCACGTGACCGGCGTGCTCACGTCGGCGAGCTCCGCCCAATACGCCGCACCGGATGGCGCCGCAACCAACACGCTACCCGGCCCATAAGCGTAGCCCTTCGCCTCCCGGATGTTCACCGTAATGCGCGAAGCAACATTGCCACCCAAGAGGACGTCCATCACCCGGAGCGCCGCGAAGTCCGAATCCGCCGCACCCGGCACCGCCGCACCGATCACGATGGCGCTCTGCCGCACCCCCGCGCGATGCACGATGATGAGCGGCGGCGCCGCGCCAGCAGTCACCCCGCCTGAATCGCTCACCACTCGATCCCGTGGCCAGTCTCCAAAGGCACGGTCGACCTCGCGAAGTACGTCACGGTCATCGAACCGACCCACGACCAGAACGCGCGTCGCGGTCGGCCCGACCCGTGCGCGATAGAACCGCTCGACGTCGGCCGCCCGCCCTTCGCTCGGCTCCCCGCCAGCGGGACACGTGGATCCGAACTGCCCCGCGGGAAAAAATGCCTGCCGCAGCGCCTCCATAGCCACGCTATCAGCGCTGCCTGATGATGTTGGAATCGCACGCGCCGCGCCCGAGTCCGGCGCGCGAACGAGACCAGCGACGAGGTCCACCGCCACCGGCGCGAACGCGCTCAGCACCTCGACGGTAAGCTCGACTCGCTCGGCCCGCGCCAATGTGACGAGCTGCCCACCCATGTGGCCGATCGAATCCCCGAGGCCCACGCCTTCCATGGCGTGCGCCAACGCGGCCGTCGCGCCGCATACACTCGCGGGCTCCGCACCGGTCGCCAGCACGACGCGCACCAGTGCCTTTGGCGACGCACCGACGTGAGCGAGTGTCACATGAACGCCATCCGCCAACACCGTGTCCCGTCGGAGAACGGTGCGCCCGGGAGCGATGGCACCCACCGCGGGCATCGCCGACGGCTGCGCACCTACGAGAGATGACGACACGAGAGATGCGAGCGCCGCGATGCAAAGTGCAACGACCGGAAGACGCTTCATGGCGTCACGCGAGGCGGGCGTCGCACATACACCGTTCGCTGCGCCGTCGAGAGGTAGCGCCGCGCCGTCTCGCGAATGTCCGCCGCCGTCACCCCCTCGATCTCGGACTCGAGTCGGTCGATCTGTGTCGGATCGTCGTCGAAGAGCGCGAACGACGCCAGCAGATTCAACCGGCCGAACCCACCACGATCATCGGAGAGATCGTACAGCGTCGACAACGCCTCCTGCCGGGCGACGCGCAACGCCGTCGTGTCGACTGACTCGCGCCCGAGGCGGTCCAGCGTAGCCTGAATGACCGCCGTGATCGTATCGGCTTGGTCGAGACGCGAGTACTGCGCACCGACCGTCCACAGCATCGGCCCGTTGTAGTCGAAGAGGCTGCCCTGGAGATTCGCACCCCCGAAGACCGCCGTCGCGAGCTTGCCGCGCTGCACCAACGCCGTGTTCAACCAGCTGTCGCTCGCCTGCAAGACCAGCTGATCGATGAGTACCATGGCGAAGAACGCCCGCGTGTGGCGGGGTGGCATATGAAACGCGACCGCCAGCACCGGCGACGTAGCCAGCGAGTCGATCCGCTCCCCGCGTCGCTCCGCGGTTTGCGGCGGCTCGCGCGTATCCGGCAGTTGGATCGCCTCCCCACGCGGAATGCCCGCGAAATACTCGTCGATCCACCGGCGCGCGTCCGCCAACCGAAATGCCCCGGACAGGACGACGACCGCGTTGTTGGGCACGTAGTACCGCCGATGGAATCGGCGCACCTCGTCGAGCGTCGCCGAGTCGAGCTCGGACGGCCGGCCCCGGAAGTCATGCGCGTTTTGCCAGTTGCGGTTCGCGACGCGGGGCACGTCCAACCACGGAAAGCCCCCGTCGGGCACGTCGATGTACGACAGGCGCACTTCGGTCTTGACGATCTCCTTCTGGCGCCGCAGCGCCGAATCGTCGACGACGAGCGTGTGCATCCGATCCGCTTCCGCCCACAACATGAGGCGCACGGCCGCCGGCGGCACGACCTCCCAGAAGTCGGTGAAGTCGAACCGCGTATTGCCGTTGAACGTCCCACCGTTCGCCTGAATCAGCCGAATCAACTCACCGGGCGCCAGATGCGCCGACCCCTCGAACATGAGATGCTCGAACAAGTGCGCGAACCCCTCATGACCGACCGGCTCGGTGCGCTGTCCGATGCCATAATACACCCCGACGGCAACGACTGAGGTCGTCGAGTCCGGCGCCAACACGACCTTGAGACCGTTCGCCAAGTGATAGGACGTGATCGGAACGGCCCGATATCGGCCGGGCACCGGCGTCGCCACAAGTGCCAACGCCAAAGCCACGCGAGCGATCATGAGGCCAATGCGGTCACCGGCGCGATCGACATCGCCCGGCGTGTCGGGACACCAGCCGCGACGAGCGAGACGATCACGAGCAGCACTGCGATCGCCAGAATCGTCGTCGGATCGCCGGGGGCTACGCCGTACAGCTGCTCGCGAAGCAGACGCGTCGTCATGACGGAGAGCGCCCCACCGGCTACCGCGCCAGCCACGATCGGCAAGAGCCCCTGGCGCACTACCAGCGCCGCGATCATGGGCGGCGTCGCCCCAAGCGCCATGCGGAGTCCGATCTCACGCGTGCGCTGCGCCACCGCATATGCAACCAAACCGTAGACACCAACACTCGCCAAGAGGAGCGCAACCGCCGCCAGCACCGAGAGGAGGAGCGTATTGAAATGCGCCTCGGCCCGCGATCCGCGCAGCAATTGATCCATTGTAGAGACGGATGAAAGCGGCAGACTCGGATCGACGGCGGCCACGGCGCCGCGCAGCGCTCGCTCCATTGTCGCCGGATCGCTCGCCGTGCGCGCTACGACCGCCAACGACCCCTGGAAACTCGCCCACAGCGCCGGCGACGTTCTGCTCGTACGGGATGTAGAACTCCGGGTGCGGCAACTGGTCGACCGCCGCATCGCGCGGATCCCGGACGAGACCCACCACGGTCATGAAGTGTTGGTGACTCGGATCCATGCCCTCCATGCGCTTGCCGACGGCGCGCTCACCCGGCCACAGCTTGCGCGCCAACGCCTCACTAATGATGGCCACGTTCGGTGCATCCGCGTTGTCCGTCGGCGCAAAATCGCGCCCCTCGAGGAGCCGCATCTTCATCGTCGCGAAGTAATCGGGCGACACAATGTGCAGATCGGCTATCTGTCGCTCCCCATCGGTGAACGGCCGCCCTTCGGCCCCCACGCCCGCGCGGAATGGCACTTGGAACGGGAGCGACGATGCGAGTGCGGTGCCTTCGACACCCGGCGTTCGCGACAGGCCCTCGCGAATCGCCCGATACACCACGCCACCAGACCGGAGATCAGGATACCGCGCGGGCGGCGGCAAAAGCTGCGCGGTGAGCAGATGCCCGCTATCGAACCCGGGGTCGACGTGACTGATCGCCCACGCCGTCCGAATCAGCAAGCCCGCGCCCGTGAGAAGCGCCATGGCGAGCGCGACTTCGCCCGCGACCAGCACATTGCGCGCGCGTCCGCGCGTACGTCCCTCGCCCGACCCCCGCCCACCTTCGCGCAGCGCCGCGAGCATCGTGGCGCCGGCAACGCGGACGGCGGGAAAGAGCCCGACCAGCGTGGTGCAGAGCGCGGCAACGCCAAGCGTGACCAGCAGTACGCGGGCGTCGATATGCGACTCGCCGATTCGTGGGACACCAGGAGGGCTCAGGGCGACGAGCGCCCGCACCAGACCGAACGCCAGCGCGACCCCGACCGCCGCGGCCACCACGCACAACAGCGCGCTCTCGGTGAGAAGCTGCCCGATGATCCGCTCGCGCCCTGCGCCCAGAGCCGTGCGAACGCCGATCTCCCGCGCGCGCGTGCTCCCACGGGCCAACAGCAGGTTGGCGACATTCACGCACGCAATCAGGAACACGAACGACACCGCGCCCAGCAGGATGAAGAGTCGGCTCCGGACCGGTCCGATCGCGTCGTCCGCGAATCGCGTCACTTGACCCGTGTACCCACTGCCCCACGTCGGATACTGCGACTGGAGTCGCTGTTCGGCGCCATCCACCGCCGACGCGGCTTGACGCACCGAGACCCCGGGGGCGAGGCGCGCCACCACCAGCAGGTTCCGCTGCTTGAAATCGAGGAGATCGGTCGACGACAAGGTGAGCGGCACCCACACCGCGCTGCCAGGGTACACGACGTCGAACGACGCCGGCATCACGCCGATCACCTCGTACGAGACACTGTCGAGGCGAATCGATTGTCCGACGATCGCCCGCGCGCCGTCGAAGTCACGCATCCAGAGGCTATGACTCAGCAGCACGACATGCGGCGCGCCGGGTTGATCGTCCGCCGGCCCGAATCCACGCCCGACCTCTGGGTTGACCCCGAAGACCTCCGTGAGCGCCGATGTACTGCGGGTGCCGGTGAGCACCTCCGGCGCATCACCGCGAGTCAAGATGAACGAGGCGAGCGGCACGAGCGCTGCCGCCTGGTCGAACGTCCGCGGCAGCGCGCGCCAGGTGGCGAACTCCAGATTCGACGAGATCGGCTGCGGCGCACCATCGTGCGCCGGGTGCACGTTGACGACGCGATCCGCGTCCTGAAACGGGAACGGTCGCAAGACCACCGCATCGACGACCGAAAAAACCGCCACGGTCGCCCCCACGCCAATGGCGAGCGTCGCGATAGCCGTGGCTGCGAACGACCGCGACCGCACCAGTTGGCGCATCGCGAATCGGATATCTTGCGTCAGTACGTCACCTAGCATCATCACCCCTCCGTGGTTCGGAATGTGCACGAGGACACGCACGCTCGCCACGTTGGATTCATTCAAGACATCTCGCTGCGCCGCACGAACGTTTCAGGGTTCGATGTTTTGGGGTTGTCAACCGCGTCGTCTCTTTTGCCCCGAGGCGGCGCGGCCCCCCCGCTCGGACGGATGGCCTACGGCGCGGCGACCACGCGCGTGTCGATGCCGGCCCGCCGTCGTCAGGAGTGCATGCGCGCTGCACTGATCGGCATCGCCGCCCTCATGCTCTGGGCCTGCTCCGATGAGATGAATTTCTACGACCATCTGTATCGGCACATGTCGATCGATGTCGCGACCCGCAAGGTCACGTTCGAGGATCGCATGTGGTCTCCCCCACCCAAAGGCGAGTTCTACTACGCCGAAAAACCAGACTTTTGGGGTCGACGGTCAGCGACCGTGCACCGGAGCGGCACCGACCAGCCGTACTTCTACGATGACCTCTATTGCGACACCGCATACCATCTTGATGTACCGCGAGAAGTACCAATTGCTCTCAGCGACTGGACCGGACTCGATACTCGTCCACACGTTCTACCCATACGATCCGGAGTACGGGACCGTGATCCGGGTCGAGACGGTCCTATACCCCGGGATGACGCTGAACGAACCTCCGACCGAGTCGGACGCCGCACCCGAGGGCGCACGACTCGTCCTCGATCACATTAGCGTGTCGCGCACGGTCGCAGGGCCCTACGGAAACCGGACTGTTATGGCCAACTACGGTGCAGATGGGGCGCTGCAGTACATGGCCTCGGGCAGCACCGGTGGGCCGAAGGCTTGGTCCTACCTCGACGAGCCGACGATACGCGATTCGTTCGGACTGAACCCTCGGTTTCCCGTTGGCGAGTATGTGACTGGGACGGGCTCGCCATTCAGCAGCACTCGCGTTCGCCCGGTCGCCGACTACGTGTACCTTCACTACGATCGCGGCACCGTGGTGCGACGCGATCACGTGACCGCGAACGGCCGGGAAACCAACTGGCTCCTGTTCGCGACGACACCATCCGATAGCGTGCTCGCCCCGATTGACGCAACGCGAACGTACGGACTGGCGATACGTCGGCCGTCTCAATGAGCGCTCACCGCCACGACGGGAAGCCGCGCGGCGCCAGCCGATCTCACTGCTCCTTGGCGAGGGCCACGGTCGGTGCGATAGCGGCAGCCCGCCGTGCCGGAATCCAGCTCGCCGCCGCGGCAACGACCGCGAGAATGATGGGCGCCGCAATGAACGACACAGCGTCAATGCTCGGCACGCCGAACAGGACGGCCCGCATGACGCGCGACGCCGCCAGCGCCACGCACACACCGACCGCGGCGCCCAGTGCCGTGTACCGCAACCCATGCCCGAGGAGCAGTCTCCGTATCGCCGGGGCATTGGCCCCGAGCGCCATCCGGATCCCGATCTCCTTCACTCGCTGCGCGGCGCCGAACGCGACCACACCGTACACACCGATGGCGGCAAGCAAGAGCCCCATACCCGCGAACACCCCGAGCAGGATCAGTATCATACGCTCTCGGGCGACCGAAGCCCCAAGGAGGCTGTCCATCGTTTGCACATCCGAGATGGGCGTGTCGCGATCGACCGAGGCAATTTGATCGCGGATAGACGCGGCAACCGACAACGGAGGCACGCGTGTCCGGACGATGAGACCCGTCGCGCCCACCGGATGCTGCGCGAATGGCACATACACCTCGGGTCCCGGGGGGCCCGTTAAGCTGTCATGCCGAACACTGGCGACCTCGGCGACTATGGTCGCCAGGGAGTCGTTGGTCGCATTTTTGGCTCGAATCCGGTGGCCGATCGGATCGACATTGGGGAACAGTCGCGCAGCGAACGCCGAGTTGACCGCGATCACACGGGGCGACGTTGGCCCATCGGATGCCTCGAAGGCCCGCCCTCGAAGCACCTTCACACCCGCCGTGTGGAAGTACCCGACCGACACCGCCTGCCAGTGCGCGAGCGGCGGCGACGCGTCCGCCGCCAGCGGCTGCCCTTCGATCTGAATGGGAGCATCCCAACTCCGCCCGATCGTCGGCAAATGCAGAATGGTTGCCGCGGAACTGACGCCCGGGACGGCCTCGACCCGCGACAGCACGGAGCGCCAGTACGCGCGCAGCTCGTCGTCGTTCGAGGGCGCGAATGGTTCGACCTTCATGGTCAGCAGGTGGTCGCGTTCGAGTCCGGGATCCACGCGCGAGAGGGCGACCAATGTGCGGCCCATGAGGGTAGCGCCAACGCACAGGATGAGCGCGAGCGCCATCTCCAGCGAAATCAGCAACCCGCGCGTCTGCTCACCGCCAGTCGCTACCGTGCGGGCGTCGCGCAGATGAATCGCCAATCCCTCGGCTCTGGCCTTCCACGCCGGGACAGAACCGACAACCAGCGTAGTGACCAACGTGAGCGCCGCGGACGCCAGTAGGACGAGCGGCTGCAAGCGGATCTCTTCGATCCGCGGGAGCGCCGATGGCAGGATCGACACGACGAGCGCCACGCCCAACCGAGCGAGCGCGATACCGATCACGCCTCCCACCAACCCGATGACCGGCTCTCCGACAGCGTGACCCGAACGAGTCGCGCTGGCGTCGCACCCAGCGCGGCGCGTGTCGCCATCTCGGCCCGCCGCTCGGCAGCCCGCACGAGCAGCAGAATGGCGACGTTGGCCGTGGCAAGCGCGAGCAGCAGTCCGACCGCCCCGGTCAGCAGCGTGACGATAGGCGCGACCGCGCCAACCATGCTCTCGGCCAATCCGACGACCCGAGCACCGGCCGCCCAGTCGGTCTCCAGATGGAACTCGCTCTCGACACGCGGCGCGATCGTTGCGAGCTCCACCGATGCCGCGTGCGCGGTCGCGCCTGGCCGCAAACGGCCGAACGCCAACATCTGCGCTCCGGTCCACCACCACGCGGAACGATCGTCGGGCAACGGCACCCACATGTCAGAGGTAAAGCTGAACACGCGGAACGTCGGCGGCATCACCGCAGCCACGGTGTACGGTTCACCGCCGAGCACGATCGATCGCCCGACGATCGATCGGTCGCCGCTGAACACGGACTGCCAGAGGCGGTAACTCAGTACGGCCACATGATCCCGGCCGGTCACGTCGGCTTCTCTCCCGAACGCTCGACCGATGAAAGGCGTGACGCCGAGCAACCCGAACAGATCGCCACTCAAGCGGCCCACATCGACTTGGCGGGGCTCGATCACGTGCGTTAGCGTCATGAGCCAACCGGGGCTGACGCTAGCGACCGCCGTCAGGCTCGTCGCCTGTTGCTCGATCGCATTGACCTCTCGTCCGGCGAGCGCGCGCCCGGGCCAAATCGCCACCAGCTGCTCCGGCGCCCGGTACGGCAATGGGCGCGCCAGCACACCAATGGACACACTGAGCACCGTGGTCGCCGCGCCTATGCCCAGCCCCACACTCAGGATCGCCGTGACCGCGAATGCTTGTCGGCGACGCAGACCGTCGAACGCGTAGCGAAGCTCTTGAACGATCATCGGCATGTGCATTGGGACACCGGCATCGCGCGGATAGTTGCGTTATCGCAGAGTGGCACCAACACGTCCGCCCGTCAATGCGTGAACGCTCTTCGCTTGACGATGTTGCGTTCGTTCAAGGCGTCGGTCGAGCTCGACCTGCTCGCCACGTAGGTATCGAGCATCCAAGCCGTCGTGCGCGCGACGTGCGCGTACTCCTCGAGCATCGGGCCGGCAGCCGTGGAGTCCGCCATCCACGCGACCAGGATGCCTAAGGATGTGAACTGGGCGTGCGTCAGGTGCTTGACGTGCAGCAGGTACGCGGGACCCTGGGCGAGCGAATCGTAGAACACCGTGCTCTTGGCCACGACGATAGACGGCACGCCATCGCCCGTCAGGTGAAGATAGGGGATCGTGAAGCGCGAGCGATCGAGCCAGGTCGCGCTGTCGAGCATCTGTGCGCCATAGGCATAACCGTCCCGCCATCGAGGCTCACGATCGCGCCGACGTTCCTCGTCGTCGCTGCGACGAACGCCTGCGCCAACCCGCCGACGCTCAATCCAACCAGGCCGACGTGGCGCGCGTCGACGAAGGAAAGCGCCGACAGCGACGTCAGGGCTGTCTTCATGTCCTCCGCGATCGCCGTTACCCCTGAGAGGTTGAAAGGACGGTTCTCGTCACCCTCTGACCCCGCCAGCGCCGCCACGACATAGCCGCGACCGGCGAGATACTCGGCGAGCGCCCAGTGCACGAAGTATGGAGGGCCGAATCCGTTGCCGAGCAACACCAACGGATGGCGGCCCGGCGCGTGTGCGGCGCCCAACACCGCATGACTGGGCGTTGTGAGCATCGCGGCGATCGCCCGTTCGCTCAGCGTCGTGTGGGCGAATGCAGCCGCTTCGGTGGTGAACGACGTATCATGAATAACCGCGACGTAGGTCGCGAGCGTTGCTCGCGCAGCGGGTGATGAGGTCGCGATCGGATACCACAGGATGACACGCATGCGGCGAGGCACATCGATCGACATGACGCGCAGACCAACGGGATGCGGTCCCGCCGGAAACAGCTGGGCCCGCAGTGGCGCGACAAGCCATACAGCGGTCAACAATGCGAGGCGTGGAACCATCACGACCGCGAATATACTGCCCCCGCGCCGCAACCAACATTTCGCTGACCACGCACTCGCGAGGTCGTGACGACGTCAAGGGCTCGGCCGGGTGAGGCGTTGGCCGTTCGGTAAAGAACGATTCACCGACCCTCCAACACCGTTCGCCGAGCCGAATGCGCGACGCGGTGGAACGCGCTCGCGCCGGCGCATACCTTCGCCGCTCATGTCGCCGATGGACCCTGACCGGCGCGGAAGACGGTGCGCATACGATGTTGCATTAATACAAGACATCTCCATTGCACGCAGGTAGCTAGCTCACCTTGGAGCACGACGGCCGTGATGGCGCTCCGCTTCGCCCCCGCATCGTCGTACGCAGATCGCGCCCAGGCAGTGGCCGTTTTATCCAATCGCTCGCCATCACCCAACCCCACCGTCTCCCGATGCGATTCATCCTGCTGTGCGCCTTGGCTGGCCAAGTCGCGGCCGCGCGAGCCGCGGCCCAGGACATCACGATCCCGCTGACGCCTGACCGATGGACCTCGTACATCCTCTTCCAGCGCGAGCCGCGGCCGCGCGACAAGAGCGTGCGATTCGAGACGCATCTCGGGCGCCCGAGCATCGTCGTGCCGAGCGGCCTCGCATACGCAAGCGGCGTGGATTTCCGCAATGGGACGATCGACGCGGACATCGCGACCGACTCGACCAGTGCGTTCTACGGCATCGCGTTCCACGTCGCGAGCCAACACGAGCGCTACGAGATCGTGTTCTTCCGCCCGCCGGGGGCCGACCCGACGTTGCAGTACACGCCATCGTTCTACGACATGAACGCATGGCAGTTTTACCCGGCGCCCCAGTACGGGAGGTCACCGGACTTCCCACCAGACCGGTGGGTGCACCTGCGGATCGTGGTCAAAGGTCTCGTGGCATCGATCTATGTCGATACCGCGACCAAGCCCACCCTCGAAGTGCACGATCTGGGGCTCGGCGGCGGCGGCGGCACGATCGGGATCTGGGGCCGGGTCGGCGGCGCCTACATCTCGAACCTGACGTATCGACCAGACACGACGACGTACGCGCTTACCCCCGAGCACACCTTCGCGCCGGGCGCGATCACCGCCGGCTGGACCCTGTCGCAATCGTTCCTCGTGTCGCGGCAGGATCCCGGGATCTATCCGGACGTCCGCTCGTTGCAGTGGCAGCCCGTCGACGCGGAACGCGAGGGGATCATCATGATCGGCCGCTACCGGAAAGATCCGAGCGTCGAGCCCGAGCGACGGGTCCGCGACGGCCCGGCGGCGCGGCCTCCCGCTTCTGAAGTCGTGTTCGCGCGGAACACGATCGTCTCCGATCGGGACACCGTGCGCAAAATGTGGATCGGCTACAGCGACGACATTGTCGTCTATCTCAACGGCCGCCCCCTCTACGAAGGTCGTAACGCCATGTCCTATCGCGACCCCGCGGCGCTCGGATACTTCTATCCGTACTCGGAGGCGGTGTTCGTGCCGCTCAAGAAGGGAAAGAACGAATTGTTGCTGGCGGTGAGCGAGGCCACCGCCGGGTGGGGCTTCATGGCGAGCTTCGACCAACCATCTCGGTCCGGCGCTCCGTGAGGAGCTCACCGGGCATGCTGCCTTCTCTCCTGCAACGGAGCTTCACCATGCGCTACTTCGTGTCGTTCACGCTGTTGGCGATCGCGACCGGGTGCAACATCAAATCATCGGACGCGACGACGACCGCGGCATCAGGGAAAGTACCCATCACGACGACATCGCCCGACGCGCGAGCCCTGTACTTGCAAGGCCGGGATCTGTTCGAGCAGCTCAAGGCCCACGACGCGTACGCGACGTGGGAACACGCCGTGGCGAAAGACCCGAGCTTCGCGATGGCCGAGTACGGCCTCGCGATGTCGTCGGCGACGGCGAAGGATTTCAACGATCACTTGGGCAAAGCCGTCGCACTGGCGAACAAGGCCTCCGACGGAGAGCGCCTGACGATCCTGTCGCTGCTGGCGCTCAACAACGGCGATCCGACCACGGGGCAGGTATACGCCGAGAGCCTGGTCGCGCGCTATCCGCAGGACGAGCGCGCCCTGAACACACTCGGCAATGCGTACTTCGCTCAGCAGTTGAACGACAAGACCATAGAGGTGCTCAAGAAGGCCGTGGCGATCAACCCCAACCTCACGACGGCGTACAACACGCTCGGGTACGCGTATCGCGGGGTCGGCGACAAGCCGGCGGCGGAATCCGCGTTCCAGCAGTACGTCGCACTCGTGCCGAAGGACCCGAACCCGCACGACTCCTATGGCGAGCTGCTGATGAGCATGGGGCGGTTCGACGAGTCGATCGCCGAATACACGAAGGCTTTGGCGCTCGATCCAACGTTCTTGAGCTCGCACGTGGGGATCGCGGCCGACCATCTCTACAAGGGCGAGCACGACGCCGCGGTCGCCGAGACCCAGAAGGTTTACGCCGGCGCGCGCGACATTGGCCAGCAGCGCTTGGCGCTGTTCAATGAGGCGGTGGTGCACATTGACGCGCACGAGATCGATCAGGCGGTCCAACGCGCCGACTCCGAGCTCGTCCTCGATCGCGCGAATGGCGATTCCGGCAACATGTCGGTCGACGAGCAAACAACCGGCCTCATCCTCCTGGGCTCCGGACGCGCTCCGGACGCCGCCCGGAGGTGGGCTCACGCGCTCGCGCTCGTGGTCAACTCGTCGACCGCGTCGGCCGCCGCCAAGGATCTGGCGAAGCTCAACGACCACTTCAATCGCGCCCGCGTCGCGCTCGCGGCGAACGATCGGGCGACCGCGCACACCGAGGCCGCCATGTATATGAGCGGCACGGAGGCCTTACACAATGCCTTTCTGATCGCACAAGCGCACGAGCTGAATGGCCTGGTCGCGCTGGCCGACAAGCAATTCGACACGGTCTTGGCCGAGCTCGCGAAGGCGAACCAGCAGAATCCGGAGGTGTTCTATGAGATGGCGCTGGCCTACAAGGGCAAGGGCGACGCCGCGAACGCGAAGACGTTCGCCGCCCGATGCGCCGACATGGATATCCTGCCCAACGTCCCGTACATGCTGGTGAGGGCTAAAGCCAAGCAGATGACCTGAGGAGAAAACATCACAAATCCCTGGCAAGCCGCGTTGCGTCCATCCAAGACGCGACGCGGTGCCGAGTGCTCGAAGTGCTCCGAAGAGCAGGAGAGCAATGGAAATCCTGGCGCGTCATGACCAATAGCGTCGAGTGAGCGATTTCGGCGGATGATGTCCCTCGTGGGCCGCACCGCGGATTACCGGTTAAGTACGTGCTCCACCGGCGTGTACGCGAGGCCGTCGGGCCACACGCCGGTCGGCAGCGTCAGGAGCACCGTCCGCGTCGCGACATCGACCGCGACCACCGCATTCTTCCCCTGCAACGTCACGTACACCGTCTTCCCATCCGGCGCCAAACTGATCCCCTCCGGACTCGGCGAGTTCGGGAACTCCGACGTCGAGACCACCGTACCGCCAGGAAAGAACGTACGCCCGATCTCCACCCGAGTCGCCACATCCAAGAACCGGAGCTCGCCGTGAGCCGGATCCGTCACGATGGCCGTCCGATTGTCGGCCGTGATCGCCATCCGGTACGGAAAGCCGAAGCCCCTGATGACATGCGCCACGGTCCCCGACCCCGTCGGCACGATGCTCACCGTCTTGAGGCTGTCGCTCCCCACCCATACCTGAGACCCGTCGGGGCTTACCCCGATGCCTTCCACCACCGGCGCGACCGCAATCGTGCGCACGAACGCGCGCCGCGTGATGTCGAGCTCCGATATGGTGCCGTCGCCGACATTGCTCGTGTACGCGCGGTCCGCCGCGGCCGTGAGCGCGATCATGTGCGTGAAGCGGCCGTGCGTCGGAATCGACGCCTCCACCACACCACGCAGAATATTCACGACCAAGACGGCTTGGCTCTTCTCCACCGTCACGAGCATCGTCGAATCCCCCGGCAGGAACGCCGAGCCGTGCGGATGCGCGTTGGCCGCGCCGAGCTCGATGGTGCGCACCACCACCGGAACCCGCACCGACAAGTCGATGACCGTCAGCGAATGACCAGGCACTTTCCCGGGTCCGTAATTGGAGACGACGGCCCAACGGCCATTCCGCGAGATCGCGACTTCATGCGGTCCGTCACCCGTCCTCAGCGTGGCCATGGTCCGGCCACTCGCCAGATCGATAACCGACGCCGTGTTGTCGTTCATGTTGGCGACGACGACGGTCCCGTGGAGCGTCAACGCCAATAGCACGTTCAGAAGTGATGTCATGGTCGCGCCATCATGCACGGCCGTGCCCGCACTGTCAACGCAGGAGCGGCGGTGTGACATCATGGGCAAGGGCATGTTGCGTTCGTTCAATCCAGCCCTGCGGCGCACTACTATAGATGTAGGTTGCTCGCGCTCGTCGCCTCATTGGCGCCCACGTCGCGCCATCCACGTCCTCGTCAGTGCCCCGCCCGACGCCGCGCCGCTGCCGCCAGTCTTTCCGCCTCCCGCAACAGTCGCGAGACCGGCATCCCCAGCCCTTGCGCGATCGCCGCCACAACGTTCACTCGGCTGCTACGCTCGCCGCGCTCCAAATTGCGCACGGTATTCCCGCTCACCCCGGACGATTCGCCAAGGCGTCGCCAGGAATACCCCCGCGCCCGCCGGTGACGCGCGACGATGCGCCCCAACGCGCGGGTTAATGGATCCACAGTCGAGCGGGAAACGCCGTCGGCAGCACAGACCGCATCGGCGGACCCGACGAGTCGCATGACAGCGATGGCAAGCACCAGTTGTCCCGCATCCCTATAAGACGCGCGGACCCAGCACCGTACGTACGGGGCGAATACGCACCCACTGTTCGCGATTCCCCTTGCCGGGGAGATGGCGCCCCGCACCAGAGCGACTACGAACCCGAAGCGGCGCCCCGTATCAACGCGTCCGCTCCCGGCGTTGTCAGAATGCCCGGCGCAACGCGTCCGCGATCGATGAACGCGCCACACTCGTGATGATGCGCGCTCCGTTATCCAGCACCAGCACGCACCGCCCCTTGCGATGCGGCTGCACCGCCGACACCCGATCCATATTCACGATCGCCGAACGATGGACGCGGACGAACCGCCGCGGATCGAGCAGGCGCTCCAGGTCGCGTAAGGTCTCGTACACCGACTGCGGTCCCCCGTTCGCGTGCAGTTGGACCTGGCCATCGTCGCCCTCGATCCAGTGGATGTCCGCTGCATTGACGACCATCACGCCATGGCTCACACGCACCGTGACGCTGCTCGCGTACGGCGTCGCGAGTCGCCCGCGGATCAACACCCGCGCGTCGCCCAAGAGTGCGCGCAGCCCCTCGTCGTTCATGGGTCGGATCCGGTACGACACCCGTCCGCCGTCATACCCCCGCAGCGCCGCCATCGGATAACTGGTCGTGATGATGACTGGCAGCGCCCGCGCGCCAATCCCATCGGCCGACGCGAGCGCGTCAGCCCCCGACAGCTGCAGGTCGAGCAACAACAACTCGGGACGCAGCTCCCGCACCGCCGCCTGCGCCAACGTCGCGGTGTGACATTCGCCGACGACGCGGATGTCGGGATGGTAAGCCAGATGGTCCTTGACGACCTGGCGCAGCGCTGGCTTCCCACCGACGACGAGTGCGTGCAATACCTCGGCGCTCATGTCGCACGACGGACGCGAGGTGTCCGGCTCATGTTCGTCACACTGCGAGGATGGCGTCGTGATGCACGCACGTCAACTCCCACGCTGTTAACGCGCGCGTCACTGCGATCACGTCCATCATCAATGTTGAAATCGTGCAAGACGAGCCGTGACGCGTCGCGATACGATGCACGATGCGCATGAGCCACACGATCGCCACGATGCTCTTGATGCTGCCGCTAGTCACCTGGACACCGGCGCGGGCGCAATCTCCACTCGACCAACACACCCGCCGCGACGTGGTCGACACGATCGCCGCCCAGCTCGAACGCGTCTATCAAGACGCGGACACCGGACGAATGATCGCGGCGCATCTGCGCCAACGGATGGCCGCCGGCGCATACGATGCCGACCGCGACCCCGTCGCCTTCGCTCGACACCTCTCGATCGACCTCCATGCCGTGAATGACGATCAGCACTTGTACGTCCAGTTCACCCCTGACGCACCGGGCGCCCACGTCGGCCCGGAAGGCGTGTCGATCCGTGGCGACGACCCACCGCCGACCCCGGGAGAGATCGCCGCCGATCGCGCGGCGCACCATCAACTGGGCCGGATCGATATCCTGGATGGCAACGTCGGCTACCTGGAGATGCGCGGATTCGCGCGCCTCGCGCTGGCGCGCGATGCCCTGGTCGCCGCCCTGCGCTACCTCGAATCGACCGACGCGATCATCATCGACCTGCGCCGAAACGGCGGCGGCGATGGCGACCTGTCGAACTTTCTCATCAGCCACTTCGTCGGGCCGGACGCGATCCTGTCACTGCGCCTGGTCGACCGCTCCTCCCACGACACGCTCGACCGCTACACACTCGCGACCGTCCCCGGGCCTCGGCGCCTGGACGTTCCGCTCTACGTACTCACGAGCCACGGTACCGCGTCGGCGGCGGAAGACTTCGCGTTCGTCCTCCACAACCTCGGCCGCGCCACGCTCGTCGGAATACGCACGGTCGGCGCCGGCCACAACAACGAGATCGTCGACTCCGGACATGGGTTCGCCACGTCAATCTCGTACAGCAAGGTCATGGATCCGCGGACTGGACGTCAGTGGGAACACATCGGGGTGCAGCCGGACATCGAGGTCGACCCCGAGCAGGCGCTGGCCACGGCGCACGCCTTAGCTGTTCAATCGCTCGCCAAGCACGCGACCGGCGTCCAGCTCGCCACGCTCACACGCGTAGCCGAAGCGCTCGACGCCGAGCAACACCCGCGCGCCCTGCCACGCTCGGCGCTCATGGCGGACACCGGCCGCTACGATCAGATGGCGATCGCACTGCGCGGCGCACAGTTGCAGTACAACAACCGTCACACGATGATGGTACCGCTCGTCACGTTGTCCGACTCCGTGTTCGCCAGCGGCGCAATGCGGTTCGTCTTTCACCACCGCGCAGATCGCCCAACCGAGCTCGAGGTCATTCAACCGGATGGCCGGCGGCTGCAGATGATCGGAAGTCAATGATCGGCCGCGACACGCTGACCGTGGCAGCCGTACTCGCGCTGGCCACGCCATCATCATCCGCCAGCGCGCAGCAAGACTCGACCTATCGCCAACACCTCGCCGCCGCCCGCGCCAGTGATCCGATGTCCGCCGTGCTACACCTGCAACGGGCACTCACGCTCATGCACGGCCACCCCGACGTCTTCTATCTGCTCGCCCGGAACGCCGTGCGACGAGGCCAACCAGATACCGCGGTCGCCTACCTGCGGACGATCGCGGCGATGGGCCTCGCGTACCCCGCCGATCGCGATACGACGTTCGCGGCATTACACGAGCGCGACGATTTCAAGGCAGTGCTCGCGGCGATGGCAGCGAACCGGTCACCCATTAGCCATGCCACGCCCGTGACCGCGATGTCGGATCCTGACCTCCTGACCGAAGACGTGGCCTACGACCCCGCCACGCGCACGTTCTACATCAGCTGCATCCACGCGCAGCGGATCATCGCGATTACCGCATCGGGAACCACGACGACATTCGCCGTCTCGGATGACACGCTGCTCACACCGGTCGCGCTCGTCGTCGACCCCGAGCGCCAGACGCTCTGGGCAACGACCGCCTCGATGCCACAAGCCGGGCACTGGCGCGCGGCCGACTCGAGTCGAAGTGGCGTCCTCCGATACGATCTGGCCACGCACCGCGTCACCGGCCGCTACCCGCTGCCACTGGACAACGCCGGCCACGTCCTGGGAGACATGACGCTCGACGCCCACGGCAACCCGATCGTGTCCGATGGCACGGGCGGCGGCCTCTATCGCGTCGATCGCCGGCGCGGGACGATCGAGACGGTGGTCCACCCGGGGACCTTTCGCTCACCCCAGACACCAGCCGTCACCCCCGACGGTCGTATCCTCGTCGCCGACTACGCGATGGGCATAGCGGCCGTCGACCCATTGACCCACGCCGTGACCTGGCTCCCCCATCCGGATACCGTCGCGGTCAACGGAATCGACGGCATGTACCTCGTGGGCCACGCCCTCTACGCCATCCAGAACGGCACCACACCCGAGCGAGTCACGCGGTTCGACCTGAGCCCGGACCTCACTCGCATCACCGGCGCGTCAGTCGCGCATGTTTCCGAGCAGGACGCGCCCGCGGACGAGTGGCCGCCCATAGTCGATGGTGAAGGTCGCGTGACCGATGCTCGCGCGCGCGGTATCCCGAACGCTCAGCTCCGTCACGCCGCTCTTCGCCTCGGCGGCCTCGAGCCGCGCGGCGGCCGCCTGGACGTTGGGAGGCGTCGCGAGTCGACTCACGTCCACCTTATACGTCGTCCGGGCGCCCGAGTAGCTGAGCAGGTGGTTGGCGGAGTCCAACGTCGCCACTCCGACCCCGGCCAGCCAGTCGTGCACGATCTCCGCCCGACCGCCCGGCAGCGGTCGCACCACGCCATGACCCAGCGGGAACTGGTCGAACTCCCGGTCGATGTAAAACTGCCGCATTTGCACCGTGTCGCCCGTCGGTCGCTTCGACAGCGCCGCGCGCTGCAATGCCGCGGCGAAGTAGAGCTCGTACAGGCTGTACATCTGCGGGAGGTGCCCCTCAACCGTGCCGCCCGCAGTGGCGAACTCGCGCCGTGGTCCGGCCGACGATCGCGGGATCGCCGCCGAACCGGCGCTTCCAAAGGCCATCACCCACGATCGCGACGTGCGGCGCTCCCCACTGGCCTTCCGCGTCAACAAAGTCACGCCCGCGCGCGACCGGTACTCCGAGCGTACGGAAGAGATCCGGTGTGATGATCTGTGCTCGAATCAGCTCCGCATTGCCGTTCCCGCTCGCAAGCGCGACGCTCGTGCCGGCGAAAGCGGCGATGGACATGAACGTGTGGTTGCGCTCGCGCCAGTCCAGAAAGTTGGGATAGGAATTCGACAGGTCTTCACCTTTGCGAGTCGTCGACAACGTGACGAGGCGGTTGGCGCCGGCGTAGGGCAGCTCGTGCAGGAAAGCCGCATCGACCAGGCTGAACACAGCCGCCGTAGCGCCGATCCCCAGCGCCATGGTCAAGGCGGCAACAAGCGTGGCGCCGGGCGTCCGGCGGAGACCGCGGGCGGTGATACGGAGATGCCTGACGAGACTCTCAACTATCATGCCGCCGCCCAAGGGGCCGCCCTACCAGATTTTGGCCACGAGACTGTCGGGTCGAACCATCGGATCTCCCGGATGGCAGTGAAACGCCTGCGCGAACTGCGGCATATCGGAGATCGGACCGATCACGCGCCATTCGTCCGGTGAGTGGACGTTGGTCATCCGCGTCGAACGGAGCAACGCCGGTCGTGCGTGTCCCCGCCAACCCTGCGCGAAGGAAATGAAAAAGCGCTGCTCCGGCGTATATCCGTCGATGAGGCCCGGTCGACCATCCCGCTCGAGCGCCCGCTCCATCGCATCATATCCGGTCAGCAACCCACCGAAATCCGCGAGGTTCTCACCCAGCGTCAGCCGCCCGTTCACATGCAGCGTGTCCACCTGAATGAACTCGTCGTACTGCCGGACGAGGAGATCAGCCTGCTGCACGAACCGGGCGGAATCCGCGCTCGCCCACCAGTCGCGCAAATTGCCCCGCTCGTCGTAATGTCGCCCCTGATCATCGAAGCCATGCGTCAGCTCATGACCGGCCCAGCTCGCGCCGAGTGCCCCATAGTTGGCCGCGTCATCGGCGTGGACATTGAAGGTTTGCGGCTCGAGCGCCCCGGCCGGGAACGCCATCTCGTTCTTCGTGATGTCGTTGTACGCATCGACGGTCGGCGCGGTCAGGACCCATTCGGTGGTGTCCACTGGCGTACCCGGACGGTCCTTGACGCGTTCCCACTCGAACCGACGCGCCGAGAAGACGTTCAACACGAATGCGCCATCGCCGACCCGGAGCCGCGAGTAGTCGCGCCAGTGGTCGGGGTAGCCGATCTTCTCGTGCATATGCGCCAGCTTGTTGAGCGCCGCTGTCCGCGTCGCGTCGGACATCCACGTCAGATGCGCCAGTCGCTGGCCGAACGCGGCTCGAATGTCATCGATGATCTGTCGTGCCCGCGTCCTGGCCTCGGGCGGGAACGTCTTGGCGACGTACGCCTGGCCCAGCGCTTCACCGACATCGGCATCAGTCTCGTTCAAGCACCGCTTCCAACGGGGAAAGATCTCGGTCGCGCCGGTGAACAGGCGCTGATACGCGAAATCTTCCTGCACGAAGCTCGAGCTGAGCCACGGCGCGGCACTCGCGAGAACGTGAAACCGGAGATAGGCCCGCCAGTCTGCCAGCGGTATTGTCGCCAGCAACGTACTCATCCTGCGGAAAAACCCTGGCTCAGCGACATTGACACGCCCGAGTGGCTTCGTCAGTCCGACCGCTCGAAAGTACACCGGCCACGAGACGTTCGGCGCCAGCGCGCCCAGCGCGGCGAGGGACATCGGGTGGTCGGTCTCCCGCGGCTCACGCAATGCCTCGACGGTAGTCGACGCTTTCGCCAGCTCGGTCTCGAGCGCCATGACCCGCTTCGCGTCATCATCCGCTTGGGCCCGCGTCGCGCCGGCAAGCACCAGCAAGCGCGCGACGTGCGCCACGTACTCGTCGCGGACGGAATCCGCCGCGTGCCCAGAGTCCGTATAGTAGGCGCGGTCCGGCAGGCCCAGTCCCGCTTGGGTGAACCATTCCTGGTAATGCCCCGCATCGTGCACCGCCGAGTTCGGCGAGATCGAGAACAACGCGTTCACGCCCTGCAGCTGAAGCTCGGCGATCTCCGGCACCAGCGCGTCGCGCGAGCGGATCGCCGCCACGTGATCGAGGAAGGATTGAATCGGCGCCAGCCCCTGAGTTTCCGCCGCCGTGGAGTCCATGCACGAGGCGACGAAGGTGCCCAACTTGCGCTCCGTGCCCCCCTCGGCTGCGCCCTGGCGGTGCGCGACCACATCGTCGACCAGCGAGCGCGTGACGCGCTCATTCTGATCGACCATGTCCCTGCCGATACCGTCCGCTGCGTAGATGGCCGGGATCGTATCAGTCTTGAGCCAATGCCCGTTGGCGAACGCGAAAAAGTCCGTGCACGCGTTAACCGTCGTATCCATGTACGCCGGGTCGATCACCCTGAGCACCGTGGGAACCGTCGTCTGCGACTCCACCTGGCCACCGGGGATCGCGAGGACGGCAATCGATAACCAACGCCAAGATGAGGCAGTCATGCGCCGGAATTCTGAATCACGCGCGGATCATGTCTAGAATGGACACAACATCGGCGCCCACCCGCACCCACCCGGCTAGTGCTGGCGCGGGAACAGAAAAGTCAGCGCCGTTGGAAAGCGCCTGGCCCACGCGTCCTCGTTGTGCTCACCGGCCGTGATATTCACGAGAATCCGGTCCTGGTTCACGCCGTTCCGTTCGAGGAGCTCGACGACCTTCTTGATATCGGCCGGCAGTTGGAGCGGAGAATCGCTTGGCGTCTCCTCGGTTCCCGCGCCGAAGTAGAGCCGCGCCGGCCAGTCGTGGTCGTCTGCAGCCTCCTGCAGAACGTGGTAATCGTCAACGTACACCGACGGGCTCTCGATGAGCACGTGGCCGAACACGCCGGGCGTGTGCTCGATGACGTAGAGTGTGATCAACGCGCCGTAAGATGAACCGCCGAGCCCAGTGCTGGCCGGCCCCGTCTTCACGCGATAGTGGCGCTCGACGAACGGCATGACTTCACCCGTCAGAAACCGAGGATAGTCCTTGCCATGGACAACCGGTATAAAGGGCTCCAAGCCGCTATCGGGCCACGGCAAATACTCGTTGGGCCGCGACCCCACGCGTTTCTCCTCTTGCAATCGCGCCTGCTCGTGCCGACCCGCGTTGTCGATGCCCACGATGATCAGTGGCTCGACTCGACCCTCCGCAATCAGGCGAATCGCGCTCTCATCGACCTGCCATTCTTTCGGGCCAAAGATGGCCGTGCACACATCAAACAGATTCTGGCCATCGTTCAAATAGAGGACCGGATACTGCCGCGAGGCATTCGCCGGATCCCGATACCCCGCCGGCAGCAGGACCCGAAGCTTGCGGGTGTTGTGAAAGACGGCGCTCGTGAGCTCATGAATCTCGAGATCCCCGGTGGCCGTACACCGGGCGGCTGGCCTGACCGGTGTCTGGGCCCAGGCCGACGTGGCGAACGCGAGCAGCAGTGCAATCCCGACGTGACCCAGGCTTACATTGACCATGGCTCCAACGTGCGACACCTCGTTCGAACGATCTTGAACGGATGCAACAACGGCTGAACCTCACGTTGCGATCGTTCAAGACCCCCCTGTTCGACCGACTCACCTTGCGAAGACATGCCTGTCCTCCGCATCGCGCTCGCGGCCGTCTGTGCCGCGACGGTCTTCCACCACGCACCTCCGGCGTGGCGGCTCCGCTACGTCGATCTCCACGTCACGCTCCTGCCCGAGACGCATTCGATTCGCGGTGAGGCACAGCTCTTCATCACGCCAACGGCGGGCGCGCCCGGCGATCTGGTGCTGGATCTGTCCGACTCCATGACGGTGGACAGCGTCAGTACCCGCACCTTTCAACGCACCACCGGCGCCTTGCATATCCCGGCACCCGCACAGGGCGCCATCCATATTTGGTATCACGGCACACCCTCGGGCCGTGCGCTGGCCTTCACGGACCACGCCGGGATCATCCGCATCGCGTCTTACGGTCTCCCGAATTCCGCCCGCGAATGGTGGCCGACGCTGGATGACCCCTCCGAGAAGGCCGACTCGGCGGACATCCAAGTCACCGCCCCCGGCGCGCTGCAAGTCGCCAGCAATGGCCGCCTCGTGACCCGCGTGCAGCACGACAATGGCACCGCCACCACCCATTGGTCCGTGCGCTACCCCATTTACTCGGATGTCATCTCGATCGCCGCCGCCGACTACGTGGTGCGCCAAGGCATCTTCCACTCGCGTGCGGGCACGGCCGTGCCGCTCACGTTCTTCGTGTTCCCGGAAGACTCCACGCACGCCGACAGCGATTTCACCGTGGTTCCGCGCGCCATGGCCTTCATGGAATCGATCTTGGGCCCCTACCCGTTCGTGCGCGAGAAGTACGGCATCGCCGAATTCGCCCGAAAATCATTTCGCGAGCACCAGACCCTGCCCAGCTTCGGCGCCGCGTTCATTACCGGCAAGCACGAAAACGACCAGATCATCGCCCACGAGATCGCCCACCAATGGTTCGGAAATTCGGTCACCGTGGCGCGGTGGAGCGATATCTGGCTCAACGAAAGCTTCGCCGAGTACATGGCGTGGCGCTGGGTTCGCGCCGACCGCGGCGATTCGGCATTCGCCCAGCTCGTCAACGAAGCACGTGGCAAAGTGTATCAGGGGAGCTTGGCCCACGCCGATAGCGGCGGCTTCGCGACAATGTTCGGCGATCTCACTTTTGAAAAAGGACCGCTGGTGCTGGTGTCACTGGAGGCGCTGATCGGCACCCGCGCGATGGATGGCGCGCTGGCCGACTACGTCCGGACACACGCCTATGGATTGGCATCTGAGCAGGACTTCGTCGCCGCCTGCGAGCGGCACTACCACCACCCGCTCGCCGCGATAGTCGACGAGTGGATTCGCCGGAGCGACAATCCCTCGAGCCATGATCATCAAGGACCGCGGTAGCCTCATCGCCATGCTCGTGAGCCTGACGCTCGCCACCACGGCGGGCGCCCAGGACGCCGCAATGTTCCGCGGCGATCCCGCGCACACCGGCGTGTATCAGTCTCCTGGCCTCTCGCGGTTGCCCGCCGTCAAGTGGCGCTTTCACACCGACGGCCGTGTCATCGCGTCGCCTACCGTAAGCGGCAACACCGTGTACGTCGGCAGCACAGACCGCTACCTCTACGCCATCAACATCACGGACGGGAAGGAGCGCTGGCGGTTTGCCACACACGCCCGCATCACCGCGTCGGCCGCCGTATCGGACGGAGTCGTCTACGTCGAGAGCTATGACGGAAACCTCTATGCCGTCACGGCCGCCACGGGGCAACTCAAGTGGCAGTTCGCGACCCAAGGCGAGCGTCGCTTCGCCGGCACCCACCTGCACGGGTCCGTCCCGGTCACCGAGCGGATGCCCGACCCGTTCGACGTCTTCCTCTCCTCGCCGACGGTCTGGGAGCATACCGTCTACTTCGGAAGCGGCGACGGAAACGTGTACGCCCTCGACGCCGAATCCGGGCACCTCCAGTGGAAGTACCAGACGGGCGACGTCGTCCATGCCTCGCCAGCGATCGCTAACGGCACGGTGTACATCGGGAGTTGGGATAGGTACTTCTATGCGCTGGACGCGAAGACGGGCGCGCTCCAATGGCGCTACCAAGCCGGGGACGATCCCAAGATGCACAACCAGATCGGTTTCCAGGGCTCCGCCGCGGTCATGGATGGCGTCGTGTACGTCGGTTGCCGCGATGCCCAACTCTACGCGTTCGACGCCAAGACCGGCCAGAAGAAATGGTCCTTCGACAACAAAGGATCCTGGGTCGTCGGGTCGCCAGCCGTCCGTGACGGCAAAGTGTACTTCGCCACCAGTGACTCGCACCGCATATGGGCGCTCGACGCGGCCAGTGGAACGCCCGTATTCGAGATCCCCACGCGCTTCTTCTCATTCAGCTCACCAGCGCTGGCCGGCCACTGGCTGTACGTCGGGAACTGGGACGGGACGGTGACCGCCGTCGATCTCACCACGGCAAAGCCCGCCTGGGTCTTCGCGACGGAAGCATCCCGAGCGCACGCGGCGGCGCACACCGACAAGGATGGCACGATCGATTTCTACACCGACCCCCACCTCGAGCCATTCTACGACAACATGGTGGCCATAGTCGAGCAAGAATACTCGCTGGGCGCGATCATCTCGTCACCCACGGTCATCGATGGCGTGCTGTATGTCGGCAGCGCCGACGGAAACCTCTACGCGCTCGCGGACTAGTCGGCCGTATGTTGACATCGTTCAAGACCTGAAGGCGCGGCAGTGGGAGAATGAAGGCATCACCCACCCGGCGCGATGCCGCCGACGCTCACTGCCCGTGCCTCAGCTACTCATTCTCGAGTCCGATCGCCAACACGCCGTGTGGCTCTGCAATCACCTCGAGGCCGAGGGGTATCAGAGCCCAATCGCATCGAACACCCTCGACGTACTGCATCGGCTCGAGCCCACCGAACCCGACCTGATCATCGCGGACGATCCAGGGCTCGTGGGATCGCTGCGTCGTCGGTCCGGTGTGCCGCTCCTGCTGGTCGCGACACCACCGCGCGACGAAATGGTGATGCTGCGGGCCTTGGTGCGCGGCGCCGACGATTGGCTCTCGATGCCCGTCAGCTTCCGGGGGATCAAAGCGCATATCCTGGCGATGCTGCGGCGGGTCAATCCGCCCGAGCGCCGCGGGCCCTCATGGGTGCAGTTCGGCGAGTTGGCATTCCATCCGCCGACCCGGTCCATCCGCGGAGGGGCGGAGACCGTGCAGCTTACGCTGAAGGAATGCGAGCTCCTCCAGGCGTTGATCCGAAATCGCGGACGCGCCGTCCCGCGCGACGAGCTCCTGCGCACGGTGTGGCAGTATTCGCGCGCCACCGACGCATCCGCCGGCGCCACTTCACGCACCGTCGATGCCCATGTGAGCTCGCTGCGCGGCAAGCTCGGGCGCGCCGACTGCGGCGACTACATCTTTTCGATACGGAAGACGGGCTACGGGTTCCGGGCCGATCCGGCCCACGTCAAGGCCGCCGGTCGGATGATGGCGTGAGGCCGCCACCCTCCGAGCAACACCTGGCGCCGCGCCACCAGGGCGCCCTCATCGTCCTCGGCGACCGCGGCGCACCGCGCATGACGGAACAATGTCTCGCGCTCGAGCAAGCCGGATTTCGCGTCGAGATCCAGCCGGACGCGTTGCACGCGCTCGATCGCGCCCGCGAAGACACCCCCGCCGCCATCGTCCTGCGGTGGTCGGATCAGAATGCCGAATGGCTGGCGACCATGCAGCAGCAGTGCGATGAAGGGCTCCCCATTCGCTACCTCGTCCTGATTCCGCCGCGCGATGACCAGGCCGCAGAGCGCTGCATTGCCGCCGGCGCCGATATGGTGGCCGATTTCAACTGCTCGCCCCGCGAGCTCGCCGCCCGTACGTACGCATTGCTGCGTCGACCGCACATGCGCGTGCTCCCAGGGGCTGATCGCCAGGAGCTGTTGGGCGACCTCGTCATCGACCCCGCCGCGCGTGTCGTGAGGCGCGGCTCGACTCGCCTGCGACTGTCCCACGTCGAGTTCACGCTCCTCCTCGCGTTGATGCGGTCTCGGGGGCAAGTCGTCACGCGCGCCGAGTTGTACCGCGCCATTTCCGCGACCGCAACAAAGGCCATCGGCGCTCGGGCGATCGACAAGCACATGTCGGTCCTCCGGAAGAAGATCGAGCCGGATATCGAAGCGCCCCGCTACATACTGACCGTTCGCGATACGGGATATATGGTTCCCCGACCCACGGATCCCTCACCATCTGAGCCGCTCGGATGATCGACCAACTGATCTACACGCTCGCGCTCGCCGCCCGACCCGCCACGGTCTGGGAGTCCATTACGGACCCCAACCAAACGCGCCGCTATTTCTACGACTTGGCCGTGCGGTCGACCTGGAGAGAGGGTGCGCGCGTCACCTATCAACTCCCCGATGGCCACGTCGTCATGGCCGGGAGCGTCCTGGAGTATGAGGCACCCCGCCGCTTCCACATGACCGCCATCCTCCAGTTCAATCGACGCCTCCGCGAGGAACAAGCGTCAACGATCGCGTGGGTCGTGACGCCCAGCGGAATGGGAACGGTGCTGACGCTCACGCACGATGGACTGGCGTCGTGTCCGGCGACCCGTCGGATGATGCGCGGGAGCTGGCCCTCGATCTGCGAAGGACTCGTGAGCTACCTCGCCGAGAGCACTCGGACCGAGCTCCGTTGCGCCACCGTCCGCCAGACGGTAGACCACCATTTCCCCGCGGCGCGCGCGCGTGTACCGCGCCCGTCAACGGTCGACCGGGCGCGCTCGCCCGGCCGCTCAGCGGCGCCGTGACTGCGACGCGAGCGACCGTGGCGAGCTTCGATCCGACTTCTGGGTCAGTTCGCCCATGAAGCAAGGCTTGGCTATTGCTCGTGTCCTACGTCCAGACACGCCTTGAAATTCGGGTTATTCGTCTCGCTGACCGGTATCGAGAACCGGATATCACGAGTCGGGTTCGCCGGAAAGTCATTGTGCCCGTACTGGTGAATCAGCCGCCGGAGATCGCCGAGGCGAGTCCCGGTCAGCCAGAGCCAGAACGCGCGCTCGCGGAAGTGCACCTCGACCCGCATGTCCTGCGACGCGAGCGATGTCGAGTCCGCGGTGATCGGGGGCAGCGCGAGCCCCGAGTTGGCGCGGAGCATATTCAGCTTGTTGGCCCACGACCCAATGTTGCCGGCCTTCAAATCGGCCTCGGCGCTGATGAGCGTCGCTTCGGTGGCACTGGCCAAGGTGGCGGAGGTCTCCTTCGTGGGATACTTGAGCTGGAAGTAGATGGTGTCCAATCCAGACGGCGTCACGCCGAGCGAGCCGTTCTGTTGCCCATCGACCCAGAGGACGCGCGGGTCGTTGGCCGACTCGAAATCGAGCCCATTGCCGCCCTTTTTATCGACGACGCCCCACGCATCGTCGGCAAAGGTGTACTGCCACATGCCATTGTATTGGCGTGGCGAGTTGAGCGAATTCTCCATCTGGTAGTTGAGCGTGGGGTCGTTCAACACGGCCGAGTCGGCGGCGGCTTGCGCGGCCGCGAACTGGCCGAGATCGAGCAACACGCGAGCGCGTCCAACTTCCGAGAGCGCCAGGATCTCGGTGGTGCTGGTGGCATATGCGCCCAGGATCGCCGTCGTGGTGTCCGCCGCGGCCAAGGTGCTGGCCGTGTCGAACAGCGCCAGCGCGATCGAGTCCATGCCGCCGGTCGTCGTCGGTTGCCCGTAGACCGGTGCGCCGGTGGTCTCATTGAGACTGCCGAACGGCACGCCCGAGCACCACATCTCGGCAAAGATGATGTAGGTGTACCCCTCGATACTGAGCATTTCTGCCCGGCCAACGTCGTGCGGCGCGATGGTGGCGAAGCTCGCCGCGGCCTGCTGCGATGAGTGACGCGACGCCGAGAGATCGTTGAAGATCCCGGCGAGCTGCGTGTTCTGGGGTGTGGCCTGGCCCGTATCGAGGGCCCGGCGGAACGTGAACTCATCCAGGTACAACAACGTCATCTCATCGGTGAAGATCGACGACAAGCCAAGGTTGCCTTCGTGTGAGCCGTTCCCTCCGTCTCCCGCTCCGGACCACGCGATGGTGAAATCGTTCAGCGCGCCAATGTACAGACCCGGCAGCGCTGAGGCGCCGATCGTCGTCACGACACCCTTCTCTTTTGGCCTCAAGGCCGCGTTCGGATTGCAGGCCGCAATCGCGAGGAGGCCGAGACCGAGAGCGATATATTTTGTCATAGGCCGACGTTCACGCGCATGGTGAGATACCGGACGGCCGGCTGGGTCAAGAAATCCGCTGTCTGGAAGTTCTGGGTCGTACTCGCGAAGTTGATCTCCGGATCGTACCCGGTATACCGGGTCCACGTCGCCACGTTGCGTTCGGCGAGCTGGATATTGAGCGTCGAGAACGGGGTCCGGCGGACGAATCGTTCTGGGACCATGAGCGTCACCGCGAGCTCACGCCATTTCCAGAACGCGTTGTTCTCGATATAGCCGAAGTCGGTGCCTTCGAGCGCGCCCAAGTAGGCAGCCTGCGCTTGCAGCGTCGCGTGCGGATTGAACTGCGCGCTGCACAGGAATGACGCGAAGCAGCGGAACTCCTCGGTGAAGTTGAGGGTCCGGCTGCCGTACCGTCGGTCGAACGTGGAGCTCACCTTGACGATGCCGAAGAACGTGAACTCCGGCGCCAGCGTCCACTCACCCTTGGGGTTCGGGCCGCCGAGGTACACGGGTTTGGTGCCGAGCGTGAGCTCGTTCGGCTCGAGGATACCGTCGTGGTTCAGGTCCTTGTACGTGTACGGCACGGCGAAGTACGTGCCGAGCGAGCGTCCCTCACTGAACTGCTGGACGTTGCCGTCGATCGCCGAGTTGAAGAAGATCGGCGCGGGCAGGCCGAGCTTGAGCAGCTTATTGTTGTTCTCCGATCCGTTGACGGACATGTCGAACCGGAATGGCTTCGTGTCGACGACGACGCCGCTCACCCCGAGCTCGAACCCGTTGTTGTTGACCTCACCCAGGTTCTGGAACAGCTGGCATTGCTCAATGAGGGGGAAGTTGTTGCCGCAAACGTCCGGTGCTTCCTGGACCTGGATCAGTGCGTCGCTCGTGGTCTTGTTGTAGACCGTGAAGCTGACGTTGATGCGGTCCTTGAAGAATCCGGCGTCCAATCCGCCTTCGATCTCGCGCGAGATCTCGGGCTTGAGGCTGGTGAAGCCGAAGCCGCCGACGCTCAAGCCGCCTTCGTTGACGCCGAGGCGAGACTGCGCGATAGGGGTATAGAACGTTTGCGCTTGCAGGAACGCGGGGCGTTGGCCAGACTCGCCGTACGCGCCGCGCAGGCGCAACGAGCTCATACCAGGCACCTTCGGGAACCACGGCTCCTCGCCGACGACCCACGAGGCACTGAAGTCCGGATACCAGATGAGGTCATTCGGTTTGCCGAACGCGCTCGACTCGTCGGCACGGACCGCCAAGGTCACGAACATCTTGTCGCGCCACGCGAACTCCTGAGAGCCGAGTCCGCCGAACGTCACGATGTCCGTATCCGCCTCGGTGGCGGTGAACTCCGAGGTCGCGCCGCCGAGGTTCCCCGTGCCCGGCACGATGCCGGCGCCGAAGGTCAGAATGCCGCGCCGTGCCTCGTCGACGTACTGCGTCCCGAACGTGGTGGTCGAGTGAATGGACGGCCCGAGATCGAACTTGAAGATGGCGCTCAGGTTCGCGGTATACGTGTAGAGTTGGTACGGCGCTGGCGACGCGGCGCCCAACCCTGCCCCTTGGGCGCCGGGAAGGACGCCGGCCGGCGTGAAGGTGCCGTCGAATCGATCACCGTAATCAATGCCGCCGGTGGCGACGCCGCTGAACCAGTTGGTCGGGTGGTAGTTGATCGTCCCGCTGCCGGTGTAGCGATCAACGTCCGACTCGGCGTCGTTCAGGTTGGCCTTGGCGGGCGTCACGCACGCGAAGTAACCATGGCAGATCGGATCGTCGAACGCGCTGCCCGTGACCGCGAGTCCGATGACGCCATAGAGCGAGTTGTCGTTCTGCGGGAGCGAGAGCCGGCTCTGCAGATACCCGAGATTCACGGATGCGTTGAGCACCGGCGACAGTTGCGCGCCGAAGTTGCCACGGAGGTTGGTTCTCCGCTCGCGATTGTTGATGTAGATGCCTTGCTCGTTGTAGTCGTCGGCGCCCAGGAAGTACGTGAGGTTGTTGCTGCCGCCGGCCGCGGTGATGCCATAGCTCTCGCGATAGCCCGCGATGAACGGCGAGAGGGAGTTCATCGGGCTGAACGCGATAAGGCCCGCCGGGATGATGTTGCAGCCGCCCGCCTGGCCGTGCTGGTAGTTCTGGCAACCCTGGACCGTGTCGCCGGCGATCGGCTGGCCGTTGTTGTCGAGCGCAATGCCGTTGGCGTAGAAGTTCGGCGGGTAGGTCGTCGCATTCCGAACCGAGCCGTATTCGGCGTGTGAGTCCCACTTCGTGCGCCCCGGCACGCCGTGCTTCGTGGTGACCAGGATGACGCCGTTCGATCCCGCCGTGCCGTAGAGCGCCGAGGCCGCGGGGCCTTTCAGGATCTGCACGTCTTCGATCTCGTCGGGATTGAGGTCATCGAACCGCGACGGGGTCTGGCCACCGGTGAACAGGTTGCTCGACGCCGAGTTCGTGCTGTTGTCGACGCGGTTGCCGTCGATGACGAGCAGCGGATCGTTGCTCAACGAGACGCTGTTCGCGCCGCGAATGCGAATTTTAGATGCGCCGCCGGTCGTGCCCGATTGCTGCACGATCGAGACACCGGGCGCCCGCGAGTTGAGGAGATCCGAGAAGTCCGCGACCGTGGGTTGCGCAATCGAGTCGGGACTGATCGTCGACACGGCGTTGCCGGTCTCGCGCTGGCGCTGTTGCTCACCGGACGCGCTCACGATGACCTGATCGAGCGTGATCACGGACGGTGTGAGCACGAAATCCACCGTGTCGGTCACGCCGGCAGTGATCGTCACGTTCTTGACCTGCGCCTCGAAGCCGATGCGGAGCACGCGCACGGTGGCGGCGCCGGCTGGGAGACTCAGGATTTGATACCGGCCGTCGGACCCCGCGACCGTGCCGCGAGTCGTACCGGCAATGACGATTTCCGCGGCGGCAACGGGTGCGCCACTCGACTTGTCGGTCACGTGCCCGACGATGCTACCTCGCTGTGCTCCGAGTGGCGCCGCGACCAATACGGCGGACAGCACTGACAGACGGAAGCGTAGTCTCATGAACGCACCTCTTGGTGTTGACGCAATGTGAGACGCGAGCCACGCGGAGAGGAGGAGTGACCCGCGTACGACTCACGCTCGCTATTGCCTTCACGCGAGTTGCGTCGGGAACTTGTGGCGGGGCGGTTACTCGGTCTTGAATGATCGCAACATCAAACTGAAGGGCGTCGGTGCGTGCTGCCGTCGTGAACGAACCGACCTAGCGCCAATCGTGCGCCAGCCGGATGAGCCCGTACTCGGCCACACGTCGAATGGTCGCCAGCTGATCCAGCGGAATCCCATCCGCTGTCGGGATGCCACCCCCACCCAGCATGACGAATCCGGACCCCGACGGACCATCAACCCCCACCGGCGCCCCGCGGCGGTCGGTCTGGCCGGCCAATTTGCGGGGGTCAACTGACTCGCGACGCACGCGCTGAGCGCGACTACTCGATATCCGTCAGTCGGCAGATGAACCCCCACCCCCCACCGAGCTCGCTCACCGCGAGCACGAGCTCGTTGCTCCCCTGTCGCAACGGAAGGTAGACCGCGTCATCGTCAGCGCTCATGATCCCCAGAAACTCCGGATCACGAAAATTCTGCGCGCTGCGCCCCCGATACAGAATCTGCCCGTTGAGAAAGACGCTAACGTCGTCACTATATCCGATCGCCAATTTCTTCACCAGAGCGCGGTCCGACTCGATCGTCGTACGCGCGTATACCACGGCTGTACCCGGCTGCGGCTCCAACCGTCTCGAGAAATCATGCTCGTACGTCCGGTTCACATGAGGGCTCACGCGATACCGATTGATGACCACGAACCCCGGCGCCTCCGCGTCGACGGGCTGCCACGCCATGCTGTCCTCCTCGGCCCGCGACAGCGGATGCTCCAGGTCCCGGGCGAGCGCGTCATACTCGGGCGATAAGCTCCAATGCACCAACGTCCCCGACGGCATGGGCGGCAAATGCCGCTCCCACGGCGCATCGGGCGTCGACCGCACAGTGAAATTCGTGAAGTACGTCGCCCCCTCGAGCACCCACAACGCCACTTGACCGCGTTGCACGCCGCTCTTCAAGTCGCTCATGACCAGCGCCGGCGTGCGCATGTCCGTGACGTACAGACTGGCATGCGGCCCTTCCACCACCAGGCGCAGGTGGAACCACACGTTGCGCGGAATGTCGACCGGGGCCGTGAAGCCCGGTCCATTGTAGATCTGCCAATTGCGACCGGTGTTGAGGATCGGCGTGTACTGCATCGCGTCCGGCAGCCCCGACTGGTGCTGCCGGAGATACACCAGCTCCGAGTTCGCTCCGCTGTCCGCGACGCGAAACTCGAACCCGAAGAACCCCCGCGCCGCCGGAGTCGCCACGTCCACATCGACCACGCCGTCCCGCAAAACGAAATCCTTGACCGTCGCGAGCCCCCCAGCCATGAACAAGGAGCGGCGCCCGAGATAGGTCGTCACCGTCGCCCCCGAGGTCAACGCCCAGCGCGGGGAATCCGGCGCGAGCGACACGGTCCCGGCGCTCTGCGCCAGACCCGCCGACGCGCCGAGCAACGCCAGCGCACAAAGCGACAGCAGTCGCATCATGGCGTCCCGAGCCACCACTCCATCGACCGCCGCACGATCTCCGGACGAATCTCATGGTCGCCATCGAACTCGGCGAAATCAACCGCGTATCCATCCGCACGAAGATCCGCCGCGATACGCCGCCCGCACCGGTCGATCGGAAGGATCGAATCGCGCGTGCCATGCGCCATGAAGACCCGCGGATGTCCGTGCCGTGGGCCCGGAATCAGGAACCCCGCCGAATATCCAATGACATGCGTGAACAGATCGCCGTTGATGAGACCGAGGGATACCGCATACGACGCCCCATCGGAGAACCCCGCGATCGCCAGGCGTAGGGGATCGATCACACAGTGCGCGAACACCTGCGCCAATTGCTGATCGATCTCCCCCAGATCCGGGCCGAACTCCCCACGAATCGCGTCCCACGTCATCCCCGTGGAGCTGGGGGCGAGCAAGACCACACCCCGGTGTTCGCACACCTCCCGCATCGCATCCAGCGATTCAGTGCTGTCCATCGTCGCGCCGTGGAGCATCAGGACGAGCGGAGCCGGATGCCCGGCCGACACGTTCGACGGCACGACGAGGACCGAGGCACGCGCCCCGGGCGCCGGCAGCGTATGCACACCGGCCGGCAGCGGATCACTCACGCCCGCCAACGGACGCGCCGCGAGACGGCCGTCAGCCACTCGCCGAAACGGAGCGAGCGTCGCCGCACGCAGCAGCGGCAGCGCCACAAACGCTCGCATTGAGTCACCGACGAACTCCCGTCGCGTCACGCACCAATCAGGACTGGATCGCATGGCCGCTACTTAGCGCCAAAGAAATGGCCGCGTCAAGGCACGAAGCGACGTTGTGTTCGTGCAAGACAAGCGCGTCGCGGCAATGCTAGCGCATGTCGGTTGCGCTCTCGAGTGGCGCGCGCGAACCGCGCCTTCACACACTGCGCACAGCGGACACGAAACCCGCACAATCAGCAGGACGAAGCGCGCTACCTTGGCGGCGAGGACGCCCCTCACCATCTCCACTTCGACATCGCTGACGATGCCAACAACGTTGACGAACGCCCCGCTCCTCGCGCTGGCCTGCCTGGCGATGTTCGCCTGCGCACACGCCGGTGGCCCGTCAGTGGCGAGCCAGCCCTCGGCAACTCCTGATCCTCGCGTTGGCCTCAAAGCCGGCCAGTGGGATGCCGGACAAGCCGCGCGGAACATGAGGCTCCTGTCGAACACACATCCCTCGCCGAGATTCGCCGCCACCGACAATTCCGATCTCGCGTTCACAGACCACTATGTGATTCAAGGCAATTACAGCGGCTTCCAGATCTGGGACATCGCCAGCCCGAGTCACCCCACGCTCAAAGCCGCCCACTATTGCCCCGCATCACAAGGCGACGTATCGGTCTACCACAACCTGCTCTTCGTCTCGAACGAAGGCAGCGAAGGCCGGCTCGACTGCGCGGGCGGCGGCGTCAAAGAAACGGTCAGCGCCGAGCGATTCCGCGGCATCAGAATCTTCGACATAGCCGACCTCGCGCATCCCAAGTCGGTCGCCAACGTGCAAACGTGTCGCGGCTCGCACACGCACACCCTCTTGGTCGATCCTGCGGACCACGACAACGTCTACGTGTATGTCTCGGGCACGGCACCTGTACGCCCGCCCGAAGAGCTGGCCCAATGCAGCGCCGCTACTCCCGACCACGATGCCAACTCGGCCCTCTTTCGGATCGAGGTCATTAAGGTCCCGCTGGCGCACCCCGAGCAAGCGGCGATCGTCAGCACGCCACACATCCTGAACAACCTCGACGCCGTCGGCACACACGGCACGTCGCAAGCGGATCGTGACGACCTCGCCGCCGCGCACGCCCGCGGCGCGTTCACCGTACAAATGATGGGCGAAGAGACCATTCTCTCATCAGCCTTCGTCGACCCGCTGCTGGATAGCATCGTCAAGGCACGCGGGGGTACTGGTGGCCCCACGTCCGCCGACAGCGCCGTCTTGCGCCAAGCGCTCCCCGTCCGAATGGCGAAAGCCATGGGGATGGACACCACGAATCTGGGTGGCGGCATGAGCATGAACATGAGCATGAGCATGAACGCCCCCGCCCTCTCCGACCAGTGCCACGATATCACCGTCTACTCGGCGATCGGCTTGGCCGGCGGCGCCTGCGACGGATACGGGATGCTGCTGGACATCCATGATCCCGCGCACCCCGCCCGCATCGACGCCGTCGCCGACACCAACTTCTCCTACTGGCACTCCGCCACGTTCAACAACGACGGCACTCAGCTCGTTTTCAGCGACGAATGGGGCGGCGGCGGAGGACCGAAATGCCGCGCGTCAGACCCGCGCGAGTGGGGCGCGGACGCCATCTTCACGATCACCGACAGGAAACTGGTGTTTAAGGCATACTATAAGATGGCGGCTCCCCAGACAGCGTACGAGAACTGCGTCGCGCACAACGGCTCCTTGATCCCGATCCCCGGCCGCAACGTCATGGTCCAGGCCTGGTATCAGGGCGGGGTCTCCGTATTTGATTGGACCGACCCCTCACACCCACGGGAGATCGCGTTCTTCGACCGCGGCCCCATCGACTCGACGACGATGGTCGTCGGAGGCTCCTGGTCGGCCTACTGGTACAATGGTCTCATCGTCAGCTCCGAAATCACTCGCGGCCTCAATGTGCTCGAGTTGACGCCCAGCCGTTTCCTGACTCAAAACGAGATCGACGCCGCGAAAACCGTGCGATTCACGGAGCTCAACGTCCAAGGCCAACCCAAGTTCGTCTGGCCGGCAAGCTTCGCGCTGGCCCGGGCCTACCTCGACCAACTCGCGCGTTCAGAGACGACAACCCCGGACGAGATCGTGAAGATGCGCATCCTGCTCGCCCAATCCGAGAAGGCTACGGGTGCACGCCGTCGAGCGTTGCTCGGCCAGCTCGCCGCGCAACTGGACGCCCATGCCGGCCAAGAGAATGGCGCCGAGCCACGTCGCAGACTCTCGACCGTCGCGCACGATCTGTCGGCCGTCGGGGATGTCGCGCGCAGGTGACGATCCCTCAGGGCTCGGTACGGTTCGGAATGACGTACCGCAGAAATCCGCTGTGCGCGGTATACGTATCGTACAACGACCGCGCGCGATAGTTGGTCTCATGCGTGATCCAATAGAGCTTCGCCCACCCTTTCGCCTTCATCTCGGCGACCAACCAATCGAATGAGGAGCCGGCCGACGCCGCGAGCGCGGCGCTCTCGATCGACATACAGATCTTCGAGACAGCAGACGGACTCGATCGACCAGGTCCCGTCATGGACGATATAGTTGGCAAACCCAATGGTCGTCCCGTCAACGTCTTGAGCGACAACCGCACGGACACTCGAGGCCGGATCGAGAATCCGCGACCAGGTCGATCGCGTGATCGCTTCCGGCACCTCGTGCTCGTAAAAGCGGTTGTACGCGGTCCACAGCTCCCTCCAACGCGGCTCGTCGCCTGGTCGAGCCGGTCGTATCGTGATGGCCATGACACCACGTATCGCTGCTCGACCGCGCGCGGTCTTGTACAAAGCCAACGTCCGCGCTCAACGGATCGCCTGGAGCACCTCGGCCAATCGATCAATGTCGCCCATGTTGCTCGCGATGCCGAGCAATGCCCGGACCGCGCCCATCACACCGGCCCGCTCCGCCGCCCCCGGATTGCAGAAACACCCACTGCGAACGGCAATGTTCACGTCTCGCGCCGCACCCTCCACACGCTGGAAGTCCACGCCCACGACATTGAATGCCACCGCGCAATGGCCGCCGTACGACTGTCGTACGGCGGCCACGTGGGGTCGGGAGATTACGGACAGACCGCTGCGAAATTGTTGTTGCGCTGCTCCCTTTCGGGAGCCGGGATATTCAACATCGACGTGTGGAAGTCACTAGCGCCCCACGTCGTCAGATCCTGCATGATCAAACCGTAGTCGCGAATGGCGACGATCTGATCGCCCGTCCCGTCTTCCATGAGACTTGGCAGCATCTCGCGCATGAGAAAATCGCGCACCGACGTGTAGCTCGAGGCATTGACGCCGCCCAGGCCTGACGCGAGCCCGCCCACGGTCGTACGCACGGCATCGACCGTTTGCGCGGCCTTGAGGAGTTGGCCGGTGCCGAGGTACGCGCGGGCCAGCAAGAATTGGAGCTCAATGTTCCGCACCATAGGGATTGGCGTCGACAGGTCGATGTTGTTCAAGTACGCGTAGCTCGACGCGGCGGACGCACCGGTAGACGTGGGCGCGGCCGGAGCCTTCGCGAACTTGGCCAGAAACCGCTGATCATGCAGCGTGTCGATCTGTTGCGCCGCTCCCTCGAGCACGAACGTCGACGCCGAGATCCCGAAGATGGGATTGGAAACGTCACCCGCGGAGGGCGAGAACGACATGAATACACCGAGATCACTCCCCGGGATGGCCTCGCTGGCGGTAAGATTTGGGCTGTACAGGGACGAAGCCGTGATATCCGCGATCGCCGAGTCGAGTTGAGCCTGGTCAGGCGAACCGGCGCTTGTGGCCGTCGGAGCCGTGCCACCTGGCCCGCGGGCGATCGCGTACGCGTACTCGATGCGCGCCCGACCCCGGAGTGCCAACGTCAAGCCTTCGAAGCCACCCGCCGTGCCACCAAGCGCGGCATACCCCGGCGGCATCTGGAGGGTGAAAGCGGGACTCGCGCCAGGGAGAGCGAGCGCCGTACCCGCGCCGGCGGCATCCAGTTCGGCCTTCGCGGTGTCGAGCATGGCCACGATTTCCGCCCATGAGTCGCGAGCGCAGAGGATCGGCGCCAGCGTCCCGGTGATCGGGCCGCCGGGACTGCTCATCGCCACCCCATTCGTGTCGTGCGAGAGGGCGACGTACATGTAATCGAACGCCTTATGCGTTTCCATCACGGCTTGGAGCGCCTTCACGTTCGCCGCCGGGTATGCGGAACCGTTGGGCGTGATCAGCGTCGGGAGAATGGCGATGACCGTGTCGGCCGACTTGATGGCAGTAAAGGGATTGTTCCAGATGCTCGCGCCGAAATTGTCGTCGTCCAGCAAGGCTTTGCCGGTCTCTTCCGTCACGAACCGAGCTTCCGATGACGTATAGTAGGCCGCGCTTCGAGCAAATGCGTCCATCTCGTTGACCATGTTGAACGCGTCGGCCGCGCGGAGGCCATTGAACACGCCAGTCATTTCGGTTTGCATCGAGCCCACCGCGTGCGGGAAACCGGTGAGCGTATTGTAGTCCGGGATGAGCGCTTCGTTGCAGCCGGCGAGCGCCAGCGCCCCGCCAGTGCTCAGGACCGTCAGAGATGCTTCGAGAGATACGCATCGGTCAGAAGCCCAGGTCTAAGGAGACGAAGTAGCTGCGAGTCGGGGGATACGGCGTCACGTCCTGACCACGGCCAAAACTCTGCAAGCCGAAGTTCGAGACCTCGGGATCGAGTCCAGGATACTTCGTCCATGTGAGCAGGTTGCGCCCGGTGAGCTCGAGACTCGCGGACCGGAGAAATCCCTGGCCGACTCGACTCACAAACGCCTGCGGCAAGTCGAATTTCGCCGTCAACTCGCGCAGCTTGAGGAACGAGGCGGTCTCCGTGTACACCGTCTGGCCGTTGTCGACGGCCGCTATCCTCGCCTTGGTGCCGAGCGTGTCCGTCAGGTTGCCTTGGATCCCGACGCCCAAGCCACCGAACGCAAAGTCGTAGTACTGCTGCGTGAGGTTCGCGACCACCTGCCCGACGCGCCAATCGAAGAACGCGTGCAGGTGCAGCGGTCCGTAGTTCAGATCCTGACCGAAGCTAACGGTGTACGCGGGTGCAATGTTCCCCAACTGCGTCAGCGTCTGCGACGCCGCGGTCGCGGCATTCGGATACCCATAGACCTCGTTCACCGACGCGCCGGGCTGAATGAAGTAGCCGCCGAATGGGTTGTACCCGAAGAAATTGCCGGCGGCGAACCCCGGAATCGGGAGATTGTCGACGCGATCGTAAATGCGAGAGAAGGATTCCGTCGTGATCCAGGAGAACTGTTTCGTCGTGATCGGCGTAGCGTTCAGGGCCAGCTCGATCCCTTGGTTCGTCAACTGCCCGCCGTTGGTCCAGGCCGCGAGGGATCCCGAGGACGGCAAAATGAACTCGGTGAGGAGCAGGTTCGTGACGCGCTTCTGGAACAGAGTCGCGTTGAGGCTCAGGCGTCCCTTGAACAGTGCGAGATCGGCACCAGTTTCGATGCTCGTGTTGGTCTCCGGGCGAACGTTGGGGTCACCCAGTGTTTGGCCGAATGCCGCGCCGGTAATCGCGTTGTAGTTGGTCGTCTTCGCCGAATCGAACTTCACGCCGTAGATCGGCAGCGTTCCCGTCTGACCGTAGGCGGCGCGCAGTTTCAACTCGTTGTCACCAGTGAAGACGCGGAAGGAGCCAGCGATCTTGGGATACGGGAACAGCTTATTGACCGCCCCATCGTTCGAGCTCCGCTCGGCATTGACTCCACCGGTGAGCGTCAGCCGTTCATTGAAGAGCAGCAGCTGCTCCTGCACATAGTAGCCTGCGTCATTCGACTCGGTCTGTTGGTAGAACGGAGTGAGCGCCGCGCCGCTCGTAAACGCCGTCGCACCCGGCACCAAGCCAATCGCGTTGTCGACCGTCTGATACGTGGCGTCCTTGTTGCGCGTGATGCCGATCGAGGTCGTCGCGGATACAAGAGAGCTCGGGGTCCAGCGGTGGATGACGCTCACGGACCAGTTCGACAACCGATCATAACCTTGGTTGCTGGTGCTCACACCCGGGGTCGTGACGAGCGCCGAGTGCTCGACCTGGAGATTCGGTGGCATGTAGAGTTGCACGTGCTCGTTCACGAAGTCGGCACCACCGACCGCCGCCAGCTCGAGGCTCTGCTTCGTCGCCGTGAACAGCTTCCAGTTGAGCGCACCGCCCAGCGTCGTGCGATTGACCTCGTCCGGCGTCTGGATCAACAATGCATCCTGGAAGGCGTTGGCCGAGCCGAACGGGTTGTTGACATACCCATTGGCGTTGTGGCAGTTCATGCAGAACCACGACGGTGTGTAGGACAACACGTCGTACCCGGCGATGCCCAAGTTATCGTTCCCGTTGACGCCGGTCCGCGTCAAGGACGACGTATAAGCGAGATTGGCGGCCAGGCTGATCGTGTTGAAGATCGTCTGGTTGACGTTCGCGCGAAGCGACTGCTTGTTGTAACCGGTATTGATTTGGGCACCATTGTCATACTTCGTGAGGCCAGACATGAAGTACGTCGTGTTCTCCGAGCCGCCACGCACGGTGACATCGCTTTCGTTGGACAGCTCTCCGCCGCCGTAGAGCGACTTCTGGAGGTCGCAGAATCCCTTACACCCGTCGAAGTTCGACAGCACCTGGGCGGAAGTCATTCCCACGGCCGCGCCCATGGTGTCGGCCTGCGCGAGGGTGAAGTGCCGCACATCGAGCTCGTGCTCGAGATTGTACGTGCCGAACCGCTGGGTGGCGTCGATCGCGACTTTCGAGGCCGAGCCTTTCTTCGTTGTGATGACGATGACACCGGCGGCCGCCTTGCTGCCGTAAATCGAGGCCGCGGCGGCGCCTTCCAAGACCTGAATCGATTCGATGTCGTTTGGATTGAGGTCGGCGATGCGGTTCACCGACTGGTCCTGGTTGCCTGGCTGACCGGTGCCGTTCTGACTGCCGGCCCCGGAGAGGGCATTGAGGCCGGTCGCAAACACCGCATTCGACACGAGGACGCCGTCGACGACATAGAGCGGCTCCGTGTTGCCAAAGATCAACGTCACGCCGCGAACATTCACCTGCATGCCGCCACCCGGCGCGCCCGAGTTCTGGTCGATCTGGACGCCAGCCACTTTGCCTTGCAGCGCGTTTTCGATCGTTGCCGCCGGCGCACCGTTCAGCTGCTCGGAGGTGATCACCGGATCATAGGTCGCCGCGGTCTTACTCAACGTCGTCGTCGAGACCCCCGTGATCACCTCTTGCTCGAGGTGCAGCACATCTTGCTTGAGGGAGATCGTATAGTCCGTCTGCCCTCGCACCAGCGGCACTGTCACCCCGAGGTAGCCAATGCGACGGACCTCGATCGACTTCGCATCCGCCGGCACGTTCCGCAGCGTGAACCTCCCGCTGTCGGTCGTCAGCGTCCCCAATGTGGTACCGGGGACCGCGACGCGCACCAATGGCACCGGGAACTTTGCGTCGAGATCGAGGACCTGACCAGTAATGCGTTGTGATTCTTGGCCGGACGCAATGCGCGTGACGGCAGCCGCACACAGCACGGCTATCGTCACCATCCGTCCGGTACGGACAAGGACTACACCCATAGTACTCCTCCGCAAAAGAATGCGGGTGTGGACGACCCGCGCGGCACCGGTGACTACCGGGAGTCCCAATGTGATGAGATCGCACCAACGAGTCTGGAACAAACCCAACATCGCGTGCGGCTGCGGGACGCGATGCGTGTGTCTCGTGGCGATTGGTGTACGGGGATGATGATTCACCCCCAACCGGATATTCGCCGTACCACGCCAAGTGATGTCTTGCACGATTCCAACATCTCTGGCCCACGCGCGCGCGCATCTCTCTCCCGCTGCGCAACCGCGAGCCCTCACCGTGCCGACTGTCCGCTGAGCAGAACCTCTTGTTTAATCGGACACGATCCCGTGAGCGCTGGACGGAACCGAAGCGCCGGTACGACCTGCAGCGCGGCGGCCATCACGGCATCTGGCGACGCCGTCACGGCCCGCAGGGTCAATGGCATCGCTCGGCCACCCTCGTCGACCACGATCTCGAACTGGCCACCCACGGGGAGTTGCGGCTGCACGGAGTCGGGATCGAGCGCGGCGGCGCGCGCCAACGGCATTACGGCCGCGAACACACGCGCCAACACGATCGAGTGCGAGACCGCGGCCGGCGGCGCAGACGAAAGCCCGAGCGAGTACCGCCCCGCACGCCAACCCTTGAACGCGTGCGCGGCATCAGCGCCCCGCACCATCGCCACCATTCCGCTGTCGATCCCGGACACGAGCGAGCTCGCCGTCACGCCAACCTGCACTAACCGACCAGCCGCATCGAGCGTGAACGCCACCTGTCCGGTCAGCCCCGGCGTGACCTTCGCCCCCACTCCATACCCATACACCGGAAGCGCGACATCACTCGGCAAATGGAACAGCGACCGGATGCCTCTCAGTACATTGTCCGCCCGCCAGTCTATTGGCACAGCCCCCGCGAGCGTCGCGTAAATCGGCACGTCAGCGGTCTCGAACGAAGCCGGCATCGTGCACCTAGCCCCGAGCGTCAGGCGAGGCGCCGGCAGTGCCTCTGAATGCACTCGGCACACCTCGGGACCCGATCGATTCTCCCAGAAAAGAGTGGTCCAGCATGCGATCCTCCTCGACCGCCAGCCGCTCCATCTCCGGGTGCGGGAATCCCTCCGGCGTCGTCCCCCCGGCGGTCCCTTGCGCCACCACCACCGGATGGTTTGGATCCAACCCCGCGACGGAGACCCCGTGCAGCGGCTCCTCCGTGCGCGCCGCTACCAGAATCGGGACGAGCGGCACCTCCTCCGTGAATGTCGTCGTCACCATGACACTCGGAATCGACGAGCTCACCGCCTCTCGGCGCGTGAGACTGAACGCGGCTCGCCTCACGACATACCGGGTCGCATCGAGAAACACCGACCCCGCCACGTCGGCCGTCTTGATGCGGTCGAGGGGACGAAAATCGATGCGCATCTCGTGGTTGGCCTCACCCGAGTACGCGAAGCAATGGGCCGCCAGGAACACCGAATCCGTGAGATCCCGGAGCGTCGGCAGGTACATCATGAGCTGCGGCGTCCCCCGCTCTGACCGCTCCTCGTAGAGTACCGAGCCCACGCTGTACCGATGCCGATCGCGGCTGTCGTAGGACGTGGTGTCCACACCGACCGTGCTGTCCGTCTGCAGATCACTCACTCCATGCAACGCAATCGATCGCCGCGCCTCCCACCGATAGCGGAATGGATACTGGTCGAACAAGATCTCGTAACGCTCTACATTCTCGCGCAGCTGGTCAAACAAGACCACCAGATCCGCTTGGGCAGTCCCCTCCGACAATCCAGGCGTCATGCACGCTTTTCCCTTGCGCGCCACTGAGATCGCTGCCGTGTTGATGACAACCGGCTGCATCGCGATGCGGATGCTCCCAGTGCCGGCACTCACCACGGTGTCCACCGATGAGAATCCAATCTGCTGCCCCCGCACGCGGTACGAACCGCGTCCGCTGAGCACGAACCGCCCCACGCTATCGGCGAACCGCCCTTGCGCTTGATCGACGATGATCGTCGCGTAGGGCACCGGCCGACTGTCCGCAGCCGACAGCACGACACCACTGACCGTTTGCGCCCCGCCGCTTCGCGGCCCACCGATCAGGACCAATACACCCAAGAGTGTCAGCGCGAACCGATCTCGTAGCCCGAGTGTCTGCGCAGTACCCATGAGAGCCATCCTGGCCGTGATACCGCATTGTGTCTTGTACGATTCCAACATCCCTTGCACACGTTCGCGCGCGCCTATATTCCGGTTCGCCGCTCACCATTCTTACGACGAGTGTACGATGCGATTTTTGCTCCTGCTCAGTGCCAGTCTCTTATCCATGACGATGCCGGCCGCGTCGCGCCCGGATGACCCCGGCGTAGCGGTCATCCGCCGCATGCACGATCGATACGCCGCCACGTGGTACCACACCCTCACCTTCGAGCAAAAGACAACACTCCACTCGCCGGACGGCAAAATCTCGACCGAGACCTGGTACGAAACCTCGAAGCTCCCCGGCATGCTGCGCATCGATCGCGCACCGCTAACCGATGCGAACGGGATCTTGATGACCGCCGACTCCACGTTCGTCATTGACCACGGCGCCGTTTCGAAGCGGAATGCCGGCGGCAACCCCCTCATGCCGCTGCTCTTCAATGTCTACGTCGTCTCCGTCGATCAGTCCGCGTCGACGTTGCGCGCGGCGGGATACGACCTGTCGAAGACGCACACTGAGATGTGGGAGGGGCGACGGACGACGGTGGTCGGCGCGGACTCCGGTGATCGCAAGACCGCCCAGTTCTGGATCGACACCGAGCGCCTGGTTGTCGTTCGGATGCTGGGGCCGTTGCGTCCAGGGTCTCCCCGGATTCTCGATGCGCGCTTCGATGACTACCAACCGCTCGCCGGCGGATGGATCTCGCCGGTCTGCGAGTTCTACTTCGACGGCGCGCTCCGCCAGCGCGAGGAGTACAGCGACATCAAAGCCGATCCGCCACTCGACCCGGCGCTCTTCGATCTCGCGCACTGGACGACTGCGAAACACTGGGCCGCTCACTAAACGGAGGTTGGTGTGACCAATGGGTTGACCGCGCCCGACCGCGTGCCGAAGACCAAGCTCCGTGGGGTCGCCGAGTGGTGCGGCGTACTCGCCCTTGTCTTCGCGTTCGCCGCGGCCGGGAAGATTACCAAGTTCGTGTGGTTTGGACCAATCGGCGTACTCTCAGCGTCGGCCGTCGCCTGGTACCTGGAAGGCGGCGGCGGCGCGGGCCTCTCGCGCCTCGGACTCTCGCGACCCCGATCATGGACGGTGACCATCCTATTGGCGGTGGTCACCGCGGTGGTGGGTCAGCTGGCCGTGAGCCTCCTCTCCCCACTCGTGCTCTCGTTGTGGGGTACCCCAGACTTCTCCGCGATAGGAAAACTCCGCGGCCATCCGTGGGCGCTCGCCAAATGGCTCCTCGTGATCTGGACGGGCGCCGCCTTCGGTGAGGAGATCGTCTTCCGCGGATTTCTCATCCGCCGCTTCGCCGACGCCTACGGCAACACTCGCCCCGCACAGGCCATGGCGATCGTCGTATCGGCGACGTTCTTCGGCCTGGCACATTCCTATCAGGGCCCTTCGGGCGCCATTCTCGCCGGCGTGATCGCCCTCGTCTACGGCACGTCGTATGTCCACGCGCGCGGCAACCTCTGGCGCACGATCCTCGCCCACGGCCTCTACGATTCCACGGCGTTCATTCTGGCATTCCTGTCCGGCTCACTCACGTGAGGCCGTTCACGGGGTGACGTGCAGAATGCGAATCCCGTTCACGTTCTGCGGCGCGATGCTGATCGTCACGTTCAACGTCACCATGTCATTCAATAGCATGTTGAACGTACGGATCGTACAGGATGTGCCGGATCCCATCGACGGCACGCTCGTGTGACGAAGTGTCGGCGGCCGCGCGCACGCGCCCACGCTGTCGCCGACGCTGTACCCGTATTGGGTGTTGATGCCGCTGATCGCGTTGGTCGAATCGTACAAGACGAGGACCCCGTTTAGATCGACGACGACCCCGGCCGCAACGTTCGTGTCGCTGAACGCCATGAACGTCACCGAATCGGTGACCTGACCGTTCGCGCTCGAATCCGCGATATCCAAGACGAACCCTAGCCAGGCGAGCGGCCCGTACCCGTGTCGACCGTGACGGCGGATAGGGCCGCGCCGAACGCCGCTGGCACCGCGAACAACGTCAGGAACTGACACCGCGACGCGTCGTTTGGGTTCTGGCATGCCTGCCCGCGCAACTCGTCGAAGTGAACGGCCAGGAACCCGTCCGGCGTCGACGGCGCGACGATGACGGCGGAGCTACTGCACGCGACGAGGGCGCCGACTGAGAGGCTCGCAACCAATCGCATCATGGACATTACCCTCCAATCCCGAGATGATGATTCATGCCACCGCAGCGATCATGGCCGGTGGGAGGGGTTTTGTCTAGCATGGACGCAACGTCGCGCAGCGAGCCAACCGACTGCCCGCCGATCACGTTGTGTTCATACAAGACCTCACGCCCGACACCGCCGACCTTCTCCAGCCGGGCTTATCAGCGTCACCACACGCACTCCCGCACCAATGAGGATTCTTATGCGCGACATGCCCACCGCACGCCGGCACGCCTCCCTCACCCGCGCCGCGACCGTCGCCTTAGCCATCGCGTTCACGCATCCCGCGCCGCCGCTCGCCGCGCAATCGGCCGCACGAGCCGCGAACGGGCCGACAGATGTGAAGAAGGAGTTCCTGGCCGACCTCGATCACGCGCACACGAAGTTCCTCGCGCTGGCGAACGCGTTTCCAGCCGACAAGTACTCGTGGAGTCCAGAAAAGGGCGTGCGCTCCGTCGGCGCCGTATTCCTGCACGTCGCAAGTGAATATTACCTGTACGCACCTATGGCCTATGGCGCCAAGCCGTCTTCAGTAGTTCCCAACACGGACGCAGCGCTGGCGAAATTCGAGGCCAATCCCACCAAGGAAGCGGTGATCAAGCACCTGAACGACAGCTACGCGTACGCCAAGGCGACGCTCGCCCCGGTGGACCCGGCCGCGGTGGGTTCCGTCGATTGGTTTGGCCAACAGGCAACGATCACGCAAACGACCATCGGTATGACGGACGACCTACACGAGCACCTGGGCCAGCTGATCGCTTACGCCAGGATAAACGGCATCACGCCGCCATGGAGCAAGTAGAAACCAAGACGGAGCGAACGAGGAGCGCCTAAGGGCCCTCTAGACCAGACGGACGAGACGCACCGTCCGCCGGAGCGTAGCGCCATCGCGCTCCACCGTCATCGCCACATCACGTCCCGGGGCGCTGCGCAGCACGTTGCGCAACTCCCCGAGCGTCAGGCTCGTGGCCGGCCGGCCGTCAACCGATACGACACGATCCCCCACGCGCAGGCCGCCATGCGCGGCAGGCCCGTCCGACAGAACCTCGTGGATCGTGAACCGATGGTGATCCGCTCGGTCGCTCACAATGAACAGCCCGCTCATGTCGTACTCCGCGGCCGTTGGCGCCGAGCCCCGCGGCTCAAGGATGAGTGACCGATGCGGATAGTCAAAGATCACGCGATACGCATGCAGAAACTCCGCGCCGAGGAGTCCGTCGCACCAACCGGACTTGAGCGTACCCCGAACCGACAAACCGACGACGGGGTCGTCGAGCCGCGCCGTCGCCCCTCCGACGGAATCGACCAGCGCTAGCGACGCTGCCCGCGCGAACGCATAGCGCGTCTCACCGCCGACCCCGGCCCCGAGCGGACTTTCCACCCGGTGGGCAAACTGGTGCATCAGGTCGTGCGCCGCGATGAACGGCTCGGTTACCAATAGCGTCGCCTTGGCTCCGATATCAACGACGACCTTCATGGGAATAGCCGCCGCTGAACTCGATGGCGTCAATCGCGCTTCGACCATCGGAAGCCCCCCGACCAGTTGCATCGGGAGGACAATGCCATGTCCGCGATATCGATACGTGTCCGGATCCCGCACGGTCATCGTCGAGCTACTGAAGTCGAGCTCCACCACGTAGCGACTGAAGAACGGTGCGCCGACGACTCCCAGTGCCGCTCGCCCACCGAACGCCGCCAACACCGAGTCGAGGGGAGCAACATTGACATCGACCGCACCGAGGGACACCGGGCCAATGCGAAGGGTCGCGCCCGACGCATGGGCGATCGCCATGCTCCCCGCCCCCGCGCCACCGGTCCGGCCCGCATCGACGCCGGCAATCCCGAGGCCCCGCGCAACATCGGCGTCCAACATGACGTCGGGGGCGCCCGTGTCGAGGATGAGCCATCGCGGTGGATCCCGATTGATGCCGACGGGCACGAAGACGCGCGCATCATCGTAGATGAACGGAATGCGCGCCGCGTCGGCACCACTCGACTGGGCTCCGAGGATCGAAGCCGTCAGGAGTGCGCCGCTCAGGACGCTGGTCAGGTCGCGCAGAGTCACGGCATCATCGATGCGAGGTGGCGAATCCAATATATCGATACACTCCACGCACCGACGCGCGCAACGTGAGGCGCGATGTTCGACTCGTCCAAGACGTCGGATCGTTCGCTCCGTACCGTCTGAGACCGTGGCCCATACGTGAGCATCGCCGCCCCACCGGAGGACTGAACCATGCGCCGCGTCGCGATTTGCGTCTGGGATGAGGCCGAGCTGCTCGACTTCGCGGGGCCAGGGGAAGTATTCGCCGCCGCCGATAACGGTCGGGCATTCCAGGTCTACACCGTAGCCGATCGCCCGGGCCCCATCGTGAGCCAAGGGTTCATGCGCATCCTCCCCGAGTACACCATCGAGACCTGTCCGCGACCGGACATTGTCGTGCTCCCCGGTGGCGGCGCCGAGCCACTCCTCGAGAGCGCCCGATTCACGTCCTGGCTGAGCAACGTCACCGGCACCGCCGAGGTCGTGCTCTCAGTATGCACCGGCGCGTTCCTGCTCGCCGGCGCTGGACTCCTTGACGGTCTCGAGGCGACGACGTGGTATGGCGCCGTCGACCGACTGCGCGTCGCCGCGCCCCGCACACGCGTGCACGCGGATCGGCGCTTCGTCGACAACGGCCGCTGCATCACCGCGGCCGGAGTATCGGCCGGCATCGATGGCGCGTTGCATGTCGTCCACCGACTCCTCGGGCCCGAGATCGCCCGCGACACCGCGCGCTACATGGAGTACGACTGGCACCCCGAACGATTCACGACCACCTGATCGGCGGTCGAGCTTGGGTAACGACAGGAGCTCGCCCATCGTCACCGGTGCGACGCCGCTGTCACATCGGACGCCTCACTCGATGCGCATGGCGGTAACGGGATCGACCGCCGCCGCGCGCCAGGACGGCAGGAGACACGCGAGCAAACCCATCCCCATCAATCCGACCGTCGCGACGAGCCACAGAGCAGGGTCCATTGACTCGACGCCGTACACCATCGCTTGCAATACACGAGCGGCCAGACTCGCGCCGACAATTCCGAAGACCACGCCGCCGGCGATGAGACGGAGTCCCCGACGCACGACGAGGCCGACCGTCCGGAACGGGGAGCTCCCCAGCGCCGTGCGAATGCCGATCTCGCGCGCACGCTCCGCCACGGTAAAGGTCAGGAGACCGTGCAACCCGGCGACAGCGAGGAGGACGGCGATCAATGCGAACAAGACGATGGCGCTCAGAAAAAAGCGCTGCGTCCGAATACTGTCGCGCATGACCTCTCGCATGGTCTGCACATGCGTGATGGCCGTCCGGGAATCGACGGCACGAATCGCGGCACTGACCGCCGCGCCGAGCGCCCCCGGGTCGCCGCGCTGGACTCGAATCATCACATTGAACGCGGTCTTATCGTCGCCCGGCTTGTAGGGGAAGTACATCTCGGGCGTGGGGACCCGTATCGGGCCCATGTTGCGAATCGTACTGACGACGCCGACGATGGTCGCGAGCGTCGTGTCAGAGTCATAAAAGCGCTTGCCGACTGCGTCCTGTCCCGGGAAGTCCCGCTGCGCGAGCGCCTGGTTCACGACGACAACGTCAGGTGCGTCGACGGTGGCGTCAGCATCGCGAAGAAGGCGACCGCCGATCAGCCGCTGATGGGTGACCCCAAAGTAGCCGGGCGTCACGTCTCGCATTTCGACGATCGGTAAGCGTGTCGGCGTGTCGTTCGGCTGGCCCTCATAGCGAACGTTCGAATTGGCGCCCCAATTCCGGTAAGGAAGGATAGAGATAGCCCCGTCAGCCGCGACGCCTGGAACGCGCGCCACCGCGTCGAGGGCCGGCTCGAGCAGACGCGACACCGCGCTCCTGTTGGCATACGCCAATGCGGGTACCGCCACTTCGAGGGTTAACACGGGCGCTGGATCAAAGCCGGGATCCTGGTCGTTGAGCCGCAGGAACGCCTTGAGCACAAGGCCCGTCGCAATCGTCAGTACCAGCGCCACGCCGACCTCGGCAACGACGAGCGCATTGAGCGCCCGAACTCGCCTGCGGCCAACGCTACTGCCCCGCGCGCCACCAAGCGCTTCCTGGGCGAGGACTCGCGTGCCGTACCAGGCCGGCAGGACGCCGGCGAGCACCGCGAGGAGTACCGCGGTCGCCAGGGCGAACGGAATGATCCGGGCGCCGAGCGCGAGGCCGGCGAGTTGCGGCAGATCACCCGCGATTTGGGCGTCGGTGAGGTGGACACCCGCCGACGCCAAGGCGATTCCCACGAGAACCCCAGCAACCGCCAGGAGCGCACTCTCCGCGAGCACCGGACGAACCACGGCCCAGGGTGACGCGCCGAGGGCTGATCGGATCGCGAACTCCTGCTGGCGCTGGACACCGCGGGCCAGCAGCAAGCACACCACGTTCGCTGTTGCAACCACCAGCACCAATCCCGCGGCGCCCAAGAGCAGCATCAACGACCCCCGGACAAAAGCGGCGCTATCGGTGCGCATCGGGGCGACACGGATCGATTCGTCACGAAGCTCCGGATAGATCCGCGTGATGTCCGCCATCCGATCGCGGAGCTCGCGTTCCGCAGCGGATACCGTGGCACCCGGCGCGAGACGACCGAGGAGGCTCAAGCTGTTCGCGCGGCGCTGGGCGATCTCGTGGGGCGTGAAGACGAGAGGGGTCCAGATGTCCGCCTCGAGCTCGACAGCGGCACGCGGAATACGAAAGCCGCGAGGCAGCACCCCGAGGATCACCGTCGAACGGCCGTCGAGATCGACCGATCGACCAACGATCAATGGGTCGCCGCCGAAACGCGATCGCCACAGGGCATCGCTGATGTCGGCGACGGGCACGGCCCGCTGGGCATCGCTGCTATCGAAGAGCCGCCCCGCCTGGGCGGTGACGCCGAGCGTCGAGAACAGGTTCTCCGTGACGCGACGGATGCTGACCCGCACCGCGTCACCCGGCAGCACCAGCACACCGAAGACAAAGTCGATGGCCGCCAAGTGGTCGATTCGGTGCAGCGAGCGAGCGAGATCCAGGAACGTGGGCGCGGAAAACGGCCCACGGTCGAACTGTGGTGTCGTGCGGTAGACCGTGACGAGCGAACGGGCATGCGCGAACGGCAGCTCGCGAATGAGCGCCTGATCGATCGCCCCGCAGACGGCGATGGTCGAGCCCGCACCCAGCGCGAGACAGACGAGCGCGTACACCGTGAGCAGGGGTGCACGCCCCAGTCCGCGCACCGCGGAGCGAAGATCTATAGCAGTGAACCGAAGTCCGGGCTGGGCGATCGTCTCCGACTCTTGCAGCGCCCGGACGATGTCGAGGGCCGATCGCGGCCGGTCGCCAGGGTCCTTGGCCAGGCACCGCACGATGAGGCGCTCGAGACCCGGAGGGACGTCTCGCCGGCCGCTCGAGAGGGGCGGTGGCGTCTCCACCAGATGTGCGGCGAGGACTTTCCGCGGCGACGCGTCGTTGAAGGGCGGCCGTCCGGCTAGCATCTCGTAGGCCACGACACCCAGGGCGTACAGGTCGGCGCGAGCATCGACATCCGAACTCCCCGCGATCTGCTCAGGGGCCATGTAGGCCGGCGTCCCCAGCGACGTGCCTTCGCTGGTCTGCACACCCGCGGCGCCGCCGACGCGCGGTCGACCGGCGCGCTGGCGCGCCTTCGCCACCCCGAAGTCGGTGACCACCGCCGACTGCGCCGTCAGGAGAATGTTGTCCGGCTTGATGTCACGGTGGACGATGCCCTGCGCATGCGCGGCCGCCAGGGCGCGCGCCACATCGACCAGGACCGAGACGGTCTCGCGAACCGACAGAGGTCCGCGATGCAGCCGGCGCCGCAATGACTCACCGTCGACATACGGCATGACGAAATACGGAAGCCCATCGACCTGTCCCGCCGTGAGCACGGGGACCACCTGCGGATGCGAGAGCGTCGCCACCAGGTCGATCTCCTGCCGAAACCGTTCGATGGCCTCGGTGCTCGCCAGCTCAACCGGCAACACCTTGATCACCACCTGGCGGTCGAACGCCTCATCGCGCGCAAGATACACGGTCGACATCCCGCCACCCTCGAGCCGGCGAACGAGACGATAGCGCCCCTCGACGGCGCGCTGGAGTCGATCCTGGTCCGTCACGTGCGATCGACCAGTTGCGCGCGCGACAGCCCGATCTGCTCCAGCGCGATCCGCACGAAGCCCCCCGATGCCTCGGCGAATGGCACCCCACCGCTGTCGCGTAACTGCGCGGTCAGATGCAGTCGACCGACGTGCGTCGCGCGCACGAGCGCCTCCACTATCACCACCACCTGTAACGGCACCATCGCCCGGAAACGCACCTGGAGCGTCAACGTCACCACGCGGCGGCCCGCCGCCCACGCCGCCGCACCCATCGCGTCATCCAGCACCGAAGCGATCGCGCCACCGTGCGCGTGTCCAGGCGGCCCCTCGGCGTCAGGCCCGAACCAGACCTTCGCCACGAGCATCCCATCGGCCTCTCGTCGGAAATACGCGATCCGTATACGCTCGCTCGCCGGATCTCCCGACACGAATGAGCGAATCGGACCCAGCGCGCGAAGCGGCTCAACCGGCGTCCAACCGTCCTCCGGCGCGAGGACGTCGGTGTGGACGAACAGCGCGTGCGTCATGCGCCGGGAGTGTGGTGCGCGGCGCGCGCGAGCCACGCGAGCGCACGCGCAACATCAGCCGTGGTGTTGAACGCGTGAAACCCGAAACGAAGACGCGACCCCCGCGGCGATGCCACGACGCCCCGGCGCGCGAGGCGCCGGGCGAGCTCGGTCGCGCGGGCAGCGGTGCCACTATCGAGCGCAATGAGAATGCGTGGGAAGCTCCTCGGGCAGCACCCGATACGGCAGCTGCGACGCCCCCGGGACCCGCATGAGATCCCGTAGCGCATCGAACGCCTGCCGGAATGGCTCGAGCGGCGGCACCAATGCTGCGGCGACAGCCCCCATCACGTGGTCGGACGATTCACGGACCAGACATTGTTGCTGCGATCAATGTCGATCAGCCGATGCTCGGGATCGAGCTCGATACGCGTGACATGCTTGCCCTCGAACACGTAGCGACGCACGTAGCGCGTGGTATTCCGGCTCCACACCTCGGCCGGATAGAAGAAATCTTGCGTCGCGCCGTCGCTGAAGGTGAACCGCGCTCGAATCGGGAGCACACCCCGCGCCCGATTCGCGTACGCGACCGTGACCGAGTCCACGCCGGGCGCCGCCCTCACAATGACCGTGTCGATCGCTTGATCGAAGTGAATATTCTCGACGAACATCTCTCGCCAGAACCAGTCGAGCCGCCGGCCCCCGACATCCTCCATCGTCCGGAAGAAGTCAGCGGGGGCCGGGTGCTTGTAAGCCCAACGGCGAATGTACTCGCGAAACGCGTCGTCGAACGCCGCCGGCCCCAAGATCTCCTGCCGGAGCAGCTGAAGGGCAACCGAGGGTTTGTTATAGTCGTCGGAGCCCAGGCGATTCGACGGCACGCGATCGGCGCCCAGCTCCGTCGGCACGTCGACACCGAGTGACTCCGACTGCACAATGTCTTCGCGCTCCCCCGCCGCACGCTGCATCTGGTCGCCCTGCTCCGGATACCGAGCGGCTTCGGCGAATGTGTTAATGAACGTATTGAGCCCCTCGTCTTGCCAGAAGTGCACGCGCTCGTTCGAGCCCACGATCATCGGGAACCACGTGTGCCCGATTTCGTGCGTCACCACGTTGTAGAGCGAGTACCGGTCCGGGGTGACGGACTCCATGGCCACCATGGGGTATTCCATACCGCTCACCGGACCTTCGAGGGCGGTGATCTGCGGATAGGGATACAGGAACCACCGCGTCGAGTATTCCTCGATCGACGTGCGCGACATATCCGCGGCTTCATACCACGTCTCCGTGGCCTTCGGCCGATAGTACGCCTGAGCGAGAATCCCGTGCCAGCTCGCGGCATCCCACTGATAGTTGGGCGAGGCCGCCCACGCCACGTCGCGGACGTTGTGCGCCGCAAAACGCCAGGTCAGCATCCCGGTCCGCGACGGCCTGGCCGCGCCACTCATCAATTCGGCGGCCGTCACGATCGCGATCGTCTTCGCGCTGTGCGCGGCGCGCGCGAGCCGTTCGCGCTCGACCGCGGTCAGCACCTGTTCCGGATTCTGGAGCGTTCCCGTCCCACCGACGATATAGCCCGCCGGCACCGTGACCGCGTAGGTGAAATCGCCGTACTCCAGGTAAAACTCACCCTGCCCCAGATACGGCTCAATGTTCCACCCATGAATGTCGTCATAGACCGCGACCCGCGGATACCATTGCGCCATTTCGTAGAGCGTACCGTCGTGGCCCATCCGGTCCGCGCCGTGCTCAGGCACCGCGAAGTGCCACGCAATGTCGATCACGGCGATACCACCGGGCGCCAACGGCTGCGCCAGATCGACTTTCATCTGCGTACCGTCGACGCGGGCGACGAGCGCGGTCGCGTTGGCCCCCCGGATCTGCGTGACATGATCAATGCGATCGCCGCCTTCGAACGAGCGCCCGCCGAACCGTGTGTCTTGGTCGTACACCAATCCGTTGAGCGACCCCGGCATGAACGCGTTCTGCTCCATCTGAAACCACAGGAACCGCAGCGTATCCGGCGAGTGATTGGTATACCGCATATGGGCGGTGCCTCGGATACTCTGCGTAGCGGTATCGAGGACCGCGGTCAGATCATAATCCGCGCGATTCTGCCAGTACTGCGCCCCTGGCGCACCAGACCCCGCGCGATACACGCTGGGCGCGGGAAGCAGGAGCGGCGCGAAGATCAATGTATCACCGACACCGGTGCTATCGAAGCGCGGACGTGCCGGTTGCGCCGCAGCGGTCACCCACCCGCCGGCCAGCACGACGCACGCGAACGCACGGAGCGGCACGATCACTTATCCTCCCCCAGAAAGCGGCGAGGGATCGAGTCGTGAGGGCCTTCCTCAGCCCAGTAGACATTCACCACGTACCAGCGCGTGCCATCATTGAACAATTGAAAGCTGTTGATCCCGCGAACGAACGGTTTCGGGTCGTCACTCGCGTGTCTCGATTCGTAGGTGCTGAACACGTGCGTCATCGGCCCGAACGCCGTCACCTCGCGGCCGATCTCTCGCTCGTAAAAGCCATGATGCAAGAAATAATCGCCGTACAACCGCACGTACCCCTGCGGCGTCATGGTCTCGACGTGGATCGCGCCAGTCGTGTCACGGTAGGTCGGTACGAATCGTCCACCCGGGATAAACAGCGAATACATTCGCGGCCAGTTGCGCCCACCGGCCGGACCAGAAACGACATCGTATACCGCGTGCATGATCGCATCGAGCGAGCGCACGTCGGCGGGTGCGGCGGGCGGCGACGACGTATCCGTCGCCGGCGGTGCCTGCGCAGCTGCGGGCCGCGTGGACGCCAGCGCCAACGCGGCGGCGACACCGATCGCGCGACCAATGGACCGGAGGGACAGCGAATCGACAGGATGCATTCGTCCGAACCTAGCCTGGTCGCGCCCTCGCGTCTGGAACAAACCCAACGTCAGGTTGCGGACGTTCAAGACCGCACCGCCCCCGCGAGCGTACACATCACCAATGCTCTCTCTTGCCCCGCCACGCCGCGCCTCGATCGCGGTCACCCTCCTGGTGCGCTCGCTGCTGCCCGCGCCCCAGCTGTGCGCGCAGGCGCCGACCGAAGTTGCGCCGGGTATCTTCGCATTCACGCCGAACAACACGACCGACTTCTTTCCCGATGGCAACACCACGGTGATCATCGGCTCGAAGGCCGTCCTGGTCGTGGATGTCCCGAGCGTGCGCTTGTCGCGCGAGCACGTCAAGTGGATTCGGACGAAGACATCTCTTCCGGTCAAGTACGTGGTCAACACGCACTGGCACTTGGACCACATGGCGGGCAATCAGGTGTACGCCGAGCAATTCCCTGGCGTCGAGATCATCGCCAGCGGCGCGACCCGGGACTACTCGGTGTGGCGCAACCCATGGTATCTCGCGCAACAGCTCGCGCTCACGCCCGAGGTGGTCGCCGGACAGCGCAAGAAGGTGATCCAGCAACAAGCGACCGGGAAGGACCCCGACGGCTCGCCCTACACGCCGGAAGAAGCCGCGCACGACATGGCCGGCTTGGACCAAGCGGCGCTGGAATGGCCAACGTGGCGAGAGACACGCCTGGTCCAACCGACGCTGACGTTCGAAGGCGACCTAGACCTCGACCTTGGCGATCGCCATGTCCAGCTGCGGAAGTACGTCGGCCATACGATAGGGGACGTCGTCGCGTTCATCCCGGAACAGGGCACGCTTATCACCGGCGACCTGGTGATCGCGCCGGTCCCCTACGGCATCTTGTCGCACTTTCGTGCGTGGAGCGAATCGCTCGCCCGCCTCGAACAAATGGACGGCGTCAAAGTGATCGTTCCCGGTCATGGCCCCGTGCTGTCATCCTGGGACTACGTCCGCTCCGAAAAGGCGCTGATCGACGCGCTCCTGTCCCAGGTCCGTGCCGCCATGCGCGCAGGATTTGTCGACGCCAATCAAGTCGACTCTGTGAAAAAACGCGTAGACCTCTCGCGCTTCGCAGCCGAGATGGCGGGCAATGACTTTGGCCGACAGTGGAGTTTCAAGAACTATTTTCTCACCTTCGCTATCCCGCGGGCCTTCGAGGAGCTCCGCGCGGAGTCGTTCTGAGCGGGTTCGACCGCTCGAACCGCATGTTGCGATCGTTCAAGACACAGCGCACTCAGGCACGGGAGATTTCGATCGGCGCCTCAGTCGCCTGCATGACCACTGGAGTCCCAGCTTGCCCATGCCCGCTTCCGCGCGAAACGGCATTGCCATCTGCTTCGCCGCGGCAACCGCGTCTGCCCAGACCACCCCGACACAGGGTCACATCGCGCTCGATTCGACCCCCCTCCAACTCTCCAACGCCCGCATTCGCTGGGTCGACTATCGCGGCCGGCGCGCACTCAACTTGGCGCCCCTCGAAGGCCACGAGCATGACACCAACGTCCGCCTCTCTGCGATATTGACGGAATCCGATTTTCACAACGGGGTGATCGAAGTCAATGTGGCCGGCGCGCGACGCGAAGGCTACCCCAAAACCGAAGACGAGATGATCGGCTTCAAGGGGATGATCGGCGTCAGCTTCCGCATTCACGGCGACAGCCTCGAACGGATCTACGTCCGCCCCGAAAACGCCCGCCTCCGAAACCAACTGTACCGGAACCTCTCCACGCAGTACGAGTCCATGCCCGACTACCCGTTCGACCGCCTCCGCGGCGAACACCTGGGCGAGTACGAGTCGTACGTGGACCTCGAGCCCGGCGCCTGGGAGCATCTCCGCATCGTCGTGTCCGGCACCCGCGCCGCGCTCTATGTGAACGACGCTCGAGAGCCGTGCCTCATCGTCAATGATCTCAAGCTGGGCGACAGCCACGGACCGATCGCCCTCTGGGCGCGCATCAGCACGGACGCCTACTTCTCGAACTTTCGCATCGAACCCACGGAATGAGCGCGACGACACCCCGTCACCTCACCTGAAGCAAACCTCCGCTGACGATCACTCTCATGACTTCACTCCTCCGCAAATGCTGGCTCCCGGCCTGCGCGTGTGTCCTCGCCAGTCATCTCGAAGCCCAACCCGGCCTCCGCTACACGTCGGCGGACCCGCACGAGACCCTGATGACCGTGACTCACGTTCATGTGCCTTCCAAGGTGTACAACACCGCGCGCAATGTCTCCGTCTGGCTCCCGTCCGGCCTCCCCAAGACGGGCGTCCGCTACGTCGTTCTGGTCTTTCCGGATGCCGAGGAGAAGACCCAGTTCCGCGCAGCGCTCGCCAACATCCAGTTCCTGATCGATCGCGGCCTGGTACCGCCGATCATGGTCCTCGGCGTCCCGTTCCTCGCGAACCGCATGCACGAGCTCTCGCCGTCCGCCACCGGGACTACAGCGCAGCGGTTCCCTCAAGCCGGCGGCGCCGATGAGACCCTCCAGTTCTATGCCGACGAGCTCCTCCCGTGGGCCGACGCACACTATCCCACGCTGCCGACCCGGATCCTGGCCGGGCACTCGTTGGGCGGCCTCATCGCGCTCCACGCGATGGTCACCCGACCGGATGTGTTTCGCATCGTTATTGCCATGAGCCCGGCCGTCTACTGGAACGACGGCGCCTTCAGCAAGCAGGCAGCGGCACACCTCGCGGCGGACACGCAGCGGGAACGGACGCTATTCGTCACCAGCGGCGGACTGGAGGTCGGCGGCCTCCAAGGGCCGATCGATATCGCAACCACCACGTTTACCGATCAACTGCACGCCGCGCTCGATAGCACGCACAACACAACCCTGCGCTTCGATCGCCGCACCTATCCCAACACCGAGCACGACGTAACACCCATGCAAAGCCTGGTCGACGGGCTCCGCATGGCATTCGAACCGATCGTCGTGCCGATTGACTCGGTATTCCTACAACTCACGAATAGCCACACCGAGGACTCAGCGGCAATCCACCAAGTGGCTCGCGACCTCGAATCGCGCTACACCACCGCCGCAAAGTCCCTGGGAATCCCCACGCCATTCCCCGAAGGTCCGCTGGACGTGCTCGGCTCCTACAGCCTGCAGGTCAAGCACACCGGACTCGCCACGATGCTCTTCCGCGAGAACCTCGATCACTACCCCCACTCGGCCAACGCCCACGAGAGCTTGGGCGAAGCACTCGCCGCCGCCGGCGACACGCCGCACGCAGTCACCGAGCTGCGCACCGCGGTCACCATCGGCGAAGCCGAGATGCGCGCCACCGCCTCCATCCTCGTGTGGGCGAACGACCGGGACATTATCGCTGCGGCCCGCTCCCAGCTCCACCTGCTGCACCAGGACTCGCCGGCCTCGAGTGGATCGTGAGATGCGAGAAGTAGCCGACGCTCTCGGGGCCCACCCACAACGCTACTCGGCCTCCGGTCATTGGCCCCTTCAGATCGTTGACGATGAGAATCGGCTGCGGCGCGTCGTTCACGTACAACGTCGCGTGTCGACCGCTGACGACGATCCGGAGCTTCGCCCACACGTCAGGCTGGATGTCCACGTACGACTCGTACTGTCCTGGGGTCTCCTTCCGGAGGCGAAACCACCGATACTCCGGAACCGATTCGTACTGCACCGAGTGGTTCCGCCGCAGCTGCTGCTCAGCCCGACCGTTGGTCATGCGCAGATAGATGTTCTCGAACTGCTTCCCCTCAGTGGCGCTCCGGAACGCGATGCCAATGAACCCGCGCGACGACGTATCCGGGGTATCGGGCGCGACATGACCCGTGATCCATACCTCGATCGTGCCATCGGCGAATCCGCTACCGTCGACCATTGCCATCGCATCGACCTGCCCGGTATCGCGGGTAGCCGGCGTCACCTCCACCGCTTGCCGGCCGGCGAGTGTCGCGACCTTCATGTGGGCGCCAATCGCTGTGAGTCCCGCCGTGGTGGTGAGCGCATGCTCTTGGGCGGCCGCCGAGGCCGCCGCCCCCAGCATCGCGATCACTAGCGTTCGTTGCATCATGGATGGCACGATTGGCTCCTCGAGTGTGTCGAATCGTGAGTCAGCCGGCTCGCGCGCGACCATGCCCGTCGGACGCCAACCGTCGCCGTGTGGCTCGCTGGTCTGGGGAGGGGTCTCGTGCTCTGGTACCCAGCAATATGGGGCGCCGTGCTGCTGATCAACGCGATCGGAGGCGGCGCGAGTACCGCCGCCTCCGGATGATCCGCGCTATGGTATCGTCGGGTCGCAGGCCTTGAAATTCGGGTTTCCTTCCTCAGTGATCGGAATCGGCAACGCCACGTCATTGCCGAAGATACCAGGGCGCGGTTTATACAGCCCGTTCGGGTACACTGCGTTCACGTTCATACCGTACTGACGAATCAAACGACGCATGTCGCCGAGGCGATGCGCCGTGAGCCAGAGATCGAAGCCCCGTTCTTGGAACAGGAACTGGAGCGCCGTCATGCCGGCAGGCACGGCCGTGATTGGGGCGGCGGCTCCGGCGCCGTTCGCCGTATAGGATTGGGAGCGCGCCGCGCTCAAGTTCGAGAAGTAGCCCGCCATGTTGCTGGCGGCGAGCGCGGCCTCGGCTTGAATCAAGCGCGCCTCAATGCCGGTCGCCAACGGAATTGGGGAACTCAGGGACGTGTATTTGAGCTCGAGGAACAACGAGTCCGTGCGATCGAACCCGAAGCTATGCGTGTCCAGCCACAGCACGCGCGGATCGTTGGCCGAGCGATAGGGCAGCCCAACGCCACCTTCCAAGTCGGCGACCGAATACCGACCCTCAACGGCAGTGTACTCGTAGACGCCGTTGCCGGTTCGCGGGTTGGTCGAGGAATAGCCTTGATCGAACTCGAAGTCCGTGGGAACGTTGGCGACCGCCGCCGCAGCCGCCGCGTAGTTGCCGGCGTCGACCAGCGTGCGGCCGAGGCCGATGGCCGCCAGACTCTGTTCGGTCGGAATGAGTGCAGCATCGGCGCTCATGGTATCCTTCGCGAGTACGCTCATGGCCGAATCGAATCGCGCCTGGGCATCGGCGAACACCTGAGCGGTCGTCTCGAGCGGGCCATATTGGATCGTGCCGTTCGGCAGAGCGCTGCTGAAGGGAATGCCCGTGCAGTAGTTCTCGCCGGCCAAGAGGTATGCGAAGCCCACGAAGCTGAAAGCTTCCGCCTCGAGGGCCGCGTTCGGCTCGAGATGCTCGTACTGCGCCACCGCGAATTCCGCCGTCGCTCGAGCGCGCTCGATGCGGCGAAAATCAATCTCATTTTGGCTGTTATCGCTCGTGACCGCCCGCTGATCGATCTGGATGCGGGTCGTGAATGTGTCACTCGAGTGGAACTCGTCACCGAGGAGGCCGCCGTCCTCGATCATCCCTTCGTCCTCTTCCGCCAACGTCCCGGCGTAGGCGTACGCAAAATCACCGTAGACGGATGCGGTCACTGTCGGCAGGGCGCTCGCGCTCGATAGAGCGGATGGCAGAACAACATCAGGGGCAGTCACCCGCAGAATGCGGTTGTCGCAGGCCATGAGGGTGAGCGTCAAAGCTATCGCCGCGCCGGCCGCGCGCGCGTGTGTCGAAAGGCGTCGCATGGGCATTAGTAGTTGAGAGTGGCGCGGAACGTATAGTAGCGGACGGGTGGCTGCGTCAGAAAATCGGCGACGATGAAGTTGTCCTGTCCGAGGAATGACGTTTCCGGGTCGAGGCCCGGGTACTTCGTCCACGTGCGCAGATTGCGCGCGGCAAATGTGAGGGTGACGCCGCGGGCGTAGATGCGGTGCGCCCATTGGGTTGGAACGAGCAGCGAGATGGCCGCCTCCCGCCATTTCCAGAATGTCGCGTCATGGAAGTATCCCGCGAAGGTGCCATCCTGTTGCGAGGCAATGACAGCGGCCTCGCCCGCGAGATCTCCCTTGACATAGTCCGCCTTGCCGTTGCCGATGACCGCGTCCCGGTATAGCGCCGTGGCATCGAACAGTTTTTGCCCGCCCTGGAAATCGAACAGGGAGCTCAGTCGAATAACCTTGAACACCGTGAGCTGTGGCGAGAGCGAGGCAAGCTCGGTCGGGGTTGGCGTGCCCATGTACCTGGGCGTGTTGCTCGTCAGCGTGACCTCGTTCGGCTCGATGATCCCGTCGTGATTCTTGTCGGCGTACGTGTAGGGGAGTTGCCAATAGCCTCCGAGGGGGAAGCCCTGCGCGAACTCTTGCGTGTTGCCACCGAAGCCGGTCAGAATGGGTTGAATCTGCTGCCCGTTGACCGCTCCCAGCTCTTGGAGCCGATTCTCGAGCGTCGAGAAGTTGCCGTGGACCGTGAAGGTCACGGCGCGTATATCGATCGGCGTCGCAGACGCATCGAGCTCGACGCCGCGATTTCTCACTTTGCCAACGTTGATCCAACGGAAGTTGGTGTCGCCAAGTGACGGCACGAGCTCCTGTTGAATGAGCGCGTCTTGGGTGTGCTTGTCGAAGTACGTGGCGTTGATCGTCAGACGATCGTGCAGCAGCGACAAGTCGAACCCGGTTTCGATCTCGGTGGTGCGCTCGGGCCTGAGGTTCGGATTCCCCGGATTGCCGGCGGTGAACGCCGCCGTCGAGTTGCCGAGCGGTGTGACGGCAGCGACCGGGTTCTTGTACGTCAGCGCATTGAGAAAGGCCGGGTGCAGTCCCGATTGTCCAACCGCGGCACGTAACTTGAGCGCGGAGATGACGCCGCCTTTCGGAAACCACGGCTCGTCGCTGAGCACGTAGGCAAGACTGCCAGTCGGATAGGCGGTCGTTCCCGCCGCGAATCCGGTGGAGCTGTTTTTGTCCAGGCGGACGCCACCGGTGAGATACAGCTTGCTGCGCCAGCTGAATTGCTGCTGAACGAATCCGCCGATCGTCCGGTTGTCTTGGTTCACCTCGCTGACCGTGATCAGCTGTGACACGGCGGTCAACGAGTTCGACCCGCCCGTCAGGCCGTAGCCCGCTGCGTAATTGCCAGTGAACAGGTTGCGACGCCAGCTGCCACCCATTGTGGTAGTCGAGGCAATGTCGGCCGGGAGTTGCGCGGTAGCGCTCAGGTTCGAGTTGATCGTGTAGTTCTCGAACTCCAAGCGGTTGCGCGATCTGAAGCCGAGCGGAAGAAAGGCGAACGGTACGACGTTCGGCTGAACCGTCTGCTGATCATCCTGATTCACCAGGTCGAACCCACCCGTGGCGTTCGCGGACAACCACGACAAGGGCTGATAGTTCGCCGTAAGCGAAGGCGTGAAGCGCTGAATGTCCGAGAACGAGCGCAGCTGATCGCTGAGCGCCGGATAGACCCCGCCGTAGTAGCCGTAGTTGTTGGCCGCGCCGCTCAAGCCGCTGCCCAGCAGACCCGTCGACAGGTCACCCAGGACGTCATTGTCATTCTGGGGTAATTGGGTGTTGCTGGCGAGGTATCCCGTACTCGCGCTCAAGGACAGATCCGACCGCGGACGAGTGGTGAAGTTCGCGCGGGCATTCGTTTTCTGGACTTGATTCGCCTGGTCTGTACCGTTCTCGAGCTGATAGTCGCCGCTCACGTAATACGTGTTGACATCGGTACCACCACTGGTGGAGAGATTGTACTCCTGACGCCGTCCGACGCGGATCGGGGTCGTCGCCGAACGGAGTGGCGAAAAGCCGGAGACGCTGTCGATGGTGCACCCACCCATGGCCGCCGGGGTGGTGGTCAAGTATATGGGGCAGTCGGATGGCGTCGGCTTCCCTCCGCCACCTGGCGAGAACGAGAATGTAGTCCAACGGATAGTTGGTGTCGTCGTGCAGCTCGCCGTTCTCGACGAAACCATCCCAGTGGGCTTTTCCGGCCTGGCCCCGCTTGGTCGTGACGACGATCACGCCGTTCGCCGCCGCCGTGCCGTACAACCCGGTCGCGGCAGGCCCCTCGAGCACTTGCACGGAGGCGATGTCATCCGGATTGATATCGTCGATGCGCGAGGTCGACTGGCCGCCGACGCCGAAGCTCGTGGCAATTGCGTTCGGTTCGTTGACCGCTTCGACGCCGTCGATCACGAGCAGCGGCTCATTGCTCAGCGAGACGCTGCTCGATCCCTGGATGCGGATCTTGGCTCCCGTTCCGCTCGTCCCACTCGGCTGAAAAACTTGGACGCCCGGCGCGGATCCTTCGAGCACGCTGGCGAAGGTCGGTGCCGCAGCCAGGTTGAGCGAGTCCGGCGTAAACTGCGGCGTCAGCGTCGCGATCTCACGCGATTCCTCTGACTGACCGGTGGCCGTGACTTGAACCGTCGTCAAGGTCACCGACGCTGGGACCAACACGAGATCGACCGTCGCCGTACCACCCTCGACAACGGTGACGGGAGCGCTGTTCGCCGCCGCGAAGCCCAAGCGCACCGCTCGGAGCACCTGCGAGCCAGCGGGTACGCCGCGCAGGCGATAGGTACCGTCCGCGTTGGTCGCCGCTCGGATCGCGGTGCCGACAACGTTCACCACAGCGCCTGCGACAGACAAACCGCTCGACCGATCGGTGACGTGGCCCAACACCGTACCGCCGGTCACTTGCGCCATGGCGGTTCCAGTTGCACACCATGGCATCGCTAGTGCGACTCCGTACACCAACCACTAACGTCTCATGTGCCGATCCCCCTCTCTCGCGGGTGCGGGTGGAACGCAATAGGCGCGGACAACCGTCCCAGGACGCATGCCTGAGACGGTCGCATCGTCGCAGCCCATAACCGAGCGCGTATCACCGCGCAACATGGACGTGACATCGTGGCCGGTCTTGAACAAACGCAACACAGACGAAAGTCGAATTGGTGCGAGACGTTGCCGTCACGTGAACGCTATGCCACGTTGCTCGCTGACGACCCGGAGGTCGGCAAACACCACACGCGGACGGCACCGGCAGGCCAACCGACCGTCGACGTGAAGGCTCGCGTGAAGTGACTCTGATCCGCGAAACCCGTGCGGAGGGCTATCGACGCCCGTGGCGGTGCACCTTCACCCAGCGTCACGCCGTCCGCCGGATCTGGACCATGGTCTGATACTATTTCGGCGTATCGAACACCGCCTCGATCTTCCACGCCCCATCGGACTGGCGCTTCCATATTCGAGCGTAGTTTCCGCTCACGCTGTCCGTCGTCCCCTTCTTCGTGTGAAACCGGGTGGTGTAGGTACCCGTCTCGTAGAGCCTCGGGCCGGTGACCCAGGTGCTCGCGACCGAGATCGACAACCCGATTCGGCCGTTGTGCGCGATCCACTTCCCCCAATAGTCCAAGAGCGCGTCGTGACCGTGCACCATCCGGCCATGATCCAAAAGCTCCGTCGCGCCGGTATCGTAGAAGGCGATGACCGCCTTCGCATCAGAGTCCTCGTACGCTTTGATGTACGCCCGATTGATGCTGTCCAAGCTCGGCGTGGTGTCATGCACCGCCGCGATCGGCACCCGATAGATGTTGCCGAGTCCATTCAGCACGCCGTGAAGCGCCCGCTCCATCTCGTCGTACGTCAGGGCCCGATCCAACGGCGGGTCGGCGAACCCATGCTCGGTCGTGTAGTACAGCCACTGACCGTCCGGGGTGATCCGCGGGCTATAGTCGCGCGTCGGCGTGCTGAGCGCCGTCAGCTTCCGCGCCGGCGTCCACGCGCCATTGCAATGATCGCTGACATAGAGATCGTACAGATTGACGGCCCCCGCCGGCCCCGCATCGAAGACCATGAAACTGTCGTCGGGCGAGATATACGGCTCCCGCGCGTCCCAGTTCGGGATGTTGACCTCGCTCGGCAAGAGCTCCGGCGCCGTGTACCCCGTCGACGTCCGGCGTGTCATATAGATGCGGGCGGGCCCGTTGTCCGGTTGCGCGTTGAAGTAGATCACGCCGTCGCGCGTCTCGGAGAGAAACCAGAGAAATCCGAACTGGTCGAATGGCGCACCCAGCACCCGCGGCTCAGACAAGCCGTTTGGCGTCCGATCCATGACCCAGATGTGATAGTTGGTCGGACGCACGCCATCGATCGGCCGATCCGACGCGAAATAGAACCGCCGGCCATCGGGCGCAAGAACCGGATCATGATCGCGAAAGCGACCCGAAAATGGCGCGATCTCCGGCGTGCTCCACCCCGCACGCGTCCGGTGACTCCGAAGGATGGCGTACGTGTAGGATCGCGTGACCCCACGCGAGAAATACATCGTATCGCCATCCGGCGTCAGCGCGCCGCCGAACTCGTCGAACTCCGTCGAGATGACGCCCGGCGCGATCATCTCGGGCGCCGGCGCCGTATCCCCCACGAGCGCCGCGACAAGGAGCACCGCGAGCGTGTGCATCATGGTGTGACCAACGCGCGCACCTCGCGCGTCTGTATCGCGTAAATGTTCCCAAGGCCGTTGAGAATCGACTGCAGCCCTTGACGCATCCCCGTCCACGTCAATGCCTGCGTCGGCGTATCCATCGCGAAACCCCGCTCGCTCGTGAAGTACATCGTTTCTCCATCGGGTGAAAAGCTCACGCAACACTCCGCCGCCGCGGAGTTGATCGGCGGCGGCAGATGAACTGGAGGTCCCCACCCCTCGCCGACTTTGCGACTGACATAGAGATCCCCTCTCCGGTATATCCTGCCAGCGCCGAGGATTTCGTCGGGACGCCCCACCGATGCGAACACGAGGAGCGTGCCATCCTTCGAGACTGCCGGCGAGAACTCCGCGGCCGCCGTATTGACGGCCGCGAGCGCGACCGGCGCCGACCAATGGTCACCGTCGCGAGCGGCGACATAGAGGTCAAAGGACCCCGCACCACCCGGGCGATTCGAGCTGAAATAAAGGCTCCCATCGGGACCGAACGACGGCGTGCCTTCGGCCGCATCCGACGCTATCGGCGCCGGTAACGCATCCGGCTCGCTCCATCCACCATCACTCGTCCGGCGCACGACCCAGAGATGCGACGCACCGCCGCGAGTGGACGTGAACACCAACGTCCGCCCGTCGGGCGAGATGGCTGGATCGGCATCGATGTATCGACCGGAGAACGGCGCGATGCGTGGCGTCGTCCAGCGACCGTGGATGCGCGCACTGATGCAAATGGCCGAGTAATACGCACCACCCGCACCACGCTTGACGAAATACACCGTGTCGCCGTCCGGCGTGAACGTCGCGTTGCGCTCATTGTCCGGCGTCGACACCACACCGGGCGCGAACAGCACGGGCTGCGCGCCCACCACGCCTGCGCCGAGCACAAACAGAGCCGCACACCACGCTCGCGCGAACATGGTGCCCATGCTATCACGGCGGACGCATGCCGTCAAACCCGCGATCGTACGTTGGGTTCGTTCAAGACAACGCATCGGGTACACGCTCACGAACGCGGCACCGCGAGCTCCTCGACCGTCGCAATCGACGCCGGTGCGAGCGGCGTGATCTCCGGGTCTCCGGGGTGAGCCCGAGCGATCCGGATATACTCGGCCACAAACGCCTCAGGCGGCACAGTGACCAAGGCACGCAGGCGGTCGCGACCGGCGTAGCGATCGATGGTCTTGGCCATCCGATACCCGACATAGTACCCCGTTTGGTCCCACTGCCCGCCGAACCCGATGCGCAGCAGCGTCGCGAGCGGTGCATCGGGATCATGCCGCGCCCGGTAGAGGATCGTGTCGAACAACCCGAAGATGTCACCGGCCCGGCCCAGCTCACGCCGGAGCTCCCCCTGCTCGCGGGTCAGCCGCGGCCCGGGTGATGGATAGCGCGCCGCGTCACCCACGTAGGTGGCCATGCCCTCGATCACCAGGTTGGTGAGCACGGCATGGGCCCGGCGTCGTTCGCGCGCCGCGACGGGGAGGTCAGGGCGGTCGGTGAAATCGTCATCGAATCCAGGCCGCGACACTTCTTGTACGACGTGAAAGAGCTCGTGCGTCGCGACGTTCTCCACGCTCTCGAGCTCCTCGCCGTGAAACCCAAGGTCGACGTAGAAGCTTGCCTTCTCCCCATCGGGCACCCAGCCATTCTGATGCGCCGCGCCGACGAGAACGAACAGCGTCGCCTGCACGTCGACTCCTTCCGGCGTGAACGACTGCAAGCGGTCAGCCAGCTGGCGCGCGATGACAGCGCTATCACGCGTGACTCGTTCGAGCATCCGCCGCGTAGGGGCCGGATCCGACCGTAACCGGTCCAGATCGAATGGCTGTCCCGAACCGCCGCTGGCCAACGCGCGGACAGCAGCCTTGAACGCAGCGGGAGTGACCGTCGAGTCATACTTCGCCATCTTCGCGATCATTGCACGTACCGCGCGGTTCTCGAGCGCCGCATCCGCCGCGGCGGCGGCGTGCGACGAGTCAGCCGTGGCCGCCTCGAGGACGGCCTGTGCGCCGCTCTCGTCGATTGTCAATGTGAAGTGAGCCGGGCGACTACCAAGGACCGTCGCGCCGTACGTCGCGAGCGCCCACACTGAAAAGCGCATCACCCGCTCCTGGTGAGAGTGCAATGATGGTCATGCTATCATTGCGCCCCTCGCGCGGTCAAACCATACAGAGATGTTGGCATCGTTCTAGACAACGCAGGGCCTGAACTCGACGGTATCGCACTCCGCAGAACCATCACGGCAGCTTCCCGGAACACACCACATGCGCAGCTTGATCCTGTACATAGGTATTGGCATGACTCTCGTCGCTTGTGTTACGCCCGACAGAGCCGCCGACCGCGCGGCGATTCTGCAAGCGCTACAAGCCGTGGGTGATGCGCACCTCGCGAGCGACCCCGCGGGCTTCGTGGCAGCCGACGCGGACACGGTGCTCGTGATCGCCGACGGCGATGTGCAGTCACGCACGCGCGCCGAACATCTCGCGGAAGCCGGCACGTATCTCGGGGGCAGAATGTTCACGGAAGCGTCGCTGATCGAGCCACCTCGGATCGACATCTCACCCGACGGCCGCACCGCCACGGTGATCGGCCATGCCCGCATCCGTGGCGTCGTGACACCGGCCGATGGCGCTCGGCAGCACTTCGCATTCACCGCGGCCTGGCTCGACATCTGGCGCAAGGATGCACGCGGGTGGCACGTGATCGTGCACGCGAACACCCAGCACGACTCGACGCCGTAAAGCGCCGGGGCAGAACGCCGCCAACGTCTACTTGAGCTCGAGCAAGACGAATCGCGCGTCGGCCGTCCCAACGTTGGCGATGGGTCCGTGCATGGACGCGACCCCACCCGGGCCGCCGCTGAAAGCCGGCCCGGCCTGGGTCAGGTTGACCGCCGACAACGCGACGATCACCGCTTCGCCAGTCACGATGCGCGCCGACGGCGCCAGCGTGACCGACGAAACAGCCCAATGATCCGACCTGAAGACGCAAGGCGCCGCGCACGGGCTCACGTTGATCGACGGGCGTACGAAGTCGATCACGACCTCGTGAAATGGCGCGCTGCCAATGTTGTCCTCGGAGTGGACCGCGGTATTCTCCGTGAACTCCACTTCCCCACCGCGCAGCTCGCGCACCATGGTGTGGACGTAGTCATGGTACGGGATATCCGACATCCGCGCCGGCCCGATCGTGACCGTTAAATGGTCATGGTCGTGCGCGTACAGCGGAGTCCCATCGTGCGGAGCCACGCGAACGTCGAACACGCGGACCCGATCGTTCGCCAGCACCAAATGATGATGCGGCTCCGTCTCGGGAGAATCCCACGTGCTCGCGCAGTTCAGCGCGAGCGCAGCGAGCGCAACCCACGCCCCCGCGCTCACCTCACGGTCAGATTCGAGACGTGCGCCTCCGTCGCCGCGCCCGTCGTCCGCCGCCCACGGCCGACCAGACGCGCGATGGCACCGACGGGGGCCAGGATTGCGGACGATGGCATCGTGACCGAAGGTCTCAGGTGGTGAGTGGTCGCGCACTCTTGATAGCCGAATGACTGGCACGACGTCTCTGAACGGACCCAACAACCGCAGCAGATTCGCGCCGCAATGCCCAAGACAGAACCAGACGAAACGCCGCTGACAACCCGTCCGAGCGCGGAGACCAGGATAGATGAAGCTCCGTGAGCGACATCTGACCGATTTACCCAGATGCCAGAATGGGTTCACCCACCGGCCATTGCGAAGAACGAACGCCTCCATGGTCGGGCTGATCGTGCGCGCGTTCGCGCATTGGGATGACCTCGGCATCGGAAGTCGCCGGCACGAGCTCACCGAGCGTGCCCAAGATCCTGTTGAGCGCGACTCGATACCGCGTCGGGCGCGAATGCCGACGGCGCGCTGAACGCGAGCGCAGTCTACGGTGAGCCTGGCCGCGTCACGAGCCGCTCTGCGGCCCCGCGCACCGCATCGGGCAACGCACACGCTTTCCGTGAACGACGGTCAAGATGCACAGCCGTCAAATCACACGTCGCCGCCACTTCATCGCGCTCGGCGTTGCGCATGGTGTGGACAAAGCGTATCAGCCGCGCTCGCGCCTCGACGAGATGACTTCGAATCTCGATGACGTTGCCGGCCAGTAGCTCACGACTGTACGTGATGTTCTGCTGCACACCGGCCATCCCGTACGTCGCTTGGCGCAGGTACGACGGCGTGAGCCCTATGTGCGCGAACAGATTCCAGCTGGCCTCGTCAAACTTGCCGACGTACCACATCACGTTCATGTGGCCCATGTGATCACAATGCCACGGCAAAATCGCGCCGCGGTACGTGACGAAATCCGACATCTGACGCTCCGGGTGACGTTGATAGGCTGCGTCATGATAAGCGAGCATGGGCCAAGGTAGCTCAAGGGCGTTCGTGGCGCCCTAGGGCCTACCTGGCAGCGCCGGCCACGTCGTTGCGGACGACGATGCCGTCTTTCATGACGAAGCGGGCGTGCTCGAGGGTGCGTACGTCCTTCAGCGGATCGCCATCGACCGCGATGATATCAGCGCGCCTCCCCGCCTCGATCACGCCCAGCCGGTCGCCCCACCCAATGAGATCGGCGGCGTTGATGGTGGCGGCGCGGATCACATCGAGTGGGGACATGCCGTCGTTTTGATAGGCTTCGAGCGGCAGGAGGCTCGCCTGGCCGCGCGTTCGACCAGAGACGTCGTAATACTCGTCAGAGCCGAACGCGATCCGGACGCCGAGTTTGATGGCGCGGGTCAGACGCTCGCGCGAGTGCGCCTCGAACTCGCGCGCCTCGGCGAGCTCGCGATCGTGCTCCGCCGCACTCCGTCCGCTCGGGGCCAGAGCGTCAGCGTAGAAAGCAGCCGGGTAGTCGGTCGGGACGAGATAGATACCTTTCGCCGCCATCATGCGTAGCGCGTCGTCGGAAATCGTATAGCCGTGCTCCACGGAGTTCACACCAGCCAGGGCCGCGATCCGCGTCGCGGAATCGTTGGTCGCGTGGGCCGCGACGCGTTTGCCGACACGGTGGGCCTCGTCGACAATGACCTTCATCTCCTCGAGCGAGACGACGCGCGGTCCCGTGTTCACGATGACTTTGATGAGATCGGCGCCGTCGTAGAACGCCTGTCGGACGGCCCGGCGCGCGTCCTCGACGCCGCTCACGACGACGTATTCCTGCTGAATGAGCGGCTGCGCTTCCGGAGCGAGTGTGCCGAACTGGCCGCCGGCTGCAGCCAGCGCACGCGTCGATGCGATGATGCGCGGCCCGGTCACCCATCCGTCAGCAATCGCATCGCGCAGCGCGACGTCGCCACCCCAACCGGAGTTGCCGACATCGCGCACCGTGGTGATTCCGGCCTCGAGGTCTTGCCGGCCCATCGCGACCCCGAGGAGGACGCGACGGGTCGTGCCCAGCGTGGCCACGGTGAGCGCCATGTTGGGATCATCGCCACCGTATGCCCCTTTGTAGTTCTGCAAGAGGTGGGTGTGGCAGTCGATGAGTCCGGGCAGCAATGTGACGGCGCCCAAGTCGATGACGGTCGCGCCGGACGGAATTGCGACCCCGGCACCCGCGGCCTTGATCACACCCAATTGGACGACGACGACGGCGTTCGTGGTGATCGTGCCGGTTTTGGGATCGAGGAGTCGAGCGGCACGGAGCGCCGTCACGCCCGAATCCGGACTCTGCATGATGAGCGCGAGTATCGCGGCGTGCAGGAGGGGCACGGGTCTCTCCTATTGAATCAAGGTGAGGGCGGCCTCCCGAATGCGCCGGAAGGCCGACGGCGTGGACGTTGGAATCTCGCTCGCCGTGTTGAACGTCGCGACAACGGCCGCACCACTGGCGGGATTAAGGTACAGGAAGGCCAGGAATCCGGCTTGGCTTCCCGTGTGGCCGATGAACGTATCCTGTCCGCGGTGAAGCACGAAGAACGAGAGGCCGATCGAATCCGGCACCACGACTGTGTCATTGGACGTCCGATAGCGTGCGCGCCACATCTCGGTCAGGCTGGATCGTGCCAGGACCACGCTGTCTGGTGTGGCGCCCGTGAGAAAGGCGAGATAGGCGGCAAGGTCGGACAGGGGGGCGTTCCAACCGCCATTGGGAATCGTGATGCCGGGGTCGAAATCCGCGCCGTTGTCGCGGACGAACTCATGGCCGGAGGAGTCGCGGACGCGCGTGTAGTTGTGGGATCGGTCCGCGGCGAGGTAGTACGGAGTGACGCCGAAGTAGCTGTGCGAGAGACCGAGTGGCGAGAAGAGGTTCTTCTGGATGTAGGTCTCCCAAGGATCGCCGCTCAACTGCTCGATGATGCGGCCCAGGTAAATGAACCCCGGGTTCGAGTAGCTGTAGCGCGAGCCAGGCGGGAACGAGAGCTCCTGATAGGGCATCATCGCCACGAGCTGGTTCCAGGTCGTGGGCTCGAAGGGCTCCCAGGTTGCGCCGGTGGTGTAGGGCCAGGTGGGGTTTTGGAAACCCGCCGCGTGGGAGAGGAGCATGCGAATCGTCACGCTATCTATAGAACCGTACGGGTCGTGAACGAGCCGCAGCTCGGGAACGTAGCTCGTCACGCGATCGTCCAACGTCAGCCGGTGACGATCGCGCAGCTGCATGATGGCGATGGCGGTCAATGTCTTGGTGACAGAGCCGTAGTGGAAGATCGTACGCTCCGTCACGGGAAGGTGGCGAGCGCGGTCGGCCCAGCCATGTTCGTGGTGCGCCACGACGCGGCCGCCGCGGACGAGCACGATGCTGGCGCCGACAATGCTGTCGTGATCGGTGGCATCGTCGAACAGGCGCGTGAAGGTCGGCCACCCTGGCGGGGCCTGGGCCGACTGTGCGCGGAGCGGCGCCGCCAGCAGCGATATGGCGAACGCGGCGACAATAGCGCTTAGGCGCATGATCGCAAACCTACCATGTCCGGTCAAGGTCGCGAGAGCGGCAACGCCCATGTCGGATTTGGCACCAAATGTCCACCGCCGCGTACGGACCACCGTACCGGGCGAGACGAGGCCGACCGAATCCTCTCGGAACTTACCCCTACTGAAGTATCACCGGGGCTATTGCGAGACTAGGGAAGCACCCATTCAGGCTTCGAGGTGACGTGGTCGTTCAGTACGCAACCGCCGCGCTTTGCGGTTTCAGCATCGGTCGTCGGTGAGCAGAGCTTCGAGTAGACCGCGGGGTCCAACCGAGGCGTGGCATGACCCACGCAGGCGGCGGCGAGCACAAACGAGAATGAGCATGGCACGCATAGGGAACATCAATATTCGTCAGCGCTAGGCGGCGCAAGGTCGCGTGACGTCACAACACGCCATCATGCACAACCGGCCTACTGTGTCGACGTAAGACGCGGCATGTTGCATTTGTTCAAGACAGCAGACGATCGGGTCGCATGAACCATGCATCGTGGCCAATGCGCGAGCGCACGAGATCGACACGCAAGCAAACACGTGCGCCATCACGCATTCGAGCTCACCGCCTAATCGCTGGTAGCGGCAGTCGACAGGCGGCGGAGGCCGCCCTGGTTAGTCGACGGGCAACCGCCCGGTGTGACGGACCGCGCCGCGCCGAAGTGTCGCCGCCGTGACTCGCACGCAGGCGATCGGCCGGACTGGGTACGATCTCGATCGGAGTCCCATCGCGGAACGGAGCGACAGCCAAGCTATGGCTCCGAGAGAATGAGCGGCGTCGGTCCACTGAGCGATACGCTCCAGTTGATGTTGGTCCGAACGATCACCAGTCCTGGACGGGCCACCGAGAGGGGTATTCCGCCCATGTTCCTGAAACTCGGCATCGGCAATCGCTCAGCTATCCCGTCATCGTGGAATCGCACCAGCTCGCGAGATGTTGCGGCCCAGAAGCCTCCATGAGAGGGCGCGATGGCGAACACTGCCAACCGACAGGAGCGGGCGAGCCGCGCGCCTTTGACCGTATCGATACCCGCCGCGCGGGGGCACGGTTGCTCAAAGAGCACCGTGGCCGAGTCGCCGCAAACCCTGACGATGCCGCCGCGTTCTAACATGTGCAGTAGCCCCATAGACGCGATCACACAGGCAGAATGCTCCGGGTCCTGGGCAATGCCGGTCACGGGAAGTGCCAATGATCTGGCGATTCTCGCCGTTGCCACCGACTGCGCGCGATCGCCGGCCAAGCCTCCACTCACGCGCCACAGCGTGCCGCCCCATTCGCCGACGTTGGTGCCAACGTATACGCTGCCGTCCAATGTCACGGCGACCGATCGTTGCACGGAATGCAAATCGAGCGCAGGGACCAATTGGCGGCGCTGCCAAGACCTCCCCTGCTCGGTGTAGATGGCTTCTGCCGTCAAGAACATGATGGGGTCGCTAGCGGACACGATCGTTATCACGGTTGCCGTCGTATTGCGCAGCGGCAGTTGTGCATCGACATGCCACTGCCCGCGCGCATCACGTCGCGAAACGACGGCAACGCGTGACTGCTCCACGACCGCGACGATTTGGTTCTTACGGTCGACCCCGAAATCGAGAACGGTGCCAAGTGCGGTATCCGGGACGAGGCGCATCGAATCCAATGGGACATGCGAGAGTCGCCCGTTGATATCCAAGAGCCAAACCGTGTTGTCCGCGAGCACAGCCTTTGTGATATGGTCGATCAGCTGTCTGGGGTCCGCCTGTACGCGCGCAGGCTCCTGAGCGCCAACAATCTGTGGTTTCCGGACGGCCGGATTTGCCGCCAGGAGAAAGGCGCCAAGGGTTACGCGCTTCATCGCCTCAATTCGTGAGCGCACAGTGAATACCGCACTAGAGATCGATCAAGATCTTGCTGCCATCGGGTGACACATGCATTGGACTAGACCCGTGAAATCTTGCCATGTCCGCGTTGTCCGCTCGGTCCCGAGTTCCGGCAGGATGATGACTGGAGTGTTTCTCTCGATGCGAGCTGCGGCGTCGTGGCTACGTGAGCGCTCGCGAGCCCCACGAGAGCCCGCCGAACTTTGTCGGCTGGCCTGCCGCTGCCACCGCGATGGCCCAGTACACCGCCGCGATAAATCGTCGCGCCGCCAGGTGCCGGGGTGATCATCGGCGGGCGCTAGGTCGCCATAGCACTTGCTTCACCTGCGCTCATGATCTTCGGCGCTTCCCGACCACGCCACGTCCAACTGTTCGATGCTTAAGGTAGACGTTCCTACGGTGAGCGCATGCACATGGAGAAGGTCAGATCCGCCACGCTCAACGCTGCGGAAGCAGGCGTGCGTGCTTGGCAAGCGCCGACTGGTCAAGAGGCGGGCGCGTGTTATGGTTTGGAGCAGACTTACAAAGCGGCAGGAACATACGTCAGTCGAATCGTGTCCTCGCTGAGTCGATCGCTGGCCACGAGACGGAGCGGGGGCCGGGGGCCCGCGAAGAACGGCTTGCTATGACCAAGCACATAGGGCCGGATGTAGAGTCGATACTCATCGATAAGACCAAGGTCGGCCAGGCTTCGCGCCAGGTCTGGTCCACCAACTGCAATCTCCCCAGCGAGCTGAGCCTTCAGCCCACGTATCACCGCCTCGATGTCATCCTCGACGAGTGTGGCGTTGGGACCGACTGACTTCAACGAGCGCGACACGACCCACTTCGGTTGGTTCCGCCACAGCGCCCGCGAACTCGTGGTCCTGCGCGTCCCAGTCCGGAAGGTCTTCGTCCCAATACCGCATGACCTCGTACATGCGGCGACCGTACACACTGCCCGACAGGCTACGCACGTACTCCATGAAGTGACGAAAGAGCGCGGGATCAGGCGCTAATCCCAGAAGGATGCCCGAGCGTGCGTCGCATTGTCGATCGATTCGCTTGGGGGCCGATTGCTTCGGGGCCGGTAGCTCAGGTGGTTAGAGCGCACGCCTTATAAGCGTGAGGTCGGTGGTTCAACTCCACCTCGGCCTATTCCTCCATTGGCTGCTCACCTATCGCGCGACTGGCGGATGGCTCGAGACGATCAGCCCAGCATGCCGCGTCCGCACCTTCGTGATGTGGACGTCGGAGTGACCAGGTTTACGTGGACGCGTTCCAGAACGTCGGGGCTCTGGGCGACTCGTACGTGGCGATGATGACGCCGGTCGAGTTTACCTCACTCGCCAAAAGCTTCATGGCGACGGGATGCGTGGTGTTGCCGAAGAGCTTTTTCCCCTTTCCGAGCATCACGGGAAATGTCAGCAGCAGCAGGCGGTCGATGAGATTGGCCTCCAACAGCTGCGGATAGAGCGTCGAACTGCCCCACAGAACAATGTCAGCCCCGTTGCCAGTTTTGACGTTCTTCAATTCGTCAATGTTGTGCAGCTGGTGGCTGTTGGCCCACGCCAATGCGCTCGTGCCGCCGGTCATCACATACTTGTTGGCCTTGGTGAACACCGGTCCAATGGGATCGTTCGCAGGAACATGCGGCCAATGGCCGGTCCAGATGTCGTACGTCTTGCGCCCGAGCAGAACGTCATTTGGCTTGGCGATGGTGCCCACCATCCGCATGACAGCGGCGCCGGATTTTTCATCAGAGTATTGCGCGGACCATCCCCCGAGACCGAACCCGCCGCTCGGATCTTCTGCTGGGCCGCCAGGACCTTGCATGACACCGTCGAGCGAAACAAACGCGGTCGCAATAATCTTCCTCATTTCGTCCCCTTAGGCGCGAAGTGTTCCGTGAGCGCGTCCTGGAAGAACTCGGCTGCGATGTCGAGCTGTCCGAGGTGACCGGCGCGCACGAAGACGATCGCGGCCGACAGCGTCACGCCGGTCCGCGTGAGCTGCTCCAGATGCCGGCGCCGCGGATGCGTGGCGAGGAGGCGGGCCGGCACGACCCCGAGCCCCAATCCACCGGCGACCAGCGACAGCTGCATCTCGACGTTGTGGATCTCGGCGGCGACGCGGAACGGTAATCCCATTTCGCGCAGCTTCACTTCGAGTGCCTGCCGAATGAGGCACCCCAGTGGATTGACCACCCACGGCGCGTCGAGGTCGGGCCCGGGCAACCGGCGTTCGCGGTCGCGCGAGCGGATCAGCACGAGCCGTTCCGTGGCCACGACGGCGGCGTCCACGTCGCTCGGCGCGCCCCCGCTGGCGGGCATGAGCGTCAGCGCCGCGTCGAGGGCGCCCGTCCGCACCTGCTCGAGGAGCGTCCGCGTGAGATCCGTCGTGATCACCGGCCGCAGTTGGCTGAACCGATTCGTCAATCTCTGAATCGCGCCGACGAGACTGGCCTGCGCGAGCGCGTGGGCGATCCCCAATCGGAACGTGCCGGTCGGCTCGGCGTTCGGCGACGCCGTGGCCTTGAGATCATCCATGACCCGCAACACGTGCCGTCCGCGATCGAGCACCGCCCGACCCGCACGGGTGATCCGCGCCGGCTTGACGCGGCGATCGAGGAGCGAAGTCCCGAGCGCGTGCTCCAGGCGCTGAATCTGCCGCGTGAGCGCCGACGGCGTCAGGAACAGCCGCTCGGACGCGCGCCGCAACGAGCCGGACTCGGCGAGCACGATGAACGATCGAATCTCATCCAGCATATCGAGCAACATAATAGTGAAAACATTGCATTTGACGCAACTCTCCACGAGACGCAGATTGTGCGCATGACGGGTGCTATTCGCATATCCGCTACAGGCGGCCCGGAAGTGCTCCGCTGGGAGACGATCGCGCTCGGCGCACCCGGGCCTGGACAGGTGCGCCTCGCGCATACGGCGATCGGGATCAATTACATCGACACGTACCACCGGAGCGGCCTGTACCCGCAGCCGCTGCCGTTCATCCCTGGTGTCGAGGGCGTGGGCGTGGTCGAAGCGATTGGACCGGGCGTGACCGGTCTCGAGCCAGGCGCGCGGGTCGCGTATGCGCTTCTCCCGGGAAGCTACGCCGAGGCGCGCTTGGCGCCGGCCGATCGCCTCATCCCGTTGCCGGACACGGTCGCCGATGACATTGCCGCTGGTCTCATGCTGCGGGGCATGACGGTCGAGTACCTGGTCGAGCGCTGCTACCACGTCGTACCCGGAGAATGGGTGTTGTGGCATGCGGCGGCCGGCGGCACCGGCACGATCGCGATGGGCTGGCTCAAGGCGCTCGGCGCGACGGTCATCGGGACCGCGGGGTCCGACGAGAAGTGCGCGGCGGCCACGGCCCTCGGCGCGGACTTCGTCATTAACTATCGCACGACGGACTGGGTCGCCCGCGTCAAAGAGCTCACGGGTGGTCGCGGCGTCGACGTTGTCTACGATGGCGTCGGCCGCGATACGTGCATGCCCTCTCTCGATTGTCTCAAACCGACGGGCAGCCTCATCACGTTCGGCAACGCGTCGGGCGCCGTGCCGCCGATCGAGCCGCTCACCCTCATGAAGAAGGGCTCGTTGCACTTCACGCGGCCGAGCCTCGCGCATTATATCGCGAGCCGCGCCGATCTGGAGCAATCGGCCGCGTCGGTCTTCGACATGGTGGCGCGGGGCGCGATCACGCCGACCATCGGCGGACGATACGCGCTCGCCGATGCGGCAACGGCGCACCGCGATCTCGAGGCGCGCCGCACCCACGGCTCCATCGTATTCACCCTGTAATCGGGCGCCTTATGGCCAGAACCGCCATTACCACGGATAAAATCGCCAAGCCGGTCGGTCCTTTTTCGCCAGCCATTCGCGCCGGTGAGACGCTGTACCTGAGTGGACAGGTCGCTCAAGATCCCGCGACCGGCAAGCTCATTGCCGGCGATGTCGCGACACAGACGGAACGGATCTTTCGCAACATCGAGGCGACGTTGCAGGCGGCGAACTTGAGCTTGGAGAACGTCATCAAGGTGAACGTGTACCTGACGGACATGACGCACTACGCCGCGATGAACGAGGTGTTCGGCCGTCAGTTCAGCGCGCCGTATCCGGCTCGGACGACCGTGGCGGTCGTCGCGCTGCCGCTGGGCGGCCTGGTCGAGCTGGAGGTCATCGCGCGATGAGCCACGTGCGCCGGCCCTACCGGTATCGCCTCGTCGATGTGTTCACGACGGAGCCGTTCGAGGGGAATCCGCTGGCCGTGTTCACCGACGCGCACGGCCTCGACGACCGCGCGATGCAACTCATTGCCCGGGAGCTCAACCTCTCGGAGACGACCTTCTGCTTTCCGGCCACGCGCCCCGACTGCGTGGCGCAGGTCAGGATTTTCACACCGACCAAGGAGTTGCCGTTCGCCGGCCACCCAACCATTGGAACCAGCTTCGTGCTGCTGGACGAAGGCCTCGTCCCGGGGAACACGTCCAATTTCGCGCTGGAAGAAAAGGTTGGCCCGGTGCCGATCCGGGTCGACCCCGGCGATCGGCCGCTGATCTGGTTGCGGACGCCACCGATTACGTATGGCCCGACCCGCGACCGCGCCACCTGTGCCGCCGCGCTGGGTCTTGGCGTCGACGACCTCCTCGACATCGCGCCGCAGTTCGTCAGTGCCGGCCTGCAGATGCTGTTCATCCCCCTCAAGGACCCCGGCGTCGTGGATCGCGCGCACCCGGAGCGTCTCGCCACGCTCAAGGGCGGCGACATGGTCGATGGGTTCGGCATCTTTCCCTTCGCGCCGACGTTGACGGGTGCGTACTCGCGAATGTTCGCGCCCGACTTCGGTATGTCCGAAGATGCCGGGACGGGGAGCGCGACCGGCCCGCTCGCCTCGTTCATGACGCGGCACGGCCTCCTGACCGCGTCCCGCATGACCAGCGAGCAAGGCACCAAGATGGGACGGCGCAGCTTCCTGCACGTCGCCATCGACGGCGACACCATCGACGTCGGCGGGAACGTCGCATCCGTCGCGACGGGCCAGTTCACTCTCTGACTTGCGCGGAGTCCGTTCGTGCCGATGGCGTGACGCAAACGCAGCGTCCAATCAATCAGTACTGAGCATTCTCTTAGCGCGCGCTAATCAGTAACCAAACGTCGCGCCCCTCGTCCCTGCCGCAGTGTGCGTCGCCGCGTGCCGCGGTCGCGCATGTCGATTTCCTCCACTGCGCATTTTTTGCGTCGAGGTCGCGATGGCCGTGGTCCGCGCTTCCCGTTGGTCTTTTCTCATGTTCGGCCTCGTGCTCGCGCTCGGCGCATTCGCCGTCGCCTGCCATGACACGTCCGCGGGCCTCGCGCCGAGCGGCGTCATCGTCGGCTCGGTCACGAGCTCCCTTGGCGGCTCGCTCAGCGGAGTCTCGCTGGTCGTGACACCGACCGGCGGTAAAGCGATGGCGCAGGTCACGAGCGGCAGCACCGGCACGTTCCGCGTTATCGACGTCCCGGCCGTCACGGGCTCAGGCTCGATTGCGGTGTCCGGCGTGCCGGTGAACTGCACGGCGCCGCCGACCGTGGGCTATACCGGGCTCTTCGCCGATGATTCGGTGATCGTTCCGATCGTGGTCCCATGTGTTCCCTTGACGGGCTCGATCACCGGCTCGATTACGAGCAGCTTGGGCGGCGGGATCCCGGGTGCATTGGTTACGGTGACTCCGACCGGCGGCACGGCCTTGGCGGCCGTGCAGTCGTCGTCCGCTGGCGCCTACACGGTCTCCAGTGTATCGGTCGGCGATGGCACGGGCGCGGTGGCCGTGTCGTCGCTCCCGCCGAACTGTACGACGCCGAGTCCGACGTTGTATTCCGGCCTGACATTCAGGGGCGGCGTGACGGTCAACATCACGGTGACGTGCACCCCGCTCACGAGCACCATCAGCGGCACGATCACGAGCAGCCTGGGTGGTGGGATCGCGGGTGCGTCGGTCACGGTGACTCCGACTGGCGGCACGGCAATCGCGGCCGTGACATTGTCGTCGTCCGGTGGCTACTCGGCCACCGGCGTGCCGGTTGGCGCTGGGACCGGCACCGTCGCGGTCTCCTCCTTGCCGACGAACTGCACCGCGCCGGGCCCGAAAGCATACTCCGGTCTCACGTCGAGTGCCGCACTGACCGTCGACGTCACGGTGACGTGCACACCACTCACGGGAACGGTCGGTGGCACGGTCACGAGCAGTCTGGGTGGTGGGATCGCGAACGCGAACGTGACGGTCACACCGTCCGGTGGTTCGGCGGCTCCCGCGGTCACGACATCCGGCACGGGCGTGTACGCGGCGACCGTGCCGATCGGCGCCGGGAGCGGAAGTGTGGCCGTGTCGTCACTGCCGACCAACTGCACGGCGCCAAGCCCGGTCGCGTATTCCGGGCTCACGTCTGGCAAGACGGTGACCGCAAACGTGACGGTCACGTGCACCCCACTCACGGGCAACTTGACGATCACGGTCAACGCGCCAGGCGGCTCGACCCCCAGCGTCTCCGTGACGGGCCCGAGCGGGTACACGCGAAGCCTCAGTGCGACACAGACACTGACCGGGCTCGTGCCGGGCAGCTACAGCGTGACCGCCAGCATCATCGTGGGCGGAGTCTGCGAGAGTATGTATCGGGACACGGCCCTCGTGACTGGCTCACCCGCCACGGTCGCCAGCAACGCGACCGCGTCCGTCACCGTCACCTACGTGCCGGAGCCGACCGGGATGTGGGTGGCCGACGCCACCGGCGCCGATGAGTATGCGCAATTCACTCCAACGCAGCTGGTGTCGAGCGGCGCCCAGACGCCGGCCAATGTGATTACGGGGACGTTACCCGGGGGCAATCCGATCAACATCGCGTTCGATCGCAGCGGCAATCTGTGGAGCGTCGACGTGCAAACGAACACGCTCAAAGAGTATGCGGCTGCGTCGCTCGGCACTCCGGGCGCGACACCGATCGGGTCGCTCACCTACAGTGGCCTCAGCTACGTCAAGGGCCTCGCCTTCGATGCCAACGGCAACATGTGGCTGGCGAATTACGGCCCGTGTCAGATCGACGAGTACAGCGCCGCGCAACTGTCCGGGCTGAGCGGGGCGGCGACCGTGACGCCAGCCTTGGTGCTGAACAGTTGCCGGTTCGACGCGACCTTGAGCGGTCCGTCGGCACTGGCGTTCGATTTCAACGGGAACCTTTGGGTCGTCGACACCGACAACAGCCAGGAGTACATGTACACGGCCGCCTCGCTCGCGGCATCGGGAACGGCCAACGTCGAGCCGGTCGTGCGGCTGAATACGACGGACAATATGGTGGGGCAGTATCTGGCATTCGATGACAGCGGGAACCTCTGGGTGACGAGCGGGAGCAGTCGCGTCATCGAGTTCTCGTCATCTCAGCTCGGCACAACCGCGACGGTCACGCCGGCGGTCACCATCACCGCGAGCGGCGCGCAGTTCGAAGGGCTCGGGTTCGACACCAACAGGAACCTGTGGGTCGTCGATGCGGTCGCCAACGGCGTTGACGAATTCACGACGAGTCAGTTGGCGACCGGTGGGTCACTGACACCGAACATCGCCATCGGTACGGCGAACGGGTCGGCGGCCAACCAGCCGTGGACGCTCGCGTTCTACCCGCACTCTGAATTTCTCCCATTGTACAACCGCGCCGGTCGACGGGTGGGCTCGGCGAGACGGTAGGCGGCGTGTCTCACGGGGGTGTACGACCGACGCGAAAGCCGGTCGTACACCCCTGACTCACGATGTCGGCTGCTCGTGCGTGATGATCGCGTCGTACCAATGCACGTAGGCGAACAGGAACAACATCGCGGCACCGACGAGTATCGCCGTCACCGCGGCGGAATACACGCCTGCCAGTAGCTCGCCACGAACAACGATCGTATTTGCCGCCAGAGCGAGCGCCGTGATATCCATCGCCAGCGAGAATATCACCACCGGTATTGGCAAACGCGTCGCGTTGACACGGAGCCGACGGAGCGGAAATGACAGCGCCCAGCTCCCGAGAATGACGGCCACGACGCCGCTGGAAATGCGCCATGCGGTCGGCGTCGGCGCCCCACACAATATCAACAGCGGCGGCAGGATCGAGCCGAACGATGTCATGAATCCCAGCTCGAGCCACGTGCGCGCCACGAAGCTGTCCCACTTGGTCATTCGACCCCCCAGCAGTTGCCGAAGGATCATGGTCAGGACAGACAGGCCCGCGAAGGTCATGCCGACGGTCGCGATGGTGTAGAGATAACCGGATGCGTCCACGCCGGTAAAATGAGGCCACGTGGATCGGCCGAGCAACGGGATGGGCGTCGCTTGACAATTCATAACTCGTGGGTTATGAATACTCCATGCTGGCCGCGTCCGGGAAACTCTTCACCGCTCTCGCTGATCCGACCCGTCGGGCGTTGTTCGAGCGCCTGAGTCGAGAGGGCGAACTGACGGTGCGGGTGCTGACCGATAGCTCCGGCGTATCTCAGCCGGCGGTATCCAAGCACCTGGGCGCGCTCAAACACGCGGGGCTGGTTCGCGGGCGTCGGACGGGCCGGGAGACGCATTACAGCGCTCGACGGCGCGGACTCGCGCCGCTGATCGACTGGTTGAGTTTCTACAGCGACTTCTGGCCCGACAAGTTCGATCGGCTCGAGGATCTCTTGAACCGGATGGACACGTGAGCACCGCCACGACGCGCTCGGTTGTCATTGAACGCGAGATGCCGCATCCGCCCGAGAAGATCTGGCGCGCGCTCACGCACGGCGCGCTGATCAAGGAGTGGCTGATGGACAACGACTTTCAGCCGACCGTGGGCCACACGTTCCAGTTCCGCTCGACGCCGGTGCCCGGTTGGGATGGCATCATCGACTCCAAAGTGCTGGTGGTCGACGAACCCAATAAGCGGTTGTCCTACACCTGGGGCTCGTTGGGACTGGTGAGCGTCGTCGCATGGACGTTGACGCCGACGGAGGCCGGCACGCTCGTGCGCATGGAGCACTCGGGATTCGGCGCGGAGCAGACCGCGGCCTACAACGGCGCGAAGTACGGTTGGAACAAATTCATTGGCGGCCTGGAACGAGTGGCCGCGGAACTGCAGTAAGACACGAGGAGAGTCATATGAAGATCAAGCTCACGAATATCTACGTTGATAACCTGGACAAGGCGCTCACGTTCTACACGAACGTGTTGGGGCTCGTGAAGAAAGCGGACTTTTCGCAGGGTCCGTATCGCTGGCTCACGGTCGGCTCGACGGAGGAACCGGACGGCACCCAGTTGCATCTGGAGTTGAACAGCAATCCCGCGGCCGCGACCTACCAGCAAGCGATGTTTCAGCAGAATCAGCCCGCGGTCATGTTCTATAGCGACGACGTCAAAGGTGACTACGAGCGCATCAAGGGACGCGGCGCCGAGTTCACCATGCCGCCCACTTCGGTGACCGGGGCGACCATCTCCCAGCTGAAGGACACCTGCGGCAACCTCGTGCAAATCACCCAGCTGGCGCGCTGGTAGGGCGCCGCCCATTGGAATCGTCGTTCGCGTAGACGATCATCACGACCTCGAGATGGCCCGGACCAACCACTCGGCGACGAGCGTCAGAACGATGAACGCGCCGAGCGTGGCGGCGACACCGCGATAGTCGAACGCGGCGAGTTGCTGTGTGAGCAGCGTGCCCAGACCTCCCGCACCGACGAGGCCGACTAGGACAGTGCCGCGCACGCACTCCTCCCACCGATAGGCGGCCAGCGTAATGGCCCGCGGCCTGAGCGCGGGGAGCACCGCGTAGAGGGCGACGCTCCAGGGTCGGGCGCCCATTGCTTCGAGCGCCGCGATCGGAGAACGAGGCAAGTCCTCGATCGCATCCCCCAAGAGACGGCCGAGCACACCGAAGTTGAACACCGCCAAGCCCACGGCGCCGGGCAGTGTGCCGGGGAACAGTACGAACAACGCGATCAGCGTCCAGACGGGCGCGGACGCGGCACGACTGAGGAGCAACACGAACCGGCTCACGATACCCCGTCGGAGAGCGACGAGGAGCGCAGCCGCGAAGGCCATGGCGATCGCCAGGATCGACATCGCCAGGGTGTCGGCGGAGAGCGAAAGCAGATTCGACGCGGGACGCGGAGGGAAGGCGCGTGAGAGAACGTCCCCCAGCAGATGATAGGTGTGGGAGCTGACCAGTCGCGACAGGTCGAGTGGGAGAGACCAGAGCGACCACGCGAGGAGCAGCGCCGCCAGGGCGAGCGAGCCCCGAGGAGACCGAAAGCGCCTTCGCCGTACCGCCGCGCTCCAGACGTCGGTAAGACCGCAGAGCACCATTAGCGCGTAGACGAACGTCCAGACTTCGCCGTAGCGCAAGGACTGCATGCTGAGGAGCACCTGGAATCCCAAGCCGCCGGCGCCGATCATCCCCAGGACGACGCTGGCGCGGATCGCGCACTCGAATCGGTAGAAGCCGTATGCGATGAGATCCGGGGCCGCGCCGGGCAGCAATCCATAGCACAGCGCCGTGAGACGCCGGGCGCCGGCCAGGCGGAGCGCATAGAACGCGGCCGCGGGCGTGTCGTCGAGCGTCTCGCCGGTGACGCGCGCCGTGATCGCGCCGTAATGGATGCCGATCGCGAGAATCGCGGTGAGTGGCGACAGCCCTAAGCAACTCAGCAGGAGCAGGCCCCAGACGACTTCGTGGAGTGCGCGCGGGATGGCGAAGCATCCGCGGCAGATCGTCGCGGCGGGTCGATGGTCGCCCCACCAGATGTTCGACGAGAGCACTCCGCCGACCGTGCCGATGACGAGGGCGACGGCCGTTCCGACGGTGGCGAATGCGAGCGTTATGCCGCTCGAGACGAACGCGAGTCGGACGAGCGATGGCGAGAGATCCGGGTGCAACGCCGCGGTCGCGAACGCGCGAACCATTGGCCAGCCCGCGGGGTTCGCGATGGCGCTATGCCCGCCGACCGCCCGAACAAAAGACCACCCGAGCAGCAGCACGACAACGAGACCGACGCCGCGGGCACGCCGCGGCCGGTCGAGCTTCACGGCGGCGCGACCGTGTAGAGCTGCTCGAGCAGCGCCGCTTTGACGTTGGCTGGCGGCCGATCGAAGACGACGCGCCCGGCACGGAGGCCGATGATTCGGTCGAAGTATTCGCGGGCCAGATCGGGACGATGCAGACTGGCGATCAGCGTACCGCCGCGACTCGCGAGGAGCGTCAAGATCATCCGCGCGCGCTCGGGGTCGAGCTGCGAGACCGGTTCGTCGGCGAGGACGAGCAGCGGGTCCTGTACCAGAACGCGCGCGATCGCGACTCGTTGGCGCTGGCCGCCCGATAGATCGCCAGTGCGTGCGTCGATTGTCTCGGGGATGCCGAGTCCTTCGAGCACCGCGGCGGCGTGTGGTCGCTCCCGCGGGACGATCAACGAGACGAGCGCGCGCAGCGTCGACCAGCGACCCAGGTGACCGGCATTGACATTGTGAATGACCCGGAGCGCGTCGACGAGCGCCAAGGATTGGTCGATGGTCCCGATCTCGCGGCGCGCCGCCGAAACGGTGACGTGACCGGCGGTCGGCCCGACGCTCCCGTTGATCAACCGCAGCAGCGTGGTCTTGCCGGCGCCGCTCGGACCGATGAGCGCGACACGCTCGCCGGCGCGAACATTGAGCGACACGTCGTCGACGGCGAGCCGCTCGCCGAACCGGCGACTCACGTGCCGTAACGCGACGATCACTGTACGATCGTTCCTATGGCGCGACCAACGGACTCGATTTGTGTGTAATCGCTGTCCGCCGCGCTCACGAAGCGGTGCGCGCCGAAGAGGTCGAGGATGTCCTGTTGATCCAGCGTGATCAGCGCGGACCGCACCTTATCGGCGAATCCCGCGCCGAAGCGCCGCTCGACGTTCGGGGCGCAAGACCCAGTGATAGTCGTGGAATGCCGGCGTCACATAGAAGACGACGACTTGCGTTGTGTCGACCGCCTTGCTGGCGACGCGGGCTTGCCACACCTGGGCATTCAGCGCTCCGGCGTCGTAGGTGCCGGCCGCGACGAGGGCGATCGTCTTGTCGTGCGACCCCGAAAATCCCGGGGGGCCACGGAAGTCAGAGAGCTCCACGCCCCCCTGGTGCAGGTAGTACTGCGGCATGAGCCGCCCCGACGTTGATGTCTCGCTGCCGAATGTGAACGTATGGCCCTTGAGATCGGCGAGCGATCGGATGCCCGACGCGCGACGGGTGATGAACACCGCGTGGAACGCCGTGTCGATGTCGCGCTGGGCGATCGCGTGTGCGCCGGGGACCTGTAGTCGCGCTTGCACGCCGGTGAGGCCACCGTACCAGACGAGATCGAGATCGCCGACCTTGAATGCGGTCACCGATGCGGTGTAATCGGTCACCGGGCGATACTCGACCGGGACGCCGAGCGCGGTCGAGAGATACGTCGAGACCTTGCCGTACAGCCGCTGCAGCTTTTCGGGGTCCTGGTCTGGAATGGCCGAAATCCTGAGGACCGGCGCGCGAGCGGACGGATCTGACGAATGGCAGGCCGCGACGGCGCCGGCGAGCAGTACGACGTGCAGCATTTGTAATTTCATGGTGTGAGTTAATTTGTATGATCGTATGGTTTCCCGATACTGGAGACCCGCAGGGATTGCTGGCGTGGAGCTCTTGCGATGGGACGCCAGCTCCCATCGCTACGCGCGGCATTCGCATGAGGGCTACGCGCTCGGCGCCGTCGTCGCTGGGGCGCACGCGTTCTGGGCACGCGGTCGAGTGTGGACTGCTATTCCGGGACGCGTCATCATCGTCAATCCCGAGGACGAGCACGACGGCGGGCCCGCGGGGCGCGGTGACGAGTATTCGTATCGTATGATCTACCTCGACCGCGCGGTCGTGGAGACCGTGCTCGAAGCTACGCCGTTCTTCCCGGACGCCGTCGTCAGTGATCGCGCGCTCGCCCAGTGCATCCTCGACGCGCACCGCGCACTCGAGCGTCCCGAGCCCCGGCTCGAGAGTCTTACGCGACTGCTGACCGCGGTCGCCGCGCTGGCGCGGCGGCATGGCGGGGTTCCGCCGCGGGCCGGGGGCGAACGATCCACGCCGCGGGCAGTGAGGATCGCAAGGGAGTATCTCTCGGAGCATTTCGCGGACGACTGCTCGTTGACGGAGCTCGCGGCCATGGCCGGCGTCGATCGATTTCAACTGCTCCGCGCGTTTCGCCGACACGTCGGGCTGCCGCCGCATTGGTATCAGACACAGCTCAGGCTCCGGCGCGCGAAGCGACTCTTGCTCGACGGCGAGTCGGCGGCGATCGCGGCGGTTACCGTGGGATTTTCGGATCAGAGTCATCTCATCCGGAAATTCAAGGCGGCGTATGGCGTCACGCCGGGTGCAATAACGTTCAATCCGGGAGATCGGGCATAGACTACGATTTCGGCCATGCCCCTCATCGAACGCATTGTCGATTTTCATGCCGACATGAAAGCCTGGCGGCATGACATTCACATGCACCCCGAGCTGGCCTTTCAAGAGCATCGAACATCGGAGCTGGTGGCCCGGACACTGGCCGGGTTCGGCATCGAGACCCATAGAGGCCTGGCCAGCACCGGGGTCGTCGGAACGCTCCGCGCCGGTCGTGGGCGACGGGCGATCGGGCTGCGCGCGGATATGGACGCGCTACCCATTCACGGCATTATGCATGCGTGCGGCCACGACGGTCATACCGCCATGCTCCTCGGCGCGGCGCGATATCTGGCGGAGACGAGGCATTTCGACGGCATCGTGCACTTCATCTTTCAGCCCGCCGAGGAGAATGAGTGCGGCGGGCAGAAGATGGTGGAGGATGGGCTGTTCGAGCGGTTTCCCGTCGAGGCGGTCTACGGGATGCACAACTGGCCGGGGCTGGCCGTGGGCTCGTTCGGCGTCTGCGTCGGGCCGATCATGGCGGCGGACGACAAGTTCGAGATCACCATCACCGGGCGCGGTGCGCACGCCGCCATGCCGCACCTGGGCGACGACCCCATTGTTGCCGCGGCGGCGTGCATCGGCGCCGTCCAGACCATCGTGAGTCGGACGATCGATCCGCAGGACGGGGCCGTCGTCAGCGTCACGCAGGTCCAGGGCGGGAATACGTGGAACATCGTTCCCGAGCAGGTCGTGTTGCGCGGGACCTGTCGGTACTTGAGGCCAGAGCTTCGGGCGGTTCTCAGGGATGCGATCCGGCGAGTCTCGGACGGCGTGGCCGCGACCTACGGGGTGAGAAGCGAGATCGCGTACTACAAGCCGATTCCTCCCGCGGTGAACGCCGACGGGCCAACCGAGTGGGCGACTCGGGCGGCGGCAACGGTCGCGGGCGACGAGCAGGTGCAGCGCGACGTCGTGCCGAGCATGGGGTGCGAGGACTTCGCGTTCATGTTGGCGGCGCGGCCAGGCTGCTACCTGTGGATCGGCAATGGGCCCATTGTCGACGGCGTCGGCCTACACAGCTCCCGCTATGCCTTCAACGACGACATCCTGCCGATTGGCGCCAGTTATTGGGCCACGTTGGTCGAAAGCATCCTGTAACTCCACCCACTTGTCGACGAGGCTGTACTTCCACTGATTACTCGCCAGGTCGAATCCGCGAAATCACGGACGTGCTTTCCCCCTCCGATAAAAATGCCGATACTGATCGACTCACCGGCCGTGATCCCGGCCGTCGGGAACAAGCCCAAACGCATCGAGGAGTACGCCGGGCGGATGCGGTCCGGTCATGCGACAGTCAGTGTGGCCCGAATGGTTTCTCCAGAAGGGTGGGCCGAACCGGGTCAACGACCGGAGTTCGAGGAGATTACGGTCGTGCTGCGCGGGATGCTGCGAGTGGAGTACGACGGCGGCGCGCTCCAGGTGAAGGCGGGACAGGCCGTCATCGCGCAACCGGGGGAATGGATTCGCTATAGCAGCCCAGATGCCGGCGGCGCGGAGTATGTCGCGATCTGTATTCCGGCGTTTTCGACGACGACCGTGCATCGGGACGAGAATTAGTCATCGGGTTGTGCGGAAATCGTCACGCGTCTGGTGCGGTGCGTGGGTCACCGTCATGTTGGATGCGACACCCACCATCGGAGCGCACCATGATCGTCTCTGTCGGTCTCGTGCTGACGATGCTCGTCGCCCCCGCCTGCGCGGCACCCGAATACCATCAGTTCGACTTCTGGGTCGGCGATTGGACAGTGACCGGACCCAAAGGCAATGTCGTCGGCACGAACTCCATCGATCGGCCACTCGGCGGCTGCGTGTTGCAAGAGCATTGGGTCGGCGCGCGTGGAACGCGCGGGTCGAGCTTCAACGTGTACGACGCGACGCGCAAGCAATGGCATCAGACCTGGGTCGATGATCAGGGCACCCTGCTGTTGCTCGACGGGTCGTTCGCCGGCGACAAGATGGTCTTGAGCGGACCCGGCGTGAGTGCGACGGGTGGCGCGATCATCAATCGCATCACGTGGCAACGCGAGCACGGCGATCCGAATCGCGTCCGGCAGGTGTGGGATACGTCGTCGGATGGCGGCGCGACCTGGCAGATCGTGTTCGACGGGCTATACACCCGCCACGGGACGCGCTGACCAGAACGGCGGGGAGCTTTTATTTTATGTCCGGCCATGCCCCAGTTCGCTCAACGCACCCGCAACCTGTTGCTACGGCTCTTCGGCCGACGTGTCCGGGGGCGACCGGCGCCTGCGCAAGCAGCGACGGACCTGCCGGACTGGGCGCAAGCGGGCAAGAAGCGGCGGGCCCATGTGCGGCGCATGATCGCGCTTCTCGACGAGTGGGCAGACGATATGGACGTGAGCCAAGAGGAGCGCCAGCGGTGGCTCACGGCGTGTTGGCTGCATGACGCGCTGAGGGACGCCGAGCTGCCGGATGGCATCGGCCATGGCCACGCGGCGGCCGAGCTCGCGGCGTCGCACGGCGAGTCGGACCGCGGGGTGCTGAGCGCGGTCCGGTACCACAGCGTGGGGCACCCGCGCTGGGATGACGTGGGGAAGATGCTCTATCTGGCCGACTTCTTGGAACCCGGCCGCAAGAGCCGGCGCAAGCAGCGCGCGCAACTGGCGAAGCGCGTCCCCCGCGACCCCGACGGCGTGCTGCGTCAGATTCTCGCGCACCAGATCAGCTCGCGGATCAGACGGCAGCGACCGGTCAATCCTCGCACGATCGAATTCTGGAATTCGCTGACCTAGTGCGACTTCCACTCGGCGGCGACTGAGGGCGGGAGCGAGTCCAGGTGGCGCAAAAAGGTCACGACAGTCCAGATCTTCTCGTCGGCGACGTTGGCGTTCGCGAACATTCCCGAGTACCGAACGCCGTTCTTCACGATCCAGAACAACTGCCAGTCCGGAAGCGTCGGCGGATGGGTCGCGAAACGCGGTGGGGGTGGATAGAGACCGACCGAGTTGTCTCGCTTCACGGAGCCGTGACATCCCTCGCACTGGTCGTTGAAGTATTTCATGCCCGCACGGAGGCTGGAGTCGGTTGGGGCCACCGGATTCTGGAGATGAGGGGCGTGGATCGCGGCGGCCGCGTGCAGAGCGTGGCGCCCGAAGGCTGTCTCCCAGGCTGGCGGAGTGTCCGTGGACCGAGTCGGGAGAAGACCGAGTAGGCCTGCGACGAACAGAACCGACGGGATGGTCGCGAGGCCCGCGGTGAAACCTAGAATGAGGTTGCGCATGAATGCGCCAACGGTGGCACGCTCGCGGGTGACTTCGCAGCGGCGACGGGACCGTGCGGACCACCCGTGACACCAACTGGAGTTACAGCGCGAACGCGCGGCGCAGATTCCCGCTGTAGGTCCGGCTCGACATGAGGCGCTTCCCGTTGTCGAGGACGACGACGTAGTCGCCGTGCGACCACGGCTGAAGCTCACGCACGCGCTCCACGTTCACGATGCAGGAGTGGTGGATGCGGACGAACAGGCTCGGGTCGAGCTGGCCGACGAGCGCCTTCATGGTCTGTCGGAGCAGATGCACGGCACCCCCGACGTGCAGCCGAACGTAGTTCCCGTCGCCCTGGATCCAGTCGATCTCGCGCACGCGCACGATCGCGACCTTGGTCGTCGTGCGGATCGCCAGGCGCTCGATCGGAGCCGCGCGGACCGTGTCGGCGCCGTCGTCGGAGGCCTCGAGGAGCGCGGCCAGGCGCACGCGGACGTCGGCCAGCTCGCGTTCGTTGGTGAAGCGCTGTCGAACGCGGCGCAGCGCTTCCTGGAAGCGTCGGCGATGGAATGGCTTGAGCAGATAGTCGAGCGCGTGGACGTCGAAGGCGCGCAGCGAGAATTGCTCGTAGGCCGTCACGAAGACGACGGCCGCCGTGAGGTCTCTCCCGAGCGCGCGAAGGACCGCGAAGCCGTTCATCTCCGGCATCTGGACATCGAGAAACACGAGATCCGGTCGGCGGCGTCGAATCGCGTCGACGGCGCTCGTGCCGTCGGCGCATTCTTCGAGCACCTCGATATCGCGCTCCCGGGCGAGCAGCGAGCGAATGCGCCGGCGGGCGAGCGGTTCGTCGTCGACGATGACCGCCGTGATGTTCATGCGGTCTTCGTGCGCGCGACGAGCTCGATCGTCACGGACGCGCCTCCCGTCGCTCGGTCGGCGATGATGAATCGGCATTCGTCGCCGTACAGTTGCGTGAGGCGCGCGCGGGTGTTCTCCAGGCCTATCCCCCACCCCATTTCGGCCGGAAAGCCCGGCCCGTCGTCGGCTACCGTCACACGCAAGCGGCCATCGACTTGCGTCGCCCGGATCTCGAGATGGCCGCCGGCGCGCCGCGGGGCGATCGCATGACGGATCGCGTTCTCGACCAGCGGTTGTATCGCGAACGACGGGACCAGGATATCGGCGACCTCCGATGGGACGTCCAGCGTCACCTGCAGGCGGTCGCCCAGGCGCATCTTTTGAATTTCGAGGTACCGCTCGAGAAAGTCGATCTCGTCGTGGAGCGGCACCTCGCGTTGGCTGCCGCGGCTGAGCGTCGTGCGGAGGAGATCGCTCAACGCGGTGAGCATATCTTCGGCCCCGTCGGCATCCTCGTGGATCAGTGATGACACGGCGTGCAGGGTGTTGAACAGGAAGTGCGGGTGAAGCTGCGACTGGAGCGCGGCCAGGCGGGCATCGGCGAGCTGTACCTCGAGACGGGACACGTGGCTTTCGCGCTCGCGCGCGCGGCGGAGCGAGTCGGCCAGGTGGGTGCTGGCGACCAGCAGCCAATAGACGATCGCCTCCGAATGGACATTGCGCAAAAATGCCGCGCCGAACGAGCGCGTGACGACCGCGGCGACGACAACGGTGGCGAGCAGGTGAATGGCCAGGTGTTGCGGCCAGTGAGCGCCGCGCAGCGGGAAGCGTTGGGCCAAGAGCACGACGCACGGGCCGATGACGAGCCAGGGCAGCCACTGCAGGGCCGAGACCCGGAGAGCCATCGGGAAGTGGGCCGCGCCACCCGTGGCGGTGTAGATCAGCGAGTATTGGCTCGCCGTGAACAGCACGACAGCGCACCAGGCGCCGACGAGCGCCCCGAGGCGAGCGAGCTGCCGTGTGGCCTTCACTCCGTCAAATTAGCGGCTCTCCTTGACCACGCGCCCGTTGAGCGGTTGCAGCGGCCGGACGTCGTGCGGGTACAACTCGGCGAACGCCGCGATCTGTGCGGGCGACAGCGTGATCGGCGTCTCGAGCACGTACCAGAGCACGCCTTCGGTGCATGGCGGCGCGCTGATCGAGCCCGTGTACAGATAGTAGGAGAGATCGTGAGGAATGAGACCAGAGGGATCAATGGCGACGCCGGGGATCTCTTGCTCATTGCCCTTCACCTTGGGCATGTGGTCCCAGAGGCGCTGGACCGTCTCGTTCGCCGCGCCCGAAGTGATCATCACGGCGACGCCGGCGATCTCGCCGTCGCTCGCGGTGTGCATCAAGTGCAGCTCCATCGCGTACGGCTTGTCGTGGATATACTCCTCGCTGGGGCGATGGAAGTGGAATTGGGTGAGATGGTAGCGTTTGTCGCCGACGACGAGAACGCTCGACGTGTCGTGGTAGTTCACGCGAATGGTGTAGCCGTTATTGATCAAGTACTTGAGCGGGGCGCTCGTGTACTGGAATCGGATCGGCGCCAAATCGGCCTTCTCGGTGGAGCGAATGTCGATCGGGGACTGGGCCTGGCCCGTTTTGCACGTGGCGTAGTCGGGGTCTAGATCACCCCAGTGCGCGTAACCCCGCGGGCCCTCATAGCTCCAAGGGGTTTTCCATTGGGCCTGTGCGACCGCTGGGACTATGAATAGTGCGACAATAGAGCATTCTCATGACCCCAATGTATCGTGAACACCAGCCGCAACGGTTCGCTCCCTATCGAACCAACCGGTGCCACGAAGAGATCGAGATCGTGCCGTCGGCGCGCGGGGGGATGCGGTAGGTGAGATCGTCCCCCACGAGCTCGTATGGGCGCTTCTGCTCGACACCGTCTTGGTTCGGGAACGACGCGTGGTCGATGTCGAACGTGAGTGTGTGACTGGTCGCGTCCACGGTGTAGCGCCCGTAGTGCGCGCTCGCTTCCCGCGTCGCCGCCTCATACTCGGCGGCGGTGCCGCGCGACTTGTCGCCGGAAGCGAACTTCGTGTGCGGCGTCCGGAAAACGAATACGGAGTAGTGGCCTGACGGATCGAGGATGAGCTGGCCCTCTGGATACTCGCCGTACGCATGCACACGCGAGCCATCCGGGCGAATCTCGTCGGCGACCGTGAGCGTCCATACGCCCGCGAGCGATGGCGGATCCAAGCGACGCGCGCGGTCGAACTGGAACGTGATCGCGTGGCCCCCGTCGTCGAGGGTTATCAACCCCTGGGCGTCGTCGAGGCGCGTCGCGGCGCAGGCGAGCGAAAGCAAAACAATCGATAGACGTGTCATGACGCGCATGGTACACTTAAATTATGCGCAACACAATTTGAATATTCTCGGCTAATTAGTTAGCGTTGCTCAACTATGATCAACCTGGATCTCGATACGCTGCGCACGCTGGTCGTGGCGAATGACCTGGGAGGCTATGGGCAGGCCGCGACACGACTCGGACGAACGCCGTCGGCAATCAGCCTGCAGATGAAGAAGCTGCAGGCCTCGGTCGGCGCCACGATTTTTCGCAAATCAGGACGTGGCGTGGCGCTGACCGAAGCGGGCGAGATCGTCCTTCGCTACGCGCGGCGGATGCTCGCCCTCAACGACGAAGTCCTCGACACCGTACGGGGCGCGTCACTGGCCGGCCGGATTCGCGTCGGGGTCTCACAGGATTTCGCCGAGACCGTACTGCCGCGGGCCCTGTCACAGTTCACGAAACTCTATCCGCTCGTGCAATTGGAAGTGCGCATCGAGGGGAACGCCGTGCTCGTTGAGGCCGTGAGCAAAGGCGAGATCGACCTGGTCCTCGTCGTTGGACACGCTCAACGGCCGAACGCCATCACCCTCGGCACCATTGACCTCGTGTGGATCGCCCGTCGGGATTTCGCGCCTCGCAACGAACCACTGCCGCTCGTAGTCCTCGGGCCGCAGTGCGTGTTCCGCAAAGAGGCCATCGAAAGCCTCGACGCGGCGGGCCATCCCTGGCGGATCGCCGCCGTGAGCCCGAGCCTCGCCGGTCTTTGGGCGCTGGGCATGGCCGGACTCGGCGTCACCGTGCGGAGCGCGCTCGGTGTGCCTCGCTCGCTCGTCTCGCATAAGACGTTGTTCGATCTGCCCCGGCTCGGCGCCTTTCCGGTCACGCTCCATGCTGCCGCCGGGGGGTTGAGCCCCGGCGTCGAGCGACTGCGGGACATTCTGCGCGACGTTGTCGTAGACTACCTGGCATGAAAATCACGACGGCAGTCGCGGCCCTCGCTTTGTTGGGGCAGCAAGCGAGAGCGCAGTACGAGATTTATGGCATCCAGTTCGCGGGGTACACCGGCTTGCCGACTAACGCGCTCGTGTTGCACGCGGACTCGACGCGCAAGCAGAATATCGCGTTCATCGTGTGGGCCCTCAAACCCACCGGCGACCCGCATCGCGTCGTGCTGTTCGATGCCGGATTTTATCGCGACAAGTTCATCAAGGCGTGGAAGCCGACGGGGTTCGTGCGACCCTCGGAGGCCATCGCCAAGATCGGCCTCGCGCCGGACGCCATCACGGACATCATCATCTCCCATGTGCACTGGGACCATCTCGACGGCGCGGATCTCTTTCCGCGCGCGAAGATCTGGATACAGAAGGACGAGTACGAGCACTACGTCGATGCCGACGGACGGCCAAAGGCCAATACGATCGATACCGCGGACGCCGCCATGCTCGGCCAATTAAAGAAAGCCGGGCGCGTGGTCCTCATTGACGGCGACAACAAAGAGATCATGCCCGGCATCACCGTGTATACCGGCGGGCGACATACCTACGCGTCGCAATACCTGGGTGTCAAAACCACGAAGGGGACGGTCGTGCTGGCGTCCGACAACGCCTATACGTACGAGAATCTCACCAAGCGCGCGTCGATCGCGCAGACATTTTCGCCAGCCGACACGGTCTCCAATGTCGCGGCACAAGATCGCATGCATCGCATCGCCAGCGATCCCAGCCTCATTCTGCCCGGCCATGATCCGGAGATCTTTACGCGCTACCCGACCCCTGGCTCTGGGGTCGCCAAGATCCAGTAATGGCCTCCGGGCGGTTCCGCACGGCGTTGAACACCGTTGGCGGGACGCGGAGTCCGGCATCGGCCTCGAATCGCGAGCGCACGTCGGCGAGCGAATCGGATAGCGTGAGCGCCGCCAGCTGATCGAAATACGGGAGTCGTGCGTCGAGCGGCTCGCCCGGTGGGGGCATGGCGCCCCAGACGTCCCAGGGGAGCAACTCGATCGCGTTGAGCGCCGACATGTCGCGGATCATCTCCGCCAGCGACGAACCAGAGACCGCGCAGGTTGCCGCAGAAGATCCCGAAGTGCGCGGGGTCCGCCCTGCCCGAGCGACATTGCTGCCAGGCGTCGCCGGCGACGATGAATCGGTCACGCGGGACGTCCAGTGGACCGGCATGCCGTGCTCGCGCATCATCGCGACGAACAGCAACGAAAAATGATGGCACACGCCGACGAGCCGTTTTTCCGGCGGGCGCGCGACGGTGAGCGGCGAAGGGTCCAGCGCGAATATGCCGTCCAGCATCTCGGCGACATGACGGATGTGGCTTTCGTTGACACGCTCTGCCGACACGGTTACGCCATACGCCGGAGCCATGAACTCGTGAATGACCAGGCCCTGGATCATGCGCGCGATGTCCGCGGGATGCTTTGGCGCACGACTGAGATCGTGGGCACCAGTGGACGTCATCGGGCCCGGTTGGGCGTAGAACGCGTGCGTCATGATGCGAGATAGGCGTCGAGACGGTTGAGCGAGGACGACCAACCGTCGCGGTGCGAGTCGCGCGACTCGACGGACTTGAACAGGCGCTGACTGAACGTCATCTCGGTCTTCCGCCCGCGCTCGGCGAAGACGACGGTGACGAGCATCTCGTGCTCGGGATCCGAGTCCCAGATGAGCGTGTAGGCCAGTCGCTCGGGCGGCACGAGCTCTCGACAGACACCGTGTTGCCAGTAGTTGGCGCCGTCGGGCCCACGCATGCACGCCCGCCATGTGCCGCCCGGCCGCATGTCGAGCTCGAGAAACGGTAACGCAAATCCTTCCGGGCCCCACCACTTCGCCAAGCGCTCGGGCTCCGTCCAGGCTTTGAACACGAGATCGCGCGGCGCGTCGAACACGCGAGTGATGATCAGCTCGCGGTCGTTCAACGAGATCTCCGTTTGCGCTTGGCCACCCGCAGGTAGGCTTCGAGCCGGTCGAAACGGCCTTCCCAGAGACGACGGTACGGCTCGACCCAGTCGGCGATGCCACGCAGTGGCCCCGCCTCCAAGCGGCACGGCCGCCACTGGGCGTCACGGCCCCGGGCGATGAGGCCGGCGTGCTCGAGCACCTTCAAGTGCTTCGAGATCGCGGGCATGCTCATCGCGAATGGCTGGGCGAGCTCGGTCACGGACGCCTCACCCGTGGCTAAGCGAGATAAAATCGCGCGGCGAGTCGGATCGGCGAGGGCCGAGAACGTCGCGCTCAACGCATTGCTGGTGGGTGGCATATAACTATTTGGTTAAATAAGCGATGGCCGCGCACTCTGTCAAGCGTGGCACTCGGTGCGTGGCGCGGTGCGCTACACGATCGAGGTCGCGCGGCCCGATGGTGTCCCCGTCGCCTCGGCCGCCACGCTCGGGGACACCACGATCGATGTGTCCACGCTCGCGCTGACGCGCGGCGTGACCTATCGATGGACCGTCACGGCGTCCGACGGGCGCGGACGGAGTAGTCGATCGGCGGCCGTTGGGTTTACGGTGACTGGTTCTACTTCGACACGGTAGCGGTACACTCGATCTCGACCCGCGCGCCGCGCACGAGGCCGGCGGCCGCGAACGCGCTGCGGGCTGGCAGGTGGTGCGGGAAGAACGGCACGTACGCCTCGTTCATCGCCGGCCACTCCTGAATGTCCGCGAGCATCGCCGTGCACTTGACGACATGATCGAGCGATGAGCCGAGGCCGTGCAAAACCGCGTCGATGTTCTTGAGCGCCTGGGCGGTCTCGGCCTTGATGCCGCCTGGAACGAGCGCGCCGGTGGCAGGGTCACTCCCGATCTGACCCGCGACATAGATCATCTTGTCGACAACAACGGCCGATGAGAACGGCAGGTTCGGTCCCGCCGGCACGTAGCGGACCGACTGGGCCGAGGCGCGGCTTACGACGAGAACCAGCAGCAAGAGTCGCCACATCCTAGTGTTCCTCAGGAGAGAGATTCGAGCGCACGAGCGAGATCGCGGACACCGCGGCGGATTTCCGGGACGTCGACAGCGGCGAAGCCCAAGTGGAGACCCTGACGGATGACACGTGGGCGTCGGCCGCGAGTATACCAGGCTAGCGGCGTAACTTCTACATCGCGCACGGCCGCGGCCCGCGCCGCGGCCTGCGCGTCTATGCCATCGGCGACCCAAGCAGCCGTTTGCAGGCCGGCCTCCAGACCCGAGATCGTGAGCAGGCCAGCCAAGTGCGCCTGCGCGGACTCCATGAGAACGGCAAGGCGCTCGGCGTAGATCTCGCGCATGCGCCGGACATGCCGCGCGAAATGTCCCTCGACGAGGAAATCCGCGAGAATCGCTTGGTCGATGAGCGGAGCATGGCGGCTCGTGATCGACAACGTGGCGGTGACGACGTCGACGAGATCCGACGGCACCACCAGGTAGCCGAGGCGAAGCGACGGGAAGAGAACCTTGCTGAAGCTCCCGGCGAACAGCACGATACCGCGGCGGTCGAGTCCCTGCAGGGCCGGCACGGGTCGACCCGAGTAGCGATACTCGCTGTCGTAGTCATCCTCGAGGATCATCGCGCCGGATCCACTTGCCCACTCGAGCAGGGCCAAGCGCCGTCGCAAGCTCATGCTGATGCCGAGCGGAAACTGGTGACCAGGAGTCACGTACACCAGGCGAGCGTCGCCGCGCGGAATCGTCATCCCCTCGTCGTCGACCGAGAGGCCGAGGACTCGAGCTCCGCGGGCTACAAACGCGAGTGCGGCGCCCGGGTAACCCGGGTCCTCCATGCACACACGGTCGAGCGGGTCGACGAACAATCGCGTGACGAGATCGAGCGCCTCCTGCACGCCGGAGACGATCGCGATCTGGTCGGCCGTGCACTGGACGCCGCGCGCGGTGCGAACATAGTCGGCGACGGCCTCCCGTAAGGGGCCATAGCCCATCGGACTCGTGCCGAGGAGCAGACTCGTGGTAGCCCGGCGCAACCGGCGCGCGGCGAGCTGGGCCCACAGCGTCGTGGGGAACAGGTCGAGCGCCGGTTGGTCGGCGCGGAATGCGCGGATAGGGCGCGTGCGATACGCGGGGAAGAGTCCGACCCGTTGGCCATACGACGAGAGCACCCGACGCGGCCGCGCCTTTTGCACCGGCTCGCTCGGGCCCGTGTGCAGCAGGTCGTCGGGCAGAACCTCGCTTACCCGTGTGCCGGACCCGATGGTTCCCTCGACATATCCCTCCGACGACAGCTGCGCGAACGCGCTGACGATCGTGCCGCGCGAGAGACCGTATTGGCGCGCGAGGTCGCGTGAGGCTGGGAGACGGGCTCCCGGACGAAGACGACCCTCGAGGATCTCGGCCCGAATGGCGCCGTAGAGCCATTGAGTGGCGGGCGCATTGGGCGAACGAGGCGGAAGAACGAGCGCCAAAGTCGTGGATCGTTTCGGCATAAATGGTCCAGTCAAAATAACGAATATGGCTCTATGCACTAGGCCGTATTCAGCCTAGGTTCACGCTCATGCGATATCTCATCATGCTCCTCGCGCCGATCGTGCTGCCCCACGCGATCGTGAAGGTGCAGGAAGTGACGTATGGCCCCGGCGGGAGCTCCCCGGCCCACCATCATGAATGTCCGGTGATCGCCTATGTGCTCAAAGGGGCGTACCGGAGTCAGGTCGCCGACCAGCCGGAGAGCACGTACGTGGCGGGACAGATGTTCTACGAAGCGAAGGGCGTCGAGCACCGGGTCTCGGCGAACGCGAGCACGACTCAGCCGACCACCTTTCTCGCGATTTTCATATGCGAAAAGCCGCGCTGATCTACGCTCGCATCGCGCTCGGCCTGGCGTTCTTGAATGGAATCGCGGAGCGCTTCGGGCTGTACGGCAAGGACGTTGGCTATGGCAACTATGCCAACTTCGTCAAGTACACGGGCCAAGTGAACGCGTTCATGCCCGCGTGGAGCATCCCGTTCTTGGCGGGAGCAGCGACGGTGGCCGAGCTCGTCCTCGGCGCGCTCCTCGTCGCCGGCGTGTGGAAGCGATGGGTCGCGCTCGGCAGCGCCGCGCTCCTCGCGATCTTCGGCACGGCGATGGCGATCTCGTTCGGCCCATGGTCGCCGCTCGACTACTCGGTGTTTTCGGCTTCGGCAGCAGCGCTCTTACTCGCGGAGAACCAATCATGAAAGCTCGATTCAGCTATCCCAAAGTCGCGCCGGGCGTCTACGACGCCATGGATCCGCTCGACACCTACCTCGGCACGAGCGGATTGGAGCGATCGCTGTTGTTGCTCGTGCAACTGCGCGCGTCGCAGCTCAATGGCTGCGCGTTTTGCATCGACATGCACTGGAAGGACCTCCGCGCGATCGATGAGACCGAGCAGCGGCTGTACGGTCTCGATGCGTGGCGCGAGGCGCCGTACTATACGGATCGCGAGCGCGCGGCATTGGCCTGGGTCGAGGCGGTGACCTTCATCGCCAACGGACACGCGAGCGACAGCGTCTACGAGGAGGTTCGTCGGCAGTTCGGCGAGAAGGAGCTCGCGGATCTGACCCTCGCGGTGGCGGCAATAAATGCCTGGAACCGGCTGGCGATCGCCGCTCGCCTCGTTCCTGGGGCCTATAAACCGGCTGAGGTCGCTAGGTGAGGACCCGGATGCATCATATCGTCGATGTTGCCCGCAGACTATTCGGTAGTAGGGGACCGCTATCGCATTGAGCGGCAGATCGGACGCGGCGGGATGGCGGCCGTCTACCTGGCGCACGACGAGAAGCACGGCCGTGATGTAGCGCTCAAGTTCCTCGTCGGCCCCTATCCGGACCCGGTGGCCGTCAGGCGATTCCTGCGCGAGATCGTCACGCTCGCGCAGCTCGCGCATCCGCACATTCTGCCGCTGTACGACTCGGGCGAGCACGACGGCACGCTGTTCTTCGTCATGCCCTACGTCGCGGGCGGCTCCCTGCGGACGCGCCTCTTGACCGAGAAGATGCTGCCGGTTGCCGATGTCGCACGGCTCGCGCGAGAGATGGCGGACGCCCTCGCGTTCGCCCACGCCCGCGGATACGTGCACCGGGACATCAAGCCCGAGAACGTGCTGATCGCCGACGGCCATGCGCTGCTCGCCGACTTTGGTATCGCGCGAGCCGAGACACCGATCGGCGATCCCGCGCTGACCGCGACGGGCGTCGGCCTTGGCACGCCAGCCTACATGAGTCCCGAGCAGGCGTGCGGCGACCCGGCAGACGCCCGCAGCGATCTGTACTCGCTTGCCTGCGTGCTCTACGAGGCGCTGGTCGGCGAGCCGCCCGTGTCGCCACGGGGACTGAGTGGCCTGGCGTTCGACCGGTTCTTGACGCCGCCGGAGCCTCTGCGGCGCAGACGGCGCGACGTGCCGGCTGCGCTCGAGCGGACCATCCTGTGTGCGCTCCGCCTCGCGCCCGGAGATCGCTTCCCGAACGCGAGCGCGTTCATCCGGTCGCTGGAGGGCGAACCACCACCGATGCCGCGCCGTTCGTCCGTCGGCGTTCGCATTCGTCGCCACCCGTGGCTCACGTCGGTCGGCACCGCCGGCCTGGCGCTCGTCGCGCTCCTGGCGCTTCGGCGCGGCCCCGCCGGCAATGCGCGACATCTCCTGCCTTTCGTCTCCGACGCCGAGGCCGCCGAGACACGGTCGCCGCGGGCGCACGACACGTACGTCGCCGCGCATCGCGCCCTCGCGGCGTGGGATCTCAATGGCGCGTCGCAACAGTTCGGTGCGGCAGTACAAGCGGACCCGCAGTTCGCGCAAGCGCAGCTGTGGCTGGCGCAGACCATGGAGTGGCAGAACCCCAGCCACTCGGCGGCTCCGACCACCTTGAAGGCCATCGTCGATCGGGCGATGGGACTCCGCGATCGGCTCGGACCGCACGACCAGCAGTCGATCCAAGCGCTGTCGGCCCTCACGGACGGCCGGTACGCCGAGGCGTGCGATCGGTACGGCGAGATGGTCAAGGCGGACTCGCAAGATTTCATCGCCTGGTTCGGTCTTGGCGAGTGCCGCAGCCAGGACCGGCTCGTCGTCCGCGACCCATCCAGTCCCACCGGTTGGCGGTTCCGGTCGAGCATGCACTCGGCCGTGAACGCATACACGAAGGCGCTGCAGATTCTGCCGGAGTTCCAGGAAGCGTTCATCAATCTTGGCTCCGAGCGACTGTCACGGTTGCTCTGGACACAGCCAAACATGATCCGCCTGGGTTTCGCCGTTGCCAATGGCGACACGACGTACTTTGCGGCCTTCCCGGAGCTGGGCCACGACACGTTGGTATTCGTGCCACGACTCTTCGAGGAAATACGGCAAGGTCGGATTTCGGTGCGGCCAGCGACACAGAATGAGGCGATCGCGCGCAACATCGCCCTGCTGAGAACGGTCGCAGTCGCGTGGGTACATTCGGCTCCGGGAAGTGGCGCCGCCCATCTGCAACTGGCGCGTGCGCTCGAGGCCGCCGGCGCGATCTCGTCACGGGCCGCGGGCGATACGAATGCGCTCGACGAAGCACGGCGCGCTCGCGCGCTGTCGGAGCGGCCGTTGCAGCGCCTGACCGCGATGCTGGATGAGGCGCGGCTCGATATCGAGGTCGAGCGCTTCGTCTCCGCCCGAGCCATTGCGGACTCGATTCTGTCGTCATGGACTCTGCCAACCGCCGAAGAAGCGGGGTTGGTCGCGACAGCGGCGGCGCTGACGGGTCACGTGGGCCGGACGGTCGCCGCCCTGCGCATGACCGCGGCATACGACACGATCTCGCTCCCTCCGCCGAAAGCTCGCGCGCTCGCACCCATCATGCCGGCGTCGGAGGCGCTCGCGTATCTCGGCTATGCCGCCTGCGGGGCACCGGTCGACAGCATGCGCGTCAGCGCCGAGCGCACCGTGCGGGCCATTCGTGCGTGGGTCGATACGGCTCATAGGCAGGAAGTGCGTCGCGCGCTGATGGACTGGCCGGCCACGCTCGCCTACGACGAGATGGGGGTGTCGGTCGACCACCGTCCGGACGGTGGAGCAAACTCGCAGATGGCTCGCCAGTGGTCCTTTACGCATGGGGATCTCTCGCCGGAGCGGACGTACATCGCCGAGTTGAAAGAGCAGATGCGGCTCGTCATGCCCGGCGACGCCGACCCGGCCGGGCTGTTCGTGGATGCCCGATTGGCCCTCGCCGCAGGTGACACCGCGAGCGCCATTGGCGAGATCGACTTCCAGGGCTTGGACGCCATCCCCCGGTTCGGCTTGCGGCTCACGGAGGACGCCTCCGAAGCGGCGCCGTTTGTGCGGATGATGGCGCTGAGAGCAGATCTGGCGCATCATACTGGCGATGCGCGTACCGCGAGTCGCTGGGCCCAGGCTGTGGTCGCCCTCTGGGGCGGCGCTGATCCCGAGCTACAACCGATTGTTACACGAGCGCGCGCCCTCGCGCAGCCGTAGCAATCGAGCGACATTCCCAAATCCTCTCGACGGAGTTCCCATGTTCCGCCGCGTCCTGCCGCTGGTCGTGCCCTGTCTCGTCGCCGTTGCCTGCACCAAGGAACCGCGGCCGACGCCCGCGCCCCCGTTCGCCGGGAAGCCGATCGCGAGTGTCTCGAATAGCGATGTGATCGCGTATGCCAAGACCTTGCAGTTCGATTCGGCTGCGCCGGGCGCGGACACGATTACGGTCCACACGCCGGCCGGGGACACGATCCACCTCACGGCCGCTCCAGAGGTCGGCGCGGCTACGCTCACCGATTCCGCGGTCGAGGCTGGCCGCATCATCGCACGTATACAGAGCAGCGCCCCATTTGGGCCATTGGGCGCGTCCGCTGGTACGACCTATTTCTGGGTGTCCGGGTCGGGAGAGAATGCGCGGGGCGTCATGATCCCCGAGGATTCGCTGAGCAGACGGTACGTTCGGCCGCTGCTCCTCAGGAAGCACGGAACGTCGCACGTGGCGACGGCCAGATTCCTGAGCTTCGACGTTGAGGGAACGCATATCTTCCTCATCAACACGCGGTGCTCCAGCTGGTGCTGTTCGTTCACCAGCGATTTCGTCTCGGGCGCGTTGCCCCAGGTAGATTCGGCGCTCACCGAGATGCACAAGCGGCTCGACGCCGCGCCGTAGGGCGCGAGAGCCCTTGTGCATTCGCACGCACGTCGTTGTGTCGCCCTCACCCTGAGTGTATTCGCTGGCGCCGCCTGCTATCACGCCACGATCGTGACCGGCGCCAAGCCGTCGGACACGGTCATCAATAAAGAGTGGGCCACGCTACCGGCTACCGTCGAGACGGCGTCGAAGTGCCCGAACGGCGTCGCGCGCGTCGAAACGCGGGAATCGTTCTGGAACGGGCTCGTCGCGTTGCTCACGTTCCAGATCTATACGACGATGTCGATCAAGGTGACGTGTGCCGCGGCGAGTTAGCGCCGACGCGGGGTAGCGTGGCGGTGGGAGGCGCGCTATATAGCCGGCATGCGCCTCTCACTTTTCGTACTGACCGCGACGCTGGCGACGGTCGCCAGCGCGCAAGCGCCAGCCTCGCACGTGGCTGTTCCGACGCTCACGCCGCGGCCGGCGGATGTCGCGACGATCGATGGCATCGTTGCCGCGTACTATGATGTCATCTCAGGTCCCGCTGGACAGCCCCGGCAATGGGGGCGGGATCGGACGCTCTACTGGCCGGGCATCCGATTCTTCGCGGCCAGTGTGAACAAGGACGGCACACCGACGGTGCGCGTGCTCACGCATCAGGAGTACGTCGATGCGACTGATGGCGGGTTCGCGAAAAATGGATTCGACGAGCACGAGATTCACCGCACGATGTCCCGCATCGGGAACATCGCGCACGTCATGAGCACGTACGAGTCGCGGAGAGTCGCCGCGGGACCCGTGACCGCGCGCGGCGTCAACTCGATCGATCTCTACTGGGACGGCAACCGGTGGTGGATCACAGCCGCGTCGTGGGACGATGAGCGGCCGAATTCACCGATCCCCGCCGACCTCCTGCCATGACTCGGTGGGAAGGTCGGTCGGTGGCGGCAGGGATTTGATGTAGGTCACGATCTTCCAGATCATCTCGGGCGGCAGCGCACCGCCGAACGCGGGCATGCCGTGTGAGCGCCCGTAGAAGATCGACGTGAAGATCTCACCATCGCTCCCACCGTAGCGCCAGCGGCGCGCGGTGAGGCTCGGACCGACGAATCCGACGCCGCCGCCGCCGTGGCAGCCGTCGCAGTTCATGCTCGTGAAGAGCTTCGCGCCCTCGGCGGCCGTCTTCGCGTTTTCGGGCTGCGGATTGCCAAGGGCGCCAGCTGGCGGCGCGATACCGCCCGCGAATATGCGCGAGCTCGGGCGGATGGATGGCGGCACGCCCTCCTTTCTGCCGCGCACGAGGCGGATCGGCTTCGAGTTACAGCCGATTACCGCGAGAGCCAGGATCAGAGCGCGAAGATCCATACGATGCCACCTTGGCTCGTGTACCGGGCGAGATCGCGGGCGAAGTCCGCGGGGTCGCGCACATCAGCGGGATCATCGGATCGGTAGTCGCCCGATAACAGAAACCAGTCGCCGCCGATGCCAGCATAGATCGCGACGTATTGTTTGCCGTCGGGACCGGTGTACGTGATCGGGCTGCCGACGACGCCCGAGCCGACCTTGAATTTCCAGAGCGCGCGGCCCGTCGTCGCATCCACCGCTTTGAACCAGCCGTCGAGTGTCCCGTAGAAAACGACATTGCCCCGCGTGGCGAGACTTCCGCTCCAGACGGGATAGCGTTCCGGGATTTGCCACACTTTATGACCGGTCGTGGGATCCCACGAAATAAAAAACCCGAGATTACCGCCGCGGCCGGCGTGATATGGGGTGTTCGCGCCGAGGAACGGCGTGCCGGCAAGATACGTGGACTGCGCGGCCTCGTAGTCCATGCACATGTTGTTCGTCGAGGCATAGAAAAGCTTTGTCTGCGGCGAGTACGACACGGGTGATGCGGGACTCTTGCCGCCTTCCAACGTCGGACAAATGTCGCGCACGTTGCCGCGCGAGGCGCCCGTGGCTTTCGTGGAGTTGAGCACCGGGCGACCGGTCGTCAGGTCGATCTTCGTCGCCCAGTTCACGTCGACATACGGCTCGGCCACCAGCAGCTCGCCCGTGGCACGGTCCAGCGTGTAGGCGAAACCGTTCTTGTCGAAGTGGACGAGTGCTTTGCGAGGCTTGCCAGCGATCGTGAGATCGACAAGGACCATCTCGGCCGTCGCATCGTAGTCCCAGCTGTCGTGGGGCGTGAACTGATACGCCCACACGAGCGAGCCATCCGAGGGACGACGCGCCATCACGCTCGCGGTCCACTTGTTGTCGCCGGCCCGCTGCTCGGGATTGTACGGGCCGGGATTCCCCGAGCCGTAGTACACGAGGTCCAGCGTCGAATCATAGGAGAGCCAGCCCCACACCGGACCACCACCGTGCTTCCAGGCGTCGGTCGGCCACGTCGTCACGCCGAGGTTGGACCCGGTGTCGTACAACGACTTGAAGTTGGCCCCGATGTGCATCGACGAGTCCGGGCCGAGGTTGGTCGCGGTCCAGACGAGGTGGCCCGAGGCGAGATCGAGCGCCTTGATCGAGCCGAGTATGCCAAATTCTCCGCCGGACGCGCCGACGATGACGCGATTCTTCACGACGAACGGCGCCATCGTGACGGTCTCGCCGCGAGTCAAATCGGCGATTGGCGTTTTCCAGAGCTCGCGTCCGGTCGCGGCGTCGATCGCAACCGTATGACCGTCGAGCAGGTTGTAGACGATCTTGCCATCGGCGTATGACGCACCCCGATTGACGACATCGCAGCACGAGAGACCGACGGCATTCTGGTCCACGGCCGGGCGGTACTTCCACTTCAGTGGGTAGCCGTCCTGCGTGAGGTCGAACGCGTAGAGCACGTTCGGGTACGGCGTGACCACGTACATCGTATGCTTGACGACCAGCGGTTGGCCCTCGTGGCCGCCGAGCACACCGGTGGAGAACGTCCAGACCGGATGGAGGCTTTTGACATTCGCGGACGTGAGCTGGGCGAGGCTGCTGTAGCGCGTGGCGGCATAGTCCTTCGCCGGAACCGTCCACTCATCGGACTGGGCGTGTGCGGTCGTCGCGAGACCGAAGACCAGGGTTGCGAGAAAGCGCATCGAGAAAGAGTCTAGCGAACCTCCGGATCAGAACCCAGTGCCGAATCCTGGTTGAGTGACCGGATACCGGGTGCCGCGTCACCCCTTCGGCAGGGTTGCATCGAACCCGGAGATCCGATCATATGAGTTCCCGCACCGCCATTCTCGCTTTCGCTATCGTCGCCATCGCCGCTTGCTCCGTGACGGTCGTGCCGCCTCCGCAGGGGGCGCCACAGCCGGCCACGGTGGCCCAGGCGCCGCCGCCCGCACCATCGGTGCAACAGGCGCCACCTCCGCCGCCACCGGTGGCGATGCCTGATCCGCCCACGCGGGTGGGACGGCTAGGCCTCGTGATGGGCACGGTGTCGTTCCGGCCCGCCGAGACGGACGAGTGGGCACCAGCCGAGGCGAACTGGCCGGTGGCGTCGCTTGATCGGGTGTGGACGGACGTTGACTCGAGGGCCGAGGTCGATGTCGGCGCGGTCGTCATGCGCGTCGGGCCGCAGTCGGAGCTCGATGTCGTGGAGCTCGATGATCGCACGGTACAGGTGCGATTGCCGCAGGGCGCGCTCACCGAGCGCGTATTGGGCGGCGAGAATGGCGAGGAGCACGAGATCGATGCGCCGAACGCCGCGGTGTCCGCGGATCGGCCCGGCGTGTATCGCGTCGACGTCTCGCCGGACGGGATGACGACGACGGTCACGGTCTGGGGTGGAGAGGCGACGGTGAGTGAGGCCGGGTCATCGTTCGTCGTCAACGCACGGCAGACCGCGACGGTGAGTGGGCCAGGTGATGCGCCGACGTTTCAGCTCGCGGATGCGGCGCCGCCCGATGCGTTCGATCGCTGGGGGATGCAGCGTGACGCCGACCGGGATCGGTTGACCGCGGGGCTCCAGTATGTGCCGGTGAGCATGCCGGGCGCGGCGGACCTTGCGGGGTATGGCCGATGGGAGCTTGATCCCGAGCTCGGGCCGGTGTGGACTCCGACGACGGTCGCGCCCGGGTGGGTGCCGTATAGAGCCGGGCGATGGGCGTTTGTGCGGCCGTGGGGATGGACTTGGGTTGATGCGGCGCCGTGGGGATATGCGCCGTATCACTACGGTCGGTGGGCGTATCGCAATGGCGCGTGGGGGTGGTGTCCGGGACGACCGACGAGCGCGCCGCCGGCGTATGCACCGGCGCTTGTCTCGTTCGTCAATGCGACAGCTCCGAATGCGGCCACGGTGGCGTGGGTGCCGCTTGGGCCGGGGGAGCCGTATCAGCCGTCGTACGCGGCCAGTCCCGCGTATCGGGCGCGGATCAATCCCGAAGGGCTGAGCGCCGTCAAGTATCGGAATAGTGCGGCGCCGAATGCCGTCACCGTGGTGCAGCAGCAGACGTTCGCGACGCAGCAGCACGTGGAGCAGCATCTGGTGGTCAGCCAGGTGAAAGTGGTGAGCATCATCGCTGGGGCGCCAGCCGTGCAGCCGGTGCGGATCGTGCCTGTTTCTCGCGCGGTACCGCCGGCGGCTACGTCGGCCAGAGCCGTCGTGGCGATTCATGCGCCGACGGCGGAGCGGCACGACGTGGTCGTTATTCACCCGGCGGCGCGCGCGGCTTCGCCTGCGCGTACTGAGCCGACTCTCATCTCTGCGCAGCCAGCGAGGCCGGTAACCGCGAGTGCGCCGAGTGCAACTGCGACTGCGACAACTGCGGCGACGCCGCCGACCGAGCCTGCGGCCGCGCCGGCTCGGCTGACTCCCATGTCAAATGGGAAGGCTTGGAAGGCGGGACAGGTGTCGCCGGCGCTGGAAGCCGACTACGAAAGACAGAAGGCGGAGCTCGACGACCGGCAGCGCTCGGAGAAAGAGCACCCGAAAGAGGGTGAGAGCGCCGCCGAGCGCGACGCGCGGCACGAGCAAGAAAAGCACGATCTCGATGCGGCGTACGAGAGGGCGAAAGCCGCCGGTGCGATGTCGATCCCGCGGGAATCAGCGCAGCCGCACTAGGGCCGGACGGCGGCTCCGCCGCGCGTCGATGCAGCGCAAGCGCTGCTCGACTGGTCGATTGGACGGAGCTCGGCTGAGCCGAGCCGGCGCGCGATGACGATAGAGACGGCGATGCCGATCGCGGCACCGGCGACAACGTCGCTCACGAAGTGGGCGCCGGAGAGCACGCGTGTCACGCCACAGCCGATGGCGAGCGCGTACCAGACCACGGTCGCTTCGGGAAAGAGAACGCTGAGCGCGGCCGCGCCGGAGAACGCAATGACGGCGTGGCTACTCGGCATCCCGAAGTTGCGGCTACTGAACGGGTGATCCGCGAACGGACGGAATCCATAGAGGCCGTCGTGTGTGCCCGGGCGCTCACGACGGACGATGAGCTTGAGGATCTCGCCGAGGATGCCCGCAACGGTGATGGAACCGGCGAGGAACGCCGCGCGACGGTAGCCCTGGCCGCGTTTGCGGTCGACGAGCCAGAGTGCCAGGGCGAGGAGCATCCACAGCGGCCAGTAGCCGACTGAACGCAGGGCTCGGCCCCAATCCTGATCGTAGACGTTCGGCTTCTGGAGATGATGGAACGCCCACGTATCGATCAGCGACGCCGCCACGAAAGCGACGAGCGCGATCACGATCCAGATCCAGGTCTTACCGCTCGCGAACCAACGTGAATTCGTAGCCGCCATTGCGGACATATTTGTTGAAGTACGCGCCAGTGGATGGAGCGGCGCGCAACGCCACGGCCATCTGTGGCGGCACGCCCCGGAATTTATAGATGCGGCCGTTGTGAAACTCGATCTCCAGCGTCGCGGTTGCCTCGTCGTACCCGACGGAGGCGATGGACGATGAGGAGACTGGCTCGCGCTGCACTAGGTACCGAGTCGGTAGCCGGCGCCGAATCGGAAGGTGGTGACGTCTTTCGGCACCGAGTAGACCTGCGTATTCACGTCGAACGCGCGCGTCACGTGCCAGACGACGCCGCCGAATACGGTGCCTCGCGTGAGGTCGACGACCAAGTGCGGCAGGTATGGTGTCGGAGACCCGTAGCCCAGGCCAACCCCGGGAGTCCCGCCATACGTTATCGAGTAGGAAGCCGAATGAAATCCGACATCGAACGTCGGGTAGAGGCGGGACAGCCCGCCGCCGACGTACGTGGCGGAGATGGCCGCTCAGGAACGACGCGCCGAGCGATCCCTCGACGCCGTACATCGCCGGATTGAATGCATCCTTTGACGGCTTCGTGCCGTAGCATGCGGCCGACGTGTCCGTGAGCTGCAGTGCGGACTGTGGGCAGGTGATCGGACCCGTGATATGTCCGAGCGTGCCTTGCGCGCGGAGCCCGAGCGCCAGGTCAACGCCCGGAAGGCTCACGATGCGGTGGGTGTACGCGAGGGCCAGGCTCCCGACGTTGACATTCGCCTGGCCGATGGGAATCGGCGGATCGTAGCTCGCCTCGGCCGCGAAACCGAATGGCAACCACACGGTAATCCGGGGACGCGGGAAGACTGGCGCCAGCGTCGTGTGCTCGCTTTTGGCGAGGTAGCACGCGCCGGTCTCTCGCAGCGAGGAGTCCGGCGACGGGAGTGGCGACACCTCGACGCCGAGCCGTACGGTGAGCGGCTCGTGCTGCTCTGGTCCGGTCGCGGTCGAGAACGCCAGAGGAGCCTCGAAGAAGGCCAGGAGGCGCGCCTCGTGGCTATCCGGCGGCAAATGACACGTCTGAGCCCATGCGGGCCCAGCCATGGCCAGACAGACGAGAATCAGCGCACGAGCCAGCATCGCCCCAACGATGTGCGGGGCGCTGCGACTCACGCAAGGCAACAGTTTGTTGAGCGGGCGATCAGGTCTTCGCTGTCGAGTCCCGCACCACGTCGATGATCTGCCCCATCTTGCAGAAGCTGCCTCCGGAGCGCGGCTTGGCCGTGATCGTCGCTTGCTTGCCATCGACGAGCAGATCTTGTGGCGCTTGCGCGGGCTGCAGCTCGTACGTCTTGCCCGACGCCGACGTCAGCGTCCAGCACGTACTGCCGTCACTCGCTTGCACCGAGTGAATGGTCCCCGTCAAACCGAGGTCACCATTGGCCAGCTGCTTGTCCCCATTCGAACAGCCGGCCATCGCAACCACAACGACGAGAGTGCCCACTGCGTTGCCGACACGCCATATTGTGCTCATTCCCTTCTCTCCTCGTAATAGGCTTACCCAATATATACAGAGAAACACATGCATAAGCTCGGGATTGGCACGCTCACGGTATTCGTTGCAACGGTCGTGCTACTCGCTGCGCATCCAGCCCCAGCCGTCCGCACTGGAAACGCAGCCGGCGACACGGTCACCGTGCAAATGATTGGCTCGAGCGCTGGATATTCGTTCAAACCATCGATGGTACGAATCAAAGCCGGGCAGAGCGTGAAGTTCGTGACCGTCTCAGGGGGGCCGCACAACATCACGTTCGATCCGCAGGACATCCCAGAGGGCGCCGCGCCGACGCTCGACGCGGACATGCCGCGGCAACAGGCCAAGCTCACGGGTCCGCTGGTGCCGAACCCTGATGATTCGTACGTGATCACGTTCAAAGACGTCAAGCCCGGCGCGTACAAGTTCTACTGCTTGCCGCATCAGTCGCTCGGCATGCAAGGGACGATCATCGTCGAATGAACTTCCCTCGACTCTTTGGTTACGACGCGTGGGCGAATCGCGAGTCGATCGCGGCGCTCCCGGAGACGCCATCGCCTCGTGCGCTCGCCATCCTCGGGCACCTCGCCGGATCACAACGCACATGGCTGTCGCGGCTGACCGGGCGGGCTAGCCCGCTCGTGGTCTGGCCCACTCTCACGCGCGATCAGTGCGCCGCGGAGCTCGCGACCGACGCGAGTGAGTGGAGTGCGTATCTCGCCAGCGGACCCGATCTCTCCGCGAGACTCCGCTATACCAACGCGAAGGGTGAAGCGTCCGAGAATTCCATCGAGGACGTGCTCACGCACGTGCTCATGCACTCGGCGTATCATCGCGGGCAATTGGCGATGTTGACGCGGGATCGCGGCGATACACCCGCGACGACCGATTTTATATTCGCCGCTCGTAAAGGTCTCGTGTAGCCAGCGCGCGCTCCATCACGACCGTCGCCGCGGCGACATCTTGTACTCCTACTCCGGTCAAGTCGCACACGATCGTCTCGGTCGGGGTGCGACGGCCTGGGGCCTGGCCTGAGGTGATCTGGCCGAGCTCGGTTACGTCACGTTCGGAGATGACTCCGGCGGACAGGGCATGATGGATCTCGCCAAGTCTCGCGCATTGTAGCAAGGAATCGGCAACCAATCGATCGGCGCGGGCTAGAACTCCGACATCCAATTCTTGCTTGTCCGGGCCATCGGAACCGACGGCGATCACCAGCACTCCCGGGGTAAGCCACTCCGCACGTAGGATCGGAGTGCGGCTGGCGGTGACCGTGATAATGACTTGCGCGCCATTTACAGCGGCCTCGACTGTCTCGGCGACGGTGCCTCCGATGTCGGCAGCAACCGCCTCGGCCGCGTCGTGACGTCTCCCCCACACCCGGGCTGACCGAAATGGACGGACTGTGGCTATGAGTCGAGGCTGGAGACGTGCCTGGATTCCGGTGCCGAGTATCGCTACAGTGTCGACTGACGGAACGGCCAGGTGACGGGCGGCGATGGCGCCGGCGGCGGCGGTGCGCAGGTCCGTTAAATAGCCACCATCGAACAAGATCCCGGCAGGCGCCCCGGTCCGCGCGTCGAACGTCAGCACGACGCCATCGTTCCGTCCGGCGAAGCCGGATGCGAACTTGCACGCGTACCAGTTGCCGCCGCGGAGATGACCCGCTTTGATATGGATCTCGCCTCGATGCTCCGGCACGTCGAGGTGGATCACGCCGGGGAGCTCCGCGCCGCCGGTCGCGTAGGCCGTGAAGGCTTGCTCGACGGCGGCGATGCACGACGCGGGGTCGAGTAACGAGCGGATCTCGGGCTCTCGGAGAACCACAATGGGACCAGGCATATGATTCGGCGAACGTTTATCCGGCATGCGACACAAGCGATGATCGCTCTCGGGTTACGCAGCAAGAGCAAGCTCGGGCCAATCGGCATACAAGCCTACACGGTTCGGTCGCTCATGCAACGCGATGTGGCGGGGACCCTCGCCGCACTGGCGTCCATCGGGTACCGCGAGGTGGAGCTCGCCGGATTCTACGACAAGACGGCGGCTGAGATGCGGAAGATGCTGGATGGCGCGGGCCTCAGAGCGCCATCAGGGCACGTGGCCGTGCTCAAGAGTGACTGGAACAAGATCATCGACGATGCCGGGGTCATCGGGCAGCGGTATATCGTGTGTCCGTTTACCGATCAGAGTGACCGGACCGTCGACGGATACAAGCGTAACGCGGCCAAGTACAACCAATTTGGGGAGCTGACGCAGAAGGCCGGCATCCAGTTCGCGTACCACAATCACGACTTCGAGTTCGACACGGTCGAAGGCATCATCCCCTACGACCTCCTGCTGCACGAATGCGATTCGAAGCTCGTGCAGATGGAGTGCGACATCTTTTGGATGGTCAAGGGTGGGTGGGATCCGATCAAGTACTTCGCGGCATATCCAGGACGCTTTCCGATGGTGCATGCGAAAGACATGACCAAGAGTGGCGAGATGGTCGACGTCGGACGTGGCGCCATCGACTTCGGCGCTATTTTTCGCCATTCCGAACAGGCTGGGCTCAAGCACATCTTCGTCGAGCATGACGAGCCGACGGCTCCACTGGATGATGCGCGGATCAGTTATACCTACTTACGGCAACTGACCTACTGAGGACGCCAGCTCCCTTTGGCTACTTGGGGGACGAACGTCGTCAGATCGTTCGGCGGGAAAGACAACGTCCTGCCTTGCTCCGCGCTCATGTACGCGGTCATGAGTATTTTCACGACCTCGAGCCCGTCGTCGAACGTGTAGTCCGGCTTTTCACCGCGCAGGAACGCGCGCACGATGTGGCGGTTTTCGCCCACGTAGCCGTAGGCCTCCGCCTCGTTCGTGACGAGCGGCATGAGGCCGATCTCGGCGTTCTGCTTCTCGATCATATCTTCCCCCGCCGCGCCGGCGACCGCGCGGCTGAAAAAGACCTGAAGTCCGCTGTTGAGCGTGTTCCAGGACATCGAATACTCGGGGCCGAGGAGCTCGGCCGATAAGCGCAGGCCGGCGCCGACGTAGCTCCACGAGGTCGTCGCCTCGCCGAACACGAGGCGGCCATCGGGGGCTTCGAACTCGATCGTCATGCTGGCGAAGTCTTCTGACGGCGTTCGGGTATAGTCGACTCCCATCGTCTTCGAGAGTTGCGCGGCGTATTCCGGGCGCGACCATTTGAGGCTCGCGATATGGGCGGTCACGCGCTTTGGTGCGATCGTCTCGCCTGGGCCCGTCAATAAGTGGCGAACAAGGAGGGCCGAGTGGCACATCATATCATTGAGGACGCCACCACCCTGGAGCGCGCCCTGCCAGAACCAAGGCATGTGTGGGCCGCCGTGTTCCTCGGCGGCTCTGGCGAGATATGGGCGGCCTGTTTGGCGCGCTCCGCGCGACCATATCGTTGTACGGCCGTGCGCAACCTGCGGGGCGTAGACTTGGTTCTCCAGGTACGCGTGTGCGAGTCCGGCGCCTTGAACGAGCGCGACGACCTTCTCCGCCTCGGCAACATTTCGCGCCAAGGGCTTCTCGCACGCGACCCCAATGAGCTTGCCCCGGCCACGTGACAACGCTTCGACCATCTCTTCTATATTCTCGATTCGCGCTTGATTTGGGCCGCAGATCCACAGTGCGTCGATTGCCGGGTCGGCAACCATGTCGGCGATCGAGGCGAATGGCCGAGCATTGCCGACGTCGAGAGAACGGGCGAGGGCAGCGGCTTCGGCGGCGCGAGTGGCGTTGGGACTCCAGACGCCGATGACGTCGGCATCGCGGATGGCAACGAGCGACTGGATGTGAAATCGGGCGTTGAATCCGCTCCCGACGAAACCGATGCCGAGTCGACGGGCCGCCATCAGTAAGAGACTCCGAGCTTGGCGAGGGCCGCGTCGGGGCAGCCGTTCCATTCGTGCACGACCGTGTTGCCAATGTAGCGGAGATCGGCGACGCCCATTTTGCTCGACCAGAATCCCGTGGCCGTCAGGTCGCGGAACATCGCGAAGAACTCGACTGGAGGAGTGGAGATTTGGTCGAGCATGGATGTCTGCTGAGCCGGTGTGCAGTCGGCGAACGTCGCGTTGAACCGGTCGCGACAGTGATTGTCGAGCCAGTGGAGACCGCCGCGCATGGCCAAGCGCTCCTGTGGGCGGTCCGTCATGATGAAATCCATGAACTCCGGCACGCCCGCATCGGTGGCGCTGCCGGAGCGGTCATCGCGTGGGATGATATAGTCGGCCAGTAAGCGAACCGTGCGCCATTCGTGCGGCGTGAAGAATTTCGGCGCGAATGGTGCGTTGGCACGCAAGGCGCGCTCGGCGGCTAACGCCGCCTGCGCGATTGGCAAGGTGGCGAGCCACGCCACCATCTCGCGGCGAGAGATCTCACTCATAGCGCTCCCGATTTCATAGCGCTCCCGACTTTCATAGCGCCCCCGATTTGCGCTGCGTGGCGATATAGTCGCTCGTGCGCATGGCGAGGGCGAGGATCGTCCACGTGGGATTCTTGTCGGCCTGCGAGACGAACGGGCCGCCGTCGACGACGAAGAGGTTCTTGACCTCGTGCGATTGGCACCACGCATTGAGCACCAACGTCAATGGGTCACGACCCATGCGCGTCGTGCCGAGCTCGTGGATGATCTGCCCGCCGGCCGCGATGCCATAGCCCTCGGCGGCCGTGGGCATCGGCGTCAGCGGCTCGCCGCCCATCGCGCTGATCAACGACCGGAAGGTCTCTTGCATGTGCTTCACCTGCTTGTACTCGTAGTCGGTCCACTTCCAATGGAAGCGGAGCACGGGAATGCCCCACCGATCGACCACGTTCGGGTCGATCTCACAGTACGAGTCGGCGTTGGGGATCATCTCGCCGCGACCCGAGAAATGCACGGTTGCGCCGTAGAGGCGGCGATAGTCGGCCTTGAGCGCCTTGCCGTACCCCGCGTGGGACACGTGTCGCATGGTGTCGCTCATGAAGCCGTACGCCGGCAAATGCAGGCCGCCGCTGGGCTCGATGTGATAGCCCCGAGGAAAGTCCAACGTCTTGTTGTCGACCCACCATGGCATGTAGAGGTGCATGCCGCCGACGCCGTCTTCGTTGTGCGTGATGTGGTCGGCCATGCGTGGGATGTAACCCGAGACGTCGGTGCCAGTCGTATCCGTCAGGTATTGGCCAACCAGCCCGCTGTGGTTGGAGAGGCCGGAGTTCAAGAGCAAACGGGCCGATTCGCAGGCGCTGGCGGCGAGGACGACGATGCGAGCCCGGACGTGTTCGTCGGCTCCCGTCGTCTTGTCGATGTAGCTGACGCCAGTCGCGAGTCCGTCCTGTCCGGCGGTGACTTCGCGCACCATCGCGTTCGTCAGCAACGTGAGCTTGCCCGTGCGCTGCGCCGGCTCGATCAGCACGCCAGGGCTCGAGAAGTTCGAGTTGGTTTTGCACCCGCGGCTGCACTGCCCGCAGTAGTGGCACGCCGCACGTCCGTTGACCGGTTTCGTCAGGATCGAGAGTCGGGCCGGAATGCAGCGAACGCCTGTCTTATTGCAAGCCTGCTGAATCAGCAGCTCGAAGCAGCGCGGCTTGGGCGGCGGGAGGAAGACTCCGTCGGGATCGTTCGGCAGACCTTCGTTGCTGCCGAATAACCCGATCAGCCGGTCGGTTTCGTCGTACCACGGCTTGACGTCGTCGTACGTGATCGGCCAGTCGTCGCCGAGGCCGTCTATAGACTTGCGGCGAAAGTCGTCCGGACCCCAGCGGAGCGAGATGCGACCCCAGTGGTTGGTGCGGCCGCCGAGCATCCGCGCGCGCCACCACATGAACTCCGAGCCGGGGGCAGTCGTGTATGGCTCGCCATCGACCGACCAGCCACCGATACAGGCGTCGAATTCGCCGAAGTGATGCGTGGGTGTCGACGCGCCACGGCGGGGAGACTCGTACGGCCAGGTGAGCATCGCGCCGTCGGCGATCGCGCTCCACTGAGCGCCCGCTTCGAGCAACACGACGTTGGCGCCGGCCTTCGTGAGCATGTACGCCGCCATGCCGCCGCCCGCGCCGGAGCCGACGATGGCGACATTGTAAATCGGCCGCACTGTTAGTTCGCCAGCTCGCGGATCCAGATATTGCGGAAGCGTACCGGGAATTCGTGGTCCTGTAACGCCAGCGGCATTTTCACCGGGTCGCTCGTGTACGGCGGGCGTCTCTTGAACGCCGTCGGACCGGAGAGCGTGACGTTGTCCTGCACGAGAATGCCATTGTGAAACACGGTGATTCGTGCAGGACGGGTCAGTTTCCCATTCGCGTCGAATCTCGGGCCGTGCCAGATGACATCATATGTCTGCCATTCGCCCGGCTTGCGGCTCGCGTTGACTAATGGCGGATACTGGCCGAACATCGACGCCGCTTGGCCGTCGGCGTATGTGGGGTTGTCATACGAGTCCAGGACCTGGATCTCGTACTTTCCCGCCATGAACACGCCGCTATTGCCGCGCTCCTGGCCTTCGCCCTCGACCTTGGCGGGCGTCGCCCATTCGATGTGGAGCTGGCAGTCGCCGAACAACTGCTTCGTGGCGATGTTGCCCGTGTGGGGCGCGACTTCTATATAGCCGTTCTCGACCTTCCACAGCGCTGGCTTGTCGGCGCTGTCGGCGTTGCGCCAGTTCGAGAGGTCGTGGCCGTTGAACAGCACGATCGCGTCTGATGGCGGCGGACCCGGGTCGATAATCGCGGGCTTCGGCCGGTCCATCGAGTGTTGCGGCCAGGGGCCGAGGTCTTGTGCTCCGGCCTGGGCGGCGGCCAGAAGACCTAGCACCAAAAACTTGCGCCCATGCAGCGTTCGCATGGGCGCAAGTATGCACTGACTGCTTCGTCGCCGCTACTTCCGACGACGTGAGATTTGGGGACCTGGTTGGGCCGGCTGAGGCAGGCTGGTCGGATGTGGATTGAAGGCGAGTGACCAGGGCGCGCTCAACGAGCCGCTCGACGCACCGATCCTGGTGGTCGGCGTAACGGTGCCACCATTCGCCAACTGTGTGGCCGAGATCTCGAGCGCCGCGGCGTTGGCATTGTCGACGACCCAGAGGTCGCCACTGTCGTCGAAGGCAACGCCCTCGAGCGACGCGCCCGTCACTGTCACACTGCCGCTTGGCGTCGCGGTCACCGGTGCGTTGGAACCGCCGGCCGCGAGCTGTGTGGACGAGAGGCGCACGACTTGGGTGGAGCCGCTCATCCAGAGGTTGCCACCGCCGTCGAACGCCAGGTACTGGACCGCGATGCCGGGGCGGGTCTGGAACACGGGCTCGCTCGTGACGGCGCCCGTACCGGTGAGCACGCTCGCCGGATACTCGTAGACATCGGACGAGTCGATATCGGCGACCCACAGATTGCCATTCGCATCGAACGCCAAGCCGTTCGGGCCGGTCACGGTCACGTTCGCGCCGCAGCCGTTCAGGATCATGACTGGGGTCTTGGTGACCGATCCACTGGCCGACGCGAGTTGCGACGCGGAGAGCTCGTCGATATCGCACGGGCCGTAGTTCGCCAACCAGAGATTGCCCTGCGCATCGAATGCCATGCCGTTGATCCCGACGCCGTTCCCATCATTGATCGTGATCGTCGCGGCGGGGGTGCTGCTCGTGAGCTGGGCGGCCGAATACTCGAGGATCTGACTCGAGTTGCCGGCGATCATCCACAGGTTGCCGTGGGCGTCGAACGCCATCGCGTTGGACGTGGCGCTCGGTGCCGCGGTACCCGAGGACATGTTCGGAGCAGGCGAACCACTGGCCGCCAGTTGCGTGGCGGTGTAGTCGACGAACGCGGCTGAGCCTTGGGCGTTGGCGATCCAGAGTGCGCCCGTGCCGACTCGGGCGGTGTAGGTGATGCTATCGGTTGCTGTCGCGCCCGCCGTGACGTTCTCACTCGCGACCGACACCGTCGCCGTGTCAACGGTGGCGACGATTGCATTGGACGCGTCAACCGTCGCTGCGCTGACGGTGTAGCTGCCCGGCGTCAGGCCCGAGAGCGTCTGAGTCGTGGACAACGTCTTCGAGTAGCTGGCCGGACCGGTGATCGTCACGCTCGGCGTCGCACCGGCCACGGTACTGATCACGACCGCCAGGCTGCCGGTCGCCGGGGTGCACGTGACCGTCACGTTCACCGTGTCGACTTTGCCTGAGGCGAGATTGGCATAGGCCTTGGCATTCGGTGCCGTGCACAATTGCGGCAGGCTCGAGATAGACACGGTGCCCTGACCCACGGGGACCGAGCTCACGGAGTATGCGCCGTTCGAGCCAGTGGTGACGGCGGCAAGAGCGCTCGCACCGGAGGGAGTGACCGTCACTTTCGCACCGGCGATCCCGCCACCCAGACTCGACGTGATGGTGCCGACGATCGAGCCGACTGACGGGGGCGTCGTACAGGTGACGCTCACTGAGACGTTGACCGAATCGTTCGCGCGCAGGCCGTTGTACGTGGCCGCCGCGGGAATCGTGCAGTTGTTAGGCAAGCCGCTCACCGCGACCGTGCCGCTGCCGCTCGTCGAGACGTCGATGCCGGCGACGCGATAGGTCCCGGCGTTGGTCGTCGTCACCGACGGCAGTGCGGCTGAACCAACCGGGGTCACGACAACCGTGACGCCGGCGAGTGCGCCGCTCGTATTCGAGATCGTACCGTAGAGCGTGCCAGTGCCCGGCGTGACGCCGAGATCGGCCGTGGAGCTACAGCCCGCGACCAGGAGCGCAATGGCAATGAAGGACAAGCGAACGTGGGTAGACACCAAAATCCTCGGCCAATTAGGGTCACTTCCCAGTATCGGCCGGGTGTTTGGCGCGCTTGACGCGAAAAAACGACGCGCCCTATCACATCGTGCGGAACAAACGATTCGCCGTGTGCTACAGGACACAATTACCTGAGCGGGGCGATATGCGTCTTCTTACTGATGGTTTCTTATACGCTGCAGCTTCCGGGTACACTGGTGTGGGAGGAGCCCGTGGTGAGAGAGCACGGGTTCCTAGCCGCGTTCTCACAACACGCGGGCCTACCGGCTGTTGCGGCGTTGTTGCAGATCGGCATCTCGTGCACAAAATCGCCGACGCCAACCTGCCACTGACCGATTTTCGGTGGCAGTTCAACGCCGTCGTCGGGAGAAGTCGCGGTACTGACGCGCATCTGACGCACGACGCGGGCGCCGAGTTGTGGGTGCGCGATGGACGACTCGCGCGCGGACCTGGATATGAGACGATTCCCGCCGCATCGCGCCGCGAACTCGCGCGCGCTGGGGCGATCCTTCGCTTACGTCGTGGCGGCCGCTATCACTTGCACGCGTCCGGTGTCGTCGACCCTCGCGGTCGCGCCTGGGTGTTGAGCGGCGTGAGCGGCAGCGGCAAGTCCACCCTGGCGTATGCGCTGGCCCGCGTGGGCTGGCGCGTGCTCGGCGACGACGGCGTGATCCTCGAGCGGGTAGCGAATGGCGTCACGGCTCACGCGTGGCGCGAGGATCTGTGGGTCAGCACGGATCTCAAGGGCGAATTTCCGGAGCTCGAGGGGCAAGGCGTGTTGAATGATGCACGCCGACGGCTTCCGCGTACCATGGGTGTCGCGCGGCGCGGGCCGCTCGTCGGCATGGTGTTTCTGACGCAAGGGCCGACCGATCACCTCACGCGCATTACCGCGGTCGAGGCGCTCGTCCAGTTGATCGCGCAGTCCGCGTGGGTATTGATACCGGACGACGACGCGCGTCGGCATCTCGATGCCTTGCGTGCGATCGCGACGCAGGTCCCCGCGTATCGGCTCACGCACTCGCCGCGGCAACTGCACGTCATCGATCAGACACTGTTGGCGGCGGCATGACATCGTCGGCGGCCGCCGTCTACGATATCGTTTCGGCGGCCGTGCGCGGTCGGAGCGTGGGGGACATTGGGCCGAGCGATGTCGCGACGTGGGAGCGCGTGCTGTGCATCGAGGCGTGTGGGCCGTGGCTCGAATGGGCGTGTCGGCGGGATCCTGGATTGGCGCGCGCCATGGAGCCTGCCCGGCACGTGTTGCGCGCGCAATCGGAAGCCGCCGTCGCTCACGCGCTCACTGCTCAAGTGCAACTGGCGGAGATCGCGGAGATCGCGCCACGTATCGGTCGCGTGCTCGTTCTCAAAGGCGCCGCGCGTCTGTTGAGTGGCGAACCTGCCGGGCGCAGAACGCTGGCTGACATCGACCTCCTCGTCGAACATCCAACGGCCTGGCATCAGGCGCTGCAACGGGAGCTCGGCTATCAGCCGGACGACACGGGAACGCCATCGCGGCATCTCCCCGCGTTGATTCGTGCCGGATCATTGGCCGTCGAGATCCACACGCAGTTGTCAGACGGCGGATCCGGACTCGATACGATCATCTGGCAAGACACGCGGACGCCGGTGCCTGGGCTCGAAATTCCCTCGGCGGTGGCGCTGGCGCGCCACACGCTCGAGCACGCGACCGTCGTGCACCGCACGTTGCGATATCGTTTACGCGACGTACTGGACGTGTCGGCGGTGTGCGCAGACGCGCCCACGGACGTCCCCATCGGGCGCGCGGCGGAGACATTGTTGGCGGCAGCGGGCTTGCGCGGCGAGCGGGAGGCTGATCGCGCGTGGCGCACGGTGCGCCGTGTCGCGCTGGCGAGATTGGCCGTCCCAGCGACGCCCCGAGTGGCGGGCGATCTCGATCCGCTCGTTTATGTAGCGAGCCAACTCGCTGAGGGATCGCCAGCAGTGCTGGCGGGACTGGCATGGCGGGCGGTCTGCGCGCCGCTGCGCACGGTGGCGACGGTTCGGGGAGCGCTGGCGCGTGGACGATAACCACGGCGCCGCCTATCGTACGTCGCCCGACACGGCATGCGCCGCGGTGCCGGGCGGCGCCGTGATCATCCATCTCGGCACCAATCGATACTTCTCGCTGAACGCCACCGCGGCGGTCGTGTGGGGCCGGCTCGATGCCGGTGACGACGCCTCGACGATCGCGGCGGCGCTGGCGCGCGACTTCAAGATCGATGACGTTACGGCCCGGGAGGCCGTCGCCCGGACGATCGCCCAATTCGAAGAAGCCGGGTTGTTGCTGCGTACAGCAGATATGTGACCCGGGACATAGTGGCCCGTCGTGTCTGTTGGTGAGGTGCCCGCCTAAGATATCGCGGCGGGAAGCAGGTCAGCTCACAACATTCGAGGAGCAACGCCGATGAGACCCTTTGTCTCTGCCGTGATCGCCAGTCTGAGTATCGCTTCTGTCGCTGTTGGCCAAACACGCGCCACCGCTACGTCAGGGCCGAGTGAGTGGGCCCTCGATGGAAGTATCGGGTTTGCCGTGCCGTCGTACGGCGCTGCCGGCTTGGGATTCGATCTGATGGCGGCCGCCGAGTGGCACCCGAAAAGCACGCTGCCCGTCGCGTTCCGTGGCGAGATCGGGTACGACTACTTTGGATATACCGGCGGCAGCTTGGACATCTTGCGCTTCGATGTTGACGCGCTGTACGACATTCCCGTGCATTGGACGTCGAAGCTTCAGCCGTATCTCCTCGGGGGGCTCGGCATCTATCATGTCTCGGTCAGCTGCGATGGGTGCATTGGTGGCGCGAGCGACACGAACCTCGGGATCAATCTCGGCGGCGGTCTCCGTTACCCCTTCGGGCCCGTCGACGGATTCTTCGAGCTCCGTTGGCACGAGGCGTTCGCGGCTGGCGACGCGGCGTTCTTCCCGTTCCAGTTCGGCGTTCGCTACAAACTCCCGAAGTAACCGTTACGTAGCACATACCGCGCGAGGACAATCTTCAGGCCACATGTCGCTCATCGAGTGGCCGAAGCCGTTCGTCGAATACGCGGGATTTCTCGCGGCGTACGCCACCATTGGCGCGGTCGCCTTTCGGTACGCGGTGCTGACTCGCGCGGATGTCACGGTGCGCGACGAGGCCGCGGCCCGCGCGGCGTGGATCGGCGCGGTGGGCAGTGTGTTTGGGGTACTCTACCTCGTAGCGGCCGCGATGAGCAGCAAGAAAGGACATAGTGTGCCGCTCGTGCCCATGACGGCCATCGTCGTCGCCGGCGTCGCTTTCGTGCTGGCGGCACGACGCATGACACTGGCGTGGGCGCTCGCCGCGTTGGCGACCACGGTGTTTGCCGTGCGGAGCATGCGCCTCGACAAATGGACGTCTACGGTAAATCCCCTGCATGTCATCGGCGGGGCGCTGTGGCTTGGCACGTTGTTCGTGCTCGTTGCCGCGGCGTTGCCGGCCGCGCTGCACGAGCGAGTGTCCGTGGAGCAGCGAGGACTGGCGGTCGCGTGGCTCGTGCGGGCGTTCTCGCCCGTCGCGCTCGTGGGCGCATCGCTCCTCGCGCTGACTGGCGTCATTACCGCCGTGCGCCACGTGAAGTACCTCTCCGCTCTGTGGACGACTCCGTACGGGTTCGCGCTCGACGTCAAGCTCGTCGCCGTCCTCGCGGTCGTCGCGTTCGGCTACTGGAACTGGCAGCGCATCAAACCCCGGTTGGGCGATGAGACCGCCGCGCGAGAGCTGCACGCGTCCGCGCGGTATGAGATCGCGATGGCGTGCGTCGTGCTGGTCATCACGGGCGTGCTCGTCAGCCTCCCGTCGCCGAAACTCCCGTGATCACGGCGATCACGAGAGCGCCGAGCGCGTCGATGGAGCGCTGCGAGCTCACGTTTCTCGAACGGGAGGCGATCGATATCGAGCGGGCGCGGGCCCAGCATGCGGCGTATCGGGCGGCGCTCGCGGCCGCGGGCGCTGATGTCGTGTTGCTCCCCGCGCTCGATGACCAGCCGGATTCGGTGTTCGTCGAGGATACGGCGATCGTGCTCGACTCGGTCGCGATCGTGTCGATGATGGGGGCGGAGTCGCGGCGGCGCGAAACCGCGGCTATGGCACCGGTGCTGCGGCGGTACAGAACCGTGCAGGCGCTCGGCGAACCGGCGACGCTCGACGGCGGGGACGTCATGCGGGCTGGAACGACCCTGTACGTCGGGCAGACCGCACGAACCAACGCTGCCGCCGTCGAGCAGTTGACGAAGATGCTCGGACCCGCCGGCTATCGCGTGATCGGCGTGCCGCTCACCAAGTGCTTGCATTTGAAAAGCGCGTGCACGGCGATCGGGCCCCATGCGGTGTTGATCAACCCCGAGTGGGTCCCAACGGCGCTCTTCGACGGGCTGCGCGTGATCACCGTCGATCCCGATGAGGCGTTCGGCGCCAACGCGGTGATCGTGGGTCACGCGCTCGTCGTGCCCGCCAGCGCGCCGCGCACACGGGAGCGTCTCGTGTGCGCCGGATTTCAGCCGATCGCGGTCGACATCTCGGAGTTCGAGAAGGCCGAGGCGGCGGCCACCTGCCTCAGCATCATCCTATCTTGAGCGTCGCGGTGCGCGCCGACGGATCGAGGACGGCCTCGATATCCATTTCCCGCGCGATCTGACGGAACGCCGCGGCGATCGGCGTCGGCGGATCGCGGTCGAGCGTCACGAGCCCGACGGCGTGTGAGGCCGCGGGCTCGGTCAGCGGAATCACGCGCAACGTCGGGCCCGGCGTATCGCCCAAGATCGTGAGCGCGGCCTGCGGGAGCACACCGGAGAGCAGGCCGTGGCGCACGTGCGCGCAGACGGCCTCCATCGAGTCCGCCTCGACGCGCGGCGCGGGGGTGACGCCCGCTTCGCGAAAGTGGCCGTCGATAATGCGCCGGTGCCGCATGTCGGTCGTGAGCAGACAGAGGGGCAGCGACGCGGCCTCGTGCCAGGTCACGGTCTCGCGCGCCCGGGCGCCGATCGACGACCGCGTGGGCGTGACGAGCACGTAGCGCTCGTGATAGAGCGGCACGACCTCGACGCGGCCCAGCGGCTCATCCTCGAGGTACGTGACGCCAGCGTCGATCTCGAACTCCTCGAGCGCGCGCTCCAGGGCGCGTGACGTGAGGGATGTGACCGTGATGCTGGTGCCTGGATACCGTTCGGCGAACGGCGCGGTGAGCATGGCGATCATCGGCAGCGCCGACGGCACGACGCCGACCCGGAGCCGGCCGGAGAGCTCGCCGCGGGTCGCGTCGACATCTTGCCGCAAGGACTGGACGTCGGCGGTGATGCGGCGGGCCCACGCCAGCACGCGCTCGCCTTCCGGCGTGAGTCCGCGGAAGCGCTGGCCGCGCTCGACGACGAGCACGCCAAGACTTTCTTCGAGTTGTTTGATGCCGCTCGACAACGTCGGCTGCGTCACGTGACAGGCCGCGGCGGCGCGCGCGAAGTGACGTTCTCGTGCGAGGGCAACGAGATACTGGAATTGTCTGATCAGGAGCGTGCCGTTCCCATTCGTCGTTGTCGTCACACTGGCGTCTCGGTTGTTGATAGGCGAATTGTCGGTACGAAACCCGAGCGAGGGCAAATCGAATGTGCCTATGAATTGATAGGTTGATTTATTGCTAATTTGATTCGCCAGGTACTTGCGTTGTTTACTAACTAATAATTAGTATATCAGCGTGGATACTATCGATATCAAGGCCGTCGAGCGACTCCAGATCGCGGGCCGTGAGAGTTGGGCGACGCTCGGTGTCGCGCTCGGCATGACGGGGCCCGCCGCGGCCGACCGCGTGCGTCGGCTGGAGGCCGATGGCGTGATTCGCGGATACGCGGCGCTGGTCGATCCCGAAGCGGTCGGCGCGGGGCTCACCGCGTTCGTGTCGGTGACGCTCGAGCGGCCCGGCAATCGGGCGGCGTTCTTGCGGCGCGTCGCGCGGCTGACGGCGATTCAGGAGTGTCATCACGTCGCCGGCGATTACGACTATCTCCTGAAAGTGCGGTGCGCGGGCACCGCCGATCTCGATCATTTGCTCACCGACGAGCTCAAAGCCGTGCCGGGCATCGTGCGCACGCGGACGACGGTCGTCCTGCGCACGCTCAAAGAGTCGGTGATCGTGCCGCTCCCGGATACCGACGTGGTCGCGGCATGAGCGCGTATCCAACTACCGACGCGGTGCACGACCTGATCGCGGCGTTCGAGTCCCACGAGTTGCCGCGCGGGGAGTGGACGCATCGCATGCACCTGACCGTGGCCGCGTGGTATGTGCTCTGGTACGGACCGGAGGCGGCGCTCGACCACGTGCGGGACGCGATACAGTCGTACAACGCCGCGCATGGCATCGTCACGACCCCGACGAGTGGGTATCACGAGACGCTGACGCGATTCTACGTGTGGCTCGTTTCGGGGGCGGTGTGCCGGGCGGGCGTGTCCGAGGCGCTGGCCGCGCTGGTCAACCGGGTGGTCGACGAGTGCGAGGACCGGCAGCTGCCATACGCGTACTACTCGCGCGAGTGCTTGATGTCATTGGACGCGCGCAGCAGGTGGATCGAACCCGATCTCGCTCCGCTCGCCGGCACGAGCCGCACGTGACGCGGCGTGGGTGGCACGAGGTGGAGGCCATTGCGTGGTGCGCCTTCGAGTTTGGCAATGCGACGTAACGCCAGGCGCAGCACGAGTGTCTGATATTTCACCATGGCTGCACCTGGCAATCCGCGGTCTCTGTGTGGTACCCCTCGAGCGCTCGGGTTGCGCGTGATCCTCGTACGGTCCATTCATACCATGCGATGGGCCGTGTGATCACTGCGTGTCGTATGAGACGAAGGCGGTCAGCGCATCCCGGTGGAAGGGCGGCGGCGATTCTCAAGAGAGAGGGCACGGCGTCGGCCGACAGCTCGGAGAGGTACGAGACATCGGCCTTGCCGGTGGTCTGGTACCGGTGCAGCTCGAGCGTCGCGACCCACGCGTCGGGATTGCCGTAGACCATGACGGTGAGCGCGGCGACGCTCAGCACGGCGCCGCGGCGAACGAACCGGCGCGCGTCGACGAGCACCGGGCGCGCGACCTCGTAGGCCACGAGGACGAGCAGCGCGGCCACGAGCAGCATGTACGCGGTCACCCACATGCGGAGCGCCGTGTAGCCGTAGTCGCGCTGGTAGACGGCAATGCGGTGGAGCGCCGAGGCGACGAGGAGCTCGCATTCGGCGAGGAGCGCGAGCGTGCCCCACGCTGTCCCTCTACGCGGCCGGCCGTTGTGCAGCACCGCGACCAGTATCACTGAGAGCGTCGCCACGATCGTGAGCTGGGAGAAGCCGTTGTGCACGTACAATGTGTATGACTGCCCCTGTGGTGGGCTGACGAACGCGACGAGCACGAGGAAGAGCGCGAACAAGGCATCGACGGCGCCGACGACGATCCGGCGTTCAGTATCTCCGAGCACGAACCGCGCGCCGGACGTGCTGGCCGGGGGCGAGGCGGTGATCAGGCCGCCCGCGGCGAGACCGAACGATCCGAGGGACAGCGCGGCGAGGACGCAGAAGAACACGAAACGCGGGAACCACGACCAGTCGCTCAAGAGCTTCGAGAGGGCATGCAACCAGGATGAGAGCGTCGGATCGGCGCCCGCGAGCAGCGCGGCGAAGACCACGACGACGGGAATGGCAATGACGACGCCTCGGGTGACGTGGGCGCCGGCGTCCGAGAACATCACCCGGGCGGTCGATTCGACGCGGGCGTAGCTCTCGCGGATCGCATCGAGCGTTGCGCGGAGTGGCATCCGGACCAGCTCGCGAACGCCGAGGAGCGGGGCCGGCGTGCCCGCGGCGAGGCGGGCGGCGGTACCGAGGAGGGTGGCGACCGTGATGAGGATCAGCGCGATCGAGGCCGGGTTGGTCGTGACGGCCGCCCCGGCTCCGAGGATCACCGCCAGCGCGATCGTCACGTTGAAGGCGGCGCGGTTGGCGCCCAGGCGTGCGCGGGCGAAGATCGCGAGCTCGGTCGCGACGAGGAGGGTCCAGAGGGACCAGTTGAGGCCGGGGCGCGCATCGTAGCAGATCGCCGTGCCGAGGATCGCGGCCGCCGCGGCCGAGGCGTAGAGTTCGCCTTGAAGAGTACTTTGTCTCATAAAGGTGAGACTACAATGCACCCGGGGACGCGAGCCGTCAAGTGCTTTATGTCACAGAGTGGCTAGGGCAGCGTCGCCAGCCACGCGTCCGGGGTCACGCGTTCGCCCACATAGAACGGGCCGAACTCCGCATACCGCGCGCTGACCTCGTCGAACCGCATGTCGGTCACGAGTCTCTTAATGTCGAGCGCGTCGCGCGCGAACAGCGTCACGCCCCACTCCCACGCGTCCAGGCCGATCGCCCCCGTGATGATCTGCTGCACGCGCCCGGCATAGCGGCGGCCGGTCGCGCCGTGCGCCTGCATCAGCCGGCTCCGCTCATCCAACGAGAGCTCGTACCAGTTCTCGCCGGGGTGACGCTTCTTCGACATCGGATAGAAGCACACGACCGGCATGTCGGCCGGGAGCTCGGGGTAGAGCCGCCGCTGGACGTGCGGGCTCTCCCGCTCCAGCGCCACGCGTGGCTGTATCCCCTCGCGATAGTCGGCGCCGGATTCGGCCGCGGCCTTGGCCGAGAGCGCGTACAAGCCGGCTTCGGTCACGCTCAGGAACGAGTAGACCAGCGACAAATGGTCGAAGAGTGGATCGCACGCGAGACGACGCTGCACGGCGCGCAGGGCGCCGAGTGTTGGCCGGAAGTGCACGAGCATGAGGTCCGCCGCGGAGCCCGTGACATCGACGAGCACGCTCCATCCCCCGCCGTCCGGCGGCGCGGCGAGCTCGGACAGCGCGTGGGCCGAGCGTTCGGCCGCGCGGCGGGCGCGCATAGCGGCCATGTCGATCCGAAACAACTGATGCAGTGTATACCAACCTTCAACGGTCTCCGGCGGGTACGCGGCGGTGGCGGTCTGGTCCATACGCGTCATCTGGCGTCCGGAGCGAAGAACAAACAGATTCGAGACATGCGAACAATTTGGCGGGCGGCGATCGCGGGAATCATGCTGACGGCGCTGGGCTGCGCGTCGACTCAGAAGAAAGGTAATGAAGACGACAGGCCACATCCGGTCGGCGTCGAGATCACGAATAATCTCGCGGTCCCGACCGAGATCACGGTATTCGTCGTGCAGGGCGGCGGGGGCACTCGCCGAGATGCTCGGGACTGTGCCCGGGACCGAGGTGAAGACATTCACCTTCACGCCGATCACGCTCAGCCAAGAATATCGGCTGGTCGCGGAGCGGGCCCTCGAGCGGCCGGTGTACTCGCAGCCATTCCGTATCGGGTCGCCCGAGACCGGGTTGCTCGAGTGGTCGTTGCTCGAGAATATCATCGCGTTCCGCGATCTACCAGAAGACTCGATCCCGGCCACGAAGCCCTAACTCGGCGATGGACGGCTGCGCCGTCCTATCGGTTGCAAGCGGACCCCGAGACTGTCGATCGACGCGTGGTCGGGGGGTCCGGGGGGGCAGTTGTGGTTCCCCCCGGAGGAGAACCGATGGCATTTGCCGCGGTAGTTTGCGGCAAATGCGGTCATGCGGAGCGAAGCGGAGCATGACCCGGGCGGGGATCGAACCCGCGACCTACGGATTAACGTACCACTTCGGCTTTCGCCGCCCACAATGCAATGAGCCTCGCGGTTCGTGGTCTGGACTGTCCCTTTGCCTTCACCGCACGCCGTGCGGTGATCAGGCACCCGCCGTCCAGTCTCTACACCTTCCGCCGAAGCGGCTTGGCTCGGGGTTGGCAACTTGAGCGTTCCCCGACTTTGACGGGATTCACACGCGGCATTTCTGACGCGGTGCTCCTATTAATAAAAGTCCGTTGCTCTACCAACTGAGCTACCGGGTCGTGTAGCGGAAGCTACATCTCGATCGTCTCTCCCGTAAGGATGAAAAGGGCGATCGAGGCGTTCGAGCGAGAATTCGCGCCGTGGGCGCTGAAGCTGCCGGCGGGCAATGTGTCCGCGCGGAAGAGCGGACAGCTGCGCGTCAATGGCTGGAGCGTCCTCTACGAGTTCGGCGCGGACGCGTACGGCGACTATCTCGACTATTACGCGGCGCTGCGCGATGCGACCGACGCGCGCGTGAACGACGACTGGCACGCGCGGATCTACGAGACGGGGCAGATCGTCGCGTTTCCCGCCGTGCTCGAAGCCTACCTCTACGGGCGTGATCCTTCGCCGGAGGAGCTCGAGCGCGCGAGAGCGCCCGTCTTGGAGTCGCTCGCCCAACCGGCCGACGCTGAGCCAAGCACCGCGACGATTGGCACGGCGGATACTGCGCTCTGGGAAGACCTCCGAGAGGTCGTCGAGGCGGAAGTCGCTCCACAGATCCAGGCGCAGGTGCAGCCGCCGGTCCAGCCGCCCGTACCGCCGCCGGTCCAGGCGCCAGCCGAGCCTCCGCGACGACCCTCGGCGGAGACCCCCGCCGAGATCGACAGCGTGCTCGATGCGGCTTTCGGGGATTTCCCCACGAAGGCGGCGCCGAAGCGTGTCTCAACGGAGCAGATCGAGCGGCCGGTTCTCGACCGGGCACCGATTGAGAATGAGCCTCCGCCGAAGCCAGAGCCCGTCGCGGCGAAGCCACTGGCACCCGTCGCACCGAAGCCGCCAGCACCCGTCGCACCGAAGCCGGCAGCACCCGTCGCGCCGAAGCCAGCGCCCGTGGTGGCGAAGCCGGCACCCGTGGTGGAAGAAAAGCCGGAACCGGAGCCAGAGCCGGAACCTGAGGAGGAGCCGGTACTGGTGGATCAGGCGCCTCGACGGTCCGTGCCTGGATACGATCCGTTCGTCGAGTTGCGAACGCTCGAACCAAAGAGCTCTCGCAGGGCGGCGCCGACGGGCGATGATTTTCGGCCGTACTGGCAGCGGTACCCTGCGCGGGCAGCTGGCATCGGGGTAGCGGTCGCCGCCGTACTGTTGATCGCGGTGATGCTCATGGGTCGCGGCGGGTCCAAATCCAAGCGGACCGTGGCGACTACCGCAGCCGACACGACCGCGGTGGCGTCTCATGGCTCGGCGGCCGACACGACGCCATCAACGCAGGCGCAAGAAGACACGCAAACCGTTGCCTCACCAGAGGATAAGCCAGACACGGCGTCGGCGCCCGTCGCGCAGCCGACCCCGGTGTCGACGCCTCCATCGTCGTCAGGCGAGTCGACGGTCGCAAAGCCGCTTGGCCCGGGCTCGATCCCGCGGATCCAACGCACGGACGGCCCGGCGACCGGGCCAGTGACCAGCCCAGCGACGTCCGACCGCTTCGCCAAGCCTTCGGGCTCGTAACGGCTCGTGGCGTCAGTCGACGCCAGATCGTCTTACGGCAGCACAGGTTACGCGCACGGGTCCTCCACCAGGGAAGCATGGCGCTCGATCGCATTCCGGCCCTTTCCCCTCGCGCGTCCCGCCGCCCCCTCTGGGCCTTCCTGGCTGCCGTGGGATTCGTCGTGGTACTCGCCGGCGGCAACGCCATCGCGCGGGCCCGCTTCACCCATCTTCGCGCCCTCGCCCTCGCGCAGTGGCAGCAACAACTCACCGCGAACGCCGAGCTCACGTCGTCGGTCATCGACGCGTGGCTGGACGAACGGCGGATCGACGCGCGCGAAGCATCGGGGTATGTCGCCGCGTACGCCGAGCTCGAAGGAGCGGCCGTACGAGCGCCGGATCGCGCGGTCGCCAAGACCGCGGCGCATAGCGCGCTCGTGTGGGCGCTGACAACGCTCCGGCGACGCCACAGCTATCAATCCGTGTGGGCCGTCGATGACGTCGGTCGCGTGGTCGCGGCCGCCGACGGATCCGATACGTTGACAGACGCCGAGCGACGCTCAGCGACCGATATGCCGAAGGCGCGCCGCGAGCGCATTGTCGGCCCGGAGTTGCTGCCGTCCGGGAATGCGCGCCTGTCGCTCATCATGCCCGTCGCCGGTACCGCGTGGTCGACCGTCGTCGCGATCAGCCCGGGCTCGGCGCTCTTTCCGTACGTGATGCGCGAGACCGGCGGCACCGCCACGGCGCGCACCAAGCTGATCGCCCGCGATCCATCGGACACGATGGTCTATCGCGTGTTGAGCCCCTCGGCCTATCCGCCATCGGAGCCGTTCGGGCTGGCCGTGCGCCGGAGCGAGGCACCGCTCCTCTGGATTCTCGCGGCGCACGGCATCGATACCGCCGGACGCTTCACCGATATCCGCGGAGGCCGGATCGTCGCCGCCACGACGCACGTGCCGGGCGCCGGCTGGGCGGTCGTACGCGCGATCGACGAGGACGAAGCCATCGCGGGCGCCGTCGCGCGATTCCGGACGGAAGCCGCGCTGGTCATTGGCGCGATCAGCGTGCTCGCCGTCATCATCATCGCGACGGTGATCGACGCCTCGAAGCGTCGTCGCGCCGCGGCCCGCATCGCCCACCTCGCCCGCGCCAACGAGCTGATTCTCGACTCGGTCGGCGAAGGCATCGTCGGGCTCGACCTCCGCGGCCGCGCCATGTTCTGCAACCGCGCCGCGGCGCGCATGCTCGGCTACGAGCCCCCGGCGCTGCTCGATCAGGCGCTCCACCCCATCGTGCATCCGACCGATGGCACCGCGCGGCACAGCGGCGGTCACTGCCCGATCGAGACCGCGCTGCGCGACGGGAACGTGCACCGGGTCGACGACGACTCCTTCCGGCGCATGGATGGCACGACGTTCTACGTCGCCTACGAGAGTACGCCGATCCGCGAGAACGGCGCGGTCGTCGGCGCGGTGATCGCTTTCCGCGACGTGTCGGAACGCAAGCGCCTCGAAGCGCAGCTCACGCACCAAGCCTTCCACGACGCACTCACGGGGCTCGCCAACCGCGCCCTGTTCCGCGATCGAGTCGAGCATGCGCTCACGCGTACCGAGCGGCATGCGTCCGGGGTCGCGGTGCTCTTCTTGGACCTCGACAACTTCAAGGCCATCAACGACGGCCTCGGGCATGCGGCCGGCGATCGACTGCTGTGCGCGGTCGCGGGACGGCTCATGTCTGCCACGCGCGGGCACGATACAGTGGCGCGACTCGGTGGCGATGAGTTCGCGATACTGCTCGAAGCCGTGCATGATGACGCCGAGGCATTGGCGGTTGTGGAGCGGGTCGAGGCAGCCATGCGGGCGCCGGTGCAGCTCGACGGAAAGGATGTGATTGCGTCGGCGAGCATTGGTATCGCGCGCGGGGGCTCGGCGTCGAGGGCCGATGAGCTGCTCCGCAATGCCGACGTGGCCATGTATCGCGCCAAAGCACGCGGCGGCGCATTGCACGCGGTGTTTGCGCCCGAAATGCATGCGGCGCTGTTGGATCGGCTGGAGCTCGAGGCCGATTTACGACGGGCGGTGGAGCGCGAGGAGTTCCGGCTCGTGTATCAACCGATTGTCGAGCTGACGACGACGCGTTGCGTTGGCGTCGAGGCATTGATTCGGTGGAATCACAGCGAGCGCGGCCAGGTGATGCCGTTGGAATTCATTGGGTTGGCCGAGGAGTCGGGATTGATTGTCCCGATCGGGCGATGGGTGCTACGCGAAGCGTGTCGGCGCGGGGCGCGGTTCGTGCCGTCCGCCGACGGATCCGAGCCGCTGTCGATTAGTGTGAATATCTCGGGACGCCAGCTGCAGTATCCGGGACTGGCCGACGACGTCATGGCCGCGCTCGAGGATTCCGGTCTCGCGCCCGAGCGCCTTGTGCTGGAAATCACGGAGAGCGTGATCATGCAGGACACCGAGTCGACGCTCCGCAAGTTGCGGGCGCTCAAAGCGATCGGCGTCCGGTTGGCGATCGACGACTTCGGCACGGGGTACTCGTCGCTGTCGTATCTCCAACGATTCCCGATCGACATCTTGAAGCTCGACAAGACGTTCATCGACGGCGTCGGCCGTGGCGGAACGGATGCCGCATTGGCGCGAACGATCATCGCGCTCGGCGACATGTTGCACCTCCGCACCGTCGCGGAAGGTGTCGAGACCGTCCAACAGCGCGACGAGCTCCTCGCGTTCGGTTGCGACCTCGCGCAAGGGTACGTGTTCGCGAAACCGCTCGAAGCCGACGTCCTCGATACGCTCATCAATCGTGTGATGTTGCGTGACCGCGTCGTGACCGCGTAACCGATCCCTGATCGTTACTCTTGTCGGCGTCCCCAATAACGGAGAACGCCGTCATGCAACACGCGCAGGAGCGGGTGTCGAGCTTGTTGGCCGAAGTCGAGCGGCTGGTCCGAGAAGATACTTTACCCGCCCCTGCGAAACGCGAAGTGTTGACGGCCGTGCGAGCGGCGCGCGACGCAACGACCGCGGCGGCATCGCGCGAGTCGGTGCGGCCGTCGTACGAGTTCAACACGCCGAGTGGCGTCGTGCAGTTCTCGCGGCGCATCATGTGGTTCTATCCCGCGCCGATCGGGTGGGCGCGGCTGCAGCGCCTGCACAGCGCCGGCACGGTCGCCGAGTATCGGAGCGCGCTCGCGGCGGCGCTCGGACAGATCGTGGCGTCGCACCCCGATCTGCACGCCGCGCTCTTTCGGACGATGCTGTCGCACATCGCGTTCAGCCGCACGATCGACGGCGTGGAGTCGCTGTATCTCACCCTGATGCACTCGGCGGCGTTTCACGGGCATACGGCGCTCTATAAAGTCGGACTCGGCGCGTGGACCGCGTACGGGCCGCCGCGGGTCACCGGCGGAGACCTCGGGTTCACGCTCTTCTACAACGTCGCTACCACCACGTTCACCATCTTGTCGCAGCATCAGATGGCGGGGCTCGCCATTAAGAACGGCAACGGTGGCATCCTGTCGCGCGGCGCCGAGCTCGGTTCCGGCATCGCGGCGCTGGGCGCGGGCTGGCGGTCTGGCGCCGGCGACGATGAGACGGAGAACGACGCGCGCGTGACGTGCCGCGACGCGCTCGTCAACGCCGGCGCCATCGTCGGCCTCGCGGCCAGCGGGAGTGCTGGAGCGGTCGGTGGCAAGGCGGACCAGGACGTTGCCAACGAGATCGTCGGGGCGGTCATTCCCGGCGCGCCCGAGGCGGGATTGTCGATCGGCATCCTGCTGGGCGGCAACGACGAGGATGGGTTTGCCGCGGCGCTCTGTGGCGGTTCTGTCGACGTTGAGGTTGCGCATGCTGAGACTCCGGTTGCGGCCGAGCCGGTCATCGAGCCACCGCCACCGGCACCCGCGCCCGAGCCTGAGCCCGAGGTGTGGGCGAGTGCGCCCGAGGAGCACGGTTGGCACGACGAGCATCAGCATCATGAACATCATGAACATCATGAACATCACGAGCACCACGAACCGATCGAGCACGAAGTCGCCGTGAGCGTGGTCGTAGACGAGATGTCACTCGCTCCCGACGCGGAGGAGGAAGAAGCAGAAGACGAGCCGACGGCGGTTGCGGGTGATGCACTCGGTCTCATCTCGAACTTCTTCGCGACCGGACCGGGCACCGAAGCGTTCCTGACGCGCGTGGCCCCCACGAGCTTCTACTTGGCGGGCGCGCCAATGGTGTACGGGCGGGAGCCGGGAGCGGTCGCGCTCGGGTTCCTGGGGGCAAACCCCTACGTGGCCCGCAGCTTCGAACGTCTGGTGGGGAGCGCGCAGCGGCGGAAGTAACTTTCGAGCATGGTCATTGTGATCGGCGCCGGCGTGGCCGGGCTCGCGGCTGCCGCGATGCTCGCCGACGCCGGCGTCGAAACGCTGGTGCTGGAAGCGCGCGACCGGATCGGTGGGCGCGTGCACACGCATCACGAGCCGGGATTCGAGGCGCCGATCGAGCTCGGCGCCGAGTTCGTCCATGGGATGGTGCAGCCGACGTTGGAGATCGCGTCGGCTGCCGGACTCCTGCTCGCGGAGATGGTCGGCGAGCAAGTGGACGTTCTCCGATCGCGACGGCTCGTTCTTCGAGAGCCTCGGCAAGGTGCTGCACTCTCTCGATGCGAATCGGACGCCTGACCGGACGTTCGCGGCGTTCTTAGACTCGCTCAACCTGACGGCCGACGAGCGCGCGGCGGCGACCGGGTATGTGCAGGGGTATGACGCCGCGGAGCCCACGCGTGTCGGCGAACGATGGCTGGCCGCGAGTGAAGCCGCATCGGCCGCGGATCACTCGGATCGCCAGTTTCGGTTCGTGAACGGTTACGATGCCGTACCCCGGTATCTCGCGAGCCGGCTGCCGCGTGACTCCATTCAGTTATCGACGATCGTCGAGCGCATCACATGGCGGAAGGACCATGTCGCCGTGCGCGCGGCAGATAGAGAGATCACTGGTCGCGCGGTCGTGTGCACCGTGCCACTCGGCGTGCTGCTCGCGGGCGGCGTTGTGTTCGAGCCTGGGCTCCAGCCGATAACGGGCCTGGCGAGTGGGCACGCGGTGCGCGTGGTGTTTCGGTTCAAGGAGATATTCTGGGAGCCGGCGATGTCGTTTCTGTTTGGGAAGACCGCCGTGTTTCCCGTGTGGTGGAGCGCGCATCCGTTGTGGGTGCCGCTCTTGACCGGGTGGACTGGCGGGCCTCCGGCTGATGCACTCGTGGGGTGCGATGTGGCCGACCGCGCGCTGGAGAGTCTTGCGCGGCATCTCGGGAGACCGCGAGCCGAGATCGAGGGACTCGTGATCGGGCATTGGTCGCACGATTGGGCGACCGATCCGTTCGCGCGGGGCGCGTACAGCTACGGCGAGCTCGATGGACTCGAGGCCGCGCAACGATTCGCGCGGCCTCGAGAAAAGACGTTGTTCTTTGCGGGTGAAGCGACCGACAGTACTGGTCGGTCAGGCACCGTGCACGGCGCGCTCGCCAGTGGGCGGCGCGCCGCGCAGGAAGTGATCGCCAGCCTTAGTTGATGCTGGCGGTCGTCTTGGTGTCCGTCGCCTGCCCCTTCGTCTCAATGACGAACGTGACGCGGCGGTTCTCCTCAGCACCCGTATCGTCACGCTGGGCGCCCGGGTTCACCAAACGGGTCTTGCCGTAGCCGACCGTCTTGATGATCGAGAGATCGATGCCCTTGGACGATAGATAGTCGCGAACGGCATCGGCACGACGCTGCGAGAGCGCCAGGTTGTAATGCTGCGAGCCGGCCGGATCAGCGAACCCTTCGATCGTGACCTTCGAGCCACCGTAGTACTTCTGCACAACCGCGGCGAACCGGTCGAGCGCGGCCTTGTCCTGATCGCGAACGGTTGCGTCATCGAACGCGAAGTTCACGGGCATGTCGAACTGCATGCCGGATTCGAGGGCGCTGATCTTCGCGCCGTACTCCTGGCGCAGGTTCGCCAGATCACCACGGAGACTCGTCACGTCGCCCTGGACGGACGCGATATCACCCTTGAGCGCGCTGTCGGCTGACATGCGCTCGCTCTTCTCCTGCGCGATCTCGGACCGCGTTTCGGCGAGATCCTTTTTGTACTGTCCCGGATGCACGCACGCACCGAGAACGGGCACGACTAACGCGATCGCAGCAACCTTCTTGGACGACATTCCCATATGCGCACTCCCCCCAGAGTGAGTTCTTTCTGATTTTTGATGCGAGAAATGTACCGGCGTGTCAACCCGCGTAACTTTGTGACCCACATCACAGTTAGATGGGCTTGGCTTCTGGCTTGGATAGCCACTCGCCACCATCGACAACAAGAATCGAGCCGGTGATCCAATCGCCGGCCGGTGACGCCAAGTACGCGACCATGTTGCCGATATCGGCCGGTGTGCCCCAGCGGCCGAGGGGGATATTGCGGCGGGCGTGCTCATCCATCACGGTCTCGACGGCCGGCCCGCCAGCGGGCTGCGTGAACGCTTTGCGCACGCCCTCGGTCGGGATGGGCCCGGGCGCTATCGCATTCACCCGTATCTTCGCGGGCGCCCATTCCACGGCCAGCGTCCGCGTCAGCGCGTCCACTCCTGCCTTGGCAGCAGTGGCATGCGCCATTTGCGGCCAGCCGCGGTAGTGCAGCGTCATCGAGATATTTACGATGCGACCGCCGCCGGCGGCGCGCATGATTGGCGCGACGGCCTGCGAGCAGAAAAACGTGCCGAAGAGATCGATCTCGACGACGGAGCGCCAGGCGTTCGGGCTCAAGGACTCTGATGGTGCGTAGAAATTGCCAGCGGCGTTGTTGACCAGGAGATCGATTCGGCCGTGCGTGGCCGCTACGCGGCTCACGACGGCCTTCACCGCCTCCGCATCGCGAACGTCGAGCTGTTCGGCGCTCGCGTTTGGGCCGAGGCGGTCGACCGCGGAGGTGAGACGCTCCGGTTTGCGGCTCGCCAGTACGACGCGGGCGCCGAGGTCGACCAGTATCTCGGCGATCCCAAAGCCAATACCCGTCGCGCCACCGGTGATCAGCGCGACTTGGCCTTTCAATACATCATCGCGAAATATCGAGCGCGGCTCCGCCGCGCGTCGATGCAGCGCAAGCGCTGCTCGACTGGTCTGTTCACCAGAGCTCGACTCCGTCTCGCTCATTCGACGAGTGCCTCGGCGACGTCGTCGGTGATCACCTCGAGCGTGAGCTCCAGCTCCAGCTGATCATCCTCGCAGAACGCCCGCCGATGATGCAGGGAGAGCCCGTGCTCCTTGAGGCTGGTCCAGTGAAACCGCGTGCCGTATCCGACGTTTCGGTCCCAGCCGTAGCAGGGATGACGCGCGGCGAGGCGGCGCATGAGGGCATCGCGCGTCACCTTGGCGATGATCGATGCGCAGGCAACGCTGTAACAGCGCGCGTCTCCGTGGACGACGGCGCGGTGAGGGATGCCGAGTGAACGCACTGGTTTGCCGTCGACGACGACGTAGTTCGGCGTGACGCCGGTAGCAGCGAGCCGCGTCAGCGCGCGGCGCATCGCGAGCACCGTCGCGTGGTAGATGTTCACACGCTCGATCTCGCGGACGGACGCGGCGCCAAGGGCGAGACCGACGGCTTGGTCGCGAATGCGGCCCGCGAAGCGCTCGCGATCGGCGCGCGTGAGCTGCTTCGAGTCGTTGACCCCGCGAATGGCGGCCTTGTCAGCGGGCATCACGGCGGCACAAGCGACAACGGGACCCGCGAGAGGGCCCCGTCCAACCTCGTCGACTCCCGCGAGCAACGGCCCGTACTCCTGCCGCAGTTCGCGCTCAATGGGGCTCCAGCGCCGCCCCATGCTGTCGGATTACTCCGCGGTCGTCGTCGTTGGCACCGCGACCTTGACCTTCTTCTCGCGGATGCGCGTGGCCTTACCGGTGAGATGGCGCAGATAGTACAGCTTCGCGCGGCGGACGCGACCGCGGCGAACTACCGTGATCTCCGCGATCATGGGGCTGTGCAGCGGGAAGATGCGCTCGACGCCGACTCCGTTCGAGATCTTGCGCACGGTGAACGTGGCGCTGATACCATTGCCACGGCGCGCAATGCAGACACCCTCGAACGCTTGCAACCGCTCCTTATCGCCTTCACGTACGCGGACGTTGACGCGCAAAGTATCGCCGGCGCGAAATGCCGGGAGATCTTGCCGCAGCCATTCCTTTTGAGTTTCGCTGAATTCGTGCATAAGACCTCTAACTTAGCTATTCACGATCGTTTACGCCAGAGCGCGTGCCCGTCAGACGAGCGCTCTGGGCGGCGCGCCACTCGGCGATTCGTCGGTGGTCTCCCGAAAGCAGCACGTCGGGCACCTTATAGCCGCGATACTCGGGCGGGCGGGTGTAACTCGGGGCACTGATCATTGGACCGTTGTAATGGGAGTCCGTGCGGGCGCTCTCCGGGTCGGACATCGCGCCCGGGAGCAGGCGTACGATGGCGTCGATCACGACGAGCGCGGCCGGCTCGCCGCCGCTCAACACGAAATCGCCGAGCGAGCGTTCCTCGGTCGCGAGGTGGTCGGCGACGCGTTGGTCAACGTCCTTGTAGTGACCGCACAGCAGCGTCAGCTCGGAGCCGCTCGCGTAGCGGGCTGCGTCCGACTGCGTGAATGGTGCGCCACGCGCTGACAGCAGCACGATGGGCGGTTGGGACTGGAGCGCATCCACTGCTTCGAAGAACGGCTCGGGGCGCATCACCATCCCCGCACCGCCACCGTAGGCGTAATCGTCGACACTGCGGTGGCGATCGTGCGTGTAGTCACGCAAATCGATGACGCGATACGCGACGGCGCCCGCGGCGGCGGCGCGCGACGGGATGCTCAAGGCGAGCGGGGTCGTGAAGAACTCCGGGAAGATCGTCACGACGGTGATCGTGAGCATCAGTCGAGGAGTCCCGCTGGCGGGTCGATCACGATGGTCCCCTGCGCGATATCCACGGACGTGACGACCTCCGGGCGATAGGGCACCATCACGGTGCCGCGCTCGGTGCGCACGTCGAGCATGAGACCCTGCGGGACCTCGAATAGCGCCTCGACGCGACCGACGGGTTCGCCGCCCACGAGCTGCACGTGGAGGCCGACGAGATCGTGATAGTAGATCTCGTTCTCGGCCAGCGGCTTGAGCTCGGACGTTGGCGCGAGCACATACCGGTCGCGCCAGAGCTCCGCCTCAGTGCGCGACGTGATCTCGGTGAGGCGGAGAATCCACCCGCCCTTGAATGGCGTCGAACGGCGGATGTGCAGGTCGCCGTGGGATTCAGTCAGCAGGCGGCGGCCGGTGGCGAACACAGTGGCGGGGTCGTCGGTCAGCGCTTCGACGACGACCTCGCCTCGGACTCCGTGTGCTTTGCGGACTCGCCCGACGACCACATGCTCGGGCTGGGGCGGCATTACCCCTCGGACAACGGCACGGCCGAGGCCTGCCGCGTTTTTCCGAGTCGGACTTCGTGACGCGCCTTGAGCACGCCGGCGCGGCGGAGCAACGAACGCACGGTGTCGCTCGGCTGGGCGCCGACGTCCAGCCAGTGATTCGCGCGGGCGGCATCCACCTGCAGCGAATTTTCCTGGCGTGGGGCGTATTGGCCGATGATCTCGATGAAACGGCCATCGCGTGGGCTTTGGCTGTCGGCGATCACGATACGGTAGACCGGGGCGTTTTTCCGCCCGATTCGGCGGAGACGAATGCGAACCATGCTAATGCTCCCTGTTTCTCAACTATGGAACCCCGGGCTCCTCGCGACCACGGCGGATCCGTGGCGCACCCGGTCGTACAGACCTACAAACTTAAGGAGCGGAGCGACACCGTGGCACCTGGGGACATCTCCGGGCCGGAGGCCCGGAGCTCAAATAATCGGGCGCCGGGCGCCAGCTCGGCAGCCCTTCCTAGCGCGTGCCGAACAGGCCGGGCGGGATGCGGCCGCCACCCATTTGCCCGACTTTTTTCATCATTTTCTGCATATCCCGGAACTGCTCCAGGAGCCGGTTGACCTCGGTGATAGGCCGCCCTGCACCCTTTGCGACGCGAGCCCGGCGAGAGCCGTTCAAGATCGTGGGATTGCGCCGCTCCTCGGCGGTCATGGAAAGGACGATGGCCTCGAGGTGCTTCATGCGCTTCGGGTCGACGTTCGCCTGGCGCAGCATCTTGGTGTTGACCCCTGGCAGCATCTTGAGGATGCCCTCCAAAGGTCCGAGCTTTTGGATCTGGCGCATGGCGGTCAGGAAGTCCTGGAGATCCATGCCTTCTTTCCGGACCTTCCTCTCCAGCTTCTTCGCCTCGGCCTCATCAAACGCTCCTTGCGCCTTCTCCACCAGCGTCAGCACGTCCCCCATCTGGAGGATGCGACTGGCCATTCGCTCGGGATAAAAGTCCTCAAGCGCATCGGCTTTCTCGCCGACGCCGATGTACTTGATCGGCTTCTTGACGACGCCGTAGATGGAGAGCGCGGCGCCACCGCGGGCATCGCCGTCCATCTTGGTGAGCACGATACCGGTGACGCCGAGCGCACCGTCGAATCCCTGGGCGATGCGAACCGCGTCCTGACCGGTCATCCCGTCGGCGACGAGCAGAATTTCGTCGGGGCGGACGGCGTCCTTCAGCCTTTTCAGCTCATCCATCATGTCGGCGTCGATCTGCAGGCGGCCAGCGGTATCGACGATGACGACCTTATCGCGCGCCTTCTTGGCCTCCTCGATGCCATGCTTGGCGATCTTCACGACGTCGCGCGTGGTCCGATCAGCGTGGACCGGAACGTCGATCTGCTGGCCGAGAGTTTCGAGTTGATCAATTGCGGCGGGACGATATACGTCGGCGGCGACCAGACGGGTGGCGCGGCCCTCCGCCTTGAGCTTGCGCGCGAGCTTGGCCGCGGTCGTAGTTTTGCCAGAGCCTTGCAGGCCGACCATGAGGACGATGGTCGGCGGAACGGACGAAAGCCGGAGGCCCTCGCGCCGTTCTCCCAGCATAGTCGTCAGTTCATCATGGACTATCTTGACGAGTTGCTGGGCCGGGGAGACCGTTTTGAGGGCCGTGACCCCAGTGGCCTTCTTCTCGACCCGCTCCAGAAACTCCCGAGTAAGCGCGAAGTTGACGTCGGCCTCTAGCAGGACGCGCCGGACCTCGCGCATCCCATCTTTGATATCGGCTTCGGTGAGGACGCCCTTGCCCCGGAGCTTGGCAAAAGTGGCCTCGAGTTTCTCGCTCAGCTCATCGAACATAGCCGTTAAACGTATTCGCCGTTAGGATTTGAGACAATGATGGCCAGAGCCCAGCGCAAAGAAGAGATCCTCAAGTCGGAGCTCCCGCCGACCTTGCCGTTGATGGCGCTCCGATCGACGATCGTCTACCCGCTGGGTACAATCGCCGTGCAGATGGGCGCCCCCGAAAATCTCGCGCTGCTGCGCGCGAACGAGGAGCCGGGACTCATCGTCGCGCTCGTGGTCGCGAGCGGCGAGCACGACGAGCCGATCGAGTCGAATCAATTCATCGGGCGCGTCGGCGTCGCGGCGCGCGTGCACGAGCGCATCAACCTGCCCGGCGACACAGTGCAGATAACGCTGCAAGGGTTGCGTCGAATCGTGATCGAAGAGATCCGGCAGCTCGAACCCTTCGTCGTCGCGGCGATCAAGCCCGCACGTGAGATTCCCGCCGAGCCGCGCGAGCTCGACGAGCTCGTCACGCGCATCGTGTCGGCCGCCGAGACGCTCGCCGACCTCGTCGATCGTATTCCGGACGAAGTGCCGGCGATTTTGAAAATGAACGTCTCGGATCCCGGACGGTTCGCCGACCTCGCTTCGACGAACATGAACTTTCGGATCTCGGATAAGGACGAAGTGCTGCAGCGGTTGGACGTCGGCCAGCGACTCCGGTTCATTCTGACGCGTCTGGAGCGCGAAGTCGCTCGTGCTCGTGTGATGGAAGACGTCAAGCGGCAGACCGAGATCAAGATCGAGCAGCACCAGCGCGAGTTCTATTTACGCCAGCAATTACGCGCGATACAAGCGGAGCTCGGCGAGGCGGATCCGGCCGAGAAAGACACGGTCGACATGTTGCGCCGGATCGATGAGGCGCAGTTACCCGAGAAGGTCGGGCAGGAAGCGCGGCGCGAAACTGAACGCATGCGGATGCTCTCGCCGGCATCGAGCGAGTATCAGGTCATCCGAACCTATCTCGACTGGATTCTCGGGCTGCCGTGGAACAAGCGATCTGGCGATGAAGAGATCGCGCTCACCAAAGTCGAAGGGTCGCTCGATGGGCGGCACTACGGACTGAACGAGGCCAAAGAGCGCATCATCGAGTATCTCGCCGTGCGAAAACTTCGCGGCGGGGATCCGCATGGACCGATTCTCTGCTTCGTTGGACCGCCGGGAACTGGCAAGACGTCGTTAGGCGAGGCGATCGCGAGTGCTATCGGGCGGGAGTTTTATCGCATCTCGGTGGGAGGCGTACGAGACGAGGCCGAGATTCGCGGACATCGACGGACGTATGTGGGATCGATGCCCGGGTTGCTGCTGCAGGCGCTGCGGCGCGTGCAGGTGCGCGATCCTGTCCTCATGATCGACGAGATCGACAAGATGACGAGTGGTGGGCCGTCCGGTGATCCGACGGCGGCCATGCTCGAGGTGCTCGACCCCGCGCAGAACAATGCGTTCGTCGATCACTATCTCAATCTGCCGTTCGATCTCTCGATGTGTCTCTTTATCTGCACGGCCAATAACCTGTTCGACATTCCGGCGCCTCTCCGAGACCGCATGGAGGTCATCCGGATCGCGGGATATACCATCGAGGAGAAGGTCGAAATCGCGTGGCGATACATGATGCCACGACTCCTCGAGGAGCACGGCATTACGGCGCAAGATCTTCAGTTCACGGACGAAGTACTCGGGTTTATTTCGAACCGATATTCGCGCGAGGCCGGGCTCAGGAATTTTGAACGAAATCTCGCCGCCATCATGAGGCGGAGGGCGAGGAGAAAGGCCGAGGGAGAAGAAGGCGCCTGGGTGATTGATGTGGCCAAGGTCGAAGAGATCTTGGGCGTGCCGCGGTATGCGGCCGAAGAGGCAGAGAAGGAGCCGGAGATCGGGGCCGTCACGGGTCTGGCGTGGACCTCGACGGGGGGCGACCTCATGTCGATCGAGGCCCTGCGCATGCCTGGAACTGGCCGGCTGACGGTCACCGGGCAGCTCGGTGATGTCATGCGTGAATCTGTGGACGCCGCATACTCGTACGTGAGATCGAGGGCCGCTGCGCTCGGTGTCGAGGACAAAGAGTTCAAAGAGACGGATTTGCATATTCACTTCCCCGCCGGGGCGATTCCGAAAGACGGGCCGAGCGCGGGCCTCGCGGTCACACTGGCCATCGCCAGCGTGTTGAGCCGGCGGGCCGTCCGGCGCGATCTGGCCATGACTGGAGAAGTGACATTGCGTGGAAAGGCTCTGGAGATCGGCGGCGTCAAGGAGAAGGTGCTCGCCGCATATCGCGCCGGGCTCCGCGAGGTCATTCTGCCGAAGGGGAACGAGAAGGATCTCCGAGACGTGCCACCGGAAGTGCGGAGCAACATGACCTTCACGTTCGTCTCCACCATGGACGAGGTGCTGCGCCTCACGCTGCTCCCGGTCGCGAGCCCGGTGTTGGCTGACAAGCAAGCGCAGCGCCTGCCGGAGATCACGGCGGCCGATGGGACACGCGTGCAGGCGACGACGCCGGCCCTCTAGTGGCGCAGAATGCCTGGCTGCAGTTCGCGGTCCAGGTCGCGATCGGGACTATCGCGGGCGGGTTCTCGGACACCGTCGCGGTCTGGATGCTCTTCCGGCCGCGACGAAAGATTCTGGGGTTTCAGGGCGCGATCCCCAAAAATCAAGTGCGCCTGGCGAAAAGCGTCGGCAAGACCGTTGGCGAACGCTTGCTGACCCCGCACGATCTCCTCGAGGAGATCAAGCGGTCGGGATTACAAGACGCACTCGATGAGCGGCTGACGGCCTTCCTGAACGATTTGCTCGAGACCGAGCGCGGGCCGTTGCGCGACATGCTCTCGGAATCGTCCCGGCCCAACGTCGAAGCGACGCTCAGCGAGGCGGCGGACGCTATCGCTGACCGCATTGCCGGCCATGTCGCGAGTCCGGCGTTTGCCGGCCAAGTGCGGCGCTTTATCGAGCGGGCGCGGGCCGAGTTGGACCAGCGGCCGGTCAGCCAGCTGTTGACCGACGAGCGGCGCGCCGAGCTCGCGGAACGCACGGCGGTGTGGGCCGAGGAGTTCGCGGCGTCGCCCGATCTCGACGCGCTCGTGCGCGGGCAGCTGGCGCAGCATCTGGGGACATTGCTGGCATCGGACGCGCCCGTGATGGAGCGCGTCCCGCCGGCGGTCGTGCGAACCGTCGAAGGGGCGGTCGCCGCGTATCTCCCAATGGCTGTGTCGGGCGTGGGCACGATGCTGCAGCATCCGGCCGCGCGGGAGCGCATCCGGACGGCGCTCCATGAGCTGTTTCAGCGGTTCGTGAGCGATCTGCAGTTTCACGAACGGGTCATCGCGCGGCTCATCGTCACCGAGCGGACGTTCGACAAGGTCATCGACTCGCTCGAGCGCGATGGGGTCGAGCAGCTGGCGACGCTGCTCGATGACCCGACGGTGCGGGACGAAATCGCGCGATCGGTCGAGGAGGCGATTACGCGGTTTCTGCACCAACCCGCGGCCGCCGTCGTCGGAGGCGCCGGCAGCGAGCGCGCGGCGGCGCTCGAGCGGGCGGTTGGTGATTACCTCCTGCGCGTGCTCCGCGCCGAGGGGACCCGCCGCTTTCTGGTCAATGGCGTCACGCGGCTCTTGGAGCGCGTGCAGGCTCGGACGTGGGGGGAGCTCCTCGGCCTCGTCAATGACGAAATGATCGCCGAGTGGGTCGTGCGCGCCGCGGCCTCGCCGCGTGCGTCTGACATCATCCACAATGCGGCGCAGCAGGCCGTGAACAGGCTACTGGAGCGGCCGATTGGGAAGCTCGGGCGATGGTTGCCCGCGGATGCGGCGGCGCGGTTTGCGGGGATCATGTCGCCAGCGATCTGGAATTGGATCGAGTCGCAGATTCCCGCCGTCGTCGAGCGACTGCACGTGCAGGAGATGGTCGAGCGCAAGGTGCTCAACTTCGATCAGGACCGATTGGAGCAGCTGATCCGCGGCGTCATTGATCGTGAGCTGCGGCTGATTGTTCGCACCGGCTACGTGCTCGGTGGCCTGATCGCCGTCGCCCTGTTCGGGCTCACACACCTGCTCGGACTGGCTGGGCTCTAGAACGGCTTCAGCACTCGCGTCGGGACGCCGAGGAGATGCTGCTGCTTGATCAGCTCACACTCGATGGCGACTTCTTCGGTCCGGCCCGGGCGTTGGGTGATCTCGCGGACGAAGACCCCGGTCAGCGTATACTGCAAGCGATCCGCCGTGATCACGACGGTGCGGAGTCGCTGCCCCTGCTTCATCGCCGCGCTGAGCTTCTCGGACGACTCGTCGATTGGCTTTCTCAGTGAGATCGGCTTGTTGATGCTTTTCCCCGGCGCGATGCCCGATTGGGGATCCGGCGGAGTGTCGAAGCTCGCGAGCACGATGCCCTCTATGACCTCGCCATTGGCGAACGTGAACGTGGCGGCGATATGGAGCGGCTGGAGCTGCGTCATTTCTCGGGCACCGCGGCGAGCGCCGTCGTGTCGACCAACGCGTGTCCGACCGGGCGGGGGGTATCGACATAGAGCGCGCCCGGACGACCGTGGATCTCGATCGGCGTAATGGTCACCGTTCTCGTGCCGCGCGTCCATGTCCCGTGTGACTTCGCGGCACCAAACCGGGCGGTCGCTGTCTGAGACAGCAAATCGACGAACTGCGCGGCGTCGACGGGGTTGTCCCAGATAGACGCCCAAATCATGGCCGTACCGCCCGGCACATCGAGCACCTGATAGCGATCGCCGGCCCAACCGGCCGCGCCGCGCACCGCGGCGTTTTGGTCGTTGAGCTGCTCGTTGAGATAGACGCGGGTCTGGAATTCGCCGAGGGTATTCTCGTAGCGCACGGTGCCCGTGGAAGGCTTGGGCAATGTGACCCGCAACGGCGTCGCGCGGGGCTGCCCGAAAAAGGCGGTCTCGCTCAGGACCTGCTGCGTCAACGTCGGGAGGTCCGCGTAGGGCACCTTCTTGGGATAGTGATCCTCGTACCGCTTGATGAACTCGAGGCCACTCAAGTACGGGAAGATCGTGACTTCCTGAATGATCGGCGGCGCTTTCGCGAACTCCGGCATGGTGGAGCGGTTGTCGCGAATCGTCTCGCGCAGCTTGTCCCACATATCATCGAGCCGCGCGACGATACCCGGACCGCCGGTCATGATGAGCTGCTCGTAGACGGCCTGGCCCTCGAAGACCGCCTGGGCGGCCAGCAACCGGTCGTCATCGCCCTCGGCGTTCTCGATCGAGTCGAGATTGACGTACTGGTCCTGCAGCGCGTGGACCAGCTCGTGCGGCACGACTTGATCGAGCATCTCGTCGGTCTCGCCCGCGATCACGTACAGGACCTTCGTCTTCGGGTCGTAGAATCCGGCGATCTGCTCGGTCAGCAGGTTCTCGGACTCCTTGCGGAGGTCGAGCGAGTCAGGGATCAGCCCGAGGAGCTTGAACGCGGCGGCCGTGCCGGCGAGCTCGCGGGCCTGGCGCGGATCGTCGAATTGCCGCTCCAGAAAGGCTCGCACCTGATCCTTTGAGCGAACCTCGACTTTCGGTGGGCTTTTGAACGGGAGGCCTACGGCGCGCTCCACTTTTGGGACCGTGGCGGCAACTCGCGCGGTGAGATCGGAGTGCCCCGCGGTCTCGTGCGCGTGCGCCGCGGCTCGCCAGGTCACAGCGGCCAGGGCTAGCACGACAACGGCGATCAGGAGGCGCGTGATCATGCGGGCCACACAACGCGTTGATTGGTCGCCACCGCTACGGCTCGGGCAATGTCGACGCCTCGGACGACAATGCCATCTTCGGTGAGGCGCAGTCTCAGCTCGGCGTTGAGCTCAGCGGTGGGTCTCGGAACTGTGCGATCCCCTCCACGCATCTCGACGGGAGCGTCGGCGTTTGTGCCACCAAAGACGTACTCGAGCTCTGCGCCTAAGCGATCCAGCAGGTCCAGACCTTCTCTATTTGGTGCGGGCGTGGGCTCGGGAGTGGGCGTCGCCCGCTTGCGTTCGATCATGGCGAGCGTCGCCGGTGAATACTCGGCGACGGCGTGCGCGTGCGCGCAGGCCTCATCGAGTGCATCGATAGCCCGGTCGGGCCGGGGTCTATCGATGATGTACTGATCCGTGAGCTGGACCGCCGCGAGCACGGCGTCGTCCGCGATCACGACGTTGTGGTGGCGCTCCAACCGGTCGACCCGCGCGCGGAGAATGTCGAGCGTCTCCTCGGTATTCAGCTCGCGCACGTCGATCTTCTGGAACCGGCGCTCGAGCGCCGGATCCCCGCAGATCCACCGCGTATACTCGGTGATCGTCGTCGCGCCGATGACGCGGAACGCCCCCCGCACGAGCGCGGGCTTGAGCATGTTGCCGGCGTCCATCGCCGCGCCCATCGCCGTGCCCTGGCCAATGAGATTGTGCAGCTCATCGACGAACAGGATCACGTCACCGGCCGCGGTGACGCCATCGACGATCGCGTTCACGCGCTCCTCGTACTGGCCGCGGTACATCGTGCCGCCGAGGAGGGCCACATGATCGAGCGCGAGCACGCGGACGCCGCGGAGCGAGACCGGGACGTCGCCGGCGGCGATCCGCTCGACCAAGCCTTCGACGATCGCGGTCTTGCCGACGCCGGCGGGGCCTACGAGCGCCGCATTGTTCTTCTCGTATCGCAGCAGAATGTCGATCAGCCGCGACGTCTCGGCCGCGCGGCAGCGGATCGGCTCCAGCCGTCCCGCGCGAGCGTCGGCCGTGAGGTCGCGCGTGAAGCGGTCAAGAATGGTATTGATCACGTGGAATCTAAGGCCTTGGGGGGTCCGGGGGGCGTAGTTGGGGTTGGCCCCCCGGAGGAGAACCGACCAGTCGAGCAGCGCGTAGCGGTGCATCGACGCGCCGCGGAGCGGCGTTAATCACTCAGCGGAGCCCGAGGCGTGACAGATACCACGCGATAGCGGCATCACCTTTAAGCAACGTGAAGAGCGCGGCCGGCGCAAGGAAAACGCCGAACGGCACGAGCGGCAATTCCGCGGCACCGCCGGCCCCGGCGCGACGCCGTCGCAGCCAGACGATCGGCGCCACGAACACGACGAAGACCAGCGCGCCGACGGCGGCGCCGACGAAAATCGTGAGCAAGGTGCGCGGCGGTCCCAGCGCGGCGCCGACGACCGCCATGAGCGTGACATCGCCGAATCCCATCGCCTCTTTCCCCAACGCCACTTCCCCCAACCATCCAATAATCGAGATCGCGCCGGCGCCCACGCAGGCGCCGATCAGCGAATCGTACGGGGACGCGAACACGCCAGGGTCGCCCATCATCGCGGCCGCCAGCGACGTCGTGAACAGCCACAGGAGACCGAAGACCGTGAATCCGTCGGGGATCAGATAGTGCTTGAGGTCCGTCACCGCGATGCCGACGAGCACCGTCGTAAATACCGCGACGCGGAGCGCAAGGAACCAATCGGACGAAAACGCCGCGAAGGCCGCGACCCACAGGAGCGCGATCCCGAGCTCCACGGCCGGGTACTGGATCGAGATCGGCAGCCGGCATCCACGACACTTGCCGCGCAGCACGAGCCAACTCACGATCGGCACGTTCTCGTACCACGTGATCGAGCGCTCGCAGCGAGGACAGCGGGAGCGCGGGCGGACGACCGACAGGTTGAGCGGCCAGCGCGATATGCACACGTTCAAGAACGAGCCGACCGCGGCCCCGGTCAGGAATACGAACGTCAGCAACAGTGCCGGAGGGATCATCGCAAAGAGTACAAGAGAATTCCGGTGGCTACAGCAACATTGAGTGAATCGACTTTCTCAATGGGAATTGAAATCAAACGCTCGCTTCGCTGGCGAACACAATCGCTTACCCCCCCGCCCTCATTTCCGACCGCGAGGGCAACGCGACCGGGGACGGACGACGAGAGAGGCGTCCCACCGGCGTCGGCGGACCAGAGTGGCACATCGTGGCGGGTCAGATATGCCTCGAGCGCCTCCCAGGCAACCGCGAGCGCTTGGTGCGTGAACAGGGCCCCCATTGCGCTACGGACGACCTTCGCGTTCCAGAGGTCAACGGTTCCGGGAAGCGCAACCGTGGCGCTCACGCCGAGTGCGGCGGCGGTGCGCACGATGGTCCCGACGTTCCCCGGATCTTGGATGCCGTCGAGCACGAGAATGCGCGCGACGGGTGGGAGCATCGTGTCATCGAGCGACCGCTCCGGGATATCGGCGACCGCGAGAATGCCCTGCGGCGAATCCGTCTCGGCCGCACTCGCGAACTCGCGCTCGTCGACTTCGGCCACCTCGACGCCGCGCTCGACCAGCGCGGCGCGCAACGCGGGGCCCTTTGGCGCCCGCTCGAGCGACGGGGAGACGAGCGCCCCCCTGATCCGGATCGGCGATCGGAGAAGCTCTTCGACCGTTCGTACGCCTTCGGCTACGAACCGGCCGGTTCGCTCGCGCGCCTTTCGGCGGCGCATGTCGCGAGCTAAGCTTAATATTTTCAATGCGTTATGAATTCACTAGTTCTGACTATCGCCGGATCGGATTCTAGCGCGGGGGCGGGCATTCAGGCAGACCTCGCAACGTTCGCCCGGTTCCGGGTGCGCGGGGCGACGGCCATTACCGCTATTACGGCGCAGAACGACGGAGGTGTCATCGCCTGGTCGGCGGTTGATCCCGTGCTCGTTCGGGCGCAGATCGAATGCCGTCGATCGCGTGGACGCGGTAAAGAGCGGGATGCTGGCGAATGCGGCGATCGTCGCGACGGTCGCGGAGGCCATCGCCGAGCGGCGGCTGCGGCCGTATGTGCTCGATCCGGTGACCGTGGCGGGGACGGGGCATGCGTTGGCCCACGGCGACCTGACCCCCCTCATCCTCAAATGCCTCGTGCCGCTGGCGGATCTCGTGACGCCGAACCTGGGCGAGGCCGCCGCGCTTCTCGGCTCGCCGGTGCGGGACGCCGAGGCGATGGCGCGCGAGCTCGTTGCGCGAGGGGCGCGGGCGGTGCTCGTCAAAGGGGGGCATCTCGATGGCGACGTCGTCGATGACGTCCTGTGCGACGAGAATGGCGTCCGGCGGTTTCGGAGAACGCGCATCCGGGTGAAGACGCACGGCACCGGGTGCCGGCTCTCGGCGGGCATCGCCGCGAACCTGGCGCTCGGCGAGTCGCTCGATACGGCGGTCGAAAAGGCCGGCGACTTCGTGCACGAGTTCATAGCCGCGCTACGAAACGGCGAATAACGCGCTCGAACTGTGGCGCCACCCGGGACGTCACCGCCAGCACCTCGGCGTGACTGAGCGTCTCGGCACTCGTGCCCGTGGCGTGGTTTGTAATGCAGCTGATTGCGGCTACGCGGAGGCCCAGCGAGGCCGCGACGATCGCTTCTGGGACTGTCGACATCCCCACCGCATCGGCACCGAGCGCTGACAGCATGCGAATCTCAGCGGCAGTCTCATAGGACGGGCCGAGCATCGCGGCATACACTCCCTCTGATAGCATGACGCGGGCCGCTGACGCGGCACCGCGCATTGCTCCGGCTAGCGCAACGTCATATGTGGGCGCGGATCTGCCTACCAATGGTGGGCGGCCTGTGAGGTCGATATGGTCGGTGAGCAGCATCAGCGTGCCGGGGGTGAGATCGGGACGGATCCCGCCAGCCGCATTCGACAGTACGAGTATGCGGACACCGAGGGCGGCCAGGATGCGAATGGGAATGCCGACCGCCGAGGCGTCGACACCCTCGTAGAGATGCAGCCGCCCCGCGACGGCGACGATTTCGCGGTCGCAGAGCATGCCGTACACGAATGCACCGGCGTGACCGGGCGTCGCGGGCACCGGGAGGCCGGGCAGCTCGGAGAACGAGACGCGCTTGGCGTGTTCGATGTGCGAGACGAGGCCGCCGAGTCCGGAGCCGAGGATGATGCCGATCGATGGAGCGGTCGCGTCACAGCAGGAGCGTATCGCCGCGGCGGCGCGCGTGATGCTATCGCGCGGCTCCGCCGCGCGTCGACGCAGCGCAAGCGCTGCTCGACTGGTCGGTTGGCCAGAGCTCGGCTCCGCCGAGCTCATAGTGCGGCGATCTCGGCGCGCATACGCGCGACGAGCGCCTGTCGCTCGGCCCACGGGAGGAAGGCGGACTCGAACCCGTTGAGCGCGATCGCCGACAGTTCGTCGGGCGTGAGACCGACCTCGGTCGCCGCGTGCTCGTACTCGTCGGTGAGGGTCGTATCGCTCATCAGGCGATTGTCCGTGTTGAGCACGACGCTGAGCCCCAGGTCGACGTAGCGCCGCAGCGGATGCTCGGCGTACGTGCTGGCCACGCGAGTCTGGACATTGCTGGTGAGACAGATCTCGAGCGGGATGCGACGGTCGTTCACGAACTCCGTCAGCGACGGATCCTCGATCAGCCGAGTGGCGTGGCCTATCCGGTGCGCGCCGCAGCGATGGACGGCTTGGCGTACGGAAAGCGGGCCGTCGCCTTCGCCCGCGTGGCAGGTGCACGCCAGGTCACGTTCACGCGCATAGAGGAACGCCGCGGCGTGGTCGGCCGCGGGGTACCCGGCCTCGGCGCCGGCGAGATCGAACGCCACGACGCCGTTGCCGAGAAATGCCGATGCGAGCTCGGCGATCTCCATCGAGGTCGACGGCGGCATGTGGCGGAGCGCGATAATGATCGCTCGCGCGATGACGCCGTGGACTTGCTCGCCGCGCTGGAGACCGCGGATCATCGCCTCGACGACTTCGACAAGCGATAGACCGGCGCGCGTGTTGAGGATCGGCGCGTTCCGGACTTCGATGTAGCGTACGCCATCGCGGGCCGCATCCTCGACCAGCTCATACGCGGCGCGCTCGAGCGATGAGGCGTGTTGGAGGACTGCGACAGTCGTCGCGAAACGGGCGAGATATTCCTCGAGATTGTGCGCGTTCGCTACTCGCATGTAGCGCCTGACGCCTTCGGCATCGCCGGCCGGAATCGGCACGCCATGTTCGCGCGCGAGCTCCAACAGCGTTGATGGACGCAGGGAGCCATCCAAATGACAGTGGAGCTCGGCCTTCGGCAGTCGGCGGAGCCAGTCCCGTGTGACCACTTAGCGCGGCCGGGCGGGAATGAGCCGAAAGATCGACCCCATCGCAGCGGGGGTCTTGGGATCGGTGGGCAGACCCCGGCTGTCAGTAATGACCAGCTCCTGTCGCTCGACCGCATCAGCCGCTGACGGATCAGCCGCGCGAACGGCGTCCAGCGCCGTTCCACCAGGCGGCACTATAACGGCGGCCCCGTTGACGTACGCGCGGAGTGACACCATCACAAAACCTAGCGCCGCAGTTGACGGTCGAGCCAGCACGGGCAAGCTTTCCTCCGGTACACGATTGTGACTGCCCTGCAACTGTCCTTTCGGTCCCCAGAACGACAAGCTCCTCGATGTGTTACGGGCGCTTCGCCACAGGTCACCGAACGGTTCGGAGAGTATGATCGCGCCGCCTAGCAGCGAACGAGTCCTGGTCGTCGATGACGAACCGGATATCGTGGCACTGGTCGCCTACCACTTGGCGAAATCGGGATATCGTGTTTCCACGGCGGCCAACGGGTACGATGCGTTGGGACTCGCCCGCCAAGAACGTCCGGCACTGGTGGTGCTGGATCTCATGCTGCCCGGGCTCTCCGGCTTCGACGTGATGGAGCAGCTCCGCGGTGACGATGGCACTCGCGAAGTCGCGATTCTGATGCTCACCGCACGCAAGGATGAGCCGGATCGTATTCGCGGACTGTCGCTCGGCGCGGATGACTACCTCACGAAGCCGTTCAGCCCACAGGAGCTCGTGCTGCGCGTCGGCGCGATCCTGCGACGGGTTGGCGCGGCCGGCGGCGGGACGAACGATGTCCTCGCCATCGGACCGATTCACATCGACCGCGCGGCGCATCGCGTGAGCGTCGAAGGCACCGACATCGACCTGACGCCGACGGAGTTCAAGCTCCTGTTGACGCTGGCGGAGCGTCGCGGTCGTGTGCAGGCGCGGGGTCATTTGCTCGAGACCGTGTGGGACGCCGCCCCGGACATCCAAACGCGCACCGTCGACATGCACATCCAACGCCTGCGCACCAAGCTCGGCGCCGCCGGCGATCTCATCGAGACTGTTCGCGGCTTTGGGTACCGGCTCAAGGCGGGGCACACACGCACGGCATAGCCTTTAACGGCTACCTTTGCGGCTAACTCAACGTCTGCTGCTAGGATCGCTGATTATCGTCAGCGTCCTGGTGGCGTGCGTGGTCGGCGTCATCGAGTACCGCCTCAACGCGCGGATCGCTGACGCCACGACCCAAGCCCTCGTTCGCGAAGCGCGAGACGACGTCTACGTCATCGGGTTCTTTGCCCTCGCCATTGCCGCGGCCATCGCCTTTCTCTTCGCGCGGGCGGTGACGAGGCCGGTCATCGAGTTGCGCGATGTGGCGCGCGCGTTGGCCGCCGGTGATCTCACACGACGACCGGCGCTCGGCGCCCCCGGCGAAGTCGGCGATCTCGCTATCGCTATCCATCGGCTGGCCGAGCAGCTCTCCGGCCGACTCTCGGCGCTCGAAGAAGAAGAATCGCTGCTCACGGCCCTTCTGGATTCGCTCAACGAGGGCGTCATGGCGATCGATGCGCGGCAGCGCGTGGTGCGCATCAACGCGATCGGGAAACGATTATTGCGCGTGCGAGATCCCGTCCCATTCACGCTCGATCGGCTCCCGAGAGAGCGTGTCTTACGAGAAGCCGTTGCCGCTGCACTGGCCGGGACGGTGACCGAGTCGATCGAGACGTTTATCGACGGGCGCAACTTATCACTCTCTGCGCGGCCGCTTGCGCGGGGGGGCGCGGTATTGGCGTTGCTCGATCTCACGCCCACGCGACGACTCGAGACGATACGGAGAGATTTTGTCGCGAACGTCTCACACGAGCTGAAGACGCCTCTCACGTCCGTCGGCGGATTTGCCGAGACGCTCCTCGATGATGCGTTGCCCGCTCTGCAACGGAGGCAGTTTGCGGAGACGATACTCACCAATACGCGACGGATGCAGCGCATTGTGGACGATCTCCTCGATTTGTCCAGAATCGAGTCCGGCGGATGGGTGCCAAATCCGCAGATGGTCGATGTCGCGTCGGTGGCGGCTGATGCCACGGCGCGAGCGAAAAGTGTTGCCGATGAGAAGAACGTTGCGCTCGAGATCGAGATACATGACGATGCGGCCGAGGCGTACGCAGATCCCACCGCACTCCGGCAAGTGTTGAGCAACCTGGCGGAGAACGCCATCCGCCACACCTTCAGCGGCCGCGTCACGGTATTCACCGAGCCCGAAGAGAATGGCGTGTGGGTTGGCGTCAAGGATACGGGCATCGGGATTGCGGCCGAGCACCTGCCGCGCATTTTCGAGCGCTTCTATCGCGCGGACCGCGCGCGCTCGCGGGACGAAGGCGGCACGGGCCTGGGACTGGCCATCGTCAGGCATCTCGTTGAGGCACATGGCGGATCCGTGAAGGCCGAGAGCCAACCGGGCCGCGGGACGACGGTATCAGCATTCTTTCCCTCGGCGTGACCGACGCGTTACGCCGCGACGGAGACTGCCACACCTAAGTTGCGGGCACTTCTTTCACGGAGAGACATGTGTCGATTCGTCTAGCCGGCGTTCTCTTCGCGGCGGCCGCAAGCGTAGCGGCAGCGCAAGGTGCCGATTTGACGGGAGCGGGAGCGACGTTCCCGTATCCCATTTACTCGAAATGGTTCGCCGACTACGCGGCGAAGACGGGCGTCAAGATCAACTATCAGTCGATCGGTTCCGGCGGCGGCATTCGCCAGCTGACCGAGGGCACGGTCGATTTCGGCGCGTCTGATGCGCCGATGAGCGATGACGAGCAGGCGAAGCTCAAGACGCCTGTGCTTCACGTTCCGACCGTGCTCGGCGCCGTCGTCATCACGTACAGCCTGCCCGGCGTCGACAAGGCGCTCCGGCTGAATGGCGATGTCCTGGCGAAGATCTTCCTCGGCACGATCGTGAAGTGGAACGCCGCGCCGATCGCCGCGCTCAACCCGGGCGTCAAGCTGCCGGGCAACGATATCCTGGTCGTGCACCGCTCGGACGGGAGCGGCACGACGTATATCTTCACCGACTATCTGACGGCTGTGAGCGCCGATTGGGCCAAGGCGCCTGGCAAGGGCAAGGAAATTCAGTGGCCAGTGGGTATCGGCGGTAAGGGCAACGAAGGCGTCGCCGGCCAGGTTAAGCAGACGCCGTACGCGATCGGCTACGTCGAGCTGGTGTATGCTCGCCAGAACAAGCTGCCCTATGCGTCAATGCAGAATGCCTCGGGCAAGTTCATCGAGCCGTCGGTCGCCGCGGTGACGGCCGCTGCCGCGTCGGCGAAGCTGCCCTCGACGACAGATTTCCGCGTGTCGATCGTGAATGCGCCGGGCGGGGATGCGTATCCGATCTCGTCGTTCACGTACCTGCTCATCCCGAAGACGTTCGCCGATGCGACGAAGGGCAAGAAGCTCATTGATTTCGTGAAATGGGCCATTCATGATGGCGAGAAAGAGGCGCCGGCGCTCGACTACGCTCCGCTGCCCGAGAGCATCGTTGCCATGCTCGACCAGCGTCTGAGCCAGATACAGACTGCTCAGAAGTAACCCTATTCCTTAGGGGAGCGGCGCCGTCGGATCGAGTCCCAACGCGTATCCGACGGCCCGCTTTCGAAGCGCCACATTAAAGGTCGCCTGGGCTCGGAGCGATTGGGCTTGCACGAGCGCGGCTTGCGCGGTCGTCACGTCGACGATGCTGGCGAATCCGACCTCGAACCTCCCGTTGACCAGATCGTATGCCTGCTGGGCCGCATCGAGTCCCGCGCGCGATGCGATGAACTGATTGACGGCGGTCCGATAGTCCGCGAGCGCGCGAACCACATCGCCGGCCACTCCCAGACGCAAGTCTTGATCGGCGTACTGCGCGGCGTCGTACGAGACGCGGGCCTGCTCCACGGCCAGTCGGGTCCGGAACTGATCGAACACATACCAGTTGAGGCCGAGCCACAGCTCGCCGGTGGTGTTGTGCCCGACTTGGTCTATGAGCGGCGTCTGGGGCGCGGTCAGGAGTGAGGTTCCGTTCGTGTTCGCGTAGTCGAAGAACCGCCCGAGGCTGAAGACGCTGGCACCCAGATCCACGCGCGGCAGGTAGCCGCTCCGTTCACGCGTGATGTCCTCCCGGCTCGCCGTGAGGTTCGCGTCGGCTGCCAACAGGTCGGCGCGACGCGCGGTCGCGTCGTGCACCAGCGCGTCGACGTTCGTGTAGCGCGGGCCGAGTGCAGCGGTGTCGGGTGATGGCTCGACAATTTGGACCGGCAAATGGGGGTCCAGGCGGATGCGCTCCAACAACCCCACTTCGTCGGCTTGGACGCGGTTGATGGCATCCTCCAACGCCGACAGGTCGGCGGCGGCTTGCGCTTGCTGCCGATAGAGGTCGGCGGGCGGGCGTTTGCCGACCCGTACCAGCTCCTGGAGCTGCACCACACGCAGTTGGGACGCGGCGAGGTTCTGCCGCGCGATCGTCACCAATTGCTGATCGAGGGTGACGCCGAGGTAGGCTTGAGTCACATCGAGCGCGATCGTCTGTCGCGCGCGGGTGAGCGTCAGGTCGGCCGCGGTTCGCGTCGCCAGCGCCGCTTTGACGCCGGCGACGTTGGCGAACCCATTGAACAGGTTGAGGCTCGACGACACGTGGTACCCGAGCTCGCGAAACCGCGTGTCGGTCGGATGGATGTCGCGCTGGCTCAGGAGCAGGTTGCCTGAGTACTGGTCGAACAGGCCGCCCGTGCGGAGATCGGGCAGGAACTGCGCGTACCGCTCGAGCACGAGCGTTCCCGACAGGCGGGAGATATCCTGCGCCTGGAGCACTGGGGTCGCGCCTTTGACGCCGATCGCCACGGCGCTGTCCAGGGTGAGAAACAAGCTCTCGGGCTGCGCCGGCGGCGCTTGTCCGAGCGCGAGGACGGGCCATAGGCAGGCACCCAGGGCCAAGGCGCGGAGTGACGATCGATGTCGCATAGGGGACTACGTGCCGGCGCGGCTTGCTGGCGAGGGTTCGCCGATCGGCTGCACGCGTTGACTATCGGGGACCGAGTCGCCAAGGTTGAGCGCGACCCGGTCGCCGGGACTGAGATCGCCGGGGGCTAGGCGCACGGTCAGGCCGTCGTTGTCGACGACATGTACCTCGCGGAAGGCGATCTGATTGGTCGGTGTGACGGTGGCGACGAAGTTCTTGAAGCCGCGCGCGAATACCGCCTCGGCCGGCACGCGGACATACGGCACCGAGTGCACCTCCAGCGTCACCTGCAGGATGCTGCCCGCCACGACTTGGTGCTTGGCGTTGGGGACGTTGATCTCGGCGAGGAGCGTGCGGGTCGCGGGATCCAGCTCTCCGGTGTACCGGGTGACACGGGCATGGATCAGCGGGCCAGGATGCGACGGATCCACGATCGTCACCCGCGAGCCGCGCTGCACATCCGCGGCATCGGCCTGGTCGACGTAGATGAAAATCCGCAACGAATCGATCTGGCCGACGGCAACGACGGGCAGCGCGCTCGTCTGCGAGGTCTGCGCATTCTGCATGAGGGCGCCCGGGTCCGCGTAGCGCGCGGTGATCACGCCGTCAAAGGGCGCCTTGATGACCTCGTAACCCTTGAGCGTGCTCAGCGCGCGCGCGTGGGCCTCGGCCTCGGCCGCGTCCGCCTCCGCAGTCTGGGCTTCTTCGGGCGCGATCAGCTTGCGTGCAATAAGCTGGGCATCGCGGTCGGCGATCTCGCGTTTGTTTTTGGCATCGGCAAGCGCGGACGCATACGACTCGTCGGTCTCGGGCGACTCGACGACTGCGAGCACATTGCCGGTGTGGACCCGGTCCCCCTTATCAACCCGCACGGTGGTGAGATAACCGCTGACCTTGGAGTACAGCGTGGCCGAGAAATAGGGCCGTGACTCGCCGGTGAGTACCAGGTCGCGGTTTCCGCCGCCCGCCTCGGCCGCCACCACCTGGACCCGGGGTCCCGCATCGACATTGGCGACACGGGCAGTCGTCTCGTGGGTCAGCGAACTCTTGTGCTCGGCGGTCAAGAACACCACCGCGCCAAGCGTCACCAGTACGATGAGCGCCCCGCCCAAATACAACCTACTGGTACTCATGATATTCCAGTCCCTGGGATTCGGCCTCGAACCGCCGCACGACGCGATAGGCTCCCGGGAGCTTCCGGGCGAGTACAGTATACAAGACGGGGACGACGAGCAACGTGACGACGGTCGCCATGCAGAGACCGCCGATCACGGCGCGGCCGAGCGGCGCGTTCTGCTCGCCACCCTCGCCGGCGCCGATCGCCATCGGTAGCATACCCAGTACCATCGCGCCGGCGGTCATGAGCACCGGACGCAGGCGGGTCTTACCGGCCTCGATCGCGGCCTGCTCGGGCTCGAGGCTCCGCTCCACGCGCTGATCGTTGGCGAAGCTGACGACGAGGATGGAGTTGGCGACCGCGATACCGACGGCCATGATCGCGCCCAACAGCGACTGAATGTTGATCGTGGTGTGGGTGAGGACGAGCATCCACAGAATGCCGACCACGGCGCCCGGCACGGCGCCCATGATGATCAAGGGGTCGATCCACGACTGGAACAAGACGGCCATCAGCGCGAACACGAGGAGCACGGCGACGATAAATCCAACCGCGAGATTGCTGAACGCATCGTTCATGACCTTGCCCTGCCCACGCACCGTGATCTGCATGCCGGGAGGCAGTGTACCGAGTGAGGCGACCTGCCGCTCGACACCGGCGACAACGGTCCCCAGATCGCGCCCTTGGACGTTCGCCAGCACGTCGAGGACGCGCGCGACGGTGTAGTGATCGATCTCCGCCGGCGCGGCCGTCGTGGTCATGTGCGCGATATTGTCGAGCGTCTGCACCGGGGCTTGGGGCTGCGGATTGGTCACGGCCCAAGGTGGGAGCGTCTCCTTGAAATGTCCGGCCGCGGTGATGGGCGTGTTCAGCACATCCTGTGTCGACGTCATGCGCGGCAGCGGGACCTCGACCGCCACGAGGTAGCTCACCTGGTTCGCCGGATTGACGAAGTACGAGGGCGACACGAGACCGCTCGAGGCGAGTGAGATGAGCATGCTGTTGGCCGCGTCGCGCTGGGTGATGCCGAGCTCCGCCGCCCGCTGGCGGTCGACGTCGAGGTACAGCGTCGGATAGTCGAGCACTTGTTTGATCGTCACGTCGGTCGCGCCGGGCACCTCCCGCATCCGGTCGCGCAGCGTGCGCGCCACTTCATAGGCGCGGCCGAGATCCGGATACTGGATCTGGACGTCGATCGGCGCCGGGAGTCCGAAGTTCAGCACTTGCCCGACGATATCGGCGGTCTGGAAGTACACGGTCGACCCGGGAAACTCCGCGCTGATCGCCGCGCGGATCTGGTTGACATAGCCGGCCGTCGGGTGGTGATTGGGATTGAGCGCGATCAGGATTTCCGCGTCCATGCCACTGGCGTTGTTCGTGGGCACGAACGCCAGGTTGAGCGAGCCGGGAATGCCGATCGTCGAGTTGATCGTGCCCAGCTCGGCCGGGGGGATGATGTGCCGGATGCGCTGCTCGACCTGCGCGACGAGTTGCTCCGTGTGCTCGATCCGCGTACCGGATGGCGCGCGAAAGTGGAGCTTCATGAGGCCGGCGTCGGTCGCGGGAAAGAAATCCTGGCCAATGACGGGAGCGAGTCCCAAGCTGGCGACCAGTACCAGGGCGAACGTCGCGAGCGTGAAGTAGCGGTGCTGGATGAGCACCGTCAGGGCGCGGGCATAGGCCCGCTGAAATCGCGCGAAGTGTCGATCGCGCGCGTTGTTGAACGTATGCCAGAAGCCCGACGCCGGCGGCGGATGGGCGACCCCGTCGCCGGTATCGATCCCCTCGGGATCGTGCACGGGCTCGGCACCGAGCATCATGCGAGCCAGCGTCGGCACGAGCGTCCGCGACAAGAAGTAGGACGCGAGCATCGCGATCACGACCGCGAGCGCGATCGGAATGAACAGGAAGCGCGCTGGTCCTTGCAGCAGGACGACCGGGAAGAAGACGACGCAGATCGCCAGCGTGGCCACAACGACCGGGGTCGCGATCTGCTGGAGCGCGTCGAGGATCGCCACGGTCAGCGGCTTCCCCATCGCGCGATTCCGGTGGACGTTCTCGATCGTCACGATGGCGTTGTCGACCAGGAGCCCGATGGACAGGGAAAGGCCTCCCAGCGTCATGATATTGAACGAATTGCCCGTCGCGTTGAGGCCGATCACGGCCGTCGCCATCGCCAGCGGGATCGAGATGCAGGCGATGACCACACTGCGCCAGCTGCCGAGAAACGCCAGGATCATGAGCGCGACGAGCACGGCCGCCGTGACGGCCTCGCGAATGACGCCGCTGATCGCGGCCCGGACGAACCGTGACTGGTCGAAGTCGAGCCGGATCTCCAGCCCGTGCGGGGCGACCGCCTTGATCTGCGGGATCATCGCCTTCGTCCCTTCGACGACGAACAACGTCGAGGCGTCCGCTTTCTTCAAGATGCTCAAATAGGCGGCGCGCCTCCCGTCGACCCGCACGATGTTCGTCTGCTCGGCGAACCCGTCGCGGACCCGGGCCACGTCACCGATGCGCACGAGGGCGCCGTTGACGACCTTGATCGGGATGTCATTGAACGCGGCGACGCTGGAGGGCGACGAGTTCATTGCCACGTCGTACTCGCGCGTTCCGATGCGCGCCGTCCCCGCCGGCAGGATGATGTTCGACTGCTGCAGCGCCGCGAGCACGTCGGCGGCCGACAGGCCAGCCGAATTGAGCAGCTTGGGGTCGACGTTCGACGGTGATCTCCCGGATCTTGCCACCGTACGGCTGCGGCGTGGCCAGCCCGGGGATAGTGAAGAGCCGGAGTCGGATGAAATTCTGGCCGTAGTCCGCGATGTTCTGCTCGGACATCGTCTCGGACGACAGCGTCAGCTGCGCGACGGGGACGTTCGACGCGTTCGACTGGATGACGTAGGGCGGCGTGATACCGGGTGGCATTGCCTTAATGGCGGTCTGCGACGAGGCGACGATCTGTGCAATGGCGGTGGCGATGTTGGTGCCGGGCTGGAAGAACACCTTTTCCAGACCCACGCCGTACTCGGACTGCGACTCGATGCGCGAGATGCCGTTGACGGTCGAGGAGAGGCCGCGCTCGCTCAGGAGCACGACCCGGCTCTCCATGTCCTGCGGCAGCATTCCGGGGTACGTCCAGACGACGGCCACGACCGGGATGTCGATCAACGGAAAGATGTCGACGGCCATGCGCTGTCCCGACAGCACGGCCATGAGCATCAACACGCCGCAGAGGACGGCGACGGTGTACGGCTGGCGTAACGCGAAGCGGACCATAGGGTCTTAGGAGCTTATATGGCGGGAACGGATGCCCACAATTGCGAATCCCGTTACCTCGCCATTCCATTTCGTTATGGCACTCAGCTTTCGGTTGCTCCGCGTCTTCGTCGCGGTCGCCCACCAGGGGAGCTTCACGCGCGCCGCCGCGCAGCTCGGCTTGACGCAGCCGGCGGTGTCCAAGAGCGTGCGCGATCTGGAGCACCAGGCAGGCGTCGCCCTGGTGGAGCGCGGACCGGCCGGTGTGCACCTGACAGAACCGGGGCTCGTCCTGCTGGGCCACGCGCGCACGATTCTCGCCGAGGCCCGGGCGGCCGAGGAGGCGCTCACCGCGATTCGAGGGATCGGCGCCGGGGCGCTGCGGATCGGCGCCAGCCCGACCATCGCCACGTACCTCTTACCGCCGCACGTCCAGGCATTCCACGCGCGACATCCCGCGGTGGACGTGTCTCTCCACACCGCCCCCTCGCGGGACGTTGCCACCGGCCTGCTCAACCGCGAGCTCGAACGTCGGGCTGACCGAGGCGCCCGTTCCAGACGACCCGCGGCTCCGGATCGTGCCGTGGCGCCAGGACGAGTTGGTCGTGATCGGTGCCCCGTCCCACCCCCTCGCGCCGCAGGCGCCGATCGCCACATTGGCACTGGCACACGAGATGTTCGTGCTGCGGGAGCCGGGATCCGGTACGCGGCGGACGGTGCTGGATGTGCTGGCATCGCGCGGCATCGTTCCCCAGCGCACGCTCGCCGCCGACAGCGTCGAGACAATCAAGCGGATCGTCGCCGCTGGTGTGGGCCTCTCGGTCGTGTCTCGGGCCGCGATCGAGGACATGCTCGCGCTACGGCGGCTCGTGGTCCTCGAGCTGACCGACCTCAAGATCACGCGGCCATTGCATCGGATCACGATGCGGAGCGAGCGGTCGGCCGCGGTGCGCGCCTTCGTGTCGGTCCTCACGCGAGGCTGACCAACAACACGGCGAGCACGAACGCGCTGAGTCCCGCGAACACTACGTCGCGCTGACGCGCGAACGCGATGACGAGCAATGCGACGCGGAGGACCGGCGTCGCGATCATCACGAGCACGCCGATGGCGAGGATCTGCTCGCTCGTACCGACCGGTCGGAGTGCCGGCGGCGCGCCGAACGACGCGGGTTCCGATCCGTGGGCGGCGAGATACGCGACCCCGCCGACGCCCGCGATGACCGCGGCCAACAGGACACCACCCCGAAGGGCCACGCTCACCGTGCGCTCGAGGGAGCTCACGACACCCCCTTGAGGATCATTTCGATCCCGAGTACGACGATCACGACGGTGAAGATCCGCCGCAATGCCACGACTTGGGCATTGCGCAGCACGCGCGCCCCGACGAGCGCCCCCGCCAGCACACCGATCATGACCGGCCACACCAGCGGGGGATTGATGTAGCCGTGACGCAGGTAGATGCCGGCGCTGGCGGCGGCGGTCACGCCGATCATGAAGTTGCTCGTCGTCGTCGACACCTTGAACGGCAACCGCATGACGCGATCCAGGGCCAGTACCTTGAAGGCACCGGAGCCGATGCCGAGCAATCCCGAGAGTACGCCGGCGATCCCCATCATCGCGAAGCCAAGTGGGACCCGTTGCACGGCATAGTGGCCTTCGAGATGGAGTCGGAGCCGAACGGCGAGGGGATCACTCGGCGACCCGGGCTCGGGTTCGGCGTCCGGCGCGAGCGTGCGTACGGCGGAGCCGAGCAGGACGACGCCGAAGATCACGGCGATGACGCCGGCGGACAGTCGATCGGCGACGAGCGCGCCGGCGACGGCGCCGAGCGTCGTCGCGACCTCCAGTAAGATTCCAATGCGGATGTTGGTCAGTCCGTCGCGCACATAGGTGGCCGCGGCGCCGGATGATGTCGCGATCACCGAGACGAGCGACGCACCGGCCGCATACCGGACGTTGACCCCGAAGCCGAGCGTGAGGAGGGGCACGAGGAGCACGCCGCCACCGAGACCCGTGAGGGCGCCGACCAGACCCGCGACCATTGAGGCCGCGGCGAGGCACATGGAGAAGAACGTGAGCGTCACGTTGCTTCCCATACTACGACGCACGGGCCGGTCCCGGAATGCGAGTGCTTGGCATGGGGACATAACCCTTTATTGTGCGGCATGGCTGACGATCTCTTAACGGCGCGCCAGGTAGCAGATCTCCTGCACATGCACATCAAGCGCGTGCAACTCTTGGCGCGGCAGGGCAAGCTGCCGACGGTGCGACACGGTCGTCGGTGGCTCTTTCCGAGCGCCGCTATTTTCGCCGCTCCCGCCGAGGCCTCGGGTGGTATCGACCTCTCCGCGCGCAATCAACTGAGAGGGCGTGTACGGTCGCTCAGGTCTGACGGGCTCATGATCGAAGTCGCGATCGCGCTCGTACCGCAAGAGGTCGTCGCGGTCATCACGAAAGCGTCAGCCGAAAGACTTGGTCTATCAGAGGGTGTCGAGGCGCTGGCGGTCATCAAGGCCACCGAGATCATGGTCGCGAGAAAAGCACGACGATAATACCTTACGTTCCCAACAAGGCACCTCGGAGGGAACGTTGAGGAAAATTGTCGTTGTAGCGGTCGGCATCCTGTGTAGTGTTCGCGCGCAGGCGCAGGCCTCGGCAGCTTGCCAGAGTGTTCAGCAGTTCTTCGCCAGCGATTGTCCACTGACCTGGCACGGCATCACCCTGTACGGCGCGTATGACGTCGGTGTGGGCTGGGTCAGCCACGGCTTACCAGAGAACGGCTACAACTATGAAGGCGAAGCACTGGTGAACCGGAACGGCAATCACCCCCAATGGCTCATTGCACCGAACAACCTGCAGCAGACGGGTCTGGGCTTGAGGGGCCGGGAAGAGTTCCTGCACGATTGGTTCGCTGTGTTCAACCTTTCGACCGGCATCAATCCGCAGTCAGGCCAGTTCGCCAGTGCGCCAGCCACCATGGCCACCCAAGGCGGCCTTCCCCGGGGCAGCTATACGGCTACCATCGACGGCTCGCGCGAGGGTCAAACCTTCAATGACGAATTCTACGGCGGTATCGGCTCGACGCATTTCGGCACGTTGACGTTTGGTCGTCAGCGCGCGCTGGGTACCGATGCGATGCTCCAGTACGATCCGGCCGGCGGCGGCTATGCCTTTTCATACATCGGGTATAACGGCACGATGGCCGGCGGCGGCGACACGCAGGATGCGCGCTGGGACAACGCCCTGAAATATCGGCTCGCCTATGGTCCGGTGCATTTCGGCGCGATGTTCAAATTCGCCGACGGTACTGGGGGTTGCTTCTCTGACTCGACAGACTGGACCGCGGGCAACTGCACGCCGGAACAGCCGCACAACACCGCGTATGGATTCGACCTCGGTGGAACGTACAGTGGGTTCTCCGCCGACGTCGTCTGGCAACACTACAACCAGGCGATCAGCATACTCAATCCCTTGCTGGGGCCTCAGGCGGTGAAGGGGTCATATCAGTCGACGACCAACAGCATCAATACCAACCCCATCACGGGCGGCACCAATCTGATTGACCCGGCCAACACCGTGTACGGCATCATCACCGACAACACCGCCGTGATGGTCGCCGCCAAATATGCGTCGGCCCAATTCAAGATCTTCGGCGGCTACGAGTATATCTGGCAGACCAACCCCGCGAACCCGTTGGGCGTTGGCGCCTCGGTCCAGGGCGGGTATCTGTTGAGCGGCGTCGAAGACAACAATCTCGATTCGCCCAAGATCGTGAATATCTGGTGGACGGGCGCGAAGTATACGTACGACAGCAAGACCGACTTCACGCTGTCCTACTACAATCAGCTGCAGAACGACTTTCGTCGTGGTCCGTCGACCTGCTCGTCCGACCCCACCATCGGCTTCCGCGCGTCCTGCGCGGGTACTCTCAACGAGCTGTCATTCTACGCCGATCATCGCTTGACCAAGCGTGTCGACCTGTATGCCGGAATCGAGTGGTCCGAGGTGAGCGGCGGTCTGGCCATCGCCATTCCTCACGGTCCTGGCGTGCCCTATTACCACAAAGACAACACGGCTCCCGTAATCGGCGCTCGATTCGCCTTCTGAGCGCCGATTACGGAGCCAGCGATCACGGGATGTAGTAGCGGAACGACGTATAGAACATGGGGTCGATCGCCTGCGGCTGAATGCCGTTCGCGCCGGCCCACGTGTTCTTGCTCACGTAGTGATACTCGAGGCCCCAGGTGAAGCGGCCGTACGCACCGCGATAGAAGCTGTACCAGAAGCCAGCCGTGCCTTCCCACAGGTCGCGCGTGTCGCCCGTGCACAAAGCGCCTGGCACGCCCACGGACGTGGTGCTCACCGGCGGATACTCTTTGTCGCAGCCCGAGTTGACGGCGGTCGGCGCGCCATAACCGACGGCCTTGCCAGCGCCCGTGTACGTCACCATGCGATACTCGTACTCGCTGCCGCCGTACAAGTAGATGTCGAGCTTCTTCGTCGGGTGCGCCTCGATCGAGACGAGGCCTTGCGCGTTCCGGATCGGAACGATCGTGCCGTCCGCGCGCGTGGTCGCGTCGGCCAAACCACCCGTGCCATAGCGGCCGATGCCGTTGCCCCAGAGACCCGAGACGCCGACGTCGAGGACGTCACGTTTCTCGTACATGAAGGGCAACCAGATGCCGGCGCCGACGCCGCCCGCGACGCGAATGATATTTCCGACCGGCGGCGGCGCGGCCCCGGTCGTATCGACGATGCGATCACGGAAGAAGCGGCCGATGCCCTTGATCTCAATGTGCACCGGGCCTGGGTCGAAAGAGAGTTTTGCGACGACATTGGGGGCAACATTGGTCGAGTAGGTGGCGGTCGAGTTGAGCAGACTGCCTCCCGTGTTGCCGATGAACACGTCGGCCGGGATACCGTGGCCGCCGGTCGTCATCTGCGACTCTTCGGCGCCGATGGCGAATGCGGCCTTATGGTTGAAGTCCTGAACGAACCGGACGCCCCATTGGCGGGCCCAGTTGAAGCCCACGTTATACTGGGCGTCGATCGTAAGCGGTACTGCCTCACCGCGTGGTGCGGCGCCGTTCTTCATCGGGGTCATGAGCGACCACATCTGGCCGGCGAAGAACGAGGAGTGGTCGTACGTCGCACCACCCCAGATCTGACGAACACGTAGCGCGTAGCTGTTGCTCTCGTTGGAGTTTGAGGTGGTTCCGACCGTCAGGAAGTCTGACTCCCAGTAGCCTTGGACTTTGAGATCGCTGCTGGGCTTTCCTTCGACGCCGAGGCCGATGCGGGACTGGCGACCCGAGCCACGGAACTCGCTCAACTGGGCGTTGGTCGAGTGCGTGAACGGGATCGCGTTGAAGTTTGAACCGATATCAGCCGTTTCATTCCGTTCGCGCCACACGGCTTCACCCGCGAAAAACGCCACCGGGGTGATCGTGACGCCCTTATACCGGAGCTTGAACGTGGTATCGGTCATGTCCTGCGCCCGAGCGGAGATGGGCGCGGCGAGCGTAACTGCTAACAGCCAGGCCACCGAGGACGGGCGCACGCGTCGGCGGACTCGCGCGCGTGCGTTCGATCGATGCATTGGGCACTCCTCTTCTGATCAGTGGATGCAACACGAGAAACCAGCGCCCAACCAACAGGTCTTCGGAAGCCGGCACAATAGCGAACGCGGGCATTTTACAATCGATGATCGTTACGTTACGAGGCCGCATTGGAATACGTGCCCCTGCCGTCACGCTCGCGCCTGACAACAGGTTCCGGTCCCACGTGACCCTGTCGTTACAGGGCGTTACAAGGCGGTTTGTCGTACCCCTCTGGAGCGCGGTCTAACTTGCGGCACACGTTAGAGGAGCGACATGTACATGCGTTGCTGTTGGGTTCTCGGCGCCTTGGCAGTTGTGGCGTGCGCCGGCGGTGATAAATCCGCGTCTGCCACCAAAGATTCGACCTCGGCCGCCAACGGGGCCGTCGCATCGAGCGGTGCTGATCTGACCGGCGCCGGCGCGACCTTCCCGTATCCGCTGTACTCGAAATGGTTCGCCGACTATGCGACAAAGTCCGGTGTGAAGATCAACTACCAGTCGATCGGGTCCGGCGGCGGCATCCGGCAACTCACCGAAGGGACCGTCGATTTCGGCGCCTCCGACGCGCCGATGAGCGACGACGAGATGTCAAAGCTCAAGACCCCGGTCTTCCACTTTCCCACTGTGCTCGGCGCCGTCGTCCTGACCTACAACGTCCCCGAGGTCACGCAACCGCTCCAGCTCACTGGCGATGCGATAGCCCAGATCTTCTCGGGCAAAATCACCAAGTGGAACGACAAAACGATCGCCGCGCTCAATAGCGGCGTCAAGCTGCCCGGCACCGACATTCTCGTCGTGCACCGCTCGGACGGCAGCGGCACGACGTATATCTTCACGGACTACCTCTCCTCCGTGAATGCCGATTGGGCCAAGGCACCCGGCAAGGGGAAAGAGGTTCAGTGGCCCGTTGGCATTGGCGGCAAAGGCAACGAGGGCGTCGCGGGCCAGATCAAGCAGACACCGGGCGCGATCGGGTATATCGAGCTCGTATACGCCAAGCAAAACAACCTACCCGCCGCGTCAATCAAGAATGCCAGCGGCCAGTTCATTGCTCCGTCGGTGGAATCGGTGACGGCGGCGGCCGACGCTGCAGCGGCCAAGTTTCCGCCGAACACGGACTACCGCGTATCGATCGTCAACGGCCCGGGCGCGACGGCATACCCAATCTCATCATTCACGTATCTGCTGATCGACAAGACCCTCGTGGATCCGACCAAGGGAAAGAAATTGGTGGACTTCCTGCGCTGGGCACTGACTGATGGGGAGAAGGAGGCGGCACCGCTCGACTACGCGCCGCTGCCGCAATCACTCGACACCCGCCTCGTCGCCCGCCTCGACTCCATCAAGGTCGGTGCGAGTGGCACGTGAGTGACGTGGTAGCAACGCCGCCGGCCGTGCCGATTACGACCGGCGGCGCGCAAGCGACACCATCGGGCGGCGACGGGTTCGAGGGAATCGAAGGATCGGCGCTTGGCGATCGGATCTACTCCGGCGTCATCTGGGTTTTCGCCGTGTGTGTTCCCGTCCTCCTCGTTCTCATTGCGGTCTCGATCTTTATCGCCGGCTGGCCGGCGCTGCACCGCTTCGGGCTCTCCTTCCTCACGTCCAGCTCGTGGGACCCGGTCAACGGAAAATTCGGCGCCGCGCCAGCGATCTACGGGACCCTGGTCTCGTCCGCGATCGCTCTCCTGATCGCCACCCCGCTCGCCATCGGTGTATCGGTATTTCTCTCGGAGTTCGCGCCACCGTGGCTTCGACAACCCGTGGCGTTCTTCGTTGATCTCCTGGCGGCGATTCCGAGTGTGGTCTACGGCGTATGGGGGATCTTCGTCCTCATCCCGCTGCTCAGGACGGCGCTGATCCCGTTCCTGCGCGATACGCTGCACCTGAGCGTCATTCCGCTCTTCAGCGGGCCCAATTACGGCTACAGCATGCTGGCGGCCGGAATGATCCTGGCGATCATGGTGCTGCCGTACATCGCGTCGGTCTCGCGCGAGGTCCTGCTGGCCGTGCCGCGGTCGCAACGCGAAGCGGCGCTGGCGCTCGGCGCCACGAAATGGGAGATGATCCGAGGCGCGCTGCTGCCCTACGCGAAGTCGGGCATCATCGGCGGCGTCATCTTGGGCTCTGGGCCGCGCCCTCGGGGAGACGATGGCCGTGACGATGGTCATCGGCAACCGCGCGGAGATCTCGGCGTCGTTGTTCGCGCCCGCGTATACGATGGCGTCGCTCATCGCCAACGAATTCAGCGAGGCGTCGGGCGACCTGCATCTGTCCGCGCTGATGGCCGTCGGATTCGTGCTGTTCGTGATCACCGTGATCGTCAACGCGATCGCGCGCTGGCTCGTGTGGGAAGTCTCTCGGACCGGGAGCAAGGGATGACACAACCCGAGCTTCGGCCCAGTACGGCCCAGAAGCAATTCACGGCAAAGGCCGTGCAGTCGCTGAGACGGCGCAAAGCCGTGAACGGCGTGATGGTGGGTCTCATCATCGGCGCCGCGGTCCTGGCGACGATTCCGCTGATCGTGATCACCGCCTACCTGATCAAGTACGGCGCGAGCTCGATCCAATTGCATTTCTTCACCAACATGCCCAAGCCCGAGGGTGAACCGGGCGGCGGGATGGCGAACGCGATCGTCGGGACGCTGATCCTGATCGCGCTGGCGAGTCTTCTCGGGCTGCCGATCGGCATCGGCGCCGGGCTGTACCTGGCCGAGCATCGGGGCACCAAGCTCGCCAACACCGTCCGGTTTCTCTCCGATGTGCTCAACGGACTGCCGTCGATCGTCATGGGCATCTTCGCGTGGCAGTTCCTCGTGCGACCGGTCCACCATTTCTCGGCGTGGGCCGGCGGCGTGGCCCTCGGCGCCATGATGATCCCAATGGTCGCGCGAACGACCGAGGAAATGGTGAGCATTGTTCCGGTCTCGCTTCGCGAGGCGGCGCTGGCGCTCGGGTACGCCCGCTGGCGGACGTCGCTCACGATCGTGCTCCGCACGGCAAGCGCCGGCATCGTCACCGGGGCGCTGGTCGCGATCGCCCGCATTGCCGGCGAAACCGCTCCGCTGTTGTTCACGGCGCTCGGCAACTCGTTCTTCTCGACGTCGCTCAATCAGCCGATCGCCGCTCTTCCTTTGCAGATCTTCTATTATGGCACAAGTCCCTACGACGACCAACACGCCCAAGCCTGGGCCGGTGGCCTCGTCCTCATCGTTCTCATCTTCGTCATCAGCCTCATCGCCCGATACGCTACCCGCGGGCAGTTCACGGGCACCGGTGGTGACTAGCCCCGCGAATCGGGAAGCGGCGACCAAGGCCGCAGCCTCGGTCACCGCTGCCGCCATCGCGCCCCGGCCGTCTTCGGCGGCCGCCGACGCCGCCGCGAAGGCGGGGCGGACCGCGCTGGCGGTGGACCAGCTGTCCGCGTTCTTTCGGATCGTCCGAGGCGGTGCGCGGCGTGTCCATGAACGTCCAGGAAAAACTGGTGACGGCGATCATCGGCGCGTCGGGCTCCGGCAAGTCGACATTGCTCCGGTGCCTCAATCGCATGCACGAGACGGTGCCGACCGGTCGGGTCAAGGGAGCGGTGGCGCTCGACGGCCAGGATATCTACGGCCGGGGCGTCAATCCCATCGAAGTCCGGAAGAAGATCGGCATGGTGTTCCAGCGGCCGACTCCCTTCCCCACCATGTCCATCAAGGACAATGTCTCGGCCGGGCTGCGCGTCAAAAAGATGAAGCACAGCCATCACAAGACCGACGAGATTGTCGAGAAAGCCCTCAAGCGCGCGGCGCTGTGGGACGAGGTCAAAGATCGCCTCAAGGACCCCGCGACGGGCCTCTCGGGCGGCCAGCAACAGCGCCTCTGCATCGCCCGCGCGCTCGCCACGGAGCCCGACGTCCTGCTCCTCGACGAGCCGACCGCGTCGCTCGACCCGATCAGCACGCAGAAAGTCGAGGAGCTGGTCTATGAGCTGCGCGGCGACATGACGGTCGTCATCGTCACGCACAACATGCAGCAGGCGGCCCGGGTGTCCGACAAGACGGCGTTCATGCTCTCGGGCGAGCTGGTCGAGTATGCCGCCGACGGGGAAATTGTTCACGAATCCGACCGATCACCGCACCGAGGCGTACATCACCGGGCGATTCGGATGACCGCCGCGCCACCTACTACGGGTCATATCGCCGCCCAGAAGTACAGCTTCTGGTACGGGAAGAAACAGGCGCTGTATGACATTGATCTCGACATGCCGCCCCGGGCCATTACGGCGCTCATTGGTCCGTCGGGTTGCGGGAAGTCGACGTTTCTGCGATCGATCAATCGCATGAACGACACCATTCCCCACGTGCGGCATACCGGCGGGATGGTGCTCGACGGCGACGACATCTACGCGGCGGCCCAGGACGTCACGACGCTCCGGCAGCGCGTCGGAATGGTCTTCCAGCGCTGGAACCCGTTTCCCAAGTCGATCTACGACAACATCGCCTACGGCCCACGGCTGAACAACGCCACGAACACGCGCGAGGAGCTGGACGCGCTGGTCGAGAATGCGCTCCGAAAGGCCGCCCTCTGGGACGAGGTCAAAGACCGGCTTCGGGAGAGTGCCCTCGGACTGTCCGGGGGACAGCAACAGCGGCTCTGCGTCGCCCGGACGTTGGCGAACCAGCCGGAAGTCTTGCTGCTCGACGAGCCGGCGAGCGCGCTCGACCCGATCGCCACGCAAAAGATCGAGGAGTTGCTGTACGAGCTGAGACGGGAGTTGACGATCGTCATCGTGACCCACAACCTCCAACAGGCCGCGCGGGTGTCCGATTTCACCGCGTTCTTCTATCTGGGCCGGATCATCGAGGTCGGCGCGACCGCGCAGATCTTCACGTCGCCCCGCGAGGAGCGGACGAACGCCTACATCACCGGGAGATTCGGATGACCCTACCTGAAGCGCAATCCGGATTCCGGCATTTCCACGAGCAGCTGGACACGCTGAAGGACCGTCTCATGACGATGTCCGAACGCGCGGAAGGCCTGGTCGATCTGGCCGTCGATGCGTTGCTCAAGCAGGACAAGGACCGCGCCGATGCCGTGATCGCGGGCGACCGCGAGCTCGATGTGTTGGAGGTCGAGATCGAGCAACTGGCGGTTTCGCTGCTGGCGCTCCAGCAGCCGATGGCCCGCGACCTCCGGTTCATCGTGAGCGCGATCAAGATCTCCAGCGACCTGGAACGGGTCGGCGATCACGCCGTCAACATCGCCCAGTGCTCGCTGCGCCTGGTGGCGATGCACTCGACGATCACGCCAGAGCCCGAGATCGAGGACATGGCCCGGCGGTCGCGCCAGATGCTCTCCGACGCGCTCGACGCGTTTATCCGCGCGGACGGCTTGTTGGGGCGCGAGGTATGTAAGTCCGACGATCAGGTCGATGCGCTCATGAACTCGCTGTTCCGCATCCTCCTCACGCACATGATGGCCGACGCCCGGACGATCAATCCGTCGCTGGAGCTGCTGCTGGTCGGGCGCAACCTGGAGCGGGTGGCCGACCTGGCGACGAACATCGGAGAGGACGCCGTCTTTCTGGCCGAGGGCAAGCAGATCAAGCATCGCTATGAGGAGTACGAGCGCGAACGCCTCGCTGGCGCGGGCTCGAACCAGGCCTAGTGGAGCGATCCGGGAACGGCCGCGACGATCAGACGCGCCGCATCGCGGCGATCGATATCGGGTCGAATTCGATCCGACAGATCGTCGCCGATGTGTCGACGAATGGGTCGATCCGGATCGTCGACGAACTCAAGGCCGCTCCCAGGCTTGGTGCCGGCCTCACCGCGTCCGGTGAGCTGAGCGAGACCGCCATGCGCGACGCGCTCGACGCGCTGGGCCGCATGTCCACGCTTGCGGCCCAACTGGGCGCCCGCCGCGTCGAGGCCGTCGCTACTTCCGCGGTTCGCGATGCGGTCAACGGACCCGCCTTCTTGGACCTCGTTCGCGCCGAAACCGGTCTTCGGGTTCGCGCGCTGGTCGGCGAAGAAGAAGCGCGGCTCACGTTTCGTAGCGCGCTCGCCCACTTCGATCTCGGCGTCGGACGCGCGGTTGTCATGGACATTGGCGGTGGCTCGCTCGAATTGGCTCTCTCCGCTGACGGCTTGCTCGACCGGCTCATCTCGCTTCCGTTCGGCGCCATACGGCTCACCGAGGAGCACCTCGTCGGCGTTCCCGCGCGGCGGGGCGTTCGCGACCTACGGAAAGAGGTGCGCGAGGCGCTGAAGGAGCATCTGCCAGTCAGAGATTGGCGCGGGGCTCAGGTGATCGGGTCCGGCGGGACGTTCACGAACCTCGCCGGCATTTATCTCGCTCGTCAGGGAGTCCAGACGGCGAGAACGGTGCATGCCACACGCGTGCCCCGCGTCGAGCTCGAGCACATCCTCGACATCCTGCAAGACATGAGCGTCGAGGAGCGGCGAACCGTACCCGGGATTGAATGCCGCTCGCGCCGACATCATCGTCGCGGGACTCGCCGTCTCGGCCGAAGTACTCGCGCGCGTTGAAGCTCGTGAAGTCAACGTGTCGGCGTATGGGATTCGCGAGGGACTGCTATTGGAGACCGCGCGAGTGGCGCCGACCGTGGCCGATCCTGGCGAGGCCCGCGAGCGATCGGTGCGCGAGTTCGCCGAGCGGAGCCACTATGAAGAACCGCACTCGCGGCAAGTGCAGCGCATTGCGCTGCAACTGTTCGACGCGATCGGGGATCGCATCGGGTGTTCGCCGGGCGATCGCGATATCCTGGCGGATGCGGCGCTGCTCCATGATGTCGGATATCACATCAACTATCACAATCACCACAAGCACTCGTATCACCTGATCCTGCACGCGGATTTGCTCGGGTTATCTCCTGAGGAGCAAGTGGCCATCGCGAACGTCGCGCGATATCACCGCGGCGCGCAGCCGAAGAAGAAGCACCAGAATTATGGGCAGCTCGATCCTGGCCTCAGAAAACGCATCAAACGGCTCTCGGCCCTGCTCCGCATCGCGGACGGGTTCGATCGCGGACACGTCGGCGCGGTCGATCGGGTGAAGGTGCGATGGCTGGGGCGCGCGATGCGGCTGACCGCGGTGCCGAAGCCGGGCGCGGGGGATTTGCGGCTGGAGCTGTGGGGCGCGAGCCGGAAATCGGCGCTCCTCGCGAGTATCGCCGGCGTCGGGGTGGAGATCGTCGGACCGGATGGCAGCGTCATCTCGGGGAACGACGACGCGGACGACACGGAATAGCCCGGCTGCGCCGAGCTAGGGCACGACCAGCGCGCCCGCCTTTCCACCAAAATCGTCGACGACGGGCGGCAACTCGTTCGGCACGCTCCAGTCGCCATTGTCGACCCTGATGTTCACGCGGTGCGACCCGGAGCGAATGGCCTCCGGCAGCGTCACCTGAAAGAGGCCCGGCCGCACTTCGGTCATTGGTACCGGCTGCCAGTTCGTGAAATCCGCCATGAGCTCGACGTGGGCGTTCGCCTGCGCGGTGAAGCGCAACGTGCGCGCGTCCGTCAGGACGTCATTCGAGCCGTTGCTGTACCGAACGGTCCCCATTGACGGCTTGCGCACCGCGAACAGTCGGGACAGCCGGACGCCCGCGGAGATGAAGCGGGCGCCGGGCGTTCCACGCACGAGATCGACAGGATACGAGCCGCCCGCGAAGACGAATGAGAGGTTGTTGGTGAGCGTGACGTGCAACTCGGCGCTCAGCCAACTCGCGCTCCCGCCGAGCAATGTGCCAGCGCGATGTCCGCCAGTGGCAATCAAGCTGAATCGTCCGAGCTCGCTCTGGATCGCGGCATCCACGTCGGTATACTGCGCGTGGCCGGCGTGCGTGGTTGCGATCGTGAATACCGGCGTCACGTGCGGCAACGCGTATGACAGGCCCGCATCGAAGCGATCGACGAACGAGCCGTGGAGGCTATCGTTGTCGCTGCTGCCAAATGCGCCGCCGACCCAGGCCTTGAATAGGCCGCGATCGAAGCGGAGTCGCGGCGCGATGTCGCCACTCACCACTGGTGGGTTGGACCGATACCAGAGGGCGGTACCTTCTGTCCCGAGCTCCCAAGACAGAGGCCCATAGATTTTGGTGCCGCCGAGGGCGTTCACTCCGACGATGCCGCTTCCGTGACCGGACTCGAACTCCGAGTACGCCCCGTCGGCGCCGGCCCTGATGGGACCGACGGCGAACACCGCCGATGGGGCGACCGTGTATACGGCGGATGTCAGGTAGCCATCGTACGTCGCGTTCGCGACGTTCGCGTCGATGGTCGTTAGAAATTGCGCGGCCGCCCGACATGGGAGGCCGCTGAGAACACCCGCTATGGCGACACCGATTGGCCAACGCACGGAGCGTCAATCAGGGGCGTTGTGGGCTCCGTTTTGGTGGCCTTCCGGCTTCAACCGGTCCGCTCGACTTGCCTCCATTGACCGCGGTGGTAGGGGCCAAAAACCCGGGGCCGCCGGGGTAGAGAGAGGAGACAACCGAGGGCGAGGCGAGGGACCGAGGCAGGGTGGCAAGTTCGACGTCGGGCGCTCCGGCGGCGGCCAAGCGCAAGACCTGGGCGGAGGCGCTATCCGGACGGACGCCACGAGCGACCAACTCAGCGGCAACAGCGAGAGGAATCGTCACCTGTTCATTGTGCCGCAAACGGCGTAAGTCGGCAAGCGTCGCCGGTGCGATTCCCGCGCGCAGCGCGGCGGTCCCGGCCGATAGCTCGTCGGTTGTGCCATATCCGCCTAGTGCGGTGCGCGTATCTGCCAGCCTGGCGGACAGGTCGCGAACGACGATGACGATGCGATCGCTGGTGGCGTGCTTCGCCGAGCCTTCCAAGGCCTTGTCGATCAGGGGCTCGGTTGGTAGTCCGGCGGCGCGCGCCGAGTCGAGCACGGCGTGCAAGGAGGCGTACGTCGGCGAATCGAACAGGCCGCGCAGGCGGTCATCGTTTGCTTGGGCGTCCAAGCGAACGGTGAGGACAGCGAGCCCGAGGACGACCGCGCCGGCGTACCGCCGCTCCGCGGCGCGTCGACGCAGCGCTTTCGCGCCGCTCGACTGGTCTGTTGACAGCAAGATCGGCTTCGCCGATCTCATGTCGCACCCGGGGTGACGGTGACGAGCGAGTTCGGGGCGCCGAAGTCGCTGCCTGGCGCGAGTGGTGCGGCCGGATCTGGGACCCAGCGGTTGCCGTCGACGACGAACGAGTAGACGTGGGCGCCGGGCTTGAGGCGGACCGTCGTCTGCCATGTGCCGTTCGTCGTACGACGCAGCGGCGTGGCGTGTGTGTCCCAGTGGTTGAAGTCGCCGACGATTACGACTTCGTGCGCCGCAGGTATCGGCAACGCGAACTGCACAGCAGTCCCCTGCTCCGTTCTCATCTGCACGGCCACGATGCCGCCGGCCGCTAGCACGACGACCGCCGCGGCGGCAGACGCCACCCAAATACGCGTCCGCTTGCGGCGCGCCGCATCGGCACGCACGGCCGCCATGATTCGAGCCGTTGTGAGCGACGACAGCTCGACTGGCGCACGCAGCTCTTCACCGAGTTGATCAATCCAGTCAGGCACTATATGCCTCATGCAGCAACATACGTAGCTGATCCGTCGCTCTCTTGACTCTCATTTTGAGTGCCGATATTCCGGCCCCAGTAATCGCCGCCATCTCGTCGTAACTCAACTGTTCGACGTGCTTGAGCAAAAACGCTTCGCGCTGACTCATTTCGAGCCGAGCCAGTGCGTGTGCAATCTCTTCACGCCAGGCCACTCCATCAAACGCATCGGGCGCCGCCGCCGCCACCAACGCCGTCTCGTCGCGGACAAATGTGCGAGCACGCCGTCCCGACCGCGCCCCGGCGGTCCGGCACCGGTTGATCAGAATGCTGAACAACCAATGACCGAACCGGTCGCGATCCGCACAGCGGCTGAGCGCCCGATAGGCGCGCACAAAAGTGTCCTGGACGGCTTCCTCCGCCTCGGCGCGATCGCCGAGCATCCGCGTGGCATAACGAGCTGCCCGATTGCCGTAACGGTCGACGAGGATGCTGAATGCCTCGGTGTCACCGGCCACGACACGGGCTATTGTTTCCGCGTCGCTTGCCACTACCTGGGGAGACCCCGGTCCATCGTCGTGGGTCACCCGGCAGAAGCTTCCGGCCGCAAGCGCTCACCGCTCGGGCGCGCCGGAGCCACACCGTCGTCGCCGACGCGGCCCCACGGCTCGCGGATCAAAATTTTCTGACTGGCGCGCTCGGGCTGCCCGTTCGGCTGGCGCTGCTGGTATGAGCCGTCCCCAGCGAGGTCCCACGCGAGGCGATTGTCCGCCAGGTCCGTGGCGAGCACCGAGTCGAGTCGGGCGTGCAGCGCGACATCATCGACCGGCGTCACGCATTCGACCCGGCGCTCGAGGTTGCGTGGCATCCAGTCGGCTGAGCCGATGTAGTACTCGGGCTGGCCGGCGTTGGCGAACTTCCAGATGCGCGAGTGCTCGAGGAATCGTCCGATGATGCTGCTGACCCGAATACGCTCGCTCAGTCCCTCGACGCCAGGCTTCAAGCAGCAGATACCGCGGATGATCAAATCGATCTCGGCGCCGGCTTGCGATGCGCGATAGAGCGTCTCGATGACTTCGGGATGCACGAGCGCGTTGAGCTTGGCGACAATCTTTCCGCCCTTTCCATCGCGCGCGAGTTGCGCCTCGCGTTCGATCAGCTCGAGGAATCGGCCGAGCATGTTGGCCGGGGCGACGAGCAGCTTGCGGTAGAGGCGTTGACGCGAATAGCCTGTCAGCGAGTTGAACAGATCGCTGACATCGGCGCCGATCGACGGGCTGCAGGTGAACAGGCCGATATCGGTATAGAGTTTCGACGTCGACGAGTTGTAATTCCCCGTCCCGATGTGCACGTAGCGGCGCAGGCCGTCGGCGTCGCGGCGAACGACCAACGTTGTTTTGGCGTGCGTTTTGAGGCCCGGCACACCATAGGCCACGTGCACGCCCGCATTTTCCAGTGTGCGCGCCCAGGAGATGTTGTTGGACTCGTCGCCGCGCGCTTGGAGCTCGACGAGCACGGCGACTTGCTTGCCGAGCATGGCCGCTTCGGTCAGCGCGTGGACGATGGACGCGTCGCCGGATGTGCGGTAGAGCGTCATCTTGATCGCTTGCACGGCCGGGTCTTGGGCGGCGGCCTTCAAGAATTGCTCGACGGACGCTTGGAACGACTCGAACGGATGGTGCACGAGCACATCCCGTTCGCGGATCGCGTCGAACACCGTCAGGTGCGAGTGCCCGACTTCGCGGAACTCCGGTGGGACGATGGCGGTGAACGGTGGATCCTTGAGGTCCGGGAGATCGATGTGTAGCAGCGACATGAGGTCGCCCAAGTCGAGGAGCGGGTCGGCCTCCTGAACGTCTGCCTCGGTGAGTGGCGGGAGGTTGGCCAATGTCTCTTCGCGCAGTTCTTCGAGGAGCAGCGAGCGGAGATGCGCGGGCATCGTCGGCTGGACCTCGAGGCGCACGACTTCGCTGAAGCGGCGCTCGAACACCTGCTGCTCGATCATCTCGAGCAGGTCTTCGGCCTCGTCAACTTTGGCCAACTCCAGATCCGTATAGCGGGTGACTCGAAAGGCGTGCCAGCCGAGAATTTCCATTCCCGGGAAGAGGGCGCCGAGGTTCGTGCCAATGACTTGCTCGAGTGGGATGAAGCAGTAGTTGCGTCCAAACGGGACCCAGCGTGGGAGGCTCTTTGGGACCTTCACGCGCGCGAAATGGTCGGTCTTGCTCACCGGGTCGCGTATTTCGACGGCGAGCGACAGGGACAGATTCGAGATATAGGGGAACGGGTGACCCGGGTCGACCGCGAGGGGCGTCAGCACCGGGAACACCTGGGACTCGAAGAACTCGTCCACGGTCAGCCATTCGGGAGGCGTCAGATCCGGCATGGCGACCAGGCGGACGCTGCGCTCGGCCAGCGCGGGCAGGAGCAGCTCGTGGAGGACCTTGCGGCGCTGCGCCAGCAGATCGTTTACGCGGACAGTGATCGCCGCGAGTTGCTCCGAAGGCGTGAGTCCGTCGGGCGACGGCAGCGCGATGCCCGCGGCGACTTGACGTCGGAGGCCGGCGACGCGAACGGTATAGAACTCATCCAGGTTCGAGCTGAAAATCGCCACGAACTTGACGCGCTCGAGGAGTGGATTGCGCGCGTCGAACGCCTCCTGCAGAACGCGGGCGTTGAACTCGAGCCAGGAGAGCTCGCGGTTGAGAAAGTGTGCCGGCTGAGTGGTGCCGGGTCCGATCGTGTCCGTAATGGTCACTGCCATCTCCCAAAGAGCTCGCAGATAGGTTTTGGAGCGGGGCCTACGCAGTCCGCCAGGGCAACGCCGCCTGAGGTGCCGATGCGGGTTGCGCCGCTTTCGATGAGGGCGAAGGCTGCCGCGCAGTCTCGTATGCCGCCCGCCGCCTTGACGCCGAGGTCGTCACCGACGGCCAGGCGCATCAGCGCGACGGCCGCGGGAGTTGCTCCGCCGGCGGGGTGCATACCGGTGCTGGTCTTCACATAGTTCGCGCCCGCTTCGCGCGCCACGCGACACGAGCGGAAGATTTCGGTTGGCGTCAGCGTCGCCGACTCGATGATGACCTTCACGAGCGCCCCATCGGCGGCTTCGACAACTGACCGGATATCGCGTTCGACATACTCCCAATCCCCGTCCTTGATCGCCCCTAGCGCGGTGACCATGTCGAGCTCGGCGGCCCCCTGGTCGACCGCGGCGGCCGCCTCGGCGGCCTTGACGGTCGAGGTCGACGCGCCGAGTGGAAATCCGACGACAGTCGCCACCGCGATGTTGGTCCGTAGACCAAGTGTTTCCCGGCACCGGCCGACCCACTGTGGATTCACGCAGACTGCCGCGAACCGGTGCGTCACCGCTTCCGAGCACAGCCGGTCTATCTCCGCTGCCGTAGCATCGGCGCGGAGCAGCGTATGGTCGATCCAATCACCGAGTCGCCCAGCTTCGGCACGGTAGACTACGCCACGCGGCACTTGTCGAATCTATATAGTGCGCAATCGGACGCGATCCATCCGGCTCTGCACATGCGAAGGATTTACGAAGAACTTGGCGAGGATCGCTCCGCAGATGAATCCGCCGACGTGAGCCCACACGGCGACGCCGTTCCCAGCGTTGGCGTTGATCTGGTTCAGTTGCTCCAGGCCGGTCACGGCCTGCGTCAGGAACCACCAGACGAGCACCAGCCACGCCGGGAAGCGTACGATGAAAATGATGAAGAACATCCGAACCCGGGCGGTCGGGTACATGACGAGATAGGCACCCATGACGCCTGAGATCGCGCCAGAGGCGCCGACCGTCGGCACTGGCGAAGCCGAGTTGAACGCGATGTGGGTGGCGGCGGCGACCAGGCCGCAGATGATATAGAAAAAGGCGAACCGGACGCTGCCCATGCTGTCCTCGACCGCCCGGCCGAAGACGAACAGGTAGAGCATGTTCCCCAGGATGTGCGCCCAACCGCCGTGCAGGAACATTGAGATCAGTGGCGTCAGGATATTGATGGGGTCGTTATCGACCGCGCAGGACAGATTAGGACCCAGCGGCACGGATTGTCCGATGGGAGCGAGGTGGGTCAGTTCTCCGGGGACCATCCCCGTATTGCAAACGGTCGTCGCCAGGCGGACCGCGTCGAGTCCGGCGCCCTGGTAGAAGATCCAGACAAGAAAGCAGATGATGATGATTGCGTACGTCGCATACGGCGTCCGGACTGTCGGAACGTCATCGCCAAGCGGGATCATGCGGCCTCAGTGCTGCCAGTTTGGCCGAGAATGTGGGCCTTAGGCTTGCCATGCCTCTCTCGGCGTCAACACCAGTCACCATCAGAGGGACTCAATGGCAGACAAAGTAATCGGAATCGACCTCGGGACGACCAACTCGGTCGTCGCCGTCATGGAGGGCGGCGATCCCGTAGTCATTCCCAACGCGGAAGGTGGTCGGACAACGCCTTCGGTGGTCGCCTTCACGAAGGATGGCGAGCGGCTCGTGGGCCAGATCGCCAAACGGCAGGCGGTGACCAATCCCCAGAACACGATCTTCTCCATCAAACGCTTTATGGGACGCAAGATCTCCGAGGTACAGGAAGAGATCAAACGCGTGCCCTATAAAATCGTCGCGGGGCAGAACGACCTGGCCGTTGTCGAGGTTCAAGGCAAGCGCTATACGCCGCCCGAGATCTCGGCCATGATCCTCCAGAAAATGAAGCAGACGGCTGAGGACTACCTCGGCCATAAGGTCGAGAAGGCCGTCGTTACGGTCCCGGCCTATTTCAACGATTCGCAGCGCCAGGCGACCAAGGACGCGGGGAAGATCGCCGGCCTGGATGTGCTCCGGATCATCAACGAGCCCACGGCCGCGGCATTGGCGTATGGTCTCGATAAGAAGAAAGACGAAAAAGTCGCCGTGTTCGACCTGGGCGGCGGCACGTACGACATATCGGTTCTCGAGCTCTACGACGTAGAGGGTTCGAGGCAGTTCGAGGTCAAGTCGACGAACGGTGACACCCACTTGGGTGGCGATGACTTCGACCAGCGCATCATCGACTGGCTCGTGGCCGAGTTCAAGCGCGACCAGGGCATCGACCTCTCGAAGGACCCGATGGCGCTCCAGCGCCTCAAGGAAGCGGCCGAGAAGGCCAAGATGGAGCTTTCCTCGGCACCGACGACCGACATCAACCTGCCGTTCATCACGGCTGACCAGAGTGGGCCCAAGCACCTCAACTACACGTTGACGCGGGCCAAGCTCGAGCAGCTGGTCGATGATCTCATCAAGCGGACTATTCCGCCGATGGAGAAGGCGCTGCAGGATGCGGGCGTCAAGCCGAACGAGATCGACGAGGTCATCCTGGTCGGCGGCCAGACGCGGATGCCGAAAGTTCAGGAGATCGTCAAGAACTTCTTCGGAAAAGAGCCGAACAAGAGCGTCAACCCGGACGAAGTCGTGGCGATCGGCGCCGCGGTTCAGGGTGCGGTGCTGACCGGCGAGCAGAAGGACGTGCTGCTGCTCGACGTGACGCCGCTCTCGCTTGGCATTGAAACGCTGGGAGGGGTCACCACGGTGTTGATCCCCAGAAATACGACCATCCCGACGAAGAAGACCGAGACGTTCTCGACGGCCGATGACAACCAGACGACCGTGGAGATTCACGTGCTGCAGGGTGAGCGCGAGTTGGCGTCTTATAACAAGACGATCGGCAAGTTCCAGCTCACGGGTATTCCGCCTGCACCGCGTGGGATGCCGCAGGTCGAGGTGACATTTGACATCGACGCGAACGGGATTCTGCACGTCGCGGCGAAGGACAAGACCACCGGGAAAGAGCAGAAGATCCGCATCGAGGCATCGAGCGGGCTCTCCGATAACGAGATCGACCGCATGGTCAAGGACGCGGAGAAGAACGCCGCGGACGATAAGAAGCGGCGCGAGGAGATCGATACGCGCAACCGGCTCGATGGCATGACTTACGAGGTCGAGAAGAATGCCAAGGAGTGGTCGGATCGTCTGTCGCCCGAGCTCAAGACCCGGCTCGAGTCGGCGGTCGAGCGCTCTCGCAAGGCTCTGCGTGGCTCCGATGCCGGCGAGATTCGTTCGGCGCAGGAGGAGTTGACCGCGGCGTACAGTGCGGCTGGGCAGTCGCTGTATCAGCAGCAGGGTGCCGGGCAGCCCGGTGGCCCGACCGGTGGGGCGCAGGAGCCGGCTGGCTCGGGCGCTGGTGCCGGTGCGGGTGCCAGTGGCAAGCCGGACGACGTGGTCGAAGCCGACTACGAGATCGTGGACGACAAGAAGTAAGAAATTGGCCGACGACCTCACGTCGCTTACGCTCCGTGAGGCGTCGGCTGCATCGACCAAGCGTCCGGCTTGAACTGGACGAACGATCGACGCGCTGGATCGGCGGATCACAAGGGCTCTCGTGGCGTCAGTCACGCGGGCCCTTCGTGCAGACACGGCAGCCCTCGGGCGTGGAAGGCGATCGCCAGATCACAGGGCCCTCGCGGCGTTAGCCGCGGGTGGCCCTTTGTATATCTGCCTTTGTGCACTTTTTGTGGTAAACCACAGGCGCTAGATGAGCGTCTTATGAGTAGCCGTGCCCGAACTTTATCGTCCCGGGCAGTGTAGATTTGAGTAACCCTTAGCACCGGAACAGTCGATGTCACCAGCGTTCGCCAAGGCGCGAATCGGCGGTGCGATCGTCGGGGCATTCTTCGGCGGCCTTTTGCTCGCCTCCGCCCTCGACCTCACGCACAAGAGCTTCGCGCAGACCACCTCGAAGCCACCAGTCCAGGACACCCGTCCTGTCGCGGACTTCAGCAATAGTTTCGTTTCGATCGCCGCCCACGTGACGCCGGCCGTGGTGTCGATCACGACGACGAGCGAGGCACGGCCCACGGATCCGCGCACGCGCGGCCGCGTGCCTCCCGGCCTCGAAGATTTCTTCCAACAGTTCGGCCCCGCAGCGCCCCGAGCCTCGGGAAGCGAGCGGCTCGGGCTTCGTAGTCTCGGCCGACGGCTACATCCTCACCAACAACCACGTCGTCGCGGACGCCGACCGGGTGACGGTGACGCTCGATGACCAGCGCGTGTTCAAGGCCAAGGTGATCGGCCGCGATCCCACGACCGACGTGGCCGTGATCAAGATCGACGCGACGGATCTTCCGACCGTCAGCCTGGGCGATGACTACTCGGCCAAGGTCGGCGAGTGGGTCCTGGCGATCGGCAACCCGCTCGGTCTCCGCGAGACCGTCACCGCGGGAATCCTGAGCGCGAAAGGGCGCGGTGGTGTCGAGCTGCAAGGCCTGCTGCCGTCCAAGTACGCGGTCTCCGACTTCCTCCAGACCGACGCGGCGATCAACCCCGGCAACTCGGGCGGCCCGCTGGTCGACGGGCACGGTGACGTGATCGGCATCAACAGCGCGATCGCCAGCCCGACCGGCTACTACTCCGGCTACGGCTTCGCGATTCCGATCACGCTCGCCAAGGGCGTCATGGACGAGATCATCAAGTATGGCAAGGTGCGGCGCGCCGTGATCGGCATCTCGATCGCGCCGGTGGATCCCGAGGACGCAGGCGCGGCTGGCCTCAAGTCGATCGGCGGTGCGAAAGTCGGCGGCTTCCAGCCGTCCGACGGCTCGAGCCCCGCGCAGAAAGCCGGGCTCGAAGTCGGCGATATCATTGTCGGCGCCGATGGGAAGCCGGTCGATCGCGTGAGTACCCTGCAGCGCATCATCCGGATGCACGAGCCCGGGCAGACGGTCACGCTCGATGTCATGCGGTTCGGTGACAAGAAGACGTTCACCGTGCATCTCATGCAGGCGCCGTCGGAGGAGCAGATCGCGGATGCCTCCGACTCGGTCGTGAAGCCGCCCGAGGGCGCGAGCACCGAGAAGCTCGGTATCACCGTCGAGCCCGTGAGCGCGGAGTTCGCGCAGGCGAACCAGCTGACCAGCGACGACCGTGGATTGCAGGTGACCGACGTCAACACCAACGGTCCCGCTCGGGGCAAGCTGCAGCCGAGTGACGTGATCCTCGAGGTGCTGTATCCGCAGCCCAAGCGCGACGTGCATACGGTGCCCGAGCTGCAGAACGCGCTCTCGCGCACCAAGTCCGGGGACTTCGTCACCCTCCTCGTCTGCTCGCCGCAACCGCAGGGACCCTGCGGCAAGCGAGTGGTCAGCCTGAAGATCGGCGGCTGATCGCCAATTTCGCCCACCGAGCTAGATTGCTGCGAAGCGGCAATCTGGCTCGGGTGGCGAAACTGGCAGACGCGCAGGACTTAGGATCCTGTGTCGAAAGACGTGCGGGTTCGAGTCCCGCTCCGAGCATGTCGGTACAGCACCGCGATTTGCGCTCTCATCAGCGGCCGCGGGCGAAGCGGTAGCGGCGGGCGCTGTGACCAGAATCGTGACCGCGCTCATCGCGATGCCCTTCCCTTCCGGGCCTCGCGGGCGCGGCGCAGATCGTCCAGAGAGTGCCGGTACTTCCCATAGCACTTGATCACCTGGGACGCGTCCCGGTGACCGAGGTTGTTGGCGATGTCCTGGGGGTTCGCCCCGGCCTTCATCCACCGCACGGCGTAGCTGTGCCGGCTGTCGTGCATGGTATACGCGGAGGGCAGGCCGAGCGCCTTCACGGCCGCCCGATGGACGTTGAGCGCGACGAACCTCGTCACGCCGTCGAACAACAGGGCATCCGGCAGCTTGCCCCGCACAGCCTCCATGAAGATCGGCCATGCCCAATCGTCGACCAACACGGCCCGGTCCCGGCGGGCGTTCTTGGTCCCGTGGACGTGCACAATGTGACCGCGCTCGTCAACGTCTCGGCGCCGCACCGTAAGTGCCGCCGAAATCTCGACGCCCGCGCCCTCGCGCAACGCGGCCATCGCGCGGAACGGCGCCGGCTGCGCTTTGACGAGACGAGTCGAGTCGGGAAGATCAAGCCATATCTCGCGAGGCTTGTTGTTGCTCGGCACGGTGATCAAACGCAACGGGTTCGACTCCAGCACTTCCCGCTCGACCAGGTACCGCGAGAAGGATGACCACGCGGCGGCGTATCTCTTCTTGGTCGAGTTACTACCCGCCAGCGCGTACAGGGCCGTGAAGATTGTCACGCGCGTGAACGCGGACCGCAAAAACGGCTTGTCGTCGGGAATGAGGGCGCGCAGTTGCCGAACGTACGTGTCGGCCGTGGACTCGTCTGCGTGACCGCAAACCCACGTGCGCCAGCCATCGACATGGTCGTTCAGGTTTACGTCGTCGAGCTGCGCGCGCAGCTCCGCGATGCCGTCGCCCTCGCGGCGCCAGAAGTCGAGCAACTTCCCCACCCCGAGGCTACCGCGCGCCGCCGCGTTGAGCAATCGCCATTCGCGACGCTCGCGGAGCGTGCCCAGCATTCGTTCGATTTCGCGCGCCGTTGTCGAGTCCGCGGTATCGAGGGACCGCCGAACGCGGCCCTCGCTCGTGTAGACCCAACTCCAGTATTGTCGGCCACGGCGCCACATTAGTCGGCCCCCCACGGAAAGGTCATCTGGCCGATCTGACGCGACACTATGAAGCGGTCGAGGTCACTCTTGCGATAGCGGATTTGCCGCCGTCTCGCGCCAGAGCGCGCGGTGTCTACGCGCGGAATATCCGGCCGGTCGCTGAGTTGCCGAATCGACATCGCGAGGTATCGCGCAGCATCGCGCGGTTTGAGCAATGGATCGGCAGGTGAGCCGGCAACGGAATCGCGCCCGTTGTGTTCTGGCTCCACTGGGGGGATCTTTCGGTCATCGGAATGCATTCTGCTAACTCCGATCAATCAGCGGGCCGGGCGAACGGCTAACCGCTGAGGGTTAGGGGATCGTAGACCGCCCGCCTAGTCCGATCGTGCGGGCGGTCTGCGTTTCGTGCCGTTCACTCGTCGTCCTCGGACGAATCCTGATCGGATTCGCTTGCATCCTCGGCGTTATCGTAGCCGAGGGCCTGGCGCCCGCGCTCCGTGAGATCCTCTACAAGCGACTCCAATTCATCGACCCGGTCCTCTAATTCCCGTTTTGTCGGCGACATGTTCTCCTCCCTAAGTGGTTTGCAAACGATCTCTACTCGGGCTGTACCCACCCATTTTTGACAGCTAGAGCGACAATGTCCCGCACCGCTACGGTGCGCGCGTTCCCTACAATTCGGGCCGCCGTCGAAAAACCTCCGGACGCGATCCAGTTGCTGATCGTCTGTGGACTGACCCCTAGCACTCGGGCGGCCACCGCAGCCGGCACACGTCCTTGAAGCGGAACCTCCGCACGCCACTCGATCCCCCACTTGTCGCGCGCGTACAGGCGGATGTGGTAGTTCCCCGCTCTATCCTTGAACACGCCGTTCTGCGGTTGCCAGTACGCCATTTCACCTCGTGGGTTTGTGGTTAGTGGTTTATGGAACCACTGGACGAATAACATCCATAACGCCGATGTTCAATGGGCCGCCGCGTAGCTGGCGCGCGGCCGCCCCTGGGTGGGCGCATAAAGCGGCTAGGAGCGCGGGTGCGGCGGCGACCCTGCCAACTGCTTGGCCAGTTCCGTATCGAGGCTTTCGCCGAAGTCCTTCCACGTGACGCCCATTGCACCCAACAACCGGTCGAACCTAGCAAGTGTTGGATTCAAGATGCCACGTTCGACCTTGCCCACATACGTGCGGTCAACGTCGGCCATGTGCGCCAAGCGCTCTTGCGAGACATTCATCCGGCGACGATGGCGCTTTAGAATCTCCGCGACCATCACGGATGTCTCGGCCGTGTAGCGCCGGATCATCGCGTCCCCCGGTCTTTGTCGCGCGCGGCACAGGCTAGCTCGGCGTCGAGGACGGCGCCGAACTCGGCCCACGATACGCGGATCGTGGTGAGTAACGCGTCCATGGTCGCGATGCCGACGCTCGCCCCGTGCCGCTCGACCCGCCCGACGTAACTCCGGTCGATTCCGGACTCGGCAGCGAGGCGTTCTTGCGATATACCCGCGCGCTTTCGGAGGCGCCGTATAACGATCCCGATCACGCCCACGACGGGAGCCGGCTCGATCATTGGCGCCGATCGAGTCGTGCAATGAGCGCTGCCGTGTACTCGGCCAATCGGCGCCCTTGCGTATGGAGACGCCAAAGTCTCCGCACGGATACCCGGCGCGTCGGCGGCCACGACTTGAAGATGAGCGAGTCCGTCAGTGCATCGCACAGAGCGAACAGACGGTCAATGTCTCGCGGTGCTAGGCGTCGGCCGTCGGGGGCCACGCTGGTCAACTCTCCCGCTGCCACGGCTCGTCGTCATCGCCGAGGTCGCGGCGTATGCGGTCGATGTCGCGACCCATGCCGCCGAAGGCCTTGTCCGCTTCGTCCATGGTACGCTTGGCCCGCTTCGTCAGCGTGATGATCGACCAGATCAGGACACCGCACATGACCGCGTCCATAGCGGTGCCGAGCCACCAGGGAGCCGCAACGTTCGACATGTGCATGTTCTCTCCGTTGTGAGGTCGGCGGAGAATGTAGGCGATGTGTGCCTCAGAGTGCAACAAGACGCCTAAGATGTCCCATAGGCAAACAGACAAGGCGCCCCATTGTACCTATGTTGCCCTCGTATGCCTAAGACGCCTGAGACGCGCGATCAGCGGTTCGTGATACGGCTGAGCCTGGCAGAGAAGAAGCGCATAGAGCACGCCGCATGGGTCGACCATCGCGACATGAGCTCGTGGGCGCGCTTGGTTCTGCTGCGCGAAGCCGATCGACGGGCCGACGAGCCGAAGCGGAAGTAGCGAGGGAATCGCGCGGAACAGGGGGCGCTCGGGTTCCGGTTCGGGTTCCGGTTCGGGTTCCGCTCAGATTCCGGCTCAGATTCCGGCTCAGATTCACGCTCGGTTTCACGCTCGGTCTCGTGCTCGGTCTCCGGGGTGTCGGCCCTCGGCCCCCAGGATTTCGCGCGGAATTTCGGATGGATTTTGCCGGGAACCGTGGCCCCTTACGGCGGCCCGCGACCGTAGCCCTCGACCAGTTCACGGAACCGATTACCCGGGTCGTGGCCGGCGAGCGCGACGCCCGCCGCGTTCAACCAGTCGAGCCGATCTTGCGACCAATACCACGCGGTGCCGGGCTCGCCGAGGCGCGTGCGGATGCCGGCCTCGATCTCATCGTCAGGGATTGGCTCCTCTTCATCCACCGCGAGCCCCTTGAACCCGATCGGCTGAAAAACGCGGCGGCGCCGCATTGCGCGGAACATGATGTCGAGCGCATCGGGATCGGCTAACTCTGTCGCCGTCGATCCGTCAGCATGCCCGCGCTTGGCCACCAGCTTGGTGAAATACTTGAAAAGCTCGTGGACCACGGTCGCGTCGGCAGGGACGATCTTCTGCGCGCAACGCACCGCGTCGGGGAACGCCGCTAGCCAAAGGTCCACCATCAGCGTGGCCATGCGCGCTGTCTTGACCACGAAATGGAAGTGCGGGTGCATTTCGCGCACGCCGTCGAGGGGCGCCGGGTTGTGAGTGTTCTCGAGCTTACGCAGCGCCTCGAGGCGGACACCGTGAACACGTAGCATCGTGCGCGTGACGTGTGACGTTGCCACGAACATTGCGTCGATGGCGCCGGCGAGCGCGAGCCGCGCGACGTTGGGGATCGTCAGGATGACGTGTTGGGCATCGCGCCATCGGCTGACGATGGGGTAGTACCGCCGGAACGCCTTGCCCGCGCGGATGCGGCCGCACACCATGCACCATCTGATTGCCGCAACGTTTCGCCCGTCCGCCCTCTGGAGTCGACGTGATGCAGTCCGTGCAGAACAGCGTGTTGCGATATGACCGCCAGAGTGGGCTCTTGAGCATCATGAGCCGCGTGGCCATCGCGTATGTCAATCCTTTGGCGCGGGCCGCCATGACGAGCCGGTCGGGTCTCGATTTGCGCCGGTCGTGACGAGATGTGCTAACGTATCGAGAAGCGCGCTTACGCCCGCGCGCTGCGCGCCAGCTAGTAGAGGGCGCATTGCGGTCCGGCACAATCGCCGTCACGGCCGCCACTCGGCGCGGCGGGCGTGTGGCACAGTGTCGCCGGCAACGGCGCGCAGCAGACGGGCGCGGCCCAGGTCGCCGCGCTGGGCGGTGCGACGCGCGATTCCTGTGAGCGCGCGGGCGAGGATGCCGTCCAGGCGCTCCGTATGACCGCGATTGCCCGCGACGCGCTCCAGACGATCAACAGCGCCACGGCCGGCTGATGCCGGCCTAGCCGGCGCCCTGGCGGGCCCCGGTTGTACCTTAACGGGTAAGGGCGGGGCGAGCGTTCGCGCCGTCTCACGACCTACCGCGTGGCCCTCGGTATCGCGATGTGCGCGGGACTTTCCAACGGGTCGCGCTGTGATCAGAACTGTGACCGCGACCCTGCCGTTCGTTGGTTCGTCGTGCCGTTTCTTGCTTCTATCTTTAGAGGGGGGCGGGACCGCTCGCTGCGACTGGGCAGAACTTAGGATCCTGTGTCCAAAAGACGTGCGGGTTCAAGTCCCGCCCCGAGCATCTATGTGGCGCTGCGCCAAGTGTGGGCGGCGATTCGCTAATGCGAATCAGTCGCATGCGTGCGGGCGCCACGACCTGGCGCACCACTTCGAGAAAGTCGAGCCGCGGGTCAAGGCGCTTTACGAGGCGGTGGTGGCCGCCGTCAAAGGCATCGGCCCCGTCATCGTTCTCCCTGAGAAGACCCGAATAGCGTTTCAGGTGAGAATGTCGTTTGCGCAGGTGACGCCCCGGCGTAAATGGCTCGACGGCCATGTCGTGCTGGCGAGGCGTTTGGAGCACCCAAGGTTCCGGCGCATTGACACGATTTCGGCGCGGAATCATGTGCATGTGTTCCGCCTGACCGAACCCGGCGAGATCGATAGCGATTTTGTGAGCTGGCTCCGTGAGGCATACGCCGTGGGCCAGCAGCGGCATCTGCGAGCGCGGCCCAAGGGCGGGGGTTAATATTCCCCTATGAACATCCAGGTAACAGCTAAGAAAACAACGGGCGCCGAACGGCTGCTGGAGGTCTCGGTGCCGGCCGCCGACGTGCTGGTGGCCGAGGAGTCGGCGGCGCAGCGATATGCGTCGAACGTGCGGCTGCCGGGGTTCCGCCCCGGCAAGGCGCCGGCGGCGATGGTAAGGAAGCGGTTTGGGGAAGCGATCCGGCAGCAGGCGATCGAGTCGTTGATCCAGGAAGCGGCCAAGCAGGCGCTGGAGAAAGAGCATCTCAAGCCGGCGGCTCAGCCACACGTGCACGATGTGAAGTTCGCTGAAGGTCAGGATCTGACGTTCGAGTTGCACCTGGAGGTTCGGCCCGAAGTGCCGCTGCCGCGGCTCGCCGGGTTCCGCGTCGAGCGCCCCACGAATGTGGTGCGGGACGACGATGTCACCGAGCAGATCGAGCAGATGCGCGATCAGCGCGCCACATGGGCGCCGCTTGACGAGAGCCCGTCGCCGGGCGACCTCGTGACGGTGCTGCTGGCGACGGCTGACGACAACGGGGCCATCCCGGCCGAAGGCAAGGAGTATCGCATCGTGCTCGGCGGCGGCCAGGCGATTCCCGGGATCGAAGAGCTGATCATGGAGGCCAAGCCCGGTCAGACGATCGAGCGGCCGGTCAAGTGGCCTTCGGACTTCCCCGACGAGACCCAAAGAGACAAGACGAAGCCCGTGCGCGTGACCTTGCAGGACGTCAAGCGCAAAGTGTTGCCTCCGCTCGACGATGCGTTCGCGCGGGAAGTCGGGGATTTTGATTCGCTCGACGCATTGAAAAAGACCGTGCGGACGGATCTCGAGGAGCATGCGACGCGCGACGCGGATGCGGCAGTGCGGCAGAAGTTGCTCGACGAGATCGCCAGCGCGAATCCGTTCGAACGTCCCGCCGAGTTGGGTGGCGCAGCTCGTCGACGCGTATGCCAATGCATATCAGATCCCGCAGGAGGATCGTGGGCGGTTCACGACCGAGTTCAATGCGATGGCCGAGCGGCAGGTGAGGCGCGATCTCATCATCGATGCGGTGGCTGAGAAAGAGAAACTCGGGGCGACCGAGGCCGAGGTCGATGATCGGATCGCCGAGACCGCGGCGAAACGGAAAGCGAACGTGGCTGAGGTGTATGCGTCGCTCCAGAAAGCCGGGCGGCTTCGTGAGATCGAGCGCGGCGTCACCGAGGATAAAGTGTTCAAGTGGCTTATGGAACGGAACGCCGTCACCGAGGCGTGAGGTACACAGCGCGCCTTCGGCGCGACCGTGTGTAGCGAACGTAGGGGCGGCGACGCAATGACGGGCGGCAAGAGTAGAGAACGTTGTGACGTTGGCGAAGTTACAGGCGTGTGATGCGAGAGGACCTGCGGCACGAAGTGGGAGCACCTGCGGGCACGAAGTGGGAGCACCTGCGGACACGAAGTGGGAGCACCTGCGGGCACGAAGTGGGAGCACCTGCGGACACGAAGTGAGAGCGCCTGCGGGCACGAAGTGGGAGCACCTGCGGACACGAAGTGAGAGCGCCTGCGGGCACGAAGTGGGAGCACCTGCGGACACGAAGTGAGAGCACCTGCGGCACGAAGCGAAGCGAGTGCCATCGGACAAGTGCAGTCTCAACGAAGGGCGAACACGAGGCTTTGGTGAGTATGGCGACGATCTATCCTCCGTACGTGATCGAGCGGTCGAGCCGCGGCGAGCGCACGTACGACATTTTCTCGCGGCTCCTCATGGACCGCATCGTTTTCCTCGGCACGCCGATCAACGACGATGTCGCGAACATTGTGATCGCGCAGTTGTTGTTCTTGGATGCCGACAACCCGGACCGCGATATCTATCTGTACATCAACTCGCCCGGCGGCAGCGTGTCGGCTGGTCTGGCGATCTATGATACGATGCAATACCTGCGGAGCCCGGTGAACACGACGTGCATGGGCCTCGCGGCCAGTATGGGCGCGTTCCTGCTCTCAGCGGGCAGAAAGGGTCGCCGCTCGGCGCTCCCGCACTCGCGGATCATGATCCACCAGCCGTCCGGTGGCGCGTCGGGCACCGCGGCCGACATCGAGATCCAGGCACGCGAGATTCTGTATCTGCGGGCGCAGATGAATGAGCTCATGTCGAAGCACACGGGCCGTCCGGTCGAGCAAATCGAGCGCGACATCGTGCGCGATTATCACATGTCCGCGGAGGAGGCAAAGGGCTACGGATTGATCGACAATATCGTCGCTCAACGCGGCGAGGTCATTGAGGCCTCGAAACAACCCACCGTGACAGCATGACTTACACGATAGTGATGCGGCGCACGATACCTTTGTGAAAAGCTTCACATGATCATTGCGCGCCGCATCGCTATCATATTGACCGGTCCTAGCACGGCTGTTAGTTCTCGGCAGGCTCGTATCCCAGTCGTCCCCTGGCGTCGCTATGTCCCACGATAAACACCTCCGCTGCTCGTTCTGTGGAAAGTCGAAGGACTCGGTCCGGAAGTTCATTTCGGGCCCGTCCGTCTACATCTGCAACGAGTGCATCGCGCTCTGCAACGAGATCCTCGCCGAGGACGAAGAGCGGGAGGTTGCGGAAGCGATTACGCAGGTGCCGTCGCCTCAGGAGATCAAGGACGTGCTCGATCAATATGTGATCGGGCAGGAGCGGGCGAAAAAGGCGCTGGCGGTCGCGGTCTACAATCACTACAAGCGCATCAACTCGGCGTCGCTGCGCGATGACGAAGTGGAGCTCGACAAGTCGAACATCCTGCTGATCGGGCCGACCGGCGTCGGGAAAACGCTGTTGGCGCAGACGCTCGCTCGCATTCTCGATGTGCCGTTCACCATCGCCGACGCCACGACGCTCACGGAAGCCGGGTATGTCGGCGAGGACGTCGAGAACATCCTCGTTCGCCTGCTGCAAGCGGGCGATTTTAATGTCGCCGAGTGCGAGCGCGGGATCGTCTACATCGACGAGATCGACAAGATCGCTCGCAAGTCGGAGAATCCCAGCATCACACGCGACGTGTCGGGCGAAGGCGTCCAACAGGCGCTGCTCAAGATTCTCGAAGGAACGGTCGCTTCTGTTCCGCCTCAGGGCGGCAGGAAGCACCCGCAACAGGAATACATTCAGATCAATACGAAAGACATCCTGTTTATCTGCGGTGGCGCCTTCGACGGATTGGAAAAAATCATCGAGGCGCGGACCGGGAGAAAGCAGATTGGGTTCTCCAAGGATGAGATGAGTGTCGGCCTGATCGCGAAACGGGCGGTGAAAAATCCGTTCGCCGATGTCGAGCCGGACGACTTGCTGCGCTACGGGTTGATTCCCGAGTTGGTTGGGCGACTCCCGGTCGCGGTGCCGTTGGAGGCGCTGGACGAAGAGTCGCTGGTGCGCATACTGAAAGAGCCGAAGAATGCGCTCACCAAGCAGTATGCCAAGTTGTTCGACCTGGAAGAGGTCAAGCTCACGTTCGAGGAGAGCGCGCTCAAGGCGATCGCGAATAAGGCCCTCAAGCGAGGGACGGGCGCTCGAGGCCTGAGAGCGATCCTCGAAGAGATGCTGACGGAAATCATGTTCGACCTCCCGAGCCGGGAGGATGTGGTGGAGGTCAAGGTCATCGAATCGACGGTGACCAACGCCGCGCCACCGCTGCTGGAGATCGCGCCTAAGCGACAGAAGAAGGAGGCGTAGTTCCCACCTTTGCCCGTGACGGCGAGCAGATCACGACCGAGGACCGTCTGCCGGTCCTGCCGTTGCGCGAAGTCGTCGTCTTTCCGCACGTCGTCATCCCGCTGCTCGTCGGCCGCCCGGCATCGCTCGCCGCGGTCGAGGCAGCGATTGCCGGCGACCAGTATCTCCTCCTCGTAGCGCAGGAAAGCGGCGAAGTCCAGGACCCAGCGGCGTCCGACCTGTTCCGCGTCGGCGTCATCGGGCGGGTCCTGCAGTTCGCTCGTATGCCCGGTGGAACGGCGAAAGTCCTCGTCGAGGGCCTCGCGCGGGCGCGTGTGACGCGGTATCTGCCCAGCGCGAAGCTCTTGCGCGCGGCCGTCGCGCCTTATGCGCTGGCTGGCGAGACGCCGGCCGTCGAGAGTCGCCAGGCCATGGCGCGGTTCGAGGAGTACGTCGCCCTGCACCGGCGGATTCCCGACGAAGTCGTCGCGCTCGTGCAGGCGATCGAATCAGACGAGCGGCGCGCCATGGCGATCGCCGCGCATCTCGTGCTGCGGCACGATGCGAAGCAGGCGTTGCTCGATGCGGAGACGGCCGTCGAGCTGTGGACCGCGCTCGGGCGGGTCCTCGGCGCCGAGATCGAGCTCCTGCGGCTCGAGCGGAAGATCGACGACGATGTCCGAGGGTCGCTGTTTCAGAATCAGCGCGAATTTTATCTGCAGGAGCAACTGCGCGCGATCAATCGCGAGCTCGGGCAGGACGAGGGCGACGACCTCGGTGAGGTCGACGCGGAGATCACCAAGCGCGGATTGCCCGAACCGGTCGCGGCGCGGGCACGGCGTGAGTTGCGAAAACTCCGCCGAACGGCTCCGATGTCTCCCGAGACTACGGTCGGGCGCAATTATCTCGATTGGCTGTTGTCCCTGCCGTGGACCGCGCGCACGGATGACGTTCTGGACGTCGAACATGCTCGGACCGTGCTGGACCAAGACCACTACGGGCTCGAGGACGTGAAAGACCGCATTCTCGACTACATAGCGGTGTTGGCTCTGGTTGGGCGACTGGAAGGACCCATTTTGTGTCTCGTCGGTCCGCCGGGTGTCGGCAAGACTTCGCTCGGGCAATCGGTAGCCAGGGCGCTTGGGCGGCGATTTGTGCGCATGTCCCTCGGCGGCGTGCGGGACGAGGCCGAGATACGGGGTCATCGCCGCACATACATTGGGGCTCTGCCTGGACGGATCATTCAGGCCATGAAGAGAGCCGAGGTGGTGAATCCCGTCATTTTGCTGGACGAGATCGACAAGCTCGGCGCCGATTATCGAGGGGACCCGTCGGCTGCGTTACTCGAAGTGCTGGATCCCGAGCAGAATCGAGCATTCAACGATCATTATCTCGAGCTCGATTACGATCTCTCGCAAGTGCTGTTTATCACGACCGCGAATTCGCTCCAGACTATCCCGGAGCCGTTACGGGATCGCATGGAGATCTTGCGGCTCAGCGGATATCTCGATCACGAGAAGCTGGCGATTGCCCGGCAGTTTCTGGTACCCAGGCAATTGGCGAGAAACGGTCTCGCGCCCGAATCGGTGACGTGGGCGAGCGATGCGTTGCCCGGCATACTCCGCGGGTACACGCGCGAGGCGGGCGTGCGCGAGCTCGATCGCCGGATCGCTCGCGTGGCGCGCAAGCTCGCGCGGAGACGCGCCGAGGCCGCACCGGCGGAGACGACGGCGCTCGTCGGGGCGAGTGATCTCAAGGCGTTGCTCGGCCCCGCGCCGTTCGATCCCGACGACCTGTCCTTCGAGGACGTCGTGGGCGTCGCGCGGGGATTGGCGTATACGTCCGTCGGTGGCGAGACGCTCGAGATCGAGGTCAGCGTCGTGCGTGGTCGCGGGAAGTTGCAACTCACCGGTACGCTCGGCGAAGTCATGAAAGAGTCGGCGTCGGCGGCGCTCTCGTATGCGCGCCGCCGGGCCAAGGAATTGGGGATTGATCGCGATTTCTACCGCAATCGCGATATCCATGTCCATATCCCCGCGGGAGCGACGCCAAAGGATGGGCCAAGCGCCGGGATTGCCATCGCGACCGCGATCGTCAGCGCGCTGACGCGCCGGGCGGTTCGCGGTGATATCGCGATGACCGGGGAGATCACCCTGCGTGGGCGCGTGTTGCCCATCGGGGGGCTGAAGGAGAAAGCCGTGGCCGCGCATCGAGCCGGCGTGCGACACATCATCGTGCCATACGGCAATGAGCGTGAGATCGAGGAGCTGCCCGAGGAAGTCCGCCAGACTGTCACGTTCCACGCCGTGAAGTCCATGGACGACGTGCTCGTGATCGCATTGCGCGCGGCGCCACCGGCACCGGCGCCTACGGTTGGCCCACGGCGCAGTGCCAAGACCCCCAGCATTCCCGCCCCTGTCGCCGACACGGTGACACACTGACCGACCCGCTCCCGATTCGGGATCTGGAATTCCTCGGCGGGCAAGCGTCGCCGGGTGGGTGGCGGCCGCCGCCCGAGTTGCCGGAAGTCGCGTTTGCGGGACGGTCGAACGTCGGGAAATCGTCCCTGCTCAACCGTCTCGTTCGTCGCCGCGGCTTTGCCCGGGTCAGTAACACCCCTGGGCGAACGCGCGAGATCAACTTCTTCCGCGTCAATCACCAGTTCGTACTCGTTGACCTGCCCGGCTATGGGTACGCACGGGTGTCAAAGGCCGCAAAGGAGGCGTGGCGGCCGCTCATCGAGGGGTATCTCAAAAGCACGCCCGGGCCGCGTGGCGTGGTCCAACTGCTCGACGTGAGACGCGAGCCGAGCCCGGATGATAGGCAAATGCTCGATTTTCTCGCCGAGACGGGCGTACCGACTATCGTTGTCGTGACCAAGATCGATAAGCTGAGCTCGCGAGCGGTCACGGAGCACATTCGAGCGGCTGGGGCGCGAGCTGGAGCTCGATCCCGAGCAGATCATTCCTTTCAGCGCTGTAACAGGAACCGGACGGGACGAGCTGGCCGACGCGCTCGCCGCGCTCGTGTTATCTTGAGCCTATGACGTTCCTCCCACTGCGCAAGTTGGCCGAGCATCCCTCGTTGCCGCTGGCCCAGGAGTGGCTCGACGGGCTAGCCGACGCACTCGCGAATCCTGCGACCGATCGCGCCACACTCTGTCGACGAACGTTGGCGGAGCTCTGGTACCCCGCGTACGCGGCGAACTGGGAGACCGCCATCCAGGACACGAAAGTCCCGGCGGGCGTGCGGCTCGCGTTGGCATCGCTCGATCCGCGTAACATCACGCTCGAGCCCGAGTACTACGCCGAGTGCGATGACGCGCAGTATCAGCCGATCAAGCCGCTCCTGTGGCTCTGGTATTCGTTCGACCGCAGCCCGTTGGGCGGTCAGGACGTTGATCTGGGCGTACGGTTACGGCGTGTCTTGGCGCAGCACATCTTCAAGCGGGTTGGCGAGAATTTCAAGGCGTTTCAGAGCGTCGAATTCTCGTTCGGGTACAACCTCGAGGTCGGCGACAACGTCGTGGTGCATCGGAATGTGTTGCTCGATGATCGCGGTGGGATCATCATCGGCAACAACGTGTCGATCTCCGATTTCGCGAATATCTATTCGCATACGCACAGCATCGTCGACGGGCGCGAGGTGACGAACGCCGTCACGCGGCTCGACGACGGCGTGCGCATCACGTATCACGCGACTGTGCTCGCTGGTGTCAATGTGCATTGCCAGGGCATGGTCGGCGCCATGGCCGTCGCGACCAAGGACGTGCGGGCGTATCACGTGAATGTCGGCATCCCCGCGAAGAGCGTTCGCGTCAAGCCGAACGTGCCGCCGGATTTTCGCGACGAGGACTGCTTGCCGACGTTGCGTCGCCGCGGGTTCTGACGACTAGAGCACGCGCAGGACGTCTTCTACGACCCCTGCATCGCCAAAGGCGAGTAGATCGACGATGTCGTTGAGCGCGGCACGTGACCTCGGCCACGTGTAGCGCGCCAGCGCTTCGTCGACGGTGCGCCACTCGGCCTGTTGATGTTCCGTGCCGAGTACGACGTGCGAGTCTTCCGCCACAAATGCGGCGAAGACGACCGCCAGTTGAACCGCTCCGTACCGGTGCAGATAGAATGGCTGCACGGTGACGTTATACAGGCGTTCCACGACAAGGCCTGTCTCTTCCCGGACTTCGCGGACCGCGGCGGATTCGGGGGGTTCGTCACGCTCGATATGACCGTGCACGGTTTCCCAGCTTCCCGGACAGCGCGTGCCCTCGCGGCGTTGGAGCAGGAGGACGTGCCAAGACGGACGGATCACATAGACATCCACGACCCCGACGACGATGTCGGTCATCCGTCGCGCGACAGGAGCAGCTTGAGCCGTGCGCCGAGGGCGCGGGGGCGGAACGGTTTTGTCAGGAATTCGTTCGCGCCCATTTTGAGGGCGCGGACCTCCGAGGCCTCATCGCCATTCGCGGTCAAGACCAACACCGGGAGCGTCGCGCTCGTACTTCGAGTACGGAGGCGAGACAGCACGTCGTAGCCGTCGAGCACGGGCAGATTGAGGTCGAGCACGATGGCATTGGGTGAGAGCCGATCGACCGCGCTCAACGCCTCGGCGCCGTCGGCCGCCTCGGCGACTTCGAAGCCATCGCGTTCGAGCAGATTGCGAAGGACCTTACGGAGCGTCTCCTCATCTTCGACCAGGAGTACGAGTGGCATCGTCCAACAATATTAAGGCAAAGCGGTACTGGCCGGTGCTCCTGACCGTATTGTTGCTCGACTGCTCGACCAAACGCCTCGCGGTCGAGGCCTTGTCGCCACCCGATGTACCGCACGACATCGTGGGCGATGTGTTTCGGTTGACCCTCGCCTACAACCGGGGTGCCGCGACCGGCATTCTCAATCGGGGCGAGTCGCGGTGGCTGTTGACCGCGGCCGCGCTGGTGGTCATTGGCATCCTGTGGCGGGCCTATCGGCGCACGGCGCCCGGTGAGACCGCGCGCGTCATTGCGCTTGCCCTGTTGACGGGCGGCGCCCTCGGGAACGTGATCGACCGCGTGCGGTGGTCACGCGGGGTGGTCGACTTCGTGGACCTCGGCGTAGGCTCCCTGCGGTTCTGGACGTTCAACGTGGCGGACGTTGCCGTCACGGTTGGCGCGTTTCTCCTGGCCTGGGTGCTACAGCACCGGCCAGAGGGTGCGATCGAGGTCGAATGCGAACGTCCAGGCGCCCCGTCGTAGGCCGTGGGCGACATCAAATCGGACCAGATTGAAGAGCGCTAGCACACCCATGCCTGCAGACGGGTAGTACCCATCGCGGGACGTGTACAGCACGTGTACGAACGGGGCGAGCGTCACCGTTCTGGGGCTGGTTCCGTAGCGGCCCAAGGTGATCCCGGGGGCAGGAATCGGGAACTGCCATTCTATGTGTTCGGTCGCTCCCGCACGGCCAACAAACTCGTGGTACGCGTAGCCCGGGCCCGTGATCGGCCCGCCGAGAAACACGTCGTCTTGTATTGGGACCGGGCCGGCGGTGACTCCGGCGAGCGTTGTTCGCGTGACTAATCTGTCGGCGCCCTCCGGACGCTCGATCGACAATACGGCGTTCGCTCGGGCGAACGTTCCGAATGCTCCGGTGAAAGCGGCATCCAGGCGGATCTCTGTGCCGAGGGGACCTGGGGAAGTGGGGTGCGAGACAGTGAGGGAGGGCAACGTCTGCCAGAGGGAAACGGCGGGGACGGTGGGAGCGAAATGGCCCGACGTCGGGTGCGCGCGGACGGCCAATGAGTCCTGGCGTTCGCGGCGGACGCCGAGCTGCCAGGTGAAGCCGCCCAACGTGGGTAGCGAGACGAAAGCGGCCACCCCACGTGTGTCGTAGGGGTCTGTGTGATCAGTGCCAAATTCTTGGGCGGCGAGGCTGTTTATGAGACGAGAGCTTTCTGGGACATTGCCCACGTCCCGATAGTCGCGGTAGGCGGAGAGCGTGAGCCAGTTCCACGACAGGTCAGCCTCGCCTTTCGCTCGGGTGTCGGCGAAGCCATAGCGCGCTCGGGCCGTGGCCGAGAAGCCGTAGCCGAAGTGTTGCGTGAGGCCGGCGCCGAGGGCCAGGCCTTCGGCGCGGTCGACGCGGACGAAGTCGGATGCGGAGCGCGCGGCGATGGCCGTCTCGGTCACGTGGCGGACGCCGTAGTCCCGGACGTAGTCCTGGAGCCGCACGACATTGGCGTCGGTGACGACGTGCGATCCGGATTCGAGCGAGTCGAGGATGCCGCCGTGCCATGGGTACTGTTGTAGATGCGTCGCGTCGACCGAGACGATTTCGGCGCCGCCAAAGAACGACGGCACCCCCCGGTTCACGACATAGTTCGCGATCTCCCAGTGGGAGCGGATGATCCCGCGCACCGGTGCATCCAGCCACGTGCCGGAGCGGCGGATCTCGATCTCCTGACGGTTCGGGAGCCAAAATCGCCCGTCGACGAGCGCATTCTCCAATGCGACCGAGATGCCCTCGAGCTCGGGCTGGAGGAAGGCACGGCGGGTGAAGTCGAACACCATGCGCACGACCTGGCCTTCACGCGGTTCGATATAGATTGCGCCGACGATACCGGCCGAGTTGGGATCATGCGGACGTACCAGGACTCGGTATACGCGAACGGGTGGGGGTGAAATAGTGAGCGAGTCGTCGATGGCGAAGTCGTAGAGCGCGAGTCCTACGCGCGAGAGCGGGTGGGGCACATCTTTCACCTCGTCCCCTTCCCCCAACCGAATCGCATCGGGGAAATTATTTTGCACGATGCCGAGGTGATCACGGTGGTACACGATGTCCGTGGGGAGCAGCAGCGTGTCGCGTCGTCCCTCGATAATCTGCTTGCTGAAGTTCGGTGCCCGCCAATAGACTTCGAGCGCGAGCTGGTCGGCGCGGACGATTCTGGGCGGCTCGCGGAGCCCGTCTCCGAGTTGCGCCAGAAACGTCACGTAGCCGTGGGCCGTCGCGTGGTAGTCGACCAGTCCGGTATCGGCGAGCTGGCGCGTACGGAGAGCGGTCGCGCGTTCGACCAGGGCGCGCGCTTCGGCGCTGTTCCATACTTGAGCCTCGACGACCCCCGCCAGTGACAGCGACATGATGGCACACGCGGCCAGCCCCTTGTTGAACATGCCCGGATTTGAGCGATTCTGCGCGCTGGCGCAAGCCGTCGGCCCCGCGGGTGGCGTCATCCCGGTCTGGCGGGACTGCTTACTGGACACCGATACCGCTGTGTCGGCGTTCGCGAAGCTCCGGCGCGGGTCGTTCGCGTTCCTGCTCGAATCCGCTCCAGCGGGTTCTGAGACCTGGTCGCGATACACGTTTATGGGGACCGAGCCGAGAAGCGCCTGGCGGCTGACGGATGGGGTTGTGGAAGATTGGACGCCCGAGCGCGGGTGGCACGGCGCGCGCCGCCCTGCCGACCCCCTGGCCGACCTCGACGCCGTTTTGGCTCGCGACACACCGCCGCCGCTCGGCGAGCTCGACTCGGAGCTCGGGGCGTTCTGGGGGGGCGCCGTCGGTTACTTCGGCTACGACGTCGTGCGATACATCGAGCACTTGGCCTCTCCGCCACCGGCGGGTTTGCGCGTGCCCGACGCGATCTTCGTCATGACGCGGGGTGTCGTGATCATCGACAACTTTCGCGCGCGGGCTCGGGTTGTCATGAGCGTGCCTGTGTCGGCCGATCTCACGAGCCAGGAGATTCGGGCGCGCTACGACGCGGCGCTCGCGGACATCGAGGCGACATTGGCGCGCCTGCGGGCGTCGCAGGCGCTCGCGCCGCTCGATCTCGACCCTTCGGCTCCGCCGGCGACCGGACGATCGACCTATGCCCGGCAGGACTACATGCGCGACGTCGAGCGCATTCGCGAGTATGTCTTTGCCGGGGATTGTTTTCAGGCCGAGCTCGGACGGCGCATTGATGTCGAGCATGATTTTCCATCGGCTGCTCTCTACCGGGCGCTGCGGGCCATCAATCCCTCGCCGTACATGTTTCATCTCATCCTCGATGGGGTCGAGTTGGTGGGCAGCTCACCCGAGGTGCACGTGAGAGTTGCGGACGGGCGCGTCACGTTACGACCCATCGCGGGGACACGTCCACGAGGAAAGACGGCGGCGGAGGATGAAGCGCTGAGCGCGGAGCTCATTGCCGACGAGAAAGAGCGGGCCGAGCACGTCATGCTCGTGGATCTCTGCCGCAATGATATCGGGCGCATCGCCGAGTTCGGGTCGGTGAGCGTGACGGAGCTCATGAAGATCGAGCGATACTCGCATGTGCTCCATATCGTGAGTCAGGTCGAAGGGACTATTGCCGGCGATGCGAATGCGCTGGATGTGTTCCGGGCAACATTCCCCGCGGGAACGCTGAGTGGGGCGCCCAAGGTGAGAGCGATGGAGATCATCGACGAGCTCGAGCCTGAGCGGCGCGGGCCGTATGGCGGCGCGGTCGGTTACGTCGCCGCGGGTGGCCGTCGCATGGACCTCGCGATCACGATCCGGACGTGCATCATCGCCAACGGCACCGCATCGGTGCAGGTTGCCGCCGGCATCGTGGCCGATTCCGATCCCGCGCGCGAGTGGGAGGAGACCGAGAATAAGGCGCGGGCGCTACTGACCGCTATCGGACAGGTGCGGGCGGCATGCCGTTCAAGCTGACGAGCGTCGGCGGCGAGCACGAGCAAACGTTCGATCTCCCCGCGGGGTCGACCGTGGTAGTCGGCCGGGCGCTCACCAGCGACATCCCCGTGTTCGATCCGACCATCTCGAGGCGGCACGCCGAGCTCGTGGCTGGGGACGACGGCGTCGAGGTTCGGGATCTCGGGTCGAGCAACGGCACCTATCTGAACGGCGGGCGCATCGAAACGGCGCGGCTGGCATCCGGCGACGTCATCTCGTTTGGGAAGGTGCCATTCAAGGTCACGCAGCTGACGCCGTCGTTGGAGCACGTTGTCCCGCCCGCGCCGCCCGCGCTGGCCACGCCGCCCAAGGGCGCGACGATCGTGCGGCAGTTGCCGGCCACTGATGGCGCGGTGCTTGGCATCACGCACCCGACGGGATCAGACGAGCAGCGCTCGGCCAAGAAGTTGGCGCTGCTATTGGAAGTCTCGAAAGGGCTGACGCGGACCGTCGACACTGGCGCGCTGCTGGATACGATCGCCGGGTTCTGCTTGCAGATCTTCAACGTCGACTACGTGTCGATACTGCTCGACAACGTTCCGAAAGTCTCGCGGGATCGACATGGTACAGCTGCTCAGAGAACCGTGCCGCAGTCCATTGTGAGAACAGCGGTGCAGGACAAAGTTGGCATTCTGTCTGACAACGCTCCCGAGGATATGAGATTTGGCGGGCAGTCCATTCTTATGCAACGCGTCAGATCGACCATGTGTGCGCCGCTCGTCGGGAGCGAAGGGCGCGTGCTTGGCGTGCTCTACGTGGACAACGTTACGTCTACCCATCGCTTCGGTGAGGACGATCTCGACTTTTTAATTGCGTTTGCATCGATTGCCGCCGCGGCCATTGAGAACGGGCAGTTCTCGGAGCGCATCCGGCAAGAGCTCATTGTGCGTAGCAATTTCGAGCGATACTTCGCGCCGAGTCTCGCGGCGAGAATCGCGACGTCGTTGGATGCGGTGAAGCTCGGGGGCGATAAGCGGCCCATTGCCGTGCTATTCAGTGATATTCGAGGATTCACGGCGCTGTCGGAGACGATGAAGCCCGATGACATGGCGACCCTGCTCTCCGAATATTTCACCGAGATGGTCGATTGCGTGTTCCGACACGGCGGCACGCTGGACAAGTTCATGGGCGACGCCGTCATGGCGCAGTGGGGGGCGCCGATCGGCACGAACGACGACGCCGATCGCGCGATGCGCGCGGCGGTCGACATGATGCGCGCGCTCGAGCAGCTGAACGTGAAGTGGCTCGCGGCGGGGCGGCCGGCGCTCGGCATCGGCATCGGGCTCAATTTCGGCGAGGCGTTCGCCGGGAATATCGGCTCGGAGCGCCGGCTCGAGTTCACCGTGATCGGCGACACCGTCAATACGGCCAGCCGGCTCTGCTCGGCCGCCGAGGCGGGGGAGATCTTGTTGTCGGATGCCATGCGGCGGGCGCTCAAGGCGCCGCCGAGGCTCGAAGAGCGGCCGCCGATGGATCTCAAGGGGAAAGCGCACGCGATTCCCGTTTTTCGGGTCGCCGGCTGAGCCACGTTCCGGCAGGTTACTCCCTGCTCCGCCGCGGCCGCACCCGAGCGGTCGTGCTCGAGGCGTTTGCGGCAGCGGTCGACGCGGTTCTGGCAAGCGGCGAGACGCTGCATGGCTGGGCCGCGCGCGCGCCGAACGCCAAGCCTCTGCGCGGGCGTGATGTTGCGTACGCGACCGTGCTCGCCAACGTCCCCGTCGTGGTCCGGCACTCGCGACATGGCGGACTGCTGGCGCCGCTCACACAAGACCTCTTTCTGGCGCCGACGCGCGCACCGCACGAGCTCGAACGTCGCCATTCGGCTGCGGGCCGCCGGCGTCCCGACGCCTGACATCGTCGCGTATGCGACGTACACGGTCATCCCGGGCATTGAGCGCGCGGACGTTGTCACTCGGGAGATCGCTGGACGGGAATTGACGAGCCCCGAGGAAGCGGAGACCCTGATACAAGCGATGAGCCGGGCGGGCGCGGTGCACCCGGATCTCAACATGCGCAATGTGATCGTCGATGGCGGAACCGCGTACGTTCTCGACATCGACACCGTGTATTTTTTGCCGCCCCGCGATCGGCGCGTCGATGAACGCAACAGATCTCGGCTCATGCGGTCAGCGAAAAAACTCGGCCGATGATCGCGCTCGGATCTCGTGTGTGCATCGTCATGCCGAGCGCGATCGGTGACGCGGTGCACGTGTTGCCGCTGCTCAATGCGATCAAGCGACGGTCGCCGGCGACGAAGACGACGTGGATCGTGCAGCCCGGGCCCGCGGAGCTCGTGGCGGGGCATCCCGCCATCGACGAGCTCATCGTCTTTGATCGCGATCGAGGGCTTGGCGCGTTTTACGAAGTACGGCGCGCCTGCGGCGCGCGCGTCTTCGACGTTGTCTTCGACTTGCAGCCGTATCTCAAGGCTGGGATTTTGACCTGGCTGATCAAGGGCGAAACAAAGCTCGGGTTCGATTTCTGGCGCGCCAGGGATTTCAACTGGCTTTTTACTAACGCCAGGATCCCGCGGGTCAAAGGGCCCCGGCACATTCAGGATCAGTTTTTTGAATTTCTGGGACCGCTCGGGGTCAACGCCGAGCCGGTGATCTGGGACCTGGCGCCGCGGGCGGAAGAGCGGGAATGGCAATCGTCGTTCTACGCGGCCATTGATAGGCCAGTCGCGGCCCTCGTGATCGGGTCGAGTCGGGAGCCCAAGAACTGGCTGCCGGAGCGCTGGGCCGCCGTGGCCGATGCGCTCACGACCGAGTATGGGCTCGCGCCCGTCATGGTCGGCGGGAGCACACCGCGCGAGATCGCGACCGCGCACCAGATCCAGACCCTCGCGCGCTATCCCGTGCGCAATGCGTTGGGATCAGGGCTCCGGCGCTTGGTGGCCATCCTCGACGGCGCCGCGCTCGTCGTGTCGCTGGATACGGGGCCGCTGCATATCGCGGTCGCGCTCGACCGGCCCGTCGTGAGTCTCATCGGATATAACGACCCGATCGTCTACGGCCCGTATCGCAAATACCACGACCTCATCGCCAACGGATTTGGCGAGCCGTCGCGGCGCATGAAGGAGCGGCGGCTCGATGGGATGATGCACATCACCGTACCGATGGTGATGGACCGCGTGAAGCTCTGGCGCGTGCGGTATCGGCCGTGACGTCGCCGTTCGACCGGATCTGCGTCGTCATGCTGAGCGCGATCGGCGACAGCGTGCACGTGCTGCCGGTGATCAACGCGATCAAGCGCGAGTATCCGATGGCGTGGATTACCTGGGTGATCGAGCCCGGCCCGGCCGCGCTCGTCCGCGGTCATCCATCGATCGACGAGATCATCGAGATCGATCCGCATCGCGGATTGAGCGCGTTCGCCGCCTATCACCTGGCGCTCCGCAAGCGCGAGCCATTCGATCTCTTGATCGATCTGCAGGTGGCGTTGAAAGGCGGGCTCGTGACCGCGGTCACGCCGGCGACGGTCAAGCTGGGGTTCGATCGCGCCCGGGCGCGGGATCTCAACTGGCTGTTCACGACGTCGCGCATCGATCCGGGGCCGCGGGCGCACGTCCAGGATCAGTATTTCGAGTTCTTGACGGCGCTCAAGATTCCGGCGGAGCCCATTGCCTGGCAACTGGGGCCGCGGGGCGAGGAGCGGTCGTGGCAGCAGTCGTTCTTCGCTTCGATGGACCGACCGGTTGCCGCCCTGGTCGTCGGCGCCGGGGATTCGGATCGCGAGTGGCTACCCGAGCGCTGGGCCAAGGTCGCCGACGCGCTCACGGTGACGTATGACCTCGAGCCGGTGATCGTTGGTGGCCAATCTCAGCGTGAACACGAGACGGCGCATCGCATTCAGATGCTCGCACGGTATCCGGTGCGCAACGCTCTCGGCTCAGGGCTCCGGCGCCTGGTCTCCATTGTGGATGGCGCCGCGCTGGTGATCTCGCTCGACACGGGGCCATTGCACATGGCCGTCGCGCTGGACCGGCCGGTGGTGAGTCTCATGGCGCAGGCCGATCCCAGGCGCACGGGTCCCTATCGCAAATATCACGACCTGGTGGTCGATGCGTTCCGCGAGCCGGGTGACGGTGATGCGGTCATCTGGACCCGAAGACGAGGCCGAATGCCTCGGATCACCGTCGACCAAGTGCTAGCGCGCGTTGCCCTGTGGCAGGACCGCTACCGATCCTCGTAGGAAGTCGCTGATCGTCCGGTTCAGGAACGCGAGGTCGGCGGGGCTGGCGCCGGCGCCGGCGGGGTGGCCCCACAAAGACGGAATCGCCGCGAGCGTGACGTGCGGGATGAACTGCGCCTCGTATTTCGCATCGCCCACCGGGAAATAGAGATCGGTCTCTGACGGCATGTAGAGCACGGGAATCGTGATGGCGCGCAATGCGCGTTCGATGTCCCCGTTATAGCCCGGCGTGGTGCCGATATCATGACTCTCCCACATGCGGGCTTGAAGGATCATGTCGTTGGCATCGTTGTGCGTGAAATCGTCGACGATGCGCGAGAGGACGTCCTCGAACGAGTGACCGTTGGACGTGTCGGCTTTCCACAGCTCGGTACGCCACCATTCCTGAGAGAAAAGCCAGGCGGCCCAGACGGTGCCGAACGCGCGGATGCCGCGCAGTGGCTCAGCCGTGTAATCGCCAGCCTGGAACGAAGCATCGGCCTCGAGCGCGGCGATCTGGCCCTCGAGGCGAACCACGCCGTGTGGATAGCATTTCGCGGTACCGGACGTGGCGACGATGCGATCGGCGAAGGCCGGATACGATACCGCCCATTGGAATGCCTGCTCGGCGCCCATCGAGAAGCCGACGATCGCCCGCAGGTGCGTGAGGTGCAGCGAGTCGGTCAGCAACTGGTGCACGATGCGCACGTTGTCGCGAATCGAAACCGCCGGGAACCGCGGCCCGTGGAACGGCTCTGGGGTGTTGCTCGGACTCGAGGAGTGGCCATTGCCGAACATCTCCGTCGCGACGACGAAATAGCGAGTCGTGTCCAACGCCTGACCGGGACCGAGGAGCCAGTTGTAGCCGTTGTGGTCGGCCATGTAGTGCGACGGCGCCAGGACGGCGTTGTCGCGAGCGGCGTTGAGCTGGCCGTACGTCGCGTACACGATCTTCACATTCGGCAGCGTGACGCCGCTCTCGAACTTGAACGAGTCGACGACGAACGTGTCGACGGGCGGCCGCAGCAGTGCGGCGAGCAAGGCAAGTGTGAGCATGGTAGTCCTGAAGCTACGGACGCGCCGACCCAGAGGGTGAGTGCCGTAATTGGCCGAAATCGTACGTGACTCCGATCCCGGTCAATAAGCGAGTGAGGCGAACCAGAGGCAACCCGACGACCGTAAAGAAATCGCCGTCGACGCGTTCGACGGTCGTGGCGCCGTAGCCTTGGATGCCGTACGCGCCGGCCTTGTCCATTGGCTCGCCCGTGGCGATGTAGGCGTCGATCTCCGCATCCGTGAGCGGGCGAAACCAGACACCGGTATCCTCGACACCGGCTGCCTCGCGGCCATCCAACGTCGCGCAAACCGCCGTGTAGACATCATGCCGGCGACCTTGCAACGTGCGCAGCATCCGCCGCGCGTCGTCGACGTCCGTCGGCTTGTTGAGGATCCGATCGTCGATCACGACGATGGTGTCGGCGGCGATCACCAGCGCTTCCGGCTCGCTCGAGGCGATCCGTCGCGCCTTCGCTCGCGCGAGGCGCTCGACGCAGGCGACCGGAGATTCGCCCGGCAACGGCGTCTCGTCGATATCTGCTGGGCGCACGGTGTGCGCGATGCCGATCAGGTTCAGGAGGTCGCGCCGCCGCGGCGACTGCGATGCCAGGATCACCTGCATGGCGCGAAAGAGTAGCGTCTGTAACGGCGGATCGCCCACTCTTGCCACAACTGGAGCGGCGCGGCACACTCATCGCCCATGAACACACGAATCGTGGTTGCGGCGCTCGTGATGGCGTCGGCCGCACCTGCGTCGGCGCAGTGGGCCGTGGATGGCAGCGTCGGCGTCACGGTGCCCGTTGGTCTGAGCGAAGGTCGCACCGCGGGGTTGGATCTCATGGGCGCGGTCGACTGGCATCCGGCCCCCAAATTGCCGATCGCGTTTCGCGCCGAAGTCGGGTGGGACCGTGTCGGTTTTGGGGGATTCTCCCAGGTCGCGGAGCATGTCACGCGCATCGCCTTCGACGTGATCGTCGATCCCCCGCTCCCCGGGACGCGGCTCCGCCCGTACGTGCTCGCTGGTGGCGGCGCCTACATTTTCAGCATCTACAGCGCCAATCGCGTCGACCCTGGGCTCAACATCGGAGCGGGGGCCCGCTATCCAATCGGGCCGGTCCAGCCATTTTTCGAATTCCGGTACCACATTGACTACTTGCCGTCCAGCTACGCGTTCATTCCGTTCCAGTTTGGAGTGCGCGTGCCGATTCCCTGATCACGCCATGCCCAGCTGGGTGGGGATCGTCGTCAATTTCGTGCCGCCGCCCCTAGGATTGGCACACTATCTCGTGCTGCGGCGACGCATGGCTGACCGCCGGCTCCGCTGGCTCGCGTTCTGGTGCTACTTCGCCTACGGCGGGCTGCTCGAATTGCTGCTGACCGACTTATTCTGGTATTGGTCCGGCGCGGCATCACTCGGATTCGCATTTCTGGTTTTCATCGCGTGTCCGGGGTTACTCATCGCGGGGTTCCGTCTCGGCCCACACCTCACGGCTGAGCCCATGAAGGGTCCGTTTGTCCTCGCAGCGAAGCTCTTTCCACTCGTATTCGTCGGGGCTCTGCTTGCCCTGGCAGTCATCCAATGACGCCGGCCTACGCGGCGTTCGGCCGCCGCCTCTGGGCGGTCGCTCTGGATGCGATGGTAGTGGGATTCGGCATCGTGGCCATCGCGATCGGGGGAGATTTCACGCGGAACGTGCCGGGCTCCGGTCGGGTGCTCGTCGTCCTCTTCTACGGGCTCATCTTCCTCTATGAGCCACTCCTGGTGTGGGGCTTCGGCGCGACGATTGGCCAGCGCGCGGCGAACCTGCGCGTGGTGGATGACGCAACCGGCGGCAATCCGCCGTTCTGGCGCGCGTTCGTGCGGTTCGTGCTCAAGACCGTATTCGGCTTGCCGTCGGGCATCGCGATGGCGTTCACGCGCCGGCACCAAGCGCTTCACGACAAGCTCACGCACACGACGGTGCAGATTCGCGACCTGGATCGCGCCGTGGCGGGCGATTATCACGCCGAGCGAGTCAAGGACGCACCGGATCCCGCCATGCCGTCGCCGCTCCGGCGCATCGTCATCATCGCGCTGTATTCGGCGGGACTGTTTTTCATCGGCATCGTCGAAGTCGTTCTGTTCGTTAGGCTCTTCCGCGCGAGGGATCTCGATGTGCTGAACAACATCTTCGCCCTCTTCTGGGTCGCCAGCACCCTGTGGATCGTGATCGTGGGTTGGCAGGGTCTCCTAATCGGCGCCCGCCGTCGCCCGGACCGCGTCGAGGAATAGCGCCTGTTCAACGTCCCACGAATACGTCGTGCAACCGAGCTCCCAGGCGGCCGACTGGCGCGCCGCGAGTGTGGCGCGGTCGGTCAGCGAGCGCAGGATCGACCTCAGCGCATCGGTGTCGCCTGGACGATACGCCGCGCCGATCTCGGGGTGCGGACCCAGGACCGACATCTGGCCTGGGAGGTCGGTGGCGACCAGCGCGAGTCCGGACTGCAGATACAGAAAGAACTTGTTGCAGATGGTGAGACTGAGATTCAGTGAGTCGGCGCGGTCGGGCGTCAGGCCAATGTGATGGCGCGCGAGCGTCGGCATCACCTCGGCCGCCGGCGGGAGTGGGCGGACTACCACCCGCTGGCCGAGCGCCGACAACCATTCGCGGTGCGACTCCATCAGGTTTCCGTAGAGATACAGGCGGATGCGCGGATCGAGTGTGGGGAGTACGGCGAAGACATCTTCGAGACCGCGGCCGTGGCCTATCGTCGCACCCATCCAGGCGAGATCGACCGTCTCGCCTAGCGGGCGGGCCGCGGGTGGGGCGAGCGTGGAGAGCTCAGACCGCGGGAAGCAGTTGTGCCAGACATGCACCCGCGTCAGGCCATATTGCCGCACGAGATAGTCGGCCATTGGCTGCGACGTCGCGGAGACGTACGCGGCGCCCGGCAAATATCGGCGTTCGAGCCGGCGGATCATCTCTCGACGAGGGGCGGACCGCAAGCCGTCCGCCGTCTCCTCGGCCAGGAGATCCTCGCAATCGAACGCGTAGGGCGCGCCGGTCGCCTTCGCGGCCTCGGCGGCTATCGCCAATGCCGGCTGTGTGTGGGCGATGTACAGGTCGGCTCGCTGCGCGATCGCCCAGCGCAAAAGCGCCGGATAGCCGCGGCAATAGGCTTGGGCGTCGAGGCCGAGCATCCCCGCCAGGCGCTCGCGGAGGGCTGACGTTAGCCAACGGACGGGAGCGCGGGTGCGGCTGACATCCAACCGGTACCACGGCCATGGCTTGGTCGCCAGGATCGCGTCATCGCGCGTGGCGTCGCCATCGAGGCGGTAGCCGACGACGACATCGTAGCCCGCGGCATGGAGTGCGTCGGCTTCTTTCCGGAGCCGCGGGTTGACCCAGATCGGCGCCGGAGAGACGAGGCAGACTTTTAGCGCTCGAGCCACAGCGTCACCGGGCCGTCGTTCACCAACTCGACCTCCATCATGGCGCCGAACTCACCCGTCTCGACTTTGGCGCCGCGCTCCCGGAGGAGCCCGACAAAGCGCTCATAGAGGGGCACGGCGACTTCCGGGCGCGCGGCGTCAATGAAACTCGGCCGGCGACCTTTCACGGCGTCGCCATAGAGCGTGAACTGGGAGACGACGAGCACCGCGCCGTCGACGTTGGCGAGAGACAAATTCATTCTTGTCGTCCGCGTCGCTGAAAATACGGAGGCCGAGGATCTTGTCGGTCATCCAGACCAGTTGTGCTTCGCCATCATCGTGCGTGTAGCCGACCAAGACGAGCAGGCCGCGCTCGATGCGGCCCGCCACGCGGGCGCCGACGCGGACCTCGGCGCGTGAGACGCGCTGCAGCAGCGCGCGCAGTGGGCTCGACCTACTCGACCGTGACGGACTTGGCCAAGTTGCGCGGCTGATCGACGTTCGCGCCGCGCTTGACGGCGACGTAGTAGGCGAGCAGCTGCAATGGCACCGAGGCCAGGATCGGCGTCAGCATGTCGATCGTCTCGGGAATGCGGAAGTCGTAGTTCAGCTTTCCCTTGAGCGATGGCTCGTCGCGGCTCGTGATCGCGATCACGGTGCCGCGACGCGCCTTCACTTCTTGCACGTTCGACACCACTTTGTCGAACACAGAATCGTGTGGGGCAATAAAGACCACCGGCATCATCTCGTCGATCAGCGCAATCGGGCCGTGCTTCATCTCCGCCGCCGGGTAGCCCTCGGCGTGGATGTAGCTGATCTCTTTCAGCTTGAGCGCCCCTTCGAGCGCCGTCGGGAAATTGTAGCCGCGGCCGAGGTACAAGAAATTCGTGGCTCGCTTGAACTCTTCGGCCAACTCCTCGATCTCGTGCGCTCGGTCGAGAATGCCCTTCACCTGACCCGGCAGTGCTTCGAGCGCGTGAATGATCTCGCTACCGCGGAGCGACGAGAGGGCTTTGAGTCGGCCGAGTTTGAGCGTGAACATCGCCAGGGCCACGACCTGGCTCGTGAATGCCTTCGTGGAGGCAACGCCGATCTCCGGCCCAGCATGGAGGTATATCCCTGCGCCTGCCTCTCGGGCGATCGTTGAGCCAACGACGTTCACGATCCCTAAGGTACGGGCACCACGCCGCTGCGCTTCGCGCATTGCGGCGAGCGTGTCGGCTGTCTCGCCCGACTGCGAGATCACGATACACAGTGTGCGATTGGTGACGATCGGGTTGCGATACCGGAATTCGGACGCGTATTCGACTTCGACCGGCACGCGAGTCAGTTCTTCGATCATCTGCTCGCCAATCAGGGCCGAGTGCCAGCTCGTGCCGCAGGCGGTGATGATGATGTTGTCGATCGCCAGCAACTCGTCGTCGGTCAGGTTGAGCCCGGACAGTTTCGCGGTCGCTTCGTCGGCCAGCAACCGGCCGGCCATGGTGTTGGCGATCGTCTCCGGCTGCTCGAAGATCTCCTTGAGCATGAAATGCGCGTAGCCGCCACGCTCGATCTGGGCGAGGTCCCAGTCGATCTTGGTCACCCGCCGGTGGAGCGTCGTCGCGTTCAGGTCGAGGATCCGGTAGCCGTTCCGGTCGAGGACCGCGAGATCGCCGTCTTCCAGATAGACCACCTCGCGGGTGTGCGCCAGAATCGCCGACGCGTCGCTCGCGATGTAGTACTCGCCGTCGCCGAGGCCCACGAGGAGGGGACCGCCCCGGCGGGCGGCGACGATCTTGTCGGGATCGCGGCTGCACAGCACGCCAATCGCGTACGCGCCTTCGACCTGGTGCAGCGCTTCCATGACCGCGTCCTCGAGCGAGCCATCGAACGCGGCCTCGATCAGGTGCGACAGGACTTCGGTGTCGGTCTCGGAGACGAAGAGGTGCCCGTGCTCCTCGAGCATGCGGCGGAGCGCGGTGGCGTTCTCGATAATGCCGTTGTGAACGACGGCGATCTCACCCTTGCAGTCGAGCTGCGGGTGCGCGTTGCACTGGTTCGGCGCGCCGTGCGTCGCCCAGCGGGTGTGCGCGATCCCGATTGACCCCTCGACCGGCTCGGCGTCGAGCAGCAACTCCAGATTGGAGATCTTTCCCTTTTGCTTCCGCGTTTCGAGCCGCCCGTTCATGACGGCCACGCCCGCGGAGTCATAGCCGCGGTATTCGAGGCGCTTGAGGCCGTCGATGAGCACCGGGGCGGCCGAGCGCGGGCCGACGTATCCGACGATTCCACACATGATTTATTGACCCAAGAGATAAGAGCGAGACCGCTCCACTAATTCGCGAGCGAGAGCTTCCGTCGGCGCTTCGGCGATCACCCGAACGACCGGCTCCGTGCCACTCGGCCGGACGTGGACCCAGCGATCTGCCCAAGCGAACCGGATGCCGTCGGCGGTATTTACCCCGGCTCCGGCAAAGGCGGTCCGCAACGCTGCGTAGACGGAATCTAAACTTCCCGACGGACGGTCGAGTTTGTCCTTTACGATGGCATAACGTGGCCGGTCGCCGACGATTCTCGACAGCGGCGCATCGGCTTCCAATAGCAACTGCAGCACCAGGGCCGCGCCAGCGGGTGCGTCGCGGCCGAGGTGCAAGTCTTTGACGATCACCCCGCCGTTGCCTTCACCGCCGACCGGGGAGCCTTCGTCCCGCATCCGGATGGCGACGTTGACCTCGCCGACCGGGGCTCGGATCACTTCGACGCCCGCGAGGGCGGCGGCATCGTCGACCACCCGACTGGTGGACAGGTTGGTCACCACCGGGCCTTTCGTGCGGCGCAGCACGGCGCCGGCGGCCAAGGCTAGCGTGTAGTCTTCGCCGATCGCCGAGCCCGTTTCGTCCACGAGGGCTAGGCGGTCGACATCCGGGTCAACGGCCATCCCGATGTCGGCGTGCGATTCGCGGACCAAGCGCTCCAGATCGCCGAGGTTCTCGGCGACCGGCTCTGGCGGACGGGGGAAGCGGCCGTCGGTTTCGAGATTTATGGCGGTGACGCGGCAGCCGAGACGGTCTAAGAGCTCCGGCATGATCGTCGCGCCGGCGCCCCGGACGCAGTCGAGCGCGACGTGGAAGCGGCGACGGCGCATTGCCGGTACGTCGACGTACGGCAGCGCGAGGATTGCCTCGATATGGCGGGAGATCGCCTCAGGGTCGGAATGTGACCTGGCCGAGGCAGTCCCACGTTGCGCGGGGGATGCCGCGCTCCATCGCCGTGCGCATCTCGGCGCCTTCGGCGCTCGACAAGAATAGGCCGCTCGGCGCGATGAACTTGAGGGCGTTCCACTCGATCGGGTTATGGCTGGCCGTAATCGCCAGGCCACCGGCGGCGTGATGCCACTCGACGGCCAGTTGGACGGTCGGTGTCGGCGCGAGGCCAACGTCGATTACGTCGCAGCCGACCGACTGCAGCGCTGCGATTACCACGCGGGTGAACATCGGGCCTGAGACGCGGCTGTCGCGGCCGACGACAACTGCACTCCTCGTGGCTTCGCCACTCGTCGCCTCTGGATGGGTCGGTGCTACTACCGGTGTGGCTTCGCCACTCGTCGCATCTGGGCGGGTTGGTCCTGCAAGCGGGCGGTCGTGTGGGCGGGTCGGCGCCGCCAGTGGGCGGTCGTGTGGGCGGGTCGGTGCTGCCAGTGGGCGGTCGTGCAGGCGGTTCTGTTTAGCCCAGGCGCCGAAGGCGGCGGCGTAGGTCGCGATCACTTCCGGGGTCAGGGCTTCGCCTACGCGGCCCCGGACTCCGGAGACACTGATCATCAACCCAGCATTGGACATCGCTCAAAGCTAGGTGAGCCGGCCCACGGCCGGGTAGTCGCCGCTGATCGAAATGGCCGCGAGTGTGATCGCCCCGGTGTCGATCGCATTCACGAATGCTGTCAGGACTTCGGGATCGAATTGCGTTCCGTTACAGCGTCGCATCTCGGCCAACGCCGCGTCGAGACCGAGGCGGCCTCCGCGGCGATAGGCGCGGCCGCTCGTCATCGCGTCGAACGCATCAGCGACCGCCGCTATTCGCGCTTCGAGTGGGATCGCTGTTCCCGCCAAGCCATCCGGAATGCCACGGCCATCAAATCGTTCGTGGTGCGATCTCACGATATTGAGCGCGAGCGGGGCATCACCCAGGATCGGAGCGAGGATCCTCCATCCCACCATGGGGTGCGTCATGATGTGCTCGTACTCTTCGTCGGTCAGCGGTCCCGGCTTGTTGAGAACCGACTCGCGCACGCCGATTTTGCCGATATCATGAACGTGGCCGCCGATTTCGATTTGGCGGACAACTTCCGACGGCAGTCCCAAGGCGCGTGCGATAGCAGCCGAGTATTGGCTCACGCGGACCGAGTGGCCGCGGGTGTATCTGTCCTTTACTTCGAGCGCTTCGGCGAACGCTTGCATGCTGGCCAGGAATAATTCTTCCAGGCGGCGTGCTTGAGCTTGGACGCGCTCTTCCAGGCGTTCCTGGTAGCCTCGGTTCTCGACTAAGAGCCGGCGTTTCTCGAGGGCTTGGGCGACGCGCGCGCGGACCTCATCGAGATTGAACGGCTTCATGAGGTAGTCCATCGCGCCGATCGCCAGGCAGCTGACGGCGATATCGACGTCAGCGACGGCGGTAACGAGCACGACGGCCGTGTCCGGGTACTGGAGCCGCACTTGCCGCAAGAGCTCGATGCCGTCCATCTGCGGCATCCGCAGGTCGGTGAGCACGAGCGTGACCGGCGTATGGCGCAATACCTCTATTGCACCAGCGCCAGACGAGGCCTCGAAGCACTCGAAGCCCTCGCCTTCCATGAGGCGCATGAGCACTTGGCGCAGCCGCGGCTCGTCGTCCACGACGAGGCAGCGGCGTGTCGGGTCGCCGCCTGGTACCCCGTCCATTATCTTGATCGCTCCATGACTCGCGTCTTCGACGACGACCTAGTAGCGCGGTTCGCGACGCGCGCGATCCACGCTGGCCAGCGGCCGGACCCTGTGTCCGGCGCCGTCATGACCCCGATCTACCAGACTTCCACCTTTGTACAGGACGGACTGGGCAGGCACAAGGGGTACGAATACGCGCGTGGCACGAATCCCACCAGGCAGGCGCTGGAGCGGAATGTCGCGGCCCTCGAGGGCGGCACACACGGATTCGCGTTTTCGAGCGGCATGGGATGCCTGGACACGATCATGAAATTGTTCCGCTCGGGCGACCACATCATTTGTGGCGACAATACCTACGGCGGAACGTTTCGGCTGTTCGACCGGGTGCTGGAGCATTTCGGTCTCCGCTTCACCTTTGTCGATACGCGCGATCCCCAGCGCGTAGTCGACGCGATCAGTCAAAAGACGGTCGCGGTGCTGGTCGAGACGCCGACCAACCCGTTGATGCGGCTGACTGATCTCGCAGCTATGGCCGAGATCGCTCACCGCGCCGGCGCCTTGCTGATTGTTGACAATACGTTCGCCACGCCGTTTTTCCAACGGCCGCTGGAAATTGGTTCGGGAGCGGACATTGTATATCACTCGACGACTAAATACCTCAATGGCCACAGCGATATGGTCGGCGGCATCGCCATCGTGCGGGACGACGGTCTCGCCGAGCGACTCACATTTTTGCAAAACGCTGCCGGGGCCGTACCTGGGCCCTTTGACTCGTGGCTCGCGCTCAGAGGAACCAAAACGCTGCACCTCCGCATGCCCCGACACGACGCGAACGGCCGGCAGATCGCCAACTGGCTCGTCGACCGGGTTGGCGCAGACCGCGTCATCTATCCTGGGCTCCCTTCTCACCCGCAGCACGAGCTCGCGGTTCGGCAGATGAGCGGGTTCGGCGGCATGATTTCCGTCGACCTCGGTACGACTGATTGCGCGAGGAAAGTGTTGGAGCGCGTGAGGGTATTCTCACTCGCCGAGTCGCTCGGCGGTGTCGAGAGTTTGATCAGCCTCCCTGCCATGATGACGCATGCGTCAGTGCCACCTGAGCGGCGGGCGGAGCTCGGGATCGGCGACGGCCTCATTCGGCTCTCGTGTGGCGTCGAGGATGTCGAGGATCTGCTCGAAGATTTGGAACAGGCGTTCCTGGGGTTATGAACTTTTTCTGGGTACAGCTGCCGCCGTTCTGCTTGCCAATGGCGGTGTTCGGGCTCGTGCTCATCTGGCGGCCGACGTTGCGTCCCTGGGTTATTGGCCTTCTCTACGCCGCGTTCGTGGCGATTACGACGATCGTCTTGATGGGTTTGATGCCTCACTCCAGGGATGACGTGGTGGCTACCGCGCTGTGCTATGGCGTTGCGCTCGCGTTCGTGTGGGCCGGATTCTGGTTGGGGCACCGCCACATTCTTCCCAGGGCAGCGGCGTTCGCGGTCGCGCTTCTCTCGGTGCCGGCGCTTCTGGTGACGGGACTCGGGTACGGCTGTTACGTGGGGCACTCTTGCCTCTGAACGCAACTCCGGCCGCGGCGCACACGTAGTGCGGTCCAACGGAGGACACACATGAGTGAATTGCCGGTGCAGTCGGCGAGACCTGGCGGCGGGAGAGTGGTGCTCACGCAGATCTCGTCCGTCGCATGGGAGCATCCGGCGGACCGGGCCGCGCTGCAAACGCTGCGGGCCTTGCCGGGGTTCGACGAGATCATACGAAAGGTCGCGGCGGCGATCAGCGACCGCGGTGTCAGGCATCTGTTTACGGCGAGTGCGGTACGCGTCGGACCGCGCCAACGGCCAAAGTTGGACGCGCTGTGGACCGAGGTTCTTGCGACGCTCGACTGGCCGAAGCGCCCACAGCTCTATGTGACGCAGACTCCGATCGTCAACGCCATGGCCGTGGGGTTCGACGATCCGTTCGTCGTCGTCAACTCGGCCGCGCTCAAGCTCCTCGATCGTGAGGAGCAACGCGAACGTCTTGGCGCACGAGCTCGGCCATATTATCAGCGGGCACGTCACCTATAGCACGATCGCCATCATTCTGTTGCAATTCGGCCTGTCGAATTTGCCGTGGATAGCGGAAGTCGCGCTTTTGCCCTTCAGGCTGGCGTTATTGGAGTGGTTCCGCAAAGCCGAGTTGTCGTCGGACCGCGCCGGGCTGCTCGGCGGGCAGGACACGAACAAGGCCATGATGACGTACTTCAAAATGGCCGGTGGCTCCGCGGGCGATGATGAGCTCAACCTCGACGAGTTCTTGAAGCAGGCGGCCGAGTATGAGGCATCGGGCGGCGTGTGGGACAACATCCTCAAGCTGCTGAATACCGTCGGGAAGGATCATCCCTTCGCGACCGTGCGGGTGGCCGAGTTGCAGCGGTGGGTCGCGAGCGGGGACTACGCGAAGATCCTCGCCGGGGATTATCCGCGGCGTGGATCGGAAGACGATCGCGATCTCAAGAAAGACTACGGCGACGCCGCGAAACATTACTCGGATAAGGCCCAGACGGTCCTCAATGACATCGAGGGCGTAGTCGATCGCGCGCGCGACGCGTTCACGTCGGCGTTTCGCAAGAAATGAAAGTGCTGATCGTCGGCGGCGGGGGGCGCGAGCACGCGCTGGCCTGGCGCCTCCGCCGCGACGATCCCACCGTCGACATCGTAGCTGCCCCGGGCAATCCTGGCATCGCTACGCTCGGCCGGTGTGTCGGCATCGCGGCAATTGACTTGAGCGCGCTCGCTGCGCTCGCGCGTGACGAGCGGCCAGCGTTCACAATAGTTGGACCTGAGGCGCCTCTCGCCGCGGGAATTGTCGACAAGTTCAGAGCCGAGGGGCTACCAATTTTTGGGCCTACTCAGGCCGCGACGGAGATCGAATCGTCGAAGGCGTTTGCGAAAGAGATACTCGCCGAGGCCTGGGTGCCTACGGCTCGCGCGACGCGACATACGGAGGCGGCGACGGCAAAGCGCGCGGCGCGAGACCTGGGCGCGCCGGTGGTGATCAAGGCGTCCGGACTCGCCGCGGGCAAGGGTGTGATTGTCGCCGAGACACTCGCCGAGGCGGATGCGGCGATCGATGCCTTGCTCGAGCGGGGCGAGATTCTAGTTGAAGAGTTTATGCGAGGCGAAGAAGTCTCGGTATTTGGCGTGACCAACGGCACGACGATTGTGCCGCTCATGCCGTCGCAGGATCACAAACGGCTTTTGGATGGGGATCGCGGGCCGAATACCGGCGGCATGGGCGCGTATGCCCCGTTTGAGCGATGCGACAAGTACAGTCAGCTCACGAATGACGTCGCGATCAACGTCATCCGACCGGTGCTCGAGGTCATGCGTGATCGGGGGCGGCCGTTCACGGGCCTGCTCTACGCTGGCCTGATGATGACCGACGACGGGCCGAAGGTCGTCGAGTTCAATGCCCGGTTTGGCGATCCGGAGACTCAGACCATCATGCCGCTCACGGGCGAGGGCTTGGGTGCGTTGCTGCATGCCGTCGCCGTCGGCGATGATCTGCCGGAGCTCGGCCGATCGCCCGGCGGCTACGCGGTCACGACCGTCATCGCGGCCGCGGGGTATCCGGATACGCCACGCGCTGGCGACCGAATCGACTTGCCAGATCCCGAGGATGACGTCTACGTGTTCCATGCCGGGACGGCGAGGGACAGCGGCGGGCGGCTCATCTCGGCCGGCGGGCGGGTGTTGAGCGTGACCGGCGTCGGGACTACGCTCAACGACGCGCACGCGAAAAGCCACGGCTTTGTCGAGCGCGTGGGTCTCGACGGCAAGCAGTTCCGATCTGATATCGGGTTTCGCCATACCCGAGCTACCTGAGACGGAGACGATCGCGCGGGATCTCGACCGCGCGGTGGCCGGGAGCACGATTGTCGGCGTTCGTGTGCGTCACGCCGACGTGCTGCGCGAGGTCAGCGCTCGCACGCTCACGAGTCGGATAACCGGTACGACTATTTTGCGCGCCTGGCGGCGCGCTAAACTCGTCGTCCTCGATCTCTCAAGCGGGGACCGCCTCGTGGTGCAGCCACGGTTTACCGGCGCGTTGTTGATAAATCCCAGCGACGAGAGATATGTGACCGTCACGCTCCAACTGGACGATGGGCGCGTCGTGCACTATCGCAATGTGAGAAGACTGGGCACGGTCGCCTTGATGACGCCGAAGCGCTTTGAGGCATATACCGGCGCGCTCGGCATCGAACCCCTTGATTCCGCGTTCACGTCCAATCATCTCTCCCAACTTCTCGCACGCTCGCGACAGGCGGTGAAGAAGGTGCTCATGGACCAGCGGCTGATCGCCGGGATCGGCAACATCTACGCGAACGAGGCCCTGTGGCGCGCCGGGATCGATCCGTCGCGAGAAGCGAGGAGCGTCTCGACCACGGAGGCCGGCACGTTGCGGGACGCGATCGTCGACGTGCTGACCGAAGCGATCGCCGCGCGAGGCACGAGCTTTCGGGATTATCGTGACGCCAACGGCGAGCGCGGATCATTTGCCGCCGCGCTCGCGGCCTATGGGCGGGCCGGACGGGCGTGTCAGAGGTGCGGTGCGCGGCTCGTCGGCACGCATGCGATCGACGGGCGTGCCACGGTGTTCTGCGCCACGTGTCAGCGATGAGGATAGCCGGGGGGTCCGGGGGGCGTAGTTGGGGTTTGCCCCCCGGAGGCGAACCGACCAGTCGAGCAGCGCGTAGCGCTGCATCGACGCGCGGCGGAGCCGCGTTCTGTGCGTACTGCCAGCGATAGCGAGCTCGAAGCCATGCGCGCGCATGTTCGCGCGAACGCGGCGGATCGGCCTGGCGTGTACCGGATGCTGTCGGCCGACGGTGAAATCGTCTACGTCGGCAAGTCGAAACAGGTTCGGTCTCGCCTGCTGAGTTACTTCCGGTGCGAGTACCCGGAAGAAAAAGGCGCGCGGATTCTCCGTGAGGCCCGCTCGATCGACTGGGAGTACTGCCCCAGCGAGTTCGCCGCGCTCATCACCGAGCTGCGCCTCATTAAGCGGCTTCGGCCGCGCTACAACGTCATGATGAAGTCGGACGCGCGGCATTACGCATTCATTAAGATGAGCGCGCCGCCGGCGCCAAAATTAGTTGTGGTGCGTACGGCCAGCGGGACTGACCACACGGAGACCTACTACGGGCCGTTTCACGGTGCGCGACAGTTGGAAGAGGCCACGAGAGAATTGAGTGACGCGTTGGGGCTCCGGGACTGCGCAAAAGACGTCCCGATGCGCTTCAGTGACCAAGGGGAGTTGTTCGGCGCCCCGCAGCGGACACCGGGCTGTATTCGATTCGAGATCGGGAAATGTCTGGGGCCGTGTATCGGGGGAACCTCGATTGCGCAGTACGACGAGCGGGTAAGGCTCGCGCGGGCGTTCTTCGATGGAACCGATGACGGGCCGCTTGGGTCTATTAGTGAAGCGATGCGTGAAGCCAGCGAGCGCCTGCAGTTCGAGCGCGCGGCGGCGTTGCGCGACAAGCTCAAGCGATTGGAAAGCTTAAGGGACCAGTTCGGGCGGCTCCGGTTTGCGGTCGAGACATTGTCGTTCGTGTATACAGTGCGTGGTTGGGACGGTAGTCGTCATGTCTACGCGATTCGGCGCGGGTGTATCCGCGCGGACCGAAGCGCGCCGCGGACCGCCGGAGAGCGGCGCGAGTGGCGTGACTTGGTCCACGGGGTGTTCGCGCCAAAACAGAAGGCGACCTTGGCCGTGCCCGCGCACGAGATCGACGAGCTGCAGTTATTGTCGTCCTGGTTCAGGCGCTTTCCGGTGGAGCTTAAGCGTACGTCGCAGTGGCCGGCCTCTTGCACCGCGTAACGACCACCTCCAACGCGGGAGCGACGCGATGGCGACTTCGTGGGAGCCCACAAGCCTCGTTCAGTGTATCAGTGTTCGACCCTGGCTCAAGATCCCCGGCGAAGACGAGCCAGGCGGGTGTCACGACCTGACGCTCGGGCGGATCTATGAATTGCTCGCCGTGGAAGCCAATGGCGCGCTCTATCGGATCAATGATGATTCGGACGACGACTTTTTGTACCCAGCAGGCCACTTCAAGTTGATCTGAGCTCGGTGAAGCTGAGCTCTAGTCGTTCAGCGGTATGATTTCCACATCGATACTCGAGCCCGACAGGCGCAGCCGGGCCACGCTGGGATGCAGATTGAACCGGCGCGGCCCAGCAGCGCCGGGGTTGATCGCCCATCGTTCGCCGTCTCGTGACACGAGCTGCTTGTGCGTGTGGCCGTACACGATGATCGGCTCGGTGTAGCGGGCGAACAGCGCGGCCGGTGTCGGAGACCCGAGCTCGTGGCCGTGGCTCACGTGAATCTTCGTGCCCGCCACCTCACACACACGACTTGGCGCGAGGCGCGGATCGCCTGGCGGGTCGGTGTTGCCCGCCACGGCGAGCACTGGAGCAATGAGCGACAGCTCATCCAGAATTCCATCGCCACCGACATCACCGGCGTGGAGGATCAGCTCGACCCCATCGAGTGCGGTGAAAACGTCCGGCCGCAGGAGCCCGTGCGTGTCGGCGATCAGACCGATCGAATGGATCCGGTCCATCGCGGCGCGAGCGCATTCGGGATGCCGAGTTGGTCGAGCACACGGGCGACCACGAAATCGACGAGCGCGTCGATGGTCGTCGGCCGGTGGTAGAATCCCGGCGCGGCTGGGAGCACGACCGCGCCCGCGCGGGTGACGCGCAGCATGTTGCGGAGATGGATCTCGGAGAGCGGCGTTTCCCGCGGGACGAGCACGAGCTTGCGCCGCTCCTTTAGCGTCACATCGGCCGCGCGCTCAATAAGCGACCGCGAGCTGCCCGCGGCGATCGCCGAGAGCGTGCCCATCGAACAGGGACACACGAGCATTCCGGCACTCGGCGCCGAACCCGACGCCGGCGCGGCGCCGCGATCGCGATCATCGTAGACGGTCACCCACCGATCCCAGACCGGGCCACCGACTGCCTCGCGTAACGCATCGAGGGTTTGGATCCCCATCTCGGTATGAAGAAGACGGAGACCGTGGGAGGAAATTATCAGCGAGACGGGGCGCTCAGCGGCGGCCAATGCGCGCAGTGTGTGGACGGCGTACGGTGCGCCGGAGGCGCCCGTGATCCCGAAGACGAGCGGCTCCGTCACCATGCGCGCATCACGCGGTCGGCGACCACGAACACCATGAACAAGATCGAGATGATCCCGTTCAGGGTGAAGAATGCCGCGTCGAGGCGCGAGAGGTCGTCTTCATGGACCAGCGAATGTTCATACGCGAGTAATGCGGCGACGGTGGCCCAACCGAGCCAGTAGAGCCAACCGACATTCGTCGATAGTCCTGTAAGCAGGAGGCCCAGGACCGCCGCGACATGGAAACCGCGAGCGACGCGCAGCGCACGCGCCTCCCCGAGAGCGGCCGGCAATGAAAACAGACCGTTTGCCCGATCGAACGCGGTGTCTTGTAACGCGTACAGGATATCGAAGCCGCCGGACCAGCAGGCGACCGCACCGGCCAGGCTGATCAGCATCCACCAGGGATGGCTCCACCGTCCGGTGACCGCGAGGTAGCCCCCAACTGGCGCGATGGAGAGACCGAAGCCGAGCACCAGGTGCGACCAGCGCGTCCAGCGCTTGGTGTAGCTATAGAAAAAGACCCACGCCAGCGCGAATGGCGAGAGCACGAAGCAAATGAGGCTCAGCATCCACGCCGCGCCAAAGAAAACGAGCGACGCCAGCGTGACCGCCCAACGCGCTTCGGCCACACTCATCGCCCCGCGCGGCAACTCGCGCTGGGCCGTGCGGGGATTCCGGGCATCGATATGGCGGTCGACGACGCGGTTGAAGCCCATCGCCGCGAACCGCGCGGCGGTAAACGCCACGACGACCCACGCCACAACGCGTCCCGTCACGGGCGCGACATCGGACGCGAGTGTCACGCCCACGAGCGCGAACGGCAATAAGAAAATCGTGTGCGGGAGCCGGACGAAATTCGCGTAGGTCACCAAGCGTGAGGTGCCCGCGAACGTCTGCCGTTCTCGTGAGCGCTGTGTCATAGGCCCAACGACGGCCAGAGCGCATCCACGCGGGACCGTGTCGCGGCGTCCATTTCGATCAGGGGCGGCCAGTTGCGCGTGTAGCCTTCTTCCGGCCATTTGCGCGTCGCGTCGAATCCGATCTTGGAGCCATAGGTGAACGCGCGGCTCGAGTGGTCGAGGACGTCGATCGGGCCCATCGAGAACCGCGCGTCGCGCTCGGGATCGATATTGTTGAGCGCGATCCACCACGCATTCCGCGGGTCGCGCACATCGACCTCTTTGTCGACGACCACGATCATCTTGGCGAGCGACATGAGTCCGGCGCCCCACAGCGCGTTCATGACCTTGTAGGCTTGCCCCGGATACTGCTTATCGATCGACACGAAGACGAGGTTGTGGAAGATCCCCTCCGCCGGCATGTGATAGTCGACGATCTCCGGGATCGTCAGCTTGAGCAGTGGAAGGAAGATGCGCTCGGTGGCGTGCCCGAGGTAGTAGTCCTCCATCGGGGGGCGTCCGACAATGGTCGTGGCATAGATGGGGCTCGTGCGCATCGTCACCGCAGTAACGTGGACCGCCGGGTAGAGATCCGCCTCCGAATAAAAACCGGTGTGATCGCCGAATGGTCCCTCGGTGACCAATGGCTCGCGGGGATCAATGTAACCCTCGATGACGAACTCGGCCTCAGCCGGGACATCGAGATCACACGTCACGGCTCTGGCCAGCTTGACCGGGGCTGTCCTCAGAAATCCCGCGAACAAGAATTCGTCCACGGTTGGTGGCAACGGGGCCGACGCGGAGTAGATCGATGCGGGGTCGGCGCCGATCGCGATGCACACCGGCATGGTCTCGCCGCGCTCCGCCATGATGCGCCAGTGAGCAGCACCGACTTTGTGGCGCTGCCAGTGCATCGCGATAGTGCGCGGCCCGAGTACTTGGACGCGGTACATCCCGACGTTGCGGATCCCTCGCACGGGGTCTCGCGAGATCACCATTGGTAGGGTAATGTACGGACCGCCGTCCTCTGGCCAGCACGTGATAATGGGCAAGCGGCCCAGGTCTACTTCATCGCCACGCCAGATGACCTCTTGGCATGCCGCCGAGGAGCTATGGCGTGGCGGGAATTTGGCGACTTCGAGGAGCCGGGGGAGCAGACCCAGTTTGGCGATGATGCCGGGGGGAACCTGCGTGGAGAGGAGCTCGGTGATGCGCGCCGCGTGGTCGTCGAGACTGGTCACGCCCAAGGCGAGCGACATACGGCGGTCGGAGCCGAAGAGGTTGATCGCCACCGGGTACGGCGAGCGCGATCCATTGTCGAGCGTGACGTTCTCGAAGAGCAGCGCGGCGCCGCCCGCGGGTTGCTTCATTACGCGGTCGGCGATCTCGCACAGTTCCAAGCGGGCGGCGACCGGCTGCCTGATGCGGCGAAGCTCGCCGGCGTGTTCGATCGCGGAGATGAAGGCGCTGAGGGTGTCGAGCGACACTTACGGGCGCTGCCCGACGTGGAGCGCGGCCACGCCGAAAGTGAGAGGCTCCCAGGTCACGCCGGTGAATCCCGCGGATCGCATGTGGCCCGCGAGATCTTCAGCATTTGGGAAGTGCGCGACTGAGCGCGGGAGATAGCGATACGCGGCACCATGACCGCTGACGGCGCCGCCGATGGCCGGCAGCACGTGGTGGAAGTATGCGTGGTAGGCCGTGCGGATCATTGGCGACGGGGGGGTCGAGAACTCGAGGATCACGAAGCGGCCGCCCGGCTTCAACACTCTGAGCGCTTCGGTGAGAGCGGCGTCCAGGTGCTCGACATTTCTTATTCCAAACGCCACGATCGCGCCGTCGGCGCTCTCGTCGCGCAGTGGCAGCACGAGGGCGTCGGCGACCACGGGGCTGATCGACGCACGGGATTTCGCAGCGCCCGCGCGCAACATGGGTTCCGCAAAATCGGCGGCGAACACGCGGCCCGAGAAACCCCGGTGGGTCGCCAGGGCCGAGGACACGTCGAGGGTGCCCGCGCACAGGTCGAGATACGTGCCGGCGGGAGCGCGTTCCCACGCGAGCGCGGCGATCGCGCGGCGACGCCACGACCGATCGACGTTGAAGCTCAGAAGATGATTCAAGAGATCGTAGCGCGGCGCGATCTCCGAGAACATCCGCTGGACGTGCTGGCGCTTGGCGTCGACCAACATGCGGGAAAAGTAAGGGGACGGTAGCTTCCCTGCTGTGGCCGTGTTCGATCTCGCCAACTTACCGGACGCGGATGTCGTCGCGCTCGCGCAGCAAGGCCGCGAGCCCGCGTTCCGGGAGATCCTTCGACGGTACGAGCGTCCGTTGTTCTCGCTGATCTATCGCATGGTGCGCGATCGGGAGACGGCCGAAGAGCTCGCGCAGGACACGTTTCTCAAGGCGCTGAACCATATCGACCGGTATCGCGCCGATTTCAAGTTGTCGAGTTGGCTGTTCAAGATCGGGAACAACGTCGCGATCGATCATCTGCGCAAGCGCCGGCTGGCGACGGTCAGCGTCTCGGGCGCGCCGCATGCGGCGACGGAGGCCGAGGTCGAGGCGACGTCGTTCGAGATCGCCTCGCACGCGCCGAGCGCGCTCGATCAGTTGGAGTCGCGCGAGCTGGGGAGCGCGATCGAGAAGGCGATCGCGGCGCTGCGGCCGGAGTACCGTTCGTGCATCTCTGATGCGGCACGTGGAAGGGCGGTCGTACGAGGAGATCGCAACCACCCTGGACCTCCCGCTCGGCACCGTAAAGACGTACATACACAGGGCTCGATTGGAACTGAGAAGAGCTTTGAAACCCGAAGACGCCGACCTCCGTACACCTGATACAGAGCCATGAATCACCGCCACCTTCTCCCCGACGAAATCGACCAGCTCCTGGACGGAGAGGTCGGCTTTGGCGTTGCCCCCCTCCAGGCGCATCTGGGCGAGTGCGACCAGTGCCGCGCGGCGTTCGAGGAGGAGCGTGAGGTGGTCGAGGCCCTGGAACATTTGCCGCGCTTGGCCCCGTCCCCGGACTTTACGTCCCGGGTCATGGCCCAGGTCCAGATATACGAACCCTGGCATGTTGCCGCCCGTGACAGCGTCGTGGGCTTGATTCGGCCCCTAGCGCCCCGTTCCCAGCCCGTCCGGCTGGCCCTGGGTGGGGCGGCCTTGTCATTGGCCACCCTGGTGACAGTGGCCACTGTGTGGCTCGCAGGCCACGCGGACGCCACCCTGTTCTTTGCCGGCCTGGTCCGGACGACGCTGGTCCGGGGCCTGGCAACGACCGGCGCTGCGGTTGTGCAGGCCCTCTTGGGCCGCTCCGCTACCCAAGCCCTTGGTGGTAACGCTACTGCTGTTATAGTGGCGTCAATAAGTCTCTATATTGTCGTCTTTTTGGCGGCAGCATTTGCTCTTCGTGCCGCGGCTGTGTCGCGGCGGAGGCGCGCTTAGAATGCGCATACTCGTTGCCGGACTGACGTTCTTAGGGCTTGCCGCGGTCGCCACAGCGCAACCGCCTGCCCCGCCACCGCCGCCGACTAACGCCGACTCCATGGCCGCATGGGGCGAGCGGATGGGACAGTGGGGCCAGAAATACGGCGAGCAAATGGGCCGGTGGGGCGAATCCCTGGGCCAGGCAATGAGCCAGGCATTCGGCGACTCGTCCATGCAAGACGCGATCAACAACGATCCCGATGTCATGCGCGACCCCGAGGTCAAGGCCGCCATGAAGCGCTACATCCAATACAGCGTCCACCACGATCCCCACGCAGCCGAAGCACGCCAGCAATTCCAGGACGCCCTGCACCGCGCCATGGACCGGCACCATCGCCGGTTCGCTGGTCCCCACGGCATGCCGGTGCCGCCAGTACCGCCGATCCCGCCCATGCCGCCGATGATGGCGCCACCCGGGAGTTCCATGACCGATGCCATGCGCAGGGAGATCGACCGCGCGCGGCGTGATCCGGCCTCGATCTCGATTCCCGCTACCAGCGCGTTCAGCGTCGGCATGCGGTCCGTGGATTCGACCGCCAAGTTGGACCAAGTCGTCGCCACCGTCGATGGCCCGATTGAAGTGAGCGGGCTCGTCGAGGGCGACGTGGTCAGCGTGGATGGCGACATTCACGTCCATCCGTCGGGACACATCACGGGCAACGCGTTCGCCGCGCACGGGAACGTCGTGGTCATGCCGGGCGGCGAGGTCGACGGCGAGATCCGCTCACTCCCGGAAGCGATCGGTCCGATGTCTCCGATCGCCGCTGCGCCAAGAGCCGGCCGGTCACCGTGGCGCTCGCTCGAGTTGTCCATCGCCTGGCTGTGTCTCGCGCTCGTCATGGGCATCGGCGTCCTCACATTCGCCGGTGACCGCCTGGACGCGGCGTCGCTCTCGCTCTCCGAGCAGTTCGGCCGCTCGCTGCTGTTCGGCATCATTGGGCTTCTCGCCGTGATTCCGGTGGGTGTGATCATGATCGTGCTGCTCTGCATCACGATCATCGGGATCGTCGTCGCGCCGCTCGCCGCCATTGCCTACGTCTTGCTCGTGCTCGGCGTCGCGGTGCTCGGATTCACCGCCGTCGCCGAGACGACCGGGCAGGCGTTCTTCCGGAAGCGGGCGCATGCGTTGACGGACCGCGGCGCACGGTTGCGCGCCGTGGTGACCGGCATTGCGATCTATATGGGACTCTGGGTGATCGCCGCCGCCGCGGGCTGGATCCCGGTCGCCGGCGCGCTCCTGCACGTCATCGCCAGCGCCGTCACGTTCATCGCGCTGGCCTCGGGATTCGGTTCGGTTATCGCCACGCGGTACGACGCACGCAAAGCCGCGCGCGGCGAGATGAGAACCGCGGGTGCTTCGTCGCTGCCAGGCATGGCATGGCAGACACCGACGCCGGTGGGCGGCGTCGCAGCCGCTCGTCGGCCGACCCCACCGCCTTCGCAGACGCCGTCATCATGATGAGACTGACACTTCTCGCCGTCGCGCTCGCGTGGAGTAGCGCCAGCGCGCAGGAATGGCGGACGCTCGATGTCACGCGACAGTTGCGCGACCCGGCTCCGCTCAACGTGAGTATCACCTACGGCGCCGGCACGTTTACGCTCGGACCGGCGACGGGCCCGGACTTGTACGAGATGCACCTGCGCTATCCCACGGGACGGACCGCGCCGGTCGCGACGTACGACGCCGCCAGCCACTCGGTCCACTTAGGGATCAAGTCTCAGAACTTCACCATGCCCGGGGGCGACGTCGACCAGAACGAGCTCCATATCGGGCTCGCGCGCGGCGTCCCGCTCGACCTCACGACGGAAATCGCGGCCGCGGACGTCAAGATCGACCTGGGCGGTCTCGCCGTGCAGCAGCTGAAGTTCAAGACCGGCGCGACCGATGCGACCCTCGCGTTCTCGTCGCCGAACACCATCCACATGCGCTCGATGGATCTCACCGTCGGCGCCGCGGGATTCAAGGCGACGGGGCTCGCGAACGCGAACGCCGACCATATCATGCTCCGCGCCGGCATCGGCGACTGGGATCTCTACTTTGACGGCACGTGGACCGGCGACATCACGCTCGACGCCAAGGTCGGCTTGGGCTCGCTCACGATCCACGTGCCTGACGACGTGCGCGTGGAGCAGAACGTCAAGGCCCTACTGGGCGCCGTCGATGGCGGTCACGAACGGACGGGTCACGAGCGGGCGGCGGCCCCGGCTCGGGATACCTCGGACGACGAGGACGCGGCGGATACGAGCGACGACGACAGCTCGGTTGACAACGCCGTCGCGCGCGCGACCGACGCCGCGGTCGCCAAAGCGAGCGCGAAGGCCGCGATGAAAGGCGCAAAGCCGGTCATCGTCAAGACGAAAGACGTGACCATCGTGAAGGTCAGCGATACCACGCCGGCGCCGCGGTTCACGCTGCACCTCGTGGGCAGCGCGACGCTAGGCGAGATCACGGTCGATCACAAGCTCGCTGGCGCGGGCGGCCAGTAGACGACGCTCGCTCCGCGCGTAAGCTGGAGCGAGCGCGCCGCGTTCCCATCGCGCTCGGCGATCTCGACCAATCCGCTCGACCCGCACACCGCCGTCACCGCGCCGGCAGGCACATCGATGTAGGATCGCACGACGGGTAGGGTCCGGTCTCCGACCGTGATCGACCCGCCGCGCAGCCCCACGAGATTCGTGATCGCGTTGCCGAACCGGTCGATCGTCATCACGATCCCGTGCAGCCCACCGTCGACGCCGCGCTTCGGCTCGGGCGTTCGGCGAATCATGGGCTCGATCGCCGGTTGCTGCCCCAGGGTCTCGATGGTCGCGCCGAGTGCCAATCGTGCAGCCGCGGGGGCGAATACGTCGCGTCCATGGAACGTGGCTGATGCGCCTGGGGGAATCGGGAGCTCGACCACTCGCGCGCTGGGCATGAGGAGCGCAGGCGAGAGAAGGCCATTGTCGGGTCCCACGAGATAGCGTCCGGCGGCGCTGACGGCGAGCGCGGCGCGAGATCCACCCACGCCGGGGTCGACGACCGCGAGATGCACCGTGCCCGTTGGAAAACGCTGCCAGTATCGCGCGAGCGCGAGCCGGCCGCCCTCAATATCCTGGGGCGAGATATCGTGTGTGATGTCGACCAGCTCCGCGTCCGGCGCCAAGGCTGCCAGCACACCTTTCATTTCGCCGACATAGCCGTCGGCCGTCCCGAAATCGGTCAGCAGGGTGACGATCATACCCGGCGCTTTTTCCACCAGCCTAAACTCCACAGCACCGCCATGCCGAGCCCGCGGAGCGCGGCGGTGGCGGAAATAACGACCCAGATGCCGCCCGTTCCCCAGCGGGCCGCGGCCCACGACGCCAGGGGCACACGGGCTGCCGTGCAGCTCGTCGACCACACCATCGGCGGCACCGTGTCGCCCGCGCCGCCCATCGCGCCCTCGAACACCACCTCGGCGCCGACGCAGAGCTGCGAGAGCGCGGCAATGCGGAGATAGTGCGCGGTCTCCGTGATCACGGCGGACTCGCGAGTAAATATGCCCGCGAGTTGCGTCGGGAACAGCAACTCGGCGGCGACGGCGATCGACGCGGGCGCCGTCGCGAACGCGACCGTGATCCATCCGGCGCGCTCCGCGCGCACGGGGTCGCCCGCGCCGAGATTCTGGCCTACGATCGCCGCAGCCGCGGCTCCGAAGCCGACGCCAATGACGTAGACCCAGCTCTCGACCCGAAACCCGAGACCCATCGCCGCGAGGGCGGGCGTCCCGAACTGACTGGCCGTCCTCGTCACGACGACATAGATCAGGCTGAACAGGACACCGGTCAGCGCGGTCGGCGCACCGATACTGGAGATCGTGGCGACGACACGAGGGTGGACACCTCCGAAGCGCACCATTTTGCGGCGCGCGAGCAGCACGGCGCCGGCGACACAGGCGGCGCCGCGAACCGAGACCGTGGCGATCGCGGCGCCCATGAGGCCGAGCTTGGGTGCACCGGCCAACCCCAGGATCAGCACGGGGTCGAGCACGAGGGTGATCGCGACCGACGACGCCAGCAGCAGCAATGGCGTACGCGTATCACCCTGCGCGCGAAATGCCGCATCGACCGCGAAGTAGCAGAAGATGCCCGGTGCGCCGAGCAGGTACGTGCCAAGGTAGATCCTGCCAAGCGCCGTCACTTCCGCTGGTGTGTGCATCGCGGCGAACAGCGCCGGGAGCGCGATGGTTCCCAGGACGGCGATGGCAACGCCAAGCACCAGCGCGTATTGGAGCGCATCGCCGACCGCGAGCGCTGCCTCCGCCGGGCGCCCCTCACCGTGCCGGCGCGCGGCGAGCGCCGTCAGGCCGACGCCGATCATCTCGGCGATCGAGATGAAGAGCCAGATCCAGAAGAGCGACGTCGTGACGGCGGCGAGCGCGACCGCGCCGAGGCGTCGGCCGACCCAGAACGCATCGACCACGCTGAAGACGATCATCAGGAGGTTCGACGCGACCGCCGGGACGCCGACGCGCCAGACGACGCGCGTGATCGGATCGTGGACGAGAGACGGTCCGCCTGGTGCTACTGGCGCCGCGCCGTCATAAACATCGACGGGCAGCGCCCCTTCGCTCATGCGGGCACGGCTACGGCGTCGGTGACGCGGGCGGCGAGGGCAGTCAGCGCGACGGCGGCGCCCGACTCGGGGGCCGTGACGACGATGGGGGCGCCCGTGTCGCCGCCCGCAACGACGCGTGGGTCGAGCGGGATGCGAGCGAGGACCGGGAGACCCACCTCGGTCGCCAGCCGCTCGCCGCCACCCTCGCCGAAGATCGCCGAGGGCTTCCCACAGTGCGGGCACTCGAAGTAGCTCATGTTTTCGACAATGCCGAGCACGGGCACGTTCACGCGCTCGAACATCTTCACCCCGCGGAGCGCGTCACCGGTGGCCACCGCCTGGGGCGTCGTGACGATGATCGCGCCGTGCACGTGCGTCGACTGCACGAGCGACAGCTGGGCGTCGCCGGTGCCCGGTGGCATGTCGACGATCAAGAAGTCGAGCTGACCCCAGTCGACGTCCTTCAGGAACTGGCCGATGACCTTCATGACGATCGGCCCGCGCCAGATCGCCGGTTGATCGCGCGGGATGAGGAGCCCCAGGCTGATGGCCTTGATCCCATGCGCCACCAGCGGGATGATGCGCTGGTCGATAACCGGCGGCGGTGCGCTGACGCCGAGCATCCGCGGGACGTTTGGTCCGTAGATGTCGGCGTCCATCAACCCGACGCGAGCGCCGGATTTGCTCAGGGCGACCGCGAGGTTGACGGCAACCGTCGATTTGCCAACGCCGCCCTTGCCGCTCGACACCGCGATCACGCGGCCCAAATTCGGATACGCGGTCGGCGTCGGGGCCGCGGGGCGCGCCGGCGTCTTCGGCGCGGCGTCGAAGACCGGCAGCATGCGACGGGACGTTGGGGGCGGCGTCGATGAGGCGTCTTTCGGGTCCACGCGGACATCGGTGATGCCCTCGACCGCCGCGACCGCGGCGTACACATTGCGCACCAGCGTCGCGTCGTCCTCGGGCGTCAGGAGGAGCGTCAACCGAATGCGGCCGCCCGGGGCGATCGCGATGTCGCGGATCATCTCGGCGTCGAGCACGTTCACGCCGAGGCGCGCGTTGCGGACGCGAGAGAGCGCGGCGCGCACGAGGTCCTGCAGGTTGTCGCTCATGTCGAGCCGACCGCTTGGACCGCGCGAATCTCGGGGACGCGCTGCATGAGGTGCGCCTCGATGCCAGCAATGAGGGCGGTGGCCGACATGTCGCAATCCGGACACCCACCGGACACGCGGACGCTGACCACACCGGACTCGGCGTCGAATCGCACGAGCTCGATACAACCAGCCGCGGGCTCGAGTCGCAGCAACGGCCTCAGCGCGGTGATCACCTGACGAATGCGGATTTCGATATGCTCGGCTCGCGCCATGGACGAAAGTTACAGCGCGAGCGAGTCGTCTGCAGGGACGCCGTTGTGCGGTGCGAGGCCCAATGGCTGCACAAAGGCCCGCGCGGCCTCGACAACGCGCGAGCGCACCTCCTCAAGGGTCCCTGAGATGAGGGCGCCAGCCGCTTTCGCGTGCCCTCCGCCCCCGAACGCGCGGGCGAAGCGATTCACGTCGACGTTGCCCGTCGAGCGGAAAGAGACTTTGATTTTCCCGTGACCGAGGTCGCGGAAGAAGAGCGCCATCCGCGTTCCAGCGATCGAACGCGGATGCTCGACTATGCCGTCAAGGTCTTCAGAGCGAAGTGCGTAGCGTTCGACTGCACCAGCGGGGACCGAGATCCACGCGATGGCATATTCCGGGTCGACCTCGAGCGTCTCGAGCGCATCGCGCAGCAGTTGCAACCGCCCGAGCGGTACCGACGCATACACGCGCCGGTACATGTCTTCCGGGTCGACGCCGGCCGCCAGCAACTGCCCGGCAATGGCGTGACATCGCGGAGTGGTGTTGCTGAACCGGAAGCCCCCGGTGTCAGTCAAAATCGCGGTGTACAGCGCTGTCGCTGTGGCCGTGTCGATCGGCAGCCCGAGCGTGACGGCCAGATCGTAGACGAGCTCTCCAGTCGCACAGGCAGTCGTGTCGATCATTTGGATCGGGCCGGGTGGCTCATCGCCCGCCTCGTGGTGATCGATCACGAGTTTTGGCACGCGTGACGCCCGGACTGTATCGGTCAGCGTCCCCAGACGCCGCACATCGCCGATATCGACGACCAGGATGACGTCCGCGCGCGCGAGCGCCGATGCGCCGTCGGCAGAGCGGTCTTCGACTTGGCCGAGCAGAAAATCAAAGGCCGAGGGCCACGGGGTCGGGTTCACGATGAAAACCTTGAGCCCCAAGGCGGTTAACAAATGGGCGAGCGCGACCTCCGACCCACATCCATCGCCGTCGGCGTTGATGTGGGTCGAGAGTGCGACTGTACGTCCCGTTACCAGCTCGGTGGCGAGCCGGCGGGCGGCGGCCGCCCGGCGGGCGGGTACAGCGAGGAGGTCGGTCAGTCGGCGGGTGCCAGGCTGGGTTCGCGTTCAGTGGCCAACTTGGAATGATAGCGGCCATAGGCGAAATACACGACGAACCCGACCAGCATCCAGACGATCAAGCGGATCCACGTCGCGCGCGGCAGGAACGCCATGAGGCCGAGGCAGCTCCCGATCCCCAGGAGCGGCACGTACGGGACGAACGGCGTCTTGAACGGCCGATGCAGGTCCGGGCGCTTTACCCGCAGGACGATCACACCCGCGCAGACAATCGTGAACGCGCACAGTGTTCCGATCGAAACCAACTCACCGAGGATGTCGATCGGGAAGATGGCGGCGATGACCGCGGCGACCGTACCGCTCAGAATGGTGGTCACGTACGGCGTGCGGAACTTCGGGTGCACCCGGCTCAACGCCGGCGGCAGGAGGCCGTCGCGGGACATGGAGAAGAACACGCGCGACTGGCCCAGGAGCATGACGAGTACGACGGACGCGAGGCCCGCGATCGCGCCGATGTCGACGAAGATCTCCAACCAGCCGAGTTGCGGGATGTGACTCAGCGCGTAGGCGACCGGGTGCGGGACGTCGAGCTGGTTGTACGGCGCGAGCCCGGTGAGGACGAGGGACATGAGCACGTACAGCACCGTGCAGATGACCAGCGAGCCCAGCATGGCGATCGGAAGGTCGCGCTGGGGATTCTTCGCCTCTTGAGCAGCCGTCGAGACGGCATCGAATCCGATATACGCAAAGAATACGACCGCGGCCCCTCGCACCACGCCACTCAAGCCGAACTTGCCGAACGTACCGGAGCTCGGCGCGATGAACGGGTGCCAATTCGCCACATTGACGAAGAAGAAGCCGACGCCGATCACGATCAGCACGATCGCGAGCTTGATGAACACGACGAAGTTATTGAATCGTGCCGACTCCTTGATGCCGATCACGAGCACGACGGTCATCAGTATGACGAGCAGGAACGCGGGCAGGTTGATGATGCCCCCGGGGACAGCCACGAGCCGGTGCAAGGTCTCGCTCCACGCGACCGGAGCCTGCGAAAAGGCCTTCGGCAGAACGATGCCCATCTTGGCCATGAAATCGGAGAAGTAGCCCGCCCAACCCACGCCGACCGTCGCCGCGCCGAACATGTACTCCAACACCAGATTCCAGCCGATGAAGAAGGCCATGAACTCGCCGAGCGTTGCATAGGCGTACGTGTAGGCACTCCCCGCGATGGGCACGACCGACGCGAACTCCGCGTAGCAGAGGCCGGCGAACAAGCAACCGAAGAAGGCAAGGCCAAACGACAGGACCACCGCGTTCCCCGCGTTCTCCGCCGCGGCGTGTCCCGTGAGGACGAAGATACCGGCGCCGATAATCGCGCCGATACCTAAGAACGTGAGGTTGTAGACCGTCAGGACGCGTTTGAGACTGTGGCTGCCTTCGTCGGCAGCTTCCGCCTGCAGCATCGCGATGCTTTTCGTTGACCCGAGGGCCATGCCGTTCTCCTGGTGGGTTACGCCGAGTAGTTCGGCGCTTCGCGTGTGATCGTGACGTCGTGCGGATGGGATTCGCGGAGGCCCGCCGCGGTCGTCCGGACGAACCGGCTGTCGACGCGGAGTGCGTCGATCGACGCGCAGCCGACATAGCCCATGCCGCTGCGCAGTCCGCCGACCATCTGGAAGAGGACGTCGGTGACCGGTCCCTTGTAGGGGACGCGGCCTTCGATGCCCTCTGGGACGAGCTTCTTCGGACTCATCTCCCCTTCCTGGAAGTACCGGTCGGCGCTGCCGTCTTGCATCGCCGACAGGCTTCCCATGCCGCGGATCATCTTGAACCGCCGCCCTTCGAGCAGCAGCGACTCGCCTGGACTTTCTTCGGTGCCGGCGAGCATCGAGCCCATCATCACGCTCGACGCACCCGCCGCCAATGCCTTTACGATGTCACCCGAGTATTTGATGCCGCCATCGGCAATCACTGGGATGTCGCCAGCCCCTTCGACGGCGTCAAATATGGCCGTCAACTGGGGAACGCCAACACCTGTTACCACTCGCGTCGTACAGATCGACCCTGGACCGACACCAACTTTCACTGCATCCACGCCTCTTTCAACTAGGGCCGCGGCCCCTTCTCTCGTCGCGATATTGCCGGCGACCAGTTGGGTCGCCGGAAACATCTCGCGAATGTGGGCGGTCGCGTCAAGCACGGCTTGGCTGTGACCGTGGGCGGTGTCGAGGACCAGCACGTCGACCCCGGCGTCGATCAAGGCCCGGGCGCGCTCGACGAAGTCACCGCCGGCGCCTATCGCCGCGGCAACCCGCAGACGGCCGTGCTGATCTTTGTTGGAGCTGGGATACTGACGGCGCTTGTGAATGTCCTTCACAGTGATCAAGCCGCGGAGGTGACCGTGGGCGTCCACCACCGGGAGCTTCTCAATCCGGTTCTCCCCGAGGATCCGTTCGGCCTCGTCGAGCGTCGTCCCCTCGGGGGCGGTCACAAGGCCATCGGCGGTCATCACCTCGCGCAGCGGCCGGTCGAGGTTGCGCTCGAACTGGAGGTCGCGGTTCGTGATGATCCCGACGAGACGCCCGTCGCGATCGACGATCGGCACGCCCGAGATCTTGAACCGCATCATGAGGGCGACCGCTTCGCGGAGCTTGGCGTCGGGCGGGAGCGTGATCGGATTCAAGATCATCCCGCTCTCGGAACGCTTGACCCGGTCGACCTCGGCCGCCTGCCGGTCGATCGACATGTTCTTGTGCAACACGCCGATCCCACCGGCGCGAGCCATCGCGATCGCCATCTCCGACTCGGTCACCGTGTCCATCGCGGCGGCGATCAACGGGATGTTGAGGCTGATCCCGCGGGTGAAGCGGGATGATGTCACAACGTCCCGCGGGTGCACCAGCGAGTGGCCGGGGACCAGCAGGACGTCGTCGAATGTCAGAGCTATATCGTCTCGAACCCGCGCAATGCCTCGGTCCGAAGACGGCGGCGCGCTGGCTACGCCCGCGCGACCGTTCTGGGCGACTATGGGTGCCATGGTAAAAATTAGGGCACCGTCGCCTTCGTGGCTAGTCTAATCGGCCGATTACGCGTAAGCGCCGCCGGAGTCGCCGCGGCAGGAAGAATGCGGCGGCGAGGAGGGCGCGACGGAGGTCGAGGTGCTCCAACTCCTCTATATCGCCGTGCCAGTGGTCGAGCACGACGTCCGCGCCCGCGTTGGCGACGAGATGCTGGAGCGCGAGCAAGATGATAAAGAGATCGTCGATCTCGCCGAGGATCGGGATCGCGCCCATGAGATCGAGCGGGGACGCGAGGTAGCCGATTGCGGCGACGACGAGCGCTTTGTCGACCATCGACACGCGTTCGTCGGTCATGAGCCCGGCGACGAGAACGTCCGTAGGCGGGCAGCCGGCGGATGTGGTCCAAAATGCTGTGATCGCGTGTGTCCCGTCGGGTCCGGCGGGTCGAACTACCGCGCGTGCGTGGTCCGCGATGGATCATGGCGTGAGCAGTCATGGGTTATCCCCTCCTTTCACGAGATCCGTTGCAACAGACTTGCCAGCGGCGGCCACGCCGCTCAGCACGCCCATGGCCCGATTCATGAGGTTCATGGCATCGCCGATCGCGGCCGTCGAGACGCGGCCGGCGCGCAGCTGGTCTTCGACGGTTTCCGCGAAGCGCGAGAAGATATTTGGGGGCGGATTCTGGCGTTCCGCGTACTTCGAGCTCAGGAACTCGACGTAGTCGAGCACCTGGTACAGCCGGTCGTCACTCAGCGCGTCGAGATTCCGAAGGATTCGCTCGCGCAACAGCTCATTCACGCCGTGTGTCTCCGTGCTTTTCGGCGTGGGGGCTCGATGAGAGCCCAGCGCGCCGGCCAGCCGCGTACGTCTACGTGCAAGAAAGGTCCGTGCTGGCGATTCGCCCGATAGATCCCCTCACCGCCCACGAGCTCCGGGTGCTCGGCCTCGACTCGCTCGGCGGATTCGAGCAGCACGCGCACGTCGTGCGTGTCGACCCGGCCGTCGCCGTTCAAGTCGGCCATCTGCCCGTCTCCGTTGTCGACGTAGATATCGGCGGCATCGCCGAACTGGTGCCGGCTGTCGAGCGCGCGGCCACCGCGACGCCCCACACCCTGAATATTGTACTCCGGTGTGCGGAATCCGGACATGACCACAAGCCTGTTCACCGGGTGGCCGTGGGCTTCCATGTCGTCGATGATCAGTTCCAGCTTGTCGACGAGCTCTTCGCGCAAGACCATGTACTTCGGCCAGACATCCTGTTGATCGTGCGTCAGGAAGTCGCGCAACGTGAAGTGCTCGGAGATCGGCGTGTCGGCGTTCTCGGGCGTGACCATGATGAACCCGTCCGGGTTCTCGTACGCCTCGAGCGACGAGCGCTTCCGGTGGCGTTCGGCTGGCCAGAAGCCGACGCGATAGTCGCCGATGCGGCCCTTGGTCTTGCTCGTGAACGGGAGCATCGTGATGAACGCGAACGAATTGTCAGGGACCGCGTAGACGCCCGGCAGCGTCAGTGCCGAGTCGCCGCCGAAGAGTTGGCGAATGATCGGGATTTCCAGCGCGCGGCGGGCTTCGGTGACGAAATGCGCCCTTAGCTTGCCGCTGCGGCCCACAAAGGACGCCAGCACGGTCCGCGCAGTGTCCACCTTGGCGCTCGAGTCGACGAGCGTATCGGACGGCACCGAGGGCGCCGCCTTGGCTATGCTCGCGGCGAATGCCGTACCGAACAAAAGGCGAACGACGCGATGCACCGTGTGAGCCCCCTTGAGGCAAAGCTAGGCAACTTATAGACGACCAGCGCGAATCAGTAGATATAAACAACAGTTCCTATCGGAACCACCCGGAATAGCGTCTCGATATCCTCGTTCCTGAGGCGGACGCATCCGTGACTCGCGGACTGGCCGATACTCATGGGCTCATTGGTCCCATGGATGCCGTATCCATCTCCTAGATACAGCCGCTCAACGCCGAGCGTTCCGATGTACTTGCGTTGATTGGTGCCGAACGGCGGAATGATGAGGTTGCCGTTCGCCACGATCTCGTGGCCTTCTTTCACCTCGAAGGGCTCGATGTGCCCGTCGGGATACTGGGTGACGACGTTGTTGCCGGAGACGACGATCTTGCCGCCTCCCTGCATGAGGATCGACTGCCCGCGCTGCAGCTTGATCGTGCCGAGTTTCTTCTTCTTGGCGAGCTCCATGTAGTGCCAATCGGGGGGCACCCACACGGGATCCATCTCCTTGCTCAGGACGACGAGCCGTCCGCGCGGCGTCTCGAACTTCCAGTGTATGCCACCCTCGTTGACCAACTCCTTGCCGCTCCCGGTCGCGACGCGCGCGGTGAACAGGACCTCATCGCCCCGCTTGTACCAGAGCCGGTGGTCTTCGATGCTGACCACGATGTACGGCTTGTCATCCGGCGTATCGGGCACGTCATGTTGGGACGCCGCCAGCGTATCGCGCGAGGCGCCGACGCTGCGGCGCACGTCCTCGAGCAGGTCGAGGTTGTGGTTGAACGCCATCCGCGTGATGTCGCGGCGGAATCTCTCGCGCAGCACGTTGTTCAACAGCCACGCGCTGGCGCCGAGTGCCGCCACCACGCAGAGCGCGAGCACCCAAATGACGCGGAGTCCCGAGCGCAGTTCGCGCATATCAGTAAAAGTAGACGCTCGTGCCCGGCTTGAGATTCGCTTGGATCGCCTTGACGTCCGCCTCGCGCGCGCGGACGCTCCCCGGCATCACGTAGGCCGTGTCCGCGAGTGGCCCCGCGTGCGGGTCGCTGTAGATCACTGTGCCGCCGTCGAGCACGATCCCGAACCCCAGACCTCCCTGCACCGGCGTGGCGTCTGCCGGGAGATGCCGGTCGACGTACACCCATTCTCGGCACCGTCCACGTGCTATCGGGTGTCAGCAATCGCTCGACGTGGCGAGTCCCCTGCGGGGCCGGCAGCATGATGGTGTCGGGCGGCACGCCGACCCGACGCGTCGGCGCCACGACCACCGGCATCTCGCGCAGCACATTGCCCTCTTGCTCGAGCGTCATGACGCCACTGTCGACTTCGATCGAGAGATGCAGCACGCGGTCGCCCTGGGCCTGGCGGCGAAGCAGCGCGACCATTACGCGGAGATGATTGACGTTCGCCGCGACCGCGAGGTCGGCCGAGCGGCGCTCGACCGCGGTCATTCCCGCGCGCAATCGACTGATCTCCCGGGCGTAGTTCTCGCGCTGGGACATCAAGTAGACATTGAGCGCGACGAGCACGACGAGCGCGAGCCAGAGGCTCACGAGCAGGCCCGGGTACGCCAACCGGAACTCGGCGCGGCGTGGATCCCGGCGTTCCCGCTGTGGCTGCTGTTCTGTCAACGACGGGAGATGCTTTGGGCGTCGAGTACCGGGACGCCGACCGGTTCACTCCGGCCGACACGGACGGTCGCCACCAACGTGGCGCTCACGGGGGCGGCGGCGGCTAGCGTTTTGGCGGCGGCGAGCATGGAGGGCGGCACCGCGACATACAGCAACGTATTCTCGGAACCCGGGCCTCTCGCCAGCAGATACGGCTCGTCGGGCGATAGGTCGCGGTGCAAGAAGTCCGCGGTCTCGAGGGCGAGCACCTGGACATCCCAGCGCACCGTCTTGCCCTTGGCGCCCTTCGGATCGACCCGTAGGTCAGCGGCGCTGAGTGATCCCGTTGACCCGTTGGAGATCTGTACCGAGTCCTCGCGAACCCACCCCTCTACGCGGACGCGAACCCAGCCGCGGTCTCGCGCGATCGCCGTCAACGGCGTGCCTGACCCCAGCGTCGCAAGCGCATGGCCCTCCGGCTCCGCTCTCAACACGACATTGCCTGCCCCGGCGACGAGCGGCTGTGAGTCGGGCTCCGGCGGTTTTGGCTTCTGTGAGGACGCGACCTTTGCGCTCTTCTTCGTGGCGGATTGAGCCTGCACCGTCGCAGCAGCAATGCCAAGCGCTATCAGCGCTCGCCACAGAACCGGCGTGAACGTCACGGAGCCCCGCTGTACATTTGCGCTCAAGATGGCTGGATCCGTCCTTGCACCGGTAGTCCTCGTCGTTCTCGACGGCTGGGGATATCGAGCCGAGCGAGAAGGAAACGCAATTGCGTTAGCGACGACGCCGACCTGGGACGCGTTGTGGCGCCGTCCGTCACGCACCTTGCTGGAGGCGTCCGGACTACGAGTCGGACTGCCGGCTGGACAGATGGGCAACAGCGAGGTCGGCCATCTCAACCTGGGCGCGGGCCGAGTCGTGATGCAGGACCTTGTCCGCATCGACACGGCCATCGCCGACCGGTCATTTCAGTGCAACGGGACGTTTCTGGCGGCGTGCCATGCGGTGCGCCGAACTGGCGGGACCCTGCACCTGGTTGGCCTTCTTGGCGAGGGTGGCGTGCATGCCGCCGACCGGCACCTGTACGCGCTGCTGGACCTGACCGATCGCCAGCATGTGCCGCGCGTGGCCATCCACGCGATGCTCGACGGACGGGACACGCTGCCAAAATCCGCGCTCGGCTACATGCAGAACCTGACCGCGCGTGTGGCGCGGGCCGGCGTGCCGACGGTCATCGGGAGCGTCGGCGGGCGGTATTACGGCATGGATCGCGATCGCCGCTGGCAGCGGACCGAGCTCGCGTACCGGGCCATGGTCGACGGCGTGGGGCCGAGTGGCACGGACCCGCTGTCCGTGATCCGCGCGGCATATGAGAACGGCCAGACGGACGAATTTATTCTCCCGACGGTGATTTCGGAGCAGGCAACTGGCGTCGCCTGCTCCAACAGCCCGTCGCCCTTACGGGCGCCGGGGTTCCCCGGCGCGCCCATGAAAGACGGCGACGCCGTGATCTGCTTCAATTTTCGCTCGGATCGCATGCGCCAGATCGTGCGCGCGATGACCGAACCCGCGTTCAAAGGCTTCGACGTCTCCGCGCGCCCAGAGCTGCGTGTGGTGACGATGACGTCCTACGCGCAGCAGTTCGCGCTCTCGGTGGCGTTTCCGCCGCAGTCGATGGCACGGATCGTGGCCGAGGTCCTGAGCGCGAACGGCAAAGCGCAATTTCGGACCGCGGAGACCGAGAAGTATCCGCACGTGACCTACTTCTTCAATGGCGGCGAGGAGACCCCGTACGCGGGTGAGGAGCGACTCCTGGTGCCGAGTCAGAAAGTGGCGACCTATGACCTCATGCCGGAGATGAGCGCGCCCGGAGTGACCGATGTGCTGTGCACGGCCATCGAGAAACGGCAGCACGAGTTCATTCTCTGTAACTACGCGAATGGCGACATGGTCGGGCATACCGGGTCGTTGCCCGCGACGATCCAGGCGGTCGAGACGGTCGATCAGTGTTTGGGGCGTGTGCTCGCGGCGGCCGGGCGATCGAAGACCGAGGTGCTCGTGACCGCCGACCATGGGAATTGTGAGCTCATGATCGACCCCGAGACCGGGGGTCCGCATACGGCGCATACGACCAATCCGGTCCCCTTTATCCATGTGGGGGGAGAGCGCCCGCTGCGCGAGGGCGGTGCCCTCGAAGATGTGGGACCGACGATCCTGGGAATGCTCGGAATCAGGCCACCTTCCGAGATGACCGGGGTAGATTTGCGGGACCCATGAAGCCAACTGCTCTCGTCCTCTCCCTGCTGCTCGCCCACAGTGCGGCGGCGCAGATCGTCGGCCACGCGCCGGAATCGAGTCCCTACCAGGACATTGAGGATCCGCGCAATCTCTCGTTCTTCGGCGGGTATCTCCTCGCGCCGTACACCCGCGGTCACGTCAATCCGCACAGCGGGCCGCTCGCCGGCATACGCTGGGACATTCACATCGGCGGGCCCGCGTACTTCGAGGCGCGGTGGGCGCACGTGTTCACCGACCACGATGTCACATTCCCGACGGAGCCGCCCACGATCCGCGATCACGGGACCAAGCCGACGCAGCTCAACCTGGTCGACGTTGGCATGGCGCTCAACCTCGTGGGCGAGCGCACCTGGCACGGCCTCATCCCCGTGATCAACGTGGACGTTGGTGTGGCGAGTGATCTCGGCGCCGCGCGCGACTCCGCTCTGTTCCGGTTCGGCACGCAGTTCGAGATGTCCGCCGGCGCCGGCATTCGATGGGTACCGGGCGGTCCGATCCAGATGCGGTTCGACGTGACGGACTATTTTTACGCCACCCGCTACCCCGGCAGCTTCCGCGGAACAACGGCCGGCCCGCCGGTCGTCCCGGCGAACGCCGCCTTGACGGCGTGGCGACAGAATCTCGCTCCGACGGTGGGGCTCTCGCTCACCGCGTTCCGCTAATGTCGCGCGCGCTGCTGACTCGACGCGTCGCCTTTACCGCGCAGCATTGGTACCGATTGCCGCAGTGGGACGAGGAGCACAATCGCCTCGTGTTCGGCGCCTGCGCCGGGAAAGACTTTCACGAGCACCACTATCTCTGCGACGTCACGGTCGGCGGGGAGATCGATCACACGACCGGGTTCGTCGTCGACCTCGAGGCGCTCGACGATGTGATCCGGGACGTTCGTGATCGTGCGCTTCGACAAGCGCAACATCAATCGTGACGTGCCCGAGTTCGAGGAAGGGCGATTGGTGCCGAGCGGCGAGAACCTGGCGCGGTTCATCTTCGAGCGGATCGAAGAAAGCCTCGGCGATCGCGGGACGGTGGTCTCGGTCCGACTCGCCGAGGACGAGACGCTGTGGGCCACGTATAACGGTGGCGGCTGAGCGCCTTACCGGCGTCATCCTCGCCGGCGGGCAAGCGACACGCTTCGGCGGCCAACCCAAAGGGTTGGAGCTCGTTGGTGGTGCACGTATCATTGATCGGGTCGCCGCCGCGCTGCGCGCGGTCGCCGATGAGCTGCTCCTGGTCGCGAATCAGCCAGAGGCCAGCACGTGGTTACCAGGGATACGGACCGTTGGCGACGTGCGCCCGGGGTTCGGAAGTCTGGGCGGCATCTACTCGGCGCTCGTGCACGCGAAGGGTCAGGCCGTTCTGGTTGTCGCGTGGGACATGCCTTTCGTCGAGCCAAGCGTTTTGGACGCGCTTCGCAAGACCGGGGCGGACGCTGATGTGGTCGTGTTCGAGAGCCGGTCGACGCGTGGTGTCGAGCCGCTGTGCGCGTTCTACCGGCCGACGTGCATCGCGCCGATCGAACGGCACATGGACGGCGGCGATCTGCGCGTGGTCGGGTTCTTCGAGAGCGTGCGCGTGGTTCGGCTCCCTCCGCCGGCAGACCCGGACAAAACGTTTATGAACGTCAATACGCCGAGCGACTTGGCGCTGGCCGAGGGGTTGGCGACTGGACAGATTACGGGATGAGCCCACGAGTGGCTGCCGTGGTCCTGGCGGCGACGGCAGCGATTGGATGCGGCGGCACGACCCGCCCTGCGCCTTCTCCTGAGCCCACCCCTGCCGCGATGATCTCGCCGCCGCCAGCGCCGTCGGCAGTCGCCGAGCTGAAAACCGCCATCGACTCGATGGTTGAAAATTCGCGGTTTCGAAGCGCGATCTGGGGCATTCTCATCGTCAACCCCGACGCGAACGACACGCTGTATTCGCTGAACGCCGGCAAGCTCTTCTTGCCAGCGTCAAACATGAAGATCGTCACGGGATCGGCCGCGCTCGTCGAGCTCGGCCCCGATTACCAGTACCGAACGACGTACGCGGCGCGGGGAAAGATCGTGCGGGGCGTGCTCCACGGAGATCTGGTCGTGATCGGTCGCGGCGATCCGACCGTCAGCGATCACATGTTGCACGACGCCATGATCCCGCTGCGCGCCGCGGCGGACTCGGTCGCGGCGCATGGGATCCATCGCATCACGGGACATGTCGTGCGGGGCGGCGACGCGTTTCCCGATGCGAACTGGGGGTACGGGTGGGCGTGGGACGACTTGAACGAGCCGTACGCGGCCGGCGTCGATGAGCTCATGTTCAATGAGGGGTTCACGTCGGTCGTCGTGCGTGGCGGCGCGAAGCCCGGCGCACCGGCGACCGTGGCGACGGCACCTGCGGTCACCTTTCCCAGCCTGCGAAACCATGTGCGTACGGCGGCGCCGACCGGCGACGCACCGGCGCAACCCGTCACGGTGGTGTATGACACGGCCAGTGGCGAGCTCGTGGTCAACGGTACCGTCGCGCCGCGCGATAGCACGCTCGCGCTCGTGGCCTATCGGGATCCCGCCGCGGCGTACTTGCACGCGTTCGCATCGGCGCTGTCGGCACAAGGCGTCGCGCTGCGCGCGAACGCTGTCGACCCGAGTACGGATTCCGTGGGGACGCTCGATACCCTCTTCACCATGCTATCGCCGCCGTTGAGGGACATCGAACCGGCGTTACTGAAACCGTCGCAGAATCAGATCGCCGAGGGGCTGCTCAAGACGATCGGCCTCGAGAAGACGGGTGTGGGATCCGCGGATAGCGGCGTGCGCATCGTGCGCGACCTGCTCATCAGCTGGGGCGCGGCGCCCGATGGATTTGTGTTGCACGATGGGTCGGGGTTGTCGAGACACGATTATCTCACGCCGGAGACCATCGTCCGCGTGCTGACCGCGATGCGCCGCGATACGGCGTTTCAGGTATTCTATGACGGGCTGCCGATTGCCGGCGTCGACGGCACGATCGCCGATCGCATGCGCGGCACGATGGCCGCGGGCAATGTGCGGGCCAAGACCGGATTCGTGGACAAGGCCCGGTCGCTCTCCGGGTATGTCACGACCGCGGATGGCACGCCGCTCGTGTTCAGCTTCCTGTGCAACAACTGGACGACATCGGTCCGCGATGTCGAGCGCGTGCAAGACGAGATCGCCGCGCGGCTCGCCGCGATGACGCTCGATCGGCGATAGTCGCGTGTTGTCGGTCGCCGAGGCATTGCAGGCGATTCTGGCACATGTCACGGCGTTACCCGCGGAACGGGTACCGCTCGCCAACGCGCTGCATTGCGTCCTCGCCGCCGAGATTCGCTCCCCGGTCACGCTACCCGCGTGGGATAACTCGGCGATGGACGGCTACGCGGTTCGGTCGGTTGATATCGCTCGAGCCAGCACGGATCGGCCCGTCGTATTGAACGTCATCGAGAGCGTTGCCGCTGGAGGCTTCCCGAGTGCCACGGTGCGCGTCGGCGAAGCCACGCGCATCATGACCGGCGCACCACTGCCCGCCGGCGCCGACACGGTCGTGCGCATCGAGGACACCGATGGCGGAACCGAGCGGGTCGCGATCCGGTCTGACCGCGATGCCACGCGCAATGTGCGCCCGAGAGGCGAGGACATTCGCGAAGGCGCGGTGGTGCTGGCCGCCGGACAACCGATCGGGCCGGCGCAGATCGGCGTGCTCGCTTCGGTCGGGGCGGCGTACCTCGACGTCGTGCGACAGCCGCGGGTCGCGATCATCGGGTCGGGCGACGAGTTGGTTCCGGTCGAGCAATTCGACCAGGTGCTCGCCGGCCGCAAGATCGTGTCGTCGAACACCTACGCGCTCGTGGCGGCGGTGACCGATGCGCTCGGAGTGCCGAGAGACCTCGGGGTCGCGATCGACACACGGGAATCGCTGCGAGAGCGACTGGCCGCGGCCGCCGACTGCGATCTGATTCTCACAACCGCCGGGCTCTCGGTCGGCGAGCACGATTACCTGCGCGACGTGCTCCGCGACATGGGCGCCGAGATGAAGTTCTGGCGCGTGCGCATGCGGCCCGGCGCACCACTCGGGTTCGGGCTCCTCGGGAAGACGCCGTGGCTCGGCCTCCCGGGCAACCCCGTGTCAACGATGGTGACGTACGAACTGTTCGCCCGGCCAGCCATCCGCCGTATGCTCGGCCACGTACGGTTGTTTCGCCGCCCGGTCGATGTGATCCTGGAGGAGCCCGTGACGATCAACGCACGCCTCACGCACTTCTTGCGCATAATTGTAACAACGCATACAGATGGGACGCTCACGGCGCGGCTAACGGGACCGCAAGGATCGGGGATCGTCACATTGATGTCACTCGCGAACGCGTTGCTCGTCGTCCCTGAAGACCGCACTCGGGTGGAACCCGGGGAACACTTGCACGCGTTGCCTCTGACTGACGACGCCTCACTGACGACGCATTTCGCCCTGTGAATTCGACCTCCTGGATCCAATTCGTGCTCGCCGCCGTGGCCTGCGGCGTATTGCTCCTGGCGAGCGTCGCGATCGTCCGGTTCGGCAAGGAGCTCAAGGGTCAGGTATCGCCATCGGCAGGATCCGGCGGCGGCCGCTCGGGCAGCTCTCTGCAGTCCGCGGCGATGAGTCGCGACAACTACAACATGGCGCGCAAGCTCAAGGAGCAGGGCGTGTCCACCGCTGCCCTGGCCGGGATGAGCGCGGCCGAGCAGCAGTTTTTTCTCGAGACGATGAGTGCGCGACTCGGCGACGGCACTGGGCCACGCCTCGTGCGCCCTCCGGCGGGCGCTGGTGGCGCCGCCGCTGCTCCCGCGCAGGCCGAAGCGCCACCGATTCCGGCCGCGGCGCTCGTCACGGGGCCGATCCACTGCCCTGTCTGCCGGACCGTGATCGGTCAGCGCTCGGAGCCGGGGCCGACCATGCAGAAGTGCCCGGGTTGCAGCCGGCGCGTGACGACCAAGGTCGAAGGCGACCGGCTCCACGTCACGGTCAGTTACGGTATGGGTACGCCGGCCAGGGGCTCGAGCGCGATCAGACCGCGCTGAGCCGGCTCGCGACAACCTCGGCGATGTCGTAGACAGGGACGGCCGACTCGTTCGCCTTGACCCCGTCGCTGATCATCGTCATGCAGTACGGGCACGCCGTCGCGATCGCCTCGGCGCCCGTCGCCAGCAACTCCTGCGTGCGCTCGATGTTGATGCGCTTCCCCTGGGTCTCTTCCATCCACATGCGCCCACCACCGGCGCCACAGCATAACCCACGGCTCTTGTTGCGGACGGGCTCGACGAGATTCACGACCGGCAGCACGCGGCGCGGGGCGTCGTAGATGTTGTTGTAGCGCCCGAGATAGCAGCTGTCGTGATACGTGAACGTGCGCTCGTCGCCATTCCCATTGGCGAGCGGCACGCGACCCTCGGCCAGCAAGCGCTCGATGTACTGCGAGTGGTGAATGACCTCGTAGTGGCCGCCCAGCTGCGGATACTCGTTGCCGAGCTGATGGAAGCAATGCGGGCAGATGGTCACCACGGTCTTGACGCGATACGCGTTCAAGGTGCCGATATTCTCCTTGGCGAGCATCTGGTACAGGTACTCGTTGCCCATGCGTCGCGCGGGGTCACCATTGCACTTCTCTTCCTGGCCGAGGATGGCGAAGTCGATGCCGGCGGCCTGCATGATGCGGGCGAAGGCCACGGTGATCTTCTTCGCGCGGGCATCGAATGACCCGGCGCACCCGACCCAGAAGAGCACCTCGGGCTCGCGGCCCTGAGCAGAGAGATCGGCCATGGTCGGAATGGAGAGCCCCTCGGCCCACTCGCCGCGATCCGCGGCGTTGAACGCCCACGGAGTCCCGTTGCGCTCCAGCGACTGGAATGCGGGTTGGAGCTCGGGCGGAAACCGCGATTCCATGAGCACGAGGTTCCGCCGCAGCTCCATGATCGTGTCGAGCTGGTCGATCGATACAGGGCACTCCTGGACGCAGGCACGGCACGACGTACACTGCCAGAGCTCCTCTTCGGAGATGTAGCCGTCGAGCAACCGCGCGTCCGGCTCGTGCTCGCCCTCGCCGTGTACCAACCCCGTGGGCATCCCGCCAAATTCCAACAGGCGCTCGCGCACGTTGATCACGATCTTGCGCGGGCTCAGCACCTTGCCGGTGAGATTCGCCGGACACACGGCCGTGCACCGTCCGCACTCCGTGCACGAGTATCCATCGAGGAGGTTCTTCCAGGGCAGATCCTTGACGTCCGCCGCGCCGAACTGCTCGACGCCCTCCGCCTCGAGATCCATGGGCCGCATCGCGCCGACGGTGCCCGGGCCGCTCGTGTTCGACAAATACACATTCGGCAGCGACGTGATCACGTGGAGATGCTTCGAGTACGGCAGATAGTTCAGAAAAGCCAGAATCAACAGCACGTGCGACCACCACATCACGTCGCGCGAAGTGGCGGCCGCATCCGGCGGTATACTCGACAGGACGCGAGCCAGTCCACTCGAAAGCATGCGGGTGCTCGATTCCTGGCCGGCAATAATTGCGAATGCGTTCAGCAGGAACAACGTGATCATGAGCGCCGCGATCATCGACAGGATCAGCAGTGCGTCCCACTGCTCCAGCTTATCGCCCTGGAGACGCTTCGGGCGGATGACCAGGCGACGATAGAAGAGCCAGGCGACGGCGCCGAGCACGAACAGCGCAAACACTTCCTGCGACAGGACGTAGCCCGAGTACAGGAGCGGTGGGAGCACGACGGCATACGTAAACGACGGGGCGATGCCTTGGATCAGGATCTCGACCGAGCCAACGGTGAGCACCATGAAACCCCAAAAGACCATCGCGTGCATCGCGCCGGCCAGCGGATCGCGCAGGATCTTCGACTGGAGGACGCCGATCGAGATGAGATTCCTCGTGCGGACCAGGGGGTGATCGGTACGGTCCTCGGGTCGGCCGACGCGCAGGTAGTCGACGAGTCGCTGGGCGTTGTAGAAGAAGAACCCGGCGGCGAGTCCGAGAATGATCAGGTAGAGCGACTCGGTGACCGGCGTCATCCCGAGCGGCGCGCCTCGCGCACCGCGGCCGCCAGCGCCGGCACGATCTCGAACGCATCGCCGACGATGCCGTAGTCCGCGATCTTGAAGATCGGCGCGTCCTTGTCGCGGTTGATGGCGACGATGGTCTTGGCCGTGCGCATCCCGGCCAGATGCTGAATCGCGCCGGAGATGCCGACGGCGACGTAGAGGTCGGGGCTCACGACCTTGCCGGTCTGGCCCACCTGGTCCGAATGCGGCCGCCAGCCGGCGTCGACCACGGCGCGGGAGGCGCCGACCGCCGCGTTGCCGAACGAGGCGGCGAGATCCTCGACGAGCGTGAAGTGCTCAGGGCCTTTGAGCCCGCGGCCTCCGCTCACCACGATCGCGGCCTCGCTGACATCGAGCTTGGCGCCGCCTCCGGTGCGAAGCTCGGTGACGACCACGCGAGACGCCGATGGATCGCCGACCGGCGTAATCGCCTCGACGGAAGGCGAGGCGCTATCCGTCCGTGCCGGCTGGAACGTCGAGGGCCGGGCCGCGATGACGGCCGGAGCGCCCGTGAGCACCAGCGTCGCGATGGCTTTTCCCGAGTATACCGGGTGCGTGACGATGATCTCCTCGCCGTTCGTGGCCACCGACGTAACGTCCGGCGCGAACGCGGCGCCGAGCTTGGCGGCGACGCGCGGCGCGAGGTCGCGACCTTGCGCCGTCGACACGAAGAAGACCGCGCGGTAGCCGCCTGTTTTGACATGCTCGGCGACGAGCGCCGCGGTCGCCTCGGGATTGTATTGCGCGAACGCGGCGTGCTCCGCGACCAGCACGCGGGACGCGTCGAGTTGCGAGGCTTGTGCGGCGATGCCGCTCGGGCCGACCACGATCGCGTGAACGTCATCGCCCAGCTCGCGCGCAGCGGTCACGGCCTCAAAGGCTGCCTTGCGGAGCGCGGTGCCTCGGGATTCCGCGAATGCCAGGATCATAGAACTTTCGCCTCCGTCTGGAGCAGGCGAATCAGCTCTGGGACCGCGGCTGCGCCCTCGCCGATAATGCGTCCCGCCGGACGCTCGGGTGGCAATGCCAGCGAACGGACCGTGACGTGGGTTGCGCCCAATGCGGCCGGTTTGCTTTCCATCGGCTTCTTTTTCGCCGCCATGATGCCCGGCAGCGTCGGCAGCCGTGGCTTGTTGAGGCCCTTGTCGGTCGTGATAACGGCTGGCAATGGGAAGGAGAGGACCTCGACACCTCCCTCGACTTCGCGTTCGGCGGTGCCCTTCGTGCCGTCGATGGTCAAAGAACGTCACGGCACTGACGCATGGCAAATTCAGGATCTCGGCGAGCGCGGGGCCCATGGCATGGTTGTAGTCATCGATCGCCATCTTGCCGAGCAAAATCACATCGTAGCCTTTGAGCTCCGCGGCGAGCGCATGGGCGACAGCCAAGGTGTCGTACGGCTGGCCGTCGGTCTTCAGGTGCAATCCGCGATCGGCGCCCATGGCGAGCGCGGTCCGGATCGTTTCCTGGGCCGAGTCGGGACCCAAGGAGACCGCGACGATCTCGCCGCCGGCTTTTTGCTTGAGCTGGAGCGCGGCTTCGACCGCGAACTCGTCGTAGGGGTTCGCGATGAACTTGACGCCGGTCTCGTCGATCTTGCTCGTGCCAGAGATTTTGATGCGCGTCTCGGTGTCCGGCACGCGCTTGATGCACACGGCGATCTTCATCAGTTGAATGCGTTGAGTCCAGTGATCGCCTGACCGAGGATCAGCGTGTGGACGTCGTGCGTTCCCTCGTACGTGTACACGCTCTCCAGGTTCTCCATGTGTCGCATGGACGCGTACTCGGCGAGAATGCCGTTGGCGCCGAGCAGGCGGCGCGCTTCGCGAGCGATATCGGTCGCCATGTTGACGTTGTTGCGCTTGGCCAGCGACACCTGCTGCGGCGTATACGTCCCGGCGTCCTTGAGGCGGCCGAGGTGGAGGACGAGTAGCTGCGCCTTGACGATCTCCGTCAGCATCTCGGCCAGACGCTGCTGCTGAAGTTGGAAGCCGCCGATCGGGCGATCGAACATCACGCGCTGCTTGGCGTACGACGTGGCTTCTTCGAAACAGGCCATGGCTGCCCCGAGGGCGCCCCAGCTGATGCCGTAGCGCGCTTGCGTGAGGCACATGAGAGGACTCTTCAGCCCTCCAGACTTCGGGAGCAGATTGCCCTTGGGGATACAGACATCCTGCAGGACGATCTCACTCGTGTCCGACGCGCGAAGGGACAGCTTGCCCTTTTGATCCTTGGCCGTGAATCCCCGCGTGTCGGTGGGGACGAGAAACCCGCGAATCGAGTCCTGGTCAGTGCCGGTCTTCGCCCAGATAATCGCCACGTGCGCGGTCGAGCCGTTCGTGATCCACATCTTCGCGCCGTTGAGCACGAAGCTCCCGTCGCCCTGCTCCTTCGCGGTCGTGATCATGCCGGCCGGATTGGAGCCGAAGTCGGGCTCCGTGAGACCGAAGCAGCCGATGGTCTGGCCGGTCGCCATCGGCGGCAGGTAGCGCTTTTTCTGCTCTTCGCTGCCGAACGCGTAGATCGGATACATGACGAGCGCGCCTTGCACGGACGCGAACGAGCGCACGCCCGAGTCACCGCGCTCGAGCTCTTGCATGATGAGACCGTAGGCGACGTTGTTCAGCCCGGCGCAACCATATTCTTCGGGGAGGTTCGCGCCGAACAAGCCCATCGCGCCCATCTCGGGGATCAGCTCTTTCGGGAATCGGCCTTCGACGTAACAGTGGCCGATGATCGGCAGCACGCGCTCGTCGACGAAGCGGCGCACGCTGTCCCGCACGGCGCGCTCTTCCTCGGACAACGAGGAGTCGACGGCGTAAAAATCTTGGATTTCCATAGCACCGAAAGCTATTGGGTGACGGCCCGCCGCGCAGCCGCCGGGACGCCCACCTCTCTCGCCTTGGCACGGAACACACGGCCGTGGTCAACCGGTCCGCCGCGCTCGTCCTGCCACTGGTGCACCATCTCGTGCACGAGGGTGGCGAGCGCCTCGGTCCATCCGTGGCGACGGAGATGGCGGCGGCTGATCACGATCTCCGGCGGTTCGTGCGCGGTCCTCACGCGATAGTAGCCCAGGCGGCTTTTGAGACGCCGTGAGACTCGAATCGATATCGGGTGCAACATGCCGCCGAAACGCTCGGCGTTGAGCGCGTGGTGCGCGGCGGTCAGGCGCTCTTCGGTCGGCGCGTCGTCTGGATGCCTGGGCTCGCGCCTTGCTCGTCGGGGCCGGTCGTCTCGCGGCACCGGGTAGGCCAATAACAGCCTTCGTGCCGCCGCTCGCTCCACTCGCGTGCGGCCACTGACAAAAGTCGCGATGGCGTGCAGTACGTCTCTTGGCGCCGTGAGAAACGCGCGATGGACCCTGAGCGCGCTGCCGCGATAGCTGACCATGGTGGCGCGATTTCGCGTGAGGCGCAGCGACGTGATACCGCGCAAACCGTCGTCGATGAGACGCGACAGGAGCTCGTCGGCGTTGCGGGGCGCGAACGCGAGCTCGAGCTGCTCTACCTGCTCACGCATGTTGGCGGCCCCGGCTCAAACTCTTGTCCGTTCCAGACCAGCGTCTGCACCTCGACCGTCTGGCGAGTGATTGTGCAAACGTTCACTGATTGCGGACGATGTCCCCGAGAGCGGCTCGAGACGGTCCCGGCGACCGAGATCAACATGCGGCCTTCGGCGACGATCGCCTCCTGGTGATCATGGCCACAGAGCACGAGGTTGACGTTGATTTCCGACAGAGCCTGCAGCGCGCGGTGGGGACGGGTGATACCGTAGCGTTGGGACAGCGCGCCGAACGTCGGATTGTGATGCATCACGATCACCCGTGCGTCGCCGGCTGGAAATTGCGTCCCGGCCCACGCGATCTGCGAGTCGCGCAGCGAGCCGACGATGGACACGTCCCGCGGGTTGCCGGTCAGCGTGTCCCACGAGACGCCGTGCGCCGTGTTCAGCCCCACGAGCGTGACGCCGGGCACGTGCAGGACCGGCTCGATCGTCGTCGCGATCCAACGCCGGTAGTTCCGGTAGAGGCGATCCGGAGCCCCGACACCAAGGGGCGCGAACCACCAGGCCACGTCGTGATTCCCCGGCACGGTGATCGTCGCGCCGTGTTGCGCGGCGTTCTGGAGAAACACGAGCGCGCGTTGGAACTCTCCCGCTTTCGAGCGCTGTGACAGGTCACCCGAGACCGCGACCACATTGTAGCGCTCGGCGCGGATCAGCGCGTCGAGCGCATCGATGATGGGCAACATGGCGGGCCACCCGAAATGGAGGTCCGACACGTGCAAGATGCGCGTCACAACAGCTTCGCGATCACCGCGTCCGTGAACTCATTGGTGGTGGCTGTGCCGCCCAGATCCCGCGTGATCGTCGTGCCGTCGCGGATGGTGGATTCGACCGCGGCGCGGATGCGATCGGCTCGCGTGACGTTGCCCAGGTGATCGAGCATCATGCATGCCGCGAACGTCAAGGCGCTGGGGTTGGCGACGTTCTTGCCCGCGAGATCCGGCGCCGTGCCGTGCACCGCCTCGAAGATCGCGGCTCTCGCTCCGATATTGGCGCCCGGCGCGAGGCCGAGTCCCCCGACCAGTCCCGAGATCTCGTCCGACAGAATATCGCCGAACAGATTCGTCGTCACGATGACGTTGTACGCTTCCGGCCGCAGGACGAGATCCATGGCCATGGCATTGACGATCTTCTCACCAAAGGCGATGCCCTTGGGCGCGTACTCGGCGGCGATCTTCCGGCCGGTTTCGAGAAAGAGCCCTTGGGAGAATTTGAGAATATTCGCTTTGTGGACGAGCGTGACCTTCTTCCGGCGGTGCTGCACGGCGTACTCGAACGCGTAGCGAATCACGCGCTCGGCGCCTTTCCGGGTAATAATCGCCACGGATTCGGCCGCCGCGTGGGGATCGTCGCCGATTTTGATATAGTGCTCGACGCCGACGTAGAGCCCTTCGGTGTTCTCGCGCACGAGGACGATATCGACCTTCTCGAAGCGGCCGCCCTGACGAATCACGTGCGCTGGGCGGACGTTGGCGTAGAGGTCGAACGTCGTGCGCAACGCGACGTTGATGGAGCGAAAGCCTTCGCCCACGGGAGTCTCGAGCGGCCCCTTGAGGGCCAGACCCGTACGGGTGATCGAGTCGAGCGTCGACTGCGGCATTGGATCGTGATGCTGCATCACACCCGCGAGGCCCGCGACGTGGGTCTCCCAGGCGATCTCGGCCCGCGCCGCTTCGAGGATCCGGACCGTCGCCGCCGTGATGCCGGGGCCGATCCCATCTCCGGGAATCAGCGTAACCGGGGTTGGCATGGTGGGGCTCAGGGTGTGCCGAGTCGGTCGCCGAGGTAGCGGGCGACGCTCTCCATGGCCCCGTTCGGCGACTGGGTGGGGTCGCCGACCACATTGCCCTGCCACAGCACCACCGTCGCTCTCGCGTCGTAGAGCACCACGCGTAGCACCGGCTGCGCCATCACGATCGCTCCCGGTGGCGGTGGCGGCGGCGGTTTCTTCGGATCGGCGTCCGCCCCATTGGTGAAATGGATCTCGACGGGGATCAGCACGTACCGCGCGCTCTCCTGGAAGTTGACCAACGTCCGGAGCTCGCTCGCCAACGGCTCCTGAATCGGATTGCCCGGCCGATGGACTGCCGGCAACAGTTGCGCGCCGGACAGCGCATACGGGTCGGCGATATAGCCGGGGTTGCGCATCCGCTGTCGCTCGATCTCCGCGGCAAACACGAAGTGCGCGCGGGGCGCGCGCTGGGTGAGCGCCGTCTCGATTAACGTGTCGGCGTGCCGCATGTAGTCGCGCGGCCTATCGATGGCCCGGCCCCAGTAGAGCGGCGGGTCGTTCTGCCGGATGTACATGACCGGCGTCACGACGATCGACTGGCCTTCGGTACCGGAGAGGGCACGGCCGGGAATCGGCCGGAGGGACAGCGAGTTGGTACCCGGCACGTGCGCGTTGCACCCGACGCACGCGATCAACAGAAGAAGTCGTTTCACGGTGCGTAAGCTAATATATCCGTATGTCGAAGGCCGCCCGTGTAGCTCTCTGGATTGGCGTTGGGCTTGTTGGCGCCGGATCGTTTGCGATGCTGGCGCTCGCGAGAGGCGAGACCGTCAGTGCTGCCTGGCTGCTCACCGCAGCCGTCGCCACCTATGCCATTGGATATCGGTTTTATAGCCGATTCATTGCGCGGCGCGTGTTTCAGCTCGACGCGTCGCGGACCACGCCGGCCGTCCGGTTCAACGATGGCCGGGACTATGTGCCGACGAACCGGGTGATCGTGTTCGGGCATCATTTCGCGGCGATTGCCGGACCCGGCCCCTTGGTTGGGCCGACGCTGGCGGCGCAATTCGGCTTTCTCCCGGGAACGATCTGGCTCCTCCTGGGCGCCGTCCTTGGCGGCGCGGTCCAGGATTTCGTGATTCTGTGTGCGTCGATCAGACGGGATGGCAAGTCCCTCGCCGCCATGGCCAAGGACGAGATCGGGCCTGTCGCGGGCGGCATGGCGTTATTCGCGATCCTCGGGATCATGATCATTTTGATCGCCGTCCTGGCGCTCGTGATCGTCAACGCGCTCAAGTCGAGCCCCTGGGGCACCGTCACGCTGATGCTGACCATCCCGATCGCGCTGTTCCTCGGGGTGTATCTCCGATGGGTTCGGCCGCATTGGGTGCTCGAGGCGACCGCCATTGGCGTCGTGATGCTCGTCGGCGCCTTGTTCGCCGGCCAATGGGCCGCGGCCGACCCGGTCATTGCTCGGCTCTTCACCTTGAGTCCAATGGTTCTGGCGTGGTCGCTCATGATCTATGGCTTCGCCGCGTCCGTCCTTCCGGTGTGGTTGCTCCTGGCTCCACGCGACTACTTGTCGGCGTTCGTGAAGATCGGTGTCGTATTCGCTTTGGCTGTCGGCATTCTTGTTTCTCCTGCCGCCGCTCAAGATGCCGGCGCTGACCAAGTACATCGACGGCACCGGACCCGTGTTCGCGGGGTCGCTCTTTCCCTTCGCGTTCATCACGATTGCCTGCGGGGCCGTCTCGGGGTTTCATGCGCTGATCTCGTCGGGGACGACGCCGAAAATGCTGGAGAGCGAACCCGATGCGCGACCGGTCGGCTATGGCGGCATGCTGACGGAGTCCATGGTCGCGGTCATGGCGCTGATCGCGGCCTGTGCGCTGACGCCCGGGGTGTATTTCGCCATCAACTCGCCGGCGAGCGCGATTGGGACCACGGCCACGAGTGCGGCGGCCGCTGTCACGTCCTGGGGCTTCCAGGTCTCGCCGAGCGATCTCACCGAGCTGGCCCGCCGAGTCGGCGAGTCATCGCTGCTGTCGCGAACTGGCGGCGCGCCGAGTCTCGCGGTCGGCATGGCGACAATATTTTCGTCGTTCTTCTCGGGCGGTGGCGCCCTGGCGCTCTGGTATCACTTCGCCATCATGTTCGAGGCGCTGTTCATCTTGACAGTACTCGACGCTGGCACGCGCGTGGGCCGCTTTATTCTGCAAGATTTGTTGTCGAATGTGTGGCAACCGTTTGGAAGGGTCAGTTGGTACCCGGGGGCCGTGCTAGCGAGCGCGCTCTTCGTCGCGGGTTGGGGCGTGTTCCTCATCCAGGGGATCACCGGCGGCTTCAACAATCTGTGGCCGCTGTTCGGCATCGCGAACCAGCTGCTTGCGGCCATCGCGCTGTCGGTCGGTACGACGGTGATCATCAAGATGGGGAAACCGCGATACGCGCTCGTAACGCTCGTCCCGCTCGTCTGGCTGGTCGCGGTGACCAGTACGGCCAGTGTGCAGAAGATTTTTGCGGCGGATCCGAGGCTCGGGCTTCTGGCGCACGCGAAGACGGTGACGGGGTCGCTGGCGTTCGCTGACTATCTCGACGCGGCCGTGGCGGGATTCTTCCTGGTGTCGGTGCTGATCGTCGTGTTCGACGCCGTTCGCGTGTGGCTCCGCGTGATCTCGCCGGCTCCGAATCTGGCGCCGCAGCCATGACCGCCGCCACGCTGCGCTCAGCGGTTCTGCGAATCATCGGGGTGCCCGATTATGAGCGCTACGTCGCCCACATGCGCGAGCATCACCCTGCCGAGCCGGTGCTCTCGCGAGACGCCTTTATGCGCGAGCGGATGGCGGCGCGGTACGAGCGTCCTGGCGCGCGCTGCTGCTGAGATACTCGCCGCGCAGCGCTTCGATTTCGTCCGCGGCGAGTGTGCGGTCCGAGGCTTTCGCGGCCATCAGTAGGTAGGCGACGAGTCCGGCGTCCCCGGCGTCAGCGACATAGCCCCGCTCTTCGAGCCACCAGCGGACGTTCGACGCGCCTGACGCAGGCGAGATGCGGACCTCTTGCTGTCGGCCGATCATGGCCGGCGGGAATGCCGTGTAGAGGCGGTCGCGGAGGATACCCGCTTTGAGTATCGCCGCGGCGTGCGTTCCGGCGCCGGTCGCATGGGCATCGGCGCCGACGACCGGGTGGTTCGCCGGAATCGGGACGTCGAACGCCCGGGATGCCAGTCGGGAATATTCGCTGAGGCAATCGATGGGGTGCCGGTGGGCGCCGAGCATCGAGAGATTCACGAGCAGGAGCTCCATCTCGACGTTGCCGACGCGCTCGCCTAGCCCCAAGGCCGTCGCGTGCACACGGTCGGCTCCGGCTTCGATCGCTGTCAGGCAGTTTGCGAGGCCGAGGCCGCGGTCGCGGTGCCCGTGCCAATCGATTGTAGCCGTCGGGAACTCGGCGCCGATCCAGCCGACCAGTCGCCGCACGCCGTGGGGTGTTGCGCAGCCGACGGTGTCCGCGATGCAGACGCGGCGAGCGCCAGCGCGAAGCGCGGCGCTATAGAGAGCATGCAACGAGTCAGGGTGCGCCCGCGTGGTGTCCTCAGTGACGAACATGACGTCGTGCCCCGCCCGGACGGCCGTGGTCACGGCACCCTCGACTCGCCGGCACATGTCATCGAGTGTCCAGCCCTCGACTAGCTGTCGGATGCGGGATGCCCCGATGAACGTTGCGACCTCGATCGGGAGCCCCGCTTTTTGCGATGCCTCGGCGATCGCGAGGATATCGGCGGGGAGCGTGCGAGCCGCGCAGGTAGCGGCAAGGGGCAGTCTCGTGTCGGCGATCTCGCGAGCAAGCGCGACCACATGGGCCGCGGCTCGTTCCCCCATGGCGGGAAAGCCGAGGGCGACCGAATGGACGCCGAGCGCGGCGGCGTGATGGAGCAGGGCTTTTTTGTCATCGAGCCGGGGCTCGACCACCGACACGCTCTGGGCGCCGTCGCGCAGCGTCTCGTCCTGGATCTCGACCCGGGCCCCGGCCCAATCGAACCCCTCGGGGCCTCCCGGGATTGTGTTCCAGTCATACATCAGGTCTTGCATTAGCGGGGAACCCCGGCGCCACAAGGTGACGGGCTGTTGATGAGCGGACGACGCCAGTCGGCGGCTCAGCGAAATTTAGCTACATTGCGATCGGTCCGATGATGACCACTGCTGAGACCCATGCACTCCTGAGCGACGCGCGCCGGCGGATGACGGCGCGCGACGCGGCGATCGTCCGCGTGCAGGTGGCGGTATCGGAGATCGCGGCGCCGACTGGCGAGGAGCAGCGTCGAGCGGCGTGGATCGCCCGGCGCTTTACGGCGCTCGGCCTCTCCGATATCCGGTCCGATGCGGCCGGCAACGTGATCGGCCGGCGGCGCGGCGGGCGGGCGGGACCGGCGGTCGCCGTCTGCGCGCATCTGGACACGGTCTTTCCTCGCGGCACGACCGTCCGCGTGCGACAGGACGGTGAATTGCTCCTTGGGCCGGGCATTGGCGACAATGGCCGCGGTCTCGCGGCGATGCTGGCGTTGGCCGAGGAGATCGACGGCGTGCGGCTCAAGACGGACCGTCCGATCGATTTCGTGGCGACGACGGGTGAGGAAGGGACGGGCGACCTGCGGGGCGCCAAGGCGTTCTTCCGCTCGCGCGATGACGTTGCCGCGGCGATCGCGCTCGACGGCGCGGGTGACGAGCGCATCGTGCACCGCGGCCTCGGGTCCCGACGGTATCGCATCGTGTATCGCGGGCCAGGCGGGCACAGTTGGGCGGCGTTCGGCGTCGTCAATCCCGTGCACGCGGCCGGGACGGCGATCGCGAAGCTGGCGTCGATCATCGTGCCGCGGGAGCCGAGGACGACGCTTAGCGTCGGGCGCGTCGGCGGCGGGATCGCCGTGAACGCGATTGCCGACGAAGCGTGGCTGGAGGTCGACCTTCGCTCGACGACCGTGCGGATGCTCGACCGCTACGAGCGCGAGGTACGTCTCGCGGTCCGGTCCGCCGAGATCGAGGAGAATGCCCGTCGCGCCACCGGATCTCCGCCGCTCTCGTGCGCGGTCGAGACGATCGGCGATCGTCCGTGTGGCGACGTGCCCGCCGACCATCCCCTCGTCCTCGCGGCGATCGACGCCACGCGCCTCATCGGCCGCGAGCCGGAGCTTTCCACCGCGTCGACCGACGCTAACGTCCCGATCAGCCTGGGCGTTCCCGCGATCGCCATCGGCGCCGGCGGGCGCGGTGGCGACGCGCACACGCCCGGCGAGTGGTTCGACAACACCGCTGGCACTATCGGTCTCGCCCGCGCCTTGACGATCGTCGTCGCGGCCGCGGGCCTCGCCTAGCGTGCGCTACACGTTCCAGCAGACGTTCGAAGACCACGAAACCGTCCGCCGCCTGATCCTTGCCCGCCAGTCGTGGCGGCGCCCCTTGATCATCCGACCGTCAGTCGGACCTCGGCGTGATCGCCGATACTGACCGCGCCGTTGGCGCCGATCAGGACGGCCTCGTCGCCGATCAATGAGTCATTGAGCCGCGACGTCTTGATCGTCGCCTTGTTGCCGACGATCGTGTCGCGCACGGTTGAGCCGTCGATCACGGTGCCGGCGCCGATCGAGACGTTGGGACCGACGGTCGAGTTCGTGATCGTGACGCCGTCCTCGATGTAGACCGGGTCGATAATCCGCGAGCCGTCGGTGTTGCCGGTGGGCCGCCGCGCGTGGCCGCGCTCGAGCATCGCGCGGTTCGTCTCCAGTAGCGTGTCGAGCTTCCCGGCATCGTACCACGCCGCGACGTCGATCACTTTGATCTTCGCGCCGTGGTCGATCATGTACTGGAACGCGTCGGTGAGATAGTACTCGCCCTTGTTCTTCGGCTGGGTCAGCACCCAGTCGATGCCCTCGTACATGAGGCGCCAATTTCTGATGTAGTACAGTCCGATGTTGGCGCGCTTGGAGATCGGCTCGGAGGGCTTCTCGACGATGCGCGTCATGTACTCGTTCTTGTCCGTGACGACGACGCCGAACCGCTGATAGTCCTCGACGACTTTCGTCCAGATGATCCCGTCGTCGGTCGAGCGGTTGATGATCGACAGGTCGGCGTCGAAGATAGTGTCGACGAACACGATGAGGACGGGTTGGTCGATGTGCGACTTCGCCAGCGCCACGGCGCCCGCGGTGCCATCCTGTACGGTTTGCTCGATGAACGAGGCGTGCATCGGGTACTGCTGGCGCGCGTAGGCTTCGACGCGCTCCTTGAGGTGGCCGGTGATGTAGATCACCTCATCGATATTCCCGAGTCGGGCCAAGTCGTCCATGATGTACGACATCACGGGCTTGCCGGCGATCTTGAGCATCGGCTTCGGGACGACGTACGTGTGCGGTCTGAGCCGCGTGCCCTTGCCGGCGAGCGGGATGATGACTTTCATGGTGCCGAGGTCCCCTCGCGGCCATAGTGGTCTTTCAGTCTCACGACATCGTCGAGATGGGCGGTCGATGCTTCGAGCACGTCGCAGTCGGTGACCGCCTCCATCTGATGGATCGTGCCAGGGAGGTTCCGATACGACTCGCCCGCTTTGAGCTTGACGTCCTGGAGCTGGCCGTCGATCTGTACCCGGTAGATCATTTCGCCGGACAGGAGGTAGATGGTCTCGTCTTTCAGGTTGTGATACTGCAGCGACAACGAGTGTCCGGCTTTGATATGCAAGATCTTGCCCACGTAGGCGTCGGTGTGCGCCCAGATCGTCTCATGGCCCCAGGGCTTCGGGACGGTGCGGATGGGATGTCGGCCACTCACCATAGGTCATTGAACGAGAAGGTCCATCGCCACGCCGCGGCTTGCGACCCGCCGGTTCGTCCGGCAGCGAGTAACGGTTGCGCGACGAGGAACGGGATGTCGACGCGCAGCGCGACGTCCTGGTCATAAACATATCCCCGCAGGGCCACGCCGACACCCGCGTCGGCGAGCAGGTGCGAGGCTAAGTCGTGCCCCGTCTCGCCCGGCAATATCGCCGCCAGCGCCGGCGTCTCGATCACTCCGCCGTGAAACGTCGTCCCCGCATCGGCGAACGCACCCAGATACGCGCCGAGCGCGCGGGGGCTATCCGCGAGTGAGAAGAGGCGCGTCGTGGCCTCGGCGTTAACGGCCACGATGCCCGGCACCGCGAGGCGCGGGTCATAGCCGCGCAAACCCGCGCCGCCCAGCGGGCTGAAATGCACATCGTCCCGGGCGAGCGGCGCGCCTTTGGGGCGCAGATAATCGTCGGCGAATGTCTCGGTGGGGTCATCCGCCGCGAGGAACACCGCGCGCTCGATCGGGGCGCGGGCATCATAGCTCGCGAATCCCCGAATGCCAATCGCGTGGGCGCCATCCGATGTCGACCAGACGCGCTTCGCGCTGGCGTCCGCGCGAATGTAGCCTCGCGTCGCATTGGTGCCGCTGACGAACCCGGCGTCGAGGAACCCGTGAACGCGCACCGAGTCCGGCGCGGGCCCGCGGATGGAGCCCGTGCCCGAGAGCGAGAGGACCGAATGGCGCTCCCAGCGCGTGGGGTCGAGGAACACGAAGTCGTACGGGATGGTCGAGGTGAACGCCACGGCGACCGTCCGTTGCGGCCCATTCGCGTAAACGAACGGGCTCATGTTCCACGTGTGCTGGAGCACGAACTTGTCGATCCCGTCGAGGTCCCAGTCGCTGATGCTGATCTGGGGCGACACCTTGGCGCCGACCGCGGGGTCGTTCAGCGTGAACCATCCTTGCACGTGCGACCGCCCGGGGACATTCGGCCCGGTCGGAGCGGCCAGGCCGATCGTGAGTCGGTCGAGCCATCCCTGATAGTTGAGGCGCATGCGCACCGCCGGCGTCAGGTGACCGGGATCGCTGTACCACGCGTACGGGAGGATGGCGGTCACGAAGCGCTCTTCGCGCCACTGATTGAGGAGTGGCCAGTCGAACGTCACGCGCGTCATCCGGCTATCGAACCATGAGACGGTGATCTCACCGTTGTCGAACGGCCACCAGTCTTCCGTCAGGTGATCGGGGTCGAGCCGAACCTCCAGTGGCTTCAATCGGGTTCTCACATGCACGGTATCCGGATCGCGCAGCGGCTCCGACCGCCCGAACGTCCAGCCGTCCATTGTTCGGATGCCCACGGGTATCGGATGCAAGTACGGCCCGCGGCGAACAACGGTGACGTTGCTCGTCCACCCGTCGCCATCCGGCGCGGCGGTCCAGCCGCCGAGGGCGTACTCGACGAGGCCGATCTTGCGCAGCCATTGGTCGAAGAACCAACTCAAGTCGCGTCCCGCGGCGCGTTCGGCTTCGGTGCGAAGCGCGAGCTCGTCGACGTGCTTGAACTTCCAGCGCGCGTAGTAGCCGTGGAGAAATACGCGCCACGCGGTTTCGCCGAGGATATCGCGCAAGGCACCGTACATCCGTACGGCGCGGCCATACACCATGGCATTGTAGATGCCGAACTCGCTGAACTGGTTCGCGGACCAGCCGACGGGTTGATCGCGGTGCACGAGGTCGAGACTGTCGAGTCGGATGTCCTCGCGTTCGGCTGGCAACGGCGTGACGGCGAGGGCGCGGTATCCGCGAGCGCGTGGCGGATGGATGCCTTCCTGCGAGATCGGGATCTGGAGCCCCTCGGGAGCCTGATGCCGATCGGCGCGCGTCAGTCGCTCGGCCCATCCGGTCTGGTAGTCGGAGAGCCCTTCGTCCATCCAGGCCGAGGCGTACTCGTTGTTGGCGAGCATCGCGTACGTGTATTGGTGTCCGGCCTCGTGGAGGATCAGGCCTTGGGAGGCCGAGCCGTCCATGATCATCATGGGGAATTCGGTGCCGCCGCCTTCGAGGCGGTGGACGTTCGTGAGCTGCGGGTACGCGTACGGCCCGTAGACGCTCTCCAGCCACGCCAACGCCTGCTCGGTCCTGCGGACGGCTATGCCTCGCCCCCAGGTGGCTTCGTCCCCTGGGCGATACAGGACGTGAATGGCGACCGTCTCCGCCGGTGTGATATAGGCGCCGCCTTCGTAGCGGTAATCGGGTGACGTCGTCCAGGCGAAGTGGTGCACATTGTTCGCACGAAACCTGACCGTCCGCCATCCCGGCTCGTCGCCGGCGCCTGGCGTGGGACGGTGCATCCACCCAGGGTCACCGGCGACGACGACGCCGGTCGCCGCGACTATTTGATCAGTGCGGAGGATGAGGGTGACGTCGTACGTGCCGAATTCCCCATAGAGCTCGCCCGCGGGTGTAAACGGAGGCGCTTCCCATCCGTGTCGATCATAGACCGCGACTTTCGGATACCACTGGGCGAAATCGTAACTTCTGCCCCGCCGCCCCTGTCGTCTCAGCACCGTTGATGGTCTCGCGTCCCACCGCAGCGCGATGACACATGAATCTCCGGGCGCCAATGGATGTGGCAGCGCGACGCGCGCCACAGTGGAATCGGGCGCCCCGGGATACTCAGGTATTACGGAGGTGCCGTTTATAGTTGGCGGCGTCGTGAAGCGCTCGTACCCGTAGTCGGGATCCGACAGGTTCTGGAACCGCACGCGGCCTTCGCGCGTATCGACCACGCTCCACGCGGAGCCGGGCCGGAAGGCATTCAGATACTGATGAAAAAACAACTCGCGCAGCGTATCGGGCGAGTTGTTTCTGTATACGAGCGTGCCGGACGCGTGCACCGTCGCGGCGTTCTCATCGAGCCGCGCGATGATGTGGTAGGCGACGTGTTGTTGCCAGTACCCCGTGGTGTCGCCCGACGGTGGCGTGGTCGCCTGGGCTCCGAGACGATCTCGACCAGGCGTCCCGGCGACGACAGCGCCGAGCGCGAAAACGAAGGCAGCGCGGCGACGGCGACGCCGGGTCGTCAGCGGGGCGTAAGCGTTAGGCCCGATCCACCGTGGCGCTGCCCGCGGTCAGGCGGCGACGGAGGAGTGCGAGGCGTCGGCGGACGGAACCGTCGATGACCGTGTCGCCGACGCGGACGACGAGGCCGCCCAGGATCGCCGGATCGACGGAGACGTGCGGCACGACAGTCTTGCCTAGCGCGCGGCTCAGGTTGCGAGCGATGGCCCCTTCGCCATCGGCATCGACCGTGCGCGCGACGGTGACGTCGGCGTGCACGCGGCCTTCGCGCTCTTCGAGGAGATCGGTGTAGGCGACCGCGATCTGGGGGATCAGCGTTTGCCGGCGGTTGTCGATCAGCGTCTCGAGATAGCGCAGGAAGATGCGCGGGACGCGATCGGCGAGGGCTTTGGCCAGAATCTGTTTCTTGAGGCGCGGCGCGATCTTGGGCGACTCGAGGAATCGCCGCAGCGTCCGGTCGCGCCGGACGGCGTTGGCGACATCGGTGATCATCGCGCCCCACCCCGACGCATCCTGCGCGCGAATGGCCAGCGCGAGCAGTGTCTCGGCGTAATTCCGGGGGACTGTCGCGGCGCGCATCAGCGCTTGATCGAGTTGGCGTCGAGCAACGTCAGGAACTTCTCGATCAAGTCGCGGTTCGATTTGTCATCGAGGTTCTTCTCGATGACCTTGCTCGCGCCGACGATCGCGAGATCGATGGCTTCGCGGCGGAGATCGGCGATGGCGTCATCGCGCTCGCGGCTGATCTCTTGCTTCGCCCGCTCGAGGATCTCTTGCTGCTGCGTACGGGCCGCATCGAGCATACCCGCGCGGACTTCCTCGGCGGCGGCGCGGGCGGCGGCGACGATCTTCTGTCCCTCGTCGCGCGAGGCCTCGAGATGGCGGCGTTGCTCATCGAGGAGCTTCGCCGCTTCCTCGCGATCGCGCTTGGCGCCTTCGATGGCGTCTTCGAGCGCTTTCTCGCGCGCCTGGACGGCGGCGGTGATCGGCTTGAAGGCGTAGCGCGACAGCACGAACAGCAGGATCAGGAAGATGACGATGGTCCACACCATGAGCCCGCCGTTCGGGGTCAAGATGTTCCCACCGCCAGTCTCGGGACTCTGTTGCAAAAGGATCACAGCATGCATGACGAGCGTTTCTCCAAACAGGTGAGCGGGCCCGGGCCCGTTCACCCTCTATTGTTTAGAAGCGACCTTGGATCAAGAATGCGATGACGACGGCGAACAGGGCGACGCCTTCGATCAGCGCCGCGAGGATCAACCCACCGGTTTGAATGGTGCCGGCGAGCTCGGGCTGGCGCGCCATTCCATCGGCGACCTGACCGCCGATGCGGCCGATGCCGATGCCGGCGCCGATGACGGCCAGACCAGCGCCGATGCCGGCGCCCATCATAGCCCATGCGCCTTCGTACTCTTTCGAGAACGAGCCGGCGGCCTGCAGCAGCAGTAGTACGTGGTGCAGCATGACGTTCTCCGAACGAAAGAAATCCTACCCATCCGCTCCGCCTTCTCGTCAACCGAGGAGGCTGCCCACAACTAAGGCCCGGGCCTCAATGGGCTTCGCCGGCCGCCCGGCCGGCTACGACGCTCATCTGACGGGAGCGGCCGTCAGTGGGCGGCTTGTCGAATCTGGCCGATAAACACCGCGGTAAGGAGCGCGAACACGAACGCTTGCAGGAAGGCGACGAACAATTCGAGGAGTGAGATCGCCACGCCCAAGAATACTGGGCCGGGGATGATCCAGATATTGTGGAACGTGAAGATCAGGCCAATGAGCACGAGCAGGACGACGTGACCGGCCGTCATGTTCGCGAAGAGACGGATCGTGAGCGCGAACGGTTTGGTGAGCTTGGACACGATCTCGATCGGCGTCATGATAATGAACAGCAATACGCGGAGCGGGATCGGCAGGTCGTGATTCCAATAGAAGATCGTGCTCCAGTATTTCTTGCCGAGCGCGATCATGCCGGAGATCTCGATGACGACGAAGGAGATCAGGGCGAGGGCCGCGGTCACGGAGATATTGCCGGTCGCGGTCGAGCCGTATGGGATGAGCCCGAGCAGGTTCGCGAACAGTATGAAGAAGAACAGGGTCAGGATAAACGGGGTGTAGGCATCCCCGTGGGGGCCGACATTGGGGAGTACGACGGTCTGTCTAAGGTATAGGACCATCGCCTCGATTCCGGCCGCGAAGCCTCTGGGTGCGGCCGGGTCGTTCAGATGGCGCCGGTGCCAGGCCGCCGCTGACAGCAGGGTCAGGGTGCACAGCAGCCCGGCGACGATGAGCATGACGACGTGCTTCGTCGGCGAGAGGTCGAGTGTGACGGAGCCCACATGAACGGGCTGCCAGCGCGGGAGATCGATCCGACAGACGAGCCCAGGCTTGAGGCAAGGGACGTTGAGCTCGTGCGAGTCGGTGATGTGGGGGGTGATGATGTCGACCTTTTGGTTCGGCGCCTCCTGACCCTGCAGGGGGGCGGCGAGAAGAAGGCCGAGCAGAACAGACTTTATGATCGAATGAGCCATGGTTCGGCGAGAGTCGTCACGAAGAAGAACGTCACTAAACTGATCAGCGCGCTCTCCGCTGGAAGCGCGAGTGCTTTGAGTGAGAGGGCGTAGGCGGCGAGTGCCGCAAAACGCAAGAGCGCGGAGAGGCCCCAGGCGGCCATCACGTTCCATCGCCTGAGGCGCGAGAGGATCGCGAAGCCCGCGAGTTGGGTGGCGTAGGCGATGGCCGCGCTGATTTGCACAGAGCGGCGCGCGGCGGGCGATGTGAACACGGTTACATCGAGGAGCGCGGCGAGCGCCATGATGACGACGGCGCCGAGCGCGAGCGCGGCGAGTGACGTTGCAATCGGACTCTGGCGACGTCCCGCGGTCATGTCGACGCTCATGTACTCACGTCGTCGTGTGACTTCGTGCGTCGCTCAGCCGTCGTGAGAATACGATACATGTTGAAGAAACCCGCCGCGGCGCCCGCGAAGACGCCGAGGATCAGGAGCCACGGTGCGGTGCCGAGCCTTTTGTCGACCCATTGTCCAGCGAAGAGCCCGAGCAGGATGCAGCCGGCGAGTTCAAAGCCCGCGCCGGCGAACGCGGCCGGCGACGTTCCCTTCCCTCGGCCGCCCTTTTCAGAAGCGCCGTCCCGGCTCATGGCGCGCAAGAAGGTACCGGCTTGTGAAATCTTTCGCAAGCAAACCGGGCTCGACAGCCGAATGCATGCCGAAGTCCTTTCGGGGTTGCACGGCAAGTATCCGTTGTGTTATGACTTACGGCGTGTAATGTGTCTTGACGATTTACGCAAGTGTTGATAAGTTCGCTTTCGAAATATTCGTGATTTTCTGCTGACCCCGCCTCCTCCGATGTTGTTTCCTCCGTCGCACTTGTGCTTCTTGCATTCATGAACGCCCGCCTCGTTCAATTCGTCTTGGTCGCAGGCGCGATCGCGTATATCGGTGTCACCCGAACGCATTTGACGGCGGCGCCTTCGTTGACGACGGGGTCTGTCACACCAAACGTGTCGGCTGGGCGTTTGTCTTCGCGTGTGGCGCCGAGTCGAAAGGTGCCGATCACGTTGACGTTGGCGTTGGGTGTGGCGGTTGATGGGGACCAGGTGAAGTTCGACCTGACGGTGACGAATCCCGGGGCGCGGAAGGTCGAGTTGACATTTCCGAGTGGTCAGACGTACGACGTGGTGGTGTACGACGCGGCGGGCGGCGAGGTGTGGCGCTGGAGTACCGGGCAGATGTTCACGCAGTCGCTGCGCAACAAGCCGCTCGATGCGCATGAGTCGCTCTCCTACGATGCGACGTGGAAGCATCCGGCGATTCATGGCTCGCTCGTCGCGGTGGCTACGCTGACGAGCACCAATTATCCGAGCACCGCGCGAGCGGTATTCGCCCTACCGTAGCGCCGTCGCCCTTCCCTTAGGTCGGCCCCCGGGTCGATCTTTGGTGCCATGGCCACGCCTCCCGCGGTTGCCCGTGACACGCGTTCGAAGCCGGATGATCGCGACCTCGAGTTGCTCGACCGGCTCGCGGTTGGGCGTCGAGCGTTAGTCGAGCAGATCGGCCGGCGCATCATCGGCCAGCGCGAGATCGTCGACAATCTCGTCGCTGCACTGCTCGCGGGCGGTCATGCGTTGCTGGTCGGCGTACCGGGGCTGGCGAAGACCTTGATGGTGCAGACGGTCGCGCAGGCGCTCGAGCTCACGTTCAATCGTGTGCAGTTCACGCCGGATCTCATGCCGAGCGATATCACCGGGACTGAAGTGATGGAAGAGGATCCGGCGACGCGGCATCGCGAGTTCACGTTCCTCGAGGGTCCGGTGTTCGCCAACGTTGTCTTGGCGGACGAGATCAATCGCGCGCCGCCGAAGACGCAGGCGGCATTGCTGCAAGCGATGCAGGAGCACGCGGTGACGACGGCGGGGAAGACGCGCAATTTGCCATCGCCGTTCTTCGTGCTCGCCACGCAGAATCCGATCGAGCAGGAGGGCACGTATCCTTTGCCCGAGGCGCAGCTCGACCGCTTTATGTTCGAGTTGCGCGTTGATTATCCGACAAAGGATGAAGAGGAGGCGATTGTCGCCACGACAACGAGCGATGTCACCACGACGATCACTCCAGTCTTGCGCGGCACGCAGCTCGCCGAGTTGCAACATCTCGTTCGTCGCCTCCCGGCTCCGCCCACGGTCGTCCAATACGCGGTTCGTCTCGCGCGCTCCACGCGGCCCGCGGCGGCCGAGGCCACGGCCGACGTCAAGAAATACGTGAGCTACGGCGCGGGGCCGCGCGCGTCCCAATACCTGGTGCTCGGCGCGAAGGCGCGCGCGGCGATGGATGGCCGCGCGATCCCGGACATCGACGACGTGCGTGCGGTCGCGCTTGCGGTGATGCGCCATCGCGTCCTCGTGAATTTCCAAGCCGAGGCCGAGGGTATCGGCGTCGAGCGGCTGATCGAGATTCGTAGCGACCGTTAGCCCGCAGGCTGCACGTCCGCCCGCGCGCTTGTGCCGTCACACTGCGCGCCATCATCGTCTTCTCGCGCATCGTGGACTCAGCAGACCGCCTGCTGTGACAACCATCGTAACGGTGCCAGGTAACCGTGTTCACTTGTGCCGTGTACACCTCCGCCGCGGCTCCAGTGACCTTTAGGTCCTGAGATAACGGTCGTGGCGCCCGCTTTCTGGCTTAGTTCAGGAGCGCTAGCGGTTGCTGTATACATCTTGGACGGCACCAGCTTGCAGTTAAGCGGCTGCGCTTAAACGTTGCTATTTTCACCGTTCTCGATTTCTGACACTTCGCTGACGGTGACCGACAGGGTTTGTCGTAACCCTGGTGAGGAGTTTTGGAATGGCCGGTTCTGAGCGCTCGCAGCCATCGGTGATAACGCTGCGGTCTCTGGGTGATTGCGCGGTAGAAGTCGCTGGGCACAGAATCGAGCCGGGATCACACATGCTATTTGCGGCGTCGCTACGACTCGTCATAGAGGCGGGCAAACTGCTACCTCGCTCTACACTCCAATCACTGTTGTGGCCAGACACGCGCGACGTCGAGGCTCGTCATCGACTGCGTCAGACCATTTACGCCTTGAAGCGGGCCGGCATCCAGCTGGTCGCGAATGACGCGAGTGTTGGGTTACTGGCCGAGGCCGTCAGCATCGACTACCGCGAAGCAATTGCGAGTTGCCAACAGGACTTCGGGCCACTGTTGAGAGAATTCTTGCCTGGCTACTCTCCGAACGTCTCTCGGACGTTCGATCGTTGGCTTCAAGAGCTGCGGGACCAGGTCAATCTCCAGATTTGCAACGGCCTTGTGGCTTCCATCGGGGTCCGGCGACAAAATGGGCGTTGGCTCGAAGTGGAGGCGGCCGCTCTTCGCTGCCTGGCTATCGATCCGTTGAACGAAGAAGCCACGCTTGGTCTTGCAGAAGCCAGAGCGATGGGAGGCAATAAGATCGGGGCCGTGCGTTTGCTGGAGCGATACAAGAAGGATCTCGCCGCTCATGCGTCCAGTGTGGGACTGCCGAGTGCACTGTTGCGGCAACGCATCTCCGACCGATTTACGCCCGCTGAGTCGCCTCTCATTGGTCGCGAATCCGCGATCGCCGCGATCACCACGATGGTTCGGCATATGCGACGAAGTTCGGGTGGTGGTTACCTTGTCAAGGGAGGTGCGGGGCTGGGGAAGACTCGGCTCATTGAGGAGATCAGCCGCACCGCGGCGCTCGAGGGCATCAGCGTCGTGCACGCGGAATGTTTGCCGAGTGAATCACGATGCCCGTTATCGGTGCTGACGAAGGTCGTGTCAGCGATTCAACGCCTTCCCGGCGCCATTGGTTGCTCGCCAGCCTCCCTGCAATACTTACGAAAATTGACGGGCGAGTCTCTCGAGATGCCTGTCGCGTCTGATGGCCAGGATGCGCCGTCATTTATCTACGCGGGTATTAAGCAATCGATACTGGATCTCATTGCGGCTGTAACTCACGAGGTCAGCCTGCTCGTGGTTATCGATGATATAGATCAAGCTGACGAACAGTCGATCGAAATTGTTGCTGACCTCGTGGCAACCAGCCACTCCAGATCGTTGCTTGTGCTCATGACCGCGCGAGACCCATCAGGGTCGGCGGCACGGCTCGCGACGCTCAATCGAGGCTTGCGGTCGCACGCGCTCGACCCGCTCACCCGGACGGAGTCGGGTGAGTTGTTGCGCCTCCTGACGTCAACACACCACGGCGGACTCAGTACAGATCTGGAATCTCTCTACATCGAGATGGCGTGTGGCTCTCCACGGTTGATGCACGAGTTGGCTCGTTACTGGGAAAGTTGTGGACATCGACATCCCATACCACCATCGATCGAGTCCGCGCTGCATCGAGCGCATTGGCGACCCTTGCGGAAAGCGAACTGCTCGTTCTTCAGACGATCGCGATGCTTGGACAGCATACGACGACGGGGCAGACTGAAGCGTCTATTGGAGTTCCCAGAGGTGGAGCTCGTCAGTCGGATGGACAGCCTGGAACACAAGGGCTTCATACGATGGGAGCACGGCGTCGCACATTGCATGCATAGTACACTCGCCAACTCTGGTTTGCGCCCGGCTTACCTCGACGACAGCCCAGTTGGCTCACGGAAGAATCGCGAGACGTGCTTCATCCAGAACTCGAACCGCCGCACGATTCTAGCCTGCTCTGGGATTGCGCGAATCATTACCGCTTGGCGGGGCTGCATCGCGAAGCGATCGCGATGCTCGGACGGTGTAGCGACCGGCTCCTCAAGCTCGGGCTTCCGCATGAAGCTACTGCGATGTGGCGGCATGCGGTCGAATGGTGTGAGAGTGACCACGAGCGCGTACTGGTTCAGGAAAAGCATCATCCCGGCACTGCTCGCTGTGGGCGATCTGGCAGGAGTATCGCGGGCGGCCGCTGAAGTTAGCCGGTTGCGAAAGGCCCTCCGCATCGGGAGCTCGGCTTGGTCTCAGTGGCAAATTGACGTATTGGAGGCGCGGATGTACGCGCTTGAGGATGTGGAACCCCTCCTCATTGAGGCTTCAACGTGTCTTGCCGACGACTCCGCAGCACCTGACACCCGTGTCAGGGCGGGTATCTGCGCGATGATATGCGCATTCAATCTGCATGACCCCATGCGCCTCAAGCACTTCCACCACCGCCTTCTTTCGCTCGCGGGCGAAGTCACGGTTCGACCGGTGGACTTGTTGACGATGTCCATGGTGTTCGACACCTATGTCGGCGACCTCGAAAAGGGTGCACAAGCAGGTAATGCTCTGGTCACCTACGCGCGTCTCAGTGGATCCACAACCTTTCTCGCGCAGAGTCTCCGACGACACGCCTGACCTTGAGGTTTCTCGGCCGATTTGACGACGCACGCGCTGCTTTGGACGAAGCTTTGCAACTGGTTAAGTGGATGCAAAGCCGCAGTTATGTACTAGCCACACTCACTCAGATTGGCGAAACATTCATCGAGCAAGGAGAGTTCAGCTCAGCGCGAGATCTATTGGATCACGTTATTCGCGGCTGAAGATCGGCGTCGTTTTCCCTATCGGGCAATAGATATCGCGCAGCTTAGGGCGATGATTGCCCTGATCGCTGGAACCAAGAAAGAAGCCATGCGCATATGCAACGCACGGGCGTTCAGAAAGTGGCGAAGTCAAACCAGCCAGTCCGGCGGCCGCATTAAACACTGCCTCCTGGCTCTGTCCACGCTGTTAGCGTTTACTCATGACAGAGTTCATCGGCCCACGAAGCTAATATCGACTCTTGAGCACGAGTTCAGACGCCTACAGGGGCTGGGAAATCAGGACTTCGCCGCCTTCGCGCTTTGCAAGGCGCTGCTGGCCCAGAATCAAGAAGCTCGGGCGAAAACCATCCTGGTAGAATACCTTCGCAACCATCGAAGGGAGCGGTATGCGGCGCCTGCTTACTTAACTGCCCTGTTCGGGCTGAAGGCTGAGCATCTTCTGGTTTAGAGGGTCTGACCACTCGCTCAACCGGCGCATGACAGCGAGGCAGCCGAGCTAACCTCGGCTAATCTTGAGCCCCTCGGCGGTTACTCGCCGTACCCCAAATCGTGGAGTGAATTCACGCGCGAGTATACTCGGCGCGACAGGCGGAAAGATCGTGGCCCAGACGTGCGGCTGCAACAAAGCATCAACAAGCGCGGGGTCGAATTGCGTTCCTCTGTACTTGATTAGCTCTGAGCGCACATCCGCCTCCCCGAGTGCAGCTCGGTAAGGACGCACGGTCGTCATCGCATCTATCGTGTCTATAACTCGGATAATCCGCGCATGAAGGGGGATACTCTCACCCTGAAGTCGGTCAGGGTAGCCAGTTCCATCCCAATTCTCGTGGTGGTGGCGCACGACATCAACTATGTCGCTGAGCTCAGTGATTGTTCCCACCAAATTCGCGCCATCTACCGGATGGCGCTCAAGGATTGCGCGCTCTTCTGCGGTCAACTTGGAGGGTTTTGCAAGAATAGGTGCATACTGCGCGCCCATCTTGCCAACGTCATGGAGCACACCCGCTACGCCAATCTTGTGGACCTGAATGTCATCGAAGCCTAAGCCACGCGCAAAGATCATTGCATTGTGCTGTACGCGCTGCGAATGGCCGGACGTGTAAGGGTCGCGAGCTTCGATCGACAGCACAATGAGCTGCAGTACTTCTTTGTGCGTCCGTTCAAGTGCGGCCTTTTGTTGCTCAAGTTCTGCCTGGCGCACACCTAGCTGCTTATTCTGATCGACAAGCCGTCGAATCGAAGCCATCGGTATTAACGCAACTAGAATAGCCCCCGGCAAACCGAGATAAACAGCGCAACCGGCACACAAGGCGAGTACCGGAGTGGTTATCAACATTACCGAGGGCGATTCGCGAAGGTTCGCTTTCCAAACATCAACTACACTGCTCTTCGTAGACAAAGCAATCGCAATCCCCACGACAAATGCCGAAATCAAAAAGCTGAGCACGACGAAGAGCGGCACCCTCCACCAAAATGCGTAGAGTGCGGTGACCGGCGACTTGTTGGCGAATAGGAGCAATGAGCTGCCACCAGTAAGCCGATGAACGGCTATAGCAACCGCCAGGGCGAGTGTTGTGGCATTTACGTTGACGATAGCCTTAACTGCTGGTCTGCGCGCCAAGACTTGAGTTGCCGTACTGGATGCAGCAACTGCCAATGCGGTCGCCCAATCCGGCACCAACAGCGCCGCAGTAGCTAGCGCCATCGAGGAGATCGTAATGTTCGCTCCGCCCTGCAGCTTGACACGCGTGTGATCGATGATCACAGCGATAGCGGCGAGTACCATGATTTCGCCGAGCACCACGGGATTAGCGGCCAGCGAAATGGGCGCCAGCTCATACAGCAGCCAGATTACGGCACAGGTGACAATAGTGCTGGCCGCTGCGAAGATTACGATCGGAGTTCGTTTCATTGTGCGGTGTTGAACCCCCGTTCGCGGAACTACTCCCAACCCATGGTTACAGCGCACATTCCGAATAGCTTGAGCAGGAGACTCAACACTCGGCGTCACCTCCCTGTCGTAGTCGCATGCAGGCTTGCGCCTCATGCGCTTCGTGGTAGGCTCCGCTCGGATTTCGGGTGTAAGCCCGCTCAGCTCCGCTCGTCCGCGAACGGGGGATTCAGTTTTGATCTACTTTCGTGACTGGTTGGCAGAGGGAAAAGGGTCTGATGCTCGAATGTCATCGCTCCCACAACGAGCAGTGCCACTGACCTCTCACTCACCCATCACAGACCGCGCCCGTTCTCAATCGCACGCCGTGCGATTGCTACCGCCCGTACGCGATCCATCGATTCGTGGCGTCAAGCGCGGCGAGCACACTCGCCGTCTCGGCGCTCTCCTTGATTTCACAGCTGCCCGTGAGGAGCGCACTCTCGCGCCCCACGCGAGCGGACACGCCGACGAAGACAAACGCGCGGTCGAAGGCGTCAATCACTTTGGCGCCATCCAATGCGAGCGTGCGCTCGCCGCGCTCGGCCTGGCTGATCGCCTTGATGGCCGCGCGCGCAGCGAGGTCGACACGGGCACGCTCCGATTCCGCGCCCTCGGCCTCTCCTACAAAAGACGAGTCGCCCTTCCGCAGCGTTACGCGGCACGTGACCCCGCGCGAGCGCGACCGGCGCACCTCGACGTCCTCGAAATACAAACGTCGCCGAGTTAGATCCTCGGCGACGGCTTGAACTAATGCCGGATCGATCGCCGTCTCGCGCGGCTTGGGCGGCTCGCTCGAAGAGGCGACCGAAATTTTGCGATGATCGACGCGCATCCCGAGATGCGCGATCAACGCGCTCTCGATGTTGCGCACCGTCTGCTTTGGTGTGTACTCCGACGTCGTGAGCACGTGAATCTCGTCGACCGTGCCCGCGTCCGATACCACGATCTTCGCCGAGACGATGCCGGGCAACGTCGCCAACAACTCTTCCGCACGCCGAATCGGCAACACGCTGCCTGCAATCGACAGTGGCGAACTCGACAGTTGAGAGGACAAGTTGGCTGGACCTGGCAACGGCGTTCCGAGTGTCCGGTGAGAAAGTGACGCGGACGACTAACGACATCGCCGTCCCCGCAGGTCGAAGTGTCCCACAACCAACGGATGTACTTACTTCAGAGCGCGATCGAATATGCGAACGTAAGTCGTTTTAATCAAGCACCATCGCTGCATCGGGAATCTGGTACTCTCGCAATTTGCGATACAACGTACGCTCACCGATCCCCAACATCTCGGCGGCCTTTCTTCGGTTTCCACGTGTTTCTTTCAAAGCCGCCTCGATGGCCGCACGCTCAATTTGCGCCATCGTCATCCCAGGGCTGATTGTCACGATATTAGGCACTGGCGCAGAATCGCGCGGCTCGATCCCTGCCGGCAGCCCCACCGGCGGCAGTCCGCCCGCCCCGCCCACCGGCTGCAGCTCGCCCACCCACCCCGGCGACGCACGCTCAGCGTCAATCCGACGGCGCAACTCCTCGACCTGGAGCTTGAGCTCCACGAGGCTCCGCACGATGAACTCCATCTCGCGCCCGTCGACGCCGTCACGCCCCCGCAGGAGCGGCCCCACGGGCACCGGAAGAAAGCGCGCGCTCGCGTCGCGAAATTGTCTCGGAATATCGGTCGGCCCGATCTCGTGTCCCGGGGAGAGCACCACCATGCTCTCGACGAGATTGCGCAACTCGCGCACGTTGCCCGGCCACGGATAGTCGACCAACACCTGCATCGCGTCCGATGAGATCCCGTGGAATGGCCGGTCGTGTTGCGCCGAGAACTCCTGGATGAACCGCCGAACCAGGATGGGGATGTCTTCCTTCCGCTCGCGCAGCGGCGGCAAGTAGATCTCGAGCACGTTGAGCCGATAATAGAGATCGGAGCGAAACGACCCCTGCTCCACCGCATCGCGCAGCGGCCGATTCGTGGCCGCGATCACCCGCACGTCGACCTTGATCGGCTGCGTCCCCCCGACCCTCGTCAGCTCACGCTCCTCGAGCACGCGGAGCAGCTTGACCTGCGTACTGGGCGGGATCTCTCCCACCTCGTCCAGAAAAAGCGTGCCAGTGTCGGCAAGCTCGAACCGGCCGATGCGACGCTCCGCCGCTCCGGTGAACGAGCCCTTCTCATGTCCGAAGAGCTCACTTTCGACCAGCGTCTCGGGCAAGGCGCCGACATTCACCGCGATGAAATGCTTCCCGCGGCGCGGGCTCAATTGATGCATCGCGCGGGCGACCAGCTCCTTCCCGGTGCCGCTCTCCCCTTCTATTAAGACGGTGCTCGACACCGGCGCCATCTGCTCGACCTTGACCAGCACCTCGCGGATGCCCGGCGAGTCGCCATACAGGCCAGTCGCGACGGCCAGCGCACGCCGGTCGGCCAGGCGCCGCAGACCGGCAACAACGTCCGAGAACACGATCGGCTTGACGTAGATCTCAGTGTAGCCCAAAGTCCGGAGCCGCTCGGCCATCTCGGGGTCGCCCACATCGGAGAGGCCCACGACCGGCGTCCCATCCCACAGCTCTTCCCGGACGAGCGACACGCTCTGCGGATCCAGCAAGGCGCCGGATAAGACCAAGATGTCCGGCTTGAAGCGGCGAATGCTCGAGCGAATGTCGTCGAGCGGCGAGACGACCTCTGTCTCGACGCCCGACTGCTCGAGCTGCGCGTTCAAGCGCACCGCGGGTTCGACATCCGTCAGCGTCAGCAGGATCTTCATGAATGATCCGTGGCCCGGCCGCGGATGATGTCCACGGCATGATCGAGTATCGGGTCCAGGGCCGCGAGACCATCGCGTACTCCACCCGGCGACCCGGGCAAGTTCACGATCAGCGTTCGCCGCCTGAGCCCGGCCAAGCCACGAGACAGCGCCGCGCGCGGGAATCGCTCGAGGCTCAATCCCCGTATGCGCTCGGCGATCCCCGGCGCCTCGCGATCGAGGACCGCGCGCGTCGCTTCCGGCGTCACGTCCGTGTGGCTCAATCCCGTGCCCCCCGTGGTCAACACCACGTCAGACGTGTCCGCGTCACACCAGGCGACGAGTTGCGCCGCGATCGCGGCCGACGCATCCGGCACAATGGCCCGCGCGGCCACGACGGCGCCACGCGAGGCGGCCCAGGCCGCGATTGCGTTACCCGAGGTATCCTCGCGCTCGCCGCGTGATCCGGCGTCCGAGATCGTCAGCACAGCGATCCGCAACATGCGCGCAAAGGCAATATGACGGGGCGCGCCCGCACGGGTCCAGCGGGCGTGAGCTTTTCAGGGGGTCAGCGCGGAAACGGCGAGACGTGCCGAAACCCTTTCAGGTGCCGGGCGATGACCTTGAAGTCGCCGTCGCTGGTGACCAACGTGATGCCCTGCTCGTGGCACGAGGTCGCGAGCAGCACATCGCTGACCAGCGACCGACTCGTATCGGCGTACGCGATGCCCTCGCGCACGGTGAGGTCGACGAGCACACGCCCGCATTCGGCGAACGCGTGTGGCGATGGCGCGAAGAGCCTTCGCCGACGTTCGAACGGGGCGATAACCCCCTCGACCAGTGCTTCTACCTGTTCCGGTGTGCGCGCGCCGACCCGGAGCTCCTGTAGAACGTGCGCCCCAGGTGCGCGCGCAGGAATCGCTTGAGACCCGCGGCCGCAGACTCGGTGGCGACGCTATCGACGTAGACGTTCGTGTCCAGTACGTACTTCGGCATCGTGGCTGGTCACGGCTTGTCGAGCTACTCGCCCGGCTCTCGCATCAACCCGCCGGCGGCGACCAATCGATCGACGCCGCGCAGGACTTCCTCCCGGAACGTGATAGCGTCGAGCATAACTGTACGACCGTCGCTCGGCAACGCTCGCCGTTGTCGTACGTGAAGACACACAGCCCGGGACGCAATGCCCGGGCTGTGTGTCAGAACCATTGGTGGCGGCGCCACAGCGTGAGGATCACGGACCCTGCAACGATTGGTACAGCGCCGCGACGTTGAAGCGGTTCGGGTCGTGCTCGTAGTACTTATTCTCGATCAATCGCCCGGTCGTCGGGAAGTACGGTAGCGGGTTGGTGACCGCGCAGATGTCATACTGGTAGCGCTTCGCGTACCCGTACCCGCCCGCGCCGCCCGAGCCCGAGTTCACCGTGACGCGCGAGTTCTGGATGATGCTGCCGAAGACGTACAGGCAGCCGCGCTTGTCAGATGTTGTCCGGCGGAGCCGTCGTCGCGCAGAGCACGCTGGACGTGTACGAGCTGTCCGCGGTCAGTCCCTCGGCGCCCCATGAGTTCAGCGCCATGACAGTGGACTCGACGTACAGCGAGCCGCCGAACGTGCTGGTGCCGTTGCCGCCCGAGTTGTTGTCACGGAGCGTGACCCAGTTCGAGTCGAGTGTCCCGTTCAAGTCGTTCAGGTTCCAGTGCTGCGGCACGTTGAGGGCGTTATCGGTCGCCAGAACGCTCTGACTCGAGACAATTCCAATCCCGTGCTCACACGTCGAGTCCCCTTGGTCCGTCGTCAGGCGCAGGTTGTCGATCATCCCGACCTGGCCATCGATGTAGAGGGTGACGTGCCCGTCGACGTTCCCGCTGACGCCGGTCGAGCCATGCACGCCGATCACGCCCTTGAACCCCGGGTTGAGCGTCGTGTCGACCGGGAACAGCGCGGCCCAGTCCGCGTGGTTGCCCTTGAAGTTGGTGTTCGCCCACGAGATCGCGGTTCCGGGCCAGACCACCCAGTGGCCGAGGCCGGCGAGGGCCGGGATCGTCGGGGCCGGGCCACCGCTCGCGTACGTGAACGTGCTGTCCACGCCGCCGCGCCAGCCGTAACCCGGAGTTCCCAGGATAGCTGTGTTCTTCCAGCCCGTACGCTCCATCGAGACCAGGTGCGGATCGCCGCCCGGGTAGCACACCGGGTTCGGCGACTGGGCGTCACGCCTCGGCGTGATCGTCAGCACTCGGTTGCCCAATGAGCCCAGCGTACCGGCTTTGACGTATTTCCACTCGGTGTTCGTGCTGGCGACCGTCGGATAGTTGTGCAACCAATTGTGCGCCGCGTTCTCGAGGATCATGAAATTCGAGTCGAGGCCGGCCACCGTCGGAGCGTACGGGCTCGCGAACCGATAAATGTTGCCGTTCCCGTCCGTCCATGAATATGGCGACGTGGTGACCGCGGTCTTGAACCAGGCCGAGTCATGCACCGCTTCCGGGAAGAACTCCCAGTGGTAGGGACTCGTGGCGCCGGCGAGCTTCGCGGACGAGTCGAGCACGTAGTGCCAGTCACCGCAGTTGTGCCAGTCGCCGCGCTTGTTGAGCCCCGCGCGGAGATACGCCGCGGCCGCCGAGTCACGCTTCGTGCCGGACGCGAAGTTCGTTGTCCAGTAGGTATTCGTCTCGTCGATTTGATAGAACTTCACGAATCCCTGGCCGGTCGCGATCGAATCGGCGCCGAGCGTCGGGTTGGAGTCGTTGTACGCATCGAACTCGAGCCGCGAGTGCAGATCCCCGGTCGAATCCGTGTTCGTGTTCGGCAATGTGAACAGGGTACTCCCATTCGACGCCAACGTGAACAGGCTCGCCAGGTGCGCGGTCGACGGCAGCGGAATCGGGGCGACCGGGTATCGGAAGCCGTACTTGAGCGAGTCCTGCGTCGGATTCCCGTTCGAGAATCCGGGGCTCGCCGCCTGTGAGCTGATCTCAACCGAGTCCTCGAACGTGGCCACCTGCGGCGGACCGCAGGTCGAGATCAAGCTGTTCGAGAAGATCGGCCCGTACAGAATGTCGCCGGACCCGAAGCAGATGCCGTTCTCGCTGTTCGAGAAGTAGGCGAACTTCGCGAACGTCTCCTGCATGAGCTCCACGCGGCGGATGAACGACCGGTGGTGCGCGGTGTCCATCGACTGCGCGATCAGCGTCACGAAGCGACCGTTTTGCCGGGTGACCGAACCGGTCGGCCCCACATAGAGGTTGTACGTGAGGTGGGGGATCACCGTCGAGTCCGCGGCGAGCATCGCCGCATTCGTCGCGATCTGGGTATATCCGGACAACGGCACGGTCGTCGGATCGGTCTCGATCTGGCTCTCGCCAATGGCGATCGCGGCGTCGGCCGCGTAGCGCAAGTCTTTCTCACTCTCGCGCGACTTGACGGTCTGCGTCGCGGTCGAGGACAGCAGAATCGCCGAGCCGGCGAGAGCCGCCAGCGCGAAGGTGAGCAGCAGCACCAAGATCATCGCGGAGCCTGCTCGGCCCTTGGCTCCCGCGGTGCGGTGGAGTCGAAACGGGGTCATGAGCGGCTCCGGGCTAGTGAGGTGTGACATTGGTTTGCGTTACCGCCGACGACAACGCCGGCGTGCAGTCGCGCGCGACGACCTCGTAGTCGTACGGCGTGGTCAAGACGAGACCACCGCCCGACTGCGTGTCGTCGTACGCGTACGTCCCCGGCAGTGGGACCTGCGGGGTGACACTGTTCAATTGCACGTACGTCGTGTCCGTGTGCTTCTTGCGGTAGATCAGGTACATGCGCACGGTCTTCTTCCCCGCCTGGTCATCGGGCGAGGGGGCCCAGGTCAGACCCACGGTGTCTTGCCCCCCCGTGCTCGGGGTAGCCGAAAAGCTCACCACGGGACTCGGGGGGCTGTTGCACTCGGCGATCCGCGACATGTACGTGTTCGGCATGCGGATCTGCTCGTTCACCGTGCGATAGACGTTCTGGCCGTTGTGTGGATCCGTGAACCAACCCGTGAGGGTCACGCGCACTTCGCGAATCGAATCGAGCGTCGCCTGGCTCGTCGCGTTGTGGAAGAACCCGGCCGTGATGCGCGCGGTCGGGAACTGGTGCAGCGCGTTCGTCGAGTCGACGTAGTAGTACTGGAACAGCGGCGTTGAGGTCGCCGGATTGTAATAGATGTTCTTCGCGAGGATCGACGGCACATTGCCGTTCACCTGGCGCATCATATAGTAGCGATTGGCGGGCGCACCCGGGGTCGGATCCAGGGTGAGCCAGAACTGCACGGTCTCGGCGGCGCTGATGACGCCTGCCGACTGGTGGAACGTGGACTCCGGATACGCGATGGAGGAATTCTTCATGTTCTGCGCCGAGGACTGCTGCCACGCGAGCGCCACCGAATCCGGCACGCTCGGATCATAGTAGGTCCCGGGAGCCGAGGCCGACGTGTCGTGCGTAATCAGGTCGGCGTTGAACCCGAGCGAGGTGTTGGTCGCCGCGATGAACAGCGGCTGGCTCTGCGCCAGGCCCGTGCCCGCGATGCGGAGGTCGTGGTCCATGAAGTCGAGCGCGAACGACGCGTTCTGTTGCGCGTCGTTTCGGCCGGCGGTGTTGCTGACCGACCGCAGGCTGCGCAGGTAGAACGTGATCGCGCTGGCACCAAACAGCCCGAGCATCGTCGTCGCGATGATCATCTCGGTCAGCGTGAACCCGCGACGCGGAGTGAAGCCGCGTCGCGCGCGGCCACCGGAGTGAAGGGCGTTGTGTGGCATAGTTAGAAGGACCGGATGACGATGGACTTTTTCACCGTGTCAGCCGGCGTCAGCTGCGTGTTGACCACGGTGGTCGTGATGACGTAATAGTTGACGTTCGACGTGACGGCGCCGCCGATCTGCTTGACGACCGTCGAGCGCGTGAACGACGCGCCGTCGCGGGAGATCGTGGCCGACTTCTGGAAATCGCCGGGAATCGCCGCGTACGTCGAATCGTGTTGCACCGAATCCATCACGTCCGACGCGAGGTCCACCGCGTCGGCGCGCATCCCGGCGCGGCGCTGGGCGTGGGCGAACTTGCCCATGAAATTGCCCATTGCGAGCAAGGAGCCGCTCAGAATCACCAAGGCGACCATCACCTCGATCAGTGTCATACCGGGACGCATCTGGCGTCCTGCCGTCGCGTGAGACATCAGAAGCCCCCGAGGACCCAAGTGTTGGTCGTGGCGTTGTAGTGGTACCAGTCGACGCGTCCTGTCGCCTGGGTGACATCGATGGCTCTCGAATCTCTCGCGAGACCGCGGGCCGACGTGATATAGATCTGCGCGTTGGAGCTGACCGCGCCGTCGGCGCGGAACACAAAACCCGTCGGCACGGTGCTCAGCGCGCCAGCCGTGATGGGCGTCGTGGTCGTGATCGCGACTCCAGCGACCGGCGCCGCGTCACCGGTCAACGGCGCGACGGCGCCGAGCCCGAGCTTCGCGCCGTCCTGCATGGGTACCGCCCAATAATGGTCGCCGATGACGTACTTGTTGCTATCCGACGGATCCTGAACCGCAATGACCCGATTGTGGGCGGCATCGACGATGACCCACACCTCGTGCTGCGAGCTCACGGCGTACGACTGCGCCTGCTGCAGCGCGCCACGAATGGCGCGCACCGCGCCGTCCTGGCGCGAGTTTTGATAATCGATGTGCGGCATCGCGGTCGCGGTGACGATCGCGATCAGCGTCACTACGATCATCATTTCGATCAGCGTGTATCCGCGGCGATGGCTCATCGGAAATCCCTGTCGAGTGCTTGAGACCGCAAAGCGAGCGACCCCCGGATTGGGGTGCCCGTTGGTACGAGGTCCAAGCTAGGGATCCCTGGCTGATGTGCCGTCACGCTCCCAGACCCCGGCGTCACACCATAACAGCCGAGACCGTTTGCGTAACGCGCGGTCTTGAATAGAGTTAACTCGCTATTAGGGGAGTTTACCTCGCGGTGGGTACGATAACGCGGGGTTAACGCGGATTCATGTGACCATGGTCACTGAGGGCGTGTAATCCACGGCGGATAAAGGGCAACTAACTCCTCGCGCTTCGCGCTCGTCGCCTTGCGTCGAAATATCGCTGTACTAAGCTGCGCGGCTCCGTCCGGGGCACCGTCCGTGGTGTGCGCGGCTCCGGCATCCGTTGGCTTGCGCGGGCCCGGCGTCCGATGGCATGGGGGCGCCAGCGTGCGTGCGAGCGGCGGCGCCTCGCTCGAGCAGCTTCGACTCGCTCGAAGCGACGAGCGCGAAGCGCGAGGAGTTAGTTGCTCTTTGCCGGGCGCTTCTTCTTCGCCGCCGGCGGAGTGGCAGCGGCGAGCGTGGTCGCGACATCGGCGGCGTGACCATCGGCCTTCACCTTACGCCATACGTGGGTAAGCGTGCCGGTGGGGTCGATCAAGAACGTGGAGCGCTCGACGCCCATGTAGGTGCGGCCGTACATCCGCTTCTCCTTCCAGGCGCCGTACGCCTCGGCGATCGCGTGATCCGGGTCGGCGAGCAACGTGAACGGGAGAGCAAACTTCTTCTTGAACTTCACATGCGAGGCGACGCTGTCGGGGCTGACGCCCAGGATGGTGGCGTTGGCGGCGTCGAAGTGCGGGAAGGCGTCGCGCAGCTCGCAGGCCTCGGTGGTGCAACCGGGCGTGTCGTCCTTTGGGTAGAAATACAGCACCACGTAACGGCCGCGGAGTGACTCGAGCGTCACCGTCCGGCCGTCATCGGCCTGCGCGGAAAACAATGGAGCGGGCTGTCCAGCCTCAATCACAGCAGTTCTCCTCCCATGAGCACCGCGAGTATCGCCTTTTGGACGTGAAGCCGCTGCTCGGCTTCATCGAATACTTTCGATTGGGGCCCGTCGATCACATCGGCCGTCACCTCCTCGCCGCGGTGCGCGGGGAGGCAATGCAAGAAGATCGCGTCCCGCGCCGCCCGCTCCATCATCGCTGCATCCACGACATAGCCCGCGAACGCCCGCGCGCGCACCGCCTGCTCTTCTTCCTGACCCATCGACGCCCACACATCGGTCGTCACGACGTGCGCGCCGGCAGCCGCCTCGCGCGGATCGCGGACGACGCGCACGTTGGCCGTCGATTGCGCGCGGCGGACCAGTGCGGCGTCAGGGTCGTAGCCCTCGGGACACGCCAGCGTCAACGAGAACCCCAGGCGATACGCGGCGTCGATCCACGAGTTCGCCATATTGTTGCCGTCACCGATCCAGGCGACATGCTTGCCCTCGTAGGTCCCGAGATGCTGGCGAATCGTCGCAACGTCGGCGAGGACCTGGCAGGGGTGCTGCCAGTCGGTGAGACCGTTGATCACCGGGACCGTTGCCCAACGGGCGAGCTCCTCCACATCCGCGTGGGCAAATGTGCGGATCATGATCCCGTGGACATAGCGCGAGAGCACGCGGGCCGTGTCCGGGATGGTCTCGCCGCGGCCGATTTGGACGTCGCGGGCCGAGAGGAATAACGGCTGAGCGCCGAGTTGCCAGGCGCCGACTTCGAACGACACGCGCGTGCGCGTCGATGACTTCGTGAAGATCATCGCGAACGACTGGCCGGCGAGTGGGCGGCGCGAGTAGTCGCCACTGCGCATCCGCTCGGCCAGGGCGAATAGGCCGTCGAGCTCCTGTTTCGAGAAGTCCGGGATTACCAGGAAGTCGCGATGCGGAGTGGTCGCATCGGATGCGGCCGGGGACGCTGAGCTCGCGGGCACGGTAGTCGTGGCCATTGGCGGCAAACGGTGGGGGGAGTCAGAAAAGTAGAATCGGGGGGCGAAAGTGGCCAACTTGCGAATGACGGTCGACTGACGCTGGGTCGTATCCTCGGCTCATGCGGACACAACACTGGGAATGGTGGGGCATCGGCTGCGTCATGGCGCTCGCGCCCCTCGGCGCTTGGATCCTCACGCATTACCTCGTTGGCCAGCGCGGAGCGCTCAGCCTCGAAGCAACCCGTGAGCTGCTGTTCTTCGCTCTGTCGGTAGCTAGCACTGCGGTACTCGCGCTTCTCCGACCTGCGCAACGTGAGCGGTCGCCACTGTGGATGTTCATCACTCTCCTCATCACGATCGCTTCGGCCGTGACATACGGTGGGTTCCTCGTCGGAGAGGCACTGCACGCTGTGGCACGCCTTCGCAATGCCTATACTTGCGCACTGGCTCTTACGGCCGCTGGACTCATGTGGGGCGCCGTGATCCAAGGACTCACAACCAAGGAAGGATTCAAGAAATGACGCCCCTTCAATGGCTCGACTTTTTATTCGACTATGTCAACCCAGTCCTATTTGGTCTCATGATCGTCGGCTTCATCGCAGCGTGCTTTCACCAAGTCTGGCTTGATAAGCGCGCCAAGCGAAGACATCGGCACGACTAGAGGATGTACTTGCGCAGATCCTCGTCCTCCACGACCGACTTGAGGCGATCGCGGACAGCCGGGCCGTCGATCGTGACCGGGTCGGTGCCGCGGTCGGGGAGCTCGTAGAGTAGGTCTTCGAGCAGCGTAGTCATGACCGTGTGTAAGCGGCGCGCGCCAATGTTTTCCATGCGGTCGTTGACCTGAGCGGCAATGCGCGCCACCTCGGCGATGCCGTCGGGGGTGAAGGTCAGGGAGGCACCCTCGGCCTCAACGAGAGCCGCGTATTGCTTGGTGAGCGCGTTCTCCGGCTCCGTCATGATGCGGACGAAATCTTCCTCGGTCAGCGGCTTGAGCTCGACACGAATCGGGAACCGACCCTGGAGCTCAGGAATCAGGTCGCTCGGCTTCGAGACATGAAACGCGCCCGCGGCGATGAAGAGCACATGGTCCGTCTTCACCATCCCGTACTTCGTCTGAACGTTCGAGCCCTCGACGATCGGGAGCAGGTCGCGCTGTACGCCCTCGCGCGACACATCAGGGCCGCCGCCGCCCGAGGGACCCCGGTCGCCGGCGATCTTGTCGATCTCGTCCAAGAAAATGATGCCGAGCTTTTCGACCCGCTCCAGTGCGTCCGCGGTGACGTCCTCGAACGTCGATCAGCTTGTCGAGCTCCTGCTCCAATAAGATCCGGCGTGCCTCCGAGACCTTGACCGTGCGCTTTTTTTTGCGCTTCGGCGCGAGATCTTGGAGCATCTCCATGAAGTTTTCCATGCCCTCAGGGGCGCCCTGAGGGATCATCATGTCGAAGACCTGCGGGCCGGCATGCGTGATCTCGACTTCGACCTCGCGGCCTTCGAGTTGGCCGTCGATCAACAGCTGTTTGAGCTTCTCGCGCGTGCGCTGATACCGTGCCTGCGCTGCTTCGCCGTTGTCGGCCGCTTCTTGCGTCACACCACCCGCGGGCGAGACGACGAAGACGTTGCGCTCGGCGCCCGCGGCGCCGCGGTTGACGCCGCCGGTTGGGGTGTTTGAGGTGCGGGAGTCGGTGGGGGTAACAACAGATCCAACAGGCGGTCATCGACACGCTCGTTCGCCAGGTCCTCGACCTCTGATTCCCGCTCCGTTCGCACCATGTCGATCGCGCTCTCGACGAGATCGCGAACCATGCCCTCGACATCGCGACCGACGTAGCCGACCTCGGTGAACTTCGAGGCCTCGACCTTCACGAACGGCGCGCCGGCCAGCTTCGCCAGGCGGCGAGCGATCTCGGTCTTCCCCACGCCCGTGGGGCCGATCAGGATGATGTTGTTCGGCGAGATCTCGTCGCGAATCCCGTCCGGCGCGCGCTGGCGGCGCCAGCGATTGCGGAGCGCGATCGCGACCGACTTCTTGGCCTCGCTCTGCCCGACGATGTACCGATTGAGCTCCGTGACGATTTGCCGCGGAGTGAGATCGGCGAGACGGGCCAGCGCTTGCTGCGTGTGCTTCGACGACACTATGTCGGCTCGAGGACGGTGATGTTGGCGTTCGTATAGATGCAAATGTCCGCGGCGATCTGGAGCGATCGGCGAACCACCTCGGCCGAGCCCAGGTCCGTACTGCCCACCAACGCCCGCGCCGCGGCGAGCGCATACGACCCACCCGACCCGATGGCGAGGATGCCGTCGTCGGGCTCGATGATGTCCCCCGTCCCCGAGATCACAAATCCGTGGTCCCGGTCGGCGACGGCCAGGAGCGCCTCGAGACGGCGCAGCACGCGATCGCTACGCCAGTCCTTGGCGAGCTCGACCGCCGCCCGGGGCATGTTGCCCGGAAACCGCTCCAGCTTCTCTTCGAATTTCTCGAACAGCGTAAAGGCGTCGGCCGCGGCGCCGGCGAAACCGGCGAGGAGCTTCCCGCCTCGGAGTGAGCGCACTTTCTGGGCGTTGGACTTCATGACGGTCTCCCCGACCGTCACCTGGCCGTCTCCACCGAGGGCGACGTGGCCATTCCGGCGGACCGCCAGAATAGTTGTCGCGTAGATAGTTGGCAGCGAAGACATCCAACAAACTTAGCGGCCGGGCAAGCCCCTAACGGCGACGGCGGGCGGCGCCCCTGTTGCGAACACTCTCGACCAGCAGGCGTCGGTTGAGCCAAGCCCCGACGATTAAACACAGTAGACCGGCCAGAACGGCGATAATGCCCCACGGCCAGCGGTCCATGCTGAATAAGGCCGCGGCCAGGCCCGTGAGGCCCAGCCCCAGCAGCGCCTCACCCGGCCGGCTGCGGGACGCTCGCTCCCGGCGGCGACGCTCCTCGGATGGCTGGATTGGGGCGGTAATCGCGTCGGCGATCAGCAAAGCCGCCGCGATCGTGGCCAGCAGGCCAAAAGCAAACGTCAGAACGCGCTCGATGGTCATCGAGCGGTTGAGCAATGCAAAACTCTAGCTAGCGCGTCCCGCCTCTCGGGTGGGCCTTCTGGTAGACCTGTTTGAGGCGCTCGACGCTCGTGTGCGTGTAGATCTGGGTCGTCGAGATCGAGGCATGGCCGAGGAGCTCTTGCACCGCGCGCAGGTCGGCGCCGGCATCCAGCAGGTGCGTGGCGAAGGAGTGGCGCACCGAGTGCGTGCTCAGGTCTTCGCCCCCCGCAACGGCATCCAAGAGGGCCGTCACGATTTTTTGGATACCCGAAATGCTCAGGCGCGTGCCGCGTTGGTTGAGGAAGACGGCCGGGTCGCGCGACTCGCGCTTGGCTTCGTAGTTGCGCAACGCCAGCGTCGCGTGATCGCCGATCGGGACGATGCGCTCCTTGCGGCCCTTGCCACGCACCTTCGCCTGCTGGCTGACGAGATCGATGTCGGTGCGATTCAGGCCGTGGATCTCGGATACGCGCATGCCCGTCGAATAGAGCAACTCGAGCAGCGCCAGATTGCGTACGTGCGCGATGCCACCGTCGGTGGCACGCGTCTGCGCCAGCGCGAACAATGCCTCGGCCTGGCCATGGGTGAGATACCCCGGCAAATGGCGATCGGCTTTGGGTGAGGCAATGCTCCGAGCCGGGTTCGCGTCAATCACATCGGTGCGTTGCAAAAAGCGATAGAACGAGCGGACGGCCGACATGGTCCGCGCGATCGAGCGACGCGACAAGCGAGACCGCGAGAGGTGCGCGAGAAACGCGCGCAGGGTCTGGTGGTCGACGGTCTCGTACGACCACGCGGCACCATGCGCGCGCGATGACAGGAAATCGGTGAACCGGCCCAAGTCGCGCGTATAGGCTGCCAATGTGTGCGCCGAGACGTTGCGCTCTTTCTCGAGGTGCACGAGGAACTCGGACGTCATCGGCTCGACCACGCCGCGAGATCGGCGAGTGAGCGTTCGGCGAACCGCTCCCGCTTGAGACGCTTGTCGCGGACCTCCTCGGGGAGAGGATCGAGCAAACCGAAATTCGCGTTCATCGGCTGGAAATGCCGGGGATCGGCCTCGCGCAGATACCGATAGAGCGCGCCGAGCATCGTCGTCGGTGGCGGGATCGTGGGGTCCTCGCCGTCGAGCAAGCGCGCGAGATTGCGGCCGGCGAGCAGGCCGGTCGCCGCGCTCTCGGTGTAGCCCTCGACGCCCGTGATCTGGCCAGCGAACAAGAGCCGCGGATCGCTCCGCGCCGAGAGGTACGGCGAGAGCGTCGCTGGCGCGTTCACATACGCGTTCCGGTGAATCGAGCCGTAGCGCAGAAACTCGGCGTTGCCGAGGCCCGGGATCAGGCGGAAGACGCGTTGCTGCTCCGGAATGCGGAGGCGCGTCTGGAACCCCACGAGGTTCCACATCTGGCCCGCGCGCGTCTCCATGCGGAGTTGCGCGACGGCATACGGGCGGCGGCCCGTGCGCGGGTCGGCAAGACCGACGGGCTTCATCGGGCCGAAGCGCAGCACATCTCGGCCTCTGGCGGCCATCACTTCGACCGGGAGACAGCCTTCGAAATATGGGACCTCGTCAAAGGCATGACCCTGGTGCTGGTCGGCCGAGAGCAAGGCATCCAGAAACGCATCGTATTCTGCGCGATCGAACGGACAATTCAGGTACGCGCCGACATCGTCGAGATCCAACGTCTCTTTGTCATACCGAGACGCGCGAAAGACAATGGACGTGTCGATCGACTCGGCATCGATGATCGGCGCGATGGCGTCATAGAAGGCCAGGGCGTGAGTCCCAAGGGCCGCCGTGATCGAGTGGGAGAGCGCGTCGGACGTGAGAGGACCGGTGGCGATGATACCCGGCGAGGGAAGGTCGACCATTTCGGCGCGATGGACCGTGATGCGCGGGTGACCGGTGATGCGGGACGTTACCGCGGCAGAGAACCGGTCGCGATCGACGGCCAGGGCGGTGCCGCCTGGTACACGGGCCTCGTCCGCTGCCTCGAGGATCATCGACGACAGGCAGCGCATCTCGGCCTTGAGCAGTCCGTGCGCGTTCGTCCGCTCCGTGCTCTTGAACGTGTTCGAGCACACCAGCTCGGCCAGGCGGTCAGTGTGGTGCGCCGGCGTCGTCCGAGCCGGACGCATTTCGTGGAGCACGACGGAGAATCCACGCTCGGCCAACTGCCAGGCGGCTTCGGATCCCGCGAGGCCGCCACCGACTACGGACACAACCATAGCGGCAACTTAGCGCGTCCACGTATAATCGTGAACAGTTATGCAGCCCTCGCCGCCGCCGCCGCCGACGCCGGTCGTTCCCGGCCAGGAAGATCACGATCTCGGGTTCGGCTCCGTCGTCGCCCGGGAAAGCCGCCTCCGGCTCCTCAATCGCGACGGGAGCTTCAACGCCATCCGCGCCGGGCAATCGCTCGCCGCCCGGCTCTCGCCCTATCAGTCGCTGCTCACGATGTCGTGGCCGGCGTTCCTGGCGCTGTTCACGGGCACGTACTTCTTGATTAACGCGCTGTTCGCCGGGATCTACCTGGCACTCGGCCCCGCCGCGTTGAACGCCCCGGGGCTCACGTTTTCGAGTCGATTCCTCGAGGCGTTCTTCTTCAGCGTCGAGACATTCGGGACGATCGGGTACGGCAATATCATCCCCGTGGGCACGACCGCCAATTTCTGCGTCGTCGCCGAATCGATCGTCAGTATCTTGACCATTGCGTTGGCGACCGGGCTGATCTTCTCGCGGTTCGCGCGGCCTCTCCCGCGGATCCGATTCAGCAACCGCGCGGTCGTCGCGCCGTATCGCGGCGAATCCGCCTTCATGTTCCGCCTCGTGAACGAGCGGCGGAGTGAGCTCGTGCAACTCGAGGCGACGGTCACGTTCTCGCGGTTCGAGACCGTCAATGGCGTGCGGACGCGCACGTTCAACGAGCTGACCCTCGAGCGGTCGAAGGTGATTTTCTTTTCGCTCACGTGGACGATCGTGCATCCGATCGATGCGACGAGTCCACTGTATGGCCTCACCTATCAGGAGCTCGTGGACTCGTCGGCCGAAGTGCTGGTGTTGCTCACGGCGGTGGACGAGGTGTTCTCGCAGCAAGTACACACGCGCACCTCGTACATCGCGAGCGAGATCCTGTGGGGCGCCAAGTTCATTAACGTGTTCATCAAGCCGAGCCGGGACGGGAAGGTGCGCGTGGACACGCGGCTGCTCGACCGCTGCGAGCGGGCGGAGATTCCATAGAACCCGCGGCGACGGCCACGCTGCTCGTCGCCTGATCGGAACGCCTCGGGCGACTGCCGTTCGAGAACTACGGGCTCTCGTTTCGGATCGGCACCATCGCGCTCGTGCTCATCCTGTTCGACGGGGGCCTCAATACGTCGGCGGCGGCACTCAAGCGCTACGCCGCGCCCGCGGGTGTGCTCTGGCGTTCATCGCGCGGCCCGCGATCGTGGCGGTGTGCCTGGCGCCATTTCGCTATCCGGCGCGTGAGATCGCGTACGTCGGGTGGGTCGGTTTGCGGGGCGCGGTGCCGCCGCCCACCCGCGCGGGATTGGATATCGATTCGCGAGAGCCAATGGATGGGGAGCTCTTGTCATTCTATGTCGACGAGACACTGGCCGTCGCCGGGTGTCGTCTCTCGGAGCTCCCGATTCCTGACGCGTCGGCAGTCACGGTCATTGTCAGGGGTCGGACACTGATTGCGCCGAAAGGACCCACGACACTCGAAGTCGGCGACCACGTCTATGTGTTGACGCGCGCCGCCGACCTGGGAGTCATCGAGCTGCTGTTTGGACGGCCCGAAAACTAGACGGCTACCGGCACCACCTCGGGCGGAGCCGGGACGTCCCACTCGTTCTGGCACTTGAGGCACCGGCGATACTCTCCGCGCGCCTTCGTCGACTTGGCCTCGGCCCCCTCGTAGCCGCAATCCGGACACGTCTCCTTCACGGGTTTGTCCCACGTGACGAAGTCGCATTTCGGGTAGTTCTCGCAGCCGTAGAACGCCTTCCCCCGCTTCTTCGAGCGCCGCGCGGCGAGCTCGCCGCCGTCCTTCGGGCACATCACGCCCGTCGGCATCGATCTCGTGCCGCGGCACTTCGGGAAGCGACTGCAGCCCAAGAAATCGCCCGCGCGGCCGTTGCGCTTGAGCATCGGGGAGCCGCACTCGTGGCACTTGTACTCCGTGACCTCGGCCGGCTTGCGGTCGCCACGCAGCGGGCGCGTGTGCTTGCACTTCTTCGGGTGATTCTCGCAGGCCAGGAACGGGCCGAAGAAACCACCCTTTGGCACGAGGCGGCCGCCGCAGTCTGGACACTTTTCGCCAGCGACCGCGGTCAGGTCATGCGCGGCCGCGATCAGGTCCTCGACATCGACGCGAGCGAGGCGGGTCGAGAAGGGCGTGTAGAAGTCCTTCAGCACGCGCTGCCAGCTTCGTTGACCTTCCTCGATTTTGTCGAGTTGGTCTTCCATGCTCGACGTGAACGTCACGTCAAACACGTCCGGAAACTGACGAACCATCACTTTCTCGACGCTTTCGCCAAGCGAACGTCGGGAAAAAGCGGCGCTGTTCGAGTTGCGCGTAGCGACGGTCGACGAGCGTTGAGATAATCGACGCGTAGGTTGACGGCCGGCCGATGCCGAGGCGTTCCAGTTCCTTGACCAGACTGGCTTCCGAGTAGCGCGGGGGCGGCTCGGTGAAGTGTTGCGTCGGATCGATCGAGCGCACCGGGACGTACGTGCCCGTGGAGAGCGACGGCAAGGCTTGCTCATCTTCGAGCACGCGATGCTCGCCTTCCTCGTGACTCTCGCGGTAGAGCGTCAAGAATCCCGCGAACTTGATGACGCTCCCGGTCGAGCGGAAGAGATACCGACCCAGGTCGTAGTCGACCGTCGTCGTATCGAATACCGCGGGCGCCATCTGCGAGGCCATGAAGCGCTGCCAGATGAGCTGGTAGAGCTTGAATTGGTCCGCCGACAGGTAGCGCTGAATCAGCTCGGGCCGCCGCGTGGGATCCGTCGGACGGATACCCTCGTGCGCGTCCTGCGCATTCTTGACCTTGCCATCGCCGTAGAGCTGCGGGCCACCCTGCGCGAGATAGTTCTCACCGAACAAACCGCGGAGATAATCGCGGGCCGCCGTCGCCGCGCTCTCCGCGATGCGGGTCGAGTCGGTCCGCATGTACGTGATCAGACCGACCGCGCCCTCTTCTTTGCCCAGCTCAATGCCTTCGTAGAGATCCTGCGCCAGACGCATCGTGCGCTTGGATCCGTACGAGAGCTTCTTGGCGCCCTCCTGCTGGAGGGTGCTGGTCGTGAACGGCGCCTGCGGATTCTTGCGGCGCTCGCGGCGCTTGACGTCAGTGACGAGGAAGGTGCCGATGCCAGTCGGCGCGGCCGACCCGTTCGCGGCTTCGCGCAGGCGAGCAGCAGCGTCCGCCGCTTCATCGACGATGCGACGGGCATCGGCCTCGTTGGCGATCTCCGCTTTCTTCCCATCGATCTGATGGAGCTTCGCGCCGAACCCCTGGCCCTCGTGCTCCAATGCCGCGGCGATGGTCCAGTACTCGATGGGTTTGAACGCGCGGATCTCGCGCTCCCGCTCGACCAGTAGTCGCAGTGCGACGGTCTGGACGCGACCGGCCGAGAGACCCTTCTTTACCGTCTTCCAGAGTACCGGGCTGGCCTTGTAACCAACCAAGCGATCGAGCACACGGCGCGCTTGCTGCGCCTCGACGAGCTTGTCGTCGATCTCGCCGGCTGCCTCGAGCGCTTTCTTGACGGCGTCCTTCGTGATTTCATGAAAGCGGGCGCGCCGAATCGGAGCGCCGCCGCGTTTCTTGATCTGCCCGGCGACGTGCCATGCGATCGCTTCGCCCTCGCGATCAGGGTCGGTCGCGAGGAAGATCTCGCTGGATTCGTCGGCCGCCGCCTTGAGCTCGGCGAGCGTCTTCTCCTTGCCCGCGATCGTGACGTACTCCGGCTCGAAGCCGTTGTCGACGTCGATACCGAGTTTCTTCTCGGGGAGATCGCGTATGTGGCCGACGGTCGCTTTGACGCGGTACCCACGGCCCAAATACTTGCCAATCGTCTTTGCTTTGGCCGGCGATTCGACAATGATCAGTGACGTGCCGCGCTCAGAACCGCTGCCAGTGTCCGGCGTATCTTTGACAGGCGCGGCCGCACGCCGGCGAGCGGGCGCCTTGGCCCGCCTCGAGCTCGTACGCGTGCGCGTCGTCGCGCCAGATTTTCCAGTCCGCTTCGTTGCCATGGTCTTCTAATGAACGATCGCGTGGTCGGCGGCGGGTCCACCGTCATCGAAACCCGTCCCCTCCATCAACGATCGAAGGTCGTCTAAGGCAATCCGCCCATCGATTTGCGCCATCGCACGATCAATAACGTGCTCCAGCTCAATGGCCGACAACATGCCCGCTCCGCGCAGCGACAAGAGATGCCCCCAAGCCTCTGGGGCAAATCGAGCGCGCTCGTGTGGGCCCAAAATTCGAAAGGTCATACCGTCCTATAACACTACCGGTCCAAAAAAATTCGTCGTCATCGCCAGCAGTCGCGCTAACCTACCCGGCACCGGGGGCCGAGACAAGCTCGACAATGATATCGATAACCCTTTGTACGGTAAGTAGTTCCGTATCTATCACCCAATCTGCGCTTCCGTAAGCCGTCCTTCTGGCGGCTTCCAGCGCCGTCATTTGGGCCAATGGGTCCTCCCCATTAAGCAGAGGCCGGGCCAGTCGAGCGCTGCCAAGTCGGCGGAGCGCGGCTGCCGGCGTAAGCTTGAGGTGGACCAATCGCGCCCTCGGGCGCAACAGCGCGACCGTATCAGGGCGGGTTACCCAGCCGCCACCGGGCGCCAAGACGGCAGGGTGTGCCGATGCGAGCTCAGCGGTCAGCTTATGCTCCAAGTCGCGAAACGCCTGCTCGCCGTCAACACGAATGATAGCCGGTACCGTGCGTCGCGTGCGGCGTTCGATCTCGGCGTCGAAGTCCCAGAACCTGAGATCCAGTCGCCGCGCCACGAGAGGGCCGACGGTGCTTTTGCCGGCTCCCGGAAGCCCAATGAGAACGAGGTGACCGTTCACCTGAGGCGCTGGGCGATGTGATTGACGTAAGCGTCGTAATTCCGGCGGACCTCGCCAAGGGAGTCGCCACCGAACTTCTCGACGAACGCGTTCGCCATGACCAGGGCGACCATCGCTTCGGCGATCACTCCCATCGCCGGGACGGCCGTCACATCGCTACGCTCGGCCACCGCGGCCGCCGGCTCGTTGGTCTTCAAGTCGATCGTTTGGAGCGGGCGCATGAGCGTCGAGATCGGCTTCATCGCCACGCGGACGATGAGTGGCTCGCCTGTTGTCATGCCCGCTTCGAGACCCCCCGCCCGGTTGGTCTTCCGTCGCGTATTTCCGGTCAGCGGCCGATTGGGCGCCGATTCTATCTCATCATGAACCTCTGCGCCCGTTCGACGAGCGGCTTCGAATCCAATGCCTATCTCTACGCCCTTCACCGCGGGGATCGACATGATTGCGGCGGCGAGCCGGCCATCGAGTTTGCGGTCCCAGGAGACATGGGAGCCCAGGCCCACTGGGAGACCGCGCGTTACGACTTCACATATGCCACCGAGCGTGTTTCCCTCGGCCTTGGCGGCGTCTATACGCTCGATCATTACTTGCTCGGCCGCGCGGTCCAGCGTGCGAAGCGGTGACTCATCGGCCGCGGCATTGATGTCATCCGGGAGGCATGCCGGCACCTCGGCATCTACTCCGCCAAGATGGACGAGATGACTCCCGATGGTGATCGCGAATTCGGCCAGGAACCGCCGACACACCGCTGCTGCCGCCACGCGGGCCGTGGTCTCGCGCGCCGAGGCGCGCTCCAGGATATCACGCGCGTCCTCGCGGTCGTATTTCAGGACGCCTGTCAGGTCTGCATGGCCTGGGCGCGGACGGGTGACGGCACGTTTGCGGAGAGAGGAGGTGTCCTCGGGGCGAGCGGCAGGATCCATGATATCCTGCCAGTGCGACCAGTCGCGATTCCGAATCAGCATGGCGATTGGGGAGCCGAGCGTCTGACCGGCGCGGACGCCGGCGAGCCACTCGATCTCATCGCGCTCGATTTGCATGCGGCGCCCGCGGCCGTAGCCCGCTTGGCGGCGCGAGAGCTCCGAGTTGACGTCCGCGGCGACTAATGGGACGCCGGCGGGCATCCCCTCGAGGATGCTGACGAGGGCTGGGCCGTGGGATTCGCCGGCGGTGGTGAAGCGCAGCATTACCCCAAAATACGTCGCCCGCCCGGAGAACGCTCCGAGCGGGCGAACGGGGCGAAACAGACCTCAGCGCGTCGCGGACGGCGTGCGGACGGCCTCGTTCTCGGGCAGAATGTGCGGTGTCACGAGGATCAGCAGGTCTTGCTTGTCTTCCTCGTTCGACGTTCTGGGAGAACAAGCTCCCGATCAGCGGCAGGTCGGAGAGGAACGGAATGCCCGACTTCGACTTCGTCACTGTCGTCTGCGTGAGGCCACCGATTACCGCCGTCTCGCCGTCGTTCACGAGGAGCTGGTTGTCGGCGTAGCGCTTGAAGAAGAAGTACCCGAGGTCGCCGCCCGTCTGTGACAGCGTCGACTGCTCGGCGTGCAGCTGCATCAGGACCTGGCCGTTGTTCGTAATGTGCGGCGTCACTTGGAGGATGATACCAGTCTCCTTGAAGGACACCGTCGCACGGGCCGTTCCGCCGACGCCGTTCGACGAGGCGTCGATCACGCGGATCGGGGTTTCCTGACCGACCTGGATCTTCGCCGGCCGGTTGTCGAGCGTGACCACACTCGGCTCGGCCTGCACGTCGGACAGGTTGTTCATCGCCAACGCGTCGAGGAACGACGTGAGCGAGAACTTCCCGAGGCTCATCGAGTAGATCAGGTTGAGCGCCGACCCCGACGCGAGCGGCCGGCTGGCGTTGGCGATACCAGCGAGCGCGTCGCCGCCCAGGTTGACGACATAGGTATTCGGGTCGTACAAGCTCGGCGCCTGCGCCGGGTTGACGTGGTCGACGAGCTTGTTGAAGTACTGGTTCGGCTCCTCGAAGTCGTAGGCCAACCCGAGCTGCTGGGCGACCGTGCGATTGATGAACACGATCTTGGCCTTGATCGACACCTGCGGCGTCCGGATATCGAGGTCGCGCACGTAGTTGATCACGTCGTTCATGTGCGACTGCGATTCGGTGATCAAGAGGCTGTTCGTCCCCGAGTCCGCGACGACGTTCCCGCGCGGTGCGCAGGCAGCCGGCGTCCCGCCACCACCACCCGCTCCGCCGCAGTCGCGCGCCAGCAATGAATTGACGGTCGCGACGAGGGACGGGGCGCTCGCGTAGTTGATCGACACGAGCTGCGTAATCAGCGGCTCGCTGGCTTGCTTGGCCTGAATGTTCTTATAGGAGTCGACCGTGATAATGCCGTACTGGTCTTCCGAGGCCGCCAGCTGCTGGGCCGACAGAATCGACTGCAGCGCGACATCCCACGGTTGATCGCGAATCTCGGCGGTCACGTTCCCCTGCACTTCGCGGCCGACGATGATCGTCCGGCCCGAGAAGGCAGCGAAGGCGCCGAGCACTTCCCGGATCTCGGCGTCGTAATAGGTAATGTTGATCCGCGGCTGGGTGGACTGCGTCGCGTGCTGCAGCACACTGTGGCCGGGGATTGGCACCGGCGAGCGCTTCGCGACCGGAACCACGAGGCCAGCGGCACTGGAGACGATCGGCGCCGCGGGGGTTATCCCCTGCTGGACCGCGTCCGCGGGCATCGCGGTGATCGACGCGGCCGGCGCGATCGACGCGGCAGCCGTCACGGGGAACGTGACGCCACCCGACGACCAGGCCGCGAACTGGCCCTCGCCGCCATCGATGGTCACGTGGACCGCGTGGTCATCGCGCGTCATGCTGTACTTGTGCGCGCCATCGAGCTCGATCACGACGCGGACGACGCCGGCCTTGTACTGTGCGTAGCGCACGTTCGTGATCGCACCGCGTGGCGAGCGATCGTAGAACCGTGAGCCTGTCGCCAACCGGGCGCCGGTGAAGTCGACGACGATCCGGTAGGGCTGCATCTCCAAGACGAAGTCCTGGATGTCGACGGATTTGTCGACATCGACGACCACGTCTGCTCTCCCGGCCGACGGGAGTACGCTGACCCCCGTGACGGCACCCGCGACGCGCGGCGCCGGCGGGGTAGCCACCACCATGGCCTGCGCGCTTCCGAGCGCCAGACCGGAGGCGGCGATCAGCATCCTCACATGCTTCATTGCGTCCTCACTCTGGATGAATCACCGAGCACCAGCGCTTCCTGGCGACTGAACCCGATCTCCTCGATCGTGAACACGACTTCCCGGGGCTCGATGCCGGCGACGCGCATGCGTCCGAGCGTCTGGCCCACCTTGACCCGGTACTGGTTGTCCTTCGTCGTGACGTTGTTCATCACGGCGACCGAGTTACGCCCGGTGGGGTCGTAGAGCACCGCCACCAAGCGCAGGTCGTTCAGCATCGGGCGAAGATCGCCATTGCGGAGCAGCGAGACGAACGGATCGCGTCGGCCGCCTGCGTCGTAGCTGAACACTTCGCGGTTGAGCGAGACCTCGCCTTTCATGCCGCGCTGCGTGACCGAGATCGAGCGCGCGCCGGTGTCCGATGTGACCATTGGCGCAGCCGCCGGCGCCGTCTTTGCTACCGGGGCCGCCTTGGCGACCGCGACGGGCTTCGTTGTCGCGGCCGGGGCAGCCTTGGTCGTGGCGGCGGGCGCCGCCAACGACTTCGTCGTGGTGGTGACGACCGGAGTCGTTTTGGCGGTGGTGGTAATTGGCGTGACCTTGCTCGCCGCGGTCGACGCCGCCGGCGTCGCTGCGGTGGTCGTGCCGGTGGGTGTGGCGGTGGGACTCTGCTCAGCCGCGGTGTGCGCGTTCACTGCGCTCGCCGCACGACCGGCAACCGCTTTCGCGCCGCTGATCATTCCCTGCGCGTTGGCCCGCGTCGCGATGATCGCGACACTGGCGAGGACGAACCCGATAGATCGCATCATCATGACTTGGCTCCGGGCTTCGCCGGCCGCCCGTGGACCGACGGGTCCACCGTGGCCGCGGCGCCCTTGGCGACGTAGGTCTGGATCTCGAACTTGGAGCTCAGCGCCGACTTGTTGCGGCCCGCATGGAGGCGGTCCGCGTCCTGCTGCGACATTGCCGCGAGCTTGAGGTTGACCGGGGCGACGATACGCGTCAGCGAACCGATGTTCGTCAGGAACGCCGCGAGCGCGTGGTAGTCACCGATCACGGTGATCTGATAGCGATAGGTATCGAACTGGTCGCCCGAGATCACCGGCTCCGGATCGACGCCGTTGAGCTCGAGGTTCACTCGCCGCGCGGCCGTCGACACCTGCTCGAGCAGCGCCGGCACTTCGTTGGTGGTCGGCACGAGCTGCCGCATCAGCTGCAGGTTCTGCTGATAGCGGAGCGCCTGGGCGCGCAGATCGTTCACGCTGCCCTTGGCCAGCTCGGCCTTCGCCCGCTGGTTGCCCTGCTCGAGCTGCTGGATGTGCGACTGCACCGCGGCCAGCTCGGACTCCTTCGGCGAGTACGCCATCGTCCAGTAGGCGAAGATGCCGCCGAACCAGACGATACAGAAGCCCAGGTACGCCAGGTCGCGCGGGGTTTTCGGAGGGAATTGCATAGCGGGTTACCGCACCGACAGCGTGAGGGGGATCGTGCGGATCGCCGTCGAGTCGGGCGTCTGATACTCGGCCGACAGCGAGAACTCGGTCACATCCTTCCCATCGACCAACGCGACATCCGACTTCTCGAGCTGCACGTTCTGAATGAACGGCGACGCCTCGAGCAGCTTCATGAACCGCGTCAGCGCCTGAATGTCGACGGTGTTCCCGGCGATCCGGAACGTGAGCTTCGGCGCCGGCTCGTCTTCCATTTCGGCCTTCTTTTTCTTGCTCTTGGTCGTCGTGTCGACCGTGCCGACGATCGTGACCGCGCTCGTCTGCTCCAGCGCCGTCAACCAGGTGTACTGTGGCATGGCCCGGCTGATCTCGTCCATCACGTGGGGCCAGACGAAGCGATTGTTGTCGATGGTCTTGATGATATTCAGCTGGTGCATGACCGAGTCGCGCTGCGTCTCGGCCTTCTTCTTCTCGCGCAGGACGGCCGCGTAGCGCGTCGAGTCCTGCACGTTCTTCTGCTCGGTGGCCGTGAGCTCTTGGTTCTTGTCGTCTTGCTGCTTGAACATGAACCCGATCACCCCGCCCGCCAGCAGCAGCGTCATGACGCAGAGAATCAGGTACGGTTCCTTGAGCGCCGACGCGGCGGAGGCGACCTTCCCTCCGACATCGGGACCGCCCGCTTTCCCGCGGGCTTTCTTCCCGGCGCCTGGCAGCAGGTTGATTTCAATCATAGTGTCACGCGGCGTGGCGAAGGGCGAGACCAATCGGAAGCATCAAGAGTGGCGCGACTTCGTCTGTGACGAGCGAATCGAAAGCGCCGTCACGCACCTTCAAGTTCGCCAACGGGTTCGCTTGCTCGACCGACAAGCGGAGGCGCGAGGCCAACGCTTCGGTGAGTCCCGGAATCCGCGCCCCGCCGCCGCACGTGTACACGGCGCGCAGCTGGCCGGCCGAGCGGGACGACGAGGCGAGGAACGCCGCGGCGCGCTCGATGCCGACCGCGATCTCCTCGCTCCGCGTCTCGATCACGGCATCCAGGTGGGGCGAGCGATCGAACCCCTGCAGTAGACCGTCGGCTTCTTCCTGCGACAGCCCGCGCTCGCGTTGCAGATCTTCTCTCAGCCGGCGCGTGCCGACCGCCACATTGCGGGTCAGGATCGGGACGCCATCGTCCAAGATATTAATATTTGTGACTTCGTGGCCAATGTTCACCAGCGCGACAACACCGGTCATCGCGTCCGGATAGTTCACTTCGAAGGCATTGTGGAGCGCGAAGGCATCGACATCGACGGTCGTCGGAGCCAACCCGGCGTCGGTGAGTAAGCGCAGGCGGTTCTCGACGAGCTCGCGTTTCGCGGCCACCAGCAGCACGGCCATCTCCAGGCCGTCCCCATCGGGGTCCAAGATCTGGAAGTCCAGCTCGACCGATTCCATGTCGAACGGCACGTGTTGCTCGGCTTCCCAGCGCATCAGCTCGCGCGCTTGGGATTCCTTCACGCGCTCGATCTGGATCTTCTTGATGATCACGTCGCGACCACCCACGGCCGTCACGACGCCCTTGGCTTTCTTCACCCCCGCGGTCTCCAGCGCCTGCCGGATCGCGTCGGCGACGATCGTCGGATCCATGATCTCGCCATCGACGATCGCGTCGGCGGACAGTGGGGTAATCGCGACTCTCGTCAGCTCGGGCTCGCGCCCGTGCTCGATCACGACGACCTTGACGAGGCCGGATCCGATATCGAGTCCGATGGTGGTTTTCTTGCGGCCGAAGAGCCCCATAAACGTTGTCGTGTGAGTGGGAGAGACAGGTGGTCGGATCGACCTACGAACCGGTCATTTCTCCCAGTCACACGACTTGAAGGGCGCAAAGGTAACGTTGGGCTTCGGCCCGATCACAAACGTGACCGTCAAGAACAGCCCGGGGCGCCCTCGAGCGAGTCGGCATTGATGCCGCTCGGCTTCGACGCGGCACCGCCAACCCACACGCCGCAGATATGGCCGCTCGCGGTCGCGGGGACGAACGTGTTGGTGGCCGTCGCGCTCCAACCCGTCGCGGTGTTCGAGACGAAGGAAACCGCGTTACCCGCCGACACGTGGAACGAGGTCGAGAGGCTGGCAGTGGCCCCCGCGTAGGACGTGTTGTCCGAGAAGTACGCCTCTTGGGCTGTCACGAGGTTCCGCAGGTCGGTCTTCATCGAGGCGGTATACGCCTTTTGCTTCGTCGACGCGAACTTCGGGATCGCGATTGCGGCAAGAATGCCGATGATCACCACGACGATCAGAAGTTCGATCAGAGTGAAGCCTTTCTTCTGAGAGTATCGCATACTGTTCATTATCGGCACTCTGCTTTCGCAACTTGAGGGTGAAGTGACAGACTGTCCCAACGTGGTCTGCAAACTCGACGGGCCGGGGAGTTATCCCCGGCCCGTCGGCAAAGCGGAACTTCAGGTCAGCTTACGAACAAGCCGGCGCACCTTCGATCGAGTCAGCCGTGATACCACTCGGCTGCGACGCCGAACCACCAACCCACACGCCGCAGATATGGCCGCTCGCGGTCGTCGGGACGAACGTGTTCGTCGCCGTCGCGCTCCAACCCGTCGCGGTGTTCGAGACGAACGCAACCGCGTTACCAGCCGACACGTGGAACGAGGTCGAAAGGCTCGCCGTCGCGCCAGCGTAGGTCGTGTTGTCGGAGAAGTACGCTTCCTGCGCGGTCACGAGGTTACGCAGGTCAGTCTTCATCGAGGCGGTATACGCCTTCTGCTTCGTCGAAGCGAACTTCGGAATCGCGATCGCGGCAAGAATACCGATAATGACCACGACGATCAGAAGCTCGATCAGTGTGAAACCTTTCTTGGCCGTCTTCATGACTAGATACTCCGGAGGGGGGTGTTGAGGGCCCGGTGACCACGCGTCACCGTGTACCGACGTCTGCGCGGTACTAAGGCAACGCTCGGGCCACGACGAACTCAACTATGTAAGTTATTGCCATAGAACAACATGAACGTCGGGCAATCTTCGCGATCCAGATGAATCAGCGGCGTGATTTGCACGACGCATTGCAGTCTGCGGTGCCCCTTTCGACCGCTGCCGCATTTGTTGACAGCTATTGGTTGAACAGCGTGGCGATCGCGCCAGATCTGGCCAGTGCCAATTGGCGGCGCGAAGCCGCGGTGTCCCCGCGATCCGCGAGCATCGCGGCATAGCTCTCGTGCAGGTGCGCGCTGGTTGGGTGGTCGGCCAGGGCGCGGCGGAGCGCGGCCTCGGCATCCATAAAGTCGTGGAGCTTCTGCGCGGAGCTCGTCAACTCGTCGATAGGGGACAGACTGTCCGGCATGGACTCGTAGGCCGAGAACGCGAGGGCGATCGACTCGCGATAGCGACCCTGGACGCGGCGCAGGCGCGAGAAGAGCAGCAGCGTCGCGTAGTCGTCGGGACCCTTGTGCAAGGCGCTGTCGAGCAACGCCTCGGCCGTCGCGGTGTCGTGGAGACCCAGGGCGTTGTCCGCGCCGGTGTCATACGGGCCAATGTCCCGGGAATGCAACTGCCGCGCGACCCGGCACTCGTACGCACCGGCACTGAAATTTTTCTCCAGCGCCATGAGCACGCAGACCGTGAAATGCGCGCGGTAGGATTCCGGCTCCTCGGACACTTCCTGGATCAGGAAATGCCGCTTGTCGTGCCAGAAGGGCGTGCGCGTCCAGCTGCGCACCGAGAAGGCCGCGAACAGGGCGGTCGCGAACACGGCCACCGCACGAGGACGAGCCGCGAGCACGCGCTCGGCGATCCATCCCGCCACCATTGCCGCGCCCACGCTCGGCAAATACAACGTGCGCTCGGCGAGGACGACGCCCGATGGAAACAGGACGTTCGATACCGGCGAGAACGCGATATAGAACCAGGCAATGCCGAACGCGACCGCCGGCGCGCGGCGCCAGGCCGCCACCATCGCGATGAGCGAGGCGACCAGCAGGCTGGCCCCGAGGACGACCGCCGGCGTCACCGTGGTGACCAAATCGATCGTGCGCGGCGTGTAGTCGACTTTGAGGTCGACCGGCGCGAGCAGCAACCGCGCGATCTCCGGCACCACGCGCAGCATTGTCAGCCAGCGATCGACCGGAGTCGCATCGTCCCACGTCACCGCGGTGGCGACGAACATCTTGTGCTGGAAGACCAGGCTCAGCACACCCGCGTAGACTGTCGCGACACAGAGGTACGAGAGATACGTCTCGCGAAGGCGCTGCGCGCCTGTCGTGGTGGCCGCCGCGTTCGTGTCCGTTGCGTTCGTGCCAGTCGTGTTCGTGCTCGAGCGATTCAGCAATACGTCGTTCAGTACAGCGAGTCCCAAAAAGACGATGCCGCTTTCTTTGGAGGCGAGAGCGAGCGCGAACCAGAGCACCGCGATGCGCTTTCGTTCCCGGTGGGCAAAGAACGCGAGCAGGACAAAGGCACTCGCCATGAGCTCGCAGCGACCGACGCCGTTCGATACGGCCTCGACATGTATAGGCTGCAGCGCGAACCAAGCGCTGCCGAGCCAGGCGGCACGCCAGGAGAGCGTTAAACAGAGCAGACGATACACGAGCACGCACACGAACGCGTGCCAGGCGACGTTCTCGAGGTGAAACCACCAGGCGCCGAGATGCAGGACGGCGCGGTCGAACACGAATGACGCGATGACGAGCGGCCGATACTGACCGGCGCCGTTCCGTTCGGGCCAGTACGGATGAATAAACGCCCGCCACAGGCCGGATACCGTCGTGACCAGCGGGTTGTCGTGGATGATGCCCTGATCATCCTGCACGTACCCGTTGGCCAACGCGTTCGCGTAGCACAGAACGGCGATGAGCGCGAGACTCGCGACGGCCCAGCGCTGCCAGCGGTCCTGCTCGTCGAACGTCTCGCTCATGGTTTTCCGGGTAGCCCAGCGACGTACACTGACTCCCGGCGGAGCCGCTCGTCACCCGGGTGATCGGCGAGCCCGCGCTTGACGATGGATGCGGCCTCGCGGATGTCACCCGCCCGCACGTTGGCATTGATGGCGATCCCGAGCGCGCGCAGGGAATCGGGACTCATCTCATAGGCGCCGAACGCGAGCGCGCTCGCCTCGCGCCACCGCTCCTGTTTGAACCGAACGTCGGCCAGACGAATCCACGGGGAGAAGCGGCGGGGCGCCAGATGCCGAGCGCTGTCGAGCAGCGCCGCGGCGGCATCGTAGTCGTGCACGACCAGCGCTGCCTCAGCTCCGCCTCGATATGGCTCGAGGTCGAGAGGAAAGAGCCATCGCGCATAGCGATACTCGTTGGCGGCCTCGGTCCAGTGCCCGGTCTGCGCGAACAACACGCCGGCCGCGTGATGGGCTTTGTACGATGTCGGCGAGTCGTGCAGCGCGGCGAGCGTCAACGCGATGTCGTCATGCCACACCGGCGTACGCGTCCACGTCCGGGCCGCAAAGGCCACGGCGCACGCGGCGGCGAGTGCCGCGGCAGCCCGTTGTGGCACGCGTTCCGACACCCAATACGCCACCCACCCCGCGATGAGCGCCGCACCGACGCTCGGCAGATAGAGGGTGCGTTCGGCCATCACGACGCCCGCGGGAAAGAGCACGTTGGCCACTGGTGCGATGGCGATCGCGATCCACGCGAGGCCGAGCGTGACCATCGGCGCCCGCTTTCGCGCAGCCACCGCAGCGATGACCAGCAGAACGAGCAACGCGGCGCCAAGCCCAACTGCCGGCGTCACCGCGGTCGCGAGCTCGATCACGCGCGGCCCGTAATCCATATGCAGGGTGGTCGGCGCTACCAGCAGTTGCACGTATTGCGGCACGACGGTGAGCATCGTCAGCCACCGCTCGCCGACCGTCGCGCCCGCCCACGTCGGCGCGATCTTGCTCAAGGGTTGGCTCGCGAACAGGATCACGAGACAGGCCGCATAGAGTGCCGCGACGACGCCGTACCGCACGTAGAGCGCGTACCGGCGAGCCGGGCGAGCCCCGTCTACGAGGTCTACGGCCAAGGCGAGGCCGAGAAAGACGATGCCGCTCTCTTTCGAGAGCAGCGCCAACGCGAACCAGAGCGCGGCGATCCGCTGCCCACGCCGGTGCGCGAGACATGCCGCGAGAACGAAGACGGCGGCCATGAGCTCCGTCTGCCCGACGACGCTCGCGACGGCCTCGACATGAACGGGGTGGAGCGCGAACCAGAGTGCGCCGAATGCCGCCCCGGCGGGCGCGAGCCATGCGGAGAGCAGCCGCCACACGAGGACGCACGCCGTGGCGTGCCAGGCGATGCAGACCAGATGAAACACCCACGGCGCGCCACCGCCGAGCCACCATTGGACGGTAAACGATGCGATCGCCAGCGGGCGGTACTGACCCCACCCCCACGGTTCGGGCCAGTAGGGATGCGCGAACGCGCGCCACACCCCGGTCAGGCTATGGACCAGGGGGTTGTCGAGTACGATCGCGGCGTCGTCGAGGGTATAGCCGTTGAGGAGACTGTTCGCGTAGGCGAGCGCCGCGATCAGCGCGAGGGCAACCGCGATGGCGACTGGAGATTGTATTGCACGATGTGCCAGATGGCCGCCAGCCCGTCCTTCCACCCGATTTTCTTCCCTTCCGCGTACGTCCGCCCCGAGTAACTGATCGGCACCTCGTAGATCCGCACCTTGGCCTGCGCCAGCCGGGCCGTCACCTCGACCTCGAACCCGAACCGATCCGACGTCAGCACGAGCGACCGCGCGAGATCGCCGCGGATCGCCTTGTAGCACGTCTCCATGTCGGTCAGGTTGAGATTCGTGAGGACGTTGCTGCAGGTCGTCAGGAATGCGTTGCCGACCGAGTGCCAGAAGTACAGTACGCGGTGCGGCCCGCCCATGAAGCGGGACCCGAAGACCGCGTCGGCCACTCCGTCGATCACCGGCTCGAGGAGCACCGGCCAGTCGGCGGGATCGTACTCCAGATCGGCGTCTTGCACGATGACGATGTTGCCCGTGCTCGCCGCGAGCGCCGTCCGGATCGCCGCGCCCTTGCCGCGATTGACCGGCTGGTGGATCAACGTGTCGATCCTCCCTTCGGCCGCGAGCGTGTCCAGGATCTCCTTCGTGCCATCCGTCGAGCAATCGTTGACGCAGATGATCTCTTTCTGCACCTTCACCGCGTGCACCTGGTCCAGGATCAGCCGGATCGTCGCTTGCTCGTTGTAGACCGGGATCAGCACCGACAAGCGGACGTTGCCGCGCTGTATCGGCGTACGACCCCGCAGACGCTGAATCGTGGGGCCGGTCAGTGGCTCGTGGAGTGGACGGGGCGTGTCGGTCATGGCGGAACATTAATGTTGTCCGGTAGCAGCCGCACGAACGCCGCTGTCGGCCGTGAAGAGCACCTCGCGATACAACTTGGTCTGAATGCCGTCGGCGAGGCCCTCGATGGCGACTGACCGCAGCGCGCGGTAGTCCCCGGCCTTTTCCAAGCAACGCGCGATCATCAGGCGCGCCATCACGAAGTACGGCTCGAGCTCGAGCGCATGGTTCGCCAGCCGGGTGGCGGCGTCGCAGTGGCCGGTCTTTTCATAGACGGTACCCAGGTCCACGTACACGCGCGGATCGCCGTCATACAAGCGCAATGCGATATGGATCTCCCGCTCGGCCGTTCCATACTTCCGATTGTCGAACATCATGCCGGCCTCTCCAAAGTGCGCGGCGTAGCTCAGCGGCTCGTCGACGATCGAGGCGGCGAACAACGTCAGATTGTCGTGCCACACGACCGCGCGCGTCGCCGAGCGCCAGATCCCGGCGCCGACCAGGAGCACCCCGGCCGCCGTGGCTGAGAGACGCATCGCGCGAGACCACGGGAACCAGGTGGCCGCGATCGGGAGGATGGCGCCCAGAATGAGCGCCGCGCCGACACTCGGCAGAAACAGCGTCCGTTCGGCGAGCAGGACGCCGGACTTGACCACGACATTGCTAATGGGCAGCAGAATGAGCCCGATCCACGCGATGCCGAACGACGCCACCGGCAGGCGCCTCCGTCCAGCGAGCGCCAGCGCCCCAACGGCCAGCAGGAGTGCGGCCCCGATCGCGGACTGGAGATTGGCGTGCTGGTAGAGCGGCGTGCCGGGCGGCGAGTACACGGCGGCCAGATGCGCCGGCCACACCAGAAGCCGTACCCACTCCGTGACGAGGCTGAGCATCGTCCACCAGCGCGTGGCATAGGCCGCATCGCGGAGCGGGATCGCCGGATTTTCGGCGACGAGCGAACCCGTGACGTGGATCCGAAGGGCGATATAGGCCACGGCGACGAGCGTCAGCGAAAGCAGGAGGAGACGCAGTGCTCTCGCCCGCTCAATGAGCGGCCGATCGTCCGTAATGACCGTGAGCTCGGCCGCGACCAAGATCGCGGGCAGAACGATCGTATACTCTTTGGCGAGACACCCGAGAGCATAGACACACGACAGCAAGGCGACATCGCGTCCGCGCAGGTCACCCACGGTGCGCCGATCGATATACCAGATCGTCGCGCCAATGACGCTCAAGGCGGTGAGCAACTCCGAGAGGCCGACGCTGTTGGCGAATACTTCGACGTGCACGGGGTCGATGGCGTAGAGACCGGCGACGATCACGGACACGGTGGGCGACACGAGCCGTCGCGCCAGCGCATAGACCGCCAGGCAGACGGCCGCGTACAGCAGAATGTTGACGATGTGAAACGGCAGCGGCGAACCGCCGCCCACCGCCCATTCCAGCGTGAACAGCGCTGTCGTCAGAGGGCGGTAGAGCGCGTGTCCCTGGTCTCTGGGCCAGTACGACTCGACGAACCGATGCCCAATGCTCCCGAGCGCATGGAACGGCGTGTTCTGGGAGATCATGGGCACGTCATCGTACGCGAATCCGTTGCGGACGCTCGAGAGCGATGAGGCCAGAGCCAGCGCCACGATCGCCGCCTTCCATCTCGTCACGTCACGCCTCGACCCCGAAACGGGACAGCTTGCGGTAGAGCGTCGACGGATCGATGCCGAGGACGTCGGCGGCGCGGGTCTTGTTGCCGCCTTCGCTCTGCAGTACCCACAGGATATACGCGCGCTCGATGACATCGAGCGTGGGCGTCGAGGGGACGCGATCGGATACGAGCGGCTCTGACCGGCGCTCGGTCACGCGCTCGGGCAGCGCGCTGACCTCGATCACCTCGCCCGGCGTCAGAATCACGGCGCGTTCGAGGGCGTTTTCGAGCTCGCGGACGTTGCCGGGCCAGGAGAAGCTGCGCAGCACTTCGAGCGCCGCGTCGCTGACGCGCTTCTGGGGTTCGCTTCGGGCTTCCGAGGCGCCGCGCAGGAACGCATCGACGAGCAGCGGAATGTCATCGCGCCGGTCCCGCAGGGGCGGTAGGTGCAACGCGATCACGTTCAGGCGATAGAATAGGTCGCTGCGAAACGCGCCGCGCTTGATCTCTTCCTCGAGATCGCGATTCGTCGCGGCCAAGAGGCGCACATCGATCGGGAGCGGGTCCGTCGCGCCGACCGGGATGACTTCACGGTGTTGCAGCACCCGGAGCAGCTTGACTTGCGTGGCCGGTGTGGTCTCGCCGATTTCGTCGAGGAAGAACGTGCCGCCTGCCGCCGCGGTGAACAGGCCGCTTTTGTCTTTCACGGCGCCCGTGAACGAGCCCTTGACGTGACCGAACAACTCGCTTTCCAGCAGGCTCTCCGGCAGCGCGCCGCAGTTGATCGACGCGAACTGGGCGTCGGTGCGGTTCGACAGCTGATGGATGTAGCGGGCGATGACTTCCTTGCCCGTGCCAGATTCGCCCTGGATCAGGACGGTCGATTCGGTGGGGGCGACCGTCTCGGCCAACGTGACGACGTCGAGCCAGGTCTTGCTGTTGCCCACCGGGCGGCCATCGGTCCGGCGCTCGCGACGCTTGATCTCCTGGCGGAGCGACGTGTTCTCCATGCGGAGACGACGGTGCTCGGCGGCCCGCTTGAGGATCGCGATGAGCTCGTCGTTCCGGAACGGCTTCTGGATATAGTAAAAAGCGCCTTCGTTGACCGCCTGCATCGCCGACTGGAGCGTCGCTTGGGCGGTCATGAGAATGACGGGCGTATCGGGATAGCGCGAGCGGACGGCGCTCAAGACTTGCACGCCCCCGACCGCCGGCATGCGGACATCGCTCAGGACGATGTCGGGGTTGATCGCGTCGATCTGTTCCAACGCGATCTTGCCGCCGAGCGCGGTATGCGGGTGGAAGCCTTCGTTCTTGAGCAGAATACGCAACGAGTCGAGAATCCCCGACTCGTCATCGATCACCAAGACCGACGGCTTCCCGTTGCCATTCCCGTTTCCGTCGGTCACGCCACGTCCTCGTTCTGCGAGTAAGGCAACAACACAGTGAAACGGGTCCCCGTCGCATCGGTATCAACGAGCACCACCCCGCGATGGGCTTCGATCGCGCGGTGCACAACGGACAGGCCTAATCCGCTCCCGCCTGGTTTTGTCGTCATGAATGGTTCGAACATGCGCTCGCGCACTTCCGGCGCGATCCCCGGTCCATTGTCGCTCACCTTGAGCGCGACCGCGCCCGAGTCGAACGACACGCCACTGGGGAGTTGTTCCGCCGCGACCGGCGCGACCTCCACGCGGACCTTCCCGTTCGGTGGCGTCGCTTGCGCCGCATTGAGTGCGAGATTGAACACGGCGCGGTGCAACAGATCTTCGTCCCCGTCGATGACGAGCGGAGTGTCGGGAACGGAACAGGTTATGGAGACGCCAGATGCCCGATCCGGGTGCGTCGCGACCAGATCGACGGCGGCCGCCGCGATAGAGCCCACATCGACGGCCTGAAGACGCGTGACGCGCACGCGCGCGAAGTCGAGGAACTCTGTCAAAAGACGTGACAGCCGGTCCGATTCGCGCGTGATCAGCGATCCCAACGTCCGCGCGTCCTCGTCGGCCTGGGGCATCCGCGCCAACTGTTCGACGGCGCTGCGTATAGAGGCCAGCGGGTTCTTGATCTCGTGGGCGAGCGACGCGCCCAGCTCGGCGACCGCCTCCAGACGGCCCGCGCGCACGTGGAGGCTTTCCAGACGCTTCTGGCCGGAGATGTCTTGAAAAATGGCGGTCGCCGTGGCCGAGCCGGGGGTGCCGTCGCCATCGCTGAACGTCGTCGTGACGCCAATGGGGAAGGCGCGATCCGGCAGCGTGACGATGTCCTCGCCGCGGGTGGTTCTGAACCGATGGGTGGCAGCCTCCTCGAGCGCCCGCGCCAGGCGCGGCGCGACGGACGCGATTTGTTGCACGACTGGTGCACCCGTCGAACGGCGTGGCCTCATTCCCAGCAAATCCGTGGCGGCCGGGTTGGCGTAGAGCAAATATCCCCGGGCGTCGATCGTGATGATGCCGCTCCGGATATTGCGGAGAATGTCCTCGGCCTGCAGCCGCACGAACACCAGTTCGGCCGCGGTGCCGGCGCCGGCTTGCTGCAGTCGGGCGCCGACATAGCCGCTGCCGAGTGCGACGGTGCCGAAGACGACGAGTTGGAGCCAGACACCAACGTCCGGCGCCGTGTGACTCAGCCAGAGGACTTCGGCGAAGTAACAGACATCGCAGGCGAGGGCGATCAAGAGCCCCGCGCCCACGGGCAGCAACAGTGCGGCGCAGGCGATGACGAGGATGTAGAGCCACACGAACGGGGAGAGCGACCCACCCGTGACGTGGACCACGGCCGTGACCAGCGCGATATCGAACGCCGTCTGGAGCGAGAAGAAGGGGCGCGGGATCGGGCGGGAGCCGGCGTGAACGACTTCGCTATACGTTGCGGACGCGGCCGTGAAGAGAATCGCGACCGCGAAGATGAGCGAGGCCAGCCGCGCATCTTCCGTCGGCGTCCGCTCCCATACGAGCTGCGCGGCGAGGAAGATCGCGACCGAGATGATGAAGCGACCGACGTAGACGCCGCGCATGATGCGGCGTGGATCGGTCATGGCTTGCTGGAGCTTGGCCCGCGGGGGGCTCAATGACGGACTGATCAACGTCACGACATCACAGGGTTATTATCAAGAGACGAGCTTGACCGCACGGAGTTTCCCAACGTGAACGAAGGTGCACGACGAGGCCGCGCGTGGACGACATTCGCCGACCTCGCGCAGTCGATCTTCGGCGCGATTATCGCCGCGGCGCAGGGCGTGACCTGGCGGGTCGGCCGCAAGGTGGGGTCGGCGTGGGTGCGCGGACTGCCACCCGAGCAGCGCCGCCGCTTCCTCGCCGACGCGCGGGCCGGCAATGCCAAGATGATCGGCGGCGTCATCGACTTTCAGCACAAGCGGGCGCACAACGTCATGCGGCCGCGGACCGAGATCATCGCGTTGTCCATCGATTCGACCGAAGACGATGTACGGGCCGTGCTTCGCACGGAGCGCTACTCGCGCTATCCCGTCTACCGGGAGTCACTCGACGATGTCGTCGGCATCTTCATCGCCAAGGATCTCTGGACGGCGGAATCGTTCGATCTCGGCGCGCTGATCCGCGAGGCAGTGTATGTGCCGGCCAGCGTGCCGGCTGAGCGCGTCTTGAACGATTTGCGGCGCCGACGGCAGCATCTCGCGGTCGTGCTCGATGAGTATGGCGGGACGGCCGGCATCGTGACCATGGAAGATCTCATCGAACAGATCATCGGTGACATCGCCGATGAGGACGAGCCCGCCGTGCGACGGTCGTTCGAGTTCGAGGGCGTGCTGGAGCTCGCCGGGAATCTGTCGTTGATCAATGTTCGGTCTGAACATCACGTCGCCATCCCCGATGGAGAGTGGACAACGATCGGCGGGTATGCGTTCGCGAAGCTGGGGCGGTTGCCGAAGCTCGGCGACCGGGTCCCGTTTCCTGCCGGCGAGCTCGAGATCATCGCGATCGAGGGACGACGTGTTGCCGCCCTCCGTGTGCTCCGCGCTGCCCACGTGTAGTGCGCGACGACCTCAACGTCAATGGGAGTGTGAGCATTCCCCGGGCCGAGCTGACCGTGCGGGCGACGCGGTCCGGCGGGCCGGGTGGGCAGCACGTCAACACGTCATCGACCCGCATCGAAGTCGTGTGGAACATCGATCGCACGACGGCGCTCGACAATGTCCAGCGCGCGCGGGTGCGGGAGCGACTCGGTGCGCGGGTGGACGCCGAGGGCAACGTACGCGTCGTCGCGTCCGACTCGCGCAGTCAGCGCCGCAATCGCGAGGAGGCCGAGACTCGATTGGCGGCACTCATTCGTCGGGCGCTGCACGTCCCCAAGCCGCGGCGGGCCACACGGCCAACGGCATCGTCGGTCGCGACGCGACTCAATGACAAACGCCGCCGCTCGCGCCTCAAGGCGGAGCGGCGGCGGCGACAACGGGACGATTAAGACTGCTTCTGTGCGCGCGCTCTGAGCGCGGCGCGATTGGTGTCGAATGTCGTCTGCTGGTCGGGCGTGAGCACGGTGCGCATCTCATCGAGTTGCTGGGTGCGCAGCGTACGAATCGTCGGCTTGTCACCAGACTGGCGCGCGGTCTTGATTTGCGGCTCGTACTTCTGATGGATCGCGCGGATTTGCGTCTTCTCGGCCGCCGTCAGATTGACGCCGTGGAACAAGCGCCGGCCGAAGTGATGGCGATGCGGTGCGGCTGTCGTCGTTGACGGGGTCGGCGTCGAATCAGGCGAAGCCTGCTGCGCGCGAATGTGGCGGGCAACGCAACCGCGACTGCCAGCGCCAGCGCGCTTAGGGTCATGCGAATCATAGGGTCCTCCCCTGCTGAGTTGTTCGCCTCGTGAGACGCTAGCGCGCGACGGACGTTAAATTTCTTGGCGTATGGTCCGGGATGACGAAGCCAACGTCGTGTGCCCGTATTGCGGCGCGCCAAATGTTGTGGGGCTCGATTCGGGCGGAGCGGCGACGCAGGAATACGAGGAGGACTGCCAGGTCTGCTGCCAAATGTGGCGCGTCCGTGTGCGCTATACGCGGAGCGGTCGCGCCGACGTTAGCGTCGAGAGAGCGGACGAGTCGTCTTAAAGGCAATCGCGCGATGCACGGTCGTTGGGGGGTCCGGGGGGCGTAGTTGGGGTTGCCCCCCGGAGGCGAACCGACCAGTCGAGCAGCGCGCAGCGCTGCATCGACGCGCCGCGGAGCGGCGTCAGCGTCGAGAGAGCGGACGAGTCTTCGTATGAGTGATCGCCCGGCGGGGCCATACGGGCGGCTCGGTCGACACCTGACGATAGTCGGCGATGAGCGCATCGAAGATGCGGTCCCAGGAGCAGTTCTGCGCCGCGTGTAACCCTTCGGCCGCGAGCGCATGGCGACGCGCCGGATCGCTGGCGAGCGCGAGGATCTGGGCGGCCAACCCGTGAGCGTCGCTCGCTGGGAACGTGACGCCACCGCCGCTCGCCAGTAGCTCGCGCGTCGGTCCGACATCGGCGGCAATCACGGGGAGTCCCGAGGCCATCGCTTCGAGCAACACGTTGCCGAAGGTGTCCGTCGTCGATGGGAACATGAAGAGATCGGCCGACGCGTAGAATGCGCTCAGGTCTTCGCCGACGATGCGGCCGGTGAACATGGCATTGCCCGGCGCCGCGCGGCGGCAATGGTCGGCGTAGGGGCCGTCGCCGGCCAGGGCGAAACGGATCCGGCGGTTGGACGCGAGGCTCTGCATGGCGGAGAGCGCGAACGTCCAACCCCTTCTCAGCGGCCAGGCGGCCCACGTAGGCCACGACGATCGTATCGTCGTCGGCGCCCAGTCGCTGGCGCCACGCGGCGGAGCGATATAGCGGATTGAACCGCTGCATCTCGATCCCCCGCCCCCAGACCGCAAGACGTGCGAACCCGAGACGGCCCAGCTCATCGGCGATCGCGCGCGTCGGGACGTAGGTGCGTTGCCCCGTATTGTGGAACCAACGGAAGAACGCCCACCCAAGGCCACTTAACAATCCCAGATTATAAAATCGCGCGTACTCGCTAAATGACGTGTGGTACAACGTCACCAGAGGAACGCCGAGGCGCAGCGCACACGCACGACCCGTGAGCCCCATGCCAAACGGTGTTGCCGCGTGGATCAACGTCGGTCGCCACGCCAACAAGTCGCGATAGATGCGGCCACCGACGGGAGGCGCGAGACGGAGTTGCGGGTAGGCCCAGAATGGGATGCTCGGGCGTCGCCAAATGTCGCTTGACCGCGTCGTGACTTCAGGATCTGTCGTCGTGTACACCCGAGCGGAACCGCCACGTGCCTGTACCGCCGAAACCAGGCGCTCGAGGGTGCGCGACACGCCGTTCAGTTGTGGCGGATACGTGTCCGTGAACAGCGCGAGCCGGAGCTCGGTCGCCGCCTCGGCGCGCCCGGAGTCGTGGTCAGCCCGGAGCGTCGTTGTCACGTTGCAATGTGCGGCGCGCTCGGCGCCGCCGTAAGAGGACGAAGCGCGCGATGCGATGCAGCACCGGGGCGTACATCGCCGTGCCGAACACGAGGCCGAGCACGATGGGCAACAGCGTCGTGTAGAACCGCCACGTGACGAGCAACGCGCCCGCCTCGGGTCCGACATACCCCGCCGCGCCATCCAGGAATCCCAGCTCGATCGCGCCGGCTCCGGAGGGCGTCGGCAGGAAATTCTGGCCGTAGAGGAGCACGAATGATCCGACGACAACCGTCCCGAGCGCCGGTGGATTGGAGAGCGTGGCGAAGACCGCCGGCAGAATCGCGATGCGGGCGACGACGTGAAGCGCCGTGATGGGTACCGTTGCGGCAACTGCCCAGAACGGCATTCGGCGCGCGAGGCGGATCGAGTCGCGGAGCGTTCCCCCGACGTACATCGAGACCTGCGGCAGGAATTTTCTGAAGCCGAACAGGATCGCGATGCCCACGACAACAATCAGCGCCACCCACGGGATCGCGTGCCCCAAGCGCGGGAGCAGCACTTGCTGCTGCGTGCGCCACCATGCCCCGCCCCAGTGCCAGAAGATCGAGACGCCGAGGGTGATCACGACGGCCCATTCGATGATCGCCTCGACGCTGATCAGCGCGATCGTGTCGGATACATTGAGGCCCGCGTTGATCAATCCGCCGAACCGCACGGGCTCGCCGCCGAGCTTGAGCGGCGTCAGGGCGGACGTCGCATCGCTCGCCGCGTTCAGCGCGAACGCTTTGATAAAAGGCGTGCGATTGCCCAGCCCTCTCGCTAAGACTTGAACGCGCCATGCGCGCGCGAGGTGGTCGGCCGTGAACAGGCCGAGACAGAGTGCGAGGGCCGCGGCCGTGCTCAGCACGGGTCAGGCAAGGTCTTGATATCGGGTCGGCCGTCGCGCGGCAACCCACCGGTCGAGCGAGTGTTCCACTGAGCGCGCCGTGATCGGGCTGTCCAGATCGCTCGGGTGCAAGGCGATTCTTGCATAGCGCTCGGCGCGCTGCGCGCGCCAACGCCACTCGGCGACCAGCGCCGATCCCCTCGCACGCAACGGCGTGCGAGCACTCCAACGGACCACGGGGGACGGGTAATGCGTTTGACTGGCGCAGTTCGTGACGATCGCATCGTCCTCGTAGAATTTCAGGCCGAGTGCTCCGATCACGCCAACGCAGGAATCGCGCGCGAGCCAAGCGGGGGGAATGAACCCGATGGGGTCCAGTCCCAACCGCGCGAACAGCGCAAGTCCCCGTTCCACCCGTTCCCGGGCGGCCGGGGCCTCGAGCGTCAGAAACTCTCCCTCCCGAGCCGTCTTCCCGAATGCGCGCCACTGATCACGCCATCCTCGTGGAGATCCGACCTCGTCGTGACGCTCGCCGTGGAGAAATACCTCGGCGCCGTCTTTGGCCCTCGACCGTATCCACTGCACGAAGTCGGGATAGCGCTCCAGGGGCCAGTCCCCGTGCCAATTCGGTACAACGAGTAGCGCAGGCGTGACGCCGCGGGCCGCGCAGAGGGCCCAGAGCGCCTCGACGCGCGACGCCAACGCCGGCGTCACATCATGGATGGAGACGAGGAGCGCGGTCAGGCGGCGGCCAGGACGTGGCGATAGATATCGAAGATGCGATCGAACACGCCGTCCCAGGAATGCTCGCGCTCTGCATACGCGCGGCCGCGGCGCCCTAGCCCTAAGAGATCGGCGCCAAGCAGGTCGATCGCGGTCTCACTCAGCGAACCCGGGTCGCCGGCGGTGAACGTCGAGCCGGCGCCTGACGCCTCGATCTGCTCGGAGACTCCGCCTCGGTCGGCCGACAGCACCGGAGTGCCTGACGCCAGCGCCTCGAGCGCCGAGAGGCCGAACGTCTCGATCGAGCCTGGGGCGACGAAGAGATCGACCGCGGCAAGAAGGTTGGCGAGTTGCTCGCGATCGTGCTCGTATGGCATCCACAGGACTCGCTCGTGGCTTTCGGCCAGGCCTTGCAGACGCTCGCGCTGGGGACCGTCACCGACCATGAGCAGGTGCGCGTCCGTCCGGCGGGCGATCTCCGGCCATGCGCGGATCAACACATCGACTTCTTTCTCTCTCGCAAACCGCCCAATGAACGCGACGACCGGAGCGTCGAGCGGCAGCCCAAGGCGCTCTCTCGTCTCTTCCGACTGGTAGCGGCGGAATGGGTTGAAGTGATCCAGGTCGACGCCGAGTGGGACGCGCTCTACTCGATCCACGCCGTGCGATTGCAGGTCGTCGGCCGCGGACCGGGACGCACAGATAGTGAGCTCGAACAAGGAGTCGAGCTTGCGGATGTAGCGCCAGGCCAAGGCGTGGGCGCGCTGGCGGGTACGGGAGGAGCGTTCCGGAAACGCACAGATGCTGCGCGGCAGATTGCTGTGATAGAAGAACACGAGCGGGACGTCGGACTTCTTGGCGGCGTGGGCTGTGATCCAGGGGACCAGGAAGCAGCTCCCGACTTCGATGATGGACGGCGATTCGTGGTGGATGATCCGACGAATAGACCGAGTCGCCAGCATGAAGCGATAGGGTCGCTGCGTCGGCACACGAGGACCGCGCAAGCGATAACAGCGGACACCCGTGCTTTGTGTGATCGAGTCGCGTGCCCCGGGGATGACGAGGACCTGGCGAATGTCGGTGTGGGCCTCGACGTACCGCGCTTTTTCAAGCAGGTACGTCCGGACGCCACCGCTGGTCTCGCCGAACCACTTCGTGATGTCGAGAACACCGACCTCGGCCTTAGGGCGGAGACGGTGGCTCGGAAGCTCGGTACGCCCGAGATCGAGCCGGAACGCCGCCGTACGATTTGCCGAGGGAAAGAGCGTGTGCTCTATAGAAGGCTGAGAAGCAGTAACGGTCATCGCAATCTGTATATATTAGCGACAATGAGTGACAAGACCAGGCTCGACAAATGGTTATGGGCTGCGCGGTGGTATAAGACGCGCAGCCTGGCCATTGCGGCAATCGAAAATGGGCGCGTCGAGGTCAACGGCGATAAAGCCAAGCCGGCCAAAGCGTTAGGTGTCGGCGACCGCGTGCGCGTCCGGCAACCGCCATTCGAGGTCATTCTCGTCGTCAAAGCCTTGTCGGAGCGCCGCGGGCCGGCGGTTGAGGCTGCCAAGCTCTATGAGGAGCTTCCGGAGAGCATCGCGGCGCGTAAGGCGCTGGCGGCGCAGATGCGGACAGCGCCCGTTCCCACTTACGAGCGCGAAGGCCGTCCGACCAAAAAGGACCGGCGTCTCCTCGACGATTGGCGTGGGCGTCGCTCGTGATCGTTGATCGAAGGTGTCAATGGCGGCATCTTTGTCACGTGTGACAACACTTAGACATACGGCGCTCTACGAGCGACACGTCGCGCTCGGCGCAAAGATGGTCCCGTTCGCGGGGTATGAAATGCCACTGGCGTATCCGCCAGGGATGACCGCGGAGCACCACGCGGTACGCGGACGGTGTGGGGTATTCAACGTCAGCCACATGGGCGAAGTCATGGTGACCGGCCCCGATGCGGTCGCGTTCGTCGATTTCATCACATCGAACGACGCGGGACGATTGGCGGTCAACCAGGTGCAGTACTCGACCATCCTGAACGAGAACGGCACCATCGTCGACGACTGCCTCGTGTATCGGCTCGCCGATCGCGTCATGGTCGTGGTCAACGCCTCGAATCGCGACAAAGACGTCGAGCACATGCGGCGCTACGTCGGATCATTCGACTGCGCGATCGAGGACATCTCGGATCAGACCGCGCTCATCGCCGTACAGGGGCCAGCGTCGGGGGCCGTGATGCGCGCGATGACGCCGACGTCGCTCGACGACGTGCTGTACTATCACTTCACGCACGCCGTGGTGGCTGGCGTGCATGCGCTGGTTTCGCGCACGGGATATACGGGCGAGGATGGCGTCGAGCTCTATTTCGACGCCGCGCATGCGACGACCGTGTGGGATGCGCTGCTCGCGATCGACGGCGCGGTACCCGCCGGCCTCGGAGCGCGCGACTCGCTGCGACTCGAGGCCGGTCTCATGTTGTATGGCAATGATATCGATGACAGCGTGACGCCGATCGAGGCGTCGTTGGCCTGGACGGCGAAGCTCGACAAGCCCCGGTTTCTCGGGAAGGACGTGCTGGTCGCCCAGAAAGCGCAGGGGGCGGCTCGGAAGCTCGTCGGGTTTCGCATTGACGAGCGCGCCGTGCCGCGCCACGGGTATTCGGTGCTGAGCGACGGCCAGACCGTCGACTGCGTCCGCAGTGGCATCATGAGCCCGACGCTGGGGTATGGGATCGGCACCACGTATCTGCCTACGGCCCAGGCAAAAGCCGGTACAACGATCGAGATCGACATTCGTGGTCGGCGAGTGCCGGCGACCACGGTCAGTCTGCCCTTTTATCGCACGTCTCATCCCCCGAAACGCAAACCCTCGTGACGATAACCACTGCGCCGGCGATGCCGGCCGAGTCCGACCAGTTCGCCTCGCGGCACATTGGTCCGCGCGATGATGACATCCGCGCCATGGTAGCCGCGCTGGGCTATAAATCTCTCGATGCATTTATCGACGCGGTCATCCCCGAGAGCATTCGCTCACGGCGACCGCTGGCGATCGGAGAGGCCGAGACCGAGGCCGAGGCGCTGGCCCAGTTGGCGCGCATCGCTGGGCAGAATCAGGTCTGGCGGTCATTCCTCGGACAGGGCTATCACGGGTGCATCCTGCCGCCCGTTATCCGGCGGAATATTCTCGAAAACCCCAACTGGTATACGGCGTACACGCCATACCAGGCCGAAGTCGCGCAAGGACGTTCTGGAAGCGCTGCTGATTTTCCAGACGATGATTATCGATCTCACCGGTCTTCCGGTGGCGAACGCGTCGCTGTTGGACGAAGCCACCGCCGCGGCCGAAGCGATGTCGCTGGCTCAAGCGGCGCGCAGCAATGACGGCCACAAAGATACTTTTTTTGTCTCGGACACATGCCATCCGCAGACGATCGCTGTCGTGTCGACCCGCGCGCGGGCTCGCGGCATTCGGATCATCATTGGGGATCATCGCGAGAAGCTGCCGGATCGCTGTTTCGGTGTGCTGGTTCAGTATCCGGCGACTGATGGTATTGTCTACGACTACCGGGAGTTGCGTGCGGCGGCGGATCGGGCTGGTGCGCTGCTGGTGGTCGCCGCCGATCCGCTCAGCCTGACGCTGCTCGCGCCTCCGGGCGAGTGGGGTGCCGACATTGCCGTGGGGAGCACCCAACGGTTTGGCGTGCCCATGGCGTACGGCGGACCCCATGCCGCGTACTTCGCCACGCGCGAGGAGTTCAAGCGTCTCATCCCCGGCCGCATCATCGGCTTGAGCCATGACGCGGACGGCAACCCTGCCCTGCGCATGGCCCTGCAGATGCGCGAGCAGCACATCAAGCGCGAGCGCGCGACCAGCAATGTGTGCACCGCGCAGGTGTTGCTGGCGGTGATGGCTGGCATGTACGCCGTGTGGCATGGCCCGGAGGGTCTGACGCGGATCGCCACGCGGGTGCATTGGCTGACCGAGGCGCTGGCGGAGGGTGCGCGGAGACTGGGGCTCACGGTGGAGCACGACATCTTCTTCGACACGATTCGGGTGACGCCGGCAGGTCGGACGTTGCCGGCCGTGACGGCGGCGGCCGCGGCGCGCCGCATGAATTTGCGCGTGTACGAGGACGGGAGTCTCGGGGTGACGCTCGACGAGCTGACGACGCCGGCTGATGTCGACGACATCCTGGCGGCGCTGAATGGCGGGCCGGCGGCGCCGGTTGGGGCCGAGTTGCTGTTGGAGACGGTCGATGCGCGGTATGACGAGCGGTTTGCGCGCGCGACGCCGTTTCTCACGCATCCCGCGTTCAACACGCACCGGTCGGAGAGCGACATGGTGCGATATCTCCACCGGCTCGTGACGCGCGATTTGTCGCTCACGACATTGATGATCCCGCTGGGGTCGTGCACGATGAAGCTCAATGCCACGGCTGAGATGCTGCCCATTTCGTGGCCGGGATTTGCGGAGATGCATCCGTTCGCGCCACCCGAGCAGGCGGCCGGGTACGCCGAGCTTATCGGGCGGTTATCGAGCGCGCTAGCCACGATCACGGGGTTCGACGCGGTTTCCGTGCAGCCCAACGCTGGATCGCAGGGCGAGTACGCCGGGTTGCTCGTGATCAAGGGCTTCCACGCGGCACGGGGCGACACCAAGCGCAACATTCTGCTTGATACCCCAATCGGCTCATGGGACCAATCCCGCGTCGGCTGCTATGGCCGATATGCCCGTGGTCGTGGTCGCGACCGACGCGCACGGGAACGTCGATGTGGCGGATCTGCAGGCAAAAATCGAACAGCATAGGGAACACATTGCTGCCCTCATGATTACGTATCCCTCGACGCATGGGGTGTTCGAGACGCGCATCAAAGAAATTTGCGATCTCGTGCACGCGGCCGGCGGCAGGGTGTACATGGATGGCGCGAACATGAACGCCATGGTTGGGCTGGCGCGGCCGGGGGACATTGGCGCCGATGTGTGCCATCTCAACTTGCACAAGACGTTCTGCATCCCGCATGGTGGCGGTGGACCGGGCGTCGGGCCGATCGGCGTCACCAGTGAGCTCGCGCCGTTCTTGCCGGAGCGCATTGGCGCCGTCTCGGCGGCGCCGTACGGAAGCGCGGGCATCCTTCCGATTTCCTTCGCGTATATCGCGATGATGGGCGGAGCCGGGCTGACCAAGGCGACGAAGGTGGCGATACTGAACGCGAACTATGTCGCGCACCGGCTGGCTGGTGCGTTCCCGGTGCTCTATACGGGGGCGGCTGGGCTGGTCGCACACGAGTGCATCGTCGACCCGCGCGCGTTCAAGGCGTCGGCTGGCGTGGATGTCGTGGACATCGCCAAGCGCCTCATGGACTACGGCTTCCACGCACCGACCGTGTCGTTCCCCGTGGCCGGCACGCTCATGATCGAGCCGACGGAGAGCGAGTCGCGCGAGGAGCTCGATCGGTTCTGCGACGCGATGCTGGCGATCCGCGAAGAGATCCGCGAGATCGAGGCGGGCACGGCCGATCGGAATGACAATGTGCTCAAGCGGGCGCCGCACACCGCGGCGGTGATTACCGCCGATGTGTGGAACCGGCCGTACTCACGGCAGCGTGCCGCGTATCCCGCCGCTTGGACGCGCGATCACAAGTTCTGGCCGACGGTCGGGCGCGTCGATGGCGCCTACGGTGACCGGAACCTCGTATGCTCGTGCCAGCCGCTGACCGAGCCGGATTGACGGGCGCTCAATGAGGTAATAGCTGGCGGTCGCGCAGGCGAGGACGCACAGGACATTCAGCGGCCACGTCTGCGCGACGCCGAGCGTGTGGGGGAACCAGCTCGGCGGCAACCAGAGTTGTTGCCACAAGTACAGGCTGTACGAAAGCCGGCCAAGCCATCTGATCGGTGCCGCGTCGAGGACTCGGCCAACCGGGTCCCTCGGCCGAGCGACGGTGCCGGCGATGAGCATTGGGATCAACGCCGATTGCCAAATCGTCGGCCGTACGCCGTATCGCGCGACGACGAGCCCGTACAATACGGCCGCGAGTACCCATCCGAACCGGTTCGAGAGCCACGCCCGGCCCCGCGGGTTCGCATACGCAATCGCGACTGCCGCGCCGCACATGAGCGCATCGATACGAATGTCGGTTCGCCAGGGGAACCCGACGAGCGTGTGGCCATAGAGGTGCCCCTCGCGCAACAACTCGATCATCCGCCACGCTGCTCCGGCGATGGCCACGCCAATAGACACAACGAGCGCTGAGCCGCGGACGCGCTTGAGTAATGGCGGCCAGAAAAGATAGAAGTGCTCTTCGATGGCCAGCGACCAAAAGTGCCACGTATAGAATCCGCCGCCGAGCGGCAGATTCGGTGGCAAGTAGTTGCGAAAGAAGCATGCGGCGGCCAGCAGCTCGCGCGGATAGAGCGGGATGAGCCCGAGTGATCCGAGCGTGCCGAGGACAGCGAGATATGCCAGCGCCGGCGGGAGGATCCGAAAGGCCCGCCGGATGTAGAACCGGCCGAGGGAAATCGGCTGCTCGGCCAACAAGCGGGAGGTGATGAGAAACCCGCTCAGGCCGAAGAAAATATTGACGCCGAGTTGCCCGGGAAGCGTCGTGCGACCCGATGGCGAGCCTACGGCGGAAGCGAAAAGGTGGTCACCAATGACGAGCAGGATGGCGACGGCCCGCCATCCGTCGAGCGTCGGGATGTATCGCTCGTTCACGGAGGCGGGCCGGCGACTTCGACTACCGCGAGGTTACTGCACCGCGTTGATCATGTCGAAGATCGGCAGGTACATGGCGACGACCATGCCGCCGACGACCACGCCGAGGAACACGATCATGACCGGCTCGAGCAGCGAGAGCAAGCCCGAGACGGCCGCGTCGACTTCTTCATCGTAGAAGTCGGCGATCTTGGAGAGCATTTCGTCGAGACCACCGGTCGACTCGCCGACGGCGATCATCGAGATCACCATGGGCGGGAACACGGCGGACTTGGCGAGCGGAGCAGAGATCGTGTCACCGCCAGCGATCGAGGTGCGGGAAGCCATGATCGCGTCTTGAATGACGCGGTTACCGGCCGTCTTGGCCGTGATCTCCAACCCATCGAGGATGCTGACGCCGGAGCTGATCAGCGTGCCGAGCGTGCGGGTGAATCGGGACACGGCCGACTTGCGGAGCACGTCGCCGAGGACCGGGAAGCCGAGCATCAGCTTGTCGATCTGCAGCTTGCCGTTCGGCGTCGCGTAGTACTGCTTGATCAAGAAGCCCCCGCCGATGGCGCCCGCGACCACGAATATGCCACCCATGCCACGGAGGAAGGCCGAGAGACCGATCACGATACGCGTCGGCAGCGGCAGGGCGAGACCGACCTGGCCGAACATGCTCTCGAACACCGGAATGACGAAGATCAGCAGGATCGAGATGGCGATGGCGGCGACCGACATGATGACGCCGGGGTAGATCATCGCGCCTTTGACCTTGCGGACCAGGTTGTCGTTCTTTTCCATGAAGGTCGCGAGGCGCATCAAGATCGTGTCGAGAATACCGCCCGCCTCACCGGCCGCGACCATGTTCACATACAGGTCGCTGAACGCTTTCGGGTGCTTGCGGAGTGCGTCGGCGACGGTATGGCCGGATTCGACGTCGAACACGACGGCCCGGGTGACGGCCTGGAGCTGTTTGTTCTCGCTCTGCTTGGCGAGAATGTCCAGCGCCTGCACCAGCGGCAGACCGGAGTTGATCATCGTCGAGAACTGGCGGGTGAAGATGACGATGTCTCGCATCTTGATCCCGCCACCGCTCGGCTTCTTCTTCTGGTCGCCCGCGTCGTCGACCTTGACGACCGTGAGCCGCTGGCGGCGCAGTTGGGCGACGACATCTTCGCGCGTCGCGGCGTCGATGGTCGCCGTCTTCAACTCGCCGTTGACCGCTCGCGCCGTGTAGGTGAACTGCGGCATGGTTCAAATCCTGGAAAAAGGGGTCTTACCGGCGACCGGTTGCTGCGGGTTTCCCGTTAGTCGCCTTCGTTGCATCGCCAGCCTCGTCGAGCGGCGGCTGTCCGATCATGCGCAAGAACTCGTTCGGGTCGCTGGACACGCGGAGGCACTCGTCCGTCGAGACTTCGCGTGACATGTACAAGGCATACAGGGCATTGTTCAGCGTCTGCATGCCGAATTTCTTGCCCGACTGCATCGACGAATAGATCTGGTGGATCTTGTCGTCGCGGATGAGCGCGCGGATCGCGGGCGTGACCACCAGGATCTCGGCGGCCATGGCTCTGCCCCGCCCCTTCGCCTTGGCGAGGAGCGTCTGCGTGATGATGCCTTCGAGCACGAACGCCAGCTGCGCGCGGACCTGTGACTGCTGGTGCGCCGGGAAGACGTTGATCATACGATTGATCGCCTCGGCCGCGGAGTTCGTGTGCAGCGTGGCGAATGCCAAGTGGCCCGTTTCGGCAATGGTGAGCGCGGCCTGGATCGTGTCCAGGTCGCGCATCTCGCCGACCAGAATCACGTCGGGGTCTTCGCGCAACGCGTACTTGAGCGCCATCTGGAACGACTTCGTGTCCGTGCCGATTTCGCGCTGATTGACGATGCAGTTTTGATGGCGGTGGATAAACTCGATCGGGTCTTCGACCGTGATGATGTGGCCACGGCGCTCGCGGTTGATCTTGTCGATCATCGCCGCGAGGGTCGTCGATTTGCCCGACCCCGTGGGACCTGTGACGAGCACGAGACCGCGGGGCTTCTCGGCCATCTTGGCGATGACGGCTGGTAATCCCAGATCCTGGAACGTCTTGATCGAGAACGGGATCTGCCGGATCGCCATCGATACGCAGCCGCGCTGCTTGAAGCAATTGCCACGGAAACGAGCGAGGTTCTGGATACCGAACGAGAAGTCCAGCTCATCTTCTTGTTCGAAGCGTTTTTTCTGATTTTCCGTCAACACCGAGTAGGCGAGCGTCAGCGTGTCTTTCGGCGACATCACGTACTCGTTGCGCGAGTTGGTGATCTCGCCGTCGATGCGCAGCTTGGGTCGCTCACCGGCGGTGATGTGGAGGTCTGACGCGTCGCGCTCGATCATCTCCTCGAGTAGGGCGCGCAGGTTGACGCCGCCGCCTGGCGGTGCGGCGGTCGTTGCGGCTGGTGCGGCTGTACCGCTCATGCGCTCGTCTCCCGGACGATCTGTTCCATGGTAGTGATCCCCTTGAGGATCTTGAGCCACCCGTCCATTCGGAGGGTGAGCATCCCTTCCTCGACCGCGGCGTCTCTGAGCTCGGCCGCTCCGACGTTTTGGAGGATCAGCTTGCGGAGATTCGGGGTCATCATGAGCACCTCGTAGACTCCCTGGCGTCCCTTGAGGCCCGTGCCGTTGCAGGCATCGCAGCCGCTGCCCTTGAAGAAGGGCAGTTCCCCGATCTGCGTGTCGAGCGACAGGTTCTCGAGAAAGGGCGCCGCATCTTTCGTCGCCCGCATCTTGGCGTCGGATAGGGCTTCGGACGTGAACCGCAACTCGCGGAGCGTCGTCGTGCGTTTGACCTTGGCGCCCGCGAGCTCGGCGTCCTCGGGATCGTACTTCGTCTTGCACGAGTTGCAGACGCGGCGCACGAGTCGCTGGGCCAGGACGAGATTGAGGGCGCTGGAGACGTTGAAGGGCTCGAGGCCCATGTCCAACAGACGCGTCACCGTCTCCGGGGCCGAGTTCGTGTGCAGCGTCGACATCACGAGGTGTCCGGTCAACGCGGCCTTGATGGCGATACCACCGGTCTCCAGATCACGAATCTCACCGACCATGATGATGTTCGGATCTTGCCGCAAGAACGCTTTCAGGGCGGCCGCGAACGTCATCCCGATTTCGTTGCGGACGAGCACCTGATTGATGCCGAACAGGTTGTACTCGACCGGATCCTCGGCCGTCATGATGTTGACGTTGATGTTGTTGACCTTCGAGAGGGCCGAGTAGAGCGTCGTCGTCTTGCCGGAACCCGTCGGGCCCGTGACGAGGCACATGCCGTACGGGTTGGAGATCGCCTCCATCAACTCGCGTTCGGCGCGCGGTTCGAGGCCGAATTTCTCGAGGTCGAACGTCAGGTTGCCCTTGTCGAGAATTCGGAGGACCACTTTTTCGCCGAACAGCGTCGGGAGTGTCGAGACGCGATAGTCGATCACTTTCTTGCCGAGCTTCAGCTTGATACGGCCGTCCTGCGGCACGCGACGCTCGGCGATGTTCAGCGCCGCCATGATCTTGAATCGCGAGATCAGTGCGGCGCGCATCTTCATGGGGGGTTTCATGACTTCGAGCAGCGCGCCGTCGATGCGATAGCGCACGCGCAGCTCGTGCTCGAAGCACTCGAAGTGGATATCCGAGGCGCCGCGCTTGACGGCGTCGGTCAGAATGGCGTTGACGAGCTTGACGACCGGCGCATCGTCGAGCGCCATCCCACCCTTGTCGTCGTCGTCCTTCTCTTCGACGACTTCGACGTCGCCTTCGCCTTCGGACGCGATGTCGTCGAGCAGCGTTTGCATCGCGGCGTCCGACGACTCGTAGAACTTCTCGATCGTGTTGCGCAGCGTGAACTCGCCGGCGATGACCGGCGAGATGTCGTAGCGGGTGATGAACTTGAGGTCATCGATGACCCCCATGTTCGTCGGATCGGCGACCGCGACGGTCAGCGTCCGGCCATCTCGCTTGAGGGGCAGGACCTGATTCTTCGTGGCCAGTTCCGACGGGATCAGCTTGGCGATCTTCGGGTCGACCTCGAACTTGGACAGATCGACCGCCGGCATCCGGTGCTGGCGGGCCAGGACCTTGACCACCTCGAGCTCGGGTATGTGGCCGAGCTTGACCAGGCTATAGCCGATCGACGTGCCGTTTTGCTTCTGCTCCCGGATGGCCGCGGCCAGCTGATCCTTGGTGATCAGGCCTTCGCGCAGCAGGGCTTCGCCGATGCCGGAAGGTCCGGCGGCCGTTACCGGGGCCGGCACGAGTGTCCACTCGGGATAAGGGCGAGCGATTGATCCACAGGGGCGGGGCGCAAAGTGCGAAACAAATGAACGCGATACGCCCCATGGGGGCGCCGCACTTGCAGGACGCCCATTTTGCCGGCGGCGTCACGCCCCCGGACCCCCCACCGCCTTCCGCTATTGTGTAACGAGGGTGGTCGCTACGTCGCCGACGATCTGGAGCGAGGCGGCCGAGACCTTGTCGAAGGTGTCCCGGGGCGTGTGGTGGACCCCCTGGTAGTCGAAGTCGATCACGTCAATGACGCGCAGGCCGGCCTTGAGCAAGGGCACGTGGTCGTCCGTGACCGTGTACTTGTAGCGGGGTACAAAGTAGTCGGCGTACCCGAGGTCCCCGGCCGCGTGCCACACGCGCTGGACGACCTCGGGAGCCTGCTGGAGGGAGTTGCCCTCCTCGTAGATCTGGAGGTCTCGATCCCCGATCATGTCCCACAGAATGCCGAAGATGGGCCGATAATCGGACGACGGCAGAATGCGACGCGAAATAGGTGGAGCCGAGGAGGACGTCGTGCTCGGGTGTGAACGTGCCGTAGTCCTCACCGTCGACAAAGAGCAGGTCGACGCCATAGGTGGGCGGCGTCTTGGCGAGGACGGCGCCGAGCTCCATGAGCAAGGCGGTCCCCAATGCGCCATCGTTCGCCCCCGGGACGGGCTGGCTCCGCTCGGCCGGGTCGGTCGCCTCGTCGGAGACCGGCCGCGTGTCCCAGTGCGTCACATACAGCACGCGATTCGTCTCCGAGGGGCGATACCGAGCGAGTATGTTGCGAAGGGGGAGTTGTTTGCCCCGGACGGTCGTATGCGTCCAGCTTTGGACAATCACGGTGTCCGCGCTCTTCGCCATCGTCGCGACGATCCAGTCGCCGCAGCGAAGCGCGCCATCAGTGCCCGGAATGCGCGGTCCGAAGTCGAGTTGGGTGCGGATGAGCGCGAGCGCGGCACGACCGTCGAACGGCGTGTGCGCCGCACCGTGACCGCACGCACCGAACACTGTGATCGCGCAAAGGAAGATGCCCAAAGTTCTTGATCTTGAAATTGGTCTCAAGGCTCACGGAATTTAGCGAGTGAAGATACTCAATAGGTACGTCTTGCGAGAGCACGCCGGGCCGCTGACGTTCGCGCTCGCCGCATTGACGTCCCTTTTGTTACTCAATTACATCGCCAAGAATATCGGGCAGCTGGTCGGAAAGGGCCTGCCCTGGACGGTCATCACCGAATTTATCCTGCTGTCACTGCCGCTGACGGTGGCGCTGACGGTGCCCATGGCGGTGCTGATCGCCGTGCTGTACGCGTTCAGCCGCCTGGCGTCGGAGAACGAGATCACGGCGCTCAAAGCCAGCGGCGTCTCCGTGGGGCGGGTGCTCATTCCCGTGATCATCGCTTCCTGTGGGATCATGTTCGCGATGGTCGCCTTCAACGACCAGGTGCTCCCGCGATCCAACCATCGGCTCCGCACGCTGCAAAGCGATATCGCGCGCAAGAAGCCGACGTTCGCGTTGCGCCCGCGGGTCATCAATGAAGTGTCGCCGGGCAAGCTCTTTCTCGCCGCGGCGCACATCGATCAGGCGACGAGTCGGCTTCGTGAAGTCACCATCTACGATCTGGGCGATCCGACGCGCAACCGGACCATCTATGCCGACAGCGGGCTCATGGCCCTGTCGCCCGTGAGCGGGGAGCTCGAGCTCACGCTGTTCGACGGGTCGATGAACGAAGTGCAAAAGGCGACGCCCGAGGAGCTCCAGCGCATGTTCTATCGCGTGGATCTCATTCGCATCAAAGGCGTCGGCGACCAGCTGACCCGATCGACGAACGACGACTTCAAGAGCGATCGGGAGATGACCATCTGCGAGCTCCAATCGAACGTTGCGGTGGGCGAGGACGCCCAAGGGCGGGCCATCGCCGAGGTGCGGCGGTTCATGGTGGATGGGGCGCGCGTCGCGGCGACTGGCGCCGCTCCCAATCGCGGACCCGGGCCAACGGCGCCGCCGCCGGCTCGCGGTGGGCTTGGGAAGGTCTACTGCGACGGGCTGGATGCGGTCGATCGCTTTTTCGCTCGCTTTGAGCGCAAGAAAGGCGGCGGCGCTGGCGCGCCCGCCTCACCTCTGGCGGAGCCCGCGAAAGCGATCGCGTCGGCTAAACCGGTGCCAGCCAGTGCGGGAATGTCGGTGCCACCAAGTGCGGGCATGCGGCCGTTGCCGCCCAGCGCCGGCGGGCCTGTGGTACTGCCGACACCGGCCCCACCGCGAATACTGCCGCCGCCTCGAACGGTGCTACCGAGGGTGCAGCCGCCAGCCCGGGTGATCCCCCGGGTGGTGCCGCCGCCCCGTGTGTTCCCGAGGCCACAGGTACCGCAGGTCCCCGCGCGAGTGTATCGTCCGCCGTCACAGGCGACGCTCGCGCTCAGTACCCTGAGCTCGACGATCGAAGCCACGCGGGCCGAGGTGGACAATGGGGTGCGCTCGGTGAATCTCTACGACAACCAGATTCACAAGCTGTTCGCGATCGCGGTCGCGTGCGTGATCTTCGTGTTCCTCGGGGCCCCGATCGCCCTTCGGTTTCCGCGCGGGGGGGTCGGGATGGTCCTCGGCGTGAGCCTGGCGGCGTTCGCGATCTACTACATCGGTCTCATCGCCGGCGAGCCGCTGGCGCAGCGCGGCACCCTCTCGCCGTTCCTGGCGATGTGGGCGTCGAATATCGTGTTCGGCGTCGTCGGCCTTTTCCTGTTGTCGCGACTCGGGCGCGAGTCGAGTACGTCGCGCGGCGGCTATTGGAGCGAGCTCAAAGATGCCGTGCGCCGGCGCCTCGCCCCGCTCTTCCGGGGTCGGCGTCGCAACGCCGCCCTCTCGACCGAGAACGCGTAAGTGTTCCGTCCGCTCGATCGGTATGTGTTCTCCGAGTGGTGGAACATCTTCGTGGCGACCGCGTTGGGATTTCCGATCCTGGTCATCGTCATCGACCTGGTCGACCATCTCAACGACTACTTGAACCGGAATATCCCGCCCGGGAGCATCGCGCTGAGTTACATCTTCTGGCTTCCCGACTCGATGTTTCTCGTGTTGCCGGCGGCCGTGCTGTTCGCAACGGTGTTCTCGATCGGTGCATTTACGCGTCATGCGGAAATCACCGCGGCCAAAGCGTCCGGTATCTCGTTCTACCGCCTGACGGCGCCGATCTATTTCGGAGCGACGCTGGCCTGCGGCCTGGGACTGCTGCTCTCGTGGCTCGTGCCCATCACCAACGCGAAGCGCAGTGACCTGCTGCAGGAATCCCAGTTCAAGACGGGCACCGACCGGTACAATTTTACGTACGCTGGGACCGAGGGACGGGTGTATCGGGTGAGCGCCCTGAGCTCGCAACGCCACACCATTGATGGCCTGGAGATCGAACGAAAGGGCAACGGGGCGGATTATCCCACCGTGATCCTGACCGCGAACCACGGCACCTGGACGCCGGCGCACGGCTGGGAACTGGCGCGGGGCGTGGTGCACGTCGTTCCGGACTCGAACCGCAACTTCAGTGTGCAGTTCGATTCGGTGCACGACAAACAGTTCCGCGAGACGCCCGCCGATCTCATGGCGATTCCGCGTAAGCCCGAGGACATGGGGTACAGCGATCTGACCCGGTACATCAGGGCGGCCGAGCGGTCCGGTGGGGACGCGGCCGAGCTGCGGGTCGAGCGGGCACAGAAGATCGCCGTGCCGGTGACGTGCATCATCATCGTGATGTTCGGCGCGTCGCTGGCGACGAGCACGAAACGCGGCGGCGCGGCGTACGGTGTCGGCGTGAGTCTCGCCACGACGATCGCGTTTTTGATGCTGATTCAACTGACCAAGGGTGTCGGCAACAAGGGGCTCATCCCGCCAGACCTCGCGGCGTGGGTGCCGAACGTGTTGTTCGGCCTGGCCGGCGCGTATCTCCTCATCCGCGTGCGGACGTGACGACCGGTACGTTCCCGATTCCCGCCCCGCGCGTGAGCCTGCCGATGCGCATCTGGCAGCGGTATGCGAACGGGGTTCTCAACACACTGCGTGGTCTCGGCGATCGCACGTTTTTCGCCGCGGACATGTTTCGCGCATTGTCCGAGCCTCGGACGTACGGGCCCGAGATCGTCAAGCAGATGAAAGCCGTGGGGGTCGACTCGATCCCCCTCGTCATTTTGGTCTCCGCTTTTATTGGCTCCGTCATTTCCTTCCAATCTCGATACCAGCTTTTCCCCGGTATTCAGCTCTCCGTGGTCGGGCTGATTACGCGACAGAGCCTCGTGTTGGAGCTCGGGCCGCTGCTGACGGGATTGGTGCTGGCTGGACGCGTCGGAGCCCAGATGACCGCCGAGATCGGGACCATGCGGGTCACGGAGCAGATCGACGCGCTCGAGACGCTGGCGTATGATCCGCTGGCGTATTTAGTTGTGCCCCGCGTGATTGCCGGGCTCTGTATGTTGCCGGTGCTCGTCATCTTCGCGAATGCGGTGGGCATTGGGGCCGCGTATATCACCGCGATTCTCGGCACCGATATCAAGTGGTTCGATTTTCGGGATGGCTTGAGACTGGAGTTCAATACGTTTCAAGTCTTCTATAGTCTGATCAAATCGTTCATGTTTGGCGGGGCGATTTCGTTTCTGTGCTCGTATGAGGGATACGTGACCAGCGCCGGCGCCGAGGGCGTCGGCAAGTCGACGGCGAAGGCCGTCGTCATCACCTCTGTCTGGATTCTCGTGCTCGACGCGCTCACGGCAGCCGCTCTGGCCAAGTATCTCCAATGAGACGACGCGACGCAGTGTTGGTCGGACTGGTGACCGCGGTCGCGATCCTCGTCCTGGTCTTCGGCACGGTCTACTTGATCCGGGGCGGGCTCTCGTCGGGCTATCCGCTGTATTCCCGGTTCCGGTGGGGCGCGGGCGTCAAGCAAGGGCAGCCGGTGCTCTTGTCCGGCGTGAGCGTCGGCTATGTCGACAACGTCGAATTGGTGCCCGATGGGACCGTGAGCGTGCGGCTCTCGATCGAGAACAAGTACCGGATCCCGGTCAACACCGTGGCGGCGATCGAGCCAAACGGGTTGTTCGGGGACATGGAGGTCGCGCTCAAACCGGCGCGGCCGACCACCCAATACATCGCGAAGAACGACACGATTCCGACGGCTGCGCCGGCGCCGGGCATCGGCGATCTGATCATGAAAATGGACTCGATCGGCGGTCAGCTGGGCGACGTCACCAAGGCCGTACAGGTCGAGCTCGTGCAGGGCGGCGCGATCGGCGACCTGCGGAAGACGCTCTACAACGCGAACAAGCTCGTGGAGACGCTGAGCCAGATCGCCACGGACCAATCGAAGGCCCTTAACCGGACAATGGCTTCGCTCAACCGCGCCGTGTCGGCCGTCGACTCATCGGCGATCGACTCGACCGTGAAGAACATCCGCACGTCGAGCGCGAACCTGACGACGCTGACCAGCAATCTGTCGAATACGACGTTCGCATCTCGATGCGCTCGTCGCGAAAATCGACACGGGCGGCGGCAGCGCCGGCAAGCTCGTGAACGATCCGGAGCTCTACAACCACGTCAACTCGCTCGTCGCCCGGCTCGATTCGCTGACGCTCGAGCTCAAGACGCATCCGGGGAAGTTCGTACCCCCGATCCATATCTTCTGACCGTCAGGAAGTAGACGGGAATCCCCGCCAGCACGGCCGCGAATACCGCGAGTGTCGGCCACCGACTGGTGGGGTCAGCGACGGCATTGACGAGCAGGAACAGCGTCGCGAGCACGAAGAGCGCCGGCACTACGGGATACCCCGGGACCCGGAACGGCGGGTCATAGCTCGCTCGCCGCCGCAGCACGAAGACGGCCGCGACACTGAGCGCATAGAACGGGACGATCGCCGTCACGAACGTATCGGCCAGTTGGTCGAACGTGCGGAGGAGCACGAAGCCAATGCCCATCGCCGCGGCCAGCATCACCGCCACATACGGCGTCCCGAATTTCGGGTGCACGGCTCCAATGCGATTGAAGAGCATGCCGTCTTCCGCCATGGCATAGAAAATCCGTGGCGCCGTGATCAGCGTCGCGTTCAGTGTGCCAAACGTCGATACGACGACGGTGACGGAGACGAAGATCGTGCCCCAGCCGCCGACGACCCGATTCGCCACGGTGGCGGCGACCAGCGGAGATGCACGGATCTCTGATACTGGCAGGACCGCCAGATATGACACGTTCGCCAACAGGTAGATGACCATCACGGCCAGTGTGCCGCCAATGATCGCCCGAGGGAGGACACGCCGGGGATCTGACACCTCGCCAGCCACGAACGACAGATCGGCCCAACCATCGAACGCCCAGAGCACGGAAACCAGGGCGAGGCCGAACGCGGCCGGCGTGAAGCTGCCCGGGGGAACGGCGGGGACGAAGTGCTGGGCGCCGCCGGTGGAAAATCCCACGGTACAGGCCACGATGACCAGTAGGGCCAGGCCGCCATATTTGGCTAGCGTCGTGATGTTCTGGACGGCGGAGCTGAAGCCAAGCCCGATGTAGTTGAACGCGGCCGTCGTGGCGATCGCGAGCGCGGCGACGATGTGGATCGGATGCGACGCGCCCGTTTGGCCAGTGATCTGGTCGATCAACCGAAACAAGTACTCGGCGAATGTCGTGGAGAGCGCCCCCAGCGAGGCGGCCCGAATGATGAGTAGCTCGGACCACCCGAACACGAATGCCGCCATTCGGCCCCAGGCTTCGCGAATGAACACATAGGGGCCGCCTGTGGCCGGCATCGCGCCAGCGACCTCCGCGAGCGTCAAGGCGCCGCAGAGCGCGAACAGGCCACCCGTCGCCCACACGAGGAGCATCGGCAGCGGACCCGGGAGTCGGGCGGCGACGCCAGCCGGGGTCCGGAAGATCCCCGAGCCAATCGTCGAACCCACCAGAACCGCTGTGGCGCTCCAGAGGCCGAGGCGCCGGCGGAGGCCTGTTAAGGGCGGGCTCGAAGACATGCGAGCATCATATAGCGTCGCACGTGGGTCTACCACCAGATTACCTCTTTCCATGCGTCCGAATCTCGTTCTATTCTGGTTGGCCGCCGCCGCATGTCTCGTGGCGCACGCCGCCATCGTGCGGTCGGTGATGCGATCCCGCAAATCCGGACGATGGGCCTTGGATGCAACGTGGGCGGTCGTCCCGGCAATCGGGCTGCTCGCCATCCTCGTGTGGACTTGGCACGTACTGCACGCCGTCCCGCCAGCGTGATGCGCCAGCTTTCTTTGTTTGCCTTGGTCGTGGCCTACGCCCATACGGTGCTCGGCGCCATCGTGCGGATCACGGGATCCGGCATGGGGTGCGGCGAGCACTGGCCGGATTGCAACAGTCAGGTTTTGCCGACGCTGGGCAGCACAGCGACGATCATCGAGTTCTCGCATCGGCTGCTGGCCGCGACGCTCGTGACAACGCTCGTCGCCTTGGTCATCCTTGCTGCGCGTGAGCGTTCGGCGATCCGTGGACCCGCCATCTTGGCGCTGGGCACGACTGTTGTGGCCGCGCTGCTCGGCGCGGGCATCGTGGCGCTGTCACTAGCGAATCCGTATTTGATCGCGGTGCACTATGCGCTGGCGATGTTTCTGCTCGCCACGCTCGTCATCGCCAATGTGAGACTCGGCAATCTCGGCGCGCGGGATGTGCAGCCTGGCGATGCATTGGGGCGCACGTTTCGGTCATCTCGCGCTGCCGCCGGACTCGCGTTTGTTGTCGTGGTCTTCGGGGCGCTGGTCGCCAACGTTCCCGGTGCCGCGCCCTCATGTCAGGGGTTTCCCGCGTGCCGCTCAGTGCTCCTCGGCGGGCTCCCTTTGGCGCTGCACGTCACACATAGAATCCTCGCGTTGCTGCTGTTCGGCCACCTGTTCTCGGTCGCGTTGATGACCAGGCGACGTCGCGAGGGGCGCGTGATCGTGCTGGCGACCCGGTGGGTGTTCTATGTGGTCGTGCTGCAAGTCATCGTTGCCGCGACGATGGTGGAGCTGCATTTGCCGGCGCCGTTGCAGTCGCTGCACCAGGCGGTGGGAACGCTCGTATGGGTGACGGCCGTGACCGCGGCGGCGCTCGCCGGGCGCGGTGTGGCGGCAGCACGAGCGGAGACGGTTCGCGTCGACACGCAACCGGCGCTCGCATCATGACGCACGTCCGGGCGACTACCGACACACGATCCATGGTCAGCGACCTCGTCGCGCTGACCAAGCCGCGCATTATCTCGCTGCTGCTGGTCACGACTATCGCGCCCATGTTCGTGGCGGGACGACCGAGCTGGACTCTCGTGCTCATCGTGAGCCTCGGCGGGTATCTCATGGCCGGCGGCGCGAACGCGGTCAACATGTATCTCGACCGCGACATCGACGACCTCATGGCCCGGACGCGGCTGCGGCCGATCCCGAGCGGTCGGATGGCGGCGACGGCCGTACTTGCGTTCGGCGTGGCGCTGGCGACCGCCGCCACGGGTCTGCTGGCGCATTTCGTGAATGTGCTGACGGCCGCGCTCGCGCTGGCGGGGTTCTACTTCTACGTGTTCGTGTACACGCGATGGCTCAAGCGCCGGACGCCACAGAACATCGTGATCGGCGGCGCCGCGGGCGCGTTCCCGCCGCTCGTGGGATGGGCCGCGGTCACGGGCCGGGTCGACTTGGCCGCGCTGTACTTGTTTCTCATCATCTTCTACTGGACGCCGCCGCATTTCTGGGCGCTCGCGCTCATCAAGCAACGCGATTACGAGCGCGCCGGTGTGCCAATGGCGCCGCTCGTGTGGGGTGAGAGCGAGACCAAATCCCAAATGCTGTGGTACACGATCGTGCTCGGCGCGGTCACCGTGCTGCCGGTCGCGTTCGGGGCGTTCGGCCTCGTGTACCTGGTCGCGGCCGTCGCTCTGTGGGCCGTCCTCCTGATCGGTGTGCTGGCCGTTCGTCGACCCACTGCCGCCACGAAGGCCGCGTGGTCGGTGTACAAGTATTCGCTGTTGTATCTCGCCCTTCTCTTCCTGGCGATGGTCGTTGACCGTCGGGTCTAAGAGCAAGTCGCCGGAGCCACAGCCTCGCTACGCTCGGCTGCGGCGCTTCATGGCGACAAACTGCGTCGCATGAAGCGAGTCGGTTGGACAACGCTCGGCTCTGCCGAGCTGAGGCGGCTGATCCCGCTCCTCAGGCCGTACGTTGGCCGACTTGCCGTCGCGACGATCTGCCTCCTGGCAGCGGCCGCCGTGCAGCTGGTATTCCCGCAACAAGTGCGGATTCTGCTCGACGCGGCGTTCGAGCATCACGACGGCGGCATGCTCAATCGCGTCGCGCTGGTGCTGCTGGCGCTGTTTGCGTTCCAAGGGCTCATGAATTTCGCGCAGGTCTATCTCTTGACCGGCACGGCCGAGCGAGTGATCGCGCAACTGCGGGAAGATTTATTCGCGCATGTCGTGCAGCTGTCGCCGGCGTTCTTCACGGAACGGCGCACCGGCGAGCTCACGAGCCGACTCTCGGCCGACCTCGCGATCCTGCAGACGCTGTTAAATACGAATATCTCGGAGATGGCGCGACAGATCGTGTTCTTGATCGGCGGCCTGTTTCTGCTCACCAGCACGCACCCGACGCTCACCCTGACGACGCTGGCGGTCACGCCGGTTGTCATCGGCGCGGCCATGATCTTTGGCCGTGCGCTGAGAAAGGCGAGTACGGGCGTGCAAGATCTGGTCGCGAATGCCACCGGTCATGCCGAGGAGGCGTTCTCGCAGATCCGCACCGTCCAGGGATTTGTCCGCGAGCGATACGAGGCGCGCCAGTATCGAGCACTCCTCGATGATGTCGTTCGCGCGGCGATCCGGCGCGCGTTGCTGCGGGCGCTGTTCTTTGGCATCGTGGGATTCGTCGCGTTCGGTGGCGTGGTCGCGGTCCTGTGGCAAGGTGGGCGACTCGTGTTGACCGGCGCGCTCACCTCGGGCGGGCTCGTCCAGTTCCTCCTGTATGCGTTCATGGTGGCGTCGGCCATCGCGACACTCGTGTCGATGTTCGGGCAGTATCAGGAGGCGATCGGGGCGGCCACGCGGGTGTTCGAGCTGTTGGCGACCGCGCCGACGGTGGCCGAGCCGGTGACGCCCGAGCCACTCGTGCGGCCCGTGCGGGGCGAGGTCCGGTTCGAGGATGTCTCGTTCCGGTACACGCATGAGCTACCCGAGGTTCTGCATGAGCTCACGCTCGGCATCGCACCGGGAGAGGTCGTCGCGTTGGTGGGTCCGTCGGGAGCGGGCAAGACGACCGTGGCGTCGCTGCTGCCGAGATTCTGGGATGTCACGCGAGGGCGCATCACGCTCGACGGACATGACGTGAGAGCGCTCGCGTTCGGCGATCTGCGAGGGTCCATCGGCATCGTGCCGCAGGAACCGGTGTTGTTCAGCGGCACGATTCGGGAGAATATCGCCTACGCGAGCGCCGATGCGACGGACGACTTAATCGTGGCGGCGGCCCGCGCGGCGCACGCGTGGGAGTTCATCGAGCGCCTGAGCGACGGCCTCGATACGCGCGTCGGAGAGCGCGGCGTCAAGTTGTCCGGCGGGCAGCGGCAGCGCATCGCGATCGCGCGCGTGTTCTTGAAGGATCCCGCGGTCGTCGTGCTCGACGAGGCAACGTCGAGCCTCGATAGCGAGAGCGAGCGCTTGGTCGAAGAGGCCATGGAAGAGCTCCTCGTCCGGCGATCGACCTTGATCATCGCCCACCGGCTCAGCACGGTCCGGCGCGCGGATCGCGTCGTCGTGCTGGATCGAGGGCGCATCGTGGAGGAAGGCACGCACGATGCGCTATTGGCGCGCGATGGTACCTACGCGCGCCTTTACCGCGGGCAGTTCAGGGACGAGCTCGCCGGAACGTCGTCATGATCGAGGTTGTGACGCCTTTGCTGACCGTCACGCTATCGGTCACCAGCCCGAACCGCTCGTGCCACGTGGTGAGCCGGTAACGACCCGGTGGGATCGAATCGATCGTGAACTGGCCGTCCTCGTTCGTCGTCGTGAAGTACGGCTGGTCAAAGGCGGCGATCCAGCCGTGGGTCCACGGATGGACTACGCACGTGACCTCGATCAGCCCCGCGGTTGTCAGCACCGACTCGGCCGGAACGATCTGTCCATCTTCGGTCTCCGGCACCGTCACGATCTCCTCGCCGTCGCGCGTGAAACGGGTGCGGTGCGTGGTCGCGTCGGCATTGCGGACGTTGACGGTGCCACCCACGACCGCGGTTTGCACGCGAGGAATGAGGCGGCACCCTTGGGTCATGAGATCGAATCGCTTCGCGTACGGCATCGGCTTGCCGGCGGTGATGCCGGTGAGCCAGACGATCGCGCCGGCGAGACGCGGGCCGCGCGTGCGGATCGATACATCGACCAGCGTCGCGCCGCAAACGTCGGCATCCGTGGTCACGTGCGTAATAGAATCCTGCGGGGCCGAGCCGGAGAATGTCACGGAGCCGGCGATCCGGCCGAATGCCGGGAGCGGAGCGATCTTATATGTGGTCGCCAGTGGCGTGATTACCGGCGCGTCGCCCCGGTGATGGAACGGCCGGGATGGAGCGTCCGGGCTCGACGCGGGCGTCGAGCACGCAGCCATGAGGATAAGGAGCAGTGGTAGACGCCGCATGCAACGTGGCACGGAGGAACGAAGTGACGCAGGGCCAGCTCGCCTGGAAGGGTGATCCCGAAGGGATCAGCGTTCCAGACAATCCGACCAATATGACGATCCAGCGGTGGGCACGGAGAGGGGTCTTCATGGTCGTTGCTGTAACGGCCGCCCAGTCGTCCCCCCCGCGCTATTGGGGGTTTACGGCGCCCTGGGACGAGCGGAGCGATGCGACCGTCGAGCACGACGGCGCAGCGCTCGGCGCCGTCATCGCCGCCTGGATCGGGCTCGACTCCGGCAATGGCATGCCCGCGCTGCTCTATCCCGACGAGACGCCGGAGTCGCCCGCGCCGAGCTTCGCGATGATCACGAATGCGTCCGGAGGGCAGTTTCATCCCGACGCCGTGCGCCGCCTCGGGGCTGATCCCACTCGTGCCGCCGATTCGGTTGGCCGGATACTCGCCCACGGGCACTATCGCGGGCTCGTCATCGACTTTGAGGACCTCAAGCCCGCGGATACGGCCGCCTACCTGAGCGCCGTCCGGGCACTCACGCTGGCGGCGCACGCGCGGCACGTGGCTCCGGTCAGCGTCACGATTGTCGGGTACGACTCGGCGACGTATCCCGTGCGACGGCTCCTCGACGTGACCGATAAGGTCATGATCATGGCGTACGATCAGCACTGGCAGACCGCACCGCCGGGTCCCATTGCGTCCCCTGATTGGGTGACGGACCTCGTGAAGCGCCGGCTCGCTCAGGCGGGATCGGCGAGCCGGGTCGTCGTTGCGCTGCCCGTGTACGGATACCGATGGCCCGCGCACGGGCCGGCGGCCGTCGTAGGATTCAACGAGGCCTCGCGGACGGCCTTGGTCAGAGACAGCGCATCGCTCAATCTGCACGCGACCTTGCCCGATTCGTCGCAAGTGTGGTTTTGCGACGCCGTCACGCTGGACACGCTCGCGCGACGGGTCCGCGCGCTCGGGCCCAAGACGCTCGCGCTCTGGCGCCTCGGCCTCGAAGATCCCAAGATGTGGCGGCGATGAGCCGCTCCGCGGCTCGTCGATGCAGCGCTACGCGCTGCTCGACTGGTCGGTTCGCCTCCGGGGGGCAACCCCAACTACGCCCCCCGGACCCCCCGGTTATACCATTACGGTGGCGATGATCCATCTGGCATCGGTGCGCTATCGGGGGGTGCCCGACGACGAACGTCCGGACGCGTTTCCGTTCTCGGTCAATGTGGTCCGCTCCATGACGGAGATCGCGTTCACGAAGGCGGTGACGTTCTTCGTTGGCGAGAACGGATCCGGCAAGTCGACGGTGCTTGAAGCCATCGCGGCCGCGACGCGATCGGTGACGGCCGGGAGCGAGTCGGTCGAGCGCGACCCGACGCTCGAGCGCCAACGCGTGCTCGGCAAGCAGCTCGACCTTGGCTGGGCGCATCGCACAGCGAGCGGGTGGTTCCTGCGGGCCGAGGATTTCTTTGGATTCGCGAGGCATACCGCGCAATTGCGCGAGGCAATGCGGCGGGAGTCGGCCGAGGTGGATGCGCAGTACCGCGCCGAGGGTCGGTCCGACTGGGCGCGGACGCTGGCGACGGGTCCGACCCGGCACTCGGCCCGCGCGCTCGAGGAGCAGTACGGCGGCGACCTCGACGCGCGCTCGCATGGCGAGGGTTTTCTCGCGTTCTTCGCCGGGAGGTTCCGAAAGGGCGGACTCTATCTCATCGACGAGCCCGAGGCCGCGCTCTCGCCGCAGAGCCAGCTCGCGCTCCTGGCGCATCTGTTCGACATGGTCCGCGACGACGGCCAGTTCATCATCGCGACGCATTCGCCGATGCTGCTCGCGTTTCCTGATGCGGCGATACTGGCCTTCGACGGTGGCACGATTACGCCAATGGCATATGACGATCTGCCCGGCGTCCGGCTCACGCGCGAGTTTCTCGCGGCGCCCGAGCGATACTTGAGGCGATTGCGTTAGTACGGCGAGCCCGAGGTGCCCGCGGTCATGGCCCGGTTGAACCGTGGGTTCACGACCCCGTTGAAGATGCTGCCGAATGTGAACGTCAGGCCGATGGCCATCTGGTACTGATACGCCGTCGCGAGTTGTTGGCGGGCGAGGAGAATGTCGTCGCGCGTGGCGCCCGCGGCCGGAAGGTAGATCTGGTCGTGGATCGCCGAGACGCTCGGTTGGATCTCGACGCTCAGGCCGGTGAAGATGCGGATGCGGAAGTCTCCGGAGAGAATCTCGCGATTCTTGCGGACATCATCGAGCAGGGCCGCCGCCTGGAAGGCACCCGAGAGAGAACCCCACGGCTCGGTGGCGGCCAGGGCCATCGTGAGGGTCTGATCGCCGCGCGTTTCAGTGATCCGATCGAAGATCGTCCGCTGGTCGAACCGAAAATACGTGGCGCCAACGGCGTACAGGAACGTGAGTTGGTGATGCGTCGCTTCGGCGTAGGGATACACGTCGAATTCGAGGGCTGGCGCGAAATGGGCGGCCAGCTCCTCGTTCAAGAACGTCGAGGACGATGCGGACGAGACGAAGCCGGCGGACCAGTGCGGCGTCACGCTGCGCGCGATCTGGGCGGTGCCGAGGAGGTACCGCTGGATGGTCGTCTCGCGCACCGAGTCGACGTGAATCACGCTCGAGGTGTATGCCTCGGTGAATGCGAAGTCCAGGCGCCAGGCGTTGGTGATGTGGTCGGCGGTGAAGGAGCCGGTGAGCTGTGCGGTTTCCCCGGACGCTTGGCCCGCGAACGAGCCGCCGAGCCCAAGGCCGAGGACCCATGCGTGCCACGGGTCCGGCCGACGGATTGTCGACGCGCTGCTCGTCGTCGGGCTGAAGGAGACGGACAGGTCGTTGGCCAGCCCGGTGCGAGCGGCGAATCGCACGAGACCGAGGTTCAAGAGCCGCACGATCGCGCGACGCTGCTCATCATCGGTGGCGCCGCGCGCGGTCGCGATGTCGATCGTGTCGACGAGACCGGCCAGCGCGGCGCGGCCGATGAACTGGCCGGTCGTAACCTGACCGCCAGATCCAGTGGGCTCGGCTGTTAACAGAACGTGAACATCGGCGACCGACGGGTCGCGCACGTAGGAGACGTAGTTGATCGCCGTGCGGACGTAGGCCGAGTCGCAGGTGACGCTGGCCGTGCAATCCAGGAAGACGCGCAACGTCGGCGAGACGGCCGCTCTCAAGTTCGGCCGCGAGGTAGTTTGAGCGGACGCGACGGCAGCCCACAGCGCCAGCGCGCCGCAGGTCGCCCGCCGCAAGCGCATGCTGGGAGACTACCCGCCAGGCTCCACAGCGGGCGCGGCGCAACCGGCGGGTTATCGACGCCACCGGCAGTGCAACCAATGGCGGGCTTCGGTGTTAGATTGCAATCAACCCTGGAGGTCCCAAGTGAAGCGGATCGCGGCGTTCGTGTTATCGTTGGGTCTCGTCGGCGTTTCGACGGCTCACGCCCAGTGTTTTTGCGGCCTCATGATGCAGTCCTACAACTCGCAGTTGCAGAGCATGCAGCCGTTGTATCAGGCGCAGTCGCCATTCGGGGTCTTCGCGCCGCGCCAGGCGTTCAGCGAGATGTCCGCGAACGCGAGGTCACTGGACAACAGTGGCGGCATCACGGCGGAATCACACGGCATTCCGCGGACGAAGATCGAGGATGAGTCGGAGCGTATGGCCCCGACCCCCACGTTCTCGCTCCAGTCGGGCTCGTACGACGGCGCGATCAAGATCACGATCTCCGATGCGGCGCCTGATGCGGTGATCTATTACACGCTCGACGGCAGCAAACCCCAGTGGGATTCGCCGGTGTATACGGGGCCCATTACGGTTTCGAAGTCGGCGCACCTGGTCGCGATCGCCATACCCCCGCACCGTCTCCGCAGCTCCCCGGCGACGGCCTCGTACGAAGTCAAGCAGCGCGAAATTTTCTAGACGACAAACAAGTCACGCTGGGGCATGGCCGGCGTGACCAAGAGATCGGCGTCCGAGACGATGGCATTGACCTCGCTGCGGACGCCGATTTCGCGTGGTACGTAGATGCCCGGTTCGATCGAGAATGCGACGCCCGGAATGAGCGCCCGGTCGTCGCGGCTCTCCAGGTGATCCAGGTGCGGACCCGAGCCGTGGAGCTCGTAGGCGTCGATCGAATGGCCCGTGCGGTGCGTGAAATTCGGGCCGTATCCCCGCTGCGTGATGACGGCCCGCTAGCGGCATCGTCGGCCTCCATGCCGCGCACGATCTGGCCGGCGACCAGGCGCGACCGAATCAGGGCTATCGCCGCATCGCGCGCGTCGCGCACCGCTTCCCAAATTTGGATCGTCCGGGTGTCAGGTGCGCCGAGCGTGCCCACCCACGTTTGATCGGCCCAGACGCCGTCCGGTTCGTGGGCGAATAGATCGATGAGTAAGACACTCCCCGGAGTGATCGCGGCGGAGTGGGCAACCGTCGGCTCGTAGTGCGGGTTCGCGGCGTTGCTGCCGATCGCCACAATCGGCCCGTGATCCGTCACGAGGCCGCCCCGCGCGAAGGCGTCGCGAATCCATTGCGCGAGCTCGAACTCGGTGAGCGTTTGCGCGCCGGCCAGTGAGAATGCATTGCGCGCGATCTCCGCGATGGCCTCGGCCGCTCGCCGATGTGACGCGATCTGCGCCGGCGTCCACTGCGCGTAGAATCGACTCACGAGGTCGGCCGACGTTGAGACGGTCGCACCAGCCGCGCGAACCATCTCGATGACGCCAGCCGGGATGCGATCGAGATACGGGACTGCGTCGCCCGGTGAATACTCCATTGCCACGCGCTGACCGCGGACGTGGCGCGCCAGCATCTCCTCGAGCGACCGCCAACCGCTGTAGATCTCGCGGCCCCATTCGGCTGGCCAACGCTCCCACGGTTGTTGCTCGATGGCGTGTGTCAGCGCGACCGGGACGCCGCGGGTCGGGATAAAGCCGAAGCAGCGGCGTGTGACCAGGCCTTTGAGGCCGAGCATGGCAGCCGCGATCGGATTCGTGCCACGGAAATCGAACAACAGCCAGCCGTCGAGACCCATTTCGGCGAGCGCGGCTTGGATCGCGGGGAGGTTGTCACGGGAGAGAATGGCCTTACCCTCCGCCGGAGCGCCACTCGGCGCGCCATTCGCACGTGCCCTCACCGCGGCTCGTGCAGCGGACATGCTCGACGGCGCCGGTGCCACCCACGAGCAGCCGCACGAGCTCCCGGAGGACCGACTCATAGTACGCACATCCGCGCTCGTTCGGCGCCGAGTCGAGCGTCACGGACACGGGGACCTCGAGCACGAGCGCGCTCCCGACGCGGGTCATGGTTCCGTTCAGAAATCGCGTCGCGATGCGGCGAGCCTGCCGGAGGGCCAGCGGCCGCCCGAGGATGGACGGCAGCACGACGATGATCTGCTGCGTCATCGGCGAGGTGGTGGCCAACGACTCGCGGGCCAGAATACGGCCGGCCGATTCGAAGACTTCGGCCGCATCGGACCGGCGTCCGATCAAGCGGGCCAGGGCGACGGCTTCGTCGTGTGGTGTGCGCTCTTTCTTCTTGGCGGCGGCGGAATAGCGGCGGATCTGGGCGTAGACCGTCTCGCTCAATCCCAGGCGCTTGTTCCGTAACTCCGGCACCAGCTCGGTTTCCTGGTCATCCTGCGGTGCGTCGACGCTCCGAACCGCTTCCAGAAGGCTGAGAGGGAGAAGGGCGTCGACCGTATCTGGCATACCAATGGAGCGAAGCTAAAGGCGCGTGAGAGCGCGCGCAATTGACGACCGCCGTTATACTTGGGTTGTGAGTGCGCTCGGTGTCCGTGCCGCCGGTGGGCTTGTCGTGAGCGTCGCGATCGCCATCACCGCGCGCAAAGCGCGCTCGCTGTCGACGGACGGCGCTATCTGTGCGACGATCGTTGGCACCGCGTCGGTCGTGGCGGGGTGGGACTGGGGAACCCTGCTGATAGCGTTCTTTTTGGCCTCCACGCTGCTGTCACGCCTCGGCCGCCGGGTCAAAGAGCACCGCACGCGCGCGATTGTCGAGAAAGGTGGTGAGCGGGACGCCCTCCAAGTGCTCGCCAACGGCGGACTATTCGCTTTGGCCGCTGTGGCTTACATCGCGCATCCGGTGACACTTTGGCAGGCAATTGGCGCCGGGGCGCTCGCGGCTTCCACCTCCGATACGTGGGCTACGGAGATTGGGACGATGAGCGCGGCTCTTCCTCGCTCTATTCTCACGTGGAGACCCGTGCCTCCGGGGACGTCGGGTGGCGTGACGGCCTATGGAACCGCCGCCGGGATCGCGGGCGCAGCGTTCCTCGCCGGTATGGCGTTGCTGATCGGGTGGCCCGCTCGAGTGGCAGCCGCCGCGTTCATTGGTGGCGTCGTTGGATCGACGGCGGATTCGCTGTTGGGGGCGACACTGCAGGCGCGCCGACGGTGTCCAGAATGCAACCTGGCGACCGAGCGCCTGGTACATAGCTGCGGCGCCGCCACGACCGCCTCAGGCGGACTGGGGTGGCTGACGAATGACGGCGTCAACGCCGTCAGCTCGGCGATAGGCGCGGTGGCGAGTATCTGGGGGTCAGGGTGAGCAAAGCGAACCCGTTCCAACCGACTAGTCGAGCGCGAAGCGCATCGACTTGCGGCGGAGCCGCATGGACGCCGAGGTAATCGTCGTCGGAGGCGGGCCGGCCGGTTCGGCGACCGCATGGGCGCTTGCCCGTGCGGGCGTTGACGTGCTCGTGCTCGACCGGGCGCGATTCCCGCGCGACAAGGTGTGCGCCGAGTATTTGAGTCCGCAGGCTTCGCGCATTCTCCATGATATGGGAGCGCTCGAGGCGGTCGAAGCGGCGGGGGCCGCGCAGCTCGCCGGCATGCTCGTTCGCAGCCCCAATGGCTCGGAGATTTTCGGCGAGTTCGCCGCCTCCCATGGGTTCCACGGTTTCCGTGATCGTGGCCTTGCCCTGCCCCGGCGCGACCTCGACGCGTTGGTCCTCGAACGTGCGCGACGCGTCGGTGTACGCGTCGCCGAAGGCGAACGCGTACTTGATGTCTTGCGCGATGGCACGGGACGTGTGACCGGCGTCCGCACCGAGACGAGGGTGTTGCGCGGGAGACTCGTTGTCGGTGCGGACGGGCTGCGGTCGATTGTGGGGCGACGACTGGGACTCACGCACTACGCGGCGTGGCCTCGGCGCATCGCGCTCGTCACGCATTACCGCGGCATCGCGGGCATTGGCCGTTGGGGCGAGATGCACGTGGAGCGCGACGGATACGTTGGACTCGCCGACGTCGGGAATGGCGAGACGAACGTCGCGTTGGTCGTCTCGGCGCGAGCCGCGCGCCTCATTCGGGGCGATCCGGCGGGGTTTCTGACGGCGTGGATCGCCCGCCGACCGCATCTGGCGCCGCGATTCGCCGACGCCGAGCGCGTGTCGGATGTGTGCGCGACGGGTCCGTTTGCGCAGCACGCGCGGCGGGCGTGGGCGCCCGGCGCCGCGCTGGTTGGCGACGCGGCGGATTTCTTTGACCCGTTCACGGGCGAGGGGATCTATGCGGCGCTCAGAGGAGGTGAGCTGCTCCTCCCGTATGCCGTGGAGGCCGCGCGGGCGACGACGACGCGGCGGGCCGAAATCGCGCTCGAAGCGTACGAGCGGTGCCGGCGCCACGAGTTCATGGGGAAGTGGATCGTCGAGCGCATCGTCGGCGCGGCCACCGCGTCTCCCGCGGTCATGAATCGGGCGGCACGCACATTGGCCCGACGGCGCGATATGGCTGATCTCTTCGTGGGGGTCACCGGGGATTTCGTACCGGCGAGGGAAGTGTTGCGGCCGTCCTATCTTCTTCGACTTCTCGCGTCATGACCATCGACCCGGATGACTTTCGGAGTGTCCTGGGGCGGTTCGCGACCGGGGTCACCGTCGTCACGGCTCGCGACACCGCGGGCGTCGACCACGGTCTCACCGTGAACGCGTTCGCGTCGCTCAGCCTCGCGCCGCCGCTCGTGCTGGTCTGCATCGACCACGAGGCCTCGTTGCACCCGGCGATGACCGCGTGCTCGCACTTCGTCATCAATATCCTGGCATCCAACCAGGAAACGCTGGGGCGCCGGTTCGCGGCGCCGGAGACCGACCGGTTCGAGGGCGTCGGGTTTACGCGCGGCACGTGCGGCGCGCCGATTCTCGACGATGTGCTGGCGTACCTCGAGTGCCGGGCATCACGATCGATACCCGGTGGCGACCACACGATCTTCATCGGCGAGGTCGAGCACGCGGAGATTCGAACCGCCAGCCCCCTGCTCTACTACCGCGGTGGCTACGCTCAAATCGAGCGCTGACCCGCGCATCCGTCCCGACGGGGACGAGATACTCGACGCGCCGGACGTCGATCCGGCGCTCGCGCGTCGCTCGCTGCGCAACGTCATGCTCGCCAATTCGCTCATGGGCGGCACGCGAGCGGTCATGTACGAGCTGGAGTCGATCATGCCATCGTTGCCCAAACGGGCGACGTTGCTCGAACGTCGGGACCGGCATGGGTGACATTCCGCGCCGCGCGCGCGAGGTGGCCGCGCGGAGGGGCGTCACGCTCGACACCGTGGGGCTCGAGGCAGCCGAGTGGCTCGCGGCGGCGGCACGCACGTCCATGAGAGCGGCCGTCGTCGGAGATGGCCGCTTCCTGCCCTTTGCCAGTCACAGCGTCAATGTCGTGATCTGCTCGCAGGTGCTGCATCACTTCTTCGATCACGATGCGGTCGCGTTGCTTCAGGAGCTCAACCGTGTGGCTCGGGTTGGGGTCATTGTCAGCGACCTGTTGCGTTCCGACCTCGCCGTAGCCGGGCTCTGGCTATTCTCGTTTGTGCTCGGGTTTCATCCGGTGAGCCGCCACGACGGCATTATGTCCATCCGGCGCGGGTTTACCCCTGGCGAGCTCGGCACCATCGTGCGCTCGGCCACCGGCGCCCAGCCGCGCATCCGCGAGTATTTGGGATTTCGGGTGGCTGCGGCATGGGCCCCAACATGAAAACCATCGACGAGCAGCTGGTGCGCTCTCCGCTCGATCGGATCTATGCCCTGGCCGCCGATGTCGAGCGATGGCCGGCACTGCTTTCGCATTACCGCTACGTGCGATTCCGGACGACCGGCATCGTCGAGATGTCGGCCAACCGCCCGTTTGGTCCCGCGAACTGGCCAACGCGGTGGGTGTCCGAGATGAATGCCGAAAGGGACGTCGAAATCCGCTATCGCCACATCGAGGGAATAACGACCGGTATGGACGTGCTCTGGTCTTTTGCACCCCGCCGCGATGGGACGCACGTGCGTATTGTCCATGAGTGGGACGGGCCACGCTGGCCGCTCATCTCTGGGCTGGCCGCGCGGGGCGTCATCGGGCCGGTCTTCGTGCATGGCATAGCGTCGCGCACCCTCGCCGGACTGGCCGGTGTGGCTGAACGAGGGACGGGAGAACGCGTATGACGCTTCGACGCCGGGTCGTCGTGACGGGAATCGGCGCGATCACGCCAATCGGATTGACGCGGGACGGGCTGTGGCAAGGACTCCGCCGCGAGCAATCGGCGGTCGGCCCTGTCACGCGGTTCGACGCGTCCCAGTTCCGCAGCCAAGTGGCCGCCGAAGTCTGCGACTTCGTCGCCAGCGATCATATCGAGGCCAAGCGCGCCAAGCGGCTCGACCGGTTTGGGCAGTTCTCGGTCGTCGCGGCGCGGATGGCGCTGGAGGACGCCGCGCTCGATCTCTCACGGGAAGATCGCGACCGCGTCGGCGCGAACATGGGATCGGCGCTCGGTGGCGTCGCGTTCGCCGAGGAGCAGTCCGCCCGGTTTTTGGCGGGCGGCCTCCGGGCCGTCGACCCGATCGTGGCATTGGCCGTCTACGGCGGTGCGTCGAGCTGCAATATCGCGATCGAGTTCGGGATTTCCGGGCCGAACTCGACGAACGCGATGAGTTGTGCGTCCGGCACCATGGCGATTGGTGACGCCTACCGGTTGATCCGCGACGGCTATGCCGACGCGATGCTCTGCGGCGCGTCGGAGACCCCGTTGGCTCCGCTTTGTTTCGGCGCGTTTGCCTTGATTCGGGCAATGTCGACGCGGAACGATGACCCCGGACACGCTTCGCGCCCTTTCGACAAGGATCGAGACGGCTTCGTGATGGGCGAAGCCGCGGTCGTCCTCGTGCTCGAGGAGCACACGCGGGCCGTGGCGCGGGGAGCGCCCATGTACGCCGAGATCGTCGGGTACGGGACGACGAACGACGCGTATCATATGACCGCGCCGCTGCCCAGTGGGACGCAAGCCGCCCGGTCGATCCGGCTCGCGCTCCGCGATGCGGAGTTGGAGCCCGGCGAGATCGGCTACGTGAACGCGCACGGCAGCTCGACGCCGCTCAATGATCCGACCGAGACGTCGGCGATCAAGCAGGTGTTCGGCGAGTGGGCGTACAAGGTGCCGGTCAGTGGGACCAAGGGATACTACGGACACGCGCTGGGGGCGTCCGGGGCCATCGAGGCCGCGATCTGCTCGCTGAGTCTCACCCACGAGTGGCTGCCGCCGACGATCAATCTCGAAGAGCCCGACCGGGAGTGCGATCTGGATTACATCCCGACAGTTGGCCGGGATCAGCGCGTCGAGCACGTCCTGTCCAATTCGTTCGGCTTCGGCGGCATCAACGCGTCGCTCGTGTTCCGGCGCATCGATTAAACGGCGGCGGTAGGGCGCTCCATTGTGCCCTTGTACGCCATCGGCGGCTCGTCGACGCCGAAGTTGGCGGCTGCGAGCTCGGCGACGCGTTGGAGCTGCGCCCTGGTCAGGTCCGGCGCGTCGCTGGCGGCCGCGAACTCGGCGAGCTGCGTGGCGTCGTAGATATTGGGCAGCGTCGACATCACGAGTGGCTCGGCGAGGAGCCACTTGAGCGCGGCTTGGCCCAAGGTCATCTCGGTCGTCAGGAAATCCAGCGTACGGATTTTCTGGAGGCCGTTGATCAACCATGACCGTGGGCGATGGCGGCGGTGGTCGTTCTCCCCGAACACCGTGTCCTCGGTGTAGTGACCTTCGAGCATCCCGGAGGCGTGCGTCACGCGGATCGTGAAGGCACAGTGCGGCGCTGAGCGGCGCGCGGCGTCGATCATCGCGGTGCCGGGATGTTGCTCGAGGATGTTCCAGATCATCTGGATCATCCCGATATCCGGCTCGCGCTCACACAGCTCGATTGCCTCGTAGAGCCAACCGATCGCGGGGCCGAAGGCGGCGCCCCACACGCGGATCTTTCCCTCGCGCTTGAGATCGCGCAAGGTGGCCCAGAGCTCGGGGTCGCGCACGTGTTCCATCTTTACGTTGTGGATCTGCAGCACATCGAGATAGTCGGTCTCCAGGCGCTCCAGGCACCGATCAACCGCTAGGCGGAGATATGCCGGGTCGGTACGCATCGGCAACTCTGATTGGCCACGCCGGGAGACACGCGCCTCGGCATCGTATATGTCATAGCCAATCTTTGTCGCGTACACGACTTCTGAGCGGCGACCGGCGAAGGCCGCGGAGAGTTGACGCTCACCCCGGCCATTCGCATAGGCATCGGCGGTGTCGAAGAACGTGATCCCGTGATCGTCCAGTGCCCTGCGGTGCAGTGAGATCGCATCCTCATCCGACATCTCGCCCCACCAGCCGGTCGAAGTGGTCCAGTTGCCGAACCCGACCTCGCTCACCGTGACGTTGGTTCCCGGGAACGTGCGATAGCGCATGTTACTCCCAGCCGCGCCGAATGAGACGCGCGGCAGTCGTGGCGAAATACGTCAGAATGAAATCGGCGCCCGCGCGGCGGATGCCGATCAGTGATTCCATCATCGCGCGGTCGCCATCGAGCCAACCCCGCTCGGCCGCCGCTTGCACCATCGCGTACTCACCACTCACCTGATACGCCGCGACCGGGTACCCGGTGGCTTCCTTGACCCGGTGCACGATGTCGAGATACGGGCCCGCGGGCTTGACCAGGATGGCATTGGCGCCTTCGTCGATATCGAGCGCGACCTCCCGCAACGCTTCATCGCCGTTCGCGGGATCCATCTGATGGCTTCGGCGATCGCCCGTCTTTGGCGTCGACTCGGCCGCTTCGCGGAATGGCCCGTAGAACGCCGAGGCGTATTTCGCCGCGTAGCTCAGGATCGCGGTGTCCGAGTGACCCGCGCCATCGAGGCCTAAGCGAATGGCCGCCACGCGTCCGTCCATCATGTCGCTCGGAGCGACGATGTCGGCGCCCGCCTGGGCATGCGACAACGCCGCACGGGCGAGCAGCGGCAGCGTGGCATCGTTGTCGACGATGCCGTCGCGCAGGATCCCGCAGTGACCGTGCGAGGTGTACTCACACAAGCACACGTCGGCGATCACGACGAGCTCGGGAAACTCGCGCTTGAGCGCCCGGATACCCTGCTGCACGGCGCCGTACTCGTCCCATGCGCCTGAGCCCTCGTCGTCCTTGGTGTCCGGGATACCAAACAGGATCACACCGCCAACGCCCGATTCGGCCGCCGCGCTCGCGTCGCGCAGCATCTCGTCGATCGACGTCTGGGCGACGCCGGGCATCGAGGAGATGGGAATGCGGACATTGGCGCCGGTGCGTACGAAGACCGGCAGGACCAGCTGCGCGGGGTCCAAGCGGGTCTCGCGAACGAGGCGCCGGAGCGACGCCGTGCGACGCAGCCGGCGCGGCCGGATCGTCAATGAGGCGGTCTCGCGGTCAGTCAGGAACGCGTCCATTCCCTCAATTTAGCGGCGAGCGCCAGTCCGGCGGCGGCCGGATTCGCAGGGTCGACGGGCTCTGAGCCGCGCACCACCCGGGCACCGTCAACGTCGGCGATAAGCCCGTATAGGACGCCGCGCAGAACCAGGCCGCCAATGGGCACCTGACACCCGCCATCGAGCGCGGCGAGCATCGACCGCTCGGCGGTCACATCGCGCATGGTGTCGGGGTCGTTGAGCGGCGCGAGCACTTTCGCGGCATCGCCGCCAACACGGGCCTGAATGGCGATGGCACCCTGCCCTGGGGCCGGCAGCCAGTCCGGCGGGTCGAGGTAAGCCGTGATATGCTGGGTCGCACCCAGGCGAATGAGGCCCGCAGCGGCCAAAATGGCTGAGCGGACCTGGCCTTCGGCGACCTTGCGGAGTCGGGTCGGGACATTGCCCCGAAACTCGACGAGCTCGAGATCCGGACGGATCGCCCTGAGTTGCGCCCGGCGACGCAGGCTCAATGTTCCCACGCGAGATCCTGGTGGGAGATCGGCGATCGCGACGCCGACAACGACATCGCGTGGATCCGCGCGGGGGAGCACCGCGACCACGCCCACCGTGTCCGTGGGCAGGTCCTTGAACGAGTGCACGGCGCAATCGATCGCCCCTTCCGCGAGGGCGACTTCGAGCTCCTTCGTGAACAGGCCTTTGGCGCCGATCTCCAGGAACGAGGCGTCGAGACGCCGATCGCCGAGCGTCGTGAAGGGCACGAGCTCGCTCTCGACGCCGCGTGCGGCGAGCGCGGCTTGCACTTGGTGCGCTTGCTCCAGCGCCAGCGCGGACTTACGTGTGCCGATTCGCATAGTACTGCTTAATTGCTTCGACGAGCGCTGGTATCGACGCGGTCGGAGACTCGATCGCGACCGTGATTCCTGCCGCTCGCGCGGCGTCGCTCGTGATCGGCCCGATCGTCGCCGCGGGAGCCCGGCGGGCTTGGTCATCGCCTACTGATTCGACATAGCCCGTCACAGTAGACGCCGACGTGAAGGTCACGAGATCGAGATCTTCCGGAGTGACCGCGCCTTTGATCGGCTCAGAGCGATACACGTGTACCACATCCACCGTCGCACCCGCGGCTCGCAGACCATCCGGCAAGACGTCCCGGCCACCTTCGGCGGCAGGATACAATATGTGCGCGCCATCGACGCGATCGCGGAGTGCGTCGACTACACCCTCGGCGACGAACCGATCTGGGATGACGTCTGGTGCGATACCGTGGGAGACGAGCGCATCGGCAGTCGCTGGACCGATAGCGGTCACCGTGAGGCCGGCGAGCGCACGTGCGTCGAGTGAGACCGCGCGAAGCGCGTCCCAGAAAAATCCCACGGCGGTTTGGCTCGTGAAGAGCACGTGCTGATAGCTGGGCAACCGACGGATCGCGTTGTGGAGGGCGGCGGCGTCGAGAGGGGAAATGCGCGTGGACGGCATCTCGACGACGTTGGCGCCGGCGTCGCGCAGGCGATCGGAGAGCGAGCCCACACGTTGAGACGCACGCGTCACGAGAATGCGCCGGCCGAACAGCGGTCGGCGATCGAACCAAGCGATCGTCTCGCGCAGGTCAACCGTCTGACCGATGACGACGATGAGGGGTGATGCCAGATCGGCCGCCGCCAGCGTCGACAGCGTGGCGACGACCGTGCGTTGTGTCGGCAGCGTCCCCCATTGTATCCCGGCGGCCGGGGTGTCCGGACTCAAACCGCCTGCAATGAGACGATCCGTGATCTCGCGGAGATGACGGACGCCCATGTACAACACGATCGTACCACCAACCCGCGCCAGCGCGGACCACTCCGTCTGCGTATCGGGTTTCGTTCGGATCTTCACTGCCAGTGACGAACGTAACGGAGGTCGCGATCCCTCGATGGGTGACCGGGATTCCGGCGTAGGCTGGTGCGGCGACGCCCGCGGTGACACCGGGGACGATCTCGAATGGGATGCCGGCCGCCGCCAATGCCTGAGCCTCTTCGCTGCCGCGGCCGAACACGAACGGGTCGCCGCCTTTGAGGCGAACGACGCTTTTTCCCTCCCGCGCGAGGTCTATGAGGAGCGCGTTGATATCAGCTTGGGACGCCGAGGCGTCGTCGCCACCGCGCTTGCCGACGCCACGGGCGTCCTTGGCGGTGGCGTAGAGTCCTGGGCTCACGAGCGCGTCGTAGACCACGACATTGCACGTCGCCAGAAGCTCCTGGCCTCGGACGGTGATCAACCTCGGATCGCCTGGTCCCGCGCCAACGAGATAGACCATTACCGCCGGAATCGTCGCGCGCGCCACCAGATGCTCACAGCGTACGCGCCGTAGATGACCGCGGCGGCCACGTAGGCGACCTCGAAGTAGATGGCGTTATCGGGGATCATAGGCCCGCCCTCGTCAACGCCAACCGATACCGGGCGCGCACGAGCGCGATGTACAGGAGCAGCATCGCGACCAACGCCAGGCCGAACGTCGTCAGCATCTCTGGCGGCAGCGATGGGGCCGAGGGCTTGGCGACGATCGGCATCGGGTGCAGCGTGCGGAAGAAGTAGACGCTGAAGTGAATGAAGCCGATGAGCGGCACGGAGAGCAGTGCCAGGACGGCCGAGTAGCGCGCGCGCAGCTCGGGGTCCTCGATCGCGCCGCGAAGGACCAGGTAACCGGCGACGAGAAACCACAAGAACAATGTCGACGTGAGCCTCGCGTCCCACGTCCACCACGTCCCCCACACGGTCTTGCCCCAGATCGGTCCCGTGATGAGGGCGACCGTGAGAAATGCGAGGCCGACTTCGCCGGAGCTCTCCGCGAACGCATCGGCTCGCTCATCGCGCAACCAGAGGTACACGCCGCTCGCGACCGCCATGAGGCCGAACCCGATCCATATGCCCACGAAGGCCGACGGTGGGTGAATGTAGAAAATTTTTTGCGCGGGCCCTTGTCGCGCCTCGATCGGCGTGAACCAAATCGCGCGGATGGCGACGCCGATCACCGCGAATGCGGCGAGCCCGATCGACCAATCGAATGGCCAGACGGGAGACGGCGGGGGCCCTAGTGCTCGAGCGTGGCTGGGAAAGCGAGCGTGCATGCGTAGACGAAGACGAGGTCGAAAGATGCCAGCACCTCCAGCCATCCCGCCACCTCGCTGACTGGCCGACCGCTCAGCAGTTTCTCGGTCGATTGGGCGGCGGCGATGACGACGGGAACGAAAAATGGCAGCGACAGCATTGGCAGCAGCAACTCGGCGAACCGCGTGTTCACGGTCATCGCGCTGAACAGCGTGCCGACCGCCACGAGACCGATCGCGGCGAGCACCGCGATGCCCGCCAACGGCCCCGCGATGTGCGTGAGGGGCACGTTGTACATGATGCCGACGGCCGGGATGGCGAGCGCCTGCACCGCGAGCACGAAGACGAGGTTGGCGAGCGCCTTCCCGAGGAACACGGCCTCCCGGTCGATCGGCGCCACCAGCAGCCCATCGATCGCGCGATCCGCGACTTCGGCGCCGAACGAGCGATGGAGACCGAGCATTCCCGCGAACGTAAAAATCACCCACAGGACGCCGGGCGCCAAATCAGCGGCGGCGACGGCGGTGGGGTCCCAGGCGAAGAAGAAGATCGTCGACGCGAGGACCGCAAAGATGGCCGCCGAGAAGAATGCGCTCCGGCTGCGGAACTCGATGCGCAGATCTTTCCGCGCGATGAGCCATGCCGCGTCGAGGAGCCCCGGCGGCCTCATGGGGGGCAAAGTACGGCCTGATACCGCGCGGCGTAAGTGACGGGATCGATGCCAGATCTGGCATCGTAGCTCGCGAATCGCCCTTCGTTGAGAACTGCGATCCACGTGGCGAGCGCGAGCCCCTCGTCGATGTTGTGCGTGACGAGGATCAAGGCGGCACCCGCGTCCTTGAGATGGACGAGCGCGTCGGTGAGCACGTGGGCACCGTGGGCATCGAGACCAGTGAACGGCTCATCGAGCAACACGATGCTCGGACGATGCACGAACGATCGCGCGATCGACACGCGCTGTTGCAGGCCGCGACTCAGCTGCCGCACGAACGTGTCGGCGCGATCCTGGACGCCAAGCGACGCGAGGGACGCGAGCGACGCGGCGCGAGGCTCCGCCACGCCGTACAGTCGCGCCGCGAATTCGACGTTTTCGAGCGCCGTGAGCTCCGGGTACAACATCGTCTGGTGCGAGATCAATCCGACGGCGCTGCGCGCGGCGAGACCCGACGGCGAGACCGAGCCGCTGGTCGGCGCGAGCAAGCCGGCCACGATCTTGAGCAGGGTCGTCTTGCCCGCGCCGTTCGGGCCGAAGATCGCCAGACACTGGTGCGGGTCCAGCGTGAAGCTCACGCCCGCGAGCGCGGTGCGACGACCGAAACAACGGGTGATGTTGTCGACGACGACAGCCGGTGGTGCCACGCGGCGGAATCTACTCGACCGTGAAGAACGTCGTCATTCGCGAGAGGATCAGCATCTGCCGAACCCGATCATTCGGGTGCCGGAGCGTGATGTGCACGTTGTTCAGCGATGCCCGCTGCTGGACCGCGACGAGCAGCGCGATGGCACTCACGTCCAGGTCTTCGGTCAGCTCCATATCGAGCGTGACGTCGGTCTCGCCGTGGGCGATCGCATCGTCGATCCAGGCGAGCAGCGCACGGCGAAAGTCGTTCCGGTTCTCGATCGTCAGGCGGGCCGGCACCACGAGCACCATATGGCGTCAGAAGGCGCGATAACGGTGCCGTCGCCGTCCCAACCGAGCTAACGTGAGAAGTCACCAATGGTTGGCGCTTCCGACCGGGCTCCGGTCCGCGCGAGCCTCGCTACCGCACTTTGCCGACATTGGTGATTTATGCGAGATTGCGACGACGATGACCGACATCAACGTCCTGCTCGAAGAACACCGCCGGTTCCCTCCTCCGGCGGCCTTCTCGAAGTCGGCAGCAGTCGCCGATCCTGCCATCTACGACAAGGCCAACGCCGATCCGGTGGCGTTTTGGAGCCAGGAAGCCAAGCGTCTCGAATGGTTTACGCCATGGCGGACGGCGTTGGAATGGCGGCCGCCGCACGTGCGGTGGTTCGTGGGCGGGACGCTCAACGTCTCGGTCAACTGCCTCGATCGGCACATCCGCGCTGGCCTTGGCAACAAGGCGGCGTTCGTTTGGGAAGGTGAGCCGGGCGATCGGCGCACGTTGACCTATTGGGAGTTGTCGGTCGAGGTCAACAAGTTCGCGAACGTGCTGCGCGCGCACGGAGTCAATCGTGGAGATCGCGTCGCGATCTATCTCCCCCTCGTGCCCGAAGCGGCGATCGCCATGCTGGCCTGCACGCGGATCGGCGCGATACACTCGGTGGTGTTTGGCGGATTTTCGCCCGACTCCCTGCGCGATCGCATTCAGGACGCGAGTGCCAAGGTGTTGATCACGGGCGATGGGGGTTTCCGGCGCGGGCAGATCGTGCCGCTCAAGCGAAACGCGGATCGCGCGCTCGAGGAGTGTCCGACGGTCACGCGCGTGTTTGTCGTGCAGCGCTTCTCCGGCTCGGCCGCCGAATCGACGCCGATGCACGAGGGGCGCGACATTCTGGTGGCATGACGCGATGTCCAGAGTCGGCATGGTGTGCGAGCCCGAGCGCATGGACGCGGAGGACGTGCTGTACATCCTGTATACGTCCGGCACCACCGGGAAGCCGAAAGGCATCGTGCACACTACCGGCGGATATCTGACGGGCGTTGCCTCGACGATGCGGATGGTGTTCGACCTCAAGCCCGACGACGTGTTCTGGTGTACGGCGGACGTTGGGTGGGTCACCGGGCACTCGTATCTGGTGTATGGGCCATTGGCCAACGCGGCCACCTGCGTCATGTACGAGGGGGCGCCGGATTGGCCGGACAAAGATCGCATGTGGGATATGTGCGAGCGGCACGGCGTCACGATTTTTTACACCGCGCCGACCGCCATACGGGCGTTCATGAAATGGGGGGATCAATATCCCGCGCGGCATGATTTATCCCGGTTGAGGCTCCTGGGATCAGTTGGCGAGCCGATCAATCCCGAGGCCTGGATGTGGTATCGGGAGCGTATCGGCGGTGGCCGGTGTCCCGTCGTGGATACATGGTGGCAGACCGAGACAGGCGCGATTGTGATATCACCGTTGCCCGCGATCACCGAGACGAAGCCCGGAAGCGCTACTATGCCATTACCAGGGTATAGTGCGGACTTGCTGGATTCGAAGGGGACGGCCATCCCCGTGGGTGGGGGGTTTTTGGCACTGACCCGGCCGTGGCCGTCTATGCTGCGCACGATTTGGGGCGACGACAAGCGGTACGTCGATACGTATTTTTCGAAGTGGTCCGGTCGTCCGGAGCTCTACTTCGCGGGTGATGGGGCGAAGCGCGACGACGACGGATATTTCTGGATCCTCGGGCGGGTGGATGACGTGCTCAACGTCGCCGGACATCGCATCGGTACGATGGAGGTCGAGTCTGCTCTCGTCGGGCATCCGGCTGTCGCCGAGGCCGCCGTCGTGGGCCGGGCGCACCCGATCAAGGGCCAGGCATTGGCGGCCTTTGTGACGTTGCGCTCGGGTCGGGAGTCGTCACCGGAGTTGCGCGAGGAGCTCCGCGAGTTCGTCGCCGACAAGATCGGGGCGATCGCGCGCCCGGATGACGTGCTGTTCGCGGCAGATCTGCCGAAAACGCGGTCCGGGAAGATCATGCGGCGGTTGTTGCGCGATATCGCGGAAGGACGGACGCTGGGGGACACGACGACGTTGGCGGATCCGAATGTCGTCGCGACACTCAAGGCGCAGTACGACGGCCAGGAGTAACGTGTTCACGAAACTCTTCCCCGAGTCCATTTTCCCGCGCAAGCTGAGCGCGGCGGCGGAACGGCGCATGCGCCTGGCAATGGCACGCGGCGAGGAAGCCATCATCCGCGCGCACGTCGACAACGCGCTCATGTTCGTCGACACGCTCGCCGAGGAGCTGTCGTTCGATCGCGCCATCGACACGTATATACGGGTCATGGGCGTTCCTGAACCGTTGGCCAGCACGGTCGCCACGCGCGCGCTGGTCGCGCTCGGCCAGGATCTCGTCCCCTATCGCCGGCGGTCTCGCGAGCTCGAACGCGCCGCGGCGGCGGCGAGCGGGGAGGCGGGGGCGCCGCCGATCGAAGAAGACTCGAAGCCGCGGCTACGGCTGAACGACGCGTCCGAGGCTCGCGGTCGTGTCAAGCGGGCGTAGCTCGCGGTAGTCCGCGATGCTGGCGAAGAGGATCAGCGTCACGATCGCCGCGGACGACAAGCAATAAATACAATAGGCGTGAATCACGAACGCTTCGAGCGACGTGAGATACGCCGTGAACACGAACCCCAGCGCCGCCTCGATCAGGAGCGCGACGAGAGTCGGCGAGACTCCGTGAAGCGGGACACCGTACCGCGATCGCGGTCACGAGCACGCGACGTAGTACGACGCACACCCCACGCGGCGACCGGGAGGCCGAGGAACGTCGCCCATTTGCTCATCTGCACGGTCTCGCATGAACCGATCGAGCAACTCAGCTGACCGATGTATCCCGAGCTTGTACAGCGTGAGATAGACCGAAACGAAAATGCCGCCCAGTGCGAGGACGGCGATGACCATACGCTTCGTCATTATTTCGTGGCGACTCGCTTCGCCGGGACGGCCGCCGAGTCGACGAGGGCCTTGAACTGATCGTAGGGAATCACGCCGGGGATCTCCTTGTCGCCGATCACGAACGTCGGCGTCTGGCTGACCTTGCGGCGCTCCCCTTCGGCCTTGTTCGCCTGGATGTCGCGAACATGGGCCTGCGAGGTGTAGCACGCGCGCCATTTGTCGACGTCGAGACCGAGGTCCTTGGCGTAGCCCTCGAAGACGGACGTCGGGTTGCCGGTCGCCTGCGTGTTCCACTGGTCTTGCCCTTGGAACAGGCGGTCGTGCATCTCCCAGAACCGTCCCTGATCGTTCGCGCAGGCGGCGGCTTCCGATGCGAACCACGTGTTCTTGTGCATGGGAAGCGGGAAATCGTAGTAGTGATAGCTCGCCTCACCGGTCTCGATGATGCGCTTCCGGATGTCCGGCTCCGTGACGACCGCGAAGTTGCCGCAGGCGGGACACTCGAAGTCCGCGAACTCGATGATCTGCACCGGCGCGTCGGGCTTGCCGAGCAGGTAGCCTTTGGCGGGGCCGAGCGACGCCGGGTCGACGGTCGTGGCGATCGGCGGCGCCTTTGGCTGGTTCATGACGTAGACGATGGCGATCACACCGATCGCGGCGAGCAGGCCCAGCGCGGAGAGAAAGCGAGCGTTCGAACGGCGCGCGGGTGGTTGGCGGCGCGTAGCTACCATGATGGGGGTCCGTCTTCGTCTTCGGGTGTCCAGTCGGTCGGCTCCCACTTGGCCTCGCCGGCCGATTGCGCCTCGGAGACGATCCGCCGGCTTTCGGCGATCTCGGGCGTGTCGTACGTGGCGCGCACCTCGTAGTGAAAGAGCTCACTTTTGGCGTCGCCGATCAACTTCATCAACTCGGGAGCGTGGGCCAGGAGCTCCCCTTTGGCCTGAAGCGCCTGGATCCGCGCGGCAAGCGTGAGCAACAGTCGCTCGAGGTTCCGTCGTCGTCCGTCGTCGTACGTCTCCTCGGCCATATTCGCAAAATACCGGGCGGCTCAGGGGACGCAACACAGTCACTCGTCGAATCAGAGTTTCCAGACTTATTTTGTCCGGGTGACAGCGATCGACTTTCTGTACGAACTGGGTAGGCGCGACTTCTTCTATCACGCCGGCGGCACTGATACGATTGCCCTAGACGCGGCGCTGAAAGCAAGGGCCGTGCGCGGATACTGTGGATTCGACCCAACCGCCGACAGCCTTCACGTCGGCAGCCTTCTTCCGCTGATGGGGCTGGTCCACCTCCAGCAGTCGGGCAATTACCCGGTTGCGCTCATTGGCGGCGGTACGGGCCTTATCGGCGACCCGAGCGGGAAGCGCGCCGAGCGCCCGCTCGCCGACCGTGAACTTATCGAGGCAAACGCGCGAAAAATCGAGGCGCAGATCGCGCCGTTTCTAGCGAACCATCCCCACAAGATTGTCAACAATGTGGGGTGGCTCGGAGATCTGAATCTCATCGATTTCCTGCGCGACATCGGCAAGCATTTTTCGGTGAACATGATGCTGCAGCGCGAGTCAGTCAGTTCGCGCATGGGGGTCCCGCGACCCGACGCTCGCTGGGAGGCCGACGAAGGGCTCTCGTTCACCGAATTCTCGTACATGCTGCTCCAGGCGTACGACTATCTCGAACTTCATGACATCCACAAGGTCAATCTGCAAATCGGTGGCAGTGACCAGTGGGGCAACATCCTGGCTGGGGTGGACCTGATACGCCGCGTCAGAGGGACTGCCGTACATGGCCAGACCTTGAAGTTGATCACCACAGCATCGGGAACGAAGTTCGGTAAAACCGAGTCCGGCACGGTGTGGCTCGACCCGGCGAAAACCTCGCCGTATCAGTTCTACCAATTCTGGATCAACGTCGACGACAATGATGTTGCGCGGTACCTCGGCTACTTCACCCTTCTCGATCTCGAAACGATCGATACCTGCCGACTCGAGGTTACGGAGCATCCGGAGCGACGAGCCGCGCAGCGCACCCTAGCGCGCGAAGTGACCACCTTGGTGCACGGTGCGGCGGCAGCCGAGAGCGCCGAGCGGGTGTCGGCCGTCGGATTCGGCGGCAATCCTCGGGACCTGTCCGCTGAAGATCTCCAATTGCTTAAGCGTGAGATTCCGAGCCGCGAAATCGCGCGCGCGGATTTCGCAAACGTCATCGACCTTGCGTTCGTTTCGGGGAGTGTCAAGTCCAAGGGTGAGGGGCGACGGTTGGTGCAGCAGGGCGGCCTCTATCTGAATGACCGCCAGATCACCGCCGAAGCGGTAGATATCTCACCCGGCGATTACCTGCACGGCCGATACCTGATCGTCAAGAGGGGCTCGAGAAATCTCACGCTGGTCGAAGTCCACGACTGAGTTGACGAGTGCTCCTATTCTGACTATCTTGACTATCATGACTATATCGACTTGGACGGTCGCGCAAGCCAAAGCGCGCTTGAGCGAAGTCATCGAAATGGCTCGCGCACGAGGACCGCAGACGATCACGCGTCAAGGTCGTACGGCGGTCGTCGTGGTGTCAGCCGAGGAATGGGAGCGCAAGACCAAGCGGGTCGGCAATCTGGCAGAGTTCTTCGCCGGGTCGCCGCTCCGCGATTCGGGGCTCACCGTGCAGCGCCGAAGCGATCGGGCTCGCAAAGTCGATCTGTGAGTTTTCTGCTCGACACCAACGCGGTGTCGGAATGGGTCAAGCCGCGTCCGAACCCTGGCGTAGTCGCTTGGCTCGCCGAAGTCGATGAGGACCGTGTTTTCCTGAGCGTCGTCACACTCGCCGAGCTGCGGCATGGCGTTGTGCGGCTGGCGCCCGGCCGGCGCCGGAAGCGGCTGGACCTGTGGTTGCGAGAGGAGTTGCCACTCCGTTTCGAGGGGCGAATTCTGGCGGTCGATCACCGCGTGGCTGACGCCTGGGGTGACGTTGTGGCGCATGGAGAGAAACAAGGACAGCCGATCGGCGTCATGGATGCTTTCATTGCCGCAACGGCTGAAGTGCATGGCCTGACGATCGTCACCCGCAATACGTCGGATTTCGCCGCATCAGCGAGCGCCCTTATCAATCCCTGGACCGACGGCGAGTACGTTAGCGTCTGAACCGGGGATCCAAGGCGTCCCGAAGCGCGTCGCCGAGCAGGTTGAACGCCATCACGGCCGCACCGATCGCGAGGCCGGGGGCGACCGATGTCCATGGTGCATGGCGCAGCTGGGCGAGGTCGCGACCGTCGGCGATCATCGAGCCCCACGACGGCGTCGGCGGTTGCACGCCGAGTCCGAGGAACGAGAGGGCCGCTTCGGCCATGATCGCGCCCGCGATGCCGAGGGTGGCGGCGATGATGACCGGTGCGACAACGTTCGGGAGCACGTGGCGCACGATGATGAGACGGTCGCGTGCACCCAAGGCGCGGATGGCCTGCACGAACTCGAGCTCGCGGACGACGAGCACCTGTCCGCGGACGAGGCGCGCCATGCCAGCCCAGCCTACCAGCCCGATCGTCGCGAAGACCACGACCAGTGAGGGGGAGAGCGCGGCGACCATCGCGATCAGCAGGAGCAGTGTGGGGAATGCGAGCGTCACATCGGCCAATCTCATGACGATCTCGTCGACCCAGCGACCATAGAACCCGGCGAGCAAGCCGAACGTCAGGCCGAGCGTGACGGCGATGCCTTGCGAGATGAATCCAACAGCCAGGGAAACACGGGCGCCGTAGATCAGCCGCGCCCAGACATCTCTGCCTGCGCCGTCGGTGCCGAGCCAATGCGCGACCGATGGGGCTTGCAGGCGGATCCCCAGGTCCTGCGCAATCGGATCATGGTGCGCGATCAACGGCGCCGCCAACGCGGCGCAGACGATCGCGACGATGAGCGCCGCGCCTACGACCGCACGCGGATCAGCCGAGAGGCGGCGCCACGGTCTCACACCTGCTGTCTCAGGAGCGAGAGTCGCTCGGCGGCACGCTCCAGCGTCTCGCGCTTCTTGCAGAACGCGAAGCGAACGAGTTTCCGGCCCAATTCCTTGTGATGGAAGAAGCTGGTCCCAGGTACCGTCGCCACGCCGCCCTCGCGCGCGAGCCATGTGGCGAACGTTGTGTCGTCGTCGCCCGATAGCTCCGAGAAGTCAGCCAAGATGTAATACGCACCCGCGGGCTCGGTGAAAATAAAACCCGCCTCCCGGAGCGCGGCCGAGAGGATCGTCCGCCGCTCGCGATATTCCTGCGCGAGATGATTGAAGTAGTCGGCATCGAACGCCAGTCCAACAGCACCGGCAGCCTGCAGCGGCGCCGGCGCGCCGACCGTCAAGAAATCGTGAACTTTGCGAATGGCGTCTGTCGCCTTCGCCGGCGCTATCGTGTAGCCGAGCCGCCACCCCGTGCAACTGAAGGTCTTAGATAACCCGGAGACGGTAACCGTCCGCTCGCGCATGCCAGGGAACGCAGCGAGCAAATGGTGATGCCCGCTGTAAATAATGTGCTCGTAGATCTCGTCGGTGAACGCCCACGCGTCATGCTCCTGGCATAATGCCGCGATGACCGTGAGCTCATCGCGGGTGAACACACGTCCGCTGGGATTGTGGGGGGTGTTCAGGACAATTGCCTTGGTTTTCGGCGAGAACGCAGCTCGTAGCTGATCGAGATCGAGCTTCCATCCCGGCGGCTCGAGCGGCACGAATTTCGGCTTCGCGCCAGCGAGGATCGCGTCGGGCCCATAGTTCTCGTAGAACGGCTCGAACACGATAACCTCGTCGCCGGGATCGATGAGGGCCAGGAACGTCGACGCCATCGCCTCCGTCGCCCCGCAGGTGACGGTAATCTCGGTCTCCGGATCGACCGGCATATCGTACCAGCGCCGATACTTCTCGGCGATCGCGATCCGGAGGGGCGCCGAGCCCCAGGTGATCGCATACTGGTTGATGTCGCCATGGATCGCCGCGCACGCCGCGTCCTTCATGGGCGCGGGCATCGGGAAGTCGGGGAATCCCTGCGCGAGATTGATCGCGCCGTACTTTTGCGCGACCCGCGTCATCTCGCGGATCACCGACTCGGTGAACGTCCCCGCTCGCTGCGAGCTCTTCACGTCGCACTCCCTGCAAGGGTTCTGAGCGCCTGTCTCACAATATCCGCAACCGTATCGCCCGTCGCCGCGCGCACCGCCCGCTCCGCATCCGGCCGCGCGTAGCCGAGCGACACGAGCCCGCGGATCGCGTCTTCCGCGTTGCCGCGCAGCGGCACGCCGACAGACTCCTCGCCGGCCACATCGTCGAGCTTGTCCGCCAGATCGAGGACAAGCTGCTCGGCCTTCTTTCGTCCCACCCGCGGGACGGTCTGCAATGTCGCAATATCCTTCTCGCGGATCGCCCGAACCAGCCGATCAGAATTGAGCGCGGAGAGCAGCGCCAGCGCCAGCGCCGGCCCGACGCCTTTCGCGCCGAGCAGGGCTCGAAAGATGCGCCGATCGCGCGGCGTCGAGAAGCCGAACAACTGCCACGCGTCCTCTTTGACGACGAGATGCGTGCACAGGGCGACCTCTTCGCCCACCGCGGGCAGCTTCTCGTAGACGCTGAGCGGCACCGCGATCTCGTAGCCGACACCGGCGACCATGATCTCGAGATGATCGATCTCTTTGGCCGCGAGTCGGCCGTGGATGCGGCTGATCACGCTCGGACCGTCGTCAGGCAATAGGTGAGCGCCGCGGCCACTCCGTCGGACGCATCCGTCGGCCGAGGCACAGACTTGAGGCGCAGCATGCGCATCATCATGTATTGCACCTGCTCTTTCGTTGCGCCACCCACACCGGTCACCGCCTTCTTGATCTCACGCGGGGGGTATTCATGGATCGCGATACCCGCCTGGGCCCCGGCGAGTAGGATAACCCCTCTGGCATGGCCCAGGACCACGGTTGTTCGAACGTTCTTGGCATAGAACACGTCCTCGACCGCGAGCGCCGAGGGGGTGTGACGATCGATAAGCTCGCGAATGCCCTCGTAAATGTCTTTGAGGCGCTGGGGCAGCGCGTCGCGGGGATTCGTGCGGATCACCCCGCACTCGACAAGCGATGGCCCGTCGCTTTGCACCACGCCGTATCCCGTGACGGCCGTGCCGGGATCGAGCCCCAAGACGATCAGAACTGCTTACGCGCCGGCGAGGTCCGGCACGTCCATGTCGAAGTTGGCCTCGACCCTCTGCACATCGTCGAGGTCCTCGAGCTCCTCAAGGAGCCTGAGCAGCGACTCCGCGGTCTTGCCCTCCACGCGCACGGTATTCTTCGGCACCCACGCCAGCTCGGCTTCTTTGGTCGGGATGCCATGGGACTCGAGCGCTCCCTTGACGGTGCCGAGCGACGCGGGATCCGTCGTCACGACAAACAGGTCACCCTCGCGCTCGACATCCACAGCCCCTGCGTCGAGCGCCGCTTCCAGCGTCGCGTCTTCGTCGCGGCCCGCGGCGTCAATGCTGATCTGACCTTTGCGCTCGAACATCCAGGCCACCGAGTTCGTCGCGCCGAGATTGCCGCCGCCACGGGAGAGCTTGTGCCGAACCTCGGCGACCGTCCTCGTCGGGTTATCGGTGACCGCCTGGATCAACAGCGCCACGCCGCCGGGCCCGAAGCCCTCGTACATCACGTCGGTATAGTCGACGCCCTCGAGCTCCCCAGTGCCCTTCTTGACCGCGCGTTCAATGTTGTCCTTCGGCATCGAGGCCGCTTTGGCGTTCTCGATGGCGGTCCGTAGACGCGGGTTGCCCGCCGGGTCGCCGCCGCCGACTTTGGCCGCGATCGTGATCTCACGAATCAGCTTCGTGAAGTGCGCTCCGCGCTTGGCGTCGGTCGCGGCCTTGTAGTGCTTGATTTGTTTCCATTTACTGTGGCCCGCCATGCCACAAATCTAATCCAGCAGATCCTCGAACCGCAGCCACTGCTTGTAGAAATAGAGGTCGATGTACCCGGTCGGCCCGCCCCGGTTCTTGAGCGCCGAGAGCTCGGTCGCGCCTTCGACCGCCTGACCGCCGCCGTACATCTCCTCGCGGAACAACCCGAGAATAACGTCGGCGTGTTGCTTCACAGCGTGTTTTGAGCCTAAGTCGTCGAGCGTTGGTCGGGGGTCTGCCCGGTTCTTATCCAGCCCGGGCAAATGCGCTGTCACCAGAATCACGATCCCCAAATCGACCGCGATCGTTTTGAGCCCGCGTACCGCGTCCTCACCCTCAGGGAGCCCTTGCAGCGAGTCGATGATGGCGAGCTGGAGTCCCTCGACTGCGCGAAGCGCGCCGCCGACTTCCACCGGCAGCCGGTCGACCATGAGCGCAACGTCGCGCATACGCAGCGTCGCTGCGGCGACCCCCGCGCGCGTGACGTCGTCTAACGCACCGCGTCTCAGGTCATCGATACGCGCCCGTCCCTCGACGGCCAACATGCGCTCATACACGCGTTCAGGCGCCATCTCGCCCGAGTAGTACCGCACGACGGAACCGCGCATGGCCGCCCGCATCGCGATGCCGAGTGCCAGCGCTGACTTGCCGCTGCCAACATCGCCACCGAGAACCACCAGGTCGCCTGTCCGGAGTCCGCCGCCGAGCATCTTGTCCACGGTCCCGAACCCCGTGGGGACAGTGTCTCCCGGCGGCGCCCCGTCGGCCAGGCCGTCGATCCGGCGGAGCAACTGGGACAAGGGCGAGATATCTGGAGGCCGGCTCACGCCCATAGACGACGGTGAGTCGTGGAAGTCAGATTGGGGCGTGGCAGCCCAGTCCCCGTATAAGCCGATCCCTGGCCCGGTCGACCGGGTCACGTTTTTCACAATGCAGCGCCGACACCGGCGTGCCAGTTGGCGTTTCTCGGCGGCGGCGATCGCGGCGGTTTTCCTGACGGGCCTACCGCTCAGCATTCTGATCACGCCATTGCTCTACGCTGTGGCGCTCCTCGTGGGCGAAATAACGAATGCGCGTTGGCTGGGGCAGCTTCACGATGTGCCGCTGCTGTTCCCTCATGTCCTGGCGTTCCTCGGCGGCACACATGTCGTCGTACCACTCCGCGAGCTCTTGATCGTTTCGACGATCCTGGTGGTTCCGGGAGCGATCCTGCTCCTCGGCTTTTGGGCCATGATCCGCGTGGTATTCCGTCGGGCCGGAGTCGGCGGAGTGCTGTTGACGCTCGGAGCGCGGGATCCGAACCTCAACGACTTCGAAGAGCGACAGCTCATGAACCTCGTCGAGGAGATGGCGATTGCCGCGGGTGTTCCGCCGCCGCGTGTCATGCTCCTCGATGCGACGGCGGCCGGCGGCGCGGCCAATGCGGCCGCCGTGGGCTGGTCGGTCGCTGACGCGACGATCGTCGTCACGCGACCGCTCTTGGACGGATTGGGTCGGGACGAGACGCAGGCGATCATCGGTCGACTCGTCGGCGCGGTCGCCAACGGCGATCTCAAGATCGCGCTCATCATCCTGTCGATCTATCAGACGATGGGCGTGGTCAGCCTGCTGCTCAATGCGCTGTTCGGATTCCGCGCCTGGCGCATGCTGTTCCGGTTCGTGCGTCTCGCGATTCTGCCGCACGGCGCGTCGGAGCAGGACGCCGTTATGACATCACTCGCCCGCGCCGCTGATTCGAGCGAGGACATCGACCGGTGGACGAACCGCCACCGCAACGGCGGCTGCCTCACGCTCATCACGCTCCCGATGCAATGGTCGGCGATGTCCATCGACATGATTGTCGGCTTGTCGAGCGGACTGTTCGTGGGTCAGCTGATCGGCGCGATGTGGAAGCGCCGTCAGCTCCTCGCCGATGCGACGGCGGTGCAGCTGACGCGGAACCCCGATGGGTTGGCCTCGGCGGTCGAGCGGTTGCGCCACGTAAGCGTTGCGGTTCCGAAGGCCGGGCCGGTCTCCCATTTGTTCGCCGCCTGGTGGGGGTCATCCACCGGCGACGACTCCTCCAGCGTGACCGCGCTCTCCCGGTCCATGAACGTGAGCGCCGAGCGGCGGCTCAAAGCGCTGCGGGCCATGGGCGCACGCATCGCGGATACGACGCGCAAGCCGTCGCTCGTCGGCGCCATGCTGATGACGGTGCTGCTCGGGCCATTTCTTGTGCTCATAGTCGGGCTGCTGGCGGTTGCACTCGTGCTCATCATGATGCTCGATCTATTGTTCATGATGTTGTTTCTCCTCGCCATCTACGGCGTGTCCCGGCTGATCATCACCTACGGGCCAGGCGTCTTGCATGCCATTCGATCCCGTTGACTGGGGGGAATTTCGGGCGCTCGCGCACCGCATGGTGGACGATATGCTCGATCATCTCTCGACCCTGCACGAGCAACCCGCCTGGCGGTCCATGCCGGCCGAGGTGCGGCGCATCCTCAGCACGGAACCCGTCCCACGTGCCGGTCAGGGCGATGCCGACGTGTACGAAGACTTTGTCGCCAACGTCATGCCGTACACGAACGGGAACCTGCACCCTCGCTTTTGGGGCTGGGTCCAGGGCAACGGCACGCCTCTGGGCATGATGGCCGACATGCTCGCTGCCGGCATCAATCCGCACATGGCGGGTTTTGATCAAGCGCCTGCTTTGGTCGAACAACGAGTGATCAACTGGTTGGCCGAGCTCCTCGGCTTTCCAAGTGACGCGAGCGGGTTGTTCGTGTCCGGCGGATCGATGGCCAATCTGCTCGCTCTCGCCGTCGCCCAGCACTCGTCTTCGAGCACCATCTGCTACGGCTCGACCGAGACGCACAGCTGGGCGAAGAAAACAGTCAAGCTGCTCAAGCTGTCGTATACAGAAATCGCCGTCGGTCCTGACGATGCCATTGATCTCGATGCGCTGCGTCGCGCGGTAAGGGCCGAGCGTCCATTCGCGATCATCGGCACGGCGGGGACGGTCAACACGGGCGCAATCAATGATCTCAACGCGATGGCTGATATCGCCCGCGAGGAGGGCGTGTGGTTCCACGTCGATGGCGCCTTCGGTGCATTGGCGTCACTCTCGAACACGCTCAAGCCGCTGGTCGCGGGACTAGAGAGAGCAGATTCCGTGGGATTTGATCTGCACAAATGGGGCTATCTCCCGTTCGAGTGCGCGTGTGTACTGGTGCGTGACGCCGAGCGAGTCCGTTCGACGTTTGCGACCAGTGCGAATTACTTGGCGCCGACGACGCGGGGCGTGATCGCCGGCGGTCTGCCATTTGCCGAGCGTGGGATCGAGCTCACGCGCGGATTCAAAGCGCTCAAAGTCTGGATGTCGTTCAAGGCTCATGGTACCGACGCGCTGGCGCGGATGATCGAGGAGAACGTGGCGCAAGCGCGCTATCTGGCCGAGCGCATAGATGCGAACCCACTGCTCGAACGCCTTGCGCCGGTCGCGCTCAATGTCGTCTGCTTTCGCTATGCGCCCGGCGACGATGCCGTGAATGAGGAGATTCTGCTGCGCTTGCAGGAGACCGGCGTCGCGGTGCCTTCTGGGACGAAGGTGTCAGGCCGATATGCGATCCGTTGCGCCATCACCAATCACCGCACGCGCCGCGAAGACCTGGATGCGCTCGTCGACGCAGTGGTCGCGATTGGCGCTACGGTTCCAGGTCGCTGAACAGCCGCTCCAGCTCAGCCCGGCACGGCGCATCCAGCAGCGGCCCTGCCGTGTCGATCACAGCACGGAATGCCACTCTCACGTCCCCGGTATCCGCGGCGGTGGCATCGGCGAGTCGCGCAAACGACGCCCGAAGCACCTGCGGCAATGCCAGAGCCGACAACCATTGACGAGCCGCGGTCGCGCGCGCCGCGCGCGCTGGAGCCGGCAGGGCGTTCGGGGGTAGCAAACCGTTCACCAATCGCGCGGTCGTAAACGCGGCCAGCGCGACTTCGCGATCGCCGCCGATCTGTCCACGGCCGGCGAGCGCGGCTAACGCCGGAAACCGAAACGGCGTCTCTCGGACAGCATAAGGTGGTCGCGAATGAATGCTCAGCGAGAACACATGACGAATGTACGGCGTGCGGGTACATTGCGCAGTACGATGGCACCGAGTCCCAAGGCCGTTTTGTGGGTCGATGACGAGGCCGAACTCCTGGAATCCCACCGGATTTTCCTTCGGGAGAGCGGCTACGAGGTCGAGGCCGCAACGAACGCGGACGACGCCGTCGAGCTCCTCCGCCGCCGGCCTTTCGACATCGTTCTGCTCGATGAACAAATGCCTGGGAAGCGCGGACTCGAGGTCTACCGCGAGCTGCAGGCGATCAGTCCGGCGTTGCCCGTCGTCATGGTCACGAAAAGCGAGGAAGACGCGACGCTGAACGAGGCGATCGGCGCCAACATTCGTGACTATTTGATCAAGCCGATCAACCCGCGTCAGGTCCTGACCGTGGTGCGCCGCATTCTCGAGGGTCCGCGGATCCGCCAGCAAGCGCTGGCCCGGCGGTTCGTCGAGCGCTTCCGGTCGATCGAGCTGGAGCGAGCGCGCCCGCTCGACTGGCGCGGGTGGATCGCGCGGTACAGCGAGTTGATGGCATGGGATGTCGATCTGGCCGCGGCCGGGGAGACGGGCCTCTACGAATCGCTGCACGGTCTGTACGCCGACATGCACCGCGAGTTCGCGGCGTTCATGATGGAGTCCTATCCGGCGTGGCTCCGCAATCTCGAAGGCGATCGGCCGCCGCTGTCGGTGGACGTGATCAGCGAATTTCTGACGCCGATCTTGTCGCGCGAGAAGGCCGCGGTGTTCGTCGTCGTCGACTGTTTGCGGCTCGACCAGTGGCTCGTCTTGGCGCCGTTGCTCGCCCCGCTGTTCGACGTCGAAGTCAATTATCACTTCGCCGTTCTTCCCACGGCGACTCCCTATTCGCGCAACGCGCTATTCAGCGGCCTCTTTCCGGGCGAGATCGCCGCGCGGTTCCCGGATTGGTGGGGCCCTGGCGATAGGGAAGACGAGTCGCTCAACGCCCACGAGCGGGACCTCCTCGAAGCGAATCTCAAAGAGTTGGGCCGCTCCGTCCCGGTGCGTTACCAGAAGATCTCCACGGCCGTCGACTCCGATGAGCTCGATCGCCGCGTCAATGCGGCCATCGCACCGGAAGGCGTCAGTGCATTTGTATTCAACTTCGTCGACTTGCTGACCCACGGCCGCAGCGAATCCGCTATTCTGTACGAAGTGGCGCGAGATGAAATCGCGCTGCGGCAGCTCACGCGCCAATGGTTTCAGCGGTCGGCGCTGTTCTCCGTGTTGAAAGAAGCGGCGCGCCGGAAGATTTCCGTGTTGCTGACGAGCGACCACGGCTCGATCCATTGCCAGACGCCAGCGACGGTGTATGCCAAACGTGATGCGACCGCGAATCTCCGATACAAGTTTGGAGAGGACGTGCGGGCCGAGCACGCGGAGCATGCGTTGCTGTTTCCGAATGCCAATGCGTTGAGATTGCCGAGGCGGGGACTGGGCGCCAACACCCTGCTCGCGGCTGGCGACACGTTCTTTGTCTATCCGACCAAGCTCAGAGAGTATCAGAGCCGGTATCGCGGCTCATTCTTGCACGGGGGCGTCACGCCCGAAGAAGTGATTCTCCCCGTCGCGCTGCTGACGCCGCGACGGTGAAAGCCGTCAACCGCCGCCTCCTGAGCTTCCTCCGGCCGCACGCCTGGCGCATGGCGTCGGCCGTGGCGTGCAGCATGGCGGCGGCGGTGCTCGACGCCTACGCGTTCGCGCTCTTGATCCCGTTCTTGAACGCCCTGTTCGGCCTCAAAACGCTGTTGCCGCCGAATAGTGGCTGGCTCTCCAAGATCCTGGGCGTGACGATCGGCACGCTGCTCGACCCGACCGACAAGATGCGGTCGCTCGAGATCGTGATCTTGATTATCGTCGCCACCGTCGCGCTCAAGAACGTGTTCGCTTGGCGCGGCGGGACCCTCGGCGCGCAACTCCAAGAGTACGTGGTGCGCGACATGCGGAACGCGGTCTATGCGCACCTGCAGCGTTTGCCGCTGCGCTACTTCACGCGCACCCGCGCCGGTCAGATTCTCACCAAGGTCCTGACCGACACCGATCTCACCAAGGCGCTGATCACGCAGATCGTCACGCAGGGGTTGCAGAACTCCTCGCTGATCATCGCCTACATCTGCTTCCTGTTCGCCATCTCGGCGCACCTGACGTTGCTGGCGCTCGTCGTCGCTCCGGCGATCATCGGTGCGTTGCAGCCGCTCCTCCGCCGGCTCCGCAAGGGCGCGCGTCGGACGCGCAACGACTACGGCGAGATGATGAGCGTCGTGCAGGAGTCGGTGAGCGGCATGCGCCTCGTCAAGTCGTTTGGCGCCGAGCCGTACGAAGAACGGCGGTTCGTGGAGGCCAGCACGCGGTATTCGCGCGAGATGGTCAAGCTGACCAACCACGCGCTGCTCTCGCAGCCGATCACCGAGACGCTCGGCACCGCCGTTGCCGTCGGCCTCCTCTGGATCGGCGCCCGGCAAGTCCTGGTCGCCGGGACCTTGCAGGCATCGCAGCTCATCGTCTTTCTGTCGGTCGTCATGCGGCTCCTGCAGCCGCTCAAGCAGCTGACGCAGCTCTGGGCAACCGCGACCACCTCGTCGGCGGCTGCCGACCGGGTGTTCAGCATTCTCGACGAAACACCCGAGACCGTCCTCGATCGCGGCACCCGCACCGTCGATGGCCTCCGGGACAGCGTCGTCTTCGATCACGTCTCGTTCGCCTACTCGGCCGACGACCCGGTCCTGACCGATGTCTCGTTCACCGCTCGGAAAGGCGATGTCGTCGCGTTAGTTGGTCCGAGTGGCGCAGGGAAAAGCACGCTGGTGGACCTGATCCCGCGATTCTATTCGCCCACCTCAGGGCGCATTCTCTTGGACGGCATTGACGGGAGCGAGATCACCCTGCGCTCCTTGCGTGCGCTCACGGGTATCGTGAGCCAAGATACGGTGTTGTTCAACGACACAGTGAAAAACAACATTGCCTATGGCGCCGAAGGCGCCTACAGCGATGACCAAATCATGGCCGCCGCCCGCGCCGCCAACGCCCACGGATTTATCACCGAGCTGGAACACGGCTATGAGACGGCGCTGGGCGAGCGAGGCACGAGATTGTCCGGTGGCCAGCGCCAGAGAATTGCGATCGCCCGGGCGTTGTTAGTCGATCCGCCCATTCTGATTCTGGATGAGGCAACGTCGGCCCTGGATACGGAATCCGAGCGCCTCGTGCAAGAGGCGATCGACCGGCTCCTCGCGGGTCGCACGGTGTTCGTCATCGCACACCGCCTCTCGACGGTGCGCCACGCCGATCTGATCCTGGTGCTGGAACGCGGACGCGTCGTCGAGCGCGGCACGCACGATGTGCTCCTGTCCGCGCGGGGCGCGTACTACCGGCTGCACGCCGCGCAGGAGCGCGACCCCATGCGTGAAGGCGTCGAGGCCGCCGGCGCGCTCTAGCGAACGGTGCGCGTCCTCTTCTACTACTCGTCCCCGGTCTGGACCGGGAGCGCACGCATGTTCGCGTCCTCCGCGCGCGGCCTTGCCGATCGGGGGTACCAGGTTACGTACGTCTGCCCACCGGGTGGCGCCGTCGAGGCCAGGGTCGCGGCCGAGGGATGCGATGTCATCCCGTTCGAGCCGGGCGGGAGTGTCGCGCTAGAGAGCTGGCGCTTGCACCACATCTTTCTCGAACGTTTCGTCGAGACCGTGTTCGTGCACTCGGACCGCGAGCATCTGGCGGCCGCGGGCGCCGCTCGACTGGCCGGCCGCGGCGGTATCATCCGACGCACGCCCGCCGGCGATCATCTGATCGCCGACCGCGCGACCCGGTTCGCGTCGCGCATGGCGTCGACCGGCCTGCTCTTCACGACGCCGACCGAGGCCCAAGCCGCGCCGCCGTTGCCGCGCGTGCGCTCCGCGCTGGTCGCCGAGCTCGGCATCGATCCCGCGCGGTATGATGAGCTTCGCCCGGCGTCACTCAACTTGCACAACGGCGCGCCATCGCCGCGGTTGATCGTCTGCGTCTACGATGCGGGCGGCAAGCAGCGCGCGGCGACGGTGTTGCGTACCATGGGCATGCTCGTGCCGCGGCACCCCGAGCTCCATCTCCTCCTCTTCGGCCCGGGCGCCGATCACGAAGATTTGCGCATGCAAGCCGCGGCGCTCGACATTGGCCACGCGGTCACGCATCTGGTGGCGCGGGACGACGACCTGGCCGTGCTGCGGGCCGCGGATTTGGGCTGGGTGGTGGCGAGCGACGATACGGCGGTCTATGGTGTGCTGGACTTCATGGCGATGCGGGTCCCTGTGCTCGTCGACCGGGGGACCGTCGCGAGTCGATACGTGGCCGATGGCATCAGCGGCATCATTCTGCCGCCCAGCGATACCCCCGCGACCGCGGCCACGATCGCCGAGCTCCTGTCGCAGGACGAGCAGCGGGCGGCGATGGGGAGCGCGGGACGCGCTCGGGTCGCGCGCGAGTATACGGAGCGCATGATGCTCGATGCGGTGCAGCGCGCGGCGGACGACGCACGCGATCGCAGTCGCTGGAAATGAGCGAGCGGCATGTGTTCGTCACGCAGGACTATGGGCCCGACTTGGGGGGTATCGCGCGGGTGAACGTGGAGCGCTGTCGCCGCCTGGCTCACGCCGGCGGCGTTCTCGTCTCGACCGTTTCTCACCCGGCTGCTTCGACGTTCGACGCGGCGGAGCACTATAGAATTGCCCGGATGCCGTTCTCCATCGCCGGCGCGAAAAGTTTGGGGAACCAGATTCGCTGGGCGCGAGCGCTCCCGCGCACGGGCATCTTGCACTGCGGCAACATTCGTCCAGCCGGCTACCCGGTCTGGTCCATGCGCCGCCCGTACGTGGTGTATGTCTATGGCTTGGACCTGCTCAAAGAGCGCCGCAAGATCTCGGCGAACCCGCTCAAACGCTGGACGCTTCGCCGCATCCTCGGCGACAGTCGCGGTATCATCGCGATCTCGCGCTGGAGCGCCGAGCTGGCGCGGTCGGTCATGCACGAAGCGAGCATTACGCGGCCACCTCCAGTCGCGGCGATCGATCTCGGCACCGACCCCACGTTCTTCCGCCCCGATCGAGGCAAGCGCGAAGCACGAATGTTGTTGACCGTCGCGAGACTGGTCCCGCACAAAGGCCAAGATGTAGCGATCCGCGCTCTCGCCCTCGTACCCGATGCCCGCTATCTCATCGTCGGAACGGGCGCCGATCGCGAGCGGCTCCAGACGATCGCCCGCGAAGCGGGCGTCGCCAGTCGGGTCACATTCGCGGGTGCGCTCTCCGATGACGAGATTGCCAAAGCCTATGCGACAGCCGATGTCTACGTAGGCCTGTCGAGAGAGGAGGGATCGCAGGCCGAGGGGTTTGGGATCTCGTTCGTCGAAGCTGCGGCCAGCGGCACACCGAGCGTCGCGGGAAACTCAGGCGGAGTCTCATCGGCCGTGCGCGATGGCGAGACGGGGTTGCTGGTGCCCCCGACCGATGTCGCGGCCGCCGCCGCCGCCATTCGGCGCCTCCTCGACGACCGCGCGCTGCGCGAGTCTTTTGCCCGCACGGCGCGCGACGCCGTCGAGTCGCACTACAACTGGGACCGCGTCGCCGCCGACACGATCGCCTTCGTCGACGAGGTCTGCGCGTGACCACGCTCGCGCAGGCGGCCGAGTTCTACGCGTTGCGCGGCGCGGTCCGCGCCATCGAGACGCTGAGCTGGCCGCGCGCCGGTGCGTTTGGGGCGTGGATCGGCGCCCTCGGATACCGCCCCCTCGGCATCCGTCGCGCGGTCGTCGAGCAACAGATCGCCGCGGCATTCCCCGAGAATGAGTCAGTCGGACGTCGAGCGGACGGCGGTGGCCGCATACCGGCACCTGGGCCGCAACGCCGCCGAGATCGCCCTGGCGCCACGCCTCGGCCGCCAGGGCCTCGTCGATCTCTTTGAGCAGGTCGACAACTGGGACTGGGTCGAGCAAGCGATGGCCGCGGGACGCGGCATCATCGCCGTGACCGGCCACGTCGGGAACTGGGAGCTCGGTGGCGCCTATTTCGCCGCGCGCGGCATTCCGATCGACGCGATCGCGCGCAAGCAGGCGAATCCGCTGTTCAATGCGTACATCACGCGCACGCGCGCGGACATGGGCATGGTGGTCGTCCACGACCACGAGGCGGTGCGGCGCACGGCGCGATCGTTGCGCGATGGGCGACTGGTCGCGTTTCTCGCCGACCAGGGTGTGAAAGGCTTGGCCTCGACGTTCGTGCCGTTCTTCGGGCGCCCGGCGAAGACCCCGCGCGGCCCGGCCGTCTTCGCCAAGCGCCTCGGCGCGCCCGTCGCTGCCATGGCGGCCATGCGCTTGCCGAACGGCCGGTTTCGCATGCATATCGAGGGCATCCCCGTCCCGGAGACCGGGGATCGCGAGCGCGATGTCGACACCGTCGTCGCCAACTTCACGGCGGCACTCGAGCGCGTGATTCGCCAATATCCTGAACAATATTTCTGGCATCACCGTCGCTGGCGCCGTCAGCCTCCGCCAGACTCTTCGGCTTATATTCGAGTGCATGGCTAGGCCCGAGATCACGACACCGGAGGAGCTCGCGGAAGAAGGTCCCGTCGAGCTGTCGCTCAGACCGCAGCGGCTGTCGGAGTTTATCGGGCAGCAGAAAGTCAAAGACACCCTGCAGATTGGCATCGACGCGGCGCTCGCGCGGCGTGAGCCGCTCGATCATACCCTATTTTTTGGGCCGCCTGGACTCGGCAAGACCACGCTGGCCGAGCTCATCGCACGCGAGCTTGGCGCCAATATTCATCAGAAATCGGGGCCATCGTTGGAGAAGCCAGGGGACTTGGTTGGCACCCTGACGAATCTGCGCCGCGGTGACGTGCTGTTCATCGACGAGATCCATCGCCTCCGGCCAGTCATCGAGGAGTTCCTGTATCCGGCGATGGAGGATTACAAGATCGAGATCCGCCTCTCTGAAGGACCCAAGGCGAATACCATCACGATGCCGATCGAGCGATTCACGCTCGTTGGCGCGACGACGCGGCTCGGGATGATCTCGGCGCCGCTCAAAGCGCGATTCGGCATCGAGCTCCGGCTCAACTACTATCCCGACTCGGATCTCGAGCAGATCGTCAGGCGGACGGCCGAGGTGCTGCAAGTGCCCATCGACGCAGGTGGGACTCATGAGATCGCGCGGCGGTCGCGGGGCACGCCGCGCGTGGCGAACCGGCTGTTGCGGCGCGTGCGGGACTTCGCGCAGATGCGGGCGCAAGGACGCATCACCGAGAGTGTCGCGGCACAGGCGCTGGCGATGCTCGACGTTCGATCAGATGGGGCTCGACGATATGGATGCGCGTATCCTCAAGGCCATCATCGACAAGTTCGACGGTGGGCCCGTGGGCCTCGGCACGGTCGCCGCCGCCGTCGGCGAGGACGCCGAGACCATCGAGGAAGTGTACGAGCCGTTTCTCGTGCAGAATGGGTTCTTGCAGCGGACGCCACGCGGTCGGGTCGCGACCAAGCGTGCGTATCAGCACTTCGGGTATACGCCGCCGACTGCGCAGCCGGAGTTGTTCTGACGGCGGACGGGTCGCGCACTGCAGATTACGATTATGCGCTTCCGCCGTCGGCGATCGCGCAATATCCGGTCGAGCCGAGGGATGCGAGTCGGCTCATGGTCGTTGAGCGCGCCACCGGGTCGATCACGCACCGGCACTTTCATGATTTGCCCGGGTTGGTTACGGCCGGCGATCTCGTGGTCGTCAATACGACTCGGGTCATCCGTGCGCGGCTCCTCGGCCATCGCGACTCGGGGGCGCCGGCTGAGATCTTCCTGCTGCGACCGATCGACGAATATCGGTTTGAAGCCATGGTCTCGCCTGGCGGCAAGCTGCATCCAGGACGCGTGGTGCACATCTCGTCCGAGCTGGACGTCGAGATTGAGGCGTTGACTGAGCGACGGACGCGCATCGTGCGATTGATCACGAAACTCTCGGCGCCCGCGGCGCTCGAGCGCTTTGGACACGTCCCGCTGCCACCGTACATCTCGCGGTCAGACGTGGCGTCGGATAGCGAGCGATATCAGACCGTTTATGCGCGCCAAGACGGATCGGTGGCGGCGCCCACGGCCGGGCTGCATTTCACGAGCGAGTTGCTCGGCCAGCTCAATACGGCGGAGATCGTGTTGCACGTGGGAGCCGGGACCTTCAAGCCCGTCGAGACAGACGATCCGGCCGAGCATCCCATGCACGAGGAGCGATTCGAGATCAGTGCCAACACAGCCGACGTGATCCAGCAGTGCAAGGTGAGATGTGCGGCGGTGTGGGCCGTGGGCACGACCACGGCTCGGGCGTTGGAGAGTAGCGGGGGGAAGGCCGGCGCCGGCGAGACGAAACTGTTCATCCGACCGCCGTACCAGTGGCGCGTGGTCGACCGGCTCATCACGAACTTTCATCTCCCGCGGTCGACACTTCTGATGCTCGTCGCGGCGTTCGCGGGATACGAGCTCACGATGCACGCGTACGATGTCGCCGTGCGGGAAGGCTATCGGTTTTATTCGTACGGCGATGCCATGGCCATTGTATGAGCTTCGGGTTTCGGATCGAGGCCACTCATGGGGCGGCGCGCGCTGGCGTGTTCGAGACACCGCATGGGCCCGTGGAGACGCCCGTGTTCATGCCCGTTGGGACGCTCGGCACGATCAAGGCGCTTGATCCCGCGGAGGTGGATGCGGGCATGGTGTTGGCGAATGCGTATCACCTGCATTTGCGGCCCGGCGAGGAGGTCGTGCAGCGCCTCGGTGGGTTGCATGCGTTCATGGGATGGAACCGGCCCATCCTGACTGACTCTGGCGGGTTTCAGGTGTTCTCGCTGGAGACGTTGCGGACGGTAGACGAGAATGGCGTCGAGTTTCGGAGCCACATCGACGGGTCCAAGCGCTACTTCACGCCCGAGTCGGTCATCGGCATCGAGCGGGCGCTCGGCGCGGACGTGATCATGCAATTTGATCACGTCGTCCCTGGCGGGACCGACCTGGCGCTGGCGCGGGAAGCCGCTGAGCGCAGTGTGCGGTGGCTGGCGCGTTCCCGCGATGCGTTTGGGTCATCAGAGAGCCAGACCCTCTTCCCGGTCCTGCAAGGGGGAACACACGCCGACTTGCGACGGGAAATGGCGAGGGCCGTCGATGATCTCGGCGAATGGGACGGGTATGGGATCGGGGGCCTCTCGGTGGGGGAGGAGAAACCCATCATGTATGGTGTTCTGGATGTCATGAATGAGGCCGTGCGAACCGATAGGCCCCGATATCTCATGGGGGTCGGCTACCCGGAGGACCTGCTGGCCGGCATTGCGCGCGGGGTCGACATGTTCGATTGCGTCGCGCCGACTCGCATGGGACGAAATGGGACCGCCTTCACACACGCGGGACGGGTCAACATCCGGAATGCGGAGCTACGGGAAGACAAGGGTCCCGTCGATCCCGAGTGCGACTGCTCGACCTGCCGGCGCTTTTCGCGCGGCTATCTCCGCCACCTGTTCGTGGCCGACGAGATGCTCGGGCCGCGCCTATTGTCCCTGCACAATGTACATTTCTTGGTATCCCTCGTCCGGCGCGCCAGAGCCGCGATAGTTGCCGGTACGTTCCGCTACGCACACGCCCTATGACCTCCGCCACAAATCCCATCGCGCCGCAACTCGTCATGTATGCGGCGATCTTCCTGATCTTTTATCTCGTCTTGCTGAGACCGCAGCAGCAGCAACGCAAGAAGCACGAACAATCCCTCCGCGCCGTGAAGAAGGGGGACGAGGTTGTCACCGGGGGTGGGATCGTCGGTGAGATCGTGCACATCAAGACCACGTCAGACACCGCGCCCGCCGACGACGATCGGGTCACGATCAAATCGGGCGACACCCGCCTCATCATCGAGCGCAGAGGGATCTCCCGTGTTATCAAACCGGTGGTTCAGGAGGCAAAGACTGGCGCGTCCGGGGGCAGCGCATGAGCCTGCTGGACATTCACGTGCTCGGGTCGCCTATCCTGCGCAAGGAGACGGCAACCGTGAAGAAGGTCGACGATGAGCTCCAGCGGCTGATCGACGACATGTTCGACACCATGTACGCTGCGCGCGGCATCGGGCTCGCGGCGCCCCAGATTGGGCGCATCGAGCGGTTGACCGTTGTCGACGTCGATCGCCAGCAGCCACTGGTGCTCATCAATCCCGAGATCCTCGTAGCCGATGGTGGTATGGCGAAAGCCGAGGAAGGGTGTCTGTCGATCCCCGAGGTGTACGGGGACGTCGAGCGACCAGCACACGTCATCGTGCGGGCGCTCGATCGCGATTATGAGCCGTTCGAGGTGGAAGCCACGGAGCTGCTCGCGCGGTGCCTGCAGCACGAGATCGACCATCTGCATGGGAAGCTCTTCATCGATTATCTGAGCGTGCTCAAAAAGAAGGCTGCGCTGGCGACGTGGGACGAGCTCAAAGGCGCGTATCCCGATCTGATTCGCTCCGTGCGCTCCACTCCCGAGGAGAACGGCAAGCCGGACGACGAGAACCTGTAGCGTCGTGCGGATCGTCTTTTGGGGGACCCCCGAGTTCGCGACGCCCGCCCTGCGCGCGCTCATCGGCGAAGGTCACGACGTCGTCGGCGTTGTCACTCAACCCGACCGTCCCCAGGGTCGATCGCGCTCGACGCTCGTTCCATCGCCGGTCAAGGTCATCGCCCTCGAGGAAGGGATTCCGGTGTTGCAGCCGGAACAGCCCAAGTCCCCAGAGTTCGTCAAAGCGCTGGAGACGTTGGAGCCCGACGCATCGATCGTCGTCGCATACGGACGCATCCTGACGCAGACCGTGATCGATACGCCGCGACTCGGCACGTTCAACGTCCATGCGTCATTGCTCCCGCATCTCCGGGGGGCCGCGCCGATCCAGGCGGCGGTCCTGGAGGGCCTCACCGAGACGGGCGTCACCATCATGCGGCTGGTGCCCGCGCTCGACGCCGGGCCGATGCTGTTGCGCCGTGCGACGCCGGTTGCGGAGGACGAGACGTACGGGGAGCTCGCGCTCCGGTTGGCCGAGCTGGGCGCGCTGGCGTTGATCGAGGCGCTGACCCTCGTCGACCTGGGAATCGCGATCGAGCAGCAGCAGGATGACGCGGCCGCGACATACGCGCCAAAGGTCGATCGCGAGCACTCGCGAGTCGATTGGGCGCAGCCGGCGGTTCACGTCGCGCGCGGCATTCGGGCGTATGATCCAAAGCCCGGCGCGTTCACCACCAATGGCGAGGCGGAACTCAAGCTGTTCGGCGCCACCGCGGCGCATACCCATGAGCGACCGCCCGGCGAAATCCTCGGCGTCGACGCCGGTGGGCTCACGGTAGCGTGTGGCGAGGGAGCCGTCTGCATCGCGTATGTGCAGCCGGCGGGTAAGCCACGAATGACCGCCGAGGCCTGGGCACGCGGGCGTGGGAGCGCGGTCGGCACACGTCTCGGGTGAGTGCGCTTCCTGTCCTCCACGTCATCACCGACGACGACATCCTGCGGTCGCCCGACTTTCTGGCACGGGCGAGTGACGTGCTGGCTGCCATCGGGTCCCGTGGGGCGCTGCACATCCGTGGACACAATACCTCGGCTCGACTCCTCTACGACATTGCAGTCGCATTAGCGCCGCGCGCTTCGGGCGACGGCGCACTGCTTGTTGTCAATGATCGCGTCGACGTCGCGCTGGCTGCGGGAGCAGGGGGGGTGCAGGTCGGAGAGAGGTCGTTTGGCGTAACGGACGTTAGGCGTATCGCGCCCCGGCTACTTGTCGGGGAGAGCGTCCATCACGCGAGGGCGACTCGCGCCGATTGGGTCATTGCAGGCCACGTTTTTGAGACACCGACGCATGCCTCCAAGCCAGCGCAAGGTCTTGATCTTGTCCGGATGATCGCGGAACGCGCCGGAGCGCCCGTGATTGCCATTGGCGGTGTCAAGGTGTCCGACGTTGAGCCCCTGCAACGCGCGGGAGCGTATGGCGTCGCGATTATTCGGGGCGTCTGGCACGCCGCGGACAGCGCACGGGCTGCGCGAGACTACTTATATTTCCTAGCATGATCGCGCTGACTGCCAACGGGGTGCCGCGAACGTCGCGGCGGGCACGTCCATGATCGCGCTGACGGTCAACGGAGCGCAGCGAACGGTCGCGGGGGGCACGACAGTCGCCGGGCTGCTGGGCGGACTCGGGCTCGACGCGCGCATGGTCGTCGTTGAGCGCAACGGCACGATCTTGCGCCAGCGGGACGAGTTCGGAAACTTGGCGCTCGAGGCCGGTGACGTCCTGGAGCTCGTGCATTTCGTCGGCGGAGGCTGACACCGTGGCCACGTTGATCCTACCGACGACTGATACGCTCGTGATTGCGGGCCGGGAGTTCCGGTCCCGGCTCATCGTCGGCACGGGCAAGTACGCGTCGAACGATGTCATGATTCGGGCGATTGAGGCCTCGGGCGCCGAGGTCGTGACGGTGGCGGTTCGGAGAGTCGATCTCGATCGGTCGAATGACGCTGGCATTCTGCATCATCTCGACCCGGCGCGGTATTTCTTGCTCGCCAATACCGCTGGCTGCACCAACGCGGTAGATGCTGCACGATATGCGCGGTTGGCTCGGGCCGCTGGGTTTAACGAGTGGATCAAGCTCGAGGTCATCGCCGATCAAGAAACGCTGCTCCCGGATCCAGTTGGCACTGTTGAAGCCACCAAAGTCCTCGCGGCCGAAGGCTTTCAGGTCATGGCCTACACGAATGACGATCTGATCACGGCGCTCCGACTGGAGGACGCCGGTGCCGTGGCAGTGATGCCGCTGGCGGCGCCCATTGGATCGGGTCTCGGGCTCCTCAACCCATATAGCGTGCGCACGATCAAGCATCGGCTGACTGTCCCTATCATCGTTGATGCCGGCGTAGGAACGGCGTCTGACGCGTGCATCACGATGGAGCAGGGCGTGGACGGGGTGCTCATGAATACGGGGATAGCGGCCGCCAAGGACCCCGTGAGCATGGCGGAGGCGATGCGGCTCGGCGTGCAGGCCGGACGTCTGGCGTATTTGGCCGGCCGGATGCCAAGACGGGAAGTTGCGGTGCCGTCCTCGCCCACGTCAGGACATTCTGACATGAGCGAGCATCCTTCGGCGGTCCGGGCGCCGGTCGGTGGCGTCACCGAATCGCGTGTCGCCGCGGCGGACATCTGCGCCGAGCTGCGCGCTGGAGCGCTGCTCGATCCGGCGTTCGAGGACAAGGTCGGGCGGCTGGACGCGAGAGACCGGCGGTGGACCCAGGAGCTCGTCTACGGAATGCTGCGCCGCCGCTCGCAACTCGATGCCTTGCTCTCCTCGCGCGTGAGAGGCGGTCTCGCGCGCCTCGACGCCGATATCGCGGACTTGCTGCGGCTCGGCGCGAACCAGCTCCTGTTCATGGGCAGCGTCCCCCCGTACGCCGCGATCGCGCAGACCGTCGAGCTAGCGAAGCGCCGGCATGGGCTCGGCGCGAGTAAGCTCGTCAATGCCGTGCTGCGACGGCTCGATCGCGAACGCGACGAGGCTGGGGGGCTCGAGACTCCGACTCCGAGTGATCCGCTCGACGCGTTGGCGCTTGCCTATTCGCATCCGCGGTGGATCGTAGCCAGGTGGGTGGCACGGTGGGGCGCCGAGGAAACCCGTCAACTGTTGCGCGCCAACAACCGCGAGGCTCCCGTCGTTATCCGTCCGTACGGTGTCGTGCGTGAGCAGCTGGAGGCCATGCTCGAGTCGGCGGGGGTGCGCGTCGAGGAACCGCCACTGGTACGCGACAGCATTCAGATCAGCTCAGCCGCATCGATCACCGAGCTCGGGGCGTTTCGGCAGGGACTGTTCTTTATGCAAGATCCCGCCTCTACCCTCGTCACGCAGTATGCGTGCGTGCCGGCAGGGGCGACGGTCGTTGATTTGTGCGCGGCGCCGGGTGGGAAGACATTGGAGCTCACTCGAACGGCCGGATTGGTTATTGCCGCTGACCGGTCGCCGGTTCGCGTGCAGCGGCTGACTGCCAACATCAAGCGCGTCGAAGCGCGCAACGTCCACGTCATCATCGCCGAAGGGCAAGCGCCCGCCGTGCGACCTGTCGACGCCGTATTGGTTGACGTGCCTTGCACTGGGACCGGAACGTTTAGACGCCATCCCGATGCCCGGTGGCGGTTGAAGCTGTCGGATCTGGCGGTATTGAGCGGCGTCCAGAAGACCATCTTGCGGGCCGCCGCGGAGATCGTGAGGCCGGGTGGGCTGCTGGTGTACTCGACGTGCTCGCTCGAGCCCGAGGAGAACGACGCGCAGATCGAGGCGTTCCTGGCCGAGCATCGCGATTGGAAGCTCGAGCCACCGCCCGATGGCGCGGTACCGGCCGCGGTGTTGGATGCCGGCCGGCTCCGTGTGCTGCCGCAGCGGCATGGGACGGATGGCGCGTTCGCCGCGCGACTGCGGAGGACCGCAGGATTGTGAGTCGGCGGTCCTTGGCCGACGCCCGACGCTTTCTGCCGTACGTGATCGCCGCCGCGGGCGGGTTCCTGCTGGCGTACGCGGTCGTTTTCTTCTTCATCTTCCCGTCCCGGCTCGTCCCCGAGGAGCTCAAGGTCCCGAACGTGCTCGGCCTGACGTACGACGATGCCGTGCACAAGCTGACCGCGGCGGGACTCAAGTCCGAGCAAGGTGAATCGCGCTACAACGTCGGCAGCCCGAAATCGACCGTGCTGCAGGAGACGCCCGCCGCGGGCGCACCCGCGGCGCGCGGGTCGAAGGTGGTGCTCGACGTGAGTGCCGGCGAGCGACGGACCGAAGTGCCCAACGTCGTCGGCCTGACCCAGGAACAGGCACAACTGACCCTGGAGAAGATCGGGCTCACCATGGGCAATGTCACCATGCGCGAGAGCCCGCTGGCGCGCGGCGAGGTGTTGGCATCGACGCCCGTCGCCGGGACACAGGCGGTCCTTCCTTCGATCGTGACACTCGTCGTCAGCGCCGGACCATCGACCGTCACCGTGCCCGATCTCGTGGGGCAACCTTTTGCGCAAGCGAAGGCCGCCATCGAGCAGCTCGGGCTTCGCACATCGGTGATCACCGTCGACTCGGCCGCGGCGTACCCCGAGGGAACCATCGTCAGTCAGACACCCGCGGGTGGCACATCCGTCGAAGCCGGGACCGGCGTGTCGCTCACCGTCGCCGGGCGGTTGCCATGACCGTGCGCATCCTTCCATCGATCTTGAGCGCCGATTTCGCGCGGCTCGGCGAGGAGGTCGCGCGCTTGGAAGCTGGCGGCGCGGATTGGTTGCATGTCGACATCATGGACGGGCAGTTCGTTCCGAATCTCACGTTCGGCACGAAAGTCATCGAGGCGGTGCGATCGGTGACCACGCTTCCGCTCGACGTCCACCTCATGGTGTGGCAGCCCGAGAAATACTTCGACGACTTCGCCGCCGCCGGGGCGTCGCGCATGCTCATCCACGCGGAGGCCACGCCTCACGTCCACCGGCATATTCATCGCATCAAAGAGCTCGGGTGTGCGGCCGGGGTCGCGATCAACCCCGGCACGCCGGTCGAGGTGCTGCTCGACATCGTGCCCGATCTGGATACCGTTCTGGTCATGACGGTCAATCCCGGGTTTGGCGGGCAGCAATTTATTTCGCACACGGTCGAGAAGATCGGTCGAGCCCGAGCGCTGCTCACGCGCGTTCACAGTAAGGCAGTATTGGAAGTCGATGGGGGCATCAATCGCGAGACGATCGCGACGTGCTTCCGGGCCGGGGCAGACACGTTTGTCGCCGGACACGCGGTGTTTGCGGCCAAAGATCCGAAGGCCGAGATCGGCGAGCTGCGGCGGCGAGCCGTCGAGGTCGTGACGTGACCGTTCGCCAGCAACTGGCCGCGGTGGGCGTCGTGATCGGGGCACTGGCGGTGGCTGCGTTTGCCCTGGTTCGGTGGAATAGCAACGAGATCTTTCTCGTCGGCCTCGGGTCGAAGGCACCCGACTTCCACGCGTGGACTGTCGATGGAGCACGACACGATCGGAGTCTCGGCACGTATCGGGGATCGGTCGTCGTGCTCAACGTCTGGGCCACGTGGTGCCCGCCGTGCGTCGTCGAGATGCCGGCGATCCAGCGACTGTATCAGGATCTCGGACCCCAAGGGCTCAAGGTCATCGCCGTCAGCATCGATACCGAGGCCACCGACTCGGCGGTGCGCGCGTTCGCCACGAAGCGCGGGCTCACCTTCGACATCCTGCGCGACTCGGCGAACCGGATCACCGGGCAGTATCAGACGACCGGCGTGCCGGAGACGTTCGTCATTGGGCGCGACGGCATCATTCGCAAGAAAGTCATCGGCGCGTCCGACTGGGATTCGCCCGGGGATCGGGCGCTCGTCACGCAGTTGCTGCGCGAGCCGGCGTCGTGAAGTTCCGGAAATGGATCGTCGCGGCGTTCACGGAACGCCTCGGGTATAAGGCCGTGGCGCTCTTTCTCGCCGTCGCGCTGTGGTTATTCACGCACATGAACGGCCGGTGATCCTCGGCATCGAAACGTCATGCGACGAAACATCGGCCGCGGTATTCGACACTCGACTGCGGTCGCTGGTTATTCTTTCGCAGGACGCGCATGCGGTGTTCGGGGGCGTCGTGCCGGAGATCGCCGCGCGTGCACATGTCACCAGCATCGTGCCCGTCGTACAGCGGGCGCTCGATGACGCGCAGGCGAAGCTCGGCGACCTCGACGCGATTGCCGTCACCTATGCGCCAGGGCTCATTGGTGCGCTGCTCGTTGGCCTGTCCTACGCAAAGGGGCTTGCGGCAGCACTCGGCATACCGCTGGTGCCCGTGCACCACATGGAAGGCCACCTGTTCGCGGCGTCGCTCGAGCATCCTGACGCGGTCCCTCCGTTCACGGCACTGCTCGTCTCCGGCGGCCACACCTTGCTGATTGACGTTGAGGCGTGGGGGCAGTATCGGCTGCTCGGCGCGACGAGAGACGACGCGGCTGGCGAAGCATTCGACAAGGTCGCCAAGATGCTCGGACTGCCGTACCCCGGCGGTCGGCATGTCGAGTCGCTGGCGGCGACCGGGGATCCGACACGTATCAAGTTCACGCGGCCGATGCTTCGACCCGATCAACATCAGTACAACGTCTCGTTCAGCGGCCTCAAGACCGCGGTCCGCCTCGCATTGGCGGATCATGCTCCCGCTGATTTAGCCCGTGGATTCCAGGACGCCCTGATCGACACCCTGGTGGAGAAGACCGCTCGCGCCGTGCGAGCGTATCGTCGAGAGCGGGTGGTGCTCGGCGGCGGCGTGGCGTGCAATCGGGCACTGGTGGCGGCGATGCGGGAGAACCTGCACGCGACCGTGTTTGCGCCGAGTCCGAGATTGGCGACGGACAATGCCGCTATGATCGCGCGGGCGGGCGCGTTTAGATTCGAGCGCGGTGAAACGGCGGGACCCGAGATCAATGCGTACGCGACACTTCCCTTGCCTGGTCTAGCATGATTATCCACCATCCCTTCCAGTACAGCCTCGGCTGGTTTCAGCTGACTGGATTCGGGCTCGCCGTATTGTTCGCGTTCTGGATCGCGCAGATCTCCTCAGCGCATATCCTCTCGGAGCGCGGGAAAGACCCGGAAGTCACGTCGGACGTGCTCTTTGGCGCGGTCGTCGGTGGACTCCTGGGCGCGAAGATCTATTACGCGATCTTGAGAGGGGACTGGCACGAGCTCTTTCAGCGCGCTGGGTTCGTGTTCTGGGGCGGGCTGATCGGCGGCATCATCGCGTCGTGGATCGTGATTCGGTACAAGGGGTGGAAGTTCACGACGATCAGCGATGCCGCGGCGCCGGGGATCGCGGCGGCATACGCGATCGGGCGGAGCGGGTGTTGGGCCGTGGGCGACGACTACGGGCGCCCGTGGAATTCGCACTGGGCGGTGCAATTTCCCGAAGGGGCGCCGCCGTCGACGGCCATCAACATGGTGCAAGAGTTCCATGTGAAGTTGCCGCCGAATGTCCTGCCGATGGACGTGCTCGCGGTGTACCCCACGCAACTGTTCGAGGTGACGATGGGGTTCATCATGTTCTTGATTCTCTGGCGCTTCCGGAACCACAAGCACGCCGAGGGATGGCTGTTCGGGCTGTACTGCGTGATGGCCGGCATCGAGCGGTTTATCGTCGAATTCTTCCGGGCCAAGGACGACCGGTTCTTTGGGCCCTTCACGACTGCTCAGGTCATCGCTTTGCTGTTCGCTGCCGGGGGGGTGGCGTGGATGTACTTGCGCCGGAACCCGACGACAGCTCTTCCTCTAGAGCCGATACCTGCCGGCCCAACGCGTCAAGCGTAGACTGAATCGTCGCCAGTCGCTCGTCGACGCCCGCAGTGGTGGGAGCCACGGTGGGCAGCTGTACGGAGCGCTTCGGCCAGAACGTCCGCGCCAAGGCGAACGCGAGAAGGGCGAGTAGAACGAACTGCGCCAGCAGCGTCTCGACGCTGTTGAAGATTCCCATGGCTTCGACCGTCGGGAACCCGTGAATGATCGTAATAGGTACCGCGCCGCCCTCTTGCAGCTCGCGGATGCCTTTGCCGGCGAACACGAACGCCATGTAGTAGAGGAGCGCGCTGGTCACGGTGAAGAACGGGCGCAGGGGGATGCGCACGCCGAAGCGATAGAACAGCGTGAAGATCACCGCCAGCGCCGCCCCACCGATGACGATGCCGAGGGCGAGGGGGAGCACCAAGTGCGAGCCCTCGCTGAACAACGCCTGGTAGAAGAGCGCGGTCTCGGCGCCCTCGCGATAGACCGCGAGGAAGGCCACGAACGCGAGCGCGGTTCCACCACCCTGGGCCAGCGCGGTCGTCACCTTCTCCTTGATGAACTGCTGCCACTTGGCCGCCTCGACCTTCGAGATCAACCAGTAGCTGACGGAGAACAACACCGCGACGGCGACGAGTAGGGTCGCCCCCTCGATGATCTCGGTCGACGCCGGGAGCGCGCGCAGCACCGTGGCGAGGATCACGGCCGTCACTGCGCTGGCGAGCACGCCCAGGGATGTGCCGATCCAGATAGAGCGCAGGCGTTCTTGGTGGCCGGTTTTGAGCAGGAAGGCGACCACGGCGCCAACGACCAAGATCGCCTCGAAGCCCTCCCGGACGATGATCAGGAACGACTGGAAGAACGCGCTCCATCCGCCGGTCGTCGGCTGATTGAGGGTCATGACCGCCGGCATCCCGACCTCGATCGCGTCGCGCGACCGCTCCGCCGCGCGCAGATCACTCGCGTGGATCGCGCCCTTGAGATCGGCGAAATGCCGCTCCATCGTCGCGATGAGACCCGGGTTCTTGGCTTTCGCGACGGTCTCGAGGGGCTCGAACGCGATATACGAGTCGAACGCGCGATCCTCGGCGTCGCGCATCCGCCCGCCGCGGGCGTCAATCAAGCACTGATTGACGAGCGACATCACGCGCGAACCCGCCTGCGTCGAATCGGTCGACGCGGCCGCGACCGTCGCGCTCCGGACCGCGAGCGAGCGCAGGAAACCAACAACACGCAGCGCCTGCGCATCCGTGAGGCCACTGGGTGGCATGGCGGTCCCTGGGACGCCCGCGCGAATGACCGCGACTAATGCCGAATCGCTGCGCTCAGCCTGCCAGACAAACGTGCCAATGGCTGGCGGAACGTGCGAGAGATCATGCGAGTATTGCGCCGAACCGATGCCAGCCGCCCCGTGGCACGAGGCGCAGTTCTGCAGGAACAGCCCTTCCCCTTCGGCTCGTTCCGCCAGCGGGTACCGGAGCGATGTGAGATAGGCGATCGTATTCCAACGCTGGTCGGCCGTCAGCGACGGACCCCAGGCCGGCATCGCGGTCCCACGGACACCGACCGAGACGACGCGGTAGGAGAGCGCCGGGCTCACGCCGTGCATCACCGCCGACGTGCCAATCGCTGGTGGCGCATCGGGACCGTGACCCGTGCCCTGCCCGTGATCACCATGACACGACGAGCAGTTCTTGGCGAATATCGTGGCGCCGGCGCCGAGGTCGACGCCGTGGGCCGGGAGATCGAGCGCGCCGGCAGTGCCGAGCGCGGTCGAGAGGCGCGCACCGATCGCGGCGAGCTCCTGTGGCGGGCGGTTGCCTTGCGCGGCCGTGAGTAGCGTATCGATGATCGCCCGGGCGGCGACTGACTGCGGGCCGGAGAGGCGGGCCGCTACCCCGGCCGCGTCCTCGAGGAACCCGACCGATTCTTCGTGCTCCTGAGCCGAGATCAGGTGGCCCTGGGCGTCGACGCCCTTGCCGTATTCACCAATCGCGACGCCCACGATATTAGCTAGGCGTTTGACAGGCTCTTCTTGGGCCTGGATGGGGATGGCAGTCGTAAACGCCAGCAAGAGCGAGAGAAGCTTCATTCCGACAGAATTTATCGGCTATCCTCCAAGACGACAACGGCCGCCGCGGTGGTCTCGCTGTGGGTCAGGGTCACCCAGGCGCGGGTGACGCCCAGCTCGGCCGCGCGCTTTTTCGCGTGGCCGTGGAACTCGAGGAGCGGTTGGCCATCGTCGCGGACCACGACCTCGATGTCCTTCCAGCTCACGGCGCGCGCGAGGTTGTTTCCAGAGAGGGCCTTGTAGGCTGCTTCTTTCGCCGCGAGCCGCGCGGCGTAGTGGCGCATGGGGTTCGCGTGCTTACTCGCATAGTCGACCTCGCGAAACGTGAACAGGCGCATCAACGCTCGCTCTTCGTTGATGGCGATCATGCGCCCCACACGTTCAATCTCGATCAGGTCCAGGCCGATGCCGACGATCATCGGCGCCAGCCGAACCGCTCGCGTTTGTGGGCCGCGCGCGGGCCGAGCGCGGAGCCGATCGCGGCGAGCCAGCATTGGTCGGCGGCGCGGAAGACATCGCGGTAGGCGTTGGCCCAGGCGCGCCAGCGCACGAATTTGACGTCATCGGGGCCCGCGCGCGCGGCGTCCGCGGCAGCGGCCAGCGTCTCCAGCGAAGCGACGACCGGCTCGGCGAGGTCCGCGAGCTCCGCCTCCATCGCTCGGCGCTCCGCCGGTTGCTTCGGATAGCGCTCGGTGGCGAGCTCTCGCACCGTCGTACCAACGGCCGTGGCGATCGCCTTGGCGTCGACCGCGGCGAGGCGGCCTTCCGGATCAGGCGCGCGCGCGGCGGCGCGTCGTGCCGCGAGGAAAGGTCCGAAGAAACGATCGTGGTCTACTCCAGGGCGCGCCCGAGTTGAACCCAAGGCCCGCAATGGCACAGTGAGCTCCGGGATCTCGCATGCATGGGCCACGATGTCGCGACCCAGGCGAACGGCATCGGCGCTGCCGATTTCGATGACATCGCCCGAGTGGTGGAACAACGTGAGGTGCGCGGGCTCGATATGGGCGCCATCGAGCTGCTCGATGGGTATGGCGAGCCGCGAGGTGCCCGCCGAGATCATGACGACATCGGCCGTGAGCGTGGCCGAGCCGGTGCCTGAGAGCTCGTGGCCTCTCCAGAGGGCCCAAATCGTGGAGACTTCAGGCATTGGCTAGCTCGCGGTCGGAGAGGGCGGCATCGAGCCCCGTGCGCTCTTCGTATCGCGCGACGAAGTCGAGCAACCGCTCGTCGGAGAACGCCGAGCGTGGAATGCCCGTCGTGGCGATGGCATCCTCGATCGCATCGGGGGAGCCTTCGACCTCCAGCAGCACGTCCATGCGAGGGTACTGCTCGAATCGTACCATGGCCGATCCGAGCGTGTACTGCCAAATCTGGCGATCGACTTCGCGCGTGACGATGAATCCGAGGCGGTCGAGGATCATAGCCAGCGTATTGGCATCGCCGACAGTCGTCGAGAGCTCATCGCGGACTTTGTAGCCGCTGTCGCTGGACGATGCGCCTTTCCAGTCGAGGAACGCTTCCCCCGGTCCACCGTCAGTCGGGAGATACACGCGAAGGCGAATGACAACGTCGCGCCGCGCGAACCGGCCATCCGGTGTATCGTAGCGGCGATCCTCCATGCGACCAACGAACGTCAACATCGCGCCCGCGGCTTCTAACTTCGCGCGCGTGACGGTCGCATCGTCGACGACTGCCTTGAGCTCGACTTCAAGCACTGTCGAGGATAGCCGCCATGACGGCCTCCGTGTCGGACAAGTCTTCGAATGCCGCCGCCGGGCCACAGGCAACCAGCTCCTGGAGCGTATAGCGGCCCGTCGCGACGGCAATCGCGCGGCGCTTCGCGCCCGCGCCACATGCAACGTCCGCCGGCGTGTCTCCTATCACGACTAGGGGTGGATCGACTCCAAGGCGTTCTTGCGCACGGGTGGCCGCGATCACCGGTAGTTCCAAGCGTGATTCATGATCCGAGCCGAAGGCACCGATCACGAAGCGCGCGGGGTCTAGACCGACCGCTCGGAGCTTTTGCGTCGCGCCCGATTCGATGTTGCCTGTGAGCAGACCGAGGATCACGTCGGGATGTGATTCCAGGGCGTCGAGGATCTCGGGAACGCCTGGGTGCACGATGGGAACGTGAGACGGATCCTGGAGTTCCGCGCCGAGGCGGTCGGCATACCGCGTGAGAACGGTGGTCAGGCGGTCATCGATGACGGCATCCGAGTGGCCCTCGTGGCGCATCAGATCCCGCACGATTTGCGGATCGGTCTTCCCATCGAACCAATAGTCGGCGGGACCGACGCCACCAAAGACGTCACGGAGCGCCCCGTGGATCGCCCGTCGGCCCGCGCCCGCGGCCGTCAGGAGCGTGCCGTCGATATCGAACAGAACGAGGACCATGCAAGTAAGTTATGAGTATGCACGTTTCGTTCGCACTGTTCGCCGACGCGGCGAACCTCTCGCAAGAGGGTAAGCTCAACATCCTCGGCGTGTTTGACGCCGTGCAAGTCACGACCTTGCCTACCGTTCATCCACGGGCCACGTTCGTCGTCCGCTTGAAGGGCGGAAGGGCCGACGCTGGCACGCACACGATGGCATTGCGGTGGGTCAATCCGCAGGGCACCGAGCTGTGGTCATCGAGCGGGGAGCTCAGCATCGCCGACGCGCCGCCGGGCGCGGGCGATATGGACCTCCCGCTCATCGCGACGCTCGATTTGCCTATCGACGTGCCGGGGCGATACATCATGGCCGTGGCCTTGGACGGGCACGCGACCGCCGAAGCCGCGGTCCAGGTTAACGGCATCGTCTCGCCAGTCGTGCCGCAGCGAGGCGGGCTGGTGTCCTAGTCTAGTCCAGCGGGATGCGCCGCGCAGCGACGAATTGGGAGACCAGCGCGCGCACGTAGGCGTCGTCATCGTCCCACCGATCAATCGCATGCCCCCCGCGGCCGAGGGCGACGTGGGCCATGGCGGGTGGGCTGTTGCCGAGCGCGATGCCGACGTGCGTGGGGCGGCGGTCGTCGCGACTCGAGAAGAACAGCAGGTCGGCGGCCATGATGTCGGTGATGCCACCGGGCTTGCCGACCGGGCTTCCGGCCTGTGCTTGCTGCCATGCATCGCGCGGAAGCGTAACTCCATGCAACCCGAAGATGCTTTGCACGAAGCCCGAGCAGTCGGCGCCCCAAGGCGTGACGCGACCCCAGGCATAGGGCGCACCGGAGAAAGCCGTACGGGCCGCGCGCGTGACCGAAGCGCGCGTGGGCGGGAATGCGGCGCGCAACTCGCCAGGCGAGAGCGCACCGCCATCGACGATGTGGGCGCCCGGTGGCACGAGCGCGCCGAGCGGGAGTGGGAGCAACGCGCCGGTCTCGCTCACGATGGTGCAGCCGAGTGACGTGAGCCACGCGCCGTCGGCGCCCTCGGCGGTGTACCCGCGATGGGTCCAGCCCTGGTAGCCGTCGGCGCCGCAGACGCGGAGCCATTCCCCTTGCGTCGTGAGCACCGTCAACGGTTGACCGGATGCGAGCTCGGAGATCTGCTCGCTCGAGATCCGTGGCTCGGCGAGGAGCGGCGCCACACTCGAGCGAACGCGCAGCATTATTTCGTGCCCCCGGGCGGACGTTGCTGCTCACAGGAGGTGCAGTACTGGTACCCGCGGAAGCTGCAGATCAGGCACAGGAATGTGCCGCACGAAATGCACGGGTAGCCTTCGGACGCGCGCTCCTCTTTGCCGCAGCGGCGGCAGATCATCGCATCGCGCTCGTGGCTCTGAGGCGCCGGAGGCGTTGGGCTAGTCATGGAGGCCATAGGCTCGAATCTTCTTGATCAGCGTCGCGCGGGAAATCCCGAGCTCGCGCGCCGCGTGCGTCCGATTGCCGGAGTGCACCCGCAAGGTCCGCTCGATGTGCGAGCGCTCGACCTCATCGAGCGACTTCGGGACGTGGTGCTCGACGCCAATGCCCGTGGCGTCGCGCACATCCGCCGGGAGATGCTCTGGGCCGATCGTGTCGGCGCCACGGGATACGATGGTCGCCCGTTCCAGAACATTCCGCAACTCTCGAATGTTGCCCGGCCACGTGTAGCGCAGCATGCGATCGAGCGCCGCATCACCGATTTGTGGCGGGGCGTCCGGGAACGTCGATCGCAGATCATCGAGCACGTGCGCGATCAGCTCGATGAGATCCTCGCGCGAGCGGGCGCGCAGGGGCGGCAGGTACACCGGCATCACGCTCAGACGATAGTACAGGTCTTCGCGGAATGTCCCGGCCGTGACTTCGTTGACGAGGTCCTTGCTGGTGGCCGCGATCAGGCGGACATCAGCGTGAATTTCTTGCGTGCCACCGACCCGCCGAAACGGCTTCCCTTCGAGTACACCCAGCAGTTTCGGTTGTAATGTCGGACCCAAATCACCGATTTCGTCCAAGAAGAGCGATCCGCCGTCGGCCACCTCGAAGAGCCCCGGCTTGGGACCTCCGTTGTCGTGCCCGAACAACTCGCCGTCGAGCGTGTCGGCCGTCAGCGCGGCGCAGTTCACTTCGATGAAGGGTCGGGCGCCCCGGCCGCTGCGCGAGTGGATCAACTCGGCCACTCGCCCCTTGCCTGCTCCGCTCTCGCCGATCAGTAAGACCGTCGTGCGGTCGCTGGAGGCGAGCATCTCGATCTGGTTCGCCAGCTCCTGCATCGGCGCCGAGGACCCCAGGAGCACGCGAGCCGAAGACGCGTTGCCGCGACGGGATGCCAGAAACCGGTTCATCTGGCGCAGCCGCGACTTCTCGAACGCCCGCTCGGCGGCCGCACCCAGGTGCGCCAGCTCGACCGGCTTCGTGAGAAAATTCTCGGCGCCATTCTGCATCGCCTGCACGGCCAGCGGGACGTCGCCGTAGGCCGTGATCATGATGACGGTGCCGTTCTCGTCGCGAATGCGATCGAGCACGTCGAAGCCGGTCATGTCGGGCAGACGCACGTCCAGGAGCACGAGGTCGGGGCGGAGCTGGCGGAAGAGATTGATCCCTTCCTGGCCCGTATGCGCTTTCGTGACCGCGTGCCCGCCGTTCCGCTCGAAGTACGTCCCGAGCGTCGCCGTGATCGCCGGCTCGTCGTCGACGATGAGGACGCTGGCCATTACGGGATCACGTTCGTCGAGGAACCAGCAGCTGCGCCGCGAGCGGCTCGACGCTGACCTCGAATGGTGTGTCCCCCAATAGCTCGCCGTCCGCCTGCGCTACGCGCGGCGGCAGGGTCTCGATGCGGAACTGACGTCCGGCACGATAGAACATGCACGGGTCGGACGTGAAGTCCTTGCGAAGAAGTTTCCAAGCGATCCGTACGGCATCCCAGGCGGTGTATGGTGAGAAGACGCATAAGTCCAGCTTTGCGTCATCTGGCCGTATCCCAGGGCCAAGGGTCATCAGGTCGTTCAGGACTGCCCCGAAGTTGGCGATCATCACCGCGGTAGCCTCTTTTTCGACGACTTCCCCGTCGATGGTGATCCTAACCCGAAAGAGATCCCCCCGAAACGCCGCCCGGGTCCAGCTAAACACATAAGCGAGTACGCCAAGATGGCGCTTCAGGTCTGACGAGGCCTCGGCGATCATGGACGCATCGACCCCGACGCCGGCGGCGAACGCGAAATGGCGGCCCCCTACTGAGAGCCGCCCCAGGTCGACCCGGGCCTCTTCCCCGGTTAGCAGGACGGCTACCGCCTTCCTGATATTGAGCGGAATACCCAGGGTGCGCGCGATGAGATTGCCGGTACCGCCAGGCAGGATGCCGACGACCCGTCCCGTGCCCGCCAAGGCACCTACGACCTCCATAGCGGTCCCGTCGCCGCCGAGCGTGAACACCATGTCATAGCGCGGGGCCAGGGATCGCGCGATCTCGGCGCCCTGTCCCTGGTGCTCCGTAAGGACCGCGTCGCAGCGGACGCCAGCCGCCTTGAAGGCAGCGAGGGCGATCCGGTGGTAGCGCTTCCCGAGGCGCGAGGCGGGGTTGACGACCAGTAGCGCCCGCCGGCGGACGGGAAGAGTGATTGCGGCCACTTTATTCAGAAACTCCAGGAGCGAAAGAGATCGAGCCCGTATTGCCGGGGGGTGGGAATGAATCCCGAGTAGCCACCCGAGCCCGTGCAATAGGCATATGTCGTCCCAGGAGACGAGGCCGCGGACAAAGACAACTGGCGCGTCAGACGCTGGTCCACGCGAACACCCAGCTGATAGCCGGGGTTGGCACCCTGGCTGCCCGAGCAAAAGCCGTAGTCAGCACTAATAAACGTATCTGGGCCGACCTGCTTTCCGGCCCCGATGCGCGCTTGGGAAAAGGCCGACGGTGCCGCGACGCGGCCCTGTTGGTACCCGTACGTTTGCACTTGGAATGTGTCGAAGAGCCCACCAGTCAACCGGCTGCCGACCGCCGACCCGATGGTCGGGAGCACGATCGAACGTCGCCAGTGCCCCACTGTTGGCCTGGTTCAGTTCGTATGACGGAACCCCGCTCACGAGGTAACTGATGAGATCGGACTGGGGCAAGCTGTCGGCGCTCGACAGCCCCAGTTGGAGATGGTCCAGCGTGCCGCCCAGATGCACCTGGATTCTCAACTCAGGCCTGACGTACTGCGCCGACTGGCCCGAGGGGTGCACGATGTTCACGGCCGTGATGTCGAGCTGCGGGTTGAACTCGGGCTCACCGGTGAACGTGATCGTGCCGGCTTGCTCCACGGTGAATGTGCGTTGGACGAGGCCGAGATTGAGCACATACGAACCACGCGTCGCGCTGACGGCGCCCGTGAGCGCCAGCGCTCGCGTCGTGTCCCGCGGCAAGCGAGCCGTCGTCACGTCGACCGTGCCGTTCAAATTGATGTTCGCTTCGGTCGACTTGAGCCATGTATCGGTACCCAGGTCGATCGAGACGTTCTTGAGGTTCAGGCCGGCGACGAGTTTGGGCGGACCGTTGGGCAACAGCCGGCGATTCACCAACAGCGACGTGTCGACGAGGTTGTAGAGCTCCGGGTCGTCGAGATTCACGATCTGCTTTTTGTTGAAATCCGGCAGGAAGATGCTGCCCTGATCAACGACCACGGTGCCGGTGAGCTCGGACGATTGCTCGGAGCCGCGCAGGCGGAGCGTGTCGATGGAGCCATAACTCGTCTTTGTCGAGGCGGTGAGATTGGCGAGGCGTAGGCGATCGATCACGTGCAGGTGCTCGGCGCGCAGCCAGACATCGAATTTCGGGTTGTCGAGGTCCGCGAAGGTGATCCAACCGCCGAGCATGGCCACACCGCGGCGATCGTTTTCCTCGGTGGCGAGCGAGACCCGAGACAGCGACAGGCTGTCGCCATTCAGGTCGAGCCTCGCGTTCAGACTATTCCAGCGAACGCCGAGGTTCGCCAAGCCGAGCGCGCCATCGACGACGCGAACCTGACCGTCGAGCGTGGGGTGGCGCCAGGTGCCGCCAAGATCGACGTTGGCCGTGAACCAGCCGCTCGGGTCGCTGACGTCGGGCAGCACACCGAGAATCGTGGACAGCTTCGCGCTGTCGGACCGCAGCTCGCCCCGCAATGAGTCGTCCAGCGTGCGCAGTCCGATGTTCTCCAGGGCCAGATCCACGGGCAAGTAGACGTGCACATGCAGCGCCGTGTCGCCGTATTGCACGAAATCGGTGTGCAGATCGAGCTGGTGGTTGCGGTAATGGCCGTCCGTGAGGATCTCGTCGAGACCGACCTCGCCGAGCCGGGCATTCTTGAGACGCGCCGTGAACCGCATGATCGGGCTCTGACGTGTGTTGGCGATATTCAGGTCGAACCCGGCCGTCCCGCCTGCCTGATCGAGCGATTGGGCGAGCGCGCCGAGGTCCGCCAGCGGAATGCTGTCGCCGCTGACGTGAATCGCCACCATCCCCGAGGGCGGCAGCTTGGCCTTGGCCGCGATCCACCCGGCGACCGCGCCGCGCGCGACGACGGAGTCGAGGGTCATGCCGGACCGATCGTTCCGTAGGTGAGCCGGATGATCGAGGTGCCAGTCATTCCCGGGCGTGCGCAGCGCCAAGGAGTCGAGCACCATCTCGGTCGTGTCGCCGTGCACAATGACTGTGCCGCCGGCATCAGCCGTTGGTCCGCTCTCGCTCACGGCGTGCATGGTCGCGTGCGTTTCCTGGCCGTGGGCTATTCGCGCCTCGCCGACCACCTGCTCCAGCGCGATACCCGAGAGCCGCAACGTATCGAGCGATACCGTGACGGTACCCGACGCGTTGCGAGGGAGCCCGGCGACGTCGAATGTCGCTTGGGCCCCGTGCACGCGGTTGCGACCGTATCGCAGGTCGGTGGCATCGACGCGGCCCTTTGCCGTCAGTGAGTCGAGCCAACCGGCGAGGATGCCGCTGACCTGGGCCGCGCCGTGCACGGTGTCATCCGGCATGTAGCGGCGGAGAGCGCCGAGGGAGTCGAAGGACAGCGTGAAGGCGGTCGAGTCGTGGTGGCCCGATTCGAGGCCGAGGGCTCCCTGCGCGGCGAGCGCGGCGACCGCGGTCTGGGCGTGCAGCGAGTCGATGTGCATTGTCCCACCGCCGAACCCGAGCGTCGCGCGGCCCGTGTCCGCGGCAACGCTGTCGATCGTCGAGCGGGCCATCGTCAGCTTGAGCGATCCGAGCATGTGTGGGAGCGAGTCGCCCGCGATGTCTCCCTGCGCCGTGAGCGTCAGATCCGTATGCGGTACCGCGGGCCGGCCGAACAGCACCGGCAGATCGACATTGGTCAGCGTCATCGTCCCGTTCGCCTCGAACACGGGGCCGAGGATGTTGAAGTGACCCGTCGTGCTCACTTCTCCCGCGTCGCTCGTCCAATCGGCCGAGAGATCGAGGTCGTCAAGCGTGCCCTTCATCTTGAGCGGGCCCGTGAACGATCCGCGGAACCACGCGCCCGGGTACGATCTCAGGAGCGTCGCGAAGGACAGCTGGTCGAATTGCATCGCGAGGTCATAGCGTACGTTCGAATCGGCGAACGTGACGCGCCCACCTCCGGTGGCGCGTGTCGGTTCGTCAGGGCCGTCGATTTGCGTCAGGTCAGCATCGCGCAATCGGATGTCATCCCAGAGCGAGTCCAGGACAGCGTGGCCAACGACTATGCCGTTTAACCGTGGAAATTCCGGATAGAGAAATTGCAACGTGCGGAGATCCAAGCGGCCGACGTTCAGCTGGAACGCGTGAAATCGCGTGACCTGCGGATCGTGAATGTCCAGCAGCCCGTGACCCGTGAACTGAGACATCGCGCCCGGCACGTGGGCATCGGCGAACGTCATGCGAATGCTGTCGGCGAGGAAATCGTTGAGCTGCCCGCCCTTCGCGTAGACGGTTCCAGTGAATTGCCCCTGGTAGTCGACCGGGAACGGCTGGCCCGAGAGCTGACGAATAAACGCGAAGTCGAGCGGGGTAGCCCGGATCGACATGTTGCGAACCCCGAGATACTGCCCGCCGACGGTGAATGTCATCGCGCCACGGAACCGTGATTTGGTGGTGCTGACGTCCATTCTCGACAGCGTGTAGTCGATCAGGTGCGGATCCGAGTGACTCTTGATATCGACGGTGACCGAGCCACCGCCCTGTGTGGGGAGCGTCGGGTAGACCCACGCGATGTCGTTGAGGGATGCCGTATCGGCGACCGCGTGCAAGGTGATGCGGACGGGCTGGCCGCCACCGAAGATCAATTCACCCGCGGCGCGGCCGGCACTGCCGGGTAACTCGAAGTGCGGGAAGCTGAGCCAGAGCGAGTCACCCTTGACCCGGGCGGTGCCGCGAATATTTCGGAACTTGAACTTCGGCTCGGACTCGTCGCTCGACACGGTGTCGACCGCGAAGTACAGCCCTGCCGTATCGGGCTCGGCGATCCGCACATAGTGGGCTTTGACGCTGCTGTGCCGCCAGCGAAACGCGTGCATCAGCCCGTCCGGGAACCCCCACTGTCGGACGTTGCTATCCGGCTTCGCCAACTGGGCCTTGATCGCGCTGTCTCGCCGAGCGCCGTGCAGCGAGTCGTCCGGGTCCCACGGCTCGATGTACTCGATCGAATGCATCGTGGACCCTCGTATTCTGGGCGACGATGTAGTCGCCGAACCCACGGACGTGTGGCAGCTTGCGGCGCGGCGTGGGCGGGGCCGGGAAGATCTCCTTGTAGTTCCAGCCCGTCTTCCGGTACTTCACGATGCGCACGACCGGGTGCTCGATCTCGAGGCGCTGCAGCAGAATGCGCTGGTCGACGAGGTCGCGCGGGTCGAACTCGGCGTAGAGCCGACCGGCCGAGAAGAAGAGGCGCCCTTCGGGATCGCGGATCTCGACCGAGTCGAGCTCGATGTTCGTGAACAGGTTGCCGCCCAGGCGGCCCACGTAGAGGCGGCCATGGATGGCCGACCGCAGGCGCGCGACGATGATGCGGCGGATCTGCTCGCGACCCCACGCGGTCTGGGTGACCGAGACGCCGACCGCGGCCACGACGAGGCCGAGCGCGAAGAGAATCAACGCGCTCAGGGCAACGACGACGCGGCGGCGGACAGGGACGGTCATGCGGCTAGAAGGCTTCGCCGATAGAGAAGTTCAACGTAAGGTGATTCAAGAATCCGTGCTGGATCGCTGGCTGGTAGCTCGCGGGACACGACCCGCTCTTTGGGAACGTCTGCGCGGGAACGGTGGTCACCGAATCGGTGGTGATCACTCCAGTATTGCCCGGACTCACGCAGAGCACGGGCGCTTGGGACTGATATATCGACTTGGTGATGGCGGAGGACGGCACCGCGTAATACGCGGGGCCGTAGGGACGCTGCGTCGGATCATACCCCACATCGAGGCGCACCGGTCCGATCGGCGTGAAGACTTGGACGCCAACACCGGGGGTCCAGAACAGCTTTCGGAACGTCGAATCGAGCTTGGCCGCGCCCGTGGGCGGCGGCGACACGCGCCCGGCGTCGACGAACAGCGTCCAGCCCACGTACTGCGGCAGGACCGGGCTCTTGAGTCGGAGCTCGGCGTTCCCGACGACGCTGGTATTGCCGCCGGTCGGCACGACGAATACCGGACGGCCGGTGATGATATGGCTGTACCGGGGGTTTGCGCAGTGCGTCGTCCCGGTCACGGTGCAGGTCGAGTCGATGTACTGCGTCAGGTAGACGGCCGGCCCGAGCTGGTTCTGCGGGAAGCCGCGAACGGTGGTCGGCCCGCCGGCATAGAGGCGCTCATCGAGCGGCACGAACGAGATGCCGTTGGCGGCATTGCCAGTGCCGAAGATCCTGCCGGCCAGGATCCGCGCGCCAAAAACGGCGCCCGAATGGCCGATCTCGCTGTACCAGCGGGCTTCGCCGGTCACCTTCGTGAATTGAAATTCCGTGAGTGAGCCGAGCTCGGGCCCCGAGTGCGTGATGCTCCCGGTGACGAACGTCCCATGGTGCGGGAAAACAGGGTCGTCGCGTCCGTCGCGTGTCATCGTCAGACCGAGCTGGCTCAGCACGCCTTCGCGCTGCACGCGGGCCTGGTCGGCTTCCGCGCAGAGATTGAACAAAGCGCAGAGTAGCGCGGGTGAGGCCGAGGTCCGTCCATACTGCAGGGTATATTGGGGCGCGATCGTCACGAGCCAGCCAAGATTCCGGGTCAGGGACGCGGTGGCGCCGATCGGCGTCGATCGCACGTAGGCATCGTACTCGGACCGGCGCTCGCTGTAGATCGAGAGCTGCGGATACAGGCGGGCGCCGAACAGCTCGGCCTGCCTGAACGTGGCCGAGACGTTGTAGTTCAAGGAGTCCGCGTACACGTCGCCGCGGGCGGGCGCGCACAGCGACTTCGACAGGCCGCTGAACGGGTCGGCGATGCCGATCTTCGATACGCGCGCCGAGAGCTCGAAGTCGCGGGCCCCGTCGAGGAAATTGCGATCGGTGTACTGGCCCTGAACGCGGAAACAGTCGAGCGTGCCCCAGCCGGCGCCGACTCGCGCGTTGTGCATGTAGTCTTCTTGCATCCGGAGCGTGATGTCGACGAGGGCCGTGTCGACGCCCCCCGCGACGCTCGTTGGCACCGTGTCGGGCGAGATGTCGTAGCTGACGCGGCGATAGGCGCCGGTCTCGAAGAGATTGCGTTGGGCGCGCTGGAGGTCGGTGACGCTGTACGCGGCGCCGGAGTCGAGGCCGCTCAGATGCCGGGCGACGGCGTCCGGGATCGCTGGCTTCGCGCCGCGCGCCGAGTGTGCATCGATATGCACTGAGCGGATGCGCGCGTACGGGCCGGTGACGGCCGTGAAGCCGACCCACGCCGAGCGCTTCGCGGTGTTGACGTCGCTGTTGACGAGGACCTGGGCGAACGGGTAGCCGCTGGCTTGCAGTCGCCGGACGATGAGATCGCGGGTGGCGTCGATCGCGTACTGATCGAACACGTTGTTGCGCGCGATGCGATGACCCGGGAGGCGGGGCCGGATCGGGAGATGCGACGTATCGGCGAGCGCCTTGCGGACCGAGTTGAACCCGTCGACCGTCAGCGAATCGATCACCACTGGCAGCCCTTCGTGTATCGTGAACGCCACGCCGACGACGCCGGGGCGGAGCGCACGGACGAGTGTGTCGACCGTCGCCTGACGGTACCCGTGCTTACGGTAGAAGATTTCGAGGCGGACGCGGTCACGGGCGAACTCGTCGGCGTCGAGGCAACGGCGCGTCCCGATGAATCGGAACGCGCGGCGCGCCCAGCTGGATGACGTCGTGACAATGGCGTTTCCCAGCTCGTCGGCGTCGAACGAGACGTTGCCGCTGAAGCGGAGCCAGCCGACTTCGGGATCGGTCGCGCCGCATCGTTCGCTCTGCGCGAACGCGGGGCCGGCCGCCAACAGGAGCGCGGCGACGGCGAGAGACAACAGCCGCGCGCTCGGTGCCGCGATCACGAGCCGACCCAACGCCTACACGGCGTTGACGAGGATCGTCCCTGCTCCCTGCTGCTTGGCGCGCCGCTTGGCATCGGCGGCGAGCGCGCCCAGGTGACCAATGGAGACCCATTCCTCGGGTCGGACGGTCACGACGGCGGCCGACATCCGGGCGATCGGAAAGCGCTTGATGGTGCCGTCGCGATCGACGCCCGGGAAGGCGCCCCGTTCGAGCGCTTCGTAACCCACGACCCGCTCGATCACCTCGCGGAAGCGCCGCGTGCTGTCCCGGAGCACCGTTTCCGCGCGTGCCTCATCGGTCACGATGAGAAAATCATCGCCGCCCACGTGACCAACGAAATCCTGCGCCTCGCCATGCGCCGCTACGGCATCAACAATGGCGGTCGCCGTGTCCTTGATGACCGCATCGGCCGCGGCAAATCCGAACGTATCAGCGAACGGCTTGAAATAATCGATGTCGAGGTAGCACACCGCGAAGGTGTCATCGCGGCCAATGCGACGCAGAATCTCTTCTTCGATTGCGCGACCGCCCGGAAGGCCACTGGTGGGGTTGCGATCGGCTTCCCGGCGCACGAGCCGGAGGAGCGAGCCGACGCGCGCGCGGAGCTCGCGGGGATCAAAGGGCTTGGCCAGATAATCATCGGCGCCCGCTTCGAACCCCTCGACCTTGCTCTCGATCTCCCCTTCGGCCGTCAGCATCAGAATGGGGATGCGGGCCGTGAACGGGTTGGACTTTACGGCCCGGCAGGCCTCGAGTCCTGAAAGCCTCGGCATCATGACATCGAGTAACAACAAGTCTGGCTCGCGCTCCTGTAACGCATCGAGCGCAGCCCGGCCATCGGCCACTAGGGAGACTTCATGTCCCGCCGACGCAAGGAGCGCGCGGACCATCAGGCGCATGTCCTCGTGGTCGTCGGCGTACAGGATGTAACTCAAAGCGATTGACGCATGGGTATCCGAGGCGTAAGTTCTCGCTGCGCCCCCCCTTATGTCAACGGTTTCCCGTGTGTTATTCGCCTGCGTGCTGCTGGGCGCTTGCCGCGGTGGGGACGCGAATCCGTCCCGTCGTACGTTGATCGACTCTCGGGACCGATACGATCCGAAATCGCTCGACCCCGCGCACGCAAACGACATCCCCAGTGGACGCTTGGTCGCCGATCTCTTCGACGGCCTCACGCGCGTAGGAACAGATGGGACGCTACAACCAGGGCTCGCGGAGCGTTGGGATCTCTCGACCGATGCGCTGACGTACACGTTCCATCTGCGATCACATATACGATTTCACGATGGCCGCGCGCTGCGCGCGCGAACCATCGTCGCGAGCATCTCTCGTGCGTTGGATCCACAAACAAAAGGCATCCCCCTGTGGCCGCTGTACCCGATCGCGGGTGCACGCGAGTTCGCTAGCGGCAAGGCGTCCGCGATAGTGGGGCTGAAAGCGATCGATGACAGTACGGTGACGATCACGCTCGCCCAGCCACTCGCGGTGTTTCCGAAGCTGCTCGCCATGCCTGTTGCGGCAGTCGTGCCTGAGAGTGTGGGAACCGATTTCAGCGAGCATCCGATCGGGACTGGTCCGTGGAAGTTCGTCCAGTGGAAGCACGACGATTATGTTCGGCTCGCGCGGAACCCGACGTATTTCGACGGGCCGCCAAAGGCTGACTCGCTCGAAGCGCGCATCATCCCGGAGCCGAGTACCGCGGTCGCCGAGTTCGAGAGCGGCACGGTCGACTTGCTCTATGTCCCAGAGAGCGAGACGCAGCAATGGCAGCAGACCGACGAGCGCCAAGCGCTGCTCAAGTCGCCGCCGCCGCTCCGGCTCATCTATGCGGCGTTCAACACGACGCGGGGGCCGCTCACGTCGGTCGAGGTGCGGCAAGCGATCAACTATGCCGTCGACCGGAAGAAGATTCTCGATCAGCTGCTCGCGGGGCGTGGGCGATTGGCGGCTGGGGTCATTCCGCCATCACTTCCCGGGGCGGACACGACGCGGGCGCCTTATCCATACGATCCCGCGAAGGCCAAGCAATTGCTGGCGGCGGTTGGACACGCGCATGATGTGAAGTTGGAGCTGTGGTGCGGACAGGAGCCACCGTTTCCGCAGGTCGCGCAGGCGATCCAGGCGTATCTCACAGCCGTCGGCATCACAACCACCATCGTGCAGCGGGACAACAACTCGTTGCGCGATGCGGCGCGCAATGGGAAGACGGACATCGTCCTGAAAGACTGGTACGCCGACTACATCGACGCCGAGAATTTCTTGTATCCGCTGTTGGCCTCGGCCAATGTGGGTCAGGGTGGCAACGTGTCGTTTTACTCGAACCCGGCGTTCGATCAGCTGATCACGGCCGCACGGGGGCAGCCGAGTGAGGTGATCAGAACAAAACAGTACCGACAGGCTGACTCGATCGCGTTCGCTCAAGCGCCCATGTTGTTTCTCGTGTTCTACAATGAGCTCTACGCCGTGCAACCGTGGCTCAAAGGGTTCCAGCCGCCCGTGATATTCAATGCACAGCGCTGGACCGACGTCGAAATCGCGCATTAGGGTCGCGTTTCTCTTGCGGCGAGCGGCCCTCGCTGTGCCCACCCTATTCGGCGTGCTGGTGGTCGCGTTCCTGCTCCTCTACGTGGCGCCCGGCGATCCGGTGCAAGAGATGGTCGGGGAGCGGGCCGACTCGGCGACGGTGGCGCGGTTGCGGGCCGAGCTGCACCTGAACGAGTCTCTTCCCCGGCAGTTTGCCTATTACGCGGGCGGCGTGCTGCGGGGGGATCTCGGCACGTCGTACATCACGGGGCGACCCATCACGGGCGATATCGCGGAGCGGTTTCCGAATACGGTGATCCTCGCGGTCTCGGCCATGATGCTGGCGATCATCGTTGGGATCCCGCTCGGCATCCTCTCGGCCAAGTATGCGGATACATGGATCGACCGATTGGCATCGGTCGGAGCGTATCTCGGCATCTCGTTTCCCGTGTATTGGGTCGGGCTCGTCCTCATCCTCGTGTTCGCGGTTGCGCTGAGATGGCTGCCCCCATCGGGATTTGGGAACGGGAACCCCGTTTACCTGATCCTGCCGGCGCTCGCGCTCGGCACACGCTCCATAGCGGTGTTGGCGCGACAGACGCGATCGGCCGTGCTCGAGTCTCTCGGCGCCGATTATGTTCGCACCGCGCGGGCGAAAGGCATACCGGAGCGCATCGTGGTATTGCGGCATGCCCTGCGTCCGGCCCTCATTCCCGTGATCACCGTGCTCGGACTCGACGTCGGGTATTACCTCACGGGATCTATTCTCACCGAGACCGTCTTTAGTTGGCCGGGGCTCGGGCGATACGTGGTGAATGCCATCGCACGGCGGGATCTTCCGGCCATTCAGGGCTCGGTACTCTTTCTCAGCGTGGTCTTTGTCGTCGTGAATTTGATCACTGACATCTTGTACGCGGTCGCCGATCCGCGGGTGCGATATGACTGATGCGTGGAGCGCAGTTGATAATTACGTCGGCGGGCTGCTGGTGCCGGCGACGCCCGGATTCGACGCGGCCGACCTGCCGGCGATCGCTGTCTCTCCGCCGCAAGGGCAGTTCTTGTTTGTCATCGCTCGCGCGCTTCGCGCGCAGCGCATACTGGAGATCGGCACGCTCGGCGGGTACAGCACGATCTGCCTCGCACGCAGCGGCGCGAGCGTGATTACGCTGGAGGTGAGTCCGGAGCATGCGGCGGTGGCGAAGGCGAACATCGAGCGCGCCGGATTCGGCAAGACCGTCGAGATTCGTTTGGGGCCGGCGTTGGAGACGCTGACGACACTGCAAGGGCCGTTCGATCTCATCTTCATTGACGCGGACAAAGAGAGCTACCCGCAGTACCTGACGGCGTCGCTCGCGCTCTCGCGATCGGGGACCGTCATCATCGCCGACAATGTCGTGCGCGATGGCGAGGTCGCGGATCCGGACAACGGCGATCCGCGCGTGCAGGCGGTGAGACGGTACATCGAGCAACTGTCGGCCGAGCCGCGCGTCGCCTCTACTGTCATCCAGACCGTCGGCAGCAAGGGCTACGACGGTTTTGCGATGTCAGTCGTGCGGTAGGTTTTTATCCAACGGATCTTCGCCCAGCCCCGACAGACGGATGACCAGTGGCCACGAAGTGGCGACTAGTCATCCGTCTGGCCGAATATCGCCATATTCGAGCTATGCCCCGGCGCGACCTTCTTGTCGGGGTAGATCCAGTGGACCGCCTGGTTGACGGCGATCGCGGCCTCGCTGAAGCCCGTCGCGATGAGCTTGAGCTTCCCGGGATACGTCGTGATATCGCCGGCCGCATAGATGCCAGGGCGGCCGGTTTCCATCGTGCTCGTCACGACGATCTCGTGGTTCTCGAGGTGCATGCCCCACTCGGCGAGCGGGCCGATGTCACTGTGATAGCCGAGCATCGGCAGGACGGCATCGGCCGGGATCTCGCGAGTTGATTTTGCCTTGGTGTCGCGAAGAGTCACGCTGGTCAGGTGCCCGTTGTCGCCGCCGATGCCGTTCAGCTCGTGAAACGTGTGGAGCGACGCGCGGCCTGATTCGACCGCTGATTGGAGCGCCCGCACGGTCGCGGCATGTGCTCGAAAGCGATCGCTACGGTGCACGAGGGCGACTGACGCCGCTTTGCCGAGGAGCTGGGTGGCCCAGTCGAACGCGGAGTCGCCGCCACCAATGATGACGACGCGTTGGCCGCGAAACGCCTCGGGGTCACTCACGACCTCGTAAACACCCTTGCCGTACCACTTCTCGGCGAACGGCTGAGGCAGTCGGCGGGGAGTAAACGCCCCGATTCCGGCGGCGATGACGATCGAGCGGGACGGAAAACGATCCGTCTCCGTGACGAGCGTGAAGTGCCCGCCGTCTTCCTCCAGAGCGTGTACGCGTTGGTTGAGAAAGTACGGGCTCTGGTGAGGATGGAACCGCGCGGCTTGCTCGGCGAGCGACTTGATGAGGTCCTTCGCTAAGATTCTGGGGAAGCCGGCGACGTTGAAGATGTCTTTCTCGGGATAGAGCGCGGCGAGTTGTCCGCCGAGCTCGGGCAGCGCATCGAGCACGCGCGCGGTGGCGCCTCGCATCCCGGCATAAAAGAGGGCGAACAACCCGGTCGGACCCGCACCGATGATCGTAAGGTCGGTCAGTTCGTGAGGCGTCCCAAGGGGCATCCAGATAAAATGGCCGACGACGATCGCTTCCTCCAGTACGCAGGTTCCTTCAGGTTGGTCAGAAAGCTCGCCTCTGGCGGCATGGCCACCGTGTATGAAGCCGAGCAGCTAGGACCCGCCGGCTTCGCGAAGCGCATTGCGTTGAAGGTCATTCATCCGCAATACGCCAAGCAGCAGGAATGGCTGCAGCTCTTCATCGATGAAGCGAAGCTCTCCGCCAACTTGATGCACGGAAACATCGTGCAGATCTATCAGCTCGGCGAAGTCTCGGGTGAGTACTTCATCGCGATGGAGTTCATCCAAGGCCCGACCGTTCGCATGGTGATCGACCGGCACTGGGAGCTCGGGACGCCAATCCCGCCCCACTTGGCGGCGTACATCGCGAGCCGTGTGTGCCGGGCGCTCGACTTCGCGCACAACTTCGTGACGCCGGACAAACGTCGATTGGATATCGTGCATCGCGATGTCTCGCCCGGGAATATCATGGCGTCCTGGGACGGCCATATCAAATTGGCCGACTTCGGTATCGCCAAGGCCCGGACGTTCGATCGATCCCGCGGCTGGTCGGCAGATGCTCATGGGCAAGAAGCACTATATGAGCCCGGAACAGATGCTGGGACTCAGTGTCGATGCCCGCAGCGACGTGTTCGCGATGGGCGTCGTGTTGTATGAGCTGCTCGCGCTGGAGCCATTGTTTCAGGAAGACATCACGCAACTGGCGATTGATGAAGTCGCGGTGCATCCCATCCCGAATATTCGGGCGCGGGTGCCGAATATTCCGACGGAGCTCGAGCACATCATCACCATGGCCCTCGAGAAGGATCCCGGTGCGCGGCCAACGGCGGCGTCGATGGGGCGCGATCTCGATCGGTGGTGCTCGTCGCAGCGCGTGCCCGGGTCCCCGGACATCCTGCAGGAGCACTTCGCGAAGCTGTTCCCGACGACCTATCAGCCGTCGCGCGATGGCGAGCGGACCGTGTTCTCCAACCTCAAGAAATCCGCGCGCCGCGCCGCCAAGCCCGAGGAACGGTCTGAGCGCTCCCTGCTAGGGAGGCTCCTGGGTCGCTAACATTCGCCTGTGCGCATCTATACAAGGACGGGCGACGAAGGGGACACCGGATTGTTCGGCGGCGGACGCGTGCCGAAGGATGATCCGCGCGTCGAGGCCTATGGCGCCGTCGACGAGCTCAACGCCTTCATCGGCATGGCGCGCTCGATCGAGCTCATGCCGCGCGTCGACGAGATCTTGACTCCCGTGCAGCGGGATCTCTTTGGGCTCGGCGCGATTTTGGCGACGCCCGATCTCGTCAAAATGCAGGAGCAGCTCGCCAAGGCGCGCATCGACGACGCGCGCATCGCGCAACTCGAGCGGGCCATCGACGCTGGTGAGGACGAGCTCGAGCCGCTCAAGGCGTTCATCTTGCCCGGCGGTACGCCGAAGGCAGCGGCGCTGCATGTCGCGCGGACCGTGTGCCGGAGAGCCGAGCGGCGTGTCGTGCATCTCCAGGAGACCGTCGCGCTGCCGCCGCTCGTCACCGTCTATCTCAATCGCCTTTCCGATCTGCTATTTGTGCTCGCGCGCGTGGCGAACCGCCGCGCCGGCGCGGGCGAAGTCACGTGGTAACTATCGAATCCGGGTTGATCAATGATCTCGGCGCTCGCGCTTCGCGCGTCGCGCCCGCGCATCGATATGCGATCGTCACGGATACCCACGTCGGCCCACTGTACGCGCAACGAGTCTGCGCATCCCTTGGCCCCTCTTGCGTTCTTTTCACGATCCCCGCAGGGGAGAGTGAAAAGACGCGCGAGACGTGGGCGCGGGTGACGGACGAGATGCTGGCGAAAGGGTTCGGGCGAGACTCGGCGATCATCGCGATTGGTGGCGGAGTCGTGGGAGATCTCGCGGGATTTGTGGCCGCGACGTACATGCGCGGGATTCCGTTCGTCCAAGTACCGACGACGTTATTGGCGATGATCGATGCGTCGATTGGCGGGAAAACCGGAGTCGACACACCCGCGGGCAAGAATCTCGTGGGTGCTTTTCACCAGCCCGCGGCGGTGCTAGTCGATCCGGAGGTGCTGGCGACACTGCCGCCGCGGGAGCTGCGCGCGGGACTCGCTGAAGCAATTAAGCACGGCGTAATTGCCGATGCCGGGTATTTTGACCGGACCGTCGAGGCGCTGCCGGCGCTCCTCGCCCCGGGGGGGTCTACGAGCCCCGCCATGCGATCGTTGATCGAGGGGAGTGTGGCGATCAAGGAATCCGTTGTCGCGAGGGACGAACGCGAGCACGGGCTTCGCAAGATCTTGAACTTTGGTCACACGCTTGGCCACGCCGCCGAAGCGTCGAGCGGCTACGCGTTGTTACATGGCGAGGCCATCGCGATCGGCATGGCGGTTGAAAGCCGTTTGGCGGAGCGACTCGGGCTGGCCGAGGCCGGCACCGCCGACCGCGTGCGCATGGCGTTGGCACTCGCGACTTTGCCGTGCCAGGTCCCTTCGTCACTCGACCCCGAGCGGCTCGTCGCGCTCACGAAGACCGATAAAAAGGCACGGCGCGAACGCGTGGAGTACGCGTTGCCGCACGCGATCGGACGCATGGCGGGAGGCAGTTCCGACTGGGGAATTGCGGTCGATGACGCCGATGCGCTGGCCGCGGCACGAATCATGGCTGTTGACCCTAACCGGTGAGATTATTACAGTGGGCGCCCCGGGTTTTCCTCCCCAGCCCCACTGGGTATGCAATCACTGACCGAAAGCAGCACGAAAGGGTTCTTCCGTAACGCCCCCTCCACCGCTTTCGATCAGTACCTCCTCGACATTCAGAAGCTGCCGTTAATCAAAGAGGTTGAAGAGGAGCGACGGCTGGCGCGCCGGGTGCAGCGTGGTGATGAACAAGCCGCCGAGCGGTTGGTCACGGCAAACCTGCGATTCGTCATCTCGTACGTGAAAAAATATCAAGGGCACGGCCTCGACTTGTCCGAGCTCGTCGCCATCGGCAACGAAGGGCTGCTCAAAGCCGTACGCAAGTTCGATCCCGATCAAGGCGTCAAGTTCATCTCGTATGCCGTGTGGTGGGTGCGGCAGGCGGTGCTCAAGGCACTGGCCGAACAGACGCGATCGGTGCGCATCCCGCTCAATCAAAATTCGCAGCTGATCAAGCTCGCCAGAGCCGAAACGATTCTGGCGCAAGTGCTGCGGCGCGATCCGACCGACCACGAGATCGGGCGGCTCATCGAGGAAACGCCAGAGACCGTTCGCGCGGCGAAGCAAATGTCGTCGACCGAGGTGTCGCTCGACGCGCCCATCGATCGATCGGATCGCGAGGCGGCGACACTCGGCGAGCGGTTTGCCGGTGTCGATGGCGGCGAGATCGAGGACTCGACGGATTGTACGCTCAGGTGCGAGTTCATCGAGAAAGCGTTCCGGAAGTACCTGACGCCGCGCGAGCGGCGCATCTTGAGCCTCTACTACGGGCTCGAGGAAGGGTCCGAGGCCATGACCCTCGAAAAGATCGGCGCGCTGCTCGGCGTGACGCGGGAGCGGATTCGGCAGATTCGCGAGCGGGCCTTTGAGAAGCTCCGGGAGTCGCCAGATGGCGGGGCGCTCGCTGGCTTCTGGAACGCCGCCTAGCGGCTCTACCGGGCAGGGACACGCCGGAGACATCTTTCTCCCCACGAGATGTCTCACGACCCCGTCAAGCCAGTCTTTCTCGACCCCTACGGCCGCCGGGCCCGGGGGTGGCGGCGCCTATGGATAACGCTTGGCGCGCTCGCGACAGTGGTCGGGGTTTTTCTGGCGATCAGCGTGCTCACGCCGCCGATCGCACCGACGTTGAAGGTCGAGCACACGGAGCCGTTCGCCGTGACGCGGGACCAGCGTGAACGAAATGCGTTCCGCCGTCGGGTCGCGCAGGTCTTTCGGCGGGCGCCCCCGGCGCGAAAAGCGGACCTGATCCCGCCAGGCGGCGGCACCCTGAACGCTCGGCCACGACGTTCCGACAGATCAGATCGTGGCGGGGTTTTATATCAACTGGCAGGACAACTCCCGCGCGTCGCTGAACAAGCACATCAATGACCTCGACTGGGTCGTCGGCGAGTGGTCGTTCCTGTCGCATACCGGCGACTCGGCCGCGCTGCGCATCGACCGGACGGTCTTCGACGTCGCGCGCCAAACGCGCGACCAATCGCCGCCGGCGTTTTTCATCATGCTCAGCAACTTCGACAGCGCGCTGTCACCGGGGAAACCGGGCGGATTCAACGTCCCGGCCGTGAAGTACCTGCTCACGCACGTCGACGCCCGGCAAAAGGTGATCGCGCAACTCCGCGACGTGATCCTCAAAGATTCGCTCGCGGGGGTCACGATCGACCTCGAGGATGTCCCGGACAAGCTGCAGGATTCGCTCGTCGAGTTCACGCGCGAGATGCGACTGGCGCTCGCCCCCTCGAAGCGTCTCGTGACGCAGAGCATCCATGCGGAGATCGAGCCGAGCTTGCTGCGGCGACTCGCGGCGGTGGACGACTACTTGTTCGCCATGCTCTTCGACGAGCACTACGAGGCCGGCGCGCCCGGGCCGATCGCGAGCCAATCGTTCTACGAGCAACACGCGCGCCGCATCCTGTCGCTCGTGCCGCCGGAAAAGGTCATTCTGATGATCGGCGCCTACGGGTTCGACTGGAACGATGACCCGAGCTTGCCGCAGGCCACACAGCAGACGTTCCAGGAAGCGATGGCCGCGGCGCGCACGCACAACGTCGCGACGCACTTCGATTCGGTCTCGCTCAACCCGTACGTCCAGTGGACGGACGCCGACTCGACCGATCACGTGCTCTGGTACCTCGACGGCGTGACCGCCTACAACCAGCTGCGCGTGGGTCAAGAGCTCGGCGCCGCGGGCACGGCGATCTGGCGCCTGGGCGCGGAAGACCCATTGTTATGGGCGGTGCTCGGCCGCCGCGGGCTCGATGGCTCGCCAGACAGCTTGCGCGTGATCCCGCCCGGCTACGACGTTGAGTTCATCGAGGATGAGTTCACGGAAGGCCCGGACAAGGTCGACTCCGGCGGCGAGATCCTGCACATCCGCGAGCGGCCCACCGAGGGCGAGCGCACCTTTCGCATCGATCCCGCGAGCGCGCTCATCACCCGCGACTCGATCACGGTCGTGCCGCACCCGTATGTCGTCGACCGCTACGGGTACCGCGAACACGAGGTCGCGCTCACGTTCGACGACGGACCGGATGGCCGCTGGACGCCGCAGATCCTCGACACGCTGTTGTCGCGGCATGCGCCGGCGACCTTCTTCGTGATCGGCGACAACATTCTGCCGCACATTCCGCTGTTGCAGCGCGAGTATCGCGAAGGCCACGAGATCGGGAATCACACGATGACGCACCCGAATCTCGCGCTCGTCGGTCGATGGCGCACGGCGCGGGAGATCGACGTGAATGAGCACGTGATCCAATCGGTCATCGATCACCGCACCGCGTTCTTCCGGCCGCCGTACTTCGGAGACGCGACCCCGACCACGACGGACGAGCTCGACGCGGTGGCCGTGGCCACGGACAAGAAGTACCTCACGATCGGCCTGCGCGACGACGCGGAAGATTGGCAGCCGATCCCCGTGCCGCAGATCGTGCGCAACGTGCTCGCCGCGCGCGATAGCGGCAACATCGTGCTGCTGCACGATGGCGGTGGCGATCGGTCGCGGACCGTCGAGGCGCTCGGCACGATCATCGACTCGCTCCGCGCGCGCGGCGACACGCTCGTCCTCGTCTCGGCCCTGGTGGGCATCCCGCGCGATCAGGCGATGCCGCCGCTACCGCCCGTCGACGAAGTCACGCGCGTGATCGATCTCCTCGGACTCGGCGCCTACGGCATTCTCGAGATCGTGTTCTACTGGATCTTCATGGTCGCCGTCATCCTCGGCGTTGCCCGATTGCTCGTCATCGGGCCACTGGCGATCATCCAGCGCATTCGTGGGCATCAACGACGGGGCGCGCCGACCCCGTTTGCGCCCGGTGTCAGCGTGATCGTGCCCGCGTACAACGAAGGGAAAGTCATCCTGCGCACAATCGAGAGCCTGCTCGGGCAAGCATACGACGGTGATCTGGAAGTGGTGGTCGTGGACGATGGCTCTTCCGACCGCACCTACCACATCGCGCTCGAGGCGTACGGCACGCATCCCCGCGTGCACATCTACCAGAAGGAGAATGGCGGCAAAGCGTCGGCCCTGAACTTCGGCCTGACGAAAGCGCACCACGATATCGTTATCGGGCTCGACGCCGATACGATCTTCGCCACTGATACTGTCGCCGAGTTGGTGCAGCCCTTGGCCGATCCTCTCGTAGGCGCGGTCGCTGGGAACGCCAAGGTCGGGAACAGGGTCAACCTCGTCACGCGTTGGCAGGCACTGGAGTATGTGACGAGTCAGAATCTCGATCGGCGTGCGTTTTCTCTGCTGAACGGCATCACCGTCGTGCCGGGCGCCGTCGGGGCTTGGCGAAGATCATTGATCCAGGAAGTCGGGGGGTTCCAGAACGACACGCTCGCCGAGGATCAGGACCTCACCCTGCGGATACGCAGAACCGGGTCTTCGATTGCCTACGCCGACGGCGCGATCGGGTATACCGAGGCGCCGGATACGCTGAGAACCCTCGCGCGCCAGCGGTTTCGTTGGTCATTTGGAACGTTGCAATGCGCTTGGAAGCATCGGGACACGTTGTTCCGCAAGAAATACGGATCGCTCGGTTGGGTCGCACTCCCGAACGTGTGGCTGTTCCAGCTGCTGCTCCCGGCGCTGTCGCCGCTCGCCGATCTCATGTTCTTGTGGAGTCTCGTGTCGATCGTCGAGACGCGCTACACCCATGGGGCAACGTACGCGCTTACGAGCCTCGAGAAGGTGCTCACGTACTACGCGGTGTTCCTCCTCGTCGACTGGCTCGGCGCGGTCGTCGCGTTTCTGATGGAGCCCGACGAGGACTACGCGCTCACGTGGCTCATATTTATCCAACGCTTCGTGTACCGGCAGCTCATGTACTGGGTCGTCGTCCGGTCGTTCATGGCCGCGCTGCACGGGCGCGTCGTCGGCTGGGGCAAGCTGGAGCGGAAGGCCACCGTCTCGGTGCCACCATCGAGCGTTACATTGCGAACGTGATGACGCGCCGGCTCCCGCTGTTTCCGCTCCCGCTGGTGCTGTTTCCAGGCGTGCCGCTCCCGTTGCACATCTTCGAGCCGCGGTATCGCATCATGCTCGCCGATTGCCTCGAGGGCGACCGCGAGTTCGGCATCGCGCTTCGGCCGGATGGTGTCGCCGAGCGGGACCTCCCGTCGGGGCACGTCGGATGCGTCGCGCGGGTCGAGAGTACCGAGCTGCTGCCGGACGGGCGGTCGAATGTGATCGTGCGTGGCACCGATCGGTTCGCCCTCGATCGCTATCTCGATTCGACGCGGCCGTACCACGTGGCCGAGGCGTCGACCTACGATGACGCGGACGAGCCACCGCTGACATTGGCGCCGGGTGCGTCGCGGGTGCGGGAGCTGTTCGAGCGGGTCGGGACCGCGGCGCGCACGATTCAGGATGACCCCGACGCGTTGCCGATCCTTCCCGACGATCCGGCGTTGCTCGCCTTCGCGGTGGCGGCGCTCATCGAGATGGATGCGCCGGCCCGGCAGCGGCTTCTCGTGTCGCGTTCGCCGAGCGCTCGGCTCCGGGACATCGAATTGCTGCTGTCGCCGGCGGTCGACTCGCTGGAACGCCGCGCCACGGTGCACGTGCGTGCGAAATCCAACGGACATGGCCCACACCCTGGCGCCTGAAACGCTGATTGCTATCGTCGGCGCGCACGGGGTTCGGGTGCGGCCGAGTGAGTTGCTGGTCTATACGGCCAATGGGTTGCCCGGGTATAAAAAGCAGCCGTCGATGGCGGTCTTTCCGGAAACTCGCGATCAAGTCGTGTCGGTGGTCCGTGCATTAGCAGCCGCTGGGGTCCCATTCGTTCCCCGCGGAGCGGGGACGGGGCTATCGGGCGGGGCGCTGGCGGACGGCGTCGTGTTGTTGGGACTGAACAGGCTGACCCGCATCCTGTCGATCGATCCGGTCAACCGGCTGGCGGTCGTAGAGCCCGGCGTGGTGAACGCGGCACTCAGTCGCGCCGTTGCGCCGTACGGGTTGCATTACGCGCCCGATCCATCGAGCCAGGCCGCGTGCACCGTTGGCGGGAATGTCGCCGAGAATGCCGGCGGGCCGCACTGCCTCAAGTACGGCGTGACGCTCAATCACATCGTCGCGCTGACCGTCGTGTTGCCGGACGGCGCGGTCGTCACGCTCGGGAATCCCGCCGGCGAGCGCGAAGGCTACGATCTGCTCGGGTTGTTCGTGGGCTCGGAAGGGTGCTTCGGCGTGGCGATCGACATCACCGTGCGGCTCACGCCGAACCCGCAAGCGGTGCGGACGCTGCTCGCCGATTTCCTGTCGCTCGATGATGCGGCGCACGCCACGTCGGCGATCGTGGCGTCTGGTGTCATTCCGGCGGCGCTCGAGATGATGGACGGGCCGACGATTCGGGCCGTTGAGCAGTCGATCTATGCGGCAGGGTACCCGACCGATGCCGATGCCATCTCTGCTCGCGGAGGTCGACGGACTCGCCGACGGGTTGGACGATGACGCGGAGACGATTCGCGGGATCTGTCTCGCGCACGGCGCGCGCACGGTGCACGTCGCATTGGATCCGGCCGAGCGGGCGAGGTTGTGGCAGGGGAGAAAAAAAGCGTTCGGCGCTATGGGGCGACTGGGCTCGCATCTCGTCGTGCAGGATGCCGTCGTTCCCCGCACCGCACTGGCGAGCGTACTCGCTCAGACAAGAGCCATCGCCGCGCGATATGGCGTCACCGTGTGCAACGTTTTTCACGCCGGGGATGGCAATTTGCACCCCAACATCCCATATCGCGGCACGGATCCCGATGAGGTGCGTCGGGTGCAGGCGGCGATGCGCGAGATCATGCAGGTGTGCATTGACGCCGGTGGGTCGATCACCGGCGAGCACGGCGTGGGACTCGATAAGATCGAGTACATGGACCGCATCTTCTCAAGCGAGTCCCTCGCGGCCCAGTGCGCGTTGCGGACCGTCTTTGATCCCGAGCGGAGAGCGAATCCAGGCAAGGTCGTCCCCATACATAATTGTCGTGAACGCTGACGCGATCCGGGACATCGTGCTCGAAGGCGTGCCGATGCGCATCGTTGGCGCCGGCACGTGGCTCGATGCGGGGCGACCGGTGGACGCCGCGCGCGTCGTCGAGCTGGGGGCGTTGTCGGGACTCGTCGAGTACACGCCGGGCGACTTGACGCTCACCGCGCACGCCGGCACGACGCTGGGCGACATCGCCCAGGCGACCGCGGCGGAGCGTCAGTGGTTGGCGCTCGATCCGTACGGTACGGATGCCGGGACACTCGGAGCCACGATCGCGACCGCGTCGGCCGGACCATTGGCCCACGCGTTTGGGCGGCCGCGCGATCTCGTCCTCGGCGTCGAGGCCGTGACCGGGACCGGCGCTGTCGTCCAGGGTGGAGGGCGCGTCGTCAAGAACGTCGCGGGATTCGATCTCACGCGGGGTATCACCGGGTCATGGGGGACATTGGGCGTCATCACGAAGGTCACCGTTCGGCTGCACGCGAAGCCCGCGGTCGACGAGACGTTCGTCATACCGGTTGGGCGAAGCTGGCGTGAGATCGCGCCGGTGCTCGATCGCCTCGCGGCGGCATCCGTTGCGCCGATCGCGCTCGACGTGGTGAGCGCGGCGCTGGCGCGTTCGCTCGACCTCGGCGTCGACGACGCGGCCATCCTGGTGCGGATCGCGGGCAATGCGCGATCGGTGGCGGCTCAGCGCGGCGCGCTCGGGCCGGCGGTCGAGTATCCAAGTGACGTGTGGCGCGGGCTTCGTGCTGCCGACGGGGAGGGGGCATCGGTGTTTCGATGCTCGGACTTGCCGACGCGAGTCGGCGCCATTTGGGATGTGCTCGTGGCGGGTGACCGCGTGCTCGACGCGAGTCCAGGGCGTGGGATTGTGCGGTGCATCGGGTTGGACGTCGTGCCCGAGGGGTTGAGTACCGTCATCGGCGAACGACTGGGCGCGGCCGCGTGGCAGGCGCTCGGGCCGGGGCCGGCGTCCGATCTCCTGTCGCGCGATTTGCGGGCGGCGTTTGACCCGCAGCGGCTGCTCAATCCAGGGATATTTGGGCATGCCTGAGACGCCGCTCAGCATGGAACGTCATGGACTCGATCAGTGCGTGCACTGCGGGTTCTGCTTGCAAGCCTGTCCGACGTATCTCGCGACCGGTGACGAGAACGATAGCCCGCGAGGAAGGCTCATGTTGATGCGGGCGCTCGTGGAGGGCAATCTCGACGTCCTCGATCCCACGATCGACACGCACATCGGGCGCTGCCTCGGCTGCCGGGCGTGCGAGACCGTCTGCCCGTCCGGCGTGCCGTACGGGCATCTGCTCGAGGCCACACGGGCGACGATTGTCGCCGAGCGGCCCATCCCGCTCATCGGGCGCATCGTGCTCGGCGTCTTCGCCTCGCCTCTCTTACTGCGCGCAGCACTGTTCTGTGCACGTGCGCTTCGCGCAACGCGTATCCCGGACATCCTCGCAGGGTGGCGTGTGCCATTGGCAATGCTGGCCGCGACACGGCAAGTAGTACCACAGCGTGCGTACCGCGTCGAGACGACCAGTGAGCGAGGGATGGTCGCGCTGCTCCGAGGGTGCGTTATGGAGGGCCTGTTCGCCGAGACGAACCGGGCGACGGAGCGGACGCTCAACGTCAATGGCTATCGCGTCATCGAGACGCCACCGCAGCGATGCTGCGGCGCGCTGCATGCCCACGCGGGCGATGCGCGTACCGCGCGAGCGCTGGCGCGCGCCAATGTCGCGGCGTTCGAACAATCCGGAGCGAAGTGGATCGCGATCAATGCGGCGGGATGCGGCGCGATGGTGAAAGAGTATGGCCGCCTGCTCGCGGACGATCCGGCGTGGAGTACGCGAGCCGCCGCGGTGGCGGCGAAAGCGCGGGACGTCAGCGAGCTGTTAGCGGCGGCCGGGCCGTTGCCTGGAGCGCCGATCGCACCGCGCGCAAAGCGCGTGACGTACGATGCGCCGTGCCACCTGTTGCATGCGCAGCGGGTAGCAGACGCGCCGCTGGCGGTGCTCCGGGCAATACCTGGGATTGAGCTGGTGCCGCTCGCCGACGCCGATCAGTGTTGCGGCAGCGCCGGCATCTACAACCTGCTCGAGCCGGAGCTGGCGGCGCGAGTGCTCGCGCCGAAGCTCGAGCGGATCGCCGAGTCTGGAGCGGAATGGGTCGCCACCGGCAACCCCGGTTGCCTCATGCAGATCGGCGCGGGCCTTCTGCTGTCCGGCGCGACCGCGCGGGTCGTCCACCCCGTTGACCTCCTCGACGCCTCTTACGCGGCTCGGGAGAATCCGTTTACTTGATCACATGACGTCCGTTCGCTTCGAGCCTCATATCCTGCCAAGCGAGTATACGGCGATCAAGACCGGCGCCGGCCTCGTGGACAGGAGCGCCCGGGCCCGGTGGCGGTTCAACGGCGCGCGGGCGGCCGACACGCTCACCGGTCTGGTGACGAACGATGTCGTGAGTCTCACCCCTGGTCAGGGGCAGTACGCGGCGGTGCTGACGCCCAAGGGGAAGATCGTCGCCGATGTGCGTCTCCTGCGGCTCGACGATGCGATCATGGTCGACGTGCCGGCGCTCGCCGCGCCCGGCTTCGCGGACATCGTGAAGAAGTACATCAATCCACGCGTGACGCCGAATGCCGATGAGTCGGCATCGACCGTTGCGCTCGGCGTGTATGGCGCGATGGCCGGACACGCAGTCAGCGCCGTATCGGGCCTGCCGCTCGAGACGCTGACCGCGTTGCCGGCGTACGGTCATATCGCGGCCGACATCGGGACCATCGTTCGCGTCACGGGCGTGAGCGGCTACGAGATCATCGCGCCCGCCGATACGCGGGAGGCGCTCACCCGGCGTTTCGTCGCGGCCGGCGCCACGGTCTGCTCGGCGACCACGTGGGACATCGTGCGGGTCGAGGCCGGGATCCCCGAGTGGGGCATCGACATCGACGATACCACGATCCCGCAAGAAGCCAACTTGGACGAGCTGGGCGCGATCTCTTACACGAAGGGGTGTTATACGGGTCAGGAGACCGTCGCGCGCATTCATTTCCGCGGGCATGTCAATCGACATCTGCGCGGCCTGCGATTCGCGAGCACGCGGGACGAGCTGCCGGCCGAGCGGGCGGAATTGCACGATGCGAATGGGAAGCCGGTCGGCGACGTGCGCAGCATCGTATGCTCGCCGCGGCTTGGGCCGATCGCGCTCGCCATCGTGCGGCGAGAAATCACGCTGGGGAGCAACGTCACGGCGCGCGGTGAGCGGGAGGTCACGGCAACCGTGACCGCGCTGCCGTTTCCGGACGCGTGATGCAGACCGAGCGGACGGCGCTCAAAGAATGGGCGGTCATGGTCGATGCGCTCGGCAGCGGCGACATCATCGCAATGGTGCGGAAAGGCGGCATTCGCGATCAGCATGGCGCCGGGTTTTCGCTGCGGCACGGCCGGTTCGTGTTGTATCCGACCCGGTTTCATCAGTCGACGGAGCAACTGTCCGAGTCGCTCGTCCCGCGATTGGAGCGATCGCATGCAGCCATGGCGCCGAGTGGGCACGTGCGCATCGAGTATGTCGCGCATACGGCGATCTGTGTGACGGTCACCGACCTGGCGCGGTTGGCCCTCGTGCGGCACGAGCTCGGGTTGTCGCTCTCGGCGCTCGAGTCGCGGTTCTTTTATCGTGAGCCTGGCGTGACGCTTTCGGCACTCCGCGTCGAGCGACTGCGCCAGCCTGTCGTCATCCCTGAGCTTCGGCGATACGGGGGATGCGTGTCGTGGCTCGAGCTCGACGACGACATCCCGTGCAACGTCGACCACGTCGCGCCCGTGATCGGTGAGAGTGAGTTTCAGGAGCGGCTCTCGGCGATCGCGCGCACCTGATGCACGAAGGGCGCAGCATTGCGCCGCGCCCCACGTATCGTCTCGTCGGTTCGCTCTGCCAGGAGCAGAGCACCGGAACTACATCTTGCTCTTCTTGTGCTTCTTGCCGGTGTCGGCGGCCATACCCTTCATGGCCGTGTCCTTCTTCATGCCGGTATCAGCCGACATTGACTTCATCGACGTGTCTTTCTTCATGCCGGTATCCGCCGTAGGCGCGGGAGCCATCGCGGGCGCGGGTGCGGCGGTCGACGTCGAATCGGCGCCCTGCGTTCCGGTATCCTTCGCCTTACACGCGACGGCGACGAGCGTGAATGCAGCAGCGACAAGGGCCAGGCGCTTCATTACACAATCTCCTGATCAGGGGGTCGGAAATATGGGCGTGGCCGTGCACGCATCCGCATTCCGTCTGAAGCAAACGCTCGGAATCGGCAGGAAGTTACTGGCTACAAAGGCAGTGTCAAGACCAGTCCGCTAGTGCAAGTGCCAGCCGCGCGCTACTTTCGAGACAATGACCACGATCGTTCGCGGCGCGTGCCCCCACGACTGCCCGGACACCTGTGCGACGTTGACAACGGTCGAAGACGGCCGGGCCATATCGATCGCCGGCGATCCCAATCACCCGTTCACCCAGGGTTTCTTATGTGCCAAGGTGAATCGGTACGTGGAGCGTACGTATCATCTTGACCGCCTGAAAACGCCTCTCCGGCGGCATGGTCACAAAGGTCGCGGGCAATTCGTCCCCATCTCGTGGGATGACGCACTAGACGAGATCGCTACTCGGCTCGGCGCAATCGCCCAATCGAGCGATGGACCGCAAGCCATACTGCCGTATTCATATGCGGGCACTATGGGACTCGTGCAGGGCGGCTCGATGGACCATCGATTCTTTCACCTCCTCGGCGCGTCCAAGCTCGACCGCACGATCTGCTCCGAAGCCGGGCGTCAAGGCATGATCATGACGGTCGGCGCCAACCTCGGCGCCGACGCGGAAGGCATCCCGGAAAGCGATCTCATCTTGTTGTGGGGAACGAATACCCTCACGTCGAATCCGCACATGTGGCCGTTCGTGCTGGAGGCCAAGCGGCGCGGGGCGCAGGTGATCTGCATTGATCCGTTACGCACCCGGACTGCTGCGCAAAGCGATGAGTGGCTTGCGATTCGGCCAGGTACAGACGCTGCGTTGGCGCTCGGCATCATGCATGTCGTCTTTGCCCAGGGATTAGAGGATCGGGACTACCTCGAGCGTTATACCATCGGGAGTACTTCGCTTCGCGAACGCGCACAGCTGTATCCACCCGACCGAGTAGCGGCCATCACTGGCTTGGAACCACAGGCCATCCAAGACCTGGGAGCGAGATACGGGAAGGCCAAGGCGGCGTTCATTCGGGTGAATTACGGGTTACAGCGGCACGCGGGAGGTGGCATGGCCGTGCGAACCATTGCTTGCCTGCCGGCCATCACCGGACACTGGAGACGGCCGGGTGGCGGCGTGCAGCTGTCGACGAGCGCGGCGTTCAAGTTCAACCGCGAAGCATTGGAGAGGCCGGATCTGTCGCCACCTGTCCGCACGATCAACATGATCCGCCTGGGCGACGCACTGACCAAGCCCAATGCCAGCGTCGGTGGACCACCGGTGCGTGCGCTGATCGTGTATAACTCGAATCCAGCGTCAGTTGCGCCCGATCGCAATTCGGTGTTGGCGGGCCTCAAGCGAGAGGATTTGTTCACGGTGGTATTGGAGCACTTCCAAACCGACACCGCGGACTACGCAGACATCGTCCTGCCGGCGACGACGCAGCTGGAGCACTGGGACGTGCACCTCGCGTACGGACATTTCTACGCGACGCTCAATCGTCCGGCGATCGAGCCGATCGGGGAGAGCAAGCCGAACAGCGAGATTTTCCGGCTGATCGCGGCCCGGATGGGAATGACGCACCCATCGCTCGCCGATGACGATCTCACGTTGATCCGTCAGGCGCTGGCAACCAATCACCAGCGGATGGGTGGGGTGACGCTGGAGACGCTCATGGAACAGGGCTGGGCACGGCTCAACGTGCCAAGGCCCTATCTCCCGTTCGCCCAGGGAGGCTTTTTGACCCCCAGTGGGAAGTGCGAACTATACTCGGAGCGGCTCGCGGAACTCGGACTCGATCCGGTGCCTACCTACACGCCACCGCGCGAGTCGCTGGAAGAAGCCCCGGAGCTCGCGGCGCGGTATCCGCTGACACTGATTTCGTCGCCACGGCACCAGTTTTTGAATTCCACATTCGTCAATGTGCCATCATTGCGCCGGGGCGCGGAGCCGGAGTGTCATTTGCATGTATCGGACGCCGAGCAGCGGGGTATCACCGACGGTGACCGAGTGACCATTCACAACGATCGGGGACAGTTCATCGCGACCGCGCGTGTCGTGGACTCTTTGCGACCGGGCGTCGTCTGGGCGCCGTCGATCTGGTGGGGCAAGTTCACACCTGACGGGCAGAATCCGAACGCGACAACGTCCCAGCTCGAAACGGACCTCGGCCACGCACCGGTATTCTACGACAACCTCGTCGAGGTGTCACACGCATTCGTGGAGAGTTGATTTGTCGTCGCCACTGCCTGAAACGCTCGGCGCACTGAAAGCATCGCCCTTCGGCGCCCCCGAACGGGCGCTGCGGTCGGTCAAGGATGAGCTCCGGGCGAACCTGCTCGCCCGGCTCGCGTGCGGCGGGCCGCTGTTTCCCGGCGTCATTGGGTATGAAGAGACCGTCATGCCGCAGATGGTCAACGCGATCCTCTCGCGTCACAACTTTATTTTGCTCGGTCTCCGCGGCCAGGCCAAATCGCGCATTCTCCGAGCCCTCACCTCGCTGCTCGATGACGCGCTGCCGATCATCGCCGGGAGCGAGGTGAACGACAATCCGTTCGCGCCGATTTCGAAATATGGGCGCACCCTCCTCGCCGAGGCGGGTGATGACACCCCGATCGTCTGGCTGGACCGGACGGCGCGTTACATCGAGAAGCTCGCGACGCCTGACGTGACGATCGCGGATATCATTGGCGATGTCGATCCGATCAAGGCCGCGCGCGGTGGTCACTTACTCTCCGACGAGTTGACCATTCACTACGGCATGTTGCCTCGCGCGAATCGCGGCATTTTCGCGCTCAATGAATTGCCGGATCTCGCCGGAAAGGTCCAAGTCGGACTGTTCAACATCATGCAAGAAGGGGATGTCCAGATAAAGGGATATCCGGTTCGCCTCCCGCTGGATGTTGAGCTGTGCTTCACAGCAAACCCCGAAGACTATACCGCGCGCGGAAAGATTATCACGCCGCTCAAAGACCGTATTGGGAGTGAGATTGTTACGCACTACCCCGAGACGGTCGGACTCGGCATGGAGATTACGCAGCAGGAAGCGTGGGTCGATCGAGGCATCAGAGTCAGGGTCCCTGATTTTATCGCCGAGGTCATCGAGCGCATCGCGTTCGAGGCGAGAGTCGACAAGCGAATCGATCGGCGGTCAGGTGTGTCGCAGCGCATGCCGATATCCGTACTCGAGAACGTCGTATCGAACGCCGAACGTCGCGCCCTCGAAATGGGTGAATCAGAGATCGTGCCGCGGATCGCCGATATCTACGCGGCTCTGCCAGCAATTACCGGTAAGATCGAGCTGGAGTATGAGGGTGAACTGATTGGCGGACAGGCTATCGCGCGAGAGCTGATTCGTCGCGCGTCGGACGCGACGTTCAAAGAACGAGCGGGGAACGTCAATACCGACGAGATCGTGATGTGGTTCGACTCCGGCGGCGCGTTGCAGGTGTCGGACAATGTCTCGACCGACGCCGTGCACAAGGGCTTCGAGACGGTGCCGGGGCTTTTGCGGGTCGTCAGAGATACGGCGCTCGCGCCGCGGGGGGATCTGGCGGTCGCGACGGCGGCGTGCGAGCTCGTATTGGAAGCGCTCGTCGCACGCCGCAAGATCTCGCGCTCGGACACGGGTCAGTACGGGAGAGCCGTACAGGAGCAACGGAGACGGCCAGGCCAGGATATGTTCGGTGGCGGCCTCTCCGCCTAAGCCCGCGGCGCCGAGCGTCACAGTCCGACGGGCGACGGTGCGCGACCTCGACGCCGTCGTCGCGCTTCGGCTGGCGCTGCTCCGTGAGCACGCCTCGAATCCGATCTATCGTCGGCTGGCGAGCGACGTGACGGCGCGGGCCCGGCGGTTGTTCGCCCGACAGCTCGACTCGCCCGGCGAGATCACGTTGCTCGCCGAGCGGGATGGGGCGATCGTCGGGATCTTGCGATGCGTGGAGTCGAGCGGGTCGCCCCTGCTCTCGCCCGAGCAGTATGCGTACGTGTCATCGGTCTACGTCGATCCATCGGTGCGCCGCCGTGGCGTGCTGCGCGCGCTGCTGGAGCGCGCCGAGGCGTGGGCCCGGAGTGTGGGGCTCGACGAGTTCCGGTTGCACAGCGTCGCCGATGGCGAGGCAGCCAACCGGGCGTGGGATGCCCTGGGGTTCGAGATCGTCGAGCATCTGCGCGTTCGACCAGTCGATCGCTAGCGGCCCGATGCCGACGATCACGATCTCGCGCCTCTTCGGGTCCGGGGGGTCGGACGTCGCAGCGCGAGTCGCCGCGCTGCTCGGCTGGGCGCTGCTCGACAGCGAGATCGTCAACGAAGTCGCGGCGCGATTGGGCATGCCGGTCGATGAAGTGCAGGCGCGCGAGGAGCGCGTCCCATCGTTGGCCGCTCGCCTCACCGATGCGTTGGCGATGAGCACGCCCGAGGTTCAGCCGGTCACGGGCGAGTATGCGCTGCCCGCCACGGAGCGTCTCATCGCGGTCACGCGGCGCGTCATCGAGGAGTACGTCGCGCGCGGGCCCGTCGTCATCGTCGGGCGCGGGGCGCAAGCGACGTTGGCCGAGCGCGCCGATGCGATTCACGTATTCTGCTACGCACCCCGTCCGGCGCTCGTGCAGCGCGTCATGGCGCGGGAGGGACTCGCTCAGGCGCAGGCCGAGAAGCGGGTCGACGAGGTGAACGCGCAGCGCGCACAATCGGTGAAGCGATTCTACGATCGCGACTGGCGCGCGCCGGAGAATTATCACATCTGCATCAACACCGATTGGCTCGGCGTCGAAGGCTCGGCGCAGACCATCGCTCGGGCGGCGCGGCTGGTGTTCCCCTCGGTGACACCGGACCGTCTGACGCCCGCTTATAACCGGCGAATCTCGGGCGATTTGGAAAAGGCGTAGTACGCGTACGCCAGCATGACGGCCGCGGCGCCGCCGATCGCCCAATCGACGCCCACCGCGTTGGCGACGGTGCCTGCGACGAACGAGCCGACCACCTGTGCCACGCCGACCGCGATGAGTGAGTACGCAGCCATGAGGCGCCCTCGCAGCGCATCGGGCACGAGGGACTGCAACAGACCGTTCGCGAGGGCTCCGTTCAGGATCATCATGAAGCCGCAGCCCAAGAGCAAGGCGCGAGACAGCCATTCCGAGCGCGAGAGCGAGAAAGCGATCAACAACAACGCAAAGCCGTATGTGGACAACGCCATCAAGCGACCGCGCCGGAAGCGGCCGCTCGCGGCAGCGAGAAAGAGCGCACCGGCCAGACCGCCGATTCCAACGCACGCCAACAGCACGCCGTAGCCGCCGGCGCCGGCGTGCAGGAGGTCGCGGGCGACCACCGGCATCAATGTGAGATATGGGATGCCGCAGATCGAGTAGATGGTGACCATGCGCATGAGGGCCGAGACCTCGGGGGTCTTCGCCATGTAGCGCAGGCCTTCGAGGAGGCCGTCGAGCGGCGACGCGTGGGGTGCGGCGATCCAGGGCGGAAGCCGGATCAAGAAGAGACCCGCGAGTACGGCGAGGTAGCTGATCGCGTTGAGCAGGAAGCACCAGGAGAGGCCGAACGTCGCGAGCACGGCCGCGCCGATGGCGGGGCCGATGATGCGGGCGAGGTTGAATCCGCTCGAGTTGAGCGCGATCGCGTCGTGGAGGTCGTCGCGGCCGACGAGCTCGATCATGAGCGATTGGCGCGCGGGGATCTCGAATGCGCTCGCGATGCCGTTGAAGGCGGCGAGGCCGAGCAGTAAGGGGATCGTGATCCGGTTCGTGGCCGTGAATGCCCAGAGCGCGGCTGCCTCGACCAGGAGGCAGGCCTGGCAGATGGTCACGAGCGTCAGCTTATTGACGCGGTCAGTGACCACTCCGGCGGGGAGCGACAGCGCGAGAATCGGCAGGGATCCGATGGCGCTGACCAGGCCGACGATGAACGCGCTATTGGACAGCTGGAGTGCCAGCCAACCCTGGGCCATCGTCTGCATCCAGGTGCCCATCAGTGACACCGTCTGGCCGATCCAGAAGATCCGGAAGTTCCGGTGCTGTATCAGCGTTCGGAACGGATTCAGGGATCGGGCGGTCGTGGGCATGCTCCCATGATTATATTCGTAGGAACGCTCGCTGCGCTCGCGTGCACTACGGTCGAGCAGGGTCAATGCGCCGGAGCGAAGCGAACGGCGCCAGGGGGATCAGGTGAGATTTCATACCTACCAAAAGTTCAGCCCAGAGTCCGCCGACGCCATTGATCTCCAGGCGTTGCTCGACAAGCTCGCGGATTTTCTTCTGCAATCAGGGTTCGCCGGCGGAAAGCAGTCGAGTCCCTACTGGGGCGACTTCGGGGAAGAGGCCGACCGGTCGATGGACGCGCTGCGCGAGGCGATCCTCGACGCGCTGGTCGAGAGCGGCCAGTTCACGCCGGAAATGCTGGAGGCCCTGCGCGGCGACGGGGACGAGGAATCGCAGGCGAAGCTCGCGCAACTGCTCGATCAGCTGGTGCAGCGGCTCGCGGCCGAGGGATTTCTGCGCATCGACGCCCCCCCGCAGATGCCGGGCACGCAGCAGCCCGTCACGGGGAAAGGCGGGTTAGCCCACGCGGCCTCAAAAGATGTCCAATTCAATCTCACCGAGAAAGGCATCGACTTTCTGGGTTACAAGACACTGCGGGGCATTTTGGGCTCGTTGGGCAAGTCGAGCTTCGGGAGCCACGAGACGCCGTATCTGGCGACCGGGATCGAGGCCGATGGGTTCAGCAAGCCCTACGAGTTCGGCGATGTGTTGAATCTCGACGTCAACGAAACGTTGAAGCACGCGCTGGCGCGGACGGGCAAGATCGAGGTCCCGATGGATCTCGATTACGGCGACCTCATGGTGCGGCAGGCCGAGTATCGGTCATCGTGCGCGACGGTGCTCATGCTCGATACGTCGCACTCGATGATTCTGTACGGCGAGGATCGGTTTACGCCCGCCAAGAAAGTGGCGTTGGCGTTGACCCATCTGATCAGGACGCAGTATCCGGGCGATTCGATCAAAGTCATTCTCTTTCATGACTCGGCCGAGGAAATTCCACTAGCCCGGCTCGCCCACGCGCAGGTGGGACCGTATCACACGAATACGGCCGAGGGGTTCAAGCTCGCTCGGCGTCTGCTGCTGGCGCAGAAGAAGGACATGCGGCAGATCGTCATGATCACTGACGGGAAGCCGAGCGCGCTGACGATGCCCAACGGGCAGATCTACAAGAACTCGATGGGGCTCGATGCAACGGTCATTCAGCACACGCTCAAAGAAGTGGCGATGTGCAAACGGGCCGGCATCATGATCAATACGTTCATGCTGGCCCGTGACCGCGCCTTGGTGGAATTCGTGAAGCGAGTCTCCGAGATCTCTCGTGGCAAGGCGTACTTCACGAATACCATGACACTGGGGCAGTTCATCCTCATGGACTTCTTGAGGAAGAAAACCCGCAAGGTCAGCTAGTTACTTTCTCCCGATCAGGCCACCCACCTGCGAGGGGACTTGCGCGCGGAGCTCGCCCTCGTCGAGGCGATACCCGTAGAGGTACGAGTAGTAGCGATACGCCCCGCCGGCGCGCACGTCGTTCAAGATGGATCCCAGGTGACGCACGGGAACGAAGCGGTCCATCGCCTGGAGCCGCGCCTGCGCCATCTTGATATCGCTGCGCCCGACGCGGAGCACGACGACCAGCGCGCCGGTGGCCTTCGCCAGCGCAAACGGATCGATGCCGGCGCCGAGTGGTGGCGAGTCGACGATGATCACGTCGAAGAACGGCCGCACGGCTGACATGAACGCCTCGAGCGCATTCGACTGCAGCAGCTCGGGCCCGCGATGCCGGCGCGTGCCGCAGGTCACGAGCGTCAGCCCTTCGTAATCGGTCTCCTGCAAGATTTCGTCGAGCGCCGAGTGATTCAGGAGATAGTCGAGGAGTCCCGGCGACTGCCGCATGCCGAACGTCTCGTGCAGCTGTCCACGCCGAATGTCGCCGTCGACGAGCAATGTCCGCTGGCCGCTCTCGGCAAATGACATCGCCAGGTTGGATGAGACGAGGGATTTGCCTTCCCCTGCCCCCGGGCTCGTGATGGTGAACTGCACGGGTGCATTGGCCGGGAACATCTCCTTGATGTGCAACCGAATCGTTCGGAACGCCTCGATGACTTGCGCGCTGATCTCCGGATCGGCCTTGCGCTGCTTCGGTGTCGGCAGACTCGGCACGGTGCCAATGATGGGGAGCCCGAGCTCATCGGACGCCTGCTCCGGATGGCGGAATCGCTGGTCGAGCCGGTCCAGCAGCAACGCCAGCATGAGGCCCGCGCCCAGTCCGCCGAACACGGCCATCATGAGGACCCGCGGCGCGGTGTTGCGCGATGGCGCCTCCGGAACGCCGGCGCGGTCGACGATCTCGATATCGGGGATCGTGCTCGCTTCCGCCAGCCGTGAGTCCTCGTACGCCTTGTTGAGGCTCGTGAACAACTCGCCGGCCGATGTCACCTCGCGTTGGAGGCGCATGAGGTCGATCGTCCGGGCGGGCACGTCCTGGACGACCCGCTCGCTCTCGCCGAGCTGCTTGACGTAGATCGCATCCTGCGCGCGCAGGCGCTGGAGCGACTGATTCGCGAGCTGCGGGATCGTCACCGTGTAGGAGTTGTCGACGATGCGCTTGGCGTCGATGACGCCCTTGTAGTTGTCGGTGTACGTCTGCTGGAGGTTGCGGAGCTCGGCCGCTTTGGTGTTGTAGTCGTTGATCGCCGAGCGCAGGTTGTCGGCGCCGACCATGAGCGACGGGATGCCCAGCAGCCCGTCGGGCGACGCTTTGCCAATGCTCATGTCGGTCAGGACCGTCTGCGCGGCCTGAATGTCGTGACTCAGATTGTCGTGCTCGACCTTGAGCGCGAGATAGGTTGAGACCGCGGGATCGCCCGTCACCGCCCCGATGGATCCGGGCGTGCCCGTTGGCACGTTCGTCGTGGGTGCCGAGGCGCTCGCCCTGATGCTCGCTTCCTGGAACGCCTGCAGGTTCTTCTCGGCGCGGGCGAGTCGGTCGCGCGCGATGCTCAACTGGTCGCCGATCGTCGCGGTGAGTTGCGTGTTCTTCTGCTTTTTCAACTCGGCGGCGACGGCGAGAAACTGATCCAGCCATGTATTCAGCGTGTTCGCCGCCTCGTTCGGATTCCAGCTGTCGAGCGAGATGTGGAGCACGTTGCTCATATCCGGGAGATTCAGCGTCGATCGGTTGGTCAGACCGTTCGCCGCGTCGGGCAGCGAGGACACGGAGAACACGACCTTGCGCCCGGGCTTGAACGCCGAGCGCGGTGGCTGCCACTTCATGCCGAGATGGAGGCCGATCGAGTCGCCGGGCGCGCCGTGCTCCAGCACGGTGCCTTTCTTCGTCGTGAGCGTATACTGCCGTCCGGTCGACGCGACGTTCAGAAAGAACTCGCCGGCCTGATATTGATCGGCCAGCCCGAACTGCTGGAAGATGTCGTCGTCCTTGTCGGCATGATGGATGTAGAGACCGAGCTTGGTGACGACCGGCTCGACGACGCGGTACGCCTTGAAGAGATCCGTCCACGCGGCCGTTTCGAGGAATTGACCGGACGAGATCGGCCCGTTCGCGCCACCACCGCCGCGCTGCTCAGTCGCGAGCAACACGGTCGCGCGCGCCTCATACTGCGGAGAGAGCAGGCGGGTCGCGGCGACGCCGGCCCCGACACCGAGCACGAAACACCCCGCGATCAGCCATTTGAAGCGGATCACGGCCGCGATGTAGCGGTGCCAGGGTGTTTTCTTCTCGCCGCCGCCACCGCCGGCGCCCCCTCGGGCTTCGATCGGCGGACCCCATTGTTGGAGCGACGCCAGCGCCTGCCCCTCGGGGGAAGTAGGCGTCAGCGCCGTCGACGGCGTTGGCGTGGGCGGGAGCGACATGCGATTCACGTGAATTTAATTGGATAGAGACTGGGCATGACTGCGCAAAAAGGGGCCCAGCCAAGTTGTTTATAGCTAACGGACCTCAACACTTGTATGCCGTGACCATACAACAGAATTGTTGGTCAATTGCAACGGAATATGATTGACAAATGCAACACTTTGTTGTAATTAATAGCGCCGAAAAGTTAGAAGTCACTCATCCTGGAGCCTCATGTCGTCCTCGGCCTTCTCCTCTGATCTGCCAATAAGTGATGTATCGGCGCCCCCTTCGGTCGAAACGCCCGCCATGGGCAGGGAGCCGTTGGCGATCGCGCCTGAGGTGAAGGCCAGTCTGCGGCTCCTGCTTGTTGATGACGATCGCACGCTGCGGGAAGGTTGCCTCAGCGTTTTGCAGCTCGACGGCTACAATGTCACAGCTACTGGACGTGGTGACGAGGCGATTGATCTCGTCAAGCGGCGTCGGTTCGACATCATTCTCGTCGATCTCTACCTGACGCCGTTGTCCGGCATGGACATCTTGGCGGCGGCGCTCGAGTCCCATAAGGACACGATCGTTATCGTGATGACGGGCAATCCCAGTGTCACGTCGAGCATCGAAGCCCTGCGCGCTGGCGCTTGGGATTACCTCCCAAAGCCATTCTCGGCTTCTCATCTCCAGATTCTGATCGGCCGCGCGTCGCACGCAGTCGCTGTTGCTCGCGAGACACGCGACCTCAAGGCGAAGCTCGTCGAGCAGAGCTCGAACTCAGACCGGATTACGCTCCTCGGTATCTCTCCGGCCTTCCGTCAGGCGGTCGATCTCGCCCGCCGCGTCGCTTCGACGGATGCCTCGGTCATGATCAGCGGAGAATCGGGGACCGGCAAAGAGCTCATCGCGCAGTTCATTCATCGACACAGCCGTCGCGCGAGTCGCAAGCTCGTCCCCATCAACTGCGCGGCGCTCCCCGAGCCACTGCTCGAGTCAGAGATGTTCGGGCATCGCAAGGGATCGTTTACTGGTGCTGACCGCGATAAGCCTGGATTGCTGGAAACGGCGAACGGTGGGACGCTGTTTTTGGACGAGCTCACGGAGATGTCGCACCCGTTGCAGGCCAAGTTGTTGCGCGTGCTGCAGGATGGCGTGGTGCGGCGCGTTGGCAGCGAGCAACAGGACGCCGTTGTCGATGTTCGCTTTATCTCGGCGACGAATCGCGAGCCGCAAGAGGCGGTGAACGCGGGAATTCTCAGAGAGGATCTGTTTTATCGGCTCCGCGTGGTGCCGATCAAGCTCCCGCCGCTCCGCAAGAGATTAGAGGATATCCCACTGCTGGCGAATCATTTTTTGACGCACTATTGGGAGCGTCATCGCCCGCAAGGTGAGCCGTTGCCGAAACTGAGTGAAGCGGCAATCGAGCTGCTGCGGTCCAGACCGTGGCGCGGGAATGTCAGAGAGCTCCAGAATGTCATCGAGCACGTCGCGGTGATCATCGAGCCGGGCAAGCCGATTCGGGCCGAGGACATTCCGGCGCTCGATGACACCGGCCACCCGACCAGCGCGGCCGCCGATGGCGGGATGCCGCCGGCGATCATGACCGACGCCTATCACCTGGCGAAGGAAAAGCTCGTCGCCCACTTCGAGAAGGAATACTTGCAACGCCTCGTCGTGCGCGCGGGTGGCAACATGTCGCGCGCCGCGCGCCTGGCGAACATCGACCGGACGACGTTGTATCGTCTGATGGAGAAACACGGATTCCGCCGCGACGAGCTGGCCGGGACGCTCGAGTGACCCCAGTGGAAGCAGCTCCGCGGCGCATCACGCCCACGCCGCGCGAAGCTCCGCCGCCTGGCAGCGGTGTTGTCCTGCTACTCGCGCAGGCCGCCGTCCGCGCGGTGGCGGCCTGGGACCCGGACGACGTCTCCGGAGCGACCGCCGACGACATCGGCCCGCCGATGGCGGCGCTGGCGGAAGCGGCCCAGCGCGTCTCCGTCGGCGGGAAGGCGGAGCTCGCGGCGCTGCCGGTCAGCATTCCAGCCCGGCGGCTGCTCGATGCGTTACGGCGACAGATCCTGGAGAGCGCGGCCAGTGGCAGTTACGCGGCCGAGGACGCCGTGTCGGCGTGCCTGGCCCTCGAGCGCGTGCACGAGGCGATCGAGGCCGATACCGCTCAGCGATTCGCGAATCGCCTCTCCGGATCGGATGCGCTGCCGCTCGTCGTCGAGGTCGCGCACGACATGCGTTCGCCGCTCGCGTCGATCTTGTTCTTGGCCGAACGCTTGCGCTCGAGCCAGAGTGGTCCGCTGACGCAGATTCAGGAGCGGCAGCTGGGACTTATTTACAGCGCCGCATTCGGCCTCAGCGCGTTGGCCGGGGATGTGATCGAGCTCGCCCGAGGCGATTGGTTGATCGATCAAAAGCCCATTCCCTTCTCCGTCGCTGATATTTTGCGATCAGTTGGCGCGATCGTTCAGCCGATAGCTGAAGAGAAAGGCCTCACGGTTCGGCTAGAGCCGCCGGACGCCGACTCGCGGGTTGGCTACCCCGCGGCGCTGAATCGTGTGCTGCTCAACCTGACGACGAACGCGCTCAAGTTTACGGCCGAGGGCTCCGTCGAGGTGACGGCGCGTCCCAAGTCTCGGACACGACTGGAGTTCGCCGTGCAGGACACCGGGCGCGGGATCCCTCCGGCGGTCATGGCGACGCTGTTCGATGCGTTCCGGCGCCGGCAGCGGCCCGGCGACTTCACGTTCTCGAGCGCTGGTCTCGGGCTCGCGATTTGCCGGAAGCTCGTCGCATTGATGCAGGGGGAATTGGGGGTCGACACGTCGGAGTCCGGGACTCGATTTTTCTTCGAGCTCGATCTTCCTCTCGCCTCCAAGATGTGAAATACTGGCTCCTCAAATCCGAGCCCACTTCGTTTTCGTGGGACGATCTCTGGAAGAGTCCCAAGCGCACGACCCGCTGGGACGGCGTGCGCAACTTCCAGGCGCGCAATTATCTGCGCGACGACATGCGGGTCGGCGACCTGGTGTTCTTTTATCACTCCAGCGCGGATCCGACCGCCATCGTCGGGATCGCCGAAGTGGTCAAGGCCGGCTATCCCGACGAAACGGCCTTCGATTCATCTGATGACCACCACGATCCCAAGAGCAAGCGCGATGCGCCGCTCTGGTATGCCATAGACATTCGTGCCAAAGAACCGGCGAAACGACCTATCACCCTTGCTGAGTTGAGACAGCACAAGGGACTCGCGCACATGGTGCTGCTGCAAAAGGGCAGCCGGCTCTCCGTTCAGCCCGTGTCCGAGGCTGAGTGGAAATTGATCTATCGATTAGCTTTTGCCTGATGACCGACACTCTGAACGTCACCGACGGGCGCACGGGCACGTCGTACGAGCTACCGATCACCGATGGCGCGATCCGCGCCACTGATCTCAAGGGCCTGGTCAGCTACGACCCGGCGTTTCTCAATACGGCGTCGTGTCGTAGCGCCATCACGTTCATCGACGGCGAAAAGGGTATCCTGAGATATCGGGGCTACCCGATCGAGCAGCTCGCCGAGAAAGCTAGCTTTCTCGAAGTGGCGTGGCTGCTCCGACACGGCGAGCTGCCGAAGCAGCCCGAGTACGACAAGTTCGTGCACAATGTCACGTACCACACGTACGTGCACGAGAACCTGCGCACGTTCTTGACCGGGTTCCGCTACGACGCGCACCCGATGTCGATGATGTGCAGCGCGGTCGCGGCCCTGTCGTCATTCTATCCCGAAGCCAAGGCCATCTTCGATCCCGAGCAGCGCGACATCTCGATCATTCGCTTGATCGCGAAGATGCCGACGATCGCGGCGTTCATCTACCGGCACATGAAGGGTCTGCCCTACGTGTACCCGGACAACGACCTCTCGTACAGCGAGAACTTCCTGTCGATGGTCGCGCGGATGAGCGAATCGAAGTATCGCGCCAACCCCGTGTTCACCCGGGCGATCGAGATTCTGTTCATCCTGCACGCGGATCACGAGCAGAACGCTTCGACCAATGCGGTCCGTGCCATCGGCTCGACGCACGTCGATCCCTTCTCGGCCATCGCCGGGGGTATTGCCGCGCTCTATGGACCGCTCCACGGTGGGGCGAACGAGGCCGTTCTGCGCATGATCGAGGAGATCGGCAACGTCAAGAACGTCCCCGGGTTCATCGAATCGGTGAAGAAAGGCTCTGGCCGCCTCATGGGCTTCGGCCATCGCGTATACAAGAGCTACGATCCACGGGCGAAGATCGTGAAGCGGCTGGCCGACGACGTTCTGGCATCCGTTGGCGTCGATAAGGACATGGCGATCGCCCAAGAGCTCGAGCGCATCGCGCTCCAGGACGATTACTTCGTCTCCCGCAAGCTCTACCCGAACGTCGACTTCTATACCGGGTTGATCTATCGGGCGATGAAGTTTCCGACCTCCTTCTTTACCGTGCTGTTCGCGATCGCCCGGACCACCGGGTGGCTTGCCCAGTGGGAGGAGGGGCTGCTCGACAAGGAGCAGAAGATCGCCCGGCCGAAACAGATCTATACCGGCCAGGGCGAGCGGCCGTATGCCAGCTCCCTCGTCAAGCGCATAGTTACGCCGTCCTGACGTTGTCGACGTAACGCGGGTACAGTGGGGGTATGATCGTTCCCCGAATGGACCGATCGCGCCCCCGCGAGCTCGTGGTCGTGGCTTTTGTCTCGACCATCCTGCTCCTTCCGACCCTCACGTATGGGCTCGGATTCGACCACGGATTCATGCAGTACATCGGCCGTGGCATGCTCCACGGCTTGTGGCCGTACGTCGATACGTTCGATACGTCGTTTCCGGCCGTGTATGTGCTGCATATGGCAGTTATTGCCATCGGCGGCGAGTCGGTCTTGGCGCTCCGCATCGCTGACCTGCTCATCCAGATCGGCACGACGCTGCTGCTCTTCGTACTGGCGCGGCGCATCTACGGGCCCCGGGCCGGATTATTCGCGGCGGCCCTCTACGCGATCGCCTACACAGCAGGGACGTATTATCACACGGCCCAGCGTGATGGGTATCTCGTCCCCTGCCTGCTCGCGTGCCTCTGGGGCATCTGGATCTATCTCGACAACCCAGCCCGTCGCGCGCCGCTCGTCTGGGCCGCTCTCGCGGCCGGCGTAGGGGTTCTGTTCCGCCCTACGTACGTGTTACTCGTCGCGCTCGGCGCTTTTGCCTTGGCATTCCGCCCTCGAACGTCAGCGTTCGGTGATGGACGCTGCGCTCTTTGCCGTCGTCGCCGCCCTGCCGATGTTTGCGTTTTTCGGGATATACGCAATCACTGGTCATGGCCAAGCGATTGCGGATCTGCTCACGTTTGCGAGCACAGTCTACGTAGGACTCGAGCGCCAGACGCGAAGCGTGGTGCTGATGCGCTTTTGGGAGTACGTGCCCCACGTCGTGTGGCTCGGTGTCGTACTGACTATCGTCGCGGCCGTGCGGGGTCAATTCGGTAACCACCGGCGGGAGTTGGTGACACTGGCCCTCGTTTTCGTGGGCTGCGTGCTGATCCGGCTGTGGGAGGGCAAGGCCTGGCGCTATCAGTACTGGCCGCCGCTCGCCGTGCTGAGCCTCGTCGCCGGACTCGGCTGGGGATGGGTTGCCCGCAATCGCATCGCATTCGGCGTGGCCGCCGTTCTCGTTCTCGGGCTGGAGCTTGGCGGTACCGGGCTCGCGCGCTATGCGCACTGGACGCCGATGCCGATGGTCGCGGATAGCCCGGATCAGGAAGCGATGGCCGAGTATCTGGGCACGCACACACGGCCGGGCGAGCGCATTCAGATGTGGGGGCCCGAGACGATCGTGCTGTTCGCGAGCGGCGGCCGCTCGGCCACTCGTTTCATCGACACGAACATGTTCTTCTGCCCGGACCCTACGAACTTCCACCACTTGCTCCTGTTCACCGACTGCCCGAATTGGAACAAGCCGATCCAGGTCGCGTTCTTGCGCGAGATGCTCGATACGCTGACGGCGCATCCGCCGACGTACATCGCCGCGCACTATGCGAACGGGTCGATGACGATCGACACGACGTATTGCCTGGCACCTGACCTCCCGGCGCTCCGCGACTTGATCGACCGCAAGTATCAGCGGGCAGCGACATTCGGGCCGTGGTCCGTGTTCAAGCTCGCGAACCCGTGATCCGCGGGCTCCGACTGGGCGTCGTCGTCGCCCTCATGCTCGTCGGCGCCGGCGTCGACGCGATCGATCTCTGGCGGCCGATCGACGGGACGTCGCGCGAGCTGTATCGCGAGTGCGACGAGGGCGGCATCGCACGGAATTTTGCGCGCGATGGCATGCGCTTGCTGTATCCGCAGATCGACTGGCGCGGCGATGGGCCCGGGTACGTCGAGATGGAGTTCCCGTTGTACCCGTACCTGATCGCCACCGGGTACCGCGTGTTCGGGATCCACGAGCAGATCGGACGGGTGATCAGCTACGGGCTCGCCCTGGCCACGCTCGTGATCTTCATCGGGCTCGCGTCATATCTCCTGCCTCCACCGGGCGCGATAGTCGCGTCATTGTTTTTCGCGCTCGATCCGCTCATGGTGCGCATCGCGAACGGCATCCAGGCCGAACCGCTCATGATGTTCGCCTACGTCGCGGCGGTGTATGCCTACATCCGGTGGCTGGACGACGATCGTTGGCTGTCATACGGCCTCGCGCTTGCTTGTACCTCGCTGGCTATCCTCGCCAAAGCTCCGGCGGCGCACCTCGGGTTTGTCTTCGTCTTCTTCACGCTCTGGCGTCAGGGCATACGCGCATTCCGGCGACGCCGTCTGTGGTTACTCGCCCTCGCCGCGCTGATCCCGCCCGACGTGTGGTACACCCGCGCACGGGGGTTCTGGCTGACGTACCACAACTCCCTCGGCGCGTCGAATCATCACCACATCGTTGGCTGGGCGACATTTACGCATCTGCATTACATCGCCGGCATCGCGGACTTGGAAGTCGCGTTCGCCTGGGTCGGAGCGGGACTGCTCGCTGTCGTGCTGGCGTTGGCCCTCGGCCCAAGGCCGAAATATTTCGGGTACGGCCTCCTCTGGTATGCGGCGGTCTTTCTCTACTATCTGCTGATCGCTGGCACGAGCGCCGATCCGTGGGGCACGTATTATCACGTCGTCTCGGTACCGCCCGTGGCGCTCCTCCTCGGTGGTGCGGCGGCGGTGGCCGCGGAGCGACTGCGGGGGCCATCGACGATCCAACGCCCGATCGTGGTCATCGGCATCGTGCTCGTCGCGGTCGCGGTCGTTCAGCTCGCGCATCCTGGCGCCGCGCTGCTGGCTATCGCGTGCGCGGCGATCGCGACGGTCGCCGTGCTGGTCTGGCGACGCTCGGCCGCCGCGGCATCCACCGCGGCCCTCGTGGTGTTGACGGCATTCGCGCCCATTTTGGCCGCCCGGCAGGATATCCGCGACGTGCACCCGCACCGATATACGGACTGGTACGCGGCCGCGCGTCAGTTTGCGCCGCTCATACCACCCGGGGTGACGCTCGTGGTCAGCGGTAACTATTGCGTGAGTGCGAGCGAGTCGGCGTACAACAGTCCGTGGTACCTGTATTGGACGGACCACAAGGGATTCACGCCCTGCATTCAGGATCACACGATGCCGGTCATCCGGTCGCTGATGGCGCGGGGTGCGCGATATTTTATCGCCGAGCGGACGGCGCTCACTGTGCAGCGCGGGTTCGAGGACGAGATGCGGCGGACGTTTCCGGTCGTGTCCGAGACCCCGGTCGCGATCTTGTTTCAGTTGCGCACACTGGGCGCACCGGACAGCGTGAGCAGTGGCGGACCCGGGCAGTACAGATAGTCGCGCCGAGCTCCATCACCGCCTGGTTGTGCGTGTAGGTGGCCTGCCCGGTGCGCGGCAGCGTTGCCTCGGCGATTTTCCAGGCCGCGCGGCGGCCGCGCGGCGTGCGCGGGGCGAGCCGCGGGGCGAACACGCGGAGGAGGACGCGGGCGACGTTCGTGTCGACGAGCGCGGCCCGGCGCTCATAGGCGAAGGACGCGATCGCGCCGGCCGTGTAGGCGCCGATCCCGGGGAGTCGCGCGAGAAGCACCGGGTCATCCGGCAACGGGGCGCGCCCCAGTGTCCGCGCCAGGCGGTGAAGATTCCGCGCCCTGGCGTAGTAGCCGAGGCCCCGCCACGCCGCGAGCACCGCGCTTGGTCGCGCTTGGGCCACGGATCGCATCGTCGGGAAGCGTTTCAAGAACGACGCGTAGTAGTCTAGTACACGAGACACCTGCGTTTGCTGGAGCATGAGCTCCGACACCAGCACGCGATACGGATCCCGTGTCCGGCGCCATGGCAGGTCGCGGCCTTCGCGCGCATACCAGGCTCTAACGAGCTTACTGAACGTACGCTGCAGGGATCACAACTCGTAGCGAGTAGGCCTTAACTTTGTAGCCCGCGCGCATGCTCTTCAACAGCTTCGTCTTCCTCGTGCTGTTCCTGCCAGTCACCTATACGGTGTTCTGGCTGCTCCGCAACGCCCAGCAGCGCTACATCTGGCTGGCGATCACGGGGTACGTCTTTTACGGCTACTGGAACCCGAAGTTCTGCCTGCTGATGGCGTTCTCGACGCTGGTCAGCTATACAGCCGGCCTGGGATTCCTCAAGTACCCGGACAACGCCCGGGCGCGAAAACTCTGCTTGGTTCTGCCGGTCACCGTCGACCTCCTGCTGCTCGGATTCTTCAAGTACGCGAATTTCGTGTTGCGCTCGATCGGCGACCTGTCGGCGCTCACCGGGCACCCGATCGCGGTCGCGCACTTCGACATCGTGCTGCCGATCGGGATCTCGTTCTACACTTTTCACACCATCAGCTATATCGTCGACAGCTACCGGAAGACGATCAAGCCGACGCGCAACTTCTTCGAATTCGCGGCCTACGTCTCGCTGTTCTCACAGCTGATCGCGGGCCCGATCGTCCGGTTCCGCCAGATCGAGAGCGATCTCGATAACCTCGGAACGGCCGACCGCAACCGGTGGCTCGAGCGCGGCATTCGGTTTTTCATCATCGGTCTGGTAATGAAGGTCCTCGTCGCCGATAGCTTGGCGGCGGTCGTTGATCCGGCCTTGGCGCACTACGCGACCCTGACCACCGCCGACGCCTGGGTCGCCATGCTCGGCTACACGTTCCAGCTGCTGTTCGATTTCGACGGGTACAGCACGATGGCCGTGGGGCTCGGGTTCCTCTTTGGCATCCGAATCCCACAGAACTTCAACTCGCCGTACAAGTCGCTGGACCCGTCGGACTTCTGGAAGCGGTGGCACATCTCGCTTTCCAGCTGCCTCAGGGACTACCTGTACATCCCCCTCGGTGGCAACCGAAAGGGCGTCTGGAAAACGTACCGGAACTTGATGCTGACGATGCTCATCGGCGGTCTCTGGCACGGCGCGAACTGGACGTTCGTGTTCTGGGGCGGATATCACGGAGTGCTGCTCTGCATCCACCGGCTGTTCAGCAAGCAATGGGATGCCGCGCCGGCGCTCGTGCGACGCGCCAGCATGTTCCTGTTTGCGGTGATCGGGTGGGTCTTTTTCCGCTCGACCGATTTTCACATGGCGGCCGTCATGCTCGGTCGCATGTTCAGCTACTCGTCGGGCTCGAGCGGCGTCGTCACGGTCGGCGCCGTCGCGCTGCTGGGCTTCGCGGCCGTATGGAGCATGGCGGGGCCGAACGCGTTCGACATGGACGTCAAGTGGCAGCCAAACCGCCGCCACGCGTTCGCGTTGGCGGCGGCATTTGGGGCGTGTATTGCGATTATGGCTGGATCCGGCTCGTCACCGTTCTTGTATTTCCAGTTCTAGTCAAGGGGCTGTTCTAGTATTTCGGGATTGTCGGGTCAACGTCGTCGCTCCAGCGCGTGATCCCGCCCGCCAGGTTGGTGACGTCGCGGAACCCCGCCGCAACGAGAGCGTCCGCCGCGCGGGCGCTGCGACCACCGACCTTGCACTGCACGACGATCTCGCGCGATGCGTCGAGCTCTTTGATTGCACCCGGGAACGTGCTCAGGGGCACGAGCCGTGCGCCTTCGATATGCGCGATCTCCCACTCGAACGGCTCGCGCACATCGATCAGATCGAAGTCGTCGCCACGCGCGAGCTTTTGGGCGAGCTCACGCGGCGTGATTTCTTTTACGGTCACTGGTTCGGCGCCTCCGCAAAACGCATCATAGTCAATCAGCTCCTGGATCTCGTGTGTCCCGCACGCGGGGCACGTGGGATCACGGCGTATTTTCACCGTGCGGAACTGGGCCGTGAGCGCATCGACTAACAGTAGGCGTCCGATCAGCGGCTCGCCGATGCCGAGGATGAGCTTGATCGCTTCAGTTGCCTGAATCGTGCCCACGAGCCCCGGCAGCACGCCGAGCACACCGCCCTCGGCGCAACTCGGCACCAAGCCCGGAGGTGGTGGCTCACGGAACAAGCAGCGGTAGCAGGGACCATCGGGCGTTGCGAGGACCGACGCCTGGCCCTCGAAGCGGAAGATGCTGCCGTAGACGTTCGGCTTGCCGAGGATCACGCAGGCGTCGTTGACGAGATAGCGCGTGGGGAAGTTATCGGTGCCGTCGACTACGATATCGAACTCGCGAATGATCTCGAGTGCGTTGTCACTCGTGAGCCGCGTCTCGAAGCGCTCGACGTTGACGTACGGATTGATATCGTAGATGCGCTCGGCCGCGGAGTCGATCTTCGAGCGGCCAACGTCGGCGGTCCCGTGGACGACTTGGCGCTGCAGATTCGTGACGTCGACCTTGTCGAAGTCGACAATGCCGAGTGTGCCCACTCCCGCCGCACTCAGATACAGCGCGAGAGGGGATCCGAGGCCGCCCGCGCCAACGAGCAACACCCGCGCGGCTTTGAGGCGCTTCTGTCCTTCGACACCCACGTCCGGGAGGATGAGGTGTCGGCTGTAGCGGGCCAGCTCTTCGCGCGTCAGCTCTGGCAATTCAGTGTATGTCGCAGTCATGATCACCCTCCCGCCCCGGCCGGAACGATGGTCACTTCATCTCCATCCCGAATCGCCGCGGCGAAGCCACCAGAGAATCGAATATCCTCGTCATTAAGATAATAGGTGACAAACGGATACGGATTGCCCGCATCGTCGGTGAGTCTGGGCTTGAGCGCGGGGTATCGCCGCGACGCGTCGGCGACTGCCCCGCCGAGCGTAGTCCCGTAGGCGGTGATGGTGCGCTGGCCGTCCGCGAGCTTGGCGAGGACGTTGGGCAGGGTGATTGTGATAGGCATGTGTCGCTTTCTCCTAGTGTTCGACAAGGGCGGTCACCTCGCGCAGCCGGGGCGCGATGACGGGCGCGGCGGGTAGAGAGGCATGGATGGCTTCGATGGTTTTGAGTCCGTTGCCGGTGATGCACAGCACGACTTCGTCGTCGGGCTTGAAATGACCAGCTTCGGCGAGCTCCAACGCCGCGGCCACGGTGGCGCCGCCGGCGGTCTCCGTGAAAATGCCGGTGGTCTCGGCGAGCACGCGAATGCCGCGCACGATCGCGTCGTCGCTGACTGCGCGTGCCGAACCCCCCGTCTCGCGAATCGCGCGAACGGCTGAAGGGCCGTCGGCCGGGTTTCCAATGGCGATCGAGCGCGCGATCGTGTTCGGGATTTCAGGTACGAGCGTCTCGCCGCCTGATTCGAACAAGCGGACGATCGGCGCGCAACCCGACGCCTGGGCGCCGTAGAGGCGTGGGGCAGGTCCGCTGACGAGACCGGCGGCTGAGAATTCGCGAAAGCCTTTGCGCAGCTTGGTGACGAGCGACCCGCCGGCCATCGGCGCAACGACCGCGGTCGGAGAGCGCCAACCGAGTTGCTCGATGATCTCGAAGGCCATGGTCTTTGACCCTTCGCCGTAGTACCCGCGCAGGTTCACGTTGACGATGCCCCAACCGAACCTGTCGGCGACCTGAGCGCAGAGGCGATTGACGTCATCGTAGGTGCCTTTCACACGGACCAATCGCGGTCCATAGACGAGCGTGCCGACGATCTTGCCAACCTCCAGGTCCTCGGGCACGAAGATCCAAGCGGTCAGGCCGGCTCGCGCCGCATGGGCCGCGACCGCGTTGGCGAGGTTGCCCGTGGAGGCACAGCCGATCGTCTCCAAGCCGAACGCGGCAGCGGCGTTGATCGCGCTGGCGACCACGCGGTCTTTGAAGGACAGCGTCGGGTGAGAGACGGCGTCGTTCTTGATCCATGCCCGCTCGACGTTGAGCGCGCGAGCGAGCACGGGGGCCTCCACGAGCGGCGTCCAGCCACTGTCGAGCGACCGTGTGGGTTGACCCGTAAACGGGAGCCACTCGCGATAGCGCCAGAGCGATGGCTCGCGAGCGCCGATAATCGCACGGTCAGGAATGATCCGTGCGTTGTACACGGGTTCGAGTGGCCCCAAGCAGTGCTCGCAGATCGCGATCGGTGCCGGGTCGAACGTCGCGCCGCAGTGTGCGCACGCCTGTGGAAGCGCAGCGAGCGATGCGGCCGCCACTTCCGGGAAAGGAAACGTTACTGATGCTGTCATCCTTCAGTTCTCCCGCCCCGGCAACACAAACGTCCCGGAGCCAAAAAGGCCGCGGGACGCGGGGGCTTTTTAGCAGGTTGTTTAACGTGGCCGCAATACGCCGTAACTCGCCACGAGCTTCGATTGTCATCGCTATCCTAACGACGACACCTTGCTCAGCGCAAGGGGTTCCGCAACAAACGATCGACATTCGCAACGTCGATCTCCACTTGAGCGATGCGATCTTGTTTCACGCGCGCGCGCTCCGCGGCGAGATGACTCGGACGAGCCCGTCCGCGCCGGCCACGCTCGATGATCCGCGGTCGTATCGCATTCGCGTAACGTCGGGTACGGTGGCGATGACCGGCGACGACCTGACGTCGTTCCTGAATGGTGTGGTCTTCGCCTATCCTGGGTCTCCGCTCAAGAACCTCCGGGTAGTGATCGACAGCGGGAGTCTCCTTCAGACCGGCACGCTTCACAAAATCGTGGATATCAATTTTCGGATGCGCGCCGACGTGAGCGTCACCCCTGACGGGCGCATTCGCGTCCATCCGACCAAGATGACCGATCAGAAGCTGATGCACACGCTGGGGCTGCATATGAACGACATGATTGACGTCAAGCATGCGAAAGGGATCACGATCGACCAAGACGACATCCTGATCGAGGCGACGGCATCGCTCCCGCCACCAGCGATCGATGGGCGACTGGTGGACATCCATATCGAAGGGAACCAGCTCGTTGAGCGGTTCGTTGGGGATTCGTCCACGGCGGCAGACTCAACGCATCCCGGGTTCGTGCACGTTCGCGGTGGGCGTCTCCGATTCGGGCGGCTGACCATGGACAGCGCCGATGTGCTGATCGTCAGCGCCAATCCCCACGGAGCGTTCGACCTGAGCTTGCCCCACTACGCGGAGCAGTTGGTCGCCGGATACTCGCAGATGACCCCTACAATGGGGCTGGTCGCGCATCTGGGGCGTTACGTGTCATCGCCTGCCGGGCACTGATGCGCGCGCCGAGTTTGATGCAGGGCTCTTCTATGGCATGATAGGCCACGACCGGCAGAATCACGATCAGCGCGGCTGCCGGTTTGAAGTAGGCGAACGTCAACCACAATACCGGCGTGTGCAGGAGATAGACGCCGTAACTGTACTTCGCGACCGTATGCGCGGCGCGCGTGAGCGGACTCTCGCGCAGCTCGGCGACTGCCGGCACCATCAGGCCGATGAGGAGACAGTACCCCCACTGCATCCACTTGTGATCGTCCCACACGATCGACGAGGCGTGCGGCACGAACAGGATCGCGCAGCCGGCAAAGAGCAGCGGAAGCAACACCAGCCAGACCGCGCTCGGCAGGCGCCGGCCCGGACGTTGGCGGCGCAGGATCGCGTAGGCCAGGACGCCCGAGAGAAAGCACGGAACGAAGAACAGCGTGTCGAATCGCCAGAGCCCTCGCACGATGTCAGCGCTGCGGAGATACGCGCCGGCGATGCCGAGCGCGAAGAGCAGTGGCAGGAGACGGGGGCGATACCGGGCGACGACATAGCAGAGCGGCAACACCACGTACATCTGCACTTCGATCGGCAGCGACCACAGGACTCGAATGATGTTCCAGCTACCCGTGAGATTTTGCACGAGCAACAGGTTCGAGAGTACCCCGATGGCGCCTGGCGCGACGAATGGTTGGGTTTTCTGCGCCACGGGGACTTCGGAGCCGATGCGCAGGACGAGCACGAACAGGATCGCGGCGATCGCGAGCGGATAGATGCGGAACGCACGGCGAACGTAGAACCGACCGACCCATCCCCTGGCGCCGCCCAATCGCTCGATAGACGACATCAACACGAGCGAGGTGTGAACGAAGAACGCCAGCACACCGGCCTGTCCGAGCCAGTAGGCGAGCCACATGAACCGCCCGCCCGATATCGACATGTACAGGTGGTCCGCGAGCACGCTGGACACAGCCAATGCGCGCAACACGTCAAGGTTGCGTTCAGGGAGTGTGGTGCGGGTGTCCGACACGCCTCTACAGTAAACCTCGGACTCATCCCTGCCAACAACGTTACGTTTCGAGTATGCCGCGAATTGATAGCTCGATCGGCCGGACGCCGATCGTCCGCCTCGAGCGAGTCGTCGAGCCCGGGATGGCCGAAGTCTGGGTCAAGATGGAGGGCATGAACCCGGGTGGATCGATCAAGGATCGCACCGCGCTCGGCATGATTCTCGACGCCGAGGAGTGCGGCCAACTGCTGCCGGGCGGTCGTATCGTCGAGCCGACGTCGGGCAACACCGGCATCGGGCTCGCGCAGGTCGCGTCCGCGCGTGGCTATCATCTGACACTCACGATTCCGTCATCGATGAGCGAGGAGCGGCTGCGCACACTCACGGCCTATGGCGCCGAACTGGTGCTCACGGACCCCGAGCGGCGGATGCTCGCGGCGATCGAAGAAGCTGAACGCATCCGCAATGCCACCGGCGCGTGGCTGCCGAATCAGTTCGCGAATCCCGCGAATCCCCGCATCCACTACACGACGACAGGACCCGAGATCTGGCAGCAGATGGATCAGCGCATCGACGCCTTTGTCTACGGGTCCGGCACTGGGGGTACCATCAGCGGGGTTGGACGATTCTTGAAGGAGAGGAGACGGTCGATTCAGATCATCGCGGTCGAGCCGGCGCGCTCGCCTGTGCTCTCGGGCGGCCAGCGCGGACCGCACCAGTTTCAGGGAATGGGCCCCGGGTTCGTGCCGGCGAACTTCGACCGCTCAGTGGTGGATCGCATCATCCAGGCATGGGAAGAGGACGCGTTCCCGGTCGCGCGCCGCCTCGCACGAGACGAAGGTGTCTTTGTGGGGATGTCCTCGGGCGCCATCGTGTGGGCGGCCATGCAAGTGGCGAAAGAGTTGGGCCCACACGCACGCGTGGCTTGCATCGCCCCCGACTCGGGCGCGCGATATCTCACCACAGCGTTGTTCGATCAGGAGAACCGGGTCGAGCCCTCGTCGAACGCCTGTATCATCGCCGGCTGACCGCCGGCCGGGCTTTGGCGCAGCGCGGAGGCCGCGCGCACGAGCATCTCGACCGCATCAACGGGCGATGCGGCGAAATCGGCGACCGCGCAGTACCCCGCGCGCACGTGGAGCGCCGGACGCTCGGTTTCTTCGAGCGGGGCCGCGGCGATGGCCTGCTGGATGCGCTCGGCGAGGCGCACCGCGCCCGCGGATTCGGTCGACGGAGCCACGATCGCGAACTCGGAGGCGCCGAGTCGGCCGATCGCATCGGACATACGCGCGGTGCGGCCAATGAGCGCACCGAGGTGCTCGGCGACACGACCGACGCCCTCGTCATCCGAGGAGACGGTCTCGGGCGCGAACGCAATGCAGGCGAGCGCGTGCCGTTGACGCAGCGCTTCGGCGCCGATCTCGCGCGCGCGGCGCACGAGGCCGCGCGAGTTGTAGACACCAGTCACGGGATCGAGCAGGCCATCTCTGCCGTAGCGAGTCCGCCTCGCGCTTGGCGCGCACATACGTGTCGAGCTTGAGGAGCAGCACGTCGCCATCGAGCGGCTGCATCATGAAGTCCCAAGCACCGACCCGGAACGCCGTCAGCTGCTGCTGGCGATTGACGGGATCGGAGGTCGTCATGAGCACCGGCGTGCCGGGAACGAGATGTTTGTCCGCGTAGAGCGCGCGACAGATCTCGAATCCGTCAGCGTCCGGCAGACGTACGTCGAGGATCACGGCGTCGGGTTGGATGCTCCGAGCCATCGACAACGTTTGTCGCCCGTTGTATGCGCGGAGCACCGCGTACCCACGAGGGCCAAGGATCGTCTCTAGCGAACGAGCGGACCATTCCTGGTCGTTGGCGATCAGAACCAGGGGCGGACGCGCCGGCCGGTCAGTCTCAAGCATGAGATCGGGTTGTCGAGTGGCGACGGGTGCGCCCATAACTGTCTGCGAAGGTAGAAAAAATTGCGAAGTGAGTCGTGCTCGGCGCGGATGCATGTCCCGTGCAGCCCGCGTCGAATTTCGCAACTCCTGTCGTGTCACCGTTTACACGCTTTAGCGCACTCAGCCGTGTGGGAGACGCTGCCGCGCTGGCACCACAGGATCGATGTAACAGCGGCACGCTTGAAGCCTAAAGATTCAGTGTGGGCCATCACCGTTTCTGTAAACGTTGCTAGTACCGGCCCGAAGTAGTTGAGGTGGCCTTGTAAGTTCCTGTCGCGCTTACAGTGTGGGGACCGAGCCGAATATGTGTGGGCGCAGTCCTACAGCGAAGCGCACGAACTGGACGGTACGCACCGTTCCATAAGAATCAACCAACACTTGGACTTGCACTTACGATCTCGCGGCGTATCAGGCGACGCGAGCACGCCAGGTGCGTATACGTGGGGCATGATGAGGAGTGCAGTGATTCTTCTGTCGTTTGTTTTCGCTCTTTCTGTTTCCGTTCCCGTTGGGGGTCAGACGACTCCGCCGCCAACGCTGAATGCGGAGGCATCGCGCTCCGAGCTCGAATCCCAGCTCGCCGTAGCGCAGCGGGAGACGCAGTCAGGATCGGACAAGGATAAAGATCTGGCGCGGATGACGGTGTCCACGCTGAACGACCGTCTGACCAATGGAGATTTTCAGGTCGGTGACCGCGTTCTCATCAGTGTGCAAGGCCAACAAGCCCTTACTGACACGTTCACGGTCCGCGAGGGACAGATCGTTCACCTCTCTACCCTCACCAACGTCGAGCTGCACGGCGTCCTGCGCTCGGAGCTGCAGGGCCATGTGTACGCCGCGGTGAGCAAGTTCCTTCGTGATCCCGTCGTCCGGACTGGGTCGTTGGTCCGCCTCGCTGTTCTTGGTGGTGTTGCGCATCCGGGCTTTTATGCGCTGCCAGCCGACATGCAGCTGGGCGATGCGGTGATGCATGCCGGTGGCCTCGGCAATACGTCCGAGATTCAGCATACGGTCGTGACGCGCGCAGGCGTACCCGTATTGGGATCGAAGGAAGTCACTGAAGCGATCAAAGACGGCTCCACGCTCGATCAGTTGAGTTTGCGTGCGGGCGATCAGATCGAAGTTGGCTCGACCAAACCGAGCACGTTCCTGACGATCGTATTACCCGTGATCGGCGGCCTCACTGCTGTCGTCGGGATAATCATCCTCGTTACGAGACACTAGACACTCCCATGACCTTACCCTCGCTGGCCGCGACCCGCACGTCAGGCGACCGCCGACCTTATCGTTCGTCGGGAGGTGTATCCCTCAGGCCGATCACCGCGCCCGCACCGGGCACGCTGATCACGCCGACCGCGGTATCGGTTGTTCCACGCACGCGATCCGAAATGATCAACCGCGTGATCAACATCGTCTTGGCGTCGCTGGCCATCGTGCTGCTGCTGCCGGTGTTCCTGCTCGTGGCGCTCGCGGTGTGGCTGACCTCGCCGGGCCCGGTCCTCTACACGCAGGATCGTGTCGGCATCGATCGCCGGTCGCGCCGCGCGCTGGCGCTCTATGACCGCCGCGCGAGCGACCACGGCGGGTCGGTGTTCACGATCTACAAGTTCCGCTCGATGCGGTGCGACGCCGAGACGCAGTCGGGCGCCGTGTGGGCCACCAAGAACGATCCGCGCGTGACGTATGTGGGACGGTTCTTGCGGAAAACGCGGCTCGATGAGCTGCCGCAGCTGTTCAACGTGGTCAAGGGCGACATGAACATCGTCGGCCCGCGTCCCGAGCGTCCGACCATCTTCGCGCGGCTGCGCCAGGATATCGGGGATTATTCGCTGCGCCAGCGCGCCAAGCCCGGCATCACCGGGTGGGCGCAGGTCAATCTCGCGTACGACAGCACGATCGAGGACGTGCGCAAGAAGGTCGACCTCGACCTCGAGTATCTGCGGCGCCAGAGTGTCATCGAAGACATGCGCATCATGCTGCGCACCGTCCCCGTGATGCTCTTCAAACGGGGCGGCTGGTAGCGCTCATGGCGGACGCAGTCGGCGACCGCGCGGGTCAGGTCGCCCGGCCTGCAGTGTTCCCACTGGTGAGGCTTCTTCGGCCTCGCCAATGGATCAAGAACGGGTTCGTGCTCGCCCCGCTCATTTTCTCGGGAGAGTTCGTCAAGCCCGCCGCCGTCGGGCAAGCATTCATTGCGTTCGCGCTGTTCTGCGTTGCGTCCTCGGCCACCTATGTCTTCAACGACCTCAAGGACCGGGAGGCCGATGCTCAGCATCCGGTCAAGTCGCGCAAGCGGCCGCTGGCGTCCGGCGAGGTCAAGCCCGGCGCCGCGAAGGTGCTCCTGGGAGTGCTGTACGCGATCGTTCTCGCGTCCTTCGTCTGGAGTCCGCCGACGGCGGCAGTCGCGGTCGGGTACATCGGGCTCAATCTGGCGTATTCGCTCAAGTTGAAACACATCCCCGTCATCGACATCTTCTGCCTGGCCGCGGGGTTTGTGCTGCGCGTCTACGGGGGCGCGGTCGCCATCGACGTGCCGTTGTCGACGTGGATGATGGTGACGACGCTCTCGCTGGCGTTGTATCTCGCCGCCATCAAGCGGCGAGACGAGCTCGCGACGACTGGCGATGCGTCGCGGTCCGTGCTGCAGTTCTATACGCTGCGGCTGCTCGACCGGTATGCCGAGACGGCGGCGCTGTCGGCGATCATGTTCTACGGATTGTTCGTCGTGACGGTGCGGCCCAAGCTCAACGTGACGATTCCCTTCGTCCTGTTCGGGCTCTTTCGCTACTGGTATATCGTCGAGACCGGCGGGCGGGGGGAGTCGCCCACAGACGCGGTGTGGGCGGATCCGCCGCTCATCATCACGGTTCTCTTGTGGGCAGCGGTCGTCGTCTGGCGACTCAAGCAGGGCGGCGCGTAGGCTCCCAGATCGGACGGCGCTTGCGGGCGAGCGCATCGCGCCACGCAATGACACCGGCCAAGGCGCTCGCGAAGGCGAAGCCGCTCATTCGGATGACACGTGGCGCTCCGCGCCAACGCATACCCAGCACGCCCGCGGCTACTCCGAGTATGCTCAATGCCAGGACAGCTAGCCCTAAGCGACCTGTGGTGCCGAGCACGAGGAGACCAACCGCCGCAAACGGGAGTGCCGCGTACACCAGCCAGCGGGCGAGCTTGTGGGACGCGAGCATGAAGGAGAATGCGCCATAGCGAAATGGGTTGAGCAGCGCGCGCTTGTACCACAAGGTCGCCAGCCCGCGCGCCATCGTGCGAATCTTCCGGCGGAACTCCGCTTCGAGCGAGACCGTGCGAGGGACGAAACAGACCGCTTCGTCCACTGATACCGAGCGATAGCCTTGTTCACGCGCGATGAGCACACTCGCGAAATCACGGGAAAGCGCATCGGGAAATTGTGTGTCGTACACCGAGCGGCGAAATGCGTAAAAGCATCCGGAGGCGCCAATGATTGAGCCGACGCGCGTTTCGAGTGCACGCAGGCCCATCTCGTATCCGACGTAGCCGGACTCGCCGGAACTGCTTTCGGCGGCGACATCGCCGACGCTGACATCGCGGCCCGATGCGACGCCGACGGTCGGGTCGCCGAACATGCGGACGAGGGGCTTGAGGCTGTCGCGCCTGACGCGCACCGAGGCATCCGTGTTGATCACGATGTCGTGCCGCACCGCGGCGCCGGCGGCGTTCTCGGCCGCGGTCTTGCCACCACGCTGCGGCAAGCGCAGCAGGGTGACCCCGCGGTCGGCGTACTCGGTGACAATCGCGTCGGTCCCATCAGTCGATGCATCCGAGACGACCATGATCTCGCGGCAATCCGCTGGATAGTCGCAGGCGAGCAGATTCTCGATCGTCGCACGGATGGCGCGTTCTTCGTTGTACGCCGGGACCGTGATGCTGATGCATGGCCAGGACGTTGGATCGCTCAATGTCCCCGGTGCGGAGCGCCCGAGCGCCAGCAGTCGGAGGAGCGCAGGATAGAGCGCGTAGGCGTATACGGCGAGCGCAACTGGAGCGGCGACGAGAATCCAGGCGAGAATGATCACAACACGCCCCGGTAGACCGCGGCGTAGCGCTCGACCCATGGCCCGACGGCGTATTCGGTCGACATTCGCGTTGCCGCAGCTCGAGCCCGCGCTCGAGCCGCGTCCGGGTTGTCACGTACCGCGGCCATGGCGCGGGCCAATGCATCCGGGCGTTCCGGGGGGACGAGCAAGGCTTCGGTCTCGCGCACGACATCCGGGACGCCGCCGACTGCCGTCGCGACAACGGGCACCTGTGCGGCCATCGCTTCGAACAACACCATCGGCGTTCCCTCTGTTCGTGAGCTCAGCACGAGCACATCGAAAGCCTTCATCAAGCGTGCGGCATCGGCGACCTGGCCGAGCATTTTTACTCGGAGCGAATGACGCGGCGCTTCGCGACCGCTCCCAATTATCGCGGCAGACATTCCCTCTACCAGGTCAACCGCTGCCACGAAAACATCGGGAGCTTTTTCCTGAGAAAGGCGGCCGATCCACCCGGCGATGAAGCCATCGCCGAGGCCGAGCGTGCGGCGGGCGTCGTCGCGGGCGATGAACTCACCAGGGGCATAGGCGTTGGGGATCATGTGTACGCGATCGGGGGCGACGCCATCGTTGGTCAGCAACGTGACGAGCGGACGCGAGACGGCGACCACAGCATCGAAGCGACGAAAAGCCCGACGCTGAAGGTACTCGTAGAGGCGCCCTCGCCAGCCGCCGATTCCGGTGAAGCCGTGGACCGTAGTGACCGTAGGGATGCCCATTCGGCGGGCCACGCCAGAATCGATTACGTCGGTCCGATAGCCGTGCGTATGGACAACGTCGGGTCGTATGCGGCCGCACACGTCGGCTATGCCCGCGCGTTCGCGGCCGTATGCCCGGGGCGGCAGCGCGATCACCGTGCGTTCGACCCCCAAGGCCTCGATAAACGTATGGCGCTGAGGGGTTGGCTCGTCTACTATGGCGGCCACGTGTACCCGGTCCCCACGGGCCGCCTGGGCGGCCGTGAGGGCAAGGACGACACTCTCGAGCCCGCCTACCTGCCCTGGCGCAACCACATGGAGAACTGCGAGATTGTCGTATGTTTGCAACACGCCGGCCGCGCTGGAGTGGCCCGAAGACGCGCAAAGTTAGACGGCTGTGTCTGTTAGCGAAAGCCACATGGTGGCCGTAGGCTTGCTATGACTAACTGGCTGTGAAAGGCCCTACCCTCTCGCTAGACCCTTCGGGCCGCCGAGGCAACTGGTCGACCGCGGCGGCGCTGCCTATCCGACGCTCGCAAGGCGACATTGGGGCGACGGCGTCCGGGGATACCGGCACCCACGTCCTCACGATCGCGCTGGAAGATTACTTCCACGTCGGCGCCTTCAACCGCCTGATTCAGCGCGGCCAATGGTACCGGTTCGAGCGCCGGCTGGAGCAATCCACTGAGCGTACCCTCGACCTCCTGGACGAATACGGGGTCCACGCGACCTTCTTCGTCCTCGGCTGGGTCGCAGACCAAGTGCCCGAGCTCGTCCGCCAGGTCGCGAATCGCGGCCATGAGATCGCGAGCAAGGGCTACTATCACCGCAATGTCCAGCAGCTGACACCGGGCGAGTTCCGGGACGACCTCGCGCGCTCGCGCGAAGCGATCGAGCACGCCGGCGGACAGCGCGTCGTGGGATACCGCGTCGCCGACCGGTGGTTCCGCCCTTCGGATCTGTGGGCGCTCGACGTGTTGGCCGAGCAGGGATACGAGTACGACTCGAGCATCGGGCCGATTCTGCGCTCGTATGCCTCGGAGCCGTGGCGCCGATTCGCGCACCTGCACCGCTACGGCGATCGCACACTGTGGGAGCTGCCGATCTCGACGGCGGACATTCTGGGATTCCTCGTTCCGATCGCCGGTGGGAACTACTTCCGCCAGCTGCCGCATGGACTCGTCCGGCGCGGTGTCTCGCACTGGACGCGCACGTTCTCGGCGCCGTTCGTGATGTACTTCCACACGTGGGAGCTCGATCCGGATCAGCCGAAGATCCAGTCGGCGCCGTGGATGCAGCGCGTCCGTCAGTATCGCAACCTCCGCCTCATGCCGGAGTACCTGCGCTATTACCTGAGCCGGTATCGGTTCACGAGCGCGGCCGATTACATCGGCGTCAACAACATGACGCTGACCCGAACGGAGGGCGTGACATCGCTGCCCGCCGTCCCTCAACCGGCGCGGATGCTGCGCGCGCGGACATCGGGGCCGGCGCCGGTCATCACCACCGGCGCGGTCGCGGCGGCGCCAGTATCCTTGCCCGCGACGCGCACGCCGGTGACGGTCGTTATCCCGTGCTACAACGAGGAGCTGATCCTCCCGTATCTCGCGAACACGCTCAACAGCGTCGAGGAACAGCTCGCACAGTTCGACCTCACGTTCATCTTCGTCGACGATCACTCGACCGATAATACCTGGCCGGCACTGCACCGCATCTTCGGCGAGCGGGCGAACTGCGTGATGGTTCGTCACGCGCACAATCGCGGCGTCGCGGCCGGGATCATGACGGGGATTCGGAAGGCATCGACCGAGATCGTGTGTTCCATGGACTGTGACTGCACGTACGATCCGCACGAGCTCGCGCGCATGATCCCCCTCCTCGCGGATGGCGTGGATCTGGTGACGGCGTCGCCGTACCACCCGAAGGGCGCGGTCCTCAACGTGCCGCGCTGGCGGCTCACGCTGTCGAAGACGCTGTCGCGCATGTACCGGGTCGTCCTCCACCAGCGGCTCGCGACGTACACGAGCTGCTTCCGGGTCTATCGCCGCGACGCCGTCGCGCCCACCAACATCGACCATCCGGGATTCCTCGGTGTCGCCGAGATGATCGGGAAGCTCGATCTCACGGGATCGCGGATCGTCGAGTTCCCCACGACGCTCGCTGTTCGCATGATCGGACGGTCGAAGATGAAAGTGCTGCGGACGATCGCCGGTCACGTGAAACTACTCATGGAGCTCTTGCTGCTCCGGTGGAAGCTGCCCAGCCCCAAGCAGCGAACCACATCAGTGTAGAGCGAGCGCGACAGAGGGGGTCTGACCGCCAGGTGAGCCTCGCGCTTATCCTATGCCATGCTTTCAGTTACACGCGTGATGGGTGGCACAGACAGGTGGCCGGCTGCTTGCTAAAGTTCCTAGCGTGACACACGTCGGTATTGTCGGCGGCGGCATGCTCGGACTGGGACTCGCGCGTCGGCTCAAACACGCCGGTTGCGAGGTCACGGTCATCGAGGGCGCCCCTCGGATCGGCGGCCTGGCGAGCGCGCAGCAGCTCGGGCCCATCACGTGGGATCGCTTTTACCACGTGACACTTCTGTCGGATGCCGCCCTTCGAGACCTACTCGGCGAACTGGGCTTGGCAGACAGCATCCAATGGCGCACGACACGCACTGGATTCTTCACGGACGGGCACCTCTATCCGTTCAACAACGCTCTCGACTTCCTGCGATTCCCGCCGCTCAATCTGATCGACAAGGTGCGGCTCGGTCTCACGATCATGACCGCCTCCCGGATCACCGATGGCGAGCCACTGGAACGCGAGCTGGCGGTTGATTGGCTCACGCGGTTGTCGGGGAGCCGGACGGTCGAGCGCATCTGGCTGCCGCTGCTCAAGGCCAAGCTCGGGGCGAATGCGACGCAGGCGAGCGCGTCGTTCATCTGGGCGATCATCGCGCGCATGTACGCGGCTCGTCGCTCGGGGCTGAAAGAGGAGCGGTTCGGGTACGTGCAGGGTGGCTACGACGCCGTGCTCGCGCGCCTCGAACACTATCTCACCCAAAAAGGCGTCGAGCTCGTCACCGGACAGCCCGTCGACAACGTCGAAAGCGATAGCGATGGGGCGACGGTTCGATTCGGCGACGGGACGACGCGGCGGTTTGACGCGGTCGTCATGACGGTGCCCTGCCCGCGCGTGAGCGCGCTCTGTCCCCAGCTGACTGATAGCGAGCGGGAGCGACTCAACCGGGTCGTCTATCAGGGCATCGTGTGCCCCTCGTTGCTCCTCGACCGGCCTCTGGCTCCCTATTACGTCACGAACATCACGGACGACTGGGTGCCGTTTACCGCGGTCATCGAGATGACGGCGCTCGTGGATCCCGCGACGTTCGGCGGCAAGCACCTCGTCTATCTGCCGAGATATCTCACCCAGACCGCGAACGACTGGGGCAAGAGCGACGAAACGATACTCGACGAGTCCGTCTCGGCCCTCGAGCGCATGTATCCGCACTTTCATCGCGGACAGGTGCGGGCGACGCAAGTCTCGCGGGTGCGCAACGTCCTCGCGGTGACCACGCGCGACTACACCGCGAACTGTCTGCCGCCGCTCAAGACCTCGCAAGAACGACTCTTCGTGGTCAACTCGGCGCAGATCGCCAATGGGACCCTGAACGTGAACGAGACGCTCATGCTGGCGGATCGGCAGGCGCGGGCGCTCGTTCCGATGCTGGCGACGTCGGCTCCGGCGGTCCCGTCATGAAGGCCAGCGTCTCGCTCGACGTCGATAATCTGTGGTCGTACATGAAGACGCACGGCGACGCCGGGTGGGAGTCGCGGCCGTCGTATTACGACGTCTTCTTCCCCGCGGCGCTCGAAGCGCTCGATGCGCTCGGCATCAAGATCACGTTCTTCATCGTCGGCATCGATGCCGCCGCGGAAGCCAATCGGACGGCATTGCGCTCGGCCGTCGATGCTGGACATGAGGTCGGGAATCACTCGCACGAGCACGAGCCCTGGTTGCATCGATACTCCCGCGAGCAGCTCACGACGGAGATCGCGACGGCCGAAGAAAATATCTTCGCGGCCACGGGACAGCGGCCCGTTGGTTTCCGAGGGCCCGGATTTAGCTGGAGCCCCGATCTGCTCGAAGTGCTGCTCGACCGGGGATACATCTACGACGCATCGACGCTCCCGACATATCTCGGGCCCCTAGCCAGAGCCTATTACTTCTGGACCGCCAAACTGACGGCGGAGCAGAAGGCTGAGCGTGGGGCGCTATTTGGAACTGTTCGTGATGGACTGAGACCGGTTGCACCGTATCGGTGGAGACTGCCCTCCGGGCGCAGCCTGCTGGAGATACCTGTTACGACCATCCCGGTCATCAAGACGCCGTTTCATCTGAGCTACCTGCTGTATCTCAGTCGGTATTCGAACACTCTCATGATGGCGTATCTGAGAACCGCCATCGCTTCCTGTCGTCTCATGGGAGTGGAACCGAGCTTCCTGTTGCACCCGCTTGATCTCCTCGGCGGAGACCAAGCGCCGGCATTGAAGTTTTTCCCCGGCATGGACCTGAGCGGGCGAGTCAAGGCGCGGACCTTCCACCGCGTCTTGCGGGTGCTCAAAGACCATTTCGACCTGGTCAACATGAGCACCCACGCCCGCGCCATTTTATCCCGACCCTCACTCCAAGATCGAGCCATCGACCTATGTGCGGCATAGTCGGGATCATACAGAAGGACGGCACCGCCGTCGAGCCGAGCCAGATCTCGGCCATGACGCACGTCATCCGGCATCGCGGGCCGGACGACGACGGTGTGTTCGTCGACGGACGTGTTGGGCTCGGCTTCAAGCGCCTCTCGATCATCGACTTGAAGACCGGGCATCAGCCAATGACGACCGGGCCGTATACGATCGTCTTCAACGGCGAGATCTATAACTACATCGAGCTCAAGGCCGAGCTGATACGGCTCGGGCACACGTTCCGGACGACCTCGGACACCGAGGTCATTCTCGGCGATGTACGCGCAGTATGGGCCCGAATGCGTGCGGCAGCTCAACGGCATGTTCGCGTTCTTGCTCTATGACGCCGAGCGTCAACGAGTCTTTGCCGCGCGCGATCATTTCGGGATCAAACCGCTGTACTACTGGTCGGACGACCGGCGCATGCTGTTCGGGTCGGAGATCAAAGCGATTCTCGCCCATCCCGATGTGCCGCGCAAGGTCGATTTCGACTCGGTGCGGGAGTACGTGACGTTTCAGTTCGTGACCGGGGATCGGACGCTGTTCGATGGCATCCGGAAGCTCGAGCCCGGGCACTTTCAGGTCACTGATCTCGCCTCCGGCTCCAGCACGATCACTCGATTTTGGGAACCCCGGTTCGTCATCGATCCGTATCACACCGAGGAGTACTTCGTCCACGAGACCCGGCGCATCATCGAGGACGCCGTGCGCTTGCAGCTGCGCTCGGACGTGCCGGTCGGTGCGTACCTCTCCGGCGGCATGGACTCGAGCATCGTCACGTTGCTCGCGGCGCCGCATGCGGGTGGACCGCTGCATACGTTCACCGGTTCTTTCCGAGAGGGACCCGAGTTCGACGAGAGTCGCTACGCGAAGGTTGTTGCGCAGGCCTGTGGCGCGACGATGCACGAGATCGTGCCGACCGAGCAGCAGTTCATCGATTTGTTGCCGCATATCATCTATCAGATGGACGAGCCCGTGGCTGGACCCGGGCTCTTTCCCCAGTTCATTGTTGCGCGCTGCGCCGCGCAACATGTGAAAGTGGTCCTCGGCGGCCAAGGTGGGGACGAAATTTTCGGCGGGTATGCGAGATACCTGGTGGCCTATTTAGAGCAGGCCATCAAGGGCGCGATCTTCGAGACGACGGAAGAGGCTGAGCACATCGTCTCGCTCAAGTCAATCATCCCGAACTTGCCGGCGTTGAGACAATACGCGCCGATGCTGCAACAATTTTGGTCGCAGGATATGTTCGAGCCCATGGATCGCCGGTATTTCCGGTTGATCGATCGATCCGGTGGGGCGTTGGGCTTATTCAGTGACGATTTCCGGGCCGAATATGAGACCGAGCATTTGTTCGCCCGGTTCCAGCGCGTGTTCAATCACCCGGACACGAAGTCGTACTACAACAAGATGACGCATTTCGACCTGGTGACGGGGCTGCCCGCCCTGCTCCACGTCGAAGACCGCGTCAGCATGGCGGCGTCGCTGGAGTCACGGGTGCCGTTGCTCGATCACCGGCTGGCCGATCTCGTGACGAGCATGCCGCCGCGCACGAAATTCCGCGGGGGCGAGCTCAAATATATTCTCAAGCGCTCCGCATCCCACGTGTTACCCCGTGCGGTCGCCGACCGAAAAGACAAGATGGGGTTCCCGGTGCCGCTGCATCTGTGGGCGAAGGGACAGGCGCGCGATTTCTTCGCCGACGTGCTGCTGTCGCCGACGACGCGCGATCGCGGATTGTTCGACGTAGCCGAAGTGGAACACCTCATGTCCAACGAGACGGCGTTCAGTCGCCGTCTGTGGGGCCTGATCAATCTCGAGCTGTGGCACAGACAGTTCATCGACTCCCATTAAATGCCCCTAAAACTCGATCCATCAGGCGTGCCTGACTGGCACGTAAAGAAAATCGCGGTCGTCGGCCCCGGCATCGTCGGGATGCCGATGGCGGCACTGCTCGCGCACGCCCGGATTCGCGAGGGCAGCGACACACCAGCCCGAGTCCTCGTGGTGCAACGCGCCTCGCCGACGTCGGGATGGAAAGTCGACGCGATCAATGCCGGCAAGTCACCGATCGGCGGCGTCGAGCCCGATCTCGATCGCATTGTCGCCGAATCGGTCAAAGACGGGTTGCTCTCAGCCACGTCTGACTACGCTGGGGTTCGCGACGCCGACGTGATCTTGATTTGCGTGCAGACCGATAAAACGGGGTTTGCACCGGACTATGGACCGTTGTTCGAGGCCCTGGGGCACATCGGCGAAGAGCTGCGGCAACGGCCCGCCGGCAACATGCCGATTATCGTCTTCGAGTCGACGCTCGCGCCATCGTCCATGGCCACGTTGATCAAAGACCATTTCGCGAAGTATGGGCTGATCGAAGGGCGCGACCTGTTACTCGGCAACAGCCCCAATCGGGTGATGCCTGGTCGATTGGTCGAGCGCGTAGCGGCCAGCGACAAATTGATCGGCGGCTTGCATCCGATCACACCGGAGTTGATCAAGCGACTGTATGCGCGCATCGTGACCGGTGGGACGCTGTACCCGACCAACAGCATGACCGCCGAGTCGGTCAAGACCCTCGAGAACGCGTATCGCGACGTGCGGATCGCGTACTCGGCCGAAGTCGCGCGGGCGTGTGACGAGGCCAATGTCGATTTCTACGCGGTGCGCGATCAGGTCAATGCCCGGCTCCATCAGGCGGATGGCGCGAGCAGTGATCCCAACGCCGTGCCGAGCGGTGGCCTGTTGATTCCGACCGTGGGTGTCGGTGGGCACTGCTTGCCGAAGGACGGCATTCTCTTCTGGTGGCGCCGCATCGAGAGCGGCGCGGATACGAGCAAGAGCCTCATTCTCGAGGCGCGCCGGATCAATGATGCGTCGCCGGCCGAGACCGTGCGGCTGGCCGAGCAGCGCATCGGGTCTATCGCTGGCAAGTCGGTGGCGCTGCTCGGCACGGCGTATCGGTTCAATTCCGAGGATACGCGGAACTCGCCGACGTTGTCACTGGCTCGGCTGCTGCTCGACCGGGGCTGCAAGGTCCGTTTGCATGACCCGTACGTCAAGCCCGACGACCAGAATCTGGCGAAGTTCTCGTTGACGGCGCTCTTCACGAACGATCTCGATGATGCCGTTCGCGACGCCGAGATTTTGATCATGTGCACGGGGCATCGGGATTATCTCGGTGCTGGACGAGATGCGATGCTGCGCGCGGCGCCGAAGGCGCGGGCGCTCATTGATGGGTGCAATCTGTATCGGGCGGCCGAGATCGAGGGGCGCGTGGCGTATACCGGCATTGGGCGCGGCGCCAAGGCGCCGAGTGCCGAGTTCCTGGAGAGCGTCTATGCTGGATTCCGGATTATGGAGCGCGGCCTGGCCAACGAGGTGTTGGACACCGCCGAGTTTCTGAACGAGCGATACGCGCCGAACGATTCGTTCAATCGGGTGCAGTTCACCGAGGTGCAGCGGCTCGCGGGCACGTGTGTGACCGGGTGCGCCATCGCGGATCCGGGGGCTGTCAGTGTCCCAGCCGGGGTCACGCCGTTTCGGAGTACGCTCGTTGAACGGGCGCTCGCTGGCGCTCGCGCACCGGTAACTGCCGCGCGATGAGCGCAGCCGGATCAGCCGCAGCGTCACGGATCGAGGCGAGGCCGACCCAGGCGGCGCCCGACATCCAAGCGACGCGGCTCGACTGGCTCGACCCGATCAAGGCGTTGGCGCTGCTCGGCATTCTCCTCAACCATTTCGTCGAGGAGTTCGGCCCCGGGCCGTGGTTCACCAATCCCACAGCCTCGTGGCCGGCGTTGTCGACGCGTGTGGCGACGGCCCTTCCGCACGGCTCCGGTCCCCTGTGGGGAGCCCTGCGTATGCTCGGCTGGCTCGGCGACGCGGCGCCCGGCGTGTTCATCTTTGCCAGTGGCGTCGGCCTCACGCTCTCGGCGCTTCGCAACGGGATGGACACCAAGGCGTTCTATCGCCGGCGGCTGCTCCGGCTCTATCCGTTGTATATCGCCATGCACGTCGTCATCCTGGGCGGCGCTCTGTTCGTGCCCGGCAATACGCTGTCGTTTGGCTCGCCGGCGACGTTGCTCAGTCTCGCGGGGCTCAGGTTCACGCGTGGGCTTTTCTTCTATATCTCGCCCTCGTGGTGGTTCGTCTGGTTGATCCTGCAGATCTATATCGTCTATCCCATCTTGTTCCGCGGGTTGGAGCGACTGGGGCCGATGCGGTTCTTCGCAGCCGCGTTGGCGTTCACGATCGTCTCGCGCGGAATTGGCCTGGCGCTTCCCGCTATCAGATATGATTGGCTGACCGGCATGTTCTTTGGCAGCCGGTTGGCGGAGTTTGCTGCCGGCATGGTCGCCGCGTGGTGGATCACGAACGGTCGCCAGCTCCCGTCCGTAGGCTGGGCGATCGGGAGCTACATCGTGGGATTCGGCGCGCAATTCTTTCTCCCAACGGTCGTTTTCTCCAACCTCCTGATCACGTTGGGACTCACCGGTGTGTTCTACGCGATCTGGCGTATGGCGCCGGCCGCGTGGATTACACGACTCGGTGCGGCGTCGTACGCGATTTTTCTATTGCACCAGCCACCCCTCAAATGGACTGCCGCGTGGTTTAGCAACGGAGGGGCGCACTTTCTCGCTGCCGCGCTGGTGTTGGTCTTATCGTGGCCGGTCGCCGTGTGGATCGAGCGCGTGGTGGCGGACATCGAGCGCGATGGAGCCGACAGGTTGCGGCGGGTTGCCGGACCCATTGCGTGGGCCAGCGCTATCATCGTTCCGTTGGTGCTGTTTACGGTCGAGCCGCAATTAACGCCCGACGGCCACTGGCAGCGCACACTCTGTTGGTTGCTCGCGGTCGACGCCATCACGCTGATTTGGCTCGTCCGCGCACCGCGCAATGCGGGAGTCCTGTCAACCGTCCTCTATCTGTTCGTGATTCCCGCCGGGTCAGGATTCTTGGCGGCGATGCTGGGGGTGTTGATCGCGCTGGCGTCGATGGGTGGGTCGCTGGTTATCGGCGTCGCGGTGACGGTGGTCATTGTCATCGCCGGCGAGCTGGCGGCCAAGCGATTCGCGCCGCGGGAAGTCGGTGGCTGGGGAGAGAAACCGGCGCTCGAGATCCATCCGACGCGGGTGTTCGGGCTCATCCCGAACAAGACCACGCATCTGCGCTACAACGACTACGACTACGTCATCCGCACGAACTCGTTCGGGCTCGCGAGCCCTGAGATCCCGGCCGCGCGCCGGAGCGCGAATACCTTCCGCGTGCTGACGATGGGCGACGCGTTCACGATGCCCGAGGCGCTGCCGTACGAGCAGTCGTATCCGGCACTGCTCCAGACCGCGCTGGCGCGCTGCCTCGCGCCGCGGCCCGTCGAGGTCATCAACGCCGGCGTCACCGGCTATGGGCCGCTGGAAGAGATCGCGCAGTTCCGCGAGCTCGGGCCGTTGTTCACGCCCGACGTCGTCGTACACGAGTTCTTCGTGAACGACTGGCAAGATATTACGATCGGCACCGAGCAGCGGCGTCGCGGCATCGGGCTGACGCAGAGTGGCGGGTCGGTGCGCGGGATCTTCCGCGATCGATCGCATCTGGTTGCGAACATACGGCGGTGGTACGAAGCCGGCGTGGCCGAGGTCACCGGGAAGCCGTCGCCCGATCAGACATGGAAGCTCATGCTTCCGTATTATGCGCGCGGACAGAATTCCCTCTACGACACGGCCAATGTCGCGCGCATGACGCGCTTCATGGCCGAGTTTCGGGATGAAGCCAAGAGCGTCAACGCGCGATTGCTCGTGTTCTATACGCCGGGCGGGGTCACCGTGCTCCCGCGTGATCGCATCCAGTATTTGCCGAGGTCGGGGGTCCCGCTGACAGACCCCGTGCATTACGACTTGCTGCGACCGTATACCACGCTCAAGACCATCGCGGATTCCGTCGGCGTCAGCGTGGTGGACCTGACCGGGCCACTCAGGGCTGACCCGCAGCCGACGTACTACTCGAACGCCTGGCATTGGACGCCCGAGGGGCAGCGGACGGCCGCAACAACCATGCTCCAGACCCTGCGGGCCCAGCAGATCATCGACCGGGACTGCCCGCTATGACCGGTCGTCTCACGATCCTGCGCGTCATCTTCCTCGGCGCGGTCGCCCTCGCGATATGGCTCGACATCCGTGAGCCGCGCCCGACTCGCGAGCGATCACGAGCCCTGCTGGCCGCGTGGTCCGTCTTGATGATCGCGTTCGTTGGGTTTCTGTGGTTCAATCACGTCAACTTCGCGGGCCACCTGGACCTCATGGAAGGCGCGATTCTGCAGCACGTCGCGCAGGCTGCGCATGGGCTTCCGGTCTACCCGGCACCGACACCGGCGTATGTGCCGCTGGCGTACAATCCCCTGTACTACTACCTGTGCGTGCCATTCACTTGGGTCATGGGGCTGGATCTGCCCGCGCTCAGGATCGTTGCGATCATCGGCATGGCGTTGGCTGGGTACATCATCTATGCGGCCGTTCGGGATCGGACGCAGTCGGCTTGGTGGGGGCTGATCGCGCTCGCGTTCTATGCGACGGCGTATCGCGTCATGGACGCATATCTGGACACGGCGCATTCTGATTCCTGGCTCCTGGCGTCGGCTTTGGCCGGGACGTATGTGATCGGGCGCTCGGAGACTCGGCTCGGGCGGCTGGGTGGCGTCGTCCTACTGACCCTTTCGTTCTGGTTCAAGCAGCATGGGGCCCTGTTCGCCATCGGCGGGGTCCTGTACCTCACGTGGCGCGAAGGGCTCGTCAAGTCTTGGCCATACTGGGTCGTGGCGATCGTGTTGGGGCCCGTTCTCTATGCGATCGCTCCTCTGGGGGTCGACTTTCATTACTTCACACTCGACGTCCCGCGCGGGTGGTCCAAGGTCAACGTCGAGACGTTCGCGAGGCTGATTCGATTCGTCGCCGGCAATTACCTGCCCCTGTTCATCGCGGCCGCGGTGGAGATCACGAGAGCGGTGCGCGAGGAGCGAGGCGCAGCCGAGCGACATCTCAACCGACCAGTCGAGCAGCGCGATAGCGCTGCATCGACGCGCCGCGGAGCGGCGACCGTATGGCATGTGCAGTTCATCATGGCCTGCGCGACAGCGTTCATGGGCTCGCTCGACTGGGGATCATCCGATAATGTCTTTATCCCCTTCGGCGCGTTTACGATTGTTCTCGGTACGTTCGGACTAGCCGAGATCAAGTCAGTCGTGCTGCAGGCAGCAGCGGTGGCGATCGCATTCACGCCGCTCACGTACGCACCCCAGACCGTTGTCGTCTCGTCCCATTCGCACGAGGCCCTCGCGGATCTCAAGGGCGCCGTGAAAGCGCTGACTGGACCGGTGTACGCGCCTGGCATCGGGCAATTTGCCGGACCGCCGATATTCTCGCCGGGCGCCCATTGGGTCGCGATCGAGGACATGGAGAGGGGTCCCGGGCACAATGCGGCCGATGAGGCCCGCGCGTTCGCCCTGCTCGATCCCGTGGTGCACCCGACGGGACAACAGTTCGTGCTGACCGCGAGACCACTCGTGGGCATGACGGCGCCGCTCTCGTTGCTCGAACCGCATTACACGCTGGTGCAGGATTATGGCGACCGATTCATCGCGTTGACCGGAACGCCGAAGCGATACAATCACGGGTTCCCACGTTACCTGTATGAGTTCCGCCAGTAAGCGAGACGCGACGGTTCTGACCGTTGTCACGCTGGCGCTGACGGCGCTGGTGCTCTGGAATTCCCTCCACAAGAGTCTGTGGACGGACGAGTCGTACTCGCTCAACACGGCGATGCGCCCGCTCGCGGGGACCGTGCATCAAGCGCTGCACTTCGAGCTGCAGCCGCCGCTCTACTTCGTCGCGCTGAATCTGTGGCTCCGCCTTCACGACGGCATCATCTTCGCGCGCCTGCTGTCGCTCGGCTGCATCCTCGGGATGCTGACGACCCTGGCGGCGATCGGGCGGCTGATCGGGATACGCGGGTGGTTGACACCGGCCGTGCTCGCGGCGGCGACGCCAGGCATCATCTGGGCGGCCGCCGAGGCGCGCACGTATGGCATGTCGTTGCTTCTGGCCACGGTGACGCTGTACTGGTATTTGCGCATCGTCGTCGGCCCCGACGAGCATCTCAACCGCTCGACCGTTCTGTACGCGGTCGTGGCGTATCTGTCGGTTCTGACGTTTTACTACAACGCGTTTCTGCTCCTCGGCCAATGGATCGGCGCGCTCGCGATCGGGCGACAGGTGCGACGCGTCACGGGCGCGCTCGCCGTGGTTGGCATCGGGATCGTCCCATGGGTCCCGACGATCCTGTCGCAGGGCGCCGCGCATCCGATCGAAGCCCCCGTGAGCGATCAGACGACGATCGTGTCGAATCCGGTATTCGTCCTCGCGGGTCAGCCGCTCAAAGCGTTGCTCACCGACACGGGTGCGCTCTACTTCCCGCACGCGGTGATCATCGTCTGGGCCATCCTGGCGATCGTGCCCGCGCTGCGGATCGCGTTCGGCGGGAAGTCGACACCAGCGGAACGGGCGCTCATCGCATCGGTGGTGGTCCCCCTCGTCGCATTGTGCGCGCTCATGTATCTGCACCGGATTCCGATGCGGCATCGGCACCTGGTGCTGCTCCTGCCCGCGACGCTGACGCTGTACAGTCTGTGGATCGCCCAGACACGGGCGGGTTGGCCACGGGCGCTCGGCGCCACCAGCCTGGTGGCTTTGCTGCTGGCCTTCGTTGTCAGCTTCGAGATCGATCCGCAATATCCCGAGGATTGGCGGCAGGTCGCCGATTATCTGGTGCGACACATGACCCCGGGCGACCACGTGCTCGTGTTCGACCCCGATCGCGTCCTGCCCCTGCAGTACTATCTGGGACACGGAGCGGCCGTGTCGGGACTCCCGGTCGATCCAGACCTGGATCATTACGAGCCGAGTCAGTACGCGACGCGTGACACGACGATCCTGGCGGCGCGTTTCTCGAGCCTGGGTACCACCGGCGGAGTCTGGCTGGTCCAAGCCAACCGGCTCGTACCGGACCTGCAATCGAGTGCCGGCGTGATCGACGCGTTTGTCCGTCGTCATTACGTTGTGAGGTCCCCGCTGCATTTTCGCGGTGTGCAGGTCACGCGCCTCGAGACTCGACCGTATGCTCGTTAGCGTCATTATCGCCAGTCACAACTTCGGTGAGTATATCACCGAAGCGGTGATGAGCATCCTCACGCAAGGTGTCGATGACCTCGAGGTCATCGTCGTCGACGACGCGTCGACGGATGACACCCAGCAGCGGCTCGCGATGATCGGCGACCCCCGGCTCAGGGTCGAGTATCTGCAGAAAGTCGGCGTCGGTGCGGCGAGAAACCATGGACTGCGCATTGCTCGAGGCCGCTTCATCGCGTACCTCGATGCGGATGACCGCTGGTGCCCGGGCAAGCTCAAGGCACAACTCGAGGTTCTGTGCAGCGAGCCCGATGTCGGGTTCGTGTTCACCAACTTCGTGCGGTTCGACGAGAACGGCCGGCATCCCAATACGCAGTTCGACATCGTGCCCGAGCTCTATGCGTTGCCGCTGCGGGACAGTCGGGAAGGCCACGCTCGGGTCATCCAGGCGGACGCGCTGGTCAGTCTGGTCGCGACGCGGCAGTTCCCCGCATGGATACAGACGGCGCTCATCCGGGCCGACTCCGCTCGTGACATCGAGTTTCCGGAAGACATGCGGCTCAGCCAAGATTACTGTTACATGTTGCGGATTTATTCCGTCGCGCGGGCGGCCTTCATTCAGGAGCCGCTCGTCGAGGTGCGACGGCACAATGCCAACAGCTATCGCCGGCCGGAGGAGAAGCTGCGACCCGACATCGACGCGCTGACGCGTGTGGCGCGCGAGGTCCACGATGACGGACAGCGCGAGGCCGTGAAGCGTCGGTTGGGACGGGCGTGGCTCTCACTCGGGCACCATCATTTCTGGCGCGGGGAGGCCAGGCCAGCAGTGGATGCGTATTTCGAAGCCATGCGGATGCCGGGATCGAAGTTGAACGCGCTCAAGCACCTCGCTGCGTTGCCGCTGCTGCCGTTCGCGCCGCTGTGGTCGCGGAACCACGCGACCCCCAGCCGGTGACGAATCCGTATGCCGCGGAAGACCCGCTCCTCCCAGACGAGTCGACGCTTCCGCCGGGTGAGCTCCCAGCGCCTCTGGCGCCCGAGGAGCCGGCCCCCCTCCGTTTGCAGGCGCTGGGCGGGTATGCGGTGCTGTTCGCGGCGCTCACGCTGCTCAGCAAGGGCGTGTCGTTCTTCATGCTGCCGCTGTACGTCCGCTATCTCACGCCAGCGGATTATGGCGTCATCGAGCTGATCGAAAACAGCCTCGATATCCTGCAGATCATCGCCGGCTCGCGGCTCCTCGGCGGCGTGTTCCGGTTCTACTACAAAACCGACGACCAGACCATGCGGCGCCGCGTGGTCTCGACGGCGATGCTCACGATCTACGCGGGGTACGCCTGCGCGGCGATCATCGCCTACGTGCTGGCGCCGCAACTCGCCCGATACGTCATCGGCGACATCAAGTACACGGGGCTCGCTCGTCTGGCGAGCGCGAATCTCGCCGTGGTCGCGCTGTACTTCGTGCCACCGGCGTTCTTGAGGCTGACCGGACGATTCACCACCCTCGTGCGGATGAACCTGTTCCGGCTCCCGCTCCAAGTGGCGATGAACGTGCTCTTCCTCGTGCACTTTCACCTGGGGCCGGCCGCGATCTTCCTGAGCACGCTGATCTGCAACGTCGTGATCGGCGGCATCATGACCGCAATGGTCTTCCGCGAGGTCGGCTTCGGGTACGACAAGCAGGTCGCCAAGGATCTCTATCGCTATGGGTTTCCGCTCATCGTCACGCAATTCGCGACGTTCATTCTCACGTACGGCGATCGGCCGTTCCTGCGCGTGGTGACGAACCTGACGTCCGTCGGCCTCTATACGATGGCGTACTCGTTCGCGTTCCTGCTGGCGTACCTCGCGCAGACGCCCTTCGATCTCGTCTGGGAGCCGAAGAAGTTCGAGATCGCCAAGCGCGCGGATCGCGATAGCATCTACGCGCGGGTGTTCGTGTATCAGAACGTGATCCTGATGACGGCGGCGGTCGGCATGTCGCTCTTCGTGCACGGCGTCCTCCGCGTCATGGCCACGCCGCCATTCTATGGCGCCGCGAACTTCGTGCCGATCCTGCTCATTGCCATCGTCTTCCAAGCCTGGACGGCGTCGCAGGATGTCGGCATCGGCGTCACGGAGAAGACGAAGTACATCGCGATCGCCAATTGGATATCGGCCGGCGTCGTGCTCATCGCCTATGCGCTCCTCATTCCTCGATACGCGGGATGGGGTGCGGCGATCGCCACCGCTATCGCCTACGCCGTCCGGTACGGGTGCACCTACGCGTTCTCCCAGCGCCTCTGGCCCATCCGCTACCACTGGGCGCCGGTGCTGCGACTCGCCGCGCTCTCGGTCGTGACGGTCGTGGTGAGCGTGCTGGTCCCCGCCCATTCGCTGGTCGCGGCGTTGGGGACGCGCGTGGCCGAGTTCGCGGTCTTCCTGGCGCTCGTGTGGTGGCTGCCGATCCTGAACGCGGGCGACAAGCGCGCGCTGCTGGCGTTGCCGGCGACGATCTCAACGTCCGTGCGGGCGCGGCTACGGCCGACCGTTCGCCCGGCCTAGCGCGTCGCGAAAGACAGCCTCATAGCCGTCCGCCATCGCGTCGAGCGTGAAGTTGGCCTCGGCGCGCGCGCGGGCCGCCGCGCCGAGACTGACGCGGCGTGCGGGGTCCGCCAGGACACCTCCGAGCGCGTTGGCGAGCGCCGCCACATCGCCGGGCGTGGTCAGAATGCCGTCGACGCCATCGGTCACGGCTTCCGGAATCCCGGACGTGCGCGAGGCAATGACCGGCTTGCCGGCGAGCATCGCCTCGAGGAGCGCCAGTGGCAGACCTTCCCAGAGCGACGGCATGACGAAGACGTCAGTCGCCGCCAAGAGATCCGGCACATCCTCCCGGTGGCCGAGGATCTTCACGTGCGCCGTCAGGCCTTTCGAGGCGGCGAGCGCTTCCAGGCGATCCTTCTCGACTCCGCCGCCGGCAATCGCGAGCAGCCAGGGACCGGCGCCGAGGGTCGACAGGGCCTCGATGAGCACCGCGTGCCCCTTGCGAGGGATCAAGCTGCCAACCGCCAAGAGGAGGACGTGATCGTCCGGGATGCCGAGCGCGGTTCGTACCGTGGTCCGGTTGCCCAGACGCGCCGGGACACCGTTCGGGACGACACGCAACATGGTGTCGGGCAGGCTCAGTTCTTTCTGCAAGTGTCGCTTCGTGTCCTCCGACACCGCCACCGTTGCTGTGCTGAAACGGAAGGCCCAACGCAGCAACACCTGGCGGCGCCACTTCGATGTCACGTACTGGCTGCCGTGCATCGTGATGACGTGCGGGATGCCGAGCCAGCGCGCTGCGGCGGCGCCGTAGACCGCCATGGTGAATTCGTGACTGTGCACGACGTCGACGCGATACCGACGCAGCAGCTCGATCATGCCCTGGAGACACCGCCAGTCGAGCGGCCGGCGCAGCGTGAATGTTTGCGGGTCGAATCCCGCCTCCCGGAATTGTCCGGCCAACCAGCCGCACCCCATGGATGGACCGACGGGCACGATCGTGTGTCCGCGGTCCCGGAGCGCCTTCGCGAGACGCAACTCGACCAGCTCCGCCCCGCCGGGGCCGTCGGACTCCAGCATCTCGGCGATGATCATGGTCAGACCCGCCGTTTGAGTGCGTGGAGACCGCGGAGCGTCGACGCCGGAAGGAACGATGCGAGGAGGATACCCCAGGCGCGTGGCTTGCCGGCCGCGCCATTGTTCAACGCGATGCGTATCACGTGGCGCGCGAGGCGTGGATCGTAGTTCGACAGATGCGTGTAGGCCAATCGCACGATCAGGCTCGCCGAACCGACACGGCACGCGCGCCAGATCGACCGGTCGCGCGGCCGCAGCTGCCTCGCCTTGTCCAGGCTCCGCAGCGCATTCTTGATGAGCACCGCCGTATTCTCGGGCGACGTGAGCGAACCAGCTTGGGCCACGCGGTAGCGTACGAGAGGCGACAGCAACACCGCCACGGGAAACGACGCCGCGACACGATGAAAGAATTCGGTCTCTTCGGCGTACCGGAACTGGGGATCGAACACGCCACAACGCTCGAAGACGGACTTGTGCACCAGCGCTGACGATGGGAGCACGACGTTGCCGCGAAAGAGCGTCTCGAACAGATCGCCGGCGTAGGCGTCGGGCCCGATCTGGCGCAACGTCCGGCCAAAATACTCGGCGGCGCTGTCCTTGACTTCGGAAAATACGGGAAACGCGGCCTCGTAGCCTTGTCGGCCGGCGCGTGGCTCGCCGTTGCCGTCGATGAGGGTGCAACCGGTGATGCACCACCGTGCCTCGGACGCGGCATCAAGGGCCGCGCACTGTGCGGCGAGCTTGTCGGGCTCCCACTCGTCGTCGGAGTCGAGGAGCGCGACCCAGTCGCCGCGCGCCTCGGCGATCCCGACGTTGCGCGCCCGGGCGACACCGCCGTTGGGCGTCGCGATGTAGCGCACCGGAGCGCTCCATTGGGCGCAGACGGCTCTCGTCTCATCTGTCGAGCCGTCGTCGACGATCAACACTTCAGCGGGCGCCATCGTCTGGGCCAGCGCCGAGGCGACCGCGCGGGGCAACAATCCGGCACGGTTGTATGTCGGGATGACTACCGAGATGGAACGGGACGTCATCGCGCCAGCACCGCGCGGGCGAGTGCGCCGGCGACGGCCGCGGCGCCGGCATCCGTGAAGTGGGCGTAATCAGCGAACATCGGTGTCGCGTGCACTTGCCGGAGGTCGACGAAGGTGACGTTCGAGTCGCGCGCCGCACGGACGGTCGCCCGCGCGGCCGCGGCGTCGAAGGCGATCAACGCGTCGCCCGTCGCCCGATGGTATTGGTTTTCCCAGCTCACGAGCAGCGGCTCATCGAGGGGCCCGCCGGCGTCGAATACGTTGGCGTGGATAGCCAGCACCGGCGCCGCGCCAATCGCGTGGATCGTCCCGATCGTGCGGCGCAGATCCGTGTCGTACGCCGCCAGTCGCTCCGCCGGCACTCCGGTGAACCGCCAACCGGCCGGGTGCTCACGCGCGTCGCGCGCGATGTCGTCGCGGCGGAGCGAGGTGGCGAGCCATGCGGGGATGAGCGCCTTCGCCTGGTTTCGGAGACGCTCCATCGCGCGCGGATAGAGCGCATCGCGGAACGGCAAGCGATCCGACGCGGCGGAGTCCGGTTCGGCCGGTACGGGGCGTTCGTCATTCAAATACTGCACGGGCGTCGGGTACAGCACGACGACGTCGGGTTGGAGCGCGCGGACGCGCAGACGGAGATCCTGCTCGAGCGTCGGCAACGACATGCCGAAGATCGCGGCATTGAGCACCTCGACGCGCGGTCCCCGGCGCGCACGGAGCGTGTCCTCGAGCTGTCGGGGAAACTCGTGCCCCGGCGACTCGTACAGCCCGAACGTCTCCGATGCACCGGCGGTGACCACCCGGAGCGTGCCCGGCGCTTTGACGGGATCGATATCCGGGCCGCGCATGCCCACGTTGTTGATCACCCATTTTCCGTAGCGCGCGTTCGGGCGTCCGTGCTCGCCGGCGGCGTCGCGCACCAGGAGATCGCCCTCCGACTCGACCCGCGAGAAGATCGGCGTGCCAAATCGGATGGCGTCATCGAGGCGGCATGAGAGCTCCAACGCGACCGCGAACACGATCGCCAGCGCCACCGTCATGGCGGTCGAGCGCACTAACGGGCCGCCATTTTCTTGGCGAGCCGCTCCTGGGCGCGCTCCACGCGATCGAATACGTATCGCGTTGCCTCGAGCAACGGCAGGCCGTACGGCGGCCATTCGACCGTGGGGCCGAACGAGCATCCCAGTCCACGGTTGTGAAACCGACCCCCGCGGATCTCGGCCAGCGGTTCGACAGCCGCGGCATCCACGATGACGCGGGTCCGGCGATCGTTTGCCGCGTCGTGTTGATCCAGGCCGACGGTGCCCACGACGTTCCGGACGCACTCGACGCGTGGCATGCAACAGCCGAATCGCCGCCGGGTCCGGGAGATAGCGGGTGTTGTACTTCGCGTTCCAGACCTCGATCGCATCGATCCCGTCGCGGACCTCGTCCGGCATTTGATATTTGAACAGCACCGGGTGGGCGGCGATCGTCAGGCTGGCCACGCCTCGCGTGTCGGCAATAAAATCGGCCGGCTTCGCCGGTTCGATCCATCGGTTCAAGCCCAACGCGAGCAGATGTAAGCCGGTGTACCCCTCGAAACGGAATTCCAGTCCGGGGATCAGCGTGACCGCGGCGTCCGACAGCGATGCACACTCGGCGCGATAGGCCGCGAAGCGGCTCTCATCAAAATCTTCCGCGTGATCCGTGAGCCCGACGAAGCGGAGCTCGCGCGCGAGCGCGAAGTCGCGCAGCGCGCTCAGCGCGTCGCGCGAGTCGTGCGAATACGCGCTGTGGACGTGGATTACGCCGACCGCGCGAGCCATCGAACGCTCTCCAGAAAGAACGGCATGGGGTCGCTTATGCGGAACACCTGATCCGGCGCAAAGCGCAGGCACGATCCGACGAAATCGACGACGGCGCTCGCGCGTCCAGGCGCATCGCTCGGGAGCGCCAGCGCGGCATTGGAATGGCGCAGTCGGGCCAGCAAATGATCGACCTCGCCCCACCACCATCGCCCGCCGAGACCGGCGCGATACTGGTCGGGACCCCGCACGGATTCGCCCAGCGCGAGGCGGACGAGCAGCACGGGGAAATCCACGCCGGCATTGATCGCCAACTGGAGCGAGCCCCAGAACCGGCCGTTCACTTCCATGAGGTACGGCGTGCCGGTCGCGCGGTCGACTTTGCACTCGACCATGGCGACGCCGCACCAGTCGAATGCGTCGACGAGCGCCGTCGCGCGGGCGATGAGGCTCTCGTCCGGCGTGACGCTCTCGGCGTAGACACTCACGCCGCCGCTCGGCGGTTTCTCCCGCAGGCGCCGGTGCATGAATGTCGCGACGCGCTCCCCGTTCCAGCGCAGCACGAACACGCCGACGCCGGGACCGACGATGCGCTGCTGCAAGAGCAGCGGATAGGCCTGCGCCGGCAGCGTGTCGAGGTGCGCCGCGAGCGCGGCCGGCCCCGACGCGTGACGGACCGACATCTTGACGCGCGCGCCGTTGGCTTCGCCCACGGAGCGAGAGGGCTTGAGGACGATCGGATAGCGCAGGGTCGCCGCCAGCGCGCGAGCCTCAGCGACGTCCCGCACTTCGTGTTGCGGCGGAAACGCGAGGCCGGCTCGTTCGGCGTGCTCGCGGAGCGCGCCCTTGTCCGATATCCGCTGAAACGTCGTCACGTCGGGCATGGGGATGATCGCCGGCACGAGGCGCTGCCGGCACGCGAGCAGCGCGAGCGCGCTCGCGTCGGTGACGGGGATGACAACCCGCGCCTCATGCGCCGCGATGGCATTGCCGACTGCCTCGACGAACGCAGTTGGATCGGCCAACGGATCGGGAGTCGTCACGTGCGCCGCGGCCCATCGAGACGCACCCGCCAGACTCCGGCGGCCACGCGCCGCGACGACGACGCGGTACCCCGCCCGGCCCAGAGACCGGACGACCGCGAGCGCCGAGCGCTGCTCTCCGTCCGTGATGAGTATCGTCGACAAGCGCCGCGCGGGCCGTCAGCGCCCGCCGGCCGCGAGCCGCCGAGCGACCGCCGCTTCCGATGCCGCGGCACGCCACCCGCTGGTGCCAGCGGCGATCGCCGGCGTCTGCGACGTTGGTCCGGTCCCGAGTCCCGCACGATCGCGGGCGAGTCGATCGAACACGCAAATCCACGTGCCCGCGATCATCGCCATCAAGTAGTAGCTGACGTCGGTCCAGGCAAATGACAGGAAGAACGACCCAAACGCATAGCCGAGCAGGCCGCAGGTCATGTAGACGACGACGCAATACAGGTATCGCTGCTCGGGATCGCCGCGAGCCCACGACCGCGGCAGTTTGAGCCGCAGCATGACCATCTGCACGACGCCACCCGGAATGATGAACAGCCACAGCGCCAGGCCGGGAATCCCGAGCTCCGCGCCCGCCTCGATATAGGCGTTGTGCGGCGGCGTGCAGCGGATGCCCGTCCCGACCTCGTGGTTGAGGGCCTTTTCCGAAATGAAGCACTCGGCCTTCGAGAAATTGTGCATGCCGAGACCGAAGATCGGATAGCTCATCATATAGCCCATGCCGCGGATCGCGACCTGGCGACGACCGTTGACCGAGCTCCAGTTGTAGTCAGACTGCGGGTCCTGGAGCGTCGACATCTGCTTCCAGTACCCGGGCGGAGCGAACCACGACAGCCCGATGATGGTGACGATGATGAACGTGACCCGCTGCGCGATCGGGATCCGGTCGATCAGGAGCAGCATCCCGACTCCGATCGCGAGCATGCCGACGAACGCGCCGCGGGAACCCGTCTTGGCGATCCCGGCCCCGACGAGGCACAGCACACCAACGCAGAACAGCTTGCCGACGATCCCCGAGGTCGTGAACGCCAACAGCGTGAACGCCATGCCGAGCACGAGCACGAGACCGATGTCGTTGGAGTCGTAGGTATCCCCGGCCGCCAGCCGGTCATACCCGGCGCCCGATCCGTAGTGCTGCATCTTGAACACGAACAAACTGGTATACACGAGCAACAACGTGGCGATCACGTAGGCCCACATGAGCGTCTTCAGATCCTCGGTCGACCGGATCGCCGCGATCAGCAGGAATGCGTAGACGATGGTCTTGAAATACACATTGAGGAGAAACGTCGCCGAATTCCCGAACGAGATGCCGAATGGGGCGCCGATGCACGCCCAGATGAGGAACGCGACGATCACCTTCGCGGGCCAGGTCGCGAGGAGCGGACGGTGGGCGACCACCGCGGGTCTCAAGAACGCGTAGAGCACGGCCAGCGCCGTGGCCACGAGCGCAGGACGCAACACCGACAGCCACTTGAACTGCTGGTGGATGCGGCTGATCGTCATGACCGTGAGCAGGAACAGCAAGATTCGAAACGGATCGCGGGATGCGCGAAACAAACGCTCCGTCATAACTGGGAAGATAATGCAAAGAAGTTGCCTGCCTCCCACCCGGTAGTAACGGCTCAAGCTCACCGAAATTGCCCGACTGTTGCGCACACGCAACAGCCATGTCGCAGCGGGGCGGAAAGGTGATGGCGCCGATACTCTTCTAGCCAATGCCGTCCGCCCCCTTTCGTGTACTGCTGGTGTGCGAAGGTGACGCCGAGAATCCCGCCGAGTCCTTCTCCGGCATCACGCACAGCATTCTGGTGACGATGCGCGAGCGCGGCGTCGAGGTCCGGACGGCGGATGCGGAGCTCTATGGGCCGGCGCGTTGGCTCGGTGCGCTCGCCAGCTGGGCGCCGAATCGGCGACGCTGGAGCGTGCGGTTCCGTCTTGGCAAACGACCGTCCGCACTGAGAACGGCGGCGGCACGGAGAGCGATCACAGCGGCCCGGAATTCCGTCGATGCGATCTTGCAGATCGGCGCCACGTTCCGGCCCGACGGTCACGGCACGGTGCCGTACTATCTCTATTGTGACTCGAACATCCGCATGGCGGAGCGCGGCATCGCCTCGGGTTTCTCGCAGGCCGTGGCGATCAACCCCCACGAGTTGCGCGAGGTCATCGACCGGGAAGAGGACGTGTACCGGGATGCGAGCGGCATCTTCACGATCAGCGACCGTCTGCGTCAGTCGTTCGTCGACGATTTCCACCTGCCGCCGGAGCGGGTGCACGCCGTGCACGCCGGGCCGAATTTCGATCCACGGGAGCTGCCCGCCGACCGGCGGCCGCCGGCGAGCCGCACGATTTTGTTCGTCGGCACGCAATTTCAGCGCAAGGGTGGAGACACCTTGTTGGAAGCGTTCCGCGTCGTGCGACGCACCATGCCGGACGCGCGCCTCGTCATCGTTGGGCCACGCGAAGTCGTCACCAACGACGATGGCGTCGAGCTGCTGGGGCACTTGCGGCAGGATGATCCGGCGGCGCGCCGCACGCTGCTCGACGCATACGCGCGGGCCGCGGTGTACTGCCTGCCGACACGCTACGAGCCGTTCGGCATCTCGTATCTCGAGGCGATGTATTTCGGGCTGCCGTGCATCGGGACCGACACGGGCGCCGTCCCGGAAATGATCGTCGACGGGGAGACCGGCTTTCTCGTCCCCGTGAACGATGCGCCGATGCTGGCCGAGCGGTTGCTCGCGCTCCTCGGAGATCCGGAGCGCGGCGCTCGCATGGGCGATGCGGGCCGCCGTCGGGCGCGGCAGCTCTTCAGCTGGCAGGCCGCGGTTGGGCGGATGCTCGACGTGATGCAACGGCGCGGCTGACGTGCGGCTCGTCGCGCCACCGGCTTCGATTCTCTGCTATCACAGCGTGACGAACGCCGACCTGCCGTCGGCGAGCGGGATGCACGTGAGCGACAACGAGCTCACGGCCGCGGTCGACGTGGTCCGCCGCGTCGCCGAGATCGTGCCGTTGCGCGAGCTGGTCGCGCGACATCGCGCCGGACGAGCGACGCGGGGTCTCGCCGCGTTGACGTTCGATGATGCGTACGCTGCTCTTCCGACGGCGATTGGCGCGTATCTCGCGCGGACCGGCGTTCCCATCACGATATTCGTGACGACCACGGCGACGGAGCGCGGCGCGCGCTTCTGGTGGGATCGCGTCGACAACGTCTTCCCGCGCGTCACCCCCGACCGGTGGCGGGCGTTCGAACGCCAAGTCGGTGTGCCGGAATCGTACCGCGCGGGGCAACCGCCGGAGTTCGGTCCGCTCCGCCCCCTCCGCCAATGGATGCTGGCAACGCATCGGGGTCGCTGGCCGGAGCATCTCGAAGACGCGTTGGCCGCGCTCGAGCGTGAGCACGCATCGGTGACACGGCACCGGGCCATGACGTGGGACGAGATCGCCCGCTTTGCCGCCAGCGCGCCGGTCGATATTGGCGTGCACACGGTTTCGCACCCCGTGCTGCCGCTCCTCGGCGACGAGGAGCTAGTCGGCGAAGTGGCCGGCGCGTATCGCACGATCCGAGAGCGCGCGGGGGCAGCGGTACCGGTGTTGGCCATCCCGTTCGGGCTGTACGATGCGCGGACCGCCCGGCTGGCGCGGGAGGCCGGAATGGAGGCGTCGTTGACACTCGCCAATCGCTCGCTCCGTGGCGTCGGCGCCGACGAGCTCCTACCGCGGTACTCGATGGGTCGCGGGCTCCGGCGGTGGAAGCTGTTCCTTCGGCTGACGATCCCGCGCGGCGCGCCGCCCGCTCAGACCGCGCTGCCCTCGGCCACGACATAAAGTCGGCGCACCGTCTCGCCGATCACATCCCAACTGAACCGCTCCTCGGCCTCGCGCCGCGCGGCCGCGCCGATCCGGCGACGCAAGACCTCATCACGCAACACACTGGCGATCGCGTCGGCGAATGCATCGGCGGTATCGGCGAGGAGCATCGTCTCGCCGTGCCGTGCGCCCAGACCCTCCGCGCCGATCGTCGTCGACACGATGGCTTTGCCCATCGCCCACGCGTCGAGCAGCTTGAGCCGCGTCCCTCCACCGACACGGAGCGGCGCGATGTAGCAGGCCGCGCGCGCCACGTACGGCCGGATGTCGTCGACGTATCCGGTCAGCGTGAGCCCCTCGACGCGCGAGAATTCGCGCCGTTCGGCGTCGGTCGCCCGGCCCACCCACGTGACGTCGGCCGGCACGCCGCGCGTGCGCAGCCGCGGCGCGATCTCCTGGGCGAACCAGTGGAGTGCGTCGCGATTCGGGTGCCAGCTCGTCCCGCCGACGAACACGCAGCCGGATTGCGGCTCCTCGCTCGGCGCAAAGTACTGCGTGTCGACGCCATTCGGCACGACCTCCACGCGAGCCGCCGGCGCCAACGCACGAAACGCCTGCGCGTCGTCCGGCGAGACGGCAATGTTGAGCGTGACGCGGGGCAGCCAGTATCGCTCCGCGCGCTCGATCGCATTCGCTTGGAGGCGCAGGTAGGCGCCACCGCGGCGCCGGAGGAGCGCGGATTCGACGTTGTGGTGCGTGACGATGACGGGCAGATGGTGCACGAGCGGGAGCATGCGCACGAGATCCATGCTATCGACGTGGACCGCGTCCCATCGTTGAGAGCCGAGTAGCTCGGCGAGGCGCACGCGGTAGGCGGCGGAGTCGTGAACGTACCACGTATACGGGCGTCCCGTGAGCACGCTCCGTGCGTGGTCCCACGCGAACCGCGCCCGCGACGCCTCCTGCGGAATCGGGTAGGCCTCGAACCGACCGAACGGGCGCAGCCCGTCGCGACGGGCCTCGAGTCCCAAGCGCGCGGTTGCCGCATCCTGTCGGTCGAAGCAGAGGCCCGTGATATTGAAGTCACGCGCGAGCAGGCGCAGCATGTTGTACGTGCGGAGCGCCGCCCCGTTGTGTGGTGGATAGGGCACGCGGTGAGACAGGACGAGCAGCTCCCCCCGCGGCGGGGTCACTGAGCGTCCGTCACCGAGGGAATGGGCCGGAGGATGCTGGCCGGATTCCCCGCGATGATCACATCCGCGGGGAAGGTGCCACTCACGACGGCGCCGAAGCTCACGACCGAGTTCTCGCCGACGTGTGTTCCGGGGAGGATCCCGGCGGACGCCGCGACCCAGACATTGTCGGCGAGCACCACCGGCGCGACGCGGACGGGCGCCGCCGGATCGTGTCGATCGGCGCGCGTGCTGTGAAAGTTCGTGTCGAGAATGGACGCATCGGCGAGGATGCAGCGCCGGCCGACGCGAATCGACTCGGCGCAACCGAAGCGCGTACCGTTGAGGAACGTATCGTCGCCGACTTCGATTCGCGCGTCTCGCGCGTGCGTCCATGGCGTGACCGTCATATTCACGCGCACGCGGTCGCCGAATCGCACTTCGCCGGGGCCGCGAACGATCAGACGACCCGCGACGCGAAACTGCTTGCCCGCCGAGAAGCGGATGCCGCGTGCCGGGAGACTGATCTTGTACCACCAGCCGCGCAGTGACGCGATCCCGGCCGACCAGGCCCGGCGTGGATCGCGCAGGGCGCGTGTACCTATGTTGATCGCCCGGGCGAGCTCCATTGGCAGGAGGCTAAGCCCGCCCGGGTTCTCATGTCAACGTCGCGGCGTGAGCTACTTCGTACTCACATAGAGCTCGTCGATGTCCCAGTAGATCGTATCCGGCGGATGGTCGGTCGCCGCGTCGCCACCGTACGTCGGATCGAACATCAAGTAGTTCCATCCCAATGGCACGGCGCCCGCCCAGTACGCGATCCCGCTCGATGGAACGCCACCGCTCCCCGCCGCGTGACCGACCGACGTCCACGCCATCGTGCCATCGACCCACCACGTGAACTGTCCGTTGTGCCCGCCGGATGTCTCTGGTTGGATGTAGAGCTCCATCGTGTGCCACGATCCGCGCGCGGAACCACCAACGTTCGCGGTGGTCGAGAGGTACGTGGACCGCGACGCCGTGTAGCCTTGCGGCGCGCTGGGCAGGTCGGCGTAGGACGTGCCTTGCAGCAGGAACTGCGGCCACATGTCCGCTCCGTCCTTTGACCCGTCGGACGCGGTCAAGCTGACCACGTCGTTCTCGCCACCGGTGCGCGGCTCCATCACCTTGATGCCGAGCGCCTGACTCAGTGTCCAGTTCGTCGACAGGCGGAACTTCCAACGGATGTAGAGATATCCCGTGCCTGGGTTCGCGATCGGGGTCCCGAAGCGGACCGGGGAGTAGCCGCCGGCCAGTGTCGACGGGTATAGCACCCGCAGCCCGGGCTCACCCGGAACCGCCGTGATGTTCGCCGCGGCATCGGCGAACAGCGAGCCCACCGCGATCGGCGAGACCGGCGAGAAATTCGAGAACGTCGCGGTCCCCTCTTTCCACTGCGTGGCGCTGCCATTGTTCGCGGGCGCCGTCGTCATCGAGCCCGTGTTGATTTGCGCCGCCATTCCCGCCGGCTCGTGCCATGGCCCGTTGCCGCTGCTGACCTCGGCGTTATTCCCAACCGTGATCGCGTAGCTGGCGGTGGTCCCGCTCTGCGTGGTGGCGGTGATCGTCGCCGTTCCATTGGCGACTCCGGTCAGGTAGCCGACGTCGCCCCCGGTCCCACCCCAGCTCTGGGTGGCCACCGACACGACGGCGGAATTCGATGACGCCCACGTCATGTACTGTCCCATCCACGTCGCCGTGGGTGTCGCCAGTTGTGCTTTGAGTGTCTCGTGACCGCCGACCGCCAACGCCGCGTTGGCCCCCTGGATCGAGACGGTAGGATAGGTGACGCCGTTGACCTCGAATGCTTTCGCTTCGCGCAGCTTGGCGGTCGTCGCGCTCGGCGCCGTCGTAGAATCGCCACAGGCCGAAAGCAGAACAGCGGCGGCAAAGGCGAGCACGGGAACACCAGTACGGGGATGCGGGGGTCGTATGCGCGCGACCGCCCCGCCGTGCATGGGATGCATGGCTGTGACCTCTGAAGTTGTCCGTTCGGTAGCCGGACTGGCGTGGCGCTCGATCAGAGATCGAGCACTGTAGCCTCCAGAGCTTTGCGTCCCCGCCTTTCGACGGGTTTGCCGTTATCGCGGGCTTCAGGCCAACGGCCTCAGCCTGCGCGACTACGATTGTGCGTGTACGATGAGCGACGAGACATCACGATGCAAGGCCGTCACGCGAATCTTTATTGAAAAGAAACCCGGGCCGCGCGTGCGCGCGACCCGGGTCGTGACCAGCCGATCGATTATTACTTCGTGCTCACGTAGAGCTGATCCAGATCCCAGTAGATCAGATACGGCGGATGGTCGGTGTCCGAGTCACCACCGTATGTCGGATCGAACAGCAAGTAGTTCCATCCTTGTGTCTCGCCGGCTGACCAGTACGCGATGCCGGCGCTTGGCAGACCGCCGGTACCCGGCGTCACGCCGACCGAGGTCCACACCATCGTGCCATCGACCCACCACGTGAGATTACCGTTCCGTGCTCCGGCCGGTGACTCGGGCATGCAGTACACCTCGACCGTGTGCCACGAGCCCAACGCCGAGCCGCCGAGGTTCGCCAGGCTCGAGAGGTAGTCCGCGCGCGGCGCGGTGAATCCCTGCGGTGCGCCCGGCAGATCGACACCGCTGCCACCCTGGAGCAGGAACTGCACCCACATGTCGGATCCGGTTTTCGCTCCATCGGCGGCCGTGAGCGAGATCACGTGATTCTCGACACCGCTCGACGTCCGTGGTTCCATGACCTTGATGCCGAGCGCTTGGCTCAACGTCCAGTTCGGAGAGAGGCGGATCTTGAACCGGATGTAGAGATGTCCCGTGCCCACGCCGGCAATCGGCGTTCCCCAGCGGACGGGTGAATAGCCGCCAGCGAGGTCCGTCGGGTAGTTCACCCGGAGCCCAGGCTCACCCGGCACCGCCGTGATGTTGGCCGCGGCATCAGCGAACAGCGAGCCTACCGCGATCGGCGAGACCGGCGAGAAGTTCGTGAACGTCGCCGTTCCTTCGGTCCACTGCGAGACGGTGCCATTGTTCGCGGGCGCCGTCGTCATGGAGCCCGTGTTGATCTGCATCGTCATGCCGGCCGGCTCGTGATACGGCCCGCTGCCGGCAGCCGTCACCGTCACGGACGAGGTGCCTTGTACGCCATCGCTCGTCGCGGTGATCGTCGCCGAGCCGCCCGCGACCGCGGTAATGAGACCGCTCGACGACACGGTTGCGGCGGCGGTATTCGATGAGGACCACGAGACACTCTGCCCCGTGACCACTCCACCGCTCGACGTTTTGTCGGTCGCGGTCAACTGCACCTGATTGCCAACCTGAATGCTCGACGTCGCCGGAGACACGCTGACGGTACTGACAGTCTGCGTGGACGCCGTGACCGTGACGGACGCAGTTGCGCTCTTGCCCCCGATCGTGACCGTGATGGTCGCCGTACCGGCCGCGACACCAGTCACGACCCCCGAGGTCGACACCGTGGCCGCGCTCGTGTTCGAGCTCGTCCACGTCGCCGGGTAACCAGTGAGCACGTTCCCGCTGCCATCCTTGGCGGTCGCGGTGAGGCCAGAGCTCTGTCCCGCGGTGAGCGACAGCGAAGTCGGAGAAACTGTCACCGACGCGACAGCCGCTTGTGCGACGGTGACGCTGGCGGTCGCCTGCACACCGCCAATCGTGACCGTGATCGTCGCTGATCCTGAGCCAACCGCCGTCACGAGACCGCTCGACGAGACCGTCGCGACGCTGGTTTTCGAGCTGCTCCAGGTGGCAGCGTCGGTGGTGATCACGTCGCCATACTGGTCTTTCGCCGTCGCGGTGAGCTGCGAGGTCTGACCGGAATTCAGTGTGACGGTCGTCGGCGACAGCGTGACCGTCGCGACCGGCGCCGCAATGAAGGTGATGGTCGAGTGGCCCGTCTGCCCGCCGGCGCTCGCGTAGATTTGCACGCTGCCGGTACCGGTGGTGCTCAAGACCGTGACGAGGCCGGACGACGAGACGGAGGCGAGGGACGGGGCGTTCGAGAGCCAGCTGATCGTCACACCGCCCATCGGGTTACCGCTCCCGTCGAGCGCTGTTGCTGTCAGCTGAAGCGTCTGGCGAGCACTCAGGTTGGCCCACCCCGGTGACACCGAGACTGAGCCCACGACAACCGCAGTGACGGTGATCTGGCTTGAGCCCTGTTGGCCACCGCTCGCGGCCGAGATCGTCGCGGCGCCGGCGGCGACACCAGTCACCACGCCGTTCGACGAAACCGTCGCGACCGTCGGGTTACTGGAGCTCCACGTCACGGCACGACCACCGAGGATGTTGCCGACCGAATCTTTCAGCGTGGCCGTGAGCTGCACCGTCTTACCGGCGGTGATGCTCGCAGTTGCGGGCGACACCGTCACCGATGCGACTGACGCCGGAGAAGCGGCGACGACAGCGACGTTCGCGAACCCACTCTTCCCACCAGCCGTCGCCGAGATGACGCCCGAGCCGACCGTTACCGCCGACAGCAAGCCGGTGGCTGACACCGTCGCGACGCCCGTGTTGGACGACGACCACGTCACCGTCTGATTGGCGAGCACGTTGCCGAGGGAATCCATCGCCACGGCAGTCAACTGCACCGTGTTTCCGGGGTTGAGCGTGACGGTCGATGGGTTGACACTGACGGTCGCGACGTGGATCGTGGCCGCGGTCGCTGTGGCTGGTACAGAAGTCGTGAGCCCGCCGGAGGACGCGCTGATATTCGCGCTGCCCGCGCCGACGAGCGTGACGTTTCCTGAGGTATCGACGCTCGCGACTTGCGTATTGGACGAGGCCCAAGTGAACGTCGCGCCGGTGATCGGCTGGCCGCTCTGATTGGTCGCGGTGGCAGTCAGCTGCTTGCTCTGACCCACGGTTCCACTGATGGACGTGGGCGATATGGTCAGCAGACTGATCGTCGTGCTGGTGTCTTGAGTAGTTCTAGCATTGGCAGGGTCGTCGAGCACTTTACCCTGCACACAGCCGTAACCGAAAAAGGCGACGGCGGCCAGCGCGACTACCGGAATCCGGTAACGCATGCCCCCTCCAGCGTCTGTTCGGCGGCCGGACTGGCATAGCGCCTCGTGGAGAGAGCGCCTTAGCCTCCTGAGCTTTGCGTCGCCGGGTTTCCCACGGCTTTGCCATTGTCGCAACGCCCCGAGGGGGGCACTTGCGCTTACGTCCCGCAGGTTAATCGTCGAGCTGAAACAACGCCAGTCTCGTATCGGTCAGCCTGACCCGGAACTCGAGTTGGCCAGGCGATGGCCCGATTAACGGTCGAGCTCGCTGAAAATCGCGCGGTCAGGGTGACCGGTCGCCACGAGCCCAGAGAGAGAGCTGTTCGCGATCTGCCTCGTCAACTCTGGCGTGTGTCGGGAGAGTGAACAGCGACGAGCAGACCCTCCGCGCACCCGGTGTTGCCGGTTCTCCTGACGCGAGCAGACCCGAAGCCGCCGACTCTTCGCCGAGCGGACGCGGGTAGCTTCGCACGACGCCCAGCTTGGGCGCCGCATGCCTACCTACGTTGTCGAGCACCGGAAGCCTGAGGTAGCCGCTCGTGCCGCCATTGACTGGTTGGACGATGTCGAGCCCTGGGGCGCCATTTAGCAACTCGATGATCCTCTCAGCATACCACGTGCGACGCACGGCCTCGGCGCCGGCAACCATGAGTGCATCGGTGGCAAGAGCGGCGGCAGCGTAGGAGATCGATCGGGGCTCATGCGCCTCTCTATAGATGGTCTCGCCGAGGCGCAGGCCGGGCATGCTCGCGGGAATGGCGTAGAGGGATGGCCGTCCTATCGCCAGCTGCGCCGCGGTGACGAACCAGTCGCGCCAACCTGCGGCTGCCGCGGGCGGCTGCCATTCCGGGAATGGATCGCGGGACAAGAGCGCTCCGCCGCTTCCACCCGTTGTCCCCTTGCCCCTGCCGAAACTCAGCACGACGAACGGACCAAATGCGCCGAGCGGCCTACCGCCTAGGGTGCCGGCGGCATGCTGCGCGGCGTCCTCGATCACGACGGTGCCGTACTCAGCGGCCAGCGATGCTACGCCCGGGACGTCGGCTGGGAAACCGTACAAGTGCGCGACGACGATCCCGTCGGCGCCACGGCCGAGTGTGGCACGAACGCTGTCGAGGTCAGGGCTCAGTGTTGCCGGGTCGACATCGTAGAGACGCACGCGCAGCCCCGCGAACGCCGCGGCCGCGAGTAGATCGACGCACGCATAGGCCGGGAGAGCGACCGTGCCACGAGCAGGGAGCGCATAGCGGAACGCGAGCACGAGCGCGGACGTCCCGCTGTCGGTGAGCGCGACGTGTTCCGCCGAGAACCGTGTCCGGATGACGCGATCGAGGCTGTCGAAGGCGTTCCCGCTTCGCGTCAGAATGGCGGGAACGGCACGCAACAAAGTCGCCGGAGCGACTGGGGAGAGCACGGGCGGCTGCCAGCGACCGAACACCCCGAAAAATCTACTTCAGGGGATGTACTTGACGATGTTCGGGCCGAGGGCAGTCGCTAGCGGCACGGGCAGACGCTGCCAGAGACGCGGACCCCACCCATAGACGCCATCGTCGGGCGATGGCGTCTTGGTACCAGCCGCGGCAGACCAGTCATACCAATAGAGCTGCTCGTCGCGCGAGCCCCATTGCTTCTTGAAACGGTGCGTGCCGCCGTCGGGCGAGCAGCGTCCGAAGTTGAAGACGGTGCAGCCGACGTTCATCGCGCGCTCCATGAACGACCAGTACAGGAGCATGTTCGCCGAGAGCTTTTTGTGGGCGTTGAGCGCCGAGGCCCACGTCATCTCGAACTCGTTTCCCCAGCGAAACCCGCAGCCGCCAGCGATAGCCTCTTCGCCCAGGTACGCGCAGCCGAACCAGAACGTCGTCGGGGAAGGTCTCGGCGATGACCTCGAACAAACGCTGAGACTGCGTCGGCGTGCCGAGGTCGCGCATGTGGTGCGCGAATACCGAGAAGAATGGGTCGAGCTGGTCGCGACCGAAACGAACGGTCACGCCGTCTTTCATGGGGCGGCGCACCTGGCTCCTGACCTTCGCGTCGAGCTGCTTCATCAAGCGATCAGGGTCGCTCGGCAGATCGAGCACAACCGTGATCTTTCTGGTCGAGACCGGAAGCCCTATCGGAAGTTGCCGGCGGCTGCGCAATTCGAGCAGCTTGACTTTGTCTTGCCGTGCCTGGTTCTCGGCGGCTTCGGTCAGGGCGAGCACCGCAGCGTCGGAACCCAGTGGCCCGCCGTAGTTCACGAACGGCATCGACACCAGATAGTGGCCGAAGAGCGCGCTCTTGACTCGAACGAGGGGAAGGACGCCGACCAGCGCGTTACCGTCCCGGGCGGCGAGGTAGAGACACCCGTGATGAAAGACGCGCTCCATCACGCTCCGCCAACCGTATAGATGGAAGTGCGTCCAACCAGCAGCGCTCCGGACGAACTGATCCCACTCGTCTGGCTGCCCCGCGAAGCGTTCGACTCGTATCACGCGCTTTCTTGCAACTGAGCCTGGCGCATCCCGTCGCTGAGAGACGTGAACCGGAACTCGCCGAGCAATCGCTCGAGGCGTTCCTCGGTATTGCGAAGCCCGCGATAGTGACGGACGCGGGTGAGCAAAGAGACCGGCAAGCGCGGCTGCTCCGGATCGATCTCCCACGGATGGATATAGAAGACGGCCGGAATCCCGTCGTCCGTGTGCTCCTGGAATGCCCGACGAATGATGTGATAAGGGAAATGGCGGAAGTAGCCACCGCCAGCGGCGGGAATGCGGACGCCATTCCACACGGTCGTGGCCAACGGAAATTCGCAGAGCCGGCCAGCGGCGCGCTCCAGAAAATGCGCGATCGGAGGCGCGGTCGGATACCCGTAGTCGTTGCGGTTGACGGGAAACAAGCTGGAGTCGTACTCATAGCCTTCTTCAATCAGAACATTGAACGCCCATTCGCGTCCGGGAACGATCGAGAAGCTGGGAGCCCGATAGCCGATGACCGCCTGGCCACAGCAATCCTCGATATCGCGCTTGGCGTTTCTGACATCCTCGCGAAATTGCAGCGGGGTCAGCGTGGTCACCTTCTGGTGCCACCACCCATGCGACGCGATCTCATGTCCTTCGGCCGCAATCCGACGGATCACGTTCGGATGATGCTTGGCGATCCAGCCCAGCGAGAAGAACGTCCCGCGAATGCCGTGGCGAGAGCAGAGACCGAGCAGCCGGTCGACCGCCGCCTCGATGCGGCTGGGGAAGCGCGGCCATTGGTCGCGAGACACCACGCCCTCGAACGCGCTGACCTGGAAGTAGTCTTCCACGTCAACCGTAAAGAAGTGCTTTATCGCGGGTGTACTCGAGTTTAGCATTCGTCGCTCAGGGCTCGATTCGCAGTTAGAGTGCCATTCATGAGCCTCTGTTAACCCACAACTACGATGGTCAGTGTAGCGCGGGCGCAACAGAAGGCACTCGGGTTCGCCACGAGTCTGTGCGCGTTGGCACTCATAGCCCGATTGACGTTGAAGCCGCTCGGCGGTCCGCTGCCGTCGGGTTTCCATTGGTGCGTCTTCTGTGGCTCGTTCGGCGCCGCCGATTTTCTGCTCAACATTGCGCTCTTCGTTCCCTTGGGTTGGGGACTGCGCACGGCGGGTCTTCGACGCTGGCCCATTCTATCTCTTCGGACTGCTTCTCGCAGGGACGATCGAGACCCTTCAGGATTTCGTCATTTCGGGACGCGAGTCCGGTCTGAATGACATCATTTCGAATCCGCTGGGGGGGATCGTTGGTGTCTGGCTCGCTGACCACATGCGTCTCATTTTCACGCCCGATCCCAGGACTGGTCGACGCCTGGCGCTCGGGGCCGCCGCGGCTTGGCTCGGACTCGCGATCCTCATGCCGTGGTCTATGGGACCATCGCTCCCCAGAACCCAGTACTGGGAGCAAGTCGCGGCCGACCTGCCGAAGTTCGGCAGATACACGGGCCAAATCCTCTCGGCGACGTACAATGGCCAGCCTTTCCGCAACGGCCGCTTGTCGGACTCGGCCAGCGCGGCCATGCGCGACGCCTTCCGGCAGGGCCGCGCGCGCGTCGACATCACGACGATCCCGGCGCCGAACGAAGGGGGTCACCTCGCGCCAATCGTCGGCGTGTTCGACGGGGACCGTCAAGAAATCTTCATGATCGCGTGCGCGGGCCAGGATCTCATCTTCGGCGTCCGCACGCACCTCGATGATCTCAAGTTCCACTCGCCCGCCCACCGGTTGCACGGCGCCATCCCGTGCGACTCGACCTCGACGCCCAGCGATACCATCCGAATCGCCGCGACCGTCGATCGCGTCGGACTGTTGCTGGCCGCGCGGCGCGCCGGCAAGACCGCTTCGGCGCGTCCCGACGCCGGCGCCTGGCAAGGATGGCGTCTCCTCATCTCCGACAACTATGGGAGACAAGCGCGCTACGGGCCGTATCTGACGGCGCTCTGGACGATGCTGTGGCTGCTCCCCCTTGGATACTGGTTGGGTCGAAGCCCCGGCCGGAGGTTCGGGCTCGGGGTGAGTGGCGTTACACTGATCGTTTCGCTCGCTATCATCCCTATGGGCGTCGGCTCGCGACCGGCGCCGCCTCACGTCTGGATCGCGGGCGCGATCGGCCTGTTGCTCGGTTTCATATGGACCAAAACACGATTGTCATTGGACTGGATGCCGTCATAGGCGTCCTGCGCTACGTCTTCCTCGGCGCCGCGGGGCTCACCGGTATCGTCTGCGCCGGCGATTGGCTGGTGCGAACACGCCGACTCAGTCCGTTCGGTCCCGCCGCTCGATTCTTCCGGAAGACCGTGGATCCGGCGATTGCCCCTGTCGAACAGGCCGTCGTGCGCTCCGGCGGGGTACCGAGCTCCGCGCCTCTCTGGGCGCTGTTGGCGGTCATCATCGCGGGCATCATCGTATTGAGCCTGTTGGGCGTGGTGCGCGACAACATCATCCTCATCCTCAGGGCTGCTGCGTTTGGGCCGAGGGCGCTCATCTCAGTGTTGGTCGGTTGGACGATTGGGCTTCTGCAGCTCGCGCTCATTGTCCGCGTGATCGCCTCCTGGGTCAGGATCTCGCCGTATTCGCGATGGGTGCGATGGTCGTTCATCCTCACCGAGTGGCTCGTGCGCCCACTCCGGAAGCGACTCCCGAACGTCGGCATGTTCGACATCTCGCCGATCGTCGCGTATGCGATTCTCTGGGCGACCGGGTTGCTTCTGCAGCGAGTGTTGTGAATTGACGCCAGTCGCGTAACGAGGGACGCAATCGCCCAACACTTTGGGCTCGGGTTTGCTATTGATCACAGAACCCAATGCCCATCGATCCACAGCCAGACGTTCCGGCGTCGCCGCCCGAGCGTGAGTCTCGTCGCGTCCCCACGGTGGCCGAGCGAGCAGTCCCGATCCCGAAAAGCATTGAGCTGCCGGCGCGCGGCCATTTGCGGCGGACGAGCGAGGTCGATTTCGTCGACCACTACTATCAGGGCGGCATGGGGTGGGTGCTGCGGGAGCGGCTCCGATGGGTCGAGGCCGCGTTGCCGCGCCGGCCGGTCGATGCCCTGTTGGAAATCGGCTACGGCAGCGGCGTGTTCATGTACACGCTCGCGCGACACGCGCGGGCACTCTACGGCATCGACATTCACGCGCACGGCCGCGTCGTCCGCGACCGGCTGGGGGAGAGCGATATCGATCTCTCGGCCGCGCGCGCGAGCGGCATGGTGCTCCCGTTCCGCGACGCCTCGTTCGATGCCGTCGTGATCGTGAGCGCGCTCGAGTTCATGGACGACCCACGGTCATGCCTCATAGAGGCACGCCGCGTGACCCGAGCCGGGGGTCGCGTGATCTGCGTTACCCCGCGCATTCTGGCGTGGGCCGATACCGTGTATCGCGTGCTGACCGGCATCGATCCGGAGTCCGACTTCCGCGGCGGCCGCCACCGCGTTCAGGCCGCGCTGGCCACTCTTCCGTTCCCGCTTCGGCGGCGGCTGCGCCCGCGCCCCCTGCCATTGGCTCTGGCGCCGTACGAGCTCGTCGTCATAAATCTGTAGCGTGACCGCCGACTACCGTGCCCGTTATGGCGATGCCAAAGTCGATGCGCAACTGGACGCGCTGCGCCGCCACGGCGACACGATCGATGACCCTCAAGTCTGGCTCGGGGCCGCGCTGGCCGGCGACTTCAAGTTCATGGCGGTGGAACGGGTCGCGGCGTGCTGCTGCGGGTCGACCGACAGTGAGGCGCTGGTCTCGTTCATCTTCTGGAATCTCCTGGGGCTCCGCCGGTGCCGGTCCTGCGGCACGCTGTTCGTGTCGCCGCGCCTCTCAGCCGTGGCCATGCGCCAGGTGTTCGATACTTCGTACTTCGACCACGCCGACATTGAACGGTGGGGTCATTGGCGCGAACCGATCTTCGACGACGCGATCCGCATCCTGCGCGGCATCGGCGCCCGCAGCGTCTTCGACGTTGGTACGGCCTACGGACACTTTGTAGCCGCGGCACTCGCGGCGGGTCTCGACGCCGAAGGGTGCGACGTGAGCCCGAGCGCCATCCGTCGCGGACGGGCCGAGCTCGGCGTGCGATTGCGAGAGGGGACGGTCGCGAGCCTCGAGCCGCCGCTCCCGGTCGTCGACTGCGTGACCTCGTTCGACGCGCTCTATTACACGGCGGACCCGGTGCAGGAGCTCCGTGGCATGCGGCGGTTGCTCCGCCCGGGCGGATACCTGCTGCTTCGCCTCCGCAACGCCGAGCACGCGCGGGTAGCGCCGGCGCGCGAGATCGGACGCAGCGCGCTACCGGTCGAGCACCTTTGGGGGTTTACACCGCGGTCCATAGCGCGTCCGCTGGAGCGAGCGGGATTTCAAGTCGTTTCGCGGCTTCCCGCGCCCTATTCGCGGACGCGGCTGAGCGGGTTGCAACAAACGTGGTGGCATGTGGGCCAGCTGTCCAAGCGTGTTCGGCCCCACGCGCCGCTCCTGACTCAGAGCTTTACCATTGTCGCGCGCGCCTTGCCCGACCCGTGACCGGCGGCTATGTTCACTGCATAACTGATTGCCGTGGCGATTTATGCGACTTGCGACCACGTAAAACAAACCGCTAAAGCGCTCGCCCGCCCGGCCGCTTTAGCGACCGGGTTTTCTTTATATATGGTTTCATATCTCGAAGCGCTCGAATCGAAAGTTCTGATCTTTGATGGGGCGATGGGGACGAACATCCAACGCGCGCATCTCACGCCTGAGGATTTCGGCGGGAAGGCGCTCGAAGGGTGTAATGATCACCTCGTCCTCACGCGGCCAGACGTTATCCAGGGAATCCACGAGTCGTTTCTCGCGGTCGGGTGTGATGTCGTCGAGACCTGCACGTTTCAATCGACGCCCCGGCGGCTGACGGAGTGGGGACTCGGCGACAAAGTCCGGGACATCAACGTGACTGCCGCACGCCTCGCCCGCGCGGCCTGTGAGAAGTTCTCGACGCCGGATCATCCGCGATATGTCGCGGGCTCCATCGGGCCCACCGGCATGCTGCCGTCGAGCAGCGACCCGGTGCTCTCTGCTATCTCGTTCGATGAGCTGAGCGAGAACTTCTATCAACAAGCCAAAGCGCTCGTCGAAGGCGGGGTTGATGTCCTGCTGATAGAGACATTGCAGGATATCCTGGAAGTGAAAGCGGCGATTGCGGGGTTCGAGCGACTCTTCGTTGAGCTCGGTCGCCGGGTTCCCATACAGGCCCAGGTCACGCTCGATACCGGCGGCCGGATGCTCCTCGGCACCGACATCGCGAGCGCGATGACCACGCTCGAGGCGTTGCCGGTCGACGTCATCGGGCTCAATTGCTCGACCGGCCCGGAGCATATGCGCGAGCCGGTGCGCTATCTGACGGAGCATGCGCGGCGCCCGATTTCCGTCATCCCGAATGCGGGCTTGCCGCTGAATACGGGAACCGGCGATGCGGTCTATCCGTTGGAGCCGGACCCGATGGCCGAAGCGCTTCGCGTCTTCGTCCATGATTTCGGCGTCCGCATCGTCGGCGGGTGTTGCGGCACGACGCCCGAGCACCTGCGCGCTATCGTCGCGGCCGTGCGCGCGACCGATGCCCAGAGCGGACGAGCGGCGCGACATGATGTGCCGCGCGTGTCGAGCGCGATGCGCGCGATCACGCTGCATCAAGATCCGCCGCCGCTCCTCATCGGCGAGCGCCTCAACGCGCAGGGCTCGCGCAAAGTCAAGCAGCTGCTGCTCGCCGACGACTATGAGGGACTGGTCGGTGTCGCCCGTGACCAGGCCGAGTCGGGCGCGCACGTGCTCGACGTGTGCGTGGCGTTGACGGAGCGCGGGGACGAGGCCGAGCAGATGGCGAAGACCGTGAAGCTCCTGTCGATGAGCGTCGAGTTGCCGCTCATGATCGACTCGACGGAGGCGGCGGTCATCGCGCGCGCGTTGGAGCACGTACCCGGTCGGGCGATCGTCAACTCGATCAACATGGAGAACGGTCGGAAGCGCATCGAGGATGTGCTTCCGCTGGTCAAGACGCATGGGGCGGCTGTCGTCGCGCTCACCATCGATCAGGTGGGAATGGCGAAGACACGCGACCGGAAGCTCGAGATCGCGCGTCGCATCCACGAGATCGCGACGACCGAGTACGGGCTGGCGCCGTCGGATCTCATCTTTGATGCGCTGACGTTCACGCTGGCGACTGGCGAGCCGGAGTGGATCGACTCGGCGCACGAGACCATTGAGGGCATCCGGCTCATCAAGCGGGAGCTGCCTGGCGTGTTGACCGTGCTCGGCGTGTCGAACGTCAGCTTTGGGCTGACGCCGCCGGCGCGGGCGGTGCTCAATTCCGTGTTCCTCCACCACTGCGTCGCCGCCGGCCTCGACGCCGCGATCGTGAACCCCGCTCACGTCCGGCCGTACGCCGAGATTCCGGACACCGAGCGCACGATGGCCGACGATCTCGTCTTCAATCGTCGAGCCGACGCGCTGCAGCGGTTCATTGAGCATTACGCAGGCGCCTCCGGCGCACCGCGCGAGACCCGGGAAGATCCGACTGCTGGCATGACTCCCGATGAGCGCATTCATTGGAAAATCGTGCATCGGCAGAAGGACGGTATCGAGAGCGACCTGGATATTGCTGGGGTGAGGGAGCATCCCGTCCGCCTGCTGAACGACGTCCTGTTGCCAGCGATGAAAGAAGTTGGCGACAAGTTCGGCGCTGGAGAGCTGATCCTGCCGTTCGTGCTGCAGAGCGCCGAGGTCATGAAGAAGGCCGTGAAGCACCTGGAGCAGTTCTTGGAGAAGGCCGAGGGCTACACCAAGGGCAAGGTTGTCCTGGCGACGGTGTATGGCGATGTCCACGATATCGGCAAGTCGCTGGTCAACACCATCCTGTCGAACAACGGCTACACGGTCTACGATCTCGGCAAGCAAGTGCCGGTGAACACGATCATCGACAAGGCACAGGAAGTCGGGGCCGACGCGATCGGGCTCTCGGCGCTGCTCGTGTCGACATCGAAGCAGATGCCACTGTGCGTGCAGGAGCTCGACCGGCGCGGCTTGGCGTATCCGGTGCTGATCGGCGGCGCCGCGATCAATCGGCGATTTGGCCGACGGGCTTTGTTCGTCGAAGGCGAGCGCGCGTACGAATCCGGTGTCTTCTATTGTAAGGACGCGTTCGAGGGGCTCGAGACGATGGATGCGCTCATGGACACGTCCCGGCGGTCAGGCCTCGTGTCCGACGTGCTCCGGGCAGCGCGCGACGACGTGTTCTTGCAAACCGGGAAGGACATCGCCGCCGGGACTGACGCGACGACGCGCAGCGACATTCGCGCGGACAATGCCGTGCCTCAGGCTCCATTTTTTGGCGCGCGGGTGTTGCGGGATATCCCCTTGGGGGAGGTGTTCGAGCTGCTCGATCTCGACGAGCTGTATCGCCTGCAGTGGGGCGGGCGCGGGTCGGGGCCGGAGTTCGAGCGGACGGTGCGCAGCGAGTTTGAGCCCACGCTCGCGCGCCTTACCGCCGAGGCCGAGCGGGAGGGCTGGCTCAAACCTCGGGCGGTGTACGGGTATTTTCCCGCGCAGTCGAGCGGGAACGATGTCATCGTATATGATCCGGCCGCGTACGAGAGCGACGGTGGGTCGCTCCGCGAGATCGCGCGGTTCCACTTTCCGCGACAGGCTGGGCGCGAGCGCCTATGCCTCGCTGACTATTTCCGGTCGGTGGAGTCAGGCGAGGTCGACGTCATCGGCCTGCAGATCGTGACGGTTGGTGACGAGGCGACCGTGAAAGTCGACGGGCTGAATGCGGCTGGACACGTCGCCGAGGCGTACTACGTCCATGGACTCGCGGTCGAGGCGGCCGAGGCGGTGGCCGAGTGGATGCACCGTCGCGTGCGGCGCGAGCTCGGCGTGGCTGCCGGCAAGCGGTACTCGTGGGGGTATGGGGCATGCCCCGATCTGGATGACCACGCGACGGTCTTCAAGTTGTTGCCAGCCGAGTCGGCGCTGGGCATGTCATTGACGTCGGCGTTCCAGCTGCTGCCCGAGCAATCCACCGTGGCGCTGATTGTTCACCATCCCGACGCCAAGTATTACGCGGTTCGTGGAGCGGCCGCGCAACCGGCGGAGGCGGCATGACCGCACCCGTCGTCATCTCGCGCCGGGCGTTGCTCGAGCGGTTGCTCGATCCCGAGCGCGTGTCGATGTTCGACGGCGCGATGGGCACGATGCTGTACTCGCGCGGCGTGTTCATCAATCAGTGCTACGATGAGCTGAACGTCCGCGCGCCCGATCTCGTGCGTGGCGTGCACGAGGAGTACGTGCGGGCGGGCGCCGAGGTGTTGGAGACCAACAGCTTTGGCGCGAACCGCCCGAAGCTGGCGCAGTATGGGCTCGAGGACAGTGTGCGCGCGTTCAACACCGCCGCGGCGCGGCTGGCGCGCGAAGCCGCCGGCGACTCGATCCTCGTCGCCGGCGCCGTGGGCCCACTCGGCTTGCGCATCGAGCCGTATGGCCCGACGAGTCGGGACGAAGCGCGGGCGCATTTCCGCGAGCAGATGGAGGCGCTCGCCGAAGGTGGCGCCGACCTGTTCATCGCCGAGACGTTCGGCGATCTCGACGAGATCGAGCAGGCGATTCGCGCGGCGCGCGAGGTCGACCCGACGATGCCGGTCATTGCCCAGATGACCATCGGCGTCGACGGGGTGACGCCGTTCGGCGTGCGGCCGGCGGATATCGCCGCGGCACTCGATCGATTCGGGGCCGATATCGTCGGCCTCAATTGCTCGGTCGGGCCGCAGGCGATTCTCGATGCGATCGAGAAGATGACGCCGGTGACGCGCCGCAAGCTGTCGGCCCAGCCGAACGCGGGAATGCCGCGGGATGTCGGCGGCCGCAGCATGTACATGGCGAGTCCCGAGTATATGGCGACCTACGCCGCGCACCTGATTCGCGCCGGCGCGCGCGTCGTCGGCGGGTGTTGCGGGACGACGCCCGAGCATACGCGGGCCATGGCCGAAGGCGTGCGACCGCTCGCCCCACGTCATGCGACGGTCGCGAGCTCCGCGGGCCGCGGCCGGTTCTCTGGCGGCGTGTCGACGCCGACCGAGCAGGTGGGCGTCGAGCCCGTGCCGTTTGCCGAGCGCTCGTCGCTGGCCGCGAAGCTGGCGAAAGGGCAGTTTGTCTCGTCGGTCGAGATCGTGCCGCCGCGCGGCGTGGACGCCTCGCGCATGCTGCGCGACGTCACGGCGCTGCGCGATGCGGGCATCGACGCGGTGAACGTTCCTGATGGCCCCCGCGCACAAAGTCGCATGAGCGCGGTGCTGGTGAGCATTTTGATTCAGCAGCAAGTCTCGGGGCTCGAGGCCGTCACGCATTACTGTTGTCGCGATCGCAACTTCCTCGGGATGCTGAGCGACTTGCTCGGCGCCGCGGCAATGGGCCTCCGCAACTTGCTGCTCATCACCGGGGACCCGCCGAAGATGGGGCCGTATCCCGATGCGACGGCGGTCTTCGACATCGATTCGATCGGGCTCACGAATCTCGTCGCGCGGTTGAACCGCGGTCTCGATCCGGGCGGGAACCCGATCGGCGCGCCGACCAGGTTCGCGATCGGCGTCGGCGTCAATCCCGCGGCGATCGATAGCGCCGAGGAGCTCCGGCGGTTCGCGTGGAAGGTCGATGCGGGCGCCGAGTATGCGATTACGCAGCCCGTGTTCGACGTGGCGCAGCTCGAGCGGTTCCTGGAGACGATGCCCGCGCGCATCCCGATCATCGCGGGGATCTGGCCGCTGGTCTCTCTGCGCAACGCCGAGTTTCTGGCGAACGAGGTTCCCGGCGTGACGGTGCCGGAGCCCATCATTGCCCGTATGCGGCGGGCGAACGAGCGATCCAAGGAGCATGCGGTTGCGGAGGGGCTCGCGATTGCGCGCGAGATGCTCGACGCGGTCCGTGGCGACGTGCAAGGCGTGCAGGTCTCGGCGCCGTTCGGGAAAATCGAGCTCGCGCTCGAGGTGATGAAGCGCTGACGTCAACGATGACGCTCGACTGACGGCACCGTTCGATATTCCGCGTTGCGGGCACTCAAACCTCAACGCTAGGATGGACACATGACAACTTCACAGAAACTCCTCACGGCGGAGGAATACGGCGCTCTGCCAGACTCCGTAGCACCCCGTGAGAGCGAGCTTATCCGGGGCGTCATCTGCGTCCGCGAAGCACCAGCAGCGTCGGACCACGGTTGGATCGCCAGCAAGATCAGCCATCTGCTATACGAGTTTGTCGCATCGCGAAAGCTCGGAGTGGTCTTTGGTGATCCCGGTTTCGTGTTGGAAAGGAATCCAGACACCGTTCGCGCGCCTGACGTGTCATTCGTGCGGGCGGACCGCGTGCCAAGCGAGGAGATGCCGACCTATCTCGATGGCGCTCCCGATCTCGCCGTCGAGGTCAAGTCGCCGAGCAACCGGAAGCGGGAGATGGCCGAGAAAATCGCGCAATATCTCCGCACGGGATCGCGGCTGGTCTGGTACGTCGACACGAATCGTCGCACGATCACGGTGTACCGGCCGCAGCTCAATGCGATCGTGCTGAACTTGGGTGATCGCCTGTCCGGTTACAATGTGCTGCCGGGTTTTGAATGCCCCGTTGCCGAGATATTTAGCCGTTACTGGCTGACCAAGTCGTAAGCCGCTTCAGTTCCGCTGACGAGCGCGCGAACGGAGAAGACATCAGCGCGCTCCCTCGCGGCGCGGCCGAGGTCGGCGCGGAAGTTGGCGTCGGCAGCGACGCGGTCTATGGCAGCCGCTAGCTCTTCGGGATGGGCGGGGTCAAAGAGCAAGCCCGTGCCTGGCGTAATGATCTCGAGCGGACCGCCGAGGGCAGAGGCGAGGACGGCTTTGCCCAAAGCCATGCCTTCGACGACGACGATGCCGAATGGCTCGGGGTCGGTCGACGCGTGCACGACAATGTCGGCGGCGTTCATGAAATCGGCGACATCGTTGCGCTCACCGACGAACGATATGATACCGGTGAGACCCGTGGCGGCCGCCGTCGCTTGGAGTTGCTCGACGTAGTCGGTGTGGCCCGCGGGCGTGCCGCCGACGAATATCGCTTTGATGTGATCGCGGTTCGTGACGCGCGAGAGCGCGTCGACGAGTACGTGTTGCCCCTTCCAGGGACGCAGGTGCCCGGCCATCACGATCAGCACGTCGTCGGGGCGAACGCCGAATTGCTGGCGGACTTCCGCGGCGGGCCGACGGACCGAGTCGCGGAACGCATCGGCATCGACACCCTCGTAGACCACGCGGACGCGTTCGCGCGCGATACCGGTCGTGGCTATGACGGCCTCCGCGACGTGCCGGCTGTCGCCCAGCACCAGATCATATCGGCGGTGCAGCCGCCGATCGATGGCGGTGTGGCCGGGGCGGACGACCGTACGGGCGTGCGTGATGCAGGGGATCCGGCGGATCCAGGACGCCGGGAGCCAAGTGTCGGCGCCCGCGGCTGGCGCGTTGTTCAGGTGGACGATGTCGATATGTAGCCGCTGCAACAATCCCACGCAGTCGAACACGCCACCGATGGCGTTCGCCAGTCGGTTGGACCGTCGGGATGGCGACCAGATATGGACGGGGACGCCGAGATCGGTCAGTCGGTCGACGAACCGGTTTGTCGCGTAGAACAGCACTTCTGGCGTGTACCGGCTCCGGTCGAGCGACCGGGCAATATCGTACAGCGACTGGTAGGAGCCGCCGGCCGTGCCATCCCGATTCTGCTCGACGAGCAGGACGCGCCGTGGCTGGGGTGCCATTCCGTGCGAATTGTATATTTCCCGGGGTATGAAAGCCATTCTCTTGATCGACCACGGGTCTCGCCGTGACGAGGCCAACGCGATGCTCGGCGAAATGGCCGAGCTGGTGCAGCGGCAGTTGGGCACGACCGCGGTGGTTCGCTACGCCCATATGGAGATCGCGGAGCCGTCGATCGCCCGGGGATTCGGGGACTGCGTCGACGCGGGCGCGGACGAGATCATCGCCTTTCCTTATATGCTGTCCCCCGGGAAACATTCGACTGCGGACATTCCCCGCATGGTGGCCGAGGCGGCGGCGCCGTACCCTGGGGTCCGATATCGCGTGACGCCCGCGTTTGGGATTCATGAGAAGCTCGGGGAGATTATCGCCGAGCGGGCGGGCGTGTCCGCCGTATCTTAGGCGGCCTGGCGTCGTCATGTAGGTATGCCGTCGCGGACAACTGTGATGCTGGCCCTTGCGCTGCTGTGCGCAACAGCAGTCCGGGCTTCCGCGCAGACCCACGTCAGTCACGCCAAGCTGGCGAAAGCGCCGGCCGCGACGCCCGTCTTCACGCTCGAGCGCACGCAGTGCAAAGGGCAGTGCGCCGAGTACAAGTTGTCGTTCTACGGTGACGGCCGGGTGGACTACGAGGGCAAGGCCAACGTCAGCAAGGCTGGCCACTGGCATGCGACGATCTCGCGCGAGACGCTCAACCAGATCGTCACCGACTTCCAGCGGATCAATTATTTCACGTTGGAGAACTCGTACGCCGGCGGTTTGAGCCAGAATCCGGTGGCGATTACGTCATGGCGGCAGAGCGACCGCGTGAAGACCGTCACGCACGACGTGGGCTCGCCGTTCTCCCCGGGCGCGTTGACGACGCTCGAAGATCAGATCGACGCCGCGGTTCAGTCCGTCGACTGGGTGAGATAGGACAGGGCAGGCGTTAGTTTTTAGGGCATGTCGAGTGCCCCTCCTCTCCCCCTCAGCCGTCCCGCTCTCACGACCTTCTCCGACGAGGAGATCATGTTTCGCGACGCCGTTTCGGCGTTCGCGGAGAGCGAAGTTCGGCCTCGCGTCAAAGCAATGGAATCCGCCGGACGGATCGACCCCGAGCTGATTCCCCAGTACTTCGCGCTCGGACTCATGGGCATCGAGGTCCCGGAGAGCTACGGCGGCGCGGCCGGCACACTCACCATGGTTGCGCTGGCCGTCGAGGCGATCAGCCAGGTGGATGCCGCGGCGGCCATTATGGTCGACGTGCAGAACACGCTGGTCAACTACCCGATCACTCGCTACGGAACCGAGGCCCAGCGCTCGAAGTACCTGACGCGTCTCGTGTCCGGCGAAGTCGGCGCGTACGCGCTGTCGGAGCCAGGCTCCGGCTCTGACGCGTTCGGCCTGGCGACCGTGGCGACTCAACGCGGTTCCGATTGGGTGCTGAATGGCCGCAAGATGTGGATCACGAATGGCGGCGAGGCCAACATCTTCGTGATCTTCGCCAACGTGAACCCTGCCCAAGGGTATCGCGGGATCACCGCGTTCATCGTCGAGCGGGATGCACCGGGATTCAGCGTCGGCAAGCGGGAGGACAAGCTGGGGATTCGGGCGTCGAGCACCGTCGAGTTGATCCTCGACGACTGTGTCGTGCCGGGCGAGAACGTGCTGGGTCCCGTGGGCCAGGGCTACAAGATCGCGATCGAGACGTTGAATGGCGGGCGAATCGGCATCGGCGCGCAAATGATCGGGGTCGCGGGCGGCGCGCTCAACGCTGCGCTCGGGTACCTGAAGGAGCGCAAGCAGTTCGGCAAGCCGTTGGCCGAGTTCCAGGGGATTCAATTCCAGGTTGCGCAGGCCGCGACGGAGCTCGAGGCGGCGCGGCTCATGGTGTACAACGCCGCGCGGCTCAAGGACGCCGGGCAGGATATTGCGCGTGAAGGGGCAATGGCGAAGCTCTTCTCCTCGCAGGTGTGCGAGCGCGTGACCTCGCTCTGCGTGGAGTTGTTCGGCGGGTATGGGTATACGACGGAGTATCCCGTCGAGAAGTTCTATCGGGACGCGAAGATCGGCACGATCTACGAAGGGACGTCGAACATGCAGCTTCAGACGATCGCCAAGGCGGTGCTGCGCTGAGCATTCCCTGGCCCGACGCCGCGCATCCGGACGCGTTGGCCCGCTGGACGCGATTGCGTGCCGGTGGGCGGTCTGCGTTTCTGTGGCGCTACGGCGTCGCCGGGTGGGGTGTGCCGTGCAGTATCGTCACGGTTGCGTATCACACCCTCCGTGAGCGCGCGATCGTTTGGAGTGCGGTCGTCGGACTCTTTGTCGCGTGCGGTGCGGTCGGCTACTTGCTGGCGGCGTGGGTGTGGGATGAGTGCGAGGCGCACTACGAGGCCGGCGCGGGCGAGCCCTCGACGTAACCAGCTATTTACTTCCAGGGCCCTTCGGCGCGATCTTAGCGCGATAAGCCTTTCCCCTTCCTGGAGGCTCCAGTGTCGGCTGCCGCGTACCGTGCCCGCTCGGCCACGGAGTTGATCGACGCGACGATACAGATCATGCGCCGCAACTTCGCGACGTTCTACACGTTGTCGGCGCTGTTCACGGTGCCGCTCTACGTGATCCCGCCACTGCTCGTGCCCCAAAGCGCGCGCGGAACGGTTGCCACGCCGAGCGCCTTCAGCATCACCGCGTTGATCGTGTTTTTTATCCTCTTCATTGCCCTGAGCGCGATCTTCCAGACCGCCCTCTTCCTGGCCAGCTCGGATGCGTATCTCGGCAAGCCCGTCGTCGTCGCCGACGCGATCAGTCGCGCCATGAAGCGAGCGCCAGGGATGGCCTGGGGCTACGTCTATCAGTCGGTCGCGATTGGTCTCGCATCGCTCCTCTTCATTATTCCGGGCATTTATGTCGCCCTCGGCCTGTTCGCGATGCCGTACATCATCGCGTTCGAAGGGTTGAGCGCTGGTAATGCCGCGTCCCGATCGTTCGATTTGTCGAAGGGGCTCAAAGGACACATTTTTCTCACCGGGCTCGTCGGGTTCGTCATCTACTTCGTCGGCTTCCTCATCATCTTTTTCATCGCGGGCCTCGCGGGCGGCTTCGGCGGACAGACGTTGATCAGCCAGATCATCCTGGCACTCGGAGCCAGCGCGCTGCTGCCCCTCGCGCCAGTCACGATGACGCTGTTGTACTACAATGCGCGCATTCGGAAAGAGGGATACGACATCGAATTGATGGCGCAGCAAACGGGCGGACCCGGAGCACCCCCGGCGAAGCCCCAACCGGCGTAGCCACCTGCAACTCGATTCCGCTGGCGCGGCGACCGTACAGGATACGGTCGCCGCCGTATTTCGGCAGCACGCGTACGGTCGCACGACGACGGGGCCGACCTCGATCATGAGTCGCTGGCTGCTGCGCGTCATGACCTGGGTGGCGAGTTTCTTCAACGCGATCGACCGATCCCCGGCGGCCAAGCACCTCATCGTGTATGGCATCGTGGCGGTCGCCCTGCTCACCATCGGGCATTTCGTGCTGCTCGCATACTCGCCGGGCGGAGGATACGCGGCGCATTTCACGCGCCGGATGCGCCCCGGCAAGGGTGGTGATCCGTGGGCGCTCGCCAAACGACTCGCGGCGAGCGGTGCATACACCGACGCGGCCCACGCGCTCTATGAAGCGCTCCTCGACCGCGTGTCCGCGCGGGTGCCGCTCCGATTGGATCCCTCCAAGACCGCGGGCGACTACGCGCGCGACCTGCGGCGCACGGCGCCCACGGTCTTCGGTCCGTTTCGTGAGTTCGCCAGAGGCTACGAGGTGGTGATCTATCGGCTCGGGTCGTGCGACCAGCCCAGGTTCCAGTCGCTCCTGGAGCTCGCCGGGCGGATCGACCCCGAGCTCGGGTCGCTCGGCTGACGCGGTATGGCGAAGTCACTCGTCGAACGGCTCCTCTCGCCGAAGATCGCGCTGCCCGTCATCGCCGCCGCGCTCATCGCGGCGATCCTGCTCGAACCGACGCCCTCGGCGACGCCCCTCATGGTCCGCGGAGCGCTGTCGTCCGATTCGGCGAGCCCCGGGGGTGCCCGCGGGTTGTACGAGATCGCTGGGCGATTGGGATGGCCCGAGTCGCGGCGTCGAGGAGCATTCGCCGCGCCGCTCGACTCGGATCGCGTCTACCTTCTGCTCGATCCGCCGGTGTCGCCAACCATCCGTGAGGCGCACGCGATTCTCGACGCGGTTCGCCGGGGCGCCGGGCTAGTCTACGTTGTTTCTGATGGGGCCTCCGCCTTGAACGACTCACTGCATGTCGCCTCGGCACCCGGCCGGGTTATGGTCCCACAGCCACCGCTCGACTGTCCGGATGAGGACGCAGGGTCGCCCGTGCCAATGTGGCCAAATGATTCCGTGCGACTCAACTCGATCAGCCGCTCGCGCGCGTCGCCGGATGACACCGCGCTATTCGTCGCCGTCCAATCGGACACCGACAAGACGATATCGGCCGCAGCTGTCGGCTACCGATTTGGCGAGGGGCGAGTCGTCGTGGTGTCGGACGCGGATCTCTTCGCGGAATGACGTCATTCGCGTGTGTCGGTACGGCCTTGGCCCCGCCGCCGTCCGCATGCTCGACTACGCCTCGGGCGGCAAGCGACCCGTGCTCGTGTTCGACGAACATGATTTCGGGGCGAGGGCGGGGATATGGTCGGCCGTCAGCAATTTCCTCACCGACACGTCCGAAGGACGCACCTTGGCGCAGGTCGCGGTGGCGGCGCTCATCCTGCTGGCGGTTGCCGCGTGGCGCCCGGTGGCGCCGACCAGCCGCAAGCGCATCGAGCGGCGATCGGCGTTGGAGCATGTCGCGGCGCTGGCGCGGGCGTACGCGCGCGTCAACGCCACGCGTACCGCCGTGCGGCGGCTCATTCGGGGGCTCAGGCGGCGGCATTCGCGCAAGGGCGTGCGGAACGATGAAGCGTATCTCCAGGGCGTCGCGGCGCAGAATCCGCCGCTCGCCGATGACGTCCAGCATATCCTCACGGCGTGAGCGACGGGATCGCTCCGGCCGAGCTGTTGGCGGTCGGACGCGCGGTGGACCGCATCGACCGGGTACTGGGGACGTGACGGGATCTCTCAACGCCACAGCAATCGCCGAGACGCTGCGACGCATTCGCGACAGCGTGGGGCAGCGCATCATCGGTCAGGAACGTCCTGATCGACGAGATACTGGTGGCGTTTCTCGCGCGCGGGCATGTGTTGGTGGAGGGCGTGCCGGGCACCGCCAAGACGTTGCTCGTTCGCACGCTGGCCGAAGCGCTCGGCGCGGGCTTCGGGCGGATACAGTTTACGCCCGACCTCATGCCGTCGGACGTGACCGGCGTCTCCGTGTTCAGCGAGGCGACGCGCGGGTTCGAATTTCGCGCGGGGCCGGTGTTCACGGATCTCTTGCTGACGGACGAGATCAATCGTGCGCCGGCGAAGACGCAGGCGGAGTTGCTCGAGGCCATGCAGGAACGGCAGGTCACCACCAATGGGAAGACGCGGCCCTTGAGCGCGTTGTTCACGGTGTTCGCGACG
>CAWBZV010000004.1:0-178711 GCA_963793305.1 uncultured Gemmatimonadales bacterium | reverse complement strand
ATCAGGAAGTGATCCATCGGCTTCAACAGCGCAGCTTTTCCAGCCGGACACCATCTGCGAAGCGGTCGCATCCGTCCGAACGTGGCCCTTGAATTCAAACAGTCGGCCATCCATGGAATAAACCCCGTCCAGCAGGACCAAGGCTCCCGGGATCGTGTAATGCACGTCTGTGACCTGCATAACGCCATGACCCATGGTGAACCTGGCAGCAAGCTGGGACTGCGCCTCGGCCTGGCGATCCTCACTCACCTCGGCGACCTCTTTCGGCTTGCCCTGCGCCCGTGCGCTTAAGCCGTCAATGCGGTCCTCCAGGCGTGCATTGTTGAAGCGCACCTCGGTGAGCCGAAACGTGCCGGCCATACTCAGCTTCTCCGGCACGCGGGTATCCCCGGGAGGAATGTGCAGCTTCGCTTTCATCGCCAGCATTCCGTTCATCAGCGGAGGATTCGTCTTCGCTGCAAGACGGAGGAAGTCCTGCATCTTCCCACGCGGAATGTCGACGTCAAGTTGAATATCGTGGCCCCGGTGGTCAACCTTCACCACCTTGCCGCTCACGGTGAAGTCGGAATCTGCCAGACGCGCGTGCACAGGCTCCAGGAAGGTGTCCCCGCTGGTACCGTCCACAATCGCATGGAAGCGCGTATGCAGAGGAACAGGGCGACTGCTCATGTCCAGCGAGAAATTCGGGACGCTGGTTTCGCCGTCAACAGTGATTCTGTCCAGCACACCGTTGAAGTGACCAGTGGAGGAAAGCATCCCGCCAATGCCCGTGACCGTATTCAGGTCGGCGTGGTCAAAGGTGTAGTCGCCATCAAGAGGCGTCTGCCCAGGATCGGGCGAGGGCGCGGCTGGAACGCTGGGCCGTGCAGACGCCCCGGCCCAGGGACCGAAGTGGCCGACCGCGTGAATCTCGCCGGTCGGCTTGGGATTCCTTAGTTGCGCGTCGTACACCATCGCCTGATCGCGGCCGACATCGCGCATGTTGAGTAAGGCGATGTCGAACTCGAGCGGCTCCTTCCCCGGCCTGCCGGACTCAACGAAGAGCTTTACGTCTTTGCAGCGGAACTCTTTGACCACGATGGCGATTTTGGGCTTCGTCCTGGGGTCCTGGGGATCGGCGGGCTTGACGCCTTCGCGAGTTCCAAGGATCAGCCCGCGCTGGGCGGGCGGAGGATGTGCAACTCCATGCCCTCCACGCGGACCGCAGCCAGATGGGTCGGCTGCCGGAGCAGACCTTCAAAGGTGGTGCGAAACGCAAAGTGCTGGACGCCAATCATGGGATAACCGGGGACGCCCGACGGCTTGCCCGCCCCGAACGGAATCCGGAGACCATAGCCGTCAACCTCGATACCTCTGAACAGCGAGATGTCCACCCGGTCCAGCTCAACCGGTGCATCGAAACGTGCCGACAGGGTCTCGATGATGCGCTTGCGAACAATCGGTTCGGCGTTGTGAAGGATGTACTCGGCGGCGAGAACCAGGAGCAAGCAGACAGCGATGCTCGCAAACCCCGCGGCCTTCACCCAGCGACGATTCCACCAGCGCCCGCGAATCGCGTCGGGCTGATCACCCTTCGAATCTGAGCCGCCTTCCACGTTCCAGGCTCCAAACACCTGTTTCGATGCCATGAAATCAGGTGGGGATACCTGAGGAATGGCGGAGCAACTGTTGTGTTCTGCGAAAATAGAGGACGATGCTCCAACTCTCCGCCGCCGGCAAACGCTTCGGCCAAAAACTCCTCTTTGAAGACGTCAACTGGCTGATCACGCCGGACGAGCGCACCGGCCTGGTCGGCGGCAACGGCACCGGCAAATCCACCCTGCTCAAGATCCTCGCCGGCATCGAAACCCTCGACTACGGCCAGCTCACCCGCGTCAAGGGCATGACCCTCGGCTACCTGCCGCAGGACGGCCTCGCGCTCCGCGGCAAGACCGTCTTCGCCGAATGCCTCTCCGTCTTCGACCATCTGCGCGCTCGAGCGCGAGGCCGAAGAGACTCACGCACACCCTCTCGACCGCCGACCCCAAGTCGCGCGAGTACGCCGCCGCCGCCGACCGCTACTCCGACATCGCCGACCAGCTCCACGTCCACGACATCTACACCCTCGACTCGCAGGTAGGCGCGGTGCTCGGCGGCCTCGGCTTCACCAAGGAAGACTGGGAGCGCAAGACCGAAGAGTTCTCCGGCGGCTGGCAGATGCGCATCGCGCTCGCCAAACTGCTGCTGCAAAAGCCCAGCCTGCTGCTGCTCGACGAGCCCACCAACCACCTCGACCTCGAATCCCGCAACTGGCTCGAGAACTACCTGCACGACTATCCCAACGCCTACATCCTCATCTCGCACGACCGCTACTTCCTCGACGTCACCGTCAACAAGACCGTCGAGCTCTGGAACAAGCGCATGCACGTCTACCACGGCAACTACGAGAAGTACGTCGCGCAGAAGGAAGAGCGCCGCACGCAACTGATGAGCGCGTACAAGAACCAGCGCGACCGCATCGAGGCGCTCGAGGCCTTCATCAACCGCTTCCGCTACCAGGCCACCAAGGCCAAGCAGGTGCAGTCGCGCATCAAGGAGCTCGAAAAGATCGAGCGCATCGAGGTGCCGGAAGAAGAGGCGACCATCCACTTCACCATTCCCGCAGCCGCCCGCCTGCGGGCGCACCGTGATCGAGGTCTCAGGACCTCATCAAGGACTACCCGATGCCCCGTCGATGGCGCCGGCCGGAGTGAAGCACGTCCTCGACGACGTCAACTTCACCATCGAGCGCGGCGACCGCATCGCCCTCGTCGGCGCCAACGGCGCGGGCAAATCCACGCTCATCCGCCTGCTCAGCCGGCAGGAAGAGCCGACCAGCGGCACGCATCCGCTAGGCCACAACGTCCTGGCCGACTTCTTCGCGCAGGACCAGTACAAGGTCCTCGACCCCGACGCGCAGATGCTCGACGACATCTCCGGCATCGCGCCGCAGGTTCCCGTGGTCGAGCTGCGCTCGCTGCTCGGCTGCTTCATGTTCTCCGGCGACGACGTCTTCAAGAAGCTCGGCGTGCTCTCCGGCGGCGAGCGCAACCGCTACGCCATGGCGAAGATGCTCGTCTCGCCCGCGAACATCCTGCTGCTCGACGAGCCCACCAACCACCTCGACCTGCGCGCCAAGGACGTGCTGCTCGACGCCATCGCGAACTTCACCGGCACGGTGCTCTTCGTCTCGCACGACCGCTACTTCATCGACGGCCTCGCCACCCGCGTCTTCGAGGTCGAAGACCGCCGCGTCCACATCTACCCCGGCAACTACGAGGACTACCTCTACCGCAAATCCGGCGGCACTCCCCACCACACCGCCGAACCGCAGCGCGCATGAAGACCGATGCCTCCACCGGCGCCAGCATCGATGCCGCCACTGGCATGCTGAAGCCGGTAAAGCAGGTAGGCAAGGCGGAGCCGCCACCGTCGCCCAAGGATCCTCTGCCCACAGAGCAAGAGGCCCTGGCGTTCGAGGCGATCGAATCGACCCACGAGATCAACGGTTCCCTGGCTCCTGTGAAGCCAGCACCCAAGCCGCCGGCCAGGCGCGTGAACCCCCTGAAGCTCAAGCAGATTGAAGACCGCGTCGAGGCAATTGAAGAAGAACTCCCTGCATTGGAGGCCCGCATCACGCAGGCCGAACAGCAGCAGAGCGTCTTCACCACAGCCGAAGCCGCACGCGCGCTTGCCGCGGAATTGGACGCCATGCGCGATCGCCAGGCCACGCTGACGTCCGAGTGGGAAGAGCTTGCGACGCAACTGGAAGAGCAAGACTCTGGCGTGATCCACGCCGGCAAAAGGACAAAGCAATGCGAGTTCTGATGGTAGGTGCCGGAGCCACCGGCGGGTTTTATGGAGGCATGCTGCTACGGGCAGGGCGGGACGTCACCTTTCTGCTGCGCGAAGCACGGGCGCGGCAGATTGGCGAGCGCGGCCTCGAGATCCTTACCCACACCGGCGAGCACATCACGGTGCGTCCACCCGTCGTGTCCGCTGAAGAATTGCGGCGAATTTCTCGGCCCTTCGACCTGATCGTGATCAGCACGAAGTCTTATCAGCTTGAGGACGCGATGAACGATGTCGCTTCAGCTGTTGGTCCCGATACGATGATTTTGCCAATTCTGAATGGCATGCGTCAGATCGAACATCTGCGAGCCGCTTCGGTTCCGATCGCGTCCTCGGCGGTTCCGTCCGCATCGTCTCCGATCTCGACCCAGAAAACCGCATTGTCCAGTTAACCCCCTTGGACGAGATGAACTACGGCGATCCTTCGAGCCCCGGCAGCTCCCGCATCCAAGCCGTCGACGTCTTCATGCAGAACGCCGGCTTTACGGCCCTTCTGCAAGCTACATTCTCGCGACCCTGTGGCAGAAATGGTGGATTCTCGCCAGCATGGGTACTATCTGCGTGCTCTCACGCGGCACAATCGGTCAGGCCGCCCGCGCTCCACACGGCCCCCGGCTCGCCCTTGCCATCCTCAAGGAAGCCACGGAGATCGCCACCGCCAACGGATTTCCTCCCAACCCCGTCATGTACCAGCAGCACATCGCCCGCTTCACCGATCCTGGCTCAAACCTGACCTCCTCGATGTACCGCGACATGGTCAAGGGTGCGCCGGTGGAAGCAGACCATATTCTGGGCGACCTGCTGGACCGTGCCAACGGGGTGGCAGCCCCCCTGCTTACCGCCGCTTACGTGCAGCTGAAAGTGTATGAGGCCAGCCGCAACGGAGCCTGATGCCATCACGGGCGCGACGCAGTGCGGGAACATGGCATCATCACCCTATGCCCTCCCACTGGCAACCTTCCCGCTGGTCTGACCGCCTTGCTGAACTGGAGGCGCAAACTACCGAGTTGAAGCAGGTTCCCTTGCGCCGCGATATCCGCTCCCTGGGCGCATTGCTGGGCCAGGTGCTGCGCGAACAAGCCGGCGAAGAGCTGTTCGCCACGGTAGAAAGCCTGAGGCGTATCGCCATCGCGCGGCGCGACTCTGAAGCGACCGGCGATGCGGCCGGAGCGCAACGCCATCTGGAAGAGGCGCAGGCCCTCACCCGCAACGCGGCGAAAGATCCACAACGCGCCTATGAGCTGGCGCGGGCGTTTGCCTTCTACTTCGAGCTGATCAATCTGGCCGAAACCACGCATCGCAAACGGCGACGGCGCGCGGGGATGCTGACGACGCAAACGCTGCCCCGCAGCGTGGCAGTCTGCGCGGCACGCTGCGCCGCATGCGGCAGGCAGGTCACACCCGAGACAGCGTTCTGGCTCTGTTGCAGCAGGTTTGTGTGGTGCCGGTATTTACGGCTCACCCAACGGAGTCGCACGGCGCAGCGTGATGTTCAAGCGGCGGCGCATCGCCGAACTGCTGGAGCACCTGGACACGCTGGGGTTGCCGCCCAGCGAGCTTGAACGTCTCCAGGAGGAGCTTCTCGCCGAAATCACGGCCTTGTGGCAGACCGATGATGTGCGCATCGCGCGGCCCACCGTCCGCGACGAGATCCGTATGGGTCTGGACTACTATGAGGCCTCACTGTTCAGCACGGTCCCTGTGCTGTACTCCGAAATTGCCTCAGCACTGCAAGCCGAGTTTCCCGATAACTCGGGATCAGCCTCGCAGACCTGCCGATCGTTCTGCGATTCGGTTCCTGGATCGGCGGCGACCGTGACGGGAACCCTTTTGTAACCGCGGAGACCACCGCCGAAGCAGTCGGGATGGCGCATGACTTGTTGCGGCAGTACTACCTGGCGCAGTTGCTCGTCATCTTCGACCAGCTTGCCTCGTCCACGCAACAGGCGCCCATCTCGGAGGCATTGCAGCATCGACTGGCCGGCTACCTCGACCAGCTTCGTGCTTCGGGGCATACCGCTTTTGCTGATCGATTCCCACATGAGGCCGTGCGTCTGGCCATTGGTGATCACGCTTCGGCTGGGCGGAACGCCGCAGGTGAGCATGCATCGAAATCTGGCGCTATCCGATGCAGCCACCCTGCCACGCTACGACAATGCCACGGAGATGCAGGATGATCTCGCTGTTCTGCGCGATTCACTTGCGCAGAACCGTGGCGAGCGGTTGGCTGAGTTGTATCTTGATCCGTTGCTGCTCGCTGTGCGCACCTTCGGCCTGCATCTGCATACGCTTGACGTTCGCCAGCATGCGCGCGTGCATGAAGCTGCTGTGAAGGAGATCTCGGCGTGGCACGCCGGCAGCGACGGTCTTCAATTGCCACTGGCACCTTCGGCGCAGACCGAGGAAGTGCTGGGGACTTTGCGCGAAGTGGCGGCGCTGAAGAGGCGCGAACCGGGCGCCATTGCACAATACGTGATCTCCGGCGCAAGCTCCGCGGAAGACGCGCTGCGTGTGTTATGGCTGGCACGGCTAAGCAACGTGCGGGTGGAAGGTGGCCTGCGTGACGACGGCAAGCCTGATCCCGGGCTACAACCTGTGCCGCTGTTTGAGTCCATTGAAGACCTGCAACGCGCGCCGGAGATATGCCGTGCGCTCTGGACCAGCGACTGGTATCGGCCGCTGCTTGCCTCCTGGGGTCAGCGCCAGGAGGTCATGCTCGGCTACTCGGACTCCAACAAGGACGGAGGCATGATTGCGTCTACGTGGGAGATATGGAAGGCGCATCGCGCGTTGCATGCAGTGGCGCGCGAGTGCGGTGTGCATCTTCGCCTGTTTCACGGCCGCGGCGGCACAGTCGGCCGTGGCGGCGGCCCTACACATCGCGCCCTCTTTGCACAGCCGCTTGAAAGCTTTACGGGAGAGCTGCGCCTGACAGAGCAGGGCGAAGTGCTGAACTGGAAGTACTCTGACGTGGTGCTCGCGGAGCGCAATCTTGAAACGCGTCCCAGGGCAGGCAGTACCGGCGAGCCAGCGGCCCAGCCGCCGGATCATCGACCTCCAGCAGCCCGCTGGCGGCATGGTGTTCCAGCCATTCCCGGATATACCGCTCGAAGGTGCCCGTCCGGGCGGCCAGCTCCGCGGAGGTGGCCTATCGGCATACAGGGCCTGGTACAGACCCAGCCGCTCACCCAGATACACGGTGAGCAGTTCCAGCGCGCCGGCCAGGTCACGGAACAGCCGGTCGGCCAGCGCCGCCGGATCACCAAGCTCTCCCCGCGCCGCCAGATGCTCCTCGGAGTTCCACCGCGCCGCCGAGACCGCCGCCGGCGAGATGAACGGCCGCATAACTGTTGCGCGGCCCGGCAGCTGTTTTGCGCGGCCAGGCCGAGGCAGGATGCAAGCGGCGCGGCGGTCAGCCCGATCACGATGTTCGAATGGGTCCCTTCCCCGCCGCGATCACCCGGCGGGCCTCCCCCCGGGAAGCGAAGCGGGCTTGTGAACGCCAACGATTCGCCCCACCACGAGCACGGGGGCGGACGCCGTTTCCTTCAGTTGCCAGATCTTGACGAACCCCGCCTCCAGTCCCGACGGCATCGAGATCGAAAGCAGCAGAATCGCGGACGGCAACTCAGATGTCGAAAAAGACCGTCTCGCAAGGTCCGGTGAGATGCAGATCGAAGCACCACGCACTTGGCGTCCGCGCCGGGGCGGGCCATTAGCGTGGGACGCCGATCCTCCGGTACCAAACCCAGAATCTGGTCCGAACGATTGGCGGGATCGCCGTCGAAGTAGATCCGTGTCACCGCGCGCCGGAGCAGGCCCGGGGCATAGATGGTAACGTTGATGTGCGGGGCCTGCAATCGGCCTGTTTCAAGCCCGGTACCTGGCCCTGGCTTGACCGTTTCGAATACGCACAAGCCCTGGTCGTCAGTCGCCAGCCGGCCGAATCCGCGGAAGGCCGGATCGGCGGTTTTCTTCTGCGTGTCGGCGGGGTGATTGTACTTGCCGCCGGCGTCCGCCTGCCACAGCTCGATCATGCCGTTCGTGACCGGGTTTGCGTCTCGATCCAGCACTCGAACCGTCAGCCGGATTCGTTCACCCTGCGCATCCGGGCCAGCCATAACGCCCGCGGAACTGTCTCCGGTGGCCCACCCCGGCGTCAACGCGAAATGATAGAAGGGGCCGATCGGCTGATTGGCGGTGTGGATCAGATCCATGTTTTAGTCCACCGCCGGCGTTGCGTCCGGGCCCGCGCAGGACCAGATCGAAGCGATAGCCGAGCGCCCATTTCTCTTCCGTCAGGCTCAGGTCGAAACCGGCAAGAACGCGATGCTTCGCCCGGTCGGGGATCGACTGGAAAACGGGATCGTAAGCCAGCATCGGGTCGCCTTCGAAATACATCTGGGTCATGAATCGCGATACGAAGGACGGTCCGAATAAAGAGAAATGAATGTGCGCGGGACGCCAGGCATTCGGGTGATTGTTCCAGGGATAAGCGCCCGGTTTCACGGTCAGGAAACGGTAGTTGCCATTTTCGTCGGTGAGAATTCGGCCGCTGCCGGTGAAGTTGGGGTCGAGGGGCGCCCGGAAGTCATCGAGCTTATGGCGATACCGTCCGGCGGCATTCGTCTGCCAGATCTCGATCAGAGTCCGCGGGAGCGGGTTCCCTTCTTCGTCGACCACGCGTCCTTCGACAATCATGCGCTGGCCGAGCGGCTCGCCGGCGTGCTGGCGCGTCAGGTCATGGTCCGTCTCCGCGATCGGCGTATCGCCGAATAGCGGCCCGGTCCTCTCGGAGAGAGTGTGCGGCAGAAAGACCAGCGGCTTGACCGGGGCGCGTTTAGCGGTCGAGTGATAGGGCTCGTACGTGTAGCCCGGTTGATTCGCGAGATCGAGTCGGGATTTACTCATTCCAAACCGCAGTACATTAACATCGCCACATTAACATGGGCGACGGACATGCGGCTACCAGCCGCGTCTTTTCGTCTTGATAAACGCGGCTGGTAGCCGCATCTCCAATTCATCGTTCCAGAAGTTCCATTGTCAGGCCGCGGCGTCTCCACCGGCGGGCGACGCGCATGGACAAAGTTGCAGCGATCTGTTCCGCGGGCATTTCGGGCACGTAACCGTATTGTCGCGTCAGAAAACCGCTGACAGCCGGATGATCGAGCAGATGAAACGGGTCCCAGGTGCGTGGGCACACCACGACCATATCGGGCATCTTGTCTTTCAATTTCTCGATTTCAGGGCGGCTGAAGTCGGTAATCTCAAGCACTCTCCGCGGAGCCTGGACAAATCCGAAATCGGGATTCCGGAGAGCGTTGGACATGGGAAATGCCGTGGCAACCAGACCCACCGCCAGGCAGAGCGGCGCCGCGCTCCTCGACCATGTTGGCCGCGCTCTCCTGAAGCCCGACAAAACTCACGAAGGCCAGGTTGTTCTCAAACGGGAACGGATAGATCGGATTTACAAAGTTGGCCGCGACCAGACAGGCGACCAATGCCGCAAGCGCAATCTGACGGGTCCGGGGCAGAAGCGCGCGCAACGAAACCGCGAAGGCGACGTAGACGACGGGCAGCGCGGGCAACACATAGCGCTCCAGCACCGCGCCCCCGAATGCGCTGACCACCAGGAGTTGCGCAAGCACGAACGAACCGGCGATGCGCCAGGGCCGATCCCGCAGCAACGGCATGCGGCGCAACGCCCAAAGCACCGCCACCGTGCCGATGAAGTGTCCGGTGCCGATGAAAAGGTAGTAGAGGCGGCGCGCAAACGCGAGCAGGAAATGGACCGGATGAAGCGGTTCGCGAACGTTGTAGTCGGCGAACGCCGCGCTGCCGAACCAGTGTCCCGTCGCGTGATGCAGCGCCAGCAGCCAGATCAGCCAGACCCGGCACGGGAGAAGGAACCAGAGGGCTTCGAGCTTTCGCCCTGGTCCGTCTGCGCTCGAACGAGACCCAGCAGCCGAACAGACGCCGGCAGCCACCACTCCCGTCTCCTTCACCAGCACCAGAATCGTGCAGGCGAAGGCGGACGCGCGGAAACGGTTCTGCAGAAAGAGCAACAGCGCCAGCGTCGACAGGCACATGGCGGGCATGTCCAGCTGAGCCAGCATGGACTGCGCGAAAAACAGCGGCGAAAGACACAGCAGGGCGAGAGCGGCGAAGGCGGGCGTCCCCGTCGCGCCGCGCGACAGTTCGATTCCGAGCAGAAACGTGACGAGCGCGCCAAACGCGGCGACAAGCAGCATCGCGATACGGGTTGCCGGGATGGAATAGCCGAAAATCGACCAGAAAACAGCCAGGTACGCCATCACGCCCGGCGGGTGAACGTTCGGGACCGTCGATACCGGAATCCAGGCGCCGGCGCGGAAGAGATCGAGCGATGCGGGGACGAACTGGCCGATCTCGTCCCAGTAAAACGGGAGTTGGAGCAGCGATCCGTGCGCCAGGATCAGGAAACGCGGCGATCAGCCCGAAGGCCAGAACGATACGACCGGAACCGGACTCGGCGAGCCTGCGGACGGGCGGCATGCCGGCTGGTTACTGGACGAATCCGGAGCCGGCGCGCGGCTCGAGCCGAATCTCGCCGAACGCGGATTCGTACTGGCTGACATTCTGCTGCAGCACGTTCAGCAGGGCCTTGGCCTGCTGCGGGCTGACGTAGATCCCCTGGAAATTGTGGATCTGCACGTTGTCCTGCGGAGGTCTGGTTGATATTGCCGAACATCAGAAAGAAATCCCAGAGGTTGACCCGGATCTGCACGCTGTTGGCGTAGCTTTCGCGGTAGTCGGGAGATTTGTCGAGTACGATCCGGGGCTGGGACGGTGTCATCGCACTACATGGTACCGTAACTCGGCGAACGGACTGGACATCCTCTTGACTTTCGGACAGCGCGGCATTTTATGGTAGCGTTTCGTAAGCTTACGCTCGCATGTATTGTGGTAGCGTTTCGTAACTACGCGCTCCCTTGCTGATATGGAATTGGATACAGGCGTCGAAAGAAGTGCTCGACCACCACTACCCGTCCACGCTCGAGAGCGTCGATCTGGCGGAAGGCGAGATCCTGAAGGCGGCCGAGCAGACGGGTTTCGACGAAGACGACCAGCACCGGATCGGCATGGCGGTGCGCGAATGCATGGTCAACGCGGTCGTGCACGGCAATCGCTACAACCGGAACAAGCAGGTTCACGTCAGCGTGTCGATCGGGAAATCCGAGACGGGCATCGGTTCACGATCCGGATCACGGATCAGGGCGAAGGGTTCGAGGTGCAGGAAGTGCCCGGACCCGCTGCACGACACGAATCTGCTGCGGCATTCGGGCCGGGGCCTGTTCCTGATGGGCGCGTTCATGGACGACATGAAAGTGCGCAAGGTGTCCCCGGCGGGCACGGAAGTTACCCTGGTCAAGAATATCGGGCCGCAGGAATGACGGATCGTTGAAGGTATTAAATTCGAGGAGGTAAGCGCAAGTGAGTGTTAAGTTGAACACCCGCCAGGTGGGTGATGTGACGGTAATTGATGTTTCCGGCCGGATTACGCTCGGCGAGGGATCGAGCGCGCTGCGCGACGCCCTGCGCGAGCTGGTGGCCAAGGGCAACAAGAAGATTCTGCTGAACCTGGGCGATGTTTCCTACATCGACAGCTCGGGGATCGGCGAACTGGTTTCGGGCTTTACGACGGTGGCGAATCAGGGCGGCACGCTGAAGCTGCTGAGCCTGACCAAGCGGGTGAAGGATCTGTTGCAGATCACGAAGCTCTACACGGTGTTCGACGTCCACGAAGACGAAGCGCACGCCGTACGAAGCTTCGCGTAAGAAGTGGGCAGGGCTTCGCCTGCCGCCGAGTCGCCGGCGCTCACGACATCTACCCGCCACCCACGAATTGAACGATCTCGATCTCGGCGCCGCCCGCGATGGTGGTGCCGGGCCACATTTCGCGCTTGACGATCGCCCGGTTCAGTTCGATCGCCACCCGTTCCGGCTCCAGGTTGAGCGCCCGGACAACATCGAGCAGAGTCGTTTGCGGCGGAAAGCTGCGATGTTCGCCGTTGACTGTAACCTGATTTTCCGTTGACACGAGCTATCCGTGGATTATTATAAGTCGTGGGGATCGCCCCAACCCTAAAATCATCAACTTTAAATGCCTACTACTCTGGCCCAAACCTGGTTCCCTGTTCTGCTGCAGGCCATCCTCGCGATGGTGATCGCGGCCGCTCTGGTCACGCTGTCGTTCGTGATCGGGCGACAGGCTGAAGAACAAGGTCAAGGACATGCCGTACGAGTGCGGGATCGCGCCCACCGGCGATGCCCAGCACCGCTTCAGCGTGAAGTTTTACCTGGTCGCGATGATCTTCATTCTGTTCGATATTGAAGCCATCTTTCTCTACCCGTGGGCGGTCGTCTTCAAGCAGCTGAAGATGTTCGGCTTTCTCGAAATGCTGACGTTCGTGATCCTGATTCTGGCGGGCTTTTTCTTCATCTGGAAGAAAGGCGTGCTGGACTGGGCGCAGTCCGAACTGGCGCCTGTCAAGACCCGTGGCCATTCGCCTCGATCTGACTCCCGACTCAAGCCACGTCCGGCAAGCCGGAGTTGGTTTCGAAATGATTCCCGAAAATCTGCGCGATAACCCAGTGGCATCGGCGCTGGACGATGTCGCGGTCACGGCCAAGTTCGAGTTCAACGAGCTGACGGTCGAAGTAGCGCCGGCGAACATCGTAGAAGCGCTGCGGCGCGTCAAACACGAATCTGAAATTCGAACGCCTGAGCACAGTGACGGGTGTCGATCGCTATCCCGCCGAGCCGCGATTCGAGATCGTTTATCATCTGCAGTCGATTGCCGGAAAGCAGCGTCTGCGCTTGAAGTCGCGCGCTGTCCGGAGAAAACCCGGAGATCGAATCGGCGTTCGCGGTGTATCGTTCGGCAAACTGGTACGAACGTGAGGTGTTCGACCTGTATCGGCGTCCGCTTCCTCAATCATCCGGACCTGACCAGGATCATGCTGCCGGACGATTGGGTGGGGCATCCGTTGCGCAAGGACGTTCCGGTGACGGGCACCCGGTATTAGGAGCTTTGAGAATGGAATCTGCATCATGAGCGACGCGAACGATTCCGCGGTACTGACGGACGGCGGCATCACCAGTGAACTCGAAGTCGAACAGGACTACGAGCGGCATGAGCACGATAAAACCGGCACGCAGAGCATGGTCCTCAACATGGGCCCGCAGCATCCGTCGACGCACGGCGTACTGCGCCTGCTCCTGGAACTCGACGGCGAAACCATTCTGAAGGCCGCCCCCGACATCGGCCGAAGCGCGGATCGGATGCCTTCTGGCCTGCCGGACGTCCGCGCTTCGCCTTGGGCTTCGGGGTGGTTCCGTTGTCATCGGCAGCGAAAAGGGCGGAGTTATCGCCGGTTTCGGCGGGAGTAGATCTCTCCGTAGGAGAGATCTTTTCTTTTGGTTCTATTACGGTTCCGGGGGGCATTTTCTGCCGGGGGGTGGGGGGGATCCTGCCCGGGGGCAAATCCTGCCGGGGGCAATCTTTGCCGGGGTGTGGCCGTTAAGCTGCACAGACTCTGAGGGGGGCAAATCCTGCCGGGGGGCAGAAAATACGGGGGGGCAATCTTTGCCGGGGGCAAAATCTGCCGGGGGGGTAGCCGCGGTGATCACCCGGTAGCGATTGCAGCCCCCCGGTCCCGAAGTTGAGGTCAACGACCAACTCGCCCAACTCGATCAGTTCAGCGACGGCGAGGCGCACGGCACGCTCCGTCAGGTTGGTTTGCCGCTGGAGTTCCTTGTTGCTCGGCCAGCGCCCAACTGTTCGGGGTGTTCATGCAGTTGGCCACCGCGATCAGAGACGAGCCGCGCGCCATGGCTTCGACCGTGAGTGGGTCGAGCACCCAGCTCATCATCTCGATGGCCACCCAGGGCCGCCTTCCCGCTCATGCGTTCACGGTTCCTATCACTCATGCTATCCATAGTGTACTATCATAACGGAGAACGTGAGGAAAGAAGCAGCGGAGGCCCTGGCCGTGGATCAACTGGACGAGAACGGAAAGCCATCGATCTTGGTGACGCCAAACGCGTGCGACCGCATGACGCCGCCCATCAGGGCGCACCATGGTTCGCGCCGAGAAACTCCCCGTTGGACACAGCCTGCGCGTGATAATCGGCGCGGCCGAACGCGCGGGCCGCGTCAGCGAGCGCCCGCAGCATGAGGCCGTTCCAGGACGCGAGGATCTTTTCATGGCGCGCCGGACGCTCACGTTTGGCGCGGAGAGCGAACACTTTCTCGCGGGCGGTCACGGGCGGCGATGCATCAGGCATGGCGACAAAGAGAATGTTCGCGCCTTGAAACTGCCCTTCCGCCGTGACGCCGTAGTACGCCTTGAACGCCGCGCGTATTTCGGCCCCAGGATCGAGTCGATTTCGTCGGCGGTCCAGATGTAGAACGTGCCTTCGCCCCCAGCAGAGTCGGCGTCGAGACGGCGTTGAATCCGCCATTCGGATCCGTCATCTCCCCGCGCCACCCAATCGAGCGTCCGTTCGGTGGCGCCCCGCACTTCGGCGTCGCCGGTGGCTTGCCACAGGTGTAGTCGCCGAGGCGGGCCAAGAGGGCGTTGTCGTACAGCATTTTCTCGAAATGCGGCACCGCGAGCCAGATGGCATCGACGGTACAGCGATGGAACTCGCCGCCGAGTTGGTCGTAGATGCCGCCACGCGCCATGTGGCGGAAGGATTCCAGCGCGATGGTCGGCGTTGCATGACCCGCGCGGTGTGCGTGCCGCTGCGCGAAGTCGAGCACCATGGCCATTCCGGAAAGCTCTGGGCGCGCCCTCAACCCACCGTACCGCGCGTCGTACCGCGCGGCGATGCTCTGGTACGCGCGGTCCAGCGTGCCGGCGTGGATCTCGCCACTCGCCACGGCCGCCGCACCAGTCACGTCGTACAATCCGCGCAACCGGCGCGTGCTCTCTCGAGCCTCCCCCCGCGGCGCAAGCGATAGGCTTCGGACACCGAGCGGAGGACGCGCGTGAACGCCGGCAATCCGTGCCGATCGCGCGGCGGAAGTACGTGCCGCCATAGAACGGCTCGCCGGCCGGCGTCAGGTAATGGTCGATGGCAAGCCATCCGCCATGTCCCGTCATCGCCTGCACGGCCTGCATGCAGATGCCGTCGACGTCGGGCCGCTCCTCGCGGTCGACTTTGATGTTGACGAACTGCTCGTTCATGATCGCGGCGGTCGCCGTGTCCTCGAACGACTCGTGCGCCATCACGTGGCACCAATGGCACGCGGCGTAGCCGACGGAGAGGAGGATCGGCTTGTCCTCCCGGCGAGCGCGCTCGAACGCCTCGGGCGACCAGGCGTACCAGTCGACGGGGTCATCGGCGTGCTGCCGGAGATACGGATCGTTTCGAGGGCCAGCCGGTTCGCCATGACCGCAGTTGGCTGTCGCGCTAGATCCTGCTCCTGGAAATCCAGATACCGCCGTGCTCGAGACCCTGAGCGTCGATGGCCCAGCCTGAGATTCTCCGGGTTGACGTTGTTGATGGCGACGGCGGCCGTCGCGCCGCCACCGGGAGTCCCGGCAGAAAGTGCGCACCGGTCGCGAGATTCCAGAGAAAAGCCCGGTGGTGGCGGCCCGCGGCGCTATCGCGGTGATACCCGACGACGCCTGCCCCACGTGTCGACGCCGTGGCGACGCCGAGGTGGCTCAGGACGCTGGGGTTGTCCGGAACCCACAGCAGCGCGGCGGTGTCGGTGCCCGAGACGAATGCCCAGCCTGCGACCCAGCCGCTGTCGTTGACGGCCAACCCCAAGGACGGCTCCATCTGACCGCCGTTCAAGCCGATGAGCGTGTAGTTCGTGCACCTGGTGGCCAGAGTTCAGCGCTATGGGAGGATCGAACGTCAAGTCGTATCCCGTGAGGTACTCATTCTCGGCGATCGCCGTCAGCACGCCGCAGCACGCCTCCTTGATGACCGTGCCGCCCGGGCCCACTCGGTGGGAACCAGCTCACGTCCGGCATGCACGTGCCGACGACGTAGCCGCTGTCGCTGTTCGCCCATGCGCCGCAGCCGAGCGGCCCTTCGGGGATGGCGGGATCGCCGGCGGCAGCAGTGTCGTCCCGCCGCCGTGCCACCAATGTATGCGCGCTGGGACGTGGTCGATCCAGCAATCCGCCGCCCACCACTTGCCCGCCGGTGTTGATCCCGGCGTGGATCGAAAAAGAAATTGCCCGGCTGGAACCCGGGCGGCGTGTCAAGTACTCTGATCGCCCGGCGCGAGCGACAACCTGCAGGTCGAGCCCGTCGTCGCCGTAATGGTGATCACGTCATACTGGTCGACTCCCGGTGCACTCTAACGTTGTTGCCGTCCATATTGGGTGCGACAGGACGCTGATCGTCGAGTCGACCGGCACAGAGGCCGACAACTTCGAGGGTGAGTGTGGGCGGGTCAGCGGACTCGTGCCGTCCGAGCAACCGATGGCGAGCGACACCAGAACGCATACAGACAAACGCCAAGACACAGAGGCCTCCCGACCGTGACAGACAACACCGCGTGGTGGATCTTGGGGCTCGCGGGCGTACTGCGATTAGTTATGGCAGCGATCGTGCCGATCGTTCCGGACGAGGCGTACTATTGGGAGTGGTCGCGGCATTTGGCGGCGGGATACTTCGATCATCCCGCGGCGATCGCGGTTCTGATTCGTGCCGGGACGCTAATTGCCGGCAACACGCCGTTCGGCGTGCGGTGCGTTGCCGTGCTCGTTGGGACGATCGCGACGGTGGCCGCGGTGGCGCTTGCGCAACGATTCGGTGGTGCGGTCGCTGCGCAGCGAGCCGCATGGGCGGTACTGGCGATGCCGCTCGCGGGTGCCGGACTCGTGCTTGCCACGCCTGGACGGCGCGCTATTGGCGTACCCTGGCCTCGGGCTTCTCATGGTCGATCATGGCGCTCGAGCTCGACCCGGCCGATCGCCTGGTGGGCCGCGGCGGGTCTCGCGCTCGGCTGCGGTCTCGAGTCGAAGTACACCGCTGTCTTGTTCGGCGTCGGCATCGCGCTGGCGTTGGAGCCCGCACGTTCGCGCGAGCAATGGCGGCGGCCTGGGCCGTATGTCGCCATACTCGTCGCGGCGGTGGTGTTCTTGCCGGTCGTGTTATGGAATGCTGGGCATCGTTGGATCTCTTTTCGGTTTCAGTTACAACTCCGGCTGCCCCCAAGGGGCACAGCAACGTCTTCAACCGCGAGTGTCGCTACTCGGTGGGCAACTCGGGTTGGTCTCGCCGATCTCTCTTTATCCTGATCAGCATCGCGGTCGCACGTGCGTTACGACGGGTGGCGCCGTCGAGAGAGTTTATTGTCGCGGGCGTCGCTGCGTTTATCGCGGCCTTTTTTGTCTACAGTGCCGCCAGACGATCCCGTCGAGCCGAATTGGCTGGCGCCGGCCGTGCTGGCGGGCACGAATGTCTGGGGAGCTGAGAGGGCGATCACGACGCGATGGGAGAAGGCCGGGCTGGCGCTGGGGATGGTGTTAGTTGCGGCCATCTACGCTCAGGTGATCGTCCCATTCTTGCCGCTCCCGGCCCGAAGAGACCCGACCGCGCAGGGCGCCGAATGGGCGTCGCTCCGGCGCGCGAGATCGATGGCGTGCGACAGGGGCCGATCGCGACGAACCGGTACTCGACGCGGCCGAACTGGCGTTCCATCTGAACAATCACCCGGCGGTCTCTCGTTGAACATCGGTGGCCGGCCGAACGAGTACGATCTCTGGCCGCAGCTCTCCGAGCGGGCCCGCGTCGCCGCGGGTGATCAGGTGCTCTGCGTGCGTCCCGCGAGAGAGCCACACACCGGACGCGATCGTCGCGCGCTTGCCACATTGTCTCTGATGGCGCGCGGCGATACGGTCGACCTCGGCGTGGGCGCGAGGTGATCGGCGCGCGGCGGATCTGGACGTGCGCCGGATGGATCGCGGGGGACCCCGCGCTCCCGCGCTCGCTTATAAATTCCTCGACATGACCACGTCTCCGACTGTCCCCCGCGATCTCGACACGTACTTCTGGCCAGTCGCCGGGACATGAGCGCGAGCTGTTCGATTTCTTGAGGATCCCGTCCGTCAGCGCCAATCCGAGCACAATGGCGACACCCGGCGCGCGGCGGAGTGGCCTGTCCGTCGTCATGAGCAAGGCCGGGCTGGCACGACCGAGGTGATGCCGACGCCCGGCCATCCCGTCCGTGCTGGCCGAGTGGCGTGGCGCGGGCCAAGCAAGCCGACGGTGCTCGTGTACGGGCATACGACGTGCAACCGGCCGAGCCGCTCGAGCTCTGGAGCATCGCCGCCGTTCGAGCCGACGGTGCGCGACGGCAAGATCTTCGCGCGCGGATCGGTCGACGACAAAGGGCAGTTGTTCGCGCACGTCAAGGCGCTCGAGGCGCACCTCGTCGTGCGTGGCCTCTCCGTGGCAGCATCGTCGTCCTCAGCCGAGGCGAAGAAGAGGTCGGGAGCGACCCATCTCGCGCCGTGCGTGAGGCGCACGCCGAGCGGCTCAAGTGCGACGCGGTCGTCATCTCCGATTCAGGGCGATGTTCGCGCCGGGCCTTGCGCTGTCCATCCTCTCGTCTCTGCGCGGATCGCGTACTGCCAGATCGACGTGCAAGGACCTGCGCAGGATTTGCACTCGGGGATGTATGGCGGCGCAGTGTCAACCCCGCGACGGCGCTGGCGCGGATTATCGCGACGTTCCACCGGGATGTGCGAACGGATACGTTGCGATCCCGGCTTCTACGACAAAGTCCGGGACTGGGAAGCCTCGGCTCGCGCTGAAATCCGTCAGTTGCCATTGACGAGGCGTCGTTTCGCGTGACATCGGCGCTCCTGCGCTCGGTGGCGAGTCTGGATATTCGACATTAGAACGGATCTGGACGCGGCCTACATGCGAGATCAACGGGCTACTGAGTGGCTACACCGGGGAGGGCGCCGACTGTGCTCCCAGCGAAGGCGATGGCCAAAGTCAGTTGCCGCCTTGTTCCCGATCAGGATCCCGAGACGGTCGGACGTTCGATGCGGGAACACGTACAGCGCGTCGCGCCGGCCGAGTACGCGTCACGATCCAACAACTGCATGGCGGCCGCCCCTGGAGAGCGAAGTCGACGGGCCGGTGTTCGACGCCGCGAAGACGGGCGCTGGCGGCGGCGTTTCACCGCGAGCCCGTCGTGCAAGGCGAGGGCGGCTCGATCCCGGTCGTCGACGACTTCGTGCGCACACTCGGCGCGCCCGTCCTGCTCATGGGCTTCGGCTCCCGGGCGACAACGCGCACGCGCCCGACGAGTCGATGAGCGTCGAGAACTTCGAGCTCGGGATGCGGGCGGTCGCTACGCTGTGGGACAGATGGGGAAGGGTGACGCACCTCGCTCGTGAGAGCGAGCATATCCCTTCGCTGTCGCGGAACGCGCCCATCCAGATATCGCGGTCGCCGAGCGAGGCGATGCGGTGTGGCGGTTCCTCGAACTTCAGCCGCGCCCGACGAGGGTGGTGTGCTGGGCCTGGATGTCGTCGACGCCGTAGTCGAGGATCGACGTACCGACGCCGGTCGGCAGCGGCTCGGACGGCTGGTCGAGCATGAGTCGCACGCCGCTCAGGTCGAAGAACGCCAAGCCCGGCGGCGCCTGGAAGAGAAATTTCAGTCCCAGCGTGTCCCGGTAGAACCGCACGGCGCGGTCGAGGTCCTGAACGACGACCGCCACTTGCGTCAATGGTTGATCATAGTTAGTTAGGCTAACTAATATTATGCAATGACGCAAGAGGAACGGGTTGCCGACCGGCTGCACTCCGCGGCGATCCATGTGCTGCGGCTGGTTCGCCGCGAGGATGAGACCAGTGGCCTGACCGCGCCCCGGCTCTCGGCCCTCTCCGTCGTCGTCTTCGCCGGGCCGATCACCCTCCGCGATCTGGCCGCGGCCGAAGGCGTGACGCCGCCCACGATGACGCGACTGGTCGATGGGCTCGAAGGCGATGGCCTGGTGGTGCGGCGCGACGATCCGTCGGACGGGCGCGCCATTCGCATTCGCGCGACGGCCAAGGGGACCAAGCTGCTCATGAACGCGCGCGCGCGGCGTGTGGCTGCGCTCACCGCGCGCGTGGCGGACTTGAGCGCCGACGATCAAGATCTGCTCGGCCGTGCGGCCGAGGTCATGGAGCGGCTCAGTCTGCCCGCAACACCTGCATCGGCTCCACGCGCGAAGCGCGAATAGCCGGAACGAGCGACGCCATCAGGGAGACCAAGAGCACGATGACCACCACGCCGGCCAGCGTCGCCGGATCGGTCGCCGAGACGCCGTAGAGCATGCCGGAGAGGAATCGCGTGAGCGCCAGCGCCAACGCGATGCCGACCGCGCATCCGAGGCCCGAGACCACGAGCCCTTGCGACAGGAATTGCCGAATGATCCGCTCGCGCACCGCGCCCAGGGCCATCCGTAAGCCGATCTCGCCGCGCCGGACGTTGACGCTGTAGCTGATCGTTCCGTACAGCCCGACACAGGCGAGCAGCATCGCCAGCGAGGCAAAGCAGGAGAGCAGGATCATCCGCAGGCGGTTCGTCGCGTAGGCGTCGGCGATCTGGTCGGCCAGCGGCGCCACGTCGTAGACCGACCTAGTCGGCTCGATCTCGTGGATCGCCGTACGGATCGCCGGGGCGACCGGTCCGGGGTCGCCGCGCACGCGCACGAGGAAATGCGTCCCGGGTTGAAAGAACGCGGCACACCAGTAGACCGTCGGAACCGGTTGGCGATCCAACCCCATCTCGCGCGCGTCGCCCACGACGCCGCGCACTTCGCTCGACGGAACGTAGATGTTCCCGGGTTGCGAGAGATGGTGCCCGATCGGAGACGTTCCGCGGAAGTACGCGTTGGCGAACGCGCGATTGACCATCATGGTCATGTTCGTCATGCCCGCGCCCTGCTCGCGGCAGAGATCTCCGGCAAGGAGCGGGATGCGCAACGTGGCGAAATACTCAGGTGACACGATACGAGCCTGGGCAATGATCTTGGGCTCGGACGCGGCGCGCGGCTCCCGCGACTCCAGCTCCAGTTGATAGTCGCTCGGGATCCCCGGGAGGCCGGTGACGCCTGCTGCCGCTTCGATGCCCGGCAGGGACTGCAACCGCTCGAGAATCCGGTCCGCGCGTTGCTGGGCTTTGGCGGGATCCGCCGTCTCATCCCACGAAGCGGTCATCTGAAACACCAGGACGCTGTCGGGATCGAAGCCCGGTGCCACCCGCGATAGTGCCTGGAAGCTCCTGACGAGCAGCGCCGCGCCCGCGAGGAGCGTCACCGCCAGCGCGACCTGCACGCCGACGAGACCGGCGTGTGCGCGACGACCGCCGGATGCGCGCGTGGCCCGGGCTGACTGGGCGAGCTCTTGATTCGCTTGCGACACCGGCGCGATTCCGCAGACGACGATCGCGACGAGAGCACACGCCAGGGAGTAGAGGACGATCCGCCAGTCGAGCGTGATGTCCGCGACTTGCGGCAGGTTCCGGGTCACGGTCCGCAGGAGCGCCAAGCTGGCCCCCGCCAATCCCAGTCCCAGCGCCGCTCCGACCAACGCGAGGAGCGAGACCTCAGCGAGCAGCAGCCACGCCACCGACCCGCGCGATGCGCCCATCGAGACTCGCAGCGCGATTTCCTGCCGCCGGGCCGCCGTTCGCGAGAGCAGCAACGCCGCCACGTTCGTGCACGCGATGAGCAACAACAGCGATACGGCGCCGAACACCATCCAGAGGCTGCCTCTGACGCCAGCGATGGTCGCTTCTTTGAGCGGCTCGATGGCGCACGTGATCTCGGCATCGGGCTTGGGAAATTCGCGGCCCAGCTCGGCCTGCACGGATGCGAGATTCGCGCGCGCTTGGTCGACCGTGACGCCCGGCTTGAGCCGCCCGACGGCCGTGTACCACGTGATGTCCCGACTCCTGGCGAACAGGCTCGGTGACCAGAGGTCCACGCCACGCACGGGAAACCGGAACGACGCCGGCATGACGCCGACGATGGGCGCGGAGGAGTGCGCGAAGTGGAGGATCGCGCCGATGGCGCGCGGATCGGCGTGAAAACGCCGGCGCCAGAGGCCGTCGCTGATGATGACCGCGGGCGGTCCGTTGTTCTGTTCCTCGGCCGGTGAGAAATCCCGACCGATGACGGGCGCCACGCCCCAGACTTCCAGGAAACGCGGCGCGACGAACGCCCGCGTGACCATCTCCGGAAACGTGCCCGAGACTTCGGACTCGTCCTGCGTGTAGTACCCCGAGATGGCCTGAAACGTCGAGTTCATCCGATCCCAGTCGGCCAGCCGCACCGGCGCGACGAACGACTGCGATGCTTTGCGATCAATCTGCGTCAGCGTCACCAATCGATCGGCGTTCGGGAACGGCAAGGGCCGCAGGAGCACGGCATCGATTGCCGAGAAGACCGTGCTGTTGGCGCCGATGCCGAGGGCCAGCGTCGCGACCACCGTCGCGGTAAATCCCGGTGCCCTCGCCAGCGCCCGCACGGCGAGCCGCAGGTTCCGGAGCGCATTGTCTACCCGCTGACTCACATCCTCATCGCGCGTTCGCTCGCGTTGCAAGAGATAGTTGCCGAGCCGTTGGCGAGCGACGCGACTCGCCTCGTCCGCGCTCAAGCCCTCCGCTTCCAGCGCATCGGCGCGCTCGGCCAGATGAAACTCTAGCTCGCGATCGAGCTCGCGACGCAAGCGAGCGGGCCTGAGCACATTCCACAGCCGATCGATCCACGCCATACGCCTTACGCCATCCCACGCAATACGCGAGCGACGCCAGTCGTCAGCCGATTCCAGCTCTCCCGCTCCGCGGCGAGCTGGCCACGACCCTTGGCCGTCAGCGTGTAAAACCGCGCCTCGCGGTTCTTGTCGGTCGTTCCCCATTCCGCTTGGACCCAACCCTCTTGCTCCATGCGGTGCAGCGCCGGGTACAGCGAGCCTTCCTCGACGCGCAGCAACTGATCGGAACGGCGTTGGATGTGCGCGGTGATCGCGTAGCCGTGCATCGGCTTCCCCGAGGCCAGCGTGCGGAGGACCAGCAAGGCCAGCGTGCCTTGCAGCACGTCATTTTTACGCGCGCCCATGCTTCCTAAGCTAGCTAGGTATACTTTACCAGCGCCAGTCGCGGAGCAGGAACAGCCCGAAGACCGGGGTCGGGGTGATGCCGCTCGTCGTGGACAGCGGTGTCAACGTCGGCTGCTGCAGCAAGAAGTACGGCTGGAACGTCGCCAGAATCGAGGTCCGCTGTCCGAAGCGGCGCTGCACGAGCGCGCCGGGCGGGCTGATGTTCCAGGAGAGTGGGGAGGCTTGGATCGCGAAGTAGGTCTGCGGGTCCCAGTACTTCCCGAACTCGATGCGGGTCGACGCGAGGAAGTCTTGCGCGCCGGCCTGCGAGAACTGGATCGGCGTGTTCGAGTTGTTCGTGATGTTGAAGACGTCGGCGTCGAGCGTGCGCGCAATGTCGCCCTGCAAGGATTCGGTGAACGTGCCGATCGCCACGCTGGCGAGCTGCTGCTGGACGTAAGCCGCGGCTTCGCCGATCGGGAGGCCGCTCGCGCCCGCGCCGGTGCCGCCGCCGCCGGCGGTGCTCGACGGGAGCAGTGATGCGGTCAATGAGCCGAACGCCAGGTAGGAGATGAGGTCGGACTGCGAGAGGGGCGGCTGCGCGTCGCTGGTCAAGGCGACGGTCGGTGTCTTCGCCGTGCCGCCGATGTTGATCTGAATGTTGACCGGCTCGCGCCCGGGCACGCTGACGGGATAGACCGCGGTCGCCTGTACCGTGGGATTCAAGTCGGGCGTGCCGATGAACGTCGCCGTCCCCTTGGTGATCTGGAAGCGCTTGCTGAAGTACGTGTACTGCCCGCGCTCGGTCGCCGCCACGCCGTCGAGCACGAGGCGATTGCGCCGCGAGTCGACGTGCAGCGTGAGCGGGCCGTCGGTATAGATCTCGACGTTGGCTTCCTTGTTGCGCACCCACACCTGTGGCTCGACGCTCACATCGACATCGGCCAGGATGCGCTGCGTCAGCGTGTTCGGCCTGGGGATGAGATTCTTCGTGGCCTGGTCCGTCGTGTCGGCGATCTTGTAGACCGTCGGATCGCCGAGATCGATCGGCGTCGGCGCGCCGGCTTCGGGGGCGTAGAACACGCCGTCGGTCAAGTCGACCTTTCCGCCGAGGACGAGGCGCGCGGTGGGTTTGGAGAGGCTCAGGGCGCGGAGCGAGCCGCCGAGCGTGAGCGAGTCGTCGATGACCGCCCAGCCGTACTCCTTGGTGTTCATGATGCGCAGATCGTTGCCGGTAATGCTGATGTCGACCGGCAGCGCCTCGGGATCGGTCAGGTCGACCATCCCCTGCACTTTCATCTTGCCCTGGCTCGTCGCCACCAGCGAATCAATGGTGAGCGAATCGTGCGCCACGCGGATCGCGCCAGCCATGTCGGTCAGCCGGATGTTGATCACCGGGAGGAGCAAGGTGCCGCGCGCGAGCGAGATCCGGCCGTTCGCGACCGGCTTGTTGAGCGTGCCGCTCATGGTGAGATCCGCTATCGCGAGACCATGGACGTCCTGTACGCTCGTGACCAGATCCGGGAGGAGCTCGAGCGGCATGCTGTCCGCTTTGACCGTGAGCGCGAGCGGCCCGTCGGATGGGATACGCGAGGTCGTGTCGTGGTCGAGGGCGAGATCGATCGGCACGTGCCCGTCGGCGACCATGAACACCCGGCCTGGTGATGGTCCGATGTTGGTCGCCAGCTCGGCGTGTGCCGAGAGGAGGGTGGTATCGTACTGGAAGCGTGTGCGGAGATCCGGCACTGGCACGCCGTTGTAGGTGCCATTGATGAATGCCAGGCTGCCGGTCACTTGTGGCCTGTGCGTGGTGCCGCTCGCATCGATCGTGGTCGAGAGCTCGCCGCGCATGAGGAGCTTGCTCTCGAAGAGCGCGATCAGCTCCCCCAGGTTCAGGTGCTGGATATCGGCATGGGCCGAGAGCGGGCCGGATTTGGGGACGGTCGCGCGAACGGCGATGATACCGCCGTAGCGGTTCGACAGATTGAGATCGCGGACCGAGACGCCTTGTTCACCCCACTCGACGACGGCCGGTGGCGCCGGCGCACCTGGCGCGGTCCACGTCGTGGTGTCGAACGTGAGTGACATGGCGTCGAATCGGAGGCGTCGTTCCTCCGGGCGGAACGCGAAATCCAGGTTCGCGGCGTACTCCTGGTCGTGCGTCGGCGGGCCGCCGGGTTGCTCCGGGATTCCGCGCTGGCGCACGAGGAAGAGCACCGAACCTTCGGGCTTGTGATAGACGACGCGGGCGTCGATGCTGTCGAGCTCGAACGTGCCGACGCTGACCGTGTCGAGTTGGGCCGCGAGGATGAGCGGCGCCGCGATGTTGGGGGCGCCGAGCCAGGCATAGTCGGCGCGGAGTCGTCGTATGGAGTTGCCGTGCGCTATCACGTTGGACGCGCCGAGTCGGCCGCGGACGTCGAACTTTTGGATCGAGCCGTCGATTTGACCCGCGGCGTGGGCCCAGCCCGACAGCAGGTCGCGACGCATGGCAGCCGTGTCCATGGCCAGCTGTCGCTCTGGCGTCAGCTCGCCGGTTCCGGTATCACCCTGGGTGCGCGCGTAGGCCTGGGCGAGTCTGCCCGGGCCGGGGCGGAATGACCCCGTGTCTGACGGAAGGAACCGTCGCAGCGCGGACAGGGAGTCTAGCGTCATCTCGTACGTCAGGTGGCCCGTCGACTTGGCGGTGACGCCGAGTGTGCCGGTGACATCGGCGGAGGCCGCGCGGAGTCTCACGTGCGCGGTGTCGACGCGGGCGACACCCTTGTCGATGGCGCCGCGCAGGACGAGTGAGTCTACGGTTACGCTATCGATCGCCGAAGCAGCGAGATTCGCGGCGACGGTTGCTTGCATCGTCGCCAGGTCCGTGCCGTGGCCTTTCACCGCCGCCGTCGCGGTGATCGCCGTCGGCGGGGCCTTTGTCGTTACGGCGTTGGCGTTGAACAAATACGCTCGGGCGATGAGGTCGTACGTGCGTTCTTTCGACGCCATGTCGACGTGGCCATCGACCGCGATCAGGCCGGCGGTATCGCCTACGGCCACCTCGGTATCCGGATGGCTCGCGCCGAGCGTCCCCGGGTAGAGCGAATAGCGCAGCGCCTGCGGCGACCGCGTACTGTTTTGGTCCGACGATAACTGCGTGGACGGAAGCTGCCGAGAATGGTTCGAACTGGCGCTGCCCGGGTGGTGCGAGCTGACCCTGGTGCACCTCGGTCTCGCTGACCTCCCCGTTGGCGACGGCTTGAGCCAGGGTCGTGCCCGGACCGTGGCGTGCGGAGTCAGTCGCGGCTGTCATGCCTGGTGCGCGCTCGGTGCGAAGCACCGGGGCGGGCAACGTGTCGAGTGGCGCGATGGGTTGCGTGATCAGCGGCGCGGGCGGCCTGAGCGTCGGACCGGAGGCGACGAGGTGCGAGTGCACGGTGAGGTCACCCATGTCACCCGTCACGCGCGTCGTGCCCGAGACCGACCCTTGCAGCCCGGCGGCCGGCACGAATCGTCCCGCCGTGACGAGCGAGAAGGGATTGAGCGTCGCGTCGATGTCGAGCCAGGGATGCGTCCGTGGCCGCCCCGCGAATTGCGCGTTCGCCGTGGCGGTCACGTGCAATGTTTGCCCGCGGTAGACGTGCGTGAGGTCGGCGTCGGCAACGATCGCCGTGTTCGTCGCGCCGTCGAGGTCCATGTGGCCCGAGATGGCGCCGCCGACCGGCAGGTTCTTCACGAACGTCTGCGCGAGCTCGACCTGTACCTGGTCGAGCGTGAGCGCGAGATGGCGCGCGTGAAGCACCCGACCGTGGGCCGAGCTGTCCATGCCGATCGTGCCGACGGCGTTCAGGTGGCTCATGCCGGACTCGGTATCGTCGAACCCGAGGTCGGCGTCCAGCTTCGCGTCGCGCACGCTGCCGTCGACGGTGAAGCTCCCTGATGCGATGCCTTGATGTGGCAGATGCGTGCCGGGGACGACGCGCTCGATGAGGCGCGTGTCGACACCGCCGAACACGATGTGGGTGTCATGGACCGCTATCGAGTCGCCCATGTGCGCCTGTGCGTGACCCACCGCGTGGGCAGATCCCGATCGGACGTCCAGGTCGCGCACAGCGTAATCCTGGGCCTTGCCGCGCCACCGGACGTCGACGCCTGCCGCGAGCGTCCCCTCGGTCGGCAGTGGCGGGTAGGCAAATCGAAGCGCATTCAAAGCCACTGGTGCGGCGCGAAGGTCGAGCGCGAGGTCGCCGGTCTCGAGGCCGTATCGCGTGCTGATGTCCTGCACGCTGGACCCGGGCATCGCCAACCGGGCGCCGTGCAGCCATAGCGAGTCGCTGTCGATCTGGATCGTAGCGGCGAGGTTGTCGATTCGCGCGAGGGGTGGCTTGAACAACGCCAGGTCGGCATTGAGCGACGCGATCTGCGCCAATTTCGATTTCTGCGCCGGGTCGGCGATGCGGACCAAAGGCAACTCGGCGTTGAGCCGATCGACCTCGGTGATCTGTTGATTCCCCAAAATGACGAGTCGCGGATTGTCGCTCTTGCGTGGTTGCCGAACGATGACGCGGCCGTTCACGATGCGCAGACCCCGAATCTGGACCCAGTCGCCGAACCCGCGCGTGCTCGTGTCTTTCGCCGTATGTGATGAGGGAAAGATTCGAGAGAAGTTCCAGGCGCCGTTGGCTGATTGGTCGAGCACAATGACCGGGTCGTCGAGCTCGACGTTCCGCAGCCAGAGTCGCTTTTTGAGCAGGTTGGGGATGCCGTAGTGCACCGAGACGCGCCGTGCGCTCACGAAGGGCGCGCCGGTCGAGTCGGTGATGACGAGCGTGTCGATCGTCGCGTGACTCAGGAGATCGCCGCTCAGGTGCCCGAGCTGCACGCGCCCATGAATGGCTTTGCTCGCGGCATTGAGCGCGATCCGCTTGACGAGATCGCGCCCGAAGTCCGTCTGGGTCGCGATCATCGCTGCCGCGACGGCGGCCGAGAGCAACAACGCGATGGCAATGAGACCCCAGCGGAACACGCGCATCAGAAGGCCTGCCCGATCGAAAGGTGCAGGGTCACGCGATTGAAGAACCCGTTGAACCCGGCTTCGGTAAGCGCTGGCGCATAGGTCCGGCGCCCGCCGACTTCGACCAGGTGCGCGGTCGGCCCGACGCCGGTTTGCGTCAGGACCACGAGCTCCTCGGTGGTGATCGGGTCGAGCCCCAGGTCGATGCGAATCGCGCCGACCAATGAATAGTAGCGAACGCCGATACCGGGCGTGACCGCGCCCGACGCGTGTATGGGCTCGAGCTGGTTCCCGGTACCGGCGCCGACGAGCGCGCCGTCGACGAATGTCGCGGCGCCGAGCGCACCGACGAGCGGAAACCGGTACTCGACGCTCCCCTCGATGATCTGGTTGCCGCCGAGCGGCCGGACGGTGAACTCCTGGTCACTTAAGACCGCGTTGCCGTGTTTTCCGTTCCCCTCCGGGAAGGGAATCGGCGCGGGATCCAGCGGACAGCTTTGGATTGCGATCGACGGCTTGCAGAAGACGAAGAGCTTTGTGATGTGCGGGCTGAACTGCACCGTCTTGTAGCGCAGCGAGTCCGGCGGGATGGTCAGGATGCGCGGCCCGAGCAGGTTCTCGCCGAATCCGCGCACGGAGTTCGCGCCGCCCGCGTAGAAACGCACGCGCGGATTGAGCAGCTCCGCGTTGCTGTCCTCGCCGAGGGCTTTGCCCGTGGTGCTCTGCGGCCGCACCCAGCCGGCGTGCGCATGGAGCGCCAGCACGGCGTGATGGAGTCCGAGGGCGTGATACCACGCCGCGTCGAGGGCCGCCCGGTCGTACCGCCAGTCGGACCCCGTGAACGACGACGCGTCCTGGAGCTCGCTCTTGATGGTGAAGCCGCCGGTTGGATATCCGGTCGGATAGAACTGGTTGTTCGAGTGATCAATGTTCAGGCCGAGAGAGACGGGCGACAGCTTTTGCCATCGCTCATTGAACGTCGCGAGGGTGGGTTGGTCGCAGATACCGAAGTTGACGCAGAAGTAGACCTCATCGGCATCCGTGCGCGTCTCCTCGAACTGGTAGCGGAGGCTGAGATCGCCGCGGTCCAACACGTGGCGCGTGAAGGTCGCGTTCCCGCCGTAGCCGTAGTCCACGTACACCCCCGGCGCGCTCCGGCGGTGCGCGAACACGCCGGCGCCCAAGGAATTATCGGTCGTCAGAAACCACGGCTGCACGAGGTCGACGCCGATCTGCCACGTCGGTTGGAGGTACGGCCTCGTGTCGAGCCCGAAATTGCCGGCGCCCGACTGGCGGATGACGTCAGTGAAGAAGAGCTGGCCGTTGAGTGCCGGGGCGAACAGGTTGGCGAGCCCGCCCGACACGATGAGCTGTCGCCCGCCGCCCAGAAAATTGTAGGTCGTGAGACGGCCGGAGACTTGCACGAATTCGACGGTGTTGAACCCAAACTGTCCTTGGAAATCGTGCAGCGGCGCTTCGTTGACCTCGACCTGCACGTCGCGCACGCTGTCACGGCCGGGCATCGTGTCTTTGGGCGCCGTGATCACGGCCTTTCGGAACATGCCGGACTGGTACAGGGTGCGCTGATTGGCCGAGCTTTGGCCGCGCTTGTAGATCTGGCCTTCGTGGAATCCGAGGGATCGGCGAATGACCGACTCCGAGACTTTCTTTTCGCCGGCAATCGCGATGGTGCCCACCGTATTGATCCGGCCCTGCACGACTTTCATGCGCAGCGCGACGTGGGGCTTGCCGCTGTCGCCCTGCGACATCACGGTCGAGGTGTCTACGCGCGCATCGGCGTATCCCCGCGTCCAGAGCGCGCTTTGGATATCGTTGATGGCCGAGTCGAGCTGAAAGAGATCGAACGGCTGGCCGATGTGGAGCGGGACAACGTCGGGACCGAGCTCCTTTTTCGACAACAGGTGCGGTGGCGTGTCGATCTCGACCGCCGTGAGAATCGTCGGCGGGCCCTCGATCACCTTGAATGTGACCGCGACGGTGAGACCCGCCGGCGGCGTCAGAACGGTATCGACAATCGCGTCGTGATAGCCGTGGCGATACAAGAAGATCAGCGTCCGGAGGACATCGCGTTTGAGCTCGGTACGGTCGAGGTAGTCGTGCTCGTAGAACAGCGGCGTCTTCCAGACCAGGCAGAATGGGTCGAGCAGCAGATTCTTGCAGTGCGAGGCGTGCGTGACGAGGCCGTCGGCGAGCGCGCCGGCGTCGAGGTGATTCAGGCCAACGATTTTGACGCTGGTGACCTCGGGGCGATCACGACGCGTAAGCGTCCGCGGCGGCTGCGCGGCCGCCGCGGTACCCAATACCAATGCAAACGCTACGCCCCTGACACGGATCACGCCGGCAAATTAGCAAGGCGTGGGCCGGTCCCGCCGCTACGTGCCGCTCCGCGGCACGTCGATGCGTCGCGTTGCGCCGCTCGACTGGTCGGTTGACCTGCTCGCCTGCGGCTCGCCCGGGCGTTCCCGACTGATCGTCTATAGTCCCGTTAGCAGGGCGTCGTTATTTGTCGTCGCGGCGATCCGCTTGATCAGCCATTCCATTGCCGACTGGGGGGGCATCTGCTGGAGCCCGCGCCGCAGCGTATAGACGCTGTCCAGCTGATCGGGCCGGAACAGCTTTTCCTCGCGCCGGGTCCCGCTGGTCGCGATGTCGAAGGCCGGGAAAATGCGCTTCTCGGACAGTGACCGGTCCAGCTTGATCTCCGAGTTGCCGGTGCCCTTGAACTCTTCGAAGATCACGTCGTCCATCCGCGAGCCGGTCTCGACGAGCGCGGTGGCGATAATCGTGAGCGACCCGCCGCCGACGTTTGCCGCCACTGCTCGGGCCGAGCCGAAGAACGCCTTGGGTTTCGCCATGGCGGTCGCGTCGAGACCACCCGACAAGGTTCGTCCAGTCCCCCGCTCGACGGTGTTATGGGCCCGGGCCAGTCGTGTAATCGAATCCAACACGATCACGACATCCTTGCCCATCTCGACGAGCCGCCGGGCTCTTTCCAGGACCATGTCAGCGACATCAACATGGCGCTCGGCCGGCATGTCGAAGCTCGACGCCACGACCTCGCCGTAGCCCCACGTGATCATCTCGCTCACTTCCTCGGGCCGCTCGTCGACGAGCAGCACGAGCAGCACGGCGTTCGGATGGTTGAGCGCCACGCCCTCCGTGACCGCCTGGAGGAGCATGGTCTTGCCGGCTCGCGCCGGCGCGACGATCAACGCCCGTTGGCCATAGCCGACCGGCGCGATGAGATCGAGCGCTCGCCGGGTGAGCTCCGGTCCGCCCTTGGCCGGCCGGCCAGTCTCGAGAAACATCTTCCGGTCCGGGTACTCGGCCGTGAGCGAGCTGAAATCCGGCCGCCGCAGCATCAGTGCGGGATCGGAATCGTTGATACGGGTCGCCTCGACCAGAGTGACGCGGCCGCGTTGATCGCGGCCAACCGTACCGACCACTGCGTCGCCGCGCCGGAGCGCATACTGCCGCACCAAGTGCGTCGGCACGAACGCGTCGCCGCTATCGGCCAGATAGCTATTTGCCGCGCGTCGTATGTAGCCACCGTCACGCGAGGAATCGAACCAGCCGACGGTCTCGCCGTCAGGCGTAATCGGCACCGGCGGACCCTGCGGAACGACGTGCTCGCGCCGCGGTCCGCGATTGCGCCGGCCACGTCCGCCACCTTGCTGCTGCTGCTGCTGGCGGCGGCCATTGTGCTGGTGATTGTTGTGTTGGTTGCGCTGGGGGTGACTCTGGTAGCCACCGTCAGGCCGGCCCTGTGAGGGCTCGGAAGTAGAAGGTCCGGGAGCGGGGGCCGCCTCGGCGGGCCCTGACACGAATCCCGTCGCATCATCGGCAGCCTCTCGGGGCGCCGGCGGGGATTCGTTCGCGCTTGGGGACGGATCGGAATCGGGTGGTTGGCTCACACCCGTTGCAGCAACTGTATCGGGGCTCGTCCCTTCATCGGGAGCGTCACGATAGGGATTGGGTTCGCCCTCTTGTTGCTGACGGCCGTACGGGCGAGGCCCACGGCCGCGACGATGGGGACGTCGACGTTCGTTCATGCACCTGTCTTGGTATGTGGTCGTGCGAGTATCGCGCAGGAAAATGCGCTACTGATTTCCTCGGAGCGCGGATCGTTCACGCGCGATATGGAGCTTGGAGCGGGGTGATTCGGCATCCTCGAATCTTACCCCCATCTGAAGATACGAGTATCGCCGGTCTCCCGTAAAATCGCAAGGGTAGCGCGTTCACCCGCTATTTTTCCCGCGTGCCTGAAGCCACTCCTAGCGTTGCGGCGGCCGTGTCCGCCTACCGCCGCCACGCGAATGTCGCGGCGCTCCACGAGCAACTGGCCATTGCGGCGGAAGCAGCCTCCGTCGAAGAGCTCATCGCCGCCGCCGAGCCATTTCGTGACATCCCGGAGGTAACGGGTCCCCTCTACGAGCGAGTCGTGGCCGCTCAACCCAATAATGCGCGCGCCCTGGTCATTCTGGCGAGCGCGTATTGGATGGCGGGGCGCGGGCCCGAAGCCGTCGGGGAGCTGGTCGCGCGAGCTCTTGCGGCCGATCCGCGTCATCAGGGCGCCTGGCATCTCTGGGCGATCACCGAGGCAGACCCCAGGGATCGCATGTCCCGCTGGCAGCAGGTGCACAAGCGGTTCCCGGCCGATGAGTTGGCCCTGGCGGCCCTGGCAGATAACGCGGCGAGTCTAGCGGGCGCCGAACACGATCCGGTCGCCCTCGGTATCGCGCTCGACGCGTACGTCGAGCTCCGAAAGCGCGCGACGCTTCCAGAGCAGGAAACGGCACTCGATAACGCGATCTCGACGCTTAAAAACTGGAAGCTTTAGCGTACAGTCTTCCGGCCAACGTCGTCACGAACTCCTCGGCCGGAATGCGTCGACGCGCCGCGCGTGGCGTGACGCCGACGATCTCGCGCATGTGCCGGGTGAGCATGCGCGGCGCGCTGTAGCCCACGCGAGAGGCGACACTTTCGAGCGACTGGCCAGGGTCGCGCGAGTAGGCATAGGCGCGCAGCAGTCGCGCGCCGACGATCAGTGTGCGTGGTGATTCGAAGCCGGCCGCGGCCAACTGACGGTAGACCGTGCGCACCGTGAGATCGGCCGAGGCGGCGAGGTCGCCCGCCGTCACAAAGACCGTGGGGCGGCGGATCAAGCGCTCGACCGCGCGGGCGAGCGGCGGAGCGAGTTGGTCGAGGCCCGGTTCGAGACGGCGCAGCAACGAAGCAGAGAGCGCGTTGGCTGGCTGACGCTCGAGCAGCTCCAAGAACCGGCGAGGCTCGTCATCGACACGGTGGAGCACTATCGGGTGCGCCCCCTGCCCGAACCTCGCCAACTCGGCGATCGACCGGAGCGTCCCGGGGCTCACGCACGAGTACAGCGTCAGCGGGATCGAGGGATACGCTTCGATGAGCGCCACCAAGTCATCCGTCCTGAGCGCTCCCTCGGCGCATGGATCGGCGACGACCGCGTCCCATGTCGACTGTCGGACCGCCTGCTCGAACGGCGGCCATTCATCGAAGGCCGTCAGCGTATGGTGCGGCTGCAGGACGACGCGCAGATGGGCGAGCAGTGGCGGCGGGAGGAACGCCAGCACCGCCAGCGGGGGCATGGGGAGCACGCGCCCACGCTAATACCTCGCGGGCGCTTTGGGCGTAGGTTGTTTGCCGTAGGCTCTTCGACCTATTTGGCGACGAATCGATCGCCCGTCCGATCCAGGTCCGCCACCATACGATCGACCGCGGTGCCGAAGGCTTGTATACGCGGCATCCGCAGGGGATGAAACGCCGAGTCGTACGGGCTTGGCGCCGGTGGACCCGCGACTTCCAGGACCGCGTCGAACTGGTAATGGACGTCCTTCCAGGTCCCCTCGTGCGCGAGGTCCCGGTTCTTCGGCCACAGTCCCTGTGGCAGCGCGAATGTCCGTACATGATAGCCTGGTACCGCCGAGTCGATCGCGAGCTGATTGCGCGCGATCTGCTCTTGGACGACCGCGTCCGAGTACTTGTTGAGCTGCGCGTGCCAGAGCGTGTGGTCGCACAGCTCGAAGCCCTGATCGGCGAGGAACTTCACCTTCTTGAAGCGCCAGGACGTCTTTTGGCCTTGGACGCCGGTGTAGCCGAAGAAGTTGTGGCCGGCTTTCGCGCCGCTCAGGAGGCAGAACGTGGCGCGATTGGGCCAGTCCGGATGCTGCGCGTGGAACTTGAGCCAGATGCCGATCGCCGACGTCGAGTCGATCTCCAGCGTTCCGTCCGGTTTCTCGATATAGCGGAACTGTTCCGGCGAGGCATCGTCGAACGTGAACACGACCGGCGACATGCCCGGCGGGACATCGATCTGCTTGTCGACGAGCTGCGAGACCGTGATCGGGCGGTAGCCGTGCGCGTAGAGCAACTCGAGATCGTGCTGGAAGTGCGCTCGCGTTATCGAGTACATGCTCTCGTGGTCGCCGACCAGGTGATACTCGAGTACCGGGACTTTCCCGTGAATGTTCGGCTTCACCTGCAGCATGAGCGCGCAGGCGGTGATGATGAGCGAGCGGAGCAAGGTCATGCCGATAGGACGCCCAACCAGTCTCCTTTGGAACCCGAATACCCTGGGAAGATCTCACCCAGTTGCGTCGCGCCGAGATGTCGCCCGGCGACTTCGGCGAACACCGACCGGAAGTCAGTGGTCAGTGCGAGATCCCGTCCTTCGTAGAGCTGCTCGGGCTGCAACCCGGGCCATTTGCCGTAGACCTTCCCGCCCTTCACGTCGCCACCAATCACGAACAGCGCGCCGGCATGTCCGTGATCCGTCCCGCCGTTCCCATTCTCTTTCGCCATGCGCCCGAACTCGGACATCGTCAGAATGGTCACGTCAGACATGCGATCACCGAGATCGTTCACCAAGGCCTCGATGGACTTGGCAAAGTCGTCCAGCCGATTCGCGAGCTGACCAGTCGCCGCACCTTGATTGACGTGCGTATCCCAGCCGCCAACGTCCGCGAACGCGATCTCAACGCCCAGGTCCATCTTGATCAACTGGGCGATCTGCTGCAGCCGCTGGCCGAACTGGCTCCTGGGATAGACCGCGTTGCCTGAAGGCTGATACGACTGCGGATTCGCGGCTTTGAGCATCTTCACGGCGTCGAACATCTCGGCGCCTGTCCCATGGACCAAGTCGGCCGAACCGGTGCGATACAGCGCTTCCAGCCGCTCGACGTCATTCCCTGTTGCCCGAATGCTGAACTCGGCCAGGCTGTTCATCGCCACGGTTGGCGCGGGGCCTTCCAGGATCCGAGGCGTTTGGGGTGCGAGGGCGACCGCGCGGAACGGCGTGACTTTGCATTCCTCACAGGTCCCCTTGGCGGCCAAGTAGCGATTGAGCCAGCCGTCCGGCGTGTTCTTATCGTCCGGCGTGCCGGTCTCCATGTAGTCCTGCGCGTCAAAGTGCGAACGCGTGGTACTGGGCGACCCGACGGCGGTAACAGGGGCCAGAAGCTTGCGGTCGTAGAGCGACTTGAACGGCGCCAATGACGGGTGGAAGCCGAAAAAGCCGTCGAGGTCGAGCACGGTTTGTTGCGGGATACCGATCGACGGCCGCATCGAGTAGTACGCCGTCTCGCCGTGCGGCACGACGATGTTGAGCGCATCGGCGGCTCCGCGCTGGAAGAGGCAGATCAGCGTCTTCTTTCCCTGGCGCGCGTGCGAGAGCTCCATGCCGAACGCCGTGCGCCGCAAGAACCGCGGGGAGAGCCCGAGGGTCACGAGCGCGAGCGCGCCTTCTTTCATGAAAACCCGGCGTTCCATGATCTACCTCCGCTGAAATTCCGGTGCGCCGAGCGCCAATCCCACTATCTGGGCAAAGCCGGTCTGGGATGGTGTCTCGGTCAGCATCGGGTTCGAGCCGGTCAACAAAATACGGTGCGTATCGGGTGACGCGTCGCCGTCGAGGAGCGCGGTGACCACGCCATCAACTTGCGCCTCCCGCGGCGCGCTCGCCAACTGCGCCGCGAGCGGCCAGCGTTCGAGCGATGCGCCGGGCACGCGGTCGGCCGCGACCGCGAGCCCGAAATTGATCCGAGCGAGAATCGCGCCCGTGTTCATCGAACTCTCGCCCGTCTCGGCGTACCCGTTCGGCGCCTGGTGTCCGTAGAGCGGCTCACCGAGCCGGGCCACGACCTGGGCCGAGCGTGGGGTCGAGTCCGCCACGGCTCCTAGGGCTCGCAGTGCACTCGTCACTACTTCGAATGGCGTTTTCACCTTGCTCCGATAGGCGGAGCGCGAGAAAAACTCGGGCGACGTAATAATCGTCCGAACGACTTCGCGAATGTCGCCATTGGTCCGCGTAAACGTCGCCGCGGCGCGGTCGACAAGCGCGGGCGGTGGGCTGTCGTTCACGAAGCGAATACAGAGTTTCTTCGCGATATAGCGGGCGGTCGATGGGTGCCGGGCGACGATATCGAGCACGGTTTCGCCATCCTGCTCACCGCCGCCGGCCTGGATCGTATGTCCCAGGACCTGCTTGACGCCGGCGTCGTGGACTTCGGGGCGGAACACGAACGTGCCCGGGTTCGGTTGCCGTGGGCCGGCAATCGACCAGCCCGTCAGTGCTCGGGCGACTTCGATCACGTCCTTCTGTGTGTACCCGCCGTCCACGCCGAGGGTATGGAGCTCGAGGAGCTCGCGGCCGTAATTCTCGTTGAGGCCACGCGCCTTGCGCTGCGCGCGAAATGGGCGACGGGTAGGGCCGAGGGTGGGCTGGCCGCTGTCGGCCACGCTTTCCCAGTTGTCGAGATAGAAGAGCATGGCCGGGCTGTGGGCCACGGCGCCGAGGAGATCGCGAAATCGCCCCAGGGCGTATGGGCGGATGGCGGTCCGGTCGTAGTCCGGCAGGAGGTACTGCTCGGGGCCGCCCTTGCCGGCGAAGATGTTGAAATGATTTTCCCAGAAGTCGACCATCACTTCTTGGAGCTGGCGGTCCGACATCACGGCGCGGGCGACTTTGGCCGATTGCAGCTCGACCGTGATCTGGCGGCGCTTCATCGCTTCTTGCTTGCGGGCCGCTGTGTCAGCTTGGGCTTTGCCGCGCGGGAATTCGTCTTCGAGCTGCGACGGCGCCTGCGTGACGACCACGAAGTGCTCTTCGACGAAATCGTCGGTCGCTCGATCGTTGATTCGATCTGGCTCCAGCTGCGCCTCTATCCAGCGATCGACGCCCATCCCGCGCACACGCGCGACATTGCCTGGGCGCGGGCCGAACGACAAGCGCGTCAGCGCCTGGTACACCTGCTGATCCGCCGTCAGTTCACGGCCGGAGTCGGGTGTCGGCGTCGGCGTCAGTTTCTGGGCGTTCGCGCAACCGACCAAAAAGCACAGGTAGGCAGCGGCTAGACCATGAGCGCGCATACACGTTGGACGCGCATCACGGCCCCCTGTTAACTATTGGCCTATTCTGGCTCGCCGGACGCCCGGTCCCCTTTGCGCGACGGCCGTTCGGTGCTCAGACAGTACCCTGTCTTACGGATAGTGTGGAGCAGCGGCGTCTTATTGGGCGTATCGATCTTCTGACGAAGATAAGAGATATAGACGTTGACGACATTCGAAGACCCGTCGACGTTCTGACTTCCAGACTTCGTCCGTAATCTGCTCTCGCGTCAGGATGCGCCCTTGATTGCGCATGAGGTACTCGAGCAGCGCGTACTCTTTCGCGGTCAGCGGGATCAGCTCGCCGGCTCGCACGACCTCTCGGGTGAGCGGCGACAGCGTGAGGTCGTCCACGCGCATGACAGTGTCGTCCGCGCGGATGGTCGACCGCCGGAGCAACGCCTTGACCCGCGCCAGGAGTTCCTCGTAATCGAACGGCTTCGCCAAGTAATCGTCGGCGCCGGCGTCGAACCCGACGACCTTGTCGGAGACGGTATCGAGCGCGGTCAGCATGAGCACGGGCCCACGATACGCGCGATTGCGAAGCTCGCGGGCCACGTGCAACCCGGAGCGCTTCGGGAGGCCGATATCGAGGATCACGAGGTCGGGCCGGAGGTCGAGCGCGAGGTTCAATCCCGCCTCGCCGTCCTCCGCGGTGCGCACGGTGTACCCGTTGCTAGCCAGGGTCCGGCGCACGACCTCCAAGACCTCGGGTCGGTCCTCGACGACGAGGATCGTCGCCGGGAATGCCGCAGTCTGCGCCATGACCGGAAAGGTGCGAACGATGCCCACACGCGGCAACCCTTCCGAGAAGGCAGGGGGACAACTCGTCCATGGCGCGGACAGCCTGACCGGACTTTCTTTTCCCGCGTGCACGTTGAGGTCAACACGGAGAACCGCGTGCGCGCCGGACTCATCACCGGCGCCCTGGCGGCGTCGGCGACCGCCGGCGCGATGCTGGGGATCGCGAGGCCCGGGCACTACAATCCCTTTGCCGCCGCGGGACGCCAAGCACTGGCGACGCTCGCGCCGGCTGCCACGCCGTCGGTTGCCACCGCCACGCTCGTGGGACTCGCCCTCCACACGCTGATCGCGTTCTTTTGGGCCTTCTTGTTCGTCGCTCTTGCAGCGCGTGCGCGCGGCGTGCGACTGATCATTGCCGCGGCCGCGAGCAGTGCGGTGATCTGGGCGCTCAATGTGTGGCTTGCATCATCGGTGTTGCGGTTCGGCAACGATCTGACGGCCTTCGCGGCGCAGGCAACCCTGTTCTACGCAGTCTTAACGGGGGCATTCGTAGGCGGTATAGCTCTTGCCCGTATAGACACGCGCGGAACGTAGAATGTGCGCTGCATCACGGAGCGAGCGAAAGCGAGCGACTGGTAAACCGACCAGTCGAGCGAGCGAAGCGAGCCTCGACGTGCCGCGGAGCGGCGCAGGCGGGAACTATTCGCCTGCGCGGCTCGTAGATGCAGAGAGGGAGTTCGTCATCTTTTTAGTAAATGGAGGTAGGGGTATGGATGTCCTCGTGATGCTCGAGGATCTCCCAGAGCACTCACTTGTGTTGGCGCACGTGAACTCCGTGCCGGCGCTGCTGCACCCCGAGCGGCCGCCGCGCAACGTGGTGACCCTGTATGGGCAGCCCACGCCGGAATCACTCGCGCTCGCCCTGGCGGCGGCGGTCGAAACTGGCCGTACGCCGGACGAGCACTCGGGTACGGTCCGTAATCTCGGCATCTGGCCAGAGCGCGGCGCGGTCGGCGACGCCGCGTGGCGGGATTCGACTACCGGTCAGATGGTCACGCGAGATCTCGCCATTCCGTTCGATCAGCTCCGCGAAACCGCCGGTCGGCTGCTCGGTGAGTTCGGACAGATGATCCGGCGACTGGTCGCCGGGCTCTCCATGCCGGACTGGCCAGAAGGCTCGCGCCGGGCCATCGGGTTCTCCATGACGCCGCTCACCGATGCCATGTGGCTCACTGGCGAGCACCTGCTCGACACGCTGCGCGAGGCCGACGGCCTGGCGTACGATACGGAGGGCGACTAACCCCGCAATCTCTTCCGTCCGCGTAGTACCAAGGGCCGCCACGCTTCGCGTTGGCGGCCCTTGTATGTTGGGCCATGGACGACAGCCTTTGGACGCTGCTCAAGGGCATGGAGGACGGCTACCCGTACTTCATCCGCGTCAGAACCGACCTGGCCGCGGTCGTCGGCGATCGGTCATTGCCTAACCTTCTGGAGATCCGTTGGACGTATTTCGTTGACGAGTCGCACGCGGCGTACGGTCTGCCGACACATGAGCAACTCGAGGAGATGGCCGCATTCGAGGAGCGGATCGTTCCAGCGCTGGAGGATGGCCGGCACGCCATCCTCGTCTCGGTCAACATGAAGTCCGGAGAACGGCGTTGGCTCTGGTACTGCGACACGCGCGATCAAGCCCAGCGCGCGCTCAACGCCGTCCTCGGCGGCGACCCCAGCTTCCCGATCGAGCTATCGTTGATGCCTGATCCGGAATGGAAGTTCTACCGTGACCTGCTGCTCGAAATCCCCAGCTAGGCTTAGCGATGACTACGCGGTCCGCATTTCCGGCTGAGCGGCATCCGCCAATGCTTGCTCATAAGCCTGCCTTTGGGCCGCAAGCTGGTCGTCATCGCTACCCGCGGGCCACCCGACAATACAGGCGTGTCGCGGTGGCAGTTCAGCCGGAATGACCCGTAGACCAGCGAAGACTACCGCTGTAGCCTCAATCCGAGCTCTGGCGATAGACCGTTTGCCGTGCGCCGGCTCAACGAAGTATTGGCCGATTCGCCACGCCAAGTCTCGAGGAATTCCAGATGTTCGGTAGACTGATACCTCGTGACGCTTATCAGGCCGAAACGCCTTGCGATGTACCCTCGTGTTGCGCGTCTTGAGATGGCTGCTTTCGAATATGAATCGAGACAGCTCTTCGTGCGCAGCAACCGGTCGCCTAAAAAGCCGAAACCGCCAGAGGCGAATACAGCCACTGCAGTAGTTCCATGATTTCGCCAGGAACGCCACCAAGGAACACCTCGGTTCCGTAAGAGGTCTTAGGGCCAATGCGGGCCGCGTAGGCAAGGACGTTTCGCCTGCCCACGCTGACAGTCAGCATCCCGCCATCATCTTGAAACCAATCGAACGCGATGCGCCCGTCGGGCTCTGCTTCGATCTCGGGAAGCGGGAAGGTGGCTGGCAAGCTTTGGAGAAACCGGTACGCAAGGACCGCAGTAATAGGCGCTACCGCGCTGGACGACTCCGCATATGCCCTTTCTAGCGTGCGGTACGCGGCATCCTTCGCCGTGACCGACATCTTGCTTCGCCAGCTTTTCTCGATGGGTTCGCTACCCTCACGCTCCTCCGTTACCGAGGCTGAGGACTGGACCGGAGCTATCGCAGTTGCTGTCATCGGTAGGGTTCGAGTGCTCGTTTGGTGAGGCTGTCGAAGAACAGCCGATTTTTGTAATCGTGTAAATCAGCCAATGCTCCGTCGATCGCCGTTTCCGGCAGCCCGGTTGGGGAGGCTTTCACGACTTCAATATCTAAGACGACCAAGAAGCTGGGTTCCTGTCGAAGTGAGGGCTGGCTCGACTGAACAATACCTGCACTTACTTGCAGTGCGGGGTCATGTAAGGTGACGCGCGAATAGAAGCCAGTGAGAGCGGCACCCTCGTTCAGCGGAGCGCTAGGCGCGTTAGTGAGGTAGTCACTCGCGTTCACGTCGTCCGGTACAATGATCTGATTGATGTTGCGGACCGCGATTTGTACGAGCGTCGGTTTTAATGCGGCTGAATAGAGCTTCCATCCTTTGAGCGCACGGGGTAACGCTGCCGCCCACGACTCGTAGGGGCTCAAACGGTGATAACTAAATCCGTCCGCGCGAAACTGAACGATGTCCTTTCCGTTCGACGATACACAAACGACGCCCTGCAGCGTCGCGTCGCCGGCGGCCGATGCGCTCGGCGTCGCTGCTGGCGTGATCGTAAAAGCGAGGCTTACAGCCCGACGCTCCTGCAAAATCGGATATTCGGGACTGACTTGCCTTGCTAGATCCAAGAACGTCTTGCTGTGATCGCCCTGCGCGAGTACACAGCGAAAATCCAGCAGGGCTTCGGTGATCGGAGCGTTTCTGAGGTGTTCTACATCCGCCATTAGCGCTGCCGATTTGCCTGGGAATGGGCGAATTCTACCATCCGGAGATGTCCGACGACAGAGTCGTTGTCGTGCGCGCGACATCGCTGGCAAACGCGCGCCTGCAATCTTCTTGACTCGAGGGTAGAATCGCCCCACGATCGGCCTGTCCCAAGTGTCCAGTTCAGGTGCATCCGAAAGGTCTATCGCGTCATCCGGCAACGCCGCCAGGGCCGCGAGGTCCCTCTGTCGTCGTTCGGAGACGCGCCGCATACCGTGAGCCCATTTTTCGTCTGCCTTCATAAAGCGCCCCCGGCGGTGAACCCGCATTATATGCGGCGCGAGAGCGTGGTATTAAGGGCAAAAATCCGCGGTTGATCGATGCGAATTGTGATGGTTATCGCAGGACCGGCTCGTCCAACACCACCGGTGTCGACCCGGACGACCGGCGGTCCTGCTCGGCCAGCACGTCGAGCACGTGCGCGCAGTTGATCAGCGCGATATGCGTGAACGCCTGTGGGAAGTTGCCGAGGAACTCGCCCGTGCGAGGGTTCAGCTCCTCGCTGTAGAGACCGAGGTGGTTCGCGTGGCCCAGCATGCGCTTGAAGATCCGCTCGGCGTGCTCGCGCTCTCCCGAGAGGGCCAGGGCCTCGGCTAGCCAGAATGTGCAGATCGAGAAGACGCCCTCGTCGCCCGGAAGGCCGTCGTCGTTCCGATAGCGATAGCACATCTCGTCGTCGCAGCACGTCAGCTCGCGGAGGACCGCCTTGACCGTGCCGACCACGCGCGGGTGGTTGCGCGGCAAGAATCCCATCATGGGAATGACGAGATTCGAGGAGTCGAGCGCGTCCGTCCCGTAGTATTGGACGAAACTCTGCTTCTCCTCGCTCCACCCATGCTCCATGACGTCGGCATGGATGGCGTCCCGCTCGACCTCCCATTGCTCGATGGGAGCGGGCAGCGAGAACTCCTTCGCCATACGGATGCCACGATCGAGCGCCACCCAGCACATGACCTTGCTCATGACGTAATGCTGGAGCGTGTCGCGCACCTCCCAGATGCCGCTATCGGGCTGCCGCCAGTTGGCGGCCACCCAGCTCACGAGGCGCTCGAGCGTCACCCAGGTCCCTTCGCTGACCTCGTTGCTGCGGCTCCAGAGGAACGCCGTCTCGAGAAGCTCGCCATAGACGTCGAGCTGGAGTTGCGCATAGGCCGCGTTGCCGACGCGAACCGGGGCCGAGCCGCGGTAGCCCTCCAGGTTGGCCAGGACCTCCTCGGTCAGCTTTCGCCGACCGTCGATCCCGTACATGATCTGCAGGTGCGTATCGGTCGTTTTCCGCGCCACGCGCTTCAAGAACGACATGAAACGGTCGGCCTCCTCGGAGTGCCCGAGGATGCTGAGCGAGTAGAGCACGAAGGCCGAGTCCCGGATCCAGGTGAAGCGATAGTCCCAGTTCCGGACCCCGCCGATCTCCTCGGGCAGCGAGGTCGTCGGAGCCGCGACGATCGCGCCCGTCGGCTCGTAGCAGAGGAGCTTGAGGGTCAGCGCCGACCGCTCGACGGCGGCGCGATAGGGGCCGTCGTACGTGATGCGCCCGACCCATTCGCGCCAGAATGAGACGGTGTCGGCCAACCGACGCTCCGACTCGTAGGACCCGACGGCCCGAACCTCGTCGTCGTCGAATCGCAGGACGAACCAGGTCGACTCGCTGGCGACCAGCTTGATCGTCGCGCTCGCCGAGCCGTTGTCCAACTGCCACCAGAGCTCCTGTGGCGCCGCCAACGTCAGCACCTTGTCCTCGGCGTCGGTCGCCAGGACCCCGTGCCGCCGCGGATTCACGTAGGACGCGCCCGCGCCGTAGTTGAACCGCGGCGCAAACCGGATCTCGATCTCCACCTCGCCCCGCACGCAGGTGACGCCCCGGTGGATCTCGGCAAACGGCCGCGCCGCCCCACTCGGCGCGATCGGCATGAAGTCGGTCATCTCGACGATGCCGCCGTCCGGGGTATGAAAATTCGTGACCAACACGCTGGTCGCCGGGAGATAGCGCTGCTCGACCGTGTACTGGCCGACCGGACGAATCGCGAAATGCCCGCCACGCTCGGCGTCGAGGATCGCGCCGAACACCGACGGCGAGTCGAACGCGGGAAAGCAGCACCAGTCGAGGGACCCCGATCGGCAGATGAGGGCGGCCGTGTGCAGGTCGCCGATGATGCCGTAATCGGATATCGCCGCGTATCGGCCGGTGAACGTCGTCATCCGCGCAACTCCGCCAGCCACGCCAGCACGCTGCCCATCTCCATTGGGTCCGCTACGATATACTCCGCACACGTCTGCTGCGATCCCTCGCCAGCGACGTGCAACGTCACGGGGCGTGGGTCGCGCGAACGCAGCGCGATGAACGCATCCTCGTCGGTTGCGTCATCTCCCGCATAGAGGATCGATGCCCCAGACCTGAAACCTCCGACGTGATCAGCCAGTGCGACAACTGCCGTTCCCTTGTTGACGGTCACGGGCGGTCGCAGCTCCAGGACTTTTTTCCCGGCTACCACGACTAGCCCATGCTCGGCCGCCACGCGCGAGACAATGTCGCTGATCACCGGGATCCGCTCCGGGTCTGCGTTTCGATAGTGCGCCGTCAGGGTCCACCGCTTGTTTTCGACCGCGACGCCGCTCGCTTCGAGTGATCGGCGCGCGGCGGCGACGACCCCCTCGAACGAGGCAACACTCGGCTCGACCGTTTCCTGCCCGTCCGGCGAGACGATCTCGGCGCCGTGATTGCCGATCACCCACGCCGGTTCGATTCGTACCATCCGGCGAACATTGTCCGCCATTCGTCCGGAGACGAGCCCGACAACAACGCCATCGGCCCGCACCAGTGACCTGAGCGCGTCGAGGGCCATGGGCAGTACAGTGGCGTCCACTGGCCGTGGCGCGATGGCCGAGATCGTGCCGTCGATGTCGAGGAGGAGGACGAGCGGCGTACCGGACAGACGCGAGGCGATCGCGTCTCGATCAACGTTCACGGAGACCGCGTAACGCAGTCCGGTCCGGCGGCGATCAACGCCTGCACCCGGTCGGTGATCGACTGGAGCCAGTCGAAGATCGTGGCGTGGCGCAGGCGCTCCCGCATCGCGTGCATGCGCCGCTGGCGCTCCTCGATCGGCATCTCCAGCGCCCGCCGGATCCCGGCCGCGAAGCCGTCGATGTTGAACGGATTGACGAGCACGGCGTCATTGATCTCCTCGGCCGCTCCGGTAAACCGGCTCAAGACGAGCACGCCTTGCTCGTCGGCCTGACAGGCGATGAATTCTTTCGCCACGAGGTTCATCCCATCCTGGAGCGACGAGACGAGACAGAGATCCGCGGCCCGATATGTGGCGGCGAGCTCGGTCGCGTCGGCGTTCTTCGTCACGAGAACGATCGGTGTCCAGCCCGGCGTCGCGAACCGGCGATTGATCGCGTCGACCAGACTCACGGTCTCGGCCTGGAGCGCACAATAGGGCGCGAGCTCGGATCGCGACGGCGTCGCGACCAGGAGCATCGTAAAGCGATCGCGAAGCTCCGGCGATTCCTGCCACAGGAGATCGAGCGCCCGGAGACGCTCGAGGATGCCCTTCGTGTAATCGATCCGGTCGACGCTCACCCCAAGCTGCTTGCCACCGGTCGCATACTGACGACGCAACTCCTGCGCATGGGCCGCGACGTTGCGCGCCTCGCTCAGCTGCTCGAAGCGCTCGACGTTGATGCTGATCGGGAAGGCGCCGACGGCCATGGTCCGGCCCTCGTAGCAGACCGTACGCGCCTCTCTATCGACGGTCGCTCCTGGCAAGAGATCCGCGACACAGTTCAGGAAGTTCTGCGCGTATCGCTCGGTGTGGAAGCCCAGCAGATCGTTCCCGACGAGTCCGCGGAGAATGGCCTCGTATGCGCCGTATGGGAGCAGATGCAAGATTTCCGACGGCGGGAACGGGATGTGCCAGAATTGATGAATGAAGAGTTCCGGCGCGTTGGAGCGCACCTGATCGGCAACGAGCGCGAAATGATAGTCTTGGATCCAAATGATGGGTTGGCCGCCAACACGCCGGGCTTCTTCGAGCACCGCATCCGCGAATCGCATATTGACCGAGCGATACCGTTCCCACTGGTCGGCGCGAAATTGATAATGTTGGACCAGCAGATGACACAGCGGCCAGAGCACGCTGTTCGCGAATCCGAGGTAATAGCCTTCGACGTCCGCCTCGTCGAGCCACACCCGGCGCAGCGTATAGGCGGGATCGTCCGGCGGCGGTGGGACCTGCAGTCGGCCCCACGCATTGGCGGTGACGCGATCGGCCGAGCCCGAGCCCCACGCGATCCAGACACCGTCGGTCCGGCGCAGCGTGGGGTCGAGCGCACTCACGAGCCCGCCAGGCGGGTAGCGCGTTTCGATCTCCCCGCGTCGGGAGACGTGTTCATACGGCTCCCGGTTCGAGAGCAGGATCAGCGTCAGGCCCGAGAACGCGGCGGCGGCGTCAGCCATGGATCGGTAACGCGCAACACGCGTGCCGCACTAGGTTATAGGGCAAATGGCCGAGCTTACTCACGTTCAATATGATGCGCTGGAGCGGGCGATCGCGAATGGCACGCGGATCGTCGTGTATCGACGGGGCACCGAATTCATCGTCGTCCCGACGCGGCTCGTCCTCACCGGCGGCCGCGAATCCATAGAAGCCCGTCATCCCACGACCGGCGAACGCATCACGCTCTTCATCGACGAGGTCGATTCTATAGATGTCGTCCGCTGAGCCCCTCGTCGCGATCTACGCGGACGAATCGTGCCTGGGCAACGGAAAGGAGGGGGATAACCCCGGGGGCGCCGGGGCGCTCCTCGAGTATCGTCGGAAGTCAGGCGCTCTCGAGCGCCGCGATGTGTGGGTCTCCGAGCCGGCGACGACCAACAATCGCATGGCGCTGCGCTCCGTCATCGAAACCTTTCAACTGCTCTCGAAACCTGCTCGCGTCGTCTTTACGAGCGACTCGCGATATCTCATCGATGGATTGACATCGTGGGTGTTCGGCTGGGCCGAACGAGACTGGACGCGGAAAGGCGGCCCGATAGAAAATTTGGACCTCTGGTTCGACGCGATCGAGGCCGTGTGCGACGGGCGACACGACGTCGCCTGGAGATGGGTGAGAGGGCACAATGGCCATCCGCAGAACGAGTACGCGAATCATCTCGCGACGCGCGCCGCGGCCGATCAATCGGCGTCCCAAGGAATTGTGCCGTCGGGGTTCGATGCCTGGTTGGGTACGCAACGAAAGTTACGGCCGCTGGCGGAGTTTCCGGACGCGACGGCGTTCGTTGCCTCGCGCGAGTTGCCGCGTCGCTAGGGTATGCTGAAATACGTCATCCTGCTCGTAATCGGCGTCTGCGTCGGGTACGGGCTCGGGTTTCAGGATGCGAAACAAAACGACGAGAACGTGGTCGCGCGGCTGGTCATGCGGGTGGGCGGGAATAACCGCGACAACGTGAAGACCGACGTCGACGCGCAGATGGAAAAGATCGACGATGCAAAAAAACATTGAGGATGATCTCGACCGCCTCTTTCGACGGCTGGTCGTCAATATCCGCGCCGAATATCCGCAGTACCTGACGAGCCCCTTTCCGGTCGCCGAGGTCTATCAGAGCGTCGTGCCGTACCGCACGAACCGCAATGAGCTCGGCATCGAGATGCACGATGACTACGAGCTCGCGCTGACCCGGCTCCTCGCTGGGGAACGCGAATACGTATCCGGCGATGCCGCGATGCAGCAGGCGCTTAAGGGTTCGTCCAACGGCACATCCAAGATCAGCTATCGCAACTACGCCGCGTCGCTCATCGAGATCTCGGCCGAGGCCGTGACGCGGCTCGACGAGACCATGCGGCGTTCGGGGCGGCCGATCACGCCGACCGTCTCGCCGGTCGCATCGCCGCGCGCGACGGCGCCGACGACCATTCTCGCCTGCGGGCCCTGCGCGTTTTGCGGGGGTGCGCTGCCTGACGGGCGTCGCATCACCTTCTGTCCATACTGTGGGCAGAACGTCACCGTGAAACTCTGTCCCGCCTGCAGCGCCGAGCTCGAGGTCGACTGGAGCTTCTGCCCCGTGTGTGGACGGGAGGTCGAGACGCAGGCCTCGGATCTCGTGGAGAGCGATCTCGAGAGCTCGGCGTAGTTTCGAGCTCTGTCCAACCGACCAGTCGAGCAACGCGAAGCGCAGCGAGCGTTGCGTCGACGAGCCGCGGAGCGGCGGCTAGTTTTCTCGGCTATGGATATCGTGTTTCTCTCGGGGGCGCGCACGCCCTTCGGGACATTCGGCGGCGCTCTCAAAGACACCACTGCAGTCGATTTCACCGTCGTCGCGGCCAAAGCGGCGATACAACGGTCAGGCGTGGCGCCGACTGATATTTCGCAGGCGATCTTCGGCAACGTCATCCCGACGACCGCCGACAGCCCGTACTTCGCGCGGCATGTCGCCCTCAAGAGCGGCGCTCCGATCGAGACCCCGGCGCTCACGGTCAATCGACTGTGCGGATCGGGATTTCAGGCCGTCATCAGCGGCGCCGAGGAGATCCTGCTGGGACATGCCGATGTCTGTCTCGTCGGCGGCGGCGAGTCGATGTCGCAAGCGCCGCACATGGCGCGCGGTCTGAGATGGGGCACGAGACTGGGAACGTCACCTGTGCTGGCCGACTCGCTGTGGGAGTCGCTGACGGATGCGTACGCCGGGTGCTCGATGGGGGAGACGGCCGAGAACCTGGCGACGCGCTATAAGCTCGACCGGGGATGCGCGGACGAGTTCGCGCTCAGGTCGCAGCAGCTGACGGCGGCGGCGTCGTTCGCCGACGAGATCGTGCCGGTGCCTGTGAAAGGCAAGGCGTTCGACAAGGACGAGCACCCGCGGCCGGATACGACGCTCGAAGGGCTCGGCAAGCTCAAGCCGGTGTTTCGAGAGGGTGGCGTCGTCACCGCGGGCAACGCGTCGGGTATCGGCGATGGTGCGGCGGCACTGGTCATTGCGTCTGACATGTTCGCCAAATCGCGCGGGCTCAAGCCGCTTGCCCGGCTGGTCTCATGGGGACTCGCTGGTGTCGATCCCACGATTATGGGCATCGGTCCCGTGCCTGCTGCGCAAATTGCGCTCAAACGGGCTGGGCGATCGCTGAGCGACATAGATCTCATCGAGATCAACGAGGCCTTCGCCGCGCAGACGTGCGCGGTCGAGCGCGAGCTCCAGATCCCGCGTGAGAAGCTCAATGTGCACGGCGGAGCCATTGCCCTGAGCCATCCGCTCGCGGCGTCCGGCGCGCGGATCACCACCCATTCTCATCTACGCGCTTCGCCGCGCCGGAAAGCGATGGGGACTCGGCGCCGCCTGCATTGGCGGCGGCCAAGGCATCGCGGTCGTGATAGAAGCACTGTCGTGAAGGCGCGAAAGCCGGGTAGTCCAGGGCGCGCCTGCGGGCGCGACCTCCTAATAGGATTGGCCATGTGCGTGGGCACGGCTGGCTTGTCCAGCCGGGTCCACGCACAATGGCCCATAAAGACGAGAGAGCACGTCGACCTCTGGCTGACGGGTTTCGCCGAGCTGAGCGAGGATACGACGGCCAAGGTCCCGGTCTACCGTCGCGATTATCTGGACCAACTCTCGCTGGCCCAGAATCAGCAGAGTGTCCTGACCGCGCTCGACTCGGTGCACGATGGCCTGCAGGCCCGCTGGGACCAGACGCCAAAGCTGGCCGAGGCCCGCGCGCTGGCGCTCGATGCCGGGACGTGGGATGAGATGCAGTCGGCCATCGATTTCTACTTGCACCCGCCGACGGACTCGAAGAAGAGCAAGAAGACCGTCATACCCGACGTTCGAGACGCATCTGGCCGACTACTTCTCGTCGATGTTCGACCGGGAATTCCTGCTCAACTTTTCGCACGGCCTCGACGGCGCGCGGACGCAGTTTTATCACGGCTGGTGGGTGGCCGAGGAACGGCGACGCCGGCCGGTGCTCGCGGCGGCGGACTCGCTGTGGCGTCTCACCGAGCCCAAGCTCGATCACTTCCTCGCGGCAACGCACCAGCCGACGGGCGAGATCATCCTGTCACTCCCGGTCGATGGCGCCGGTGTGACGTACAAGGAGCCGAACGGCCGCACGTCGCTGGCCGCGCCGTTCCCGGACAGCGTCGCCGACGCCGCGCAGGTGATCTACGTCTTCGCGCACGTCGCGGCGCGGGCCGTCGGCGACGATGCGCTCGCCGCGGCCACGACAATTTCCCAGCGCCGGAACGGGTTCGGTGAGCAGTACACGGAGGCGCTCAGCATTCGCGGCGGGTATATGCTGCTCACGAAGGCCGCGCCCGAGCTGGCTGACGGCTACGCCCGCTATTACCTGCGGACGTCGAAGGCGGGGACCGACCTGGCCGCGGCGTTTCCCCTCCCTGATGCGATACGGGACGCGCTGAGTCACCAGATCGATCTGGAGATGAAATAGGCTACTTTTCGAATACGATGGCCTCTGATCTCCCAGTCCCGGTGGTACCCCCGAGCAATGCGTTAGACCGAGCGGCGGTCGAGCGCGTACTCGCCCGGGCGGCCCAGCTCCAGAACCTGTCGATCAGTGCCGACGATGCGCCGGATGTGCTCTCCGACGATCAAGTCATCGCCGCCGGCGCCGAGGTGGGACTGTCGGTCATGCACCTTCGCCAGGCGATCGCCGAGGAGCGGACGCGCATAGGCGTTCCGACGGAGCGGGGCCTTCGCGCGCAGGTCGCGGGCGCCGGCTGGGCGTCGGCGAGTCGAACGGTCGCGGGGACGCCCGCGTCGGTGCTCGAGGCGCTCAATGCGACGCTGACCCGCGAGGAAAGCCTTGCCATCAAGCGCCGGTACGCCGAGCGATGGACGTGGGAGCCACGGCGCGATTTCTGGGCGATGTTCCGTCGCATTGGCGGCTGGCGATTCGATCTGCAGCACGCGAGTGAGATCGCGGCCACGGTCATCCCGGTCGACGAGCAGCGCGTGACGGTGCGACTCGATGCCGACGTGTCGCGGACGCGGAATGAGCGACTGGAGCAGGGCGCCGGCGTGGCCGTGGGCGGCGTGGTGAGCGGTGGCGTCGTGGCCGGCCTCGCGTCGATTGCCCATTTCGCTGTTCTCGCGATCTTTCCCATCGCCGCCGTACCCGTCGTGGCCGGACTCGCCGGCGGATACGCGCTGGCTCGGCGCCACCGCGAGACGGTGGAGCGTACGCAACTGGCGCTCGAGCAAGTGCTCGATCGCCTCGAACATGGAGACATCCGCCGATGATCGATTCCGTCGGCGTCCTAGGCGGTGGGCTCATGGGGAGCGGCATCGCCGAAGTGGCCGCTCGCGCGGGATTCGGCACGTACGTGCGCGAAGTCTCGTCGGAGTTGGCCGACCGGGCCCGCAAGACGATCGAGAAGTCGCTGGGGCGCGCCGTGGAGCGCGGGAAGTTGAGCCACGACGATTGCCAGGCCGCGTTGGCCCGTCTGGCCTTCGGGACCGATCTCCAGGCGGCGGCCGTCGGGAAGATCGTCATCGAGGCCGTGGTCGAGGACCTCGAGGTCAAGAATCATCTGTGGCGCGAGCTCAATCGGCTGGCCAAGCCCGAGACGATTTTTGCTTCGAATACGTCGAGTCTGACCATTGCGGCCATGTCGGCCGCCAGCGGCCGTCCGGATCGCCTCATCGGGCTCCATTTTTTCAATCCGGTGCCGGTGATGCCGCTCGTCGAGGTCATCCCGACCATCGGGACCAGTCTCGCGACGATTGAAGCGGCCGACAACTTTGCCCGGAGACTGGGCAAAGAACCCGTGCGTGCGAAAGACGCGTCCGGGTTTATCGTGAACCGGTTGCTCGTGCCGTATATGCTCGATGCCGTGCGAGCCGTGGAGCAAGGCGTGGGATCCACGGTCGACATCGACAACGCGATGCGGCTCGGTACCGGGCATCCGATGGGGCCGCTGACGCTGCTCGATTTCGTGGGGATCGATACGGCGTGTCGGATCGCCGAGATCATGTTCGACGAGTATCGCGAGACACGGTTCGCGCCGCCGCCGTTGTTGCGGCGCATGGTGCTGGCCGGGTGGTTCGGCCGGAAGTCGGGCCGTGGATTCTACGACTATACCGTTGATCCACCCACTCCGACCGCCCTCTGAATTTCGCGGGGTGTTTCGCGATGATCTGGATGCCCGGGCGGTGTACGCCGAGGCGGCTGGCATCGCCCGCGCGACGCCGCTCGCGATCGCCGTCCCCGTTGACGCGGCCAACGTCGTCGCCCTCGCGCGTTGGTCCCACGAGACGGGTACGCTGCTGATTCCCCGCGGCTCGGGGAGCAGCATGTCCGGCGGTGCGGTCGGCGACGGTGTCATTGTCGATCTGGGTCGGCTGGACACGATCGGCCCTGTTGCTCAAGGCCACATAATGGTTGGCCCAGGTGCGATCCGCGCTCGGGTCGATGCCGCGGCTGCTGGCGCTGGACTCCGCTTTCCGGTCGATCCATCGAGTGGAGCGTTTTGCACCATCGGCGGGATGACCGCGACCAATGCCGCGGGCGCCCACTCGCTCCGTCATGGTTCAATGCGCCCGTGGGTCACAGCGCTCGACTGCGTTTTCGCCGACGGCCGGCGTGAGGTGATTCAGCGGGGCGTGCCGCACCAATGGAGCGAGACGGAGCGACTGGCCGTGCGCAAGAATTCGTCGGGGTATTATTTGGGCGGCGATCTCATTGACCTGCTGGTCGGGAGCGAAGGGACGCTCGCTTTCTTCGTTGGGATTGAATTGGCCCTCGACCCCCGTCCAACGACAACGACCAGCATGTTCGCGGCATTCCCAACGCTGGAGACGGCGGTCAATGGGGCCACGGTCGCCCGCGAGGCTGGAGCCGCGGCCTGTGAGCTGCTCGACAAGACTTTCCTGGATTTCGCCCGAGCCGAATGTCCGGCCGGGACTGAAGCAGTGTTGTTGATCGAGTTCGAGTCCTCGCGTTCCGGTCTGGATCTGGCGGAAGCCACCCGCGTGGATATTGCGCGCGAGCCGGAGGCGCAGCGCGCACTCTGGGAGCTGCGACACGCGGCCAGCCCCATATTGAATCGGCTGGATCCGGGCTTGAAGTCCATGCAGTTCATCGAAGACGGCTGCGTCCCTCCGGCGCGACTGGCTGACTATGTGCGGGGCGTACGGACGGCGTTGGCGAATCAGAGCGTACGCGGGGTGATCTTCGGCCACGCGGGCGACGCGCACGTGCACGTCAATCCGCTGATCAACGTCCGCGACGGATCCTGGCGCGACCGTGTCGCCGCGCTGCTCGCCGACGTCGCGGCGCTCACCGCCCGACTCGGCGGAACGCTGACGGGCGAGCACGGCGATGGCCGCCTGCGGACGCCATTATTGGACACAGTCTGGCACCAATGGGAGACACTCGCAGCTTTCGCTGAGGTAAAGCGCGGGTTCGATCCCGACCACCGGCTCAATCCGGGCGTGAAGGTCCCGTTGCCGGGCCAACAACCGCTCGGCGACATCAAGTACGACCCCGCGCTCCCGCCGCCGCCCCCGGCCGCGGCGCGTGCGCTCGCGCGCGTGGAACGCGAGCGGGCCTACGCCACGCCGCGGCTCACTCTTCTTGCGGAGAATTCCTGATCCGTGCTCTACCGCGCTCCGATCGTGACGATGCTTGCCCGGCCCAGCTTCTCGGCGCCCGAGCACCTCGAGGTCAACTGGTTGGGCCCGAGCACGGACGGCGAGCGGCTCGCCGAGTTTGCCGGCCGGCTGTGCTACATGAGTCAGGCGAATCCCGCCGGCCGCAGCACGCGCGACTACCTCGAGAACATTAAGAGGCAGGGACACGGCAGCGTCCTGGAGCACGCCAACTACACGATGCTCCTGGAAGGCGTGAGCCGCTCGCTCACCCACGAGCTGGTGCGCCACCGAGCGGGATTCGCGTATTCCCAACTCAGCCAGCGGTACGTGGACGAGTCGGACGCCGCGTTTGTCGTCCCTCCGGCAATTCTTGGCGATGAGGCGCTGGAGAAAACCTGGAAAGGCGAGATCGATCGGGCGCTGGCCGCGTACGTGCAGCTCGTCGGGGAGCTCATGGAGCAGTACGCGTGGATCCCGGAGCGCGTGCACCGGCGGAAAATGGCGCGGGAAGCGGCGCGTGGCGTCCTCCCGAACTCGACGGAGACGAAGATCGTGGTCACCGCGAACGCCCGCGCCTGGCGGACGATGCTGGAGCTCCGGGCCGGTGAGGGCGCCGATCTGGAAATTCGTCGGATGGCCGTCGCGGTCCTCAAGCTGCTCCGGGAAGAAGCGCCGGGATTCTTCTCCGACTTCGAGATCTACGACGCGAGCGACCGTCGCGAAGCCGCGCGCGTCGGCTATCACAAGGTCTGACCGAGCCTCGACGCCTCGCATATCGCGAGACTCTCGCGCACATCGCGAACTTTTTCGCCGCGCGCGTGATAAAGGTCATTGCGCTACAAATTCGCGACCGGTATACTCCCGCCAATTCGTAACTGGCATCGCTCTTGCTCGTCGGTCGCACGAGGCTCAACGCACGCAAGGACCGGATGACGCGAATCGGATTCACGTACAATCAAAAGCCTGACGCCGAAGCGATGCTCGTACCAGCGGGTGAGGACGAAGGAGACCCGCGGGCCGAGGAACCTCCCAGTCTGGGCGAACCCGACGATGAGTTCGCGGAGTGGGACGACGAGCAGACGATCGATGCCGTCGAGCACGCCCTCTCGGCGCTCGGCGAGGTAGTCCGACTGGAGGCCACGATGGATTTCCCGGAGCGGCTGCGCGAGACGCGCCCCGACATCGTGTTCAACATGGTCGAAGGACTGGGTGGGGCGAATCGCGAGGCGCTGGTGCCGGCGATTTGCGAGTTCTATGGAATTCCCTACTCGGGCAGCGACCCGTTCACCTTGGCCCTCTGCCTGGATAAGGCGCGGACCAAGGAGGTCCTGTCGTACCACGGCATCCCGACCGCGGCGTTCCAGGTCGTCAACCACGGCGACGACCTGTCGGGCGGTCTCACGCGTCTTCGCCGCCTCCGCTTCCCGCTGTTCGCGAAGCCGCTGCACGAGGGATCGTCAAAGGGGATCACTGAGCGAAACCTCTGCCGGACTCCGGCGGAGCTCGACGCTCAGGTCAGGTTCCTGCTCGACAAGTACACGCAGCCCGTACTCGTCGAGGAGTATCTGCCCGGCGATGAGTTCACCTGCGCGGTGCTCGGCAACGGCGGCAATGCTCAGGTGCTGCCGATCGTCGGCATCGACTTCAGCGCGCTGCCGGCTGGTGCGCTCCCGATCTACGGGTTCGAAGCCAAGTGGCTCTGGGATCGCCCCGACCATCCGCTCGACATCTTTGCCTGCCCGGCGCCGATCGACGACCAGCTCCGCTTCGAGATCGAGCGCGTCACGCTGGCCGCATACCGCGTCCTCGGCTGCCGCGACTGGTCGCGCGTCGACGTCCGGCTCGACGCCGATGGCGTCCCGTGCGTCGTTGAGATCAATCCGCTCCCGGGCATTCTTCCAGACCCGGCAGATAATTCCTGCTTCCCGAAAGCCGCGCGGGCCGCGGGTATGTCGTACGACGAGCTGATTCAGACCTGTTCGATGCTGGCGGCGCAGCGTCAGGGTATCCCGCTCCGGAGCGCCGTGCGATTTGCCGCGCGGGGGGCCGCATGAAAGTCGCGATCCTCTTCGACGGCGCCTCGGCGCTCGGCAAAACGCCCGACATGCTGATCCTCGAGGCGGTCGAGGCGGTGGAGCAGGTGTTCGCCGAGGACGGCCACGAGGCCGTGCGGATTCCGGTCAACCCGGATGCGCGATGGATGGAGCGTGTCCGCAAGGCGAAGTTCGATCTCGCGTTCAATCTGTGCGAGGGCGTCGACGGCGTCGCCGCGCTCGAGCCGGCGGTGATCGCGGCGCTGGAGCTCATGGGGCTCCCATACACCGGCAGTTCCTCGGCCACCACGACCCTCTGCCTCCGCAAGCATCTCGTGAACACGATGCTCGACCGTGCGGGGCTGCCGGTCCCCCGGTGGGCGATCGTCCGTCGCGATGGCGGCACGGGTCTGCCGGCCGTTGGCTTTCCGGCGATTTGCAAACCGGCGGCCGAGGACGCGTCGCTTGGCGTCGAGCAGCGGTCGGTGGTTCGCACGGCGCGCGCGCTGGCCGAACGGGTCGATGCAATGCACGAGTGTTGGGACGAGGTGCTCGTACAGCGCTACATCGACGGCCGCGAGGTGAACGTCGGCATCGTCGGCAACCAGGTACTGCCGATCGCCGAGGTCGATTTCACGTCGATGCCGCGCGGTCTGTGGCGTATCGTCTCCTATCGGTCCAAGTGGGTCACCGGGTCGGACGAGGACTTGGGCGCCGCGCCGCGATGCCCGGCCGATCTCGGGGACGCGTTGACGGCCGAGATCGGGTCGATTGCCCTCGCCGCGTGGCGCGCCGTGGGTGGCGCAGGATACGGCCGGGTCGACATGCGCATAGACCGGCACGGGCGTCCGTGGGTGTTGGAGGTGAATGCCAACCCCGACGCCAGTCCGGGTGCCGGTCTTTCGAGGATGGCGCTGGCAGCCGGTCTCGATTATCCGGCGCTCGTGCGGCTGATCGCGACGCATGCACTGGCGGCGCGCGACGGCGTGCGGGCCGATGACTGGACGCTCACGCAGCGGCTCTCCGGCGTCGATCTCGCGCTGGCGAACGGGTGACGCCAGCCAGGTCGCTCGGACGGTCTGATCGTGAGGCGTTGGAGAAACTCGTCCTCGAAACCGGGGCGTTTTCAGCCGCCGAGACCGAGGTCGCGATGCAGGTGTTCGACGATGCCTTCCCGCCCGACGAGGGCGACGGCGATCCCGACTACATCTTCCTCGGGGCGTTCGATCCGACGGATCCGGCGCGACTGTTTGGCTATGTCTGCTTCGGGCCGACGCTCGGCACTGATCGCGGGTACGACCTCTATTGGATCGCGGTGCATCCCGCGCACCAAAACCACGGCATCGGGGGCGCGCTCATGGCCGACGTCGAGTCTCGCCTCGCTTCGTGGAACGCGCGGATGCTGATCGTGGAAACGTCGGGACGCCCCTCGTATGCGTCCACTCGCGCGTTCTATGAGAAGCGCGGGTACGCCGAGGCGGCTCGGGTGCAGAGCTTCTACGCCGCGGACGACGATCGGGTGTTGTACACCAAACGGTTTGGTGCGGCATGAGTGATTGGCAGCAGATCTTGAAGGATCGGAGCGTCGCGACGCTCGCGCAGCTCGCCGAGCGGTTCGGCTCGGAGCAGATCGACGTGACTGCTCTCGGTCCTGCGTTCGACAATTTCCAGATGCGGATCACGCCCGCCGCGCTTGATCTCATCAAAACGCCGGGCGACGCCATGTGGCGTCAGTATGTGCCGACGGTCGAAGAATTGGATATCGTCGACGGGATCGTCGATTCGCTCGACGAGGATGCCGACTCGCCGGTACCGAACATCACGCATCGCTACCCCGATCGCGCGCTCTTCCTCGTCAGTCCCGTCTGCGCGTCATATTGCCGTTTTTGTACCCGGCGCCGCAAAGTCGGCGATCCGGAGAAGATTCCGCTCAATCAATACGACTCGGCGTTTGCGTATCTCCGGGAGCACACGGAGATCCGCGACGTCATTCTGAGCGGTGGCGATCCCATGATGCTCTCGGATCGCCGGCTCGAGTATCTGTTTCAGCAGCTTCGGGCGATCCCGCATATCGAGATTATTCGTATCGGGAGCCGAATCACATCGCATTTGCCCGAGCGCATCACGCCCGAGTTCTGCGAGATGGTGCAGAAGTACCATCCCGTGTTCATGAACACGCACTTCAATCATCCCGACGAGCTCACGCCGGCGGCCGTGGCGGCGCTCGATCGCCTGTCGAAGGCTGGCGTCCCGTTCGGATGTCAGACTGTCTTGCTCAAGGGCGTGAACGACGACCCGGTCGTGATGAAGGCGCTCATGCACGCGCTGCTCAAGGCGCGCGTGCGGCCGTATTACATCTACATGGCCGACCAGGTCGCCGGCGGCGAGCACTTCCGCACGACGGTGCAGAAGGGGCTCGAGATCATCGAGGCGCTCCGCGGCTGGACCTCGGGGCTCGCGGTCCCGCATTTCGTGATCGACGCACCGGGCGGTGGCGGCAAGGTGCCGTTGCTCCCCGAGTACGTCGAGGAGATCACGGACGACCGCGTGGTCTTCCGGAATTTCCGTGGGCAGCGGTTCGAGTATAAGCAGCCGAAGAGTTCCTCAGCAACCTCTCACAGGCCTTTACCCACAACGCGTTGATCTCGCGCGCGCGTGCTCGACGTGCTGGCCGACTGCTACTTGGCCGCGAGCAACTCCTCCACTGTCAGCCGGACATCCCGTGCGATCTGGGTGCCGATAAACTCGGCTTCGAGCTCTGGTTCGCCGTCCTCGCGAAGGAGCTCGACGACCTCTCGCAAATTTTGCTGTAGCTCATCGAGGGTCGCCGCTTGCGTGTGTGCCCCCGGCCATCCCGGGATATAGGCGACGTATAGTCCAGTATCTGGGTCGCGTTCGACGATTGCCGTATACGTCGTCATGCCGCCTCTTCTTAGAGGAATACCAAAAATACTACCCTCCCCCTGCGATGATTGAGGCATACGGACAAAGTCGCAGGATCGACGGTGCGCGTCAAAGTGCGATTGTCACCCTCTCGATAAAAAGGCCAGCGGCGAGCTGGCCTCTTGATCGCTAGCGCTTTTTCGCCGGTTTCTTCTTCGCGACTGCCTTCGCCGGCGCTGCTTTCTTCGCGACCGGCCGCGGGGGCACGTGCTTCGCGGGCGCGGGTGCGGCCGCTTTCTTCACGGGAGCGGGATGCTTCGCTACCGCGGGCGCAGGTTGCGGTGCGGGCTTGACGACGGGAACCGGGTGATGGATGGCCGGAGTTGGCACCATCGCGACCGGCGCAGAGATCACCGCAACCGGTGGTGGTGGTGGCGGCGGCTTCGGCACCTTTGACGGCGGCGGCGGCAGGTTCACATTGCGCTTCGCCGCTGCCTCCTCGGCCTCGCGGATGAGCTTGTCGGCCTCTTCCTGCGTCATCTGCCCACGCCGCACCATATACTGGACAAGGTCGCGCGCGGAATCCGCGGCAAACGTGGACATGCCGGCCGCGGCACTGATGACATTGCGCATGGCCGCTGCCATTTTGCTGCCGGCTTCCTGACTGATCTCCTGAGCTTTGGCCGCCATTTCGGCGACAGTATCCCGAACGTCGGCGCCCCGATGGCCGGGACTGCGCTTCGGCGCCACCGGAGTCGACGAGTTGGTCGTCGACGCGGCTGGGTCCGCTGAGGATTTCGCGTCAGGTATATGCGGCTTATCCGCCATGAATAGCGTGCTCCGTGTGGTTAAGACCCACGCGCGGCGGTAAGTATATGATTGTTCGTCATCTACGCAAGCGGCGCTCCCTCGAGGCCCAAGCGGCAAGCATGCCGATCATAGCCGAATTGCCATGAAAGCTACGACTCTATAGCAACAGTAATGAATCAGTTATATCTCAGTTCGATCAAAGTACTCGATCTCACGAGGGTGCTCGCTGGCCCTCTCTGTACTATGATGCTCGGCGACATGGGCGCCCATGTCATCAAAATAGAACGCCCGCGCATGGGGGATGATACCCGCGGATGGGGACCCCCTTTCGACGCTCGAGGTCAGAGCGCCTACTACCTCAGCGTCAACCGAAACAAATGGAGTGTAGCAGCCGACCTCGACGACCCGGCTGATCAGGCGCTAGTCCGCGAGCTCGCGTCTCAAGCCGATGTCGTCGTCGACAACTTTCTCCCTGGCGCCTTGGCCCGTCGTGGGTTGGACCCGGACACGATCCTCGAACAGTACCCGCGCCTCATTCTGGTGCACGATCAGCGGGTTCGGTGAAAAGTCCTCGCGTGTGGGCTACGACTTTACGGTGCAAGCCGAACGCGGATGGATGGCCATAACCGGAGAGCGCCATGGCGAGCCAATGAAAGTGGGCGTCGCGCTCGCCGACGTCATCGCCGGCAAAGACGCCGCCATCGCCATCTTGGGCGCACTGGTCGGTCGCACGTCGGGCCCACGGAGGATCATCATCTCGCTCGCCCACAGCGCCGCCGCCGCGCTGGTCAACGTCGCGCAGAACGCGCTCGTGAGTGGGACGGACGCCGAGCGCTGGGGGAATGCCCACCCCAATCTCGTGCCGTATCAACTCTTTGAGACCGCCGACCGGCCGATCGTGCTGGCCGTTGGCAGCGATGCCCAATGGAAGCGATGCGCCGAAGCGTTGCAGCTCGGCGACCTGGCGGCCGACGCCGACCTCGCGACCAACGCGGGGCGGCTCGAGCAGCGAGCGCGCATTGTCGAGACGATAGCGACACGGCTCCGGGAGCGATCGGCGACCGACTGGATCGAACGGCTCGACCGAGCCGGCGTTCCGAACGGAGTTGTCAAATCGGTTTTGGAATCGTTACGGGACGTTGAGTGCTCGCCGCTTTCGGGCGTGAGCCCAAGTGTCCCGGGCGCTGTACGTTATCCACCACCGAAACTGGATGAGCATGGCGAGCGCATTCGTGCGGCGCGCTGGCGAGCGTTCGCCGAGGAACCTATTCCGTAAGCGTCGACTTCTATCGACCGAACGCTTGCACGTAGGCGGAAAATGCGTCGACTGGACCGACTGATATGTTGCGCATTGCTGATCGTCCCGAGCGTTGGGATGGCGCAATGGTCGGTGCAGGAAGACAATGGCAATCTCGCGGTCTGGGTGCCGTCGCATCGACGGTCGGATGACAATTATACCCAGGGTCTCCGGATAACGTCCGGCATCGCGCACCCGTGGAAGTTGTTCTCCCAGATACTCGGCTCGTCGCGGGATGGCGAGTCCCCCGCCTCGCAGCAATTCGCGTTCGGGCAGGAGATCTACACACCGACGCGATACCCTGTTGATCCTGGTCCTGGTCAGCGGCCGTACGCGGGATGGTTGTACGGCGAGCTCATGACGTTCGACCACGTCCGGCGAACGATTCCGCTCGTTCAGCGCCGACCTGGGCGTGATCGGTCCGCAGTCCCTCGCGGGATGGGTGCAGAACACCTTCCACGAGATCACGCGACTCGGGCCCCCCGTACCTGGCTGGCGCAATCAGCTCACGTTCGAGCCTGGGCTCATCGTGCGCTATGGCGAGCAGTATCTCTTGCTCGAGTCGACGCTCCCGCACGGGTTGTCATTCGAGCTCGCGCCCGATTGGAACGCGGCCATCGGAAACGTGCGCACGGGCACGAGCGTCGGCGCGCGCGGGCGCCTCGGCCTGCATTCCGAGACGCCGTGGGGCGATACCACGGTGCGGCCGTTCGATTTCTATGTCGTCGTGGGCGCGCACGAGGACTGGGTGCTGCGCAACATCTTCCTCGACGGCAGCACGTTTCGGTCGAGCAGCCACACCGACGCACTGCCATTCACCTCGTCCTACGACATCGGGCCCGCGACGCGCGTGTTCGGGTACACCGTGGAGCTCCGGCTCACGACCCAGACCCGCGAGTATCGCGGCGGGCCCGTCGCGCGGTTTGTCGGATCTGTGATTGTCGGGCATCTAGCGACGTGGTAGACTGCCGGCGTGCGGTATATCGGCAATAAGACAAAGCTCCTGCCCTTTCTCGGCGATGTCTTGCTCCAACTCGGCGTGACGCCGGGTCGAGCGCACGATGCCTTCGCGGGAACCGCATCCGTCGCGCGCTCGCTCAAAGCCGCCGGATGGCGCGTCGAGTCGAGCGACGTCATGACGTACTCCTACGTGTTTCAGCGCGCGTACGTCGTCGCCCGCCATGGTCCGGATGCGCGTCGTGCCGCCGCCGGCGATGCCGATCTGCGTCGCGCCATCGCGCACATGCCGGTGGTGAGAGACGGACTCTCGGTGCTCGCCGAGTACTTGTCGGCCTGGGTGGAGCCCGAGCACGGATTCATCTCGCAACATTTCTCGGCCACCGGTGGCCGGATGTACTTCACCGACGAGAACGCACGACGCATCGATGCGGCTCGGCATGCGCTCCACCGGTGGAGAGAGGCCGAGTTGGTCAGCGAGGACGCGTACTATCTCTTGCTGGCCTCGATTATCGAAGCCGCGGATCGGGTGGCGAATACCGCGGGCATCTACGCCGCCTACATCAAGAAGTGGCAGCCGAATGCGACGAAGACATTTCGGATGCAACCGGCCAGGCCAGTCTCGCGTGCTGCGGGATCCAGGGCCCATCGGGATGATGCGACCACGGTCGCCCGGAAGGTGGGACCCGTTGACCTGCTCTACGTGGACCCACCCTATAACGCCCGGCAGTACTCTGGCTACTACCATATACCGGAGATCATCGCCAAGGGGTGGTTCGAGGCTTTGCCCGTCCTCAAGGGAAAGACAGGGCTTCCCGTGGATAGGCCGCCTTCCAGCCTCTGGTGTAATAAAGCTGGGGCTGCTAGGGCGCTGGAGGAGCTTCTGGGCGCTACGGGAGCTCGGCACGTCCTGGTGAGCTACAACACTGAAGGAATCCTGTCCGATGACGAGTTTCTTGACATTCTCGGTCAACGGGCTGTTGAGCCTGTACGACAGTTCAAACAACTGTACAAACGATATCGGGCCGACCAGGATGGAGAGAATCGGCGATACCGGGCATCGGGTGTTACCGAACTCATCTATTACTTACGGATCAGAAAGTGACCTCTGTATTGCATAATGCGTCATCACGGCGTGACAGCACCAGTCAAGGACGCAGGCACGTCCGTGGGGCTATCCGGTACGAGCCAAACAGGTTATGGTAACGCCGTGAAAACAACGGTCACGGCGGCTCAGGCCGATCAGTTGGAAGCAGACCAGCAGATCATCGCCCGGGTCCTGGCGGGGCATCGCGAAGCCTTCAGCCAGCTCATCGGGCGGTACAGCGATCCGCTGTATCGGCACGCGTTAGGCATGACCGGGAGCCCTGATGTTGCGGAAGACATCCTGCAGATGTCTTTCATCAAAGCGTACCAACACCTCGCTGAGGTGCGGGGACGCTTCGATGCCTGGGTGTTTCGAATCGTGGCAAATGGGTGCAAGGACTGGCTGAAGAACATTCGGCGGACCCATTTGAGTTACGATGAGGACGATCAACCGTCTGGATACGCGACCCCCGACGAGGATCTCGATCGGACGGAGCTGAGAAGCGATCTCGACCGCGCGCTCGCCGCGTTGGCCCCGTCGCTTCGCGAGGCGTTCGTGATGAAGCACGTCGAAGGGCGGTCGTACGAAGAGATGGCCGATTTGCTCGGAACTACAGTCGGAGCACTCAAGATGCGCGTACATCGCGCTCGAGAGGCGCTCCAGGTCCTTTTAGAGGAGAAATACGCGTGATGCATGATGACCTGAACGCGCCAACCCCCGAGTCGCGCGAGAACAACGGCGAGGCAAAGCGCCCGTCGTCGCGCGAGCCGGTGCGCCGCGTCTCCGACCGGGAAGTCCCGATCGGCGGCACGGACAGCACGCGCACGTCGGATCTCGTGCATGCGTGGCTCGACGGCGAGCTTCCCGAGACGGCGGTATCTGGTGCCGACGCGACCCGGCAGGTCGAGTTCTGGAAGCGGGTCGATCGGGATCTCGAGCAGCGGCGCTACCTGGTGACGCCCGCCGACCTGACGCAGAAGATCATGGACGCGCTGCCGGCGACGACGCCCGCGACGGCGACGCCGTGGTGGAGCCGGCCGATCGCCATGAGCCCGATCGCCGTGGCAGCTGCCGCGACGAGCTTGCTCGCCCTCGGGGCCGCCATCGGCGCGACGATTCGCCGCTAGCGAATCGTTTCGCAACAGTAGGCCCGCTCGGCGACGAGTGGGCCTATGTGTTTTACGCCAGGTCGCGTCTCAAAAACACGAGCGCGATGCCGTCGCGGAAATAGTCTTTCATCCGCGACTCTTCGACGAACTTGGCGTGCTGCAGCAGCGTGCGGCCGCCCGCGAGCTCGGGCGCATCGGGAAACTCCACCAGCACAAACCTCGCGCCCCGGCGTTGGAGCTCGCCGACAAACGCCTCGATCAGCGCGCGGGCGATGCCATGCCGCTGCGCATCGGGCGCCACCGCCATGCCGTGCATTTTGGCGGCGCCCTCGGCGCCCGCAACGAGGCCGAACACCGCGACGCCGACCAGCCGGCCATCGGCCTCAGCGACCAATCCCGACGACTCGGACGGAGACTCGGCGCCGAGCGCGCGAGCTAACGCAAATCGCGGCGCCGCGGCGTAGAGAGTGTTCCCGAACGCTTGGGTGAACAGCGCCCGAGCCGCTCGTTCATCATGACTCCCGAGCGCCCGAATACTGGTCAGATGTGCAGGGCCTCGCCGTGTACGGCCAACGCGGCCTCTTTGGTGGCCTCAGCCAGCGTCGGATGCGCGTGTATCATGGTCCCGATATCCTCGGCCGTCGCCCGATACTCGACGCCCAGGACGATCTCGGCGACCAACTCCGAGGCGTTCGGCCCGATGAGGTGCGCGCCCAAAATCTCGTCGGTCTCGGCGTCGGCGATGAACTTCACGAACCCGCCGCCGCTCTCGCCCATGGTCCGCGCGCGAGGATTGGCCGAATAGGGATACCGGCCGACCTTGAACGGTCGCCCGGACGCCTGGACCTCGTGCTCGGCCCAGCCGACCGACGCGATCTCCGGCCACGTGTAGACGACGTTCGGCACCGAGTGATAGCGCATGCGCGCCGCGCGGCCAGCGATCGTATCGGCGGCGACCACGCCCTCTTCCATCGCCTTGTGCGCGAGCAATTTTCCGCCGACGGCGTCGCCGATGGCGTAGACGTGCGGCAGATTCGTGCGCATCTGCTCGTCGACGAGAATCTCGCCGCGCGTGCCGAGGTCGAGGCCGAGCGCGGCGGCGTCGATCCCCGTGAGGATCGGCCGGCGTCCGACCGAGACCAACACGTAGTCGCCCTCGACCTGTTCGGTCGCGCTGCCAGTGTCGATCTCCAGCACGACGCTCGACTCGAGCCGGTGTGCCCCCGTGACACGGACTCCGGTCCGGAGCGTCAGGCCCTGCTTCTTGAAGATCTTCTCGGCTTCCCGAATGATATCGGCGTCGAACTCCGGGAGAATGCTCGGCATGAGCTCGAGCACCGTCACTCTGGCTCCCAGCCTGCGCCACACGGATCCCAATTCCAACCCAATGACTCCGCCACCAATCACGACCAAGTGCTCCGGCACCCGGGGGATGGTGAGCGCGCCGACGTTCGAGAGTACCTGCTGCTCATCGAACTTTAGGAACGGCAGCTCTATCGCGACGGATCCCGTAGCGATGATCACGTCTTTTGCCTGGTACGACGTAACGGTGCCGTCGGAGGCCGCGACGTCGACCTGATTGCCCGCGCGAAGCACGCCGCGGCCCTTTGCCCATGTGATCTTGTTCTTGCGGAAGAGAAACTCGATCCCCTTTGTGTTTTGGGAGACCACGTCATCCTTCCGGCGCAGCATCTGAGGCAGATCGAGCGTGACAATGCCCGCTTGCACCCCGTGCTCGGCCGCGTGCAGCTTCGTAAACTCGAAGTGCTCGGAGCTCGTGAGCAGCGCCTTTGACGGGATGCAGCCAACATTGACGCAGGTGCCGCCGAGCGTTTTGTCTTGCTCGACGCAGACGACCTCAAGGCCTAGCTGTGCGGCCCGCAGTGCTGCGACGTACCCGCCCGGGCCACCCCCGATGATGACAACGTCAGTCAATGAGCATGCTCGCGGGGTCCTCGATCAGCTCCTTGATCCGGACCAGGAAGAGCACGGCTTGTTGGCCGTCGACCAGACGATGGTCGTAGGAGAGCGCGATGTACATCATCGGGCGAATGACGACCTGGCCGTTGAGCGCGATCGGACGGTCCTGAATCTTGTGCAGTCCGAGAATCCCGGACTGGGGATAGTTGAGGATCGGCGTCGAGACGAGCGAGCCGAACACCCCACCGTTCGTGATCGTGAACGTGCCGCCCGCCAGATCATCCAGCGTGAGCTTCCCGTCGCGCGCCCGCCCAGCCACCGCCGTGATCTCGCGGCTTACATCGATAATGCCTTTCGAGTCGGCGTCCTTGATGACCGGAACCACTAAGCCCTGATCGGACGCGACGGCGATCCCCAAGTGCACGTAGTGCTTGTAGACGATCGAGTCGTCGTCGATCTGGGCATTCACCACGGGGTATTGTTTCAACGCCAGACAGGCGGCTTTGGCGAAGAACGGCATGTACGTCAGCCGGACCCCGAATTCTTTCTCGACCTTGTCGCGCTGTCGATCGCGCAAGGCACTGAGCACGGACATGTCGACTTCGTTGAACGTCGTCAGGTGCGCGGTCGACTGTTGCGACAACAGCAGGTTCTCGGCGATCCGCTTTCGACGCGTCGACATCTTCTCGCGCGTCTCGCGCGCCCCGTTCGCCGGCACCACGGGCGCCACAGGCGCTGTCGGCTTTGACGGCTTCTGCTCAAGCACGTCGGGCTTGCTGACCACGCCGCCACGGCCGGTCCCCTTCACGGTCGCGAGATCGATGCCGCGCTCGGCGGCGGCTCGCTGGGCCGAGGGTGCCGCGCGCACGCTCGCAGGGGGCGCCGGTGCGGGTCTCGCGATCGCCGGCGCAGCCGGCGCTGCCGGCGCTGCACCCAGTGTCGTCGCGCCGAGGGTAGCCGGGGCAGCCGCGACCGTCGCGGGGACCGCCTCATCGTCCATCTCGCCGAGGATCTCGTCGACTTTGACGATGTCCCCCTCCTTGTGCGACTGCGAGACGACAACGCCCGCGCGGATGGCGGGCACTTCCACCGTCACCTTGTCGGTCTCGAGCTCGACGACAGTCTCTCCCGCGGCCACCGCGTCACCCGGTTGCTTCATCCACCGGGACACAGTCGCCTCGGGCGTAGACTCACCGAGCGGCGGAACCTTTATGGCAATCATCGCGTTCCCCCCTAGCTTTCGCCTGAAAATATAACCGACGAGTATCAGGGTGCGAGGACTCACGATCTCCGCGCATGGAGGGCTCGATCAGCTTCAGTACCGCACCGACTTGCCCTCTCCGGCGCTGACCGCTCCAACCGACGTCCGCATCCGCGTCTACGCCGGTGCGCTCAATCACCTGGATCTGTTCGTGGTCGGCGGTCTGCCGAACGTCCACATCGTCCCGCCGTGGATCCTCGGCTGCGACGCCGCCGGCGTGATCGCCGAGGTTGGCGCGGCTGTCGACTCGGTCGCGGTCGGGGATCATGTGATCGTCAACGCCGGCATCAGTGATCGCACGTGCGAGTACTGCCGTGCTGGCGAACAGTCCGAGTGCGTGAAATTCGGCGTGCTCGGCGAGCAACTGCCCGGGACGTTCGCCGAGGAGATCGTGGTGCCGCACTTCAACGTGCGCCGCATCCCCAAACACTTCCCAATGGACGTCGCCGCGGCGTTCCCGCTGGCGACGCTGACTGCCTGGCGCCTCATGGTGACGAAAGCTCAGGTGCAGGCCGGCGACACGGTGCTGATCTGGGGCATTGGCGGCGGCGTCGCGCTTCAGGCCATGATGATCGCGCTGGCTCGCGGCGCCCGCGTGTGGGTCACGTCGGGCAGCGACGCGAAGCTCGCCCGCGCCCGGGCCCTCGGCGCCCATGAGGGGTTCAATCACCATACGACGGACGTTGCTCGCGAGGTCCGTACACGGACGAATAAGCGTGGCGTCGATGTCGTCCTCGACAGCGTCGGTGAGGCGACCTGGCAGAAATCGCTCCTCGCGCTCGGCCGCGGTGGGCGGCTCGTGACGTGTGGCGCCACGTCGGGGCCGATGGTACAGATCGACGTCCGGCGATTGTTCTGGTACCAATGGAAAATTTATGGCGCGACCATGGGGAACGACCGCGAGTTCGACCGTGTCGCCGAGGAGTTGGCGCAGGGACGGCTTTTGCCGCCGATCGATGCGGTGTATCCCCTGGAGGAGGGGCGGGCCGCGTACGAGCGAATGGCGGCCGCCGAGCAATTCGGGAAGATTGTGCTCCGGATAGCACCGTGACCGATCAGTACACCGTCGCCGAGTTGCGCACCATGCGCGCCGCGCTGTCGGCCGGACAGGATCCGGTCTGTCCCCGCTGCAACGGCGCCATGCGACGCAAACGCCTCGGCGGCGGGTCGTTTGGGCTCGGATACGCCAGATCTCGCGACTGGCTCATCTGTCCGTCGTGCCGCCGCAGTGCGATCTTTGACATAAAGCGCGGAACGAGAACGTGATCCAGGCAGACAGCGTAACAGCGGCTCCGATGCTCGATCGGATCCGAGTGAGCTTTATCGAGCTGTCGCGGCATGTCCTGCCGCTGCTCGGCGCGCTCGTGATCGTGTTTGTCGGGTACCTGCTCGCCGCGCTGATCGAGCGCGTGACCCTGCGCCTGCTGCGGCGGATCCGCCTCAACACGATGCTGGAGCGCGGCGGCGTGATGGAGGCGGTCGAGCGCACCGGCTCGCACATGGACCCGACGCGGGTGGCCGCGAACCTCGTATTCTGGTTCGTGATGTTCGCGGTGCTGCTCGTCGCCGCGGACGCCCTCGGCGAGTCGCTGTCCGGCGTGTTCACGGAGCTGGTCGGCTACATCCCGAGCATCATCGGCGCGATCGTGATCATCATGATCGGCAACGTGCTCGGCGCCTTCGTCGGCGGGCTGATCTCGGCCTCCGTCGGCCGCTGGGCTGGCGGGCCGACGCTCGCCCGCGTGGCCCGGGCGAGCGTGATCATGCTGGCCGTCTTCATGGCGCTGCAGGAGCTCGGCGTCGCGACCCAGATCGTGACGACCGCGTTCGCGATTCTGTTCGGCGCGGTCGCTTTGGCGCTGGCCCTGGCGTTCGGGCTCGGCAACCGCGATCTGGCGGGTGAGATCACGCGCGCCTGGTACGAGCGCTATCGCGCCGAGCGGTCCCGCGGGGAGCGCGAACACGAGAATGAACGCTCGGCAGAGCCGAGCGTTGTCCAACCGACTAGTCGAGCAGAGCAGCGCTCTGCCTCGACGCGCGGCGGAGCCGCGCCACCCGCTAAGTAGTTGGCTGACCGGCGTTTGCCGCGTCGGCTTCGCGTTGCGCCGAGGCAGTCACAAAGCTTAAGTTTCGAGGCTATGACAGCACCGAACAATCGCGAGCGGATTCTCCCGCGGCTCATCGACGACGAGATCAAAGAGTCGTTCATCAACTACTCGATGAGCGTCATCGTCTCCCGCGCGCTCCCCGACGTGCGAGACGGTCTCAAGCCTGTGCACCGCCGGGTGCTGTTTGCGATGAACGAGTTGGGGTTGGTGCCCGGTCGCCCGTATAAAAAGGCCGCGACGGTCGTCGGCGACGTCCTCGGAAAATATCACCCGCACGGCGACTCGTCGGTCTACGACGCACTCGTGCGCATGGTGCAGGACTTCTCGCTGCGCTATCCCCTCGTCGACGGACAAGGGAACTACGGCAGCGCGGACGGCGATTCTGCCGCGGCGTATCGCTACACCGAAGCGCGTTTGACCGCGATGGCCATCGAAATGTTGGCGGATATCGACAAGAATACGGTCGATTTCGCGCCGAACTTCGATGATCGCCTGCAAGAGCCCCGCGTCCTGCCGTCCGGCTTCCCGAATCTCCTCGTCAACGGGTCCTCGGGTATCGCCGTCGGGATGGCGACGAACATCCCGCCGCACAACCTGCGCGAGGTCGTCAACGCGTGTCTGGCGTTGATCGACACGCCTGAGCTCACGACGGCCGAGCTGCGGCGCATCATCAAGGGGCCCGACTTCCCGACGGGGGCGTACATCTACGGCCGGCAGGGCATCAAGGATTATCAGGAGACCGGCCGCGGCCGCATTGTCATGCGCGCGCGAGCGGTCATCGAGGAGCGCGAGAACGGGAAATCGCAGATCGTGGTGACGGAGCTCCCGTATCAGGTGAGTGGCGCGAAGCTCGTCGAGCAGATCAAAGATCTGGTCAACGACAAGAAGCTCGATGGCATCACCGCGCTGCGCGATGAGACGACGGCGCGGGAGGGCCGCCGCATCGTCATGGAGCTGCGCCGCGATGTGATTCCACGCGTGGTGCTGAACCAGTTGTACAAGCACACGACGATGCAGGCGACGTTCGGCGTGATCATGCTGGCGCTCGTGCCCGATCCGCAGACGCGGCAGCTCGTGCCGAAGGTCATGGCGCTCAGGGAGATGCTCGATCACTATCTCGTGCACCGGCACGAGGTCATCGTGCGCCGGGCGCAGTTCGAGCTCGACAAGGCGCTCGAGCGGGAGCACATCCTCGAGGGCTTGAAGATCGCCGTCGACAACATCGACGAGGTCATCAAGCTGATTCGCAAGGCCAAAGACACGCCCACGGCCAACACGCAGCTGCAAACGCGCTTCAAGCTGAGCGAGCGTCAGTCCGAGGCCATTCTCAACATGCGCCTCGCCAAGCTGACCGGCCTCGAGATCGAGAAGCTCGAAGAGGAGCTGAAAGAAGTGCAGGCGACGATCAAAGAGCTGCGATCCTTATTGGACTCGCGCCCGAAGCGCATGAAGCTCCTGAAAGACGAGCTCACCAGCGTCGCCGAGAAGTTCGGGGATGAGCGCCGCTCCGAGATCACGAGCGACGAGGGGGAGTTCACGATCGAGGACTTGATCGCCGAGGAAGACATGGTCGTCACCGTGTCCCACTCCGGCTATATCAAGCGCACGTCGGTCTCGACATATCGTCGCCAGCGGCGTGGCGGGAGAGGCTCGTCGGGAGCCGATCTCAAAGACCTGGATTTCATCGAGCACTTGTTCATCGGCTCGACGCACGACCACATCCTCGTCTTTACGGATGACGGCCGGTGCTTCCGCCTCAAAGTGCATGAGATCCCTCAAGCCGGCCGGGCCACCAAGGGGAAGCCCATCGTCAATCTGATCAACGTCAGTCCCGAGACGAAGATCACGGCGCTGCTTCCGGTCACCGAGTTCTCGGATGAGGCGTTCTTGTTGTTCTGTACGAAGCTCGGCACCGTCAAGAAGACCGTACTGTCCGAGTACGCCAATCCGCGGATCAATGGCATCAAGGCCATCAAGGTCGAGTCGGGCGACGAGCTGATCAACGTCCAGATCACGAGCGGCACGAACGATATCATCCTGGCGACCCGGCATGGGTTGTCCATTCGGTTTCACGAGTCGGATGTCCGCGCCATGGGTCGGGATACCACGGGCGTCAAAGGCATCGCGCTCAGCACGGACGACGAGGTCGTTGGCATGGTCGTCATCAAGCGCGAGGCGACCATTCTCGTGGTGACCGAGAAGGGAATGGGCAAGTGCTCGAAGCTCGAGGAGTACCGGGTGCAGCAGCGCGGCGGCAAGGGGATCATCACGGTCAACCGTACCGAGCGCACGGGCGACGTCGTCACGATCATGGAGGTCCTGCCCGAGGACGAGATCATGCTGATCACGAAGCACGGCGTGATCATCCGCTCGTCCGTCGCGCAGGTGCGTGTGACCGGTCGGATTGCCCAGGGCGTCAAGCTCGTGCAGCTCGATGAGGGCGATCTCGTGACGGCGGTGGCTCGGGTGGTGCCTGAGGAAGAGGGCGAGGGTGAGACCGACGAGGCGCCGGCCGTGGCCCCGGATGACGCAGTGTGACGCCCGGCAGTAAACGGACGTCTCTAGTCGAATTGAGATTCGTGGGGTATTAGTCGAGGTCGCTTCTTGCGGCACACCCGACCCTGAGAGAGCACGCGTGAGCCTCTGCGGCTGTCGTTCATGATGACGAATACGCGGATCCTCGTCGCCGACGATGATCCAGCGGTGCTGCAGACTATGGCTTGGGTGCTCAAGGAGCAGGGCTACGATGTCAGCGCCGCCCACGGCGGCCAGGCCCTGTTCGAGCGGCTGGAGCACGACCTGCCGCCCGATTTGCTGCTGCTCAACGTTCTCGTTGCCAGGCGCCGATAACTATCAGACGCTCGAGCGCATCAAGTCAGACGAGCGGTGGCGGGATCTGCCCGTTCTGATGGTTTCGGCTTTGCCTCCCGAGGAAGCTGCCGTTCGGACTCTGGGCCTCGGGGCCGCGGACTTCGTCCGCAAGCCATTTCGTGTTCGCGAGCTACTCGCGCGAATCCAAGCGCAACTCCGCATTCGTGCCGCGTTGCGCTCGGCGCATGAGGCGCTGCGGACCACCGAACAAGAGTTACGAAGAGCGAGAGAAGAGGCCGAGAGCCGCCGCAAGCTCGTCGACATCCTCCACGAGGTCACCGGGGATCTCTCGTCCGACGAGATCTATCACATCCTGGCTCGTCGCGTGGCACGCGCACTGAGCCTTTCCCACTGCTCCGTCATCTTGGCCAGGCCAGGAGATCGACTGGGAATAGTTGCTACGGCGTATGAGAATCCGGCGCTGCGCAATTTGGAGATCGAGCTCGCGCGTTACCCCGAAATCCGCGCCGCCCTCGATAGCGGGCGGCCGATTTTGATCGAGGATCTGTCGACGAGCCCTGTCTACGAAGACATCCGGCGGTCGTGGATCGAAGAGGGTACCCGGGTCTCGATCCGATCAGTGATTGCGCTGCCTTTCAGTCTCGATCGGACGCAAGCGGGTGTGTTTTTCTTACGTCGTACGGGCGAAGAGCCACCGTTGACGGCCGAAGATGTCGAGTTTGCGGACACCGTCATCAAGGCGGCGGTGGCGACGATCCAACGGGCCCAGGTCATCGAGATGACCAAGGCCGACAATGCCCGACTCGAGGCCTTGGCACACACTGATCCGCTGACGCAGGTATTGAACAGACGGGCGTTGACCCTGCGATTGACGTCGGAGCTTGACCGCGCGCGGCGGTATAACTCGGTGGTGACGCTGCTCATGATCGATCTCGATCACTTCAAGCGAATCAACGATACCTATGGTCACCTGACCGGTGATGACGCGCTGAGGGAGGTTGCACTCTTACTGCAACATGCGGTGAGAAGTGTCGACGTGGTGGCCCGATACGGAGGGGAGGAGTTCGTCGTCGTCCTCCCAGAGACGGCCGAGGCCGGTGCTGTCGCATTTGCGGAACGCATCAGAGAACGGGTCGAGGGCCAACCGTTTGCCGTGATCGGCGCGGAAGGGTCCAGTGGCGGGCTCCGTTTGACGGCGAGCATCGGCGTCGCAACTTTTCCCTCCGTCAGGGTGGATACGGCCGAGGATCTTTTTGCTCAGGCCGACGCCGCGTTATATCGTGCCAAGGCTGACGGACGCAACTGCGTGAGAACGTAACACCCGGAGTCCCATTGTCCCTTCGTTGTCCCAGTTGCGGCGCGACCTACGCGGATACCGCGAAGTTCTGCACACGCGACGGGACGAAGCTGCAACCCAAAGGGGCGGCGGCCATAGTCAACGCGGGCGCCATTGGCTCGGCCCGCGGCGGCGCCGCGCCGCACGAGTACGCGACGCTCTCGGGTCGCACCATCGACGCCCGCTACCGGGTCGAGTCCAAGCTCGGCGAAGGCGGCATGTCGTTCGTCTACCTCGCCGTCGACAAGGAGAACGGCGAGCGGGTGGCCATTAAAGTCTTGTCGCCGTCGCTGTCGACCGACGCGACGTCGATGGCCCGCTTGAGACGAGAGGCCAATGTCGGCCAGCGGCTCGAGCACCCGAACATCTGCCACATCAAGCGCCTCGGGCAGACGGCCGAGGGGCTCGTCTACATCGTCATGCCGTACATCGAGGGCGAGGTCTTAGCCGACAAGACGTATCGCCTCGGCAAATTGCCGTTGGCGGAGGTCGTCAAGTACGTGCAGCAGATCGCTTCCGCGCTCCAAGTCGCGCACGATCTCAAGATCGTGCACCGCGACCTTAAGCCCGAGAACGTGATCATCGCGACGGCGGACGACAAGGCGGTCGTCATGGACTTTGGGCTTGCCAAGGAGCGTCGCGCCGGGGCCGAGCTGGAGAAGCTCACCGCGACCGGCATCGTGCTCGGGACACCCGAGTTCATGAGTCCCGAGCAGTTGCGCGGGAAGCCGCTCGATGGGCGGACGGACGTCTATGCGCTCGCGCTCATGACGTACGAGATGCTCACCGGCAAGTTGCCGTTCGAGGGCAAATCCCAGCAGGAGCTCATGATCGCGCGGCTGCGCGATGCACCCATCCCCATCCGGCGCCTCAAGCCCGAGCTCAACTTCTCGGCTGGCGTCGAGAAAGTGCTGCTCAAGGGGATGGAGCGGGACCCGGAGCATCGGTACCGCACGGCTCCGGAGTTTGCCGAGGCCTTCGCCGACGCCGCCCTAACGACCCCGAATCGCGCGTCGCGGATCATGCGATTGTTCGGCGGCGGGGGCTGATCGTCCCGCGTTCACGAATCGCGGCACAACCGGTACTATTCGGTATGCAGTCTCGCTGGCTCACCGCCCTTATCATCGCGCCGATGCTGGTCCAGGCGCAGTCGTCGAAAACCAAACCCACCGCTGCGCCGCCACCACCCGCGAGCGCCCCGGCGCCAGCGGCGAACGCCGGCGCGCCGGTATCGGGAGCGGTGGGAGTGGTTGGCGATAGTATCCATGGTGGCCCCCTGGTTGGAGCCGTCGTCTCGCTCGTCGGCACGGACCGCAAAGGCACGACGGACTCGACGGGGAAATTCCGAATCGACAGCATCCCGCCAGGGAACTACAAGCTCAACATGTCGCACCCGCTGCTGGACTCGCTGGGTGTGGTGATTGCGACGAACGAGATCGAGTTCCCCGCCGGCCGCTACGCGCTGATCGCGCTGGCGACGCCGAGCGCGACGACGATCGTCAACACGTTCTGCCCGCCGGAGAAGCAGAAAACCGGCCCGGGCGCCGTTATCGGCCAAGTGCGGGATGCGGACACCGACCAACCGTCGACCGGCGCCAAGGTCTCGCTGGCATGGTCGCAGATCATGGTCGGCAAAGAGATCGGTCTCCACACGATCCTGCGCCAACGCGAATCGATCGTCGACGCCAACGGCAACTATCGGATCTGTGGCATTCCGGTTGGCACCAAGGCAGCCGTGCGCGCCACGTTCAGCGGCATATCCACGGCTGATATTCCCGTGAATTTCAGCGAGAACACCATTCAGCTGGTCACACTGCACACGGCGAAGCCGGACACGGCGCCACCGCCCCCGGTCATCGACACCCTCCCGTCGGCGACGGCCGTCGCGTCGGCGGCCAAGGTGGCGCCCGCGGCGCCCAAGCCGGCAGTCGTCGGCCTCCGCACCGGGCACGCGATGCTCACCGGTCGGATCATCAACGCGGCGGAGAGGCCGCTGGCCGGCGCGGACGTGACCGTTATTGGCGCCGCGTCCAAGACCATCACCGACAGCAGCGGCAATTTCTTCCTTCGGAACCTGCCCTCGGGTACACAGACGCTCCTCGTTCGCAAGGTCGCGTACGCCCCGACGACACAGCCGGTCGACCTGTCGACGAGGGCCACGAGCACGACCAGGGTGGTGCTGCCGGTCGCGCCGCCTTCGCTGCCGACCGTCAAGATCGAGGCGACGGGAGCGGCGAAGGGCCTGGCGCAGGTCGGCTACGACCGTCGAAAGAAGATGGGCCTCGGCCATTTCCTGGGTCGCGACGAGATCGAGAGTAAGATCCCGACCTACATGACGGACATCTTCACGACCATGCCCGGCATCCGCGTCGACTACTCATCGGGCCAGCCCGTGCTGACCGGCACGCGCGGCACAACGGGGAACGGGTGCGTCAGTTATGTCATCGACGGCACGCCGTATACGGAAGCGACGCCTGGTGACATCAATGACTTCATGCACCCGAACGAAGTCGAGGCGGTCGAGGTCTACAGCAACGTCGATACACCGGCGGAGTACCAGAAGCCGGGGGCGTCGTGCACGACCGTCATCGTCTGGACGAAGACGCGGACGGGTGACCTGAAGTGAGGGGAGTCCTGCGCGTCGTAGCTGGCGTGGCCGCGGCCGCCGCGCTGCTCGGTGCGTGGGTCACGATGCGACACCGGAGAGTCCCCGGCGATGAGCTGCACGCGCCGCCGGGGTTTCAGGTCGCCACGTTCGCGCACGTGTCCGACGCGCGGTTCATGGCCGTGGGGCCGGACGGCGCCGTCTACGTGAGCGAGCCGGAGCTCGGACAGGTCTTGCGACTCGTCGACACCGGGCGCGGGGTCGCGGACAGCATCATCGTTTTCGCGTCCGGGCTCGATGGGCCGCACGGGCTCGCGTTCCATGGCGGAGCGCTCTACATCGCCGGACACACCGGTGTCGTGCGCATCGCCGGCGGCACGCGCACGGTGCTCAATCACTATACCGGCGGCGGTGGCCACACGACGCGCACCATCGTGTTCGGCGGGCCGCCCGACAGTGCGATGTATGTCTCGATCGGATCATCCTGCAACCTGTGCGTTGAAAAGGATTCCGATCGGGCGGTCGTCATGCGGTACGATACCGACGGATCGCACGGGCGCGTATTCGCGCGCGGATTGCGCAATGCCGTGGGTCTCGCCATCTCGCCCGCCACCGGCGCGCTGTGGGCGACCGTCAACGAGCGCGATAACATCGAGCCGAATCACGAAAATCTTCCGCCCGATCGGCTCGACATCGTCACCGACGGCGGGGACTACGGGTGGCCATACTGCTATGGCAACCATGTGCCCAATCCCGAGTACCACGATCCCGTGCGGTGTCAACGCGAGACGCCGCCCGTGCTCGGCTTCCAAGCGCACTCCGCTCCCCTCGGGCTCACGTTTTATCGCGGCGACATCCTCGTGGCGTTTCACGGATCGTGGAATCGCCGCATCCCGACCGGCGCGAAGGTCGTGCGCGTGCACCTCGATGGTGGGACGCCAGTCGGGTACGACGATTTCATCACTGGGTGGCAGCGAAACAACGGTAGTCGCTGGGGACGACCCGTCGACGTGATCGTCGCCCGCGACGGGAGCGTGCTCGTGTCCGATGATGCCGCGGGGGCGATTTATCGCGTGACGCGCGGCTAAATTTGCCGTCATGCGAATGCTTGTTCTCGGCGCCGGACTCCAGGGTTCCGCGTGCGCCTATGATCTCTTACAGAATCCGGATGTAACCGAAGTCCGCCTCGCGGACCTGAACGTCGATCGCCTGCCGGAATTTCTCACGCCATACGTGGGCAACAGGCTGATCCCAACTCGTATCGACGTCCGCGACGCGACGGCTGTCCGTGCGTTCTTCCAGCACGGTGACGCGGTGATGAGCGCGATCCCCTACTACTTCAACTTCGAGCTGGCCCGTCTCGCCGTCGAATCGAAGGTTCATTTCTGCGACCTCGGCGGAAACACCGAGATCGTGTTCCAGCAAAAAGAGCTGCACGCGCGCGCGCAGGATGCGGGCGTGACGGTGATTCCCGACTGCGGCGTCGCGCCGGGCATGGTGAACATCCTCGCGCAGCACGGTATCTCGCAGCTCGACCGCACGCAGTCGGTCAAGATCTTCGTCGGCGGACTCCCGCAGAATCCCGAGCCGCCGCTCAACTACCAGATCGTCTACTCGCTGGAAGGCGTGCTGGATTACTACACGACGCTGTCGTGGGTCCTGCGCGACAGCAAGCGCCAGCAAGTGAAAGCGTTGTCCGAGATCGAGCCGGTCAAGTTCCCCGCGCCAGTCGGCGAGTTGGAAGCCTTCCACACGGCCGGCGGTCTCTCGACGATGGCGTTCCGGTACGAGGGGAAGATTCCGAAGATGGAGTACAAGACCCTTCGCTATCCGGGTCACGCCCATATTATGGAGGCCATTCGCGATCTCGGCCTCCTGGATCTCGCGCCGCTCAACGTGAAGGGGACGAAGATCGCCCCGCGCAATGTCGCGGTGGCCGCGATGAGCCCGCACTTGACCCGCCCCAAGGGTAAGGATCTCGTCGCGCTCCGCGTCGAGGTCGAGGGCTCGTCCAAGGGCACGCCGAAGCGCATCGCGTTCGAGCTGATCGACTACTACGATGCCGCGCGTGGCATCAGCGCGATGATGCGCACGACGGGCTACTCGCTGTCCATTACCGGTCAGTTCCAGGCGTGCAACGCCGCGGGCCAGCCGGGCGTGTACACGCCGGACGAAAGCATGCCGGCGCGCCGATACATCGAGGCGCTGCGGGCCCGCGATATCGATATCGTCGAAACGATCAGCTAGTCGCACTTCGTGGCGCCTAGCTGACGCTTCGGGGCAGCGCAAACAGCGCGCTGCACGAAGCTGGTCGGTTGGAACGCTAGGCTGCGCCTAGCTTACGCGAGTTTCCCGAAGTCTTTCGCGGTGCCGCGCGGCTTTCGCGCGGTTCCCGCACGTCGCCATGTCGCACCACCGGCGGCGCCCGTTCTTGGTGACGTCGAGGAACACGCGCGTGCACCGGGTGCCGACGCATCGCCGCACGCGCGTCAGCTCGCCGGTCACGAGCGCGTCGCCGGCCGAGTCGACGACCGGAATCATGAGGCCGGCGAAGGCGTCGCCGACGGGCGCGAACGTGCGGACGAATCGGCCATCGGGCCGGAGATCGACGCGGCGTGTGCCGGCGCTGCGGCCGAGGACGCGATTGATCTCCGAGAGGGCCTCGATGCGCGCGCGTTCGACGTACGCGCCGCATTCGGCCAGCGTCCGGAGGGCCGCCCGCACACGACGGGCATCCGCCAACACCGCGCCCGCCCCCGCAGGCTGCTGCTCGGCCCGCCGCAGAATGCCGCCGACGCGATCGCCATCGACCGCGCCCATGGCCGAGAGCCACGCGAGGAACGCCGAGAAGTCATCGAGGACATCGGCTCGACCGGCCGCGGTATTGACGAAGTCCAACCACAGGCGCATGCGTGTGTGCGTCTCCTCAGTCCGCCGCGGCCGCGGCGCTGTTCGCGCCCACCAACGCTGGTGGCGCAATCAGTGCGTCTTCCTTGTACACGAGCCAACCCGTGTGCTCGTCGGCGACCAGCTCGACCTCCGTCCCCAGTGGCAACGTCAAATTGGGGTTCTCGTGTCCGGACGGGAAGTCCGTGATGATCGGCACGTCCAGGTCGGATACGAGATCCGTGAGAAAATCCTCGAACTCGTCTTCTTCGGATCGATCGAGCGATAACTGTCCAAATACAACGCCACGGACCTGTGACATGAGACCGGCGGCCCGGAGATGCACCAATCGCTCATCGGCCACGGACATGGGCTCCCGCGTCTCTTCCAGGAAGAGAATGGCGCCCCGCGTGTCGATCTCGTACGGCGTCCCGATCGACTGTTGCACCAACGACAAATTGCCACCGGTCAGTCGGCCGACCGCGCGACCGGGACGAACCACGCGCGCGATATCACGCCCGATGCGAGTCGTGGGACGGGGTGTCGTCAGCGCCGCGAGAAGTGACGACATCGTGGGATCCCGGGTACTCGGTATGAGATCATCGACAGTGGGACCGTGAAAGACCCGCAGATGGGCGCGACGCATCAGCCACAAGTGCAGGGCCGTGACATCAGAGTAGCCGACGAAGCTCTTGGGGTTGAGGCGGAAGATCTCGGGCTCCAAGTGCGGCAGCATGCGGACGGCCCCGTATCCCCCGGTGCCGCCGATAACGGCCTTGACCCGTGGTTCCAGCCACATGCCCATGAAGTTTTCAGCGCGCCGCTCGTCCTCGGCGCGCTGGAATCGACGGAGCGTCGAGAGCTCGGAATCGAGGATCACGCTGTATCCCGCACGCTCCAGGGCCTTCACACCGCGGGACAACCACCCGGGTCTGGGCGCGTACGACGGAGCCACGACGCCGATTGTATCGCCCTTGAGCAGCGCCGGGGGCCGGCTCAGCTCGGGCGGTCCTTCTGCCTCACGCATTGGCCGAAACGTACGCTCGGGCACCAAACGTCAATAGTGGCTATGTTATCTATATGCGTCACATGAGGTTGGTCGCGGTCGTCGGGGTGTGTGCTCTCGCCGGATGTCTGCACGACGACTCAGCGAAGGTCCTCGGGCCCGATACGCCCCTTGCCTTGCATTTCGACTCGCTGTCCGCCCAGGCCAGCGCCTCGAGCCAAGCGAACCGGGTCGCCGCGCTCAATTTGGCGCTGCGCGCAATCGCCGACGGAACGACCCCCGGGTTACTCATCTTGTCGAACGGATTGGGCGCCAAGGACACCGCGACCTACACGACTGTCTCGTGGACGATGGCGAACGTGGCGGTGAACGCCACCGCGCAGACCGACAGCGTCAAGGACTCTCTCCTCGTTTTCGTAGGCTGGCGGGGCGCGAACGCGGACACGATGATCGTCGTGCGCACCGGCGATCCGGGGATCGCGCCGCAAGTGCAGAGTGAGCTCGCCATCCTGGGTCTCGCGAATCACCTGGTGGACACGAGCGCGGCGGACACCGTGACTTCCGGCGCGCTGGTCGCGGGCAACACGGTTGCCGTGGCGGACTCCGGATCGATCGAGGGAGACTTCGGCGTCTTTGGCGCGGTGTGCGCGTTCGTCACCGTGTCATCGATCGCGAACGACAACGTCAGCGGCCAGATGTGCAATCGGGAGCTGCTCCTCTGGCAGTTCGGCCTGCGGTTCAGCCCGTCCGCGCGGTGGAGTCTCCCGTCGGGTTACTCCCCTGGCGTTGTTGTCGTACACTAGATTCGGTGCGATGACCCGGTTTGGACGGCCCGCTTTGGCGCTAACCCTGACTATAGGCTTAAGCGCATGCGGCATGGGCTCGGCCACGGGTCCGAAGACCGGAGCGCTGGCGCTGCACTTCGACAACCTGGCGGAGCGCGCCACGGCGGATGGTGACGCCGTGCGTGCCGGCTACCTGCGCGAGGTCGCCGTCGGTCTCTCGCGAGGCCTGAGGCCGACACCAGTGGTCATCACGGCCGACGGCGCGGCCCGACGGTTCGACGCGCTGTCCTACGAGGGTGTCGTGGGGCCCGCGACGGGGGATTCGGAGTTCGTCGTCATCGCATGGGACGGGTGGGACCCGTCGGCATTCGTGCTGGGGGTCGTCGCGATGCGCGGGTCGGCGACCGGAATCGTCACCTACACGACCGGCGCGGCCGGTTTTCGGCAGAGCGACTCGGGTGCCGTGAGCGTGACGCGGTCCGCGCTCGGAGGCGGTTGCGCGTATTCCGCGCTCCACTCCGACCCATTCGGGCCAGGCGCCCGGTGCGTGCACCAGACGCTCCAGTGGGCCCTCAACGTTCGCCTCGCCGGGGGCGGCCGAATCGAGATGCCGGTGCAATCGATTCAAGGTGTTCGGCTGGATCTGGGGGCCGCGAAGGAGGCGCCTGTCGCTGGGACTCAGGTCGCCGAGCGATGATGCGCCGGGTGGTACTCGCGGCGGGGGTACTGGCCGCCGTGGCGTGTAGTAGCGATCAATCGACCAATAGCACTCCGCCGCCCCCAACGGCGGCGGCGCTGGCGCTGCACTTCGACACCCTGGCGGGTGAGCTCCAGGCGTCGAACCCTGCCGACGTCCGCCTGCGATGGTACCAGGATATCGCCAGTATCCTCGCCCGTGGCGCGAATCCGACCGTGCTCTCGGCCCAGGCGCGGGGCGAGCTGGCGGTCTTCGAGGTGCTGACCGAAGTCGACGCATTCCCCGACAGCGTGGGCGGGAAGAAGATCACCGACTCGAGCTACCGGCTCGCGGCGTGGGCCCCAAGCACCAGGCCGAACGAGTTCGTCGACCTGCGAGTGCGGTTCGTGCCGGCCGGGGCCGGGCAGGCCGATACGCTCGCCAGGTCCCTGACGCTGTACACGGACACGCTCGGGACATTGCTCGTCGACAGCACCGCGGGCGTTGGGGTCGAGGCGTTGAGCAGTCGCGGAACATGCGTGCTCACCCCGCTTCAGAACCTCTTGGTGCCGGCGAATCCCTGCTCCAAGGTCATTGTCGAGTGGTTGGTCGCTGGCGGCCACGGCTTATTGACTATCGATCCGGCGGCACAGATCTCGGGCACGCACCTCACGCACTAGATTTCGGCCATGCCCGCGTCCGAGACCTCCTCCACGTACTATCGTAAGGGCTTCGGGCTCAAGTCCGAGGTGCAGGACTCGCTGACCGCGGACTACTCCGGTCGGTTGGTCGATCTCTTGCGCGCGCGCGATTACGAGCTGAGCGCCGGCGGCGTCACGGTCCGCCTCGCGCGCGAGTTCGGGTTCTGCTACGGCGTCGAGCGCGCGGTCGAATACGCGTATCAGACGCGCACGAAATTCCCGGAGCGCCGGATTTTCCTCGCGGGCGAGATCATTCACAATCCGCACGTGAACGCGAAGATGCGGGAGATGGGGATCGAGTTCCTCGCGTCCGGTCGCGATGGGTTCGACTTCAGCGGTGTCGGGGCGCCGGACGTGGTCATCCTGCCGGCGTTCGGCGTCACGATGCGCGATTTCGAGACGCTGCGCGAGAAAGGGTCGATCATGGTCGACACGACCTGCGGCTCCGTGCTCAACGTGTGGAAACGGGTCGACACCTACGCGCGCGATGGGTATACGGCGCTGATCCACGGCAAGTACTATCACGAAGAGACCCGCGCCACGGCCTCGCAGGTCGAGAAATACCAGGACCGGCACTATCTCGTGGTGCGCGACATGGCCGAGGCGCGCATCGTCTGCGACTACATCGAGGGGCGGGGCGATCGGACGACGTTTCTGACGCGCTTCGCCAAGGCCGCCTCGCCGAACTTCGATCCGGATCGCGACCTGGCGCGGATCGGCGTCGCCAATCAGACCACGATGCTCGCGCGCGAGTCCCTGGCCATTGGCGAGGAAGTCGGGCAAGCCATGGCGCGCGCGCACGGCGAAGCGCATCGCGCGGCGAATTTTCGGACGTTCGATACGATTTGCAGCGCGACGCAGGATCGACAGGACGCCGTCGAGGCGCTGCTCAAGGAGCCGCTCGACGTGATGCTGGTCGTCGGCGGCTACAACTCGAGCAACACGCTGTCGCTGGCGGCGATCTGCGCGAAGACGGTCACGACCTATCACGTCGAGGACGCGAGCTGCCTGGATGTGGAGCGGGGGACCATCCGCCATCGGCCGGCCGGCGCGCATGACGAGATCGAGACGCCGGGTTGGCTCCCGTTGGACCGGCCCGTGCGCCTGGGGCTCACCGCCGGGGCGAGCACGCCGAACAACAAGATCGGCGAGGCGGTCGCGCGCGTGTTCGCCACGCGAGGCGTGACGGTCGAAGAGGCGCGATAGGTGAGCGGTCAGTGAAGCTCGGGTTCGCCGAGCTGCAAGGCGGCACGTCGCGCGTACGCATCGTTCCCGCCCTCGGCGGCAAGATCGATGTCCTCGAGATCGCGGGGCGGCAGTGGTTGTGGTCCAATCCCGAGATACCGGCGGCCCCGCCAGATGAGGACGGCGGCGCTTACGTCGACTCGGGTGGATACGACGAGTGCTACCCGACGATCGCGGCCTGTGATGTGCCCGCGACGATCAAGAAATTCGCGGGCGTGAAGCTCCCGGATCATGGCGAGCTGTGGAGCATGCGCCCCGACGTCACGATCGAGACCTTGCCGGATGGCCAGACGGCGACGTGCGTGTGGGAGGGGCGGCGCATGCCGTACCAATTCACCCGCACGGTACAAGTCACGGCTGGCGGGACGATCGTGATGCGCTACGTCGCCCGCAATCTCGGCGCGGATCCGCTGCCGTTTGTCTGGTCGGCGCACCCGTTGATCGCGCTGACCCAGGACACGTGGCTCGATCTTCCAGCCGGCGCGCTGGTGCGGGCGGATTCCAGGCACGGCGAGGTCATTGGAATGTCCGACGAGTTTCGGTGGCCGCGTGCGCGACTGGAAAAGAAAATCGCCGACATGTCGTGGCCGGACGATGTCACGAAGACGTACGCGTGCAAGCTGTTCCTCACGATGCCGGCGGGGCCTGCCGTGGTTGGGATTGAGCAGGGAGCAGCGCGACTGGAAGCTGTTTTCGATTCGACCGAGATTCCGAACTGCGCGCTCTGGATCAACCGCCGCGCCTGGAGTCCGAGCCGCAAGATCAAGCCATACGCGAACGTGTCGTTGGCGCCGTGCATTGGCGCGCCGGACTCGCTGACCAATGCATTGCTGCAGCCGTGGGATAGCGCGCACTGGCTCGCGCCGGGCGCCGAGCGTCGGTGGACGCTCACATGGCGCAGCGCGCCGGCTCGGGCCCAGCAGTTCTCTCCGCGCTGAGGGCGCCGTAGTACCCCTCCAGTCCCCAGTCGAGGATCTCGAGGACCAACGCGCCACCGTGGCGCCAGCCGACGCGCACGAATGCGCGGCAGACGACGGCTTTGACGGTCGCGATCATCTCATCGACCGGCACGCCGCTCGCGCGGAGCTTCGCCGCGTAGCCCCGTACGACGCGCTCCAACTCCACGCGAACGAACCGCCGCTCGCCATCGATGCGTCGCTGCTCGGCGCCGACCGCGGCGTGATATCGGCGCGCGAGCACATCGTAGGCTCTCGCCGCTTTCTCGTAGCGCGCCAGCGCTTCCAGTCCGTATTCGAGTGCTTGCATATTGTATCTTTGGACGATGCTTCCTTTCCGGTTCGTTAAGACGAAGGACGCCCAGGTCGGAGGCCCGGCCCAGGTGACCACGACGCACGAACTGTGCGAAGGATTGGTGCGGCTCGACGGTGAGGCATTGGTGTTTCAGGTTTTGGTCACTCGCACCGTGACCCGAGTTGGTGGGGCGAGCGTTCGCACTGACCGTTCCACCGAACCCGTGCGTGAGATTCGGGTGCCGATCGGGTCTCTCTCCTCGATTCGCGCGCGGCGGCATGGTTGGCTTCGGCGGCGCGAACTGATGATCACCGCGCGCGATCTCAAAACCTTCATCGATGTTCCCGGCGCCCGCGCACAGGAGCTCAAGATCCCGGTCGCGCGTGAGCACGCCGATGCGGCCGCCGAGTTCGTTGGAACCGTCGAGCTGGCAATGGCGGACCATGCGCTCAAGCTCGCCGAGTCCGGTGGTCTACCGGAGCTCAGCGCGGGGTCCTAGCGACCCGGTCTCCTATAGTGGCATGTCGGACCACGACGACGCCCGTAGGGCGGGTGCGGAATTCGCCTGCCTCGCGGTGGGCGGTGATTGCGACGGCGGATATCGATGAGGAAAGCTCTGACGTTCAGCTGACGATGCCCTGCTACCCTGCCCGTCCTTCGTTTTGCAGCAGGGTCAATGAGAATCACGAGCAGCTTTGTCATTCCTGTCCTGTCCGAGAGAAGGTCCGATCGACGTGCGGCATACGTATTAGGACACCGTAAACGCCCACGCCCTACAGTTCTCCTCCCGGCCTGCCGGTGCGATCTCTCGGTTGTGAGATGTGTTGATGTATATTCGCCTCATCGGGATTGCCGCCCGCGGCTACCACGTCAGCCCTTCACGAACCCGGCCTCTGCTGACACGTCCTATGGACGGTTGAGTGCGGGCGTCCGTCTCTGCTAATACCTGACGTGCGCAATGTGCTCACGAGTGCGGCGATCATCGCCACCGTGGTCCGACAGATTCGGGAAAATGCGGGCATCTCGCAAGAGCGGCTGGCGGTGCGCGCGGGCGTCACGCGCACGTATGTCGGCCGTGTCGAACGGGGCGTGTTGAACCCGACAATTGTGACGATGAACCGATTGCTTGGCGCGATCGGTGTGCCGTGGGCCGAGTTCGGGGCAGCGTTGGATCGCGAGTTGGCCGCGGCTAGTGAAAATCGTGCCGCTGGGCGTGCTCGGCGCCCACCGGTGCGGAAAGCACCGTGAAGCGTTCCGCGCGGAGATTCACGACGCCGTCCTCGATCTGCAGCATGCCGCGCACGAGCAAGATCGGCGTCCGCGAGATGAGCAGTGCCTGGCGCTCGAACCGCTTTGGCGTCACGACGACGTTGATCGTGCCGGTCTCGTCTTCGAGCGTCAAAAAGACGAACCCCTTGGCCGTGCCAGGCCGCTGGCGGCAGATGACGAGGCCCGCGGCAGCGATCGACTCGCCGTCCTTCCCCCGCGCCACGATGTCGCGCGCGGTGCGCACGCCGTTGAGTCGTACCGTCTCACGGAGATGGATCATCGGGTGCCCGTTGAGCGACAAGCCGGTCGTGCGGTAGTCGGCTGCCGTCAGCTCGTAGGGCTCCATCGGTGGCAACACCGGTGGCGTGGCGACCGGGCGGTGCACGACGAGCGGGCCGCCGGTTCCACGCAGCGATTCGAGCACATTCCATAAGGCCTCGCGCCGAGTCCCACCGACCATCGTATCAAACGCCCCCGCTTCGGCTAGCTGCCGCACCGCCCGTCGGTCGAGCCTGACCCGCTTCACAAAGTCCTCGACGGACGCGAACGGACCCGCGGCTCGCGCGCGCGCCAACTCGGTCTTCGCCGCGGTCCCGAGTCCGCGTACGCAGCGCAACCCGAGACGAGTCGCGGGTGGATCGGTGTCGCATTCGAGCGTGGAATCCCAATCCGAGTGCGTGAGATCGATCGGGCGAACCTCGACGCCATGGTGTCGTGCGTCCTCGACGAGCGTCCCCGCGGCGTAGAACCCCATGGGCTGTGCATTGAGAATCGCCGCCAGAAATTCCGGGGCGTAGTAGTAGCGGAGATAGGCAGAGGCGTAGACCAGCAGGGCGAAACTCGCGGCGTGCGATTCCGGAAAGCCGTAATCCGCGAACCCATTGATCTGCTTGTAAATTCGCTCGGCGAGCTCCGACGCGATGCCGTTCCTGGCCATGCCGTCGACGAGCGCATCGTGTATCGCCGCCATCTTCTCGCGCGAGCGCTTGTGCCCCATCGCCCGACGGAGATTGTCGGCTTCGCTCGGAGAAAACCCCGCGCAGGAGATCGCGACCTGCATGCCTTGCTCTTGAAACAGCGGCACGCCGAGCGTGCGCTCGAGAATCGGACGCAGCTTGGGGTGCGGATACGTGACATCTTCGACGCCGGCCCGACGGCGCAGATACGGATGCACCATGTCGCCCTGAATGGGCCCCGGGCGAATGATCGCGACCTCGATGACGAGATCGTAGAAGCAGCGCGGTTGCAACCGCGGCAGCGTCTGCATCTGTGCGCGACTCTCGATCTGGAACACGCCGATCGTGTCCGCGCGGCTGATGCTCTCATAGACGCGCTTGTCGAACATGTCGAGTTGCGAGAAATCAATCGTGACCCCGCGGGTCTCCTTGATGTACTTGATGCAATCCTGGAGCAGCGTCAGCATGCCCAGGCCCAGCAGGTCGATCTTGATCAATCCCGCGCCATCCAGGTCATCGCGTTCCCACTGGATCACCGTGCGATCGGGCATCGACGCGGGCTCGATGGGGACGACGGTCGATAACGGCTCCTCGGTGAGCACGAACCCGCCGACGTGGATCGATCGATGCCGCGGCAGCTGATCGAGTCCTTCGACGACATCGGCCAGGAGCTTGACCCGGCGATCGTCGGGATCGAGTCCGGCCTGCGTCAGCACGTCATCGGAGCCTTCGGTTCTCGGCCGGATCGACGTCGTCGGATCGCGACCGACGCCCTCCATCGTTGGCGCCACGGCTCCGCGCAGCGTCGCAGCGGTTTGCTTGGCCGAGAACCGGTCGCTCACATCGGCGAGCGCGCCGGCTTGCTCGACGGAGAATCCGAACACGCGCGCGGCATCGCGGACCGCCGAGCGGCCACGATACGTGATCTGCTCGCAGACCATCGCCGCGTGCTCGCGCCCGTATCGAGTATAGACATATTGGATCACGCGCTCGCGCTCGCGGTGCGCGAAGTCGAGATCGATGTCGGGCGGCTCTTTGCGGCCTTCGCTCAAAAAGCGCTCGAACAAGAGTCCCATCTTGATGGGATCGACTGCCGTAATGCCGAGGCAATAGCAGACGGCCGAGTTCGCGGCCGAGCCACGGCCCTGCGCCAGGATGCCTTCGTCCCGTGCGAACCGCATGATGTCCCAGACGATGAGGAAGAACCCCGCGTAGCCGAGTTGCTTGATCATCGCCAGCTCGTGCTGGAGCTGGCGCCGGTGTTTCTCGGTCCGATCGGCGCCCCACCGCTCGGTGGCTCCACGCTCGACCAGCTCGGCGAGATAGGCATCGGGCTCGTCGACCGGAAACTTGGGCAGCGTCGGTTCGAGTTGCGCCAACCGAAACGCGCAGCGTTCGGCGATGGCGAGCGTCGATCGCATCCCGGTGGCGTCGGGCCACTGGCGCCGCATCTCGGCTGCGCTCTTGAGATACCATTCGGCGTTTGGCTTGAGCCGCGTCCCCATCTCGTCGAGGGTCGTCGAGTGCCGCAGACTCGATAACACGTCGTGCACGAGCGCCAGCCGCGACTCGGCATAGTGCACGTCGTTCGTGACGACCCAAGGAACGCCGAGCGCTCGCGCGATCGGGATCAGGCCGCGCACGACCTGGCGCTCTTCGGGAAGCCCGTGATTCCAGCACTCTACGCCCAAGTGCTCGCGGCCGAAGATGTCGAGCAACGTCCCGGCCGCGGCTTTCGCGACGTGCGGTCCATCGGCGACGAGCGCCGACGGCACCCATCCGCGCGGGCACCCCGTGAGTGCCGTAAGCCCGGCGGCGTGCCGCGCGACGAGATCGAGTGACACCGACGGTTGGCCGCGCGGCGAGTCCATTCGGCCGCGCGTGATCAGCGTCGAGAGGTTGCCGTACCCTTCGCGCGTCTCAGCGAGTAGCACGAGATGATGCGCGCCGACCGTGAGCTCGGCGCCGATGATCGGCTTGAATCCATCGATCTCTTGTGCGGCTTGTGCGAAGCGAACAAACCCGCCGAGCTCATCGTGATCCGTCAGCGCCAACGCCCTGTACCCAAGGGCGGCAGCCTGACTCACCAGGGTCTCGGGCGATGCGGCGCCGTCGAGCAGGGAGAAGGCCGAGTGACAGTGGAGTTCTACGTAGTCCATGCACCCGAAGATATGCCGAAACAAGCGAACCGGAAGTCCCACTCATGAACACAGGCGTGACTGCGTCACGCACTGTAAACTGTTACTGTTTAGTCGGTTAGGTGTGATTGACTTCCCGGCATATGGCTTCCTATACAAGCGACCATGGACGCACTCTTTCAGGACCTCCGGACGGCTATGCGGAGCCTCCGAGCGACGCCGGGGTTCACGGCTGCCGTCGCCGGCACGCTGGCGATCGCGATCGGCGCCAACACGCTGATTTTCAGCGTCGTCAATGGCGTGCTGCTCAACCCGCTGGCGTTCCGATCGCCAGAGGGCTTGGTGGCTGTGGTGAACCCGAAGGGCCACTCGAACGCCGTCTCACCTCCGGATTTCCGGGACTGGAGAGAGCAGGTCCATCGGCTGAGCGCACTCGCCGCGTTCGATCCCGGCACCGTGAATTTGACCGGGGTCGCGGCGCCGGTCCGCCTCAAGTCCTCCGGCGTGAGCGCGAACTGGTTTTCACTGCTCGGCGTCCGCGTCGAGCACGGACGCGCGTTCGCGCCAGAGGATGATCAAGTCGACCCGGCGAAGGTCGTGATCTTGAGCGACGCACTCTGGCGGTCGCGATTCGGCGCCGATCCCGCGACGATCGGCCGCACACTCGATCTCGATAGCAAGCCGTATACGGTGATCGGGATCGCGCCGCCGACCCTGCGATATCCCGACAATCCCGACCTCTGGATGCCGGAGACGTTCTCTCAACAAGCGCTGAGCGAGGACGGTCGGGGCGCGCATTATCTCGGGATCATTGGCCGCCTGGCGCCGGGCGCCACATTCGCCGGCGCCCAGCAGGAGTTCGTGACGGTCAGCGACCGGATCGTTGCGCAACACATGCTCCATGACGGCGGCTTTCATTACACGCTGACACCGCTGCAGGAAATGATCGTGGGCAGCTCCCGCCACGCGATCCTCATCCTGTTCGGCGCGGTCGGCTGCGTCCTCCTCATTGCCTGCGCGAACGTCGCCAACTTGCTGCTGGTCCGCGCCACCGGGCGAGCGAATGAGATCGGCGTGCGCATCGCCCTCGGCGCCAGCCGTCAGCGCATCATCCGCCAACTGCTCACCGAAAGCGGCCTCCTCGCCTTCCTGGGCGGCGCCTGCGGCATTCTGCTCGCATCCGCTGGCATTCAATTCCTGGCGGCGACGCACCCCGGCAATCTGCCGCGATTGGATGAAGTCACGCTGAGCACGCGCGTGTTGCTGTTCACGCTCGTCACGGCCACCCTGAGTGGTCTCGTGTTCGGCATCCTGCCCGCGATGCAGACCTCATTCAAGGCGGACATGCGTGGCGCGAGCGCGCACCGCCGGTCCAGTCGCTTGCGCAGCGGACTCGTGATCGCCGAGACAGCGCTGGCCGTGTTGCTGCTCATTGGGGCGGGGCTCTTGACCAAGAGCTTCGTGCGGACAATGGCCGTCGATCCGGGGTTCGTGCCGGAACACGTCGTGCGATTCGACGTGAATCTCCCTGACGCACAATACAAGTCGTTTGCGCAGCTCCGCGGCTTCACGCACGGTGTCATCGGGAATCTCGAGCGCCTGCCGGGAACGGTGGCCGCGGCGGCGGCTTTCGGCGTGCCGTTCGGCGACGGTGCGTCCCGGAGCACGCTGCACATCGCCGGGCGTCCACCCGATCCACCCGAGCACAAGTCCGTCGCCTACGTGCAGATCGTCACGCCGAAATACTTCTCGGCGATGGGCATCCCGGTTCGCCGAGGGCGCGTGTTCACCGATGCCGATCGGCCCGGTGGGCACCAGGTCATCGTCGTGAGCGAATCGCTCGTCAAGCAGTACTTCGCCGGCGAGGATCCCATCGGCAAGCGCATGACCGTCGGATGGACAGTCGATTCGTCCGGGCGGGGAGTGGACACGGTCACGATGGGCGGAGAGATCGTCGGTATCGTCGGCGACACGAAAGTGCGGGATCTCAAGGCTGACGCCAGCCCGACCGTCTACGCGGCGTACGACCAGATGTCGATCGGCTACGAGACGTTCGTCGTGCGCACGACGGCGGCGTCCGGCACGGTGCTGCGCGCCGCGCCGCAGGCCGTGGCGCAAATCGACCCGACGATCCCGGTGTTCGCCGCCGGAACGTTCGTCGAGGCCGTCCGCCAATCCGTCGCCGCCCCGCGTCTCTACGCCACCGTGGTCGGTGCCTTCGCCATCGTCGCACTGATCCTGGCCGTGATCGGGATCTACGGCGTGCTCGCCTACTCGGTCCGCGAACGCCGCCGCGAGCTCGGCATCCGCGTCGCCCTCGGCGCCCGCGAATCACAAGTCATCGGCATGGTCGTGGGCCAGGGCGTGCGTCTCGCCGGCGCGGGACTGGTGCTGGGGTTCGCGGTGGCCATCATGGGCGGCCGCGTGCTCGCCACGCTCCTCTATGGCGTTCGGCCCGACGATCCGCCGACGTACGAGGCCGTGTCGGTGGCGCTGCTCGCCGTCGCGGCGCTCGCCTCGTGGCTCCCCGCGCGCCGGGCGGCCGTCATTGATCCCGTTATTGCCATGCGGCCGGAGTAGATTGTGCGAATATGCGGCGGCGTGCGGGAGGGTTGGCCGCAACACTGCTGATCGCGGCCTGCGTGGGCGATCAGTCGAGCGGGCCGTTGCCACCGGCGCTGACGACGGCGCAGTTGGCATTGCACTACGATTCGTTGGCGGGGGTGCTCTCGCCCTCGGATTCCCGCATCCATTGGCTCCAGCAGATCGACAACGGCCTCGCGTTCGGCGCCCCCCGGACGCCGGTCGAGATCGATGTCGCGGGCCAGTCCAACATCTATTGGGCCGTCGCGTACGCGACGATCACGCCGATCTCGACACGCGTGGATTCGACGTACGTGCTCGCGGCGTGGACCGGCGATCTCATGCCGTTCAGCTTTCTCGAGGTCACCATCAACTACGTGCGCGACACGGCCGAGTCGCAAGTCGTGTACTACGCGGACAGTACCGCGCCGGGCCTCACCGGATCCAATACGGTCGCGGGTGTGCAGGGCGTCGTCGTACACGGCGCGTGCACGCCAGTGACGCTGGTGCATCTCTTCACGCTGACCGGCGCGTGTACGCTCATGGCCGTGCAGTTCGGCTATCAGAGCTCGATCAACGGGATGCCATTCCGGGCGATGGCGGGGGCGCGGTTGACCCCGGCCGGCTAGTTACCGGTACGTCTCGAAAAACCCCGCACCCTGTCCGGCGAGCACGCCGCCGCCCGCGCGGCCGCTCAGGTGCGCGATGCCCTTCATCTGAACGAAATGGTCGGTCACCGAGGCGTCCTGGATGTCGAGATCGAGGCGCAAGGTGTCGGCGCCGTGCACGTCTGTCAGCGTCGCATGTCTCGGAGCGTGCTTGTCGTCATCATAGACGACGCGCTCCGGCCGGAACATCGCCCGGAATCCCGACGAGTCCACCAGATACACGAACACGGGCGCGCCCGTCGACACCGAATCCGGGGCTCTGACCCGTCCGTACAGGACGCCATATTGGCCCATCCGTGCGGCTCCCCAGTCCCAAGTGACGCCGCGCCATACGCCCCAATTGTGGTCGTGGTACGCCTGCACGCGATCATACTGTTCGCATTTTGAGTCGATGCACAGCTGTCCCGACGCATCGGCGAGGAGCGCTGGAACAGTGTAGCCGGGCGCCCCGGGGAAGTACGCGCCCGGATGTGGTGAGACCACGAGATCGGTCGAGAGATGGGGTATCCGCACGCGGACCGCGTACCGTCCGTCAGGGCGCACGGTGACCGAGGACGCCCCGATGGTGACATCAGCGCGGGTCGTAGACGTTCGCACGCCCGAGAGCGGGATGTCGGCGGTGAAGCGTTGCGCCGGCTTTCCAGTCGCGTGCGTGGTCACGAGCATTCGCGCGCCGCGCGCGCCGACGATGAACGTGATGAACGCCCACCGCGCGTGATCACTCGACAGCACGTTGAAGTAATGCCACTCGGCCCAGGTCGGATCGGTCGCCGGCGTGTGAAAATGGTCGATATCGTTCTCGAGCTCCGCCGGCGTCGGCGCGATCCATCGCCGATCGGCACTGTCATCCGTCCACGTACCAGCCGCCAGCACGGGCATCGCACCGACCGCACGTTGCGCCGACGGAATGTCACCCGCAGCCAACACCGGTCGCTGGACGCCGTCGGGCGTCGTGAGATAGAGCAACTCGTCGTCATCCTGCGGCGCGGCCTTTTGCTTGGCCAGCAGTTGCAGATACACGAACCGCGCATTGTTGATCGACAGAAACAAGCTGCCGAGCCCTCCGGTCTTCATGACCTCGATGTCCATGCCGTCCGGCAGCACGGTGATGTTCCCGCCGCCGACCAGCCGCTCGTCCTGCGCCTGATCGACCATGGCCTCGCCGATCGAGAGCAGGATGATCATGACCGAGACGCCGAGGCCGAACCCGAGGAAGAGGAGGAGCGACCGCCAGGGCTTGTACAGGAAATTGCGGACCGCCAACAGACGCATCATGATCGCCGCCGTGTCTCATCGGCGATGATGCGTCCATCCCGCATATGGATCACCCGTGCCGCGGCCGCGGCGAGGTCTTCGTCGTGGGTGACGACGAGAATGGTCGTGCCCTTCGCGTTGAGACGGCCGAACAGCGCGATGATCTCGGCGCCGGTCTGCGCATCGAGCTCGCCGGTCGGCTCGTCGGCCAGCAACAGCGCGGGCCGGTTGGCGAGCGCCCGCGCGATCGCCACCCGCTGCTGCTCTCCACCGGAGAGCTGCGTGGGCCGGTGACGTTCCCGGTCCGAGAGTCCCACGTACTCCAACAGCTCGTGGGCACGCGACGCGCGCTCGGCGCTCCGCACGCCGGCTTCCGCCATCGGCAGCTCGACGTTCTCACGCGCGGAGAGCGTCGGCATGAGGTAGAAGCGCTGAAACACGAACCCGATGTTGTGCAGCCGGAACAGCGTGGCCTGCGTGTCGGTCATCGCGCCGACGTTGAGCGCGCGGATGGCGACGGTGCCGCTCGTCGGCCGGTCGATCGCGCCCAGCAGGTTGAGCAGCGTGGATTTTCCGCAGCCGGAGGGGCCGACGATCGCGACGTACTCGCCGGCCGTGACCTCGAGGTCGATCCCGCGCACGGCGCGCACGATCTCGCCACCGACCGGGTAGTCGCGGACCAAGGCTCGCGCGCTCAGCAACTCCGACTTGAGGAGCGGCCGTGGCGTCGGCGTGGCGATCGCGATCGTCACGCGATGGCCTCGCCGTGCAGCGTATCGGCCACGGGCAGCGACGCGGCTCTCCACGCGGGATAAATGCCCGCCAGCACGCCGGCGGCGGCCAGCATCGTCATGGCCGCGTATGCGTCTCGCGGACGGAACACGAAGAACTCGAACGCGGCCGGCAGTCCCGGAAAATCGGACAGAATCGCGTTGAACGCGCGGGCGGTCACGAGGCCGAGGCCCATGCCGAGGATCGTGCCGGTGAGCGCCAATGCGACGCCTTCCAGGACGATTTGCTCGACGACGTGCTGCCGGCTGACGCCGATCGCGCGCATGACCGCGATCTCACCGACGCGCTCGTTCACGGAGACCGTCACCAAGGTGGTGACCAGCAGGAACCCGACGCCCAAGCTGATCGAGCCGAGGATCACGGCGAGTTGGCGGAAGTAGCCCATGCGTTCATCAAACTGCTGCAGGGCCGTCCCGGTCGAGATGGCCGAGATGCGAGGGATCTTGTCCGCGATCCACTGTCTCGCGCGCTCGACGTTCGGCGCCTTCGCGCACGCGCGCCATGAAGAGCGACACCCGATCGGTCGCCATTGGTCCGCCCATCGCTTGCAGCGTCGCGAGCGGCACGGCGACGACCAGCTCGCCGGCGGCCGTATAGAAAAATCGAGCGATGCCGGCGATCACGACCCGACGCCGCGGCGTGTCATATCCGACGGCGACGGTGAGGGTATCGCCAACTCGCGCGCGAGTCGCATCCAAGAACGCCTGGTTGGCGACGATGTGATCGGCGCCGGACACCGGCCCGCCGGAGAGCAACTCGTAGTCGGCTTGCACGTCGCCATCGAGCCCGATCGCGACGGTCGTCACGTTGCGACTCGGCACGTGCAGCTTGAGGCCCAGAATCGGGCTCACGGTGACGATGTCGGGATTGGTGCGCAGGGTGGCGATGATCTCCGACGCCTGACCGATCGTCGCTTGCGTGTCGAATGGCAGCGTGCCTTTGGGCGCGATGCGCAGTTGGAATCCGCGCACCAGGAGCAGCTTGCGGAACGAGTCGCGCATTCCGCCGGCGAGCATCACCATGTCCAGCAAGAGCGCGCCCGAGACCGCGACGCCGAGAATGGCGAGCAGCGATCGCGCGCGGCGGCGTCTAAGCGAGGCGAAGGCGAGACGGCGACGCATGGTCAGCGGCCGAGGAGCGCGAGCGGTGGCCGGCGCACGAGTCGCGTGGCCGCGGTCAGTCCCGCGCCGAGCCCCAGCAGGATCGACAGCCCGGCCGCGAATCCCAGTATCCCTGGTGTCACTAACGAAAACGTGAGGGGAGTGTGATAGACCCCTTGGTAGTGCCAGTTGATCACGAGAGATCCCACCCAACCCACCAAGGCGCCGAACGCGGTCCCCACGAGTGATATCAGCGCAGCCTCGAACACGACCATCGTGATGACAGACGTGCGCGAGACCCCCATGAGGCGTAGCGCGGCAATGTCTCGCCGGCGCTCATCGACCTTGAGCAGCAGAATGCACAGTAAGAAAATGGCGCTGGCCACGATGGTGATCACGCCAATCGCGGCATGGAATCGCCGGAGCACACGAAACGTTTTCGAGGTGCGGACGGCAATCTCGGCCGACGGATACGCGCGAAATCCGAACGCCACGCTATTGATTCGTGCGAGCGTACGAGCGGGGTCGGTGCTGGCGACCGCGAATCGGCTCACGCGATCGCCGGCGCCGAGGAGCCGTTGCAGATCGCCGAGATGGAGACGGACGCGATAGCCGTCGCGCGCGACCTCACTCGGGTCGGCGCCGCGACGGGTGATGGCGCCGACCACGAAGGTGTCGCCGCGCACGCCGGGTTCGGATGTGAGCACGACGCGGTCGCCGACGCCGAGGTGCGCGGCGGCCGCCAAGCGCTCGTCAATCGCGATGGACGATTGCGCGTGAGCCGTGGCGGCGACGAGGGCAGTGACGAGCGCGAACCCCGCGACGACTGCCGAAAATCGTGGGCACACGCCGTCAGCTATGCGAGCGAGCCATGGAGGCCTCGGCCACGGACGCCGAAGGATCTTGCCACCCCGCGCGTACGAGCAGCACGGGAACCATGGACCGATGCCGCACTTCGTTCGCGACGCTCCCGCGCAGGAGGTCCGACAGAAACTTGTGCCCGTGCGTCGACATCGCGATGAGCGAGCACTGCTCGCGCTCCGCCGCGTCCGCGATCTCCTCGGCGGGGTCGCCGGTGGCGAGAATCGCGTCTGCTTCGAACCCTTCGGCCTCGAGATCGGCCGCCATGCGCTCGATGTAGGCGCGGTCGCTTTTCATTTCCTCGGACTCGCGGAGGTGCAGATGCCGGATGTTGCGGGCGGCCCAGCCATCCGCGACGTGAATCAGCACGAGCGATGCACTGCACATGCGCGCGAGCGGACGCACGTGGGCGAGAATGCTCGCGTCGGCCGCTGAGTGCTCTAACGGCACGAGAATGCGATCGTACACTGTGACCTCCCCCCCCTCAGCCGACCAGCTCGATCAGCTGTCGCAAGATGCGCTCCGTCATTCCCCAAACCACGTATTCCCCATGCCGGAAACTGGGGACTTGCCGCTCGACCCCCCGAACCACGACCGTGGACTCGACGCTGGCCCCGGCCGCCGTGAACGTCGAGAGAGGCACCCAGAACGCCGCCGACACCTCGTCAGAGAGCGCGAGCGGCGGAAGATCGGCGCCCACGGTCGCGACGTACGGCTGCACGACGATCGGCGCGCCGCCGCGGGGTTGGAGCTCGTCCAGCTCCCACACGATGCGACCATACCGTCGGAGATCGATCCCCGTCTCCTCGAACGTCTCGCGCACCGCCGTGTCCTCCAACGATGCGTCCTCGGCCTCCTCGCGTCCACCGGGGAGCGCGACGTGACCGCTCCAGGGGTCCCCGTCGACCTCAGCCCGCTTGATCAAGAGCAGCTCTAGGCCATCCAGCCCCTCTCGTAATACGAGGGCCACCGCGGCCCGCGGTACTGTCACCCCTCGACCTCGCCTCCAGCATCGACCCACGCACGGAATCCGCCGCGGAGTGACGAGACGTGCTCATATCCCATCAAGCGCATCGTGTCGGCCGCGAGTGCCGATCGATTGCCGCTCGCGCAATAGACCACAACGTTCGCATCGCGCGGGATCTGTTTTTCGACGGTCGTCTCGAGTGTGCCGCGAGGTATGAATTTGGCGCCGGGAATGCGACCCAGATTCCACTCGTTCGGCTCGCGCACGTCGAGAAACACGACATTCGGGGCGGCAGTCGCCTCTGCCATCCCGACTTCCGTGATGCGAGTCTTCGCGTCACTGATGAGGTCGCTTCCGGAACGAATCGGCATGTCGTGCAATCTAATCTCCCTGCTACGTCCGGTATGTTAGAATACATTCCAATATGTCAGACATCACCGAGCGACTCGCTACGCGCGTCCGCGATCTCCGAGTATCTCGCGGCCTGACTCTCGAAAGTCTCGCCGAGCGAAGCGGTGTGAGCCGCTCGATGATCTCGCTCATCGAACGTGCCGAGAGCACACCAACCGCAGTGTTACTTGAGCGTCTCGCGACGGGCCTCGACGTTCCACTGGCGAGCCTCTTCGATGAAGCGCCGCCGCGACCGCAGCCAATTTCGCGCCGCGGCGACCAACTCCAATGGCGCGATCCAGCCTCGGGCTACGTCCGACGCAACGTCAGCCCGAGCGGCGTCTCGTCGCCATTCCAGATCGTCGACGTCGAGTTCCCCGCGGGCGCTCGCGTCGCATTCGACAGCGGCACCCGCGCTCACCAACAAGTCTGGGTCCTCGAGGGCTCGATCGAAATCCGCGTCGGCCCCGAATGCTACGCCCTCACCGCCGGCGACTGCGTCGCATTCGTCCTCGATCGCCCGATCGCGTTCTCGAATCCATTGAGTACGCCGGCCCGCTACGCCGTGGTCGTCGCGCAATGATCACGGTCCGTCGCGTACTGACGGTCACCGATGCCCAGGTCCACGAGCTCGCGCTCGTCCTGATCGACTGCGTTGAAGGCGGCGCATCGGTGAGCTTCATGCTCCCGTTGTCGCTCGAGAAGGCAGCGACTTTCTGGCGCCACGTCGCTCGCGAGGTCGCCAACGGCGCCCGCGCCCTTCTCATCGCCGAGGACAGCACCGGCATCGTAGGCACCGTGCAACTCGTGTTCGCGCAACCCGAGAACCAGCCTCACCGCGCCGACATCTCGAAACTCCTCGTGCACCGCCGCGTCCGTCGCCTCGGCACTGGCGAAGCGCTCATGCGCGAGGCCGAGCACGTCGCGCGCGAGTGCGGCAAGACGCTGCTCGTGCTCGACACCGCGAGTGGGGACGCTGAGCGGCTGTATGTGCGAATGGGTTGGCGGCTGGTCGGGGTGATCCCTGACTACGCCTTGTGGCCGGGTGGAGGGCTCTGCGCTACGAGCTTTTATTATCGCGACGTGTCCGAGCGCCGTACTTCTGGGCAGCGACCGCGTCACTGACCAGCGTGAGACTCCTCGGTCCACCGCCGTGCATGTCGCTCATCGGATGCGTCAGCTCCCAGTATCGCTCATCCGCCGGATCCCGATACAGGGTCGACCAGCCGCCGTCTGCTGGCCCGATCTCAACGAGATCGTGCGCGATGAGGTGGTCGATGCGCAGGGCCACCGGACCGCGGAGGATCTCCCCGTCGACCATGAGGCGGGTTTCGAGCAATTCTGTTTCGGTGGGCCCGAGGCGTTCCATGATGTGATACTTGGCGATGATCTCGATCTTCCCGACGATCGCCCGATTGAACTGCTCGAGCTCCTCGGCGGGAATCCAATACTCCCGGTGCCGCGAGCCGCCTACCTCGCGAACAGGATACGCGCGTAGAAATGCGGCCTGAACGCTGAATCGAGTGACGTAGCCGACAAAGCCCGAGCGTTCGTCACGCGTGTTCCACTGCGAGGCGATCGCATGGGCGTACTGTTCGGTTAAGACCGGATAGAAGAATGGCTGCTCGGGCAGTCGCGGCGGGAACGCCGAGTAGTCGGCGGCAGCAATGAGCGCCAGCTCGGCGCGGCCCACGGGCCGGAAAAGCGTGGTCGGTTCTTCCATATCGGAGAAAAACTAAGAGGGGAAGCCCGGCGAACCGGGCCTCCCCTCGTGTGCTACGCCAGCGAGACGATCGTGATCAAGTCACCGTGTACGACGGCTGCGCCGGGCAACCGTTCCATACCGCTTTCACGAGGGTGCCGTCAGCGAACTTGATGTCGAGTTCGCCCGACACGATTCCGCTCGAGTTCGTCGTGCAATTCTGCTCATCGATCGTCAAGACGGTCGGCGTCGAGACCGAGAAGGCCAGGTTGACGGTGGTTTGCGTCGTATTGATGTCGTACGACCAGTTACCCGACAGGTTGATCGTGCCCGCCGTCAGCGTCCCAAAGTAGGTCGGCGTCGAGCCGGTCCACGTAAATGTCGCATTCTCGTTCGCGCTCAGCTTGAACGTGCCGTTCTCGTTCTGCGGATTGTTGGCCAGCGCTTCATCGATCGCCCAGTTGCCCGCCAGATTGAGCGTGCTCGATGTTTGGGTGATGGCGGCATTGCCGACCAGGCTCAGACTGATGTTGCCGTCGGTCGAGCCCGTCAACGCGAGTTGCAGGTTGGCGGCGTCGTTGATCTCCAGATCCGCCGTCGTCGGAGTGGGGTCGCCCCACGAAAAGAACCCGTTCTCCGTGATCGTCTCGCCACTCGCCGTATCCGTGCAGGCAAACGTGACGCTGTCGGCATCGACGACGCCGTCCTGATCCTCGTCATTCGAGTTGCCACTCTCACTGGAACACGAGGTCGTGTTTTGGAAGCGCGGGGTCGTTTTGCTGCCGGCCATCCGCAATCCGCCGGTAAAGCGCTTCGAAGCGACCTTGTTGAACAAGAACAACGACGTGGGATCCGTGCTGGTAAATGACAGGACGGACGCCTCCACCTCCTGTACCGCGGACTGCTCGAACGCCGTCTGTTCGGCGGCGGGGAGCGACTTGAAGTTGGTCTGCGAGGGAGAAGTGCTGCTGCTGCCGCAACCCGCTAAGGCGAGCACGGCGGCCGCGGTGCTGAGCACCGCAACGGCTGCGAACGGACGATGCATTCGGACGATCTCCGGAGTTTGGAAGGGTTCAACGATGCGCATCGCGACAGTGACCGGACGATTTGTCCAGTGGAAACGCCACGAGGAAAAAGAGGTGACCGGCATCCGGAAAAGACGATAGCCACCATGGCTCACCAACCAGGTGTGTTCAACACTGTCCGTGTGGTGGTCAACGATGCGGTCCACGATATAGCGATGCGGGTTTCCGGCGCGGAACACGTCATCGTGCTCGCGTGCGCTCGCTCCGATCTGCTGCCGGTCTCTTACTCAACGTCACGGACGCTGAGACATTCTCACCCGTCCTGACCGCTCTTGGCTTCGCCGAGGCGAGGGCCATAGACCCCGCCGATCAGGCTACCCTGGGGTTGAGCAATCTCCCGCTAACCGTCGCCATCGCTCGGGGCCCCGGAGCACTTCGGGCCCTAGTGGTAACGGTTTCGCCGAGCGGCTTACCGATCCGTGACGTTGTCTCGACCGTCGCCGAACGGCTCGCGCGGCGTGCGCCCCACCTACTATGGCTGCTCGGTGTCATCTCGCCCGCGAAACATCTCGCGCTCGCTGCTTGGTCCGCCGACCGGGTACCGCCGCGGACCGCGGCGCTCGTCATCGACCGCACGCGCGTCCTGGATAGCGACGCCGATACGTTCCGGATGCTGGAAGCCGCGGCCACCCTCGCGCCGGGCGGCGACGGGACCCTCGTCCACGCGCGATGGGTCGACATCCTCGGTCGTGAGGCCTTGGGCTCCCGCTTCTATCGCGGTATCGAGCGCGCCGTCGCGACCCTCGGCGCGACATTGGTCGAACGCGAGATCGCGCTGGTCTACACCTGCCGCCTCCTGTTTCTCGCGTTTCTCGAGTCCAAGGGGTGGCTCGATGGCGACCGGGCATTCCTCGCGCGCACGTTCAGCACCTGCGTAGCCGGCGCCGGCGGCGTCCATGAGCGCGTGCTGCGGCCCCTCTTCTTTGGCACCCTCAATACGCCACCGGGTCGCCGGGCGCCGCGGGCAGTGGCATTCGGGCGCGTACCGTTTCTGAACGGCGGCTTGTTCACGCCCACGCCGGCCGAGCGGCGCGGGCGGCATGTGCGGTTCAGCGATGCGGCGCTCGGCGTGCTGTTCGACGAGCTGCTTCCGCACTACCGCTTCCGGGCTCGCGAGGACAGCGCGGACTGGTCGGAGTCAGCGGTCGATCCTGCGATGCTCGGTACCACGTTCGAGTCGCTCATGGCGCGCGCCGAGCGACGCGCGACCGGGTGCTTCTATACGCCGCGTTCGCTTGTCGAGACCACGACCGCCTCCACCCTGGCGCACCTGCTCTCGGGGCCGGAGCTGTCACCAACGGAGGCGCTCGCGCTCGTCACCGGCGGATCGGTCGATCCTGCGCTCTCGCCGATTCTACGCGCTCGCTTGGAGGCCCTACGCATCTTGGACCCCGCGTGCGGGTCGGGTGCGTTCCTGGTGCACATGCTGGAGATGCTAGCGGATCTGGCGGGGCGGCTCGGCGACCCCCGGCCCATCGCTGAGCGTCGGCGTGGCATCCTCACGCGGTCGATCTACGGCGTCGACATCAACCCGATCGCGGTCTGGTTGTGCGAGCTGCGCCTCTGGCTGTCAGTCGTCGTCGAGAGCGACGAAAGCGACGCCCTGCCGAATCTCGATCGAAACGTGCGCGTTGGGGACTCGCTCGGCGATAGCGCTTTCTGCGAGCCGGCGTCTATCCGCCTTCCGCGCGGCTACAACAAGGCAACCGGTGCTCGAAAACGCGCGCTGCAGAGAGTGCTCGACCGCACCGAGCGCTCGTTGGCCATTGCGCGAGCGAAGCGAGCGCTGGACGGGATACGCCTGCAGCGCATCGATCTCATAGCGGCCTGCCGAGGGCGCGACCTCTTCGGCGGCCGCTTGGAGGCAAAGCGACAGCTCCACGCGCTGAGAAAAGAGTCGAGGGAACGGCGCCAAGAGATTCGCACGCTCGAACAGGGCGGCGCCCTGCCGTTCTCCTACGCGGTCCAATTCGCGCACGTCGGCGCATTCGATGCCGTCATCGGCAACCCGCCGTGGGTACGGCTGCACAACATCCCAGTGGCAATGCGCGAACGGCTGCGGAGCCGATTTCGCACATTCCGAGACGCGCCATGGCTGAGCGGAGCTCGCCTGGCGCGCGCCGGTCGAGGGTTCGCGGCACAGGTCGATCTCTCGGCCCTCTTTGTCGAGCGCGCCCTGTCGCTCGCTCGCCAGGGTGGAATCATCGCGCTCATCGTCCCCGCCAAACTCTTTCGCGCGCTCGCCGGCGGCGGTGTCCGCGAGATGCTCCTGCGCGAGACCACGCCGCTGTCGCTCGAAGACTGGTCCAACGCCGAGCCAGAATTCGACGCCGCGGCCTATCCGGCGCTGTTGGTCGCGCGGAGAGGGCACACGCAGGCGCAGATGCGGTTGGCGATCCACCAGCGCCAGGGGAGCCAACGCCGCTGGGTGGCGCCAGCCGGCACGCTCTCGTTCGACACGACGCCGGGCAGCCCCTGGGTACTCGTGCCGCCGGCCGTCCGGGCGGCGTTCGATGCGGTCTCTCGTACCGGGATCCCCCTCGCCTACTCCCGGTTCGGCCCGCCGACCCTCGGCGTGAAGACCGGATGCAACGCCGCGTTCGTCGTCACCCCCGAGGAGATCGAGGAGCCATTCGCGATCGTGCGCGGACGGGATGACCGCGGTGGGGCCCGGCGCGGCCTCATCGAGTCGTCGCTCCTCCGACCGCTCATTCGCGGCGACACGCTCGGCGCGTGGGTCGTGCCCGAGAAAATCGCCCCTGGGCGCGAGTGCCTTATCTGGACGCATGGCGTCGAGCAGTTGCCCGATCACGCGGCCGAGTGGCTCGAGCCGTGGCGCCGGCGGCTGGGCGCGCGCTCGGATGCGGGACGCGCGGCCTGGTGGTCGGTCTTTCGCACCGACGGCGCCATCGCGCGCACGCCGCGCGTCGTGTGGGGCGACCTCGGGCGCACGCCGCGGGCCGCGGTGCTGTCCGCCGGCAGTGCGTGTATTGCGCTCAATAGCTGCTATCTCGCGCGCTGTCCCGATCTCACTGACGCATTGGCGCTCGCGGCGCTGCTCAACGGACCGCTCGCCGCGGCGTGGCTCAACGCCATCGCTGAGCCCGCCCGCGGCTCATGGCACCGGTACCTCGGCTGGACTGTCGGGCTCCTGCCAATTCCACGCGACTGGCACCGCGCGCGCACGCGACTCGCGTGTCTCGCGGAACGAGGAGAGTCCGTCACGTCGGGCGAGTTGTGGGACGCGGCGGTGGATGTATACGGTCTCAGTACGGCGGCGGTCGCACCGCTCGCGGCATGGATCCTCGGGCCGACGCGGTGAGCGCCCGCGCCGCCATCGCGCGGGCGTGGCTCGGGCTCGACTCTGGCGGCCCTGCACAGAGCATCTCGCTCGGCAACGTCATGCTACGTCCGCACCAGGCCGCGGGCGTCGCGCGACTGCGCGCGGCGATTGACGAATACGGCGGCGCGCTGCTCGCCGACGAGACCGGGTTGGGGAAGACGTACATCGCCGTCGCGCTTATCGCTGAGGCGAAACAACCATTGGTCGTCGCGCCCTCGGCGCTCCTCCCCATGTGGCGCTCCGCGCTTTCGGCGAGCGGGGTGACCGCGCGATTGCATTCGATCGAGGCGATGAGCTACGGTCGGGTTCCGGCACGGAGCGATTTCATCGTCGTCGACGAGGCGCATCATTTTCGCAACCCGGCGACGCGCCGATATGCCGCGCTCGCCGAGTTGGTGACCAGCGCGAGAGTCCTGCTGCTCTCGGCCACGCCAGTGCACAACGCGCGCGCCGATATCACGGCCTTACTCGCTCTCTTTCGCGCGAATCCACCCCTCGGCCGCGTCATCGTCCGCCGTGAGCACTCCGCGGAGACGCGGCCGCGCGTGCTGCCGATTCAATGGATCGCCACCGCGGATGACGAAACCACGCTACACGACATCCTCGCGCTGCCGGCGCCAGTGCCGCCGCGCGACGGCGATGCGGCCGGCGCGCTCGTCGCCCATGGCCTGGTGCGGCAATGGGCATCGAGTGCCGGTGCGCTCAAGGGTGCACTCAGACGCCGGCTCAGCCGCGCGATCGCGATGGCTGCTGCCCTCAAGAGTGATCGCCATCCCACGTATTACGATCTCAGATCGTGGTGTCTCGGCGAGGGCGCTGTGCAACTGGCTTTTCCCGAGTTGCTCATCCCCAACGTTGGCCCGGCGGGAACGCGCGAGCTACGCGAGGCGGTCGAGGCGCATGCACACGGCGTGCGGCGACTGCTGGCTCGAGATGGCCGCGCGACCGAATCCCGATCTGGCCCGCGCCGCCGCGCTCGGAGATATCGCGGCCGGTCGCAAAACGATCGCGTTCTCGGCCTACGAGGATACCGTGCACGCCATCGCGCGGCATCACGGCTACCGTAAGACGTGCGCGCTCGGCGGTCGCGGTGGCATCGTCGCCGGCGGGCGATTGCGGCGCGCCGAGGCGATCGCCCGGTTCGCCCCGATCGCCATGGGCTGTCCGGCGCCGGCCGCGGCGCATGAGATCGACTTGTTGATCGCGACGGATCTCTTGAGTGAAGGGCTCAACCTGCAGGACGCGTCTGTTGTCGTGCACCTCGATCTGCCGTGGACGCCCGCGCGCATGGAGCAACGGGTGGGGCGCGCGGCGCGGATCGGGTCCCCGCATCCGTGTGTGAGTGTCTATGCGCTGGCGCCGCCGGCGTCGGCCGAGGTGATGCTCGGCGTCGAGCGGCGGCTCCAGGAGAAGCTGCAGCAGGCAGCGCGGACAGTCGGCGTGAGCCTCATGCTCTGGCCACAACCGAGAGCCACCAGCATGCGGGCGACACTCGAACGATGGGCGGCCGCTGGCGTTCCCTTGGGCTGCATCGGCTCTGTGCGCGCCGAGCGAACCGGCTTTCTTGCCGCCGTGCGAGTAGACGCCGAGGTAATGCTGGTCGCCGACGTCGGCTCTGGCATCACGGACGACCCTGACATTCTGGCCCTGGCGGCCGGGTGTGGCGACGGCGAGCCCGTAGCGAACGATGATGCGGTGCGAGCCCAAACTGAACGCAAGATCATGGCATGGGGCGAGCGTCGCGGAGCAACACGGGACATATGTGATGTGCGCTCGCGCCAAGTTGCCCGGCGGATTGCTGGTATCGTCAGCAAGGCCCACGCACATCGGCGCCCGGTATTAGCCGATATGGCAGCTCGCGCGAGGCGTGCGGCAACGTTGCCGTTGGGCGTCGGAGCCGAGGCCGCACTCGGGATGTTGGCGGACTCGGACATGGGAGACGAGGCCTGGCTCGAGGCGATCGCCGCATTTGCTGACGACCACGAGCGACCGCCGCGGCCGGCGCGTGGGAGCGGTCCAGGCGTCGAGATTCTCGCCATGCTACTGTTCCACCAATGAACGTGAGCGCTGTTCTGTTCGACTTGGATGGCACGCTACTCGACACCATCGAATTGTTGCTCGCCAGCGTCCGCTGGGCCTTTCGTGACCGGTCTGAGCGCGTGCCGACACGAGAGGAATGGATTGCGGGAATCGGGACACCGCTGGCGACGCAGATGCGAGTCTACGCGACGGACGAGCAGGATCTGGCGACGCTGATCGACGGGTACCGTGAGTATCAACGCGCGCACCACGACGAGCTGACGCGGGCGTACGCGGACGCGATCGAGACGGTGGTGGACCTGCGTCGGGCCGGGTACCGGACGGGGGTCGTCACCTCGAAGGCCAGCGACATCGCGAACCGGAGCCTGACGTTCGTCGGGCTCGATCGATATCTCGACGTCGTCGTGGGATTCGACTCGACGGATCGGCACAAGCCAGATCCGGAGCCCGTCAGATATGCACTGGATGCGTTGCAGGTCCCCCCGTCCGACGCCGTATTCGTGGGCGACTCGCCACACGACATGTATGCTGGAAACGCCGCCGGTGTAATCACCGTAGGGGCGCTGTGGGGGCCGTTTCCGCGGTCGGCGCTCCTTCCCGCGTCGCCACGCTTCTATCTGGACCGGATCCGGGACCTTCCCCCGCTGCTTGAGCGGCTCAAGACGCTCTAAGAACCCAGTTGCTGGAGATCGGCGCAGCCGACTCTCCTGTCGAATAGACCAGTCGAGCAGGGCTTTTGGCTGCCTCGACGTACCGCGGAGCGGTAGATGCAAACCTTCGGGACGGTCCGGCGATCTCAACACACGAGACGCATGGACAGTCCGACCGATGCTTGTGGCGCCTTTTGAGGCGGCAAACGACGCTGAGGCCGCCAGGGCGGCTGAGGCGACGGACATTGCGGCCGCCCGGGCGGGCGACGCACGGGCGTTCGAGCGGCTGTACCGCGTCCACGTCGATCGGGTGTTCTCGCTCTGCATCCGGATGGCGGGCGACCGGACGATGGCCGAAGAACTGACTCAGGACTGCTTTGTCCGGGCATGGGAACGGTTGTCGTCGTTTCGTGGTGAGAGCGCGTTTGGCACGTGGCTGTACCGGCTGGCCGTGAACGTGGTCTTGAATGCCCGCAAAACCGCGGGCCGGGCGCGGAAGCGGTTCGTGACGGACGAAGAGAGTGATGAACGGACTGAAACGAGTGGAGAGCGCGAGACCTTCAGGAATCCAGGGACGATCATGGACTTGGAACAGGCGGTCGCGGGGCTCCCACCGGGTGCACGACGAGTGTTCGTGTTACATGATGTGCAGGGCTATCGACATGAGGAGATCGCCGAGATGCTGGGAATCACTTCGGGCGGAAGCAAAGCGCAATTGCATCGGGCCCGGCTCCTTCTCCGCGGCGCGTTGGAACGATGATGACACCTGAATTGCAGTGCGACGCGTGTGACGCGTTGCTCCCGGACTATCTCGAGCGGTCGCTCGATGCGGCCAGCATGGCCGCGGTGCGGATGCACCTGGCGACGTGCGAGCGATGCGCGTCGTTGGTCCGCGACCTCGACGACATTCGGGCGCGGGCGGCTGAGCTGCCGTTGCTCACGCCGTCGCGGGATCTGTGGCCGGACATCGCCGCCCGGTTGTCGACGGGTGTGGTCTCGCTCGACGAGCGACGGGAGCGCATGGCGGTGCGGCGGCGCCATTGGTTGGTGAACGGCGCGGCGGCCGCCGCCCTGATCTTCGCGACGGCGATCGGCACGGTCTCGGTGATGCGGTTTATGCGGCCTACGATCCAACTCGCCAAGAACAACCCGAACAACACGCTGCCGCCGGTCCAGACTCCGGTGATCCCGGTTGCCGAGAAACTGCCCGCGACCGTGACCTATGAGAGAGAGATCGACGGCTTGCGGACGATCGTCCGCGACCGTCGTGCCCAACTCGATCCCAAGACGATCGCGGTGATCGAGAAAAACTTGAGCGTGATTGATTCGGCGATCGCCGAAAGCCGCGCCGCGCTGCGGAAAGATTCCTCCAGCGCATTCCTAGCCGATCAGCTCGACCACGCGCTGGACACGAAGCTCACGCTTCTGCGCACGGTCGCGTTACTCCCGGCCCGTACCTGAGCGACGATGAAACCAACCCTCATCTGCCTGGCGCTCCTCGCCGCCCCGCTCATCGCGGCGGCGCAGGTGCCGCCCACGCCCCCGACGCCGCCTGTGCCGCCAACTCCTCCCTCGTCGAGTGAGTGGAGGGATTATGGCGATCAGTGGAAGGACTGGGCGAAGAACTACTCCAAAGCCATGAAGGACTACGCGAAAGACTTCGACGAGAAATTCGCCGACGCGTACGACCAGGACGAAAAGTACGACAAGAAGCTCGACCAGAAATACGAGCGCAAGTACGATCGCGATCGCGACAGCGACAACGAGCGCGACGACCAGGATGGCGAGACGATCGACACGACGGTCGCGTTCTCGGGCTCCGGCGGGATCGTCGATCTCGGGATCATCTCGGGCACCATTACCGTCCGCGGGTGGTCACGCAGCGAAGCCAAGATCCACGCGTCGAGCGAAGAAGGGCGCGTCGACTTCGAGCACAGCGCGAATCGCATTCTGCTCGATGTCCGGCAGCACCACGATGGCGACAGCGAGTTCGACATCACCGTCCCGTTCGGCACGCGTGTGCTTATGAGGAGCACGTCGGGCGACCTGCACTCCGAGGGCGTCAAAGGGCCGATCGAAGTGCGGACGGTGAGCGGCGAGGTGCGCGTCGGCGATGTCGTCGGTGACGCGGTCATCGAGGGCGTGTCCGGCGACATTGGGGTGCGCAACGTCGAGGGCAGCCTGCGGGTCAACTGCGTGAGCGGCGAGATCGAGCTGTCGGCGGTCCATGGCGATGTCGACGCGTCGACGGTCAGCGGCGACATCTCGCTTCCGAACGGCCGGTCGCGCATCGTGCGCATGGAGTCCGTGAGCGGCAACCTCACCTACGGCGGGCCGATCGCCGGCGATGGGCGGTACGACTTCCACTCGCACTCGGGCGATGTCACCCTGCACGTGCCGCCGGACATCGGCGCTTCGCTCGGCATGGAGACGTTCAGCGGGTCGATCGAGAGCGAGTTCCGCATCACGATCACCACGGACACCAACGGGCATCACGGCAGTGGGCAGCACATCGAGACCACGCTCGGACACGGTGGGGCACACATTCAGATCGAGACGTTCAGCGGGGATATTCGCCTCGAGCACCTCTCTTCCCAATGAGAACGACCATGACCATTCGCGCGTTCGCCATCGTGATCGCCGCCGGCGCCCTCTCGGCCGCCTCCCTGTCGGCACAGACCGAGCGAGGCGATACCTCGCGGGACTTCCACTGGAGCGGCAACGTGGGGAGTGGGCACTGGCTCCGCGTGCGGAACCTCTCCGGGGCGGTCCACGTGCAGGCGGCCAGCGGGAACGACGTGGTCGTCGATGCGCACAAGCGCTGGCGGCACGGGGATCCGGCTGTCGTCCGCTTCACCGTCGACAAGACATTGGACGGCGATATTCTCATCTGCGCGCTCTGGGGCAATGAGTCCAGTTGCGACGAGGACGGGTATCAGTCGCATTCGCACCATCACCACGGGTGGGACGACGAAGACGACGTCTCCGTCGAGTTCACCGTGCAACTGCCGAAGGGCGTCAACATCGCGACATCCACCGTCAACGGTGGTGTGTTCGTCGACGGTGCGACCGGCAAGGTCGAGGTGAGCACAGTCAACGGCAGCGTCGAGGCCACCACGATGGGCGGACCCGTCGAGGCGTCCACCGTCAACGGTGACGTCGAGGTGCATATGCATTCGACATCCGACGCGACGCACCTGGAGTACTCGACCGTCAATGGTTCTGTCAAAGTGTATTTGCCGACCGAGCTCAATGCGGACATCGAGATGTCGACGGTGAACGGCAGCTTTCACTCTGATTACCCACTCGCGTTGAGTGGTCGCATCGATCCCCATCATCTGCATGCACAGATCGGGACCGGCGGTCCGCGCGTGAGGTGCTCGACCGTGAACGGCAGCATCGATTTGCGGAAAGCAACGTAAGGCACATTTCGCGGCGCCTTCGGCGCTCGCGTAACAGCGCAAGCGCTCTCAGGGGGGCGCACACGAGCCGGCGTCTGCAAAATCACGCAGCGCCGGCTTGCGCTTTTCGCCGCAGTGCCGGCTGGCGGTGGTCGCTCATCGCGGCTCGCATTAGCTGGATGCCCACGGGAGGCGTTCGACAATTGCGTAGCCCCGACTGCTTTTCGGAGGGCCAAGCAATTGTCGAACGGCCGACCCCTGCGATGACGGCCGACCCCTGCGATGACCGCCTACCCCTGCGATGACGCCCAACCCCGAGCTATTCGCGTTCGGCAGCCCGTTATATTTAGAGCAAACCTCAGTTCTCGGAGCTTTCCTAAGATGGGCACGTCCTACGCCCTGCCGACCCAAGTCGTCCGGAGCGGCGCCGAGCGAGCGACCCTCGTCCGCCGTACCTATGCCTTGGTCTTCACGGGCATACTGTTCACGATTGCCGGCGCCGCTTTCTCGTGGTCCCAGCCGGCGATCCTGCAGGCTGTCGTTCAGCATCCGCTGATCGCCGGACTCGTGATGTTCGCGCCACTGCTCGCGGCCCAGAGCGCTGCCCGCAGCTTCCCGGCGAACATCGGGTTCGTGTACCTCTTCACATTCATGATGGGCATTTTCCTCGCGCCCATGCTGCTGTACTACGCCCGCGTCCAACCGGGCGTACTCCAAGAGGCAGGCCTGCTGACGGGCACCGCGTTTGGCGCCCTGACGATGTACGCCTTCGTCAGCCGCCGCGATTTCTCCGCTTGGGGCTCGTTCTTTTTCACGGGCCTGATCGTGCTGATCGTCGCGTCGCTGCTCAACTTTTTCGTGCACAGCACGGGCGTGCAGCTCTGGATCGCGGGCGCAACAGTCCTGGTCTTCTCGGGCCTGCTCGTGTTCGACACGTGGCGCATCCGGAACTACTTCGGCCCCGATGACTACGTGCTGGCCGCGGTCAATATCTACCTGGACCTGCTGAACCTGTTCACGGCGATCCTGACGCTGCTGGGCGGGTCGCGTCGCCGGGGTTAGCAAGCTCCCAGACCGTCCCATCATCGAGCCGCGCCACCCGAGCGAGCCTGAGTCGCTCGGCGATCGAATCCGGTGGCGCGACATCCGGGCTCGGGATGTCGAACGCCACCAGGAGCCCATGCGTTCGCGCCAGCCGGTCGCCAAATCGACGCAGCGTCAGCGGCTCGAGCACCGGCGGCAGACTGTGCGCGCTCCGGCCCGCCTGGAAGTACAACGCCACGGGCCAATTCGTGTAGATAGTCCGGCCGCTCGCCGAGTCGCGCACCCAGGCGACGGTCGGCGAATACCGCCAGTCCGAGCTGGCAAAGTCGTTCCCATCGTCGAGCGCATTCTTGATCGCGCCCGTGCTCACGACGGCGGACGCGACGACCCAGGCGCCGAGTAAGAACTTCGCGATGCGCGGAGCCTGACCAAGCGCGGCAACGGTCGCCAGCTCGGCCAGCAAGAACCCCGGCGCACAAATGCGCTCGTCGAACGGAATGTTCGGGTCCGCGCGCAGTCGCGACACGACGGTGATCGCCGCCAGGCTCGCTCCAATGAGCGCCGCCGCCCAAATGATCGGCCGCGAGCGCCACGCTCTCACAACCGTCACGATCGCGATCGTGACGATCACCGCGGCCACCGCCCAGCGAACGGCCGGAGCCGTGATGCCGGGCGCGAGCCAGTCGGCGACGGTATTCGCGCCAACGCGAAGCGTGGCGCCAAAGTGTCCATAGCTGGCGATGCGCCGAATCTCCGCGTTCCGCGAGGTCCAGACGCGCAGCACGACCCCAGCCGGCAACGAGACGAGCACGAGATCACGCAGCCGCTGACGCCATGGCACACCACGGCGCGCGACAACCCACAGGGCCGCGGCCACCACGATGCCGACGCCCGCGTATCGCACCATGACGGCCGACGCGCCGACGAGACCGAGCGCGAGCCGCGACATCCCGTCGTCGCGCGCGAACAAGGCGAGGGCCGCGACGAGCAGCGCGAGAAAGAGCGGCTCGCTCAACACCGAGAGATGCACGTCGACGATCGCCGGCGTCAGGAAGACGACCGCCACGGCGAGCAACCCGAGCGCCGTCGTGTCGAGCGCCATGCCGATGACGGCCGCCGTCACAAATGCGGAGACCGCCATGACGACCCGCGCCGATTGCACGGGCGACACGCCGAGCGCGATCGGACCGGCGATCGCGATCGGGAACCCCGGCGGGAAATGGGCCAGGGCCTCAGTCGTATCGATCGCCGCCCACCCGCTCGTCGGTATGCGGAACGCGCCCGTGCGAACGAACGAGACCGCGGCCCCCACGTACGACGCCGCGTCCGGATCGAGCCCCGGCCCGGGCGGCCGCGTCGCGAACGCTACGAGCGCGAACGCGGCCGCGCCGGCAAGAACCGACGCGACCGCGCGAGACGTACCGAGCGGCGACTGCCTTACTACGGCTTCCCCGCCGAGTCTTTGGGCATGGTGCTGCCCGTCGCCTGGTCCTTGAGTCCGGCGCCCTCGATGATGACCTCGACGCGCCGGTTGGCGGCCCGTCCATCGGGGGTCGTATTCGCGGCCACCGGATTGTCTTTGCCGAATCCGTGCGACGAGATGATCGTCGAGTCGATGCCGCCACCGACGAGCGCCGCGCGCACCGCGCCCGCCCGGGCCTCGGACAACTTCAGGTTGTACGCATCCCCACCGGTCGCGTCCGTATACCCTTCGACCGAGATGTGATGGCTCGGATACTGCTTCAGCACCGAGGCAATCTGCCGGATGTTATTCTGCGCGCTCGGCTTGATCGTCGCTTGCCCGACGTCGAACAGAATGTCGGAGAGCGACAGCACGAGCCCGCGCGCGGTCTCCTTGATGTTCGTCATCTCGCTGACCAGCGATTGCAGCTGCTGCATCGCCTGACCGAGCTGCGCGTTCGCCGCCTCGGCCACCTTGTGCAGCGAATCCGCGCGCGCCTGCGCGGCCGCGCCCTGAGCCTGCGAGAGCGCGAGCTGCTTCTGGAGGCGCGCGTCGTGCAAGCTGTCCGTCGAGCGCTGCGCCACCGCCCGTGAGTTGCTCGCCTCGGCCGTCTGCGTCATGCGCAACGCGACCGCCGCGATCCCGTTCACGTACTCCTGGTTCTGCGCCTGCGAGAACGCGCTCTGCGCCGTATCGATCGCGCCCCTCGCGCGGATCATGTCGCCTTCGGCCCGCCGATCCGCGCCTTGCGATTGCAACGTCTGGTAGAGCGACTGCGCTTGCGTCAGCGATTCCGGTTTCTGAATCGAGGCTCCACACGCGCCGAGGACGACCAGCGCTCCGGTCACTACGAATCGACTCCGCATCAGTTGCTCCCCACGTTCGCCAGACGGGCTGCCTCGGCAGCCTTGGCGCGCTCGGCCAGTGCTCGTTGGGAATCCGCCTGCGCGAACGCGGCGTCAGCCGCGGCGAGGCGCGCAGCGAGCGCGGCGCGATCCAGCTTCTTGACCTTGGTCAGCGAGTCAGCCTCGGTCAGGTGGGCGCGAGCAGAGGCCAAAGCCTCCCTCGACAGCGAGTCCGCGCCCGCTTGGGTAGCGGCGGCGATCAAGTCCTTGGCACGTGCGACGTTAGACGGGGCGTCTCCAACGGTCGGCGGGAAGGAACCACCGCCGGACGCACAGGCCGTCATCATGACTATGGCAGCGAAGAGGCGAAGCGGGTACATTGCTCCTACGGTCTTTGTTCGGTATGGTGTGAAGTGTCGCAGACTGTCCTCTTCGATGATGATATAGCCGAAAAGGCTCCCCGCACACCCTCTGCTGAGGGTGCGCAGGCAGATATCGCGTACTTCGGCGCGGCGGCCCGGTCCGTACTCAACCCGCCGGAGTCGACCGGTATGGACTACTGGTCGATCAATCCGTACGTCGGCTGCGCGTTCGGCTGCGCGTATTGCTACGCTCGTTTTACGCATCGCTACGTCGTCGATCGCCAGCCACTCCCTGGCAGCGAGCCCCTCCCGTCATGGCTGGCGTTCGAGCGTCAGGTGATCGTCAAACGCAACGCACCTCAAGTATTGCGCGACACGCTGCGACATGGCAGCGACCGCCTACAGGGCTTATTAAAGGCGAGACGCTCGTGCTCGGCACGGCTACTGATCCGTATCAGCCCGCCGAGCGCCGATTCCGTATCACCCGCGGGATTCTCGAGGTGCTAGCGGAGCATGGCAATATGCGCATCGTGATCTTCACGAAGGGCCCGTTGGTCACGCGCGACATCGACCTCCTCACGCGTATCGCGAGAAACTCGAAGATCATCGTGCAAGTGTCGCTGATCACGGCTGACCGCGACCTGGCCCGTCGCCTCGAGCCGCGGTCTCCGACTCCAGAGGCACGGCTCAAAGCGGCGGGTCGGCTGGCCGCGGCCGGAGTCGATGTGGGAATCAATATCGCGCCGGTGCTGCCAGGGATCACGGATGATCCCGCATCGCTCGATGCGTTGTGTTCGCGCGTCGCCGCGCTGGGCGTGAAGCGGGTCTTTGCCGACAGCCTGCGGCTCAGATCCGATGCCCGGAAGCGCTATCTCCCGCTGATCGAGTCCGAGTTCCCAGAGCTCGGCCCCCGGTATCGCGCGACCTATGCGAAGGGACACAGCGTTGGCGATCGCTATCGTGAGGGCATGCATCGCGTCCTCGCCAAGATCTGCGCCAAGCACGGTATCGCCTACCCGCGCCGGCGTTTCTGGAATCTCGTGGACAAGCCCGCACCAGAGCAGCTCGCGTTCTGACCGGTCCGAATCCGGTGTCATGATACGTGTCGGCCTCCTCTCTCATCGCTCTCAAACAACGCCTCGCCGCCGTCACGGCACCCGACCCCTCGGTTCCGTTCACCGGCGTGCCCACGGGGATCGATGCACTCGACCGGGCGCTGTCTGGTGGGCTTCCCCGAGGCCGGCTGACCGAGATCACGGGCCCACTCGGTAGCGGCAAAACCTCCCTCGTTCGCCATATCGTCACGCGATCCAACCAGCGGGTCGCGTACATCGACGCCACACGCACGCTCGTGCCGCGCGATTGGGCACACGTGAGCACGCTATGGGTCATCCGCCCACCGACTCCCCAGCGCGGCGCCTGGAGCGCGGATGTCTTGCTGCGGAGCGGGGCATTCGGACTCGTGGTGCTCGACAGCGCGCCGCCGCTGACACGGGCGGTCACCATGCGATTGTCGCAGCTCTCGCGCGAGAGCGATGCTGTACTGCTCGTACTCGGCGAGGATCAGGCGCTACAGACGGGGACTGCCGTGCGACTCCGGGTGAGCGCCTGGCGGGTCACGGTCGAGAAAGGCGGAAGTCACGAGATGCTGGAGGTACCGCGTGAACAGAGAGTGGCGCGTCGCTTGTGTACGCATCCCGAGGTTCCCGATCGGCGCGGTGTGGCGCGCACCACGGGACGACGAGGGCGGTCGCCGCGCTTCGGAGAACCGCCGCCACTGGGATGATCGCCTCCTCGCGCTCACCGACCCGACCTCGCGCATCAAAACCGTCTCCCGTGCAGCGGGCCGGCGGCGAGTCCGGGTGGGGATGACCCTCACGGAGGCAACCGCACATTGCGCCGACCTCGAGTCCCAAGAGTGGGATGACGTCGTGATCACGCGCGCAGTCATCGATACGACCGCCGCACTCTTGGAAGCCAGCCCGCAGGTGACGCCACTGGGCGGCGCGCCCGGCGTCTGGTGGGTCGGCGCTGGTGGGCTCGATCACGTGGGTGGCGAGCGCGGGCTCGTCAAAACACTCACGCGGATCGCCGGGCACTGGCATCCGGATGTGCGCGTAGCGATCGCGGATTCGTGCGTGGCCGCGCGGGCCGCGACGTGGGGTGACAAGCCGGTGTGCGTCATCCCACCGGGAAGCGATGCGGCGTACCTGGCGACCGCGCCGCTCACGCTCATCCCGATCGAAGACGAGATCCGCGAGGCGCTCCACGCCTTGGGCCTCCGGACCGTCGGTGCATTCGCGGCGCTCTCGGCGACCGACGTGGAGCGCCGGTGGGGTGACGCCGGCCTCGCCGCTTGGCGGCTCGCGCACGGCGACGACCGCCGCCGGCCCGCGCTCGCGCGCATCGAAGCCCGGCGCGTCGTGACCGCCGAGCTCCCGACGAGCGTGACGACGCTCGAGCCCGTGCTGTTTCTGGTACGCGCGGCGCTCGATCGGCTCGTCACGCGGCTCGTGGCCGACGGTCGCGCCGCGGCCGTCGTCGCCATCACGTTGCGCTTGGACGACAATCGCACGGTGACGCGTGAGGCTCGCATGCCTCGCCCGCTCGCGCGAGTCGCGCCGATGTTCGAGCGCTGTCGGACACTGCTCGAACGCGCCACGCTCCCCGCGCCCGCGGCGGGCGTCACCGTCGCGGTCACCGCGACCGCGCCGCTCTCTGGCGATCAAGGCAACCTGTTCGACACGGCCTGGCGCGACCCGTCCGGTCTCGACGCCGCCTTCGACCGCCTTCGCGCCGAGCTCGGCCCCAACACCGTCGTCCGCGCGGTCGCGCGCGATCGCCATTGCCCAGAAAAGAGCGGCGCCTGGGTCGAGGACGCGGCCGAGCCCTCTCCCGTCGCCACGGTAGACACCGCGAGGCGATTTCTGGTGGCGCCGGAGACCGTCGACGTCGAATGCACCGACGACCACCCCGTCGCATTCCACTGGCGCACGCGCCGCATCCCCATCGACCGCACGATCGGCCCGGAGCGTCTCGCGGGCGATTGGTGGGATGACACCTACTGTCGCGACTATTGGCGCTGCACCAGCCGCGGCGCCACGTTCGTGCTCTACGTCGACTACACGCGCGGCGCGCAGTGGTACATGCAAGGCTGGGAAGACTGAGGTAGCGAATCCGTGTAAGTTCCAAGCATGGTGCGCATCGGCACTCAGGGGTGGAACTACGACGCCTGGGTCGGACCGTTCTATCCGCCCGGAACGCGCGCGGCGGATTATCTGAGCATCTATGGTCGGGCGTTCGACACCGTCGAGGTCGACTCGACGTTCTACGCGATCCCGCCTGCCAAGACCGTGCGGGCGTGGGCCGAACGGAGTCCGGCGGGGTTTGCGTTTGCGCTCAAGATGCCGCAGGAGATTACGCACGACCGCCGGCTGCGCGACTCGGGCGATCTCATCGTCCAGTTCTTCGACCGGGTGCGCGAGCTTGGGCCGAAGCTGGGACCGGTGCTCGTGCAACTCGCGCCGGACTTCGAGCCGTCAGAGCTCCCCGCGCTGGCGTCGTTTCTTCCGATGTTGCCGAACGATCTCCAGGTCGCGATCGAGTTTCGGCATCGGGGATGGATCTATGACGGCGTGCTGGCGTTGCTCGCCGAGCATCACGTCGCGCTGGCGCTCACGGACGCGCGGTGGATTCCGCGGAAGACCATGCTCTCGCTGGTCGAACGGCCCACGGCGGATTTCATGTACGTTCGCTGGATGGGGCCCGACCGGGAGATCATCGACTACTCGCGCGTACAAATCGATCGCTCGCGCGAGATCGAAGCGTGGGCCAATGCCTTATCCCGTGCGCGGAACGTCTACGGGTATTTCAATAACCATTTCGCCGGCCACTCGCCCGCGTCCGCACGAGCGATGCAACACGCGCTGGGGCTGCACTCAGTGGACCCTGAGCAGCTCGGCGAGCAGATGTCGCTATTCTAAATACTAGGCAGGTGGTCTTTATCGCGTGCGCCGCGGTATTCGCCGCCGTCTGCGTGCGCCTCGGCGTGTGGCAACTCCACCGCCTCGGCGAACGAAAACGGCGGAACGCCGAGCTCGTCGCGCGCCTGTATGGCGTTCCCGTCGATGTCACGGCGCTGCCGCGGGACACGAGCGAGGCGCGGTTTCGGCGCGTGCGGCTCAACGGGCGGTATGATTATGCGCACGAGGCCGTGCTCGCGTATCGGGAACGCAACGGCGCGCCCGGAGTCGACGTGATCACGCCCCTCCGGATGGCCGGCAACGATACGGCGGTGCTGGTCGATCGCGGCTGGGTGTACTCGCCCGATGGCGCGACGATCGACCATGCGCAGTGGCGAGAGCCGGACTCGTTATCCGGCACGGGCCGGGTCCAGACGCTCTGGGCCGGCCCCGGCCCGGCTGTCACCGGCAACCGGCCGGACCGCCTGCGTTGGGTCAGCCCCGAGGCGGTCGCCGCATGGGCCGGTTATCCCGTGCGGCCATACAACGTCATGCTCGAAGGGGATACGGCCGTCTCACCGGCGCACCCGGTGCGTTTCGGGCAACCGTCGGTCGACGAGGGTCCGCACATGAGCTACGCGATCCAGTGGTTCTCGTTCGCGCTCATTGCCGTCATCGGCGCGGGGCTCGCGGTCGTTAGATTCAAGTAACTGGAGGATCTTGGTGACCGACCATACTGCCGTCTCCGAGCAAGAAGCCCGCGACGTTGCCGAAGCGGCGCGCGAGACCGAGTGGACGCACCCGAGCTTCGTTCGCGAGCTCTTCCTGGGACGGTTCCGGCTCGATCTCATCCACCCGCACCCGAAAGAAGATCCGGAAGACGCGGTGCGCGCCGCGCCGTTCCTGGCGCGGCTCAAAGAATTTCTGACGCGCGTCGATTCGGATGCGATCGATCGCACCGGCGAGATTCCCGAGGCGATCGTGCAGGAGCTGCGCGATATGGGCGCGTTCGGGATCAAGATCCCGAAAGAGTACGGTGGGCTCGGGCTTTCGCAGATGACGTATGTGCGGGCCATGGAAATGGTGACCTCGAAAGACGGCTCGCTCACCGCATTGCTCTCGGCCTCCCAGTCGATCGGCGTCCCGCAGCCGCTCAAGCTGTTCGGCACAGACGAACAAAAGCGAAAATATTTCCCGCGCCTGGCGAAGGGGGCGATCTCCGCGTTCGCCCTGACCGAGGTTAACGCCGGCTCCGATCCGGCGAACATGACGACGAGCGCCACGCCGGTCGATGGCGGCGCGGCCTTCATACTGAACGGCGACAAGCTCTGGTGCACGAATGGCACGCGCGCCGAGTTGTATGTCGTCATGGCGCGCACGCCGGATGTGATGGTCGCCGGAAAGCCAAAAAGACAAATTACGGCCTTCATCGTCGAAGCCTCCTGGCCTGGCGTCGAGATCGTGCACCGGCTCCGGTTCATGGGGCTCAAGGCGATCGAGAATGGTCTGATCCGATTCAATAACGTGCGGGTGCCCCGCGAGAATATCCTGTGGGGCGAAGGCAAGGGACTCAAGCTGGCGTTGACCACGTTGAATACCGGGAGACTGACCCTTCCGGCCAGCGCGGTGGGCGCCACCAAGGCCATGATCGAGGTCACGCGGCGGTGGTCGAACGAGCGGGTGCAGTGGGGCCAGCCGATCGGCAAGCACGAGGCGGTGGCGCGCAAGCTTTCGCTCATGGCCGCGAACACGTTCGCGATGGAGGCGATCGCCGAGCTCTCGACGGCGCTCTATGAGCGCGGCGGATATGATATCCGCCTCGAGGCGGCGATCGCGAAGATGTACAACACCGAGGCCGGGTGGCGCATTGTCGACGACGCGCTGCAGGTCCGCGGCGGGCGTGGATATGAGACCGCGGACTCGCTCAAGAGTCGCGGCGAGCCGCCGATCGCCGTCGAGCGGGCGATGCGCGATTTTCGGATCAACCTGATCTTCGAGGGCTCGTCGGAGATCATGCGATTGTTCATCGCGCGCGAGGCGGTCGATCATCACTTCAAGACGGCGTTTGCGCTGATCGACCCGAAGTCATCGGCGAAAGCGCGTTGGGCAGCCGTGGGGCGCATCGCCAAGTTCTATCCTGCCTGGTATGCGGCCCGCTGGTTCGGCCGTGGTCAAGTGGCGGCGTATACCCAGTTTGGGCCGCTGGCGCGGCATCTCCGGTTCGCCGAGCGGGCCACGCGGTGTCTCGGGCGGTCGATCTTCCATGCGATGGTGCGGTTCGGGCCGAAGCTCGAGAAACGGCAGATGGTGTTGTTTCGGGCGGTGGACATTGGCGCCGAGCTCTTCGCGATGTCGGCCGCGTGCTCTCGGGCGTATATGCTCGCGGCGAACGGGCAGAAGGAGGCGCTGGTACTGGCTGACGTCTTTTGCCGCACGGCTCGCGATCGCGTGCGCGAGCATTTCCGGGCGCTGTTCGGCAAGGACGATCCCGCCATCTATCGGCTCGCGCAGCAAGTCCTCAAGGGCGAGCACCGGTGGCTGGAGCAGGGCATCGTCGGGCTCTCGCCGCTCGCGTCCGCGGCCACCCCTCAGACGCCGCCACAGCCGGAGCGGCGCGAGACCGTCGGCGTCTGAACCGTCGATCGCCGCCGCTCTGGGCGATCATCTCGCTGGCGTGGGTTGGGCCAGCGATCCTGGCTGTTCTCAACGCGTACGCCCAGTCGCGGCTGTACCACGAGCCGGCCGATGCGCGGAGCCTGCTCTGGCAAGGCGGCGACTGGCTCCTGTACGGCGCGCTGACGCCAGTGATCTGGCGCTTGGCGCGGCGCTATCCATTGCGCGGCCACGTCGCGCTGCACGTGGTCGCCTCGCTCGTCTCGTGTGCCGCATGGGCGGGCTCCGGGGCCGTGCTCCGGCGCCTGTTGATACCGGGAGCCGACGGAGCCATCACCGAGCAGTTTCTCGTCAGCTGGTTCTTCATCACGCTCCCGTTCGGCGTCGCGGTCTACTTCGCGGTCGTCGGAGCCGAGCGGGCCGTCTTCTATTTCTTCGAGTCGCGCGAGGCGAGACTGACGGCATTGCGCGGGCAGCTCAACCCGCATTTTCTCTTCAATAGTCTGAACGCGGTCGGCGTGCTCGTGCGCGACCGGGATACCGAGACGGCCTCGCGCGTGATCGAGGAGTTGGGCATAATGCTGCACGAGTTGCTCAAACCGGATGCCAAGCACGAGATCACGCTGGCCGAGGAATTGGCGTTTCTCAACCGGTATCTCGTGGTCGAGCAGATTCGGTTTTCCGATCGGTTGCGGCCGACGCTTGATATCGCCCCCGACACACTCGGCGCCGCCGTCCCGGCGCTGGTGCTGCAGCAGCTGGTCGAGAATGCCGTCCGCCACGGCATCGCCAAGCGCACCGAGTCCGGCCACGTTCGCATCTCGGCCCGACGCGACGGCGACGATCTCGTCCTTGTCGTTTCGGACGACGGGCCGGGCCTCGCCGAGGTGAACGCGTCGGGCGTCGGGCTCGCGAATATCCGCGCGCGGCTCGCGACGTTGCATGGCGGCCGTGCGAGATTGGACTTGACCTCACCGCCGGGTGGCGGGACGGTCGCAACGGTGAGGCTTCCATACCATGCGTGAGATCTGCGCGCTCATCGTCGACGACGAGCCGCTCGCGCGCCGCGGTGTTCGTCAGTTGCTCGCGCGCGAGAGCGATGTCGTGGTTGTCGGGGAGTGTCGCGATGGGAAGGCCGCGCTGGATGCATTGGAGACGCTGGCCCCAGATCTCGTATTCCTCGACGTGCAGATGCCGGAGCTCGACGCCTTCGGCGTGATCCGCGAGCGCGGCGTCGACCGCATGCCGATCGTCGTGTTCGTCACCGCCTACAATGCCTTCGCGGTCAAGGCGTTCGAGGCCCAGGCGCTCGACTATCTCGTCAAGCCGCTCGTCGCCGCGCGGTTCGCGGCCGCTATGGCGCGCGTGCGTGAGCGCGTGCGGGTCGGCGACATCGTCGGGCAATCCGCGCGGCTCGGCGCGCTCGTTGTCGGGACGCCGAGCGGTTCGCTCGTGGTCCCGGCGACGGAGATCGATTGGATCGAGGCCGAGGACTATTACTCGCGCATTCACGCCGGCGGCACGCATCGCCTGATCCGCGAGTCCCTCGCCTCGCTCTGGCGCCGGCTCGGCAAGGCGCAGTTCGTCCGGGTGCACAGGGCCGCGCTCGTGCGGCTCGACCGGATTCGGGAGATCCGTGCGTTGGCGGACGGGCGCACGGTGGCGGTGCTGCGCAATGGCACGACGGTGCCCGTGAGCCGTCGCCGTCGTGCCGCGCTCCAGGCGCTCCTGCGGTCGACCGCTCACGGCAGCCCGCACGCCGTTCCCTGACTCGCGCTTGCCCGCCGAGGCCTGACCGTGTAGCGTCGCCGGTATGACTGCCGCCCCGCGGCTTGGCCCTTCCGACCGCATCGCGTCGATCGACATTGTCCGTGGCGCCGTCATGGTGCTGATGGCGCTCGACCACGTCCGCGTGTATTCGGGTTTGCCGCCGGGTGGTCCTACGCCAGGCATATTCTTCACGCGTTGGGTCACGCACTTCTGTGCGCCGGCATTCTTTTTTCTCGCCGGCACCGGCGCCTACTTGCGTCTGCAGCGCCGCGGCGACAAGCGCGAGATGTCCCGGTTTCTCGTCACGCGCGGGTTGTTTCTCGTGCTGCTGGAGTTGACCGTCCTGCGTTTCGCGTGGACGTTCAACTTCGACTACAGCCATTATCTCCTGGCCGGCGTGATCTGGGCACTGGGCTGGTGCATGGTGCTGCTCGCTGGGATCATCTGGCTGCCGCTGCCCGCGATCGCCGTCGGGGCGCTCGCCATCATCGCGGGTCATAACCTGCTGCCTTCGGCGCACGAAGGCGTCTCGTGGCTCGCGCAGATTCTCTACTACGGCGGCGCCGTCGGAATTCTCGCGGTGCTTTACGTGATCGTCCCTTGGGTCGCGGTCATGGCGGCCGGCTACGCCTTCGGCGCCATCGTGCAACGTCGCGACCTGTGCATCGCGATCGGCCTCGGTGCGACGGTGCTCTTTCTCATACTGCGCGGGATCGACGGCTACGGCGATCCGCGGCCGTGGCATGCCTTGCCCGCGCAGGTACCGTTTGTCATCCGGTTTCTGAATACGACGAAGTATCCGGCGTCGCTAGACTACCTCCTCATGACGCTCGGGCCGACGATCCTCGTGCTGCCCTTCGTGAAGGGGCCGCGAGTGCTCGACACATTCGGTCGCGTGCCGCTCTTCTTCTATGTCCTGCACATCCCGCTGATTCACGCCGCGGCCTGCGTCGTGTCGCTGATTCGGACCGGGGCCGTCGACCCGTGGCTCTTCACGAACCACCCGATGTGGAACCCCGAGCCACCGCAGGGCTACACGTGGAGTCTCGGGCTGCTCTATCTCGTCTGGATTATCGTCATCGCGATCCTGCTACCCGTGTGCCAGTGGTACGCGCGCCTCAAGGCCACCCGCCGGAGCCCGTGGTTGAGTTATCTGTGATGTTGTAATGGGGGCTCCGGGGGGCGTAGTTGGGGTTTGCCCCCCGGAGGCGAACCGACCAGTCGAGCAGCGTAGTGTGCTGCTCGACGTGCCGCGGAGCGGCGCGATCCCGTCGCGCAGATACTGCCGAATATTTTGAGCGGCGGGCGGGTCCTGGTTCGACAGGATGATCACGAAGAGGTCCAGGTCGGGATAGATGTCGAACGCGTTGTCGATACCCGGCCCCGTGCCGCCGTGGTTGACGATACGATTGCGGCCGATCTTCCCGACGAAGAACCCATACCCGTAGGCGTGATTCGGGCCTTCCTGGCCCGTCGTGACGGTATCGGTAAAGAGACCGGGGAGGGGACGCCTGAGGAGCGTTCCGGCGAAGAGATATAGGTCTCTCGCGTTGGTATAGGCGACGGCCTCGGGCAGGCCGATGCGGGGCAGCATCGCCTCGTTCACGCGGGCGAGATTCGAGGGCCGGTTCGCAATGTCGAAGCTCGAGTTGGTCATGCCCGCCCGTGTGAAGACCCGATCGCGGACGAAATCCGGGAAGGGCTGCCCGGAGACGTGCTCGATCACGGCGCCGAGCAGATCACAGTCGGCGCCGCTGTAGGAGAAATGCCCGGTGTCACCGGCCAACGGCTGCGCGCGAATCAGCGCGATGATCTGATCGAGGCTCGTGAATGATTGCGGCGCAGCACGAAACTGCGGCAGTCTGACGGCGCCGGGCCCAAGGCCCGCGGTGTGTGTGAGCAGCTGACGGATCGTGATGCGATCGGCGCGGTCGTGCGGATAGACACTGTCCGGCAGATAGCGCGAGAGCGGCGCGTCGAGCGCGATCTTACCGTCCTGTACGAGCATGAGGACAGCGACGGCCGTGAACGTCTGGGCTACGGATGCCGTCACGAATTTTGTGTCGACGCGATTGCCCACACCATAGGAACGGGCGAAATCCATATCCCCGTCCGTTTCCCCGACCATGATGACGCCGGAGAATCCGTGGCTGACCGCGACGCTGTCGATGCCGTTGAGCAGCCTGGCCATGGAGGTGGGCTGGGCCAGAACAGCGATCGCTAAGGCAAGCTCGCTAACCACGGGGTGCGATTCTCGCGTGGAGGGTTCGGCTCAGCTCCTCCATCCGCCGACGATTGACGCCCAAGTCGCTATGCCCGACGCGGGACGCCGAGCGAAAGTGGACGAGGTGCGCGACGGGGTCGACCACGAGCTCGAACGTCGTCGACGAACCGGAACAGCCGGCTCTTGAACTCGGCGTGCACGTAGTGCGTGTCCCGCGACACGATGCGGGTCCGCGGATACTCGGCGATCACGTCCATGATCGCGTGCACCACCGCCTGGGTCGGAATCGTGAACGGGATCGCCGGCATGTGATGCTGGCGATCGTCCACCGAAGCTTGGGTCGACACGCAGTTCGGCGAGCTCGGACATGGATCCAGGGGCGCCATAGCCCTTGAGTTTACGCATGCCCGGTTAATTTCCGCCACATGCCCCGTCTCGCTTTTCTCGGCCTTGGCGACATTGGTACGCCGATGGCCGCGCGGCTCGCGCGCACGTGCGAGCTCACGGTATGGAACCGCACGGCCGCCAAAGCCGCGACTTTCGCGGCCGAGCACGACGTCACCGCCGCACAGACCGTCGCCGACGCGGTCCGCGGCGCCGAGATCGTCTCGTCGTGCCTGCCGACATCGCCCGATGTCGAGGGACTGCTCGACCAAGCACTGCCGGCGCTCCAGAAGGGTGCCGTGTGGGTGGATTTCACGTCGGGCGACCCGGCGGGCAGTCGCCGGATAGCGGCGCGGCTTGCCACGGTCGGCGTGTCGTATCTCGATGCTCCGGTGAGTGGGGGCGTCGCGGGGGCAGAGGCGGGCACGCTCACCATCATGGTTGGCGGTGACGGGCGCGTGCTCGAGCGGGTGCGAGGGGTGCTCGACGCGGTCGGTCAGAAGATCGTGCTTTGCGGACCGATCGGCAGTGGCGATGCGGTCAAAGCCGTGAACAACGCGCTGCTCGCCGTGCATCTCTGGTCGGCGGCCGAGGGCCTGGCGGCGCTCAAGAGCGCGGGTGTGTCGCCGACGGTGGCGCTCGACGTGATCAACGCATCGAGCGGCCGGTCGAATGCGTCAATGAACTTGATCCCACAGCGCGTGGTCACGCGGAAGTTTCCGCGGACGTTTCGGCTGGCGTTGCTCGACAAGGATGTGGGGATCGCGGCGCAGTTTATCCGCGATCAACGCACTCCAGCGCCAGTACTCCAACTCACAGCCGAGCTCCTACGAATCGCGCACAACCTCTTAGGAGCTGAGGCCGATCACGCTGAGATGGCTAAGGTTGTCGAGCAGTGGTCGGGACAGGAGATTTCTTAGCCGCGAGCGATTGGCCGCCACTCGGCTGCGCTGGCTTCTTATCCAGTCCGGCGGCCACCGCGTCATAGCGCGACCCAGGGTTCCATAGTACCCAACCCTGATACCCCGCGTCATACACGGCCTTCTTCTGCTCCCGAAGCTCGGCCGCGCCGTATGCGGGGCTGCCGAGCGTGAACGCTTGAAGCCACGGGCGAACGTGATCGCCGGTGAGGCCGAGTTTCTCATCGCGCTTATGCGCCGCGGAGATGGCCGCGAAGATGGTCTTGTACGGCTCGGCGTTCGGACGGTCGAGGCCAAACGACCCGTGCGGGTAATGCGACGGATAGACCATTGGCAGGATGACGTTGGCTGACTGCGCGAGATCTTCCCACTGTTGTCCGACTTCGAGGGCGCCGGGCACGCTCGTGACGAGACCAAAGATGTCGGCGGTCGTACGGACGCCCTTCTTCGCGAGGCGCGCCCGAGCAGCGCTCAAGAACTCGGCGAGCACGACGGGTTTCGCGCGATCACCCGCGCCAGGGAACACCTGCGTCGGCAGGCTCTTGTACGGCTCGGGAAAGCGAATGTAGTCGAACTGCACTTCCTCGAATCCGGCCGCCGCGGCTTCGTCGGCGACACGGAGGTCGTATTCCCACAAGTCGTGATTATAGGGATTGACCCATGTCATCCCCTTCTTGTCGTGCCACGACGTGCCGTCGGACTTGAGAATGCGCCAACTGGGGTTCAACCGCGCCGTGACCGAATCTTTGAATACTACGATCCGTGCGATCGGCACGATGTGATGTGCCTTGAGCGTGTCGATCAGCTGTGCGAGTTCGGGGATTACGCCGGCGCGACCCGCGTTGCGCCGGACCAACGTATCCGTCGATGCATAGTTGATCCCGAACTCGTCCTTAATATCAATGACGAAGCCGTTGATCTCGGTCGAGTCAGCCAGTGCGATCAACGATCGCATTTTGCGCGGGCTTTGGGCCGCGAACCGGTTGACGTAGATCCCCCGGACCACTGGGGGGTTGGGAGTTTGCGCTGCAGCGGTGAGCGTGCAGGCCAACAGAAGTGGAAGGGCGCGTGTCATCATCATGCGTCGTGTAATATCTCCTAGGACTGTATCTTTCGGCGATGCGTCACGTACTGACCGTGGGAACGTTGGGATTGATCGTCGGGTGCAGTGCGCACTCGGCGACACGTGTCGTGCGCCGAAAAGCGATCACCCCGCCGGCGGCCGAGTTTTTGCTCGGCGCGGGCGACTCGACGTTTTGGGTCAAGACGGGGCGGGATGGCGTGCACGTGCGCGGCGCGCCGTTGACGCTCGCGCGGTATGGCGGGCGGTTCTATGAGATCTATGTCGCGGACGACGACCGGTCGTACTCCAATGCCGTGTTTGTCGGACAACGGATCTATCGGCGGGATCTCATCAAAGGCGACTCCGTGGCCGTGTTCGAGGATACCACGGTCGGTCGGGCCGCCGCCCGGTATGCGGTGCGGCATCCCGACGACTCGCCGCTCGAGCCGGACGAGGACGCGGCCGACGATCCGGCCAGTACCGTGACTGGCGAGGTCGACGTGCTCGACCTCCACGGGCCATTCCTTTCATTTCAGTACCATGGGGCGCTGAAAGGCGAGGCGGGGACCGGTGAGACCGTTCGGCACGGGGTGCTCGACCTCCGCTCTGTTGGCGTGTCAAAGAGCGCGGCGACGCTCCGCTCGGTGCTCGGCGTCCCCGGCGCAGAACGGATGCTCGCGGCCGGCGAGCGGCGGTTTGCCGCGATGAAGGATTCGGCGCGCTCGATTGGAGAGGCCGGTGACGAGTCCGAGCGGCGTGGGTCGAGGGCGCTCACTGGCGGGGCGTTCTTGTTTGATCCGTTGAGCTTTACGCTCGGCGATCGTGATCGCGCGCTCGGGGTGACGTTCATCGTGCCCGGGCATGGGGCGACGGGGAGCGGGCGGTATCTCTCGCTCGGGTCCATTCCGGTGGCGGGACCGCTGCCGGCATGGTGGCGCGAAGTCCGACCAACGCTGCCAAATGCCGATTCGACGGCGGTCGTGTGGCGGCATGGCAAGATCGACATCGTCGCCCGGTACGACACGAACGAGGACGACGTGCAGCTCGCGCTCCGCGACAGCACGCGGCACGAGTGGCCTGTGGCGCGTGTGCCGTCGCCGGCCCATCGGGTTTTCTGGCTCGACACGTCGGCCGACGCCGACACCCGTCGGGCCTTGGTGCGCGCCTTCGACGAATCGGCGCTCTACTCGGACGACGCTCGGAGCGTGCGGTTCGATGGGCGCCCACATGAGCACAGCGCCGCTCGCTTCGCGGCGGTTATTGAGCGGCCGCCGCGTGGTTTCCGGCGCGTTGTCCCCCCGAGTCGCGTTGCACCGCGGTCGCGTCGGTTCACGCCGGGCAAACCGGCCAAGCCGGCCCATCGTGAGCATTGACCCCGGCCTGGCGGCAAAGCCCGTGAGAGAATCGCAAGGCGAGACGTCGCGTCTCATGATGCCCCAGGACGCGAATGTCCTGGGCCACGTGTTCGGAGGCGTCGTTCTGGCGATGATGGACACGGCCGCCGGCATCGCGGCGTTCCGCCACGCGCGGATGCCCTGTGTCACGGCGTCGGTCGACCGCGTCGACTTCCGCGAGCCGATCCACGTCGGCGATCTCGTGATCATGAAGGCGAGCGTGAACTACGTCGGCCGGACCTCTATGGAAGTCGGCGTGCGGGTCGAGGCCGAGGATCTGATCTCGGGCCGCCGCCGGCACACGAACTCGTGCTATCTCACGATGGTCGCGGTGGATCGAAACGGTCGCCCGGTCGAAGTCCCGCGTCTCGTTCCGGAGACGCCGGATGAGTTGCGCCGGTATGCCGCGGCGCAGGACCGCCGCCGTCGCCGGCTGGAGGAGCGCGAGGCGGAGTCGAACGGCCGTCGGTCTTGACCGTCCGGCTGACGAACCGCACGATTCGATTATGCCCGTCGAAGCGAAGCTCTTCACGCCAGCGCAAGCGACGCAGATGCTGCCGCTCGTGCGCCGGATCGTCGAGGACATCGTGGTGTCGGTTGGCCGTTGGCGCGAGCGCATTCGCGAGTTCGAGCTGGTGACGGCCTCGGTGACGAGCCATGCGCCCGACCCGCGCGCGGCGGAGCTCGAGCGCGAAGCGGGGGCGATCGCCGCCGAAGTCGATCGGTTCGTCCGCGAGCTCGCCGCACTCGGGGTCGAGCTCAAAGATTACGAGACGGGACTGGTGGATTTTCCGGCCGAGCGGGATGGGCGGCCAGTGTATCTGTGCTGGCGGCTCGGGGAGCCCAGCGTTCAATTCTGGCACGAGATCGACGCCGGCTTTGTGGGGCGGCGTCCCCTCGAGGAGCTTGTGGCCTAAGTGAAGCGCACTTTTACGTCTGGCGACGGCACGAGCTGGGACGTGGCCGTCCAACTACCCGGCGCGAGCAATGCGATGGTCGTGTTTCGGTATCCGGGCTCCAGCCATCTCGATCGCTACGCGTGGTTCCTCTCGCACGGGCCCGAGGCGCGCAACGTGACCGCCCGGTTGCCCGCCAGTACGGTCATGGATGCCCTGGATGATCCGACCCTGAGGCGCCTGTTCCGGAGGTCGATGCCGATTCGGCCGGCTGGTTGGGGGCCGCGTACTCCGCCTGGGTCAGCGTAGCCAGCTCTGACTCGTTCGCGTACGGCACCTCGACTTCCAAGCCGTCGCGCGCGCACCAGGTAGCTGGAAACACTTCGCGCGCCTCGCGTTCCAGGTCGGCATGGTCGCGGGTGTAGCGCGCTGAGAAGTGGGTGAGAATCAGGCGCCGGACCTTGGCGGCGGCCGCCACGGTCGCCGCCTCGCGGGCCGTGGAATGGCCCGTTTCGGCTGCCCGCTTGGCCTCTTCGTCGGCGAACGTCGCCTCGTGTACGAGTAGGTCGGCGCCGGTCGCGGCGATAACGGTCGTCTCGGCCGGCCGGGTGTCCCCCGTGATCACGATGCGCCGTCCCGGGCGAGTCGGCCCCACGAGCGTCGAGCCGTCGATCGTCCGTCCGTCGTCCAGCGTCACGGTCTGTCCACGGTGCAGCCGCCCCCACAGGGGTCCCTCGGGCACGCCGAGGGCGACCGCGAGATCCGGGTTGAACCGTCCGAGTCGCGTCTCCTCGACGAGCGCGTAGCCGAACGACTTCGCCCCGCGATGGCTTATTGGGAACGAAGTGATCTCGTAGCCATTGCGCTTGACCGAGGCACCCGCCGCCAATTCGGTATGCTCGACCGCGAACCCCCAGCGCTCCCCCCCGAGCGCTCCCGCCAACTGCACCAGTCGCGCAAGTCCTTCTGGTCCCCACAGATGGATGGGCTCTTCGCGTCCCTGAAGCTGCAAGGTCCGAAGCAAGCCAATGACCCCCAGCACGTGGTCGGCGTGATAGTGCGTGAAGTAGATATCGCGCACGTTGAAACTGATCCCGTACCGCATCATCTGGCGCTGGGTCCCTTCGCCGCAGTCAACCAGGAAGGTCTCGCCTTCCCGAATGACCGCGATCGAGGACACGTTGCGCTCGACGGTCGGGCGGGACGCCGCGGTCCCTAAGAAGCGCAACGAGAGTGACATCTATGAAATATACGGGTATCGAAAGGCCTTTCCCTGCCTAGACTTCGGAACTTGGGCCTGGTTGTTGCTTGTTGTTTAGGGGCCGGGCTTGAAGGGAGCACGGCCGTGAGGGATCTTAGTTTAGAAAATGGTGAGCGCGGCGCATATGGTACTTGTTTTGCGGCAGAGCGCGGTGGGTATATAATCGGATACGGAAAAGCGGGAGGGAGGTCTGAATGCCGGAGCAGAGCAGTCGCGAGGTTGAGCACGACAACGGTCGTGCAAACGGATCGGCGAAGCGCAGCGGCACCAGCAATCGCGGATTCGCCTCGATGGATCGTGATCGCCAGCGCGAGATCGCCAGTAAGGGCGGGCGTGCGGCGCATGCGAAAGGCACGGCTCACGAGTGGACGGCCGACGAGGCGCGGGTGGCCGGACGCAAGGGTGGCGAGACCGTGAGTCGCGATCGCGAGCACATGGCGGCGATCGGCCGTGAGGGTGGCGGCGCGCGGAGCGCTGGCGCACGGACGCGGCGTCGCGAGGCGGGCGTCATGACGGAGACGACGGTCGAAGATCGGAGCCGGGTTTCCCGGATTGCTCATAGCGACAGTTCGCCGTCCGACGGAGCAGCGTGATCGTTGTTCGGCTACGCAGTCGTAACTGAATAGTTATCGGGCTGTTGACGCGGGTGACCTCGCGTCACGTTGTAAAGGCTGTTACCTTGACATCAGGTGGCACGTCTCTACGTTTGATTGCGGCGCGCACCGCGCTTCGGGGCTGTAGCTCAGTTGGGAGAGCGCTGCAATCGCACTGCAGAGGTCAGGGGTTCGACTCCCCTCAGCTCCACTGGTTTTTGACAATTTTGCCCGCCGCCGTTCGGTAGGACGGAGAGTTCCAATGACGGCGCGCGTGGCAAGCCTCTATAAGACGCCTCGGTTCTAGAACCGGGGCGTTTGTGTTTTACTGCCCGCCCAGGTCCAATCGCAGGGCCGTAAACACCTCGGCGTCAAACCGGTTCTCCTCGGCCTCCGACTGTCCAGCGAAGTCGCCGACGGCCGCCTTCCCGAATCCGCCGAACCATTTCATCACCGTGCTCTCTTTGACGGCGAAGTGTCCGTCGCGCGAGAGGAGCGACTGGGCGCCCGCGCTGTCGTGCACGACGAGCTGGATCCCCGAGCCGCGTCCCTCGAAGGGCCGTCGGAGCGAGCCGCGCATGAATGTTCCCATGGCCAGGGGAATATGAAATTTCGGCTCGCGACGAAACTCGAAGTCCCATCCGCGCTCGTGTGGCGCATGGATCATCGTGACGTTCCGACACGAGCGCGCTGATGCCGGCGGAGAAGATCGCGACCTTCGTGAAGATGTCGGTCTCGAGCAGGAGGGTATCGGGCATGACGCCCGTCCCGCCGAACAGTGGCGCGAGGTGTCCATCGCGCGTGCCGCGACACGCAATGGTCAGCGCGCCATTGTTCCATTTCACATCGAGCCACGTCGCGCCGCTCTTGTCGCGCAGCGTCGAGTGAAATCGCGTGGGTTCGACGTACTTCTTGAGATACTTCGCGAACGCGGGATAGCGGCTAGCCATGGCGTCGGGATGCGAGACGGCCACGAGCGTGATCGTGCCATTGGCTTGCGTTCTCAACGTATCGAGAGAGAACAGCTGCCCGAGCGCCGCGGTTGTTTTCGGAAACGCCAAGCGATACTCGGCCCGCAAGTCCGCGTCGGTATGAATGGCGCTGGCGGAGAGGAGGGTCGAGAGCACTCGCGCGAGATCGTCGCCGGTGATGGAGCCGACCGCGCCCACCGCTCGCGTCGTCCACTCGTATTCGCCTTTCCCGGTTTGTTCGAGGCGAATCACTTGCTGCGTCTCGCCCACGTGCGTCGGCACGCCGGCCGTGGGATCATCGAACAGTCGATACTTGCCGCTCTCGAACGCGCCGTGCACGATGAGCACGCGCACCGCTGGCGGATCCTCGCCATTCCACACGGTGGTATCATCGAACACACGCGAGGGCGAGAGCGCGTGGTGAATGAGCTTGGTGCGCGCGGCCGCGAACCGCGGCGTGCGCTCGACATTCGTGTATCGCTCGGCGAGCGCGGTAAAGAGCGAGTCCGCGTGCGTCCCAAACGCCACGGGTGTATCATGACACGCGGTCAGCACACACACCGCGGCGAGCCATTGCATTGAACGCACTCCAAAAAGTAGCAGCGCGTCACGTGCTGGCGGCTTATCTTCGTCTAACATGGAGCAGACGGCGGGGGTTCGTGTTCCACCACCGTTGTATTACCTCGGGGGGCTCGCGGTTGGGTTCGCGATCGAGGCCGTGATCGGTGGCCCCCTGTTCCCGCGCCAGGCGGCGCCGGGCTTCTGGCTCGTCCCTGGGTTGGCGCTCATTACAGTCGGGCTCGTGCTGTGCGCGAGCGCCATCGTCATGGTGCGGCGCTCGGGGTCGAGCATCCGGCCGGACCGGCCGACGACAGCGCTCGTTGTCCGTGGGCCGTATCGATGGACACGGAACCCCATGTATGTGGGGCTGGCGATCCTGAGCGCGGGCGTCGCGGTGGTGGCGAATGCGATCTGGCCGTTGTTGATGCTCATCGGGGTTCTTGGTATCGTTCGCCGGCGTGTGATTGCTCGGGAGGAGGCGTATCTCGAGCGGGCATTCGGCCGCGAGTATCGGCGGTATCGCGACCGCGTGCCGCGCTGGCTCTAAGGAGGCATACCGTGAGGCTCATCGTCGGCTCTTCGTGTCGCAGGCTGATCGCGGCCGCGTTCGTAGGCGCGAGCGCAGCGGGCGCCCAAAGCTTGTCCTATCCGTCCGCCTCCACCGATGCGACGGTCGACACGCTCTTCGGCACGGCGGTGCCGGCGCCGTACCGTTGGATGGAAGATCTGAACGCGCCGGGGATCCACAGCTGGGTCACGTCCGAGAACGCGCTCACCGCCGACTATCTCTCGAAGATCGCCGGCCGCGACGTGCTCAAGCAGCGTCTGACCGCGCTATGGAACTATCCCAAGGTGAGCCTGCCGCAGCGCGAGATGCACGGCCAAGTCTGGTTCTACCAGAAGAACAGCGGCCTGCAACGCCAGGCCGTTCTCTACGTCCGCCACGGCGCGACCGGCACGCCTGCAGTCCTGATCGATCCGAACCAGCTCTCGCCCGATGGTTCGATCTCGCTGGCCGAGTGGTCCGCGTCGCCTGATGGCCGCTATGTCGCCTACGGTCTCTCCGAGGGCGGCGCGGATTGGCGCGACGTGCACGTTCGCGAGGTCGCGACCGGCCACGATCTGACGGACACCGTGACCTGGGTGCGGTTCTCCGGTCTCTCGTGGACCGCCGACGGCGCCGGCTTCTTCTACTCTCGGTTCCCCGAACGCTCGGCCGCCGAGAAATTGAGCGCGTCGCTCTCGAATCAGACGCTCTACTACCATAAGGTTGGCACGCCGCAGTCAGCAGACATCAAGATCTTCGCGTTGCCCGCGCGTCCCACGTGGTTCGTCTCAGGCGGCGTGAGCGAGGATGGGCGCTATCTGTTCGTATTAACGAGTCCTGGCGCCGAGCCGCACAACACGCTCGCGATCGCCTCGCTCGGCGACCCGATGCATCCGAAGGTGGACGCTCCCTTGGTCTCGATCACGGACGCGGCCGACGGTCTCTACACGCCCATGGATGTCGTCGGCACCACCGCGTACGTCATGACGGACAAGGACGCTCCCAAGCGTCGCGTGATCGCGGTCGATGTCGCCCATCCGGACGCGTCGCATTGGCGGACGATCGTGCCCGAGGGTGCGCACGAGATCGAGAACGCCGTTGTCAGCGGCGGGCGCATTACGCTCCTCGAGCTCGTCGACGTCAAGAGCACGCTGCGCATGGTGTCCTTGACCGGGGCTCCGCTCGGCTCGATCGCCCTGCCGGGACTCGGTTCGGTCGCAGGCCTGTCGTCGCGAGAAGATAACTCTGAACTGCTGTACTCGTTCACGTCACCACTGTATCCCGAGACGATCTTCCGCTACGACATCAAGACGGGCGAGCGGCACCCGTTCGATCCGCCAACGCTGCCGTTCGACGTCAGTCAGTATCAGACGCAGGAAGTGTTCTATACGTCGAAGGACGGCACGAAGGTGCCGATGTTCATCACGGCCAAGAAGGGCTTGAAGCTCGACGGGTCGCACCCGACGATGCTCTACGCCTACGGCGGGTTCGACATCAACCTCGTGCCGACGTTCAGCCCAACCATCCCTCTCTGGCTCGAGCTCGGCGGCGTCTACGCCACGGCCAACCTACGCGGCGGCGCCGAGTACGGCGAAGCGTGGCATCACGCTGGCATGCGAGAGAAGAAGCAGAACGTGTTCGACGACTTCATCGCGGCGGCCGAGTACTTGGAGCGCGAGAAGTACTCGTCTCCCGCGAAGATGGTGATTCAGGGTGGCTCGAACGGCGGCCTGTTAGTGGGCGCGGTCGAGGAGGAGCGCCCTGATTTGTACGCGGTCGCATTGCCGGCCGTCGGGGTCATGGACATGCTGCGCTACGACCGCTTCACCGGCGGTGCTGCCTGGACCGGCGAATACGGCTCGGCCACCGATTCGACCGCGTTCCGCTATCTGATCAAGTACTCCCCGGTGCAGAACATCCACTCGGGCGTGTGCTACCCTGCCACTTTCGTGACGACGGCCGACCACGACGATCGTGTCGTGCCGAGCCACAGCTACAAGTTCACGGCGGCGATGCAGTCAGTACAGCACTGCGACCACCCAGTACTGATCCACGTCGAGACCGAGGGGAGCCACGGCTATCTGCCGACGGACAAGCGAATCGCGAATACGGCCGACCTGATCGCCTTCACGGCCGCCAACCTCGGCCTCACTCTACCGTCGTCCGGGGTGACCCAATAACTTTCCCGGTCTCTCCCTGCCCCTTGGTGTAACTGGCAACACGCCTGACTCTGGATCAGGAGAGTCCTGGTTCGAGCCCAGGAGGGGCAACTCGAAGGCCCTGCATCGCTTAGTCGGTGCGGGGCCTTTGCTTTTCCGCTCCCGCTGTCGGAGTGTCGACGGAGTTTCTGATCTCTTTCCGCTCCCTGGCGCGACGCCGTGCGATGGCCATCCCGCGAAGCCCGAAGCCCACCGCAAAGCAACCGAGGCCGGCAGACACAGGTACAACGAATGGGAAACCATCTGCACGGCCGACTTCCACCAGCACCATTGTAGCGAACATGCATCCCCAGACCAGGAACGTCGTGGCCGTAATCCCGCCCGGAGGGTAAGCACCCTTACGCTGCTTCGCGCGCGCCAATATCGCGACCATCGCGAATGCCGTCGCCATTAAGGCGAGCGCGCAAACCCAAGCGGTGACTCGAGCTGCTGCTCGCCACCCATCGACCAGCGCAACAACCACGATGGTCAGTGCGGCTCCGAGTATCAGTACTCTTGGCAGCGTCAGTCTGTACCGAATAGTCACCGCTCGATTCGCCTCAACATTCCTAATGATATGGTGCATGGAACACCACCGGTCCAGAGCCCAACCGGGCCGCCGTTTCACCTACCTACGTGGGGCTGATCCCGTGATCCCGGAGCTTGACTGGGGACGACATTGCGGCGATCACGCCGGCTTCGGTTGCTTGCTGATAGCATGTCTCCATCGTCGTTCGGTCGGTCCACCCTCCTGCTTTCATCACGTCGACGGTCTGTAGATGTCGACGTTCGGTTGCCCACTTGCGGCGGTACGGGTGCCAGAGTCCGCCTTTCAACGGCTCGACCTTGGCTTTGGTCTCCGCCCCCAGGGCCGGGCGCAGCCTATTCGCGGATTATCTATTGCCACCCGATATCTTTCAGGGACGCGGCCCGAAGGTTCGAGATAATGAGACAGGATTTCTTTCTACCGTGAAGATATTTCTGCCGAACAGCGCCCACTTGCAGAACATCGACGGGTTCTTGGCGACATATGAGCCAATGCCCGCCGATGAACTCGTGTTTGGCATGCATAAGAAGTGGGTATCTGTCCATCCGGCTGTTTTGGCTATGACTGCCTGCGCCGGTGCCCTAGCCGCGCATCGACGAGCGCGTACTCGCGGAGCCGTAAGCCAAATTGGATCGTTGACTTACTTGATTCGGATGGGATTGTTCAAGCATCTGAAGGTTGATCCTGCGCGGACGATCACCGAACACGACGAGAGCGGTCGCTTTATCCCGCTGACTCAGATTCGGAATACGCGGGACCTTCGAGACGCGATTACGAATCTAGTTCCCCTTCTGCACGCGCCCAAAGCTGTTGCCGATCCCATCCGCTACGTTTTCAGCGAAATGGTACGCAATGCTCTTGAACATTCAAGTTCGCCGGTTGGAGCGTTCGTTTGCGCTCAGTACTTCAAGAAAACTGACCGCATTTCGATTGGCATAGCAGACGCGGGTGTCGGGATCAGGCAATCGATGCAACAGAGCCACACTGTACGCAGCGATGAGGCGGCCATCCGTTTGGCTCTTCAACCCGGTGTCACAGGTGTCACCAGCCGTCTTGGCGGCAATGAGTTCAACGCTGGTGCCGGTCTGTTCTTCACAAAGAGTATCGCGGCGCTGTCGCGGAACTATTTCGTTCTGTATAGCGGTAAGAGTTTGTTCAAACTATTAAAACGTCCGAGCGCTTCTGAACCCGAACTTCATGCGGACCCTCGTGACGACAAGCATCGTTTCGTCATTTCGCCTGAATGGCCGGGGACTCTGGTTGGGATCGACATCCGAGTCGAGTCCGGTGCGGAGTTTTCAGACCTTCTTGAGGCAATTCGCTCTGCTTACTCGATTGACGTGAAGGCGGGGAAGAAAAAAAGGTATCGTCAACAGATCAGGTTCACAAAATGATAATCAAGATTAGTGGTGTCACGGGGGATTTCGCTGAGGACAAGGACGCGGCTGCTCGTGTCCGAAAAACGAAGATCGTGCCCGCGCTGAAGCGTCGCGAGCGCGTTGTCCTCGACTTTACCGGTGTTTCACTTGCCACACAGTCATTCATTCACGCGCTCATCAGCGACGTGCTCCGTTCATATGGCCAGCCGGTACTGCAATCGATCGAATTCAAGGGCTGTGTGACTGGGATTCGCGGCATCATCGAAACCGTGGTCCAGTACTCTCTTGAAGCGCTCGAAGAGGTCTGATTCGGGGCGAAGGCCGGTATCTCGCAGTTGCTCACACCGCGGAGCTCTGCGCGGGCTGTAGTTTCGGCGTAGTTTCTCCGGACATTCGCGATCGATTCCGACAGCGCGAGTGGGCGCCGATGCTCGATTGGCATCCATACCGGACTGGTTACCCGGTGCGAGCGTCCCCTTGGTCGGACTCTGGATCAGGAGAGTCCTGGTTCGAGCCCAGGAGGGGCAACTCAACGTATGGCGCTGCTTGGGCTTAGTCTCAGGCGGCGCCGTTGTTTTTGTTGTGGTTCACGCCTGACCCAACTGCGTGAGCTATACTTTTTCTGGAACGCGGCACTCCCCGTGCTACGGGTGATCTCGACATCCGGATCGACCGCATGGCGTCAAACGCGGTGCGAGTCTGGTCCGCCCTCGTTGCATTCGGTGCGCCGGTGGGCGCGATCGGTGTGAGCGAGGCTGACCGGTCTTTGTGCGGTGTCCGAGCGCCGCGTCTTACTGCCGATTCTCGAGACAGAGAAGCCGGGCGAAGGTTTCCAACCATTCCGGAGTCGGATAACTCGGCAGCCACACGGCGCGCCAGGTGCGATGGAGCCCAGCGCGGCCAATTCGCACGGCGACCAACTCACCGCTTTCGAGCACATGCTTCGCAATCCACCGCGTCACGACCGCAACTCCGATCCCGGCTTTCGAAAACTCGAAGAGACTCTCAGTCTGTTGTGTCCCTGAGGTTTTGGTCGGCAGGACTCCCGCTGGCACTAACACGTCGCGGACGAAGTCGGAATGCAAGGGATCTCTTGCAAAGGTCAAGAGATGCACGTCGCGAAATGCCTCAAGCTCGACGCGTTTCTTGCGTCCCCAGGCATGGTCCGGGGGAACGAGCGCGACGAGCTCGTCCGAAAACAGGGTGGCAACCTTGAAGTGCCGCTGGCGAACCCGACGCGTGGTGATCGCAATGTCGACTGTTCCGCGCTCCAGCTCCACCAGCGGCTGCGCCGTGGCCGCGGTTACCAGCGTCAATTCCACCTGTGGCCACTCGCGTCGGAATGCGATGGCGAGCCGGCCAAACCATGGATACGTTGTATTGCATTCCGTGGCGAACCGCACCACTCCCACGGGCTGGTCGATCCTGTTCCGGAGCGCTTGCTCGAATGCGCGGACGTCGTCCAGCAGCGGTTCAGCATTCGCTCGGAACCGGTTCCCGAGAGGTGTGATGGACAGGCGGTGACCGGTTCGATGGAAGAGCCGGCTGCCGATGCGCCGTTCCAAATCGGCGAGATGATGGCTCAGCGTCGACTGCGTGAGATGAAGCGCGTCGGCGGCCGCCGTGACGCTGCCGGAGTGCGCGATGGCGACAATCAGGCGCAGATCCCGCACCTCGATATGCATGGGTCCCACAGCCCCGTCATCGAATTTCGCCATGAGCGCAGTGTAGACAATTCATTGGATCGATTCAACAGGGCTCCGGTACATTGGTGCCCCGGACATGACTATTCTTCATCTTTGCGCCGCCATTGCGCTGCTTCCGCCGCCGTCTCACGCGGCGCGCCGATTCTCCAACGTGTCGATCTCACCCGACGGGCAACTGGTCGCCTGGATCGGCCCGAGTCCGGCGGACACCGCCGGCGCCGCCCCGGCCCTCGTTGTCGTCGACCGCAAGTCATCCCACACCGCCGTTCGCACCTTCGGCGACGCGTCCGAAGTGGCCTGGTCTCCGGACAGTCGCGCTCTCGCCTTTCTGAGCGCGAATGGCACGGTGACGTTGGCGACCGTCGCGGATGGTAAGTCGCGCGTCGTTGCCACCATCCCCGGCTCCATCCAGGGCATCCGGTTCGCGCCGGATGGCAAGAGCGTGGCTGTGCTCTACGCGCGGCCGGAGGAGATCACGGGCGACCCGACGGAGGCCACGCCGCGCGACACCGGCGTGATCGGCGACATAGTCGACCGCCAGCATCTGGCCGTCATCGATCTATCGGCAGGCCGTCTCCGCGTCGTGACTCCGGCGGACCTCTATGTTTACGAGTACGATTGGTCGCCCGACTCGCGGCGACTCGTGGTCAGCGCCGCGAACGGTTCGGGGAATAACAACTGGTGGACTGCACGCCTCTACGCGGTGCCGGCCGACTCGGGGGCGCTGACAGAGATCGCGCAGCCGGCCACGCAAATCGCTGTGCCACGCTGGTCCCCGGACGGCTCGGAGATCGCCTACATTGGCGGTATCATGAGCGATCAGGGGTCGACCGGCGGCGACGTTTGGGTCGTACCGGCCACCGGCGGCACGCCGAAAGATTTGACTCCGACGACGACGACTAGCCCGTCAGATCTGGCGTGGACGAGTGCGCCGCATCAGCTCATTGTCTCGGCTTGGGCGAGCGGTGCGTCCATATTCTCCACCCTCGATACGCGCACCGGCGCCTCGCGCATCCTCGCCCGCGTGAATGCGCATGTGACCAGCGGAGGGTTCGTGCCTTCACTCTCGGCCTCTCGTGATGGCCAGGCGGTAGCCGTGGTGCGTGAGTCCTTCGGCGAGCCGCCGGAGGTCTGGGCCGGGCCGCCAGAGAAGCTCGAGCCGGTGACCCACGTCAACGCGACGGTCACGCCAGCGTACGGCCGGGCGGAGAGTGTCGAGTGGAAGAGCGACGCATTCACGGTCCAGGGGTGGCTGCTATTCCCGGCGGATTTCCGCCCGGGAACCAGGTATCCCATGATCGTGCAGGTTCACGGCGGTCCGGCGGCGGCGCAGTCGGCCGAATGGATGTCGGAGCGCAATCCGACCTCTCAGATGTCCCGCGCCGGCTACTTCGTGTTCATGCCGAATCCGCGCGGGAGCTACGGGCAGGGCGAAGCCTTCGCGAAAGCCAATGTGAAGGACTTCGGATATGGCGATCTCCGCGACATTATGGCGGGTATCGACACGATAGTGCACCGATACTCCGTCGACAGCATGCGCATAGGACTCTGGGGAGCGAGCTACGGCGGATTCATGGGAATGTGGGCGGTCACCCAGACCAAGCGCTTCAAAGCCGTCGTGGCCGTTGCTGGCCTCTCCGACTGGTTGAGTTACGCGGGCGAGAACGGCATTAACGAGTGGATGCAGCCATATTTCGGCGCCACGGTCTACGATGACCCGGCGGTGTACGCCAAGAGCTCGCCGATCAACTTCATCCGACAGGCGCGTACGCCGACCTTGGTCATCGTCGGTGAGCGCGATGCCGAGTGTCCCGCGCCGCAGTCGTTCGAGTTCTGGCGCGGGCTTCAGCGCAATGGCGTGACGTCTCGAGCTCGTCGTGTACGCCGACGAGGGACATGGCTTCCGGATCCCGGCGCACGCGCGAGACCTGGGGCCGCGTATGCTGGGGTGGTTCGACAAGTACCTGAAAACGCCGGCCAAGTAGCCGGCGGCCGCATCGCGAACAAGCGCGCTGCCGGCCGGCGATACGTGCCGCTGCGGCGCGCACGACAAGACCCAGATCTACGCGGTCCCGCGGGGTGTGCTGGCAGCCGCCGGTCCCTTGCCCACCCGCACCGAGTGGGCATTTTCGCATCATTGGGCACAAAAGGCGATGGCGCCGTCCTCGTCTTCACGCGCCGTAAGGGTCCCTCGGCGAGTCTTGGGTGGCCCGGGCCAGAGAGCTCTGCGGGAACCAGTACGCGACGGCGCTGATCCGGACTCTGTGCCTCGCGCGCCACCAGAGCCAGCAATCACTCAACCGCTGGCTGGAGTCACGGCTCGCGGCGTAGTTCAGACAATAATGGCGCTATGGTGGCATCCGGCGCTTAGGCCTTCAGTGTGTACGTTTCTGTGTACGTTGCGCCGGCAAACACCGGCATGTGGTGCGGGAACTCCGGCAAACCGAGACACGCAACTTGTGGTTTGAGTGCAACTTGCCGGAGTTCGGGGCACTCCAATCTCGGCTCTGGATCAGGAGAGTCCTGGTTCGAGCCCAGGAGGGGCAACTCCCACGCACGACACAGAACTACCGCTACGACTTCGTGGACGGTCGGGTCACGCTGCTCACCGATGGCAAGTCGAAGAATGGACCCGGCGTCTGGTCCAACCGTGGCGACCGAATCGCCTACGGTTCGAACCGGCGAAATGGTACCGATGTCGACTTCTATGTCGAAAATCCGCTCGATCCAACGACCAACCGGCTGCTGGTGAAGCTAGAGGGTGGAGGATGGAGTCCTCTCGACTGGTCACCCGATGATTCGAAGATCCTTACCCTTCAAGAGATTTCCGCCAACGAGAGCTACCTCTGGCTCATTAATGTCTCTACCGGCGAGAAAATGCTCATCACGCCAAAGTCGGGGCCAACCGCGGTCGCGTATGGGGCCTCCTACTTCAGCAAGGACGGCAAGAGCATCTTTGCCATCACCGACCGCGATTCCGAGTTCCGGCGACTGGCGCGGATCGACATCTCTACACATCGCTATACGTTCCTGACTGAGCACATCCCCTGGGACATTTTTGAGGCGCAACTGTCTCCGGATGGTAAGCAGATGGCCGTGACCAGCGATGAGGATGGCAATACCATCCTCCATGTGCTCGACGCCATCTCCGGGCGTGAAAAACCGCTTCCTGGCTTCCCGCCCGGCTATGTGATCGATCTCCATTGGCACCGAAACAGTCGCTACCTCGGCTTCAGCTTGGACTCGTGGCGTTGGCCGGATGACGCTTATTCGCTCGACACTAAGACAGGCCGAGTCGGGCGGTGGACCTTTAGCGAGCTTGGCGGCCTCAATACCTCGGCGTTCGTCGAGCCAAGCGTGATTCACTGGAAGAGTTTTGACGGCCTGGCTCTGTCGGGCATCCTGTATCACCCGCCAGCCAAATTCACGGGAAAGCGTCCCGTCATCATCGACATTCATGGCGGGCCAGAGGACCAATTTCAGCCATACTTCCTCGGCGAGCAGAACTACTACATGAATGAGCTCGGAGTTGCGTTGCTGTTCCCGAACATCCGTGGCTCATCGGGCTTCGGAAAGACGTTTCTGACCTTGGACAACGGGCTGCTCCGAGAGAACGCCTACAAGGATATCGGTGCGCTTCTCGATTGGATTAGGACGCAACCAGATCTCGATCCTGACCGGGTGATGGTGACCGGCGCCAGCTATGGCGGCAACGTGGCGTTGGTCACGGCCATGAAGTATCCAGAGCGCATCCGCGCCGCCGTAGATATCTATGGTCCTTCGAATCTGGTCACGTTTCTGGAGCGTACGGCCGAGTATCGCCGCGATCTTCGTCGCGTAGAGTATGGAGACGAGCGCGATCCACAGATACGTGAATTCCTCGAAAGACTCGCGCCGGTGAATAACGCGAGTTCAATCACGAAACCGCTGTTCGTCATTCAGGGCGAGAACGATCCGATCGTTCCGCGTGCCGAATCCGACCAGATTGTGAATGCCGTGCGGAAAAACGGAATCCCAGTCTGGTATTTCGTAATGGCCGGCGAAGGGCATGGTATCAGCAAGACATCGAATAGCGACTATCGTTTCTATTCCACTGTGATGTTTGTCAAAAAGTTTCTGCTGAACTAGTTGATAGCTTCCAAACCTCGGTATTCGGCTCGGGGTGGTCATCCGGCGGCACGCTATCCGCGCTGGATCACATGGTCGCCTCGTGCCTGAACAACCCACAGCGTGTGTGAGTTCCTGTGTGAGCTAGACCCGGCACGATCCGGCAGAATAGTTCGTTGACTCCGGCATCCGACGACGCGAACTTGCGGTTTGACTGCAAGTTACCGGAGTTCAAGCCCTTCCCAGCGTGGCTCTGGATCAGAAGAGTCCTGGTTCGAGCCCAGGAGGGGCAACTCAGATAACTACTCGGCCCGCAAAGCCTGCAGCACATTGATGCGTGCGACCCGCATGGCCGGAAGGGCCGAGGCAGCGATCGCCGCCACGAGGAGGACGAGCGCCGAGGCGACCGTCGGAAGCGCACTCGGCGCTTTGATGTCGAGCAACCCGTTGCCCAGGAGTCGCGCCAGGACGTAACCGCATGCGACGCCGGCGACGATTCCGGCGGTGGCCATCACCGCGGCCTCGCGCATGACGCCCACGAGCAGTCGGCTCGACTGCGAGCCAATGGCCAGTCGGATGCCGAACTCCCGCGTGCGCGCGCTGACGGAGAACGCGAGGACACCGGCGACACCGACCACGGCAATCGCCAGCGCGACGATCGCGAATCCGCCGAACACGAGAGAGTTCAAGCGGTCCGGCGTCAGCACCTCGGCCTTCACGTCCTCGAGCGTGGCCGCGTGCTCGATCGGCTGATCGGCGGACATGGCACGGATGGACCGGGTGATCGGCGCGACGAGCGCGTACGGATTGCCGCTGGCGTGTACGAACAAGCGGCCTCCGAATAGGCCGACCTGCGTGATCGGCTCATAGATCGCCAGAGTTGGCTCGGGAAGAATATGCGCATCGTCAATGTCCGCGACGACGCCGACGATGCGGCGGTGTTTCGGCTGCATACCCGCACCGCCGAATTGGCTCACCGGATCGGTCCACCACACATGGTGATTGATCGGGTCCTGACCGGGGAACACCCGGTCGGCCACGCTCTTGCTGATGATCACCACGGACTCGACGGTGTCGCGATCCATACCATTGAAGTCGCGTCCCTCGATAATCGGAACGCCGAGCGTGGCGAAATATCCGGACGAGACAGCGCGATACTCCGCGCGCGGGCTGTCGCCCGAGGCCTGCAGGTGCCCTTCGCCGGCGAACTCCATCCCGAAGAAGAAGTCGTTGTCGCGCCAGGGCACGACGTCGCCCACGGCGACCGCCGCGACGCCGGGGAGCTGCGCCACGCGGCGCTCCGCTTCTTTATAGAAGTCCAGGATCTGCGCTTGCGTCTTGCCGTAGGCGTCGACCGGGACATCGATGGCGAGCACGTGGTGCGTGTCGAACGTCGGATGAGAGCGTTGCAGATCGAGGAGGGTCTTGAGGAGTGTAGTCGCGCCCGCGAGCAACACGAACGAGGCCGCGATCTGCGTGACGGCGAACAGTTGGAGACGGCGGTTCGTACTACTCGTCATGCGCACGCCGCCACCGGCGATCGCGATGCTCTGCGAGGCGCGCGACGAGGGCAGGCGCGGGACGAACGCCAGCAGGACGGCGGCGACGATCGCGAGCCCGGCGCCGACCCACAGCATGCTGGAGTCGACGGTGAGATCGACCGCGCGTACCGTGAAGCGGGATGCGTAGCGCGCCAGAATCGCGACCATGGGATCCGCGCTCAGCACGCCGAGGAGCGCGCCGGCGCTGGCGAGGAGCACGCTCTCGACGAGCAGTGTACGGCGCAGCGCCCCGACGCTCGCGCCGAGTGCGGCGCGCACGGCGAGCTCGCTCTCACGGCGAATGGAACGGGCGAGGATCAGGTTGGCGACGTTCGAGCAGGCGATGATATAGATGAGCCCCGACGCGGCGAGCAGAATGAGCAGAATGGGTCTCGCTTGGGACGTGATCTGCTCGCGCAGCCGAACGGCGCTGATCGCTGACGCGGCCTCTTTCGGGTAAGCCTCACGATGGTCGTTCGTCATCCGGGCGTACACCGCCTGCAACTCGGCGCGCGCTTGGTCGAGCGTGGCGCCGGGAGCGAGCCGACCGAACAGCTCGGTCATGCGGTGCACGCGGCCGGTGACCATCGTCGCCGACAGATGGTGCGGGCTCGTGACGATGTTGGCGATCAACTCGGTCTCAGTGGGATACGGGATCGACGGTTCGAGCACGCCGATGATCGTCGCCGTCCGCGCACCCAGGGAGCCGCTGCCGAGGCGGACGGTCTTGCCGAGGACCGACGAATCGCTATGGAGCGTCGTCGACCAGAACCGATAGGTGAGCACGACGACGCCAGGCGCGCTCGGCCCGTCATCGCGTGGGCCGATCAACCGCCCGAGGACCGGATGCAACCCCATCACATCGAAATACGAGCCGCCCACGACACCTGCGCGCACCTCACGCGGGGCGCCGAGGCCTACGACCGAAAAGGCAATCGTCGAGAAATCGCCGAATTGGCTTATGGAATGGACGCCAGACTCGATGTCCTGGAGCTCGGGAACCGAGAACTGCGCGTTTTCGCTTCCGATTCCTGTCTGGCTTTGGCGCACATAGATCAGTGTGCCCTCGTCGCGATTGACGAGCGGACGGAGGAGCACGCCGCGGACGATGGTGAAGATGGCGGCGTTCGCGCCGATCCCGAGTGCGAGCGTGAGGATCACCGTGATCGCGAGACCCTTTGCGCGCGACAGCGAGCGAAACGCGAACCGGAGGTCGCTTGTGAGCATGTCGATTTTCGGGCGCATGTCCGTTTTGATAGGGACGTACGACGTACCGTAGGACCCGATAGCCCCGGCCAGTGTGAGCCGGGACTATCGGACGACCGACCGCGAGATCCACGTCGCTGTTACTGTCCCGAGCTCTCACCCAGGGCGACGAGAAGCTCGTCCAGCTGATCGAACGTCTCGACCATTGCATCGGCTGCTCCGGTGCCGGCAGCGTCGAGCGCTTCCTTCGAAGGATGGCTCTCGCGCAGGACCACCAGCGTCTTGCCGCCCTGTTCCTCGAAGGTCACCGTGGTGACAGGCCCGCCCTCGCCACCTTCGTCATTGGTCCACGCGAGGCGCGAATACGGCTTCACTTCGACATACGTGCCGAAAAACGCGGCAGGCTCGGGGTCGTGATCGAATACCAATCGGTACTTGCCTCCGACACGAGCATCCACCTCGCAGGACAGCAGGGTCATTCCCACCGACTTGGGCACCCACCAACGCTTGAGCAGCTCGGCGTTGGTAAATGCCTCGAACACGATGCGCGCCGGGCCGTTGATGGTCCGCGTGACAACCACCTCGCGGTCCGACTTCCGTTCCACCGTCGTGCGGTTCTTCACGGGGCCGGGCTTACTTTCGATTTTTGCGTTCATCGCTCTTCTCCTTTCGTGTCAGTTCCTCGACAACCTTGTCCAACTCGTCGAAGCGTTCGTCCCAGCGCTGGCGGTACCTCTCGAGCCACGCCGTCTCTTCCTCCAATCGGCGCGGGCCCAGCTGGCACGTCCGCACGCGCCCGATCTTCTTCGTGGTGACGAACCCCGACTGCTCCAGAACGCCGACGTGCTTCTTCATGCCCGTGAGCGTCATGTGGAACTTCTCGGCAAGGTCCGTGATCGAAGCGTCGGCTCGTCCGAGCTGCTCCAGAACGCCACGCCGCGTGGCGTCCGAGAGCGCGGCGAACGAAGTATCAAGTCGGGTCGTCATATACTGAACCATATGGCTCAGTATTTAACGCAAGCGTTCGCGGCATGCAAGGGGTGGCCGCGAAGAACGATGCGTCCTACGATCCCAGCAGAGCGCGCGCATCCGTGACCATCTTGGCCCCATCCCCGTCCGGGTGCTCGTAAGCCTGAGTTCTTATCGGCGGGAACACGACAGGCGTCCGGTGCCGGGCGCCTATCGTTGAGTTCATTCCGATTGGAGAACGGTGATGGGATCGAGGTGCATGGCGCGGAGCGCCGGGACATAACTGGCGGCCAGCGCGACAGCAGTCAGTGCGAGGGTGACGGCAGCGAAGGTGGGGAGATCGGTCGGCGACACACCGTAGAGGAGTCCGGCCATGAGGCGGGAGACGATGAGCGCGCCAACCAAGCCTATCGCGGCGCCAGCGGCGGCCAGACTGAGTCCCCGCCGTAGGACCATCGTGAGGATATCGCGTCGCTGCCCCCCCAGCGCGAGGCGAATGGCGAACTCATGTCGTTGTTCGTTCACCACAAACGAGATGGTTCCGTAGATGCCAAGTCCGGCGAGCAGCAAGGCCGTGGCCGCAAAGAAGGCCACCATTTCCATCGAGAATCGCCTGACCGAGAGCGAGGCGGAGACGACGTCATCCATGGTCTCTGCACCGAAAACGGGCAGTTCCGGGTCGACGGACTGAATCTGCTGGCGAACTTGTGCGGGGATGGCGCGGGGATCGAGTTGTCCGCGAAGAAAGACGGCCAGGCCTTGGAGGCCCGGCTGGTTCACGCTGGCTTGGAAGGCATGCTGGTACAGGCTGAGGTAGATCCGTGGAGCGGCCGCTTCGCCCAAGGATTCCGTGCGAGCATCCCCAGTCACACCAACGATCGTGGTCCAGGCGCCAGACCAGTTCACGGTCACACCGTCCTGAAGGTGGACACGTTTGCCCACCGGATCCTGGCCTGGCCAGTAGGTGCGAGCCGCGGCCTCATTGATGACCGCAATCCCGGGCGTCTGCTCGAGGTCTTGATCGGTGAACCCACGTCCGCGTAATGGCGACATGCCCAACAGATGGAAGTATTCGGGCGAAACGAGGGCGCCACCGATCACGGGAGTCTCGCCGGCCTTCGTCGCGACGCCTTCGCGAATCATTACCAGCTGCACCAGATCGCCCCGGCTGTGGTCCAGCGGAAGGGCGCCCGCGCTGCCGATGGCCACTTCTTCTACGCCCGGTAGATTTCGGCTGCGACGCAGAATCTCGCGCAGCAAGACCGCCTCCTGCGTGGCGGTGTGATAGGGATCCGCCGTGGAATCGTTCGGCCGAGGCACCCAACTCTGCACGACCATCACGCGGCTCGGATTGAACCCGGGCCGCACGTTGAACAGATCCCAAAAACTGTGCAAAAGCAAGCTCGCGGCCACCATGAGCACCAAAGAGAGCGCCAATTCACCGATCACCAGCATCTGCCGGGCGCGCGAGCGTTCCTTGGACCCCTTGGAGCCGCGGCTTTCCTGCCGAAGCGTACCGATCAAATCGGCACGGCTCATGAGCCAGGCGGGCGCCAGCCCGCAGATCGTTCCGGCGGCGACTGAGACAACCACCGCGAATCCCAGCACGCCCCACCCCACACCGATGTCGTTCAAGTGCGGGAGACTCGCCGGGACCAGTCGGAGCAGGACACGCTGGCCGCCGAAGAGAATGGCAAACCCGGCGATTCCGCCGAGCAGGAACAGCAGGAGAATCTCGGTCAGAAGCGCTCGGATGAGGCGCGTGCGCTGCGCGCCCAAGGCCAGGCGAACCGAGACCTCACGACCACGCGCGCTGGCCCTGGCCAGCAGCAGATTGGCGACATTGACACAACTGATGAGGAGGACCAGGCCGACCGCGCCGAACAAGAGAATGAGCGATTGGTGCACGTTGGCGACCACGCTCTCGCTGAGCGGAATCAACTGCACGGTCCAGGCAACCTTGGTTGGATAGTCGGCCGGATATTGGTTTTTCAGCGATGCCACTAGCGCATCGAGGCGCCCCTGCGCCGCCGTCGTCGAGAGACCGGTGTTCAAGCGCGCGGTGACTCCTACCAGACGGATTGCGCGCTGCGGCGGCGGAAACGGCTCGCCGGCAAAGCCCGCTCCCAACCACATCTCCACATTCTGGTCGTCGCTGGTCGCGCCCTGATCGCGAAACCCGCGCGGCATGACGCCGATGATCTGATACGGGTCGTTGTCCAGGCGCAGCGTCTTCCCGATGACGTTTGGATCGGCGCCGAATTCCCTCCGCCACAGCCCATCGCTGATCACGACCTGCAGGTTGAAGCCGGGCGTGGCATCGCGCGGATCGAATGCATGACCCAACTGGGCGCTGACACCGAGGGCCGAGAAGTAATTTGGCGTAACAATCTTGAAGCTGAGACGCTCGGGCTGCTGACCGCCGGTGAGGTTCGTGCTTGCGCCGGGGCTGGCAAGCGCCACGGACTGGAAGATCCCGGAGCTCTCGAGGTCTCGGAACTCGGGGATGGAGATGCCCACGTCCGTCTCGCCCGTACCTCGAAGGTCGTCCTCGACGTGAACGAGCTCGGTGGGATGTGGGTACGGCAACGGGTGCAGCAGCGTGGCGTCGATGACGCTATAGATCGCCGTTGTGGCTCCGATGCCGAGCGCCAGGGTGGCGATGACAATGAACGAAAAACCCGGAGATCTCAGCAGGATGCGAACCGCGTACCGCAGATCGGAGAACAAATGCTCAGTCATGCGATTAGCCGCTCCGTTGGACGCACGGCGATGCTTCTTCCCGCGCCGGCGCCCCGAAGCTCGCGGCCGAGCTGACGGAGCGTGACGCGCGTACAGTCAGCGAATATCACAGGATCTCATCTGGTTACCAGTTTGCGATCGCCGGCATCTCGTTCTTTGCCATCGGTTGCTGATCCAGCGGCTCGGAGGATAGGAGGGTCCATTGATTGTCGTTCGATTTTCTCCAGCCATCCCGTGCAACCAGCACGATGTAGACCTTGCTCGGTTTGCCATCCTTGTCCTTGGTCTCGACCTCTCCCTTCTCAAATACGACTACCGACCAGTCGTTGCCTTTGGGTTCGACCGTGAGCACGCTGCCGTCAAATCGCGTTATCCTGAGTGAAGGCACGCTTTCGATAAACTCCTTCCGCGTCACCGTTTTTTCGGGAGTTTGGAAGTAGAAATCCGGAGCCAGCATCCGCTCGATCGTGTTCATGTCCAGCGCGACTCGCGCTTTCGTCCACTCGGCGTAACCGAGTTGAATCGCTTTTCGCGCTTCTGCCGGACTGACGGCAGGAGCACTTTGCGCCCCGGCTGTAGCCGTTGCGATGACCGCCAGCACCGTGGAGACCAGCATGCGGCCGCGCAGATTCATGTAAGTCGCCAATGTCGATTTCATTCGCTTCATCTCCTCTTGTAAGCCCTGTGGGCTACAGCGTCGTTCCAACCCCGATACGTCTTGGCAATGCTCCTGCTCGCGGAGTATATATCGCGACAAACCAGTCTTTGCAGGAAAAGTGACATGCGGTGTCCGCTGTGAGACAAGCGGTCGGAGTTGGCCGTCAAGTACTGTTGCCACGGAAGCTTCAGCTATGATCCGTGCCGGAGGGTCGACACCCACAGTGTTACAGGCCATGCCAGGTGTAGGACGGATGAAATGGATTTTGGTCCTGTGTGGGTGGACCATTGTAGGGCTGTTGTTTGCTGTACGCACGATCGCGCTGCTGACGGTAGGGGGTCTCCACGTCAGCTGGGCGCTCGTGAGCGCGGTCGAACTTCTCTACTGGTACGTATGGGCGGCGTACACCCCGCTTGTGATTGGGATGGCCAAACGGTTCCCGTTGACTGGGCCGAGGATTGTACCTCATATAGCGATCCACACAGTCACGTCGCTCGTGATGGCTCCCCTGGCATCTGTCACCGAGTACCTGCTGAGCCGCGGACTTGTGCTGTCAGTGCTTCGCCTCACTGATCCTGTGGTGCTGCGCCTTCTCCCGACGTTCGCAGTCAGTGTTTTAACGTTGAGCGTCACTGGCATACTGACGTACTGGGTAGTCGTGGGACTGTATCAGTCGATCCACTTTTACCAGGCTGCTATGGAGCGCCAAACTCGAGCGGCGCAACTGCAGACGCAGCTCTCCCATGCCGAACTGGAGAACCTGAAGAGCCAATTACATCCGCACTTTTTGTTCAACAGTCTTCATACCATTGGAATCCTGATGCAGGAGGACGTCAATGCTGCGGGCCATCTGCTCGTCAGCCTCGGCGACTTGCTGCGCATGGCCCTCGAACGGCGGGAGAACGAGATCACCTTGCGGAGCGAGCTCGAGTTCGTCGGCAAGTATCTGGAGATCGAACTGACTCGCTTTCATGACCGCTTGAAAGTTCACATGCACGTACCACCTGACCTTCTCGACGTCTATGTACCGAGTCTGGCGCTTCAGCCACTGGTTGAGAATGCCATCAAACACGGCATCAGCGTCGACTCCGCCGCAGGTCGGATAGAGATATCGGCCAAACTCCACCACGGCAGCGTTTGGCTGTGCGTCCGCGATGATGGCCCGGGTCCGGCACCGGGATCGCGCCTGCGATTCGGCGTCGGACTCACCAATGTCCAGTCACGCTTGAAACAGCTCTACGGGGACGAGTCCTCGCTGGCACTGACCGGGGGCGACGGTCGAGGCTGCGAGGCCATCATTACCTTTCCACTGAGGAGTTCTCATGACGACGCGAGTCCTCATCGTCGATGACGAACCGATCGGCCGGCGCGGCATCCGTCGCTATCTGGCCGAACACGACGGCATTGAAGTGATCGGCGAGGCGGCGAACGGCATCAGCGCGGTGGAGCAGATCAACGAACTTCATCCCAACGTCGTGTTTCTCGATGTGCAGATGCCTGATCTGGATGGTTTTGGAGTCATCGAGAATGTGGAGCCAGTGAACGGCCCCGCTCCCGTATATATCTTTGTCACGGCTCACGATGCGCACGCCATTCGTGCATTCGAAGTGCACGCCGTTGACTATCTCTTGAAGCCGTATGATAAGGAGCGATTTGCCAAGGCGCTGATGCACGCACGCGAAATCCTCGAACAGCGCAGGGAGACAAATCGAGGTCTCGAACCACTGCTCCAATCCCTCCGCAGCCTCCGCCCGTTGGAACGCTTTGTGGTGAATGACAAGAAGCGGATTTTCTTTGTTCCCGTTTCCAACGTTTTGTGGATCGAAGCCACCGGAAACTATGCCTGCATACACACCGCAAACGGCAGTCACCTGTTGCGGAAAACCTTGGCACACCTGGAAGAGAAGCTGGCACCACACCACTTCATCCGCGTGCGGAAATCGGCCATCGTGAACGGTGCCTGCATCAGCGAGATTCGTCCCATGTTCGATGGGGTGTACGACATCGTACTGGCAAAAGGAATGGTGGTCACGTCGAGCCGCAGATACGCTCACAAGGTACGGGCGCTGCTGGAATCCTAGTCTTGGCAACTGAGATGTAAATTGGCGCGTCGGCGTGGAATGCCAGCGGCGAAGATGCTCATGACCTGGCAAGCCGAATAATGCCAGTGTATACTTTGTGTCGTGAAGTACTTCGTCGTTATGAGTCGGACCCTGGCGCTATGCGCCGCCGCGGCGCTTTTGGCGCTGGGGTCGCATGTGATGGACGACGCGCATATCGTCGCCGCCCTTGCTTTGGCGGCAACAGCTGGCGTGATCGTCGGCTCGACTCGAGGCACAGTGCGCAGTGCCACGACCGGCGTCATCGCGCTGATGGGTGCGATACTCACGGCGACGGCGTTCCAATGGCAGATCATCGATTGGGGAACGGTCTTCCTCGCGGCCAGAATCGAGGAGGTCTCCGGGATCGGCGCGGCTGCTGGCGCAGGGTTCGCTGTTGCCGTTGGTGTTCGCCTGTGGCGAACGGTTCGATGGCGCGCGCTGGCGCCGGTTGTCGCGTCCGCGGCCGGGTATGCGTTGTGGTTCCTCGTGCCATGGACCGCGATCAACCTCCAGGCCGTCTGGTACGCGCGCCGTGACGGGTTCGACCGAGTTGTCACGCTGGTCCAAAAGGGGGAGATCGCCGGCCGCGGCGGCGATGTGGCGCTCCCGATGCGTTGGCGCAGCCTGTCATCCGATGGGTCGATCGCGGTACGTGGCTACGGCGATTCGCTCGTCGTGCTGTTCTACACGTTCCGCGGCCTGCTCGGCCATGCCTCGGGTTACGTGTACGTCGCCGGCGACACACCGCCGACTTCTGTCCTCCTCCACTCTGATATTCGGGAGATCTCACCGCAGCTGCCGCACTGGTACTTCGTCTCCCTATTCTGAGATCGTGATGTCACTTCATGACGATACATCGCCACACGACCGTACTTCCCATGGCGTCGAAGCATCGGCCTCAGTCTCTGAGAGGCCGCACGGCAGCAGGTTCGTGCTAATTCAATGGAGGCAGCGGTCCAGTGATGACTGATCCGCCGACAGTAGCCGCGAATTCCGTCACGAGCTCTGGATTCGCCTCGTTCGCTGCGAATTCGACGAACTCGTCATGTGAGACGAATGCCCGACCGTAGCCCGTCACGTCGGGGATCAGATGGGCATCGAATCCAAACAACGCGGCGAGTTGGACGAAGCTGACCATGTCAGGCGCCTCGTCGTTGAGAAAGAGATGGCCTGGCGCGTGGTACAGTTGGCGCTGATCTCCATACGATTGCCGCAATCGATAGTAGAGATGCCAATTCGTGTTCGAATCCCAAATATCGGATTCCGTGATCCACAGTAGACACGCCCGGCGAGGTTGGAGCAACCCCTCGAACGTGCGACAGAACGGCAGTAGTTGCGTAAAGTCCCTCGGTATCGGGGCCCTCACGTAGAACCGCTCCCGATTCGGCGGAAGCGGGGTGCCATGCGCATCGAACGGAATGCGCCGAGACCCACACCAGTCGCGGCATTCGCTCGGACTGAGAAAGTGCATCGGACGATAACCTCAACGAAGGACCCTACCCGTCGCGAATCGCTCCGCCGGTTGCTCGTCGCCGCCAAGTCTTGATCGCGGCAATGGCACCAATGAGCCAGAATACCGAGGGAATATCGAAAACGAGGAATGCCGCAAATGCCGCTGGACCATCAGAACCCACGTGACCGGTCAGTACACGTACGATGAAGGTGGTGAGCTCGAATAACCGCCAGACTCCCCAAAGCCCGAGCGCGACGAGGCCAATAGTCAATCTGCGAAACGCGACGTACGCGAGGGCTCCCGTGAGGCTCAACGTTGCTAGTGTCTCGGGGTGAAATCGCCAGCCCGTTGCGTCATGTGGAGATGACGAGCGGCAGCGCGAGAAACTGAAAGACACCGAACGCCACGGCCCCCCAGGCCGATGCCCGAACAGCCCAAGATGGTTCGGTCCGCCAACCCAAGCGTGCTAGAGGTGTCAACGACGCAGTGTCATTCACTCTGGGCTATCCACTCGCGGAGTTGCGCTGCATCCCGTTGGAGGAACGGCTCAATGTCCCCAACTTGGTAGTGCAAGGTCATTGTTCGGGCGCCGTGGCCATATAAGCCGCCTGACGATACTCGGGAATGCCGGCGTCCGCTAGCAGACGGGCGTAGCTGCGCCGCAAGTCGCGTGGCTCGTGCTGTCGGTTTGTCACGCGCGCTATGACTTGTGCGCATGAGCGTGCATGGATGCTGTGCTTGACAGGGCAATCGATGCGTGGGATCACGCGGTCGGCGGCTGGTGTCTTCGATCCCGCAACGTGGATGCGGTCCGACAGCGCTGCCGGCCGAATCTGCTCAGTGATCTCGCGCCATAGCGCTCGCTGGTCGCGGAAGGCGAACCGCAGATACGATAGCACCGCGGCGCGACAGAGATTGAACGAACGAAAGGTGGCACGCTCCCGGCTAAGGCAACGAAGGCGGTAGGCTGCCAGCAGGTCGTACAGGTCACTGACGCGCATTCGTTGACCCTTCCCGTAACAGGAGGCGGAACTGCTCCGCAGTACAGCTGGCTGGCCTTCGCGGCTTCGCTAAACGGTAGCAGGGAGGCGCGAGACGGCCTGGCGGTCGACAGCTCCGGCGCGCATGATTGCTTCTTCTCAAGAACTGGGTGCCGAACGTGGTGTGGAGACTGGTCTCGTGGGGCGCGCTAGCCATAGTCGTCTTTGACCTGCTGGCTTCGGTCGCGTCTCGAACGATCGGATTCCGTTACAGTTATGCGACCGTCGGCTCTTGGCTGATCTATGCGGCGTTCGGGTTCATGATCGGCCGGCGAGTGAACGTCGGTGCGGCGTCACTGGGAGTCGCCATCATCGCCGTTGTAGAAGCGACCATTGGCTGGGCGGTGTCTTGGGCGATTGGCCCGGGCCGTGCCCCGAATGGGATCCCGAGCATCGGCGTCCTCGCGATAACAGTGGTGCTGGTTACCGCCACCGGAGCTATTATCGGAGCCCTAGCCGGTGTGCTCGCCCGAGTGTGGCCGACGCACGCATGAGCTCAGCGGGGCTGCTGATAGACAGCATTACCCGTGACGCGCTCAAGGAGCCGTTGCGCCAACACGGCTACAAGAAAGACAAACGCACATTCCGCCGGTCGCTCGAGCGCTGCGTGCAGGTCGTTAACGTGCAGGCGAGTTCGTGGAACGAGGGCTCGTCAGGGCGATTCACGGTCAACCTAGGTGTGTACTTCTCGGTCCTTGCTGATCTCGGGGGCATCGGGCGACTGACCGAGAAGCCTCTCGAATCGGACTGTCTCGTTCGATGCCGCATTGGTCATCTGCTTCCTGGTGGGAATGACCGTTGGTGGGAGGTCAAGGCAGATGAAGACCACACCAGGACTGTGAGCGAGGTGCAGCACGCGTGCGTCGGTGAGGAACAGGCTTGGCTCGATGCATATTCCGATCTGTCTACTGCGAGATCATTTCTGGTCGTCCAGAGATCGCTTTATTGAACTAGTGTCGCGAGCCTGGCACTGAACGAGCAGGATGCCGCGTCCGGCTACCTCCTTCGAGCCATAGAAGCCTGGCCGGCAGGCACAGGCCAGCTCAAGTCGTGGGGACGCCGACACGGGCCACTGCCGTAATTGCGAATCGAGCGATTCTGATAACAAGGTCGCCAGAGGATGGATGCGTGACTGCGCATCACACGTGCCGGCTGGACCAGTGGTAATGAACTCGGCCGGACTCAACGCGACGCAAGTCAGATGCGCTCGGGCGTCGTATCGCCGCCGCCATGGCGATGACGCCAGTTGTCCCAGACAACACGACCGTCCACGACTATCGCGTACAGACCGGACCAGTTGAGCTGCCAGCGCCATCCCATTGGCGTGCCTGGCGCATTGCGCTCAATGAATTCGCGGACGGCTTCGGCAGACAATTCGGCTCGACAATGCGGACATCGTGGGCCCGCTGTCGCCGTGAAACGGCCACCGCACGGACAATCGGCCAGATACGGTTCGACACTCGCGGTGATGCGCTGATGTCCGCGATATCCGGCGGCCACTGGAATGTCGGGCTCCCACCCGCTTAGGATCGCGGTCAATCCGCACGTCGCACAATACGCGTACGCGGACTCGTTAAAGCCGTTGTGGACTAGGTTGTACGTGAATGTTTGGCCGCAGGTCGCGCAGGAACCCGTCGCGTCGTTCGACAAACACCGGTGGCCAGGCGGGTTCATGGTCTGCGTGCAGCATAACCTCGTGTCCACTGCTGATCCACTGCGTCGGGTGGCGGATGTCACCGACACTTCATGCTCGTCTCATGACGCCGCAATGCGAAGGCATCAGCGTGGAAGATGCTCTGCCTGGAGGGTGACGTGCGCATCGCCCCGATACTGTCCACGCTGATCGGACTGTTGATCGTTGTGTACCTGGTCGTCGTGCCGGAGGCCACAGAAGCAAGCCGTGCGCCGATGCCGGACGGCGCACCCGTGCCAACTCGATTCGCTCATGCGACGCGCTGCTATCGTCTAACATTTTCGCCAGGAGGCTTCGCCAAAGACGATCAGGGGAATCGGCTCCAGTTCATTCAGTTACGGGACTCTGTCGTGCGGCGGCCGTGGCGATGGGATCCGCCGGACTGGGACATGAAAGGTGGTGATCTCTCGTCGTTTGCTAGAACGCATGCTCATTGGAGCATGGCGGGAAGCGACTCGATCGAGGTCGATGTGGCCGTTCACTGGTTTCATGGCTATGCGCTTCGGCTGTCGGTGCACCCGGATACGCTCGTCGGGCGTGCGTGGGAATGGTTTGACACACCCGACATTGCGCCCGGCGCTGCGGTACGCGCGGCACCAGTCGCGTGTCTGGGCCGCCACGATTAGTGCGGGATCTGCCGAATGCTCCCGACGCGTGTGTGAGAGTTAGCCCCTGCAAGATCCGGCAAACGACCAGATTGACTCCGGCAGCCGACGACGCGAACTTGCTGACTGCAAGTTGCCGGAGTTCAGAGCCTCCCAAGCTTGGCTCTGGATCGGAGAGTCCTGGTTCGAGCCCAGGAGGGGCAATTTGGATAACCAACGGCGCTGCTTCTGCTTACAGAAGCGGCGCCGCTTGCTTTCGCAAGCAAAACATGAAAAGTGTGTACGCTGGCAGCACCGGCACGACGGTGTGCTTGCGTGCGTCGTGGGCGATCGCCATATTGTACAAGTCAATGTACAATACTGCCCGGTGAGGATCTGTGAAGAAGCGCACGAGAAAACGTATCGCGATTTCGGCGTCCGAGGCGCGTCAGTCGTTCCTGCAACTGCTGCAGGACGTTGCGACTGACGCTGTCGATTTCGTCGAGATCACGCACCGCGATTTCGCGGAACACGTGGTCCTCGTCAGTCAGAAACGGCTGCGCGCGTGGCGACGCCGCGTGGTGGCACTCGAGACGCAGTTGCGCGGACACGCGTCGTCGACACCATTTCGGCTGGTCGGCAGCGGCGTGCTACACGACGATCCGGAGGCGTTCTTGACCGCCTCGCGTCGCGCGGCCGCGCAGAGCGTGGACGCGAAACTTGGGTCGCTGTGAGCCGGCATCGCTCGGAGATGCCGATTGCCACCTGAACTCGCGGTCGCTGATACGCATAGCCTGCTCTGGGCGATTGGCGGGCGGAGAGCGAAGCTCGGACGACGCGCGCGTGCGATGTTCGACCGAGCGGATGCCGGCGCGGGCGCGGTCTACGTGCCGACGATCGTGCTCGTCGAGGTGGCAGAGGCGTTGCATGCGGGGCGTGCGTCGCTCGATCGACCGTTCGACGTGTGGGTCGAGGCGTTGAGGCGATCCGGGCACTACCTGGTGACGGATCTCACGGCGGAAGTGGTGGTGCACTCGCACAGTCTGTATGCGATACCGGAGCGCGGTGATCGATTGATCGCTGCGACGGCTGCGACGCTGGGCGTGCCCCTCATGACGCGGGATCCGGCGATCGCCGCGGCGGCGGTCGTCGAGCGCTTGTGGGACTAGTGAGAGCCTCTGGATTCAGAGGGTACGTCAATGAGCAAAACGCTGCTGCGGTACGGCGCGCACGGCTACACGGGTCGGCTGACGCTGAACTCGCTGCGGCACGCTCGGTAAGAGATCTCGTGCGCGATGCAAGAAGCGCGGGCTTATTTACTTCGAGCAGCGCTTGGGTTCAGGTACCTTTCCGGAATCGGGTTCGCCGGCGTCTCCGCGTCCCAGAAAACCGTGACGATGTACCACCGCTTGCCATCGTTGAAGAGCTGAAAGTTGTCGATCCCGCGCGCGGATGGCGTCGCATTCTTCGGATCGCGGTACGACACATAGGTGCTGAAGATCTGCGTGATCGCGCCATACGTGTCGACGGTGTGCGCGATCGAATGCTCGTAAAATCCGTTCTTCGATAAGTACTCGCCCGCGCGCTGCGCGAACTCCTGGGGCGTCGTGACCGTGATGGTCGACGCGCTGTCGGCGCCGTGATGGCGCGTCTGGATGAGCCTCCCTCCGGGCGCGAACAGCGAGTAAAATCGATTCCAATCGCGCTGTCCCGCTGGACCGGACATCACGTCGTATTTGGCGTGCAGGATAGCATCGATCGATTGGACATTGGCGGCCGCGGCCGGAGGCGGCGGCGCGTCTTGGCCCTGACAGGGAACCAGGGCAACGAGCGTCGAGAGGGCGACAGCCCAGCGCGTAAACATCACGGGCGCAAACAATACACGCGGTCTGTCGAAATCGCCAGATACGTCAGCAGTGAGCATTCGGCAATTTGCTCGCTGAGCATGTAGAAATTGCGAACTGGGAATCATGTTGTCGAAGACGCCGTTTACAACGAGACATGGCTGAGGCGAACGAGCCCGATTGACTGTTCAGCTGTGAGACGACGCGTCCCAGGCACGAGCATCCGCTCACCTATGGACTCGCTCCTGAAGGATGCCCAGCTAGCCGTCCGTCGCCTCCTGCGCGCGCGCGGATTTGCGCTCGCCGTCGCGGGTACGCTCATGATCGCGATCCGCGCCAACACAGTCTGGTCAATGGCGTACTCCTGCGCCCCTTGCCATTCCGCGCCCGACCAGCTGGTCTCCGTGGTCAACCCCGTGACCAGCGTGCGCAAGGGCGATGGAGTATCCCCGTTGGACTTCGCGGATTGGCGCCGGGAGATCCGAGGCTTCGATGGCCTGGCGGCGTACGCCAGTTCGTCGGCCAGCCTGACAGGCGATAAGATGAAGCCTCGAGACCGCCTAAGTCGCGGTCATCTTCTACCACCAGAACCTACATGCTCCATCTCAATGAGAGAGAGATGACAATCCTCTAATGTGGCCGGCTCGTTCTTTCCCCACGCCGTTCGAATTCTACATTGGCCGTATGTGACGGATATCGAGCCGGGTATGCCCGCCGCTAAGCGGGGCGCTTCGGTAGAGCTCTACGAAACGACAACCGGCAACAACGCCAAAAAAGGGGGAAGACCGTGACGGTTGAACTCAATCCGAGGCGCAATCGCGTTGCCCGCCAGGAGCCGCTTCGGCTCCTGCGATGGACGACCGCCGCTTCGCTCATTGCGCTGGCGCCGTGCCAGGCGCAGAGCGCCATGTCCCAGACCGACATGTCGAACGCACCGCCGGCCGCGGCCGCCGATGTCCGCTCGATGGACGCGATCATGCACGCCTACTACGACGTGATCTCGGGCCCCGCGGGCAACCGCGACTGGAACCGCTTCTACTCGCTCTTCGTGCCGGGCGGGAGACTGATCCAGACCAGCCGCGCCGCCCCGGACAGCACTCCGCATACCGTGGTGAGGACTCCCCAGGAGTTCGTCCAATGGATCGGTCCGTATATGGCGAAGAACGCGCTCTATGAGAAAGAGATCAGCCATTCCGTCGACACGTTCGACGCGATCACGCAGCGATTCAGCACGTACGCCGTAATGGACGCGACCGATGACGCGAAGCCAAAGTCGCGGGGCATCGCCAGCGCGCAGTTGTTCAACGATGGCAAGCGTTGGTACATCGTCACGGTATATTGGGACAACGAGACCCCGGGGAACGCAATTCCGTCGCGGTACTTGAGCTCGAAGTAAGCGCGCGGCGCCGCGGTGGGTATCGGCCTCGCGCTCGCCACCTACGACCGGCGTATCACGCGAGCCGGGGGAGTCGACTAGGCTCTCTGGATCAGGTCGAGCGCGGGGGCAACCCCAAGCCCCGCATACGCCACCCACCGCCGCTAGCGTCCCTGCCCGCACGGCCCAGTCGTGGCACGAACCGGACCTCGCTCGTCATCCACAGGTAGGGCCAATTCGGATCTCGGATCCGTCTGTCCCTTTCCTTCAGACTCCGATCGAGGAGGCAGGCCCAATGCTTTCCAGGGCGCTTTTCACGGCTGCGCTACTGTTCGTCATCCCGGCGTTAGCCTCCGGCCAACAGGAGAAGGCGTTCGCCAAAGAGCCCGCCCACACGGCGGTCCCAGATAAGAATGCCGGCGGTGCACCGCATAACAACGGCAACGCCGCACATACCACGGCCCATGCCTCGCATGCCAATCCCAGGGCCAGTGCCCCGCAGCACTCGGCCGCGAACTCAAACGGTACGCACAACGCACCCCGCGGCGCGACGACCACGCGGACGGTGACGACCACGCGCGGCGGCGGCGCCAGCCCGCATACCGTGACAACGTCGCACACGACGGGCATCGTGCACGAAGGCGGGGGGCGGACGGAGAGTGTCAGGACCGTCACGCGCACGGACGGCTCTCGCGTCGAGTATGGCCGGAGCGGTCACATGACGAGCGTGACGACCCGGAGCGGGTCGACCGCCCATCTTGGCGCCAACGGCCAGGTGACCTCGATCCACGCGCATGGGATGATTATCAACCATGGCGGAAACGGCAGTCGGACCTACGTGAGCGAGCGCCCGGACCACTCGCGCGTGGTCGGCTATGGCGGCGGCCGTGGCTACGTCGAGCGCCCGTACATGCGCGACGGTCATCCGTACATGAATCGGACCTACGTCTACGGCGGCCGGACCTACGTGAGCGTCTATCGCGGGTACGGCTGGCACGGCCGCTACTACTATGGCTACGTCCCCCACTACTACTACGGCCCGCGTTTCTACGGATACGCATACGCCCCATGGCGTGCACCCGTCTACTACGGTTGGGGTTGGCGCCACGCCGGGTGGTATGGCTACTACGGCTACTACTTCGCTCCATATCCGGTGTACGCGGCTCCCGCGTTCTGGCTCACGGACTACCTGATCGCCGCCAATCTGCAGGCGGCGTACGACGCGCGCGTCGCCGCCGACCAGCAAGCGGCTGCTCAAGCCGCGGCCGCGCAGGCGGCCGCTCCGCCGAGCGACGATCAATCGTCTGCGGCACCGCAGCCGGCCGAGCAGGTCGTTCTGACCCCCGAGGTCAAGCAAGCCATTGCCGACCAAGTGAAAGCGGAGCTGCAGGCCGAGCGTGACGCTGCGGCGGCTCAGTCGGCGCAGCCGCAAGGAGAGGCTCAACCCGCTCCGGCGCCGCCTCAAGCGCAAGGAATCACATCAGCCTCACCGACGGACGAACACATGCCGGATGCGCTCAAGCCCGCGGTTCGCACGTTCATCGTATCGACGACGCTCAGCGAACAGATTGCCGATGGCAGCGAGTGCTCGTTGACGTCGGGTGACGTGCTCACGCGCATCGCCGACGCAGCGGACGGGAATGACGCCGTGACGGTGCTCGTCAGCGCCGGCCAACAGAACGATTGCGCACCGGGCACTCAGCTCCACGTGCAGCTCTCGGATCTCGAGGACATGCACAATCATTTCCGCGAACAGATCGACGACGGTCTCGGAAAGCTCGCCGATAACGCCGGAAAGAACGGCATGCCGGGCAGCCCGCCGGCCGACGCGAAGCCCACGCCAGAACGAAAGGCTTATTGGAAAACGAGAATCAAATTCCTTCAGGCCATTCCAGACTCACCGTGTCTCGGGAAGGAAATAGCCAGAATCTATGTATTGTCCGGAGGCAACAATGAAGCCCTGGAAAACTTGAATCGGTCGCTGAACGAGGGCTGTACTTTTTTCTCGATGATGAGGACGGAACCCCTCTTTGACCCACTCCGGGGCGACCCTCGGTTCAAGGACATGTTAAAGAAAGTCAACCTCAGCGAATAGCCACAACCGCGCGAACGATACAGGCCAGGGTCATCCTGGACCAGCTTCATCAACCTGAAAACACGCTGCTCTTGCTGGTCACCTGTACTGGCATGCGATGCAGCGTGGCCGAAATGCGGGGTTAATCCGGGGCAGGAATTTGTGGATAAGCCCTAAGTTATTGATTCTGGTGGCGGAGGGCAGGATCGAACTGCCGACCTTGGGGTTATGAATCCCACGCTCTAACCATCTGAGCTACTCCGCCGGGAGGGACGCGGCATTGTGACGATGCCAATCTAGATGATACGGGTGGTTAGATTTGGGGTCAAACCTGGACAGCCGGGCGTTGCTGCGGGTGGCGGCTTGGTGAATGCGGCACACCTGCTCCTGTAGACTCGCCCTGCATGAGCAAGACTCGAATCGCCGGGGTGATTCCGGCGCGGCTCGCCTCCACACGGATGAGCCGCAAGGTGCTGCGCGAGATTGCCGGCCGGCCCATGGTGGAGTGGGTGTGGCGCGCGGTTGAATCCAGCGGTCTGATGGACCCGGTAGTGGTGGCGACGGATTCAGAAGAAGTGGCGATCGTGTGCCGGGCGCGCAACGTTCCGGTGGCGATGACTTCGGTGGATTGCGCGAGCGGGTCCGACCGTGTGCGCGAGGTGGCTGGCTCAATCGATGCCGATATTTACGTGAATATTCAGGGCGACGAGCCGACCTTGACACCAGAGTTTTTTCGTCCGCTGCTCGCGCTGTTTGACCGGCCGGAGGTGGAAGTAACCACGCTGGCCGTGCGCTGCCCGCCGGAAGAGTTTGCCAATCCCAACGCTGTAAAAGTGGTAACAGCTTTGGACGGCCGTGCGCTCTATTTTTCCAGGGCCACGATTCCGTTTGATCGCGACGCGACGGGTTTCACTGGCTACCGCAAGCACCTGGGGATCTATGCGTACCGGAAGAGCGCGCTGGAACGATTTGCGGCGCTCGCACCTTCGCCATTGGAGCGGTTGGAACGGCTGGAGCAATTGCGGCTGCTGGAGAACGGGATCGCGGTGTATGTGGCGGAGGCACCCAGCGACACGATTGGCGTGGACACCGAAGAGGATTTGAGTCGCGCAGAGGCGGTGCTGCGGGAACGCGCGTGAGCCGGCATTCCCAAGTTCGCAGGCCCGGGATGGCAAGCCTGCGACGAGATTCCTGACAGAATCGTGCGAGAATCCGAATTACGCGCAAGAACCGGATGGCGCGCCAAGTCGCGATCGGCGACGATAGTTTTCGTGAAGAGCAAACTCCAATTCGCAAATGCTCAGAGTGCCGGTCGTGCAGTTGATTCCGGGGCAGCGTGGCAGCAGGTTTTGGGCCGCGATCCGTCGGCAACCTTTTTCTACGCGGTCGACGACGACCGGCGTATTTTGCCGTCCGGACTGCAAGAGCCGTCGGCCGCTCAAGGCCAATGTGCGCTTCTTCCGCTCGACAGACGAAGCGCAGGCCGCAGGGTTTCGTCCGTGCAAACGGTGCCGACCCACGAATGCGCAGGGCAGGCCCTTGGACAGGATCCGTGCATTTATCGAGGCTCACGTCGATCGGCCGGTGCGGCTCGCCGAGTTGGGCCGCGTGACAGGGCTCAGTCCTTTCACCGTGCAGAGGCTCTTCAAGCAGGCCATGGGTGTGAGCCCTCTGCAATATCAGAGAGCGCTGCGCGCGGGCAGTCTGCGCGGCGCGCTGAAGAATGGAGACAGCGTGACCGATGCTATTTACAACGCGGGGTTCGGCTCTTCGAGCCGAGCCTATGAGGGCGCGCAACTGGGCATGACTCCAGCGCGGTTTGCCAAGGGAGGCAAGGGCGAACAGATTGGCTGGGCCACGGCGCGCACGCCTTTTGGATGGGTGGTGGTGGGAGCCACTGCGCGCGGCCTCTGCTGGCTGGCGCTCGGATCTACATCCGCCGAGGCCGAAGCCAGCCTGCGCGAAGAGTTCCCGCTGGCGACGCTGCGCCGCGATCCGTCGCTGTCGCGACTTGTGGACGCGGCGCTGGAGAGTGTGCGTGATGGATCGGACCTGGACCGAAATCGGGCCACGCCGGAGTTGGACTTGCGCGGAACTGTCTTCCAACTGCGGGTGTGGCAGGCTCTGCGCCAGATTCCACGCGGCGAGACAAAGACTTACAGCCAGTTAGCGCGGGAGTTGGGCGATCCCAACTCAACCCGCGCCGTGGCTCGCGCATGTGCGACCAATCGTGTGGCGCTGGTGGTGCCGTGCCATCGCGTGGTGGGCGTGAGCGGATCACTCACCGGCTACCGCTGGGGCGTCGAGCGCAAGCGCCAACTGCTGGATGCGGAGAGCCGGTAAGAATCGATGGAAATGCAAGCCCCACGTTAATCAATTCACAGCTCTCGCGAATCGGCTAACGCGGAGGCGATTCAGATGCGGGCGCCGCCGGAGGCGCGGATGGCTTGTCCGCTCAGCCACTCCGAGTCGTCGGAGGCCAGGAAAGCGGCGATTGAGGCGATGTCCTGGGGCTGACCGATGCGGCCGAGGGGGGTTTCTGCTTCTGTCTGTTTTTGGAAATCGCTGCCGATGAAGCCGGCCGCATGCACTCCTTCAGTCTCAACCATGCCGGGATTGAGCGAGTTGACACGAATCTTTTTCGGGCCGAGTTCTCTTGAGAGTGACACGGTGACAGAGTCGACTGCGCCCTTGGTTGCGCTGTAGACGGAGGCAGTGGGGAGACCTGCGGCTGCCACGGAGCCGATGTTGACGATGCTGCCGCCCTTGGGATCGAAGTGACGCAGTGCGGCCTGCGTGGTGAGGAGCAAGCCCAGCACATTCAGATTGAATTGCTTGTGGAAGTGCTCGGGAGTGACAGCTTCGAGAGGGCCGAATTCGTAGATTCCTGCGTTATTGACGAGGATGTTGATGGGGCCGAGTTCGCGGGCTGTTTTCTCGACGAGGGGACCGATGGAATCCGGGTCACCGAGGTTGGCCTGGATCGCGATGGCCTTGCCGCCAGAGGCCTTGATTTCGGCGACGACCCTGTCCGCGGCTGCCTTGCTGCCGGAGTAGTTGACTGCGACGGCGGCGCCGCGCGCTGCCAGTTCGCGGGCGATGCTTGCGCCAATGCCCTTGGACGCGCCGGTGACCAGCGCGACTTTTCCCTGAAGGTTGCTCATGATCCTGCTCCTCGATCGAGATGTCTTTATTTCGACATTTCGATAACTGTCGAATTGATTATCGAAGAGAGCGGATGGATTCAGGATGATTGTGGAAATCTTTTTGGGACGGTGTCAGCGGCCTGTGCAGGTGGGGCTTTCGAGGGTAGAGAGGGCGGTGGCGAGGGCCAGCAGGACGCCGGGTTTGAGGGTGAGGAAATGGAATTTGCCTTGCCGCTCGACGTGTATGAGCCCGGCCGTTTCGAGCTCCTTGATGTGGTGTGAAAGGGTGGCGGCGGAGATGGGAAGGGCTGCCAGCGCCTGCGCACAGCCCAGGGGACAACTGGCCGTGGCGATGCGCTCAAGCAGTTCGAATCGGCGCGGATCGGCGAGCGCTTTCAGAATGGCATTGCGGCGTGCGCGTGAAAGACGGATGGGCTTGGCGGCTGAGGCAGTTGCGGTGGGCCGGTGGAGCACAGTTGGGGTCATTCGTGAACTCCATTGATTGGATGCTATGGTATCGCAGCCGATGTTTTCCCCTGCCGGGCGTGGAAATGCGCTGCGCAAACTTCTGGGTGGTTCGAGTTTGCGTGGCGAAGGCGCTTCAACTATAAGTATCAGCGAAGCGGAACCCGGCGCCTCTTCGCTTTCTTCCGGTCCTGTCCTACCCGCTAATGCGTCGAAGACGAGGGAAAATGATTACACGCAGAGATTTGTTTGTCGCATTGATCGCCGTGATGGCCACGGCCGGGGTATTCGCCGTTGCAGACCAGAAACCCGTCATGGGTTCGGCGGTCTTTGACTGGAACACCATCCCTGTCAAGCAGACCAAAGTTGGTTCTGTGCGCCAGTTCTTTTCAGCGCCAACGGCCACGCTCGAAAACCTCGAGCTCCACGTGACCACCCTGAATCCGGGAGAATCGCCGCACCCGCCGCATCGCCATCCCAACGAAGAACTGATCATTATTCAGCAGGGAACAGTGGAGACGCTCTCCAACGGCCAGTGGAAACGCGTGGGTCCCGGATCGGTGATCTTCAACGGTTCAAACCAACTGCACGGGCTGAAGAATGTCGGCTCCACTCCGGCGGTGTATCACGTCATCAACTGGAAATCCGCAGCCACGCCGGACGCGGCGAAGCCTTGACCTTGATGCGCATGTTTGCGCAGTCAGTGCGGAGACATGCGCACCTTGAGACCGTTCGATCTTCCGCCGTGGATCTACTCTTTTCCGATCTCGTAGGGAATCCCAAACCGGCCGATTTGGATAAGCGCCTTATCGCCCGGCGGCCAAATGCGCAGGCTCTCGACGCGAGTATGACCGGCAATGAGGCGAGCATCCGTTTCGCCTACCAGATCTCCGGTGGACGCGACATTGAAGTGCACCTTGAGCGCATCGCCATCCCGCACCCATCCGAAAACATAATCGCCGGGCTTGAGGGCAATGCCGCCGATGCGAACCGGAGCCTGTACGACCAAATAATGCGAATACTTTCCGTCAGCAGAGTAGCCGGCCGTGATCAGCACCACGCCCGCGATATAGCGGCCGCGGCTGTTCACAATGCCGCTGGCAGTGCGCATCTCGGTTTCGATGTGTTCCTTGACCACCTGAGCGCGGGCCGGGAGCAGTGACGCCAGTTCGGCATCCGTGGCCTGTCGCCAGGCGGCCTTCTCAGACCGCGCTAAAGGAACGAAAAGCAGGAGCAAAAATGTGCAAAGGATGTTTTCTCTTCATGGTTTTGTTTTCCTGAGGGATTCGAGAGGAACTATACCGCGCTGGATTGCCGCGGTAGCGGCCTGGGTGCGATCAGTAACGCCCAGTTTGCCCAGCAGGCTGTTGATGTGGGTCTTCACCGTGGCCTCTGAGATTTCGAGTTCAGTCGCGATCTCCTTGTTGCTCTTGCCGTGAACAATCTGCTCCAGCACGTCGAATTCGCGCGGCGTCAGCTCTTCAGTGCCCATGCGCTCGGCCAGTCGTTGCGCAATTGCCGGCGGAATGTGCGATCTTCCAGCATGCACCGTGTGAATGGTTGCAATCAATTCCTCAGTGGTCATGCCCTTCAGCAGATACGCGCGCGCGCCGGCCTGCAGAGCGCGATAAATATCTTCATCGCCGTCGTAGGTGGTCAGCACAATGAACCGCGCATTCGGCGTCTCCATGCGGATACGCTGAATCACGTCCACGCCGCCCATGCGCGGCAAGCGCAGGTCGATCAGCGTGATATTCGGCTGGTGCTTGCGAAACTGCGTAATGGCTTCAACGCCGTCCGCGGCCTCGCCCACCACTTCGATGCCGTCCACCACATTGAGCAGCGCCACCAGCCCCTGACGCACCACGTGATGGTCTTCCACCACCAGGACCCGAATCGATTCTTGTGCCACGTCTACTCCTTCGGCTCTTTTGGCGCCGGCGCTCGCAGCCTCACCGTCGTTCCCGTGCCTGGCTCGCTCGTGACCTCAAGCGTGCCGCCGATGGCCGCAGCCCGTTCGCGCATGCCGGTCAATCCATAGTGGCCCGGCGGAGAGTTTAAGATCTTCACCCGCCGCAAAGCCGCGCCCATCGTCCCGTCACTTCCAGCGCAACCTCGGCCTGACCATACTCCAATTGAACGAACAGGTGTTTTGCGCCCGCATGCTTCTTTACATTATGGATGGCCTCCTGGGCCACACGCAGAAATTCGCGTTCCGTGCCCGGCGGCAGCGGGCGGTAGGCGCCGTAGACGCTGAAGGCTGGCATCGATTCCGTGCCCATCGGCCTTCTCGGTCATGCGGCGCAACGTTCACCGGCAGCGTCTTCTCGCCGGAGTCCTGCGAGCGCAGCGCCCAGATCGACTGCCGCGCGTCGGCCAGCCCCTCGCGCACATGGCCGCGTGTCGTGTCCAGTTGCCTTGCGGCTGCGTCCACCTTGTTGAGGCGCAGCAGTTCCGCCAGCACCTCCAGTTGCACTGAGATGCCTACGTAGCCCTGCGCCAGCGTGTCGTGAATTTCGCGCGCAATGCGGTTGCGTTCGCCCAGCACGGCGCCGAATTCGCGTTCGGCCCGGCGCAGACGCTGTTTGCAGCAGCAGCACACCAGGCCCGCGACCATCGCATCGCGAGCAGGATGTAGAACCAGATTGTCTGATAGAAATGCGGCTGCAGTTCGAACTGCAACGCCGCGCCCTGCGTGTTCCACAGTCCATCGTTATTGGCCGCCTGCACGCGGAAGGTGTACTGTCCCGGCGGAATGTTGGTGTAGTAGGCGGTGCGCCGTGCGCCGGCATCCGTCCACTGGTGATCAAAGCCCTCGAGCATGTAGCGGTAGCGGACCTTTTGCGGCGCGGTAAAGCTCAGCCCTGCGTAGTCGAACTGCGAAATGCACATGCCCAGCCGGAATCTTGACCAAAGAGTCTGGCCCATGCAGTGGCTGGTCGACGTCATCCACGGCAAAGCGCTCCAGCGCAATCGGCGGCGGAATTGTATTGATGGGGAAATGCGCTGGGTCCACCTCCACAAGTCCCTTAGGGCGTGGCAAACCACAGTCGCCCGTCGCGCGAGCGCCACGCCGAGGGATGGCTGTTGGTCGCCGTCTCGCGGCTGCGCAGTCCGTCCGCGGGGCCAAATTCAATCCAATGCGAGCAGTCGGCCGTCATGGTGCAATCGCACCGTGCAATGCCATTGCCGGTCGCGAACCAGAGATGATTGCCGTTATCGTCAAGAATGGCGTGAATCGCTCGTCTCGCTCAGGCGACTGTCTTTCGGCAGCGGAGAACTTTTCGCCATCCCACAGATTCCAACCATGATCCTGCGTCCCGATCAGCAGTGTTCCCTGGCCGCGTGGCAGCAGCGCCGTCACCACGTCGCTCGAAAGTCCATTGGCCGTGGTGTAGTTCGTAATCCCGCCATTCATCGAGTTCGCGATAGTCCAGCCAGCGTTGCCACCCACAAACTTCCGCGCGAATCGCGTGCCATCGCGCCCACCAGGTCGCTGCCCAGCCCCGTTGCATGCGTAAAAGTCTCCATGTGCGTCCGGCGGGCGCGTTTATCCAGTGCGTCAGGCCGCGCCGCGTGCCGATCCACAGCGAGCCGTCCGCATCCACCAGCAGCGAACGGACAAAGTCGTCGGGCAATCCGTCGGCGGAGGTAAACGAGTCTACCTGGCCGTGGCGAATCAGGTTCAGCCCATCCGGCGTGCCCACCCAGAGATTGCCATTGGGAGCCGCGGCCAAGCGACAGAATCACATCGCTTAGCAGTCCGTCGCGTACGGTGTATGTTTTGGCTTTGAGCTGCCGATTCCGGTCCGCTGCAAGGCATTCAATCCGCTGCCGCCTGTTCCCACCCAAAGCGTGCCCGCGCTGTCTTCCACCACGGTCGTCGTGGCGTCGGAAGAAAGGCCATCACGCGAGCCGATGTTCCGGAACCGCTGGTCGCGCAGAATATGCAGTCCGCCGGTCTCCGTGCCCACCCAGAGATTTCCTTCGCGGTCCTCCATCAGCGTCAGAACCGAAGCGGTCGCCAGTGGATCGGTGACCGGCAGCAGTTGCAGCTTGCCGGCAGCCCAGCCGAGCCAGCCCGCCGTTGGTGCCGATCCACAGACACCCTTCGCGATCCGCGAAAAACTGCCTGAATCCGGCTCCCCGGCAGCTCCTTCCCCGCGGTCAGCCGCTGCAGAATGGTGCTGCCTCGATTCACGATCAATGTGCTGTTGGTCGCCGCGACCGTCTCCGCTCCGGGCAGCACAGCCAGGAACTCCACCTGCTCTTTGGGCAGCCCCGCTTGCGCCACGGCCTGCACCCAGGGCCCACTCAAGCTTGCTCCGGCCGACCCCGTTGCTTCGACCCAGGAGCCGCTCTGTCCGAATGCGGTCACTGCGGTAACCACCGCTGACGGTCGTTCTTCGACAACGGTGAATCCTTCACCATTCAGCCGTGCCAGCCCCATTTCGGTCCATACCCACAACACGCCATCCTGGGTTTGCGCCAATTCGAGGATTGAGTCGCCGGGTAGTCCGTTACGCGTGCTGAAGGCCTTGACGCTTCCATCCTGCCAACGGACCAAGCCTTCACTTGTGCCGACCCACAGTGCGCCGTCGTCTGTCGCTAACAAACAGCGAATGTCGGCGCTCGGCAGCGCGGGGCTGGAAGTGGTGTCGAAGACCGAAAATGTGTTCCCGTCAAATCGGACCAACCCCGCTTCCGTTCCCAGCCATAGAAAACCATCGCGGGTCTGTACGAGCGCGTGTACCGTGTTCTGCGGAAGGCCGTTTTCCATGACCCAGGCTTGGCGGCCGTACTCGGCCAAGGGTGTGGTGGGCTCAAGCGGCCATGCAACAAGCGCGGACCAGGACAGCAGAAACGTAAGCGAGAAGGCGAACCGGAAAGGGGACGTCAGATGCCGTCGTGTTCTTGGGGTCGAATTGGAATCATCGTGTGCCAAAGTTGAGGCGGTTCCTTCCTGGCAGAAACCGCAAGGGTGCAAATGCTGCGTACTCCAACAGTAATTGGAGCGGAGATGAAATGCACAGGAACGCTTTGATTGCACCAAGTAAAACGGATCGGGCTTGAATGGATGTTTCGACTGCTTGCCGAACCTAAACGTATGTGAAAGCGCTAACTGGTTGAGCCTTGGTTATTGATGGTCTTGTTATTTCGCTTTTGGGCCCACGACGCGACTGTACGGTCCGTGAGTTAAAGCTTCACAAGGAGTGCGGCAAGAAGTCGGGTGTGTCACGCGGCTTTCGGCCTGAATCCTGGGTACCAATGCCCGAAGACCATCGCGCTTCCGGCCGCTTGCTGTTCGAGCGGGGCATGAGCCTTGGACATCTCCTCATCCACTCTCTTGCAGATTGCATTCATCTTTGCGGCAATGTTTCATTCTGCCGCCTCCGCCGTCGCTTAAAATCGTTCCATGTGCGGCATTGTCGGTTACGTTGGTCCCAAGAAGGTCGTTCCTGTCATCATCGAGGGGCTGCGGCGCCTCGAATACCGCGGCTACGACTCGGCCGGCATCGCCGTCGGCAGTCCCGCCAGCCCCACGCTCGAGGTCTCGTCGCGCACCCGGCAAGCTAGGCAATCTTGAAGAGGTTCTGCGCGACCATCCCCTCGAGGGCACCTTCGGCATCGGCCACACCCGCTGGGCCACCCACGGCCGCCCCACTGAAGAGAATGCCCATCCCCATCGCGACTGCACCGGCCGCATCGTCGTCGTCCACAACGGCATCGTGGAGAATTACCTCGACCTGAAGCGCGAACTCACCGCCCAGGGCCACAAGTTTGTCACCGAAACCGACACCGAGATCATCGCCCACCTCATCGAGCAGGTGCAGACCGACGCGGAAGCTGCCGGCGACGCCGATTTCGCTCGAAGTCGCCGTCCGCCGCGCCGTCAAGCGGCTCACCGGGGCCTTTGCGCTGGGCGTTCTCTCCGCTGCGGAGCCGGACAAGATTGTCGCTGCGCGCTTTGGTCCGCCGGTGGTCATCGGCGTAGGCGAAGGCGAGTCCTTTGTCGCCTCCGACGTTCCCGGCATCCTGCACCACACGCGCAACATCTACTTTCTCGCCGACGGCGACATGGCCATCCTCACCCTGGCCGGAGTCGAACTCACCGACTTCGACGGCAACCCCATCCAGCGCGCCATCACCCGCATTCAGTGGGACCCCATCCAGGCGGAAAAGGGCGGCTACAAGCACTTCATGCTCAAGGAAATCTGGGAGCAGCCGCGCGCCATCACCGACACCACGCTGGGCCGCGTTTCGCTCGACTCCGGCAAGGTCTTCCTCGGCGAGATGAAGATCGCCGATGACGAACTGGCCGGCGCCTCCAGCATCAACATTGCCGCCTGCGGCACCAGTTGGCACGCCGCCCTGGCCGGCAAGTACATGATCGAGCGGCTGGCCCGCCTGCCCGTCGACGTGGACTACGCCAGCGAATACCGCTACCGCGATCCCATCGCCGACCCCAATGCGCTGGGCCTGCTCATTACCCAGTCCGGCGAAACCGCCGACACCCTGGCCGCACAGCGGGAGATGAAGGGTCTGGGCTCCAAGACCGTGGCCATCTGCAATGTGGTGGATGCCATGGTAGCCCGCGAAGCCCACGGCGCAATCTACACCCATGCCGGCCCGGAGATCGGCGTCGCCTCTACCAAGGCTTTCACCTCGCAACTCACCGCTCTGTTTCTCCTGGCCCTCAAGCTCGGCCAGTTGCGCGGCAAGCTCGATGTAGCCCGCTCCGTGGAACTCATTGGGGAATTGAGCCGCATCCCCGCCAAGGTTGAAGATGTGCTGCGCTCCTGCTCCGGCCAATGCGAGCAGCTGGCCAAGGAATTTTCCACGGCGCGCGATTTCCTTTACCTGGGCCGCGGTATCCATTTCCCCATCGCCCTCGAAGGCGCCCTCAAGCTCAAGGAGATTTCCTACATCCACGCCGAGGGCTACCCGGCCGGGGAAATGAAGCATGGCCCCAACGCCCTCATCGACGAAACCCTTCCGGTAGTGGTGCTGGCCACGCGCGATGAGTCCGATCCCGCATCAAAACTGCGCTACGAGAAGACGCTCTCGAATATTCAGGAGGTCACAGCCCGAAGCGGCCGCGTAATCGCCGTGGCTACCGAGGGCGACCATACTATTGGGGACTTGGTTGAGCACGTCATCCACATACCGCCCGCCATGGAACTGCTTTCGCCGCTGATCGAAATCATTCCGCTGCAGCTATTGGCCTACTACATTGCCGTCCGCCGCGGCTGCGATGTAGATCAGCCCAGAAATCTTGCCAAGTCGGTGACTGTCGAGTAGCCGCCGCTGAAATATAAAGTTGCTGGAACTGAATAATTATTTCGCCTACTGGATATATATTCCCCCTACTGCGGCTCGGAGGGGCGTGTTGGAGACGGACAACAATATCCCAAAATGGACATCATTGTCCCGAACTGAACATTATTGTTCCTGACAACCCTGTGATGCGAGATGCCGACGGGAACCATCCTTCACGTCCAGCATGCGAGTTCTTTACGGTTTGCAAGCAATGTCTTGAGTACAGAGAGATGAAGAGAATCTTTCTTCTTCTGAATCTCCGCTTTTTGCATTCGTTCCTTTTCTCGCCGCATGGCGAGTTCGGGATTGAGCTGCAGCAGTCTCTCTCAAGTTCTCAGATGTGATTCCTAGCCCTTTTACTCCCGGCTGTTCTTTGGCGCCAACCCGACGCAGAACGGTGATGGGGATGGAGCCGTCGGGACGGGGCGCGACCTTCCAGGAGAGTTCGTCGCACGTGATCTCATAAGGGCGCACCTGCGTGGTGTCATCCTGATTGGGAAACGACGACCGGTCGATGTGAAAGGTGATCGTGGCTTTGGCGGGATCGATAGTGTAGCGACCAAAGTGGACGCTCGTGCTGAGGGACGCCTCCTTGTACTCTTCCGGAGTTCCCTTGAGTTTGTCTCCGGAAGAGAACTTCAGACGGTCGGCGCGGTAGATCTGCACAGAGTAATAACCATCGCTGGTGAAAATAACAAGTCCATGCGGGTTGTCGCCGTAATCCGACACTCGCGTGCCGTCCGGGAGTAATTTCTCAGCTCTCGTGAGGACCCATGTGCCTACGATTAGAGGTGTTTGTGCGGAGGCCTCAAGTGAGCCAATCAGCAGGATAGCGAGAAGCGGGAGATACTTGATCGACATGCGGCCAATGTAACAATCTAACAGCCAACGCACAATTTGATTATTCTCAACGCACTCGTGAGCGCGACTTATGCATTGCCACGCCCGCCGGCAGCCATCACGGTAGGACTATTGTGGCCGTTGCGGAGACCCTTTACCTTCGGTCGAGATAAGGGCATGAATTTCAGAGCCTCGACGAGAAGCGCGGCCATGCGATCGGCGGCGCCCCCGCCGGAGTCCGCCTTGCGATGCAGAGTGACAGGCAGGCTTCCCAGCGAGGGCAAACCAAAGAGCGATCCGGCGGACAGGAGGCCTTCGGAGAGATTGAGCCGGGTGCGCGCAGTGATACCGAGGCCACCAAGCAACGCCGCCCACAGACCGTCGAGGCTGGGGCTGCTGGCAGCGATGCGATACGGCATGCCTGTTTCTTCGAGACGTTGAATTGCGCATTTCCGGAACGCGCACTGCGGCCCAAGCACAGCGAGCGGCATCGGTTGTCCCTGCGGCGGCACGAACGCGGAGGAAGCGATCCAAACAATTTCCAACTGGCCGACCGTTTGCGCGGCGGAGCGGTCTTCGTGGCCAATGACGACGGCGAGGTCGATCCGCGATCTCTCAATCGCCTCGGCGAGGGCAGAGTTGCCTTCAATGAGGAGTTCAACTTGCATGCGCGGGTACAACGAAGCGGATTGCGATAGGACCGAGGGCAGAATCGAGGCAAAGTCCTGCGGGCAGCCGATCCGGATGTTCCCGGCGAGGTTAGCTTCCTGGATGGTGTCCAGCAGCTCGTCATGCATCGCGAGAATGCGGCGAGCGTGGACGAGGGCAACCTCTCCCGCCTCGGTGAGAGCAAGACCGCGGCCGCGTTTGCGGAAAAGTACCGTTCCGAGATCATCCTGCAGTCGTTTCATCTGAAGGCTGATGGCGGAAGGAGTGCGGCCAAGGCGGTTTGCCGCCTGCGCCAAGCCGCCGAGGTCGTGAGCTACGGCGAGGGTGCGCAGGGTATCCAAATCGAGGTTGGTGCGTGTTGCCATTGGTGTACGGAGTGTAAATGGTTAGAATCGCTCAAGGCGGAGCTAAGAGCTGTGTGAAGTTGGCCATTGACCGCTGCTAAATTCTTGTCCTTTTTCAATTGTCGCGAACAGGCCCACGCGTTCATCGGACACGTTTTAGGCGGAGAAAACTGGATAGATCCTGACGCTCTAGCATTAGAAATCTGTCAGACTGTCAGCTGGTCAATTGCCGGTGTACGCGATTTTGATAAGCGTCGGTGTCTCGACGGTTGTGGTCGCGACCGTTACGTTGTTCTCCACCATGTTGATCACCGTGTCGGTACCGGCGTCGGCGAGAAAGTCGAGACCACGGCCACCCATGGCGGAATCGAAATAAATCTCGCCGAAGTTTGGCAGTTGCGCAGACTCACCGGTCACCCCCGGGTGTTCCATTACCCACTCGATCTGATTTTCCAGCGACGTAGTGGGACTTGGAGCGGAGAAAGAGAATGACACGTGGACACCCGTGGTCACGTTCACCAGGTTCGCCCATGCGTCGGTCGTGGACTCGAGGCAAATCAAACCGATCAAGGTGTCTCCGAAGTTGACCGGGAAGTTATTGATCGCCGTCCAGTCGTTTGGGAACCATTCATAGACGGCATAGCAGCTCCTGCTGACCTTACCGTGCCCATCCGACGTTACGTACTGAATCGTGCCGATCTGGGTGACGTCGGAGTTTCCATCGATACCGATCCAGGCGAACGAGTACCATGTGCCCTGGCCGGTGGTTGTTGGGGGGGGCTGGACATCCGGGACATTCCACTGACCCAGCACCCAGGTGAACGCCTGACCGGAAGTGGCGTGCACGACGCAGCCTGACCAGAATGGGTGGGTGACAGTCGTTATCTCCGGGCGCAAGGGGCCCCGGGACTTTATGCCGGGCAGCAGTTCCTCAAGGGGTTGAAACGTGGGCACGATGTAGGTGAGCTTGCGCGAGAAAATCTTGTCCCAGAGGTCCGCCAGTTGTGGGCGGAGGGACGCATCGGGTCGCTGCGGCAGGCCGTAGCGACGCAATTCCTGCGGCGGTGCAGTGCGCGGGTCGAATCCGGCTGGCGGCAAAGAATGAGTCCTAACGCGACCCCGAACTGTCCCGGGCAAAACATTTCCTGTAGCCATATCGATGAGCTCCCAGTGGTGCATTTACGCGAGCTGGCGAGAAGAGAACTGCTTCGTCTTGGTCCTGCGTGGTCTTGCACTCGGGAACATTGATACCCAAGGCAGCCGGAAGCATAACCTGAAAAACTCAGATTTTTCAACTATTTTTTTTGCGCCTGATTGCGTTATCGATCATGCGGTAGTGAGAGTGCTAAGAACCATGTCTGAAGATCCGATCAAGCTGTTCTGGAAACGCTCCGAACGGTCCCCGAAGCGGACGAAGCCGATCTGCTTCAAGGCGGTACCGGCGTCGCTCTCGCAGCGGGTTCTTTCGATGGTGCTCGCTCGTGAGGCCGGCGCCGTGGTTTTGGGGCGGTTCTTCTTGCCCGTTGCCTTGTTCGTAGACGTTTTTCTCATGATTGCCGCACTCCACTGCGGTGGATCATGAGGCTAATGGGTTATTGCCTCTGCTGTTATGCTGCGCCACATAAGGTGACCGCCAAGCCGGTTTCTCGCCCAAGTGGACTGGATTGGTAGACACGAGCCGACGTTCCCACTTTCAACCGTCGATCACGAATCCGACGATCATGTCGGTCAAGATTGCACATGTAGGCCAGATAATGAAGTCACTCGAGTCCGAGCAGATTTGTGGGCAACCAGGAAGTGATTCGTTTTTGGGACTACTTCGGCGTAGGCGGTCAACTGACCGGAATCGGCCCACGAAGACGAACGCACGCAATCCCGGACGGAATGAAATTGGTACTGCGCCTCATTGGTGGCCAGGTTCGTGTGACGTCGGGATATAATTCGGCAAAATGCGAAGCTCTTCCATTATTGGAGCGATCTTTCTGACGCTGTTTGGCTTGCCGTTCCTGAGCATGGGGTTGTTCTTCGCCTTTGCATCCGCTTCACGAGGCGGGCCACAAAGCTGGATCGGCGTGGTCTTCGGGCTCTTCTTTGCGTGCATCGGACTCGGCCTGATCAGCTTGTCAATCGTGGGAGTTTGGATAAGCAAGCAGCAGGACGCACTAAAGGCCGCGAACCCCGACAAGCCCTGGCTATGGCGCAAGGACTGGGCCGGGGGAAGAGCCAATGGTAGGGACCCGCGCGCGAACATCACCGCATGGGTATTCACCGGTTTCCTGGATTTGATGAGCGTACTTGTTGCATTCAGTGTTCTGCCGGAACTGCTGAAGAATGGCGATCCGAAGGCGCTGCTCGCCCTTATTCTTCCCCTCGCTGGTTTAATCATCACCGCACTTACCATACGAGGGACGCTGCGCATCTGGCGCTATGGCAAGACCTCGTTCCAGTGCGGCACCGTGCCTTTCTGTCCCGGCGGACGCGTGCAGGGTGTGATTCATCTGAAGCTTCCTACCGCGATCCCGCACGGGACCGATCTTCGCCTCTCCTGCAAGCGGCGCATCGTCACCGGCTCTGGCAAAGGCCAGACCGTCAACGAAATGGTCCTGTGGCAGGATGAGAAGAACATTCCGGCGGAAGCGGTGACGCGTGGCTTCACGGATGCCGAAATCCCGGTTGACTTCGCGATCCCGCCGGATGCGTACGAAACAAACGGGGGCAACCCCAACGATCGCGTCTACTGGCAGCTTCACGCGAAGGCAGATGTACCCGGCGTCGATTTCATCGACAACTACGAGCTGCCGGTGTTTCGAACCGGAGCCACACCACTCACGGATCGCCAGCCGATGTCGTTCGAGAGTTCGACTTCGAGCACCGCCGCGCAACTGCAAACAGGATCTCCGGCACCAGCCCCGGCTTCTACGCACGTGGTTTTCCGCGAAGACGGGGGAGAGACGAGCTTCTATTTCCCCCCTTTACGAAATCACAGACAGGCGCTGGGCGTGATAGTGTTTGCGATTATTTGGAGTGCGGTCGTCTACTACCTCTGGACGCACGAGGGAGCGCCGTGGCTATTCCGTATCCTGTTTTCCATCTTCGAGATCCTGGTCGGCTATATGCTTCTGAGAGTTGTCTTCGGAAGCGCCCTGATTCGCGTCCGCGAAGGCATGCTTCAGGTTCGAAGCGCCATTCTTGGGCTTGGGGCTTTGCAGCAGATCCCATTCGCGGAGATAGCCTCGATCTCACCTTTGAGCCAGGGACAGGCCAATACATCCGGCGAAATGCTCTACGGGATCGGCATTCAGAGGAGCGACGGCCGTGAGATCAAGATCGCTGCCAGTTCGCTGACGCAGGTAGAGGCGCGATGGATCGTCGCTTCCGTAGAGCGCGCCATGGGGCGCAAGCAGGACACGCGCGTTGAATTTCAATCGATCTATGGTGCGCCTCCGCAGTCGAGCGCCCGATTGGCCGGCGCAGCATCATCGACAACCCTTCCGCTGAAGTTCCGGACTGCGCAAAAGTCCGTTGGAGTCGCAGGCTTCGTCATCTGGCTGGCATTCGCGGGCTTCATGTTTGCTCGAGTGTTCTCTGGCGTGAAGACTGTGCATCGCGTGCCTCCCAAGGTAGAGGTCCCTGTCTCCATCCCGACCACTCCGATGACCGACGGAGATGCTGCGCGCATTGGGAACTTGCCCACACAGCAGCAGGCGGAGGAACTTCTGGCGCGCAGCATCGGACACGACAATCGCGCCCTGCAGATGCTCGAAAATGACGTAGAGAGTTGGACCAGCGAGGTTCGACTCACCGACAGGATGAAGCAGTTAGATGCTCTTGCAACCTATTCGACTGATCTCCGCGTCCGACAGGCCGATGCCGACCTATGGCTGGCGATGGAAGGTTGGCATCACAACCAGACGGCCATTGGTCTGTTGATGAAGCGGATCGAAATGGACACGCAATATCGCCCCAACGCGTACTATTTCCTCGGGATTGAAGGGGCGCGAGGGATTGATAGCGAGCACGTATTCGCCGTTCTTCGCGACCGGGCGCTCAACGATCCTGATCCTGTAGTTCGCCAGTGGTCGGTGGAGGGTCTGCGGTTCTTCAAAACTGACGACGCACTGGATGTTCTCTTCCAGTCTTTTACGCATGACTCTAATTACAGTGTTCGCGATCGGGCTGGATGTAACCTCTCCGACTGCGGCATCTTTACCCGCACACAACGCATGCGCTTCGTACCAAAGCTTATCGAATTAGCCGAAGATCGAAATCTGAATTCACAGATGCGCAACTGGGTTTTCATGGCGCTGCAGGAGATCACCGATGTTTCGTTGCCGGGGAATGCTGCTGCCTGGCGAAACTGGTATAAGCAGCATGGGGCGGAGAAGGCTGCGGAATTCGAAGCGTCGCCCTGGTTTCAGGTGCGCGGGGACCAGTGACCCCGCGTGTTCCCAATTCTGAGTCAGTCCGATATAGCACTTCCACATAGGCGGTTTTTCGGCCACTTGCCGAGAACACTCACCGAATTGAATAGCTCACTAAGCGCTTTGATCTGTTCTCGCTCTTCGACCTTCGCACGATATGCGACAGACGTCATAGTAGGCTCAAGTAGAATCCTCTG
>CAWBZV010000003.1:0-1574633 GCA_963793305.1 uncultured Gemmatimonadales bacterium | reverse complement strand
CGTTGCACCTGTCGCGGAACGCATCCGCCCCGCATCATATGCCAATGAATGTCGGAATGTGATGTTGTCCTCAACGCGGAACAAGCCATGACGAACGATCGCCCGCTCCTGCTGGCTCTGGCGGTGTCACTGAGCCTGGCTGTCGTGGCGTGTGGCGGATCATCATCCTCCACAGGACCGCTCAACAACGCCAGCGTCGTCACCGATACGATTACGCTCGTGGACTCAATGTACCACGACACCGTCTGGACCGTTCCCATCAGCTCTGGGCCATTTGCGACGTTCGACGCGGGTCGCCACCATCAGCGTTCCCGCGATCACGTCGGCGATCGCGGCCAACGGTCTGGTGCTTGTCTACATCAGCACGGATTCAACGGCCGACTCGACGAGCGAGTGGACGCCGCTGCCAGTGAGTGTCGCTTTCGATTACCTCGAGACATTCACCTATGCGTATGCCGCCGGGCAAATCCAGATCGCGGTCTACGCGAGCCCGACCAACATTGATATCTCCCCGCCGGACTTGTACCTGCAGACAATGCCGACCGAAGAATTCAAGATCATAGTAGCCAGCGGCGCCGCCGGGACATTGTTGGCCGAACGTCATATCGATTTGAGGAGTTACGCGCGGGTCATGGCTGCACTCCGCGCGCCCCTATGACCGAGGTATTGCTCATTCCAGGCCTCTGGAATTCGGGCCCGGAGCACTGGCAGTCGTACTGGGAAGGCGAGCGTACGGATTGTCGGCGTGTAGAGCAGTCGGACTGGCAGACGCCGCGACGCGTCGACTGGGTCGAGGCGCTCGATCAGGCTATCGGAGTAGCGGCGGGCGACGTCGTGTTGGCGGCACATAGCTTGGGGTGCGCTACCGTTGCGCACTGGGCTGCGACCGCTGGAGCGGGGACGCGCGAGAAAGTGCGTGGGGCGTTGCTGGTCGCGCCGAGCGATGTCGAGGCACCGAACTATCCGCCCGGGACTGACGGATTCAGGCCGATGCCGCTGGAACCGTTGTCGTTCGCGACCATTGTCGTGGCGAGCCGCGATGACATCTGGGTCAGCGCGGCTCGCGCCGAGGCGTTCGCGCGGGCATGGGGCAGTCGGTTCGTTGATGTCGGCAACCGTGGACACATCAACTCCGACTCCAAGCTCGGCGCCTGGCCCGAAGGTCAGGCGCTGCTCGCTTCGCTCGGCGCCTAGCGCGCCGGCTGACTCGACGGTGGTACCATGCCGAGCATGCGCATGTAGGTGACAATGTTTCCATAGTGCTCGTTGTCGTGCACCGTACTGTAGAGCAACGCCCAGAGCGCGGACCGCTCGCCAGCGAACGTCTTGACGGTCCGTTTCATCGCGTCGGCGTCGCTCATCGCGTACGCCTTTTGGCAGTGCGCGGTGGAGGCCTTGAGCGCCGCGACCAATGCGGCCTTTCCGGTGATGGTCCTCTCGATCTCGTCCGAGGCGTGCGCCTGCTCGCCGAGTGCCTGGGCGCAGAACATGTCCTGGGAGCCGGCGATGTGCGCGACGAGCTGGCCGAAGGTGCGCACCGTCGGCGCCGGGCGATACGAGTAGCTCGAGTCCGGCACCTGCTCGGCGGCCGCGGTGACGTAGCCGATCACCATCGTCCAGATCTCGCGATCCGCCGCTAGTACCGACGGCGCGGTGGCAGCAACGGGATGCGAAGGTGCGATGCCCAAGACGAAGGCGAGAGATAGCAACGTGATCGAACGCATCATGACGAAGTGCCTCCGGGAGCGATGGCGACGAAGATCGCGATAGTATGGAGCGAAACGGGAGGCGACGCCATGCGCCGGCTGCGTCACAGTCCCCGGTGTCCGATTTCGACTGATCACACCCGCGCGTTGATCAGGGAGTCGACCCCGGGTCCGCCCAGGGAAGCCACACCTGAAAGCGAGTGTCTCCCGGCTTTGAACTGACGTGAATCGCACCGCCGTGCTTTCTCACGATGGTCCGCACGGTGTTGAGCCCGAGACCCGTGCCAGCGCCCACGCCCTTGGTCGTGAAGAAAGGATCAAAGATGTGAGACTGGACGTCGGGGGGCATGCCGGGGCCGGTGTCGCCGATTTCGACGGCGACATAGTGGTCATCGCGGAACGTGCGAAGCCGAAGCTCACCCACGCCGAGCATGGCTTCGACGGCGTTCTCGATCAGGTTCGTCCATACCTGGCTCAATTCCGCGCCCACCGTTTTGACCAGCAATGGGGTCGGCTGATAGGAACGGTGCACGCTGATGCGCGGCTGGAGTATGTGTGTCAAAGCGTTAAGCGTAGTTTCGAGGCTCTGGACAACGTCAATGTCCTGAATGGACGCCTGATCCATGGAGCTGTACGCCTTGACCGTGTCGATCAACTTGGAGACTCGGGCTGTGCTACGCTCGATCGTGCCAAGAAGAGCCGACAGTTCCGCGGACGCGGCCATTCGCATGAGCGCGGGTCGGGCTGTGTCGACGTCGAGGTCCCTCAGCACAGCGGCCAAGGACTCCGGACGCATGCCGCATCGCGCCAAGGTGCCCGAGAGCTGCCAGGAATCGGCGAAACCATGATGGCGCAACATCGAGTCCAGCGTTTCTTCCAGGTCGCTGAGTGCGAGTCCATCCAACGGCGCGCGGGCTTGCAGCAGCGACGCTTCCGCGTCGTCGATATGGGCTTTCTGCGAATCGTTCACCGGGCTCCGCCACAATTCCGCGTTCGCACTGCGCATGGTAGCGAGCGTCTCGCGCATCTGATCGGCCGCGCGCGTGGCGGCCGACGCAGGGTTGTTCAGCTCGTGGGCGAGGCCGGAGGAGAGCTTGCCCAATGAGATCACCCGATCGCGTTGTTGCTCGATGCGGGTGCCTTCGCGGATGCGGTCGGACATCAAGGCGACCAACCGCGGCGTCAACTCCGGCATCTTCTGGATCAGCTCCGGATGCAGCGCGGCGGGGAATCTGAGGATCCGGCCGTCGCTCAAGGCCCGGCAGGATACGGTGAACCGCTCCATCCTGGAGAATGGAAACACGCCATTGATCTCACCGGCTTGGGCCGGGAGTGCGACGGTGTCTCCACCGAACTCTCCGTACCACTGAAAGAGTCCGTCCAGCAGGACGAACATCCAATCCGGCGGATCGCCTTGCCGTACGAAGATCTCTCCGGCCCGAAGAGACACCTCCTCGGCGTGGCTCAGAAACCACTGAATTTCAGCGTCCGGTAAATCCGAGAACGCGGCGATACGCCGTAATTCTGATGCGTTGGTCATGGGCGCAACGTATTTTAACGAACATGCGCCGCACTGCACTGATGGTCCTCCTTGCACCCCCGCTCATGGCACAGCAGCCCCGCGCCCGCGACCTGGGCGTCCCATTCGATGGGACGCCTGGCCCGTTGAATGCGATCACTGACGTCGCCGGCGTCGAGGTCGGCTTCGTGACGCTGATCGCCGGCGATGGCAAACGCATCGTCGGCCGCGGCCCGGTCCGCACCGGTGTCACCGCCATTCTCCCGCGCGGTAAGGCATCGACCGATGGTGTGTTCGCGGCCTTCTATTCGGGCAATGGCAATGGCGACATGACCGGCACGCATTGGGTGGATGAGAGTGGCGTGCTCGAGACGCCGATCATGATCACCAACACGCTGAGCGTCGGCGTGGTCCGCGACGCCGTCGTCGAGTGGATGGTCTCGCGCAACCGCGCCGGCCCGTTCTGGTACCCGCTGGTGGCCGAGACCTCGGACCAGCGCCTCAACGACATGAAGGGGCAGCACGTCAAGCGCGAGCATGCTCTCCAGGCACTGGACTCCGCTCACGGCGGCCCCGTGCGGGAGGGGAACGTCGGCGGCGGCACCGGTATGCAGTGCAACGGCTTCAAGGGCGGCACTGGCACATCGTCACGCCGCCTGAGCGCGGAGCTGGGCGGCTATACGGTCGGCGTCCTGGTACAGTGCAACTACGGCAACCGCTCGGAGTTTCGTATGGCAGGCATCACGGTCGGTCGCGAGATCGCCGGGTATCCGACTGGCTGTGTCGCGCGTCTCCTCGACCCGCCGGTGCTTCGCGGCGACGGTCAGCCGGCACCGCTCTGCGATCGTCAGACGAGCGCGATCGATGAGAGCCCGGAAGAGGCCGAGCGTGGCTCGATCATCGTCATCGTAGCGACCGACGCGCCGCTCACACCCGATCAACTCAAGCGGCTCGCCAAGCGCGTTCCACTCGGCCTTGGTCGCACCGGCTCGATTCACGGTAACGGCTCCGGCGATCTGTTCCTTGCCTTCTCGACCGCGAACACTGGCGCGGACAATGGGAATAGCACGGCGTCCGACCACCCACCGGTCGCCACGGTCCAGCGGCTCGTCAGCGACCGCATCGACCCATTGTTCCTGGCGACCGTGCAGGCCACCGAGGAAGCGGTGGACAACGCGATGATCGCCGCCGAGACGATGACCGGCGCCGACTACTGGAAGTCGTTCGGCATCCCGCACGCCGAGCTCCAGGCCGTTCTCCGCAAGCACAACGTTCTGCGCGAGTGAGGGCGCCACTATGCGGTACGTGATATTCGCGTTGCTGGCCATCGCGTTCCGCGTACAGGACGCGGGACCGCAGGTGAACGAGATGCGCATCCTCAATGCCGAGCGAACAGCGGAACTCGCCGTGTTTCGGGAGCTGTTGGCCGAACAGTTCGTTGAGATCGGGCCAGACGGGACGCGATACGACAAAAGTGCCGTCCTGCGTATCATTGGCTCGCATCCGCCGCAGGTGGTGACCGCCTCGGATTTCGTTGTCATTGGTACACCCTGACATTGCCGGCAGCCGCATCATGTAATTTCTCCGTGAGCGATATGGATATCACCGCACGAAGGAACGACAGCGGGTTGCGCCTCATCATGATCGTCTACGGTGTGGCGAGCCTGACGCACTTTGCGCACAACGCCGTGTATCTGGGGGAATATCCCAACATGCCGCCGTGGCTCACACCCGTCGGGGTCTGGGTGGCGTTCTTCGCCACGACGGCTATCGGTGTACTCGGCTACGGTGTCTATCGCTTCCGTTCACGCGCGGTCGGTGTGCTGATGATCGCGGTGTACGGGGCGATGGGGTTTGGCGGGTTGGACCACTATATCGCGGCGCCCGTCGCGGCGCACTCGATCGTTATGAACATGACGATCGCCGCGGAGGCGGCTGCGGCTGCAACACTGCTGATCTACTTGGCGCGCTTGTAGGCGCGCATTTCCGCGTCCGAGGCAAAGACAATCTTTTTCCTGTCGAGCCCTGCACGTCCTTTGTGACGTTCATCCCTGGTGCTCGACCAAGAATTTCGCCATAGGTTTCAATATATGCTCGACTCTCGCGTAACGATCCACATGGCGGCGAGCCTCGACGGCTTCGTGGCTCGAAAGGACGGGCGCGTCGACTGGCTCGAAACCTCGGACGAGTTTGTCGGCGGGGCCACGATGGAGCCGGGATTCGTCGCGGCGTTTCTCAAGACGATCGATTGCTACGTCATGGGGTCGCGAACCTATGAGACCGCGCTGGGTTTTGAAGCCCAGGGGTTCGGGTGGTCGTACGGCGACAAACCTACTTTCGTCCTGACGAGTCGCACGCTCCCACGGACCCGGGATACCGTCGAGTTCCACTCGGGCGATCTCGCGCAGTTCGTGAATGGACGCCTACGGCCCACGTTCCGTACGATCTGGTTCGTTGGAGGCAGTGCGGTGTCCGCCGAATGCCTTCGTCGCGGGCTCGCCGACGAAGTGCGCTATTCGATTTTGCCGATCTTGATCGGCGAAGGCATTCCATTCTTCGAGAAGCTCGACCGAGACATCCCCCTCCATCTCGCGGAGGTCAAAGCCTACAAGAGCGGCATGGTGGAGCTTCGTTACGAGGTCACTCGAGGGAGAACGTGAATGACTGGCGCACCAGTTGACTGACTGGTCGGCCACCCAGCATGGCAGGGTAGTACCGCGAGTGGGCCAGCGCGGCCTCGACGGACTCACTGAACGCCGGGTCCGGACTCTGGAGAAACCGAAGCGTCTCGGGGCGCAGGAATCCCGCGCTGTCGACAACGGAGATGGTCCCGACGCTGGAGGCCGTATCATGCAAAGTCGCGGCGCCGCCTCGCGCGGCGCTGTCAGCCCAATCGGCGGCGCCGATCGAGTCCGTGTGGATGGCCACGCCCGCGCCGCGGGTAGTCACGAGCGCGAGGGTGACTCGTCCCGAAACGAATGTCGTGACGACCAGAGCGCCGGAGTCGCCGTCTACGGCGACGCTCTGCCGGATGGGTTGCCGCGATAGGGGGATCGGCAAGCCCGCCGCCCGCAGTTGGTACCGTGAGCACCCGACGGATGCCATTACGAGACAGCCGAGCGCGCGTGCGAGAGCGGTGACGGTCACGCCGTATTATGGACGGTCTCAATCCCCCGAGCCAGATTCCGATACTCACCGTCTACACCGGACCGGTGCTGCCATGGCTCGGGTCGAGCGGCGGATCAGCGAAGAGCGGCAAGACGATCGTGATCACCAAGCAGGTTGACTCCGCCTCGCCCGTGTTGTGGTCAGCGCTCGCGACTCAAGAAGTGATCGCATCGGTCAAATTCGAGATCCATGGTCCCGGCAATGGCAAAAACCTCGGGGCCCCCATTGGCCAGGTCGGGTTGACGAATGTCGTCGTTCGAAACATTCACACGGTGGGACATCACGTGAAATCGCCCCCCAACGGTTCGGGGACAGTGCATCAAGTCACGCTCGGCTTTCAAACCGCCTCGCTCGACCTCGGGTCGACTGCGGCAGAATGGACGCGTGAATGGACGAGCAGCGACACGTGATCGCCGTCGCTCAGGGAGCTTGGAACACGACCGACGAGATCTGACCGCTCGTGTCGTATACGACCAATGCGTGCACCGGCTGGGCAGAAAATTCGAGCTCCATGATGACGGTACGTCCGCCGTCGGGACCTTGCTCTACACGCGCCGCGCCGAATCGCCGGAACGTGCCAACCTGGGACACCAGCACGTGCCAGAGCGAGTCACGCTGCGCCGCCGTGCGACGCTGTTGTGCCTCGGCCGTCATGCGGCGCTGCACGCTGTCGGCGTGACCGGTGTTCAAGAACGAGATGACGCTTTTGGCGTCGTTGATGGGATTCGCCGGCAATGAATCGCGAGCGGCAAGTCTTCCCTGTGCGAGCGCGGCGACAAGCGCAAATTCGACGAGCATCATAGTCTCGAGATTACACCGCTCTGGCCCGACAAGTTCACTGCAGCCACGCCTTGAAAAACGCCACGGCTCGCTCGTGAGCGTCGTCGGAGGCCGTACGGTTCGCGGCGACTGACTGTCGTGGTGCGCCGGGATCATCGAAGTCGTGCGTGGCGCCAGGATACACGATCCATCGGGATTCGCCATTCTGTGGTATGACGCGCTCGCAGATCGCCGGCGAGACCTCTTCGTCGGCCGAGCCGAGAAAGACGAGGAGCGGTGCGTACGACGTGTAGCGCCGCTTGTAGATTGAGAGGTCGCACCCCGGATAGAATGCGAGCGCAGCTCGAAACCCGCTCCCCGCGGCCTGCACGGACATGGTGACGAGCGTGGCGCTCCCGCCGTTGGACCATCCCTGTAGCCCGATGCGATCGGCGATCACATCCGGCCGCCCTCGCAGAAACGCCAACGCACCGTAGGCGTCGAGCGGCCGCACGGTCTGCTCGCTGACGGCCTCCGGCCGATCCTTGTAGCTATACCGCGGGAACCCCGCCGGATACCCCCTGGGTCCGAATCCGTCGACGTGTAGCGCCACGTATCCATGCTCGGCCCAGAACACACCCCACGCCTGATGGCGCTTCGACAATGTCCCGGCCGTGTAGACACCATCGGCGTTCGACGAGTAGGACCCGGCGCGCCCGTGCATCATCACGATCGCCGGATGCTGGCCGCCACCCTGTGGCAACCAGAGGTAGCCGACGAGCGTCGTCGTGCCGTCCGCGCTCGGGAAGTGCACCGTTTCGGGAAGCTGAGCGCCTGCGTGGCTGGCCAGCAGCACGCACAGCCACAGGTATCGCGCGTCAGGGGCCCGCACGCCGGGGCGTCGTGGGACGCGATTGCGCCATCGGCATGATGAAATCTTCCGTCGCGTTCCACCAGTTCGTGCTGTTGTTCCACGCCGTCGCTTTACTCCAGATCACCACGCCATCGCCATACTCGTAGGCTGTTTTGAGTTGGAACATCCAATAGTCATAATCGACATACTGATACTGCTTCGCCGTGCCGGTCGCGTACTGCGGCCACAGATAGAAATAGATCGGCTGTCCCGTGCCCCACGCTTGCGCCTGCGTTGCCGCCGCTTGAACGCGCGCCGCCCAACTCGTCTCATCATCATCGCGCGTATACGCCGAGGGAAACCAGGCCTCCACGTTCGCTCCCAGCTGAATCGCGTAGCTGTAATCGGACATGGGCGTATTCAACATCTGTGTGAACCCGAAGTAGCCGACCGGATGACCCGGCGCCGCCGTGTGCGCCCAGTCGGCGAGCGTCGACAGGGTCTGTGCGTTGGCGCTCGACGTGAGCAGCAGCTTTTCGACGTCGAGGACGAGTGGCCCGTTGCCGGTGACGGCCTTGCGGACCATCGACGCGAAGGCGCTCTGCGTCGGAAGCGTGCCGTAGTTCTTGAGCCCCGGCCAGATCGTCGCTTCGCCGAGCAGGTTGATATGCTTGCACAGTCCCTTCACCGTCGCGGGCTTGCCCGAGTACTGCATGTTATCGTAGACCACGAAGGATTTCGGCATGATCCAACCTACGGACGCCACCTCACTCGCTGCATGATCGCCGCGCTGGCGGCACGATGCCTCGAATATCGCGCGCGGCTGACAAACATTGGTCGCATGCGCACCATCCTGTGTTATCTCCTGGCGCTCGTGCCGCCCCCGCGCCAAATGGTTGAACGCAGCGCGGCGGCGATCGGTGGTCTCGACAAGCTGCAGGCCGTGTCCGCCGTTCGCACGGTCGAAGAGGGGCTCGAGTACTTCACGTCGGTCGGTGATCCACGCGTTGCCCCGGCGGCCATCGCGGAGACGATCACGACATTGCGGCGAATGGCGCCAGTGGGGCTGCGGATGACTACCGTGACCAGCTTTGCGATGGCGAACCAATCGTTCACGCAGACGATTGTGGCGAGTGACAGCGTCGTGAGCCGTGGTGGGCTCACCGCGGCGTCGGGGTTCGATGCCGCGGTTGCCTCCGAGGTGCTCGCGCTCTCGCCAGACCGCATTTTGCTCACGGCGCTCGCCGCATCGGATCTCACGGCACTGCGCGATTCGGTGATCGACGGCGTTCCTCACCACGTCGTCGCGTTCCACTGGGCGGACGCGCGCGTCCGGCTCGCCATCGATGCCGCGACCGGCTTTCCCGACGCCGTCTGGCTCGTGCGCGCGTATCCGACATTCGTGTTCTGGTCCTTGTGGGGCGACATCACGTTCGGCACCCGGTGGTCGGGGTGGACCCTCGAGGCGAACGGCGTATGGTATCCGCGTCAACGACTCGTCACGTTCAACGGCGAGCCGTGGCGCCGATTCGTGGTGACGGCGGTCAACGTCGCGCCAGCGGCGCCCCCGGACTCATTTGCCATCGCCGATTCCGTGCGACCACGGTTCGCGACGATCAGCCATGGCGCACCGACCATGCCGGAACCGACGCTCAATCCAGTGACGCTGGCCGACGGGGTCGTACTCTTCGCGGGGTACTATCAGTCGGCGCTCATACGCGAGCCCGACGGGATTATCGTCCTCGACGCGTCCCAGTCGAACGCCAAGTCGCGCGCGGTCCTGGCACAGGCGGCCCATCTTTTTCCAGGAGTTCCGATCGTCGCGGTCGTCACGACGGCGTCGGCCTGGATGCAGATCGGCGGCGTTCGCGAATACGTGAGCCGCGGCATTCCGGTCTATGCGCTCGATGTGAACGCCGCGCGCGTGCGGGCCGTCATTGCGGCGCCCTATGCAACGCATCCGGATTCGCTCGCCCGCGCGCCGCGCGCCGCATCGCTGCGCATTGTTCACGACCCCGTCGCGCTGGGCAGCGGGGCGAACGAGATCCGTCTCCTACCGGCCGCTTCCGATCTCCTCGTCTACTGGCCGGCGCGCCGCTGGCTCTACGCCAGCGATATGATCGTGCCGCCGGCCTTCGTCCCGAACTACAACGCCGCGCGCGCGGAGACGCTCCATCGTACGATCACCGCGCTCGGTATCCCCGTCGACAGCGTCTTTGCCTTTCACCTGCCGCTGACGGCATGGCACTGAGCGGTGCCCCCCGTGTCGCCGCGTACACCCGCGTCGGTTATGATAGAGAATGACCGGCGAACGTGTGGCGATCATCACCGGCGCGGGGCGGGGCCTCGGGCGAGCAATGACGTTGGGGTTGGCGCGCGTCGGCATCCGCGTGGTAGCGACGGCGGCGCGCGAACGGAATGAGATCGATGCGGTCGCGAGGGAGGCCGGCGAGGGCATGGTCATGCCGGTGATCGCGGACGTGACGAAGGAGACTGACGCGCGGCGAGCCGTGGACGTGGCGCTCGAGCGGTTTGGCCGGCTCGACATTCTCGTCAACAATGCCGGTCGAGGCATGAAGTACGTCAGCGAGCACTTCATGACCCATCCGTCGCGGTTTTGGGAGGTCACGCCTGACACGTGGCGGATGGTGATCGATACCAACGTCAACGGACCGTTCTTGATGGCGCGCGCGGCGACGCCGCATCTGGTGCGAGCCGGTTGGGGGCGGATCATCAACATCGCGGTGAGCGATTCGACCATGCGCCGAGCGGGGTTCTCGCCCTATGGGCCATCGAAGGCGGCGTTGGAGTCCGAGACCATCATCTGGGCGCAAGATCTGCGCGACACCGGGGTTACAGTCAACGCGTTGCTACCAGGCGGTCCCACACTGACCGGCATGGTCCCCGACTCATTGCCTCAGGCCTCGCGGGGTGCGCTACTGGATCCGGCGGTCATGGTGCCGCCACTTTTGTGGCTGGTCTCGGCGCACGCCGACGAGGTTACTGGTCGTCGTGTTATCGCCAACCAGTGGGACGCGAGCAATCCGGGCGACGGATTACGTTAGTACTAGAAAAGGGAGAGATCATGTCCAATCGCACGCTGGCCGTTCTCGTGTCGGTCGCACTTGTCGCCGGTTCCGTTCGGGCCCAAACGGTGCAAGCGATCACACCGGACGAGATCAAGTGGAGCCAACATCCCGCCTTGCCCACCGGAGCGATGCGCGCGGTGGTGTATGGCACGCCGACCAAACCCGGCCTCTATGCCACGCGGCTGCGTGCGCCGAATGGCCTCAAAATCCTGCCTCACACGCACCCGGATGACCGGATCTATACGGTCCTGAAAGGGACGCTGTATCTCGGCGTCGGGGATACGTGGGATGAGACGAAGCTGACGGCGTATCCGGAAGGCACCGTGCTTTTTCTACCCGCGAACCTGAGCCACTTTCAGTACTCGAAATCGGGTGAGTACCTGATACAGATCAGCGGCGTCGGGCCCACGGATCTCACGTTCATCAATCCCAAGGACGATCTCCGGCGTCATTGATGTGAGCCGGGGGACTTGATCATGTGAGTGACGAAGTTGCCGCTGGCGGGATTGAACCCCCACGTGGCGCTGCCGTCCCAGGATCGTTCGACCATTCGTAAGGCGTACTCATAGCCGCCCGGCTTGTTCTCGTTGGGTGTGCGCACGATGCTGAAGTAGCGCGTCACGTCTTTCTCCGTGTCGCTCCCTTTGGGGTTGCGCGTGTGTACGCGGTCGCCGTGGACTTCGTACGGACCGTCGCCTTGCCAGCTCCGGTCGACTTCCCACACGTAACCGGGGGTCGAAGACGCTTGATAGGATTGGTAGACGGCAACCGTACTGAAATGGCCGTTCGGCGCAAAGATCGCGGCGTTCCCCGCACCGCCGCTCGCGCTGGTCCACATCCCGACCAATTGCTCGGCGAGCTTCGGCGAGTCCTGCGTGTAGCCGGGAATCTGCAAGCTGTGGAACAAGAGCGCCCAGAACGTCGTTGTCACGCACGGCTTGGTTGCCGAGGCAATTCCAGACTTTGGTGAAGCCGACGATCGGCAGCACTTGGCCGCCTCCCATATCGACCATGAGCATGCGCACCGTGATACCGCTTTGGCCCAACTGGCCAGAGAGGTCCACGTAGTTCCAGCCAGTACCCGATACGCCGTCTTCGCGTGACTGCATCACGGTCTTCCCGTACTGACCCTGGTAGGGGCCGAGCCGATTCTGGTTGGAGAATGCTTGCACCATCTGCAAACCCATTTGCCCGGGATCGCCCTGCGCGGCGGTGGGCGGCAGCATCCGGATCTCGCATGGCTGTTCTTGGGGTTGACTGCGTGGGCCAGCACGGTGATACCATTTGGACCACGCTGGACAGTCCAGCCCGCCGGCGCGATGAACCCGATCTCGCCATGACGCTGCGGCGAGCCTTCGGGACGAGGAGTTTGGGCGAACGTGGTCGTGGCCGCCGCTGCTATCGTGCAGAGTATGAGGCGTAGTGATGTGGACATGAGGGACTCCGTGCTCGCGATGGGCTCACTAGAAAGAACGCGCGCCGGCGCGATCGGCTCTCACTGTGCCACCTGATCTCTTGCCGACGCTGGAGGGCGAGCTCGTGACACTGAGGCCGCTCCGGGCGGAGGACTTTCAGGATCTCTATGCCGTGGCGTCTGATCCGCTCATCTGGGAACAGCATCCGGTATCGGATCGGTACAAGCCGGAACGTCTTCGCGGCGTTCTTCCGGGAAGCCCTCGAGTCCGGCGGTGCACTCATCGCGATCGACAAGGCGGACGGCCGGGTTGTCGGATCATCGCGGTATTACGGCTATGACCCCGAGAAGAGCGAGATCGAGATCGGCTGGACGTTCCTGGCGCGATCGCACTGGGGCGGGACGTACAATGGCGAGATGAAGCAGCTGATGCTGCGGCACGCGTTCACGTTCGTGGACGCCGTCGTGTTTCTCATCGGGCGCGAGAACTGGCGCTCCCGGCGCGCCATCGAGAAAATCGGCGGCGTACTCGTGCCATCGCGCCTCAACTCGGCCGGGCTGGAGTGCGTCGTCTACCAGATCACTGCGTCCGGCCGCCGGTAAGTATTACATTGCCGCCCATGTCATACACCTTTTATCGAGGCGACTCGAGACAGCCGAAGGATCTGCGCGACGGGTTTCAGGCATGGGTCCCGCTCAGCGTGGTGCAGGCCCGCGATCTGATCCAGCGGTTCTCCGGAATGCAGGCCCTCAAAGTCAACCTGCCGGCGTTGAAGAAGGATCTCCAGGACACGCTGAACAAAGGCGAGAAGTGGACGATGCTGGACCTGGTGCGCATGATCAAGCTGGAGAAAAATCGCACCACGATTCACATCTCGACCGATCTCACCGAAGACTGCGGCGGGTACTCCAGCGGTTTCATCTACGAGATCGTGTTCGACGACCTGGTGTACTTCGACAGAGGTGGGAAGTGCACCGAGAATCCCAAGTCACTCGAGTGCAACTCGCACTTCAACTCGCTCGTGGTCGCTGACGACAAATCGCTGAGCGACTCGAGCATGATCGCGCTGTCGAGCAAGGGGGACGAGGTCTCGTTCCTCACGACGATTCCCTACGCGAACATCAAGCGGTACAAGATGGCGAAGAGTACGACGTGGACCGCGATGCCGGCCTAGGCGACCGGGTCAATCAGCGCGGTCGTGCGTAACGTGCGACCATGCGTCGTGCACCACCTCTTTGATCTCGTCCCACCCGGCTTCGAGGTGCTGCTCGGGGGTTTCCCACCCGCGGCGGAGATCGGCCTCGATCTCATCCCAGCTCTTGCCCGGATACCGCGCGGCGGCGTAGGCGCCAAAGTGATGCGCGGCTTCTTGAATGGAGCTCATGTGGTCTGTCATGAGGCAAATATCGCCATTGCGCTCTCGCGGCACTTGACGATTTTGTAACCTATGGGTTACGCCCTCGTGGTATCGGCCGCCCTCGTCATGGCAGCGACCGCTGGTGCGCAGAACGCCGCCGGCGTCTGGAACAACCGCTATATGATCGGGCCCAAGGACAGCGTGATCGGAGCCGTCGTCATCACGGTCTCCGGTGACCAGAAGACGTGGACCATGAAGTTCGCGGACCGACCGCCCATCCCCGTGCGAGTCATCGCGATGGGCGCCGACAGCGTCGTGACCGAAGCAGGACCGTATCCAAGTACGAAGCGGCCCGGCCAGTCCGTGACGCTACTGCACAGCGTGTCGCACTACAAAGGCGATCACATGACGGGTACGTTCGAGGCGCACTACTCGGGCGGCCTCGTCGTCGAGGGGAAGACCGCGGCGACCCGGACGAAGTGAGGGCGTTCGAAGAACTGGCGGAGCGCGAGGAACGGGCGCTCAATCAGTACGTAAGAGACGAGCGCCGCGCATACGGTGAAGACGATGCTGATCGGCAGCGCCGTCCACCACCCGGTCTGGTGGCTGGCCAGGAATGGCTGCTGCCAGAGATAGAGCGAATAGCTCAAGACACCGGTGGCGGCGAAGGCGCGCGTGTTGAGCAGACGGCCAACCGGGTCGGTCGACTGGCGCATGCCGCGATCGACCATCGCGACGATCAGGAGGTTCATGATCGACGCGCCGATGATCGCCTGGAACGCATGCGAGCCGATGAATGAGAGCGCGATGACGCCGGCGGGCACGAGCCAGAACCACGCGGTGGTCAACAATCGCCGGTACCACCCCATCGCCCACAGCTGAGCGCGGTACCCGGCCAGCGCACACCCGACCGCGATCCCGTCGGCGACGGTCTCGAATCGATATCGGATCGTGCCCTTCATGGCATCCGGCAACGACTCGTGCACGGCGATGCGGACGAGGGGCGACAGGCAAATCACCAGCAGCGCGAACTGCAGCCCCCGCTTCCTCCCCAACAGCAGCAACAACGCCGGCCATAATAAGTAGAACTGCTCCTCGACCGCCAGCGACCAAGCGTGCTGGACGAACACCGAGGACACCGGCATGTGGTAATTCACGGTGTACGTGAGAGCGTACAGCAGATCACCACGATGTAACTGGATCACGCCGAGCGAGCCCGCGAGTGCAATTACGGCGAGATACGCGTAGTATGCCGGGAAGATGCGGAGTACGCGGCGGAAGTAGAAACGGATCAGATTGATTGTGCCGTATTGATCCCACTCGTGCAGCAGCAGCGTCGTGATCAAAAATCCGGAGAGCACGAAAAAGACGCGCACGCCGATGGTCCCCAGGTCGAGCGGGGCCGACGGACCGCCGATGAGATGGGAGATGCAGACGAAGCTGACAGCAACGGCGCGCATCCCGTCGAGCGACGGAATGCGACCAGACGACGTGGGTGCGCCGGCCTCGTCCGTAATTGTCACTAGGGACTAGTACTCCCAAGTCGCGTATAGCGTTGGTACTCATAGACATATGAATCGAATCGCTACAGGGGATGTGCATGCCTGACTCGAAACGAGTCGTCGTCATTACTGGCGCCAGTACGGGATTCGGGCGTTTGCTGGCCGAGGCGCTGGCGGGGCGTAACTACCGTGTTTTCGCGACGATGCGCGGCGTGGACGGGAAGAACGCCGCCGCTGCCCGGGAGCTTCGCTCGCTCACCGAGGTCATTGAGCTGGATGTCACCAGCGACACGTCGGTCGAGCGCGCCGTAGCCCAAGTGATGGCGGCCGCGGGGCGCATCGACATTCTCATCAACAACGCCGGGCGGGTGCTGACCGGCGTTTCGGAAGCCGTCACGTTGGCCCAGGTCCAGTCGCTCATGGACACGAACTTCTACAGTGTCGTGCGCATGAACCGGGCGGTGCTCCCAGCCATGCGTCGCCAGGGGAGCGGCCTGCTGCTTCACGTGTCGAGTGGCGCCGGTCGCATCGTCTTGCCGGCGATGGCGTACTACTGCGCGAGCAAGTGGGCGATGGAAGCCTTAGCCGAGTCGTACCGCTATGAGCTCGCCGCGCAGCACATCGACTCGGTGATCCTCGAGCCTGGATCGTACAAGACCGCGATCGCGGGAAATCTCGAACAGGCCGCCGATACCGCGCGGACGACGACGTACGGACCCGTGAACGGGATCGCCGACTCGATCATGCACACGCTGGAGCAGATCGCGGGCGATCCCACGGAGATCGTCGAGGCCGTGATGCGCATCATCGAGACGCCGCTCGGTCAGCGCCAGCTGCGCTATCGCGTCGGCGGCGGGGCGCAAGGCGTTCAACAGCTGAATGCGATGTCCGATGACCTGCAGAAGCAGCTGCTGGCGAACTTCGGGATCGCCGCGATCACGGCCCCTTAGCGCGCTGCTCCGGTTGCAGTCCGACTTGGTGCAGGAAATGTCGCATCTGCTTTATCTGTTCGTCGTCGAGGGTCTTCCGTTCCGTGTGATGGAAGACGACCGTCATGCCATTTACCGTGACGCGCAAACCATCATGACCGGCGTCTTCCGTCGTGCCGAGCTGGTTCAGCATGTGAATGACGTCTTTCCACTCGATGTTGTGCGAGGTAGGATGGTCGAATACCATGCCGAGTGTCCGTTCGTGGGAGGCCATCCCCCAATCTAGCGCGTCATCCGCCGAACTGAAGCGCGCGCGTGGGCTGGATGCGCATGGCGCGCCGCGCGGGCACCAGGATCGCGGCCAGGGCGACTCCGCCCAACACGACTCCCACGGCGGCGAAGGTCACCGGATCCCACGGCGTGACACCGTAGAGCGCGCTCCGTAGCAGCCGCGCGCTCAGCAGCGACACGATGGTGCCGACGCTCAAGCCGATGAGGACCGGCCGCAGGCCCTGCCGTGTCATGAGCCACAGCACATCGTTCGCGGTGGCGCCGAGCGCGCGGCGCACGCCGATCTCGTGAGTCCGAAGGGCGACGAAGTAGGCGATGACGCCGAAGATCCCAGCCGCCGAGAGCAAGAGCCCGATCGCCGCCAGGGCGCCGAGCAGGAGGGCGTTGAAGCGAGCGGGCGCGAGGGCCGTCCGAAAGGCTTGGTCCGCGGTCTGGATGTTCGACACGGGCAGTGTCGGGTCGAGCGACCGCACGGCGGCGCGCATGGTGCTGGCCGCATCGCCGGGCGACGGGCTTCGCACGACCATCGTCATGGACTCTCCAATCCACGCCCAGGCAGCGTCGGGCGCTTGGTCGATCGGCAGATAGAACTCCGGATCGATCTGTCCCGCGGGGCCACGCGATCGCACGTCGCCGGCCACGCCGATGACCGTCTTCCACATGGGGTCCGTGTCGGTTCCCTCGCAGCACACGACACGGCGGCCGATCGCCTCGCCTCCTGGCCACGCCATCTCGGCAAACCGGGCACTGACGATCATGACGCGCGTCGCGCCGCGGACGTCCTGCGACGTGAAGGCTCGTCCCTGCCGGATCGGAATGCGCATCGTCGTGAAGTAGTCCGGCGACACGATTCTCATGTTGCTCGCGATCGCGCTCTCCGGGCCGAGCGGGCGGCCCTCGGGAATGAGGCCGTTTTCACCGCCCGGGCCACTGAGCGGGCGCGCGGAGACGAGCGTCACGCGCTCGGCGATCTGCTCGAACGCGTGCCGGACGCTCGTGGGATCGCGGTAGGTCGCGGCCGGCAGGGACACACCGGCTGCCGAGATACCCGTTTTGTCGAATCCCGTTGCCGTGCGTTGGAGTACCATCGCGCTTCTCACGAGAAGCCCGGAGCCGACGAGAAGCATCAACGCGAGCGTCACCTCGACGGTGACGAGTACACCGCGGAGTCTTTCCCGCGAACGCCCCGCCCCGATCCCGCGGCCCTCACCGCGCAGGGTTTCGTGCGGATCCTGGCGCGCGAGTCGCAGGGCTGGCAGCAGGCCGCTCGCCAACGTCGCGACCGCCGCGATAGCCAGCGCGAACGCCAGCACGCCGGTATCGATGTGCGTCTGCGCGAGACGCGGGATGACGCCAGCGGGCGCCGCGGCCACGAGCACGCGAACGAGGACCGCGGCCACGACGACACCGAGGATCGACGCGAGGAACGACATGACGGCGCCTTCCGTCAGCAGTTGGCGGACGAGCCGACCGCGTCCCGCGCCGATCGCCGCGCGAATCGCGATCTCGCGCGCGCGCACCGACGACCGCGCCAGGAGCAAGTTCGCGACGTTGACGCAGGCGATGAGAAAGACGAGCGAGACGGCGCCGAGCACGAACAGCAATTGGTCGTGCGCGTTGCCGATGAGATAGGGACCGAGTAAATACGCGGTCGCTGAGCGGTCCACATCGGCCCGCGGGTAACGAGCGGCCAGGAGCTCGGCGGCATGACGCACATCGCGTTGCGCGGCGTCGAGTGTCGCGGTCGGCGTCAACAATCCGACGACCTGCAGGGAGTGCTCATCGTGTTCGGCGCGCTGCGCCGGGGTAAATACGGCTGGCACCCAGAGCTGCTCTTCCGACAGCGTCGGGTCGAACGCGGCGGGCATCACGCCGATGACCGTGTACGGCGTGACGTTGATCGTGATCGTGCGGCCGAGGATCCCGCTGTCGGCGCCAAACCGTGATCGCCACAGACCCTCGCTGAGGACGACGACATGCTCGTCATCATCAGCACGAAGCGTGCGGCCGAGCATCGGGCGTTGGCCGAAGACGGCGAAGAAATTGTCGGTGACTTGGCCACCCGTGACCCGTTCCGGCGCCGGGGCGGCATCCAGTGTGTAGCCGGCGAATTTCTCGGCCGCCAGCTCGGTGAAGGACGACGTGAGCGCGCGCCAGTCGACGTAGTTCCCGACGGACACGCTGCCATCGAGGTCGTGCCAGCGCTCGGGGACGACGACCGTGCGATTGGGGTGTGTCCAGGGGAATGGCGCGAGCACGACCGCTTTGACCGCGCTGAAGATCGCGGTAGTCCCACCGATGCCGATCGCGAGCGTGCCGATCGCGATCGCGGCGAAGGTCGGAGCGGCGACCATCTGGCGCAACGCGAACCGCATGTCGTACCAGAGCTCCGACAACAGCTCGCGGCGATGGGTCGATTGGCCGATGGCGACCAGTCGCGCCTTGAGATTGGCCGGGTCGCCGAGTCGCTCGCGCGCTTGGCGCCATGCATCATCTTCCGGTATGCCCCGCGCCATCAGCTCACGCGCGCGCATCTCGACGTGGAACGCGAGCTCGGCATCGACCTCTGTGGGGCGCATCAGGCGGTTTCCAGGACGCGGGAGACGAACGCGGCGAACACGGTCCACTCGCGCGTCGCGACCGCGAGCTGTCGGCGTCCCTTGCGGGTCAGGCGATAGAAGCGCGCTCGCCGACCGAGCTCGGTCACACCCCAGTCCGCCTCGATCCACTGGCGTTGTTCCAACCGGTAGAGCGCCGGATACAGCGAGCCATCCTCGATCACGACGGCGCCGTCGGCGGCCTGCTCGAGCCATCGCGCCACGGCGTACCCGTGGCGCGGGCCGAGCTTCAGCGCTTTGAGAATCAGGGCATCGAGTGTGCCGTACATGACTCGACGATACCTAGACTGTCTTGGTTAGGCAAGACCCTCCTCGCGCTTCGCGCTCGTCGCCTGACGACCGATCGTGAGCTACCCAATGTCCGAACTCCTGGGTATCTAACTCCTAGTATCCAACTCCTAGTATCCAACTCCTAGTATCCAACTCCTAGTATCTAAGCTCCTGGGTATCTTTCGATATGCGTTCTACCGCTGGACCGCAGCTGATCACGCACCTGCCGATCGATCGCGACTCGCGTGCACCGCTTTACCAACAGATCTATGAGGGCTATCGCCGCGCGATACTGGCGGGACATCTGCGACCCGGCCAACGCATCCCGTCGACCCGCGCGCTCGCGGCCGAACTCGGCGTCTCGCGGCTTCCGGTCCTCGCCGCCTACGAGCAGCTGCTGAACGAAGGCTACTTCGCCGGCCGGCGCGGATCGGGGACGTACGTTAATGCCGACCTCGTGGCGGGGCGGCGGGCCGGCAAGCGCACGGCCTCGGCGTCGTGGCCGGATGAAGGGGTACGGCCCTTCCGCGTCAGCTCCCCCGCGCTCGACCAGTTTCCACGGAGCGCGTGGGCGCGGATTGTCGCCCGGCACGCACGGGCAATGCCCCCTGAGCTCATGGGATATGGCGATCCGGCCGGATACCTGCCCCTGCGCGAGCAGATCGCCGAGTACTTGCGGACCTCTCGCGCCGTACGCTGCGAGGCCAGCCATGTGCTCGTCGTCTCGAGCTCACAGGCGGCCCTCAACATCTGCGCCGCGGTATTGGTGGCGCCCGGCGACACTATCGGGATCGAGGAGCCTGGGTATCCCGGGGCCCGGTTCGCTCTGGCGGGTCCGGGCGCGGCCATCGCGTATGTCCCCGTCGACGACGACGGGATACAGGTCGAGCAGATCGGCACCTCGCGCGCCGTTTACGTCACGCCCGCGCATCAATATCCCCTCGGCGTCTCGATGACCGCCGCCCGGCGTGTGGCCCTCTTGGCGTGGGCCGCCCAAGCCGATGCGTGGGTGATCGAAGACGACTACGATAGTGAGTATCGCTACGTCAGCCGTCCGCTCGGCGCCCTGCAGGGGATGGATGCGCACGAACGGGTCGTGTACATGGGCACGTTCAGCAAGGTGTTGTTCCCCGCCCTGCGCGTGGCGTACGTCGTCGTGCCGCCGCGACTCTGGGACGCGTTCCTCCGCGCGCGCGAGGCGCTCGACATCTTTTCGCCGACGCTCTACCAACTGGCGCTCGCCGATTTCCTGCGCGAAGGCCGGTTCGCGCGTCACATTCGGCGCATGCGCGACATCTATCGCCGCCGGCGCGATGCGCTGCTCGCGGGACTGGCGCGGCATTGCCACGGCAAGCTGGTCGTTCACAACGCCGATGCGGGACTGCACGTTCCCGTGTGGCTTCCGGACGGCATGTCGGATATCGAGGTCGTACGGCAGCTCGACCGGCGCGGGCTGGCGGCGACCGCGCTGTCGACGTGTTACGGCGGGGCGACGCCGCGGAACGGGCTGCTGCTCGGATTCGGCGGCGCGGACGAACGCGCGCTCGATCGCGCGACGCGCACGCTAGGCGACGTACTGTAGTCCGACGGGGCCGATATACTCGGATTGCGGACGGATCAGCCGGCCGTCGCGCAGTTGCTCGTGATAGTGGGCGCACCAGCCGAGGACACGACCGACGGCGAATGTCGGCGTGAAGAGCTCGGTCGGCAGGCCGAGGCCGTGCAGCAAGAGCGCGGTGTAGAACTCGACGTTCGTGTCGAGGCGGCGGTCGGGCTTGTGCTCGTGCAGCACGCGCAACGCCGTGCGCTCGATGCTCCGCGCCAGTTCGTAGATGCGGCGGTCGGCGCCGTTCTCGTACAAGCGCTCGGCCGCGGCCGCGAGGACGTCGGCACGCGGGTCGCGGACGCGATAGACGCGATGGCCGAAGCCCATGAGGCGCTCCCCTGCGTTGAGCTTCGATCGAATGATGGCCTCGGCCCGATCGGGCGTGCCGATCTCGAAGACCATGTCGAGCGCCGGGCCTGGGGCGCCACCGTGCAGAGGACCCTTGAGCGCGGCGAGGGCGCCGGTGATGGCCGAGATCACGTCCGAGTGCGTGGAGGCGATCACTCGGGCGGTGAACGTGGAGGCGTTCAGGCCGTGGTCACACACGGTGATCAGGTACGTCTCGAGCGCACGGACGCGCTCGGGGGTCGGCTCGACTCCGGAAAGCTGATGGAGATAGTGAGCCGCGTGCGAGAGATCGTAGCGCACGGGGACCGGGCTCTCGCCATTCAACAGGCGCCAGTATGTGCCGACTATCGTCGGGAATGCCGCGATGGCGGTGAGAGCATCGCCCTCCAGCGTGGGTGTCGCCATCAATAGGGCATCCATGGGCGGCGCCCTTCGGGCGGCCGCATGGTGTAGTACGTCGATCGTCGCGGGTGGCAGCGCTCGGCCATCGGGCGAGTATTGTCTCAAAAAGAGAGCGACGACTTCTTCGAACGTGGCGTGCAACGCGAGATCCTCGACCGCATACCCCGCGAGGATCAGGGTCCCTGCTTCGCCATCGACACGGCTGAGCCGCGTCGACGCGGCGACGACGCCTTCCAGTCCAGTGCTCATGCTCGCATGTTCGACGGTGGGCCAATACATTGTCAATCTTGATTCGGCAATCAATGTATTTGACCGCGGCGCAAGCCGCCGACGCGCTCGGCGTCACGCGGGCGACCCTCTATGCGTACGCGAGCCGGGGGCAGCTGCGATCGGAGCGCGTGCCGGGTCGGACGAGAGAGCGGCGGTATATCAAGCAGGACATCGAACGCCTGCGCGACCGGAAAGAGGCGCGGCGCGATCCGGCGATCGCGGCGGCCAAAGGACTCGATTGGGGCAGCCCCGTCTTGGAGTCGGGGATCACGCTCATCCGGGACGGTCGCCTGTACTACCGCGGGCAGGACGCGATCGAGCTGGCCGAGCGTGCGAGTCTCGAAACAGTGGCCGAGCTCCTCTGGCAAAGCTCGGGTCTCTTTGACCAGCCTCCCGTGCGGTCGCCGCGCATCGTGGCCAAGGCGGATGCGCTGAGCCTCTGTCAGGCGACACTGCCTCTGGCCGGGGGCGCAGACCCCGCCGGATATGATCTAGGCCCTGCAGGGGTACGACGTACGGGGGTCCGCATCGTGCGACTCATGGCGTCGGTCATTGGTGGGCGCGACGTGCGGGGGCCGATCCATACCCTGTGGGGGGCCAAGGTCAGCGAGGTCGTACGGTCGGCGTTGGTGCTCTGCGCGGACCACGAGCTCAATGTCTCGGCGTTCACGGCCCGATGCGCGGCGTCGGCGGGCGCGTCGCCGTATGACGTCGTGGCGGCCGCGCTGGCGACGCTCAAAGGGCACCGGCACGGTGGGCAGAGCGAGCGCGCCGCGGCAATGCTGCGCGAGCCACGAGCCATCGAGAGCATGTTGCGCCGTGGCGAGACCGTGCCGGGGTTTGGGCATCCGCTCTACCCCGACGGTGACCCGCGCGCCGAGATGTTGCTGCGACTCGCCGAGGAGAGCCGCAATCGCACGATCTGGCGGCGCGTGCGCGGCTTGGCTAAAAAGGGGCACGAGGTGCTCGGGCTCTACCCGACTCTCGATTTCGGACTGGCGGCGGTGTCACTCGCGTATCGGCTTCCCGAGCACGCCCCGATCATCCTGTTTGCGCTCGGCCGAACCGTGGGTTGGGTCGCGCATGCGATCGAGCAATATTCCAGCGGCCAGCTGATCCGACCGCGCGCACACTATAACGGGCCGATGCCATGAAGGATCAGTTGCTCTTTCAGTCGAATTATTCCGAGTGGGCGACGCGGCGGTTGCTGGCCGCTTGCTCGACTTTGCCGCCGGCTGACGTCGACCGCGATACCGGCGGGTCCCACGCGACCATCCGGCGAACCCTGTATCACTTCTACATCTCGGAAGAGTTCTGGGTGCAGTGTCTTCGCGAGAACACGCTGCCTCGCCTCGCGGATATCGGGGACGCCGATCCGACCCCGACGAGCCTCGGCGACATGCAACGGGATTGGCCCGTGATCTGGCGGGATCTTCGTGATTACCTCGAGGCGGCGACAGAGGCGGAGCTCGCGGGGCAGCTCGTCGGACCCGATTGCGAGATTCACCGATGGAAGCTGGTGTTGCACCTGGTGAATCATGCCACGCTGCATCGCGGGCAGGTGACGAGCATGCTGCGGCAGATCGGTCAGAAGCCGCCGAACACTGATATCTTCACGTACGCGTTGCGCGACAGGTCATAGCGCTGACCGTGTTGGACGTGAAAGTGGCCATTTCGCGCGGCATCTGATCCGCCGATACTACCGCCATGACCGTCCAAATCCGCAGGATCGAATCGCGCGACGAGCCGCGCTGGCGTGAGCTGTGGGACGCCTACACGCGCTATTACGAGAAAGAGCCATCGGAGGCGCAGACGCGCGCTACGTGGGGGCGTATCCTCGATGCGGCCGCGCCCATCTGGGCGATCGTAGCCGAGGACAGCGACCTCGGGGTGATCGGCATCGCGAACTATCTCGTGCACGAGAGCACCTCGACGCTGACACCGGTGTGTTACTTGGAGGACCTGTACGTCGAAGCGACTCGGCGCACGGCGGGTGTGGGCAAGATGCTCATCGATTGGCTCGCCACCGAGTCCAAAACGCGTGGTTGGGCCTACTTGTACTGGCACACGAAAGAAACGAACTATCGCGCCCGCGGACTCTACGATAAGTACGCGCCGCACAGCGGGTTCTTGCGCTACGCGATCGAGTTCGGTTAAATACCCGGCATGTCAGATCAAGACGCCGCACGTGCCGCACTCGTGCAAGGATTGCAGGACGATATCGCCCGCGAGTACCAGGCGATCATCCAATACGTCATCTTCAGTCAGAAGCTGGACAAGGCGCAGTACATGAACATTGCCGACCAGCTCGTCGAACACGCGCATCAAGAGCTCAACCACGCGCTCGCCATCGCGCGGCAGCTCGACTATCTCGGCGCCTATCCGGTGCACACGCCGAAGACGGTCGAGGTGTCGGAAGACAACGAGAAAATGCTGTGGGCGGATCTGCGCGCCGAGGACAACACGATCAAGAACTATCGCGAGCGCATCCGCCAGGCTGATGCCCTGGGAGAGATCGCGTTGGCCGAGGTGCTCCGTGGCATCGTGAAGGAGGAGCAAGATCACCAGATCGATCTCGCGACCGCGCTCGGTGTGACTCCTGACGATCGCGTTCGGAAGGAGAAAGGCCCGAAATAGTGACGCCAGACGAGCTGGCGCGCGCGTCGGCCGACGCAATGTGGTCGGCCGATACCGCATCGCGTGGGCTCGGTATGGAGATCGTCAACGTCGCGCCGGGGCGGGCGACGCTGACCATGACCGTGGGCGAGGCCATGCTCAATGGCCACGAGATCGCCCACGGCGGCTTTATTTTCACGCTGGCCGATTCGGCGTTCGCGTTCGCGTGTAACTCGTACGGCGAGCGCACGGTCGCGCAGCATTGCACGATCAGCTTCATCAAGCCCGTGGCGAAGGGCGACCGGCTCGTGGCCACCGCCAGAGAAGTCTCGCGGTCCGGGCGCTCCGGCATCTACAATGTCAGCGTGTCGGTGAATGGGACCGTCGTCGCCGAGTTCCGCGGATTCTCGCGGACCGTCGGCGGGTCGATCGTATGAATGGTGCGCTCGCTTCGCTCGCGACACTCCAGCGCGAGCGATTGTCGGCGACACTCCACCATGCCTATGCGCACGTGCCTCACTACCGGCGTACGTTCGATGCCGCCAGGGTGCATCCTGCCGATTTTCAACACGTCAGCGACCTATGTAATTTTCCGTTCACGACAAAAGACGATCTGCGTGCCAACTATCCCTTTGGCATGTTCGCCGTACCACGGGATCAGATCGTGCGCATTCACGCGTCGTCCGGCACGACGGGAAAGCCGACCGTCGTCGGATACACGCGGCGCGACATCGATACGTGGGCCGAGCTCATGGCGCGGTCAATTCGAGCCGCTGGTGGCCGACCGGGGATGATCGTGCATGTCGCGTATGGCTATGGGCTCTTTACGGGCGGGCTCGGTGCACATTATGGGGCCGAGCGGCTGGGATGTACGGTCGTTCCGGTGTCGGGGGGAATGACCGAGCGACAGGTGCAACTCATTTCCGATTTCAAGCCCGATATCATCATGGTGACGCCGAGCTACATGCTCACGATTCTCGACGAGTTCGTGCGCCTCGGCGTCGATCCGGCGAAGAGCTCACTCAAGATCGGGATCTTTGGCGCTGAGCCATGGACTAACGTCATGCGGCAGGAGATCGAGCGGGCATTCGATATGGACGCTGTCGATATCTATGGGTTGTCGGAGGTCATGGGGCCCGGCGTCGCGCAGGAGTATGTCGAGACCAAAGATGGGCTGCACATCTGGGAAGATCACTTTTTTCCCGAGATCGTGGACCCCGTGACTGGCGAGCGACTGGCAGACGGCGAGTTAGGGGAGCTTGTATTCACGTCTCTTACAAAAGAAGCCATGCCCGTGATTCGGTATCGCACCAGGGATCTCACGAGACTGTTGCCCGGGACCGCTTGTCCGAGCATGCGACGAATGGAGAAGGTCACGGGGCGTTCGGACGACATGATTATCGTGCGCGGGATCAACGTATTCCCAACGCAGATCGAGGCCGCGCTGCTGTCGCGGCGTTGGTGCGCCGGCCACTTCGTGATCGAAGTCACGCGCCGCGAGCGACTCGACGACATGACGGTGATCACCGAGGCGCGACCCGATCACTGGGATGGCGCCGGATTACGCGATGAGAGCCAGCGGCTCGCCGACTCGATCAAGAACACCATCGGCGTCACCTGTCGCGTCGTGATTCAGGCACCGGGCACGATCGAGCGGTCGGCCGGCAAGGCCAAGCGCGTCATCGACCGGCGATAACCATCATGGATGTGCACCTGATCGACGGGACGTATGAGCTCTTCCGGCACTACTTCGCGGTGCCGGGAGCGCTCGGCGGCGTCCGGGGCGTGTTGGGGTCGGTGCTGTCCATGATCGAACGCGGCGCGACGCACATCGGGGTGGCGACCGATCACGTCGTGGAGTCGTTTCGCAATGATCTCTATCCCGGGTACAAGACGAGCGAGGGCGTAGAGCCCGACCTGCTCGCGCAGTTTCCGGTGCTGGAGGATGCGTTGGCGGCCATGGGCGTCGTCGTGTGGCCCATGACGTACTTCGAGGCCGACGACGCGCTGGCCGCAGCGGCGGCCAAGGCCGCGCTCGACCCACGGGTGACGCAGGTGCGCATCTGCACACCGGACAAAGATCTCGGCCAGTGCGTCGTCGGGACTCGCGTGGTGCAAGTCGACCGGCGCCAGGATATCGTGCGCGACGAGGATGGCGTCGTCGCCAAGTTCGGCGTGTCGCCGCGATCGATACCCGACTACCTCGCGGTCGTCGGCGACAGCGCCGATGGGTATCCGGGCATCACGGGATGGGGCGCCAAGGGAGCCGCGAGCGTGCTCTCGCGATATCCGCATCTCGAGGACGTACCGAAAGACTGGACGAAGTGGGACCCGGCGATCAAGAAAGCGCGGGCGCTATCGGAAGCCCTGATCGCAGCTTGGGACGACGCGCTGCTCTTTCGCGTGCTCGCGACATTGCGACTCGATGCGCCCGTCTTCCAATCGATCGATGAATTGCGGTGGATCGGGCCGCGCGCGGACTTCGCCAAGCGCTGCACTGCGCTTGGGGCCCCCGAGCTATCGAGTCGCGCCACTACGATCGCCGGTTCATTATGATCCCAATGCTGCACTTCGTGCTGGCGCTGGCTCACGGGCTTTGGGTTTGGCACACACCGCAGGTACTCGGCGCGCCGCACGGCGCCGAGCATCTGCGTGATTTCTGTCAGCAGCAGGGGATTACGGAGGTCTACGTCTCGTTCTCTCCCGATGTCGACCTCGCACCACTCGTGGTGATGCTGCACGGCGCGCGGATTCGCGTCGAAGCGCTGTTGTCGAGTCCGGAGAAGGTGCTCAACCAGGTCCGGGCGGTCATTCAGTACAACGCGCGACATCAGGACGCGCGGTTCGATGGCATCCATCTCGACATCGAGCCGCAGCAGCGGCCGGAGAACAAAGGGCCGGGCAACCTGGCGTATCTCCCCGGTCTCGTCGAGACCTATCGCGCCGTGCGTCACGCGAGCGACGCCGCGAGCCTCGGCGTCGACGCGGATATTCAGACGAAACTGCTCAAGGGCAACGCCGACCAGCGGCAGACACTGCTCGCGGCGCTCCCGCGGTACACGCTCATGCTTTATGAGCTGCCGCGCCCGGATGCGGCGACGCTTCGTGAGACGAGCCAGCGGATGCTGGCGATGGCGTACGATGGCATCAGCGGATCCAATCTGGCGACCATGGCGGTCGGGCTGCGCACGCAGGACTATGGCGACTCGCTGCCGCAGATGCTCCACACGCTCGATGAGACGGACCAGGCCAACCCGCACTACGCGGGTTGGGCCTGGCACGCGTATCAGTAACGGACCTTACGGTCCCAAATATTCCACGTGCACGTACGTCCCGAGGCGCTGGTTGTACGCCAGGTACCAGCCGATGTGGTCGGGGTCATCGTAGATCACGACGTCGTCTGAATCCCACAGCCAGTCGCCGGCATACTGGACGTCGTACGGCGCCACGCTCCAGTAGAATCCACCGAACCCGAACCGACCAGGGCCACCGCCGCCCAAGCGCCACACGTGCCCCGGGCCGAATCCACCCGTGAAGTGACCGTGCGCCCACGGATGATCGATGTGGTAGTGCGCATCATTGGGTCCCGTATCGTGGCCGACCCAATGGCCATCGTCGTGGACGTGCGGAGCTGCGGGATGTCCTTCGTGGTCGACGTAATCGTGTGGGCTCGCGTACGAGTGACCCTGCCCGTGGTACGCGGGCGGCCCGTGCGCGGGCGCATGACCATGGCCGCCGCCATGCTCCTGTGCGGCGACAGTGCCGGCGACGGCGACCACACCAACGAGTGCCACGTAGTGCATGAGGTGCATGGATTTTCCGCTCCGAGTGAGTGAGCTCATGGGTGGCTATGCAACGGGCGAGCCAACACGGTTACCGCGCGTGGTATTTCGTGAGAATGGCGAGTGTCCGATCGATGGGGAGCGCCTCCATCTTGTGTCCGCGGTAGGTCACGTCGGTGGCACGGAACAACGAGTTCACGAGCGCCTCTTCGGTGGCCTCGGCCGTTGCCTCGAACAACGGCCCCAGGTCGTCGTGGCGGAGTTGTTCCGAGACATACGTCGATCCCGGCGTGCCCGGGTGCCGGCGGACCGATTCGGCGGTCGAGAACGCGATGACATAATCGCCGGAGCCCGGGCTGCCGTCCGAGCCGGTGCGGGCCAGGCCTAGGATGGCGCGCTTGGCAACGCGCTCGAGGTCGCGGGATGTCAGCGGCGCGTCGGTGGCGACGATCATCATGCACGATCCGTGTGAATCCTGGAAGTCGTAACGACCCAGCTCCTTGCCGACCGGGGCGCCGTTGATCGTGAGGATGCCGCCGTAGTTCGATTGGACCAGGACACCTACGGTGTACGAGCCGTACTTCGCTGGGAGTTTGCGGGAGCTCGTGCCGATGCCGCCCTTCCAGCCGAGGGCCCGCGTGCCGGCGCCGGCGCCAACTGAACCTTCGGCCACCGGGCCGTCCGTCGCGTTTTGGAGAGCGGCCCGGACGTCGGCTTCGGTGATTGGCCGCGAGCGGATGTCGCTCAAACCGCCATCGTTCGTTTCGCCAACAACCGGGTTGATCGAATAGACATTGCTCATATCCGGCTGGGCCAGCAGATACGCGACCATGGCATCGGCCGCTTTCCACACGCAAAGCGTACAGGTGAGGAGAATTGGCGTTTCGAGCTCGCCATGTTCCTCAAGTTGCGTGGCTCCGACGAGCTTACCGAACCCATTGTAGACGAACAGCGCGGCGGGAACGCGATCGCGGAACAGATTTCCGCCGTGCGGGAGAATGGCGGTTACACCCGTGTGGATGCTATCGCCTTGAACAACCGTCGTATGGCCGACGCGGACGCCGGTGACGTCCGTGATCGCGTTGAGCGCTCCGGGCTGGAAGACCCCAATGACGACGCCCGCATCACGGGCTCTCGGGCGCACCGGCTGAGTAAGGGCGCAGACGGGGAATCCAACGATGCACAGCAGCGCGATACGCGTCATACTCGCTCCCGAAGGTCCGGCGCAGATTCGGCTCTTCATAGAACACCACGAACAGGTGTGTCAGCAGAAAGAACACCAGCCCCCATTCGAGCACGTTCGTGCGGCCGAAGAGTAGTCCTTGGCCGATGATCAACGCGAAGACCGCGACATACATGGGATTGCGGACGTAGCGATACCAGCCGGTCACGACGAGGTGCGTTGGCGGCGCGATCGGCGCCGGGGTGCCGAGGCCTTGCAGCGCGAAGCGGGCGAAGGAGTCGATCAAGATGGGGAGTCCGGCGACGATCAGCGCGATGCCGATCCAGCGGAATGGCGCCCAGCCGAGCAACGCCGGGGCCACATGCCAGCGGCTCATCAGCCACGGCATGTAGAGCGCAACAAAGCCCGGCGCTATGACCAGGAAGAGCGCCGAGCCGAGGACCGCGCTGAGGCGTTTCATCCGGGATTCCGCTGTCGCTCCAGGAGTTGTTCCAGTCGCTGTTTCGCTGTTGGCCACTCGGACGCAACGATCGAGAAGCGGACCGAGTCGCGAGGGATAAAGTCGGCGGCCATCCGATGTCCGCGCAAGATCCCCTCGAATTGCCCGCCAATGCGTTGGAGCGCGGCGCGCGAGCGTTCGTTGCGGACATCCGTGTGGAAGCACACCCGGACGACGTCCCAGGCCTCGAACGCGTGGGTGAGCATCATGAGCTTCGCCTCGGTGTTCGCGCCGGTGCGGACGGCGGAGCGGTCGAGCCAGGTATAGCCGATCTCACAGACGTTGGGCGTCATGCGGCCGTGCCGGGGATGGCCGGACGGCCAGGCCCACTGCTCGATATCAAAGAAGCGCGACGAGCCGATGATCACGCCATCAGCGGCGCGAACGATCGCGAATGGGATCACCTTCCCTTGCGCCCGCCCGGCGAGCGCGGCCTCGACGTACCCCGTCGTTGCGTGCGCGCCTTGCGGGACGGGGCTCCATTGGTAGAGTGGCGGATCTCCGGCAGACGCGGCGGCCAGGCCCTCGATGTGGCGCCGCTCGAGTGGCTCGAGGCGAACGTGCCTGCCTTGCAGGACCGGTGGGTCGAGTGCCATATCCCGTATGATATGATATGGGACATGACCCAGCGATCGATGCTCAAGCACCTCTTGGGCGCGATCGCCTATCGGGCCCAAAAGGCCCTTCGTGACGCACCGGATGCGTACGCGGATTTCCAGGCGGGAATGAACGTGCGGACGCCGCACGAGTTGGTGCGGCACATCACTGGCGTGCTCGGATACGCGCGGACGTTGTTCGTGGGCGGGGTGTGGCGGCCGCAGTTGCTCCCGACGTTCGCCGAGGAGGTCGCACGACTGCATGACGTTATGGAAGATCTTGGGCGGCTGATCGAGACTGGCGATGCGCCTACGATCCGACCGGAACAACTCCTACAGGGACCGTTGGCTGATGCCATGACCCATGTCGGGCAATTGGCGATGCTTCGGCGTTTGGCTGGCGCGCCGGTCGCTCCGGAGAATTTTGTGTTCGCGAAGGTCGATGCGAACAACCTGGGACAACATCAACCGCCCCCGGCCTCTCCAGATCCCGGCTGGGATCCGGAGAGACCAGCGGATCGGTGATTACTGATCGTCGCCCACAGCTACCTGATCATCGTCGTCGTCCCCGTTCATCGACATAGCCCCACGGCGATGGCCATCGCGTCCATCCTGCCCATCGCGTCTCATCATCGGCCCGCCGCGGCCAGGACCCATGTGATGGATCATGATGCGGCGCCGGCTGACGAGCTCCCACGCGTGGGCCTGCTGCTCCGGCGTGAGCACGGCGATGGCGTCGCGCAGATCCGCGTGCATGGCATCATGCTCGCGCTCCATCGCCGCATGGAGCTGCGATGGCGGACCTTCGCGGCGACGGGCGCCTGAGTCGCTACGGCGAAACTGGGTGCGCAGCGAGTCGAAGCTCGCGCGCATAGCCTTGTGTCGATCGGCCGCGCGCCGCGCAATCGCGGCGAGCTTCACGACCTGTTGGTCGGTGAGTTGCAACGTCCCGGTGCGCGCGAGCAGAAATTCCACTCCAGGTCCCGGCATCTGCGCGCCCAATGGCAGCGCGGCTACCAGCGCAGCCGCGCACAGCAATCTTCGCATTGTTCATCTCTCGGAAGGGTCACTTCATCTTTAAGCCGAGAGCATCCAAACGTTGGAGGTTGTGCCAGTAGTGGTCTGTCCACCCGGCAGCCAAATGCTTTGCTTGACCAATTGGAAACCCCGTGTGATCGAACACGAGCTTCGTGCCCGGCGCTGTCGCGGCGAGCTCGAATCGTGCTATTGAGTACGTGCCTTCCTGCCATGAGCCGGATCGCCACGCTTGGACGATCCGCGTGTTCGGCACGAGTTGGACGGTGCGCCCCGTGATCTGGTTGTCGAAGAGCGAGAATGCGCCACCTTCGCGCGCGTCGATGCGCGCGGCGAGTCCGCCGCTCATCGCCGAGAACTGCTTCTCGTCGAGCAGCGCCGTGTAGATCTGCTCCGGCGTAAACCGGAACATCACCTCTTGGTGGATCGACTCGGCGACGTGCGAAATGCCATCATCTTGGAACACCGCGAGGGCGGCGGCGATCTGCGCGCAGAACAACCGGCGGGTGGTCATTGCGAATGGGGTTGGGGTCGAGCAATATTTAACAATGTTGTTAAATGTTGCGCAAGACCGGCTCGATCTACTGTTCCGCGCACTTGGCGATCGGACCCGCCGGAAACTGATCGCGCGACTGGCCGAGCGGCCGGCGACCGTCGGTGAGCTTGCCGAACCGTTCGCGATGTCGCTGCCGGCAATATCGCGCCACCTCCGGGTCCTCGAGCATGCGGGTCTGATTGTCCGGCACATTGATGGACGCGAACATCATTGCTCGCTCAACCCGCGCGGCCTGGAGATTGCCGAGGCGTGGCTCGAGCAGTCCCGGCGTTTCTGGGAAGGCCAGCTGCGTGCGCTTGCGCGCTATGTAGAGCGGCCGTGATCACGCTGGTCGTGCGACACACGATCCGCGCGACACCGGAGCGGCTGTTCGACGCCTGGACGACGCCCGAACAACTCGTGGAATGGTGGGGGCCTGAGGGCGTGACCTGCATCAGCCCGAGGGTCGATGTGCGCGTGGGCGGCGCCTATCGGATCGGCAATCGAATGCCGGACGGCAGTGAGATCTGGATCGTGGGGGTGTTTGAAGCCGTCGAACGGCCGCATCTGTTGACCTATTCGTGGCGCCTCGAGGGCTCGGACGGCGAGCCCGAGCGGGTGACCGTGCGGTTCGAGCCGCGAGGTACGGACACCGAGGTCATCGTGACGCATGAGCGCGTCGCGAACGAAACGCTCCGCGATCAACACCAGCAGGGGTGGCGCGGTTGCCTCGAGGGCCTCGCGCGGTACATTGTTCGTACATGACTACGTGGTTCATTACCGGCGCCTCGTCTGGCTTTGGCCAGGCCTTCGCGACGTATGCCGTGTCGCGAGGATACAACGTCATCGCGACCGCGCGAGACCCGGCGAAGATCACCGTTCGAGATCCCGACCATGTGTTGGCGGTCTCGCTCAATGTCGACACCCCAGGCGATGCGCAACGAGCCATCGATGCGGGCGTCAAGCGCTTTGGCGGCATCAACGTCATCATCAATAATGCCGGGTTCGGGATCGTCGGCGCCGTCGAGGAGACGCCCGAGTCCGAGCTGCGCTCTCTCATGGAGACCAACTTCTTCGGCGCGGTGGCGGTTATTCGTGCGGCCCTCCCCGTTCTTCGGTCGCAGAGTCGTGGCGCCATCGTCAACATCTCGAGTATCGGCGGCCAGCTCTCGTTTGCCGGCTTCGGCGCCTACTCGGCCGCCAAGTTCGCGATGGAAGGCATGTCCGAGGCGCTCGCGCAGGAAGTGGCGCCGTTCGGTATCAAGGTGCTCATCGTCGAACCCGGCAACTTCCGCACGAACCTGCTGGGGTCAGGGACGCGGCACATGCCCGTGATCGAGGCCTATAGGGCAACGGTCGGCGGCACGCGCGAGTTCGTCACGGGAATGCACGGCACGCAAGCAGGCGATCCGCTCAAGGCCGCGGAGGCCATCGACCAGGCGCTCAACGCCGAGCGCACGCCGCTCAGGCTGCAGCTCGGGGAGGACGCGGTCGGCGCCGTGCGGCAGCATGCGCAGGCGCTGCTCGCGGATCTCGAGGCGTGGCAGGGCGTGGGGGCCGATACCAAGTTCGATGGCGAGGACGCTGGGAGCCTGCGGCTGCCGGAGCCGGCGGGTCAGCGCGGCACGTAGCTGAGCTCCGGACGGTAGCGCCACGTCTCGGTTCGCGCGCGGTCGACGAATGCGCCCGCGGATTGCATCGCGCTCTCGATCTGTCCGCCATTTGATGGGAGGTCGGCGAGCTTTTGGGCGCCCATCATGACGATGTACTCGCTGGCTCCACTCACCGGTCGCATCACCAGGTGTGGAGTATTGGCCGCCCGCAGCGTCGCCGAAATTGCGGCTTCGAATTTGGCGCCCATGCCCGGGTGCACCGTGACGAACGCGAGCGTCATGTACGGCACCGCGAGTTGCTGAGGCGTGAGAGTCGTCAGCGCGCCCACGATGTCGTATCGCATGACCGAGCGCACGTCGGCGTACGGCGCCACATTGATGGTCCAGTTGGCCTCGTCCTCGTTCGGCTCGAGCGGATGGTCGAAATCTGTCCACGGGTGAAAGAACGTGGCATCGAGGAAGAAGCCCCGGCGCTCGCCGTCGTCGATCGTCCAGCCTGGCCAGAGCCAGCGGTCATCGATGGAACGGTGCCATGCGAGGTGGCGTTGGTCGCCGAGCTCGAAGTCGCGGTCCATGCCCGGTTTCGGCTGATAGAGGACGAGCACGGCGCCCGTGGCCGGCTGCTGGGCGGCGAGGGTCGCAGCCGCGAACGTGGTGAAAAAAATAGTGCGCAACATGCGACACAATTGAACATTCCTGTTGGGGGAGAGTTCAACTATGTATCGAATAGGGGAGTTCGCGCGCATCGCCGGGGTCACGGCGAAGATGCTGCGATTCTATGACGAGATCGGGTTGTTGAAACCCGAGCGCACCGATCCGGCGACTCGGTATCGGTATTATGCGCCGGAGCAGCTCATCGCGTTGGCCGAGATTCTGGCCTGTCGGGACATGGGACTGTCCCTCGCCGAGGTGGCCGCGCTCGGGCGTCGGGTCTCGCGACGGATGGCGTTGCAGCGTTCGCGCGAGAGACTGCAATGCGCGCTGGCGCGCGTACAAGACTCGCTCGAGCGCATCAATGCCGCGATCGCGAGTGGGACACGAAGCGTCCCGGTCGTCATCAAGCAGCGACCCGCAACGAGAGTGGCGTCCCTCGGCGACATGGCGCTCGGATACGATGACGTCGTCCAGGCCGAGCGGGAGTTACTCGGTCGGGTACCTGAGAGAATGCGTGGAGGTATGCGTGGTGTGCTCTGGCACCAATGCGCTGATACCGGAGTGCCCGGCGGCGAGCCATTCATCGAGGTTCGCGCGACGACTCGCCTCGATCGTCTCGATATCAAAGAGCTGCCGGCGGTCACGGTGGCGTGCGCCTATGCCCCGGACGAGTACGAGGCGGCCGAGGGAGCGTACGATGCGATTCGCGCGTGGATGCGCGTCCGGCCGCACAGCCTCGCGGGTCCCAAGCGCGAGCTCTATCACGACCGGATGCTGGAAATCCAGTTTCCCCTAATGAGCGCTTAGCGCGTCCACTCCGGCCTGGGCGACGACGGCGTCCTGGTCGGATGCCATACCGCTACAGCCGACCGCGCCGATGACCTTCCCGTCGACGGTGATCGGGACGCCGCCAGCCACCGCGGCGGCGCCAGGAAAGGACAGAATGCCCAGGTTGCCGCTCTTGACGGCGTCGGCGAACGCCTGAGTGGGGCGACGGAACTTGGCGGCGGTGCGGGCTTTCTCAATCGCCACATCGAGGCTGCCGGTCTGCACATCGTCCATGCGGTGAAACAAAATCAGGTTGCCACTCGCATCGACTATAGCGATGGCCATGTTCCAGCTGTGTTTCTTCGCCTCGGCTTCGGCCGCCGCCACCATGGTCTTCGCGGCTTCGAGGCTCACCACCTTGGTGTCGATCAGCTGACCGCGCACGGTCAAGGGGGCCGCGCACATGAGCGCGAGCGTGAGTGAGAGGGCTTTCGTCATGCGACCGAACCTATCGCGGTTGGCGTTCATCGACAATCTCCGGTGGACGATGATTATCCTCGTGATCAGCATGCATGCGGCCGATACCTATAGTCCGCTCGGGAATTGGTACTTTGTCGAGCGGCCGCCCATTACGCATCTCACCCTGGTCACGTTCGCGGCGTGGCAGATGTATTTACAATCATTTTTCATGGGGCTCTTGTTCTTCGTGGCTGGTGTGTTCGTGCCGCCCTCCATCGATCGCAAAGGGTCCCAGAAGTTTCTGCGTGATCGGGCGTTTCGGCTCGGGCTACCCGTTCTGCTCTACATGTTCGTGATTGGGCCCGTGACCGAGTACTACCTCTCGCATTCGTGGACGGCGCCGTACTCGTTTGCGCACGAGTGGGTGCATCACATCGTCGATCTCGAAGTGCTTCAGGAGAACGGGCCCCTCTGGTTTTTGCTCGCGCTCCTCATCTTTTCGGCCGTGTACGCAGCGCGCTACGCGCGACCGCGGGAAGATGCGATCCGGAGACCTCCGCCAGGCAATGGGGCGTTGGCGATTCTTGCTATCTGCATGGCAGCGGGGCGGTTTGTTATCCGGGGGGTGTTGCCGGATTACTCCCTGTTCAACATGCACCTGGGGGATTTTTCGCAGTACATACTGCTCTTTGGCGCGGGGATAATTGCCGCGCGCAATGGGTGGTTGAATACCTTCCCATACGAGCGCGGCATACGATGGCTGATGGTGGTGCTGCCCGTTGGTTTCGTCGCCTGGCTCGCGATCATGCGGGGTGGATCGATACATGACGGGTGGAACTGGCGGAGCGCCGCGTTCAGCGTTTGGGAGTCCGTGACGTGCGTCGCGATATCGGCCGGGTTGCTCGTTCTCTACCGTGAGAAAGCGAATGAACAGAACACGTTCACCCAATTTCTGTCACGAAACGCTTTCAGCGTCTACGTCTTCCACCCGCCCTTTGTGATCCTCGGCGCACGGCTGCTGTGGAGTCTCGAGTGGCCGGCGCTGCTCAAGTTTCTGTTGCTGACCGTGCTGGCAACCGTCACGACGTTCGCCGCCAGCGAGTACGTGTTCCGCCGGATTCCCGTGCTGCGGGCGATCCTTTAGTCGGCGTAGAAGTCGTATTCGGCGGTGTACGGGACTCGGAGCTCGGCGCCCACGTGCGACTGGTCGCATCCGCCGGCCGGTGGCTGGCCGCCGTGAGTATTGATGCGTCGGATCGTCTTCACGTGCTCCAAGAGGCCGTGGCCGGTGTTGCTCACGGCGGCAAGCGTGAGCCAAGGAACCGCGTTCGGCTCGGGTGCGTCTTGCTTGGCGATCGGACGACCCACCACCTGACTGCTGTCACTCAGTTGCCAGGTCGGCCCGGCGAAATGGCGGCCGATGACCCGATTGCTATCGTCGAACAGCCGCGCGTCGGGCGCTTTGAGACCCCACGAGAACGTGTAGGCGTTCTGCTGGCACGTATAAATCTGGTCACCGTGCGCATGCGCGCGAAGGATCAACTTCCCCGTTGGGGGCTGCAGTACCAGCGCAAATACCAAGGCACGGATAGTCATACGGGAATAATACATGCTATAATGCGACGGTTATGCGAGAGTTCATTACCCGGCTCCTGCCCCCGGATGTGAAGTCGAGGCTCAAGGGTCTCCTGCACATCCCCGACATGGAGTTTTCGCGGCGACCGCTGCACGATGCGCTGTTCCAGACGGATATGCTCTTCGTCCGTCAGGACTCACCAATTATCGCATCCAAGCGTTGGAAGTAAAACCACGGGCGGTCATCTCGGTCATCGCTCCGGCTGACCGCGCTGGAGACTGGGAGCTTCCGGCTCATCTCTGGGTGTACGTGTTCTTCGGCCGCGTTCGGCTCGATCTCCGGCACGCCCGGTTCCTGCCGGGCACATCCGAGATCGAAGTGGTTGCGATGATGGGCGAGGTCAAGATCACCGTGCCGCACGGTGTGCGCGTCGAAAGCCCGGAGTTCAAAATTCGGCGCGTGACGAGAGCCGTGCCGCGAGACGACGCGCCGTGCATCCGCATCGTCGGTCACGAAATCATGGGGCAAGTGAAAATCAGAGTCGTCGATCCCAACGAACGGGACTGACACCGTGGGAGCCATCTACGCGGGGACATTGGGGTGGGCGTATCCGGCCTGGAAGCCATCATGGTACCCGGCGAAGCTCGCCGCGTCCAAGTTTCTCGGGTACTACTCGACCCGGCTCAACTCCGTCGAGTTGAATTACACGTTTCGGCGGTTTCCGACTGAGAAGCTGCAAGTCGGGTGGATTGCGCAGACATCGCCCGGGTTTCGGTTTGCGGTCAAAGCGCATCAGTCCATCACGCATGTCAAGCGGTTGGATGGGGCGCTCGATTTTACCGCCAGTTTTCTCAACGCGCTCGCTCCGCTTCGCGCCGCGGAGCGCCTCGGGCCCGTCTTGTTTCAGCTACCCCCATTTCTCCGCTGCAACGTCGACCGGCTGCGGGGGTTCGTCGACGGGCTGCCTCGCGACACGCGCTACGCGTTCGAGTTCCGGCACGAGTCGTGGTTCAGCGACCCGGTGTACGAGTGCCTGAGAGCGGCGAACGCTGCGTTGTGCGTGGCGGAAAGTGAGACGCTCGAAACGCCGGACGTGACGACCGCCGATTTTACCTATCTGCGCCTGCGCAAAGAGACGTACGAGATCGGGTCGCTCAGGGCACGTGTCGAGCCGCACGTGAGGCAAGGCGACGTATTCGTGTACTTCAAGCACGAGGACACGCCCGAGGGCGCTATCGGCGCAGAGCAATTACGGCTGTCAGTTGCACCAGCACAATGAACGCGATGCTCCAGGAGTTGCCGACGATGCACAGCAACGCGCCGATCGCGTAGAGCGCCTGGTAGCCCAGGACCCGCCGTTGTATCGCGCGCGGCACGTCCGCCGGCATGTCGGCCTTGGTCAGGCTTAACTTGGTCGAGCACGTCCAACTCAGGTAGTTCGCGAGGCCGAGGAGGAACAGGTTGAGCCAGTAGGCGATGAGCGCGATGCGATAGGTCGGGAACTCGCCGAGCAGCCGCGTCGAGAAAGGCATCAACGTTACCGCGAATAAGAAGCCGAGGTTGACCCAGGTCAGGCCTTTGGAACTGCGCTCGAGATAGTTGAGCTGGGTTTGTTGTCCGACCCAGAAAATGCCGAGCGTGAGAAAACTCATGAGGTAGATCACGACCTGCGGCCCGATGCCAACCAGGGCGTGCAGGAGATCGGCCTCGCCGTGAATGACCTCGCGCGCCGGCACGTGCAGGTCGAGCACCAGCAAGGTCATTCCGACCGAGAATATCCCGTCGCTCAAAGCGGCGAGGCGTTCGATACTCTGGCCCGCGATGCGGTTATACGAAAGCGGCATATGGCTGAGCTAGCTGGTAACGGGTTATGACGCTACCATTTCGAGCGCCATGACGCAAATGGTCATCGCGCAGCAGCAGGCGCCGGTCGTCCGCATGCGGACCGAAGTTGCGCGGTACGCGCCTGCGCTCGGATGGACGACGCTGGCGCTGGCGGTCGCCATTGCGCTTCGTCCAAGCGTCGATCCCACGACGCTCTTTCTCGTCGCCGTCGCCGGCGCGACCTGGAGTGGCGGATGGCGCGTGGGGTTGCTCGCGGCGGCGCTGGCCGCGATCGCCGTCGACTATTTCTTCGTGGCGCCCATCGGCTCATTGGCCGTGGCCATCGACCAGCTGCCGCGGCTCGCCGTGTTCGTGCTCTGCGCTGGAGCGGTGAGTTGGGCCAGCAATGCCAGGCGCGTGAAAATCGAGCGGGCGCTCAGAGACAGCGAGCGACAGCTCCACGCGCTCTTCGATGAAGCGGCGGTCGGGATCGCGCTCGTGAACGCGAGCGGCCACGCGTTCAAAACGAATCGACAGATCCGCAGCCTCTTCGGGTACAGCGAACAGGAGTTCCGCACCTTCCAATTCACGAAGATCACGCACCCGGCGCGGGGCGAAGCCGATTGGAACGTGTTCACGGAGCTCGTGCACGGCAAGCGCGACTCGTACCGCCTGGAGAAACGCTGCTTTGCCAAGGATGGCCGCGTGGTCTGGGCAAACCTCGCGGTCTCGCTCGTCCGCGATGAGCTCGGCGCGCCGTGCTTTGGCATCGTCGTTGTCGAGGACATCGGCGACCGGAAGCGGGCCGAGGAAGAGCTGCGACGCAGCGAGGCGTTTCTCGCCGAAGGGCAACGGCTGACGCATACCGGCAGCTGGGGCTGGAACGTCCCGTCGGGGCGGATCCTGTGCTCCAAGGAAGCATTGCGGATTCTCGATCTCGATCCGGAGAAGCCGGAGCCTTCAGTTGAGGCGCTTCGACAACGCGTGTATCCGGAAGACCAGGCCTGGGTGGACGAAATCGTCGCGACCGCCGCCAAACGGCGTCGCGATCTCGATCATGACGTGCGATTTCTCACGGGTGATGGCACGGTTCGCACCATCCATGTCGCGGCTCACACCACTGTGAATGCGCTCGGCGAGCCCGAGTACATGGGCGTGATCATCGATGTGACGGGCCTGCACGGACAGGCGACAGCTACCTAACGACCATATGCGATAGCGCCATGACGGCCTACCGTTGGGGCTCACCCCAACTGGAGGTTGTTCATGTCACAACGCACCGCCCGTCTCGTCATCCTCGCGACCGTCATCGCGCTCGCCGCGTGCACGTCGCCGACGAGTCCTACGAGTGCTGATTGTGGTGGCGCTGTTACCGCGGGTTCCGGCAACAGCTGCTGATCGAGACGTTGCGGTGGCGACTATTCAGTCGCCACCGCGAACTCGCCACGGCGATTCCGGATCTCGTCGAGTATCGCCAGCAAGCCCGGGCGAGGCGACGGGTCTTTCCACGCGGGCGCGCGCTCCTCGGGCGTCGTCTTGAGCAACTCGTCCGCCTGGATCAGGATCTTGTAGAGGCGGTGCGTCTGCGCGATGACCAACGCTTGGGCGAATTCGTCCCGTGCCCTGACCGGCTCGCCAAACCGGAAGTATCCCTGCCCCACGAACACGTGGTAGTGCGCTCGCTGATGCGCGGTGAGGCGCTTGTCGGCGAGCTCGCGCCGCAACTGGTCGAATTTCACCTGCTCACCCATCAGCACGGCGACGCGCATGAGGTTGAGCGCGGCATGGCATCCCATCTCAACGTCCGCGTGGGCCGCATTGTGGAGGGCCGAGAGCACGGTTCGCGCGTACTCCAGGTGACCGAGATCCGTGAGCGCGCCCGCGAGGTCGTGCATGACCCTGAACTTCAACGCCGGATCGACATACGCCTTCAACGCCGCATAGTAGTACTCGGCGGCGATCGCATCCTGGTCTCTCGCATAGGCCACTCGCCCACGTTCGTGCCGCGCCTCGGCGGCCACCGGTGATGCGAGCACGTCCGCATCGGCAATGATCCCATCGAGTTGGCGCTCGGCCTCCGGCAAATCACCCTTGTGGAACTCGAGCAGTGCCGTCGAGAGGCGAAGCCTCAAGAGCCAGAATTGATCGCCATTCTCGACCGCGATGGCCAACCCCTCGCGATACAACTCCGCGGCGCGATCGATTTCCCCCAGGTGGCGGAGACTGATGCCCGCGCGCTGATAGCACAGCGGCAAGAGCTCCTTGTCACTCGCCAGCTCGATCGCGGTCAGGTACACATCGGCCGACACGTCGTAGCGCGCGTCGTGCTCGAGGAGTTGCGCGTAGGCGATCAGCTTCGGCACCCGCGTGTCGGCAGAGCCGTCGGTGAACGCGCTGATCGTGTTGACGAGCTCACCGAGGATCCGACGCACCGGACTATCGGCGATGGCCTCGACCGCGCGCTTGACGGCCACGAACTCGTGGAACTTGAGCTCGCGATCGCCGTCGACGCGCGACCGCCATTTATCGAGCAGTCGGAGGACGAGCAAACCGGCCAGCACCGTCTTGTACTCCATCGACCCTTCGGTCTCGGCACTCGCGGCTCGGAAGAACGCCATGTGGCGGACCGGGACGTTCGGGTTGATGGGCGGGTCGGCGTCGATCACGGGGGCGGATCTCGGTGAGTGGTTCACGGCCTCCGTCGCGGGCTCCCACGAGCGGACGAGACGGTACGTCCCGTCCGGTTCGGCCTCGAAACCGCGCACGAGACGGTATCCGTTGCAGCAACGGGCCGCGTCAGCCTCGTCGCTCCACGTATGGCGCTCGGGACCGGAGCAATAGAACACGCGCGCGAACATATGATGTAATTGCGAAAAACAACAGACTTGAAACAAGACACTGACGGGCTTGGCTGCCCGTGGCCTCATCCAACCGCGACAAACGCCTCTTCGAACGCCCCGCGGCGATGCCGAATGTCGTCGAGGATCACCTCGAGCCCCATTCCCAGTAGCATCTCGGCTTCGCGCCGAAACCTGACGACACCGCCGTCACGGGCGACCATGGCCGCCTCCGCGAACTCTACCCGAGCTTTCCACGGCTCATGGAACCTGAGATAGCCCTTCCCGAGAAATACGTGATAGCTGGCGCGCTGGCGCGCGCTGAGCGGCTGATCGCGGAGCTCGTGGCTCAATTGATCGAACTGCGACCGTTCGCCCGACAGAGTGGCGCCGTATAACATGTTCAGTGACGCATAGGTGCGTGTCTCGGCATCGGCATATGGCGACTGACGGACCGTCGAGAACAGCGCCCACGCCTGTTCGAAATACCCGCAGTCTTGAAGCGCGGCCGCGAGATCTCCCATCGCGCGGATTTTCTCGCTCGGGTCGTCCAACCCCTTGAGCGCCGCGTACAAGTACCGCGCCGAGAGCTCGGGCTGGTTCCGATCGCTGGCGAGCGCGCCCAGATCTTGGCACGCCGCCGCGGATATCTCGGTTAAGCCAATGGCGTCGGCGTCCGCGATGACACTTTCGAGCAATCGTTCCGCCGTCGACAGATCGCCCCTATACCAGGGGATCTTGGACGCGGTGATCCGCAACCGCAACAACCACGGCTGGTCACCCATCTCTCGGGCGACCCGCTGTCCATCTAGCGCGAGTTGCTCGGCTCGGTCGAGATCGCCCATTTTGCGGAAGCATGCGCTGGCCTGTCGACAGCACCGAGGGACGAGCGACTGGTTCTGCGGCGTCAGATCGATCGCTGTCAGATGGACGTCCGCGGCTGGATCCCAGCGCGCGTCGCGCTCCAGACAAAGCCCGTAGTCGTACAACCTCGCGACACGCATATCGGCGGCCCCATCGATATGCGCGCTGATCGCATCGATGAGAGCCTGCAGCGCCCGCCGGTGCGTACTGTCATCGAGCGCGTCGATCGTCTGTTGGACGGGCGCAAAATCGCGAACCTGTCGCTCACTGTCGCCGTCGCGCGATCGCCACTTATCGACCAGCCGCATGACGACCACCCCGGCGAGCAGAGTCCGGTACTCGCTCGATCCTTCGAGCTCAGCACTGGCGGCGCGAAAGAACGCCAAATGCCTGACGGGGACGTTCGGGCCGCTCAGTTCCAGAATGAGCTGCCGTAGGCGAGGAAGAACAGCCAGAAAGCGCCAACGACTCCGGATATGACGCCGACACCGACACTGATGCGTGCCAGCACGCGCAGTGTTGTGACGGCCGGATCAGCGGCCAAGGCATGGGTCGCGAGACCACGGACTCCGAACGCGACGAGGCAGATGCCAAGGGCCGTCGGCACGACGCGTGGGGTGGTCCGTACCACCCACGGCGTGAGCGCGGTCAGTGCGCCCAGAACGGCGCAGGTGAGCAGGATACGGGTCGACGCGTGGTCGGCTGCTCGCGTGATCAGCGCGGCGAGCGTCGGCTCGTCTTGAGCCGGCACCATACCCTGGGCAATCTAGCGAAGCGTCAAGCGTTCGGGGACAGGTCCCAAGTCCGGTCCAATGAGAATGCCGCTGACGGCGATCGCGCCGGTCGCCGCATCCGGTGCGTCATCAATGGTGCCGGAAAAGACGAAATCCGACCCGAACCAGAGCCGAACGTCTCGGCCAGAGACCGAGCCCACGACGCTCACACGCGGGCTGCCGGGACTCAAATGGGCGATGACGTTACCCGAAAGCCGGTCGCCGACGCGATCAATGCGACCATCGAAGTCGGCGAGCGGAGACTCGGCGTATGACGGGGACCGGCAGCCCTGCGCAATGCAGGCAACGGCAAGGCACAATACGACGAGTCGCATGCGGGCAAGTTCGCCCGCGGCCCCAGCGCCCGGATACGGCGCCGGGGTAGACAGCCACCGTAGAGCGGCGTTAGCTCGTTTCTTTGGGGTGGAAACTGAACTTCTGCCCGCCGATGCTGGCCTCGTACATCAAGCCGCCTTTGGCGACCGTGAATACCGCCACGCCTTGACTGTACTTGGCGTTGGCCGAGGCGCCCTCCGCGGCCGCTACCGCACTGACTTGCGCGGCCATCGTGAAGTGGCCGCCCTTGAACGACTCGAGCGCGTCCTTGCTGTCGAAGAAGATAATCTCGGAGTATTGCTGACCGCCGAGTTGTGCGCCCACGGTCACTTGCGTGAGCAATGTCGTGCCGATCACCGCGCCGTGTACGATGACTTCGCCATCGCCATGAGCAGCGCCAACACCAATGGCACCCTTCGTCACGCCGGGAAACACCGCGTATCCCGCCGACGCGTCGAAGAATTTTTCCATCGACGGATCGAACATCTTGAACGTCGATACCGCCTTCAGCACATCATGGTGCAGATCGGCCGTGAGGAGCAGCGCCGGCAACGCCGTCAGTAGTGCCAGTGATCGTTTTATCATCATCATGCCATCCTAAGCTGATATAAAGAGCAAGGATTACCGCTGTCAGCCCCGATACAGTCAGTTTCTGTGCCAGCGTCCACCAAGGGATGGGGGAGATGAGTCCCTCGAGCGTTCCCGCACAGAGCAACAGCAACGTTGCACCCGCAATAAGCCGAATCGCCCGTTGACCGTTCGCGATCAGTGCTTCGCGCCGCGTCAGCGAACCCGGCAACAGGATACCGGCCGCGAGCAGGAAGCCCGCGCCACCAGCAATGCAGATGGCGGTCAGCTCGAACACGCTGTGCGGCGCGACGAACTTCACGATGAGCGGCAGAATGCCTTTGGACTGATAGAGGCCGAAGACGCCGCCGAGCTCGATGCCGTTGAAGACGAGCGCGACCACGGTGAGGATGCCCGCCGAGAGTCCGCCGGCGAATGCGCTGAATGACACACCGATATTGTTCGAGATCACGGTGCTCGAGATCAACGGACGCATGAGCGGGTCATCGGCGATGTATCCCGTTCCTTCGCGGGCGCGCGTGATGCCCTCTTCCGCGCGGTCGAGCATACCGGACGGAATGAACGAGGATGCCGATGCGGGATCCCGGACGACACCGACCCAGGCGACGACCGCAGGGACGTAGAGCAGCAGCGCGGCGAGGACGATCGGCCGCCACGACCGGCGGATCTCCTTAGGAATAGACCGCGTGATGAATCGCCAGACGGAGCCGGGCGCTATCGGACGATCGCGATACAGCATCGCGTGACCGCTGGCGACCAGGCGGTTCAAGTACCACAGGGATTGCGTGTCCCGGCCGCGACTGGCGGTCGTCAGGCGCGCCAAGTCCGTGGTGAGCTCGCGATAGCGGGCGACGAAGTCGGAGAACGTCTTCCTCGGGAAGCTTGGCCAGCCCTCCCCGCCGCAACACGGCCAGCCGCGCGGCGAACTCGCGCCACCGCTCTCCGCCTTGCGCGACGAGCGCATACTGCTCGCGCGCGGCGCCCGTGTCGCTGCGCGCCGCCGCGCCGCGGGCGCGCGCGTCGCGCTCCGCCGCCCACAACTCGGCGAGGAACACGCGATCGGTCGCGACGGTCGACGGCGCCCGCTTCCGAAACCGGTCCGCCAGATCGGACTCGAATTGGAACGCATGCACCCGATCGAGCGAGGCGCGTCGCTGCTCATACCGGTCGAGGAGCGCAAACTCGTCGTCCGTGAGATACGTCGTGGTCGCGATCGCCGTGCCGCCGGAGGGAATGGGCGGAGGCGCCGCGCCGCGCTCGGTGACCGCGCGCTCGCTGACCACGATCGTCCCCGCGGCATAGTCGCCCAGTCGCTTGCCACTCGGCGAGATGATCGCGCTGACCAGCCCGACGAAATAGAAGACACCCGGCTGCGCATCGAGCGCGCGCGTGAGGTTCCGGACCGCGGACGCAGCGAAGGTGATCGAATATCCGCCATCGCGAACGACCCGGAGACCGATTACCCGCTTGCCCGGCGTCTGGCCGTCCCAGATCGCCTCGAACAGGACGTAGTAACCCCAGACCATCGCGAAGGTAAGCAGGACCCAGAGCGCAAGGATGATGGACTCGACCGAGGAGACGTGATGGATCCCCCGGCTCACCAAGCTGCCCATGATCAAGCTGGATGCAATGAACAGGATCAGGAGGATGAGCGAGTCGACCACTGCCGCGGCGGCCCGCGATCCGATCCCGGCGATCGTGAACGTGAGGACGACCTGCTCCGGCGTCTCAACGTCGACGACTTGTTCCAGTGCACGGGTGGACACGGCCATGGCCATTCAAGATATCTTGCGGGACGAATAGTCGAAATCGTGAGTCACCCCCCCAAACCCCCAGGGGCCGGATATGCGAATAGTCGACATGGCGTTGCTCCTTTCCGTGGCGTTGGCGTTGCCGTTGCGGGCGCAAGTCGCGGCGCCGCAACCACCGGCGATTGTCACGACCGCCGAGGCGCATGCCGACGCACCGGCCGATCGCGCGACCGTTCTCGTCGCCGTCGAGACGCGCGCCGCGACCGCGGCGGCGGCGGCCGCCGAGAACTCCCGTCTCACGAAAGCCACGCTGGACACGCTTCGCGCGATCGGCCTCACGCGCGAGCAGCTCGGCACGTCCGGCTACAGTGTCCAGCCGCAATACACCCAACGGAACGTCACCGGATATCTCGCGCGCAACACGGTGCGTGTGGACATCCGGAAGATCGACGACGTCGGGCGGGCGATCGACGCAGCGCTGGCCGGCGGCGCCAATAGCATCGGCAGCTTGCAGTTCACGGCGTCGAACGCGGACAGCGCCAGGCGTGAGGCGCTCGCGCGGGCGACGGTGCAAGCGCGCGGAGATGCCGAGGTGCTGGCGCGAAGCGCCGGGGGCACGCTCGGGCCGCTTATCGAGCTGACGGCGAGCGGGGACAACGGGATTCGACCGATCATGTATGCGCGCGCGATGGCCGGGGGCGCGGCGGCGGCGCCGACGCCAATCGACGCGGGGCCGATCACCATTTCCGTCTCGGTCAGCGCGCGCTGGCAGTTCGTGCCCGCGAATCGGTGATCCTCGCGATCGCGCTGTTCGCGCAGATCACCATCGGAGAGTACGCCGCGCGTCGCGCCACGGTCGCGGCGAGCATGCCGAGCGACTATCTCCTGGTCCTCGGCGCGCCCGAGCCTGCCGAGGATTATCTGTCGTTCGAGCAGGCGCCATCGTTCATGTATCTGACCGGCGTGAACGAACCGGATGCGGCGGTTCTCATCATCAAGCACGGGTCGGGCATGCTGTTCGTGGAGGCCAAGGACCCGGCGCAGGAGGTCTGGAGTGGTCAGCGCATGGGGCCAGCGGGCGCAACGCACATCACCGGCGTTCCCGCCCGACCACGAGCTGACCTGGAGGATGTCCTCGATTCATTGCTCAAGGACAGCACGACGCTCGGTGTGGTTGCACCGCCCGGCGATGTCGCGGCGCTTATTCGCGCGCACCCTCACGCCATTGTCTCAGACGGGACTCGCCTGATCGAGCAGTTGCGAGGAACGAAGAGCACCACCGAGCTCGACCTCCTGACGCGGGCGGCCTCGATCACATCCGACGGCGAGCGGGCGGCGCTCTCGGTTGTCGCGCCCGGCGTGAACGAATATCAGGTGCAGGCGCGCATCGAGTACACGTTTCGCAGTGAGGGCGCGGATCGGCCGTCGTTCGCCAGCACGGTTGGCTCCGGGCCGAATGCGACCGTGCTGCATTACAACATCGACAATCGCGTGATGCAGGCCGGTGATCTCGTCGTCATGGACGTTCGGGGCATCGTATCGAGGATACGCCGGCGACGTCACGCGGACCGTACCGGTCAGCGGCCACTATACCTCAGACCAGCGCGCGGTGTATCAGATCGTTCGCGACGCACAGGCGACGGCGGAGCGACAGGCTCTGCTCGACGCGCCGGCGCGGCGCATGAGTGATTCCGCCACGGCAGTCCTGGCGGCCGGCCTCGCCCGGCTCGGGCTCATCGAGGCGGCCGACGCGACGTACGAGTGCGGCGCTGATCGTCTCTGCGCGCAATACGCACTGTACTACATGCACGGTCTGGGGCACGGCATCGGGCTCGAAGTGCATGATCCCGAGCAATTTTATTTCACGGGTCGCATCGCCGCCGGCAGCGCGTTCACGATAGAGCCAGGCCTCTATGTCAGGTCGAACCTGATAGAGACCGTGCCCGATACGCCGAGAAATCGGGCGATGATCGACAAGATTCGTCCGGCGATCAAGCGATACGCGAACATCGGCGTACGCATCGAGGACGATTACATCGCCACGCCCGCGGGCGTTCGACGGATATCGAACGCCCCACGCGAAGCCGCGGAGATCGAGACGCTTATGCGGCGCCGACCGTCCCGTGGAGAATCCCAGCTCGCACCCGTTTCGCCTTGAGCGTAGCCGCCGGATCGGCCGAAATGTGGGCGCTCACGTGGGTTCGAAACCGGGCCGGAGCCGAGAGCGTCATCGTCGACCCGTCGCGCACGACCGTCACGGGAATCACGGCGCCGGGCGTGGCCGCGGCGTACCGGGCGCGGATGCGCGCGCCGAAGTTCACGTCGGTTACCGCGACATCGCCGATCGACACGAGCACGTCGCCGCTATGAACGCCGGCTTCGGCCGCCGAGCTGCCCGCCTCTACGTTGACCACGCGCACGTGCCCTGACGAATCCGGCGCGCTGAAGACGCCGAGCCGCAACTCGCGGACCGAGTCGGCCTGCAAGCGGAGGCCGGCGAGCGGCAGGATGGTGTCCCAGGGGAACGGCTCGCGTCCGTCGATATACCGGCGATTGAACTCGTCGAACGACTTCCCGCCGGCGGCACGACTCACGGCCCCCCACCAATCCGCGGCCGTGAATCCGCGGCCCTTCTTGTATGTCGTCTCGTAGAGCTCGCGCATGACATCATCGAGCGACCGCCGATTGTCGCTCGCGTCGCGGATGATCACGTCGATCATGAATCCGGCGAGCGAGCCCTTCGGGTAATACACGTATTCGGAGCCATCGGTCGGGTGGATCCACGTCGTGAGGGACGCGTCCGTCAGCGCCGATGAGGGCGCGGCGGCGACCTGGTCGATCTTGCCGGCGGTGAGATCATAGAAGCCCGAGTCGCCAACGACTCCGCCGCGAACCTCGGCGAGATCGGCGTAGTAGTCGGTGATCCCCTCGCTGACCCAGAGCCAGGGCGTCGGCTCGGGCGCGTCGTACTTATACGGCACCATCTCGGCCGGCCGCAGACGCTTGACGTTCCACGAGTGGAAGATCTCGTGCGCGTACAGGCTGGGGATGAAGTCGCTCTCCAGTCCCTGGGCCGTGATGACATCGACGTGCGAGTTCTGGTGCTCGAGACCACTCGCGCCGCCGAATGACGAGTCGGCGATCTCGAGCACGGTGTAGCTCGACCAGGGCGTCTCATGGAAGACCGCCGACTCGGGCGGGATCACCTTCGCTATCGCGCTCAACGCTGCTTGCCGGCGCGCACCGGCGACGATCCCGAGGGGGTACGTGGCGAGCCGGACCCAGCGGTCTACCGTGCGCACGCTATCGATATCGAAACGGCCGACGAAGAACGGCATATCGACCAGATCGTGATAGTTGGGTGCGCCGTACGAGCCCGGTGTCGCGGCCGCGGCCATGCCGGTGGCGACGCGCCATCCGGCGTGCGTGTGCACTGTCACCGTGGGCGACGTCACGTCGCGGCCGACCGGATAGAGAAAGAGATTCGTGCCGTTGAACAGCACGAAATCGTGTCCCGTCCAGGCCATTGCATTGTCGAGCGTGTCGGCTTCGTAGCGGAAGCTGACCTTGATCGACTTCGCGCCGGCGGGCTCGATCCGCCACGTCTGGTAGTCGGCCTTGTCCCACGTGAGCGGCCGGCCATTGGCTGTCGTCACGGTGAAATCGTGCACCCAGCGCGCGAACCAGGACATCTCGTACGCGCCCGGTGTCCAACCCGGGAGCGCGAGCATCACCTGGCCTGAGCCGTCGACATCGAACGTCGTGACGACGCCGAGGGTTCGGTCGGCCACGTTGGCGGAGTCCGCTGTGACCTCGTAGTGGATATGGCTGATTGGCGCGGACGCGACAGCGGCCAACTGGAGGGCAAAGACGAGATTCATGACCGCAAACAGTGGCTGGGTGACGCCGGGTGTGCAAGTCGTGCGCTCCACGGCGTCTCCCTGGCATGCGATATCCCATTATTGCGCTCACTGCGCTCGCGCTCACCCTTGGCTGCGGCCAAAAGGCACTCCGGTACGAGCGTGATCGTACCGCCGTCGCCGCGCGTAAAGCCGCATTCATGGCCGCGGCGCCACTGTCCGAAGAAAGGCTGGATCAGCCGGTGATGGCCTCCGACTCCGAGGGATCTGGAGGGCCGATGATCATCCGAACGGGCCAAGTGTCGATCGAGGTGGATTCGATCGACCCGGCTGTCGCGCGCGTGAGGAATCTGGCGACGACGTTTGGCGGGTATATCGGATCGAGCTCGATCCAGCGTGGGGCCGAGAACGTGAAGACGGCCACCCTCGTCATTGATGTTCCCGAGGAGCGGCTCGACGGCGTGCTGGGCCAGCTCAACCCCATCGGGCGCGTCGAGTCGGTGAACATGACGGCGCGAGACGTGGGCGAAGAGTATGTCGACTTCGAGGCGCGCGTGGTGAACTCGAAGCGGGAGGAGCAGCAGCTGACGGTGCTCCTCGCGACACGCACCGGGAAGCTCAAGGACGTGCTCGACCTCGAGCGGGAGTTGGCGCGTGTGCAAGGGGAGATCGAGCACTATGAAGGGCACCTGAGGTACCTCAAGGCGCATGCGACCATGAGCGCTTTGGACGTCACGGTGCACGAGCGTGCGACCGTGCTAGCCGAGGCACCAGGGGAGCATCCGATTCGGGAGGCGACGCGGCAAGCTTGGCGCAACTTCATCGGGTTCGTCGCCTCCGGCATCGCTTCGCTCGGGGTCTTGCTGCCTCTCGCCGCCATAGCCGCTGCCCTGTGGCTCATGGTCCGGCGGCTCAAGCCTAGCCTGGTGAAGCGCCGTGAAGCATAATTGGGCCGCATGGGCCAACTCCTCAAAGAAGACGTACGAAAAGAACTGACCGTACGGAGCGTGATCCTCGGAGTGTTGATCACGCTGATTTTCACCGCGGCGAACGTTTTCTTCGGGCTCAAAGCAGGACTGACCTTCGCGACCTCGATCCCGGCGGCCGTCATCTCCATGGCGGTGCTGCGCGGCTTCAAGGACGTGACGATCCAAGAAAACAACATCGTTCAGACCGTCGCGTCGGCCGCCGGAACGCTCTCGGCGATCATTTTCGTGTTGCCCGGGCTGGTGATCATCGGCTGGTGGAGCGGCTTCCCGTACTGGACCTCGGCGTCGATTTGCGCACTGGGCGGCGTGCTTGGCGTGATGTACTCTATCCCGCTCAGACGCGCGCTCGTGACGGAATCGGACTTGCCGTTTCCGGAAGGCGTGGCGTGCGCCGAAGTGCTCAAGGTTGGCAGTGGCGGCACCGCTGAGAAGAGCGGCGTCGACGCCACTCGCGCCGGCCTGTTGGCGGTGACGGCCGGGTCGATTGTATCCGCCGCGTTCGCGGTCATCGTGGCTACCAGAATATTCGCCAGCGATCTGGCGCGGTATTTCCGCCTTGGCGAGCGGGGCGCCGTGACCGGGTTTGATCTCTTCTTCTCCGTGGCACTCTTCGGCGTTGGTCACCTCGTGGGGCTGTGGGTTGGCGTCGCGATTGGGATCGGAACGATCATCGCCTGGGCGTGGGGCGTTCCCCATTACTCGGCGCTGAACGCTGGCCATGGAACAGCGGCCGCGTTGGCACAAGCGACCTGGAGCCACCAGGTGCGCTTCGTCGGTGCGGGCACGATTCTCATCGCGGCGATCTGGACGCTCCTGATGCTGGTGCAGCCCGTGTACCGCGGATTGCGATCGGCGCTGGCCGCCTCGCGCGCGCGGAGATCGGGTCAGCAGGCCCTGATGCCTCGAACGGAGCAAGACATTCCGATCGGCATCGTGGCGGTCGTGACGCTCGTCTGCATGGTGCCGATCGCGATCCTGCTGGCGAATTTTGATTCCGGTGGCGCGCTCGCGCCCAAGATGACGGTGCTCGTGATCGGTGGCGTCGTGTTCATCGCGCTCATGAGTTTCTTTGTGTCGTCAGTCTGCGGCTACATGGCTGGCCTTATCGGCGCGTCCAACAGTCCTCTGTCCGGCATCGGCATCGTGGCGGTCATCGGAGCGGCGCTGCTCATGGTGGTCGGCGTGCGTCCGTATCTGCCGACCGCCGCGCAACCTGCCCTCGTCGCCTACGCCCTGTTCGTGGTCTCGGTGGTCTTTGCCGCCGCGACGATCGCGAACAACAATCTGCAGGACCTCAAGACCGGGCAACTCGTGGACGCGACACCGTGGAAGCAGCAGGTGGCGCTCATCTTCGGTGTCGTTGCGGGGGCGGCGATCATCCCCCCCATCCTGGACCTGTTGAATCACGCGTACGGGTTTCTCGGCGCGCCGGGAGTCGCCCGCGCCAATCCCTTGCCGGCGCCGCAGGCGGGCTTGATCTCCGCGCTCGCTCAGGGTGTACTGCAGAACAACATCGATTGGAGCTTGATCGGTGTCGGTATCGCGATCGGTGTGGGTCTCATCGTCATCAATGCGGCCCTGCGTCGAGCCACGAACGGCCGCGTCCATCTGTCTCCGCTCGCGGTTGGCTTGGGGATTTACCTGCCCACCCAAGTCACGCTGATGGTGGTGATCGGCGCTCTGGCCGGGTGGTACTTCGATCGGCGTGCCGAGCACCGTGCCGACCCGGCAGCCGTCAAGCAGCTCGGTGTGCTGCTCGCCTCGGGCCTGATCGTCGGCGAGGGGCTCGTGGGCGTGCTGGTCGCCGCCCTCGTCGCGTTCTCCGGGAAGGACTTCCCCCTGTCGCTCGTCGGCGACCAGTTTGCCGCGAGTGGCGCGGTCGCGTTGTCCTGCATCGCATTTACCGCGACGATGCTCATCATGTATCGCTGGGTCGCGCGCCTCGCCCGCTAGCGCGCGACCCCGCGATTCCGCTTTACCGCCGGGCGACGCGCTGAGCGAGCATATTCTGGCCGATCGTTAGCCCGTACACGCTGTCGATCTTGGCGATCATGGCGGCGGCGATCAGCTGGTGCGCGGCTGCCGACGGGTGAATGCCGTCGAGCGTAATGAAGGATCCGAACGGGTGGGTCGCGCTGGCGAAGTTCGGGTATGGCGGAATCGAATCGATCGCTCGCAGTTGAAGGAGGAGCGGATTCGGGTCCATGTACGCGAACCCGATCGAGTCGGCTTTCGCCTGGATGTAGCCGTTGTATGCCTGCACAGTGCCGACGAAGAGTCCGATCTTGTCCACCGAGAGCGTGAAGGGGTTGGCATCGGCGCACCCGATGATCGGCGGAACCTCGCCCGACGCAATCAGTGGCAGCACCTCAAGCGACAAGAGCGCGCCGCTGTTCACACAATCGGGCGCGTAGGTGATCGCGTGCCCCGCCGCGGCGTCGACTTCGGCGCCGAGGAGCGGGTTGTTGATCACGCTGTCGATCGGGAACAGCGCGCCGATCAGGGTGACGTTGAAGACGCCGAGCAGGACGCCCTTGAGTTTCGGCTGGGCTGACGTCAGCTGGTTGATGGCCCGGGCGTATTGGATCTCGAACGAGTCGACGGGTGTGATCCCCGGGGAGACTCCCGCCGTGGGAACCGGGATGCCCGAGAGGGCCGCCGGGAGCACATCGTTATTGCCGATTTCGACGGTCACGAAGGTCGGCGACGCGGCGAGCGCTTTCTGGATCTGGGTCTGGCCGCCGAGGATGAACGTCGTGAGCGCGTTCGAGTTCGCGGTCGTGAGCGCCGTCAAGTCCGCGACGGCGGCGCCGGGCACCGCGACGTTGTTCAGGATCGCGCTGACTTTGCTCGGGTCGCGCCCGAGGCAAGTCGTGGCCGTCCCGTTGTCGAGTCGCGCGCCGGTCTGGAAGTTCGCGATCGGCGGCGGGCAGCCGGGCACCGTGAACGCGGGATAGGCGTATCGGGTGCCGGCCGCTTGCGCCAGGAGGAAGGCAAAGCTCTCCTGCTGCGTCGAGTCGACGATGCCGCCCGATTGGTAGCCGGCCGTGATGCTGTTACCGATCGCGACGTAGCTCTTGAAGATCCCGGTGTTGAGCGAGGTCGCGGGCGGAGTGACGATCTTGTCGGAATCGCAGGCCGCGAGCGCAATCATCGCGGCGGCGAGGCTCATCGAGAGATATCGAGTCATGGCTTAGAAACCGAGTTTGAGGCTCAAGGACACGACATTCGCGGCGAGCGTGTAGAACCCATCGTCGAGCTGCGTGTAATTCAGGTTGTTGTTCACCGTCGTCGTGCGCTGCACGATGAGGCCGCGCCGGCCTTCCGTCCCGACGTGAATGTAGGAGAGGTCGATCGCCGTGTGCTTGCTCAGCGGATAGCCGATGCCGGCCGAGTAGTTGAAGCGATTCATATCGGGGAGAAGTGGGACGACCGCATCGCGCGGCACCGGAGTCTTGGCGTAGCTGAATCCCAGCCGCCCGATGAATCCGACGACCGGGTCGCCGAATACGTGCTCGAGACCGGACCGGATCGACCACGAGTCCGTATAGTTGGCGAGAATCGTCTGACTGTTCGCGGCGGCGGGTCCCTGGAATACAATCGGCAGTGACTGGAACTCGGACCAGCCGACCAGTGCGTAGTCGACGGAGATCGTCGTCTGGCTCAGGCCCGTGTACCCGAGCCCGACCTGGAACTGATAGGGGTGGGTGATCTTCGTCGCCACGCCCTGATTCGTGAACGGCCCGGTTCCGGTGAAGGACGGCGCGAGAACGCCGTCGACCGGCGTGCCGCCGGGCAGGCCGAGCGGGTTATTCGCGGCGAGCACCAGGCCTGTTTCGACCTGACGGAACGACGCCGTCCCATTCTTGTAGTCGAACACGAGATGCGAGAGGTACCGTGCGCCGATCTGCAGCGTCGGCAGCAGGTTCGCGTGCACGCCGACATTGAAGCCGGGAGCAACCTCGTTGGCGCTCTTGAGCGTCACCGTCCCGGCCTCGGTGCCAGGCGCGATGCCGAGCTCCGCGAACGTGGTGCCGAGCGGCGCGCCGGGAACCGGGAAGGTCGACAGATCCAGCGCCTGGTCGAGCCGGATCGACGAGATCCCGATCACGGGTCCGCCGCCGATCGAGAGGACCGATGGAATGATCTCGATGGCGAGGTTCGGCTGCAGGTAGTACGTGTTGATCGAGGCACGCGACGAGGCGAACCGACCCGGAAAGTCATCGCGCCACTGCGAGATCAGACCGTACGGGACGTAGAAGCCGAACCCGAGGGCGTACTTGTTCGGGCCGATCATGTTGGAGAAATTCACGAACACGGCCGGGGGGACGACCACGGGCACGTTCGAGTTGTACTGGTGACCCGTCGTGTCCTGCCTGAAGCCGCCCATCAGGCGTATGGCGGACGCTCCCCCATATATCGAGAACCCAGGCAACGAGGGGGTTGCGGCCGGGTTCCAGTAGATCGACGACGCATCGTGGCAAGGGGCGCCGGTATTGGCGAACCCGCGCGCTTCCGCACAGGTTCCAATCTCGTTCAGCCCGAATCCTTGGGCCCAGGTGCTCGCGGGTAAGAGAGCGAGCGCGAAACCCAAGGCCAACGCGCGCGGACGAACGTGAGTCATGTATCCTCCGTGAAGATCGGATAAACGGTATCGTAAAGTCACGGCGCTGTAAATACATGAATATCGTCTCGCTTTTGCCCAGCGGCACCGAGATCGTTGCCGCGCTCGGACGTTCTGACCAACTCGTCGGCGTGAGTCATGAGTGCGATTACCCGGCTCATGTGAAGCACCTGCCGCGAGTGACGTCGACAGCCATCGATCACACGGCCGACGCTGCTAGCGTCGACGCGAGCGTTCGCACGTACGTCGCCAATGGTCACCCGTTGTATACAGTCGACTGGGATCTCGTGGAGACTCTCGCGCCCGACCTCATCGTTACGCAGGCGTTGTGTGAGGTGTGCGCGGTCAGCGAGACGGAGTGCCGGTTGTACGCAGCGCGGCTGACGCCGCGACCGCGCATCGCTACTCTCTCAGCGTCGACTCTCGACGGCGTCCTTGGCGATATCCGTGACGTCGCGTGCGCGTTCGGCGACGCCGACGCCGGCGTGCGATTGGCTGCCGCGCTACGGGCGAGGGTCGAAGACGTCCATCAGAGACTCAAGGCTGCGAGAGCGCCGCGGCCGCGAGTGGTCGTCATCGAGTGGACCGACCCAGTGTTCATCGCCGGACACTGGGTGCCGGAGATGGCTCGTCGCGCGGGCGGCGCCGACGTCGTGGGCACCCCGGGGGCGCATTCCACGGTCGTGCCCCGTGAAGCGATCATCGCCGCGCAACCAGACATTGTGCTGGTGGCTCCGTGCGGCTATGATGTACACCGTGCCGCTCAGGCGGCGCGCGAGTTGGCGTGGTTACCCGAGGTCCCGGTCTGGGCCATTGACGCAAACTCGCTGTTGAGCCGGCCGGGACCACGGCTCATAGATGGAGTCGAAACGCTGGCCGCGATTTTTCACCCTGCGCTGTTTGGTGCTCCGCGCCCCGAATGCGCTCTACCCATAGCCTGACATGCTCAATCACGATTCGATCGCCTTTCTCAAGCATCTGCTGGACAGTCCAGGACCGTCGGGCTTCGAAGCTCGGCCCGCGCAGGTCTGGCGCGAACGCGCCAAGAGTTTTGCGGACGTGAGAGGTGACGTGGTCGGGAATAGCATTGCGACCGTGAACGCGAAGGGGGCGCCGACGATCATGCTCGCGGGGCATGTCGACGAGATCGGGCTCATCCTCACGTACATCGACGACGATGGGTACCTCTACTTCTCGAACATCGGTGGGTGGGATGCGCAGGTGCTCGTGGGGCAGCGGGTCGTGTTCCTGGGACGCGCCGGGGACGTCGTTGGAGTCGTCGGGCGGAAGCCCATCCATCTCATCAAGAACGAAGATCGGGACAAAGCGACGAAGATCACCGACCTGTGGGTCGACATCGGCGCGGCGTCGCGTGCCGAGGCCGAGGCGCGAGTGGCCGTCGGCGATCCCGGCGTCATCGACGCGCGCGCCGTCGATTTTCCGAATGGGCGCCTGGTGTCGCGGTCCATCGATAATCGCATCGGTGCGTTTATCGTGCTCGAGGCGTTGCGGCGCTACGCCGAGTCACCGGGCGCGGCGCGCGTGGTCGCCGTGGCGACGACACAGGAGGAGATCGCCTATCACGGCGGTGGCGCGCTCGTCGGCGCCGTCGGCGTGAGCCCGCAGGCCGCCATCGTCGTCGACGTGACGTTCGCGACGGATCATCCGGGCATCGAGAAGAAGGAGTACGGCGACCACAAGCTCGGCAGCGGGCCGGTGCTGGCGCGTGGGTCGATCATCTCGCCCGTGCTCTTCTCGCTGCTTCGCGATACCGCGGAGCGGGACGGCATTCCCTACAGTGTCCATGCCGCGGGGCGCGACACGAGCACCGACGCGGACGCGATCCATCTCGCGCGCGAAGGCGTTGCGACGGCGCTCGTGTCCGTGCCCAATCGCTACATGCATTCGCCCAACGAGACCGTGAGTCTCGACGATCTCGATCGGACCGCGTCGCTGCTCGCTGCCACCTGCCGGGCGATTACGCCGAAGACAGACTTCTCGGCTCGCTAGCGCGCTGCCCTAGGGCACGTGCCGTGGCGTCGCGCACGTCTTTGTCGCGATCGTTCGTGAGCTCTTGCAGAGCGGTCAATGCCGCGGGCGTGCGGGCGTCGCCGAGTGCGGCGACGGCGGCGATCCGGAAGGCGGGGGGCTTGCGCTTGAAGAGCCGGCCGTCGGGTTCGGCGGCCTTGATCAAGCGATCGACCGATTCGGGGTCGGCCATGCGGCCGAGGGCGCCGAGGATGGCGATCTGGACCTCGAGGTCTGGCTCGTTGTCGAGGGCGCGGAGCAATGTGGCCGCGGTCTCCTTGCCGTTCTTGCCGACGAGCCCCGCGGCGGCGGTGGCGCGCACCTGCGGCGACGTATCCTTGAGCGCCTTCTTGAGCGCCACACGGGACTGCGGCGTGCCGAGCTTGGCCAGCGCGTTCGTCGCGGCGCGCCGGACGCGGTCATCATCGTGCCGCAAGAGATCGGCGAGCGCGCCCTCGGCCTCGAGGCAATTGAGCTCGCCGAGGAGGTCCGCGGCGTTGCGCGCCACGTACCAGCGCGCGTCGCCGAGCATGTGCGTGAGCGTCGACGTGCCGGATTTGAGCGTGACGAGCGCGTCGAAAAAGATGCGCCGCTCGGACAACGATTGTGCCGCCGTGAGCTGCTCGATGAGCGCCTCGGCGCCTTCTTCGCCGGTCCGGGCGAGGATGGCCAGGTAGTCGTTCACGCGGTCTTTCCGCTTCGGCAGGATGCCCGCCACGCTGCGCAGCGTCGTCGGCTTGCACAGCCGGCGGATGGCCGCGGCATACGCGCGCTTGACCTCGGGGTCAGCCTTGCTCGCCTCACCGCGAACGACGCGGAGGAAGAGATCGGCGACCACGAGTGGTTTCGACTCGCGCGCGGCGCCTTCGATCATGCCGACGACAACGTCGAGGAGTCGCGAGGTCGCGGACACCGAGTTCGTGACGTTGAGCTTTGCCAGGAGCTCCTCGGGCGACTCTTTCTGCCGTTCGAGGGTCGTGAATTCGCGAACGATCTCGTTCGTGACATCGTGCTGGAAGTCGCTGACCCGATTCGAGACCGTGGCGGGCTGCAGGCCATTGACCCGGGCGGCTACCGCGGCGGGCACCTGCTGAGGCGCCCCGGGTGGCGGGATGACAGGGACCCCCAGGGGGGTCGATTGCCGGCGCGCGCGGCGCAGCGACACCCGCACGGTGCGGGGTGCGAGCGCCCGGAGCTTGGCGTCGACCTCTTTCCCCTGGTCGGGGCCCGCTTGAACTGGCGCGGAGCCGAGGATACGGGCAGTGCCGAGGATGTCGGCCGGCAGCGCGCCCATATCGACGATCATCTCGTTGACCGCGTGCCCCGTGAAGGTCGTGACGAGGTCCTGCACACCGGTCAACGCTTCCGGTAACGGTGCACCGTTGACGACAAGTTGACCGCTCTCAGCGCGGAGGGTTACGACCCCCGTTCGGGAGACCGTAACCGCCGCGCGCAAAGCAGCCTTTTGCTCGTCGACTGACTCCGGTTCGTGGGCGAGGAGCCAAACGAGCCGTGAGAAGTGACGGGCGAACGTGACCGAGTAATCCATGCCTCAAGACAGACCCGCGGCCACGTGGGGAGGTAACGGCTATTGAGCCGCTCCGCGGCTCGTCGATGCAGCTAGCGCTGCTCGACTGGTCGGTTCGCCTCCGGGGGGCAAACCCCAACTACGCCCCCCGGACCCCCCTAGAACATCAAGGCAGTCTGCGTTCCTTCGGGGGCTTTGTAGATCCTTCCGCCCTTCATGACGAACACCGGGTGCTCAGTTACCGTGATGTCGCTCGTGGGGTCGCCGGGGACGGCGACGATGTCGGCGTATTTGTTTGCCTCCAGGGTCCCAACCCGGTCCTGCCATCCGAGCAGTTTGGCGGCGCTGGATGTGCCAGCAATGAGAGCCTGGGTGGGGGTCATGCCACCCCAGTCGACCATGAGGCGGAACTCCCGTGCGTTGGCGCCGTGCTCTCCGACGCCGGCGTCGGTGCCGAGGGCGATGAGGACGTTCAACCGGACGGCGAGCTTGATCGAGTTGCGGATCGACTGTGCCGCCGCCATGGCCTTCTGTGCCCGCAGGCCCTTGAGCCGGCCGCTTTTCGCAGCGTTCTCGACCACTTCGCCGGCCGACAGCGTGGGCACGAGATACGTGCCGTGCGCCACCATCATTTTCGCTCCTTCCTCGTCGAGGAACGAGCCGTGCTCGATCGACGAGACGCCGGCCTGCACGGCGAGCTTGATCGCCTCGGTCCCGTGAGCGTGTGCGGCGACCTTGCGTCCGAGCTTTCTCGCTTCGTCGACGATGGCCTTCATTTCCTCGAGCGTGTATTGCGTGGCACCGACGGCATCACCCTCGGACAGCACGCCGCCCGATGCGCAGATCTTGATGACGTCGGCGCCGTACTTCACCTGATAGCGGACGGCTTTGCGTCCCTCATCCGCACCATCGGCCACACCGTCGCGGTAGTCGTGGTCCTCGAGGCCGGGGCGCCAGCCGTTCTCGTCGCAGTGGCCGCCGGTGATGCCAGTGGCATGACCCGCGTTTTCCATCCGGGGTCCCGGAACGACATCGGCGTCGACGGCCGCGCGCAGCGCCATGTCATCGAAGCCCGGCGCACCGACGTTGCGGATCGACGTGAATCCCGCCATCAGGGTCTTTCGCGCGTTGGATACGCCGATGATCGCGCCGTAGCTCTGGTAATCTTTGACGACCGCTTCGTCTTCGGCCGGGTCGCTCAGGGTCCGACCGATAATGTGCGTGTGGGCGTCGATAAACCCCGGCACCAAGGTGGCGGAGCCCAGATCGAGCGTGTGGGCGCCTGCCGGAATTGACACTTTCGACGCAGGGCCGACCGCGGTGATACGGTCTCCTGTCACGACAATGACCGCATTGGAGATCGGCGGCGCGCCGGTGCCATCCCACAGCTTCGCGGCGTGGAGCACGGTGACAACCGGGGCGCTCGGCTGCTGCGCAGCCAGCGTGCACGCCGTCAAGACTGATGCGGCGACGAGTGAGAGGGAGGTCGACATGGGGTCCAATTTACAACCCCGGCGCCGCAAGGCTATCAAACCTTTTAGTTGTTTCGTGCGTCCAAGTTGGCGTGCTCCGGAACGCTGCGTGTTTCGTATTGGTCTGCGCTTGGTCATTCTGTTGCCGCTCAGACCGGGAGCGGATATGTCCATGCTACGCCGCCGCCTCTTGTGCGCGCCGTGCGACTCACGGGTGAGATCACGCTCGACGGAAAGCTGGATGAGCCCGCGTGGCAGACGGCGCCGGCCGCGACGACGTTCCAGCAAACGCAACCGGCCGAGGGCCCACCCGGGACGCAGCGCACCGAAGTGCGTTTTCTCTACGATGATGACGCGCTGTACATCGGCGCCCGCATGTACGACTCGCTGGGCGCGCCCGGCGTCCGGACGCGGCTGGCACGCCGCGACGACCTGCTCGATCAGGAGTGCGGGCCGCAGGCGCAGATTACATCGGACAAGCTGACGATCACGCTCGACCCCTATCATGATCACCTCACGCGCGACGTCTTCGAGGTCAACCCCTCGGGCGTGATCGGCGACCAGTACGCGGTCGGTCAGAACTGTCTCGACCCGTCGTGGGACCCGATCTGGCAGGTCGCTACCCGCATCGACTCACTGGGCTGGACCGCCGAGATTCGCATCCCGTTTTCGCAACTGCGGTTTTCGAGAGATACGAACCAGACGTGGGGCTTGCAGATCGTGCGCGTGATCGATCGGCTCAACGAGCGCGATCAGTGGGCGTTCTACAAGCGCAACGAGGCGAGTGGCGCGTCGCGCTTCGGGCATCTCACGGGGCTCGTCATCGACCACCGTCCCGGCCAACTCGAGCTCCTGCCCTATACCCTCGCCCAAGAGGAGGCGACCGGCCTCAATCGGGGCAATCCGATCGACCCGGTCAACCGGCAACAGATTCGGGCCGGCGGCGATCTCAAGTACCTCTTGAGTTCGAGTCTGACGCTCGACGCCACCGTCAATCCGGACTTCGGGCAGGTCGACCTGGACCCGGCCGTCATCAACCTGAGCCCATTCGAGACGTTCTACCCGGAGAAGCGACCATTTTTCGTGTCGGGCGCGAACGCGTTCGACTACGGCGGCTTCAACTGCATGTTCTGCAGCAATGTCGAGTCGATGAGCCTCTTCTACTCGCGCCGGATCGGGCGGACGCCGCAGCTGTCGGGGAACATCATTAACAGCTCGTCCACGGCCTACTACAGCGTGCCATCCAACACGCAAATTCTCGGCGCCGCGAAGATCACGGGTCGGACGCAAGACGGCCTCTCGATCGGCGTGCTCGACGCGCTGACGAACCAAGAGAGCGCGCACTTCGTCGGCACGCCGACGCAACCCGAACGAGATCTGGCGCACGATCGTCGAGCCGTTGAGCAACTACTTCGTCGGTCGCGTCAAGCAAGAGTTCCGCCAGGGCGCGACCGTCGTGGGCGCAATGGTCACCTCGACCGCGCGCAGCCTGGATACGGACACGCTCCGCGACAGCCTGCACACGCACGCCGAGGCCGCGGGTATCGACTTCCTGCATACGTGGAACAATCGGAACTACTCGCTGATGGGAAGCGTCGCCGTCACGGACGTCGCGGGCAGCCCGACGGCGATCGAGCACACGATGCAGTCGAGCGCGCATTACTTCCAACGGCCCGATCGCAAGTCTGTCGTCGGTGGGCTCTTCGACGATCGGTACGATACGACGATGACGTTGCTCAGAGGCTGGGGGAGCTATCTCCGACTCGCCAAGGACAACGGCGACTGGCTGTGGGAAGCCGCGACGAACCTTCGGAGTCCCGGGTTCGAGGTGAACGACCTGGCATTCCAGCGGCGAGCGGACTACGAGTACTTCGGCGCGAACCTCGGCCGCCAGTGGACGCATCCGCACTCGTGGTATCGGAACATTTATACGACCATCGGCACGCAGCGGCAGTACAACGCCGATGGCGACCTCACGATGGTCCAATATCACGCGTTCATCGGCATGGACCTGCCGAACTTCTGGCACGTCCAGGGCTTCGTGATCCACCGGCCGACGACGCTCAATGACCAGATCGCGCGTGGCGGGCCCGTGTTCGAGCAGCGCGGCATCAACGACTTCAACGTCTTCGCCAACACCGACAATCGCAAGGCCATGGTGTTGAGCGCGAACGTCGAGCACTCCGGCGGGCGTCAACGCGCCCGAGCGCGAGTGGACGCCGCAAGTGACGCTGCTCCTCAAGCCCGCATCGAACGTCACATTGAGCTTTGGTCCGACGCTCGACGTCTACTGGACGAACAACCAGTACGACACGACGATCGCCGTCGCCGGAAAAGACGTGTTGTCGCCGCGGGTGTATTACGGAAGCCGGTACATTTTCTCGTCGCTGCATCAGTCGACGCTGTCGATGGACACGCGCGTCAACGTGACGTTCACGCCGTCGCTCTCCCTGCAGGTCTACGCCCAGCCCTTGCTCGGCACCGGGCATTACTACGACTTCAGCGAGTTCTCGCATTGGCGACAGGTGGCCATGACGGTCGATCCGTCGACGCTGCTGTCGAACGGGAACGTCCAGATCGACCCCGTTGGCGGCGCCACCGCGTATCAGACGTTGAATCCCGACTTCAATACGCGATTGTTGCGCGGGAATGCCGTGCTCCGGTGGGAGTATCGGCGTGGGTCGACCATCTATCTCGTCTGGCAGCAGACCCGGGCGAACACGAACCTCTACACGCCGACCGCCGACTTTGCGCTCGGGCACGGCGAGAATGCCCTCTTCCGGTCGATCCCGGACGACATTTTCATCATCAAGTTCAGTTACTGGCTCGGCCGATAGTATTTTCGTTGGGTGCCTCTCCCGATCCCGGCGCCGCGGGTAGAAGGGTTTACCGCCACGACACCTGTCCCGCTCTATTGGGCCTCCTGGGGCGGCGGGTCGCGCTTACTTGTTGTGCACGGCGGTCCTGGGGCTGACCAGCGGTACCTACAGCCCCAGTTGCTGCACCTGGCCGAGCGCCGTGAAACGACGTTCTACGACCAGCGTGGCGGAGGCCGATCGCCGGCGCCAGGCGCGATCACCTGGCGTACCCAGGTCGAGGATCTGGCGGCTGTTGTCGCCGAATTCCAGTTGGAGTCGCCGTCCATCGTCGGATTCTCGTGGGGCGCGCTGTTGGCGCTCCTGGCGGCGGGAACGGGCGCGGTTCGGCCGCGGCGTCTCGTCCTGATTGACCCGGCGCCCATCACGCGACAGTATCGTGCGGAGTTCGAGGCCAACATGTCGGCGCGGCAGCAGGCGGTGGCGGGTGAGCGCACCGCGCTGCAACAGTCGGGACTCGCGGCACGCGACCCCGATGCGTACCGCCAGCGGGCGTTCGAACTGAGCGTAGCCGGGTATTTCGCAAATCGGGCGCGGGCCCACGATCTGACACCATTTCGAGTCATGGGACGAGTCCAGCAATCGGTCTGGGAGAGCCTCGCGGACTACGACATCCGGCCGCAGCTGGCCAACATCCACTGCCGGGCGCTGGTCGTGCACGGGCGTCAGGACCCGGTGCCGCTGGCGTCATCGGAGGACGTCGCCTGGGATCTTGGCGCGGAGCTCGTGGCCATCGATGACTGCGGGCATGTTCCTTACGTCGAGCAGCCCGCGGCACTGTTTACCGCTGTCGATCGCTTCCTCGATGCCACGGAGGCTGACCCGTGACGATCTCGCACTTCGAGCAGCCGCCACACGTCTCGGCGATCACCGTCGACGGCCGGGAGATCGATGTCACGTTGCGCGTGTCGCACGACGGCATTGAATACGTCGGGCGCTTGTGGTTCACCGAGACCTCGTGGGATGACGCGGGGATTCCCGATCGCGCGGCGTTCTGCGGGCGGACGCCCGACGATTCCCTCGAGCTCGCGCAGAAGCTGACGGGAGACGATCTCGTGCACCGCTATCATCGGGCGGTGGCCGAGAAGCGCCGATTTCACGCGCTGCGCAAGGTCACGGATGAGATGCTGGCCAAGATCCGCTACATGAATCAGCTGTCGATTTCCATGCGGGCCGGCCTGCTGGACATGGAGGGTGCGGCGCAGGAGATCGAGGGGGCCGAGCGGCAGTTGCACGAGCTCGTGGACCGGTTGCGGGACGCCGCGGGCGTCGAGGACTGATGCCGGTCAAGAAAGCGAAAGTGGCCCGCGTGAAGGTATTCCGCGGCAAAGGGCTCGAAACGCACGTCCGCGAGGTCGTCCGTCGACTCAAGAAGGCGTATCCCGACGCGCACACGGAGCTCGATTTCACGACGCCGTGGCAGCTGCTCGTCGCGACGATCCTGAGTGCGCAAAGTACGGATCGCATGGTGAATCTCGTGACCCCCGCATTGTTTGCGCGGTATGCGACGCCGGCCGATCTCGCCGTGGCGAATCCGGAGGAGGTCGAGACGATCATCAAGTCGACCGGGTTCTTTCGCAACAAGACCAAGTCGATCATCGGCGCGGCGAAGGGCGTCAGCGATGGCCATGGCGGCGCGGTGCCGAGCACGATGGACGAGCTGGTGGGCTTACCCGGCGTCGGCCGGAAGACGGCGAACGTCGTTCTCGGAAACGCCTTCGACAAGAACGAGGGCATCGTCGTCGACACTCACGTGACCCGGCTCTCCAAGCGCCTCGGGTTGACCGCGAATACCGACGCGGTCAAGATCGAGGACGATCTCATGCCCGTCGTGCCGCGGCGCGATTGGACGATCTTTTCGCATCTGCTCATTTTCCACGGGCGTCGGGTGTGCTTCGCCCGCAAGCCCAACTGTGCGGGGTGCGTCCTGGCCGACATTTGCCCGTCGGCGTTCCGGGTATAGGTTTCGGCCCATGACGAAACACGCAACCATCGAAACCAACCGCGGGACCATCGTGGCCGAGCTGTACGATGCGGACGCGCCGGGGACCGTGGCGAATTTCGAGAAGCTGGCGAATCAAGGATTCTACGACGGCGTGAAATTTCATCGCGTCGTGCCCAATTTTGTGGTGCAGGGCGGCGACCCGCAGTCGCGCGATTTGCCGGTCGGCGATACGCGCATTGGCTCGGGCGGACCCGGATATCACATCAAGTGCGAGACCCAGGACAATCCGCGCACGCATGAAGTCGGCGCACTGTCCATGGCGCATGCCGGGAAGGACACTGGTGGCTCACAGTTCTTCCTGGTGCTCGACGATAGCAGCACGCGGCATCTCAACGGCAAGCACACTGTGTTCGGCAAGATCACGCAAGGACTCGATGTCATGCGGCAGATCAAGCAGAACGATCACATGACAAAGGTACGGGTGGCATGAGCGAACACCACGACGCCGCGCCTAGCGGCGGGCCGGACACGCGGCCGGCGTACACGGGCCTCATCCTCGGCGCGATCGTTTTGTTCGCGCTGCTCTATTCGATCGTCGTCGTGACGAATAAGCATTACGAGGCGACTGAGACGCCGCCCGCGGCCACATCCTAATTCCCGAATGAACCTAGGCTCTCATGGGATATTGACACACCCAGCGTGACGCTCTATAATAGATCTTAATGCGATCTATTATGGAGCTAAAATCTACTGTAACTATCGAGACAGCACTCCAGCGCGTCGCTGAGCTTTTGGCGTTCGCGGGCGAGCAATACGCGATTGTCGTGATCGGAGGAGCCGCGCTGAACTTGCTCGGCATTGTCGATCGGCCGACCGCAGAATGTCGATATACTTGCATTTCGGGAGCAGGGACTGATCGAGCCACCAGAGCTCATGCCGGCGGCGCTAGCGCGTGCCATCGCTACGGTGGCTCGCGACCTCGCCCTAGACGATCGATGGATGAACACGGGCCCCTCGTTGCAATGGCAGCAAGGCCTCCCCAATGGCCTCGAGGGTCGCCTCCGGTGGCGGCACTATGGGCCCCCGGACGCTCCTGATCTTGGTCTCGACGTTGGGCTCGCGTCGCGCTTTGATCTGATCTTCTTCAAGCTGTACGCCGCCGCCGATCACGCGACACCACGCAGTGTGCACTACAAGGACTTGATCGCGCTGTCCCCGTCGAGCCACGAACTCTCCGCGGCAGCGGATTGGATACGGCCGCAAAACGACTCGCCGGAATTCCACCTCATACTCGACGAGCTCCTCGCCTATGCCGGGAAACAGCTCGGGTTCGTCTAGCCGCGCCTTGCTGGCGGACCTCCGCAAGCACTTGGTGAGCGCGACGGCGGAGGTCGTATGGAGCCAGTGGAGCGTCGTTGGAGGCATGGCTTCCGTGCGAGTCCGCGCGAATGCGCTCGTAGATCCCGAGTCGCTCGTTCTCATGTCGCTTACGTTGGCTCCCTCGGAGCCTCGCCTCTACGACGTGCTCTCAGACTGGACCGCGATCAATGCGGACGTCTTGAGCGTCCAACGGATGCGCAACCTCGCGTCCCGCTATCCTCTATCGACACAATCGCGTCTCACCGCGTTGGCGCGTATCGCGTTTCAGGAGGCCAAGGACCATCGCTGGAAATCGCTCCTCGCCGACACTGAACCAATTGAACGTCGTCGCAATAAACCCCGCGCGGTCCGTGTGTCCGCAAACGAACCAGCGGCACTGACGCTGCGATTGCGCCTCGCTTTCGGGGTCGGCATCAAGGCGGACTTGCTGGCATTTCTGCTCTGCACTCATGAGGCCGCAGCAACAATTGCGGGCATTGCAGCCGTGACGGACTATACGCCGGCGGCCGTGCGGAAAGCCACTCGCGATCTTACCGAAGCGACGTTTGTGAGATCTGTGCTCCCTACCGGCGACAGCACGCTTCACCACCGCATTGTCCGCGCGATGTGGGATGGCTTGATACCCCGAACGCCACGATGGATAGACTGGAGGGCTCGCTTTATTTTCGCCGCCTCTCTTCTCGACTGGACTACGGGGGCTCAAGAGCGCCACGTGACGGAGTACGCGGTGGAGAGCGCGTTGCGTGACCTTATCGAGCAACACCCAGCGGCGCTCGAATCCCAATGGTCCGATCTCTCACGCAGTCCGACCGACGCGCCGGTCGTAACCGTCGAGCAGTTCGCGAAGGCGATGGTCGCCGAGGTCTAGCCGCTGGAGCGCGGTCCCGATAGGCCTTTCCAGTTCAAATAGTCGGGCTGACGAGCGTCAGCTCGGCAGCCCTACCAGGAGGCGGCGACGGGGGAACTTCCCCTGCCTTAACCGTACTAACTGACCCGTCGGTCACTACGGTCTCTAGGCCCCTTCATTGACACTCCAAGAACCCAAGTGGCGGCGGCTCCCCGAGGAGCGCCCCCACCAGATCATAGATGCGGCTATCGAGGTCTTCGGCGAGCGCGGGCTGGCGGGCGCGCGGCTGGAAGACATCGCGAAGCGCGCTGGTGTCTCGAAAGGCACCATCTATTTGTATTTCCCGAACAAAGAGGCGCTGTTCAAAGAGATGGTGCGCCTCACGCTCATTACGCGCATTGAGCACGAGGAGCGCACGCTCGAGCAGCACACCGGGACCGCGATCGAGCAGCTCGAGTCGTATATGGCCGAGCACTGGGAATTCGTGCGCCAGCCCGTCGTGCGGACGATTGCGCGGCTCGTGATTGGGGAGTTGCAACGGTTTCCTGAGCTCGCGCAGTTCTACATGGACGAGGTGGTCCGACGGAAATACGGACTGGTCACGCGACTCATTGGTCGCTGCGTCGAGGCCGGCGAGTTTCGCCAGGTCGACCCGGCGGTCGCGGCACGACTCCTGTTCGCGCTGTTCCACGCTCACGGTGTGTGGTGCGGCATGCGGGACTACGTGCCGGAGATCGCGAAGTACTCCGACGAGCGCGTCACCGCGGAAATCCGCGACTTCTTTTTCCACGCTCTTCGCCCATGCGACGACTAGCTCTCCTTGCGATCCTGATGGTTGGACCGGCTGTGCGGGCGCAGGATACGACAGCCATTCCACCGCTGACATTGGGCGCCGCGGCTCGTCTCGCGGCGCGGCACAACGCCGGGCCGTTGGCGGCCGACCAGCGCACGCAGCAGGCGCGCGCCCGCATCGGCGAGTCGCGCGCCGCGCTGCTCCCGTACATTGCGGGCCGCGGCACGCCGCAGAGCGAGCGGACGTACAATACCGCCCCGCTCTTCGGCTTCAACTTCGCGCTCAACGGCAAGAACCTGTTCCCGCCCACGGGCGTGATCGTGGGGCCGGCGCACGATATCACGTACGAGGCGGTCGCGGCTGATACGCTGTTCAGCTTTGGCGCCATCGCGCGTATCCGGGCGAGTCAGGCGAGCGAGAAAGCCGCCGAGGCGGACGCGTCGGATCAGGCCGACTCGGCCGCGAACGTCGCCGCCGATACGTACCTGCGCACGCAGACAACCGAGGCCCTTGTCGGCGCACGGTTCGCCGACTCGGTGCTGGCCGCGGATCTGCTCGGCATTGCGCAGGACCAGTTGCGCGCCGGCGTCGGGATCGCGCTCGACGTTACCCGGGCGCAATCGCAGCTGGCCACGGTGCGCGCGCAGCTCATTCAAGCGCGGAACGATTTTGATCGCGCGCAGCTCGATCTTTTGCGCGCGTTGGGGTTGCCGCTGTCGGCGCGCCTCACGCTGAGCGATTCGCTCAATACGTTGCCGGTCGTCGATACGCTGCCGGCGGAGACCCAGGCGGTCGAGCAAGCGATTCAGCGCCGGCGGGATCTCAGGACAGCCGATTTGCGGCTCATGGCCGCCGAGCGGGAGATCTCGGCGATTCGCGCCGAGCGCTTGCCGAGCTTCAGTGCAGCGGGCGCGTACGCCGCGGACGGCACGCGGTACGAGAATCTCCTGCGCACCTATACGTGGGCGCTGCAGATCTCGATGCCGATCTTCGACGGACTCGGGCGCGAGTCGCGCCTCGAGGAGCAGCACGCGGCCGTGCGCGAGATCGAGGTGCGGCGGCGCGACCTTCGGCAGAAGATCGCGATCCAAGTGCGGCAGGCGTACCTCGATCTCGCGTCAGCCCGACAGCAAGTCGACGCGGCGAGAGAGCGGCTGCGGTTGGCGCAGCAGGAAGTCGATCAGGCGCGGGAGCGGTTCCGGGCTGGCGTCGCGGGCAATGCGGACGTCATCACGGCATCGCTCGATCTCGATAGCGCGCGCACGGCCGAGATCAATGCGTTGCAAGAGTACCAAAGTGCGCGCGTGGCGCTCGCTAACGCGAGCGGTGCGGTGCAAGACCTTCCTTAACTGGAACCATCAGGATTATGGCTACTGTTGCTCGTCCCGAACCTCGCGTCGAACCTCTTCAGACGGCTCCGTCGGCGTCCCCTGCCGCTCCGCCGAAGAAGAAGCGCAACCTCATGCTGCCGGTGGTCGCCGTCTTGGCGGTGATCGGCCTGGTGTGGGGCGTGCGCGCGTTCGCTTACTCGCGCGCACATGAGACGACCGATGACGCGCAGGTCGACGGTCACATCATCCCCGTGCTCGCAAAGGTCGGCGGGTATATCGACGGCGTGCACATGGAAGAGAATGCGCATTTGACCGAAGGCACGCTCGCCGTGTTGATCGATACCGCCGAGTACAAGGCGAGGATCGCGCAGGCGCAGGCCGACTACGCGGGCGCGCTGGCCGCGTCCGGGTCACGTGGTGTGACCGGTGGCGCGTTGGCGAACGTGCAGACGGCGCAGCAGCAGAGTGCGGCGAGCGACGCCGAGATCGTGGCCGCGAAGGCAAACTACGACAAAGCGAAGTCTGACCTGGGGCGGTTCCAGAGTCTCGCCGACAAGCAAATCATCTCGCGCCAAGCGCTCGACGGGGCGCAGGCGGCCTCGGATGCCGCCGAGGCGACGTGGCTCGCCGCGCAGAAGCAGTCAGCGGCCGGCGTTTCGACCGTGTCGAATGCCCAGGCGGGCGTGCGGCTGGCGGACGCACGGTTGGCGGCCGCGAAGGCCGCACTCGATTATGCACAGCTTCAGCTGTTCTACACCAAGATCGTGGCGCCGGCGAACGGCGTCGTGCGGAATAAGAGCGTCGAATCCGGGCAGCTCGTCCAGCCCGGACAGTCGCTGTTCGCGCTCGTCACCGATACGGGGGCGTTCGTGACCGCGAACTTCAAGGAGACGCAGCTCGACCACATTCGCGTGGGGCAAGCGGTCGACTTCGACGTCGACGCGTACGGCGGCGCGACGGCTCACGGTGTCGTCGAGAGTCTCGCTGGTACCACGGGGGCGAAGACCGCTCTCCTTCCGCCGGATAACGCGACTGGGAACTTCACGAAAGTCGTGCAGCGCGTGCCCGTGCGTATTCGCATTACGCAGGGACTCGGCCCCGATCGTCCCCTGCGTCCGGGTATGTCAGTGACGGTTCACGTCACGACGAAGGGCTAACGCGGGAAGCGCACGCCGAGCTGGAGGCTCAGGATCGCTACCTCCTCGGCGTGCGCGCCCAAGGACGTGCTCGGGAAGCTGTAGCGCTCGAGTGAGAAGAGGACGGCGCCCTGGAGCTTCTTGCGCTCGAAGCGCAGACCGGTGGCCGCCGAGACGGCGAAGTCCGGGTTCGTGTGGTTGCTGACGCTGACCAACGGAAGAAAACTCGCCCTGAAAATCGCTTGCGCCGCGTTGTCGAATAGCGGCGCGCGTGCCTCGGCGCCCGCCGAGAGCGAGATCCAGCGTTGATCGCCGATCGTCGTCGAGTAGCCGCGGGCGTCAGCGCCGAGTTGGAACGCCAGCCAGTTCGTCGCAAAGACGCTGCCGCCGAGTTGGAGGTCCGTCCAGCCACGGCTGTCGGTCGCCGGCGTGTCGTTGTTCAAGTGGCCGGCCGAGATCTGGGCGCGGAATTCCGTCATGCGGAGCGGGACCGCGACGAGCTCGGCGCCGACGGCTACGCCCGTCACCCGCTGGTTCGGGAGTCCGCCGAACTCCACCTCGTCGGTCACCACCATCACGACGCCCGACGCGGTCCACTGCAGTTGCGCGAGGGCGACCGCCGGCCGCGCGCATACCAGTACCAGCGCCAGGAACACCCTCCTCGCGGTTGACGCTGAGGAAGGCGCCTGCGGCGCCAGCGGTTGCGTGTCGAGCCGACCTAGCGGTCGGGTTCGCGCTCGTCGCCTCGCTTGATTGCGGCGTTCATGATTGGCCGGGGTGCAGGTCATCACGGCCCGACGCCCGCGGCGGGGGTGATGATCAGCGCAGTGATGGCGACGCGTTGCTCGTTTCGCCGCTCGATGTCGCCATTCTTGGCGTCGCGCTCGGCCTTGCGGCGGGTGTTCTCGGCGATATTTGCCGCGATCTCGTTGTGCTGGCGCCGCCAGACGAAGCCGCCGACGCCGACGGCGATTCCGCCGGCGGCCATGACGCCGGCGAGACCGCGGGCGCCGGTGCCGATGTGGTTGTCGCCGACGGCTAGAGGGATGGCGAGCGCCGTGACGGCGATGCCGAGACCCTTGGCGAGCTCAATGCTGGAGGCTGAGGCGGGATAGCGCTCGGGCAGCAGGTCGGCGGCGCCGAGTGATGGCAGCGTGTCTTCGAGCGGCGGGCGGTCGAGCGCGACGTTCGAGAAAGAGGCGAGCCGAATCGACGTTGTCGGTGAGATGGCTCTGGCCACGAATCACGAGCTCATAGCGCCCGGCCGGCGCCACGTGGCCGTCGGCGAGCAAGCCGTCCCATTGGATCTCGCGCACGCCCTCGTTCTCCGACTCGAAGATCGGCGTGACGACTCCCTTCGCGTCGCGGAGCTCGGCGTGTAGCAGGCACGCGTGCGTCGAGAGCAGGACGAAGGTCATGCGCTCGGTGCGCGGATCGATGCGCGTCCGGACGATGGGGCGAACGGCGACCGCGAAGGTCCGTTGGCGCGCCTCGGCGAAGGCGGCGCGCTCGACCGTGGTAAAGGCTTGGGCATCGAGATCGACGAACGGATCGCGCTCGATGGCGGCGCGGAAGTAGACGGAGGCCGAGTCGGACTGGCCCAGGATCGCGTGGGCGGCACCCAAGTACTTGTAGGCCTCGACGCGCTGGGCGCTCGAGACCACGAATGGGGAGCTCGGTGAGATCACCTGGCGGAGGAGGACGAGCGCGCGCTCGACCTGGAGCTCCTCGTAGAGCTGAACGGCTTTCTTGAGAGTCTCGTCGGTGTTGCCTTGTGCCTGGACCAGAGCGGGCGTCGCGAGCGCGACTAAGACTGCGCAGGCGGCGAAGCGCCTCACGGTTTAGAACCCGCGTCCTTCAGCGTGATCGTGCCCAGGTTGATCGTCTGGCCCGGGACGACGGTGAGCACCGTGTCGAACTCCTGGTAGCCCTGACCGACGACGCGCAGCGTGCGATGACCCGGCGGGATCGGCGCGTCAATGACAACGCCGGTGCCGAGCTCGCGGCCATCGAGGTAGAGGACGGCGTCGAGCGGGAGGACGCGGATGCGCATCTTGCCCGGCGTCGTATCGACTGGTGCGACGGCCGCCGCCGCAATGGAATCGGCCCGCCGGCGCGCTGCCCGCGCACGGCGCGATTGCGCATCGTCGGCGGCGCTCGGCGCGGGCTTGGTCGCGGCGGGCTGCGTGATCGCTGGCGGCGGCGTGGGCGTGACCTGTGGAGTCGTGGCGACCGTTACCGGCGGCAGTGAGGGCTGCCCACGAGGGACGGCGTTGGCGCGATTGCGAAGGGCCATGTACAACACCAACACGACGACGGTCGCGGCGGCGACAATGTAGCGGCGCCGGCGATTGCGGCGGGCGCGCTCGGTCGACCGCAAGAGCGCATCGTGCGCGGCCACGATCCCCATGGTGTCCGCCAACGGCGGCAGCTTTTGCGTCGCGATCGAGTCGACGGAGCTGCCCTGCGCCAGCTCGCGCAGCGCGGCGTCGCCCTCGGCGCGCTCCATCTCGGTGAGCGGGATCGCGTCCACGGCCACGAGCAGTTCGCGCGTCGTGCCGTAGCGCTGCGCCGGATCTTTCATGAGCATGCGCTTGAGCACGGCGACGAGCGGGGCCGGCACGTCCTTGCGGACGCCGGTGATGTCGGGGACGGGCGTGATCAAGTGGTGATTCATGATCGCCGCCAGCGTGTCCGCGTGGAACGGCACCGCGCCGGTCAGCATTCGAAACACGACCACGCCGAGCGAGTACTGGTCGCTCTGCGGACCGGCGACCTTGCCCGCGCATGCCTCGGGGCTCATGAAGTACGGCGTACCGATGACCGACCCGGTCGTCGTCATCGACGCATTCTCGATGGCGCGCGCGACGCCGAAGTCGGTCACGATCACGCGCCCCGACGTATCGATCAAGATGTTCGCGCCCTTGATATCCCGGTGCACGATCCCGTGCTCGTGCGCGTAGGCCAGCGCCGCGACCGCGGAGCGCAGGACCGCGACGACCGCGGGGATCGCCAGCGCGCCTTGTTGAGCGATAACGCCGTCGAGCGGGCGTCCTTCGACATAGCGCATCGCCAGATACAGCATTGAGGCCGTCTGGCCGACGCGGTAGATCGGGATGATGTTCGGGTGGTCGAGCGAGGCGGCCATCTGGGCCTCGCGCTTGAACCGCTCGACGACCGAGGCGCCGAGCGCGAGGCCGGGCGGGAGAACCTTGAGGGCGACGGAGCGGCGGAGGTCGCGTTCGTTGGCGCGGTAGACCACGGCCATGCCGCCGCGGCCGATCTCTTTCTGGACATCATAGTCTTCGGCCAACTCACGGCGCGCGAGGTCGAGCAGCGCTTGGCGCGCCCCATCGTCGACCGGCACCGGGTCGCCCGAGGTCACGAGCGACGCTTCGGCTGGATCGATGAGCTGCGTGGTATCAGACGGACCGGCGAGCGCGGCGCCGCAGCGCTCGCAGAAGCGAGCGTCGGCCGCGTTCGGGGTCTCACATCCAGGACAGGTGATCACTGACCCGTGGCCGTAAAGACGACGGAGCCCAGTCCCGGCACGCTGGCCGTGACCGCGTTGCCACCCGGACTCGCGCCCAGCGTGAGCGTCGCTCGCGCGAGCCCGTCATGGCCCGTCGTGACCATCACGGTGCTCCCGGAGCCATTGAGCGTTCCGGTACCGGTTGTCACCTGGAACGTAACCTGCACATTCGAGACCGGCCTCCCATTCCCATCGACCACGCGGACGTTGAATGGCTCAGGCAACGTTGTCCCCGCGGTCGCCGTTTGGCCATACCCCCACACGCCGCGCATGGCGGCCAACCGCCCGCCGGCGTACGTCGGGAGCGAGTTAAAGGGAATGAACGTGACCGTGCCAACGACACTATCGCCGGACGCCTGCGGATTGGTCGACAGCCGCGGCCCCAGCGAATCCCCCCAGAAATTATTCGTCGCGTTCACCAGCGACGCCGTGTTGTCGACGATGCCCGCCGTGTCATTGTCAAAAATATCGTTTCCACTGCCCTCGAAACTGGCCACGTTCCCCACCGCGAGCCCGAGGCCGTTCTCGGTCAGCGCGTTGCTGTCGACCCTGGTCAGCCCTTGATCGACGAACACGCCCGTGAAAGCGTTGAGCCCTTCGATGGTGTTCCCCACTACGGTAGACGAGTCGGCTGCCAGATCGAATACGCCGCCATTGATGCTGCCCGGGTATACCGACGTCGTGGTGCTCAAGAGCGCCGTGTTGCCACGGAGAGAGACGTTGTGACCCTGTTTCACGTCAACCGCCCGCGCCCAGTCGCCGATGAACGTGACGCCCGTCACCGAGACCGACCCCTCGACCGAGGTCATGGCGATGGCCGGCGCGCCACTTCTGGCGGGCGAGCAGTCGACGAACATGCCTGAGGACACCGTCAGATAGCCCGCGGTTCCCGTGAATTGGACGCAGTTCCCGTACGCGGTCGTCAGGGTATCGCCCGTGAGCGTGACGGTGTCGGCGTTGGTGAGGGCCACGGACGCGACACTGTTGATCGTGTGCGAGAACGACATGTTCCAATCGGACGTTCTCGCTGCGGACGTTCCAGCGGCCGCCCTGAAACTCATTGCGGCTGAGCGAGATCGGCGAGCGCGTGCCAATGATCCGTATGTGATCCATCTGGCTCGCGGTGTTGTCGAAGAACGTGTTGATCGTCACGCTCGCCCCGGACGCCTGGTTGAGCTCCAAGCCTGAGCGACCGTCCGACTGGGAGTTCCCCGTGAATGTCTCGCCAGATGCCAGTCGCGTGTCGAACGCGTTCCCGGTGATCTGCGCACCGGTGGAGAAGAGCACGCGCATGAGTTGCTCTTCGCCGGCGACGTTATTGGCCGCGACCGTGGCCGACGTGCTCGAATCGATGAAGATCTCCGGGCCGGCGGCGAGGCGGACGTAGTCACTGGTAACCGAGTTCCCCGTGCCGCCGATGACCGCGATGCCGGCGCCGTATGTGCTGTCGGCGCCGGTCGACGCCGTGACGCCCGCGATGTTCGTCGTGCTCACGCGCCCCGTCGTCACGTTTCGGAACGTGACGCCGTAGCCGTGGACGGCGTTCACGCCACTGGTATCGATCGTCGCGGAGCTCGTCGACTGGATCAGGATGCCGCGGCCGGCGTTGAACGGGTCGCCGGATGGGTTGACGTAGACCTGGTTGATCTGGATGGCCGCCGTGCTCGTGTTGATCGCCGGTCCGTCGAGCGTGTGGCGTATCGCCAGCGTCCGAATGACCACGCGCGCCGGGCTCGTGGCCAGAATGCCCGCGGTGCCGGTGTCGTGCGAAAGGAGCGGCAGCTTCGTCGGGTCGCGTCCGTTCGCCAGGTAGGCCGTGGGGTCGCCGACCAGGATGATCGCCTTGTTGACGACGACTTCTTCGCTGTACGGGTGCGCGCCGACGCGCACGAAGACCGTGTCGCCCGGCACCGCGGCGTTCACGCCATCGCCGATGCGAAGATAGGGCGCCTTGCCCGTCCCGAAGTACGACGTGTCGAGCGTGCTGTTATCGACGATGAGCGTTCCCGGGCTGCGCACGACGACCGTCGCGTTGGCGTGGACCGACCCGGACGTGGCGGTGATCGTCGTGGTTCCGTTGGTGAGCGCGGTGACGACGCCATTCGCGTTCACCGTCGCGACACCGGCGTTGCTCGAGCTCCACGTGATCGGCGCGCCCATGATCGGATTGCCCGCGCCATTGGTGAGCTGTGCCGTGTACTGGAGCAACTGCCCGCGGGCCGTCATCGTGTCCAACGTCGAGTTGAGCACGATCGTCGTGGGATTGTTCGTGACGACGACGATGGCCGAATCGCGGAGGACGCCGGCGACGGCGTGGATGACCGTCTTGCCGACGGCGACGGAGGTGAGCAGCGCGTTCGAGGTCACCGTCGCGATCGTCGGGTCGTTGCTGCTCCAGGTCGCGGCGCTGGCCGGCAGTGACTGCCCCCGGGCGTTCAGGATCTGCACGGGGATGGTCATCGTGTCGCCGATCGAAGGCAGCGTGTCGTTGCGATTCAGAATCGTGAGGGTGGTCGCGCCATTGGTGACGCCGACGACCGCCGTGTCCGAGATGCTGTTGAACACCGCGATCACGCGGCAACCGCCGGTCTTGAGGGCGATGACGCGGCCGTTCTGCAGGACCGTCACGACCGTCGAGTCGGTCGTATACCAGAACGCGTTGAGGCCCTGAATCACCTGGTTTGCGCCGTTGTAGATCGTCGCGGTGAGTTGGATCGTGTCGCCAACCGCTCCAATGGTGATCGTGTCGACGTTGAGGACGAGCCTCGCCGGCGTGTTATTGACCGTCACCTGGACCGTGTCCGCGACGCCGTCGAGCGTCGCCACGATCCGCGCGATGCCGGTGCCGAGGCCGCTGACGACGCGCGTCGCCGTTTGGACTTGCGCGATCGCGGGGTCCAGCGAGACGAGCGTCGCTTGGTCGTTCGTGACGGGATTGTTGAGTCGATCGAACGCGGCAACGCTCAGTGTGTCCACGCCCCCCACCGCTGCGATCGAGAAACCCCTCGGCGCGGTCACGAGCAGACGCGTCGCTTGCTGGATGACGTTGGCTTGGATGCTGTCGCGCGCCAGCCCATGCGTGGCGTACACGTACGCCGTGCCGTTGGCGATGGCCGTGAGCTGCCCGCTTTGATTGATCGAGACGACATTCGCGGACTGCACGACCCAGAGCGGCGTGCCGCCCGGCCCGATGATCGGCGATCCGAGCGAGTCGCGCCCCGCGGCGACCAGCGTGGTGTCGGCATTGATCGCGTTGAGCGTCACCTCGAGCGGCGGCGTGATCGCGAAGTGCACGAGCAGTTGCTTGACGGTGACGCCGAGCGACGCCGTGTCGCCTTCCGCTATCGCCCGCAGCACGCCTTGCCCGTTGGCAACCGTGGTGATCTGACCGCGGTTCGAGACCTTGAAGATGGTCGTGTCCGATGACTTCCAGGTGTACGAAACGCCGGGGATCGAGTCGCCTTTCGCGTCGAGCGCCGTGATGGACGGCGTGAACGTCTCGCCGAGCGAGTGGAGGGTGTCGGCGGTCCGGGAGAACTTCACGGACTGGGGGGCGACGACCAGTGTCTGCTTGAGAACCGGCGCGTTTCCGGTCAGGATCACGTTGACGAGCTGGACCGTGACGGTCACGCTGCCCAGTTGGACGGCCTTGAGGGAGTCCGCACCCGTGATGCGGACGATGGTCGTGTCGGACGAGGAGACGGCGAACCGTGGGTTGTTGTAGGCGTTTCCGCCGACCGTCACGGCGACGGAGAGCGGAACCGTGAGGCCAGCGGTGACGGTCGTGTCGCCGACCCAAGTTATAGAGACAGCATCCGTCTTTGGCGCCGTGAGTGCGTCACACGTCGCCAGCGTCTGGACCACGAGTCCCGCGGTAACTACGCGGAGGAGGCCCGAGCGGACGGGACGGAAATCGACCATATTGCTCCTGTAACGAAGGACGACGAGATGACGTCCCACGTTTCGGCCAACGCTCCCTCGTCTCAACGCGTTATCGTATCAGAGACCATGATGTCGATCCCATGGGATGAAGGGGCGCTCATTCGGGCGGCGCAAAGCGGTGATACCGCTGCGTTCGGGGCGCTGGTTCGCGCGCACCAGCGGCGCGCGTATGCGGTCGCTCGATCCGTCGTTTCTACTCACGAGGATGCCGAAGATGCGGTGCAAGAGGGATTTCTGCACGCGTATCGTGCGCTGGATCGTTTCAGACCAGATCAGGCGTTTGGGGCCTGGTTGCACCGTATAGTAGCCAATGCGGCGCTCGATATTACGCGCCGCCGCAAGGTGCGAGACGCGGACGAGCTGACGGAGAGTCTGGCGTCGCAGTTCCGCGATCCTGGGGAGACCGCCGATTTGCGCGCTCGCCTCAGATCGGCTCTGTCGCAGCTTACACCGCGCCAACGATCCGTCATCCTCCTGCATGACGTGGAAGGCTTCCGGCATGGGGAGATCGGGTTGCTCCTCGGCATCCCCGAGGGGACGGCACGCTCGGACCTCCATCACGCGAGGCGGGCGCTGCGCACGGTACTCTTGAGTCTCTGGACGGCAGCATGAGGCAGATCCTCGATCGGCGAATCCTGCGCGCGCTCAAGGCCGAGTATGCGGGGCCGAGTGATCCCGGGTATTGGGCGGGGCTCGAGGCGAAGATCATGGCGCGCGTGAGCAGCGAAGACGACTGGTCGCTGGCGTTCCGCACATGGGGGCGCACGTGGTTGGCCGCGGCGGCCGTGGCGCTCATTGCACTCGGCATCACGGCGTGGCGGGAGCGCGTGACCGAGCGGCAGTTGGCGTACGAGACGGTCGTCGAGTCGCGGCCGTCGCTGCCGGTGCAGCTTCGGGAGCGGATCGTGGACGGGACGGTGCACGACGCCACCCTTCGCTATGTCTACGGGTACTAACCGCTCCCGGCAGGCGTTTGCCTTCCTCCTCGGCGCGACGCTCGTCGGCGGCGTGCTTGGGTTCACGGCGGATCGTTTCGTCGCGAGAGACCGGTGCATCCGGTGGGGCAACGTCGGGGCCATGCGGCGGGTGTTCGGCGACGAGCTCGCGCTCAATGGCGAGCAGCGGTCGGCCGTCGATTCGATCCTCAATGCGAAGCACCGGCAGATTGCGACGCTCGTCAAGCCGGTGCAGCCGCAGATCGATTCAGTCAGCAATCACGCCACGGATCTCATCCGGGCGCTGCTCGTGACCGACGATCAGCGGCGCACCTTCGACGGGATGCAAGCGCGCAATAAAGCGTCGCAGGCGAAGTACGACACCAAGTAGCGCGATCTAGATCCGGTGCACGCCGTTGTCGATGATCTCGACCGGTCTCGCACGGGGACGCATCTCCAATTTGATCTTTTGTAGGTCGCTCTCGAGCCTGGGCATATCGAGGTGCATGTCCTCGAGCATCCGCCCCGCGCGAATCTGAGGCAGGTTCTCCATGTCCCCGCCGAACATGACGTCGTCATCCATCGTGAGATCGGATGCCTTGACGGTCGTGACCTTCACCGTTTTGTACTGCCCGTCGTGATAGACGCGGAGGTCGACCGGGTCGCCGGCTTTGACCTTGTGGACGGCGCGGGCGAGGCGGCGCGACATGAGGCCGCGCATCTCGGTATCGTTCGCGTCGGCCGGCGTCAGGCGTAAGTCGACGCTGTTGGCCGAGGCGATGCGATCGCCTTCCTCGATGCCTGCTTTGTCCGCGGGACCATCGGTGGTCACGCCGACGACGAGGACGCCGAGGGTGTCGCGGACGCTCCCGGATCGGGTCTCGAGGCCGATCACCGGGCCCTCGCCCCGGGCTCGACCGAAGTAGAAGACGTTCGGTTTCTGTGCCTGCGCAGCCAGGGGGAGCGGGGCCAGGATCAGGAGCGCGGCAGACAGGGCAGCACGCACGGCGCGGTACCTCCGGAGTCGGGGAATTTTATTGTTGGACCCGGGACCCGGCGCCCGGGTTGCCTCTAGATTTTCAACATGTCCGATATCCACACATTTGAGCACCATTGGCAGGACGAAGCCGACGCGGCGTATCTGTACCGGCTCTTAGCTGAGATCGAGAAGGACGCGGCCAAGCGGGATGTTTATGCTCGGCTGGCCGAGGTCGAGGACCGGCATGTCGCGATCTGGGGCAAGCTGCTGACCGAGCAGGGGCATCCGCCGCGCCCGTTCCAGCCGAGCACGCGGACCCGGATGCTGGCGAGCCTGGGGCGGATGATGGGGCCCGGGTTTTTGTTGCCGATGCTGCTCGAGGAGGAGGGGCGCGAGGTCAAAGGGTACCTCGATCTTCACCGGTCTACGGCGCAGGGCGCGCCGGGGAGTGGCGAGGCGCTACTCCTGGCGCGGGAGAGCGCGGACCACGCGTCGACGCTGGCCGGGCTGGCCGGCCGGAGCGCGGAACCGTGGCACCGCACGGGCGCGGGCGGGCTGCTGCGCAATGTCGTGTATGGGTTCAACGACGGGCTCACGGCCAACTTCGGGCTCGTGGCCGGCGTCATCGGCGCCTCGGCCGCGCAGCAGCATTCGGCGGTCGTCGTCGCCGGTGTCGCAGGGCTCATCGCCAATGCGCTGTCGATGGGATCCAGCGGATATTTGGCGGCGAAAAGCGAGCAGGAAGTGTACGCGCACGAGATCGCGATGGAGCGCGATGAGGTCGCGCTCATGCCCGAGGTCGAGCGTGACGAGTTGGCGCTCATCTATGAGGCGAAAGGCATGAGTCGGGAGGCCGCCGAGTCGCTGGCGACGAACGTCATGGCCGATCCGCATCGCATGCTCGAAGAGCAAGTGCGGGAGGAGCTCAAGATCGGCGAGCCCGGCATGTCGCCCATGCGCGAGGCTTGGGTGACCGGGCTCGCGACAGGGCTCGGCGCCATCATCCCCGTGGCTCCGTTTTTCTTCTTGTCTGGCTACGCCGCCATCATCACGGCTTTTACGCTGGCGATGCTATCTCACTTTTTGGTTGGAGCTGCGCGGTCCATCTTCACCGGCCGCGGGGTATTTCGGTCCGGGCTCGATATGTTCGTCATCGGCCTGGGCGTCGCCGTCGTTGGCTACTACGTCGGGAACTGGGTCGGGAAACTGCTCTAGTCGTGCTTCGCACCGACTAGAGCAGCGCTTCGGGGCAGCGCTGACGCGCTGCACGAAGCATGTCGGTTGGACAGATCTCGGCTGCGCCTCGATCTAGGCCGCGGGCGCTAGAGCACGAAATTCAGCAGCTTCTTGGGGACGAAGACGACCCGTTTGGGTTCGCCGGTGATATGGCGGCGAATCTGGGGGTCAGCCAGGGCAGCCGCGACCGCGGCGTCCTGGGATACGTCGGGTGCCAAATCAATCGTGCCGCGCAGCTTGCCGTTCACCTGCACGGCATAGGTGACGGTGTCACTGGCGATCAACGCCGGATCGAACTTCGGCCAGCCAGCGTCGAACACACTCCCCGTGTGCCCCAGCCGCTCCCAGAGCTCCTCGGCGATATGCGGCGCGAATGGCGCGGTGAGCTGCACCAGCGGCTCGACCTCCGCACGATGGGGATGGCGCTCGCCTTCGCGCAGCGTGTTCATGTACTCCATGAGCGCCGCGATCGCGGTGTTGTAACCGAGCTTCGGAATGTCGTCGCCGACTTTCTTGATCGTGCGATGGAGCGCCGACATGACGGCCCCGTCGGGGTCGCCGTCGGTCTTGTGGTCGGCGACCGATGACCAGAGGCGGTTCAAGTAGCGGTTGACGCCCGAGATGCTCGCATCGCGGAAGTCCCCGCCCTGCAGGTAATCGCCGAGGAACATCAAGTACATCCGGAACGTGTCGGCGCCCCAGGCGTTGATGTACTCGTCCGGATTGATGATGTTGCCTTTGGTCTTGGACATCTTCGCGCCGTCTTTGACGATCAGACCGTGCGCCCGGAAGCGCGCGAACGGCTCCTCGAAGGAGAGATGTCCCAGGTCGTGCAGCACCATCGTAATGAACCGCGAGTACATGAGGTGTAGCACGGCGTGCTCGTTGCCGCCGATGTACGAGTTCACCGGCAACCACTTTTTCGTCAGCGCCTGGTCAAACGGGACGTTGTCGCGATCCGTGCTCGGATAGCGCAGGAAGTACCAGCTGTTGTCGAGGAAGTTGTCCGAGACGTCGGTCTCACGGCGCGCTTCGCCGCCGCACTTTGGACATGCTACCCGATACCACTCCTCGTGGCGCGCCAGTGGCGACGTTCCCGAGTCATCCGGACGGAAATCCTGGATGTACGGGAGGACGACCGGCAGGTCGCGCTCGGGCACCGGGACGATTCCGCATTTCGCGCAGTAGATAATGGGGATCGGCGGACCCCAGTAGCGCTGGCGCGAGATCGTCCAGTCGTGCAGGCGATAGTTCTCGACGCGCTTCGCTGCGCCCTTCTCTGCCAGCCAATCTATGATACGGCCCTTCGCGTCTTCGACGCTCAGGCCGTTGAACTGGCCAGAATTTACCAGGCGATCGTCGTGGATCACCTGCGTGATGGGCAGACTATGCGCGACCGCGAACTCGTTATCGCGCTCGTCGTCGCTCGGCACGCCCATAATTGCACCAGTGCCGTAGTCCATCAGGACGTAATCGGCGATCCAGATCGGGATCTGAGTGCCGGTCGCGGGGTTTGTGGCGAACGCGCCGGTGAATACGCCGGTCTTGTCCTTCGTGATCTTCCGACTGACGACGTCCTGCTGGGCGGCACGGGCCAGGTACGCGTCGACGGCGGCGCTGTTCTCCGGCGTCGGCAACGTGCGGGCCAACGGGTGCTCTGGCGCCAGCACCAGATAGGTCGCGCCGAAGATCGTGTCCGGCCGCGTGGTGAACACGGTGATACCCGGCTCGAACGTGACCTCGGCCCCGCTCGACTTCCCGATCCAATTGCGTTGGGCGGTCTTCGTCGATTCGGACCAATCGAGCCAGTCGAGATTTCTGAGCAGGCGCTCCGACATGCGCGAGATCGCGAAGAACCACTGGTCGAGGTACCGCTGCTCGACCGCCGTGCCGCAGCGCTCGCAGTGGCCATCGATGACCTGCTCGTTCGCCAACACGGTCTTGTCGGCCGGACACCAGTTGACCGCGCCCTGGGATTTGTACGCCAGACCGGCCTTGTACAGTTGCAAGAAGATCCACTGGGTCCACTTGTAGTACCGCGGGTCGGTGGTGTCGACCTGGTACCGCCAGTCGACCATGAGACCGGTGCGGTCCAACTGCCGGCGGAAGTTGGCGATGTTCCGCGGGATCAGGACCGTCGGATGGACGCCGATTCTGAGCGCGTAGTTCTCGCTATGGATACCAAACGCGTCGTAGCCCAGCGGCTCGAACACCGTGTGCCCCTTGAGGCGCTGGTACCGCGCGTAGATGTCGTTCCCGGTGAACGCGAAGAGATTACCGACGTGCAAGCCTTCGGCTGACGGGTATGGGAACATCATAAGGGCGTAGAAAGGGTCCGCCCCCGCGTCCACATCCGTGTGATTCGTGCCCAGGTCGCGCCACCGGTCCTGCCACTTTCGCTCGATCGCGGCGGGCTGGTAGACGTTTGCCGATAGCCCCGTCATAAGATCTAAAGTTACCTTTCCGCCCAAGCATGCCGCCACGACGAAGAAAGCGCCTGGAGCCGGCGTCCTTCAACCTCCCGGTTGAGCGGCTCCGTCTGGGGCATTCCACTGACAAATCCGCGGCGCGCGTCCGTGAGATTCTGCTGGCTGAGGGTCGCTCTCCCCAGGTCTGTGTTCAGGTCACCGCTGAGCGAACGTGCCTGATGGGTGGGACCGACGAGTCGATTGCGTTGCTGAGATTGTGCATCGACGACTGGGCGTCCGTGACCGTGCATTCGCTGTACGACGGCGACCGCGCCGAGGCCGGCGAGACGGTCATGACCATCGAGGGGCCTTACGAGCGGTTCGCGCACTTGGAGCCACTCGTCCTGGGCACGCTCGCGCGGCGGACGCGGGTGAGTACGAACGCGAGAGCGTTTGTGGATGCGGCACGACCCAAGCCGATCATGGCGTTTCCGGCGCGACACGACCATTGGCTGACCCAAGCGGGCGACGTGCTGGCGGCTCACATCGCGGGGGCTCTCCCGATTTCGGCTGACCCGCCCATGCCGGTCCCACGAGGGATGCCTGCCCTGGCGCTCGTGTCGCACGCGTTCATTGCCGCGTTTGGCGGGGATACGCCGCTCGCCGCACGGACCTTCGCCAACCACATTGACCCCGCGGTTCAGATCATAGTCCCCGTCGATTATGAGGACGACTCGGTGCGTACCGCGCTCGACGTCGCGCACGCGCTCGAGGCGGGAAGGCTGTGGGGCGTCCAGCTCGCCACGTCGGAAAACCTGGTCGATACATCCATCATCTCGGCGATGGGGACGTTCGACCCGACGGGGGTCAACCCGCAGCTCGTCTGGAATGTCCGGAACGCCCTCGACGGCGAGGGACTGGGGGAGATCAAGATCCTCGCGTCGAGCGGGTTTACGGTCGAGCGCATCCGGGCGTTCGAGGAGGAAGGCGTGCCGGTCGATGCCTACGGGATTGGAGCCGCTCTCCTCGCCGGGCGAACCGGATTCCAGGCGGCGCTCGTCAAGTTAGACGGGCCGCTGCGTATGAGAGCAGGCAGTGAGTCGCGGCCGAACCCTCGAATGGAACGGGTGCGATAATGGCTGGCGCAAAGATGGATGGAGCGGGCATCGAGAAGATGAAGACGCTGGAGACCGCGCAGACCCAGCTGCAGCGAGTGCATGGGCTCGTCGAGCAGTTCGCGATGGCGGTCAAGAATGCACAGCCCGCCACGATCTATGGTGCACAGATCAAGCGAGCGGGAACGCCAATGGTCGGACTGCTCAAGGGGCAGTTCGGGATGATCTCCGATCAACTGGCGGCCGCGATGGTCGTCGCCGGGCGGACCGGGAGTGACAAGGTCCGCCTCCGGAGCCTCCGAGAGACCGTCGCTCAGGTGCGAACGGCCCTGGAAATCGCCGTCGCCAAGACGATCGAGCTCCATACGGAGAAAGTGGAGCACTGAGTAGCGACATGGTGACAGGGGGGCGCGGGACTGATTAGTTTGTTGGCGGCACGTAGCACGGGTGGACCTCCTCTCCCTTCTCATGCGTTCATTCTCAGGTAAGCGCTGGTGGCTGGCGACGTTGGCGCTTGGCGTCGTCGCTCTCGCAGCGTGCGGCGTCGACAAGTATCCCAACACGACGTTCGCGCCGCACAGCGAATTCGGCCGGGAAATCGACCACATCTGGAACATCCTGCTCTATCTGGGCATCGCGGTGTTCATCCTCGTCGAGTCCCTGCTGGTCTACACGATCATCCGGTACCGGCATCGCGATGGTGGCCCGGAGCCCGAGCACGTGCACGGCAATACGGCGCTCGAGATCACGTGGACCGCGATACCCGCGGTGATCTTGGCGCTCATCGCCGTGCCCACGGTGAAGACCATCTTCTCGACGCAGGCGAAGGCCGAAGCCAGTGCGTTGCAGGTCGAGGTGTATGGGCACCAGTGGTGGTGGGAGTTCCGGTATCCGCAGTACAATGTCGTGACCGCGAACGAGCTGTATCTGCCGAATGGGCGAAAGGTGAACTTCGCGCTGCGCACCGTGGACGTGCTGCACAGCTTCTGGATTCCGCAGCTCGGCGGGAAGCGGGACGTCATCTCGAATCACACGAACTATCTGTGGTTTACGCCGGATTCGAATCTCGGCGAGCAGGCTTGGAATGGGACGTGTAACGAATACTGCGGATCATCGCACGCGGAGATGCGGTTCCGGGTGTTCACCGTGCCGCCGGCCGACTTCGAGAGTTGGGCCCGGCATCAGGCCGGCGCGGCCGTTTACCCCATCGCGAATAACACAGCGCCTTCGGCGACCGCGCCCGGTGCACCGGCGGCTCCCGCGAAGACCACGGATGCATCCGGCTCCGCCTCGCTCGTCCGGCCGGTTGCTAACGTGGTCGTACAGACGACGGTTGATACGGGGTACGTGTTCCCGAAAGACAAGCTGCCGCCGAACTTCACGCCCGAGACGCCGCTGCCGACGGAAGAGACGTTCGACATGAGCATGAAGGGCGACCCGGTCGCGGGCTTCAAGACGTACAGCAGTCAGGCCTGCATCGGCTGCCACACGATCAAAGGCAACCCGTCATCAGTCGGCATTGTCGGCCCGAACCTGACGCACGTCGGGTTGCGCTACACGATCGCGGCGGCGCTCTATCCGAACGACACGCAGCATCTGCGGTACTGGGTCAAGAACGCGCACATGGACAAGCCCGATGTGCTCATGCCCGTCCTGGGCAAAGGTCAGATGGACCCACAGACGGGCCACGTGTCGCCGCTGGGTACGCTGACGGACCAGCAGATCGCCGACATCGTGGCGTATCTGCAGGAACTCAAGTAGGAGACTAAGGCAGATATGGCAACGATCGCCGCGCCGCTGGTCGTTCCGCGAACGGCCGACGAGCCGTATGGCGTATGGAGCTGGCTCGCCACGACGGACCACAAGCGCATCGGCTCGCTGTACCTCTTCACGGCGCTGACGTTCATGCTGATCGGCGGCCTCGAGGCCGAGATCATGCGGACGCAGCTCATGCGGCCGAACCAGCATATCGTCTCGGCCGAGCTGTACAATCAGCTGTTCACGATGCACGGCACGACCATGATCTTCCTCGTGATCATGCCGTTGTCGGCGGCGTTCTTCAATCTGCTGATTCCATTGCAGATCGGCGCCCGTGACGTCGCGTTCCCGCGGCTCAATGCCTTCAGCTACTGGGTGTATCTCTTCGGCGGCATCTTCATTACGCTGCCGATCCTGTTCGGCGCCGCGCCGAACGGTGGATGGTTCGGCTACGCGCCGCTCACGACCAAGGTGTACTCGCCCGGACTGAACATCGACTTCTGGGTGATCGGTCTCCAGATCCTCGGCATCTCGTCGCTCGCCGCCGGGTTCAACTTCATCACGACGATCATCAACATGCGGGCGCCCGGCATGAATCTCATGCGGATGCCGCTGTTCACGTGGATGTCGTTCGTGGTGCAGTTCCTGATTATTTTGGCATTCCCGGTTATCACCATTGCGTTGGTGTTCTTGTTGTTCGACCGGTTCTTCGGGACGAACTTCTACGAGATCGCCCGCGGCGCTGATCCGCTGCTCTGGCAGCATCTCTTCTGGATCTTCGGGCACCCCGAGGTCTACATCCTCGTGCTGCCGGCGTTCGGGCTCGTGTCAGAAGTCATGCCGACGTTCGCGCGGAAGCCGCTGTTCGGATATCCCGTCATGGTGTACTCGGGCATTCTCATTGGCATGCTCGGATTCGGCGTATGGGCTCACCACATGTTCGCGGTGGGCATGGGTCCGATTGCCGACTCGTTCTTCGCCGTCACGACGATGCTCATCGCCATTCCTACTGGCGTGAAAATCTTCAACTGGATTTTCACACTCTGGGGCGGATCGATTCGGTTTACCACGGCCGCCATGTTCGCCATTGGGATGGTGGCCATGTTTACGATTGGTGGGATTTCCGGCGTCATGCACTCGTCGCCACCGGCCGACTTGCAACAGACGGATACCTATTTCGTCGTCGGACACTTCCACTACGTGATCTTCGGCGGGTCGCTCATGGGCCTGTTCGCCGGGCTCTATACGTACTTCCCGAAGTTCACCGGGCGTCTCTTGGATGAGCGGCTCGGCAAGTGGCACTTCTGGATCAACTTCTTCGGGTCCAACCTGGTGTTCTTCCCGATGCACTTCTCCGGTCTGCTCGGCATGCCGCGGCGGATCTGGACGTACGACGCCGGCCAGGGATGGGACACGTTCAACTTCCTGTCGACGATGGGCGCCTACCTGCTCGTCCCGGCGACGTTGATCCTCGTCTACAACATTCTGGAAGAGTGCGAGATCGGGCCGGATCGCCGGCAACGATCCATGGGGAGCGGGCACGCTCGAGTGGTCGATCCCCTCACCGCCGCCGCCGTATAACTTCGCGACGATTCCGAAGGTGACCTCGCGCTATCCGTTGTGGGACGTTAAGCCGCCGCTCGCCTCGACGCCGGTTCCGAATACGCCGATGCACAGTGAGGCGCCAGCGCCGACCGCGGCCGAGCTCGGGATTCCGATGCCGTACCATACGCTCAAGCCGCTGCTCACCGCGCTGGCGCTGCCCATCATGTTCGGTGGGCTCATGTTGATGCACCTCGAAAACAAGTTGCCGCATTACATCTTCATGTACGGTGGCGCCGCGATGCTGGTCGGGTGCCTGTACTGGTGGCTCACCACCCCACTCGAACCGGAGCACCACCACGCATGACCGCCACCGCCGCTGACGTCGGTCACGGGTATACCACCACCGGGCTGCCGCACCGGAAGATCGCCATCTGGGCGTTCATCGGTTCGGAGTGCATGCTCTTCGCGTCGCTGATCTCGACGTATCTCATCTACAAGGGGCGGTCGATCAGCGGGCCCTTCCCGCATGAGGCGTGGACGGATCCGTCGACGCATCACGTCTACAAGGCGATCCTGAACATTCCCGTGACGTCGTGCTCGACGTTCGTGCTGCTCATGTCGTCGCTGGCCATGGTGCTCGCGCTCGCCGCCGTCGAGAATCGCGACGTGCCGAAGCACACGCTCGGCGATCGCATCCTCGGGAGCTCCAAGCTCTGGCTCTTTACGACCGCGGCGCTCGGCGCGACGTTTCTGTCGTTTCAGGCGTACGAGTTTACGTCCTTCGTGCATGAAGGGCTGACGATCAGGACGAACCTCTTCGGCTCGTCCTTCTTTACGCTCACCGGGTTCCACGGCGCGCACGTGACCGCGGGCGTGTTGTGGCTGCTCACCATGCTCGGCATCGACTTCAAGCGCGGGCTCGGGCCAAAGGACGCGCTCAACGTCGATATCATGGCCCTGTACTGGCACTTCGTCGACGTCGTCTGGATCGCGATCTTCACCCTCATTTATCTCATCAAATGAGCGATCAACACGCTGCGGGACATGCGGAAGCCCACGAGGCTCATCCGACGTGGTCGACCTACTGGAAGGTCGCGCTGATCCTGACCGTCATTACGGTTATCGAAGTGTGGTGTTACTACCTGAAAGGCTTCCCCGAGACCGCTTACTTCGTGCCGACCCTGCTGATTTTGTCGGCGATCAAGTTCGTTATCGTCGTGTTGTTCTACATGCACCTCAAGTACGACGCACGGCTGTATCGCGCGTTGTTCACCGGGCCATTCCTTGTTGCGATGGCGACCATCATCGTGCTCATGTTCCTGTTCGGGAAATTCGCGATTCACCTGAGCCTCCTGACGTAACTCGTGCTGCTACACCCGGCCGGGCCGATCCCAGCGGCTGGCTTTTCCGTTCACTGGAGCACCGTCGTTGGCATAGCGGGACTCGGGACGCTCTATGCCTGGCGGTCGCGGGTAGAGGGAAAGCGGCCGACCAAAGGCCAGACGATCGCGTTCGCCGGCGGACTGCTGGCGATGTTCCTGGCGCTGAACGGCCCGCTGCACGACCTGTCGGACTACGACCTGTTCTCGGCCCACATGGTCCAGCACCTGGTGCTGATCTTCGTGGTGGCACCGCTATTGGTAGCGGGCACGCCGGGCTGGATGTTGCGGCCGGCGCTCGGGATCCCGGGCGTAGGACCCGTCGCCCGGTGGCTTACGGGGCCCAAGCAGGCATTCGTCATCTTCAACCTCATGATGATCGGCTGGCATCTCCCAGGCCCCTACAACCTGGCGATGGCCGATCATCCAGTGCACATTGTCGAGCACTTGATGTTCCTGGTCGCCGCGGTGCTCATGTGGTGGCCATTCCTGAGTCCTTTGCCGGAGCTGCCCCGGCTCGCCTACCCCGGGCAGATGCTGTATTGCTTCCTCATGAGCATTCCCATGTCGATCGTCGCGATCTACATCGCGATGGCCGACCACGTCCTCTACCCGGCGTACGAAGCGGCGCCGAGGATCTGGGGACTGAGCCCGCTCGAGGATCAGCAGTTGGGTGGCCTCATTATGTGGATCCCCGGCGGGATCGTGTTCTACATCATCATGAGCATCGTGTTCTTCAAATGGGCGCAACGCGGCGAGGATCACGCGGCGGCCGCCCAGGTCGGCTGGCGGCCCAGCTGATCGGCGTCGCGGTACTGACCGCGGCGTGCGCGGATTCGGGAGCGGTCGGACGGTACAACCGGGACGCGTGCCGGCTCGCGGCCGACAGCGCGGTCGTCTTCCGCGGCGTCCGGGATTTCGTCACGAGCGCGGCTGACCCGACGCCACAGCGGTTCTTGTATGTCCCGGGTACCGACACCACGCCACCGGACGCCGGCATCCTTGCGCTGCAAGACAAAGGGCCGACGTACATGTATCCCGCATCGGGCGACCAGCAGGCGATCGTGAAGACGAAGCTCACGTCGATCGGCGACTACGCGTCACTCCTCGTCGCCTACCACGGGTTCAAGCGGACCGACGCGCAGCATGCGACGATCCGTCTCAGCGGCACGTACATCAGCGGCAAAGCGGACGGGCACACGGTGCCGGCGGTGGATTACCCGCTGGCGTGCGACAGCGCCGGATGGCATGGTCCGCGGGCGACCGTCAAGTTGGTCGGGCCACCAGTACCACCGAGTGGCAAGCCCTAAAGATCGGCTCGTCTCGCTGGACGTGTTCCGGGGGATCACCGTCGCCGGCATGCTGCTGGTGAACGATCCGGGAAGCTGGGGGCACATCTATCCGCCGCTCGAGCACGCGGCGTGGAACGGGTGGACGCCGACGGATCTTGTCTTCCCGTTCTTTTTGTTCATTGTCGGCATTACGACCCACTTGTCGGCCAATGCCCGGCGCGCTCGCGGTGCCACTGACGCTGAGCTCACGCGGCAGATCCTGCGACGCGGCGCGCTGATTTTTCTGTTCGGGCTTTTGGTGAATTGGTTCCCGTTTTATACGTGGAGCGGAGACTTTCCCTCGTTCGGTGCTCGGATTATCGACCGACTCTACCACGTTCGCATCATGGGCGTGCTCCCGCGCATTGGGTTGGCGTACATCGCCGGAGCCCTGATCGCGCTTCGGGCGAGTACGCGCACGATCATTATCGCGAGCGCGGTCATTTTGTTTGGATACTGGGCCGTCATGGCCACCGGGCCGCTCGAACCCGCGGCGGCAACCGTGGCGGCTAGCGTGGATCGCGCGCTGCTCGACTGGGGGGCCGCCGGGAATCACATCTGGGCTCAGAGTGAGACCTGGGATCCCGAAGGTCCTTTGTCGACTATCCCGGCCGTGGCAACCGTCCTGATTGGCGTCCTGGCTGGGCGATGGATTGGTGGGGGGCGGCCTCTTCCGGACAGACTTAATGGGCTGTTTGCGGCCGGGGCCATGGGGATGTGCGCCGGACTCGTCTGGAATTGGGTGTTCCCGATCAACAAGAATCTCTGGACCAGCTCGTACGTAGTGTTCACGGCTGGTATGGCGGCCGTGACTCTGGCAGTATGCATTCTGGCTGATCGACGGTGAGAACGTCCGTCGGTGGACGCCACCTTTCCTGGCGTTCGGGATGAACCCGATCGTCGCGTTCGTCGGTTCGGCCGCAATGGAACGACTGATCTATTCGGTGATTACTCTCAACGTCGGCGGGAAATCCGTGTCGCTCGAGACCGCGTTGTACAACGCGACCCTCGGCGCCTGGCTCCCGCCGCAATTGGCTTCGCTCACCTTCGCCGTGTGTTTCGTCCTGCTCTGGCTGGGCGTCCTCACGGTGTTATACCGTCGCCAGATTTTCCTGAAGATTTGATGCTCTCTCGCCTCCTTCTCCTGGCGCTGACGATCGCGCCGCTCCGCCCGCCGCACCGGCATCGACGGAGCGTGTCCGCCGCCGTGCCGGCCGTCCGCTACGATGCCCCCCGCTCCGGCGCCGCACTGGCCGGCGACCTCGCCAGTCAGTTGTCCAGCCGCGTCAGAAGCGGCCACTGGGGCGTGATCGTCGTCTCGCTCACGCGCGGCGACACCCTCTACGAGGTGAACGCGGATCAGCCGCTCCAGCCGGCATCGACGATGAAGCTCTTCACGTCGGCGCTTGCATTGGAGCGTTTTGGGCCCGAGTTCCAGTTCAGCACCGACGTGCTGCGCGATGGCCCGGTCGACTCCGCGGGCACGCTCCACGGCAATCTCATTCTGCGTGGCGATGGCGACCCGTCGCTGTCGAACCGCTTCCTCCGCGGCGAACCGGACGCGCCGATGCAGCTGCTGGCGCGCTACGTCAAAGCCGCGGGCATCAAGCGCATCGACGGCGACATCATCGGCGACGCGACCGCGTTCGTCGATCAGCCCGTCCCACTCGGCTGGAAACCTCGCTGGTTGACCGCCGGGTACGCGCCGCGCATCTCGGCGCTGTCGCTGAATGACAACCTCGCGTGGGTCGCTGTCTCACCGGGCGCTCCGAACCGCGCGGCGGTGGGGCTGCTGCCCTCATCGAGCGCGATCCCGATTGCCAATACGGTCAAGACCGTCGAAGGGAGCTACGGGACGCACGTGGTCGTGCTGGCGCGCGCCGATGGCGGCGTCGACGCGCGCGGGTGGATCGGGTCGCGGGCGCCGACGCATACCGTGGAATTGGTCATCGAAGATCCCGCGCTGTTCACCACCGGTGCCTTGCGCGACGCGCTGACGTCCCAAGGCGTCGGTACGCAGGGCAGCGTGCGCCTCGGGCAAACGACCGCGGGGGCTATCCCGGTGGCGTCACTGCCCTCGCCGCCGTTAGCTCGGATCATTGCGGCGATGAATCGGGAGAGCATTAACTGCTACGCCGAGCTCTTGTTCCGTGACGCGGTGCGGGGGCCGGAGCGAAAGGAATCGGGGTCCGCGGATCTCGGGGCGGCAATGCTCAGAGATTTCCTGAACGAGAAAGTCGATGCTCCTCGGGACGCCGTGACGGTGACCGACGGCAGCGGGCTCTCGACGCTCGATCGCATTACGCCTCGGGCCATGGTCGATCTCCTGGCGTATGCGCACAAAGCGCCGTGGGCGCCGGCGTTTCACGCATCGCTGCCCGTGGCTGGCGAATCGGAGTTGTTGAGAAATCGGATGCGATTTACGCCTGCCCAGGGCAACCTGCACGCCAAGACCGGCACCACCAACGACGTGATCTCCCTCGGGGGCTACGTCACCGCCATGGACGGCGAAGTGCTCGCGTTCAGCTTCATCTACAACGGCTACGACCGGTGGAACGCGAAGTCGACCATCGACGGCATGGGCGCGACGCTGGCGTCGTTCATCCGCCCGTAGGAGCGCAGCATTGCGGTCGAGCCGGCGCGCGCCCCGCCGGGCTTGCCACCGCTCGTCACGGTGATAACAGCAGCGCCAATCACAAGCGTGACCGGGCGGATTCGAGACCCAATCGGCGAGCTCGCACTCATACGTTTGCCGGACTGAGGCGTTGGTGGTACACTGGGACTTATGTCCTCCATGCTCCTCTCCGAGCTCGGCCCCAAGGTAGTCAGCGAGGCATCGAAGAAGGTCGCGCAAGGCAAGGTCGTCGCCAAAGGCGCCGGCTTCACCATGCTGAACTTCAACAAACTGAAGGTCTCGCGGGTCAACCCGCTCGCCGATGCCCCGCTCGTGTACTCCAGTCTCTACGTCCCGCAGACCTCCTCCGCCGCGACGTTGTACCAGTACTTCGCACGGCAGAAGTCCGAGGCGACGATCATGATGTACACCAAGCTGCTGGGTGAGATGGGACTCTATCGGCACCGTAACAACGTGTGCTCATACGGCGCCGCGATCGTGCAAAGCCCACTCTCCAGCCAACTTCCCAGCGACTTGGTCTTGGCGGGTTGGCTGTTCAACAAGAGTGGGAAAAAGCGCGCCCAGCTGACGCATTTCGCGCACTGTCAGGTCAACGTGAACGCCATGCCCGTGCAGGCGTGGGTCCCCACGGAGACCCCGGGTCTCAAAAAGCTCGTGACGTCGGAGTTCGCCGCGGTCGGCATCGCGTCTGACCTGCACAACTACGTGGACTTGATGGTCGACAAGACCGTCTCGCCGAAGTTCGTGGCGATGATCAACGCGCTCCTATCGACCGAATCGCCGCTCACGCACGAGCAGCTCGTGGCGGCCATGCAGTACCTGCAGCGATGCCGCAAAGCGGCGCTCAAGCGTACCAAGGCGCGGATCGAGGAGGCGCTGAAGAAGAAGGAGGGCTCCGAGGAAGACTGGGCTGAGCGACTCACGATTGTCACTGACACCGAGAAGCTCACGGACGAAGCGCCGCTCCCGGAGGGGCTGAGCACCGGGCTTGTCTCGTTCACGCGCGGGAAGTTCCTGGACGGCCTCGGGAAGAGCAACCTATAGGAGCAGGTCAGCGACGCCGGCGTCGCTTCGGGTGGCGCTTCGCGTGCTGCTTCGACTGATTCTTCGGGCGTTCCCGCCTCGGTGGCTCCCACGGCTCAGCGAGCAGGTCCTGTAGCTGGTCGAGCGTGTCGGCATGGACCGCGCTCTGCTGGCCGCGCAGGACGGTGAATCGCACCGGGCGATCGAGCGCCGGCACCTCGGCCTCGGTCAGCGTCCGCGCGAGTTTCGCCGGTAGCCGAAGTCTCGCGATGCCCACCGAATCCTGCACATCGTATTCGATCGGCACCGACTGCCCCCGGATCATCGTCTCGGACGGCAGGTGGTCATAGGCGTGGCGCGCTTCTGGACTGAGTACGGCGTTCAGGTCGATCGCGAACGGCGCCGAGCGGAACTCGGTGAATGAGTTCACCTGTGCGAGTGGCACGCGATAGAGCGCGGCCAGGTCTGCCTCGCTGAGGCGCGGCGTGCGGCCGCCCGAGCGACGGTAGGCCGCGCGGATCTCGTGGATCGCGGAGCTGTCACGACGGACTGCATGGTGGCGTGCCTCGCCTGACGCTAACGCGTCGGCGAGCGCGTCACGCGCCGCGTCGGCGAGATCTGGTGGGAAGACGTCGATCGGCTCGGACTCGCGATCCAATTCAAAACCAAAATATTCGAGCCGGCGACGCACTTTGAGCACCCGGTCGTACACGACGTCCGGGGCCAAACGACGGGCATACTTTCGAATAACATCCGACGGGATTTGCGTGCCTTCGATCGCGGCGCGAGAGACCCCGAAGCGGTCGGCAAAATACCGGATGGTTCCCGCGATCGCGCCCCAACTCCCGGCGACGCTCGACCGCGACACGCGCGCCGACTGTCCGTCCGCGGTCTCCTCGTCGATCACGAGATCAAACGGCATGTAGCGCGCGATCAGATCGGCGAGATTCTTGTACGTCGCATTGCGGCCGAGCGAGAGCTCGGAAGGCAATGGGAGCCCGACGCTGCGATAGATGCTGGCCACGGCGAGAGCGGCATCTTCAATCGCCTTCATCAGCACGCCACGCCGTTCGGCCCACTCCTCGAGCTCAGGCGCGAAGACGTGGCGTGGCAAGCCATAGACCTCGCCAACGGAACCGTGGAGGCGATAGGCCTCGGCGTAAACGTTATACGCCGTGAGATGGTCGCTGCCGGAGACGAGCAAGCCAGCGAGATCGCGCTCCTCGCGCGTCATCCGGTGAAGGGATTCGATCGCGCTCATGACAGCCACCACCGGCAACAGGTCATCGTCGGCGTTGACGATCAGCTCGGCCCACGGGCGATCGACCGGCATTGCCTCAATGGCCCGGCCGTATGCCGTCAGATGACCGTTTTCGACGATGCCGCGGCGCTCGAGCAACGCAACCGCACGGCGATAGGCTGGGCGATCGAGTGGCACCGGGAGGTCGAGCTCATCGGCTCGCACTCCAAGCGCGGCACACGTGATCGCGACGCGCTCGGAGTCGCCGGCCAGTTGGAACTCGGGCTCCTGTGGCACGAGCGAGCGGAAATCGATGTCGCGATCCGACAGAATGAACACTCGGCCGCCCGCGACGCGGCCGTGCACACGGCCAGCCATCTGCAAGATCTCGTTGGCCCCGAGATGGAGGCGCGTCAGGACATTGCGGCCGCGCTCGATCACGTTCGTAAATCGCGTGTCGTCGATGACGACCGTGTCCAGCCCACGAACGTTGAGCGCGCTTTGCCCTGCCGCTGTCATGGCGAGAACGTAGGGCCGGACGTCATCCGCTTCGAGAAATGGGCGAATGACCCGTATCGGCTCGCCGCCGTGATAGTACGCCGAGGTGATGCGCGGGAATCGCGTACCGACATCAGCGGCAACGGATTCGACCGCGGCACGCGTTGGCAGGAAAACGCCGACGCCGTGGCGGTCACGCGTGACATCTTTTAGGAACCGATCATCGAAGAATTCGGCGACATCTTTGCGCACCACGGTCACGCGAGCAGCCTTGGCGGGGTCGAACGCCGAGCTCTCGATGACCTCGGCCGAGGCCAAGTAGCGGGCGTAGAATCGCGGGTCGACCGTTGCCGAGAGCCAGATGAACCGGCAGCCTGTGCGGAGGCCGAGTGCGAGGCATAGCTCGAGCTCGGCCGAGGTCTGGTGGATCTCGTCGACGATCAGCGTGTCGGTGCGGAGGATGTCACCGGCTTGGAACCACCGGCGGGCAATGCCGGTGGTGACGATGATGACGTTCCACGTCGGCGTCTCGGGCGTTGCTTCGCGCTCGCGGTTGACGACGCCGACCTTGAGCGGCGCACGCAAGATCGTCTCGGCGATTGGACGGATCGCGAGCGTCTTGCCGGTGCCCGTGCCGGCGACGATGCCGAACCCGCGACCCGAAGCCGCCAGCCGACGGACATCATTGCCGTGCTGGCGTTCCAGGAACGTGTCCAGGTGCAAGCCGACGGCGAGCTCGATGGTCTCGCACGCCGCGCGCGTTGGTGCGATGACAATGACGCGGCCGGTCGGCGGCTCCGCGGCAAGGAACGCATCCCGGTCCGGCGGGAGGGACCGGTCAACCGGGGTGCGCGGGGGTGCTATTCGCGAAACGGTGATTCTGGGCTCTGCTGCGATTCAGTCGGAGTCGCGGGAGGCACGCGCGTCGCGGTCGGGCGGCCACCATCTTCGCCAAAGATCACGTGACCGTTTGCCGGATGCGTTTGAATAGCCTTGGCGCACGACGTCGGCGCTGGCTGACTGCTGGCTGGCACCTTGTCCAGCCACACGCGACACATGCCCGGCGGCGGGCGTTCTGACGGTGGGATATCGGCGTTCCGCTGCTCCCACGGGCGAACTGGCGGATGCGGCACACCCGTGTTCGTGTTCACTCGCGTGCCGACCGGCGGCTGTTCGACTTGCTGCGGTCGAGCCTCGACCGTCGCCGGCGTGTGGGGGACCTCCTTCTGCGGAGCCGGTTTGACGACCTGGCGCTGCGGAGGCGGAGGCTGGCGGTGCGCCGGTGGCCGCGGTGGTGGGGGCGGCGGCGGGTTGTGCGTCGGGTGCTGGCTCAATGCCGGATGGGCGCAGCTCGCCATCCCGACCGCTATGAAAAGAGCGGCCAGGAGGAAGCCCCAGACCCTCCCCCGGCGTGCAAACATGGATACGGGTACCCCGAAAGTTCCTGACGGTGCCAACTACAGAACTAGTCGTTACTGCTTACCTGAACGAATAGCCGTTAATGCGTCATCTATCGCCGTGAGCACGAATCCGGAAGCCTCGACCCGCTTCCGCGATTCGAGAGCCGGGGCGCTTGACGGCACCGCCAGAGCCCCCAGCGACCGGGCAACAGCTTCCCGGACAAAGAGATCCGGGTCGTCGAGGTCCGGCGACAGCTCCTTGGCGGCGCTGTCCTTGAGACTCGTCTCGCGGCCGGACGCCACGAGCGTCTCGATCGCCGCCAGCCGAGCGAATCGCGAAGCGGTCGGCGCAACGAAACGTGAAGCCAACGTGAACGCGTCGGGTGAATGCGTGAGTGTCAGCGCTCGAAGCGCGGCCGATCGCTCGAACGTCCGTCCAGGAATCCATCGTCAGCATCGAACGGATCATCGGCAGCGCGGCCGCGGTGTCGAGTCTGGCTAGCGCCACGAGCGCGGTCCCGCGCACGAAGAGAGACGAATCGGCGCTCACTACTTCTTTGAGACTGACGATCACGTCTTGTCCCGACAGTCCGGCCACTGCCAGCGCCTTTGCCGCCGCGGACCGCACGCGAGAGTCGCGGTCATGCAGCGCGGCCACGAGACTCTTGGCGTCGGTCAGCTCGGCCGCGGCCGCCGCGCGCACGCCCCAATCGGGATCGTTCCGGGCCGCATTGGCGACGGCTGGATCCGCGTGCAGGAGCTTTACGGCTTCCAACCGGCCGGCGACATCGGTGTCGTGCTGCAGCTGATAGGTCAGCATCAACGTCGAGCGCGGAAAATCGTAGACCTCCAGTAGCCAGTGGCCAACGTCCCAGCGATAGGCCCTCGGCGGCCCATCGACCGCGATGATACCGGTTGATTCTTCACCGTGCACGTTCACGATGCCGTGGGTTACGCCACGGTCCGTGTAGACGGCGACATCGACAGGTGCGTCGAAGAAATCCGTGAGGCTGTCGCGCGGCTGCACTTGGCGTGCGGTGAACGTCACCTGCTTGGCGACGGTGTCGTACGTGGCCGAGACGCGAAACGCGGGCATCCCGGCGTTGTAGACCCATTGCTTGAAAAACAAAGAGAAGTCGCGACCCGTGGACTGCTCGAAGGCGTGCTCGAGGTCTGGGGTCGTCACCTCGCCGTAGGCGTGATCGACCGTGTACTTGTGCAACGCGGCCCAGAATGCGGAATCGCCGAGCTGGTGGCGGAGCATCTGCAAGACCGCTGCGCCCTTCGGGTAGATGACCGTGAACAGCTCCAGTGGATCGTTGACCCAACGGTCATACACGAGCGGCCGCCGCGCCTCGCGGTCGAACTGGACAACCTGCCGGTTGCCGTCGAGGCGATCGCGCGTGCCTTCGTCGACACCGTGCGCAGCCTCGGTGTAGTACTGCTCTAAGAAAGTTGCGAACCCTTCGGAGAGCCACGCGTCCGTCCACCATTCCATGGTGAGGTAGTCGCCGAACCATTCGTGGCCGAGCTCGTGGGCCATCAAGCCCGCGGCGTTCCCCTCCGGCTCGGCCCAGGCGGGATGGAGGATGCCATCATCGCTCTGCGTCGTGGCCGTGACGTTTTCCATGCCGCCGAAGATGAAATCGGGGGCGACGATTTGGTCGTATTTTGCCCATGGGAAGTCGACGCCCGTCTTCGTCGAAAAGAGCTCGACCGCACGGGGCGTCTCACCGAATCCGCGCCAGGCGGCTTGAACCGAGTCGGGGTACGTCCAGTAACCGAGGGGCACCGTGCGCCACTTGTCCTGGACGACGACATAGTCGCCGGTGACGACCGTCATGAGATACGTTGACGCGGGACGGTCGAGCGACCAATGCCACTCCGTCTCGCCGTCAACGTCGCGAGACCCCACCAGCCGGCCGTTCGACAGCGCCTTCTCCCCGTGCGGCGTGCGAATAAAAAACTCCCACGTGGTTTTGTCGTTCAGCTCGTCGTACGTCGGTATCCAGTAGCGCGTGTCCTCCATGTCGCCTTGCGTCCACACGACGTGGCGGCGGTCGATGAAGTACGCGCCCTTCTTTGGGTGCACGGATTCGTACGCGACGGTGAACGTGGCTGGCACGCGCACGTGGACCGTCAGCGTGCGGCCATCGTACGTGTGCTGGAGCGCGGCGCCGGCGGCCGACGTGACGCTCACGATCTTCATGTCGACGGCATCGAGTGGTACTTCGCGCACGTTCGGGTGGCCAGCGAGCGTGCCTACGGTCAGCGTCGTCGAGCCGACTACCGCGTGTCGGGGCCAGTCGAATCGTACGTGCACGATCTGGTGCTTGAGATCGTACGTGCGTGGCCGCTCGGCGTGGGAAGTGCCGGGCGGGAGTGCGCCCCACGTGATCAGCGTATCACTCGCCGACGGCGCCTGCGCGCGGGCCGGCTGAACAGCGGCGCAGACCGACAGCCCAGCCGACACCAGAACGAGGCGGCGCACGCGCGGGTTAGTCGGCTGCGACGGTCCCGAAGTCGTACCCGGGCACAGAGATCCGCGGGATCTGCTGCGCGATGATGCGCTCGATCGTGCGGACCATCGCGATCTCGTCCGCCGACATGAACGTGTAAGCGTCGCCAGTGGCGGCGGCGCGGCCGGTCCGGCCAATGCGGTGCACATAGTCTTCCGGTTGCTGCGGCACGTCATAGTTGATGACGTGAGAGATACCGGAGATGTCGAGTCCGCGTTGGGCAATGTCGGTCGCGACCAGCACACGGACGCGGCCACTCTTGAAGTCCTCGAGCGCCTTGGTGCGCTGCCCCTGCGACTTGTCCGCGTGCATGGCCACCGCGTTGACGTTGGCGCGCTCGAGGTGTCGGACCACGCGGTCCGCGCCGTGCTTGGTGCGGGTGAACACGAGCACCGAGTCCATCTCGGGCTTGTTCAACAGCTCGATGAGCAGGGCCGACTTCTTGTCCTTCGGCACGGGATAGACCGCGTGGGTGACCGTGCTGGCCGCTTCCGAGCGCCGGCCGACCTGAACGACCACCGGCTTGCGCAAGTATTTCCGCGCGAGCGCCTCGACCTCCGGCGGCATGGTCGCGCTGAAGAGCAGGGTCTGCCGATAGGGCGGGATCTGCGCGACGATCCGATTGATCTGCGGCGCGAATCCCATGTCGAGCATGCGGTCGGCCTCGTCGAGCACCAGCACTTCGAGGTTCTCGAACGACACGTTGTGGCGCTCGAGGTGGTCGATCAGGCGGCCCGGAGTGGCCACGACCACGTCGACGCCGCGACGCAGGGCTTTCTCTTGCGGCTCGAGCCCGACGCCGCCGTAGACGGCGACGACCGAGAGCCCGCTGCCCTTGCTGTACTTCGTGAAGCTCTCATCGACCTGCGCGGCGAGCTCGCGCGTCGGCGTCAGGATCAGCACGCGCGTGCGGCGCGGGCCGTCGAGAAGGCGGTCGATAATGGGGAGCGTGAACGCGGCGGTCTTGCCAGTGCCGGTCTGGGCCAGGCCAATCAAGTCGCGCCCGCGGAGTGCGAGCGGTATGGCTTCTTGTTGAATCGGGGTTGGGTGCGTATACCCAGCTTCACGCACCGCGACGAGCACCTCGGGCTTGAGCCCGAGTTCATCAAACGCTACTTCAGTTTTTGTCAAAATTCTTCGATTGCTATGAGTTACTTAAGTTTAAGCGACTAGGAACGATAGCACCAGGCTGTTTACCTCGTCCGGGGCCTGTTCCTGCACATTATGCCCAGCCCCACGTACAACGTGGTACGTCGACTTGGGCTCGGCGTGGACCAGACGATCCCCGCCCGCGAGTATGACGAGCGTTCGCGTCGTTATGGCACTCGCGTCGGGCTCCCAGTCGAATGCGTGGAGCATGCGGACGGCCGCCAGTGTCATCTCCGGGAACTGGGTCGGCGCCCAATACTCATCCACTTCTCGTGCACTCAAGGCCGTTTTTCCCGCTCGCGAGAGCCAGAGGCCCGTGGCTATTGTCCACCGGAACGTGAGATGCGGCACCAAGGACGCGAGCCATCGCGGCGAGATCGCCCTCGCGAGCGGCACGATGGGCACCCGTCCAATGCTCACGGGCGCCAATAGCACTAGCGCACTGACGCGGTCAGGCGCCCGCACCGCCACCCGACGCGCGACGACGGAGCCGAGCGAATGCGCGACGATCGCCGCGCGTTCGAGACCGAGTGCATCGAGCGTCGCGAGTACGACATCGGCCATGGCGTCCGGCGTGTAGTACTCGGACCCGGATGGTTTGTCGGAGAGGCCATGGCCCGGGAGATCCATCGCGAATGGGCGAATGCCAGTGGCGGCGAGCACCGGGAGATTGCGGCGCCAGACGAAGCACGAGCATCCCCATCCGTGAATAAAGAGAGCCGGCACCGTGCCGGGGCCCAGCGCTTCTATGACCCGAATATCGAGATGGGGCGAGACGCGCACGAACCGGGTCGAGTAACCCGGCAGCCCTGCCGGGAACATCTCGTTCGGATCTAACCGGCCGTGCAACCGCGTCAGATCAGCTCTATCGGGCGGCCGGACAACCGGGCGATGAGGCCTAAGCGGAACGTGACGTCGGCCCATCGGTCCTCGCCCTCGGCGGTGTCCTCGACGAGCGGATAGCTCGCCCACGCGACGGGGTGCTCGGTCTTTGGACTCGCGAGGCCTTTGTGCGGATGCCAGACGCCGTTGCGATCGCGGTCGTCGAGGAAGCGCTCGAACAAGCGCGACCAGTTGTCATTGCGCCGCAAGAATCCCAAGCGCGCGAGCAGCTCCATCCACATGAGCGCGAACGGGACGTCGGCGTCGACGGCATTGCAATGGGGGAGCAAGTCGCCCAGGACGAAGTGAGGCTGCGTCACCGGCGTCGTGCCGACCAACTGCGCGGACTCTTGTCGTGGCAGTGGCTGCGTCAAGAATTGGTAGAGACGCTCCACGGCCTCGTGGTACTCGCTCCGAAATTGCGGCATGAACGCGAGCATCATGATCGCGTGCACCGTGGGCGGCGCCGCCTCTGGCGGCAGCACTTGGCGATTGCCGACGCGCACCCATATGGGCCGCATACCGTTCACGGGGAGCGACTTCAAATACGCATTGATCCGCTCGATGATCCGGCGCGCGGCACCGCGGAGTCTCGGGTCGCCTTCGTATCCGGCCTGCGCCAATGTGGCTGCCGCGGCCTCGCGCAGGATCGCTCTCCCCCTGCGCGCCATGTCCTCATCCTCGGAGCCATCCGCGAACTCGAACAGAAACGCAGGGTCCTCATCCTCGGCTAGCAGCCTGAACAATAAGCGCCGGACCTTGGCGAGCGGTGGAGATTCGCGCTCCCAGCCGTACTCCACGAGTCGGCGCACGGCGTTGATCGTGCCGATGCCATCGAATGCATCGTTACGAGGCAACCCCAGCATTGTCGGGCCCCACTCGCCGTCGGCGCGCTGGCTCAGCGCGAGCCGTACCGCCGGGAGGTGGGCGTACGGGAGCGCGGAGAATGGGTCGCTTGCCGCCCAAGAGAGTCGCGCAACCTCTGCTATGGCGCGATACTGAATGGGTGGTGAGGCATGGTCGAGCAGCCAGCTGAGCGGGAATTTGACGGGTGGGGCCGGGGCCCCCGCCGCGATGGGCGGCGCCGGAGCGGGCTGGAGCGGCACGGTCACGCGTAACGTTAGGCACCTTTGACGCAAATCGCTAGACGCCGCGAGCATTTCCGGCTGGAAGGCAAAGTTCTGTTTCTGGTCGATGATGCAGCGCTTATGGCGCGGCAGTTGGCCGGCGAGGAGCTCGAAACGGCCGGTCCGTTGCGGGACGACCTCTCGACCGACGAGATCACGCCCGCGTCCATCTGCTATTACCACGATAAGACCCTCGGGGAGTTCGCCTACCTCGGGCTCAGGGCGGGCGGACAGTTCCCCGTGACTCGTGGCGCGGTCGCCCGAGGCGGATTTGCGGCATCCGTCGCCGGGCGGCGGCGGGGCAAGGGCTCATCTCGGGAGGCATCCCCGTACGCCGAGCTCGCGGCCGGCATCCGTGTGGTGTTCGCCGAGAGCTTTGAGCGCATCTATCGCGAGAATTGCGAGAATCTCGGGCTCTTGACCTCGACAGATTTTGAGTTGCTCGCCCGTCTTCGGCGGGGCGAATCGGTGCCCATCGTCGAATTCACCCGGCACGCTGATGCGATCAGCCGCGGCATAATCGAGTGCGGCGGGCTCGGGTACTTCAACCTCAAGCCCAAGACTCTGGCCGAGAAGATCATCGATCGGCACTGGGCGCGAGAGGGATTCGTTCGCGCCGATCTCCGGTTCAGCCATGAGTATGTCACGCCGATGGCGGCCAGCATCTTCTATGAGCATTTCGGAAGAGATGCGAGAGTAAAGGACCCCGACAGCGTCTTGTGCTTTCGCGATCACTTGACCTTTCTCGCCGAGACCAATATCGCGCCTGAGCTGCTCGACGTGGCGATGTCGTTGGAGAAAGCTCAAAGGGAGTTCGCCGCCGAGCAGGGCATCCGACTCCATGGCGAGGTTCCGCGTGGTGGGTCCGAGGCGATCTGCCATAGCAAGATCCTCGAGGACTATGCCCTGCCCGGCCAGATCATCGTCGGCTCCGATTCCCACACGCCGCACGCAGGGGCACTCGGCTGCCTGGCATTCGGCATCGGGACCACCGCCGTTGCGAACGCGTGGTACACCGGCGATGTCCGCATCGTCGTGCCTCCCATCGTGCGCGTGCTGATTACCGGTCGTCCTCCGTCGAACGTCACGGCAAAGGACGCGATGCTCGAACTCTTGCGGCACCCGTTCGTGCGATCCGGCGCCGCGATCGGAGCCATCATCGAGTACGCTGGCGATGCCGTCGCCTCATGGTCCATCGATGAGCGCGCCACGCTCACCAACATGGCGGCCGAAGTCGGCGCGTTCTCAGGCATTGTCGCCCCGGACAACGTCACCGCCAACTTTCTCGTCACTCGGCGCGCGGCGGTGATTCCGGCGTTCGATGATCTGGCCTCGGACCCGGACGCGACGTACGCGACGACTATCGAAATCGACGCCGGTGCGCTGAGACCGATGGTCGCGCTACCGGGCGATCCAGGGAATGGCCGTCGCGTCGACGAGCTCGGCCAAGTGGCGATCGACATCGCGTACGCCGGCTCGTGCACCGCGGGCAAGCGCGACGACATGGACATGTACGCGCGCGTCCTCGCTGGCCGCAGCGTGGCGCCAGGTGTGCGATGTTATATCCAGTGTGGGTCCGAGAGCGTGTACGCCTACTGTGTCGAGCAGGGTTATGATCGCGTGTTCCAAGACGCGGGCGCGACGCTCATCGCGCCCTCGTGCGGCGCGTGCATCAATGCCGGCCCGGGTGTATCGCGGCGGGCTGACGAGGTGACCATCTCGGCCATCAACCGCAACTTCCCGGGGCGGTCGGGACCCGGCCAGCTCTATTTGGCGTCACCGTACACTGTCGCTGCCTCGGCGATCGCCGGCCGCATCGTGGCCGCCGAGATCACATGAGAGGCGAGTTTGTCGACGTCGGCGGAGCGCGGCTGTACTACTACGCGGCCGGGACGCGAGGCGCGGGCGAGCCCGTTGTGCTCATCCACGGGTGCCTCACGTCATCGCACCTGTGGTCGTGCGTGGTACCGTGCTTGCCGGACGGGCACCGCACGGTTGTCGTCGACCTGCTCGGACACGGGCGAAGCGATCCGCCGTCCGGGCAGCCGCTCACGGCTCGGGCGCACGCCAAACGGCTCGTACGGCTGCTCGATGCGTTGTGCATCGACCGCGCGTGTCTCGTGGGGCACGGGTTCGGCGCCGCCGTCGCCAATCTCGTCGCCATTGACGATTCCCCGCGTGCATCGCACTTGTGCTTCGTGAATGCCACGCTCCGAGCGGGCCGATCATGGTCGTTGCTCAGGGGAGCCCGATACGTTCCGACACCGCTGCTCATGAGCGCCGTACGGTCGCGCATGCGTCGCGGGTACGTCGACGCCGAGCGCGCGAATCGCTCGCTCGAGCATTACCTGCGACCGTTCGCCACACCCGAAGGACACACGGCCCTCGGGGCACAGTTGGCGGCGCTGCCCACCGATGAAACCCTCGCTGCCTGCCTGACAAAGCCGACGGCGCTGGTCGCTGGGGCGAATGATCCGTTCGAATCAGTCGCGGCGGCGCGGGGGGTGCAGGCGCTCAATCCCAGCGCCACATTGGACGTGTTGTCCGACGCGCATTACGCGCCCGAGGAATCGCCCGAGCGCGTGGCGCAGGTTATCACTCAGCTCCTGGAGCGATGAGCTCTCGTATCGACGTCTTTCGAAAGATGGTCGCGAAGGATCCCGCGAATCTTCTTGCGCACTATGGCCTGGCGAACGAGGCGCTGAAAGAAGGCCTGTGGGACGAGGCCCGGGCGCACCTCGAGACGTACCTCGCCGGATCCGACGACGAGGGCAACGGCTACGGGCGGCTCGCGGCGGCGCTCGAATCGCTCGGGCGCACTGACGAGGCGCGAGTGGCGCTGCGCAAAGGCATTGAGTCCGCGCAGCGGTTTGGGCACGCCGGGATGGCCGCTGAGCTCGAGGAACGTCTCGACTCGTTGTAATCGCCGAGGGCATCGGTCGAGTACCGGCTGCCCGGGTTCCACAGAATCCAAGACTCGATGCCGTTGTCGTAGCCGGCCTTGATCTGATCGCGGACCTGAGTCGCTCCGTAGTGCGGCGGCCCCAGCGTGAAGTCTTGATACCATGGCCGCACGACCACCGGGCGGGTGAGCGCCGCCGATCGACGCTTCGCGTCTTTGAGCGTGTGGTCGATGACGGCGTAGGGATGCGCGTTGGGTACCGAGAAGCCGTAGGTGCCCGGCGCGTAGTGCGACGGATAGCTCATCGGCAGGACGACGTCGACCTGGTCGGCGAACATCTCCCAGCGCTGGCCGATGCCCATGTCCGTCGTGTCCGTGGCCGTCAGGCCGAAAACGTCGGCAGTGATCGGTACGCTCAGCGGGGCGAGGAGGGTATGGACGCGGCCGAGTTGTTCACGAATGACTTGGGCGCGAAGACGGCCGTTGGCGAGGGGGAACGCCGCTTCGCGCATCAGGTGCTTGTCGTCAGGGAAGCGGACGTAATCAAATTGGATCTCGCTGAACCCGAGATCGACGGCTTCGCGCGCGAGGTCGGCCGCGTATTGCCAGATCGGCCATTGGTGCGCGTCGAGCCAGGCGCGACCCTGCTTGTCCCGCCACGCCCGGCTCGTATCGGCCCGGGAGCGGATCGCCCACTCCGGGTGCGCCTCGGCTAATAGCGGATCTTTCGCGACGACGATCCGGGCGATCGGGTAGATGCCGTGCGTGCGCATCGTGTCGAGCACGGCGCGGACGTGGGCCGCGGTCATGGGACGCATCGTGTCCGCCCCAATCGCATGGGCGAGCGCTACCCGGCTCCGATAGAGCACGAATCCGCGATCGTCCTTGACGTCGATGACGAGCGCGTTGATTTCGGTGTGCTCGGCGACGCCGATCAGCTCCCACATCTTCTTGCCGAGTGCCGCCCAGCGGTTCACGTACAGCCCGCGCACGATCGGCGGCGTCGCGACGAGCGGCGCCTTCGGCACGATGACGCTGACCTGTAGCGCGAAAAGAAGGGGAACCAGCACCGCCTAAATCGCCTTCAGCTCCTGCGCAACGTTGAGCACGTTGCCGATTTCGCGGGAGAGCGCCCGAGCCTCCTGGGTCGCGCTGGTGACGTCGTCGATCGCCGACTGCACGCCGGCCGAGCGGAGCTTGAGGAGGTCGAAGCGAATGTTCTGCAGGACGATTCCCGCGTTCTCGAACTGCGCATAGAGCGCGGACCGGCGGTCGGCGAGATCACCGAGCGTCGCGCGCTGCCGCTTGAGCAGCGCCAGCTTGCGCTCGCGCTCAGGCGACTCGGGTTCAGCCTCGCAGTCGGCGATGCGCTTGTCGAGCGCCGGCAATGCATCCGGGTGCACGTCACCGTCCAGGCGTTGGAGCGCGCTGGCCAGCGACGCGATGCGCTCGACGAGATGGCCGACCGTCTGGACGACGTCGGGCAAGAGCGCGCGGTCGGCAGGGCCGAGTTTATCGAAGATCTCTTTGACAGCGATACGGTCTTTGACCGCACGCAACACGTTCTGCCCGTGCGGACCGAATAGCACGTCATGCGGGACCAGTGCCGCCGCCTCTTTCGAGACGACGTCAACAGGGACAGCCCCCGTTTGGCCGGGCAGTGGCGAGGGAGGTGCTGTCATGACTGGCCGCGAGCGGCCAGAGCGCTGATCGCGGCGCTCGGACCGCCGTTCCTCGCGGGCAGCGCGGCGCGAGGACTCGAGCTCGGGATCGATCGGCTCAGGCGCGGGTCGCGGCATCGGCGGCCGCCCCGATCGTGGCGCGGGCGGGACGAGCGCGTACGGGACCGCGTCCGGCGTCGAAAGCCGCGTCTGCCGCGCCTTCTCGCGGAGCTCGGCCCGTTTGTTCTTGTCGAACATCGCCTTGGTGCCGTCGATGGCTTCGGCCGCCACGTCGAAGAACAACCGATCTCGCGGCTGCTTGAACACGTCGTGCCAGTCGAATCCGTCGGCCCAGAGCTTGGCGTACCAGTAGGCCATGAGCACCGACCAGAACGCGGTGATGCCGAAGAGATCGGAGTCGCTCACGATCGCCAACACGATGATCACCGCGTTGATGATCGTGTACGTCTTCAAACGGCGCCGGAACTTGTTCACCGGCGCGGCCGACCACCGCGCGAGCTCTTCCTGCGTGAACGCACTGACGTAGGCCGGCGACGGCGCCGGCATGGCGACAGGTGCCTGAAAGGACGGCGGTGGCGCCACGAGAGATGGTGGGCCGCTCGGCGCGCTGGCCCGCGACGGCATCGGATCGGCGACCGGTGCGCCATCGAGAGCGGCCACCAACGCGGTCGCATCCGCGAAGCGGTCCTGCGGCGCCTTCGCCAAGAGCTTCATGATGACCCGAGCGAGCTGCTCGGGCACATCCGCGCGACGATCGCGGAGCGGGACTGGCGCTTCCGAGATCTGCTTGACGAGAAGCGCCGGGGTGCTGGACCCGGTAAACGGCGGCGCGCCGGAGAGCATTTGATAGCCGACGACGCCCAGCGCGTAGAGATCGCTCCGGCCGTCGATCGCGCGATCGCCAGCGCACTGCTCGGGCGACATGTAGGCCGGGGTGCCGATCGCGACACCGGTCGCCGTGAGACGGGTGCCGGTTGTTTCGTCGACGGCCCGCGCGATACCGAAGTCCGTGACGAGCGCCCGCCCGTCGCCGGCGTCCAACAGAATGTTGTCGGGCTTGATATCGCGGTGGATGACGCCGCGAGCGTGGGCGAAGGCGAGTGCTTGGGCGACTTCCTTGAGGACGCGCTTGGTGGGCTCGGCCGGCATGGGCCCCGTTGCCCGGAGCTTGGTGCCGAGATTGTCGCCGTCCACGAAGGCCATGACGAAGTACACGAGGCCGTCGCGCTCATCGACCGTATAGATGGGAACGATGTTCGGGTGCGACAGCTGGGCAGCTGTTTCCGCTTCCTGGAGGAACCGCGTCCGGATCTCGGTCCGGTATGCCAGCTCTGGCGGGAGCAGCTTCACCGCCACCACGCGTTTCAGCCGAACATCTTTCGCGCGGTAGACGATACCCATGCCACCGCGCCCGACCTCGCGCTCGACGACGTACGCCGGGGCAAGGACATTGGCGACACGGGCTTGCAGTTCCTGGTCGGCGGATTCTGAAGTGTTTGGTGGCACAGCCTTCCTAGTGTAGCACCAATGCGTACTGCCCGAAAGGAGACGCGCTCAGCCGTGTCAAGGTAAGGAGCGCGAACCAGTCACTGCGGCAGGGGTAAGTGGGGGGAAGTGTCACGAAGGCGGAGGCGTGTTGCGATTCCCGCCTGCTTGGCGTAACTCGGATAGCACCGATTGTGCGGATGGTATGCCGATCCCCGTATGGGGAGAATAACGGCACCAACTAGAGCTGGAGTTTCAATGGCAACACGTCAGACACTCCCCGTTCTGCCTCTCCGCGGAACGGTGATTTTTCCCGGCCTGACCCAGCCGATAGCGGCGGGACGACCGGGCACGCTGCGCGCGATCGAGGCGGCGCTCAAGGGCGACCGGCTTGTATTCGCGGTCGCGCAGCGCGATAACACCGACGAGCCGGCACCGGAGATTCTGTATACGATGGGCGTCATTGCCCGCATCGGACAGATTCAGCGGGGGCTCGGGGGCGTGCAACTGCTCTTGCAGGGGGAGCAGCGAGCGACCGCCCTCCAATACCAAACCATCGACAATTATCTCGCCGCGGTTGTGATCCCGGTCGAGGAAATGACGCCGATCAATGAGCACGACGCGGCGTTCGAAGCCCTGCATAAGGAAATACGGGAACGGGCCGCCGAGCTCGGCGAGCGTCGGGGACTGCCCGAAGAGGTCGTCCATCAAGTTCTGGACTCGGTCACCGAGCCGGGCAAGTTCGCCGACTTGGTCGCGGGCTATATCGAGCTCAGTGTCGCCGAGAAACAGGGCTTGCTCGAAACGTTGAGCGTCGAAGAGCGCCTCCGCCGCGTGCTCGTGGCCGTGCAGCGGCAAATCGGGCTGCTCGAGGCGCAGGAAGAGATCAAGTCGCAAGTCCAGGAGGAGTTGGGCGAGCGCCAGCGCGAGATGTATCTGCGCGAGCAGATGAAAGCGATCCAAAAGGAGCTTGGCGACGACGACTCCGCGCGCGAGATCAATGACCTGCGGGATAAGCTGAACAAGCTGGAGCTGCCGAAAGAGGCGCGGGCCGAGGTCGAGCGCGAGCTCGGTCGCTTGGAGCGCGCGGGGCGCGAGTCCATGGAAGCGCAGGTGATCCGAACCTATCTGGAATGGATCGCTGAGCTGCCGTGGAATACGCGATCTGACGACAAGTTGGAGCTCGGCCGGGCCGAGTCGGTGCTGGACGAGGACCACTACGGGCTCAAGGACGTGAAGGATCGCGTCTTGGAGTTCTTGGCGGTGCGCCAGCTGAGAGCGCAGCAACTGGCCGACGAAGTCGAGACGACGGGCGAGGTCCCCGCGGCCAAGCTCAAGGCACGGAAAGAGGACGCGACGCCGGCGCTCAGGTCGGGTGACGACGATGATCGTCGGATCTCCGACACGAAAGAGGCGAAGGCGCGCGCGATGGCCAAGGGCCCGATCCTTTTGTTCGTCGGTCCGCCAGGCGTCGGCAAGACCTCGATCGCGAAATCGATCGCCCGGTCGCTCGGTCGCGAATACGTTCGCGTTTCGCTCGGCGGCACGCGTGACGAGGCTGACATTCGTGGCCACCGTCGCACGTACGTCGGCGCCATGCCCGGCCGGATCATCCAGGGGATGAAGCAGGCGGGCACGAAGAACCCCGTGTTCTTGCTCGACGAGGTCGACAAGCTGGGAACGTCGTATCAGGGCGATCCAGCGTCGGCGTTGCTCGAGGTGCTCGATCCGGCTCAGAACGACACGTTCACGGATCACTATCTCGGCATCCCGTTCGACTTGAGCGAGGTGTTGTTCATCGCGACGGCGAACTTCATCCAGAACATCCCCGGTCCGCTGCTCGACCGTATGGAAGTCGTCGACTTCGCGGGCTATACCGAGAGAGAGAAGGCGGAGATCGCCAAGAAGTACTTGATTCCGAGACAGCTGGAGGAGTCGGGGCTCAACGCCGGTGGGCGTACGGTCAAGTTCGATGACGAGGCCGTCATGCGCATCGTATCCGAGTACACTCGGGAAGCTGGGGTCCGGCAGCTCGAGCGGCAGATCGGCGCGGTGGCGCGCAAGATCGCGCGACGGCTGGCGAGTGGAGGCACGGATGATCTGCAGATCACCGCGGATGACGTGCGCGAGCTACTCGGCCGTCCACGCGTTCACCCGGAACGGGCGAACGAGCAGAACGAAGTGGGCGTCGCCACGGGGATGTTCTATACCCCGATGGGTGGCGACATCATGTTCGTCGAAGCCGCCATTCGCCGGCTTGGATCGGCGCCGAGAACCGACGACGAGAAGGTCCAGGTGAGCGGCGGCGGGAATGTCTCGTTGATCTTGACGGGGCAGCTCGGCGACGTGATGAAAGAATCTGCTCGAGCGGCACTCACCTACGCCGCGACTCATGCTTCGAGACTTCAGATTCCCGAGGAGCGGCTTGGCTCGATGGAGGTCCACGTCCACGTGCCAGCGGGTGCCATTCCAAAGGACGGACCGTCGGCCGGCGTCACCATGGCGACGGCACTGGTCAGTGCGATGTCTGGAAGACCGGTAAGAAGGGATGTCGCGATGACGGGTGAGATCACGCTGCGTGGGCGCGTGCTGCCGATCGGTGGGCTGAAGGAGAAAGTGCTCGGCGCCCATCGGGCCGGCATTGGAGTGATAGTGCTGCCGAAGGCGAACGAGGCGGACATGGAGGACATCCCGGAGGAAGTCCGGAATGTGCTCACGTTCTATCCGGTCGAGACGCTCGACGAGGTCTTCGCGGTGGCGTTGCTGCCGGCGACCAAGCCGGTCAGCACGCGGAAGACCGAGATGGAAGAGGCTGAAGAGGAAGCCGCCATCGCTGGCTGAGCGGCTCCGCCGCTCGTCGACGCAGCGCGTGACACCCGGACGGTCAGTGGCTCATCAGTCACTGACCGTTCTTACTGAATAGGGCCGCCGCTGAAAATGCTGGTGATGTCGAATCGCAGCGCCTGTGGCTCAGTGCCGGACAGGAAGTACTCGGTGTACCGTTGGTCCGGTGGCGTTGTCGAATCGGCGAGGGTGCCGGTACGACGGTCCAACGCCGCGGTGATCAACGTCGCTGGCGGTGTCCACTCGACCGGCTGATGTCCGGCACCGGCGGCATAGTACTGGGCCATGAGGTGCGCCCAGATCGGCGCGGCGAGCGAACCGCCCGCGGCGCCGGCGGCGATCGGGCGCGGATGGTCGAACCCGAGCCACACGCCCGTGACGAGATCCGGCGTCATGCCGATAAACCAGACGTCGGTGTCGTCATTCGTCGTGCCAGTCTTGCCCGCCGCCGGGAGCGTGGCGCCGATCAGCTTGCGGACGCCCATGGCCGTGCCGCGGTCGATCACATCTCGCATCATGTCCCGCACGATGTAGGCGACGTTCGAGTCGAGCGCGGGCACCGTGGGGCCGCCCTGGCCAGCCCATACGAGGCGACCGGAGCGGTCGTCGACGTGCAGGATCGTACGCGGCTGGATCGCCGTGCCGCCGTTCGCGAACGGCGCATAGGCCGTCACGAGCTCGATCGGACGGACCTCCGACGCACCGATCGCCGAGGCAGGAAAGGGGGCGATCGGCGTCGTGATGCCTAAGCGCTGCGCCAGCGCGATCACCGTGTCGATCCCGACGGCGAGACCCAACTGTACGGCGACGGTGTTGCGCGATCTGGTCAACGCTTCGCGCAACGTGAGTGGTCCCAAAAACTGGTGGTCCGAGTCTTCGGGCTTGTAGACGCTCCCGTCATCGAGCGGGATCGCTATCGCCGTGTCATACACGATCGTGTTCGCCGCGATGCTGTCGGCAATGGCGGCGGCGTAGACAATTGGCTTGAATGCCGATCCGGGTTGGCGAAGGGCCGAGAGCGCGCGGTCGTATGGAGAATCTTGATAATCGCGGCCGCCGACCAGCGCACGCACCTCGCCGGTTGCGGGGTCGAGCGAGATCAAAAGGCCCTGCAAATAGTCTTTCGATGCGCCGCCGTATGTCGGATTCGTGTAGCCAGGCCGGCCTTCGACTGCCTTGGCGCCATCGCGGACCGCGGTGATCGCGGCCCGCTGGAGGGTCGCGTCGAGGGTCGTGTAGAGCCGATAGCCGCCGCTGTCGACGGGAATGCCCGCGTGCTCGGCGTCCGCGCGAACGGCATCGACGAAGTACGGCGCCAACCCGTGGACTTCGGGACTCACGATCAACGAATCTCGCTTCGCCCGATCCGCCACAGCGCGCGAGATCATGTCCTGGTCGGCCATGAGTCGGAGCACGAGATCACGGCGGGCCGTTGCACGGTCCGGGTGGCGGATGGGGTCGTAGTACGGCGGGCTGCGTGGGAGGGCGGCGAGCGTGGCAGCCTGCGAGAGCGTCAAATGCGCGGCGTCCGTACCGAAGTAGTGGCGAGCCGCTGCGTCGATCCCGTACCAGCCGTGCCCGAGCTCGATCTGGTTGAGATACGCTTCCAGGATCTGCTTTTTTGAGTAGTGGCGCTCCATCTCGCGGGCGGCGTCCTGCTCGCGGAGCTTCCGGTCGATGCTCTTGTCGCGGCGGCTGACGACGTTGGGGTGCATGTTCCCGACGAGCTGCATGGTAATCGTGCTGCCGCCGCGAGCGTGGCCCTTGAGCGCGTCTTTGAGGACGCCAAAAATCCCGACGACATCCACGCCGTCGTGGTGATAGAACCGGCGATCCTCGACGGCGATGAACGCCTCGGGCACATACGCCGGGAGCGAACCAAGTGGCACGCTCGTACGGATTTGGCGCCCCAGCTCGCCAATCACCGTCCCGTCCTTGGCGTAGACCACCGACGACTGCGGCGCGTCGATGATCTGCCAGGGCTGCGACGGGGGTTGTACCAGGAGCCAGAGCGCGCAGATCAAGTGCATATTTAGAGTATGCCGCCGTATCTCAACGTCGCCATCGGACAGATCTCGCCCCGCAAAGCTGACTACGCGCTCAATCTCCAGCAACTTGGGGCGCTGTTCGAGCGCGTCGACCGGATGACGCCGCGCCCGCAGGTTTTGCACCTGCCGGAGACGGCACTCACCGGGTACTTCCTCGAAGGAGGCACGGAAGAGGTCGCGCTCACGGCCGGCGCCCTTGCCGCCGACCTCCAGCGCATCTACACCGCCGCGGCGTCGACGTTGCCGTTGGATGTCGTGCTCGGATTCTACGAGCGGTGGCAAGGCATTCTCTACAACAGCGCGATGTACGTGACGCTGGGTCCCGATGGGCCGACCATTCGTCACGTGCATCGCAAAACGTTTTTGCCCACGTACGGGCTATTTGATGAGGAGCGATTTGTCGAGCGCGGTCACGATATTCGCGCGTTCGACACGCCATGGGGTCGGGCGGGAATACTGGTGTGCGAGGACCTCTGGCACGGCCTTCCGGCGACGATCGAGGCGCTCGATGGTGCGCAGATTCTCTTCGTTCCCTCCGCCGCGCCGGCCCGCGGGATCTGGCCGCGCGAGGACGGGGTCCCGGGACCTGCCACGGTGTCGAGATGGGAGCGGCTGGTGCGGGGGACGGCCGAGGAGCATGGCATGTATGTGCTCTACACGAACCTCGTCGGCATGGAGGGGGGAAAGGCGTTCATCGGCGACTCACTGATCGTTGGCCCGGCGGGCGATGTCCGCGCGCGGGCGCCGTTGTTTCAGCCGGCGCTGATCGCGCAGACGATCGATCTGGCGGATATCGCTCGCGCCCGCGCTGATGCGCCACTGCTCGCGGATCTGCGCACTGGCCTCCCCTATTTGCGCGATGCGCTGGCACGAGTGGGCGGCGCACGGGCGGCAGTGTCATATGATCCCGCGCCCACGGAAACGCAGGGCAACGCCTGTCGACCCAGTGGCGGGCCGCCACCACTGGCGATCGATGCACCGCTCGTCGAGCGCTGGCTCACGACGTTTATTCGCGACGAGCTGGAGCGAAGGGGATTCGAGAAGGCCGTCATCGGGCTCTCTGGTGGCGTCGATTCCGCGGTCACCGCGTTCCTGGCGGCGAAAGCATTGGGCCCCGAGAACGTCATCGCCGTCCGCATGCCGTATCGCACGTCGAACCCCGAGAGCCTGGCACACGCCGAGCTCGTGGTCGACGCGCTCGGGATCGAGTCGAGAACGGTCGACATCTCGCCGGCCGTGGACGGGTACCTGCAGTCTGAGCCCGATGCCGATCCGGCGCGACGTGGCAACGTCATGGCACGCCAGCGCATGATCGTGTTGTTCGATCTCTCGGCGCGGTATGATGCGTTGCCGTTGGGGACGGGCAACAAGACCGAGCGGTTATTCGGCTACTTCACCTGGCACGCGGACGACTCCCCGCCGATCAATCCGCTCGGGGATCTCTTCAAGACTCAGGTGTGGGCGCTGGCGAGGCATCTCGGCGTCCCGGACGTCATTGTGCACAAGCCGGCGTCGGCCGATCTCATTCGTGGGCAGACGGACGAAGCGGATTTCGGGATCAGCTACGGCAAGGCCGACGCGATCTTGAATTGGCTGCTCGCGGGCTACTCGCCGGCCGAGCTCACGACGCGGGGGTTTGTCCCTGAGGAAGTCGATCTCGTGTACAAGCGACTCTCCGGCACGCACTGGAAGCGCCGGCTTCCCACCGTGGCCCTGCTCAGTCAGTCCGGGATCGGCGAGAGCTATTTGCGTCCGGTCGACTATTAGCGGTAGCGGCTTCGGCGAGCTCGCGGAGTAGCTTCGTCACCATGCGCTGGCGGCGGCCGCTCAGTCCCGAGGCCGCTTTGCGGATCGCGCGCACGTGCTTGGGCCGAATGCGCGTGAGCACCTTCTCGCCTTTCGACGTCAGGGCCGCGAACGTCGCCCGCCGGTCGTCGGCGCAACTCTTCCGGCGAACGAGCCCCTTGCCTTCCAGGCGATCGACCAGGAAGGTCGCGCCGCCGCTCGAGACCGACACGTGGCGCTGGAGCTCGCCCAGGAGCATTGGCCCGCGCTCGTGGAGGACATCGAGCACCGCCAGCTCGGCCAGGCTAAAGCCGTAGCGCGCGGCATCGGCCGTCGCGTGCGCGGCCATCGCCGCATACGCGTCGCCGAGCGCCGCCCACAGCGTGCTCGCGATGTCGTTCGGCGCTTTGGTCGTCATGCGACCCGCACGGGATCGCGGAGCGCGGTCGTGATGCGGGCCGCCATCGCATCGAGCAGCGTCCGGTCGGGCATGAGTGAGCGGTCGAACGGGAGCGGGATGTCGAAGCCGTCGGTGTTCGTCCGCGGGATGAGATGCACGTGATAGTGGAAGACGTTCTGTCCCGCGTTCGGGCCGCTATTGACCACGATGTTCATGTCGCGCGCGCCCGCCATGCGGCGAATGACCGGCGCGAGGCGCATCGAGACATTGAACAGATGCATCGCCACGTCGTGGGGCACGTCGACCAAGGTTTCGTAATGGGCTTTCGGGACGACCAGGACGTGGCCGGGATTGACCGGCTGAATGTCCATGAACGCGAGGGCCGTCGCGTCCTCGTAACATATGGACACTTCCGCTGCACCCCGGATGAGGTCGCAGAAGATGCAATGCGGACTTGGTTTGGTCATTGGAATCCCTCACCAATGTTCCTCATGTACGCAGCGCTGTCAAGAAATCCCGGCGTCGGCTATTTTATCGCGATGGCTGCACATACCGACCTTGAAGGCGCGGTGGCCGGTGGTCTCCGCCGCGACCAACTGATTGCCGCGTATCGCACCATGTATCTGGCGCGGCGCATTGATGATAAAGAGATTCAGCTCAAGGGTCAGAACAAGATCTTCTTTCAGATCTCTGGCGCTGGGCACGAAGCGATATTGGTCGCCGCGGGGCTCGCGCTCCGCTCGGGCGCCGACTGGTTCTATACCTACTACCGCGACCGCGCGCTCTGCTTGATGCTCGGCGTCACGCCGGCCGACATGCTCTATGAGGCCGTTGGGGCGGCGATCGACCCTGCGTCGGGTGGCCGCCAAATGCCGAGCCACTGGGGCGCTAAGGCGTATAACATCACGTCGTCTTCGTCGCCCACCGGGACGCAATTCTTGCAGGCTGTTGGGTGTGCCGAGGGGTGGCTCCGTGGGAATGATCTCGCGACTACAGACGAAGTCTGCTATGTCTCGACCGGCGACGGGGCGACGAGCGAAGGGGAATTTTGGGAATCGTTGAGTACGGCGACCAACCTGAAATTGCCCGTCGTGTACCTCGTCGAGGACAACGGGTACGCGATCTCGGTGCCCGTCGAGGTCAATACGCCCGGCGGCTCGATTTCGAAGTTGGTACGATCGTTTCCGGGTTTGTATGTCGAAGATGTTGACGGCTGCGACGTGATCGCGAGCTACGGCGCCATGTCGCGCGCCGTGCAGTACGCGAGGGAGCGAAAGGGTCCGGCGCTCGTGCGGGCGACCGTTATCCGGCCGTATTCGCACTCGCTCTCCGATGACGAGAAGCTCTATCGCCCACCGGCTGAGCGCGATGCCGATGCGCAGCGCGACCCGCTGCGCACGTTCCCGGCGTGGCTCGTTGCCGAAGGGCTGGCCACCGAGGACGAGTTGGCCGCGATCCGCGAGGCGGCGGACGCCGAGATACAGGCGGCGACCGACGATGCGCTCGCGCAGCCGCAGCCCGAGGGCTCGACCGCGTTGTACGCGGTGTACTCGCCGGATGTCGATCCGACTGGCGAGCAGTTCGACACCGAGGATGATCCGCAGCTGAGCGGTGAGCCGACGACGATGGTCGATCTGCTCAATGTCTGCATGCGGGACGAGATGCGGCGCGACCCGAAGATTTTGGTGTTCGGTGAGGACGTGGCCGATGCATCGCGCGAAGAGGTGCTCGATCAGGTGAAGGGCAAGGGTGGCGTGTTCAAGGTCACCTGGGGGCTGCAGCGCGAGTTCGGCGCCAACCGCGTGTACAATTCGCCGCTGGCCGAGGCGAACATCATCGGGCGGGCCATCGGGTTGGCGACGCGCGGGTTCAAGCCGGTCGTCGAGATTCAGTTCTTCGATTACATCTGGACCGCGTATATGCAGCTCCGCGACGAGCTGGCGACGATGCGGTGGCGGTCGAATAACTCGTTCAGCGCGCCGGTGGTCGTGCGCGTGACGTACGGCGGCTACATCCGCGGGGCCATCTATCACTCTCAGACTGGCGCCTCGCTCTTTACGCACTGTCCCGGACTGCGCGTGGTGTGTCCGTCGACTGCACTCGACGCGAACGGGTTGTTGCGCACCGCGATCCGTTGCGACGATCCCGTCATCTTCCTCGAGCACAAGCATCTGTATCGGCAGACGTACAACAAGGGGCGCTCGCCTGGCTCCAACTTCATGATTCCGTTCGGCAAAGCGCGCGTTGTACGGCCTGGTCGCGACCTCACGGTGGTCACTTACGGCGCCACGGTGCAGCGCGCACTCGTGGCGGCGAATGATGTGGCGGAGAGAGGGATCGACGTCGAGATCATCGATCTGCGCACCTTGTCGCCGTGGGATCGCGAGGCGGTGTTTGCGTCCGTACGAAAAACGTCGCGCGTTCTCGTAGCGTATGAAGATTCGAGCTCCTGGGGATATGGGGCCGAGATCTCGGCCGCGATCGCCGATGAGTGCTTTGCGTGGCTCGACGCGCCGGTGAAGCGCGTGGCATCGCTTGATGTCTTCGTCGGATATGCCCCGAAGCTCGAGGATGCGACGCTCCCGCAAGTATCTGATTTCGTTCGCGCCTACGAGGAGCTGGCGGCGTTCTAACGACCTGGGTCGGGTTCCATGTCGTCGTATTAGCCGCCCTCGGCCTGGACCTGATCTTCGGCGGCAAGGGCGGACGCCGAGGGGCGGCAGTCTGGACGGCCGTCTGGGTGGCGCTTGCCCTGGCGTTCGCCGTGTGGGTCCGGCAGACCATGGGCAACGCGGCTGCCGTGGCGTTCATCACGTGCTATCTGATCGAGTTCTCCCTCTCGGCGGATAACATCGTGGTCATGCTGTACATCTTCACGTCGCGGCACGTGTCCGAGCCCGATCAGCATCGCATGCTGCTCTGGGGCGTGCTCGGCGCGGTCGTCATGCGCGCCGCGTTCATTCTGGCCGGGACGACGTTGCTCGCGCGCCTGGAGTGGGTCTCCTACGTGTTCGCCGCGCTCCTCGTGTGGGCTGGCGTGCGATTGGCCATTGGCAAGCCGCACCGGCCGCCCGCGACAACGATGACTGGAGTGTCGGCATTCCTGGCGACGCTGGTGATGGTCGAGACGGCGGACGTGATATTCGCCATCGATTCCGTGCCGGCGGCCTTCGCGGTCACGCGGGACCCGTTTCTTATTTACACCGCGAATATTTTGGCGGTGATCGGACTCCGATCACTGTATGCACTCGTCGCGTCGTCGATCAGCCGGATCACGTATCTCGACCGTGGCCTCGCGGCCATTCTCATCTTCGTCGCCGTCGGCCTCGTGGTGCCTGTGCCACCCGCCGTGACCCTCGCCGTGGTCTTAGGTCTCCTCGGCCTGACCATCGCGGTCTCGGCGCTTAAGTTGCGGCGCCCCGATGTCTGACCCACTCACTCCACGGGGATTCCTGCGCGAGGCAGCCCGGCGACTGCTGGATGTCGCCGAGCGGGTCACGCCCCCGCCGGAAGACCTTCCGTTCGTTCCACCGCGTCTCACCTTTCCTCAACCCATCATGTCCCGTCCACGCGACCGCGTACTCAACAATCTCGACGAGATGTACCGCGAGGCCTTCGACCGCGCGAAGACCAGTGGCGATCAGAACCAGATGACGACCTTGGACTTCGCGTATCGAAGAGAGCAGCTCTACTTCGAGATTCTGCTCGACATCAGGGATGCAGTGGAGCGTCGCTAGGCTGATCCATACGATGAAACACGGCATCCTCGACGATGCGCCCGTGCTTCAAGTGCTCGACGACGATGCGCTCGAGGAGCGCGGGGGTCACGTGCGCGTACCAGATGCCTTCGGGGTACACCACGACGATCGGACCACCCGCGCAGACGCCGAGGCACGGCGTTTCGCCACGCTTGACCCGCGTGGGCCCGAATAAGAGACCCTCTCGCTCCAGCAGCTTCGCCAATTCGGCGTAGATCGCGCGGCCCCTTCGGTCCGGCGAACAAAACCCGCCCGTGCAGACGAGCACGTGGCGGGTGTAGGGATACAGAATTGGCTCGGGCACGGAACGAAACTTAACTGGCCCCCCAGACAGCAGTGAGCAGCGTGGAGCCGACGGGAACGCCGAGTCCCGTGCACGGATCCCAGCCGGCGCCGGCGTTGTAGCCCCCGTTGCCGCCCTGCGTGATGTCGCGAAATCCTCCGTTCGCCGTGTACAGCCGAGATACGAGATCGGTGAGGTGCTGGCCGCTCGCTTGCTGACAGCAGGCGATGAGCGCGGCCCAGAGCGGCGCGACGGCGCTGGTGCCGCCGAGCACGAATGACGAGCCATCGACGACGACGTTGTAGCCCGTCTCGGGGTCGGCGTCGGCGCTGACATCGGGCACGCCGCGGCCGGTCTGCTTGAATGAGGCGGTGGCCTTTGATTGCCACGATGGCGTCGGGAATGTTGTCGAAAAGCCACCGCCGGTCGCGCCTTCGTTGCTCGCGAGATCATTCCAGACTGTCTCGGCGGGCGATCCGTTTGACACGACCAAGCTCGTGCCACCGCAGCCGATCGCGTTGGGGCTCGACGCGGGGAAGTCGACGTGCAGCGCGCCGTCGGTCACGCCATCGGTCGCGCCGCTGTCGCCAGCGGCAACGCAGACCGCGACGCCGATGGCGACGGCTTCGGCGAACGCCTCGTCCATCGCCTGCTGCGCTTGCGCTGTCCAGGTGGACTCCGGGCCGCCCCAGCTGATCGAGATCACGGTCGGCGTGTGCGTCGTATCGTGCACGGCGGTCGTGACCGCGTCGAGAAATCCCTGGTCGGTGTTCGGCGCGAAGTACACGGCGATCGTCGCGGCGGGAGCGAGCGCGCCGGCGACTTCAATGTCGAGCATCACCTCGCCATCCGGGCCGTTGGCGTCGCCCGTCGGCGAGTTCGCTCCGCCGTCGACGCCGACCGGGACGACGGTCGGCTCGGCGATCGACAGGCCGTTGAAGTACGTCTTGAGATCCGACGCCTGGTACCCTCCACCGAGCTCGATCAGGCCAATGCATTGGCCGGCGCCGGTGGCTCCGCTTGGAAACTGGTAAACGCCGCTTAAGCTGGGCGCCGAGTAGCTCACGGCCGGCGTCGCGGCCGGTTGGCGGCGGATGCGAAAATGCGTGCGGGCTTGTGGGCGATTGTCCAGCCCGAAGACGCCCGTGACGACATCGGCCAGCGTCGACGGGACCACCACGCTTCCCGTGCGCTGACGGAAGTCGCCCTGGGGCGTTGTCACGCAGTGCAACGTGACGCCGAAAGCCTTTTGCACGACGGGTGCTGGGCCGCTCAGGACGATCGTGCGACGTGCCAGATCGACTTGGACGACCGTGAGGCCCAATGAGTGGGCAAATGCCTCGACGGCGCGGGCATCGTCGGGGCTCGCGCTGACGATCGCCGCGAGAGCGGCGCGGGACAGCGGCTTGGCGCCGCGGCGGCGCGGGCCGCGCTTGTAGATTCGGTCGGCCTTGTCGGGCGAGGCCGGGCGGAGGCGGACGGTGACCGTGATCGTTTCGTCGGGCGCCAGCGGTCGTGGGTTCTGGGCACTCGGAATGGGAGGTCGGTCACTCCCCGGGACCATATGATTGGCCGCTCCGCGGCTCGTCGATGCGTCGCTGCGCTCCGCTCGACTGGTCGGTTCTGATGAACCTGGCTGCGCCATGTTCTACGTCTCCACGCTAGCGTATACGTTTCGCGAATATGAAACCTCCCGTAAACCTCCGCATCACTTGGGCCGGCGGAGCGAAATTCGACGGCGGGCGGCCTGGACGGCCGACGGCGCGCATGGACGGCAGCGGCGAGACGGGGCCAAGTCCCGTCGACACACTGGTGAACGCCCTGGCCGGGTGCTCGGCGGTCGATGTCGTGGATATTCTGACGAAGCGCCGGACGCCACCCGAAGCGCTCTATATCGACGCACACGCCGAGCGAGCGGACGCGATCCCGGCACGGGTGACGAGCGCGCGACTCGATTTTCACATCACGGGGGCGGGAATCGATCGGGAGAACGCGGAACGGGCGATCGAGCTCGCGATCGTCAAGTATTGCTCGGTACGCAACTCGCTCGATCCGGCGATCCCGGTCGAGTTCTCATTGACTCTGAACGGCGAGGCCGGGTCGGTACGAAAGGCGGCTTAGGCCGGCGCCGAAAAGCCCGCGGACCGAAGGACGTCGAGCACGCGGCCGCGGAGCTCGTGGGGCGCGCACCGCGTACACCGGCAGTCCGATAGGGCATCGAGAAAGGCTTTCTCGAAATCGTACTGCGGGTAGCAGGAAGAGCACAGCGCGAGGTGCTGGCGGATTAGCACCGTGGTTTCCTCGCTGAGCTCACCGTCGAGGTATTCCCAGAGTTGCTCAAGGACGACCCGGCAGTCGAGCGGGCCGCAGTCGTGGTTGTGGGTGGAAGGATTCTGCTCACTCATGAGTGGCGGGACTGGCGTCCTCCGGACGCGTTTTCGCGGTCGCGAACCCGGCATCGCGCGCGTAATTCGCGAGCATCGATTGCAAGAGTCGACGGCCACGAAAGAGGCGGGATCGAACCGTGCCAATGGGCACACCGAGAATTGCCGATGCGGCTTCGTAGGATTGATCTTCGACGTCGACGAGCATCACGGCCGACCGGAATGGCTCCTGGAGCCTGTCGAGGGCATTCGAAAGCGCCGGCGCGAGGTCGAGGCGGGTCAGAATGCGCTCGTCGCCGCTGACGGCGCCGTCATTCTGGCCGACGTTATGGGCCACCGCTTCGACGTCGCCATCCTCCAGTTCGACCTGGTGGCGGGCGCGTTCGCGGGTGCGCAGGAAGGCGTTACGGCAGATGGTGAAGAGCCAGCGGCGGGCGTCGCTTCCGCGCTCGAATGTGTGCCACGAGCGGTAGGCGCGGAGAAAGGTTTCCTGAACGACGTCGTCGGCATCGGCTTCATTTCGGGTCAGGGACAGCGCGAATCGGTAGACGTTGTCGAGCCACGGCAGTGCCTCCTGCTCGAAACTACGGTCGTATTCGAGCTGTTCCTCGGGCGTCATTCAGCGAAAGCTAGCAGGTTTATGGGTAAATGGTTCCCGGACGCGCGAGTAGTATTGGGTGCAATATGACCTATCCGGCGATATGAGGGTCGTTTTGCTGGGTACGGCCGCAGGCGGGGGGTTCCCGCAGTGGAACTGCTTCTGCCCGACGTGCCGGGTCGCGCGCGAGACGCCGGCGCGGGCGCACCCGCGATCGCAGTCATCGATGGCGGTGAGTGCTGACGGCGAGCGGTGGTATCTGTGCAATGCGTCGCCGGACGTCAGGGATCAGCTCCGGTGGCTGATGCGGGGCGTTATGCCGGCCAAAGGCACGTATCGGCACGTTCCGATCGAGGCCGTCATACTGACAGACGCCGAGCTCGACCATACGCTAGGCGTGGCGCTGCTACGTGAGGCGCGGAAGCTCACGGTGTACGCGACCGAGGCGGTCGAGCACGTTCTCACACACGACTCGTGTCTCTTGCCGACGACTCGCGCGTTCGCGGAAGTCGCCGTCAAACGACTCCCCTTGAATGCGGAGGTGCCACTCGGCAACGGTCTCACCGTTGAGGCGTTCTCTGTGCCGGGTGATCCGCCGAGATTTGCGAGAGAGGCGCGTGCGGGGCATACCGTGGGACTCGTATTGCGTGAGATGTCGACCAAGAAGAGCGTCGTGTTTGCTCCTGGGTGTGGGGCCATTGATGACGACGTCAGGAAGCGAGTGAAAAGTGCTGATCTCGTGTTGTTCGACGGGACATTCTGGACAGACGACGAGCTGATCGCGCTCGGCATTCTCATCGTCGACAGCACGAGCCATGGGGCACGTGCCGATTTCGGGGTCCGGTGGAAGCCTCGAAGCGCTGAGCGCGATCACCGCCGCACGGCGCGTCTACACGCATATCAACAACTCGAACCCGATCTTGATAGAGGATTCCCCTGAACGACGCGCCGTAATTGATGCAGGCTTGATCGTCGGAACCGACGGGGCAGAGTTCCTGGTCTAAAGGGTATATTTCAGAAATGGCGACCCTCTCGGCGCCACCGCCGCCGCCGATCCCATCTCTGGACCGCCCACTCGCGCCCGACGAGCTGTGCAACGCCATGCGAGCGTTCAGCACGTCCTACTACCGCGTGCATCCGTTCCACCAGATGATGTCGTCGGGCACACTCTCCAAGCGCCAACTGCAGGGTTGGGTTGCGAATCGACTCGCGTATCAGCGAGCGATCCCTCGCAAAGACGCGGCGATTATCTCGAATTGCCCCGACGGTGATGTTCGCCGCCTGTGGATGCAGCGCATTGTCGATCACGACGGCACGGCGCCCGGATCGGGCGGCATTGAGCTCTGGATCACGCTCGGCGAGGCGCTCGGTGTGCCCCGCGACGAGATGGACGATGAGCGGCACGTGCTGCCGGGCGTGCGGATGGCGGCCGAGTCGTATGTGACGTTCTGCAAGACGCACCATTGGGTAGAGTCCGTCGCCAGCTCTCTCACGGAGCTCTTCGCGCCGTCGCTCATGCACGAGCGGTTGGCGGCGTTTCCCAAACATTATCCTTGGGTCGATCAGGCAGGGCTCGAGTACTTTCGCGGCCGCCTGGTGCAGGCGCCACGGGACAGCGCGCAGGGACTCGACATCGTGACCCAGCACTGCACCACGGTCGAATGGCAACGGCGGGCGTTCCATGCGCTGGCGTTCAAGATCGAGATGCTGTGGGTCATGATCGACACGATTCACCATGCGTACGCGTGAACGAAGTGAAGCCGAGATTGTGGCGATTGGCCAGGGTCGACTACGATCCCGTGCGACAGCGCCCGGTCTTGCTGTATCCGGAGGGCGCCATGCTCCTCAATGAGACCGGCGCGGAGATCCTGTCGCTGTGCGATGGGCAGAGAACCGTCGACGAGATCGCGGCGGTGTTGAGCGCGAAGTACGGCGCGGATGTCACCAAGGACGTGACTGACTATTTATCGGCGCTGGTTGAACGGGAGTTGGTGGTCGATGCCTAAGCCGCCAACGACGCTACTAGCGGAGCTGACGTATCGCTGCCCGCTCCACTGTCCGTATTGCTCGAACCCCGTGGATCTCGCACGCGCGGCCGCTGAGCTCTCGACGGACGATTGGAAGCGCGTGCTGTCGGAGGCACGGGCACTTGGCGTATTGCAGCTCGGGCTCTCAGGTGGCGAGCCGATGCTGCGCAAAGATCTCGAAGAGATTGTCGAGCACGCGCACGGCGTTGGGCTCTATTCGACGCTCGTGACGTTGGGCCTTGGGCTGACCCCGCCGAGGGCAAGAAGACTACGCGACGCTGGCCTCGAGCACGTGCAGATCTCGTTTCAGGATTCGGATCCCGGAGTGGCCGAGCATATCGCGGGCATCAAGTCGGTCGACAAGAAGCGTTCGGCGGCGGCTCTTGTCAAAGACCTCGGCTTTGCGTTCACCGTGAACGTCGTGCTCCACCGCGCGAATCTCGATCATATCGGTGAGATCATCGAGCTCGCGGCCTCGCTCGGCGCGGACCGGTTGGAGTTGGCGAACACGCAATACTACGGCTGGGCCTACGAGAATCGGGCAGCGCTGATCCCGACGAAGGAGCAGCTGGATGCGGCCGAGCCGATCGTCGATGCCGCGGTGCGCACGTATCGCGGGCGCATGCAAATTGTGTATGTCTTGCCCGACTACTATCAGCAGTATCCCAAACCGTGCATGGGCGGATGGGGCAACGTGTATATCGTTGTCGCTCCCGATGGGCGCGTCCTTCCCTGCCAAGCGGCATGGCAGATCGAGTCGTTGGCTTTTGATACGGTCAGGGAGAAGCCATTGGGCTGGATTTGGGAGGAGTCAGAGGCATTCCGCGCATTCAGGGGAGACGAGTGGATGCGCGAGCCTTGCCGGAGCTGCGAGCGGAAGCATCTCGACTTCGGCGGTTGCCGCTGTCAGGCGTTCCAGCTCACGGGTGATGCCCGTAACGCGGACCCTGTGTGCGTCAAGAGCCCCCAGCATCACCTGATCGATATCACGTCAGGCGATGTCCCGTATCGCTATCGCGTATTGGACCATGCGGCCGCCGGTACCTGACGACCGCTATCACCGACTGATCGACAAAAGCGCGTTCGGCGTGTTCCGCTCCACGCTCGACGGTCGCTTTGTCGAGGTCAACCAGGCGCTCGTCGATATGCTCGGCTACGACACGCCGGAGGAGCTGCTGGCAGCCGATGCGGCGCAGGATATCTATCGCGAAGCCGAGCATCGGGACACACTGATCGATGATATCCGGAAGGGACGATCGCTGGGCTGGCTCGAGTTGCCGTGGCGCAGGAAAAGTGGCGTGCCGATCACGGTGCGCGTCGCGGTCGATCCGGCGCGCGATGACGACGGGACGATCTGCTGGCTGGATGGCCTCGTCGAGGACCTGACCGAGCAGCGACGGCGCGACGAGATCGTGCGCCGCAACGAGCGCATGGCGAGTCTCGGCAAGATGCTGGTGGGCGTCGCGCACGAGCTCAACAATCCACTGGCCGCGATCGGCGGGTTCGCGCAGATCGTCGTCAAGGCGAAAGGCCTCGCCCCCGAGGATCGTCAGGCGCTCACGACTATCCACCGCGAGTCGGTGCGCGCCGCGAAGATCGTCAAGAGCCTCCTCGACTTCGCCCGGCGCCCGGAGGCCGAGCGGGCCGTGCCGGTCGACGTCAACGCCGTGGCCCGGTACGCGATGGATTCGGTCCAGCCTCAGTTGGAGGCGAAGCAGATCCAGAGCGCGCTCGACCTGGCGCCCGAGCTCTCGACCGTGCGCGCGCAGGTGTCGCAAATCGAGCAGGTGGTCGTGAACCTGGTGTTGAACGCGAGCCAGGCCCTGGAGACGTGGAAACGCGAGGATGGGCTGCATCACGCGCTCGGCATCCGGACGCGCGAGACGGACGGATGGGTGGTCATCGAGGTCTGGGACAATGGGCCGGGCATCCGCGCCGATCACCGATCGCGGATTTGGGATCCGTTCTGGACGACGTCCACGGACCGCCAAGGAGGATCCGGGCTCGGGCTCTCGGTCGTCCATGGCATCGTCACCGCGTACGGTGGCACGATCGATGTCGAGACGCTCATCGGGCAAGGCACCCGATTCGTGGTGAAGCTGCCGGCCGGGGAGCCGCTACCGGCCGTCGCGTCCGGCTCGTGACCGCAAGCACCGCCGCTTCATCGCTGGACTCGGCGTTAGCCGCGGATCTCGCGACGCTCGATCGCGCGGGACTCCGGCGTGTGCTCCGGCCCCTGGTGCGCCGCCATGGCGCGCACGTTGTCATCGATGGGCGAGACGCCATTGACTTCTCGTCCAACGACTATCTGGGGCTCGCCTCTGATCCTCGCCTGGCGACGGCGGTGACCGATGCGCTGCGCGAGAACGCACTCGGTGCTGGAGCAGCCCGGCTCATCTCCGGCGATCATCCGTTGCATGAGGCACTGGAGCGGGAGCTTGCCGACTTCAAGAGGGCCGAAGCGGCGCTCTTGTTCGGTAGTGGCTACCTGGCGAACGTCGGCACCATCCCGGCGTTGGCAGGGCGGCGCGATGTCATTTATGCGGATGCATTGAATCACGCGTCTCTGATTGATGCGTGTCGGCTGTCGCGCGCGGAGGTCCGGACGTTCCCGCATTTGGATCTGGCGGGACTCGCGGACATGCTCGATGCCGATCGCGGGCGATTTCGACGGCGGCTCATTGTCGTCGACGGCGTGTTCTCCATGGACGGGGATCTCTTCCCGCTCTGCGAGTTGACCAACATCGCGCAAGCATACGACGCGTGGACATACGTCGATGATGCCCACGGCACCGGGGTCCTCGGCGAGAACGGCCGCGGATCAGCGGAGCACTGGAGGATCGAAGGTCAGATCGATGTCATCATGGGAACGCTCGGCAAGGCCTTCGGTGTCGCCGGAGCGTATGTCACCGGCTCCCGGGTGCTCATCGATTACTTGCTCAACCGCGCCCGCGCGTTTGTGTTTACGACTGCTCAACCTCCCGCGCTCGCCGCGGCGGCCTTGGCTGCGCTCCACGTGGTTCAGTCGGAGCCCGAATTACGCGCGCGCCTTCGGCGCAACGCACAGAGAGTCCGCGCGGCGCTGCGCGTTCCGGGGCCACCGGAGGGGCACATTGTGCCGGTGGTGCTCGGGGAGAGTGACGCGACGATGAGAGTCGGCGCCGAGTTGCGCGAACGGGGGATTCTCGTGGGAGCGGTCAGGCCACCGACGGTGCCGCTGGGAACATCGCGACTGCGGATTACCCTGAGTGCCGCTCATACGGACGACGACATTGAGCGGCTACTGCGCACGCTGGCGGAGGTATTGGGAAGATCGTGAACCTGAACGAGCTGGACCGGCGCCATGTGTGGCACCCATATACCCAGCACGCGATCGCGCCGGCGCCGATCCCCATTGCTCGCGCCGAAGGGGCCGTGCTCATCGACGTTGACGGCCGGGAGATCATCGACGCGATCTCGTCGTGGTGGGTAACACTGCATGGCCATGCGCAGCCCGAGATCGCCGAAGCCATCGGGCGGCAGGCGAAGGTCCTCGAGCAGGTCATCTTCGCGGGGTTCACTCACGAGCCGGCAGCCGCCTTGGCGGCGTCGCTCGCCGAGAAATTGCCGCGGGGGCTCAAGCGGGTGTTCTTCTCGGACAATGGCTCGACCGCGGTCGAAGTCGCGATCAAGATCGCGCTCCAGTACTGGCAGAATCGCGGGCAACCGCGAGCGCGGATCGCGGCGCTGGATCATGCGTATCACGGCGACACGTTCGGGGCGATGTCGGCAAGTGCGCGCGGGCTCTTCACCGAGCCATTCGGCGCGCAGCTCTTCGAGGTGGTTCGGCTACCCGAGCACCCCATCACAGACCAGCTGGCCGCAGTCATCGTCGAACCACTGCTGCAAGGCGCGGGCGGGATGCGCATGTGGAGCGAAGCGACACTGCGCGAAATTCGCGATCAGACGGCCGAGAAAGGGGTGCTCCTGATTGCCGACGAGGTCCTCACCGGGTTCGGGCGAACGGGGCCACTGTTCGCGTGCGAGCGAGCGGGCATCGTCCCGGACATTATTTGTTTGTCGAAAGGCCTGACTGGCGGCTTTCTTCCCCTCGGCGCGACGGCGGCGCGAGAGGAGATTTTCGAGGCGTTTCTGAGCACCGATCGGCGCCATACGCTGTGGCACGGCCATAGCTTCACCGCAAACCCCATCGCCTGTGCGGCAGCCCAGGCGAGCCTGGCTCTACTCAACGATGCGTCAGCCGCTCGCCGAGCGGCGATCGAGCGCGCCCATCGCTCGCACCTGGCGACGATCGCCGCGCATCCATGCGTCACGGCGCCACGTGTTCTCGGTACCGTCGCGGCGTTCAATCTGGGCAGTGCGGGCTACTTGGACCCCGTCGGCACGGACCTGTCACGCTTCGCGCTCGAACGCGGCGTCCTCCTCCGCCCCCTCGGCGATGTGGTCTACGTTCTGCCTCCCTACTGCACGACGGACGCACAACTCGATCAGATTTACGGTGTGATCACAGAATTTTTGGACGCCCACGGGTGATTCGCTACGGGATTACCGGAACGGACACGGGCGTCGGGAAGACGGTCGTCGCCTGCGCGCTCATCTCGGCGCTCCGCGATCGTGGGCTATCGGTCGCGGCCATGAAGCCGGTCGAGACGGGCGTCGAGGGCGAGCCCGCCGATGCGCGTCGGCTATGCGAAGCGGCCGGCGGTCAGGATTCGCTGGACGACGTCTGTCCCGAGCGGTTCGACGAGCCGCTCGCGCCGTGGGTCGCCGCCCGTCGCGCGGGTCGCCCGATTGCGATCTCGGCGCTGGAAGCGGCGCGCACGCGACTCGAATCCGGACGGGACGCGCTCATCGTCGAAGGCGCCGGCGGACTGCTGGTGCCGATCACTGATGGCGTGGCGTACGACACGCTGTTCCGCCGCTGGAATCTCGATTGCATTATCGTCGCGGCGAACCGCCTCGGCGCCGTCAATCACACGTTGCTCACGCTCCGCGCGGCGCACGCCGCTGGACTGCGCGTGCGGGCGGTCGTGCTGAACACCCTGTGTCCCGGGGAGGCGACGATCGCCGAGCAGACCAATTTTGACACCTTGCGCCGACTGGTGCCGGAAGCCACCGTGCTTTCGTTTCCCTATCACGGAGGCGGCGGCTCGCTCGCGCCGTTGCTATGATCTACGAGACTTTTGCGGACCGTGCGCTCGCGGGGACGAGCTTGTCGCGTGGCGAGTCGCACCAGGTCCTGTCGTCGCCAGACGATGACCTGCTGCCTGTGCTCGCCGCGGCCTATCGCGTGCGGCGGCACTACTGGGGCAATCGCGTCCGCCTGCATTTTCTGCTGAACGCCCAGAGCGGTCTGTGCCCCGAAGATTGCCATTACTGCACGCAGTCGAGCGTGTCGACGAGCGAGATCGAGAAGTATCCGATGCTCGCCCGCGACAAGATCCTGGCGGCTGCCGGCCGCGCGGCCGCGCTCAAGGCCGGGACATTCTGTCTCGTCATCTCCGGTCGCTCGCCCGGCGAACGGGTGTTCGGCAAGGTGCTCGATGCGGTTCGCGAGATTCGGTCCCAGTACGATCTCAAAGTCTGCGCGTGTCTCGGGTTACTGAGCACCGAGCAAACACTGCGGCTCAAGGACGCGGGCGTCGAAACCGTCAATCACAATCTCAATACCTCGGCCAATTTTCATGGCGAGGTGTGCACGACGCATACGTTCGATGATCGCGTGGCGACCGTCGAGCATGTCAAGGCCGCCGGCATCAAAACGTGCTCGGGTGGCATCATCGGAATGGGTGAGTCGGACGATGACGTGATTGATCTGGCGATGAGTTTGCGCGAGCTCGATGTCCGGAGCGTCCCGGTGAACTTTTTGTTGCCATTGGATGGGACGCCATTTGCGGAGCGCCGGCTGCTCGATCCGCGACGGTGTCTGCGGGTGTTGGCGCTCTATCGATTCCTGCTGCCCTCACAGGAGATTCGCATTGCTGGTGGGAGAGAGGCGCATTTGAGATCGTTGCAGCCGCTCGGATTGTATCCCGCCAACTCGATATTTATCGGCGACTATCTCACCTCGCGCGGACAACCGGCGAGCGCGGACTATGCCATGATCCGCGATGCCGGATTCGTGCTCGAGACACCGGATGGGGAGCCGTTCGACGTTCCCGAGCGCGTCGAAGTCGAATATCCGCGAGCCCCCCTCGCTATGCCCTCGGTGTGATATGGACGCTGACCCGATTCGGCAGTTCGAGCGCTGGTTCGCCGATGCCCAGGGCGAGAACGCCATGACGTTGGCGACGACGACGCCGGACGGCGCGCCGTCGGCGCGCATCGTCCTGCTCAAGGGCGTCGACGATCAGGGATTCGTGTTCTACACGGACTATCGTAGCCGCAAGGGCGGCGAGATTGAGGAGAACCCCAGAGTCGCGCTGGTTTTCCACTGGCCGGCGCTGGAGCGCCAAGTTCGCATCGAGGGCCGCGCGGCGCGCGTGGATCGCCTGGAGTCTCAGGAGTACTTCGACTCGCGCCCGTTCGGCAGCCGCATCAGCGCATTGGTCTCGCACCAATCGCAGCCCGTCGACAGCCGTGAGTCACTGGAGCAGCGGCACCACGAGCTGAGTGCGCGGTACGCCGACGGCAAAGTCCCGTTGCCGTCGTACTGGGGCGGCTATCGCGTCACGCCCAGCGCGATCGAGTTCTGGCAGGGGCGGCCGGATCGGCTGCATGATCGGATTCGGTACGTACGCGACGGCGATGCCTGGCGGCAGGAACGGCTTTCACCGTAGCGGGACGAAGTCGCTGACCGAATCGGTCCAGTCGGCGTCGGGCACCCCTATCACAGCCGCTATCACCGTCGGGTACGAGCTGCTGGTATCAAACACAACCCTGAGCGAGTAGCCCGTGTCCGCCAGTATCGCACGGGCCTGGGAGAACAGACCGTCGATCGTGATCGGTAGGGGCGGGTTCGATCGAGAGGTGCTGTCCAGAACGACAACCGAGTCGACCATTGGCCGACTCGTGCTCGGCGCGGCGGTGGCAGTACTCCTCGGCCGACTCCTAGGTTTTGCTCGTTTGATGCTCGAGGGCGATGAAGGGGACGCGGTCTTTCGCGCATTCGCGGAGCCAGGACACGAGGTCGCCGACGCGCTCCTTCGGGTAAATCCCCTTGGCGCCAGTCGAGCGGTGGATCATCACCAGGTCCCGCCCGTCCTGCCGGTAGATGGCCTCGTAGTGGCCGAACGCGCTGGCCGCGTTCACCGAGGGCGGCAGGCGGGCGTGCCACCCATCGGGTAACGTGATACGGACTTCGTCTTCGAGCGACGCCCCGGCCATGATGCGCGAGGCATTCGATCGGTTGATGGCGCGGTCCGCGCGCTTCGATTTCATTGGCCATTCGCGCGAAGCCTTGGGAGCGGTCGCGCATCGTGAGGATATCGATATCGCCGGATTGCTGGCTCGCGCGCCCGCTGCGGATCACGAGGGACGTGACGGGTCGCGCCTTGAAATCCTTCCCGTCGAAAATGACGAGGCTGTCGCCCTTCGCGTCGGGAAAGATGCTGGCGGCGATGTTGCGCATCATCGCCGCGCGCTGCGTCGAGTCCGGCCGGTTCTGGAGCGCCGCTCGCATCACGCAGCTCCATCTGGCCACTCACTCTGGATTCGATGCGCCCGGAGAAGGTTCCATCGGGGGACAGGATGCCGGTGAGATGGCTGACCACCCGATTGGAGTCCGGCGGAGCGGCCGGGGTCGTCACCGGCTCGGTCTCGCCGTCGGTATGGACCACCAACGCGAACTGCCCCGCGTCGCCGCCGGGGAGCGTCTCGAAGCGGGAGAATGACGAGGTCGGGTCCACGAATTGGTAACCCGTCACGCGCTTGATGGCGACGATCACGTGGTTGAACGCGCGAATCGTCGGCAGCGTCGAGTCGGGCTTGCCGCCGGCGTTGATCAACACCGGATACGCCTGGACACCGAGAATCGACAGCGCATCGATGAGCAGCGTCGCCTTGTCCTTGCAGTCGCCGAATCCCGTGCTGAACACCTCGTCGGGAAAGCGCGGCTGATAACCGCCCTGACCCAGGGAAACGGCGACGTACCGGATATCCTGCGCCACCCATTGGTGCACGGCATGCACGGAGTCGGCGAGCGTCGCGGCGCCGGCGACGACACCGCGCACGGTGTCGCGCAGGCGTTGATCCGGGCGCAGCCGATCGACGGCCATGCCGGCGTACCACTGGCCAATGTCGCGCCACGAACCTGGCGCCGCGACGTTGATGTTCATGGCGAGGTCGTTGGAATCCGCGGGAGGGGCGTACGGCTCGGGTCTGACCCACGCGACATCGTGCGTCGTCCACTGGTAGACCTTCCGGGAGCCGATGATCGTATCCCGCCGCGGAAAGTCGAGGTGATGCTCAGCGAGCCGCAGCTGCATGTTCTTGGGTGCATCGACGATATAGCGCGATCGGAGCACCGTGGTCCCCGCCGTCACGCGCCAGGCATCGAAGAAATCGCCTTGGCGGTAGGGCTTGCGGAGCTCGATCGTCCAACTGGCATCGACGAGCGTGGCGGGAGCGACGCCGGAGAGCGACAACCGCAGCACTTTCCGGTGCTCATAAATCGGATTCGTGCGCGCGGCCGGCACGTCGGACTCCTGTGACAGCGCGGGCTTCTCGCTGATCACGTGGCCGTCGAGGCCGAGGACGCGCATGGTGTTGACGGTCAGACGCTCGTGGTCCGGATCGTAGGTGAACTGCCGCTCTTGCAGTCCCTGCACCGCGCGCTGCCGCAGGACCTGGGTGATCTGGTGATACGTGCGCGTTTCGCGCCCGTCGGATTCGACGGTGATCACGCCATCGTCGAGGAGTATCACCGTCGCCTGCTCGGGGTACGTCGCGCTGTCGACGGCGAGCCTGTAGATCGTGTCTGGAGCGATCGGCGGCACTTGAGCCGCAGCCGTGGAGGCGTTCCAGAGGAACGCGCTTGCCAGCAACGCCCGGATCGTCATGACTCAATAGTACTCACGGACGGGTGTAGATGCGCACCCATTCGTAGGCGGAGCGGACAGGCAATTGCGACCGGTCAATCGGACCTGCCCACGAGGCGGCCGTTGACAGCCACAGGTTCAGCATCGGCCGCATCTCGCGCGTGGGCACTTGCGAGGCGTTCGTCGTGCGGGCGACGAGAATGGTGTCCGCGTACCAGCGAAGCTCGTTCGGTTCCCATTCGAAGGCGTAGGTGTGGAAGCCGGCGGTCGCGTCGAACGGCAGCGTGCGAAGAATGGGGAACGGCGGGATCAGCGTCGGGTTTGCGTCGGGTGAGTTGTAGACGTTCGATTGCACGGCGTCCGGGTGGTCGCCGAGGAACTCGATGTCGATCTCTCGCCACGGCGGCTCGGCGTAGCCGAACCAACTGGAAATGACCGCGCCGCCCCTGGCCGCGCGCATTCGAACTTCGAAGCGGCCGTACTTGTACTGCTGACGAAGCTCCAGCTCGGCGCCTGAGTACTCTCGGTCCTCGAAGTGATCGGGGTGCAGGGTCAGTTCCAGATGGCCATGGCGGATCTTGGCATTGTAAGGCCTGAACTGCGCGGCATTGCCATCGAACGTGTGCGTGCCCAGGGACCACACGGTCGTGTCGAGGTGGTCGAACGTGTACGCGAACGCGAGCTTCCAACCGGCGGGCGCTGGCGTCTCAGCCAGGGGCGTCTCGGCTGCCTGCTGCGCACACGAGGCGACGAGCACAAGCGAGGCGAGCGCGAGGAGTTTCACTGCAGCTCGTGCCGGAGCCGCACATAGCTATCGTATCGGTTTGCGCTGAGCTCCCCGGCAGCGATGGCGGCGCGGACCGCGCAATCGGGTTCGACGACGTGATGGCAGTCGGCGAAGCGACAGTGGCCGAGGTGGGTGACGAACTCGGGGAAGCAGCGGTCGAGCGCATCGGCCGAGAGACCCCAGATGCCGACCTCGCGCAAACCCGGCGTATCGGCGACGTAACCGCCGTCCGGCAGCGGATGGAGCAAGGCGCCCACCGTGGTGTGGCGGCCCTTGTTCACTGATTGACTGATCGCACCGACGCGGAGGTTGAGTCCCGGATAGAGCGCATTCAAGAGCGACGACTTCCCGACGCCGGATGGCCCGGAGAGCGCAGACGTGCGGCCCTTGAGCTCGGCCGCCAACTCATCGAGGCCGACGCGGGTCACGATGCTCGTGAAGTGGACTGGATACCCGGCGAGCGGGTACTCGGCGAACCGCGCGCGTGCGGCAACCGGGTCGACGAGGTCGATCTTATTGATGACGATATGCGCTTGCAACTCGTTCGCTTCGGCAATCACGAGAAAGCGATCGAGCATGCGCAGGTGTGGCTCGGGATTCGCGGCCGCAAACACGACGATGACCTGGTCGACGTTGGCGGCGACGATCCGTTCACCATAGGCGCCGCTCGGCGACCGGCGCGCCAGGACCGAGCGGCGCGGCAGGATCTCGGCGATCGCCCACGTGCCGCCCGCGTCCTCGAGGATGACCTCGTCACCCACCGCCAGCTTGTCGGCCGAGATCTTGAGAACGTCCACGAAGGGACACGTCCCGCGTGACACCGTCGGACGTCCGGACAGACCACACGCCACCGGTGCCTTGGAGCACGACTCCCTGCGCTGTCATTGCTCGCGGATCAAGGCGTCGAGCGTCGTCTTGACGTTCGAGCAACGAGAGCCGATCGAGCGCCGCGCGGACCATGGACTCATCGGCGCCGCGCACGAGATACTCCGACTCGAGGTGTCCCTTGATCGTCGGCGGCTCGCCATCCCACCGAAGAAACAGGAGGTAGCCGCCGGTCTCGTCGACCGCGACGTCGACGGTGTAGGCGCCACCATCCACGCCGGTGAACGCCGGCGGGCGTGTATGGACAGCGAAGTAGCCGCCCAATGTCGACTCATCCGTCACCGGTGCCCGCTCATCAACTCCCGCAACACGTTGCCGGTGATGAATGCGACATTCGCCGGCCGCTCGGCGAGCCGGCGCATGAGATACGGATACCACTGCGTGCCGAACGGGACGTACACGCGGACGCGATATCCCGCGCGCACGAGCGACTCCTGCAGGTCGCGCCGGACGCCATACAGCATCTGAAACTCGTAGCGATCGTTCGCGATCTGCTCGGATGCCGCGAATGCCTTTGCCTGTTCGATAATGCGCTCATCGTGCGTCGCGATGCCCGGGTAATTCCCTTCTTTCATCAGGCGCTTCATGCACCGGACGTAATTCTGGTCCACGTCCTTCTTGTCCGGGAATGCGACGGCCGGCGGTTCACGATACGCGCCTTTGCAGATCCTGACGCGACATTTCGCCGCAATGGCGTTGGCGACGTCGGATTCGGTTCGGCGCAGGGCGCTTTGGAGCACGATCCCGACGTGGTTCCCGAAGACGGGATAGAGGCGATCGTAGAAGAGATGCAGGGTGCGATCCGTGTACGCGCTCGACTCCATGTCGAGGCGTACGAAGGTCCGGTAGTCGCGCGCCCGCCCGACGATATCGTGGAGAATCTCGACGCAGAGATCCTCGGAGAGATCGAGACCCATCGCGGTGAGCTTGACCGACACGTTGGCGTCGAGCCCGCGCTCGCGAATCCGGTCGAGCATGTGCAGGTACTCGCGGCCCCCGGCCCGCGCTTCGGGCTCGGCGTGAATGCTCTCGCCGAGGAGGTCGAGCGAGGCCGAGATCCCTTTGGCGTTGAGGGCGACGACCGCGTCGAGCACCTGCTCGAGCGTCTCACCGGCAACGAATCGCTCGGCGAACTTGCGGGCCAGCGTGTTGTGGCGAACGAACTTGAATACCTGCGGTTGATTCGACAAATACAGCAGCGCGCTACGCAGCATGATCGCGTTACGGGGCGAGTCGTCTGATGGGAGTCCCGGAGACAATGTTCCACGTCACGAATCCATCGTCGCTCTGGGGCTCCAAAAGATACACGGCCAGGACACCGAGGCGTTGGTGCGTGGAGACCTCGTAGCACGGGCCCTGGACCGGGTCCGCGGTCGTCGACCAGTGGCCGAACTGGTGCGCTTGGCGATGACCCTGGAACACGATCGTGTCCTGGGTGGCGCTATCCAGGGCGAACGCCTGAGCCGGGCCACAGGTCGCCTGCGGGCCAGTCATCTCAATCCCGTGCCACCGGAGGAGGCGGACCGCCACGGTTTGATTGGCGGGGACCACATAGCCTCGCGGCATCGGCACTTTGAGCGTCGGCGAGAAGCGGTCGTAAACGTCCATCGTGACCGTGTCGAAGTGGCCGGCGCGGCGATATCCTCGTGGCACGCCCGGCTGTGTCAGCGACGAATCCCCGGTGGCGAGGAGCGACTCGGCCACCACTGGTAATGACAGGGGTGTGGGCGTCAGGGCCGAGCGAATTGGGACGCTGTCGGCCTTGGGGTCGGGCAGGCGGATGATCCGCGACTTCTTCTCGGCCACGAGTGACAGGATCTCGCGCACGAAGGCGTAGGTCGCATGCACTCGTTTCTCAAAAGGGTCATGCGAGTACGCTTCGCTCAGGATCGCTATGCGTCCACGAATACCAAAATAGTTTGTGCCGAACCTCGGACGATTGTCGTACGTCTTCCACGCCCGCGGCTGGCCCTCGAAGTTCCCGTAGTCGAAAATGGCAAAGCCATCGCGCTTTGCCACGCGACGACGCAATTCGGGCAGCAACGAGTCGCGGGTGTACGCACCAGCCCAGAGTGAGGCGGGAGAGAGCGAGGGAGCGTACGTCAGGGCGTACCCGTGGAAACTGCCGTCCGTCGTGTGCAGATCCACGAACACGTCGGGGTTCCACGTGTTGAACGCAAACAGTGACGCCCGGGTCTCCGGCGCCTCGGCCTTCACGTAGTCGCGGTTCAGGTCGAGACCCATGCCATTCGGGCGCTGCCCGACTTGCTCCGGACCGTTTTGCTCGGTGCGATTCACCGACTGCGACGCGAACTTCTCGTTCCCGTCGGCATTATAGATCGGCACCGCGATAAGCGTAATCGAGTCCAGCACGCTCGGACCGTGGTGCGTGCCGAGGTCGCGAATCAACGCCAGGAGGGCTTCTTTCCCCTCCACTTCCCCGGCGTGGATGTTCGCCTGGACGTAGACGATGGGTTTTCGCTTCGGCAGACCGCGCGACAACTTCACGAATGGGATCGCGCGGCGTTCCGTCGTGTAGCCGAGTGTGCCGAAGACGGCATGGACCGAGGGGTCGATGTGCGTCTTCAGCGTGTCGAGAAACGCGATGACGTCCTCGTAATGGGACGTCTCGGTGTAGTTCGTGCGTTCCGCGCGCGTGAGCGGGCCGGAGCCACCGCCCACGAAGGCGAGCAGGACGAGCGCTGCTCGCGGACGAATGAGGTTGTTCACTTGAGAGTAGTAAATGGCAATTTCTTGCGCCCGTGCTCGACGAGGAGCTCGGTCGGCGCGAAGCGCGGGGCATAGCGGTCGTTGAGCTCTTCCAGTTTCTTGACGACGGCGTCGGCGCCCAGGTGGTCGATATAGCGGAAGGGTCCACCGCGGAACGGTGGGAACCCGAATCCAAAGACGGCGCCAATGTCGCCGTCGCGGGCGGAGCTGATGACGCCGTCTTCGAGGCACCGCACCGCTTCGTTGACCATCGCCAGGACCGCGCGCCGCTGGATGTCGTCGTCCGGGATCGTGCTGCGCTGCGCGCCGGTTGGGAGCAGGGTGTAGACCGACGAATCGACGCCTTTCTTTTCGCCGGCGTCGTCGTACAGATAGAATCCCTTGCGGTTCTTGCGGCCGAGGCGGCCGGCGGCGATCACGCGCTCGAGTGAGGTCGAGGGCGTGAGGCGCGCGCCGAAGCTCGCGCTCATGATCTTGCCGGACTCGCCGGCGATGTCGAGGCCGACCTCGTCGATCAGCGTGATCGGTCCGACCGGGAAGCCGAAGGCGACGAGCGCGCGGTCGATCGCGTCGACGGCGACGCCTTCGTCCAGCATCCGTCCCGCTTCATTGATATACGGGGCGAGTATCCGGTTGACGTAAAAGCCTGGACTGTCGTGGACGACGATCACGGTTTTGCCGAGGCGCTGGCCCAGTGCGCGTACGGTCGACGTCACCGCCGGGTCGGTCTCTGGAGTGACGATCACCTCGAGCAGCGGCATCTTCGGGACCGGCGAGAAGAAGTGCATGCCGATCACGTGCGAGCGGTCCCGGGACGCATCGGCGATCTTCGCGATCGGGATCGTGCTCGTGTTCGACGCGTAGATCGTCGTGGGTGGCACCACGGCCTCGACTTCTTTCAGCACCGCATGCTTGACCTCGAGGCTCTCGAAGACGGCCTCGATCACCACCTGCACATTCCCGAAACCCGTATAGGCGATGGTCCCCTGGACCAGGGACATCATGTCGTCGAATTGTTGGCGCGTGATCTGCTTGCGGGTCAGCCGTTCTTTGATCACCCCGCGCACGGCCGCCAAGCCCTTGAGTACGCGACCGTACTCGGTGTCCTTGAACCGGACGTTGATGTTTTGCTGAACCGCGACCGAGGCAATCCCCGCGCCCATGAAGCCCGTGCCGAGGACCGCGATCTTTTTTATCGGTGCACCCGGGTCCGATTTCTTCAGCGCGGTCTGCGCGAAGAATATGTACACTAAATTCTTGGAGACTTCGGACACGGCGCACGTGCCGAACAATCGGGCTTCGGTCTCGTAGCCGTTCCCCGAGTATCCAGCGGCGACGGCTTCGATCGCCGCGATCGGCGCGGGATAATTCCCGTGCGTCTTCGCGCGAATCTGCTCGCGCGCCTGCCGGAAGATGACCGCGCGTCCGACGGGATTCGCCTCCAGCAGCAACCGTTGCGCCGCCGCACCGCTGGGCTTCCGTCGCGCCGGCGGACGACCGGCCGCAAATGCCTGCGCGCGGGCCAGCGCGATCTCGCGCAAGATCGCCGGATGCACCAGCTCATCGATGAGCGCGGTCGACAGCGCCTTGCGGCCCCGCACGTTGCCACCGCGCAAGATCATGTCGAGCGCCTGTTGCAGGCCGACGGTGCGCGGCAACCGTTGGGTGCCGCCGGCGCCCGGAATCAGGCCGAGGTTGACCTCGGGCAGCGCCAGGACTGTTTTCGGCGTGTCGGCCGCGATGCGATAGGCGCAGGCGAGCGCGAGCTCGAGGCCGCCGCCCAAGCACGCGCCTTGAATCGCCGCGATGAGCGGGGCGCGGAGCCGCTGGACGCGGTCCATGAGCGCGTGCCCCATCTGGCTCAATCGCTCGGCGTCGGCGGCGGTCGGGAGTGACATCAGCTCTTCGACGTTGGCGCCAGCGATCCAGACATTGGGCTTGCCGGAGAAGAGCACGGCCGCCTTGATGCTGCTGTCTTTTTCCAGCCGGTCGAGCACCGCGATGAACTCGGCCCGCGCCGCTGGCGCGAACGTGTTGACCGACGAGCCCGGTGTGTCGAACGTGATCAGAGCAATACTGTCGCGAGTCTCGACAGTAAGCGCGCTCACTTAGGCGCGCTCCACGATCATGGCGTGACCCATCCCGCCGGCGGCACACACGGTCATCATGCCGAACTGTCCATTGCGCCGGCGCAGCTCGTTGACGAGCGTCGTCAGAATTCTTGCGCCCGTCGCACCGAACGGATGGCCAATAGCAATGGACCCACCCATGACATTGAGCCTCGCCCGATCAACGGCGCCCAGTGGCTTGGTAAGGCCCGCGCGCTCGGCCCAGTATTGGGACTCGAAGCCGCACAGGTTCGACAGGACTTGGGCCGCAAACGCCTCGTGCATCTCGAAGAGATCGATGTCGGCCAACGTCAGTCCGGCACGTCGCAACGCATTGGGCGCAGCGAGCACCGGCGCCTGCAAGAGTTGCTCGCCGGGATCGAGCGCGGCGTAGGCGTATGAGCGAATAAACGCGATCGGCGTGAAGCCGAGCGCCTTGGCCGTGTCTTCGCCCATCAGGATGACGGCGGCGCCGCCGTCGGTGAGCGGCGAGGAGTTGCCGGCGGTGATCGTACCGTACTTGCGGTCGAACACCGGCTTGAGCGCCGCGAGCTGCTCCAGGCTCGTGTTCTCCCGGATGCCATTGTCCGACGTGACCACCGTCTCGAACTTGGGGGCCACGTAGACCGGCGCGATCTCGGCCGTCAGACGCCCGTCGGCCGTGCCGGCGGCCGCGAGCCGATGGGAGCGCAGCGCGAGCTGGTCCTGCTCGTCGCGCGGAATGTGGTTGATCTTGGCCATCTTCTCGGCCGACTGCCCCATCGTCTCGCCAGTCGATGGCTCGGCGATCGCGGGGGTCACCGGCACGAGGTCACGGGGTCGCGTCCGCGCCAGCGCGGCGATCTTGGCCGGAACGGACTTCGCTTTGCTCGCGTCGAGGAGGATGTCGGAGAACGCGCGCGAGTGCAGAATTGGCACAGCCGAGAGCGACTCCGCGCCGCCGGCGATGACGACGTTCGCCTGGCCGAGCGCGATCTGGTCGGCGCCGTCGGTGATCGCCTGGTTCGCCGAGGCACAGGCGCGGCCGACCGTGAACGCCGGGATGCCCTTTGGAAAAATTGGCAGTAACGAGACTTCGCGCGCGATGTTCGGCGCGAGCACGGACGGAACGACCGTGCCGAAGATGAGTGCGTCGACGTCCTCGCCGTCGAGGTTCGACCGCTCGACCAACTCGGTCACGCAGAGGCGGCCGAGCTCGATCGCGCTTACGGTTTTGAAGACCGTCCCTGCTTTGGCGAACGGCGTCCGCAGGCCGGCGACGATCGCCACCCGGCGGCCATTTCCAAAGGTCGGCATCTAACGGAAATTAGACCCGTGCCTTCTCCGCTGCCACTTCGGAACTTCAGCCAGCTTGGTGCGGCGCCGTTCGATGTGCTGGTCATTGGTGGTGGGATCACGGGCGCCGGCATTGCGAGAGACGCGGCGCTGCGCGGGCTCAAGACCGCGCTCGTCGAGCGCGACGATTTCGCGAGCGGGACGTTGAGCCGCTCGTCCCGGCTCGTGCACGGCGGGGTCCGGTATCTCGAGCACGGGTACCTGCATCTCGTCTTCGAGGCCAGTCGCGAACGACGGACGTTGCTGTCGATCGCGCCGCACCTCGTGCACCCGCTCGCGTTCACGTGGCCGGTCTACGCGGGCGCCCGGGTGCCCCGGTGGAAGCTCGGCGCCGGGCTCCTGCTCTATGACGCGCTGGCGCTCTTCCGGAACGTCGGCACGCACCGGCAGCTGTCGGTCGCGCAAGTGCTCGCCAACGAGCCGGCCTTGCGATCCGACGGCCTGCAAGGTGGCGCGCAGTATTGGGACGCGGCGACGGACGACGCGAGGCTGACGTTGGCGAATGCGTTGGCGGCGGCCGAAGCGGGAGCCGTCGTGGTCAATCACGCGAGCGTGTGCGAGCTCGTGCACTCGGGCGAGCGTGTCGTGGGGGCGATTGTCGCTGATGCGTTCGGGAGTGGGTCGACGACCATCCGCTCGGGCGTCACCGTGAATGCGGCCGGGCCATGGAGTACCGCTATCCGGCGGATGGATCGGCCCGATGCGCCGCAGGCGGTGCAAGGCACGAAAGGCGTGCATCTCGCCGTGCCGGCCGCGCGCGTGGGCAACCATGGCGCGGTCACGTTGCTCTCGGTCGTTGACGGGCGCGTCATGTTCGTGCTGCCGTTTGGGGCGCTCACCATCATCGGGACGACCGACACGCAGACGACCGCGACACCGGACGCGGTCCGGGCATCGCGGTCGGACATCGCCTATCTGCTCGAATCCGCCAACGCGGCGTTTCCCGCGGCAGGGCTGAACGACGCGGACGTGGTCAGTACGTGGGCCGGCATCCGGCCGCTCAGCGCCAATGTGCGTGAGACCGGCACTGATCCGGCTTCTCTGTCGCGCGAGCATTCGATCGACACGAGTGCCGGCGGTGTCATCAGCATCAGCGGCGGCAAGCTCACGACGTATCGATCCATGGCGGCCGAGGTCGTGGATGCGGTCGAGCGAGCGTTGGGCCGGACCGTAACGGCGGCGGCGACGCAGTCCCTGCTCCTCCCGGGCGGAGCACTCGGCGCCACCGCCGATACCATCAGTGCTGCGGCCGCCCGGGTCGGCTCACACGACATCGCCAGCCGGCTCGTGCGGGCGTACGGCGATCGGTGGCCGCTCGTGTGGGCGTTCGCCGAGCGCGATCGGGCACTCGCCGAGCCGCTCGTGGCGGGATTGCCGTACATCGCTGCCGAGGTGCTCTACGCGGCCGAGCGCGAGATGGCGTGTACGGTTTGCGACGTGCTCATGCGTCGGACGCAGATTGCGTTTGAGACCCGGGATGCTGGCCGCGCGGTTGCACCTCGTGTCGCCGAGCTGCTCGCGCCGATCCGCGGCTGGGACGCTGGTGAGCGAGCCACGGCGGTTGCGCAGTATGACGCCGACGCGGAGCGCGTGTTCGGCGTCGATCCGTAACCCTTAGCTGGCTTGGCCGAGGTCGTGGATGGTGAGCAGCTCGACGATCTTCAGGCGGCGCGTCGAAGCCGGCAACTTGAGCACGGTCAGGTCGCCGAGCCCGCGGCCGACGAGGGCGCGACCGATCGGTGACGACATGGAAACATGGCCGTCTTCCAACTCGACGGAGTCGCCGAATACGAGGTTGAAGACTTCGGTCGACTTGGTCGCTTGATCTTCGACGGTCACGCGCGAGCCGAGGCCGACTTTGTCGGCGGGGATCTGGGCAAGGTCGATCGTGGAGAGCTTACTGAGCCGCTGGCGCAGCTGGCCCAGCCGGGCCTGGACGAACTGCTGCCGCTCAAGGGCAGCCTTGTACTCGCTGTTCTCTCTGAGGTCGCCTAGCTCGACCGCTTTGCGTATTTCATTGGGCAGTGTGACGTTCAGCTCGTGTTGGAGCCGCTCGACCTCCTCACCCAGTTTTGCTTTCAGCGCTTCAATCATAAGGCAACATACCGCGCCGCGATCAGCCACCGCAAACGTCGCGGCCAACAGGAAATACATGCGTTTGCTGTGACGATCCTAGCCGGTTTCGCGTCGTTCCGACGAGAGCCTGAAGAGGAGCGTTTTCAGTGAGACGGATCACGGCGGTTGCCGTCGCGAGCGCGACGGTGTTGTTCGCGGCATGCGAGGGGAACGGGAGCGCGCTGACAGATACCACTGGTCCGCAGTGCGAAACTTATCAGCAAAGCGATAACACCAATAACTGGTCAAACTGCCTGGCCTTTGTCGGCGGTGGTGGCGGGACCAGCGGGAACTCCGCCGGTCTCGCGCCTGCTGCGCTGTATCGACTGATTACGGTGTTCGGGAAGCCACTCCCGTACAATTTCGGCGGCGCGGAAGACAGCGTCGTGACGACGGACTCGACGCGCGTCATCAACTTCCTGCTCGATAGCTCGTACATCTCGCTCAACACCGACTCATCGGCCGTCGAGATCGACTACCTGTCGATTCGTGATGAGCGCATCGCGACCACCCACCCGCCGGCGAATTTCAACTACGTGAACTATCACGTCGCCGACACGTCGACGGGCACGTGGAGCGACTCCACGGGTCAGCCGACGATCGAGCTCTTGACGGGACAGGTGAGCAACATCGGGTACCAGTACAACGGCGACACGCTCACGGCGAACTACGCGTACAACATCATCGACAGCACCGGCACGGACGTGTTCGGCACTGGGTACTTCACGTACCAGAACATTGGCAAGTCGTTCAGCAATGTCGTCGTCCGGCATGGCTCAGGGTTTCAGTCCTCGTCGCCCATTCGCGAGACGCGCACCAACAGCCCGAGTTTGAGCCTCGTGGGCAGCGACTACCGCCGCGGCCGCCTCGTCAGGGTCGTCCGTTAGCAGCATCAGATCGAGATCGCCTGGCGAGATCTTTTTCTCGATCAGCACCCGGGCCTGCAGCCAGCGCAGCAGGCCCGCCCAGTAGCGGCGGCCGAACAGAATCACGGGGAACTGGTAGATCTTCCCCGTCTGGATCAGCGTGAGCGCCTCGAACAACTCGTCGAGCGTCCCGAACCCGCCCGGGAAGATGATGAACGCCACCGAGTACTTGATGAACATGGTCTTCCGCACGAAGAAGTAGCGGAAGTTGATCAGCGTATCGACATATGGGTTCGCGCCCTGCTCGAACGGCAGCTCGATGTTGCAGCCGACCGAGTGCCCGCCGCCCTCGCGGCATCCCTTGTTCGCGGCTTCCATGATACCGGGGCCGGCGCCGGTGATAATCGAGAACCCCGAGCGCGCGAGCAGTTTCGCGGTCTCCTCGGCCGCGCGATATTGCGGGTCGTCCGGGCCGGTGCGGGCCGAGCCAAAGACCGAGACGCCTTTCTCGATCCCGGCCAGCGTGTCGAACCCTTCGATCAACTCGCTCATGATCTTGAGCACGCGCCAGGGATCGGTCCGCGTGAAGTCCACTTGCGGCCCGGATTCCTGGAGCAGCTTCTCATCTTCCGTGATCGGAGGGCGGTCGCGAATGGATTCTTCGACGACGCGCACCGCGCCCGAGCGACGGCTCGCGTCGCGGAGCTGCGAGGGGGGCGTGCGGCCCGCGAGCAAGTGGCCTTCTTCCGTGCGCTCGCGCACGCCCTCGATCGCGGCGCGCTCGTTCGTGCGCAAGGCGTCAAGGTCCATCTTCTTGCCCGTCGCCGTGCGAGGCACGCTCGCGCGTTTGGGCCGCTTCTTTGGCATGGGCGGTAGTCTACCCACCGTGCTCATCGCCTTCAATTCCGTGGCCGCTCAAATCACCGGCCACGCTTCCGCAGGCGCTAAGCTGAGCATCCCTCAGTTGGGGCTGCACACCATCGCGGATTCTGCCGGTCGCTTCGCATTCGAGTCTGTTGCCGACGGGCGTTGGGTGATCGAATCGCGCTCGCCTGACGGCGTCGCGCTTTCGCTCGCCGCCGTGACTCACGGCAAGGCGTCGGTCACGATGAAGCCGCACGCGATCTGTGCTGGCGAAGATACGACGCACGCGGCGGCCTCTCCTCTCTCGTCCTCTCTTGCCTGGCGTCCGGCGCAGCCGGCGCCAGGGACGCTGATCGAGATGACGTCCGCGGGCGACTCGGTGCGCGCGATTTGGGGGCGGGTGGCAGATGAGCCGGTTCTGTTTCGGCGGGATAGCGGCAATGCGTTCGTCGCGCTGGCGGCCGTGCCGCTCGACGTGACGACGGTGCACGCGGCGCTCCGATATCGATACGCCGACGGAACGATCGCGGAACGCGACACGACGCTCGGCGTGACCGCCCCGCCGCCGGCAGTGGTCGCGAGCGCCGCCAAGCCTGAGAAGTTGCGCGTCGCGGCCGAGTTCAGCCGGCCGGCGACGACGAACACCACGCGGCGGTTGGAAGGCGAGAGCGAGTTGGCTCGCACGGTCGGCGCGATCGCGCTGGCGACGCCTCCGCTCTGGCAGCAGCCCTTCATGCGGCCACGCGCGAGCCGAATCACGAGCGGATTCGCCAGCGGACGCAAATTCAACGGCACGCTCACGTCGCGGCATACCGGTGTCGACTTTCGCGGACAGCTCGGCGACCCGGTCCAGGCGACGAACCGCGGGGTCGTCGCGCTCGTCGCCGACTTCTATCTCGCCGGAACCGTCGTCTACATCGTGCACGGCGCCGGACTCGTGTCCGGCTACTTTCACCTGAGCGCGACGCCGGTGGCGATCGGCGACACGGTCCAGCGCGGACAGATCATTGGCCGGGTGGGCCAGTCCGGACGCGTCACCGGACCGCACTTGCACTGGATCATCCGGTACGACCACACGACCGTCGATCCCATGGGCGTCCTGTCACTCGGTTGGATTCCCAGGCGAGATTACGGGACATGTCGTGGCCCGGACTCATCTTCACACTGACTCTGCGCGCGGTGCTCAACCCACGGTTGGCACTGGCGCTCGTCCGTGTCGCGTGGCGGTTTCGCTCGCGCGGGTCCATCCTGCCGATCCCTGATCGGACGTACCTGGCCTGGCGCATGTACACCGCGTACGGTGACGCGGACGCAGTCCCTCCCGCTCGCGATATCGAGCACTACGCCTTATGGGCCACCTCGAAGATCGACTAAAGGCCGCCGCCTACGGGCTCGGCTTCGATCTGTGCGGCATCGCGGCGTTCGGCCCCGCGGACACCGCCGCACAATTCGACGCGTGGCTCGCGGCGGGATACCACGGCGAGATGGCATATCTTGCCCGCCGCCGAGAGGTGACCGGCGTGACCCACGCGATCGTTGTCGCCCTCGACTATGGCGGAAAGGAACCGGACGGACCAGTCGCGCGATATGCGCGAGGGCGGGACTACCACGACGTGATGCTGGAACGCCTGGCCGAGTTGCATCGATGGCTCGAGGCCGAGGTGGGGCGACCAGTCAGTGGGAAAGCATACGTCGATACCGGGCCGATTCTGGAGCGTGACCTCGCGCGGCGTGCGGGGCTGGGGTGGTTCGGCAAGAACACGATGCTGATTCATCCGAGACTCGGCTCGTTCTTTTTTCTCGGCGCGATATTGGTGGACCTCGAGCTCACGGCCGACGCGCCATTCGAGTCTGAGCACTGTGGGACGTGCACGCGATGTCTCGATGCCTGTCCGACGCAGGCATTGGTCGCGCCGGGCGTAATGGACGCGCGGCGTTGCATCTCGTACCTCACGATCGAGCTCAAGGGAGCAATTCCCGAGACGCTCCGCTCGGGGCTCGGCGACCACGTCTACGGCTGCGACGTGTGCCAGGACGTTTGCCCGTGGAACGTCCGGTTTGCGCGAGCGCTCGATGAGCCAGCGCTCGCGCCCAGGGCGGAGATCGACGCCGTCGAGATGTTGGCGTTGGACGACGCGGGATTTCGGGAGCGCTATCGCGGGACCGCGATCACGCGGGCGAAGCGGCGGGGGCTGGCGCGTAACGCGGCCGTCGTGCTCGGCAATCGGGGTGATGCGAGCGCGTTGCCCATGCTGGAGCGTGCGGCGTCAGAGGACCCCGACCCGGTCGTGCGTGAGCACGCCGCGTGGGCGATCGAGGCTATGGCGTTACGGTGAACTGAACCGTCGGGCCGCAGCTGGGAACGAAGTTCGCGCCTTGGGGCACGAACGCGCACGCCGCGAGGTTGTAGGTGCCGGCCGGAACGCCGATCACCTCGGCGGTCGGCAGCGGGTGCAACGGTTGGGTCGAAAGGTGGACCCAGATCGGCGTGAGCGTCGTGTCCGCGTTGGCGGCGAGGACGATCGTGTCGGGTGCGAGCAGCGGGCTGACGGTGGTGAACGTCGTGTCGTTCTGCATCCAGCGCGCGTACGTGAACGGCGCACCGTACACCAACTGCATCGACGACGACGACGAATTGGTGATCGTCAGGGTGACGGCAACCGAGTCCCCGATAGCACCGCTGTCGGCTGACACGAGCGTGCCGTACACCTCACCATACACGCCCCGAGGACCCGACGATTCTTGCGGAGTCGTCGTGCCGGACGTGCAGGCGAGGAGCGTGGCCGAAAGGAGCGCGGTGGCGAGTCGCATCGTCCCAGGACTGGTGGTCCTGGCACGGAGTCACCTATTGCGTGAGCGTAAATGGTGTGCCGCTCCCGCAGATAGACGCGCCCGTGGACGGCACGTCGACACATGCGCGCACGCTGTACGAGCCCGGCTCGAGTGTGATGTACTCCTGGGTCGGCGTGACGGCTCCAGACAACTCTGAATTGGCGGTGGGGACATTGAACGCGATCCCGACCTCGGCCAATGTCGCGGTGTCACCCGGCGCCAGGACCTGGTCGTCCACCCCCGTGAACCCGCCGGTGAAGCCACCTTGCCAATTCGCCTGTCCCACTAGCTTGAATCCGCGTAGCCGAGCGTCTCGTAGGCCAGCCGCACGCTGGTGTCGGTCGGGTTCGACGCGAGCAATGTGACGAGCACCCCGCCGCCGATGCTCGCGGAGGTGGCCGAGAGTTGGGTGGTGAGAAGGGGCGCGTGAGGTGGCCCGCTCGAGTCCGAGCACGCCATGAGGGCTGCCAACAGAACGAGTGAGCCGCGCATATACACTGGGTTAGACCTGGTGGCGAACTCCTGGCGTCACCGCGTGTACGTTAGTGCGCCCATTCGGGCGCGAAACCCCTGTTTGCTTACTGGCGTGCCCCCTGGGCTCGCCTGGTCGTCTTGGTCTGGATGAAGCGCACCGACTTGATGCTCGTCGTGACTACGGTTGCGATGGGTGGTTGGATCGCTGTGCAGGCGGACGCTGTGCGCCGTGGGTCGGCGCCGGAGACCCGCCAGAGCGCCGCGGTCATTGCCGACGTGCCGCGGGCGAATGCGCCGGATGACGCAGACGCCGGTGCGCATGCCGGCGTTGTCACCGGTGGCCGCACGCGCGACGCCGCGCCCGCCCGGGATCTGTCCGACATCCGCCGGCGGCTCGTGGAAGGGGAGCCTGGGACGTATATCGGCGATATCCTCGCCGAGCGCGATTCGGCCCTCGCCCGGTGGCCTGAGCGACTGGTCGATCCGTTACGGGTGTGGATTCAGTCCGGCGATTCGATCGCCGACTGGAAGCCCGAGTTTGTCGATCAGACGCGCGACGCCTTCGTCACCTGGCAGAATACCGGCGTGCCCGTCGCGTTCGTGTTCACGAGGGACTCGGTGAACGCGGACGTCCACGTCACGTGGCGCGATCACTTTGACGAGCAGATCAGCGGCAAGACGATGTGGGCGCGCGACGAGAACTGGTGGATTGTCGACGCGAATATTTCGATCGCCCTACACCACAATCGTGGGGAGGCGCTCGACGCCTCGGCCGTGCGCGCCATCGCGCTCCACGAGGTCGGGCACCTGCTCGGGCTCGATCATTCCAACGATACGACGAACATCATGACCGCCCGCGTCCGGGTCCGCGATCTGTCCAACGCGGATCGCGCGACCATGCGGCTGCTCTACACTCTGCCGCCCGGCAGCGTCAAATAGTCTACTGGGGCCGCAGCGTCACTGTGCGGACCCGGTGGTTCCCGTAGACGCGCAGCGTCACGGCGTCACCCGGCGGCAGTGCGATGAGCTGGGCGAGAGCCTCGGGATCGTTCACGTTGTGCCCCTCGGCGCTGAGCACGACGTCGCCGGCGCGAAGCCCCGAGGCGTCGGCGGGCGTGCCCTGGGTGACGTGCACCACGAGGACGCCAGTTGAGCCCCTGGGCGCGCCGAGCGCGGCGAGCAGGTCGTCGTTGGTGCGAATGAGCGCGGCACCGGCAGCGCCGATCTGGTCGGGCGAGGGGAGCGCGAGGATCGGGCCCATGAATCGAGGGTGGAGCGTGCCGACGGGCTCCTCGATGTAAGTCATTGGCCGCGCGGCCACGCGGACTTGGACCTCTCTGATGGAGCCATTCCGGCGAACCCGAATGCGAACGCGGCGGCCGGGACGCAGCATCTGCGTCAGAGACAGCTCGTGGTTCACGACGTCGACCGAGTCGTAGGCGAGGATGGTGTCGCCGGCGCTAATGCCAGCGAGCGAGGCCGGGGACCCCGGCTCGACCGACTCGACCGCGGGGTACGCGAGATGGATGACCCGGACGCCGCTCGCGTCCTCGATCCGCTTGAGCGGACAGGTGAACGCGATGCCCAAATACCCTTCGGGTTCCTGCGCACCGACCGCACCGGCAGCGAGCAGCAGCCCGATCACGACTCCGCGCATCAGTACCGCTCCAGCCGGAAGCCGACCGGGAGCGCGCCCTTCAACTGCCGCAACGTCGCGTTCCGCGCGCCAACCGTGGACAAGTAGTACTGATTGAGCACCGGATCATTGGGAACTTCCTGCAGCCCTGCCGCGGTCGCCTGCGCCACCTCATCGAGCGCCGCCAGTCGCGCGCGATAGGCATCGCGGCGATCCGAAACGGTCGTCTCCGGATTCTGCGCCACGAGGTACGCCGACGCATGACGATAATCCCGCTCGGCGCGGTTGAGCGTCGCCAAGGCCTCGGCGGCCGAGCGAAAGATCGGCATCGAGTCGTCGATGTTGTCAGCCGCGACGGACGCCTGGGCCACGACACGCGGCGTCGCCGTGTATCGGCCGACGAGCGTTCCACCCGCGGTGAAGACCAGCGCGGCCGCGATGCGCACGGGCCACCGGAGCGCCCGTCGCCGGATGAGTCCCGCGGCCGCCAACTGGGGCGCCAGCGTTTCCCACCGGGTCAACGGGACGCTCGGTATCTGCCCTTCCTCGCGAGCGCGCGCGAGGAGTCGCCGGTGCGCGGCCAGATCCGCCGCGCACTGCGGACACGAGGCCACGTGCGCGGCCTCGCTCGTGGTGAGCTCATCGTCGGCGAGCGCCGCTAGCCGCTCGGCCGACAGGTGATCAGACAGGTGTGTGTGCATCGCGTGTCTTTCCATCGACGAGGTGCGCGAGCCATCGCTTGAGCTTTGCCCGCGCTTTGAACAGTTGCGACTTCGATCCGCCCGGCGTGATTCCTAGTGATTCGGCAATTTCTTCGTGCGTGTACCCTTCGATGTCATGGAGCACGAAAACGGTTCGCGCCCCTGGCGCCAATCGATTCGCGGCCTCGATGATCGACGCCCGCACGAATGGCGCCTCGTCATCCGGTTCGACCGCGACCGTGTCTTCCTGAACGGGCCCGCCCGCTTCCGCGAAGTCGACCCGCTTGGCGCGCCGGATAGCGTTCAGCGTCCCGTTGACCGCGATCCGATGCGCCCACGTAGCGAACTGTGAGTCACCCCGAAAGGACGGCAACGCCCGGAAAATCTGGATCCAGACTTCCTGCGCCACGTCGGCCGCCCGGTCCGGGTCGGGGATGAGCCGGCGAACGAGCGCGTCAATACGGGGGGCGTGCAGCGACCATAGCTGCCGCATCGCCCGCTCATCGCCTTCGATGGCGCGCCGTACGAGCTCGTCGTCCGTGTTCATCCTGCGCTGTCAGTGAGACACGGACGCCACACCTGATGGTTGCCGGGAGCCAACAGCGTCGTCACGTGTATATATTTGACTAAAGCGCCAACTCCATTGTATTTATGGGTTTGCGCCAACAATTGATAAACGGGCTCGGCTAGCATGGCGTATGCTAGTTGAGGCCAGCAGGATAACCATAAGCCATGCTACCCCTCGTAGTTGCGGCCGTTTTTTCGTCATCGTCCGGGTTGCCCGTTAAGAGCCCGAGCGCCGTCGGCATGTCCGAACGGCGCCTCGACGCCATCAACCGGGTGATCGCGCGCGGCATCAAGGCTGGGGGGTTCCCCGGGGCTTCTGTCGTCATCGGCCGCAAAGGGGCGTTGGTGTGGGAGCATGGGTTCGGCCGTCTCTCGTGGGAGACCTCGAGCGAGCACGTCTCGGCCGACAGCACCATCTACGATCTGGCTTCGCTCTCGAAAGTCGTCGGGACGACCACGGCCATCATGATCTTGTACGACGAAGGGCGCGTCTCGCTCGACGCACCAGTCGTCTCGTATCTCCCCGGGTTCACGGGTGGCTACAAAGACTCGGTGACCGTGCGGCAACTGCTGGAGCATCGCTCGGGGTTGCCCGCCGGGCGCGATCTGTGGCGCCTCACCCACGACCCCGACCAAGCCAAGCAATACATCCTCGAGACGCAACTCGAGTGTCGCCCCGGCGATTGCTACATCTACTCCGACCTCGGCGCCGATCTCCTCGGCATGATTGTCGAGTCGGTCACTGGCGAGACGCTGGACGTGTTCTTACAAGAGCGGGTATTCGGGCCGCTCGGTATGACGGACACGTATTATCGGCCTGATGCGGCGCTCAAATGGCGCATCGCGCCGACCGAGCTCAATCCGCCGCGTGGCTATCCGCTGCAAGGCGAGGTGCACGACGAGAATGCGTTCGCCATGGGTGGCGTCGCGGGACATGCCGGCATGTTCTCAACCGCCTCGGATCTCGCGGTGTTCGCGCAGATGCTGCTCAATGGCGGCGTATACAATGGCACACGCATCGTGAGCGACTCCGTTGTCGCGCTGTTCACGCGGCGTGCGGCGGGCACGAGAGCGCTCGGATGGGATACGTGCGACGGTGAAGCCGGATGCGGGCGGTTCATGGGCAGTCACGCATACGGACACACCGGGTTCACCGGCACATCGATCTGGATCGATCCGGACCGACAGATGTTCGTGATTCTGCTGACCAACCGCGTGCACGGTGCTCGTGCGCGCCGGCCCGCTCGCGTTATCGCTGACGTGCGCGCTGACCTGGCTGACGCCGCGGCTGTGGCGTGCACGGACGAGCCTGGCGCGGTCCTGTCCATGCCGGTCGCGTTCCGCGCCGATCGCGAGTCCGGGTGGAACAGCCGGATTCGCCACTCGCGCCGCTCTCGTGCGGCACACCGGGCTCATCGCAAGGCGCGGGCGAAGCACCCGAAGTAGGTTTCGTACCATGAGTGAGACGCCCGCTCCAGAGGACCTGGCCCTCACGCCGGATCACGTCAAAGCAGTGCTCCGTCGGGTGAAGGACCCCGAGTTGAATCTCAACATCGTCGACTTGGGGCTCATCTACGACGTGAGAGTCGACGGAGACAAGGTCGCGGTCGACATGACGCTGACCTCGCCCGGGTGTCCGTCCGGGCCTGAGATCATGACGGAGGCAGAGCAGCAGGTGCGGTCGATGCCTGGCGTCGGCGATGCGGCCATCAATCTCGTGTGGACGCCCTTCTGGTCGCCGGATCGGATCGAGCCGCGCGTCCGGGCGTATCTAGGCTTCTAGCGCGTCAGCCGTCGCGATAAGGCGAGTCGTCGACAGTCGCTGGGGCCGGGGCATCAGCGAGCACTCTCAAGAACTCAGCGCCGAGGACGTCGACTTGCCAGCGTCGGACGTCGTTGACCTGAGCCAGGTCGTCCGGCGTGCGAGGGTTGGCTCGGGCGACCGCTTCGAGGCGCTCGCGAGAGAAGAGGACGCCGGGATCGAGGGACAGGCGCGAAGCCGCGGCGTCGCGGATGGCCTTGAGGCGAGCGGCACGGCCATCGAAGTCCGGGTCGCGCTCCCAGCGCGGGGCCTTTGGGAAGCGGGGCAAGTTCGCGTCGGGCTCGGCGAGGCCACGCTCGATGGCCGCCAGAACGTCGTTGGCGCGGCTTTCGACTATGCCGCGTGGCATACCGCGGATCGCGGCGAGCGCCTCGCGGGTGCGAGGGGCGTCGTGCGCTGCCGTGAGCAACGCCTCGTTGCCGACCACGCGGAACGTCGCACGATCCAGGACCTTGGCCACACTGTCGCGCCACTGGACCAGCTCGCGGAACAACGCGAGCTCGCGGCGCGTGAGGTCGCGGGCGCCTTTGATCCGCATCCACGCGAGCCCGTCGCCCTCGTCATCCCATCGCGTGCCGTCGAGCCGCGCGAACTCCTCGGCCGCCCACGACCAGCGGCCCGTCGCGTGCAGCTCCTCCTTGAGCCGATCGCGGAGGTCGAGCAAGTATCGGGTGTCCTGCGCGGCATAATCGAGCATGCCGGGCGTGAGCGGTCGCAGGGACCAATCGGCGCGTTGGTGTTTTTTGTCCAGCTTCACGCCGAAGTAGCGCTCGAGCAGCGCGGCCAACCCGAAGGCTTTGAGGCCAAGCAGCTGCGCGGCGACGCGCGTGTCGAAGATGTTCACCGTTTGCCAACCGTAATCCTGGTGCAGCAGCCGCAGGTCGTAGTCGGCATCGTGGAAGACCTTCTCGACGTGCGCGTCCTCCAGGAGGCGGCCGAGGCCGACCGGCGAGCCGATCGGGAGCGGGTCGATGATCGCGCTCTTCTCGCGGGTCGAGAGCTGGAGCAGGTAGATTCGATCCACGAAGCGGTGGAAGCTCGCGCCCTCGGTGTCGAGGGCCAACTCGCGCGTGCCGGTGATCGCCGCTAGGAAGCGGTCGACTTCGGCCTGGCTGTCCAGGTAGACGAGCGAGGTCTCGCGTGGCGGTTCAAGCACGGTTCGAGGAATCTAGCGTAAGAGCCAGCCTTGGGACGTTTCCGACTCCCGTCGAGGTCCGTGGCCGGATCTGGGTCAAGCGCGATGACCTGAATGCCGCGGTGTGCGGCGGCAACAAGGTCCGTGCGCTCGAGTTTCTTCTCGGCGCGGTCACGCCGGGTGACACGGTCGTCACGCTCGGCTCGCGTGGCTCGACTCACGTGCTCGCGACCGCGGTCCACGCGGCTCGACTCGGGGCCCGGACCATTGCGTATACGTGGCCTCAGGTCATGAATCCCACGGCGCTGGCGGTCGCCCAAGAGATACACGCCCGCTGCACCGCCATCGAGACATCTCACACGCTCGCCGCGCTCGCGCGGTACGCGCTCCATCGCGGCGCGCGGTGTTATGTCCCCATTGGGGGGACATCACCGCTCGGGATACTGGGTCACATTGAGGCCGGGCGCGAGTTGGCGGGGCAGATCCAGCGAGGCGAGCTCCCAACACCCCACACCATCGTGGTGCCGCTTGGCACTGGTGGAACGGCGGCGGGTATTGCCATGGGCTTGGGCGTCGCGGGCATCAGGACGACCGTGACCGCCGTACGGGTCGTACCGTGGATCGCGGCGCCGCCGTGGCGCATTCCGGGACTGATCCGCGCGGCCGGGCTGCCCGCGGTGCCGGTTCGTGTAGATCACACGGCGTACGGCGGCGCGTACGGGAAACCGTTGGACAGGGGTCGACAGGCAGTGGCCGAGATTGGGTTACCGTTGGACGATACGTACATGGCGAAAGCCGCCGCCGTCGCGTTGGCCCTGCGTGGGCCCACGTTGCTGTGGGTCACTTTCAATGCGCGCGCCGTCACGCCAGATTTGGCGACGTGCGATCGACCCGCGACTTAGAGCTCGACGTAGGAGAGCTCAGTTCAACCGACCCGGTCTAGCAGGTGCCGTGTTCGGCAACCTGCTAGACTGATCCGGTGGGGTGGCTCATCGCCGCCACGGTCGCGTGCGACCTTGCGGCGCTGTACTCGATCTGGCACAGCCCTGCACATTCGCGCAAAGCGAAAGGATGGTGGACGACCATCGTGCTCGTCCTGCCCATCCTCGGCGCGCTCGGCTGGGTCACGCTCGGCCGTGAGCGGCGCCGCCCGCCATCATGATCAGCGCCGCCGAGCAGACTCGCGCCGCGCGCATCGGGGCCTGGCTCTTCAGGTACCGGAGCTTTTTGCCAGTGCCCATTGTCGTCATCGGGCTGCTCGTGCCTGGACGACAGTGGTGGCTCACCTGGGCCGTCGGGGCTTGGTTCATCATCTGGGGCGAGGCCTTTAGACTCACCGGCGTGGCCGCGGCCGGCACCGTCACGCGGCGGAGATCGCGCAACGTGCGGCAGCTCGTCAACTGGGGCGTGTTCGGAATGACCCGCAACCCGCTCTACGTCGGCAATCTGCTCATCTGGATCGGGTTCGCCGTCATGTCAGGCATCCCGTGGTTCCCGATCGTCGCGATCGCGCTGTTCGCCGTCGAGTACCATTTCATCGTCGCCTACGAGGAGGGCGTACTCGAGTCGACGTTCGGCGGGGAGTATCTCGCCTACAAAGTGAAGACCGCGCGGTGGTGGCCGCACATCGGTGCGCGCTTCGTCCCCGGCGAGCACCACTGGGGCGAGGCGTGGAAGAGCGAGCGCAGCACGTTCTTGCAGTATGCCGCGCTCGTCGCGCTGCTTATCGTGAAGGCCGCCCGGGCGGGGTGGCGCTCTTGAAAACGTCGCGATTGATCTGGACGTACTGCGTGGAGGTCGACGGCACGTCTTCCTCGGGGAAGATCGCCGTCACCGGACACTCCGGCTCACATGCCCCGCAATCAATGCATTCGTCCGGATGGATAAAGAGCTGCTGCTCTCCTTCGTAGATGCAGTCCACCGGGCAGACGTCGACGCACGCCTTGTCCTTCACGCCGATGCAGGCTTCCGTAATGACGTAGGGCATGCTGGCAAAACTAGCGGTCTTGTCCTGTGGTCGCAAAGTACGGAAACGGATCGATCGGCTCGCCGTCCCAATACCGGCGCTCGTCGCGGTAGCGCATGACCTGGAAGTGGAGATGCGGCGGGCCGCCCCGGGCATTTCCCGTGGTGCCGACGTAGCCGATGACGTCGCCCTTGGCGACCACCTTGCCCTTGTAGGCAATGACGTCGTACCGATCGAGGTGCGCATAGTAGTACACGAGCCGCCGCAGCGGGTCGATCGCGTAGATCGTGAGCCCACCGAGCGTGTTGCTCGACACGCGCACGATCGTGCCGTCGTCGGCCGCGAGCACGGGCGTGCCCTTCGGCGCCAGGATGTCGATCGCGCGGTGTATACGCTCGTCGCCCCGGCGATCATAGAACGTGTCGCTCAAGCGATCCAGCGTGACGCCGAGGACCGGGATCATGAGTCCGCGGGATCTCAAATACCCCGTATCGGTAGCCGCCGCGGCCTCCGGCGATGGGGCGACTGATGGCCGCGCCCCGCCGGAGGCGCACGCGGTGAGGAGCGCCGCGCCGAGGCTAAGTGCTAGCGCCCGACGCGGCGAGATCCTTCTCCCGGGCCAGCTCGGCAATGCCCTCATCGAGTGTCCTCGAGTGGTGCATCGAGCAGAACTTGGGCCCGCACATCGCGCAGAACTCGGCGCTCTTGAAGTACTCGGCAGGTAAGCTCTCGTCGTGATATTCCCGCGCTCGCTCCGGGTCGAGGCTCAACCGGAACTGTTCGTTCCAGTCGAATCCATACCGGGCACGGGACAACGCGTCGTCCCGGTCACGCGCCCCTCGGCGGCCCCGCGCAATGTCCGCCGCATGGGCGGCGATCTTGTACGCGATCACGCCTTGGCGCACATCTTCGGCGTTTGGAAGCCCTAAGTGCTCCTTCGGCGTCACATAGCACAGCATGTCGGCGCCGTACCAGCCGATCATCGCCGCGCCGATCGCGCTGGAGATATGATCGTACCCCGGAGCGACGTCGACGACTAAGGGGCCGAGCGTATAGAACGGCGCGCCGTGGCAGACCTCCTTCATGCGGCGGACGTTCATCTCGATCTGGTCCATCGGGATGTGGCCGGGGCCCTCGACCATCACCTGGACATCGTGCTCCCAGGCGCGCCGGGTGAGCTCGCCTAACGTATCTAACTCGGCGAACTGCGCTCGATCGCTCGCGTCATGGAGACAGCCCGGGCGCAGGGAGTCGCCAAGCGAGATCGTCACGTCGTACTGGCGCAGGATGTCGAGGACGTCGTCGTAGTACTCGTACAGCGGGTTCTGGCGCCGATGGTGCATCATCCACACGCCGAGCAGCGAGCCGCCGCGGCTGACGATGCCGGTGATGCGGCCATGCACGAGTGGGAGGTGCTCGAACAGGATCCCCGCGTGGATCGTCATGTAGTCGACGCCTTGCTTGGCCTGGGTTTCGATGACAGCCAGGAGATCGTTGATCGTGAGGTCCTCGAGCTCTTTGCCCATCAGGACGGCCTGATAGATCGGGACCGTGCCGACGGGGACCGTCGAGGCGTTGATAATCGCTGACCGGATGTTGTCGAGGTCATGACCCGTGGAGAGATCCATGACCGTGTCGGCGCCGTAGCGAACGGCCAGCTCGAGCTTTCCGACTTCTTCATCGAGGCTCGACGTCACGGCCGACGTCCCGATATTCGCGTTGATTTTGACTCGGGCGACGTTGCCGATCGCCATCGGCTCGAGCTTGCCGGCGAGGTGATGGATATTCGCCGGAATGACTAGGCGACCAGCGGCGACTTCGGCGCGGACACCGTCGGGCGAGAGGGACTCACGTCTCGCTACGAACTCCATTGCGTCGGTTATCTCGCCGCGACGCGCGGCGGTCATCTGCGTGCTCATGAGAACTCCCTACGCCGGTATGAGCCGGATCAGGTTCGACGGTGTGATCTCAGCCGGCGCTGATCGCCGGCACCCGTGTCGTACCACCAAACTAAGCTAGCGCGACTCCCAAGCGAACCCGCCCGCTAGGCGTACGAGGCGGGCCTTGTCGGTGAGCTTCAAGATTGTGATCCCGCCGGCCGCTTCGGCGAACCCACGGGTCGCCAGATCGTCGAGGCCGTCGCCGTCTGCGTCGAGCGCCATCAGGAGGTCGTGGCCCTTGAATCGCAGGTCGCTGACCCGGAGCGTGGTGACCGCGCCGAGCGTGTCGATCAGCACGACGCGCTCGCGGATCCACTCATTGTTGCCCGCCCGCAGATCGACCGCGAGCGCGATCCGGCGGGCGCCGCCGAAACAACCGACGATCGTCGACCATTGCGGCTTTTCGGTCTTGACGAGGCGCTGGTAGGGCGGCGGCGGAAGCGAGTCGAGCCACAGGATCAGGGAATCGCGAACCGCGAGTACGCGAGAACGCAGCGAGTCCGGCACGTTCCCGCGGCGGCACGTGTCGGCCGGCGCCTTGGCCGAGTCGGGATGACCGCCCGTGACCGTGTCGGCTCGCGCGGCCGAATCGGCGCGCCGCAGCGAATCCGCGCGCGTCGAGTCCATTCGTTCGGCTGACGCGACGAACAGGGGTGCCGCGCGGCCGATCGAGTCGATCTCATGTGGGGCCGCGAGCGTCGCGACCACCCGGCCATTCCAGACATCGAATCCCTTGACCGCGACGTTCGAGGCGCCGAACGACGTGAACAACCGGAAATGCGTGCCGATGGGCACCGGAGAAAGCTTCCGCACCGCCTCCAGATAGGCCGTGAGCCGGTGCGGCTTCGTTTTCACGTCGGCGTCGACCCGGCCCAAGTCGAGCAGCACGCGTTTGGCGCGGGAGGCGACGACGAACCAGGTCTGCGTCGCCGGGACGAAGACCATGTACTGCGCGATCGAATCGGCCAGCGGCGATAACGGCGGTGGTGGCGGCGCTGACGCCTCCTTTCGGACGGCCGTCGTATCCGTCGGGCCCGCCGCGCTCGAATCGCCGCTCGACGTCGTGTCCTCGGCGTGGCTCAACGTCGAGTCGACGGCTACGGAATCGACGGCAGCCTTCGCCGGGCGGGCAGAATGCCTGCACGCGGCGGTCACCGTCAGCGTCGCGACGAGCGCGGTTGCTACCTTATGGCGGAGCCGATCGTCCATTGGTCGTGAATAATACGTATTCGGCGGCGTTTCTCGTCTCGGATCGTACTGGTCATGCGTATCCGATCGGCTCTGTGCCGACGACGATTGGACGCGACTCGGTCAGCCATGTCGTCGTGGACGACCCATCGGTCTCCCGGTTTCACGCGGAAGTTCGCGTGGACGATCGGGGGCGCAAGCCGGTGTACCTGTTTCGCTCAATGGGCGCGGCTGGGTCGAACATCAATGGCGAGCGGGTGAAGGCCGAGCAGAAGTTGGCCGAGGGTGACGTTGTCAGGATCGGCTCCATGGAGCTGCGCTTTACGCTGGAGCCGCTGCCGGCGGGTGTCACGATTGTCCAACGCAACGACGCGCCTGCGGATAGCGGGGCCCTCAAGCAAACCATGGTCGTCCGGTCGGTCGAGCCGCCCACAGAGGGCTCGGCTCCTGGCATCAGGAACTCGGCGGCGCTTCGCGCTCGCCGCCATGGCGGGAAGCGCGGCGTTAGTTGCCGCCGCCTGCGCGGTCATCCTGCTGACGAAATGTCGCTAGCGGGTCGCAGCCGCAGCGGTCGCGGCCGCCGCATGTCGATGGCGTAGCACCGCGCTCGACCGACGGGCGCTGAAGGCGAGCCAAAACAACGAGAACGCGACGGCGACGATCGTCAGGGTCACGGCGAGCCCGCGCGTAATCTTTTTCCTGAGCGTGCGATCCTGAAAATCGCGCGCCTCGATGGCGCCCATGAACATGGTCTGTGCGCTTGCCCCGCGCGGGATGTTGCCGGCGGCGACGTCGCGACGAGGTTCGACGGACACCGCCGTCGATGGCCCGATGTCCGTCGTGAACCGAAACGTCGAGTCCGCGATCGAGATGTCGTCGCCCTCGCGGAGCGTCGCCTGGCGACTCACACGGACGCCGTTGACCGAGACCACGGACACCCCGTGCGGGCGCAGGATGAACACCTCGCCCTCTTTCACGATCTCGGCGTGGGTCCGCGAGACGTCAACGTTTTTCATGACGATCGTCGATGACGGATCGCGGCCGATCGTCGTGTGTTCCGTGACGAGATACACCCGGTTGCGGCGCCGGTCCTTGAGGTAGGGTCCGCCCTTTGCGGCGAGCCCGGTGCGGCGATACGTGAACTCGGCCGTGCCGAGCCGTACGATGTCATCGAACTCGAGCGTGGCCCGGCCCCCGCTGACCTCGGCGCCGTTCACGACGATCACGGCGCTCGGGGAGCCGCGCTCGATGAGGGCCCGGCCGCCCCAGCCGGTCTCCTGGGACACGATCGCGTGCCGGGGCTCCAGGCCGTGCCCTAACACACGCCACCCCGCCTCGGGAGCGCTCCCGATGGTCAGAACGCCAGGGCCAAGCTGGCGTATAGTCGCTCCAAAAGCGAGGTAGGTCATACTCTAGATACGACGAGCAAGCCACCTAACTGCGACATAGCTTCGTAACTGCAGTATTTTCAATCAGATAGGCTCGGTTTGCTTAAATTGACAATGCCGACAAAGTTACTTAGGATTCGATATAAGTCACTGTGGAGAAAAGAGAAGTCATGGGCTCGTCGATCGAGACTCTGGTCAACCGCGAATACCAGTACGGATTCGTAACTGATATCGAACAGGACACGATCCCACGCGGGCTCAGCGAGGACGTCGTCCGGCTGATTTCGGCGAAGAAACAGGAGCCGGAATTCCTCCTGAACTGGCGTCTCAAAGCCTACAAGCGCTGGCTCACGATGCGCGAACCGCATTGGGCCAATGTCACCTATCCGCCCATCGATTACCAGAACGTCAGCTATTACTCGGCCCCACGGGCTGTCAAGCCGCTGGGAAGCTTGGATGAAGTCGATCCCGAGCTGCGCCGGACGTACGAGCGGCTCGGCATCTCGCTCACCGAGCAGAAGCGGCTCTCGGGTGTGGCCGTCGACGCCATTTTCGACAGCGTCTCGGTCGGCACGACGATGCGCAAAGAATTGGGCGAGCTCGGCATCATCTTCTGCTCGTTCGGCGAGGCCGTTCGCGAGCATCCAGCGCTCATCGAGAAGTACTTGGGATCGGTCGTCCCGTACTCCGACAACTTCTTTGCTTCGCTCAACTCGGCCGTGTTCAGCGACGGCTCGTTCTGCTATGTACCGCCCGGCGTTCGTTGCCCGATGGAATTGTCCACGTACTTCCGCATCAATGCGGCGGGGACAGGGCAATTCGAGAGGACACTCATCATCGCGGACGAAGGCGCGTATGTGAGTTACTTGGAGGGATGCACGGCACCACGGCGCGACGAGAACCAGCTCCATGCCGCGGTCGTCGAGCTGGTCGCGCTGGATAATGCGACGGTCAAATACTCGACCGTGCAGAACTGGTACGCCGGCGACACCGAGGGCAAGGGTGGCATCTACAACTTCGTCACCAAGCGCGGTGCCGCGCGTGGCGTGAATTCCAAGATTTCGTGGACACAGGTCGAGACCGGATCCGCCATTACCTGGAAGTACCCCAGCGTCATTCTCCAAGGGGATAACTCGACGGGTGAGTTCTATTCCGTGGCCGTTGTCAACAATCACCAGCAGGCTGACACGGGCACGAAGATGATCCACATGGGCAAGAACACGAAGAGCACCATCGTGTCCAAGGGGATCTCGGCAGGTCACGGCAACAATAGTTACCGTGGCAAAGTGCAGATCCTGAAGAAGGCCGACAACGCCCGCAATTACACCCAGTGCGACTCGATGCTCGTCGGGAACCAGTGCGGCGCGCACACGTTTCCGTACATCGAAGTCGAGAACAGTACCGCGACGCTGGAGCACGAGGCATCGACCTCGAAGATTGGCGAGGATCAGATCTTCTACTGCAAGCAGCGCGGCCTCACCGCCGAGGACGCAGTGTCGATGATCGTGAGCGGGTTCTGCAAGGATGTGTTCCAGCAACTGCCGATGGAGTTCGCGCTCGAAGCGCAGCAGCTCCTTGGCATCACACTCGAAGGGAGCGTAGGGTAATCGTGCTCGATATTCGCGACCTGCACGCCACCGTCGGCGACAAGGAGATCCTCCGCGGGATCTCGCTGTCCGTCGGCGCGGGCGAGATACATGCGATCATGGGACCGAACGGGTCCGGCAAGAGCACGCTGGCGCAGGTGCTCGCTGGACATCCGGCGTACGAGGTCACCGGCGGTACCGTCACGTATGACGGCGAGGACCTCCTCGCTTTGGCCCCCGAGGAGCGAGCGCAGAAAGGCCTCTTCCTCGCGTTCCAGTACCCGGTCGAAATCCCCGGCGTCACCAATGGGTATTTCCTGCGGGCGGGATACAACGCCATCCGGAAAGCCAAGGGACTCGACGAAGTCGACCTCTTTGAGTTTGACGACATTGTGAAGGAGCGACTGCGGCTGGTCGACATGGACCCCGGCATGTTGAAGCGGGCGGTGAATAGTGGCTTCTCCGGTGGCGAGAAGAAGCGCAACGAGATCCTGCAGATGGCCGTGCTGGAGCCTCGCCTGGCCGTGCTCGATGAGACCGACTCCGGGCTCGACATCGACGCGCTGCGCGTGGTCTCCGATGGGGTGAACAAGCTGCGGCGGCCCGACAATGCGACGATCGTCGTCACGCACTATCAGAGACTGCTGAACTACATCGTGCCCGACTTCGTGCACGTGCTCGTCAACGGGCGCATAGTCCAATCGGGCGGCAAAGAGCTGGCGCTCGAGCTGGAGGCCCACGGGTACGCCGGAGTCGCCGCGTGAGCTTCGCCGAGCAGTTCCGCGACGGTGGTCCCCCGTGGCTCGCCGGAGCACGTCGGGCGGCGATGGACCATTTCATCGCGACGGGGTTTCCGACGAAGAAGAACGAGGATTGGCACTTTACGAGTCCGGCGGCGATTGCCGAAGTCGATTGGCTGCCGTTACGGGATCCGAGTGGCCAAGTGCAGTTCGACGACCTGGCGCCGTTCACACTGGGACTCGACGCTCCGCGTCTCGTCTTCGTGAACGGTCGCTATACCGCCGCGCTCTCGTCCCTCGCCGGACTGCCCTCCCGGGTGCGCGTGCTCGACCTCGCGGGGCATTGGAACGACCCAGCGGCCGAGAACTGGTTGACGAAGATCGCCACGCCAACGCGTGATGCGTTCACGGCACTGAACACCGCGTTCACCGTCGACGGGGCGATCGTGCACGTGCCGGCGGACACGGTGGTCGAAACGCCGATTCATCTGCTCTACGTGACCGACTCCGAGGCCGCGAAAGGCGCGACGCATCCACGCACGCTGATTGTCGCCGACCGCCATGCGGTGGTGACGGTCATCGAGAGCTACGTCACGCTTGGGGACGCCAGGTACTTCACCAACGCGGTGACCGAGATACAGGTCGCCGACGGCGCCAAGGTCGATCACTATCGCATCGAGCGCGAGAGCGACCGGGCGTATCACGTCGGGACGACCGAGGTGAGACAAGGGCGCGATTCCCGGTACCACTCGTTCTCGTTCGCCACCGGCGGCGCGCTGGCGCGCGTCAACCTGTATACCGTGCTCGGCGGAGAGGGCGGAGAGACCCTGATGCACGGGCTCTATATGCTCGACGGCACGCAGCACATCGACCACCAGACGCGCATCGAGCACGCGGCGCCGCATTGCGCGAGCCGCGAGGTGTACAAGGGCATCATGGACGATGCGTCCCATGGCGTGTTCAATGGCAAAGTCTACGTGCAGCCCGAGGCGCAGAAGACGGACGGCAAGCAGACGAACAACAACGTGCTGCTGTCCGAGACCGCACGCGCCGACACCAAGCCGCAGCTCGAGATCTTCGCCGACGACGTGAAGTGCACCCACGGCGCGACCGTGGGGCGGCTGGATGAGGTCGCGCTCTTCTATCTGAGAAGTCGCGGCATCGATCTGGAGCAGGCGCGCAACCTACTCACGTATGCGTTCGCGGCTGACGTACTGGAGCGGATCGATCAGCCCGAGGTGCGAGAGGCGCTCGAGGCACTCACCCGGGAGCGGTTTGTCGGAGGCGGCGCCGAGCTGGTCGCCGCGGCATAAGGTCATGCCGGACCTCCGCGAGCTGTACCAGAGCGTGATCCTCGATCACAGCAAGTCGCCACGCAACTTCGGCGAACTGGCTGGTGCGGATGCGCAGGCGACCGGCAACAATCCGATGTGCGGCGATGCGGTCACCGTGTGGGTACGCATGGACGGCGATCGCATCGCGGACGTGCACTTCGCTACGCCGCCCGGCACCGGGTGCGCCATCTCCAAGGCCTCAGCTTCGCTCATGACGACCGCGGTCGCGGGGAAGACTCGCGCCGAAGCCGACGCGATCTTCGACTCGTTTCACCGGCTCGTCACCGGCGATGCATCAGAAGGTGAGCGCCTGGGGCGGCTCGCTGCCTTCGGCGGTGTCGCGCAATTTCCCGTACGGGTCAAATGCGCCACGCTCGCCTGGCACGCGCTGAGAGCGGCGCTGGAGCAAGTCGCGTGATCGATCACGGTTTTGTTGCGGTGGCACGGACGGACGAGATCCCCGAGGGTGAGCTCATCGCCGTCGACGCGCCAGACGGCGAGCCGGTATGCCTCGTGAATCTGGGCGGCGTGATCCATGCGCTGCATGACCGCTGCCCGCACCAGGAGTTCCCGATCTCGGCCGGAACCGTGATGGACGACGGCACGATCGAGTGCCCCCTGCACGGAGCACGGTTCGATGTGCGCACGGGGCGGGTGTGTCTGGGGCCGGCCGTAGACGACATCGAGCGGTACGCCGTCCGCGTCGAACACGACACCGTCCTGGTGGGATCGAAGGCATGAACAAGAGCGATTTCCCGCTCCTGGCGCGCGAGCCATGGCTGCACTATCTCGACTCGGCGGCGACCTCGCAGAAGCCGCGCGCCGTGCTCGATGCGGTTCGCGACGTCTACGAGACCGCGTACGCGAATCCGCACCGCGGAGCGTATGCGCTGTCGGTCGCGGCTACGGACCGGTACCATGCGGCCCGCGAGCGCGTGGCGCGGTTTCTGGGCGTGTCGGACTCCGCCTGTCTCATCTTCACGCGCGGAACGACCGAGTCGCTCAATCTGGTTGCCGCGACCGCGGATATACATCGTGGCGACGAGATCGTCGTCACGCGGCTCGAGCATCACGCCAATTTCGTCCCGTGGCAGCAACTCGCGCTCAAGACCGGTGCGACGTTCAAGATCGCCGAGATCACCGAGGATGGGCGGCTGGATCTCGATCACCTCCGCAGTCTCATCACGCCTCGCACCAAGATTCTGGCGGTCACTCACGTCTCGAACGCCATCGGCTCGATTACGCCGCTCGCCGAGGTCGTGGGGATCGCAAAGGGTGCGATCATAGTTGTTGACGGCGCACAGAGTGCTCCACACATGCGCGTGGAGTTCGATCGGCTCGGCGTCGATTTCTATGCTTTCAGCGGGCACAAGATGCTCGGGCCTACCGGCATCGGCGGGCTCGTTGGGCGGCGGGAACGACTGGAGCCCATGCCGCCGTATCAGACCGGCGGCGACATGATCGAGTACGTGGGCGACGACCACACGACCTGGAACATTTTGCCGCACAAATTCGAGGCCGGCACGCCAAATCTCGGCGGCGCCGTCGGCTTGGCGGCCGCGGTCGAGTATCTCGACGCCATCGGCATGGACAACGTGCGGCGCCATGAACAGGAGTTGACCGCGGCGGCCAGCAAGCGACTGACGGCTATCGAAGGGGTGCGGGTGTTTGGACCGCCACCGGCTGAGCGCAGTGGTGTGGTCAGTTTCACCGTGGCGGATATTCATCCCCACGATCTGGCGACCATTCTCGATCAGGATGGCGTCGCGATCCGTGCGGGCCATCACTGTGCGCAGCCACTGATTAGGCGGCTCGGGGTGGGCGCGACGGCTCGGGCGTCGTTCTACGTGTATAACGATGAGAGCGACGTCCAGGCGCTGGTCACCGGCGTCAAACGGGCGCAGTCCCTCTTTGCCAATGTCTGACCTGTATCACGAAGCAATACTCGATCATTATCGGCGGCCGCATGGACGCGGGGCGCTAGCCGAGCCCGATGCGAGCGCCACGAAGGCCAATCCCCTGTGCGGCGAGACGATGCACGTCGATGTCGCTATGGAGGGCGATCTGATCCGAGACATCCGATTCGAGTGCGATGCGTGCGCCATTGCGCGCGCCTCGGCGTCGATGATGACGGATGTCGTCCGCGGCCGCTCTGTCACCGAAATAACAGCATTCATCGCGAGATTTCGGCGGTTCGTCACCAGTAAGCCGGGCGAGCCGGATGATTCGGATCTCGGGTCCCTTGTCGCGTTTGGGATTATTCGGCGTACCCCCGCTCGCGTGGCATGCGCGCTCCTGCCATGGGAGACACTGGCCGAAGCGCTGGCGCAGACCCTGTCGCTTGAGGTATCGTAGGCTGTATGCGTCGCACGCGTCCCACGCTCGTTCTCCTGGCGGCCGCTCCACTCGTCGTCGCCGGTGTCATTGCCGCCCGACCGGTCACGCACCGGGCGGATCTGTTTCAAGAGGTCTTCTCTCTCGTTCGTGAGCGCAGCGTCGATTCGCTGTCGACGGACGCGCTGTATGAGAAGGCCGCGCGCGGACTCGTGCACTCGCTGGGCGATCCGTACGCCGAGCTCTACTCGCGCGACGAGCTGGCATCGTTCAACCGCGAGTCGCTCGGCGGCGCGTATGGCGGCCTGGGTCTCCAGATCGAAGACCACAGCGGGCGCCCGACGATCGTGCGCGTGTTCCCGCACTCGCCTGCCGCGTCGGGAGGACTTCGGCCCGGCGACGAGATCATCTCGGTCGACAGCGCGGGCGTGCGCGGATGGCCGCTGGACAAGGTCTCACAGGCCCTCCTTGGGCGTCCCGGCACGCCGGTCGACGTGGCCGTCACGAGACTCGGAGAGGCCCAGCCGATTCGCGCCCGGTACGTCCGCGAGAGCGTTCACGTGCCATCAGTGCCCTTCTCGGCCATGCTGGACGGCCAGATCGGGTACGTGCCATTGCAGGTCTTCAGCGAGTCCGCGGCGCAGGAAGTCAACGCCGCACTGTCGCACCTCCTGACCGCTGGCGCGAAGGGCATCGTCCTCGATGTCCGCGGCAACGGCGGCGGCGCCGTGGATCAAGCGCTGCTCGTCGCCAACTGCTTCCTCGCCGAGGGGACCGAGCTGGCCAGCGTACGCGAGCGAGCCGGCCCGCAGGAGACGTATCGCGCCGTACGCCACCCGTTGACGACCACCGTACCCATCGCGGTGCTCATCGATGGCGGCTCGGCGTCCGCGACGGAAATCGTCGTCGGCGCGCTGCAGGATCACGACCGGGCGCTCGTCGTCGGCACGACGTCGTTCGGCAAGGGCCTGGTCCAGAGCTTGTTCGCGCTCGATGGCGGGTACTCGCTCAAGCTCACGACCGGCCGTTGGTATACGCCGGACGGCCGGTCGATCCAGAAACCCCGGAAGCTGCTGCCGGATGGTGAGTTGGTTGAGATCCAGCCTGACTCCGCTGGGAAACCGAAGCCGGTGTTTCACTCTGACGCCGGCCGCACGGTGTTCGGCGGCGGCGCCATCACGCCCGACCTCGTCGTGCTGCCCGATACGCTCGATGACACGGAGCGGGCGTTCGTACAGGCGATCACGCCGGCTTCCCAGGGCGTCTACCTCGCCACGTACAGCCTGGCCCGCGAGCTTGGCCGAACCGTCAAGCCAGACTTCACCGTCCAGCCAGCGTGGCGCGATAGCCTCTTCCATCGGTTCCAGGACGCAAACGTGCCCGTCACGCGCGCCCAGTTCGACGCTGCACGCTCCTTCGTGGACCGCCTGCTCGCGGACCGGATCGCGGAGCTCGCATTCCCCGATTCGGTCGCGTTCCGTCGTCGCACCGGGGATGACGTGCAACTGGCCCGCTCACTGGATCTCTTGCGCCGTTCGCGGACGCAAGCGGAGCTGTTCGTGATGGCGGGCGGCGCCCCTCCTGCCCCGGCGCACCACGGCTAACACCCTTTTGAGGGTGGATCGTCCAATGGACATGGGAAAACTCGCATCATTCGCCGGCATGACCGTCGGCGGTGCTGTCGGCTGGTACGCTGGCAACCTCGTGGGGTTTATGACCGCGTTCATCCTCTCGTGCGTCGGCACTGGTGTCGGCATGTATCTGGCGCACCGCGCCGTCCAGCGGTATTTCGCGCTCGTCCTCGGCCTCTCCCTCGCCGTGGCCTCGAGCGCCAGCGCGCAGGCGCCCGCTGCGACACCGGCGCCAACACCGACGCCCGGACAGACCAAAGCCGCGGCCGAGTTGATGCAGGTGATGCACGCCGATAAGACACTGCGGGACGCGATCTCGGCCTCGATCGACGTGCAGATCCAGAACAATCCGGCCATGGTACCCTATCGCAGCGCGATGCAGCAGTTCGCGAATAAGTACGTCACATGGGACGCCATCGGGCCGCAGCTCACCGCGGTGTACACGCAAGCGTTCACGGAGTCCGAGCTCAAAGAGCTGATTACGTTTTACAAATCGCCGATAGGACAGAAGGTCGCGTCTCAGCAGGCGACGCTCGCGGCCAAAAGTCAGGCGATCAGCCTCGCGGTCCTGCAGGCGCATCAGGCTGAGCTCGTGCAGCTACTCCAGCAACAAAGCGGTGCCACCCAGCCGGCGGATACTACGAAGCATTAGCACAGATGCACCGCCATTGCCTTGAAGGAGGCGATGACCGGCGTACCTGGATCCAGCCGCAGCTCCGACGCGGAACGCGTGGTCAGGGCCGCCACGAGTGGGGCGCCGTCGACCATTACGGTCACGCGAGAGAGAGGGCCAGATCGTTCGACGGCCTCGACGTACCCGTGAAATACGTTACGTGCCGACGACGCGATCGCCGTCGGCGAGAGGACGATCTCGTCGGCGGCCACGACCGCGTGCCCCGGGCCGGGCGTGGCGTCGCCAGCGGCCACGAACGTCATAGCGCCGTCGGACGTGTGGAACTCGACCGTCCCGTCGCCGAGCACCACGACGGTGCCGGCAAAGACGTTCTCGGCGCCGAGGAAGGCCGCGACTTCGCTCGAGGCGGGCTTGCGGAAGATTTCCTCGGGTGGCCCGGCTTGCAACACGCGTCCGGCGTCCAGCAGCACGGCAACGTCGCCAAGGAGCCCGGCTTCGGTGAAGTCGTGCGTAACCTGTAGGACCGTCGACCCGAGCTCCCGGTAGAGGGCGCGGACCTCGCGTCGGATCGCCGCGCGGCGGCGGGGATCGAGCGCGACGAATGGCTCATCCAGTAGCAGGATCGGGGGACGTGGCGCGATCGCGCGCGTGAGGGCCACGAGCTGGCGCTCGCCACCGCTCAGCGCCTGAACAGGGCGGTCCATGAGCGCGTGGACGCCGAGGCGACGGGCCACATCGTGCGCGAACGCCAGGTCGCTCGTGCCGTAGGTGACGTTGTCGGCGACGGAGAGATGCGGGAAGAGATAGGCGTGCTGGTACACGAGGCCGATGCCTCGTGCTTCGGGAGGGACTCCGTGCATGTCGCGGTCGGCCAGCCGCACCGTACCTGACGTCATCGGGATGACACCCGCGAGCACTTCGAGCAGCGTCGTCTTCCCCGCGCCTGCCGGGCCGATGACCACGCCGTATCCACGCGCGGGAACTTGAAACGTGATGTCCGTGAGCGAGAACGTCCCCGCGCGCGCGGAGAGGCCGGCGACGTCGATCATCGCAGGCGGTGGAGAATGGCGAGTGGAATCAACGCGAGCAGGACGAGCACGGCCGCGACGGGGAGTGCGCCTGGGAGACCGTAGGTCGTGAACCGGTCGTAGCTCAAGACGCTGGCGACTTGCGGGTTGTACGTGAGGATCACGACGGCGCCGAACTCGCTGACGGCGCGGGCCCACATGATGACGGCGGCGGCGACGAGACCGCGGGATGCGAGTGGGAGTGTCACGCGGCGGAATACGCGCCAGGGTGGATCGCCGAGGGTGCGAGCCACGGTCTCGAAGCGGGAGTCGACGCGGTCGAACGTCTCGCGCGCGGCGCTCAGGTAGAGCGGGCACGAGACGAAGAGCATCGCGCTCACGATTCCCGTGGGGGTGCCGGTGATGCGGAGTCCGGCGGCGAACAATGCGGAGCCGACCGCGGTGTGGCGGCCGAGGGCGAGGAGCAGCGCGATGCCCGCGACCGGGTGTGGGATCAGCACCGGGAGATCCAGCAGCGCGGCGAGTGCTGCGCGACCTGGGAAGGCGCGGCGGGCGAGCAGGTAGGCGATCGGTGTGCCCGCGAGGAGTCCGAGGAGCGTGGCCGTTGTCGCCGTGGCGGCGGTCAACACGAGTGCGTCGCGCAGCTCGGCATCGCTCCCCAACGCGTGCAGGCCCTGCCTACCGCCCGAGACGACGAGCTCGGCGAGTGGGGCGGCGAGAAACAGTAACAGCAGCGATGCGGCTAGACCTACCACGATCGTGGCAACTCTCGACACGGCGGCAAGTTAGTGTACGCGTGCGCTCCGCGCGACGCGCACTGAAACTCCTCCGGTACCGCGTGCGTAGTATACTATCACGAATATGAGCGATCTCGCGGTCGACATTCGAGACGTACAAAAAACCTTCGATGGCCACGTGGCCGTACAGGGGTTGTCGCTCGCCGTTCCCCGGGGAAGCGTCTACGGGTTGCTCGGCCCGAACGGCGCCGGGAAGACGACGACGATCCGGATGATCCTGAACGTGATCGTCCCGGACCGCGGCACGATCAACGTGCTCGGCTTGCCGAGCGGCGCCAAAGGCGTGACCGACCGGATTGGCTATCTCCCCGAGGAACGCGGGTTGTATCGCAAGATGCAAGTGCGCCGGGTCCTGCGGTTCCTGGGCGAGTTGAAAGGGATGACGCGACGGGATGTCGACCGGCACATAGACGAATGGCTTACGCGGCTCGGGCTCACCGAGTGGGGTGACAAGAAGGTCGACGAGTTGTCCCGCGGCATGCAGCAGAAGGTCCAGTTCATCGGGACGCTGCTGCACGATCCCGAGCTCGTCATACTCGACGAGCCGTTCAGCGGGCTGGATCCGATCAATGCGCAGGCACTCAACGACACGGTCGTCGAGCTCCGCCAGCGCGGGCGCACGGTCATCTTCAGCACGCACCTCATGGACAACGCCGAGCGCCTATGCGACTCGGTGTGTATCATCGCCAAGGGCTCGAAGGTCCTCGATGGCCCGGTCACGGACGTGCGCGCGGAACATGCCGGGCGCACGATCGCGTTGGCGACCGCCAACGGGACATCTGCCGCGGTGGATCGCGTGTTAGAGGATCGCTCTCTCGTCGAGAGCGTCAATCGCGAGCAGCGGACGCTCGAGATCGAGCTCGCGGCGAATGCGCGGGCGCAACACCTGCTCGAGCGCTTGGTCGGCGCCGGCGCCGAGATCACGCGGTTCGAGGTCGTGCAGCCGTCGCTGCACAAGATCTTCCTCCAGCGGGTCGGCGCCGTCGGCGTCGCCGAGGGGATGTCGGGACATGGGTAAGCTCGGGGTCATCATCCGCCGCGAGTATCTGGAGCGGGTTCGTTCGCGTTGGTTCCTGTTCGCGACGATCCTGGGGCCGCTGTTCTTCGGTGGCGTCAGCATCGGGCAGATCGTGCTGACGCAGCACGCCGGCGTCTCGGCCGACGCCTCCCACATCATCGTCATCGACGAAACCGGAACGGGCCTCGGCCAGCGCGTGGTCGCCAACCTCGGTGCGGGAGTCACGACCGACACGTCGAACGCGATGTTGCAGGTCGTATCCCGCGATGAGGCCCCGGCGGCCGAGGTCCATGCGCTGAATGCCGTCATGCACAACAAGTGGGTCGGCTATCTCGTGCTCACCGACAGCACGCTCGCCGGCCAGACGGCGCGATACAATGGGCGCAACGCATCGGCCATTCAGGATATCGACCATGTACGCGAGGTCGTCCGCAACGCCGTGCTCACCGAGCGATTGGTGGGCGCGGGACTCGACCCGGCGCGCATTCGATCGTTGACCGCGGTGCCGGTCCAGCTGCATACCGAGCGCGTCACCGATCACGGACTCGGCGGGTCGGGCATGTCAGGCGCGTGGTTCGGCTACATCGTGGCGATCCTGCTGTACATCACGATTGTCGTCTATGGCCAGAGCATCGTCCGCGGCGTGTCGGACGAGAAAGCGAGCCGCGTGTCCGAAGTCGTCGTCGCCAGCGCACCACCGGATACCCTCCTGGCCGGCAAGATCCTCGGCGTGGGTGGCGTCGCGATCACCCAGCAGATCATCTGGACCCTCGCCTCGGTCGCAATCGTCCATTTCCGGGCGCCGATCCTGCGCGCGCTCGGCGCGAGCGAATCGGCGAACATCCCGCTGCCGGGCTCCATCAGCATTGGCGCCGGGATCGAGTTGGTGTTGATCTTCTTGCTGGGCTTCTTCTTCTACGCGGCGCTCTTCGCCGCTATCGGCGCGACGGTCGAGAGTCAGGAGGACGCGCAGCAAGCGTCACTGCCCGTCACGATGCTGCTCGTGCTGAGCATCATGTTCGTTGGACCCGTGTTCTTGAGTCCGACGAGCACGCTCGCGCGCGTGGTGTCGTGGATTCCGTTCTCGGCGCCGATCCTCATGCCGCTGCGATTGGCGCTGATCCAGGTGCCGCCCTTGGAAATCGTGGGGACGATCCTGGGGCTGCTAGTCGCGAACGTCATCGCCATCTGGTTCGCGGCACGGGTCTACCGCGTCGGCATCCTCATGTACGGGAAGCGCCGCTCGTTGGCCGAGATCATGCGCTGGGTGCGGGTTTCCTGATCCGCCAATGCCACGGGCGCCAAGTTGGAGGCCGCGCACGACTTCACACGTAGATGAGTGTCTTTACCGCAATGCATGCCGATAATACCAAAGCCGTGCAAAGGTTCATCGCGATACGGACACGCCCACGGGTATATAGCGACGCACAGATCATGACGGCGGCGCACGCTATTGTCACGCCGACGAGGCTCTGAGACGTATTCAACGGCGGCGGGTGCAAGGGGTTGAGCGCACTTGGGGACCCACCGGGGTCCGACGCAATCCCGTAACTCACGAACGCAAGCCACACCGCGGCCAGATAGGCGACGATGGGACCGAATGCCCGCGGCCCTTCCGGCAGTTGGAGCCAGATCAGTGCAATCACCGGGAGAGATTCCAAAAAGATCAACGCGCCGACGTTATGGTCCCACGGACTTACTGACCGGAAGAACAGACCTCCGATGCCTATCGCCACAACTAGCGCAACGACAAGCGACCACCGACGGCGATCGCGACGTCCGGCTTTGTGCTCACCAGATTCTTGTGCACTAGGTTCGTCTCTGAATGTCACTGTCGAGGAACCTCGGACGTAGGGTCTCCTAAGGGCCAGCGGCGCTAGGCCCGGCAACGAACTAGACCACCTACGTACAACCACCGTAGGGGACGCTCTTGAAATATAGCAGAACATACGTAGCCCCTCGAATATTCCGAACTGCAGGCGATCGCGCTGCATTGCACAGAGCTTGATTGCACGAGATCAACGCAAATTGGGCGGTTGAAAAGGGACCATATGGAGTCCAGTTGGAAAGCGAATTGAACCCGCCCGCCGCATAGCACGCGTCGTGCGCTTGGCAAGCGGCGTCAAGGGCATTTACAGTCGGCCCTGCTCCGCCGGGGCCACACCAGTGCGTTCCGAAGTACCGAGTCGGGTACATATTACACGCTCCACCAGACTGGGTCTGATTCGAACAGTAGACCGAATCCGCGCTAACTACGCCCTGGCTCGGACAAAAGGTGACGTCCACGTTGACCCCATCCCCACACGCCTGAGGCAACGTGTCACTCGGTGGGGGAGGAGGTGTAGTTGTATCTTCAACCGCTGGAGGAGGATCGCAGGGATCATCGTCAAACGAGAGCAAATCGCCCGGCTCGATTACGGGGCCGCCTCCGTCGCACGTGCCGGTAGGATCCCGACCATTGACAGGATCGCCGGTAGCGAATGTGTACTGGTTCAGCCCGTTGGCCGCACCAGTGGGGTCCTCGCTCATGAACCGTCCCTGCTGCGGATCGTACCACCGAGCCCGCGCATAGTACAACCGCGTTGAGTCGCCCTCGTAGACCATGCCTTTCCACTGCATTCGGTTGGCGAGCCCCGAGTCGATCACCGTCGAAGGCGCACCGAGAACGGTATATGAATACTGCTCCCGCACGGCTTGCGCGCTATTGGAGTCGCTCCGCACCAATCCGACGGTGGTGCCGACCGGATCTTGGACGTAGTAGCTCACCGTTTTGGACAGCAACACCGTATTAATGAATGCGAATGGCGAGTCCATCCCGCTCGACACATACTCGCCGATTCGTTGGCTACCGGCCCCGTTGAGTTCAGCGAGCAGCTGACTGCCATCCCATAGGAAGAGTCGCTCCAACGTGCCATTCCTCGAGCGCTTGACCAATCGACCCAGCGCATCGTATTCGTAGTGCAGAACGACCGTTCCAGCCACGACGCTGTCCAGGTGACCCTCGACGCCCCAGAAGAACTGTCGTGATCCGTTCGTCAGGACATTGCCATCGGCATCGAACGTGTGGGTCACGCCGAACAGTGTCGTATCCCGGTTGCCGGTGCGATACCCGCCCTTGACGGAATCCCCGAAGATCTGGCCGCCCGTAAGATTGTTGGCCGCATCGTACGACAGCGTATCCGCTTGGTTTACGTTCGTGCACTGATAGCCATAGGTCGTGTCCGCGCCGCACAACCCGGTCGAGTCTTTAAAGTGGCGAGATTGCAGCCGCCCGAGTTGGTCATACCAGTACCGATTGATGTTCCACTCATTCAGTGCGGTGTTCACCGTGATATCGGTTCGGAACCGACCGAGCGAATCGTAGCCGAACTTCTGGTTCATCGGGTTGTCGAGCACCGAGCTCGTAAACTGGCGTTGAAACGGCAGGTGTGAGCTCGTCAGCGTATCCTGCAATGCCCCAGGCTTGCCGGTACTGTCCGTCCCGGGAAAGCTCACTTTGACCTGATTGAACTCGGTGTTGATACCGAATTTCGTCGAGAGCCCGGTTGTGGATGACAGCGCGATCTTCGAAATCGCACCGGTAACGGAATCGTAGCTCAAGTACCGCGGGACGAGTCCCAATCCGAGGCTGTCTCCGACGATCGTCGTATCGAGACGCATCAGGTTGTCGTGACCGTACCGGATCCTGAATCGCTGGTGCACGTTGGCGAAGCGCGTCACAACGGAGTCGGTCCAGCCGGTCGAGTCGACGAAGAGTGAGTCGCGCGCCGCGCTGTTCGAGCTCACCGTCAGCAAGCCGGCGACATCGTATTTCGTCGAATCGAGCGCCACGACCACACCGCCCACCGTACGGGAGTTGGTCACGTTTCGATGAATCGCATCGTAGGTCAGTGTGAATTGCTGTCCGCGGCGATTTGTCTCGCCGGTAAGCGACCCATCCGCACTGTAGCGATACGACGTGTATTTCGTGGTGTCTCCGGCGTCATAGACTCGGGAGGGGCGGCCCATGGCGTCGACATCTTGCTTGTGGAGCTGACCCTTTGCATCCACGATGCGAAGCAGGAACAACGAGTCATATGTCGACACGGTCGGACTCGGGTTGACGCCATCATTGACCTGAACCACACGATTCAGGGAGTCGTAGACGATGGTGGTCTGTGCCGTGTTATCGCTATACAGCGCGGAGTCGCGACCGAACCGATCAAATCGCTTTACGGCGACGCGGTTTCCGGGCGACTGCACGCTGTCCTGATTGCCGAACACCGTGTCGTAGTGGTAATTCGTGATGTGGCCATGGATATCGGACATTTGGAGAGTGCGGCCGCGCGTGTCATAGGTGTAGTGGATCGTGCGGCCGGCGATACTCGCGAACCGGACGGAGTCTATGCGCCCCCCTATTCCAACAAAACGACGCTGGGACGGTTGGCCGGGAACAACGACGCTGTCGGCAATCGAGTAGCCGCTATTGTACAGCATAGTCGTGGTTCCAGCGCCGGGTGGACTAACCGACGTGACTGTAGACCCGGTCCAGGTCCAGGTGTACACACCACCACGCGACGTCGTCAGCTTCTGCGGCACAGGGTTACTGTCAGCGATGGATACGGTTGCCTGTGCCCCGAGCGCGTTCGTCATCACGAGCGCTTCACCCCACCTATTGACAGTCCAACTCGTCTGATGGCCAGCCGGATCCGTCACCGAACCTTGCGGACTGGTCGATCCGAGAGGGGCCGGCGAACTCGGCGACGTTGGGCTGGTCGGCACGCCAACGATCTGCCATGGGCTCAACTTCGTGAGGAGCGCTTGCAGCTGTCCGTACGTTTTGCCGCCTCCACTGTCTACAGGCACTGGCGGTGTCGTGATGCTGTCCAGCTTAAACGAGAGGTTGTCGTAACCGAACTTCGTCGTATCACCACGACGATCGCGCTGCCAGGACAGTCGTTTGCGACTATCGTAGCCGAATGCCGTATGGTATCCATCCGGATCGTACACTGCCGTGAGGGTGGAGTCGCTAGCATTGACTTGGAATGTCGATGTGCGCCCGCCCGTCAACGACCCGCTGGCCCCTGGCGAGGTAATCGACGAGAGGCCATACGTCGACCCGTAGACGAGCTGTACGTACGATCGTCCGGAGCCGCTGATCTTCCGAAACGGATCGTACAGCGCGATGAGTCGGCCTTGAGCGTCGTACGCCAACGAATCACTGTTGCCGAACGCGTCGGCCAATGTGATCATCTGGCCGAGATTGTTGAATGTCACTCTCGACGAGTCCGGATATTTCCGCACGTACGTGGTCGCGGGGAACGAGCCGGAATACGTGATCGTCGAGTACTCGCCCGCCGGGGCCGTGCAGCCTCCCGTTGTGCAGGCCGTGAATACCTCCGCGCTCCCGCTCCCCTCGGTGACGAGGATGGAGCTGGTAAACGTCTGCACGTACATGTGCTGGATGCCAGCGAGTGTCCAGCCGTGAGCGACGGGCGAGTTGCGTTCGTTGTCGACCACGATGGTCATCGGCGTGCTTTGCGACTCCTGGTTCGAGGGATAGTTCGCGATCGTCGTGACCGTCACGGCCATGGGACCGGTCGCAATCGTGCTATCGAGTGCCAGCTGACCAGCGAGTCGACCGCTCGCCCCACCAGCGAACGTCAGGACGGTGTCGCCATTGGTGAACTTGAGCTTCGCGCCAGTGCTCGTGGTCACCTGAAGCTGGTAGTTGGTTGGCAGTGGTGAGCCGCCCGATGCGACGTCCGCGTAAATGAACGGCCGCGCTCGGACGCGATCCCCGTTGTATACGAGGCCGATCGTTCGCGGGGCGTCCATCGAGATATACGGCGGCGTCCCGACAGTGGCCACCGCGGCAAAGCACGACTGGGCACATCGCGCCAACGATTGATCCGTGCCATTCGTGAATGCCGTACTGAGCGTGTAGGGCGACGTGACGTTGAGCGTGGCAACTACGAAGTCGGTACTGTCCTTCATTCGGACCGTTATAGTGCCCGCTCCCCCTGTGGCGCTCGTGTTGTACGTCACGGTCACCGTACCCGACGTGTTAGTGGAACTCGTCGGCGACACGGAGCACGATGTCACGATGCCACTGCACCCGGTTACAGTGAATGTGGTGAGAATGTTCAGATTGTCAGCCCACGGCCATGTTTGCTGTAGGCCCGTCTGGCTCAAGGCGACATTCGACGATTGGTTGCAATTCTGCCCATTGGTCGTGCTCCCAATGCTGAGTTCATGGTCGGGACTCTGGCAGACTTGTTGCGCCTGGAGTGATCGCGGAGCCCCACCACTCGCTCCGACACAGAGCGCGAGTACCCACCACACGCTCATACCCCATACCGCACCGGCTCGCGACTGATTCGTGCGTTGACCTGGCATCGGATCGACATTGCGGCTGCACGTGCTACACATGAGCGCTCCGGATCAAGCGATATGGTGCGATCGGGATCTGCGAGGTGATTGCGAATGCCGTGGCGTGACAGCCGTATCGGGTGAGCAGTTTCACTGCGGTGTACTCGTGGTCGCGGCAGTGCCCACGGCGATCGCGGTGCTTACCTGATCCGGCGCGCCGCCATCGACGGCTACGGTAATCGTCCCAGAGTCAGTCGCAGTCGCACTGGAAACCGTGTACGACACGGCTATCGATGCCGAGCCACCCGCAGGGACGACGAGCACGGAGGGGGCTACACTGCATGACGCCACGGGCAGCGTTGCAGTGCAACTCGGTGTATAGGTGTGATCCGTGCTGGATCCGTTCGTAACGCTGAACGTGCGCTGGCCATTGGCCGACGGCGCCAGTGTATCCGCCAATGTGCCACATGGCGTTATCGAGGTCGTACCTCCCGTACACGCGACCTGCGGCATCGTACGCTGACCAGGGCTCGAGGCGCGTTCGACGTCCGACGGTGGCGCAGCCGCGAGCAGAACACCCGCCACGGCACTGCCAAGGCAGACGGCGATTGCGCGGTGGATGCGACGAAATCGCATTGAGCGGACGTTGATGGACATCGGGCGCTCCAAGACAAGGGAACGTGTGCCGGACTCTCACACGGAGAGCTCCAGCCTCAATGTCCGTTGTCCCATTGCATGCGCGACGCCAATGTCGCCGACGACCTAACCGCTTGCCACATGGGCAGTTAGTCCAGCGCGGCCGCCACGTTAGTCTCTACTAGTCTCGGTCAGTCACGGTTGGACTTGTGACGGAGCGTGACTAAGCAGAACTACCGTTGGATCGCGAGCTCCGTCGTTCCTGCGGAGCGATGCCCAGCTCGCACATCCATCGGTACACCGTGTTCCGGCTCACGCCGAGCGCGGTCGCCGCCACTCGCACTCGACCACCACTCGCCTGGAGCGCGCCGAGCAGCCGTCGCTCGCGTCGTGCTGTGAGATCCTCGCCGGGTTTCGCTGAGAGCGGCCTCGCGTCCCGCGCACGCGAAGGGGCGCATTCAGGGCGACCTGCACCAATCGCCGCGACGACATCCACACGATCGATCCACGGACGATCGCAAAGGATAGCGGCTCGCTCAACAACGACCTGCAGCTCACGCACGTTTCGCGGCCAATCGTACTCCTTCAGTGCATCGAACGCAGCCGGCGTGAATCGCGAACCACTAAAACCCTCCAACCCATTTACGAACCGCTCCGCTAAGAGCGGAATATCTTGGATGTGATTGATGAGGGGAGGAACGTGAATGACGAGCCGTGCCAGTCGCGCCAATAGATCCCCCTGGAACCGACCAGCGTCGACCATGGTTTCCAGATCCTCGTTCGCGGCCGCCACGACGCGAACGTCCGATCGGACTTCAGTATCGGACCCGACGGGACGGACGAGTTGTGTGTCGAGCACGCGTAAGAGTTTAGGCTGAGCCGTTGCCGACAGTCGGTGAATCTCGTCGAGAAACAGCGTACCGTGATCTGCGTGCTGCACCAAACCGTGCCGTGATCCCGCGGCACCGGTGAACGCGCCTCGCACATGGCCGAAGAGTTCAGTCTCGACTAAGCCATCACCGAACGCGGCAACATTGGCGACAACGTAACGGCCCCTGCGTCGGCTCGATACGTGGAGGGCCTGCGCCACGAGCCCCTTGCCTGCTCCAGTCGGCCCGGTCACGAGCACAGACAACGGTGTTGGGCCGAATCGAGCCACGAGTCGCCGGACCTCGCACATCTGAGAAGAGCTGCCTAGAAGCAACTCATCGATCCGCTCACTCACGGCCCCTCCCAGCACTGGCTCGAATCCACTAGTCGACGTTCGCAGAGCCTAACGCCGAGCGGACAGAACGCTAACACGAACTAGCGCAGAGCCACAGTTCCTCAGCGTGCCACGCCATTCCTCAGCGTGCCAAATTTTGTAACAGTGTGTCGCGGCAATGCGACACCACTCGCGACGTCAGGTTGAAGGCGTGCTATTCGCTCGGCGCCGAGATTATGCGCCGGAGGCAAGTTTTCTGAAGTCGCGTCCCCGTACGGCGACCAGCACGGTCGGGACAACGAATAGCGTAATCGGCGTCGACAGGGCGAGGCCGCCAATGACGGCCAACGCCAGCGGCCGCTGGAGCTCGCTGCCCGCGCCCAGGCCAAGCGCCAAGGGCAGCAGGCCAAACAGCGTGCACAGGGTCGTCATGAGAATCGGACGCAATCTCGTGCGCGCGGCTTCTCGAACCGCGGTCTCCAATGGGACGCCCTCGCGTTCCATGCGGAGCTTTGTGAAGTCGAGCAGGATAATGCCATTTTTGACGATCAGGCCTACCAGCAGGATCAAGCCCATGAACGACGATACGTTCAGAGGGGTGCCCGTGATGGTCAACAAGGCAAGCGCGCCGACAAATGAGATCGGGGCGGCCGAGACGATCACGAGTGGCTCGATGAACGACTCGAATTGGACGAGCATCACGCCGATCACGCTGACCGCCGCGAGGGCCAATACGATCAGCAGCGCGCGGAATGCTTGCTGTTGCCCGGCATACTGACCGCCGATTTCTACCCGAATGCCTGGCGGCGGTGGATGGGCGGCCAACACCCGTTTGACGTCGGCGTTAATGGCGCCCAGGGAGCGACCGGAGATATCCGCCGTCATCGCGATCATCTGCTGCTGATTCTCGCGATCGAGCTCGGCCCGCGTGATCTGCGGCGTGATCGACGCCAGCGAGGACAGTGGCGTCGGTTTGTGACCAGGGCCGATGATCGGGAGCGATCCGAGCCGGAGCGGGTCGAATCGCACGGTGTCCGGCGCGCGCACGCGGACCGCAATGGCGCGGTCCTCCGTGCGAATCTCGCCGCCGACGACGCCGAGGATGGAGCCAGAGACGTCGGCGCCGACTTGCTGCGGCGTCATGCCGATGCGGTTCGCCTCGGCCCCGCTGATGCGCAGCATGAGCTCGGGTGACGGCTCGCTGACACCGTTGTAGAAGTCCTCGAGGCCATCCACTTTCGTCATATCGGGCTCGAGCGACTTGGCGTACGCCTCGACCGCCTCCAACTGCTCACCGAACAACTTGATCTCGATCGGCCGGGCCGCGCCCGCCAGGTCGTTGATCACGTCGGAGAGGATCTGCACGAAATCAATGTGCAGTCGTGGGACGGCGCGCTGGACTTTCGCTCGCACGTCGTCGATGACCTCATCGACCGACCGATCGCGCTGGGAACGCGGGACGAGGCGGGCCACGAGATCGCCCGAGTTCTGCTGGGTGGCGTATACACCCAGCTCGGCGCCCGTGCGCCGCAACGTCGCCGCGACCTCGGGCTCGGCCGCCATGATGCGCTCGGCGATCCGTACTTCCCTATCCGTCTCGCTCAGCGCCGTTCCGCCGGGGGTGAAGTAGTCGAACACGTACGCCCCCTCGTCCATCTCGGGGAGGAAGCCGGTCCCGACGCGCTGCTGGGCGACGACGCCGAGGGCGACGAGGACGACGGCGGCGGTGATGACCCAGCTCGGGTGCCGCAGCACGGTCGACAGCGTGCGCTCGTACCGGTCGGCCAACCAGTCGACCTTGGCGACGTGCTCGCGGTGCTTGACGAACTGTGCGGAGAGGAGCGGGATGATCGTGAGCGCCAGGACGAGCGAGACGAGCACCGCGATCGTCAAGGTCACCGATAGCGCGATGAAAAATTGGCCGACAACGCCCTGGAGAAGTCCGAGCGGCAGGAAGACGACGACGGTCGTGATCGTCGATGTCGTGACCGGCCAGATGAGCTCCTGCACGGCCTCGCGGATCGCGCGGGGACGGTCGTCCGGCGCGAGAGCCAAGTGACGGGCAATGTTCTCGGTCACGACCACGGCATCATCGATCACGAGTCCGATCGCGATGGCCATGGCGCCCAGCGTCATCAGGTTGAACGTCTGCCCCACGAGCGACATGACGAAGACCGTAATCGCGAGCGTCAAGGGGATCGACGTGGCGCTGATGGCCGTGATCACGCCGTCGCGAAGGAACAGGAGCAGCACGATGATCGCCAGCACCGCTCCGATCAACATGGCATCGCGCACCAACGTCACGGCGTCCTTGACCAGCGTCGCCTGGTCGTACACCGGCTCGATGCGCACGCCGGGCGGGAGCGTGTGCGTGATCGTCTTGACCAACCCCGCGACGCTATCGGCGATCGCGACCGTGTTGCCGCCGATCTGGCGCGTGATATTGAGCGTCGCGGCTGGCCGGCCGTCTCCGGCGATAATGCGCGTATGGTCCTCGGTGCCGAGCGACACCGAGCCCAGGTCGCTGACTCGGACGTTCGCCCCCGACGGCGTGGGCACGACGACGTTCTCGATGTCTTCGACCGTGTGGGCTTCCTGATCGGTCACGAGCAAGAACTGCTGATAGTCCTCGGCGACCCGGCCCACGGCGTCGACTGACGTCGCTTGCTTGATCGCGGTGGCGACGTCATCGTAGGAGATCGATTGCGCCGAGAGTCGCGCGGGGTCGACGATCACCTCGATCTCGCGCACATCGGTTCCCTGCACGTCCACGCGCCCAACGCCCGGCACGCGCGAAAACACGGGGCGGATCTGATAGCGCGCAATGTCGTAGAGCGTCGCGGCGTCGCCGCCGATCAGATTGTATGACAAGATCGGAAAGACGGACGGCGTCAGACGCTCGATCTCGATCTCCAGCTCCGACGGGAGCGTCCCGCGAATCTCGTTGACGCGCGTCTGCACGAGCTGCAGGGCATACACCATGTCGGTGTTCGGCGCGAACGAGATGTCGATTTGCGACGCGCCGCGGATCGACTTCGACCGGACGCGCTGGACGCCCGGGACAATGCTGATCGCTTCCTCGATCGGGCGCGTGATCGCGAAGACGACCTGCCGCGCGCCGAGGGCCGAGCCTTGCGCGACGATCGTGATCCGGGGAAAGGTCAGTTCGGGGTAGATGGCCGAGGGCAGTTGAAATCCCGCCCAGATGCCCGCCGCGCTGACGATGGCGATGACGAGGTAGACAAATCGACGTTGCGCGCCAATCAGGTCGTAGAGCTTCATGACCGCTCGGCGCCCTTCTGGTCGCTATCCCCCGGCGCCTCGGCCGGGGCGACTTGTTGACGGAGCGGCACCACTTTGGCGCTGTCCTCCATGCCGTACGCGCCGACGGTCACGACGATCTCACCGGCCTTGAGGCCATCGGTGATCTCGGCGTCCGTCTCGGTGCGGCCGCCGACCGTGACGCGTCGGGCGAGCCCCTGGCCGCCCGCCACGACGAAGACTTTGAGCCCGTCGCCATCCGGGACCAACGCTTGGACCGGGATCACGACCGCGTGCGGATGCACGGCAACGGCAATACGACCGAACACGGTCTCGCCGATACGCAATGCGCGCGACGGATGCGTCAACCGCGCTCGGACGAGGACGCCGCGCGATGCCGAGTCGACCGTCGCGCCGATCGACGCGACTTGTCCCTGGCCCAAGGACTCGCCATCGCTCGTGCGGCCGGAGGTGAGCACGATCGAGGAGCCGGTGCGGACCGCGGCGCCATCGCTGGGGGAGAGGCTGAACACGATGTCGAGCATGCCCGGGTCGGCGACCGCGACCACGGGCTGGGAGGGATCCGCTGACGCGCCGAGGATCGCGGTCATGCGGGTGACCGTGCCCGAGATCGGCGAGCGCAACGTCGCGAGCTGCTGGGCGCGTTCGGCGGTCACCGCGTTGGCCTTTGCTTGCGCGAGGTCGGCCTCCGCCTGGTCGGCATCTTTGCGCGCCATGATTCCGGCCGTGGCCAAGCGTTCGGCACGCTGCGCCGCGTGCTCGGCGTTGTCGAGCGCGGTGCGCGCGCTCTGGGCCGCGGCGTCGAACGGGGCGCGCTCGAACTCGACCAGCGGGTCGCCCTCGTGAACGACATCGCCTGGGGAAACGAAAATGTGCGCGACGCGCGTCGGCGCCGGAGCTGCTAGCTCGGCATAGTGTCCAGGCCGCGGCGTGACGGTGCCGATCGCGGTCACCGTTTCCGTGAACGACTGCTGGACCGCCGTCGCGGTCTGCGCGTTGACGACTGGCTCCACGTCGTCTTTTTTCGCCTCACCACCTTTGCACGCCACGGCGAGAACAGCGGTGAGAATAATTATCCGACGAGTCATTGGTCGCCTACTTTCGACGTGAACAGTCGAACGGCGGCGGCCGCGGCAGCGGCGGCGCCGACATTGTCGACGTATTGGACGAGCGCGTCGCGGGCGCTCTTGCGGGCTTCGAGCACGGCTGGCAAGGCCTGGGCGCCCTCGGCGAACGCGGTGAGGGACATCGCGGCGACGCGCGATGCGGATTCGAGCAGCGAGCGGTCGCGTTGGGCACGAACGATCGCGGCCGCGAGCTCTCGTCGGGCTGCCGCGATCGCCGCCGCGCTTTCTCGGCGTGCACGGGCTAGCTCGGCTTGGGCCCGCGATACGTTCGCGGCCTCGGTCGCGACCTGGCCGCCGTTCTGGTTGAACAGCGGGAATGGGAAGATCACGGTGGCAGCCGGTAACGGATACGGCTGCGTGGGGTCGCCACCTTCGACACCGAGAGAAATAGATGGCGTCGAGAATGCCGCTCGCTTCGCCACGCTCAGCGCCGATTGTTCGGAGCCCAGCGTCTCCTCGGCTGCCGCGACCTGCAGCGTCCGGCCGACGGTCGTATCGCCGCTCACCGGTCCGGGGAATGATAGGGAGTCTGCGAGCGTGACTCGTATGCTATCCGAGGCCATACCGAGCAGTGCTTGCAGATCGAGCACCGCGCCGATCGCGGCTAACGAATCGGCCGCCGAGGCGTTCGCGGCCTGCCCGGCGGTCACGGTGGCGAGCTCGACATCCAAATCGCTCGCGTCGCCCGCTTCGCGGCGAATGTGCGCCAGACGGAGCAGGCTGTCGGCGTACACTCCGTTGACGTGCGACAGCCGCGCGTGCTCTTGCGCGATTTGGGCGCGAACATATGTCGTCTCGGCGTCGAACCGCGCCGCCGCGCGTTCGAACGCGAATCGATAGCCAGCCGAGCGCGTGGCGAGCGACGCGCTGTGAATCCGCGCCGAGCGAAGCCACGGGTAGTCGATCGGAAACTCGATGAATCCGTGGTAGTGCGGCTCATCCCGCGTGTACTGCAGCGTCAACGTGGGATTGGGCCATTCCCGCGCGGCCGTGAGCCCGGCCCGTGCCGTGGCCGAGTCGGCACGCGCCAAAGCGACCCTGGTGCCGCGCGCGACGGCGGAATCGACGGCCTCGCGCAGCGTCAGGGGTTGCGGCACCTGTCCAAACACTGTATGTCCAGCCGCCAGAGCGGCTAACCAGGTCCATGGGGAAATACGAACCGTCATCGTGGTAGGGTAGCGGACTAAACTGTCACAAGGATTACACAGGCGGTAGGAGGATGGTATGGGCGCCGCTCCGCGGCTCGTCGATGCAGCGCTAGCGCGCCGCTCGACTGGTCGGTTCGCCTCCGGGGGGCAATCCCCAACTACGCCCCTCGGACCCCCGATGATATCAGCGCGTCATCGATGGAGGCTCCCATGCGTGTCAGATACCGAGTCACACAAGAGAACGCCCTGACGGCACTCGTCGCTGTGGGCCTAGTCCTACGTGTCTGGCAGTACGCCGCCAACCCATCACTGTGGTACGACGAGTTATCGATCGCCCGCAACCTGACGCAGCTCTCGCTGCGCCAGCTGGTGACCGGACCGCTCCTGTATACGCAGGTCGCGCCGGTGGGATTCATTGCGGCCTTGAAGATCGCGACGCTGACTTTCGGGACGAGCGACTTCGCGCTGCGATTGGTTCCGTTCCTCTGTGGGATCGCCGGGCTGTTGCTCTTCCGGCGCCTCGCCGTACGGGCGCTCGATGGCACGGCGGCGACGATCAGCGTCGCGCTCTTCGCGCTCGCGCCTCCGTTGATCCGCTACAGCACCGAGCTCAAACAGTATGGCATGGACGTGCTGATCACGGTGGCGCTCATGCTCGTGGCGCTGGATCTCGTCGATCGGCCCACGACCCGTCGATGCGTCATCGCGGGGATGGCGGGGTTCGTGGTCATTGTGTTCTCGCAAGCCGCGATTTTGGTCATGGCCGGCCTCGGCGCCGCCCTGCTCATCACGCGGCGGGGGCCGGTGCTCATCACCGTCGCACTCTGGGCGCTCGCATCGATCGCGGGACTCGTCCTCGCCCGGCACTACACGGCACCAGCCACGCTGGCGTTCATGCAGGGATTCTGGGGGGTGCGCCATGGCTTTCTTCCACTGCCGCCGCGCCCCACAACTGGCATCGCGTGGATGTGGACTCGGATGACGCAACTTTTTGGCGAGCGGTGGATGCTCGAGTACCCGTTGCCCCTGTTCTACTCGGTACTCACGGTCCTCGGCGTCGTCGTGCTCTGGCGCCAGCGCCGCTCGCTCGCGCTCATCCTTGCCGGGCCGTTCGTGATGACGCTGGCCGCCGCGGTCGCGCAGCAATACCCGTTTCACACCCGGGTTGTGCTGTTCCTTTTGCCGAGCGTCCTCATGGCGCTCGCGGCAGCGATCGCCTGGGTCAGGCCACCGGTCGTCATGGCGGCGCTGCTGCTAGCGCCGCTGTATACGATCGTGACGAAACGACCCCCGTACGTGATCGAGTCGTACAAGCCCATGTTCGCGTTCTTCCAAGCGCATCGGCAACCGGGTGACTCGGTGTACGTGTTCTCGACCACGTCCGAAGCGGCAGATTTCTACGGACCCCGGTATGGGCTCGCGGCCGGGGCCTACTACGTTGGGATCTGCGACCGGAAAGACACGCGGCAGTTTATCGCGGATATCGATCGGTTCCGTGGCGCACCACGCCTCTGGGTACTGACCTCTGGCCCTCCGCCGTACACGTGGGCGCGCCGAACCATCGGCCGCTATCTCGGCACCATCGGGGTCCGCACGGATTCGATCGTGATGCCGGGGTACGAGTTCACCCCGGTGAGCGCGGACTTGTACAATCTGAGCGACACGATGCGACTCGCGTCGGCCCAGGCCGCGACGTTTCCCGTCGACGCCGTCCCGGACACGGTGCATCCCGGATGTCGAGACCTGTCATCCCGTGACCGACATCCTTGAGCTCCAGGAGGGACTTGGATCCCAATACACGATCGAGCGAGAGATCGGTCGTGGGGGAATGGCGACCGTCTTCCTGGCCCACGACACGAAGCACAGCCGCGTCGTCGCACTCAAAGTGCTCCACGGCGAACTGGCGCAGAGCCTTGGCCCGGAACGCTTCCGCCGCGAGATCACGTTCGCGGCGAGGCTGCAACACCCGCATATCCTGTCGGTCTACGACTCGGGCGAGACGCGAGCCGGTCAACTCTGGTTCACGATGCCGTACGTCGAGGGCGAGACGCTGGCCGACCGGCTGCGCCGTGAGCGGCGGTTACCGGTTGACGTCGCGGTCCGCATCGCGCGCGAGATCGCGAGCGCGCTCGATTACGCCCATCAGCACGGCGTCATTCACCGCGATGTCAAGCCCAGCAACATCCTGCTCACTACCCAAGGCGAGGCGCTGCTCGCGGATTTCGGCATCGCGCGGGCGCTTGGCGCATCGGCCACATCCGGGCAACTGACGCAGACCGGATTCGTCATCGGCACGCCGTCGTACATGAGCCCCGAGCAGGCGGCCGGTGACCATATCGACACGCGAGCGGACATCTATGCATTGGGCGTCGTGTGCTATGAGATGCTGACCGGCGGGCTCCCGTACGGGCCGGCGCGCCCTCCCGACATCCCGACCGGCATCGACGCCGCGATCAACCGAGCGCTCGCGACGGACCCAGTGCAGCGGTACGACTCGGCAGCCACGTTCGCGGCTGCTCTCACGACACCCCAACGGCCGGCCGTTCAGAAGGCACCTGTGGTCGTGGTGGCGGCCGTCGCCGTCGTGCTCGCCATTGTCGCGGTCGTCGTGGTGACATGGCGCCGGCCGGCCCCGGTGACTGCGGGATCGCCCGCGCTCGCTGTGCTCGCTTTCGACAATCTCGGGGACTCGGCGGACGCGTACTTTGCCGACGGCGTTGCCGATGAGATTCGGGGCAAGCTGACAGCGCTCCCCGGGCTCAGGGTAATCGCGCGCACGAGCTCGACACAGTATCGGGGATCTCCCAAGCCGCTGCAGCAGATCGCCAACGAGCTCGGCGTGCGGTACCTGCTCACTGGACAGGTGCGTTGGCAGAAAGTGAGCGGAGGCGCCAGCCGCGTGCGCGTCGACCCGGAGCTGGTCGATGCATCGGGAGTGCCACCAACGAGCAAGTGGCAGCAGGCGTTCGATGCCGATCTGTCCGATGTCTTCAAGGTGCAGGCGGACATTGCGAGCAAAGTCGCGTCGGCGCTGAACGTAGCGCTCGGCACGGAACAGCAGCAGGCGCTCGCGGCCGCGCCCACGACGAGCCTCGCCGCCTATGATGCGTTCCTGAAAGGCGACGCCCTGACGCAGCACGTCAGCATCGGCGACATCCCCACGCTCCGGCGCGGCGTCACCCTGTACAACCGCGCAGTGAGCCTGGACTCGCAGTTCGCGTTGGCTTGGGTGCAACTGGCCGTCGCTCACACAGTACTGTATGCCAACGGCTCGCGAGCACCAACGGAGGCCGAAGCGGCCAAGCGCGCGGTCGAGCGCGCACAAGCCATTGGAGCGATGCTACCGGAAACGCAGCTCGCCAGCGCCAGCTACGACCGGCTCGTCCGGCTCGACAATGCGCGCGCGCTGGCGATCTTCGACGCGGCGCTCGCCCGCGCCCCGAACAACGTCAGCCTCCTGAACGCCGCGGCCGGCGCGGAGCGCAGTGCCGGGCGGTGGGCGGCGTCCATCGCGCACGCGCAGCGGGCGCTCGACCTGGATCCGCGCGCGCCGAACAAGGCGATGAGTCTCGGCATCAGCCTGCAGTTCCAGAGGCGGTACCCGGAGGCGCTGGCCGCATTCGACCGCTCCCTCCTCTTCGCCCCACAGAACGCGATCGTCGTCGAGTTCAAGGCCATGGTCATGCTGGCGCAGGGCGACCTCGGTGGGGCGCAGGCCGCCTTTCGACAGGGGGCGCGCGCGGTCGACACCGCGGCGTTGGCCGCCCTGTTCGGCTACTCCTGGGACCTCTACTGGGTCCTCGAGGACGCCGAGCAACGGCGACTGCTTTCGCTGTCGCCGGCCGCGTTCGACGACGACCACGGCCAGTGGGGACTCGTGCGCGCCGAGGTGTACTGGCTCCGCGGGGACACAGCGGACGCGCGTGCGTATGCGGATACCGCGCGCCGCGTCCTCGCGACGCAACTCGCATTGCCGCCGGACGACTGGGAGCACGAATCCCAGCTCGGTCTCGCGTTCGCCTTCCTGGGCAACAAGGGGGAGGCGATACGGCACGGACAGCGAGGCGCGTCCCTCATGACGCCGAGCACCGATGGCGAGCAAGGACTCTATCCGCAGCAGATGCTCGCCCGCATCTACATGATGAACGGCGAGCCCGACAAAGCGGTCGCACGGTTGGAACCGCTCGTGCGTCTGCCTTACTACTTCACGCGCGCCTGGCTCCGGATCGATCCCACGTGGGAGCCGCTGCGGCGTGATCCGCGATTTGCGCGATTGGTGGAAAACGCACCGTAACGCGCGTGCCTTGCCCCACCGTGGACACGAGCTCGATGTCCGCGCCGTGCGTATCGGCGATCCACTTGGCGATCGAGAGGCCGAGTCCTGCTCCATCCGACCGCCGGCGGGCGTCGTCGCCGCGGTAGAATCGATCGTAAATGCGGGGCAGATCGGCAGGCGAAATGCCGACGCCAGTATCCTCGACCGTCACCATCGCGCGGCCATCGACCGATCGTACGCTCAACGAGACCCTGCCGCCCGTCGGCGTGAACTTTACCGCGTTATCGAGGAGAATCACGAGCAACTGCCGCACGAGCGTGGGGTCGGCCACGACAGGCGCCTCCTCGAACTCCGTCACGTCGAGATCGACGCCGTGTGTCTCGGCGAGCACCCGTACGCTGCTCACCGCGTCGAGGGCCAGGTCGTCGAGGTAGATCTGCTGCCGCACGATGGCCCGCTCACCGGCGTCGACCCGCGCCAGCGTCAGGAGATCGTCGACGATGCGACCCATGCGCTCGGCCTCGAGTCCGACCGCGGTCAGCGCGTCGACGTAGGCCTCTGGCCGCCGCTCGCGAGAGAGCGCAACATCCGCGCGGCTGCGGAGCACCGAGACGGGCGTCCGGAGCTCGTGGGCCGCGTCGGCCACGAATCGCCGCACGTAGGCGAGGTTCCGCTCGATCGGCTCGATCGCCTTCCAGGCGAGGAACCAGCCGCCTACGGCGACCAGGAGCACTGCCCCCACCGCGCCGGCGGCGAGGGCGGCGATCAGGCGGGCGTAACGGTCCTCGAGCTCGATGCGGTCGGCCACCGCGACCACGATATAGTGCCGTCCGCCGCGGACTTGAAAGCGTTCGGCGTGGGCTTGGAACAGGCGCTGGTGGGGGCCGTGGCGGTCGAGCTTGAAACGCTGATCGTCAGAGCCCGACTCGGCGGCTTTGGCGGCGGACGTGAGGACCGGCTCCGGCACCTCGCGCGGCACAAGCGGCGTGCCGGTCGAGTCGAGCAGATACAACCGGCGCTCCGGGATCACGAGCTCGGAGAACGCGTCGACGAGGTGCGTCGAGCCGAGCGCGGCTTCGGTTTCGCGGATCTGCGTCGCTTGTTCGGCCGCCTGCGTGGCGTCGACTAACGACTCGTCGAGCTCCTCGGCCAAGCGGCGGGCGATCACGGTGAATACGAGCACACCGAGAACGAACAGAATGAGGCAGAACGTTCCAGCGTACCACGCCGTCAGCTGCAGCCGTAGTCTAGTGAGAGGCTTCACAGGCCAAAACGATAACCTGCGCCGCGGATGGTGTGGATCAACTTCGGCTCGAAGTCGTCGTCGATCTTACGCCGCAATCGCCGCACGAGAACTTCCAAAACATTCGTGAAGGGATCATGGTTGTCGTCCCACACGTGCGCGGCGATCGCGGCCCGGTCGACGACTTTACCTTCGTGTCGCGTAAAGAATTCCAGCAGCGCAAATTCTTTCGCGGTCAGGGTGATAGGGCGACGGCCCCGTTGGACCTGGCGCGTCTCGAGATCCACATCGAGATCGGCCACGCGAACCCGTTGGGGCGCCAGTGCTGGTTGGCGGCGCGACAAGGCGCGCACGCGGGCGAGCAGCTCGCGGAACGCAAATGGCTTGGTGAGATAGTCATCCGCCCCAGCCTCGAGGCCGCGAACGCGATCATCGATCGCGTCGCGCGCCGTCAGCATGAGGATCGGCGTCGCGATCCCGCGGGAACGAATCTGCGCGCACAGATCGAACCCGCTGCCACCCGGCAACAGCACGTCCAGGATCATGACATCGTACGTGCCGAGCACAGCGCGGTCGCGCGCGGCGGGCACATCAGCGGCGACGACGACCTCGTAGTGGTGATCCGCCAGGCCATCGGCGAGAATCGACGCCAGCTCGGGGTCGTCTTCGACGATGAGCAGTCTCACACAGCCAGAGAACCTGCGCAGTAGCGGTCGAACGCGTCGGTCAGATCATGGGCAATGTCGTCGGCCGACCGTCCTTCGATCTGGTACCGCTCGAGCATGAATACCAGCTGGCCGTTCTTGAACAACCCGATCGAGGGCGATGAGGGCTGGTAGCCCACGAAGTAGCTTCGGGCGCGCTGGGTCGCATCCTGGTCCTGGCCGGCGAACACCGTGGTCAGCGTATCCGGGCGCGTCTCGTGCTGGAGCGCGCGGGCAATCGCGGGCCGGGCGTTTCGCGCCGCGCAGCCGCAGACGGAATTCACGACTACCAACGTCGTCCCGGTCGCGCCGCGCAGCTTCGCGTCGACGGCATCCGCCGTCCGGAGCTCCTCGACGCCAAGGCGCGTCAGCTCGTGGCGCATAGGGGTGACCATCCGCTCGTCATATATGCTCATGCATGTAATATACACCACATGCACCCAGTCCTTGTCAGCGGGGCCGCAGGGTTCATAGGCTATCGGTTTGCGGAGCGATGCCGGAAAGAAGGGATTCCCGTGGTGCCGGTCGACGCGAGGGAGCACTTCTTAGCCCGGCCCGAGCATCGGGACCTGGACATCGCCTCGATGGTCGATCGGCACGAGCTGTTCGACTGGCTGGGCGCCGCGCCGCGCCCGCTCACCGGTATCGTGCACCTCGGTGCGTGCACGGACACGACGGAGACGGACGAGGAGCTGTTTACCAGGGACAACGTCGAGTACTCCCAGCGCCTCTGGACGTATGCGACCGAGCGCCAGATTCCCTTCGTGTACGCCTCCAGCGCCGCAACGTATGGCGACGGCACGCTCAGCTATGACGACGACGAGTCGCTCATCCCCCGTCTCCAGCCCCTGAACGCATACGGGAGATCGAAACAGGCATTCGATCGCTGGGTCCTGCAGCAGGCATCAACACCGCCAGCGTGGTCGGGCTGGAAGTTCTTCAACGTGTATGGGTACGGGGAGCGGCACAAGCGACACATGGCCAGCGTCGTCATGCACGCGTTCGATCAGCGATGGGCGGGAGAGCCGATTCGCCTGTTCAGGAGTCACCGCGCCGGTATCGCCGACGGACATCAGGCGCGTGACTTCATCGCCGTGTCCGACGTGGTCTCGGTGCTCATGTTCGCGCTGACCAAGCCCGTCGCGCGGGGCATCCGCAACCTCGGTACGGGTACCGCGCGGACTTATCTCGATCTCGCCCGTGGCGTCTGCCGGGCGCTCGGCAAGTCCGAGAAGATCGAGTTCGTCGATACGCCGATCGCGATCCGCGACCGATATCAATATTTCACTCAGGCCAGGGTGACACGCCTGAGAGAAGAGGGCTATCGAGAGCCGTTTCTGACCCTCGAGGCCGGGATCGCGTCGTACGTCGGCGCGCTAGTTGATGAAGCCGTACGCGATCGGCTCCCGGTCTAGCGGCCCGGACACCCACACGCGCTGACCGACGCGCGCGCGCAGGTTGGGCGAAGGGTTCACCAACGCGTGTCGCTCGCCGTCCTCAGTCACGATGTAGAGCGTGCCGCCGTCCGTGACGAGCTTGCCGTCCGTCGCCGGCTGACCATTGGCGCTCAGGACGAGAAAGCTCTTGACGGTAAACTGATCGCCGGCGCGCTGACCGACGACCTGAACCTGCAGTCCGTCGAGCCGCTGCAGCGTCGGCGGGCCAACTAACCGCAGCGGAAGCCCCGAGTAGCCTGGGATGATGACCGTGCGTGGAAAGGGGTCGGTCCCGACGATCTGGATCGTGCCGATCACGGTGTCGCCCTGGACGGACTTGACGGTTGGCTCCGTCCGGGCGCCACTGTGACACGCGAGTATGATTGCGGCCGAGAAGGCCAGCCACGCCGAGCTCATTGCACTCGAATAATACCGATCCGGAGGCCGCTGGAAGTGCTGATGCTGCCACCGCTACCAGATTGTAGCTGGAGATACTGCTGCCCACTCCCCGTCAATGTCAGCAGGAAGTACGAGGCCGCGGTGCCCGCCACGCCCGTCACCTTGGCGTTGAGGTTGCCAGTGCTTAGCGCCGTAGGTTGAATCGGCCACACCGGCGTCGTCGCGAAGTTCTGCCCGAACAACCCGCAGGGCACGACCTGGTTGGCGGTGTTGGTACACTGTAACGAACGTCTGACCCAAGTAGAAGATCTGCCCGAAGTTGAACGTCGGAATCGTGGTCCTGACGTCCGCCGCCGTATAGGTCGCCGTGTCGTAGATCGCGCTCGCCATGGCGAAGTAGACGAGCAACTCCTGAACGCTCTTCCCCGTATGCTGTGACACGTTCGCGAGCCCGCTCAGCGTCGGCTCGTTCACGAGGGACTGGATCAGCGACGGCTCGGTCGTGGCATACTGATCGAGCACCCAGCGGGCGAACGCCCAGCCTTCGCCGTAGTTCGTCGGCGTGGCATTGCTGCCGGTGTTGCCGAAACCCAGTCCGGTCGGCGATTGGCTTTCGGCTGCGAGGTACTCGAAGAAGAACGGCAAATGACTGCCGGTGAGCGCGACCGGCTTTGTCCCGGCCGTGTCCTGGCAGGCGGGTGTCTCGTGGGGGCCGAGGTAGATCTCGCAGGCGACCGCCTGGTTGAAGGTCGCGTGCCCCTTCCAGGTCGTGTTGTTGAAGTTCCGCTCCCAGATCTCGGCCGACACCTGGGCGAGGCCCTCCTCCAGCCACCGCTGCTCGAGGTACTGGAAATCATTGTTGATCTTGCGGTCCGTATAGGAGACGATGTGCTTCGTCTCGTGCGCGGCCGTCCCGCGCATCAGATCTTCCCACGCCCTGTGAGTCCAGCCGCTCGCTTCGTCGGGCGCCCAGTAGTAGAACACTTCGGTCTGATTTCCGAGGTCCGCGTTATTGTCGCTCAGGTTCCCGTCAAAGGGGTAGAAGTCGCAGCCGTTGACGAACGCGACGATGCCACCGCCGAAGTTGTTCAGCACCGGCGAGATCACGATGGTGATCTTGCCGATGCTCGAGAGTTGAGCGTCGTAGGCGAGCGGGTTGCCGATGTAGGTGTTGATGTGCGGGAACGTGACCGCGTCGTACTCGTTCGCGAACGTCTGATAGAAGGCTGAGTCACGAAGGCTGTCTGGCCAGTTCGTCCTGTTCGTGTCGGCGAGCACGATGATGTGTTGGCCAACGGCGACCGTGCGGGCGCCGATCGAGTCCACGCCCGTGCAGCTCGCCCCGAACGAGCTCGCGATATAGATCTTGTTGACGGCGCCGACCGTTTGCGAGATCGAGAAGCTCGGCCGCGGGACGGTCGATCCCGACGAAGGCGACACGCGTCCCGAGCGTGCGAAACGCTGGAAGACCGCCGTGTTGTGGTCGAGCATCGCCAGGTGGTTTGCTTGGCGCTTGCGGAGCGACTGGATGCGTTTGACGGCGGACCCGGCGTTGTAGATGGGCGCATGCTTCGGCGTCGCCTGGGAGCGGCGCAAGGGCGCACGAGACGCCAGGCGCACGCGCTGGGTGCTCGTCATCGAGCCGAACAGCGTGAAGTCTTCGTTGGCCGCGGCGCTCGTATCCGTATTGACGACCGCGATGAGGTACTGCTGACCCGGTTGGAGCACCAGATTCGTCGCGATGACGGGCGTCGCCAGGAATGTGGTGTCCTGCCCGACAGCGAGCGTCGTGCTGCCCGCGGGCGGGAAGATCGCGAATGTGACTTTGAGGGTCGCCGGACTGTTCGTTGCGGTTGCCGTGATCGGGATCGTGGCGCTGTAGGTCCCCGCAGTCAGCGATCCGGTCGTCGCGTTGAGGGTGATCGTCGCCGGGGCGCTGGAGCCGGTGAGGCTCGCGCTGAGCCATCCCGACGCGCCGCTGCCGTACGCAATCGTCCCGACGGATAGCCCGGACAGGGTCCCCGTGCCGCTGTTCGTGACGTTCACGGTTTGCGCGGTCGGATTGCCGCTACCAACCTGGATGCCGAACGACACTGCCGTGGTAGCCAGGCTGATCGCCGGGTTGCTCGCTGGTGTGGTGGGCGACCCGCCGCAACTGGCCAGGAACGCGCTCAGACCCGCAATGCCTAGAAACCGCACTACGCGTACGTCCATCGTTCCCCCTTACCAGTTCAGAGCGTTTGCCACGGCATCCGCGGATGCGGATAATAATGTGATTCTATCGGCGCCCGGCGCCTGTTGGGCGTCTTTGAGGCCGTGCCCCGTGCAGACGCAGACGCAGCTGCTCGCGGCCTTTGTCTGACCATCCGCCACGCTCGTGCGCAACGCGGCGATACCGGCGGCGGAGGAAGGCTCACAGAATATCCCCTCGAGCTGGGCGATCTGGCGGTAGGCTTCGAGGATCGCCTCGTCGGTGATTGCGCGGAAGGCGCCTTCGGACTCGCGGGCGGCCGCTACGGCCGTGTCCCAGCTGGCCGGGCGTCCGATGCGGATCGCGCTGGCGATCGTCTCGGGGTGCTCGACCGGGGCGCCGTGGACGAGCGGCGCGGCGCCGGCCGCTTGTCCGCCGATGATCCGCGGAAGGCCCGATTGATACCGGCGGAATCCCGCCCAGTAGGCCGTGATATTCCCACCATTGCCCACCGGCAACGCTAACACGTCGGGCGCGCGGCCCAATACGTCGCAGATCTCATAGGCGGCCGTGGCCTGGCCCGCGATGCGGTCCGGGTTGACCGAGTTCACGAGGGCCACCGGGTGCCGAGCGACGAGCTCTCGGGCGACATCCAGGGCGGCGTCGAAGCCGCCATCGAGCGCGATCGCTCGGGCGCCATACGCCAGGGCCTGGGCGACTTTGGCCATGGCCACTTTCCCGCCGGGCAGCAATACGATGGCGGCGAGCCCCGCGCGGGCGGCGTAGGCGGCCGCGCTGGCGGCGGTATTTCCGGTAGAGGCGCAAATGACGGTGTGGGCGCCGCGCTCGACTGCCTTTGCCACGGCGACGACCATCCCGCGGTCTTTGAACGAGGCCGTGGGATTCATCCCCTCGAACTTCACATAGAGCTCGTCGACGCCAACCCAGGCGGCGAGTCGCGGGGTCGCCAGGAGCGGCGTGTCCCCTTCCCCTAACGTCAGCGCCGGCGTCGCCGGCGTGACGGGCAAATACGCACGCCAGCGTTCCAATACCCCTCTACTAACAGATTGCGGCGACGATATCGTCATAGACTGCCGACCCGGTGGGGAGCGCTCCAGCGCCCCGGCCGATGAACGTAAGCGAGCCGGCGAAGTCACCTTCAATGAGCACCGCGTTGTTCTCGTCGTTCACGTGAGCCATGGGATCCGTCGAGGCCAGGCGCTGCGGTCCTACGCGGAGCCGCAGGCTGCCGTCCGCGAGGACGGCCTCGGCGATCAACTTAAATACTTCTCCTTGCTCGGGCCGGAGATCCTCGATTCCCGTGCGCTCGACACACTCGACGGGGACCCAGTAGCCGAACGCGTGGCGCGCCAGGATGACCAGCTTTTGGGCTGCATCCAAGCCGGAGATATCCGCGCTCGGGTCGGCCTCGGCAAATCCTCTCCGCTGCGCCTCCCGTAGGGCTTCATCGAAGGACATGCCGTCGGTCGACATACGCGTGAGAATAAAATTCGTGGTGCCGTTGAGTATCCCACGTATCCGGGTGATGCGATTGCCTTTGAGTGTGCCCCGCAGGGTGTGGATCAAGGGAATCGCGCCACCAACGGCCGCCTCATAGCGCAACGCGACGCCGTAGGCGTCGGCGAGCGCTTCGAGCGACGCACCATGCGTTGCGATCAGCGCCTTGTTGGCGGTGACGACGTGCTTGCCGCTTTCGAGCGCGCGGCGCACGACGCGAGACGCGGGATCGACGCCGCCCATGAGCTCGACCACGAGGCCGACCTTCGGGTCGTGCAACGGCTGACACCAGTCGTCCGTCAGAAGCGCCGGGTCGAAGTCGATGGCGCGCTTTCGGGCTTTGTCGCGCACGACGACGTGGCGCAGCCTGAGCCGCCCATTGCCCGCTGCTTGCATGATCTCGACGGCGGCCGAGCCAACGGTGCCCAAGCCATAGACCGCGACGCCAACGGTGTTCGACATATCAGTCTCCAAAAAAAGAAAAACCCCCCGATCATCCGGGGGGCTCGATTCGGCTTGTGACTTCGCGCTAGTCGCGGCCGGTCGCGCCGTCCCCGGGGAGGGACCGCGTCGTCATGGTCGTCGTCGTGATCGTGCGCGCTGTGCGAGTCATCATCGTCAAGTATCCCGGGGACGGCTACGAGGCGTCAAGGGTCACTCCGCGCGAATCCGGGACGAGCGGGAACGCGACCACTCCCTCGGGGCCCGCGGACTCGCGGAACGCCGCGGCCATCGCTTCCGCCACACTGGCAGCCTTCTCGGGCGCCGTCACCGCCAGTAACCCCGATCCCGCGCCGGACACTGTTACTCCCCACGCACCGGCGGCGAGTCCTGCTTCGCGCGCTGCAGCGCCACCTGGGATCAGCGGCAGGCGATACGGGACGTGCAGCCGATCGGCCAGGCCGAGTTGCAGGAGAGCGACATTGGCGGTCTCTAGGCCGCGGATCAACGCTGCCAGGTGACCGAGTGCGCGGGCCGCCTCGCTATGCGGGACTGACGCGGGCAGCGCGGCGCGCGCCCGTGCAGTCGACAGCGGCACACCCGGCGCGGCGTACGCGAACGCGATGCCCGGTGCCAGCACCAGTGGGAATGCCTCGTTCTCCACAACGGCGACGAGCCCGCCGAGGAGACACGGCGCGACGTTGTCGAGGTGCGACTCCCAACGTCTGGCTGTCCGCAACACATCAACGTTCGAGGACGCGACCGCTGCGCCGAGCGTCAGGCCACCGACGACGGCGGCGGCGGATGACCCGAGGCCACGGCCGACGGGAATCTCCGAGTCCAGCACCAGGGTGCCGCCCAACGAGGGACACACGGATCGCATGGCCTGCGCGAAGAGATCCAGCTCTTCGGGCATGCCTTGGAGAGACGCAAGCGTACCGCGGCGATCGATGGCGAGTGGGCCATCCCCGGCCCGATACTCCGCGGTCAGGTAACGACTGACCGCGAGTCCAATCGTGTCGAATCCGGCGCCTAAGTTTGACGTGCTGCCCGGTACGCGCACTCGCATGGGGTAAAGATATGATCGCACTCTTGCTCAGCGCCGCGATGCTGGCGGCCGATACGAATCATTTCGTCATCTGCCCCGTTCTTCCGCCGACATCGGACACGATATCGGAGACGGTCTACGGCGCCGTGTCGGATCCGTTCACGCGATTGGCATTGCCGGCGGGGTTTGCCGGGATCGTGGCCGAGGCGGTGCGAGCGAAGATGCAGGTTCCGGCGAACCTGCCGATCGTGGTATTCGACCCGCGGGGCCGGCCCACGATCGCCACGACCGCGGCATTCTCGGTCATGCCGAATGGCACGGCACAAAATGTCGCCGAGATGACCTCGTCGTCATCGCTCGCCATCGACTCGATGCTCATTGGTGGCATCCTGGGCGCGGCGAAAGACTCGAGCTTTCCGCCGTTGCCACCTCACGCGGGGAACGGCATCCGACTGGCGTTCGCGCTGTCGACGGACTCGGCGCTTGGCGCGGTGCCGATGTTTTCGGTACGGCTTCCCGAGTGGCGCGCCTTCGCGACGGCCAGCCACCCCGAGAACAAAACGCACATGCGGCCCCTGCAGACTGCGGCGCGTGGGGAATCGGATACGCTCGAAGTCGCGATTGTCATCGACGAGAAGGGCGTGCCGCTGCTCGGAACGGCCAGCATCGTTCGGTCGCCGGGCACCGCGCTGGCGCTCAGATACCTCGAATGGTTCCGGCAGTCACACTTCGTTCCCGGACACATCCAGCAGTGCGCGGTCCGGTCGATCGTTCACGTGAAGGGCACGATCAACATCGAGGATCAGTTCATCCCCGCGTTCTAACGTTCGACGGTGACGCCTCGCCAGAATGCCACGTGGTTGAGGATATTGGCGGCGGCGCTCTTCGGCGCCGGATAGTACCACGCCGCGTCGCGGTTCGTCTCGCCATTCACGACGACGTCGTAGTAGCTCGCCTCGCCCTTCCACGGACACGTCGAGTGAGTGCCGCTCTGTCGCACGTGCTCCCGCTTCACGGCATCGGGCGGGAAATACACGTTGCCTTCGACGATCTCTATGCGGTCGCTCTCGGCGAGGACCGTTCCTTTCCAAGTCGCACGGGCCATGCTAGAAAACTAACCGTGCTCTTCGTCGCGCGCACGCTCAGCATGAATCGCGCCGACGGTATGGGCGCGGTGCTCACTCAGCAATAACAAATAGCGGACAATTTGCACGACGACGGCGAGCAGTGCGGCGAAGGCGCAGATGACGGCCGAGGTGATGGCGAGCGAGTTCACCGCCATTTGCGGCCAATCGATGAATGTCGCGCGGCCGGTGCCGAATGGCTCGCGGTGCACCGCGATGAGCACGAGACTCGTGAGCGCCTCGCCGGCGGCGACCGAGGCCGCGAACGCGGGCGCGCGCCAGATCCAGTGGCGCACGGTGTAGTTCGACAGATGCAGCACCGCGGCGCCGCACAGCACGAGGCCGACGAACACCCAGTAGAGCCATGCCGTCGATTCCGGTGTGTGCGGAATGATCAACGCGCGCACGAGACGCAACACGATCCCGGTGAGGAGACCCATCTCCGCCGTCGAGAGCGTGAGCGTCCGGAACGGATTGGTCCGTTCGAGTCGCCACACGATGGTGCGCCGCGGGAAGAACTCCGGCATCTCCTAACCTATGGAGTCGTCGCCGGCCGCAACAGACAGCACGCCCACGAGAGTCTCCTCCAATCGCTCGAAACTGAACGGCTTCGTTAATGTCGGCCGTTCCACCATGCGATCGCTCATCGTCACCACATTGCCGGTGATGAACACCGTCCGCGCGGCCAATCCCGGTCGCTCGGCGACGAGCGAGTGATACAAGCCTACCCCATCGACCCCGGGCATGCGCAGGTCCGTCACCACGATATCGACGCGCGGTTCGCCCTCGCGCACGACATGCAGGGCCGCTCCCGCATCGGACGCAGATACCACGCCAAACCCGCGGAGTTTGCCAAAGGCTTCGAATCCGTGGCGCAAAGTGGCCTCGTCGTCCACAAACAATACCGTCATCCCGGCCAGCGGGGATCGCGCGGTATACACCGGTATTTCGGCACTCACATGGCGCTCGGGGCGCTCGTTGATCGACGGAATCGACACCACGAAGCGTGCGCCGCTCGCACTGTCGACGAGCGTAATCGTTCCGCCATGGGCGATGACAATGCCGTACGAGACGGACAGTCCCAATCCCGTCCCCTCACCCTCTGGTTTGGTCGTAAAGAACGGCTCGAAAATCCTCGCGCGGGTGTCCGGCGGGATGCCCGGTCCCGTATCGGCGACATTGAGCACGACCCGATTGCGATCGGCGCGCGTGGCGATCGAGAGGGTCCCGCCGCCAATGTTCGCCATCGCCTGAATCGCGTTGGTGACGAGATTCAGCACGACTTGTTGCAGCTGTCTCGCATCGCCATGAATCGCGGGAATGTCCGGCGAGAGCTCCAGCACGACGTGAATGCCGCTGGACGTGAGCTGATAGTTGCGCAGGCGAATCGTGCGCTCGACCACTTGATTGAGATCGAGCGGCTCGCGCTGTGGCGCGCTCCGACGGGCGAACGCCAACAGGTCGCGAACGACCTGACTCGCCCGTCCGGTCTCCGACCGAATCACATCGATCGACTCGCGCTGCTGCGGGGTCAGTCCTTCCTCGCGCAGCAATAATTGGGCGAACGCGCTGATGCTCGAGAGCGGGTTATTCACCTCGTGCGCGACACCGGCGACGAGCTCGCCCACCGCGGCCAGACGCTCGGTTTCCATCAACCGGGCGCGCATTTCCCGCTCGCCGGTCATATCGCGCCCGATGATGAGCAACGTCGGCGGGTCGGTCTCCGGCAACCGACGAGCGGCGATCGAGACCGCGCGGGACTCGCCCGCCGGCCGCACGACGTTGACCTCGAGACGCGCCGGCAGATTGCCGAACGCCGCGGTCAGCGCCTCGCGCAGCCGTCGCTGGTCTTTCGGTGCGATGAAATCCATGAGATCGCGCTTCGTCGGATCCAGGCCGACGAGCTCGCGCACGTAGTCGTTCGCCTCGACGACCCGGCCGCCGAGTTGGACGGTGAGCACCGCATCCGGCGCGGCGCGGAACAGCGTGCGGAATCGCAGCTCGGCCTGCCGGAGATCCTGGACCAAGTCGGCATTGGCCAACGCCACCGACAGCATATCCGACATGGCCTCGACCCGCGAGATGTCGTCCGGCGAGAACGCGCGGACGGCGGAGGAGCCCAGGCCGACGGCGCCGATGCGTTCGCCGCGCCGTTGCAGCGGGACGATGACCAGCGACCGCATCTGCGGCACGGCCTTGGCGACCGACTCGCTGATCAGGCCGGGATGCATCGCCAGGTCGTCGACCGCGAGCGTGCGGCCGGTCTGAATCACGCGCCCGTTGGCCGAATCGCTATAGAAAATCGCGCCGTCGAACTGGGCGAGAATGCCGGCCGCCGCGGCGATCCGGTATTTCGTATCGTCGATCACGAGGGCGACGGTCCCGCCCTCGGCGTGCGCCACGTCCATGACCGCTTCGAGAAACCGCTCCAGCACGCGCGTGGGATTGAGCTCCAGCGCGACGTGCTGACCGAGCATCCACATGCGCTCGAGCACCCGTTCGGCGTTCGCCAGCTCCCCACTCCGCTCGGCGATCCGCTGCTCCAATGTCGACGACAGCGCGCGCTCGGCCTCGACGCTTCTGGCGAGGAGCGTCGCCTGTTCCGTCTGCGCGGAGAGCGAACGGGTCGCCCGCGCCGCCAACAGCGCGACGAACAGGGACACGGCGACCGCCAGCGCCGGGCTCGACTCGCCGCGGAACCCGAGGACGAACGTCGCGATCGAGACGACGCCGGTCGCGATGATGATGAACCGGGCCCGCACGGTCGATGACCCCGTGATCTCCCGTCCCGGCGGAGGCGGGTGGACCCCGCGCGCGCGCACAATCCAGCGGGCGGCCAGCGCAAAGGCGATGAGCGCCACGCCGGCGGCCGGCGCGCGAACGGCTTGGACCTCTGACCCCACCGACACCGCGATCGCGGCGAGACCCAAGCTCAGGCCACCCGCACGACCTACCCCGCTCCCGCGCGAGGCCAGGAGGAGCGCCAACAGCGACAGGAACAGGATCGGGAGCGCGCGGTGGACGATCGTCCAGCCGGCGCTCACGCCTGGCAACGGCGGTATCGCATACGACAGGGTGATGCCGACGACGGTCGCGGCGCAGACGAGGAGCGAGATATCGAGTGCCAGCTCGCGGCGCCGGGCGCGGCGGTGCCAGCCAAGCTGTCCGGCAGCGCCGGCAATCAGCGCGGGATAGACGAGCCACGCGATCGGTGTCAGCCCAGGCGCGAGTTGCGACGCGCCGGCGCACACGGCCGCGACGACGACGCCCACGAGCAAGGGCGTACGCCGGAGAACGTCAACCATCCGTTGAGCTGATTGGTCAGTCACTGACCGAAAGACGCTTAAGATGCCACCACGCTACTCGTTACTTCACCCAATGTCCGAGGCGCCTCCAGCGAATCTCGGTGATCGCGCGGAAATAATCGAGGCCGGCGTCGGTGTCGTACGAGTAGTAGATGAACATCGGCTGGCCGCGGATGTTGACGCGGGGGACAAATCCCCAGTACCGGCTGTCCTTCGACCGGTACCGATTGTCGCCCATCATGAAGTAATGCTTGGGCGGGACGACGATCGGCCCCCAGGTGTCGTGGGTGATCGTATCCGGTGGCGGCCCGAATCGCGAATTCTTGATCTGAAATGGCTTTTGCCAGACGAAGAGCGGACTCGCCTCTGTCGGCGGCGACATGGGATCCGCCAGGTCGTTCGGATCATACTGCGTGTTGAACCCGGGGCCTTGCGGCCTCGGCACGCCGTTCACGTACAAGATCCCATTGCGCATGTACAGGGTGTCGCCGGGCTCTCCCTGCAGGCGCTTGACGAGCGTTGGATTGGGATCTTCGGGCTGGTCGATCTGGTTCGGCGACTTGAACACGACGACATTGCCATGGTGTGGGCTCGAGTAGCCCGGCAGCAGGATGTCGGTGAAGGGGATATGCGGGCCGTAGACCAGCTTGTTCACAAACAGCCAGTCGCCGACGAGCAGCGTCGGGATCATGCTCCCCGTGGGGATCCGATACGCTTCGACGATGAAGAGCCTGATGAAGAAAAAAACGAGCAGCGCGCCGATCAGGCTCTTGGCGCTTTCCAGCGTGGAACGTTTGCGGGGCTTGGACACGGAGCGGCCGGATTATAGGGAGAGCGCCCGACGAGCGTAGATGCCGAGCGCTCTCACACCCGTGCCAATTTACGCGTCCTTGAGATGCTTATTGACCAGCTTTGTCATGTCGAACATCGACACCTTCGCCTTCCCATTGAAGATCGGCTTCAAGGCGTCGTCGGCATTGATCATACGCCGTTCTTTCGCATCCTGCAGGCCCTTTCTCTTAATATATTGCCACAGCTTCTTCGTCACCTCGGTCCGCGGCATTGGCGTATTGCCGACGACCAGGGCGAGTTGGGCGCTTGGCTGCATCGGCTTCATGAACGCCGCATTCGGCTTGCGTTTCGACGCTTTCTTCGCCGGACGCTTCTTCGCGGCGGGACGCTTGGCGGCTTTCTTCTTCGCGGCTTTCTTGGCCTTCTTTTTGGCTATGGCCATCGAGCGTGTCTCCGGGGAAGTGAGGTAACGAATATCCCTGTAATGCGGGTGCAAACTACATCACCCCAGAGTACGCGCAAGAGTGGAGACCTACGATTTCTCCGAGAGATCGATCATACGGGAGCCCCGGATGTACTCGACGGAGCGTGGATCACGCAGGTTGGACAGCCGTCGCACGACGGCCCCGATACGGACGGCTTGCTCGGCAATGGTGCGGAGACACTGCGCCCGTTCCTCGGCGGTCATCGTGTTGTCCTCGAGGAGGGCGACGTTGCCCAGGAGCGCGGTCAGCGGGTTGTTCACCTCGTGCTGGATGGCGATCGCCGTCTCGCCAATACCGGCCAGCCACTGCGCGCGCTGCAGCGCGTCGACCGCCTGGCGGCGCTCGAGATCGACCGCCATGTGGCGCTCGGCAATGGTGATGCGCGTGGCCAGCGTCTCGGGCGTGAGCGGTTTCGAGAGATAGTCATCCGCTCCGGCGGCGAGCACGCGGCGGAGATCATCCGTCGCGCCCCGGGCCGTCGCCATGAGGATGAACGTGTGCTGCCCAGCGGGCGACCGTCTGACCTTCTCGCACAGATCGACGCCCGACAGCCCCGGCATCTGCCAGTCGAGGACGAGCAGCTCCGGCGCCTCCCGCTCGAATGCGGCCCACGCCTCGAGGCCGTCGGCGGCGGTGACGACGGAATGGCCCGCGCTGGTCAGCACGGCCTCGACCAAGTCCCGCATCGCTTCGTCGTCGTCCGCCACCAGAATCTTCATCGGCCCCCCGTCAGAACACCCTGCCGTTGCACCGGCTCGGCGCCCACGCTGGGTGCACTGTCCTCGTCACCCCGGCCGACGCCCGTCTCGTACCACCCTACGACGACCCGCCCACCTCTCAAGCGCACATCCGGCGCGCGCGCATCTACATCATCGCCAGAGGCGCTCACCCGCGTCTCGAACAAGTGCCCGGCGGTATAGGAGATGGCCAGCATGACCTGCGGCGTGCGGCGATTCGGGTCCTCGTACGCGACGACAACCGTGTCGCCTGCTGCGGAGACGGCCGCGGCTACTGGCCTCTCGCCGTAGACGATCACGAGGGGTGCGTGAAACATCCCTTTCATGAGATGTTCATAAAAAATGCCGGAGCCTTCGGGTGGCTCGAGGTAGTATGCCAAATGCACATATCCACTGTCAGCGTCGTAAGCGATTGCGGGAGCGGGACGCGAGCAACCCATCACCGATCGATCGCGCTCTTCGGCCGTTACCGCGGCGTCCCAACGCTTCCCGCCGTCAGCCGATCGCGCGATTCGTAACAGAGCGCTCGAATCCGGACGCACGGTCCACCACGCGGCATAAACGAGACTATCACCGCCGACCGCAAATCGGACCGTCGCTTTGCACTGATGACGCTCTGGATGGACTTTGAGTGGGGGAACAGGCTCAGTTGGCCCGCGCGACACCGCTGGCCCGTCCCATCGGACCGGCGGCGGTTGTCTGCAGCCAACGAGCCAGACCATACATACGATCGTCCGCGTTATTTTCCGCACCATGTCTCAATCTGCTCGAGTCCCTCGTCCCGTAAATGAGCTTGTCAAGAGTTATGCTCCAGGCTCTCCGGAACGGGTAGAACTAAAGGCCCGGCTGGCTTCCATGGCCGGAGAGCGACCCGACATTCCGCTCGTGATCGGTGGCGAGCGCGTGCGGAGCGGCGAGGTCGCCCACGCGACCATGCCACACGACCACCAACACGTCCTCGCCGACTGGCACCAGGCCCGCCGGGAGGACGTGGAACAGGCGATAGCAGCCGCGGGAGAGGCCCACCGGGAGTGGAGCGGCTGGAGCCAGCAGGAGCGCTCCGCGGTCTTCCTCAAGGCCGCCGAGCTGTTGGCGACCACCGATCGGGCGACGGTGAACGCGGCGACTATGCTGGGGCAGTCGAAGACCGCGCACCAGGCTGAGATCGACTCGGCGGCCGAGCTCATCGACTTCTGGCGGTTCAATCCGTTCTATGCCGATGAGTTGGCGGGCGACCAGCCGATTTCCGACCGGTCCATGTGGAATCAGCTCGATCTGCGGCCGCTGGAAGGGTTCGTGTATGCCATCACGCCGTTCAACTTCACGTCGATCGCCGGGAATCTGCCGACGGCGCCGGCGCTCATGGGCAATACCGTCGTCTGGAAACCCGCATCGAGTGCGATGCCATCGGCCTGGTACATACTCCAAGTGCTCGAAAAGGCGGGGCTTCCCCCGGGCGTCATCAACTTGGTCTCGGGCGATGCGGTCATGATCTCCCAGGTCGCGCTGGGGCACCGCGATCTCGCCGGTGTGCATTTCACCGGGAGCACCGGGGTGTTCAACTCTTTCTGGAACACGATCGGCAGTCATTCGGCGCGCGGTGCTTACAAGTCATACCCACGCATCGTCGGCGAGACCGGCGGAAAAGACTTCATTCTGGCCCATGTCTCGGCCGATCCCCAGGCACTCGCGGTAGCGATTGCTCGGGGGGGATATGAGTACCAAGGACAGAAATGCTCGGCGCCCAGCCGCGTGTACGTGCCGGCGTCTCTATGGCCCGAGGTGAAAGAGCGGACGGTTGCCATCATGCGGGAGATTCGCATGGGCGATGTGCGGGATTTTCGCAATTTCATGGGCGCGGTCATCGACAAGAAGGCATTCGCCAAGATCAGCGGATATCTCGACGATGCGAAGAAGAACGCGACGATCGTCCAGGGCGGTGGTGCGCACGGCGAGACCGGGTGGTTTATCGAGCCGACGCTGGTCGAGACGGCGGATCCTGGGTATCGCCTCATGTGCGAGGAGGTGTTCGGGCCGGTCGTCACCGTGCACCCGTATCCGGATGCGAAATGGCGCGAGACGTTGAGTCTGATCGATCGCACGTCGCCCTACGCGCTGACTGGCGCCGTGTTTGCGAGGGATCGGGTGGCGGTGCGCGAGGCGTCGCAGGCGCTCAGGCAGGCGGCCGGGAATTTTTATATCAACGACAAGCCGACGGGCGCCGTCGTGGGGCAGCAGCCGTTTGGTGGCGCCAGAGGATCGGGCACGAATGACAAGGCTGGCTCGAAGCTGAACCTTGTCCGGTGGATCAGTGCCCGATCCATCAAAGAGACGTTCGTACCGCCGACGGATTGGCGGTATCCGTTCATGGCCGAGGCATGAAGTATCGGTTTCACACGGCCAATGTGTTCACGCAGCGGCGGTTCGGCGGGAATCCGCTCGCGGTATTCCCGGACGCGCGTGGGCTCACCGGTACTCAGATGGCGACATTGGCGCGCGAGTTCAACCTGTCGGAGACCGTGTTCGTGCTTCCGCCGGCGGATCCGGCGAATACGCGACGGCTGCACATCTTCACGCCCGGGCGTGAGCTGCCGTTCGCGGGACACCCCACCGTCGGCGCGGCGTTCGTGCTGGCCGCGCTCGGTGAGATCGCGACGCCGACGGCCGAGACGCGCATCGTGTTCGAGGAGGGGATCGGGCTCGTCCCGGTGACCATTCACTCGCGCGATGGGGTGCCGCGGTTCACCCAACTGAGCGTCGCGCAACTCCCGACGCTCGGCGCGGCGCCGCCGCCCGTTGCCGCGGTCGCCGCAATGCTATCGCTGTCGCCCGACGACATCGTCCACGAGGAGAACGCGCTCCAGACCGTGTCGTGCGGCGTTCCCTTTCTCATGGTGCCGGTGCGCTCCCGCGAGGCGCTGCGCGATGCGAAACCTCGGGCTGATCTGTTCAGGACCAGCGAGGCGTTTGTCTTCTGGGATGACGGCGCGAGAGTGCATGCGCGAATGTTTGCGTTGGATCCCGAGATGAAAGAGGATCCCGCAACTGGATCGGCCTGCGCTTCGCTGGGCGGATATCTGGCGTGGCATGGGCGGACGGCACGCGGGTCAACGTCGACTATTCGGGTCGAGCAAGGCGTCGATATGGGGCGGCCGAGTATGCTCGAAGTCGAGGTGGATACGGCGGGCGATGGCGCCGTCACCGGAGTGCGCGTCGGTGGCGCTTCGGTGCTGGTTGCCGAAGGGTCGATCTACTCGGCGTAGCGGCCGCTGCGCGGCTCGCTCGCCGCTGATCCGGTCGCCTGTGATCGGTCGCCGTCGTTGGGCTCGCCGTTGATCATCGTTCAGGTGCGAGTGATCACCGTATCGTAGGCGCGCATTGGCCGGGCGCGTAGCGTCCCGGCCATGCGTATTCTTGCACTGACATTAGTCGTGAGCGCGTGTGCTTCCTCCACGTCGCCCACCCACGTCGATTTGAACAGCGCGCGGGCGGCGCTCAGGTCGGCCGACTCGGCGCTCTCGACCACCGGTTTCGGGTTTGCATCCGGATTCGCGGACAGCGCGATCTATGAGCAGACCGGTCTACCGATCATCGTTGGCCGAGCCAACATCAAAGCGACGTTGACGGCGCTGTACACGACCCCTGGATACTCGCTCACCTGGAAGTCGTTTTTTGTCGACGTGTCGTCGGCGGGCGATGTCGGCTACAGCTATGGCGCGGCCACGCAGGTCGACCCGGCCGGCGATACGATACTGGGGCCGGGGACGCAGCCGCTGCTGTACATCGCGTTCTGGCGGCGCATCAACGGCGCCTGGAAAGTCGAGGCCTGGATGATGGCACCCGGGTCGGCGACGCCGACTGCTCCGACGGGACCATACATGACGCCGACGACTGCCACGAGCCCCTCGTACACATCTTCGTCGAGCGTGCTGGCGACCGACCAGGCGTTCTCGGATCTGTCCGTCTACGTCGGACAGGATTCGTCGTTCACGATGTACGCCGACACGTTCGGGATCCAAACCGGCGCGGATTTCGTGTACGGGAAGACGGCGATCCGCGCGTACTACAACGGGACAACGATCAACCAGGTGCTCAGCTGGACCCCGACGCTGGCCGATGTGGCGTCGAGCAACGATCTCGCGTACACGGCCGGACCGTACGTCTTCATCGGCCCCAGCACCTTCTTCTATGGGCAGTACCTGTCGATCTGGAAGCGCGAGGCGAACGGGAGCTGGCGCTACCTCCAAGACGGCGGCACGTTCACTGGTAGCCAGCCGGTCTCGCCGTAGGTTACGGCATGCAGGCACGGCGAGTACGACAAGCGCTGACGATCGTCGGCGTGTGGACGGCGGTCGGCCTGTTCTCGACCTACCAGTCGTACATCGCCGACCTCGTGCGGGGGGACGCCAGACCGTGGGGCCGGTACGCGGCCGCCAATATGTTCAGCGTCTGGCTGTGGGCCGCGTACACACCGGTCATTCTGTGGCTCGCCCGGCGGTTCCGGGTCACGCGCGCGACGTGGCGCACGAGCGTACCGGTGCACCTCCTCGCGGCGCTCGCGCTGCTGACGATCGAATCGGCGCTGACGATTCCCTGGTCACATGCGCGATTCTCCGTCGACTTCAGCGCGCGCTTATTTCTCGACGTCGTGAGTTACGCCGCGGTACTGGTCATCGCCTATGCGAACGACGAGCGCCGGTTGTCCGAGCGACGACGGGTGCGATCGGCGCGACTGGCCCAACGCCTCACTTCGGCACGCCTGGGCGCATTACGGGCGCAGCTGCAACCGCACTTCTTGTTCAACACGCTGAACGCGGCGGCCGAGTTGATCCACCGGGATCCGGCGGCCGCCGACGCGATGCTCACGCGGCTCGCGACCCTCTTGCGGCGCGTGTTCGATCGGTCCTACGCCGGGCGGCACGAGATTCCGTTGCGCGATGAGCTCGCGCTGCTCGACGCGTACATCGGCATCATTCGCGCGCGATTCGGGGATCGCATCGAGCTCACGGTGTGCGCCGAGCCGGAGACGCTCGACGTGAGTGTGCCGACATTGTTCTTGCAACCGTTAGTGGAAAATGCCGTGCGACATGGGATCGAGCCTCGCGCCGCGCGAGGGGCCATCCGCGTGGACGCGCGCGTGCGAGACGCCGGGCTCGAGGTGGTCGTGCGCGACAACGGCCGGGGATTGCCCAGCGGGAATGCCTGGCGGGAAGGCGTGGGGTTACGCAACACGCGACGCCGGCTGCGCACGATGTATGGCGCCAAGGGCACGCTGAGCATCACGGACGGTCAGCCCGGGGTCATGGTCGTCGTGAGAGTGCCCGCGTGATCCGCACCGTCCTGGTCGATGACGAATTGCTGGCGCTCGCCCGCCTGCGGCGCTTGCTGGAAGCCGAACCCGACGTGGCCATTGTCGCCGAATGCACGTCGGGCCGGGAGGCCATCGACGCGGTGACCGCATTTCGGCCGGACGTGGTGTTTCTCGACGTGCAGATGCCGGAGATCGACGGGTTCGAGGTGCTCCGCGCCGTTTCGCCCGACAATGCGCCGTGCGTGGTGTTCGTGACCGCGTACGACGCGCACGCCGTCCGCGCGTTCCAGGTTCGAGCCGTCGACTATCTACTGAAACCGATTGATGGCGAGCGGGTCCAGCAGGCCGTGGCCCGAGTGCGGCAGAGCCGGGAGCAGGCGACCGCCGCCGAGCGGTACGCCGCGCTGCGGGACATACTCGACGATCTCAAGACCACGGCGAAGCGATTGCTGGTGCGAGACAAGGGGCGGGCCAGGCCGATACGGGTCGACGAGATCGACTGGATCGACGCGGTCGGGAATTACGCGCGGCTGCACGTCAAAGGACACACCCACGTGCTCAGAACGACGTTGCGCAGGCTCGAAGATCGCCTCGGTCCCGCGCATTTCTGCCGCGTGCATCGCTCGGCCCTTATCAACCTCGATCGAGTGACCGAGGTCCAGCCGTGGGCCTCGGGCGACAGCGTCGTCATCTTGAGCGACGGCGCGCGCCTGCGGGTGAGCCGTCGCTACCGCGTCGAGCTGGAGCGCCGCCTCGGCCAGAGCGTGTAGCGAGATACGGCGCCAGCACCGCATCGACATCGGCCTGGATCCAGCGCGCGGCCGACCCCCGGGCGTACGTCGCCCAAGTCATCAGTGAGCCGCTGACGACGGTCTCAATGGTTCGAGCGAGCTTCGCCGGCTCTGTATTGAGCTCGCCCAGAGCAACCGCCTCCGCGATCCACGCGCGCAGTGCCGCGCGAGTCGCCCGCGCCTGCTCCACGAGGCACGCGCGAAAGTCGGGGTCGGTCAAATCGGTCTGCAGATACGCGAGGTTGCGCACGAATGCCGATGGCGATTGCGCCAGGTCCGCCATGCACACCGCATAGGCGCGCACGGCGGCGAGTGGCGAACGGTGTTGGGCGCGCAGGGCGCGCATCATCTCGCCGGCAGAGCCAGCGGCCTGCTTGAACAGCAACAGCAGCAGGTCGCGCTTCGAGCCGAACCGCTGCACCAGCGCGCCGGCCGTGACTCCGGCCTCGGCGGCGATTTCGGCCAACGTCAGTTCCCCCGGACCGAGTCGCGACATCGCCCGGTGGGTGGCCGCGAAGACGTCATCGTCGCTGACCTTGCGCGGCCGAGGGCTCATGATAATTTGAATCTAAACGAGGATTTAGTTATGCGCACCGTCTCGTATCTCGCGGCTTGCAGCCTCAATGGATTCATCGCCGACGCCAACGGCGGCATTGACTGGATCCGGTCCAGCCGCGACGGGCAGGCGATCATGGCCGAATATTGGGCTACGATCGATACGCTGCTGTGGGGCCGCAAGACGTGGGACCTGGCGGTGGCCGCCGGTCGAGCCAACGATCCCGGGTTCGGGTCAATGCGCAACTACGTGTTCTCGCGCACGCTGCAGTCGATCGACCAGCGGAATGTCGAGCTGGTGGCCACCGACCCCGGGGCGTTCGTGAACGATCTCAAGCGACAACCTGGCAAGGGACTCTGGCTCATGAGCGGCGGGCATCTCGCGCAAGCGCTCTTCGCCGCCGACGCGATCGACGAGATTGGGTTGAACATCCACCCGATCTTGCTCGGCGCCGGCGTCCCACTGTTTCGCGACCCCGGCAGGCGGGTCCCCTTGGAGATGAAGGCGTCTCGGACGACGGAGGGTGGCTGCGTGTACGCGACCTATCGCATCAAAACGTCGCGTTCAGGTACGAGTTCACGCGCCACGAGCGCCCGGGGTAAATCGCGTGCGCGACGTCGAGGCGAATGAGGCCGTCGAGGAACGACATGCCGGCGCCGGCGCCGCTCAGTGGGCGGCCCTCGTGGCCCCAGTCGCTCCGGTCCCCCGCCCAGCCCATGTCGTAGAACACGACGGGCTTGAACGCGACTGAGCGCGGCCCGAGCTCGACGCGCGTGAGCCAGTAGCTGTCGCCGGCCTCCACGCCGGGCGGGAGGCCGCGGACGGTTTGGAGGCCGCCCAGGTACCACCAACGCTGCGGGGGCACCTGGCCGCCAGTCATGCCGGCGCTGAGCGTGACGGCGCCGTCCAGCACCCGCGCGATGCCGTCCGAGAGCGTGACGTCCGCGGCGCCGCGCGCATAGTCGAAGGTGCCCGCGGCGCCCTCGACTCGAATGTCCGACAGTACGCGGAACCCGTGCGGGTCGAGGCCGTAGGACGGCACGAGTCGCACCGAGAAGCCGGTGACGGCGCCCTCGCGGGCGACGAGGTTGGCCGGCGCGTGTGAGCCGTCGAACGCGTGGGTGAACGAGAAATTGGTGTTGACCTGCGCCGTTCCCTCGCCCTCGGCGAACAGGCGCCAGGTGTACGGCACTCCCAGGTTGCCCTGGCTCGTGAACTCGCCGCCCCAGGCGCGATAGTAGTAGCCCTCGTCGTCGCCGAAGAGGAGCGCCGAGAGCGACCCGCCGAGCGAGAGCGGGTCGCCCCAGTCGTTGGCCGAGACGAGGCGGCGGTAGACGCCGAGGCCGAGCGTGGTGCGGTCGTCGGATTGCGTGACACGGAACTCGGCGTTCGGCTGGCGGTCGGCGACGCCGAAGCGGAATTCGCCCCACGTGGAGTAGCCGCGGCCAAGGTCGTCGCTGAGGGCCACGCCAGCCGAGAGGCCCTCGACGCGATTGTATCGCACGAGGCCGTGATCGAGACCGTAGTGCAGCTGCACGGACTGCGGCGCCCAATCCGGTTGCGCGTTCATGCCGATGGCGCGCACGAGCGTGCTGACATCGACCGCGGCGGGACCGTAGTCGCCCGCGGGTAGCGAAGGCGAACGCGCCAGCGCCGCCGTATCGCACGGCGTTCGCGTCAGCACGCGCACGCCGCGATTGCCCGAGGTATCGACCTCGGTCCACACGCTGCCATGCGCGCACTGATCCCGGCGCAGGTGCTGGCGCACGGAGTCGGCCACCGAGTCCGGCAGCGGCTGCATCGTGATGGGCGGGAGCGAGTCCGGCTCGTTGACGCTCGCGTAGCGATAGCGCGCTTCCAGATTGAACGGGAATCGCATGCCGCCGGCACGCGCTTGTCCCTCGAAGAGCCCTCCCGTTGGCAGCCAGAACCGATTCTCGAGCAGGCCGTACTCGATGATGACGGTCGAGACGTTGGCCGACATCGGGAAGATCAGCGGGCGCACCCAGATCGGAACGTCGTCGAACGAGTGCGGGTCCTTCGATCGCGCGACCTCCATGATGTTCATGGGCGCCGCGAATCGGTACACCGCCCGGACGAGATGCCCCGAGGCTTCGTCGAACCAGAGGGAGCCCACGCCGAGGTTCCACTGGGGGCGGCGCGGGTGGAGACGGATCTCGCGCACGCGGACCGGTTCGGCGCCCGGCGCGCGGATCGTCTCCGAGTCGCCTGCCGTGTACCGGTAGTACGCCTCGGCGCCCGGCGCGAGCGGGTCGATCCAGTCGTTCGCGTCGATGGTGTCGTGCGTCGTTCGCTGCCACGGGATCGGGCGCCCCGGCACGTAGGGCAATGCGACCAGCCCGTCGCCGTCATCAACGTCGGCGTCGACCTCGGGAATGATCGGCAGCTTGGTGCGATCGCCAATGATATCGACCACGGCACCCGAGCCGCGCTGCCAGCGCACGCGCGCGGCGGTCTGCTTTTGGAAGAGCGTCCGTCGGCGCACGAACCGCGCGAGCTCGATCCCGATGGTCATCTGCTGGACGACGGTGGCGTCGTATCCCTGGAGCCGTGCGTCGTCCGCATGCCGCGCCGACCGCGCGAGCGCCACGAGGTCATGTGTCGCGCGCGAGTCGTAGGCGTCGGTCGTGTCCTGACCTTTCTGGCCGAACGCGAGGAACAACAGGAGCGCGAGCACTGCCCTACTACGCCGGCGTTGCGTGGCAGTTTCTTTTGATTTGACAAAACAAATTACTTACCTAGATTGGGGCATGCGGACGAGCGATGCGGCGGCGGTGGTCATGACGGCGTACCCGCGTATCTGGTTCGCCTGTCATCGCCGCCACGTGCGGGATCCCGAGGGCGGCACACTGCTCAGCGCGCACCAGGCGAGCATCCTCGACCATCTGGACACGGTCGAGGCGACCTCGCTGACGGCGCTCGCGCGGCATCTGGGGGTCACGCCCGGCACCATGTCGGTCGCCGTCGACCGGCTCCAAAAGCACGGGTATGTGGACCGGACCTGGGACCACCGCGACCGGCGTCGCGTGCAGCTGCGGCTCACTGACGCCGGGGCCCGCGTGCGCAGCGCGAATTCGGCGCTCGATCCCGCGTTGGTCGAGGGGTTGCTCTCGCGGCTCACGCCCGAGGAGCAACGCGCGGCGATCAACGGGTTGACCATCCTGGCACGCTCCGCAGACTCCGTCGGCGAAGCGAAGAGGCGACGCGCATGAGATGGCTCTTGATCGCGGGCGGCATTGTCGCCTGCATCGTACTGATCGTGGTCGTCGTCGGCGCCCTGCTGCCAGTTGCCCACACCGCCGAGCGTACGGCCGAGATCTCGGCGCCGGCTGAGCGCGTGTGGGCGGCGCTGACCGACGTGGCCGCGTTTCCCGAGTGGCGACCGGATGTCGCGAGTGTCGATCAGCTGCCAGACCAGACGTGGCGCGAGCACGGGAAGAACGGTGTCATCACGTATCACGTAACTGCCGCCGAGCCGCCATCCCGCCTCGTCGTGCGGATCGCCGACAAGTCACTGCCATTTGGCGGCGAGTGGGAATACCGGGTCGCGCCCGGGCGAGTCACCATCGTCGAGCGCGGCGAGATCTACAATCCCGTGTTTCGGTTCATGTCGCGATTTGTCTTCGGGCAGGCTCGTACTATCGAGGCGTATCTATGGGCATTGAAACGACGTGTCGAGTCTCGGCCGAGCTGAAAGTTCTGCTCGAGACCGACGAGATCATCGTGCGGGGGCGCATCCCGTTCGCGGCGATCACGAGCGCCAAGGCTGACGGCGGGCGGCTCTTGCTGCGCACGTCGTCCGGCGACATAGAGCTTCAAGTCGGTTCGTCGGCCTCGAAATGGGTCGAGAAGATCAAGTCACCCAAGTCGCTGATCGACAAACTCGGCGTCAAACCTGATGCCGTAGTGTCTGTTATCGGCGTGGACGATGCTGAGTTTCTCGCGGCGCTCGCTGGTCGCACCAATGCTATCACGCACGGCCGTGTTCACGCCGAGAGTACTATCGTCTTTCTCGGCGTCGAGCGCGAGAAGGATCTGGCGCGGATCGCGACGGTTGCGGCAAAGTTGCCGGCCAAGGCGGCTCTCTGGGTTGTCCACCCAAAGGGAAAGGACGGCGTGAAGGATACAGCAGTGTTCAACGTCGCCAGGGCGGCTGGACTTACTTATACCAAAGTTGCGCGATTCTCGGCCACGCATACGGCCGAGCGACTTCAGCCACGCTCCGCGGCGGTGGAGGGCCTCGACGCAGCGCTCGCGAGAAGTACGGCTCCCGACTAGACCCGATACAAAGCGGTCGGCGGCCCGATAAAGAGCTCCCCACGCATTCGGCCAGTAGGGTGCGGACCGGGTTGGAGTCGCAACACGATAGGGCCGGCCAATGAGTCGATAGTCGCGTACAGCGTCGTATCGTGCGCCAGCCGCGCGGTATCGGCGCCGGTGACGAACTCGCCGAGATAGAGATCGCCGGCGTCGGGACTCAGCAGAAAGCGCTTTGCCGCGGCAATACCAGGTGTGGGCCCACCGCGCTCCCGAGCGAACCTGGCCGAGTCGCGCTGAATGAACGCAATGAGCGCGGGCCAGCGGTGGAACAGGGCGATGGTGTCCATCGTCGGATGGTCCGCCTGGGTGCCGAGGTGCCCGGTGCTCCGGAGATCAGCGACCGTCGTGCCGTTGAACTCGACGCGCGAACCGGGCGCGAGCGTCGTGTCGACGCGCTCGAGGCGTGAGGACCCACGCGCGAGGTCGCTTCCCTGGTGCCATAGGGAGTAGATCCGATTGCTGATGCTGTAGCACCACGCGAGCAACAGCACGATCACGATGCCCAGCACGATGCGGATATTGGTTTGCCGGCGCACGGAACCACCATAATTGGCGTCTGTCTATAATGCCACCAGCGCGTCAATATACATCGATTGGCGTCAGTGCAGTTCCGGATAGCGGTTGCGCATCGCGCACCGACCAGAGTAACCGTTGGAATAAGTCATATATTGCTAGCAGATGAGCGACCTCCTCGCCGCCCGATCGCAGATGGCGATCTCGCTCGCCTTTCACATCATCTTCGCGATCGTCGGGATCGGCATGCCCGCGCTCATGGTCATCGCCGAGCGGCAATGGCAGAAGACGGGTGAGAGCGTGTACCTGGATCTCGCCAAGCGGTGGGCGAAAGGCACCGCGATCATGTTCGCCGTGGGCGCCGTGTCCGGGACGGTGCTGTCGTTCGAGCTCGGCCTCCTGTGGCCGCGGTTCATGCAGTACGCGGGCAGCATTATCGGCATGCCGTTTTCGCTGGAAGGGTTCGCGTTCTTCACCGAGGCGATCTTCCTCGGCGTCTATCTCTACGGCTGGAATCGCATCGGGCCGAAGATGCACCTCACGGCGGGAGTGCTGGTCGCGATCTCCGGTGCGCTCTCGGCCATCTTCGTGGTCGACGCGAATGCGTGGATGAATACGCCGACGGGCTTCCGGCTGGAGCACGGGCAGATGGTCGACGTGCATCCGTTCGTCGCCATGGCCAATCCAGCGGCGCTCGCCGAGACCCTGCATATGACGCTGGCCGCGTATGCGTCGCTCGGCATGGCGGTCGCGGGGCTCCACGCGTTTCTATTGCTCCGTCAGCCGACGGATGCCTTTCACAAACGGGCGCTCATCGTTGCGCTCATGATCGGCGCACCCGCGGCTGTTTTGCAGCCGATCTCCGGAGACATTGCGGGTCGCGTGGTCGCTGATACCCAGCCTGTGAAGCTCGCCGCCATGGAAGGCGAGTTCAGAACGCAGGCTCGCGCGCCATTGCGCATTGGCGGCATCCCGGACGTGAAGGCGCACGAGACGAGGTGGGACATCGAGATTCCTGGCGGGCTTTCGTTCATGGCATATCATGATTTCAATGCCACCGTCAAAGGGCTCGATGATTTCCCCGAGAACCGCTGGCCGCCGGTGGTCATCGTGCATCTGGCATTTCAAGTCATGGTCGGACTCGGAACACTTTTGGCGGCCATCGGGCTTTGGGCACTGTGGGACGTGATTCGCCGACGTGAGTTCAGCAAGCGGCTTCTGATCGCGTTGAGTGTTGCGGCGCCTTTCGGGTTCATCTGCGTCGAAGCCGGATGGACCGTCACCGAGGTCGGCCGTCAGCCATGGATCGTGGCCGGCATCCTGAGAACGGCGGACGCGGTCACGCCGATGCCTGGTCTGATCGTGCCGTTCCTCACGTTCACCGTGCTGTATCTGTTCCTCGGTGTCATCGTGACGTGGCTCATGTACAACCAAGTCCTGCACACGGTCGACTAGCGTGCTGCAGACCATCGTCGCGGCAATCGCCGGAGTTGCGTTGACGGCCTACGTGCTGTTCGGCGGGGCCGACTACGGCGGCGGCGTGTGGGATCTCCTCGCGTCCGGCCCGCGGCGCGAGAAACAGCGCGCGCTGATCGCGCACGCGATCGGACCGATCTGGGAAGCGAATCACGTCTGGCTGATTCTGATTGTCGTATTGCTGTTCACCTGCTTTCCACCGGCGTTCGCGGCGCTCATGACCGTGCTGCACATCCCGATCACGCTGCTGCTCATCGGCATCGTGCTGCGGGGCTCGGCGTTCACGTTTCGGGCCTACGACGCGACGCATAGCGCCGTGCAGGAGCGCTGGGGTATGATCTTCGCGATCGCCAGCGTGCTCGCCCCGGTCCTCCTCGGCGTGATCGTCGGCGCGATCGCATCGAATGGCGTCGGCACCGCCATGGCGACACTCGGCGAGAGCGGCATCGAATTTGTCCCCGTCTTCATCACGCCGTGGCTCAACGCCTTCACGCTCGCCGTCGGCGTCATGACGCTCGTGCTGGTCGCGTTTCTGGCCGCGACGTATCTCACGGTCGAGGCGGCGCACGATACGGAGCTGCAGAACGACTTTCGGCGACGAGCGATCGAGGCCGGTCTCGTGCTGCCGATCACCGCGTACGCGGCGCTGCTGGCCGCCGAGCCACTCGCGCCGCGCGTGCGGCATATGCTGTTGCACTCGTCACTGGCCGGACCGATTCACCTCTTGGCGATGATCGCTGGCCTCGGCGCCATTGTCGCACTCTGGACGCGACGGTTTCGGCTCGCGCGGGTCGCGGCTGGCGCGCTGGTGGTCCTGATCCTCTGGGGCTGGCTGTTCTCCCAGTATCCGTTCCTGGTCCCACCGACGCTGACGATCTTCGACGCCGCGTCGCCTCCGGCCACGTTGCGCGCGTTCGTGGCGGCCATCGCCGTCGGCGCCCTCGTGCTCATTCCGTCGTTGTGGTACCTCTATGGCGTGTTCCGCCGTTCTCATCAACCAGAATCGGAAACTCCCCACTGAGACGATCGAGCTCTTTGCCGAACTCGGTGATCGCTTCGTCGTCGTGCGTCACGCTGCGGCGGAGATAGGCGAAGAGCAGAATCCCCACGGCGCCGATACCCGCGAGCGTCAGCACGTCCTCGAACCGATGGATGTGCCGCATGATCACATCGGCTGAGCGGCCGAACATCCAACCGATGACGGTGAAGAGGCAGGACCAGGTGAGCGAGCTGACGGCGCTGCCGATCGCGTATTCCCAAATCGGGACGTGGGCGGCGCCGCACGCAATCGGCAACGTGATGCGGAGGCCGAACGCATAGCGCACGGCGAACGACGAGCGCCAGGGGCGGCGCCGCACGACCATGAGGGCGCGCGTGAAGAGGCGGCCAAAGTTCGGGAAGCGCTTGCGGAGCCACATGCCGCGGGCGCGGCCGAGGTAGTAGAGACCGAAGCCCGAGACCCAGGTCCCGATACAGACGCTGATGGCCACTTGCATGAGGCCGAGCTGCCCCCGGTGCGCGGCGTAGCCACCGCCGATGGGCGCGAGCTCCTCGGTGATGTTGCTGATCGCGCCGATCAGCAAATACGCCCAGAACGTCCCCGGGAGGTTATAAAGCCAATGCACCTGGAAAACCTAGTCGCCGGAACTCTTGATGGCGCGCAGGAAAGACGCCCGTGCGCCATCCAGGATCTCGTAGAACGTCGGGACCACGAGCAGCGTCAGCACCGTCGAGGTGATGACCCCGCCAATCACCGCGATCCCCAACGACCGACGGAAATCGCCGCCGACGCCGGCGCCAATCGCCACCGGCAGCATGCCGGCGATGAGCGCCAGGGTGGTCATGAGGATCGGGCGTAAACGAATGCGGCCGGCTTCGATCAACGCATCGCGCGTCGAGATCTGTTTGCGTTGTTTGGCCCAGATCGCGAAGTCGACCAGCAAGATCGAGTTCTTGGTGACGATGCCCATGAGGAGAATGACGCCGATCATGCTGAGAATATTCAGCGTTTCGCCCGTGATCATGAGCGCGAGCACCACGCCAATGAGCGAGAGCGGCAGCGCCATCATGATCGTCAGCGGATCGAGGAATGATCCGAACTGCACGACGAGGATCAAGTACATGAGCAGCACCGCGAGGCCGAGGGCGGCAATGATGTCGCCATAGACCTCGGCCTGATCGCTCACCTCTCCGCCCTGCGTGATGCGAATGCCCGGCGGCGTGGCCAGCCGAGCCACCCGGGCATTGATGTCGTTCGAGACTTCGCTCAGGGATCGACCTTCGACGTTGGCCTCGACGCTGATCACCTCATCGCGGCCGAAGTGCTCGACCGCGGCGGGGCCAAGTGAAGTCGTGACCGACGCGACCGCGCCCAGTGGGATCGTGGTCGGGCCTCTGTCGGACGAGAGCAGCAAGGGGAGCTGCTGCAGGTCCGTCGCGTTCGCGCGGGCATCGGCCGCGAATCTGACCGTCACGTCGCGCGTCTTGCCAGTGGGGTCGACCCAGTCACCGACGTGCAGGCCCGCAAACGCGGGCCGCAACGAGGCCGCGACGTCGCTCACCGAGATGCCCATGGTCGCCGCGAGCGGGCGATTGAGATCGATCTGCAACTCGGGCCGGTCCCCCTTCGTCGAGAGCCCGAACGTCCGCGGCGCCGTTGACCTGGCGCACCGCACCCATCACCTGGTCGGCGAACCGACTGAGCGTCGCGTATCCCGCGCCCTCGTCACGCAGCTTGATCTGGATCTGCTTGCGATTCCCCGCCGGGCTCGGCTCGAAGACGTAGGCGGTGACGCCGCCCAGCCGCGAAAGTTCGGGGCGTATCACTTCGGTGAGCGCCGTCTGGGACATGCGGCGCTGTCCCTTCGGGACGAGACGCACGTAGACCGATCCCGAATCGATCTCGCCCGCGGCGCTCCCGACCGTGGAATACGTGGATTGCACCTCCGGGTGCGAACGCAGGACCCGCTCGATCTCGGCGAGCTTTAACCGCATATAGTCGAGGTTTGAACCTGGAGGAGTTTGTACGACAATGTTGAGCTCGGAGCGGTCGCTCTTTGGGATCAGGTCGGCGCCGCCGAACATCACTTGGAGAGAGATCGCACCGACAAAGGAAAGCACGGCCAGTGCCACCATGGTCCAGCGATGGTCGAGTGCCCAGGCAATCACGCCCTTGTATGCGTCAGCTTGACGGTCGAACCAGGTGTTGAATCGCTCTAGCGCCCTGCCAATCGGATTTCGGCGTTGGTGTGACTCGAGTTGGGGGTCCGGCCAATAGGCCGAGAGCATTGGGTCGAGTGAGAATGACACGAAGAGCGAAACCAGCACGGCGCAGACAACGGTCAGCGCAAACGGCTTGAACCATTGGCCCGCCTCGCCCCGCATAAACGCCACCGGCACAAAGACGGCGACGATCGAGAGCGTAGTCGCCGTCACCGCCAGCCCAATCTCGTCAGTCGCCGTGTGCGAGGCCTCGATATGGTCCTCGCCCATTTCTATATGGCGAACAATGTTCTCCCGCACCACGATCGCGTCGTCGATCAGGATCCCGATCGCGAGCGAGAGGCCCAACAACGACATCGTGTTGAGCGTGAAGCCGAACGCCCAGACGGCTATGAATGCGGCCAGTGTAGAAACCGGGAGTGCAAGGCCTGTGATCACCGTCGAGCGCCAAGAGTTCAGGAAAACGAAGACCACGAGGACTGTGAGTACGGCTCCCTCGACGAGCATCTCCTCGACGTTTGTGACGGATTGCGAGACGCGCACCCCGGCATCCTGCACCAGCGTCAACTCCACGCCGGGTGGGAGCGTCCGGCGGATGTCCGGGAGCTTCGTCTTGATCGCGTCGGCCACGCGGGTCGTCGAGGTCCCTTTCGCTTTCGTGATATCGATCCCGATACCTGGGCGCCCGTTGTAGAGCGCGAGCGAGCGGGCTTCGACAACGGTGTCCTTGACGTCGGCGATCTGGCCGAGGCGAACCAGGCGAGGCGGAGGACCACGCTGGGCAACGACGAGCTGTGTGAAGTCGTCCGGCGACTGCAGGCGACCATTGAGCCGGATCGTCCGCTCGGTCAGCGCGCCGGTGACACTGCCGACCGGTGCGGCCAAATTCTGGGTATTGAGCGCGTACACGACCTCGCCGACGCTGACATTGGCGGCCTCGAGGTCGCGCGGCCGCAGATTGACGGCGATCGTCCGCTCGTCGCCGCCCTCGACGGTGACCTGAGCCACGCCCAGAATCCCGCGCAACTCCTTCGTGATGCCGGGATCGGCGAGTATGGTGAGCTCGGCCGGACTCATGCTCTCGGACGTCACGGCGAGCGATACGATCGGGAGCGCCGAGGGATCGTACTTTCGGATGATCGGCTCGCGGACCTCCGATGGGAGCTGGTCGCGCACCTCGGCGATGGCGTCGCGCACATCCTGTGCGGCTTGATCGACGCTCTTGCCGAATTGGAAGATGACCGTGACCTCGGCGAACCCGTCGACCCCCGTCGACTCGAGGTGATCGAGACCGCTGATCGCGCTGAACTGCTCCTCCAACCGGTCGATCACTTCGCGCTCGACCTGGCGCGGGGTCGCGCCCGGATAGGGGACGAAGACCGAGATCACCGGCGAGGCGACGTCCGGGTATTCGTCGATATCCGTTTTGATCAGAGCGAATATGCCGAACACGACGAGGGCGATCATCGTCACCGTCGTCAGGATCGGACGCTCGATCGCGAAGTCGGAAATGAACATCCGGCTACCGCTCGGCCGCCATCCGGGTCACGCGTACCGGCGTGCCAGGGGTCAGGCCCTGTGCTTGGCCGAGCAACAGCGTGTCTCCGGCCGCGACACCAGCGGTGATCTCGACTCGCTCGGCCACATCGTCGCGGAGGCCGAGTGCGACATCGACTCGCTCGATCTTGCCATCTCTCAGTCGGAGCACACTTGGCTTCAGGAACCTGGTATCGATCGCCGTGATGGGCGCGACGAGACCGCGCGACGATTGGGTGACTATGCGGCCCGTCGCGAAGAGTCCGCCGACAATGCTGTTGTCCGGATTCTTGATTTCGGTGAAAACCTGAACCTGCCGTGTCGCCGGGTCGGCAACCGGATTGATTCGCACAATCGAACCACTGAACGTGCGGCCACCATAGCCATTGAGCGCGAACGACACGGCGTCGCCTACGTGAACGGACGCGATCTGTGTGGCGGGAACAGTCGCTTCGAATTGCAAGCGACTGGGATCGACGACGCCGAACATTGGACTGCCGGGCCCGATGACATCGCCCGCGCTGACGTCACGCTCACTGACGACACCCGCGAACGGAGCGCGAATTTCAGTGTTGGCCAGCGCCTTCTCGGCTTGGACGAGACCGGACTTGGCATTGGCGAGCGCCGAATGCGCTTGGGCATCTTGCTCGACCACGCCCTCGTGGTCCCGCTCGGCGATGGCGCCGGCCGCCAACAGCGTGTCGAAGCGCTTGACCTGCCGGTCGGCGTAATCGGCCGCGAGCTGCGCGGTCGAGACGGCCGACTTCGCGGAGACATAGGCGTCGCGGATTGTCGCGGCATCGATGCGGGCGAGCACTTGATTTGCGGCGACGTGCTGACCTTGGTCGGCGAGCGTCTCTAATACTGCGCCGCCGACTTCGGCTCTCAGCTGCGCGTTGCGAGTCGGAGCGAGCGTGCCAGCGATCGCGGGGCCGCTTCGTACGACATCGGTCGCGACGATCGCGATATCTTCCACGCCGAGCTCGATCACGCGCTGCGCGCGTGTATCGCTCGCGTCGCGGCGACTACACGCGGCGGTGAGCAACAGCGAGGCCGCCAGGAGATATCTCATCGCGTCGCCAGTGGGAGGTCGCGGATCAGGGCGGCGCGCATGCGGGCGACCTGGACGTTGCGGGCCGCTTGGGCGCGATTCGAGAACGACTGCTGACGCGCGATCCGAGCCCCGTTCAACTCGACCAGCGACGAGAGTCCTTCGCGATAGCGGAGCTCCGCGATCTCGTACGCGTGCACCGCCTGCAGCCACGACGTCGACACCGCGCGCCAGCTGGCCTCGGCCGCGCGAAGCTCCGCTATCGTGCTCCGCGCGTCGAGCGCCGCCGCGTCGCGCGCTTGGTTGTACCGCGCCTTCTCGGTCTCGAGGTTGGCCTCGGCGATCAATACATCCCCGTGCGTTTTGAATCCATTGAAGATCGGCACGGACGCCGTCACGCCGATAGTCCAATTGTTCAAGAAGCTATTCCAGGCGGGAAGCCCGCCCGTGGGAAAGGCGACCCGCTGGTAGCTCGAGGTCAAGGAGAGCGACGGCAGGTACTCGCCGCGACTCGATGACACGAGCGCCTCTGTCTCGACGACCGCCTCGTGCTGCTCGCGCACACTCGAACGGTGGTCGACCGTGGTATCGCCGACTACGCCGGGCATGCTGTCGTTGAGCGAGGCGAGTCGCATACCCCCCGGCAGATCGGTCCCGTCCTCGACCCCGGTCGTCAGGGCCAGCGGCGCGTCGAGCGGCAGCCCGATCAACTGCTTGAGCCGCAAGTATCGCTGATCGCGCTCGGCCTTCACCTGAACCAGCACCGGGATCTGATTGTCGCGCGTCACCTGCGTCTCGAGGAGGTCGAACTCCGACTGGTTGCCCACTCGCCGGGCCAACTGCGCCTGGGCCAGTGTGCGCTCGTCCATCGCCAGGGTCGAATCCGCGATCGTCACCAGCTCGTCGGCGAGTGCGGCATCATAGTACGCCTGCGCGACGTCGAACATGACCTGCGCGCGCTGGGCGCCGAGCTCGATCTCCGCAGCCTCGCGCGGAGCCGTGGCGGCGTGCGCCGCGAGGAATTGGCCATCGAACAGGGTCTGCGAGAACGAGAGGCCGAGGTTGTAGGCGTTCAGCGCGCCAATGCCGACGCTCGAGAAGATGTTGCCGGAGAACTGGGACGGGCAGCTTTGGGCTGCCGCCAGCGCGGCTTGCCGCTGCGCCCCGGTCGCGGTGGAGTCGAGCTGGATCGTACAGAGCTCGAATTGGTTCTTGGGGATGGACGTCAGAGCGGCGTACTGCGACTTGATCGTGCGGGTATAGCTCAACGTGCCGAAGAGCTGCGGCAGGAACGGCGCGCGCGCCTGCAGGACCTGCCCGCGGGCGCGCGTCAGACCTGCGCGAGCGATCGTCATCGTCTCGCTCTGGCCGAGCGCGGTACCGACGGCGTCGGACAGCGAGAGCGCCCGACTCGGCGGCGCCGGTTGTTGCGCGCCGATACGTACCGCGATACTCAGCGCAACGACGAACTTAAGAAGCATTGGCGGGGGCAAAGTAACATGATCCCCGCCAATACTCCCTGAGGCGTTAATGGATCACACGATACATAAGAGTATCATTTGCCCGACCCCTGCTCGATCGGCACGCGCACGGCGTTCCCCCACTCGGTCCAGCTGCCGTCGTAATTCCGGACTTTGGGATATCCGAGGAGGTACGTCAGCACAAACCACGTGTGTGACGACCGCTCGCCGATGCGGCAGTAGGCGATGACTTCGTCGCCTTTGTTAAGCCCCTGCTCCTTCTCGTAGATGGCGCGGAGGTCCTCGGCGGACTTGAACGTGCCGTCGGGATTCGCGGCGCGAGCCCAAGGAACGCTCCTGGCCGTCGGGATGTGCCCACCGCGGAGGGCGCCCTCCTGCGGGTAGTCGGGCATGTGGAGCTTTTCGCCGGTGTATTCCTGCGGCGAACGCACGTCGACGAGCTTGCCCTTGGCGTTGAGATGCTTCTTCACATCCTCGAGAAAGGCCCGGATGTGCTTGTCGTCGCGCTGCGGCGCGGTGTAGGTCGAGGGCTCGAACTTCGGCCGATCGGTGACGAACTCCCGCTTCTCCGCCTCCCACTTCGCGCGCCCGCCATCGAGAACGCGCACGTTCTCGAAGCCAAAGAGCTTGAACACCCAGAAGGCATACGTCGCCCACCAGTTGTTCTTGTCGCCGTAGTAGATGACCGGCGTCGACTCATCGATGCCGAGGCGGCGCAGGAGCGCTTGGAACGCGGCCGGCGTGATGTAGTCGCGGATGACCGGATCGTTCAGGTCGGTGTGCCAATCGACCTTTTGCGCGCCGGGAATGTGGCCGGTGTCGTAGAGCAGGACGTCCTCATCGCTCTCCAGGATGCGGATATTCGGGTCATGGAGATGCTCGGCCAGCCAATTCGTGCTGACCAACACCTCGGGCTGGGCGTACCCCTTCTTCTCGATCTCCGGATCCACAGTGGTGGTAGCGGTCGACATAGTTCCTCGGGGAAAAAAAAGGGCCGCTCGGTAATCGGAGCGGCCGGGGAAAACGCGACAATTATGCTGTCAGTCCGTCACGTATGTCGCCTTGGCCGCAGATTGGCGGTAGCACAACAGAACGTGACGGTTTCGCGACGCATGTCGGAGACTACGCGGCGACGTTATAACTTGTCAACCCATGAAGGCCATCCGTGTACACGAAAACGGAGGACCAGAGGTCCTCCGCTACGAAACCGTAACCGACCCTCAACTTCGCCCCGGCGAAGCGCTGGTTCGCCTCGCGGGCATAGGCGTCAATTTCATTGACGTATACCGGCGGACTGGGATGTATGCAGTGCCCATGCCTTTTATCCCAGGCACGGAAGGCGCCGGAACGATCGTCGCCCTCGGCGACGGCGTGGCCGGGTTGGCCGTTGGTGACCGGGTCGCGTACGAGGGACCGCTTGGAGCGTATGCGGAGCTGCAAGCCGTCCCTGCGGCAAAGCTCGTAAAGATTCCCGATGGCGTCGCTACCGACGTAGCCGCGGCGGTCATGCTGCAAGGGATGACCGCGCATTATCTCGCGACATTGACGTATCCGTTGGCGCCCGGAATGACGTGTCTCATCCACGCGGCTGCGGGCGGCACCGGGGGATTGCTCGTCCAGATCGCCAAGCGGCGGGGCGCGCGGGTGATCGGGAGCGTGGGCACGGCGGCCAAGGCCGAGATCGCCCGTGCCGACGGCGCGGACGAGACTATCGAGTACTCGACGCAGAACGTGGTGGCCGAGGTCGCGCGGTACACCGGTGGCCAGGGTGTCGATGTCGTGTATGACTCGGTCGGGAAGGCAACGTTTGACGCGAGCCTCGACTGTCTCCGGCCGCGCGGATACATGGTGCTGTTCGGCGCGTCGAGCGGCGCGGTTCCACCGATCGATCCCCAGATCTTGAATCGCAAGGGCTCGCTCTATCTCACGCGCCCGACGCTCGGCAGTTACACCGCGACGCGCGACGAGATGGTGGGACGGGTGAACGATCTGTTCACGTGGATCAAAGCCGGCGAGCTCAAGGTGCGGATTGCGCACGAGTACCCGCTGAAAGACGCCGCGGACGCGCAACGCGCGCTCGAGTCGCGTCGTACGGCCGGCAAGATTCTCCTCGTTCCCTGACCATGCTCCGGGTCCGGACGTTCGGTGGTCTATCCATCGACCGCGACGGCGGCGCCGCCGGGCAGCGGCGTCCGTTGGCCGTGCTCGCCATCCTCGCTGCCGCCGGCGACCGCGGCGTCGCGCGCGCGAAGTTGATAAACCAGCTATGGCCGGACAGTGATGACGAGAAAGCCCGGCGCGTGCTGGCGCAGACCGTGTACTCGCTGCGGCGCGATCTCGGGCGCGACGATCTCGTGCTCGGAACGACGGAGCTTCGCCTCAATCCCGAGGCGATCACCAGCGACTTGGCGGAGTTCGAGCAGGCGCTCGAGCGGAAGGAGCACGAGCGCGCGGTCGCGATCTATCGGGGGCCGTTTCTCGACGGGTTCTACGTGCCGGACGCGCCGGAGTTCGAGCGCTGGGTCGAGGGGCAGCGGTCGCATCTCGCCGAGCGATATCGCAAAGCGCTGCGGACGCTGGCGGCCGACGCACACGATCGCGGGGATCCGCGCGCGGAAGCCGGCTGGTGTCGACGGCTCGCGTCGGCCGATCCACTCGACGCCGAAGTGGCGCTCGAGCTCATGCACGCACTGGCCGCCTCCGGGGATCGCGCGGGTGCGCTGCAGCACGCCCGGGTGTACGAGACGTTGGTGCGACAGGAGCTCGACGCGGCGCCTGATGCTTCGGTGACGGCGTATGCGACGAAGCTCCGTGATTCGCCGGAGCAGGCGATTCCCATTGCGCCCCACAAGCGCCGCACGCCAGCCGCCATTCGGCGACCGAGCGTGCCGCAAGCGGCCGCGCCGAAATCCGAGCCGCCGAAGCGACGTGGCCTCATCATCGCCCTGGTTGCGGGACTGGCCATCGTTGCCGTAGGCGTGCATGCCATCACCGAGTGGCGAGCCATGCGCGGGCCGGTGTTGGTGCCTACGCGCGTGCTCGTGGCGCGGTTCGACAACAACACGGGTGACAGCGCGTTCAACCCCGTCGGGCTGATGGCGGCCGATTGGGTGACGCAGCGCCTGGCGGAGACCGGACTCGTCGACGTCGTCGATGCGCGAACCGCCATGCTCGCCGCGAGAACGCCTGTCGGAGCCGGGCCCGCGGCGGTCCGAGCGCTGGCGGAACAGACCGGCGCCGGGACGATCGTCTGGGGCAGCTTCTACCGCGACGGCGACTCGCTCCGATTTCAGGCGCAGATCTCGGACGCGCGCGTGGGGCGGTTGTTGCGGAGCGTCGATCCCGTGAGCGGGCCCGTTCGCGCGCCACTCGTCGCGGTCGATCGGCTGCGCGAGCACGTCACGGGGGCGCTGGCCCTGTTGTACAATCCGCGCCTCAGCGAGGAGATCCAGCGCGCGACGTCGCCGCCAACGTACGAGGCCTACCAGGAGTTCGAGCAAGGGCTCGATTTCCAGACCCGTGGCCAAAAACGCGAGGCGATCGCGCATTACCTGCGCTCGGCCGCGCTCGACTCGACCTACGCACAACCGGTGCTCTGGACGGTCGACGCGTACCTCACGACGCACCAGTACGCGAGCGCCGACTCGCTGATTACGCGACTCGCCGCACGCCGGGCCGAGCTCGCGCCGTTCGATCGATTCTTTCTCGACAACTCGATCGCGCAGATCCATGGCGACTGGGCCGCCGCCGTCCGCACGTCGCACGAGATGGTCGACGCGGCGCCGGGCAGCGAGGGGTTGCTCGAACGTCGGGTATTTCGAGCTCATGCTCGACCATCCGCACCACGCGCTCGCGGCGCTCAAAGGCGTCGACGCGAATCGCGGGTGGATGAAAGGGTGGGACGGGTACTGGATGTTGCCGGCGGCCGCCGATCACATGATCGGCGATCACCGCGCCGAGCTGGCGATCGCGAAGGAAGGACGCGACCGGTTTCCGAACGGCTGGCGGACGATGGCCGCGGAAGTCCGCGCCCTCGCGGCTATGGGGCGGTCAGCGGACGTTCTCGTCGCGTCTCGATGAGACATTGCCCTGGGTCCCGAGCGACACCATGAACACCGGACGTCTCATGCTCATTGCGGCCGACGAGCTCCGGGCGCATGGGCACCCTGATCAAGCGCTCTACGCGCGGGCCGTGCGCTGGTTCCAGACGCAATCATCTGATAAGAGTGGATTAGCCGAAGCATACGACGCTTCTGGTCAGCCCGCGGCGGCCGAATCAATCTGGGTGTCGATCGGGGATATAGATGCGCTTGGCGGGCTGGGTGTGGCCGCGGCACGAAAGGGTGACCGGGCAGCGGCGGAGCGATACTCGGCGCAACTCGCCGCGATGCAGCCCCCGTACTTATTCGGACGCAACACGTATCAACGCGCGCGAATAGCGGCGCAACTCGGCGAGCGGCCCGGGGCGGTCGAGTTGCTACGCGCCGCGTTTACGCAGGGTAAGCCGTACGACCTGACCCTGCACACCGATCGCGCGCTCGAGCCATTGCGTGGGTACGAGGCGTTCGATCACTTGGTCTTGCCCGCCGACTGAAACGCGGCGAGGACGCTGTCGAACCGCGCGGGTTGGTCGACCATGACCGCGTGGCCCGCGTTCTCGATCACCACGAATTGCGATCCCGGTATCGTCGCGGCCTCTTCTTTCTGCAGATCGAGCAACGGCGATTTTCCCGCGGCCAGGATCAAGGCTGGCTTGTCGAGCGCACGGAGCGGTGGGCGACGATCGGCGCCGAAAATATCCTGAGTGAGCATCGCGACGCCGATATCTGGCGGTGTTTGCATCGTTGACTGCACGATCTTGTCTATATCGAGATCGGGATGCGGCTGGACGAATATCGAGCGGACCATCCCACGGGAATAGTCCTCGGGGGATTTCGCGTAATTCGGGATGCCTGACAGAATAATCTTCGAGAACGCCGGGTGCGCGTCGACTTCAGCCGGGCCCCACGACACAGGACTGTCGACCAGGACCACCGCATCCACAGTCGACGTGCCAAATTCGGCCAAGTAGGCCGCGACATCCTGCGCGCCCTGCGACCAACCGACGAGGGTTGCGTGGGCCACGCCGAGGTTGGCGAGTACGCCGTGGAGATCGGCCGCGCGGACTTCGGGGGTGTTGCCCTCGGTCGTCTTCGTCGACGGGCCTTGAGAGCGCGGGTCGATCGCGATCACGCGCTCGGTCGCCCCGAAGTGTGTCAGCTGCTCCGTCCAGAGATACGCTGGCAGGCGCCAACCCGGGATCAGAACCAACGCGTGGTCCGACTTGGTCGGGCCGGACTGCAAGTAATGGATCTTAACGGATCCGACCGTCGTGGTTCCTTGAGTGATCTGGAGCAAGGCGACTGCGATATACTTCAGCATATGACAGGCATCGTGTATGTGAATGGCCAGTTTGTAGACCGCGACCAGGCGGTCGTCTCCGTCGATGACCGAGGGTTCGTGTTCGGCGACGGGGTCTATGAGGTTACGCGCTCGCGGGATGGGGTGTTGCTGGAGGTCGATCGCCACGTGCGGCGGCTGGAACGCAGCTTGGCCGGTCTCGACCTGGTATACTCGCCCTCCGAGCTGGTTGCGATCTCTCTTCGTCTGCTCCGCGACAACGGGCTCGCGCGCGGTGAGGCGACGGTGTACTGGCAAGTCACGCGCGGCGCGGCGCCTCGAACGCATCAATTCCCGCCGGCCGGTACGCCGGTCACGGTGTACGCGAGCGCGAGCATATTTACACCACTGCACGACAAGAGGGCTTCGGGAGTCGGCACTATTCTGCTAGCTGACCAGCGTTGGGCGCGGTGTGATCTCAAGACGGTCAACCTGTTGCCCAATGTGTTGGCCAAGCAGAAGGCCGTGGCCGCGGGCGTGCACGAGGCGATCCTGATGCGCGATGGCGTCATCATGGAAGGCGCGGCTACGAATTTCTTTGGCGTGATCGATGGCGTGGTTCGAACACACCCGAGGAGCAATTACATCCTGCCGGGCATTACGCGAGAGGTCGTGCTGGAATTGGCGCACGAGTTGGGACTCGCGGTACGGGAGGAGCCGATGTTCGTCGACGATATTCCAAGGCTGAGCGAGAGCTTCCTGACGGGCACGACGAACGATGTGATGCCGGTCGTCGCGATCGACGGCCGCCCCGTGGGGGACGGCCGTCCGGGTCCAATCGCGGGTCGTCTCTACTCGGCCCTCATCGCGCGCTGGAGCATCGGAGATTAGCTCGTCCCGTCGTGAATGATGTTGAGCCCTGCCAGCGCCGAAACCAAGCTGGCGAGCGCCACATTCCCGTCCTTGGAGCCACTGACGATCACCGTCCCTAGATTCGTATCACCGGCGATCGGTTTCGCGGTCGCCATGCTATACACAAAGATGTTGTCAACGGCGTTACTCGCAGTGTGACAGCCAATGATCGTCGCCGTCGAGGTATTGTTGACGTAGATCCCATACCGTTGTTCCGGCGACGCCGAGTTGGGCTCGGACGCTCGCGTGCCGACGATCCAGGCCGTCGTGGCGTCGTAAAGCACGATGCCCGATTCCCGCCAGGGCATGGTGGGATCCGTCGTTCCGTTCCGGTTGTTGCTGCTGCAGTCACCGCCGATAATACGGAGGTCTTGCGTTTGCACCCCCGACCCTGAGGTCGCGTACACTCCGGAGTCGCCGTTATCAATGGCGCTGCATCCCGACAGCAACACGTCGGTCGACGCCTCGATGAGGAAGCCGTGTGAGTTGTTCGATTGGCTGAGGCAGTTCGTGATCGAGACGTCGTTACACGTCACGATCTCGAACCCCGGGTGAGCGCCGTTCGTGCCGTTGCTGTACGCAATGCAGTTGGATATGCGGATGTACGACGAATGGAAGATGTCGAACCCGTCGCCCACCGGGCTGCCCGTTCCGGTGTTCTGGCTGTTGTTGGACGAGTCACAGTTGCTGATCGCGATGTAGCTGCAGCCCGTCGACACCTCGATTCCATCGGCGGACCCCAACCCGCTGACTGTGAAGCCGGTCAGCGTGCAATGATTGGAGTTGAAGAACGAGAACCCGGCACCACCGCCCGTGGGAGAGAGGTCGACATTGGTGATGCTGCCCCCATTGACGTTCACGTCCGTGCAGTCGTTGAGAATAATGACGCGTGGGGTCCCGCCAATCTGTGACGGAAAAGCGAAGCCCGATACGATCGGATTGATCAGCGAGCACCACTTGCACTGGTAGAGGACGAGGACTTGTGAGGGGATTGTCAGACCGTTGTGGGAGGTGTTCGAGACCGTGCAGTAGGTGCAGCCGTTCAGACTGAGATGACTCCCACCGTTCTCGAAGCGCACGGAATCAACGGTGAGCTGTGTGGCGGCTTGGGCGAAGATCAACCCGTTCAGCGTCGTCGTGGTCCCCGCGCCAGTCATGCGAAGATCCCGAATGGCACAACGGGTCGTCGATGATGCGACGATCCCACCCGCATTCGGGCTCGCCATCTGGCATGCGAGCGTCGTGCCCAGTCCGGCGCCTTGGATTGTCACACCAGTCCCGCTCTGGAAGTTGATCGTCGTGAGAACCGGATAAGTGCCCGATGGGATACTCACTGTGCCGCCGCCGGCTGAATTTGCCGTGGCGATCGCCGCTTGGATCGCCGGGCCGTAGTCAGTGGTGCTGGGGTTGTAAACGATCGTGGTGTCGCCGGGCATGCCGTTCTCCGTAAGTGGGATGTCAGCCAACTGACACCACCCACCGACCGCCGGATCCGGACTTTTGTCCGTGCTCGGTAACAATTGTTTCTCGTTGCAGCGACTGGACATAGCGGGCGCAATCCGTACGATTGTGGCAATGCTCGCGATTGCACTGATCCTGTATCTCCCCTCCTGTCAGCCGAAGACGAGGCCGACACCACCAGCGGTGGCCATTGCGCCGCCGCCTGGGCCAGGCCGCGGCGCTTTCTTGCTCAAGACGGTCGCCGAGATTCCGGTGCCTGGCCCGGCGGTGCGGTTCGACTACCAGAGCCTCGATACGACCACGGATCTTCTGTACGTCGCCCACATGGACGCCGGCACGCTGCTCATCGTCGACGTGAAAAATCAGCGTGTGGTCGCCGACCTCGGCGGATTCTCGGAAGTGCATGGCGTGTGGGCCGTCCCCGAGCTCGGGCGATTGTATGCGTCGGTGACCGGACGCCAGCAAGTGGCGGTGGTCGACATGCGCAACGATAGCGTGTTGGCTCGCATCAGCGGGATCGATTATCCGGATGGCATCGCGTACGCGCCGAACGTGCGCCGCATCTTCGTGTCGGACGAGCACGGTGGCGCCAATGCCGTGATCGACGTGTACGCCGACACGCTGGTGACGCGCATCCCGGTGGGTGGCGAGGCGGGTAACACCGTCTACGATCCCGTGACCGCGTGCATCCTCGTAGCGGTGCACGAGACGAACGAGATCGTGGTGATCGACCCGGAAACCAATCGCATCGTGGCGCACGTGCCGGTGCCGGGCATTCAGCGGCCACACGGGATCGCGCTCGATGCCGCCCGGCGCGTGGCGTTCGTGGCCGGCGAAACCAATGCCCGCGTCGGCGTGCTGGATCTCACCTCCGATCGCGTCGTGGCCACGTACAGCGTCGGCGCCGAGCCCGATGTGCTGGCGTTCGATCCCGCGTGGGGGCGACTGTACGTCGGGACCGAGTCGGGGACGGTCTCCGCGTTTACCGAAGTCGCGGCGCATGATGGCATGCGCCTGGTCCGTGACGGCGATTTTGCGTTACCGCACGCACACACCGTAGCGGTGGACCCACGCACCCACTTGATCTACTTCCCGCTGCAAGACATCGGCGGCGCGCCGGTGGTGCGGGTCATGACAGCGACGCCGCCCGGACACGATTAGGTTATGGTCATGCGCTGCCTCACCCTCTTGGTCTTCGCGGCGCCTCTGGGCGCCCAGACATTCGCCTACACGCCTGGCACACAGCGATATCGCATCGAGATCGCCACGCAGAATCAGCGCGATCAAAACGGCGGCCGGGCGCCCGCCGAGTTCGACTACACGACGAAGCAGGTCGTGACGGTCCATCTCACGCAGCAGTCGCGCGACACGCTTGCGCTCACGGTCACGATTGATTCGATCGATCAAGAATCGGCGCTTGATGCGCCGAAACAGGATCTGTCGTGGGCCAAGGGCGTGAAGCTCACCGGCATGCTTTCACCAACCGGGCAGATATACGCGTTCGATCCACCGGCCAGCGCCGACGGAAACCTGCGCGGCCTGTACGGGGGATTTAAGTATTTTCTGCCGGCGCTCCGCGCGTCGGTTGGGGCCGGCTCGGCGTGGGCCGATACGTCGAAGGAGCGGTCCGGCAAGCGTGGGCCGTTCGACTCCGTGTCGACCCAGCGGATCGTGATGTCGAAGGTGACGGGCGATACGACCTATGCGGGCGAGCGCGCGTGGCGGATCGAACGGACGGGCAGCATCGCGCTGAGCGGCCAGGGCACCGAGGGCGGGAAGGTGCTGCGCGTCGCGGGCGACGGCACGATCCGCGGTGTGCAATATGTGAGTGTGACCGGCCGGTATCTCGGATCGAAGGTCACGCAGATCATGCGACTGGTGGAGTCGTTCCCCGACACGGGTGATGGGCCCGCGAGCACGCAGACCATTCGCTCGCAGATCGTCCCGTTGTAGAGTATGTCCCGCGCATTCGTCGATGATGATGCCGGCGGGCATTGGGGCAACCCGGCCCGCCGGTTTGATCTCCCGCCACGCGAGGACCCGTCGTTCGACGAAGCCGCGGCGGTCGCGCTGCTCGAAGCCGCGCGGGACGGCGAGACCGGCAGCGCCGAGATGGCGACCGGATACTACTGGGGCGAGCGGAAGCTCCGGCCGTACGTCGAGCGCATTCTCACGCGGGCGCGGGCTGACCACGATGAGCGTCTGGAGCAGCTGGCAGAGCGCTTTCTGCGCTGACCTATAGGGCTCGGAACGCCACCGTCGTGTTGTGGCCGCCGAACCCGAAGGCGTTGCTGAGCGCCACGCGGATGGGGCGCTCGACCGGCGTGTTGAACGCGTAGCTGAGATCGCACGCGGGGTCGGGCTGCCGCACGTTGATCGTGGGCGGTACGACGCCGTGCACGATGCTCAGGATCGACAGAATCGCCTCGGCCGCACCGGCCGCGCCGAGCATGTGGCCCGTCATGCTCTTGGTCGATGTCGCCGTGATGCGGTCCGCCTTGTCACCGAACAGCGTTCTGATGGCCCGCGACTCCGACTCGTCACCGAGTGGTGTAGAGGTCGCGTGCATGTTGATGGTGTCGACGTCGTCGAGCGTGATACCGCCATCGCGCAGTGCGGCAGCCATTGCCAGGCGCGCGCCGAGCCCTTCCGGGTGTGGCGCGGTCATGTGATACGCGTCGGCCGACGAGCCCACGGACAGCAGCTCGGCGTAGATGCGCGCGCCGCGTTTCTCGGCGTGCTCCAGGGATTCGAGCACGAGCGCGGCCGCGCCCTCGCCCATGACAAAGCCGTCGCGATCCTTGTCGAACGGTCGGCTCGCCATCTGCGGGCAGTCGTTGCGCGTGGACATCGCGCGCATGGCGCAGAACCCACCGACGCCGAGCTCGCAGATCACGGCCTCGCTGCCGCCACACAGCACGATGTCGGCGTCCCCCGCGCGAATCGCCGCGAGACCATCGCCGATATTGTGATTCCCCGTCGCGCAGGCGGAGACGACGCAATGGTTCGGTCCGGTGAAGCCGTGGCGGATCGAGATGATGCCGGCCGCCATGTCCGAGATCATCATCGGAACGAAGAATGGCGATAACCGGTTGGGGCCGTGTTTCTGGAACTCGGCCGATTGCGCCTGCAAGGTCTGTATCCCGCCGATGCCACTACCAAAGATCACGCCAATGCGGGACTTGGCCTCGGTTGAGAGCGCCGCGGGAGTGATGCCGGCATCTCGCAGGGCCTCATCGGCCGCAACGATCGCGTACTGACAGAACGGATCGAGTCGCTTCGCGAGCTTGCGATCGAGGTGCTCGAGCGGATCGAAGCCTTTGACATCGGCAGCGAAGCGCGTATCGAACGCCGACGCGTCGAACCGCGTAATAGGAGTGGCACCGCTTTCACCGCGCAGGGCCGCGGACCAAAACTCGCCGACCGTGTTTCCGATCGGCGTGAGCGCGCCCATGCCAGTGACGACAACCCGTTGCTTCATCGTCACAAATCTACGGGCGACGCGCGTGGGGCGCGATCCCTGCTCGGTAAGACATGGAGGACGCGCACCAGATATGCGTCTTTAATAAGATATGTCCTCATTACACATCCCGTTCTTTCAAGTGTTGAGCCGATGTACGCCGGACAGCGCGGATTGGCGAACAACGTCGGCGGGGCTCGTCACGATTCGACTCGCCGACCGGCGTGTGTCCGGCCGTCGGCCGAGTTGGCGTGAGCTCCGTCGGGTGCGACATGCCGTCTCCCAAGTCGATCGCGAGTCGCCGTTGTACCCCGCGCTCATCGCGCTGTTCTCGGCCGTCGGCAGTGCGTGGCGACTGCGTCGCCAACGCGTCGTTGATGCCTTGCACACCTACGCGGCTCGCTTGCACGAAGTGGCCGAGTGGGCGTTGGCGGTCAATGTCTACGAGACGCTGCTCGCGCAGCTCGAGATTCCGCTGCACGCGGCGATCGCGGCCGAAGCGTATGAGCGCGGCGGCGAAGCCCTGCGAGCGCTCGGTCGCTTCGACGAAGCCACGCAGAGCTTCCGCGAGGCCCAAGCGTTGGCGCTGCGTCGAGGCGACGTCGTCGGCGAGCTCAGAATGCGGATCGCCGAAGCGAGCGTTGCGTCGCGTCGCGGCCGGATTGGCGAGGCACGCGCGATCATCAATGAGACCATCGGCGCCGCGGAACGCGCCGGACTGCCGCACGTCAGAGCGCTCGCGTTAGGCGCGCTGTAACGCGGCGCGCAGACCGTCGAGGTCCCACGGGTCCTCGACGTGCATGTCATTCACAAAGAACGTCGGCGTGCTGCGCACGCCTGACGCCAACGCACCAGTCGTCTTCTCACGGACGAGTGCGCGGTACGTGTGCCCATCGAGATCAGCGGCGAGACGGGCCACATCCAGGTGCAAGCGCTCGGCTTCGGCGAGTAGCGCCTCGCGTACCAGTGACGGAGCACGGAGGGACAACGCTTCGTGCATCTCCCAGAATCGCCCTTGCGCCCCCGCTGCTTCGGCCGCTTCGGCCGCCAATTCCGCGTGCGGAAAATCCGCGGTCAGCGCGAAGTGTCGATACACGAACCGCAAGTCAGCGCCGAGGTCGGCACGGATGGCGGCAACTTCCGGATACACCCGCCGGCAATGCAGGCATTCGTAGTTGCCGTACATGAGAAGCGTGACCGGCGCGTCCGCCGGTCCAAACACGTGGTCGTTGGCCGTTATGCTGCTCGTCATCGCCGTACGTGTACGACGACGAGAACAGAGGTTCCGTGTTACGTCAGCGAGACGGTTGGCTTGAGCTCGGGCGGGCGGCGCACTTTGGTCTCCTGCTCGAACGCGTACGCCAATGAGAGGAGTTTGGCCTCAGAAAATGCTCGCCCCATAAACGAGACCCCAACCGGTAGGCCGAACGCGTACCCGGCTGGCACGGTGACGGCGGGATAGCCCGAGACCGCGGTCGGCGTCGTGCTCGACCCACCGCTACCGCCATCGCCGTCGACGAGGTCGATCGGCGAGGGCGGGCCGCCGGTCGGCGCGACGATCGCGTCGAGACGGTGGAGGGTCATGGTGTGATCAATGCCATCGGTGCGCGCCATCTGGTGGCACTTGGCGAGGGCCGCGAGATATTTGGGGCTCGTCAGCGGGCCCTTGGCCTGCGCCGCCACCATCTGCTCTTGCCGGAAATACGGCATCTCCGTGTCCGCGTGCGCCTCGTTGAAGGCAATCACGTCGGCGAGCGTGCGAACCTGAGCGCCCGGACCCAGATCGGCCAAATACGCGTTGAGATCCGCTTTGAAATCGTACAACAACACCTCGAGCTCGGCCGCGTCATACTTGCCCGCGGTCTCGATATCCGCCGGGTCGATGATCACGGCGCCCAGGCGCTTCATCGCGTCGATCGCTTCGTTCACGATTTTGTCGGTGATCCAGCTGTAGCCGAAATAGTTCTTCCGGGCAATTCCGATACGAGCACCGCGGAGTGCATTGGGATCGAGGCTGGCCGCGTAGTCGACACCTTTTGGTCTCGTGGCTTTGTCTCTCGGATCAACGCCAGCGAGGACGGTTAACAGGATAGCGGCATCACGTACCGTGCGAACAATGGGACCGGCGGTGTCTTGATTGTGCGAGATCGGGACAATGCCTGCACGAGACACGAGACCAATCGTCGGCTTGACTCCCACACAGGAATTACAAGACGAGGGTGAAAGAATGGAGCCGTCGGTCTCGGTGCCGATCGTGAGCGCGGCGAGATTCGCGGCCGCCGCAACGCCTGAGCCAGAGCTCGAGCCGGACGGGGTACGATCGAGCGCATAGGGGTTCCGCGTTTGACCACCGCGACCACTCCAGCCGCTCGACGAGTGCGTGGAACGGAAATTCGCCCACTCGCTCAAGTTCGTTTTGCCGAGGATGACCGCGCCGGCGGCACGCAAGCGGGTGACGATAAACGCATCGCGTGGAACCAGACTGCCGACGAGTGCCAATGAGCCGGCGGTCGTCTGCATGCGATCAGCGGTCGCGATGTTGTCCTTGATCAGCACGGGAATACCGTGGAGCGGACCGCGAGGACCTTTGGTCTTGCGCTCCGCATCGAGCGCATCCGCAATGTGCAACGCGTCCGGGTTGGTTTCGAGCACCGCGTGCGTCTGTTTGTCGACTTGATCGATGCGCGCCAGATAGTGCTCGGCGATACTGCGCGCGGTCCAGCGACCTGACTGCATGCCCGCTTGCAGGTCGGACACCGTTAATTCGGCGAGCTCGAAATTGTCTTGCGCACGCGAGGGGGATGGCGCGTTTCGCAACAGCGCAGTTGCACCGGCGGCGATCCCACTGAGGACGAACTGCCGTCTGGATTCCATGGCCCGCAACATACACCCCAAAGCAGTGGATATTCACCCCAACATCAGGGTGGCGTAGATGCCCCTCGCCCTACGTTGCTATCGTCTTCTTCAACGAGGGAAATGGTGAGAGTCTACGCGATCGCCGCCGCGGTCACAGGCGTGCTGGCCGCCGCAGCTTGCAGTTCGAGCACCGCGCCAGCCAATGGACCAACGGGCGGACACAACGCGCAGGTCGAAGCAGTTGGCAGCGCACTGGGATGCACCACGAGCGGCGGTGCGTACGGGGGGAGCAACACATCGTGCACGTATTTCTTCAACCCGACGCCCGACACGGTGGCCGCGGGCACCGCGGTCAGCTTCAAGTTCGACAACGTCCCGCACACGGTGACGTGGGACGCCGCGAATGGATTGCCCAACCTCGGCTTCACCAACGGCAATGCCACGGGTGTCACGAACTCCGTGGTGACGGACGGCACGCCGACGACGCCGGGCACGTACACGTGGCACTGCTCGATTCACACGTACATGCACGGCACGCTGGTCGTCACGCAGTAGTCGGCTGCCGCGCGCGCATCACACGGAGCCGGTCGACGATGCGAGCCACCCCAGGCGCGCTGGGGGCGCTCGCACCCGTCACCGGCAACCGTTCGTTGCGATCGATCGCCGACAGCGCGCTGTCGGCGCGCATCACGACTTCGCCCAACTCGTGGCGCTCGGCGATGACGAGCGCGCCGGCCAGCGCCGCGCGAGCGGCATCGGAGCGGCCGAACTGGTACAGGCCGAAGCCGGAGTAGAGCAGGTAGTACGCGCGGAGACGCGGCGGGAGATCGGCATCGCCGATGTCGCGGCGCCACCGCTCGAACACGGTCTCCTCGCCATCGAGCTGCGCGAGCTCGAGCAAGTTGATGCTCACCACCCATCGGACTTCGCGATCGGTGGTCGCGCCGAGACTCAAGTGAAACGCATCGCGCGCCGCGGCGCGGGCGCCGAGGGCGGTCAGCGCGTTGGCGAGATCAACCAGCGCGCGCGTCCGGCGCTTGGGCTCCGTGTACGCCTCGAACGCATCGAAGAAATCGTCCGTCGCCCGCGCGGGATCACCGCGATCCACGACAACGACGCCACGATCGTGCTTGGCGCGCGCCATCACATCCATCAACGCGGGCGCGCCGGGGACGAGCGCCTCGGTCTCGCGGATGATCTCATCGAGCAATGCCTCGGCGCGCGGCAGGTTGCCGCGATTGGCGACGGCGTTGGCGGCGCCGATGCGGCTCAAGAGCGCGTGATAGGTGTCGCCGGCCGCGGTGGCCGCCTCGAACGCGCGCGCATACGCCCGATCCGCATCGGTCAGGCGACCGCATGTCCGGAGACAGGCGGCCATATTCAGCAACGCGACCGGTGCGAGGCCCGCGTCGTGCGATGCGTCGGAACAGGCCACGACCGACTGATAGGTATCGGCCGCGATGGCCCACGCCGAATCATCCTGCAGGAGTCGCGCATACGCGAATGCCTGTGCGATGACCTCCGACGAGGCCACGCCCCATGACTCGGTCATGGCGGTCACCAGCGCCTCGAGCGCGTTCCGGACCGGACTGACCTCGCACGCGCGCACCGCGCGCTGGGCGCTGGCGATGTGCTTGAGACTCGGCGCCTCTCCGCCCTCGGCGACGGCCGCCACCCAGCCATCGACGAGGCGCAACGTCAGCAGGCCCGCGAGCACCAGCCGGTACTCGGGGACCGCCTCGGCGTCTTCCGCGGACAGGCCGCCGCGTTCGGTGCGATCGACGATCGCGCCCAACGCCTCGAAGAACACGAAGTGCTCGACGGTCGGCACAGTCAGGTTGTTCGCCATCTCCCGGCAAATATCGGCGCGAGCAGGATTACCGCCAGTACAATCGCCGCGATCCACAATTCCCGTCCAACCCCGCCGTTGGCACCACCCGCGGACAGTAGTGCGCCCGCGAAATAGCTGTAGGCAATCGTGGGCGCGACGTTCCCGACCACGACGCTGACCATATAGGTCCGAAAATCGACTCGGGCGAGGCCCGCGGCGAGGTTCAAGATGCTGTTCGGTACCAATGGGTTGATCTGCAGCGAGATCAGTGTCGTCACATTGTGCGGCGGCTCGATGTGCAGCGCGCGGCGCGGGATGCGATGACCCAGGGTTCTCGCGAGCCAATACCCTCCGGCGGCGCCGAGCGTGATACTGGTCAGGTTCAAAATCGACCCGGTGATGGGACCGAATGCGGCCCCACCGAGAATCATTAACGGTCCGCCGGGCAAGCCGATGGTCAAGAGGACCGTATACACGACCACGAACGCGATGCGCGCGACGCCGCGGCCGGCGGTGTGCCGCACGACCGAGATACCGTGGCGCATTGATCTCAGCCACTGCGTCTCGGCGTGGTTCGCGACGACGACAACGGTGGTGACGAGGACGGCAAGCGCGACCAGCGTTAATGCAAATCGCTGGGTGCGCCGCCGGAGGGCTTTTTCTGGAGGAAGATGAGTGGCAGGCAACAGAAGATGACGACGCCGACGATCCGGAAAAGTTGGTCGTAGGTCAGTATGAGCGCTTGCGCTTGGACCATGCGATCGAGAATCGCCCGCGCTTGGCGCGCGGCCAGCACCGGATCGCCCACCCGGGTCTGCATCGCGGCGGTGATCATTGCCAGCCGCCTCTGTACCTCTGGGTTCGTCCAGTTGATATACGTGACGAGGTTGGCCCGGTTAACTGCCGTTGCCGTTGTCAGTTGCGTCGCCAACCAAGCCAGGCCGAAGCTTCCGCCCAGCTGCCTCGCCAGGTTGAACATGGCGCTGCCCTGGGCCATGTCCGGGCCTTTGAGCCCTGCTACGGTCGAGGCCGCCAAGGGCACGAACATGAGACCTGCCCCGACACCCCGTAACACGATCGGCCAGAAGAGTTGCTGCCGCCCGGTCATTGTGGTGAACTGACCGTGCATGAACATGGCGACGACCAGGATCAGCGCGCCGGTTGCCGCGATCATGCGACGGTCGATGTTCTTGGGCAGCCGGGTAATGCCGAACATGCCGATGGCACTCCCTACGGCTCCCGGAAACAGAACCCATCCCGTCGTGGCCGCGTCGTAGCCGAGGAGATTCTGGGTCAGCAGCGGGACGGCGAAGATACTGCCATAGAGCGCGAGACCAACGGCGCCCATAGCCAGGCACCCGGCCGCCAGGCTTCGATGCTTGAGCAACCGGAGGTTGATCATGGGCTGGTCGATGTGCAGCTCCCACCAGATCAACGAGACCAACATGATCGTCGCGGCGCCGGTCAGCCCGCGAATCAGGTTCGATTCGAACCAGTCGTAGTGTTCGCCGCGCTCCAACACGAATTGGAGACAACCCAGGCCGCCGGCCAGGAGGGCAAATCCGACGAAATCGAATCGGCCCGCTTTGTGTTCGTGCACGGGATCTTTCACGAACGTGAGGATCATGATCGTCGCGACGAAGCCGATCGGGATGTTGATATAAAAAATCCACGGCCAGTCGTAGCGATCGACGATAATGCCGCCAAGCGTCGGTCCGATCGCCGGGCCGATCATCATGCCGATGCCGAAGATCGCCGCGGCGAGCGTCTGTTCGTCGGGCGGGAAGCTCTCGTACAGGATCGCCTGTGAGGTCGCGATGAGCGCCCCGCCCCCGATGCCCTGGATGATGCGACAGAGCACCAGCACCTCGAGCGAGCGTGACGCGCCGCAGAGGAAGCTCGCGATCGTGAACAGGATGATCGAGCCGATGTAGTAGCGGGTGCGGCCGAAGAACGCGGACAGCCATCCGGTCATGGGCAGCACAATCACCGCCGCCAGGATGTAGCCGACCGACACCCACGTCACTTCTTCGATCGTCGCGCCAAGATTGGCACTGATGTGCGGGAGGGCGACGTTGATAATACTGGTGTCGATGAGCTCAATGACCGCGCCCAACGTGACCGCGAAGGCGATCGGCCACTTGTTCGCGTAGCGATCGGCAGGAAGTGGCAGGGCGGTCGCGGACATCGAGTAAAAGTACCGGTCTCGACTATTGAGTTCCCAGGAGGCGGCGCAGCGCGTTCTGGTGATAGCGACTCGAGATGACCTTCGCGCCACCGCGAAGATGGATGACGAACATGCCCTTGGCGTAACGCTCGAGCGTCATGACGGCACGCACGTTGATCAAGGCCGAGCGACGGACCCGGATGAAGTTGCCGCCTTTGGCGAGTCGGCTCTCCAGGCGGTCCAAGGTGCTGCGCATCAAGTACGAGGCCGGGCCGCTGTGCACGCGCGCGTAGTCGCCGGCGCTCTCGATCCACTCGACGTGATCGGGGTCCAGAAAAGCGAGCCGCTCGCCGTCCCGGACGATGAGCCGATCCTCTCGCGACGGCGGGTTCTCCGGGGCCACCCCGCGTTTGAGGGACAACTGGGCGGCCGCCCGCTGGAGCGCCTCGTTGAGTCGAGCCGTGTCGACGGGCTTGAGCACGTAGTCGAGCGCCTGGACCTCGAATGCTTGTATCGCGTGCCGATCATATGCCGTCACGAAAATGACCAGCGGCATCGCGTCGGCGCCGATTTCCGCGATGATATCGAACGCGCTCGCGCGGCCGAGGCGAATATCGAGCAGCACCACATCGGGACGCTGCTGGACGATGGCGGCGATCGCTTCTTCGCGCGTCGCGCACTCGCCCACACACGACATGCCGGGGATCCGCGTGAGAGAACGGCGGATCACCTGCCGCGCCAGCGGCTCGTCGTCAACGACGAGAATTTTCATCGATCGGCAGGCGGAGCTCGACGCGGGCGCCTCGCTCCGCTGTCCCAAGGGTCACCGACGCTCGTGGGCCGTACAGATGCAATAACCGCTCGCGGGTGTTGCCCAAGCCAATGCCTTCGCGTGTGGCCGAGATACCCGGACCCCGATCCTCGAGAACGATTCGTAGCGTCTCGTTCTCTCGGCTCGCACTGAGGGCAATCGTCGTGCAGCCATCGTTCGATCCCCCGTATTCGATCGCGTTTTCGAGCAACGGCTGCAACAGAAACACCGGAACCTGGGCGTTGAGAATCGTCGGATCGACGGTGAGCTGGACGGAGAGACGATCACCGAATCGCACGCGCTGGATGTCGAGATAGTCGTTCAAGAACGCGAGCTCTTGCTGAAGCGTCACCTCGTGCGATTGCTCGTCGAGGCTCCGCCGGAGCAACGTCGAAAGGCGCAGCAGCATGCGATGCGCTTCAGTGTCCTCGCCGACGAGGCCAGAGATGGCGTTCAGGGTGTTGAAGAGAAAATGCGGCCGGAGCTGCGAGCGCAGGACGTTGAGCTTGGCCCGCGTCAGCTCGCTACGAAAGCGCAGCGCGGTGTACAGGACCGCTACCAATCCATAGTAAAACACCCCGGTGAACACACCCCAAATGACCACCGGTGAGCGCAGGAGCGGTGCGATCCGCGCGTGCGCATAGAGCGAGTTCAGACAGAGCGTGATCAATGTCTGGGCGGCGGCCAAGACTGGCGCGAGCCCCAAGTGCACGACCAACGAGCGGGGCCAGCGGCGGAGCGCCGCGAGCACCACGGGCGTCAAGAACGCCCAGACGACCCAGAACAACAGCGCGATCGCGACGCGCTGCGCGACATCGACTTTTCGCCCGGCCGCGAGGTCGAGCAAGATCGCCTGCGCGGTGAACAGCGTGCCGACGACGAGCGCGAGCGCCACCACGCGTGAGGTCCGCATGCCCAATCATGAGGAGCGGGCGACGCCCCGGCAATCGGAGGGGCCGCTCGACGTATGGCGGGAACCGTCTGGCGTGCGACGGACTCCATGTATCGGAATCAGATTGATCCGCGGACGGCGCGTCGGCTAACGTCGGCGCATGAAACCTATCCTCATACTCAGCATCGCGATGCTCTCTGGCGCCGTCCAAGCGCCGCGGCCGGCGTATCTCATCTCGAACGCCGAAACGGTCTCCGATACGGCAATGGTCAAGCAGTACGGCGCAGCGGTGGGAAAGACGATCCAGGACTACGGCGGCACGGTCCTCGTGGGGGCGTCATCCGCCGTCGTTGAACTCGACTCACAGCCGGCACCCAAGGGACGATTTGTCATCGTCCGATTTCCGAGCATGGAAGCGCTGCAACAGTGGTATAACTCACCAGCTTACACCGCGATCCGACCGCTCCGTGAGAAGGCGACGAGCGGCCACTTCTTTGCGCTCCAGGGCGTCGCAACGCCTTAGTCCGGTTCCCGACTGGCGGAACTCAGCCGCGCTTGTCAGGATTCGAGCGGAAACACATCGAACGATCGTTTGAAATCCGGGCATCGGAGGAAGTGTGCGGCGAAAGGGTTTTTTTGGGATAGTGGCGTGCGCGGTTATCGCGGCAGCGTGTAGTGGTGGTCAGAAGCCGTTCCAGATGCCGCCTCCGCAGGTGTCGGTCTTGACGGTCAAGCCCGAGACGATCGCGGCACATTACAACTACGTCGGCCAGGCACAAGCATCGAAACACATTCTGGTACGATCGAATGTGAGCGGCTACATCGTCGACCGGCCTTACAAAGAGGGCAGCGATGTGCCCGCGGGCGCGGTGCTCTTTCGCATCGACCCCACGAAGTACAAGGCGGCGTACGAGAACGCGCTTGGGACGCTGGCGGATGCGAAGGCGCGCCTCGTAAACGCGAAGATCACGCTCAATCGCAACCTCCCGTTGCTCGCCGAGCACGCGGTGGCGCAGCAGGATGTCGACAACGCCAAGGCGCAGGTTGACCAGGACTCCGCGGATGTCATTGCGGCAAAGGGGGCGGTCGACAACGCCAAGAAGGACTTGGACGACACCGAGGTTCGCGCGCAAGTCGGCGGCCGCGCGGGGATCGCGTGGATGGTGCTCGGCGCGCGGGTCGCGAGCGGCACCGATTCGCTCACCACGCTCGATCAGGTCGATCCCATCTATGTGACGTTCAGTCCGTCGGATCAGGACGTTCTTGGAGTGGCGGCGCGAAGTCGCGCAGAAGCGGCTCACGCTGCCCAACGGCCAGCTGCAAGTGCGGGTCATGTTGAGCGACGGGACGGTTTTCCCGCGGCCTGGCCTGGTCAATTTCGCCGACATCTCGCTCAACTCGACGACTGGCACCCAGACGTTGCGCGCGACGTTCCCAAACCCTGGGCACATTTTGCTGCCCCAGCAGTTCGTGCGCGTCGAGATGCTCGACTTCAAGCGCATTGGCGCCATCCTCGTGCCGCAGCGCGCGGTCCAGCAGGGCATCACCGGCCAGTACGTGTATGTCGTCGGCGATAGCAACAAGACTGGCATCAAGCCCGTGCAGGCCGCCGGCTGGCAGGGCTCGCAGTGGGTGATCGACGATGGCCTCAAGGCTGGCGACCAAGTGATCGTCGACGGCCAGCAGAAGATCTTCTTCCCCGGGATGAGGGTGAGCCCCACGGCCTACGTGGCCGCGAAGGACTCGACGAACGTTCCGATCAACGATGACGCGATTGCGGCGCCGGCAGTGCCGATCGTCCGCGAGGGCCGTAGCCAATGAGTAAGCCGGATCCCACTGAAAACGAGATGGACGTTCAGCAGGTCCAGTATTTCTTCGTCAAACGTCCGATCTTCGCGATGGTGATCTCCATCGTGATCTTGTTGCTCGGGGCGTTCTCCATCGGCAGCCTGCCGGTGAATACGTATCCGAACATCACGCCGCCGAGCGTCCAGATCGTGACCCAGTACATCGGAGCGACGGCGGAGCAGGTGGCGACGGCCGTGGCCGCGCCGATCGAGCAGCAGCTGCCGTCACTCAACGGGCTCCTGTACTACCAGAACGTCGACGGCGAGCGATGGCTCGTTGCAGATCAACTGCTTCTTCGACATCTCACGCGACCAGGATCTGGCCGCGGTCGACGTGCAGAACGTCGTCGAGATCGCGAAGCCGTTGCTCCCGCAGGATGTGCAGCGCGTCGGCGTCACCGTCCAAAAAGCGCAGCAGAATATCCTGCTGGCCGTCGGCTTCACGTCCGATGATCCGCGCTGGGATGCGGCGGCGCTGTCGAACTACTCGCGTATCTACGTGCAGGACGAGATCTCGCGCGTACCGGGCGTCGGCCAGGCGCAGACGTTCGGCAACCTGCAGTTCGCGATGCTCGTGAGCGCCGACCCGCGCCGGATGGCGCAGCTCGGCGTGACCGTCAGCGACATTGTGAACGCGATACAAGAGCAGAACACCACGAACCCGGCGGGGCGCATCGGGCGCGAGCCGGCGGCGCTCGGCAACCAGTTCACGATCCCGGTGACGGCCCAAGGGCGTCTCACGACGCCGGGCGAGTTCTCGGACATCATTGTTCGCGCGCGGCCCGATGGGTCGGTCCTCAAGGTCGGCGACGTCGCGACGGTCACGCTCGGCGCGCAGAGCTATGACAACTTCACCCGCTACGGCATCAACCCGGGCGCGCAAGGCAACCCGCATACCAACCAGGTCGGCGGTATGCTCGTCTACCTGCGGAACGGCGCCAACGCCCTCGCCGTGAAAAAGGCGGTCACGGACCGGATGAACGAGCTGGAGCGAAACTTCCCAGCCGGCGTCCACTGGGTCCTCGGCTACGACACCACGCCATTCATTACCGCCTCTATCGCCGAAGTCGAGACGACACTGATCTTCGCGATCATTCTGGTGACGATCGTCGTGTTCGTCTTCCTGCAGAACTGGCGCTCGACGCTCATCCCGGTGCTGGCGGTGCCGGTCTCGCTCATCGGGACGTTCCTCGGCATGGGCCTCCTGGGCATGTCGATCAATCTGTTGACCCTGTTTGCGCTGGTCTTGGCCATCGGCATCGTCGTCGACGACGCCATGGTCGTGATCGAGAACGTCGAGCGCATCATGGAGGAGGATCACGTCTCGGCGAAGGTCGCGGCCGACCGCGGTATTCGACAGCTGGCCGGCGCGTTGATCGCGATCGTGCTCGTGCTCTGCTCCGTCTTCGTCCCGGTCGCATTCCTGAGTGGCGTGACGGGTCAGCTGTTCAAGCAGTTCGCGACCACCCTGGTCATTGCCGTCATCCTGTCGGGAGTCGTCGCGTTGACGCTGACGCCCGCGCTCTGCTCGATGCTGTTGACCGAGCGCGCGGTGGGGGCCGCGGAACAGACCAAGTCGGGATTCTTCGGGTGGTTCAACCGGTCGTTCGACCGGTTCCGTGACTGGTACGTGGGCATCATGCACCGGCTCGTCGACCACCCGGTGCCGGTGCTCGGCATGGTCGCATTGATCCTGGTCGGCATCTATTACTTCTCGGCCCATACGCCGACCGGCTTCCTGCCTCCGGAAGACAAGGGGTACTTCGTGGTGGGCGTCGAGCTGCCGGGCGGCGCGTCGGCCCAGCGGACGAGCGCGACGCTGGGTCAGGTCGAGAAATTCTTGTTGTCGCAACCCGAGATCGACCACACGTTCTCGCTCACCGGCTTCAGCCTCATTTTGGGCACGAGTCAGACGAGCTCGGGGACGCTCTTCGCCGTCATGAAGGATTGGGATGACCCGGCGCGGAAGGGGAAGGGCCACGACGTCGAATCGGTCATCGGGCGTTCGATGGGGTACTTCTTCACCATCAAAGACGCGCTCGTCTTCGGGTTCAACTTCCCGGAGATTCCCGGCATTGGCACGAGCGCCGGCCTCGAGATGCAGTTGCAGGACCGGAACGTCAACGATATCCGGAAGTTCGCGCAGTATGTCAACCAGTTCACGGCCGAGGCGAGTCAGCTCAAGGACAAGGAAGGAAAAACGATCGGAACGGGGATTCGGAGCACGATCCGTGTCGACGTGCCACAGCTCTACGTCGATGTCGACCGGGCCAAGACCAAGTCGCTGGGCATCCCGATCCAAGACGTGTACAGCACGCTGTCCTCGTTGTTGGCCAACAACTACGTCAACGACTTCAACCTGTACGGCCGCACCTATCGCGTACAGCTCGAAGCGCAGCAGCAGTTCCGCGGAAGGCCGGAGGACATCGGCGAGCTCTACGTGCGCACGGCGTCCGGCGGCATGGTCCCGATCTCGGCGCTGACGCGCACGTCGTTCCGCGCCGGCCCGACGGTCGTGAACCGGTTCAATGGGTTCACCTCGGCCCTCGTCATCGGCACGCCGGACAACGGCCACAGCTCGGGCGACTTGCTCAAGGCCGTGACGACACTGGCGCGCAACGAGTTCGAGCCGAAAGGCGTCGGCTATGCGTTCAGCGGGCAGTCATACCAGGAGACCCTGGCGACCGGGCGCGGCGTCGGGCTCGTGCTTGGACTCGGTATCTGCATGGCGTTCCTCGTGCTCGCCGCGCAGTACGAGAGTTGGTCGACGCCGCTCGCCGTCATGCTCGGTGTGCCGTTCGGATTGCTCGGCGCGTTCCTCGCCGTGTACCTCCGTGGCATGGCGAACGATATCTATTTTCGTATCGGCCTGATCGTCGTGATCGGCCTCGAAGCGAAAAATGCAATTCTAATCGTCGAGTTCGCGCGCGAGCTCCGAGAAACCGGCCTTTCTATTAAGGAAGCGGCCATCCAGGCCGGACGTGAGCGACTGCGTCCGATTCTCATGACCTCGTTCGCGTTCATTCTCGGCGTCGCGCCGCTGTTGTTCGCGACCGGAGCAGGCGCGGGCAGTCGGCACTCCCTGGGGACCGGGGTGTGCTTCGGTATGCTGCTCGAAACGCTGTTCGGTGTCGTCTTCATTCCCACCTTGTTCGTTATCGTGCGCACGGCCAGTGAAGAAGGCGTCTTCCGCCGCCGCGCGCCCGCCACCTCGCCCGCACTTGCCCCGGCCCCATCGACCGGGGATGACTGATATGAAACGTCTTGCACTGCTTGTTCCTTATCTGTTCGCCACGGCGTGCGCCCTTGGGCCGACGTATCATCGGCCCAAGGTGGGCTCGTCGACGACCACGTATCAGCCGGCGAGCGCGGGTGAAGATTCGACCCGGGCCACGTTCGACTCGCTGGCCGCGAGCCGGGATTCGATGATCCATCTGCCCGGCGACACGATGAAAGCTCCACCTGCTGGCGAGGCGGCCGGTGGGCGCACCGCTGACTTTCCAAACCTGAACTACAAGCTGTCGGACTCGGCGGCCAATATCTCCTGGTTCGACCTGTTCCAGGACACAGTCCTCACGCAGCTCGTGACGACCGCGGTCAATGAGAATCGCGACGTCCGAGTCGCCGTCGCGACCATCAACGAGTATCGCGCGCTGTTGGGTCAGTCCACGGGATCGTTTTTCCCGCAGATTGACGCGAACGCGCAGGCCGGCAAAGCCAAGCCGGCGTTCGGCGCGGGCATCACCATTCCGTCGTCCAGCGTGGCGCTCGTGCAGGGCACGTTGAATTGGGAGCTCGATTTCTGGGGGCGCTTGCGCCAGACGCGCGAAGGCGCGCGGAACGACCTCCTGGCGCAAGAGGACAGCCGGCGCGCGGTCGTGCTCGACCTCGTGAGCACTGTCACGGCGGCCTACCTGCGGCTGCGCGAGCTCGATCTCGACCTCGAGATCTCGCGCAATACCCTGCGGTCGAACCAGCAGACCCTCGATCTCGCTCGCCAGCGGTTCAACCGCGGCGTCATCTCCGAGCTCGATGTACGCCAGTTCGAGGCCAACGTCGCTGATCCGGCGGCCCAGGTCGCGAACTACCAGCGCCAGGTCCAGCAGCAGGAAGACACAGTGGCGTTTCTTCTCGGCCACTATCCCGGTCCGATTCCACGCGGGCGGCCGCTGAACGAGGTGCTGGCACAGGTCGATGTCCCCGTCGGCGTGCCGTCGACGTTGCTCGACCGCCGGCCGGATGTGCGGCAGGCCGAGCACAATCTCGTCGCGGCGACGGCGCGAGTTGGCGCGGCGCTCGATGATCGGTTGCCGAAATTCACGATCAGCGGGAACTGGGGCCTCGAAGCGTTCGATACGACGCACACCGCGTTCAAGTTCCCGGGCCCTGGGAAATTCGATCAGGCTGGGAATCAGACCTATCAGTTATTCCTCGGCGTGTCAGTCCCGATCTTTCACGGCGGGGCGCTCAAGAGCGCGCAGGACGCGGCGCAGGCCAGGCGCGAGCAGGCGCGCTACCTGTACGAGCGGACAGTGCTCGACGCGACCCGCGAAGTGGACGGCGCCCTCGTCGAGGTGCGCACAGATCGCGAGCAGGTGATCGCGCAGCAAACGCAGGTGAACGCGCTACGTCGGGCGCTCCAGCTCGCCAACGACCGCTATGCGGCCGGCGTCTCCAGCTACCTCGACGTGCTGAACGCCGAGCGCAGCCTGTTCACGGCCGAGGTGTCGCTGACGGCGGCCGAGCGCCAAGGACTCGTTGGCGTGATCGCCCTGTACCGCGCGCTCGGTGGCGGGTGGCCGGTCAAGGGCTACAAGCTCGAGGGCGCTGGCAAATGAGGTTGCTTATCGCCGCCGTGATCGCGTGGCAGACCGTCGTGGTGAGCGCCGACTCGGCGGCCAAGCACGTTGGTGAAACGACGACGGTCGAGGGAACGGTCGCTAACGTCAAGCACGCGCCCCGCTTCCACGCGATCTTCGTCGACTTTGGCGCGGCGTACCCGAATCAGTCATTCACGGCGTACATCGACGAGAAGAACGCCAGCAAGTTCCCCGACGTCGATAAGCTCATGTCGCACAAGGCCAAGGTCACCGGGAAGATCGTCCTGTACCGGGGCAAGCCGGAAATTGTCGTCGAGGAGGCGTCGCAACTCGTCGGCGAGTAAATTCCGGCGCATGATCGCCGCCGCCGCGCAACGCGCTATCGACGAAAAAACCAAGCCGCTCGGCTCCCTTGGTGAACTCGAGACCTGGGCCGTGCGGCTTGCGTGCATCCAGAACACGCTCACGCCCCGCATTGACCGCGCTCGGGTCCTGGTGTTCGGCGCCGACCACGGCGTCGCGGCCGAAGGGGTGAGCGCGTATCCGCCCCAGGTGACGCCGGAAATGATGCGCAACTTTGCGCGGGGTGGCGCGGCGATCAACGTGCTCGCGAAAGCGAATGGCCTCGAGGTCGAGGTCATCGACGTGGGCGTCAATGCCGACCTCTCGTCGCTCGATGGCATCGTGCACGCGTCGGTGCGTCGGGGCTCGCGCAATATGCTCCATGAGCCGGCCATGACCGCCGACGAATGCGCGGCGGCCATGAACGTCGGGCGCGAGGCCATCCGGCGGGCCTCCAGCGAAGGCGTCCAGGCCGTGGGGCTCGGCGAGATGGGCATCGGCAACACCACCGCGGCCGCGGCGCTGCTGAGCGGCCTGACTGGCGCGCCGGCGTCAGAGACCGTCGGGCGCGGGACAGGTGTCGACGACGAGCGCCTGGCGCATAAGCGGGACGTTGTCGCGCAGGCGGTAGCGAAGCACGCTTCGGACAATCCCAAGGCGACACTGGCCGCGCTGGGCGGCCTGGAGCTGGCGGCGATCGCCGGCGCGGCGCTCGAGGCGCCGGCGCACGGGATGATCGTCGTGGCTGATGGTTTCATCTCGACCGTCGCGACGCTCGCCGCCGTGCGGATCGATCCGAACATTCGCACGAACCTCTTCTGGGCGCATCGCTCGGCCGAGCAGGGCCACGGCGTCGCACTGGAGGCCCTCGGCGCCATTCCGATGCTCGACCTCCGGTGTCGGCTCGGCGAGGGCACCGGCGCCGCGCTCGCCATTCCCCTGCTCCGCTCGGCCGCCGCGGTGCTCACCGACATGGCGACGTTCGCCTCGGCGAGCGTCTCGCGCGAGGCATAGTACGCGATCGCTTCGCGCCGCGGTCACGTTTCTCACGCGCGTTCCCTGGGCGGGGCCGCTGGATCCGGGCGACTTTGGCGCATCGACGGTCTACTTCCCGCTGATCGGCGCGCTCGTCGGCGGCGTTGGCGCCGGCGTATTCTGGCTCGTCAGCATCTTCTGGCCGACGCCCGTCGCCCTGATCCTCTCGCTCACCGCCACGGTTCTGGTCACCGGTGCATTGCACGAGGACGCGCTGGCGGATGCGGCCGACGGATTCGGCGGCGGATCGACGCCGGAGCGCGTGCTCGAGATCATGAAAGACAGCCGCGTCGGCTCCTACGGGGTCGTTGCGCTCATTCTGGGCATTCTCCTCAAGCTCGCGTCGCTCGCCTCCCTGACGCGTGTGGACGTTGTCGTGGCGCTGATCGCCGGCCACACGCTGGCGCGGTGGTCGAGTGTGTGGCTCCTTGGTCGCTATGAATACGTGGGGACGAAGGGCGCGCCGTTCGCCGGCAGCGTGACGACGTTGCGACTCGTTATGGCCACAGTGTTGGCGCTCGGAATTTGCGCGCTGGCGCTTCAGCGCCGAGCGTTCATCCCGGTGCTGGTTGCCCTGGGCGTGACAACAGTGACCGGCGCGTATTTCAGGAGACGACTCGGCGGCGTCACGGGCGACTGCCTCGGCGCGGCCAACCAGCTCGTCGAGCTCGCCGTCTATCTGGTACTCAGCGCGTCAATCTAGGCGGATCGCCGTGGGTCATCCTGGCGCCCAACATACTCCTTCACATTGAGCGCTTTCCATTTGAGACCCGGATGCTCGTGGATGATCGATTGCATACCGGGATCATCGGTCAACAATTCGGGGATGATCTCACCATTGTCATTCAAATGGTCGATGAACTCGCGCTCGCGGTCAGTGAGTGGCAGCACAACGGACATGAGTTGCCGTGTCTCGCGTACGAGAGTTTCGGTCCAGTCCGCAACCTGAGGTCTATCGGGTCGGACGCTGCTCCGAAGCATAGGGAGTAACTGCGCATCCGCGTCCTTCGCTGATACCCGAATACTATCGCTCGTGATCGATCGCCAATCCACGCGGTTCGCCCCACCGTACACGACGAACCCGAGCCGCAATTTCATCGGATCGAGCCAGCCCCGTTGGCTCAGCAGCGAATGGGTATCGAAGACATCCCGACTCGCTCCCCGAGCGACGAGGGCGGCGAGCTTCCCCGCCGCAAGCTCGTGCGTGTCGAGAATGGGAAACCGCGTCACGATGACATTGCCGATCCGATGAGAGTCGCGTCGAAGTACCGGCCACAGTGGCGTTCGCAGCATGAAGGTAACGTCGAGCTCCAACGTGCCAGGCCTGCCGAAGGCGGACCGGTATGACAGACGCCACTTGCCACCGGCGTGTTCCGATGGGGCTTTCTTGATCGCAATACCAATTCGACCACACACCTGCCGGATCGCTTCTTCGACCAGTGGTCGTTCCGAGAGCGCATCCTCGCGACTTGATGGTCCGAGATAGTTCAAGTCGACATCAACGGAAAGACGCGGTAGGTCGAGGACGAAGAGATTTAGGGCTGTTCCTCCCTTCAGCGCAACGCGGTCGCCGAGAAATGGATGGATGCGTATAGTGTCGAGCAACTGAAGGAGTATCTGCACCTTCTCGTACGACTCGACCGGAAAGCCGCCCTCCGATGCCGCGCGTTGTAACTGAGCGCCCGGCAGCATTACGTCGTCTCCGCCCAGGAACGATGGATCACACGCTCCGGGATCACCAGATTCCACGCCTTCACGAGCTCACCACGTTCCCGCGCACTGTCGAGATAGCGCGGTTGTCGCGGCGCTTGGGCACGGAGTCGCGAGAGATGATGGTCCTCGACAAAAAGTTGCGCGCGATGTTGTTCGAGGAAGAATCCGACCCTCGCCGTGGTCAGCGCCGATCGCAGCGCGAGAGCGTACTCGATGACGGCATCGAGATCGAAGAACTCGATCAACTCGAGCGAACGCCAGATCTCCTCCCACCCTCCTCCCAGCTTGGGAACGTGCAGCACATCCACGAGAGTGCGTTCGAGGGTGGCGGCACGGACGGTTCCGCCAGCATGGCTTTCCGCAACGATGCCACCGCCCCAATCCGCCAGGCCGCGCATCGCCATTGGCGGCCGCACTGCAAAAAACTCGCTCCCACGAAAATCCAGAGGACGTACGACAGTGTTCGAGAGTACTGCAAACCGGTGCCATACCGAGTACGCCTTGCCTCGGAATTGCAGCGCCGCATGATAGGCCACCGTGGCGTCGGGCGCGAGTTTGGCCGCAAGAAGAAATGGATCCGGCTCAGCCGCGTCGGCTGTTGTTCCTGCCGGAACCGTGGCGTAGAGTCCCCGACGGACGTGCAGAATTCTACCGGTGCCCGCATAGTGGGCGAGCAGGTTGTCTCCGGTGCGTCGACTATGATCGCCGCGCGACGGGCGTGTGGCCAGATACTCTCCGCGAGTAAAAACTGGATGCGTGGCGAAGAATTCAGCTGACCGAACTGACTGTCTATATTCATTCACAATACACAATAATATTGTGTATTGTGAGCTAGAATGCCAAGTCAGTATGGTACTACTTGCTGTATTCGAGCAATATACACATATATTTTGAGCATTCGCCAGAGAACCGGCAAGTGAGATCGGCATTTATATTGACAATCGGCAATCTTGAGCTACTTATAATTATCAGTGCCAAGTATAATACAGATTGCCAGATGGACAATGCCGTGATGGCCACGACCCTCCGTATCCGAATCCGCGATCTGCTGACCGCTCGGCGTTGGTCTCAAGCTCAATTGGCCGAAGCGAGCGGACTCCAACCTTCGGTGGTGAGTCGGTTGTTAGCCGGCAGCCGTCCGTGGAAGCAGGAACACATCGCTCGAATCGCCGCTGCCCTTTCGACAAGTCCAGAGGAGCTCACCAAAGGAATTGACGCCTCCCTCGAACTCACTGGTCCGCTCGCTGAGCACTTCGTCGCCACACTGACGAAAGATCATGGGACACTCGTTGGGGAGAATGAGCGGCTCACCGAGGAGTTGGCGGCCACAAAGCAGCAACTCCGAAAGCTCGTAGAAGAGCGCGAAGAACTACGGTCATCCGACGAGCGAGAGCAACGCTTGCGAACCACGGCAGAGTCGGAGCTACGAGCTGCGAGGCACCAGCAGAACGAGTTGGAAAACCAGAATCGGACTCTCCGTCGTGAGCGAGCGGTGCTGATGGCCGATCTTGACGGCGTCCGCCAACAGCTGAATATCGCGTGGGCTTCCCACGCGAACGCTACCGAAATCGCGAATCGGAACTACGCGATCGCGACCGACCTTCAGGCGAAGCTTTCGACCGCGACGGGCGTCGCCGCCGTAACCGGCCTTGTGGGGCTCGCGATGGTTTTAAGTAAGGCGTTCGACAACGGTAGCTAGAGCTCGATACCGGCCTGCGCGCCGAGGCCGCGGTCGCGGTACGGGTGCTTGATGAGCCGCATCTCCGTCACGAGGTCCGCCGCTTCGATCAGCGCGGCTGGGGCGTCGCGACCGGTGACGACGACGTGGGTGCCCTTGGGGCGCTCGGCGATCGCTGATACGACCGACGACGTGTCGAGCCAGCCGAATGTCAGGGCATACGTGAGCTCGTCGAGGATCAGTACGTCGAACGTGCCCTTGGCTAATGCCTCGCGGCACAGCGTCCAGCCGCGTTCGGCGAGCGTGCGGTCGGCGGCGATGTTTTCGGTGAGCCACGTAAAGCCGTCGCCGAGTGGGGTGATCTCGACGCCGAGTTGCCGTGCGGCGCGGTGCTCGCCGTAGTCGGCGTTCGCGTTCTTGATGAACTGAAACATTCCGACGGTCATGCCGCGGCCGGCCGCGCGCAACAGTAGGCCGAGGGCGGCCGTGGTTTTGCCCTTGCCATCGCCGGTGTGGACGATCAGTAGGCCATGGCGCTGCTCGCGCGGAGGGACGCGGCGCGAGGATGGGCGCTTTTGCTTTGGACGCGGGACCTTGCGGCCCTCGTCATCGGGCGGCGCGAGAGGGTCGGTGCGGTCAGCCATGTCTGAGTCCTCGCCGCAGGACGGCGTTCTCTGGTTCAGTTCTGACGGCCACGCGGATCCAATCTGGGAGGCCGAATGACGTGCAGTCGCGCACCTGGATTCCGGTCGCGCGAGCGCGCAGCAGACCATAGTGCGTGTCGCTCGGGACGCGCTCGATTCCAACGTCGTCGCACCACGACCAGAGATCAGAGGCGCTCTGGCGGAGTAGTGCGATCGTGCGGCAGACGTGCGCTTCGGCCTCGTCCGTCAGTGCCGCGATTGCGGCGGCTTGGGCGGGGGCCGAGACCATCCATGGCACGCGCACGCGATTGAGCGCGGCGATGGTCGACGTCGGCCCAATCGCGAAGCCTACGCGCACGCCGGCGAGCGCGTGGTCCTTCGTGAGTGATCGCAAATGCAGGACCGCTGGATGGCCCGGTAGCGCAGGCGTACCGAGTGGCTCGGATGTGAATGCGTCGTACGCCTGGTCCAGCACCAAGAGCGCGTTGTTCTCGGCGCACGCATCGGCAATCGTACGGAGCGTCTCACGCGCGATCGGCGTGCCGGCGGGACTCGTCGGAGCGGCAATGAACGCGAGTCGCGGGCGGTGCGAGCGAATGGCCGCCAGGATATCCCCCTGGAACGGGCGATGCACTCGCGCGGCCGCGAGCAACGCGGCGCGGCCATACTCGGCGAATGCAGGACGCGGGATGACGACGCGATCGCCTGGACGAAGCAGGGCCACCGCCAGCGCGTGAATCAACTCGGCAGTCCCCGCGCCGCACGCGACCTCGTCCAGTGGCCGTCTCCATCGGGCCGCGGCGGCCTCGCACGCCGCGATACATTGAGCGTCGGGATACGCGTCGATCGGCGCCGAGAGGATCGCCTCGCGGACGCTGGGCGCCGGACCGTAGGCGTTGACGCAAACGGCGAAACCGCCGCGACCGTGTGTCGCCTCCCGTATCATGCGAGTTCGACCAGGGCTGTGGCCAAGGTGGCGGTCACAGCGGTGACGTGGCGAGCGCGCGCGACGTCGGCGGCCGTGGGCGCACGGCCGCCGGCGTGCAATGTGTAGACGCCCCGCTTGACGAGCACGACCCCGAGGGCGCCGGCCATTGCGGCCATGGGCCAGCCGCCGTTCGGGCTCGGACACCGCCGTGCGTCGGCCCGCGCGACCGTGAGGGCCGAGCGGGGCGCGCCCGAGGCGATCGCGATCAGCAAGGCGCTGAGACGTGCGGGGAGCCAGTTCACGACGTCGTCAATGCGTGCGGCGGGCTTGCCGAACCACTCGAGCTCCGGCGTGTGATACCCGAGCATGGCGTCGGCCGTGTTGATCGCGCGGTAGGCGTATGCGGCGGGAAGGCCGCCGAGTCGATACGCCATGAGCGGTGCTACGACGCTGTCACTCACGTTCTCGGCCAATGATGAAATCGCGGCGCCCGCGACCTGGCTCGCGTCGAGGTTCGTCACGTCGCGCGACACGAGGTGATACGAGAGGAGACGTTGCGCCTCGTCGAGTCGACCGGCCTCCAGCGCGTGCTCGACCGCTGCTCCGGCTTCGAGTAATGCGCGTAGGGAGAGCGCCGGCTTGAGAGCGATCGGTTCCAGCATGCGAGGCACGAGGCTCGCGACCGCCGCGGAGGCGAGGGTGACGCCGAGGAGAGTGGCCGCGCCATCCAGAAACGATCCCACCGGAACGGCCGAGATGGCGCGGCCCATCCAGACGACGGGGTGCAGGGCCGACGGCGGCTCGCCGAGGGCCCAGTCGAGTAACATCGCGAGCGTTGGCGCGCTTTTCAAAATGACGCGATACGCAAGGCGGTCGGCCCGACGCCGGCGGCCACACTGTCGGCCAGTGCGTACGTGGACGCAGCGTAGACAAAGACCTGGCCCGGGACGTTCGCGCTTCCGAAGAACGTCTGATAGACATTGCCATGCGCGTCGGACTGGGCATCGAACGCCCCCCGGCACCCGCTCGGCGACGGCGCGCACAGCGGATTATTCGGCCCGCGGACGAACGCCTTCGTCGCCGTATTGTAGATGATGGTCCCGGCGCTGAAGCTTGAGATAAATGCGAGCCCGGCTGCGTTGACCTGGATCGCGCCCGGGCCGACGAAGAGTGGAACGGTCTGCACGACGGTCAGCGACGTAGGGTCGACGATGTCCATGCTGCCAGGGTTGACGAAGTCTCCGGTGTTCAGCACGTAGACCTTGCCGTCCGCTCCGAGCGCCCCGGCCGTGCTGTTCATCCCGCTGAGCGACACGGTGCCCGTGACGTGCATCGAGCCGAGATCGACCTCGGTCAGGATGCCATTGCCGAGGGAGTTGAAGTTCGCGTCCTCGTTGGCCGAGACGACAAATGCATGCGACCCGCTGACGACGATCGCGCTCGGCATCGGTGCGACCGTGACGGTGTCGGAGATCGTATCGGAGGCTTGGTGCACCGTGACGCGCCCGATCGTGCCGTCACCCGTATTGTCGATGAGGATCGTGGTGTCGTCGACGAACGCCGAGCCAGTGGCGAATCCGGCCGGGTAGAGGAAGAATCGCGTGATCGTCGGCTTCGTGAGATCGACGAGGGCCGCGCTCGCCGCGTCGCCGAGGGGGACCACCGCGAGGCTGCCGCGCACGCTGGCGTCGACGGGTGTGATCGCGTTCGAACTCCCGAGCGACAGCGTTTGCTGCGTCGACGGCGACGCGAGCTGGAACATGGTCAGGGCGCGGCCGGTCGAGTTCACGATGATGCCCACCTGCCCGTTGAGGAATCCTTTCGGGGCGGTGGCCGTATCCGAGCCACAGGCGGTGGCGGCGATCGCGATGCCGCACACGGTCAACGAACGAATCATCTGAGTGACGAAGTCGAGAGGGTGTGGAGACGGAAGCCGACGCGCCAGGTGCGGGCCGGCAGTGGATAGTCGAACAGCAGCGCGACGCGGCGGTCGAAGGCGTTGTCGACGCCGGCAAGCAGGTCGAACTGGCTGAGCACACGCATGGTGAGCTGGGCGTCGGTCAGCCAATACGCGCCGATGGTGTTGAGTCCGGAGCCCTGCACGGTACGGCGATCCCCGATGTATCGGGTCGTCACATTGAGGCCCAAGCGCCATCGCGTGAGCGAGGTTGTCACCGCCGCGCTGACGCGTGGACGGTATGCGATCTGTCCGCCGAGCGCGCGGGTGGCGTAGTCGACCGCGACGTTGGTGATTGTTCCGCGGAGCGAGGCGCCAAACGCCGACAGCGTACCCGTTGCATCCCAGCCGTAGCGATGAACGTTCGTATTCTCCGGGCTCCAGACAAACCGGAAGTCCGGGAACCACAGAATCATGCCGTCCACGTTTGAGCGGTACGCGGCGACTTCGCTCCCGAGATGCAGCGGACCGAGGGTGACGTTGCGGACCGTGAGGCGCGCTTCGATATCGTCGTGCACGCGCTCGGGCTGAAGCGAGGGGTTCGCCTGGACCAGCACGCCCTCGTGAAAGAACTGATCGGCGAGCGACGGCGGCGTATAGCCATCGCCCCAGCTGAGGGCGGCCGTGACAGCGCCGCGAGTAACCGAGGCGGCGAGTTTCGGCGAGATGAACACGCCGGAGAGGAGCGAGCTCCAGTCCGCCCGCGCGCCAGCGTCGAAGTTGAACATGGCGACATGCGCGACCGCGCGCGCCCAGATGCCGTTCTCGTGCTCCAATGTCGGCGTGGCAGGCGCGAGGTCCGTCGCCGTCACGTCGATCAGACGCGACTCGGCGCCGATCGACAGACCATGAAATGAGGCGGAGGCGAGCTCGGTGAGACTCGAGGCCGTCGTGTGGTCATTGTATGGCGCGCCGATCGGCGGCGTGGAGTCATTGAACCGGGTGTGCTCGCGATCGGCTTCCACGTCGGCGCTCCACTGGATCGGGCCGCCCGACGACGAGGCATTGAGACCGCCGGCGAGGCGATCGTCGGCGCCGTGTGCGGTGAACGACGGTGCCGTGATCGAGCCTGGAAGGCCGCGCGCGTTCGCGTCGTAGGTGCCATGGAGGCGCAGGGCGACCGGACCGAGGTCGTGCGTCAGCGCGCCGTCCACGGCGCTGGCCGAGAAGCCGTCGTCGCCACGGATCGCGCTGCCACCGCCACGCACGACGGGCACGTCGTATGGGAAGTCGCCTCGGCTCAACCGGCGTGACGCTGACAGAAGGCCAAACGCGCCGCCGATCGAGAGCGCGGCGTCGCGCTCGCCGTACGATGCGGCGCTCGCGTCGAGCTCCGCATCCGGGATCGTTGGGCGGCGTGTCTCGATCAGTAGGACGCCCGCCATCGCGCGGCCGCCCCATTGCGCCGATTGCGAGCCGCGCAGGACGGTGACGCGCTCGATCTCCGAGAGTGGGATCACCGACAGGTCGGCTTCGCCTGTGATCGGCGAGTTGATCGGCACGCCGTCGACGAGGACCAGGATTTCGTTCGCGGACGATCCGCGGATCGACAGGTGGCTCGGCGCGCCCGGGCCGCCCGTCGATACGACGAGCACGCCCGCTTGGTCCTGGAGTACAGCTCCCAGGTCCTGGCGGCCCGACCGCTCTATATCCTCGTGCGTGAGGGTGGTGGCGCCCGCCGTATCTCCCTGAGCCACCACCGCGACGCCGGGCAGCGTGATCGCATCGAGAGCGACCTCGAGTGTCGTGGTTTGCCCATTGGCGACGTTGACGGCCACCGTGGTCGCACGAAAGCCGAGCGCCCGCACGCGAAGCGCCCGGCGGCCGGGCATCAGTCCGTGCAGGACAAACACGCCCAGTTCATTCGTCTGAGCACCTTCCACGAATGCATTCGCGATGGGGTGGCCATCGGCTCGCGCCGTGACGTGGCCCGTCACTTCGGCCGGGACTTGGGCGGCCAGACGTGCGGCCAGGAGGAGGGCCAGGTATCGCATCAGCGAAGCGGGACGATATACGGCGCGCCGGTCTCACCGTGGATCAGCTCGACGGGCCAGCCGAACACCTCGCGCACCCGCGAAGGCGACAGCACCACGGCTGGCGGACCTTCGGCGACGAGAGATCCGTGATCGAGCAGAACCACTCGATCCGCGTATTGCGCCGCGACGCTCAGATTGTGCGTGACGAGCACGATCGTCGTGCCGCTCGCGGCGAGCGACCGGAGCAAAGCCAGTACTTCCATCTCGTGCTTGAGATCGAGCGACGCGGTCGGCTCGTCGAGCACGAGCGCGCGGGGCTGTTGAGCGAGAGCGCGCGCGATCCGGGCGCGTTGGCCCTCGCCACCCGAGAGCGTGTCGACCATTCGCTCGGCGAACTGGGTGACGTCGCATCGCGCCATCGCTGTGTCGATCGCCGCCAGATCCTCGGCGCCCTCTCGACGCCAGGGGCCCAAATGCGGATATCGCCCCATCGCCACCAAGGCGCGGGTCGTTATCGGAAACGTCTCGTGCTCGCCCTGCGGCACGACGCCCACCGCGCGAGCAAGCGCGGGGCGCTGCCACGTGACGAGCGGCGCGCCGAGGCACGTGATCGTCCCGCTGGCAAGCGGAACACGGCCGAGGAGTGCCCGAAGGAGCGTGGACTTTCCCGAGCCGTTCGGGCCGAGGATGATCGTGCATGCGCCCTCGGCAATAGCCAGCGACACCTCATCGACCGCCGGCGCACGGCCTCCGGGATATCGCACCGTCACGCGATCGCAGGTCCAAGCGGCGGTCATGACCGGCGGCGCCGAAGGAGCGCGACGAAGAGTGGCACGCCGACGATGGCGGTCACGGCGCCGAGTGGGAGCTCGGTCGGCGCGACGACGGTGCGGGCCGCGGTATCGGTGACGAGCACGAACGTCGCGCCGAGGAGCGCGGAGGCCGGCAACAGAAAGCGATGGTCGCTGCCCCATGCGAGGCGCGCGGCGTGAGGGACGATGAGTCCGACGAACCCGATGATGCCGGCGGCGGCGACGGCCGCGGCCGCGAGGAGTGACGCGGCGCCGAACGCGAGCCACTTCGTGCGCTCGACGGATACGCCGAGATACGCGGCGGTGTCCTCGCCGATCGCGAGCGCGTTGAGTGGGCGCGCGAGCGCGAGCAACACCACGAGCGTCGGCACCAGATATGCCGCGAGCGTTCCGGCGCCAGCCCATGTGGAACCGGAGAGACTGCCCATCATCCAGCCGGTCGCCGACCGAAACGCGGCGACGTTGGCGATTGACAGAATGAGAAAGATGCCCGCGTTGGCGAACGCGCCGACGACCACGCCGGCCAGGAGCAGCACTCGCGTATCCAGCGTCGGGCCGACCCCAGCTGCGACGCGGAGCACGAGCGCAATGCTGGCGGCTGCCCCGGCGAAGGCGGCAGCCGAGATCGAGATGGGGCTGGCGGTGAGTCCACCGAGGACGATCGCCGCGACGGCGCCGAGCGCGGCGCCGCCGGATACGCCGAGGACGTACGGCTCGGCCAATGCATTCCGGAGCAGCGCTTGGAACGTGACCCCACTCACCGCCAGCGCCGCCCCGACAAGAGCGGCGGCCGTGGCGCGCGGCAACCGGAGGTCGCGCACGATCGCGGCGGTGGCCGCGTCGCCATGGCCGGTCAGCGCGGTGAGCACGGCGCGCAGGTCGAGCGTGACCGAGCCCACGCGAATGCTCAACGCGAACGCGGCGAGCATCACCAGCGTGAGGAGCAGCAGCAACGGCGCGCCGCGGCGCTTCATCGCGGGCGCGCCTCGGGGTGGATGGCATCGCGAAATGCGCGCGCGGCTACGCCGAAGAGTGGGCCCGGACGATTGGTGAGATCCGCCGGGACTGCGGCGATGTGGCCCGCGCGAACGGCGGGCAGCGTGCGCCAGCCCGGCGCGCGTCGCAAGGCCTCAGCGCCGCGCGTCGAGTCTTCGCCGACCGAGAGGATCACGACATCCGGGGCGCGATGCACGATCTCCTCGACGGTCACGCGCGGCCAGTCCATCGACGCGTCATCGAATACGTTACGGCCGCCGGCGATGCGGATCAGCTCGGCGATGAATGTGCGAGGGCCGACGGTCATGGGCGGATCGCCCCAGATCGCGAACAGCACCGTCGGACGGGGCAACCCGCTCACCGACGCTCGCACGGAGTCGAGTTGCGCTCGGAGTGACGTGGCCATTTGCACGGCGGCGCTGTCGGATCCCAGCATCGTGCCGAGGTCTTTTACCGTCTTGAACAGCGCGGCCGAGTCACGGAGTGCTACGGCGTACAACGGGATACCATGTGCGCCGATCGCCTGTCGCTGCGCCGTCCCCTTTGTGCCCTCCCAGGCGAGGACGAGATCTGGGTGCAGCGCGAACACGCGCTCCAGGTCGGGATCGATCGTCCCGCCTACGGACGCTACCGAGGCTATCGCTGGGGACTTGTCATATCGGGTGCGGCCGACCAGTCGCGATTGCAGGCCCATCGCGATGGTGAGATCCGTGACGCTCGGCACCAGGCAGATCACGCGCTGCGCGGCGGCGGCCAGTCGGACCGTGTCGCCGTCACCGTCGACCAAAACAAATTTGGACTGCGCCGGCGGCGTGCCGCTGGTGCAGCCGATGGCGATGAGCAGTAAGCCTAGGTAGCGAACCATCCCCGTGCCCCTCCCTCGAGGGTGTTGCCTTCGGGAGCGAAACGGGACGCGTCTCCTGGCTCGAGGCAGCGGGCTCGCCTTCCCAGCGCGCGGACTAGGGCCGCGCACCAGTGGCTCTTTCGAGCACGCCGTAATGCCTCTTACAGTGGCGGGGCCGCGCCGGTCTTTCACCGGTCTTCCGTGAGCCCCGTTCGCCGAACAATTGTGGGCCGAACGGTAACTCAGCGCGCGGCTGGCGCGCAAGCGCGAGCGCGGCTAGCCTCGACGGATGCCGGTCCTCATGGTCCAAGGCACCGCATCACACGTCGGCAAGTCGACATTGGTGACCGCGTTGTGTCGCATCGCCGCCAACGCGGGATATCGGGTTGCGCCGTTCAAAGCGCAGAACATGTCGCTCAATGCGGCGGTTACGCCGGACGGTGGCGAGATCGGGCGGGCGCAGTATACGCAGGCTGAGGCCGCCGGTGTCGTGCCGACGGTTCAGATGAATCCCATCCTGCTCAAGCCGACCGATGACCAGCGGTCCCAGGTTATCGTGCTCGGCCGCGCGATCGGGGCGGAGCGCGCGGCCGAGTACTTCGAGCGGCGCGAGGCGTTGTGGCCCGTCGTCACGGAGAGTCTCGACGCGCTGCTCGCTGAGCACGATCTGGTCATCATCGAAGGCGCCGGAAGCCCTGCTGAGATCAACCTGGCTTCGCGCGAGATCGTGAATATGCGCGTGGCACTTCGCGCCAACGCTCCTGTGGTACTCGTCGGCGACATCGAGCGCGGCGGCGTGTTCGCATCGCTCTATGGCACCGTGGCACTGCTCAGCAACGCCGAGCGCCAACTCGTTCGTGGGTTTGTCATCAACAAGTTCCGCGGTGATCCTTCGCTTATCGAGCCGGGGCCGAGCATGTTGGCCGAGCGTACAGGGATTCCGACGCTTGGCGTCATTCCGTACATGCCGGAGATCGGGCTGCCCGAAGAAGACACACTCGGAGTGCCGACCGATCACGTGGCCGATGCCATCATTGACATTGCGGTCATACAGTTTCCACATATGGCGAACTTCGACGACTTCGACCCATTGCGCCGGGAGCGTGGCGTGGGCGTGCGGTTCGTCGATCGAGTCGAGCAGCTCGGGCGCCCGGATCTCATCGTGCTGCCAGGTACCAAGACGACCGTGGCGGATCTCGAATGGCTTCGCGCACGGGGCTTTGCTGAGGTGTTGACGAAGGACACGCCGATCCTCGGCATTTGCGGTGGATATCAGATGCTTGGTCGCGAGATCAGAGACCCGCTCCACGTCGAATCGTCGCGCGATTGCGTCGTGGGGCTGGGATTGCTGCCAGTGGTGACGACGTTCGACGCCGTCAAGACGACGAAGCGCCTGGCCGGCGGGGGCTATGAGATTCACAATGGCGTCAGTGAAGGTCCGCTGTCGGAAGGGTGCGTTGCCGGCACATACGTGCACGGGCTGTTCGACGATCCGGATCGTCGCCGGGGGATCTTGCGCCAGATCGCGGAGCAGAAAGGCGTCGAGCTCGACCTCGGACCGCTGCCGCCGACGCGAGATCAAGTATTCGACGCATTGGCCGAGCATGTGTCGAGGCACTGTGACGTGAGAGCGATGTTCAGACTCGCGGGGATCGAGTGCTGACGCTCATCCTCGGTGGCGCACGATCGGGCAAGAGCACGCGGGCGTTGACGCTGGCGAAGGGACGCGCGTTGTTTGTCGCGACCGCCGAGGCGCTGGACGAGGAAATGGCGGTGCGTATTGCGGCGCACAAGGCCGAGCGTCCGACCGAGTGGGACACGCTGGAGGAGCCCCGGCAGATCGCGCGAGCGCTGCGGGCCAAGGGCGGTGGGTATGACACGGTCATCGTCGATTGTCTGACGCTTTGGGTGGGGAATCTCATAGAAGCCGGTGGGACTCCGGCCGAGTGGGTGGCGCCCCTGCTGGCGGCGTATCGGGCGCACCAGTCCAATTGGGTGGTGATCAGCAACGAAGTTGGACTGGGCATTGTGCCGGATAACCCATTGGCGCGCCGGTATCGGGACGCCCTCGGGGTCGTGAACCAACTGGTGGCCGAAGCGGCCGATCGGGTGACCCTCATGGTCGCCGGGATCGCCGTGGAGATCAAAGGCGAAACCGGATAGCGACTAGGTCCGTAGTGGCCGCATGTCGCTGTTCGAGGCCATCCGGCTGGCCCTGTCACAAATACGTGTTCAAAAGCTCAAGAGCGTGTTCACGCTCATGGGCGTCACCATTGGCGTCATGTTCCTGGTCGCCGTGGTCGCGGTCGTGAACGGGATGTCCAAGTATGTCGAGGAAGATTTCGCGGGCAAGTTCCTCGGCATCAACACGTTCAACTTGCGCCGATTCCCCGACATTGGCGGTGATGTCTCCGAAAAAACCTGGCGCGAGTGGAAACAGCGGCCAGTGATCACGGTCGACGACGCCCAAGCCGTCCGAGAAGGGCTTCCGGCGCAGGTCCGATGGGCGATTCAGGACGCGCGGTGGGTGTCGCCGCGGTCCGAGTACTCGAAGGGTGGACCGCAAGTGATGCTCGAAGGCGTCACCGAGGACTATTTCGCGATCAAAGATCTGCATGTCACCGCGGGCCGCCTCTTCAACACCGAGGAAGACACCTACGGCGCGTCGGTGGTGGTGATCGGCAAGACGGCGGCGGATCAGCTTTTCCCGCATCTCGATCCCATCGGGCGTGAGCTTCGCGTCGATGGCCTGCCCTTCACCGTGATCGGGTTGCTCGAGAAGCAGGGATCGGTGTTCGGGCTCGACCTCGACCGGCAGATCATCGGCCCCTTCCACTCGCCGCTCGAGCGCTCGCTGCGCAGGTCAGCGGGGCTCTATGGTGTGGTCGTGCAAGCGCCCTCCGCGAGTGGCTTGATCGACGCCGAGGATCGCGCGCGGGACGTCATGCGCCGCCGGCACAAGCTCCACCCGAGTGAGCCGGACAACTTCGTGTTCGAGACGTCGGAGTCGGCGCTCAGTGATTGGCGCGTGCTCAAGACGTTCATGGTGTGGGGTGGCCTCATCCTGCCGTCGGTCGGCCTCCTCGTCGGCGCGATCGTGATCATGAATATCATGCTCGTCGCGGTGGCCGAGCGGACGCGGGAGATCGGGATACGAAAGTCGCTGGGGGCGCGGCGGCGCGACATCATGGCCCAGTTCCTCGTCGAGGCCGCGACCCTGAGCTTGATCGGCGCCGGCATCGGGATCGCCTTGGGGCTCGGCCTTACACAGCTCGTCGCGGCCCTGTCGCCATTGCCGGCCGCGATCGCGCCCTGGTCGATCATTGTCGCTGTCGCACTCGGTGGCGGCGTGGGCATTGTCGCCGGCGCGTACCCCGCCAGCCGCGCCTCGCGCCTCGATCCCATCGTCGCGCTGCGTTCTGAATGAGCCGGTTTATCCTTGCCCTGGTAGAGGGCGTGATGATCGCGGTCGACGCGATTAAATCGAACCGCGTGCGCGCGGGTCTCACGATTCTCGGCATCGCTGTCGGCGTGTTCGTCGTTACCGCGATGTCGGCCGCCGTGCACGGGATTAATAACGGCGTCGAGGCCGAGCTGGCCGCGGCGGGGCCGACGACGTTCTACGTCACGCGCTGGCCGATGTCGGTCAATAGCTGCAACGGCTCGGCCGATAGTTGTCCCTGGCGGCACAACAAGCCGATCTCGGTGGCCGAGGCGGCCCAGATCGGGGCGCTGTCGAGTGTGCACGCGGTCATCGTGCATGTGAATACCACGGCGCTGGCGCGGGTCAACGACCGATCGTTGTCATCCGTCAACGTCGACGCGTATACGCCCGGGTGGACGGAGGTCGACCCCTCGGTTATCGACTCGGGGCGGACGTTCACGCAGCGGGAGAACGACGGTGGGGCGCACGTCGCGCTCATCAATAGCGTGGTCGCGGAGGACTTCTTTCCGAGCGGGCCGGCCATCGGGAAGTTCATCTCGCTGGACAATGAGCCGTACCATGTCATTGGCGTCTATCACCAGCGCGGCAATCTCTTCGACCCGGCGAACAAGCCCAAGGTCGTGGTGCCGTTCGAGACCGCGCGGCGGTCGCTCAAGGTCGACATCCACTGGCTGGATTTGACGGTCAAGCCGAAAGAGGACGTGGCGCAGGACATCGCCATGGACGACGTGACCGCCACGCTGCGCGTGCATCGGGGCTTACGGCCGGACGCGGGCAACTCGTTCTTCATCTATGGCAACGAGAAGGTCATGGAGGTCTACAACCAGACCGTTCTCGTCTTCTTCCTCGTCATGCTCGTGCTGTCCGGGATCGGGCTCCTCGTTGGCGGCGTCGGGGTGGTCGCGATCATGATGATCAGCGTCACCGAGCGCACGCGCGAGATCGGGGTACGGAAGGCGCTCGGGGCGACCCGCGGCGCGATTCTCTGGCAGTTCCTGGTCGAGGCGGCGACGCTGACCATGATCGGCGCCATTATCGGCCTCGTGGGCGGCGGGCTCGCCAGCTGGCTCATTCGCTCCATTTCACCAGTCGAGGCGACGATCCCCGCTTTCGCGATCGTCGCCTCGCTCGGCGCCAGCGCCATCACCGGCATCTTCTTCGGCCTTCTGCCCGCCCTTCGCGCGTCCCGGCTCGACCCGGTCACCGCGCTGCGCTACGAATAGCTCGCCGCGCTGGTTACTCCGAGGCCGAAGCGCCCGTCGGCACGCCCACGTCGTTCCCGTCAGACACGGTGTTGTTCGCGGTCGTCGCGCCGATGTTCGCGGCGGACGGCAGCTCGAGCGAGCCGTTCTGCTGGAAGAACGCCGACATCATGTTGTGATCGCGCACGTAGTCAGCGTCGGTGTAGGCCCAGGGACGGAGGTGGCACTTCGCCTCGAAGTACTCGGGCGGGTGACCGCCGACACCGTCGAGGAGATAGTGCATCATCTCGTGCTCGACGACCATCGGGTCGGCGAGCGACTCGGAGCCAATCCAGATCTGACGGGTCCAGTAGTTCGTCATGGCGAGCACCGGCTGGCCCTGGCTATCGAGCACGTAGTCCGTGGGGCTCTTCTGGACGTGATAGTAGAAGCGCAGCGCCGAGTAGTCGCGGTGGAGGCCGGAGCACTCTTCGGCCTGAACGAACAGCGTACGATACCAGCCTGGCGGAGCGAATTTATCCCACTGCGCCGTGTCGGGCTTTGCCGGCGCGAGCATGTTGTCGAGATATCCGCACCCGGTAAGACCGAAGGTGCAAGCAATCAGGGCGAGTTTTCGGGCGGCGTTGATCATGGGATTAATGATGCCTCATGAGCAACCTTTAAGCCGCGAGCCCGATCACATGAGTATGTCCTTATCGTCAGTCATGACGACGCATCCGTGCAGGGCAAGATGCCTTGTGGTAAGGGCTCCGCCGCGCCTAGCCGGCCGTAACTCGCCAGCGAGATGCAAACGCGGCGGGGCAACGCCCAGGGGTAGCTGGGGGCTACCGAGGGTCGATGCTCCCACCGCGGCTCGGACGCAACACTTTCGATGGCCTTACACAACCGACCTTCGCCCGGACAGCATCCGAGCGATCGCGACCAGGATGCACGCACCCAGGATGGCGACGATGATCGTGTAGATCATCCCGCCGCCCCCAAAGCCGAGCGCGGTCACGATCCATCCACCGATGACGGCCCCGACGATGCCGAGGACGATGTCCATGAGCGGGCCGTAGCCCGCTCCACGCATGATCTTGCCTGTTGCCCAGCCCGCGATCAGGCCGACGATGACCCACCAGATGATATACATGCCGTCTCCTAACGCATTAGGGGTGCCAGGGTCGTCCCCAAATGCCTAGCCGTATACCCTTCCATGGTATACCATTCGACATGGCCCACATGTCGCACACCGTGCGCGAGAAGCAGAAGCTCATCAATCGCATCAAGCGCATACGGGGTCAGGTCGGGGCCGTCGAGGAGCTCTTGGCCGAGGACATCGACTGCGAGCGGGCTCTGCACACGCTCGCCGCGTGCCGGGGCGCGATCAACGCGCTTATGGCCGAGATTCTCGAGGATCACGTGCGGTATCACGTCCTGCCGCCGGACTCGGAGCCCGACTCCCACGAGCATCAGGCTGCCGAGCAGCTCGTGGATATCATTCGCAGCTACTTGAGATAATCGAACGTCGCCGCTCCGCGGCTCGTCGATGCAGCGGGCTTCGCCCAGACGCTGCTCGACTGGTCGGTTAAGATGTCGCTCGACTCCGTCTCGCTCAGCGTATTAGCTGGAACGCTTGCTCTCGGAGTGAATCATAGCCGGCAGCCGTTGCGCCTGAGTTCTCGGCGTGCGTGGTGTTCAACGAGCCGACTATCGCCTTTCCGTTGGCCGGGTTGATAAAGAGAAAGCTGCGGTAGCCCGCCTGCTCGCCCGTGTGGCCCACGAACGTCACGTTCCCGCGCGGGAAGATGAAAAACGACAGGCCCATGGACGAACCCGCGGCCGGGGTTTCTGGCCACGAGCCCGGCTCGATCCGAACGACCGGGCGCCACATCTCGTCGAGCGTCGCTCGTGCGAGCACTGTGGGCGCCACTGACGTCAGGAATCCAACGTAGCGGGCCATGTCGCCGAGTGGGGCGTTGAGGCCGCTGTTGGCGGTGGTGATGCCCGTGTCGAAGTCGCGACCGTTGGCCGTGACGACTCCGTTGGTGACCGTATAGTTGTTCGAGCGATGCGCTTCCAAGTAATACGGCGTGACGTTCATGTAGCTGTGCGTCATGCCGAGGGGCATGAAAATGTTCTTCACGATATAGAGCGCGTATGGGTCACCCGAGAGTGATTCGATGACGCGGCCCAAGTAGATGAAACCGGGATTCGAGTACGAGTAGCGGGCGCCCGGACGGAACGCGAGCTGCTGATAGGGCATCATCGCCACCAACTGCTCCCAGCGCGCTGGCTCGAACGGCTCCCAGGGCAAGCCCTGCTTGTACGGCCATGTCGGGTTCTGAAACCCGGCGCTGTGGGACAACAACTGCTTCAACGTCACATCACGGACACTGCCAGAGTCGGCATGGACCGCCAGCAGCTCGGGGCAGTAGTCGACGATGTGATCGTCGAGCGACAGCCGATGACGGTCGCGCAACTGCATCATCGCGACCGCCGTCAACGTTTTCGTGATCGACGCCCAGTGGAATATGGTGTTGCTGTCGATGGCCTCGTGGCGTTCGCGATCGGCCATGCCGACGCCGTGCCATTCGGTGATCCGGCCGTGGTCGACCACCACGTAGGCGCCGCCGACGACGCTGTCGTCGTGCACATATTTGTCGAACGCCGCGCGAAAATCTTGTGCTGCCAGTGGGGCAGCGACGAAAGTCACGAACGCGAGGAGAGGAGTTGATCTCACGCGCCATAATGTCATCCGCCCAGCTGGGGTGGCGCAACGAGGGTCGGCAAGGCAAGGCTTAAGGCGATGCGCGCTGTCGTTCTCATCGGCTGTTTAGTCGCTGGGCCTCTCCTGGCTCAGACCGAGTATCATGAGCTCGAATCCGGGCGGCCAGTCACCATCGAAGACGCGTACGTGACGGCGCGCCAGGCGATCGAGCTGCAACTGGCGCCCGTGACGGTCGAGCAGTTCGGGAACGGGCTCACGCGAGCCACGCTCGAGCCGGCCGTGAGTTATGGCATCCTCCCGCGCACGGACATTCGAGCTCATCGCGCCGTTCATCTTCCGGGAGCGCGGCGAGACCCCCTCGCATGGGGTCACGCAGTTCGGCATTGCGGCGCAATACAACTTCAATAACGAGAGCCCGCTGCTGCCGGCGTTCGCGCTCAAGGCCGAGGTGGCGTTTCCCGCCGGCGGGGCGCCGACGAGTGGCACGTTGTACGAGGGCCGGGCCATCGCGACGAAATCGTTGTTCGACGGGCTGCGGTTGCATGTCAACGTGGGGTATAGCTCGTATCACGTAGCGCCCCCGCCGCCCCCGCCGGTTACCTGCACAAAGAAGTGTCCACCGCCACCGCCGCCAACACCCGACTATCCGTGTGGCATCGTCGACACGCGGCCCACTGCAATATCGGAGGCCGACGTCGACGCCAATGTCGCGCGGATCGCCGCGTCGAGTGCCGCCACGACTGCCGCGGCATCGAACGGTCAGACGAATGGCAACGTGTTGCTGATGGGCGCGGCGGTCGACAAGAGCTTTCCGTTGATGTCGTTGCTGGTCGTCGGCGACTTCGTGGTCGAGCAATACAACAACGGGTTGCCGCGGCCGGCCGACTTTACTTCGGACATTGGGTTCAGGAAGCAGATTTCGCCGTGCTTCGTGCTCGACGCGGGCGTTGGGCGACTGTTCAAGGGGCTGCGGCCTGCGTGGCTCTTTACGATCGGAACGACCTACACGTTCTCGATCCCGGCGCTCGTGCCGGAGGCGCGGCCCGGTGCGCACTAAGGCGATCCTTGCGGCGGTCCTGTTCGGTGGGTGTGCGTATTACGAGCAGACCTACATGCCGGCGCCGCACAACTGGGCGTTTCGGCACAAGTATCCGACGGCAGATCGACTCTTCAACGCGTTCGATTATGGCCACGCGATCGTCTACGAGGAGCTGATCGCGCATCCCAATGGGCCCGCGAGTCGGATCGAGCAGGATCGATTCACCTTCATCGTCGACCATCTGTTGGTGCACCCGCCGGCCGTACCGCTGGACGAGGAGGCTATCGGGCCGCGTTATGCGCAGCTCTTGCCCGAGGCGCACGAGATGTTCGAGTGGGCGCACATCCTGCACCGGCAGATCTACGACATCTGGGCCGACGACGACATTCCGCCGGCCGCGAAAGACAGCGCGGTGGCGACCGTGATCCGGTACTATCGCTCACGCGGCGATCTGGCGTTCAGCGCGACGCCGAAGAGCATGTCGCTCATGGACGGTCAGTTCTACTCGAAGGCATTTCGGAAGACGTATCCCAAGTTCACCGGCCTCTTGTGGTCGTACCATTGGATGCAGATCGTGCTGTACGACGCTTTGATGCGGGGCGCGACGCCGGCCCAGCGCCAGGCGAATGTCGACACGGTCGTGCGGCGATTTCGGGCGATGCTCGAGGATCCGCCGGCGCACATGCCGAGCGTCATGCCGATGACGGCCGCGATCGCGCCGGAGTTCGCCGGGCGGTATCCGGAGGCGGCGATCATCTTCGATAACCTGCACGCGTTTCACGATGTCGTCGCCGACATTCTCGCGTCGCCCGACGTGCCAGCCTCGCGGAAGCGCGCCGAAGTGCTCGCGGCCGCGGCCCGCTATCGCGATGTCACGTCCTCGGTCACGTCCATCGCCGACTGGCGGCAGATGTCCACCATGATGGGCGCTGCCCAGATGGGCGGCGTTCCCTGGTGAGCCGCCGGCATTACCGTTCGGTATGAACGCTTACGTCTTGAAGGTCAACGGACAAACTGTCGGTAGCTTCAGCGAAGCCAGCGGCCTGACGAGCGACACGAGCGTCGTCGAGTACCGGGAAGGCGACGACGGCGGGCTTTTCGTGAGAAAGCTTCCGACGGGAACCGGGCCAACGCGGATCACGCTGACGCGCGGCGTGATTTCCAACCCGGGGCTCTCCGCCTGGCTCAAGAACGCCCGCGGCCCGCACCACCTGACGATCGCGCAGGTCAACGCCACCGGCGCGATCGTCTGGTCCCGTGAGATCAAGAACGGTAAGCTGATCACCAAGCCCCATCGTACCTGACCGTCGCGTAGAACGTCTGCGACTGCCCCGGTGTGACCTGTCCACCGGACTCGAGCTCACGGTACGGCGTATTCACGAGATTGCGGACGCCGAGGAGGAGTGTGGTCCCGTGATAGACACGCACGCCACCCTCGACATTGAGTAGTGCATACCCTGGCCGCAGTATGCCCCTCTCCTCGAACGGCGTATACGGACCATTGAACGTCGTGCCGATCCGCGCGGTCCAGATCTGGCCGGGAATATTCGCGTCGATCGCGGCCGAGCCGACGTACTTGGACGTGTTGTAAATCGGATAGCCGGTGAAGGTCGCCGAGTCCCGGCCGCCTTTCGTCGTATCCCCCGCGGCGATCAGGCCGGGATCGACGAAATGCGTGTAGAACGCGTGCAAAATGGTGAAATCGGTCGTCGCGGTGATGCCGCGGATGATCCGAGCGTGCGCCTGGACGTCCAGGCCGTTGCGGCGGCTCTCGCCGCCACCGATCGAGCGCTGCAAGACCGGATCGAACGACTGCTCGTTATTCACGTCCATCCGAAAGAGCGATGCATCGATGCCGAACGGCCCGTGCTCGAACTTGATGCCGGCCTCGTAGTCCCAGACGAAGATGAACGGCAACGTCGGGTCGGTGATGATGCCATCGGTCTGCCGGAATCCGCGCGAGACGTTCACAAATAGACCGAGACCGGGCTCGCCCACGTCGACGAACGGCTTGATCAGCAGGCCAACTTTCGGAGAGAAGACCCCTTTGCTGTGCTGCGAATCGTAGAGCTGATTCACGATCAGCGCGCCGGTCGAATCCGATTGGGGTTGGCGGACGGAGCTCGAGAGCTGGTCGACTCGCCCGCCGAGATCGATGCGTGCGTATTTCGACACGTCGAAGCCGCTCTGGAGATACAACCCTCCTGACGTCTGCCGTGCCGGCTCGGCCAGGATCAGCGGCGCCGAGTCTTGCCGGAATCCCGTCGAGCTTTCCGCCCAGTTGCCGTAGTGCGACCAGTCGTATCGGATCTCGGCGCCCAGCGTGATATCCACGCCGTGCCGGGCGAAGGTCAGCGCCGAATTCGCGCCGAACCCATATCGGCCGTTGTACTCGTGAGTCTCGGCCCCCGTCCCTTCGGTCAACCCGCCGAGGCCCGGCGGAGTGCTCAGCCAGAAATTCCAAGTGCCTTGGGTCGCGTAGACCGTGGAGCGCCATTGCAAGTCGGGACGCAGGAACGTCTGGAGGCTCATGTGCTCCATCGCGTGCCGCTTGTAGCCGCCGTCGCCGAAATTGGAGACGAAGTTGTATGTGCGGGAGTTGTACCGCGTGGAGTCCAGGAATCCCGGTGAGTCGTAGGACGTGAGATACGCGTCCACGCCCGCATGCAGGTGCGTGCGCGTGCTCAGGTCGACGAAGACCTGAGAGTGCACGTGGCCGTACTGGTTCTCGGAGTGCGCGCGCCAGCCATCCTCGCGAAGGCCTTGGATGGCGAAGACGCCGCCCGCGTGCGGATCGTTGAAGCCGATGATCGCCGACCCGCCGCCATTCCCGAACGAGCCACCGGTGGCCTCGAGCTGATAGCCATCGTAGCGGTCCAGTGTGCGGACGTTCACGGCTCCGGAGAACGCGAAATTGCCGTAGAGCGCGCTCGTCGGGCCGTGGACGACGTCGATACCGGTGACGATATCGGGAAAGAGCAAATTCAGGTCGTTGTAGCCCTCGGCGTGCCCGTTCACCGGTTCGTTGATCGGGACACCGTCGATATAGAGCGCGATATCGGTGGAGTGGTCCGAGCTGAACCCTCGCACCGACATGTCGGAGGCGAATCCTGGGCCCTGGCCCTGCTCATGCGCTTCGAGACCGGCGGTCTCGCGCAGAAGCTCCCACGGCGAGTTTGCCGGGGACATCGAGAGCTGTTGTTGGTTGACGGTGATGACCGTAAGCGGCTCGGAGCGCTCGACGGGCGTGGTGGTGATCGTGATCGCGCGGAGTCGCGCCGGGCTCGGCGTCGCCGTCGAGTCGGGCTTGCGATGCGTCGTATCCTGTTGCGACTCAGCGATGGATGGCAACAACGCGCACGCCGCAGCGAGCGCGAACAGACGAACTAGCATTGTGGTGGTGCTCCCTAGTCAAGGAAAAAAGAAGATCAGATCAGACTGGGAGCGACTCGGGCGGGCCTATCGGCGGAGGGAGGAGGACGTCCTCATGGGACATGGGCCGCTCGTCGGCGCTTCGCGCGACGGCGGCAATGCGAACGATCGTGACCGGTACGACCGGGAGAGCAACAAGACGATCAGAAGGCGTCGTGATCGCGACCGCGCAGCACGATGCGCCAAGACACGTGCATTGGTGCGAGTGCTCCGGCGTCTGCGAATGGCTCGGCGCGGGCATGTGGTGCCCCGGCATCGCGTCCATGTCCGACACAATGCCGTCGTGCACAGGACAATGATGATGGCCGAGCGGCTCGGTCGTCGCGAACGCAAACGCGAGACCGACGAAGAGCGCGCCCAGCCGTCGCCAGATCATAGTGCCAGGATCATTGTGTCCTGAAGACTAGCACCTGCGGGTTGAGGCTGGAAGAGAACGCCCCGCTCAATGTTCCGAACACAATCGTCACAGAACTCGCACCAGCTGGCGTCGTGATCGTGTAGTACGCACTTGTTCCCGGCACCATCCTCCCGGACGTCGACGCGCTCGGCGAGAGCGCGATGGGTTGGATGGGATAGTTCGGCCCGACGTTGTTCTCGTAGACCGTGCGGAAATTCCAGGTCGTGAACTTGTACTGCGCCGGAATCGAGTCCCGCGTGTGACCGGGCAGGCTGTCGGTGTACGCCGCGACGCCGAACGTGCCGAAGATCGTCGGAAACGACTCGCCGGAAGCGGCCGCAATGTTGGCCGTCCCGATGTTGGTGCTCGTCTCCATCGTGTGGTAGATGGCCTGGCCTTTCTGGTCGCCGATATACCGCAGCATGAGCCAATCGCCGCCGCGCCATTCGAGGCAGCAATCGGCGTCGGTGTGCAGCGTCAGGGACGCCGTGTCGGGATTCTGGAGATAATTGTACGAGTCGTTGAACTGCTCGTCGACGTACGGTGGGGCCGAGTCCGCGTAGGCCGTATTCCCGGTCGCCTGGTACAACGAGTCGTAATGCAGGCCACCGAGCTCGGTCGAGACAATGCTCATCCCCTCGTCGAGCCAGCCTTCTTCCGGTTGAGCGCCGTGAATCAGCACGTGCTGCCCATACGAGATCATGTGCTGCAGCTCGTGCATGAACGTCCCGGGAATGATCGAGAAAACGTCGTCGACCGAGTGTGCGCAACTGTGCGCGGCGCCGTTCGGGTCGGGCACGATCCCGTAGAAGATTTCGCCAGCGTTCGAGTTCGGGGCCGAGGGCGTGAGATCGTTGGGGTCGAAGTAGCCGGCGACGAACCCTTCGGTCGAGCAGTCAGGCGCCGGTGTCAGCGCGTTGACGGCCGGCGTCAGCAGCATGATCACGTGGCCGTTGTTGTCGATATCCGTGGGCCGCGCGAACGTGTTGACCACGATCCGATAGAGCACCTGGTCATCCAGCGTGCCGAACTCTGTGAGCTGCTGCCCCGAGAATCCCGGTGGCGAGGCGTTGTCGAGATAGACGGCCACGCTGTCGCCATCATAGACCAGGGTGGCCGTGATCTGCTTGTACGTCTCCGCCAGCGTATCGGCGAACACCCAGAACGTCCGGCTATTGGGAAGCGTTTGCTTGGCGATTTGAGCGGATATGCCCGCGCGCGCGGCGGCCAGTCGGCGCCCTCGCGCGCGCAACATCCCATCAAACTTGGCCTGGCGCAGGTTATGACCAGCGTACGGCGTACGCGCGAATCGCGCGGTCGCGGCAACCATCTGCGCGGCGGCGGAAGCCGAGCCGGATCGCTCGATCTGGAACGTGTTCGTGGTGTAGGCAACGTCGCCGACGGCGAACTGCGGGACGACGAGATAGGTGGCGTTGCTGCCGTTCAGGGTGATCCCTGTTCCGCCGGCGCAGTTGAATGACGCGCCTTGATAGACGGCGAGCGTGGCCGAGGCCGGCGAACAATTGCCGTGCGCCTGGGGGCCGGAGGTGCTGTTGGAACTGCCGCAAGCCGTTACGGCAGCGACGACAAACACACACGTAACGAATCGCACAGCGGTTTCCTCTCTAAGTCCCTGGGGTATGTCGTGCGTGCATCATAACCGTCTACCAGCGCGCCGTTCCAGGCGTTGGGTGAAGAGAGAGATCCGATCTGCCCCGCGAAAACGTACACATGGCGAACCCCTCAACATAGGATCTCAATCAATGCGAAAGCTCTCGATTGCTCTCGCACTGGCGACGTGCGCCGGTGCGATGCCCCTCGCTGCGCAAATGGACGTGATGGTCGGCGGCCAAGCGATGTCGCCACGCAAAGACATCATTACGAACGCGCTCAACTCGGCGGATCATACGACGCTTGTCGCGGCGGTGAAGGCCGCCGGCCTCGTGCCGACACTGCAAGGCAAAGGCCCGTTCACCGTGTTTGCCCCGACAAACGAAGCGTTTGCCGCGTTGCCCGCGGGAACGGTCGATAATCTGCTCAAACCCGAGAATAAGGGCATGCTCACCAACGTGCTGACCTATCACGTTGTGGCAGGCAACTACGATCTCGATGCGCTGACCAAGGCCATCAAGCAGGGCAACGGCACGGCGTCGCTCAAGACCGTGCAAGGCGGCATGTTGTGGTTCATGATGAATGGCCGCACGAACCTCGTCGTCAAGGACGAGCAGGGGAACGTGGCGGACATCTCGATCACCGATGTCAAGCAATCGAACGGCGTCATCCACGTCATCGATCGCGTGTTGATGCCGAAAGCGTAGGCGACGGTCCGGTCACCGTCCTGTAACTCAAGGCGCCGAAATGCAGACACCTCATCTGTCTCCGGTATGTTGGCGCCATGTTCCGCTATCAATGGGCCGTTCTCGGGGCCCTCGTCCCAGCGATCGTCAGCGCGCAACGCGCGGCGATCGCTGGTCGCGTGAGCGATTCGGCCTCGCGCGCGCCGATTGCGGGCGCGCAAGTACGGGTCGTAGGAACCGATCTCGTTGCGACCACGAGAAGTGACGGCACGTATCGTCTGACGGGTGTCGCACCAGGCGTTGTGACCCTGCGGGCCCTGCGCCTCGGTTTTCAGCAGCAGACGAATCGCGCCACGGTCGGCGATTCCGGCGTGACGACCGTGGACTTCGCGCTGACCGCGAGCGCCGTCCAGCTCGACCTCCAGATCGTGACGGCCGCCGGCACAACCGAGCGCGAACGCGAAATCGGCAACTCCATCGCGACGATAACCGTCGACTCCCTGAGCAAGGCCGCCGTCACCAGCTTCTCCGACGTGCTGCAGGGCCGTGCCGCCGGCGTCGTCGTATCACTCAACTCCGGTGAGACCGGCGCCGGACAACAGATCCGCATTCGCGGCAACAATAGCATCACCCAAGCCAACCAGCCGCTGCTCGTGATCGACGGCGTCAGAGCCGACAACACCGAAAGCTCCGGCCTCATGAACGCCGGCGGCCAAGAGCCGTCGCGATTCGACGACTTGAGCCCGGACGAGATCGAGAGCATCGAGATCTTAAAAGGCCCCGCCGCCTCGGCCCTCTACGGCACACTCGGCGCCAATGGCGTCATTCAAGTGACCACCAAGCACGGCATCGCCGGCGGCACGCGATGGACCGCGAATCTCGAAGGCGGGACCGTGCGCGATGTCACGGACTACCCTTCGAACTATGCACGCGAAGGCACACCCACCAACGCCTGCACGTTGTCGCTCGCCGCGAGCGGCGGCTGCGTGCCCGGGGCGCTCCTGTCGTTCAATCCCCTCGAGGCGAACGACGCATTTATCGGCGGGTACCGGGAAGCGACCGGGCTGAGCGCCGCCGGAGGCACCGACGTCACGACGTTCTTCGTCGCCGGCGACTACTATCGCGAGCAAGGCGTCTACGCCAACAACAGCACCTTGCGATTGACCGGACGGGCGAATGTCCGCGTGCAATTGAGCCGTACGATCGACGCGACGTTCAACGCCGGCTACGTCCAAGGGCGCACCGAGCTGCCGCTCAACGACAACCAGTATTACGGCCTGATTGCCGATGCGCTCGACGGATACGCGGTCAATGATCCGATCACCCATGGGTTCCTCCAAGGGGTCGGGCCAGCGCAACTCGCGCAGATCCACAACAAGCAGTCGGCGGATCGTACCACGCTCGGCGTCACCGCCAACTGGAAGCCCCTGCCGTGGCTGTCGTTTATCGGGACCGCCGGTCTCGATCAGAATGCGTTGATCGACGCGTACGATTGGCCGGCTGGCCTCGTACCCACATCCGGGGGCGGTTCGCTGGCTCAGGGCATCGCCATCACGACGTCGGGCACGCAAGCCGTCTATACCGGGAATCTGACCGGCACCGCCCAGTACGCCATCGCGCCATCGCTTCGAGGAACCACGACGGCGGGAACGCAATACGCGCACGACCTCACCGACTTCACGACCGCCGGCGGCACGAACCTCACCGAGGGCATCACGGGCGTGGGCGGCACCACACAACCGTTAGCCCCGACGGATTTGCGGCCGGAGGAAGTGACGATCGGTGGGTTTTTGCAGCAGGGGTTCGCGTGGCGTGACCGGGTCTTTCTGACGGTGGCGGGACGAGCCGACGGCAACAGCGCCGTGGGCAGGAACACGTCGCTGACGTACTACCCCTCGGCCAGCCTGTCGTGGGTCGTTGGTGAATTCCCCGTGGTGAGCTCGGTGCGGCTGAGGGCCGCGTTTGGGGAGTCGGGGCAGCGTTTCTCGGGCCTCCAGGCACTCACGTACTATGTGCCCATCAGTCAGCGAAAGGGCGGCGTGGATTCGGCAGCCGTGATTCCCGGCGAGTATGGCAACGCGAACCTCAAGCCAGAGATCTCTACCGAGTACGAGGGCGGCGCTGACCTGGGCTTCTGGCACGATCGCATCACCGCGCAATTCACGTACTACGACAAGACCACGCGCGATGCGATCGTCGAACAGCCCATCGACCCGTCAACGGGCGCCGACAGCATTCCCGTCAACCTCGGCAAGGTCTCGAACCGCGGATTCGAGATCCTCGTGAGCGGCCGACTGCTCGACACGCGCCCGCTGGCGGCCGAGCTGACCGTGAACGGCTCCGTGAATCACAATCGACTGATTCAGCTCGGACAGGGCGTGGTCGCCACCGGCTACAATATCGGCGACGGTGGCTACACGCAGAAGAATCAACCTGGCTATTCGCTCGGCGGATTCTGGGCGTACCCGTACACGTACAAGAGCATCTCCGACATCACGGTTGGCCCACAGGAAGTCTTCTTCGGCAACTCGCAGCCAACCGACGAGTTCTCGGTCATCCCGACGCTCACGTTCTTTCGATTCTTCAAGGTCTCGGCGACCTTCGACCGGCACGCCGGGGCACTCGCCTACGATGCGACCGAGGAATACCGGTGCGTCACCGCCGGACCGCCCGATTGTCGCGAGATCTTCGATCCGCGCACATCGCTCCGCGATCAGGTCGCCGCCGCAGCCGCGGCGAATTCTCTGAGCGATGCCGGATGGTACTACAACGGGTCGTTCTGGAAATGGCGCGAGTTGGCCATGACCGTCTCCGCGCCCACGCGATGGGCCAAGCATCTCGGCGCGAGCGCAGTCAGTCTCACGGTCGCCGGTCGGAATCTCGCAACGTGGACCAAGTACCCCGGGCTCGATCCCGAGCTCAATTATTTGCCCGGTGGGAGCGGGTTCACACGCGCCGAGTACTTCGGGCAGCCGCCCGTACAGTATTGGACGGTGAGGGTGACGGCCACATGGTAAAGCGCCTCGTCCCCGTGATCGCGCTCGGCCTCGTGGCGTGCGATACGACGGTCAGCGATCACGACATTGTTTCGCCGGCAACTGCCGAAAGCCCTGCTCAACTCGCCTCATTGCGGCTCGGCGCCATCGGGCAATTCGCCGTCGCCTACGGTGGTGCCGGAGATCTCTCCGGCGGTGGGCACGAAGGGGAGATCAACATGACGGCGCTCATGACCGACGAGTACGTCGATCTCGATACGTACCAAACGCGGGTCGATGTCGACTTGCGACAGGCGTCGGACAACAACGCGCAGCTGGATGCACTCTTCGCGGATGTGGCCAAGGCCCGCGTGGCAACCGAGAAGTCGGCGAGCCTCTATCAGCAGTATCTGCCCCACGATGCAGGGTACAGCGAGTCGTTGAGTCTCGCTGGATACACGTACGCGCTGTTCGGCGAGATCTACTGCTCTGGTGTTCCGTTCAGCTCGATCTCCGACGGTGGATCGATCAGCTACGGCCAGCCTTTGACAACCGATTCGATCTACGCTCGGGCGCTCGCCCGTTTCGCCGGCGCATTGGCGGCGGCGCCCGATAGTACGACGAAGAACCTGGCCAGAGTCGGGACTGCCCGGGTGTTGCTCGACATGGGACGATACAGCGACGCGGCGGCGGCCGTGGCGGCCGTGCCCGATTCGTTCGTGTACGTGATCGAGTACTCGACGAACACTCAGCGCCAGAACAATGGCGTCTGGTACTTCGGACCGGAGAACGGCTACTTCAGCATGTTCGACCGCGAAGGCGGCAACGGCTTGCCATTCGTTTCGGCCCACGACCCGCGCGTGACCTTCGACTCGACGGGCGCGCCCGGGTATAGCCTGCAGCCGAACACCGACCTGATCAGCGAGCTCAAGTACCCGACGGCCGCATCGGACATCAACCTCGCCGACGGCGTCGAGGCGCGATTGATCTTGGCTGAGGCGCAGCAGCACGGCGCGGTTGCTGGAGATTACGCGACGACGCTGAACAATCTCCGGAGCGAGTTTCAACCGTCGCTGGCGCCCCTGGTCGAACCCGCTGACGATAGCGCGCAGGTCGACCAGGTTTTCTCGGAACGAGCATTCTGGCTCTTCCTCACCGCCCATCGGATGGGCGATCTTCGTCGGCTCATTGGCCAGTACGGGAGAGGCCCGGAGACCGTTTTCCCGACTGGAGTCAGTCCGGTCGCTGGCCTCCCGTACGGGACTGACGTCACATTCCCTGTCTCCGGGTATGCAGCGAATAATCCGAACTTTCACGGTTGCGTGTCTGTCGCTGCTCGCCGCGTGCGGGACGACCGACAGCGCTAGCACGTTCGACGCCGATCTCGGGCGGCTTCCCACTGGCGCCCGGCTCGATCCCGCGGGGCGAAGCGTCGACATAGGGGACTTTCCGACGACAGAGCTGCTGTCGCCCGACAGCGCGCGAATCGTGTTGCTCCTCGGCTCTTATCGACAGCAGGGCCTACAGGTTGTCGATCGAGCCTCCGGCAACGTCATGCAGACGCTCCAGCAACCGGCCGCGTTCGTCGGGCTCGCGTTCTCGCCCGACGGGACGAAGCTCTATGCCTCCGGCGGGTTTGGCGACAACGTCTATGTCTATGCTTGGCGCCACGACAGCGCATCACTCACCGACAGCATCCGGCTCTCGGCAAAGAAAGGACAGCGCTATCCCGCTGGTCTCGGCGTGTCGCCGGATGGCAAGACGCTGTACGTCGCTGAGAACCTCGATGACTCGCTGGCGATAATCGATCTGGCGTCTCGCAGGGTGCGGCGGAGACTGCCAACCGGGCGCTATCCGTATGCGGTCGTCGTCGACAAAGACGGAACGATTTTCGTCTCGGCCTGGGGCAGCCACACGGTTTCGGTGTTCCCGCGGAACAAACGCATCGATGTGTCGCGACACCCCTCGTCTATGCTGCTCGATGGGACGAACCTCTACGTCGTCTCGGCGAGCACCGATCGCATTGACGTCGTGGATACCAAGACGCTGACTGTGGTCAAGCACATCGCGGACTCGGTACCAGGAGCGAGTGAGGGGAGTACGCCCGAGGGCATCACGATATCAGGGCGACGGTTATATGTGGCCGAGTCGGACAACAATGCCGTTGCGCAAATTGATCTCGACACCGATTCGATCGTCGGCCGCATCCCGGTCGAGTGGTATCCGACCGCGGTCGTCGCGGGTCCGGGCGACACGCTGTACGTGGCGAACGCCAAGGGCCACGGATCGCGGCCGAACGAGGCCACGGGATACCGGATCGGCGCCAAGAGCTCGGACCCGTTCGGCTACACGCTCGGACAACTCTCGGGGACCCTCACGATCGTTCCCGGGCGAGATGCCTACGGGAGTCGCGTCGCGCAGGCAAATGGGTGGGGGTGGGCGCAGGACACGGCGGCTAGGGGCTATCCGCCGATCGAGCACGTGGTCTACATCATCAAGGAGAACCGAACCTACGACCAGGTCTTCGGCGACGAGGCACAGGGCGATGGCGACACGTCGCTCGTGTTCTTCGGCCGATTCGTGTCGCCCAACCACCATGCGCTGGCCGACCGATTCGGGCTCTACGATCGGTTCTTCGTGAACGCCGAAGTGAGCGCCGACGGCCATCAGTGGTCGACGGCCGCGTACGCGACGGACTATACGGAGAAGACGACACCGGACAACTACTCCGATCGCGGCCGCGACTACGACTACGATGGCACGAATCGAAAGGATGTCCCCGCGGATGGAGACGACGTTGCCGCCCCCGCGGCGGGATACTTGTGGGATCTCGCGGTAGCTAAGGGACTCAGCTTGCGCAACTATGGCGAGTTCGCGGTCGAGCACGGCCGGAGCGCCGAGGATGCCACGTCGCACGGGATCGTGACGGCGTCCAAGCCGGCGCTCGCCGCGCGCACGTGCCCGACGTATGCCGGATTCGACGTCAAAGTCACTGACCAGGCGCGGGCCGAAGTGTGGATCGATGAGCTGCACAAATTCGAGCGCGATGGATCGATGCCCGCGCTCGAGATCCTGACGCTGCCGAATGATCACACGGCCGGCGCTACCCCCAGAGCGCCAACGCCGCGCGCGTACATGGCGGACAACGACTGGGCGCTCGGCCGCATGATCGACGCGCTGTCGCACTCGCGTTTCTGGCGCAGCACGGCGGTGTTCGTGGTCGAGGACGACGCGCAGGATGGCGCCGACCACGTCGACTCGCATCGGGCGCCGTTCCTCGTGATCTCGCCGTGGACACGCGGCGGCGTGGTCCATTGCTTCACGAACACGACGGACGTGATTCGGACGATCGAGGAGATCTTGAAGCTTCCCTCGATGTCGCAGTTCGACGCCTACGGTCGGCCGCTGCGAGGCATTTGGCGTACCGTGCCGGATACGACGCCATACACGGCGCACGTGGCCAACATCGATCTGGCCGAGCACAATCCTGACACGGGCAAGGTTGCGCGAGTGTCGAGCACACTTGATTTTCGGGTCGCGGACGCCGCCGACTCCCGGGTGCTCAATCGCGTATTGTGGGAGACCATCAAGGGGCCAGACGTGCCATACCCCGTATTCCGGCGCCGACCGCCCGCGGGCCTATGATTTATCTCAATGCGGCCGGCACGGGGCCGTTGCCCAAGCGAACGGTCGATGTCATCGCCGAGTTCAACGCGAAGCGGGCGGCGCCGTGGACGATCACGATCGACGAGACATTCGGCGTACTCGCCGAGTCTCGCACGCTCTGCGCGCGGCTGATCGGCGCGGCGGCTGACGAGATCGCGCTCGTGCCGAACACGAGCACCGGGCTGCACGTGGCGTCGCTCTCCCTGCCGATCGCGCCTGGGCGAGCGATTTTGTCGCACGAGGCCGAGTTTCCCGCGAACATCTATCCGTGGATGGCGCGGGCGCGGCGGGACGGGCGGCCGTATGAGGTCATCCCGCTGTGTGACGGGCTGCCGGATCACCAGGCGCTCGTGAGTCGCATCGAGACCGGCGATATCGGGCTCGTCGCGCTGTCGTGGGTGTCGTACATGTCCGGCGACCGGGCGGATCTCGAAGCGATCGGGACGGCGTGTCGCGAAGTTGGGGCGTGGTTCGTCGTCGATGCCATCCAGGGACTCGGCGTCGTGCCGATCGACGTGTCGCGACTGCCGATCGACGTCCTCGTGTCCGGGGCGCAGAAGTGGCTGCGCGCGCCATGGGGGACAGGGTTCGTGTATGTGCGGCGGCCACTTATTACCCGCATCGAACCCGCGACCGGCGGGTGGTTGGGGATGCAACAGTCGCACGATCTCTCCAAGCTCGTGCCGGCGCGGTTCGCGTATCTCGACGATGCCCGGCGGTTCGAGGTGGCGACGATGCCGTATCAGGATTTCGTCGGGCTCAATGCGAGTCTCGAGGTGCTGTTCGACGCCGGCGTCGAGAATATTGGACGGCAGATCCACGCACTGGCTCGACAACTATCCGACGGGATCTCGAAGATCCAACGCATGCGCCTTCTCACTCCACAAGATCCCAAGCGAAGCGCAGGGATTGTGTCATGCTTGACCGATGATCCCGGCGTTCGCGGACGGCTAAATACGGCTGGGGTCGGTTATTCGTCCCGCGATGTCGACCTTGGGCCCCTGAAGGGCATCCTGCTGCGCTTCTCGCCACACGTCTACAACACTGCCGACGAGATCGAGACGGTCAGGCGCATACTCGATACCTGACAGATCTTGTCGGGATTACATCATGGCGATAGTTTCGGCGCCATGCAAAGCCGAGTAATTCTATCCCTTTTAGTCTTTGCGGCTGCTCAGGTCTCAGCCCAAGACACCACGGCGCACCGTCTCCCGCAGACGGTCATCAAGGCCCCGCGCCCCGCCAACCCCGGCGTCACCCGGCTCGGTGACGACACCACGGGCCACATCTACACCGGCGTGCCGACGACCCTCCTGCGCGTCGACTCCCTGAGCGCGAACACGACGAACGACAACTATCGCGAAGTCCTCGGGCAGGTCCCCGGCGCGAATATCTCGGAGACACGCGCCAGCGGATTCCCGTCCGATGGCATCGGCTTCCGCGGGCTCGAGCCGCGCCAGTCGGTCGAAGTCAACATGCGGCAGAACGGCGTCAACCTCGCTGGCGACCTCTACGGATATCCCGAGATCTACTACTCGCCGCCGTTCGAGGCGGTCGATCACGTCGAGGTCGTGCGCGGCGCGTCCGGGCTGGAGTACGGACCGCAGTTCGGCGGCATGATCAACTTCGTGCTCAAGGACGGCGCGCTGAACACCGCGCCACAGATCACCGTTGGCGAGACCGGCGAGAGCTTTGGCGAGACCGATACGTTCGGCTCGATCGCCGGCGGCAGCGGCAAGTTCACGTATTACGTGTTCGGCAAGTATCAAGGCGCCGCCGGGTGGCGGCAGAACTCGAACTTCGAGGAAGAGGACGCATACGGGTCGATCACGTACCACGCGAACGAGAACCTGTCGTCGTCGCTCCAGCTGACCGTGTACGGGAATAACGTGCACATGCCGGGCGGGTTCGACGACTCAGAGTTCTACGCGAACCCGCAACTCTCGGAGCGGAAGCGCAACTGGCTCGCCTCGCCGTGGGGGATTCTCGAGAACGTCACCACGTGGCACCTGGCGCCCGGGCTCACGTGGACGAACCAGCTGTCCGGCACGCTGAGCCAGCGGTATCTCGTGTGGCGCAACGAGGACGGGGGGCCGCAGGCCATCGATAGCGGCGGGCCTCGCGAGGTGGAGCGCGAGCGGTTCGCGAATGCCATTCTCGAATCGCGACTCGGATATCAGCACTCGCTATTCGGCTCGCACGCCGAATCTCGCAACCGGGTTGCGGCTGTTCAATGGGCTTATGCACCGACAAGAGGACGGCGTCGGGACCGACGGGTCGAACTTTACGATGCGCCTGGTGCAGCCGTACACCACCGACATGCACTTCCTGACGCAGAACGTCGCGGGGTATGTGCAGGAGGCCGTGCATCTCACCGATAAGCTCACGGTCACGCCTGGCGTGCGCGCGGAGTGGCTGCGGAGTGCCATTCATGGGGTCACGATCGACGACGGGAACATCCCCTATGACGCGCGCTCGCAGACGTTCGCGCTCGGCTCCCTCGGCGTGGAATACGCGCTGGACGCACCGATCACGCTCTACGGCAATTTGACGCAAGCGTATCGGCCTATCACCTACGACAATTTGATTCCGTTCGGCGCCGCCAACACGGCTGTCATCGATCCCAATCTGCACCACTCCAGCGGGTATACTGGTGATGTTGGGATCCGTGGACGAATGGGGCCCGTCAGTGGCGATGTCAATGCGTTCTATCTCTGGTACGGGGATCGCATCGGCACCGTATTGGTCAACGATTCGATCACTGAGACCACCAACGTCGCGAACAGCCGGCATTATGGCATCGAGAGCTATCTCAACGTCGATCTCTTCCACGGCGGACGTTGGCGGGTGTCGCTGTTCGATTCGTTCGCTTGGGTCAACGCGCATTACGTGAACGGCCAATACGCGGGCAACGTCGTCGAATATGCCCCGCCGATCACGAATCGCGTCGGCCCGACGATCGGCTACGGCCCATTCTCGACGACGGTCACGTGGAACTACACGGCCACGCAATACGGCGATGCCAGCAATGCCGTGGTGGACCCGGCCGACCCGAGCGTCGGCGTGATTCCGGCGTACCGGGTGTACGACTGGAGCGCGCATGTCGAGCTCGGGCCACGCTACCAGTTGCACTTCGGTATCGACAATCTCCTGAACGCGTACTATTTCACGTTCCGCGCGGTCGAGTACCCGGGTCCGGGGATCATCCCGGCACAGGGCCGCACGGCTTATTTGGGAGCGACCGTCCGGCTTTAGCCTCCTCAGAACGTCCATGAGATTGTGCACCCTCGTGTAGGCAGCCAGAGTGGGGGGTCCGGGGGGCGTAGTTGCGGTTGCCCCCCGGAGGAGAACCGACCAGTCGAGCAAGCGCGAAGCGCGTTGCCTCGACGCGCCGCGGAGCGGCGCATCGACCGACTGTTCGTGAAGTGGTATCCGCGGTTGGTCGGTGCGATCTATCGGCGACTCGGCAGTCGGGACGAGGCCGAGGATGTCGCGCAGGACGCATTCATTCGACTGCTCGATCAACAGCCGAAGGATCCATCGGCCTGGTTGTTCACGGTCGCCGGTAGGCTGGCGATCGATAGCAAGCGCACGAAGGCCCGGCGCGAGCGGCTCACGCCCGCGCCGGTGGATACGACGGCGCCTCCTCCTGATCAGGCGCTGCTCCAAGATGAGGTGATCGAGTCCGTGCGCTGCGTGCTCCGGGCGCTGCCGGATCGCGATCGCCAGCTCCTGCTGCTGCACCATGACGGCGTGCGCTACCGCGAGATCGCCCATCAGCTCGGGCTGGCCGAGTCATCCATCGGATCGCTGTTGACGAGAGCGCATTGGCGGTTTCTCAGCGACTACCAGAGGCAACTATGCACTACAGCGACGGAACCATCCGCACATTTCTCGACGGAGAGCTTGGGCTCGCGTTGACGCGTGAGCTCGCCGGGCATCTGCGCTCGTGCGCGGACTGCCGGCGGCGGCTCGACCGCGTGAGCGCGGACGGTCGTGCTGCCACTCGTCTCCTGAAGCAAGTCAGGCCCGCGCGCCAGCCATACGCCGCGATCATGACGGCCGCCGCGGCCGTGCTCGTCGTCGGCCTGGTCGTGCGCAGCCTCCCAACCGTGCACGCGAGCACGGCCGGCGCCACGCGCGTGCACGATGTCTGCTGCTTCAACCTCGACGGCGGCGGTCGCGGGGATGACGGCTTGCTCACGATCAGTCTTCCGGGTCAGGTCGTCGACTGTGTCGTGCTCTACGAAGATCAGGCGGGCACGCGCGCGTTCTCGAAACGCGATCCCGTGCGGTTCATCTCGCGGCCCGTCGGGTGCGACGTGTCCGGATCGTGAAACGACTGGTCGTACTCCTGCTTGTCACCGCCGGCGGCTTGCGCGCACAGCAACCCCAAAGCGATAGCGCGCGACGGGCGGACTCGATCGCCGCGGCCAAGCATAAATTGGCGACGGTCGTGGTCACAGGTACGCGACTGTCCACCGTCGATGAGCGCACGCCATCACAAGTCGAGCCATTGGACCTGCACAAGACCACCCCGGGCCCCGATGCGGTGAGTAATGCGCTGCTCAACCTTCCGGGCGTGACGTTCTTCGACGACCAGGGCGCGCGGCTCCAGCCCGAGCTCGAGGTACGCGGCTTCACCGTCTCACCGATCGTCGGCACGCCTCAGGGCGTCAGTGTGTTTCTCGACGGGATGCGCCTCAATGAGCCCGATGCACAGGAGGTGAACTTCGATCTCTTGCCATTGGCCGCTATCGACCAGGCATCGTTGATTCGCGGATCGAATGTGTTGTTCGGCCGGAACTCCCTCGGCGGGACCCTCCTGCTCAATACCAAGCGCGGTGGCGACCGCCCCGAGGCCGACATCACGCTCGGCGCGGGATCGTTCGGGCAACAGACCGCGACGGTCACCGCGGGTGGGAAGGTCGCCGGCATCGACGGCTTCATCGCCGCGACCGGCCTCAACGAAACCGGCTACCGCCAGGCGACATCATCGAACACGCGCAACGTGTTCGGGACGCTCGGCTACCAATGGGGTCCATCGCACGACAGCGGCGACATCGCGCTCAGCCTGCTCTACGCACATGACAAGATCTACGAGGCGGGCTCGCTTCCGGTGGACTACATCCAGATCAACCCGAAGATCAACTACACGCCAGGGGATTTCTTCGCGCCGGAGGCGTACGATCTCATTTTGCGCGGAACACAACCGGCGTTCGGCGGTATCGTGCGCGGCACACTCTTCGGCCGCCGCAACAATTACGAGCAATTCAACGGGAATGTCCCGCCGCCCAACACCGATGGGTACATCTACAACCTGTCAGGCGGCGGAACGGTGGAGTGGACCCGTCCGTTCGCGATTGGCCAGGTCCAAATCGGCTTCACGATCGGGGCTGAATACGAGCGGGATAACGTGCACTTCCGGTTGGTGAACGTCGGCGGCGGGATGCCGGACTCGATCGCGACGCTTGCCGATGTTCGCCAGGAAAATGCGGCCGCCTACGCACAAGCCGTCATCAGCCCAACGTCGTCGCTCGACATCACGGTCGGCGTCCGCGAGGACTACATTCGCATCCCCTTCCGCGATGATCTCGACGCGACGAACAACGGCACGAGCACCTACGACCGGCTCTCGCCCGAGATCGGGGCCACGTACCGGTTCACCGACGACCTCAAGGCATACGTTGCCTACAAGAGCGGGTTCCGCGCCCCGGCGCCGCTGGAGCTGGCCTGCGCCAGCGCGACGGCGCCGTGCGCGCTGCCCTCGGCGCTCGGCGCCGACCCGACGCTCAAGCCCGTCTCGTCGCGCGACTACGAGGGCGGGTTCGATATCGACCTGCCGCACCACTCGAATCTCGATATCGATGCGTTCTGGACCGACGTGATCGACGACATCCAGTTCGCCGCCCCGAATGTGACGCAGGTCTATTTCATTAACGTGTCGAAGACCCGGCGGGCCGGCGTCGAAGCGTCCGGCCAGGTCGGCCTCCCCGCCGGCGCGCGGCTCTTCGCATCGTATAGCTACGTCGCCGCGACGTATCAGAGCACGGTCAACATCGAGACGGCCGATACCGCGCCGAAGCCGACGCGACCGGGTGATCTCTTTCCGACATCGCCACTGCATTGCGGCCGCGTCGGGGCCGGCATCGGGCGGTTGATCGGCCCCGTATTGATCGACGCCGAGTTCGCCATTCGCGGGTACTCGAGCCAGTATCTGCGGGGTGATGAGTCGAACCAACGTCCCCAGATCCCAGGCTACACGGTCAGTGATCTCTCTGTCAGGTTGAACTACCAGCGATACCACGTCGACGTTGGTGTCGAGAATCTGTTCGACCGACAATACACGACGTTCGGCATCGAGGCGCAGAACTCGCTCGGCCCGTATGGATCAACGACACCGCCGGCGAATCCACCCGTGGTGCCGTTCCTTACGCCGTCGTTTCCACGGTCGTTCACGGTTTCCGTCGGCGCGTCGCTCTGATACATTGGGGCGTGCGCCGCCTCGTACTCTTGGTATTCCTCGTGGCGGCCCAGCCGCTCGCCGCGCAAGGCTCTGCGGACGTTCCCCTCGGCGACAACGCGTACGTTTATCTCGACGCGTTGCTCGCGCGTGGCGCGATGCGCTCACTCTCGGCGCTCGAGCGGCCGTACAACGTGGCCGAGATCAGTCGGGCATTGGCGCACGAGATGCCTGCGCATATGTCGCCGGTCATCCAGAGCTATGTGCGCGCGTTGCGGCGCGCGCTCTCGAAGTACGATGTCAGTAAGGCCCCTGGGCTACACTATCAGTTGAGCCTCGACGTCTACGGCACCGCGCAGAGCTCGTCGGTGCGCGAGCTGATGCGCGCGAACACATCCAGCGACATTGAGCCTGGCGGCGGCGCCGAGGGCGAAATGCAGGTCGGGCCGCTCACGGCGTTCGCGCATCCGATCTGGGATGGCCGGCTCAACGTCGACCCCGAGTACCATTTGGGGCAGTATCGCGCAGACCCCGTGCGGTTGCAGGAGGGATATGTCGATGCGCGGTGGCGATACGGGGAGATCCTCATTGGCCGCGAGGGACGCAACTCGGGACCGACGATGTACGACGGGCTGCTCCTCGGCAACTACACCTACTCGTACGATCACATCTACGGAAAGATCGGCATTCCGCAGCTCAACATGTCAGCGCTCGTCACGCGCTTGAATGACGAGTTCTACGGCGACACGGCGGTGCAACGCTATTTCTCGTGGCACCGCCTCAGCTCACACATTGGCACCGTAGAGCTGGGCGTCACCGAGTCGGTCGTCTATGGTCGGCCCGGCCAGTCGTTCGTTTTCAACTACGTCAACCCATTCGGTCTCTACTACTTCAGCGAGATCAACGAGGAGCAGGGCGGCCAGAACGCCAACAAGATGGTCGGCCTGGATGGCGCGTGGCGATCGCCCGTTGGGAATTTTTCGTTCGAGGGATACATCGACGACCTCCAAGCTGCGGGATGTGGCGGTGCCAACGCGCCCCTCTGCAAGAAGCCGCCGATTGGCGGATGGACCCTGCAAGCGGACGGGCTACCCCTCGTTGGTGACCAGCGGCTCTTTTTCGCCTACACGCTCGTCTCGAACCTCTCGTATCGCACGTATGAGCAGCCGTGGACGGATTATGCGTCGTACGATATCAGCCTCGGACGCGGATTCGTCGACTACGACGAGGTCCGCGCGGGGATCGATCTCGCCGCCATACCGGAGGTGCCGCTCAAGATCTACGCGGCATTCAGCCGACAAGGACAGGGCGACTATCGGCTTCCGTTCCCGCCGGTCGCCTCGTGGCCAACGACGACGGCATTCCTGAGCGGAGTCGTGAGCCATGTCTACCGGGGTGGCGTGTCCGGGGCCGTTTCGCTGCCGTGGCTTGAACGTCAGCGGCGACATCGGCTTGAATCACGTGTCGAACTACGGACACATACCGGGCATGGACAAGAACCTCTTTGCCGGCCGCGTCGTGGTATCGCTGACGTGGCGCCGTCTGCTCAGCGGAACGTTTCAGCCAGCTCCCGAGCCACCCGAGTGACGATCACGTCCTGCACCGCGGGACTGTCATAGTAGTTATTGGCCAGCCGCCTCAGTATCACCTGCAACCGTGAGGCGGAAAGAGTGCCTGTGGGGAGAGGTTCAACCGACATGGGTCTAGTATCGGCGGGTCCAGGAGGAACTTGAGGGGTTATGAGGCCCCTCTCACGAAACTCACGGGTGTACGTCGAGTCGACGCTCGGGCGCCTCGCGTACATCCCGGTGATGGCCGTCGTCGTCGCCGGCATCGTGATCTTTTGGTGGCCCGTCCTGGCCTGGAGCGACTACTGGCTGCGCCGAGCCTGGCGGCGGCATTGGGGCAACCATGGCCGGGTTGTGATCCCGTTCGAGCCCGGAACACCGTGGCATGAAGTGGTCATCGCGCGCTGGATACCCCGCTATGGTGACCGCACGAGTCTCGTGGACCTCACGACACTTAGACCTAAGTCCCGATCCCTCGAGGATCGCGTGTACCGGCGTTGGCAACCTCACTATCCCTACTATGTTCGGCCGCCCATTGTGATCGCGATGCCATCGCGGGGGCGGGTTGCGACCGTGAGCTTTGCGGAAGTACTGGACGACCCGGCGCAGCTCGAGCGGCGGTTATCCGAGGTCGCCCGACTGGCGTTCGGCGAGCCGTAGACCCAGCTGGCCGGCCGCGACATCGAAGAGGTGCCGGGCGCCGTCGTTGTGGGTATCGATCGTCAGGGCCTTGAGGTACAGAATGGCCGCGTCGGCAATCCGCCCCGCGGCGTGGTTCGCGCAGCCATCGCGCATCAGTTGCTGGACTCGGACGTGCGGCGTCATATCGACGAGTATCGACCGGTCCCGCGACGAGCTAAAACCGCACATGGCGACGATCCTCTGTGTAGACGACGAGGCAGCGGTGTCGGCGGTGCTGGAGCACGCCCTGAACACCATGGGGCACACGCCCATCGTGGTCTCCAGCGTCGACGACGCGTTGAACACCGTGGCGGGCGGTGGGATCGATCTCATCATCTCCGACTACATCATGCCCGGGCAGACCGGGCTCGATCTCATCCGAATGCTGGAGCGCGACGGGCATCGCGTACCGGTCATCATCATGACCGGGTTCTCCAGCATCGAGAATGCCGTTGCGTCGATCAAGACTGGCGCGATCGACTATCTCACGAAGCCGGTGATGGCCGACACGCTCGAAGTCGCGCTCCGGCAGGCGCTGGAGATGATCCGGCTGCGGCGGGAGAACGAGTCGATCCGTACCGAGCTGCGGGTCCTGCGCTCGACCCGCCAACTCGTCGGCGAGAGCGAGCCGTTCCGCGCTATCATGGACATGATCGCCATGGTCGCCCCTACGCGGGCAACGGTTCTTCTACAAGGCGAATCCGGTACGGGCAAAGAGCTCTTTGCCCGTGCGGTACATGATCAGAGTCCTCGAGCTGATGGTCCTTTCATAACCATCAACTGCGCGGCGGTCCCCGAAGGGCTGGTGGAGAGTGCGCTGTTTGGGCATGAGAAGGGCGCGTTTACCGGGGCCACGGTCAGGACAGCAGGGGCGTTCGAGCGCGCGCACGGCGGGACGCTCTTGCTCGACGAGATCACCGAGATGCGCCTCGATCTTCAGGCCAAGCTCCTGCGCGTCATCCAGGAGCAGGAATTCGAGCGCGTCGGCGGGAGCCAGCCGATCAAGGTCGACGTCAGGATCATCGCGACCACCAATCGTGACCTGAAGGCGGCCGTTGATGATGGGCGCTTTCGGAGTGATCTCTTCTATCGGCTGAACGTCATGCCGATCCGCACCATCCCGCTGCGGGAACGCCGTGAAGACATCCCTCGCCTCGCGCATCACTTCATGCAACGCGCGTCCGAGGGTCTCAGTATTGCGCCGGCGGCTATGCAGCTGTTGGTCGCGGCGGACTGGCCGGGAAACGTCCGCGAGCTCGCCAATGCGATCGAGCGAGCGGCTATTCTGTCGCGGAATGGGACGCTCGAAGCGCACCATTTCGTGGATTTGGCTGGGACCCCAGCGACACCGGTCGCCAACGGGTCGGACTTGTTTGATCTCGACATCATCGAGCGCGACACGATTGGAAAGGCGTTGATCCAAACCCGCGGGAATCGCACCCGGGCCGCCAAGTTGCTCGGGATTAGCGAGCGGACGCTGCGCAATAAGCTGAACGGAAAGAACGCTCGGCAGAATTGACCCGGCAGCACCGGCAATTTCTGCATGGATCGCCGTGAATTATTGCCGGCGTCTAATGGGTAACAGTATATAATTTAACGAGATACGCGAACGGCCGAGCTCGGCACGCGCCTTGCTTTTAGAGCGGCCGATGATCACGCGATTCTTACTCGACGACGACGCCCCGCACGTCGTGCTCGTCGGCAGCGGCAAGGGCGGCGTCGGCAAGTCGCTCCTCTCGATCCTGCTCGCCGCCGAAGCCGCGAGCGCGGGCCGCCGGGTGCTGCTGTTCGACGCGGACCTCAGCCTCGGCACGCTGCATGTGCTCCTGGGCTTAAGGCCGGCCGCGCGGGTCGATGCGCTCCTCGATAGCCCACTGGAGCCGGATGACCTGGTGTGCCGCGTCAGCCGCAACCTTTGGCTCCTCCCAGGAACCTGCGGAGTCGAGCGCTTGCACGATCTCTCGGCGCTCGAACGCGCGCGGTTGGAGCTGCGCCTCTCGGCCGTGTTCTCGAACTACGATCTCGTCATCGTGGACTCGGGATCGGGCCTCGATGGCGCGGTTCGCACGGCCACGATCTCGGCGGATCGCCTCGTCGTCGTCGCCACGCCAGAGCCGGCGGCGCTGACCGGCGCGTACGCGCTCATGAAAATCGCCCACCTGCGCACGCCCGAGATCCCGATCGACGTGCTCGTCAACCGTTGCCAGAGCGATGCGGACGGCGTGGCCGCATTCGGCAAGCTCGCGACGGCCTGCGACCATTTTCTCAATCGCGAGATCCGCTACGTCGGCGCCGTCGCCGAGGACCCGTCGCTGGCCCTGGCCGCGCGGGACCCCGAGGAATGCCTCACAATGATCCGGAGAGCATCATGACCGACGCCCTGTGGTCCCGTTACCGGGCGACCGGTGACGCGGACGCCCGCACGCAGCTGTTGGAGCAGTACCTCGGCCTCGTGCACCACGCGGCCCGCGAGATCGCGGCGCGCACGCCGTCTCTGGAGCTCGGCGATCTGGTGAGCGCCGGCACGTTCGGCCTCATGCGCGCGCTCGAGACGTTCAATGTCTCGCGCGGGCTCGCGTTCAGTACGTACGCGATGACCAGGATCCGCGGATCGATCCTGGACGATTTGCGGGCGAACGATTGGTCTCCGCGGTCCGTGCGCCTCAAGAGCCGCCAGCAGACGGCGGCGGTCGCCAAGCTCGAGCGCGAGCACGGCCGCGCGCCCGAGCCGCGCGAAATCGCCGAGGCGTTGGGTATCGATCTCTCGACCTACTGGGCCTGGCAGTCGACGATCGAAGGCACGGCCATGGTATCGATCCACCAGCGTCCGATCGCGGACGATGACGGCGCGACGCTCGAGGACACGCTCGACGATCCCGACGCGGTTTTGCCGGGCGACGAGCTGCAAGCAGAAGAGCAGCGCGCACTGGTGCGCGCGGCGATCGCCGAGTTGCCGGAGAAGGAGCGGACGGTGCTGGCGCTCTACTTCTTCGAAGAATTGACCCTGAAGCAGATCGGCGAGGTGCTCAAGCTGACCGAGTCGCGCGTGTGCCAGATTCGCACGCAGACCTTGCGTAAGCTCCGCGATCGTCTGTCGCCCAACTGCCGCGTCGCATGACGGTCGGGATCGTGCCCATCCAGCGCGCCTACGCGGCGACGATGGATGCGCTGCGCGCGGTGCATCATGACGCCGAGCCACGGCTCATGGAAGACCTGCGGCAAGCGCTGCTGCGTCAGCGCGAGGCGATCGAGCATGGCGACAGCGCGGAGGTCATCGTCAGCTCCAACGTCGTGAGCCGCACGTCGGCGGCGCTCGCCGGCGCGCGACCGCTGACCGTGCGGGCCGCGGCGGGCGTGGCCATCGCGGGCGAGGCCGTGGTCAACCAGCGTATGCTGCGCCACACGCTCGAAGATGGCGACGCCTATGTGCAGCAGCTGTTCGCTACCAAGCGTCCAGCGTGAGCACGAATGCCGCGCCGTGGTGGACGAGCGTACCGCCCCACGGCGTGACGAGGTAGCGCGCAACCGCCAGGCCCAGTCCCGCGACTGGCGCCTGCTTGGTAGTTGCGAACGGTTCGAACAAGCGATGACGCATCGACGGTGCGATACCCGGGCCATCGTCTTCGATCGCGATGTCGACCGTCGTCCCGCGCGGCTCCGCCGTGAGTTTGATCGTCTGTGCGTCCACCTCGAACGCGTTGAGCACGAGATTCAGGACGACATGCGAGAGGACGAGGCCATTTGCTTTGACCGCGGGCAGGTCCGGTCGCGCCAGGCTCGACGCGTCGAGCGTGCCCGCGCCGGGCAGGCCGCGGTGTGTGGTCTGCAGCAGCTCCACCAGGTCGCGGAGGGCGACCGGTTCGGGCTCATTGTCCGTGGGGCGCTGCTGGGCTCGTGATACCAGGTCCAGCAGCGGGCGTAACTGCCGCGCGTGGCTTCCGAGCGCCTGGCGCACGGGACCGGTCAGCACCGCACCGTCCCGCGCGATCATCTCGCCAGCCAGCGCCAATGCTTGGGTCGGCGTTCTCAGCTCATGTAACAGCGCTCGACTCACAGTGCTGAACACAATGCCGCGATTGGCCGCTACGAGAACCTCGAATTCCGCCGAGTACATAGACCGGACGTATGTTCTGATCTGTAGGTTTGATTTGCCCCTGGCGCGCCCAGCCGTCAAGCTTAAGTGTTGGGCGAACTCGGAGACCATATGGCGCCATATGTTCGATTGACGGAACCCATGGTCAGAGACGGAGATACGCTGCGGGTGGCCTCGTGGGAAGAGGCGCTCGACCGGGCGGTCTCGGGGTTCCGGCGGGTGAAGGACACGCATGGGGGGGACGCACTGGGCATCTTCTCGTGCTCGAAGGCGAGCAACGAGATGAATTTCCTGGCGCAGAAGCTCGCCCGGGTCGTGTTCGGCACCCACAATATCGATAGCTGCAACCGAACGTGACACGCTCCTAGCGTCGCCGGTCTGGCGACAGCGTTTGGGGCTGGCGGCGGGACCAGCTCGTACCGTGAGGCCGAGGAGACCGACGTGATTTTCATGTGGGGCGCGAACGCCCGCGAAAATCACCCGATCTTCTTCCATCACGTCTTGAAGGGCATCCACAACGGCGCGCGCGCGTACGTCGTGGATCCCCGGCGCACGTCTACGGCCCAGTGGGGCGATATGTGGCTCGGCATCAACGTCGGCTCTGACATTGCTCTGTCCAACGCGATGGCCCGCGTGATCATTCACGCCGGCCTCACGAACGAAGCATTTATCGCTCGCGGCACCACGAACTACGAGAATTACCGCGCGTCGGTCGAGTCGTACACGCTGGAGCTCGCGGAGCGAGCGACCGGGGTTCCCGGCAAGTACATAGAGGAAGCCGCGCTTGCCTATGCCCGGGCTGATCGAGCTATGATCTGTTGGACATTGGGCATTACGGAGCACCACAACGCGGTCGACAATGTTCTGAGCCTGATCAATCTCGCGTTGCTTACCGGCCATGTGGGCAAATACGGCTCGGGTCTCAATCCACTGAGAGGCCAGAATAACGTGCAGGGAGGCGGCGATATGGGCGCGATCCCTAACCGCCTCCCGGGGTTCCAAGACCAGCACGACGACGCGATCCGCGCGCGATTCGAGAAGCAGTGGGGCGTACACTTGAGCCCCGAGTTCGGCCGGACGCTCACGCAAATGTTCGAGGCCATGAAGGACGGCCGACAGAAGGGCCTGTACGTCATTGGCGAGAACCCCGCACAATCCGAGGCCGACCAGCATCATACGGAAGCGATGCTGCGCGGCCTCGATATTTTGGTGGTCCAGGACATCTTCTTGACTCGTACCGCACAGATGGCCGATGTCGTCTTCCCGGCCTCGTCGAGCTGGTGCGAGTCCGAGGGCACGGTGACGAACAGCGAGCGCCGTGTGCAGCGCGTGCGCAAAGCGCTCGAACCGCCCGGCAACGCCCGGGATGACATGTGGATCATCTCGGAGATCGCCAAGCGCCTTGGTGTCGACTGGGGCCAGCCGACCGCCGAGGAAGTCTGGAACGAGCTGCGCGTGGTCGCGCCGGCCATGTTCGGCGGGATGTCGTACAAGCGCCTCGAGGAGCACAAGGGTCTGCAGTGGCCGTGCCCCGACGAGTCGCACGCGGGGAGTCAGTTCCTGCACGACCGCCTGTGGGAAGAAGATCCGATCAAGCGTGGGCGGCCCGCGCCGTTCACCGTTGTACTGAATGATCCGCCGGTCGAGATGCCGGACGACGACTACCCGTTCTTGCTCACGACTGGCCGGCGGCTCGACTCGTACAATACCGGCGTGCAGACGGGCGGCTATAGCTCACCGCTCCGGCGCCCCGAGACGCTGGATATCTCGCCCGAGGATGCGGCGCGAATGGATGTCGAAGAGGGCGACTCTGTGCGGGTGTCGTCGCGGCGCGGCAACGTGATCGCGCCGGCGCACATCGATTCGGCGCTCCGGCCTGGACTCGTCTTCATGACGTTCCATTTCCAGGACGAAGTGAAGGTGAACCAACTCACGATCGACGTCAGCGACCCGGTGTCCGGGACCGCGGAGTTCAAGGCATGCGCCGTACAGGTCGAGCCGATCCGCGTGGCGCCGAGCAAGGCCGGGCAACGCGCTGAGCTCGTGCACGGAGACGATTGATGGACCTGCACCTGTCGGCTGCGGAAGCGACAGCCGAGGAACGCGAAGCGGTCGACGCGGTGCTGGGGGCTCCGACATTGGGGTGGGACGGTGGCACGCGAGAGGCGGCGCGGGACGGGCGCATCGCCATTGGCGGCCATGCGGTGCGCGCCGAGCGGCATCGGTTGTTGCCGGCGTTGGAGGCGGTGCAGGCGCGCATGGGGTGGATCAGCGAAGGCGCGTTCACGTACGTCTGCACGCGGCTCGGCGTGCCGCCGGCCGAGGCGTACGGCGTCGCGACGTTCTACGCGCTGCTCTCGATGGAACCTCGGCCGCCTCGGGTCCTTCACGTCTGCGACGATGTTGTCTGCCGCACACGTGGCGCCAAGGCGGTTCTCGATTCGCTCGGCGAGCCGTATCACGCACCGAACGGCGATCATACGACCGTCAACGGGTCGGATACGATCTGGCTCAGGAGCCCATGCCTCGGCCTCTGTGATCAAGCACCCGCGGCGTTCCTGCAAGTCGCCGGTCGCCAGCCGCACGCCCACTTGTTCGGCAACGTCACCGCTGCCGACGCCGAGGCAGTGCTGCGGGGAGATGACACGGCAACACAGCGGGCGCATCCCCGCATCCCGCAGCAGGGATCGCTTGAGCTCCGGCTACTCGCGCGAGTGGGTGTGGTCGATCCGACGAGCCTCGACGCGTATCGGGCGGCTGGCGGATTCGAGGGGTTGCGCAGAGCACACGAGATCGGGCCCGAGGGGGTGATCCGCGAGGTCAACGACTCGAAGCTCATGGGCCGTGGTGGCGCGGCATTCCCAACCGGGAAGAAATGGGAGGCCGTGGCCAAGCAAGGGGTGCGGCCGCACTATCTCATCTGCAATGCCGACGAGTCCGAGCCCGGAACGTTTAAGGATCGGGTCATCATGGAAGAGGACCCGTTTGCGGTCATCGAGGCGATGGCGATCGCCGCGTTTGCGACCGGGTGTGAGCAAGGGTACATCTACATCCGCGGCGAATATCCTCTCGCCGCCGCGCGCCTCGAGCATGCGATCGCGCAATCGGCCGCGCACGGATTCCTGGGTGAGCTGCAACTGGAGCTGAGAATTGGCGGCGGGGCGTACATCTGCGGCGAAGAGACCGCGGTGTTCAATTCGATCGAGGGCTACCGCGGCGAGCCGAGAAACAAACCGCCCTTCCCCGTCGAATCCGGCGTCTTCAAGAAACCGACGCTCATCAACAACGTCGAGACGCTCGCCAACATCCCGCGGATCATCCTCGACGGCGGCCCGGCGTTCGCCGCGATCGGCGCGGGTGGAATGTCGACGGGGTCGAAGCTCTTCTGTCTTTCCGGGGCCGTCGGCAAGCCCGGCGTGTATGAGGTGCCGTTCGGCGTCACGCTCGGCCAGATGCTCGACCTGGCCGGCGGCGTGCAAGGCAAGCTCAAAACCGTGCTCCTCGGCGGCGCCGCGGGACTGTTCGTACGGCCCGACGAGCTCGATATGCCGCTCACGTTCGAAGGCGTGCGCGCCGCGAAGGCGACGCTCGGCTCGGGTGTGATCGTCGCGTTCGACGATACCGTCGACCTGACGGACCTCTTGCTGCGCATCGCCGCCTTCTTCCGTGACGAGTCGTGTGGCCAGTGCGTGCCGTGTCGCGTCGGGACCGTGCGGCAAGAAGAAGCGCTGCACCGGATCGCGTCGCGCCGCACGCGCGGTGGCGTCGCGGACGAGATCGCGTTGCTCGACGAAATTGGACAAGGGATGAAAGACGCGTCGATCTGCGGTCTCGGACAGACGGCGTACAGTGCGGTCGAATCGGCCATCGAACGCTTGCGACTGTATGAGTGATTCTGGGTTGGTAGCCCTGCGCTCGGCCCGGCGGACCGTGTCGCTCACCATCGACGGTGAGACGGTCGCGGTGCCGGAGGGCACAACGATCTTGGACGCCGCCGCATCGATCGGCAAGCGGCAGCCGACACTGTGCTACCTCGAGACGCTGCACCCGGTGAACGCGTGCCGCGTGTGCGTCGTCGAGGTCGAGAACTCGCGCGTCCTCGTCCCCGCGTGCTCGCGGAAGGCCGAGAACGGCATGGTCGTCAAGACCAATACCGACCGGGTGAAACACAGTCGGAAGATGGTGCTCGAATTCCTGGCCTCGTCGGTCGATCTCTCGACGACACCCGACGTCGCCGGGTGGATTGCCGAGTACGATTGTCACCCCGAGCGCTACGGCCCACCGGCTCCAAGCAGCACGACGCGCGATGCGGCACACGCGGGGCATCACGCACCACCAGATCCGGCGTACGCCGCGGCCCTACGCCAACCCGAGAAGATCGACAACGATCTCTACATGCGGGATTATAGCAAATGCATCCTGTGCTATAAGTGCGTGGAGGCGTGCGGAACAGATTATCAAAACACGTTTGCGATTGCCGTGGCCGGTCGTGGGTTCGATGCGAGAATCTCGACTGAGTTCGCCATCCCACTTCCCGAGTCGGCCTGTGTGTACTGCGGGAATTGCATTGCCGTGTGTCCCACCGGTGCACTCATGTTTTCCAGTGAGCATGATAGGAGAGCCGCGGGGACGTGGGATGAGGGCAAGCAGAAACAGACCGATACGATCTGTCCGTACTGCGGCGTCGGATGCACGCTGACGCTCCACGTGCAGGACAACGAGATCGTGAAGGTGACGTCGCCCTATGACGTGTCGATCACCCGCGGGAATCTGTGCATTAAAGGGCGCTTCGGCTGGCGCTACGTCCAGAATCGCAAGAAATGATTTGTTGGTGATCGGGGTGTGAGGGGCGTCGCTATCATAGCCCCATGTCAACCATACCCGTGTACCTATGGAGTTACCCGTCGCATCTCCGGTACGGCACCAACGCCGGTGAGCCGTTGAGGGTGCTCGGCAACCTCCTCAAGAATATGCAGGTCAACCTCGCCAGCTGGCGGAGCAATGGTCACGTCGATGCCACGAAGGCCTTCGAGGCTATCGTGGCGGTTCCCGAGTACACGTTTGTGGAACAGCGCATGGTGATCGAGCGCGACGCCATGACGTCGCGGGACAAGGATCTCCTCGTCGCCGGACTCAAAAATCTGAGCAAGCTGTACCCGAAGATTCTGATTTTCGCGGGATCGATCTTCTGGCGCGAGGCGCTCGACACCGAAGAAGCGCTGGCCCGCTATCACCAGAACCTCATCGCGGCGGAGCTCAACGTCGTGAAGTTCAACAAGACGCCTCCGACCGATCAAGCCACCGAACTGCGCTTGTACGGGTTCGCGAACGACAGCGGAACCAAGATCAAGCCCGCCCTGTGGCGGCTCGTCAACACGAAAGCCGCGCCGATCACCTGTCGGGCGTATAACACCGTCTACGCGTTCCTCAATGGCCAACTCGCATTCGCACCGTACAACAAAGAATGCGACTTCTTCGAGACCGATGGGCGCAGCCCGACCGAGATCGCGTATGTGCCCGGCAGCTCAGGCGGCATCCGCGAGGTCGGGGGATTCACGTTCGGGATCGAGGTCTGCCGGGACCACGCCGTGAACACGCTCGATGGCAAGAAAGCGGACTTTCACGTCGTGCTGTCCTGCGCGGTAGAGATCAAGCCATCGCAGAACATCGGCAAGTACCTGATCCACGCCTCCTCCAAAGCCAGTTGGACGGGTGTCTGGGATGGCATGAACCCCGTGATGGCGGGGAAACCGGCGGCAGAAGACGATTTTGGGCTCTGGTTCCTAGAGCTTCCGAAGCCGATCGGGGTCTAGACTCCGTCGGCGAAAATGCGATCGAGCGTCTCGACGAGTCGATCGGCATCCGCCAGATCGAAGGGCATGGGCGGACGGATCTTGATCACGTTGTGATAGGGTCCGTCCGTTCCCACTAAGACTCCGTCCTCGCGCATGCGATTGACGATCGTCGTCGCCTCGGCTGCCGCCGGCTCCAATGTCTCGCGATCGCGCACGAGCTCGACGCCGAGAAATAGCCCGGAGCCGCGCACATCGCCGACGAGTGGATAGCGCTCGACGAATGGCCGCAGGGCACGCAGCATGTGCTCACCGACATGCAGCGCGTGTTCCTGTAATCGCTCATCCCTCAGGACATCGAGCACCGCTAAGCCGACCGCACACGACACCGTGTTGCCGCCGAACGTCGAGAAATATTCCATGCCGTTGTCGAACGCATTGGCGATCTCGCGCGTGGTGACGACCGCGGCTAACGGGTGGCCGTTGCCGAGCGGCTTGCCCATGACAACGATGTCTGGGACGACGCCATGGGACTCGAACGCCCAGAAATGCGTTCCCATCCGGCCCAGACCCGTTTGGACTTCGTCCGCGATGCACACGCCGCCCGAGTCTCGCACTGCCTGATATGCGGCGCTCAGGAAATTGGGTGGCAACATGATCTGGCCACCGACACTCGGGCATGTCTCGGCCAAGAATCCAGCGATATGTGACCCAGCTAGCTCGGCGACATGCCGAGCGTATTTACGGCCGCACTCGGGGTCATCGCGCCGATATAGTCCGCGATAGTCGTCGGGAAGCGGCGCGATGTGTACCCAGCTCGGCGTGCCGGTCCCGCCGGGTCCCAGATGCTTGTACGGGCTCAAATCGATAAGCGACGTCGTGTTCCCGTGATACGCCGCCTCGAGCACGATCATATCGCGCCGGCCCGTGCGCGCGCGAGTGAGGCGCAGCGCGAGCTCGTTGGCTTCGCTGGCCGAGTTCACGATGTAGCACACGCGGAGCGGCGCCGGCAGCGTTGAGACCAAGCGTTCGGCATACTCGGTCAGCCGGTCGCTCAAGTAGCGCGTGTTCGTGTTGAGCACGGCCATCTGCTCGGCCGCCGCTCGCACCACGCGGGGATGGGCGTGGCCGACGTGCGGGACGTTGTTGTAAGCATTGAGATATCGGCGGCCGACGTCGTCGTAAAGGTATTGCTTGTAACCGCGGACGATCTTGAGCGGGTCGGCGTAGGCGATGCTCAAGTTGTGGCCGACGAGTCGCTGGCGCGCCGACAGCGTCTCGGCCTTGTCCGGCTCATGCGCCGAGGGCGGGAGGCCCGCGAGTACGCTCGGATCAGGCGAGAGATTTCGCCACACGTCGCGTTGGGCTGCCGTTCCCACACCTGGGAAATCGGTCCCCATGCCGAGCAGGTCGACGATGAGTTGGAGATGAAGATGCGGTGGCCATTGGCCATTCTCCTCCGTGGCGCCAAGGGTGCCGATGAGCGCTCCGCGCTCCATCGTCTGGCCCACCTCGAGGCGCCCGAGGGTCTCGCGGCTCAAGTGCCCGTACAGTGTGAAAAATGGGACGCCCTCGTCGGTCTGGTGCGCCAAGATCACGACCGGGCCGTAGTCTTGGGGCTGCGCATTATCAGCCATGGCGTGCACGCTGCCGCGCAGCGGCGCGTGCACCGGTGTGCCTGGTGGCGCGAAGAGATCGATGCCGAGATGGATGGTTCGCCCTTCGAAGAATGGCGCCGTGTAGATGAGGCGCGGCTCGTCCCATTGCCCGATGCCAGCGCGCACTCCGTCCATTGAGGAACCGCCGACGCTCAAATCGAGCACCTCGCGCGACGGGAGGTCCATCACCGGCGCAAACGATTGCGTCGCGAGCCAGGAGACGATGCGCGCCGAGTTGCGATTTGGGACCGGGATGCGGGCCAGACGCGGGAGTGTACCCCGGATCGCAGCCTGGCTCACGCCGAGGTAGGCATTGTCGGGCCGCTCGCGTTGCTGGTGGGCGGCGACGCAGGCGGAGGTACAGAGGCGCAACACCGCGAGCGGGAACAATGCGGCGAGCTCTGTCTCGGATAAGGGACATTGCGTCTGATAGCCGCGCGCCATCTGCGAGACGACGGCGACCGGGTCCGCGCTGTCCAGCATCGCGTACGCCGCGGCGATCGCGAGGTCACCGACGGTGTAGCCATGGACCATGTCACCAAAGTCGACGAACCCGGTGACGCGGTCGCCGTCGACGAGCACGTTGAAGTCGTTGAGATCGCCATGAATCGCGCTTCGGGGCAGCCCGGCCAAGAGTGGCGCAGCCTCGCGATCGAAGCGATCCATCAGCACGTCGACGGTGGCGCCGACATCGGGAGTGAGCAATGGCCGGTACAGGGCCACGAGGGAACGACCGCGCGCGAGGTCCCAGTAGAAATCCCGGTGCAAGGCCGGATGGTCGAACCCGCGAAATGCCCTGGTGAGCGAGCCGATCTCGGCGCCGAGGGCTTCGAGTAACGCGGGTGACCGACGGCGAACGAGGCCGAGGGGGATGCCCGGCCGGTGGCTCACCGCCCACACGAGGTGGCCGTCGACGGTTCCGAGGGTCGAGCCCTGTCGGGTCGGGATCACTCGCGGCGCCAGGTCGAGCGTCGAGCCAACGTGGGTCATGGCCCGCTGCTGCGCGTCGAGCATGGCCGGATCCTCGAGCGCATTCGCGATCTTGAGGACGACCCGCTCGCCGGCGCTCGTCTCCAGCAGGAAGTTCTGATCGCGTTCGCTGGTCAGCGACTGCACGGTGCCCGATAGGCCGTAGAGATCGCGGGCGAGCCGTGCCGCCGCCTGGGCGTCGAATCGGGGGGCGTGCGACAACATGGCCAAAACTACAGTGTAAATTCTATCTATGAGGCGTCTGGGGTTGGTTGCGCTGGCGGGTCTCGCGGAGCTCGCGGGCTGCTTCTATGTCGGCCAGCAGACGAACGATCCCCCGGAGGACTCCACCCCCCCTGCCACGACCGAGAGCCCGACGGGCGAGCTCAGTCTCATCGAGGGCTCCGTCTCCATCCGGCAGGTGGCCGGCGATACCTGGGCCATTCCGGACACGAATGTTGTCCTGGGTTCGGGCGACCGGTTGTGGGTCGACTCGGTCGGCCATCTCGAAGTCGAGTTCGGTTCGACTGCCGTGCGTCTGGCGAGCGAGACGGAGCTCCATCTCGTGCGGGTCGAGCTCAACGTGCTGCAACTGCTGCTGCCACAAGGGTCCATCGACTACCGGGTCCGCGACATCGATACCGCGAAGTCACACGAAGTCGATGCGCCGAACGCCGCGATTTTCCTCGAGCAGAACGGCGAGTACCGGATCGACGTATCGAGTAATGGGGACACGACGCGGCTCGTGACCTGGTCGGGCCATGCGCAGGTCGCCGCCGCGGGTCGAACGTTCCCAGTCGATTCTGGTCAGATGGTGTACATACGAGGAGATAGCACGACCGGATATCAGATCACACCCGTTGGCCCAATGGATGCGTTCGATTTGTGGGCCCGGGACCGCAATACGCGGGAAGAGGATACCGGTCCCATGGAGGAGGAACGAACTGATGCAAACTCACCATAGCGCGCACGAATTGGATCTCCTGACGTTGTATGGGAGTCGGGCGCCGTCGCCCTGTAATGTCCGCCCGTGGGATTTTCACCGAGATGGTGACGAGCTCGAGTTGGTCGCCGACGCCGGCCGAGCGCCAGCGCAGGGCGAAGCCGCGCTCCGCGAAGTCATCGTGTCATGCGGCGCGGCGTTGCTCAACATGCGCATCGCGCTGCGACACTTCGGTCGCCGGGATGATGTCCAGTTACTCCCAGACCCTCGAAACCCCTCGATCGTGGCGCGCATCAGGGCCGGCCGGCACGCGCACGAGACGCCGCGCGATCGCGAGATGTTCTATGCAATCGATCGCCGGCACACGGTTCATGGATCGCTCGGCGGCACGATCACCGACCGACTGGTCGACGAGTGCCGCACCGAGGCCCAGGTGTACGGCGCATGGCTGCACCCGATCACGTCAGCGGCGGATCGGGAAGCGATCGCGGATTTGGTGTTCGAGGCGCACGTCGGGGCGGCCGGTGCTGGTGACTTCCCCGCGTGCGACGACTGGCACGGCACGACGCTCAGCGAAGCCGCATCCGTGCGGCGAATGGTGAGGCAAGCGCCAGTTTTGATGCTCCTTGGAACCTACGGCGATGACGCGGCGCATTGGGTCGCGGCCGGCGAGGCGTTGGAAGCGGTGCTGCTGCACGCGGCCGCACACGACACGTTCGCGGCGTTCGCGAATCAGCCGTTGCGACTGCCAAAGCTGCGCCCCTGGGTGACCGCGGTTGCTGGTCACCGTGGATCACCGCACGTGCTGTTCGGACTCGGATCTTAAGTGAAATCACTGTCCCAGAGCGAGACCCGCGCGGAGATCATCGCGCGGGTGCACGCAGTGCGCCCGGACAGCGTCGCGCGATTCGGCGTCATGACCGCACCCGAGATGATCACGCATTGCCTGATCTGCCTCGAGACCGGTCTCGGTCTGCGAACGGTGTCATCCGCGGAGAGCTTTCTCGGACGGACACTGATCAAGCCCATCGCGCTCTACGCGCCGATGCGTTGGCCGCCCGGCGTGAAGACCCGGCCGGAGATGGATGTCCGGCGCAAGGGCGGACGGCCCGGTGAGTTCGTGTCTGACGTGGCGAAGTTGGTACTGCGCGTCGAAGAGTTCGGCGCGCGAGATGGAAACCTGCCGTGGCCACGGCATCCCCTCTTCGGCGCCATGAACGAGTTGGAGTGGAAGCGCTGGGCGTATCTCCACACCGATCATCATTTGAGACAATTCAGCGCGTAGCGTCTCTCCCGATTGGTGGCTGGGGGATGACAGGTTGTTGGGCATGAAACGACTCCCGATCTCCGCCGCCCTCTGCCTCGCCGCGACGGCCGCGGCGCAGAGCCCGAACTATCACGTCGTCAGCCGCATCGCCGTTGGTCCCGTCGGCTCTGGCTACACCGCCGACTTCATCGCGCTCGATCCCGAGCACCGTCGACTGTATGGTCTCGGGAATACCGTCATCGACATCGACAAGGATCAAGTCGTCGATTCGATCCCCGGGAAATCCGCCGGTGGCTATGCCCTCGCGCCGGATCTCGATCGCGGTCTCGCGAGAAATGGCACCTGGTTCGAGATCTCGACCGGCAAGGTCCTCGGAACGGTCGCCGGCAGAGGCGACGCCATGCTCTACGATCCCGCGACGCATCGCGCGTTCATGCTGCTCGATACCGTCACGGTCGTCGACATGAAGACCGGCCAGGTCGTCGGCCGCGAGCACTTCGCCAATGCCCTCGAGTCCGGGGTCGCGGACGGCAAAGGCATGCTCTACATCAATCGCGAAGATTCGTCGATCGTGACGAAGGTCGACGCCCGATCACTCAAGGTCGTCGAGCGGTATCCGATTCCCGACTGCAAAGCCGCGCAAGGGCTGTCGTACGACCTCGCGCATGACCGGCTCTTCCTGGGCTGCGACAAAGAGTTCGTGATTGTCGATGCTCGCAAGGGGACCGTCGTGCAACGCATTCCCGTGGCGGGGCACGCGGACGAAGATGCCTTTGACGAGAAAACGCAGATTGCGTTCAACGCCAATCGAAACGACTCGACGCTCGTGATCGTGCACGAGGACTCGCCGGATACGTACAGCGTCCTCGGCACGATCAAGACCGGGGGCGGGGCGCGATCGGTGGCCGTCGATCCCAAAACGCACAAAGTGTATGGCTTCTACTATGACCAAACTCCCACGGACCGTAAGGCTTGGGTCCTAACGGCCGTGGTATTGGCGCCCTAACGCCAGGCACCCAATAATCTGCGGACCGCGACCAGCTCGCCGATGTGATAGGCATTGTGGTCGGCGAGCAAGAGAGCCTGTCGCAAGAGCGTGTGGCCCTCGGTCGCGGCCGGGAGCTTGGCGAATAGATCACCGTCTTTCACCAGGCTCTCCATCTCTTCGCGGTCCGCGCGGACGGCGGCAATCGAGTCATCCCACGCTTTTGCGCTCGACGGCGCCGGAGTCTCGGGCCAATAGCCCTTGGGCCATGGGAGCTCTTTGTAGTCGGCCTTACTCCGGGCAATGGCGTAGTCCAGGATATCGCGCTGCGCGATCCTGATGTGCTCGACCAGCTCCCAGGGCGAGTACGGGAGCGACTCTGGTCGCGTGCCGCGGAGAGACGCGGGCAACCCGGCGACGGCATCGTCGAACGTCACGTGTGCGTGCCCGCCACGGATCAACTCGTGCAGGTGGGCTCTTAGCTGGCTATCTGTCGTCATGCCCGAAATATGTCCGCGTTCGGGACTCGGGTTCCCGCACACGAACGACCCGCAATGCCAAGGCGTTACGGCACAATGCGATACGAATGGCACGGCGCTTGTCAGTACCGACTGGCATGAGCCTGCTCGCGAACGACCTGCGTCTGAGCATCCGGCGCCTCATTCGGTCACCGGGATTCGCGCTGGTCGCCGTGACCACTCTGGCGCTCGGCATCGGCGCGAACACATCGATCTTCAGCGTGGTCGACGCCGCGCTCATCAAGCCACTGCCTTATCCGACGGCCGATCGCATCGTCCGCGTCTACAGTCCGTCGACGAAAGGCCATTCCAGCGTCTCGCCACCCGACTTCTTCGACTGGCGAGCGGACAATACGGTGTTCGACGGGATGGGCGCGTACGCCGAGGGCTCGTATGCACTCACCGGCAACGGGCCCGCCGAGGAGCTGGACGCGGTGGGCGTCACGCAAGACTTCTTCCGGGTGCTTCGCCGTACGCCGACGTTGGGACGCACATTCAGCGCAGATGACGAGGTTCCCGGCGTCCACGTCGTCGTGCTTTCGGATGGTCTCTGGCGCCGGCGGTTCGGCGCCGACTCAGGAGTCGTCGGTCGATCGATCCTGCTCGATGCCGTACCCTATACGGTCATTGGCGTGATGCCGCCCAATTTCGACTATCCCGCCGGCGAAGCGCTCTGGACTCCACAACCGTTCACGTCGCATGACCTCGCGACGCAGCGCGGCGCGCACTATCTGACGGTGATCGCCCGACTCCGTCCCGGCGCGACGCTCGACGGCGCGAGGGCGGAGATGCAGACGATCTGGACGCGGCTCGCGCGGACGTTCCCGACGAAGGACACGGACCGCGGCGGCCAGGTCGTGTCGCTCCGCCAGGACATCGTCGGCCCGACGGGGCCCGCACTCCTCGTGCTGTGGGCAGCGGTCGGCGTCGTACTCCTCATCGCCTGTACCAACGTCGCGAACCTGCTCCTGGCTCGCGCCGTGACGAGGCAGCGCGAGATGGCGATCCGCTCCGCGCTCGGTGCCTCGCGCGGTGATCTCATGCGGGCGTCCATCGCCGACGCCGTGCTGCTCGCGCTGCTCGGCGGTGCGGCGGGAGTGGGCCTCGCCGGGTGGGGCGTTCGAGCGCTCATCGCGATTCGGCCGGACGACAAGAGCAACATCGCTGGCGCGACCCTCGACACGCGCGTGCTCCTCGTCTCCCTCGTCTTGAGCCTCGGCGCCGGGCTCGCCGCCGGGCTCCTGCCGACGCTCCAGATCCAGCCGCGCCGCGACGTGCAACGGGCCAAGCGCGTGCTGGCGATCGCCGAGTTGGCGCTCGCCGTCGTTTTGTTGACGAGCGCCGGCCTCTTGCTCCGGACCTTCGCCGCGCTTCGGTCGGTCGATCTCGGGTTTCAGACGGACAATCGCGTGACGTTCGACGTGGCATTGCCGGACGCGCGGTACGAGTCGCGGGAGAAACGCGCCGCATTGCTTGTGGCGCTGACGAATAATCTGCGCGCGCTTCCGGGGGTGCGCAGCGTCGGTGCGACAACGGGGCTGCCGCTCAGCGGATATGGCTACAGCATGTCGGCATACGCGCTCGACGGCGTCCACCTGGCCGAGGACGAACAGGACCGTCTGTCGACGCAACTGCGCGTGGCGACGCCTGGGTATTTCGCGACGATGGGCATCCCCCTCGTGTCCGGGCGCTGGTTCACCGACGCGGACCGATTGGAGACGCAGCCCGTAGCCGTCGTGAACGAGGCCGCGGCGAAACTCATCGCGCCCGGGAAGGGCCCTATCGGCCATTCCATCACAGTCGGCACGAACCTCGGCATCGGCAGTGATCGCGCCGGCGGCACGATCGTTGGAGTCGTGGGCAACACGCACGAGCAGACGGATCTCACGACACCAGTGCCACCCATGATCTATCTCGCGCACGCGCAGTTTCCGGTGGATTACTGGAGCATCGTTGCGTCCACGGCATCGCCGTCGATCGCGCCGATGCGAGCGGCCCTCGAGGCGCTCGATCCCAATGTCCCGCTGTACCATCCAAGCACCATGGCCCACCTGGCCGACGAGGCCGTCTCGCGGTCGCGCTTCGTGATGCTCCTGCTCGAGATCTTCGCGACGGTGGCCATCACGATGGCCGTCGTCGGCCTCTACGGCGTGATCGCGTACTCAGTGGGAGCGCGGACGCGAGAGATCGGCGTGCGTATGGCACTTGGCGCGCGGGCGGAACAGGTGCTGGGGCTCGTCATCAAGGACGGCGTCGCGATCGGTACCATCGGCGTAGTCATCGGTCTCGTTGGGTCACTGGCGGCCACGAGACTGCTTCAGGGACTGTTGTTCGGCGTGGGCACCACCGACTTGCTCACGCTCGGCGTGACCTGCGTGCTCGTGGGCCTCGCGACGCTCGCGGCGACCTGGCTCCCGGCGTGGCGCGCCAGTCACATCGATCCGGTCGTGGCGATCAAGTCAGAGTGACTTTGTCCCCAGGAGCCGGCGCGGTCACCTTGTAGCCGCGCGCCGAGAGCTGGCCGATCAGTGCAGTCTGGGCATCCGGCTCGCCGTGGACGAGGCAGACCGGAGCCTTGGTCTTGGTGCCTTCGAGCCAGCGCTGCAACTCCGTGCGGTCGGCGTGGGCGCTATAGCCATTCAACACTTCGACCTCGGCTCTCAACGGAACTCTGTCGTCGAAGATCTTGAGCGTGGACTGGCGCTCCACGATCCGGCGGCCGAGGGTGCCATCGGCCTGGAATCCGACGATCACGATCGTGTTGCGCGGATCGGACGCGCCGTGCAGGAGATGGTGCAGAATGCGACCTGATTCCGCCATCCCCGAGCCCGCGATGATAACGCAGGGCACGGTTTGCGTATTGAGCTTCTTCGACTCTTCGACGCTGTCGGTAAAACGCAAGCCATCGAAGCGGAAGAGATCCTGGCCATCTTGCACCATCTTCTCGCTCTTGTCATAGAGCTCGGGATGCTTCTCGAAGACCGTCGTGAGGTGGCTCGCGAGCGGACTGTCGATCACGATCGGGATGTGCGGAATCTTGTTCGCCAGCGTGAGCTCGTGCAGATCGTAGATAATCTCCTGGGCTCGGCCGAGGGCGAAGGCCGGGATCATCACGCGGCCGCCCCGCTTGGCGGTGGCGGCGACGATCTGGCCCAAGCGCTCTTGGGCGTGCGCCACACTGTCGTGATCGCGATTGCCGTAGGTCGACTCCATGATCACGAGATTGACGTCGTCGGTCGGCGGTTGCGGGTCACGAATGATCGCGAGGCCCCAGCGGCCGACATCGCCCGAGAATAGCAGGCGCTGACCGTCAGCTTCGATGGTGATCGAGGCCGAGCCCAATATGTGGCCGGCTTCCGTGTATTTCGCGCGAATGCCCGGGACCACGTCGAACCACTGATCGAGGTCGCGCGTCTGCATCTTGTCGATCACGCGCTTGGCATCATCGGCATTGTACAGCGGCTCGACCGCGGTCTTGCCTTGGTGTTGGAGATGCGCCGCGTCCTGCTCTTGGATCTTCGCGCTGTCGGCCAAGAGATACGTCGACAGGTCGCGCGTGGCGGGGGTGGTGAAAATCGGGCCGGCGTAGCCGTTGTGTACCAGATACGGCAGCCGGCCCGTATGATCCTGGTGCGCGTGCGAGACGACGACCGCGTCGATCTCACGCACGGGCAGCGGGAGCTTGTGATTCTTGGCGTCTGCCTCGAGGCGGTGTCCCTGGAACATCCCGCAGTCGAGCAGGATCGTGCGCCCCGCGGCGCGCACGATGTGACAGGAGCCGGTGACTTCACGGGCGGCTCCGGAGAATTCGACGTTCAATTTAGATCCATCCGCGGCGGCGAAGGGCGACTTTCGCGAGTTGCGTGAGGGCCATGTAGAAGAGGAGCGTCAGCACCAGGATCGGCCAGTAGAGTCCCGGCAGCGGGACAAAGCCGAGGTACGGCGCGACCGGCGAGATCGGGAGCAACACGCCGACGATCATGATCGCGATCGTGGTCGCGATCAGCGGCGTACTGGCACGGCTCTGGACGAACGGGATCCGGTTGGTGCGAATCACGTGAATGATCAGCGTTTGGGTCATGAGTGATTCGACGAACCATCCCGTCTGAAAGAGCGCGGCGTGCGCCCGGAATATAAACCACATGACGGCGTACGTCGTGTAGTCGAAGATCGAGCTGATCGGACCGATGAACAGAATAAAACGACTGATCTCTCCCATGTCCCACGGACGCGGGCGGGCGATCTGTTCCTCGTCGACGTTGTCCGTTGGGATCGGGACCTGTGAGAAGTCGTACAGGAGGTTATTCGTCAGCACCTGAATCGGCGCCATCGGCACGAATGGCAGCAGCGCGCTGGCGCCGAGGACGCTGAACATGTTGCCGAAATTGGAGCTGGCGCCCATGCGAACATATTTGACGATGTTCGAAAACACTTTCCGTCCTTCCAGGACCCCGGCCTCCAGCACGAGCAGGCTTTTCTCCAACAGGATGATATCGGCTGATTCCTTCGCGACATCGACCGCGGTGTCGACCGAGATGCCCACGTCCGCGGCGTGAAGGGCGGCCGCGTCGTTGATGCCGTCGCCGAGAAATCCGACGACATGTTTGCGTTTTTGGAGTGCTTGGATCAGGCGCTGCTTGTGTGACGGCGAGAGGCGGGCGAAGATCGTGGTTTTTTCGGCCACGTCAGCCAGTTGGTCTTCCGACATCGTTTCGATATCGCGACCGAGAACGACGGTATCCGTCGTGAGGCCCACGTGCTGACAGATTTTGCGCGTCACGAGCTCGTTGTCGCCCGTCAGCACTTTGACCGCGACGCCGTGTTTTTTCAGTGCTTCGAGCGCGGGTTCGGCGGTCTCTTTCGGCGGATCCAGAAATGCCACGTAGCCGGCGAGCGTCAGCTGACACTCGTCGTCTCTCCCGTACGCTCCACGCTCGGGGACATCACGATACGCCACGGCCAGCACACGAAAGCCATCGGCGCTCAGCCGATCGTACTCCTCCTGGAGCTCGTCCAGGAACGCCACCTCGATCGGTAGCACTTCGCCCGCGGCGTAGAATTGGGTGCAGCGGCGAAAAATTTCCTCGGGTGCGCCCTTGGCGATGAGGCGCTTCCGGTTGTCGGGGCCCGCGACGACGACCGACATCATCTTGCGCGTGAAGTCGAACGGAACCTCGTCGATTTTCCGGTACGAATCGAACGAAATCGACCCCAGTTTTGTGACAAAAGTCAGAATAGCACGGTCGAGGACGTTCTTGAGGCCAGTCTGGAAATGACTGACGAGCGCCGCATCGAAGAGCACGTCGTGGCTCTCGATGCCCGTGACGTCGCAGTGCATCTCCAGCAGGACGTCGTCCTGGGTGAGCGTGCCGGTCTTATCCGTGCACAGCACATCCATGGCGCCGAAGTTCTGGATCGCGTTCAACCGTTTGACGATCACGCGCTCCTTCGACATCGCGACGGCGCCGCGCGAGAGGCAGACCGAGACGATCATCGGCAGCATCTCGGGGGTCAGGCCGACGGCGACGGCGAGGGCAAAGAAAAAGGCCTCTTTCCAGTCGTGCTTGGTGAGGCCATTGATCAAGAACACGAGCGGCACCATCACCGCCATGAACCGGATCATGAGCCAGGTGAAGCGATTGATCCCCTTGTCGAACGCGGTCTGGATTGGCGCGGCGGTAATGCTCTTCGCCATCCCGCCGAAGTAGGTCGAAGGGCCGGTGGCGACGGCGATCGCCGTTGCCGTGCCGCTTTGGACGCTGGTGCCGAGGAAGCAGAGATTCAGGAGATCGAGTGGCGAATGGCCGTCGGGCGAGACTGCCTGGTCGGTCTTCTCGACCGGCATGGATTCGCCCGTGAGGCTCGCCTGGTTGATAAAAAGATCCTTGGCCGAGACGATCCGGGCGTCGGCCGGGATCATGTCGCCGGCGCAGAGCGAGATCAGGTCGCCGCGCACGACCTCGCGCAGTGGGATCTCGCTCGGGATTCCATCGCGAATGACCGTGCTGGTCACGCGGACCATCGCGCGGAGCTTGGCCGCTGCTGCTCCAGCCCTCGTCTCTTGGGCAAACCGCAGTCCTACGCCCAAGAAGATCATGAGGACCATCACGACCGCGGCTCGCGAGTCGCCCGTGAGCGCTAACGTCAGCGCCAGTACGGCGAGCAATACGACGAGCGGGTTGCGGAATGTGTGCGCGAGCCGAATCGGCCAACTCGGCTCCTTGTGCGTCGCGATCTCGTTCGGGCCCTCGGCCTCCAACCGCCGCGCGGCCTCTTCGCTGGTCAGGCCACTCGTGCTGGTCTCGAGCTGCCGCACGACATCGGGCTGTCGTGCGGCGGCGCAGTCGACCAGGATGCTCCGAGGGCGAGTGGCCAGCGACATGGGCGACTATATAACACCGGGGCTTGCATCTCGCGATTAGAACATCGGGTGCCATATATTCTGCTATGACGTGGCGCCTGCATGACCGGCGCGAAGCGGGAGCGGTGTTGGCCGCGCGATTGGCGGAGTACGCGGGCCGACCGGATGGGATCGTGCTCGCGTTGCCACGCGGCGGCGTTCCGGTGGCCGAGGTGATCGCCGAGCAACTGAAGTTGCCGCTCGATGTGTTCCTGGTCAGAAAGCTCGGCGTGCCCCATCAGCCCGAATACGCGTTCGGGGCGATTGCCGAAGGTGGCATTCGGGTGCTCAATCGCAATGTGATCGCGGCGGTCGGGCTGACCCAAGAGCAAGTCGAGCGGATCAGCGCTGAGGAGCAGCAGGAGCTGGATCGGCGCGCTGATGCCTATCGCGGCGGCGCCCCGGAGAGCGACCTTGGCGGCAGGACGGTCATCCTGGTAGACGATGGCGTCGCGACGGGATCGACGATGTATGCGGCGGTGACGGCGATCCGTCAGCAGGAACCGCGGCGGATCGTCGTCGCCGTCCCGGTCGGCGCACCCAATGCCCTGGCGCTCCTGCACGAGGCGGCCGACGAGGTGATCTGCCCGTTGGCCGCCGACCCGTTCGACGCGGTCGGGTCGTGGTACGAAGAATTCCCGCAGGTGAGCGACGACGAGGTGCGGACGGCGCTCAGTAATGCAGATTGACGCGGATCGTGTACACGTAGAGCGGCCCGCGGTCTTCGTTGTAGGCCGGATGGTCGACGTGTTCGATGGCGGGCGTGATCTGGACGAAGTCGAGATACGGCGGCTGGAACCGGTAATAGGCCTCGACAATGTTCTCGGTCCCATACCGGAGCTTGCCGTCGCACAGCAGGAAGCCACAGCCGCCGGCCGCGAGGTAGTTCTCGTGGTCCTTGGATAGGCCTTCGAGAACGCCGGCGATGCCGAACCGGTCGACCGACCAATGCCACAGGTTGCCGGCCAGCTGCAGACCACCGCTCACGACGCGATCGACTTCGGTGAACTCGAAGTCCTCGGTCTTGCCGTCGCTCCACCCCGCTCGGAGGAAGACCCCGGTGTTGCCCGAGTCGGCGAGCGGCTGCTCCATGTTGAGTCCGAACCCGTACTTGATGCGGCCTCTCGCGTCGTCGCACACAATGCACGGCGTGGTATCCCTCGCCTTGGCGATGTTGATCGCGTCGCGATAGATCCCCATGCGCGCATGGTTCTCGTAGGCCAGGAAGCGCAGGACTGTCCCGGTCGTGTCCGGGTGCCAGGTCAGCTCGGCGTTGAGCGCGTAGGCGTGCGGGATGTCCCCGTCGAAGATGTTGCCGTTCGAGAACGTCGACACCTGCGCGGCGGACACTTTCAGCATCCAGCGCGGACTGACGTACCCCACCATGAACCCGTTCGTATATCCCCGCGTGTCGGCCGCGAAGTCCCACGCGGTGTTGTTCCACAGCGACCAATCCATGAACTGGTAGCGCGTGGTGCCGGCGTAGCGGTTCACATCGAAGTCATCGTTCAGCGCGAACTTGCCCGCCTTGATCTCGAGGCGCCGGCTGGGCTCCGGGCCGGGTAGTTGGTCTTGGCCGCGATCGGCCGTGTCGCGCTCCTTGCCGAGCGGGATCATGAACCGCGCATAGACCCGCGCCAGGTACGGGCCCTGACCGAGATCCACGGACCCTTGGCGAATGACATCGCCGTCCGTCAGACCGGCCAGGCCATACGCGTGACTCACGCCCGATCCGCGGGCCATCTCGAAGTCCGTATAGAGCTGGACCCACGACGTCAGGCGCGAGGCGAAGTAGAGGCCATACGTGTGCGTCCCCTCGTTATCGCCCGTGTTCTCGAGACTCAGCCGACCGCTGTACGAGGCATGAAACGGCGGGAGGTCCTGCCAGATGTATGTGAACTGGGCGCCCAGCAACTGAGGGAACCACGGATAGCGGTCATACAACCCGCGCTTCGTCTCTCCGGAATCCGTCTGTGCGCGAGCGATACTCGCCGACAGGAGCACCACGAGAAGGGTTCGCATGGCCCGGCTAGAATATCCTATCCGGGTATCCCTTGTCAACGACGGGAACCATATACTTTGTCCCTATGAGATCTCTCGTGCTGTGTCTCGGCATCGTCACGGCGTGCCACTGTCCCACGAGCGGCGGGCCGAGCGCGAGAGGGACGGCGCCGGATACGGTGCGAGGCCTCGTCGTTGTCGCCGGAGCTAACCCCGGCGTGGTGCTACTGCGGGTGACCGGCGGCGCCGAGCTCATATTGTTACAGGGTCCGGCCGTCGTCCCTCTTCGGTCGCTCGAGTCGCTCGAGATCTTCGCGGCGGGCACCATACGGCGTGGGCCGCAAGGCCGAACGCTGACCGGTGTGCGCGACTTCGGCGTCGTTGCCGATAGCGGTCAGCCCGCCCGCGACGGCCGCCTCGCGAGGACCGGGAATCTGTTCACGATCGTGAGCTCGGCGGGCGTCGCGACCGGCGTGTCGCAGCCGCCGGCCGAATTGCAACGGCATGTCGGAGATCGCGTCTGGCTCGCCGGTGTCCCGGACGCGCCGCCGACGGCCTTTGGCGTGATCCCGGAGCTACCGGCCGAGCCTACGCCGGCGAACGCGTGCTCGCCATCGCGTATTCAAAAAGGCGGAGGTCGAGGCTAATGGCTGTCGAGCACGATGAAGCGAACCACCAATTTGTTCTGCATCTCCCGGCAGGAGACGCCAAGCTGCAGTATGAGCGACCGGATGCGAACACGATCAACCTCCGCCATACGGAGGTGCCGGAGAGCGAGCGAGGCCACGGTGCCGCGGCGGAATTGGCGCAGGCGGCGGTGACCTACGCGAAGGCGCAGAAACTTCGCGTGATCCCGACCTGCCGGTTCGTGAAGGCGTGGTTCGACCGACACCCCGACGAGAAAGGCATCATCGCAAAATGATCCTCGTCGCGTGTGCGTCCGTCGTCGCGGGGATGATCGGCGCGCTCACGGGACTGGGGGGCGGGGTCATTCTCGTGCCGGTGCTCACGCTCGTGTTCGGCGTGAATCTTCGCTATGCGGTCGGCGCGTCGCTCATCTCCGTCATCGCGACATTGTCGGGTGCGGCGTCGAGTTACGTGAAGGACGGATTCGCGAACGTGCGCATCGGCATTCTCATGGAAGTCGCCACGACCTTGGGCGCGATTGGCGGGGCGACGCTCGCCAGTCGCGTGTCCACCGGGACGATCGCGATCGTCTTCGGCGTCGTGCTCCTGTACGCCACCGTCCAATCGGCGCGACCCGAGCCGCGCGTGGCGCCGAGCACGACGCCCGATCCGCTCGGTGAGAAGCTCCGGCTCAATGGCGTCGAGCCGACGCCCCAGGGGCCCGTGCCATATTCGGCACATCACGTGCCGGCCGGGCTGTCGCTCATGGCTGTTGCTGGTGCCGTTTCGGGGCTACTCGGCATTGGGTCTGGAGCACTCAAGGTGTTGGCCATGGACCGGGTCATGCGGCTGCCGTTCAAGGTCTCGACGACGACGAGCAACTTCATGATCGGCGTGACCGCGGCTGCCAGTGCGGGGATCTACTTGCGGAACGGGTACGTCGATCCCGTGCTCGCCTGCCCCGTTATGCTCGGCGTGCTGCTCGGCGCCCTCGTCGGGGCACGCGTGTTGGTCTCGGCTCGCGTGAAAGTCTTGCGCATCGTCTTCGCCGTTGTGCTCGGGCTCACCGCCGTCGAGATGATCGTACAAGGCGTGCGAGGGGCGCTCTAATGCGCGACGAAATACTTGTCTCCGCCACGCTTCGCGTTGGCGTCGCCCTGGCCGCCCTATGCAGCCTCGTGGGCGCGATCGTGTATTTCTCGGGGCATGCGGGCGGCGTCGCGGCGTACGCGACGTTTCACGCGGCGCGCGTCGCGCCCGCGCTCACCGGGTTCGGGCTCCTGTCGCTCGGGGTGGCAATACTGATAGCGACGCCCATCGTGAGGGTAGCCATCCTCATCATCGTGTTTCTGCGCGAACGCGATTGGCTCTATACGACGGTCAGCGCGTTCGTACTCGGCGTTCTGCTCCTGAGTCTCAATGGATAACAATTACGTCACCCGCACACTCGCTGACCTCGTGCGGATCAACTCGGTCAATCCCGCGTTCTCCGACGGTACGACAAATGAGCGCGAGATTGGCGGTTATTTGGCCGACGCGTTCTCCGACCTCGGCATGGAGGTGAACAGATACGAGCCCGAGCCAGGTCGCGTCAGCGTCGTGGGAAGACGGAGGGGCAGCGGGAGTGGCCGGTCGCTGATGCTGAATGGACATATCGACACGGTGGCCGTCGATGAGATGACGGATCCGTTCAGCGCCGAGGTCCGAGGCAACCGCATGTATGGCCGTGGTGCCTACGACATGAAAGGCGGGATCGCCGCGTGCATGGCCGCGGTCAAAGCGCTCGGCGCCGAACCCCTAGGGGGGGATGTGCTCATTGCCGCAGTCGCCGACGAAGAAGTCGCGAGCATCGGCATGTCGGAGGTGCTCAAACATCATAGGACCGACGCCGCGATCGTCACCGAGCCGACCGAGCTCGCCGTCACCTTGGCGTGCAAGGGCTTCTGTTGGATCGAGGTCGAGACCGAAGGCCGCGCCGCGCATGGGAGCCGGTTCGATCTGGGAATCGATGCGAATATGCGCATGGGACGCGTGCTCGTGGGGCTCGATGATCTGGAGAAGGCATTGCGTACGCGGCCGCCTCACGCGCTCGTCGGCCCCCCGTCGATGCACGCGGCCGTGATGCATGGCGGGACGGGTACGAGTACCTATGCGGCAAGCTGCCGGCTCGAGATCGAGCGACGGATGTTGCCGAACGAGACCGAGGCTGCCGTCCTCGGCGAGATCCAGGCGATTATCGATGCGCAGACGAAGCGCGACGCGACATTTCGGGCGCGCGTGCGACCGCTCCTGACCCGCCACGGGTTCGAGGCGAGACCTGACGCGCCGATTGTGCGGACCCTCATGGGCGCGGCTACGCGGCATCTTGGCGCGACCCCGCCAACGACTGGCGCGGGCTACTGGATGGATGCCGCCCTGATCGCCGGCGCCGGAATTGATACTGCCGTCATTGGCGCGATCGGCGCCGGGGCGCATGCGGCCGAGGAATGGGTGGATCTCGACTCGGTCACAAAGGTCGCGGCCATTCTAGCCGATACCGCCCGAGCCTTCTGCGGCACCGGTCTTGCGGCGACCTGAGTACCATGCGAGCCATCATTGCCGATAGGCCTGGGGCGCCGGCCGTCATCCACGATGTCGAAGTGCCGATCATCCAGCCCGATGAGGTGCTGGTCCGCGTGCATGCCGCGAGCGTCAATCCCATCGACTGGAAGCGACGAGACGGCGCGTATGGTCAGACCGGATTCCCCATGATCCTTGGGCAGGACTACGCCGGCACGGTTCAGGTCGTCGGAGACGAGATCCGCGATTTCGCCCAGGGTGATCGCGTGTTTGGCGTCGCGCCCCGAGGGGCCTACGCCGAGTTCCTGGCGGCCAAGGTGCCGGGGCCAATCGCCAAGATCCCGGAGGGACTCGACGACGCACAGGCGGCAGCGTTGCCGACGGCCGGTCTCACGGCGCTCGCCGCCGTCGAGGAAGCGGGGCTCCGACCCGGCCAGACGGTACTCATCCTCGGCGCCACCGGTGGCGTCGGCGGGTTCGCCGCGCAGATCGCGCGGGCGCACGGGGCGACCGTGATCGCGACCGCTCACTCGGGGAAGGAAGACCTGGCGCGGTCGTTCGGCGCCACGGAAGTGCATGCGTATGATCGCGGCAATGTCCTGGCCGAGTTGGAGCACTCGCATCCGCATGGCGTCGATGCGATCATCGATCTCGTCAGCGATCGAGCCACCCTGCAGAAGCTGGCCGCGGTGCTCAAGCGCGGAGGGCACGTCGTGTCGACTGTCGGCGCTGCCGATCGCGAGTGGTTCCAGGCGCGGCAGCAGCATGCGACGAATCTCTCGTTTTCGCAGTCGCCGTTCTATTCGACCGACGGGCTCAATCAGCTGGCCGAGCTCGTCGCGTCGGATCTGGTGCGGGTGAGGCTCGGCACCGAGGTGCCGTTCACGCAGGCCGAGCATGTGCTCGAAGAGAGCAAAGCCGGGAAGATCGACGGCAAAGCGGTCCTGACCGTCTAGCCGTCCCGTTCACCAGTCTCCACGCTTCTCGCCGCGCCGATAGGCGGCGAGGAGCGTGTAGATGATGCCTGTATTCCCGACCCCGAGCCCACCCCAGAACGCCATGCGCCCGAGCGCTTCGTCGGTCGTGCGCGCGGACCACGCGATCAAGAATGTCCCGACCGCGCACCATGCGAAGCACCCCAAGGCCGTGAGGACATAGTCCCGCAGCTTATCGCGATTGGCCTGGACTGCCTCTTCCCTGCGCCGCTCTGCCATCGACTCCAGCATGTGCCTGGGCAAGGGCATGATACAAACTATTGAGCGTCGATAAAAGACGCGACACGGGCCATACGCTCATCGGTCATAAAAGCGTGCCCGCCGGTCGGGTTGAGATCACGTTGGCTGTTGGGCAAGTGGGCCGCGGCCGACTCGGCCCACTCCGGAGGAGTCGCGGGATCGAGACCGTCTTCCAGCAGCAGGACAGGCGCGGCCGACGAGACTGGCATCGTGTCCTCTGGCACCAGCACGCCGTGCGGCCACTCGGCGCACGCGGCCAGGAGCCCGCTGATCACAGGCAGACCAATGGGACTCGCGGAGGCGAGGCGGACGGTGTCGACGCGAGCGATGCGTGGAGCCAACTCGGTACAGAAGACGGAGAAGGCCATGCCCCAGTAGCGCCCCGCTCTCCGTGATCTGCTGTCCACGAGCGCGGCCTTCGCGAACGGCGTCCAGTCGCCCGCGAGGCCCTGCCTGACGAGCGGGATCACGCGTCGCATCCGGCTCGGCGTATAGAGGATAGTAAAAACGCGCTCCGCGAACCCGGCCGCGGTGATCGTGACCGTCTCGCGCCGGAGATGCGGCCAGTTCCACAGCGTGACAGCGACTGGCGCGCGCCGCAGTTGCTCCATTGCGCTGTCGATCACGTGTCCCGAGTCGGAGGCGGCGAGCGCCCGCGCGATGACCTCGGGTGAGACGAAGGGCGTGCGTTCCGGTGGCCAGATGGCCGAGATCACGACCGTGCGCACGCGGTCCGGATGGCGCCGCAGGAAAGCGAGCGCCGCGTGACTGCCGTACGAGATGCCGAAGAGATCGGCGCGCTGAACCCCGAGCGAGTCGAGCATCAGGGCCATGTCGTCGACGCCCTCGTCCGTCGCGTATTGGGTCAGGTCGGCCCGAGTCTCCAACTTCCGGCGACAATCGCGCACGCGGTCGACCGGGTACACGGGATCGAAGTACGGCTGCAGCCGGCCGGTCTCGAAGAGGTTGCATGATAGGGGAGCCGACCCGCCCGTCCCGCGTTGGTCGACCAGGATCACGTCGTGGTGCGGACGCAGACGCGCGGTCACTCGGGCCCAATAGCGCGTGTCTTCGGTCGTGGAGAGACCGGGACCTCCGGTAAACACGACGATCGGATCCGGTGCGACCGGACGGCCGAGCGCGTGCAGCACGACGACGTGCAAGTCGATCTGACGACCGGCGTTCTGCCCGCGACGCTCGAACACCCGTATCGTGCGCGTCGTGGTGCTGTCGCAGCCTCCGATAGCGAACACGACTAGCAAGGCGTATAGTCGGGTATGCATCGTCGCCTATTCGTCTCCGGGCTGGCCTTGACCGCCCACGTGCTGTGCGCGCAACAACCCATCGACTCCACCTACACGAAGGCGATCATCGCCCTGACGCCGACGGACAGTAAGTGGAAGTTTTCGACGGAGCTCGTCGACTACATGCCTGCTTCGTCGACGGTGCCCACGCCACTCAAGGTGCTCGGCTACGTCCCTGGAACGATCGGGCGGCTGTCGAAGACCGCTGATGTCAACAAGTACTTTCGGGCATTGGCGGCGGCCTCGCCGAGAGTGAAGGTGTTTACGGCCGGCATGAGTGACGAAGGCCGAGAGATGTTGGCGGTCGCGATTGGCGACGAGCAGACCATTGCGGCGCTCGACGACTATCGGGCGAAGATTGCCCGGCTGTCGGATACGAGAGGCATGGGCGCCGAGGAGCGGGCGAAGCTGATCCATGAGGCGAAGCCGATCTACTGGCTGACCGGATCGATCCACTCGCCCGAGACTGGCAGTCCCGAGATGCTCATGGAGCTGGCGTACCGGCTGGCCGTCGACGAGTCGCCGCATGTGCAAGCGATCAGGCGTGGGGTGATCACGCTGATCACTCCCATCCTCGAGACGGACGGGAGAGATCGCGAAGTCGATGCCTTCACGGAGGCGCGGGCGCTGAAGATCGGCGCGTACGGTGTGCCGCTCATCTACTGGGGCAAGTACACGGCGCACGACAACAATCGCGACGCGATGGTGGTGTCGCAGAAATTGACGCAGGCGGTCGTCAAGACCTTTCTGGCGTGGCACCCGACGATCGCGCACGATTTGCACGAGTCCGTGCCGTTTCTCTACACGTCGACGGGCACGGGACCGTACAACGACGAGTTCGACCCGATCCTGGTCGACGAGCTGCATACGCTGGCCTATCAGGAGATCACCGAGTTGACGCGGCGCGGGCTGCCTGGCGTCTGGACGCATGGGTTCTACGATGGCTGGGCGCCGAACTACACGATCCTTTCGGTCGCGAGTCTCCACAATTCGATCGGGCGCTTCTACGAGACGTACACGTCTCGCGGCGCGGACTGCCACCCGGTGCACTTGGGCAGCGACGCAATCGACCGGCGGTGGGACCGCTCGAACCCGCCGGTGAACGGCATCAAGTGGTGCATTCGCACAAATATTAATTATCAAGAATCCGGAGTCTTGATTGCGCTCCGCTACGTGGCGGACCATAAAGACACGTTCCTCGAGAACTACGTCGCGAAGGTCGATCGCAGCATCCGGCGAGGTCAGACGACGGCGCCCTATGCGTTCGTGATCCCGCACGATCAGCGGCACTTGGGCGAGGCCGCGGCGCTGGTCAATCTGTTCCGGTTGCAGGGCACGGAAATCCAGATCGCGTCGAGCGACTTCTCGGTCAAAGAAGCGCCGCGACCGGTCGACCTCGGGTCGAGCCTCGCGCCGCGCGACTCCGGCGGCGTAGCGCGGTTGCCGGGTGACACCGCGCCGACTCCGCCGGCACGGCCTGTCATCCAGGTACACAAAGGCGACTGGATCGTGCGCATGGATCAGCCGTACACCGGAACCGTGCGGACGCTCCTTGCAACGCAAAAGTTCGGGTCGAACGAGCCGCCGCCGTATGACGACACCGGGTGGACGCTCGACCTGCTCCGCCATGTCGTCGTCCGGCCTGTCGCCGACTCTTCGGTTCTGGCTCAGGGCATGACGCCGCTCGACGCCGATGCGGTCGCTACCGGCACGGTGTCGGGCGATGGGTCGACGCTCGTCGTGCGCAATACCGGGGATTGGCGCGCAGCGGCGTTGCCCTGGAAAGTCTCTGGCGCGCGCGTCGCGGTCGCTGACACCGCGTTCAGCGTCGGCGATCAGCAATATCCCGCCGGCACTTTCATAGTAGACGGAGCGAAGGCGAGCGCTATCAGTGGGCTGGGGCTCAATGCCGTCGCCGCGAGTCCAAGCGTGAGGCGACACCCAATCAGTGTGCCTCGCATCGCGTTGATGCACACGTGGATCGAGACGCAAAACGAGGGTTGGGTGCGATTTGCCTTCGAGCAAATGGGCATCCCCTATACGTCGATCAGCGATCAGAGCCTGAGAAAGCCTGGTGCGCTCGACAAGTTCGATGTCGTCGTCTTCCCGCACGTCGGCGGCCCGCTCACGGCGATCCTGAACGGCCGGCCAATGATCGGACCACCGGTGCCGTGGAAAAAGACGCCGGCGACGCCTGACCTCGGCGTGTGGGATGCCACGGATGATGTGCGGCCCGGGATGGGATTGGCTGGAGCGGCAGCGCTGGAGCAATTCGTCGAGCGGGGTGGGTTGCTGATTACAGAGGGTTCGACGAGTGCGCTGGTCAGCTCACTCGGGTTCTCGCGAACGGTGCAAGTCGTCGAGCGCCGCCAGCTTCGTGCGCAGGGCTCGATTGTGCGGGTGCAGGAAGTCGCGAAGCAGAGCCCACTGCTCTACGGCTACGACGACGTGTCGGCGTTCCCCGTGTACTTCGGCGGCGACCCCGTCTTGTCGGTGGTGCCGCGGGACACGCTCGACGTGACGGCCGACGTTGATTCCGCGGTGCTGAAACAGGCCGAGGCGCAGCGGGCGAAGGTGATTCTGCGCTACTATCCGAAGCCCGACTCGCTCCTGCTGTCGGGTCTCATGGCGGGCGGGCCGGAGCTCATTGGCAAAGCGGCCCTTGTCGACGCGCCGGTCGGCAAGGGCCACCTGGTTCTCTTCGGGATCCGGCCGCTATGGCGGTGGGAATCCCAGGGCACGTTCGCCATCGTGTTGAATGCGATGGCGAACTGGGATCACCTCGGTCAGAGTCCCTGACGGAGGCCGAACCAGAACGTCTGTCCGTAAAACTCGCGCTGCGTGTTGTATCCGTGACCGCTTCCCGGCGGACCGTTGCCGTTGAAGAAGCCGAACGTCTCGTTGTTCAAATTCAGCACCTGGAACTGGAACGCCGTCGATCCCCAGATAGTCCAGATGATCGAGCCATCGACCTGCCAGTGGGGATAGTTCCAGTTGTCGCCGGAATTCGGGTTGCTGGATCCGTCCTGGCCGTAGCCGTAAATGCTGGCGGCCGTGTACTGACCGCTCAGGCGGGCCGAGACCGGGCCGTAATCGTACAGTAGCGAGGTGTTGAACAGGTTCGGGAACTGGCGCGGAATCATTGCGTGGCGGAAGGGATGGCCGCGGTACGGGTAGACCGTGTTGCCATTCTGATCCGTGTAATTGACCGTCGTGTCTTGCGGCACCACTGCCCGCGACTCGACCCATGTCCAGTTTATGTCGAACCCAATGCCGCGCAGGGCGCCAGGCAGGAAGGCGAGGTGCTGTGTGTAGTCCGCCTCGAATCCATACTCCCAGGCAGACGGGCCATTCTGCGGCTGCTGGATGTAGTACACGCTGCCAGGCGTCGGCAGGAACCGGGGCTCGTAAATGAATTGCCCGTTGTACGGCTCGACGCGATTGAAGATGAAGTCCGAGATCTGCTTGTAGAAGAGACCACCCGAGAGCACTCCAATCGACGGGAAGTAGTGCTCGGCGAGGAGGTCGTAGTTGACCGAGCGTTCCGGCTTGAGCAAGGGGTTCGCGGCCGTAAGCCCGTTGTTGATGGAGTTCGGCGTGGCAGTGACGGGGAAATTGAAGGTCGGAATCAGTGTCCCGTAGTCCGGCCGCGCGATCGCAAAGCCGATCGAGGCACGAATGTTGGTATTCTCATCGACCGCGAAGCGGAGCAGGGCGCTCGGGAAGAGATCGTTGTACGTGTGCTGCTTGTGCACATGCTGCAGACTGGCGACCGTCGTATCGCCCAAGGAATCCTGACTGAACGCCTCATAGCCGAGATGGGTTTGCTCGGCGCGGAGCCCGATGTTGATATGCACCAGATCGAACGTCGAGCGTTTGCATCGCGTATACGGCCGAGATTTGCTCCGTTCCGGACCACGTGCCCTGCAAGTTGTTGAACGTCTGCTGGGCATGCACCGCCTGCGACGTGAAGGCGGGGGTGCCCAGGGCGTTCTGCACCGCCGGAATGCTACCGAATGGCGCGTACGGATAGCATCCGCCGCAGATATGATTGTAGTAGCCGTTGACGGTATAGTTGCTCTCGTATTGACCCAAATTGCCCAAGTTGTTGACACTATTGTCGTAGTTCCAGTTGTCCGGATTGTCGCTCTTGTGCTCGTTGTAGTATTTCACGCCGATCTTGAAGCTCGCCGGCAAGTTTCCGATGGAGTACGGAATGAGCGCGTTCAAGCCGCCGCCCACGTTTTGTCCGTCAATGCCTTCACTCCCCTGGCCAACCTGTTGGAGCGGGAAGTTGGCTCCGTTCTGTATCGCTGTAAGGACCGACGGGTCGGTCGGGAACCAGCGTGGCACGAGCCGGCTGTTGGAGCCGTAGGTGTAGGCGAAGTTCGACACGACACTGGTCGGGCTGGCCCCGTAGTTATCGCCGAAGCTGTTGTGGGACGTTGCCGATGAACCAGAGTAGCTTCCGTTCCAATCGAGGTGAACGGGCCCGAGCAAGTGTTTGCCTCCAAAAATACTTCCCCACGTATGCTCGATCGGTCCGCGGTTCGACGAGTTCGGCGTGATGTTGGAGCCTTCCACCGCGAACGTGCCATCCGCGAGTCGCGTGTCGGTGCCCCCGTTCACTTCGGTGTGCCAGACATTGGCCTGGTCGAAGAACGCGCTCCACAGGCCTTTCAGGTACACTGACGACGTCGGCGAGAACCGATAATCAAGGTCCCCGTCGAGCCCGTACCGCGTGCGGTAATAGTCGTATTCGCGCTCGCTCCAACCACTCGGGTAGTAGTGGTTGAACCCCGGGCCATTGGGGATTGGCGTGACGGTGTTTCCCTGCACGTAGTCAGCCCCGTACGTCGGCTCGAACGTCCTGCAGCACCCGGTTCGTCCGGTCATACGAGCCACCGAGCAAAAATCCAAATTGCTGGTGGTCACCGAAACGGCCGCCGTAGGTCGCGTTGCCTTGGCCATTCGAGTTGTTCTCGAGCGTCTGAAAGCCGTACTGGCCAGAGATGTATCCGCGGGGCGCGCCCTCGGGGATCTTGCTGACGAGATTGACCGTTCCACCGATCGCGTTCGCGTCCATGTCAGCCGTCAGTGTCTTGCTGACCTCGATCGCGCCGAGGAGGTCCGACGGCACGTCGTCGAGCTTGACCGACCGATCGCCATTCAGCGTACCCGGAACGTGGACGCCATCGATCTCGACGTTCGTGAACGTCGGCGGCGTGCCGCGGACTTCGACGAACTTGCCTTCGCCCTCGTCGCGCTCGGCGGTGACACCGGGCATGCGCGCCGCGGCTTCGGCGGCGTTCGCGTTCGGGAGCGAGCGGATCTCGTCGCCCGACAGCACGCTCACGATTTGCTCGGAGTTTTTCTGCTCCTGCAGCGCGGCCTGCTTCGTCTCGTTCATCCGGGGCGAATTGATGTTCACCGTCTGCAGCTGCACGCTCGTGGGCCTGAGCACGAAGTCATGCGTGACGGCCTGGTCAGCCGTGACCGTCACCGCCGCGGTATCCGAGCGATAGCCCGGGATACGCGCCACGACTCGCACCGCGCCCGCGGGCACGCGTTCGATACGATATCTGCCGTCGTCGCCCGCGTAGGCGCCGAGGCGGGGAGTGATGACTTGGACGATAGCCCCGGAGAGAGGGCGACGGTTGGCATCGTTGACGGTGCCCGCAATGGCACCGGTGCCAGTCTGCGCGCTTATGCGCGACGCGGCGAGCACCGCGGCCAGCGCGATGCTGCCTCGGACAAACGCTAGTCTCATACCCGACCTGACTGGAGGGGAAAGATGGCTACACGAGAACGCCGTCAGCCTAGTTCTGTCAGGTCAGGGCGATCGTCACCGGCGGGACACAGGAATGTCACAGCGATGAGCTTCAGTGTTGGGGTGCCCGTGCCTGTGAGTCGTTTCACTCCAAGCACTAACCCAACCTTACAGCCACATTACAAAGTCAGGCGTCGTTTGTCACGAGTGTCACGAAACGGCCTGGTAGTGCACAAGTTTGCGCGTGGCGATCTCCACCGTCACGAAGTCGTCCGGCGTTTTTGACGTTTCCCCGTCAGACTGGGGGTGGTACTCGATCCTGAGCTGCGTCGGATCGACGATCACGCGCAGATAGCCGAATTCCTGATCGTCGTAGTTCTCGAACGTGATCGTGTCATCGCCATCGGAGAGCGCGGGCTGTGCGAGGGGTGTTCTGAGCGTCGGACTGCCCTTGTGCGTCAGGCGCGAGACGGCGTGGCCGCCGTTGCCGGCGACGAGATATGGCGTCTCTCGTCCATCCTTGGCGCGCGTGAAGCGCTGGTAGTTGTGCGCGTGGCCCGAGAGCACGGCGTGGGGCCAGAAGCCGGTTGAGGCACACACGGCATCGATCTCTTTCAGCATGACCGGACTGCCGCCATGACGTCGACCAGTCAGCGCGGCAACGTACGGCGGGTGGTGCACGGCGATCAGGACCGCGCCCTCGAAGCCTTCGTCGACGACGCGCTTGAGGCCCGTCGCGAGGAATGTGAGCTGCACGTCGGTGAGGCCGGGATATGTGCCCTTCTGCGTCGAGATGATGCCCGGGTCTTCGAGGCAGTTGCTGTACACGCCGAGGATGCGGACGAACGGCGCTTCGAGCGTGAAGTATACGGCGGGCTGCACCTGCGCCGTGCGCACGAGCTCGCCGGCTTCTGGCGTGCGATGTGGTGGGTCGCCGGCGGCGCAGAAGTTCTCGAGAAATGCGTCGAGTGTCACCGACTCTGTGTTCGGCGCCACCATCCCGTCGTGGTTGCCGGGAATCGCGAAGATCGGCGCGGGGTAGTCCCGAAATGGATCATAGTATTGATCATAGTAGTACTGGCCTTCGCCGAAGCTGTAGACCACGTCGCCGACGTGATAGCAGAACGAGGGCACGGACTTGGGGTCGATATCCGTGTAGTCGCTGACCATCTTGTCGGCGACCAGCACCATGTCTTTCGGACCTTTCGTGTTGCCTGTGTCGCCGACGACGTGGAATACGATCTGGCCTGCGCGCTGAATGGCGGCCGTGACTGAGGCGCCCTGCGTACCGATCGCATCGGCGAGTGTCACTGTGGGCTCTGCTTCTCTTGCGACCGGGAATGGTCGAGGTAAGATCTTGCCCTTTTGGCTGTCGAGGATCTTGTAGGCGGCCGTGTCGGATCCGTGTTGCACCGTGAATGCCGTGGGATCCGGTGTCACGATCGGCTGCGCGAATTGAGGGCCGTTTGTGGGGAGTGGTTGCGTGTTCCCCTTTGCCGGGGCCGTGGTCGGGGCGGCCTTCTTCGCGCGCTTCGCCGGCTTCTTCGCTGACGCCCTTTTTGCCGGCGCCTTCTTTGCTGACGCCTTTTTCTTTCGCATTGTCATGCGCGCCAATATGTCACTGCACCTCGATGTGAGCGGTAACAATCTCGCCTGTGCTATTCGTGACGGTAATCGTGTGCGAACCGGGCACGAGCGGCCATCGCGGCGTCGCCACCGGCTGGCCATCGACCGTCCACGACATTGGCGCCGCGCCTTCGGCGCGTAGCGCTAATGTCGCGTAGCGCGCGTCGACACCGGGCGGAATCGCGTACGCATCGCCATCGCGCGGCGAGACGAGGTGCAACGCGACCCGAGCGTGCGGTACCGTCGACGGACCAGCGACGTGCGAATCAGCGACGTGCGAATCAGCGACGCGCGAATCACCGACGTGCCAGTCGCAGAGTTGGGTAGGCGCAGTGCCCGGAGCAAACCACTCGGTGACGTACGGACATTGCGGCCCCGCAAGCATGCCGGACAGCCGACAGATGCGCACGGGTTCGGCGCCGACCAATGCGGGTGTCGCTAACAGTCCGGGCTGATACCGTCGCGCGGTGAGCATGACCGAGCGATGCAGGAGCGGGCCTGCGCCCGTGACGCCACTCACTCCAGCCATAGGCTGCCCGGTGAAATTCCCAGCCCAGACCGCGACGGTGAACTCGCGGGTCGTCCCGACGGCCCAGTTGTCGGTGAAGTGTCGGCTGGTCCCGGTCTTTACGGCGACCGGGAACGGAAAGTCGAACGGCGTGATCGTGCCGAACGCCGGCGTCCGCGCGTCGGGGTCCGCGAGAATATCCAGCACGAAGGCCGCCGATCGGGCCGAGAGCACACGGCGAGCGTCCGCACGAGCTGTGCGGGACTCCATGTCCCAGCGCGCGGGCCGCCAGAGGCCGCCGTTGGCGAGTGAGCGATAGGCGTTCGCTAGCTCCAGCAGCGATACGTCACCATCGCCGAGCGCGAGCCCGAGTCCGTAGTACTCGCTGCTGTGCTCGAGCGAGGCAAAGCCCGCGAGATGCAGTGTGCGCAAGAACCGATCGACGCCGAGTGTGTCGGCGAGCCCGACCGCGGGCACGTTGTACGAGCTCGCCAGCGCCTCGCGCGCCCGCACGAGTCCATGATACCGTCGGTCATAGTTGCGCGGATGGTAGCTGCCGACGGCGGTCTGATACGTGCGCGCAACGTCCGACAGCAACGTTGCCGGCGTGTACCCGGCGTCGAACGCGAGCCCATACAGGAATGGCTTGAGCGACGACCCGGGCTGCCGCAGCGATATCACCATGTCCGTCTGGCCGGCGCTATCGGCCCAGAAATCCGGCGACCCGACCCAAGCAAGGACCTCGCCGGTTCGATTCGAGAGCACGACGACGGCCGCTTGTCGCACGCCGCGATCGTGCAGCGCATCGACGGTCGCTCGGACTTCGCCCTCGATCTCTTCCTGTAGACCCAGATCGAGCGACGTCGTGAACGTCCCCCCGGGTATTCGTACTGAGCACGTGTGCCACAAAATGCGGCGCCAAGAACGCGTTGGATGGGTCGGGCGATACCAACGGTTCACGGCGCGCGCGCATCACGTCGGCGGCCGTGGCGTAGCCCAGTACGCGCATGCGCGTCAGTGCGTACGCACGTCTCGCGCGAGCGCGCGCGGGAGCCGTGAATGGATTTTCGCGCGAGGGCGAGTGGGCCATCCCCGCGAGGAGCGCGGCATGGGCCAAGCCGACCGAGCCGGCGGTCGTGCCAAAATACAATGCGGCGGCAGCCGGCACGCCGACGGCGGCTTGGCCGAGGTCGACGCGGTTCAGGTATTGCTCGAGGATCTCTTGCTTCGTGAGAATGCGCGTCGAGACGCAATGCCCAGGCGATCTGCGCCAGCTTGCCGGGCCACGACCGACCGGCGCCCGTCAGCTCGCGCGCGAGTTGCATCGTGATCGTCGAGGCGCCGGACACGACCCGGCCGGAGCGGGCATCAGACGCGAATGCACGCGCCATCGCCCGGAGGTCGACCCCGTGGTGCTCGAAGAACCGGCGATCCTCGACTGCGAGAAATGCCTGCACGACCTGCGGGTCCATATCTGCGAGTGAGACCCAGCGCTGACGGGTGCCGTCGGACGCTCGCGTGGTGCGCAGCACGATCCCATGCCGGTCGCGCAGCGTCACACTCGGCGCCGCTGGAGCCGATAACATTCGCCTGGGGACCGGCAGCGCTACCCAGCCGGCGAAGGCCACGACCGCAGCCACGGCGGCGATGATGGCCCGGCGCGCGATCACCTTCATTTCTGCGTCACCGTGAACACGCCGCCGTCGGAGCGCCCTTGTACCGCCGGGTTGTACATCTCGGTTGCCGTCGCGGGCGGCCGAATGAAAATCCCTGGCGTTGTTGCACGGGCGACGTAGGAAACGGTGTACTTCCCTGCCCACAGCTCCGTCGCCACGTAGACGACGCGATCATCCCGCATCTCTCAATGATCGAACGGCGACCACCACCCGCCATCCCAGTAGCCGTAGCCCCACGTCTCGGTGGATTGCTCCCACTCCTGCACCCCAGGCCCGGGCAACCCGCTCGTCGCGAGACTCAGGTCGACGGCCTCGAGCCCCGCCGGCAACGGATCGTCGAGCACAACGAACTGCCGGTCCTCGCGAACCGTGACCCGCAGCTGCACGCGCACGAGATCGCCCTCGGCGACCGAGACCACCGGAGCCTTGCTGTCGTACTTCTCGTACCAGCGCTCGACCGTGATCCCCTGATCATCGGGCGTCACGTTCCGCCGCAGCGGAATCTCGTTCACCGTGATGTAGTAGTAGACCGGCACATCGCTGGCGCCACCGTTCGCGGTCAATGACAGCTTCAGCTTCCCGTGGTCGAGCAGTCCCGCGAGCGATGACACGGAATCGACCACTCGCCCTCCAGAGCGTATGGTCATGCCGCGCGCAACGGCCGCGCGTTCGGCGGCGTCGTACGCCGAGAGCGCCGTGACGAGCGCCGCCAGGTCGTGGGTCGTCCAGAGCCACTCGTATTCGCCGGCGCGCGATTGCTGGACCAGCGTCTCGACGAGCGGACCGATCAGCGGGTGCCCCGGATCGACGGCCAGCGTGGCGAGCAGCACTTCGGCGGTCAACCAGGTGGTTCGCGGGAAATACCAGGCGTGCATCGCGGAGTCCGGGAATACCGCGCGGCGTCCCTCCATGCGCGCCATCGCCCACTCGGGCTCGAGCAGCGCACGGGCGATACTGACGCCATCGCTTCGCCCAGCGACTACGGTAGCGAGTCGGGCGCGGTCGATTGGCCACAACTGCGCGGCTTGCCGCACGAGGTCGTCTTCGGCCGCGATATCGGGGCGGCCGACGCGGCGCAAGAACGCAACCGCCGAAACGCGCTCGCTGAGCGGTGCGCCGGCTTCGCGATAGATCTCCGTGACCGGCGACATCGGCGCCTTACCAGTACTCGCGACTCCGAGCATATAGCGACCAAGTCGCGCGAGAACGCTATCGTCGACCACGAGACCCGCCACACGGGCGCCGACCAACAGCTCACCGGCGTAGGCGCTCAAGTACGGCAATGTCCAGTCGTTCGCGTCCCACAGGCCGATCCCGCCGTCGGCGCGTTGCCGGCGGCTCAGAATGTCAACGGCGAGCCGGAGTTGGCGTTTGACGTCCGCGGTATCCATGAGACCCGCCGGTGCGGCGCGCAACAAGGCCAATAGCGGGAGCGCCTCGCTCGTGACCTGTTCCGAGCAGGCGTACGGGTACACGTACAACGACTTGGCGGCGCCGCTGATCATCGCCAGCACCGAGCCGCCAGCGCTGACCGACACCTTGGATCTCGCCGGGTCCGTTCCCTCGGGCAGTTGCAGCACAATCGTCGCCGTATCGCGGAGCGCGCCGGCGATCGTGTGGGCGCGTGGCGTGTAGTCCGGGCGCACCGGGACGCTCAATCGCACGCGATCAGCGTCGGCACGCGCTTCGCGCGGCCGAACGCCAAGCGTGAACGTCACGCTATCGGCCGGCTGTCCCGGCACGGTGAATGGGAAGCGAGCCTCACGACCCCTGCCGACTTCCAAGTTCACGACCTGCTCGGAAGCCCCGTGCAGATCGGCACCGCGCACCTCGGCATGTACGCGCACGGCGGCGGAGCCGCCGGTGCGTTGATTGACGACGCCGCCGGCGGTGAACGTGTCGCCGGCGCGCACGAACCGTGGCAGCGCGGGCCGGATGAGCAGCGGCCGGGTGACGAGGAGTGGAGTCTGGGCGCTGCCATACCGATCGCCGCTGGTGACAGCGACCGCCATGACGCGGAACGTCGTCAGGTTATCAGGCAGCTTGGCGACAGCAACCGCGTGCCCCGTCGAATCGGTGACGACCGAGGAGAGGAAGAAGGCTGTGGTTTGGAAACGAGATCGCAACACGTCGCCGCCGGCCGCGCCACCGCCACCGCCAGGCGCGCGACGACCCTTCTCTCCCTGGGGGACTTGTGGGGCAACTGATGAGAGATTGCTCGACAGCCGTACGCCGAGGCCGCGCTCGGCGTAGAGCAAGCCAACGGGATCTGGCGTTTTGTACCCGGTGAGCGCTAGGACGCCCTCGTCTACAGCCCACAGCGTGACCTCGGACCGAGGTCCCTTGACCTCGATCGCGATACGCGCCGAGTCGCCGGGACGATACTCGGTCTTATCGGGATCGAGGGAGACCGCCAATGTCTTCACCGCAGGGAGTACCCGAACAGACGCGTACCCGACGCGGATCGTCGGCCGACCGGGGTCGTCGAGCTTGCCAGGCGGAGCCGAACGCCCGCGGGTCGCGAAGACAGAAACGAAGGCATTCGGCACGAACGCCTCCGTGATCGGGATCTTCAGCGTGGTCGATCCATCCTTTATATGGATACGCCGCTGCTCGATAATGCCTTCGCGCTCGACCGTCACCCACGCCTCGACGTTCGTGATCGGCAATGCCACGAGCATGGTGGCGGTGTCGCCGACTCTATATGAAGCCCGGTCGGCGACGACATTCATCTTGAATTGAGACTCATCGTCCCACGGCACCCACCCCGGGCCAGTAACCCACCGCGCCAGCGAGGTGAACACCGGCCGCCCGTTCGCGTCCGCGGCGGTCCACGTCACGGCATACTCCCCGCCGTTCCGTGGAGTTACCGAGCAGGAGACCGGGTCACTGCGCGTCGTGACGTCGCACTTGCCGACCGTGTCGATCACCCAATCGCCGACGAGATCGGACACGCCATTGCGTACCCGGCGTACTTGATGCCACTCGCGCCGGGTCGCGACACCGCGCACCGCGACACCGGCCACGCGATCGCCCGTTGGACGGACCGCAATGACATCGATCGACACCGGAGTGCCCGCGGTCCAGAAGTACACGGATCCATGCACTTTGGCCGCGATGTAGAACGCGGCCGGATGAACGATCGTCGACGCGCTCGCCACGACGTTCTGCCGGTTGACGTCGGTGACGGTCGCCTGCACTCGCACCCGGGCGCCGCGTCCCTTTGATGGACGTGGTAATCCCACTCGCCACGCGAGCCGACCCGCGTTGTCGAGCGTGTCGGTTCCGCTGGCAAACACGCTCTGGGGTTCGCCCGACTCGGCCGCCTGGCCGTCGTCCTCCCACCAGCGGCCGTCACCGATCTCCCATCCGTCAGTCCCTGGGATCTGGAGGTCCCAAGTCCAGAGGTCGGTTTGCTCGGCCTGCCATTGGACGGCGGCACGGGCCATCGGTGCGCCGAAGAGATAGCGCGCTTGCGCGACGAGCCGCATCGAATCGCCCGCGAACGTCGGCGCGCTATCGGTGCTCACGTCGACCAAGAACTCCGGCGGCCGATACTCGGCGATTCGCACGCTGGCGAATCCGAGTGTGCGCCAGGTGCCCAGCTCGTGAACACGGGCACGAACGCTGTACGTCCCCAGGCCAGCGTTCGACGGGATCGCGAACGTCACGTCCGTGGTGCCGAACGCGGAGAGGTGGACCGTCGTGTCCTTTATGAGCGCGAACTCGCGGTCGTGAAGCTCCCAGCGAAGCGAGTCGCCAGCTGGGGGTACACGCAGGCTGCCGAGCAAACCACGCCGCACTATCGCCTTGGCATGAATGGACTCGCCTGGCCGATAGATGCCCCGATCAGTGAACACGGCGACGGCGCCGGGCAGACTCGCCGTCCCAGAGGCTGGTTGCACATTGAACTGCCACGGACTCAAGTCGGGCTCATAGCCGCCAACGCCAAGAACCGCTCGATCATCGCCGAGCCGGGCATCGACGAACCCGGTGAAAGCACTCGGTTCTTCGCTGTCGTCGTCATTCGGTACGTATCCGCTGAGATGAGCAACGCCATCGGCGTCGGTCGTTGCAGCAGCGACTGTCGAACCAGAAGCGTTGTGTAGCGTGACGCGCACGCCAGCACGTGGCTGGCCATCGGCCGCACCGGTGACCCAGACGGCGCCGCGATCGGCGCCGATCTTCGCGTGAACACCGAGGTCGCTGATCTCCAGCACGGCGACGGGCGCGGATTCGACGAGAGCGCGCCGGGAGGACCGCGACGGTTCTTTGATGCTGATGCCAACGACTTTCACCGCCACGAGCGTCGTGTCGCCGCCGGGCAAGCGTAGCAGGGTGACGAAGCCTTTGTCGCGGATATTCTTGACGGGGATACGGCGCTCGATCGCATGGGTCGACACGCGGCGCCAGAGCTCGCCGACGTTCCACGGCGAAGCGACCAGCAGCTCGGAGCGCAGCGAGTCGGACACCGGTGCCAAGTACGCCACGAGTGTGTCGACATTGAGGTGCTGGATGGCGAGCGTCCGGAACCCGGTGCGTTCGACCAGCAGTCGACCGAACGGATAGTCGACGGCCGGCTCGAAGCCCGGTGTCCGAAGACCAGTCGCCGGGTTGCCGGTGAGACGTTGGCCGAACACGTCCCGGATCGCGGTGTCCGCCACGACCGCGTACGTCGAACGGGGCACGAGCCGGGCGTCGAGCTGCCAACGGGTCGCTTCGAGCGCCGTGTCACTCATCGTGAACGGCGTCGCGGGGAATATCGTGACGTGCCGGCGGACTTCGCTGCCGCGAACCGGTGTCGAGAAGCGAACTTCGATGGGGCCTGTCGGACACCCTTCGTTAAAGTCGCAGCCCACGGTGTCGAGCTTGAACGCTCCGTAGGTCCGGAACGCCCACGACACCGTGCCGACCACGAGCTGACCGCGACAACCGAGGGGAAGGCGCGAACGCGGCGTCAGCGTCACGACTCGACGGAGCGAGTCCGGCATGTCGGGACGTGGCTGGTGATATCGCCACGGGTCTTTGTCGTTCAACGAGCGCGCCGACCCGGTCACGTCCAACGGCACCGAGCCGCCGCAACTCGGGTCGAATACGAGGTGCGCCGTCTCGAGCAGCGCCTGGTCCGGCGGTGAGCTCCAGGCGAGCTCGAACGCCGATGTCGGCTCGACGAATCTGCCATCGGCGTCGGGATTCGCCGGAGTACCCCAGATCGGTGTGGGGCCGAGCGTCTTGAACGAGAAACGATAGGGCTCGGCGAGCCGGCTCCCATCCATCGCGTGGAAGGTCGGATCGACGACGACCGTGTAGGTCGCGCCGGGCGTCAGCGGATGCGCCGGTGTGAGCCGAATCGTGATCGGGTCACGCCATTCGAGCGTCCCGGGGATCTCGGGCTCGACGTGCACGATCGTGCGCGGATCGATCGTGTAGTCGAGCGAGCCCGCGACTGGCCGATCGAAGACGATCGTGATCGTCGCACCGGGTGACGCCGTCGCATCTGGGGTGGTGCGCAGAACGCGCAACGGTGGCCGACCGCCGGAGAGGAGTCCGGCGGCGGCCACAAAGAGAGCGAGTTGTCGGGAGTGCATCGGCGGATCCGAAGAGTCGGAGCGGCCGATACACTACACTCCGTTTTCAGATTGTCAACTGCGCGTTGCTACAACGAAGCTCTCGAGCTCCTGACCCCAACCCATCGTGCCATCCAACCCGGCGCGCATCGACTCGGCCCCCTCGCCGAACCGCTCCATGTTCCGATGCTCGAGATCGACGCGCGTGCCGTTCGATCCGTCGGGCGTGAATCGCACTTCGACCTCGGTCACGAATTTCTCGTTGTACTGCCACGTGCCGTCGATCTGCCACGCGAGCACGATCCGCTTCGGCGGCTCCCAGGTGATGACATATCCCCACGTGCACTCGGATCCGTCGACGCCACGCTCGTACCAGCGGCCGCCCTGCCGCGGCTCGAGGATGACGGACTCGCGTGGGACTTTCATGATCGAATGGTCCGCCAACCACCACTTGCTCATTCGGGCGGTGAAGACCTCGAACGCCTTCTGTGGTGAGACGGCTACGCGCACGGTCTTCTGCACCGGCGCGGGCGTCTGAATCGCTGTCATCAGTTGTCCTCGTTGAGTGATCGCTCGGCTTCCGCCTTGAATGCGCCCAGTGCGCCGTCCCAGAACCGATCCAACCACGCCCGCAGCACGGTGAGCCCCGCGGCGTCGACGCGATAGACGCGACGCGCTCCCTCGGCGCGATCGATCACGAGGCCGGCGGCCTTGAGCACCGCGAGGTGCTGCGAGACCGCGGGCCGACTGACTGGCAGCTCGCGGGCGATCTCGCCGACGGCCATGGGCTTTCGCGCGATCCGCTCGAAGATCTCCAGGCGCGTGGGGTCGCCGAGGGCCTTGAGCGCTGGATGATGGTTAGTCTTCACTTACCGTAAGTATATACTAACCCCAACAACAACGTCAAGCCCTACGTATACTGGGCCATGATCGCACTCCCTCTGCTAATGATGTTGGCCCAGGCCCAGACGCCGGACTCGCTCCTCACAACCGTCCGCGCGCTCGGTGGCGCAATCCCTGGCGAGCTCCCAATCGCCGTGAGCTATCTAAACGCCTATGAAGACTCCGGCACTGTCGGCAATGCCGTCGACGGCGCGGGATCATCGAAAGCGTTCTCCGTGACGGGCGTCTTCCAAGTGCGATTCCGCCACGGCTGGATCATGGTCGACGCGGCCATGGACTCGGCCGCGCTGCACCGCGGCCGCTCATTCAAGGCCGACAACTTCGCGAAGATCGAGACGGCGCTCGAAAAGGCCAACCTGATCGTGATCACCCACGAGCATGTCGACCACGTGCAGCCGCTGGTCAAGGGCCCCATCGCCGACCAGGTCGCGCCGCACACGCTGCTTACCCGCGAGCAGATCGAAACGCTCCTCACCAAACCCAAGGTCGCGTTCACCTCGATGGACTCGTCGCAGGTGAGCCGCTACCTCGTCGTCGAGTATGAGAGAGCGCTCCCGATCGCGCCCGGCGTCGTACTCATCAAGGCGGCCGGCCATACCCCGGGCTCGCAGATGGTCTACGTGAAGCTCGTGTCGGGCCGCGAGATGATCCTCATCGGCGACATCGCGTGGCGTGCGCTGGGTGTCGACACGCAACGGCAGAAGCCGGATTCGACGAGCCGGTTCATGAGCGAGGACCGCGCAGCCATCGCCAAGCAGCTGGCCTGGCTCAAGGGCGTGCAGGCGCAAGGGATCAGTGTGGTCGTCAGTCACGACGGGACCCAACTGCAGTCGCTCGCCAAGCGCGGCGTGCTCAGCGAGGGACTGGTACTCCAGTGAGCCTGACGGCAGAGCCCAAGCCTTCCCCGCCGCCGAAGGCGAGGTAGGATCGGAGCACGACACGCGAAGCCACCGCGACACTCAGACCAACGCCAAAATCCTGGTGGACCTGGCTCAAGCTCAATCCGACGCGACCGGCATCGTAGAAAAGGAGTAAACCAAACGGCCCCCAGATCGGGCGCCCGTACTCCACCTGGGTGAGCCAGTCATCGGGGCCGCGAAATCGGTAGTCGGCGAACCCGCGGAGCGTGTCGTAGTTATCAATGTCGGCGCCACCGAGCGTCGGCTGGTAGTAAAAGGGGACGGTGCTGCGGCCGAATGCGCTGGAAACCGCCAGGCGACCGCGCACCGTGACCGTCCCGTAGTCGCAGTCTCTCATCTTCGCCTCGTGGCAGAACACGCGGTCGACGATTGACGGACCGTGTGCCGTGTCGGAGCGCACAACGCGGGCGAGCGTGCGAGTCCAGGTCGTGAGAGCGGTGAACCGGCCGAACGACAGACGGTTGCCGGCGATATCCTGGTAGATGTGATAGTTGAGCTGGGCATCCGCGTCGTACGGCGGCGACATCGGATAGTGCAACTGCACGATCGCATCGTAGTGCAGGAATGACGTGGTTCCGTCGAGACCAGAAATACTCGGCCGCCGAAACTCGAACCGGCCGCCGAGCCGCAGCCATTCGATGATCGGCGCGGTGTAGTCGATGCCGCCCACGATCTCACGCTGGCCGTAGAAACGGGAATCGCGTCCGACGGTATAGAACGCGATCTCCGGCAGCTCGTCGACAGTGGCGTAGATGTCGAGCCGGGTCCGGTCCGGCGTTCGTGCCGGATAGTTCCAGAGTCTCGGCGCCAGCGTGTACTCGGCGTTGACGAGCCATGAGCCGTTGACGGACACGAGCGCGTGGCCCGCGATGTCAGCCTGGTCGCGCGCGTGGCTCAGGTCCCAGCCGCCGGAGAGCCCGGCGGCCATACCGCTCATCGGGGCGATGCTTTCGAGGACCGGGTGGATTGGGTCATCCGAGAGGACGTAGACCAGGCACGTCTCGAGGTGCGTCTCGTCGCGGAAGGCCATGGGGCATTCGCGGCGGATCTCGGGCCACCATGGCGTTTCAAAGCCCAGCATCCCGCCGGGGTGATCCTGTGCGTGCAGTGTCGCCGCCGAGAGGACGACCAGGATCCCGCTAAGCCGGCGCGTTCGTGCCTCCCTCGGCGATCATGCGCGCTGCCGCTCGCATGTAGTCGGCGGCTTGTTGGTCGCTCATGACGCCTTCGGCGTCAATGACCGGCTTGAGGCCGACGCGCTGCAGCGATCGATGCGTTTGGCGGACCATCAGCCGAGCGAGCTCTGTTGCGCGAGTCTCGGCCATCGGGGCAGCCGCGGCCAGACGGTGCGGGAATCGGACGTGGTCCGTGCGCGGGGCGTCGAGATGGGGAATCGTGTCGAAGTCGAACGTGCCCGCGGTCGCGTCGCGGCCGAGTGGAGAAGACGTTGGGCCGAAGAGTTTGCGGACCGTTCCAACAATCGACGAGTGCTCGAGTTGCGTACGGACGATTGTGCGCGGCGGGATCCATGGTGAGACCAGCACCGCCGGTACCCGAATGCCGAGTCGATCGAACGCGAACGTCTTATCGATGGCCGGATCGCCGGTGGCCGGGATCGATGGCGGCGGGACGTGGTCGTAGATGCCACCGTGCTCGTCGTAGACGATGACCAGCATCGTCGAATGCCACAATTTCGTGTTGCCGCGAATCGCCAGGTACACGTCGCGGATCAGCCGCTCCCCTTCCATGACGTCATGATCCGGATGCTGATCGCTCGCCGCAAAGAAGTTCCCGTCGCGGGAATCGTTTGCATAACGGGGCTCGATGAACGAGTACGCCGGCAGGTCCCCGCGCTCGCAGTCGTGGGCGAACCGGTTGTAGTCGCGGAATCCGTGCTGGTCATCGATCAGATGCCCGACGGTGAGCAGCACCGTGAATCCGTCCTGGTGATAGATCCGGTAGTCGGAGCGCCGAAACGCGGGGTCTTTGTCGAACGCCTCGAAGATCGTGCGGAGCGAGGAGAAGTCAGGGTCAGGCACGACGCGGGACAGCGATGTCCCGGCGTGCACGAACATCCGGTTGGGCATCGTCGGGCCGGGCACGGACGAGAACCACCGCTCGCACACGGCGTACTGTTTCGCCAGCGTCGCGAGGATTGGCAGGCTCGACGGCGCGAAGCACTTCATGATCGAGGACCCGTGCCGGGATGTGGCATCTATAGTTGCGTAGCTGCGCACGAACCCTTTCATGGTCACGCCCGCCCCTGGGACCGGCGCGCGGGTGCCGAACACCTGGACGTTGACGTCCTCGAAGTCGTGCCCGGGATCGGGGTTCAAGTCGCCGACCGGCAACGCGTTGTGACTGATCGTCACATCCGGGCCGCCGTCCGACGCCGGGTTCGACTCGGCGCCCGTGACGCCGTCGATCGGGTAGTCCGGGCTTCGCAGAAACCCGAGCATGTGGTCGAATGAACGGTTTTCGAGCATCAGCACGACGAGGTGCTCGATGTGGGGACCAGGTGTGTGCAAGTTGGCGGTCGTCACGCGTCTCCCTCGGTATGCCTACCATCCTGCTGATTCTGGCCCTACAGACGCAAGTGACGGGCTCGGTCGCCGGGGTCGTCCGGGATACCGCCGGCCGGCCGATCTCGTACGCGGCCGTGTCCGTCAGCCCTGGCGAGGCACACGATGACCGACTCGCTCGGCCAATATCGCATCGACTCACTGCCCGCTGGTGCCGTCCACCTGACCGTCCGTCGTATCGGGCTATCACGGAGCGTCGGTGGACACCGAGTTGTCGACCAGGCAGCAGCTTCACGTCGACGTTGTGATGCGGGTCGAGACGTTCAGGGAGGACGGCATCACAATCGAAAAATTCGAGAAAGCCGCGCCGATTCCGAAAGGACCGAACTACGAAACCTTCAGTCTCGGCCTGTTTCGCGAGACCATTCGCCACGCCAGCGACTCCAACGTCTTTCTCTCGCCGGCCAGTGCCGCCTTCGCGCTCGCGATGACGTACGGCGGCTCGGGCGGCACGACCGAGACGGCGATGGCGCATGCGCTCGGAGTCGATGGCGCGGCGCCGGAGAAACTGGGACCCGAGAACTCCAAGCTCTTGAAGGAACTGGCCGACCAAAAAGATGTGCAGCTCTCGATCGCCAACTCCATCTGGGCCAGTGCGGGCAAGCCTTTCCTGCGATCGTTCCTCGAGTCGACGCGGAACGACTATCGCGCCGAGGTCCGATCGATGGTGCTGCACGGCCCCACGGCGCAGCAGGAGATCAACGGCTGGGTCGCGAAGGCCACGCACGACAAGATCCAAACGCTCCTGGCGGACACGCTGCCCGACACGACCGTGATGATCCTGTTGAACGCTGTCTACTTCAAGGGCCTCTGGAAGGACAAGTTCGATACAGCCGCCACGCGAGCGCATCCGTTCACGCTGGCCGGTGGCAGTGTGGTGAGCCGAAAGCTCATGTACCGGCACGATGACACGCAGTACCAGCGCGGCGCGAAGTTCGCAGCCGTTCGCCTCCCCTACAAGGGCGACCGGATCGCCATGTACGTGTTCCTCCCCGACTCCGGCGTCCCATTGGCGGATGTCGCGGCAACGATCGATTTCTCAAAATTCAACAGTGTTCGGATGCGCCTCGGCCTACCGAAATTCCATATCGAGTACCAGACGACGCTGAACGACCCGCTCAAGGCGCTCGGTATGGGAGTCGCGTTCGACCCCCAGCACGCCGACTTCAGCCGGATGCTGCCACGATCGTTTCTCCGCGAGACGAACGTCTTCATCTCGAAGGTCGTGCAGAAGACCTACGTCGACGTCGACGAGCAAGGAACGGAAGCAGCCGCCGCAACCGGGGTGGTGATGGTGCAAACGACATCCGCCCATCAAGAGCCCGAGATGATCGTCGACCGCCCCTTCATCACCGCAATCCGCGACGACCGTACGGGGTTGATTCTGTTCCTGGGTCAGATCAACGACCCGACTCAGCGATAGCCGGACGCCTGCATCTCGAAGAGCTCGGCGTATTGCGCGCCGCGCGCGACCAGCTCTTCGTGTGTCCCTTCCTCGACGACCGTGCCGTCCGCGAGGACGATGATCCGGTCAGCCATGCGAACGGTCGAGAAGCGGTGGGAGATCACCACCGCCATACGGCCCGCCATCAGCTCGGCGAACCGGACGAATACCTCATACTCGGCCCGCGCATCGAGGGCGGCCGTCGGCTCGTCGAGGATCAGGAGTTGCGCCGTGCGCATGTAGGCGCGCGCGAGCGCGACCTTTTGCCATTCGCCGCCAGATAGGTCGACGCCCTCGTCGAAGCGACGGCCGAGCATTCTGCTGATAACCCTGGGGCAGTCGCGGGAGCAGCGATGCGGCCAGGGAGCGGTGCGAGGCATCCGCGATGGCATCCAAGGGCTTGCCATTCCGCTCGGCGTCCAGGTGCTCTCGCGCCGCCTCGATCTCGCCGACGCCAACGTTCTCGTCGAACCGCATGTCGTACCGCACGAAGTCTTGGAAAATCACCCCGATGGCCTGACGGAGCGACGCCAGGTCGTACTCTCTCAGGTCGACTCCGTCGAGCAGCACCCTGCCTTCGGTCGGATCATAGAGCCGCGCGAGGAGTTTGGTGATTGTCGTCTTCCCGGCGCCATTCTCGCCCACGAGCGCGATCCGTTCGCCAGGTCGAAGCACAAAATCCACGTGGCGGACCGCCCAACGCTCGCTGCCGGGATACTGAAAGCCGACGTCCTCGAACACAAACCCTTCCCGAATAGGACTGGGCACCGGTCGAGCACCGGGACGGGTCGTGATGCTAGGCTGGACGGCGAAGAACGTAAAGAGATCTTGCAGGTTCAACGCCTGGGCGTAGATGTCGCTGGCCGAGAGAAGGAGGCGCTGAATCAAGTCCCGGCTGCGGCTGAATGCCCCCGCCAGGAATGTCAGGGTACCGATAGTGAGGCGGCCCGCGACGGCGCGGAGCAGTATCGCAACGTATGCGCCGTAGTAGCCGAGCGAGCCCACGACCGACAGCAACGCACTGACGATCGCACGGCGAACCGAGAGGCGCGCATTCTCGGCGTAGTACTGCTGAAAGAGCCGCCGGTAGCGCGCCGAGAGCCACCCCGCCAATCCGAACATCTGCACTTCTTTCGCGGTCTCGTCCGACGCGCCGACGTAGCGCAGATAGTCCAGCTCCCGCCGCTGCGGCGTCCACCGATACAGCAGCGAGTAGGCAAGCGATGCGAAATGCGTCTCGCCGAGAAAGCTCGGCAGGATCGCGACGGCGAGCAGGAGCAACAGCCAAGCGTCGTAGGCCACGAGGGCGCCCGCGAGAGTGACCAGTGTCAGCGCGTCTTGGCCGAGGCCCAGCAACTGGGCGATGAGTGCAATGCGGCCGGTCGTTTGTTGGCGAGCGCGCTCGAGGTGATCATAGAACGCGGGATTCTCGAACTGGGCCAGGTCGAGCGTGGCCGCGTGCTCCATGAGGCGCACGCTGACATAGTTCGAGAAGAGATCGCCGAGTAGCGATTCGACTAGCGACGATGCCCGGGCCAGGAACTCGCCCGTGACGACGATAGCGAACTCCAGCGCGACGTATTGCCAGAGGCGCCCAACCCCATGCCCGGCGGCGGCGCGGATGACGCCGTCGATAATGAGCTTGGCGACCCACAGCGTGGCGACCGGCACGAACGCCCGCACGAGCCGGAGCAGGATCATCGCGGTCGTGTACGGGCGGTGCGTCTCCCAGACCAGTCCCAGGAGCTTGGGGAGATAGCGGAGGACCCGGACCTTTTCCCGCCAGGTGGTCGGCCCCTCTTTCGACTTGGGTCTCACACGGGAAATCTAACCGGGCAGTAAACGCCTCTCTGGTTGGCGGCAATATGACGGGTGATGCGACTCGCTTGGGTGCTCGTGGTCGTCGGCTGCGCTCAGAGCGCGCCGGCGGCTCCAATAGGGACCGCCACCGTCACGGCTCGCGAGGCTTCTCCGCGGGTGGTGGCGACCGGCAGCGTCCGACTCGTCGCCGGCGCTCGGGTCGACGTTGGGGCACGCGCATCTGGCGTCGTCCGGCGCCTCGCGGTCGCGCAAGGTACGCGCGTGCGGCGCGGCGATACGATCGCGGCGCTGGACGACCGCGAGGCGAGAGCAAGGCTGGCATCGGCCGAGGCGCGGGTCGCCGAGCTCGAAGCGACGCGTGATGCAGCCGATTCGGATCTCGCGCGGCTCAACGCCCTACGTGCGATCAAAGGCGCCTCCGGGCAGCAGCTCCAGGCGGCCGCCAGCGCGACCGTCATAGCCCGCGCGCGGCTCGCGGCCGCGACCGCCGACCGCGATCTGGCGGCGTTGGCGCTCGACTATACGGTCGTCCGCGCGCCCATCGACGGCGTCGTCGCCTCGATCGCGACGCACGAAGGCGAAACCGTCGCGGCATCGCTCGCCGCGCCGACGTTCGTGGTGCTCATCGACCCGTCGCGACTCGAATGCGTCGCGCTCGTCGACGAAACCGACATCGGGCGCGTGCGCGTCGGCGACTCGGCGTCGTTTACGGTCGATGCGTATCCGGATCGCGTCTTTACCGGACGCGTCACCCGCATTGCGCCCGACGCCACGATCATCGGCGGTGTCGTCGACTACGAGGTCACGGTTCGCATCGACACACTGGCCGGTCTGTTACTGCCGCAGATGACCACCACGGTGAGGATCCCATGATCGAGCTACAACATGTGTCAAAGACGTACACGGGCCGGGCCGCGCCGGTGACGGCGTTGTCCGACGTGTCGCTGGACGTCGAGACTGGTGAGTTCGTCGCGATCGTCGGCGCGTCGGGATCTGGCAAGTCGACGTTGCTGCAGATCCTCGGCTGCCTCGACGCACCGACAACAGGGCGATACGTCCTCGACGGCACGCCGGTCCGAGGCCTGGGCGACGCCGAGCTGTCGCACCTGCGAAACCGTCGGGTCGGGTTCGTGTTTCAAAGCTTCAACTTGCTCCCGCGGGCGACCGCGATCGAGAACGTCGAGCTGCCGCTGCTCTACGCGAACGGCACGGCCCCGGACGCCTCGGCGGCACCGCTACTCCTCAAGCGCGTCGGTGTTGCGCATCGCGCCCGCCACTATCCGGCCGAGCTCTCAGGGGGAGAGCAACAGCGCGTGGCGATCGCGCGGGCACTTGTCATGTCGCCGTCGCTGCTGCTGGCCGACGAGCCGACCGGGAACCTCGACGCGGCGACTGGAGATCAGGTTCTGCGACTCATCCATGATCTCAATGACGATGGGTTGACGGTCGTCCTCGTGACTCACGACCCCGCGGTCGCCGCACAGGCCGACCGACGCATCACGCTCGCCAATGGGAGGATCGTATGACCCTCAGGGCGCTCTTTGAGCTCGCGTGGAGAGGGGTATCGAGGTCACGCGCGCGGACACTCTTGTCGGGTATCGGACTCGTGATCGGAGTGCTGGCGATCACGATTACGGTCGCAACAGGGGAAGGCGCGAGAAGAGCAGTGCGTGGGAGCTTCAAGGCAATGTTCGGGTCTATCAACGTCTTGTTCGTGCAACCCGGCGGGCCCGCGGAGCGTGGCATGTCGACCGCAGCCGACGCCATTACGACATTGACGCCGGACGATGCCGCGGCCATCACGGCCCAGGTCAGCGGTATTCGGGAGGTCGGCATGGCGCAGGATGCATCGAAAATCGTCGCCGAGGCCAACGGGCAGAACACCACGACATCGCTGTGGGGCGTGACCGCCAACTGGCGGTCGCTGCACGGCGACTCCGTCGCATCCGGGTCGTACTTCCAGGATACGGACGCTCGCGTGGCCGTTCTCGGATCGGGCGTCGCCGCCAGTCTCCGGGCATCCGTCGGACAGCGCGTTCGGCTGAGCGGGATCGATTTCGACGTTGTCGGCGTGCTCGCCCCGAATGGCGCCGGACCAGGTGGCATCAGCCTCGACAACATCGTGTATATCCCACTCGGAACAGCGTCCAGGCGCGTGTTCAACAGGACGTCGTTGAATCTCATCAATGTGGCACTGACGAAGCCCGGCGCTTGGCAGGAAACGCAGGGGGCAGTCGAGGGGGTAGTGAGGGTGAGACACGCCTTGGCCCCAGGCCAGATCGACGACTTCCGCGTCATCGCCCCACGGGCGATGCTCGCGCGAATGGAGTCGGTCGACTCCGGCCTAGCGAGAACGTTATGGTGGGTCGGCGCACTTGGCCTCGGACTCGGCGGGGTCATTGTCGCGGTCCTCGCCGTGACGGCAACCCTGCAACGCCGCCACGAGATCGCGACCTGCCGGGCCTGCGGCGCCACGCGCCGGGACATCCTGCTCCAGTTCTGGGCCGAGTCGGTGTGCACCGCGACGGCAGCGGCCGTGCTGGGAGCACTCCTCGGCGTCGGTGTGACCGCGCTCGGCGCGACGATGATGCGCGCGGAGCTCGCCGTCGATTGGCCGGTGACACTCGGAGCGGTGCTGGCAACCACGCTCGTCGGCGTGATCGCCGGCTACGTGCCGGCACGGCGAGCCGCGTCCGTCGACCCCGCCATAGTCTTGCGCGAGGCCGCGCCGTAGGTGAGACGCGCTCTCGATGTCTTGAGAGCCGTCACGCGCCGGCCGATCGTCGCGGGGCTCGGCGTGGCGGGCGTTGCGCTGCCGCTGGCCGCGCTGGTGATTGCCGTCACGGTCGCCGAGCGTGGACGGCAGCGCACGCTGGAGTCGGTGCGGCAAATGGGCGCCGACGTTGTGATCGTGAGCGCGGTCGACGCCGGCAATCGCGGTGGACGGGCACGCACGGGGGACATCGTGCGGACGCTTGCGCGAGCGGACGCCCAGGCGATTGCGAAAGAAGTCCCAGGAGTGCTTACCGTGGCGGCCGAATATGGAGAGAGCGAGCCGGTGACGGCGGGCGGCTTGGCGCGGCGTGTCAGCGTCAATGGCGTCGACGCCACGTATGGGGCGTTGCGCGATGCACCACTCGAGGGCGGCCGGTTCTTCACGGTGGAGGAAGCCAATGCGGCAGAGCGCGTCGCGGTGATCGGGTTTCGGGTGGCGCGCGACCTGTATGGGGACCGCGACCCCGTGGGTGACGTGCTGCGCATTCGGCGGATTCCGTTTACCGTTGTCGGCATGCTCGCCGAACGCGGGACCGGGCTGGATGCGTTCAACGAGGACGAAATCATCTTCGTCCCGCTGACAACCGCGACCGCCGGCTCTTCGCGGTCACGTATGTGGCCCGGCTGTATGCGCGGGTGCGCGATCTCTCCGGCGACGGTGGCGATTGGGGACCTATTTCGGCGACGGCATCATTTCGCGGACGTACGCATCGAGACCCAGGAGCGACTCGTCTCGCTTCGATCGACCGCAGCGAAACGGCTCAGGTGGTTTGCGATCACGGCTGCGTCGGCATTGCTTGCGGCAGCCGCCGGCGGGATCGCCGCTTGGACTGCGCTCGGCCTCCGTGCGCGCCGAGGCGAGATCGGGGTGCGGAGAGCGGTGGGCGCGACGAAGCCAGGATCGTTGTGCAGTTCCTCGCTGAGGCGGCGCTAGTGTGCATCCCGGGCGCACTGCTCGGCGCCGGGGTTGGGCTCGCCGCGGGGCCGCCGGGCGGAGCAGCGATGGTCGCGGCGGTCGGTGCAGCCTGCGTGCTCGTTGGGCTCTCCGCGGCGAGTTTTCCAGCTGTGCGTGCCGCGCGCATGCCGCCAGGCGCGGCGGTGCGGCCGCTCTGACGTGGGTGACGCGGATGACGGCCACCTTTTGCGTCGAGCGGCGTCCGGCGATGACGCGGCAACCGGGGAGATCGTGCGACGGTACGTGCGGCGCGCCACGCTGTTCGCCCGGCAGCTGGTCGGTGATGCGGACGACGCGGAGGATATCGTGGCCGAAGCGTTCGTGATCGCGCTCGATCGGGCCGCGGCGTTTCGGGAGGGCGAGTCCGTCGGCCCCTGGCTCTACGGGATCGTCAGGCGCGTGGCCGCGAAATATCGGCGGCGCGCTGCGCGTCGCCGCTCGTTGTTGCGGCTGTGGCGCCCGGAACGCGCTCAGACCGATCCAGAGCGGCTCGCCGTCGCGCGCGACGCGATCGAACGTGTGGACGTGATTGTGAACGAGCTGCCCGACATGCAGCGCCAGTGTTTCGATCTCGTCGTCCAGAGCGGACTCGACATACAGGAGGTGGCAACCATGTTCGACATTGCGCCATCGACGGTGCGCCAACATGTCCATCGTGCGCGCGAGGCGATACGCGCCAGATTCGATGCGTGACGATCCGGAGTATTGGGAAGCGCTCTCGACGCGCATCGTGGCCGAGGTGCGCGAGCGGCGTCAGTCGTCGTGGCTCCGCGTTGCGACCTGGGCTCCGCCGCTCGCGACGGCGGCGGCACTCACGCTGTTGCTCGCGAGTGGGCGTCGGCCTGCTGTCGCGCCGAATCGGGCGCCGAGTATTGCCGTCATGTTGACCGCACCAGGGCAAGCGCCGAGCATCGCCGCGATGATGGCGGGGCAACCGTGAGTCCCCGCGCGAGGCAGGCGTTGGCGTTGGTCGTCGCGACCATTATCGGCGTCGTCGCCGGCGGCATCGGGGAGCACATCCGGATGTCCACCCCGGCGGGCAATCCGATGGACGCGGCTGTGTTATTGACGCAAATGGATAAGCGACTGGGACTCAGTACAGCGCAGCACGACGCGATCGCCCGCATCCTCGCCACGCACCAAGCCGCGCTCGATTCGGCGTGGCGCGCCACGCGGCCCGGGGTCGATAGCGCCCAGATGGAAATTGTTTCAGTACTGACCCCGGACCAGCGTGAGCGCTATCTCAGTTGGATGCGCCTAGCGCATCGTCATTGAAAGAGGTAGACGGCGTACCCGACGGCAGCGATGCACGTCGAGGCGATGACGGCCCACCAGAGAGCCATACTGGCGCGTTCTCCCGCCGAACGATGGGGGTGCGCGGTCCGCCAGTGCCCGCGGTGTGATGACTGTTTCAAGAGAGCCCACATGCTTGTCTCCTAAGTCAAGCATCGTGCCGAGCGCTGCTCGACAACCAGGCCCTACGATAGCATCCAACACACTTTACGATGCGTGATCCAGATCACGCACGGCTTATGAGATTGTTCTCCACGAAGAGATGGTCAATGCCGGTGTCGAGGAATGTGGCTATTGCCTCATCTGGCGTGTTGACGATCGGCTGACCTTTGACGTTAAAGCTCGTATTGAGCACCATCTCGCGCCCGGTGGTGCGGCCGACGGCGCGGAGCAGCGCGTGAAAGGCGGGATTGTCCTCGTCGGAGACGGTTTGCACGCGCGCTGAGCCGTTGACGTGCGTGATCGCGGGGAGCGAGGCGCGGTGCGCTTCGCGAACGTCGACGACGGCGATCATGTAGGGGAATACAGAGCCGGCGGCAACGTCGAACCACTTGTCGACTTCGCCGAGCGAGACTGCCGGGGCAAAGGGGCGGAAGGCTTCGCGCTTCTTGACCATGCTATTGATGCGGTCGCGCATCTCCGGGTGGCCCGGGTCGGCCAGAATGCTTCGGTTGCCGAGTGCGCGCGGGCCGAATTCCATACGGCCCCGGTGCCAGGCGAGCACCTTGCCTTGGGCGATAAGCTCGGCCGCGGCTGTACACGTTTCGTCCAGCGATGCGAAACGCTGCACTTTGATCTTTGGCGCTGCAGCCGCGATGGCTCGCTCGACGGCGGCGGCATCGTGAGACGGGCCGAGCAGTGGTGCTGGCATACGCCGATTCGACATGACACCGCGCTTCGCGCTGGCATACAGCGCGGCGCCGAGCGCAGTGCCATCGTCGCCGGCGGCAGGCTGGACGTAGATCTCGTCAAAGAGTCCGGCTTTGATGAGACGGCCGTTCGCCGTGCAATTGAGCGCTACGCCACCGGCTAGGGCTAAGCGCGACTGACTTGTCGCCCGCTGGAAGCTTCCGCAGATGTGCTGCATGACGTTGTCGAGGCACTCCTGGAGTGCGGCGGCAACGTCTTGGTGCTCGTCCGTGATGTCGCCCGCCGGATCACGAGGTGGCAGGAGATGCTGACCCAGATAAGACAGCGTGGCTCCATAGTTCTCGCGATCATCGCGGGTGGTATTGAGCTGCAGCATGGGGATCTTGATGGTCCCGTCGTCGCGCAGCACCACTTCTTTGGCAAAAAAATCGCGGTAGCGGGAGGGATCGCCGTACGGCGCGAGCCCCATGATCTTGTACTCGTCGGAGTTGAAGTCGAACCCCAGGTGGTAGGTGACGAGCGAGTAGAAGACGCCGATCGAGTCCTGGGCGCCGATCGAGCGCAGGCGCGTGAGCTCGCCGCCGCGTCCCTGGAAGATCGTGCTGCCGTGCGCTTCACCCATGGCGTCGACGACGATGACGAGACACTCGTCCCACCCCAACGTCCAGTACGCGCTCGCGGCGTGCGCGACGTGGTGCGGCACTTGGCACACGCGCTCGACTGGAAACCCGGGCAGATCGCGTTCGACCAACTTGACGAGCGCGTCGCGCGAGAGAACGTCCTCGTAGAGCTTCCGGGTCGTCGGATCGGCCGAGTAGATCGTGCGATAGGGCCCGTAGTCGAAGCCGTGCGCGAGCATGTCGACGTCGTCGATCGACAAGCCGGCCTGCTCCAGGCACCAGCGGATCGACTGGACGGGAAAGTGGGCCGAGTGCTTGTTCCGATCGAATCGCTCCTCGGCGGCCGCGGCAACGATCCGGCCGGAGGAAACAAGCGCGGCGGCTGCGTCATGACCCTGCGAGATCCGATAGGCTCGGGCGTCGAGCGATGGCCAGTGCCGGCGCTTGAACGGGACAGCGCCCTCGAACCCACTAATGCCAATGACGTTCATGCAAACAGCTTAAGCGTCGTGCGTCACGAGCAACATACTGATGCATTCGCGCAACGAAACAGGGCTGGTGTAACAAATGTTTTTATAGAAGACTACGTGTGACTTAGTCTTAGACGGACGTTTATAACGCCCAGGTCGCGGCGCATTAGGTGCAACGATCCCGGAACGTGCAGATCTACGCGACGTGCCCGCAGTCGCGTGATATCGCTCGGGAGCTCTATACCCAGCGAGTCATCGACGTTGCGCGATGGAGTGAAGAGGCCGGTTGTCACGGGATGCTGGTCTACACGGACAACGGCATCGCGGACCCGTGGCTCGTCTCCCAACTCGTTATCCAGCACACGCAGCGGCTCGTGCCGCTGGTCGCAGTCCAGCCCGCCTACATGACCCCGCTGTGCGCGGCCAAAATGGTGGCCTCGCTTGGCTGGATGCACGGACGCGCGGTTGCGCTCAACATGGTCGCGGGCGGGTTTCGGAACGATCTCCTCGCGCTCGGTGACCCGACGCCGCACGACGAGCGCTACGAGCGCTTGATCGAGTACGTCGCGATCATCAAGTCGCTGCTCGCCGATCAAGCGCCGGTGACGCACGAGGGGAAGCACTATCGGGTGCGGAATCTCCGGATGGCCCTCAGCTTCCGGTCCCGAGCTAACTCCGGACATTCTGGTATCCGGCTCATCACCGGCCGGCGAAGCCGCCGCGGTGACGATGGGCGCCATCAGCGTCACCTATCCCGAGCCCATTGGCGAGGATACCCGGCCGGCGCCGAATGACGGCAGACGGCGCGGCGTGCGGGTCGGCATCATTGCCCGCGAGACCGCGGACGAAGCCTGGGACGTCGCGTATGAGCGCTTTCCGGACACACGCGCCGGCCGCATCACGCACGGGCTAGCGATGAAAGTGTCCGACTCGCAGTGGCACAAGCAGCTCTCGTCGCTCGACGAGCGGCCCGCCTCGCCGGACCACCCGTACTGGCTCGGACCCTTCCAGACCTCGGCGACGTTCTGCCCGTACTTAGTCGGTACGTACGAACGGGTCGCTGATGAGCTGGCGCGTTATGTTGGACTCGGCGCGAGTGTCTTCATTCTGGACATTCCGCCGTCACGGGAAGACCTCGAACACACCGGCATCGCAATCCGCCGCGCACAATCTACGACTAAGAGCACCCATGCCCATGCGTCTCGCTGAGGTAGTCGCTAACGCATTGCGGGTCGATCCCGCCGCGCTGAACGATGATCTGGAGTTCAACTCCATCCCGGAGTGGGACTCCGTGAATCACGTCGCGCTCATTCTGTCGCTCGAGGAAACCTACGGGCTCACGATCTCGGACGAGCAGATCGTCACGCTGACCCGCTATCGCGCCATCCGCGAGTTCATCGAAGCCCACACGTCGAACGCGCCCGCCCTCGTGTCGTGACGGAGGACACGCGGTCGCTGCGCACGGGAGTGCTGGCCAGCGCCGCGGTCCACCCGAACGCGCCGGCCGTGGTCGTGCGCGGCCAGGTCATCACATACGAAGCCCTCGCGCTCCGCGCCCGCGTCCTCGCCGCGGCCATCGTGCGCGCGCTCGGTCGGCCCGCGGCGCGCGTCGGGGTCTTTGCGGCCCGGTCCGAGGTCGCGTACGTCGGCACGCTCGGCGCGCTCTGTAGCGGGGCGGCGTTCGTGCCGCTCAATCCCAAGCTGCCCATCGAGCGCACCCGCTCCATGGCCCGTCGCGCGGAGCTCGACGCGATCATCGTCGATCGCGACACGGCGCCATTGCTCGATGCCGTAGCCGGTGACGTCCCGGTTCTCATCCATGGCGATCAGCCAGGGGAGCACGTTCCGCTCGACGATCTGCCGGCCGTTGATCCGGACAGCTTGGCCTATCTGCTCTTTACGTCCGGAACTACGGGTGAGCCAAAGGGTGTCGGGATCACGCACCGGAACGTCCTGCATTATCTCGACGTCATGGGCCGTCGCTACGGGCTGACGCCTGACGATCGGTGCTCGCAGACGTTCGATCAGACGTTCGATTTGTCGGTGCACGATCTTTTTATGACGTGGAACGCTGGCGCGTGCCTGTACGCCATGGCGCCGATCGAGATGCTGGCGCCGGCCAGGTTTGTGAACGCACACCAGCTCACGTCGTGGTTCTCCGTACCTTCCGCGGCCGTCTTGGCTCGCGATCGCATCCAGGCTGCGTCCATGCCGAGCCTGCGGTGGAGTCTCTTCTGCGGCGAGCCGCTGACCAATGAGACGGCCGAGCGGTGGCAGGCGGCGGCGCCGAATTCGACGGTCGAAAATCTCTATGGACCGACCGAATTGACCATCGCTTGCTTCGTCTACCGGTGGGCCGGTGTGGCGCCAGAGTCTTTGAACGGCATCGTGCCGATTGGGCGGCCACTGGACGGACTCAGCGCGCGGGTGATCGATGAGGAGCTTCTGGTGGGCGGGCCTCAGACGGCACCCGGATACTGGCGAGATCCCGCTCAAACCGCGGTGCGATTCGTTGAGGGCTATTATCGCACGGGCGACCGCGTGGTCGAGCACCCCTCCGGGATCTACAGTTACCTCGGCCGAGTCGACCACCAGCTCAAGATTCTGGGATTTCGAGTCGAGCCGGCCGAAATCGAGGGTGTACTACGGCAGCAGCCGGGCGTGACCGGGGCCGTGGCGGTGGGGTACCCCATTGCGCAGGCGCAAGCTCTGGGCGTCGTCGCCTTCGTGACCGGCGCGGTCGAGTCGCCCGATGCGCTCCGGCGCGCAGCGGCCCTGGTGCTGCCGGCGTATATGGTACCGAGCAAGATTGTTCGACTGGATCAGTTTCCCCTGAACGTGAACGGCAAGGTCGACCGCGCCGAGCTTCTCCGGCTGGCGGCGGCCGACGAGACTCGTGACCCAATCCCGGTTTCGTAGGATCCTGGCCGAACCCGGTCGCACGTTGCGCGTGGGGTTCGCGATCCTGAAAGGCCATTTCTACAAGGCCTACTTGCCGCTGCGCGGTCGCCGGTTCCAGGCCGGCCGCAATCTGCGGGTCTTCGGCTCGCTGGTCGTCCGCGGGCCCGGCCGCGTGGTGTTCGGCGATGACGTCCGGGTCATCCAGCGGACCACACCGTTTACGCACAGCCTGAACGCGGTCATCACCGTCGGCAATAAAGTCGATCTCGTGGCCGTGCGGTTCGGGTGCATGGAGCGCATCTCGATCGGAAGCCTCTCCCAGGTGTCCGAGTGTCGGATCATGGATACCGACTTCCACTCGATCGCCATCAACCGGCGCGATCCCTCGGCGCCGGTTCGGACCGCGGCGATCACGATCGGCGAGAACGTCTGGATCGCGCCGGAGACGGCCATCATGCCCGGGACATCGATCGGCGATAACAGCGTCATCGCCTTCGGCGCCATCTGCTCGGGCGCTGTGCCCGCGAACGTCATCATGGTCGGCAATCCCGCCCGCGTGGCGGGCAAGGTACCCGGCGCGTCCACGTCTTAGCTTTCGGTAGTGAATACACGTCACGCCATGCTCTTGGTGTGCGTACTCGCCTGCGGCCACGCCGTCACGCCCGCGCCGTCGCCGGTGTCGGTCATTCTCGCCGGTCCCGCGATCGCCGCTGACTCACTGCGCATTGCCGCGACCGACTCGTTCGGCGTGCGGCTGGCGCGGCAGTCTCGCGCGGGACACCAACGTCCGCGTCACCGTCGTCTCCGATCGTGAGGCGCTCGATTTCATCGACGGCGATGGCGATGTGTTGGTGACGGATCGCCCATCCGTCATTCGCTACGCGTCATCTCGCCACGACTTCGCGAGTATCACGTTGCCGTGGGACCGGCAATATGCCCTGACTCACGAGCATCGTCGACTCCGTGCCCGACGTTCTGGATGCGGTGCACGCCGACGCGCGCATGGCGAAACAGCACGTGTCCCACTGGATACCTTCGGTGGCCGGCCAACGCCGAGCGACGTCGTACTACCTCGCCGACGACAGTATCGCCCGCTCGCTCGCCGAGCGACTCGTCGGTCTCGGTGTGGCACAGCTACAATGCCACTGTCGCGGCTCGTCCTAGACTTGCGGGCGACTCGCCGTACTATCCATGGCGCACGCCAATCGACGGCGCGCGCTGCGAGATCCGGCGGATCGCACGCCGTGCCGCTCGTGGACACGCGATCGCAACTCATCGTCCGACGGGGCGCGGTCGGTGTCGTGGCCGACACGACGCGGAGCATGCGGCTGGAGACCACACCGTGAGCTTTCGCGGCCGGCTCTTCGTGGCATTCGGCCTGATCGCGCTCGTGCCGCTGATCGGGCTCGCGATCGGCGTGCGGCGCGAGATGGATCTCAGGCTCACCGCGCAGTATCGCTCGCGCGTTGCGGCGCTGGCCGCGGTCACGCGAACGGACCTGTCGCAGACGAGCGCCGCGGTCGGCGATCGGCTCGCGTCGTTGCGCGACGCAGTGCCTGATGACGAGCATCTGCGCACGGCACTCCGCGACGCCGGCGAGCGCGCGTACTTGCTCGACTATGCTGGGCAGGCGATGCGGATGACCGGGCTCGACATGCTCCAGTTGCAGGACGAGCACGGACGGATCCTGAGCTCCGGGCATTTTCGCAACGAGTACGATCGCCTCGATCCGGCGTTGCCGCGCCTGCTGGCTGGAGGCGCCGCACTCGTCAATGCGCGCACGCCAGATGGGGCGCGGCTCGTGCTGGCTCGCATGGACAGCGCGCGCATCGGCGATCGACGCATCACGCTGGTCGGGGGCGTCGCTGTCGATTCGGCCTTTCTCGGGCGGCTGCGCACGGATAGCACACTAACCGTGTCGCTCGCGTTGCCAGGTGGCTCGGCACCGAATGATATCGTCGCCGACATCCCGTTCCCGTTCGTGTCGAACGACTCGCTCGCGACGGCACGGTTCGTCATCGCGCATTCCGAGCACCGAGCTCGATGCGTTGCGCCACAGCGTCGACCGCTGGTTCGCGGCCGCCGTCGCGCTGGTGGCGATTGCCGCGACGCTGGGAGCGGTCGCTCTCGCGGCCCGCATCGGGCAACCGTTGGCGGCGCTGGCGGCCGAAACAGAGCGGCTGGATCTCGATCGGCTCGACGTCCACTTCGCGACGAACCGGGACGACGAGATCGGCACGCTGAGCCGCGTGCTCGGCGCGCTCGTGCGCCGGCTGCGATCGAGCACCGTACGGCTACGGGAGGCCGAGCGGCGGGCGACGATCGGGGATCTGTCGCGCCAGGTGACGCACGACATCAAAAATGGGCTGGCGCCCCTGAGACATGTGCTCCGGCACTTCGACCAGGTCGCCCGCGAGGATCCGAACGCGCTCGCGCCGGTGTTCGCCGAGCGGCGCGCCACGCTCGATGCCAGCGTGGCGTATCTCGACGCGCTGGCGCGAAATTATGCGCTGCTGACGCCGCGCGCCGAGCCTCAGCGCATCGACGTCAACGCCATCGCGCGATCCGTCGTCGTGCCGGACGGCATTACCCTCAAGCTGGCACTCGATCCCGCAATGCCGCAGATCACAGCCGACCCCTTGGGGCTAAGGCGCATTATCGAAAACATCGCGACGAACGCGGTCAACGCCATGGGCAATGGAGGGGCGTTGACGATCACGACGACCGCCGGCGGACAGCTCACGATCGAGGATACGGGGAGTGGCATGACGCAGGAGCAGCTCGCACGCGCGTTCGAAGGACCCGGGCTCGGGCTCTCGATCGTGCGCCGACTCGTCACCGACCTCGCGGCGACCCTGACGGTCGACACGGCGCCGGGCCGCGGCACTCGCGTCGCGGTCACGTTTCACCCGTAACTCCGCACCCATGACGACCGTACTCGTCTGCGATGATAATCGCGGTCACGTTTCACCTGTAACTCCGCACCCATGACGACCGTACTCGTCTGCGATGATAATCTCGCGTTGGCTGAGCAGTACGCGTATGATCTCAAGCGGCTCGCGCAGCACGAGGTGCTCATCGCCGGGTCTGGGAACGATGCGCTTGATATTCTCTCGCGGGAGACGGTCGACTGCGTGATCCTCGACCTCGAGATGCCGCGGATGGACGGCTTCGGCGTTTTGAGAGCAATGCGCGAGCGCAATATCGACGTGCCCGTGATCGTGTACACGGGCACGGGGAGCTACGATCGCTGCGTGCAGGCGGTCAAGCTCGGCGCATACGGTTTTGTCAGCAAGGACGATCCGGTCGAACGCCTCGCGCAGGAGATCGAGAACGCCGTCGAGCGGCGCCAGATGATCGCCGAAGTGATGGCGTTGCGTCGGTACGCAGCAGATGAGAGCGCGCTCCGCGGTTCGAGCCCGGCGATCGCGCGACTCAAAGACGCGATCGCGCGCGTGGCGCCGATCCCGAGTCCCGTCCTGATCATTGGCGAGAGCGGCTCGGGCAAAGAGCTCGTCGCGCGTGACGTGCACCGGTTGAGCGCCGGCGCTCGTGAGCCGTTCATTGCCATCAACAGCGCGGCGCTGCCCGAGCAGCTCGTCGAGAGCGAGTTGTTCGGGCACGAGCGCGGCGCGTACACCGGCGCCGCTACGGCGAGGAAGGGGGCGTTCGAGGAAGCCGGCCGCGGCACGCTCTTCCTCGACGAGATCGGCGAGCTGCCGCTGCCGGCGCAGGCCAAGCTCTTGCGCGTCCTCGAAGAGCGCGCCGTCGTTCGCCTCGGGTCGAACCGGCCGATTCAGGTTCCCGCGCGCGTGGTCGCCGCCACGAACCGGGATCTCGAGGCCGAGTCTAAAGAGGGGCGCTTCCGGCGCGATCTCTTTTTTCGGCTCAACGTCCACGTCCTGCACGTGCCGCCGCTGCGCGATCGGCTGTCCGATCTGCCCGAGTTGGTCGATCATCTGCTCGCGCACATCGCCGATCGGTTTCGGATGCGGCGGAAGCGCCTCGCGCCCGACGTGATGCCCATCTTGATGGGATACGATTGGCGGCAGAACAACGTGCGCGAGTTGCGGAACGTCGTCGAGCGCATGGTGATCGCGGCCGACGGGGACATTATTGGCGCTGAGCACGTGCCGCCCGAGATACGCGACGCGTCGATTCCTACTTCTCCTTCGGCCCGCACCTTCGTCGAGCGAAAGGCCGAGGCCGAGCGGCGTATCGTCGTCGAGGCGCTGGACCGCAACGATTGGCACATCACGCGCACCGCCGCCGACCTCGGTCTCGCGGATCACGCGAGCTTGCTCAAGATCATGCGTCGGCACGGCATCTCGCGCGACTGAGTTCGCGTGTTCGCGTGGACACACCCCCCTTCGGGGCGCGTGTCCACGCGAACACAATTTGGTCAGATAGGAGAATGGGCAAGCGGCGTAAGTGCCATCGTGACAGCTCTTTAAACGGTCGCGAAGCGCCGCGTAATTCGTGGTCGCGCGATTGCTTTGGGTGGGGCACAACCCCAACCCGAGGTCTCTATGTACCGCGCCACGATCGCCACACTCGCCCTCTCCGTCGCAGCTTGCGGCGGCCACGAAAAACACCAACAGGTCTCGACCGGCGAACCGGTGACGACCCCGAAGGTGGAAGCCACGACGCCGCCGAGCGCTCCGGTGATCCCGGAGAACGTCTCGTACGCCACGGCGGAATCAGCGTACGCCGCGCACCGGTATTCCGACGCGGTGGGGATGTTCGATGTCTACACCAAGCATCGCCCCGACAATGCGTGGGGCTACTACATGCTCGGCCTCTCGTCCTGGAAGTCAGGCCAGCTCGATCGCGCGCGCGATGCGTTCGAAGCGGCGATCGCCAAGGATCCCAAGCAAGTGAAATCGCTGGTGAATCTGAGCCGGGTGTTGCTCGAGCAGGACAAGGCGGGCGACGCGCTCGAGCAGATCCAAGCGGCCATTGCGCTCGACTCGACCAACGGCTCGAGCTGGCGTGTCCTGGGCCGCGTCAACGCGCGGCTAGGGAAAGTCGACGAGGCGCTCGATGCCTATCGTCGGGCGATCACGATCGACTCGACCGATACATGGGCCATGAATGACATGGGCCTGGTGCTGATCGACAACGGTCGGTATGTCGACGCACTCTCACCATTGGCAAGGGCGACCCAGCTGGATACGAACAACGCGACGTTCCAGAACAACCTGGGACTGGCGCTGGAGCGCACCGGACACGTGACCCAGGCCAAGTCGGTGTTCGAGAAAGCCCTCTCGGTGGACTCGACGTACGCCAAGGCCAAGGTCAGCCTCGAGCGTGTGACCGGGCGGTCTGACGCCAAGGATGTCGAGCCGATCGATCTCGACCAGGTCGGCCACGCCTTCGCGACCTCGACCGGGAACGAAGGGGGATGCTGACATAAGCACGGAGCCCTCGAGTGGCATCTCACCTTCGTCAACCGAGACGACGAGGAGGTGCCACTTGATGTTCCCGCTCCTGGTTTCCCTGCTCCTCTGCCCAACGTGCCCCGAGATGCACGCGCAGCGAGCGATCCACAGTGCCACGCGATTGGCCGATGGCCGGGTCCTGATCGCCGGTGGCATGATCCGCAACCACGATGTCCTGGCGACGGCCGAGCTGTATGATCCCGCCACCCGACAGTTCACGTCGACAGGCGAGATGCCCGAACCGCGCATGAGCCAGACCGCGACACTACTCAAAGACGGGCGCGTGCTCCTGGCTGGTGGCTATAGTGGTGACGGCCGCATCTATCGCAGTGCTCTGCTCTACGATCCAACGACCGGGCGATTCACGCCCACCGGCGGCTTGGCGGTTCCGCGCGCGGAGGCGACCGCTACGCTCTTGCCAGACGGGCGCGTGCTCATCGCCGGTGGCGTCGATGCATCCAGCGAGGTCGCTACGCAGAGCGCGGAGCTGTATGATCCGGTGACTGGCCGCTTCACGCCGACCGGCGATATGAGCGTCGCCCGGGCGTATCACGTTGCGTCGGCCCTGCCCGACGGACGCGTTCTCATTGCAGGCGGGGAACCCGACCTGCAGCACACGCTGGGCAGCGCCGAGGTCTACAACGAGGCAACTGGCAAATTTATGCCCGTGGGTGATATGACCGAGCCCCGCCGCAAGGCCGCGGCGGCTGTGCTGTCTGACGGACGTGTGCTCATCGTCGGCGGATCAGGCAACGACGATGGGCGCGCAAAATCGAGAACGGCCGAGGTGTATGATCCGGCGACGCAGAAATTTCATTGAACGGGCGATCTGCACGAGGCGCGATACAAGTTGGCCCACGCGCTTGTTCCGCTGGACGACGGGCGCGTACTCGTCGCCGGTGGCGGCGCGGGTTTCGAAGTGTATGATCCTGCCCGTGGAGTCTTCGCGCCCGTGACCGGTGGGCTCTCAGCCGCTCGCTACTACTCGACCGCGACCGCGCTCGGCGGCGGTCGGGTACTCATCGCCGGCGGGTATGGCGACGACGCCGGAGACAGCGCGCGCATGGCATACGTGTTAGCGATGTGACGGAACTGGACGACGTGGCGCTGGTGCGCCGGGTGCAGCGAGGCGACCTCGACGCGTTCGAGCCGCTGTACCGGCGCCACGCCGCCCGGACGTATGCGCTCTGCCTGCGCCTGACCGGCGATCGCATGGACGCGGCCGAGCGGGTGCAGGATGTGTTTGTGCGGGTGTGGGAGCGCATCAAGAGCTTTCGTGGCGACAGCGCGTTCGCATCGTGGCTGCACCGGTTGACCGTCAACGTGGTGCTGCAGGAGATGCGATCAACCAGACGGCGTGAGGCGCGCATCATGTTGGACGATACGACCGTGGCCGAGACACCGCCGGTGAGAAGCGACGAGCGCATTGATCTCGATGCCGCGCTCCTCCGACTCCCACCCGGGGCTCGCGTTGTCTTCGTGTTGCACGACATTGAAGGGTACAGCCATGACGAAATCGCAAATTTCCTCGGACGCGCTCCCGGCACGGTTCGCTCGCAGCTGTGGAAAGCGCGCCAAATGCTGGCCTCCTAATGAACTTTAAGCGTGAGATAGACCCACCCCATGACCTGTGGCCTGGCATTCGGGGGCGAATCCAAGCCAAGCGTCGCTGGCGCGTGATCGGGCCGATCGTTGGCCTTGCGGCCGCGGCGGCCATCGTGCTCATAGTGCTGCACCGGCCGGGATCAGCCATCAACGTCACGCAGGTCGCGCCAGCGACCGTGCGTGCCGTGGTGGATTCCGCGGATGCCTCGAACGACGCGCGGGTAGAACGAGATCTGCTGGATGAGCTGGAGCTGAGGCGCGGCGAGCTCCGGCCAGAAACGGAAGCCTCGGTCAGAGCGAGTCTGGGAACGATCGACAGCGCGATCACCGAGCTCAGGGCCGAGTTGGCTCGGCGCCCAAATGACCCTGCCTTGGCGCAACTCCTGGCCGAGGCCTACGCCCACAAGGTGGACCTTATGAAGCTCTTGGCGAACGCCTCGTGATCGCCCTCGCCCTGCTTCTCCTGTTGCAACCGCCGATCGAGCGCCGCCAGGCACTCGCACCGGGCGCGGGCGTCAAGATCTTCGTGCCGGCCGGCCGCGTACATCTCGTGGGCTGGGACAAGGACACGGTCCTCGTCCGCGGCACCGTCGCGCGTGGCTCGACGTTCTACTACGGCGCCCTGCACGGCGGCGTAAAGGTGAGTGTCGATCCCGACTCCGGGTCGGCGACGCTGGACGTCTATGTGCCTCGATCGAGCCTCGTGTCGATCAAGGCCGTCAGCGCCGACATTGAGGCGACGGACGTGTCGGGGTGGTTCTACGGTGTGTCGAGCCGCATCCACCTTGGCGGCACAGTGCGGGACCTCGAAGCGGAGTCGATCTCGGGAGAAGTGAATATCGCGGTCACCGCACCATGGGTCCGGGCGCGTACCGGTCAGGGGCGTCTGACCCTGGGCGGCCAGGTCGGCGACCTGACCGCGTCGACCGTCAGTGGCGCGATCGACGTGGCGACCACTGGTCTGGAGCGGGCACGGGTCAGCACCGTGAACGGGGACGTGCGGTTCGTCGGCGATGCTGGGAATATCGGTCTGGTCGACATCGACGACTACGCCGGGACCGTCGATCTGGCGCTCACGTCCACCCTCGGCGGCCAATGCGATGTGACGACGGTTCTTGGAACTATCGTCTCGGATATCCCGGCCGTGCGGCCGATCGCCGGAGCTTCCGGGCGGGGTCAGCAGCTGTCCTTGGTCGTCGGACATGGCTCGGCGCGTATTACGGTTCGAACATTCAAGGGGAATGTGCGCGTCCGACGCCCGTAACCTGGCCGTCAGGTTGGGCGGATATTCTCTCTTTTGTGACGACGCGCGTGTCCACCATCAGGCAGCGTCTGCGTAGCCTGGCCGAGCCGGAGCGCGCGCGATTTCTGCAGGGATACTTCAAGAGCGCTGAGCCGTTCCTCGGCATTCGCGTACCGGTCTTACGGACACTCGCGCGCGAGTATCGGGCGTTGTCGCTGACGGAGGTGACGCCGCTCCTCCGGTCGCGGGTGCATGAGGAGCGGCACCTGGCGCTCATGATCCTCGTCAGCGCCTACACGAAAGCGGAGCCGCTCAAGCGCGCCGCGATCTATCGGGTGTACATGAAGCACCGCCGCTATATCAACAACTGGGATCTCGTCGACAGTTCCGCTCCCGGGATTGTCGGGGCCCACTTGACGACGAAGGGCCGGCAAGTGCTCGACGTGCTGGCCCGATCGAGAAATGCGTGGGATCGACGGATCGCGATCATCGCCACGCACCATTTTATAAAGAGGGGCGAGTACCGGGACACGGTGCGGCTCGCGTCGATGCTGCTCGCCGACGAGCACGACCTGATCCACAAAGCCACCGGCTGGATGCTCCGGGAGCTTGGTAAGCGCGCCCCCGCCACACTCCACGGGTTTCTCGACGCGCACGCGGGCCATATGCCGAGGACCATGCTTCGCTATGCGATCGAGCGGCTACCGCTCACTGTGCAGCGCCGATATCGCGACCGGGCGGCCGACGAAAAAGCCCTGCACGAGTGAGATGCCGAGGCTCCGCACCATCTCCAGATCGGTGGCGGTCTCGATGCCTTCGGCGATGAGCGTGGTCAGCGCGCTCGTCGAGTCCACGAGGCGCTCCAACCGGCGGAACCCCGCGTTCGAGTGACGCGCGCCCCAGATGACCTGCTTCGCGATCTTCACGAATTCCGGGCGGACCGCGACGAGCATCGGATCGTGCGCCAGGTCGGCCGCGCAGTCGTCGAGCGCGACCGACACGCCGATCTCCCGGAGCGCGTTGACCGCCCGTAACACGCGACCCGTCAGCGTTTGCCGATCGTGCTCGACGATCTCGACCGTCAGTCGCTCGACGCCGATCCGCCATCGCTCGGCCACTTCCCGCAGGTACGCCGGGAACCACGCGTCGCGACTGAGCGTCGACGGGTGAACGTTCAGGAAAATGCGCGACGGGAGGGCGATGCGACGCATCGAGTGCAACGCCATCGCGACGCACACCCGGTCCACTTCCGCCTCCAGCCGGGCCACGCGTGTCGTGCGAAACAGCACCTCGGCATCGGCAAACACACTGCCCCGCGGGCCGTGCGTCAGGCACTCGACCCCCCAGTTCGTGGGCGGTGTCGTGCGGTAATCAACTATAGGCTGCACGGACGTCGCGATTGCGCCTGGGGTCAGCAGGAGCTCGATCAACTCCTTGCGCGCCGTCTCGGACTCGTCATCCCCTTCGTTCGCCAGCCAACACGGATCTTCTTCAGCCACGATGTGATCTCCTCTTGCGTGCTGCTATGCTAGCGGCATAAGTAGAGCGGGGGCCAATACTTGTTTTTTGGGGCTTCCTTGCCGTTTCGGCATGGGCGGTACCACGTGGATCTCCGGCACCTGCGGTACTTCGTAGCGGTCGCGGAGGAGAGAAGCGTGAGTCGGGCGGCGACGAGGCTTCGTGTCGCCCAGCCCGCGCTCTCGCGACAGATCCACGCCCTCGAGCGCGAGCTGGGACTGGAGTTGCTCGCGCGACAGTCGGCTGGCGTCAAGCTGACATCGGTCGGTGAATCCATCGCATCGAGTGCGCGCGTGATACTCGCGCAGGCCGAGTCGATCGTTCGACGGGCCGCCGATGCCGCACATGGGCTCACGGGACGACTCGTCATCGGTGTCGGGCGATCCGCCTGGTGGCTCGAGATCATTCAGCCCGCGGAGGCCGCGATTCGAGAGCGACTCCCCGATGTCGAGCTCGAGATTCGCGAGGTCGAGCCTGGACCTGAACAGTTTTCGCAGCTGAGCGCGGGAGCGCTCGATCTCGCGATCGGGTTGCGGTCACCGGTGACGACGCACGACTTCGCGTGGGCCGCGCTCTATGACGTGCCGTTCGACTGCGCGATCGTCCCTATCGGGACTCCGCTCGCCTCACTCTCGCTGCTGCGTCCCGATGATCTGGCCACGGTGCCGTTCTTGTTTCCGAGAGCTGAGTGGCACCCGGACTCGCCACGCGTGGTCGACGAGACGTTGCGACAGTTGGGAATCAAGCCACCGCTCAGTTCACGCTACTCTGGCCCGAAAGCCGTCTGGCTCGCCGTCGGCTCCGGCGCTGGGTGGACCCTGTGGTCGCGACAAGCATTGCAGATGTCGCCCGCGGGCACCGTCGCGATTCCAGTGGAGGGATTGCATGTCACGATGGCCACGGGGCTCATGTGGCGCGCGAGTGAGACCCGGCCACATGTGCTCCGCGCCATCGAGACAATTCGTGGCGGCCCGGCGCCACTGAATGGCGCGGCACCTCGACGGGACGTGCTGCGGGGCCTGGAGCTGAGACAGTTGCGCGCTCTGGCCACCGTGGTAGAGTCGGAGAGCCTGGGGCGCGCCGCGCAGCGGCTGCGCCTGACCCCACCGGCACTTTCGCGGCAACTCAGAGACCTCGAGCACGAGATTGGCGTCCAGCTGATCACGCGGGGTGCGAAAGGAACGGTCCCCACGCACGCGGGCCTCGCGGCGGCGACCGATGCGATGCGCGTCTTGACGACCGTCGACGCGCTGACGGCCGACGCGGCGCGGATGCGCAACGAGATGTCGATGCGCTGCGTGATCGGCGCCGTCGCCACGAACGAGGTCGGCAAGCTCCTCGGCGTGCTGCTCCGGGAGACCGCCGTCAGCCTGCCGGCGGTCCGTATCGTCATCGAAGATGTCCCGACGCCCCGCCAGCGGGGGGAACTCCTGGCGGGTACGATCGACTTGAGTATCGGCCATGTGATGGTCGGGGCGCCGCTGCCCGCGAGTCTCGCCCGGCAACAACTCAGCGTCGACCGGCTCGACTCGGCGCTGATCGCGGAAGACCACCCGCTGGCGTCGCACCGGACGCTGACGGCGGATGACCTTCGCGACGTCCCGTTTCTCTTCATGGATCGCAGCTTTCAGCCCGAGTTCTACGATCAGATCATGCAGGCGCTCGCTCGCATTGGCCTCGTCCCCCGCCTCGAAACCACCGTCAACAGCATTCAGGTCCTGTGGCGGCTCGCCGCCGAGGGACGCGGGTGGACGCTGGGATTTCTGTCGCGGTCGGCGCGCGTGCCGCGGGGCACCGTCCGACGGACGCTCGTGGGTCTCACGATTCCGTGGGGCCTCGAGATGCTGTGGCGGCGCGACGAGCCGAAACCCGCCGCGCGGGCCGTGCGCGCGATCCTTCGCCACGCGCGGCGCAAGCGGGCGCCGTGAGCGGGCTGGATCTCCGTCAGCTTCGCTACTTCGTCGCGGTGGCCGAGGAGGGGACGATCGGTCGCGCGGCGGCGAAGCTGGGCGTCGCGCAACCGGCGATCTCGCGCCAGCTCAAACTGCTCGAGCGCGCGATCGGCTCCGACCTCGTGGCTCGGCACGCAAAGGGCGTGGAGCCGACGCCGGCCGGCGCGGCGCTGCTGTCCGCGACGCGCGCGATGCTGGCGCAGATCGATGGCGCCGCCGTCCGGGCTGCGCGCGCGGCTCACGGCATGGGCGGCAGTGTCCGTTTCGGCGTGGGGCGCGGGTCATTGGCCTCGGCCCTGGTCCAGCGCGGACTGGCGATCATCCGCGAACAATTTCCTGACATCGAGCTCACGATCGAGGACCTCGAAGCGGGGCCGAGCCAATGGCGGGGGCTCCTCGGGCACACGCTTGACGTGGCCCTCGGGGTCGAGCCACCGCCGGACCTGCGGGACATCGCGACGGAGCGGATCACCGACGCGCGCATCGAGGTCGCGTTGCTGTCGTCGACGCATCCGCTCGCCTCGCGATCGATCATCGAGCCGCACGAGTTGAATGCGTATCCAGTGCTGTGGGTGCCGCGCGCGTACCATCCCAACGTCTACGATTCGCTGGTCGACGCCATGGCGCGGCTCGGCATCACATTGCCGTTGGTCGATACGCACAGTGGTGTGTACGCCATTTTTCTCGCCGTCGCCGCGGGCCAAGGATGGCAACCGTTGCCGAATCGCTTCGTGCAGGTGTCGCCGGACGGCACGGTGGGCGTGCCGGTCCGCGGGCTCGCCGTGCCGCTCTGGGAAGCCGTCATGTGGCGCGCCGACGATCAGCGGCCGATCATCCGGCAGATCGTCGACGTTCTTCGAAGCCGTCCGGGACGGGGCGACGCCGGCACCTCCGCCGACCGTCGCGCGTGACGCACCGAAGACCCGCGGGCTCGAGTTGCATCATCTGCGCGCACTCGCCGCGCTCATGGAAGAAGCCGGGTTGACGAGAGGGGCACAGCGACTGGGCGTCGCGCCATCGGTGCTCTTCCGGCACATCGAAGAGTTGGAGCGCGAGCTCGACTTGCACCTCTTCGATCGCCTGCCGCGCGGCGTACGGCCGACCGCGGCCGGGACATCGCTCGCCCACGACGCATCGAAAGTGCTCGGGGCGGTCGACGCGGCGGTGGCCGAAGCGGCGCGCATTGGGCGATTGCATCGACAGCGGTGCGTGTTGAGCGGTGTCGACATCATGCACGCCAGTCCCGTCATGCGGGAAGTGCTGCGCCGCACGGCCGAGCGATACCCCGATATCGAGATCGTCGTCGAGGAGCTGCCGACCCCTGACCAATTTCTGGCGTTGCTCGACGGACGTATCGATCTCGGCGTCGGGCATCTGCATGCCACGGTCCCCACGGGCATCGAGCAGATGCGCATCGCGAGCTATGTCTTTGATTCGGCGTTGCTGGCCCCGACCCATCCGCTGGCGAGACATGCGATCCTGCGCGCCGAGGATCTCGCCGACGTGCCGTTGCTCTTTATCCGGCGCGACGGCGAACCGCACTTTTACGACGCGGTCATCACCGCGCTCCCGTTTCGGCCGCGCCACATTCGGACCTTCGATAGCCTGCACACGGCCCGCGTGGTGGTATCGCAGGGGCATGGGTGGACGCTTGGCGCGAGACGACACTATACGGGGCTCGTCGCGGTGCCGATCGAGCAGCTCGCCATTCCGTCGGGATTGGAGTTGCTGTTCCGGCACAACGAGCCGCATCCGACCGTCCGTATGCTGATCGACCTCGCGGCGGAGGTCGTGCGGGAGCGCCGCTCCGCGGCGCGTCGAGGCAGCGCTTCGCACCGCTCGACTGGTCGGTTGGACTGAGCTCGGCTGCGCCGAGCAGGGCCGTCCCCGGATTTCCGGTGGACGTCCCGCGACCGGCGGGATTCGGCCCGAGTCGTCTGGCCGCTAGCGCCTCCCGGTTGTTCCGTAGGCCACATGACGGTAGGCCGCATGTCCGTAGCCCGCATGACCGACTCTCGGGGCTGGACAGTTTATAGCTCGGATCGAGTGGCCGTCGGGTCGGTGCAGTCGATTGTCCAGAGCCGGGCTGCTGGGAACGCGGAGTACTTCATTGTCGCGTTAAGTGACGGCGGCACGGTTCTCGTGCCGGTGGCGTATGCGCGGGTCAACCAACCGCTGAGGCGCATCACGCTGCGCGCCCTGCCGGCGAGCGGGTGTCGCGTCCTGCCACTATATAGTGGCGAGCCGCTCACCGAAGGGCTCGAGGATCAGGTCTGGTGGGTGTTCGTCACGGCCGAGGAGGCCAAATCGGTTTGAGCGCTCAATCAGTTGCGCGGACGGCGACACTCGCTGAGTGGGCGGCCGTCGGTGGACTGCAGCTCGTGATCGAGCTGGCAACGATCCGGCCCATCGTGGCCGCGAATCGCGCGGTCGGGTTCGATCCCGCCGCGGCGCACATCGTGTTCGGGGCGAGCGCCGATCTGGCGCTCTGGCTGGCGCTCACGCCGTTCGTGTTCCTGGCGCTGGACCAAGTGCCGCTTGTCGGTCCGCGGTCGCGCATCGCGCTCAACCTCGCCGGGTGGACCGTTGTTGGGATCGCGGCCGCGGCGGCGCAAGCGTGGATGGTCCGTGGCCTCTGGGTCGCGGGGAGCACGCTGTCCGACGCCGCCAAATCGGCCCTCGCCTCGCCGCTGCTCTCGTTCCGCTATCTGTTCGAGACGAACGCGCAGCAGGCGCTCGTGCTGTTGATGGAATACGCGGTGCTCTCGCGCGTGCACCGCGCCCGGCGCGAGCGCGTGCTCTCCGTACAGCTCGAGCGTTCGCTGGCCGATGCCCGGCTGCACGCCCTGTCGCTCCAGCTCCAGCCGCACTTCCTGTTCAATACCCTGAACGCGATCGCGGCCCTCGTGCCTGAGGATCCGATCATCGCCGAGGCGATGCTCGTGCGCCTCGGCGATCTGCTGCGGACGTTGCTCGACGCCGAGACGACCGGGCACGTGACGCTCCGCACGGAGCTCAACCGGCTGGCGTCGTATGTCGAGCTCCAACGCATGCGGTTCGGCGATCGGCTGTCGGTGTCGATGCGCATCGATCCCGACGTCATGAACGCACGGGTGCCCTCGTTTCTGTTGCAGCCGCTGGTCGAGAACGCGATCTCGCACGGCATCGCGCCACGGCGCGGCGCGGGCCACATTGACGTGGCCGCGCGCTGCGATGGCCGCCTGTTGGTGTTGAGCGTCCGCGACGATGGCATCGGTCCACCGCCCGAGAGCGACCGCCGGGAGCGCGTCGGGTTGGGTAGTACGCGCGCGCGACTGGCCGCGATGTTCCCCGGCATGAGCACCCTCGAACTCTCTCCCGCCGCTCCCCGCGGCACTGTCGTTTCCATCACCGTTCCACTCGAGCTGACATGAAAGTCATGGTTGTGGACGATGAACCCCTTGCGCGACGCCGCCTCAAGGCGATGCTCGCCGAGCAGTCCGATATCGAGGTCGTCGCCGAGTACGAGGACCCGGAGGACGCCCTCAAGGTGCTGCCGGACAGCGAGGCCGATGTGCTGTTCCTCGACATCCAGATGCCCGAGCTCGATGGGTTTCAGATGCTCGACCGGCTCGGCTCACGGCCGCCACCGTTCGTGATCTTCGTGACGGCGCACGCCGAGCATGCGGTGCGCGCGTTCGATACGGACGCGACCGATTACTTGCTCAAGCCGTACGATCGCGAGCGGCTCGAGCGGTCGCTCGATCGGGCGAGGGCCGCGCTGGCCGCGACGGAGGCGACGAATGGCGGCGCCCTGGGCACGCAGGTCCGACAGCTCGTCGATCAGTTGCGCGAGCGGACGGTCTACTTGGACCGGGTCGCGGTCACCATGGGGCGGCGGACGTATTTCGTCTCGACGCGCGCGATCGATTGGGTCCAGGCCGACCGGAATTATCTGCGGCTGCATGTCGGCACCAAGTGCCATTCTCATTCGGTCGACGATTTCCGGCATCGAGTCCCGTCTCGACCCCACGCAGTTCGCGCGCGTGCATCGCTCGTTCATCGTGCGGATCGATCACGTGAAGGAACTGCGCGCGCTCGTCTCTGGCGAGTATCGCGTCGTGCTGGTCGATGGCACCGAGCTACCGATGAGCCCGCAGTATCGCGATCGCCTCCCGCGAGGGTAGCGTGGCGGCTCCGCGCACAACCGTGGCGTGGCTGTTGGGCCTCGTGCTCCTGGCGTTACTCAGTGTGGGCGTCGCGACGCGGAATCAACGCGGTGGCGTCAAGGCGACGCTCGTCGCGCTCACCGCGTTCACCGCGCAGCCCCTCGGCAACCCGTGGACGCCGCACGCGGCCGACGCGCATGCGGCGAGCGGGCTCCGCATGCTGGCGGACGCCATCGCGGCGACCGCACCGAGCTCGCCGGATCAGGTCGAGACCGTGCGGACGTTGGCCCGGGCGCTCGACGTGGCGCCACCGGGTGCCGTTGACGCGGACATTGCGCACGATGCGTTCGACCGCGTGGGGCACGTGCTGTCGGTGCTCCAGACCGATCGGGCGCCGGATCTCGCACAAGCCGCGGCCGCGGTTCGTGCCGCCGCGGATAGCGTCAGCGCGGCGCGGCCGTTGAACGAGCAACGGCGCGCGGTGGTCACCTTCTTCGTCCGGTCGCGCGACTTACTGGTCAGCGTGCAGTAAGAAACTTCTCGACCGCGGGCCAGACGATCTGGGGTTGCTCGACGTACGAGAAATGGGCGGCGTTCGGCACGCGCACGAGCTGGGCATGCGGCATTGAGGTGACCCACTCTTGTACGAGATCCATTGGGATGGCGTCCTCTTCGCCGTGGACGACGAGCAGGGGCACGTTGAGACCATGCAGCTTGGCTCGCAAATCCCAGTCACCGTACGAGGCCATGACCAACCGGTTGGTGACCGTCAGGCCATACCGGATGCCGACGGGATCAGAAGCGCAGAGGTCTGATTTTATCAAGTGCATGGAGCTGTCGGGGTTGGCGAGGCGCGGGCGCAGCGCGATGTTCCAGAACGCCCGGCAGTCTTCCTGGATGCCACTCGCCGGATCATCCAGTTTTTTCTGAAGTCGGGCCAGCTCCGTGCGCTGCGCGCTGTCCAGCCGAGTATTCATGGTCTTGCCGAACCGCTGCCAGAAATCGCCTCGGCGCGGAGGTACGGGATTGAAGAAGACCATGCGCTTGACGGCGTCCGGATGCGCCAGTGCGTACGTGGCGGCCAGGAGCGGGCCGTACGAGTGCGCGACCAGCGTGACGCGAGTCAGATGGAAGTAACGGCGAACGGCATCGAGATCCGAGATCTGGTTCTCGGCCGTGAGCGTGGTCGTGTCCTGGGGCAGCGTGGAACGACCGGCGCCACGCTGGTCGTAGAAGATGACGACGTGATGCTCGGTCAGCGGCGCGAAGTCGTTCGCGATGCTCTCGAGGTCCACGCCGGGGCCGCCGTGGATGGCGATGATCGTATCGGGGCCCTGACCCTGGACTCGATAGAACAGGGCCATCGAGTCCGGGGTCGAAATCCATCCAACTTGCGCTCCCGCGACGGCGGGCACGAGCGCCATGAGGAATACCAGGATGCGATGCACCCTGGAATTTACTCCACGGACAGCGCCTTGACTCCACTGCCGAGGGACGTACCGGGACTTACGTATCCGACCGCGCCGGGATTCGTTCGGACGAAGTCGAGCACGGCCTGATCGCCGGACTTTTCGACTGGCGGGAGGTCGTGGCCGGAGAAGATCTGGTGCTGCCAGTAGGCCTTCACGGCGCTCGTGGATTTGCCGAGCACTTTCTTCGAGAATGCCTCGCGGACGGCCGCGCCCTCACTCTGGTCGACGCAGACGGCGGCCGAACCATTGGGCCACTTCGTCGTGTGTTTCAGGAAGAGGGCGGCGACGTTGGCCTTCGTGCTCGACGAGGCCGCGTTGGCGCTGTTCACGACGACGACGACATCCTGGGCGGCCGCCGGCCGCGCGAGAACGAGCGCAACGAGTACCGCAATCAGACGGCGCGTCATGTTAGAAAATAAAGGCGAGGCTGGCAATGCCGTACGACCCCTTCGTCGGCGGGCCGAACACGGAGGGATTCGTGTCATAGTCGTACCCGCGTGTCGCATGGCCTTCGAGCTTGAAGACCGCGGACCAGGGCAGCGCGACATTGGCGCCGAACCCGAAATCGTGCTGGAGGTCGGCGTTCGCGGCATAGCCTGGCGCGACGGCGTAGTGCACGTGCTGGAGCTCAAGCTGCGCGTTGAGCGTGAGCGGGTCGATCACCTTCACGCCAACCTGGGCGTATCCCTGGGTCGAATTCAGCTTGCCGCCGGAGCGGAGGGCATGGGACACCTCCGACCGCACTTGAAAGCGATCGAACGTGGCGTCGACCGAGGCGTACGAGTCCGTCTCGTCAGATTTGCCGAGGACCTGCTCGGTGACGCCACCCTCGGGCACGTAGTGCATGATGCCACCACCGAAGCGGAATCCGTCGAGCGGCGTACGCACCCAGATCCAGGAGCCGACGACGTTGTGCGCGGTCGCTGGCACGGACGCCGTGGTCGTCGCGCCGTTGACAGTGACCGTTCCCTTCTCCGCGTAGTTGTACTGGCCGGCCCAGGCGTTGAAATCGACCGGGAACATCCCGTGGGGTTCGATCGTTTGCGTGAAGATCGCACCCTGGAGATTCTCTTGCGTGTACGAGCCCTCGCTGTACGTCGTGTACGGGGCGCGGTAGAATGGCAGCAGCGTGCCGACGTAGCGGATCTCGTTGTAGATCCCGATCGGGAGCGGCTCCTGGCCGACGCGGAGGCGGGTGTTGTCGCCGAAGCGCTGCTCGAAGTACGCCCAGTCCAGAATGAATGTCGGCTCGTTGAAGAGCGAGTTCTCGGTGCCGAGGTCGCGGTGGGCGACCTGGACGACCAGGTGGCTGTGCGAGGCGAGCGCGAATTGGCCGAGCAGGGCGGCGCGATCGTAGTCCACGCTGCCATCGGTCGGGAGTCCCAGCTGCGGCTGCGCTCCGGAAATGCCATAGCCGAGCGTCAGATAGCCGTGAATGGATAGCCGCGACAGGAACGTCGAATCGAGTTGGGCGCGGCCGCTGCGCGGAACGCTCAGCACGAGCACGCCGGCGGCGCCGAGACAGCGCAAGAGGTGTGGTCTCATACTACGGAGACGGGCCTGCGGGCGTGAAGCAACATCTCACTGGTGAGACATTTGTCTTCTTACGCGGCCGCGAAGAACCCGATCAATTGGGTGATGGTCCCCGCCTGCTCGGAGAGCCGCGCCGCCATCGCCGTCAGCTGCTGCGCCGAGGCGGCATTTTCCTGCGCGATGTGATCGACGTGCGCCACCGCGCGCTGGACGGCGTCGAGGGCCGACGCTTGGTCGGCTGAGCCGGCGCTCACGGTCTGCACCTGGCTCGCGGTCTCCTCCATGGCGGCCACGAGGGTCGAGAGCAGCTCGCGGGCGCGCGCCGCCGTGTCGCGGCTCGACACGGTGACCGTCCCAATCTGCCCCGCCGCCTCGCGGCTCCGCTCGGCTAGCGTCCGCACCTCGGCCGCGACCACGGCGAACCCACGCCCTTGGTCGCCGGCTCTCGCGGCCTCGATGGCCGCGTTGAGCGCCAGCAGGTTCGTCTGCTGGCTGATGGCGTCGATCACGCTGAGCGCGTTGGTGATGGTCTGCATGGCGGTGCTCATCTCGTCCATGGCCAGCCGCGTATCGGCGGCCCGCGTGACGCCCTGCCGGGCGATGGCCTCGACGGCCTTGCTGCTGTCGGCATTTTGGACCGCCGCCGCGCTGATGCTCTCCAGGCTCGCGGTCGTTTCTTCGACGCTCGACGCTTCGTCCGACGCGGTGCCGGAGAGCGCATTCGACGCGGCGACGAGCTCGATGGCGGTCGTGGACGTGGCGCTGGCGCTCTTTTTGAGCTCGCCGATGACGCGCGTGAGGGTCGCGAGCATGGCGACGAACGCGTTGCCGAACGTATCGCGGGCCGAGCGCGGCCGGACCGTGACCGAGAGGCGGCCCGCGGCGATCGCGTCCGCCACGCCGGCATTCTCTCGCAGGTACGCGATCATATCGGCGAACGCGTTGCCGAACACGTCGTGGGCGGATCGGGGGGCGACCGGCGTGGACAGGTCGCCGTGGGCGATCTCCTGTGCGATGGCGGCCATCTCGGACAGGTACGTGGTCATGCCGTTCATGGCGCGCAGCAACTGGCCAGCTTCGTCTTCGTTCGCGGCGGCCGTCGTCGTCGCCATCTCACCGCGCGCGAGCGCTTCGGCGACGCGCACCGCGTCCGCCAGCGGCTCGGCGAACGCTTCCTCGGTGGTGCGGCTCAGCCAGAGCACGAGGGCCAGCGCCGCGAGCATGACCAGGACGCTCACGAGGATGGCGCTGCGCTGCAGCCAGCGGACCATGGTAAACGCATGCGCGATCGCGTTCGCATCGCGTTGGGCTTGTGCGTCGAGCGTGTCCCGAATCGCGACGTAGTGCTCGGACATCGTCCGGATGCCACCGAGGATCGCGTCGCCCGACTCGCCGGCGATCATGCGTGCCGTCACACCGTGGGCGAGCGCGCCGTATGTCGCGACCGCGCTGTCCAGGCGATCGATCCGGTCCGCGGACACGGTAGGGACGTCGCGCGCGCCGCGGAGCGTGGCGCGCATGCCTGTGACGATGCTGTCGGCCGACGTCAGCTGATCGCCATCGCGCGCGGCGGCCGCGTCTTGCAGTGCCCGCTGGGTGCTGGCGAGATCCTCGCGCAGGGTGCGGCTGAGGGCGACGGACGGGTAATATCCTTTCTGGATCCGCGTGAACAACAGATCATTCCAGATGCCGAGCAACAACGTCACGACGACCACGAGCGCGAACCCGCCGCCCGAGACCAGGGTCAGTACTCGCATTTTTTCGCCGAAGCGCAGCGTCGCGAAGCGCGCGCGCCATTCGGCGAACATACGATTAGTCGTGATGCCGTCCTCGCTGATGCGCAACGATCACTGGACGTACCAGCCTAAGAAAAGTCTCATGAGCTCTGCGCCGCACATCGCGAATGCCTCGCAAACGTTAGATTCACGGGTCTTGTTCACGCGCGCGGACCCGCTCGCCGAAGTCGGCCTTCGCCGTGTCACGAGCGGCGCGCTCGATTTCGCGGCCGACGAGCTGTGGTTTTGCCTTCGCGGCGCCGCGAGGTTCGGCGACACCGCCATCGAGCAGGGCGACGTGATCCATTTCAAGGAGGGATGGCGCGGCGCGGCCGAGGTCCAAGACCCGTTCGTCGCGAGTTATATGCGTTGTCCCGGCGGCCCGAGCGACCGGACTCCGGTGTTGCGCGGCGCGCTAACCGCCGAGCCACTCGTCGATCGGGGACCGGTGTCGACGATGATCGAGGGGCAGTCTCACACCGCCGGGATTCTCATGAGCCGCGAGCAGCCCGAGAGCGGCCGGCGCGCCGAGTCGGGCGTCTGGACGTGCACGCCGGGCATCTCGGCGGTGCGGCGTGAGCAAAGATGAGTTCTGTCATTTCATCGCGGGCCGTGCCACGTACTGGCACGAGAGCGGCGACGTTATCGAGATCGAGCCCGATACGCTCGCCTGTTTTCCCACGGGGTGGAATGGCGTCTGCGAGGTCCATGAGACCATGCGCAAGGTCTACATGATCCGTTAGTGCGTCGCCGGAATGATCTCCTTCGCGGTGAGATTCTCGCGGAACGTTCGCCAGATGGGATAGCGGTTGTAGTTCGCGGCGGTGAACACGACCGCGAGGTCGAGATCCGGGACGACGATCAGGAGTTGGCCGCCGTTGCCTGTGGCTTCGTAATCCGGATAGTCGTGCCCGGGCGCATGGAGGATGTTCAGGTGCCAGCCATAGCCGTCCCAGCTCTCGGGACCCGTGACGATCTGGCGCGCCGTTGACTGGCGCACCCAGTCAGGGCTCACGATGCGGTGGCCTTGCCAGACGCCGCTGTCGAGATACGCGACGCCGAGCTTCAAGAGATCGCGTGGTCGGAGATAGAGTCCACCGCCGCCATACCCATCGCCCGTTGGCGTCAAGTTCATCGCCCAACGGTGAATGCCGAGCGGCTCGGCGACTTTCTGCGCGAAGAAGGCGGGGATCCACGTGCCGGTCGTCCGGCCGACGACACCCGCGGCTACGTTGATGCCGCCGGAGCAATAGGCATAGACCGTCCCCGGGTCGTGCACGACCGCCAGGTCGAGGATGAAACGATACCAGTCCGGTTGTGCGGTCTGGTTGTACATCTTGTCTTCGTTGCCCGGCGAGTTGTCATCGTTATCGTCGCACGCTAGACCTGAGCTATGGGTCAGGAAATGGCCGACGGTGATACGCGCCCTATCGGCTTGCGTGTCTCCGAACACCGGATACGCTGGGGCGCTCATGTCGATCTTCGCGGCGCCGGCCATCACCGACGTGATCGTCTTGCTGGCCGATCGCAGGTCGTGCAGCCGATCGGCGTCGAAGCCAAAGAAATATTCGTCGAGCACGAGGCGGCCATGGCGCGCGATGACGAGCGACTGGATCAGTGGCGCTGTTCGCGGCACTGGGTCGATCGCACCGATCTCCTGTACGATCGCGGCCAAAGCGGTTTCGTCCATGCCAACGTCCGACGCGCGGGCAACGCGCCACCCATCGCCGTCAGCCACTGGCGCCTTGTACGCGTACTTCGCACCAGGCGGGCGAGGGTAATAGTTCGCGATCTGAGCGATCGACACCGGGTGCAACGTCACGGGCACCTCGACGCTAGGCCAATGGAGGACAATGTGATCCCCGGCCATGCGACCCGAGAACGACTCGAACGTGTGCGTGGTGTCGACAAAGCGCGCCGAGTCACCGTCGTGCTGTATGAAGTACCGTGCGTAGCCCTGGCCACCGAGGTAATTGCGCTCGGGCACGCGAAACGTCACGCCCGAGTCACGCACCATGCGCATATAGAGCGTGAAATGCTCGTTGAGCGGCTGGACCTCGCCGCGCCATTTGTCCGATCCAATGCGGCGCAGCATGACGGGTGTCGCGTACTTCACGCCACTCACCATTCCGCGCGGCTGGACCCAAAAGCCAGTGATCGAGTCCCCCGTGCGGCGAACGCCGCGAAACGCGCCCTGCGAATCGGGGAATGTCACCATGACGGAATCGCCGGCGCGGCGGACCTGAGCCGTCAGGCTGGCGATGTGTGCCGAAGACCCGTCGATGACGAGCTCACCCCGCGCGCGGGGGCCAAAGGTCGTATCGGCGACCCAGAGTTGGAGCAGCAGTGGAATGATCATCCGTAGGGCACGTTGGGGATATCCGCCGCCTCGGACAACCAGGCGTTGGCGACCTGGCCGTCTCGCGGGGCGGCCCGGCTAGTCCCTGGGACACCTAATATCGCCAACTGGTTGTATCGGCCCCCGCGGGTGCGGTTTGCAGCCAGCGTTTCACCATCTGCGGGATGATCCGCTCGTTCGTAGTCCCGCGCCCGATGGTGTTCGGGTGATCGTGATCCCCGGTCCAGCAATGCTCATCCCGTGCCCCGTACTCGACGACGGCGTCGGCCGCCGGGTCGTGGGTCGACTTCAGGAAGTCTTCGGCCAGGTAGACGGCATCGTTCAGCATCCACGAATCGGACAGCCCGGCGTACAAGTGGATCTTGCCCTTGAGCTTCGGCCCCAGCGTGCCCCAGTCGCGTTGCATGATGTGCACGAGGTCATAGTGCTCCCGCCAATAGGCGGCGACGCTCGTGTCGATCACACCGGTGCGCTTGTCCCAGATCCGTTGCGGATATCCGTCCGTGCCGATGGGCGAGTACACGGCCTCCCAGAATGTCCCACTGCTCGCCGGAGCGCGAGTGCGTTCCGCGCACGAGCTCCACCATGTTCTGCTGCTCGACGGTCGAAAGCTCCTGGCCGAGGTAGGTGCGCTCCCCGAGGCGCGGCGTGCGGCGCCAGTAGCCCTCGGAGTAATACGCGTTCTTGTCGTGATAGAGGTCGATGTTCGTGTAGGCCTGGAAGTCGATCGGATCGGGACAGAATGCCCAGGCGCCATTGTACTGATCGGGATAGAACACTTGCACGCCGAGTGCTTCCCAGCCGCCCGTGGAGCCGCCGTAGAGTGAGCGAGCCCAGGGCCCAAGGCCGCGATAGTGCTGCTCGATGTACGGGATCAGCTCATACGTGATCGCGTCACCGTACGGGCCGACGTTGGCCGAGTTCACCGCGTACGAATCATCATAGTACGGGTTGGCGTGCTGGATCGTGACCATGATGACGCGTGGGAAGCCCGGTCCGGTCCACTGCTTATAGAACGCGTACGATTGTTCTTGGCCGAGACGCCGTATGGCGGCGCGATCGCAGTGTTCCAAGGCGCTGCCATTCGGACAATCGTGGGCAATCTCCTCGAGGTTTGGCGCGGGCAGCGTCATATCCGGCGGCTCCTCGCGCCACCCCGAGGGTGCGCGCTGGAAGTGGCCCTCGTAGACGGCCAGCGGATAGTGCGCGTCGGGATGCGTATCGAATCCCTCGGGCAGCAACACGATCGCGCCGAGGTAGGTCGGCCGGCCCCAGAACTTGGTCAAGCGATCGCTCTGGATGCGAATGTGCTTGACGTACTTCGTGTCGGGGGTCTCCGGCAGCGGTGGCATCACCGTGTCGAGCGTGATGCGAATCAGATTGCCGCTATGCGGATCGAAGTGGATATGCGTCGGCCGGCTCATCGGCGAGCCCGGTGCGCTCTCCCAGTGCTGGCCTTCGCCGTGATCCGGCGGCAGCTCGACCGTGTGACCGTCGCCCCGGTGGTAGACCTCGTAGGGATGCAGGACGGCCTGGATCCAGTAATCGCCAACTGGTACGTCGGCCAAGCTCTCCTTTGGATACCCGAAGACTTTCGTGTCGAACACGCCGGGATGCGACGAGCTCAGGTCGTGGACATTGATCCCGAACATCTGCTGCGTGTTGTCGTGATAGTTGATCTGATGGCGTGGCTCGTCGGTGCTGTCAGTCGAGAGTAGCAGAATGAGACGGCCATCACGTGGGAGCGACGTTGCGTTCGCGGGGAGCGACACGAGAATGCGCTGCGCCTGCAATGGCAGGGCGGCGAGAGCGAGCAAGGCGAACAGTCTGGGCATGTTAGGTCTCACGAAATACGTCGGTACGAGCTATCGATGATAACCATCTCGCACGGATGATAATCGGCACCGTGCCGGATTCCACGTTACGGGGATCCACAACCAGGAGCTAACATGGGATTTATGCGACTGTACACAGCAGAGGAGTACGCGGAATTGGAGGACGATAGGCGCACTGAGCTCGTGCGAGGAGTCATCCAAGTCCTGGGGCCGGTGCTCCCGGCGCACGCATTCACCGTGGGCCGAGATCGCGTACGCCATCGGAAATCATCTGGAGACCCACCCGATCGGCGTGGCGTTGGCGCGGGTGGGATACGTGACGGAGCGTAATCCCGACACCGTTCGCGGTCCGAACGCGTCTTTTCTAACCTACGAGCGCGCCAAGAAAGTGAAGGGCGATGAGTTCGTCCAAGTGGCGCCCGATCTCGCGATCGAAGTGCTGTCGCCGAGCAACACGGAGCAAGAGATAGCGAAGAAGGTCGCGGAGTACTTCGCCATGGGTACACGTCTCGTTTGGATCCCTGATCCAATGAAGCGAACGGTCACTGTACTCGCACCCGGAGCGCTGTCCCACGTACTGGCCAGCGAGGAGTTTCTCGATGGCGGCGACGTGCTGCCTGGATTCCGGGGCGAGGTGAAGAAGCTCTTCCGCTGGCCGCCGCATGAGTGAGAGACGGTTGTACACAGCAGCTGAGTACGGGGCGTTGGACCTGGACGACGGCAAGACCGAGCTCGTGCGAGGGGTCATCGTCTTCGAGGTACGGGATCAGCCCCGACGTCCGCACGTATATACGGCCGGCCAGATTGGCTACGTCATCCAGCACTACCTGGAGACGCACCCGATCGGATTTTTGTGGCCGGAGATGGACTATCAGACACAACGCGGTCCGGATACGGTTCGACGTCCAGACGTGTCGTTCATCACTCACGCGCGCGCCAAGGGAGTGCGGGACTCGGAAATCCCGGACCTGACGCCCGATCTCGCCGTTGAAGTCCTGTCGCCGAGCAATTCTGCACGCGAAATGGCTACGAAGATGGCCGAGTACTTCGCGAACGGGACGCGCCTCGTGTGGCTCGCGGATCCGAAGAAGCGCACCGTGGCGGTGCACGCGCCGGATGCGCGGCCGTACATCCTCGGAAACGGCGAGTTCCTGGATGGTGGCGAGGTGTTGCCCGGATTCCGCGTGGCGGTCAACCGGCTGTTCGGCTGGCCGCCGTCAGAGGCCCCAGGAGAGTGACACGCGGAGCTGTCGCGGCTCGATCGGGTGCAAGTGCTGATCCAACACGCCTGATGCGGGCTCGCCCGGGAGCCGCGACGCGTAGTAGTAGTCGATGTCGTCGCCGAGTGAATTGAACATGTTGAGCAGCGTGAGCTGGACGCGGACGCCGGCGGCGAGCGAGTATCCCGCGTCGGCATTGGCGACCATCGTTGATGGTGCGCGGACACTGTCGCTTTGCACCAATGGGTACGAGCCGAAGCGGCGGACGTGCAGCGCGGCGAAGATCCCATGCGTGGCCGGCGTCCAGGTGATGCCGCCGACGAGCGTGTTGTCGAGTGCGCCCGGAATGAACGGTTGCGCCTGGCCCACGAAGCGGGCGTGGACATACGATGCGTCCAGGTCGAACGCGAGCTGAGGAATTGGGCGGTAGACATTCGACCACGTGACGCCGAAGCGGTCGCTCGGGAACGATGGCGCGTCGGTCCCGTGATCGCCGTCCCAGATCAACTCGCTGTCCAGGTTCAGCGCCCAGAACGCAACCGTCGACGTCCAGCCTTTCGCCAGATCGGTCCGAAGCCCGACCTCGGCGCCGCGTGAGCGGACGAGCGCCGGCGTGCGCGCGTCGTCGCTGTGGAAACCAAAACCGCCGTTGAGATAGAGCTCGACCACGTTCGATGGCGTGAATATGAAGGACGCCTTTGGGCTCGCGATGCTGGCTCCGCGATGGCCGCCGTTGACGTTCGAACTGGTACTCGTCACCGCGCAGGCCAAACACCGTGCGAAACCATGGTTCCCAGTGTGAAGAGAGCTGGGTGAATGCACCCGTGCTCCATTCGTCGATGCGGTCCTGGAGTACCGTGCACAGACGCACCTCGTGCTCGGTGTGATACAGACCGGTTGATGGGATGATGTCGTCTCGGAACTGGAGGCCAACGGTCAGCGTCTGGCCGTTGCCGAGCGATACGGCGTCCGTCGCCTGGCCGCCGAGGGTGGTTCGGCGCTCGCGCTGATTGAACTGGTCCCCGTGAACGGGGTCTTCGAGAAAATACGTGAAGTCAGAGTAGAGATTGAGGTCCGATTCGATGCCGTAGAGTGATACGGTCTGAAGCGAACGCGCTCCGACATGACGCCAGGTGCCCGAGAGGCTATAGCGATCTGATTGGCCGCCATCGGTGCTATCGATTTGCCCGAAGCGGCTGATGACATCGTCGTCGATCGCGCGCAGCGGGACTTGATCATTCGACCGCCACTTGTTGTGATACCCCATGGCGAGGATCGAGACGTCGCTCCATGAGTAGCGAAGGAGCCCGCTGAACTTCCGCTCTTCTTCGGCCAGTCGCCACGGACCGTCGTAGCCTTTGACTTCACCAGCAACGAGGAGATCACCGGCCGAACCCGCGGCGACGATGCGATTGAGGCCGTTCTCGCCGCTCGTGAGGCTCACGAATGGCGTGGCCAGGTGTTGGGCGAGATGGAACTCGCTCGAGCCTGCGCTGCCGAAGTCGCCGACATCGGCATAGTACACGCCGAGTCGGTAGTCCAGCGACGTTACGAGCTCGGGGATCAGAAAGTTGAGATCCGTGTAGCCCTGGCCGTGCGCGTGCGACGGATCGTTGACCGGCATCCCGTCGACGCTCGTCGCGAAATCGGTTCCGTGATCCAGGTTGAACCCGCGCGCGAAATATTGATTCGCCTTGCCCTCGCCCGAGTGCTGCGTGACGATCATGCCGGGCACGGTCTCCAGCAGCTCGCCCTCGCGTGAGAGGGGGAGTGCGCGAAGCTCCTCTATATCGACGTGGCCTTCGGACGCGGACGGCGCGATGCCGTGCAAGTCATCGGCGTGGCTCACGACGCGTACGGTGTCGAGCGCCTTCTTCGTACTGTCTTGCGCGGATACCGCCGTCGTAGCCAGCGCGAGAGCCATCAAGACGCGGCGCACGAATCAAACATACGCAGAATTCCGCGCATCGGATCTGTCGCGTCACAGTCGCGTCAAGCGACCGATCCGATCCACGCATCGTGGCGTAAGAGTCCGCACATGTCACTCACTTGGAGGTGGTAATGCACTCTCGTCTGCTCGTCGCCGGCGTGGTCGTCGCGCTCGGCGTCGGCGTGCTGACTACGCGGCATGTCTTGGCGTCCGATCATCAGGACAGCCCGGACGTTCGAGCTCAATCCGTCAATGGATATGACGGATTTCTACGCGTTCCCCGGCTCGTCATCGGGCCGCATCGCGCTCGTGCTGAACAGTTGGGCGTTCCTGACGCCGGCCGAAACGCCGAGCACGTCGTTCGATCCGAACCTGCTGTACCAGTTCAAGATCGACAACAGCGGTGATGCGAAAGAAGATCTCGTCATGCAGGTCGTGTTTACCGGCACGGGCGCCAATCAGACCGTGTCACTCTACGGTCCGATCGCGCCACCGGTTGTCGGCGCCATGCAGAACACGCTGACGGCGAGCAAGCCCGTCCTGACGGGCAAAGTGAACACGATGCTGGGCTCGAACACGGGAATTCAGCTGTTCGCCGGCGCGCGCAGCGATCCGTTCTTCATCGACCTCGAGCAGTTCTTCCGCATCCTGCCCGATCGCAAGCCGGTCACTGGTCCGCTCGCCCAGTTGCCCTCGACGCAGTCGGCCACCTCGTTCCGGAATCCCGGCATCGACTACGTCAAGGGACACAACGTGCTGTCGATCGTCGTCGAGCTTCCCACGTCGATGCTGACGGCGGGCGGGAACACGAAGCTCGGCCTCTGGGGCACCATCAGCCGCTAATCATCGGAGACTACTCGAATATGTATCGCCGCCTTTCCCTCGTCGGCCTGTTGGCGCTCGGCGTCGCGTGCTCCAGCGATCACACGACGACGACCACGGGGCCGAGCACGACGCGTGCGTACGATCAAGTACAGCGCCTCGGCAATCCGCTCGTCAGCGAAGTGTTTCTCGCGAAGCGAAGCCATCCGGTGCACGGAGCGCTCGGGCCCGCGGATGACACGATCATCGAACCCGAGTTCAAGAACTTTGTCGCGACAGTGGCCGGTCGCGATACGACCGTGCAGAACACGCTCGCTGCAGTGTTGTTGCCCGATATGCTCATTGTGCAGACGGACAAAGACCCGTCGACCGCCGGGTGGCTCACGTGGGCGCTCGCCAATGGCTACGGTGGCCGGAAGCTAAGCGACGACGTTACTGCCGCGGGACTCGATGCCATCTTCGGCACGCTGATCGAGAGTGCCGACAATAGTTGCCCCGCTTTGTGCAACGACAATGTGCCGGCGCACACGGATTACCTCACCGCGTTCCCGTACGTCGGGAATCCAAACTAAAATGCGCCTCCGTCTCGCTTCGCTCGCCGCCCTCCTCGCGCTCGGCGCCTGTCAGCGGCCGCCGACACCGGAAGCGCCCAAGGCTCCGCGGAGCGAGGCGGAGATCCGTGATCTCGATATTCAGTTTTACGAGGCGAGAGCGCGTCGGGATCCGACCGGTGCGATGGATCTCGCGCGCGTCGCGCAGCTCTACCTCGTGCGGAGCCGCGAGAGCGGCAACTACGACGACGTTCTGGCCGCCGAGCACGCGGCGCGCCGGTCGCTGCGCAATCGCATCTCGCGAAATGCAATGGCTGCACAGGTGCTCGCCTCGAGCCTCCTGTCAGAGCACCGGTTCGCCGAGGCGCTGGGCGTCTCCCGGAGTCTCGAGTCGCTCGACCCCGATCGACTGTCGTATCGCGCCATGAGCGGCGAGATCGCCGTCGAGCTCGGGCGATACGACGAGGCGCGGGCGACGTTCGATTCGCTCCGGCGGGACGCTGGGAACCTCTCTGTCGCGCCCCGGCTCGCGCGATGGGAAGAGATCGAGGGACATCCCGAGCGCGCGCAGACGCTGCTCCGCCACTCGATCGCCGCGGCTCAGCGCCGGCCTGATCTGCCGGCTGAGCAACGCGCGTGGTTCTGGATGCGGCTCGGTGATCTCGATCTGCGCATGGGGCAGGAGGACAGCGCTGCTCAGGCGTACGCCACGGGGTTGGCGCTCCACCCTGGCGACTATCGCATCCTGGCTGCGATGGCCCACCTGGCGGCGGTCCGCCACGAATGGCAGTCCGCCATCGACTACGGCAACCGGGCCGTTGCGGTCGCGCTCGATCCCGCGACGTTCGGGACCATCAGCGACAGCTATCTCGCGCTCGGCGACACGGCCCAAGCGCGGGAGTTCGCCCACGGGATGGAGGTCGCGGTCTCTCACCAGCCTGGCGCCTATCATCGCGCCTGGAGCCTGTTCTTGCTCGATCACTCGCTTCGGGTCCCGGAAGTGCTGCGCAAGGCGCGCCTCGAGCTCCGCACCCGCCGAGATATCTACGGATACGATGTGCTCGCCTGGGCGCTGTACCACAGTGGCCGGTACGCCGAAGCGCAGCGCGCGATGACGATGGCACTGAGTCAAGGGACCAAGGATCCCCAGCTCGTTTTTCATGCGAGCATGATCGCGCGGGCGCTGCACCATGAGTGATTGGCTCACGTTCGTGCAACTCGGGTTCCGGCACATCGTGGATCCGAGCGCCGCGGATCATATCCTGTTCTTGTTGGCGTTGGCCGCGATCTACCGCCCCAGTGATTGGCGCCGAGCGTTGTGGGTCGTCTCGGCGTTCACGATCGGGCACTCGATCACGCTCGCGTTGGCCGTCACCGGCGCGCTCACCCTCCCGTCGTCCTGGATCGAATTTCTCATCCCCGTGACGATCATGCTGACCGCGGTCGAGAATCTCATCGTCCGGGACGGTGGGAGATATCGGCCCGTGTTTGCCGGGGTGTTCGGGCTCGTGCACGGCGCCGGGTTCGCCAACTATCTGCGGAGCCTGTTCGTCGATCATGTCGCCCTCCCGTTGTTCGGGTTCAATGTCGGCATTGAGCTCGGGCAGATCGTCGTGCTGTCCGCCGTCGCGGTCGTGCTCGTCGGCGTGGATCGACTGATGCCGCTTCGACTCCGCGTGGTCGCCGTTTCGACCGTCGTCGCGATCGTCGCGGCGGGATGGGCGATAGAACGCAAGCCATGGTGATCGCCTGCCTCGCCGCCTGGTGCCTGGCGCATCCGATCCATACGACGTTGACGAACGTCACGTATGATCGAGCGACAGCCCAGGTGACGGCGATGGTCCGGGCGTTCGCCGCGGATGTCGACCAAGCGCTGAAACGCCAGCAGCGGGCCGACGTGAGCGAGTATGCCACGTCGGCCATTCGCTTCAGGGATGAGGCCGGACGGCCCGTGCCCATCACCTGGTGTGGCTCACGGCGCGAGGGCGATGTAGTTTGGCTCTGCCTCCGCGCCCCGGCTCCGCACGGCGCGAGCGGCATGACGCTGACCGACACCTTGTTGTTCGACGTTTTCGACGATCAGGTGAACATCGTGATGACCGAGCACGGAAGCGTGCTGTTCACAAAGGGAGACGCGCCGAGACGGCTGCCGTGAGCCGTCCGAAGTTCTTCGCGACGCCCGAGGCGTTTCGCGCGTGGTTCGACGCGTACCACGAGCGCGAGACCGAGCTCCTGGTCGGGTTCTACAAGAAGGACTCCGGGAAACCCAGCATCACGTGGCCCCAGTCCGTGGACGAGGCGCTCTGCTTCGGCTGGATCGATGGCAAGCGTAAGGGCATCGACGAGGTCAGCTACACGATCCGGTTCACGCCGCGGAAGGCGCGCAGCAACTGGAGCGCGATCAACGTCAAGCGCATCGGCGAGCTGATCGTCGAGGAACGGGTGCACCCCGCGGGACACGCGGCGTTCGAGAAGCGCGCGGCTGAGCGCACCGGGATCTACGCGTACGAGAACCGGGCATCAGCGAAGCTGGAGCCTGAGGCCGAGCGCGAGTTTCGGCGGAACAAGAAAGCGTGGGCCTATTTTGAGGCCGAGGCGCCCTCGTATCGCACGCAGGCCATCTGGTGGGTCATTACCGCGAAGCGCGAGGAAACGCGGCGCTCGCGCCTCGCGACGCTCATTGATGACTCGGCCCGTGGCCGGCGGATCCCCCACGCCCGACGTCCAGAGCCACGCTGAGCGGCGTGTGCTCTGATGAGTCACCGACGTAGATCACGAACTGGCCCGGGTCGATCCGCCAGCCGTGGTCCCAGTATGAGAACGCCCGCTGGTCGAGTTGGACCGTCACATGCTTCGTCTCGCCCGGAGCAAGTCGAACCTTCTTGAAGCCCTTGAGCTCCCGAGTCGGCCGCTTGATGCGCGCGGATGGGTCGCCGACGTAGACCTGCGCGACCGCTGCGCCTTCACGACCTCCGGTATTCGTGACGTCAAACGAGACGACGTGCTGGGGGCTGACCGATAGAATGGCTGAACGAGAAGGTCGTATACGACAGCCCGTAGCCAAATGGGAATAGCGGTTTGGTGGAGGCTCCGGCGTAGTAGCGATAGCCGAGAAAGACCCCTTCGCTGTATGTCACGTGACCATTTGTGGCGTAATAACTGTCGTGCGTGGGATTGTCCTCCCACCGCTTCTCGAAGCTGATCGGCAAATGCCCCTCGGGATTTGCCGAGCCGGTCAGGACCTTGGCCACGGCCGTCCCCCCTTCTTGCCCCGGATACCACGTCTCTAGAAGTGCGGGAACGTGAGAGAGCCAGCCGTCCGTCGCGACTGCACCGCCGGAGGTGACCGTGACCACGGTGTGAGGATTGACCGCGGCGATCGCGTTGATCAGCATCTCCTGCCCCCAGGGCAGCGAGAACGTCCGATCTGAGCCTTCGGCCTCGTTCGACGGATCGAATCCGACGGAGACGACCGCGACGTCCGCGGCCTTGGCGATGCGGATAGCCTCCGGGCTCACCAGGCTGTCCATCGCGCGAACCCCGAGGATGATCCGCGGCGACTGCGACCGGGGGACGACCGAGAGCTGCACGCGCGCGGGCTGGCCGGCACTCACATTCACGACCGCCCATTTCATCGACGCCCCCTCGGCGGCCTGCTGCGTGACGACGGCCGTGTCGTTGACGGTGAGCTGGTAGCCGTCGTACGCGCGAACGATGACGAGGTGCGGTCCGCCCGTCGCGGACACGTACGTCCCCGTCCACCGTACGCCGCGCGCGGCGCGCGGCAGAGGCGTCATGCCGTCGGGCGGCAGTCCGTCGATGGTCGTCGTATCGATCGGGACTCCAGTGAACGCATCGTTGTCGAAGATCTCCTGATGGAGCCGCATCCCGGTGGTGCTCACGATGTCCGTATCCGTCGGAATCCCTCGCGCGTACAAGACCTTCGCCGGAACGGCTGTCGTGATCCCTTCCAAGATGCTCACCGGCGCGAACGACTCGATCTGCGCGCTCCCGCCCGCACTCGGCCGCGCGGGCCAGGCGTCGGGGCCGATGACCGCGATCGTGCGCACGTGGGACATGTCGAATGGGAGGACATGTCCGTCGTTCTTGAGCAGGACTATCCCCTCAAGAGCACTTCGAAGAGCGATAGCACGATCGTCGGGGCTAAACAGTGGCACATTGATATCGCGCTGCTCACGATCCAGAAACCCGAACCGAATGGCGAGGCGTAGAATGCGGCGAATCTTGTCATCGATCGTCGCCAGGGATACGCGGCCATCCTGAATCGCGGACTCCAGCGTCCGGGGGTTCATGAAGTGCCCCCATGGCATCTCCAGATCCAACCCGCCGTTCGCCGCCTCCACGCCATCATACGTCGCGTCCCAGTCGGACATGATGACGCCGTCGAACCCCCAGTCGCGTTTCGCGACGCTGTCATTGAGCCACGCGTTCTGGGTCGCGTGCACACCGTTCAGGAGATTGTACGAGTCCATGATGGCGCCGACGTGGGCCTCACGCACCGCGGCCTCGAACGCGGGCAGATAGAGCTCGCGCAGTGCCTGCTCGCTCACGTCCGACGACACGTTGTGGCGATCGTACTCTTCGTTGTTCGCCGCATAGTGCTTGATCGTCGCCACGACGCCCTGCGACTGCACGCCGCGCACGTAGCCGACCGCCGTTCGGGCAGCCAGATACGGGTCTTCGCCCATGTACTCGAAGTTGCGGCCGTTCATCGGCGCGCGATACATATTGACGCCGGGGCCGAGCAGAATGTGCACGCCGCGCGCTCTCGCGTCGCGGCCGATGTGCGCACCAACCACTTGTGCGAGGTCGGGATCCCACGACGCGGCGAGACCAATACCTATGGCGTAGCCGGCTGTCGGCCCCCAAGTTCGTACGCCCATTGGACCGTCGGACATCTTGAGACGCGGCCATCCCACGGATGGGATCGACCGAATGAACATGTCGTCGACGCCGCCGATGAGCTCGAGCTTTTGCCCGATCGTCATCCGGGCCATGAGACTGTCGACGCGGCGTTCGACCGCGACGCTATCGTGCAGGGCGAGGAGGAGGCACAATGCGAGAGGCATGGCTGATAATATGAGACTCTACCACGAAATCCATGGGACTGGATCTCCACTCGTGCTCATTCACGGCGCGTTCGGCACGATCGCCACGCTCGGCGACATCCTGCCGGCGCTCGCCACCACCCGGCGCGTCATCGCCGTCGAGTTGCAAGCGCACGGACACACGCCGGACGTCGACCGGCCAATTCGGCCGGACACGATGGCGGATGACATCGCAGATCTGCTTAGCAGCCTCAGCATCGACCGCGCCAACGTCATGGGGTATTCGCTCGGCGCGAGCGTCGCCCTGCACGTCGCGGCCCGACACCCGACGATCGTCCGCAAGCTCATCATCGTATCTCAGGCGTACCGGCGACGTGGTTGGTCGGACGAGACGCTCGCTCAGATGGACAACATGGGTCCGGCGGTTGGCGAGATGCTGAAACAGCATTTCGGGCCGCACCACAAGGACTTCCCCGCGCTATTCGAGAAGATCGCCGAGCGGATCAAGGTCGATTATGACTGGACGGCGGAGGTGAAAGGCGTCACCGCGCCCACGCTCCTGGTGTTCGGGAGCATCGATGGCATTCGCGCTGGTCACCCGCAAGAATACCTCGGGCTCCTTCGCGATGGCCGCCTCGAGATCGTTCCCGGGGCGACGCACACGACGGTCTTCACCCCGGTCATCGTTCCCGCAATCAACGCCTTTTTATGAGAGCGCTGATCCCCTGTGGCGGACGCGGAACGCGCATGCGAGCGATCGCCGGCGACGGACCCAAGGAGATGGTACCAGTCGCCGGCAAGCCCGCCATCGACTGGGTGCTCCGCGAGTGCGCCGAGAGTGGCTTAGACGAAATCCTCGTCGTCTCGGCGCCCAGGAAAGACGCCCTGGTCGAGCATCTCGCGCGGCTGCCCGGTGTCCAGACCGTCATCCAACGCGAACCTCGCGGCCTGGCTGACGCGATTCGCCTCGGCCGCGACTTCGCCGGAGCCGAGCCGCTGGCCGTCGCCCTACCGGACAACATCTTCATCGGCGCCCGCCCAGCACTGGCTCAAGTCATCGACACGCATCGCTCGACCGGCACCAACGTCGTCGCGATCGTCGAGATCAGCGCCCGCGAAGCAGCACGCCGTGGCGCGACGGGTGTGCTGGATGGTACCCGGGACGGGGCCGTCTATCGCATCGCGCACATACCGGACAAAGGCGCGAAGGCCGCGACGTTCGACACGCGCGGCGCCACCGCGGCCTATACGGCGGTGGGCCGATTCGTATTCCTGCCGAGCGGGCTCGCGGCGATCGACGTGGTCGAGCACAAGATCCCGGCGGGCGCAGAGCTCGATGACATCCCCCTCATGCAATGGCTCCTGGCGCGCGGCGCACTCGAAGGCCGGGTGATCGAGGGCCAGTTCCTCGACGTGGGGTTGCCGAGCGGCTACGCAGAGGCCAACGCCTTGCTCGGCCGGACGCGTTAGTGGAGTGCGTATTGACATCCCTAGTCGTATCGTATTATATAACACTCTTGTTATATAATGTCATGATTATGAAGACTTCAGAACAACTCGACGCAACGTTTTCTGCACTGTCCGACCCGACCAGGCGCGCCATCCTGGCGCGACTCGCTTCGGGTGAGGCGACGGTTTTGGAATTGGCCGAGCCGTTTGCGATGACCCAGCCCGCCATCTCGCGACACCTCAAGGTTCTGGAGCGCGCGGGGTTGATCTCTCAGCGGCAGGACGCGCAGCGGCGGCCGCGCCGCGTCGAAGTGCGCCCAATTGTTGAAGCCACGCGCTGGCTGGAGCGTTATCGGCAGACTTTGGAAGCGAACTTCCAACGCCTCGACGTGCTGTTAGCTGACATGCAACGGCAGGAGAAGAAACGTGGCCGCAAATGAGCGCGAACTAAAACTCACAACGCGTGGCGACCGGGAGATTGTACTGATTCGCACCTTCCAAGCTCCCAGGAGCCTGGTATTTAAAGCCATGACAACGCCCGAGTTGGCCAAGCGCTGGCTGCTGGGCCCTCCCGGCTGGTCGATGGTGAATTGCGAGATCGACCCGAAAGTCGGTGGCGTCTTCCGTTATGAGTGGTGCAATGCTGATGGCACGAGAATGGGGATGCATGGTGTGTATCGCGAAATTGTTCCGTGTGAGCGCATCGTCACCACGGACTCCTTCGATTTTGGATGTGAGCCTCAATCAGGAGAACAGATCACAACCACCTCCCTCAGCGAGGACCACGGTCAAACAACACTCACAACCGTTGTGCTGTATCCCTCGAGAGAGGCCCGCGATGCCACAATTGCCTCTGGCATGGAGCGCGGCCTTGCCGCTAGCTACGACAGTCTCGCACAGCTGCTCACATGATCTACAAAATATTCACCGGCACTGTGGTAGCCCTGGCCGCACTCACCTTTGTTGCCCTGAGGGTCAATACGACCGGTTCCTTCGAGCGAACCTTCGACGCTTCCGCCGATCAGTTGTGGCGGATCTGGAATGACCCTGAGTGCATCAAGCAGTGGTGGGGCCCCACGGATTTTACCGCGCCGATCATCAGGAACGACCCACGAGTAGGCGGGACCTATCTCTGGTCAATGAAGTCTCCGAAGGGGGAAATGTTTTGGAACACGGGCGTCTATAAGGAGGTCGTTCCGAATAGCAGAATCGTATCCACGAGCTCTTTTTCCGATGCGACCGGCAGAGTAATTCCGGGCTCGCACGCACCGGTTCCTGGTCATTGGCCGAACGAAATTCTCGTGATTACCGAGTTCACAGAGTCGGGCGGGAAAACGAAGGTCACGGTAACTGAAGTGGGGATTCCGCTCATCGTGACAGTCTTATCCAAAATTGCCTGGCATCAGCAGTTCGACAAAATCGAATCCTTACTCAGCCGTGCTCGATCCGCGCCCCCGCAGCTGCATGGGTGATCCAGCCACCGCCGAATGTCGCGAGCGCCTGTGGATTGCCGACGGCGATCGCGCAACCGCCCCAGCCCGCGCCCGTTAGGCGAGCGCCGGTGATCCCGTCAGCGCGGCGGGCGCGGTCGACGAATGCGTCGAGCTCCGGCGAAGAGCACTCGTAGTCGACGCGGAGAGACTCGTGCGAAGCGAACAGCGCTTCGCCTGGGAGTGGGTTGCCCACGCGCAGGGCGTCGACGACCGCGCGGACGCGGGACATCTCGGTCACCACGTGGCGGGCGCGGCGATCGAGAGGTGGGGGCAAGCGGGCCTCGCGCAAGAGATCGAGGTCGGCCGCGGCGAGGCTCGGCAGCGACGGACGGAGTGAGCGCAGGCGCGTGAGCGCGGCCTGGCACTCGGCGCGGCGGTCGTTGAACGCCGAGTCGGCCAGGGCGCGGCGAACGCCGGTGTCGAAGATGAGCACGGCGTCGTCGAACGGCACGTGCTCGTGTGCGCCGGTATCGCAGCGGATATGAACAGCCTTGTGCGCGGCGCCGAGCGCCGAGGCTTGCTGGTCCATTATCCCTGAGGCCACGCCTACGAACTCTCGCTCGGCGCGCGTGCCGAGTAGGGCGAGTCGTTGTGGTGGGATATCGTGGCCGAACAATCGCGCGAGCGCGAACGCCGTCGCGGTTTCGAGCGCTGCTGACGAGCTGAGGCCGGCACCGACTGGAACATCGCTGGCCACCGCGATCTGGAAGTCGGGGATTGTGTAGCCCGAGTCGATGAACGCAGCGGCTACGCCCGCGACGTAATCCCACCAGCGCCGCTCGGGCACGAGATGCGCCACCGAGAATCGGCCGAGCAACGGTTGCTGGGCCGAAACAGCGACACTCTCGGTAGCCGGTGCGATTGCCACCGTTGTGCGTTGGGCGATCGCGATCGGGAGCACGTCGCCGCCATTGTAGTCCGTGTGCTCCCCGATCAAGTTCACACGCCCCGGGGCGGAGGCGACTACCCTGGGCTCAGAGCGGAATTGCCGACGGAATAATTCGGCCGCCGTCAAAAGAAGATGATGTTTAGCACGAGGGCGAACACCAGGACGATCACGGCGAGCGTCAGCGGCCGCTGGATGAACGGCACGTGGTCTTCGGTGACCTTCGGCGTCATCGAGTACACGAGCCCCTTGAGCTCCTCCGGCGGCCGCGGTTTCGTGAGCAGGCTGACCACGATCGTCACGACGAAGCACGTCGTCCACGCCCAGATGGCGGTCCAGAACGTCTGCCCGAGCTCACTCGCGTAGATGTGGTGCACACCGAAGTAGCCGCCTTTGATGCCGGGTGTCGCGCCGACCGGCAGCGTCATGCCGTGGTGAATGGCGGCGGCGAGCGTGCCCGATAGGAGGCCCGTGAACGCACCATGTCCCGTCGTGCGCTTCCAGAACATGCCGAGGAAGAACGTCGCGAACAGTGGCGCGTTGACGAACGCGAACACGAGCTGCAGCAAGTCCATGATGTTGTTGAACGACGCCGCGACGTACGCGGCGATCACGGACAGGCCGATGCCGGCAACGGTGAGTATCCGGCCGAACCGGAGATAATGCTCGTCGCTCTCCCCCTTCCGCACGTAGGCTTGGTAGATATCGTACGTGCCGACGGTGTTGAACGCCGTGACGTTTCCGGCCATGCCGGACATGAACGACGCGAGCAACGCCGTGAGGCCGAGGCCGAGCATGCCGGTTGGGAAGAACTTCACGAGCATCATCGGCGTGGCCAGATCGTAGTCGAGCACGGCGTGACCAGCGGCGTCGATCGACTTCGGCGGGATGATCCCGATGCTCGCGGCGATCATTCCCGGAAGGATCACGAGAAACGGGAACAGCATCTTGGGCATCGCCGCAATCAACGGCGTCCGACGGGCCGCGGTCATCGACTCGGCCGCCAGCGCGCGTTGAACGACCAGGAAGTCGGTCGTCCAGTACCCGAACGATAGGACAAACCCGAGTCCCATCGCGAGCCCGAACCACTCCACGCCTATGGGGTTGTCGGCCGCATTCCCCATGTACTTCCACGCGTGAGAGAAGGCGCCGGCTGGGAGTCCGTGGGAAACCGACAACGCAGCGAGCCGCGTCGAGAGGCCGTGCCACCCGCCGGCGGCGAGATAGCCGATGATCGCCAGCGGCAGGAATCCGAACACGATCAGCACGAACTGCATGACTTCGTTGTAGATCGCGCTCGTGAGGCCGCCGAGCACGATGTAGCCGAGCACGACGATCGCCGAGATCCAGATGCTGAAGCTGAAGCTCCACCCGAGCAGCAGGTTGAACAGCTTCCCCATCGCGTAGAGGCTGATGCCGGACGAAAAGATGGTCATCACCGCGAACGTGATCGCGTTGAGACCGCGAGTCTTTTCGTCGAACCGGAGCCGCAGATACTCCGGGACCGATCTCGCGCGGGAGCCGTAGTAGAACGGCATCATGAAGAGCCCGACGAAGACCATCGCCGGGATCGCGCCGATCCAGTAGAAGTGGCTCGTCGCTATCCCGTACTTCGCGCCCGAGGCGCCCATCCCGATCACTTCTTGGGCGCCGAGGTTGGCCGAGATGAACGCGATGCCGGTGACCCAGGCAGGAAGGGAGCGACCCGCGAGGAAGAAGTCGCTGCCCGTCTTCGTCTGTCGGCGTAGGCCCCAACCCACGCCGAGGACGAAGATGAAGTACACGCCGATAATGGCGTAGTCGATAGTGCCCAGGTGGACGGTCGGCATGCGGGATAACTTACCCGCGGACGGCCGACCTGCCATGGCGCGCGAGGCGCCACGGCGCCGTCTGCCGGAGCGCGGTCAATGACCACGCTCGCATTTTTACTTCTTCGTAAACTGGGACAGGTACTGGCCGTAGCCTTCGGCTTGCAGGCTATCGACCGGGACGAACCGAAGGGCCGCCGAATTCATGCAGTAGCGGAGCCCCGTAGGCGCCGGCCCGTCGTCGAACACGTGGCCCAGGTGCGAGTTCGCGTGCGCCGAGCGAACCTCGGTGCGATCCATCATCAGCGAGCGGTCAGACTTGGTCTTGACGTTCGCCGGCTCGAGCGGCTTGGTGAAGCTCGGCCACCCGGTGCCGGACTCGAACTTGTCGAGCGACGAGAAGAGCGGCTCGCCGGACACGATGTCGACGTAGATGCCGGCCTCGTGATTGTTCCAGTACGGGTTGTCGAACGGCCGCTCGGTTTCCGCGTGCTGCGTGACCTCGTACTGAATGGGCGTGAGGCGCTTTTTCAGATCGGCATCGCTCGGCTTCTTGTACGGCGGCTGCTGCGATGAAGCCTCGGCGAGCAGCGCTGCTACAGCGCGGTCCTGCCCGTCATAGTCGCCTTCGCCGGCGTGAGAGTACCGGATCTGACCATTCGCGTCGACGATGTACACCGCGGGCCAGTACTCGTTGTTGAACCCCTTCCAAATCTTGTAGTCTGCGTCGAGTGCGACCGGATAGACCACGCCGAGTCGCTTGACGGCCGCTGCCACGTTCGCGGCAGGCTTCTCTTCGGCGAGCTCGGGCGAGTGTACGCCGACTACAACGAGACCCTTGTCCCGATACTTCGCCTCCAGCGCCTTCACGTGCGGGAGGGCCGCGAGACAATTCGAGCACTCGAATGTCCAGAAGTCGACGAGAACGACTTTCCCCTTGAGCGAGCTCGCCGTGAGCGGGCTGGAATTGATCCAACCGGTCGCGCCGGCGAGACCCGGGAACGCGCCTTCGTCGGGCAGCGTGGGGACTGTAGTTCCCAGGGTCGCAGCAATGAGCAACGAAAGTGTTGGCAGCATGATGATCGATACCTCCTCCCGACACGGGTCGCAAGCCGCGCTCCCAAAGATGCCGAGGGCCAAGTGTAAGTAAGATAAACGATTGCCCGCCCCGGCATCGCTCGCGAAACGTGCGGGGCTGCGCGATGGAACAATCTGGCGGAACGAGTCCCATCGCGCGGTTTCGTCAGCGTGCGGTGGGCGTTGCTTGAACGGCCAACCAACCCTCCTCCAGACCGCAGGAACGTTCGCCAAATCAACGCGGGCCCGTCACTTACGCTGTCTCCATCATGCGTCGACGCCATGGGCCGGGCGATTGCCTTCTATGTGCGCACTTCAATCGGAGGCACAATTGTTCACCGCCCTGCTCGTGCTCGTCTTCGCCGCCGGCGCGCTCACCATACTGAGCCCGTGTGTACTGCCGGTCATTCCTCTCGTCTTCGCGCGCGCCGGCCGCTCGTTTTCGCGCGAGGTGCTGCCGATGCTCGTTGGACTCGCGCTCATGTTCGCGGCGACGGCGTCGATCGCGACGGCAGGCCTCTCGTGGCTCACCCAGGTCAGCGAAGCGGGACGCATCGTGAGTATCGCGCTGCTCGGCCTCCTCGGTGTCAGTCTCATCGCGCCGCGAGTCGCCGACATATTGGCGCGACCGTTCGTGCGGCTCGGCAGCTGGATTGATTCGCGCGGCGGCCACACATCCACACGCATCGGGCGCAATCTCGCGATAGGCTCGGCCATCGGGCTCTTGTGGGCACCGTGCGCCGGACCGATTCTGGGGCTCGTCATCAGCACGGCGGCGCTTCGCGGCACAAGCGTCGGCACGACCGCGCTATTGTTCACCTTCGCGCTCGGCGCCGCGACGTCGCTCGCGATCGGTATGCTCGCGAGCAGGCGCGTCCTCGCTCGGGTCAAGGCATACCTGCCAGTCGAGCGGTGGGTGCGGCGCGGCGTGGGCGTGGCGGCACTTGGCACGCTCTTCCTCATTGCATCGGGACGCGACGCCCAGTTGTTCGCCGGCGCGGGCCCGGTCGACACCGGGAGGATCGAGCAGCGACTCCTGACCCACCTGCACGATGACGAAGGCGTTTTCCCCGGGTTGGCGGGTGCAACCGGGTGGATCAACACCACTCCGCTGACAGCCGAATCCCTGAAAGGAAAAGTTATCCTGGTCAATTTCTGGACGTTCTCCTGCTACAACTGCTTGAATGCGCTGCCGCACATCCAAGCGATAGAAGCCAAGTATCGCGATCGTGGCCTTGTCGTTCTCGGCATCCACACACCGGAGCTCGCGCACGAGCGCGTGGAGAGCAATGTCCGCGACGCCGTGCGGCGCCTCGGCGTCGTCTACCCCGTCGTGCTCGACGAGCACTATGCCATCTGGAATGCCTTCCACAACGAATACTGGCCGTCCGTCTACATCATCGATGCCGAGGGCCACATCCGGTACCACCACTTCGGAGAGGGCGACTACGACGGGGAAGATCGCGCGGTCGACGCTCTGCTGCGCGAGGCGGCGGCACGATCATGATGTGCGCGCCGTTCGCTAGATACCGCCGTACCATTCGTAGCCCTGGTCGGACCAGTAGCCACCGTTGCGCTGCGGCAGGAACAGGATCTTCGTCAGGTACTTCGTGTTCTTATAGCCGAGCTTCACCGGCGAGTAGACGCGCGCCGGGCCCCCGTGCGCGGCGCCCAGCCACTGGCCGTCCATGCCGTAGGCGATCAGGGTCTGCTGGTGCATCGCGCTCGGCAAATCCCACGACTCGTGGTAGCCGTCGTCGAACGACTGAAAGTCGACGTATTGAGCCTCCGGGGCGGGCCGCACCAGGGCGGCCAGGTCGCGGAGCCGCACGCCCGTCCACGACGCAACCGCCGTCCAGCCCTCGACGCAGTAGTGGTTCACCCGCTGCGTGACCGATGGCATTCGACTCAGCTCGCCCATCGTCAGCGTTCGCGGCGCGGCCACCATCCCGCCGATCTCCAAGCGCCAGGGCCCCATCTTCGCCGGGTCCCACATTGGCACGGTGTTGGCGACGAAGTACGCCGGGAACGCCGCCCCACTGGCCTTCACATTCCGCCCCACCCGGTCCATCGACGTGTGGCGGAACAGAAACCGTTCCACGCCCTCGTTCTCGTGCTCGGCCAGTTCGAGGGCGGGTTGTGCCCACCGCGGCCCGCTCGAATTGCAACCTACGAGCATTGCGGCCGCGGCTGAACCGAGGCCGAGCTCCAGAAAACGCCGCCGGTCGATCATGGCTGCTTCGGAGGTAGGAGGTGATAGAACGGTCGCGCGTCGCGCTTGTCGGGAGCGAACCGTTCGTCGTACCGTCCCGTGATCATCGAGGGGATCGAGTACGGATCGACCGCGAAGACCATGAAGACGTGCCCGACGGCAAGCACCACGAGCGCGGTCATGGCCATGAAATGCCAGTAGCGCGCCCACATATAGCCGCCGAAGAGCGCGGTCAGAGGGGCGAGCTCCACCGGCTTCCAGATCGCGAGTCCAGTGAGGACGAGAATGACACCGAGCCAAGGCATGGCGTAGTAGGCGCTTTTCTGAAGCGCATTGTGCTTGCCTTGATGCGGATGATCCCGACGCAGAAAGAGATAGAACCGGATCATCTGGATTGTGTCGCGGAGATCGCCGCGGCGCGGGACGAGATCTCGCCACTCGCCGTGGAGATAGATGAACGCCATGTACACGAGGCCATCGAGCACCAGGATCCACATCATGGCGAAATGCCAATGACGCGCGCCGCCGAGCCAGCCGCCGAACGTGAGCCAGGCCGGGATCGGTTTGTTCTCGAACGGATAGCAGCAGAACGTCCCACCCCGGCGCGCAAACGCCGGGTAGGCGTTGAAGATGCGAAGGCCCGAGCCGACCATGATCGTGATCGCCACGACCGCGATCCAATGCGTCAGGCGTACGACCCAGTGATGACGGATCATGAGGATAGTTGGCATAGAAACGGTTCCCGCCCGGTGGCACTGAATCGGCTGCCGGGCGGACCCCTTCGTGAGATACTACATGGCGGAGTGCGGCAGGTCGGCGCTCGCCAAAGTCTGCTTGGCGCTCTTCGACCAGATGACGACTTGACTGAAATGGGTGACGTCCGTTCCGGCGGGAATATCGAACGACTGCGCACCCTTGCGCTGCTTGAGCTCGCCGAGCCAGATCGCGTCGCCACTGAGCCCGGTGGTCGTGCTCAACACGACGAACGGCGCCGGCGCTTTGCCGATCGTGAAATCGGACGTGAGCGAAAGGACTTGGTGGCCATTCATGGTCTCGACCGCATACCCGCCCGTGACCGGCGTCTCACCTTTGGCGAATGCGCCCGCGACGTGGCCTCCCATGGCACCATGGCCCATCGCATCGTGTCCCATCGCGTCTTTGCCCATGGCATCTTTGCCCATGGCAGAGTCGTGGCTCATAGCCTGTTGGGCGACCAACGGGGTCGCGATCGCGAATCCCAAGACGAGCGCGGAACAACTCATGAATCTCAACATCGAGAAATATCCTCCTGGTGTGTGTGTCCCTCGGTCGGCGCATTACGCAAGGGGCCGACCCCCACTGGTCCGTCACCGTCCACGGGCCGACAAGTCGAAGGCCGAGAGGCGTTTTGGCGATGTCCGTGATTGAGTCAACCACGTGAGGCGGTCGCTCGGGAAACGGCTCCCTGTCCCGACGGAACCAGGCGAAGGAACCGTGGCATCGGGCTTGGGCCGCGTGGGGCCGGGGCAACCGCCGCCCGAGATCGGTGCGGCTCTTGCGCATGAGCGCGCCAGAATGTCACGTGAATGAGGAGGACAGACCCCTGTCGTTTCAACGCACGCTGCTGGTCTTGATTGGCCTTGCCGTGCTCGCGGGCACGGTGCCCGCGGGTCTCGTGCTCAACCGCTGGCTTGCCGGCGCGCTCGAGGCGCGCGCGCGGGCCGATCTCGCGGCCTCGCCACGCATGCTCGCCGACCGCAACGCCGCGATCGGGGTGGCAATGGTGATGGAGGCCCAGGCGATCGCCGCCAGCCCTGATCTCAGTCGCGCGCTCATGTCAGGTGATCGCAACGCCGCGCGAGAGGTCCTGGCCACGAGCCAGGCCGCCGCCGGCGAGGGCGCGCTACTCGTCGGCCGCGACGGGTCCGCATGGGCGGGCATGTCTCCGACAGCGGCGCTGGTGGATTCGACGCGCCGCGGGATGAACGCGCTGGCCGTGGTCGCGGACGGCCGCTCCTTGCACGCCGTCGCGCTCGCGCCAGTCGTCGTGCACGGGGCGTGGGCCGGCGCGGCCGGCGTCTCCCGCCCGTTCGACCGCGACATGGCCGAAACGCTTGCCGGGTTGACACGCTCGGACGTGGTCCTCGTTGCACCCGGCGGCGCCGTGGCCGGCGCGACGACGGCGGACACGCTCGCCGTCGCGCTCGCGCTCCGCGCGGCGCGTGGCGACTCGGTGTCCGAGGTACGGATTGGGAGCGGGCGCTATTTGGTCGCCGCGGCGCCTTTGGCGCCCGGCGCGAACGTGCTGTTCGTGAGGGACCTGGGGCGTGAGCTGGCGCTCGTGCCGCGCCTGCAACGCGTCCTCGTGGCGAGCGGCGCGCTCGCGCTCGCCGTGACGCTGCTGCTCGGCGCCGTGCTCGCGGGGCGCGTGACCGCTCCGGTTCGGACGTTGGCCGATGCGGCAGACCGGCTCGCGGACGGCGATTTCAATGCAACGGTGACGCCATCGGGCGCGTTGGAGGTGCGTCGGCTCGCCCTCGCGTTCGACGAGATGCGCCGCGCCCTGGCGGCCCGACTCGGCGAGGTGCAGTCGGCGAACGTGACGCTGGCTGAGCGATCGGAGAAGCTGTCGATGCTCCAGGCGCAACTCATGCAGCGCGACCGGCTGGCGGCGACCGGACACCTGGTCGTCCAACTGGCGCACGAGATCCGAAATCCCGTCGCCAACGTGCGGAACTGCCTCGAGGTGATCCGCCGCCGCTCGGGTGACGATGGCGAGACGCGCACGTTCGCCGATCTGGCGATCGAAGAGCTGATGCGCATGCACGCGCTCGCCGAGAATTTGCTCGACTTGAATCGGCCACGCGACGCGGGGGGAGCCCTGTGCGAGCCGGCGGCGGTCGTCCGCGAGGTGGCGGCGCTGCTCAAGCTCAATGCATTGGCCGCCGTGCACGTCGAGACGGATACGGCCGTCGTGAAAGCCGCGATCGGAGCCGATGCGCTCAAGCAGGTCTTGTTGAATCTCGCGCGCAACGCCAGCGAGGCGGCGAGTGGCCGCGCGACGCTCATGATCATGGTGAGCGCCGTGCGGGACGTGATCCGTATCGACGTGGCGGACGATGGGCCGGGGATCCCCGACGATCTGCTCCCGCGAATTTTTGACCCGTTCTTCACGACGAAGACCGCCGTGCATGGTGTGGGCCTTGGGCTCTTCGTGGCCGAGGGGCTCGTGCGCTCTGTGGGCGGCAGTCTGACGGCGCGGAATCGCGCACCAGATCCGGGCGCGTTGTTCCGGATCGAGATCCCGGCGGCCGCATGACGCATCGCATTCTCGTCGTCGACGACGACAAGGTCTTTCGCCTGTCGACCGCGGCGTTGCTCGAAGCCGATGGCTACGCGGTGGAGGCGGTCGGCGATGCGCCGGCGGCGGCGGCGGCGCTCAAAGCCGGGCGATTCGATCTCATGCTGCTCGACCTCCGCATGCCCGGCACCGATGGCATTACGCTCGTCGAAGCGCTGCGCGTCTGGGGTGAGGGCGTCGCCGTGCTGATGATCAGCGGCTACGGGACCGTCGATGCCGCCGTTCGTGCCCTCCACGCGGGCGCGGACGACTTTCTGACGAAACCCGTGGAGCCCGACGTGCTCAGTGCGCGGGTGCGTGAGCTGCTGGAGCGACGACCGTCGGTCGCGGCCGCTACTCCCGCAACTCACGGCCTCGTTGGTCGGTCGACCGCCATGCGAGACGTATTCACGGCGCTGCACCAGGTCGCGCCGACGGACGCGACCGTGTTGATCACGGGGGAAACGGGTACCGGGAAAGAGCTCGTCGCCGCGGCGGTGCACGAGTTCTCGCCGCGGCGCAACAAGCCTTTTCTCGCCGTCAATTGTGGCGCGCTGGCGGCCGGTCTGCTGGAGAGCGAGCTGTTCGGGCATCTGCGAGGCGCGTTCACCGGAGCCATGCGCGACAAAGCCGGGTTGTTCGAGGCCGCTGACGGCGGGACGATCTTTCTCGACGAGATCGGCGAGGTCCCGCCGCCCTTGCAACTCCGGCTCCTCCGCGTGCTGCAGGAACGTGAGGTCACGCGCGTCGGTGACGTTCGCGCGCGCAAAATCAACGTGCGGGTCGTGGCGGCGACCAATCGCGATGTCCGGGCGCTGGTGAAGGAGGGCGCATTCCGAGAAGATCTGTTCTATCGGCTCCACGTCTTCCCGATTCGCGTCCCGGCGTTGCGAGACCGGGCGGGTGATATTCCACTCCTGGTGACGGCGAAACTGAGCGCGCCGAACGCGATCTCCCCGCTGGCCATGCGACTGCTGCGCGAATACGCGTGGCCGGGGAATGTCCGGGAGCTGTTCGCGGCCGTCGAGAGCGCGTCGATCCGCGCCGGTGGCGCGCGCATCGACGCGCAGCATCTCCCCGAAGAAGTCCGCGCGGCCGGCGCCGAGGAGACCGACGCCAAGACGCGCTATCGCGCCGTCGACGACGCTGCCGAGGAGCGGGAGGCGATCCGAGCGGCACTCGAACTGACGGATGGCGCCGTCACTCGGGCCGCCGAGCTCCTCGGCATGGGTCGCACGACGTTGTGGCGAAAGATGCGCGCGCTAGGACTCTCGTCTTAGAACGCGGCCAAACCTTCCGTTCCGCCAACGCCGGTCGCGCCCGGGAGCGGCGTGAGACTGCCGTCCGCGCCGATCTCGAACGCGCCGATTCCTAGGGCGACCGCCTCGACCGCGTACACAAAGCGATTGTCCGGGGTCACGTCATTGTCGAGCGGCGCCGAGCCCGCGGTGAGCGTGCCGATCGTCTTGAGCTCGAGGTTGCCATTCGGATCGACCTTGAACGCCGTCATCGACGCGGTTGCCGAGTTCACGCTGAACGCGAAACGCTCGTCGGGGCTGAGGCGGACCCAGCATGTCGCCTTGCCGTTCGTCAGGACCGACCCGTCGTCGAGGCGGAAGTGATCATCGTGCAGGCGGTACGATGAGACGGCGTTCGGCCCAGCCTCGGACACGAGGATGAGGCCACCGTGGCCTACGTCGAGGCCAAATGGCGTCGCGCCGTTCGATGACACCGTGTCCGGGCGGCCGATGCGGCCATCGCCGTCGAGCGGGAAGAGGTCGAGACGATTCGTGTTCCGCTCGCTAACGATGAGCGTGCGGCCTTCGACGCGAACCGTGGACGAGCCGGAAGCGCCGGCGGGCAGGTTCTGGTGGCTGCTCGGGGTCAATGTCCCATCGTCGTGAACGCTGAAACCGGCGACGGTGTTGTCGCCTTGATTGAGAACGAAGAGGTGACCGTCACGCAGTGCAAGGCTAACCGGCGTCGACCCGCGCGATTCGATGCGCTGGCGCCAGACGAGTCCGCCGGCGCGTTGGACGTCGAAGACTGTGATGTCGTTCGAGCCCGCGTTGACGACGTAGAGGTGGGCGTGGTCCTCGGCCAAGATCACGGAGAACTGCGAGCCCAACGGATCGGTACCCGCGCCGAAGCCCAGGCCGCCCGTGTTGAATGAGCCGATCCGAGTGAGTCGGCCCGCGTCGTTTCGTGCGTACGCCACAACGGCGTTGGCGGCGGTGCTGTTCGTCGAGGTGTAGACGGCGCCGGCGATTCCGCCACCATCCCGATTGGCGAGTAGACCAGATTCGGGCGCGGTGGGTGCGGTCGCCGAGCGCGAGTCGGCACAGGCGGCGAGCCCGACGGCGGCCGCGGTGAGAACGAGAAAACGAGGCACGTGGGTGTCTCCAGGAGGGTGAAGTATGGAGAGGCGCGTCCGCAAACCTGTGGCCCGGACGTAAGCGTCATGGTTGCATGGGCTTGCCTGCCGAGCGACAGCGTTCACGAAACGATATCGCGGCCACGAAACGTTCCGACGAAACGCGGTGTCCAACCACTATGAAATATTATCTGACCGTCCCGGTCGCTCTCGCGATCGCGAGCGCTCGCCTCTGGGCGCAACACGACGATGCGAAGTGGGTCGATGAGTGCCGCGACCAGTGGCGGCACGACGATCACGCGCGGTACTGCGAGGTGCGGATCGATCATCTCGCGAGTGGTGGCGCGATCAATGTCGACGCGGGAGAGAACGGGGCGGTCGAGATCATTGGCGGGTCGACGAGCGACGTGGTGGTGCACGAGCTGGTCGAGGCCGAGGCGTCGACGGATGCCGAGGCCAAGGACATGGCCTCGCAGGTTCACGTGACGACGAGTGGCGGTCGGATTCATGCCGACGGGCCGCCGTATCACGGGCACCGGAGGTCGTGGACCGTGAGCTACCGGATCGAGGTCCCGCTCAAGGCCGACGTCACGGCCGAGTCGACCAACGGGCCCGTCGAGGCGAGCGATGTCGCCGGGCAGCTCGATTTGCGGAGCCAGAACGGGCCGATCTCGCTCTATGCGGTCGGCGGCAACGTCCGTGCTCGCACGGAGAATGGGCCGGTCGAGGTGACTCTCACCGGTTCAAAGTGGGATGGATCGGGTCTCGACGCCGAGACCGAGAATGGGCCGGTCGAGCTCACGCTACCGGCGAGCTACGCCGCGCACCTCGAGACCGGAACCGTGAATGGGCCGATGTCGATCGGGTTCCCCATCACGGTCTCGGGGCGCCTCGACCTGAAGCGGCTGTCGATGGACGTGAACGGCGGCGGGCCGACAGTTCGCGTCGTGACCACCAACGGGCCGGTGACGGTCGACCACTAGGCGGCGCCCAGGTGGATATCGGAGGGGCCCGGGGACACCTCCCCGCCAACCTCTTTCCTAGGCCGCGCCGAGGTGGATATCCCGCGCGTGAGAGCTGAGTGACGGTCGGAGACAGGCGCGCGCGCGGTGCAAGCGCGAGCGTACTGTCCCGATCGGCACACGCAAGGCCACGGCCGCTTCGGTATACGACGCCCCCTGGATGTCGACGAGCTCGAACACGGTACGCAGGATTGGAGAGAGTCGACTCGCGGCATCGGTAATGGCGGGAGCAACGTCCGGGGCCGTCGAGGGCGTTTCGACGGGATCGTTGTCGTCGACGAGCCGCACGATGCGCCGCCCGCGCTGCCACTGCCGCCTGAACAGGTTAAGGCAGATCGCGAACAGCCAGCGTCCACACGGCGAATCCGGGCGGTACGTGTGCCAGGAGCGCAGGGCCCGCCAGTAGGTCTCCTGCACGAGATCCGCCGACTCATCCGCGTCGCCGGTGAGCCGCAGCGCGAATCGCCTGACATCCGGCAGATGCGGAATGGCGATTTCCTCAAAAGAGTTGTCGGTTCGCATGGAGACCAGTCTATTGGCACCCGACGCAACGGAATATCACCGGCAGGGATACTCTTATAACTCCCCGTTCGAGTTATTGATGAGCCGGGAAACCACCCGTTTTCTTCTGTCATGCCGATTCGCGTTCTGACCGCCGACGACCATCCCGTCGTCCGCGCCGGCATTGCGGCGTTGATCGCCAACGAGCCGGATATGACGGTGGTCGCCGAGGCCACCGACGGCGCGAGCGCGATACAGCTGTATGAGGTCCACCGGCCCGATGTCGTGCTCATGGACCTGCGGATGCCGAAGATCGATGGCGTGGCCGCGATCCGCGCGATCGTGTCGTCGAACCCGAACGCGCGCGTGGTCGCGCTCACCAGCTATGAGGGCGATGCCGACATCTATCGCGCGCTCGACGCGGGGGCCTGCGCCTATCTCATCAAGGACATGCTCGGCGAAGAGATGATCGGCGCGATTCGCCAAGCGGCCGACGGCAAGCGCGTGATCCCGCCATCGGTCGCCAGCAAGCTCGCCGAATTCACGCCGCGGATCGATCTCACGGCGCGCGAGGTCGAGGTGCTGCGACTCGCGGCGCGCGGTCTCCGCAATCGCGACATCGCGCGCGTGATCGGTCGCACCGAGGAGACGGTCAAAGTGCATCTCAAGCACGTGATGGCGAAACTCGACGTGAGCGACCGCACCGAAGCCGTTACGGTCGCTCTCCAGCGCGGGATAATCCACCTCGACGACTGATTTCGAGCACAACCTCTGTGCCGCTCTCGGGAGTGCTGCGCACCTGAAGCCGCGCGCCAATCTCCGCCGCGCGTTCCATCATCCCGATGATGCCCCAGTGTCCCTCACGCGCCCCCGCAACGTCGAACCCGCGGCCATCATCAGCCAAGGTGATCCGCACCACGCGGCGCTCGTAGGCCACCGTCAGCCAGACGGATGCGGCGCCCGCGTGTTTGACGACGTTCGTGAGACCCTCTTCTATAATGCGGACAGCGATCGGCACAACTGCAGGCGGCAGGGGTCGCGGTCGGCCCGTGACGGTCATGCGATAGGCGAGCAACGTCCCGGCCAGGTGGCGGCGCGCGGCATCCTCCAGCGCACCGATGATGTCATCGGCGATCGACGGCGACCGCAAGTCCCAGATCGCGCGCCGGGCCTCGTGGCTCGTGCGATCGGCGAGCTCCACGATCCAATGCAAGGTGTCGGCCGGCGTCACGTGCGGCAGCATGGCGCGCAGTTGGAGCGCGATCCCGGTGACACCCTGGAGCAGGCTGTCGTGGATCTCGCGCGCGACGCGCGCCCGCTCGTCGAGCATCGCCGCGAACCGGGCGGTGAGCGCTCGCTCGCGCGCCCGACGCAGGGCACGCGCGGCGCGCTTGCGGTCCGTGACGTCCATGACGACGCCCACCAGCTCCTCGACCTCGCCAGCCGCATTCAGAATCGGCCGGCCAACGCTCTGCGCGTACCGAACGGATCCATCGGGGCGCACGATCCGATACGTGATGTCGAGACCCGTGCGCTCGTCGATGGCGCGGTCGAGGGTTTGCATCACGCGTGCGCGGTCGCTTGGGTGCACGAAGCGCTCGAAGACGTCGCGCGTGACGACCGTGCCGGCATCGATGCCGAAGATGCGGAATGCTTCGCGCGACCACTGGCGGACGCCCGACGGCACCTTGAGGGCCCAGCTCCCGGTCTGGCTCAAGCGCTGCGCCTCGGCCAGGTACGTCTCATTCCGCCGGAGCTGCTCGTTCTGCCGTTCGATGTCGGTCAGGTCGCGGCCAATCACCGCCAGCGCCACCGGCCGGTCGAGCGCCGTGATCGTGAAGATGTGCTGCAGCACCGGTACGACGGAGCCCGTTCGCGCGTGCCGCAGGTGCGCGTCGCCCGACCAGTACCCGTGCTCCAGCACAGCGAGGGTCACGTCTTCGACCAGCAGCGTTCGCATGGGGCTCGCGCGGACATCGGCGTCGCCATCGAGGCCGACGAGGCGTTGCCCCGCGGGGTTGATGAACATCCAATCACCCGCCAGCGATGCGATCCCCACGAAATCGGAGCTGTTCTGGACGAGCGATGCCAACGACTCGCGGTCTTGCTCCACGCGCCGGCGGAACGTGAACTGGCCGATCTGCTCGCCGAGCACGGCCAGCGTCTCGGTCTGGCGCGCGTCGAATGGCGGCGCGCCCTTTCCGCTCGCTCGGCTCATGAGCACGAGCACGCCGAGCGTCTCGCGACCGGCGCGGAGTGGCACGGCGACGGCCGTTGCCAGACCGGCGAGTTGCGCGGCCGACGCCATGGGTGACGGCAATGCGTTATCGGCCATGAGATCGCGCGCCACCGCGATCGCGCTTTCGTTCCACACGCGGCCGATGAGTCCCTCCTCGCGACTGACGAGCGTGCCTTGGCTCGCCGCGTCGAGCGCGTCGGCACCATGCAGTGTGTCGTCGTGCCACACCGCGCGGCATTTTACTTTCAGGCCATCGCGATCGGCGGTGAAGAACGCGGCCCACTCCCAGCCGGTGATTCGGCCGATCGCCGCCAGCAGCCTGGGTGCGGCCTCGGTCCATGTCGTGGACTGGGAGATGATGCGGGCGATCGCGTACTGACCGGCCAACTGCTTCTCGCTGCGTCGTCGCTCGGTCAATTCATCACGGGCCCAGCCGACGATGACGACCGACACGAGAAAGAGCACGGCATGTGGGGCGGCGTCGCGCACCGTATAGTCGCCGATCGCGTAGTCGACGACACCGACGCCGAGGAGGGCGGCGACGACACCGGGGCCCAGGCCGCCGAGCCAGGTGGTGAGTACCACGGCGGCCAGGCACAACGCGAGTGCGTCGTCGTGACGCTGACCAAGCAGCGACACAGCGAGAGCGGCCGCAAGTGACACGACCGGGAGCGCGTAACGCGCAACCACGGACCGCATCGGGCCACGAATGTAGCCCTCGGGGCTATGTCAAATCAATTTCTTAGTCGGAATCCTATGGCGTTGGCGATCCGATTGGACTCGCCAACCACCTCCGCGATCGTCGCCGCGTCGCTAGGCAAGTTGCGTCTCTGGAGCCCCTCGGCGAGGGCGTAACCACGAACGATGTACATGGCCGGCATCTGGATCGAAGCCTGGTCGTTCCATCCTGGGTGCTTCAGGATGGTGGCCGGCCCCTGCTGCTCACGCCACAGGGCGTCCGACCGGCTCGTGTCCATCCAGCCATCGCCCGGGACCATCACCGTATCCCGCGTCCCGACCACGGGAGCGTCGACGACTTTTCTCGCCAGACCTTGGGTCAGCAGATGGTTCTCGAGACCGAGCGAGTTCCCATAGAGACCGTACGTCGTGCTGATGTAAACGGGCCGCCCGCTCCCGTCGCCGATCATGTGCAGGACGAAGATCTCGGCCCGCGAGAGGACACCGTATTCGAGGCGGCGCGGGTCGATGACGGCTTCGAGCGGCGTGCCGGCCTTCTTGAACGTCATGGGGCCGGGCAACTGGACATACTCTGGCACCTGGCGCGTCTCGGCGAGCGACATCGTGAACAGCGGGCGCGTGGGCTTCGGCCACACGCGATCGCGATAGACCGCCGGTCCCTTGGCCGCGTCGTACGTGTACACGGGGCGTTGCAGCAATTCGCCGGCGTACCAGTCGAGGCCGAGGAGTGACGTTGTTACGACGAGGACATCTTTCCGTACGCCTTCGACCTCCTGGGCGTACCAGAGCGGGAAGAGATCATTGTCGCCGCCACTGATGATGATGCCGTATGGCTCGACGGAGTTGAGGAGGTCGATCGCGAAATCGCGCGTCGACGCTTGCTCGGTCCGCGGGGCGACGTGACGGTTCGCCATGAACGGGATCGCCGCGAGGGCCAGCACCGGGGTTGCCAGGATCCAGCTGCTCTTCTTGGCGAGCGTCTCCCACAGGGCGACGAGGCCGAGCGCGATCCACACGCTCCAGCTGCTGAAGCTCCAGAGATAGAAGTAGTCGCGGTCACGCACCTCGCGGGTGATAGTGGTGCCGAGCTCCGGGGCTTGAGACCAGCCGTAAGAGAAGTTGAGGTAGACGATGAGGAGCGGTGTGACCACGAAGACGAGCGTGGCGTAGTACCAAAACGACGCGCGATCGCGCTTCCAGTGCGTGACGCCGCCGGCGAGGCCGAGCGCCAGGAAGATGGCGCCGAGCGCGCTTTGGAGGCCGGGGAGTCGTCCCGCGGCGTCGCGCAGCCATTGCCACTTGAAGTAGAGCCAGTACATCCCGAACTGCGCCGACATCGGGGCTTTCCGTTCGAGGAACGGGAGGTCGCCGTACTGCTTGCGCGTGATGTGCTCGTATGTGCGGCGCGCGGTCTCGGCACTCAGCGTGCAGCTCCATGCGAAGTGCGTTGGGCAGGCGTTCACGTCGCCTTCGTTCAACGCTGGATGCTGGCCTGCCCGGATCGGCTCGAACAAGAATGGCGTGAGGCCGAGCGCGAGCACGCCGGCGAACTTGGCCACGAACCGGGGATCGATCAGTAGCTTCGGCTTACGGAACAGGATTGCGACGGCGACTGCCGGGGCGACGAGGAATCCCGCCGGGTGGTTCGTGTAACCGAGCCCGATGAGAAATGCCGAGAGTACCAGCAGTCGCTCGGCTCGCGGTGCATCCGGGTCGTCGGACCACATGATCACGAGCCAGGTTACGACGGCGAGGAAGAGCAGCGAGACTGTGTAGACCTTCTCGTTCACGACCGACTGGCTCCAGACGGTGAACGCGGTGCTGCCGATGATCACGGCGAGCGACGCCCCCGTGAGGCGCTTCCATCGCTCCGGCAACCAGTGCGCGAGGACCCGTTCGGTGACCAGGAACCAGATGCCCGCTGAGAGGGCGCTGGTGAGCGCGGCCATGATGTTGACGCGCTGGGCGACCGTTGGGGCGATGGGAAGGATCGCGAATATGTGGCCCAGGATCACGAAGAACGGATTGCCTGGCGGGTGCGGGATGCCTAGCACCTTTGCGGCAGTGAGATATTCGCTCGTGTCCCACATCGCGGTGCTCGGCAGCAGCGTCACTACGTACAAGACGAACACGGCGCACGCCGCTATCGCGGCGGCGCCGTATGAGGGCCGGAGTTTCGACGCGGGATTGGGCATCCCCGGTTGGACACGCGGCTGTGTCCTCGGGGTTGCCTTGCCGACTTGCCTTGCCGACTTGCCTTGCCGACTTGCCTTGCCGACTTGCCTTGCCGACTTGCCTTGCCGACTTGCCTTGCCGACTTGCCTTGCCGACTTGCCTTGCCGACTTGCCTTGCCGACTTGCCTTGCCGACTTGCCTTGCCGACTTGCCTTGCCGACTGCCTTGCCTAGAGGCGTTCCTTCGCTAGCGAGACGGCGGCTTCGGCGGTCGTGACGTTGTGCTTCGCGGCCCGCTGGAAGACTTCGCGAACCGTCTCGAAGATGCCGTCGACCTTTGCCATGGTCTGCTCGGCCGTCCAGCCGAGGACTTCCTGGCCGAGGTAGATAAGGCCGCCGGCGTTGGCGATGAAGTCGGGGGCGTAGGCTATGCTACGATCGGCCAAGCGCTTGCCATCGGCCGCCGTCGCGAGCTGGTTGTTCGCGGCGCCCGCGATGATGCCGCAACGAAGCTGCGGGATGGTCGTCTCGGAGAGCCCGGCGCCGAACGCGCAGGGCGCGAACACGTCGACCTTCTCGGCGTGGATCTGGTCGACGGGCACGACGCGCGCGCCGAACTCCTCGGCGACTCGCTTCGCGCGTGCGGCGTCGACATCGCTCACGACGAGCTTCGCGCCAACGTCGTGGAGCCCACGCGCGAGACCATAGCCGACGTTGCCGACGCCCTGGATCGCGACCGTCCGCCCGGCCGCATCGGCGGTGCCGCACACGTCCAAGAGCGCGGCTTCGATCGCGCGCTGCACACCGCGCGCGGTCGCGGGCGATGGGCTGCCGAACGGCGTCGGGAGCCCGCCGACGTGCGTGGTCTCTTCCTTCACATAGACCATGTCGTCCGGACCGGTCCCGATGTCCACCGACGTGATGTACTGACCGCCGAGCTTCTCGACCGCGCGCCCGTGGGCCTGAAAGATCTTCTTCCGGTCGATCTTCGCGGAATTCGCGATGATGACGGACTTCCCACCGCCCCACGGCATGCCAGCCGCGGCAGCCTTGTACGTCATGCCCTCGGAGAGCCTTAGGGCATCGTTAATGGCCTGATCGCCGTTGTCGTAGTTCCAGAGACGGGTGCCGCCGAGCGCGGGGCCGCGACGCGTGGAGTGGATGGCGATGATCCCATGGTAGCCGCTCGCGGGATCGGAGACGAAAACAACGGATTCGTGGCCATCGCGGCCAATGCGCTCGATCAGGTCCATGGTGATGGATGTTGCCCGCTTAACCTCAAGACGGCCAATATATTGTTCGACTGTTATCCATACTCGGGGCATCTCAATGGAAGCCGTTGATCTTCGCCACCTTAGATACTTCGTTGCCGTGGCCGAGGAGTTGCACTTCTCGCGCGCCGCGCGGCGATTGAACGTCTCCCAGCCGCCGCTGAGCCAGCAGATCCGACAGCTCGAGCGCGCGATCGGGGCGCCGCTGTTCGTGCGCACGAGCCGGCGCGTCGAGCTCACGCCCGCCGGTACGGCGCTCCTGGACGGCGCGCGGCGTACCTTGGCCGAGGCAGCCCGCAGTCTCGAAGCGGCCATGCGCGCGGGGCGCGGCGAGGTCGACCGGCTGCGCATCGGCTACACGGGATCGGGCGCGCTCGGCGGCTTGGTCGAAATGGTCCGGGCATTCCGCGCCGCTTATCCGCTCATTCACCTCGAGATGATCGAGGGTACGACCGAGTCGCAGCTCGAGGCGGTCGAGCGTGACCTGGTCGACGTCGCGCTTGTCCGCGGTCCGGTCGCGGTCGGGCGGGCCCGGGCCGAAGTGGTCCGCCGCGAGGCGTTCGTGGCCGCGCTGCCGCACGATCACCGCCTGGCGCCGCGCAACATCATACCGATCGCGGCGCTGGCCAACGAACCGTGGGTGCTCTTTCCGCGGCACATTGCGCCGCCGCACCATGACGTGCTCACCGGGATCTGCCAACGCGCCGGCTTCGAGCCCAAGGTGGCGCACGAGAGCGCCGAGTACGACACCATTCTCACGCTCGTCGCCGCCGGACTCGGCGTCACGCTGGTTCCGGCCTCGGTTCGCCGACTCCGGTTCGAAGGCGTCGAGTTTCGGCGACTGAGCGGCGTGCAGGCGACAGCCGAGCTGGCCGCCGTCTACCAGCCACACCGACTATCGCGGGCGTTGTCGGCGTTTCTCTCTATTGCTGCCGCAAAGCGATGAGAGGATCGATCCGCACAGCTCGTCGTGCAGGAACGTAGCTCGCCGCCGCGGCGACCACGCCGAGCAGCGCCGGGACCGCAATGAACACGACGGGATCGACGGCGCTCGTTTGGAAGAGCAGCGCAGCCATAAGGCGTGAGGCGCCGAAGGCGCCGGCAATCCCGATAATGATGCCGACGAGGACGGGCACCGAGCCCTGGCGAGCGACGAGCGCCAGAACGGAGCCGGCCTGGGCGCCGAGCGCGCGCCGCACGCCGATCTCGCTCGTCCGTTGCGTGACCGCGAAGCCGATGACGCCGTACAAGCCGACGGCGGCCAACACAACGGCGGTGGTCGCGAGCATGGCGAGCACGAGGAGCGCGAGCCGCCGCGCGGCGGCCCAACCGCTCATGACGTCGTCCATGGTTCTCACGTTGGCGAGCGGAATGTTCGGATCGAGCGTTTGGATGGCGCGCCGTACGTCGGCCACGAGGGACCGCGGATCGCGCGCGGTGCGCACGACGACGTACATCGTCGCGGCCGCGGTGCCGCCGCCGTTCGGCCACTGCGCGTGGGGCAGATAGATCTCGGGGCGCGCCTCGGCGTCGAGGCCGCGATGCTTGATGTCGGCGACGACCCCGACGACGGTGCGATAGACACTGTCCGTACCCCCGCCCATGCGAACGCGCTGCCCAACCGCATGCCCATCTGGCCAGATGCGGCGCGCCGTGGCCTCGTTGATCACCATGACCGGCGTGCCACGCTCGTCGTCGGCCTCGGTCAACGCCCGTCCTTCGCGCACCGGAATGCCCATGACGCGGAAGTACTCGGGGGAGATGACCTGCCAGTCGGCCGCGTATTTGGCGCGGCTTCCTTCCGGCATCAAGTCCCAGTCGCCCATGATGTCGGTCATCGGCAGCACGCGCACGAGGCCGGCAGCGGTCACCGACGGCAGTGCGCGCACTTGGTCCGTCGCGCGGCGGTAGAACGCGTGAACGGCGGAGTTGGTCGCATACTTGGAGACGGGCAGGTTGACGCGCGCGGTGAGCACGTGATCCGATGAGAATCCCGGATCGACCCGTTCGAGTCGCGCGAAGCTCTTGAGCAAGAGGCCCGCGCCGACGAGGAGGACGACCGAGAGCGCGACTTCGGCCGTGATCAGCACTCTCCTGACCCTCTCACCCGTCGCACCCCGTACGTTGAGGTTCGACCGGGACACATGCAGGCCGGGCACGAGCCCGCAGGCGAAACCGGTGAGCATGGAGACAAGCAACGCGAACGCGAGCACCGTTCCGTCAATGCCAACCTGTCGTATTCGCGGTATGGTTGCGGGTGCCGCCGCCGCGATGGCGTGTACGACGCCGAAGGCGAGTATCACGCCGAGGACACCGCTCGCAAGCCCGAGCATCTGGGCTTCGACGAGGTTCTCTCGCAGCAGTCGCGCCGGGCTGGCGCCGAGCGCGGATCGGATCGCGATCTCGCGTTGGCGCGAGTGGGCGCGCGCGAGGAGCAGGCTGGCGACGTTGGCGCAGGCGATGAGGAGCACGCAGGCGACGGCCGCGAGCAGCAGGGCGAGTGTCGGGCGGACGTCGCCCAGGACTTGCGAGGACATCGGCCGGAGGAAAGCACCGAAGTCCGGCGAGTATTGAGCGGGGTAGTCGACGACCATCTGCGCGCCCATAGCCTTGACCTCGGCGTTGGCGGCATCGGTCGTAATGCCGCTTCGGAGGCGGGCGACGACATTGAGATAGTGGCCGCCCCGCGGAATGGGCGGCACGGGGCCGAGTGCGAGTGGGACCCAAACGTCCATCGGGTCGGCGCCAAAGTCGAGCGGCATCTGAAAGTCGGCGGGCATGATGCCGATGACGGTCGTGCTGCTGTCGTCGAGCAAGATCGAGCGACCGACGATGCTGGGGTCACCGGCGAACCGTCGGCGCCAGAGGCCGTCGCTGATCACGGCCACGCGCGCGGCGCCGGGTTGGTCCTCGCCAACCGTGTAGAGTCGACCCCGCGCGGCCGCTGTGCCAAGTGCGTCGAATACGCCGGACGACGCCATGCCGACGCGAACGAGCTCCGGGAGGTCGCCACCGGTCAGGTTGCGCGTTCCGTAGGTGAAAGCGCCGACGGCGCTGAAGGATCGCGCCTTGTCCCGGTAGTCGACGAAGTCGGCGTTGGACAGCCAGGTGGACGGCCAACCGACCCAGCGGTCCCAGATCATGACCAGGCCGGCCGGGTTGTTGTATGGCAGCGGGCGGAACAGCACGCCGTTGGCGACGCTGAATACGGCGGTGGTGGCGGCGATGCCGAGTGCCATGGTGAGCACCGCGATCGTCGTCACGCCATTCAGGTATTTGCGCACGTGTGTTGGGACACCGCCATAGTCGAACAGGTTTAAACCGTCACGACGATCTTGCCCCAGGCCTCGTTGGACTCCATGAGGCGGTGGGCGTCCTGGATCGCCTCAAACGGAAACACCTTGGCGGGCTTGGTCTTGTACGCCCCGCTGGCCACCTTCTCCACGATCTTCTGCATGGGGATGTCGCTCAGCGGGAAGTCGGGATTGCCCAGCACGAATCCCGTCCCGTAGAACCGCAGGTTCACGCCACTTGGCATGTCGAGCAAGGGATTGAAATTCTCAACTGGCTCCATGCCTCCCAAGAAGCCGACCTCGCACAGCGTCCCGTTTTTCTTGAGCAGGCGAAGGGAATCTCGAAGCACGCGGTTGCCGACAATGTCGAGCACCCCATTGATGCCGTGCACCTCGTTGGCCAGTACCCCGTGGTCGATGAGCACACGCGATGCGCCGAGGGCCTCCAATCCCCTCACGCGATCGGTCCGCCGAGTCGTCGCCAGGACGGTGGCGCCGTAGTCCGAGGCGATACTGACCGCGGCTTGGCCGAGGGCGGACGTGGCGCCGCGAATCAATACGACGTGCTTGGGCCGGAGCGACATGATATCGAACAGGGCGCCCCACGCGGTCGCGTACGATTCGGGAATCGCCGCGAGATCGGCCCAGGAGAGCGTGGTGTCGAGCACGAACACGTTGCTCATTGGCACGCACGTGTATTCGGCGTAGCTGCCGGGCAACGTGCGGCCCATGCCGCCGACAATCGCGGCGACGGTTTGTCCGCGACGCAGCGCGCCGGAGGGATCGGCATCGACGACGCCGACGCATTCGATGCCGGAGATTTTGGACACGTCGCCCCAGTGTCCTTCGCGCATGTGGATTTCGGCGCGATTGACGCCGAAGGCTTTGACGTGAATGCGAATCTCGCCGGGCTTTGGCTCGGGAACCGGCAACTCACGCATTGTGAGCACCTCCGGTCCACCGTACTGTTGAATCACGATGGTCTTCATGCATTGATGGTAGATTGCACGACATTGCGGCTCAATTACGTCCGAGGTAATACGTGCCAGCCCTGGGGAGATTGCTGCGCGAGTGGCGCGCCGTGCGACATTAGAGTCAGCTCGCGCTGGCGCTCAAGGCCCACGTCTCGCAGCGGCACTTGAGCTTCGTCGAATCGGGTCGCGCCAACCCGAGTCGTGAGCTGGTGCTCAAGATCGCGACCGCGCTCGATCTCCCGTTGCGCGTACGAAACGACCTGCTTGCGGCCGCCGGGTATGCGCCGATGTATCCCGAGAGCACCCTCGATGCCGTGGCGATGCAGCGCGCGCGCGAGGCGCTGGAGCGGATTCTCTCGCACCAGGAGCCGTATCCGGCGATGGTGCTCGACCGCTACTGGAACATGGTGATGCGGAACGCGGCGAACGAGCGCGTCGTCTCGCGCTGCGTCGATCCGTCCGCGCTCGCGTCACTATCGCCGAACGGCAAGCCGAACTTCATGCGCTTGATGTTCGCGCCGACGGGCCTGCGTCCGCGCATTCGCAGTTGGCAGTCGACGGGGCCGTACCTCATGGCTCGCCTGCGCCGCGAGGCGGCGACCGCGCCGGGCTCGCCGTCGGACGATCTGCTCCGCGAGCTGTCGCCATACGCGCCGCCGATCCACATTGCCAACGACGACGTGCCGTTGTCCTCAACGTCGCCGCTCGAGATTCAGCTCGACGACGGCTCCGTCCTTCGACTCTTCAACACGTTGACCACCTTCGGTACCCCGCAGGACGTGACGCTCGACGAGCTCCGCGTGGAGATGTCATTCCCAGCCGACTCGGCCAGCGACGCGTTATTGCGCGAGTGGGCGGCGCGGTGAGACGCTCGTGGCTGGTGTGGCTGGTGATTGCCTTTGGCGCACTCCTGGCCATCTCGAGCGCCCAGGATGTTGACATCATCGCCGAGACGGCGCGCTGGCCGACGACGTTGGGCACAATGGTCGCCTCGAGCATCGTGCCCGAGGATGTCGGGACGTACTTCGGTAAATCGGGGAATTCCCGGATGCACGCGGATCGACTGCATCTCACCTACGTCTTCGACGTTGACGGGCACCAGTACACGGGCTCCCGTTGGAGCGCACTCCATCCGTCCAGGGACCACGCGACGCACTCCATGCTGCAGAAGTACGCGCCTGGCACGGGAGTCACCGTGCACTACGACCCCCGTGACCCCTCAGCTGCCGTGCTCGACGCCTCTGCGCCGATCGGCCGATGGGTTCAACTCGTGTGCGCGCTGGCCCTCATGGTCGGCGTATGGACAGCCACGCGGCCCCGGCGCTTGGCGATATAGGCCGACATCTGGCGGATCATCTCCGCGCTCGTCGTCGGCTGCCACCCGTGCGGCTTGAGCGGACGGCCATACGCGAATGAACCGCCGTAGGCGGGGTTCTTCACGTTCTCCAAATAGTCCTGGAGGAGATAGACGGCGAGGTTGAGATAGTAGTTGTCTTCGTCGCCGCAGAAGACGTGGATCTTGCCGACCAGGTCTGGGCCGATCTTGGACCAGTTCTGGTCGAGATAGTACCGGATATCGTAGTGATCCTTCCAGTACATTGCGACGTCCCGGTTGACGACGCCCGTCGTGTCATTCCAGATGGGCGCCGGATAGCCGTCTTTGTCCGTCGGGCCGAACGTGGCTTCCCAGATCGCGAAATTCTCACCGCCGCGCCGATGGCTGCCGCGCGTGTTGTTCAGCTGATTCTCCTCGTGGAGCTGCACGACGGGCTGTCCGTCGACGGTGCGCTCCGACGGCCGCCACTGGGTGATAAACTCGTTGCGGTGGATCACGAACGCGTTCGTGTCGCTGTACAGGTTCACTTGCTCGTAGCGCCGGAAATCGACCGGGTCGGGATAGAACACCCAGGTGCCACCGAAGAAGTCCGGGTGATAGACCTGGAGCGCGAGCGCTTCCCAGCCTCCCGTCGAGCCGCCCGTCAGCACGCGCGCGCTGGGGTCGCGAATCACGCGAAAATGCGTTTCGAGATACGGGATCAGCTCCTGCATGATCGCGTCGCCATAGGGGCCGTTGTTGGCCGAGTTCACGGCGTACGAGTCGTCGTAGTAGGGCGACGGATGCAGAATGCGGAACGCGACCATCTGCGGGAACCCGTCGCTCAACCACGACTTCGCGAACTCGGCGCCCGACTCGCGCGCCGAGCCTTGGCTTCGCCGAACCCGTCGCGCTGTCGACTCGGTATCGAACGTGAACCCGAATGGCGCGCTGAGCGAGAAGTGCCCTTGCTCCCAGATCGCCGGGTATTTCTCGGTCGGGTGCTCGTCGTAGCTCTTTGGGAGCAGCACGACCGCGCCGAGGTACATCGGGTGGCCCCACCATTTGGTGAGGATCTGACTCTGGATCTTCACGCGCTTGACGTACTTGTCGTCCGGCGGCATTTGGACGGGCGGCAGCACGCGCGAGACCTCGAAATGCGCCGACACGGCACCGGCCGCATCGACATGCACGCGCTGCACGGCGCTGACGAGCGTGCCCGGCGCGGTATTGAACTGCTGCCCTTCCCACTCGTCCATGTGCGCCCAGATCGTGTGGCCGTCGGCGCGCGCGAACTTCGTGTACACGCTGACAATCGCCTGCGCGTAGTAGTCACCCGGCGGCAGAGACGACATCGACTGCAGGGGATATCCCTGCGAGTTGAGGTCGATGACCCCCGGCGTGCCCGGCGCGAGCTGGTCGACATCTTGGCCGAAGAACGGCACGCTCACCATGCCGCCGGATTGCAGTCTTGGCTCCGGCGTGGAGTCGTGCGAGAAGAAGACGAACACGCGGCCCGTGATCGGCTCGGCGTGCACGGAGGCGGGGACCACGACTTCGACGCGCGGCGTCGTGGCGGCGAGGAGTGTGGTCAAGGCAATGAGCATCGGCATAGGATGCAAATATTGCCAATGTCACACGCCGGCGTCAGAGTGAACGGACGGCTACGGCCTCTGGCGAGCTAGCGATACAACAGGTCGATCGTGCCGATCGCGACGATCGTGAGGCCCGTCGCCATGAGCATGACGACCATGGTGGGCCGATCCTCGTCGCGAAAGCTGAGAGCCGCGAGCACCATGACCGCGAGATTCGCGAGGACGAGCGGGACGCTGGAGGGCGGCGCGGGTCCCGGACTGCCGCCTGGATAATGCCCGATCAGGACACCCTCGCATGTCGGAATGAACGCGGCAACGAACGTGACGCCTGTGGCCGCCAATCGGGGTCCCCCGGTGCGGAACACCAACAGCAGTGCCAGCGCGATAACGGATAGCGTTTCGGCGCCGAGAAGCACGCCAAGCCAATCGCGTCCGGCCGGTCGGAAAAAGAGAAAGCTCAGGCCGATCGCGACCACGAGTGCCGCGACCAGCCCGCGATGTATCAGGGCGCCCGGACGACCGTCAGGCTCCATGGTGGCAACGTAATCGAGCCGGTGGTGACGGTCGATTGCGTCGGACTGGTCCAGATGTTGTTCTTGGAGTCGTCGTACTGCGCTTTGCCGTAGGTCGTGACGGTCACACTCGCGGGCAATGAGTGCCCCTTGATGATCAAGGGCGCCGTCTTCGTCGTGGCACGATCGACGTTCACCAGCAGAAGCGCGTAGCCTGAGCCCGACGTTGCGGCCCAGGCGCGGATGGTCGGTAAGGAGTCGCCGAGTGAGACGGCGACCATGTGTTCGCCGGTGACGGCGAACTGGGAGAGCACCTGATAGGCGCGGGCGGTCGGGAGCAGCGTGCCGAGTGGGACGTTGGGTTCGCCGGTGCACTCGTAGGGCGTCGGGATGCCGTCGGAGAGGATCATGTAGCCGGCGAAGCTCTGCCATCCGTAGAGGGACGACGAGAAATTGCCGGTGGACGATGTGTTGCAACCGCCGAGCGCGAGCCACCACGTCGCGCGCGGGACGCCGAGTTGCATCAGCGTGCCGATCGCTTGAGCGGCGTAGAGCGCTTGGGTGATCGACATCGTCTGCTTGCCGGGATTGGTGTTGACGGAGCCCAGCTCGCCAACGTAGATCGGCACGCCGGCTTTTCCGGCTTGCGACAGCTCAGTCTGTACCGTCTGCACGGCGGTCGCGAGTCGGCTGGCTCCATGCAGGATGAGACCCGTATCAGACTCCGAGCCCGGGTTTTGATCGTAGTAGTGGAGCTCGACGTAGTCGTATGGCGCGTTCGCCAGGACGGTCTGGTCCCAGTTGTTGAATCCACCGCCGGAGACGACGACGCCGACGAGGGCCGTGGCGTCGGCGGTCTTGATCTGCGGGTAGTAGCCATTCTTCACCGCCGCGGCGTACGTCGTCGGGTCCCATTGATTCGCGTGAAGGTCGGTCTCCCAGTGACCGTAGCTCTCATTGCCCACGGTCCAGTGCGTGATCTGATAATTTTGCGCGTGAGCATAGGCGACCCACGCCGCGGCGACCGCTGGATCGCCGGGCAGCGCGCACGTCGAGTCGCTGCCGTAGTTCAGCGTAATGGCGACGTCCAGGTGTGCGGGCTGCGCGACGTCGGCCATGAAGTGATCGAACGTCGAGTTGGGGCTCGTGTATCCTCCGCCCGAGCACACGACGTTGCGTTTCCAATAGTAGGAGTCGGACTCCGACCCACCGGGCCAGCGCGTCGCGGCGAAGCCGGCGGTCTGGAGGCTCGAGGCGATGCCGGGTTGGGTGATGTCGTACCACATCGCCATGTTGGCGCCGAGGACGAGCGAGGAGATCGTCGGGCCGGAAGACGAGGGATCGACAGTGATCGTGTCGCCGACCGACGTTACCGGCGGTGGCTTTGTACCGGAGGGTGTGGTGCTGGCGCTGCCGCATGCGGCGAGACCCAGCACCAGAACGGCACGTAATGGCTCAGCTCGCATAGGATCTCCAATTTCGTCAAATCAATAGAATAAATCAACGCCAATGCGCATTGTGTTTGGAGGGGAGACGTTCCCGTCGGCTCGGGCGATGATCGCCGAGCGGCTTCCGTCTGATGAGCTCGACGTTCTGGCGCGACCGGAACGTCATTCCCGAAATGACCGACATCGACGTCCTCGTTCCCATGATGTTCAGGATCGATGCGGTCGTAATGGACGCGCTGCGGCCGAGGCTCATTCAGCAGGTCGGGTCTGGGCTCGAGGGCGTTGATTTGGTCGCCGCGCGCGAGCGGCAGATTCCCGTGGCGGCCCTGCCGGCGTCGGGTAGCAATGCCGAGTCGGTGGCCGAGCATGTGTTGATGCTGGTGCTCGCGCTGCTCAGGGAGTTGCCGCTGGCCCAAGCCAACATCCGCACGCGTACGTTGGGAGCGCCACAAGGCCGCATGCTCGCGGGCCGCACGGTGTGCCTGTGGGGACTGGGAGCGACCGCACTCTCGTTGGCCCTGCGGTTCCGTCCGATGGGCGTGAAGCTGCTCGGGATCACGCGCGATCCGTCGTCCCCGAAGGTCGCGGCGTATGGCCTCGATGCCTGCTACGCTCCCGGCGATCGCGCCGCGTGTCTCGCGCAGACCGACATCCTGGTGCCATGCATTCGGCTGAGCGAGGCCACGAAGGGAATCGTGGATGCGGCGGTATTCGGGCAGCTACCCAAAGGGGCGTATTTCGTGAACGCCGCCCGGGGTCCCTTGGTTGACTACCGGGCGCTGTATGACGCGCTCGAGAGTGGGCGACTCGCGGGTGCGGCACTCGATGTCTTCTGGCAGGAGCCGGTGTCGCCGGACGACCCGCTGTTGGCGTTGCCGAACGTCATCGCGACCCCGCACATCGCCGGAGTGACCGACCGCTCCTACGGCGAGATCGTCGACGGGTTTACCGCCAACATCGAGCGATTTCGCCGCGGCGAGCCCCTGTTGAACCGATCAGCCTAGCTACTCGATCCCCAGATATCGCTTCGTCCAGATCATGATCACCGCGCATCCGGCGCCGCCCTGCGCGCTGATCGCCGATGGGACCGCGTACGGCTCATACACCTCAAGCGCCGCGATTCGGTCCGGCGGGTACTGCGCCTCGATGTCGCGGAATGTGAGCGACGGATGAATGGATTCGCCGTCGCGGATCATCTGCCCGTCGGCAAAGTAGCTGAGGCACGGAGCGCAGCCCGTACCCAGGCACGACACATCGCCTTCGACCCGCAACGAATCGGACGCGATGTGCGGCCCCAGCGCGTCTTCATCGTGACCGGCGCCGGCCCGCGTCAGCCCCTGCTGGGGAGTCAAAGCGCGCAGTGACGGTGCAGGGGACGCCGCCTGCACCCCACCGGGGTGGACGTATCGTATCCAGGGCGCGCGCGCGGCCAGCTCGAACAACTTGGATGCGCCCAGACGCTTGATCTGATCGGCGTCGAGGAAGAACCCGCGCTCCGTCTTCCGGCGTAAATCGAACCCGATCTGGTGATACGCGGCCGCCGTACGCTGCGCCTGCACCACCACGGGATCCAACGTCACGACGCTCGACGCCGGAATCCGGATCGTGACGCGGCGCGTCGTGGCAGGCAGCGTGGCCGTCGTCGGCCGGTACCCGATCCGGCGAATGAACAACGTCTGCTCGCTGATTGGGACGTCATGGAGGTCGAACTGCCCGCTGTCGCCCGCGACCGCCGCCATGTGCAGCCCCAGGATCTCGACATGCGCGCCGACGAGCGGCGCGCTGTCGGCGGCGATCAACCGGCCGTGGACGTTGCGCGTCGACTGCCCTGGCGGAGCGTCGGTGCTGGCGGAGTCGAGCAAGGCAGCCACCGCCTTACCGCCCGAGCTATCCGCCATCACGCCGGTCACGTCCCAGACGGTGATCAGCCGATCCTGCTCGACGATCGTGCGTGTCCCTCCCTGCCATGGCGCCCGCATTTTGGTCGTCGAGACGATCGAATCGGGCACCGCGACCAGCGGAGCCAACTCGCGATATCGCGTCTCGACGACCTGCGACTCGAGCGTCGGGTCGATGCGCTCGGTGTGGGTCACCCGAAACGTCGCGCGACGGACGACGAAGTGCTCCGGATCGAGATAGAACCGCGCCGCGACGTCGGCGTCGCCGAGCGTGACGAACGGCTCGACATCGATTCGGACGCCGGAGCTATCGCGCCCGCATACCAAAACAGTGGACGCGCTGAAATCCGCTATCGGCGAGATCCTGAAGGTGCGGCAGCGACGACGACCACCACTCGCGCGCCATGGGGATCGCGCGTCGCATGCACCAGTGACCGACGCGGTACGTGACGTAGCTTCGACTGTCGTACGTCGCCGTGTCGTACGCGTTCGCGATGTGCTCCTCGCGCTGGTAATAGTACGGATACGCGGCGGCGAGCAGACGCGCGCGATTGGGCGTTCTCGTGAATCTGCGACGCGATCTCGTCCGGTATGCCCGGTTGCCGGCAGACGCCCTGCTCACGCACGTCGACCGTCTCCAACTGCTGCGGTATCGCGTGCAGCGTGAGCACGACACCCCAGTGCGGGACATTGTCGGCGAAGTCGACGACCGTATCGGCGGGCGCGAATCCGAGCTCGCGCGCCCGAATCCGATATCGGCCGGGTGCCAGTGGGGCAAACAGCGTCTGGCCGGCGTCGTCCGTGAATCGAGCGACCGAGTCGCTTCGCCCGACCGCCGTCACCGTGACCGTGCTAAAGCCAAGCGGAGCGTGCGTCTCCCGCTCGACGATCGTGGTCACGAGCGTGCCGCCCGCTTGACCGGCGGCCGTCGCGGCACACACACAGAGCATGAGCGCTACTGAGCGCACCTCTAATATTAGACTGTAGATTGTCGGTCATGCGACAACTCCCCGTACTGGCGTTCCTCGCGCTCTCGGGAGTCGCGTCGGCCCAGCCGGCGCGCGTCGACAGCGCGATCGCGAAGTTCATGGCGACGACTCACGCACCGGGTATCGCGGTGGCGGCCGTGGTCCGCGGCAATCCGGTGTGGGCCAAGGGCTATGGGATGGCGGACCTCGAGAATGCCGTTCCGGTGACGGCGCATACGCTCTTCCGTCTCGGATCGGTTTCCAAACCAATTACGGCCACCGAGGCGATGGTCCTGTGGGAGCGCGGCAAATTGGATCTCGACGCGCCGATCCAGCGATACTGCCCGGGCTTCCCCGAGAAGCCGTGGCCCATCACGACGCGCGAGCTGCTCGGCCACCTTGGCGGGATTCGGCACTATAAGTCCAGGCCGCGGATGACCTCGAGGGCGGGAACACGAAGCACTTCACCGATGGGATCGCGGGTGGCATCGCGTTCTTCGCGTCCGACACGTTGGTCGCGCAGCCGGGCACCAGATTCAACTACTCGACGATGGGCTACACGCTCGTCGGATGCGCCATCGCCGGCGCGGCGGGCACCTCATACGTGGACGCCGTGCGGGAAAATGTGTTTGTGCCAGCGGGAATGACCGAGACGCGGGCCGACGACCGGTTTGCGATCATTCGCCATCGGACGCGCTTCTACCATAGAGACTCGACCGAGCAGGTTCAGAACGCGGATTTCCTCGACGCGAGCTACAAGGTGCCGGGCGGCGGCTGGCTGTCGTCGGCCACCGATCTGGCCAAGTTCGAGTCGGCGCTCTATCACGATAAGCTGATGCGGCGCTCGACTCGCACGCTGATGTGGACCCCGCAACGCACCACGCGCGACTCGGTGACCGGGTACGGCCTTGGCTGGGGGATCGGTGACAGCACGTGCGTCCATTGCGTTGGCCACTCCGGTGGCCAGCAGGGAACCAGTACTTATGTCGTCCTCGATCTCGATCGCGAGACGGGTGTCGTACTTCTCGCCAACATGGACGAGGTCGACCTGAGCAAGCTCGCTCTTTCACTGCTGAAAAGTTTGGGACTGTCTGTCCCCTAGGCCGTGAGCGCGCCGGTCTTCCTGCTAGGTTTGCGTATATGCTACACGCGCCCTGGTGGGCCGCCCTCGTGTTGCTCGGCCTCTGGCTCCTGAGCAACGCGATCGTCGCCTATACCAGTGGATGGTCCGCTCTCGCCCGGCGCTTCCGCGCCGGTGCGCAGCCGGACGGCCCGCGACTCGCCGGCCAGGTCGCGCGCAGTCGCAGTACGGTGATGATTCCCACCACGGCGGGGCTCTATCTCCACAGTCACCCGCTCGTGTTGTTCCACCCGCCGCTTTTGATTCCGTGGTCGCTGATCCGCTATGCGGGCGGCCACCAATTCCTGTGGTTGCACACGCGCGTGCTCGACCTCGATGGCGTCACGACGATCGGCGTGCGCGACAGCGCGTTTCGTGAGATCACGCCGTACCTCACGGACGCATCGCTGGCGACGAGCGAGGTATCGTCGTAGCCACTGGCTCCGGCAACCACGCCGCGTAGAGCGCCGCGGCAACCCCGGCCCTCCGCCGCACATTGCATTTCTGCAAGACGCGCTCCGTGTGTCTCCGCGCGGTATGCACGCTCATGCCGAGACTCTCAGCCACCTCCCGGCTCGACGCGCCGGCTGCGAGGCGTGACGCGACGTCGCTTTCGCGGGGGGTGAGGCCGAACCGCTGCCTGACACTGGGGTCGACCGCGAGATTCCCGCTCACGGTCGCGAGGCCGATGCCGAGGGTGACCACACCATCCGGCTGGGGCCACGGAACCGCCAACAGCGTGTACACCCCTCGTCGCGTTTCAACCGTGACCGGTGCGCCAACGCCATTCCGTGTTAACCGTTTGCGAACGAGTTGCAAAAGGCGAGCGCGCACATCGGAGCTGTCCGCGTCTTCAGCGAGTAGCCGGCCGAGTCGCGCGGTCTCTCGCACCTCCCGACCGGCACCATCGGCCACCATGGCGGCGAGATCCAGCGCTTGCAGGACTGAAATGACGAGAGGTAGGGTCACAGCTCATTAGACGGACGCTCGGTCGCGGTTTCGCGAATAGCGAGAACATTTGAGAATGATTTAGCGATCGCTTAAGGACAGCCTGCGCAGGTCCGGCTATGATCGCTGCCATGATCGCGACCTATCGGCGGCGAAGTCCACCCGATTGTAGCTTTTGCCTCATGGCGGCGCGGCAACAGCTCGAAGCGCTATTCTTGAGTCACCTCGGCGCCATCGAGCGGATCGCGGGCGCGATCTGCCGGCGTCACGGGATGACTGGAGACGACACCGCCGATTTCGGCTCGTGGATCAAGCTCAAGCTCGTCGAGAACGACTATGCGATTCTCGGTAAGTTCCGAGGCGAGAGCGCGCTCGGCACCTACCTCACGGTCGTCATAGCGATGCTGGCCCGCGACTACCGCGTCCAGCGCTGGGGCCGCTGGCGCCCCTCCGCGGCGGCGTGCCGGCGTGGCCGGATCGCGGTCCAACTCGAGACCTTGGTCTACCGCGATGGGCACCGGCTCGATCAGGCGGCCGAGGTCTTGCGGACGCGGGGAGATACCGCGATGTCCGATCGGGATCTGGCGGCGATACTTTCGCAGTTACCCCTCCGCGATCCGATGCGGCCCCTCGAGGTCGGATCAGCGCCGCTTGCCGAGGTACCCGCGGCGGATGCGAGCGAGCTAGCCGCATGGGACGATGATCGGCGTCATGCCGAACAGGCGGTAGAGGCTGCGCTCGACCGCCTGTCCAGCGAGGATCGGGCGATCATCCGAATGCGCTTCTGGGAGGGCATGACGGTTGCCGAGATTTCGCGAGCTCTTGGTATGCCGCAGAAGCCGCTCTATCGCCGTATCGAGCGCGCGTTAGCTGATATACGTCGTTGCGTCGAGCTGTCGGGTGTCTCGCGCGAGCGCGTCCAGACAATGTTAAGCGAGCTCGAGCAGTGAAAGACTGGGCGCGGGATCATCCAATCTTCGTGGATATGCCAGGAGAACCCATCGCATGACGGATCCCTTGGATGACGCGGAACGGATCGCAGCGCTGCTTGATGGGCGGCTCGATGCTCGTCAACGCGAAGAGATCCTCGCGCGCCTCGGGACCTCTGATGTGGCGCTCGAGGCGTTCGTTGATGCGGCGGGCGTGATCCACGGGGAGGGGCCCCGGGCCAAAGCACTGCCGGCGCGCTCGCTCCGGTGGCGCAGGGCTGGTCTGGCCATCGCCGCCAGTATCGTTGCGATCATCACCATCGTGTCGCTCGCTCGCATGTACCCTGCGTCGGCGCCCTCCGCAGACCCCCGGCGATTTGCTGTGTCGTTGGCGAGCGAATCGACGCTTCCATCCGATTGGAACGGAGCGCCATGGGCTACGACACGGGGTACGGCTGAGCCGCTGACTGACAGCGCTCGGGCGATACGTCTGGGCGCACATCTCACGGACCTCATACTCGAAATCCGAGCGAGCGATGCACGCGCGGCGCGTAGCGCTGCCGATATCGCAGTCTTGCTCGATGCGGTGCCCGGATCAGCCTCGGTCGCTCAAATTTTTCGGCAGATGGTGGACACGACCCGTGACGCTCATGGGCGCGATTCCCTCCTCGCGCTCGGCGCGCCCCTGGCCGCCGTGATCGCGGGGCGCGAGGCCGTCGATCTCGGCGCCTGGATGGAGGCAGCTCGGATTGCGGCCGCGCACCACGACGTCGCGTTCTTCACGTCCGCCGGCAGCCGGGCGCTCATGTCCCGGCTACCGGCTTCCATCGGCATCACATGGCGGGACTTCCGTGCCCCTGGTGACTGGAATGGCCTGCAGATTCAAGTAACGACGGGCTTGGCGGCTTTGGGTTCGTGACGCCGACATCCACAATCGCGTGAATGCAGACCGGCGTAAGAATCGTCTCCTCGTTGTCACCGATGAACGGTGAAGGCACGTCGAATAGCTTGGCGCCCGAGGACCGCGTCAAGAACACGCAACCGCCTTTCCAGCCCGCGAGCGGACTGTCGCCGGGGAGATCCGTTTTGTTTTGGAGCTTCGGTGTGCTCTTCTGGATGATCGCCATCGGGGTACCGGGGAAGGCACTGAAGTAGCCATCGAAATGCATCGCCTCATCCCCTGGATTCCAGGTGGACTGCGGATCGGCAGGGACGTCGGTCGACGGAATTTCCATGGGCATGGCATTCATGAAGTACAGGTTGATCTGGCCTCCCTTCGGGCACAGCTGGATCGCGGCCGGCGCTGGCGGATCGTTCTTGTCCGACTCCATCTGTTGGAATGTCAGTGTCAAGCAGTCCTGTTTATTCGCGTTTTGGTCCTTGGTCATACCACCGGTCATTGTCCAGACCATGTAGTGGCTGAGGTCCTGTGGCCCAGCGGTCGTGTCGAACTTCGCGGTCTTACCTTGCACGCCAAATGCACCTTTCCGTAACGTGAGTCGCGCGTTCGCGATGTGATTCGAATTGCCGGTCACGTACGTAGGATCTAAGGTGGCGACGCTCGCCAGGGTGCTGAGGTTGGCGATACCGGTCGGAGGCGACGCCTGAAAGTCAATGGCTGTCGGGCCGACATCCAAGTCGAGCGCTCCGTTGTACAGATCGACGCACGTGAGCGTCTGCGTGCCCGAATCCACGCCGGTTAAATAGTCGGCATCGAACAACAGGCGCGCGAAGTGCTGCATGTTATTCTGGTTTTGCGGGTCGTATCGCATCATCAGCACGTGCAGCAAGTTGTCGTTCGATGTCGCCTGCTCATCGGCAGCCGCCAGGCATAGCCCGGCGACCGTGACTGTCAGCGTGTATGGCGTACTCATGGGATACTCTCCCTTCAGGGATGGATGAGGAACGTCAGGACCCGGTGTAGCGAAATGCGGCCCAGGCCATCGGTGCTCGGAGCGCCGGCGCTGATCCGTGCACCAATTGCAATTGGGCCGCGCGAAGCGCGACAGCGCCATCGCGAGATTGCGAATAGGCGCGGTGCAGCGCAGTCATGAGCGGTTGCGTGTCGTGGTCGTCCACGCGCCACAAACTCCCGACGACGCCGATTGCGCCGGCCCGCAAGAAAGCCCCGGTGAGGCTCGCCAGCCCTCCGGACCGGCCGGCGCGTGGAACAGCGGTTTCGCAAGCGGATAGCACGATGAGAGGGGCACGCGAAAAGCGCTGGGTCGCGATGCTAGCCGCATCGAGATCCGCGGTTGGCGTCGTCCCCGCCAGAACGAGCGTGGATCGCTCCGGCTCATCATCGTCGATGCGCGCATGGCCGGCGAAGTGCACCACGGTCGAGCCTCGCAGAGCGGCTTCCACTGCTCGGCGATCCGCCGCGGCATCGCGAAGCACGCGCGCCGTCGGATAGATCGCCTGGATGGAGTCGACTTCGGCACGCGCGCCCGAAAGACGCTCGAGCTCGGGGTGGAGGTTCGCCGCAAACGCCGGATCGCCAATGAGCACGACTGCTGACGGCTGGGAGCGAGATGTCGAGCGCGGCGCGGTGACGTCACGCAAGCTGTTCGAGAAACGCAGCAGGCGTGACTCGACCAGATAATGCCCGTTCCCATCGCGTAACGCCGCGAACGGGACTGCCGCCAACTCTCCGTCCGCGACAATCATGAGCGATGTGTCGCGACGCCCCAAGTCCGCCTCGACCGGCGCAACGAGTTGCCGATAGAGATCGGAGAGGTCGCGCTCGACCTGCGTTCCGTTTGAGCGCGACTCCATGGCGGCCACCACCCTCGCAATGGTCATGAACAGCGCGCCGCTTCGGACGGTCCAACGGTGCAGACGCACGAGCGTGTCGCGCACCGTCCAGCTCAACACGGTGTCGCCGATCACCGAGTAGTCGAGTACGACCACACCGGACGGTGATCGGATCGGCTCGTCAGCGGCGCGTTGTGGGTCCGGCACGGCAGACGCTACCGCTGCCCGCCCGCGCTCCAGTATCGCCAGCGCTTCTGCTGGCTGTTGCATTCGGAGTAGCACGAGCCGATCGATGGTCCGTCGCGCGGCGTCGAGAAAGGTCACTCGGAGCGGCGCACTGGCGACCCCTTCTCCTTGCGCAGCGAGCAAGGTCAGCGCCTGCCGGAGATCCGCGGCACCGTCAGCCGTATCGCCGAGCATCAGTCGCGCTTCGGCCCTGATAGCCAGCGCTTGCGGCTCGAGCGCGGCGCTGTGGATCTCCTGGAAAAAGCTCACCGCCGAGTCGAGCGACGCATCCCTGGCTCGACGTTTCGTTCGGAGAGATGCCTGCGCAATGGCGAGGTTCGCTGCTAGCCAGCGGTACAGAGGTCCGGCCGGCACAAACGCGATGAGCGTGCGCGCGGAATCCAAGTCGGCCACCGCACCGGCCGTATCTCTCTCCAGGGCGCGGAGGCGGGCGCGAAGGGTCCGCGCTCCCACGGTCGCGACCGGCAGTCCGGACAGGTCGGCAACCGCAATGTCCTCGTCCACGATTCGCTTCGCCGCACGTACGGGCCCGTTAGACTCCATCTCGGCCCATACCAAGAGGACATTGTGGAGGAAGACAGAGCGGCGATCGGACCTGAGGACGAGTAACGTCCGTCGGAGCGACTGGGCCGCGGCCGTGAGGTTCCCGAGCGCGATATACGCGGTACTCTGGAGAAATGCGACGGCGCCCTGATTCTCCCGTTCGCCGGCGCGTGCGAAGGACCGCTCGGCCACCTGCGACTCAACCAGGCCGTGTTCGTACTGACCAATGCGGATGAGCACGACGGCCCGGGTCCAGTGCATTTGCCCCGCGAGCGCCGGATACCGTGCTGCGTCAACACTCCGCACGACCGGGCCGAGAAGCCGGAACGCCGAAGCGGTGTCACCGAGTTGCAATGCGGTGGCGGCGAGATATACCGATGCCCATGCAGCGAGCACGGATCCTGACGATGCGCGAGCAGCGACCATCAGCCATCGACGCGCCCCATCCATATCCCCTGCCAAGAATGCTCGTCGGCCCTGCGCGTATGCTTGGTAACCTCGCGCCAGCGCGAGCCGGCGCCGGCCGCTACTGGCTCGCATGCCGCGGACTGCCTCCGCGAGCGATGCGTCTCCGGACCGTTGCACGAGCTTCGCGAGCTGACTTGCCCGCCCCAACGAAGCCTTGGCATGCGCGGTGCTGTTCTGTGACACCGCGGTTCCCCACGCGCCAAGCACGGAGTCCCAGCCCGTGACACGAGCGACCTGCGGCGAGCTGGCCGTGTCATGGGCTGGAGCGGCGATACTGTCGCAGCGCCTCACACCAGCGCGCGCTTCGTCGGCCCACGGTGACGAAATATCGATACGCACGTAATCTCTCCATGCACGACCAGCTTGTGCGGCGAGGCCCAGTCGATCGAGCGCAAGCGCCAGATCGAACCTCGCTGCGGCATTCAGGGAATCCAGCTCAACCGCGCGCTGGGCTACATCGACTGCCTCGACCACATCGCTCGCTGATCCGGTGTGCGCGTCGCGTAGAAGCAGCGCGGCCGCGAGATCGGTCAGCAATGGAACGGGGTGCGTCGACACTTGCGCCACCAACCGAAGAGATGAGATGGCCCGACGCAGAGAATTTCCCGCGGGGTCAGCCCACAGCAGGTCGATGAGTGCGGCCGCATGGACCGCGTCAGGGTCATAGTGGTCGTGAAGGCGTGTGGCTGCGCGCGCGGCGATCGCGCCGACGCGAGCGAGGAGTGCTCCGTCAAACGCTGGCGGGTGCCGACACTCACCCGCCTCCAAGGAGTCACATCGGATGTAGCGGCTGGCGATTGATAATCGGGCGACCGTGGACCGTGGCATGTGCAGGCTCGCCAGCGCTCGAACGAGGCTGTCGGCGTCGTTAGCCTCTCGCCTACAGCTGGTCGCTGCCGCGACCAGGCACCCGACAAGCATCAGTGCGGCAGGATGGCGAAGGGACATCCGCCAACTTGGCGATTGTTGAACACGCCGTCCACAATCACCGGCGGCACTGCGCCAGACCGCCTAGGCGAAATCGCCTATGGCACGGTGATGACAGCACGTCCGACGACGCCGTTGGGCGCTGTCGCGACAATTGTCACAGTCCCCGCGTAGGTTGAATCCCGGTAGTATTGGACGTTCACAACATTCGTCGTATCGCTCGGCAAAACGGGCGTGAACTGACCGGTTGAGTCGCCCGCCGACCCGGTCGCTGTGAACTTGAGAAGCACGCCCGGACTCGGGAAGCCGACGTTGCTTCTCAGGTAGGCCGTGACCTGAACCGAGTCCGGGACATGGAGCGCGGCTGGCACGAGTGTGATCGAGTCGACGGACGCGAGCGCGAAATACACGGTCATGCTCCGCACCACGGTGTCAACCGTCGCGGTGACCGTGGCTGTCGCCGAATCGCGTGGTGCGCGCAAGTAGACAGTCGCCAGGCCCGTGGGATCCGCACCTTGCGTGGCCGCTTGTGTCCCGGTTTCCGCGAACACACCGGCCGTCGAGGTGAACGTGACGGACCAGGGCGCTATCGAATGCGGGTCGACCGTCGCGCTCAGTTTCGTCTCGCTGACGGCATTGGCGAGCACCGTGTCGGGCGCCGCGCCCAGAGAGGTCAGGCCGGTCGCTCCTGGATCGACCGAGTCGTGACATGCGAGGAGCACGCCTAAGGCGAGCACGAAGCGCTTCACGGTTTCACCCCGATGATCCAGACGACCTCGAACTGCCGCACCTTGTTGTCGAACACCTCGGCATGGACTTCAAAGCTTTGCGGCGCGGTCGTCCCCTGCTTGAGCCGGAATCGGGTCTGGAGTGTGACGGGAGTCGCGCGATCCGGAATCGCGACGCTATCCAGGCCTGTGCTGTCAGCAAGCGTGACGTTCGCGGTCTGCATGATCGAGTATGACACGTTGACGCGTTGCGTCGGCGTCCACGCGGTAGCGGTGAACGAGAGCGTCACGGGGCCCGGAATGGGGATCGCGGGGACTGGCTGCGTGTCGAGCAAGGTGATGTTGTTCATGGCCGCCGACATCAACCACCGCCCAGGAGTGAAGCTATGCCGCCCAATGTGCTCTTAACATCCCAATCGAACGACAGCGAGAGCGCCGGTGTCATGTTGAAGCGGAGCGTATGCGCACCGTCGGTCGAATAGGTCTGATACATCAGCGAGCCGGCGGTGGCCCGCAAGTAACTGTTCCAGCGGTAGCCGACGCCGACATACAGACTGTGTTGGCCAAAGAGATCCGTGCGAACACCGGTCCGACCGATGCTACTGGTCGTGACTCCGATCGTGGCCGAGAAGCGCTTGAACCGGCACTGCGGCATCTGCTCGCAATCGCTCAACGGCGCCTTCTTGTTCACCGCCAACGGGTAAATATTCACCCCGACGTACGGCGTGACGACCGTGCCCGAGAAGCGCTGGAAGATGGGGGTGGCGACGAGCACGCCAATGTCAGCGCTGATGTAGAGCGACGCTCGATCATCGAACTGGTGATCCGTCGTGGCGAAGAACGCCAGCGAATCTGGCTTGAGTCGCGGCACGACCGTGCGAGCGTACTGCAGGGCCGCCGAGTCGAGCGCGTCGAGGGATTTGGCCAGCGCGCCGTAGGTCTCGCGTTCTTGGGACACGAGTCGAATGAGCGATGTGTCGATCGTCATCGCTGAGTCGAGCCGTGCGGTATCCCCACGCAACCGCTCTCGGACCAGCGGATCACGCCTCGCGATCGTGAACAACTCGTATTGGTCACGAACATCGGCATCGAGCATCGCCAGCCGGCCCTGGATCGGCGTGATGGCCGCACTATGCAGAATCGCGGCATGGCCAAGCGACTCGACGGTGTCGTCCGCGTTCTCCACGAGCGTCTGGCCATCGATGATGCGCTGCTTCTCTCGAGTCAATCGCGCGGGGAGTGCTTGCGTGAAGATGATTGCGGACCGATAGTGACCACCGTCAAAATCGTTCGGCAACAACAGAAATGAGAACGGTGTGATCTGGCGCGTCAGCGCATCGAGGCGAATACGGATCCAACCAGTGTCCGCGTCCAATTGCTCAATGGCCCCGGCCCGGGCACGCCGGGCTTGTTGGTACTGCTGTTGGAACGTCCGGTAATCAGTTTGGCGCCGGGCCGAGTCAACGCGCCGAGCCGAGTCACCGTGGCTGGTTACCGTGTCGGCATGGCGAGTCACCGAGTCATTGTGCCGATCTGTGCGCACCGACTGGAAACTCGCGACGCGCAATAGTGCTTGAGTGACCACGTACTTGTGAGGCGTCGAGTGTCGCGAGGATACGCCGCTGTCCACTCCAAAGGCCGCTCGTTCGGCGGTCGAATAGAGGGTGTCAGCCGGCACGAGGTTGGCCACCACACGAACCGTTCGCGCCTCAACAGAGTCCTGCGCCGTCCGGATACTGTCGGCTATGGCGCTCGCTGCGGAGCGAATAACGGAATCCGGCAAACGCGTCAACGTCGCGACGCGGATCACATACGGCGAGCTTGGCACGATCGGGCGGACCAGTACCGTGAAAACTTTGACCCGTTTATCCGTGCGATTCCAACGGGTCGCTCGAGGGTCGTTGAAGAGACTGTCGCGGCAAGGGTCTGCCTCGACGTTGGGGATGTCCGGCGTCAATCGGATCAACCGCACTGCGACCGCGACGAGGGACGAATCCGCAGGTCCCGAAAGGTTGAATCGCTCGTCGAACGGCAAACTACCGCTGACTTTGCCGCTATCCGAGCTGATAAATACGGTTGGCCGGTTCAGCATCGGCAGCGAGTCCGATCGCTTGGTCTGGCGTTCCGAACACGTCTGAGCCGCGAGCCCGCCGGCGCCCAACAGCGTCAGTACCAGCGCGATAGCAAACCGTGACATGGCGTGCAGGATGCGGTGTCGAGTCCATCACCGCCATGGGCTGAATGCCCCATGTAGCCGCGTTTACAACGCGCCGGCCAGCTTCTCGAGACAGCGCTCGACGGTCTCCGGTGTATGGTCGCCCATGTGGCCGATCCGGATCGTCGTGTCTTTGAGCTTCCCGTATCCCGCGCCGAGTGTGATGCCGGCCGCAGACACGGCCTTCACGACGGCTTCGCCGGTGATGCCCTTCGGCAATGAGATCGCGGTCACCGTCGGCGAGCGATGGCCGGCCTTCGCGAACGGGCTCACCGCAATCCCGTCGCGCGTGAGATCCTCGGCCCACGCGTATGTCATCGCCGCCATCGCGGCGTGGCGTTTCCACGCGTTCTCGATGCCTTCTTCCAGGATGCACTCGAGTTGCGCCGCGAGGGCGTAGTAAAGAGAGATCGCGGGCGTATTGGGAGCTTCGCCCTTCGCTGCTCCCGACGCGAACTCGGCGAGGTCGAAGTACGCGCCACGCGCGGAGCGGTCGCCGGAGGAGAGGAAGCGCTCGGTGGCGACGCCGAAGGCGAGGCCCGGAGGGAGCGCGAGTGCCTTTTGGGAGCCCGTGAAGACGAAGTCGAGGCCCCAGTCGTCGAACCGCAGCTCGGCGCCGCGGATGCCGCTGACGCTGTCGATCACGCAGACAGCGCCCGCGCGGTGGGCGGCGTCGGAGATTGCGCGCACGTCGTTGAGGGCGCCTGTGGATGTCTCGGAGTGGACGACGGCAACGACAGTGTGGTGGCCGGCGGATACGCGGGCGGCGACTGTGGCCGAGTCGTGGACCTCACCCCACGGGACTTCGTAGCGTTCCGATACGCGGCCGCACTTCTCGGCGATCAGCGAGAAGCGATCGGAGAAGGCGCCGTTGACGCAGGCGAGCACGCTGCCGGGAGGCGCGTTGCGGATCGCGGCTTCCATCAGGCCCGTGGCCGAGCACGTCGCGATGAAGACTGGGCGGTTGGTGCAGAAGACAGTGCGGAGGCCAGTCTGACAGCGCTCGAATAGTGAGCGAAACGCCGAGCCGCGGTGGGAGATCATCGGCTGGGTCATCGCCTGGAGGATCTCGGGGCGGACTTCGGTGGGACCGGGGACGAAGAAGGTGCCGAAAGTCATAGGACGAGAGCAGGCAGCTCGGCGAATTGAGTGATGACGTAATCGGCGACGGCGACGACAGATTCCCGGCGCGCGACGCCCGTGAATGCGGCGAAAGCGTCGACGCACGGTTTGAGCTCGGCGTCGGTGCTGCCATCGCCAACCGCGAGCACCGGGCCGCGCAGGCCGAGGGTGCGCGCGACGCGGGGCTTGCCGCCGGCACAGGCGAGCGGAGTGGCGGCGTCGAATCCGGCGTAGGCGCCATCCGGCGTGAATTGGAGCTCCACCGCGTGGACATCCTTGGTGGTGAACCCCAAACCGGCCGCGAAGGGCAAGATGGCTTCGCGGAGACCGCCGCTGACGAGCGATAAGTGCACGCCCGCTTCGCGGAGCGTGCCAATCGCGTCACGAGCGCCAGGCATGAGACCCGCCGCGTAGGCCTCGGCGAGGGCGGCGAGATCGGTACGCGATGGGCGGACGAGCGATAGGCGTTTCGCGTACACGGCATCTAGTGGTAAGGCACCCGTCATCGCATCAGCCGTCATCGCGTCGACTGCCGCCATGACGGCCGCACCCCGACGGGCCCCCAGCCAGGCAATCCCTTCCACACTCGTCAGCGTCGAATCGACGTCGAGAATGACCGACGCGAACGGCACTACTCGGCCGGCAGCTCGACGACGGTGACCGCGTGAACCTCGGGCAACGCGAGCAACGCCGAGCGGACCTCGTCGCCCACCGGACCGTCGACGGTGATCGCCGCCAGCGCCGCGCCGCCTTGGGCCAAGCGCGCCTGGTGATACTCGGCGATGTTCGCGTGGGCCGCGCCGAGCACCGTACCGACGTGACCGATGACGCCGGGCACGTCGCGGTTGGACAAAATGAGGAGCGTGCCGCGAGGATACACGTCGACGCGGAACGCACCGATGCGCGTGATCCGCGGTGCGGCCGCGGGATGCGCCGAGCCAGTGACCGTGATCTCCTCGGCGCCACTCGAGACGCGGACGCTGAGCGAATACGCCGCCGCGCCGTTTTCGGCCGGCACGCGTTCGGTGGCCGAGAGCGCGATGCCGCGAGCGACAGCGAGGGCGCGGGCGTTGATCAGGTTCAGCCGCTCGTGCGAGAGCACCGGAGCGAGCACACCGTGCGCGGCCGCGGCGAGCAATGCGTCGCGAGCACCCGCCAGCGACTCGCCCGGCGTCACCTCGACACGGTCGATCGCGCGCGCCTCACGGCTCGCGAGCAGTGCCTGTGCGACGGCGGCGAGTTGGCGAGTGAGCAGGAGCGCCGGGCGGACGTCGGCGGCGTTGACACCCTCGACCAGCGCGGCGTTGATCGAACGCGAGAGCTCACCGTGCAACAATGCATCGCGCACCGCACGGCACACGTCGACGGCAACGGAGCGCTGCGCTTCGATGGTCGACGCACCGATGTGCGGCGTGAGCACGACGTTCGGCGCCGCGCGCAGCGGATGATCGGCCGGCAGCGGCTCCGTTCCGAACACGTCGAGGACCGCCCCGGCCAGATGATCGCCGACGAGCGCCGCGGCCAGCGCGCTCTCGTCAATAATGCCGCCACGCGCGAGGTTCGCGACGATCGCGCCCACCGGCAAGCGCGATAGCTCACGCTCGCCGAGGAGCCCTTCATTCTCGACCAGCGGCGTGTGCACGGAGAGGACCGACGACTCGGCCAGCATGTCGTCGAGCACCGTCGCGCGACGAACGCGTAGCGCATGGAATCGCGCGTCGCCCACGTACGGGTCGTAGGCGACCACCGTCATGCCGAATGCGTGCGCGCGCGTCGCGATCTCGCCGCCGATGCGACCCAGGCCAATGATACCGAGCGTGCGCCCCCGCAACTCGCGTCCCAAGAATCGGGTTTTCTCCCAGCGGCCCTCGCGGATCGAGCGGTCGGCCTGTGGGATGTGGCGCAACAGGCTCAATACGGACCCGAAGAACAGCTCGGCCACGGCGACCGTGTTGCCGGCTGGAGCATTGATGACCGCAATGCCCATCTCGGTCGCCGCGTCGACCGCGATGTTGTCGACCCCCGCGCCTGCACGGCCCACGACCGCGAGCCGTGACCCCGCGCGCAGCACCTCCCGGGACACTCGCGTCGCACTCCGCGCGACCAACGCATCGTACACCCCGATGCGCGCGATCAGATCCTCGCGTGAGAGCGTCGGAACGGTGTCGACCGAGAGCTCGGGCTCGGCCGTCAGTACGGCCACGCCATCAGGGTCGATGTTGTCGGTGAGCAGCACGCGATAAGCCATTAGCCAACTTAGAGACGAAATGTGTTATAGTACAGTTGCGATCCAGGTCGCACCCCGTCCGCGGAAAGGGATTATCCCACCTGAGCCATATCGATTGCCCAATGCATCCTCTCTTCTGCCCGAAATAGCGGACACCGGGCGTCACGGAAGGAGGAGCTATGTCCCGCGAACTACCGGCCCAGCCGAACCTCGAACATCTCCGTAAGCAAGCCAAAGCCCTGCTGCGCGAATGGCGACAGCAGGACCCCGGCACGCGCCGGCAACTATCCGACGCGCAACACGAAACCGCCCGTGAGTATGGGTTCTCGACGTGGGCGGATCTCAAGAATCACGTCGAGACCCTCGTGATGGCGGCCGATCCGGCGCGTGCCCTCATGGACGCAATCATTAGACACGACCCGGCGGCCATGCGACGGATCCTCGCTTCCTCGCCAGCGCTCAGAGCGGGGATCAACGAACCCTTCGCCGGGAGCTCGTTCGGCCAAACGGCGCTCCTCGAAGTCGTCATGCGAACCAATGGACCGATGGTCGACGTGCTCTTGGAATTCGGCGCCGATATCAACCAGAAGAGCCACTGGTGGGCCGGTGGGTTCCATGTGCTCGATCAGACGAGCGCCGAATTCGCGCCGTATCTCATCGAGCGCGGCGCGATTGCCGAAGCGCCGGCCGCGGCGCGGCTTGGCATGATCGACGAGCTCCGGGCGATGATCGCCACGCGTCCATCGGTCGTTCATTTCCACGGGCCCGACGGACAGACACCGTTGCACATGGCGTCGACGATGGAGATCGCCCAGTTGCTACTCGAACACGGCGCCGATATCGACGCATTGGATATCGACCACGAGTCGACGCCGGCGCAGTACATGCTGCGCGTCACGCAGACGCGTCACTTTGCGAAGGAGCGCACCGACGTTGCGCGCGCGCTCGTCGCCCGCGGGTGTCGAACGGATATTCTGATGGCCTCGGCGCTCGGCGATATCGCGCTCGTGAAGAAACACCTCGACGCTGATCCCGAGTCGATCAGGACGCGCGTGGACGAGCACTGGTTCCCGAAGAAGAACCCGGAGGCCGGCGGGACCATCTATATATGGGTCCTCGGGCACCACCGGACGGCGCACAGCATCGCGAAGTCCTTCGGGCATCCGGATGTCTATCAGCTGCTCATGGACCGAAGCCCGAGCGACCTGCGGTTCGCGATTGCCGCCGAGGTCGGGGATGAGGCAGCGTTTCGTGACCTGCTGAAACAGAAGCCCAATCTGGTGGCGACGCTATCGGACGCCGACAATCGCAAGCTCGCCGACGCGGCCGAGAACAATAATCTCGACGCCGTGCGGCTGATGCTCGGCGCGGGCTGGCCGGTCGACTTCGTCGGCACGCATGGAGGGGCCGCGCTCCATTGGGCCGGATTCCACGGCAATGCGGCGATGGTACGGGAGATCCTGCGGTATCATCCCACGGTGGATCTGTTCGAGGGGGTGTACGCGATGACGCCGCTGGGGTGGGCCTGTTATGGGTCGGAGAACGGCTGGCATCGCGACACCGGGGACTTTGCGGGCGCCGTCCAGGCGCTACTCGAGGCGGGAGCGGAGGCGCCGCCGAAAATGGAGGAGTTTACGGCGACCGATGCCGTGCGAGAGGTGATCACGCGCTACACCCGAGTGCCTTGACACTTCGCTTACCTGTAGACAATCTACAGGAGCATGATACTCCAAGGCACACTCGAGATGCTCGTCCTGCGCACGCTGCGGGAATCGCCCATGCACGGGTGGGGCATTGCGCAGCGCGTGCAGCAGATGTCGCGCGGGGTGTTCCTGGTCCAACAAGGCTCGCTGTACCCCGCGCTCGTGCGCATGAAGCGGCGGGGCTGGATCAAGTCGGCATGGCGGGCCAGTGAGAACAACCGGCGGGCGCGGTACTATGAGATCACGCCCGTCGGTCTCGAGCAGCTAGAGGCCGAGCGCGCCGAGTGGGAGCGCGCATCGACCGCCGTGAACTGGGTGCTCGCGTGAGCATGTGGTGGTCGGATCTCCGCGAGCGCTTCCACGCTCTCGTGTTTCGCGGCCAGGAAGAGCGCGAGATGGCCGAGGAGATGCGCTTTCACATGGAGATGGCGGGGCGCAAGTCGTTCGGGGATATCGAGCGCTACAAAGAAGACGTCCGCGATGCGCGCGGCACGCGCTGGCTCGAAGAGACGATCGCGGATCTCAGTTGGTCCGTGCGGACCATCATTAAGCGACCACGGTTTGCGTTGCTCGCCATCGCGACGCTCGCCTTAGGGATCGGTGGCACGACCGCCGTGTTCAGCGTCGTCGACGCCGTGCTGCTCAAGCCGTTGCCGTACGCCGAGCCCGAGCAGCTCGTTCGGGTTTACTCGTACTACAAGCCCGGCGAGCGAACGTTTCTGAGCACGTTCCACTTCAAGGGCTATCGCGACCATATGACGTCGTTCCAGTCGGCGGCCGCGTTCATGAATTACAACGTCACCGGCGCGGACATCGACCTCGGCACGGGCGCCGAGCGCATTCGCACGCTGCCCATTACGGCGCAGTACTTCGCGACGCTGCGCGCGGCGCCGCCACTCGGACGACCATTCGAGGTCAGCGAGGAGAACGGGGCGCATCTCGTCGTCTTGAGCCACCGCTTCTGGCAACGCCGGCTCAACAGCGACCCCAAAGTCCTCGGTCGCGTGCTCACGCTGGACGGCGTCCCGCATACGGTTATCGGCGTGGCACCCGAAGGACTGCGCGATCCCGTCGTCGGCGATGTGGACGCGTGGGTACCGCTCGACTTGAAGCAGGGCGGCGACAACCCCAACAACCACTGGATCAGTATGATCGCGCGGCTCACGCCAGGGACGTCGCTGGCGCGAGCGCAGGCGGAGATCGACGGGTTGGACCGGTCGTTCGCCGCACAGGATCCGCGGACGATGCGGATCAAGGCGCTCCTCCAACCGCTCAAGACCGATGTCGTTGGGTCCGCCGGGTCGGAGATCGAGCTCGTGTTCGGCGCCGTGGGACTCGTGTTGCTGCTCGTGTGCGTCAACGTCGCGAATTTGCTCCTCGTGCGGGCATCAGAGCGCACTCCCGAGTTGGCATTGCGTACCGCGCTCGGCGCCCGGCGCGGGCGCATCGTGCGACAACTCTTGACCGAGAGCCTGGCGCTCGCCCTTGCGGGTGGCGTCCTGGGCCTCGGCGTGGCGTGGCTCGTCATGCGTGGGCTCGTCAGCTTGGGCTCACAGTCCATCCCGCGGCTCGAGCACCTCTCGCTCGATCCGCGCATGCTCCTCTTTTGCCTGGGCGTCTCGTCACTGAGCGCGATCGTCTTTGGCCTCGCGCCCGCGCTGCGCGCGGCGCGGATCGGCAACGAAACCCACGCGAGGGCAACCGCCACGACGCAACAGGGGCGGCTGCGGGCGGGGTTGGTCGTCGTGCAAGTGGCGCTGGCGTTCGTGTTGCTCGTCGGCGCCGGTCTCCTTCTCGCGAGTCTGGCTCGGCTCCGCGACACGCCACTCGGCGTGCGCGGCGACCACGTCCTCACGTTCCGCATGGAGCTGCCCGCCGCGCTGTATGACTCGACCGCGCGTGCCAGATTCTATGAAACATTGGCGCGGCGATTCCAAGAGACGCCTGGCGTGCGGGCCGCCGGTGGGATCTCCAAGCTGCCGGCCACGGGCGCGTTCAACCAGTGGGGCGTGCGCGTCGCCAGCGGCCCCATGGCGGGCGCCGACACCGACTTCCATTTCCTGGCGCAGAACCGCGTCGTCTCCGGCAACTACTTCGCCGCGGCGCGCATCCCCCTCGTCGCCGGCCGCGTGTTCGACGACCGCGAGCTGCCACTCACCGACTCGACCAGCCTCCGTCACGTCGTAATCAGCCAGAGCGCCGCACAACAGTTCTTCCCAGGCGTCGACCCGCTGGGACAGCGCCTGTCGACCGGCGGACCCATGCTCGTCGTCATTGGCGTCGTTGGCGACGTCTCCGTCGATGCCACGGGGCGAGTTGATACCTACGTCTACCATCCACACCGCCAATTCGCGGGCGACCGGAACTGGGAGCTGACGCAGCTCGTGCTCACCGATGGCCCGGCGCTCGACTTCCTCCCGCAGGCCCGCCGCATACTCGCCTCGCTCGATCCGCGACTCGTCGTCGATCAGCCGATGGCGCTCGAGGACGCCATCGGGCGCGGGACGGCGCAGCGCGTGTTCACGATGCGCATCTTGCTGACGTTCGCGGCCGTCGCCTTGACGCTCGCCGCCGTCGGGCTCTTCGGCATTCTCTCCTACGTCGTCACCCTTCGACGTAAAGAGATCGGCATCCGCATCGCACTCGGCGCCGATCGCGGGTCGATTCGCGGCATGGTGCTCCGCCACGGCGTGGCCGTCACCTCGCTCGGCATCGCCTTCGGCCTCTGCGGCGCGCTCGCGCTCTCGCGGCTCATCGAGTCGCTGCTCTTCGGCACGAGCCCGCTCGATCTACGCGTGCTCGCGGGCGCCGTTCTGTTTATGCTGCTCGTCGCGGCCGCGGCGGCCTACTTCCCCGCCCGGCGGGCGACGACGATCGATCCCCGGTTAGCTCTTCAGACGAACTAGCCAGATACCGGAGGCGATGAACCACGCGCCCTCGACCAACACGATCATGCCGAATCCGTGGGCGTCGAGGCCAATCAGAATGGGTCAGTACCGGGATCGTGATCAGGGGGCCGAGTATCATCCCGACCACGCCCAGGACCTTGGCCTCACGGCGCATCGCGAACGACCACAGCACGATCGCGGCCGAGGACGCCACGACGTAGACGAGCGCGAACGCCTGATTGAGCATCCCGTTGTACAGGAACAGGATGCGCCAGGTGTCCGAGTCACTCATACGGACGGCGATCTTCGGCACCAGGAGCCCGTCGAAGACCGCCGCATTCATAATCGCCACGGCGCCGAAGCCGTATGCGATCAGCGCGCCGAGGGCCTCGAGGCGTTGCGAGAGAATCACGGCGCCGAAGAACGCGACCGGGAGGGAGAGCAGCGCGAGTGCGTGGACGCCCGTCCCTACTCGAATGACCTGGTCCATCTGTCCTGGCGCGAAGAGCTGTCGCGCAGTGGGATGGAACGCCATTACTATGATCCAGGCGCCGGCACTCACTATGAGCGCTGTGCCACCCGCGCGATCTCGTGTCATGCGAGGAGTGTCGCTATGCGTACGAAGGCGGTCAACGATGGAAATCGAACATTGACCCCCGAAATGTTCGAAAAGCGCCGCGGCACGCGCACGCGCAACGCGCTCGGCGGCGCGCTCGTCGCGCTGATCCACGAGAAACCGTTCGACGAGATCACCGTCCAGGATGTGCTCGACCGGGCTCGCGTCAGCCGGTCGACGTTCTACGCACACTATCGCGACAAGAGCGATCTCTTTTTCAGCGACGCCGAGGAGTTCTGTACGCGCTTCGCGAATGCCGAGGTGTCGCCCCGGCTCGCGCCGGTGAGAGAGCTATTCGATCACGTGGCGCACATGGAGTGGTTCGTGGCGGCGCTCGCCGAGGCCGGGCAGTTGCAGGACCTGCTGGACATCATGCGCGGATGCTTCGCGCGCAGCTTCGAGCAGCGGCTCGGAGACAGCGCCACCGCGTTCGCGCTCGCTGGCGCACTGATCTCGCTGATGACGTGGTGGCTCGATCACGGCCGCCGCGAATCGCCCGCGCAGATGGATGCGATCTTTCATCGCTTGGTCACCCGCAACCAGGCGGCCTCGATCATGTCGCGGAGTTGATTCGGGCCAACGCGCGTGAGTCGCGTCAAGATCGCCGGGTAGTTCCGGTAGTGCTCCTCGATAAAGAACGTCCGCGGCTTGTCCCGTAGCAGCAAGTCCCGGTCGACGAACGTCGTGATCAAGACCAGCGTCTCGCCGTCCTCGCGCAGACGCACGAGCAGCTTGCCGCGGACCTTGAGCGCCGGAGTCCCGTAGGAACGTCGACTCCTCGACCCCCTCGAACTCACGGCCAATGCGACAGACGGTTCGCCACGTCAAGCGTGCCTTCACCACGCGGAACGATCACGGGTCGGGGTCAGGCGCCGCAAGTGGCGCGAACACGGCGTGGGTTGGCTCGGGATACGGCGTCGCCCATCCACGCACGTCGTGCCACAGGATCTTGTTGAGCGTCATGGCCGGCGCCATATCCGGCTCGCGCCAGTTCATCGTCGCCGACGCAACGGCCGCGTGCTTCGCCGGTCCGCTCAGTGCCGCGATCTCGGCGTTCGGCTCATAGATCGATTGGACCGGCTCCTGCACCGTATAGGGCGTGAGATCGGCGCTGTCCGAGAAGCTTGCACGAAGGTCGTTCGCGACCAAATCGAACATCGTGAGGTGCCGGAGTCCGAGGATGCCTTCGATGGTTCGGAGGAGACTCGGCTGCGAGTAGAATGTGTGGTCGATCGTGCCGTGCCGGATGAACGGGCTCGCGGCCAACGCGACCGTGCGGTGCCCATCGACGTGGTCGACGCCGCCCTGCGCATCGTCCTCGACGATGAAGATCGCCATCGAGCCCCAGAAGCGCGAGTGCGACAACGCATCGACGATGCGACCCAACGCGAGATCGTTGTCGGCGACCATGGCGCTCGGCGTCGTCCAACCCGGAGTCATACCCGCCGTATGGTCGCACGGCAATTGCACGATCACCAGGTTCGGCATGACACCGGTCGAGTCCCAGTGCGCGACATGCCGCGCGAAGATGCGGGCCCGGGCGACGTTGGGGATCTGGGTGCCGTACGCGGGATAGTCGGACACCACGTATTGCTGGATCGCGGTGATGGGGGCGCGCGTCGCGAACCGGCCGACGTAGGTCGCGCCGCGCCGATACTTCGCGAGCTCGAATAGCGCCACACTGTCGCTCTCGTGCTTCGGCTTCGGGAGATAGCCAACGTACTCGCCGAAAATCGCAATGGTCTTGTTCCGCTCCGCCGCCGCGTTCCAGATAAAACCGGTCTTCGAGTACGCGAGCGGATCGTTGCCGTTCTTTGGGTAGCTGCGATGGCCATACCCTGGCCAGATCGTGTACTCGGTCTCGTTGGCTTGCGTCACCCACTGGTGCCCGTCACCGCTGTTGCCGCCCGTCGCATAGAAATTGTCGAGCAGCACGAACTGCGCGGCCAGCCGGTGCGCGTTCGGCGTGATGTCACGGCCGTACATGGTGAGCGACGAATCGGAATTGCCCTTGCCGATATCGCCTAAGACCTGGTCGTATGACCGGTTTTCGCGCACGACGTAGACGACGTGGTCGATCGTTGGCCAGCTGGCCGTGCTGTCGGCGGGCGGGGTCGTCAGGGAGAGGCGGTCGTTCTGCGTCACCGCCGTGGTGTAGGCCGCGAGCTGGGTGTCGTCGGGTACCGGAATGACGCTGACGGTGCCGCGATAGGCATGGACATACCGCGCATCGGGACGCGGCCCGTGCGGGAAGAACCGTTCGTCGCCCTTGTCGGAGGTAACGGCATCGAGCACTGGAGCGATGGGGCCCGACCCCACGCCGAGGATCGCGCCCACCGCCAGCGAGCGCCCGTCGCGGCTCACCGCCAGACTCGCTGGATACCATGCCGTGGGAATGAGGCCGCGCACGGTGTTGTGATCAATGTCGACGACGGCGATCGCGTTCACTCCGCCGCAGGCGACGAAGAGCGTCAACCCATCCGGGCTCACCGCGACGGCGGTGGGAGCGACACCGAAGGGATGGCCGGCGAATGGATTGAGCGAGATGGTCTGGACGACCGTGTTGGTCGTCGTCTCGATCACCGAGACCGAGTCGGCATTCCCGTCTGCCACGAAGATCCGGTGGCGCGGCTCGTCCCAGACCATGGCCGTGGGATGGAGGCCGACGGCGATCGTCGTCCGCGCTCCGGTCGCGAGGTCGAGCCGGGTGACGGTCCCGGTGGCCGCGACACCGCGTGCATCGATCACCACGCGGTCAGCGGTGGAATCATCGCCGGTCCGCGCCCACCGCTCGCCGACGCGCGGGCGACGGCCGCCCCAGTTCGATACGTATGCGACCGTCCCGGCCGAATCGATCACCGCCGCGAACGGGGCGATGCCGGTGGCCAGCTTGCGTACGACCGCGCCCGTCTGGATGTCGATCACGGCGAGCGTGTCATCATCGGTCAACGTCACCAGTGCGATCCGGTGCCCATGGGCATCGCGCGTTGTCGCGATCGCCAACGGGCCGGTCGTCCCGCCCGCGGTCGGTAGCTCGGACAGCATCCTCGTCGAGTCTCCTTCGACTACGGCGAATCGGACGACCGGGCGCATGGGCGGGCCGACTCGCCCGGACTTTTTCTTTTTGGGCTTTTTGTTTTTCTTGGGCTTGGGGTGTGTGTCGACAATCGACGCACCCAATGCCAGGTATGGCTGACGGGTGACCGGATCCAGTGCGATCGACTGCATCCCCGGGGAGCTCAGCGAGTCGAGCACCACGCGACCGAGGACGCGGTTGGTGGCCCAGGCGAGGTGGACCAGTGCGCCGGGTCGGCCGCTGACGAGCACCCATACGTCGTCCGAATCCCGGCCGAATGCCACGCCATGGACCCGGCCGGTCAGGACAGCTTGAGCCCCGGCTGGCGTAATCGTCTGTCGAGTCGTGACGACGCCTGGGTCATCGACTCGACGGGGTGGCGTGGAGTCGATCTGGAAGAGAAGCGTGAGCGCGGCGAGCAGCATGGTCGCATGCTAGATACCACTCGTCACGATTCCGTTATTGCTTCTCTCCCCGCTGCTGCTGTCCGAGCGCGGCCGCACCGAGGAGCCCGCCGAGTCCCATCGACTCGACGGCCGTCGATGGGACGAGCATCAGCGCGCCTTTCTCCTTGAGGCCTTCGTAGAGGATGTTCATGGCGCGGAGATGTAGCGCCGTAGGGTTGTTGGCGTAGGCTTTCGAAGCCTCGTCGAACAATGCCGCGATCTCGACCTCGGCCTCGCCGAGGATGATGCGGGCGCGTTTTTCACGCGCGGCTTGGGCTTCGCGCGACATCGCGTCCTGGAGGGTCGTGGGGATCACGATATCGCGCATCTCGACCGCTTGGACAGTGATACCCCAGGGCATGCTCCGCTGATCGATCAGCTCTTGCAGCTCCGACTCGATGCGCTCGCGGCCGCGGAGCAACTCGCTGAGCGATGTGCGACCGATAATATCGCGGAGCCCGGTTTGCGCGGCCCACGAGACGGCTTGCGGATAGTGCTGCACCTCCAACGCCGCGCGCTCGGGATCGTGGACCATCCAGAAGAGCACGGCATCCACGTTCACCGGCACCGTGTCCGACGTGAGTGTCTCCTCGGCCGCGAAGGCAGTCGTGATCACCCGCTGGTCGACCCAAGTCGAAATCGTGTCGACGAACGGGATCAGCCAGAAGAGGCCTGGGCCGCGGAGGCCCTGATAGCGGCCGAGGCGGAGCACGACGACACGCTCCCATTGGCGGGCGACCTGGGGCGCCATGCCGGTCAGAATCGCCAGCGCTCCGCCAACGATCGCGCCCGCGACGCTGTTCAGCGTCAGCAGGGTCCAGGCGCCGAGGCCCGCGAAACCCAACAGGAGAGCCACCGACACGAAGTTCAGTCGGAGACCGGCCGGGGCGCTTTCGGCCAGGATGGGGGCGTTAAAGCTGGCGGGCATGGCTCAAGGGCCTCTATTTAACAATAATCATGGGACGTGGCGAACCCGTAGCGCTGGGATTCCGGGCGCGGTCTGGATGGGCGGCCATGGTCGTCGTGTCGGCCACTGCCGTTATCGAACGGCGCCACATCAACCTGGCCGGCTCCGGGCCTCCTCGTACCGTTCAGCCCTATCACGGGGCCCGCGGGCTCGATCTTCCGGACGCCGAGAAGGCTATTGAGCACGCCGCTTCGCGTGCGCGGAAGCTCGCGACAAATGCCATACGGCGCGCGCTGGAAGAGCACAACATCGTGGGGTGCGGCGTCGGGCACGACCCGAATCAGAAGCGACCGCCGCTGGCGAAGATACTCGCGTCGCATCCGTTGCTGCACGCAGCCGAGGGGCTGCTCTTTCGCACGGCTATCGCCGACGCAGCCGCCGAGTGTGGCTTCACGGTGGTCGCGGTGCAGGAGCGAGACCTGAAAGGGCGCGTGGTGACCCTGCGGAGGCCCCAGGGGCCACCGTGGCGTGAAGACGAGAAGCTCGCCACGGTGGCCGCACTGATTGCGCTAGAACACGCTACGGACAGACGTACGACGTATTCCCATTCCGCGTCGTGATGTCCGTCGTCGGGAACGGTTCGACCGTAGTGTGAAGGTCCGGACCTTGTTTCGGACCATCATGGTCCCACGTCGTGTCGGCAACGGTGGCCATTCCATAATCGCGAATAGCGGCCACACGGTCACCATTCGGCTCACCCATCGTCGACGCGCGCAACTCGTGCAGAATCTGATTGCGCAGCGTGAAGTACGTCTGACCCGCCGCGCTGATCGCTGGCAGTCCACCAACATTCACCCGCACGGCGTTGATCGCGTTCACCGCGCCCGTGAGGTCGTTCAACCCGAGCCGGATCTGCGCCTCGAACAGGTTCAGCTCCTCGTTGCGGATCATCGGCATCGGGCTGGCCGGGGTTTGATACATCCCAAAGGTGTTGTACGATGCGACTCCGGGCGCGTACGGCGTGCCCGCGCTGTCCGTGGGAGGGATGACCTTGACCAAGCGGTTGTCGCCCGGTTCGATATCGGCGATCGCCTCGTTGAGCACATAGGCTGTCGTCTGATACGCACCCTGCCACGGATTCGCGATGTCACCGGACGAACCCGAGAAGTTCTGGTACACGGCCAACGCTTCCGTGAAATCGCCCGGCAGCGGTGGCGCGAGCGACCCAGGGCTGTACAGCGCCGACGCATGCAACGCACTGTCCGCGCGGTTCAACGCCGCGGCGTCCGGTGATCCCGTCGTAGTCGGCGTCGGCGGCGTGCCGCCCGGCGAGCGGGCGATCGCGTACGCCAACTCCAGGTTGGCCCTCGCCGCTAGCGCACGATTGAACGCCGCGAACGATCCCGAGGTCGTGCTCGGGCTCGCCTGAGCGCTCACGGCACTGAATCCGGCCGGCAACGGCATCGGAAGCCCGGCCGACTGATCGACGTTGAGCTGTGTCTCGGCGGAATCGAGGAGCCCCACGATCGCCTTCCACGCGTCGCGCGCGCACAGAATCGGCGCGGGCGTGTTGACGTTGCCGAGCGGCCCGTTGTAGGGCAACCCGAGCGTGTCCTTGTTCATCTCGGCGTTCATGTACGCGTAGGCTTCGGTCGTGTAGATGACGCCCTTCCACTTGGCCATGTCGCCGGCCGAATAGGCGGGGACCGCCCTCGGCAGGGAGTCGAGTATCTGCTGCGCTTGCCGAATGGCCGTGAACCAGTTCGTCCAGTTCACCGTGCCGTAGAACCGCGAGCTCGAGATCGGGGTGCCATCGCCGCCCCACATCGTGACGAACTCGTTGTCCGTCGTCGTGAAGTTGATGGCGTCTCGTGAGAAGCTCGCGAACATGATGGTCTGGTTGCCCAGATTGATGCGCGTGAAGTACAGCACGCCCTCGAAGAGCTCATTGAACGAGGTGTGGTCCAGTCCGGGCTTGACCTGATTGAGGTTCGCCACTGGATCCGTGTTGCACGCGCCGACCCCGAGCACCAGGCCGGCCATGATCGTCCGAAGAGAATATTTCTTCATGGTCAAAGCCCCAGGTCGACGCCGAAGAAGATGCTTCTCGCCGGCGGATACGGGGTCACGTCCTGACCGCGTCCGACCGCGAGGGTTCCGAAGTTCGAGACTTCCGGATCGAGACCCGTGTACGGGAAGCTCCAGAAGAGGTTGCGGCCCGACACGTCGATCCGCATGGTGCGGACGCGGCCCCGGCCGATGACACCGACCCACTTGTCTGGCACGTCCCAACTCAGGCGCACCTCGCGCAGTTTCACGAACCGCGCGGACTCGACGTACGGCGCACCGCCGGCTTGGGCTGCCGCGATACGCTTCGCCGACGCGGCGGAGTCCGCGAGCAGGAACAGGCCGTTGTCATAGTAGGCGTTCGTCAGGTTCCCGACGCTGCCGCCGACATACCAATCGAGCACGCCATTGAGGTGGAACCGACCAAACGAGAGCTGCTGATTGAAGCTGATGACATCGGACGGCGTGGCGTCGCCGACTTGCGGGTTCGTGCCATTCGGACTCGTGACGCCGGTGTTCACGATCTGCGAGATCGACCGGCCGACCTGAATGAGGTTCGTGCCGAACGCGCCGCCGAACTGATAGGTCGTCGGGAATGACGCGCTGTTATCCGGCAGTGCGTCGACCCGGCTGTAGTTCCGATAGAACGTCGTGTTGGAGATCCAGGTCAGGCCCCGGTCGCTAGCGATCGGCGAGAATTGCAGGGAGAGCTCGATGCCCTGATTGTGGAACTTGCCCCCGTTCACGACTTGCTGCGAGATACCGGAGGATCCCGGTGGGGCTTCGAACAACACGAGGTCCGAGACCTGCTTGTTGTAGACGGTACCGGAGAACTGGGCCCGCGACTTGAACATCGTGATGTCGAGGCCCGCCTCGGTTTCGGCACTTTGCTCGGGCCTCAGGTTCACGTCGTTGAGATTGAACGCGGGGATCGTCGGCAGGAATCCGCAGGCCAGCGCGTGGAAGCTCGCATTGAGCTGCGACGTGCAGCTGGCCGAGTTCGGGTAGTTGTAGCCGTAGGTGGGTGCCGTCCCCGAGCGGCCGTAGGCGGAACGGAGTTTGAACTCGTCGATGAACTTCGCGAACGTCGGCAGGATCAACGAGCCGGAGAACTTTGGGTAGAGATAGTAGCGCTCGAAGCCGCCGTTGTTGGAGTTGCGGTCCGCCGTCAGGCCGGCCGTCAGCGCCAACCGCTGCGAGAGCGTGAGGACCTGCTCCTGGGCGTACAACGACAACGTCTTGACGTCCGACTTGTACTCGAACGCGCTCTGCACCGCGCCCGAGGTTGGCGTGACGATGCCCGTCGGCAGGTTCTGCCCGACGATGTTCGGGTTGTCGAGCGTCCGGCGGTCCTGCGATTCACCGATCGAGGTCGTCGCGTCGAGCCACGAGAGCCCCGTGAAGTGGTGAACGAGGCTGACGTTGTAGTTGTAGTACGTGTTGACCGAGTTGTTCACGTTCGACACGCCGTCCAGCGGCTGGTGCTGCTCGACCTCCAGGCCGGGTGGGGCGTAGTTGAGAGCGTGCTCGTTGGAGATGTCGACGCCGGCGATCAGCGACACTTTCAGGTCGTGCTGGTTCGTGTGCAGGATCTGATACGACACCGTCCCGCCGCCGATGAAGCGGTTGACGTTGTCCGGCGTCTGAATCTCCGCGGCGTCCTGGAATGGATTGGAGAAACCGAATGGGTTGTTGATCCACCCGGTGCTCGTCATCGCGTTCATGTTGTAGAACTGGGGCGTGACCGAGAAGACATTGTACGGGCTGATGCCGACGTTGTCGTTCCCGGTAACCCCGCGGGTCGTCACCGAGTGCTGATAATAGAGATTCGTCGAGGCGGTGAGCGCCGACGAAAACGTCTGCGTCAGGTTGGTCCGGATTGCCTGCTTATTGTATCCGGTCCCTTGCATGATCCCGTTGTCGTACTGATCATGCAGCGACGCGAAGTAGTTCGTGGTGTTCGTCGCGCCACGCACGGACAGGTCGCCCTGGCCGGACAGCTGGCCGCCGCCGAACAGCTGGTTCTGGAAGTCCTGGTTGCCGCCGTAGTAACCGGCCGGGAGCGCGCCGGTTTTGCCGGCGTCATTGTTCCACCATAATTGGGCGCTTTTTTGCGTCGGGAATTGGCGGAGATTCAGGGTATTGCCGGCGAAGTACGTCCCGGTCTGACCCGAGAGGTCCCATTGCGGCTTGCCGGGAATCCCTTTCTTTGTCGTGATCACGATCACGCCCGAGGCCGCCTTCCCGCCGTAGATCGCGGCGGCCGAGGCGCCCTTCAGCACCTCGATCGACTCGATGTCGTTGGGGTTCAAGTCGGCGATCCGGTTCGGGCTGTTATCCTGGTTCGACTGGATGATCGTGTTGTTCGCGGCGCCGCTGATCGCGTTCGCGCCGCTGTTCACGGTCTCGTTGTTCACGATCACGCCATCGACCACGTACAACGGCTCGGCGACGGAGTTGATCGACGTGATGCCGCGGATCTGGACCTGCATGCCGCCGCCCGGCGCGCCGCCGTTGTTCTGCTGAATCACGGCGCCCGCGATCTTGCCCTGGAGGGCGTTCTCGATCGTCGGCGCGGGCACGCTCGAGATCTGGTCGGCGTTGAGCACCGCGACATTGTTGGCCGAGTTCTTCGACGAGATCGTGGTGGCGACGCCGGTGATCACTTCCGCGTCGAGCTTGAGGACGTCGCGCGTGAGCGAGATCGTCACGTCATTCTGGTCGGCCGCCACCGAGACGGTGGCACTCGTGTAGCCGATCCGTCGAACGGTCAGCGTGAGCGGTCCGTCCGGCGCGCGCAGCGCGAAAGCGCCGCTGTCCGAGGTGGCTGCCCCGAACGTACTGTTGGCGACGCGAACCGTCGCGGCGGGAATCGGCGCTTTGCCGTCAGCGTCGAGGACGTGCCCCGTAATGCGCCGCGCTGTTCCTTGGCTCTGCGCTTGGCTCCACGCAACGCTCGACAGCGCTGCAAGGCCAATCGTGAGCACGGCACGTCGCACTCCTCCGACATCGAGTGTCGTCATGCACTACCCCCTGGAGATGGAAATGAACGGTCATAACCGGCCAATAGTGGGCAAATGTTCTTCACAGATGCAAGAGCCAATTTCATGCTCCCCTAACAGACCATTCACACTTCTCTCATAATGTCAGAACGATGTCAGGACGTCGTCAGGGCGAATTACTCAGTGATGAGCTTCTTCATGCTCGGCGCGGTCGCGCTCGTTGCCAGCGCATGTCATCGCGAGCCACGGAAGAGTCAGCCTGCATACATCGTCCAGCATCTCGGATCGACGACGATCGCGGTGCGCTACAATCGGCCATCCGCGCGCGGCCGTGTCTTATTCGGCGGAATCGTGCCCTATGGAGCAGAGTGGTGCCCAGGTGCCGACGAGGCGACGACGTTCGCGACGAGTCGACGAATCACTTTCGCGGGGCAATCGCTCGCGGCTGGTACCTACAGCGTGTGGGCGATACCCCGAGCGGATAATTGGACTGTCATTTTGAGCCACAAGGCGCACGTCTTTCACATACCATATCCGGCAGGCCATGACGCACTGCGCGTGACCATAGCGCCAACGACTGGACCATTTGAAGAAACGCTGGCGTTCGAGCTCCCGGTTGCTGAATCTGATCATGCCATCTTGGCGCTCCACTGGGGCACGACGGTTATTTCAATACCAATAACGACAAGCCAATAACTCAGTGTTAGCGCTCGAGCTGGCCCTCATTCTCCTCGCGGTCTCCGCCGCGCTTCAGCTCATCGCGGGGAGGCTCCGCATACCGCTGCCGGTGCTCCTTGTCATTGGCGGCGGGATCCTGGCGGCGCTTCCATGGGTGCCGCACGTCGAGGCCTCGCCAGACCTGATATTCCTGATCTTCGTGCCGCCGTTGCTCTACAACACGGCCCAGTCCGCGTCGTGGCGCGAGATTCGCGCGCGCCGCGGGCCGATCTTGAGTCTCGGCGTCGGACTCGTCGTCGTCACCACGATCACGGTCGCGCTCGCCGCACACGCGATCATTCCGGATTTGACCTGGGCGTCCGCGTTCGCGCTGGGCGCCATCGTCGCGCCGCCGGACCCGATCGCCGCCACCGCCGTGCTCCGCCCGCTCGGCGTCTCGCGCACGGTCGACACGATTCTCGAGGGCGAAGGGCTGGCGAACGATGCCACCTCCCTCATCCTCTATCGCGCGGCGGTCGCCGCCGCGATCAGCGGCACGTTCTCACTCGGCATGACCGTGATCCGCATTGTGCTCGCGGGCATCGGCGGCATTGCGATTGGCCTCGCGATCGCCTGGGTGGTGCTCTGGCTCATCCGCCACACGACGCGAATCCCCGTGGTCGAGAACACGCTGTCGTTGGTCATCCCGTTCGCGGTCTGGATTCCGGCCGACCGTCTCGGCGCGTCGGCCGTGCTCGCGGTCGTCGCGGCCGGCATTTACTTGGCGCGCGTCGGCCCGCAATCCTTCACCGCCGCCACGCGCATTCAACACGAGTCGATGTGGTCCGTGCTCACGTTCGTGCTCGAGAGCCTGATCTTCATCTTCGTCGGTCTCGAGCTCCCGGTCGTGATTCGGGGCCTGGGCAACTACACGGCGACGAGCGTATTGCTCGATATCGGCGTCGTCACGCTCGTCTGCATCGTGACCCGACTCGTGTGGGCCTTTCCGAGCGCATCCTATACCCGGCGTAATGACCGCCGGCAGTACAACGTCTGGCCCGAAGTGCTGTTCATCGGCTGGGCCGGCGTGCGCGGCGCGGATTCCCTCGTCATCGCGCTCGCGCTGCCACTGGCGATCCCAGGGCGGCCGCTCATCGTCGTGATCACGTTCGGCGTGATCGTCGCGACGCTCGTCGTCCAAGGATTCACGTTCGGGCCCGCCGTGCGACTGCTCAAACTCGGCGGCCGGGGCCAGTCGCGCGACGATCAGGAAGAGGCCAAAGCCTGGATCGCGGCGAGCGACGCCGCGCTCGCACGCCTCGACCGCTTCGCGCAGTCACCGGCCGCGCGCGGGCCCGAGGCCGTCGAAGCCGTCGCGCGGCTCCGCGACCTCTATTCGCGCAAGCGGCAGTACTGGACGAAAGGCGGGCGCTCCATCTTCGGCGCGGGACTGCGGAACGAGCACCAGATCGCGCGGGTCCTGGTCCACGAGGCGCGCAAGGCGCTCGACAAGCAGCGCGATCACGGCGACATCGACGACGCCGTGGTGCGACATGTCGAGCGGTTCTTCGACCTGCAGCTGATGCTGCTCGATTATCCCGAGTGGGATATCGACGGGTCTCCGTTCGAGGCGCTGACGCCGCCGCCCGCCACCGATGGCGCAGGCGCAAGCGACGGATGATGCGTATGCCACTCGGTCGCTTGCTCATAGGCGTAGGCGGCGCGCAGCACGGCCGCTTCATCGAAGGGGCGACCGACGAATTGCATCCCGATCGGCATGCCGCCGGGGGAGAAACCGCACGGTACCGAGATCGCCGGGAGGCCTAACAAGTCGAACGGGAACGTATATCGAATCGCGTCGTCCGCCGTGTACGGCTTTGGGTACTCGCCGAATGGCCGCGGGGCGAGCGGATACGTTGGCGAGATGAAGACAGCGACGCTTCGCGTCGACCGGGCGTAGTCCTGCTGGAGCAGACGACGTTTCTGCGTGGCGCGGATGTAGTCGACAGCGGGAATCAGTGCGCCGGCTTTGATATCAGCGCCGCTCGCGGCCGGCGGCTTCGCCAGATCGAAATCCGACGGATGCTCGCGGAAGAGATGCGCCGCGGCAACCGAGTATTCGCAGGCGGCTATCGTGTTGCCGACCGCGAGCATCTCGGCGTACGAGGGAATCGTGACGTCGACGATCGTCGCGCCGAGTCGGCGTAACACGTCGATGGCCGCATCGAACGCGGACAACACGTGCGACTCGCCGACGGTGGCGTACTTCCGATCGACACCGATCGACAGTTGCTGCAAACCCAGGCGCAAATCGGCTGAGTAATCGGGAACGGGGCGGCGCCCGGTGGTCGTGTCTTGCGTATCGTGCCCGGCGAGTATCTGCAGCGCGATCGCGCAGTCGGCGACGCTGCGCGTCAGCGGCCCGGGATGGTCGAGAGAATAGAGCCGCGGGAAGATGCCTTCGAGACTGATGCGGCCGTGCGTGGGCTTGAGGCCGACCACGCCGCAGAGCGCGGCCGGGATGCGCACGGACCCGCCGTTGTCCGATCCGATCGACAACGGCACCAGCCCCGCGGCGACTTGGGCGCCGCCGCCGGAGCTCGACCCGCCCGGCGAGTATTGTGTGTTCCAGGGATTCCGAATGCGGCCGAAGTCCGGATTATCACCGGACTCGCCATCGGCGAACTTGTTCATGTTCGCCTTGCCGATGATGACCGCGCCGGCTTGCTTGACGCGCCGCACGACGGCGGCGTCGGTCGTCGGGACATTCGTGATCCGCGACTTCGCGCCCGCGGTCGTTCGGACACCGGCCGTGTCGATGTGATCTTTGATGGCGACCGGAATGCCGTGGAGCGGACCCCGATAGCGGCCCTTTGCGATCTCGCCATCGACGATCTTGGCTTCGGCGAGGGCCGCGTCAGCCGTGAGTGTTATGTACGTGTTGAGCGTCTTGTCGAGCCGTTTCGTGCGGTCGAGCGTGGCTTGAACGATCTCGACACAGGAGACCTGGCCACGCTGCAGCTCGCGCGCGAGGTCGCCGATCGACATCCACGTGGGGTCGACGCGCATCAGGCGACGTCGGGATCGAAGTCGGACTGCGGCTGGATAGTGGGGTCGATGTCGGCGGTGTAGCGGCTGCCCTTGAGCGAGGCCAGCACAGCCGGACCCTCGCCAGGCTTGAGCTCGAATCCGCCGAGCTCACGGACGACGACCTGCAGGTCATTCTCGGGCCCCGGCGAGCATGCGGCGAGCGCGGCCAAGGTGATCAACGCATCACGTCGTTTCATAGACGGATAAAATAGCCCTTCACGGCGTTACAGTCTCGTGGCAGGGATATCCCATCAACGAGCGTAACCGAAGGGTTCTTTCGTCGTAGGGTAAGCAGGACTTCCTTCTTTCGGCGCGTGTGAGGCGCGGCAGTCAGTCGCGACAACAGCGCATCACTCTGGAGTTTGCATGAAAACGCTACTGGCGATGATTTTCATCGCACTCGCGAGCCATCCGCGCTCAGATGGCGCTATTGTCGGGTGGGTGACCGACAACCGTAACGTCCCTATTCCTGCCGCCCACGTTGATGTGACTGATAACGAGACGGGGCAGGTGGCAGCCGGTCTGACCGCGGACGACGGCCGTTTCACGGTGAACGGCCTGGTCGTCGGGCACCACTACTCTATTCTGACCCGTTGCATTGGGTTCGCCCCTCGCCACATGGAAGGGGTCGAGGCGATGCCGGCCGGCGTCAAGGACGCCGGGCACCTCGCGATTTTCGAGCTTTCACCGATCGAGGTGCGGATTTCGGCTCGTTGACCGGCTGCGCGTCTCGTACCGCGTGCGGCCATAGCACGTTCTCGATGTAGATACTCGTATCGGCCGCGAGCCGAAGAGGTAAGGCGACCCCGCGCGTCGGCGTGATCGAGAGCATTACGAGGAGCACGAGCCCGTTCATTAATGCGGGCTCGTGTGCACATCGGGTGCCAGGAATAGGGTGCAACGCACCCGAGTCTACGGGTCATCCGTAGATGCAACCCTCCGTCACAACCGCTGCGCCTGCGCCACTTTTACCCGTGATTCGGGCGCTTTGACCGGCCCATCCCTCTTGCCCTCAGGGCCCGAGGGTGCACTTTTACTACTATGACAAGCGCGACACAGCCGGCCCCGGCGAACCGTCCCAGCGACCACTACGTGTCGAACCGGGACGAAAGTGTACGTATGTTTCGCAGCGACTGGCTGGAGCGCCTGTCTCACGTCCATCCGATCGTGCCGCACGTGCTCTACGTGCCAGTCATTGTGGCCCTGCTCTGGTTTGCCCCCACGCCGATCCTGGCGACCGCGGGGCTCTGGGCGGGTGGGTTGGCCCTGTGGACGTTGGTCGAGTACTTCCTGCACCGACACCTCTTCCATGCACCGGACGAGGTGATGCACGGGACTCACGATATCGTCGCCGGGCTCAAACCGGGGGAGCCGGTGCTGCCGGCGTTACCCACGTGGCACCATGTCGTGTACTTCATAATGCACGGAGTTCATCACGAGTATCCCAATGATTCCTCGCGGCTTGTCATGCCTCCCGGCGCGAGTATCCCATTGGCCGTTCTGTTCTACGTTCTCTTTCGCTTGGTGGCGGGACCGGCGCTTTCGCCCGCGTTGTTCGCGGGGTTCGTCTCCGGGTATCTCGTGTACGATACGGTGCACTACGCCGTGCACCACAAGACGTTGCCCACCGCGTTTGGTCGGTACACGAAATGGCGACACCAGCGCCACCACTTCCTCGATCCCGACCGGGACTTCGGCGTCAGCTCGCCGCTCTGGGATCTCATTATGGGTACGCTCACCCGGCGATGAACTTCGGTAAGGGGTACACATGGCCGGCCCCGCTTCGGGAGTCGGCCTCAGTTCGCGTCCTCGATATCACCGAGTGGTTTGGTGAGACGAGCGGCGGCGTCCGCACTTATCTAAACGAGAAAGCCGCGTACGTGGCCAACCGGCCCGATTACGCGCAGGTGTTGGTCGTGCCTGGTCAGGAAGATGCGCTCTCGGAACAGCCGGGCATGCGGTGCTATCGCCTGCGCGGTCCGCACATTCCGACTCAGAAGCCCTATCGTTTTATGCTGGCGACCCGGTCGATCCGGCGGATCATCGAGTCGGAGCGGCCGTCGGTCATCGAGGTCGGGAGCTGCTTCGCGGTACCGTGGATCGTCAAGCGCGCCGCGAAGGCGTCGGGCATCCCGCTCGTCGGGTTCTTCCACGGCAATCTGGCCCGCACCGTCTGCCCGTTCCCCGAACGGGCGAGCGCGATCACCCGCGGGATCTACGAGACGACCTGGAAGTACATACGCGCGGTCTACGGGCAGTGCGATCTGACGATCTGCGCTTCCGAGTTCGCCGCCGCCGATCTGGCCGCCCACGGCGTCGAGCGCGTGGCAGTTGTCCCACTCGGCGTCGATCTCGCGCATTTTCATCCGCGACGGCACGAGGACGCGTGCGAAACGCGCGAGGCGCTGGGGCTGCCGACCGACCGCCGCTTATTCGCGTTCGTCGGCCGGTTCGCTCGCGAGAAAGAGATCGACGTGCTGCTCGAAGCGTGGCCGGAGATCGAGAGGCGCACCGACGCGGGGCTCGTCCTGGTTGGCGACGGACATCAACGCCAGCAAGTCGACGCGCTCGCGCGCCGCTCTGACCGCGTCTATCGCCTGCCCTATCAGGGCGATCGTGACGCGCTCGCCAACCTCCTGGCCGCCGTCAACGTCATCGTCTCGCCGGGTTCCGCCGAAACGTTCGGGCTCTGTGCGCTCGAGTCGTTGGCGAGTGGGACTCCCGTGCTTGCGGCTGATCGTGGTGGTGTGGCTGAACAACTGGCGCGTTCCGGGGCCGGGGCGACATTCGCCGCCGGCGAGTCTGGATCTCTGGCTACGGCCGCGATCGAGCTTATTGAGCGCGACGATCTCCCCATGCTCGGCTTCCGCGGACGCGAATACGCCGAGCGTGAGCATGAGTGGGCGGTGACGTTCGATCGCCTGTTCGCGCGGTACCGCGAGGTCGCGGCTTAGCGGACGAAGTCGCTCCACGCGAACGGACCGTAGCGCTGCACACAGAACACCGAGTCGACGGCGAGATGCGCTCGCTCGACGGCGCGTCGCAGATCGGTCGCCGGCGTCGGATCGTATCCCGGTCCCGGGTCATTCGGGAACACGAGGTCGGCCCCGTACAGCAATCGGCGCTCGGGGAAATACACCATCGTCATGCGCTCGCCATACGGGCCGCCGACCGGATAGAGCTCCAGGCGATTCGTTCCAGCGCCAATCGTGACCCTGCCGGCGATCGGAACGAACTTGGGCGCCTTCCCCATTTTCGTCAGAAACGGGATGCTGCGAGCGTTGACGTAGATGGGTATGCCGAGCGCCATAGCCTCGCGTACGCCGCCCAGGTGCGCCCATGGGTCTGATGTCATGATGAGCGCCTTGACCGGAATGCCGGGATAGCGTCGGCGCGCGGTGTCGATAACATCGTGCAGAAACTGCGCGCTCTGGTGCGCCTCGAAGATGACGAGACCATCATCTTGCCTGACTACGGTCATCGCCCAGAGCTCGGGAATGCGCAGGATGCCGGGCGCGAGCTCGGCGGGCGGCGCGATCGATCCGACGCGAATGACGTCCGGCGCGCGCGCTCGGCTGGCCGCGAATTGGGCGCGGGCCGAGTCGGAGATGGCGAACGAGTCCGCGGGTGGGGGCTGGTCGCTCGCCGTCACCGAGTCGATCGTGACGTCGCGTAGCGGCTCGCCGTTGAGGCTGACCTTGTGCTGCATCGGCCACCACCAGCCGCCGGGGTGGATCTGCCAATCGACGTACTCGAACCGCACCGTGCTTTCCCCGAACGGCGCGCGCCGAAAATCTTTCGGGTACATGCGCACGATCTCGACGACGTCGGGCAGGTGCGTCTCACGCTCCAGCTCAATGCGCATATGTCCGTTGCGCCACGGGAATTCGACGATGTCGAACGTCAGCCCGTAGCGATGGGCAACGCCGGCCAGATGCAGGCTCGACGAGGCGGCCGCCAGCGCGAGCGCGCGCTCGGGAGAGGCGTTGATCCGGTCGAGCCAATCTTCGTATGACGTCGCGGAGCCGCCGGCCATCACCGAATCGCTCAGGATCGCGACCGACTGTCCTCCAAATCCGGCGCTGAGTGGCTGACTCGTGAGTCGCAGATGGCCGTTGGTCGCATCGTACAGCGCCGCGAATCGCGCGTAGATGGTTCGCCAGGGACCGTCCGCGCGCTCGGCGTTGCCGAGCATGAACGTGTGTTGGATGCCGACAATGCGAACGGCATGGGTCGCCTCGGGGCCCATCGCGTGGCGGGCCGAATCGACGAGCGCGAGTTGGAGCAGCAGACAGAGCATGGGGCCATGATGCGGCCCCAGTGCTCTCAGGCGGGACGTGTCTTGTTGCGAGCGGCGGGAATTCCGATGCGAACGGGCGAGTCATCGTACTGGTCATGGCGCTTGACCCAGTCCATGAGGTTGCCGCGCACTGTCTCGTTCCGGCCCTTTGGCGTCAGGTCGAGATAATTGTAGGCGCCGACCAACTTTTCATCGCCGCGACCGAATGTCGAGTACGTATGGTAAATGTCGCCGGCTTCGTCCATGTAGAACACGCTGTCGCCCGACGCTTCATCCATCCCGGCGGGGGCCTCCGGGTGCGTGACGTAGTTGTACATCGCCGGCTCGCCTTTCCGGAACGAGACGCCGTAGTCGTAGTTGAAGTCGCTATTGTAGGACGATACCCACTTGAACGTCCAACCCATGCGCTTCCGGTATGCCTCGATTTTCTCGATCGGTGCGCGGGACACCGAGACGAACGACACATCGTGGTGCTCGAGGTGCGTGCGCGCGCCATCGATGTGATCAGACTTGAACGAGCATCCCGTGCAGCCCTCGGCCCAATCTGGGCCGAACATAAAGTGTTGCACGATCAACTGGCTTCGGCCGTCGAAGAGATCGGCGAGCGTTTCTTTGGCGCCGTTGGGGGTCTCGAACACGTAAGTCTTCTCGATCTTGACCCACGGCAGCTCGCGGCGTTGCCGACTGATGTCGTCGATCTGGCGGGTGATCTCTTTTTCCCTCGCGAGCAGCAGCTTGCGCGCGACGATCCATTCTTCGCGCGAGACGATGGGATGCTTGGCCATGGTTTGTATTTAACCTCTCGGTTAATCGCGTGTCAAGCTTAGCCGCGAGTGAAACCGATGATTATTCCACGTTGACTCGCGCTTAACCTTCGTAGACATTGCGCGTCCAGCACGTCGGCGACTGTCCCGCCGTTGACACTGTCAACATATACACTGGGAGATTCTGCTCGACGACGCTTGCGCGTGCGATTCAGCCATCTCCCGTCGATCGAGGAGATCACTGCATGGCTGAAACCAGAGGAGAAGGACATCAGCGTTGGCACACGGAGTTGACGAGCTTCATTTGCTTCACGGTCCTATTCTCGTTCTCCCCAATCGCGGCCCTGTATCTGATGCGCATGGCCGCCGGGTATGGTTCCACGATTCCAGAACTGGCAACCGATGGCGGAGTGCTCACGATTGTCATCAGCCTTGCGGCGGAGTCGCTATCGCGAGTGGTGGGGAGCGGCCAGAAGTGGCGCGATGTAAAACTCGCCTCCGCCGCATTGTCAGCGTGGGTCATCCTGTGCGGGTCCACGTTCTATGCGCTCCGTTACGTCCAGCCACCGACGAACTCCGTCTTTTACGCGCGCCTGTGCTTCCTACTCATCATCGCCAGCTTGACGAACGCAACCCTCTGCCGATTTCTCCCAGAAGGAGACTGAAATGACAAGAACAGCTCTCATGATTTGCGCACTCATTGGCCAGGCGGTCGGCGTCATGGGCGGATTCGGGTGCGTGGCCATTATGCTCAGGCGCCGAGCGAAGGAGCATCGGGAAAAGGCGGAACGCGAAGCGGGCCGGTCTCTTACTCAGACTGCAGCGCCCGGGCGGGATCGACCCGACTGGCGTGGCGCGCCGGCAGGAAAGCCGCGATGAGCGTCTCCCGCACGAGATCCTCGCCGTCGAGCACCGAGCCCACCATGCGGGAGCAGAAGCGGTGCAGCTTGGGCCGGAGGTCCCGAAGTATCCTTTCGAGGTTCTGTTCCGACATGAGAGTAAGCAATTAACCATGGAGTGCTTTCATGTGGTTCCCGCTATGAAGGTGATTCGCTATCAGGTTCAACCCGAGCACGTGGCCGAGAATGAACGACTCATTACCGAAGTGTTTCGGGAGCTGGACGCCAAGCGACCGATTGGCACTCGCTATCTCGTTCTCGCCCTGCCCGACGGGACTTTTATCCATGTTGCCGATGGGGAAATCACAACGTTGGAGTCCCATCGCGAGTTTCGGACCGGCATCAACGCCCAATGCCTTGAAACTCCGAAGACGGTCGACGCGAAGGTCGTGGGAGAGTACCGACTAAACCCCTAGCAGCGCTCGGCTGTCACATCGGACATGGATCAACTTATCGAAGGGCGGTACCGAGTCGTGCGGCAGATGGAAGGCGGCGGGATGTCCGCCGTCTTTCTCGCCAAGGATGAGTCACTCGGCCGATCGGTCGTTATCAAGGTCCTGCCGAAAGAGATGGCGACCCCGGACGCGCTCGAACGCTTTCGAGGCGAGATCGCGCTGGTCGCGACCTTCACGCACCCGCAGATCGTCCCGGTGCTCTCGGCCGGCGAGCTCAATGGATTGCCGTACTTCGTCATGCCCTACGTCGAGGGCGAGTCGCTGCGGCAGCGACTGGCGCGTGGCCCGCTCTCGATCCGCGAGGCCGTGAGCATCTTGATCGAACGTCGCGCGGGCACTCGCGTTCGCGCACGAGCGCGGCGTCGTCCATCGCGATATCAAGCCCGATAACATCCTGCTCACCGCGCACTCGGCCGTCGTCACCGACTTCGGCGTCGCGAAATCGCGCACCCGCGCGCCGATGACGAGCGAAGGCACATCCCTCGGCACGCCGACCTACATGGCGCCGGAACAGATCGCGGGCGACGAGGTCGACCCGCGGACGGACCTCTATGCGCTCGGCGTCGTCGGATACGAGATGCTGGTGGGCGCGCCGCCGTTTGCCGGTCCGACGGTGCGGAAGCTCATGACCGCGCACCTGACGGAAACGCCCCAGCCCATCGCGCGCCGGCGGTCTGACGTTCCACCCGACATCGAGCGGATGCTTCTCCAGTGCCTGGCGAAGGAGCCGGCCCACCGGCCACGGTCCGCCATGGACGTCGTGCGCGCGCTGCAGGAACCGGCGGCGCCGCCACGCGCCAAGGTCACCCTCGCCAATGTGCGCGGCGGCGTGCGGGGACTGATCCGGGCGCCGAGTGTCACTGTCTACGCGCTCATCTGCCTGGCACTCGGCACGGGTGCCATGACCGGTGTCTACAGCGCGATCGACCGAGCGCTGATCCAACCGCTCCCGTTCACCCACGCACGCGAGCTGGTCACCGTCTATCGCAAGGCGCTCCGCTTCGATACCAGCCCGCTCTCCCCGCCCAACTTCCTGGACCTCGGCCGATCGCTGCACGAGTTGCGCGATCTCGCGGCAGTCGACCAGACCTCGGGGCTCGTGACCCTACCCGACGCGGCCGAGCGTCTCAATCTCATGCGAGCCAGTGGGAACACATTCTCGGCGCTGGGCGTGTCCGCATCGCATGGCCGGCTGCTGGACAGTGCGGACGCCGCGGCGGACGCGCCTGTCGTCGTCCTCAGCTACGAGCTGTGGCAGACGCGGTTCGGGGCCGACACCGCGCTCATCGGACGCTCGATCGTGTTGGACGGCCGGTCGCGGAGCGTGGTGGGCGTCCTCCCGCCGGAATTTCGCTTGCCCCACGGGGACCGCCGGCTCGAGGCCGATGTCTGGATTCCTTTGGTCTTCACGCAAGCCGAGCTGCAATCGCGTGGGTGGCATTTCCTCTGCGCGTTCGGGCGGCTCGCTCCCGGGGCGACCGTCCGCGACGCTGATCGCGAGTTGGCGGAGCGCTTCGCCGAGATCGCGAAGATCTATCCGGACTGGCGCGAAGAATCGATGCGGGCCGTGGCGATGCAGGCCGATGATGTCGCCCACGTCCGAGGACCCCTCCTGCTGCTGCTCGGCGCCGTCTCGTTGGTTCTCCTGGTCGCGACGAGCAACGTCATCTGCCTGCTCCTCGCCCGCGGCGTTCACCGCCAACGGGAGTACGCCGTCCGCGCCGCGCTCGGCGCGTCCCGGTGGGACGTCGTGCGCCCGGTCCTCGTCGAGAGCCTCGCGTTAGCGGTGTCGGGCGTCGCGCTCGGCATCGGACTCGCGTGGATCGGCATTCGCGCCACCGGCGTGCACCTGTCGGAAGACCTGCCGCAACTCTCCAACGTGTTCGTCGGCGTCCGCGCGATCCCCTTCGCGCTCCTGCTGTCGGGGCTCATCGCGGTGCTCGCCGGCGCACTGCCGGCCTGGCGCGGCACGCAGGTCGACCCGCAGGATGTCTTGCGCGGCGGGCGTGGCGGAGGGGCGGGCCGGAGTGCCCGGCGCGCGTTCGGTACGCTCGTGGTCGTCGAGGTCGCACTGTCACTCATCCTCGTCATCGCGGCGGGACTCGTCCTCAAGGCATTCTCGCGACTGCTCCAGCAAGACCCGGGGTTCGATCCCACGCACGTGCTGACGCTCGAGACCGCGATCTCGCCGGTGACCTACACGACGGGCACGTCAGTGCAACGCTTTCTCAATCCGACGATCGACGCCATCGCCCGTGTGCCGGGCGTCGTCGCCGTCGGCGCTATCTCGGAGCTGCCGTTTCGGACCTGGGGCGTCAATACCGGCGCCCAGTACGAGGGCCGGCCGAAGGATGTGCCCACGCGCCTGCCGGTCGTCGAAGTCCGCGACGTGACGCCCGGATTCTTCGGGGTCACTCAACAGCGCCTTCTCGCGGGACGATTGCTGCGCGACGCCGACGTGCAGGAGGGAGAGCCGCGGGTGGTCGTCGTGAATGAGGCCTTGGTGAAGCGCGACTTCCCCGGCGAAAACCCGATCGGCAAACGGTGGTACACGACTGACTCCACGCTCGCGACCATCGTTGGCGTCGTCAGCACCATCAGGAACACCGGGCCCATCACTGAGCCACGCGCCGAGTTCTATATCCCGTACCGCTCAGAGTCGGTCTACAACATCATGGTGCGGGTGCGTGGAGATCCGCGGAGCGTGAACCGCAGTGTCGCCACCGCGGTCCACTCCATCGATCCCCGGGCCGCCGTGACACGCGTCATGCCGATGTCCGACATCATTCTCGACAGCGTTCGTCGCCAACGATTTTTCCTGGTCGCGATCGGGCTCTTCGCCGGCATCGCCGTCGTGTTGGCGGGCGCGGGGTTGCACGGCGTATTGAGCTACGCGGTCGCGCAGCGCACGCGCGAACTGGGCATCAGAACAGCGCTCGGCAGCACGCCCGCCCGCACGATCGGGTTGGTCGTGAACGGCGGGTTCCGGCTGATCGCCATCGGGGTCGTGTGCGGATTGGCCGCGAGCGCGCTCGTCACTCGCGTGCTCGCGGCCAACCTCTACGGACTCAGTCCACTCGACACACCTACGTGGTTGCTCGCGACCCTGGGGCTCATCGCATTGGGACTCCTGGCCACCCTGCTGCCGTCGCTTCGTGCGGCAGCAGTGGACCCGATGTCGGCCATGCGCGCGGAGTGATCAGTTGACCCCGAGATGCCCCTTGCAGTCGGCAATCAACTTGGCCGAGTCGTAGCCCACGCCTTCTTTGAAGACCGTCGTGACTTTGTGGATCACGGTCGGATCCGAGTTGAGGTCACCGTCGAGGACGACGAGATCGGCGGACTTCCCGCGCTCGATCGACCCGAACTTGTCGTACGCGCCGAGCACCTTGGCGCCGTTCGCCGACATGATCTGCACGATTTGCGGCGCCGTGAAGCCCCCTTCGGCGAGCAGTTCGTACTCGCGCTGATCGCCGAGGCCCGGCGGTGTGCCGATGCCGGTCGGATCGCTGCCCGCCACGAGGAAGCCGCCAGCGTCATAAAATCCTTTCTCGAACGCTTCTGCGTTCTTGATGGCCTCGGTGTGGAACGGCCAGGAGCCACCAGAGTCGATGTGCGCGCGCACCTGCAGGAATAGCGTGCGCAGATCCGGCGACATGAGGTCCGGCAACCGCGGATCGTACGGACGGTTGGGGAGCAGCATCTCGAAGACGTTGAGCGTCGAGGTCATCGACACTTTGTGGTCGATCATCTTCTTGTAGACCGCCTTGGCCGTCGCGGCATTCGGCGAGGCGTTGGCCACGGTGGCGAGGCTGCCCGCCGGGCAGGCATCCGGCGTCTTTGATGGGTCAAAATCCGTCGCGGTCGCGTAACCGTGCTCGAGATTGTCGATGCCGAGATCGACCGCTTCCTGGTACGTGACCGAGCACAGGTGTCCCGTGACCTTGAGGCCTTTCTTGTGTGCCTCCTGGATCGCGGCCCCGAGCTCGGCGCGGTGAATGTCCGTATAGGCCTTGAGCCAGGTCGCGCCTTGGGTTGACCAGTAGTCAACGAACTCCTTGGCCTGGTCGGGCGTGTTGAGCACGGCCATGATTCCGGCGCCATTCGCACCGTTGCCCGTGATGTACGGGGCGGTGATGTAGATGCGAGGGCCGGCTGCTTTGCCCTCGTCGATCTCGCGCTTTGTGGTGATGTCTTCGTAGGGCGAGATCGATCCCGCGGTTCGGATAGTCGTCACGCCCGAGCCCAAGTACAGTCGCGGCCCCGAATAGCTGTCCATCACCTCGCGGCCACCAACGGCGAAGTAGAACAGGTGATCGTGCATGCCGACGAGGCCGGGGATCACCGTGCTGCCATGCAGGTCCATCGTCTTCGCCCCTGCGGGCACTGGCACGCTCGCCGCCGGGCCGACCTGCGCGATCTTCCCGCCCTGGATGATGATGGTCTCGTTCTTCACCGGGGCTGCGCCAGTCCCATCGATCACGGTCGCGTTGGTCAGCGCGACCACCGGGTCTGCGACCGTCACGTATGCTTTCGCGCCATTCGGCTGCTGCGCCGCCAGGCTCGATGCGAGTCCCAAACTGAGCAGTCCCCACTTACTCATCTTCACTCCACAGTGTAAGAGGTCATCATGCCAGCGGTCAGGTGCTCCGCGATGTGACAGTGCAGCATCCAACGACCGGGGTTGCTGAGGTCCAACAGAATGTCGACCACCGCCCCGGCCGGCACCAGTACCGTGTCCTTCCACACCAGATTTTGGTTCGCGACCCCGTTCACCGCTAGTACCAGAAACCGTTGTCCATGCGCGTGAATCGGATGTTGCATCCCGTGCAACGTGCCGCGGTCGTTGACGAGGCGCAGCTTGATCAGCGTGTCCCGCTTGAACGTCCAGCCAATGTCCATGTTTTCCCGGCCCGTTGCCGGGTCGCGCAGGATCCAGCGGACCTGCTCCGACGTCGACGCCCAGTTCATGTTCGGCATGCTGCCCACCCACTCGACCGGGGCGAAATACGACGAGTCGAGGCGCATGAGCTGCCGCGTCACGAAGGGGAGATCGTGCGTTTCCAGCGTGAGATCGAGCGTCCGGTCGGCGGGCCGGTCGAGGAACCGGCGATAGGCCGACAGATCTGGGCCGCTGTGCAGCGTCTCGAAGTCGCTTGTCCCCGTCGCACGAGTCGTACTCACATGGACAACGCCGAGCGTATCGTCGAAGGGGACAAATCGGCCATTCAGATGGTCGAGTCCGAGCACCCGGCTTACGAGCGGCGCCGTGTGCTCAAATCTCGCTTGCACGATATATCGCTCGGCCGGCGCGATCACCACGCTCGGCACCCACTCCTCGTGCTCGTAGGCACCCGCATCGCTCCCGATGAGTTTCAGGCGCGTGCCGGGAAACGACAGATTGAACACGCGTGCATTGGACACGTTCGTGAATGCAAACTGGACTACTTCGCCGCGCTTGACTGTTGTAAAACGGTGACGGGTACGGATATTCCCGAACCGGCCCATGAGCGCGTGCGTCGCCGCGTCACGACCGTACGGGACGAGGCCATTGTCGTTCACGAGGAGGTCGTCCAGGATCGCGAACTCGTCGTGCTGCGGACCCACGACGATGTTCCCGAAGAGTCCCAGGTTTTGCTCCATATCTTCGCGGACATGCGGGTGGTACCAATAGACGCCAGCGTCCGGGAATCTCAGGTGATAGACGAACTGTCCACCGGGCGGAATGGGATCCACGCCATCGTAGCGATTGTCGAGCCGGATGCCGTGCCAGTGGATGCTCGACGGCTGGTCCAGGTGATTCGCGAAATCGACGACGATCGAGTCACCCTGGTGCACCGCGATGCGCGGCCCCGGGTATTGGCCGTTGTATGCGTACATGATCACATCATGACCGGCTACGCGGCGACGTACGATGCCGGCGGTCAGATGCAGCGTGTCGCCGTCGCTCAGGCGGATGACCTGACACGGCTGCGCCACTGGCGCGTTATCGGCCCGCGGCAGCAGCGGCGCGATCGTGGGACGCAGCGCCATCTCCGAGGGCAGCATCGCAAGCCCCGGCACCATGGGGAGCATGGTCCATTGCGTCGTATCTCCCATGGGCATGCGCATCGGCATGGAGTCGTTCGACGCGCCGAGCGCAAACCGCAAGAAATCGGCGGGCTGTAGCCTAGAGCTCGGCGACTGTCCCTGGAGCACGATGCGTCCGCCTGGCTCCTCGGTCACCAGCACCACAAACGGGTCCATCGCGATCGGTTGGAGCGGTGTCGTCCCGTTCGTGACCACCCCGAGCCGCTCGCGCGGGACAGTCGCCGGCGGCATCGCCCACGCCACGTACGTGTGGTGCGGCGGCAAGCCCTGAATAGTCGCGATCGGCGCGTAGACCGTCCGGCCGTCGGCGGTCATCGTCACCGTGAACGGGCCCGGGGTGCGGCTCAGTGCGACGTGCGCTACGACGGAGTCGAACCCCGCCGTGGGCAGGAGCCGCATGCACCACAGATCGCGATACTCAGCCTGCTCACAGAGCTGAGCATTCGCGGGCGACGCGATGAGGACCGTCACAGCGGCGGCCCACATCACGTCGCGAAACGCAGACGATATCGTCATCTCGCTCGCCAAACATACCCGGCGAACGATGCAGCAGTCAGGCCGCGCCGTAGTGAATCACGGTAGCCAGGGATGTCGTGTTGCCCACCGGCGCCGGCGGCGCATTCGGCGGTGATAACGTCCCGATCAATGCGATGTCGCCATTCGTCTTCGGCAGCGGCCACACTCTGCCGTACCCGCCGCCGCCATTGACTGTGGTAGTGCTGACCACGAGGTCGTTGGCGAACTTCGTCGGGTCACCGAGAGCCGAAGGTGGGCTGGTCATGAAGTGGAGCGTGCCCGTAGTTCCACCCACGTCGAAGGTGCACGACGTGAAGTACAGGCCATACTCACCCGTGCTCAGCCGCTGCACAACGGGGTTGCATCCAACAAGTGGAAAGCCCGTCCCCGTCCCGGCCTGCTCAGGCACTGTCGTGAGCTTCACCGCGGTAGCGCCTACGAGCGGCACGCCAGAGTTGTCGAGCTGGTACGCCCATATTTCCGCCGGCACACCGGGCGTACCAGCAACCCGTCGGGTGTATACGATCCCGATGCGACCAGGTGCGGGCCCCGAAGTCGTTTGTGGGCCCTCGGCGATTTCGTAGATACACGCACGCGCGGAGTCGGAGATCCGGCCGGCCGACGACGTGCCGCTCGTGGGAGTGGCGACGACAGTCGTTGTGTACGTCATGAACAGATCGTCCGAATGCACGGTCCGATACACCGTATCGGATGCCCCGCTCTGATCGAAGTCCCAGAAGCAGATCATGACGCGATTCGGTGGACCACCGATCGGCCCCCTGATCCGGATCATGAACGACTCGCCGTACTTATGCGACGTGGGCCCCGGACTGGGTGGCGTGATCTCGTTGCGCAAGGCCCACGAGCGTCCGCCGTCGGTGGACATCCAAATCTGAATGGATCCCGGGTTGACCGGACTGGCACTCGGTGCAATGTGCGTGAGGGACAGCAGGATATTGCCATTCGGCAAGATGATGGCGCACGGTTCGATGAAGCTCTCGCTGGTGCTGCCGGTCAATACCGCCCAATCGGACATCTCGAGGGACGTCAACCCATCGTCGCTCCAGGCAGTCGTGATACCAATCTGGCCGGTGGCGCTATTGATGCGTTCGACGAGCATGAGATACTCGTTTGCCGCGCGTCCCGGCAGCGCCGGTCCGGGAAAGACCGAATCCTGAACCAGGTAGTAGAAGAGGTTGCCGCCGCCGGAGCTGAAGACGTGCCCCTGCCAGGGGGGCACAGGCGCAGTCATATTGCCACCCCGCTGTTCAGTAACATGTACTCTCCGCATAAGAGGGGCGCGCAGGCTATCCATTGGTCGTGCGGCAGTCAACGCGCGAACAGGACTGTTACCGGATGTGCCAGTATGGGCAACCTGCGCCTTGACTCTGTACCCGGGTATAGGGTTTAGACTTGGGTATGCGCATCGGCCAAGTCGCGGCGCAGGCCGCGGTCAACGTCCAGACGCTACGGTACTATGAGCGCCGCGGCCTGATACCTGTCACGCGGCGGCAAGCGTCCGGATACCGAGAATATGACGCGGATGCGGTCGGCCGCGTCCGGTTCATCAAGCACGCGCAGGCGCTGGGGTTCACGCTCGGCGACATCGCCGAGTTGCTGGAGAATACCGCGTGTCCCGAGGTGCAGGCGCGGGCGGAGCAGGCCATTGCGCGCATCGACACCAAGCTCGCCGAGCTCGAGCGCATGCGCGGCATTCTCACGGCGCTGACGGTCGAGTGTCGGCGCCAAGGACGGACCGGTGACTGCCCGATCTTACGTCGAATTGATCTTTGACGCGACGTGCCCGCACGTCGAGGCCGCGAGAGCGCAGTTGCGCGAGGCGCTGACGCGCGCTGGGCGTCCCATGACGTGGACCGAGTGGGATCGCGCGGCGTCCGGCGCTCCGCCATATGCGCAGCGATACGCGTCGCCGACCGTGCTGGTCGACGGGCGCGATGTGGCCGGCGGTGGGACGCTGGAAGCCGGCGGAAGCGGATGCCGGTTGGGAACGCCGACCGCGCCGGTGATACTCGCGGCGCTACGCGCGGCGGAGCATGCGTAATCCTCGCGAGTGGCTCACGGGCGGCGCGGCCGTCGGCGGACTGGCTGGCGCGGTCACCGCCGCGATCGCCGGGCTCTGTTGCGCAGGTCCCATCACGATCGCGCTGCTTGGCGCGAGCGGTGCGGTCGCCGCGGCAGGATTGGCGCCATTTCGGCTGCCGCTGCTCCTCCTGTCCGCGGGCGTCCTGGGCTTCGGCTACTGGCGCACGCGACGGCCCGCGAACGGTACCGCGTGTCCGACCGCGGTCGGGCGATGGATCCGCGTGAGTCTCCGGGTCGCCATCGTCGCTTGGATTGCCGCGGCAACGCTGTGGGTTATGGCCTGTACACCGAGTGGGCCCTCATCACCGTATCGCGTGATTACCGCTGACGGCGAGCCGTTCCGGAGCGCGTTCAACGCGAACGTCGGGAAGGTTCGCGTCATCATGCTCGTCGCCCCCACCTGAGGGGAGTGTCTTCGGGGTGCATCCGAAGTCGAGCAGGTCCTGCTCGCCCGCCAACCAGATCCCCGTCTCGCCGCCTACGTCGTGTGGGTGCCGAAGAAACAAGGCCACGAGTCCGACGTCCCGCTGGCCACGAAGTTCGTGCCGGACTCACGCGCGACGCATTTCTGGGATGCGTCGAGTCTACTCGTACATGGGTATGACCCGGTGCTCGGCCTCGGGCAGGACGCCTGGGACGTGTACTTGCTCTATGGGCCCACGGCACGGTGGGATGGACCCACACCGCCGCGGCCCGATTTCTGGATGCATCAGCTCAGCACTTCGGCCGGACCGCCTTTGGATCCAGACGTCTTCGCCGCGCACGCGCTACAGGCCGTACAAAGCCTTGAGCGGCACTAGGTATACGCCGCTCGCGCGCAGTCTGAGCGTGAGCCGCGGTGAGAATCCGATCTCGTAACTGAAAGATGCGCAGCAGCGTCGCTCGGCCAACACGAATTCGAGCAGCGTGCGGGCCGTCGCGTCGTCGTCCGGGAACTCGACGATGACGCCATCATCAGTCTGGCGTCGGCCGGTGGCTTTGCTGAGAATGTTTTTTACTTCCGGGGCGCGACCCAGATCGGTGCAGAAGAGTTGCGGGTCCATGTGTGCAGCATAACTCTTCAAGTATGCTTGAAGTCAAGCTCACGATCGGAGATCTGGCGCGACAGGCCGGCATGCGAACGTCGGCGTTGCGCTATTACGAGAGCGTCGGGCTGTTGGCACCGCCGACGCGCGTCAACGGGCGGCGTGTGTATGACGCGAGCGCGATACACGTGCTCAAGTTGATCCAGCTGGCGAAAAGCGCCGGGTTCTCGATGGCCGAGATCCGGCGCTTAATGAATGGGTTCGACCGGGCCACGCCGGCGTCGGCGCGATGGCAGACTATGGCGACGCGGAAGCTCGAGGACGTCAACGCGCTGATCGAACGGGCGGAGCATATGCGGGACCTGCTGCAGAAGCTGCTCACGTGCCAGTGCGTGCAGCTCGCGGAGTGTGTGCGGCCGCGACGGGCTTGACTTCAAGTGCGCTTGAAGTGGTAGCATGCGACCATGACATATCTCGTATTCATGTTCGCGCTGCTCCAGCCACCGCATCTCCCGTCGAGTCGAGTGACCGACTACTGGATCAGCCAGCAAGAGAAGCAAATGATCGCCGTGATCGAGGCGATGCCCGCCGTGAAGTACTCGTTCACGCCGACGGCCGGCGAGTTCAATCACGTCCGGACGTTTGGCGAACAAGCGAAACATCTCGCCGCGTTCAACTACATCGCGGCCTCGGCGATGCTCGGGGAATCGCCGCCGGTTGATGCTGGCGATGAGCAAGGGCCCGATACCGTCCGCACGAAGGAGCAGATCGTTGCCTATGTGCGGGGGTCGTATGCTGCCCTCCACCGGGCGGCGGCGACCATCGACGAGGGCAACGCCGTGATCGCTGGCACGCCGCAGTCCCCGCTCATCAACAACGCGACGCGCCTCGGGCTCGCCGAGGAAGCGCTCATCCACGCAATGGACCACTACGGGCAGATGATCGAATATCTGCGCATGAACAACGTGATCCCGCCGGGGAGTCGCTAGGTCCCGAATCGGGTGGCCGCCCGGGCCTTCGCCTTGGCGGCCTCCTCTTCCCGGCTCTTCGGCGGCGCTTGCGTCTCGAGCGAGTGCAGGAGACGGCTCGTGACACTCGCGATCTCGTCGATTGCCTGCAGAAACACCGCCTCATTCGCTTTCGACGGCTTCGAGAAACCGCTCACTTTCCGTACGAACTGCAGGGATGCCGCCCGCACCTCATTGTCCGTCGTGGGCGGATCGAAGTTGTAAAGAACCTTGATGTTCCGGCACATGTCGAATGCTAGCGGGCTGGTGTACATTGTCGCCATGTCGCGACTCTTCCTCCCCGCTGTCCTCGCCCTCACGGCCGCCGTGACATTGCACGCCGCGGCTCAGCCGATCGACTCGGCCTACACCAAGAAAATCCGCGAGTACACGACGGCGCCGTTCTTCACGTCGCCACTCGTGGACTATCTCCCGGCCTCGTCGACGGTCCCGACCCCGCAATCCGTCCTCGGTGACATCGCCGGCTCGCCGTCCAAACTTCCGTATTCGACGGACGTGTACGCGTACATGCGCAAGCTCGCGGCCGCCACGCCGCGCGTGCGCGTGTTCTCGATCGGCAAGACCGAGGAAGGCCGCGAGATGGTCGCCGTCGCCGTGGCGTCGGAGGCGCTCATGGCCAGCCTCGACGCGAATCGGGCACGACTCGCGCAGCTCGGCGATCCGCGCACGATCGGCATGGACGACCATTGCGCGGCCGCGCTCGTCGACTCGACGACACCGATTTACTACATCACCGGCACGATCCACTCGACCGAATCCGGGGCGCCGTCAGCGCTCATGGAGCTGGCGTATCGGCTCGCGGTCGACGAAGGGCCCTATGTCAAGAACATCCGGGATCATCTGATCACGTTGATCACGCCGATCGTCGAGGTCGATGGACGCGATCGCATGGTCGATCTCTCGCGCTGGCACGCCGCGCATCCCGGTGAGACGTATCCCGGCTTGCTGTATTGGGGCCATTACGTCGCCCACGACAACAATCGCGACGCCATGGCGTTGACGCTCAAGCTGTCGCAAAACGTGTTGAACACGTACCTGGACTGGCATGCGCAAGTTTTGCATGACCTCCACGAGTCCGTCCCGTATCTCTACGACAACACCGTGGGAGACGGACCGTACAACGCCTGGCTCGATCCGCTGCTCACGAACGAGTGGCAGATGATCGGTTGGAACAACGTGCAGGAGATGACGCGGTTCGGGATGCCTGGCGTGTTCGCGCACGGCGACTTCGACACGTGGTCGCCCGGCTACCTCATGTTCATGGCGGCCACGCACAATGGCATCAGCCGTCTGTACGAGACGTTCGGCAATGCTATGCCGGAGACCGAGGAGCGAACGCTCGACCCGAGTGAGACCATCCGGACGTGGTATCGGCAGAATCCGCCGCTGCCGCGGGTGAAGTGGTCGATGCGGGATAACAACAACTATGAAGAGACCGGGCTGCTGGTCTCACTCAGCTATTTCGCCAACAACCGGCATCAGTTTCTCGAGAACTACTACGAGAAGAGCAAGCGGTCGATCCTCAAGGCTCACAACGAAGGGCCCGCCGCGTACGTCCTGCCGGCTGACGATCCGCGGGCAGGCACACAGGCCGAGCTGCTGCGCGTTCTGCAGAAGCAGCACGTAGAAATTGCCCGCTCGACTGGCGCGTTCACGGTGTCCGTCCATAAGACCAAAGGCGATACCACGCGCACGTTCCCCTCGGGCAGCTACATCGTCCGCATGGACCAGCCCTACTCGCGCATCGCTGACGCGTTGCTCGACTACCAGTACTGGAGCCCGAGCGATCCGCAAAAGACGCCGTATGACGACACCGGGTGGACCTTCCCCGAGCTCTTCGCGGTCGAAGCCGTTCGCGTGACCGATCCCGCGGTGCTCAATGTCGCCAACCAGAAGGTGACCGATACCATCCACGCGCCCGGTGGCATTGTAGGTTCTGGCGCCACGTATGTGATCAATCACAATGGCGACAATGCGCTGGTGACGTTGCGGTATCGGTTGAAAACCGCTGACATCGCGGTCGCCGAGGACACATTTCGCGTATCCGGGAAAGCGTTCAACCGCGGCTCGTTCATCGTGAAAAACGCGCCCGGCCTCGCCGATGCCTTGAAATCACTCGGCCTGACGGCATACGCGGTTCCGGCGGCGCCGGCGGTGAAGACGCACCCGGCTCGCGCGGCCCGCGTCGCCCTCGTGCACACGTGGCTCGATACGCAAGACGAAGGATGGTGGCGCCAGACGTTGGATTTCGCCGAGATCCCGTACGCGTATATCAGCACCCAGGAGGTCGCCAAAGAACCGGATCTGAGCACCAAGTATGACGTGATCCTGCTGCCGCCATCAGACGCGAGCGTCACCTCGATCATCGAGGGGCTTCCGATGTGGCGGAACCCGATGCCGTGGAAGCACACGACGCTGACGCCCAACATCGGCACGTGGGCCGAGACCGATGACATCCGCCCCGGACTCGGCTGGCAAGGCCTGGCGCACTTGCAAAACTTCGTGGCCAAAGGTGGCGTGGTCGTCACCGCGGGCTCGTTCACGGACCTCGCGACCCAGTATGGCCTCACGAATGGCGTCTTCGTGAATGACCCACCCCATGGCCATGTGGTCGGGAGTGTGCTGAGAACCAAGATCGTCGACGATGCCAGCCCGATCACCTATGGCATTCACGATGGGCTCGCCGTCTACACGGAGCAAGGCGAGAGCTTCGGGCTCTCGAACGTCCGTGGATCCCGGTTCCGGCGCTTTGGTGGCGACAGCGCCCGTGGCACAGGGCGCGGGACGGCAGATGATCCTGACGTAGTCCAAGGTCGCCCCGCGATGGACACGGCGAATGCGGCGATCCCCGCGCCGACGACCGAGGCGTGGATGGCCGCGCCGATTACCGAGGAACAGGAACGCCGGCCCGTCAACATCATCCCGCCCGACCAGCGCCCGCGCGTCGCGCTCCGGTTCGCGGACAAGAAATCGCTGCTCGTGTCGGGCCTGCTCGACGGCGGCGGCGAGATCGCCGAGCACCCGATGGTCGTCGACGTGCCCGTCGAAAAGGGGCATGTCATCTTGTTCGCGATAAATCCGATTTATAGAGGTGAGACCGTCGGCTCGTACTTCCTCGTGTACAACGCGATGCTGAACTTCGACAACCTGAACGCGGGGCGGAAGCTCGACGCAAGATGAGGTACCCTAGCTATGGTGGATCATGGCCAACTATACCGTCAAGCTCGTCGACCACACGAGCTCATCCGATAATCTGAAGAAAAGGCTGCAGACGGCAATTCAGACCCTGTTCACGCAAGCCTTTCAGGGCACGAGCGATGGCGCGACTGTCTCCTGGGGAGACAGCGACCCCTCGGATACACTGATCCTGCATTTCGTGCCCGACATCGATGGTTCGTACATCGAAGCGCAGTGGCCCGGCGCGGCGATCCGTGGCGATGCCGGCGGGCATACGCGAACGCGCAATCACGTGACCGGCTCGGAGTTTTACAAGCACATGGTGATCGGCGGCAAGCCAAGCATGGTGAAGGACGACGCGTACGGGCGGCTCGCGTTCCACGAGTCTCTGCACAACCGAACGGGCTTGGGGAACACCGAGCTCCATGGACAGAACGGCGGCGGCGGGCTCGCCACGTCCCCGCCGGGCAAAATGCTCACGGATAAGAACAAGGAAATGATGCGGCAGGGCCTCGCCCGCAGCGTTCCGCAGTTGCAGTAGGTCCGCTTTAGAGCGTCTTGGCGACGCGGAATCCCATGGTCCGATCGCGAAAGTCGTCGGGCTTCCGTTCGCGTGTCGCCGGACGGAGCATCCACGTGCGATGCAACCATGAGCCGCCGCGATCGACGCGCCAGCCCTTCAGGCAACTGGTGCCCGGGTCCACCGGCGTTCCATCGGCGGGATTCTTGGCATAGTCCGCGTAGCAGTCCGCCGTCCACTGCCACACGTCACCGACCATATCGTACAGACCGAAACCATTTGCGGGCCACGAACCAACGGGATGGGTGTGGCCGTCTGCGTTGTCCTTGTACCATGCGTGCCGGGTCGCCCCGCTATCATCGTCGCCCCACCAGAACCACGTGCTCGTCCCGCCGCGTGCGGCGTACTCCCACTCGGTCTCGCTCGGCAATCGGTAGGCTGACCCATGGACCTTGCTGTTCAACCAAGCGACGTAGGCACGCGCATCGTTCCAGCTCACGCACACGACCGGGTCGCGGTCGCTCTGCGTGAACCCGGGCCGTTCCCAGTTCAACGCGCTGTCCAGGACCCACGGGTAGCCGTCATGGCCGCAGCCGCTAAAGGTTGCACGTCCGGTCTCCCGCACGAAGGCGGCGTACTCGCCTCGGGTGACATTGTACTTGGCCAAGGCAAAGGCGCGCAGCGAAACCGAAAGCCGCGGCTCCTCGTCGGCGACCGATCCCATGGTCGTCCCGTGACTCGCGGCCCACGCTTTCTCGGCCGCCGAGGACCCGATGACGAACGTCCCCGTGGGCACGACGACCATCTCGGGACATTCCCGACAGTCTCGGAACACCGTGCCGGCCGCGGGCTGCACAAAGAGCGCGATGCATGCCCAGAACGCGCCGATTCTCATAGTCGTTGGCCAAGGAGCGCGGCCAAGCGCTCGCGGCGGCTTCGCGTCAGCCGCAATCGCGTGCCGTCGCGCAGGACGAGCACGTGCTCGCGGCGCGAGTACGGCTGGAGCTCGCGGACGCGCTCCAGGTTCACGATCGCGGACCGGTGCACGCGGAAGAACACCTCGGGGTCGAGCCGCGCCTCGAGCGCGGCCATCGACTCGCGCAGCATGTGCACTTTGCCGGCGATGTGCAGCTTCACGTAATAATCGGCCGCCTCGATCCAGTCGATCTCGTCGGCCCTCAAGAACAACACGCGGCCGCCGGTCTTGACGAGCACGCGCATCACCTTCGGCTTCCGCTCGTCGAGGAGCCGCGTGATTCGGCCGGTCATATCCTCGCCACGGCGAGCCTTCGCTCTGGCGAGCGCCTCGGCGAACCGCTCGTCATGAAATGGCTTGAGCAGATAGTCCACCGCGTGGACGTCGAACGCCCGCAGGGCGTACTTGTCGTACGCCGTCACGAACACCACCGCGGGCAGTGGCTCGCCCGCCAGCGCGCGGAGGACGTCGAACCCATCGACATCCGGCATCTGCACGTCGAGAAATACGATATCGGGCCGAGTCCGCCGGATCGTCTCGACCGCGCTCGCGCCGTCGCCGCACTCGGCGATCACCTCGACGTTGCGGTCGGCCGCCAGCAGCGCGCGGAGCCCCTCGCGGGCGATCGGCTCATCGTCGACGACGACGACTTTCAGGACGTGTGCCACGGGAGTGTAATACTGGCCACCGCGCCTCCGCCGGGCGCCTGGGTCAGCGAGAGAACAGCCTCGTCTCCGTAGAGATGCCGGAGGCGTTCCCGAGTGTTGGCGAGCCCCACGCCATCGGACGAGTCGACCGCGGGACCCGGACCATCGTCGGAGACCACCAGCGACAGACTCGACCCGGCGCGCGCGCCGGTGATCGTGAGGACGCCGCTGGCGACTCGCTTGGCGATGCCGTGGCGAATCGCGTTCTCGACCAGCGGCTGCAGCACGAATCGCGGCACGTGCGCGTCGAGCGCCTGCGGCTCGACTGTCATCGTCACGCGCAACCGGTCGGAGAACCGCGCGCGCTCGATCCCGAGGTACCCCTCGAGGAATCGCAACTCCTCGCGCAGCGGCACCTCGAGCCCCGGGTCGTCATCGAGCATCTGCCGCAGCAGATCGCCGAGCTCGGCCAGCACGGTCAGGGCGCGGGCAGGGTTCGCGGTGCGGATCAGCATCGCGATCGTGTTCAACGTGTTGAACAGGAAATGCGGATGGATTTGCATCTGCAGCGCGCGCAGTCGCGCCTCCGACAGCTGCACCTCGGCTTCTCGCCCCCTGCGCCAGTGCCCGACCGCGACCATCGCCGAGACCACCGCAGTGTACGTGATGAGATCGATGCGCAGCCAGGCGCGGGTGTAGAGCACGAACCCGTGTGGCTCGAGGGCCAGCCCGGGTACGAACAGCCGGCGGATCGCGTAGGCCGCCGCCACTCGCGCGACGCAGATCGGCACGGCGGCGAGGACGAGGACTACGACCCGTGGCCGGCTCGTGAGCCACAGGATCAGGGGCATGATCGCGCCCCAGGCGAACCAGTAGACCAGCTGTCGGACCAACGTGTCGCTCCAGACAACGTTGGACTCGCCCTCGGCGATACCCGTGTAGTACTGGTGTACGCCCGACAGCAATCCGACGGTGGCGCATGCACCGGCGATCCAGAGCGCCGTTATTGCCCTTCGCCGCATGCAACTAATCTGCGACCGGGCCCGGATAAGAGCCACTCGCGTTCGCCGTGTGCGGCGGCCGCTTCGCGGCACGGCGTACGCGAGTCGCCGCGACCCGCGCCGCATCCCCTGAATATTGTTCTGGTCAGGTACGACACGGCGATACCGTGGGAGGATGCTTCCCGTGTTGATGCTTGCCTTCGCCCTCGCCCAGCCGGCCGACAGCATCGTGCACCGCGCGATAACGGCCATCGGCGGCGACGATCGCTGGCACGCGGTCAAGACATTGGAGCTCGTCGGCCGGGGCAGCCAGTATCACGTTGGTGACTCCGAGTGGTTCGATGGCCCGTACTTCGTCGATTACTACACGGTCGATGACTGGCGGGACGTCGCGGCGACGCGACGGTGGGCTCGCACGACGGCCTACTCCGAGCCGGCGGACACGTCGAGTTACACGCGGCAGGCCACGTCGACCGATACCCTGGCGATGGTGCTGGCCCCCGAGCACGTCTTGTGGACCGCGCTCCACGCGGCGGACTTGCACCGCGAGCGGGACACGGTGTTCCGGTTGGTCACCCACCAAGTCGTGGCATTTCACGTCGGGCGGTCGCGGGTACGACTTTTCTTCGAGTCGGAGACCGGCATGCTGCGCATGATCGAAGTGCGCCGAGCGTATCCGACGAGCGTGTTTTGGAACGCATGGGGTGACGTGACGGAGGTGGTGCGCTTCTCCGACTGGAGCGTCGAGCCGACCGGGATCTGGTATCCGCGCCAGATCGACACCGATCGCAATGGGCGTCACGAGACGACCGTGAGCTACGGACTGGTGCGCGTCAACGCAACGCCACCGGCTGAGGCATTCGCCCCGGCGAAAACGTGCGGGTTCGGTTGCCTGGCAGCGGATTCCGTGCCGCTCGGCATTGGCGGAGCCGGTGGGGTGACGGAGACTGCCGCCGGTCGAGGAGCGCGCGAGATCGCGCCGGGCGTCGTGCAGATCGTCGGCGCGTGGAACTCCACTCTCGTGCGGCAGAGCGACGGCGTGGTCATCATCGAAGCGCCGATCTCAGCCGGCTACTCGCGCCAGGTAATCGACGAAGCCGGACGAGTATTCCCTGGGCTACCGATCAAGGGCGTGATCTCGACGACCGATTTCTGGTGGCACGTCGCCGGACTACGCGAGTACATCGCTCGGGGCATTCCCGTCTACGTGCTCGACCGCAACGTGCGCGTCGTCACGGAGCGGGCGAAGGCGCCACATACGTTCGCGCCCGATAGCCTGGCCCGCGCGCCGCGGACGCCGGTGATCCGGTCGGTGAGCGCTCGGACGCTACTGGGCAGCGGGGAGAATGCGATCGAGCTGATCCCGTTTCACACCGAGCAGCTCGACCGCATGCTCATGGTCTATCTGCCCAACCGGCACATCGTGTATACGGCCGAGGGGATCCAGCTCTATCCCACTGGCCTCTCGTTCCCGCAGACCGCGATCGAGGTCGTCAACGCCGTGACGCGAGAGGGGTTGACGCCGGAAACGTTCATCGGGATGCACGTGGCGGCGACTCCGTGGACGCGGTTGACGACCGTGCTGGACTCACTGGCACGTCAATAAAGCTGTCGCCGAACCACTGGATTGTGAGCGGCTCCTTTCCGTCAGCGACTGTTTCGTCATTGACGTCCTTTCCCGTTCCGAAATTGATCTGTTGCCCTGGCGACTTGAGAATGCTGAGCACGATGACAATCCGGCTGCCGGGCTCCATCTGGCGGCTCATGAGGCGGCCGCTGGTGAACTCGAGATGCGTTCGCTTCCCGGGAGTCAACAGGCGCCGCTGGCTGAGGTCACCGACATAACTCGCGCGGGACCAGTAGGGTGCGAGTTGAACGTATTCGCCCTTTGGTGTGAGCTCGTATAACTGTATCTGGAAATCAAAGTCTTTCTTGTTCGTGATGAAGTCCAATGATCCGGAAAAGAGCCCACTGACTTCGGTTGCCGTGGCGAAAGGCGCGCTTACGGTCTTGACGCTGTTCCACGTATCGATGACGGTATCGACAATGCCGCCGCCTGGCGAAACGCGATCAACATCGCTCCGATCCGCGAGATCTACGGTCTGCGTGGCCGCGGTCAGGTGGACGCAATGTGTGCCGGCGGACATGGCCGCGACAGTCGGAGAGTGCTTCCAGACATTCGCGCCCATGACCTCGTAGTTCACGGCGCTCTGGAACAGCGCCGGCTTGGGTGCGTTCTTGAAGATGTAATCGAACCATTGATACCGGAGCTCTCTGAGATCGACCATCGCGACCGGGTCGAGGTGATAGCCCGCGATGACGTTCGTATCCGGGCCACTCTGCGCCCGGAAGTGGTCATATGGGCCGATCACGAGATAGTGCTCGGCGCGTGGATTGTACTTGTGGTGCTCCGAGAAGTAATAGAGCGCCGCGCCGGGACCACCGAAGTAGTACCCGGCCGTCTGGAGTACGGCGACATTCACTTTCGCGAACTCATCCCGGTACGGGATCATCGATTGCCAGTAGGCGTCGTAGCTCGGATGATCGAGCCAGCGATCGAAGAAGGGATTGGGCGTGCCGTCGATCTTATCGTGATCGCGGAACGCGCGACCGCTGACGTACCAGTCGTGGTCCAACCGCCGCCATCGGGCGCGATCGTTGTACACGGCGGTGTCGTTGGCTTTCCCGTTCGTCGTATAGAACGTCCACGGATACACGAACATCCAGGCGACGTTGCCCTCCATGGGCACGTCGATGCCCGGCGCCACCGGCGCTTGCGGCATGATGGCCTTGAGCGCTTTCGGCATGCGCTTGGCGGCTGCCCACTGCGCGCCGCCGTTGTAGCTCCCGCCGTACATGCCTACGCGGCCGTCGCTCCACGGCTGCTCGGCGATCCAATCGATCACCGCCACGGCATCCGGGCCGTCATTCTCGTACGGCACGGGCGAACCAGGTGCGCACTGCTTTCCGCGCGGCTCGGCCTCGACGCCGACGTAGCCATGCGAGGCGGTGCGCCGAGCCTCGCTCATCAGCGGGTTGTAGATGCTGAATTGGAGCAAGGTCGGCAGCTTTCCCGTCGCGGACCTCGGCCGCACGATAATGGCGGCGCACGCGGTCCCGATCACGACGTTCCGGTCGATGATATACCGCCGATCGTCATCCTCGTGGATGATCGCCGAGTACTTCTGGAACGTGTCGCGCGGCATCGTGCGGATGTAGGCCTCCGCGGCCCGATCATTCATGCCGGACAATGCGGCCAGCTGAGCCCACACCACGATGGCGATCATGGGGTGCGAAGCGCGATGAGTGGCGCGACGCCGGAGGCCCGCATGGCCGGCAACCAGCACGCCAGGCCGGAGACGCCGAGCAGCACGGCGATCACGCCGACGTAGGTCGTGGGATCCAGTGATGAGATACCGAAGAGGAGCGATGCGATGGCGCGACTGGCGACGATCGCGCCGAAGAGGCCGAGCGCGATGCCCAACGTGGCCAGGGTCATACCCTGACGGACGATCAGCGTCACGATGTCCAATGGCGATGCGCCAAGCGCCGAGCGCAGGCCGATCTCGCGAAGGCGCTCGGTGACGCCACCGGAGAGTACGCCGTAGAGACCGATCGCGGCGAGCGCCAGCGCCGCGAGGCCGAATGCCTCGAAGACCGTGAGCGCGAACTGGCGCTTGGCTTCGGAGCGCGCGACGAGATCGTTCATGGTCGCGACCTGCACGATCGGCACGTCCTTGTCCACCGACCAGATCGCGGCTTTGACGGCCGGTGCCAGCGCGGCCGGGTCGCCCTGGGTGTGCACCACGAACGACTGCTTGGCGTCGACCCAGACCCACTGCGACGTGCTATTGTAGACGGCGTCGGTCTCATCGCCGTCGAGCGACTGTTGCTTGACGTCGGCGACCACGCCGACGATCGTCGCCCACACGGTGTCCGGGCCGAACCGGAGGCGCTGCCCCAGAGGACCTTGGCCCGCGAGGTTGCGCTTCGCGAACGACTCGCTCACGAGTATGGCGTGCGGCTGGCCCGCGATGTCGTGCTCGTCAAGCAACCGCCCACGACGGAGCGCGATGCCCATCGTTTTGACGTAGCCTGGACTGGCCGTGTATCGGAGCGCGTTGAAGTCGCCCGACTCGTCGGTGCGCCTGTTCGATTCCATGTGCGCGCCGTATCCGTCGAGTCTGCCGCTCAACGGCAACTGGCTCGTATACGCCGCCGATGTCACACCCGGTACGCGCTGAACGGCATCGAGGGCTCGCGTGAAGAATTCATAGCGCGATTGGGCATCCTGCACCTGCATCGTCAGCACGTGCGACGGCCTGAACCCAGGCGGCACGCTGAGGAGTTGATCGAGGCTGCGCAGCAACAACCCCGCGCCAACGAGGAGTACCAGGGAGAGCGCGACCTCGGTTACGACGAGTGCTTTACGTATGGAGTGATGACGTTGCTGACGTTGCCGCAGGTTGGCCGTATTCTGCAGCGCTGGGATCAAGCCAACGAGCAGGCCGCAGGCGGTTGTTACGCCGAAGGCGTACAAGAAAACCGAGCCATTGATGCCGATCGCGCTCACGCGCGGCAGCTCCGGTGGACTGAGCGCCACGAGCACGCGCGTGCCGACCCCCGCGAGTCCGAGGCCGAGTATGCCACCGAGTAGCGCCAGGAGCAGGCTTTCGGTTACGAGCTGTCCGACAATTCGTGCGCGGCCGGCGCCGAGGGCCGCGCGCATGGCAAACTCGCCCCGGCGCTGAACGCCGCGGGCGAGCAGCAAGTTGGTCACATTGACGCAGGCGATCGTGAGAACCAGCAGCACCGCGCCGAGGATCGCGAGCAACGCGGGGCGGACGCCGCTCGTCACGTCGTCCTGCAGGGCGTGTACGGTCAGACCATCGGCGAGCAATGCCCAGGACGGCCGGACGAACTCGGGCGTCGGGATTCGCGCGAGATCCTCGATCTCGCGGCGCGCGGCGTCGAGAGTCACGCCGGAGCGTACGCGACCGATCATGGCCAGGTGATGGCCCCATTCCCGCGTGTAGTGGCTGCCGGCATCGCGAAAGAAGGGCGCCGAGGATTCGTACTGGAGGAGTGACCAGACCTGCGCCGACGGCGACACGACATTGTCGAACCCGGCCGGCATCACGCCGATCACGGTATAGCGATCGCCGTCCAACGTGATCTGCTTGCCAAGAATTGAGGCGTCCTTCTGCCACAGCGCATTGCTGACGAGGACGACGTTCGGCCCGTGCGGCCGGTCATCGGCCGCATCGAAATCGCGCCCGAGGCGGGGCGTGATGCCGAGCGTGCGGAAATAGCTCGCGCTCACGCGTTGGCCGTCCAGTCGCTCCGGCTCGGCGCGACCGGTGAGCGTGGGCTGCCACGGCTCGACGACGGCGAGCGCACTGAACGATCGACTGCGGGCCCCCAGCTCGGCGTAGGTGCCGAACGTGACGTCGACGCGACTGCCACCCGCGCCGCGGTCGGAGATCATGAGAATGCGCCCCGCATCGGGATACGGGAGCGGCTCGAAGAGAATCGGGTACACGGCGCTGAAGATCGCGGTGCTGGCGCCAATGCCGACCGCGAGCGTGAGCGCGCAGACAGTCGTGAACCCTGGCGACGCGAGAAGCCGGCGCGCGGCATAGCGGGCATCGACGATCACTTGGTCGACCAGATTTTCCCAACCGTACGAACGCACCTGCTCTCGCGCCATCGTCACACGGGCCGCCGATCGGTCTTCCGCCGCCATCTGATCGAGGAAGTGCTGGACCTCGTCCGCGATGTCCTGATCGGCCACGCGTCGATGCGTCAGGACGTAGAGACCGCGTCTCATCTGCCGCCACAGGGACATGGGCTATCCTTCGGCCTTGAGTAAGCGCATGACGGCGCCGGCCCGACGGGTCCAGTCCTCGGTCTCGACCTCGAGTTGCTTCTTGCCGGCCTTCGTGAGCGCATAGAACTTCGCCCGCCGCGCGTTCTCCGTCTGGCGCCACTCGGCGTCCAGCCAGCCCGCCCGCTCCAAACGTTGTAACGCAACGAGCAAGGAGCCCGGGTTGACCTTGAACACGCCGCGCGAGACCTGTTCCACGCGCCGCGCGATGCCAAAGCCGTGCATCGGCGCGAGACTCAGCGTCTTGAGAATCAACAGGTCGAGCGTTCCTTGGATGACATCGGTATTCTTCTCTTCCATGCGAACATACCTAGCGCCTCTCCTCTTGATCGTCAAGATGGCGTCGGCCCAGACGCCGCACGTGCACCAGTTGCCCGCCACGCCCCAAACCGTGGCGTGGGGCTACTATAGCGCCGCCGCACAGCCCGTTCTGCACGTGGCGTCCGGCGACATCGTCGTGGTCCACACGATGCTGACGAACGTGCCCGACCGGTTGGAGAAGGCCGGGCTGCCACCGGCGAAAGTGCAGCAGGCGCTGCGTGACATCACCACGCAGGTCACCGACAAGGGACCCGGTGGCCACATCCTGACCGGGCCGATTGCGGTCGATGGCGCGGAGGTCGGCGACGTGCTCGAGGTTCGGTTTCTCAAGATCCGGCCGGACATCGACTACGGCTACAACGGCTGCAGCGGGTTCCTCAAGGAGAACTGCGCCGACTCCGGACGGACGCGCATCATTCAGCTCGACACGGTGCACATGACCGCATCGCTGGGGCCGGACATTACCATCCCGCTGCAGCCGTTCTTTGGCAGCATGGGCAATGCGCCGCCGCCGGACTCCGGGCGGCTCTCCAGCAATCCTCCCGGCATGCACGCCGGCAATCTCGACAACAAGTACCTCGTCGCCGGGACCACGCTGTACATCCCGGTCTTTGCGCCCGGTGCGCTATTCGAGATCGGCGACGGGCACGTGGCGCAGGGCGATGGCGAAGTCGATCAGACGGCGATCGAGACGTTGCTCATGGGGCGCATCCAGCTCATCGTGCGCAAGGACATGCATCTGACGTGGCCGCGCGCGGAAACGCCGACGTATTACATCACGATGGGGACGGACAAGGACCTGACGCAGGCCACGAAGGTCGCCGTGCAGGAGATGATCGCGTTTCTCACGTCGACTCGGGGCTTATCGACGATGGAAGCCTATCGCCTCGCGAGCATCGCGGCCGACCTGCACATCACCGAGTTGGTCGACGGCAATGTTGGCGTTCACATGATGATTCCCAAGGCGATCTTCAAAAAGCACTGAGAAAGTCGGCGATGACCTCGGGTGGGACCGGCGAGGTAAACGCGCGTTGCGTGAGGATGATCAGCTCCAGATCTTTTGCGGGGTCCACGCGCCACGCCGAGCCGAGTCCACCGTCCCACCCGTAGCGACCATTGGCGAGATCCACTTCTACGCCGAATCCCCAGCCGTGGTTGTGGAAGTACCCTGGCAGCCAATACGCGGTGGCCAGCCGCTGGGCCTGCGTGAGCTGATCGGTCGCCATCGAGCTTTCGCGCTTTCGGAACCAGTGCGAGAACGCCAGATAATCATCGATCGTCGACACGAGGCCGCCCGAGCCAGATGGGAACGCCGGTGGCCGGCTCCACTGGCCGCCCTTCGCTTCGTCGTAGACCGAGAGGTCGCCTGAATAGCTCGTCACCAGGCGACCCAAGTCGGCCGGTGGCACGCTGAAGCCGGTGTCCTTCATGCCGAGCGGTTCGAAGATTCGTTCGCGGAGGAACACATCGAGCGGCTTGCCTGACGCGCGAGCGATGAGAACGCCGAGCACGTCGCTGCCGGTGTCGTACAGCCACTGCTCGCCCGGTTGCGTCATGAGTGGCAGTGTGCCGAGCCGGCGGATCCATTCGTCGGGTGCGGGTTGCTCTTGGGGATGCGGGGGCCCGAGTCGAATGTCGAGCGCGACGGCGGCGCGCTGAATGGGCCATGTTCCCGGTGCGACCAGCGGAACGCCAAATCCCCAGGTAAACGTCAGCAGGTCACGCGCGGTGATCGCGCGCCGGGCAGGAACGGTGTCGTCGAGCGGTGCGTCGACGTGACGCAGGACTCGCCGGTTCGCGAGCTCGGGTAACAGGCGATCGACGGGCTCGTCGAGCTTGATCGCGCCTTCGTCCACGAGGATCATCACCGCCGCGGCAGTGATCGGCTTCGTCATCGACGAGATGCGAAATATCGCGTCGCGCGGAACGTCGATCGCGTCGACCTGCGTCTCGCCACGCTGGGTCACTGCCGTAATGCGACCCGCGCTCACGGTGCGACGATCGGCGCAGTCAGTGTCTTGTATCCGTCGCTCGAGCGGCCGTAGACAAAAACGATGTACCGCTGGCCGGCGGTGACGGTCACGGCGCTCGTGCCGACCGGGGTCTTGCCCGTGCAGTTGTTGATGCCGCTCGGCGCAGTGACGAGGCCGATCGTGTGCGAGCCCGGTGTCACCAGGTAGTGCTGCTCCGTGCCGAGGGCCATCGGGATCTTGGCTCTCGGGTCGTTCGTCGCGATCGGGCACGCGCCGTCGACGACCAGATAGAAATACGGCAACGAGTCGGCGCTGGTGTTGGCCTGCAACCCGATGAGCAACGCCTGCCCTGCGGGCACCGCGCGCGATGAGTCGATCCAGTGCGGGTTCCGGTCGCCGGCTTCGGCGAGCGCCGGGAACGCGAGGCCGTTCAGCATCTTCGAGGGACCGAGCGCGATCGTCATCTGGTCCGTCGCCTTGAATCCCGAGTTGTCGATGCTGCTGTTGAAGGGGGCTTGCGGCGTCTTCGTCCCGGCCGCGAACACGTACAGGTTGCTCGGGTAGCCGGGATCGGCACCGCGTGGCGAGACGTAGCCCGAGAGCTGGCCGTAGGCGAGATTCGCGATCAGCGGCGCCGTCGTCGAGTCGGGATTCCGGATATCGTAGAGATCCACCGGGCCGCTCGGCTTTCCCGCCAGGTCGAGCATGTTCGCGACGCGGATTTTCCCCGTCGGGGGGCCGTATTTGTGGCCTGACGACTTGCGCTGCTGCAGCTCGGTCACAGCCTGGTGGAAATTCGAGTCCATCTGCGCCTTCGTGTCCGATGCCGGCGCATCTTTTTTGCCGCCGCATGCCACAAGCGCGAGGAGGGCCAGCGGGAGACAGCGCATAAGCCTCAATCGTATCGCAAAGCCCGCATCGGATCAATGCGACTGGCCCGCATGGCAGGGAGCAGGCCGGCGCCCATCGCGACTAACGTCAGGACGCCCGCCGATGCCGCGAAGACCAGAGGGTCGTTCCCCTCCAGCTGATACAACAGGGCCGCGGCGCCGCGACCCAACACGAACGCGCCGGCTATCCCGATCACGCCGCCGATGGCCGTCATCATGCCCACCTGGCGGAGTACCATCCCGCGTACGCGGCCGCGGTCGGCGCCGAGCGCCATGCGCACGCCAATCTCCCGCGTGCGCTGGGTGACTGAGTACGCCAGCACGCCGTACAGGCCGATCGCCGCCAGCAGTGTGGCCAACGTGGCAAACGCCGCCGAGGCGCGCGACATCATGCGCTCCAGGAAGACGTTCTCCCGAACTTGCTGCGGCAGCGTTTTGAGGTTTTCGAGCGGGAGCTTCGGATCGAGCCCACGCATCGTCTCGCGAATCGCGCGCACGGTCTCGGTCGTCGGCAGCGCGGTTCGCGCATAAAAGACGATCGTCCCCCCTTCCCCGCTTTGGATGTACGGCACCACGACGACCGGCGGAATCGGCGGCGTCACCCCCGAGTACTTCGAGTTCTTGACGAGCCCGACGATCTCAATGTTGAGCGAATCGTTGTTGATCGACATGCGCTTGCCGACGGCGTCGCGCCCCAGATTGAACTTCTTGGCGAACGCTTCGTTGACGATCGCCACCTTGTGACCCGCCGCGTTGTCGCTGGCGGTGAACTCGCGCCCGGCGAGCATCGGAATGCCGAGCATCGCGAAATACCCCGGGCTCACGGCATTGAACGATGACTCGACGTCCGTGTCCGGCATCTTTTTGAACCCTTCGACCGACACGCCCTCGCCCCAGTTGTTGCCGGCCAGTATCGGGATTAGCCCGGTGGCGACCCCTCGGATCCCGGGAACTGCGCCGAGTGCATCGCGGGCGCGCTGCATGAGCGCCATGGCGCCGGTCGTATCGTAGCCGCTCATGCGCGGTGAGATGCCGAACGTCACCACGTTCTCGGCGTTGAGGCCCAGGTCCACCTGGCTCACGTTGTGGAGGCTCTTGACGAACAAACCCGCGCACGTGAGGAGCATGATCGAGAGCGCGATTTGCGCGGTGACGAGCCCCGAGCGGAAACGCGCCGCCCCGCGCCCGCCCGACAGGTGGCCGGCGCCGCTCCGGAGCGCCGTGATCATGTCCGGGCGCGTGCTCCGAATCGACGGCACCAAACCAAAGAACAGGCTCGTGGCCAGCGCCAGCGCACCGGTGAACAGCATGGCCGTGCCGCTCAAACGGAAGTCGATCGTGCGCTGCACTTCCGGCGGCAACATCGTGGAGATGCTCGCGAGCGTAAAGTGCGCGGCCGGGATGCTGGCCACCCCGCCAAGCACGGCGAGGAGCAAGGATTCGGTGAGGAGCTGTGCGACGAGCTGCCGGCGGGTCGCGCCCATCGAGATGCGAACGGCCATCTCCATCTGTCGGCCGGCGGCCCGGGCGAGCAGCAAGTTGGCGATGTTGGCACACGCGATCAGCAGCACGATGCCGGTGATCGCGAAGAGGAGCGCGAGTGGAGTCTTCGCGGCGACATGCACGCTGCTCTGCCCGCTTCGGCCATCGGTGAGGTGGATCTGTCTCGCCTTGAATTGGGCCAGCGTCTTGTCGCTGGCGTCCTTATGGAGCGGGGCTTCGACGTCACTCAAGATCGGGCTGTACACGGCATTGATGGCCGCTCGCGCCTGACCGATCGACACCCCTGGCGCGAGGCGTCCGAACACATAGATCCAGTAGAACGTGCGTTGCTGCTCGAAGCCCGTGGCCCCGAGAGTGAGCACGCCCCGCATGGTGATCGGCACGTAGACGTACGGCCGGGTGCCGAGCGTGGTGCCGCTGAAGCCCCTCGGGCCGATCCCGATAATCGTCAAGTCCTGGCCGTTGACGGTGATCGTGCGACCGAGGACGTTCGGGTCGGATGCCAGTTGCGATTCCCAATACGCGTGATCGAGAACGGCAACGTAGCTCCCGGCAATCGCCTGGTCGTCGGACGGCGCGATCAGGCGACCCAGCGCCGGCCGAAGACCGAGCACCGGGAAGTAGGAGCCGGAGACGTACATCCCTTCGCCGCTGATCGGCGTCTGGCCGGCCATCGCGACGTTGACACCGAAGCTGCGGTGGGCCGCCAGTCCCGAGAGGCCGGTCTTGGCCTTCTCCAGGTCCCGGAACATCGGGTAGCTGAACACCTCGTCGCAGGCGCCCGCTTGGTTGCAGGAATTGCCGCCGAGTTGCGGCTTGGACGCCGCCAGATTGACGAGCCGCGAGGGATCAGCCGCGGGAATCGGCTGCAGCAACGTCAGGTTGACCATCGAGAAAATCGCCGTGTTGGCGCCGAGGCCTAAGGCAAGCGAGAGCACGGCTACGATGGTGACGAACGGGCTCTTGGCCATCGTCCGCACCGCCAGCTTGAGGTTGCGCATGGTGACGACCGTACGAGATGGCCGGAACGCCAGTTTCAGCCTATGGTCTCTCGCCCCGCCCGAGGCGTTCGTCGATGCTATCCAGGGCGTTATCGACTTCAGCCACTGTGTCGATGACGTAATCAGCGCCGGCGGCGTAGAGCCTGTCGCGAGCCGTCCGCAACAGGCCGTCGCGAGCGCCGTCGCCGAGTGCGTCCCACTCGCGCTGCGACAACCCGACCTCGTTGCCGGTCCGCGCCACGCCGATCGTCCACATGCCGGCGTTGCGACCCTCGGCGATGTCGACCTCCGTGTCGCCTATCTTCACCATGGTCGACATGGGATAGACTCGAAGAAACACGGCGGTCGCGAAGCACATCCATGGCATCGGCCGGCCGCCACCGACGTCATCCGGGCACAACGCGCAGTCCGGGGCGTACCCCTGCGCCTTGGCGCGCTCCTTCACGTAGTCGAGCATCGCACGATTGTAACCGGTCGTCGAGCCGATCTTGAGTCCGCGCGCGCGCATGCGCTGCACGGCAGCGCTTACGCCAGCGATCACGCCCGAGTGTTCGACGAGGCTGTCCATCTGCTTCGGGATGAACGCCGCGTAGAGCGCGTCAATGTCGCCGCGTCCGTGGGCCGTGGCGATCGCGCGGATATGGTCCTTCTTGGGGAGTCCCATCGACGCGCGGATCTCCTCCGTCGGGATGTCGAGTCCGACCGATGAGAAGAGCATGCGCATTGCCGCGACCGGGGCAATACTCCCGTGGTCGACCGTCGTTCCCGCCCAGTCGAGGATTACCGCCGTGATCACGCCAGCGTCCTCTCGGCCAAACCGAACGACAGCGTCATGCCCGAGCCGCCTACTCCGGTGATAATGCGGACACCTTGTGCCGGCTCGCAATCTATGAACGGCTTCTCCGGATGCCACGCATAGACTCCGTGCCAGCGCTCGGCCAACTCCCAGCTCGGGATTCTCAAGTATCGCTCGAGATCATCGAGAATCAGCCGATCGATCTCCGGGCGATCGAATACGCTCGGCGTCGGGCCATACTCGTGCGAGTCGCCCAGCGTTATCGCGCCATCGGCCGTCTGCGAGACGAGAGTGTGGATGGCCCAGCGATCATACTCCGGCTGTTCTCTGGCGATGCGGTCTCGTAAGCGGCCGAGCGTCTCGCACTCGCGAAACGCTTTGTAGAATCGCAGGGTCAGTCCCGCCGCCAACGCGGGCCCGAGCTCCCAGCCATTGGGCTGCGGCACCGTGCGCATCATTCTGGAGCTTGCACCGGGTGAGCCCGCTGGCCGCGAATATGTCGGGATACAGCGTTTCGAAGTCGTCGCCCGAGCAGACGATGGCTGCGTCGGCCTCGAATGCACCGCGTGCCGTCTCTATGCGCGGCACATCTATGCCAATCACCGGGCAACCGAATTGCACGTCGACTCCGAGTGAGCGCAAGACTTCGGGTAAGGCGCCAACAATGCGACGCGGATCGACCGTGAGCTCGGTCTCGCTCCACAATGCGCCGAGGAGACCGCGCGTCTCAATGGCTTGCGATCGCTCGGCCGTCTCGCCCGGAGAGAGTAGCGTACCTAGCCTGCACTCTTCTAGGACGGCGATCTCATCATCCCGATAGGCCACGTGCAGCGACCCGGTGGGGCGAAATGGCAGATGCGTGTCAGTCAGCATCTGGACCCAGAGGGCGCGGCTCCTGAGCGCGATCTCTCGCATCTCGGCCGGCTGGCCGATGGGCCAGATCTGGCCGAAGTTGCGGACGGACGCGCCAGTCGCGCGCTGATGGCGCTCGAACAGCGTGACGCGCCACCCTCGCTTCGCCGCCAGGTACGCATGCGCGAGGCCGAGAATGCCGCCGCCGATTACCGCGAGTCGAGGCATTGTTCCAGACACGAACGATAGTGTTCGATCGGCGGCACGTCCCAGCCGGGAATCTTGGCTTCGTCATCCCAACGCCGCAGCTTGACGGCATCGGCCGCGAACGGAAGCGCCTCGAAGGCGCGGACCTCGTGGTCGGCCATCGGGCCACCCTGTAGATCGAGACTTTGCGCCGATGCTGGTGACAAGCGTGACAGATATGCGGGATCCACGGCACAGAGATACCGCTTCGCGGCCACGTGCAGCTTGCCAGGTTCCGTGACCGCGGGTCCGAAGTGTGCCCCGAGCCACCGCGCGCCGAGCGCCTCGTGGCGATCATCTAGCCCTAAGTCGGCCGCGTTCTCGGGAAGGTCGTGCACGAGATGTCCGATATCGTGCAACAACGCCGCCGCGATCAGCGTCGACGAACTGCCGTCCGCCTCGGCCAGATGCGCGGTCTGGAGCGCGTGCTCCGTCTGCGTGACGGCCTCGCCGCCGTACATCTCGTCACCGCGTTGACGGTACAGCGTGATGATCTGCTCGACGATATCCATGGGACTCTTGTGTGAGGACGAGTGCGAGTGCGGCGATGCCCGTGAGAAACGCGACGGCCGCGAGCACGTCGAACGCGCCGTGCCATCCGAACGCGACCGAGACGCGCGCCATGCTGTCGCCGGCGAGCACGCCGCCCAGGTAGCCGACGCCATCAATGATGCCACAGGTGGTAGCACTGGCGCGCTGGCCGCCGAAGTCGAGCGATGTCGCGCCCGCCAGATACGAGTACGGGCCGAGCAACGCGAACCCCGTCGCCGCAACCAGACCGACCGGCCATAGCCGTGAATGGGCCAGGAGCAGCAGTAAAACAACAGTTGCGATGAGTCCGAACAACATGATGCGCGCTCGCCCGCCCCGACCGAGGCGATCGCTGGCAAATCCGGCGACCACGACGGACACGGCGCCAAGCACGGGGAACCACGCGCTTTGCGTCGCGGCATTCGCGGCGGACAGCGAGACGGCCTGAGTAAAGAACGTGGGCGTCCACGTGTTGAACGTCTCGCGCAACAGCGTGAACCCGAGCGAGAGGATGCACGCGATCCAGAACTGCGGGCTTCTGAAGAGCGAGCTGAGCACGCCACGGCCATCATCGAGTCGGTCGGGACTATCGGGCGGTGGTGTCTCCGGCCCCTCGCGCAGCCAGATGGCGTTGATCACGAACAACACGCCGAGGACCGCCGCCGCGGAGTAGAAGACGCCGCGCCATCCGAGACCATGGGCGATCAGCGCACCCATAAACGCCCGTGCGCCCGCGTCGCCGAGCAGGTAGCTCAAGCTGATGACACCCATGGCGGTTCCGTACTGCGCGTACGAGAACCAGCGCGATGTCAGCTTCACCATGCCGACCCATCCGGTGGATTGCACCAAGCGGTTGGCGATCCACGCGAGCGTGAAGATCGGGAGGCTGCCGCCGAGCGCGAAGGCGATCGTGCAGAGGATGGAGCCCAGCATGCCGCCTAGGAACAACCGCCGGCCGCCGACGCGGTCAGCCAGCGCGCCGCTGGCAAATTTGCCGAGGGCGTAGGCGAGCACGGCGAGGGACGTGATGGTGCCGAGGCGGACGGTGGCATCCGCGGGCCTCATCCCATGCGCCGAGAGCTCGGTGATGAGGAGCGGCAGCGAGACCGAGTAGTCCGAGCGGCAGACGTAGTACCCCGCGTAGCCGACGACCATCAAGCCGACCACCGTCCACTGACGCCGCGCGTGGCGATCCACGCTGACAGTCTGCCGCTAAGACCTCGTGGTCCGCCACGCAGCGCGGGCCGCCGTTACGACGCCTTTACGGTTCTCTGATCGCGCTGGCGCCCAACGCCTTGAGCACCGCCGCGCGGCGGCGCTCGCTCACCCGCAGGCGTGTGCCGTCGCGCAGCACGATGCTATAGTGCCCCTCGGGGCCGCGGCGTAACTCGTGGACGTAGTCGACGTTGACGAGCGCCGAGCGATGGATGCGTACAAATGTCCGTGGGTCGAGCTCGCCCTCGAGCGCCGTCAGGGTTTCTCGCAGCAAATGCGACGCGGTGCCGGCATGCACGCGTGCGTAATAGTCCTCGGCCGCGATCCACGTCACGGATGCCACTGGGAGCGACACCGACCGCCTGCCGGACGACACTAGCAGTCGCGTGCGATACGCCGGCGCGAGGCGGCGGCGTGCGCGCTCGAAGGCGTGATAAAATCGATCATCCGTGAATGGCTTGACGACAAAATCCAGCGCTTCGGCCTCGAACGCCTTGACCGCGAACTCGTCGTACGCGGTCACGAGCACAACGACCGGCGCGCGCTCGGCCGGCAACGCCCGCAGCACGCCGAAGCCATCGAGGTCCGGCATCTGCACGTCGAGAAACACGATGTCCGGCTCGAGCGTCCGCACGGCCTCGATCGCGCGAACGCCATCGCCGTATTCGCCGATCACCGTGACGCCATCAAGCCGGCTCAAGAGCCCGCGAATCACATCGCGCGCCAATGGCTCGTCGTCGACGATGAGCACACGCGTCTCACGCATCGCGAAACGGCAAGCGCGCCACGGCGATCGCACCACCGGCCTGTCCTCGGGCCAGCGTGACATCGGCCTGTGGGCCGTACGCGTGTCGGAGCCTCGCGCGGACAGTCGCGAGACCCAGGCCTCCGTTGTCGCTTCTCTCCTTGGGGCCAGGGCCATCGTCCGTCACAGTGACTTCGAGCCAGTCGCCGCGCCGGCTCGTCGCGATGACCACCAGACCCGCCGTACTCAACTTGCCGATGCCGTGACGAATTGCGTTCTCGGCTAGTGGCTGCAGCAAGAGGCGCGGAACGATCGCGTCCGTCGTGTCCGGCGCGATGTCCCACCGCACGCGTAACCGATCGCGGAACCGCACCTGCTCGATCGCCAGATATCGCTCGACAAAGGCGATCTCGTCGCGCAGCGAGACTTCATCAGGGGCATCGCGTCGCAGTTGCGCGCGTAGCAGATCGCTGAGCTCGGCAATCACGTGAACGGCGCCATCGTGGTCTCGGGCGCGCACTAACGCGCCGACCGAGTGGAGCGCGTTGAACAAGAAGTGCGGCTGAAGGTTGGCGCGCAATGCCACCAACTCGGCCCGGGCCAGCTGCGTCTGCAAACGCGCCGTGCTGTCGATGCCGACGATGACCCCATAGATCGCGGCCGCGAATGGCACCTCGAAGACGATCGTCTGCCACAGGAACGGCGTCGCGTGCGCGAACACGACCGTGGTCGATGTATACAGCACACCGCGTAAGATGCTGATCAAGACGATCGCCAGAGCGTGCGGCGCGAAGTTGCGCCACGTGCGTCGGTGCGCGATCGGGAATCGCGCGGCGAGCCGCAAGACGATCGGCGTGATCGGCACCCACATGTACCACTCGGCGAGCGGCGGCACCATCTGGCCCCATGGCAACAGGTGACCGCCCTTGAGGAGCACGGTGACCTGGTCGTTGAGCGCCGTGTACCACGCGGGGAGCGACCAGAGGGCAATGAGGGTCCGCATCCGCACCCTGTGAGCGTACGACGTGCGCCGGTCAGCAGCAAGGCATTGGCTGCACGGATGCCGCGTTCGCTGCACGCCAGCATTGGGACGACGAAGCGGGGTGGTACGCTCTGGCATGCTACTGCCTCTTGCCATCGCGGCCTCGGCCTGGCTGGCCCGTGCCGATAGCGCCATCGGCGTGTACGCCGCGCGCGGCGCGGTCCTCCGGATTATCGAGTCCACCGCGCAGTTCTTGAGCGACGAATCGGACCGCCCGTACGAGCCGTACATCATGTACCCGACGAGGGACACGCTCTGGATCGATCCCGCGACGGGCGTCGAGCGCGCGGCCCTCGCCGGCGGCACGATCTCGATCCGCTCGCCGCGCGCCACGTTCACGAATGGGACGCTTGCCTCGAAGCGCTCGCACGCTGGGGCGTGGATGTACCGGGCGTTCGACCCGTGGGCCGTGCTGGCCGAGTGGCGGATGGACACCACCGTGCGAGTCGCCGGTCATCGTCTCTATCACGACTACAATCGCATCGTCCTCACACGGCGCGGGCGCTTCGGCACTGACTCCCTGTTGCTCGACGAACGGACCGCTATTCCCGTCGCCCTCATGCGAAGGGAGGCTCACTACTTTCTCGGGCCCATTCATGTCGTGTACGACTACGAGACGTGGTCCGATGTCGGGCGGCGGGCACTGTATCCCGCGTCGATCACGCGATCGGTCGACGGTCAGATCGACATGTCGCGGTATGTTGATCCGTACAGCGGCGGTGGTGTGCTCGTGTCTGTTGATAGCGCACCGAGTCTCGTTGTGCCCGATGCGACGGTGACGTTGCCGATCGATCCGCAACATCGCTTTCCGGCGGACCCTCTGGATACGGTGCCCGTAGGCGGGGGCACGTATCTGCTGGTCAATTCCGCGTTCACGTCCGTGGTCTCGCTGCAGCGCGACACCGTGTTTGTATTCGATTCACCAGGCGGCGAGGATCGAGCGCGATTGGAACATGAGCGCGTGGGTCAGTTATTCCCGGGTCATCACCCGACGGTCATGGTGGTCATGAACGCGGTGTGGCCGCACACCGCGGGAATGCGATTCTGGGTGGCACATGGCGCGACGCTCGTTGCCTCGGCGCCGATTGTGACGTACCTGCGATCCGTGCTGGCGCGGCGGTGGACCGAGCTACCAGATGACTACGAGCGCGCACGCGTCCAGCCGACTATCCGCGCGGTCACCGACTCGGCGTTGTTGGCGGGAGGGCAGGTCCGGCTCTACCCGATGGACGGGATCGCCGGCGAGACGGTCCTCTTGGCCTACATCGCGCCGTCCCGCTTCGTGTGGGCCACGGATCACATTCAGGACACAACCAGCGACAACATTTTCGTGCGTGAGGTCCACCAGACCGTCGCGCATCACAAGCTCGACCCCGTGGCAACCTCCGGCCCGCACTTTCGCATAATCCCATGGACGCCACGCTGAGTCCCACTGGCGAAACTGGCAGCTAGCCATTGCTGTTGAATGACAATGGGATAGCTCGCGGCACGGGTCTTTCATAGACCCCGGTCATGGTCCGTGATTTTCTATTTGCGCTTCGGTCAGCGCGCCGGTCACTCTTGGTGACCGCCACCGTCGTGCTGACCCTCGCGCTCGGACTCGGCGTGAGCACGACGGCATTCTCTCTCGTTGACGCCATCCTCCTGCGACCTCTCCCGGTCGCACACCCCGAGCGGCTCGTCAACGCGACCCTGGACGATGGCTTCACGATCCTGGAGACCGAGTACTTTCGGGACCGGAGCCGGTCGCTCTCCGGGATCATCGCCTATGACGGCACGCGACTCAGTACCGTAGTCCAGCGCCAACCCGGGGTCGCAACAGCCGGCCTTCTGTCAGGCGATGTGTTTGCGATTCTCGGCGTGCCGGTCCTCGGCCGGCCGTTGCGTCGCGAAGATGATCGGCCGGGCGCCGCACCAGTCGCCGTCGCGAGCTGCGCGTACGCTACCCGGCAGTTCGGGAGTCTGACGGCCGCGATCGGCCAGACGGTCATGCTCGACGCATTGAGCACGTCGATCATTGGGGTCATGCCATGTGACTTTCCCGGGCTGACGGCTGGCGAGATGCCCGAAGACCTGTGGTTACCGCTGATCTGGCATCCCCAACTCGGCTTGAACGATCACACGACCGTGGGCATACTCGCGCGCCTCGCGCCAGGCGCGACCGCGGCGGTCGCGCAGCGAGAGCTCACGGACCTCCACCGCACCTTCACGCGCGACACCCTGGGGCGAGTCCTCGTGAGCGATGGCTCGCAGGGCCTCGAGCGTCTCGCTCACGCCTCAGCAACGCCCCTGCGTGTCCTCGCCGCCGCCGCGGCTGCTGTACTGCTCCTGGTCTGCGCCAACGTCATGAACCTGCTGCTCACCCGCGGCGCTGGCCGCCGGCAGGAGATCATGATCCGGTTGGCCATGGGCGCATCGCGCCCACAGATCGTCCGCCAGCTCGTCGTCGAGACGTTGGTGTACGCCCTGGCCGGCGGGATCCTCGCCGTATTCGCCGCCGGTGTGCTCGGACCCGTGATCGCCACGCGCCTCGCGCCGAGCCAGGGGCCGCTCATGCTGGATCTCGTGCCCCGTGGACGGGTCCTGGCGTTCGTCGCGGTGGCGGTGCTCGTGACCGTGCTGGCGGCTGGCGCCGCGCCGGCGCTCACGGTCGCAAGACTGGAGAACGAGACGCGCTCGACGCCCAGAATCGGCCGGAGTTTGGCCATGATTCAGGTCGGGCTGTCGCTCGTATTGCTCATCGTCACCGGCCAACTCGTGCGCAGCGCCGCATCGATGGCGCGCCTGGACACGGGCTTCGAGCAGCATCGCACGCTCCAGTTCGCCCTGTATGCGAACACGTTGGGATACAGCGGCCCGAGCGAGCTCGCGTTCTACGAGCGCGTGCGCGCGAAGCTCGGTGCGATTCCCGGCGTAGTGACGGCCACGGTCGCGCGCGATCACATCACGGCCATCAACCGGACGGTCTGTCACCCGTTGCCGGACGGCGGTCCGGTCGACGTTGGCCCGAGCGGCATCGGCGCCGACTACTGGGCGGCAACGGGGATCCCGCTCCTGCGTGGTCGGGACTTTGTGCCGAACGACGGAGCGGTCACGATTCTGAGCGCCGAGGCGGCGCGGGTGTTCTTTCCGGGCGTCGACCCGATTGGGCGGACGCTGCGCGTGACCGACGGAGGGACGCTCCGCGTCGTCGGCATTGCGCGGGACGTGCGCGCTTTTGGCGAGCGGCCCGAGGAAGTCGGTGCGGCCACGTGTCGCGTCTTCATCCCACTCGAGCACGCGGCGAAGGCGGACATGGGGCAGGCGATGTTCGTCCTCCGTACCGCGGGCGCTCCCGCCGCACTGTTCGCTCCGGTGCGTGACGCCGTTCACGCCGTCGATCCGCGCGCGGCGCTGGTTCGCCTCGAGACGATGACCGACGCAACGAAAGGGATCACGGCCGGCCAAAGCGCGCTGGCGACGAGCGCCGGCGTCCTCGCGGCGCTGGCGCTCGCACTCGCCTGCATTGGCCTCTATGGCGTTGTGTCGTACATGGTCGCGCGACGGATGACGGAGATGGGCATTCGCCTCGCACTGGGCGCTTCGCCGGCGCGATTGTTCCGAGGCGTATTGGGAGACGCCATGCGCCCGGTGCTCTCCGGCCTCGCGCTCGGTCTCGCGGGCGCGGCACTCGCGCTCAGGCTCGTGGGCCACAGCGTCATTGGCCTCGATGCCCCACAGCCGCTCGCAATCATCGCGGCCGCGCTCACCCTCGTTGTCGCCGCGCTTATCGCGGCGACGCTTCCTGCGCGGCGAGCGGCGCGGGCTGACCCCGTGCAGGCATTGCGTCGGGATTGAAGGGGTACTCCATATAATGCGCGGTCTCGATGGCGACGTTCATCCCGGCGAGTCTCGACAGGATGTGAAACGCGCCATCGATCCCCGATGAAATCCCGGCGGCGGTGACGACGGCGCCGTTGTCGACGATCCGGCGATCGGTGACCTGACACCGCGGCTCGGCCTGTCGCAGCTCCTCCAGCGCACCGTGGTGCGTCGTCGCCGTGAGATCGCGCAGCAGGCCGGCGGCCGCGAGCAGTAGGGCGCCCGTGCAGACGGAGAACACGATCTCCGCCTTCGCCGCATTGGCGCGAATCCAGGAGAGCACGGCCTCGTTGCGCATCTCGACGCGCGTGCCCCACCCGCCAGGAATCACGAGCACGCGGGGCTCGATCGGATCGGTGAGAGTGAGCGTGGGACGAACGACGAGATTGTTACGCGCGCGGATCTCGGGCTTCGTGCCGACCGTTACGACGTTATAACCCGCTTTTGATACGGAGAACACCTCGAATGGGCCCGCGAAGTCGAGCACTTCGACTTCGTCAAAAACCAGAATGGCGATCATGGTGTTTCCTCGAATCTGGCGAGCGGCGAGCAGACCTTGTATTCATATGGCGGGGGGAAACGAAATGTATCCTCGATTGGTCGTCTCCACGACCAGTACAAATTTTGCTGCGCTATGGCCGGCATTAGCCGAGGCCTGCGGAGCGCCATTGGTCATAAACGAGGCACCGCTCAAGAGCGATGTCACTCTCACCGCGACATCTCAGGGTGCCGCGTTAGCGTCACATCATTTCTCACTGCCGAATGATCAGGACCAGCTGACATCGTGGCTGCGCAAACAATTTGATCAATTGCGCGCGCGAGAGGCACACGCCAGCTTCACGGCCGCCGAGCGGACGAAATATCGGTTCGAGGGCATCGTCGGCATGAGCGGGACGTTGCAATCGGCGGCGAGTCTCATTGCGGAGCGGAGTGCTCCGGTCTTGTTGACCGGTGAGATCGGGACGGGAAAGACATTGCTGGCCCGAGCGATCCACTACGAGGGTCCGCGTCAGGCCTCGCCGTTCGTCGAAGTCGACTGCGATCACACGTCGACTCGCGCGTTGTTCGGCGATGACCGCCAACCCGGGCTCCTCGCGCTGGCGGCCGGTGGCACGCTCGTCCTCAATGCCATCACTCAGTTGGGTGACACGCTCTTCGACACGATCGCCGGCCGCGGCTTCGACCTCCGGATGATCGCGACGTCGCCCGTCGACCTCTCCGCCAAGCTCTGTCGGCGCTTCGGCGCCGATCCCATTGCTCTCCCGCCATTGCGGGCCCGACGAAACGAGATCATCCCGCTTGCCCAGTACTTCGTCGATGGGTTTGGCGGGGAACACGCGCAGGTCGACTACGCTGATCTCGAGACCCGCGACTGGCCGGGTAACGTGCGCGAGCTCAAGAACGTGGTCGAGCGCGCACTCCTTCTCTCAACGCCACCCCCGAGGATCGTATGGCAGTAACACGGAAGACCCTCGCCATTGCCGCTGCTCTCCTGGCGCTCACCGCGTGCGACATGTCGCATGCGCCCACGACACCGGCGGCAGCGTCGGTGATCCATAAAGACGGCATACTCGGTTCGTTGTTGAACTTTCTGATGCCGGCATCGAACGCACCAGGGCTCGTGACCGACACCGTGAAGTTCTACGCGGTGGTCGGGCAGGATCGTCACGACTCGATCTACTACCATGCCGCATCCGGCCAGACGGACTCTACTCGTTTCGTGTATTTCGATGTGCCAGCCGGCGCATTAGTTACGGATCAGAACGGCGACACGCTGGCGCAGGGCGACTCGCTCTTGATCACGATGTACCTCGCCGACTCGTCTCACATGACCGTTGGCTTCCAGCCGTCCGGGTTAGTCTTTAACAGTTCGAACCTGCCGACGCTGGTCATGTCGTATCACTGGGCGAATCCGCTCACGTTGCCGCTGCTGCAAGCGTTACTTGGCATTTGGTACCAAGAGACGCCGGGCGGCCTCTGGTTCCCCGCATCGAGCAGCGTACAGATCCCCGCGCAAACAGTGACGGGGCGGTGCCCTGGATTTTCGGTTTACGCATCGGGATACTGACCGCGTGGCACAATCTCTGTTGCTTCAGGCGCGCGTGGCGGCCCTGGCTGGCAAGTGGCCCGAGGTCTTGAACATGCTCGGGACCGCCACCGAGCCGCGACCTGATCCGGATCGGGCCACGCTCGTCGCGGAGGCGCTGCTCCGCACGGCGCAGCCGCGCGATGCCGACGAGTGGCTCCGACGGTTGCTACCGCAGATAGAGCACGATGATCCCTATGAGTGGCGGCGCGGCATCAACATGCGCGGCGTCGCGCTCTTCGAAATGGGGGAGCTCGACCAAGCGGAGACGGTGTTTCAGCAGGTGCTCCAGGTGGGACATGCGGTCAACGATCTGCTGCTCGTGGGGCGCGCGACGAACAACCTCGGACAGATCAAGAACGTGCGTGGTCAACGCGAGGAGGCGCTCGCGCTCTACCAGCTCGCCGTGCCCGCATATCAGCAGGTGGGCCACGTGCTCGGGCTAGGTGAAGCGCACCACAACATGGCGATCAGCTATCTGTATCTCGACCGGCTGACGCAGGCGGACGAATGCGAGCTGCAGGCGATCCAGTTCGCGCGCGAGGTCTCCGCCGTTCGCCTCGCGGCGCTCGCCCGGATCGGTCGCGCCGATGTCGCGCTGAGACGGGGCGACGCCGAGATCGCCTACGTGACGGCGCTGCGCGTGGCGATCGAGTGCCATGCGCTCGCCGACCCCGCGGGCGCCGCGGACGGTCTCCGGGTCGTCGGCCTGGCGTGCATCGCGCGAGGCGAGTTGGATGACGCGGCGGTGTCGCTGACGCACGCGTGGCAGCTGGCCGAGCGATGCGCGAGCCCGAGGTTGTCGGCGGATGCGTTGCGCGCGTATGCCCAACTCGCGGTCGCGCGCGGCTCGATCGGCGGCGCCCGCCGTCATGCCAACACGGCGCTCGACCTGTACAAGCGCGCGGGCGCGATCGCGGACTACCAGGCGTTGAGCGAGTGGCGCGCCGCGCTCAGTCAGCGGGCGTCATGACGACGTTGGCCGCGGACGGTTGGAGATAGGTCGCGATCCGTCCGACGAAGTCGTCGCATTCGAGCTTGTCGGCGAGCGATGACGGCAGGAACCCCGTGACGGACCGGATGCTCGACGCGAGCGCATCGGGCGAGGGATAGCGGAGCTTCACGGCGACATCGCGCACGCGCGCGCCTGGGGCCCGCAAGTAGTGGTATGCCCGCAGCACGCGAGCGGCCCCGAGATGGTGGGCGGGTGTCGCGAGCCCGGCGCGTTCGAGGGCGTCGTACATCGTTCGTCGGGGCATCGAGGCCTTTGATGCCAGTCGCTCCACGCAGTCGATCACCGACGGCGTGCGGAACACCGCTTCCAGCGCTTCGGCCAGCGATTCCGGCAGGCGTTGGAGGCGGTCGCGCAAGAGGGCAAGCAGCGCGTCGGCCAGCGCGTCGGCTGGTAACGCTTCCAGGAGCGCGCGGAAGGCCACGGGTCCGTCGTCGACCCCGAACAGCACGACGTGGCGATAGCCGCGTGTGCCCATGGCGTGACACGCCTTGAGCGCGTCGGCGGACACGGTCGTGTAGAGCACGATGTGGGTCGTGGCGCGGAAGCGATCGAGCTCGGGGCCGGCGAGTTGTGGATCGACGACCACGATATCGGGGGCGCGCTCGGACAACACCGTCTCGAGCTCGCGCAGGTTGCGCACGGCGCGAACGGTGTGCGCCGTGCGAACCACGGCGCGAAACGGGTGCATCAAGCGGTCAGGCAAGAGCGCGACGATGTCCACAGGCTTGCACTCGTGCGGGGGTTCGCCGCACAAAATCACGGTACGTGACGGGGGCTTCAACTCCGAGCTTCGAGGGTACGGCGTCGCTCGTTGGTGCGCCACACCCTGGTTGACCTATCTCGGAGGTTCAAAATGCCCCGTCTTCGCTCCCTCATCGCTCTCGTGACCGCCGCGGCGATCGCGGCCGCATGCACTTCGCCGACCTCTCCGTCTCAAAGCACGGTGCGTTCAGATTGCAGCGGCACGACGGCCGGTAACGGGACCTGCTCGGACCTACAGCACACCGACGCGCTCTCGCATGTCATGGAGTGCTCGGACCACAGGCCGTACGAGCGGCGGTGGCTGCACCTCGACGAGTGTCGCCTTGGGCCGTTTTCCAAGAACGATCTCGGTGAGGAGTGCCTCGGACTCCAGTCGGACCTGATTCAACTGGTAGCGAGTGGCAATGTCGACGGCCCGCGTGAGTGCCTCGCGGGCCGCGTCATCACGTCCAAATCGGTACAACCCTTCGCCGACGAACTGGTGATACACGGCTTCTCTTCGGCGCCGGAAGCCCGGTCGCCAGTTCCTGACGATACCGTTCGAAAACGGTTTCTTGGTCGCACATGAACGCCAGCTGCATGAGATTGAGCCCGGCGGCCGCTTTCCAATACGCATCCGGTGAGGTGCGATAGACGACCAGATACGCATCGCGCGCGGCGTTCGGCAGGCCCAGGTCGGCCAGGGCCATCCCGAGGTCGTGGAGGGCGGCGCTCCGACGCGCATCATCGCTGTAATCTTTGACCGCCTCGTGAAAGTACGCGGCGGCTGTCTGGTAATCTTTGCGTTGATAGGCGACGACCCCTCGGCCGTGTCGAGCGCGCGCGAGAACGTCCCGCAATGATCCTTGGATCGGAGAGCGAGTGGCCAGCTCACTGATCAAGACATTCGTACGTCTCTTGCGCGGCCGGCAAATTGCCGCGGTCGATCTGGACGTTCGCGGTGCCGATGCGGCTGAGCAACGCGTTGTACTCATCGCCTTGCAAATTCGCGATCGCGCCGGCTCGCCGATACGCGCGCTCGGCCTCGGCCAATCGACCGCCGACCATTCGAAAGCAGTACCCCATTTCGAGATACGCCGGCGGCACCAGCTCCTTGCCATCGCAGAGCGGCGCGACGGCCGCGACCGCGCTATAAACGTCGGCCGCGCACGCGAACATTCCTTCTTTCTTGAGAATGCCGCCGTACGCGGCCAGCACAACTGGCACGTGACGTGCGAGCTTTCCCCACGATGTCGTCAGCGCGGCGTCCAGGTTTCTCAGGATCTCGCGAACTGGACCATCGTCGACGTGCTCGATGGCGCGGCGCACGGCCTCGAGCTCGCGCAACGTCGGCGGCCTGTCGCCCGCCCCCGCGAGGACCCATCGATCGACGAGCCGCATTGCGAGAAGACCAGCAACCGCGGCTCGATACTCGGGCTGACCGTCTGTCTGCTCGCCAGCTGCTTCAAAGAATGCCAGATGAGCCAAGGGCGGCTGAGCCGTAGATCCGACATCAGACGTTTGCATAATCATCACATCGGGAACTTGGCTACCGCTCACCGGACTCGCAAGCTCGAATTCCACACATCTCAAGCGTGAAATCATAGGCGGGAATCGATCATGTCATCCACGTTCGTTATCGGCGGCGATCTCACGGTAAACCGCCTGGGCTTTGGGACAATGCGTCTCACCGGTGCGGGCATCTGGGGCGAGCCGGCCAACCGTGCGGAGGCGCTTGCGGTCCTGCATCGCGCCCTCGAGCTCGGCATCAACTTGCTCGACACCGCGGACTCCTACGGCCCCGAGGTGGCCGAGCGGCTCATCGCGGAGGCGTTGTATCCCTATCCGAAGGGCCTGGTGATCGCGACCAAGGCCGGGTTCCAGCGGCCTGGTCCGGACCGGTGGGTCGAGGACGGCCGGCCACAGCACCTGCGCGAAGCCGTCGCGGGCAGTCTCACACGGTTGCGACTCGAGCGGATCGATCTCTTGCAGTTGCACCGTATCGATCCGAAGGTCCCGCTGGAGGATCAGATCGAGACACTGGTCGATCTGCAGCACGAAGGGAAGATCAAGCATATCGGACTCTCTGAAGTAAGCGTCGAGCAGATTGAAGCGGTTCGGAAGATCACGACGATCGTCTCGGTGCAGAATCGCTACAACCTCATCGACCGCAGTTCCGAGTCCGTGCTCGAGTACTGCACGGACGAGAACCTGGCATTTATCCCGTGGTTCCCGCTCGCGACTGGCAGCCTGGCTAAGCCCGGTGGTCCGCTCGCGAAGGCGGCTGAGCGGTTGAAAGCAACGCCGGCGCAAGTCGCGATCGCGTGGCTGCTCCAGAAGTCGCCTGTCATGCTGCCGATTCCGGGCACGTCGACGGTCAAGCATCTGGAGGAGAACGTTGCCGGCGAGCGGCTCGAGCTCGACGCGGCAACTATGGACTCGCTCGAAATCCGGGTTGGCGCACGGTAGAGCCGGACGGTCCCAGGCGCGTTGAGGTCGTCAACGCGCCTGGCTAGACTAGTCGCCCGTGATCACTACCGGGCGCCGACCGTTCGTTGTCATGCGAGAATATGTCGGCGTCATTGGCATCATCGCCGGCATCACTCACGCATGGCCTCCGATCCCTGCGATCGTCCTTGGCTGCGCCTTGGTCGCCGGCCTTATCCCGCGCGTGGTCGCCGCGCTCGCGTTCGCGTTGCTCATCGCGGACACCGTGTCGCTGCACCTGTGGGTGCTGGCGCCGAGTCCGCCCGCGGCGTACGGATTCCTGGCGCTCACCGTCGCGCTGACGTCGACCAACCGCGTCTGGGACTGGGACTTCAAAGGGACGACGCCGCTGTGGACGGTGGTGCCGCTTCGCCTCTACTACGGCTTCGCTTTCTGGCGCGCCGCGTGGAACAAGATCGGCGCGCGGTGGGCGGCGTGGCCCGACGCCCTGCAATCGTTCGGCACGATGCAACTGCCGCATGAGTCGGCGTGGTATCGGGCCTTCATGACCTCGGTTGTCTTCCCGCACGCGCAACTGTTCGCGGGACTTGTCGCGGTCGCCGAAGTGGCCGTGGGAACGTGCCTTCTTCTCGGGCTCGGTGTGAGGTATGCCGCACCGGTCGGCGTGCTCCTCACGCTGAACTATTTCCTGCTCAAGGGTGACGCTCCCTGGTCAGTCAGCAACGACTTGGCGTTCGCCTTCGGTCTGACGATCCTCACGATCACGGGCGCCGGGCGCGTCCTCGGCCTCGACGGTCTGATAGCGCCGCGTCATCCCATCGAGCAGCCTGCCCAGGGTGATTAGCGTCGTATCGGCGGGTACTAGAATCATCTCTCTCATGCTTATACGTCGAATGGGACGCGGCTAATTCGACACGCCAGTGACATCGGAAACGGCTGGGTCGTCACGCGGTAAACATGAGAATTGCAGTTGCGGTGCCGTTCCTCGTCGCGTGTAGCGCAACCGGCCCCAGCGCGCCAATCCCTCGTTCACCTGAGCGCGCTCCCACGGCGGTTCTGCGTTGCGTCGCGATGGTGCGAAATCGCCCCAGCGTGACGTGCTCACGCGCCTCCATCACGCGACGGAACCTGCGCGCCGACGTGATCGTGGGCCGCAAGAACTACGACGTGACGCTCAACTTCTCCGGGGTCACGTTTACCAGCGGCACTGGTGTGTTCTCCGCCGGCGTCAGCGTGACCAACTTGATGAACCAGGCGCTCGGCACCACCGACGGGACAACGTTCGAGCGCGAACGGCACGCGGGTGTTCTTCACCTCGGGGCCGTCGCTCGCCGCTGGCCAAGGCACGATTGCGCTGACCAACGCCGACGGCGTCGGCACGTTCACGGCGTCCAGCCAGCCGTACTTCCAGTACGCGACGCTGATTCAGCCGAGTGCGACGAGTAGTGCGAGGACGTGGAATTTCCAGCTCGGGGATTCGGTTACGGCGTTCGCGTTTGTCGTCGAAGTCGATGCGCCGATGCCGGCCGAGGGGAGTATTCGGCATTGGACGACGATTCGACAGGGATTGCAGAGCAATGCGCTGACCGGCATGTGGCAGGACACGCCAAGCGACATCTGGGCCGTTGGCGTCGGCAACACGTTCTTGCGCAACACCGGCTCGGGTTGGGCGATCGTGACGCCGACCGGCTACACCGGCTCGTTCGATTTTCAAGCGATCTTCGGCGCGTCGTCAACCGACTATTGGGCGGTCGCGAACGGCGGCCACATGGTTCACTACAACGGCACGACGTGGACGTCATCCACTTCGCTCCTCACGACGCGCAACCTCCATGGCGTCTGGGGCGCCAGCACGACGAACTACATCACCGTCGGCGATAGCCTCACCATCGACCAATACAATGGCCTCCTGTGGACGCCGATGGTCCCGCCCCTGGGCGTCGCAACGGCGACTGACCTGCGCGGCATCTGGGGCAACGACGGGACGCACATCTTCGCCGTCGGCGACAATGGGACGGTCATCTTCTACAATGGGCTCGTGTGGGCCGCGCAGACGAGCAACACGACCCAAAACTTGCTCGCCGTGTGGGGGACATTGGCGACCAACGTGTACGCCGTCGGCGCGAATGGCGTCATCATCCACTACAACGGTACGGCGTGGTCGACGATGACGAGTTCCACGACAAATAACCTGAACGCAGTCGGCGGGAGCGGCGCAACCGACATCTGGGCCGTCGGCGATGCTGGCACAACCGTGCACTACAACGGGACCTCGTGGACTTCTTCCGCGAGTGTGACTGGCATTTCCCTGTCGGGCGTCGTGAGCGGCTACGCGGTCGGCGCGTACGGTGCGTTGATGACGTATTCCAGCGGCTGGACTCTATCAAGCCAGAGCGGCGTCCCAGTCAACACCATCTGGGCCGACAGCCCGACCAACGTCTGGGTCGCGAGCTACGGGACGGTGCTGCACTACGACGGCACGAGTTGGACGAGCACCTATGTCGGTGCCAAAGAGATGACATATGGCCTGTGGGGTTTCGCGAGCGGGCCCACGCTCTATGCCGCTGGCGGATCGGGGACCATGTCGATCTACAGCGGCGGCTCGTGGACGGCGACGAGCACGGCGCAACCGGGCTACTACGCCACCTGGGGCTCGGCGCCCAGCAACGTTTACGCGGTCGGCACGTCGGGCGACATCACCCAATACAATGGCTCGAGTTGGAACAACCAGTCTGCTCTGACAACGGTCAGCGTGTTCGCCCTCTGGGGCACTTCGGCCACGAACATCTATGCAGCGGCTGACAGCGGTCGGGTGTTTCAGTACAACGGGACGTCGTGGAGCCCAATTGTTACCGGCACGACGCAGACGATGAACGCGGTCAGCGGCAGCTCGGCCACCGATGTCTGGGTCGCCGGCGCCTCGGGCACGATGCTGCACTACAACGGCTCGTCGTGGTCCGCGGCCACAAGCGGCACCAGCGTCGCGCTGCACGGCGTGTGGGCCGATACGCCGCCGGGTTCGTACACGGCCGACGTCTATGCCGTGGGCGACAATGGCACGGTGCAACACGGAAACGGCTCGGTCATCCTCGCGATGCCGACGACGGTCACGACGCCACTTCGCACCGTGTTCGGCACGTCGAGCACGAACGTCTACGCCGGCGGCGACGTCGGCGTTGTGCTCTGGGGAACGCAGTAGTCTCAGCGCAGCCCGACCATTCCGTGCACGGCGGCGGTGAGGGCTGGAACGTTGTACCCGACGCCGTTCCGGAAGACCATCGTGACATTACGAATATCAGATGGGCGAGCCGAGGGGTCACCGTCGAGCACGACGAGGTCGGCTTGCTTTCCCGGAACGATTGAGCCAACGCGATCGGAGATGCCGAGAATGCGGGCGCCGTTCAGCGTCATGATCTGGACGGCTTGCTCGGGTGAGAAGCCGGCCTCGGATAGAAGCTCGAAGTTACGCTGATCGCCGTAGCCCGCGATCTCGGTGAGGCAGCAGGGGTCGGAGCCGGCGCCGAGGAGGCCGCCGGCACGGACGAAGGAGCGCTCGAAGGCCATCGCTTTCTTGAGGGCGACCCGCTCGGCGGTGTCGGACTTCTTCTGACTGCTGTCGTACCATGTGCGAACGGCGGCGCCGATTTGGGGCGCGAGGGCGTCGTAGACTCGCGGGTCTAGTGGGATCCGGCTGGGCGAGGAGAGCTCGAAGACGGCGAGCGTCGAGGTCATGGCGACGTGATGTTGGACCATCGCGTGGATCGTCCGCTGTACGTCGGCGCCGTCGATGTCGAGATTGTCGTATTGCGCGGAGTCGCCCGGCATTGGGCAGACGTTGGGTTGCTTGCCTGGCCAGAACTCGGTGTCGGTGAGGAGACCGTGTTCGAGGTTATCGATGCCGAGGTCGACCGCCTCGCGAAAGCCGACCGAGCAGAGGTGCGCGGTCACCTTCATTCCGTGCTTGTGCGCCTCGTCGATCGCCGCGCCGAGCTCATCGCGCGAGATCTGCGTGTAGGCCTTGAACCACGGGACGCCTTCCTCTGACCAGTAGCGCACGAGCCGGCGTGCATCCTCGGGCGTGCCGAGTTGATGCATCCAGGTCGGCCCGACCCCGGGACCCTGGAGATAGGGGCCGGTTGGGAAGATCAGAGGGCCCACGGTCTTTCCGGTCTCGATCGCGTGCCTCAGGTTGAGCTCTTGGTACGGATCGATGCTCCCGGTGGTGCGGATCGTCGTCACGCCGCTCGCCAGGAACAGCTTCGGGTAGCTCGACAACATGCTCCGCGAGCCGGTGACCGACGAGCCGTAGTACATATGATCGTGCAGGCCCACGATACCCGGGATCACTGTCTTGCCCGTGAGATCGATCACGAGCGCGCCGGCGGGGATGGCGGCGGCGTGGTCCACCGTTTTGATCTTGCCGTGATCGAACACAATGGTGACGTCCGACCGGGGCGACGCGCCGGTGCCGTCGATGACCCGTGCGTGGGTCAGCGCGACGGTTGCCGTGTCGATGCTGACGAATTGGAGTAACGCGACGAGAACTGGCAGCATGAGCGACTCCTTTAGTCGACCGTGAACATCATCATCATTCCCGCCGCGCGATGCTCGGCGATGTGACAGTGCAGCATCCAACGACCCGGGTTCGACAATTCGATCAACACATTGTCCGCCTCGCCCGCCGGGATCAGTATCGTGTCCTTCCAGACCAGGTTCTCATTCAGCACGCCGTTGCGGCTGAGGAGAAGCATACGCTGGCCGTGCACGTGGATCGGGTGCGCCATCGGATGCGGGCCGATCGCGTCGTTGTATATGCGAACCTTCGCGACGGTGCCGGCCTTGAACCGCCACTGAATATCCATGTTCTCGGCGCCCGTGTCCGGGTCGCGGAGGATCCACGCCACATTGCGTGGCGTTAACATTCCGGTTCATCGCCGGCATGCCATCGTTGACCTCGACCGGTACTGACGCGCCGGTGAGCATATTCGAGATAGTCGCCAGGCGCATCTCCAGGTTCAGCCGGTGGTCGACCGGGCGGTCGAGATACTGACGATAGGCGGCCAACTCGGCCCGATGCGCCAATCGCCCAAAATTGCTCGCGTAATCAGGAACGGCTGGCGCGGAATCGACGCGAATCGCGCCAAGCGTATCGACTTCCGGCGCAAACACACCGAGCCAGTGATTCAACGCCTGCACGCGATTGGTCAGCACAACGGATTTCGTAAAACGCACATCTACTGTATAGCGCTCGGCAGGCGCAATCAGGACACTCGGGACCATTGTCTCGTGCTCGAACGCCCCGAGATCAGAGGCGACGATCTTTATCGGGGCTTCGCCGAAACTCAGATTGTACGTCCGCGCGTTCGAGGCGTTGGTGACGAGAAACCGTACGACGGCGCCGCGATGGACTGACAGCGAGTAATGCGGGAATGAGTCGCCAAAGCGACCCATGAGGGCATGTCCCCCGAAGGGGTCTCTCGAGATATCTTGGATCGCGAGCGCGACTTGTTGGTTCACTCGTGGCGCCGAGTCGGTGACAATGATGTTGCCAAACAGACCCAGGCCGACTTGTTCGCTCTCGTTCACGTGCGAGTGATACCAGAAGACCCCGGCGTCGGGAAAATGCACGCGATACGTGAACGTGCCACCGACGGGCACCGGGTCTTGCGTGCCGTCGTACGCATTGTCGACGCGCACCCCGTGCCAGTGGATCGTCGTCGGTTGGTCGATGCGATTCTCGAAGCGCACGATGAGAGACGCACCTCGCGGGACGAGCAGGCGCGGACCGGGATATTGGCCGTTGTAACCGTAACCGCCACGCACGAGACCGGCGACCAGTGAAAGCGTATCCCCATCGTGCAAGGACAGGATCGACGACGGCTGGGGTTCCGGCAACGCCGGGTCGTGAGACGGCATGGTCATATCCATCGTGCCTGGCATCGCGGTAAACAGATCCCGATGCGCCAAGAGCCGCACGCTCGGCGAAGCGCCTCGGAGGACCAGTCGCCCGTGTCGCGTCGCGACGGTGGGAGACCGTTCGGCGCTCACCAGCACCCGAAACTGATTCCGCGCGAGCGCGCCCAGCGAGGTGCGCCCGTTCGTGATGACGCCGAGCTTGACGACGCTGTCCATAGTGAGCGACGTAGCCCAGGCGACGTACACGGTATAAGGCCCGAGCGACGAAGCCGGCGGCAAGCCTTCGGCGTTGATGACGAGCCGGTAATCGAACACGCCGTCCTTCGTCATCGGCACATTGAACGGCCCGGACGGCGCGACGAGCTCCAAGGTCGCGGTCACGCTGTCCAAGTCAGGCGTCGCCACCAGCGAGGCGCAATAGTTGATCGCCGAGTCGGCGCAGAGAGCGAGCGCCAGAATGCCGATCATCGACGATAGCGACGCGCGATGTAGTACACGGGGATGCCGGCCAGCGCGCCGCCGAGCACGGCGAGCGTTCCCCATCGAGTCCGCGGGTCAGCGATCGCACTCGCCAGTATATACAGCGTCGCCAAAACGAAGAGCGCCGGAACGATCGGATACCCCGGCACGCGATAAGGCGGCTGGTATGTCGCGCGGCGGCGGAGCGGAAAGATCGCCGCCACGGCGAGCGCATAGAACGGCACGATGGCCGTGATGAACGTGTCGGCGAGCTGGTCGAACGTGCGGAGCAGAACGAACGCGACGCCCAAGGCAGCGCTCAGCCCGATCGCGCGATATGGCGTTTTGTATTTCGGGTGAACCGCCGCGATCCCGCGGAACAAGAGGCCGTCGTCCGCCATCGCGAAGAAGATGCGCGGGGTCGTCAGCAACGACGCGTTGAGCGTCCCGATCGTCGCCAGGACGACGGCGACGCTGATGAGCGACGCCCCCCAGCCACCCACGAGCTGCTGTGCGACATCGGCCGCGACGAGTGGCGAGGTCTGGATGCGGCTGATCGGGAGCACGGCGATATACGCGAAGTTCGCGGCGACGTAGATCACGATCACGGCCAGTGTGCCGCCAATGAGCGCGCGCGGCAGCGTTTTTTCCGGCGTGGTGACCTCGCCGCCGATGAAGCTCAAGTCGGCCCAGCCGTCATAGGCCCAGAGCACGGCGACAAGCGCGATGCCGAAGGCGCTCGCCGTCACGGCTCCGGCGGCACTTACCGGCGCCGGGGCGCTGGGCCTCGTCGAGCCGACGAAGACTGCCGCGCCAACTATAAACAGCAGGGCGCCGTACTTCGCCAGCGTGGTCCAGCCGAGGAGCATCGTGCTCCACTTGACGCCAATGATATTGAGCGCGGCGAAGATGACGATGGCGATCGCCGCGACAATGTGGACCAGATCGCCGTGCGCGGGCGCGACCAGGCGTATGGCATACTCGGCGAACGTCGTCGCGACGGCGCCGAGGGCCGCCGCACGGATCATGACGAGCTCGGACCAGCCAAAGAGAAAGCCAGCGAGCTCGCCCCAGCCTTCCTGCAGCATGACATAGATCCCGCCGGTCCGCGGTAGGGCCGACGCGACCTCGGCCAGCGTCAGGGCGCCGCAGAGGGCGAGGACGCCGCCCACGACCCACACCGCGATGAATGCCGTTGGCGATGGGAGCCGATTGGCGATCGACGCCGGGGATCGAAAAATCCCGGAGCCGATCGTCGTACCGACGACGACGGCGAGTGCCTCGATGAGGCCAATGCGACGCGGAAGGGATTCACGCAAAGAGGCCTACCTGTCCGCCCGTGTGCCAGAAGAGGACCGTCTGCTCCGGCCCCCACCGGCCCTCTCTCGCCCACTGGATTAGCGCGGCGAGCGCCTTCGCGGTATACGTGTTGTCGACGAAGATCGCTTCTCTTCGCGCCGCCAAGCGCTGCGCCTCACGCGAGGCCTCCGTGGGAATGCCGTAGCCGTCGCCGACATACGCATCGGTTACCGTGAACCGAGGCTCGCCGACGTTGCGGCCGAGTAACTGGCCGACGCCCGCCACGATATCCCGGACGTGAGCCGAGAGGGCGGCAACAGGATCGTCGGCGCTCACGCCAATGACCTCTGTCGCCAACCCATGGAGCGCACACCCGGCGACGAGCCCAGCCTGCGTACCAGATGACGACGCCGCGTGCACGATGGCGTCAGGTCGCATTCCCTGTTCGACCATCTCGGCGATCGCTTGGACAAAGCCGAGCGCACCGAGTGGGGTCGACGCGCCGAGTGGAACCCAATACGGCCGGCGCCCTTCGCGAGAGAGCCGGTCCAATGCGGCCTTCAATGCGCCGTCGCGCTCGGCGCGAGACGGGATGTACTCGACGTCGGCGCCGAGCAGCTCGTCGAGCAGCGCGTTCGCCGTCGCACGCGAAGGTTTGGTGCCGTTCGCGATGATCACACAGCGCAAGCCTAGCAAAGCCGCGACCGCCGCGGTCGCCCGCGCGTGGTTCGACTGAATGCCGCCAACGGTGACGAGCGTGTCCGCGCCGCGCGCGACGGCTTCGGCGGCCACGAACTGGAGCTTACGTACCTTGTTGCCGCCGAACCCAAACGGGATGACGTCGTCGCGCTTGACGAAGAGGCGCGGACCGCCGCCGATGGCCTCCCGGAGTCGCGGCATCTCTTCCAGGGCCGTCGGCGCATGGAGCAGCTCGATCGACGGGGGCAACTTCACGGCTGCGTGGTCGTCTTGAGCCCCCGGTTCTCCAGCAGCGCATCCACGGTCGGATCGCGCCCGCGAAACGCGCGGTACATGTCGCCGGCATCGATGGTACCGCCGCGCGACAGGATCATGTCGCGGAACCGCTGCCCGTTGTCGCGCGTCAGGCCACCGTGCTCGACGAACCAGGCGTACGCGTCATCGTCGAGGATCTCGCTCCAGAGATACGCGTAGTATCCAGCCGCGTACCCGTTGTTCCAGATGTGGGAGAAGTACGTCGAGCGGTACCGCGGCGGGACATCGTGCACCGTGACGTGGTAGCGCTCGAGCGCGGCGGCCTCGAAGGCGTCGACATCGCCGGTCGCGGTGCCAGGCGGAATCGTGTGCCACGCCATGTCGAGCAGCATGGCCTCGACGGACTCCGTCATCGCGAAGCCCTGATTGAACGTGCGCGAGCGCTTGATCTTGTCGATCAGCTCCTGTGGCATTGGGGCGCCGGTGCGATAGTCCTTGGCGTAGTTCGCCACGACGGACGGATCGAGTGCCCAGTGCTCGTTGAACTGCGACGGAAACTCCACGAAGTCCGTCGGCGTCGCGGTCCCACTGAACCGGGGATACACCACGTGCGAGAACATGCTGTGCAGCGCGTGGCCGAACTCGTGGAACATGGTAATCACGTCGCCGTAGCTCAGCAACGCCGGTTGCCCCGGCGTCGGCTTTGTGAAATTGGCGACGTTGTATATGACGGGCTTGGCGCCGAGCAACCCGGACTGCTCGACAAACGTATCCTCCCACGCGCCGCCATTCTTGTTGTCGCGCTTGAAGTAATCACAGTACCAGAGCGCCAGTGACGACCCGTCGGCATCGAAGACCTCGAATACCCGAACGTCGGGCTGATACACGGGAATGTCTTTTCGCTCTTTGAATGTCAGGCCGTACAACTGGTGCGCGGCAAAGAATACCCCATCGTGCAATACGCGGTCGAGCTCCAGGTACGGTTTGATCTGCGATTCATCGAGCGCATAATCTTTCTTGCGAACCTGCTCCGCGTAGTACTGCCAGTCCCACGGTTCGATCGCGAACCCGGCGAGTGTTTGCATGCGCGCCTGCTCCTCGCCCGCCTTTGCCACCGCCGGCTGCGCTATGTCGCTCAACAGCTTGATCGCCCGCTCGGGCGTCTTGGTCATCTCATCGTCCAGCGCGTACGCCGCGAACGTGGGATAGCCGAGCAGCTTCGCCTTCTCCGCCCGCAGCTGCGCGAGCCGCGTGATCACCGCGCGCGTGTCGTTCGAATCGCCGTGCTCGGCCCGTTGCGTTGACGCCTCGAACAGGCGCTTCCGCACGTCGCGATTCGAGAGCGACGCTTGCGCGGGCTGTTGCGTGGTATTCTGGAGCTTCAGCACCCACTTGTCGTCTTGCGCGATGGCGGCAATCTCCGCGTCGCTCATCCCATCCAGCTGGCGGCGATCGTCAATGACCAGCGCGCCAGCCTTTGTCGCGGCGAGGAGCTTCTTCTGGAACGCAGTCGTGAGCGTCGCCTCTTCGCCGTTCAGTGTTTTGAGACGCGCCTTCTCGCTCGCGCCAAGCGTCGCGCCTGAGCGCACGAAGTCCTTATAGTAGCGCTCGACCAGAAATCGCTGCTCGGCGTTCAACCCGAGCGAATCGCGGCGTGCGTACAGCGTGGCGACCCGCCGAAAGAGCTTGTCGTCGAGAAAGAACGCATCGCGATGCGCCGCCAGCTTGGGCGCCATCGTCGCCTGCACGCGTTCGAGCGTATCGTTCGTGTTGGCCTGGGTCATCGCGCTGAACACTTTGTACGCGCGAGTCAGGACCGCGCCCGATCGTTCCATCGGGACAATCGTATTATCGAACGTCGGTCCGGCCTTCTGGGTCGCTATCTGGCGAACCTCCGCCAGCTGCTGCCGCATGCCCTCTTCCAACGCCGGCTGGTAGTCGCCGTCATGGATCCGGTCGAACGGCGGGGCCTGGTCGAACAGAGGGCTCGGCTGGGAGAACGGATTTTGAGCGCCTGCGGCACGGGCGAGCGTCATGGCGACAAGGAAAAAGGCCAGATATCGACTCATGCGAGAGTCCTCAGTGCGAAGCGCTGTCGGCGACACTCGGCATCGTTTTCCACGCCGCCAGGGCATTGGGCGGCAACGAGTCCTGGTGCCGGAGGAACGAGGCGATCGCCCAGCGTTGGTCGTCGGAGAGCGACTTACTATAGGATGGCATGCCGGTGAACCGAATGCCGTGCGTGATCTTCCAGTATGTCATCTCGATCGGATCGTCAGTGACGTTGTCCTTGGCGAACTGCGGCGGCTCCACATAGAGGCCGTCGGCGACCGACGATCGCTTGGCATCCGAAGCGCCATGGCACACGGCGCAATTGGTCTTGTAGAGGCGAACGCCCAGGGTCATGACCGAATCGGTCGATGTCGCGGGGCCATGCATGGTCTTGGTATCGCGCGCGATGGCCACGTGCAACGAGCGTTTCGCGGCCCACCGCTCGATCTTCCAGGGTTTCGCGTCGGCGTTCGCGGGCATCATTCCCGTGACGACGAACAAATACGCGAAGAGAACAAGCGCGACACAGGTCGCGGCGACCGTCCAAGCGATAACGACTGGGGTGCGATTCACAGGAGCGTCAGTAAAGGCCAGGGATCAGGCGATACCGGGTCCGTTCACGGTACTCGGCATAGCCGGCGAGGTGTCGCACAAGATAACGCTCCTCGTCGATGAGGCGCACCACGATCGCGGCCGTGAGTGGGAGGCAGCAGACGAGGCCCCATGTCGAGCCGAGGGCCAAAGGCATGCCGAAGATCAGGACAAGTGCGCCGGAGTACATCGGGTGGCGGACGATGCGATATGGACCAGTCGAGACGACGCGCTGGTCGGCGGCGACCTCAATGATGCCCGAGGTGTAGCTGTTCTCGCGAAACACGAGGAAGACGAGGTACAGACCGAGCACGACGAGACTATCGCCCGCCAAGACGACATCCACGCTCACGTGCGACCAGCCAAACCGGTGGTCCAGGCCCGGAACGATGAGGAGGGCGAGAAAAGAGATGTTCGCGACCACCTGGATGACCTTCTGGCTCTTCTCCTTCTCCGCGCCGGGCCCGGCACGCATCCGTCGCTCGAGGAGCGCGGGATCCTTCTGGAGTAGGTAGAGCGTGATCGCGGTAACCGACACCCCGAAGGCGGCCAAAAAAGCCCAAGCCTGCCAGTAGCGGAGCGACCACGCCGAGCCGAACAACAGGACGCCGAGCGTCAGCACGAACTGCGTGAGCCCCGTGAGCGCCCGCGACCGGAGGGTCATTACATAAAACTACATCCGAAACAGATAGCTGAACTTCACGAACACACTGTTGAACATGTTTCCATAGCCCACAAAGGCGACGGTGCCGGGAATAGGCTGGTAAGCGAAGAGCCCCTGGAGTTGCAGCTGATTATTCTGGAACGCCGCGGCGCGCGAGTAGGTGCCGGTGGCGGGATTGAGCAAGAAGATCGGCAGATCCGTCCGCCCATCGTCCCTCAGATTGTTCTGATACACGGTCTCGTACTGCCCGACGAGCCGGAAAAAGATGGGCCGCGAGAGCTGGTACTCGACGACGAGACGCGGGATCAGCGTCTTGCCGACGATCGAGTAATCGTCGTGCCGCCAGAACACCTGGGCGTTGTACATGAGCTGCGCCCGGAGCTGGCTCGTCGGCCGATAGTTCAACGTCAGCGCTTCGATCCAAACGTTGGCCGGCGACCACTCGAAGAAATTGTCGTCGTGCCCATAGAGGCTGAACAGCGAGAGATCGAACTTGGCGAATGTGGGCGTCGTGATCAGCAGATTGGGATCCGTGTTCGCTATCGCGGGGCCGCCGACATAGTGGGTATAGGTCGTGTCGTGTGCCGTGATATGGCCCAAGTAGTAGTTCGTGTACAGCGAGGGGTCGTACCCGAAGGTCTCGAGGGCGAGCGTGACCAGGATTGTCCAGCCGCCATGGAGCGTCGCGATGAGGCTCGGATGAAACTGGCGGTCCTCGGGGGCGTCGAACGACGTGAACTGGCGATAGACCCACGTGTCGGCATAGTTCAAGTCGATGGCGAACGTGTCGAAGAACGAATGCTTCGGGTAGAACGTGTATCGCCAATCCAGATTCGATCGCACAATGTTGCCGCGCGAGATGAAGCCGCTGGCGGCGTCGAAATCGGGGTCGATGCCCTTGATGCTCGCGTCCACATACATCGCCCGTCCGGTGCGAGTAAAGCTGGCGGACCATAGCGGACCCGCGGTGCTGACGCCGGCATCGCGCGTGATGCTGCTCGCGGCCTGGAAGTTGAGCGTATACAGCGAGCCGAGCGTGATGCGCGAATCGACGCCGGCGAGGCGATTGAAGTCCCCGCCCGCTTCTCTATCCGTGAACACGGCGCCGATTTCCGAGCCTTGGGAAAAATCCTCGCGGACCCGGGCCACGTTGAATACGGGGTGTCCGAATTCCTGGTCAATCGCGCCGAGGTAGGCGAGGGAGACGTTGCCTACTTTGCCGGTCAATTTCGTCGCGGCGAGCGGTGACTCAATCTGGCGGGTGTAAATGAGATTGTTCGGCGTGTTGAACTGCTCGAGACCATCGAGAAAGAACGGGCGCTTCTCCGGATACTGCAGCGCCACGCGCGGATCATTGACGATCTGCGTGGCGTCCGATTCGACCTCCGCGAAATCCGGACGGTACGTGCCGTTGAGCAGCAAGTTCGGCGTGATGCCCCATCGCACATTGCCGCCAAACTGGGGTCGGCCAACACTATATCGCGCCGCATCACCCGCGGCCGCCTCGGTCACAACCGGATTGAGGTCGAGCACGAGGCCCGCATCCAGATCCCGGAGCCCGGTGAGCGTGCCGGCTTGGTCGAGATACGAGGCAGCGGCGAGCTTCGTCGGGTACCAGGTGTCGCTGTGCCCCGAGTGCTGAATCTTTCTCAGAATGTTGATGCCCCAGTCCTGCGGCGACTTCGCCGGGAACTTGATGCTCCGAAACGGAATCCGCACTTCGATCTGATACCCGAACGACGTGACCTGCCCTTTCGACTCGTAGACGAAGTCCGAGCTCAAGTCCGTTGAATCCGGGCCCGTCCCGGTGCTGATACCGGTGACGCCGATCGTCGTCCCGACGCCTTCGGTGATCGTGCCATCTTCCTGCACGCCATACGGGTTGACGGCGAACATGAGCGCCTGGTGCGAATGGAGAAATGGGCTCAGGATGAGTTGGACATTGTCGTCGCCGTCGATCTGATCGCGATTGGCCAGCGTGGCATGTGCCGGTCCGTGGATCTCGAACGCGCGAATCCCGAAATAGATCGCGCTCTTCGAGTACCATACCAGCACCTGCGTCGAGTCCTCGGCCGGCATCCCATCGACGGGTTTGTATTCGGAGAACCCATTGAGCAGCGCGGCGCGCTGCCATACGGGATCGGAGAGCGTGCCATCAATGGCAATGCGCGCATCGATGCGCGGGATCTCCACCGAGACCTGGCCCGCGCGACCGTTGTAGACTGAATGGCTCCCGAGACCCATGCCTAGGCTGAGCACCGATGCGATCAGGGCACCACTCATGGCACCACGGTACGGGGCGGGTCTCAGCCACGCCTAGACAGTGCGGATAGATGGTCGTATCGCGGGGACGGGCTGCGCATCCGGTGTGATTTCCCGCGCCTGTTGCCCGGGCCGATCCGGCATCCCATGTTGGACTCATGGCCGCCGAGAGCATGCGGAACGTCCCGAGTCGTGGTGTTGGCGCTCGTCGTCGGATCGTTCTTCGTCGCGCAGGAAGTGTTCGTCGACATGGCCGACGGGAAGTCGCTCAACCTCGGGCCGCGCGCCGTGGTCGTGCTCTGCTTCTGGCTCTCATGGGCCATTCTGTCGCCGCTCGTTCGTCGAGCCGTGCGACCCCGGCCGATCCTCGTGCACCTCTGCCTCGCCTTAGGCCTAGCGTTCGTGCAAACGGGCATCGCGCTCACCCTCCAATCGATCATTCGGGCGATCCGGACTCACGCGAGCGTCATAGGCGTCGTGAGAGTGCACGTCGGGGGTGTCCCCTACGTGTGGGGGATGTCCACGTCGGTGGTCTTCTACGCCGTGGTCGTCATGGTGTATACGGCCCTGCGATTCCGGGACGAGCTCACGCAGGCCAAGCTCGACACGCTCCGGTCGCAGCTCAGGCCCCACTTTCTGTTCAATACGCTGAACGCCATCTCCGTCTTCGTGGTCGAGGATGCCGACAAGGCGCAGCAGATGCTGTTGCGCCTCTCGACCCTGCTCCGTCGGAGCCTCGACGAGGAAGCACACGAGGTGCCGCTCGAGCAGGAGTTAGAGTTCGTGAACGACTATCTCGACATTCAGCGCGGTCGGTTTGGCGACCAGTTGATCGTCGAGCAACGCATCGACCCTGACGTACGGAACGTCCAGGTGCCCGTGTTCTTGCTGCAGCCGCTGTTGGAGAACGCCATCGAGCACGGCAAGTTCGAGGACAAGCCCACGACCGTGACCCTGGCCGCCCATCGCGTCGACGGGATGTTGCATATCACGCTCGCGGACGACGGACCTGGGGTGAGGGACGGGGCTCGCGAAGGGATCGGACTCACCAACACCCGTGCGCGTCTACGCCATCTGTACGGCCCCGGCGCTACGGTATCGCTCGAAGCATCGGGGCCCGGAGCGCGCGTGGCGATTCAGATCCCGATGTCATGAAAGTTCTGATCGTCGACGACGAGCCGACCGCCCGCCGAGGGCTCAAGCGGCAGATCGGCGAGATTCCTGACGTGGTCTGCGTCGGCGAGTGCGGTGGGCGGGACGCCGCCGTCGCGGCCATCGTCGAGCGGCGACCGGACGTCGTGTTGCTGGACATCCAGCTCGGGCGAACGACGGCGTTCGATATCATAGAGGAGATCGGGGTCGATGCCATGCCCGTCGTCGTGTTCGTCACGGCGTACGACCGGCATGCGCTGAAAGCGTTCGAGGTGCACGCGCTGGACTATGTGTTGAAACCCATCGACCCTGCCCGCCTCCGCGAGGCGCTCGACCGTGCCGCCTCGTTCCTGTCACTTCAGCGCGGGGCATCCCTCGCCGATCGCCTCGAAGGCTTACTCGCGCAGCACGCGACCGCACCTCCGTCTGTGGCCGAGACACCCACCTCGGAGCGCCTCGTGGTCCGCGACGGCGAACGACTGTCGTTCGTCGAGATCGAACGCGTCGAGTGGTTCGAGAGCGCCGGCAACTATATAAAGGTCCATAGCGGCGGCCACGCGTACGTCATGAGAGCGACCATGGATCGCCTCGCGCAGCGGCTCGCGGGACGCACCAACTTTGTTCGCGTCCGGCGATCGGCGCTGGTCAACGTCCGCGCCATCGCGACGCTCGAACGCTATGGCAAGAGTGCGTACGTCGTGCACCTCAAAAGCGGCGCCAAGATCATTTCCAGCCGCTACTACCAGCCCGCGCTTCGTCGACTGCTCAAGACGACCTAGTATTCGCCGTACGCGCCCTTGACCGACTCCAACAACTTGGCGGAGTCGTACCCGACGCCGTCTTTGAACACGATCTCCACGTTCTCGACATCCGCGATGCGCGCCGCCGGATCGCCCTTGATGACCACGAGGTCGGCGTTCTTGCCTGGAGCGATCGAGCCGATGCGATCCTGGCGTCCGAGGAACGTCGCGCCGTTGTACGTCGCGATCTTGATCGCTTCGACCGGTGTGAATCCGGCGTCGACCAGGAGCTCGATCTCGCGCTGATCCCCGAACCCCGGGAGATTGCCGGCGATGCCGACGGGGTCCGGCCCGGCGATCAGGAGGCCACCGGCGGCGACGAACGCGCGCTCCATATCGGTGTCCCGCGCGAGGAGCGTCTTCAAGTACGTGAGATCCCGGGTCCGATCACGCCACACGAGATAGTCGTCACGCACAACCCGTGACATGGCATTCAGCACCGCGGGTCTCAGGGGTCGCTGCGGGTTCGACGATGAGGCGAGTAAGACCAGCGTCGACGTGATGGCGACATGGTGGGCGATGAGCGACGCGATCAGTCGATCGGCCTCGGGCTTCCCCGGAATCATGCGGAGCAGCGTCGAGTCCCCGTGGCTGCCGCTGCACATGTCAGGCTTCTTGTCGGGGTCGAGCGCGGTGTTGACCTGAAAACCATGCTCGAGATTGTCTATACCTAAGGCGATCGCTTCGTCATACGTGATCGAGCACAGATGACCGGTGACCTTGAGCCCACGCTTGTGCGCCTCTTGGATCGCGGCCCGCAATTCTTCGCGCGTGATATCCTGGTACGCCTTGACCGACGTCACGCCGTGGTCCGCCCAGAACGCCACAGTAGCTCGCGCATCGTCGGGCCCGGTGAGATCCAGCAATCGGGACGCCTGGCTCTGCGCATGGGACAGGAATGGACTCGTCACGTCCAGATGTGGGCCGGGCGCGACGCCCGTTTCGATCCAGTGCTTGAGGGAAAGCTCGGCGTATGGATCGACGCTGGCGGCCGTGCGCATCGTCGTGACGCCGTTCGCCAGATACAGGCGAGGGGCCGAGTAGGTCATGGTGAGCGCAACAGCGGGACGGTCGGGGGTCGCCAGGTGTTGGTACCACAGGTGATCGTGCATGCCGACGATCCCCGGTATGACCGCGTATCCGCTCAAGTCGAGTACCGTCGCGCCCTCACTCGGCGGCGTACGACCAATGGCGGTGATCTTGCCGCCCTCGATCGTGATACTCTGATCAGCGCGGGGCGGGGCGCCGGTGCCGTCGATCACCTCGACGTGCTCGAGGACGACTTTGGGCGCGGCGACGCGCACGAACTTGCGGACCTCTGGCCCGAGAGAATCCGCCAAGGCAACGACGAGTAGAAAACTCAGCATGGCCGCTATGCTACGAGCGGCCATGCTCACGCGACTATGCGTCTGTGATTAAGTGACTGGTTTCGGGGAAGACAGGGCCTTAACCAGCCGGTACAGAAACTCTTGAGACTCATACAGCGACTTCTGGAGCACGCGCTCGTCGCGGCCGTGGATCCGGAGATCGGCCGGGTCTACCATGAGTCCTGATACGCCATACGCCGGGATCCCCGCAGCCCGGAGATACTTGCTATCAGTCGCGCCCGTCGACATGAACGGGATCACCGGGATGTCGCCGAACATCGACTTGGTGATCGACGCCACGGGTCCCATGATCTCGGGGCTCAATGGCGATGGCTGCGTCGGCGGTATGGGCGCACTCGGCGGCGAGACTTCGATGCCGGTGTCGGCGACCGCGGCAATGATCTTCGCGCGAACGTCGTCGGCCGTGACGTTGGGGAACACACGGCAGTTGACGAACGCGGTCGCGATCTGCGGCAGCGCGTTGTCCGCATGACCGCCGGAGAGGCGCGTGGCGACGCAGGTTGTGCGCAGCACCGAATTGTATCGCGGATCGGTGGACAGCGTCGCGGCGGCTTTGGCGTCCGTCGGATCCTTGAGGATCGCGCGCATGGCGGCCCCGATCGCGGGCTTCTCGATAGCCGCTGACCGCTCGAAGTACACGCGCGTGACCTCGTTCAACTGGACCGGGAACGAGTAGTGCGCGAGCCGCGTGAGCCCGGCGGCCAGCTCGTAGATCGCGTTATCGGGCCTGGGCAGCGACGAGTGACCGCCGGGATTCTTCGCGGTGAGCGTGAAGTTCGTGACGACCTTCTCCGTCGCCTGCACATCGTTGTAGAACGGCTTGCCATCGCGCAGCGTGCCACCGCCGCCTTCGTTCAACGCCATGACGGCATCGCCGATCAGATCGCGGTGGTTCTCCATGAGCCAGCCGGCGCCGAGGCGGCCGCCCTTCTCTTCGTCCGGCGTCAGCGCCAGGATCAAATCGCGATCGGGAACGAAGCCTTCTTGCTTGTACCGCAACAGGTTCGCGACAAAGATCGCCGCCATGGCCTTGTCGTCGATCGATCCGCGCGCCTGGAAATAGCCGTCCTTCTCGACCAGCGCGAACGGGTCCGTCGACCAATCGGTGGGACGAGCTATCACAACGTCGACGTGCGCCAGCAGCAGTAACGGTTTGCGCGCACCGGACCCGTGATACCGGACGACGAGCGCCTGCTTGTCAGGCGTCGGCCCCAGCAAATGAATGTCCGCGTCCGGGAACCCGGCCGCCCGGAACTTGTCGGCGAGCGCCCGAGTGGCCGCGGTGACGCTCCCCACACCCGCCGAATCTTCGGTGTTTGTTTCGATCAGCTGCTTGTAGATGTCGTGCAGGGCCTGCTGTTGGGGGCCCAGCTGAGCCTGGGCGACGCTCGCCAGGGTGGCGAGGGCGGCGATCGCGACAATCATTGGAGTGCGCATGGCACCAATATATTATGGATCATGCGCGCTCTCCTGTTTCTCCTGATTGCGGCGCCGAGTCTCGCCGCACAGCAAATGACCGCACCGGCAGCGAGCCGGTTCGAGATTTTCGCCCGGTCGGTCGATAGCGCGAGCAAAATCGGCGCGAGCATGCAGATGGCCGCTAGCGACCGCGCGCAAAGGGCTCAGGAGACGAACCGGCTCCTCTTTCTTTCGACGATGGTGAATGGATTCGGGCGCCGCCCGAGCTTGTTCAGCGCCGTGAGCGCGGTCGGCATGGGCCAACTTTTTGGCTCCATCAAGGGCAACGGGCAATTCGCGGAGTTCGCGGGACTCACGGGCGGTGCGTCATGGCTCCTCTCGAATCTCATGCCGCACGCGCCGCTTCATTTTAGAAACGTTCGCATCGCCCGATAGACCGAGTCTGGAGCGCCCACGAAGACGTAGTGGGATGCACCAGTTGCGCCGACAATGACCGCCTGCGGCACGCGCGCGTGGAACTCGGTTTCCTGCGCCGCACGCCAATCGTTCGCCAATTTTGCTATGCGCGTCGCTGCCGTGTCACCCGCTGTGAGCCACGGGATGAACTCGGCGATTGACGTCGGCCGATCGTAGACCGCCAGCACCGGCCCGCGCACGCGATCGAGCGGCGGTTCGAGACTCGCGGCCGAGTTGTACACCTCCGCGGAAATCTTGCCCGATGTCTTGGGGCCGAGATCGCGACCGGCGACACTCAGGCTTTCGGTGGCGCGGAAGTCGCCCTCGGGCAGCTGCGCATCGTTCATCCGCCGGAAATACGCCAGCCCAGTAGCCGCCGAGGCCGACTCGGCTGCTGTTGGCGGCGGTTGTTCGGGGAGTGGGCCGGGTACGGGATGCGTGTGGTAGTCGAAGCCCGCGTCGAGGTACACGAGGCGGTCAACGCGATCCGGATAGTTGGCCGCGAGCCAGGAGAGCTCTTGGCCGGCGATCGAGTGACCCACCAGGTCGACCTTGGTCAGGCGCAAGGTATCGAGGACCGCACGCACGTCTTCAACGAGCACCGGTATGGTGTACAGGTTTTGACCACCCGGCGCCCGACTCGACGCCCCCCAGCCTCGGCGCGTGATGCCGTACACGTGAAATTCTTTCGTAAACCTCGGCGCGAAGTCGTCGAACACGTGCGCGGTGTTTTCGAGGCCAGCGAGAAAGACCAGGGGCGGGCCGCTACCACCCCAATCGAGTACCTCGAGGCGTACGCCACCGGGCACAGTGACGAACCCTTGCTGGTGCGGCGAACTATCGTGCCACGTGGGTTGCTGGGGTGAGCAACTGACCAGGGCGACAAGTAAGACCCAGCGTTTCATGGGCATGACAGTGCGCTAGAGGATCGATTGGCAAACTCGGTGTTCGGCACCGGCATCAACGTCGCGTGCGTATCGCTGGCCCCCCACGTCGTATCGACGACCGCCGCGAGCCCGTACATGCGAATCGCGATCGCGCGATCGCCGCCCGATTCGAGCACGGTCGAGATGCGCTGCTCGCGCATGAGCGCATCGCGCGTCGTCGCATAACTCGCCGACACCGCCTCGGCCGGCAATCCGCCAACGCGCGTGCGAACGTCGTTAATGAGCGTCCACGCGCCGGACAAATCGCCGAGCCCGAGCCGGATCTGAGCACGGATCAGCACGAGCTCCTCATTGCGGACGATCGGTATCGGGCTCCCGACCACCGGGTAGAAGGTGACGATCCAGTGCGCCGACACGCCGGAGTACGCATGCTGCTGCGACGAGTCGGGGTTGAGGGCAAACTTGGCCTTCCACCGTAGATCGTTCGCCGTATCGACGCTGGCGACGAACTCGTTGAGCATACGCAGCGTACCGATCTCGCCGTTGACCGGATTGACGAGATCACCAGGCGTGGCGCTGAACGAATGATATACCGCGACCGGATCCGCGAAGGGACCGGACGCCGGTGGCGCGAGCTGTGTGGGCTGATACAGCGCAGACGCCGTGATCGCGCTGTCGGCGCGCAGGAGGGCCGCGTTGTCCGGCGTGCCAGCGGACATTGGCGTGGGCGCGGCCGCTGCGTTGGACCGCGCGATCGCGTAGGCCAACTCCAGGTTGGCCTTTCCAGCCAGCGCCCGATTGAAGGCGGAGAACGATCCGGCGGTGGCCGAGACCGATCCGAAGCCAGCCGGGAGACTGATCGCCAGCGGATCGGATGGATCGACGTTGAGCTCAGCGTTCCCCGAGTCGAGGATCGCGACGATCGCCTTCCAGACATCTTTGTTGCACAGGATCGGCGCCGGGCTCCCAAGGTCGCTCAGCTTGTCGCCGCCGATCGGCACGCCCGACGTGTCGCGCTGCTCGGCCAGGTACATGTAGTCGAGCGCCTTGATGGTCTGGACGACGCCGGTGATCTGCGCCCGCTCACCGGTCGAGTACGCGGTGGGTGATTTGACACCCGGCAGGGCGCTCAGGACGCTGTCGGCCGTGCGCACCATCTGAAACTGATTGTTCCAGCCGAAGACCCCGAAGTCGGAGTTGTTGATCGGCGTGCCATCGCCCAGGAACTCCGTGATGAAACGCGGATCGGTGTTGGTGAAATTGCCAGCGTCGCGGGCGAACGACGACATCTCGGTGATGATCCAGACGAGGTCACCCCGCGTGCCGCCGAAGAGACCGGTGACGAGCGTCTGCAAGCCCGCGCGAGTCGTCACGTCCGGGTTCGGCGACGCGTAGTTCGGGACCGTCGGCGTGTCGCACCCGATCGCGACCACGATGCCGATTATCGCTAGACGGCGCATAATCAAAACCCCAGATCGAGTGAGACAAAGTAGCTGCGAGCGGGCGGATACTGCGTCACGTCGTTGCCGCGCGTGATGTTGACGTTGCCGTCGCCGCTCACCTCCGGATCCGGCCCGGTGTACTTGAAGCTCGCCCACAGATTGCGCCCAGAGAGCGACAGCTTGGCGCTGGCGAGATACCCACGCGTCACGTTGTGGATGATCCCACTCGGGAGATCATACGAGAGGGTGATCTCGCGCAGCTTGACGTACCCCGCATCCTCCACATAAGGCGATCCGCCATTGGCGCGCTCGATGAGCCGCTTAGCCGATGCGGCCGAGTCAAGCAGGAACAGCGAGTTGTCGAAGTACAGGTTGTTGGCGTTGTCGGCCGTGCTGCCCTTCTTCCAATCGAGCACGCTGTGCAGATGGAAGCTCGCAAACGAGAAGTCGTTCGTGAATCCCATCTGGAACGCCGGCTGCGCGTCGCCGATCTGCACCGGCACGCCCGCCTTGTTGACATCCGCGGGGTTGGTGCTCACGACCTCCGACACCGAACGGCCCGGTTGGATGAGGAATATGCCGAACGGTCCCCCGCCGCTCTCCGGCAGGTCGAACGCCGCGATGGCCAGGTTGTCGACGACGCTGTAGTTCCGGTAGAAGGTCGTCGTCGAGATCCACGTGAAGCCATTGCGCATTTCGATGGGCGTCGCCGCGAGCGAGAGCTCGAGCCCGCGATTGGTGAACTGGCCGCCATTCAGCCATTGCGTGGAGGTGCCGAACGACGGATTCACGGCCTCCTGCAGCAGCACGTTCGAGATGCGCTTCTGGTAGATCGTCGCCGAGATCTGCGCGCGCGACCCGAACATCGTCGCGTCGATGCCGCCTTCGATCTCGGTGTTCGTCTCCGGCTGGACGTTCGGGTCGCCGTACGCGGCCGGGGTGTAGGTGCCGCTGGTCGCGCCGAGGACGTTTTGCACGAGGCCCGAGTACTTCACGCCGTAGGTCGGCTCGGTCCCTGATTGTCCGTAGGCGACGCGCGCCTTGATCTCGTCCAGGAAACTGAACAGGTGTGGGATGCGATAGGACGCCGACACTTTCGGGTAGGAGTAGTACTTCTGGTCGTCGCCGTTGTTCGAGCTTCGCTCGGCCGTCAATCCGCCGGTGAGCGCCAGGCGCTGGTTCAAGAGCAGCAGTTGCTCCTGGCCGTAGAACGAGAAGTCGCGCAGCGCGGTTTGAACGTAATATCCGCTCTGGACCGAGCCGGCCGTGAAGCTGTTCTGGCCTGGCACGAGGTTCTGGCCGACGGCGTTCGGATTGTAGAAATTCCGGCGCTCGTCGGCGAGGCCAATCGAGGTCGTGGCGTCGATGAGTGACGAGCCGACGTAGTGGTGGATCAAGTTCACGGAGTAGTTCAGGTACTCCGTGTTCGCCTCAAGCGACGTCGCGACGCCGGGCAGTCCGCTCGGCAGGCTTTGCTCTTGTTGCAGATCCGGCGGCGCGTAGAGCTGCGCCCGCTCATCGGAGTAGTCGGCGCCGCCAATCACCGACACCTGGAGACTCTGGGTCGCCGTGTGGAACATGGTCCACGAGGCCGTCCCCCCGCCGATAAACCGGTGCACGTTTTCCGGTGTCTGGATCTCCTCGGCGTCGGCGAACGGGTTGGCCGGGCCGAACCCGTTTCGCGCCCACACGCCGGTCGCGCTGCGGTTGTTCAGGTTAATGAACTGCGGCGTGTACGACAGCACGTCGTACGGCGAGATCCCGACGTTGTCGTTGCCGCTGACGCCGCGCCGGGTGAGCGAGTTCGCGTAAAACAGGCTGCCGGAGATCGTCACGCTCGGCAACAGGGTCTGCGAGATGTTGGTCCGGACCGACTGCTTGTTGTAGCCGGTGTTGAGCAGGATGCCGTTGTCGTATTTCGTGAGCGCGGACATGAAGTAGGTCGTCTTGCCGCTCTCGCTCGCGCCGCGCACGCTGAGGTCGGTCTCGTACGACAGCTCGCCGCCACCGAAGAGCTGGTTCTGATAATCCTGCGGCCCGCCGTAGACCGACTTGATCAACGCACTGTCCGCCGATGCCGCCGGCGTTCCGATGTCGCCGCTGTGCTCATCGTTCAGGTACCACAACTGGGCGCTGCCGAGCGTCGGGAAGGTGCGCAACGGCAGATGGTTGGCGAGCTCGAAGGTGCCGAACCGCTGCGTCACATTCCACGCGGTCTTGCCCGGGCTGCCCTTCTTCGTCGTGATGATCACCACGCCGGACGCGGCTTTCGCGCCGTAGATGGCCGAGGCGGACGAGCCTTTGAGCACCTCGATCGACTCGATGTCGTTCGGGTTGATGTCCGCGAGGCGGTTCGGGCTATTATCCTGCTCGAATTGTTGCGTGTTCTGGACCCCGGGCGAGCCAAGGCTCGCCTGGCTGATCGCGTTGGCGCCGTTGTTGGTCGTCTCGTTGTTCACGATCACGCCGTCGACGACGTAGAGCGGTGAGGCGTCGGCCTCGATCGAGGTGATGCCGCGAATTTGGATCTGGAGGCCGCCGCCCGGCGCGCCGCCGTTGTTCTGCTCGATGATCGCACCCGGGATCTTCGATTGCAGCGCGTTCTCCAGGGTCGGCGCCGGCACTTCGTTGATCTGATCCGAGCTCACGACCGCGACGGCGTTGGCGGCATTGCGCGAAGAGATCGTCGTCGCGACGCCTGTCACGACTTGGGTCTCGAGCTTGAGTGGATCTTTCGAGAGCTCGACCGTCACGTCGGTCTGGTCAGCGGCGATCGTCACCGAGTTTTGCCGGTACCCGATGCGGCGCACTGACAGGCTGGTCGCATTGTCCGGCACGACGATGGCGAACGTGCCGCTGTCGGACGTAACCGCACCGATCGCAGTGCCCGTCACGGTCACGACCGCGCCAGGAAGCGGGGATTTCGTCTCCGCGTCGAGCACATGGCCCGTGATGCGACGCCGCTGGCGTGCGTCGGACGTGGGAGGCCGTCGTTTCACGAGAGCGACCTGGTTGCCGGACAGGAGCTCGACATCGACGCCGGCATCGAACAGCACTTCGGTGAGTGCGGCGGCCAGCGCAATATCCTGAGCCGCGAGCGATACGCGCCGGTCGACGGGCACTTCTTCGCGCATGTACACAAACCGTATACCAGTTTGTGCGGTAATTGCGGACAGCGCGTCGGCGATCGGCACGTCCTGGAGATTGAGCGACAGCCGCCGGCGGAGCGCGACCGCGTTGTACGCGTCCTCACGCTTGCCGCCGGGCTTGCGGACCATATAGAACGCGGGCCCTCGATCGCTCGCGTGATCGCTCACCGGCGCGGCCTGGGCCAGGACGATCGGCACGGGTTGCTGGAAGGCGAGCAGCAGTGGAATGAGCAGCATCACGGGATACCTCTGGCGCGAGAAAACGTGACCGTGCGACCCTGACGCGTGTATCGCAGTCCGGCAGCGGCAGCGACGGCGCCGAGGACGTCATCCTCGGCGAGTCCGGTGAATGACGCGGAGATGTGGCGGCCGGCGAACTCCGGAGCGGCGAGGCGGATATCGAGATCGTACCAGCGACCCAACTCGGAGACGACCTCGTCGAGCGGCGTGCCGTCGAACACGAGCCGGCCATCGCTGAACGCGACATAGGCGGCGGTATCGACCGGGCGCACCAACGCGGTGCCGGCGTCGTCGAAGCTCGCGAGCTGCCCGGCGCCGAGTGCGACCGGGACGCCACCTGAGCGAGTGACCGACACGCGCCCTTCGGCGACGACGACCCGAAGCGCCGGCTCGCCGGCGTACGCGCGGACCACGAACCGGGTGCCGATATCTTCGGCGACACCACCGGCGGCGTGCACGCGAAATGGATGGGTGGAATCGTGATGGACCTCGAAGTACGCCTCGCCTTCGAGGGTCACGTCGCGCGGACCCTCGCCGAAATGCTCGGGCGTGCTGATGCGGCTCCGCGGTCCAAGAATGACGCGGCTTCCATCGGCGAGATCGATCGTCGCGCGCTGGCCGATCGACGTGGCGATCTCGCGGACCGCGCCAGGCGTGGCCGTGCGGCGCGTGGCCGCGCGATCGACGAGGACGGCGACGATCAGGACGGCCGCCGCGACGAGGATACTCACCGGAAAGGGTCGCCGCCGTGCAGGCGGCAACGACGCGGGGTGGTGAGCACGGACCTGGGCCCACATCGCGTCGAGATCCGGCCGCTCGTGCGGCGGCGCGGCGGCGTCGAATGTGGCCCGAAGTCGTTCGACCGCGCGAACGCGGTCCGGGTCAGCGGCGATCCACTGGCGTACGGCGGCTGCCTCGGCCGGCGTACACTCATGCGCGAGATATCGCGCGAGCAGCGCGTCGTCGGGTGTCATTGACCCTTAACACGCGACGAGGCCGGTTACCCCTAGTCGGCTTTAAATCCTCAGTCGGATTTAAGCCTCGAGCGCAGCTCGCGGAGGGCGCGCGCCATATGAAGTTCCACGGTTTTCACCGAGAGGTTCAGCACCTGCGCCACCTCGGCGTACGTGAGATGGTGGTATCGATTGAGCCGAAACACCTCTCGGCACCGTTCCGGCAGCCGCGTCACGATGCGCGCAACGGCCCGCGCCAAATCGGCGGCCTCGACCTCCTGTTCGATCCCGGGCGCCTCGTGCACTCGCTCCATCAGCGGCACGCGTCGTCGACCTTCACGCAGCGCGTTCAATGATCCATTCCGCACGGCGCGATAGAGATACGTGACGACCGTGCTGGACACCTGCCACACGCGCCGTCGCTCCCACAGCGTGACGAACAGTTGCTGCACGACCTCCTGTGCGACGTTGCGCGAGCCGACATACCCGTACGCACAGTCATAGAGCGGCTCGGCGTACCGGCGAAACAGTTGCTCGAAGGCAGCGACGTCGCCAGCGCGGATCTGTGCGAGTAGCGCCTCATCACCCGCGTCGACGTGTTGTTCTTGCAGCGAGGCCGTCACGGGGCCATGAGTACGGCCAAATGACGGCCCTGTCAACGATCATCTGGCGTCAGCGGCGGACGAGCAGCGCGTACGCTCCGCCAGTCGGCACGACCGGTACGACGAATACATATGATGGACGTGCCGGCTCGGTGATTCTGGTCGCCAGCAACGCGCGCTCGCCATCGATCGGCGTCGCCGCGCGCGTGGCGAACGAGGGGATGGGACCCTCGACGTGAGCGAGCAATGCGCGCGGGCCGTTGACACTTTGCGCGTAGGTCGATCTCGGTGCGGCTGCGAGTGCCGCGACGACGAGTCCGGTGAGCAAGATAGAGCGTGACATACCCCATTCTCCTTAGTGGACGAGCGTGATGGTGCCGTGAGTCCCACGCCGTTTCTGTAACTTGCTAATAGCAAGTCACTCGGCTACTGTAATCGGTATGGCTCGATCACAGTTCCCGGAGATGGAATGTCCGATCGCCCGCAGTATGGCTCAGATCGGCGACGGTTGGCGCATACTGATCCTGCGCGACGTCATGCTGGGGTTCCGGCGATTCGATGACTTCGAGGTCGACCTCGGGATCGCACCGAACATCCTGACGCAGCGGCTGGCGTCGCTCGTCGCGGATGGATTGCTCGAGCGCCGCCGGTACCAACGCCGACCGCCGCGCTACGAGTACGTGCCGACGGACAAGGCGTGGGATCTCTGGCCGATCATCGTCATGCTCATCCGGTGGGGAACGAAATGGCTCTCACCCGACGGGGTGACCCTCGAGATGGTCGATCGGGGAACGGGACGACGCATCGACCCGGCGATGCTCGACCGCGCGACGCGGCAGATTATCGGACCGAAGGACGTTGTGATGCGTCCGGGCCCCGCGGCCGGCGCCGAGACACTCGGACGCCATGAACGGCTACGGAGAGTGCGCCGCCCGCTCGACGCCGGTGAGCAGATCTGATAACCCCGTGCGGTCGAACACCCGGCCGTTGGCGACAACAGTGACAATAGAGGCGGTGTTGCGTATGGCGTCGAGTGGATTAGCTGACAGGAGAACAAGATCGGCGCGGGCCCCCGGTGAGACGCGGCCGATGTCGTTGAGTTTCAGAAACTGCGCGGCATTGCTCGTCGCCGTCCGCAACGCATCCATAGGCGTCAGGCCGGCTTCGACAAACTCCGCCAGTTCGTCGTGCAGGCTGAACCCTGGCACGACAAACACACCAGGCGCGGCATCGGTCCCAGCGAGCAACAACACGCCGGCGTGATAGAGCGCGCCAGTCATGACCAGCTGGCGACGCCAATACTCTTGTCGTCGCTCCAGCGGATCCTTGCGGATATCGCCCATGATCGCATCGCTGAACTGCTTCCACGCGCCCGTTCGCCAACTCATTGGGACGTACCGGGCAAGCGGCTGATGCTCCTGATCGATGAGATCGAGCAGCGTCTCGCCCTTTTGCCAGTACAGCGTCGGGCACTGGGCGATGTGCGCCTGGGCGACGCGCTTGATGACGGCGTCGCACCGGGCCTTGTCGTAGCTGTCGAGCAGGAGCTGCAGGTTGCCTTTGCCGGCGATGAACTGGTCCTCTTGCGTCCCGCACGCTTCGAACAATCCCATGAGATGCTCGATGCTGGCCTGGCCGGCCGTGATCGTCTCATCGATGCGGACTCGCCACGGCACGTGGCCGACGATCGGGAGGCCGAGTCGATGGGCCTCCGCGGCGGCGGCGAAGTACGCGTCGTGCGGGACCTCGGACTGCACCTTGATGAAATCGGCGTGCTGCGATGCGAGCAGGCGCACGGCGCGAACGGCGTCATCAGGCGTCGTGACCGGGATGGAGCTCGGGAACCGCATGCTTTTCCCGTCAGCGAGATAGCCGTCGAGCATCGGCCCCGAGATGATCATGCGCGGCCCAACCAGCGTGCCGGCGCTGATGGAGTCGCGCCAGCCTTGCAGCACCTTGAGCTCGCCGCCCATATCGCGAACGCCGGTGACGCCGTTCGCGATGTAGAGCGGCAGGATCACGTCGCGGCCGCCGGGGAACCAGTCGCCGAACACCGAGTGGACGTGCATGTCCCACAGGCCAGGAATGAGATACTGGCCGGTGGCGTCGATCACCCGGGCGTTCGGCGGAATCGTGACGCGCGCGGCATCACCGACTTGAACGATCCGATCGCCGCGGACTACAACGGTCTGATTGGCTAAAACCGACCCGGGGCCGGGGTCAATGACCGTCGCGTGCGCGATCGCGAGGACCTGCAGACACAGGGCGAGAATCATGGGTCAATATAAACCGCCCGATCGTCCGGTTCAGAAACACGCTATCGGCTGGACTCGCGGCTGCGCCAGCGGGATGTCCCCACAAGGACCGAATCGGTACGAACGTCACGTGCGGGATGAACTGCGCTTCGTATCGCGCATCACCGATCGGAAAGTACAGATCCGTCGTCACTGGCATATACAAGACACGCGACGGGATTGCTCGCAGCTCCTGTTCGCTGATATCCTGGTGCTCCCAGGTGCGGATCTGTGAGATCATATCGTTCGCATCGCGTGGCGCGAATGCATTCACGACTCTCGCGAGGGCATCGTCGAATGTCCGACCTCTCGACGTATCCGACCGCCAGAGCTCTCGCCGCCACCATTCCTGCGAGAATAGCCAGCCGGCCCACACGGTGCCCAATGCGTGTATCCCGCGTTTCGGCTCGCTCGCATAATCGCCTTCTCTGAACTCCTCGTCGGCCGTGAGCGCCGCGATGGCACCTTCGAGCATCACGACCCCGTGCGGATAGCATTTTGCCGTACCAGCCGTCGCGACAACGCGATCCGCGAAATCGGGATAGGTCACCGCCCACTGAAACGCCTGCTGGGCACCCATCGCGAAGCCAACGATGGCGTGGAGATGCGTGACGCCGAGCGTCCCGGTCAACAACTGATGCGCGATCCGAACGTCGTCACGTATCGTGACGGCGGGAAATCGTGGGCCGTGAAATGGCTCGGGCGTGTTGCTCGGACTCGACGAAATCCCGTTGCCGAACATCTCGGTCGTAATCACGAAGTACCGCGTCGTGTCCAGCGCCTGTCCGGGACCCAAGAGCCAATCGTATCCGTGCTCGTCGACCATGAAATGCGCTGGCGCCAGCACGGCGTTCGAGCGCGCGACATTGAGCCGGCCATACGTCGCGTAGACCATCTTGACGTTGGGCACGGTGACACCGCTCTCGAACCGAAACGAGTCGACCGTGAACGTCCCCACGGCGAGCATGAGTAGGGCGACCATACGCCATGATATAGCGCGCGCGACCCCAGCCGACTATCGCCAGATTGCCCGCGCGTCACGGCTTGTCGGATGGCCACTCGACTGGTTAGTATACGCCGTATACATGCCGTCAACCGTACAGCACATTGCGACCGCCGCTCGGCGACTGCTCGACAAAGACGGGGCCGAGGCGGTGACCATGCGACGGGTGGCCAGCGCGGTCGGCATCACGCCCATGGCCATTTATCGCCACTACGCCGACCGATCGGCGCTGCTCAACGAGCTGGCCGATGCGGGTTTTAGAGAGCTGGCGACGCGCCTCACGAGAGCCCGGGTCTCGGGTTCTATAGAAGAGCGCCTCGTGCGCATGGCCGAGGTCTATCTCGATCACGCGCTCGAGAACCCGCAACTCTTCGCGCTCATGTTCCTGGAGCGGAGAGCCGGTGCCCGCCGATTCCCTCGGGATTTCAAGAAAGGCCACTCACCGACGGCGAACCTCCTGGAGCAGATCGTACGCGATGGCATGGAGCACCGCGAGCTGCGGAAGGACGACCCATGGGAGATCACCTTCGAAATGGGCGCGCTCTCGCATGGTCTCATCATGCTGTATCTGGGTGGCCGTCTGAGCCCGTCAGCCGCGCGCTTCCGCGCGTTCTATCGTCGCTCCTTCAAGAGATACCTCCGTGGCCTACGCGCGTAATCTTCTCGCCGTCGCCTGCACGGCGACCCTGGTCTGGTTCGGCACCGGCCTCCATCCGTGGTGGCCGCTCATGTGGTTCGCGCCGCTCCCGTTGTTGCTCGTGGCGACCCGGTCGACATGGCAGACCACGGCGATCGTGGCCTTCCTCGGCATCTTCATCGGCTACTTCAACATCTGGCACTATCTCCACGACGTGCTCGGCATGCCCACGACCGTCTTTGTGCTGACCATGGGGATCCAGGCCGTGGGCTTCGCGCTCGTGACCCTGCTCTTCCGCGCGCTGTACAACCGGCAGGCGTGGCGGGCCGCACTCATCGCTTTCCCCGCGGCCTGGGTGTCGATCGAGTATCTCAACAACCTGACGTTGGTGCACGGGACCGCGGGCGACCTGGCGTACTCGCAGCTCAACTTCCTGCCGGTCCTGCAAGTCGCCTCGCTCACGGGGCCGTGGGGCATCAGCGCGCTGTTGTTGCTGTTCTCGGCCGCGTTCGTGATCCTTTCCCGCGCACCTCGGGTCGCGTTCGCGGGCCTCGGCGTCATCGCGGTCGCCCTGACGTTCGGCGTCGCGCGTCTGTCGATGGCGACTTCAGGTTCGCGGGTCAAAGTCGGCCTCATTGCTTCGGACTTGCCGGAGAACAAGGGCGTCGTGGACGAGGGCTCCAAGACGGCGCGGCTCCTCCGCGACTACGCGAGCGCGACACAGCGCCTCGTCTCGCAGGGCGCCCATGTCATCGTGCTCCCGGAAAAGCTCGGTGTGGTCGTGGACCAGGACACCGTGGCGATGGACTCGGCGTTTCAGCAACTGGCGGACAAGGACACGGCACAGATCGTCGTGGGGGTCATCCGCGTCACTTCGCGCACGAAGTACAACCAAGCCCGCATTTACTCACCCGGCACGCCGGTGCGGACGTACGACAAAGAGCACATGCTGCCACCGTTCGAATCGAAGCTCACGCCGGGCACAAGCCTCACGTTCCTCTCGGAACCGACTGGCCCATGGGGCGTCGCCATCTGCAAGGACATGGACTTCACGGCGCCGTCACGGCAGTACGGTGCGGCAGGCGCCGGCGTGATGCTCGTACCCGCCTGGGATTTCGACTTGGATCGGTGGGCCCATGGGCACATTGCCGTCATGCGTGGCGTCGAAGATGGGTTCGCCATCGCGCGCGCCGCGAAGCAAGGCTATTTGACCGTGAGCGACGATCGCGGGCGCATCCTCGCCGAGGCCCGGAGCGATGCGGCGCCATTCAGCACGCTCGTCAGCGAGCTACCAGTCGCGCACGACGTTACTCTCTATCGCCGCCTCGGCGATTGGTTCGCGTGGCTGATGCTCGCGACGTTGGCCGGCGTGTTATTACGCTTGAGAGCGCCATAACGTTGCCAGATCCGACAAGCGTTTTTCACTGGTGCTTAACACGCTTCGTACATAGAATCGTGGGCATGACTCGACTGCATCTTTCCCTCGCCGCCGCCCTGATGGCCGTGGCCGCTTGTGCACATCCGACCGGGTCGACGACCGCGGTCGCCCCATCGGGCTCGGCCTCCTCTTCCATGGATATGTCGCCCGGCGAGCCGATGCCCGATCCTCGCGTGGGACTCAAGGCTGGTCTCTACGATGCCGGGCAGGCCGAGTGGAACATGCACCTCATGGCCACCATCAAGTCGCCGCAGGGGTTCGAGGGGAAGACGAACTCCGACCTGGCGTTCATCGGCAACAACGTCATTCAGGGCAGCTACTACGGCTTCGTGGTCTGGGACATCACCGATCCGTCGCACCCGGCGTACAAGACGTCATTCGTCTGCCCAGCGTCGCAGAGCGACGTCTCTATCTACAAGAATCTGCTGTTCGAATCGGCCGAGGCGCCGAGTGCGCGTTTGGATTGTGGCACTGAGGGCGTGAAGGATACCGTCAGCCACGAGCGTATCCGCGGCATTCGGATCTGGGATGTCACCGACATCACGCACCCCAAGATCATCACGAATGTGCAGACCTGCCGCGGCTCGCACACGCACACGCTGCTGGTCGACCCCAAGGATCCGGCCAACGTCTACATCTATATCTCCGGCTCGTCGACGGTCCGCAGCCCGACCGAGCTCGCCGGCTGCATCAATGCCGGGCCGGACCAAGATCCGAACGGCGCCAAGTTCAGGATCGAGGTGATCAAGGTGCCGCTCGCGCACCCGGAGCAGGCCGCGATCGTCAGCTCACCCCGGATTTTCGAGGGCCTCGACCAGGCGCCCGCGCATGGCGCAGCGCCGGCGGATGTCCAAGCCGTCGCCGATGCACGCGCGCATGGCGGATTCGTGGTGAACGTTGGCGGCCAGTCGATGGTCGTGGAGGGCATCTTCCTGAGCAGCATGCTCGACAGCGCGGTCAAGAACCGCGGAGCCACTGGTGCCCCGACCGCGGCCGACAGCGCCTGGCTGCACGAGCACCTGCAGGCGATGATCGACAAGCGCTTCGGCGGCCCGCGCATCCTCGGCACCAGCTGCCACGACATCACGGTGTATCCGCAGATCGGACTCGCCGGCGGCGCGTGCCAGGGCCACGGCCTGCTGCTCGACATCACTGATCCCGCGCACCCGACCCGCCTCGATGCGGCGGCCGACTCGAACTTCTCGTTCTGGCACTCGGCCACGTTCAACAACGACGGGACCAAGCTGCTGTTCTCCGACGAGTGGGGCGGCGGCAGCGCGCCCAAGTGCCGCGCCAGCGATCCCCGCGACTGGGGCGCCGATGCGATCTTCACGATCGTCGATCACAAACTCATCTTCCAGGGCTACTACAAGCTGCCCGCGCCGCAGACCTCGCAGGAGAATTGCGTCGCGCACAACGGCTCGCTCATCCCGATCCCTGGTCGCGATGTGATGGTCCAGGCCTGGTACCAGGGCGGCGTGTCGGTCTTCGACTGGACGGACCCCAAGCACCCGCAGGAGATCGCGTACTTCGACCGCGGCCCGGTCGACGGCACGCGCCTGGAGATGGGCGGCTCCTGGTCGGCCTACTGGTACAACGGCGTAATCATCAGCTCAGAGATCGCCCGTGGCCTCGACATCCTGGAGCTCAAGCCCAGCGCCTTGCTCTCGGCCCACGAGATCGCCGCGGCCAAGACCGTGCGCTTCGATGAGTTCAACACGCAGGGTCAGCCGGCGCTCGTCTGGCCGACGACCTTCGCGCTTGCGGGCGCATACCTGGATCAACTCGAACGCTCCAAGGGTCTGAGCTCGTCGCGCATTGCGTCGGCACGCGCGACCTTGGGGAGCGCCGAGCACGCGAGCAGTGACCAGAGGCGCGACGCGCTCACCCAGTTGGCGACCCAACTAGACGGTGACGCAGCGGCTTCGTCGGATGGAAAGAAGGTGCGACTGCTCGCCGGCACCGTCCGCAACCTCGCGACCACCGCTACGGCTGCGTCGAACTGAGTGTTCCACCGGCTGACCAGACATTGTTCTTCCGGTCAATGTCGATCAGCCGGTGGTCTGGATCGAGCTCGATGCGCGCGACGTGCTTGCCGGCGAACACATAGGTTCGTGTGTATCGCCGGCCGTCGTGCATCCAGACCTCGGCGGGATAGGTATACTCGACCGTCGACCCGTCGGTGAACGTATAGCGAGCGTGGATCGGCAGGACGCCCCGCGCGTGGTTGCCGTACACGACGGTGATGGAGTCGTTCGCCACGGCGACGCTGTCGATCGCCTGATCGAAGTGCGCGTTCTCGACGAACATCTCCCGCCAGAACCAATCGAGTTGGCGACCGCCGGCGTCTTCCATCGTCCGGAAGAAATCGGCGGGCGTGGGATGCTTGAACGCCCATCGGCTGATATACGTCCGGAACGCGTCGTCGAACGCGGCGGGCCCGAGAATGTCCTGACGTAAGAGTTGGAGGGCGACCGAGGGTTTGAGGTACTCGTCGCCCGTCAGGCGCTTGGTCGGAACGCGATCCGAAGGCACCTCGGTCGGCGTGTCGATGCTGAGCGACTCGGCCCGCGTGACGAGGTCGCGTTCGTGCGCAATGCGCGCGAGCTGATCGCCTTTCTCCGGATAGCGGGCGCCTTCGGCGAACGACGCCATGAACGTGTTGAGCCCTTCGTCTTGCCAGAAGTGCAGGCGCTCATTCGAGCCCACGATCATCGGGAACCAGTTGTGGCCGACGAGCGGCGCGATGACGCCATAGAGCGCGTACGTGTCCGTGTTCTGGTGCTGCATCGAGAGCATGGGATACTCCATGCCTCCGACCGGCCCTTCGACGACGGTGATTTGTGGATAGGGATATGGAAACCAACGTGTCGAATACTCTTGGATCGTCTGCCTGGCCATATCCGCCGCCTCACGCCAGGTCGCTTCGGCGCTCGGACGATAGAAAGCGTATGCCATGATGCCACGCCAGCTCGTGGCATCCCACCGGTAGTCGGGAGACGCGGCCCAGACGACATCGCGAACGTTGTGGGCGACGAACCTCCATGTGAGTGTGCCGTCGCGCTTTGGCCGGGGGGCTGAGATGATGGCAGTCGTTCCGGCTGTGTTTGCCGCTTGTCTGAAGCGAGACCGCTCCTCGGCGCTCAGCACCGCGAGTGGGTTCGCCAAGGTCCCGGTGCCACACACGATGTAGCCCGCGGGCACGGTGACGGCATACGTGAAATTCCCGTACTCCAGATAGAACTCACCCTGCCCGATGTAGGGCTCGATGTTCCAGCCGTGGATGTCGTCGTAGACGGCGACGCGTGGATACCATTGCGCGATCTCGTAGAGCGGGCCGTCGCGACCCATGCGATCGGCGCCGCTCTCGGGCACGGGGAGGTGCCACGCGATGGCGATGACGGCGACGCCGCCCGGCGCGAGGGGTTGGGCGAGGTCGGCCTTGAGCTGTGTGCCGTCGACGCGGGTGGCCAGCGCGGTGTGCATTGCGCCGCGGATCTGCTCGAATCGCAGGATGTGATCGCCGCCGTTGAACGTCGGCCCGCCGAATCGCGCTGTGAGGTCGTAGACGTCGCGACTCAGCGAGCCGGGCTTGAACGCGTTCTGGTCGAGTTGGAACCAGAGATATCGCAGCGTGTCCGGCGAGTGATTGGTGTAGGTCAGCGTGAGGCGGCCGAGGAGGGATTTCGAGGCGGTGTCGAGCGTCGCCGCCAGATCGTAGTCGGCGCGGTTTTGCCAGTAGCGCGCGCCCGGCGCGCCGGATGCGGCGCGGTACTCGGTGGGCGCGGGGAGTGCGAGCGGCGCGAAGATCGACGTGTCGCCGACCTGTACGAGCGTGACGATCAAGGCAAGGGCTGGAATCATGGGCCCAGGATATCCGGCGCCACGCCACATTACTCGCTGGTTTCGGCCGCGGACATTTTGACAATAGTCGTTGCAACGACTATCTTGAAGTGTGCCCACGACGAAACGATTCCGCGGACCCTCTCTGGAGGAAGCGACGTACCTGGAGATCCTGAGGACGAGCGATCTGCTGTCGCGGTCGCTCGCGGGAATCCTGAAGGACACGGATCTCTCCGCGACGCAGTACAACGTCCTGCGTATTCTCCGGGGCGCCGGAGGTCCGTTGCCGTGCGGCGAGATCGCGAACCGCATGATCACGCGCGACCCCGACATCACGCGCCTGCTGGACCGGCTCGACGCGCGGGGCCTGGTGGCGCGCGAACGCGATACGGCGGACCGGCGGACTGTCCTGGCGCGCATTACCCCCGAGGGGCTGCGCCTGCTCGGCCGGCTCGACGAGCCCATCCAGGAGGCGCACAAGCGCCAGCTAGGTCACCTGGGGCGGGAGCGTCTCGCGGAGCTGACGGAACTGCTGCAGCTGGCCCGGAGCCGCGTGGCGTGAACCTTTTTGCCCCTGTTCGTATTAATCGTTGTAACGACTATCGTCTAGACAACTACACCCGAGACACCCGACCATGGCGACCACAGTAACTCCGAAGGCCCCGACGACGACCTGGACGATCGACCCCGTGCACTCGGTGGCCGAGTTCAAGGTCAAGCACATGATGATCTCGAACGTCAAAGGGCAGTTCACGGCCCTCCAAGGCGCGCTGACGCTCAACGAGACGGACGTGACGCAGTCGCGGATCGAAGCGACGATCGACGCGACGTTCGATCCATACCCGCGACCCTCAGCGCGACGCGCACTTGAAGAGCCCGGATTTCTTCGATGTCGAGCACTTCCCGACCCTGTCGTTCGTATCGACGAAGGTCGCTCGCGACGCCAATGGCGAGCTGGCGGTCACGGGCGATCTCACGATGCACGGTGTCACGAAGTCGGTCACGTTCACGGTCGACGGCCCGACCGCCGCGCAGAAAGATCCGTGGGGCAACATCAAGATCGGCTCTTCCGCTACCGCGGTCATTCATCGCAAAGACTTCGGCCTGACGTGGAACGCCACGCTCGAGACCGGCGGGTTCCTCGTCGGCGACGACGTGACGATCAGCTTGGACGTGCAGTTCGTGAAGGCGTAAACCTTGCGGAGCCCTTCTAACCAATAGAAGGGCTCCGCCGTATCTAGCGTCCGGTGAGTTGCTCCATCTCCTCGGGATACCGAGGCTGCTGCACCTTCGCCGCGGCGCTGTCGATCTCGCGGAGATCGTCGGCCGAGAGCGTGATGTCGGCCGCGCCGTCGTTCTCGTCCAACCGCGCGAGCTTCGTGGTGCCGGGAATCGGGACCATCCACGGCTTCTGCGCGAGGATCCAGGCGAGCGCGATCTGCGCGGGCGTTGCCTTCTTTCGCGCGCCGATGGCGCCGAGCAGATCGATCAGCGCCTGGTTCGCTTTGCGCGCTTCGGGTGTGAAGCGCGGCAATTGATTGCGAAAGTCGGAGCTGTCGAACGAAGTCTTCTCGTCGATCTTGCCCGTCAGGAATCCCCTGCCGAGCGGGCTATACGGCACGAAGCCGATACCGAGCGCCTCGAGCGTCGGGATGATCTCCTTCTCGGCGGCACGAAACCAGACGGAGTACTCGTTCTGGAGCGCGGTGACCGGCTGCACCGCGTGCGCGCGGCGGATCGTACCGGCGCCGGCCTCGGATAGGCCGAAGTGCTTGACCTTGCCAGCGTGGATCAAGTCTTTCACCGCCCCCGCGACATCTTCGATCGGGACGTTCGGGTCGACCCGGTGCTGATACAAGAGATCAATCCGGTCAGTCCTGAGTCGCTTGAGCGACGCGTCGGCCATGCGCTTGATGGTCTCGGGACGACTGTCCATGCCGAGCCGTTTTCCATTCGCATCGAACTTGAAGCCGAACTTGGTCGCAATGACGACCTGGTCGCGAACGGGCGCGAGCCCTTCGCCCACCAACTCCTCATTCGTGAACGGCCCATACAACTCGGCCGTGTCGAAGAACGTGACGCCGCGTTCGACGGCCGTCCGCAGCAGCGCGATCATCTCCTGCTTGTCGCCGGCCGGACCGTATGCCCAGCTCATACCCATGCAGCCGAGTCCGAGCGCGGAAACCTCCAGTGTACCCAACTTGCGTTTCTGCATCATTTGAGAGACCCCATGTCGATGGAGAAGCGATACTTGACGTTCGACTTGAGGAGTCGATCGTACGCCTCGTTGACCTGCTGAATCGGGATGACCTCGACATTGGACGTAATGTTGTGCTTCCCGCAGAAGTCGAGCATCTCTTGCGTCTCGGGCAGACCGCCGATGGGCGATCCGGACAGGCTGCGCCGGCCCATGAGCAGGCTGAAGGCCGCGACCTGCAGCGGCTTCTCGGGCGCGCCGACAAGGGTCAGGTTGCCGTCGCGACGGAGCAGGTGAAGATACGCGTTGATGTCGTGGTCGGCCGAGACCGAGTCGAGGATGAAGTCGAAGCTCCCCGCGTGCTTTTGCATCTCGTAGGCATTACCGGAGACGACGACTTCGTCGGCGCAGAGTCGGAACGCGTCGTCTCTCTTGCCGGGCGATGTCGTGAAGACCACGACGTGGGCGCCGAGCGCGTGGGCGAACTTGACGCCCATGTGGCCGAGTCCGCCCAGGCCGACAATGCCGACTTTCTTGCCCTGTGTGACGCCCCAGTGGCGCAGCGGCGAGTAGGTCGTGATGCCAGCGCAGAGGAGCGGCGCGGTTCCGGCGAGATCCAAGTTCGACGGCACGCGCAAGACGAAGCGCTCCTGGACGACGATGCTGTCGGAGTAGCCACCGTAAGTGACGCGATCGGTGTACTTGTCCGGCGCGTTGTACGTGAACGTCGCGTTCGGGCAGAACTGCTCGAGGCCGGCCTGGCACTCCGGGCAGGTGCGATCGGAGTCGACCAGGCAGCCGACCGCGGCCAGGTCGCCAGGTTTGAACTTGGTGACGCCTAAGCCGACCTTCGCGACCCGGCCGACGATCTCGTGGCCGGGAACGCAGGGGTAGGCCGTGGGCCAGAAGCTGCTCCACTCGTCGCGAACCGTGTGGAGATCGGAGTGGCAGATCCCGCAAAAGAGGATCTCGATCTGCACATCGTGCTCGGTCGGATCGCGTCGTGGGATCGTGGACGGGGCCATCGGCGAGGTGGCGCTGGCGGCGGCGTAGGCTTTGGCGTTGTACATGTTTCTTCGAGTGGGTAATTAGGCCCGATACTGTTCGTCGCTGACCGGCTCCAGCCAATCGACGACCTTTCCGTTGAGCTTCTCTTGAACGGCGATATGGGTCACCACTGATGTCGCCGTCGCTCCGTGCCAATGTTTCTCGCCAGGAGCGAACGTGATCACGTCACCGGGGCGGATTTCCTGCACTGGACCGCCCCAGCGTTGAGCCCAGCCTTTACCGTTCGTTACGATGAGGGATTGGCCGAGCGGGTGCGTATGCCATACGGTGCGGGCGCCGGGCTCGAACGTGACGCTCGAGGAGACCGCGCGCCCTGGCTCGATCGCTTCGAACAGCGGGTCGATCCATACCGCGCCCGTGAAATACTCCGGTGATCCTTTCTGCATATCGCTCTCGAAAAAAGGAAACGGGTCGAGGACGTTGGCTCCAAGCGCGTTTCTGCGGAACTATAGCCTAATCCTACGGGATAGTATTCGCGTATATGAAACGCACTCGATTGGCTGAGCTACTCGACCGCGTCGCGGTTCGAGAGGGCGTGCATGAGACGTCGGTACCCGGTGTCATGGTGTCGCGGAACGTCATACGGAAGCGCCCGTTGCCCCGTTATCTACCAGCCGATGATCTACATCATCGGCCAGGGTCGGAAGATCGGCCATCTGGGCGAGGAGGAATTCCGCTACGACGCCCACAACTATCTCGTTCTATCGGTTCCCTTGCCTTTGCAGTGCGAGTGGGAAGCGAGTCGCGACGAGCCGCTGCTGGCGGTCAAGATCGCGGTCGAGCCGCCGTTGCTCGTCGAGATGTTGATGGACCTCGAGGAGCCGGTGCATGCGAATGGCGCGGTCCCCAGAGGCATCTATGCGACGCCGCTGACGAGCGAGCTCAGCGACGCGGTCGAGCGGCTGCTGGAGTGTCTCCACTCGCCGGTCGATAGTCGCGTGCTGGGGCGGCAGACCGTGCGAGAGATCATCTATCGCGTGCTCCGCGGCGAGCAAGGCGGAGCGTTGCGGGCGATGGCGAGTCGGAACGATCAGTTCATGCGCATTGCGCGGGTGCTGCAGAGTATCCACTCGGAGTATGCGCGCACGATGAGCACGGAGGAGATGGCGAGGCTCGCGGGCATGAGCGTGTCGACGTTTCATCACAACTTCAAGGCCGTGACGGCGACCACGCCGCTCCAATATGTGAAGAGCGTGCGCTTGCACCGCGCGCGGCTGCTCATGGCGCAGTCCGATCACAACGCGAGCATGGCGGCGGCGGCCGTGGGCTACGAGAGCGCCTCGCAGTTCGGTCGCGAGTTCAAGCGATTTTTCGGGGCCTCGCCCGGCGAGGAGGCGGCCAACCTCCGGGCCCGATTTGCCGTCAGTAACGAGGTCGCCAGAGCAGTGGCGCCGGATCGTCGCGAAAGATCCGATTGGCGAGCCGCGGCCAGAGGACTCTGAGCGCGCGGCGACTGAGGTCGGCGAGCGGCGTGTGGACCTCGATGTGCGCTCGCTCGATGGGCTCCTCGACACAGGAGAGCTGCAGCGCACCGGCGCATCCATCGAGAAAGACGACCTCGCGGATTCCGCGATCGATCAGCGCTTGGATGAGCGAGGCTCTGAGCACCATCGAGAGGGACAGGTGGGGGAGCCCACCATGATTCATCTGCGTCGCGATGAATGCCCGCTGGCCATGCTGCCATCCCACCAGCACGCTCAGCCAACCGTCCTCGGTCGAGTGCAGCCCGACCCGAATCGCGTCGGGCTCGCCGAGCGCCAAGTGGCGAGGATCGACGCCGTCCCAGCGATTGGCATGGGGTCGGATGGACTCGAATGCAGAGCGGAATGTCGCGGCGTCGATCGCTGGCTTGAACGCGATGCCGGAGCGCGCCGCGCGCCGGGGATAGCGTCGCAGGTTGCGCCGCGTGTCGGGCCCGAGGGTCGAGAGGAATTCGTCCCAGCTGCTCTGTAATTGCAGTCGATTCGGCAGGGTGTAGTGGCTGTGCCGCGTGGTGGCTTGATGGCCCGTGGCAACGTCTGCCACGGCACGCGCGAGTCCATGCGCGCCGAATGTCGTCTCTATGGCATTGACCTGGACCGTATGCACGCGAGCCAGGGACAGCAACGCGCGTAATCCGCGCTGGAACACCAATCGTTGGTGCGCCGGTGCGGCCAGCATGACGCCCGCACCCGTCCGGTCGCCGATCGAGAACATCCCGGATCGCGCGCCACGAATGCGATCTTCGATCGCGTACAGACACCCTACCGGTTGGGCGTCCTCGTAGACCACCGCCGCGACCGCGCCGCGGCGCTTGGCGGTGGCACGGAGAAAGAGGTACCCGGGATCGACCCGCGGATCGCCGTGAGCGAGCGCGAGCAGGGATGGCGCGCGTTCCAACGCATCGCTTAGCTCGGACGCCCGGTACACGATGCGCGTAGCAACATCGGCCATACTCCTGTATACGGTATGGCCGATTGCTACCTGCCACTATACAGCTTGGGACGATTCCGGCTCAGGACGGGACGGGGTGTCCCGCTTTTAGCCGAACGTCACGAACGAGATCACGTTGCCATCGGGATCGCGCACGTGGAAATCCGTCCCACCCCACGGTTGCTTGACGAGTGTCTGCGCGAAGTCGACGCCGCGCGCTTTGAACTCCTCGAACAGACCTCGCACGTCCGAGGTTTCGATAGTCGCCAGGATCAGCGATTCCTCGCGCGCGGCAAACTGCGCGAAGTTTGGCTCGTGCACGAAGCGCAAATGCAGGCGCACTCCGTCACGCGAGACGGCGCCATAGAATGGCGGCTTGCCGTAGAGAAAATCGATTGCGAAGCCGAGCATCCCTTGGTAGAACGTGGCGGCCGCTTCGACGTTGCGCACGAAGAGGATCGGGACAACGTCCTGCAGGACAGGCGGTCCGGCATTCGCGCGTGGCGTCTTCGCCGCGTTAGCTGCCGCGCCCTTGAGGTCGGCCCAGGTCGCATGGCCGGCTTCGATCGCGACGATCTCTTGCGCCATGGTCAACGTGAACTTGAGCGCCAACACTTCGCGGTCGGTCAGTGCCCGACAGCGCTCGAGCCGCCGCACTTTCTCGCCAATGGAATAGTTCCCCTCGCGGTGCCAGCGAAGGAGAAGCTTGGCTTGCTTACGATACGTCTCTAGGGTAGGCATAAATGGGCGCACCTCGCTGAGAGTTTCAGCGGGCGGGCCTAGCCCTTTCGGCGCCAGTCGCCGAGGTGCCCCGCGCGGAACACGTTCAAACTACTCTCGACCGCTCCACTCCGCTAACGCCGCCGCTCGCGCCGCGTCGCCTTGATCTCCGCGTCTAGCTCCTCGGCCGTCGGCCGATCGCGACCCGTCCGCGCCGCTCGCCGGCGCATCCGTGACAGCGCCAGTTGCGCCCGGGCAGTCCGCAACCCGGCCTCAAGGCGATTTCGGAGATCGCGCACGCTCACCAGTTTCATCGAGACTCCGGTAGCATTACAGGTAGCATACTGCGAAGTAGAATAGGGGTGGAGGTGAGAAATGCTCCGCCTACTACCCGTTGAAGAATCCGCCCGGCTGGGCGAAAAGCTCGGCGTGCTCGATTGGCTGGCTACGGCCAACATATTCCGTGGTCTCCTCCACAGCCCGTCGGCCGCATCAGCCGTCTATGGCGTCCTCGATACCCTGTTCTTTCACAGCACCGTCGCGGCTCGCACGCGGGAGCTCGTGATCCTCCGCATCGGCTGGCGCACCGGCTCGGAGTACGTGTTCTGCAACCACGTGCGCATCTCGCGCGAGCTCGGCATTGCCGAGGAGGAGATTCTCGGGGTGCGAGACCCGGAGCGATGCGTGGCCTATTCCGAGATCGACCGGCGAGTGATCGCACTCGCCGATGAGTTGCACGACTCCACCCAAGTGACGCCGGCGACATGGGCTGCGTTGGAGAAGGCATTCACGCCGGAGGAGCTCGTCGAGCTCGTGGTCATTGCCGGGTGCTGGCGCGCGATCGCCGGGTTCGTCAAGACCGCGGGGATTCCGCTCGATGACGACACGCCCAGTTGGCCGGAGGGTTAGTCGAACGCGATCGGCTGGGCTCCTTCGTACAGCACACGCCGGCCGATCTCGGGCAGCTGCTCTAATCCCTCACGAAGGGTGAGAAAGTGATTGCCGGAAAGCGGCCCACACTTGGCCGCGAAAGCGGTGATTCCATACGGCAGCAAGATCTCCGTTTCGCTCTCGGCGGCGGGATAGAGTAGCAACTGACCGGGCGATGGCCGGTGCGTGAGATTCTCCTGGCCGACGCCGACATCGAGCTCGCCGAGTGGGACCCAGGCGGCTTCGCCGCTCCAGCGCGCCTGAATCAGCTGCGCGCGGAGCGGCACCAGCTTCATGAATGCCGCGCACGTGGCCGGCGCGCGCTCGTGCTCTAACACACCTGTGAGTATCAGGTCCCCGACCGTGATCCGAATGTGGCGCGGCATGGTCATGGCAGTCCAGCTCCGGGGATCGCGACGCGCTCGACCTCGATCCGTCCGCTGCGCAGTGCCCTGGTCTCCGACGGGACGTAGGACCGCGCGGTGCAGATGTAGAGGTCGCGGCGATCGGCGCCGCCGAGCGCACAGGCGTAGGAGTCTCGGCCAGGCAGCGGGATCGTGTCGGTGATCGTTCCGCCGTCGATCATGCGAATGATCCGGTTGGCGCCGAGGCAGGCGACCCAGACGCCGCCCTCCGCGTCGAGGCAAAGGCCGTCCGGTACGAAGCCACTGTATCCGCCGAAGACGCGGCGATTCGACAGCGCGCCGTCCGCATCGATGTCGTACGCGGACAGACACTCGCCGAATGTCTCGGCGACGATGAACGTGTGTCCATCAGCACTGATAGCCGCGCCATTCGGAAACATGATCCCATCGGCCGCCACCGAGACTCTCCCATCTGGCTGCACGCAAAATACCTGCGTCGGCCGCGGCGGATCGCCGCCATTGAAGTCGCAGCCAAATGTACCGATGTACGCGCGCCCGACCTGGTCGATCACCATGTCGTTGAGCACGTAGGGCGAGATCGTGCTCAGGTCCGCGATGACCGACATATCTGACTCGGGCGTCAGCCGGAGCAGGCGCCGGTCTTCCATTGAGACGACACACATCGACCCGTCCGGCAGCCAGCCCAGGCCCGACGGCAAGGTTCGAATCTCGAGGATTTTCGTAGTCGCTCCATCCGGCGCGAGTCGCCAGACGATGCCATCGTGCATATCGGAGAAGTAGAGCGCCCCGTCGTGCCAGCGCGCGCCTTCGGGAAACGCCAGTCCATCGAGCACCGTGATCAAGGCAGCGACCCCCTCGTGAGAGCGCCCGGCGTGGCATAGCTTATCACCCATGGACACTCGTGATCTTCATCGATACGCGGTGCTCCTGGCCGCCGTTATCGTTGGCTCGTCAGCCAACGCCCAACGTACCACAACTGGCAAGACGCCGCCGAGCGACAGCACGACGCTGGTGCTGCCCCACGGCATCGAGGCGCGAGGGATCGGCCCGGCCGTGATGGGCGGCCGCGTCTCGAGCATCGCGTTCGACCCCAAGCGCCCGAGCCGCTACTACGTCGGCTTCGGGATGGGCGGCGTCATGAAGACGTCGGACAACGGCATCACCTTCCGCCCCGTCTTCGCCCACGAAAAGGTCGCGACGATCGGCGACATTGCCGTCGCGCCATCGGATCCGACGGTCGTCTGGGTCGGCACCGGAGAGGCGAACGATCGCAACTCCGAGACGTGGGGTGATGGCGTGTACCTCTCCACTGACACTGGCACGACCTGGAAGAATGTCGGACTCGGGAACAGCAAGGCGATCGCGCGCATCGTCGTCCACCCGACGGACCCCAAGACCGCGTACGTCGCGGTCATCGGCGACCTCTGGATGCCGAGCACAGAGCGCGGGCTGTACAAGACCACCGATGCCGGCGCGACCTGGCACAAGGTCCTCGGCGCACAGGCGCCGTACGACGATCGCGTCGGCGCCGGCAATGTCGCGATCGACCCGTCGAACCCGAACGTCGTGTACGCCGCGCTCTACGCGAGACGCCGGCGGCCGTGGGCGTTCACGTTTGGCCCGACGGCGACGGACGGCAAGGACTTGGGCGGCATCTTCAAGAGCACCGACGCCGGCGCGACCTGGCACAAGCTCGCGGGCGGCTTGCCGGCGGAGACCGGGCGCATCGGCCTGTCGCTCGACACCCGCGATCCCCACATCATCTTCGCCGTCGTCCAGAGCAATACCGGCGGGACAGGTGGCCTGAGCAACAACGAGAGCAAGGCCGGCGGCGTCTTCCGGTCCGGAGATTCCGGCGAGCACTGGACGCGCGTGTCCAACCTCGACCCGCGCCCCTTCTACTTCAGTCAGATCCGCGTCGACCCCGCCGACTCCCAGCGCGTCTATCTGTTGGGCTTCATCCTCGTCGTCTCCGAGGACGGAGGCACGACATGGCGCGAGGACCTCGGCAAGCGCCTGCATCCCGACAACCACGCGCTGGCCATCGACCCATCGGATCACGAGCATGTCCTGATCGGCAACGACGGCGGCTTCTATCAGTCGTTCAACCTCGCCCACGCCTGGGATCACCTCGAGAAGTTCGGCGTCGGCGAGTTCTATCGCGTCAACGTCGATCGCTCGACGCCCTATCGCATCTGCGGCGGCTTGCAGGACAACAACAGTTGGGTGGGACCCAGCGAGGTCCGGAGCAAGGAAGGGATTCGTAACGCCGACTGGCAGTCGCTGGGCGGCGGCGACGGCGCCTACTGCGCGTTCGATCCCGCGGACTCGAATATCGTGTACTACGAGTCTCAAGACGGCGACATGGTCCGCATTGATCTCCGGAGCGGCCAGACGAAGAGCCTTCGTCCCGCGCCGGGCGAAGGCGAGCCGGCATTCCGATTCCACTGGCTGGCCCCGCTCATCATGAGCGCGCACGAGCCAGGCACGCTGTACTTGGGCGGCAACGTCGTCTTCAAGGTCACCGATCGCGCCGAGCACTGGAAGGTTGTCTCGCCCGATCTCTCGACGAAAGATCTGGCGAAGTACCAAGCCGTAGGGAGCGGCGCCGAGACGTGGGGCGTGGCGTATACGCTGGCCGAGTCGCCGGTGAAGGCAGGCGTATTGTGGGCCGGCACGGATGACGGAAAGCTCTGGCGGACCACCAATGGCGACGAGCACTGGACGGACGTGACACCGACTGTCCCAGTGCCGGCGCGCGGGCACAAAGTGAGCCGTGTCGAGGCGGGACACAGTGACGCCAACGTCGCGTACGTCGCATGGGACGGACAGCACGACGGCGACTACGCGCCGATCATCTATCGGACGGCGGACGGTGGCGCGACGTGGCAGAGCATCGCCGGCAATTTGCCGACGAACGAGCCCGTGCGGGTCCTGCGCGAGGATCCCGTCAACGGCAATGTGCTCTACGCGGGAACCGAGCACGGACTCTGGCTGTCGCTCGATCGTGGCAAGACGTGGTCGACGCTCGGCGAGCTGCCGACCGTGGCGGTCGACGACATCGTGATCGAACCGAAGACGCACTCGATCGTGATCGCGACGCAAGGCCGGAGCCTCTTCGTCATCGATCGCGCGCGGCCGCTCACGCAAATCACGCGACCGATACTCGCGGAGCCGCTGCATCTCTTCACGCCCGACACGGCCGTCGAGTCGGAACCGTTGCCGAGTTACGACGAGTGGGAGGGGAACGCTCAGTTCCGGGCCGCGAGTGCTCCGGACGGCTTGATTCTCACCTACTGGCTCAAGCAGGCGACCGGCGACACGGTCGGCGTCGCGATCACCAACAAGGACGGAACGTCCGATCGCGCACCTGAGCGGCGCGGCCTTGAGCGGTCTCAATCGGATCGTGTGGGACCTGAAGCCGACCAAAGATCTCCTCGCCTCGTACGGATCCGGCGAGTCGAAGTTCGTGCATCCGGGCACGTACTCAGTGACGATCACGTACGGCAAGGAGAAGAGCAGCGCGACGTTCGAGGTGCGGGCTATTCCGGGGCTGGAAACGTACTGACAGCCTTGCGCATGGCCGCGAGCTGCGGGCCCAGCGCGAGGGTGTCGCCAACAACGACGATCGTGAGGCGCTGTGGAGCGAGGTACGTGTGCGCGACACGCCGCACGTCTTCGCCACTCGACGGCGGCGAGTCGCGCATCGTGATGCCCGCTTCGGCCGCGTCAGCCTGGCCGAGTCGTGTCGACAGCTCGAACAGTGAACGGCCAACGAGGTACCGCTCGGCGCCCGAGACTTCCGTCGTGTCGGGCGGGGCCGCGCCCAGGCGTGTGATCTCGGCGATGATCTCCGCCCACGCCGGCTCGGCGACATTGGCCGCGACGTCGGCGGTCTCTGTCCAGTATGTCGTACCGGATGGCGCGGTCACGAGCACACTCGCCGGCGCATACGCGTAGCCCTTTGCCTCGCGGATATTTCGGGTGATGCGCGAGAAGACTCCTCCGCCAAGCACGGTGTTCATCACGCGAAGCCGGGTGAAGTCGGAGTCAGCAGGACCCGGAGTCGGCGCGCCAACCACGAGCGCGACCTGCTTCGCGCCCGCCCGGTGCACGAAGGTCAGACTCGGCGCTGCCGCCGTGCGTACCGGGTGTGCTGGCTGCGTGTCAGGACTCGGCCCGCCATCGAACGACTTGGCGATCGCCTCCCGGACCAATGGCGCCGCGAAACGGCCAACGACGATGACACGCGTCACACTCGCGTCGCAGCGTCGGGATCCACGCGTCGGAAACAGCGCGGTCTGGAACGTGGCGGCCGCGATGGAATCGAGATTCGATGACGGGACGCCTGCCACGGCCTCGACGTCGCGAGAGCGCACGATCCCAGCGAGTATGCCGATCGCGGCGGGAGCAAAGGTGCTGAGGACGTCGACCGTCAGGTCAATGCGCTCTGGACGAACGGTGACGGTCAGCGTGCCACCCATGTGCGCGAGCGAGTCGGCGAGCGGGCGCCCCAGGGTCGTGGGCAACCCGCACGCTTCGCCAGTGCTGACTTGAACTCGTACCAGCGCTTTCGGCGATGCGCCAAATGGTATTAGGGTGACGCGTTGCGCCGCGGCCAGCGCAGGAACGAGCAGGCACAGCGACGCGAGGCGCATCAGGCTGGACGTCGGACGTAGATGGTCGCTTGCGGCGGCGACAGATACTCGCGTGCCGCCGTCTGAATGTCGGCCGCCGTCACCTCGTCGAGCGAGGCCTCGATCCGGTTGATCTCGGTCGGGTTGTCGTCGAACAGCGCGAACGACGCCAGCAGGTCGAGTCGGCCGAAGCCGCCGAGGTTGTCGAGTACGTCATAGTAGGCCGAGTGCGCTTTCTGGCGGGCGACGCGGAGCGCCGTTGAGTCGACGGGCCGCTTCCGAAGGCGGGCGAGCGCGTCCTGGATCGTGCGGACGATCGTATCCGTTTGATCGAGCGAGCGATACTGGGCCGCGATCGTCCACAGCATCGGCCCCTCATAGTTGTAGAAGTTGCCCTGGAGATTTGTGCCGCCAAAAACGGCATCGGCGAGTCGGCCGAGCCGCGCGTCGTCACCCTGGATGAGCATCTGATCGATCAGCACCATTGCCCAGAATGCGCGAGTGCGGCGCGGCGGCATATGGAACGCGACCGCCAGGACTGGCCGCTTGGCCAGCGAGTCAATCCGCACGCCACGCCGCTCGGCGGTCTGCGGCGGCTCGGTCACGTCGGGTCGGTGGACGGCGTCGCCGCGCGGAATGTCGGCAAGAAGTACTTGGTGATCCACGCTTGCGCCTCGGCGGCGCCAAACGCGCCCGAGACCACCAGCACCGCGTTGTTCGGGACGTAGTACGCCGCATGAAACGCTCTCGCGTCGGCGAGTGTAGCCGAATCGATCTCGTCCGGCCGGCCGCGGAAGTCGTGCGCATTTTGCCAGTTCCGGTTGGCGACCTGGGGAACGTCGAGCCACGGAAATCCACCGTCCGGCTGATTCACGTACGACAACCGGATCTCGCTTTTCACGATCGCCTTTTGCCGCCCGAGCGCGGCATCGTCGACCACGAGCCCACGCATGCGGTCTGCCTCCGCCCACAGCATGCGCTCGAGCGCCGCGGGGGGCGTGATCTCGAAGTAGTCGGTGAAGTCGAAGCGCGTATTGCCGTTGAACGTTCCACCGTTCGACTCGATCAGCCGAATGAGGGCGCCGGGCGGGAGGTTCGTCGATCCCTCGAACATCAGGTGCTCGAAGAGATGCGCGAATCCCTCGCGTCCGACCGGCTCCGTGCGCTGGCCGATCGCGTAGTAGACGCCCACCATGACCAGGGATGCGCTCGAGTCGGGCGCGAGAACGACCTTGAGACCGTTCGGGAGGTGCTCGTACTGGGTGGGAATCACCGGATAGCGCAACGGTTGCGCGGCCGCCGTGGCCGTCGCCAGCGCCAGTGCGGTCAGCAGCCGGGTCATATCTGCCGCGTAATGCCGAGACACTGATCGATTTCGTCGGCCGTGTTGAACAACGCCGGCGCGATGCGCACCTGGCCGTTCCGCACGGTGACATCGACCTTGGCCGCGTGAAACGCCGAGCGGACATCGGCCATGGGCTTCGAGGTGTAGATCGTCACGATCGACGACCGGTTGTCGGGTGGCGTGAACAGGTGGTGGCCTTGCGCGCTGAGGCCATCGTATAGTCGCCGCGCGAGGCCGACGGTGTGTGCTTCGATCCGCGGCACGCCGACTGTTTCGAGGTAGGTGAGCCCCGCGCTTAGCTGATGGACGGCGCCGAACGCACGGCTGCAGTAGTCGAACTTGCGCGCGGTCGTGGCGAGCGTGAAGTGGTGGTCGGGGAGCTCTTTGTCGACCTGAAACTCGCCATATCTATCAATGCTGAGACGGTCTATGAGATCCCGGCGTACAAAAAAGGGCGCGACGCCGAACCCGGCCAGCATCCACTTGTACGAGCCGCAACAGATCGCGTCGACGCCCGCCGCACGGACGTTGATGGGGATCATCCCGACCGCTTGTATCGCGTCGGCGTAGAATACCGCGCCGACGCTGTGGGCGAGATCGGCGATCGGCCGCATGTCATGGCGGAAGCCGTTCTGGTGCGACACCCAGGCCACGGAGACGATCCGCGTGCGCTTGTCGACGTGCGGCGCGAAGTCATTCGCGTCGACGGCGCCGTTCCGGTGTTTCACGATCCGGAGCTCGATCCCCTTAGAGGCCTCGAGCGCGCGGTACAGCACGAACTCCGTCGGGTAGTGGAGCTCGTCGATGACGACGTTGTCTCCGGGCGCGAGACCGAGGCCGTGGGCAATGATGTTCTCGCCTTCGGCGGTCGAGAACAAGATGCCGATCTCGTCTGGAGTCGCGTTGACCAGTCGCGCGAATTGCCCACGGAGCGTCTCGTCGGCGGCCAGGAGGTCGTCGTCGACGACGAGAGGGCGTCGCGACTTGTCCTCGAGGAACTGCGTTCCGGCCGCGACCACCGCGCGCGGGATCGGCGCGATGTACGCCGAGTTCAGGTACGAGCGCTCGGCGACTATGGGGAAGTCGGCGCGGACGCCAAGTGGATCGGGGCCGACGGCCGCGGCGAGCGGCTCGGCGGCCAGCAGTTGGGGCGGTCGAACGGCCGACGCCGCGAGGGCCGCGGCGGTGGCAACGAAAGAGCGGCGGTCGATCGGCATGGGCCTATATATATACCCATCATGCATTCTTTTCTGCTTGTGGCCTGGCTGGTCTCCGGCACTACCAATCTGGTTACCGGCAACGGCTTTGGATTCGCCGTGGTTTCGCCCCAGACGGCGACCATCACCAAGTTCTACGCACATCCGTACAGCTTCTCCCGGCCAGACCCCAAGAATCCGTTTGGCGAAGGCATTGAGACCACGAACTTCATCCGGAGCCTTCGCTTTCCGTGCGATAGCGCTCAGCACGCGTCTGCCGAATACATGATAGAGTCGCACGTCATCGAAGTTCACTGCGGTGATAGCTCCGGTACTGTTTTCATGCCATTCGGTCTCGCGCAACCGGCGCTGGTCGTGAGCTGGGAGCCCAGCGCGATCGAATGGAATCACCCCGTGCAGTCGCGACGCGTGGTTCGCACGAGCAGCGGACAATATGAAGTCCTCACGTTCGAAGGTATCGACGAATCTCTGGTAGTGATTCCGCTCAATACCGGGCAGGCGTTCGTTTCGGTCGAGAGCGGAAGCGACCCGGCACGCGTGGCGGAGGCGTTCAACGCCTGGAGCGTTCAGTTTCCAACTTCACTGTTGGTGTTGGCTGAAATCAACTTGCTCGAGCACTGGCGAGTGGAAGCTCCTCCCAAGCTCTCAGAGCGCGAGCTCAGTCTGTGGCGCCAGAGCGAAACAATGCTTCGCATGGCGCAGAGCCGCGAGCCGAACGAGAACGGGCGCTACGGCAATGGATTGATTGTCGCGAGCCTCCCCGACGGTGTGTGGTTCACGCCGTGGGTGCGCGACATGACCTGGGCCGCAATGGCGCTGACGCGCATGGGGCATCGCGCCGAGGCGCGCGCGGCGTTGCTCGCGTACTTCAATGCGAGGCCGACGGGCAAGATGCGCGCGGAGGTGAAGAACGCCGACTATCAGGTGTCGGTGGTCCGCTACTTCGGCGACGGGTCGGAGGAGCCATTTTTCACCATGGAGGGCAGCCCCAACATCGAGTTCGACGACTGGGGCGAGGTGCTGTGGCTCCTCGGCGAGTACACGCGGACGTACCACGACACGACGCTACTCTCCGAACCGACCGCGCGCGGCCCGCTGTACCAGGCGGCCCGTGACTTCGTCGTCGCGCCGCTCCTCGCCAACATGCAACCGTACCAGGGCGGCCTGATTCTCGACGAGGATACGTCGATCTGGGAAGAACACCAGAAAGACAAAAAGCACTTCGCGTTTTCGACCGGGATGGCTATCGTCGGACTGAAGAGCTTTGCCCCTGCCAGCGATACGATCGCACTCCTAGAAAAGGGCTTTGCCGCCGCATTCATTCGCGGCGGGACGCTGCACGGGACGCTCGAAGAGGGCGAAAAGAACGACATCGATGGCGCTCTCCTGGCGCTCATCCACTTGGGCGTCGTCACCGATTCAGCGATCGTGCGGAGCACGGTCAAGCGAATGGAGCTGCTCAAAGTCGCGTCCGGCGGCTATCGACGCGTGCGCAGCAACTATACGGATCCGGCCATCTTCGAGTACTGGTACGAGCGGCAGGAATTTCTGTTCGTTGACTTCAGCCTAGCCGAAGTCGCCCGGCGCCCGGCGCTCGTGCAGCGAATCGTGGACAAGGCAGCCGCCGATCACAACATCATACCCGAGATGTACGTAGCGCTCTCATGCGAACTTTTTCCGGGACAGATCGGCGATCCGACGGGCGCCAAGCCGATGGTGGGATACGGCGCCGGAGCCTATATCCTCGACGTGCTGGATCGTACGTCGCATCGGCCTTAACCCTCATCATCGGCGCGCACGCCGGCGCTCAGAAGGCGTCGTTTGCAACCGGCGTGTCAACGACTGGTTGGATCGATTTCAACTTTCAGGACGGCCGAAAGATCCTGGTGCCGGCCAAGGTCAATGGCCAGGAACGTCATGGTGCAGATCATCGACGGGACCGCAACATCGTATATCGATAAGGACTTCGCTGGCGCCGGATCGAAAGACACGGTCAGCGTCCAGGTGCAGCTCGGTGACCTGAGCTTGCGGGATGTCAAAGCGTTGCCGGTCAACATGGGAGCCAAGCGCTCCAATCCCGTGTTTCAGCCGTTCACGCTGGCCGATGATGCGTTCAACGAGCTCGCGGTCGAAATCGACTTCGCCCACCATCGGATCGCGTTTCGTGACCCCGCCACGGTGAAGAAGCCCGCGGGAGCCGTGGACATTCCGCTGGTCCCGGGTCTGGAGGCGCGGACGGTACCCGTCTCGATCGAGGGTGCGGCGCCGGTCCAGTTCGAGGTGTTCCTGGGTGATCCTGCGCCCCTGACCGTCTACCAGCCGTACTACGAGGCGCACAAGCTGCTGGAGCATCGGCCGACGTCCATCCGCTTGGGTGGCGGTCTGGGCGGCCGACCTCAGGAGCCGGTCGCGACGTTGGCTAGGGCCCGATTTGCGGGCGTCGACTTCTTCAAGGTGCCGGGCGTGTTCCCGTCGAACGCGGTCCGCGGGGACAGCTCCGATAAGGTCTCGGGCAACATCGGATTGCAGATGCTGTCCCGGTTCAACCTCATCATCGACTACTCACACAATCGCCTCTACGCGGTGCCTGATCCGGCCGCGTTGCACGCACCGTTCGCGAAAGACCGCCTGGGTCTCTACTTCACCCGGCACGACGATTACGTCGCGGTGCTGTTCGTCTCGCCTGGCGGTCCCGCCGAGAAGGCCGGGATGCGTACCGGCGACACGGTGACCGCGATCAATCGCAAGCCCATAAAGGAGTGGCAGGTGTCCGAGATGGCGAATCTGCCGTTCGCCGCTGCGGGCACGGTGGTTACGTTTACAATCGCGGGCGGCGGCGCCAAAGAGGTCAGAGAAAGCGACTATTTCTAGGGCAGTATTGCCAAAGGGGGTGGACAGTTGTATCTTACAGCCGCGTAGAGTGAATACCACGCCCACAACGACCAGTGAAGATCGGGATCTGGCCTTTAAGCCAGTCCCGATTTCGAGTTTTATGGTAAAGGTTGCCGGTGCTGATATCGCTCATAGTTAACAACATTCAGCACAAGGTACCGAGATTATGCGTACGACCGGCACAGTGAAGTGGTTCAACGATGCCAAGGGTTTTGGTTTCATCACTCCCGAGGGTGGCGCGAAGGATTGCTTCGTCCATCACTCCGCCATTCAGGGCAGCGGCTTCAAGTCGCTGGCCGAGGGTGAGCGCGTAGAGTTCGAGGTTGTCCAGGGCCAGAAGGGCCCCGCCGCCGAGAACGTGACGAAGCTCGCTCGCTAAGCTGGAGCGATGGGCAAAGGTGTCGGCGGGTCGGGCTCACGCTCGATCCGCCGACACGTTTCTAGGTACAGCTTGTAGGCGCCGGTAGCTACACCGGGCCGCGATGTCGATCTCTCGAGGGCGCGCAGATCGTCCGCGCATGCCCCGAGCTCATCGAGGCTCAACGCGCCGCTGGTGAGCAACAGCTCCAACATTGGGACGGGGTCGTTCAGCTCCAGCGCGGCGCGCCACGGATCGCTGGATTGGACTCGATCGCAGACCTGACCACCCAGACGGACCAACCAGCGGACCGCGCTGAGCTTTCGCGCGACCACGGCATCATAGAGATGCGAGTGTCCCGTGAGCGGTGAGACGGTACCGATGGCCTGGCCGAGCCGGGTCCGGTCGCGCCACATGACCTCCCCAAAATCCGCCCTGATGAGCGCGGCGAGCTCGGTGTGCAGGTCGCCGACCATCACGCTCCATCCTCACTGGTGTCGCCAGTCGGCGCCGGCTCGGCTGGGACAGCCGTTGCGTCGGGCGCGGGCTGGGGCGCGCTACCGAAGGCGACAGGTTGCCCCGGCCGACGACCAGCCATATGGCGCGGTTGCGGGGGCATGGCCCGGCGCTCCAAGAGCGCGTTGTAATAACCGACAATCCGCGCGCGGACGGAATTCTTCGTGTCGCCCGGCTCAGGATGAAATGGCGCATAGCGCTGCGCATCGCCGGACACGTCAAACCACCACCATGCGCCTGCGCGGGCAGAACGTTCGCCTTCCACACGGCAGCGATAGAGACGGCCACCCTCTTCGAATTCGAACGTTCCGACGAACATGTGATTCCTGTGCTCGGGGATGAATCGCTGCTCGGCCGGCACGGGGGCGGGCGCAGCGTTCTCGGTGGGTAACGAAATGTAGCCGGAGGGCGACCCGCCTGCACGCCCTGTGCGAGCAGGCCTGGATTCGCCATACTCGATGCACACTCCCTGGGGGGCGCAATGCCAAAAGTCGTCGTGCACACCGATCAAGCACCCAAATCGCTCGCCGGCTACAGCCAGGCGATCAAGTCGATGGGTCTCGTCTTCGTGGCAGGCCAGGGACCCTTTGACGCCAAGACTGGCATCATCGTCGGCACGACCATCCAGGAGCAAACCGCTCAGTGCCTGCGGAACATTGAGGCGATTCTCCGCGCCGCCGGCAGCTCGCTCGACAAGGCTGTGCAGGCGACATTCATCCTCGGCGAGGAAGCCGACTTCGCCGGCATGAACGAGGAGTGGGGGAAGTGGTTCCCCAAGGACCCTCCGGCGCGACAAGGCGCGAAATTGCCGATCCATCCGCAGGGCATGCGCGTGTCCATCGCACTCGTGGCGGAAGCGTGATCTACGCATCGGACGACGCCGGTCGCGCATCGCGCACGCTCCGTCTGCTCGCGGAGCATGACATCTCGGAGTGGGCGCTGACCGGCGGAACCGCCATTGAGCTGTATCTGCACGGTGTACGACCACTTCACGATCTGGATTTTGTCGCCGCGCGCTTCGATTGCATGCCCTCGGGCCTGGGCAAGGCGATATTGATACGGCACGCGCATCCACATGATCCACCGGCCAAGACCATGTTGCAGGCCGTGGATCCCGCAACGTCGGTGAGAGTGGATGTGTTTCGCGCCTACGGAGCGGAGATGGAACGCGCCCGGGCTTTTTCCTGGTCCGGCATCGCGCTCCGCGTAGTGGCCTTCGAGGATCTCGTCGCCCGACATGCGCGATTGTGCTGCGGTCTCCTCCGCGGCGACGTTCTGGCTCCCAAGTTCGCGCGAGACTTTCTTCGTATGGCGGACGTGGCGCAGCCCGAGTCTATCGAGTCCGTCTGGCGGGAACACCGGAAAGCCGGCGACCCCGAGAACTTTGCCGAGACGGTGAGCTTGCTTCGTGTGGCGATCGCGACGCGCAAAGATCTCTTGGTTCAACCGGTGTATTCGACTGACGTTGACGAGGTCTGCGTCAGGTGCGAGAGCACGGCGTCGTTTCCGTTGGCCGATGCGAGGCAGGTGTTCGCTCTTCTCGGTTACTGCTGAATCAGCGGCACAACCTCAACGTAAAAACCGAGCCCACGCCCAGCGCGCTCTCGACGGTGATGTCGCCGCCCATGGCGCGACTCAGTGACCGGCTGATTGTGAGTCCGAGACCCGCTCCTTCGGTCGGGCGCGTGAACCCACTGTCCACGCGGACGAACGGCTCGAAGATGTCGGCCAGTCGTTCGGCTGGAATGCCGCGGCCGCTGTCCGCGACCCGGATCAACACATTGTCCGAGCCCGTCTCCACGCTCAGCGTGATCGCGCCACCGGTATCCGTGAATTTGATGGCGTTCGTCAGCAGGTTGAGGATGATCTGCTGCAGCCGCACCCGATCGGCGCGGACCGTGAGCGTTGCCTCGCACGGCCGGTACTGATACTGGAGCGACTTGCTGAGGAGTTGCGGGAAAACGAGGGCCTCCGCGCCCGCCAACAGCTCGTGCACGCGCACCTTGGCCAACTGGAGGTGCACGCGGCCCGTCTCCAGCTTCGCGACGTTCCAGCACGTCCTCCACGAGCCGCAGCAAGACCTGCTGACTCGCCCGAATGCGCCGGAGGTCCTCGGCCTGCTCCTCCGACACGGGCCCGCGGATGCCCATCTCGATCAACTCGACATATCCGCCGATCGCGTTGAGCGGTGTCCGCAGCTCATGGCTCATGTTGGCCAGGAACTCGCTCTTGGCCCGGTTCGCGGCCTCGGCCTCGGCCCGTGCCTGATCGGCCGCGATCCGGGCGGCGCGCTCCGCCTCATACAGCCGCACGTTGTCGGCCACGAGTGTCGCCCGCTCCATGCGCTCGGTGAGCAAGGCGTGCTCGAGCGGCGCCGCCGTCTGGTCGGCGAGCGCCGACAACAAGGCCTCATCCTCGGACGTCACCGTGCTGCCGCGAGGCCGCAGGACCGCCAAGAGACCCGTGACGCGCCCCTGCACGACGAGCGGCACGCCAATAAATCCGTCCGTTGCGCCGATGCCGAAGAGTCCCTGCAATCGCGTCACTAACGATTCGTCGAACGACTGGCGGAAACGGGCCACGAGCTCGTCGTCGACACCCACCGCGGCCCGCACGCGCAGCATGCCGTCGGCATCGGCGAGCATCAACACGGCCTTCGTGGCGCTCATGAGCACGGCCGCCTGCTCGACCGCGAGCTGTAAAATGTCGGCGAGCGACGTGGCGTTGGTGAACGCGCGGCTCAGCTGCGTGAGCAAGGGCAAGCGCGGGTCGGAGGGGCGCAGCCACGTGGCCACTCGCGCGCCGATATCCTCCTCGGTGGCCGTCGCCTGCCCCGCCCCGCGGCGGTCCGTGCCCGCTCGGCGGTCCTCAGACAACGTGGGCGCCCCCCGCTCCCATCGCCAGCTCGCGCACGTCCAGATCATGATCGCTCTGTCGCGTTTTCACGACGCGGAGCGTGCGCCGCGTCCGCTCCGTACCCTGCAGCGCGAGCTGCAGCACGTTGTCGGACATATAGGAAAAGCGCTGCTCGTGCTCCACCGTGCTCGTGACACCGCTCCCCGACTCGAACGTGAGCAGGCTTGTGACGTGATGCACGGTGAAGTGCTGCACGAGCGCGTAGAGATAGTCGTGCAGCCGCTGCGGATCGCTCGCCGCGGCCGCCAGATCGCCGATGGCGTCGACCGCGAGACGCTTAATCTCCCCCGAGCGGATCTTCTCGAAGATGTCCACGATAATGCTGTCAATCTCGAGCTCGACCGGCGACTCGTAGCGAAGACGGAGTCCACCGGCGATTGCTTGCTCGGCGCTCATGCCGAGTGCATTGATGGCGCGGCGCAGCTGTGCCGGATTCTCCTGAAAGTGCACGTAGAGACCCGGCTCTCCACGGCGGACGCCCTCGAGCATGAATTGCAGCGCCATCGTGGTCTTGCCCGAGCCGGTCGGCCCGACGATCAGCGTCGTCGATCCCGACCACAAGCCGCCGCCGACCATCGCATCCAGCCCGACGACGCCGGTCGACACGCGCTCGAGCCGCGGCTCGTAGGTCGTCGGCACATTCGGCGACACGAGTCGCGGATACATTGTCGAGCCCGCCGGGGCCGATGCGAAACGCGTGCTGCCCTTGCCGGTAGCCGCTGCCCCGCAGCTTGAGCACCCGGAAGAAGCGCTCGTCGCGCGTGCTCAGTGGACGGCGCGCCAACTCGACGATGCCGTCGCCGATCGCGAACTCAGGGTAACGCTGGATGTCCTCGCTCGTGTACTCGCCCAGCAGGAACGTCGTGACATCGTATGCCGACAGCAGGCCGGCGAGCTCGGAGACCATGCGCCGCATCTGCTGCGCCGACGTTGCCAGATCGTGGATCGCGCGGAACGAGTCGATGACGATGATCTTGGGCCGCGCCGACTTGATCATGTCGGTCATCCACGGCATCAGGCCATCGGGACCGGCGGCGATCAGCACGGAGCCGACATCGTGATACTGAATGTCCGTGCCCAGCTTCCGCTCATCGTAGAACGCGAACTGCTGGACGTAGCGCACGGCCTTGGTCAGTGGCTCGGAGAGCGTCGTGATGAACAACGACGGACGGTCGCCCTGCGCGTTCTCGAACAGCAGTTGTTCGGCGAAGATCGTCTTACCGGTCCCCGGCTGCCCCATGACGATGTTGATCGAGTGCTCGGGGAACCCGCCGCCGAGCACATAGTCCGCTTGGATACTGCCCGTGCGTACGCGCTTCACGTTGGCGGTCTCCGCGTCCGTGACGGGGTGTGCTGGCTCGACGCGAGCAGCGCGCGCACGGTCTCCACGAGCCGGCGGTCGGCGAGCGGCTTCATGAGAAACGCGTCCGCACCAGCCTCATGCGCACGCGCTTCGGCGGATAGGATGCTGAAAATGAGCACCGCCGTGCTACGGAGCGCCGGATCCTCTTTGACGGCCCGACAGAGCGCGAGCCCATCGAGCTTGGGCACGAGGATCTCTGTGACGATGATCTGGGGAAGGATCGTCCGCGCCCGGGCCAGCGCGGCGACGCCATCGAGGGCGAACTCGACTTCGTAGCCCGCTTCGTTCAAGAAATATTCTTCGAGATCCCGGACGTGCGGATCACGCTCGACGACCAAAATGATGGCCCGGTCTGTCATAACCGACTGGCGATCAGGGACTTACCTCCGGCCAATAGTTTAACTCCCGGACCAGCAAGTGTCCGGTCCCTATTGGCGTGCTACGGCGATTTTTGAGCCAGGGCGGATCTAACGGTGATCCCGATCGCGCCCCGCCCGTGAATCGTCCCGGGCGTCGCCGTTCGCAAACTTTCCCGATCGGGTCGCGGGGTCACCCCGGTAGAACTCATTGATGCACGCGGTGACGAGCTCACTCAGCGTCAGTACCTGATCCGATTTGCCGGTGAGGGACTCGCCGGTTGGCAAGTGGCCCCACGCGTTCTTGACCAGGATGATGAGATGCTCCGCCGGGACCTTCTGTTCGCGCGCCCGTTCGCACAGATGCCGAAGCGCGACGTGCATGCGAGCGAGTCGAACACCAGCCGCCGCGGGGGCCGTCGGGTTCGATGGGTCGGTCACTGGCAAGTCGAGCACAGCTTCGACCGACTCACGCAGCTCGCGCAACGTATTCGCGAGCGCCGCGGGCGGGATGATGCGGGTTACATCCTGGCCGTCGTCGGTGCCGTTGGCGATACGCCTATCCTGGTCGCGCATCCTTCCACCATCATTATTGTTGTGTGACGCGGACGCAAGTTCCTAAAGTTCGGTACGCTTTTGTACCAAAAGCTTCTGGTACCCGCGACGCATGATGTCATAGCACGCGCAGGACGCCCCTTCGAGTTTTGCCCGGTCGACGACGGTAATCGTGCCTCGGTGATATCGGATCATTCCGGCTTCCTGCAAGACGCCGGCGGCGAGGGTGACGGCGGGCCGATGGACGCCGAGCATGTAGGACAGAAACTCCTGCGTGAGCGCGAACTGATTGACCCCGCGCTCGACGCCGACCCGGTCGTGGGTCATGAGGAGCCAGCGCGCGCAGCGCGCCTCCAATGCGTGCAAGCGATTGCACGCGGTGTTTTGTGCCACCTGGTCGAACAGCACCTGGGCATAGCGATAGAAGAGCCGTTCGGCCGGCGCGCTCTCACGCAGAACGGTGAGCAGATCAGCGGCGGCGATCCGATCGGCCTCGCCCACGACCTGCACGAACACCAGCGTTGGCGTCGACTCGGTATGGTGTAGCAGCGGAATGCCGACCAACCCCTCGTTCCCAACCGTGGCCACTTCGACCGCACCTTCCTCCATCCTACTCACCATGGACACGCATCCGTCGACCGGGAAATAGGCATGCGTGATCGTGGCGTCGGGTTCGTAGAGCGTCTGCTTGAGGTCGAGCCGCACGCGCGTCAGGAATGGGGCGATGCGGTCGCGCTCCGTGGCCGGGAGCGCGTTCAGCAAACGATTGACTGTCACTCGACCCGCCCGGCGTGGGAAACACCCACCTGACGGCATCCAGGCACGAATGTCGAGAGACGAATGCGCGGCTATAAAGCCAATGCGCGAATGGTGCCCTATAAACATAGCGTATCGCAGTGACAAATGGCCCTGGATGCCACAGCATTTCAGGATGCCTCTCCGAGCGTGCGCACTACTGCTCATCGCCACGTCCGCGGCGCGGGCGCAGGCGCCAGACGCTGTACGACATCGTCTCGACCGCCTGACCACATCCGACTCCACACCCTCGATCGCCGCCTCCGTGGCGCGGAACGGCGCGATCGTGTGGGAGGAAGCGTTTGGCTGGGCGGACAAAGAGCATCATCAGCGCGCGAGCGTCCACACCTCGTACAACGTGGCGTCGATGACGAAGACGTTCACGGCAACCGAGCTGCAGATCTTGAGCGCCGCGCACCGACTCGATCTCGACCGATCCGCGAACGCATACCTCGCGGGCTTACCGGAGAGCGTGCGCGTCTCGAGCCCGGCGTGGAATGCCGCGCAAGTGACGGTGCATCGTCTAGCCAACCACACGGCGGGGCTGGCGACACACTACTTGTTCTGTTTCACGGATACACCGAACTGTCGCGTGTCCGTGTCCGAGGCCATCGCGCGCTACGCGGTCGCCATTCGTCTGCCCGGCGAGCGATTCGACTATTCGAACCTGGGCTACGGAACCCTCGGCGCGGTGATCGAGCGCGTCACGGGACGTCCGCTGGGCGAAGCGATGCGCACCGATCTCTTCGTCCCGCTCCGGCTCGGCGACACGTTCATTGGACCTGCGGGATCACGGAGCGGGGTGGCCGCGTCGTACGACGGGAAAGGGCGCCGGGCAGACGGCTACCGGAGCACGACGCCGGCCGCGTCCGACGGTTACGCGAGCATCCATGACCTCGCGCGCTTTGGCCTGTTTCAACTGCATGCGCACCTGGGCGACCAAGAGCGCGTGATCACGGACTCGGCGATCGACTGGATGCAGACGGAAACCGTGCGGGCCGACGAGCAGTATCAGTATGGATTTGGTTGGTGGGTCGAGCCCGACCACTTTGGCGTGCGCGAGGTCTACGCCGCCGGCGGGACCAACGTCGCGTCCGCGTTGCTGGTGCTGGTTCCCGCTGAGCACCTTGCCGTGGCCATCACGGCGAATGCGCCGCTTCTCTTGACCGGCATTGCCGACGACGTGATCGCGCTCTATCTCCCATCGTTTATGACGCGCCGGGCCGCCTCGACCGCGGCTCAACTACCCACTCGACCGGCAGCAGCGCTCATCGGCTCGTGGGCCGGTTGGATCGCCACGTATCGAGGGCGCGTTCCCCTGACGGTGCGCGTCGACTCGCTTGGGACGGTACGTACCTCTGTCGGGGGCGCTCCGGAAACCGATCTCTCCAACGTCCGGTTCAGCGACGATGGCCGTGTGTCCGGTGGGCTGGCCGGGGCGCTGCCGGTGGACGAGCTCAAGGGACGAAAATACCATCTCGTCACGGAGCTCGCGGTGCACGGCAACCGAACGACCGGCTATGTCACCGCGTCGCTGGATCCAGGCGCCGTTGAAGGGATGGGGCTGACCTATTGGGTAGACCTGTACAGGCGATAGTTTTGTGTCGATGAGTCAGTTCCGGGCCAAACAGGAGCTGCTGCGGATCACTGATGCGATCCCGCACACGATCATCGTGCTGGGTCCGGACGGTGCGATCCTGTACGCGAATCAGGCCGTGCTCGACTACACGGGGTCGACAATGGAGGAGGTGCTCGCTCCCGGATTTCGCGCGCGGATATTTCACGCCGAGGACGTCGCGAAGGTCGCGGGGCAGCGGAGCCAGGGGCTGGCCGGCACGATGCCGTTTGAAAACGAGCAGCGGGCTCGCCGACGGGACGGTCAGTATCGTTGGTTCCTCATCCGCTACAACCCGCTCCTCGACGAGCACGGGCGGGTCAGCCGTTGGTACGCGACGGGCACGGACATCGATGATCGGAAGCGGGCCGAGGAGCGCACGCAGGGCGAAAACCTGGCGCTCCGTGAAGACGCGGACCGGACCTCGATGTTCGAGGAGATCATTGGGTCGTCGGCTCCGCTCAGGCGCGTGCTGTCGCAAATCGCCAAGGTCGCGCCGACCGATTCCACCGTGCTCATCACGGGTGAGACCGGAACCGGCAAGGAGCTGGTTGCTCGCGCCATCCATAAGCGCTCGAAGCGTGCTGGGCGGGCATTCATTCGAGTGAATTGCGCGGCGATTCCGCCATCGCTCATCGCCTCCGAGTTGTTCGGCCACGAGAAGGGCGCCTTCACCGGCGCGCTGCAGCGGCGGCTCGGGCGATTCGAAGCTGCGGACGGTGGCACGATCTTCCTCGACGAGGTCGGCGATCTGCCGGCCGAGGCGCAGATCGCGCTGTTGCGCGTGCTGCAGGAGCGTGAGGTGGAGCGCGTGGGGAGCAACCATTCTATCCCGGTCGATGTGCGCGTGCTCGCCGCAACGAATCGAGACCTCGAAGCCATCGCGACCTACGGCACGTTTCGTCAGGATCTCTATTACCGGCTCAACGTCTTTCCCATCGAGGTCCCGCCGCTTCGCGATCGCGTTCCAGACATTCCCGTACTCGTGGCATACCTCGTCGAGCGCTACGCCGCGAAGCTGGGCAAGCGGATCCGTCGCATTGAGAAGGCGACGATGGAACGGCTGCAGGTGTACGACTGGCCGGGGAACGTTCGCGAGCTGCAGAACGTGATCGAGCGGGCTGTCGTGCTCTGTGAGGACGAGACGTTCTCGGTCGACGCGGCGTGGTTCGCGACGAAGCGCGAACGCCAGACCGTGTCAGCGACGCCGCTCGCCGCAACGCTCGTCGAGCGTGAGAAGTCGATCATCGAGGCCGCGTTGGCCGACTCGCACGGGCGCGTCTCGGGACCGTCGGGCGCCGCGGCCAAGCTCGGTATTCCTCGGCAGACGCTGGACTCGAAGATCCGAGCGCTCGACATCGACAAGAACCGGTTCCGCCCGCACTGACGAACGCTCGGCAATTTCTGAGAGTTCGTCAAATGCCGACCACCAAAAAACACTGCTGGCGAACGACTTAGCGCGGGCCCGTCGTTTGCCTGTACCTGGGCGATGCTCAGGATCGAGACGACGCGCGATGACGGGCGCACGGTGCTTCGCCTCATGGGTCGCATCGAGTCACGAGATGTGGCTGACATCGAAGCCAACATTCCGGCGGACCGCCGGCGCGTCACGCTCGATATCGAAGAAGTGACACTCGTGGACATGGATGCGGTTCACTTCCTGTTGGAATGCGAGTCGCAAGGAATAGCAGTACTCCACTGCTCGCCGTACATCCGTGCCTGGATGGATGCCCTTCCCACCAAGGAGTAACGTTATGAGCGAGGTCAGTATCGTATTCGCGCACGGCCTGTGGGCCGACGGCTCGTGCTACAGTAAAGTGATCCCCGCGCTCCAAGCCGAGGGACACGAATGCGTGGCGGCGCAGAACCCGCTCGACACGGTGAAGGGCAATGTCGCGACGGTCCGACGCGCACTCGGCCGGGTCAGCAGTCCAGCCATCCTCGTGGGCCACTCGTACGGCGGCACGGTGATTACCGCCGCGGGAATGGATGATCGCGTCGTGGGGCTCGTCTACATCTGCGCGCTGGCCCCGGACGCCGGCGAGACATCGCAGAATTTGATCGACCGGTACCCCGCCACGCCTGTATTCTCGCATATCGAAGTGGCCGAGGGACGCATCTGGTTGAAACCGGATGGCATCTCTGATTTCGCGGGAGATTTACCAGAGGCAGAACAGAAAGTCGTCTGGGCGGCGCAGGGCGTGCCGGACGTCGATCTGTTCAACCAGAAGGTCGAGGCGGCTGCTTGGAGATCAAAGCCCAGCTGGTACATCGTGGGCAAGAACGACCGCACGGTCCAACCGGAGTTGGAGCGCTTCTTGGCGAAGCGTATGGGCGCGACCACGACTGAGGCCAACAGCAGCCACGTCGCCATGCTTGCGCAACCGAAGCTCGTCATCGACGTGATCAGAGCTGCGGCGACTGCTGCGCACGGATCAATGGTCGGCTGACCCGGGCTCGGATGAGCTGGCGCGGCATGGATAGTGCCTCCTTTGGAGCGAGTAGAACTGCAGAGGAGGCACAGCATGCGTATTCGCTCGGCGTTACTAGTAATGGCGCTTGTGGCGCCACCGATGGTGGCAAGCGCACAAGTGAGTGTCTCAATCACCGTCGGGCCGCCAGCGCTGCCAGAGTACGAGCAGCCGCCGATGCCTGCGGTCGGGTATTTGTGGGCGCCCGGGTACTGGGCGTATGGTGACGATGGCTACTACTGGGTGCCTGGCACTTGGGTGCTCGTGCCAGAGCAAGGGTTGCTGTGGACTCCAGGGTACTGGGAGTACGCCGATGGCGGTAACTACGCCTGGCACGACGGATACTGGTCATCGCACGTCGGCTACTACGGCGGCATCAACTATGGCTATGGCTACGGTGGCAGCGGGTATGAGGGCGGGTATTGGAATAACAATCATCTCTATTACAACCGTTCGGTGAACAACATCAGTACGACAACGAATGTCACCAACGTGTACAACAAGACGGTCATCAATAACACCACCGTCACCAATGTGAGTTACAACGGCGGGAACGGTGGCACGACGGCACGGCCAACCGCAGCGGAGTTGGCGGTGGCTCGTGAGCAACACACGGCGCCGACGAGTGAGCAGACGCAGCATCGGCAGGCGGCCAGTACGAACCGCGCGCAGCTTGCGTCGGTCAATCAGGGCAAGCCCGCGGTCGTGGCAACACCCAAGCCCGGTGTGTTTACCGGTCAGGGCGTCATAACGACCAGTCGCGTGGCGACTCCGTATCATGCAGTGTCCGGTGGTGACGTCGTCACCAAGAAGGTGACACCCGCGCCGGCGAAGCCCGCGAATCCGCAACCGTCTGCGCCAACTGCGCGCCCAAGTGCTCCGCCACCATCTAAGCCGGTGCCTCAGCCGGAGAGCAAACCGGCTCCGAGCCAACCGCAGGCCAAACCGGAGAGCAAGCCGAGCGAACCGCAGGCCAAACCGGAGAGCAAGCCAGCGCCAGAGAGCAAACCGGCGCCGAGCCAACCTCAGGCCAAGCCGGAGAGCAAACCGGCGCAGAGTCAGCCGCAGGCGAAACCGGAGAGCAAACCAGCACCGGAGAGCAAACCGGAGGACAAGCCGAAGCCGGAGGATAAGCCGAAGCCGGACAGTCCGCCCAACCGCTAGCGAACCCTTAGCGACAGCGAACCCTAACGACAGCGCGAGGCGGGGCGACGAACAGTCGTCCCGCTTGGGTTGTTCGGCGCTGTTAGTTCGCCGGGTAACCTTTCAGAGGCGTATTGTGCATCACGACGATCAGCCAGCTGCCGTCACTTTGCCGTTGCATAACCCAGTTGAGCAGACCACGCAGCTCGGGACGCGCGCTGCCATCGGGGTTCACGGCGCCCGTCATCTGCCAATCAATGTCGACTGCCGCCACGGCTGGGATAATGAGCCGAATGCTGCGGACTTGAAGCGTTTGATGAGTGGTCTTGAAGATTTTCTCGAAGACCCGCGCATGTAGGGTGTCGATGGCTGGTCGCCCGTGCACGTGCACGCCGAGCACATTCGTAAAATCCCCATCGGGCACAAAGGTCAGGGCAAACGCGTGGGAATCGTGCGCGTTCCAGGCATCCACGAATGCCGTCGCCGTTTGCCCGATAGCGACCCGATCCGCGTTCGGGACTTCACTCGGCATCGCTGGGCCAGGAGGCGTTTGCTCGTGCATTCGTGTATGATAAGTGATGACTTCGGACGATCGAGGAATGCAGTGGCGCGAGACGGCTGGCGAACTGTCCTACCTCTCGATCCGTTTGCTCGACTTCGTGGCCGCGCTGCCTCCCGGGACCCTGCCGCCGCGCGGTCGCGTGCCGTGGTCGGCCAATGAGCTCACCGAGTTGGACCGCTTGGCGCACGTGCTGGCGCGCGGAGAGTTGGACGCGGAGCGGGCGACCACGTCGATGCGGGCGATCGACGACCTGTTCCAACGACCATATAACCAGACGGCGCCCGGAGGCGGTGCGGCCGAGGCGGCGCTGCTGGAGGGGTACGTCGGGCACCGGCGCACCGCCATGGTGAGCTTGCCGCGACTGCAGCAATTGGGGGACGAGCCGTCAGGGACGCCGCCGACGCCTCGCTCCACGCATCGCGTGTCCTGGTGGCGCGCGGCGCTGCGAGCATTGGGTATCCGTCTTGCTTCTCAGGCTGTCACTCTGAGAAGGGAGAGGGAATGCGCATCACAGGGTTCGTTGGTGTAATACTCATCGTGCTCGGCGTCGTGGTGCTCGCGGCGAATGGCATCAGCTACACGAAAGAGCGGCACAGCACGGACATCGGCCCGGTTCAGATCTCGACGGTGAAAAAGGGCTTCGTGTCCCCAACGGCTGGCGTCGTTGCCATCGTTGCCGGGATCGTTTTAGTAGTAGCGGGCCGCCGGAGATCGGCCTGAAGCGCGTGCCAAGAACGCAGCAAGAAGCAGTGCGCCACTGAGCGCGAAGTACACGCCGGCGTAGTGCAGCGCGAGCGGACCGTCGGCGGCGCCGGTAAAATCGAACCCGGGAACGTGCTGCAGCGGGCCAATGTACCACAGCACCGTCAGCAGCCCTTCGTAGGTCTTGCTGGTGCCCGACACAACGCCGAGCGCCAAGGCCAGAGACGGAAGGAAGAGCGCGCCGGCCAACCAGGCGACCAAGTCCGGCCAGTGCCCGATGAGCAGCAAGCGCGCGCCGACTCCTATGCCGGCGAGTAGCGCGACGATCACGCCGGCGAGAAAGGATGCGGGCAGCTCGCGCGTGAGCATGCGCGGGCACGAAAAGAGCAGACTGCCCATCCCGTAACGCGATTCGCGCGTGCCCATCGCCGACCACACGAAGATCGGCCAGAGCCAGGCCGCGGCCAACACCGGACCGCGCGCGGTATCGAGTGGCGACGTCACCTGTGCGACCACCAACCCGACGGCGCCGGCATACCACCACCAGCGGAACCCCTTGAGCGCCAACCGAAGCTCGGCGAGAACCAGGCGACCGAAGCTGCCGCGCCCGGTCCGCGCGAGTGGTGTGAGGTGCACCGACGCGCGCGCGATGGTGCGCGGAACGTCAACGGCCTTGACCCGCGCGTTGACCACGATGCGAACGGCGCCCCGAGTCGCATCGAAGCGATCGAAGACGAGAGCGGCGAGCAACGCCAGCGCAACCGCCACCGCGACCCACAAAAGGCGCCCGAGAACGTCGGGGATTGTCCATGGGATGCCCGGCCATCGGAGCGCGTGCGCGATCTTCTCGACGCGCCCGGGCTCGACGATCGTCAACGACATGCCGTCCTTGTACCCGGGAATGATCGCGCGAGCGGCGGGCTGCAGCGCCGCCATCGATGAAAAAACGCCTATAGGGTCGAACCAGCGTGTGCCCGCGACCTGCGGCAGGGCGATCGCGAAGGTCCAGGCGAAAAACCAGAGCACGTTGCCGACGCCGGCGCGCAACATCGGAAGGCATTCAAACACGAGCGCGATGGCGGCGGTGAACGCCATGGCCGGCAGCGCGACCAACAGCAGTGGCGAGAGCAGCGCCCAGGCGTCAAAGTGTCGGTCCTCTCCGGCGACGAAGAACATGACGACCGCGCCGACGCCTTGCACGAGCACGATCGACGCGAGCACGAGGAAGTTGCTGGTCAGTTTGCCGAGTGTGTACTGCCATTTGGTCACGGGCGTGGCGGCGAGAATCTGACCGACGCCAGTCGTGCGGTCACGATCGACGGAGTTCTTGACGATATAGAAGCCGATCAGCGAGACGAACACGGTGGTGACCAGCGCGACCATGAGGCCGATCCAACCCGCCGTGTAGACGCCGCGGTACTCGTCGAGGTGCAGGACGATTTTGCCGGTGGCGGCGGCGTAGCCCAGAAACGTGGCAAAGAGGAGCGTCGCCAGAAAGCTGTAGCGCCGGACGCGCTCGCGAACATTGGCGAGCGCGATGGCAGCGATGGCGCGGCCTGCCCTCACGCGGCAGACGTCCGTGCGTGAGTGCTGAGCATGGCGAGATAGGCGTCCTCGAGGGACGGGTCGAGCGGCCGGGCATCCGGTGTTGGCGCGGTGTCGGCGACGACACGCGCGTGAACCCCATCGCTCCGGTGGGCGGTGGTGCTGACGAGGTGGCGCTGGCGGAGCGCCGGCAGTTCCGCACTGGGGACAATGACTTCCCACACACGGCTCGACACGCCAGCCAGGAGGCCTTCGGGAGATGCGTGCGCGAGCAATTGGCCGTGGGCGAGAATGGCAATGCTCGTGGCGACCGCCTCGATATCCGAGACGATGTGCGTCGAGAGGATGACGATGCGTTCTCCAGCAAGCTCGGACAACAGATTGCGGAAGCGGACGCGTTCCTCCGGATCGAGGCCGGCGGTCGGCTCGTCGACGATCAGCAGCTCAGGGTCGTTGAGAAGCGCTTGGGCAATGCCGACGCGCTGGCGCATGCCGCCCGAGTAGCCGCCCAAGGGGCGCTTGGCGGCGTCGCTGAGATTGACCAGCTCCAGGAGCTCGGCGATGCGTGTGCGGGCCGCGGATGCGGCGATGCCTTTCACGGCCGCCATGTAGTCCAGGAACTCGATGGCGTTGAGATTCGGGTAGACGCCGAAGTCTTGCGGGAGATAGCCCAGCACACCGCGCAGCGCATCGGGACGCCGCGCGATGTCGGCATCGTTCCAGAGAACACGCCCGGTGGTCGGTCGCGTGACGGTCGCCAGGATCCTCATCAGGGTGGACTTGCCGGCGCCGTTGGGGCCGAGCAAGCCCAACACCCCGGGATGCAGCGAGAGGTCAATGCCGCGGAGCGCCTCTACCTGGCCTCGATACCGTTTGCTGAGATGCTCAACAAGGATCTGCACGCGACGAATGTAATTGACATGGCGCGCGTTTCGCTCGCGGGGTCACGCTCTCGCGGTCGTGCGCTGGTACATCATGCCGCCGACGTAAAAGGTGACGCCGAGCACGATCAAGCCGATGATGCGCGCGATCGGCGGCGCGCCGCTCAGATCATACAGCAGAACTTTCGCAGCGGTGGCGCCGAACACGAAGAGCGACGACTGACCCAGGTCGCGATCGCGCCACGCCAGCGACAACCCAAGACAACCAATAGCCAATAACCCCCAAGCGACCGATTGGAGGAAATGGTCACGGAGCAGATGAAGCGCTGCGACCATGGCCGTGAGGTGCCCGACGTACAGCAACGGTTTGACGGCGCGGTCGAGACGCTCCTCTTGGCGCGTGAGTGCATACCCTGCATAGAGGAGCAGCGCATATACAAGTCCCAGTACCGGTGGGCCGGGAGTAAAGATGATGTGCAGCAGATTGGCGACGAACACGAAGCCAGCGGCAATCCATAACGGCCACATGGTGCTCCAGGAATCCGGGCGTCGCACGCTCACCCAGACCACGAGTGGCGCGACGACGGCGGCAACCCATGGCGCCCATTGTGCGGGCACGCTCTCCAGGTAGCCAGCATGGAACAACACGAGCGTCGCATACGCCCACGCGAGGAACTCGCCACCCGGCGACGGCCGTTTGGAGATGATCCGCGTCATGACGATGAGCAGCAACAACGCTACGAGGCTGGCGACGGCTATCCATGGCGCCGCGGCTGGTACGTGCGCTTTGAGCACGTAGTACTGCAGGGCATAAAACAGCACGAGCGGCGGCAGATGCAGTGCCGCGACGTTCGCATCCATTGGCGATTTGTGCCGAATCGAAAACGTCATGGCCGCGACGCCGAAAATGACGAATTGGACGGCTTGGAATGACACGACGGTACCCCACGCCACCCCGCCGTCCCGTGCAAAGACATCGAAGCCGATCAGCGCCGCGTAGAGCGCGATGAGATAGATCGCGCGCTGGCCGCCATACACGGAAAAGACGCTGAACGTCACGCTCCACGCCGAGTAATAGATGGCGAGATCCGTGAAGGAGCCCTGGAATTCAGCGAGTAGAAATGGCGCGGAGTACGAGCCGATGACGGCGAACAGTGCGTACAAGTCGCTTTCGAACAGATGGCCGAGCCACAGCGACGCCAGACAGACGACGACGACCGCCAAGCCCGCGGCGCGGGCGTCGATCAAGTGGTAGTAGAGGTGACTACCATAGATCGTGAGAAATAGAACAACGATGCCTGCCCCTGGGAGCAGGCCCGCGTAGTCACGATCGCCATCGCGCATCGCCAGGCCTGCGCCTATCAGGGCAATTCCGAAGAGCCCCGCGCAGCCGACCTGGATGGTCGGCGTGAGCCAGCCTGTGTCGATGGCGAGCCGGATGAGATAGGTCGCCGCCAGTACCAGCGCTACGGCTCCCGCCCAGCCGAGGAAATTCGTGGCCATGGGCGAGCCTTCGGGCTTTCGCGCCGGCGGCGCAGGCCGAGGTGGGCGAGGTGGCAACGCCGCGGGTCGCGGCGGCTGAACGGGTTGGGGAGTTGGGCTCTCGGCGCTGGGCCCTCCGCTTTGACGCATGAGGGTTTCGAGTGCCCCAAGTCGCCGCTCGATTCTACTCAGCCGGCCGTCTAGCTCGGATGTCATGATAAACACACGCGCGGGTCCCCAACGCGGTCACGGCGGCTCTCTCATTCTTCGAATCGCTTGATCTCCTGTCGCCCGCCATATCTCGTAAAGGGGCACGTGGCCGCTATCCGCGCCGCATCCGAGTCGCTCTGCGCCCGTATCAGGAACAGGCCGCCGATCGGGCCCGGGCCGACGAGGTGGCCGCCACGTTCGAGTTTCCCGACCGCGGAGAGACTGTCCGCCCACCGCACGATCTCGGCGACGCGCTCGGCGCTATGGCCTTTGGGCGGCATGCGGTAGGTCGAGTCCTGGTAGAGCAGCAGCACATAGGTGTTGCCCGGCGCCAGCGCGTGCCGGGGACGCAGGACCGATAGGCCTACGCCCAACACCACCACCGCGGCAGCCGCCGCCACCCAGATTGGCCACACGCGCCGGCGCCGGACGAGACCCGCCGCGACCAGCGCCGACACGACGCGCTGCTTCAGCGCCGGGTCCGGCTGTCGTTCCCGTGGCAGATCCATCATGGCAGCGAGCTCCGGAGCAGGGATCGAGCGCGAGTGAGCTGGCTTTTCGACGTGCCCTCCACGATGCCCAGCATCTCGGCGATCTCCCGATGCGTATACCCGTAGACATCGTGGAGCACGAACACATCTCGGGCGCCCTCGGGCAGCGCGCCGATCGCGCGCTCCAGATCGAGCGCGTCTTCGGGGCCACCGGTCTCCGCGACCGGCTCCATGTCCGGCGCATCGACCATGCGCCAATCGGTGCGGATACGCACCCGCCTCACATTCACCAACAACCCACACAACCACGAGCGCAGCTGGGACTGCGCGCGGAACGACGACAACGCCCGCACGGCCCGGACCCAGCTTTCCTGAACGAGATCTTCCGCTTCGCTTTGATCGCCGCCCGTGAGGCGCATCGCCAACGCGTAGAGCGCCGGCGTATGCGCTTCATACAGCGCGTCAAACGCGTCTTCGCCGCGCGTCCGAAGAAACCGCTCAACGAGCGCGAGGTCGTCCGTCACGGAGTCGTTGCGCTCAACACCTTGTTGGGGTCCACCCAATCGCGCACGACGACGATGAGTCCGGACGTCGGTTTGCCATCCGACGTGACACCCGGGACGTCCATGCTTGTCGACTCGACGACGCCCATCGCACCGGCGCTCATGCCGGGATAGAATATCATGAGGTGCGGCATGAAATGAGAGCGGGTCTTCGTGCCGAGCACTTGCGACGACGACACCATGTACACCAGCGCGGGTCGCCGCGGCACCCGGAACCGGCCCGAGGCCAACCCGCTATCGACCGCCGCGTGGATCTCGTCCGAGGTTTTGCCAGCGATCCGCTGCTCCGTACTGAAGCGGAAGATGGCCAACGTCGTCTCGTCGGCCTCGGCATCACCGCATTGCGGCTCCCAGTTTGTCGCGCTGCTCCGGCCCACCTGGCAGGCTATACCCGACGTGCCCTGCTCCGCGACGACGTAGTGACCGTTTTCCAACACCCACACCTTGGCATCCTTCGAAATATCCGCCGGCGCGGCGCTTTTCGCGTACCGGATCTCATCCGTGCGCGACACGTTCGTCGGAGCGGTTGGGGGTGAATCCTGCTGTGCCGCGATGGCGGCGGGAACAAGAAGTGACGCGATCGTCCATGCACGCATTGAAGCCTTCACCGTTGTGGTTACCGGTGAGTAACGTGCGGCTACCAAAGGGTTGGAATGCAGCGCAAACGCAGCGGCGCCGCCCGTTTCGCGATTGACGCCACTGGGGATGGATCGTACCATGGGGCCCGTGCCACAGGGTGATGCCGCCGCGGAACTGGAGCAGCTGTTGCAGGTTGTGTACGACGAGCTTCACACCATTGCGGGCCGCCACCTACGGCGCGAACGACCGGGCCACACGCTGCAACCCACGGCCCTCGTGCACGAAGCCTACCTCCGCCTCGTCGGCGGCAACGGACTGTCGGCGGTAGACCGGGTCCATTTTCTCCGCGCCGCCTCGCGCGCCATGCGGCAGGCGCTGGTCGATCACGCGCGAGCGCGCGGGGCCGTTAAACGCGGCGGCGGACTGCAGGTCACCCTGGACGAGGCGATCGCTGGCCACGAGACGCCGATCATCGACATGCTCGCGCTCGACGATGCGCTGACGCGGCTCGGCGCGGCGGAGCCCCGATGGGCGCAGGTCGTGGAGCTCAAGTTCTTCTCGGGTCTCGATGTGCCGGACATCGCCCATGCCCTCGGCGTCTCGGCCGCGACCGTCAAGCGGGACTGGCAGTTCGCGCGTGTTTGGCTCGCGCGCGAGCTCGGGGCGGACGGATTGTGAGTACGCCAGAGCGCCTGCGGCGCGTCCGGGCGTTGTTCGACGCCGTCATGGATCAGCCAACCACCGAACGGGACGCGTATCTGGACCACGTCACGCAATCCGATACGGCTCTCCGGGAAGAGGTCCGTGAGCTCATCGCCGCCGATAGCGCGGCGGAAGACCGATTCGTCGGCATGCGACTCGGTCCATACGAGATCGTGCGGCTCATCGGCCGGGGGGGCATGGGCGCGGTGTACGAGGCGGTGCGCGCGGATGACGCCTTTCGGAAGCGCGTCGCCATCAAGCTCGTGCCGGGCGGACTCGACTCCGAGCTCACGCTCGCCCGTTTTCGGCGAGAGCGGCAGATCCTCGCCACGCTCGCGCACCGCCACATTGCGACGCTGCTCGATGGCGGGATCGCGCCCGACGGGCGCCCGTTCCTCGTCATGGAGTACATCGAGGGCACGCCGATCACGGACTGGTGTGATGCGCGTCGCCTGTCGATCCGCGAGCGCGTCGACCTCTTCCGACAGGTGTGCGACGCCGTCCAGCACTCGCACACGAACCTGATCGTCCACGGTGACATCAAGCCGGGCAACATCCTCGTCACCGCCGATGGCACGGCCAAACTGCTCGACTTCGGTATCGCGAAACTCGTCGGCACCGATGCGGGCGACGACGTGGTGCCCCTCACGCGCGGCGGTCTGCGTCCCTTCACCCCGGAGTACGCCAGCCCTGAGCAAATCCGCGGTGCGCCGCTCACGACCGCATCCGACGTCTATTCGCTCGGCGTCGTGTTGTTCGAACTGTGTGTCGGCAGCCGACCGCATCGAACCGCGAACGAGGCACCCGCCCGAGCGCGGCGGCAGCTGGCCGGAGATCTCGACACCATCGTCCTCAAAACGCTGAGCGCCGAACCGGAACGCCGCTACGCGTCGGTCGCGGCCTTGAGCGACGATCTCGGCCGCTATCTCGGGGGCCTCCCGGTGGAGGCGCAACGCGATTGGGCCGGATATCGCCTCAGGAAATTCGTGCTGCGCAACCGCGGTGTGGTCGCCATCTCGCTGCTATTGTTGGCCGCTCTCGTCACCGGCACCGTGACGACGGTCGTGCAAGCGCGCCGGGCGCGCGCGGCGCAAATTCGGGCCGAGCGAGTCAACGGGTTCTTGGTGACGCTCCTGTCGTCGGTGCGTCCCGCGACCGGTGGACGCGATCTGCCCGTGTCCGAAGTTCTGGATTCCGCCGCGCGCCGTATCGACGTGGAGCTGGCGAACCAGCCGGACGTCAGTTCCGACCTCGAATCGGTCATCGGCCAGAGTTATCTCTCGCTCGCGCGCTATGATGAAGCCGAGCGACAGTTCAAATCGGCCCTGGCGATCGACCGTCGTATTGATGGCCCGCGCAGCATCCCGGTCGTCATGACGCTCAGCAATCTCGGTGGCGTCTATCTGGCGAGCGGTCAGCTCGACCGTGCCGACACGGTCTTTCGTCAGGCGCTCGCGATTCGGCGCTCGCTGTCCTCCGCACCGGACACGGTGCTCGCCGATCTCATCAACGACGCCGGCAGCGTGGCCCATGACAAAGGGCAGTTCGCGGACGCCGAGCGACTGCATCGCGAGGCGCTGGACATCCTCCGGCGCCTGCTCGGCGACCATTCCGACAAGGTCGCGGTGGGCATGGGCGACGTCGCGGTGGCGCTGGGCGAGCAGAATCGTTGGGTCGAGGCCGAGTCGTTGCACCGGAGCGCGCTCGCCATTCTCGAAGCGAACCATCCCGAGCCGAACACGCTGGTCGCCGATGCCAAGGACGGGCTGGCGACCGCGCTGGATATCGAGGGCAAAACTGCCGCGAGCGAGAGCGCCTACGTCGAGACGTTGGCGCTGCGGCGCAAGCTGCTCGGACCGGAGCACCCCAAGTACACGTGGACGCTGTTCAACTATTCGTTCCTGGTCTTCGCTCAAGGCCGCTATCAGGAGGCAGCGGACATCTCACGCCAGATCCTCGCGCTGCGCGGGAAGACGATCCCCGACACGCACCCGTCGATCGCGGCGTCCCTGCAAACACTCGGGCGATGCGAGGACAAGCTCGGCGACACCGCGAGCGGGCGGCGCTCGCTCGAGGAGAGCATTGCCCTGCGGCGCAAGGTCTTGCCGCCCGACAGCTGGCTCATCGCCAGTAGCGAGGGATTTCTCGCCGATCACTTCATTTTCGTCAAGCAGTACGGAAAGGCCGAGACGCTGTCGCTGGACGCGTATGGCATCATGACGAAGGCGCTCGGGCCACAACATCCCAAGACGCAGGTCGCCGTCAGCCGACTCGTGGGGCTCTACGAGGCGTCGGGCCGCCCGGACAAGGCGGCGGAGTTCAAAGCCAAACTGACCGCGCCGCCCGCGTGAGCTAAGTCTCCCCGATTTGTCGCTATCTAAGCGACAACACAACAGGGAGACAAATGTGACTACGCGTATAGGTGTGGTGGGTTTTGCATTGTTGCTCGGTGCCTGCAGTACGCCCACGGGCGCACATGCTGGGGCAACCTTCTCGGGCACCGTGACGGGCTCGCAAGGCGGCGCGATCTCGAGCGCGACCGTGACGGTGACACCGACGGCGGGGGCGGCGCTGACGGCCGTCGAGACCTCGGCGAGCGGTGCGTTCTCCGTGGACGCGGTGCCGGCCGGAGACGGCAGCATCACGGTGTCGAATGTCCCGTCGGGCTGCTCGACGGCGACCGTCCAGTACACGGGGGCCAAGAATGGCGGTAAGAGCACCCATAACATCGTCGTCACCTGCTCGATTACGCTCCCGTCACGGGTGCCATAGTCGGCATACGATGTGGTCCGCCTCATCGTTCGACACCTAAGTGGCGCGCGAGCCACCGAAGTCGACATCGTCCCGCTCGGCGCGCACCGTGAGCTGATCCTCGGCCGCGCGCCGTCGGCGGCCATCCGTTTCGACGCGGAGCAGGACATCGCGGTCGGGCGGCATCACGCGCGCATCGTGCCGCGGGATGACGGCCGCGTGGGGTTCGTGATCGTGGACCTCGGGAGCCGGAACGGAACGTTCGTCAACGGCGAGCGCGTCGCTGGTGTCGCCGACCTGTGCCCTGGCGACATCGTGCAGCTCGGCGACCGGGGGCCGCAGATCGAAATCGGGTTCGAGGTCGGGTTCGGGCCATCGTGGTGAGCCCGCATCCTCGGAAAATCCGCTCTTCCAGATGACCCACATCTCCGGAGCCTCGAATTGCGTCTGTTCGTTCTCGCCGCCGTCGTTCTCGCTGTCGCCGCGTGCGGTGACTCCAACACGACGCCAACTGGTACCAAGCCGCCGCCGACCACGGCGTCGTTCGATACGTTGTCCAAAGGCTCGATCCCGTCCACGGGTGGGACGATCACGGTCAGCAAGCCCGGGGACCCGCTCAACGGCCTTACCCTGACCGTCCCGTCGGGCGCGTTCTCTGGCGCGCTCAACGTCACCATCGGCTCGTCGTCGAACAAGAACTTGCCAACCGCGAACGGGATCGTGCCGATCTCGCCGGTCGTGCATGTCGTGACGAGCGCCGGCGGCTACGCGAAGGGCGCGATCACCTTCAAGATTCCGGTGACCGTCGCGACCAACACCTTCCCGGTCGTCGTCCTGTACGACTCGGCGTCGAAGTCGATCGAGCCCATGACGACGATCGCCTACGACGCCGGCAGCGTGACGGCGATCACGGGGCATCTCAGCCAACCCGGCGTCCTGTCGCCGACGGCGGCGCGGGTCGCTGGACGATCGCGGCCGATTTCGGGTGGCACCGCGGCTGGCGGTCCTGACAGCTTGAATGTCGCCTACGGGGTCTACGCGATCCCGGCGGCGGTGCTGAACCAGGATTGGGATACCCATTTTCGGCCGGGCATCAACGATTGGGAGATGCCGGCCACTGCGACGGAGGCGGCGCCGGGGAGCACGCTGCTCGGCGTGGCCGCGACCGAGCTCTGGTACTTCAATACGAGAGCCTCGTCGACTCCGCTGAATGGACGGTTCCCGGCCGTCAGGAACGCGCCGCTCAGCGATACGATCGGATTCCATTGGACGAGCTTGATCGACTACCTGGTGGATAACCAGGTCAATAGCTACCTCAGCCAAGCCTACATGGCCGTTACCAACGGCCACGCAAACAGAGACTCGCTGCAGTTCGATCAGATTCGGGCGAGCTTCGCGCTCCCCTCGTTGAACGGCGGCGTGCCGCTCCCAGTGTTCGTCGATCTCCAGAGTCCCCTTGTCCAGGGCTACTACTATCTGATCGCGTATCGGGCGACCGGCAATCGGATCTATGTGGCTGATCCGGTGACGCCCGGTGACAGCACCCGATTTCTGCAGTTGGTGAGCAGCGGCATGACGCCGTACCAGAATCCTGTGTACAAGCAAGGCGTCTCTTTCAACGCACCGATCGCGACCTCGCTCGGCTTGGCGATTCCGCTGACGCCGCTCGCCTCCTCGTACGCCGACGCGGTTGCGGGAACAGCCGGCGCCAGCCTCTTCCCGACGTTGGGCTTCTACTCGTGGTCTGGCCAGCTCTATGACACGATGTACGTCGTCGACACGCTGCGCTTCTGGGCGCAGTGCGCGACGTGCCAGTACGGATTCACGTCGACATTGTCCCCCGCCCCGTCGGGGAATGTGGAGTCGAGCTACAACATCTACAGGATCTCGGGTGGATTAGTCACGGACTCGAATGGCTCTCTCGGGTCGAACGGTCTGCTGCTGTCGAATGCCTCCTTCACCCCAGGCACGCAAGCGACGTTCGGGGTGCCACTCGCCTCGGCCAACGCCGCGGGCACTGCATCGGCGGGCGCCGTCGGGCGCTGGCTCGACTGGCAACAGTTCACGGTCACGAATCTGCAGGGGACGGTCGCGCTGCCAACCGGCGGCATCCTGGTGAACGACCCGGACACGCTTCAGGTCTCCTTCCAACCGAACTTGCTCCCGGCGAACGTCGCGTACCAGTGGAGCTTCGGCGACAGCACGCCCACGGTCACGGTGCAGAACAACCCGGCCGTCCAGCACTCGTACGCGAAGGGCGGAACGCTCGCCACCACGGTCAAGGTCATCGACAATCGCAATAACCAGGTCATTGCCCGGATGGACACCACGATCAACCCCGCCAATGTGGAGCTGTGGCAGATCCAGTCGTTCACCTATCTGTACACGCTCGTCAATGGTGTGCGCCAACAGGCGGCGGACTCGGGGGTGGTGAAAGACAGCCTGGCGATCACCATTCAACCGAATACGGTCCCCACGCTTATTGCTTTGAACGGACCACCGTTTCCGACGAGCGGTCTCTATCCCGTGGCCGGCTTCGGCTTCGCGTCACCGCCGGATAGCGCGCAACAGTGGGCGCAGGTCCAACCCACTCCGTTGGCGATCTCGGCTGCCTACCCCCCGATCGACATCTTCGGGTACACCAATACCGGTACGGCGACGTCGGGGACGATTACGGGTCAATCGATGGAAGCGCACACGGGTGTGGTGACGAATTCCGGCTTCACCGTGAACCTCACAAAGAAAGGCACGATGTTGAGCGGATACATCATGCTCCAGGGCACTGCCACGATCAAAAAAGTACTGACGACGGTCGTCGTGGTCGACAGCGTCGTCGCCGTGCGAGTGCACTCGTAGATATGAACATCGTGCATCGTAGTCTCGTCTGTCTGGTGCTGATTGCGGCGACCTCGCGAGCCTCGGCTCAGCTCACGACCGCGACGACGGACGACAAGACCGCGTCGGTGGGCATCCCCAATGGGTGGAAGCTCGCCAAAGGGTCGAACGGATTTGTGTATGTCACCGGCCCGAACGACGAGCGTGTCAATCTTGGAGTCATCGTCGTCGCCAAGAATGGGCCCGCCGGCTCGGCCACCACCGGTGAGGTCGCGTTCGCGTTGCCATTCGGCGCGACACTGAAAGAGAAGTTCACGACGATTCTTCAAGCCGGCGCGGCAAAGCAAGGATTGCCCAAGCCGGAGATCACGTTCGCCTCGGAGGTCCCAACCAAGCTCCCGATGTGCTCGCGGTTATTCGGGAGCACGACCGCCGGATCGGATACCAGGAAGTTCGAAGGCGTGATCTGCTCGCTGCGGCCCGATTGGCTCGGTCTCTACAAGAACATCGTGTTCCTCTTGCAGGTGCCATCGAGCCGCGCGGCACAAGACCGTCCGATCGTCGAACAGATCGCGGCCAGTTATCGGGTGACACCCGACATGTTCAAGAAAATGCTCGCGCCATATACGGCTCTGCCACCGCAGCAGCCGCTTCCCACGGGTCTCGCTCCGTATCAAGATCCCACAAATTCTGATTGCTTCGACTACAACGTCATTCGAGAGTCGCCACCTTGGGAAGTTCCGATGCACTGCGGAGGGACCAAGCCGTATTGAGTGCTCACGGCTTCACTCTCGTCAGGTTGGCGGTAAACGACCGCACCCATGTCATCCCACCATCATTCGAATACGACTCCTCGTACGTGTGCGATTCCGGCTTGATGTCGGACCACACGGCTCTCACCAGGATGGTCTTGTCAGTCACGCCGTTGTCCTGACCAACTAATACGACACGGCCATCCTGGAACTGACCGACATTCGACGTCAGTATCCCGACCTTGCTGTTGGCGAATGACTGGGTCCACTGGTGCGCGCTCGGGTTGTACAGGAAGAGCGTGAGGCCTTCCCAGTGGCCTTTCGGCCCGTCGGCTTCGATCTCCTCCAGCTCTGCCTTGCCATCCCACACTTTGCGCACGGTCACCGTTCCATTCAGCTCAACGGACGGCGAGCTGCTCGCGAATGGATCGAGAATTCGCGTGATGTGGGTGTGCCATACGCCAACGTTGAAATCAAAGTCGTGCTGCCCGTCGTGCACCTGCGAAAGGCCAACGCAGGGATACGAGAGGCAAACGATTGCCGCGATCACGTAATTCACGTTCTGCTCCTATGGTCAGGCGTGCCTGCCCAACGTATTCTCTAAGTGGCCCCCGTTTAAGGGCCACTTTGCCAGAATACTGGTGGGCCACTTTATGGATCCGTTGTTCGAGATCGAGCTGGAACGCCCGAGCCCGAGATCGCGGGACGGCGGCCGGTTTCTCTATCGTCAACTGAAGGACGCCATCCAAGACGGCCGCCTCGCTGCTGGCACCCAGCTGCCAGCGAGCCGCAAGTCGGCGGCATTCTTCGGCCTCTCGCGCAATACGGTGGCCGAGGTCTATGACCGATTGTCGAGCGAGGGCCTCGTCATCGCCCGCCACGGATCGGGCACCTACGTCGCCGATCTGCCACCCGAGCCCGCGTCTTTGCCTTCGCCGGCCAGCACGTACCGGCTCAATACCTTCTGGCTCCAAGAGGACGTGACGTCGGCCATGGGGTTCTGGCGCGACGATGTGTCAGTCGTTCCGCGCGCCGGATCGGCGATGGACTTTCGTCCCGCCTTGATCGACTCGCGCTTGTTCCCGTTTGACGTCTATCGTCGCGTCAGCGCCAAGCAGTTGCGCGGTCTCGAGAAAAAACCACCGGCGTCCAAGAGTCCGCAGGGCAATCAAGGCAATTTTCATCTACGCGAGGCCATCACCAGCCATATCGCCCTGACGCGCGCCGTGGTCTGTCGCTCCGACGACGTCGTGATAACCGCGGGTGCACAGCAGGCCTTCGATCTCTTGGCGCGCATCCTGGTGACGCCGGGCGAGACGGTCGTGGCCGTCGAGGATCCCGGTTATCCGCCGATGCGCGTCGCGTTTGCCGCCGCCGGCGCCCGGATCGTGCCGGTGGGAGTGGATGAAGAGGGACTGATCGTCGACGACTTGCCGGCAAGCGTCGGAATCATCTGCGTCTCTCCATCGCATCAGTTTCCGCTGGGCGTCACGATGTCCAAGCGCCGTCGCGGCGCATTGGTGGATTTTGCCCGGCGGCACGGAGCGGTCATCGTCGAGGATGACTACGACGGCGAGTTCCGGTTTGGCGACCACCCGCTGCAATCGCTGCGCGCCAGCGATGCGGCGGATGTCGTGTTCTACGTTGGCACCTTCTCGAAGTGCATGCTGCCGTCCCTCCGTCTCGGCTTCGTCGTTGTCCCGGACTGGGCGCGGCGCACGTTGGTTGCGGCGAAGAACTGTCTCGACTGGCATTGCTCGACGCCACTGCAGACCGGCGTGTCCGCGTTCATCCGCGAAGGGCATCTGGCGCGCCACATCCGCCGGATGCGCCAGATCTATAGTAGGCGGCGCCAACTATTGTTTGCGTTACTGCGGCGAGACTTTTCTGACTGGCTGGAGCCGATCCCCTCGCTCTACGGGATGCACGTCGCCGCCTGGGCTCGGGACGGAATCGATCTGGACGCTGCCGTTCAAGCCCTTGCGGGTCGCTCGGTGAAGATTCATACGCTCGAGCGCTATCATTTAACGCCGTTGCCGCGGCCCGGACTGGTGTTCGGGTATGGGGTGGTTGACCTGAGCGAGATCGAGCGCGGTCTCGCCGCGCTACGCGGAGTGCTGGCGCGATAGGGTCGTCAATCGGGGGGAATATCGATGGGGAGTCGTCGCGAGTTTCTCGCGCAGGTCGCTGGTGCAAGCGTTGCGGCGGCGGCGCAGCTGTCTCTCAGGGACACCGGACGACGGTCTCGTGTCGTTCAGACGGTCCGAGGACCGATCGATGCCGATGTACTCGGCTTCACCTTGCCGCACGAACACATGTGCGCCAGCTCAGCGGGGTTCTGGGAAATATGGCCGGAGTTCTTCGGGGACCGTTCCACGTTCGTGAGCAAGGTGGTCGCGAAACTCCAGGCGGCGAAGGCCGAGGGCGTGGACACCATTGTCAACGTCACGCCCGCCGACATTGGTCGCGACATTCGTCTCCTGGAAGAGGTGTCGCGAAAGTCCGGCGTGCATATCATCGCCTGCACCGGCCACTGGCTCTACCCATCGTTGTCCATGGCGGCGCGCACGACGGAAGAGCTCACGGACTTCTTCGTGCTGGAGATCGAGCGCGGCATATCAGGCACGAACATCAAGCCGGGCGTCATCAAGGTCGCGACGGATCACGAAGGCGTCACGCCGTTCATCGAGCGCGCATTGCGAGCCGCGGCGCGGGCCAGCAAAGCGACCGGCGTGCCGGTGACCACGCATACCTATGCGGCCGATCGCATCGGCGAAAAGCAGGCGGACATTTTCGAGGCCGAGGGATTGGACCCTGCCAAGGTGTGCTTGGGGCATTGCGACGATACGGACGATATGCAGTATCTCACGGGCCTCGTGAAGCGGGGATACACCATTGGCATGGACCACCTCCCGTGGGGCGTGGAAAAGACCCAAGGCTCCGGTCCGCCCATCTTGTCGTGGCAACAACGCGCGGATTGCCTCAAGCGGCTCGTCGACGCGGGGTATGCCAACAAGATCTTCTTGTCGAATGACTGGTACTTCGGCATCTCCATCGCCCGCACCGGGACCATGGAGGCCAAGGAAAAGGAGAACCCCGACGGCCTGCTGTTCAACACGCGGAAGACGATTCCGTACCTGAAGCAGATCGGGGTCACGGATCAAGCGATCCGGACGATCACCGTCGACAATCCTCGCCACTTCTTCGGGTAGCGCGACGGCCTGAAACCCGGATCTTGCTGTTTTCGTATACAGGCTGTATACACATGACCATGCCTACCCGATCTCTCGTATGCGGCGTCCTCGTGATGGCGTCGAGCGCAGCCTCTGCCATGGCCCAAGGCACGCGCCTGCTCCGTCATCCCACCGTCAGCCACGACATGGTGGCGTTCGAGTATGGCGGCGACCTGTGGGTTGTCCCGCGCACGGGCGGTGATGCACGCCGTCTCACCGCGACGCCGTCGCTGGAGACGGATCCCTATTTCTCGCCCGACGGCTCACAGATCGCGTACACCGCGACGGTCGCCGGCAACACCAACGTCTACGTGATTCCGGTGACTGGTGGCGAACCGAAGCGGCTTACCTATCACCCGGGCGTCAATGTCGCGCGCGGGTGGACGCCCGATGGCAAGCGGGTGGTCTTCGCCTCGAGTCGCGGGACTGTTCCCACGCCCGGCACCAACTCGTTCTTCCGCCTCTGGACCGTGGGCGTCGATGGCGACATGCCCCAGCCGCTCCCCATGCCGCGCGCGTACGCCGGCGGCCTCTCGCCGGACGGCAAGCGCATGGCATACCAGGATCACCCCGTCCAAATGTTCGCGGCCATGTGGGCCGAGAATCAGAGCAGTCAGTGGCGGCGCTACCGGGGCGGCCGCACGCAGCAGATCCGTATCATGAACCTTGGCGACTTTTCCGAAGACCAGGTGCCGGGCGCCGGGAGCAACAACACTGATCCGATGTGGGTCGGCAATACCGTGTACTTTCTGTCCGACCGCGATAACACGGTCAATCTCGTGTCGTACAACCTGGACACGAAGCAGCTCACGCCGCTCACGCACCATCACGACTTCGATATCAAGGCCGCGGCGGCAACGTCCGACGCCATCGTCTACGAGCAAGCCGGAACGATCCATCTCGTGGATCTCAAGTCCGGCCAATCGCGCGACCTCGACATTCGCGTGCACGGCGACTTCCCGTGGGCCGAGCCGCAGTTGCGCAAGGTGAGCAACCTGATCTACGACAATGCTACGCTGTCCCCGACCGGCGTCCGCGCGGCGTTCGAGGCGCGCGGCGACATCTTCACGCTGACCGCCAATGGGCAGTATCGCAATCTCACGCAGAGCTCGGGCGTGCATGATCGGAGCCCGGCGTGGTCGCCCGACGGCGCACACATCGCGTGGCTCTCCGACGCCGGCGACGAGTACCAGCTCATGATCGGCGATCAGATCGGCGCGTCGGCGCCGCGCGCGATCCCGTTGCCGTCGACGGCCTTCTTCTCCTCTCCCGTGTGGTCGCCGGACTCGAAGCATCTGCTGCTCGTGGACAACACGAGGACGCTGTGGAACGTCGACATGGCCAGCGGGCATTTCACGCGCATCGATGCGGACACGTATGACGATCCCGGGCGCGGGCTCGACGCGACGTGGTCTCCGGACTCTCGCTGGATCGCCTACTCGAAGTCACTCGACAGTCACATGCGGGCGATCTTCGTGTACTCGGTGGCGACTGACAAGGCGACGCAGGTGACGGACCGCATGGCCGACGCCATCTCGCCCGCGTTCGACGCGAGCGGGAAGTATCTCTACTTCCTGGCGAGCACGAACTTGGCACTCGCGGCCGGATGGCTGGATATGAGCGCCTTGGAGCAGAAGGTCAAACGGAGCGTCTATCTGCTCGTGCTCAGCACTAGTGACGCATCGCCGTTCCTGCCGGTGTCGGCCGACGAACCGACGACAAACGACACGACGAAACCCAGCGCGGCCCGCGTGGATCTCGACGGCAGTCAGCAACGGATCGTGGCGGTGCCGCTGCCGCCGGCAGAGTACACCCAGCCTCATCGCGGGCGCGGCCGGAACGTTCTTCTGTACGGACGGGCGCCGAGAGTCAGCATCTGTCGCTCTATCGCCTGGCCGACGAAAAGCCGACGTCGCTGATCGAGGGCATCAACGATTACTTCGTCTCCGCCGACAAGAAGAAGTTGCTGTACCACGCCGACAGCCATTGGGGCATCGTCCCCGCCGACCAACCGGCGAAGGTCGGTGATGGCGCGCTCGATGTCGACCAACTCCAGATGGTCGTGGACCCCAAGGCCGAGTGGGCGGAAGAGTTCCGCGACGCATGGCGGACGCAGCGCGAGTTCTTTTACGATGCCAAGATGCACGGCAACAACTGGCAGGCGATCTACGACAAGTACAAAGTCTTCGTGCCGTACATCGAGCACCGCGCCGATCTCGGGTATCTTCTTGCGATGGTCGGCGGGGAGCTGACGGTGGGCCACTCATACCTGGAAGGCCCTGGCGATGTGCCCGACACCGCGCACGTGCCGGTCGGCGTGCTCGGCGCCGACTACGCCGTCGACCACGGATACTATCGTATTCAGAAGATCTACAGCACAGGCCAGTGGAACCCGTCGCTGCAAGCGCCGCTCGCCGTCCCGGGGCTCAAGGTCACCGAGGGCGACTACATCCTGTCGGTGAACGGCCGCGCCGTTGCGGCGCCGGCCAACCTGTACCGCTACTTCGAAGGCACGGCGAACCATCAGACGACGCTGCGCGTGAACAGCGCGCCGGGTCTTCAAGGCTCGTGGCTCGTGACCGTCGTGCCGATCGAGGACGACGAACAACTGCGGACCGCGGCGTGGATCGAAAGCAATCGACTGCTCGTCGACAAGCTGTCGGGGGGCCGGGTGGGGTATGTGTGGCTGCCGAACACGGCGGATGGCGGCTACACGTCGTTCAAGCGGATGTATTTCCCGCAGATCGACAAGGACGGCATGATCATCGATGAGCGCTACAATCAAGGCGGCGACATCGCCGACTACATCGTCGACGCGCTGAATCGGCCGGTCGTCGGCTACTTCGCGGAGCGGGCGGGAAAGCCGATCTCGATGCCGATGATGACGGCGCCGGGTCCCAAGGTCATGGTTGTCAACGAGTCGGCGGGCTCTGGTGGCGACGCGCTGCCCTACTACTTCCGCGCGATGAAGCTTGGGCCCCTCGTGGGCACGCGGACGTGGGGTGGATTGGTGGGGACGCTCCTCGTGCCGCCGGTGATCGATAACGGTGGCATCACCGCGCCTAACCTGGCGTTCTACAATCCCGATGGGAAATGGGGGATCGAGAACGAGGGTATCACGCCGGACATCGAGGTCGAGAACACGCCGGCCGAGGTGATCAAAGGTCACGACCCCCAGTTGGAGCGTGCGGTGGCGGAAGCGCTGAGGCTCTTGAACGAGCATCCCGTGCATCGGGTCCCGCGTCCGGCGCCGATCGACCGCGTCACGGTCTCATCACAGTAGCAATCTTATGAGACGAATCGCAACCGTTACCGCGGCGATGGCGCTAGCTGCCTCGATCGGCGGCGCCCAGGAGCCGGTCGATGCGCCCACGTTCGACTGGAACGGTACGGTGGCACCCGGCGCGACGGTCCGGCTCGATGTCGGGGATGGCGACGTTCGCGTCACGGCGTCAGCCGATCACCAACTGACCGTACACGGTGAACGTCGCCACGGCGGACAGGTATTCCAGGCCGTGACCGAGGGTGCCGATGTCACGATCTGCGTCTTCCGGCGTGGCAGCCGATGCGCCATCGATGGCGTGCATGGGCACTTCTATATTCCCGTGCCGGGCGTGCACCAGTCATCGGCCGATCTTACGGTAGCGCTTCCGCCGGGAGCAATGTTGTTTACCCACACGAGCGATGGCGCCATCGAGATCCGTGGCGCCGGAGCGGGTGTCACCGCCGAGAGTGGCGATGGGGACATTCGCATCGCGGAATCCAGCGGCGCGATACATGCGCACACGAGCGACGGGAAGATCCGGATCGACACCATTCTCGGTTCCGTGTACGCGCGCTCGGGCGACGGCCGAGTGTTCGTGACGAATGCCACGGGGTCGATCGAGGCCTCGACGGCCGACGGCGATGTCGAGGTACGGCTGGCCGCCGTCGACACGGCACAGCGGACCAAGGTGCATACGGGCAACGGCGCCGTGACCGTTTATCTGCCGGCGACCTTTGCCGGCGATCTTGATGCGCGCACGAGCGACGGCAAGATCGATAGCGAGGTGTCGCTGCCCATCTCCGGGCGTGTGGATCCCCGGCACATCCGCGCCACCCTCGGGACGAACGGTGTCGCGCGGCTGGACATTGATTCCAGCGACGGTGACATCCATCTCAAGAAACTCTGACGGCAGACCTCTAACAGACGATTAGCAGACGGACAGGCGACGGCCTCGGGCTAGGGTGCGCGTGCCCCTTTCCACGAGGACCGTCATGTTCCTGCTCCAGCTCGGCGCCGCCATTGGGATGACGTATACCATGACCTGGTCGGGTGGTCCGACGCAGGCGTTGGTCGCCAAGGCCCAGATCGCGGGAGACCACGCGCGGATGGACTATCCTGGGATGTACTACCTGATCACGCGCGGCGTGACATCCGTGACCGTGGTCGATACGGCCAAGCGAACGTACTATCAAATGGATTACGGGTCGCTGCAGAAGAGCCTGAGCGGTATCGCGCAGATAGACTATTCCGGCGTCGCGATCAACGTCCAGCGCGTCTCACCCGATAGCACGATCGACGGGTATGCGACTCAGCATTGGCGGCTAACGGACGACCATACCCAGACCATGAGTATGATGATCGTCCATAACACGACCAAGTCGCACGCGGTCGAGGATTTCTACTTCGCTCCGGCCTTCAAAGACGACTTGAATCCGTTCATGAAGAGCATGGGCCGCCAGTCGAGCTCGTCCCCTTCGGCCGCCGACTATACGGCGAAGCTCGAGGCGGCCTATGCGCAGATGTACAACGGGGTGCCGCTGCTCATGGTCATGCATGTCACCAGCGATAAGCAGGAGATGACAATGACCGGGCGCATCAGTGACATCAAGCGCGCCAGCATCGCCGCGAGCGTGTTCGAGATTCCCGCGGGCTACCAAAAGATCGTTATGCCGACAGATACGCTCTCGAAGCTCGCGTCAGCGCTCAACGACAGCCTCAAGCAGTCGGGCGCGACCCCGACCACGGGCTCGAACGGATCGCCCCTCGCCGGCGTGGCCAGCGACGCGGCCAGCGCCGCGGTCGATAAGGCGAAGCAGAAGATTCATTCTATCCTGCACGTGCCTTAAATGGAAAGCGCCTTGCGCACGCGCTCACCAAGCAACGCCAGACGATGAACGGGCTCGTTGGCGAAGACGAAGCGGATGTATTGCGCGCCGTGCGTCTCGCCCCAGCCCGTCATCGCGGTCGCGCACACGCCAAATCCAAGCAGTCGGCGCGACATCGTCTCGCCATCGAGACGGAAATCGGACGCGCGCAGGAGCAGCGACCAGCCGCCATCGGGCGCACCGAACGGAAGGCCCTCGAGCTGGTTCATGACGGTGTCGCGCCGCGACTGGAGCTCGGTGATATATCCGCCGATCGAGGCGTAGGAATTTTCCAACGCCGTCGCGACCGCATCCTGCGCGATGCCGACCGGCACGACCACATTGGCGAGCGACACGGCGGCAATGTCGGGCATGAGCGCTTCGGGCCCGACGATCCAGCCCACGCGCCATCCGATCATGCGCAGCTCCTTGGCCGACGAACCGACGGTGATCGTTCGCGAGGCCATGCCGGCAAGAGCCGCCGGGTGGATGACTGGACGGGCGTCGAACACGAGACGCTCCATCGCGGCGTCGAGGATGAGCAGCAGGTCATTGGCGACGCACTGCTCGGCGATGAGCGCCCAGTCCTCGTCGTCGAGGCATGCGCCTGACGGCATTGATGGCGACATGAGCAGCATGGCGCGCGTCTTCTTCCCCACCGCGCGACGCATCGCATCACGATCGAGCGTCCACCGGCCTCCGGCCGTGAACTGAAATGAAGCGAACCGCGGAATGGCGCCCGCCAGCCGTATTCTATTGATGAGGCCAGCGTAGGTCGGATCAGTGACGATCACTTCGTCGCCGACCTCGATCGTCGCCAGCAGGACGTTGAGAATGCCCGAGGTGCCGCCGGCCGAGATTACGCAGTTGCGCTCTCCGGAGTAGGCGACGCCTGACGTCCGCGAGACGTGACGGGCCGCTACGTCCCGAAGCCGGCGCTGCCCTATGAACGGCAGATAGCTGTTGTCGGCGTCGATGCTGGCCGCGCGCTGCGTGCGTAGGACGGCCTCGGCGTCCGGCGGAATATCGACGTCCAGATTCTCGAGCCGGAGGAAGTCCGCCCCGGAGGCGTCGGCGATCGATCCCATTCGATCGACGCCAATCCCACCGAGCTGCTTGACGCGATCGGGCCGGTTGCGCATAATATATAATATATGATCGATCTGGCGGCGGCACTGGCCGAGCGGATTGTCAGCGGCGAGCTCGCCCCCGGAACGCGGCTGATGCAGGACCACGTCGCCGAGGAGTTTCAAACCAGCCATATCCCGGTCCGCGAGGCATTCCGGAAGCTCGAATCCCAGGGGCTCATCATCAGCAAGCCGCGCTGCGGCGTGCGGGTCTCACCGCTCGATCCCGGCCTGGTCCTCGAGGTGACGGAAATGCGCGCGGCGCTGGAGGGGCTCGCGTTGCATCATGCCCTGCCCCGTCTTGGTCGCGCGGATCTCGATCTCGCACACCAGGCCCTCGTGGAGGGCGAAGCCAGCGACCAGATCGCCGTGTGGGAAGCCGCCAACCGGAGATTCCATCTCGCGATCACTTCTCCGTGCGGCATGCCGCGGCTCACGGCGGCAATTGGCGACCTGCATCAGAGCACGGCGCGCTTTCTGTTCGCGACCTGGAAGCATCTCGACTGGCAGCCGCGCTCGGACAACGAGCATCGCTTAATTCTCGACGCGATCGAGCGCGGCGACCGGAAGAGCGCCCGCAAGCTGCTCGGGTCGCATGTGCGCGAGGCCGGACGAGCTCTTATTGAACACCTTCGCCTCACAATCCACGGAGAACAGCAATGACGTTTGGACGGCCTCTCGCCGCGCTCGCGATGACCATTTGCTTCAGTGTCAGCGCGTCAGCGCAGGCGATCAAACAAATTCCACTGCCGCCGAGTCAAAACCCCACGGGTGCTGACCTTCCAGTTTCGGGCGCCACATGGGCCGGCAACACGCTGTATGTGAGTGGATGGCTCGACCCGGACATGAAGGCAGACACGGATACCAAGTCACAAACCGTGGGCATCCTCAAGGACATGCAAAAGCTCCTCGAATCGCAGAAACTGACGATGGGCAATGTGGCGATGATGCGTGTGTACCTCGGCAAGCCGGACTTTGCCGGATTGACGGCCGGATATACTCAGTTCTTCGGTACCAAGGACCAACCGAACAAGCCCGCCCGTACGACGTTGCAGGTGGTTCTGCCCGCCGCATCTCGCGGCGCTCTGGTAGAAATCGACATGATCGCCGTACGCCCTAATTAGCGACCGGCGTCGATCGTTAAACTTGGCTCCGATATCAAGAGCTCCATGGTGATGCGAGTGGCCAATGCTGTCGCCTGTGCGAGCGCTTGGTCGTCGGAGCCACCCTCGATCACCGTTGATAGTCTCGACTGAGGACGCAGGCAGAGATACCGAGTCATAGAGCCACCGGTCACCAACCGGTACCAGAGGGTCTCCCCTTTCAACGAAGGCTGTCCCGCTTTGAGCTTGGCCTCGAAGGCGCTCGCTGCCGCCGGTGGCACGTCCACCGTCATGAACTCCAACAAGACGGCCGGGCCAGGATCGCCCGTACCACGCGAGAGCTCCGGCAGGTACCGATAGGTCTCGAGGTTCGTGAACTCGCTGACCGGTGCACCAGTCACGCGCCAGTCGGCCCAGTCCTCCGCGGGTGCCACTGCGCTGTCCAGGCTGCCGGCCGAGTGATTGAAGCTCGCGAACATCAGGCCGCCGATTCTCTCATCACTGAAGCGAATGTCCCAGGTGTACCACACGTACGGGTCGTGGTGATCCCGATGCCATTGCCAGTGGCGCGCGATCGCCGCATCAAATTCGAAGTCGCGTCCCTCCAGCCGGCGCAGCACACCGATGAGCGTGAACGGGCCCTTGCCCGTTTGGGCAGAAGCCACCGAGGGGACAATGGCAGCGAGGATCACGAGCAACACACGCTTCATGGCTGTCCCTCGGGCGTGACGTTTGACCAACATGTTGGGCCGCAGGTTGAGCGTCTCGACGGTCACTTTCGCGACCAAGCCCCTGCTGGTGCCCGGAAGGGCCTGATCCTCGCGCTCATCGAGAATCGCCGCCAGGCTCGCGCGCGGGCGCAGGCGCACATAGCACGGGACATTCCCGCCCACGACCATGCGATACCAGAGCGTCTCTTTCTGCTGCGTGAGCTGCTGCAGCGCGAGTGCCGCCTCGAATGCATCGCCCGCGCCCGAGTTGAGCACCACCGTGGTGTACTCGGCGCGAAGCGTCGGCGTCGGCACGCCATTCCCGCGCGAGGCCGCCGGCAGAAACTCATACACCCAGTTGCCCTGGAATTGGGCGTGCCGCTGGATGTTCAAGATGTTGTCCTTTTCGTCCTCGACCGGCGACACCGGGTTGTTCAAGCTGGCGGCCGTATGTCCGAACGTCGCGTACATGACCCAGCGTTGCCGCTCGGTTGATGCCCAGACCGAGTACACATACCAAGGCCACGTGTCCTTGGCTTGCCGATGCCACTCGATGTGCCGGACGGAACCGGCTTCGAAGTCGACCGTGTCGCCGTCATGGGGACGGAGGATCGAGATACGGGCGTAGGGGCCGTACGGCATCTAACGCTCGGGCGTGACGTTGACCAACATGTTCGGCCGCAGATTGAGCGTCTCGACGGTCATCTTCATGACCAAGCCGGTCACCTTGTCGGGGAGCGCCTGATCAGCGCGCTCGTCGAGAATGGCGCCCAGGTTCTCGCGCGGACGAATGCGGACGTAGCTCGGGGTATCGCCGCCCAGGACCATGCGATACCACAGCGTCTCTCCGCGCAGCTTGGGCTGCTCCAGCGCGAGCGCGGCCTCGAACGGCTTGCCCGCGCCATAGACGAGCACGACCGTCGTGTACTCGGCGCGAGGCGTCGGAGTCGGCACACCATTGCCGCGCGAGAGCGCCGGCAGGAACTCGTAGACCCCGTTGTTCATGAACTGGGCGTGGGGCAGCACGTTGAGCACGTTGTTCTGCTCGTCTTCGGCCGGTGAGACCGGGTTGCTCAGGCTGGCCGCGGTGTGGCCGAACGTCGCGTACATGATCCAACGCTGCCGGTCGTTGGATGCCCAGAACGAGTAGCTATACCAGCCATACGTGTCCTTGGCCCCCCGGTGCCAATCGAGGTGCCGGAGATATCCCTGCTCCAATTCCCACCCGTGGCCGTCCAGCGCACGCATGGTCGCGATGCGCGCGTACGGGCCGGACGCCTGGTCGGTTTGCGCGGCCAACAGGGCCGGGAACGCCGCGGCGAGCAGCATCGCCGTACGGATCATCTTCATGCGCTGAGCATAGTTCTCGCGCGCCGACTTTTTCCGCCAAGGTCCAGACCTTCCCCGCCAAGTCTTCTTGCAGCATAGTTACTCCGATGGCGGCGAAGCGGCGCGTGATCGTCCTCGTTGTCCCTCCGGTCGAGGAGCTCGACCTGGTCGGGCCAATTCAAGTTTTCGCCGCCGCCAATCGGCTCGCGAGCCAGCCGGTGTACAACGTCGAGATTGCCACGAATGGGTCAGACCTCACGGTCGCTGGCGAGGGAGGTCTGCTCTCGTTTCTGGCCCAGGGCCGCTACGACGCGCTGACGGGGAGCTTCGATACGGTGTTGCTCGTGTGCGGTGCCTTGGCACGCGCGACGTTCGTGACCCAGGACTCTTCGCGTGGCTCCGGCGTGTGGCGCCGATCGTGCGCCGCTTGGGATCGGTGTGCGTCGGCTCGTTTCTCTTGGCCGAGGCGGGCCTGCTCGACGGGCGACGCGCGACGTCGCATTGGAAATTCAGCCAGGAATTGAACAAGCGGTATCCGAAAGTGAACGTCGTGTCCGCGCCGGTGTGGGTGAAAGACGGCAATCTCTACACGTCGGCAGGCTTGTCGGCGGGCATCGACCTGGCGCTCGCGTGGGTCGAGGAGGACTGCGGCAACGCGATCGCCACCGAAGTGGCCCGCGAGCTGGTCCTCTTTCTCCGCCGGCCCGCGAGCCAAGCGCAGCTCAGCGTCTCACTCGCCGCGCAGGCCGATGAGATGCAGTCGATGCAGGAGTTGCGAGTTTGGATCGCCGAGAATCTCCACCGGGAGCTTTCGGTGCAGCGTCTGGCCGAGCGCGTCGCGATGAGCGTGCGGAATTTCGAGCGCGTGTTCGCGCGAGAGGTCGGCATGTCGCCCGCTCGATACGTGCGGCAGGTGCGCGTCGAGGCGGCGCAGCGGATGATCGAGCGCAGTGGCAAGGGGCTCGATCAGGTCGCCGCGGCATGCGGCTTCTCGAGCGCCGATCTCATGCGGCGCGCATTCGCCCGCACTTTGGGCTCGACGCCTCGCCGCCACCTGGGGGCATGACGGCCTGTCGTATCTTGCCGATCGCCGCGCTGGCTCTTGTCGCCGCTCGAGCGATGGGCCAGGGCGTGCCGTGTGCGCGGCACGACTGGGATGACACGACCCCGCCGTGCGTCATCGGCCACGTCATCGACGCCACCACCCATCGCCCAGTCGTCCTCGCAGAAATCCGAGAGACTGACGAGTACAGGGATTTTGCGCATACTGACTCGACGGGCGCGTTCGCGATGTTCGCGCACGCTGGCATCCTCTCGCTTTCCGCGTCGCGCAACGACTACGATGTCGCGAAGCACCAGGTCGAGCTCCACGACCACAAGACCACAGTAGTTGACTTCACGCTCCACCGGTCGCCCGCGCCGTGTTGCCGACTTGCCGGGCAATGGACCGTGAGGCTCACGCTCGTGCACCAGCAGCCTGGCGTAAAACCGACTGCCTACATTGTCAGCGGGACGATGCTCTTTGGCACGACGATCGCGAACCCGTTGCCGTTTTTCGTCAATCCTCCCGACGACACCGTACAGATGGAGTCCGGCCGGTTCGACATCGACTTGACGCCGTTCCTCGGCACGGAGGTTCCGGAGCTGGTCTCGACGACGGTTACGCCGAACGGCGAAGCCTCGTTCCTCCGCAACGTCGTGGGCACCGCATTCCCGGGTGACACCATCGAGTTGAAGCTGATTCCGAACATCTCGCATGGGAGCATCGTCGTGCACGGGAAGATCGCGGGCGACTCGATCACCGGTTGGTGGTATGAGCAAGCGTACGGCCCGGCGGCCTCCGGTCGTCTCAGCATGCACCGCACGAGCCGCACCACGCCCGAGTTGCATGAGCCACTACCGCCTCCACCGCCGCCGCCCCAGGATCGGAGCACCTGGGGGAAAGCCCGGGTGCGCGTGTGGGAAGCATCGTCGCACCGCTACATCGTGGCGACCCACGCATTGGAGCTTCCTGATTCGTCGGAGAAGTCGGCATACCATACGCACGCCACGGCCGACGGGTGGGGTGATACGATAGAACTGCCGCCCGGCGGTTACACCGTTCTGCTTAGGGATTTCCCGAACGGCGACCCAATGTGGCACGTGCCAAGGAAGTCGGCGCGGCGTTTCACCATTGCGACCGGGCAGACGACCAACGTCACGATTCGCCTCAACCTCGCGACCGGCGCCGTGCTCGACTCGGCGTCGCGGCCGTAATCAGTCATGATGAGTGAGCTACGCCTGCTCGACCAAGCGAAGCAGGTCCGGCAACCTCGTCGGATCGATTTCGATGCGGCCGAATGACAACTCGAGCGCACCGGCGTCTTCCCGACTTCTGATGTACCGGATCATCCCGGTCGCGGCCATGTGGCCAGCCTGATCGGTCGAGAAGAGGCGCAGCAGAAAGGCATGGCCGAAATCGCTCTGCAGGACCGCCTGACCCCGACGCGTCCGCTCAAGCTCGCTGAGCTCGGTGACAAACGCGTCCCAGGCCCGGGCCAGCACCCACTGTGAGGCGTTGCCGGCAAAGCCGTCGCAATGCACGCCGACGTTGACCAGCACGTCGTCATCCGGCGGCACTTTGGACCTACGCGGCGAGATATCCAGTTCGACATACTCCGCTGCGCTCCCCAATCGCATGGGTGTAGAGTAACACGCTCGGCGAATTCTGCCGTTCAACTCAACATTTTGACCGTTCGACAGCTATTCGAAAGGTCCGGTGACGACGATGCCATTCGCAACATCATGCGACTGCGCATCGTGACCTGGGGCCGCGAGCGCGTGGAGGATAGCCGACCGGTCTCGGCCAACACGGCATTCAGACTCCTTGCGTACGTGTTCGGGTCTCCATAACGTCGCACCATGTCGGAATCCCCGGATCCCACCCGCCGCGCGCCCGACATCTCCGGTGCTGGGAGACGCCCACCCGCCGGTGATGGTTCGGCCTTCAGGCCCGCGGCGAACTTCGGCTTCGATTGGAACGACGAATTCGACGAGTTCGACTACGAGGGGCGCCCGGCGTTCACGCCGACGGCCAACGGGTTGTATCCCGGCGCCGGCAACCATCGGCGCCACATTCTCCCCTCGCATCTGCTGCTGGCTACGCTCTGCCGCGCAGCCAACTTTTACGCCGAGACCCGCCAGTTACACATCCTGCATACCCGGTTGAGGGGGTTCGCGACCCGGTACGGTGTGGCAGTCGCCAACATCCGCGACCCGGACAACATCGAGCACATGTGCCGGCTGCTCGAGGTCGTCGCCCGGCTCATTTTCAGCAACGGCGTGAACCTGTGGCCCGGTCCGGGTCCGGAGAATACGGTGATTGGGTTTCTGCGCAGAGACGTTTTGAATGTCAAGCGGTTGATGCTGGTCGAGCAGGGCGAGTCGCCGTACAAAACGATTCGGAAGGCGGTGGAACGTCTCTGGGCGCTGCGGAGAGGGATGCACGCGGAGGTGCGGACAGAGAAGCTTCTGGACATCATCGAAATGGTGCAGTCGACCGGACCGTTGGCGCAACGAGCGGTCCGATCACTGGGACTAGCCGAGGAAACCTTGCCGGGGTCCGACTCACACTACGGTCCTCGCATGGATGACGTCACCCGGGTGGCGGAGCTTCTCTCGTCCGTTGCCGATAGTCTTGCGCTCGATCTGAACGCCGAGGCAGGATTTCGCGAGCAAAACCGCGCCGCGATCGATCTCTACGCGCGGCTGTTCGACTACGCGCACGGCGAACGCGAGGGTGGCGACGTCATTTGGCAGATTCTCAATGACTTCATGCCACTCCCCCAGGATCGCCCCGTACGCTGGCAACCGCCGCCGGTCCGGAACCCAAAACGCCCGCGGGACGATAGCGCCGAGAGTGACGGCGAGGATAGTGACAGCAGCTACGAGCGGGACGGCGGCGGCGAAGACAGCGACGACGAATCCAAGCCACCGCCGAATAAAAAGCGGAGACGGTAGCGCGAGCGATCACGTAGTCAGATAGCCCTCTGACCAGCGATCCTTATCGAGTGGATACTCGTCGATCTCAAAGCCTTGCACGTCGTCATCTTTCAGCGGATCCACAATCCGTGGATGATCGGAGAACCCGGGCTGAACGCGTAGCCGTTCTACAGCCGTGTGCGCAGATTCGACCGAGCTGTACATCGTGCAGATGATGGAGTACGAATACCGATCGCATGATCTCGCTCTCACACCTCGGTTTGTGGATGCATGAGGAGGGCAATCAGCGATTGCAATTGCGGCCGCGTAAGCCCATCTCGCTGAGCGAGCGCGAGCGGATGCGCCGACGGCTCCAATTCGACACTTGGCCGTTCGCCCACCGGCATCGTGTGCACGTGGCATTTCAAATTCATGGTCTCCGGCAATCCCGGGAGGCGGCTGCTGAACCATCCAAAGTACGCCGGTTCCCCCTCGCGACCCGGTGTGGTCCAGAGCTCGCTCATTCTACGAAAGTTCTGAGGACTCAGTGAAACCCACACTAATAGCTCGAAAGCCTCCTCTTCGTTGATGACGGGCAGCAACAATCGCCCGAGCACAAAGAAGTGTTGATCATCGATAAGGCACTGATCCGACGACAGCTCAGCGCGCCGCGACCGCTCCGTGGGCGGAAGGTCATACCAGTATTGCGGAGCATCAGCACCGAGTGCCGCGACGGAGTCGCTGTGAACGACACCGCATACCTCGCATCGCCAAGGGCTGTCTGCCATCACGCTGCGCTCCCCAATCGCATGGGTGTAGACTAACAGACACGACACCATGACGCTCGACTTCCAACTTCCGATCATCACCGCGCTTGCACCGACGCAGAGCGTGCTGCTCGCCGGCGCCGGAGGTGGCGCCGATGTCTTCGCGGCGCTGCCGCTGTATGGAGCATTGCGCCGCGCGGGCAAGGCCGTGCATCTGGCGAGTTTGTCATCCACGCCGTTCGGGTCAACGGCTAGGGTACTAGGACCTGCGTTGGTGCGTGTGACCGCCGGTACGGCGGCTCAGGGGTCGAATTTCCCCGAGCTGCAACTCGCTCGCTGGTTCGCCAAGCGCGAGCAGGATGTGCCGATCTACTGCTTCGACCGCACGGGCGCCAAGCCTCTTCGGGAGGCCTACGCGGCGCTCGCCGAACTCCTTCGTCTCGACGCGGTCGTGCTGGTCGACGGTGGCACGGACTGCCTGTTGCGCGGTGACGAGCCGCGGCTTGGTACTCCGGAGGAAGATGCCGCGAGCCTCGCGGCGGCGGCGAACCTCCCGGTGGCGGTCAAGATACTCGTCTCCGTCGGACTCGGCGTCGAGACGTTCCACGGCATCACCGACACCTCCGTGCTCGCGGCGATCGCCGCGCTCGCGAAGCGCGGGGACTTCCTCGGCGCGTGGTCGCTCGTTGCGGGGACGACGGACGTCGAGGACTACGAGAGTGCCGTGGCATTCGCGCTCCGCGATCGGTTCTCGACGAGTATCGTGAATACCTCGGTGATCTCGGCGATCCGCGGAGAGTTCGGCGACTATCATGCGACCGCGCGTACCAGCGGCAGCACGCTCGCGATCACTCCGCTCATGGCGCTCTACTGGGCGTTTCGCCTGAACGGTGTCGTCGAACGCAATCTCTATCTCGATCGCATCCGCGAGACGGAGACATTCGCCGAGCTCCAGCTGGCGATCGAGCGCTTCCGCCACCTACCGCAGGATGAACGGCGTGAGATCACCGACTGATCCATCGATCAACGGGATGCTCTTGATCACTTCTTTCACCGCCGCTTCGGGAAAGCCCGATTCCAGTGTGAACTGGTAACCCGCGAACGCATCCCGATTGTCGTCCAGTCCCCAGAAGAAGAAGTTGTGATACGAGAACCGCAGCATCTGCTGCATCAACCCATTGGGGTCGTGGACCCGGTTCAGGTTGATGTGGTGTCCGTAGTACTGCGGGTACACGCGCAACCAGATCGTCGCCTGACGCGTGACGGTGATGTAGATCTCCAAGCGCGACGACCAATGGAGTGACTTGTCGGAGAAGCCGTCCAGGTCGAACGGACTGCTCGCTCGATACCAGCGGATCTCTCGCGCCGGCTCGTAGGTGGCGATCACCGCCTTGAGTTTCTCCAACGTGGCGGCCTGCACCGAATCCGCGGCTGACTGGGCGGCGAGCGGCTGGAGCCCGCTCGCCGCAAGGGCAAGCGCGCATCCGTACCTGATCACGCCAAGCCGACCACTCATCATATCTACGTCGTGACCACCGAGCCTGGCGCGGGGTCACGGTCGCCCCCCTGTGCGGCCGGCTCGTCCCTTCGGGCTCCCCCGACGGTCCATGCGTTCGGTACTCTGGCGGCATGGACCGTCGAGCATTTTTCACGCAGGCGGGCGTTGCCACCGTGCTCGTCGCGGGCGGCGGTGTCTGGCGCGCTCTCGATCAAGGTGTCTTCAGCACCGGCCAAGGCCCCGCCTACGAACCGTGGCACACGTGGCGTCAGGAGCCGATCATCGGCGCGGCCATTCTGGCGCCGAGTCCTCACAACTCGCAGCCGTGGCTCTTCCGTGTGGCCGACACCTGGATCGAGCTGTACCTCGACACGAAACGCAACACTGGCGCACTCGATCCGTACCTGCGCGAGGCTCATCTCGGCCTCGGCTGCGCGCTCGAAAATGTCGTGTTGGCCGCGCGCGCAGAAGGCTTTGCGCCGTCGGTCTGGCTCTCCGAGGGAACGCTGGGACTCATTCCATTGGATCCCACGCCCGACCTCGTTGTCCGCGTGACCCTGTCGCCGGGGCCGCGTGACGTAAGCCCGCTCTATACCGCCATTCCGCACCGGCACACGAACCGAACCCCGTACGACACTGCCTGGAGGCCACCACGATCTTCGGAGTGATCGCCGTCCGCGACCGGCACGACCGCGCACAAACGCTGCGCGCCGGGAGGGCGTGGCAACAACTCCACCTCACGGCGACGGTGCACGGCGTCGCCGCGCGTCCAATCAACGAAGCCATCGAGCTCATCGACCGCGAGCAACGCCTTCGTCGCCCGCCGCGGGCCGAGGCGCGGCTGGCCGAGCTGACGGGCGACGCGACGTGGGAGCCGACGTTCATGTTCCGGATGGGCTATCCGCTCGCGCCGGCGCCAGCCGGTCCGCGGCGCTCGGTTGTCGACGTTCTACTACCTTGAGAAACGTGGCCAACGTGTCGCACATACTTTCCCTGCTCCTTCAACTCGCGGCCGCGCGTGCGGTGGCGCACGCGATTCCGGGCGATCTTCCGACCTGGATCGGCTATCGCATTCTGGAAGCCGACTCGGCGCCCCTATCGGATTTGGGCGCGAACGCCGCCAAGACGAAGGTCGCGAATCCAACTCCGGTATTCCAGGTGTGTTTTCCGCATGGCTGGATCATGGTGGATGCCGGTATGGATCGCGAGACGGCGCGCCGCGCCGGTGACAAGGGCGTGTTTCTCGATGAGGCGTACGCGAGCGCGGTGGCGGCACTTCGCGCCGCGAGCCTGATCGTCATCACGCACGAGCACTACGACCACGCCGCCACGGTCGTGCGATCGGCAGTGTCGGACGAACTCGCGCCGCACACGATGCTCACGCGCCAGCAAGTCGACATGCTGACCCACGCGCGGCTCATCACCACGCTCGACTCGACGAAGGTGGACCGCTACATCGTCGTCGACTACGACCACGTACTGCCGATCGCCCCCGGCGTCGTGCTGATCAAGGCGCCGGGGCATACGCCGGGATCCCAAGTGATTTACGTCCAGCTCGCGTCCGGGAGAGAAGTCATTCTCGCGGGCGACGTGGCCTGGCATCGCTTCGGCATCGAGACGGAAACCCAGAAGCCCGACTCCATTCGCGAGGATCGCGGCCCGATCGCTGGAGAGCTCAAGTGGCTCCACGCCGCCGAGCAGGCCGGTGTGGCGGTCGTCGTGAGTCACGACGGTGACCAATTGGCGATGCTCGAGAGATCGGGCGTGCTACACCAGGGGCTTATCCGGAGGTGCTTTGTCCGACCTCGATTATATAGCCATCAGGATCGCGGATGTAGCAGCGAATCTCGCCGTACTTGGGGATAGGCTCGGTGATGAACTCGGCTCCCCGACTTTTCCAGAGTTTGTAGCACGCATGAATGTCCGCGACGCGGATATTCATAAAGCTGCTGATCTTATTCGGGTCGGTGACGCTTAGCGTTACCGTCGGCTTGTCGGGCGTCGGCCCGCCCCCGACGTTCACGATGAGCCACGTATTCGCGATCTGAATGTGCCCAGACGCACCCTTGCTATCGCCTCTGCTCAGAATGCGGCCACCGAAGACCCTTGCATAGAAATCGGCCGATCGATCAATGTCAGCGACGGTGATAAAATATGTGACGGTGAACCCGGCGTGCGGGGGCATCTCATAGTGCAGCGCCACGCGTTACCCGTACGTGAGATCGGTGCTCTGTCCGACCTCGATGATATAGCCATCAGGATCGCGGATGTAGCAGCGGATCTCGCCGTACTTCGGGATAGGCTCCGTGATGAACTCGGCTCCCCGACTTTTCCAGAGTTTATAGCACGCGTGAATGTCCGCGACGCGGATATTCATAAAGCTGCTGATCTTATTCGGGTCGGTGACGCTGAGCGTCACCGTCGGCTTGTCGGGGGTCGGCCCGCCACCGACGTTCACCAGGAGCCACATGTTGGCGATCTGGATGTACCCGGGCGCGCCGCTCTTGTCGCCCTTGCTCAGAATGCGACCGCCGAAGACCGTTTCATAGAAGCGAGCCGATCGCTCAATGTCGGCGACGGTGAGAAAATAGGCGACGGAGAACCCCTCGTGCGGGGGCATCTCATAGCTTTTCTGTTCGACTTGTACGGGGTCCATTGACGTCACCGTGTCTGATACTTCGTGAACACGTAGTCCTTCGCCTTGACGAGCGTGTGGCACGTGAACCCGCACTTGGCGTCGTTCCCCTGCGGCGGGATATCCGCAGTCGTGCCGGGCTTGAACGTATTGGACGTGGGGTCATAGTCAAACGTACCGTATCCCCATCCGCCGCCGTCGGCGAATCGCTTGCTGTCCTTCACCATCAGATCAACGTCATGTTGGCTAACCGGCACCAGCGGTTGACCAGGCTCGGAGTCGGCCTTCGCTATGTTCCAATGGACCTTCACCATCTTGGCGCCGTCGGGGAATGGCTTGCCGTTACCGGGAATACCGGCTTTGTACGCCTCGATCATCGTGGGATTCCCGAGGATGACGGCGAGCTTATCTCCGTTGTGACTGACAGCAATGGTCTGCCAGCTTTCGTATCCCTCGAACTCGGAGAACGCGAGCCCATTCGGGATTGTGAGGGCGTACTTGGGATCTTGCGAGGGGCTCGCAGCCTGGCAAGCTAGGACGGCGAGCGCTACCGTAGTGGTCACGCTGACCAGCATGCTTCTTCTGTTCATCGCTGTAGCTCCGTTTGCGGTCGAGGAATCCCGCACACGATGAACTCGCCAGCGTCGAATCGCAACTCAACTATTGTAGAGCCTGATGGAATCACGGGCGCGTGCGATCCCGAAGTTCGGCGGCTTTGGTCGTGAGGTAAATGCGCTCAGGGATGCTCGTCGTCTTGCTCGCGGCGCGTAAATAGTGCTCGACGGCCGACTCGCGCTCGCCGGCCATCTCGAAGAGATGCGCACGAACCGCGTCGAGGCGATGGTGGCCCGCCAGGCCCTCGATGGCGTTCAGCAGATCGAGGCCGACGCCAGGGCCGTGGACCATCGCCGCGGCGATCGCGTGATTGAGCTCGACCATCGGGTTGTCCGACAGGCGCCGGAGCACGCCATAGAGCGCCAGGATGTCTTGCCAGTCCGTGTCCTCGGCGCACGCTGCCTCATCATGCACCGCCGCGATCGCGGCTTGCAACTGATACGCGCCGATCGAGCCCATAGACAGCGTCTCGGTGATCAGCGCGACGCCCTCGGCGATCGCGCGCCGATCCCACAGCGTGCGATCCTGCTCGGCGAGTGGAACGAGCTCGCCATGAGGGCCCGTGCGTGCCATGCGCCGCGCGTCGGTGAGGAGCATGAGCGCCAGCAACCCCGCGACCTCGCCATCCTGCGGCAGCGCGTGGTGGAGCGCGCGGGTGAGGCGGATGGCCTCGTTCGCCAGGTCGCGACGCTGCAAGTCTTCGCCGACGCTCGCGACGTACCCTTCGCTGAAGATGAGATAGAGCACGTGCAAGACGGCACTCAATCGCGCTCGCCGTTCGTCCGGCGCCGGCAGACGAAACGCGACACCGGACGATCGGATGCGCTCCTTGGCGCGGCTGACCCGCTGGGCCATGGTCGCCTCCGGCACCAGGAACGCATTGGCGATCTCGGCGGTCGTGAGACCTCCGACGGCGCGCAGCGTCAGGGCGATGGCGGACGATGGAGTGAGCGCCGGATGACAGCACATGAAGAGAAGGACGAGCGTGTCATCGTGCTCGCTTACCGCGGGCGCCACGTCCAGTTGCTCGGCCACGACGATCGCCTCGCGCCGCCGCCGCGCCAGGTCGGCGCGCAGCTGGTCAGTCAGACGCCGGGCCGCCACCTGGATCAACCACGCGCGCGGATCGTCGGGCACGCCGAGCTCCGGCCATCGCACGGTCGCCGCGAACAGCGCCTCCTGGACCGCATCCTCGGCCGCGGCAAAATCCCCGAATCGCCGGACGACCGCGCCGAGGACCTGCGGCGCGAGTACGCGCAGCAGGTCCTCCGAGGCCGTCATCCGTCGAACGGCGGCGGCACGCTCATGACCTCACGCACCTCGAGCACGAGGTTGAGCGGGACACCACCGGGTCCGGGCGCCGTAGAGGCACGCGCCGCGATGGCGTAGGCCCGCTGCGGCGTGTCCACGTCCACGATCCAATATCCCGCCAGGAACTCTTTCGCCTCAGCGAACGGACCATCGGTGACGACCGGAGCGCCGTTCTTCCCCGCGCGAACCAGCTTTGCCTGGCCCGGCGGCGTCAATCCCTCGCCCGCCACGAACTCGCCAGCGGCATGAAGGTCCTTGTTGAGACGCTTCATGAAATCGATGTGCGCCTGGATGTCCGCGCGAGGCCACTCGTTTATCTGGTAGTCGCCGGTGCCCCGCGGGGCGTTCATCATCAGCATGTACTTCATCGTCGATCCTCCTGGTTTGATGATACGTCGGAGCAGACGAGGATTTCTCGACATACGGCGACAAATGTTCGTCGGGCATGGGAGCTTGCTCTCAACGATCCTGTTGACGTCGGCGTTACTAAGACGATAGTCGGACCCGATACCGAAGGAGGTCATCATGACGACCACACGCGTTGCTGGCGCGCTCGCACTCTCCACCATGTTGCTCGGCGGCCCATCGCTCGCGCTCTGCCAGGATAGCGGCATGAAGGGCATGAGCGACATGGACATGGGTCATGAGGTGGTGATCCCCAAAGGCGCCCTGTACACCAAGGCCGACGTCGAGTTCATGCAGGGCATGATCGCGCACCACGCGCAGGCGATCGTCATGTCCCGGATGGCGGAGTCGCACGGCGCCGATCCGCAAGTGCTGAAACTCTCGAACAAGATCGATCAGTCGCAGGTGCCGGAGATTCGCATCATGCAGGCCTGGCTCCAGCGCAACAACCAGTTCGCGCCCGACACGTCGTCGTGGCATCACGTGATGATGTCCGGCATGCTGACGCCCGCACAACTCGGCGAGCTCGATGCGGCCAGGGGCGTCGACTTCGACCGCGCATATCTCCGCCTGATGATCCAACACCATGCCGGCGCGCTGAAGATGGTGGACGATCTCTTCAACACCCCGCAGGCCGGACAGGAAATCGACGTCAACGTGTTCGCCAACAATGTCTCCACGGTGCAAACTACCGAGATCGGCATCATGCAGAGGTTGTACAACCAACTGCCGGGGAAGTGAACCGTCGCAGTCGCCCGTACCACACCAGCCACCGGAGCCCGTCCTGATGCGTAGTGCGTGTACACTGATAGGCCTGATCGCGACCCTCGCCGCGCCGGCGCTCGTATCGGCGCAGAGCTACCCGAGCGCCACCGACCCGCGGAGCAACCTCAAGCCGGGCCGGTTTGACGCCGGAGAAGCGGCGAGCAACATGCGTCTCGTGTCGTTCTCGCACAAACCGGCGGCGTTCGACACGACCCGCGGCCTGATGTTCATCAACTCCGACCTGGCGTTCGCCACCCACTACGCGTACCAGGGCAACTTCGCGGGTTTCACGATTTGGGACGTCAGCAACCCGAATAAGCCGGTCGTCGCGTCGGTCGTGGAGTGCATCTCGGCGCAAGCCGACCCGTCGATCATCGGCCACCTGCTGTTCATCTCCGCCGAGGGCGCGGGCAATCGGAATGACTGCGCCAAGGGCGGTGTGCAGGACCCCAAGGATCATATGGCGGGCGTGCGCATCTACGACGTCTCCGACGCCCACGCGCCCAAGCTGATCAAGAACGTGCAGACCTGCAAAGGCTCACACACGCACACCGTCATCCCGAGCCCGACGGATCCCAACATCATCTACATCTACGTGTCGGGGCAGCAGACTGCGCGGCCGGCCACGGAACTGGCGGGTTGCAAGAACGGCACGGACCCCGCCGACCCAACGAACTCGCTCTATCAGCTCGACATCATCAAGGTGCCGCTCGATCACCCCGAGCGGGCCGCGGTGATCCCCGGCGCGCGGATCTTCACCGGCCTCAACGCGTCGCCGGATTGCGCCACGTTCTGCGCTCCGGCGGATGGCCACGGGCCGCCTCGCATCCGCGGTGCTTCCGCAGCGGACTCGGCGACGTACGCGACGCTGCTGCACACGGGCCCGCACAACTGCCACGACGTGACCGCGTACCCGGCGTTCCACCTGCTCGCCGCCGCATGCTCGAGTCATGCCATCCTGGTCGATGTCTCGAACCCGGAGAGGCCGGTGCGGCTGACCTCCATCACCGATACCAACAATTTCCAGAGCCGGCACACCGCCGGGTTCAGCAACGATGGCAAGAAGACCCTCTGGACCGACGAGTGGGGCGGCGGCACCGGCCCGATGTGCCAGGCCAACAGCATCATGGAGCTGGGCGGCAACACGATCATTACGTTGAGCGCGGACAACAAGAAGCTGACCCAGCACGCCTATTTCAAGCTCCCCGCCGCGCAAACCGCGCAGGAGAACTGCGTCTCGCATAACGGAGGCCTCATCCCGGTACCGGGGCGCGACCTCTACGTGCAGGGCTGGTACCAAGGTGGCATCGACATCATGGACTTCACGGACGCGGATCATCCAACCGAGATCGCGTACTTCGATCGCGGCCCTATCGACCCGCCAAGCGATACGTCGAAGGCCAGCGAGCGCTCGCGCTACACGATCGGCGGATCATGGGGCGCGTATTACTGGAACGGCATGATCTACTCGTCGGAGCTCGACCGCGGGTTCGACGTGTTGGAGCTCTTGCCGAGTCCGCAGCTCTCGGCCAACGAGATCGCCGCGGCAAAGCTGGTGATGCTCAAGGAGTACAACCCGCAGAGCCAGCCGAAGCTCGTCTGGCCACCGGCATTCGCCGTGGTGCGCTCGTACCTCGACCAGCTCGAGCGCAACAATGGCCTCGCCCCCGATCGCGCCACCGCAGTCTCGGCCGCGCTCGACGCGGCGGAGGAGACGCACGGTGCGGCGCGTGCCGCGGCACTCACCGCGCTGGCGACGAAGGTGGACGGCGACGTGAGCGGGGCCAGCGACGCGGCGCGCGTGCGCATGATGTCAGGCGCGATCAAGCAACTGGCGGCGGCATCGAGGTAACCGCGCGCGGGCGATCTATGACTTGGCGACCGGCTCGAGTCGGAAGTTCCGCACCATCATCGGCCGGATGGACGACGAGGGACGACCAACTTTGCCGTGAAGATCTGCACGACTTCGTTGCGCTGATTGCGCGTTTCGCTTCTGAGCGTCACGATGCCGCGATCGGGGCGTGACCGCGATGGGGTGACCGCGATGACCTCGGCATCGATGTGGAGGATGTCGCCGGCACGCGTCGGTGCCGGCCAGGCGATTTCGCCGCCGGCGCCGACCAGCCCGCCCGCGATCGGTGGCGCACTCGTGACCAGGAGTCGCATCGAGAGCGCGGCCGTGTGCCACCCGCTCGCAACGAGACCACCGAACACGCTCCCGCGTGCCGCCGTCGTATCCGTGTGGAACGGCTGCGGATCGAAAGTCGAGCCGAAGGCGATGATCGCCTTCTCATCAACGGTGATGGTGCTGCTCGTGATGCGCTGGCCGACGTGCAGATCGTCGAAGTACAGAGGCTCGGCCGTCACTACCACTGAATCTGGACCGGATCCCCTGGCCCGGCAACCACAGCGGCCGCGCCACTCCGACTCGCTGATCGTGTCGTGACGACCTCACGCGTTGCCGACCTGTTGAAGGCAGAGCTTTCTGATTACTAAATCGCGTGGCTAGTATAAATCGTGATCCCGTTCCCATCGGGATCCTTTATGCAGAACAGATGATGTCCATACACAGGTTCATTGGGAATCTCTCCTGCTGCGATTCCCCGACCGATGAGCTCCGACCGATATCGTCTCAATTCACTGAGGCCTTTGCCTTTGATCATGAGGTCGAATTGCTCAGCAAATCTTTTATGGAATTGCCCCGTCACACTTTCCGCTACGCCTTCTGCCGCCAGTTGATCACCTTCTAACAAGAGAAGATGCGTGCCTCCACGTAGTTCAATGATTGCGACCTTTTCGTCGTCAATTACAGCAAATGGAGGAATGCCGAGATTTGAGTAGAATTGGCAACTGCGCTTGAGGTCAGCCACCTTAAACACGAGGTGCGCCACTGCCAATTCTGAGTCCACGACAGTCTGCATCTCGCTCAATCCTGAACCGCTCATCATTCACCTCACACGTTGGTCGTCTGACTGAAGATACCAACTGGTATCTTTGAACGCAAGCATTGTATGTGTGCCACTTGGTTGAGGAGATTTTCGAAAATGAAGGCGACGAAAGCACAAAACGCATACATGAAAAAGAAGGACCCTCTCTTCGTGAGAGAATCCCTCTTAAATGCCGCCTTCGAACTCGCTGCGACCAAGGGCATGGCTGATGTCACAGCCAACAAAGTGAGCGAATTAGCGAACGTGACCAAAGGGGCTTTCTTTCATCACTTCGAAAACAAAGAGACGTTGGTGACAGAGCTGATGCAGATGCTGTTGACGCGATTGGACAAGCAGTTTGACCGACTGATGGCGGAGGACGAGAATGCCGACGGATGCTTTACTCGTGCCTACATTAGGGCGGCATTCTCCGAAGGTGCGGCTGAACGTAACGTCTGGGGCGCGCTCTTGAGCCTGATGGCCTCTCAAGATCAGGTCGGGCGGGTGTGGGATAACTGGCTGAGCGAACGCCTCAAGAGACATTCAACAACGGATTCGAGAATCGAGCTTCGGGTCGTAAGACTTGCGGCAGATGGCGTATGGTTTGAGAGAATCATGAACGCCAAATCGAAACACCTACGAGGTGTCGAAGAATATCTCATTGAGATGACGCAACTCCGTTCGCTTCGATCCTGAAGGGAAGCCCTTGAACCTCGGCATCGCCGGATAGCCCAGCGGCAAGCGCGAACGGCACGGTGAGTCCGTCAGACATCCAATCACGATATCTGCGGCATTGGATATCCGTGAAGCGGACCGTTATTGGGTCGTGGTGGACACGTCGACGAGCACTTTCCACGCGCCATCCGATTGCTTGCCGCGCACCACGACGTACTTCGCTTTCGTCGTCTGTGGCTTGCCCGCTTTGTCGATCACGGTGAGCGCATAGTCACCGATCTCGTACGCGCGATCACCTGAGACATCGACCGTGGTCGGTCCGAAGGTGATCGAGGAGCCCGGTTGCGTCAGGAGGCCCGCCCACGACGCTGTGATCGCCGACTTGCCAGTCGCGATCGGCTCACCAGGCGAGAAGATCGACGCATTGTCGGCGTAATATGAGACGGTCTGCTCCACATTCTTCGCGGCCATGGCCTTGCCCCACGCGGAATCCAGCCCGCGAATCGTGGCCTCGTCGCGCGCGCGTTGGTCGGCTGGAGTTGCGTCGTACTTGCTGCACGCGAGCATCACGCTGAGCAGCACGAGCGAACGAATGGTTGGCACTGGAGCGCTCCGAAGTGAATGGTGACCGCAGGCTCACCATATCGCCGCACGGCGCCGCCGTCCAGCGTATCGCCACTTGGCGATTCCCTACTGGACTTATCGGCCCGTTCGTGCCGCAAAAAGAGCAGCATTCTGGCGCGAACAGCCCGGTTCTGTACGCCCAGCTGTGTTGCCCGGCGTTAGCTTGGTCATCAATATTGGACTCCACATGACCGCGATGCTCGGGCAGTTGTTCATCGTGCTTGGGGTAATTTGTATCCTCGCGAGCGTCGCTGGCGGCGGGGTGAAGGGGTTTGGCGTCGAGTTCTCTGCAAACCTTTCACGCCGACGTCAAATCGCCGTTGGGATCCTGGGAGCTGTCTTCATTATTTTGGGCATCGGGATCGTCCGCGACATTTCACACCGTGACGATCGGACCACACCAGCTCCGTCGCCGGTGGACCTTGCACCAAGGCGTTACGTGGGTCTTCAACGCCGGTGACGTCGCGGAAATCGAAGTAGCGAACCCTCACTAACTGACCGCTGTTACGCTCGAGAAACTGCGCCAAGAAACTGCGCCGCCGGCCGGGATCTGCGTCGCGCTATTCGGACTGGAGAATCGTGATTGGATCGAGGTGCATGGCGCGTAGTGCCGGGACATAACTGGCGGCCAGCGCGACAGCGGTCAGTACGAGGGTGACGCCAGCGAAAGTGGGGAGGTCGGTGGGCGAGACGCCGTAGAGTAGTCCGGCCATGAGGTGCGAGACGATGAGCGCACCGACCAACCCTATCGCGGCGCCAGCGGCGGCCAGGCCGAGTCCGCGCCGCATGACCATCGTGAGGATATCGCCTCGTTGAATTCCCAGCGCGAGGCGAATGGCGATCTCACGCCGTTGCTCGTTGACCACGAAAGAGATGGTTCCGTAGATGCCAAGTCCGGCCAGCAGCAGGGCCGTGGCCGCAAAGAACGCCACCATCTCCATCGAAAATCGCCTGATCGAGAGCGAGCCAGCGAGGACGTCATCCATGGTCTCAGCGCCGAAGACGGGAAGCTCCGGGTCGACGGACTGCACCTGTTCGCGAACTTGTTCGGGGATGGCACGGGGATCGAGGCGTCCGCGAAGAAAGATGGCCACGCCCTTGAAGGGATGCTGGTAGACGCTGCCATAGATCTGCGGCGTGACCGCGTCGCCCAAGGATTCCGTGCGCGCATCCCCAACTACGCCGATGATCGTGGTCCAGGCATTGTTGACGCGCCCCCTCGAATTCCCATCACTCGCCGAGGCGAGGCGGACGCGTTTGCCGAGCGCATCTTGGCCCAGCCAGTAGGTGCGGGCCGCGGCTTGGTTGATCACCGCAACCTGGGGCGTCGCCTCGATGTCCTGATCGGTGAACGCGCGTCCGCGCAATAGCGGCATGCCCAGCACATGGAAGTACTCGGGCGAAACGAGGGATCCGCCGATCACGGGAGCCTCATTGGCCTTCGTCTCGAGGCCTTCGTGAATCAAGAGCAGTGGCTTGACATCGCCCTGGTCGTGGTCCAGCGGAAGAGCGGCCGCGTCGCCGAGGGCCGCTCCTTCTACGCCCGGCAGATTTTGGCTGCGGCGAAGAATCTCGCGTAGCAAGACCGATTCCTGCGTAGCGGTTCGATAGATATCCGCCGCGGGGTCGTTGGGCCCAGGCAGCCAGGTCTGAATCGCCATCACGCGGGCAGGATTGAAACCGGGCTGCACTTGGAACAAGTCCCAAAAACTCCGCAGCAGAAGGCTCGCGGCGACCAGGAGTACGAGGGAGAGCGCCAATTCACTGATGACGAGAATGTGGCGGGCGCGCGAGCGTTCCTTGGAACCCCTGGAGCCGCGACTTTCCTGCCGAAGCGTACCGATCAAATCAGCGCGGCTCATGAGCCATGCGGGAGCGAGCCCGCAGATCGTTCCGGCCGCGACGGAGACGACCATCGCAAATCCCAGCACGCCCCATCCCACTCCGATATCGTTGAGGTGAGGGAGGCTCTCCGGAACAAGTCGCAGCAGGAAACGCTGGGCGCAGAAGAGAACGGCAAAGCCAGCGATTCCACCGAGCAGGAACAGCAGCAGAATCTCGGTCAGCAGCTGGCCCATGAGGCGCGTTCTCTGCGCTCCCAGCGCCAGGCGAACCGTGACCTCACGACCTCGCGCGCTGGCCCTGGTGAGCAGGAGATTGGCGACGTTGACGCAACTGATGAGGAGAACCAATCCGACCGCGCAGAACAAGAGAACGAGCGATTGGCGAACGCCGGCGACCACGCTTTCGCTGAGTGGAATCAGGCGCACGGTCCATGCGGCTCGTGTCGGATAGTCCGCCGGATATTGCTTTTTGAGCGATGCCACCAGCGCATCGAGGCGCCCCTGCGCCGCCGCAACCGAGAGACCCCGCGTGTAGGCGCGCGATGACCGCTCGACGCAGACGGACACCGCGCTCCGGAGGTGGAAACGGGAGGCCGACGTAGCCCGCTCCCAGCCACAGCTCCACACTTTGTTCGTCGCCAGTTGAGCCCTGATCGCGAAAACCGCGCGGCATGACGCCGACGACCTGATACGGGTCGTTGTCCAGGCGTAGCACTTTGCCGACGATGTGCGGGTCGGCTCCGAACTCCCTCCGCCACAGCCCATCGCTGATCACGGCTTCCAGGTTGTAGCCGGGCGTGACATCGCGCGGATCGAATGTGTGACCCAACTGGGCGGCAACACCGAGGACCGCGAAATAATTCGGGGTCACGGCCTTGAAGCTGAGACGCAGGGGGTGCGCACCGCCGGTGAGGTTCACGTTTGCGCCGTGGCCGGCAATCGCTACGGACTGGAATATCCCGGAGCTCTCGAGGTCTCTCCACTCCGGGATGGAGGGGCCGACATCCCGCGCACCGGCGCCGGGCAGGTCGTCCTCGATGTGAATCAGCTCGGTGGGATTCGGGTACGGCAACGGATGCAGCAGCGTGGCGTCGATGACGCTATAGATCGCCGTGGTGGCACCGATGCCGAGCGCCATGGTGGCGATGGCAATGAACGAGAATCCCGGCGACTTCAGCAGCACGCGAAGCGCGTACCGCAGGTCGAAGAGCAGATGCTCAGTCATGATTGGCCGCTACTTTGAACGCACGGCGATGAGGTCGATTTCCAGCAACGCGCCGCGCCTGGCAGCGGGCAGAACGACCTGCAGTGTGGTGTGTGCGGGCTTGTTCGGTTGGTCGCCGAAGAATTGGGCATATCCGGCTCGATATCCGTCATATCCGGCTACGCTCCCGATGTAGGCATGGATCATCACCACATTGGCCAGCGTCAGTTTCTGCGCTTCGAGGAACTCTTTCAGGCTTTTGAAAACACCCACGGTTTGTGACTTGAGATCGGTGTGTGTCTCGAGGTCCGGGTCGAGCCACCCACTCACGAACAGTATATTCCCGGCCCATACTGCCCCCGACACATCTGGAATGGTACCCTGCGCCGCCGGGAGCGGAATTTGTTTTCTATCTTGCGCTGAAGCGGTCAGGGGACCTATCAGTGCGATGGCCACAAGAGGGAGATGCTTGGATCTCATATGGCCAATGTAGAATTCGACCGGCATGGAGAAAGAGCGAACGGATCACATTAGAGGATTGTCATCTCTCTCTCATAATCGCAGGGTTCGAGCATGCAGGTTCTGGTGGTAGAAGATGACCGCAACTTGCGGCGGTTTTTGATCAAAGCGCTCCGAGAGGAGGGCTATGGCGCGGTCGAGGCCGAGTCGGGCGATGACGCGTTGGATCGTGCGCTCGACGCTCGGTATAGCTGCATCATTCTCGACGTCATGCTACCGGGTCGCGACGGATTCGACGTCGTGACAGAGCTGCGGTCTCGAGGCGTGTTCACACCGGTGCTCATGCTGACCGCGAAGTACGAGTTGGAGTCACGCGTGCGAGGCCTGGAGGCCGGGGCGGACGACTACCTGACCAAACCATTCGACTTGGCGGAGCTACTCGCGCGGGTGCACGCCTTGATTCGTCGCGCGGAGTTCCGCTACCAGGATGCGACCTTGAGCGTCGGGAGCCTGACGCTGGATCCACTGACCCGGCAGGTCACGCACGGCGGGCGCCGGGTGGATCTGAGTGCGCGAGAGTTCGCCTTATTAGAGTTCCTCATGCGGAACGTGGGCCGGACGGTCTCTCGGTCTCGCATCGCCGAGGCAGTCTGGAACTACCAGTTCGACCCTGAAACCAACGTCGTAGACGTGTATGTGAATTATCTCCGCAAGAAACTCTCCTTCGAAAAACGGACCTCCATGATCCAGACGGTGCGGGGCACTGGCTACCGGCTCGATCCGCCGTGACCGAGCCGCGTCTCGCCACCGTTCTCACGAAGCGTACCCAACGCGTCGCGTGGACCGCACTCACGGGCTTCGCGCTCCTGATGGTCGCGGTCTTCGCTGCCGCGGGTGAAGTGGCGTTGCGCCGCACCATGCAGCACTCCGCCGCGGTTATTGGTGCGCTTCTCGGAGTCTACACGGACTCCACGCGCGGACCGGGTGGCGTGATGCCCGCGACTCTGGCGAAGGATCTTCTGAGCATGGGGGGACAGGTCCTCATTACTCGAACGATCACCGACTCGGGCGGCATGTCACGGGTCTACTACGTGAGCCCGGGGATGCCCCAGGAACGCCTGGAAGGCCTCCCCGCAAGCGCGTCGCCCGAGCAGGTGCGGCAGATTCTGCTGGCCGCCATCACGCGGCGCTCACGGTGGCAGTTCGATTTGGTTCAGGAAGCACGGGGTCCCTTCGACATCTACATCGTCGCCAGCCGTGCTCCCTATCTCATTGGACTCGCGGCGCTGGTCGGTGCGGTTGCCGTGCTGCTTCCGCTCGCGGCGCTCGGCGCCGGCCGCGCCGCGCGCCAGGCGGTGGCCGCGACGCTTGGCCCCCTCGAGCGCATCACGGCGGACACGCAGGCCATAAACCCAGCGGAGCTTGGGACCAGGATCGCAAGTCCCACTGGCCAGGCCGAGGTGACGGCACTGGCTGACAGCATGAACCGGATGCTGGACCGCGTCGACCGCGCCCATCGGGCGCTCAAAGCGTTCACGGCCGACGCCAGCCACGAGCTCCGCACGCCGCTCACGCTCGTGCGCGCTCAGGCGCAGTGGGCGCTTGCCCACCAGCGGGAAGAGGCGGAAGTGCGTGACGCGCTGATGGCCATCGAGTGGGAGGTTGAGCGGACCACCAAAATGGTAGAGGAACTCTTGCTCATCGCCCGGGGCGAGAATCGACAACTGCCACTCGCGCGCGTTCCGTTCGACCTCCGACCCGTCGTCGACGAGGTCAAGGAGATCACGGAGGCCATGGCGATCGACAAAAGGCTGGCGGTGCGCGCCGAGCCGGCGGAGCCGGCGTGGGCGTTGGGCGATGCCGACCGCACACGACACATCCTGCTGAATCTTGCCACCAACGCGGTGCGCTACACGCTTCAGGGTGAGATTCGTTTCGGTCTTCGGAGGGACGGCAGCATGGTCGGCGTGTCCGTTCAAGACACCGGGCCAGGGATCGCGCCTGAGCATCTCGAGCCGGTCTTCGACCGATTTTTCCGGGTCGACCAGTCCCGCAGCCGTGAGCTGGGCGGCACCGGACTCGGTCTCGCCATCGCCAGACTGCTCGCCGAGCTCCAGGAAGGCCGGATCACGGTCGAGAGCACGCTCGGAGACGGAAGCGTGTTCACCCTCTGGCTCCCTGCGGCAGGCGCGGCACTTCGATAAACTGGAGGCTGTCCGACTCCTATCGAGGTCTTCCCGCATGCTGCGTGTTCATGGTGCTTTTCTTCTGGCAACGCCAATAGCCCTAGCGACGGCACTGCTCCTCGGACCAGGCCCGGGGCTCGTTGACGACACGCTGCTCCACGGACTCGCTTGGCGCAACATCGGACCGTTCCGCGGTGGCCGTGTGTCGGCCGTCGCCGGTGTGATCGGCGAACCTGGCACGTTCTACTTCGGAGCGGCCGCCGGTGGTGTCTGGAAGACCACGAGCGCCGGCGAGACCTGGTTTCCGATCTTCGACGCCGTCACCTCGATCTCGGCCGTCGGCGCCATTGCTGTCGCACCATCGAACGCCGACGTCGTGTACGTCGGGACGGGCGGCCAACCCGTCATGGGGCAGTGGCAGCTCACCGAGGGTGACGGCATCTATCGCTCGGTCGACGCGGGCAAGACCTGGCACCACCTCGGGCTCGAGGATTCCAAGCGCGTGCCGTCGATCCTCGTCGATCCGCGCGATGCGAACACCGTCCTGGTGGCTGCGCTCGGACCGCAGTTCCGCAGAAGCGCGACGCGAGGCGTCTTCCGCAGCACCGACGGCGGCGCGACGTGGACTCGGACGCTGGACGTTGGTGACACGGCGGGCGTTGCGAGTCTGGCCATGGCCGCCGACCGACCGCAGGTCGTGTTTGCGACGACGACCGTCTTCTACGTGCCGCCGCTTTTGCCCAGCGGTGTCGACACGTCGACGCCTCCACAGCCACACGCTCCCACCGGCGGAGGGATCTACCGATCCGACGACGGGGGCCTCACGTGGCGAGCGCTCACCGGCCCGACTGTCCCAGGCGTGAACGGGCGGACCTCCATCGCTGTCGCCATGAATACCAACGGCCAACGCGTCTACGTCATCACCAACGATGGCTTGTTCCGATCCGACGACGGGGGCACCACCTGGCGCCAGATGGATGCCGACGACGAGCGCATTCGCAACGGGCAGGGCGGGTACAACTGCGGCGTCTACGTCGATCCCGCGAATCCCGACGTCGTCTACACCTTGAACACCTCGGCGTACAAGTCCACCGACGGCGGCGCCACCTTCACCGGGTTTAGAGGCGCGCCCGGGGGCGATGACCCGCAAACAGCATGGATCGATCCCACGAACGGCCACCGAATCGTCCTTGGCTACGACCAGGGTGCGATCGTCACGCTCGACGGCGGCGCGACGTGGAGCTTGTGGTATAACCAGAACACCGAGCAGGTGTACCACATCTCGGCCGACAACAGCTTCCCCTATTGGGTGTACGCGACACAGCAGGATGCCGGCGCGATCCGTACTCGGGCACGGGGCGATCTCGGCGAGATCACGCCCCTCGACTGGAGCCCCGTCGATGGGTGGGAGTGGGGGACGATCGTGCCTGATCCGCTCGATCACAAGACGGTGTACGCGAGTGGCATCGGGTTGAACCGGATCAATATGCCGACCGGTCAGTGGGTTTCGGTGAGCCCGAATGTGGATCCCGCCCTGCATCTCCGGCTGTCCTTGTCGGCGCCGATCGTCTTTGCTCCTCGCAATCAACACGAGTTGCTGGCCGGCTATCAGTATCTGATGACGACGACCAATGGCGGCGCCGACTGGCGGCAGTTGAGCCCCGATCTCACCCTGCCGCGCGGCGTGCGAGCGTCCCCCGACACGGCCACGCCGCGCAGGGGCCAGCCGCGTCCTCCTACGATCGCCTCGATTGCGCCGTCACCCGTGGCCGCTGGCACCATATGGGTTGGAACGACGAATGGGCTGATCAAGTTGACGAGAGACCACGGTCGCACTTGGACCGATGTCTCGATGCCCAATACCGCATACCCGACGCGCGCCATCGTCGAGACGATCGACGCATCGCCCTTCGACTCGACGACGGCGTACGCGGTGGTGGACCTCATCGCGGCGGGCGACTACGCCCCTCACCTCTACCGCACGCGCGACTTTGGTGCGCACTGGGAGCCCATCACCAACGGGCTGCCCACGGACCAGCCCTCGGGGAGTTTCGTCCACGTCGTGCGGGCGGACCCGAAACGCGCGGGGTTGCTGTTCGCCGGGACCGAGAGTGGGATGTTCGTGTCGTTCAATGATGGCGACGAGTGGCAGTCGCTCCAGCTCAACCTGCCGCGGACCCCGTGCCGCGACATCGTCTTTGCTGGCAACGACCTGCTCGTGGGTACGTTCGGGCGCGGGATCTGGGTGCTGGACGATTACACGGTGCTGAGGCAGATGACGAATGCGATTGCCCACGAGGCGGCGCACCTCTTCACCCCTGCGCCGGCCATCCGCGTGCGGCGCAACGTCGGCTACGACACGCCGTTTCCGCTCGAGGTCCCGCACGCGCTCAATGCACCAGAGGGAGTAGCGATCGACTACTGGCTCGCCAGCGTGCCAGGGGGCGAGATCACCCTCGACGTGTTCGACTCGGCGGGCGCGCCGGTTCGCCACTTATCGAGCGTGCCGGGTCCGAGTGTGCCGGAGGCCGCCCAGCCGCCGGAATCCAACTTCTGGTTGGCCCCGCCGTTTCAGCTGCCGGCGAACGTCGGCGCGAACCGGACGCACTGGGACCTCCGGTATGATCCGCCGCCCGCGTTCGTCCACACGTTCGAGATCAACGCCAATCCCGGACTGACACCGGCCTCTCCGATGGGTGCGCTGGTGGCGCCCGGCACCTACACCTTGAAGCTCACGGTCGATGGCCGTACCCACACCGCCAAGGTGGCCGTGACCAACGACCCACGTTCGGCCGCCAGCACGGCCGATGTGCGCGCGCAGGTCGCGCTGCAGCGCGCACTCGCCGGTGCCATGCGAACGACCTACACCCTGTACCAGCAGGCGGCTGGGATGCGCGCACGGCTTGATTCACTTCGGCCGCGAGACTCCTCTTCCGTTTCGGCGAAAGCGATCGCCACGTTTCGCGCGCGACTGGACAGCGTGGCGGGCGTCGCGCCCACCGCGGCTGCATTCGCCTTCGGCCCCATGCGTGTCCGCAGCGACTTCGTGGCTCTCCACGATCGTTTCGAGCAGCAGTTCTCAGCCCAAGAGTACGGGGACCTGGCACCGACCGCGGCAATGCGCCGCGCCTTCATGGACGCCTGTCGCGACCTCGGCAACACCCTGGCACGGTGGCGGGACCTGAATACGCTGAGGGTGCCTGCTGGGCTGGCGCCTCTTGCGGCGCCAGCACAGCCGGCATCGTGCGAACGAACCTCAGGTCACACCTAGAACGACTCGACCCGCAGCTCGTCGAACGCCTGAGGGATGCCGGGTATCAGGAAGTAGTTCTTGAACGCCCATTGCCGGGCGGGATCGTTCCCCGCCAGCTCGGCCGCGAACCGTGAAAGGTCGACGTGCTGCTTCACGGAGTCGACCTGATTGGCTTCGGTAAACCCGGCGTGCATGGCCGCGCGCACCTGCGAGCGCAGGGTATCGATCAGGGCTTTTTCGGAGCGGACGTAGTCCCAGGATGAGAGGACGGTTCCGTGGCCCGGTACGATCGTCTTGACGCCGTCTATCGCCATGAGCCGCGCGAGCGACTCGCTCCACTCCCGAAAGTGCGAGGTGAACCCGTACGGGACCGGGGCGATCACGAGGTCGCCAGTGACGAGCACGCCCTGTTCGGGGATGAACGCGACGACATCGCCTGTGGTGTGTCCCACGTACTTGCGGAGCTGGACGTGTCGGTCGCCGAGATCGAGATCCATCTCCGCCCTCGAACGTGAGCGTGGGCTGCACGAGGCGTGTCTCGCGCCAGACGGGCCATTCCCGAGTCGCCTTGTCCAACGCATCCAGCACGTGCGCGGCCTCGTACGGCGTGGCGTGTGACTGGAGGGTCTGCTTGCGGGCGGCGGCCACGTTATCCGGGTTGAGCGCTTGTTGTTGTGCGAGCGTGGACGGATTGCGCCATATCGAAAGGTCGCGAGTCTCGCCGCTCGCAATGATCTCGACGCCGGGGAATTGCTCCGCGTACACCTGATTCCCCGACACGTGGTCGAGGTGCCAGTGCGTGTTGACGACATACCGGACTGGCAGCGAGGTCTTGCTCCGGATCCAACGCAGGTGCTCGCGCGACAAGCGCACGCTCGGGGCGTCGACGACCAGGACGGCCTTCGACCCGATGATCACGGTCGCGTTCCCGTCGGGGAGACCGTCGGTCGTATTGTTCGGCGTGAACGCGAAGATGCCAGGCGCGACCTCTGTCGGCGCTTGTGCGCGGAGGACCGGCGCGGCGAGTATGACGGCGATCAGCGTGAGCCTGTTCATTCCCGTTCAAACACCAGGATGGTGGGCTTGCTGTGATCTCCCTGGCGCGCGGTCATCGTCAAGGTGTTGAGATCTGGAGAAAGCTCGACCTGCTGGGTACCCGTAACCTGGCCTTGAGACTTGTTTGTTATTTCCAGACTGCGTTCGTTCACGCGGCGGCCTGACGATAGAGAGTCCCTCCCATTGAACGTGATCTTCTTCGCCAGTGTCAGTTCGTGACTATCAAATGCAAGCCCGTCACCCTGGTAGGACTGGATCGTGAGCTCGATGACCGTGCCCACCTCCTCCTTCACGCTATCCCATGTGCCCGGGAAACCTGAGCTCCCCGCCGTCCGCTCGTATACGTAGTGCACGCTCAATGTCGAACCGTCGGGCCGATAGCCGGTAAAGGCATCGGTGAGCGTTTGGCCGTCTCCGGAAAGCGTCCACTCCGCCGAGACCAACAGGTGATCCCCTTGCTTGCGGATCATCTTCCAGTTGTTGGGTCCCTCCACGGTGATGGAGAACGTGGACCCCTGCAGGGCCGGGTGGTCACGCCCATCGGCGACGATGGTATCGACTGCGCCGGGAGCAAAAGTGAGGGCGTATCGGTTTGGGCCCGCGACCACGACCGTCATTTCGTCGGGCAGTCTGCTTTTGGACGGGTTGAGCCTCCATTTGCCGACGAAGGGGTCGGCTCGGACAACGGTGAGCAGGCACAGCACGGACAAGCAGCGCAACACGTAGGTACTCCGGTAAGGGCGAGCGCACACTGTGGCCGACCACGTGCGCATGGCAACGGATCTGGCGCGAGACGCAGGATTCGGCCGCCGACCCGCAAGAAATGCCACTCGGTCGAAACGCCTCTCGGGCGCGGCGCCTGCCGTCATTAAGTTCGAATGGCATATGGCAATTCGTTCTCGCGTCGGCTCAGATGTGCTCATTGCGATTGGCGCGGGGATTGTGGGCGTCGTGCTGCTCACGTTGCTGCAGACCACCCAAAGCGCGGTCTCGTCTGCTGCATGGTCGCACGTTCCGCTGATCCGAGTGGTCACAGGTGGGCTCATTTTCTGGTCGTCCTGGGTGCTGCTGGCTCCCGCCATTGCGCTGCTCGGTCGGCACTGGCGCTTGGAGAGCGGTCACCTGCTGCGTCGCTCACCGGTCTGGATCGCGGCCGCGGCGCTGGCGGGTGTGGTGAGCGCGGCCTTCATGACCGCGCTCAGTCGACTGTTCAGCGTGCCGCTCATGCTCGCGGGGCCGGCCGGCTCGCACGCCTTTGTGAGCGACGTGTGGAACGCCTTCACGCAGACCTTCCCTGCCACAGTGCTTGTCTTTGCGATCGCCGTACTGCTCTATCATGCGCTCATCTACTACGGCGCCTATCGCGATCGGGGCCGGCGGGAGGCGGCGTTGGAAGCCGAGCTGGCCCGTTTTCGATTCCATGTGCTCCAGCGGCAGTTGCAACCCCACTTCCTATTCAATGCGCTGCACACCGTATCGGCGCTGATGGCCGAAGACGTGGTGTCCGCGCGCCGAGTGTTGGCCGAGCTCGGGGATCTGCTGCGTATGGCCCTGGATCGGATGGACGAGCACGCGATCCCGCTCGAGCAGGAGATCGAGTTTCTGAGGCGGTATGTCGCGATCCAGACCGCTCGCTTCGGCGACCGATTGACGGTCGAGTGGGCCATCGAGGACGCGGCCCGGTCAGCCCTCGTGCCGAGCATGATCTTGCAGCCATGTGTGGAGAACGCGATTCAGCACGGCATCGAGCCGCTCGAGCAAGGTGGTCGGATCGAGATCGCGGCGCGCCTGGTGGCGCAAACACTGCACATCGACATTGTCGACGACGGACGCGGCGCCCCACCACATCAGGACGGCCAGGTGGCCGGACACGGCCTCGTGAGCGTGCGGGAACGTCTGCGGGCGCAGTACGGCGAGCGGCACACGTTCGACGCCGGGAACGCGCCGGGCGGCGGATTTCGCGTGGCGCTCGTGCTCCCGGTTGATCGATGATAGTGCGCTGATAGTATACTATCCCGAGGTAGTGGTCATCTCACCCCAGGAGCTTCCATGCTCGTTCGCCTCACCCTTGTGGCCGGCATCCTGCTCGGCTTCCAGAACGCCCCAGCGAGTGGCGACGCCGTGATTCGTGCGATGCACGACCGGTACGCGCAGACGTGGTACCATACGCTCACGTTCAGCCAGCGCACGACGCTCCGGACGCCGGCCGACACGATGGTCGTGCAGACGTGGAACGAGGAGGCGATGTTCCCGGGGCGGCTGCGCGTGGAGATCGAGCGCCCGACCGGCGCGATCACGGCCATGTACCTGGGTGACTCGGAGTACGTCTGGCGCGGCGACAGCGTGTTCCTGCGGACGGAGTCGCGCAATATCCTGTTGATCATGGGATTCGACGTGTACACGCAGCCGGCCGAGCGCACGCTGGCCATGCTGGCGAAGGAGCACTATCCGATGACGCCGGTCCGCGAGGACATGTGGGAGGGGCGAAAAGCCTACGTGATCGGGAGCGGCGCTCACCAGCTCTGGGTCGACAAGGAGCGCCTGTTGTTCGTGCGCGCCGTTCAGCCGAATCCTCGTGACAGCACGAAGGGGCTGGATTACCGGTTCGACAACTATGTCGAGACGCAGCCGGGCTGGGTCTCCGAGACCGTCGAGACGTATAGCGACGGCAAGATCGTGCAGCGCGAGGAGTACAGCGATGTGCGCCCGAACGCGCCGGTGGACGCGCAGCGGTTCACGCCACCTCCCGCGAAATGATGCACGACGTTCGGATGGCGTTGCGCGGGTCTCCTGCGCAACCCGACGTTCTCGGTGACGGCGGTGTTGATCCTTGGGATCGGCATCGGCATGGCGGTGGCGATGTGGGGCGTCTTCAGCGCCGTGCTCCTCCGACCACTCCCGATCCTCGCGCAGGACGAGGTCGTCGTCCCCCGCACGCTGGACGCGGCCGGCGTCGACCTTCCGTTCACGCCGGCGGAGATCCAGGATCTCGAGCGGGACTCGCGCACGATGCGGCAGGTTGCCGGGTTCGCCCACTACGGCTCGTACACGTTTCCGCTCGCCGACGGTGACCAGGCCGTCGTGCTGCACCAAGCAGCGGTGACCGCCGACTTCTTCAGTCTCCTCGGCGTCCGTCCCGTGATCGGCCGCCTGCTGCAACCGTCGGACGACAGCACCGCTCACGTGATGGTGTTGAGCTACCGCGCGTGGCAGCGACAGTTCGCCGGTGACCCGGGCGTGATCGGCCACCGGCTGCGCTTCACGCGCACGAACTGGTCGTACGCGATCGTCGGTGTCGCGCCGCCGGGCTTGGACTATCCCGTGGGCGCCGATTGCTGGGTCCCGTTGAACGCGGGCCAGAGGGACCTCGATCTCATTGCCCGCTTGAGACCGGGCACGACGCCGGCGGTTGCGCGCGCCGACTTCTCCACGCTCGCGAAAGCGATCGATGCGCGCCGCGCGGGAGCAGGGCTCAACGTCGCGCGCGTCGACGTGCGCACGCTTCGGACGGCCATCGTGGGCGACGCGCGTCCGGTGATCGTCGTGCTCACGGGCGCGGTCATGCTGCTCTTGGCTATCGCGTGTGTGAACGTCGGCAACCTTCTGCTCCTCCGCGCAGCGGCCCGATCGCGCGAGTTGGCCACACGGCGAGCGATCGGCGCGACCTCGCGCGACATCCTGCGGCACTTGATGGTGGAGAGCGCGGTGCTGGCGGCCATGGGTGGCGCGCTCGGTCTCGCCTGTGCCGAAGCCGCGCTCAGGGGGTTGCGCTCTCTCGCACCGCCCGAGCTCCCCCGCATCGACGCCGTTGGCCTCGGCGTGGCGCCGTTTCTCGCCGGGCTGGCGCTGACCGCGGTCGTGACGCTCGTCTGTGGCGTCGCGCCGTCGATGAAGGTCGTGCAGCTCGATCTGCGCACGGGCAAGAGCCTCACCCGCGAACGCCGCCGCACACGGCAACTGCTCGTCGCGTCTCAGGTCGCGCTTGCGCTCATGATGCTCACGGGTGCGGCGCTCCTCGTCCGTAGCCTTCAACGGCTCGAGCATCTCGACCTGGGATACCGGGCTGACCACCTGACGCTGGTCGAGCTGACGCTTCCCAGTACGCGACTGCGTTTCAGCGAGCCCACCAAATCGTTCGGGGTCTACGATGAGGTGGCGCCGGCGATCGCGGCGTTGCCAGGCGTCACCTCCATGACACCGGTGATCCTGCCGCCGTTTATCGGCACGAACGTGATGGCGGGCATCATGCAGGCCGAGGGTCAGTCGCCCGAGGAAGTCCGCCACAATCCGCTGACGCCACTCGAGGTAGGCGGTCCGGATTATTTCCGGACGCTGGGTGTCACGCTGGAGCGCGGTCGCGGCTTCCTGCCGAGCGACCGCGAGGATGGTTCTCCGGTCGTCGTCGTGAGCCAAGCCGCCTCGCGCTACTTCTGGCCCGGCGTCGATCCGCTCGGCAAGCGCATTCGGTTCGAGGGCGACTCGGTGTGGCGCACCGTGGTCGGCGTCGCGCACGACCTGCACTTCCGCGCCATGCGCGAGGGGAGCCCGACCATCTTCTTCCCATGGCGCCAGTTCTGGTGGACCGGTACGATCGCCGTGCGCACGGCAACCGACGCCAACACTTTGGCGCCGGAGATTCGTGATCTCCTGAAGCGCACCGATCCACAGGTCACGCTGTGGCGCGTGCGCACGATGAACGACCATCTCGCCGGACCGTTAGCCCAGCCGCGGCTGAGCACGGCATTGCTCTCCGCGTTCGGCCTCGTCGCGTTATTGCTCGCCGCGATCGGCCTCTACGGCATTATGGCGTCGGCCGTCCGCGAGCAAATCCGCGACATCGGCGTGCGGATGGCGTTGGGCGCGACCCCGGCCCGGGTGCGCGTCGACGTCTCTACGCGGCGCCATGCGCGTCGCGCTCGGCGGCGCCGCGGTGGGGACCGCGGGGGCGCTCGCCGCCTCGCGATTGCTGCGATCGATGCTGTTCGAGGTGAGTCCAACCGACCCCATTGCGCTTCTCGGCGCCTGCGCCGTGTTGCTCGGCGTCGCAGCGATCGCGGCGTACGTCCCGGCGTATCAGGCGAGTTGCGTCGATCCGGCGCGGGTGCTCCAGTGGGAATAATGCGGGACCTCCGCATTGCCGCACGCGCCGATGCATCAGATGCCGGCGATGGATAACATGGTCTGGTCGCTGCCGAAGTTCGCCGTCCCCGGCGATGTGATGCCTTCAGCCGTCGCAGATCACGTGCCAGCCACCGTCGGCTTTATCGATGCTGGGCCGACAGGTGCGTCATCACGACGCCGAGGACCTCGGCGCCGAGGCCTTTGACCAACTGCGGATGTTGCGCCAAGAGCGCGCTCATCTCGTTGATCACCGCAGGATTCGCCGCGTGCGCCTGCTCGGCCAACTGGACCACGGCCTCCGGCGACATCTGCTGTGCAGGGATGGGCGTCGCCGACGACCCGGCAGCGGTCAGGAGCTGGCCGAGAATGCCCGACCGCTGTGATGGGTTGGCCTGACTGAAGAGTGTCCCGACGATCTGACTGAAGGCGGGCGTCGAATTGGACTGCATTGCATGCGCGATGCTGCTTGCGAGACTGTTGGTCGGGACCGCGGACGCCACTTGATCGAAATGTGCCGCCAAGGCCGGGTTGGAGGCGGGATTGCCGCTTTGGTACTGCTGCAGGATGCCGCCCAACTGATCGAGTAAGCCCATGGTGTATTGTACAACAACTACGGCCTCAGAGGTACGGCATCGCACAACTGCGCAGACATTCGCGAAGATTAGCCTCGAGCGCCGTCGAGTGCCGGAACACGTCGTCAACGACCAGCACCCCTAGTGCTGCCGCTTGTATCGCACTTCATAGATACTCCCATCGACCGAGCTCTTTCTCATGATGTAGAGAATCGGCGCGCCGTTCTCCGCTTCAACGCGGACCAGGGCGACCTGAGGATTCTTCCCTTTGTCATCGGGAGTCAAGTGCATGACGTTCCCGTTCAACGTGTACGCCCCATCGCCGAAGTATGCGCGCGTCGTTTCGAGGACCGTGCCATTGGAGAGTCCACTGTAGTTCTGCACGGCGGACGCCCCGCCGTACCGACCGTTGTCTGTGAACACCCATTGATCGGCGACGGTCGCGGTCGCGGTGGTCCACACGCCGACCAGCGGCTTGGCCAACAGTGCCGGATCCGGCGTAGCCGTCCAACTCTTGAAATTCAAGTTGTAGAAAAACTCCGGCCACACATTGCGGAGAGACTCCCCGAAGCACGCGCTGACGAGCGGCTCTTTCGACATGCCCGAGATGACGCCGAGGCGACCTTGCAGCTGCGCGACGAAGACGAAGCTGTAGAGGGTCATGAACCGCTGGCCCCCAATGGGTGGTTTCCGGATGCCATCCTTGAGGATGAGATAATCCCAGCCGTGTCCCGATGTCCCACGAATGACGGTCGGACCGAGCGTGTTGCCGTTGTCGGACACGTTGACGATCTGATAGGTCTTGAACACTTCCTGGTAGACCGCCTGTGCGTCGCTCTGCAGGTTCGGACCGGCCGGACGCGTCGGCCATATCTGCAAGAGGCATCGCTCGTTGTTGTTCCCCGTGGCCGAGAGCACGATGCCATCGGGATAGCGTTGTGTCGTCCACCCGGTTGGTGCGGTGTACACGTACTCGTCGAGCGTCCCCTGCGCGCCGAGTGATGTGGCGCAGAGCGCGACGACAATCAGTATCATTCGGTTCATATGGAGGCGACGGTACAGGGGGTCGTTTGTTCTCACAGGGACGACCCATCCCCAGGTCGAGCCTCAAGGCTTTCCCGATGCGCGCAGTTTGTCGAGCATGGCTTTGGCATTGCGACTGTTCGGGTTTAGCGCGAGTACTTTTTCGTAGTTTTTGATAGCCAGTTCGGTCTGGCCATCATCCATGTACGCTTCGCCAAGACTGTCGTACGTATTGGACGACGCTGGGTGGGCGTCCACGTTTCGCTGAAAAATCGTGATGGCATGCGCGTATTGCTTTTCACCGAGCAACTGGTAGCCCGCATCATTAACGGCGCGTTCGGAGACCTTGCCGGATGCGATATCGGCAGCAAAATCCTGCAGGGCCTGCTGCACGCCGTGAGCCTTGAGGTCTTGCGCAAAGCGCGCGCTGGGAGAGTCATAGGTGTCGTAGTTGAGCCAGGCGAAGGAAGGATGATCCCCGCCCAGCGCGGTCTCCGTGGCCGCTTTCGCAATGGAGAGACCGCTGCTGCTGTTGTCGAAAAGGACGACGGCGGAACGGCGCTGGATATCGGCAACGACGTATGCCTTGAAAATGCCATTGTCGCCCCAATGCCAGAGGTAGGTGCCTGATGCGTTCTTTTCGATACCCCAGCCAAGGCCCCAAAAGAGATCACCGGAGAGCGTTTTGGGCGCGGCATCGAGGCAGTTCGTGCAGGTTGGATCCACCGCAATTTCTGACGTCTCCATCTCGCGGAGCGTCGCGGGCTCGAGGCCGCGACCACTGAGGACGGCTTCGAGAAAAAGGGCATAGTCATGCGCGGTGGTATTGAGGCTGGCAGCGGCGTTCGCTGCAGTGTTCTGAAAGAGCGCGACGCCGTGGCCATCGGGTGCGTAGCCCGTGGCGAAGTTGGCAGCGAGATCGGGACGCGCGGTGTAACTGCTTTCGGTCATGCCGAGTGGCTGGAAGACCTGCTCGGTAATGATCTGATTGAGCGGCTGGCCGGTAATGGCCTCGACTGCGTGTTGCAGATACACCATGCCTTCACCGGAATAGCTGAAGCGGGAACCGGGATCAAAATAGATTTGCAACTCGTCCTTGGCATCGTTGCGCCAATTGGGAAAGCCGGTGCGGTGACTGAGAACGATGCGCGCGGTGATCTGGTCGAGACGTGGGTCATGGCTCGGACGGTCACGAACGTATCGAGTCAGTGGGGTATCGAGGCCGATCTTCCCCTGGTCGACGAGACGAAGGACGGTGTACGCAAAGACGGTTTTGCTCAGGGAAGCGGCGTTGAAGAGCGTTCTATCTGTGACAGGCTGCTGAGTGGCCTTATTGGCAATGCCGTAACTACCAATCCATGCCGTCTTCCCGTGGCGCAGGACAGCGATGGATACTCCGGGGACGTCACCCTGCTGCATCCAATCCGGAAGGTCGTGGCGGAGCTGCGCGATGCCGGGGTCAGCAGGCTTTTGAGCCGCGAGAGACAGGCTGAACACGGTGGCAATTGCGAACAGGTTCTTGAGCACATTTCTCCTTGAGCCGAGTATGCTGATATTTCAGCACTGTCGCCGCAAAGTCAAGGCTCGAGCCAATCAGGCGACGCATCGCGCCGACGGCGTGCGTGCGATTCAGAGACCACACGACTATGACGTACGATAGCGATGGCGGTCGCGAACGATTGCCGTGTCGCTGGCAGAATTGTGCATGTTGATGTCACAGAGGTGACCTTGCCGGCGCCAAGAAGCGCCATAGCTATTGAGTCCGACCCAAGGCCACCATGACGACTCCTGCTAATTCAATTCCGAACTCCCCGACACCGGCCGTCCCCCCGGCGCCGCCAGTCGATCCCGCTCACCGATCCGTTGGCCCGCTCGGAACGGTGGTATCCGCGATCGTCCTTGCGGTGCTCGGCGGTCTCATGCTCTACGTCTGCGTCGCCGTTTGGCCGCACAAACCGCCCGGAGCGGCCGCGTCGCTCACCAGCGGGGCACCGCTCCGGTGCGATACGACAATCACGCCGCGCGTTTTGCCTGATTCCACGCTGGATCCAACCTGCGTCACGCTGTTCGGGACGTCATTCGTACTGTGGGCCGAACACCGGCTGCTCGCGATCGTCGTCATTTGCGGCGCGCTGGGCGGTTTACTGCATGGCCTGCGCTCATTGGGGTGGTACATTGGGAATCGCGCCCTCAAGCGCAGTTGGCTGCCGTATTACGTCATGTTGCCACTGATCGGGAGCATCCTCGCCCTGGCGTTCTACGTGGTCCTCCGCGGCGGCCTGATTTCGCCGTCGGCGGCGGTGAGCGACACGAGCGCGTTCGGCATCGCCGCCGTCGCCGTGCTGGTGGGCATGTTCAGCACGCCCGCGACGCTCAAGCTGCAACAAGTCGCCGAGACACTGTTTACCAAAGCGGAACCGGGCAATGATGCCGCGCCGCAGCACGCCGTCGCACCGACATCGGTGACGCCAACACCGGTGGTCCCACCGGCGACCGCGAACAATGGCGCCGGAGACGCAAGCCCCGATAGCGGTGAGCGAGGCGACGACGGCGTCGTCAACGGCTCGAGATCCCTCTCCGGCGCTCAGGGGTAACCTGTGATGCCGGGAAGCATCCAGTGGATCGGGAGTCCGAATTTTGCGAAAGGGCGACAGGGATATCAGCCCCTGGCCATCGTCATCCACATCATGCAGGGAACCCTGGCAGACACCGACTCGTGGTTTGACGCGGTCAAGTCCCAGGTGTCCGCTCACTACGGCGTCGGCAAAGATGGCAGTGTCCATCAGTACGTCGGCGAAGGCGACACCGCCTGGCACGCGGGGCGGGTCAACGCACCCACCTGGCCGTTGCTCCGACCCGGCGTGAACCCGAACTGGTATACGATCGGGATCGAGCACGAAGGGCAGAGCGGTGTCGCATGGACGGACGACATGTATGCCGCGAGCGCCAGCCTCGTGGCGGCCGCCGCCAATCGATGGGGCATCGCGCTCGATCGTCAGCACATCATTGGTCACCACGAGATCTACTCGCTCAAGCCATTTTGCCCAGGCGATGGCGTCGACCTCGATCACGTGATCATGCTCGCCCAACAAGGGGTGCAGTCCATTGCCAGCTACGCATTCGTTGCGAAGCCGGGCGCCGTGCACACCATTCCTCGGCGCTCAACGTCCGTCGCGCCGCGCCGACCACCGCGGCGACCATTGTGCGGACCGCCGACTCAGGGACCGACCTGGCGTTCGGCGGTTGGACCAGCAACGGTCAGAGCGTGCATGGCAACGCCCACTGGTATCGCGACAACGATGGCAATTTTTTCTGGGCGGGAGCGACCGACTGTCCGACGCCGTCGCCAGGCTAGCCATCATCAGTACGCGTACTTCTCGATCTCTCGTTCGAGATCTCGCAGCAACCGCGCGATGTCCCGGGTGAGGAACTGATCCGCTGATCCACGCCGCCCCCGCAGCGCATGCGTCGCCAGTGGCCGGCGGCGTACCGCGTCGACCCGGGAGTGGAGCGCGACGAGCGTCATGACGAGCACCGCCCGGATCGCGCGCCGGCGTTCCCATTCCTTGTGGTCGTCGACGCCGCGATCATCGCCTTCTTGCCGCTGCTTCTCGAGCGCCTGGAGCGTGACGTTGAACAGGACGCGCCAGTATTGATGCGATGACTCGGGCAGCTTGCGACTTCCGATCTCATCGAATAATTGGGCGATGTAATCCGCACCGGTCTCGAGCGCCGGCGTAGGCCACACGTCCTGGCGCGCTTTGACGCCGGCTCTGGCCGGGTCGACCTGCGCGGTGCGCAACAGGCGCACGATTTCTCTGATCGGTTCCGGCGCCGACGCCTCCCACTGTGGCTGCGACCGCCCCAGGAGCCACGCGCGAATCCGGTTGCGGTGGCGTCCGCGGAGCTCAATCAGTGCGTCGAGCGCGAATGTCGCGGCGGTCAACTCGCGGATGTCGGCCCAACTCGCCAGGAGGCGTTGTCGTTGATCCGGGTCCAGCGAACGGATCGGACGCTCCGTCGTACCGGCCGACGCGCCGGCGCGATCCTCCGTCGAGAACGGCTGAAATCTCACCCCCTCGAACGAAAACACCGACGCGTTCTTGTAGTCGGACCGTCCGTCCGCCGTGAACTCCTCCCGCCACGATGCCGAGATCGTGAGCAGTAATGCGCCGGCATCCGGGGGAATGTCGAAGGTTTGCCACCCCGTCAGCTGGTCCTTCCACAGCGCGGCCGTTCGGTTGCCGTGTCCACCGTCCGTGCCGTGCTTTCGTGATCGCTCGGCCATGCCGAGCGCGGTGACCGTCAACACGGCGGTGCCGGGATCGTCGGCAAACACGCCGGCGTATCGCGCGGACCATCGCTCCTTGAGCTGCGGACCGTCCAACAAGAGCGCGACGAGGAGCGTCGGGCCGACGCCGCGAATGAGATCGGAGACGGGTTCCAGTTGGGCGAGGTCTTCACAGATCAACGGCGTGAGGGCCAGCCAACCGGTGGGCGCGAGGAACGTCAAGCGCCGTTGCGCGAGATCGATCCGTTCCACCCAATCGCGAGCGGTGGACAGTCGGCCTTCGAGTTGATACTGACGCACCTGGTTGCGGTCCATCTTCCAGCGATGGTGTTTCTGTTGTGCGCACTCGTACCAGCGTCCAGCAAAGTACGTCGCCAGTCGGACCTCATTCTGCGATGGCGTGGTCGTTCCGTCGGCGGCCTCCTGACGACCGTTCGCGATGCCGGTGAGGATCATTGGCACTTGTCGCAGGCTGTCGGGACCCTGCGGGTCGCGCGCGTGTTGCAAGCGGTGCAGCAACTCGATGTAGCCATTCTCCGAAAACGCCAATTCGGGAAAGGCCACCATGTGGACGCGGCCGACCTGTTCGTGCAATCGCTTCACGAGCTCACACGTGCGCTCGATGCACGCGCTCTCGTGTGCTTCCGCGGGCGTGTAGGCGAAGTACCGCACGGACTCGAAGGTCTCCGGCTTCGCACAAAAACTCGCCTCGTGGAGTGTCAGGGGCCACGGCACAATGAGGATGTTGATGGTATTCTCCTCGACGTTCGGCCAAGGCACGGCCCGCCACATGACTTCGACTTCGGATGTGTGCAGCGTGACATGGTGCGCGAGCGACCGCAGCGTGAGACCGCTTTGCGGGGTGCGGAGCTTGGGCAGGACGACGCCAAAGTGTTTGGCGATGCGGGAGAGGGACCCGCGGGCCGTCAACAAGAGATTGGCGAGACAGTGCACGAGCGCCACGTTCTCTTGAGGCGATGACGGCAGGCCGAACCCGGCGCACGCGGTGTCGGCAACCGCGTGAATTTCCAGCAGGATCTCGGCCAGCCGCCGAGCGTTCTCACTCTCGAGCGTGCAGAGGTCCTCGATCGGCACGGTTGGCGCCAGTTGGCGCAGTTCTTTGATGCGCGCCCGGATGCCGGGCACCTGGGCGAGACTCGCCCGGTTGGGCGCATCGTGCGCGGCCTCCGCGGGATCGGCGAGCACCGCATTGAGTCGACTCAGCCAGGTTTTCGCGCAGGACTCGACGTGATCTTGCCATCCGTCGCGGTGGCCCCGGTCACTCGTGACGACATGCCGGTAACAGCCGGTCTGTCGCAGGATCGTGGAGGTCAGCGCGAACGTGTCCGGCGGCCAGATGAGCCACTCGGTGGGGAAGAGCCAACCGGGCGCCATCCCGTGGGCGATCGATGCAATCGAGAGGTCCGCTTTGCTCGGGCGCACACTATAGAAACTCTGCGTATCTCGACGGGTCGCCAGGGCACATGTCTGACAGTTTGGGGCCGAATCCTGACATATGGCTCACGACCGCCGTGGCACATGCTCCCACAGCCCGCGCGCCGAGAGGATGACGGAGAAGAGAGCGGTCACGCCGAGCGCGAGGAGCGTCCAGATAAAGAAGAAGGCTCCGTTGGAGTTGGCGATCGCTCCGCCGACTCCCGCCCCCTTCATGTGGACGACGGGGACGACCAATTCAAGGAGCGACGCGAGGAGGATGATGACGTACCCAGATCGCTTTCCGGCCAGCGCCAGCGTTCCGTACAGCTGGACGGCAAGAATGGGCAGCGCAATCAGGCTTGAAAGCGTCCCTGGCTCCATGCCCCGGACGATGTCGTCCGTCAGGTGAAGCGTGAACAAGAGGGTCGAGAGGAGAGAGGCGATGGTTAACGGAACGTTCTGCTTCATTGGATATCTCCTTGACGGACGCGGCCCATGAGGCGGACGGCGGAGCGGATCTCGGTGTGGTCGAACGCGGTGAAGCCGAAGATCAACCCTGGCCTGACTCGACGGAGCGCGAGCGCCGAGTGGGCGCGCGTGTCGACGTCCACGTCGGCCAGGGCCGTGACCCATGCGGTGTCGTCCGAGGATTCCGGCAGGAAGCCCGAGATGTTGATGCCACCGTCGGCATGCGGGAAGTCCAACGGGAGGCCGGTCTCGCTCACGGCCGTGAGAAACGTGTCGAGACGCGCGCCGTACTCCCGGCGACAGCGCCGGATGTGCGAATGGTAGGCACCGGTCTCGAGGAATTCGGCTGTCGTCGCCTGGTCCATCAAATTCCCGTGATCGTCCATCGTCGACCGCAGCTCGCCGAATGGACCGAGCAAGCTCCACGGAAGGACAACATAGCCCAAACGGAGCGAGGGGAAGAGTGTTTTGCTCATGGTCCCGACGTAGATCACGCGACCGCCCGGATCGAGGCTATGGAGACTCGGCACCGGAGGAAGGCGATACCGGAACTCGGAATCGTAATCGTCCTCGATGATCCACGCGGCTGATCGCGCGGCCCAGCGAATGAACTCCGTGCGCCGCGTGACCGGCAAACAGGCCCCAGTGGGATATTGGCGCGACGGAGTTGTGTAGATGAGCGCCGCCTTCTTTGCGAGGTTGGTCGGCGGAACGAGACCCTGCGCATCGACTGCGACTGGTTGGATGGCGGCACCGACGCTCATCAACGCGCGCCGCGCACCGCGATAGCCCGGATCCTCCATCAATGCCGTTGCGCCCGGCCGAAGGAGGAGGTGTGCCAGCATGTAGAGGGCATGCTGTGAACCGCTGGTGATGGCGATTTGCCGCCAGTCGCAGCTCACGCCTCGACGGTCGCGCACGTATGAGGCGATGGCGCGCCGCAAGACCGGGAGGCCCAGGGGCAGCTCGGACTGATACTGCAGGAGCGCGCTCCCGTGCGTCTTGAGCGCGTGAGCTCGGACGCGATTCCAGAGCGCGAGGGGAAAGAGGCGCACATCCGGCCGGGATTCGCGGAACGGACGCGCGGGTGCGACGCGTTCCAGTTGCGACCGGCGGGCCGCGCCGTCACGCGCCGTCTTGGGCGCCGGCATTGACCCGAGCGACTCGCAGACGAAGAGCCCGGAGCGCGGGCGGCTCTCGAGATATCCCTCGTCGATCAAGCGCTCGTACGCGAGCGTGACCGTATTCCGGGCGACGCCGAGATCGGCCGCCAGCTGCCGGCTGGGTGGCACCGACTCGCCGGCGCCCAAGTGGCCGTGCTGAATCAGCACGCGAAGCCTCGCGGCCAATTGAGATTGGAGGGACGCACGCCCCGAGGGCGAGAGGACGATCGACGCGAGGGATTTCGGCATGAGCTCTGGCTCTATGATACTGCACGAATCTGGCTCTTGCCTAGAGCCAGCAGGCGACCATTTTGGCACGTATGCAAACTGTTCTCAAGGCGATGCTGCTCGCCCTACCGGTGGCGCTCAGTGCGCAAAGCGCGGCGCCCGGGCCGCCACGCGACGGCTCCCACGATTTCGACTTTCTGATCGGTAACTGGAAGGCGCACGTGCGCGCGCTGCCGGATCGGCTCAACGGGTCGAACAAGTGGGTGACGTACGACGGGATCTCGAACCACAAGAAGCTGCTCGATACCAACGCGAACTTCGAGGAGTTCGATTCGTACTCCGACGAGCTCAAAAAACGCAACAAGGGGCAGACGCTACGCCTCTATAATCCCGACACGCACCAGTGGTCGATCTACCTGCTCGATCTCGACAAGGGCGAGCTGGACGCCCCGCATGTGGTCGGCCAGTTCGACGGCAACCGCGGCGAGTTCTATGATCAGGACACGTACAAGGGCCGAGCGATCTATGTCCGCTATGTGTGGCTGAGTGTCTCGCCGACGTTGGCGCGCTTCGAGCAGTCGTGGTCGGTGGACGGTGGCAAGACATGGGAAGTCAACTTCACCGTTGATCTCACACGCGCGGCGCCGCAATGAATTACTGTCCTTTGAGAGGGGCCTGGTCTGATCGATCGGGCCCCTCTAGCAAGACACAGCAACTCCTTCTCCTCTATGCCGTTTTCGGTCTCGGCCTCGCGGTCGGCGGAAGAATTCCGTTCATCCGGAGATACATCGCAAGCTGGGCATAGTGGTCTTGCCAATCCATGGGGAGCACAATCAGGGCGCGGGCCCGGGAGGCTTTTGCAGTCGGCCCACCGAACCAGGGCACCTGTTCATCCAGCTTCGAATCGTCCAGGTTGGCGAGCACGGTGGCGCAATACTCGAATGAGCGCTTGAGGTGAGCTGACGCCTTGGGTCCGTAGGTCACCCATCCCGCCTCGGTGGTGTCGTTGGGCCCGGGTTTGGGTTCCATGGGCGGCTTGGTCCCGGAGACCCATGAGCAGACGGTTTCGTTGAACTCCGCCGAATGCACCAACACGCCGCCGAAGCTGAGCTGCGCAGGCGTGGGCCGGTATCCCAGTTTGGCGACCGGCATGTCGTCACCAGCCGCGACCAGATTCACCGATAGCCGCTGCATGATGGTGCGGACCGCGTCGGCCACTGGCGCACCAGAAGATGTCGCTTGCTGCGCCGACAGGGGAGACGCCGTCAGCCCAATCAGCACTGCAACGGAGAACACTCGCATCATTCCTCCTGTAAGGTCTCGATCAGGTCAAGCAGTCATTCCGAGTGGAGTATCGCGATTGGATCGACGCGCATGGCGCGCAGCGCCGGGATATAACTGGCGGCCAGCGCGACCGCGGTCAGGACGAGGGTGACGCCAGCGAAGGTGGGGAGATCGGTAGGCGACACACCGTAGAGGAGTCTGGCCATGAGGTGCGAGACGATGAGCGCACCGACCAAACCGATCGCTGCGCCAGCGGCGGCCAGACCGAGTCCGCGGCGCAGGACCATCGCGAGGATATCGCGTCGTTGAACCCCCAGCGCGAGGCGAATGGCGAACTCACGCCGTTGTTCGTTCACCACAAACGAGATGGTTCCGTAGATGCCAAGTCCGGCGAGCAGTAAGGCCGTGGCCGCAAAGAAGGCCACCATTTCCATCGAGAATCGCCTGACCGAGAGCGAGGCGGAGACGACGTCACCCATGGTCTCTGCACCGAAAACGGGCAGTTCCGGGTCGACGGACTGAATCTGCTGGCGAACTTGGGCGGGGATGGCGCGGGGATCGAGTTGTCCGCGAAGAAAGACGGCCAGGCCTTGGAGACCCCGCTGGTTCACGCTACCGACGAAGGCCCGCTGGTACAGGCTGAGGTAGATCCGCGGAGCGACCGCTTCGCCCAAGGATTCCGTGCGCGCATCCCCAGTCACACCGACGATCGTGGTCCAGGCGGAGCTGGCAGACTCCTTCGCAGTCAAACCGAGTTGGACACGTCTGCCCACCGGATCCTGGCCCGGCCAGTAGGTGCGAGCCGCGGCTTGGTTGATCACCGCAACCGGGGGCGTCGCCTCGAGGTCCTGATCGGTGAACGCGCGTCCGCGTTCGAGCGGCATGCCTAATAGGTGGAAGTATTCGGGCGAAACGAGGGCACCACTCATCACGGGAGCCTCATTGGCCTTCGTCCCGAGGCCTTCGCGGATCGATACCAGCTGCACCAGATCGCCCCGGCTGTGGTCCAGCGGAAGAGCGCCCGCGCTGCCAATGGCCACTTCTTCTACGCCCGGCAGATTTCGGCTGCGACGAAGAATCTCGCGCAGCAAGACCGCTTCCTGCGTGGCGGTGTGATAGGGATCCGCTGTGGAATCGTTGGGTCGAGGCAGCCAGCTCTGAACGACCATCACGCGGCTCGGATTGAAACCGGGCTGTACGTTGAACAAGTCCCAAAAACTCCGCAGCAGAAGGCTCGCGGCGACCAGGAGCACGAGGGAGAGCGCCAATTCACTGATGACGAGAATGTGGCGGGCGCGCGAGCGTTCCTTGGAACCCTTGGAGCCGCGCCCTTCCTGCCGAAGCGTACCAATCAAATCGACGCGGCTCATGAGCCATGCGGGAGCCAGCCCGCAGATCGTTCCGGCTGCGACGGAGACGGCCACCGCGAATCCCAGCACGCCCCATCCCACGCCGATGTCGTTGAGGTGCGGGAGACTCGCCGGGACCAGTCGCAGCAGGAAACGTTGGGCGCCGAAGAGGATGGCAAAGCCAGCGATTCCGCCGAGCAGGAAAAGCAGGAGAATCTCGGTCAGGAGCGCTCGGATGAGGCGCGTTCGCTGCGCTCCTAGCGCCAGGCGAACCGTGACCTCACGACCGCGCGCGCTGGCCCTGGCGAGCAAGAGATTGGCGACGTTGACGCAACTGATGAGAAGAACCAATCCGACCGCGCCGAACAGCAGAACGAGCGATTGGTGAACGCTGGCGACCACGCTTTCGCTGAGCGGAATCAACTGCACGGTCCAGGCAACCTTGGTTGGGTAGTCGGCCGGATATTGCTTTTTGAGCGATGCCACCAGCGCATCGACGCGCCCCTGCGCGGCAACAGTCGAGAGACCGGGTTTCAGTCGCGCGGTGACCGCTGGACGCAGACGGAGATCGCGCTGCGGCGGGGGAAACCCGTCGCCGACGAAGCCCGCTCCCAACCACATCTCCACATTCTGCTCGTCGCTGGTCGAGCCCTGATCGCGAAACCCGCGCGGCATGACGCCCACGATCTGATACGGGTCGTTGTCCAGGCGAAGCGTTTTCCCGATGATGTTTGGATCGGCTCCGAATTCCCTCCTCCAGAGGCCGTCGCTGATCACGACCTGCAGGTTGAAGCCGGGAGCGGGATCGTGCGGATCGAATGTGTGACCCAACTGGGCGCCGACACCGAGGACCACGAAATAATTCGGCGAAACAGCCTTGAAGGTGAGACGCTCGGGCTGCGCACCGCCGGTGAGGTTCGTGCTTGCGCCGTGGCTGGCAAGCGACATGGACTGGAAGATCCCGGAGCTCTGCAGGTCTCTGAACTCGGGGATGGACATGCCGACGTCCTTCGCGCCCGTGCCCGGAAGGTCGTCCTCGACGTGCATTAGCTCGGTGGGATTCGGGTACGGCAACGGGTGCAGCAGCGTGGCGTCGATGACGCTATAGATCGCCGTCGTGGCGCCGATGCCGAGCGCCATGGTGGCGATGGCAATGAACGAGAATCCCGGAGATCTCAGCAGCACGCGAATCGCGTACCGCAGGTCGAAGAGCAGATGCTCAGTCATACGATTGGTTGGTCGTGCCGAAGATTTCGTTATATCCGGCTGAATGTCCGGCATGTTCGGCTTCGCTCCCGATTCAGGCATCTCATGCGGTCAATGTAGAATTCGAACGGCATGGAGAAAGGGCGCGCTGACCACATTAGAGGATTGTCATCTCTCTCTCATAGTCGCAGCGGACAACCACCGCGCGCCCGCCGTCTGCGTCATCGACCAGGATTTCGCCGAGCGGTACTGGCCGGGCGCCGATCCGTTGGGGCACCGGCTGACGCTGGACAACCCCTATTTCGATACCGCGCGGGCTGTCACCATTGTCGGCGTCGTCACGAGCGTGAAGCAAGACGATCTGTCCGAGCGCAGCGGCTACGGCGCGGTGTATGTGCCCTACGCGCTCGAGGCGAACCGATCGTTCGCCCTGGTCGTCCGCTCGACGCTTCCGGCGGCGGTGATGGCGCCCATGGTGCGGAACGTCGTGGTCCAACTGGACCGGCAGCTCCCGATCGATGATCTGCGAGCGATGCAATCCCGCATCGACGAGAGTCTCGTGGCGCGTCGCTCGCCCGCCATACTCGCCGGTATCTTCGCCGCCGTCGCGCTCCTGCTGGCGGCGATCGGCACCTACGGGGTCGTCAGTTACGCGGTCAGTCAGCGACAACGAGAGATCGGCTTGCGGATGGCGCTCGGGGCACAGCCGCGGCACATCCTCCAACAATTCCTCTCGATCGACCTTCGCTTGTGGCCGCGGGTACTGTGGTCGGAGTGATCGGCGCACAGGGCGCCGGTCGGGCGATGCAAGCGGTCCTGTTCGGAGTCCCGGACCTGCCCCCGAGCATCCTCGTTGGCGCGATCGTCATCATTACCATGGTCTCGCTGACCGCGTGCTCCCTCCCCGCCCGACGTGCCACGAGAGTTGATCCGATGACGGCGTTCCGGGGAGACTGAGCACCGGTAGGCCGTTCAATGTGCCACGCGGCTCGACGCGCGATGTCGGGGACGGCAGCGTATTCACCCTCTGGCTACCCGCGTCGACGGCTCAGGTCGCCCCAACATGGTCAGGAGTTTGAGAGAATAAGTCGCTCGGCAGCCACTCGCACAGCTTCCGGGAACGGGCACGCCTTCCGCACACGCCGATCAAAGTGCACCGTCGTCAAATCGCACACCGCGGCGATCTGATCAGTCTCGGCGTTGCGCATTGTATGAATGAACTGAATACGGCGTTCACGTACGTCGACCAGGTGGCTCCGAATCTCGATGACATCCCCGGCCATGAGCTCGTGCTGATACCTGATATTCTGCTGGACACCAGCTATTCCGAACGGCTCGCCGCGGAAATACGACGGGGTCAGCCCGATGTGCGCGAAGAGATTCCAGGTCGCTTCATTGAATTTTCCAACGTACCACATGACGTTCATGTGACCCATGTGGTCGCAGTGCCAGGGGAGGATCGCGCCGCGGTAGGTGACGAAATCAGACATAGTGTTCCCTCGGTCATCCGCTCACACGTTGGCCGCACACGTCGACCCACTCGGCGCCAGTGATTGCCGCCATGCGCAGCGGATCGATGATGACGGCGCGGTGCGTCGCGCCACCACCGGTCACAACGACATTGAAGCGCTTCAACTGCAGATCGCAATAGATCGGCAACGACGATATCAGCCCGAAGGGACACATGCCACCAGGCACGTGACCCGTGAGAACGGCGGCCTCCTCGGCCGCCACGAAGCGCGCCTTGCCACCGAAGACAACCTTTACCTTGGTGTTGTCGACCCTGGCATCACCGCAGGCCATCAAGATGACGTCCTGTCGATCGGCGATCCGCAAGACGAGGGACTTGGCAATCTGCGCCGGCTCGACCCGAAATGCTGCGGAGAGCCAGCTCGTCTCACTCGGGCGATCAAGGTCAATCACGACCACATCAGGCGCGTGTTGAGCCAGGAATGCCCGAACGCTCTCGATACTCACGTCTCAGCCGGCAACGCGATTGCGTAACGTGCCGACGTGCTCAATGGCGACCTCGATCACATTGCCTTTTCGCACCCGCTGCGTCTGGCCAGGCGTCCCGGTGAAGACGACATCTCCGTGGGATGAGGCTGGTCGGGAACTTGGCGAAGACCACCGGACTATCGCTCGGTGCAGGTCGACCAGCGACCATCACAAAAGATCCCCTGTTCTTTCTCGACATGCCGGCGATGGCTCGCGTAGTTGGCTCGACTGATTGAAACGGTGGCCCTTTCAGCTCCTCGACGGCATTGTTGGTCAGGAGCCCATACGCCGGGCTACCATTATAGGCGAACCGGATGAATCGGCGGATCTCGCGCATGGCCCCATGATGCGCGACTGCGGAGGTGATGTCTTGAAAGATCGTGCGCTTCAATCGCCAGGGTCGAGCTTCGTCGTCACCACACGCGCCGCGCCGGGCATTGAGACGATGCGAGCGATGCTCTTCGGACATGCCTTCTCATCCCACCGGCACGACACGTATGCCATTGGCGCCACCGCGCTGGGGGTTCAGATCTTCAGGTATCGCGGCGCGGCGCGGCACAGTATCGGCGGATGCGCGTTCGTGATTCATCCCGATGAGGCGCACGATGGTCGCGCCGGAGACGAGCGCGGGTTCGGATACGGGATCGCGTATATCGCGCCTTCGCTGATTCTCGCGGCGAGCCATGGGCGCTGCCTCCCGTTCGTCCGCACGCCGATCGTCGACGACCCTCGATTTGTGCAGACGGTCGAGGCCATCCTGTCGCTTGCGGACGACCTGAGCGATGACGTTGCAGCGACGTGTGCCATTGCCGCGCTGACCGACGCACTCTGGCGGCTCGCGGGTTCGAGTCTCCCGTCAGCGGTGCGTCTTCGACTGGCCAGCCTGCATGCGGTGCGCGACGCATTGCTCGCATGCAACGGCGAACGAATGTCCATGGCCGAGCTGGAGAGCATTGCGAACTTGAGCCGGTGGGAACTGGCCCGGCAATTTCGCCGGGCGTTCGGTGTCAGCCCCTATCGGTTTCATATGCTGCGCCGCCTCGAGCAGGCACGCCGGCGCATGGCCGCAGGCGCGCGGCTCGCCGACGCTGCACTCGAATGCGGCTTTGCGGATCAGTCGCATTTCACACGTCACTTCCGCAATGCCTACGGGATGTCACCTGGGCGATGGCGATGTCTAGCCAGCGGGACGAAGCCAGCCGTTCAATCGGCAGCCGGCTGATCGACGACCGTTCCTTCGCCGACAACCACTGCCTCGCCGCCGACCCGCACTTCTTCGAGAACTCCGCCGCGGGCTGAGAGCGCTATGTGAATGCGACTTGGCCGTCCCATGCGGACGCCCTGAACGCTCACCAGCCTCGAGGCGTTGTCGGTGGACACGGCGTTGTACCGCAGGAGATACGCGCCCAGTGGCCCGCCAGCGGCGCCGGTGCCTGGATCCTCCGGAATGCCGATGCAGGGCCCGAACATGCGACTGTACACCGTCGCATCATCGTTCGCCGGCTGGCACGAGAATACAAATACCGGGAGCTCTTCGCGATCCACGGAGCGGAGTACCGCGCACAACCTTCCACGCTCGATGGATGCCGCATCGACGGCCGCGCGCGAACGTAGTGGAACGTACAGAAAGGGAACTCCGGACGACACGACTTGCACCGGCAAGGTTCCGCCTGCAAGGTCGCCCGGTTGCACTCCGACTGCCGCGGCAACCGCAACGCTGTCGGTGAGGATGGGTCCGAATGTGGGAATCGGTTGGGTCATCCAGGCAAAGCGCAAGGCGTGCTGATCCCATTCGAGTCCCACGGTCGTTGGTCCTATGCCAAGGCCGAACACGGCCTTATCAGCGCTCGCACGCAGTCGCCTCGCACCGGCGAGCGCAAACGCCGTTCCAATCGTCGGACTCCCGGCCATCGGTAGCTCTCGCGATGGAGTGAAAATGCGAACCCGCGCGATGGTCTCGGGAGTTTCGGGAGGAAACACGAACGTGGTTTCGGGGAGCGCCATTTCACTGGCGATCTGCTGCATCCGCCGCTCGTCGAGTCCCGCCGCATTGGGGAGCACTGCCAGCTGGATGCCGGTGAATGGCTGATTCGTAAAAACATCGAGACGGACGTACCGAAAAACGGACATTGGCTTCCTATCGATAGATTGTCCAGGCAACGGACAGGATCTTCCACTGCCCATCAATTTTGCACACCTGCCAGGCCTCGAGGCCGGAATGGTGAACCTTGTCGTTGATGACAAAATCGTAATTGAATGTCACCAGGCCGAGAGGACCGTCTTGGTGAATCGCGATGTTGCGGAATCGTTCTTCGAGTTTGTCCTTCGACGTAGCGAGGAGCTTCGCAAATCCATCGAGCTGGCTCGAGCCAATGCCATCGAACTGAGCGTCATATTTGCGGACGCTGTCCATCTCTTCCTGGGTGTTCGTGTGATGAAAGAGCACATTAGGGTTCAGCACGAGCTTCGTTAGGGCGTATCCGTCTTTGCGAATGACGTCCAGACGGAACTCCTCCACTACGCCACGAATCTTCATGACGTCATCGGCATTGGAGTTGAATGTGGGTTCCGCGTCCTGCGCCGACGCGTGAGAGGCAAGGCCGCAAAGTAGGACGGCAATGCATCCCGCGTACATTCTCACATTATTCATGGCATTGTCCTTTCCGATCTTGATTGAGGTTGGATCGCTGACTACCGATGTCCGTGCACTGCGACACGTTACGGAGGCGAGGGGCGCTCCTCCTGCGATCAGGGCGAAGTTACGCCGTTGCTGCGCGGGCGTGATCGGATCGTCTGAGCTCGCGCATGGGTCCCATGATGCGCGACTGCGGGGGCTCTGTCTTGAAAGATTGTGCGCTCCAATCGCCCGGGCCGAGCTTCGTCGTCCGGACGCTGCAACCGCCGACAACGCACAACTGAGCTGCAGCGTCTCTCGACGAACGGCCCCCTACCTCAGGAGTCGGCGCAGCGTAGACGGCTCAGATCCGGCCTTACGTGAAGCCGGCGTAGTCGATCGCCTGTTCGTGCACCGGGCGATCAGACAGGTTGAGGCCCGATTGCGCGAGCCTCGTCGCTCGGGGTGCCGTTGGTGAAGGCGCGGAGCAACGCTGATGTCAGATCCGGCGGTGCGAACACCACCGCGCGGTATTGAGCGTTGCAGAGGCTCGTGGCGCTGGAGATGTTTGACGCAATGCGGCGAGACCTAGCCAACACAAACGCTGTCGTCCGCGACTCCTGGTCGAGCCCTGGATCGCGTGAGCTTTACTTCGACGGATGGCCGACCGAACCCGATGTCCGGCAGCGGTATGAGAGCGGCGAACAATGCGGCGGTTGCGCATTCTTTGCTCCATTCAACTACGACTGGAGCCTCTGCTGCCACCCAGATTCCCGACACGTGACCGAGACCGTTTTCGAACGCTTCCCATGTCCGGAGTATGAGCATGAGGGTTGGGGTCCCCACAGTTTCAAACCCAGAGCCCAGCGTGTCTTGCTGGCCGAAGCCTTTGGCGAGGACGCAGCCGCTTGACCGCATACCGGGACACGGTATATTTACCATGATTCGCTCGTTCGGCGATAAGCGAACCGAGTCGCTCTTCCACGACCGGATCGTGACAGCATATGGCGATATCGCGCGACGCGCGAAACGGAAACTCGAGGCAATCCACGCGGCCGCTCGTCTGGATGATCTGCGCATACCGCCATCGAACCGGCCCGAGAAACTCAAGGGCTCCGCGGAGTCCCTATATTCGATTCGGATCAACGACCAATGGCGGGTGGTCTTCAGGTGGCTCGACGGCGACGCGTACGACGTAGCGATCGTTGACTATCACTAGCGAGTAACACGATGAGCGCGAGCGACTTTGCGCCCGTTACACCGGGCGAGATGCTGAAAGAAGAATTCCTGGTCGAGTATGGCCTGTCACAGAATCAACTGGCCAAGGCGATCGGGATCTCTCCGAATCGGATCGCTGAGATCGTCAACAATCGCCGTCGCATTACCGCCGACACGGCATTGCGGCTCGCCTTGTACTTTGGCAACACGCCTGAGTTCTGGCTGAATCTGCAGATGCACTACGACCTGAAGATGGCTCGCCAGAACCTCCCACCAGATGAAGCCAAGCGCATTAAGCGCCGCCGCGCGGCGTAGTGCCGACGTTGCTGCTGGATGGCGCTCGTTGGAAAACGCGGAAGATTTCTACGGTGCATTCCTCGAGGCAGTCGGCGCTCCGCCGTCGCACGGACACAATTTCAATGCTCTGCGCGACTCCATAGCCGTAGGCGACATCAATGCCGTCAGCCCTCCGTACGACATCGTTGTGCTCGGCACATCCAGGATGGGCGAACCGACTCTTGCGATCGTCGAGCGATTTCGCGAGCTGATCGAGGGTCTTCGCTCAGCGGGAACGCAAGTGAGCATTGAGTTGCAGGAATGATCCGCCTTGAGTGAGCCCATTCGCACGCGCTCCGATCGGGTATGGCTGGGGCATGACCCCTGTGGATGTCGGATTGGGGCGTTGGGTTCCGCACGCGGTCGCCGTCAGGCGTACGCCTTAACTCACTGACTGATCGAGAATTACAACTGGGGCGGCTGGATTTGAACCAGCGATCTCCCGGTTAACAGTCTCTCGCTAAAGCACTTACAAACTGACAATTTGCCGTACTTTCGCAGGAAACTGGGCGTCGGCGCCGGAGTTTCCCGACATGCGAGCCTGCGTGGGACTGCTTCGGAATCGCCGAGGGCCCCCTCCAGCTCCGCTGGCACGAGGCAGCTGTTACGCGAACCCGCGACCGGCCTGCGTTTCGTCGTCGCAGGCTCGACAAATTAGCCGGGCATTTTTGTCGGTGTAGCCAGCCATCGCTTCGATACGGTCAAGCACTGCCCCCCGCGAAGGCAGTGGTTGACGGCATATCACGCGCTTACCCCGCTGCTCAGCGAGCTTCCGTTTTCTTGAGGGCTTTCCTAGCCGGCGGCTTTGCTGACTAACTCATCGCGTACATGAGCAAACCAGGGTTCGAAAACATCCCACGCGTGTACTGCTGGAGGAAGCGCACCATGCCGACCGGACCAAGCGCCCGCAACAGTGCGTCGACGCCAGCCTGTCGAATTTCGTCCAAAGTCGCGTCTTGATCGATCACGTTCCGTCACCTCCCCAACCGCTGCGTCGCCAGGAGCCTCGAACACTCTGTGCATGGCCGTCGTTCGTCGCGACAGGATCAAGAAAGATGCGCAGCCTGTCGACGACGAACCAAAGATCACGGGGCACGTCCCTCAGCTCGTTCTTTTCGAGAAAACTCAGCCACTGTGAACCCTTGTCAGCTGCGAACGCCGGGGTGAGTGCAACGGGCAGCTCAGTCGCAGGCAACGGCGTGCCGCGCTTCTCGAAGGTGCGCGAAATTGCCAGGCGGAGAGTCGCGACGTCGAAGGCTCGAGTCTCAGAAAGAATGAATAGATCATAAAAATCTTTCATGCGCGTGTTCGACAGCCCGCGCTTGACCATGGCCTCGAACTTCTCAGCCACCACAGTCTCCACGGGATATACGCGCATCTCTACCGCGGGGTAGTCGAGCAAGGGCGGCAGCACAGCCGCAATCGGCGCCGGTGTAACCGCATCGCCAAATCCGATGTCGACTTGAACGGGAATTACGGCGCGCCGGAGCTGCGCGACCATTGTGATGCGCAGCCCCTCGTAATCCTGATCCTCGCGGATCACCGCAGCATCCACGGTTGCCGGGTCGAACGATAGGCCATCAGGGACCACATCCACAGTACAGGCGTTGCGGAACGTCTCGCGCATCGCGCCGGGTGTGCCACGACCAGGCCCGAGAAGATCCACGTCACGCGTGGGTCTGCGCGGTGCACCCTCCCACACCACCCATAGGGCCGCGCCTTTCAGTATGAACCGATCACCGCCGGTCGTGTGTTGGAGCCGATACAGAAGCCGCTCGCCGGCGTAGCGCTCCAGGATGCGCTGGTAGTCCGAGCCGTCAGCCCTCGCCAGGTTCCGCAGGCGCTGGCTCACGGAAGCCGCCAGGTTCTTCGGTTTCGAGACGGTCATGGTCCGACCACCGCCTCGATGTAAGGCCGCATGATGTTCGCCACCCGATCAATGCGGGCGTACCGCCATAGCGCATCCGTCGTTGTGCCACGTCGACGGAGATAGTCCCGCAGTGCTTCGATCGCGACGTTGAGACCGACCTTGTTGCGGAACTTGAAACAATCGACGACAGTCTTGGCCGCGTCGTAGACACGAACCCGGACGCCATTGATGCGATGGGTTTCAATGCCGGCACGAAAAGCAGGGTCTGACATGCGAATGATGCGGAGGGGGAGATCTTGAGCCCGGGGTGCCCGAGCATCGCGCTCGACAGCCAGCCACACTTTCGCCGGATTCTGCGTCGTAAGCTTGTGGAAGCTGAGCGCAGTGAGGAGACAAGCCACACCGTGTGGTACGCGAGCCGCCAACTCAAGAAGCGTTTCACGCTCACCAAGGTCGGCGTCTGACAGCGTGTAGATTCCACGGGCGCGGCGCTCGATGCTCCCCTCGCGCTCGAGACGCGTAAGGAGCTTGGTATCGAGGCCACGCGGGCCGAGATCGCGAGACCGTATGACTCCACGCTGGCGAAGGAGCGCGAGAACGCGCTGTCGCCCCGACTGGTTAGTCGCGCTAGGGCGAGTGCCGGTAAATGTCCGCATATATCAATATATGCGGACATTCCACGGCATACAATGTTGTAAGTTCAACCGTGCAAGCTACATCCAATACTCGCGACTGGTCACTTGGCAGGCTAGTGCCTCGTAGTGTCGGAGACGAGCTCGGGCTGCAGTGGGAATGGGCAACGAATCGGGTGCCGCTAAACGGCACCCAATGGCACCCCGCGCTCGCGTGAGTTGAGATGCCGAGCGCGTAAGTCGATGATTCAGATCTGGTTGGAAACTGGGGCGGCTGGATTTGAACCAGCGATCTCCCGGTTAACAGCCGGGCGCTTTGCCAGCTAAGCTACACCCCACCGATGCGGGCGAGAAATATGGCTGATGGAAGGGCCGATCGCTATGACGCGATCGTCGTTGGGCTTGGTGCCATGGGCAGCGCGGTCGCGTTTGAAGTGGCGAAACGCGGGCAAAGAGTGCTTGGCATTGATCGGTTCGAGCCACCGCATACCCTGGGGTCCACCCATGGGAAATCACGGATCATTCGAGAAGCCTATTTCGAGGATCCCGGATATGTGCCGCTCGTGGCGAGAGCCTTCGAGAAATGGGGGGAGATAGAAAGCCTGAGTGGGCGGCGGATATTCGAGCGCACCGGGGGGCTCATGTTGGGGCCCCCCGATGGGAGGCTCGTGAGCGGGGCGCTGGCGAGTGCGAAGGAGCATCGGCTCCAGCATGAAGTGCTCGACGCGAAACAGGTCATGGAACGGGTGCCGGCCTTAAGAGCAATGGCCGACATGGTCGGCGTCGCCGAGCCGCGCGCTGGCGTGTTGCAACCCGAAGTCGCCGTCACGGCGTATCTCGAGCTCGCCCGGAAACTTGGGGCGACTCTTGCGACCAATGAGCGTGTTGTGGGATGGGAACAGCGCGACCGCGGGCTGCGCGTGACCACTGAGCACGGCGCGTACGCATGCGAACGACTCATCATCGCCGCCGGCGCTTGGACAAAGGCGCTCGTGCCGGACCTCGGCGTGAACCTCAGCGTCGAGCGACAAGTGCAGCACTGGTTTCGGCCGGCGGCACCAATACGCACGCCAATCATCATGTGCGAATACACACCCGGGCGATTTTGGTATTCCATCCCTGACCGCGGAGAAGGCATCAAGGTCGCCATCCATCACGAAGGCAGCACAGTTGATCCGGAGACGGTGGATCGTACCGTCGGGGCCGACGAGGTCGCGTACGTGCGGGCTCTGCTCAGAACCTACATGCCTGCCGCGGACGGGCCGCTGATCGAGTCGTCCGTGTGCCTGTACACGAACACGCCCGACGAACGGTTCCTCGTCGCGAGTCACCCCGCACATCCCAATGTCGAGATCGTGAGCGCGTGCTCAGGACACGGATTCAAATTCGCCAGCGCGATCGGCGAGATCGTCGCCGAACGGGTTACTTCAGGTAGTGGGCGCCAGCCACCGTTAGAAATTCCGGGAACGCGGAGCTCGTAACCAAGTCGTCGAGAAACACCGCCGCGTCGTCCCACCGTCCCTTATGCCCCGACTCGGCGCGTCGCGTAATCAACTCGGCCGTGCGGATCTCATCGTAGAGCTCCTGCGTCACGTGACTGCCGCCGGCGAGATGCGCGCGATGGTGGATCCACTGCCATAGCTGCGACCGCGAGATCTCGGCCGTCGCTGCGTCCTCCATCAGGTTGTTGATACCAACCGCGCCCGAGCCACGCATCCAAGCTTCCAAGTACTGGAGCGCGACACTGATGTTGTTGCGAACGCCCGTCTCCGTGACCGTGCCCCCGGGAATCCGGACGTCGAGCAAGAGCGCCGGATCCGCGTCCGGGGCGCCCGCGTCGCGTGACACGGCGGAGCGATTCGCGAAGGCCTGGAGCGCGACCGGAACCAGGTCAGGGTGCGCGATCCACGTGCCGTCGAACCCGTCGCTCGCCTCGCGCTGCTTGTCCTCGGTCACGCGCGTCATCGCCGTCGCGTTGATCTGCGGGTCGCGGCGACTCGGAATAAAGGCCGCCATCCCGCCGATCGCCTGCGCGCCGCGATGATGACACGTGCGCACCAGTCGCTCGGCGTACGCACGCATGAACGGGACCGTCATCGTCACCTGCACGCGGTCCGGAAGCACGAACGCCGGGTCGACGTGGAACTTCTTGATGATCGAGAAGATGTAGTCCCAACGGCCCGCGTTGAGCGCCGCGCCGTAGTCGCGGAGCTCATACAAGATCTCGTCCATCTCGAACGCCGCAAGGATCGTCTCGATCAAAATCGTCACGCGAATCGTGCCATGAGCGATACCGAGCTCCCGCTCGGCGAACGCGAACACATCGTGCCAGAGACGCGCTTCGCGATGGGACTCGAGCTTCGGGACGTAAAAACACGGAACGACGCCGCGCGCGATCTGCTCGCGGGCGTTGTGATAGAAGAACATTCCGAAGTCGAACAAGCTCGCCGACATCGGCTGGCCATCGACTCGTACGTGGCGCTCCACCAGGTGCCACCCCCGTGGGCGCACCAGCAACGTCGCAATCTTGGGATTGAGGCGATAGGCTTTTCCGTCCGGCGCCGTGTAGTCGAGCGACAGACGGACCGCATCCTGCAGGTTGGCCTGCGCCTCGACCACGTTGTCCCACGTCGGCGACAACGAATCCTCGAGGTCGGCCATGAACCCATCAGCGCCCGAATTGAACGCATTGATCATCATCTTGCGTTCAGCCGGCCCCGTGATCTCGATGCGGCGAGCCGCCATGGATGGAGCCGGTGGCGCGACGCGCCAGTCGGCCGCGCGAATGGTCGCGGTCTCCGGCAATAGACGCGGACGCTCGCCAGCGTCCAAACGGTGCTGGCGGGCGGCGCGGGCGTCCAACAGGAGCTGACGCTGGGCGCCGAATTCGCGCTGGAGGCGGGCGACAAAGGCCAGCGCGTCGGGCGTCAGAACGCGCTCGGAGCCCGGCGGGGTGCGCGTGACCTCGATATGGCTCTTCGGACTTGGCCCTTCGGGCATTGGTTGCTTGCCGAGCTGCGACTGCGTCGCAGGTTCATGATTGACCGCGTCTCTCGCCATCAGGCAAAAGTATATTAGCCCGCGTGGCTCTTGTGCAGCACAACCAGGCCGTGCGCGAGCGGTATGATGGCCTCGCACAACGATATGACGAGCGCTGGGCCGCCTACATTGGCTCGAGCGTGCGGCAGACGCTGGCGAGGCTCAACGTCTCGCCCGGAGAGACCGTGCTCGACGTCGGGTGCGGCACCGGGGCGCTCCAGCGACAAATCGGTGACGCGGTCGTCGGCATCGATCTCTCGGAACGCATGTTAGCGCGTGCCTCGGGCGCCCGAGTGGCCGGGGATGCCCTGACGTTGCCGTTCGGGGCCGAGACATTTGATGCCGTGGCGTCGATGAGCGTGCTGCACTATTGGGTCGAGCCTGTTCGCGTGCTACGCGAGATACGACGCGTCATGCGCTCAGGTGGGCGGCTGGTACTCACCGATTGGTGCGACGACTACCTCGCGTGTCGCATTCTGCGATCGACTGCTGCGATGGCGGAACGCCGGGGGATACGTGCGGGCGTACGGGAGTCGCGAGCTCGGACAACTGATCGAGAGCGCCGGATATGCGACGGTCGCCGTCGACACGTACAAGATCGGGTGGCTGTGGGGGCTCATGACGGCAACGGCTACCGCGTGAAGCGCATCGTCCCCCCCCTCGTCTGGGTCGCCTGCGGCGTGTACCTCGCCAGTCGACTCGCCTACGGCTGGAATCCGCACGACGAAGGGCTGCTGGCGCAGACCGCTCTCCGCGTCTTGGGCGGCGAGCTGCCGCATTGGGACTTCGACGACGCGTACACCGGCGGGCTCGCCATCTATCACGCCGGCGTGTTCCGGCTGCTCGGCACGAGTCTCATCTCGCTCCGCATCGCGTTGCTCGCGGCGTACCTCGCGTGGCTGCCCGTCGTGTACTGGATCGCCCTCCAGCTTTCTGTGTGGCGCTCGGCGGAGCCGAGCGCTGGCCAACCGACCAGTCGAGCAGCGCGGAGCGCTGCATCGACGCGCGGCGGAGCCGCGGCGGCGACGTTCGTGATGGCGATCGTCGCCGCGTGGTCCGTGCCGAATCGGGTCGCGGCGATGCCGTCGTGGTATAACCTCTTCCTCGCGACCGCCGGGGCGGCGGCGCTCATCAAGTTTCTGGAGACGCGACGGCTGGCGTGGCTGGTGACGGCGGGAGTCGCTGGCGGGCTGTCGGTGGTCGTCAAGCTCACAGGGCTGGCGTACATCGCGGCCGCGTTGCTGGTCCTCGTGTGGGACGAGCGTGGAAGCACGACGACATCGCGGGGGTATTCGTGGTTCGTCACGGTGTCGCTCGTGGGATTTGTCGCGATGCTTTCGCGAGCCGTGGCGCGGATTCCGGGGGCGTCGCCGCAATGGCATTTCGTGGTGCCCGCCGCTGCGCTGGTGGCACTACTGCTGTGGCGCGAGTGGCGTGGGCCACCAACTGGTCAGCTCGGGCGACTGCTCGGCAGGACAGCCATTCTCGGCGCCGGGATCGCGATTCCCGTCGTCATCTTCCTGCTGCCGTATTTGATGAGTGCATTGGTGCCCGCGCTCGTGCACGGGGCGCTCATCGCGCCCGGGCAACGATTGGCGTTCGCCATGGCGCCGCCGGAGTCGCTGCGCACCTTGTGGGCGGTGATTCCGTGGGTCGTTGCACTCGTGCCGTGGGGGCGGCCGAGCCGGGCGACTGTCGTCGTCGTGGGAGTGGTGCTGGCGGCATTGCTCGCGGCGGCGGCGCACGGCGGGGCGGCGTATGCGGCTGTGTGGACCAGCATCAGGCACGTGGCACCCGTGCTCGTCATCGCCGGGGCCATCGCGGTTGCACGCGGCGTGCGCGGCAGTGGCGAGTTCTGGGTCGTGCTGTGCATGACCGCACTCACCGGGCTGGTGCAGTTTCCGTACGCCGGGTCGGATTACGTCTCGTATTTTGCGGCCTTCCCGATTCTGTGTGCTTTTGGGCTGGTGAGCGGGGTCGTGCCGGCGCTCGTCGGCGCATTCTTTCTCGGCTTCGCGTTGCTCTGTACGAATCCGGTGAAGTTCAGGATCAATGGCGAGAGAATACCTGACGACCAGATGCCAAGCGTCAGGCTCGATGGGCTCATCGTCGGAGCGACCGAGGCACGTCAGTATCAGAGCATCATCGCGCTCGTGCGGGCGCATTCGCCGGAAGGCGGGTATGTGTATGCGGCGCCCGATCTGCCCGAGATCAGCGTGCTGACGGATCGGAAGAATCCTACGCGTGTCATCTATGACTTTCTCGACGAGCCGAGCGGGCATGACGCTCGCGTGCTACGCACGCTTGCCGAGAAACGCGTCGACGTCATCGTCGTGGGCGGGTATCCCGGTGGGTTCTCGCGGCCGATCGACCCAGGACTCATGACGGCTCTCGCGCAACAATTTCCCGACTCTGCCGTCATCGGGCCCTATGTGGTTCATTGGCGGCCACCGACAACGAGTAGCGACGTGCCGAACGGCAGATGAAGACCCCACTCGGCGCGCGAGAGGCTGTATAGGAGCGCGTTGACTGGCCGTGGCGGAATAGTGGGGAGCGGCGCTGACTGACGCGGGACGATCGATTCCAGGACGCGTTGGGCAAAGCGAATTGGGAACGTCCAGTGGAAGAAATACTCGCAGCGGTCGACGCGGAATCCAACCTCGCGAGCGAGTGACCGGAATGATGATTTCGTGTAGCGCGTCACGTGCTGGTTCATGACATCCCAGCTCGTCCAGAGTGAGCGGAACGCCGGGACGGTGATCACGACAGTGCCCGACACAGACAGGATCGACAAGACGTGCGATAAGCGCTTCGGCCGGGCGATCGAGGTGCTCGAGCACGTCGAGCATCACGATCAGATCGTAGGGTGCCGCTGGTTGGAACGTCGAGTCGAACGGGCGGATGGAGATCGCGCCGCCACGGTCGTCGGTGACGAGATCGGACGACGGTTCGATTCCCTCTACGACTGAGCCGAACTCGGCCAACCGCGCGAAGAAGAGGCCATCGCCACAGCCAATATCGAGGACGCGCGGCCAGCCGCCGGGCGGTGAGACCGTGCGCAGGACGTCGACAATCGCCGCCTCTCGCGCGCGCCACCACCAGTGCTGCTCGTACAGCTGGCGATAGCGGCGGCCGTACTCAGGGTCCACGCTTGAGCCGCTCGACGACGTACACGGGGCGGGCCTTCACCTCTTCGTAGATCCGCCCGACATACTCGCCGATCACGCCGACGAAGAGAATGTTCACGCCCGAGAGGAACGTGACCAGAATCGTGATGGCCGTAAACCCCGCGGGCGACCGGTCGAGCACGACCTTCGCGTAGAGCGCGTATAAGGCGAACACGATCGAGAGCGTGATCGCGATCGCGCCGACCACGGCGGCGGCGCGCAACGGGACGATCGAGAACGCGAAGATGCCATCGGAGGCGAGCCGCAGCAGCTTGAGCGTGCTGTACTTGCTCTTGCCCGCGAAGCGCGCGTCGCGCTCGACCGGCACGCCGATGTGCTTATATCCCGCCCAGACGCGAAGGCCGCGCAGATAGCGGTTGTGCTCCGGGGCGGCCTTGATCTGGTCGACGACGCGGCGCGACATGAGGCCGAAGTCGCCGGCGTCGAGCGGCAGGCGCAGATCGGCGAGCCAGTACAGCAGGCGATAGAAAAGAAAATAGGAGGCCCGGAGCGGCCAGGACTCCTTGCGTTGCATGCGCTGCGCGTAGACCACGTCGTAGCCCGCGGCGTGTTGCGCGAGGAGCGACGGGATCGCCTCCGGCGGGTCCTGCAGATCACCGTCCATGAGAACGACGGCGTCGCCGCTCGCGTGGTCGAGCGCAGCCGTCAGCGCGGCCTGGTGGCCGAAGTTGCGCGACAGCGTGACGACGACCAGGCGCGGGTTGACGTTCGCCGCCGCATCTAACAGGGCCGGCGTACGATCAGAGCTGCCATCGTCGACGATGACGATCTCGTGTGGGCCATCGGTAATGCCATCGAGGACCGCGCCGACTCTCCGGAGGAGCTCGGGCAGGACCTCTTGTTCGTTGAAGAGAGGGATCGCGACAGACAGCCGAGTCACCGGCGAGTGCCCTTGAAGTAGATCATCTGCCAGAGCGTGACGCCGAGGCCCGTCAGTGGGTAGGGCTCGAAGATGACGGGCTGGTAGGATTCTTCGAACAGCTGCTTCCACTCGGCGAGTGGGCGCGGGAAGTCGCCGCGGTCCAGTCGGGCGAGCGTTGCCGCGATGCTCGGACGATCTGGGCGTATCAGGTCCAATATGTGAATGGCGCCGTCGTCGGTCAGCAACGTCGCGACGTGCGACAGGATCCGGCGCACGGACAGCGTGTCGACGTGATGTAAGAAGCTGTTCAGGAAAATGAAATCGAAGCGCTCGGACGGGTCGACTTCGTACGTCGTGGCGTCTGCGGCTATAAAACGACGACCCGTGCGCCGCTCCGCGGCGGCCACGTAGCGCGGGTTGATGTCGATGCCGATGTAGTCGGCATGCGCAAAATGGTGCGTGTTCGTGCCCGGGCCACAGCCGACGTTGAGCACTCGGCGAACTTTTCCGAGATCGTTGTGCGCGACAATCGGGGCGAACTTGTGCTCGGCAAATGGTGCCTGCCAGAGCCGGTACACGAGCGTGTGCTCTAAGACACTGGCCGTCATGGGTGCGAGACGCTCAGCATCACGGGCCGAACGTGACGTTCTGAGGCTCTTTCGGCGCGATCATGATGTGCGCCCAGGGCTTTCCCGGGTACATGAGCCACGGGCCGCCATTGTTCAATGGCTGAATGGTGAGACCGGTGCTCGCAGGCGTCGCGTACGGCATGTAGACGACGTAGAGATAGCGCGCGCCCTTGACGCCGGAGTCGCCTACTTGCTCGCGAGGAGCGCCGAGCTGGTAGAGCGCGGTCGGCGTCTTTGGCATCGCCAACTTGCCGGCGCGAATCTCGTTCGCGCGGACCGAGTCGGCGGAATCGGACGACAGCCCCTTGGCGCGAAGCTCGCGGCCGCGGGCCATAAATGGCTCGAGCGCCTTGAAGTAGCACGACACGTGGAAGTTCTTGCGCCGCGAGTCATCCGCGAGGCAGATCAGGTCATTGGTGCCCTGGCGCAACGTGACCAGCTTGCCGGCGCTGTCGTAGCCCATGACAGTGGCGCCGGCTCGAAACGTCGACGGCGCCGGGCTCACGGCTTGGGCAATGCGCAGGGCCGGCGATTGGGCACCGATGGGTGCCACCACGAACAGGCTAAGCGCGAACCAGCTTCTTATACGCGATCCGGTGCGGTTGGTCGGCATCTGTCCCCTTCCGCCTGTGCAGGTCTTCGGAGTACGCCCGGTAATTCCCCTCGAACCAGACCACCTCGCTGTTGCCCTCGAACGCCAGGATGTGCGTCGCGATACGATCGAGGAACCAGCGATCGTGCGTGATCACGACCGCGCAGCCCGCGAAATCCAGCAACGCTTCCTCAAGCGCGCGCAGCGTGTCGACGTTGAGATCGTTCGTCGGCTCGTCGAGCAGCAACAGGTTGCCACCCGATTTGAGCAGCTTCGACAGGTGCAAGCGGTTGCGCTCGCCACCCGAGAGATCCGCGACTTTCTTCTGCTGATCGGCCCCGCGGAAGTTAAAGCTCGCGAGATAGGCGCGAGAGTTGAGCTCGCGCTTGCCGACCATGATCGTGTCGCTCCCGCCACTCACTTCTTGATAGACCGTGTTCGCGCCGTTGAGCTCGCGGCCCTGGTCGACGTATGCCAGCTGCACCGTCTCCCCAACGGTCAGCGTGCCGCTATCGGGCGTCTCTTGCCCGACGATCATGCGAAAGAGCGTCGTCTTTCCCGCGCCGTTCGGGCCGATCACGCCGACGATCCCGCCCCGGGGAAGGCTGAATGACATGTTCTCGAACAACAGCGTATCGCCAAAGCTCTTCTTGAGATCCTTCGCGATCACGACATCGTTGCCGAGCCGTGGCGGCGGCGGAATCACGATCTCGTTTTGCAACACCCGCTCGGCCGTGTCGGCCTTCTCCAACTCTTCGTAGCGTTGTACACGCGCCTTGGATTTCGCCTGGCGAGCCCGTGGCGCCATGCGCACCCACTCCAGCTCGCGCTCGAGCGTCCGCTGGCGGGCCGAGGCCTGTTTTTCTTCCTGGGCCAAACGCGTGCGCTTTTGGTCGAGCCACGCCGTGTAGTTGCCTTCATATGGAATCCCGCCGCCGCGATCCAGCTCCAGGATCCAACCCGCCACGTTGTCCAGGAAATACCGGTCGTGGGTGACCGCGACGACCGTACCCGGGAACTCCGCCAGGTGACGTTCGAGCCACGCCACGCTCTCGGCGTCGAGATGGTTCGTGGGCTCGTCGAGCAGCAGCATGTCTGGTTCTTCGAGCAACACGCGGCACAACGCGACGCGACGGCGCTCGCCACCCGACAACAGCGACACATCCGCGTCGCCCGGCGGGAGACGGAGCGCATCCATGGCGATCTCGATGTGGCGATCGAGGTCCCAGGCGTTGACGGCATCGATGCGTTCTTGGACTTTGGCCTGAGTGTCCAGAAGCTTCTGCATCTCGTCGTCCGACATTGGTTCGGCGAACTTCGCGGAGATCTCCTCGAAGCGCGTCAACAAGGCACGGGTTGGGGCCACGGCTTCTTCGACATTGCCGCGCACATCTTTCGACGGGTCGAGCCGCGGTTCCTGGGACAGGAAGCCGATCCGCGTACCCGCGTGCGGCCAGGCCTCCCCCTGGAAGTCCTGGTCGACACCGGCCATGATCTTGAGCAGCGATGATTTGCCGGAGCCGTTCGCGCCGAGGACGCCGATCTTGGCGCCTGGGTAGAAACTGAGATAGATGTCGCGCAGGATCTCCCGCGATGGCGGGACGACCTTGCGCAGACCCTTCATGACATAGATGAATTGGGGAGCCACGAAGCAAAGTTTAACCGGGCTGACCCTGGGCGCGCTCGCCTTCGGCCTCGTCATGCTCGGTACCCGGCCGCCCGGGCCCGGACTCTATGGCGACTCGGCCGGCTACATGGGGGCGGCCGAGTCGCTCGTGCAACACGGGACCTTGCGCGTTCCGTTCGCGCCGTATACGAGCGCGGATAGCACGAGCCCATTGGCGCAGTGGCCGCCGGGATTTCCCGTCGCCATCGCGGGCCCAATGCTGCTCGGCGCAAACGCCGTCACCGGCGCTCGCCTCGTCGTCGCGGCCTCGGCCGCCGTGACCGTGTTTCTCACCGTGGTGCTCGTCGGCACCACGTTCGGGTTCGCGTGGGGGCTCGTGGCCGCTCTCGTCCTGGCACTCACCGCTTCGGTCGTCGCTGTGCACCTCGACGCGCTGAGCGAGCCGCCGTTCATCACCGCGGTCGTCGCCACACTTTTTCTCATGGCCAATCGCCCCGATCGACCCCTCCAATACGGGCTCACCGGGGCGCTGGCGTTGATGCTGCGATACGTGGGACTCGGCGTCGTCGCCGCATGCGGCGCGTGGGCCGTCACGCAACCTGCTCCTTCGCTCAGCGTTCGTTTGAGGCGCGGGATAGTGGCCGTGCTACCCGGCGTCATCGCGTATGTCGCATGGGCCGCTGTGGTCAGCGCGCACGGGGGGACGGTCAGGCGGCTGCATCTCGATCACTATCCTCTGCAGACACTGAGACAGTTTCTTGGCGCGACGCTGTCGTGGTTGGGGCCGGATCCCGTTGGCGTCACCGCCGGCGCAGCTCGACTTGCCCGCGCGGCCATGAAAGTTGCCTTGGTTGTCGGCGTTGTTTGCGTTGTCGCGCGGGAGTGGCAACAAAGCCGGATCGTGCGGGCTGGCGTCCTGCTCGGCGCGGCGTGCGCGGGGCTCCTACTCGTCGCGCAACTGCTGCAGGGCAACGTCGAGCTTTCGGATCGCATGTTCTCGCCCGTGCACGCCGCGCTGGATATCGCCATCGTCGCTGCGCTGGCGGCGTGGTGGCCGTGGAGCAGGCGACATGCGATCGCGCTCGCCGCGCTCGGCGTGTGGGCCATCGTGTCCGCGCGGGCGGTCGGGACACTGGTGTACGTCGCGAGAACCGAAGGGTTCTATCACGCGAAATTGGAAGTCGTTCGGAGTGGGCTGTGGACGTGGGTCAGGGACTCAGCGCGGGGCAATACTGCCGCGCTCTATTCGAACGACGTTGCCGACGTATACTTCGCGACTCACCGCCCGTCGCGCGCCATGCCGTGGATTGTCGATCCGGACACGGCCCGCGCACTGGCCACGGCCCTCGCGCGACAGCCGTCGCTCGTGATCTGGGCGTCAGGGTACACAGAGAGCGTCATCTTTCCGGAGCTGAGGCCGATAGCGGCAACGCCGGAGCGACTGGAAGCGCTGCTGCGACTCAAGCGACGAGCGGTCTTTCCCGAAGGCATCGTATGGGAATACGAACGATAGTTGGGGCAGTCGGCATCCTGACATTGACGGCGAGCGCCGAGGGGATCGTATGGGAATACGTACGATAGTTGGCGCAGTTGGCATCCTGACATTGACGGCGAGCGCACAAGGGATCGCCGTCGGCCAGCACGCGCCGGGCGCCGGGGTGACAACGCTCGACGGCAAGGCCACGGATGTCCGCAAATTCCTCGGCCACACACCGACCGTCATCGAGTTCTGGGCGAAATGGTGCGGCAACTGTCGCGAGCTGGCGCCGGCGTTGCATGCGGCTGCCGATAAGTATCAGGGGCGTGTGACGTTCGTGACCGTGGCGGTGGACGTTGACGAGACACCCGATGACGTCAAGCAATTCGCGCGCGAGCACGGCATCGCTGGGACTGTGTTGTTCGATGGGAATGGGGCGGCGGTCGACGCGTATAACGTGCCTGGGACATTGTACCTCGTTGCCGTCGACCGGCACGGGACCGTCGTGTATACCGGGACCGGCCCGACACAGGATGTCGATGCGGCGGTGCGAAAGGCGCTCCAGTGATGTTCGACGGGTGCGCGGACCGATACGAGGAAGAGCTCGCGCGGGGTCTCTCGGTGACCGGCGAAAGCATGGCGTACTATGCGCGGGAGCGGCTCGACTGGGTGCGACGATTGGTCGAGCGAGATGGCATCCAAGTCAAGCGCGTGCTCGACTTCGGCTGCGGCGTTGGCCACGCGACGCCTCACATCTTCGCGTCTCTCAACGCCGCCGAGGTCACCGGTGCCGACGTCTCGGCGCGATCACTCGAACGGGCGCGAGAGGAATACGGGTCAGCACGCGCGCGCTTCGTCCCGCCGGAGGACGTACACGGACCATTCGATCTCGCGTTCACCAACGGAGTGTTTCATCACATACCGCCGGCCGAGAGAGACGCCGCGGTGCGATTCGTGTACGCCGCGCTGAGACCCGGTGGGATATTCGCGTTCTGGGAGAACAATCCCTGGAATCCCGGCACGCGCTACATCATGAGCCGCGTGAGCTTCGACAAGGACGCGATCACGCTGACGCCTCCCGAGGCGCGCGCCATGCTCACGGCTGGTGGGTTTCAGGTGATGGAAACGAGCTCGCGATTCTTCTTTCCGCGAATGCTGGCAGCTTTAAGAGGGCTGGAGCCGGCGCTGTCGCGACTACCGCTTGGCGGTCAGTACCTCGTCTGGTGCCGCCGCGCGAGCTGAAGGATCCGCAAGTAGAAGCTGCCCAGGATCGTCTGCAGACCGACAACGGCTAGCGTGACGCCAGGAATGACCCAGCGCAACGTCACCTCGTAATCGAGCGGGCCGAAACCCTTCGCGCGCCACTGCAAAACGGCGATGAGGAGCAAGACGATGCCGGCGGCTCCGACCAACATGCCGATCACGAGGCCGCGTTCCAGCTCGAAAATCCGCGCGAGGCGGTCGATCCGTGGGTCGGGCGGCAAGAGACCCTCGACAATCGCGAACACTTTCGTCAGCACCGCGAAGACGATCGACTGGTACCCGGCGATGAAGCCGAGGCTCGCGAAGAGCAGCGTCGACACGTCGAACGTCACCCCGTTGATGCGGAGACCCGGCATGGCGATCGCGTAACCGAGGACCCCAAGCAGGACGAGTGCCAGTCCCGGCGCGAGGAATAGCCAGCGCGGGCTGTAGATCAGATAGAAGCTCAGATGTCGCCAGCCGTCGCGGAACGTGCGCAAGTGCGGCTTCCGCCCGCGGCGGCCATCAGGGTGCAGCGTGATCGGCACCTCGCTGATCCGCGCCCGCGCGAGGCTGGCCTTGATGACCATCTCGGACGCGAACTCCATCCCCGTGCACGTGAGATCGAGCCGGCGATAGAGATCAGCGGTGAACCCTCGCAGTCCACAATGAACATCATGGATCGGGGCGCCGAACCACATGCGTGCCATCCACGAGAACATCGGGTTGCCCCAGAACCGGTGCAGCGGTGGCATCGCGCCAGGCAGCACAGTCCCTCCCCCGCCAGCCAGCCGACATCCCTGCACCAGCTCGTCGCCATCCCGGAGCTTTCCTATAAACCGGGGAAGCTCCCCAAAATCATACGACATGTCGGCGTCGCCCATGACGACGTACGTGCCTTGGGCCGCGGCGATCCCGCCCATCAGCGCGTTCCCGTATCCGCGCTCGGTCACGGGAACGACCCGCGCGCCGGCCGCCGTCGCGATCGCCTGCGAGCCGTCGGTGCTCCCGTTGTCGGCGACGATGACCTCGCCTTCGACGCCGTGCGACGACAACGCCGCGCGCGCTTTGGCCACGCACTGGCCCACGGTCTCTGCCTCGTTGAGGCAGGGCATCACGACCGATACCTCGATCACGCCACGGAACCTATACTTGAGCCCGTGAGGTCGCACGCCACGATCGTCGCCCTGGTGCTCGCGGGTCTCGCCACCGCCGGCATCCTCGTGGCTCCAGAGTCCAAGTCGTGGGCCGACTCTGGTGACGTCATGTTCTATTTGGGCTCGGCCGAGACGTTTGCGCATGGCGGCGGGATACGGGCGCCCATCGGACCGTGGGAGGGTGGCATCGCTGACTCGTTGGGGGTCACGTCGCACTATCCGCCTGGGTTCAGCATCGCCCTGGGCACCGCGATCAAACTCGGCTCGACACCGAATGCGGCGGCGAAGATCGTTCGTGCGGTCAGCCTCGGGCTCACGGTCGGCATCACCGTGCTGCTCGTGGCCAGCATCGTCGGGACCCTCGCCGGTGCACTGGCCGGGATCATGGTGATGATCTCGCCGTTTGTCGTGTTCACGCACACAATAGTGTTCAGTGAGCCCGTGTTTACGGTGTTCGTTGTGGCGACGATCGCTTTGATGGTCAAGCGACCCGACCGGCCGCTCACCTACGGCGCCGCTGCGGCTCTCTCGCTCGGCGTCAGGCTCATTGGAGTCGCGCTCACCGGCGCCGCCACTCTGTGGGCCTTCTCGCGACCCGGGACTTTACGCGTGCGCGTTGCGCGCGCAACGCTGGCGTTCGTGCCGAGCGTCGTCCTCGAAGGGATCTGGCTGGCGTATGTGGCCGCGAATCACGGCGGCGATGCGCGACACTTTGGGTGGTATGGGCCCGCCATGCCGCTCTTGCGAAAACTTCTGGGCATCAATCTCTGGTGGTTTTGGCCTATGCCCGACACGGTGTCCGGGGCTTGGGTTGTCCTCGTCAAGGTCATCATGGTCGCGCTGTTCGTGGCGCTACTCGTGTGTGCTTGGCGAGACACAAGGGCCAGGCCGTTGTTGACCGTCCTCGGCCTCGTGTTCGTGCTCTACAATCTGGTCTACATCACCGACCGCCTCGTGATGGATTGGCCGAACAATTTCGAGCTCCGCAATTTCTCCGTGACCGACGTGTTGCTCGCCATCGCGGCGGCGACGAGCGTTGGAGTGACCTGGCCGAGGCACAGAATCCTGGTGACCGCGACCATTGTCGCCTGGCTCGGCGCGGCCACGTACGGGAGCGCGAAATTCTTAAGCGATGCGGCGCGCGAGACGCTCGTCTATGATGCGACGGCACGGGCATCGGCGGTTCTGTCCTGGGTGCGCGCGGACCCGTATCACCGCGAGATCTACACGAACTGGAATGCCCGCGTCTGGCGCGTGACGGATCGGAGGACACGGAACCTGCCGCTCGTGTTCAACACCGACACGATCAAGGCGCTCGGTGCCGCAATGACCCGCACGCACGGCGTGCTGATCGGCTGGCCCTCGCGGCTGCCGACATTCTCGCTCCGTCCAGAAGAGATGAGCCGTTATGCGACGCCGGATACGATCGCGGCGCTCCTCCACTTACCCATGCTCGTCCGAACTCGCGATGGGATCGTCTGGGGACCGCCCCCCGACGCCTCCGAACGGTAGCTCGAACAGCGGCTGCGGCGGCATCGGGTCGTCGGTGGCCGAGACGGTCAGGGTCGTGAAGACGGCCGGGTCGTCGATGCGGAGCGAGAGCAGCTCGCGGGCGCGCTCGCGGGTGAGCGTCGGATAGAAGCTCAGCGTCACGTGCGGCGTGAACGTGAATCGCGCGCGAGCGAAGGAGAGGCCGCTGCGCGCAATGCGTTCGTGTAGATCGCGGATCGGGCCGTTCGGATCGAGCGGGAGGCTCACGATCTCGGTTTGCATGAAGCGCGTTGGTGGCCTGAATCGCAACGAGAGGGGCGGTGTTTCGGTCGCCACACGGATCATCGCGGCGCGGACCTCGTCGATCGGAGTCGAAGGGGCGATCGGGCCGACGCCTGACGAACCGGCCAGCGTCAGGTGCGGCTCGTGCATCGCCGCCAGCTTTGGGTCATAGCGCAGCTGGACATCCCGGATCCACTCGGCCGCCGGGCCCTCGACCCTCGAAAAGACAAACAAAGCATTCGGCACGGTGCACTCTTGCCACTTCGCGGGCCGTGGCGCAAGCTCCGGTGTGCCATTTACCGACGACGAACGCGCCGCGCTGATTGCGCTCCGGCGGGAGCTGCATCGGTTTCCGGAGCTGTCCTGGCGCGAGACCGAGACCGCGCGCCGCATCGAGCATGCTTTGCGACAGCTCGGGGTGAGCGATGTCGAGCACGTGGCCGACACGGGCCTGATTGCGCGGATCCCGGGGACCCGCGGCGGCGCACAGACCGCCGTCCGTGGGGACATCGACGCGCTGCCGATCGAAGAAGCGACCGGGCTCCCGTACTCGTCGGAGCACAAAGGCGTGATGCACGCCTGCGGCCACGACATCCACGCCACGTGGGCCGTCGGCGCGGCCGTGCTCCTCGCGAAGGACCGCGCGGCGGGAGACGTGACGGTTGTCTTTCAGCCGGCCGAGGAAGTCGGCGAGGGCGCGCGGGCGATCGTGGCGAGCGGCGCGCTGGAAGGCGTCCGCGCGATCTTCGGCGGGCACGTCGACCGGCGATTCCAAGTAGGCGAGGTCGTGGCCGACGCCGGCCCGCTCGCGGCCTCGGCCGACACGTTCGAGATCGTGCTCACTGGACGCGGCGCGCACGGGGCGCGGCCACACGAGTCCGCCGACCCAATAGTCGGCGCAGCGGCGCTGGTGACGGCGTTGCAGACAATCGTGTCCCGGCGCCTCTCGCCGGCCGCGCCTGGCGTCGTCACCGTCGGAACGATTCAGGCCGGCACGGCGCCGAACATTATCCCCGAGACCGCGACCCTCACCGGAACCGTGCGGGCGACCGATCCTGATACCCGATCGCTGCTCAACGGCGAAGTCGAGCGGCTCGCGCGGGACGTTGGCGGAGCGTACCGGCTTACCGCCAAGGTCACGCTCAACAAGGGCACGCCACCGTTGGTCAACCCGACCGATGCGGCCGGATGGGCGCGCGAGGCCGCCGTTCGCGTGCTTGGGCCCCAGGGCGTCGTTCCGCTCGGGACCACGAACATGGGTGGCGAGGACTTCGCCGTGTACTTGGAGCACATCCCCGGCGCCTTCTTGCGGATCGGCGCGCGCGAGCCCGGCGGCGAACGACACGCCGCGCATTCGCCGCGGTTCTATGCGGCCGAGGACAGCATCTTCGTCGGCGCGGCGGTGCTGGCCGAAGCGGCGCGGATAGCCAGCGCGGCGATCACGGAACGCGCGTGATCTCCTTACTACTGATCCAGGTCCGACAAGAACATCTGCTCGGCTTGCTCTCCGAACGCGGCATCTTCGATGACCGCGTCGAGCTCGAAGTTGATCGCGAGACCGAGCGGGTTCAGGTCTGTGGAGCCTACTCGTGTGTAGCGACTGTCGACCACGCTCGTCTTCGCGTGCATCATCTCGCCCGCCCATTCCCAAATGCGGACGCCGTTCATGAGCAGGCGCCGATAGAAGTGCACCGTCATCAGGCGTACCCATGGATGGTCGTAGCGAGACGGGACTAAGAGACGGACATCCACTCCATCGCGCGCGGCGCCCGTGAGCGCTTCGACTTCCGAGAACGACGGGACGAAATACGCGCTCGCGATCCAGATCGATTTCTCGGCCGAGACGGATTGGATCTGGAGGGCGCGTGAGACGCGGAGGCGACCGGGTTCGCCTTCAATAAGGCCAACGAGCGCCGGCTCGTCGGTCGTCGGGTCGAGGTGCGTACCACGAGCCTTGCGAGTCATCAGACGCGCCGACCCCCGGCGTTCGGTGCCGTAGGAGCTCGGCGCAGCCGAGATCTGTCCAACCGACCAGTCGAGCGGCGCTTGCGCCGCATCGACGCGCCGCGGAGCGGCGCGTTTCCACATGTGCTCGAACGCGCGGGTCATGTCGGCGCCCGCTGGCCCTTCGATGCAGACCGCGGTGTCGCGCCAGGGAGATCGGCGGCGCTTGAGGACGCCGGTGCGCCATTCCTTGCCGATGCCGATGCCACCGGTGACGCCACGGGCCCCGTCGACGGCGAGGAGTTTGCGGTGATCACGCGGCACGACGCCGAGCCACCGCCGCCATCCGAACGGGTTGAACACCCGCACGGTGATGCCCGCGGTGCGCAGGCGGCGGAAGAACGACCATGGTGTGCCGCGAATGCCGATCCAATCGACGAGCACGCGACACGTGACACCGCGAGCCGCCGCGGTGGTCAGGGCATCCGCGACGCGCTGGCCGACCTCGTCGGCGCGAAAGATGTACTGCTCGAGGTCCACGGCCGACTGCGCGCTGTCGATCATCTCGACCATCGCGTCGAACGTCGGCGCTCCGTCGCGCAGCAAACGGACGCGGTTGCCGCTCGAGACATCGGCGGCCGCGACGCGCCACAGGCCACGGGCGAAGGACGGACCGGGGCGACTATCTTGAGCCATGCTCCCTATCGACCTCGCGGGCAAGCGCGCCCTCGTCCTGGGTGTGGCGGACGACGCCGGATTTGGATTCGCGATCGCGAAAGCGATGGCCGAGGCAGGCGCCAGCGTTTCCGTCGGGACGTGGCCGCCGGCGCTCAATATCTTCTTGAATTTGATCGAACGTGGCAAGTTGGATGAGTCGCGCACCATGCGCGATGGGTCGAAGCTCAATTTCGAGAAGATTTATCCGCTCGACGCCGCGTACGACACGCTGGCTGACGTCCCCGCGGATATCGCGACGAATAAGCGGTACAAGGACGTTGGGGACTTTACGATCTCCGGGCTCGTGGAGCGTATCACCGCCGACTTCGGCTCCCAACCTCTCGATATCGTCGTCCATTCGCTGGCCAACGCTCCTGAAGTGAGAAAGCCGCTGCTCGAGACCAGCCGTGCGGGATACCTCACGGCACTGAGCGTGAGCGCGTACTCGCTCGTGGCGGTCGTGAATCGGCTCGGTCCCCTCATGCGGCCTGGCGGCTCGGTGCTGTCGCTGACGTATATGGCGAGTGAGCGAGTGATCCCCGGATATGGCGGAGGGATGAGCAGCGCCAAGGCCGCCCTGGAGAGCGACACCCGGGTGCTCGCATACGAGGCCGGGCGCAAATTTGGTGTGCGAGTCAATACCATCTCGGCTGGCCCTCTCGCGTCGAGAGCCGCGAGCGCGATCGGCATTATTGAACGGATGGTCGAGTACTGCGCCGCGAACACCCCTCTGCCCGAGGCTTTGGACGCCGAAGAAGTTGGGCACGTTGCCGCCTTCCTGGCGAGCCCGCTGGGCAGTGGGATCACTGGTACCACGGTGTACGTCGACAAGGGATATCATGTGATGGGGATGGCAGCGACGGCCGTGTAGCATTTACGGAACATTGGAACGTTCCAATTTGAGAGGGAAGTCGTCGTCTAAGCGTGACCACTATTGTCGCGCAGCCGAGCAAGGATCTGATCGATTTCCTGCTCGAGCTAGCAGTCGGCTCTCAACGGCGAGCGATGTACCCGGGCGGGCATCCGTCGCTCGAGACGTTGGAGCAGCGCGTGCTCGAGCGACTCGGTCCCCTGTTCGCGACGCGACACACGCTCACCGTGGGCGTCGCCCGCGACCAACTGATCATCGACGGCGTCGCCACCGACGCCCGCAATAACCTTCTGCGCGCGCTCGCGGGCCGGCTGCACTCCCACCGGATCGCGGGCGTCAAGTTCATCCCGGGTCTCACGCCCGCGGAGCTCGCTGATCTCCTGATGCGCCTGGCGCGCGAGCCGGACCCCGCTTCGGCCACCGAGCCAATCTGGAATCACATCCAGCTCTATCGTCAGGCCTATGACCGCCTGACGCTCGTCGAAGATGAGCCCGGCGCGAACAAAGGCGAGCCACGCCGCGTGCCCCGCGCCGCGCAACTCTGGCTCGCGCTCGCGCAAGCCGCGCTCAACGTCGCCGCCGACGGCAAATCGCAGGCGAATACCGATCCGAAAGCGATGGCCGATGCCATCAACCAGCAAACGACCCTCAAGAGCACGGATGCGTACGAGCAGGTCGTCGTCGGCTACCTGCTCCAGATCGCCGACGAACTGCGTACGACCGAAGGACAGGACACGGTTGCCCTGCGCGGTCGCGTGTCGAGCCTCGTCGCGAATCTGAGCCCGGATGCCTTGCAGCGGTTGCTGACGATGGGCGGCGACCTCTCCCAGCGGCGAGCGTTCCTCATGGACGCGACCGCGGGCATGGCGATCGAGGCCGTGATGTCGATCGCGGTCGCGGCCGCGAACGTCTCGCGGCGCGTGATCTCGCAGCCCATGATGCGACTCCTGGTCAAGCTCGCCAGCCACGCGCAGCGCGGCGCTCCCCCGCTCCGCGGGCCGACCGACGCCGCGTTCCGCGATCAAGTGCGCGAGCTCATCGACGGGTGGACGCTGCCCGACCCGACGTCCGAGGCCTATGGCGACGCGCTCGACGACCTGTCGCGCCCAGTCCAGGCGGGCCCGATCCAATCGGGCATCACGCAGGTCAGTGAGCCCGAGCGGATCCTCGAGATCTGCCTCGAGCTCAGGAACACGGCGCCGCCGCTCTGGGAGGCGATCGACGCATTGATCGAGCGCGGGGACATCACGTTCGTCCTCGACACGCTGGACTGGTGTCCATTGGACAACCCGCTCCCGGGCGTGATCCGGACGCGCATCGCGACGCCGGAGCACTTCCGGCAGTTGCTGGCGTCGCCCAACGTCGACGTGAAGCGTATCGGCGACTTCGCGAAGCGCGTTGGCCAATCGGCGACCGAGCTGTTGCTCGACGCGCTCATCGAGTCCGACTCCCGCGCCGCCCGCCGACGCATCCTCGACGTCCTGGGTGCCCTCGGCCAAGGGATCGGGCCAGCGCTCGTGCAACGGTTGCCCGGCGCCCCGTGGTATGCGCAGCGGAACCTCCTGATTCTCATGAATACGCTCGAGGTGTGGCCGGACGACTTCACGGCCGCCGATTACGCGGGGCACTCTGACGTCCGCGTGCGGCGCGAGGCGCTCAAGCTGATGCTCAAGAGAGCGCAGACGCGCGTGATGGGGATCACGGTCGCCGTGACGGACAACGACCCACAGCTCATTCGCATGGGGCTCGACGCAGCGCTCCGTGAGTGTCCGCCGGCGGTCGTTCCCAAGCTCGTCGCGAAGCTCGTGGCCGGGACGCTCCCGACGGAGCTCGAGACGATGGCGATTCAAGCGATCGGCTCCACGACGGTGCCAGCGGCGTTCACGTGTCTCTGGGGGCTCGCGGTGAAGCGCACGCGGTGGTTGCGACGAGACAAGCTCGCGCCAAAGTCCCGGGCGATGCTCGCGGCGTTGGCGACGCTCAAGACTCGCTGGCCCGACGAACCCAAGGTCATCAAGATCGTCGCCCAGGCGTCGCGCTCAGGGGATCGTGAGATCCGGAAGGCGGCGCAATGAGCGAAGCGACGTCATTCCTGCATGCGCTCGCCCAGGCGCTGTCCGCCAGTGCGCTCTATAGCCCCTCGCACCCCGCGCGTCATCGGGCGATTACGTCGGCGTATGAGCGGCTGCGCATTCTGCAGGCCGCCGATGCACAGCCGTACTTCAGCTTCGTCGGGCACGAGGTCATCTACGGCTACGACTCCTTGCGTGAGCTCAAGGCATGGGAGTGGGCCGAGAAATGCGCCGCCGCCGGAATACAACGCATCGAGGTTGTCGCGGATGTCAGCGCCGAGGCGTTTGAATTATTTATCGACGACATCCATTCGCGCTTGGGTGACCACGCCGCGCGGGAAGCCCCGCCGAGGCAGAAGGCGATCAAGTTCGGCGCCGTCGGCGTACAGGTCGGCGGCAATGGGAAAGGTGCGTCCGCGGCCGAGCTGTATGACGCGACCGGTGGCTATGCGTTGAAAGAAGAGTCGGAGACCGTGCGCTGGATCCACGGCGAGGTCGCGGGCAAGGGCGCGATTCCGATGGCCGAGGCCGAGATGATCGTGCGGTCGCTATCGATTGCCCTGCACTCCGATGGGCGCTTGTTGATCCCCCTGTTGCGATTAAAGCAGTTCGATCAATACACGACGACGCACTCGATCAACGTCTCGGTCCTGACGATGGCGTTGGCGGAAGAGCTCCAGCACGTCCCGCGAGATGTGCGCGCGCTCGGGATCGCGGGCCTGCTGCATGACCTCGGGAAGGTCAGAGTTCCCTCCGAGATTCTCACGAAGCCCGGCGAGCTCACGCCGGAAGAGCGCGAGATTCTGGAGCGGCATCCGGCCGAGGGCGCGCGGATCATCTTGAACAGCGACAAGACGCTCGGGCTCCAGGCCGCGGTCGCGTACGAGCACCACGTGATGATCAACGGCGGCGGCTACCCCCACCGGCACTTCACGCGCGACTGCCACTATGCGAGCACGCTGGTGCACGTCTGCGACGTGTTCGACGCCCTGCACACGGACCGCCCATATCGGCCAGCCTGGTCATCGGTCGACGCGGTCGCCTATATCGAGCGGCGATCGGGGACCGAGTTCGATCCGCTCATCGCCGAGGCATTCGCGTCAATGATGCGCCGGAATCACGACTCGCTCGGCAAAGTGGCCGAAGACGAGCCGGTCAGCGCCGTCCGCGGGACCGATCTACTACCTCACTGATCAGCGTCCGCATCGCGGGAACGTCATGTCCCGCGTGCTGCCACAGGCGCCAGAAGACATCCTCGACGGCGGCATCGACTTCGTGGGGGCGAGCCGTGGGTGGCAGGGCACGGGTGACGACCGCGTGCACCGCCGACGACCATCGGTCGAACAGCTCCGCCAACGAGGAAACATCCCCTGCGACAAATTGACCGAGCGTAGGATCACCCACGATTGCTGTCTAGAATGTATACATCCCACCAACAGCGATATCACATGTAGTGTCAAACTAACCGCGAATATCGCGCAGTGAGTCACTGCTGGCAAGCGATTCCGGACTCACCCGGTGCACCGGCAGGGTCGATGCGAGGTGGAACATGAGCCTCAAGGCGCGCCGCACGTCGCCCGGCCACGTCAGGTCGTCGAACATGCACGCGCCGATCTCCGCGAATGCCTCGGCGGCCGTGAGCGTGTCGGCTCGCTCGCTGTCCCCGTTCAGCACCAGGAGCGCGTCGAGAGGAAGCGGGGCCTCCGATCGCGCGGCATCGCACCACAACTGCCGCGCCTGCGCCTGATCGAGCGGGCGGTGCGCGAGTGGCGGGACGCACGGCTGCACCACCGCGGGCGTGATGCGATCGCCCGCCCGGATCGCCAGCACGTCGCGCGCAATGATCGTGTACCCGGCGTCGGCCAGCGCGTCACTGACGCCCGGTCCCGGCACGAACGCGACCACGCGATCGCCCAGGCGCGCGGCACCCGCGCGGAGCACGACCCAGCCGCGCTGATGCAGCAGCGCGTTGAGCACGGGGCCCAGGAGATACAGGCGGACGAGAGCGGGATCGGCGCCGGGAGCGCGGGCGACGCAGATGTCGGTGCCATCGCTCACGACGAATCGGCCGACGCCGGGCCACCACAACATTGCGATATCGTCGGCGACGTCCGCGAGGCCTGCGTCGCGCGTCGCGGTCTCGAAGGCCGGCACGTCGAACACGCGCACTTCCACGTCGGGCGGTCCATTGCGACCGGGGACGACCGGCAGCTCCGGCAGCGGCAGATCAGACCGGAGTCGCAAGCCGAACGCCAGATAAACGCCTAGTGACCCCTCGACTGTGGAATCCGTCACACCACACCTCCCCCGCTTTTTCCCCACACCCCTACAGGTCGCGAACCTGCTCCCCGCGGAAGAAAGCGTCAAGTAAGTTTTTTTCGCATGACAGCCCGTCGGGCATTGCGCCATGCGGCTTTCTTCGAAGCGCTGGCGACGCAGGATCCTGCCGGCCCGTTTTGGCGTGCGACGAGCGCCGGGCTGGTCACGTTGAGGCTCGTCGACCGCTATATGCGGTTGCGCGAGGATGGACGCATGGTGCCGGTGGAAGCGGTCAGGGCCGTGCGCCGTGCCGTCAACCGCGTCAATCGTGGCAGTGCGCTGCGGGCCCCGCTCGATGCCCTCTCCTGCGCGGTCTCCGGCGCCCTGTATAACGACGGCCCCTCGACCACGAGCTGTCTCGTCGCCTACGCCTGGGCCCTCCACGCGTCGGCCCAGTGGGCGTTGGCCCTCGACGTTTATCTCACGTTCATCGAGTACGCCACGACGCCGGAAGACGTTGAGGCTCGCGCCGACGCGGCCTTGAGGGTCCAGTCGTGCCGGCGCATGCTGGAGCTGCGCGGCACGCTCTTGGCCGACATCGGTGTCGCCAACGTCGCTCTGGAGCGCGGCAATCTGCCGGCGGCCGAGGCGATCCTCGAGGGCGTGTGCGCGGCCGCGGCCGACATGGGCGACGTGCTGGCGCGGGCCACGCACGACCTCGGCTACGTGTGCTATCACCGGGCGACCGCGCATCCCGGTGGACATATCAATACCGCGTATCTCGATCGGGCCGCGCAACACTTTTTCGTGGCGTTCAGGCTGTACGCGGATGCATTGCGCCGGGACCGGGCATTGGTCGACCTGGCGACGACCCTCTGTGCGCGGGGGCTGACCGCCGCCGCGCGGGACGGGTTCTACGCGTTGTATCACTCGTCGACCGACCCCGACGTGCGGTGGTCGGCCGCGATCAATCTCCTCGACGTTGCCTCGCGCGAGGGCGACCTGGACGCGTTCGAGCACTACACCTCGGCCTTGGTGCAAGCATCATTGCCTCCGGCGCAGCTGGCGCGCATGCACCTCTTGGCCGGCGATGGGGCGCGACGATTCGGCCGGGTGCAGGACGCGCGGCGGTCATACGCCCGGGCGATAGAGATCGCCGAGGCGCATGAGATCAACGAGGTGCTGGTGCTGGCCGAGGCGGCGCAGGGGGCGCTCTCGCGCGCAGATCCGCTGCTGCCGGAGAGCCGGGTCGAGGCGCCCGGCGCGTTGGCGCCAGTCATTCGCGCGCTCAGTGCTCTGTGATCATTCGCGTTCGGCTCGTCGACGCGGAGCGTGCGCGCGCACTGCTGGGGCCGCAGTACCGTGTCGTCGACGATGACGAGTACGACGTCCGCATTGAAGGGGACGGTCCCTCGCTTCGGGTTGGCAGCACGGTCCTGGAGCAAGCGCGGCTCGACGCCGAGAAGCTGAATCTCGCCGTGCAGCTCGAGCTCATGCTCGATGCATCCGGGGATCTCATCTGACATTGCCGCTCGCGACGGGCGACTGTTGTACACGAACCGAGCCTGGCGGGATTCGCTCGGCGCCACGGAGAACGTCTTCGACGTTGTCGTGCCCGAGCACCGGGACGCGTTCCGGCGGGCGCTGGAGCGCGCGGCGACCGGCGAAAGGGTGCCGCACGATAGCGTGTTCGCCAAGAAAGACGGGCGGCGACTTGTCGTCGAGGGATATCTCACGGGGCCACACGGCGGGTTCCGCGACGTCACCGAGCAGCGTCGCGCCGAGGATGCCCAGCGCCGCCTAGTCGCGACGCTCGAGGCGACCGTCGATCTCGTAGCGATTTATACGATGGCCGGTGACGTTCGTGTACTTGAATCACGCCGCGCGCCGCGTGCTCGGCAACGCGCCGCCGGTGCCGCATCAGATGTGGGAAATCGCGGTGCCTGTTGCGCTGCGAGAGGGACACTGGAGCGGCGAGACGCTCGTGCGGGCGGCGGATGGGGCCGACCTTCCCGTTTCGCAGGTGCTGGTGGCGCATCCCTCGGCGCAAGGCGGCGTGTGGTTTCTGTCGACCATCATGCGGGACTTAAGCGAATGGAAGAAGCTCGATCGCATGAAGAACGAGTTTGTGTCGACGGTCTCACACGAGCTGCGGACGCCATTGACTTCGATTCGGGGAGCGCTCGGGTTGCTCGAAGCTGGTGTGACCGGGGAGTTGAGTGATAAGGGGATCGACCTGGTGCACGTGGCGCGCGAGAATTGCGAGCGGTTGATTCGGCTCATCAACGACATGCTCGATCTCGACAAGATCGAGGCCGGTGTGTTGTCGCTCGATCTCGTCGATCTCGCGCCAGCGGATGTCGTGCGGGCGACGCTCGATGGCATTGCCGGCATGGCCGTGGTCTATGGCATTCGGCTGGAGCAAACGATCGAAGCGACACCAACCGTGCATGCGGATCGTGATCGCATCGTGCAAGTGCTGACCAATCTCGTGTCGAACGCGATCAAGTTTTCGCCGACGGGCTCGGCCGTCAGTGTCACCGTGACGGCGACAAACGAGCGGGTGCGATTCGCGGTCGAGAATCCCGGGCAAGGGATTCCGACCGCGGACAAAGAGAAGCTATTTCGGCGGTTCCAGCAGCTCGATGGCGCCGACAACCGTCAGCGCGGTGGAACGGGGCTTGGCCTGGCGATCGCCAAGGCGATCGTGGAGCAACACGACGGACGGATCGGGTTCGAGTCCGAGCCCGGCGTCAAGACAACTTTTTGGGTTGATCTACCGCTTCTACACCAGGCTCGGGCTCGATGATCAGATACTCGTTGCCGGGGTCGGGACGCCCATTGGTCGTCCCGTAGCACTCGTACCCGGACTCGTCGACCGACCTCCGCAGCCGTTCGGGATGCACGAACTCCGCGACCTGGAAGCCGCCATCGAACCCAGGCACCATGACCACCGAGTCCGGGTTGCTCTTCTGCAGGGCGGCGATCAGCTCACGGACTCGCATGATTGTGGCTGATCGCGCCGAGGGTGGTCGGGTCACGCGGCGACCGATACGTCGCCTGGTGGATCTCATAGGCGCTCACGTACATTGCGATCGTCAGGATCGAGATAAACGCCGCGAAGCCCCAGCCGCCTTTCTTGAATGGGACGTAAGCCATAGGTCCGTAATATCAGCGGGCCGAGAACACGGGCGCTAGACCGCCAACCGTCGCCGGATGGGGTGGGTCGCCAGCCGGTGGCATACCCCAGGTGTCGTTCTTGGGGTTCATGTCAGGGATCGACGACCGATCGGGCCAGAGCCGCGCTCCCTTGACCTCGGCCGACACCGGAATCTCGGCCGTGAAGGTCATGCCGCGCGACCAGATATCGACCGGCAGCGTGATGTCCTTCGTCGACCCGTCGGCCAGCGCCAGCCTCAGCTCGACCGGGAACACGACCGACGTGTGCCGCTGCAGTTGCACCGAAGCAATTAACCGCCCGTCATCTGCCGGCTTCGTATTCACTGAGTCAATGCCGATATCCAGCACATCGGTCGTGTAGAAGAACGATCTCCAGAACCACGACAGATCTTTGCCCGCGACATTTTCGACGGTCCGGAAAAAGTCGCCCGGCGTGGGATGCTTGAACGCCCACCGATGGACGTACTCGCGCATCGCGCGATCCATCGACTCGGCCCCAACGACATGATCGCGAAGCGCGAGGAGAACGGCGCCAGGTTTCTGGTAGCCCTCGACGCCCAAGACGTCCTGGTCGGCGAAGTGATCGGGCCGGTTCATGAGCGGGTTATCAATGCCGGCCTTGTTCGCCGCATACCAGTCGCCGAGGAACGCGAAGAAGTTGCTCATCCCCCGCGGCCACTGCGTGGGGTCGCTCCCGTAGCGACGCTCCTGCGAGAACGCGTTGATATACGTGTTGATGCCTTCGTCCATCCACGCATAACGCCGCTCGTTGGAACCGACGATCATGGGGAACCACTCGTGCCCGTGCTCGTGATCGTTGGTACGGAACACGTCGCCCGGTAGCTCGGCGTTCGTGTAGCCGTCCATCACGAACATCGGATACTCCATGCCGCCGACGGGACCAGCGACCGCGGTCGCCTGTGGATACGGGAATGGGTACAAAAGCTCCGAGTACGTCCCGATCGTCCACTGCGTATTCTCGGCCGCCTGCTCCCACTCGGCCCCTGCCTTGGGCTCCTCGTAGTACGCCTGGCACAGAATCCCGTGTACGCTCGTCGCGTCCCACCGAAAATCCGGCGCCCCGGCCCACGCGACGTCCCGAACGTTCCTCGCGCGGAATCGCCACGTCTTGGTGCCGGCGGTCACCTTGGGCGCCGCCTCGGTCGTCGTGATGATCTGCACGACGTCCTTGGTCGTGAAGGCCTTGGCGAGTCGTTGTCTCTCTGCTGCCGTCAACACGTCAGCCGGATTCTCGAGTACGCCGCTACCCGCAACGGTGTAGCCCGCGGGAACGGTTACCGCGTAGTCGATATCGCCATATTCGAGATAGAACTCGCCTTGGCCGAGATACTGATCGACGTTCCATCCCCGAACGTCGTCGTACACCGCCATGCGCGGATACCACTGGGCGATCTCGTACAACGGCCCATCACGGCCCATGCGATCCGAGCCATGCTCCGGCACTTTGAAGGCGTACTTGATCGTGATAGTGATCTTGCCGCCGTGAGGAGGCAGCGACGACGGGAGGTCGAGCCGCATCATGGTGTCGTCGATATGCGGCGTCACTGGAGTGCCATTCACCGCGACTTCGGTAAACGTGTATCCGCCGTCAAACGCGCCCGCTGCCGTGCGCGTGTCGGCCGAGTACAGCGCGTTCCCTTCGCTCGACTGGCGATAGATGTTCTGGTCCACCTGCATCCACACGAACCGCATCGTGTCCGGCGAGTTATTCGTGTAGGTGACGATCACATTGCCGCTCACCCGCTGCGCGGCCGTGTCCAGCGTCGCGCGGATCGAGTAGTCAGCCCGTTGCTGCCAATAGCTCGGCCCGGGCGAACCCGAGGCGTCGCGATAGACGTTCGGGCCAGGCCAGTCCATCCGGTTCATCGAGTAGAACGGGTCCGAGCGAATATCGACCACCGGAGCCGCGTGCATGCGCGCATGCATGCCCTCGGGGCGGATCGTGTCGGGTGGCATTCTGTTTCACCGCGACCGCTTGGCTTTCGGGTGCGGGTTGTTGAGACGCGGGGCGCGAATGGGCGCAGCCGGCTACCAGTATGGATATCGCAAGGATGCGGCGCATAAGGGTGAAACCTAAGCCTGTTTCACCTTCTTGCGTGGCTTCCGCTTCTTCTTTTGGGGCAGAAGGATCGTGCCCCGGCACTTTTCGGCCCCGCAATGACAGGGGTACTGCGCATCGGCCTCTTTCCCCCACCCGGTCGCGTCGTCGCGATCGTACTGGTAGTCGTACGCCAGCTCGTCGCCGGGCCGAATCGTGCGCAGCGCGTCGATGAACACGCGCCGATCCTCGATGACCGCCTCACAGTTGGGGTCGCACGAGTGATTGATAAACCGGGCATCGTTCCCGTCCGTGCCCGCATCGATCACGATTTTCTTATTGACCACGAACAGAAACGTGTGGTGCCGTTTCATCTTGTCGTCGTCATAGCGCCGGTCGCCCTCCTCGTGGGAGATGCGCTCGCCCAAGTACTCTGCGATGCGCGCGCCCTTCCGGATGAGACGCGTCGCGAAGGCGCCCTTGCCCTGGATCTTCGACGTCTTGATCACGTACGGCTGGATCGTTGGAACTCGCTTCGTCAATGACATGACGAGAGAGACTAGCCGGGCACACGCATCCGAGCAATCAGTGATTGAGGGGTGTCATTGGTCACGATCATGTCGCGATGCATTGGCTTGACGAATTGTTCGGTCACGGCGTGATCGAACAGGGACACCAACCGATCGAAGTAGCCGTCGACATTCAGAATGCCGACCGGCTTCTTCTGCAGTCCGAGTTGGGTCCAGGTCAAGATCTCGCAAAACTCGTCGAGCGTTCCGTAGCCGCCCGGCGCGGCGATGAACGCATTGGATAAGTCGGCCATGAGTGCTTTGCGCTCGTGCATCGAGCCAACGACTAGCAACTCGCTGAGTCCCCGATGCGCTATTTCTTTTTGCACCAGCATTCGGGGGATCACGCCCACGACTTCACCGCCTGCAGCCAATGCGGCGTCGGCCAATACACCCATAAGGCCAACGTTACCACCGCCGTAGACGATCCCAATTCGGTCGGCCACGAGACACCTGGCGAGATCCGCAACGGCTGCGGCATAGCTCGGCCTGGTTCCGCTGTTCGAGCCACAGAAAACGCAATAGCGCATGGCCGAATCTACTTGTCGTGTACGCGCTACAGGCGCCGGTCATGTAGACCGATTGTAACTCCTGATGCCGCAGAGTGTTACTGGGAGCGGTGGCGCGGTACGCGCCCTGCGTAATTCGCGTCGGATGCGTCGCCTCACCCCTATCTGGCACCGCCGCATTACGGCGTCCCAGCCGCTCGTCACCGCGCCTACTCCGCGGCGACCGATACGAACATTCGCCATCTGCGCCGCGATCGTGGTCGCGGTCGACCTGACGACCAAGGCTTTGGCGGCGCACTATCTCGATGGGCAGCGGGAGATCAAGCTCGTCGCCGGAACCATGCGACTCGTGCTCGCGCACAACGATCAGTCCGCGCTCGGCATCTCGATCGGCCCCTACACCTGGCAGATCAACGTCGCGCTGACGTTGATCGCACTCGTCCTGGCCGGCATCCTCTGTCGCCCGCTGGCGATTATCGACAAGCTGTCGCCAGTCATGCTCGGCCTCATCGCCGGCGCCGCCGCCGGCAACTTGTTCAGTTTGATCACGTCGCCCCGCGGAGTCATCGACTTCGTCGCCTGGAGCCCGGGCAACGGGCACGAGGTCGTGTTCAACTTCGCGGACGTGGCCGCCGTCCTGGGACTCGTGCTCACCATCCGGGCGGCGCTCACGGTGACCCGCGTGATCATCGCGGAACGGCGGGTTATGCTTCGGCGGTGAGTCCGCTTCACGACCCTAGCGAGATCTGGCCAACGGTCCTCTGGATCGTCCGCCACGGCGAAAGCGCGGGCAACATCGCGCGCGAAGCCGCGCTCGCGGCGCGGCGTCTCTCGACCGGGATCGACATTCGCGACGTTGACGTCCCCCTCTCACCACGCGGCGAGCAACAAGCCGCCGCACTCGGCCACTGGTTCCGCGCGCAACCGCCAGACGAGCAGCCGTCCATGCTGCTCACCTCGCCCTACGAGCGGGCGCACCGCACGGCGACCATCCTGGTGTCGGCCGCGGGCTTCGATCACGTGCCCATCTGGATCGACGAGCGCCTGCGCGAGAAAGAGTTCGGCGTGCTGGATGGCCTCACCGGGGATGGCATTGTCGCGCGCCAACCCGAGCAAGCCACGCTGCGGCGCTTCCTCGGCAAGTTCTATCATCGGCCACCCGGCGGCGAGAGTTGGACCGATGTCATTCTGCGCTTACGCACCCTGATCGACACGATCTCGCACGAGTATCCCGGCGAGCGGCTGCTCATCGTCGCGCACTCGGTCGTCGTCCTCTGCTTTCGCTACATCCTCGAGCACATGACCGAGGGCGAGCTGCTCGCCCTCGACCAGGGCGAAGAAGTCGCCAACGGCTCGCTCACGACCTACGTCCTGGATCCAAAGCAAGGACGCAGGGGCGCACTCGTGCTCAAAGGGTTCAACTTCGTGCCCGAATGGGAACCCCGCACGAGCACCACGTAACCGTCCCGCGCACGGCGCGCTACTACACGCTGGGCGCCGTGGGGCCGGAGACGCGCGCGGTCTGGATCGTCTGCCACGGGTATGGGCAGCTGGCCAGCGAGTTCATCGCCCGATGCACGGCGGTCGACGACGGCGCGCACCTCATCGTCGCACCCGAGGCGCTGAACCGGTATTACCACGACACCCGACCGGGCGCATCCCAGACCTCCGGCGTCGGGGCGACGTGGATGACGAAAGAAGACCGGGCGAGCGAGATCACCGACCAGATCACGTATCTCGACACGCTCTACGCCACGATCTTCCGCGAGGTCGCCCGCGACACGGTCCGCGTCACCGTGCTGGGATTCTCGCAGGGCGCGGCGACCGTAGCCCGCTGGCTGTCGCACACCCGCCTCCCGGTCGATCGCGCCATATTCTGGGCCGGATACATCCCCGACGATGTGCCGCTCGGCGCCGACACGGCGCTCCGTCGAGCGGAGATGGTCTTCGTGCTCGGGTCGCGCGACGAATACGCCACTCCGGAACGGGTGGCGCGGCAAAAGGCCGCGCTCAAGGCCGCGGATAAGTCGTTTACGGCAATCGAGTTCGAGGGGGGCCACCGATTGGACGACGAAACCCTGCGGACGCTGGCACTTAACGACGCCTGACTCCGTGACGCCATACGGAAGACCCTAGTCTCATCAGTAGACATGTTCTGCGCTCAGTGCGGCACCCTCGTCTCGGCAAACTCGAAGTTCTGCGTCGCCTGCGGCCAGCCCGTGACGAACGCCGAAGGGTCGACGCTTGCCCTGGGCGGGACTGAGTCCGAACGGCTCCTCAATACCCTGAAACGGGGCCTGGCCGCCGAATACGACGTTCGAGCGCGAGCTCGGCCGCGGTGGCATGGCGATCGTGTACAAAGCGCGAGAGATCGAGCTCGACCGGCCGGTCGCGCTCAAGGTGCTCCCGCCCGAGCTGGGACCCGTCGGCTCAGTCGCCGACCGATTCAAGCGCGAAGCACGCCTCGCGGCGTCGCTCGATCATCCGAACGTGATCCCGGTGTACCGTGTGGGCCAGGCGGGCGGGATCATGTACATGGCGATGAAGTTCATCGACGGGAAGCCGCTGGATGCCGTTCTCGATGCGTACGGCGCGCTGCCGCTCCCCGTCATCCTCATCGTGCTCCGTTCGGCCGCCGCGGCGCTGGCCTTCGCGCACGAGCATGGGATCATCCATCGGGACATCAAGGGCGCGAACATCCTCGTCGACCGCGACGCGAAAGTCGTCGTGTCCGATTTCGGCATCGCGCGCGCCGTCGAATCCGGCACCCTGACGGCGACGGGTGCCATGATCGGGACTCCGCATTTCATGAGCCCCGAGCAGTGCGCCGGGAAACCCGTTGGTCCCCAGTCCGACCAGTACTCTCTCGGCATCGTGGCCTACCAGATGATCACGGGAAGCGTGCCCTTCGACGGGGACTCGCTGCCCGAGATCATCCAGCACCATTGGTTCACGCCGGTCGCCGACTACTCGCTGCATGCGGCCCGATTCGCCCGCGGCGCTCACGGTGGCGGTGCTGCGCTTGCTCGAGAAAGATCCGGCGAAGCGCTTCGCGAGCACGCAGGAGCTCGTGACGACGCTCGACGCAATCCGCCAGACGGACGCTGATCGCGCCGCCGGTGAGACGCTGCTGCGCTCCATGGTGCGCGGCACGGCGCCCCGGCCGCGGACCTCCGGTGCGCGGGTGTCGGGGGCTACGCCCGCGGCAGGCACGCCCGCCGCTCCCGAGCCGACACCGGTCGGGCACACCCCGCGACCCTCATCAGCGTCACGTCGCATTTCGGCCAAAACGGCCAAAGCCGCGTCAGCCCCGACCACGCCGCTGCCGTTGACGCCAATGCCAGCCTCGGCACCGGCATTCGCCGCTACCGCCGTGGCGCCGGCCCCGCTGCCGATCACGCCACGCGCGCAGACTCCGCGCCCGCCGGCGAAACCAGCGACCGCCGTACGACGACCGCCGGTGAAGCCGAAACGCCGCAAGAGTCGCGTGCTCGCGTTCTCGGGGACGGCCCTGGCGTTGGTAGCCGCGTCAGTCGTCGCACTCGGCTTGGTCCGGCAGCATGCCCAGGCGATGCCACGAGTGCCACGGACGGCGTCGGCGATGCGCACGATCGCGGATCACGAGTACGCGACCGCGCACTACGAGATGGCGCGCCGTTTCTACGTGCGAGCGCTCGCGCTCGACTCCACGGACGCCGGGGCTCGACGGGGACTCACCTGCGCATCAGAGAGGCTGGGACGCGGCGCCGTCGGAGTCGGCACGCGCGGGTGTGACTGAGCGAGATTGAGGGCATCGAGCGGGAGCGTCACGATAAACGTGCTCCCGGCACCGACCGTACTCTCGACTTCGATCTCCCCGCCCAGCATCCGCGCGAGGCGGCGCGAGACGCTGAGGCCCAAGCCCGTACCGCCAGCCGTACGCGTGGCCTTCTGCTCGACTTGCCAGAACGGCTCGAAGATCCGGTCGAGGAACTCGCCGGCAATGCCGATCCCCGAATCCCGAATCGCGATGGCCACGCGGCGCTCCGAGATCGTGAGCGTCACGGATATCGAGCCACCGGCCGCGGTGAACTTCACGGCATTCGACAGGAGATTGACGACGATCTGACGCACTTTCTGCGCGTCGGTGCGAATCGGCGTCACGCCATCGAGCTTCGAGCACGTCAATGCCACGCCTTTGTCATCGGCCATGGGCGCGACGAGCGCGACGGCGTCATCGATGACCGCTTGCAGCGGCACCGTCTCGATATCAACGGCCTCGCGCCCCACCTCGACCCTCGAGTACGTGAGGATCTCGTCGATCAGTTGCAAGAGATGGCGCGCGCTCGCCTTGATGCGCGAGAGCTGCTGACGTTGGCCATCGTTGATCGGCCCGGTGATCTCGTCGGCGAGTAGCTCTTCGTATCCGATGATGGCCGACAGCGGCGTGCGCAATTCGTGCGACATGACCGCCAAGAAATTGCCCTTCGCCTGATTCGCCCGCTCGGCTTCCTCGCGCGCCATTTGCTCGCGGACGAGAAGGCGTGAGCGCTGGACGTCGGTCGCGTGCACGACATGGGCGCTGCGCGCGACGGCCCAGACGAGCACGACCGTGCTGGCGACGACGAAGAGCGAGGCGCCCCCTTTCGGATCGTACCATCCAGCAACCGCGCCCGACAGCCATAGGCGGCCCAGGACCATCGGGACGAGAATGGCGACGGGCAATAGTCGCCGCGCCAGGACACCGCCCGCGGCTTCGTCGATCAAAATCGAGGAGAGCCCACCTCGGACCGCGGGTCTGACGAGCAGCACTCCCAGCGCGGCGAATCCCAGCGCCAGCGCTGAGACGAGGGCCATGTCGCCGACCGGGTACACGTGATAATAATCTCGCGCCCCGTTCACATGACTCACGAGGATCGTGAACGTGATGAGCAGCGCGAGCGCCGTCCCGACGCGCGTGGTCATATGCGCAATCGGCGAATCGGCATGGAGCGCAATGAGGGCCGACCCGAGTAGCGCCAGGGTGACCGCGACCGAGATAGACGGCCGTCCGGGGGGATGCCCCGTGGCCGGGCGAAGCCGGTCCGCGAAGAGCAGCTTATCGGCGCCCAGGTCGATGGTGGCGATCCACTCGACGAGGAATACCACGGCCCACGCCACCGCGAGCGCCGCGACGATGCGCGAGGCGATGATCGACCATCGCGGGACGTCGTCGGATCGGCCGAGCCAGAGCGAGATACCGATCGCCGTGATCCCCAGCGCCGTGGTGGGGAGCGGCAGGCTCAATTGCGTTGTCGATTCGACGAGCGGCGCGCTGCCGAGCCGCCAGAGCAGCAGGTCGAGCAGACCAGCGAACGCCACCACGATCGCCGCCGCCCCACTGACGCGGGCCAACAATCGAATCGCTAACGATGGCGACGGCTGATTCATATCACTACTCCAGACTCTTCAACAAACCTAGCATCTTGATGTCGTAGGGATCAGCCGTCGCGTCTTCCTTGGCTGGCTCTGCATAGAGCTGCGGGGTCTCGAGGATCAGCGGAATGCCCGAGGTTCGACGATCCCGGAGGAGCCAACGGAACGGCTCGACGCCGATCTGTCCCTCACCGATGAGCATGTGACGGTCACGGTTCGAGCCGAGCGCGCCCTCGCTGTCGTTCAGGTGAAAGAACGACGGTGGCTCTCCGGTGGCCTCCTCGAAGGCATCGAGGGTCTCTGTTAGGGTCTTCTCGTCTTTTGCGATATCGAATCCCGCCGCAAAGAGATGACACGTATCGAGTCCATAACCGGTGCGATATCTCAGTGCCTTGGGCACTTCGGCTAGAATCGTTCCAATCTCAGCCGGTGTTCGGCCCACCGTACGTCCTGCTCCGGCCGTATTCTCGACCAGTACGCGGGTCTGACCTGGCACGGCCTCGATGGCCGCGGTTATCGCTCTCGCCACCCGCGCGTAAGCCGCTTCGGGATCGCCGGAGACGGCCGCTCCGGGGTGAAAGCAAAATTGTCCCAACCCCAATGTCGTGGAGCGCTCCAATTCTTTCCTGAGGCCTCCACTCGCGCGGGCGTACTGCTCGTCATTGTTCGTGGACACGTTCAGCACATACGCGCCGTGCGCCATGACATGCTTGGGAGACATGCTGGTTTCGGCGAGCGCGGTTTTGAAGCGAGTAATCCGGTCGGGATTGATATTGCTCTTGTCGCCGTAAAACTTCGGAATCGCGGTAAAGATCTGGACGGCGGTCATGCCGGCGTTCGCCGAGCGTCGCACGGCCATGTCCATGCCGCCGGTATCGGGCGGATGCGTGCCGAAGATGTGCATATGGCTAAATTTGACCCATGCACACCCGTGCCGTCAGTCATCTCAAGAAATCCGACCCCGCCATGGCCCAGGTGATCGACCTCGTGGGGCCATGCCGGTTCGAGGTCCGCGCCGAGGGCACCCATTTCGATCATATCGTACGCGCGATCGTCTTCCAGCAGCTCTCGGGTAAGGCCGCGTCAACGATCTATTCTCGCGTGCACGCACTGTATGGCGATCGCGCACCGACCGCGGTTGAGTTGTTGGCGACTGATGATGCCACGCTGCGCGGAGCCGGGCTCTCGTGGGCGAAGATCAAGTATGTGAAGGATCTCTCGGCGCATGCGCTCGATGGCCGGCTTCCGGTCGATCGCCTCCATGAGCTCGATGACGCAGCGATCATGGACGCGCTCGTGCAGGTGAAGGGGATCGGCCGGTGGTCGGCGCAGATGTTCCTGATGTTCCGGCTCGGTCGCCCGAACGTCATCCCCGAGCTCGATCTCGGGATTCGCAAAGCGGTGCAGCGCGCTTACGGCCTACGCAAGCTTCCGACGCCGGCCAGGGTACAGGAGATCGGCGCCCGCTGGGAGCCGCACGGGACTATTGCGGCTTGGTACCTGTGGCGGAGCTTGGAGCACGCAAAGCCGTCGCGACGACCCGCGCCATCGCGTCCGCGCCGAAAGGCTTCTCCAAAAAAAGCACGGAAGGCATCGAGTCCTCGGCGTAGCCGGACATAAAAACGACGGGCAGATCCGGGCGCATTGCGCGCAGGCGCTCGACGAGTATCCGGCCGCCCATGCGGGGCATGATGACGTCAGTCAGTACCACGTCGACGCCGCCCTGGGTCTGCCAACGATCGAGCGCCTCGACTCCGTCTCCCGCCTCGACCACGGTGTAGCCCTCGTTGGCAAGCACGCGGGCGGCGTACCGCCGTACGGCTTCTTCGTCTTCGACCACGAGCACGCTCTTGCCGTTCGCCGCCTTCGGCCGTCCGGCCGGCGGCAGCTGCGCTTCGGCCGCGCAGGTCTCGCACACGGGCAGATAGATGTTGAACGTTGCGCCCGCGCCTGGCGCGGTGTCGACTTCGATTGCCCCGCCACTCTGTCTCACGATCCCGTAAACGATGGCGAGGCCGAGGCCCGTGCCTTTGCCTCGCTCTTTCGTCGTGAAGAACGGCTCGAAGATTCTGGCGCGAGTTTCGGCGTCCATCCCGCAGCCGTTGTCACTCACGGACAAGAGCACGTAGCGGCCCTGCGATAGCCCGGTGATCGTCGAGCGGGCGGAATCGAACAGGACGTTCATCGTGCGCAGCGACAGCACGCCACCGTGCGGCATGGCATCGCGCGCATTGACGGCGAGATTGAGCAGGACCTGGTCGATCTGGCTCCGATCGCCGCGGACGTATGTTGCCGTGGCGTCAGGGGTGACGATAACCTCGATGTCTTCCCGGATCAGGCGGCCCAAGAGCGGGCGAGATTCGGCGATGATCGCGTTCAGGTCCAGGACCTGGGTTTGCAGGACCTGGCGGCGGCTGAATGCGAGCAACTGGCGCGTGAGCCCGGCGGCCCGAGTTGCTGCGGCATCCAATTCCTGGAGGCAGAGCGCATCGGGCGAGCCTTGCGGCAACGAGTCGAGGACCATGGCTGCGTTGCCCTTGATGGCCGTCAACAGGTTATTGAAATCATGGGCGATGCCGCCGGCGAGCCGCCCCATGGCTTCCATTTTCTGAGACTGCCGGAGCTGCTCCTCGTTCTGCCGCAGCGCGGTGATGTCCTCCGTCGCGCCCTCATAGTACAGCAGCTGCCCATTGTCGCCGCGCACGATACGCGCGGTCATGCGCGACCAGATCTGGCCGCCATCGCGGCGTCGCTTCTGCACGACGATCGACGCGGGCGCGGGGTCGTTATCCATCATCGCCTTGACGAACCGTTCGCGGTCGTCCGGATCGACGAAGAAGGCATGGGTATCGGTCGCCAGCAGCTCGGCGCGATCGGTGTACCCGAGCATCTGCATGAGGGCGGCGTTGACGTTGAGGAAATGTCCGTCGGGCGTCATGCGATAGAGCCCGATCGGGATATTCTCGATCAGCGTGCGATATCGTTCCTCGGACTCCTGCAGCAATGCCTCGGCGCGCTTGCGGGCGCTGATGTCGTGGATCTGCCCCACGAAGTACGATGGCTGTCCCATCGTGTCTCGCACGATGGCGACGTGCACCTGGACCCAGATGTAGCGGCCTGACGCGTGCCGATAGCGCTTTTCGCGCGTGTACCGGCGAATGGTTCCGGCGAGCAACTGATCGCGGAGCTGGAGGTCCTCGGGTAAATCGTCGGGGTGCGACACGTCGTGGACCGACTGCCCGATGAGCGCGTCGACCGGCCAGCCGAGGAGCTCCGAGAGGCCCTCGTTCACGCGGAGAAAGCGCTTGTCGAGCGACGTGATCGCCATGCCGATCCCGGCGTACTCGAAAACGTTGGACAGCACCTCGTCTGATAAAGCGATTTCGCTCATTGCAGAATCGTCAGGAGACGTTGATAGAATCGAATCCCAAAGCCGACATTGTCGATCGATAGCCGCTCGTCATTGCCGTGTACCCCACGCCGGTTGTCCTCAATGTCGACGAGCCAAGGGTCGAGTCCGTAGCAGACGATGCCGGCCTGGGCGTAGGTGGGACGGTCCGACGCGCCGACCGAGATCGGCGTCGCGATCGGGACTCCCGGGAGCATCTCCTTCACGACTCGCTCGATGGCGACGAACATCTCCGTGCCGAGTGGCGCGTTGAATTTGGGCTCGACGCCGTCGATCGTGTGGACGTTGACCTTCGGGTCGTTGATCACCCGGATCAGTTGTTGACGGAACGCCAACGTGTCCTCATCCGGGAGCAGCCGTATATCTAATTCGGCGGAGGCTTCGGCCGGAATGGTGTTCGTCTTGTTCGAGCCTTTGAGTACGGTAATCGAGACCGTATTGCGCAGGAGCGCGTTGCGTTCGGGCTCGGACAGGATCCACGCGCGAGCCCGCGGGTCGTGGATCCAGGTTGCGGCGTCCGAAAGCCATTTCCGGTGCTCGCCGGTCTCATAGCGGGCCTGGGCCTGGAAGAATCGCTCGACGGATGGCAGCACACGGACTGGTGTCTGCCAGTCGGCGATCCGCGCCAGCGCCTTTGCCAGCCTTGGCACGGGGTTGTCTGGCGTGGGGATCGAACCGTGGGACGTTGTGCCGTGTACCGTCAGCCGCTGCCAGTACGGGCGCTTCTCGCCGACGTTGATCGACCACCATTTCACCTTGCCGTTCTCGACCCGGGTATCGGCGCCCTCGGTTAGCAAGAATTGCACGCCCGACAAGAGGTCCTTGTGCTTGGCCACGAACGTAATCGCGCCAGCGCCATCGGATTCCTCGTCGGCGTTGCCGATAAAGACGATATCACGCGTGCGCGGAATGCCGGATCGCTTCAAGGCAATGAGCGACATGAGTTGGATCACCGCGTGGCCTTTCATGTCGAGCGCCCCGCGGCCCCACACGTATCCGTCTTTTACTAGCCCCGCGAACGGGTCAACCGACCAACCTTCGCGCGTGACCGGCACGACGTCCATGTGGCTTACGAGAGCAATGGCCGAGCGATTTCCTGGGACGGTGGCGGGCAGCCGAGCGTAGAAGTTGGCGCGGCCACCTCCGAGCTCAGTGGTATCCAGGATCTGGCCCTCGATACCGTCGGCGGCCAGGACCTGTTGGAGCCAATGCGCGGCCGCGAGCTCGTTGCCTGGCGGGTTCGTCGTGTTGACTTGGATATACTCGGAGAGCCGGCGTACGCCTTCGTCGCGAATCGCGAGATCGGCCGAGTCGGGCGATTGCGCCCTGGCGATCGGGGCGATGATCGTCATACTCAATAGTCCTACTGCGAGCGCCGCTCTCATTGCATATAGTGTTTCGGCGGATTCGCCATCTTCAGGATCGGCCGTTCGATCCCGAATGGGTGGAGGTCCGACGGCGTCCGCGCGTCGATTGCCAGCTCGGACAGGATTCGGCCGATAACGGACGCAAACTTGAACGCGTGGCCGGCGCCGATCACGATCCACACGTTGTCGGTGCCTGGGACGCGGTCGATGACGAAATCGCGATCCGGCGTGAGCGTGTAGAGACACGTCTTCGTGTAGATCTCTGGGCCGGCCGCACCAGGCAAGAATTTCGCGAGAAACTCTCTGATACGCTGAATCGCCTCGGCGTCTGGTTCGAAGGTTCTCGTATCGGCCGTCACCGGTTTGCCACCCGCATCGCGGGCGACTTTTGGGCCGTTTTCTCCGAACACGGGAAAGCCGTAGTAGGACGGGTCGTCCATCCAGATCCACACCGGAAAGCGATCCGGCGCAAACTCTTCCGGCGTGGGCGACGCGAAATAGGTCACCTGCTCTTGCGTGACCTCGAGTGGAATGTTCGCTCCGAAGAAGCGAGGACAATCGACGGACCAAGGCCCGGCCGCGACGATCAGCTTGCCGTCCCTATACGTCACGCCGCCAGAGTCGCACCTGTACCTCTCCACGGCGGACGCAACGGCCGTGACCGGAGTGTTCTCCAGCAGCGTCGCGCCGAAGGCGCGCGCCATTGTTCTGATGCGCGGCATTCGCGCGAGCCGCCATCGCGATCCCCGCGCGAGCCTGAAACAACCCGTGCACGTCGTCGGGCAATGTCCATTGCGGCCACCGCCGCATGATCTCTCTGGCGTCGAGCCACTCGTACGCGACACCGGCTTTGCTCATGCTGTCGGCATAGCCCCAGCAGTGGGATCGCGCCCGAGCGGGGGCCGAGGTCGAGGCCACCGGTGCGAAGGACAAGCGATTCGCCTGCATCGGCGGCCAGCATGTCCCATGACTCGTAGGCGCGTTTCGCCAACTCGACGTACACGGGGAGGTGGTACGAAAGGCGAATAATCCGCGAGTGATCCTGCGACTCGCCTCTCGCGTGTCCGAGCTCGAACTGCTCGATGCCGAGCACGTCGGCGCCGGCGCGTTTGCTCAGCCAGTATGCGGCGCCGGAGCCGAGGCCGCCGAGTCCAAGGACGATGTACTCGAATTCCCGCGCGCGTCGATCCGAGGCGCTCTCGGATATAGCGCCGAATGTCGAGGCTCAGGCTTTCCATGGGGGCGTAGAACCCGGTCTCGAATGGCCGGGCGTGCATGCCGCGTTGGACACCTTCGCAGATCGTCCAGTCCTGGACGTTCACAACGTGCCAGAAGTCGACGGCGTCGCTCGGGTCGAAGTCGGGCGCGGCGATCGCATCAGGATGAAACAGACAGTCGAACGTGACGACCGTGCGTTCGGGGCCCTTTGGCTGCAGCCGAAACGTCGCCACGTGCTCGGCCGACAAGCTGCACATGAAGTTCGGATAGATCAGCTCACCTTTGTGCCGTGTCTGCTCGTCCGCGTCGAGACCGGCGAACGGGACCCTGTTGGTCGTCCCGGTCTTCGTGAACGTCCACGCGCCCGGTGCGTGAGGGATGCCGCAGTCCCAGTCGAGATCGGAGCCGCCGCGGTATTTGAATGCCGGGACTATAGCGCACAACTCGGGGTGCACGCCTGCGCAGTGATAGCACTCGTTGTAGTTCTCGAGGATCACCTTCCAGTTGGCGGCGACGTCGTACTCGATGCTCCTCGCTACCCGGAGCTCGGCCAACGGATATCGCCGCAAGCGTTCCGGAATCTGCCCGAGTTGCTCGGCCAACGTCTGGCGCGGCTCCAAGCTGGCAAACAGGAACCCGCCCCACGTGTCGACCGAGACGCGATGCAAGGGTAGATCCGGTGGTTCATCGAGAAACGGCGCGTTTTTCAGCGTACCATCGAACGCATATGTCCACGAGTGATATGGACATCGAATTGCCGTCCCAAATCGCCCGGTGGACTCGCCCTCCCCGAGAACGAGCTGGCAGCCGCAATGGCGGCACAAGTTGTAAAAACCGTGCAGCCCGTCGTCGCCACGCACTATAAGAATGCCTTCGCCGGCAACGTCGACGACGCAATACGACCCGCGCTCCTCAGGCGCACGGCCAACGTAGACCCATTCGCGAGAGAAGATCCCCTCGCGCTCGCGAGCATAAAAGTCCGCGGAGAGATAGCACGAGCGATCGAGGGTGCGCTCCAGCGTCACAGCGTCACCGCCGCGCGTCTTTCAGGATCTCGCGGGCGGCGTTATATCCGCACGCTCCCATGACGCCGCCGCCCGGATGCGTGGCCGCGCCACAGAGATAGAGATTCTTGACCGGAGTGCGATAGTTGGCGTATCCGCCCACGGGGCGCATGAAGAAGAGGGAGTTGAGCGCCATGGCGCCTTGCATGATGTTCCCCCCGGTCAACCCATAGCGCTGCTCGATGTCGACCGGCGCCAGCACCTGCCGATCGATGACCGCGCGCTTGAAGTTGGGCGCATATTCGCTCAGGATGTCGAAGCACCGATCGGCGAACGCATTCTTCGCCTGATCGACGGACTGGCCATTGCGAAGCTTGTACGGGAAGTACTGGATAAACATCGACATGAGATGCTTGCCGGGCGGCGCGACGGTGTTGTCGAGCACCGAGGGAATCGTGCATTCGAGAATGGGACTCCGCGACGGCCGGTCGTACTTGACGTCGTCGTACGCCTCTTCGATGTAGTCGAGCGTCGGGCAGATGTGGATGGTGCCGCGATGCTGCGGCCCGGGCGCGGTGCCGCGGCACGCCGTGAAATCCGGCAGCTCGGATAGCGCCACGTTGATCTTGAGGCTCGCGCTCGAGTAGTCGATGTTGGAGACGGCGCTCGCGAAATCGTCCGGCAGGTCTTTGCGATCGACCAGGCGCTCGAAGGTCACGTGTGCGTCGGCGCCTGACGCCACGCGCGTAGCGGTGATCTCGGTGCCGTCTTCGAGCACGACACCCTGCACGCGATTCTCGCGAATGACGATTTGCGCGACCTTGGCGTTGGTCCGGATCTCGGCGCCCGCCGCGCGGGCCGCGGAGGCGATGCTATTCGATATGCCGCCCATGCCGCCGCGCACATAGCCCCAGACGCCGCGCACGCCGTTGGTCTCGCCCATGACGTGATGGAACAGCACGTAGGCGGTCCCGGGCATCGAGGGTGAGGCCTTGGCGCCGATAACCGCATCGGTAGCCAGCGTGACCTTGAGCTGCTCGGATTCGAACCACCGGTCGAGAATGGGCCGTGCGGCGCCGGTGAGGACGTCCACTGCTTCCACGCCGTGTGTGCCGAGCTTGGCGAACCCCCAGCCAAGTTTGGCGAGCTTGAAGAGATTCTCGGGCGCGAACGACCAGGGATCCGGCGGCGTCATCGTGAGCGTCGGCTCGATGAAGTCCGCCACGCGTTCGAGCATCGCCTCGTATTTTGGCAGCGCCTCGGCGTCCTTGGCCGAGAATTTCGCGATCTCGTTATACGTCGCGGCCTTGTCGGGGCCGAGCATGAGATAGCGACCGTCGGGGAACGGCGAGAAGGACGACGGATTTCGCGGGATCATCTCGAATCCGTGCGATTTGAGATCGAGATCGCGAATGATCTCCGGGCGCAACAAACTGTTGACGTAGGATGCGGTCGAGACTTTGTATCCCGGCCAGATTTCTTCGGAGACGCACGCGCCACCGATCACGTCGCGGCGCTCGAGCACGATCACGCGGAGGCCGGCGCGCGCGAGATAGGCAGCGGTGACGAGGGCGTTGTGGCCGGCGCCGATAATGGCAACGTCGTAGGAGGGCGGTGTCATAGCCCTCCACGATACTACGAGTGTGCGGAGCGGACAAGAAGCGGCGGCGGGCACCCCGGTGCGCCCACCCGCCGACATTCTCAATTCTGCGTCACGCTACGTGCCTAGTTTCTCTTTTCGTGACGCGATGTCAAGGTGCGCGGTGTGATCTGCGCATGGAGTTTGGCGACTGCCGCCGTGAGTTGCGCCTGGAAATCGGTGAGCGCTTCGAGCACCGGCGTCGGCGTCGGCCGGTCGGCGCTCTCGACCATCGTCATGAGCTTCGCGAGGCCGCCCGCGATCCCGTCGGCGTGCACGGACTGCATGGCGCTGTCGCCGACCGCGTGAGAAAGTGCATCGGCTTGGGCCATCGCGTTCCAAATGCGCTTGGCGACCGCGAGTTGCGTGGCGAGCACCGTTGGCGCGAGGCGCAAGCGAGGATCGAGGACCACGCGCAGCGGCTGCGTGTGGGTGACGCCGTTGACCGTCAGGCGCACCTGATAGGTGCCGGGCACGACGAATGGTCCTTCGGGGTCGGCGACAGTGCCGGCGCCGGGGATGGCTGAGATGCTGTACTCGTGCTCGGACGCGGGGGGACGAGGATAACGTAGGTCCCACACGAACCGATTGATCCCGGAGTCGGCCGGCAGGATCACCGGACGCGGGAGCCAGTCGCTCGTGAACGACGGCGGGTGCTTCGGCGAGCTGACCGTCGAGTCATCGCCCAGCTGATCGCTGGCGAAGTGGCGCACGACGGTCCCTTGGCGATCGAGAATGTCGAGAGCGATCGGTGCGCTCGGGTGAGAGGCGAGATAGTAGTCGATGATCGCGCCGGCGGGCGGATTGTCGCCGTGCGGCGTCTCGGGCGGCAGCGGCGTATCCTGGTTCACGCTGCGTCGCACGCGAACCGCGCGCGCTGGGGCGAATAGGTGCACGTCGCCGCGCGCGTTGTCCCGGAGCGGCGAGAGGTCGTCGAGCACCCAGAACGAACGCCCATGGGTCGCGACGATGAGATCGCCATCGTGCACGACCAGATCGTGAATCGGCGACAGCGGGAGATTCAGCTGCAACGACTGCCAGTGATCGCCGTCGTCGTACGAGACATAGACGCCCAGCTCCGTGCCGGCGTAGAGCAGGCCTTTGCGCACGGGATCCGCGCGCACGGCACGCACGTAGGCGCCGAACGGGATACCCTGATCGGCACGACTCCAGTGCGCGCCGAGGTCGTGCGTCCGATAGATGTAGGGCGCGATATCATCGAGGCGGTGGCGATCGATCGCGACGTACGCGGTCGCCGAGTCGAGTGGAGAGGCGTCGATGATGCTGGCTTTGCTCCAGGGCGCCAAGTCCGGTGGCGTGACATTGCGCCAATGGAGTCCCCGGTCCAGCGTGACTTGAATCCTTCCGTCGTCCGCGCCCGCCCAGATGATGCCCTCACGCTTGGGCGAGGGGGCGAGGGCATAGATGACACCGGAGTCCGAGCGTGTGAGAGCGGGGCTCGCGAACTGCCAGGAGAGCCCGCCGTCGGTCGTCTTCAAGAGACGCTGCGACCCGAAATACAACGTGCGCTTGTCGATCGGATCGAACACGAGCGGCGAGGTCCACGTGAACCGGTAGCGGCGCTTGTCGATCGGCACATCGAACGCGTCGCGCGGCCACGGCTGGATGTCCTGCGTCACGTTCGTCGTGCGGTCGAAGCGCAGCAACCCGCCGTAGGTGTTGCCGCCATAGATGATGTTCGAGTCGAGCGGATCGAGCGCGATCATGCCGCTCTCGCCCGCGCCCGGCAGCATCCAGTCGCGGTACGTGATGGTGCCGTAGTCGCTTCGGCTCACGACGCCCATGCTGCCCGCGTCCTGCTGGGCGCCGTAGATCCAGTACGGCCACCGATTGTCGGTGATCACATGATAGAACTGGGCGGTCGGCTGGTTGAACCACTCGCTCCACGTCGCGCCGTAGTCGAAGCTCACCCCCACGCCCTGGTCACTGGCGAACGCGACATGTTTCGAGCTCGTGGGGTCGATCCACATATAGTGATAGTCGTCGCCGCCCGGATTGCCCTTGATCGCCGTGAACGTCTTGCCACCGTCGGTCGACCGGAGGATCGCGACGTTCGGCGCGTAGACGACGTCCGGATTCGACGGGTCGACGAACACCTGGCCGAAATACCATCCGCGGCCCAGGCGCGGGTCCGTACTCGTCTGCCGCCACGTGGCGCCGCCATCGTCCGAGCGAAACAGGCCCTTGCCCTCGCAGATGGCGTAGACCACACCCTGCACCGTCGCCAGCCCAATCCGTCCCCCATCCTTGGGCAACCCCGAGAGCTCGGTCCACGTGAGCCCTTCGTCGGTCGACTTGAAGACGCCGCCGCCAGGACCTTCGATTGGTGGGTACTGGCTCCACGGCGGCCGGTGCGCCTCCCAGAGGGCGGCGTACACGGTGTGCGGGTCTTTCGGGTCCCACGCGAGATCGATCGCGCCGGTGCGCTCGTTCCGATACAACACTTTCTGCCACGTCTGCCCGCCGTCCGTCGAGCGATACACCCCGCGATCAGCGTTCGGCCCGTACGCGTGGCCGAGCGCGGCAACCAAGAGCGTGTTGGGATCGCGCGGATCGACGAGAATGCGCGCGATCTGTCGCGTCGAGTCGAGGCCTAGGTGCGTCCAGCTATGGCCGGCGTCGGCCGACTTCCACATCCCGTTGCCATACGTGATGTCCGACCGCATGTCGGCTTCGCCCGCGCCGACGTACATCACGTGCGGGTCGGAAGGAGCCAAGGCCAGCGCGCCGATCGACGCGAATGTTTGCCCGTCGGTTATTGCGTCCCACGTGCGGCCGGCGTTTCCACTTCGCCAGACACCGCCGGCAACGCCACCGAAATAAAACGTCGCGGGATCGCCGGCGATCCCCTCAATGACTAGCGCGCGTCCGCCTCGGAATGGACCCACGAGGCGCCACTGCATTTTTGGTTGCGCTTGTGCGACAGACGCCCAAGCGACGAGGGCCCACATCGAAAGGATTCGCATGTGGGCCCAAGTATAATTACTACCCTTTGGCGCCGCTCCTGATCGTCCGCTGACGAAGTCTGCCCTGCTCGTCGAACACGAACTCGAGCCGAATCGAGCGATGGTGGAAGAGCGTCGAGGACGAGTCGCGCACTTTTCCGTTGATACTATGGCTGCCCGGATCGAAACTCGAGCAGCAACGGCCAGGTTTTTTTCATTTCAATCGCCTCGTGAGCTCGAACTCGATCTCGGTCTTCTTGCCGTGCCGGTCGATATTGGGCCGTGCGAGGACGCGCAGGCGCTCTTCCTCGGGTTGTCCCATCGCGGTGATGACGCGGCGCAAGACCATGCCGTTCGGGGCCGAGAACTCGACCTGCCACCCGGGGCGATTCTCTTCGTCGGCGTAGTACTTCACGACCTCGGCGATCGACTGATTTGTGTACTCGTCCCAGACGGTACCCGAGGGTAAGCCGTTCATCGATGGCTGCACGTGACTCGTCGCGGAGTCCGTGCCCGGCATTGGCGGCACGTACGTACTGAGCGCACCCACCGGTTGCTTGTCGACCTGGTGCTGCTCCACCGCTTTGATATCGGCCTTCACGTTCTGCACGTCGGGCAGTTTCTGTTGGACTATGCCCCAGATCTGCATGCCGAGGACAATGCCGCAGCAGAGGAATGCGAGTGTCGTGAGCGCCATGACCGCGCCCCGCAGGGGATACTGGTGCGGCACGCGCAGCAGGTAGCTCACGAGCGCGAGCAGGCCCACGGTGATACCCGCGGTCACCCACACATTCGGGACGGCTGTCCCGAGAATCTGATGCACCTGCGCGGCGGCGTTACCGGAGGGGTCCTGCAACAGTACGATCATCACGCGACGCGGAGTGTGCGAACGATCTGGCGGAGTTGTGTGCTGCCATCGAGCAGCTCGGCCGAGGCCGAGGTCATCTGCTCGCAGGCGGCGCTCTGTTCTTGGGTCGAGGCACTGACTTCCTGGGCAGCCGCGGCGTAACCCTCGGCCGTGCGGGCGATCGAGCCCAGGCCGAGTGCGGCTTCCTGGACCGCGGCCATGCTCTGGCCGGCGGCCTCGGTGACGCCGTTGGCGGCGGCGCGGGTGCGGCCGGCGAACTCGCCGACGGTGGCGAGGGCGGCGTCGATATCGCGCGTGACTTTGGCGATCTCGGCTACGCGTGACACGCCTATTTCCATCGCGCGGGATACGCCAACGACGCGCGCGCTGACGTCGCCCGTCGTGCGGGCAATGTCTTCGGCTGCCTGTCTGGCCTGCGTGGCGAGCGCGCGGACTTCGTCGGCGACGACTCTGAACCCGCGGCCAGCATCACCGGCGCGGGCGGCCTCGATGGCGGCGTTGAGCGCCAAGAGATTCGTTTGGTCCGCGATCCCGCGCACGAGGCCCGCGAACCGGTTCACATCATCTGTGCTCGCCGTGAGCGCGGAGACCTCGGTGGCGGCCTGCTGGACGGTATCGCGCACGTCCTTGAGGATGCCGAGCGCGCGCTCGACCTCTTCACGTTTCGCCGTGGCGGAGTTTGCGACATCGGCAGCCATCTGAGTGACTTCTTCGATGCCTGTACGCACGCCCGTGGTCCGCTCCGTGACACCCTTGAGCAGCGCGTCGATGCGGTGCAGCGCCTCGACCTGACTCGTGGCGCCCGCGGTGACTTCGCCCATCGAGTCGGCCGTCTGCGACGCCGCGTTCGAGATCTGCTCGGCCACCGTGGTGAGATCATGTGCGGACTTGGCCACGCTCTCGGCCGTCGCGGTGGCGACACCGACGACCTTCGCCAGCGACTCGGCCGACTGGTTGAGGGCCGTGGCCAGCGTCTCGAACTCGCCGGGCAGCGAGGTAGTTGTGCGTGAGGTCAGGTCGCCGTCGCTCAGGTGCTGTGCGTGCGCGAGGAGCTGCTGGAGCGGACCCGCTATGCCGCGCACCGTGCCGCGGACGACCAGGAGCGAGAGCGCCATCGCGGCGAGAATGGCGAGCACGAAAAGAAAAGCGCGGCGAGCGGCGTCATCGCCCAAGCGGACCGATTGCTCGCGCTCGCGCGTGGCCTTGAGTTGGGCGAGGCGATCCAGGTCATCGAGCACGGCGCGGACGAGCGGGCGGGCGGCTGAGCGCTCGGTGACCGCGGCATCGGCCCGGCCGAGCGCGTGGAGGACGTGGGCGAGCGAGAAACGCACCTCGAGCTGGGAAAGCTTGGCATCGACATCGGCCAGGAGCGCCACTTCGACCGCGGTCTGATCGTGGCGCGTCGTCATCTCGTGCTGTATCGCGTGCGCGTTCTCGCTCAGCGACCGGTACTCGGCCGCCACCGAGTCGCCTTGCGTGTCGAGCAGCCGGCCGGCGGCATCGACTTCGCGCGCGACGTCGCTCGAAAGGCGCGAAGCGAGCTGGGCGTCGCTTTGGACGCCCGACACCGAGTCTTTGACGGCAATGGATAGGTAATGGAGCGCTGACCAGCCGATCGCGCCCGCCGCGAGCAAGAGCACGAGGAGACCCGCGAACCCGATCCACAGTCGCTCGGCGATCGATCGCGAGCGCTTGAGTCCGCTATTGTCGGAGGTCATCTGTTTTGGGACGAACAAGCTCGACTCTTGCAACTGTTTCCCCGCCGTATGATTAACCACAGGCGAACTGACTGGAACCTCTGCGTCAGCGAACGCAACCGCGATCAACGCCAGCGAGGCGAGAACGTCCACGTCCAGCGCGGCCGTTAGCGCGAGCGAAGCGAAGCGCCGTTTGATTTTTGGCGCCTTCCTGGTCGGCCTCGCCGCGAACGTCGGCGTGGCCCTTTCGCTCCGTAACAATTTCCCATTCGAGGACTCGGTCAATCACCTCACGCGGTGGGTGCTCATGGCCCACGCGTGGACCGGACACGGAGCGCCGTACGTGCGGCTGCACGCGATCCCGAGTCCGTACTTGGGCCTCGATCTCGTCGGCGCCGCGCTGGCGACGGTGCTCTCGCCCGAGATGACGCTGCGGGTGACGGCCGTGCTCGTGGTCACGGCCATCCCGATCGGGTTCTACCTGCTGCTGCGGGCAGTGAATCGGGAGAGCGTCGGCTGGGCACTCGTGGGGGTGCTCGTGGGCTTCGGGTTTTTTACCCACGTGGGCTTCATGAATTACACGATCGGCATCGGGATCGCGCTGGCGTGGCTCGCGGCGTGGTGGCCGCATAGGGCCGCGTTGTCTCCAGCGCGCTTCGCCGGACTCTCGCTCGGGATTATCGTCGCGTATCTCTTCCACCTCTCGGCGCCGCTCATCGTCCTCGTCGTCATCTGGCTCGACATGCTGCTCAACTGGCGCGACGGACGCTGGAAGGGTGTCATCGGCATCACCCTGGTGCTCGTGGCGTTTTTCCTCTTGCAGGCCGCGCTGACGCCGATCGTCGCGCCGGGGACGCACAAGTTCACGCATTTCGGCACGGCGTGGTCCAAGATCCGGAATCTCTTCACGCCGTTTTATGTGTTCGGATACACCCAGGCGGTTGTCGCGACGGCAACCTATGTGCTCGCGCTCGGGCTCTTTCTGCGCACGAATCCGCGGCCCTCGCTCAAGACGACGTGGGGGCTCGCTGTGCTGGCATTTCTGGCGTTGTACTTTGTCTTTCCCGCGAACCTGCCCGGCGCTGGGTATCTCGATATGCGGTGGCTCGTGCCCGCGGTGTTGTTGCCGTTTACTCTCACGAGTCCGAACGCGAAACCCGTGAGTCTCCGCATGGTCATGACGCTGCTCGTCGCGTGTTTGATCAACACGGCGATACTCGCGCGCTCGGACCACGCGATCGATCACGAGCTCGATGACTACGCGGCGGCCCTCAACCAACTCCCGCCGGCGAAGAACGTGCTGCCGCTCGTTGCCGACGACCTGCGGTGGGGACCACGCGTGCTCCCGTATCGGCATTTCGCGTTCTGGTACCAGATCGAACGCGGCGGCCGCGAGCCCGGGTTGTTCGGGTGGCCGAAAGAGAGCTTCATGCCGTACTTCGAGGAGACGGGCAGTCTGTACGACCCGCAGGGGTGGGATGGCGGGCCTGTGGAACGCCGAGAGCCGCTCGACTGGGAGCGGATCCTGGCGCAGTACGATTATGTGATTGTCGCCGGGCCAGACCCGCGTGTGCGCCAGGACGTGAGCGCGCACATGCGGGAGGCCTACAGCGTCGGAGAAATATCTGTGTTTACGCCGCCCAATCCCGGAGCGTAGACGCGGCCACGCCGCGGCGCACACGGGCCAGCGCGCGGTCGCGGAGCTGACGCACCCGCTCGCGGCTCACGCCGAAGATCTGACCAATCTCTTCGAGCGTCAGGGGCTCGCCGGTCTCGAGGCCATAGTACAGCGCCAAGAATGCGGCGATCGCGCGGCGGCAACTCTTCGAGCGCGCTCCAGAGTGCCTCGCGGCGCGCCCGCTCATCGAACCCGGGCGGCAGCCCATCGTCATCTTCGCTGGCCACGAAATTGGCCAGCGTCGCGCCACCATCTTCCGACCCATTGCGCGACACCGGCTCATCGAGCGACCGCTCCGGATACGCGAGGGCCGAAAGGCTCTGCACCATTTCGACCGACAGACCACAGACGCGCGCGACCTCGTCGACGGTGGGCTCGCGATTGAGCGCCTGGCGAAGCGCGGTTTGCGCCTTGCCGAGACGCGCCACATCGGCCGCGCGCCCCAGGGGCAGACGGACCGAGCGACCCGTGGTGGTGATGGACGACAGGATCGCTTGCTTGATCCACCACACGGCGTAGCTGATGAAATTCACGCCGACGTCGGGATCATACTTATCCGCGGCGCGGCACAGGCCCGCGTTCGCCTCGCTGATCAGATCATCGAGCGGGAGACCGCGGTTCTGGTATTTCTTCGCGACTGAAAACGCGAACCGGAGATTCGCGGTGATCAACTCCTCGCGCGCGCGCGCGCGATCGCCGGTCGAGACGCGCGGATTGCGCATGCGACGGGCGAGATCCTTCTGGGCTTGTGCGGAGATAACGGGGGTACGACGTAATTCTTCAATGTACAAGTCGAGGATGTCCGCGCCTGGGACATCCCCGCCGGCGGCCGGTTGCGTGAGGTGTCCGGCCGTCGCCTTGGCATGCTTCACTATGGGGACCCGGTTAAGTGGTGTGCCGGCTACGGAAAAGCCGGACATCAAGTGCGAACAAGATAATCAAAGAGCAGCCTCGGCGGCGTATTTTTTTCCAAAGAACACAAATGTTCCCCGGTTGCCGCTGCACCGGGTGTGCGTCTCACAAATGTATGCGGAGATCCTCTTTTCGAAACGCCATAAACGCCATTTCTGGCGTGACGCTAGCGCTCGCTGCTTGTCGGCCCGTCAAGCAGGTCTCGGCGCTCGGCAAGGATATCGCGCATGAGTTTGGGCGGCCCATCATGGTCTCGGTCGACCGGAGGAGCCACCTGATTCTCGTCATTCCGCCGGCTAAGGTCGATACGACCAAGCCCGATTCGGTTCAGCGCGATACGACGGATCCGCCGACGCTCGCCCGGCATGTCGCCGAGTATGCGGTCGCGCACTATCAGCATAAGTCGTCGCTCAAGAGCGTCACCGTCATCTTTGACGCTGGCGATAGCGACTCCACGATGACGTTTGGCAACTACACGTGGAGTGCGGACGATTTGTCTGGGAAAACGCACGCGGTGGCGGGAACACCGGGCGAGAAATCCGACTAAAACCTTCGACGCCTTTCGGGCGTCTTATAGAGTGAAAATATGCTTTGGGCTTCGCTTCGCTCGCCCAAAGTGTTGAGGGGGGAAGGACCCCTGAACGGGCGACGCTGGACAAAGCGTTCGTGTGAGCGACTTGGCTGGCGAAGCTGGACGAAGCGTTTAGGAGACTTGACCGGAGATTACGCGGGACCGGCCCCTCGATTTTGGCGAAGCGAAGCGAGCCACAAAACTTTCTTGTACGATCGCACGTAGTGCCCAGTGCGAGACCTAATAGGAGTTAACTAAATGCCCTCGATGACAATGGCGCGCCGGCAAGAGTCGGCCGTCTGCCCCCACTGCGATTCCCTCGTTCGTACGCATACCCAACAGCGGACCGTCACGGTAAACCGGACTCGGCTTCGCGTCCCCAACGTGACCGTTGATGTCTGCCCGGAGTGCGGCGGGATGATCTCCGTCTCCCGCAGCGCATTGGCCCAGTTCCGCGAGGCCGGCGTCCCGAAGTAAGTTTCAGATCGCTCTCTACTTCGGGAAGGCGGTCATGGGTGAGATCGGTATCGAAAAAATTCTGCTCCTGCTGTTGATCATCCTTTTGCTCTTCGGGGCCAAGCGGTTGCCTGAGTTCGGCCGCTCCCTCGGCAAGGGAATCAGGGAGTTCAAAGGCAGCTTGTCGGGCGTCAAAGAAGCGATCAATGAGGCGCCCCAGCAGGACCAGGTGAACGCGGGTCGCGCGGATACGACGAACACCACCGCGCCCACGCGATCGGAAACGGCGGGAGATCAGACAACCAGGGAGCCGCGCCGGCTCATTGGTTGAGATGAAAAGTTCGCTCCGGGGGATGTCCCTGGAGCGGCACTTAACTGATCCAGCGCTCAAGCAGCAATTCGTGACGCCGATGTTCGATATCATCGCGTCACGATATGATGAGTTCACGCGACTGTTTTCGTTCGGGCTCGATCGGCACTGGAAATCCCAGCTGCTGAGCGAGCTCGAGTCGCATGTGGGCCCGAATACGCGCGCACTCGATCTCGCCTGTGGGACGGGCGATCTCACGTTTGCGCTCGCCGCGAAAGGCGCTCAGGTCACCGGCCTGGACGCATCCCCCCGAATGATCGAAGCGGCGACGCAGCGATCACACGGGCCGCTGTCCCCCTCGTTCGTGGTCGGCGACATGACCGCGCTCGATGTGAGCGATGCATCGGTCGATATCGTCACCGCCGGCTACGCGCTCCGCAACGTGCCGGATTTTCGCCGAGGACTGCGAGAGATCGCGCGAGTGCTACGACGCGGCGGGAGATTGCTGACGCTCGACTTCTATCGCCCCACGAACGTCGTGTGGCGCCAGGTTTTCCTGGCTTATTTGAGCGCCGCGGGCAATACCGTGGGCTGGCTCTGGCATAGAGAGCCAGTCGTCTACGGTTACATCGCCCGATCAGTCGACCACTTCGTCTCGATCCCGGAGTTCAACGCCGCGCTCGCCGAGGCCGGTTTCGCCGTGGAGCGAGTCTATTCCCACCTGTACGGCGGGATCGCGGTCCACCACGCACTACGTACCTGAGTCCGGCGCCCGTTTGTCGTCGAACGGCTCGAACTCCCCAGTATCGAGCCCCCGATCCGCATCACCGCCCAGCTCGCGCCGCTTGGCCTTCTTCTGATCAGCTTTCGTTTTCTCCTTCGGATCAACCGTCGGAACCACCGGCTCCCGGGACCGTGACTCTTTGTCGGTCATCATGCCAGACCGGGCCGCAATTCGCATGCCCTATACCACGGCAGCGCTTGGTGTTACGGCTGTGGGACTCACTCGGTAACCCCGCGTCAATAGAGTGACACGCCATCCCAGTACCCTGGGCTCCACTCATACTGGGGGGAAGGGTGCAACTAAAAGTCATCTACGCGGGACTCGCGCTCATGGCCGGCGTAGGGCTCGCTGCGTGCGATTCGAGCAAGCCGCTCGCGCCAAGCGCATCTGAATCGGTCGCGGACGCATCCGGGACCGGCGGCCTGCACGTGATCAAGCACGTGCTCCTGATCTCGGTCGATGGGATGCACAACGGCGATCTCACGCACTACGTCGCCACGCATCCGAACTCCGTGCTCGCCAAATGGGAGAAGAGCGGCGTCACGTACAGCAACGTCACCGGCTCGAAACCCTCGGACTCGTTCCCCGGGCTCCAGCAGCTCATCAGCGGCGCGTCGGCCGCGACGACCGGCGTGTGGTACGATGTCAGCTACGATCGGCAGCTCTCGCCACCGGGCTCGAACTGCTCTACAGTCGGCACCACCGTCACGTTCGACGAGTCGATCGACATCAACTCCACGCGCCTCGATGGCGGCGGTGGCATCAACACGGCCGCGTTGCCGCGCGATCCCAATAACGGCTGCACGCCGGTCTATCCGTGGCAGTACGTGCGCGTGAACAACATCTTCGAGGTCGCGCACGAGGCGGGCTACGTGACCGCGTGGTCGGACAAGCACATCGGCGCGTACACGATCGTCGAAGGTCCGTCCGGCAAAGGCGTGACTGATCTCGCCAACCTCGAGGTCGCGGGCACGCTGCCGTCTGGCAATTCGGCGACCCACGATGTCAACGACGACATCACGTACGACAGCATGAAAGTCAATTACGTGCTGAATTGGTGCAAAGGGCTCGATCACACCGGCACGAAGCACATTGGCGTGCCGGCGATCTTCGGCATGGACTTCCAGTCCGTCTCGACCGGCGAGACCGTGAACGGCTACTACCACGCCGACTACACGCCCTCGGTGCAGCTCGGCAAAGCGCTCGACTACGTCGACAGCACGCTCGGCAAGTTCGAAGGCCAGCTGCGCGCGACCGGCGTCGCCAATGAGACGTTGATCATCGTCACCGCCAAGCACGGACAAGGACCGATTCTGCCGCCGACGGAGCACATCATCGCCGACACACTGCTCCAGACGCAGGTCGACAGCGTCGCCCCGAATCTCGTCGCCGGCTCGACCCTGGACGACATCGGGCTTCTCTGGCTCAGCAATCAAGACCTGACCTCGGCGGCCGTCGACAAGATTCAGCTCAACGCGGCCACGAACGGCGCGCAGCACATCCTGTGGGGCACCAGCTTGACCGCGGGCAACGCCGGCTTCCCCGGATTTCCGAGCCCTCTCCAGGACAGCCGCACGCCCGACATCATCGTGCTGCCGCAGCCTGGCGTGATCTACGATCCGATCGGCACGACGGCGCTCGAGGACCACGGCGGGTTCCACGACTACGACGTCGAGCTGCCGATTCTTCTGTTCCTGCCGGGCGTTCCGGAGACGCACATCGACGCGCCCGTAGATACGAGATCCGTGGCCACAACTGCCCTCTGGGCGATCGGTCTCAACCCGGGCCTCCTGGCCGGGGCAGTCATCGAGGGTACGCCTGTCCTCCCCGGGTGGCTCGAAGCCTATACGCACCGGTCGCAGCAGGTCGTGGCCTCGAAATAGGGCATAAGGACGCGTGACAGGTGGAGTTCAGGCGCAAGCCTGAGCTCCTTCTAACCGACCAGTCGAGCAAGCGCGAAGCGCTGCATCGACGCGCCGCGGAGCGGCGTCGCGCGGATGACAGAAAGTCCGCGCGACTCTTTTGCGAGTCGATCGTCTCTGTAGCATGAGCGCCGCATACACGCACATCGCGGCCCTTGTTCTGGCCGCTCTCGCGTCAGCGACACCCGACAACTCCGATTGGGTGATCATCCCCGGCTCACGAGTCGGTGCGATCACGTCCAAGTGCACATTGGCCGATATCGCCCGCTCCTATGGCGAAACCAACGTGCGCCTCAAACGGGACGCCGGGGTGGTCGAGGCCGTGATCTTCCCCGATGACTCCCTGCGTCGCATCGAGATCGCCTTTGGCGACACCGTCAACCTGCGCTATCCGAAGAGCGTCACGCTCCGCGGATCGCAGTCCGTGTGGCACACCATGTCGGGCGTGACGCTCGGCACCACGGTCGAAGATCTGCAGCGGCTCAACACCAAGCCCTTCGAGTTCAATGGCTTCGGCTTAGACTACGGCGGGCAGGTCATCAACTGGCACGGTGGCGTCTTGGCGCGCGATAGCACGATCGCGATCCGGCTCGACGCGCTCCACCTGTTCGACAACAAGCCGTACCGGTCGGTCATGGGCGACAAGAAAGTCTCCTCGTCGAACCGTCTCGCCCGTGAGCTCCGGCCGTACGTCGGCGAGATCGCCATTCACCTCACGGGTACCTGAGAATTTCGCCAGCATAGCGGAGCGGAGCGTATCCAACCGACTCCGTATTCGGGCAAGCGCGTAGCGTCTTGCTAGATTACGGGCCTCCCCTCGAGAGGCTTCTCCCGTGTTTGCTCGCTGGTGCGTACTGGCTCTCCCCGTGGCCCTCGGCGCACAGAATGTCGTGCCGAACGAGCACCTCGTCGTCGACGGCATCCCCCCGATCTCGGCGCGCGTGGCCGAGACGGTCGGACGCTACACGGAGTTCCGGAGCGCGGCGCTCCAGGATTGGCACCCGACGCGCCGCGAGATCCTGATCGGCACGCGCTTCGCCGACGTCGTGCAGATGCACGTGGTGCGGTTCCCCGGCGGCGATCGCCGGCAGCTCACGTTCTTCCCCGATCGCGTGCTGGCCGCGAGCTATCAGCCGGCCACCGGCGCGTATCTCGTCCTCGAGCGCGACGTCGGCGGCAGCGAGTTCAATCAGCTGTACCGGTTCGACCCGGTGACGGGCGAAGCGACGTTGCTCACCGATGGCAAGAGCAAGAACGACGTCGGGCCGTGGTCGACCGACGGCACGCGCATCGCCTACCGCTCGACACGGCGCAACGGGACCGACACCGACATCTACACCATGGATCCGGCCAACCCGTCGAGTGATCGCAAGGTGCTCGAGGTGCAGGGCGGCGGATGGGCGCCGCTCGACTGGTCGCCCGACAACAAATCGCTCCTCGTCTCCGACTACCACTCGGTGAACGAGAGCGCACTCTGGCTCGTCGACGTTGCCACGGGCTCGAAGCGCCGGCTAACGCCGCCGGGCGTGGTCGCCTACGGCGGCGGGCAGTTCAGCCCGGACGGGAAGCTCGTCTACGCGACGAGCGACGAGGGCGCCGAGTTCGCCCGCCTGATCGCGATCGACGTCGCGACCGGGGTCGCGCACGTCGTGAGCCGTGAGCCCAAGTGGGATGTCGAGGATTTCGCGCTCTCCTGGGATGGGAAGACGCTGGCCTACGTGACGAACGAGGATGGCATCAGCGTCGTGCACTTGATGGATCCGAAAACCGGCGCCATCCGCCACTCGGCCAACTTGCCCGTCGGCGTCATCGGCGGACTGCGTTGGCACCGCAACAACCGCGACCTGGGCTTCGTGGTCAGCTCGGCGCGATCGCCGCAGGACGTCTACTCGCTCAACGTCGAGACCGGGAACGTCGACCGCTGGACCGAGAGCGAGACCGGCGGGATCGATCCCAAGACGTTCGTCGAGCCGAAGCTGGTCCACTGGAAAGGCACGGACGGACTCACGCTCTCCGGATTCTTATATCAACCCGCCGCCAAGTTCACGGGCAAGCGTCCGGTCATCATCGACATCCACGGCGGCCCCGAGGGACAGTCACGGCCAGGATTCCTGGGCCGGTTGAATTATTTCATTGACCAGCAGGGCGTGGCGATCATCTTCCCGAACGTCCGGGGCTCGACCGGGTACGGCAAGACCTTCGTCGCGGCCGACAACGGCGTCAAACGCGTCGACGCCTACCACGACATCGGCACGCTCTTCGACTGGATCGCCACGCAGCCCGATCTCGACGCGAATCGCGTCATGGTCACCGGCGGCAGCTACGGCGGGCACATGACCCTCGTGACGGCGACATTGTACGCCGACAAGATCACCTGCGCCCTCGACGTTGTCGGCATGTCCAACCTCGCGACGTTCCTCGAGCACACCGAGAGCTACCGTCGCGATCTGCGCCGCGTCGAGTACGGCGACGAGCGCGACTCGACGGTCCGCGCCTTCATGGAGTCGATGGCGCCACTCAACCACGCCGACAAGATCACGAAGCCCCTCTTCGTCGTCTCCGGCGCCAACGACCCGCGCGTGCCCAAGTCCGAGGCCGACCAGATCGTCAGCGCGGTTCGCCAGCACGGCACGCCGGTCTGGTATCTCGTCGGCCTCGACGAAGGGCACGGGTTCGCGAAGAAGAAGAACCAGGATTACCAGCAGTACGCGATGGTGGCGTTCGTACAGCAGTATCTACTTGGGACGGTGCAATAGCAGCTTGGACAAACCGCAGCCACGCCTACTGTTCCATCCAAGTGGAACAGTGGCGTCGCGGTGGAACCCGCCGCTCTAACGTGGAGTGCTGGTCTGGGTCTGTTTTAGCAGGGCCATGAAGTCGCCCAGTTGTCCGCGAATGCGCGCCGATGCGTCAACCCGCGTCAAGCCGTCGCGCGTTCCGAGCTCCTCGGCCGCCGAGGTGACGACCCCCAGGGTTCCGCCGAGTGCCAATGACAGGTTGTTGCTCGCCGTGCGAATCGCCTGGCGCTCGATGCTCGCCTTCTTGCTCTGCTGCCACAAGCGCTGGATATCAGTCTCGACGCGCTTTCTGACGACGTCGCTCGCGGCCATGACGTTGTGCACGTAGACGAGATCTTTCGCCTGCTTCGGATTGGGTCCACTGGAGTGCGGCCGCCGGGCAAGGAACGTCGCGCCCTTGTTCACCAGATAAGCGCCCAGGAGAGGCACCCGTACGGTGACCTCTTGCATTCGCCCGCCGATGTCTCCGAGCGGCACGCGCATCGTGTTCGTGTGGCGACCGAGGAGCTCGAGACCTGTCAATCGGATCGCCCCGATTCGGCCATGTCCAAGCAAGCTCACGGTGGAACCGAACTCGGTGGCCGTGCCGGCAAGTGGCGTCAGAAACTCGATTTCCTCGCCAGTGTCGCCGATCGCTGACCAGACGGCGGAAGGTCCTGTGTCTCGTTGCGGGGCGAGCCCCGCTTCGCGTAGGATCTCATCGAGTGGTACACCCTGTCGCACTGGAAGCGGGGGCATCGCTAGGACGTCGACTTCGTTCGTGCGCGACTGACGCCCAATCCAAGGATCTCCACTGTAATTCTTGTAGATATAGGGCACCCATCCGCCGATGATCACGAGGTCCGGCAAGTACTCGCGGAGGAACCACAGGACACGAGTGAAAGCCCGCTCCTGATCCGTCTCGTTGCGCGGAGTCATATCCATCCTGCGCGCTTCATGATGAGTTCCGCTTGCTCCAAGCCACGTACGGGATAATGCCACAGATCGAGCACGAGCTGCGCGGGACTCACTACGGGAAATTCGCGTAGCGCTTTGATGTACGCTTGGGCATGATACCAGACAGACGCGTGATACCACGGCTGCATCAGCACGAGTCTGCCGGTCGGCGAGGGCGGCCATCCCGCCTTCAACCCGATTTCGATCAGCTGGTCGACCGACTCCACATCCACGTACGCGTGAATGATGTCCCAATCCGCGTGCCGAGCGACGAACGATGCTCCCGCCTGAAGCGTCAGAGCCCACCGCCTACGCTTCGCTGGCCCCAACGTCGTCGCAAGTTGTCCAAAGAAACCCTCCGCACTCCCGATGGGTGCAGCGAGCGCAACGCTTGCATTCCGTCGCCAGTCATAGCGCCGAGACCACTGCGCGATGACGGCCGCCGGGTCGTCGAGCGTCATCGCGCCGCGTTGCCCGGGCGGCGATGACAGGAGCTCTAATCGCCGCAGCCCTTCCGTCACGAGTGAAACGGTAGGGACAGACACACCGGCTGCTGTGGCGAGCGCGGTCGTACTCCAAGGCTTACGCGGTGCTTCGAGCATCGCGCGGACGACCAGTGAGGCGCGGTCCGAGAACGGGTTTCGGCTGAACGTGATGCGATCCGACGCGGACTGCTTGCCCGTGAGATCTGTCCGGTCGATGATCAGACCGGGGAGCGCGAGGCGGACCGCGCCGCTCAGATCCACGAAGCTCTCGTCGCGATCGCGCCATTGCCGCCGTTGGTCGGCGGACGCTCGCGGCGTGACCCATACGAGTGTAGGCGAGCGCTCGTCTTCGCGGGATCGCCGCTTGTGCGCGTCCGGACCAGGCCATCGCTTGAACTCCAACAATGCGGTCCCGCCATCTGGTAGCGTCACGCGGGCATCGGCACCGGTGTCGGTCTCGGTCGGAGTGCCGATCACCTCGACGGATGTGGGCACGGCGTCGCGCACGAGCGCGAGCGCACGCCGCTCCAGCTGAGACGACCGGGTGTCGGGCATATTTACAAAGTAATCGTTGTTTTAACGATCTGCAAAATATCTAAAGTTTTACATGACGTAAAACTAACGGTGCTCTTGTAAATTGCCGATCAGCGACAACGCGAGAGTAAGTGCCGGGGCGCTGGAGCCGAGGGGAAGAGCTTCCGCGCCGCGGTGGCGTGCGTGATCACCGCGCCGCAGTGGCCGCGGCGCTCCTCGGCCTCGGCGACGCGGACTTGGATGCGATAGGAGCCTGGGTCGACGCGGGCGGCGATTTCGAGGGGGCCGGCCGAGGTCTCGTCGTTGGCGATCGCCATGGCGACGGCCTCCTGGGTGCTGCGCAGGATTGAGGCGGCACCGAGGACGAAGATCACGACGGCGGCCAGGATTCGGGGGATTGGAATGCGGAGGCCTGGGCTTGGCTTGAGGCGTGAGGGCGCCGAGGGTGGCCCAGACCAACAGAGTGGGCGCGGGTAACAACAATACCGCGTCGAAGGCGCCGACGGTGAACACCGCGAGGACCGTCGCGATGAGTGTCAACGGCGCGCCGGTGGCGGCGAGCGTGATGAGCCCTAAGGCCAGGAAGAGCGTGGCCACTAACCCGCGCTCGGACAAGTACGCGGCCCAGTCGCTGGAGGGCCACGGGTTCGCGGTCATGCCGTCGTCGCTGTCGAGCGATGGATCGTTTGGCGCGGCGTACTTTGGGTAGACGACGGGCCAGTTGCCCGGGCCGACGCCCAGGATCGGGTGGGCGAGGGCGATCTTGGTGGTCGTCGAGTACTGCACGATGCGACCATGGCCGCTGCCGTCGCGGTAGTCGGCGACGCCGACGGCCGATTCCAGGTACGGGTTGCGGCTCTTCCAGTGGAGCGTGTTCGGCAGCACTAACGCCGCGAGTATGCCGGCTGCGGCGGCGCCGACGAGGATCACCGCTCGGCCGATCGGTGGACGGTAGCCGGAACGCCAGGCCGCGATCAGCGCCAGAAGCGCACACAGGCCGGCGGCGAGCCAGGCCGCTCGGGAGCGCGAGAGGATCAGGGCCCAGACGACTAGACCTAAGCCGACGGTGCCGGCGAGAAATGCGACGAACCGGCGGGTGTCGAGGATGATCAGCACGAGCACCGGGAGGCCGATCGCGGCCAGGTGGGCTACGAAGTTCCGGTTGCCGAGCGTGCCGCCGGGAGCGCGGTTCAAGCTCAGGAGGTCGCCGTGGCCGCCATAGGCCTGAAACAGGGACGTGCCGGCGGCGACCACGACGGCGAGGGCTATTGCGCCGAGGACCTGGTGGCCCAGGCCAGCGCGGGAGAGGCCGCGGGTGGTCCAGAAAATCAGGATTCCGGCCAGGCTTAAGGCCAGGGCGCGCCAGGCGAGCCAGCCGTTCTGCGCGAACCAAGACGATACGGCGCTTAGACCTAGGAAGACGAACAGCAGGACATCGACGCGACTGACTGCCGGTTTGTGCGCGTCCCGGTGCGCGAGCAAGAGAAGCGCGGCGGCGGTCGCGGTCAGGCCGAGGACGAGCTCCTTCGGCACGAAGTAGCGATCGAGGTCAAATGTCTTGTACGGCAGCGCGGCGAGGACGACGGCGATCGCGCCGGCCTGCACCACGCGCATGGCGGCGCGTTCCGCGGTCATTGGGGTAAATTTCATGGTGCAACTCAGTGTTCGTCATGCCCTGGTTGAATCCGGGCACATTATTCAGCGACTGACGGCGCGCCGGTTGGCGAAGGTGGCGTTCGTCATTCTCGCCATTGTCGGGGCGAGAGAAGTGATTGGGTACGCGCTCTATGTGCTCGAGCGGCCGCCCGATGCGCCCCCACCCGCGGTCGCCCAGCATTTGAGAGACGAGCTACGGCGCTCTGGGGAAAGGGCGCTGTACACCGTGCCGGTGTCTCGGCACGTCTGGTGGTCGCCGAAGGCTACACCGGGCATGCTCGCCGTCACCGATCGACGGCTCATCTTCGTCGGGCTCGTGCCATCGTTGCTACCGCCGCCGGCGGCGGACGGGGAGACGCCGGCGACCGAGCTGTACGGGTTTTGGCTCGACTCCATCGTGTTGAGGGATAGTCGGTCGCCCGTGAGCGGGATACACAGCATCGCGCTGCGGGCGCCGGGGACGCGGGAGCGGTTTGCCATCTTGCCGCGCGATCGGGAGGCGGCGGAGCTGCTCATGACTGGGGTGGCACGGTGGCAGAGCGCAGCGCGGGCTGCTGCCGCGAAGGTCATCGAGCAGCAGGAGGAGGCGGCGCAGCTGGCGCGGGCGCCGCAGTACCATCGCGTCAAGCGCGGCGACGCGCTCGCCACGCTTGCGACGGAGTATCACGTTCCCGTCGACTCGTTGAAGCGGTGGAATCACCTGGCGTCCAACCGGATCCGCGTCGGCGATTCGATCCTCGTGCGGCCCGGGTACTAACTCCTCGCGCTTCGCGCTCGTCGCCGACGCTACTAGTCGACTAGTTGATAATTCGGGCGCGTGGACGATCGGGCGGCGTGGGCGATCGGGCACTCATCCCAAAACAGTTGCGCTCGGCCTGACACGGTGGTAGTCAGTAGCGACTTTTTCCGGGGCGAAACTCCTCGTGCACGTCGCGCTCTTAGTGTCGCTCGTTCTGCAGCAGACGCCGGGCCTTCCGGCGTCTCCCATCGCTCGCGTGATCGTTACGCCGCCGACCAGGGAGATCACGGCTGGTGACTCGGTTCGCATCAGCGTGAGGGCGCTTGATGCGAGTGGCAAGCCCGTCACGAACGCGATCGTTCGTTACACGATGCGCGGTGGAACGAACGAAGGTCGCATTGATTCGGCCGGAATGATCGTCGCGAGCTCGGTGGGCAAGATCCCGCTGAATGTGGTGGCGCTGGTGCCCGGCACGAAGCCCGTCATTCAGCCGATCGAATTTCATGTCGTGCCCGGCAAAGCCGTGCGGGCCGAAATCAGAACGCACCTCGGCACGCTCGTGCCGGGACAGCAACTGCAACTCGACGCGATCGCCTTCTCCGCCGCGAACGATCGCTCGCGGGACCCCATGAGTTGGTCGTCGAGCGCACCCAGCGTCGTCACGGTCGATGGAGCGGGATTTGTTACGGCCGTCGCGCCCGGCAAGGCCGACATCACGCTGACCACCGGCTCGGCGACCGCCAAAGCCTCCGTCAACGTTCTCGGAACGAAGATCGCTTCGCTCACGCTGACACCCACGAACACGACGGTCCGCCAAGGCGATGTCGTCAAGTTCGCCGTGACCGCCAAGAATGCGGCTGGCGGCACTATCGACGGACTGACGCCAACCTGGGTCTTTGCACCGGGAAATGGGCAGCTCGACCAAGACGGGAGCTTCGTCGCCTACAACCCCGGCGACTATCTGGTCACCGCGTCACTGGGGACGATCACGGCGAGTACCGTCATACATGCCCAAGCGCGGGATGTGCGGCGCGGGGTCACCGTCGTGGGACGACTCGGACGGACAGCCTTCCCCACATCGGAAATATGGATTCACCCGAACGGCACAGTAGCGTATCTGGGCACGCACGGCGGCGGCGATAGGCTGTACGCGATCGACATCAGCAACCCGGCCAATCCCACGATCGTCGACTCGATCCAGGCCAACACGCGCCTGGTCAACGATATCATGACGACGCCGGACGGCAAGTACATGTCGTTCACGCGCGAGAGCGCGTCCGATCGCAAGAACGGGATCGTCATCGCGTCGGTCGAAGACCCCCTGCACCCAAAGAAGATCGCCGAGTTCACCGACGGCGTGACCGCGGGCGTGCACTCGAATTACATCTACAAGCAGGACAAGTACGGAACGCACGACTACATCACGAACGACGGCACGGGCGCGATCGACATTATCGATCTCAATGACCCGTATCATCCCAAGAAAGTCGGCGAGTTTCGTACGAACAGACCCGATGCCGCCCGCTACGTGCACGATATCGACGTGCGCGACGGCCTTTTGTACGCCAGCTACTGGAACGATGGCCTGGTGATTCTCGACATCGGCAACGGGATCAAGGGAGGCAGTCCGTCGCACCCGGTGATGGTCTCCCAGTTCAAGTACGACCTGGATTCGCTGTACCGGGATGTCGAGGCGGCATCGGCATCGGGGTTCACGCGCGGCACGCACACCGCCTGGCGCCACAACCAGTACGTGTTCATCGCCGACGAGGTCTATCGCAACGGCGAGATCAAGGGCGCCAAAGACGCCTCGGCCGACCGCATGTACGGCACGCTGCAGGTCGTCGACGTGAGCGACATCGAGCATCCCCGCTCGGTCGCCTGGTACACACCCGAGCAAGGCGGCGTGCACAACGTCTGGGTCGTCGCCGATACGTTGTACCTCGGCGCCTACGACGCCGGATTCCACGTGTTCGACATTTCCGGCGAGCTCAAAGGCGACCTCCGGGCGCAAGGCCGCGAGATCGCGTCGCTCAATACCGCGGACATGGACGGGTTTGTAAAGAATGCCGCCCAGGCCTGGGGTGTCGTCGTCAATCCAAAGGACGGCCTGGCGTACGTGAATGACTTCAACAACGGCCTCTGGATCGTTCGCATCGACCCGAAACCGCCGATCATCCCATGAGAGCATTGACGCTGCTGCTGGCCGTCGTTGTACTGCAAAAACCGATCGAGCCGCCCAAGGTCGACTATCTCTTCTTCGTCGGCTCCGAAGGCAACGACCACATCGCGCTGGTGCGATTTGGGCCGAATGGCGCCAAAGTCGACCATCAGATCAAGATGGGGTTCAATCCCACCGAGCCCGTCGGGCCGCACGGCCTCGGCGTCTCGCCCGACGGACGCTATTACTACGTCTCCACCGCCCACGGAACTCCGGAAGGGTCGCTCTGGAAATACACGACGAAAGGCGACACGCTCGTCGGTCGGGTCGAGCTCGGCCTCTTCCCCGCCACCCTGCAGGTCACGCCCGACGGCGCCTATGTCTACGTCGTGAATTTCAATTTGTACGGCGACATGATCACGTCATCGGTGTCCGTCGTGTATACCGATGGGCTCACCGAGATCGCACGGATCCCCACGTGTACCATGCCCCATGGGTCGCGGTTGAATGCCAGCGGGACCCGGCACTACTCGGCGTGCATGATGGACGACATGCTCGTCGAGATCGATGCGCGCAATTTGAAGGTTGCCCGGTGGTTTAGTGTGGCGACCGGCGCCGAGCATGGCGTGACGTCACGACCCGCGCAGATGTCAGTCCCGACATGTTTGCCAACGTGGGCGCAACCGTCGCCCGATGGCACCAAGGTCTGGGTCGCTTGCAACAAGACGAACGATGTCGTCGAGATCGACGTCAAGAGGTGGACGATGACCCGCCGCATCCCGTTTGGGGAAGGCGTCTACAATCTCGCCGTCACCCACAACGGCAAGCTGCTCGTCGGCACCAACAAACGCGGGCAATCGGTGTCGATCGTCGACGTGGCGAGTGGGAAAGAGCTCGCCCGCATCCCGACCACGCGCAAGGTCACGAGCGGCGTCGCCGTGACGCCCGATGATCGCTACGCGTTCGTCACCGACGAAGGCATCGGCTCCCAACCCGGCACGGTCGACGTCATCGACCTCGACGCACTACAGAAGGTGGCGTCGATTGATGTTGGACCACAAGCGGGCGGGATCGACTTCTGGAAAACCGAGTAACGCTCGAGAAGGGCTGCTCGGTCCCGATCGTCAGCGTGTAGGACGCCGGCGCGGTCGCCGCCACGATGAACGTGTAGTGCCCCTGACCCGTACCGAAATCGTTGATCGTGTGCGTCGTGGCCGTGTCGATCGACGAGACGGTGCTCTGTCCGGCGATCGCCCCGAACGCGTCGTCTTCCGGTCCGCCCATGAGCAGCCAGACCGGGCTCGAGGCGTCGACCGTCACCTGACGGAACACACCCCGCTCTGAAAAGTGCAGCGAGTACAGGTGCACGAAGACCTGTTCGCCATTCGCGTTGTTCACGAAGTCCGACAGGAGCACCGGGCAGTCGCCGCCGACGCTGATGGTGTCGGTATGCGTGATCGAGTCCGTGGGCTGCATGAGGGGCGGCACCGGCGCCTTGCACGCCTGCGTCGTGAGCGTGTACGCGCCCGTGTCGCTCGCCAGCGTATCGAACGTCGTCGCGCGCACCGTGTCCGTCTCGGTCACCTCGCTCGCGATCAGCATCCGCGCGATCGGGAACGGGCCGGCATACACGGGGCTCAACGCCCGCAACGTGTCGCCCGGCGAGACCAATGCCATCACGCTGTGCAGAGATTGTCCGGCCATTGCCAACAGATAGCCATGGCCCGACTGGACGCTCAGCGTATAGAACGCCGTCAGCGTCGAATCGCCCGAGACGGCACTGGCTCGCTTGCAGGTCGACGCCGAGTCGAGATCCCCATTGTGCATCGCGCCAACGGAGAGGGATCCCGTGGCGCAGGCGACGCTTTTCGCCGCCGAATTGGCGGATGTGGGGGTGTTGTCGCTACCGCACGCTGCAGCAGCGAGGGCGAGTGCCGACAGACAAATGGGTCTCATGCTCGGTAATACGATGCCGGGGGAGCACTCGTTGCACCGATGGCGCGTGCTCCGCGCCGATGGTCAGCGTGTACGGCACGCTCGTCGTAGAATAAGCAAAGGTGCCGACGACGACCGTATAGTCGGCGGTCGAGTCCGGGAAGAACTCCAGCGAGCCGCTCTGGGAGTCGAGGCTATCGGCGCCGCGCGATCCCAGGAGCGACGCGAACGTGTCGTACGTTGGGCCGATCAGAATCACCATCGGCACCGTGGAGCTGTAGGTCAGCGTGCGCGACTGGCCCGCGTCCAGATGCATCGAGTAGAGATGCACGCGCGAGCTGTCGACGGGATTGAAGTCGCCCATCGGCATTTTGCAGTCTGATTTCGTGAGGCTGTCCGAGTGCGTCGCCGAGTCCGTCGAGTTGACCAGCAACGCAACGGGCACCTTGCACGACTGCATCTTGATGAAATACTGCCCGAGATCGCCGGCGAGCGTGTCCAGGGTCGCGGCCCTCACCGTCCAGTTGATCGTGCTGTCCGCCACGAACGTCAGCGCCGCTTCCTGTGGGAAATAGTACGTGTCGTAGGCGATCAACCGCTTCTTCGTGTTCACGAGCTCGAGCGACGAACGCAGGTACGGGTTCGAGTCCGTCGTGCCCATCGTGATGAGATAGCCCGACCCCGACGTGAGCGCCACCGTATACGCGTTGGCGAACGTGGTCTCGGCCGAGTAGAGATCGACCGTGCGACAGCCGTTGGCGGCGTCGAATATGTTGACGATGCTATCGCCGACCTTGAGCGCGCCGCGGGCGCAGACGGTGTCCGCCGGCGGCGGAGCGGCAACGGTGGTGTTGCCGAGACAGCCCGAAGTCGCGCCGACAATGACCGCGGTCGCGGCGGCGGCCGCCAGAGCCAAAGCTCGACGCAGTCGAGCGCTGTCCAACCGACCAGCTTCGAGCAGGGCGAAGCACTGCCTCGAAGCGTTCGAGCCGCCGCGAAGCGCGGCGCAGAACCGTGAATACATGGCCCTCAACGTAAATCGATGCGCCCGATTCGGCCCGTGCCGGAGAGCGCTAGCCACAGTCGGCCACGGGTCGAATCCGTTTCCATATTGCGCACGATGGCCCCTTTGGTGGGGATGTCCACTGTCGTGGACTGTCCCGTCTTCGGGTCGAACGAGACGATGCGACTCGACCCCGACTCGTCATACCAGATCTTCCCGTCCGGGCCGATCGCGATACCATAGGGGCCCGCCCCCTTCCCGTCTGGCGCCGGCCATTGTTTGGTCTGGCCGGTCTTCGGGTCCAACATGCCCAGATAGCCCTGCGAGTAGTCGGTGTACCAGACCTGGCCAGTGCCGTCGACGACGATCCGGCGCGGGCGGGTGTTGGCTTCCGGTAGTGGGTACAACTTCATCTCGCCATTCGATGGCGTGACGCGACCGAGTTGGTTGGTCCCAAACAAGGCAATCCAGAGGTGGCCATCGGGAGAGGCGGCGATGCCATAGGGCAACGCTTTTTTCACTGGCACGGGCCAGATGGTGGCCTTTCCGGTCGACGGATCCAAGACGCCATAGAGATCGGCCTGTTGGACGGTGAACCACACCCTGCCGTTGACGACAATCAGCGTGTGCGGATCATCGGCTTCTTTGGGAAGCACGAACTCCTGAATCTTGCCTGTCGCCGGGTCGAGCCGTCCGATTTTCCCAATACGATTCGCGGTGTACCACACGCTGCCGTCCGAGGCAACCGTGATGCCGTGCGGGCCCGAGCTTGGCGTGGGACACGGATAGTCGGTGATTTTTCCCGTCGCCGGGTCGAGGCGGCCGATATAGCTGTTCGCCTGGTCCGTGTACCACACGATGCCGTCTTTCCCGACGGCCGGATCATGCGGGAACGCTCCGCTGCGCGGGATCTGGTATTCGACGATGCCCGGCGCCGCTAGAGCGGCCGCCGCCAGTATAAGCAGCGTGCGCATTAGTTCCTCGGGAGCGTGATGGTGGTTATACCATCGTGATCTTCGACGGTGCCGCCGATTGCCGCAATCAGGCGTCGAGCGAGCGCGGTGTCGGCTCCGGTCCCTTCCGTACCACCAGGGTGCTTCACGTCGATCTTCACGACGTCCCCAGACTGCTCGGCCGAGATCGCGACCTTGCTGCCAGGCGGTAGCCCGCGCACGCGCTCACTGAGCAACAGGCCACACGCCTCCTGCAACTTGGCGCGATCAGCGGTGACCCGGGGAAGCGCGGGCGCGAGGTCGGCGGTCACCTCGACGCCACTCTCTTGGCCCTGGGCGTTGAGCCCGGGCAGCAGCGACGTGATGAGGTCTCCGGTGCGAACCGCATCCCTACGCAGCGGCACGCGCCCGGCATCGATGTCGACGATCTCGCGCAGCCGGCGAAGGCGGAGGTCGGCCTGCTCGACCGCCGACCGAGCGGCGGCCAGCATCTCTTCCTGGTTCTCATTGAGATCGCCGAACTTGTTATCGAGCAGGATGTGCAACGGCAGCCGCGCTTCGTCGAGCTGCTTCATGGCGTCGCCCGTCGCATTGGCCAACAGTTTCGTGTATTCGCGGATCCTCTCGCTGGACTCGGCCTGACTCACGTTGCGCTCGGAGCGCACCCGTTCGAGCTCGCTCGACAGCCGATCGACCGTGTGCTCGATGCGATCGAGCTCGTCGCGAGCGCCCGTCGAGATCGCTCGACCGGTGACCGCGTCGGCTACGTCCCGCAGGCGAAACGCCCCAGAACCCTCTCGGGGCGATCCTTCCGCGAGCTTCTGCACCCGCTTCGCCACGTATTGCGTGTTCATCCAAGTCATGATCAGTGAGGCCACCGACGCGATCACCGCCGTAATGACCAGCACATGTGGTGCCTGCCGCCCGTATTCGCCCCAGTAGGCGAGCCCAGCAACGGTAAATACGCCCAGGATCGCGGGCACGAGCGAGAGAAAGAGACGGGCGCCGACGCGCACTAGTCGTCCTCCCGGTCCACGCCGGAGGCGACGAGCACGTCGAGCCCCTGCGTGTTCTTCACGAGCTGTGCGACGACCGAGCCGCGGAACGGATGTTGGAACCACGGGCGGCGGCTCTGACCGGTGAGGATCAAGGTCACGCCCTTCTCGCCGGCAAACTCCAGTAGCGTCGCTGCGACATCGGTACCCGTGAGCTTCACGACCTCGGCGCCGAGAGCCTGCGCCAGCTGAATGTTGTCGACGAGACGACGCTGGATCGTCGAGTCGATCCGGTCGGCGGCTTCGTCCGGTGTTTGAACGTACACGCAGTACCAGTCGGTATTCAGGCGGCCGGCGATTCGGCTCGCCTTGCGCAGGAGAACCGCCGATTGTGGCGGGTCGCTGGAGAGCGCGACGAGAACACGGTCAACGGTCTTGGGCGCCGGCGCCTCGCCCGCCTCGCGCCGAACGATCTGCTCGCGTGTTCTGTCCACCGAGCTCGCCACTTCCCTCAGTGCGAGCTCACGGAGCGTCGTCAGATTCTCTTCGGTGAAAAAATTGGCCAGTGCAGCTTGTATTTTTTCTTTGGGATAGATCTTTCCCTCTTGCAGCCGCTGACGAAGATCCTGCGCCGAGATGTCCAGGTTCACCACTTGATCGGCAGTGGCGACCACCCAGTCGGGGACGGTTTCGCGAACCGTTACGCCCAGCGTTTGGGCCACGACGTCATTCAGCGATTCGAGATGCTGGACGTTGACGGCCGAGATGACGTTGATGCCTTCGTCGAGCAGCTCCATGACGTCTTGCCACCGTTTGGCGTGCTTGGCCCCGGGGACATTCGTATGCGCCAACTCGTCGACGACGGCGATATCCGGACGCCGAGCGAGCACCGCCTCGACGTCCATATCTTCGAGCGTCACGCCACGGTACTCGATGCGCTTGCGTGGCACGATCTCGAGATCGCCAATTTGCGCCTCGGTATCCGCACGCCCGTGCGTCTCGACGAACGCGATGACGACATCGACCCCGCGATTTCTCAAGGCGCACGCCTCGTTCAGCATCCGGTACGTCTTGCCGACGCCGGCCGCCGACCCGATGTACAGCTTGAGCTTGCCGCGCTCGCGCTGCCGGACGAGAGTGAGAAAGTCGCTCAAATGGTCAAGGCGAGCGAGGTGACGACGAACCCGTCATTGCGAGAATAATCGCCAGCGTGGTGCAGGGGGAAGACAGGCCGGTCGGCGCGCAATCCTCGCGCCTCCGTTCGCCAGAGGAGCCGCGACACGGGGGCGATGTCGACCCCAAGCGATGCGCCGCTCGCCTCGAACGTCGCCGGCAGATTCGTTTGAACGATCGCCCGACTCGGATCGGCGTACCGCTCTATCCGGCCGACGATGCCGACCTTGGCGGTCGCGTGATACTTGGCGAAGAGCGCGGCGCCATCCCAGGTCGCGGTGCCATGCGCGCTCGCCGTCCGGCTCTGCAGCCCTACGTCGATCGCGGCGGCCAACTGCCAGCGAGCGGTCGGGTTGTACTGGGCGATCCACTCGTTGAAGAACCGCACCTGTGGGATCACCGTATCCGGGGAGATAACCCCCACGAAGTTGTCGTACGATAGCGTGAGCACGGGCGACACGGTGTAGTCTACGCGAGCGCCGAGGGCGGGCGGCGTGTTGTAGTTCGAGATGTCCTGCCACCCGTTGAGGACGAGAAATTGCGCCGCCACGGCCTGGGACGGCGTCCAGGTCAGCTTGACCCCGGCCTCGTAGTACGCTGAATAGTCGGCCATGATCGATCTCGTGTACGTCAGGTTGTCGCGCGAGATCCAGCCCTCGTAGCCCGTGTGCGCGGCGAAGATGCCGCCGTCGATCCACAGGGTCGAACTGAGCTTGTAGCCGGCCGTCGCTTCCTGGATGAACTCGGCCACGGATGGACCGCTCACATCGCCGATGTGCGGCTCGGCCGCGTACAGATCCTGCACGGACGTCCCGAACTGCACGGCGAGTCGCCCGCGAAAATTCGGCGCGGTGAGCTTCACCTCGACATACGCCAGGTTGATGTTGAACTCGGCGTGCCGCGCCGGTTGGGTCGTGAACGCGCGGTCGAAGTTGTACGGCCGGTCGAAATCCCACGCGTAGTATCCGTCGATAAATGCGCCGAACGTGATCTTGGGTGTCGTGTCGGCCACCGATGCGGCCGGCGCGCTGGTCTGCGCGCCGGCGCATACGGGTGCGAGTGAGAGCACCAATAATCCCGAGAGACTCGTGCGCGAAACCATGCGCCATAACGTGGTCCACTGGGCGACATTGGGCTACCCCCTTTTTACATCTTGACCAGCACGGCGAAGTTGATGCGCATCTCCTCCTTCACGAGGTCCGGCGTGAAGCCGGGTACCATTGCCGCGGGATTCCCCGTATTGCCGCCGATGGGCGTGATGCCTTGGCGCCCGACGAAATACGGCACGCTCGAGCCTCGACGATCAGGCTCGATGCGGAACATGAAGAAGTCGTTCGGTGCCCAGTCGAACGAGATCGATGCATCCCAGGCGTGGAATTGGTCACCCGGATTGAACGTGAAATAGGGCGAAGAGACCGCCGCCGTGGCGCCGTTGATCGGCGGCGGCAGGACGAGGTACCGGCCCGGATTGTTGATGGCGCCGCCGCCGACCGTGATGCCGAAATGGTCGTGATAGAACCAGTTGCGGTCATAGAGCATGAAGCCGACGAAGTACTGCTGGGGACGGCCCGGTCCGGCCTTGGCACAGTTCACATGATCGCCGAACTCGCAGCCGATGTCGAACGTGAACGAGAAAGCCGACTTGTCCCACAGACTGTTCGGTGAATCGTAGACCTTCATCAAGAAGCTGTCGTCGCTATGGATGCGGGAGCGCGACGGTGCGCCCAAGTCGTCGTACCCCCAGTAGTCATTTGACAGCATCGAGAGGTTGCCCGTCGGACGCCAGAGGATCTGCGTGCCGTAGCCCGGCGAGCTGTTGAACATGCCGTACGACTGCCACCCGTTGATGAGCCAGAACTCGACCTTGAGCTTCTGGCTCGGGAACATCTGCACGCGCATGCCGTTGAAGAACCACGGCGTATTGGCCGACACATACGACGGCTGGTACGCCCAGTTGTCCGCATTGTAGTAGCTGAAGAGACCGATGTACGAGTCGAAGATGCCGAAGTCGACGTTGATCCCGTTCATCACGTCGAAGTGATACCCGCCATACGCCTCGGAGACGTACCTGTAGGCGTCAGCGAGCTGGAACTGACCCCGCGATGGACTGGCGTCGTCGCGCGGCGTCTCGGTCGAGTACGCGCCGAACTGGGTCATGAGCCGCGCGCGAACGTTGTCGTAGTGAAAGTCGCCGCCGATCCCGAACTGCTGGAGCTGGAACTCGCTCGTGCGGCCCATCTCGGCGGCCCCATCGAGCGTGTGGTCCTTGGGGCGATTGAAGTCACTGACGAAGTTGACGTCGACGCGGAGCTCCGGGGTGAACCATTTGGTGTCGAGCGGGGATGAGTGGGCGCGGCTGTTGCCGTTGACCCACGTGAAGTCGGCGAACGAGAACGGGTCGGGAGGTTTGGGCTTGGCCGACTTCGTGGAGTCGGATTTCGTGGAATCGGGCTGCTGGGCAGACGCGGCTCCGCCCAGCGCCCACGCGAGTGCGTAGACGCCGAGAAAATTTCGCATATGGCTGGGGGCTTAGTGGTTGAGTGAGTCCAACGCCAGGTTGAGCAGCAGCACGTTCACGCGTGGCTCGCCGAAGAATCCGAGCTGGCGGGCTTCGGTGTGTGCGGCGACGATCGCGCGGATGCGATCGGCTGAAACGCCCCGCGCTCTGGCGACGCGGGCAATTTGTATCTCCGCCGTTGCCGGCGAGATATGAGGATCGAGGCCCGAGCCCGACGATGTCACCATGTCGGCCGGGATATGCCCCTTTACTGCACCGTCGTTCTTGACGGCACTGTCAACGGCTTGCGCGATCAGCGTGTCGGCCAATTTGCGGTCTGTTGGACCCTTGTTGGTCCCCGACGACGAATCACCGATATATCCGGACCCGGCGGCCGATGGCCGAGGATGAAAATATTTGGCCGACGCGAATGATTGCCCGATGAGCCCACTGCCAACCACGCGACCATTCGATTCGATCAGCGAGCCATTGGCCTGGTGCGGGAAGAGCGCCTGCGCGAGGCCGGTGACAATACCAGGATAGATCAACCCGGTGATCACGATCAGGATGAACGTGAGCGCGATCGCCGGGCGTAATTGATTACGCAGCATGAGTGGCGACCAGGATCATGTCGATGAGTTTGATAAATACGAACGGCACGATGATGCCCCCGACGCCGTAGATGAAGAGATTGCGCCGAAGAATCGACGCGGCACCCATCGGCCGATATCGCACGCCACGGAGCGCCAGCGGAATCAACGCGACGATGATCAGGGCGTTGAAGATGACGCTCGCCAGAATCGCCGAGTTCGCACTGTGCAACCGCATGATGTTGAGCGACTGCAGTACGGGAAATGTGACCGTGAACATCGCGGGAATGATCGCGAAATACTTCGCCACGTCGTTCGCGATCGAGAACGTCGTGAGCGACCCGCGCGTCATGAGCAGTTGCTTCCCGATCTCGACGATCTCGATCAGCTTCGTCGGATTCGAGTCGAGATCGATCATGTTCCCGGCTTCTTTCGCCGCCTGCGTTCCGGTATTCATGGCGACGCCAACGTCCGCCTGCGCCAGCGCCGGCGCGTCGTTCGTGCCGTCGCCCGTCATCGCGACGAGCCGCCCGCCGGCCTGCTCGCGCTTGATCAGCGCCATTCTTGTCTTCCGGCTTCGCCTCGGCCAGGAAATCGTCGACCCCAGCTTCCTGAGCAATCGCCGCGGCGGTCAGCGGGTTATCGCCCGTGATCATCACCGTGCGAATGCCCATGGCCCGCAAGCGATCGAACCGCTCGCGCATGCCGCCCTTCACGATGTCCTTGAGGTAGATGATGCCGAGCACCCGCGCGGCTCCATTGGTCTTCTCGGCGACCACGAGCGGCGTCCCACCCTCGCGCGCGATCCGCGCGACCGCGGCGTCGAGCTCCGGGGGGATCGCGCCATTGTTCTCCTGCACCCAGCGACTGATCGAGTCGCCGGCGCCTTTGCGCAGCGCGCCGCCGCCGCGCAGGTTGACGCCGCTCATGCGCGTGGACGCGCTGAACGGCACGAACTCGACATTCTTTTGGCTGCGCGATGCTCGTGCTCTCCTGCGACGCGATCCTGACTGTGCCTACCTCGGCCCCGACCGCGGCCAACTGGGCCGGCGGCAGGACGTTCTCGGCGTCGCTCAACTGGCGGCCCCGGAGGCCGAACTTTTCCTTCGCCAGCACGACAATGCTGCGACCCTCGGGCGTCTCGTCGGCCAATGACGCGAGTTGGGCGCGGTCGGCGAGTTGCTCGGGGGTCACGCCAGGCATCGGGACGAACTCGACGGCTTGGCGGTTGCCGAGGGTGATCGTTCCCGTCTTGTCGAGCAGCAGCGTGTTCACGTCGCCGGCAGCCTCGACGCTCCGCCCACTCATCGCAATAACATTCTGCTGGATGACGCGGTCCATGCCGGCGATACCGATGGCCGAGAGAAGCCCACCGATCGTTGTCGGAATGAGACAGACGAGAAGCGCCACCAAGACCGGGATACTGATTGCCGTCCCGCTGTAGATCGCAAATGGCTGCAGTGTTACAACAGCCAGTAAGAACACGATCGTCAGGCCGGACAAGAGAATGGTCAGCGCGATCTCATTGGGCGTCTTTTGGCGCGTGGCACCCTCGACCAATGCGATCATGCGATCCAAGAACGTCTCGCCGGCATTCGCGGTGATGCGAATGACCAGATAGTCAGAGAGGACGCGCGTGCCACCGGTGACGGCCGAGCGATCGCCGCCAGACTCCCGGATGACAGGCGCTGATTCGCCCGTGATCGCGGACTCGTCGACCGATGCGACGCCTTCGACGACGTCGCCGTCGCCGGGGATCACGTCGCCCGGAAGCGCGACGACGTAGTCACCTTTGGTGAGCGAGGAGGAGGGCACAGTTTCGAAGTGCCCGCGGTCATCACGCGAGAGAAGCCGCTTGGCGACGGTTTGCGTCCGCGATTTTCTCAGCGTGTCGGCCTGGGCTTTGCCCCGACCCTCGGCCATCGCCTCGGCGAAATTGGCGAACAACACCGTGAACCACAGCCACAGCGTGAGCTGAATCGAGAAGCCGAGCTCACCATGACCGGTGACCGCGTCACGGACGACGACGAGCGTCGTGAGCACGCTCCCGATCATGACGACGAACATGACGGGGTTCCGGACGAGATGCGCCGGATTGAGCTTGACGAACGAGTCCCGGATCGCCCGCTTGACGATCGGAGGATCGAAGAGCGGTCTAGAAGAGTATGCCATGTTGCATCAGGAAGTGCTCGACGATCGGGCCGAGCGAGAGCGCCGGGAAGAACGTCAGCGCGGTGACGATGACGATGACGCCGAGGAGCAGCACCACGAACAGCGGCGTCGTCACGGGGAATGTCCCGGCCGTCTCCGGCGCCACGCGCCGCTCGGCCAAGAACCCGGCCAGCGCCAGCGCCGGCACCATCATCGCGAACCGCCCGAACATTGTCGCGAGCCCGAACATCGTGTTGTAGTAGTACGTCGTCCCCGTCAGCCCGGCGAACGCACTGCCGTTGTTGGCGACGGTGGAGCTGAACGCGTACAGGATCTCCGAGAACCCGTGTGGCCCGGCATTGTTGAGGCCCGCAAGCCCGGCCTTCGTGACGACCGAGACGGCGGTGAACGAGAGCACGACAAAGGCGTACACGAGCACGTACACCATGACCATGCGGATCTCCCGGCTCTCGATCTTCTTGCCGAGATACTCCGGCGTCCGTCCGACCATGAGCCCGGCGATGAACACCGCGAGCACGATCTCAATGATCATCGCGTAGAGGCCGGCGCCGACGCCGCCGTAGACGAGCTCTCCCAGCTGGATATTCACGAGCGGTATCATGCCGCCGATCGGCGTGAACGAGTCGTGCATGGCGTTCACCGCGCCGCACGAGGCGTCGGTCGTGATCGTTGCGTAAAGGGCCGAGTTCACTATCCCGAAGCGAACCTCTTTGCCCTCCATATTGCCGTCAGCGACCGCGATCCCTCGCGCCTGGTGGATCGGATTGCCGCGCGCCTCGGCCCAGTAGGCGGTCGTCGTGCCCGCGAAGAACAGAATGAACATGGCCGACCAGACCGCCCAGCCATGCTTGGGACTTTTCACGGTGTGGCCGAACATGTACACGAGGCCGGCGGGGATAATAAAAATCGCCAGCATCTGCAGGAAGTTGCTCCACGGCGTGGGATTCTCGAACGGATGCGCGGCGTTGACGTTGAAGAACCCGCCACCGTTCGTCCCGAGCTGCTTGATCGCTTCCTGGCTCGCGACGGGCCCCATCGGCAGCGTCTGCGCGCCGCCCTCCAGTGTCGTCGCGTGCACGTACGGCTTGAAATTCTGAATGACGCCTTGCTGGACGAATAACAGGGCCAACACGATCGAGGCGGGAATGAGGACGTACAACGTCCCACGCACGACATCGACCCAGAAGTTGCCGAGCCGGCCGGCCGATTGCCGCGCGATGCCACGCACCAAGGCGACCGCCGCCGCCATGCCGACCGCGGCAGACGCGAAGTTGTGAAACGCGAGCTGCGTCATCTGCGAGAAGTACGACATCGTCGTCTCGCCCGCGTACGACTGCCAGTTCGTATTCGTCGTGAATGACGCCGCCGTCTCGAATGCTTGCCGGTCGGTGACGGCCGCGAGATGCTCCGGATTGAGCGGCAAGAGATGCTGCAACCGGAGCGCGAGATACGTCACGAGCATCGTCGCGGCGCTGAAGATCAAGAGCGACGCGGCATAGTGCGTCCAGTGGTGGTCGTCGTCGGGGTCGACGCCACACACGCGGTAGATGACGCGCTCCACTGGCGCGAGCCATCGATAGGTGCCGTCGTAGACGCGGACCAGGTACAGGCCCACGGGTTTCGTCACCGCGAGCAGCACGAGGCAATAGAACCCAATCTGGGCCCAGCCGTTCACCGTCATGATCAGAACTTCTCGGGACGGAGCAGCGTGTAGACCAGATAGACCAGAAGAACGGCGGACACGAGACCGCCGATCATCGCGTCGAGGCTCATTTGTCGCGGCCTAAGATCTGGAGACCGCGAACGAACGCGAGCATCAGGCCGAAGAAGACGACCGTGATCGCGACATAGAGAAGATCGAGCATAGCGGATGGATGCTACCGGCGTGGGCGTTAAGGCCGCGTATGCAAGCCGCCACTTCACATAAATTTTTCGTGAAGAGGTACGCGGAGCGTGAACACGCTGCCGCCACCCGGCCGGGGCGAGTAGCGCAGCGACCCGCCCTGCATTTCGACGAGGCCGCGGGCAATCGAGAGACCCAGGCCGGCGCCACCGATGTCGGGCGGCGTGCCGGGTGGCCGGTAGAACGGCTCGAACACGCGTTCGGCTTCGGACGCCGGGATACCCGGCCCGGGATCGCTCACGGCGAACGCAATCATGTCGCCATCCCGCCGGACGGACAGCTCGATGGGCGCCGTCGCCGGCGCATATTTGATCGCGTTGTCGAGCAGGTTGACCAGCGCGCGAAGCGTCGCCGTAAAATCGAACCGCCCGATCAGGATGGCATGCTCATCGTCGAGCGAGACGGTGATATCGCGGCTGCCACGCGGACCCGCCACTCGCTGCAACGCCGCGCCGACCAGATCCTCGGCCTCGTTCGCCTCGGGACACGGCTGCCATGAACCCGCCTGGATCCGCGACAGGTCGAGCAGGTTGGCGACGAACTCGTTCAGCCGATCAGCTTCCTGCTCGATGATCGTCGCACGCTCGTCGCCGCCATTCGAGATGTCGTGGGCCAGCGCTTTGATTGTGGTGAGCGGCGTCCGGAGATCGTGCGAGACCGATGCCACGAGCGCGTCTTTGAGCTTGTCCGCCTGCCGCAGCGCCTCGGCGTGCTGCGCATCGGCCACGAGCCGCGCCCGCTCGACGCCGAGCGCGGCGTAGTACGAGAGCGCATCGAGCACGCGCCGGGCTTCGGCATCGAGGGCAAGCCCGTGGTCGCGCACGATAGCGAGCACGCCGACGTTACGCTCGCGCACGCGCAGCGGCATCAACAGCGCCCGCGCTTGTGGCACGGCCTCCAGCCGCGCGGGACCGTCCCACGCCAGGCGCGTCGTGCCGTCGGCGGAGAGCACGGCCTCGGTCCCGTGCTGCAGGACCCAGGCGACGAGGCCAGGCGCGATCGTGCGATCGGCCCGCACGTCGGGCGGAGACTGCGTGACGGCGGGCGGCGTCTCGCGCGGGAAGATCACGCACTGATCGAGCTTGAGCGTCGTCCGGATCACCTCGGCCACCGCAAAGAGCGCGTCTTGCGGCTGGCCGGCGTTCAGCGACTCGGAGCCCAGCGCGGCCAATCGGTCGATTTCGGCCGCCCGTCGCTGGGCCAGCGTCGCTTCCGCCTGGGCTCGATAGAGTAGCTGGGCCGCCACGAAGCTCGTGGCCAGGAACGCGAGCAGCACCACGTAATCGAGCGGGTTGCTCACCAACAGTGCGCCATACGGCGGCAAGAAAAACCAGTCGAAGAGCAAGAACGCCGCACCCGCTATGGCCAACCCGAACGTGCGGCCCCCGCGCGCCGAAGCGCCGAGGACGACGAGGAGGAACGTGAGGGCGACGTGGGCTTCGTTGAGGCGCGGCCGCACGGACAACATGGCGGCCCACACGAGGAAGAGCGCGGCAACCCAGAGTGCATATTCGCCGAATTGCCGGCGGGTCACACGCGTCACGCGGTCGGCTCGAGGCGGTATCCGACGCCTGGTTCCGTAATGATGTAGCGCGGCCGCACGGGATCGGGCTCGATCTTTCGGCGCAGGCTCCGAATGTGGACGCGAAGGTACTGCTGCGCGTCGCCGAACGAGTTGCCCCAGACGGCGGTAAATAACTCGCGGTGCGTCAGGGTCTTCCCGGCGTGGGAGACGAGCACGCGCAAGAGCTCCCACTCGGTGCGCGTGAGGTGTACTGGCGCGCCTTGCTTCATGAGCTGGGGCTTCGTGAGATCGATCGTGATGGCCCCGCCATCCAAGACCAGCGGCTCGCCGGTCTCTCCGGCGCCGGCTAGCCGTGACCGACGGAGTTGCGCGCGGACCCGGGCCTGAAATTCGACGGTCGAGAACGGCTTGGTCACGTAGTCGTCGGCGCCGGCGTCGAGGAGGGCGACTTTCTCGCGCTCGGAGTGGCGGGCCGAGAGGACGATGATGGGCGCGGTCGACCAGCCGCGGATCTCGCGACAGACCGCCTCGCCACTCATGTCGGGAAGTCCGAGATCGAGAACGATCAACGACGGCCGCTCCGCCGCCGCCCGGTCGATCCCCTCGGCCCCGGTTGACGCCTCTATGGTCCGCGCGACTTCGCCTTCGTCCTTGAGGGCGTTTCGTACGACGCGGCGGATCTGCGGCTCGTCATCGATGACGAGCACGGTCTCATCTGCCACATCAAACGTGTAAGCGCCGGCCCCCGAGTTGTCGAGCATCCGGCGAACTCTTGCGCCGGGCCGGCGACGCTTCGCGGCAACGCTGGAGCGGTCGCCCCGAAGCTGATCGGTTGGAAACGCTCGGCTGCGCCGAGCTAGCCGGCGATGGGAAGGCGCCCCATGGTTTTCACGTCGGGCGCATCGAGCAGCTCGCGGAGCTGGTCGTCGGGGACGGCCTGGATCTCCTCTTCCGTGAGGCGCCGGGGGGTCGGGTAGAGGATCGACCGCATCTCACCGGACGCCGACCAGAAGTAGAGCCGCGTGCGGCCCTCTTCGACCGACACGGCGCTGCGCGGACGGCCGGCGGGGGCGGCCGGCGTGACGGCGACGGAGCATCGCCATTGCTCACCTTCGTGGGTGAAATAGCGGTCGATCATTGTGTGACCAACTTATGAACGGTGCATGCTCTCTCGGTGTGACGGGAGTCACAATGACCGCCCTTCGTGACTAACCAGAAATGGTGCCCGTCAAGATCGCGTGATAGTAGGCGAACTCTCCGACCTCGACGTTGTAAAGAGCGCTCTGGCCGACGAATACGACGTGCGGTCAGAAATCGGCCGTGGTGGCATGGCGGTCGTATTTCTGGCACACGATCGCTCGTTGGGACGGGACGTTGCAATCAAAGTTTTGCCGATTGCGATGACGTTCGACTCGGATTTCGTGGAGCGCTTCCAGCGGGAGGCGCGGACGTTCGGCCTCCCTGGAACATCCGAATATCGTCCCGATCTATCGGGTCGGCCGGTCCGGCGAGCGGGTCTCCTACATCGTCATGAAGTACCTGCGCGGGCCATCGCTCGCCCGGGTGCTGGCCGAGCGGCCGAACGGGAAGCTGGCCCCGGGTGAGATCCGAGCGATGCTCACGGATACGGCCCGAGCGCTCGCCTACGCGGCCAAGAATGGCGTCGTGCATCGCGATATCAAGCCGGACAACATCATGCGGGACGACGACCGCTGGGTGTTGGCCGATTTCGGGATCGCGAAGGTCGGCACGCATCGCACGCTCACGAACTCGGGCATGGCCGTCGGCTCGCCGCGGTACATGAGCCCGGAGCAGGCGCGAGCCAGACCGCTCGATCAGCGCGCGGACGTGTACAGTCTGGGCGTCGTCGCCTATCAGTGCCTGGTTGGGCGAGTGCCGTTCGACGGCGAGGACGGGATTGCGATCCTCTACGGGCACGTGACGACGCCGATCCCGACGCCAACGCTCTACAGCGACGAGGAGCGGTCGCTGTTTGCGATCGTTCGCCGGATGCTGGAGAAGGAACCCAGTGACCGGTTTCAGGACGGCGAAGAGTTGCTCCGCGTATTGGAGGGCTTAGGCGAGCTTCCTCCTGAGCCAGTTCGCGTCGATACTCCCCGCTTCGAAGTTCCGGCATTGCCGCCGCGTCGCCGCCGTACGCCGTGGGGCGCGATTGTGGGCGGCCTGGCGCTCGCCGCGACCGCCGCTGCGGCTGCTATGTATGCGACCTGGCGGGCGAAGCTGCCGCCGCCACCGGCTCCGGTTGTGACACTGGCGGCCGTGACTGCGCTCGTGCCGGACCCGGCGCCCGCGCCAACCCCCGCGTTGCCCCCGATTTTGGCGCCCGCTACGCTCAAGCCGAAGCCCAAGCCCGTGGCGAAGCCCGCGCCTGTTGCGCCCAAAGAGACGTTCTGTGACGCTGGCGGCGGGGTAACCGAATTCCACGTCGTGCTCGACTCGATTAACTCGCACGAGGATGCGGGGCCCATGATTGCGTACGGTGTCTGCGGCCTCAAGAGCGCCTCGCACTATCACACCGTGATAACGGCGACGAGACAGGAATCCGGGTTGCAAAAGCTCCTCGGCGCAACGCACGAGACGACCGAGGCATACGACGACCGCGCGGGGTCCAACGCGACCCGCACGCATCATCAGCTCCCGCGCCTGCCGCGCGGATCCTACTCGCTGACGGTGACCGTGACCGACCGCCGGGGCCGCCGCACCGAGCAGACCGCGGAATTCAGGCTGCCCGCTCAGTAACGGGGACACGCGAGTGTATCTGGGGTAGGACAAGAGCGTAGCCGAGTTCGCTCTTGGTGGCCGTCGCATGCGTGTTACGCGGCGGTCCTACACTTGCAAGTGCTGAGACAACTAACACGAACACCGTCAGGAGCTGTCCCATGTGGTACCGCGGCATTGGTGCACTCGGACTCTGTCTGCTTGCTTCCGTCGCGCACGCGCAGCAGCAACAGCAGGACACGACGAAACACGGTTGGGGCATCGTGTACTCGTCGCCAAGAAGTCGAGCGAGTAACAGCACCGCTCCCTCAGCGCCCGCCCCCTCAGTGACTGCTCAGCCAGCGCCCGGCATCACGCCCGCCGCGCCAACAGCGGCTACGCAGCCGCAAGTCACGACGTTGCCGACGATCCGCGGCAGCAGCCACTACTCCAGCGACGCGCCGCCTCCGCCAGCGAACGGCGTCTATATGGGCGACCGCCCAGCGCCGGTCGGCCCACCAGCTGCCGCACCAGCCGTTGCGGCGGCGGGCACGTATGACACGATACCAGCTGCGTCGGCGAACGCCGGCAATAGCAGCGGTGTGCATCTCGATGAGCTCATGAGTCTCCACGAATACACGTCGACGGGACTCACGACGCTCAAGCCGCAAGAAGTGCAAGCACTGGAGATGTGGTTGGAGCGTTATCGCGCCGCGCTCATCGACAGCACCACGCGCGCCGCGCAGCAGCAGCGTGCGTCGACGTCGCAATTCGTGCCCGCGGCTCCAGCACCAGCGGCGACCGCGGCGGCGAACACACGCTCGTCGGTGCCCGCGAATGCGCATACGGTCACGGGTATTCGGTCCGGTAGCCGCTATGTCCAAATCGATGACGGCAGTGTGTGGGATATTTATCCCGCGGATCAGACCGAGACGGCCGCGTGGCAGGTCGGCGACAACGTGACCGTGCGTGTGGCGAGCCAAGCGTATGGCGAGTTTGATCACGAACTCGTCAACAGCCAGCGCACCGGGCCGGTGCGCGCGAAGTTCATGGGGTACGCGCGCGGGCAGTAACACCGTGTTGACATTTAGGGGCGATCCAGTGATCGTCCCTGAATGATCAACGCGGATTCGCCAGCGCCACGCCGGAAACGGCTCTCGTCGGGCGCACTGCAGCGTTTGGAGATCGCCGTGCGACTCGCCGACGCGTCAGACCCGAACGCGCGCAATGAGCTCCGCGATGCGGTTCGCGAGCAAGCGACGCATCTGCGCGAGCAAGGCGAACCCACCGAGCGCGTCGTCACCGAGATCAAGCGCGAGGTCGCCGAAACGATGGCGCGAACGGGTGCGATGCGCGGTGACGGCGAGGGCGCGCGCGCGCTCCTCGAGCAGGTCGTGCAGTGGGCGAGCGAGGTCCGCGGCCGCGCGGACTAAGAGAGCCTACGGCAGCGCCGCTTGATCCGCGGGCGTGATGGCGTGGGCCTCTTCTTCCACGCGCCACGGCAGCGTCACCGTAAACGTCGTCCCCTTCCCGTACTCACTCGCGACCTCGGCCCGCCCGCCCAGCCGCTCCAGCAGCTTGCGCGTGATGCTGAGGCCTAGGCCCGTGCCGCCGTACTCGCGGATCAACGTCTGATCCACTTGGCGGAAATCTTCCCAGATCACACTCAGGTCTTTCGTCTTGATGCCGATGCCCGTGTCGGTCACCCTGAGCTTCACGGAATCCGCGTCGCACTCGGCGCGTAGCGTAATCCTCCCGCGCGGCGTGAACTTGATCGCGTTCGACAGCAGGTTGAGCAACACCTGCTTGACCTTGGTGCGATCCGTGCGCAACGGCGGGCAGTCGGGCGGGACCTCGATCACGTAGTCGAGCCCCTTGCGGCGCACCAGCGGCTCGATCTGCTGCGAGATCTCGGTCACGATGCTCTTGACGTGCACGTATTCGATGCGCAACGGCATCTTCCCGGCTTCGATCCGGGCCAGATCCAGGATATCGTTGATCAACGCCAGCAGATGGTTCGCGGCCGAGCGGATGCGCTTGAGCATCTCCAACTGATCGTCGGAGACGCCGCCGTAGATGCCCTCGATCATGTTCGCCGTGTGCCCGAGCACGGCATTGATCGGGGTTCGGAGCTCGTGCGACATGCTGGCGAGGAACTCGGACTTGAGCGTGTTCGCCCGCTCCACTTCCTGCGTCTGCCACTGGAGCTTCGCGTTCTGCTCGGCCAGATCCGCGGTCGCCGCGCGAATTCTGGCCTCGAGGCCTTCGCTCGACCGCTTCAACTCCTCGTACAGTCGCGCGTTCTCGTACTGCTTGGTGAGATCGTGCAGCACGGACACGATCGCGATCGCCTCATCGCGCTCGTTCCGGATCTTTCCGGACACGACCTCCATCGGCAGCGCGTCCCCGGTATCCGGCCGCGTCAGCGTCATCTCCGCCCGGCGCGCGGTCGCGGTCGCCATCGCGAAATCGGAGATGAAACTCGTGAACTTCATGTCGTTGCCGCGCACGGCCTGGGCCTGCACGCGCCGGCCACGCACCGTCGTCACCGCCGTGGGAGGTGGCGCCTCGAACAAGCGCTCGGCCTGCTCGTTCATCAGGATGATGTTCGACCGGTCGTCCGTGACCAGGATCGGGTCGGCGACGTTCTCGAGGATGAGATTGAGCCGATCCCGCTCGCGCGTCGCATCGATCTCCGCGAGCCTGACGCGCTGCATGTGGCGTTCGAGCTCATTGACCGCGCGCCGGAGATCAGTGACATTGCGCAGCACCGAGAGAAACGCACCTTTGCGATCCACATCATCGCGAAGGGGATGCGCGAGGACTTCGAACAGGATGTCTGCGCCTTCCGTGGGATCGACGAGGTTGAGTTCGCGAGGGCCGCTCTGCTTGTCGATGGCGCCCGTCATCATCGCCTTCGACAAATACGACGTGAAGAGCAGATTATTTATTTCGACCGCCCGACGGCGACCCTGAGAGTCCCCTTCGCGCGAGGACAGCAGTTGCTCGGCCCGCGCGTTTTGCACGACGATGTCATTCGCGGCGTCAGTAATGACGATCGGATCGGGCAACGCATCGATCATCATGCGAAGCCGGTCCCGCTGCTGCCGAAGCCGCTCGGCCTGCTCGTCGCTCACGCCGAGCGCCTCGAACCGCGCGATCACGGGCCCGGCGAGCGCCACGAGTCGAGACAGAAACGCCAAGCGTTGCGGCGCCGGCACCCCCTCGATGACGACGACGCCGAGCGGCGCCTGGCCCGGTCGCAAGGAGGCGGGCGTGACCTGGCCGCCGACCCCGGCGACGAGCTGGGTGGCATGATGCCCGGCGATCGGCACGGGAGCGCCGCGGAACGTCGGCTGCGGCATCGGGAACGCCACCCACTCGGCGAACGGCAGCCCGAAATGGACCGACGACCCGCTGACGGTGGTCATGGTCATCGCCGACACGACCAGCGGATGCCGCTCGTCGCCCAGGGAGAGGCCCTCGTCCCCCAGCTCATCGACCGGGACGCCAATGCTGGAGTAGACGCTCAAGATGTCGCGCACCGGGTCGACGAGCATCAGCACCGCGCGCCGCACGGTGAGGCGCGCCAGCAGATAGGCCGACGCCGTAGGGCAATCCGGCGCCTCGGTGAGCGTCGCCAGAAACTCCAACAACGCGGGCGCGTCGGCCTGGTCGACCCCGTCGCGTCCTATGAGCAGCTGCGCGGCGCTCACACCGGTGGTCTCGGATCAGCTACCGCGAGTGTGGTGCTCGAGGCGCCGTCGGAGGTCGGCGTTTTCAACCCGCATGCGCTCCAACTCCCCCGTGTCCGCGGACGCCAGCGCCTCTCGGGGCCGCGAGACCGGAGACGTAATCCCCACCGCCTCGGAATACTTCAGGTATGTATCAATCGACGCGACCACGATGCGGGCTTCGACCGTCACCAGGTCGATGCCGACCAGCGAGACTCGCACCCAGGCGTCAATGACGATGCCTTTGTCCAGGACCCGATCCAGGACGTCGATGAGAGAGCTGCCACTTGGGGAGCGTTCGACGGCCATCGAGTTACGTCCTCGGTTGCGAGAGTTTGATGAGCTGCTGCTCGATTCGTGCCAGTCGATCGGACAGCTCTGTACCGGATATAGACGCCCCTTGCCCGCCGGCGGTCAGCCGGGGGTCGTGACGCCACCAGTTCAAGCCGATCTGCTCGGCCTTGTCGATCGAGCAGACCAAGAGCCGGATCTGGATCGTCAGCAGCTCGACGTTCGCGAGGTTGACCTTGATGTCGCCCGCGATGACCAGGCCCTTGTCCAGCACCCGGTCGAGGATCTCGACCAGCCCGTGGCTTCGCGTCGGCGAAACGAGTTCTGACACGTGGTTTATCCCATCCTCATCTCAGGCGACCCAGGGGTCCCAAGTCGATCTCCAAATCCTCGTTGGAGAGGCCGAATGTCGTCTTCAGCTCCTGCATCCGGTCGTTCAACTTGAGCAACGCGAGTCCGAGGCGTTCGATCTCCTCGGCTGACAGCGTCCCGCCGTCCATCCGGCGTACCGCCTGGTGTTCAAGGACCTTACGGAGTAACTCGATCACGGTCAAGGCGAGACGGGCGAGACCTGCCTCGGCGTGCTCGGCGTCGGCCTCGATACGCTCGGGCAGCGTTCGGGCGATTCGTCTCAGGTCGAGGTCCAGATCCTCGGTCATACTGGCGGGCCGAACGAGTACGGGGCTCCGGGACCTAGGATCCGGAACGTCCATCCCGGATGTGACGGTTCTAACCCTCTCCAGATATCGGTCAATCGACCCGCGATCGACGAGATGGGAGAGCGTAACCGTGCCCTCGTCCGCACGTTCGGTCGACTCCCGCACGACATCGGCGAAACGCCCGTTGAGACGACGCAATTCGTCGAGCGTGTGATCTCGCCGGGCGAGCGACTGCAAGTAAGCCGTACCTGACGAGGAGTCGAGCGTGGTCTCGACCCGAAACAGCACCGTCATCTCGACCATGCCGGCGACCCGAGCAAGACCCGCGCTCATGGTGTCTTTTTTGGCCGAGATCGCCGCCACACACTCGGTGTCATCGGCAAAGGTCTGACCGAAGCGCGCGGGTACCGGTGTGGACCCGGTGCCGAGGGCAGCGGAGACGACGGCATCGTGTGCGCGAATGCGGTCGACGGTCGCCTTTACGGACCGCGACGGGACGTCGCTGACCCATGCGTCGCCGAGCCTCCGTACCGCGCCGCCGTCGAGTCCTACGGTGCCGGCCGGCGGGTCAGGCGCCGCGGGCGTGGTCAGGCAGTACAGGTACGTGGGACTCACGACGGAGAGTAGTCTCGACAGCCGAAAGAAGTACGTGGAGCTCGAGCTTGATGAGGTCGATATCCGCGATCGAGATGACGACGTCGCCGCTCAGCACGACGCCCTTGTCGAGCACGCGACTGATGAGATCACTCAGGACCAGCGGCTCGTCAGCGGCCGACAAAGTGGTACGGTGGCCAGGGGCCGGTGAACTCGAACCGGAATCCCAACGGCTCGAACTTGTGGATGAGATCGGTAAGCCTTGCCTGGAAGGGCTCCGGGGTGTCCCGGCTCACCAAGTACGCGGCGTTGAGGATCGCCGCGGACTTGGGCGCTGGCTCGGTCGTGGCGGCGAGTGCGAGCTTGGAGAGCTCCTCGTGAATCGAGTTGGACACCGAGGCGCTGACCTCGCGCGCTTCCGTCTGGCGCACACCCTCGAGCTTCCGCTCCAGCAGATAGCGCTGGCCCGGCGTCGCTTTCTCGATCTCCGACTCCAGTTGCGCGACCGCGGGGCTCAGCGCGGCCAATTTTTCCTTCAACGCGAACACGCGTACCGAGTACTCGCGGCCCGGCGTCACGCGGGCGAGCTCGCGGTGGAACTCGGCCAGCCGTGGGGCCAAGCCGCGCTCGAGCGCTGGCGTGTCGCCAAAGAGCACCCACATCGGGAACGGGATCACGCCCCCTTTGTCGCTCGCCCAGCTCACGACTGAGTCATGCGCCACGGCTCGTGGCGACAGCCAGTCGAGATCCGCGAGCCGCGCCTCGACGGTCGCGGGATCGTAGTCGGCATCCGAGACGAGCGCCGAGAGGTCTCCGACTGGTACGAGCGTTACCGGCGCTCCATCGAGTCCCGTCGGTGGATTCGTGAGTGTCTCCGGAACAATGCCGTACACGTAATACACTAGGGCGCTAGCCTCTCCACTGACGGTACCACTGCCGGAGCGCCTCCAGCCCGCGTGGCGACGGCGACTCCTCTGGTGCCGCAAACTGCGGGACGGCGCCGCCTGCCGACAGTGGCAGGTTGCTTCGGTTCCATATGACAGCGCCCACGGTGAGCCCCAGCGTGGCGACCGCCACCGTCAGGCGCTCCGTCTCCGACCGTACCAGCGGTTCATCCAGCGTCACCAGAATCACCGTCGAGCGGGCCGGATCCGCCAGGAGATCGCGCACCGCGCGGGTGCGTTGCGCGAACGTCAGGATATCGCCCATCGTCTCGGTGAAGGAGGCGATCTCCTTGTATTTCAGCGCCAGGCGCATGATGCGGTGGCTCCAGTCGAGCGCCAACGCTGGCGTCTCCAACAGTCGCAGCAGATGGCCGGTCGGGGCGGGGTCGACAATGATGGTGTCGAATTGCCCCGCGGCCAGCGTTTCGCCGATCGTCGCCAGGGCGTAGAGCTCATCGATCCCCGGCGGCGCGAGCGCGAGGAGATCCTGCAGGATCTTCCGGTCGTGGACGGCATCGAACCCTGCGCCGATGAGCCGGTCGAACAGGGCGTCGACCCGCTGCCGATAGGCCTTCTGCATCTCGGCGAACGCCGCGGTCGCATTGGCCTGCCGCGCCCAGAGTCCGGGCGTGATCGCGACGGTCTCGTCGCCGACCTCCAGCCCCAGCGCATCGGCAATCGACGGCGCGGGATCGGTCGAGACCACGAGCACCAACTGCTCGTCTCTCGCCGCCTCGATCGCCAGCGCGCACGCCACGGTCGTCTTGCCGACACCGCCCTTGCCACCCACGATCGTCAGCGGCCGGAGGGCATCCTCGGCGGTTCGCGCCGCATCGCTGTGCAGGCGCCGGCGGAGCCACGCTGGGTCCTCCTCCTCGGCGCTTCGCGCCTCGTCGCCTTGCACCAGGTGTCGAGGCTCTTTTGGGCGTGACTCTGTCGGGCGTGACTCTGTCGGACGTGGCTCCGCCGGGCGTCGTGCCTCTGCTGGGCGTGGCTCCGCCGGGCGTCGTGCCTCTGCTGGGCCTCCGGACTCTGTTGGGCCTCCGGACTCTGTGGGGCGTCCGGACTCTGTTGGGCCTCCGGACTCTGTGGGGCGTCCTGACTCTGTTGCGCGTCCTGACTCTGTTGCGCGTCCTGACTCTGTTGCGCGTCCTGACTCTGTTGCGCGTCCTGACTCTGTTGCGCGTCCTGACTCTGTTGCGCGTCCTGACTCTGTTGCGCGTCCTGACTCTGTTGCGCGTCCTGACTCTGTTGCGCGTCCTGACTCTGTTGCGCGTCCTGACTCTGTTGCGCGTCCTGACTCTGTTGCGCGTCCTGACTCTGTTGGGCGTCGTGGCTCCTCCGGACGTCGTGGCTCCTCCGGACGTCGTGGCTCCTCCGGACGTCGTGGCTCCCCCGAACGTCGTAGCTCTTCAGAACGTTCGGCCCACGTCCGCTGCGCGGCTCGTGAATCTGGCCGTTCGCGTGACTCGGGCCGTTTGCGTGACGTGCGCCATCGCGCGAGCGAGAGGTGCGGGATACCGGGGAGTAGTGACGCGAGCGAAGCGAGCGCATTCGGATCAGAGTCGTCGGAGACGGCGTTGACGATGAGCGCACCGGCCGTGAGGCCGAGCCCGGGCAAGGCGGCGGCGTAGCGCTCGGTCTCGGCGACGACCATGGGCTCGGCGCGGGCGACGAGCACCAGGCGAGTCGAACCCGGATCGGTAAGCAATGCCCGAAGCGCATCGACGCGGTGTCGAAGCTCGGCGAGCATCGCGTCGACCGCGTCGGCGCGATAGCGATGCGTGAGCGCGCGTACCATGAACCGGTGCTTCTCCTGCATGAGCTCCAAGAGATCGACAACGAGGCCGAACGTTTGTGGCAGCGCGAATAGCCGTAGCGTGTGGCCTGTCGGAGCCGTGTCGATGATGACACGGTCCCACTCGCTCGACGCAGCGAGATCGGCGAGCGACAACAGTGCCATGGCCTCGTCGGTCCCGGGGAGCACCGCGTCGATGAAACCGACGATGTCCTCGCGATCGAGGTATGTCCCACGATCGATCACCGTGACGAGCGTCTCTCGCCAACGTGCGAGAAACGCGTCGCGCTCGACCGCCGCGTCGAGCTGCTGCGCGAAGACGCCGGGGATGCTCAGGAGCTTGGTCGGGTGGGGACCGACAGGTTCGCCGAGCGCGGGGCCGAGAGCGCGCGCCGGGTCGGTGGAGAGGAGCAGTACGCGGCCGGCCGCGGCCTTGGCGAGCGCGATGGCGATCGTGGTCTTACCGACGCCCCCTTTCCCGCCAACGATAACCCACCGCGGGAGCGCGGCTAAAAGATCAGCCGAGTCGCTCGCGCCACTCTCTGACGTCACGGAGCTGCTGCATGAGAACGGCCTCGGCCTTCGCATACTCGGCCTCGTCGATCTCGCCGAGCTCGAGTCTGAGCTGCAACTCCATGAGATCGTTCTTGATCTTCGTATCGTCGGTGAGCTCTCGCTCGGCGACGCCTTGCACCTGGCCCAATGTCCAGCGGATGCCGGCGACGGGCCCAGCGACCGGGAAGAACAGCAACTTCGTGAGCAATCCCATGGCGGGATCTCGTCAGCTCGCGCGTTCGAGCTTGAGCTTGATGTTGACGAAGTTGTACGGCGGCCAGGGGCCGGTGTACTTGAACGTCAGCAGTTCGTCGTAGCGATGACTGACCTCGCGCACGACCTCGTCGAATTCTTCACTCTTCGCCCGCTCGACGAGAAACGCCGCGTTCATGATCATACGATCGCCGATGACTTTGTTGCTGCGACTGGCGACGGCGATGGGCTTCAACGCGTCGTGCACGTCGGCGACGAGCCGATTGCCGGTCTCCTCGAGCGCGGCCTCGACGAGTCGCCCGAGTTGCATCCGCGCGAAATACGTCGAGGAGCTGGCGTTGTTCGTGATCTCGTCCTTGAGCCGCCGGATCTCGTCATTCTGCTGCTCGAGATTGGCGATGACTTTCTCGCGATCCCACAGGATCTTGAGCCCAAATTCGATCTTGTCCTGCATCTTGTCGAGCACATCGTTGAACGCCTGATACGCCGAGCGCAGCAACTCGGTGACGTTGTCCTCGGATCGGAACAACGTGCCGAAGCTCATCGGGATGACCGTGTACTCGCGCATGACGGTCTCGTTGACGAACTCGTGAGCGAGAACGTTTTCTCTTGTCGGATCGTACAACACGATCGGCGTGTTGCTCACCACCGCCGACAGATCTTTGTACTGGACGGTATAGACCCGACGTCCCCCACCGATGCCGATCTCCCCGAAATCCCGGGGTTTGTCACTGCGAACTATGCAGTAAACGTATTTCCCACTGTCGGTCGCGGTGGCTACGGTGACCTGTGCTGGCTCCGCCGCGGCCGGGGACGTTGCCGGCTCGCTCATGCGTTACAGTATACTGGCGTCGACGAGCGGCGCGCCACAACTTCGTGCCATGCCTATACTCACTCGGCTCGGCCCGCTACTTGCCGTAGTAATAATTTTTTCGCCCGACCCGCGGCTCACTGGCTATTCGACCGCCGCCGCGCGCTCGGAACGCGACTGGGAAAAGCAATTCCAATCGCTCCCCGTGCCAGACACGATGCGCGCCTCGATGCAGCGTTTGAGTGCGCGCCCACATAACGTCGGCACCGCATACGACAAGGACAACGCCGAGTGGATTCTTGGAAAGTTCAAATCCTTCGGCCTGGACGCACACATTGAACAATTCGACGTGCTGTACCCCACGCCGAAAGAGCGGCTCGTGGAGATGGTCGCCCCGACGCCATTTCGTCTCTCGCTCAAAGAATCCGCGCTCAGCGTCGATCCCACGTCGGGTCAAGCGACCGAGCAACTGCCCACATACAACGCCTACTCCGTCGACGGTGACGTCACCGCGCCGCTCGTCTACGTGAATTTCGGCGTGCCGGCTGACTATGCAGAGCTGGCGCGTCACGGGATCTCGGTCAAAGGCGCGATTGTCATCGCCCGCTATGGCGGCTCCTGGCGCGGCATCAAGCCCAAGGTCGCGGCCGAGCATGGCGCCGTTGGTTGCTTGATCTACTCCGATCCGCACGAAGATGGGTACGCCGAGGGTGAAGTGTTCCCGAACGGTCCGATGCGTCCGCGCGATGGCGTGCAGCGCGGGAGCGTCATGGACATGCCGACGTATCCGGGCGATCCGCTGACGCCTGGCATCGGGGCAGTGCCGGGCGCGAAGCGGTTGGCGTTGAGCGAAGTGAAGACGCTGACCAAGATCCCCGTGCTGCCGATTTCCTATGGCGATGCACAGCCGCTTCTGGCTGCGCTCAAGGGACCGGTTGTCCCAGCCGCTTGGCGGGGCAGCCTGCCGATCACGTATCGGTTCGGCGGCCCTGGACCGACCAAGGTCCATCTGCTTCTCAAGTCAGACTGGAACACGAAGCCGCTCTACGATGTCATCGCCAGAATCCCAGGCAGCGTGGCGCCGGACGAGTGGATCGTCCGCGGCAATCACCACGACGCGTGGGTGAACGGGGCCGAGGATCCGATCTCGGGCCAGATCTCGTTGATTGAGGAGGCTAGAGGGTTTGGGCAGTTGCTGGCCAAAGGCTGGAAGCCGCGCCGCACGATCATCTACTGCGCCTGGGACGGCGAAGAGCCTGGCTTGCTCGGCTCGACCGAGTGGGCCGAGACCCACGCGGACGAGCTCCAGCAACATGCGGTCGCGTATCTCAACACGGATTCGAACGATCGCGGATATCTGCAGATCGAGGGCTCGCACATTCTGGAGGCGTTCTTCAACGATGTCGCCAAGGACATCCAGGACCCCGAGACGCGTCTCCCCGTGTGGCGCCGGTGGCAAGCCGAACGTCTCCGCTACGGCCCGCCGGCCGAGCGAGACGAGGTCCGCACGCGCAGCAACCTGCGCATCGCCGCGCTCGGCTCCGGCTCGGACTACTCGGCCTTCGTTCAGCACCTGGGGGTCGCCTCGGCGAACCTCGGATACAACGGCGAGACCCCGGGCGGGATCTACCACTCGATCTACGACGACTTCTACTGGTACACGCACTTCTCGGACACGGGCTTCGTGTACGGTCGCGCCCTGGCGCAGACGATCGGCACGAGCGTCATGCGTTTGGCCGATGCGCAAATTATCCCGTTTGATTATACGGGTCTGGCGGAGACGGTTGCCCAGTATCGGACGCAGCTCGAGAAGCTCGCCAAGGACGAAACCGACTCGCTGAATGAGCAGAACCGCGAGCTCCGCGATGGCGTGTTCGCGGCGGTCAACGACCCCCGCCAACCGACGATAGCGCCGGACTCGGTGGCGACGCCCCCGCACCTCGACTTCGCCCCGCTCGAGAACGGGGTCGATGCGCTGACGCGGGCCGCGTCACAGTACGCGGCCGCGGCCGCCGACACGGACGGGACCGCGCTCGATCGCATAGCGCCCGACAAACTCGCCGCGATCAACTCTTTACTGATTCGAAGCGAACGGGCTCTCACCTCGGCCGGGGGTTTGCCGAACCGGCCCTGGTATAGACACCTGCTGTACGCGCCGGGATTTTATACCGGGTATGGGGTGAAGACCGTGCCAGGCGTTCGAGAGGCCATCGAACAGAAGGAATGGGGACTGGCGGACTCGGAGATCGTCCGCGTCGGCAAGGTGCTGGACGACGAGGCGGCGGTCGTTACACAGGCAGCAGTTGCGCTGCGGGGGGCGGAATGACGGACGAACAACGCAAGCACCTGGAGAAGCGGCTGCTCGAGGAGCGGTCGCGCGTGATCGGCGCTCTCGATCAGTATCGGCAGCGAAAGAGCGTGACCTCGTCCGACGCGGCGGGAGACGTTTCCCATTATCCGTATCACCTCGCGGACGAGGGGACGGATACCATGGACAGCGAGCTCGATGCGCAGGAGGCCGGGCGCGAGACCCGCGAGTTGGGGGAGATCGACGAGGCGCTGCGCCGTCTGTACCACGACCCGCAGAAGTTCGGCCGGGACGAACGCACCGGCGAGGCGATCCCCTTCGAGCGCCTCGATATCATCCCCTGGGCTCGCACCAGGTGAGGTGGTGAGAATAATATGGGGCCTGTGACGTAGGTCACAGGGAAAATGCGCATCGCCAAGAGCCAGGCCCCCCGCACCTGGTTCTTGGTGGTGCTCTCTTTCGGGGCCTAAGTAGGGTTGCCGAGGTACCCTGGATATTCCATTATGTCCGCGCGCCTATCCCCCATCTCCTGCCTCAGAGGCTCACGCATGAAACGATCCTTCCGTGCCCCGCTCGTTCTGGCTCTCGTATCCTCAATGGCGTGCTATCACGCCGTCATCACGACCGGTCGCGCCGAGAGCTCGACGGTCGTCGAGCAGCAGTGGGCCAAGTCGTGGGTCGACGGTCTCGTGCCGCCCAACGTCATGGACGTGTCCAAGCAGTGTGCATCGGGCGTAGCGAAGGTCGAGACCCAGCACAGCTTCCTCAACCTGCTGGTGGAGTGGATCACGATCGGCATCTTCTCGCCGATGGACATCAAGGTGACGTGCGCCGGCGCTGGCATGGCCCCGAAGACGTCCATGATCACCCCCTCGGACAACACGCCAGCCGCGCAGCGTGAGGCGATGGCGCAGGCCGCCGAGCGCGCGGAGCACACGGGCGAAGCCGTATTCGTTCGTTTCTAGGCGGCTGAACTACGCCGCTAGAAACTCGGTTAAGATGCGCCCGGCTCTTCGAGGCCGGGCGCGTCACCGGCGCCGTTGATCTCGTTTATCCAGTTCCCGTCCGAACTCGGTCCAGCTCACGCCGAGCGTGACCAGCACGCGGCGGATCTGCCGATATCCCACGTTGCGCTCGGCGCGCTCGGTCGCGCCGATAACCGTCCGGTCGATCCCCACCTTGTCCGCCAACTTTTCTTGCGAGATTCCGGCGGCTTCACGGAATTCCCGCAATGTGTCGCCCAACGGCTTGAGATCTGGATGTCGTGGCACGCGGCGAGACTAACACGACCGATGCGCATTCGTCGACCGTTGAAATGTCCCCGGTCCAAAAGTACCAAGTACTGAGACGACGGCTCGGCCGACGGTTTGCGGTCGTCACTGTGTCGGTCGCGGTCGGCGATACGACGGTCGCGATCCGCAAGCCGCGTAGCGCGGACGAGTTGATCAGCCCCGAAGACTTCGAGCATGATGAACGTCTGCCGTATTGGGCCGAGCTCTGGCCATCGGCCCTGGTGCTCGCCAATCACCTACCCCAGGCACAAGGACGTTTGCTGGAACTCGGCTGTGGGGTCGGCCTGGTCACCGCGGTCGCGTTGGCGGCCGGTTGGAACGTGACGGCGACAGATTATTACGCCGACGCGCTCCTGTTTGCCGAGTTGAATGCTCTTGCGATCGCGAGGCGTGCACCCAAAACGCGCCTCGTTGATTGGCGCTCAATGCCAGACCTGGGCACATTCGACGCCGTTGTTGGCGCCGACGTGCTGTACGAGCGGCCCTACTCCGCTCTCATCGCCAGCGCCCTCGCACGAACGTTGGCGCCCAAGGGCCAGGGGATCATTGTCGATCCGGGGCGGGTGCATGCACCGGGGTTTGTGCGGGCCTGTGAGAGCGAGGGGCTCGCGGTGGAGACCGAGAAAGAGGGCAAGATGGCGATCTATCACGTGTCCCGCTCGTCCCTCTGAGGTCCCGCCTGACCCGGTTTTGTAGAGTCGGGGGCCGACAACAGGTACGTTCGGGCCCATGATCATCCCCCTGACACTCCTGCTGCTGCAGACCGGCGACTGGCCCGCCTATGGCCATGATCGCGCCGGCGGCCGTTTTTCTCCGCTCACGGAAATCACCCGGTCCAACGTCTCGCGGCTCAAAGTCGCTTGGATCTATCACACGGGCGAGATGGCCCCCGAATTCAAGACAGAGCGCCCAAAACAATTCGAGGCCACGCCGCTCGTCGTCGACGGCACGATGTACGTCAGCACGCCCCTTGGCCGAGTCATAGCGCTAGATCCCGTGACGGGGGCTGAGCGTTGGAAATTCGACCCGCATGAGGACCTCAAGCTCGAATTCGGCGACTTCGCCAACCGTGGCGTGTCGACGTGGGTGGACGACCACGGTCGCCGGCGGATCTTCGTCGCTGTCATCGACGCCCGTCTCATCGCGCTCGATGCCAAGACTGGAAAGCCGATCGACGAGTTCGGCAACCATGGAACCATCGACCTGCGAGCCGGTCTTCGGAACGCACCGCGCACCGACTACCCGGAGGAGTACGAGGAGACGTCACCGCCCGCGATCGTGCACGGGCTCGTCGTGGTCGGCTCGGCGATTGCCGACAACGGCCGCATCAACGCGGCGAGCGGAGAGGTCCGCGCATTCGACGCCCGCACGGGCGCGCTGCGGTGGACCTGGGATCCCGTGGTCCAAGACTCCACGGACCCAGCCTGGCGCACGTGGATGGGCCCTCATGCCCACCAAACCGGCGGCGCCAATGTCTGGTCGGTCATCGCCGTCGACTCGGCCCGCGACTGGGTGATTCTGCCGACGACGAGTCCCAGCGTCGACTACTACGGCGGCGAGCGCCTCGGCGACAATCGGTATGGCAGCTCCGTGGTCGCCCTGCACGCGACGACGGGCAAGATGGTCTGGAATTTCCAGACGGTCCATCACGACTTGTGGGACTACGACAACGCGGGGCCGCCAGCGTTGGTGAAGACCCCACGCGGCGAGGCCGTACTCGAAGCGACAAAGACCGGTATGCTCTTCGTGCTCGACCGCGAGACGGGCAAGCCGTTGTTCCCGGTCGAAGAGCGCCCGGTGCCCGCCAGCACGATTCCCGGCGAGCAGGCTTCGCCCACGCAGCCGTTCTCGTCGATCATCCTGAGCCCGCATCACATTAGCCTCGACAGCGTCACGCCGGAGTGCCGGGCGCTGATGGCGAACCTGCGCTACGAGGGGATCTTCACGCCGCCGAGTCTCGAGGGGACGCTGCAGCTTCCGTCGAACATCGGCGGCGTGAACTGGGGTGGTGTCGCGTACGACCCATCGCGGTCCATCGTGGTCGCCGGCGTCAATACTGTCGTGGCCGAAGTGAAGCTGATTCCCAATGATCAGTTCGACCGCGCGGCGGCCGACAGCATGTCATCGCGCTACGACTATCAGTACACACGGATGCGCGGGACGCCGTACATCATGCGCCGGCGGATCATCGCGCCGAATCACGTCCCCTGCTCTCCTCAGCCCTGGGGCCGTTTGGTAGCCGTGAGCTTGAGGACGGGCGAACACATTTGGGACGTGCCCCTCGGCAACGACGGCCACGGGAGCCCGAACCTCGGCGGCCCGATCGTCACGGCCGGCGGGCTCGTGTTCATGGCCGCCACGATGGATCGCAAGATTCGCGCGTTCGACATCGAGACCGGCCGCGAGTTGTGGGCGGCCGATCTCCCCGCGGGCGGGCGGGCGACGCCGATGACGTACAAGGGGCGCGATGGACGCCAGTACGTCGCCGTCGCCGCGGGTGGTGGTGATGTGTTCGGCGATGGCGACGCGCTGGTGGTGTTCGCCCTCCCTACTGGACCGTGATGATTCCCGTCATCGTGGGATGCACGGTGCAGTAGTACTTGTACACGCCCGGCGTCTCGAACTTCTGCGAGAACTTGCCGTCGGTATCGAGCGTCGGGCCGGGCGTAAATGCGTTAGTAAAACTGGCAATCCGGTGCGGGACGTCGTCGCGGTTGATCCAGGTGACGGTCGTCCCCGCCGGCACGGTGCGATTCGGCGGATTGAACACGAAGTTGTCGATCGCGATCTCATTGTCGGCGACAGGCGCGAGTGTCTTTGGCTTGCCACGAGCGCTCGATGCTCCGGCCACCGCCACCGGCGTGCCGGCCAACGACGAATCGACGATCGAGAGCGTGCCGGCGTGGGCCGCAAACCGGATGCTGGAAAGCCCCAGAAAGCTTCTCAGGCGGTCGGCGCCGACATCGACTGGGCCAGGACCCGCGGCCGTCCCAGGCGCGGGCTGTGGGAACGCCGTCGAGAGGGCCGTGTGGAACGTCATGTTCCCCTCGATCTTCTGCACGGTCTGGTGGATGTGGCCGTTGAGCACGGTCACGGACCCAAATCGTTTCAAGTACGAGAGCGCCTGTGCACCATCATCCGTGCCCCAGCCCCACTGGGGATACAGGGCCCACAGTGGCACATGGGCGAAGACGACGATCGGGGTGCTAGACGCCAGGCCCTTCACGTCTTTCTCCAGCCACTCGAGCTGCTCCGAGCCCAAGCTTCCGAGGCCGCCGGGCTTGAGATCCATGACGTTCACGAGCCCGATGAAGTGCACGCCGGAGTGGTCGAACGAGTACCAGCCGTTGCCCTGCGTGTTCTTGCCGTAGCGATCCCGGTAACTCGCGCCCTGGTCGTTCAACACATCGTGCTCGCCCGGGACGTAGAAAATCGAACCGGTCTTGGTCTTCGCCGACTTGATCATCTGATCGACGGCGTCGAACTCCGTCGGCTTGGACAGGTGGCTGATATCACCGGTGTGAAGGAGAAATGCCGGTTGGCTGGGGAAGGCGTTGATACGGCGTATGGCTTCTTGAAAAGTGCCAGCCACGTCGGCATTTGCCGCCTTGTCGAATCCCATGTGGCTGTCCGAGATCTGCACGAAGAACAGGTCCTTGGGCGCCTTCGCGTCGCCGATGGCGAACGAGCGCGGCACACCGCCGACCATGGACCAGACGAGGCCCGTGCCCGCCCACGCCATGCATTCGAGAAAGCCACGACGGTCGACTCCGTCGTGGGCCATGTCGTCTTTGATAAAGTTTGGCATATCCGGAAGACCGCGGGGGCGGCGGGATTATTCCGGGCGCTATACTGGTAGAGTGAAAGAGGACCCTGACGAGCGCTCCGGCCGCTTCGCGAAGCTGATGATGCCACACCTCGATGCCGCGTACGCCGTCGCGCGGCAGTTGACGCGCAATCGTCATGACGCCGAGGATGTGGTCCAGGAGGCGTATCTGCGCGCACTGCGATATTTCGATGGGTTTCGTGGCGCGGGCGGCGCCTCTGAGCAAGAGAGCCGCGCGTGGCTGCTCACGATCGTGCGGCACACCTGCTACTCGTCGCGTCGGCGCAGCATGGATCGCGCGGAGACCATCGAGTTCGACGATCGGCTGCACTCGAACCCGTTGAGCGTGGACGAAGACCAGCGGTTGACGATCGAGCAAGGGCTCGCCCAGCTGCCGTACGAGGCGCGCGAAGTCGTGGTACTCCGCGAGCTCGAAGGGCTCTCGTACAAGGAGATCGCGCAGGCGATCAACGCACCGATCGGGACCGTGATGTCGCGCCTCGCTCGCGCCCGCGAGCGCTTGCGCAAGCTCATTGGGGATGTCGCTGAGAGGGCCACATGACGCACGAGCAATTTGAAGATCTCCTCAGCGCCTACGCCGACGGCGAGCTGGATGACGTTGCATCACTGGAGGCGCACTTGCCCACCTGTCCGCCTTGCACCGCACGCCTGGCCGAGTATCGCGCGATGGGCGACGCGTTGCGCCGGCAGGCGCGCGCGGAGACTGCCCCGGCCGCACTCCGTGAGCGCATTGCCGCCACGCTCGAAGCCGCCGAAGCAACGGCAGCAAGCCCCTGGGCCCGCCGGCGCCGCCCGATGTGGAGCCCAGGAGTCCTCGCCGCCGCCGCGGCGGTTGTGCTGGCCGTGGGCCTGGCGGTTGGCGGCCGACAGAGCGGTAACGATACCACGGCCCAGGAAGTGCTTGATAGCCATGTCCGATCGCTCGCTGGCGATCAAGCGCACTTGTTCGACGTTGCGTCCACTGACCAACACACCGTGAAACCTTGGTACTCGGGCAAGCTCGACTTCGCACCGTCTGTAGTCGACCTCGCCCCTCAGGGTTTCCCTCTGCTCGGCGGCCGGGTCGACTTCATCGCCGGCAAGCGGGTCGCGGCGCTCGTCTACGGCCGCCGCCAGCACAAGATCAACGTCTACGAATGGCCCGGCGGCAACGAGTCGAAACCGGCAGGTGAGTTGCGTCTAGGATATTCCATGCTACACTGGACGCACGCAGGAATGGTCTACTGGGCCGTATCCGACGTGAACCCAAGTGACTTGCAGGAATTAGCTCGGAACATTGACACCATTTCGCGGTAGATCCGATTCGTGGCGTTCTCGCATACCCTTATTCCATTTCAACTTCCGCGCGCGATGCGCACGCGGGCCGAACGCCTGTTCGACCAGCAGCTCTGGCTCTGGAACCACGACGTCAAGCACCCGTCCGGTAATCTGCTTCTCGCGTACGGGTTCACCTGCGACTGCGGACCGGTCGCGGGCGGGACGCTGTCGTCCAGCGCGTACTCGCTGACCATGGAGAGCATGCGGCTCATGCGGGTCTGCGAGAGCGGAATGTTCGTCACGACCGCTCCCGGCGACCCGACCTCGTCCGGCGTCTATGTACGGCGCCTCGGGTTCGAGCCACGGCGCACGGAAGGCGTTCGGATCGACCCTAACTCCTGCGTGCCGCTCCAGGCGACGAAAGTCCGGTCGCCGATCAGCCCGGGCGAATGGCGGGAGGCCTGCACCTCGCTGTCAGAGGCGCTGTACGGCGTCGCGGCGTACGAAGACTGGGTGCTCGTGCACTTCGGCGTCAGCTACCGGCGCGACTGTCTCACGACCCGCGGCAGCGGGCTCTGCGCATGGCGCAGCGCTGCGCCGGTTCAGGAGACGGCGGGTGCCTGGCGCGAGCTGGGAGACTGGTACCGCGCCGCCTCGGGGCAAGGCGGCGCGCCTTCGTTCAGGACGCCGGCGAGGAACGCTGAAGTTCGACAGTAGCCTCGGTCCCACGCGTCACCCGCTCCCGCTCGGCGTTCAAGTAGGCGTTGGGATCGTGCCGCAGCGCGCCTTCCGGTAGCTCCGACCAGAACGGCCCGAGATCCTGCTTCACGCGGTTCTCGTAGAACGCCGGCAGCGTGTCCGTCTCGCCGTTGAAGTACCGCCGGACACTCGCGTCCGAGCTGAGGAGCGCCCGCACTTTCGTGTAGTACCGCTGGCGTCCCCACCCCTCGCTCGACATCGCGCGCACGACGTTCATCCACTTCGGGATCGTCCCACCGGTCGCCTTGAACCGGTTCCAGATCGCCCGAGGTGAGAACGAATAGGTCGTGAGATCGATGACGCGGTCGTAGAACGACTCCCAAGTGTAGTTCTTGGGCTTGACGTTCATCGCCAGGTTGTTGTTCAGGAAGTGATGCGGGAACGGCAGCACGCGCCCGGCGCGTTGCAGCTCCAGGTTGAGCGGCGCGGCCCGGCCGAACGCCGAGAGCAGCGAATATCCCGGGAAGGCACCCGGCGCCAAATCGACGAACGCCTTGGTGCACTCGAACGGCGCGTCACCCTCGTCGGTGTCGAGGCCGAGCACGAAGTTGGTCTGCATGTACGGGATGTAGCGCATGACCATGTTCACATGCTCGGCGACCGTTTTCACCTTCTCCATCCCGTAGTGCTTGCCCGTCTTCGCCTTGTTGCCAAGCGAGAACCAGGACTCGACACCGGGCAGCATCGCGGCGAACCCGTTTTTTTTCAGTCGGGGCAGGCGATCCTCGTTGAGCAGCGACAAGCTCGACTCGGCGATAAAGTCCGCACTCCCGGGTGGGATCGCCTCCTCGATCGCGCCGAGCGTCTCGTCGAAGCGCACGCCGAAATTCGGGTCATGCCAGCCGATGCGCGGCCGCTTCATGTTCTCCAGCAAGAACCGGAGATCATCGCGTACTTGCTCGGGCTCGAACGGCTGATAATCGACGGTCGAGTCGATGCAGAAGCTGCACGTATATGGGCATCCCAAGCTCGCCAGCATCGGGACGATCTTGATCGTCGGCGCTTTGGCGAGCGTGACCTGGATGAACTTCCAGCGCTCGCGGACGCTGGGCAGTTGGCGCGGCTGCTTGCCGGCGTTCAGCTGAACGCCCATCGGCCGATGCTGCTCGCAGTCGGCGAGCATGCTCAAGACCAGCGGCTTGTCCGTAAATCCGAAGACGTAGTCGAAGTACTTGGCCGAGTCCTCTGGATAGCAACGCGCGTGGGGGCCGCCGATCGCGGTGATGGTGCCGCGCTGGCGATACATCGCGCTGATCGCGTACGAGAGCTGTGCGGCCTCGGTGAACGACGAGATGAACAGCAGGTCGGTGTCCGCGGGCAACTCTTTGGAGAGGTCCTCGTACCCCGTATAACACACGAAGCGGACCTCATGGCCCGCTTCCTCACACCATGCACCGATGACCTGCGGCATGATGCTCGCCAAATTGGCGTTCATGAGCTTTGAGTACAGCCCGTGGGCCGGGCCGCTCGTAACGAGATCAAGAACGCCGATGCGCAACCGTCGCAGGACCCCTCCTCGGGTCGGGGTAACCCTACAACAGTAGCGGCTGACGCAGTTTACGGCTAGAGGCTGCCCGCTCCTTGAGTCACACCGGCCGTTATTAACACGCGATTTCCGTCGGGATCGACGAGCTCGCGGTCGCCGTCGGTTGTATCAGGCGCCTGGATGGTGAACGAAACGAGCCCCACCGCATCGCTCGCCGGGCGACTTGCTCCGACGCCATTCCACGTGTTGAGGCCCAGGTGGTGGTGATAATCGCCGAACGCCATGAACGCGGCGCGGAACCGATGGAGCGAATACTTGAGGTCCATGCCGACGACATCGCGATAGAACGCGATCGAGCGATCGAGATCGGCCACATGTAGGTGGATGTGCCCGATATCGGCCCCGCCATCGAGCCCGGGCCATGGCGCCGGGCCGGCGGCCTCGAGGAGTGCGTGGCCGTCGAGCGGCGGCGACGCCAGGCGCAGCTGGCCATCTGGGCCGAACCACTCGGACTTGGGATTATCGATCGTGAGCTCGATGCCGTTGCCATCGGGATCGGCCAGGTAGATCGCCTTGTTCGTCGGGTGGTCGCTGGCGCCTTGCAGCGGGTAGTCGGCGGCGAGGAGCCGTGCGAGCAGGCGCCCGAGCGCGGGGGCATCGCTCACGCGGATCGCCACGTGATACAGGCCGGTCGTGCGACCTGGCTTTGTGGCGCCGGGCAGCTCGGTCAGCGTGATCAGCGGCGGGCCATTCTCACTCGAGGCGAGGACGCCTGGTGCAATGACCTTGAGTCCCAAGAGGTCGCGATAGAACGCGATCGCTCGGTTGAGGCTCGAGACGCGGAGATGAACGGTACCTATCATATCTGATAAATACGCGATACACCTGGAGTGTTCCTATCGCGCCGCGCTGAAGAGCGATGCCACGAATTGGTGGACCTGGTGGACGGTGTTGCGGGCGAAGCGAGCGACCGAGTCTTCGCGGAGGACGCCGAAGATGATGAGAATAATCGCGATGAGCGCGACGGCGACAATGGGGCGTACGAGCGCGCGCAGGACGCCGAGGATGACCAGGATCACGAGGACCACGCAGATCCAGGTCGCGACCGTGTTTGCTCCGATCTCGTGCATGCCGTGCATGCCGGCCTCCTATTGCGATATTCGTGCTCGCGGCGCCCGGCGCCCCTAGATTTTCCCGCATGTCGGTCGTCGCGCGCACGTTGCGCCGCACTGGGTCGACCGTACTCGGTCCGCCGTTGATCGCGCTGGTGGCCCGCTTGGGGCAACGCCGCATCCTCGGCGGCAACTCCGCGTCTCGCGCGGTCGAAGAGCTCGTCTGTCGCTCGGCACACCGCACGACGGTCGCGTCGATCGACCTCGGGGCGTCCGTGGTCACATTAGAGTTGGACCTGTCGCTGCCGAGTTGCCGCAGCCTGCTCGTCCAGCCGCTCCAGCAGTATGCCGACTGGTCGACCATTCGTCTCTTCACATCGCTCGCGCGCGAGGCGACGACCATCTTCGACATTGGCGCCAACGTCGGCGTGTTCACCTATCTCGCCGCGAGCCACGCACCTCATGCGCGCGTCATCGCGTACGAGCCAACGCCCCATCTCGCGTCTCTCATCGAACGGAACGTCGAGCGCAACGGCTGGAGCCCGCGCGTCGAGGTGCGCCACGCGGGCGTCAGCGCCGAGCCGGGCACGATGACGTTCTACGTTCGCGAGAACGATCAGGAAAGCACGCTAGAGTCGGGGCGCACCGCATTGGGCGACCTGCGCGAGCGATTCGACGTGCCGGTCGTCTCGCTCGACGAGGTGTTCGAGCGCGAGGGCATCGCGCCGGAGACGGCGTTGCTCAAGATCGACGTCGAAGGGCACGAGATGCGATTGCTCGATGGATTCGAGCGCACGCTGCGTCGCCCGCGTGGGCGGCCGACGCTGATCATGGAGTTTCTCGGGCGGGCGATCAACGAGGGCCACATCATCGACCGCGTCCTCAGCCTCGGCCTCAACGTCTCCTACATCACGTCGCGCGGGCCGGTCCCCCTCGGGAGCACCTCCGACTTCGCGCGCGCGCAGGAGCTCGGGCAGTTCAATTTCTTGGTGACAGAGTGATGTCTCTCGTCGTCAGCGCAGCGGTGCGCCATCGATCACGATGATGGCGCACCGCAGGCGAATGTGAGTAATGTCCCACATGCTTATCGTAATACTCCACTCCTCGGTACTGGACGACTCCGGAGTCGAGTCGATCCAGATCTCGGTCAGTTCGAGTCGCTCTTTGTCACCCAGGCTCTCACTATCCATCGCGAACTGACTCAACTTCTCGAACCGCACGTTATAGCTGGACAGCAGATCGTTGTCGAGAACATGGACTCGCATGGAGAATAGATTCCGACGCAGGTCGAACTCGTACTCCTCGATGTAACCACCATTGAGTGCCTGCGGCAGGACGGCGCGATCCATGAGAGATAAGGCGTCAGAGGTTGGTTAGCGTGGCGCTGCGAGCAATTCACGAGCCTTGTTGATGAGACCAATTATCTCTTGGCTCGACAGGTTCTTCAGATGGGTGAGCGCTCGATTCGCGGACACTACGCCCTCGCGTGTCAGTGAGCCGATGCCGTCGATACCCACACGGATGTCGCCAGTAGACTTAATTCTAGCGACAATAGCTCGCCCGGCGTCCACCGTGACTTTGAAACCTTCCGACTTGGCTAGCTGGGAAACGGCGCCGCCGGTCGCAGACGCCACTCGTCCCGCTACTCCCGCCGCTGTCAGAACCCCGCTACCGGCTCCGGACCTCAGCGTCTGTCCGAGCGCAATCACGGCACCGCTGATCTCCTCGGCTGCCCCCACTCCCCCGGCCAGCGGTGCGACCGCAATCGTACCAGCCACTTCGAGAGGTCCTTGCGCGGGCTGAAGGAGCCGACCCGCGCCCGTGAGAGCCGCGAGTGCGTCGCTCGCGCTGATGCCGCAGTCGTTGTCTGGAGGGCATGGGCTCAGACCGAATGGGTCCGAGTAATTTACACATCTATCTCCCGATGTTAGTGTGCAGCCACTATAGAGCGCTGCACACCGACATTGGGTTTTGTTTTGCCGTCGATCATTGATCGAGCGCTGGTGATCGCGAGGTGTGGTATGCAGCGTGCATTAGTGTAGCGGCAACATTCTCACGGGTGAGAGAGTCTGGCCTCCCCCGGCTGACGCTACCACACTCTACTCGCCCGCGCCATGCACGCCGACGACAAGCTCGCGTACGCCCGTACCTTTTGCGTCCATGTGGGTGTCGACACCGGCAAGACTTTTCACATGCTCGTTGCACGCGGGCCGGACAGCCGTCGCACCAAGGCCATTACAGTGCCGGTGAGTCGCGGCGGGTTCGATGCTGCTGACGCACATCTCACCGCACTGTTCCCCAACGTGCCCCGCGAACGGATGCTCGTGGGCATCGAGTTCGCGGGCCACCATGGGCAGACCTTCGCCGCCGATCTGCACCGGCGCGGCTACGCGTGGTCACGGTGCTCTCGGCTCTGACGAAGCGGCTCAAGGAGATGGAAGACAACAGCCCACGGAAGGACGATGCGAAAGACGCTAGCCTGATCTGTCGGCTCGTGAGCGACGGTCTGTTCGTCAGCTACGCCCTTCTTGAGCCGCGCGCGATCGCCCTTCGGGCCCTGACGACCGAGCGCCAGCGGCTCGCCGTCGAGGAGACGCGACTCAAGAACCGACTCTTGAGCGTCCTCGACGTCGTCTGGCCGGAGTTCACCGCCACGTTCACCGACGTGAAGTACTGCACGCCGATCGCGCTGCTCCGGCACTGGTCGACGCCGGCGGAGCTCGATGCCGAGCGACCGATGCGTGTACGAGCGCTCATCCGCAAGGTCTCGCACAACCATTTCGCGCCAGACCGGATCAACGCGTTCCTGACGGCCGCGGCATTGACGATCGGAGTGGTCGACGATCGCGGTGCCCGCCGTCAGGAGATCCGGCGTCTCCTCGCCCGGTGGACGATCGTCCGGCTTCACATCGGGGCGGTCGAGGCTCAGTTGACGGAGCTCGCCCAGGAGATCACGGCCGTCGCCGCCTTAACCACGGTGCCGGGTGTGAGCGTCGTCTGCGCCTCGACCCTCGTCGCCGAACTCGGCACGCCGGCGAGCTACGTCTCGCCGCGCCAGGTGCTGAAGCTCGCCGGCATGAACCTGGCGGGGAAGGAAAGCGGAACGTCCGTCCGCAGTCGGATCCGACAGACGAAGCGCGGGCGGCCGGCGCTCCGACGCCAGCTCTTCCTGCTCGCGGGCCGATGCTGCCGGACGGGTGGATTGTGTCATGAGCAGTACGTCGCGCTGGTCGCGCGAAACGGCGGATCCAAGGTGAGCGCCGTGTGTGCGATCGCCCGGAAGCTCGTCCCGATGTTGTTGCATATCATGCAGACCGCAGAACCGTTCGACGCCGGGCGGTGGCAGGTGCTCCAGCGTGAGTCGCCGTATCGAGCGGCATGAACGGAGGAGAAGACGAAGGTACGGGTGGTGAGCCGAGCGTGGAGGGAGATGCTTCGACCTTCAAGTTCCTTGCGGCCCTGGCTGTTCGCGCAGGTGACCGTCGTCATACAACCGTCTAGGTCTCCCTCGGATCCGAAGCGTCTATGAAGATGTGTCGTGCCGGCGTGACCCGCCGAGCACCGAGGTTTTGATCGTCGCGTGGAGGTCCCACTACGCACGCAGCTCTTCGGCGCTGTTTGACAACTGATCACGAGCTATTCCGCGTGAGACGAGAGACCTAGCGATCCGGAATGCGCCGTGGACGCTCGAGGAGACACACGGTCGTCACACGCGGTGTACGGGGGGAGGTCCGCAAACACACCCAGGCTGCGAGCCTCAGTCAGTGGGACGACCACCCCTCTGTCCACGGCGCGGCCCTGATGACAGGCGCGAGGTCCAGTGATCCGGAAGGCTCGATGAGGCCCGAATTTACACTCGACCCGCGCGACGACTGTGAGGTCCGGCGATCCAGACGGCCCACCGAGGCCCGAATTAACACCCGACCCGCGGGCGAAGCGGATTCCCACGGTTTTTAGAGGAACGAACCACAGACGCGTCTCAGATCTTCTTCCTGTTCGGCATCAAGAAAGACGATGTCGAGATGAGCCTCAGAAGCGAAGTACGCTCCAAACACACGACTGACTGTCTGAACTATGGCCTGATCATTCTTTGAGCTCGGAGCAATGCACAACGCCACGGATACTGCAGCATCCGGTGCAAACCCGACGCGCGCAAGGTAGGCTCGCCGCACCGTAGGGAATCGACGAAGTTCTTTCTGCAGAAGCGCTTTGAGTTCGCGCTCCGGTGGACCATCTTGCTCGCCCAGAAACTCGACGCGCCGCTCACGACGCTCGTTGGAAGACCGGTCTTTCATACGCACTCGTAGCAAAATGGATAGACGCTGTCCTCTTGTTGCAGGTAGCGTGGCGTCAGAGAGTTTCGCCCCCCGAGGCGGCTACCGCCGCGTCGCGCGTCCGGTACAGCTCTCCCCATGCGATGTTAGAGACGTCTTCTTCACCGAATCGAAGTGTCTCGAACACCCGATCGCTTAATGCACGGTAAACGACAACAGGCATGGGAAACTCCTTGATCGGGAACAAGGTACTGCCGTCGTAGTGCGGAGCGATTATCAGGTCGTGAATATCCGCTCCGCCTAAGCCGTACGGCTGTCCGATTATCGCCGGCTCAACGCGAATCCACAGATACTGAACGTTGTTCGGCCCGGCGAGGCGCGCGCGCGCCGATGCTGCACGCGCGCGCGCAAAGTCACCGCGGCTGTCGCTCGAGCCAAGGAAGAAATCTGGACCCTTGTCGCTCATGCCCCCCTCAGAATGGTGGGTTCGCGCCAGACACGTTTATAATTTGAATCTGTTTCGCCGGCGCGGGAACCAAGAACTCAGGGATCCCACCCCTACCGCCTGCACCGGCCGCCGCACGCCCTACCTGCACTCCGGTAGCATCCTGCAGCACCCCTTCGATCACGAATCGGCCCGTGTTCTCGACTGGCAGCCCCGCCGCAGCCCGGAAGCCTGCTACTTCTGCGGGATTTACGGGAGTCCAATAGCGACCCATGGGCTTCGCCTCCCCGCCGAAAACCCGATACACCTTGGTGCCCGCTTTGGCAGCCGATGTGGCTGCAGCATCCGCACCAGCGCGTTCTATCGCCCCAGTGATCGCAGCATCCACCGGACCCGCCAAGAACCCAGTCCCGATTGCGACAGGATCAAGCAGTCCGGGGCCCTGCAATGCCTCTTCGTCAGCGGTCGGTGTATGGTGGCGCTGGGGCGACACGCCATTGCCGTCGCATGGTGGACACAGGCCGAACGGATCACTGTAGTTGACCGGATCACCGGCTGCAAAACCGTACTCATTCAGCCCTCCAGCTAACCCGGCCGGATCCTCCTGCGTAAGCCGCCCCGTGAGAGGATCGTAAGTTCGCGCTCGGCGATTCACCGTACCTGCAGCATCCAACTTATCTTCGAGCGCGCCCGCGGTGACGGCGCTCGATGCCTGGCCTGGCACGCAGGCAAAGTGAGATGAGGACGACAGCTGCCAAGCATTCGCCCGACGCCGGAGTCAATGACACAGTGGCCGCGATTGCGGCGGAGTGGGCCAGGATCGGCCTCTGGTTGAGCGTCGAAGCCGCCAGCGAGCCGGTGGACGTCGAGGCGTCGATCGCGCGCACGGCGCGCGTAGCGCGCGAGGATGAGCGGCTGTTTGGATCAACTGCTCGCGTCGGAGACGGTCGATTCGACACGCAATGTGCCCGTGACGGCGACCGAGGCTCACGAGATGGATGCCTTCAGGAACGATTTCCTTACATCACGTCGCGCGGACCGGGCCGCCTCGGCAGCACCGCAGACTTCGCGCGCGCGCAGGGGCTCGGCCAGTTCAATTTTCTCGTGACGGAATGATTACCATGAATGCGCCGCTAGTGCGGGCCGAATCCGCACTAGCGGCTTGCGTCTTATCCCGTCAAGGGTGGACGTAAGACCGTGAAGCGCCCGGTGCGCCACTCAGTCACCGCAGGCTGCCTTCACCCATTCCAAATCCACATCCTCATCGAGATCGACATCGTCGTCGAGTAGCATTGCCTTGCCGTGGATCATTCCTTGTAGTGCCTCATAACACGCCTTACGGACGACCGGGTCGTCTTCCCTATCGAGTACGATCTGCCGGAGTACTTCACAGTCGCGGCGCCGGCTCCGGTCGTCCGATGTCAGTCCAAGGGCCCCGGCTGCCCGCGCCCGTACCCCGAAATCAGGGTCGGATCGCATCAGGCCGATGAGCCGGTCACGAAGCGAGCGATCCGCCCACTTGACAAAAAGCAACGACACCGCCTCTTCACGAACGGTCGGGTTATCGTGATCGAGCAGTTGCACGATCGCCGGTTGCAGGTCCCTCCGCTGCTCGCGTCGCGCAGCCCAAATCGCGTCGACGAGCTCCGCCGGTGCCCTCCACGGCGACAGGTCTATGTTCACTTCAGTGCCTCCATGATACGGTCGCGCAGTATGCTGACGTTGCTGAGGAGCTCCTGTGCATCTTTACGAACCGCAGCCTCGAGCTTGGGATTACTCAAGATACGTTTCAGTTTGACCGCGGAGTTGCGCAGGCCGTTGGCGAAGTCCTTGAGCTCATGCGCGTGATCGGCACCTGTCTCCAGGCGGCCCGTCTGCTCCATCCGAGCCGCTTGAAAGTGATTCGAGGTCTTGAGTTCGTTTGAGATGTTTTCGAATTGCTCTCCGATCTCCCCGAGTCCTTCCGCGATGCCTTCGGGGCTGGCAGCGGCAAATATGCCGGGGACCTCGAGCGCGACCACCTGGTCGCCGCCGTGAAATTCCTTGTACTCACTTTCCTGATCGTCACGCCAGTTCGCGTAACTATTGAAGAGGTTGCACACCACCTGACCGAAGGGACACAACCCGAAAGGATCGGAATAATTAACCGGGTCGCTTTCCGCGAAGCCGTAGGCGTTGAGCCCGCCGGCGAGGCCGAGGGGATCTTCCTGTGTGAACAGCCCGGTGGTCGGATTGTACGTGCGAGCCCGCCGGTATCGTGTCCCAGTCTCATCGCGCTTGTCCTCCAACATCGATCCCATATAACTGAGGACGTTGACGTGCAGGTTGTCGTATGGATTGAGTCCGAGTTCGACCTGCGAGTCGACGCAGCGCGGCTGCGTGCTGCCCGGCATCGTCACGCACTCGTAATCGAGAACAGCGTCCCACCGGCCGTAGGCGTTCCACACCGGCACGAACGTGAGTGGCGGGTGGACATAGTACGGCACCGGCGTGCCGGCTAAGCCATTGACGACGGTCGCCGAGTCGGCATAGTCCACACGCGTCACCGCCAACGGCTGGTCGACCGTCAATCCGGTCGTGTACAGCACTCGACCGAAGAATTTGTTGTTGTCGGAGCACACGCCATTGCATTGGATGCCGAGCTTGACGACGCCGGTGTCGGCTTCGGCAATCGATACGACGGCGGTATCCTGCGTCTGAATTTCGTCCAACTCTTGCGCGCCGTCCCACACAAAGCGGCGCAGCGTGGCGCGATGGCAGTAGTTCCAGACCGTCGTGTTGGTCGGACACCAGTCGTCGGCTTGCTTGAACACCCGGCGGCCGAGCGCGTCGTAGCGATAGGTCTCGAGCGCGCGGCTCGAAATCGTCAGCGTCTGGACGAACGCATTGGCGACCGTTCGATTGTCCGCCATGCGGAGCCGATTGTCCGCGCCATAGTACGAGAAGAGATCTACCGCGGGGTCGCCCTGCACGATTGATGTCTGATAGGTCCCGTACAGGTTGCCTTCCGCGTCGTATAACAGCGCGTCGGCTGAGCCATGGACACCGGCGCTCCCTCCCTGACGCACCGTCTGCTCCCCAATGCGGTTGTTGTAGCCCGCCAACGCGAGGCTGGTCGTCGGATCAGAGATGGTCCCGACGGCGATATTGGTGCTCGAGGTCGAGCTGACTTGATTCCCCAGGGGATCCAGTGTGTACGTCTCGTCATCCGTGCCGTTCTGCTGCGGACTGCCGTCGTACGCCGGAAAGATGAATGAAGCATTGTGCACGACGACGTGTCCCATGGCGGAATACGTTGCCGATACGTTGTCCTGGATGCCGAAGGTGTTGACCCCCGTCAGGATCTTGCCGCGCGCATCGTAGGTCAGCGCCGTCTTCCGCGAATTCGCCGCCCCGCTGAGGGGGCCGATCGAATCGTTCGTCAAGCGCCCGTCGTCATCGGTCCCGAATCGCTCCTCGGTCGCGCCATCGGGGAATGCCAACGATATGAGATCGCCACGGGCCGAGTACCCATAGGTGAACGTTCCGCCGAGAATGTCCCGCACAGTACTCACGTGCGATGCCAGGTCGTACCCGTAGATGGACGTATCGCGGGACTGGCCGCTGACGATCGCCGCCAGCTGGCTTGGATGCACGACCAGTGTGCGTCGGCTGTCGCGATCGTAGCCGTACCCCACCGTGTAGATGTGCGTATTGAAGTTCTGACCATCACGCGTGCGGACGCGCTGTGTCTCGGTGAGCAACCGGCCCGCGGCGTCGTAGACACGGCTGATCCGCGCATCGGCATTGTCCGCCTCGACGGTATTGCTGACTTCGTCATAGCGAAACGCCGCGCTGTCGCCCGGAATCGTGAGATTGCCGTACGGCGGGTTCTGTGTGAGGTAGAAGCTCTTCTGCTCCGTCAACGCCGGAATGCCGATCGAGTCCTTGGGGTAGAACACCGAGGGCACGATGCGCTTCACGATGCGATTCAATGCATCGAACGCCTGAGGGATCTTGTATCCGCGCCGGGTATAGATGGTATCCACGTTCCCAGCGGCGTCGTAGTACGTGCTGTCCTTCGAATTGTCTGGATGTTGCGTGTAGCTCAGCCGCCCGACGCGGTCATAAAAGTGGAACGTGGTGATCAGTTCAATGTTGTTGGGGTCCGGCGATGGCTGGATCTGCGTCGAGAGAACGGCGCCTTCCCCGTCGTAGTCGGTGAGCACGCTCGATGTCTGGCGCACCACGCCGTTGTACGTCGGCGCGATCGTCAGCGTGAAGTAGGGACGATCGAGCGGGTCGTACAACGTCTCCGTCGTATCGCGTACGGCGCCCGCGCCCGTCGGGTCGTGCGATTTGTCGGCTGCCGGAAGGGGCGTGATGGCCAACGAATCCCGACCATACCCGTCGAGGAGGGTCAGCGTCCAATACCCGAGCGGCGTCATCTCGCCCACGACGTTGCCGAAGACGCCATCGTACTGGATCGAGTCCTTGGCCGTGTGGGGAGGCTGGGATGATGAGAGCAACGAGTCGCTGTTGCCGTAGAAGTAGTTGATGGTGGTCGAGTCGCCGAGCGCATTCCGCGCCGTGAGTCGATTTCCATTCACCGTGTCGTACGTGAACGTCGTCGCGTCGAGCAATGGGGGTGTGATGCTCGTGACGAAGTCGAACTTGCCATCGTACGTATAGGCCGTCGTGGCGTACTGACCACCGCTGACGAGGCTCGAGTCGGTCTCGCTCTGTAGGTTGCCACGTGGATCGGGGACCGCGCCAAGCACCTGGCCGTTGGGGTGGCGGAGTCGGGTCACCTCCGCCAAGTACGTCGTATTGCCCATCGTCAGGTCGGTCTCGTAGCCGAGCGCATCGCGGAGCCGGACCGGCTGGCCAAAGCGATTCGTCCAGATCCGCGCCGTATCGCTGACATCGGTCCGCGGCCCGTTCACGAGCATCGAGACCGAATCCTGGTTGAGCGCAGCGGTGAGCGTCGAGGCGTTCGCGCCGGCGAAGCTCGTCGTCAGATTGAATCCACCGCTCGTCGAGTCGACCGTTGCGGTCGCCAGCTCCCGCGCGGCATCGTAGGTGAAGGCCGTATACGTGCCACGGCGATCCGTGAGCGACGTGATGACGTCGGAGTCGCCACCCGTGCGATAGTTGAACGTGACCGACATCCCATCCGGGTCCCGGATCGCCGTCACATCGCCCGCGCTGTTGATCGTGAGCTTGGTGGCGCGGGTCGGCTCCCCCCCGACGGACGGCGCGATGACCGAGTCCAACATGTGCGTCGTGCCGTCGTACACGAACTGATAGGTTAGCGTCGCGCCCGGCGCCGGCACCGTGATGGTGGCGACGTCCGTCCCATTGACGTACGTGAAGGTGGTCACGTGCCCGAGGCGGTCGCGCGTTTGGAGATGATGCCCCGTGGAATCGAAGATCACCTGCACGCCGTGCGGCGCGTAGCGAATGTAGTGCAGCACCCCGGTCGAGTGATCGGTCTTCATCGTGTCGGGCCGCGTCAGCAATCCCGACGTTGGCGCGAACGTCGACGACGAACCCGTGCTCTGGTTCGAGTAAAACTCGGCACTGCCATCCGCCGAATTCCACAACATCGAGCACCCGCACGAGTAGACGTGCATGGACTCGACGCCGGCCACGGTCCAGCCGTGTCCGAGATGCGAGGCCTGCGCGCTGACGAGCGCATAGAACTCGTTCGTGACGTAGGGGAGCATCGTATCGGGATAGAACGCCTGCGCTTGCACCTTCCAGCTGTACTCGTTCGTCGTCACGCCACTCGCGTTGTAACCGATGCTCACCGCGCGCGACGCGCCGTTGGCGAATGAGGCGCCGGCCCACTTGCCATGGCCGAGGGTATTGCCACTCCCATCCATCAGCTGCCCGAGGACGCTGTCGGGCGTGCCCTGGCTCGCGTCGAGGGTGATGATCGCATTGATCACGGGATGCGGGTGCGCGAGCTGACTACTGTACAGCAGCGTCGGCACCCGGACCTTGTTGTAGGTCCGGACGGCCGGCAGGGCATGGGCGATGCGGAGGTTGCCACACTCGTACGCCGCGCGCGGCACGATCGCCCGCGCGTAGCAGAGGGCGGGCGTCTGCTGCGAGAAGTCGTTCACCGCGCCGAGCTCGACGCCGTGTGAGCGGGCGGCGCGAATGGTGATGTCGGTGTACGCGCTGTCGCGCACGCCACCACTGGCGAGTGCGCCGACCAACCCCACCGTTCCGGTCGCACCGACCGTGGTGCCGGCCGCGACGCTCACCGTGACGGCACGCGATGCCCCCGGAGTCAGCGTGAAGGAGGTGACCGACGGCGTGCAACTGCCACTCAACGCCGACCCCGGGCACGTGGTACTGAGGTTGACGGTGTCCTGCAGGTTGCCGTAGTTCGTCACCGTGAATGGCGCGACGATGGCGGCACTCGGCAACACCTGCTGTATCCCTCCGCCGGCGACGATCCGCAGGACTTGGGTGCGATCGATGAGCGTGAGGTTGATGGTCCCATTGTCGGAGCCCAGGGTCCCCGTCATCGTCGCGGTCAAGGTGACCGTGCCCGTCGCGGCCGCCGGCTGATTGAGGTGTACGGCGATCGGCGCGTTGGCGCCGCCCGCCAATCGCTTCCCGGCCACCACCGTGCAGCTCGTGGTGATGCCGGGCGCCGAGCACGTGAAGGCGGCGCTGTCGGATCCCGACTCGAGACTCGTCACGGTGAACGTGACGGAGTCGGAGGCCGAGGTCGGGAGCGAGAGCGAGCTGCCCTTCGGCGTCACGCTGACGCTCGGCGGTGGGTTGTATGTATACGTGACGGATGCGATGGAGCTCGTCAGGTTGCCACTGAAGTCATTGTAGACGTACGCGACGAGCGTGTTCGCCCCGAGGTTCAGTGGCGGAAGCGTCGCGGTCAGCTTCTTCTCCACGGCGCATTGGCCCGATCCGGTCACGTTCGTGACCGTGAAGGCGCTCGTGTTGTTGGTGCCGTTGAAGACGACCGAATCGGCTCCGAGGCTGACGCTGTCACACAGCGTCACCGTCACCGCCAGCGTCCGCGACGAGACCGTCTCAGTGGTCGGGCTGATGCTCGCCGAGGGGGGATACGTGTGACACCCGGGTTGGCCGGGCATGCAGATGAATGGACGCGGTGGGTGCGGGACGACCTGAGCGGACGCCGTCTGAACCCCACCAGCGAGTGCGACGAGCAACGCGCAGACAACAACAAGAACGAACCGCCAACAATTCGTGAGCACGAACACGCCTCCGGGCGCGAGAGTCGGAGGCGTTCTTAAGCACGCGACGGACCGCACAGCGGTATCTCGCTAACCCCCTGTGGCATTGGATCTTCACCGTGTGACACGATCGGCCGCATTCGCGCCATTTGCGTCCGAGGCATGCGGATTTGCGTCGGTTCGGCGCAAATCGCGCAAATCATTGCTGTCTGGCTGCGTCACGCCGAATCGCCACATCCGACGGTAGATCGTCGAACGATTCACGCCGATGCGCTCCGCGGCGGTCGCCGTGTTCCAGTCGCACTCTTCGAGCACTTGCACGAGACGCTGGCGGTCGAGCGCGATCTCGCCGCCGCTCGCAGTCGGCCGCGCGGTGGCGCGGGTGCCGAGTGCGGCGCACAGACCGTTCGCATCGACGCGCATCCCGTCGCCGAGCGCCAACGCGCACTCGATCGTCTGCCGCAACTCCCGCACGTTGTCCGGCCAATCGTAGGTTTGAAGCACCCGCCGGGCATCCGGTGTGATCACGATGGCGCGCGTCCCCGCGACGCGTTGCGCGAAGTGCTGCGCCAGCGGCCCGATATCTTCGCGGCGGTCCACGAGCGGTGGGACGTACACGACGCACTCCGCGAGCCGGCGGCGGAGATCGCGGCGGAACCGGTGGGCGCCGATGAGATCCTCGAGCTCCTCGTTCGTCGCGGCCAGTGTCCGAAACTCGCTGCGCTGATCGGCCCGCGCGCCGATCGGTCGGAACAGTTGCGTCTCCAGCACGCGGAGCAATTTGGGCTGCGCCGTCGCGCTGAACGAACCCACCTCGTCGAGAAACAACGTGCCGTGATGCGCCTCGGCCAACAGGCCGAAACGGTCCCGGATGGCTCCCGTGAATGCCCCCCGCACGTGGCCAAAGAACTCATCCTCGAACATCGCATCGGGAACGGCCGCGACATTGACGGGAACGAACCGGCCCGTGCGGTGGCTCAGCACGTGGAGCGCCTGCGCGACGAGCTCTTTCCCGGCCCCGGTCGGGCCGTGAATCAGGACCGCCAACTTCGTCGGCGCCAGACGCGCCACGACCGCGCGCAATTCCTGCATTGCGCGCGAGTCACCGATGAGATGCTGGCCGATGTCAAATGCACCGCCGCGTTCGATCATGGCGCGGGCGCCTCCCGCCGCATCAGGGAATCGATCGGCTGCGTCACCCGGGCCGCGTCGATATCGTCGCGCACGATGTGCGGCGTGAGAAAGAGAAAGAACTCGGTGCCCGTGTTGGTGCGACCTTGTTGCCCGAACAGGAGGCCGATGAGTGGAATCGACGACAAGATGGGCACGCCGCTCGAGTTCTTGTCCCGCTCCCGACTGGACAGGCCACCAAGCACCACCGTCTGACTATCCCGCACGAGGAGCCGCGTGCGCAACGTGCGGGTCGAAATCACCGGCGCGTTGAATTGCACTTGCGTCGTCGCCTGATTCACTTCTTGCGTGAGGAGCAGTTGCACAAACCCATCGGCCGAAATCGTGGGACGCACCGTGAGCTTCGTGCCCACGTCCTGGTACTGCACGACCTGATTCTGCGCGACCGCGCCGACCTGCGTCTGCTGCACCTGAATGAACGGCTGCTGGCTCCCGACCAGGATCTCGGCCTCCTCGTTGTTCTCGGCCAACACGATGGGTCGCGAGAGAATGCGCGCTTCGCCCTTCGCGGCCGCCGCGGTGAGGCTCGCGCTGAACGCCGGACTCCCCGTCCGCATCACGTTGAACGCGAAGTCGCCGAGCCCCGCGCTCGGCGTGGAGCCGCCGATCGATGTGCTCGTCCCCTTCGCTTGTTGATTCGGGAAGGTGACCCCGAGCCCGGCGGTCCAGTTCGAGTTCTTGCTGATCTCGACGATCAGCACCTCGATCAGCACTTGGAGCGGCCGGATGTCGAGCTCCTTGACCGCCGCGGCAATGAGCTCGTAGTCCGCCGGGTTGGCGCGGATCAGCAGGCTGTTCGTCCCGGCATCAGGGATGATCGCGGTCTCGCCGGAGAGCGCCGCCGATTTGCCGCCGGCCAGACTTCCGGGGCCGGGCGACGTCGGCGGCGGCGCGAGCGCCGGTTGAAACGCGCTCTGCGCCAGCTGACCCGAGAGCGTGCCCTCTCGCGTCGCGCCCGGCTCGCCGAGCGCGCTCGCGTGGCCATAGAGCGCATTGACCGTCGCGGCGACATTGGCCGCGCGGGCGTGGCTCAAATGAATGACGTAGAGCTCCTGCCCATCGCCATGCGCTCCCGTGCCACGCGAGGTCGCGACCGGCGGTGGCAGAGGGTCATGCGGCTTGACTCGATAGAGGCCGGCCGCGGAGTCGACGACGACCTCCATATTTTGGGATTCGACGACGCCCCGTAAGAGGCGCTCGATATCCGATCGAGGAACGGGATGCGGCGTCTCGAGCGTCACCCGTAACGCGGGCACGTTGCCGAAGACGACCGGCCGGTCCAGATATGGCGCGAGTGCCGAGACCGCGACGCGGAGATCGACATCCACGAGGTGGATCGTGACGCTGTCGCCGACGTCGCTCACCGGCGACGGGGCTCGCTGTGCGCTCAGGCTCGAGGCGATCGCGAGAACAGCGAGTCCGTGCCGGATCATTGCCATGCGTGCCTCAAGGTCAGTCGCCAGGTCGTGTCCGAGCCCGACACGATGACGGTGTCGCGGCCGATGTGCCGAATGCGCAGTCCGCCGAGCGTATCGCCGACGTGCACAATGGCGGTCGCGGGATGCCCCGGCGCGCCATCGATGAGCGCCGCGCCGCCGACCAACCCCTCGAGTACGAGCTGGGGCTTGGGCGGCTTGGGCGGTGGCGCCACCCCTTCGAGATCGGGTCGGTACGCGATCGCGGCGGGTTTCCGTTCTATCCGAAACGGGTCTGTCTCCGCCACGCGCGCGGCGGCGGCTTCGATCGATTCCGCAGGCGCCGCACCGACATCGCGTGCGGCCCCCGCGAGCGAGTCACCCATTGGCGCTCCGGCGCGAGCGTTCGAGTACCAACCGACCGCGGCGAGCGCGGCGAGGGCTGCGGTGGTGACCATGAGAACCCGTTCGACGCGCGTCATTGGCGCTTTGCCATCGCTACTCCCTCGACCGTGAGATCCGCCCGTAATGCTTCCACGCGATCGCCCGGCGCACTGGCATCCGGCTGCGTCACCGTGAGCTCGCGCACGCGAAGTCGCGCGGGCCCGCGTTCCAGGATCGCGAGCATGGCCATGACGCCGTGGATATCGCCAACGAGATCGGCGTGGACGCTGACGCGCACGAACGCCCGGCGCCCTCCGGTATCAGCCGGTGACCGGAGTTGCACCGCACCCAACTTGACCCCGGCCGCGGACGCGGCACTCGACACGAGCGACGCCAACGTCGCCGAGGCTTCGGCCAGCGTATTGCCTGCCACGACCGCCGGCGCGAGCGCGATGTACCGCACGTTCCGCGCGGCGAGCGTGTCCCGCATCGGCGTCGCGTGCGCGAGCAGCGCATCCGCGCTCGCGGCCGCCCGCGCTTGCTCCTCGGCGCCCGAGCGTGACTCGGCCACCCATTGGCGCCAAGCCGGAACGCCCTTGGCAAGCACGACGAGGGACGCGATGACCGCACTCCCCACGAGCAGCGTGCGTCGGTCGCGCGCGGAGAGTGTCGTCATTTCGTGCTCCACCGGAATCGGATCGTCACGCGCTCGACCTGATTTCCGGCCGCCGTCTCGCGGGTCACGGGTCCCACGATCTCCGGCGAAGCGAGCCCTGACACGCTTTCCAGACGCGTGAGCAGCGAAGCGGCGCGCGGCGCGAGGGCGACAACGGAACCGCCCGCGCTGTCGACGTGGAACGCCAACAACGCCGCGCCGTCCGGCAAGGCCTTGGCGAGCGCGGCCATCAGCATCGTCACCGGCCGGCGACCGCGATCGAACGTCGCGACCTCGCCGAGGGCCTCGGTCACCAACCCTAAGTCGCGCGCGACGCGCTGCGTCGCTCGCGTCGACGCCGCGATCGTCGCCAGATGCGCAACCGCGCGATGCTCGGCGACGCGGGCGCCCAGGCCGGGCGCGAGGATCGCGAGGAGAAGCGCCATTCCCGCGGCGCTCGCTATGGTGATCATGCGCCAGCGCGGCGCGACCTCGTGGTCCGTGGTTCCCGCGCGCCACGTGAGCGCGCCGGCGGTCACCGCGGCTCCGTACGCCGCCGCGAACAGCGTCGCTTCGCTGCCCAATGGCGCGAGGGCCGCGACCTCGGTCCTGGCGACATCGACTGCCGGCACGATGCCGGAGAGTCGAAGGCGGCTCGTGCGGCACGCGCTCACGATCGTGTCGACGACGGTCTTTTGCAGCGCGGCGCCCCATGGGTTTCCGTGCTCGTCGAGACGAACCGACGTCGTCACGAGCGGGACGCCGTTCTTGAGGAAGAACCGGGACGCGTGCTCGCTCACGGTTCGCGCCAACAGGCGCTCATCACCGATCGGCGGGAGGCCAGCAAGTCGCTTCGTTTGCGCGAAGGTGGCGCCAAGCGCTATCGTGACCCGTGGCCGCGAGAATCGGCCGAGCGGCAGTTGCGCCAGGAACTCCGTGAGTGCGTCGGCGAGCGGCGTCGAGTCGGTGAGGGAGGCGTCCACGCCCCAGAGGACGCGCGCCCCGCGCACGCCGACGGCGCGGAGTCGATCGCGCTCGATGGCCAGGCCGACGGTGAGACTCATGGCGTCGTCCGGCGTCGCACGATGGCGGCGCGCGAGCCCGCCGGGGCGAGGCGGACTTCGATCGCGTAGCTGCCCCCACGCGCGGTGAGGATCCATGAGTCGGGCCGGTCCGTCGTCAGCCGAGCGAGATCGCCATACCGCGCGACGAGCAGTTGTCGCGCGCCGGGTGACAGGTCGGCCGAGAGCGCGTTCATGTCCGCGACCGAGATGCCGCGCTCGCGTCGCTCGATGATCCGCGCCAGGGCCTCCTCACCAATGCCAGGAAGGCTCGCCAGCACCACGAGCGGCGCGCGCGTCCATACGATCCGCCCCGGCTCGACCGTGAACACCGCGTCGAGTATCGAGTCCGGCAGATCCTCGAACCCGCGCACGCGGCGCAGCTCCTTGACGTCAGCGAACGGCCCATTGCGCGGCGCGAACCGCCCCTCCGCGTGATACCAGCTCCGCTCGGCTCCCAGCGGTCGCGGGATGTCGTCCGCATCGCGCCAGTCGAGCAGCGCGTCGACCATCGAGTCGGCACGCGGCTCGCCAATACCCATTGCGCGGAACAGCGCGAGCAGTTGCTCGCCATCGGCCGTGTTCAAGTCCACCGCCATGCCCGCGGGCGCCAGCGTCACGTCGCACGCGGCGTCGGTGATGGCTGGCGACGCGGCGACGACGCGATCGAGTGCCTCCCATCCACCGGCGACCGGCCGCGGGATCGCGTGCCCGCCGCTCAGCGCGTCATTGATCACCGCTCGCGCGCGCTCGAGGCAGTCCTCGGCCCGCCACTGGCCGCGCATGAGCGCGATCCGGTTTCTTGAGCCGCTCATGACCTCGCGAGCCACCAAGAGGCCCGTCAGGGCCATCGCGCTCAGGGCGACCGTCACCCAGAGCGCCGCGAGCAACGCGAAGCCGTTTCGCCGGGTCGTCACCCGCGCTCCCCGATCCGTACGATCGTGGTGTCGCCATCGGTGATGACGCCGATCGCCAGTGGCGCCGTGATCCCGTGACCCCAGATCCGGAACCACACGCCCCCGCCAATGGGATCATTGAGATAGCGGAGCTTCCCGGTGCTGAACCCGCGCTCGAGCGCGACGACATCACCGGTCGAGAGTCGCGCGACGAGCCTCAGTCCCGCGCTCGAGTCGGGCTCGATCGCGATCACCGCGTCGCACCGCTCCTGCCACCCGGCCGGCATATCGCACCACGTCGTGAACTGGGCATGGGACTCATCGCCCGCGAACTCGTGCGATTGGTCGGTGCCGACCTCGAGCCGGCCCACGAGCGACCGCAGTAGCCGCTCGCCATTCATGTCTCGGGCGTCGGCAGTCGCCTGGGTCCGCAGCCGGTCGACGGATCCCGCGAGCGATTCCCACAGCGCGCGCGCGCCGAGGAGCACGATGCCGGACAGCGTGATCGCGACCATGAGCTCGATGAGGGTGAACCCTCGCCTCCGGCTACGGCGCACTGGGCGGCTCCGGCCTGTAGAGCGCGGTCCGCACGAGCTCACGCCGCGCCAGCGAGTCCGTCAGCGCAACCAGGTATAGCGTCGGCACCGGCCGATCGATCTGGAGCCGCCAGGGGCCTTCGGCGCGATTACCGAGGTGCCGGTCGAGATCGGCGCGCGGCCAGAGCGCGATCGCCTCCATGAAGGCGCTCGCCTTACGGACGTCGTGCTCGGCCTCCTGCGCGCGGCGCACACCGTCCACGGCTTGCCGAACCATCGCGGCGCTGGCCAGCGCGGCGATGGTCAGGATCGTGAGCGCCACGATCGCTTCCAGCAGCACCACCCCGCGACGTGGTCTACGGCGCACGCGTGACCTCTCCGGTGACCCGGTCGACGCCCAAGGCTGCGTCCGCGACGACACTCCCGTCTGGGAGAGCGGTCGCCGCATACACGTTGTCGCCTACCCGCACGGTGAGGCTCACCGTGCGGTTCGAGTCCACCGCGGTCCGCCGCGCCGCGGCAATCGCGCTCACCCACGGCGCAACTCGCGGCGTCATGTCCGCGCTCCGAAACGCCAGCGTCGTCACGCCCGCCATGACGCTCAGGATCGCCAGCACGACGATGAGCTCGATCAGTGTGACACCGAGTCGGTTCATGTCGGCCGCACGCTGTACACGGCTTGCAGCAGTGCCGCGGCGACGAACGCGACGATGCCGCCGAACATGAGAATGAGCGCCGGCTCCAAGAGCTTCACGGCACCGTTCACGAGCCTCCGTGCCCGCTCCGCCTCCAGCACACTCCCCCGACTCAGCATCTCGGCCAGCCGCCCGCTCTCTTCGCCGGCTCGCACGAGGCGCACAACAGTCGATGTCGCCGCGTCGCTCGCCGCGATGGCGCTCGACAACGGCGTCCCGGCGATGACACTGGCCCGCGCTTCCATGAGCCGCGCTTCGAGCGCCGCGTCCCCGCTCGCTCTCGCTCCGGCGAGCAACGCCGGTGCGATCGGCACGCCGCTGTCGAGGAGCGACGCCACGGCGGCTCCCACTCGTGCGGTCCCGGAGGCACGTCGGATCGTACCGATGAGCGGCAGCGAGAGAAGCCATGCGTCCCACCGCGCTCGCCCGCTCGCGGTGCCGACCCATGCCCGCCATGCACCGAGTGCCAAGGCCAACGCGATTGCGCCCGGTATCGCCCCGGCGCGCACGACCGCGGAGATATCGAGCACGGCGCGCGTGCTCGCCGGTAGCGCGGCGCCCAGATCGGCGAGCACCTTCGCGAATCGCGGGAGGACGACGCCGACGAGCAACACGAGTGACCCCGAGCCGGCGACGGTGAGCACGACCGGGTAGACGAGCGCGCTGCGCACTGCCGAACGCGTGGCCGCGGCCGACTCCATGAGATCGGCGGCACGGATGACGGCGGCCGAGAGGCCGCTGCCGGCTTCGCCGGCTTGCACCATGCCGATGACGACGGCCGGGATGTCGATCGGGCTTGCTCCGAGCGCGGCGCCTAAGGACTGTCCTTCGCGGACACCGGCCGTGAGTCCGCCGAGCGCGGGCCGCCAGCCATCGGGCGCAACGTCGGCGAACGCGGCGAGTGCGCGCGCCACGGGCAGTCCCGCGTCGAGCAGCGAGCCAAGCAGTCTCAGTCCCAATGCCAGCTCACCGGACGAGAGCTTGGCGCGAGTCAGGGTTGGCGTGGCGGGCCGGACGTTGAGTACCCACAGGCCGCGGCCGGAGAGGACACTCGACGCGGCATCCCGACTCGCGGCATCGACGGTGCCGAGCTCCACGGTGCCATCGCCGCGCGCGGCGCGATACGAGTACGCCGAAGTCGTCACGGCTGGACTGGGCCGCCCCATGAGGTGATGTCGGCATCCTCGCCATCACCACCGGGCTTCCCGTCTCGCCCAAGCGTATAGAGATCGAACGACTGCGGGTTCGTTTTGCCGGGTGCCACATAGACGTAGGGCCGGCCCCAGGGATCGAGCGGTACGACACGACTCAGGTATGGCCCGCGCCAGTTCCGCGGTGGATCGCCGGCGGTCGGCGACGTGCGCAGCGCTTCCAGGCCCTGATCAGTGGTCGGGAAGTTGTCGTTGTCCAGCCGATACGCGTTGAGCGCCAGCGCGAAGACTTCGATCTGACTCTTCGCGGCGCCGACTTTTGCATCGCCGACATTTCTGAACACGGCCGGCGCCACGACGGCGGCCAGCGTCGCGATGATCGCGATAACGACGATGAGCTCAATGAGCGTAAATGCGTTACGCGTCCGCCGCACGGAGTACCTCCTCGAGAGTCGTGAGCCCAGCCGCCACTTTCGTCTGGCCATCCTCGGCCAGCGTTCGCATGCCTTTCGTTCGGGCGAGCGCCGTGAGATCGGCGCGCGAGGCGCCGGAGACAATCGCTTGCTTTGCCTCATCGTCGACGGGGAATAGCTCGAACAGACCGAGCCGCCCGCGATAGCCCGTGTTGCGACATGCCGGACATTGCTCGCCGCGACAGGCGTCGCAGATTTTTCTCACCAAGCGTTGGGCGAGTACGCCGTCCAGCGTGGCGGCGATGAGATAGGGCGGGACGCCGAGGTCGACGAGCCGCGGGATCGCGCTCACGGCGTCGTTCGTGTGCAGGGTCGAGAACACCACGTGGCCGGTCATGGCCGCTTGCACCGCGACTTCGGCCGTCTCGGGGTCGCGCATCTCGCCGAGCATGACGACGTTGGGGTCCTGGCGAAGAATGGACCGGAGCGCGGCGGCGAACGTGACGCCGGCTTGCCGGTGCACCGGGACCTGGGTGATCCCCGGCAACTCATATTCGACCGGGTCCTCGACCGTGATAATTTTCTCGGCCTTCGTGTCGCGCCGCTGGAGTGCGGAGTAGAGTGTCGTGGTCTTTCCGCTACCGGTCGGCCCGGTCACGAGGATCATGCCATGGGGCCGCGCGGCGAGGCGGCTGACGCTCGCCAGGATCCCGGCCGGCATGCCGAGCTCCTCGAGTGCGACGGGTCGACCGCCGCGATCGAGTAGTCGGAGCACGACGCTTTCGCCGAAGAGTGTTGGCACGGTCGACACGCGAAGGTCGAGCTCCCGGTCTTCGAGCCGTACACGTATGCGACCGTCCTGTGGCCGCCGCCGCTCGGCGATGTCGAGCTCGGCCAGGAGCTTGATGCGCGAGACGACCGCGTGGGCTAGCTCGGCCGGCGGCTCGGGCGCGGGGCCAAGCACGCCGTCCAGCCGGAACCGGACGCCGAGTCCGGATCGGGCCGATTCGAGATGGATGTCGCTCGCGCCGGCGTCGTAGGCGTCGCGCACGAGCAGGTTGACGAACCGGACGACCGGCGGCTGCGTCGCGAGGTCGCGGACATTGGCCGTGCGCTCGTCCTCGTGATCGACGCGCGCCAACTCGATGTCGCGGCCCGCGCGCGTGGTGAGCCGTTCGATGGCGCGTTCGACGTTGCCCAAGCTCGCCGGCTCGACGACGACCTCGGCGCCGTAGACGAAGCGGAGATCATCGAGCGCGTCGTCGAGCAGCGCGTCGGGCGCGGCCGAGATACGAACGGCGCCGCCGTCGGCGTATCCGGTGGGGCACACGCGATGGTGGAGGAGGTAGTCGCGCGTCAGTCCGTCGGCGAGTGCGATCTCGGTGGTCATGCGGTCCGCCCGGCTTGGCGATAGAGTCGGGCCAGCCGCGAGACGGCATCCGGGTCGCGCGTCGCGGTGGGCGTGCACCCGGTGTATCGCCGCAGCATGTTGCGGAGCTCCGCACCGGTTCCGAAGCCGAGTGCACCGGCGACGTGGTCGACGGGCTCGCGTTTGAGGGCGAAGAGGTAGACGGCCACGAAGAGCCGGCACCAACTGATGGTGGATTCGGGGGTGGGCAGGCCGAGCGAGTGCAGCTGCCGGTGCAGGGAGCGTTTGCTGGTACCGATCGTGTGCGCGACGTCGTTCACGGACAGGGTGCGCGCCGCGCGCATGGTGCAGAGTCCGACGACGGTGTGCGCCGGTTGCGGGACCCAGGGGAGAACGATCTTCAGGGTATCCGCGCACGCGGGTACGAGTTGCGCGTCGGCGTGCACGTGCGACATGACGCGTCGCAGGTCATCGAACCCGCGGAGCGCGAGATGGTTGGCGCCAGCCTGGATCGCGCGGACGGCTTCCACGGCCCAGTCGTCGAGGAGCGTGGCGTAGGCGATAATCGGCGTGACCGGCCGGGCGCGACGAATTTCGCGAATGACGTCGCTGATCTCGGAGCGACTCACGGGATTGATCGAGACGAGGTACGTCGCCTCGGTGGCGTCCTGGTGTCGGAGATGTCGATCGATGTCCCAGTAGTCCAGAAACGCGATGCGAGACACCGGCCATACGGCTCTGGCGATGTGCGCCCGGTGCTCGGGGTACACGTTCACAGCCACCAGCGATGACGCGAGACGGACGGACATCGACTGCTCGATGAGGCGGTGACACGAAGCAACGAGAGCTTCGCGGGGCGACGAGTATATGACACGTTGCGAGGACGCGCCATTGCCGGTGGATTATCAGGTTGTTGCGCACGCATGAAAACACAACGTGCGCCAACGTGACGCGAATTGGAGACACGACTACTTTGAGACGTCACGCGCCGCGTGTGGCACGCTGAGGAATGGCGTGGCACGCTGAGAAACGGCGGATGCTGACAAAATTGCGGAATCGACGAAGACAGGGCGAATGTGCTGTGACTCAGCGGGCAACGCGACGAGGACAGTACCCGGTCACATCGCACTTGTGACGCGGGACGTAACGCCCGCGCGCGTCCGTCTCAACCTTGTAGCGAGATCGCCCGGCGTCGTCTTGGCCGCAACGATCGCCACGGCTTGCGCGGTCCAGCCGGACTTGAATTGATGACGCGAGTCCTGTACTTGAACTACGCCTACGACCGCGAGCTGGCGTCGCCCGAGGACCTCCTCGCGCGGTACGTTACCGTGAGCGGGACCGCGGAGGCCCTCGCGTCCGAGGGCGTCGAGATCACGGTGCTGCAGCGGTTCCACCGCAGCGCGCGCGTTGACCGGAACGGCGTGGCGTATGTCTTCCACGCGGACCGCCTACGCCCCGGGCTCGGCCGCTGGGACATCCCGTGGGACTTCCACCGCGCCGCCAGACGCCTCGAACCCACGCTCGTCCACGCGAACGGTCTCACGTTCCCGCTGCAACTCCGAGCGCTGCGTGCCGCACTTCCGGCAACTACGCGGCTCATCGCGCAGGACCACGCGGGTGCACCGTCGCGCCGCCTGCGCGCGTTGCACCGCTGGTGCTTCGCTCCGATCGATGCGTTCGTGTTCACGACGCGCGACCAGGCCAAGCCGTGGCTCGATGCCGGCGTCATCTCGGCGCGTCAGCCCATCTACGAGATCACCGAGGGCTCGACGCTGTTCCGGCGCGCCGACCGCGCCGCCGCCCGAGCGCGCACGGGTCTCGCGGGCTCGCCGGTCGTGCTCTGGGTGGGCCGGCTGATCGCGCTCAAGGACCCGGTCACGGTTGTTCGGGGATTTCTGTCCGCGTTATCGGAGGTGCCGGGCGCACACCTCTATATGGTCTATACTGACGACACACTCCGGAGCGCTCTCCCGGCTCATCCCGCGATCACGCTCCTGGGGCCCAGGCCGCACGCCGAGCTCCAGGACATCTATAGTAGCGCAGACTATTTCGTGCTCGGCAGCCACTCCGAGAGCGGCGGGTACTCGCTGCTCGAAGCCATGGCGTGCGGCGTCGTACCGGTCGTGAGCGACATCCCATCGTTCCGACGGATCGTGGGTGCGAGTGGCGAGCTCTGGCCACCCGGCGACGCCAACGCGTTCGCCGCCGCGTTCCGGCGCGCGATGACACGGCCGCTCCCGCAGGCATCGAACGACGTTGCCGCGGATTTCGAACGGCGGCTGAGCTTCGCGGCCATCGCGCGTGACTTGGTTCGGGTCTACCACGAAGTCGAGACCCGCCGATGATCCCACTCGTGTTCGCCTGGCTCGCCGCGACGAACGATTCGGTGGCAGGTCGAGACACCGCGCGTCCAAGAGCCCGATGGCTCGGCGAGGCCTCCGCAGCCAGGTGAAATTCCGAATTGATATGCGAGGAAGCTGACGCACATGGGCCGAGACTATCTCGAAGCGCTACAGGACTGGTATCACTCGAACGTCGATGGCGATTGGGAGCATAGCTATGGGATCAATATCCACAACGTGGACAATCCCGGGTGGCGAGTCTCCATTCCGATAGAGGAGACTCCCGTGGAGGGCAAGCCGTTCGAGGCTGTCCGTTGGAAGAACGGCGACGACGATTGGCTCTACTGCCGTGTGTCCGATGGACACTTCATCGGTGATGGCGGCAGCCGCAATCTCGTCGATATGATCAGAATTTTTATCGATTGGGTTGACGTGTCTCAATCCGGGACGGCGTAGTATCCCTCGATCGCCCACGCGAGGAGATCGCCGCGCAATGCGTTCGTCTGCAACGTCTGCTGCGCACCGAGCGCCACGACCGCGAGGTCCTTGATCGCGATCACCATGCGCTCGGGCGGTATGCCCTCGGCCTTGAGCGCGGCGCAGTAGTCGGCCAGCATCGCCTTGAGCTCGCGCCGCACGCGGCGGCGGTCGCCGGCGAGCTGCGCGCGGTCCGCGGTCAGGCGCTTGAGGGAGCCCGACGAAGTGACGCGGCGCGCGAGCGCGACGTAGTCGGCCATCGACGCCTCGTAGTCGATGAGCGCGCGGACGGCTCCGACGATCGCCTCAGGCGTCTCCACCAGCGGGCAGCGTCAGAGTAAATGTCGATCCCTCGCCGTGCACGGAGACGACGGTGAGATCGCCGGCCATGCGTCGCGCGAGCTCGCGGCTGATGGCGAGGCCGAGTCCGACGCCGGCGTGCTCGCCGGGCGCGAGGGCGCGGCCGACTTGGACGAACGGCTCGAAGATCGCCTCGAGCTTGTCGGGCGGGATGCCGCGACCCGTGTCGGTGACGGTGATCTGCATCGGCCCAGCCGTGATCACTTCGCAGCCGAGCGCGACGCAGCCGCCCCCGCGGGTGAACTTGACGGCGTTGGAGAGGAGATTGAGGACGATCTGGCGTACGCGCTCCGCGTCCGCTCTCGTGGTGCAGCCGCCTGGCGCGCCGGTGTATGTCGCGGTCACGTTTTTCGACCGCGCTTGCGGCTCGATCATCGCGAACGCTTCGGTCAGCACCGGGTCGAGCTCGACGTCGCGGATCTTGAGCTCGATGCGTTTGGCCTCGATGCGCGTGAAGTCGAGGATATCGGAGATGAGACCGAGCAGGTGGCCGCTGGCGTGGCGGATGCGGCGGAGGTCTTCGCGCTGTGCATCGGTGAGCTCGCCGTGGACGCCGAGCTCCAGGAGCTCGGTGTAGCCCGCGATGGCGTTGAGCGGTGTGCGGAGCTCGTGGCTCATCGCCGCCAGGAACTCGGACTTGGCCTTGTTCGCCTCCTCGGCGTCGTTGCGTTTCGCCGCCTCGGCCGCGAGGACTTGGACTTCGTACGCGCGCCGGTCGGTGACGTCGACTATTGTGCCGAGGAGCCGCCGGTCGTCGCCGTCGCTCACGACTTTGCCTTTGACGGCGACCCATCGCAGGCCCTCGGGCCGGCGGATGATGCGGAAGGTGTCGTCGTAGTCGCTTTCGGCGTCAGACTGGATTTGACCGAGGCGGGCCGAGACGCGCTCGCGGTCGTCCGGGTGCACGGTGCGCAGGAACTGTTCGGGGCCCGTGTCGGAGAGGCCGAGGATGGCGCGGCCGCGGGCGTCGAGGGTCCACTCGTTGGTGGTGAGGTCCCAGTCCCACGTGCCGACCTGGCCCGCGGCGAGCGCCAATCGGAGTCGGGCCGCATCGAGCGTCGCGCCGCGCATCGACAGGTTGACCATGGTGCCGGTGACGCGGGTTGCCCGACCTTCGCCGTCGCGTTCGACCGACCACCGGTCGAGGACGCGCACGTATTGCCCGCTCTTATGTCGGAACCGATAAGACAGCCCGCACGCTTTCTCGTCGCCGCGCAGCATGTCGTCGGTCTTGACGATGACGCGCTCGCGGTCATCGGGGTGCACCCGATCGATCCACCAACGGCGGGGCTTAGCGCTGGCGGGAGACCAACCGAACGCTGTCTCTAGAGCCTCGCTCATTTTCACCGTGCCGGTATGGACGTTATAGGTCCATTCGACATCAGCGCCTACGCTCCTCTCCACACCTGGCAATATGTCGTGGCGTGGCAGCAACCGGACAGATCTTGACCGGCCTCAGCTGTTAGTTGGCGAAGCTGATAAGGCGCGTGCCGCCTCGTCGAGGACGGCGGCCAGGGGGTCGCTGTCGGAGATGTTCACCTGGATGGCCACCGCGAGATCGAGATCCCGGTACCACCGCACTTCAGTGCGATAGCCTGGGAACATGCCTTGGGCGCGATACGCCGGCCCGAGCGGTGTGTGCTCGATCCAGAGGCCGAGTCCCCACTGACCACCGGGCGCGTCGACGCCGCGGACGACTTCGGCCCAGAGCTTGGGCGAGAGCACTTCGCCGCGACAGTATGCGCCCATCCATCGCGCCAGGTCCGAGGCCGTCGACACGTAGCCACCGCCGGCCCACTCGTATTGAGGGTTCACGACCAAGGTGCCGTCACTGGTGAGGACATTCCCGACAGGACTTTCCACGCCGAGATATCCAGGCACGAGCCCTTCGACGCGCGGGCCGTGCACGGGCACCGTCTCTCGCAGCGCGAACTTGTGTATGAACCGCCGGTCGATCTCGGCGTACGGACTCTCGTGCGCGACGGCTTCCTCGACCACGGCCAACAGATCGTAGTCGAGGTCACTTGGCTCGAACCGCTCGCCGGGTTCGGCTTTGGGTGGAGTATCGAAGAGCGATTTTAGTATCTCGATGTGCTCGCGAGGTCTGAGGGGCTCTTTCGCGAGATCGTCGTAGAACGCCTGCGTATACGAGCCGTATCCACTCGTCTGCAGCATGAGCATGCGCGTGGTCACGTGGTCGACGTTGGGCAGGCGATGCAACCATGGCGCGCCGTGGAGATACGCGGTGATCGGCGTGTCGAGGTTGAGCCGTCCTTCGCCGACGAGCTCCATAGCCAGCGCCGCGTAGAACGTTTTGGCCGCGCCGCTGGCCAGCATCCGTGCCTCAGCCGGCATGGTTGTGCCGCGCTCGCGATCGGCGAGGCCGGAGGCAACGGCGATGGTCGTGTTGTCGGAGAACCGCGCGGCGATCACGGCGCCTGGTACGGCGCTCCGCGTCCGGTAGGCGTCGAGCACCCGTTGTAACGTCGCGCGTCGTTGCGCGAGGCTCCCGCTCACGACGTTGTGCGCGGGCAGGTACGCGGCCGGCGCCGCAGGCGGTGCGGCGGTGATTCCCGGCGATGGCGCGGCGTGCCTCGCGCATGCGGTGATGGCGGGGAAGAGGCAGATCAGGAGGGCGCGGGAACGCGGATGACAGCGGTGACGCGTCGTTCGATCAACCGCATCATCGCCATCTTGCCGAGTAGACGCTGACCCACCAGCTTCGCGCGCAAGGGTCATCTGGCGGGATACGACCGGCACTCAAAAACGTCACATGCAACGCGAAGAAGAGGCCTTGATCGCCGCGGTCCGCGCGGGCGACCGGCAGGCGTTCGAGACGCTGTACCGGGCGTATTGGCCGTTGCTGGTCAAGTTCGCCCGCCGGATTGGCGGGCTGGCGATCGAGGACGCCAAGGAGCTGGTCCAGGACGTTTTCTTGGCCCTCTGGCGCTCGCGCGAGCGCTGGTCGGTGCGCGATAGCCTCTCGAGTTACCTGTTCGGCGCCGTCAACAATCGCGCCCCGGAACTGGGGGTCAAGCGCCGGCGAGCGATCGACCCCCCACTGTCTGAATGGGAGCCAACGGTGGACAACTCCGGGCCGCACCGTCCCGTGGTTCGCGAGCTCGAGGAACGGGTCGCGTCGATTATCGAGGCGATGCCGAAGCGATGCCGCCAAGTCTATCTCCTGTACCACGTGGATGGCCTGGACACGCGGGCCATTGCCACGGCACTCGGACTCTCGGTGATCACCGTGAACCGCCATCACGCACGCGCCCTCCACCTGCTGGCGCGCGGTCTCGCCGATACCGAGTGGGCGGACACGCTGGCGAAGGTTTTGGACTCGCGATGACCGAGCTGCCGCGCGACGACGCCGAGTACCTCGAGGTGCTCGCGGGCGAGATCGAAGGCGATCCCGCGCGCGAGCGTGCCGCGCGATTGTTGGCGTTGGCCGAGAGCGCGCTGCCACCGGCACCGGCGCTCGAACGTCGATCAGGGATGGGGGGAGCTCACGGCGCGTCTCACGGTGCGTCGGACGCTGCGTCGACTGGAAGTGATCGTTGGCGTAGCGGCGCTCCTCGTGTTCGGCATAGTGACGTACCTGAGTGTCGCGCCGGTGATCGCGGCGCATGTCGATGAACGCTACCTCGGCCCAGCGACGGTTCGGCTGCCGGATGGCTCGCGCGCGGTGCTGGAACCGCTCGCGCGTGTGCGCTATCGCGTGTCGTTCTTCCGTCCACCACGCGTGGTCGATCTCGAAGGCGAGGCGCGGTTCCTGGTGCGGCCCGATGCCGCGCATCCCTTCCAAGTGCACGCGGGCGACGCGACGATTACCGCGGTCGGCACGATATTCACGGTGCGCGCGAACCCTTGGGAGCCAACGGTACGAGTGTCGGTCGAAGAAGGGACCGTGCTGGTCGCGCCCGGCCGGTTGCTGCATGCGGGGGATACGGTTCAGGTCCGTTGATTAATTCGAGGGGAGCCCTGTCGTATGAAGTAGGGACATTCGACAGGAGGCTAGAGTGATCGACGAAGCTGAACCGCTGCTCCGGCACCTCGGGCCGGTGATAGCGGGCGCATTGACGGACCCGGACGTGACCGAGGTGTACGTCAACCCGCACGACCATCAAGTGCGGCTCGAGACGCGTTCGGCCGGGCGCACGTCGTTCCCGTGCACGCTCGAGAGTGAGCAGGTCGAGATGTTCTTGAACGCGGCCGCCGCGCGTGAGGGCGTGTTGCTCAAGTCCGAGTCGCCGTTCCTGCAGACGACGCTGCCGGACGAGTTCTTCCGGCGGGCGCGGCTGCAAGGGTTCGTGCCGCCGGTGACGCGTGAGCCCGCGTTCACGATTCGGAAGCCACCGGCGATCGTGTACGGGCTCGACGACTACGTGGCGCGCCTGGCGCTGTGGCCGGCGCATCGCCAGCGACTCGGGTCCGCGATCAGGAGTCGCGAGAGCATTCTCGTGTGCGGCAGCACGAACTCGGGGAAGACGACGTTCGCCAACGCCGTCATCCACGAGATCACGGCGATCTTCCCGTCCGAGCGCATCGTGATCTTGGAGGACACGGCCGAGCTCCAGTGCGTGGCGGACGATCATCTGGCGCTCAGGACGCCGGTTGGCGGGACGCTCGCGCAGCTGGTCAAGGCGACGCTCCGCGCGAGTCCGGACCGGATCATCGTCGGCGAGGTGCGCGACGAGGCCGCGCTCGATCTCCTCGACGCGTGGGCGACCGGGCATCCGGGCGGCGTCGCGACGCTGCACGCGATGACGCCCGCGGGGGCGCTGGCGCGGCTCGATCGGCTTGCGCAGCGGGCGAACGTGCCATCGCAGGCCGCGCTCATCGTGGAGGCGGTGGACTGGATCGTGATGATGGGGCCGGGGCGGCGAGTGAAGAGCCTCGTCCGAGTGGTCGGGCTGGATGAGGCGGGGCGGTTCATCATCGATCCGGTGGAGGACCAGTGCGAGCTCGACTTTCCCTGATCGCGCTGTGGTTGTCGCTGTGGCCGCGGCTCGCGCACGCGGGTACGGGCGGCACGGACATGCCGTGGAACGCGCCGTTCTCGACGCTGCTGGCGAACCTCACGGGGCCGACGGCGCGCGTCATGGCGGGGCTCATGCTCGTGATCGGCGGTGTCGTGTGGGGGTTTACGCGGCACGAGGAAGGGGCGCGGCGCATCGGGCAGGCCATCTTCGCGATTGCGCTCATGTTTGGGGCGGTGCAGATCGTGGGGTTGCTGCAGTTTGCGGGGGCGACGGTGTAGCGCGGGGTCGGCGCATCGCGAACTACTGTGAACTCTGCATGGCTGTGATTCACGCTTCGCTTCATCGTAGCGTTTTGTTCGCCGGGGTCGAGCCCGCGGTGGCGATCACCGAGGGCGCGGCAACGCTTGGGCTGCTCATCGTCGTCGGGCTCCACGTGACGACGATCGCGCTTGCGGCCGTCTACCTCGGTGGCGTGCATTGGGCGATGGCGCGCGCGACCGCGGTCGATCCGGCGATTACGGCGGTGTACATCCGGTCGCTTCGGTTCGCGGACTACTATCCGCCGCACGGGTATGCTCGCTGAGCATCGTTCGAGACCCCAAGGCGTCGCCGATCTCCTGAACTGGGCGTTCATGGTGGACGACGGCGTGATCTTGCAGAAAGACGGCGCGCTGCTCTCGGCGTTCAGCTATCACGGGCCGGATGTGACGGCGGCGAGTGACGCCGAGCGGGAGGCGTTGTCGCGGACGTTCAACGACGCGCTGTTGGCGTATGGGGACGACTGGTGTTGGCACCTGGACGCGGTGCGGCGGCCGGCCGCGCCGTATCCGCAGGGGGAGTTTCCGTGTCGGGCGGCGGCGCTGATCGATGAGGAGCGTCGGGCGGCGTACGCGAGTGCGGGGCGGCGATATGAGAACGTCGTATGTGTTGAGCGTCTCGTGGCTCCCGCCGTCGGAGGCGGATTCGCGGGCGAGGGCGTTGTTGCTCTCGGGACGTCGTGGAGCTCGGGTGGATTGGAACGGGGTGCTCGGCGCGTATCGCCGGTCGTTGCGCGCGTTGTCCGACCGGCTTGGGCACCGTCTCGTGCTCGAGCCGTTGGGCGCGGACGCGCTCGTGACGCATCTGCATGGGTGTCTCACCGGCTCGGCGTCTCCGCTTCGCGCGCCGCCGGGTGGTGTGTACTTGAACCTCGCGCTTGCGACGCAGGAGCTCGTCGGCGGGTTCGAGCCCACGATCGGCGGGCGGGCGATTCGGTGTGTGGCGGTGATGGGGTGGCCAGAGCTTTCGTCGCCCGGCGTGTTGGAGCCGATCGCGAGTTTGCCGGCGGCGTATCGGTGGTCGCACCGGATTCTGCCGCTGTCGCAGGCTACCGCGTCGCGATTGATTCGGCGGCATCAGTTGCGGTGGTTTCAGAAGCGGAAGGGAGCGGCCGAGTGGGTGCAGGAGATGGCGAGTCGTGAGTCGGCGCGGGAGAGCATGTGGTTGGACAACGACGCCACGCGGATGGCGCACGATGCGGCCGCGGCGGCGACGGAGAACGCCAGCGGGCGCGCGCGGTTTTGCGTGTACAACGCGATCGCGGTGGTGATCGAGGACGATCCTCAGGTCGCCGATGCGGTGGCCACGTCGATCGTGCGTGCGTTTGGTGATGCCGGGTTTGGGGCGCGGATCGAGACGGTGAACGCGGTCGACGCGTTTCTGGGCACGTTGCCCGGGCACGGCGCGCCGAACGTGCGGCGGCCGGTGGTGAGTGGGGCGGCGATCGCGGATCTCGTGCCGGTGACGAGCACGTGGCCGGGGCTCGCGCATAATCCGTGTCCGTATTATCCGCCGGAGAGCCCGCCGTTGTTGTGGGCGGCGACCGATGGCTCGACTCCGTTTCGGGTCAACCTGCACGTGTCCGATGTCGGGCACGCGCTCATTGTCGGGCAGACGGGTGCGGGGAAGTCGACGTTGGTCGGGCTGCTCACGGCGCAGTTTCTCCGGTATCCGGACGCGCGGGTATTTCTGTTCGATGTCGGGTATTCGGCGTGGGTGTTGTGCCACGCGCTCGGTGGGCGGCACGTGGACCTGTCGGCGGGCGGGGTAGCGGCGGTGTTGCAACCGTTGCGTCATGTCGATGATACGGCGGAGCGTGCGTGGTGCGCCGAGTGGGTCGAGACGTTGGTCGGCGAGTCAGACCGGCGGTCGCGGAACGCGATCGAGCGCGCGCTGACATTGTTGGCCGGGTGCGAGCCGGAGCATCGGACGTTGGCCGAGCTCGCGCGGCAGGTGCAGGACGCGTCGGTGGTGGCGTCGCTCGTGTCGTACATCAAGGGCGGCGCGTATGCCGGCGTGTTGGATGGCGTAGCGGACGCGGAGAGTGGCGAGTCGCACTACACGGTGTTCGAGCTCCGATCGCTGCTGGACATGGACGACCGCGTGCTCGTGCCGACGTTGCTGGCGTTGTTCCACCAGGTCGAGCGCCGCCTCGACGGTCGCCCGGCGCTGATCGTGATCGAAGAAGTCTGGGCACCGCTCATGCGCTCGGCGTTCGCCGCGCGGATCAAGCAGTGGCTGCTGACGCTCCGAAAACAGAACGCGGCCGTCGTTCTCGTCGCCCACAACGTGACGCAGCTGTCGGGGGCGCCGATCATCTGGGAGTCGTGTCCCACGCGGATCTATCTCCCGAACGCCGACGCCGCCTCACCGGACACGGCCGCGATCTACGCCGGCCTTGGCCTCACGGCGCGCGAGATCTCGTTGATCGCCCGCGCCGCGCCCAAGCGTGACTACTACTTCACTTCGCCCCGTGGCAGCCGTTTGTTCGAGCTCTCGCTTGGGCCCGTCGCGCGCGCATTGCTGGCTTCTGGCGATGCCGTTCGCGCCGGGGCAACTCGAGCGATGCACGAACACGGAGCCGCGTGGCTCGACCATTGGCTGGGAGGTTCCGATGCACCTGTGTCTTAGTCTGGTACTCGCTCAACTCGCCGTATTCGACCCCACGAACTACGCCGAGAACGTTCTGCATGTCGTGAAGGCCGTTGAGCAGATCAAGTTGGCGGAGCAAGCGTTGCGGAAGCTTAGGTCTCCGGAGTGGCGGGACATATCGTCGGTGGTATCCACGGTCACCGCGTCCCAGTCGCCGGGGACAGATTTGAGTCGCCGGTTCTCATCGGTGTTCCCGGGTGCCGTCGCCACACGCGATTTCCCGGCGGACGATCGTGCTCGTTCGCGCTCGACGTTGTCGACGTTGGCGGGCGTTCTCGACGGCGCCCGCGCGTCGTCATCGACCGTTGCGCCGGGGGCCGCGCAACTCGACCGGTTCCAACCACAGGTCGCGGCCTCGCAGGGTCACGAGGAGTCGCTGGAGCTCGCGAACACGATCCACGTGTACACGGCCCAGGAGCTCACGCTCTTGCGACAAGCCGTGGCGGCGCAGACGAGCGCCGAGGCGGTGTACTATGCGCATCAGGTGAATGCGCAGGCCGAGTCGGATGAGAATGCGCGAGCGCTTTGGTCGGCGATGGCGACGGCGCCGGCGCATCGACCACTGGTATCGTATGCAGCTCCCCACTGACGCCGGCGGCCAGATCCTGGACGGGATCGGGAGCGCCTACGCCGCGGCCTCGCACGTCTGGCTTGCGCGTCTCGTTCCGGTCGCGCAGCGCACGTTCGCGATTCTGGCGGGGGTCGAGGTCGCGATCTCGGCGCTGGTGTACGGGTTTCGGCGGAACGCGTTGGACGAAGTCGCCGCGCGGTTCGTGCTCAAGTTCATGCTGTTGGCGGTGCTGTTGTCGCTGATCACGTCGTTCGCGTTCTGGATGCCGCCATTCGTGGCGGGGTTCGCGGCCGCGGGCGAGCGCGCGATCGGCGCACCGGGCACGGTCAACCCCTCGGACGTGATCGACATCGGCGTCGCGCTCTCCGGCAAGCTCTTGTCGTCGCTCGAACGTCGTCGGCGTGCTCTCGAACCCCGCGATGGCGATCGTCGCTGGGCTCTCGGCGTGTCTCGTGTTGTTCGCCTACGTGACGGTGGCCGCGCAGCTCGTGCTGGTGCTCGTCGAGAGCTACGTCGTGCTGAGTGGCGGTGTGGTGTTTCTGGGGTTTGCGGCGTTTCGGGGGACGGCGGGGATCGCCGAGGGGTTCTTGAGTTACGCGGTGCATGTCGGGGTGAAGATTTTTCTGTTGTATTTGATGGTGAGTTTGGGGAGCGAGCTCTCGCGCGGGTGGATCGATCTCATTCGCGCGGACCAGCTGTTCGGTCCAGGCTCGCCGCTCGGGCAGGTGGTGGGCGGCGCGTTGATCTTCGCGATGCTGTCGACGCGGGTGCCGGAGGTCGGCTCGTCGTGGATCGCGCGTCGACAGGATTTCTCACTGGCGGCGGCGCTCAAGGGCCTATGAGTACATGGCTCGCGGCGCGGGCCGAGTTCGAGGGAGTGTACGCGAACTTGGCTCGGGGGAAGCGCAACTGGCAGCTGGTCGCGTTCGGACTGCTCGCCGTTTTATTGACGGAGACGCTCGGGTTTGTGCGGCTGTCGTTGACGGCGCGGGTGACGCCGTACGTCGTGGAGGTCGACAAGCTCGGTCTCGCGCGGGCGTTGGGGCCGGTCGAGCCGTTGCGGCACACGGACACGCGGCTCGTGGTATCGCAGATCGCCGAGTTCGTGCGCGAGGTGCGGACGATTGTGCCGTCGGATGTGGCCGAGGGCGAGGTGATGGCGCGGGCGTATGGGTTTGTGGATCAGGGAGGGGCGGCGTTCTTGAACGCGTACTTCACGGATCCGCGGAACAACCCGCATGCGTTGGGGCGGTTGATGACGAGGACGGCCGAGGTGACGGCGGTGTTGCCATCGGGGCCGGGGTGGCGCGTTCAGTGGGTGGAGACGGAGTATCCGGTGGACGGCGAGGACGCCGGAGGTGCATTCGTGGGAAGCGTATGTGGGTGTTCGGCTTTCACCGCCGGAGACGACGGAGTCGATCGAGCGGAATCCGTTGGGTGTGTACATCACGTCGATCACGTGGACGCGGGTGGGGGCGCCGGCCTGATGCGGATGTCGCCGCTGGTTGCACATCTAATGATTGTGGGGCGGTTGTTGGCGCAGCAGGCGGATACGTCTGTAGTCGAAACAGGTGACGCGATCGTGTATCCGTACGGGCACTCGCAGCCGGTGGTCACGTGCGCACCGCTTCGCGCCTGCGTGATCGAGCTCGAAGCGGGTGAACGGGTGTTGGCGACGGCGCTCGGCGACACGGAGCGTTGGCTCGTGGACCAGACGCTGACGGTCGGGCGCACGCCGGTGGTGATCATCAAGCCGACGGGTTGCGATATCGCAACCAACTTGGTGGTGTCGACGGATCGCCGGGTGTACGATGTCGCGCTCGAGTCGCCGGTGTGCGGTCGGCGGCCGGTGCGGTACACGCGCCGCGTGCGTTTCTCGTATTCGGGTGCTTCACTCCTCGCGGCCATTCCCGTGGACGCGTTCCACCCGGAGTCGTTGTCGTTCACGTATCGCTGGCGGTCCGACCGCCACGTCGCGTGGTCGCCGGTCGCTGTGTATGACGACGGCACGCACGCGTATGTGCGGTTGTCGGATTCAGCGCGTCACGCGGACCTACCGATCTTGCTGCTCGAGTTGGACGACAAGTCGACGTCGCTGCTGACGTACTTGGTCTCGAACGACACGTACATCACGGACCGGCTATTCTCGCGCGCGATCTTGCGCGACAAGGGTCGTCAGATCGAGATCGTCAACACGCGGTTATTCGTCCCCAAGTAACGCAACGCGATGTCGACGAGTTTTCGACCGCGGCCGCCGAGTCCGATGCGGCTCAACCACGTTGCGCTGGTGGTGGTCGGCGTGCTGATATTCGTGACGGTGCTGGTCGTACTCTGGTCGACGACATTGCACGCGCGTGCTCCATCGCCCGAGCCCACCTCGGTCGCGCCACGCGTAGTCCCGCAGCGTCCGTCGTATCCGCAGCCCCCGTCGTATCCGCAGCGTCCGTCGTGTCCGCAGCGTCCGTCATATCCGCAGCGCGCGTCGTATCCGCAGCGTGCGTCGTATCCGCAGCGCACGTCGTATCCGCAGCGCACGTCATATCCGCAGCGCACGTCATATCCGCAGCGCACGTCATATCCGCAGCGCACGTCGTATCCGCCGCAGCTGTCGTATCCGCAGCAGCCGTCGTGTCCGCAAGACTCTCTCGCGCCGCCGATTTCACCATTACCTTCGCCTACCCCACCAGCGCGCGTCGCGCTGATGGCACCAGCCGCGCCTCCTCGCGCGTGGACGAGCGCGCTCGTGGTGCACAGGGACACGACCGCGGTCGTAGCGCCATCGCCTTACGTGCTGGAGTCCGGCGCGATGATCCCAGCGTCATTGCTGACCGAGATCCACTCGACGCTTCCGGGCCTCGTTATCGCCCAGGTCACGCGCGATGTGTACGACACGCCGTCGCTGCGCTGGGTATTGATCCCCCGTGGCTCGCGCATAGTCGGCCACTACGACTCGAAGGTCGCGCAAGGAGAAGATGCGCTGTCGGTAGTGTGGACGCGCCTGATATTCCCAAGCGGCCGCACGCTCTCGTTGCCGGACCTCGAGTCCGCGGACGCGGGTGGCACGTCGGGACTACGGGGCGCGGTGAACTCGCACCTGGGTCGCGCGTATCTCGACGCGGGCTTGCTGTCGTTGGTCGGCGCCGGCGCGCAACTGAGTCAGCCGCCATCGAGTGTCCCGTACGGCGTGGCTTCCCCGGGCCAGGTACTCGCGGGCTCGCTCGGTCAGCAGGTGACGGAGCAGAGTCTCGAGGTGTTGCGCAACGACGCGCGTATGACACCGGTGATCACGGTGCGCGGCGGGACGTTGTTTCTGGTGATGGTGTCGCGGGACTTGGTATTCGAGCACCCGTACTGAGTGCGATCACTAACAGAGTCATACTCACCGGTTGCCGATACACCGTATGCGAATACACATCATCGCAGTGTACGAGGATGTATTCTCACCCTTGTATCGGTGCATGGTCGCATAGATATGCTTCCGCTGTGGAACGACATGAAGAGTTGCAGCCATTGGCCGAGGTAATTCGCACGTATCGCCGCTCGGCCGGCTACACGCAGGAGGGGTTCGCGTACGAAGCCCGTTTGGACCGCGGGTTCGTGGGCGCGGTCGAACGGGCCGAGCGCAACGTGGGATTTCGGAAGATCCGCCAGCTGCTGGTGGGTCTCGGGATCAACTGGCGCGAGTTCGGCGCCGCGTTGCAGGAACTGGATCCGTTGCCGACGAAAGGCCACTCGCATCGTCGCAGCCGCGGCGACTGATGGCCCACCGGCCAGCCGGCACATTTTACGGTGTGCCGGCCGGCCGATCTCCCAGGGGTCGCTTGCTCAGTCGCCGAGTGGCGGCGTGAGCAGGATCGCGAGCTTCACGCGAAGTGCGGAAGCCACGCGTTCCATATTGTCGACCGAGATATTGCGTTCGCCTCTCTCGACGGAGGAAACGAACGTCCGGTGGAGCCCAGAGAGCTCGGCGAGTTTCTCCTGGGAGATACCGAGTTGCATTCTCGCTCGCCGGACGTTCGTGGCGAACGTAATGCGGGCCGGAGCCTCTGGCCGATCCACAGCTTGCTGCATAGGCTGCCGCGATGCCTGTGGTGTCATACTAGGTGGATGTTGCCGCATGCGTACCCTATGCGGCTACACACTATACGCTGCATGGTTATACGTCTGTCGCGCGGAATCGGATTTGTGGTCTGACCGAGTCGCGACACCGTCTGGTCAGATGGCCTCTAATTGCAGAGCCCGTACCTGTTTCGCTCGGCGGGGACGACCCACTGGCCCTCCCGCCGCCGTACGTCATGCGATCCATACACAGCAATGCGTCGTCGGCGACGTATTTCCGGCACATTTCGCCTCCCTGAAGAAGAGAGACGCATGAAGCGTGACGATTACGTATCGACGTAGAGGTCATATAGCCGTTATCGTCACACCGCGCTAGTAAATGTTGCTACGGCTGAGTCCGTTGCCCACTTGCGAAGTGATTCATTTGTCTGTAGTTCCTTACTCGCGCCATTCTTCTTCTTGGATAGCGAGAAATGACCACTTCGGAGCTCGCCGGCCGGACCGTCGTGATCTGTGAGGACGACCGCGCCGTCCTCGCGATGGCCGCGCGCACCATGCGCGACGCCGGGTTCGAGGTGCGCGCCGCACCCGATGCCCCGCGCGCCCTTCGCTACACGCTCACGATCCCGCCGCCATCGTTCTTCCTCCTCGATGTCTTCCTGCCCGACATCAAGGGCCTCGATCTCTTTCGCTTGACGCGGAAGTACGGCTCGACGGTGCCGACGATTCTCATGACGGGCTACCCGATCGAGATGATCGCGGTCGATCAGGTGGAGCTGGATCTCAAGTGCATCCAGAAGCCGTTCGACTCCGAGCAACTGCTCGAGCAGATGCTCAACTTCATGCGGAAGGCGCCGAAGCCTGAGCCGCCCGGTGTGCCGATCATCAAGAGCCAAGGCATCACCGTCAACCTCCACACGCGCAACGTCACGCGCCACGGTCGCACGACGCGGCTCACCGACAAGGAGCTCAACGTCTTCTTCCACCTCTTCATGCTCGCCGGCAAGAGCATCCCGCACGACACGCTGCTCGAGGCGTACTTCCAGGCCGACTGGAGCTCGGTGCATCCCGAGTATCGGACGACGTTCCGGACGCTACGGGCGAAGATGACGCATCGGGATGAGGATCCGCTCATTGTGCCGACGCGGGAGGGGTGGAAGATGGTCTCGGCGTATGAGACGCTGCAGAAGATCATCCGCAAGGCGTGGGCGGCGAATGAGGAGCGGCTCAAGCTGCCGCCGCTGCCGCATGACGTGCTGGGGTGGGATGACGACGATCCGAATCGGCCGCGGCAGTGGGACGAGTACTGAGAGCGATCGCGCTCGACGTGCTCGCTCAGTAGACCACGACGCTACGACGCGCGCTCCATGCGGGCGTGCGTTTGTCGTGGGTGTGGCCGGGATTCGCCTAGTGGTTCGTATCGAGCGCGAGCAGCGAACCTTACGTTGCGGTGACAGGCAGGAGATCATCGCATGTCACTGCGTCATCGGATTGTCGTGCTCGCAAGTGCGGGTTTGATCGCTGCTGGACTCACGGCAGCGCTGGCGTTCGAGCCGTTGTGCTCCGTATTTCGCTCGACGCGTCACCACGCGCACAAGGCGGTGGCCCACTCCACCACGCCAGTGACGACCGCTACGCCGACATTGCTCGCGGCACACCCCTGAGCACGACACGTGGCGACGACGAACGGCAGTAACGGCACGGCTGCCAAACAGCCGCCCAAGCTTCGCGACCGGATCTCCGCGCTCAGGTACGTTCCAAAGTTCATCGCGCTGATTTGGGAGACGAACTGGCAACTGACGCTCGCGATGATGGTGCTCCGCATCGTCCGGGCGGCAACGCCGCTGGCGACGATGTGGGTGGCGAAGCTCATCATCGATGCTGTCGTCAAAGCGCGCCAGCACGGTCCCGACTGGCGGCACCTGTGGACGCTCGTCGCGATCGAGATCGCGATCGTCGTGACGGACCAGGCGATATCCCGGGCATCGACGTTGGTCGAGAGCCTGCTTGGCGACCTGTTCACGAATCATGTCAGTGTCCGGATCATGGAGCACGCCGCGACGCTCGATCTCGAGCAGTTCGAGAATTCGGAATTCTATGACTTGCTCGAACGTGCGCGGCAGAATTCGACGGCACGGCTCACTCTGCTCGGTCAGCTCCTGAGCGTCTGCCAGTACTCACTGACGTTGCTCAGCTTGAGCGGCGCGATCGTCGCCTTCAACCCGTGGCTGCTGGGACTCCTGGTCCTTGCGATCTTCCCGAGCTTCATTGGTGAGACGCACTATTCTCGCCGAGCGTACTCATTGTTCTTCGGCCGCACCGAGGGTCGGCGCATGCTTGAGTACCTGCGCTATGTCGGGGCGTGCGACAAGACAGCGAAGGAGGTACAGACCTTCGGGCTCGCCCCGTGGTTGGTCGAACGGTTCCGCACGATGTCTCAGACTTTCTACGAGGAGAACAAAACTCTGGCGATCCAGCGCGCCTGGGTCAGCGGAGCCCTGCCGATCCTTGGCACGCTAGGCTACTACATCGCGTACATTCTGATCCTCGCCGACGCTGCACGCGGACGCATCACGATCGGCACACTGACCTTCCTCGCCTCTTCGTTCTCCGGTAGCCGTAGCTACATCCAGAGCATCCTGCAGACATTCCGAGAGATCTACGACCAGACACTCTACCTGCGAGACCTGTTCCTGTACTTCGAGATTCGGCCTGCCATAAGCATTCGCCAACAAGGCTTGCTTGTCCCGAAGGCGATCCAACACGGGTTCGTATTCGAGAATGTCGGATTTCGCTACCACAATAGCGATCGTTGGGCAGTCAGAGGCGTTAACCTCGAGCTTCGTTCAGGAGAACGGGTCGCCCTTGTCGGCGAGAACGGAGCCGGCAAGACGACGTTGACGAAACTCCTTACTCGGCTTTACGATCCGACCGAAGGCCGAGTGCTCTTGGATGGGATTGACCTTCGAGAATACGACATTCACTCACTTCGCAATGCTATCGGCGTCATTTTTCAGGATTTCGTTCGTTACGACTTTCGATTCGATGAGAACATTGCGGTTGGGAGATCACGGTAGCGCAAGCACATCGCCAATGACAATGCTGTCGCGATCGAGCACTCCGTCTTCGCCCGCAATCGCCAACGCCGCGGAGCGCTCGCTCGCCGCGTCAGTGCTACCTGGCGACTCCGGCAGGCTATCGTCAGGTCCTTGGCCGTCGATTCGAAGGTGGCGTCGACCTATCCGGTGGCGAGTGGCAAAAAGTCGCGCTCGCCCGAGCGTACATGCGAAACGCGCAAGTGCTCGTGTGCGACGAGCCGACTGCGGCACTCGATGCTCGCGCTGAATATGAAGTGTTCGAACCGGTTCTTCTGAACCGTAACGAGTGCCCGGACGGCGGTGTCAATCTCGCACCGCTTCTCCACAGTGCGAATGGCAGACCGAATCATTGTCCTTCGGGGAGGGGGCGCCATCGCGAGACCACGGGTCCACCATGATCTCGTCAGTCGCGCCGGCCTCTACCGGGAACTGTTCATGATGCAGGCTGCCGGATATAAATAGAAGATATTGTCCCCGACCCAAATAGAACACACGTTGAGCCACGCAAGGTCGCCGTGTACAAACCAAGATGACTAAGCTTCGATTGGATGCAATGTCAGACCAGTGAGGAGACGCAGTAGCACTTGCCGAACGAGTTCTGAGGCCGGGGCAGATCGTGAGAAGACGGTCCCACTGACCTAGAGCCTAGGGTAGCGGGCGACACGATCGCAGGCTCGGGCAGCCTTACTTTACAGAACCACATAATATTCCGCGACATCGGGGGTGTCGGCACGATCAGTTGAGAGCAACCTTCGACGAACCTGTACAAAGAGAGATGTATTCTTGCTAAATCCGAGACGAGCCGATGGACGTGCTAGCGATTGCACAAACCGAAGGTTGCGGCTGGAGAGAGAGGCTCGCCGTGCTGCGATTTGGCCACAAGTGAGCAGTACTGGCCAGCTATAGCAGAAACGGAAAGGATCTCTTGGTTACCGAAAACAGCCGCAAGCCTGCGAAGTGGATTTCCGTACTCGCCCTCCGCGGCAAGTCTGGAACGAGCCATCATTTCCTCAGGTTGCCGCATTATATGCGTATCGCTCTACTTCCGTCGAACGAGTTCTGGTAAAGGCGTTATTGCGATCAAGGGAGCGGAAGAATTGAGCGACGATATCGATGGATGGCTGTCACATTTGGCACATGGGTCCTTCCATGCCACAAGTACGCAAGAGACTTCGTCTGAGCATTTTTGCCTATACGAAAACAAAGTGCCAGGCGCTCTGACGCTCTACGAAGCAGAGCGCGAAGCGAAAGTCGCCCTTGAAGTCCAAGGGCGGCATTGGATGGTGTACGGAGAACTGGCCCTCACCCGGTTCCACTATTCATATACCCACTCCCACGATCGTTGGTCGAGCGCTTTGCGATACAACTACGGTCATATCTGTCATCGCGTGCTTGGGACCGAGTATACAGTCAAATTGCAGGGGGTCTCGCTGTCTATGTGTACTATTACCGAAGCTTGCCCCTTCGAGTAGCCCATTTCGATCGCTCGTTTGACGGTAGTGCAACTTTCGCGGAACGCGAAAAGGCATTTGCAAGCATATGGCCGCCACCACAACTGTCGGTGCCGCTTTGGGCCAAAGCCTTCAGCCGACTCCTCGCGCTGGGGTATATCCCAGGGGCGCTCGGCTCGCGCGGCACAGGTGACTGCTGCAACCCCCAAAATGCCGTTCTCGATGGCGGATTTGTAGACCTGGATTCAGTCATACCAATATCTGAATTAGATTCTGAGTCACTCCTAGTCCAGACGCTGTACTACAGCCTTAGGAGCCTGACCAACACATGCGTAACCCTTTTGCTCGGGCGCAACACCAAACCGCGTGATGGAAAGGAACGCTTAGGGCGGTCGGTCGCCGAGTCGACGATTCGGGACTATCTCGTCAGTGCGGTGCGTGAAGCTTTGGCGGTCGAGCAACAGCAGGGGTTTGTGATCGATCGAAGAATTGTAAGGTATTTTGCGCCCGTGCAAACGTTGACCCAAATGGCGAACGCACTTCGGACAGTGTGCGAACCGCCATTTGCCGGGAAAGTGCCAAAATAGTCACCGGTGCGGCTCAACTTAATTGGCTGTGCAATGACGGCGGCCGTCGATTGATGCCTTGCTTGGAAATTGCAGTTATCCACGCGTAGGTGATGATTGTCGCGGTGTCAACGGCGGAGATAATTGCACACTTTCGGCGGCCTCAGATTGCACAGGGGGCGAGCCGCTAGCGCGCCGCAACCTCCCGGCGTGACGCCTTGGGTTTGGGGGGTCGATCTTGTTCTCGTTCATGTTCATGGGGGTGCAACGCCGCGTAGAGCTCGGCGTGGTGCTTCATGCGGTAGCTGTTGCCGCGGATGTTGACGATGTGGCAGTGGTGCACGAGCCGATCGATGAGCGCGGCCGCCATCACGTCGTCGCCGAAGATGTCGCCCCAGTCTTCGAAGCCCTTGTTGCTCGTCAGGATGGTGCTCGCGACTTCATAGCGCCGCGACATGAGCTGGAAGAAGAGCATGGCCCCGGTGCGACTGAGCGGCAGATAGCCGATCTCGTCGACCAGCATGAGGCTCGGGAAGACGAGCGTCCGCAGGCGATGCGAGAGCCGGCCCTGCGCCTGGGCTTCTTCGAGTGAGACGACGAGCTCGGCGAGCGTGGTGTAGTAGACCCGCCGCCCACCCGTGACGGCGGCGACCGCGAGACTGAGCGCGAGGTGCGTCTTCCCGACGCCCGGCGGGCCTAAGAACACGACGTTCTCCTTGCGCTCGATGAAGCCCAGGGTGTGGAGGCTCGCGATCTGCTCGCGCCGCACGCTCGGCTGGAAGCTGAAGTCGAAGTCGGCCAGCGTCTTGATCGCCGGCAAGCGCGAGGCGCGGCGCGCGGTCTCCAACCGGCGCGCGTTACGCAGCGCGATGTGGGCGCCCAGGACCTGCTCGATCGCCGGGCCGGCGACGAGCGCACCGCTATCGGCCTGGCGGAGGATATCGTCAAGCGCCTCGAGGCTCCCCGGCATCTTGAGGTCGGCGAGTTGGGCGCGGATCCGATCGCGAAGGGTGGGCGGAGTAGTGGGCGTCATCGCTGCCCCCCGCTCGCCAGCCGCGTGTACGCCACGAGCGGCCGTCGCTCGACGGCGATCCGCGGAACGGCCGGCGCGCTGCGCGAACTCGCCGGCCGGCGCGCCGTGGGCAGGACGAGCAGTTCGTACGGCCGCACCGCCAGCGGACCCAGCGCGGGCCGTTCATCGCGCTCGAAGCGCAGTCGTGGCACTTCGTGCGTCGTGCCGTGCACGCGAGCGTTGGCCGTGCCACCCAGCCAGGCCCGCGCCTGCGACGCCAGATCCGCGTCGCCGAGGAACGTGCGGCCGTAGAGGAAGTTCCGCCGGAGATAGCTCACCGGCCGCTCGATCTTGCCCTTCGTCTGAGCGCGATACGGCCGACAGGCGCGGATGCGGAAGCTCCAGTGTGCCGCGACGCGGAGGAACTCCGGGTTCTCCAGCAGCCGGCCGCCCCGAGGACGGGCATCGCTCACGACCACGGCCCGCATCTGGTCGAACAACACCTCCTGCGGCACGCCCCCGAAGTAGGTGAACGCGGCTTCCAGACCTCGCACGACCGCGTCCATCGTCTGGCGCTCCACGAACTCGAGATACAACAACCGCGAGTAGCCCAGCACCGCCAGGAACGCGTAGCGCTTCCCCCAGGGGAAGCGCACATCGGCGAAGTCCACCTGGACTTGAACGCCCGGGGCGGTCTCGAACCGGATCACCGGCTCTTCGACGGGTCGTGGTCGGACGCCGCGCACGTAGACCTTGAGCTGGGTCAGACTGCCGGTGTACCCGGCGGCGCGACACTCCTCGAACAACCGCACCGCGCTCAGCTCCGGGAACGTCGCGAGGCGCGTATCCACGATGGCCTTATAGGCATCGAGCTTCCTCGCGTACACCACGCGTCGGCGCGGCGGCGGCGGCTCCGCGAGATCGCGATCGAGTTGGCCGCTCTCGATCCAGTGGTAGATCACCCGACGACTGACGCCGAGCCGGTCCGCGATGACCGTCTTCGGCACGCCTTCTTCCAGCAAGTGTTTGAGCAGCACGAGTCGGTCCCACCCGTACACTGAGGCCTCGACCCTGATAGATCGAAGCAATACAGAGTCAGCGGGGCGATCGCGCCAGATGGACCAATGCTACATATCACAATTTGTGCACGTTCGGGCACGTTGCTCAAACGCGTCATGGCCCAACCAGCACGATTTCTGCCACGCAATGGACGAAAGTGTGCAATTATCGCCGCCGATTTCGTGCAATCTCGCGCCGCCGCTAACACTCGAATCGCACACTCGCCAAATACCAGATTCCCGATGAAGCGATTTTGCTCGCAGCCAGGCGATCTGACCCCATGTTGGCGCCTCGGCAGGGAGGGGCGCCCCGCGCATGGATGGGACCGACTCGTGCCATTCAGGCACCTGCTGGAATAAGGCGGACCGAAGACAGTCATCGCGGACCGGCTCGGGGTGAGCGGCGTGACCTAACACTGGATCGAGACTGGCCAACTCGATCGCGGTCTCTGCCGAGCCACCGCGCGGGTGCCCAGTGCACGCGACGAAGCTCGACTCCTTTGAGGCCAACATCGACAAACCCGCTCAGCGACGTTCCCGCAGCTCAGCGCTGTCCTGCAAGTGCGCGATTATCTCCGCCGCTGACACGGCCCATCGCCTCGTCGCATGGCGAGATTAGCGGGCGCGCCACCGACAGCAGAGCCTTCACACACGAAGCCCATCCAATTGCCTACGCAACTGAAAGACCAGCCTTCATACGCAGCGCGATAAGCGAAATGCGCCCAGGGTATGGACGAGGAGCCGACAGCAACTGATAGATGGCAGCGGTTTTCATTCCCGCAACTTTGTCGGGTAAATCACGATATCGAACTTGCTAGCCGCCGGACCACAAGAAACGGGGCAGATTTCAGTAAGTCGCCCTTGGGTACCACGCGTTGAATCTACCAATGTGGAGACTTCGGCAGTGGATTCGTAGTTGCGCCCGGATTCACCGGGATCGACAGTGTCACCACCCTGCCTGATCTCACAGCGTAGAAGTGGTGGTCGTACGGGTTGCCGTAGATAACAGCAAGGGAGTCGGCGTTTTGCTGAATGAGGAATCGATCAAATCACGTGTCTCTTGACTAGGGTTATTGATGGTTAACAACGCAGGTCGCCACTTGCGGTCGAGTCGGCCGCCGTTGACAGTTCACCATGAGTCTCCTGCCGCCCGGGCGTTATCACAGGATCGACCGTTGCGCCACCGGCGCCCTGCGTTCGCGCAACGGCATAGCCCCGATCAATTAATCGAGGTTTTACATAAGCGTAGCCCATCGAACCCTCACCAGGTTCTGGACACGGACTGCAAGACCATAGTCGCGGCCGTACCTGCGATCTTGATCGGAGTTGCATTGGTTATCGCAACGGCAAGAGCTTGTAGCGTAACCGTTGCGACAACCGTGAGGAGGCGGAGGTTGTAAGCAGGAATCGCCATCGAAATGCGTCGCTTAGGCTCCCCCTACCCTTCATGTCCCAAACGTTGAGTCGTCCGAGGTCGTTGCGTTAACGGTTGAGTTCAACCGAATGTGATTCAGGCCGCCATCAACCGTATCGCCGTTCGCGCCCAACGTGCGAGTAATAGCCGAACCCCGATCGATTAGACGGGGCCCTACGTAAGAGTGAGCCGCTTTCATACTGTCCTCTCTAATTGAGTGTGCGCTACGTCTCAAAACGAAACTATCGGTCAGGTTGGACCCTTACTACTTAAATCTTGGCACGAACTCCGAAGCCGTAGCGGCGACTTGAGCTGAGTTACATCGGATAGTCGCAACGGTACGCTGTTTCGTACCGTTGCGATGGTCCGCGAGGGAGACTGAGATGTAAGCGGTCTGGTCGGCACCATCGAAAAGTGTGTCGCTCAGGCTCCCTTTACCGTGATCATGTCCCCGGGGTTGAGTCGCTCGAGGTCGTTGCGCCAACGGTTGAATTCGCCTTGACGTGATTCAGGCCGCCGTCAGCCGTATCACCGCCGGAGCCTAACGTGCGAGTAATTGCCGAGCCCCGATCGATCAAACGCGGAGCAATGTAGGAGTACGTATTCATACTGTCCTCTCTAATTGATGTTTGTGCAGCGTATCAACAACGAAATTATCGGTCAGTCCAGATCGACCTGCCCACCGACCAGACCGTACTCGGAGCCAGGTCTCTAGCGCCAAAAATCGTATCAACCAGTGATAGCGAGTTGATCGCCCTTCCTGGACTCGGCGCAGCGCCCGTCCCAACTCAATGGGCTCGACCACGCCATAGTCTGCTAGGATGGGATCAGTTACCAGCTCGGTTACTGTCTCGCGCTCCCGGTCGAGGGACCAGCGAAATCGAGCGCCCAATGTGCCCTTGCCCGCACGAGTGCGGATCCGCTCCGGCAGAACACCTCGCATGGCGAGACGGAGGGGGACTTTGCTATACAACGGTTGGGCTATCGCACTAGGCTTGAGCGTAAGGCAAAACTCGACGAGCCGGCGATCCAAAAACGGATATCTGACTTCGATCTCATCATCTAGGAAACTTCGGGGTAACTGCGAGCCGACTTGCCGCAGGTAGTAGAGAACGCTATGGCTGAACTTTTCTCCGCGCTGACCGGCGAGTTCTTCCGCCATCGCAGTTCTATTACTGAGCTCGTGTCGCGACACGAACTTTGGCATAATCCAGTCTGGCGGCCGGCCACTGCGCGGTAAGAAGCGGGCTCGAAGATCGGACGGGAAGTTCGGCAGCATAGCACGACGGTATAGGTACTTCCAGAACGAACTACGATTCGCAACCGCCCACGACGTCGCCTGATGCAACAGCTGACCAATGCGACCATGTGCAAGCAAATCAGCCAACAGTAGTGGCGACCCTGTGAGGTAGTGGTCAGATCCGTGACCAGATAACAGTGCCACCCCGCCGTTGTCGCCGACCACCTTCATCATGCGACGTTCACGTGCGTAAAATGGGTAGAACAAGTGAGGTTGATCAAAATCTGGAGGACCGACCTCGTCCCATTGCCACATCCAATAGTCAACGATTTGCTCGTTACGTACCTGCCATTTCTCTACAACAAGATCAGAGAACTCTCGCTCATCGGCGCTCGCTAGTGTATCGACAAATGTCACCGTGCCGCCGAGGCCGACTGGTGCCATGCCGTCCGCCGCGAGCGACTCTGCCACACAGACTATTGATGAAGAGTCGAGCCCGCCCGACAGGTGAGACCATGTTCGCCCATCCGAGGTAAGGCGGCTACTGACGGCTGTCTGAAGCAGGGCTCGAAACTCCGCCGCCTCGCCGTCAGGGTCGCTTTTGGCACGACGCGTAAATGCCTCGGCGCGCCAATACCGGCCGACAGCTACCCGACCATCCGCATCGACCGATACGTACCCTCCGGGGGGAACCTCTACGATTGACTCATGGCTCGTATAGCCGGCAACTCCACAGCCCGCGGCCAAGAAGTCAGCAATGTATTCACCACTCAGCCGTTGATCGTCCACGATCGGACGTACACGCGAGCAGAAGATTACGCTACGATCAACGGCGAGCCAATAGAGCGGGAAAATGCCGAGGGCGTCACGTGCTGCTAATAACGTTCGCGCTTCACGATTCCAAGCTATGAATGCGAAGTCACCAATCAGGCGCTGAAGCACATCACAACTACCTGTTGCGATACCTCTCGCAACAATTGAGAGATCGCTGCATGGGGGCTCGCATGGGTTGATCAGATCAGCTAGTTCACGTTGGTTGTGGAGACGGGCCTCGCCGATAACTACATGCCGTCCCGAACGGGCCACCGGTGCGATACCCTTGCTGTCAAGAGTCACAATGGCCGCGATGGGCAGGTCGTGCGGCTGATGCAACTGGGCCACCGGCAACCGTGCAGCTTCAAGATCGCGTGTTGCGCGGTCAACAATCGAAGCTATTCTGATCGAGGCAGCTCGCCCAACTAGAAATGGCCTCACGTCAACTCCGGCAGGGGCACAACCTTGCGTACCGTTTCGCGCCCCTCATTTACCGGATTGCCGCCCACCTCAACCCACGCGTGTGCAATCGGTCGACGTGGTTCCATCCCTAATCGCAGCGCGGCCGCAATTCCACGCCGACGAAGTAGGTACTGCAACACTATCGACTGCTCGAGACAGCGCGCCCGCCCCGGGAAGAACGCTGCCGCAGTAGCGACTCGTGTAGCCGTCTCAGTTGTCAATGTGACTCCGTCGCCACAGTTGGGGCCCGATATTCGCGACGCACTTTGAGTGAAGCGCACCGTCGCGCCCAGGCCTCGCACCTTCAGCATTGTACGCACTACCATGAGTGCGATGGCGCAATAAGCGAAGCTCGGTGCGTATCGCGGCGAAGTCATGCAACGACCACCAGTAACCTGGCCTGCAATTCGCTCACTAGGGCGCGGACATCAAGATCAATTACCGTCCTAAGCTCATGCGATTCTTGCGCAATCTGGTCGATTATGGCATTGATTGGCCATGAATCGCAGAGGAGTTCCCAAATACGTCCACCAACGCCGGTCAATGCATAGTAGTGACTCGTCTCAGCATCCAGGATTATTGTCTCATCATCTCGAGTCACCGAAATTACACTGGGCCGTGGCTTCCACCGCTCGGAGAGGAGAGGCTGCAGTTCCGTTCGAGACATTGCGAAACTCCACTTGCAACAGGAAGAGGATGCAGACTACCTCTCGGGGTCGCCGATGGCGAGTATCCCAGGTGGCCGATTCATGAGATCAGCGGAGGAATGAGATAAGCTGGCGCTCCATGCGCCCGTTCCGGCCCCTAACCGCGTGAGACAAACCTGGCCCAATTCACATCGCGCTCTTTACTGTCGGCTCTATGCGAGAGAATACCATTGACTATCAAGAAGGGCAGGTGATCGCGTCTCGTTTCACAATTGAGCGCCGTCTCGGGCGTGGTGGATGCGCTTTCGTTTTTCTCGCTGTCGATAGCCAGTCGAGCCGGCATTGTGCACTTAAGGTGGCAAGATATAGCTCAACCATCGGCACGCTGATGCTTGAGAAGGAAGGACAAATTCTGACCACCTTAAAACACCCGAACGCGAGTAGACTCATTGCACATGATTGGATTGATGCATCCCACCGCTATGTCGCTACTGAATGGATCGACGGCAGTTCGGCGGATGAGATGGTTCGGTCGGACTCGACAATGTGGTCCGCTGTTGCCACAGTTGCTGCCGCCGTTGCCGGTGCTCTTGGGGCCCTACATGAGTTGAGTTGGCTTCATAGAGATGTGAAGCCGACTAATATCATGATTCCTTGGACTGCTGGCACAGCGAGATTCAGTGAAGCGACACTCATCGACTTCAGCCATGCAGCAAGGCTCACTGAGGATGTGAGTGGCGCCGAGCGCACACGGTTTGGGCAATTTGGCGGAACGGTTTGGTACATGGCGCCCGAACAGCTTGCGGGCCGGAAGCAGCTGCGCGCGACCGATGTATTCGCTCTTGGCGCAACGATGTATCATCTTTTGTATGGTCGATCGCCGATGTCTGAAACGCCGTTGGAGCGTCTAGTCAAGGGGCCTGAGACTCCCGACCTGTTTACTGGTCCATTCGTTCTTAGGCGTCTCAGCGAAGACGTTGAGCTTCCAACGGAACCACCTGTTCCACTTGGGCTGCGGGCTCTGCTATCGGCGATGCTGCGATGCGCGCCTGAGCAGCGGCCGTCTCGTTTGTCGCAGGTTCGGGATGACCTACTTGAGCTAGTGGATTGCTTTGCTGAAACGCCGGCATTGTCGCCGCCGACGGTCAGGACATGAGACTTTACGTATCGGGCCTAGTGTTCTGCATCAACGCGATGCTTGTCCGTCGAGTCAGGTACACTCAGGAACTCTCGAAACCAACTAACAACGCGACTCTCAAAATCAACAGCGTTGAAGTATGAACCACCGATGTTGTGACCCTCGCCCCAATAGCGCACCAGGTCAACGCGTCGGCCAAGTCTAAACAACGCGTTGAACATTTGCTCGCCTTGCGAGATTGGCGTCACATCCATGTCTCCTTGAGCGATCAGCAAAGGCGTATGAATCGTAGCTATATGGAAGAAAGGGCTATTGCGAACATACGCGTCCACCGCGTCCCACGGAGGACTGCCGAGACCCACTTGACCCGATTCGAAATAACTCATTTCATATGACACTGTCAGTGGATTCGCGGCGTATCGCTCCGGTGGGTACATGCTCCCGTAGGCCGAGATAAAATCACTCATTCCGTTGAGGGCAACAGCAGCGCGAAACCGTGTCGTCTGCGCGATAAGGCCATACACGGCGAAGCCGCCGAAACTGTGGCCCAGGATTCCAACTCGTGCGGAGTCTATGAGTCCCTCATTCACTGCTTCGTCGATCGCCGGCAGCACTCCATTTGTTAGTGTTGAGAAAGGCTCTACACTCCCGCTATCCAAGCTGTAATCGTAAGGCATGCTCGGAGTTAAAACAGCAAATCCTTCGACGGAGTAAGGACTAGCAACAACAACTCGCGTCGCGTGTACGGCTGGAATCAGGATGCCAGGATAAACTTCGACAATTGTAGGGTAGCGTTTAGTTGAATCATACCCAACTGGCAAAGTCACTCGGGCGCCGAGTATTTCGCCACGCTGAGAGCGATACACGATGGTGTGCTCGAGGACATGAGCCAAATGCTGCGCGACCTTTGCCAGCAGATGGTAACCGTCGGAGGCGGTCCAGACTGCGAATCGTTGAGTGCCATCGCTGTCATTCAAGACCGCCACTAGCGCGCGCAACTGCTTAACATCAAATGATTCGGCGGCGACCGAACCCTGTCGTAGAGCCTTGGGCAATTCCAACAGTTGTACGGTCTGTCGCCCTCGCGCAACCCGGATATAGGCTGAGTGCCCGGCGTTCGCCCCTCTGACAGCAACGCGCAGCGCGAGCTCAGGCTGGGTCGCCACAACGGTATCAACGCCCATATTCGCGGGCACGTCTCCCTCGACCGGTCGACATCCAGCGACCGAGCCCCCTCCAGCCAGCACTTCGAGCACGATTAGCCGCCCGTCGGCAAGAGCGAAGGTGCGTCCACTATCCGCATACAGTTCAGCTGGTACGGACTGCAGGCAACCCGTCAGGTTAATGGCCGGAGTGGAGTCATGTACAAGCACCCAATCTGATCGGTCCCGCTGGGACGTGCGGCTCTGTAATCTTACGGCAAGATCGCCGGTGCCTGTCCAGGCAATACTGTGCTGAGCCGGGTGATCAAGCGCCCATTGGTCGTTAGGTACAGCTGACCCATCTCCGATCGATCCGCAATAATTGACAGTGCGACGGGATAGCCTCCAACTGTATGCAACAGCACAGGGTGGAGCATTTGTATTCGGATCGTAATCGATGAAAGCAAGACGCTCCCCGTCTGGCGACCACCGCAAACTGCGCCACATGGCGGAACCATTCGTTGACACCACTGCGCTGTCGGCTGGATGCAACACAGGAAGCAGCAGCACATCGGATAGGAAATGCGTCCAGAGATGCCGCCATCGTACATTTTCTGACGGCGTCACGAATTTCCGGGCAACAAGTATTGCGAGCATATGCCGATCAGGCGAAGGGAGAACTTGGTCAAACACTCCGCGCGCAATACACGAGATTTTTCCCGTCCAAGTATCGAGGACGATGATTTCGGCCAAGGGAAATCTCTCGGGGTCTTGTTCTACGCCAGACTGCAACACGTCGTATGTTGCGCTTCGCCCGTTTTCCCAACGTCGCCAGGCTGCTTCGGCGTCAGCAATCCCCTGATACTCTTCCGACCAAATGTGACCATCTTCAGGTCGACATCGTGCGGCTCGAATCCACAGACTGACATGGTGCCTATCGATCCAAATCGGTGCCCAAGTTTCGGGTGGGTACGCAGCCCGAGCTCTGATGACACACGCACTGGTGACGACAATCCGATGCGTGCGTCTGTTCCAAACTTCAAGAACGCTACGCAACCCATGCGTGGCGAGAAACGCCAGTGACTCTCCATCCGGAGACCAGCGAAGCCCGCTGAACAGCATACCCTCGTCGCCCTGGCTTACGATTCTCGTTGGCTGCCATTTCGGTGCTGCAGCAAACCACACGTCGTTGAGGATCTGCGCACCGCCATACCGTCGCAGCGTCTTCTCGAGCGCACGATTCAATGCGTAGGCTACAGCATCCCCTCGGAGTGTCAGCGCCGGGTGCTCTGGTGGAGTCACGCGCTGTCGAACCCAACTCGCATAACTCCATTTGCTCTGTGCTATTACCTGGGCAGTACATACTCGGGCGCCCACGATAGCTGCGAGCGCGGAGTAGGTAATGACTTGGGCGATCACTGACCGTGACACGCGCGCAGCAAGTCGGCACATTAAGCGATTGTTGAGACGCGCACTCAAACCTGCAGCGGCAGGATGATGGCTCGGGTCAAGGATTTCTATTCTCACACCCGTGATAGGCGGGGTTGTTTTCCTCGAAGTACGGCACGAAGGTTACGTCCGTCCCATATTGCGCGGGTCCGCCCTGATAGGTCCCGGAGGGAAAGACGATCCCAACAGATCGCCCGTACTGACGAACGAGTCGTCGCAAGTCGCCTTGGCGATGACCCGTCCCAAAGAGCCAAAACGCACGCTCACGGAACATTAGATCGACTTGGGCAGCAGCTGATGCCGGAATCACTACTGGGCTCAAACCGGATACACCTCCAGTCCCTGCATTCCAGACCGTGTCGGTCTGCGACGGGTTTGCCGAATCCGGGTGGGTGCTAAAAGTCGAATTCGTTCGAAGGTTGTTCAGTATTTGTATCCATAGGCTCGTCTGTCCGGCTCGCAATAACGCTTCCGCCTGAATCAACCTGGCCTCGACGGATCCGGCCACAACGATGGGCGAACCGAGAGTCGTGTACAACGCGAAACCGAATACCTCTCCGCCGCCTGCCCCGGCCCCTAGGTCCTGCGTCGGCACTCGCGGATCGTGAGCGCTCACGAAATCGAGTCCGTTTCCGCCTTCATTATCTGACACTGAGGCGTACAATGCAGAGTATACCCAGTACGCAACGATATTATATGGCACCGCGGAACCACCGAATTGAGCCACGTACTCAAACCCATCGGGTACTTGCGCAGCGGTAATGGTCGCGCCTTGCACATTGTTGCTGTCAAGAAGCGCCCTTGCACGCAGCACTCGTGCCCAGTTCTCTACGCTATCGCTCGCCGTGCCGTGTGCAGCCGCCGAATCTAGGTGTTGAAGCGCCAAGACAATGAGGCCCTGGCGGTCCAGTACGGGGCCGGGTGCAGCCGCACCGTTGCTGAATAACCCAACCGGAACACCCGAACAGAGATCCTCAACAAAGAACAGCTCAGTTGCCGCGAGATAGGCGAACATCGCGCCCACCTGCGAGCCCTCAGTCGTGTCATACTTCTCAGTAGTCGAGATCGCGTGCAGGGCGGCTATTCGCGCGGCACTTAAGTCCGAATACGGATATCGGTCGACCGAGGAGGTTGGGTCAATCGGCGGAACAATGCGCTGGTCAGACTTGAACTGCCCCCCCGATCTGTCACTAAACTCATCCGAGAGCATTCCGCTGAGCAGCGCTTGTTCAGCATAGGCGCCATTGAAGCTAGTAATGGCCCCATTACGGAGCAGAGTGGCACCCGAGGAATTGTTAAGCGACCCCTCCTGCACCACATCGGGAGCGGTAACACGCGTCAAGTCGCTACACGCAGTGAACAGCGGAAGCACCGCGATGAGGCAGCGAAAGATCTTGGCGAACCCCGGCGCTTCGCGATTGAATACCATTATGGGCCACATGTTACAGCCCAAGCGACAAGCGAATGACATAATATTGGCTTGGCGGTAACCCGCCGAGGTCAGAGTAAGCACCTACGTTTGTATTTTGGCCGGGACTGCTTGCCACTTCCGGATCCGGGCCGGAGTAGCGCGTCCACAGTGCCAAGTTGCGCGCGGCGACAGTTATTACCGCGCTTCGCATTCGCATGACACGGGCGACCCTCTGGGGCATATCATAAGACAAACCCACTTCCCGCAGACGAGTGAACGAAGCGTCCTCATAGTACCCCCAAGTTGTACCTTTCGTTGTGTAAGCCAATGCGCGTGCTTGATCAGCCAGCGATGCGCCACGAGTCTCAAGCGCTTGGCACACACCAACAGCGCATTGAAGTGCTAGGACTTGATTGAAAAGCCTGAACCCACCGCGATAGTCAAATTGGATGTTGGCATGGAATCGAGAGTTGAAAAGGCCCAACGTCGACCCCAACGTAAGTTGCACTTTCGGATACATTTGCCCCCGGAAGACCGGAGTAGAGCCAACCGTGAGCTCATTTGGTTCGATAATGCCATCCCCATTCTTATCTTGATAACCGAGGATCGGGTAATCAAATGCGGAGAAGAGTGGGTAACCGGCCACTATACTCGAACCTCCGCCGGGGCTAATAATCGGCGCGAACTGTGGCGCGAGCTTCACGAGCTGATTGTGGTTGATTGATCCGTTGCTCGTTAGATCCCACGTAAGCCATTTGCTTGCCAACGCGCGAATACTGATCTGTCCTTCATATCCCCAATTGCGTACGGATCCTGCGTTGACGGTTTCGCTACTTCCGCCCTCAGATGCGGGCAAAGTCACACTGACGATGTCATCAAAGCTTGTTTTGTCGTAGTAAGTAGCGGATAGGGTCACGCGCGCCCCAAAGAGATCCGCATCGAGTCCCCCTTCCCATTCTCGATCCCGTTCCGGTTGAAGATTTCCGTTGCCAGGTGACTGGTCCAATGCGGCGCTGGCTGGCTGTCCATCCACTATTGCCGGAAAGATTCTTTCGGTTGCCAATGCAGCAATTGTACTTGGCTCGACACCAGATTCTCCAAATGCCCCACGGAAACGAAGCTGGCTGATTACCGGCGAGCGAGGCCAGATCGCCTCGTCGGATACTACCCACGAGGCACTTGCCTTTGGATAAAGCGCGACCTTGAAATCGCGACCAAAGGTGCTGCCGCCATCAGCTCGAAGAGCGCCGGTCAAATATAGGGTCGGTCGCAAACGGAGTTGCTGCTCAGCATACGCACCGGCTACGACTGATTCTTGAGTACCCTCTTGCCCCCCGGGCTGTGACCCACAGCTAAACGTGGTGCATCCAGGAATCAGGCTGTTCGCGGACAGTGTGTTGATTAAGATCAGTTGTCGATTGTACTGAACCCCAACTGACGTTTGAGCGCTGGTCAATAGCGGTACGTTATAAGATGCTGACGATCCTAGATCGACCGAATAGAGCGTGGTGGCAGTTTTTGTATTAGTTCTAAAACCAGTGGGGTCAAGCGGGCTATCCCCTGCTCGCAGCAGGCCGCTGTAGTACTCGTTGTCAAAATCAATCCCTGCAATTGCGTGATTAGTCAGCCAATCCGTTGTATGCCAGTTAGTGGTCGCGCTGCCTGTGATGTGCGTAATGCTCTCATCGTTATGCTGTGCGAATATGTAAGCTGGTCGATTGCCAAACGCCCATCCATCGGATGCGTCACGGTATCCCGGGCCAAGGGTGCCCTCTGCGACTGGCGACGAAGGAATCCGAGAGTCTTGGGAGAGCAGTGAAGTCGACAACGTCAGGTCAGCCCGAGCACCAAGATCGGCTGTAAGGTTGTCGCGAACGTTATATTTTTGGAGTGCGTTAGGCCTGCGCTCGGCATCACCAACGCCTACCGCACCTCGCTCGGCCGCCAACAGGCTCAAGTCGGGTCCGGGCAGTTTCAGCGCTCCAAGTTCTGAGGTCAACCCACCTGAGGCGAAGTAACGAAGCGCCCCATTTCCACCCGCGACCTGCAATCCGTAACTGGCGTGCTGCCCTGTGCCAATTGGAGTCGTAGCCGCATCCCTCAAAGGGCTGAATCGAGTGATGCTGTCTACGGTGCATGCCTTCGTAGCAAGCGCCTGCAACCCACAGGCCGTGGGGGTATTTGTGCCGTCTGTGGTAGTACCCCAGGCATCATACGAGTAGGGGAACCGGTCGCGATCCACCGACATCATTCCCTGCTCGCCGAATAGCGTCCATTTGCGACTACCCGGCGCACCGTGCTTTGTGGTGATCAAGATCACACCGTTCGCCGCGTCGGTTCCATACAGAGTGGCGGCAGATGGGCCGCGGACAACTTCGATTGACTGGATGTCTTCGGGCAGAATGTCGTTTAGGCGTCCCGATGTCGCCCCCACGGATGTGCTATCGGCCGCGCGACCAGCAGAAGTGTTGCTAACTCGTACGCCATCTACGTAAAGCAACGGTTGATTTGACAATTGCATACTGTTCTGACCGCGAATATTTATCTGGGGCGACGCCCCGGTGAGCCCGCCATTGAAGAACACCTGCACTCCTGGCACACGCGCATTAACTATGCTGCCCAGATCAGTAACAGGTGCGACGTCAACAAGTGAGTCCACCCTGAGAGTACCGATGCTATTCCCAAGACTTCGCTTCTCTTCGTCGCCGGTGACCGTTGTGACAACTTCGTCGAGAGATACAGGCGAGATGTGCAAGGCGAAGTCGACGTTCGTGCTCGATTCGCCGTTGATGGTCACCGTGTGCTTAAGAGGTAGATATCCGAGACGGCGAGCTACAATTGTGGCGACACCGGAGGCAACACCCGACAAGCTGTACTTTCCATCGGTACCGGTGATCGCGGTTCGATTGATTCCTTCCACGTGGATGACGGCACCAATAAGTGGAATATGCGTATCGGCGTCGGTCACTACCCCAACGATCTCTCCGGCGGGTTGCTCGCCGTTGCGCGGTGAGGCCGATGGTGCGCTATGCGAAGAAAGGCTTAGGCTCCCACTCTGTGATATCCGGACATCGAGATTCAGATCATAAAGTGCAACCGTTAAAGCGGCGGCTACCGTGATCTTCTTAGCAGAAAGTGTGACCCGGTGACTTACCGGTACATCCTCGTTGCGAAAACTGATCTCCACATGTGCCGCGCGTGAAATAGCAGCGATGGCCAGTGGCAATGGCGCTGAATCGAGGTCCAAGGAGATGCTCTGCTGCAATGTCGCAATAGTCCGCGCGTCGACCGCCGCCGTGCGCTCCCCGTGCGACGACGAGTAGAACATCGGCCCGCGATCGACCAACTGGGTGATCTGTACTGTCTCCTGAGCTGCAGCCGTAATTTGAGTCAGGATGACGAGCAGTCCAGACATGACCTGGGTTGCCGTGGGACACATACGTAACATGACGAGCCTTGGCGAATGGTCGGAAAGCTGCAGGGTTAACACTGCAATCACAGGGTGGGCTCTCATAGCATGCTACACAACAGGCGGAGCGCGCGTGTGGAGCTGTCTGGCTAACTGTGCTTCAGCACTGAGGGAAGAAGATGCATCTCACTCAGATCTGCCATTCGAAAGGCGGGCTAACCAGCCGGCGATTCAAACCGCCCGCGGACGCTCCATGCTATTCCGCACGAAGCGTCTGTAAGCGCCAGGCAAACCGCGTCAGCTATGCGCCACCAAATCAGGGTCAGCGATAGGTCCACCGTCCCTACATTGCATTGTCGTCACATCTTAGCCATCGTTTTTCGCGGCGACGTAACCCCAATGGACCGAGCTACCCAAGGATCACATTCCCGAAACGACCAAGGCAGGAAGGCAGGGTCTTCCTTCCCGGGCATGCATTAGAAGTAGAAAGTCGCAGTGGCGATTGACGCTCTCCGCAGTACAAATCCTGGTACATCCGTTGAGGATCGGAGCGCTGCGGCTTTGCTCACTATCACATTCAGGACAGCTGGGCGGGAACAATTGCTGATTGCGATCAATGTCGGAACTAGGTGTTGGCATCGGTTGTATGTCGCACTCTCACGGGCCGCTGATGTCGCCTCGTAACATTTGGTCATGACGAGGCATCTCCGGCAGATGTTCCCTCTCGTGGCCGGCCGGCGCCCTACCCATGTTGAGTCCCCCGCATGCTGAGAGACGCCGGTGTACGCTTGGGGGCGACACGTGCGACTCAGAGACTGTTGGACCAAGGTTGTCGAAGCGAGCGATCGCCACACGGCCCGGCTGATGCGCCGCACTCTACTGCGATGGATGCGGCCGGGGAGTTGGACCGGGATCTCTATGCGTGATGTACGCTACACGCGGCGGCCGCGGCAGCCAGCGAAGCTCGACCTGTTCGTGCCACTGATTACGATGCGGCTTGGGGAGTACCCGGAGCTCACCACGGCGCATCCTGGCTGAGATCCGTGCGGCGGGCTATACCGGCAGCGTGAGTCAGCTGCGCCCCTCGTCGCGCTCCTCCGGCGGCCGCGGTCGCGGATCCCATCGTGCGGATCGAGACGCCGCCGGGTCACCGGGCGCAGGTCGACTTCGCTCGCGCGACGATGCTGCGGGGCGTGCGCCAGGCGTTCATCGTGCTGGGTACTCGCGACCGTTGTGGCTGGAGCCTCTACCGCCGCTGGCTTGCAGTCGCTCAGCAGGGACCAGTGCCCGTGGTTACGCCACCGCCGCAGTCACCGTGAGTTGCCGGCGCGTTCGCGGACGTACAGGATTCGAGAATGGCCCCGGCGAGAGCGATCACGGCGAGGGCCTTCGCGCGAGAGAACATCGATACCTCCGAGTAGGGTGAGTGTGAAGCGCTACATCCCCTAGTCGAAGAGCGCCAATCTCCTGAGTATGGCGTGATCGAGTATTGACCGCAGATCGCTGAATCGGGCACTATCTCGCGCGTACTGGCACCCTTGTGAGTACTCTCGACCTTGCAAGCACCTGTTGCAATGCATACGAAATGCTGGCTTGCTCTTGCCGATGTGACGCTCGTAATCCCCCCGACGGCCCGTTTGCCGTCCGTCACAGCCGACGTGTCGCCTGATGAGCGATCGAGTACATTTGTGGCGTGACCCAGCCCACGCAAAAAGAGCAAGGCGCGTACGCGCCGCATCGGTCGTATCGACGCTGATTCGCTGGGTAATCCGCGACCCCACGACCACCTGCTCGAACCCTCGTGCGGCAAGGGAAGGTTTTTATCGTCGAGCACCACAACATCGTCGGTATTGAATCCGGCCGCGCCGCCAACGCCGAAGCGATGGCGTGGGCACCACTCGGTCAACAGGGCGATCTGTTCGCCTGGGATCAAGTGAACTGATCAAACGACCCCGGCCAAGGCAAATCGCCCAGCCCTGCGAGCGTCGGATCATCAGCACACGGTATCGCCAGCATGTACCCCATACTCGGCACCGTATGCAGGATGACCGACTCCCCCGGCCCGTGGAGCTTCTGCCGGAGTCTCGGAGATGCGCGGAAGCAGCGCATGCTCGCTCGATGACTGGCGCTCCTCTCCCCACACCTCCTCGCGGAGCCGCTCCGACGACAGCGGCACCTCCGGCCTCTCGATGAAGTAGTGGAGGAGCTCAGTCTCCGACGGCGTGAGCTGCATGGGCCGCGTCCCCCGCACGCAGTACCGGGTCGCGAGATCGAGCGACAGGTCGGCGTACCGGAACACGGATTTCTTGACTGCCGCACGCCTCAGCGCCGCGATGGTGCGCACGCGGAGAGAGTCGTCCGTGAACGGCTTCCCCATGATGTCGATGACGGCATTGTCGATCGCGAGGAGATGCGCATCGTCATTCTCGGGTTTGTCGGTCATGAGGATGATCCGCACCCAATTCCCGCGCGTGCGCAGGCGTTGGATGACCTCGATCCCGGATAAGCTCGGGAGCCCGAACTCCATGATGATGAGGTCCGGCCGCGGCAGCGACAGCGCTGCCCGCAAGCCTTCAAGGCCATCCTCGGCGAGTCGCACTGACAGCCCGAGCTTGCCGAGCTGCTCGCAGACGAACTTGCGGGTCTCTTTGTCTGGATCGATACAGAGGATTCTCGAGCCGACGAGATCGGAGATACCGGTGATCATGGCGGTACCATTGGCTGGACGACGTGAGTGCTCGTGGGTCTTCTCGGATGCCCAATAAGACGTAGAAGGCGGGACGTCGGGTGAACGCCGTGACACAGCGAGCGGCGTGTTGCACTGCTTACGCACACGGCCGATCTGCTACTTGCGCCCTGAAACACATCTGTGCATTTTCTCTGTTCTTCGTGAACCGTTTGTATCGCGTAACGGTCACGCATACACTGGTGAGCCGTCACGATGGCTTCCAGACTGTCGCGTCCTTCGCCAGCGAGTTTCGCCGCTGGCTGCACAATAGACGTTTTGTCTCCCGATAGCGGGGAGTATCCCGTGCGATCGGATCCGTATCGCTTATTCCCGCGGAGTCCGCGTCGTCCACCAGCGCCGCCGGTGGATGTCGAGGATATCGCTGGTGTTCTCCGGCGAAGCGATAACGTCGGGTTCAAGGCGATCTTCACCGCCTTCTACGTCGCGCTCGTCAACTACGCCTCGGTTGTGGTCGATAGTCGGGAAGACGCCGAGGACGTTGTGCAAAGCGTGTTCACAACTTTGTGGTGTCATCGAGAGACCCTCGACATCACCTCGAGCTCCTCGCTCTACCTCTACTCCGCTGTTCGCCATCGCGCGTATGACATCCTCCGCCAGCGAGCGACGCGCACTCGCGCGCATACGACGGCGGAACAGACTGGAGCGCCGGCGGCGAGTCCCGGGGTCGAGCCAGATCCGATAGCGGGAGCGTCGGAACGCGAGACGGAGCTGCTCGCAACCGTCGAGCTCGCCGTCGCCGCTCTGCCCGAGCGTCGTCGACGGGCGCTGATACTCCGTTACAAATGCGAGCTCCCGGAGCGAGCGATCGCTGAATTGCTGGAAGTGGAAGTCGGGACGGTCCACACGCACCTCCGGCTGGCGCTCAAGTCATTGAGACAGGAACTGGGCGAGCTGCGTCGAGACGACTGATCGCTAGTTCTGCCGCGGGTCGATCCGGCGACGTCTCGCGATGTGATTCCGGCGCACGTTGAGGTCTACTATAGGAGTCGGCTTCTTGAGCGGCGGCGGCGCCGGCGGCACGTCAATGTCCATCGGCTCGAACGTCTGCCGGATCGTCCGCATCCACCTTGTGGCCAAGGTGTTGCGCGATCTCCCGATGGAGCTCTTTGATCAGCGCCGGGAGGGTTTCTTTGTCCTCGAGCGAGAGCTTGCCCGTTAGGTAGCGCTCCCAGATCGAGTCTGGGCTTCTCTTGCGCCGGGGAACCCGTCCATCCGGTCCATCTATCATCGCACACCTCCCACGAGTGTGCTGTTGGTGAGACCGCCGCGGCAGGCTTAGATAAGACTGAGCCAGCCGTTTATTCCCTACGTGCGTCTTCATTCACGTTGCGAATGGGTCTGATTTCGCAGCATGTATAGAGTCGCACGAGACGGCCCACCTACGTATTGGGCGATGCGGGACGCTACAAAACGATGAGGGTCTGCGCTCGGGTGCTCGATAACATGCGGGCATGACGACACCGAAGCAGCCGGTCCCCGATCGCCTCTCGCGACTCATAAACGAAGCAGTCGCGCCGGGTCAGAAATACACGAAAGGAAAATTCTCCGCGTTCGAGAAGGCGCTCGCTAAGGTCATTGACGTTGACCCTGCCCACGTATCGACCGTCTCGGTGACCGACGTCGGGAGGACGCTCGACAACCGCCTGGAGGAGTGGCGACACCGGACGCCGATCAGGGTCCTGATACTCAACACGCCGACGCTCGATCGGGCGGAGGCCGAGGTTCGCCGTGCAAGGGGGAAGGTCGCCAACGTACTGGGCGAGGGAGAGCCACCGACGCATGCGGTTCTCATCTACGCACGCAACGCGGAAGGCTCGAGCCCTGAGTGGACACTGAGAGCGCTGGTCGAGTCGGGCCAGCTCAGCGAGCGGTTCGAACCGCACTACGCGTACTTCTCTCGCACCATCCAGTTGGATCGGGAGGTCGACCAATCCCAAGGCGATCAGGACTCGGACCTACAGGCGGCGGACAAGTTGCTTCCCGGCGTGCAAGGCTCGCCGTCGACGTATACTGTCGAGCAAGCCATGGCAGATCTTTTCTGGACACCCGAACACTTCATGCGGACGCACGACACGTTGCTGCGGAAGAAGAACATCGTGCTGGAAGGGCCACCCGGTGTCGGGAAGACCCTCTCAGCTCGGCGACTCGCTCAGGCCATCGTGGGCGGGAGCGTTGCACATCGGGTCGAGATGGTTCAGTTCCACCCCTCATATTCGTACGAAGAGTTTGTGCGGGGCTCGCGACTGGGCCTCAAAGGCCACATCGACGGCGTGTTCGTGAGGTTCTGCCTGGAGGCGAGGTACGATCAGGGCCACCGCTACGCCTTCATCATCGATGAGATCAACCGGGGCAACCCGATCGAGATATTCGGCGAGCTCGTGATGCTGATCGACGCGGACAAGCGTGACGCGAGCTACGCCGTGCAGTTGGCGCATCCCGACTTTGAAAGCGCGGGTCGGACCTTCTTCGTCCCTCCGAACGTGTTCGTGATCGGCCTCATGAACACCGCGGACCGCGCGCGCGCGACCGTGGATTATGCGCTGCGCCGGCGGTTCGCGTTCTTCGAGTTGGCACCGGCGTTCGGGAACGAGCGATTCGCGGCGTATCTCGAAAGTCGCGGCGCCGCTCCGGCGCTCGTCGAGCGCATCGTGAGGGGCATGACGAATCTCAATGCGATCATCGCCGCATCGTCCGAGCTTGGCCGGGGGTTCGCCATCGGGCACGGATACTTCACTCCCGGCGCCGATGATGAGACGCTCGATGACGCGTGGTACGCATCGATCATCGAGACGCAAATCGTACCACTGTTGCGCGTGTACTGGTCTCACGACCCGTCGATGCTCGCGAGGTCGCTGGCGGCGATCGAGTAAGACACCGCGGCGTCTGGTGCTCATCGCGCCGATCTGTTGACGGGGAAGAAAGCGCCGGCTGCGACTGATGCGACCCTGGCATTTCATCGCGTCCCGATTGCCGTTAGTTGACCCTATTCGGAGGAGACGATAGCGCGGCGGTCGGATAGATTCGAAGCGTGACCGGGAGCCTAACGCCGCGAGGTGTGTAGTACCGACATGCCCGAATTTCGAACCAGACTGATCCGTATCGCCCCTGCCCTCCTTGTCATCGGCGCCTTAGCGGCGCGAGGCCAAGGGACGCGGCGGGCGAGTGCCGAGGGCGCGCGGGATACGACCTATACCGTCATGGTCCGCGCCGACGAAATGATGGCCATGCTCAATCAGGTCGTCTTTACCGACACTGGTGGACGGTTCTACCCGTGCCGCGTCGAAGCATCGAAATGCGACAGTTGGGGGCACGACATCGCGCTTAGTCGGCCGGCGATCAAGACCGACGGCTCGCGGCTCGTCTTGTCCGTGCACATCCAGGGGACGTATCCGATGAGCCAGTTCTTTGCGCCGAGCGTGCAAGGGACGTTGGATCTATCGTCCATCCCGACGGTGCGAGAAAACGCCATTCGCATGACGCAGACCGAGGTCGCCTCCGGCGGCGGTGACGCGGTGTTCAACGGGTTCTTGGCCGTCACGCACGATCAGATCGCGCAGTACGTCGATCAGAAAGTGAAGATCGACCTGGTGCAACATCTCGCTGCGGCGACCGCGGACCCGAGCCTTCCACCGCCACGACTGCCCGGGCTCACGTGCGTCGATCCGTCGCATCTGACGCTGACTTCGGCAGGGACGCAGCAATCGCCGGACGCCGTCGTCATTGCGGTGCACCTGCTCACGCCCGCGGGCGTGAGGACGAGGTGTGCGTGACTCGAGTCGAGGCAATTCCTCGCCACTGAATGATGCGAGGACACCGCTGCCGCGCCAGGAATGCACCAGCGCGAAGCTGATGTCGAACGGCATCGATCACAAGATCGAGGAGGGACGGGTCGTGAACCGTTAACCATCAATCGTCATCGGGTGGATACCACTTCTCGTAGTGAGATGACGTTATCGCCTCACCTCCTCGCTTCTTCAAATTGCATTCATCGCACAAGAGTTGGAGATTCGTGATGTCGTTCAGACCCCCCTGCGCGAGCGGTACGATGTGATCCAAGTGGGCGGTGTTTCCGATGTTGATTTGCCCCGTCAGATCACGATGACAGAGGGTGCAGAGACCGCGATCACGATGCTCGACCGCGTTGCGCGCCCATCGCGGGACGGCTACCCGCTTCAGCACGCCGGGTTGGTCGAACCGCGCACGCTCATCGCCCTGCAGGTCATCGACTTCGAGATCTCCGATCCAACGGGCGATGATCTCATTGAAAATCAACAGGCACTGGCGGTCGTGGAACATCAACGTAAACACCTCGTCCACGGATCGCTCCAACAACGTGTCGAACTCTTCCGATATTCGCAGATCCTGGAAGTACTCATAAACGTCATCATCTGTCGCGGCGGCGAACGTCTTCCCCTGGTCCGCGAGCCAGTTCACGAAAGTGTCGTGCCCGATATTATTTGCACGCAACTCGGCTTCGATCGGTAAGAGTGTCGGCTCCAGGTCCTCGAGGGCCTCGGGAATGTTCTTGAAATCTTCGAACTGGCGTTGGCGAATTTCCAAATCTACGTTTCCCGATTCCTCAACGATGATGTTCTCGATGACGAACCTAATAAAAGAGTGAAAAGCCGACCGACGCTCGAATGGCTTGGTGAAGCCGACCACCCGATCGTCGTGGAACTCATCGAGGGTGCGAAGATGACCGAACTGGTCGCAGATAATGTTGCGGACAGTTGGCGTAGTAATAGGTAGCGTAGAACTGTGCCTCCCCCAGCCAGTGCTTCATACGTGCCCCCGCTCTTTTTCGCCCGTCTCGCCTCGCTGCTGATAGCTGGCCCGGGCCTCGGGTCTGACGATGAGGTACATGCGCTCGACGTCGTTACCAGCCGCGAAGAATACCTTGCCACCAAGCCCTCCCTCGCGCTTGAGACGGAGGAACACGTCGAGGAGTTGCTGAATCTCTACGATGAGACCGGCTTGTAGACCGCGTGCCATCGTGAGGATGGCTGCTGAGGCGAACGGTGTATGGCCGACGGGGCGGCGTATCGAGTCGAATGCGTCGAAGAATAGATTCATCGCTTCCTCCTCCCCGGCCTGGCGCATCGCCGCTGGCCCCGCGACACCCGACGCGCCGACTACCGCCGCAAAGGCTGTTGTCCGCCAGCTCGGGTCGCGGAAGCGATCGTCATGGCCGAACGCCTCGGCGAGACGCGCGGCATTCGCGGTAACCTCGAATGTCCAACCTTTGCGCACCCGCTCCGTCTCCTTCTCGTCGAGTTCCGGCGATACGGGTTTCGTGAGGATACCCAGATCCACGAGCTGCTCGAACCGAGGAATCGCTTGATGATCCGCGTTCTTCGTCGTGACCCGAGACGAGACACCGGCCCTGGCGGAGGACCGCCGCATCACCGGCTTCGCGAAGCGACTGCGAGGTTTGGTCAACTTGGGATTCTGCGCGACTTCCCAGTCGATGATCGCGGAGAGTTCCCGAACGGTACTGAACGTCGCTCGCTCCTCCAAGGGCAGAGATGCGCCCGCCCTCTCGAGTACTTTCCGCAACGCATTGGCCGTCAACGCGTGGGCATCGGCCGCCGCAAAGACCGCGCCCGATCCACTCCGACCGAGGTCGATAGCCAACTGAAAAAGAAGCTCATCCACTTCACTGAGATGATACAACAACAGGCCTCGCTCGATCGGCTCGATGGTAAAGGGATTCCAAATCGCCGTATCGCCACGCAGAAAGTCGGCCACGCGCTCGCGGTTCAACAGTGACCGCAGAAGCAAGCCACGCTCACTGATTCTGTTGCCTTGCACGACGAGACCGACCGTGAGCCCCCATTCGACGATCTTATAGACGGTCCGTGCGTGAATGGGCTGACCCCACGATGCCGATGCCGACGAGCGCAGCAAACGGTCGGCGAGACTTTCACTCGATGCCGAAGGGTTGTGTTCTCGCGCTCCCCGATTGGCGGCGACGGCCGAGTGGCCGTACAGCGCCTTCCGAAGTCGAAGGATGACCTCATCGCGATTCATGGGTCGCCTCTGCTCCGGCAGCACGGCGACAAGCGTCTTCAAGAGACCGAGTCGAAGACAGAAATCTTGGAGTTTCGACCAGCGCAACGACGACATTAGAACGCCTCTCCTCCGTGAGCGACCATTCGGGGCCGAATGTTGCCGATCACCAAACGAGGCGCACTGTTAACGGCGCTCGAGAAAACGGCTTGGCCGATATCGAGAGAACGAATCAGGTCGTGCAGGCCGATCTGTCGCCCGTTGAATTTGACTTTTTCCGGCTCGGCATTCTGCAACATCCCGCAAACCGCATCGATATCCTCGCGCACGCTGAGGCGGTGGACGATGAACATGTCGATTTGACTCACCGCGGCACCAGAGATCGCACCCTTGGGACGTTGCGTGGCCATCCAGAGGGACAGGCCATAGTTTCGACCCTCGAGCACGAATGCATCGAGCTCCTTCCGAGCCGCGCCGGATCCACGCGCGGGCATCAGGATCTGCGCCTCATCTATGGCCAGCACCAGACGCGGGACGTGACGAAGCAATTCCGCTTCGAGCTCGGCTCGGGTGGCATTGTCGGTCCGGAACAGGGTGAGACGCCGCTGAATCTGGCTCGCCTGCATCCGGTCGGCACGCAGCTTCCTCACGAGGACCGTCGTCAAAACCGTTCGGAGTGCTGCCGGAACTCGCCCCAGGGACATGATCGAAAGCACACCCGGCTGAACCAGTGTAGTCAGCGGAGTTCCCAATGTTGACCCGAATAACGGCATCCGAACGTACGCACGTAGCGGTTGCACGATGCTGCGCACGGTTCCCGCCTGGTACAAGCGTTGAACATCGGCATCGTTCTCGGCACACTCGATGAGGTCGTCGATCGTGTAGTCTGGTTTCGCCGGCATCCATTGGACACCGTTTCGCCAACCGAGCTCGGTGACCTTTCGATGTACCTCATCGATGAGCTGGCCTCTCGGCTCGTTCACCAAGTCACAACTCAAAAGGTGCGCCCAATCGGCAGCGTCGAGCGCCGCGACCGGCAGCTCGTAGGACCGAAACGCCGGCGGGTCCATGTCGCGAGCGAACCCCGCCGGAACGAAAACTTGAACATTGATCGGCTCGACGGCCAAATCACTCCATTTGCGCAAGATGCCGTGCTGCCGCACCAATCCTTCCGGTCCATTGGCACACAATGGTTCGATCGCCGTCCAATGGATATCGAGGGGGTCCAGCAGCAATACGCCACGCGGGGCGCGATGCGTCCCGATAAGTGATTCACCGTTTGTGGCGAACGCCTCGAGCATCGACGCCATGCCGTAGGATTTCCCCGATCCTCTTTTTCCGACTTCCAGAACGATGAAATTGTCGGACGCGTCGAGAATGATCTTTGAATTGTTGTTCCGCTCGGCCAATCGCCCTGCGTAGATGAGGTTGTCACCACGCAAGCTGCCAAGACGGACTTCGCCGTTGATGCGCGGCTCCAAATCGTACGTGTGTGTCATTCGTCCTCCTCATCCGTGGTCTCCCCCCGGACGGACATCACGTCGGAGACCTCGATGCGATGCCGGCCGAAGCGCATCGCCCGAGCGGCCGCACGATCAATGCGGTCCAGGATCTCGCGAGGCTTGTTGCCAAAGAGGTCGGTGACAGAGTGATTGACGAACTCGTTCAACGCGTCCGGAGTGAACGGGAAGGCCCGAAGCGCTTCGTCGTCGTTCCCTACGATGCTACTGAGCTCCGGAGCGATACCGGTCGATTGTGCATCTGCCGGGAGCGCATTGAGCTGCGGCTCGGGTACCGGTCCCTTCGCGACGAAAGTCTGAAGAAATTCCAAGATCCATTGACGCATTGCCGCATCGCCGGGGTTCGGCAGATCGCGGTAATTCGCCGCACCGATTCGGGTGCGCACCTCGTCCCACACCAGCACTTGAGGGATGTCATCTTCGTTGTTGGCCCCGACGAAGAAGATGTAGCCCACTGGCGTGATCTCCGTCAGCGCTCGGAGTGATGACGTCCACTTCTGGTTCGCCTCAGGATTGGTGACGCCTTTGAGCAATTCGGCTTCATCTACGAAAAAGAGAATGACGCGGCGGTCTACCTCGCGGAACATGTGGGCCAGCCCCTTCATCACGGCTGCGAAATCGCGGCTCACGGTGAGCTGCGGCGTCAACGCGGCGCCGAGTTTTTCGATGTTCGCCTTGTCCAACTTCTCACCGCCGAGCCATTTGAGCGCGAGCATTACCATTAGCTCATTCTGGAGCGACAGCGACTTGAAGACGTGAGCGACGTCGCCTTTGCCAATGACGTCATCAATGGGCAATGGCGTGTCCGTCCCGCCATTCGCCACGCGATGCTCGTACTCCTGAGCGACGCGCCGAACGTTAGCGACTCCGAGACCGAGGACCATTTGCGAAAACAAGCTTGCGAACGCCTCTTTCGAGCCGTACTCGATGCACTTCACGTACACAGGGTGCACAGGCAGTTCACGGCGGTGAATCTCGTAGATAATGTTGTTGCATTGATGGGTCTTGCCGCGGCCGTAGTCGCCGTACATGACCGCTTTGTAGCCACGCATCCCATAGCAGGCCTCCTCGACGCCGTTGACGAGCGCATTGCGCCGATTGCGATCGAGTTTGCCGAAGAGAAATGCGCTGTGACGCTCGGGGTCCAAACGCAGACTATCAAAGCCGTCGCGGAGGAAGTACCAGTCGTGCATGTTCTTGTTGAGCGGGTTCATTCGCGTCTCGATGGATTTTCTTTCACGAGCGACTCGGCAGCCGCTCGATCGGGTTTTGAAGTCGCGAGCGTTAGTCGGAGATCCGAGTGTCTAGATCTAGCGGCTACCGGCCGAGCCCCGCGTTAGCAGTGACCCGGTTCGATCGGCGTGATGCAGCCGATCGTGGCGTGTCCCTACCCGCTGAGGCACAGTGGCAGTAATAGTGCCAATCGTAAACGCTTACCAGTCAGCTATTTACGAGATTGGCGCGTAAAGGCGTCGCCACTTGGCGAGGCAGCACGCCAATCGCCGAACATTGTTTCGAGCCTAGGAGCGCCGCTTCCTGTCGCGTTGAAGATCCGAAAGCTGCTTCTTGAGTGCGGCGTGGTTCAGCCCGAGAGCCTCGGCGAGGGCTTCGAATCGACCATCGTCCTGGAGCAATAGACCGGCTACATCACACCGAAGCCGCTGCTCGGCGGCGCTAACTGCCGAAACGAGCGACCGGTCGGGCCGGGCCTCACTCTGGATTTCTTCGAGCAGAATTTCCGCCGTTCGCGGCCCCGCCTCTTGTCTTCTGATGCTCTCGTGCTCGGCGATCGCGTCGGCCACCGAGCGGCCTCGCTGCATTACGGCGTGAAGAATTTGACCGAGTCCACGAATATCGCCGTGCGTGGTCCAGTCGACCCGACCGAGTCTGTCGAGATCGGACGATGAAATGTTGTACGCCGGTTCCTGGCTAGCGAATCGGTGTTTATCGATATCCGAATAGGGCAGATCGGTCAGCCGCTTCACGCGCTCAGCGATGATACGACGCGTTTCATCGATCACGCCCCGGACGATTTCCGGAAGATCATCGAGTCGATCGGCGAGCGAAGGAACGCGGATGACGTGATCCGACAACCGAGCGAGAAGGTCGGGCCGAATGGAGTCGATGTCACGCCAAGTGGCGGCGATGGTCAGACCGTGAAAGCTGAACCCGCGATCGGCATGACCCTCCGACCCCACCGGATACACCTGGGCTCCCGTGAGCACTGTCAGGAGCATCGGCTGGAGCGGTGCGGGCAGGTCGCCGATCTCATTGAGAAATACCACCCCTCCGGTTATTGTCGCTGCCGCCGTGGCCGACTGGCCCTCGGAAAGTGGCCCCCCGTGCATGGCTTGTCGAAATAACCCATCCTTCGGCGTGACACCCGTCGCTGTGCCCTTGGCGATTCCGAAGAGTTGGCTGGCGGCCAGATTTTCAACGAGGCCCGTCAGTGAGAGCTCTCGGTACCAATCCATATTCCTGGTCGACAGCCGAGCTGGCCCATCGAGCGACATCGACTTCAGCACCTCGGACACGCGCGGCGATCGGAGTATGCTTGCGTATCGTCCGAGCGCGATCGCACGGGCGAGTGTTGACTTGCCCGTGCCGGGATTACCGATGATCAGAGCGCCACGCGTCACCACGTCGCCGCTCAAATCCAAGGCGTCCGACCGCAGCCTCCGAACGGCCTCGCTTTCACCCGGGAGGAGCGCTTGGAAGATGCCGGCAACAGTCGTGGCCGATTTCAGTTTGTTCAGAGCGTCCATGCGTCTCGATTCAGCTCGCCCGCTCGGTACCTCTTCGATCAATATTTACCCGTTCGCCAATTGGCCACCATTGCCGCCAATCGGCGCCGCACTATATTCTCTTCGAATAAACGTCGTTCCGGCGTGATGGCCAGAGAAAAACTTCTAACAACGCCTGACCGGTCAGCGCTGATGAAGCGCATCCGGCAGCGCGGCACGACGCCCGAACTCCAGGTCCGACGGCAGCTCTCGTGTTTCGGGGCTCGTTACCGCGTGAACGTCAAATCCCTGCCGGGACAGCCAGACATCGCCAATCAAAAACTCCGTAAGGCGGTGTTCGTACACGGTTGTTTTTGGCATCATCACGCCATATGTGGTCGAGGAAGCGTGCCCAGCAATAATAAGGCATTCTGGAAACAAAAGCTTCTGGAAAACGTTCGGCGCGATCAGCGCAAAATAGCTGAGCTTCGGTCGGCCGGATACCGTGTGCTCGTCGTGTGGGAGTGTCAGTTGGCGAATCGGCGGCAACTCCGCGGCCGACTGGAGCGGTTTTGGAATGTCGGCTCCAGGAAGCACCTGGGATGACGGTCGTTTCGCACGCGAATCAAGGGGAGTTGTTTTCGGTCGCAGCCGATCGAAAGCCCACCCCTCAGTCAGCAGTCGAGTCGTTCTGGATCGACTCCCGCACGAACGAAATCGTGCGATCGGTGAGGAGGCGCCGCGGCGGTACCGTGGAGTCACGACTGCCCGTGGGTGGTCGACCCAATACCGATCTGTCTCGGGAATTCGATCGCCGCTGGCTTCGCACGACTTCGGCCCCGTCTCACCAAGGCGAAGAGATAGTCCGTATTGCGGATCTCTTCAGTGGCTGCGGTCTCATGACTCTCGGCGTCGTCGAAGCCGCCCGAGCGGTTGGCGCTCGGCCACAGCCAGTCTTCGCGGTCGACTCCAATCCCGTCGCCGCGGGCGTCTACCTGGACAACTTTCCGACTGCCGACGTCCTTCCGACATTGGTCGAGACGTACGTCAACGGTGTCGTCGGACAACGACCCACTGCAGCGGAATCGGAGCTCGTCGAAAGAGTCGGTCGTATTCACGTGCTGATTGGCGGCCCGCCGTGCCAGGGGCACTCCGATCTGAACAATCACACGCGGCGCCGCGATTCTCGAAACGCGCTTTTTATCAAGATGGCGCGCTTCGCGGAGCTCACGCGCCCAGACCACATCATTATCGAGAACGTTCGAGGCATTCTCCACGACGTCAACGACGTGTACGCGAAGACCTGGAGTGCACTCGAGGGACTGGGCTATCGGCTCGATGGTGCGCTGTTGGATGCCTCCGACTTCGGAGTGGCTCAACGACGGCAGCGTCATTTTCTCGTAGCCTCGATGCGGCACGAAATAAGACTCGAGGAGATGCTGGAGCCCTATCGGGTCCGCGTCCGAGACTTCAGGTGGGCGTGCGGAGACCTTCTTAGCAAGCGGTCGGAATCGGTCTTCGATGGCGCGCCGACTCCGTCCGCCGAGAATAGGCGAAGAATCGACTACCTCTTCGAACGAGATTTGCACGACCTTCCGAACAGCCAGCGTCCGAAGTGCCACCGAGAGAAGGACCACACGTATCGGTCGGTCTATGGTCGTCTGAGATGGGACGAGCCGGCTCAGACGATCACGACTGGATTCGGCTCGATGGGGCAGGGTCGCTATGTACACCCGCTCGCGCGTCGAACGATTACACCGCACGAGGCGGCCCGACTGCAGTTCATTCCGGACTTCTTTCGCTTTGAAGACGTTGGCCGAGCGGCACTGGCGGAGATGATTGGCAATGCGATTCCTGCGAAGTTGACCTACGTCGCGGCGCTCGAGCTGCTACGCTAAACGAGTGACCCGCGGCCCTTCCGCTCGTCGCTTACTAGCGTGAGTAAAGTCGCGAGACGTGTCTCCGTCGCTCTGTCAACCGCGCTGACGGCGTTCCTGACCGACTGCTCGGTGAGCGCCAAGCCCCTAGTTCTCGGCGCCGCCGGACCCTGGAGCGAGCCGTCGATGGCGCTCACCAAGGACGGCATCGACCTCGCGGTCGAAGAGGTGAACGCCAAGGGCGGCGTCGACAGTCGACCCATCCGCATCCGCTATGTCGACGACCATCGCTCCGGTGCGCTCGGCGCCGTCGTCGCTGAGTCCCTGGTGAATGACCCGAGCGTACTCGCGGTCATCGGACACGTGAACTCGCCGGCGCTCCTGGCGGCGGCACGACTTTATGATGGCCACCTCGTCGCCGTGTCCTCGGCAGCGACCGCGCCTGAGCTCAGTGGCATTTCGCCGTGGGTGTTCCGGCTCGTGCCATCAGACTCGCTGAGCGGGCGCGCGATCGGGAGGTTTGCGGCGGGACTCAGGCCCGGTGGGCGGGCGGCGATACTATATGAGAACGACGCCTACGGGCGTGGGCTGGGTAGGGCGTTCCGCGATGGGTTCGGCGGCACCGTGGTCGCATCGGAGCCGGTCGACCAAAACCCCAAGACGTTCGAGCCTTACGTCGCGTACTTGAAGCAACTCAAGACCGAAGTCGTGTTCTCGGTGAGCCTCGAGCGCGCGGGGCTCGAACTGCTCGAAGAGGCCAAGCGACAGAACCTCGGCGCCGCGTTCGTCGGCGGTGATGCATGGACGGGTATCGTCGCGAATGCAGCAGTCGCAGAAGGGGCGTACATTGGCGTCCCATTTACCGACGCGGATCCGCGGCCAAACGTGCAGGCGTTCGTTGCCAAATTCCGTGCGCGGTGGGGTGTTTCGCCGGCGCAAGACGGGACGATGGCGTATGACGCGACCAACCTGCTGATACAGGCGCTTGCCGATGGTGCGCGCGCGCGCGCGGGTGTGCGGACGTACCTCGCGGGTCTGACGGCCCAGCATCCCTATCAGGGTATCACCGGGCCGATTGCGTTCTCGGCCGGAGGGGATCCCGAAGTGACCCCGCTCGTCGTGACGCTGGTGCGCCGTGGAGCCCTCGTTCCGGCACCTATGATGCGCTAGTGACCGAGAATGCGAGGCAGGCGTTCGGCGAGCGCGTGGCGAGCAGCCGTCAAATCGTCGTCGATCACGAGAATCGGCTGACGAGTGACTTCGCGTGGCATCGAGAATCTCGTGCGGATGATCGGGATCAGCGGACGATTCATCTGTTCGCGGAGCTGGATTTGGTGATAGACGTTCGCATTGCCGCGCGGGAGGTACGCGATGCAGAGTGGGAGCCGCAGCATACGCATCGAGATGAAACGCGGATCCGCCTCCTCGACCTCGAACAAATGCTGCGCCACTACTGGCCGAATGAGGTACTGGATGGTCAAGTCCGAGCTTTGCCGGTCAGGCGGTGTGATGAGGTAGCATTGAGGCATTACAGATGTGACACCCGAGACCAGCTGGCCCACTCCCTCGGAAAAAGATCGATCGAGCGCATCGCGCGGCCCTCTGGACTCACGGCGGTAGCTAAGACACATTCGGCGTTCGCGGACTTTGGGTAGCCTTGGACTGGAGTTCGTGACGACTGCGCCGGGTCGAGCGCCATGCGCGCGGGCCCGCCTCCTGCAACCACTCGACCTCGTCTCCTGGCATCGCAGGCGGTAGCTGCGGCCTTGGCGGTGCCTCGCCCCACTTCCTTAGCACGCTTATGCGCTCGTCTCAACGTTCCGCATCCAATGCGTGGATACTGAGCCAAATTCCAGTCGTCGAGCGGCGTCCAAGTCGTACGCCGCAGCTGAGACGCGTGTGTTCCTCTACGTCCTCACATAGCTGATTTCCGCACCACGAGTTAGGCGAGCCTCCTGACTTCCCTGCTCAAGCGACAGCGGCCCACCATCAAACCGCTGAAAGAGATCGAGTCCTCGGTCCAGGCTGATCTTCCAGCCCGTATCGGTCACGATACTCCGCGCATGGAAGTTTGGACTCGAATCAATGTCCCATGTGAACGCCACCTTGGACCCGACGAAGTTCTTCACCACCTGGTTCAAAAACTCCTCCTGCCTCTCGGCGGTTTCTGAATCGGCGTACGTAGTCAGGTGCACCGCCACCTCATCACCCTCCGGAGCCATTTCGTAGACCAGGTGCAGGAAGTCCACAAGATTCCGCACCTGGAAGAACTGGCGAACATAGGGATCCCTGATCGTGATCTTCGTCGCACCCGCCAGGTACCCCGCAAATAGCCGCCGATAGCTCCATCCCTTGGCGTTTTCCGGGACCACCACGTGCGTTGGGCCTGTATGGGTTGGTCCTTCAACAGCGGCGATCGGAAGGACTGCCGTCCCGGCACTTTCGGCAGGCGCTGCCGCTACATCCACGCGTTCGACGCCAGCGGCCAGGGGCTCGTCCTCGGCTTCGGGAACTGGCGGAGCAGCGAATGCCGGATACTGCAGCTCCTCCGGCGTCACGACGCGAACGGTCGCACCCCCACCCACCGGTCGATAGGCGAACTCGTTTCGCTTGAAGGTGTCGTCGATTCGCAGAATGTGTTCGCGTACGCGGCGACGAGCCTCCATCGCGAAGGACAAGAGTTCCTCGATCTCCGCCGGCGTTGCCTTCCCGTCCGGATACAGGATCTTCATCAACCCCGAGAACGTCTTCTCAAACCCGGTCTGGTCCCGCGTCGAGACTTCCGAAGTGATCTCAAAATGCTTCTTATACGTGCCAGTGAAGTCCTCAGTTCGCAAATGCTTCAGCACCTCCGCGATGTAGTCGACGACAAAGCCGTAGCCATGCGTGAACAGCTCATGGCGAATCGGCGCAACTTCCCATCCGGGATTGTAGGCGTGAATGCGATCGAGAAATGCGGAATCGATGTACTTGTCCGGCAACGGTTCGAAGAAGTGCGAGTGCTTGAGCATGTACGCAACCGACTTCTGCGTGTTGCCCATGAAGACCATTGACGCCTCGGCCGTGAGTTGCTCGATGCCGCGCGAGAAGCGTGCGGTTGGCCATGTAGTTCTTCATGATGTCGACCAGCGTCTTGTCGACCTCTCTTGTCCTTGCCGGCGAACTCATCGAAGCAGACGCAGTCCCAGTATCCAACCAAGCCGATCTTGCCGCTCGCGTTGTTGTTCACAAAGAGCTTGGGCGCCGTGACCTCGGATCCGGATATGAGCATCCCGTGCGGTGAAAACTCGGCGTAAATGTGCGATTTGCCGGTGCCCTTGGGGCCGAGTTCGAGAAGGTTGTAGTTGCGCTCGCAATACGGGATAAGGCGAATCAAAGTGAGCAGTTTTGCTCGGCGCCCAAAGAACTCCGGATTGAAGCCCATGCTCTGCATGAGCACATCCATCCACTCTTCCGTTGTGAACTTCGCCCGCGCGGCGAGATACTCCTCGACGTTGGCGTTGGCGACTTGGATGGGCTTGAGCGTCTCGATCTGCCACGGACTTCCCTTCGAGTCTTCCACCACTTCGTAGGTGACATCGGTGATGCACCAGATGCCGCCAACCAGCAGCTTCGGAACCGTACGCACGAAGTCATCCGCGACCGGCACTTTCTTGAGCCCGAGGTTGGTGAATTCTGCCTCGTAAAATCCACCCTTGTCGTTCAGCTCAACAGTCAGCTTGTCGATAACCTTGTGCCGGCCCCTTTCCTTGATAGTGGACTTGACCAGCTCCGCCTGATTTCGGTGGACGTAGTGTTTGGCGAGAATGCGCTGGACGGACTGCAGGCCAGCGATCTATGACTGCCGGTGTCGTCAGTCGCACAGTGCTGGCCGAGCAAGTACTCGAGCACATATGTCGGAACGACAGCGTTCTGCTTCAGGCCCTGTGTCAAATCCTTTCGCACGACGAGCCCAGTGAAGTTCTCGAGAATTTTCCGATCGAGCGCAGTCGGCGCATGCTGCGCTGGCGGGGCTACCTCAGTCTCCTCGGCGGGCGTCGAATCAGAACGTCATCGAAGTCACTCATAAAGGCTCTCTGAATCTTGACATCGTGCATTTTGTACGTGACCCAGTGGGTCGTGCCCTGAACGGTTTCTTCGAGTCGAAGCTCGACCGTGCGATTGTTCTGCGCGTCTGCCGTCCCCGAAAGGACGAGCACCACGGACGTTTCACGCATTCGCGCTTCCGTCTCCTTGGAGTCGAAGGTAATGGTCTTCAACTCTGACAACTGGGCGCCATCTTTGGCGAACACGCCAATGCGAAGTGTGCGAGGCCGGACCTTGTCAGCCACGGCTTGCTCTTGGTAAACCGCAACCGCGAGCTGACCTGTCGTGATCTTTGCCGGCACCCGCAGGATATCGACATCCACCTGAACAACATCATCCGTGCGCGTCTTGCGGATCTTTACCACCGGCACGATCACCTCTTGGAGGCTAATGCCGCCATGTACATAGCGGTTGCCTGAACCCCGCACGAGAAATCGTCCGAGAGCCAAGGGAAAGGCCGCGGTCCAATCACCACCCACGCCGAGCGCGGCAGCGCTGAATTGCTTGACGCCCGCAGATGGAGCAATGCCCCAGCCCAGCGCGTAGCGACGGCCTTGGCTACCCCACTTTGTCGCCTGTGGGAGATAGGCCATGTCTCCATCCTCGATGGCCGTTTGCTGGAAGAGAAATCCGTGGTCCGCCGTCAGCAGCATGTTCGTGCCATTGATGTTCGCGACCTTCTTGATGATCGATTCGAGCTCCTCAAACGCCTGCGCAACTGCCTCGGTCGTTTGCACCTCGGTGGTCGTCTTGTCTCCGATGTGGTCGATCTTGTTGTGATAGATGTACACGACGTCGTTGTCGCGCATGAGGTCGCGACCTTCTGTCCTCGCGTTCATGATAAGAAAGTCTTCGGCCTGTATGGCGGTGCCGCGACCCTTGCAGGCGAGCGACAGGATCTCGTTTCGATTCGGCGTGCCGGCGGCGCTTCGACCGTCGACGCTCGCGCTCCCTGTAACGGCGTCGATCGAACACTCCCTGCCCGGAAGCAGAGACGCCATGCCAAGCTGGGTATAGGAAGGCAGTGCGCTCAACATGGGCTCAATCTCGGCGGACCACCGATTCGTCTCCCCCAACCGCCGGGCAAAATTCGCAGCGGCCTCGTAGCGGAAGGCGTCGGAAATGATGACGAAGATCTTTTGCCCTTTTGACAGGAAGGGCTGCACATACGTTTCGAAGAATCGCCGTTGCGCAGGAATACCTTCGCATCCCCAGCGATCGAGACGCGCCACCTGGTCGCCCCATCGCTCAGCGACGGGAAGCAGAAAGTTGTTGACGTAGTGCTTCTCGATCCATTCACGCACGGGTTCCATGACCTGTGCCTGGCTGTACCGCCGCAGGTGGTACGTGCAACGCCGATACTCCATGTCGATCTGCCACCACGTCGTTGCATACCGACGCGCGGCAATCTCCATTGACTCCAGCTCCAGGTCGGCCGCGTCGATCAGCTCGCGCAGCGCAACCGCGTGCTCCAGCGCGTCGTAGCCATCCGCGTGCTTCTCACGCCAGAAAGAACCCCGTCGCTGCTGAATGACGGAGCGGAGTTCTCCCGAAGGGCTATCCTGCTGAAAGGCGTCGACCACCTTGTGTAGCGTGAACCGCTCAAACAACTCGAAGGTATCGTTTTCACCAAGCGACGTGCGTTCGTCGAGGGCGGCGAGTGCGACGCCGATCTGAAGGTCTTCCTCCAGCGCGTTGGCCCAGTGCTCGTATGCTGCCTTGTGGGTAAGACTGTCCTTCCAGTTTCGAAGGAATACAGTCGCATGCGGGAGGAGCGTGACCTTCCTGTCCAGCGGATTCGCGGCGCGGAACAGTGTGACGGCAAAATCCCGGATCGAAGGCAACGCCGCATCGTATCCGAAGCGCTGAGCCACAGCGCGCCAGAACGGCTCCGCAAGAGCCGCTCCTGCAAGTGTCTCCCTAACAGGATCAGCCGGCTCGCCGTCGATGCGTTGCGCGAGAAAATGGCGCACCAGCGTATCCAGCTCGGGCTGCGTCCCGGCGAGCACGGACATCATCTTGAGGCGGATGTCGCGTACTTGATCCTCTGCGGTGACAATCTCCCGCAACAAAGTGATGCGTTTAGTGCTGTTGAAGAACGCCGAGTGGTCGGCGGCGAGGTGCCAGAACTCCTGCGGAAGGCCGGCTTCCTCAGCGCCGAGAGCAGCCTTATCGGCGTGGAACTCATGCCCTTGGAGCAGCAAATCGAGCAGCCAGTTGTCGGCGTCGTTCGGCCTTGGACCCGGCACATACAATAGAAAGCGCGTGTCCAGCTGCCGAACGACTCGGACTTTGGTCGCGAACTCGTCATTGGCGACGCGCAGCTTGACGACGCCCTCCTGGGCGTAGCCCTTGAACGTGTCGTTCCACTCACCGGCGCCGTCATACCAGAAAACGAGCCGGTTGCGGTCGAACGCACGCGCCAATCCATCGTAGATGCGTTTCACCTCGGATCGACTCTCATTCCTCGACAGCCGCGAGGCCCGGGATCGGAGCCAGGACGTCAGCGAGCTTGAGGTAGTTCACTTTCACTCCATCATCCAGATCCAGTTCAATGCGCTGCTGGGCGAGCGGAAGGAGCGACTCGCGCTCCCATTCTTCACACTCATGGAGAACCTTCGCCATTCTATCTGATTCCTTGCGAGTGGTGCTGCGCTCGGGAGCGGTCAGTGACTCGCCAGCGAGCGACTGCGCCAATTGTGCATCGCGACTCCTCAGCCGTACGACGTACTCTCGTAGATAGCGATTGAGGACGATGTTCAGAGTGTCTCGCGTGTAGCGGTGGAGATAGACGAGTGCACCGAACCCCTTCTTGGGGCTTTGCACCAGCCAGTAAATGGGGCGTTTTTTGTAGGTCTGGAGATGGTCCTTGTAGAAGTCGGTGAGGAAATACTTCCGTAGGTCCTTCCCGAGAGAGTCTTCTATGAAGCGGAGATTCTCCCGTAGGGTTGCTTCTCCGAAGGTGGCGCGAAGGAAATCGCGGGTGCGAGCGACAATGTCGTCCTCGAACCACTCGCCATCGAGTACAGGGATGATGCCGTCCTCGTCGGGGGCGAACGCGAGCTGATCCTGCGGCCGGTTCACCTTTGCCAGAAACTCGCGCAGTGTGTCGCCGGCGTTCGCGAGGATGAGGCCGGGGTGGTCGGGGGAATAGCGGCCCATCATGCAGCCGACGGCGTACGAGAGGAAGGCAGCTACGTCGCGGCGCACATCAGCGCGAGCGAGGGTGATTTGCGCCTCGGGCACTTCGGGCTGCAACTCGCCGTCGAGACCGTAGGCGGCGATAAAGAGCCGGTTGTTCTCTGTCTCCAACTCCTGCATGCGGCGGATGGCGGCGGTGCTCTGCGCCTCCCAACTCCGCCACCCCGCCTCAAGTGTCGCGCCCTTCAACCCCGGCCGCAGCAACGGCAGATCGCGGAAGTTCCACGAGGTCTCAAAGCTGTCCCAGTCGGCGCGAGAATCGCTCAGCAGTGCTTCAACGAGTTTGTTGCAATGGTGTTGATCTGAGGGATCATGCCAAGGCAGCCTGCAGATATCGTCCAACTGATAGTTGAGTGTAGGTGCAAGAATCTGCAGCAACCTTTCAGATACGACAGAGTTTAGAAATCCGAGCAGAGGTATAAGCAGTCTTTCATTCTCGGGGGCGAACAAGAATGGCTACTTCTTGGTATGTCTGCTCGCGCGGTAGAATCCTAAAGCTCGCTCTACTTGACGTAATTTTGCTCCACGTAATACCGCGAAGAAACCAAAATTCCTCGCGAATTAAACGGCCGGCAAGCGATTGCCTGTAGTGCTGTAGAGCCTTGGGAGACCAATCTACAACGTCCGTCATGTTTCCGAACCACTTTCGAAAACCTCCACCTGTGGCAAACGGAAACCATCGTTTGGGTGATTCACCTAATTCACCGACATCAATCTCCCACCAGCAACGAGTGAAACGCGCATTGTCGGTGGTGACGTTCTTTCCTTCTGATTCGACAAAGTTGGCGACCGACCGCGTCGCACTCTTGAAAGACCGAAAGACGGCTTTGCTGGCCCAGTAGGCAATCGGGCTACCTGGGATCGCCATGAAGTCATCTGAATTGGCCTCGTAGAACCAGCCACAACTGCGATTCTTCACTGCTTCGATCGTCTTTGGCCCTTGGTTGTCTGTTCCGCGAAAGCTCGTCAATCGAACATAATATCCAGTGCCGGTCGCGCGACGCCGATTTTCCAATGTGAAGGTGCAAATTGGAACAGTTGCACCGTCAAAGCCGGAGTATTCAAGCTGTACAAGAGAAGTGATGGTCGCCTTTCCCAGAATATGCTGCCTGAGTTTTTCATAGGTAGAAATGAACATCCAAACGAACGGTGTCATGAATCCGAGCTGACCGCTCGGAACAGCCAAACCAAGCGAGCGCACAATAAAACCGGCGAACATGTCGGCCTTGAAGTCGGCAAAATGTTCTTGTAAGAACTGCTTTACACGCGGATTCATTCCTTTGCCGCCCATATACGGCGGATTGACCACGACGACATAATACCGCTGGGTGAGCGCCTGGGCTTGTTCGAGCACGCGCAGGACTTTGAGGTGCGTTTCGCTCAGGAAAAGCTGGCCGCCGAGGTCCTTCGCCTCGATGGCTCGGCGGGCGAAGGCGATGGCACGTTCGTCGAGGCACGGCTGGATGAGCGAGCCGAAATTCCTCGCCTCCTCGAATTGGTGAAGCAGTTCGATCAGTGACGCATCGAAGAGAGCCCCCAGATCTAGCGCGCGGATGTACTCTCGCAGCTCATTGTCCGCGAAGCGCACGTCGCGCAGTTCAACGATGTTGGGCCGGACAAGATGGTCTGGCTGGAAGAAGCGACGGGACTTTTCTCGGGCCTTGAAGACGAGGGCTAGCTCGGCGAGCTGCGCCGCCCGAGCATCGATGTCTATGCCAAAGAGATTGTGGCGCAGGATGAGGGCGGGAACCTCGGTGGGAGCGTAACCTTCCTCCTCGTAAATGAGGGTGAGCAGGTCGAAGGCGTAGGTGAGCATGTGCCCGCTGCCGACGGCGGGATCGCACACGCGAATGTCCTCAGGCTTCGTGATCTTGAGGAAGTCGGTCTCGGGTTCACTCTCGATGTAGTAGGGCATGTGCTCGCGCAGCCGCGAGTCCGGGTGATTCAGTAGCCAGAGCCGGCCAAGGGAGTTTTCGACGAGGTAGCGGACGATCCAGTGCGGTGTGAAGAGCTGCGTTACCGCGGGAATGTCCTCAGTTGGCACAGAGCTCTTGCGCGCCATGATCTCGTCTTTGCGCTCAGCGAGGTAGAACTGGTAGAGCCAGCCGATGATCTCGACGTCGGCGCAGTCCTCGTCGGTAATCTCCGTGCGGAACCCCTGCACCACCGACTGCTCGGTGAGCAAATCGTCCGGCAGCAGCAACTCGGTCGCGTCGTCCAGACGCTCGAACACATCGGGAAGCAGCGTGTGATAGAACCGACAGCTTGCTAACACGAGATGGCGGTAGACTTCACCCTGCGGGTTGGATGACGGGAGTTTGCCGTCAAGAAGGCCATCAAGCCTGGCTGAATCGGTATGTCGCTTGAGCTCATCCGGCAGCGCGCCGTCACGGGCCAACTTAAGTAGCTCGGGCTGCGTAGAACCCTCATCGGACAACGTCAACACGCGCGCCCGGAATGGATGCCACCCTCGCGCGTCTAGGTAGCGGAGCGCCGTGAGGCGGTTGAACCAGGTGTACGCCACCTTTTCGACAAGCCCAGTCCGATCCGCACGCTCCAACTTGCGAAGCGTGGCGACTTGCGCCGCGAACGTCGTCCGATAGTCGGGCGTCTGCGTCGCGAGGACAACGTCGAGCTTCCGTCCAACCGCCTCGATCAGTTCGCGGCGGACGGCTGGAGCGAATGACTTGAGAGCAGAAGTATTCAAGAATGCGTCTCGATCAGAGGCTGATACGGTTGCCTTTTGCCAATTCAACCTGTGCCAGCACGCGCAGAGCTGCGAGCCATTGGTTTAACTGCTCGGCGTTGGCAACGTAGGAGAACGAGCATGCCGGACGGAGAGAAGCGGCCGGGGTGTACTGAATTGGCGCCGGCGGTGGTGACACTTCTTCACCGTCATCCATCTGACGTGACGCGGCCTCCTGCGCGGCGAGACGTGCCAGCAGCGTGAGCTGCGCCGGATACTCGCGATCTGTGTACCGGTTGAGCCGATCCCGCACGCCTGAGACAAAGCGCGCCGCCCGGAGATCGGTGCGCGCGGCCACCGAGGACGCGAGCACCTTGCTCCGAGCAGGCTCTGTTAGCTCGGTGAACTCAACGTCGGCCTTCAGTCGAGACTCGTGCTCGTCCACCACGCCCACGCCACGATCACGCTCCGCGGTCAACAGGTCGGCAAGCATGCTGCGCAACCGGCCGACAGCAGACTTCGCATTCGGTACGAGATTTCCGCGATATGGGGCGAGTGACGCCTCGAGATCCCGAAGTGGCTGTACGTCGACGGCCGGGAGCTCCGGAAGGTTCGCGCCCTCTTCGCGCAGGAATGCGATTGCCTCATCGTACGCCACCCGTTGCTGGCCATGCATGAACGCCTCGATGGGGCCGAGCAGGTTCTCCTTTGCATCGAGTAGCTCGTTCGAGAACTCCGTCACGTTCTTGAGAAGCCACGTGTGATCTCGCCCTGCGAGCTGCTCGAGGCGTGTCGCCACGGGGCGCAGCGGAGCGAGGAATGCATAGCGTGACGCCTGATCAAGCAGTACCAGGACCACTCGCGCCCTCGCTCGGAACGCATCGGAGGTTCGCTGCGCGACCGAGCGTGCGTCGGTGCCATCATTGGCACTATCGAAGAAATCGTGGTGGAAGTTCTTGAGCGCACTTACCTGTCCCGGCGCGATCAGTTCCTGAAGCCGCACTCGAACACTTCCGTGCTGCCGTGAGCTGCGCAGCTTGTCCAGTGCGCCCTGCGCGTCGAGGAGGTCGGGACCGCGCAACTCAACTTTGCCCATCCGGAACAGCCGAGCCACCACCGTGAGAACTGCCATCGGGTACCAACCGTACGGCCTGCGCCCGAACTCCCGCACCATCTCTTCTATGGATGTGCGCTGCCCGTCGTCCTGATTGCGCCGAACATACGTGAGAATCTCGGCCTCCGCTTCGGTGAGCGGACGCTCGGTGCCTTCGATCAGATCGTCCGGGTCGAGGAGTGTCTTCGAGAGCGCCCGCTCGTCGTAGCTCCCCTTCAACATCTTGAGGCTCGGATAGGCAAAGGCGATCAGTTCCTGAAGCGCCTTGCCGAATCGGGCCCGGGGCTCACCGTGGCCTGCGGTCTCCGATCGGGCGCCATTGACAAAGAGCGTCGCGCGACTCAGGAAGTCGTTCGCCAGCGTGATCATCTCGGCGCGGCGCGCGGCGTTCTGTTGACCGCGCTGTTCGAGAATCGTCCGCCGATTCGCGTCATTGCCGCCCGAGTTCTGCCGGATGTACTTGTCCGCCTTCAGGTACAACCTAGCGAGGTCGGTCAGCCGCGTGTCCGCGGGCAACACGGCAAGTAGCTCCGGACGACCCATGTTCTGCGCGGCGAGCGTCGCCAACTGTCCGTAGTTGGGATGCTCTGTCGTGACGACGTTCAGGCCGATTTCCGCATCACGTCCCATGATTGCGTCGTCGAGCTTCCGTGCATACGAGTAGTCCTGCTGGTTGGCGTCGTAGCGGACCTTCTGGTCGCGCAACACGTCGCTGAACAGCGTATCGACCAACAGCTTGGCGACGGCTGAATCGTCAACTTCGGTATTCTTGATCTCGACTTCGATGTCCTTTTCCGCATCGGTCAGGAATTCGTATTCATCGCCATTCCGCTGGAAGTAGGACTGGCTTTCCAGTAGGGCGAGTGCTTCCTTCACCGCCAGCTCGTGGGCTCGTATGTCGAGGTCGGGACGGTCGATGAGGAGGATGGCGACATTGCGCGGCGTCGCCTTGAACTCGCGTACCCACTTGAGCAAGAAGAGCGACTTGAGGATGCGGAGCTGCAGTTCGCCGAGTTGCCGCTCGGCCAACTTGATCGACGTCTGCATGTCGCCGCGCAACGACGCGGCGATTCCATCATACATGTGGTCGAACGTCGCGAGCCGGCCTACCTGATCGTCGCGGACCGACTTCGCGACTTCCTGAAATACCGCAAGCATGGATCGCTCACCGACTGACTGGTGTCGGCCGGTAAAGGCACCATGCTTCGAGAGCTGCGCGATGGCTTCCTGAAACAGCTCGAACTGGTACGGATGGAACGGGTACAGACCGCAGAACTCATCGCTTCCGCGCCAGCCATTGTACGATCGAGACTGATCGCCGAATCGGAATAGCGTCTGAAGGTTGTCTTTCTCCCTGTCCCAAATCACCGTCAGCTCCGCGGGTTCGGTCTCCTTCTTGGCAAGCAAACGTTTTTGAATAACCTCGCGGACGTCGGCGCTCGCCAGAGTGATGCGCGTCTTGAAGCGCCCCTGGATCTTCGAGAATGTCCTGAGCCTGGAGGTTCCTGAAATCACCAAGCACGCCTTCGAGATCCGCCTGGGAGGTGACGAACACCCAGGCGCGGCCTCCACAGACAGTGCCGAGCGTCTCGGCCACCGTCTGGAGGTTGAGCATGCGTTTGGAATCCTGGCCAATGAACTGGCCCACCTCATCAATGAAGAAGTTGAGGCGGAACCCCGCCGGTTGTTTGTCAATGTAATCACGTACGCGATGCGCGAAGCTCTCAATGGAGACCTTGTAGTCCTCGCGAACCCGTTTGATCACCCCGCGCGCGTCTGTGATGGGAATGCTGAAGTGTTCAGCGTACGCCTTGTCGAATGCCGGAGCACGCACCGTGGTAATGGCTTCACGGTCCGCCTCCCATGTGCGGCCATTGACCTTTTCGTACGTGACTCGGAATGGTTGAAATTCCCCGCGCTTGTCGAGATCGTGCTCGAACTGCGCGATGTAGCCCTGGTTGCCGTAGTAGCCCTGCATCTCGTTCATGACCTTCACGAACACTTCGAGAATGGGCGCCGAGTGGTCGCCGCCAATGCCGTCGAACTTTTGGTCAATGTTGAAAAGAATGCTGCGAGATGGCACTCCTGCGGCCTTGCGCAAAGCAGCCTGGACGATCTCGTCCTCAATCTTCAGGAAGGAGGATGTCCGCCCCTCGCGTTCCGTTCGCAAGTGGGCGGCCGTCGAGAACGAGCGACAGCATCTTGAGCAAGTGTGACTTCCCGGAGCCAAAGAAGCCGGAGATCCACACGCCGTTTGCCGTGCGGTCATCGAGGTAGCGCTCGGTGAGCTTGCTGAGACCCCTTGCCACGTCTCGCGTGATGACGTACTCCTCAAGTTCTGTCTGGAGATTGCGGTCGTCGTCCGCCTTGATCACGCCGTCGATCGGGCGTTCGACCGGCTTCAGGAAGAGGTCCTTGATTTTCATCGTGTGTCCGCTAGACGGTAGTTATCGAGGTTCAGCGCCCGATAGTACGGATTGTGAATGCGCGGGCTTGGGTGTCTGCCGAAGAGTCTGAGGTGCGAGCCACCACCCACCTCTTGGGTGTATTCGCCAGGAAAGAACATCACAACCGGGTGCGGCAGCATCGCGGGCTGCAATGATTCGAGGATCGTATGCGTACGCAGGAACGGGTAGACGCGTCCGACGCCAGTGAGGAGCGTGATCTGCGTGTCGTCGCCGATCGCACGCATCAGACGAGGAATCAGATGCTTTTTTGGATCAGAGTAGTTCCTGAGCGTCTCGAACAGCTCGACCTTCTCCCAGCTCGCTTCGCTCTCCATGATGTCGTTCAGGAGATCGTGCGCTTCGAGCTCTTCAAGAACTAGCGTGAAGAGGTCCAGCGTCTTTACCACCAAGCCCCTGCTCCGCATGCGACCCGTCAGGCCATCAGCCATCTGACGCACACCGACTTCCTGCGCCGGATCGTACGCTTGGATGAAGATCGGGACCTCATTACCGAGGCCCTTCATCGCCAGGAAGTCCGGGCTGCTGAGGATCTTGTAGAGGCGCTCTGCGAGGGCGTGAAGATCCTGAGCGCTCACAGACGGGCGATGTCCGCATCGGGGAACAGGAAGCCAGCCAGCCATGCAGGGCTATCGTTCAGGATGACAGCGAGCGTTGACGGGCTTGGAACCGCGCGTTGAAGTGTGCCCAGGGCATCGCCAGGGACAAGCAATCCAGCTTCGGTCAGCATGCGCCGAAGCACCGCGCGAACCTTCTTTCTCGACGATTCCTTGAGTCCGGGGAGTTCGGGATGAGCGATAGCCGTTGAATCAATGAATGTTTCGTAGTCGGACGGTCTGAGGGTCGCATCTCGCGCTGCGAGCTTCTCCCTCAGGGACTCGGCGGCGAATTCGAAGACGAACGCGTTGTACTTGAGCATTGCGAGCCACGACATGGCAGCCCGTTCATCGGTCGAGCCGTTGGAGAGAAGTCGAAGCTGTTCGGGTGTGAGTGTCATCAGGCGCTGCCGAAGCTCACGTTCAAGCCGGACGCCGCTAGCCGGAGTGCGCGTCTGGAGCGCGTTGACAGCGAGAATCTCCCTTCTGACCGCCTCCCAGTCACCCAGGTTGAGGAAATGCTCGGCCACAACGCGCGCCAGTTCTGGCCTAAGTGAGGCGGCGGTGAAGCTGAGGCTGTACGGCTTTTCAGTCACCTGACTTGGAGTCCGAAATGGAATCTGCAACATGCCCCTGACAGCGTCGCGAAGTGAGACGCCCGAAATGTAAATACTATCCGCCGCCGAATCGTTCGCGGCATTGGCGTGCAAAACATTGTGGCGACTGTATTTACCTATGGCCGGGTGACTCAGCAAGGAGACCTCGTTTCGGCTCAGTGCGGAACCGACGTTCCCCCAATGTGAGCCAGTTTATGATCACACTGATCGCCGATGCGCGACCTGGAAGCTCAGATGCGGAAGAGCCGATTCACCGAGGAGCTGATTGTTGGATCCTGAATGAGGCCACTGCCGAGGCGAAGCTGCTCGGGCTGTTGCCGTTGTTCGTCTGCAGAACGCCGTCAATGCGTTCGCTACTATATAGGAGGAAGGAAGGACTGCCAGAGATTCGGGTTGTCATGGTTGGCCGCCGAGTTCGACTCTCGCGAATGTTCGCAGCTGCGCCAATTCCCGAAACCGACACAACGCGTTTGCCAGCCGAATCTGCCTCGGAGTGCGGCACTCGGGTTCGAACAACTTGGGACTCGCCACAAGAATTGCGGCGCAACGTGCACGAGATGTCGCAACGTTGAGACGATTCAAGCTGTAGAGGAACTCCATTCCACGCGGCGCGTCTTCGGGGCGAGAAGTAGCCATCGAGTAGATCACCACCGGCGCCTCTTGACCTTGGAATTTGTCTACTGTGCCGACACGCACACCTGCGGTGGTTAGCCGTTCCGCCAATCGACTGACCTGGGCGTTGTAGGGCGAGACCACAAGAATGTCCTGACCGGTCATCTGCCGCGACTCGCCTGCCTGATTGGTCCATTGCGTGCCGGAAGCTGTCAGTCGAGTGACGAGCTCCGCGACTACATCCACCTCCTCCGGCGCGAAGTTGCGGTTTGCGTCATGCTCCACCTCCACGAGCCACAGCCCGCTGCCGTCAAATTCGCCGGTGCCGCGCAAGCGTTGACGATCGAGGTCTGGCTTTGCCCGCAGTCGACCTTCGTAGAACAGCTCCGATGTGAATGAGCATATGTTGGGTGCGAGTCGCCATGTGATCGGAAGGAAGACGCCGCGATCCGGCGCAATGGTAAGATTGTCGCCGATGATGTGCTCAAGCGCAGATACGCTGACACCTTCCGGGTGACTCCCCTTGTGCGGCTGTTCGAGCTGCTGTGGATCGCCCAGGAGAACGACGCTCTTTGCAGCCCTTGTGACCGCTAGGACGTTTGCGAGCGCGATTTGCCCAGCCTCATCGACGAATAGAACGTCAACAGCGTTCACGAACTCATCCCGCGCCCAAAGCCAAGTGGTGCCACCCATGACGTCGGCCTCATTTGCCTTCAAGAGTCGAAGCGCCTTCTCGTTGTCGGCGACTAGTGGTATGGCTAATGCGCCTGCCCCGATGCCATCGTCGTCGCACTTATGCGCGAGGCGCACGGAAGATCCGATCTTCCCGGCCTCCCGCCCAACAGCATCAAGAAGATTGCGAATCACTTTGTGGCTTGTTGCTGTAACGCCGACCTTCTTGCTTTTCGACACGAGCTCGAGGATCATCCTGGCCGCACAATACGTCTTTCCCGAGCCCGGTGGACCCTGAATCGCGAGCACCGTGTCGTCGAGGTCCCCAATGGTCCGAATTGCGAATTCGACTTCTGGTTCTTCGGATCTGAAGGCTCCGGAGGCAAGGCGCGGAGCATGCGCGAGAAGAAGGTCTCTGGCCGCCCGATCTGAGTCCTTCGGGCCGACGGCGAGTCCGCCGTCCGCGACAACCCTCTCGCCTATAGAATAGATCGCATCCTCTAGCACGTCAGTACGCACGTACGTGTGCGCGAAGACCGCGGCAGGATGAATGCCGGCTTGAGTGGCGCCCTTCTGGATATCGATCGTTCGGGCAGCGCGATCGAACGTCTATGACCCGCCCGAATGCCGTCCCACCGGTCAGCTTCAGCTCATCCCGTGAGCCAACTTCCATTTCCTGGATAGGGAACCGGTAGCGGTCGACAACCGATCCGGTTGGCTTGCCGGTTTTCCCGTGCGTAACCGACCTCACCCGCGCGGCGAACTCCATTCCGGCGATCGCCTCGGGTTCTTCCGTCAGTTCGTCGTCGGTGAGATCGCGCAGCCGGAAGTATTCCCACCACGTGGCCTTATCTTCGCGTCGGTGCCAGTCGAGCAGGTACGCGAGCAACCAGCGCGCTCGCTGTTCGGGTTCGACCGCTGTAGACGTAACGCCGCTTAGCAACTTGGCGCGCAGCGCGTCGACGCGTTGGGCGCGTTCATCGACCCTATCCGATGCCTCCGCCGCGCCAGACGTTGGCCGCGGTAGGTCAGCGCCGGCCGCTATAGCGTTGCCTCGCACTTCCTCGAGCCAATCGCGCAAATGAAGCGTCGAGAGGCAGTCATCCTTGTTGTAGCCTTCGACGGTCGCGCGCACCTCTTCGGGAACATCACCCGGGGCGTTGAGCTCGAGGGCGTGTTCCACTACGCGGAGGGATCGATTGGCATCTCTGAGCGGAATGGCTCGGGCGAAGCCGTATAGCGACTCCAAGTTCTTAATCGAATATTGCTCGACTCCCACGATCAGACCTTGGCGAACGACCGCGTAGAGGTCAACAAATCGCTCGGCGCGCAACAGGCGATCCAGCTCGGATTCCCGCGTCGCGTAGCGACCCATAAGTCGCTTGAAGGCAGAGGGCTCGTATGGAGCATAGTGATAGACGTGCATCGTCGGGTGCGTTTGACACGTGGCCACGATGAGATCGATCACCGACTCGAACGCTTGGCGTTCTTCGTCGTCACTGACTGCCCAAAACCCGCGGTAACTTGGACCCCAATCGCCCGTGCGGCTCACGACGCCGAACAAGTACTCACGCCCGCCTTCAACGGCGAAGGGATCACCTTCGAGGTCGAGGAACAGATCCCCGGGTGATGGCTCCGGCAATCGCAGCAGGCCTTCGGCGTCCTCGAAGTCACGCAGCTCGTACGTTGGAGAAGTCTTGCCGCGCGACTCAAGTTGCACTCTCGCTTGGTCGTGAACGCGAACGAAGGTTTCAGCCGCCCCACGCTTTGGCTTGAACGGCAACGGCACCGCCAGTTGCGCGAGGGCCGTGAGCGTTGCGACGCCGTTTGCATTGAGCTCCCGGCGCTGGGGCCTCGAGATTCCCGCCACGAGGGAGAGGTGGTCGTCGCGGTGACGCTTTGCATCGCATTCTTGACACCACGGGCATATCTCGCAGTGCTCGACCGGCTCAGGGTAGTTCTCGGTTGCCACCGTGCCGGAGTCGCGAACGACCGTCTCTTCCAACTGGGTACGGATCAGCCGAACGTACGCGGAATAGTCATCGACGCGGTATGGGGGCGTCGGGACGGTGGCCGGCGTGATGACGTGAAAGTGCTCTGGGCACTTTCCTTGTGCGGAGGCGAGTAACTCGGAATAGAGGCCGAGCTGGAGGATCGTGCCCGCCCGGGTCTCGCGGGCGAGCTTCGTGTCGGTAACCTCGTAGGACCACGTTCCAAGCGCGCTGGCGGTTTGCACTCGCTGCAGCACATCCGGCCGGCCGAACCATTGTGCATTCCGTAGCGCACCTTGGACGATCACATCGGCACCCGACCTCATGGCCTCAAGGGTGCGGTCCACAGCTTCATCGTGGCCTCCCGAGCCGCTCAGATCAACAATCTGGCGGCCTGACGCCTGGAGCGATGTGACATACGACTTTTCGTGTTCCAGACCGCGTTTGAAGAGCAGCTCGAGAAGGGGGTCGTTCTTGTACGGACGGCGGCGTTGCCCGAGAGCCTCGGCCATTTCGAGCGCAGTGCGGCGCCGACAGCTCAAGAAATTCGAAAGATCCGTCGCCGACAGGACTAGACCAGAACCGGAGGGTCGCACTAAAGTGGAAAGTCCGAGCCGTGAACAGGTCCACGACGTGGCCTGGGTCGATGCGCGACTACAGCATTCCCAGAAGGATGTGCCGTCCAGACGCTAATGTCGCATCACTGTGGGTCTGCCCGCCAGGGCTACGAATCTTGGGACACGCAGGCTGAAATCTCCCGCCTATTACTCACCGCATGTTGGGTGCGGCAAAATGTCAGAAACGTGCCTGTTTGTGTCCATAATTGCGGCTGTTGGCGGCCGACGTCATGGCGAGCGCGTGACATCCCGCATTCCGGGAAGCTCGGCTTACGTGCGTGGAACCCATTGGCCATCGCGTCACCGGTGCCGTACGGCGGCAAGTGGTCGCGCGTCAGGTCGGGTCACACAAGAACGACGCAAATTGGAAGTTGAGGCGGGACGTGCGAAGATGGGGAACGCAATATATCGCGACCTCACACAGGTACTCAGGCGGTGGGTTCGGGGGTAACGGCGCCAGAATGAACGCGGCGAAGTTGTTCGGGCCTGCCTGCTGGCGGATTCAGCGACCGCGCGATCGCTCGTCGTTGGGCGCGCGGCAACTTTTGATAGCGGCATTCGTTATCAAAAGTTCGACGCTTTCGTTTTGATAACAAGAGCGCGGCTCAAAACGTGTGAGGGCTGCAGGGATAATCTGAACCCGCCCGCGCCACGTCCGCTTAGTGCGTTCCTCTGGGCATCAGCTGATCCGCCACGATCTTCAAAAACTCATCGCGCTCAAACGGCTTCATCACGTACGGAATCCCCATCGCCTCCGCGCGCTGCATCCACTCGAGGTTCTCCATGCCCGTCAGCACGATGAACTGCACCCCTGAGTAGTTCGGATCCGCACGAACCGCGTCGATGAGACGCCAGCCGTCCATCTCCGGCATGATGAGATCGACGAGCAGCAACTTCGGCCGCAAGCCCGGCATGCGCAGCAATGCGGCGACGCCGTTCTCCGCCGCCTCGACGGTGACGCCCTGCATACCGCGCTCGAGCATCATCTTGAACGCGGTGCGAAGCGTCGGCTCGTCGTCGACGATCAGAATGTCGCAGCCAGTCGCGCGTTGCTGCACGAGCGACGTTAGGTGCTCGAGCGTCTTCGCGAGCACCTCCTCACGCCCCTCACCACGCGGGTCGATCGCGATCGGACGAATCGTGCGCCGGCGCCACTCGGCCAACAGATCCGGGTGGGTGTCGAACGTGAGCGCAAATGCCGGGCGCGTGGGCTTCGGGTCGTCCTGCTCGCGTGCCGCCAATAGTGGGGCGAGCTCGGGGTCGTTGATCCCGAATCCGACGTAGACCACCGTGCGGTAGCGCACGAGATCGGCGAGCTTCTCGCGAAGCGGCGACCCGCGGCGTAGGACGTGGGCGACATTGCGTTCGGCCAGCGCGATCGTGTCCGGGCGCGACATGTCGCCGTGGATCTTGACCACCTGCACCTCGCGCGTCTCGCTCCAATCCTTGACCGCGCCGGAGTCGGCGACGAGATGCACCGGGTATTGCAGCGAGCGAAGCGTGTCCTCGACGAGCGAATCCGAGTTCGTCGTGATATGCACGAGGAACGGGAGCTCGCAGAGCAGGCGATGCGCACGCGTCGACTGCTGTGCGCCCGCATCGAGTGCGGCGCGCAGACGGGCGTACAGCGCGTAGTCGCCGAACTGATCGCGGAATGCTTGCGCGACGGCGGCGAGCGGCGTCGCCGGCGTCGAGGGGTTGAGATCCCGGCGCAAGGAGCTTGCAAGATCGATAGGAGCGGGGGCGCCGGCGAGTCGGGAGAGCTCCGGGCCGACGACCACGATGGCGTCACCTCTCGCGAGAGCGCGCGAGAGTTGCAGCAGGCCGGATACGTCGCTGTCGTCTCGGATCATTGTCTCTAACCTGTGGAAAGGAGCTACGGTTGCCAACACCAAAGCGTGGGCGCAATCCCATGGTTGTGCTTGCTGGCACACGATTGAGACTGCACTGATTAAACGTTTACGACACGCGCATAGGGGAATCCCCTACACATAACCACCGCATTGACACGTATTTAGCCACTACTTAAATGCTGCAGACCGTCGTAAACAGATCCGTGCACAATTGTTGTGCAGAAGTTGCCATGGCTGGGTCAAACCAGTCACAATATCATCTGTCCCCGCTCGCGCACTCAGATATTTTCTGACGCATATCCGTTTCTGACGGCGGGATCACCCTCGGCCTGGACTGCACCCAGCGATGCTCCTTAGCCGGTTTCGCGAGCAGCTCCAATCGTCGGAATGGGCAGAGCGGGAGCGCGTGCCGCGAACTGCGGGGCTCGCGATACTGCAGGCGATCGCGGTGCGCGTCGATTCGAAGGTCGCGCCCGACGCGTCGGATATTGATATGGCGCGCGTGGTGGTCGATACCCTACCGCATGGCGCGACATTGCGCGCGCTCGGCGAGCTGCTGCGCGTGATCGATGCGGATCCACCGAGCCCGGCTGGGCCGGCGCTCATGGAGTATGGCAGGACGCTCGAAGATGACGGCGCATGGGAGTTGGCGGCTGACGTTTATCAGCTCGCCGCCGAGCTCGGTCGCCGGGAGCAAGCACTCAAGCTCGCGCCCGCCGCCCTTGTTCGCGTCGGGCTGTGCCTCCGATCGCTCGGCCGCTACCGAGAAGCGACCAAAGCCTATCGCGCCGCGGGCGCAGTCGCCCAGGAGATCGGGGATCGCGTTGAAGAGCTGTTGGCGCGCATCGGCCTCGCCAAAGTCGCGATCGCGCAGGACAAGTATCCAGCCGCGCGTAGCCAGTTGAGCCGGGTGATTGAAGACGCGCGAGAACAGGATCTCCGATATCCGCTCGCACTTGCGCTGCACGATCGCGGGACGCTCGCCAACCGCGAAGGCGATCTCGAACATGCGCTACTCGACCTCGGCGAATCACTCGCGATTCACCGAGACCGCATCCCGCAGATCCGAGTGCTCTCCGACCTCGGATGGACGCTGCGCGAGCTCGGACTCCTCGAGATCGCGCGTGACGTGCTGACCTGCGTGCGTCAGGAAAGCCCACAAGTCGACTTGCGATGTTCCGCGACGATCAACCTCCTGCAAGTCGCGGCGGATCGGCGGCAGTGGGATGAGTTCGATCACCTACGAGGCGACTTAGAAGCGACGACCCTCTCGCCATATCGCCGCTGCGAGTTCTTCGTCACGCTCGCCGAAGGACTGACCGCGAACGGGCGCCCAGGCGACGCACGCGCGGTATATCAGACGCTTCGGGATACGGCGCTGCTATATGAGCTCAACGAATTCGAACGGCTCGCCCAACGCGCGCTCGATGGAGAGGACGTGAGCCGGTCGACACCGCCAGAAGCGTTACCGCTGCCGCCCCGATGTCGACCGGCTCTCGAAGTAATCCGCGAACGCGTTCCCGCGCGCGGTTAATGCTAGCAGTGTGTATCCGATCCGGCCTGTGAACCGCCGCAATCGCGTGATGGTGACGTTGGGGATACGCACGCGGACAAAGCGAGCAGCGCAAGAAGAGCCAGCGGGGCGAGTCGGCGCATAGAAGCCTCGGAGGGTGTGAAAGAGGGATCACACACCCTACCGCAAGCGCCCATTTGCGGGTGCGAGCATCTCGCACCACCGTATGCCCGATCGTGATCGACCAGGCAACAACCGCGACGCGCGTGACTACGATGTTACCGGTTTGCAATCAGTACCGAGCGAAATTGCCCGGTGAGAACCGCGGTGCCCCAGGGACTTTCGGCGCTGAGCGTCGTTCTGGATCCGGGCCGCCCGCCAAATACCCGCTGCGGTATGCGAGTTACTGCGGTGGGTCGAGCAACGGCGCAAACCCAGCCTGAGCAAAGTGCCGATCGCCGGTCGCCGCGGCGGCCACGTGCAAATCGGCCATCACCACAAACGAAATACAGTCGGTGAGCCCCCAGGCCTTGTCAGGCCGACCATCGTAAAGCGCCAGCGCGCGGGCCAGAAGCTCGGCGGTCAGGGGTACCACCGTGATGTTCGGCGTGTCGTAGCACCCTCGAATGAACGCCACGGCCGCGGACCGATCCCTGTCGCTCAAGGCATTGCCCACCTCGATCAAGACTGCTTCAGTAACGATGACCTCGGCCGCGGCCTCGATGCGCGGCGCCAGCGCGACCGCGCGTGCGTGGTAGGCGTCGTCGGCGTTCAGGATCGCCTGAACGTAGAACGTGTCCAAGAGCATACGGTCGGCCGGCGGAGACGTTCCGGCCGGTGGCGCGGCGCGACGGGATCATGGCAAAGACGTTGGTCAGGCGCCCCGCTTCGTCGTGCCGTGAATGTAGTGATCGTGCTCGCTCGCCCAGTCGCTCGGCGCCCGAACCGTGCCGGCCTGCGATCGCAACACATTCCAGGCGCTGCCGCCACCAGCATGGATCGGCGTCGCGCGTACGGCGAATGGCAGACCGCCGTGCCGAACGACCTGCGAATAGAACAATGTGATCGCAGCGCTCGCCGAGAGCCCGACCTCGGCGAATGTGGCCTCGGCCCGCTTCTTGAGCGCAGGGTCGACGCGCGCGCGGATCGTCCCTGTCTTACGCACGGTTGGGCGCGACGGCGACGAACGCTTACGAGCCGAACGGGTTGGCTTGGACATGAGAGCTCCTGGAAGTAGACCGATTGCACATACAATGTATCCACATTGGGGGTACATTGGCAATACAATAGCTCTACAGCAGCACTTTCCACCGTACCGTGATCTGCTTGGCGACCGACGCGAACAGATCCTTGATCGCCGGACCCGCCAGATCCTGAATCTCCTTCGTCGCCTCCTCGCCCGCGGCACCGGCGATCTTCTCGGCCGCCTTCGCGAGAGCGCCGCGAAGCACGCCCCTCCAGCTGCCATCGGGCACGCCGGCTTGGATCAGAGCCTTGCGGACCATCTCGCGACGGTCGGGCGGCAACAGAGTGCTGACGAGGTCCGCGAAAGCGTTGCGCGGGACCTTGATGATCTCGCGGTTGAACGACGAATCCGTGATCGCACCCAGCTCCTTGAGGCGCGCCGCTATATCAGCGGACAAGAGTGGGTCCTCGACGCCGAACGAGATCATCGCGCCGTCCTTGACGAAACGCGCCGTCGAGAGACACTCGACGATCCGCGTCACCAGTGAGTCCTCGGTCTGGGACGTGTCGCGCAACTCCATCTGCATCGTGAGCGAGCGGACGCGAGTTGGTGTCACCCGCAGGCGGCGGGCGATGTCGTATTGGGAGTCGGTGGGACGCAAATAACCCACCTCGTGGAGGAGCGAGAACACCAGGAGGTCGAGCTCGGACTTCGTGAGCGAGCCGAAGGCTGGCACCAGATACCGGTCCAGAAAACCACGCGCGAAGCGGGCATGCTGCGCTTCCGTAAGCGCTTGAGTCCCATCGTCTTTGGCCATGGGCAAATAATAGAGAAAAATCCGGCTGCTGTTGCGTTAGAACGACAGGGACTCGGCTTGCCGCTTGAGTGAGCGGTCCTACATTGGCATTGCCACCTGGACCTCGGCCAAGACTCCCACCGTGCGTTACCAGAACATACTGCTCGCCCTCGCGCTGGCTGCACCGGCAGCCTGCGTCGTCCCCCTCGCCGCGCAAAACGCGCCGCAAGCCGCGACCGTCGCGACGTCACGACTCGTCGTCACACCGCTCGCCCTCCGCGTCGACGTCGGGGCGACCGGGTCGATATACACCACCGCGTACGACGACAAAGGCTCCACCATCGAGGGCGACAAGTACAGCGCGAAATACACCGTCGCGGACTCGAGTATCGCTACAGTCGACGGCCATGGACTCGTCACCGGCCTCAAAGCCGGCGAAACCCAACTCACCGTCCAGGTCAACGACCTGCTGCGCGACGTTATCGTCACCGTCGCACCCGTCGGCGCCGTCGCCGTCGCGCCGACACCCGTGCAGGCCGTGCGGCACCCGCGCCTGCTCCAGATCGCGCCGACGCCCATCCTGCTGCTGCCATCGGAGCGCACGCGGCCGGCCGTCACCGCGCTTTATGACGACGGCTCGACCGAAGTCCTCGCCAGCGCCAACTGGTCCGTGTTCGGCACCACCGCCATGTTCGACTCCGTCGCCGGCGACGTCGTTGGACTCACACCCGGTGACGCCGTACTCGGCGTCCGCTCGGCCGACGGGACATTGGCCTCGGCGCCGATCGAAGTCGTGCCCGTCGCCATCGAAATCACGCGCGACTCCGTGCTGCTCGAAGAAGGGGCCGAGGATACCGTCATCGTCGACGTGCCGACGCAAGGACACCGCCGGCTCGTGCGTGGGCTCAACTGGCGCACCGGAAATCGCGACATTGTTCGAGTGCTCAACCCCGTGCTCGGCATCGTTCGGGCGCAAGGCGCAGGGCTGGCCGAGGTCATCGCGGACGGCTACGGCATGTCGAAGCATCTGCCCGTGCGCGTGTACAAGCACGTCGAGCGCGTGCGCGCGGAGCCGGACGCCGCGACTCCCATCGAAGTCGCTGCCGGCGCGTTCATAAAAGTCACGGCGGAACCTGTTGCGGCTGACTCATCGCCGGTGGTTGGACTGGCCGCCACGTGGAGCGTCACCGATACCAACATCGCGAGCTACGACGCCAAGATCGGACGCATTGTCGGGCGGAAAGCCGGACACACGAAGCTCGAGTTCAAGTATCCCACGCTCCCCGCGACCGTGTGGACCATTGATGTCGTCGATGGCACGTTCGCGATGGACAAGCACGACCCGAAAATCGCGTTGGCCCTCGGCGGCACCTGGAGTAACACGACGTTGTATCACGACGCGCAGCAGGCATCGCTGGGACGGCCGATCACGAACCGGTGGGCCTCGTCGAACGACGCAGTACTGACCGTCGACACGAGCGGCACGTTCGCGCCCCATCGCGTTGGGCACGCGACCGTCACCGCCATGGGACCCGGCGGCGTCCGCGACTCCATGCTCGTCTACGTCACCGGCGAAGTGCTCGCCACCAAACAACTCGGCGAGAAACGATCCGCGCTCGTGACGTTCGCGCTCGAGAACCCGAAACCCCTCGCTCTCGCCGATACGAACCAGAATACCCGCGATGGCGCGTGGTCGCCCGATCATCTGCGCATCGCGTACGTCTCCGACGGCGGAACGCGCGGGGAGAAATGGACGCTCTACGTCGCCGACGCCGACGGTGGACACGCGCATCCGCTCACCGCACTGGGCGATGGGTTCGAGCATCCGACCTGGTCGCCCGATGGCAACACCATAGCCGTCAGCATGGGGCGCGTCGGCCGCAAAATGCAGCTCGTCTCCCTTTACCCCGACTCGAGCGCCGCCCAGCTCCCGAAACCTCTCGGACGCGATCGGCTGTCGCTCCGCTGGGCGACCTACGACTCCGGCGGAGCATCCGTCATCGCACTCGGCGAACGTGGCGACGACAAGCACGTCGTGCGCGTGCACTCGGTCGACGAAGTCGCTCTAACCAATGGGCCAGAAGCGCAGGCGCATCCCGTCGTGCTCAAAGACGGGTCGTTGCTGTACCTCTCAGACTCCGCCGGGAAAGGCTCCGGATGGCGGCTCATGCGCGTCGCGCCCGGTGGTGGGGCGCCGAGTGTCGTACTCGGCAGCGATGCACTACCTGGGCTCGTCGATTACGCGGCGTCGAGGGATGGCCAGCGGCTCGTGCTCGTCACCGTCACGACCGAGACCGTGAAAGGACAGAAGCGGAAGCATGTTGGGCTCTACACTGTGACGAAACCCGGCGCCGCGCCCGTGCCACTCAAGCCCAACGACGCCGACGAGTTCAGCGAGCCGGCACTGTAGGCGTCTCGAGGTTCCCGGCCTTAACCGTCAGACCGAACCCGTGGAACTCAACGTGGACCTCGCGGCCCACGCGCGGTGGCGGCGGGCCGAATGTGACGATCCGTTGCAGTGACGACTCGAGCGGGTCGTCGTAGGCCGCCTGGCCCGACACCGAGATCGGCTTCACCTGAACGACCCGCCCCGTCTCGTCCATCACCAGCGCGAACTCGGCGTGCTCAGGGCCCCTCGGCTGAGCGCCCTCGAGCGCTTGGACCCACTCCTCACGAATCACTCGCTTGACGTGAACCAAATACTGGAGTGGGCGGCCGAGGTAGTCTGACGTGACGGCCGACTCGGGAGGCGGCGACGCCGGAGTCGGCGTGCGAGCCTTGACCGTCGGCTGCGGTACCGTCGGTTGCGGCACCTTGGGCTTGGGCTGCACCGGCGGCGACTGCGCGGGCTTGGTGTTCGCGGCCGGCGTTGTCGGCGCTGAAGGTACCGGCGTCGGCGGTGGCGAGACACTCGGCGCCGTAGAGGCGACGACGGTCGCAGCGGGCGGCGACGACTGCGACGATGGGGCCGGCGACTGTGGATGCGACCGACTCACGACCGCGACAGCCCCGGCGGCGACGCCCGCGACCGCGGCGACGGCGATCCCGATCCGCGTGAATAGCGCGCGGCGCGAAGTGGCGCGGCCGCGAGCGAGCAGCGCGTCCAATGCATCCCGCATCTCGCGCGCCGTCTGGAAACGCCCCTCGGCGGCGCGCGACATTGCCTTCGTGATGATCGCGTCGAGTGCGCGTGGGGCGTCTTCGCGGAACCGCGGCTGGGAACGCATCGTGCGCTCAGTCGTGATCGGCGCGTCGTACGCGGCGCGGCCCGTCACCATCTCGTAGAGCACACAGCCCAACGCGTAAATGTCGGAGCGCGCGTCGACGTTCGTGCCGGCGAGCTGCTCGGGGCTCATGTAGCGCGGCGTGCCCACGACGAACCCCGTGCGCGTCACTCCGTGCTGACCCGGGCCGGCCGTCTCCATCGCCTTCGCGATCCCGAAATCCACGACTTTCACGCGGTCCTGCTGTGTCAGCATGATGTTGTCGGGCTTCAGGTCGCGGTGCACGATCCCGAGATCGTGCGCGGCTTGCAACGCGTCGGCGACTTCGCGCGCGATCTGCATCGAGCGCGTGACGTTCGAGTCGCTGGTTCTCCGAACGACCCAGGATCGCGCCGAGCGTCTCGCCGTCGACGTACTCCAGCACGAGATACACGAGGCCGTCCGGCGTCTCCTCGAAATCGTAGACGACCGCGACGCTGGGATGCACGATCCGGCTCGCGTTCCGCGCTTCCCCGTCGAATCGGCGAATCGAGCTGGGATCGCCGACGAGGTTCGGGGCCAACACCTTGAGCGCGCAACGGCGACCGATCCGGACGTGTTCCGCCAGGTACACGCGACCCATCCCGCCTTGGCCGAGCAGCTTCTCGACGCGGAACTTGCCGCCGACCACGCGGCCGACCAGATCATCCTGCAGCGGGATCGCGCGCAGCTCGGCCCCATCGACCGGGCAGAATCGCGCGCCGGCTTCGAACCGCGAGCCGCAGCGCGGGCACATGAGCGAGAGCACGCCGGGCTCGCCGGACGATGGCGACGTCGTTACGAGCGAGCGGTCTCGCTCGGGCAACGGCCCGATCTCGCCGCTGTGCGGCGACGACGGCCGCTTGGGCGCGCTCGGCGCCGTCGATGCTGCCTCGGCCACCGGTGCGGACGTTGCCGCGACAGACCGTAGACGTTGGCGTGTTGTGACGCTGTAGGCGAACGATCGGCACCGCGCGCGTTGGCCCCGTCGACCCGCCGATCCGCTCCAGCGTCAACGCGACGATCTCGCCGGTGCGGGCCGCCCGCGCGAACACCGCGATGCTGCCCGACGCAGTCGGCAGTTGGCCCAGTGGCGTACTGTCGGCGCCCAGGGCCGAGGCGACGGCCGAGCGGAGGCTCAGGTCAGAGACCTGGCCGCGAGGGATCGCGGTGGCGAGCGCCGTGTTCTGGTGGCACACCGGACACGCGGCCGCCCACGTCTCGAGACGGTTCCCGCAGTGCCGGCAATAGAGATCGCGCGCGGGCACGCTCTCGTCGAGCACCTCGTGCAACGACAGCTCGTAGGCATCCGGCTCAGGCCCGCGCTCGACGACCAGCAGCACCAGCTCGCGCTCCGGCGTGCGACGCGTCGCGATGTAGGCCGTCCTCCGCCCATCCGTCGTCGCGCTCAACTCGCCCGCCAAGTCGTACTCGGCCCCCACGAGCCGCGCGACAGCGGCCCACAGCGCGTCAGCGCTACGGTTGGTGTCGGAGATCGAGCCGTTCACGGCCTCCAATTTGAGATGACGGATGCGTATCGGCCAGGCGTCGCATGTTTCCCACTGTAATCGCCCACATAGCAACGAGTTGGCCTGGTTGTGATTACATTCTTCCCATGCGAAAACTCGCGATTGTACTCGTGCTCGGTGCGGCACTCCCCGCCACGCTCAGGCTCCCACGATCGACCAGTCCCTGGAGATGAAAAGCGCGAATGCGCCGCGCATCTCGCCCGACGGAAAGTGGGTCGCGTACGAAGTCTCCCACACGAACTGGGAGGCCAATGCGTTCGAGCGCGAGCTGTGGCTGGCGGACGCCGCCGGCACACAGCGCGTGCAGCTCACCAGCGGCAAAGGGTCGAGCTTCGACGCGAAATGGTCGCCCGACGGGCAATGGATCGCGTTCCTCTCCACGCGGCCCGTCGCGCTGCCCGGCGGGAAGCTCGAGGACTCGACGCAGATCTACGTCATCGCGCCGAACGGCGGCGAAGCGCGAGAGCTGACGCGCGTCGAGACCGGCGTCTCGGAGCTCGAGTGGTCGCCCGATGGACGCAGCATCGCGTTCGTGAGTCGCGACCCGAAATCCAAAGCGCGCAAAGATCGCGATAGTACCTACGGCGACATCCAGGTCATCGGCGGCGACTACTCGATGAGCCACCTGTGGCTCGTCGACGCGGCCGGCGGCGAGCCGCGGCGGCTGACCGAGGGCGACCAGTTCACCGTCGGCTCATACGCGTGGTCGCCCGACGGCTCCCGCATCGCGTTCTCCGCACAGCGCGATCCCGACCTCGGCTCGTCCAACACCGCCGCCATCTACGTCGTCACCGTCGCCGACAAGAGCGTCAAGAAGATCGTCGAGGCCGGCGGCCCCAATACGAACCCCGTGTGGTCGCCGGACGGGAACGAGATCGCGTTCTCGACCGCCAATGGGAGTCCGTACTTCTACTACACGAACACGGTCATCGCGGTGGTGAGTGCGAACGGTGGTACGCCGCGTGCGATCACCACGTCGTTCGACGAGAATGCGTCGCCGTTCGCTTGGGACAAGGACGGCATCTACTTCTCACCGCTTGAGCGTACCTACCAGGTGCTCTCTCGCGTCGATCCCAAGTCTGGCACCGTCGAGACGCTCTCCGATCCCAAGCGCATCGCCGGCCAGTTCTCGCTCGCGCGGCACGCGAGCACCGTGCGCGTTCGTCGCGGCCGGGGATAATGCGTATCCGGAGATCGGCGTCTCCGACATCAAACCGTTCGCGCCGAAAGCGATTACAACCATGGGGGACCAGCTGTCGGCGTTCAAGTCGGCCCGACGGCAGCTCGTGCAGTGGAAATCCACCGACGGCGCGGCCGTCGAAGGCGTGCTCATCACGCCGCCTGGGTTCGACTCCACCAAGAAATACCCTCTGCTCGTCGTCATCCACGGCGGGCCGACCGGCGTCGATCGCACCACGCTCGGCGCGGATCGATACTATCCCGTCGAGCTCTTTGCCTCCAAAGGCGCCGTTATCCTGAGGCCGAACTATCGCGGCTCGGCCGGATACGGCGAGAAGTTCCGGGCGCTCAATGTGCGCAACTTGGGCGTCGGGGACTATGCCGACGTCATCTCTGGCGTCGACTATCTCATCGCTCGAGGGTTCGTCGATCGGAGCCGAGTGGCATCCATGGGGTGGAGCGAAGGTGGGTACATCTCGGCGTTCATCACCACGTTCAGCGATCGGTTCCGGGCGGTCTCGGTCGGGGCGGGCATCTCCGACTGGATGACCTACTATGTCAATACCGACATCCATCCCTTTACGCGACAGTATCTCCACGCGACGCCGTGGGATGATCCGGAGATCTACAAGAAGACGTCGCCCATCACGTACATCAAGACCGCGAAGACTCCTACGCTGATACAGCATGGGGGGAGCGACAAGCGCGTGCCCATCCCGAATGGGTTCGAGCTCTATCAGGCGCTTCGCGATAAGGGCGTGCCGGTGCGCATGGTCGTGTATCCCGGGTTCGGGCACCCAATCGACAAACCCAAGCAGCAACGATCGGTCATGCAGGAGAACCTGGACTGGTTCGGGCATTACATTTGGGGCGAGCAGCAGCTTGGAACGACAAGCGCAGGCCAAGGATTGCGCTGACGCTCGACTCGTTGTAGATCGCTCAGTGCTTAACGATACGGTTCGCAACTCAACGATGACGGCGTGGCGGAGACTCGCTATACTCTTCGCCCGCTGACTAGTCGTGGTGCGCTTTTCTTGGCTACTGTGTCGCAGTATTCCCAGTGTTCGCCCAGCACGCGAGGTGCCGGGGTGGCGGAACTGGTAGACGCGGCAGCCTCGCAAGCTGCTGGCTCGAAAGGGCCGTGCGGGTTCAAATCCCGTCCTCGGCACGCTAGTTCGCCGTGCGTGATTACACGTTGACCACGCTGTGAGAGCGGCCTAAATTATAGTTGCTTGCGAGGCTGCCGCGTCACCCCGGGGGGAAGATTCCCCGGGGTTTCGCATTTTGTGGACGTGGAATGTTGCACGTTGATTGCGCCGGAGCATGACCTAGATTGTCAGTCGCTTCCTGGGCTGCCGCGTGACCCCGGGGGAGGATTCCCCGGGGTTTCGTCTTTCCCGTCAACGGGGCAGCAGTACTCGCCAGAGACACAACCCGACCACGAGCAGCACGCCCAGCATGACCACGAGCCCGCTGAGCGTCACCGGTGCATCGCTGCGACCTTGCCCCGGGGCAATGGCTCCGGCTGGGGCGTCCTCGCATGTGAGAATCGCGAGCGTCACGTCGTCGCCGCTGCCACGCTCGGCCGCGGCTTTGAGGGAGCTCGGAAGAACCTGAGAGACCCAGGAGACCCCCCGCTCGCGCACCTGTGAGAGAATCTGCGGGCCGACGACGCGCTCGAAAGCCTCGCTTGAGGCGAAGGAGTTGGCGTAGCCGTCGGTCGCGAAGAGAAGGAGGGAGATCGTGTTCGGCGAGAGCGACGCCACGCGGACGTTGTCGACCGCGTCCGGGAGACAGAGTGACGTCGTGAGGTTCGCGACGTGACGAGCGTCGCGGGGGAAAGGACGGAACTGGGATCCCGCCGCATCGACCGCGAGGATGTCGCCGTCGCCGATCTGCAGCAGTACGAGGCGCCCGTCGGTGGCTAACCCCGCGAGCAGCGTCGAGCCGTAGGCCAGCGCGCGATCGAAGATCTGGTCGCGCGCGCCCGCTCCGCTCAGACGTACCTCCTCGGCCGACGTGAACGGGTTCGCCTCGGCGTCCGCGATACAGCACGCACGCCAGCGCGAGACGATCTCCTTCCGAATCCACTGCTCGCGCTCAGCGTCCAGCGCGCCGCCCGCGCGCAACGCGCCATCGAGATCGCGCAACACCCGCTCGGCCACCTCCACCGCGAACCGCGAACCCGTCGCGCTGCGAAAATGCGTGGCGCTCCCGTGGCCGTCGGCGACGGCGACGATCACCGATTGCCCGTCGCCGTGTGGATTCCACAGTCGGAGCGCATCCTGATTCGGGAGCTTCGCCCGCCGATGCGAACTGCCCTCGGCGCTCCTCCCCACCGCCCTCCATACGTTCGGCACGGAAACGAAGATAGCGAGGCGTAGCCGAGCGTTGTCCAACCGACCTGGCTCTCTGCGGCGCGGGAGCGCCGCTGGGAGCCCGCGTCATACGTTTTTCTTTGCAGCGTTACTTGACGCTCGCCAGGAGAGACCACACACTCTCCCGACCGATGAACGCCCGAGACCCTCTGGTCGCACTGGCGACTGCCGCCGCCCTCATTGCCGTCACGGCATTCGGGCTGGCCGCGACGTCGCGCGGACGGCCAGCGCCGCCGGCACGGCTCGTCGTGCTGCCGTTCGAGAACGCGGGCGACTCGGACGATGCGTATTTCGCCGAGGGAATCACCGACGGACTCCATTCGGCGCTGGCCACCGTGCCCGGCGTCGAAGTCATCGCGCCGGGCACCGCCGCGCGCTATCGGCACACGTCGGAGACGCCGGAGGCCATCGGGCACACGCTCCACGTGCGCTACATCCTCCGCGGTACCGTCACGCGAGCCCACGGGCGCGTCGAGATCAATCCCGAGCTGTACGACGTGGCCAGCGCCGGCGAAGCCTGGTCCGCGCCCTACAGCGCGCCGCTCGCCGACGTGTTCGCGGTGCAGTCATCGATAGCGACCCGGGTCACCGGCGCGATCGGCCTCCGGACAACGACGAACGAGACGCGGCCGACCGCAAACTTAAGCGCGTACGACGCGTTCCTTCGCGGCCAGTACACGCGCGCCGTGGCGCTCGACCCGTCGTTCGCCCTCGCCTGGGCGCGGCTCAGTAACGCCGCCACGATCCGGTGGGAGCGCGTCGACCCGGACTCCGCCGTTGCCCGCACCGCGCACAATGCCGCCACCCGCGCGCTGGCGCTCGCACCGACGCTCGGTGCCGCGCACGGGGCAATGGCGCGATATGACGCGGTCATCCTGCGCGACAACGCGGCCGCGCAGCGGGAGTACGAGACCGCCCTGCGGTACGCGCCGAATGATGCCGATCTTCTCGTCGCGGCCGCGATGACGGATCGCGCCGTCGGACGCTGGGACATTGCGCTCGATCGGCTGGCGCAGGCCGAGCTCGTGGATCCGTTCGGGAGCGCGGCGCCGCGGGTGCGCGGGACGACGTTGCTGCGGCTCAGACGATATCCCGAGGCGAGAGAAGAGCTCGATGCGGCCGTCAAGCTCGCACCGGGGAGCGCGGATGCGATCGTCGATCGCGCGCTCGTCGAGATCTGCGCGGGCGATCGGGATGCCGCGCGAGCCGTCATGCATGCCGGAGCACGCGAAGTCGACTCGGCGGCGCTCTATGCGTATGCGGCCGGGGTGTTCGGCACGCTGCGCGTGCTCGACACCACCACCTGGCGGTTCGTCTCGACACTCACGCCAAAAGCCTTTGCCGGCAGTCGCGCGGCATGGGGGTTGGGTCTCGCTCAGAGCCTGGCCTTGCTCGGCGACGTTGGTGGCGCTCGGGCATATGCGGATAGCGCGCGGGTGATACTCGAGTCAGCGTTGCGAGCTGCGCCTGAGTCGCCGGCCCTGCACGCCGACCTGGGCCTGGCACTCGCGTATATGGGACGCGGAGCTGAGGCAATGCGGGAGGGGGAAGTCGCGGTTCGCCTCGCACCGCCACCCGAGAATACCTGGCTCGGGCCCGCGTACCAGCAAATCCTGTGGCGGATCTACGCCCAAGTCGGCGCCCGCGACAAAGCGGGCGACCTGGCAGAATCCCTGCTCAAGTCGCCCGCCCTGTTGTCGCGTGGATGGATCAAGATCGCTTACTGAGGCGGACCGCCACCGCCCATCCGCGAGCGCACGTCGGCCAGGTTCTTGTCGAACGTGCCCTGCTGATCGGACGTGAGCACCGTCCGAAAATCCGCGGTCTCCTTCTGCATCAAGTCGCGACGCGCGCCGCGATCCTGGCCGGCGGACTGCATCTGTGGCCGATACGCAGTGCGGATCGAGTCGACCTGCTTCTGCTGCGCGTCGGTCAGCGTGATCCCGTTAAACAGCGCGGCCATCATCCGGCCACCGCCACCACCGCGGCCGCCACCACCGCCATCCTGTTGGGCGTGAGCGATCACCGGGGTGACGGCGGCGATCGCGAGTGCTACGGCAAGGCGCATTATGCGCATGAGACTGGTAACTCCATGTGTAATAGGGTCCTGCAATCTCATACAGCCTCCCGATTCGGGGCGTTGGCTCTTCACGGCGCCGCAGACTGTAGGATCTCCCGAGTCTCCGGCGTGTTACGGAACTCGAGGACCCGCACGAGGTTCTTGCGAAACTCCGGCCGCGTGGTCGGTTGCAAGAGCTCGATGAGGCGCTGCCGCGCGGCAGGGATCGCGGCGAGCCGCACCAGCCCGACGCAGGCATACCCGAAGACGTTGTTGCCTCGGCCCACCGGCAGGTCGGGGTTCGCGTAGTGCAAGAACGTCGGCAGGAACCGGGGGTCCTCGGCCAACGCGAGCCAACGGAGCATCATGCTTGAATCCGCGCAACAGATCCACTGCCGGCGCCCCATGAGCATGTCGTCGTAGAGCTGGAGCGCGTCCGGATCCCCGAGCACGCGAGCCTGAGTCTCGGGCGGGATCGCGCCCGGACCCTCGACGTACAACCCCGCCGCCGCCACCGCATCGCGCTGCGACATATACGGACCCGACGCGCAAGCGATCACGGCCGCACCCACGACGGCCCCCAGCACGCGCGTCGCTCTCGCGCTCATCGCCCCAGCTCGGCGCCGTGCCAGCGCGCGAACTTGGTCAGCGACCGACGAAGAGTCGCGCGGAGCGCTTTCGTCATGCGGACGCCCCGTTCGAGGTGCGGGCCGCGCACGACAAGCACGTTCCGCTCGCGATCGAGTTGCGGGTCGATCCGGCCAATGATACGGTCCCCCAGCAAAATCGGCATCGCATAGTACCCATAGCGGCGACGCGAGGCCGGCGTGTAGACCTCCCAGCGGTACTCGAAATCGAACAGGTCCTCGAGTCGCCGGCGGCTCCACATCAAGTTGTCGAGCGGCGGAAGAAATCGCGCCGTGGATGCGGAAGGCTTGCGGCGGGTCTTCTCCAGCGCCTCGACATCGGACGCGAGCATCCAGTACGGGCGCGGGACATCCTCGATCGACAATTTCACGAGCGCGTCATTCTTGAGGGCGTTCTTGCGCAACTCGGCTGGCGCCGGCCGCCACCACCCGAAATGCGGATCGCCGCGGTCGAACACGCGCATGCCCCGACAGTACTTCGCGAATAGCGACCGGTCCGCTTCCTCGGACGGCATGCGACGCGCCGCGTCGTACAACGCGGGCGGCACCGCGTGCTCGGGTACGTCGAAGAACCGCGTCGTCCCCTCGCGGCGCACGACCATGACCTCGCCCGAGTAGAGGAGCAAGCCGAGCGCGTGCGAGGTCGCCTTCGTCTTGGGGCCCTTCGTGTCCCACCAGCCACGCACGCGGTGATCGGTCTCGAAGGCGCGCGCGGGTTGGGGTCCCTTGTCTCTCAATACTGAGAGAATGTCGTTCGGAACGGCGCCGAGTGGCGCCAGGTAGCGCGCCACGCGCTCGGTGTACCGACGCCGGACACCCGCGAAGATCGGGTAGTCCTCGATCGGCATCACGCACGCCGCGTGCGAGAAATACTCGAAGACCTTGCCTTCGGCGAGTAAGGTGTCGAGTGACGACGGGCGATAGGAGGGAATGCGGGCCGAGAGCACCAGGTGCTGGTTGCGCTCGACCGCGGCGACCGGATCGATCTGCACGCACTCGAGACGCCGGATCTCATTGAGCACGTCGGTACGGCCGTGGGGAAGAAGCCCCTGAAGCTCCAGGAGATATCGCACGACCTGAAACCGCCTGACCGTCAGCGTCGTAGAAGACACCACAGAATATTATGTTGGCGCTCACGACGCCGGTCGGCCCCCTCTACGGAACCCTCCTCGTACCGGAAGGCGTTCCCACGCCGTGTCCCGTCGCACTCCTCATCGCCGGCTCGGGCCCGACCGATCGGAATGGCAACACCGGTCCGGCAGTCACGAACAACAGTCTCTTATTTCTGGCCGAGGGACTCGCGTTGTATGGTATCGCGTCGCTGCGCTACGATCGCCGCGGCGTCGGCGAGAGCCGAACGACCGCGCCCTCCGAGGAAGAGTTGCGGTTCACGGATCTCGTGGACGATGCCGCGGGATGGATCGCGTTGCTCCGCAAGGACCAGCGGTTCTCCCGCGTCATCGTGATCGGGCATAGCGAAGGGTCGCTCGCCGGTATGATGGCGGCCGCGCGACCGCCCGGCGCCAATGCCTTCGTCTCGATCGCCGGCGCCGGACGACCCGCGGCAGACGTGCTGCGCGGTCAACTCAATGAGGGCAACGTCGGCACACTCTTACCCGAGGCGCTGGCCGAGTTGGACACGCTTGCCGCGGGACATCACGTCGCGCATGTCGAGCCGCTGCTCATGCCGCTGTTTCGGCCGAGTGTGCAGGACTACCTGCTGTCGGTATTCGCGATCGACCCGGCGAAGGAAATCGCTCAACTGAACGTCCCGATCCTGATCGTGAGCGGCACGAGTGACGTGCAGGTGCCCGTCGCGGAGGGCGACATCCTGGCGCGCGCGGCGCCCGGGGCGCAGCGACTGATCATCACTGGCATGAACCACGTCCTGAAATCGGTGCCCACGGGCGATCTCGACAAGCAGCTGCCCGCCTATACGGATCCCACCATGCCGGTCGTTCCCGCGCTGATAGACGGCGTGAGCCAGTTCATCTCGGAGCTAATACATCCGGATGACTCGACCCTTGCGCTCGACGTGCAGCGCGAGGGCCGCGGCGAGCACGGTCATGACGTCGTCCACCGACTTGCCGGTGACCGACATCGTGACGCGCGTCGTGTTGAGCGAGGAGTCCGCGAGGCGGATGTCGACATCGTACCAGCGGTCGAGATCGGCGATGATCTCGTCGAGCGGCGCGAGCTGGTACTGCAAGCGGCCCTCGCTCCAGCCCAGGTAGCGCGTGACGTTGACGCCGTGCTCGAGTTGGATCTGGCCGGTGGAGTCGAGTTGGCCCAAGTCGCCCGGGGAGAGTTTGACGGGCGTGACATCGGGGATCGACGAAGAGCGCGGCTTGCTCTTGTCGACGCCGAGTGAGACGGCGCCCTTGGCGACGACAATCTGGAGCTTCTTGCCGGCGTAGGCGCGCACGCCGAACTCGGTGCCCAAGTCTTGGGCGACGAGATCACCGACGTGAACGGCGAACGGCTTGTTGCCGTCGTGCACGACGTTGAAGAGCGCTTCGCCTGTCAGGAACACGTCACGGCGTGACTCACCGTAGTGTGAGGACACGCGGAGCCGCGTGTCGGCCGCCATCGCGATCGACGTGCCGTCGGCGAGCTCGATCTTGCTACGTTCGCCCTTGTGTGTTTCGTAGATCTTGTCATCATCGGTCGGCCGCTGCGCCAGGCGCGACTGACGTTCTTGGAACGTCCGCCAGGCGCGAGGTGCGACCATCACCAGCACCGCCGCGGCCGCGAGCAGCGACAGCGCGGCGATAACGCGTGGACGCTTCCGGCGCGGGGTCTCAACGCTCAGGCGCGGGACACGGGCGCGACGGGCGCGCGACGCGCGTGCGCGAGCGACCGGAGTCTTCGCCCACGCGGCATCAACATCGAACTGTGGTGGTTTCTGGGCGCTCGTATCAGGCTGGCGCCGGCCGCCCCTCAGCGCCTCGAGCTCGCTCGCATGCGTGGGATCGGACGCCGCCCACCGAAGAACGAGCTCGGTCTCAGCGGGGCTCGCCTCACCCGCCAGATATTTCGCGATCAGAGACCAGTCTATGTCGTTGGGAATCTCCATTCACTATCCGGGGTGATGATCACAGTCGGGCAACCCTCGAATCGTAACCCGGACCGGCCACCCCGTGCGAACCCTACAGGATGAGCGACTGAGCAATTAGTCCGCGTGCTGTGGGAGTGCGGCTCGCAAAGAGTGCGTCGCACGCCGTAACTGTACCTCGACATTCTTGACCAACGTTCTGAAGTACTTCGGCGATCTCCGCGTAGCTCATCTGCGTCGTCGACCGCAATACAAACACCGAGCGGCGCTTCGGCGGAAGCTCACCCACCGCGGCTTTGAGCGCCGACACCTGCTCGTCGAGGACGATCTGATCGTCCGCGGCCCGCTCGGTCGCCAGCGCCGGCGCGCCATTCTGCAACGCCTGCGCGAGCCACGTGGCCTCGACCTTGTTGCGCGCGACCAGATTCAACGCGCGATATCGCACCGCGCCGTACAGGTAGCTCTTGATGCTCACGCGTACCGCGATCTCTTCCCGACGAAGCCACAACGCGCCCAAGACCTCCTGCACGACTTCCTCGGACGCTTCGGGCGAGCGCACGTAGCGGTACGCGAACTGACAGAGCTGCTGATAGTACTCGCGGAAGAGCGCCTCATAGGCGTCTTCGTCGCCCTCGCGGAGGGCCGCCATCATGTCGAGCGAGTCGACCTTCCCCGCCCACTCGTTGCGCTCCTCGTACGTCGCGGCCCGCCATGGCGTCGGCGGCGCGAACGACGCGTCGTCATGTGTCTGAGCCGCCAGTGGCGGAGACTCCGGCTGGGATGGTTCGGGCTTCGGCGTAGCCGGAGCAGCTGGCACCCACCACTCGCCGGTCCAATTCAGGGCTGGCTGGACGCTCGTCATCGTGGCCCCCGCAAGGCGACTCGGCCGGCTTCATGGCGGACGCCACGAGCGGACCGGGGACATCATAGGCGAACGTTGCAACGCCGCAAGTACGAAGATGCATAGAAACGTCTGAGCGGCGTTCGTTGCCCCCAAATAAAGGAGAGCAAACGTCCGCCGCCCATGTCACGTTGAATACTGTTACCGCGATTTACATCTGTGTCACACTCACTGCACGTTTGCGGGACCCCACAACGAGTGCTCGAACTGGGTGAGCAGGTAGGCAAACCCGCCCAGCGACCAGATCTCGGATGGCGTCCGACCGGTGTAGCGCTTGACCATGTGCCGGAGCGCCGACCCGGACTTGAACTGGAGCTCGTTGGCGACCGAGTCCACCGTGCGGCCATGGCCGTCCATCTTCCACGCGGCGTGGAGAAGCCGCATCCACCCGATCAGCCGCTCCATCGGCGGGAGATTCGCCCGCTTGAGCTGATCACCCAAGGTCCGCCGGGGAACCCTCACTCCCTTCGACGCTTGCTCGACCGTGATCGGATGGACCGCCGCGTGCGCAAGAAAGTCGAACAGGTTGACCAGCCCCCGCGGCGCATGCCGGTGCACCGTATCCAGGATCTTCACCTCGGCTGGGTGCTCCGGCACCGTCCGAATCGCGGCCAGCACCTCGGCCGCGAGGTCGTCGTACGCCCGGATCACCACCGCCGTGGCCCGAAGCTCGGGCACGTGCGCCAGCTCGTGGACATCCGAAGCCTCGAGCGACACGAAGATCACGATCGGCAACGTCGGGAACCGCTCCCGAATCTGCGCGATCGTCTGGCCGGTCACCTCGCCATCGATGTCACGAAGCTCGGTCACGACCGCCGACAACGGGCCGGCCTCCGCGAACTGGATGAGCGAGTCCACACGGTCACAGAACGCGATCGTCGCCCGAGATTTGAGGGAGCGCTCCAAGTGCGCCCGCTCGGGTTTCCGTAGAAGGAGCGCGGCCACATGCGCTGGTCCCGTCGCGCGGCGTAGCCCCGAGACTGGCGAGGGAGTCGCGCTCACTGCGGTCGCTCCATTTACCGCCGCCACGGCCGTGTTGTCCACCGGAGTAGTACTCGTGGTAGTGCCCACGGCACTCACGGTGTTCGTGCTAGGTCCTTCGTTCGACAGTTGCAACTTGACGCTCCCGCTGGCGCGACCTGCCAGCGATGTCCTGGCTGTTCTGCCCACGAATCCCGACGCGCAGTCATTGGGCTACGGCTGCGCACGCTGTCACCGAACAGTGTCGGGTCACCAGAATCCAGTCCGCCGCGGTCGGACGCAATGCCGGTGACCACACACCCGTTTTGTAAGGGAGAGGTACGTATTAAGCGAACGAAGAGCAATCCTCAACCGTGCAAGATTTTTCTCATGATCCTTGGCGGGCGTTCTTGACGTAAGTCGTTTGCTCATCAGAAGCTGCCGCGCGCCGTTCGCCTCCCGTCTCCGCTCTCTCCCTCATAGACACCGACCCCTGACCGACCGCTACGCCCTGGGCACCCGCTCGCCGATAATCAACCGTTGCGCTCAGTACGCGTGTGTGCCGACATTGGCAACAACTCATGAGACCCGGTCGACCACCCGAGGTGTCACTTCGCCTCCCCCTCCCTGTCACGCCCGAATCTGTGCGGACAGTGTCGGTCCTCGTTGTCGAGGACCAGGAGTCGATTCGTGCGCTGCTCGGCCGCCTCCTCCGCGGCGAGCACTTCGACGTGCGGTTCGCCGAGGACGGCGACGCGGCCCTCGACTCCGTGCGCCGCACGCCGCCGGACCTCGTCTGCCTCAACATCGAGCTGCCAAAGAAGAACGGCATGGACGTGCTGGCCGAGATGCGGCAGACCGGCATCGATATTCCCGTGATCATCCTCACGGGACACGATCAGGTGAAAGACCGCGTCCGGGGCCTCGAGGCGGGCGCCGACGACTACATCGCCAAGCCCTTCGCCTGGCCCGAGCTGCTCGCCCGCATCCGGGCACTCGTGCGCCGCACGGTGACCGCGACCGGCGCGCTCGTCATGCGCATCGACAACCTGGAGCTCGACGAAACCTCGCACACCGTCCACCGCGGCGGACGCGCGATCGAGCTCACGCGCATCGAGTTTCGGCTGCTGCGCTATCTCATGCGGAACGCGGGGCGCATCGTCACCATCAAGATGATCGCGGCCGCCGTATGGGAGCAGACCTTCACGGACCACAGCCGCACGTACCAGAACTCGCTCGCCGCACTCAGGCGCAAGATCGAAGGCGACGACCCGTCCGTCCCCGGCGGCCCGCGTCGTCTCCTGCATACGATCCCGGGGCGCGGGTATATTCTGGATCCTGACTTCAAACCGTAAAACATGAACCTCAAGAACGCGTACGCCCTCGTCACCGGGGGCAGCTCCGGCATCGGCTACGAGACCGCGAGAGAGCTCGCGGCGGCCGGCGCGAAAGTCGCCATCTGCGGCCGGCGGGCCGATCGCCTCAAGCAGGCCGCCTTGGATCTCGGTGTGCTCGGCATCCCGTGCGACATCAGCGAGGAGGCGTCGGTCAAAAGCCTCGTCCGCCGGGTCATCGCCGAGCTGGGTGACTACAACGTGTTGATCAACAACGCGGCGTTCGGCTACTCGTCGCCGCTCCTCGACATCGACACCAACAAATTCACGCGACTGCTGGCCACGAATATCACGGGCACGATGTTCGTCACCCGGGAGTCGGCCAAGCACTTCGTCGACCGACAGTACGGGAACATCGTCAACGTCGGCTCGACCTCCGGATCGCGTGGGTATATCGGTGGCTCGGCCTACGTGGCGTCCAAGTTCGCGCTCCGCGGTATGAACGAGTGCTGGCGCGCCGAGCTCAGAACGTCGAACGTGCGCGTGATGGAGGTGAATCCGAGCGAAGTGCTCACCGACTTCGCGCGCGCGGCCGGCCGGTCGCAGACCGTGAGCGAAGACAAGCTCCGACCCCAGGACGTCGCGCACGCGATCCTCGGGATGCTCACCATGGACGACCGGGGGTTCACGACCGATCTGACCATCTGGGCCACCAACCCTCGGACATAACATGGCCCGCGTCGTACTCGCCACTCTTGGCTCGTACGGCGACCTGTTTCCATATCTCACCTTAGGCCGCGCGCTCGCCGCACGCGGCCACACGCCGGTCATCGCGACCAGCCCATCGCACGAGCCGATCGTCACGTCGGCCGGGCTCGCGTTCCATCCCTTGAGGCCCAACGTCAACGTGTCCGACCGCGCGCTCATGCAGTCGCTCATGGGTCAGATGCGGGGGAGCGAGCGGGTCGTCAAGATGGTGCTGGAGATGACGCGCGAGAATTACGCGGATCTGGACGATGCAGTCACAGGCGCGGACTTGCTGCTCACACACCCGCTGACGTTCGCTGGGCCGCTCATCGTAAAAAAGCGCCCCTCGCTCCGCTGGGCTTCGTCCGTTCTCGCACCGCTCTCGTTCTTCTCGGTCTTCGACCCCCCGCTCATGCCGGCCGCGCCATGGGTCTCTAGCCTGCTCCGTCGCCTGGGACCACGGGTGGCGCGCAAGGCGAATGGGGCCATGAAGCGGATCACCGCCGGGTGGCTCGGGCCTCTGCACGAGCTCGCACGCGACCAGGGGCTCACGCTCGACGCACACCCGCTGTTCGAAGGACAGCACGCGCCCGATCTCGTGCTCGGGCTCTACTCGGCCGCGCTCGCCGCGCCGCAACCCGACTTTCCGCCGCAAGCGCTGATTACAGGATTTTTGTTTCACGACGAGACGCCGCCTGGACTCGAAGCGTCGGCCGAGCAAGCCCGCGCGTTCGCGGCCGAGGGCGAGCCGCCGATCGTTGTCACCCTGGGCTCCTCGGCGGTGCTCATTGACGACGGCGTGTTCGCCGAGACGGTCGCGGTGGGGAGACGGACCATTGCGCTCGTTGGGCCGGAGCCGCGAGCCGTCGAGCGGTATCGCGGCATGCAGCACGTGCTGGCGGTTCCTTATCTCCCGCATCACGTCGTCATGCCGCTGGCGTCGGTGATCGTCCACCAAGGTGGCGTTGGTACCACGGGGCAGGCCCTGCGATCCGGCAAGCCCGCGGTCATCGTGCCGTTCAGTCACGATCAACCCGACAACGCCGCGCGCTGCGCGCGCTTGGGCGTCGCCAAGGTCATTCCACGAGGGCGGTACAACCGGCGCACGGCCGGAGCGGCGATACGGGAGCTGCTCGGTGACTCCGCCTACGCGACTCGCGCTGCCGCGGTGGGCGCCAGCGTGCGCGCCGAGCGGGGTGCGGAGACCGCGTGCGACGCGATTGAAGGACTGCTCACGGACACCGCGCCCCGGTCCGCGTCGCGACGAACGGCTTAGCTCCGCTCGAGTCGGATCGCGTCACCTGACCGCGGAGGACCGAGTCGCCCAGCTGGAAGGTGATCTTCTGCGTCACTCCCGACGTGTCGATGAGCATGATCTGCATCGAATCGGGCGCGACCAACCCCCAAGACGTCGTCCGGAACCTCGCGCTGTCGGCCGGCGGCGTGCGCAGGCTCGGCAAGTCGATCTGCTCCGGCAACCCCGCCGCGTCGATCGCGTAGCAGCCGTCGGGAGCGCGCGGAGTTCGCATGCGATGAGCGAGCCCGGTCACGGCACCCTTAGCGACGCCCCCTGCTACCCCTGCCGCGGCCGCCGGCGCCGCAGCGGGTACCTCCTTTCGCGCGGCGCCGGTGACCATCACCTGGCTCAACGTCGTCGTCGCCTGCTGCAACGCGAAATCGCGTCGCACGGTATCTCCCGACGACTTTTCCCGCGCGACGGTGACCGAATCGGTCGCCCGATCGTAGCCGATCCGCCTCACGTCGAGTCGCGCGGGTTGGCTGGCTGCCTGGCTGGCCGGGATTGCCATGGCGTAGCCACCCGTGGAGTCGGTCACCGCCGAGACCTGCGGGCTCGAGAGATGAACGACAGCCTGCGGCACCGGCTGGCCAGTCTTGGCCTCGACGACGCGGCCAGCAATGGTGACGGGCCTGTCGACGGCCTTGGCGATGCTGTCGCTCTCCGGAACCACTCGAGCCTCGTCGGCCGCCTGAGCCGCGGCGGCTGGCGCCGGTTGTGGCGCCGCAGGCGGAGCGACTGGCCGCTGTTTCCGCGCTGGCGCCTTCTTCATCTCGACGACCGGAGGCGAAGCTGGAGGCGCGACCTGCACGGGACTCGCGCTCGGTGGCGGGGCGACAGCCCGATGCTCCGTTCCCATCTGCTGAAGCACAGCGAGGGAGCCAGCCACGACGAAGAGCACACCCGCGGCGGCGCGGAGCGGCCATCCGGTCCACAGGCGGTGCCGGCGGTCGGACAACGTGCGAGCCGGAGCAACACCTCCCGGCACGTCGTCGAGCGCCGTCAAAATCCGCGACGCGGCCGCGACCAGCCCGCGGGCCTCGGCCGCCGCGGCACTGCACGCCGCGCACGAGACGACGTGCGCCTCCACGCGCGCGGACTCGTCGGGCGAGAGCGCGCCGTCGAGCCATGCGTGCAGCGTGCCCTCGTCGATGTGCCCCTTGTTACGCTCCATGGGTCCCTCCTGCTCCTCGCGCCCCACGCGTGCCTGTCGCCTGCAGCGCCTCGTACGCAGTCACCAGCCGCTTACGCGCTCTGGCGAGTGTCGTGCCGATCGACCCGATCGACAGACCGAGCGCTTCGGCGATCTCCTCGTAATTCAACCCTTCCTCTCGCATCAGCAAAGCCAACCGGTCCCGTTCAGCCAGCGCGTCGACCACCCGGCGCGCCAGCGCCGCCTCCTGCGCCCGCTCGAGCGGCGACTCCGGCTCGACCCGCTCCATTTCTCGCGCCTCGGCTGCGAGCAACGTCAGACGCTTCCGCCGACGGATATCCCGCCGCGCCTCGTCGCGCACGAGGTTCGTCGCGACCGCGAACAGCCACGCCCGCTCGTTCGTGAGCGTGGGCTGCCGCAGCGCGCGGACGAACGTCTCCTGCGCGACCTCCTCGGCCCAATCGCGATCGCCGAGCCGCCGCGTCAGATAGCGCACGAGCGGGTCGTGATACGCGCGGAATAGGCGGTCGGCGTCGTCCATGATCCCAACGCTACCAGTCCGAGCGGACGGACGCGACCTCGGCGTCCGACAGCTTCTCGACACCGTCGCCAGCGACCTCGATCGCGACCGCGCGTCCAGCCACCCGCACGGCGTCGCCAACCGCGAACCCGAACTTGAGCTCGGGCACCGCGTCGAGCAGCGCGAAGTACGCCGTGGAGTACGGCTTGACGCGGACGATGCGCATGCCATCGCGCCAGCGCGAGTCGACCCACACGGAATCCTGGCGCCAGAACGTCCGGCCGCCCGACTGCATAACTTTTTTGCGGGAAGGCGCCGCGACCGAATCCATCACCGCCAACGATGTGGCTACTCGCGCGACCGACGCTTCCTTCGCCGCGGCGAACGCCTGCATCGCCGGCGCCGGGGCTCTTGCCACCCCGCCCGCAACCCCTGTGAGGGCGAAGTCGTGTTGTGGCTCCTGCACGAGATACGACGTGAGCTCGGTTGGGATGCCGAACCGCATGCCGAGCTGCCGGATCTCGTCGTCGACCTCCGGGTTCGCGCCGTGCTTGTGGCGATCGGCGCTCAAATAGCCAATGCGCTGGGTCGCCCAGAGGCGAGCGACGAACGGATTGGCGCGCTCGCGGTCCGGGAACGTCACCGTCTCCGACCATTCGACTGGGCCGGACGCGGTATGGCCGCGGAACGTGAGGTGCGTGCTGCCAGTGCCCGTGTAGCGCGCGAGCACGATCGCGTCCTGCCCTTCGAAGAGATCGATCGCGCCCGACGGGAGTTGGCTCTTGAGCTGCACGTTGTCGTCGGTATGTACCACGAGATCCGTCGCCACCGGGCCGCTCAGACGGCCGGCTACGAGTGACACGGCGCGCTCGACCGACTCATCCGGGCGCACGAACTGTGCGGTGCCGCGGCCTTCGAGCGACAGTTGCTCTAGCAGTGACGTGTTGACGTTGGTGCCCAAGCCGAACGTAAAGAGGCGCGTGCGGCCGCGCTTGGCGACCATGCCGGCAACCAGTTTGTCCGTGTTCCGCTCGCCTACCGTGGGTTCTCCATCGGTAATGAACAGCACGATCGGCAACCGCTCGGCGTCGTCGCTCTGGTTGTTCAACGCTTCGGCGAGCGCTGCCTCGATGTTCGTCGAGCCCTCGGCTTCCAGCTGGCTGAAGTACTTCTCGGCCAATGCAACGTTCTCCGGGGTCGCTTGCGCCCAGCCGTCGCGGAACGTTCGGACGTTGGTCGAGAAATCGATGAGCCGGAATCTGTCGTCCGGTCGGAGCGACTCCACCAGTTGCCGGCCGGCAGCCTTCGCTTGCTCGATTTTCTTGCCGTTCATCGAACCCGAGACATCGAGCACGAACGTCACATCTCGCGGGGTCTTCGACGCACGCCCCTCGGGCGGCGTCAGCGTAATCATCGCGAAACCGTCCTCGCTACTGGCGCGATATGGCAGCACGGTGATTGACGCGCCACCAGTTTGGCGAGCGACGGGCACCAGTATTGTCAGCGCGCGCTCGGGCCCGGTCACGGCAACTGTGCCATCGTGCACACGGGCGACGTTGTGCGTCGGCGAGTAGGGAGTCCCGTAGCCATGATGCAGCGGATACGTGAGCGTGAAATTCCACCGCTCGGCGTCCGAAGCGCTGTCACTCTTGGCGTCGCTGCGGAGATAGTCCAGACGCAGGGCATCGCCCTCGCGCTGGGCGACGCTCTGAAACTTGACGACGACGGTCTTCTCTTCGCCGGCAGCCAGCGGGAAGATGCGAGCGCGGAGTAACCCAAAGCCCATCCACTCGACGAGGGCCGGATCGCGTTTGCGGCGGACTATGTCCTCGTAGACGCGACGGGCTTCGTCGGCGCCCAAGGTCTCGCCGGAGACGAGCTCGCCGTTGATCGAGAGCTGGAGGTTCTCGAACGCCGCGCCCTGTGGCAGAGGGAAGAGATAGTCGGCTTCGCCGAGCGGGCCGCCCGTGTTGCGGAAGGTCTCTTTGACCTCCCACCGGACGACGCGATCCGCAAGCTCGGCGTGCACGTCGCTGGACGTGCGCACGACTTGTGGCCGGCTGAACGGCGGTAGCGGCCGGCAAGCCGCCGGATCGCACCGGGGCGTGACCCACCCTTGGGCAAGCGCTGCGGACGGTAGACACGCAACGACGATGAAACGAAGAACAGCGGCGATTGGCCTAGCGGACTTCCCACGCATAACGTTCCCCCAGAGCGATTGAGCTCGGCGCAGCCGAGCTCTGTCGGACAGACCAGTCGAGCAGGCGCAGCCTGCATTGACGTGCCGCGGAGCGGCGTCTGCCTGGGAGACGCCAGCGACCTGTCGGCTTGCACACCGGAGGACCAGGCCCATGCCAGAGCCCAAAAAGACGAGCCCAACCCCCAAGCCCCAGCGCCCCAACCAGCCGTACCCGTCTGTTCCCCAGACCCCAGGGCGCGCGAAGCGCGGATCGGATTTCCGCGATCAGGACCTGCACGAACCGCCTGTAGAGGATCCGGACGACGCCATTCCGGACTAAACTCTAGAACCCATTATGCGCCTCCCCTCCGCCCTCGTCCTCCTGGCGCTCGCCGGCTGCACGGCCAGCAGCGCGACGCCGTCTACTGAAGAACAAGAGAGCGTGCGGCTCCCGACCGGCGCAACGCTCGATCCCATTGTCGCGGGCCACGACCTGGGTCCGCTGCCGCTCGCCGCGATCTGGTCGCCAGATACGACGCGGCTCATCCTCTCGCTCGACGGGTGGCGACAACAGGGCGTCCAGGTCGTCGACCGGCACACCGGCGAAATCGTCCAGACGCTGGTCCAGCCGGCGGCGTTCCTGGGTCTCGCGTTCTCTCCGGACGGCTCGACGCTCTACGCGTCGGGCGGGAACGAGGACAAGATCTACGTCTACGCATGGCGCGGAGACACCGCGACGCTCAGTGATAGCATCGTGCTGCAGCCCAAGCCCGATACGACGAAGCTCCGTGCGGCGGCCGTGAAGGCTGGGAAGCGGTGGGCGGACCCCGGTGGCAGCCGCTACCCGGCGGGGATCGGCGTCTCGCCCGACGGCAAGACGCTGTATGTGGCCGAGAACCTGGGCGACTCCCTCGCGGTCGTGGATCTCGCCACACACCGCGTACGGCATCGCTTCCCGACCGACAAGTACCCATACGCGGTCGCCGTCGCCAAGAACGGCACAGTGTTCGTCTCCGCCTGGGGCGGCCACACCGTGTCGGTCTTCCCGCAGAACAAGCAGATCACCGTCTCGCGGCACCCTTCTTCGATGCTACTCGACGGCGATAAGCTCTACGTCGTCTCGGCCAGCACTGACCGCATCGACGTAGTTGACACCAAGACGCTCACGGTCACCAAGCACATCGATGACCCCGCGCCTGGTGTCACCGAGGGCAGCACGCCGAACGCGGTCGCCATTTCTGGCCAGCGGTTGTTCGTTGCCGAGGCCGACAACAATGCGGTCGCTGTGGTTGACCTGAAGACCGACTCCGTCATCGGACGGATTCCCGTCGACTGGTATCCGACGATTGTGAGCGCGCTGCCGGGTGACACGCTCTATGTGGTGAATGGGAAGGGGCACGGTACCGCGCCGAATCCCACGAGTGGGCCGGGGCCCAACCGTCCGTCGCCGCATGCGAAAAATGGCAACCCGTATGGCTATACGCTCGGGCAGCTCTCCGGGACGCTGAGCATATTCGCCGCGCCCGCGGCGCTCGGCGATTACTCGGCGCGAGTGGCGAAGGCCAACGGCTGGAACACCCAAACAGCGGCGCCGACCTATCCGCCGATCGAGCATGTCCTGTACGTGATCAGAGAGAACAGGACTTACGACCAGGTGTTCGGAGATCTAGCCGAGGCGGATGGCGACACGTCGATCGTGTTTTTTGGCAAGTCAGTCACGCCGAACAATCACGCTCTGGCCGAGCGATATGGGATCTGGGATCGATTTTTCGTGAACGCCGAGGTCAGCGCCGACGGCCATATCTGGTCGACGGGCGCGTATGCCCCGGACTACGTCGAAAAGACGGTCGAGTCGAACTACTCGGGCCGCGGTCGCACGTACGACTACGAGGGCGCCAACAAGGACGTCGTGCCGAAGGACGGCGACAACGTCTCGGCGCCCGCCGCAGGATATATCTGGGATCTCGTCGCCGCGAAGCATCTGGCTCTGCGTGATTACGGCGAGTATGTCGTCGAGAACGGGCGGACGGCCGAGGAAGGCCAGTGGCATGGCCCGGCGCAGGGCGATAAGCCGGCGCTGGCCAAGAACACGAATCCGGATTTCCCCGCGTTCGACCTGACGATCCAGGACCAGAAGCGCGCCGATATCTGGATCGCCGAGCTTCAGAAATACGTGCAGCAGGGCTCGATGCCCGCGTTCGAGATCATGCACCTGGGCAATGATCACACGGCAGGCGGGATGCCGGGCATGCACACGCCGCGCGCGATGGTGGCCGACAACGACTACGCCCTCGGTCGCATGGTGGAGGCACTGTCGAAGACGCCCTTCTGGAAGACCTCGGTGATCTTCGTGCTCGAGGACGACGCGCAAGCTGGCGCGGATCACGTCGACTCGCACCGTGCGCCGGTCCTGGTGATCTCGCCCTACTCGCACGCCGGCGTGCAGCACCGGTTCGCGAATACGACGGATGCGATCGCAACTATGGAAGGGTTGTTGCACCTGGGATCGCTGTCCCAGTTCGACCACTATGGCCGGCCGATGATGGAGGCGTTCACATCGGTGGCCGATACGACGCCCTATACGGCCATCCAGCCGACAACGTCGCTCGACGAGATCAATCCGCCAAAGGGTCCGTTGGCGGCGCTCTCGCGGAGACTGCGGTTAGAGAAAGAAGATCAGAACGACGAGGCCTTGTTCAATACGGTGCTGTGGCGCGCGGTCAAGGGCCCGAACGTCCCCGAGCCCCGACCGCGACGCGCGTCTATGTTAGATCTGACGTGGCCGAATCGGTAATTTTGTTCGATGGCGTCTGCAATCTGTGCAACGCGTCGGTGCGGTTTGTCATTCAACGGGACCCGCACGCCCGCTTTGCGTTCGCGCCATTGGGCAGTGACGCCGCGAACGAGCTGTTGCGGGAGCGGCGGGCCACGGCCACCAGTGACAGCATCATTCTGGTCGAGAAAGACGCCATCTATGACCAATCGACGGCTGCATTGCGTATTGCGAGGCGATTGAGCGGTGCCTGGTCGCTGGCGTCGGCGTTCCTCGTCGTGCCGAGGGTTTTGCGTGACGCCGTCTATCGGCTTATTGCACGGAACCGTTACCGCTGGTTTGGCCGGCGCTCGTCGTGCATGATTCCTACGCCTGAGCTACGAGCGCGCTTCTTATGACACGTTCGGGTACTACCGCCACTTTCACCATGGTGATACTCTAGGACATGACTCCCCCGGACAGCGACACCGACCTGAAGCAGCTGAACGAGCGCATCAAATCGCTGCAGCGTGCCGTGTACTATCTCGTCTGGAAACGCACCGGATTTGGCGAAGTGTGCGTGCACTGCAGCAGAGCGTATCCGGACCACGAAGACCATTGCAAGGCCGCGGAGGTCGAACAGCTGGTTCGATAGAAGCCGCGAATACTTATGTGAGAGGGTCCCCCCGCACGCGCGGGGGGGCCCTCTCTCACCTTAGAGGCGACAATGCCCGGCAGAAACCATCTCTTTGTCCCCGGTCCCACGAACGTTCCCGATCGCATCCTGCGAACAATGCATCGGGCGATGGAGGACCATCGGTCTTCGGCGTTCCCCGCGCTGCCAAAAGGGATCTTTGAAGACCTCAAGAAGGTCTTTCGCACCGAGAGCGGGCAGGCGTTCGCGTTTCCGGCCACCGGTACTGGCATGTGGGAGGCTGCGCTCGTCAATACGCGCTCGCCGGGCGATCGGCTCCTGGCGCCGCGCTATGGGCAGTTCAGCCATCTCTTCATCGACTGTGCGCAGCGGCTCGGGCTCAAGGTCGACGTCATGCAGACGCCGTGGGGTGAAGGAGCACCGGCCGAGCGTATCGAAGAAGCTCTCCGCGCGGACTCCGCGCACGAGATCAAGGGCGTGCTCGTCGTGCACAACGAAACCGCCACTGGTGTCACCAGTGACATAGCAGCGGTTCGCCGGGCGATCGATGCCGCCAAGCATCCGGCGCTGCTGTACGTCGACGGCGTGAGCGCGATTGGCAGCTTGCCCTTCTTCATGGATGAATGGGGGGTTGATGCGGCCATTACTGGGTCGCAAAAAGGGTTCATGCTACCCGCTGGACTCGGCCTCGTGGCCATGAGTCAGAAAGCATTGGCGCAACTGTCGACTGCCAAGTGCGCCCGTGTGTTTTTTGATTTTGCCGATCAGATCAAGGCCAATGCAACCGGCTACTTCCCCTATACACCGTCCATCCCTCTCCTGTATGGGCTACGGGAGTCTCTCGACATTCTGTTTGAGGAGGGACTGGAGAATGTGTATGCGCGACACCACCGGTTGGCCGAGGGGACACGGCGTGCGGTGAGCGCGTGGGGACTAAAGCTTTGCGCGAAGGATCCGAAATGGTACTCGGATACCGTGAGCGCCATCATGACACCCGTTGGATACAACGCGGCCGACGTCATCGACGTGGCCTTCAAGAAGTACAACCTCGCGATTGGTGCGGGACTGAGCGAGGTCGCGGGAAAGCTGTTTCGCATCGGGCACCTCGGCGATCTGAACGAGCTCATGCTGATGAGCGCGATCGCGGGCTCCGAGATGGCCATGCGCGACGTCGGTATCGACGTCACTCCGGGGTCGGGCGTCGCCGCCGCGGGAGAGTTCTGGCGTCATGGCGTGACGCACGCGAAGGTTGACGCGAACGCGGTCAAGGCCGCGGCATGAGGCGCCAGCGGAGCGAGTTGGCCGTGCCGGCCTCGCGGCCGGAGCTGTTCGCCAAGGCCCTCGCCTCCGATGCCGATTACGTGTTCCTCGATCTCGAGGACGCCGTGGCGCCGGCCGAGAAGGTTGGTGCGCGCGCGCTGGCCGTCGCGGGGCTCAAAGAGCACGACTGGCGTGGACGCGGAAAGACCGTGTCGCTCCGGATCAATGGCCTTGATACGCATTACATGTATCGCAACGTCGTCGAGGTCATTGAGGCCGCTGGGGACCGGCTCGACACGGTGCTGATCCCCAAAGTCGGGACGACTGGTGACGTGTACATGGTCGAGACCATGCTCACGCAGATCGAAGACGCCAAGGGGTTCGCGAAGCGCATCGGCATCGAGGTGCTGATCGAGACGGCGTTAGGGCTCGCCAACGTCGAGACCATCGCGCAATCGAGTCGGCGGCTCGAAGCTATGCATTTCGGTGTAGCCGACCTGGCCGCGAGTCTTCGGGCGAGAACGGTCAGTATTGGCGGGCTCAATCCCGATTACCCCGGCGACCAGTGGCATTTCGGCCTCGCTCGCATGATCACTGCATGCCGAGCCTATGGGTTGCGGCCGATCAATGGACCATTCGGGGACTTCAAGGATCCCAATGGATTCGTAGCGGCTGCCCGGCGCGCGGCGGCGTTGGGGGCCGAGGGCAAGTGGGCGATCCACCCGACCCAGGTCGCGCTGGCCAACGAGGTGTTCACGCCGACACCGGCCGAGGTCGACCGGGCCAGGAGAATCTTGATCGCGGTCGAAGAGGCGCAACGGGACGGCAAAGGCGCCGCACAGCTCGATGGCAAAATGATCGACGCCGCCTCGGCGCGGATGGCTCAGAATGTGGTCCAGATAGCAGGGAGCTGATCATGGACATTCACGAGTACCAGGCGAAAGAGCTGCTGGCCAACTTTGGCGTGCCGATCCCCCGCGGCAACGTCGCGTATACGGCCGACCAGGCCGTGTACTGCGCGCGCGAGATCGGCGGCAATCGCTGGGTGATCAAGGCGCAGATCCACTCGGGCGGGCGCGGGCAAGCGGGCGGCGTGCGCATCTGCTCGACCGAGCACGAAGTGCATGCGGCGGCCGCCGATCTCTTGGGCCGCGTGCTCGTCACCAAGCAAACAGGCCCCAAGGGGAAGCTCGTTCAGCGACTCTATATCGAGGCCGCGGTCCCGATCGCGCGAGAGCTTTATGTCGGGTTCGTGCTCGATCGCCGCGCCGAGCGGGTGTGCGTGCTGGCGACGGCCGAGGGCGGCATGGAGATCGAGGACATCGCGGCGCAGCGGCCGGAGACGCTCGTGCGCGAGGTCATCGAGCCGGCGGTCGGCATGCAGGCCTTCCAAGCGCGCGAGCTGTGTTTCGGGCTCGGGCTGGAGGCGACTCAAGTCCCGGACGCTACACGCGCGATCCTCGGCGCCTATCGGGCGTTCCGGGATCTCGACGCGACGATGGTCGAGATCAACCCGTTGGCCGTCACGCAAGACGGGCACGTGTTGGCGCTCGACGCGAAGATGCAGTTCGACGATAATGCGCTGTTTCGGCGGCCTACGGTCCGGGAGCTCCGCGACTACACCGAAGAGGATCCCCGGGAGGCCGAGGCATCGAAGTATGGCCTCAATTACGTGGGGCTCACTGGGGAGATCGGCTGCATTGTCAATGGTGCGGGGCTGGCCATGGCTACTATGGATATGATCAAGCTCGCCGGGGCCGAGCCAGCCAATTTTCTGGACGTGGGTGGGGGTGCCTCACCAGAGCGTGTCGCGGCCGCGTTCAGGCTCGTGCTATCAGACCCTCACGTCAAAGTCGTGCTCGTGAACATCTTTGCCGGTATCAACCGGTGTGACTGGGTCGCGCAGGGTGTAGTGCAGGCCGCGAGAGAACTGTCACTCACCGTTCCGATCATTGCGCGGCTGGCCGGGACCAACGTCGACGAAGGGCGCCGGATTCTTAAACAGAGCGGCCTCGCGATCACGAATGCCGACACGCTGGCCGATGCCGCGGCCAAGGCGGTCGATGCGCTGCACCGCGTCTCTCTTAATGGGGCATCACCTCGCGTCCATGAGCATACTCATTGATCAATCCACGCCGGTAATTTTTCAGGGGTATACCGGCGACAAGGCGACGTTTCACGCGAAAGAGACTATTAGCTACGGGACACGTCTCGTGGGTGGCGTGACGCCGGGCAAAGGCGGGACGACGCACTTAGGGTTGCCCGTGTTCAACACGGTGAAGGCCGCCGTCGCGGCGACCGGTGCGACGGCCAGTGGCATCTTCGTCCCCGGCCCATTCACGGCCGACGCCATCATGGAAGCCGCGGACGCGGGACTCCGGTTGATCGTCGCGATCACCGACGGCATCCCGGCGCAAGACATGATGCGCGTCAAGCGCTATCTCAGGCGCTATCCGAAAGAGAAGCGCTCGACGCTGATCGGCCCGAACTGCGCCGGAATCATCAGCCCGGGCAAGGCGTTCATCGGCATCATGCCGCCCCACATTTATCGCCCCGGCCGCGTCGGCATCGTCTCGCGCTCCGGTACCCTCGGCTACGAAGCCGCGTCGCAGATGGCGGCCGTCGGCATTGGCGTCTCGACGAGCGTCGGCATCGGCGGCGATCCGATCAACGGGTCGTCGTTTCTGGACATTTTGCAGCTGTTCGAGAACGACCCCGATACCGACGCCGTGCTCATGATCGGCGAGATCGGCGGCCCGCAGGAGGCCGAGGCGGCGCAGTGGGTCAAGGGCAACATGACGAAACCCGTCGTCGGCTATGTCGCGGGTCTCTCGGCGCCCGCCGGTCGGCGCATGGGGCATGCGGGGGCCATCATCTCGGCGTTTGGCGATAGCGCGGCCGAGAAGGCCGAGATTATGCGGGCATCGGGACTGCAGGTGGCGCCGAGTCCGTCCGAGCTCGGCACGACTATGGCGAGGGTGTTGGCGTGAGCAAACCAATCGTGGTCATCACCCGGCGCGTACCCGTTGCCGTCGAGAAGCACGCCGGGGAGTTGTTTGATGTGCGGCTCAATCCATCAGACACGCCCATGAGTGCGACGCAGCTAGTCGAAGCGATGCAATGCGCTGATGGGCTCATGCCGACGGTGACCGACAAGATCACGGCCGCTGTTCTCGGTACTCCGGGACGACGGGTCAGAATCGTCGCCAATTTCGGTGTCGGGTACAACAATATCGACATTGCTGCCGCGCAGAAGAACAATGTCGTCGTGACGAACACGCCGAATGTGCTCACGGACGACACCGCCGATCTGGCCATCGCGCTGATGCTCATGGCCGCGCGGCGGCTGGGCGAAGGTGAGCGCGAGGTGCGCTCTGGGGCGTGGACCGGGTGGCGGCCGACGCATCATCTCGGCACACGGGTCAGCGGCAAGACGCTCGGCATCCTGGGGTTGGGGCGGATTGGCAGGGCGGTGGCGAAACGCGCGCATGACGGATTCAATATGCGCGTGCTCTACTTCGACCCACCGGTACCCATTGGGGAAGCCAAGGCGCTCGGAGCAGAGCCGCGGGCCTCGATCGAGGACGTGCTACGCGAGAGCGATTTTGTGTCGCTGCATGCGCCCGCGACGCCCGAGACGCGGCACATGATCAACGCCCAGACGCTCGCGCTTATGCCGCCGCACGCGATCTTGATCAATACCGCGCGAGGGGACGTGGTCGACGAGTTGGCGCTGGCCGAGGCGTTGAAGGCCAAGCGAATTGCCGGGGCGGGGCTCGACGTGTTCGAGAAGGAGCCGACCGTGACCCCCGCGCTGCTCGGACTCGATAACGTCGTGTTGCTGCCGCACCTCGGCAGCGCGACCACCGACACCCGTGTCGCCATGGGTGAGCGGGCCATCGATAACCTCGTGCAGTTCTTCGCCGGGAAGGCGCCGAGGGATCGCGTGGCGTAAGCGAGCGCAGCGAGCTCGTGCAACCGATCGAACTTGCAGGTTGCGGAGCAAACCTACGAGTTCGGTGGACGTCCCGATGCGAACGCTGATCTTCCTACTCTGCCTCTCCCGGGCTCTCTCGGCCCAGGAGCCTTCTGATATCCCGCGCGCGGCGCTCGTCGCGCTCGTCCCGTCGCCTGTGGGCGTACACGAGACGCGCCGATATGAGCGATATGTCATTCACGGTGCATCGACTGAAGCGCTCGCCGCGCAGATGCAGGCGCTTGGGCCGCATGATGCGGACGAGATCGCGCCAGCGCTGACCAGATCTGACAGGAAGGCGTCGCTCGAATACCGGAGTGACGGGCGGTCATGTCGTATCAGTGACGTCACAGTCGCGCTCGACGTGACGATAATCCTCCCGGTATGGGACATCCCACGTGATGCTTCGGCCGCGTTGAGGGCCGAGTGGGAAAGGTTTCTCGGCGCGCTCGAGCGGCATGAGCTTGGTCACCGGGCGATTGCGCTCGGGGGAGCCGAGCAGCTCGCGCAGGCGTTGGAGCGAATTCATGGGCGGTCGTGTGATCAGCTGCATACGGCGGCAGAGTATGCGTCGCGCGATGAGGCGGCCGCGACGAGGGCTGCACAGATCGCATATGATGACTCTACGAGTCATGGCATCAGGCAGGGAACGGCGCTTGCGAACGTCAGGTGAGCTGCACGTATTTCGTTGAGTGTTCGATAGTGGGACAGTTTCGTCCCAAACTCGGCGCATCGGTGCGATCAAACCGCGCGCATCGGTGCAACCTGGGACTGTGCCACGCACAGGCCCAGCTCGCACCGAGGGGAAATCCCGCAGGGATTTGCACTCGATGCAAACGAAATCGCCGCTTTGCGCGTCTAACTAGAGTACTGAAACTCGAATTTCGAGCACCGCGTAAGAGGTGTTATGGTGGACTTCTCGGAAGTAGTGTTTACCGATCGCGAGTTGGACCTGATGAACGTGCTCTGGGAGCATGGCCCTTCCACAGCGGCCGAGGTGCAGATACGCCTCTCCGACCGGCTCGCATATACGACTGTTCTCACGGTGCTCCGTGTGCTCGAAGCCAAGCGCCATGTGACGCACACCGTTGAAGGCAAGGCCCATCGGTTCGCCCCAACGGTCAGCCGCCGCGCAGCCGCGACGTTGAGCATTCGCTATCTCAAGCAGAAACTGTTTCGCGGCTCGGCGGCGATGATGCTCACGCACGTCGTCGAAGACGAGCTCGATGACCCGGCGACGCTGCAGCGCATGCGTCGAGTCCTGAACGAGCGCCTCAAGGTCGCGTCGGTCGGGTAACTGGTTACCCGGGGCCCGAGCGGGCCATCTATAGTGCATGACCCGCTCGATTTTGTGCTGCCTCGTTGCGTGCGCCGCCGTGGCGCACGCCCAGTCCACGCATCTCAGTGCGAACGCCGTCGTCCCCAAGGCCAAGTCCGCGGCCGACGCTGCCTACCTCGCGTCGATGGGCCAGATGCGGAGCGACCTCCGCAACCTGATCACGGCGCAAGAGCTCTACGAAACGGGCAATAAGACGTTCGCCAACGACATCCAGCTGCTCCCCACGTTCCACCCCATGATCGGCGCGCACGTCGATATCGTATCCTCGCAATCGAACGGCTGGGCCGCGATCGAGACGATGCCCGTTGGCGCCGGTGTGGGACGCTCGTGCGTGATCTGGATCGGATCGATTGACAGGAGCGATCGCCCGTCGACCGAGTCCGAGCGCAAGACATTTCCGGAAGCCGAAGTCGCCTGCGACGGCGATGGCTTGAGCCAGCGCGCCGAGTGGGCGGCGGCCGCGCAGAGCTACATGGCGTTCGCGCTCCGGAAGCTCGCCAAGAGCGAAGAGAAGTACGCCGCCTTGAACGGCCACTACACGATAGACGCGTCGAAGCTCGAGCCGTTCACCTGGGACCCAGGCGTGTCGGTCGCGATCGTCGCGGCCACCGATGGCGGCTGGGCCGCGAAAGCGTCGTTCGTCCTCTTCCCCGGCAAAGCCTGCGTCATGTGGCGCGGCGAGCTCGATGCCTCGGGCCTCGGCCGCACCGTCGACCGCGACCAAGTGGCCTGCGACGAGTTGTAAACGCAGCGTACACAACCGTATTTTGGAGGCCTCTTCAGGGGGCCTCCTTGCGTTTACGCAGATACGGTGTCGCGGCAGCGCTGACGGTGGCAGCCTGCAGCGGATCGACGGGGCCGCAGGCGACAACCGACATCCTTTTCGTATCCGGCAATCGCCAATCGGACACGATTCTCGGGACGCTGTCCCAGCCCCTCGTGATCGCTGTCAAAATCCCCAGGGGCCAGTCGCCGTCGGGGCACCAGGTGCGTTTCGCGTCCCTTCCTGACACGAACCAGCGGCTCGGGTATCAGATCTATTTCGGCCCACCGATCGGGGGCTTCCTCCCGCCAAGTTCTTCGGTGTGGGTGGATTCGACAAATGCATCGACGGCAGCGTCCGTCATCGTCACGATGGGCGCGCAGGCCGGAACAGCGCTGGTTGTCATCACCGTGCCTGACTTCGGGTACGTCGACACCGCGACCTTCACGGTGCTGCCCGGCGGCGCGTTCCAGCTCGTCGCCTCGCCAGCCGACACGACCGTCTTCACCGGCGCATCGTTCACGTACCGCTCGTACACCGTCGACCGGTTCGGGAATCCACGGAGCGATTCGCTCATTTATACCGTCGACTCTGGGCCCGTGATGATGTCCGGTGCGAAGGCGACAGCAGGCGCTCCGGGTTACGCCACCCTGAACATTGCTGCACCGAAGGCCGGCGTCGCCGCCAACGCATCAATCGGCGTCGTCCCGCACGGAGCATTGGCCGCGTCGACGGGGAATGGGATCGTGATGTTCCAGCTCGACGGCACCGGGATGCAGACGATTCTGCAGGGGACGATGGCCGGAGACGTTCAAGTGGGATCCGACCGGAACCCATCTCGCGTTCGATGGGTCCGCGCAATGTCGGGGCGGTACGGAGATCCTCGCGACGACCGATCTGCACGGCGCAACGAAGGTGATCGCGAACGGGAGCGGTTTCGAGGGCGGTGACTACGTCGATGCATACCCCACGTATTCGGGCGATGGGACGTGGATCTATTACCAGCTGAACGAGGAGGCGGGGATCGGCATCGGCGAGGTGCGACGCGTCCACATCGACGGAACCGGCGACACGTTGATCGCGGGGGGAGCGGGACCGCTCGACTACTATCCCGCGCCGTCCCCCGACAACAGCCGGGTTGCGTACGTCAACGCGGGAAACGTCACAACAAGTCTCTTCATCCTGAACCTGAGCACCGGCACGAGCGACAGCCTTCAGTCTAGCGTGTGGTCACCGGAATGGTCGCCAACCGGGAAAGCGATCGCGTATCTGACTCCGTTCGGATGCACGGGACAGATCGCGCTCATTGCTCCCGACGGGAGCGGCAATCGCGTGCTCACGAGCGCCGTGTATCACGCCGGTTTCGATTGGTCGCCCGATGGGCAGTGGATCGTCGCCACAAACACGACGACGGGTCTCTTCGATCTCATCAACGCCACGACCGGGCAAACGATCCCGCTCTCGTACAGCACGGGGTTGGCGTCGCCTGCGTGGCAGCCCGGCTCATCCCCCAGCACGAATCGGGTACGTAACAAGCTCGGCCATAAGTGACTTGGCAATGGGTAATTTGGGTGCCTCTCTCGGGAGGCACTCTTTGCTTTTGCGCGCATGCGGTCTGACGGCGGCAATACTGACGGCGATCGCGTGTGGCAGCAGCAAGGCGACCGGCCCGACCTTTTCGCGGGTACCGATCGCCTTCCCCCTGGGCAACTCGCAGACCGACACCATCCAGTCGGTCCTTACCCAAGCCCTGATCGTCCGGGTGGGGTCGGGTCCGGCCGGGTCCGGCGCGCATCAGGTCGTGCGATTCCAATCGGTCCTGGACAGCGGCACCTATCGAGTGCTGGTCGAGCCGCTCGCGGGCGGGTCGCCCAGCCCGTTCGTCGCCGAAACGACCAATGCGTCCGGCAAAGCATCCGTCGTGATCGCGTTCGGCAACGATGAGGGCCCCGGACAGCTCGTCGTCAACGTCCCCGCGCTCGGATACCTCGACACCGCCCGCTACACGGTCCTCCCCGGAAACCCGTACGCGATGCAGGCGATGCCGCACGACACCGACGCCTACCTCGGCGGCACCGTCGGCCTCCGAACGGCCGTCGTCGATCGCTTCGGCAACACCCGCACTGATCCCGTGACGTTCGCTGTTGTCGGCGGATCAGGATCGATCAACGGCTCCACGCTCACTGCGAACGGCTACGGTCCCATCCTGGTCGCCGGGACTGCCAATGGACTCGTCGACACGACGATCGTATACGGCGTGCCAAAGGGCACGATCGCCGCGGCCGGTGATATCAGCTACATCTGGCGGTTCAACCTCGACGGATCGGACTTCACGCAGATCTCACCGGTCTCCGCCGGTACCCTCAAGTGGGCGCCGAACGGATCGAGCCTGGTGTTCGATCAGACGGTGAACGGCTTGTACGGCGCGATCGATCAGCTGCAGAGCGTTACCACGAGCGGCCTGGTCACGACGATCGCCAACTCCGGCGCCGTGGCCCTCGCCTATCCGCAGTACTCGCGCGATGGGACGTGGATCTACTATGACGAGTACAGCGCCACGCTGCCGATGTGGCGCGTACACCCCGACGGCACCGGCGACGCGACGGTGAACATGCTCTCGCCCGAGAGCCTGCAGTTCCCGAGTCCGTCCTTCGACGGGACCAAAGTCTCCTACATTCTGAGCGGCGCCGGCGATCTGAAGGTCCTCACGCTGGCGTCGGGCGCCGCCGTCGATCTCGGCGTGAACGGCATCGCCGATGTATGGTCTCCAACCCGGAACGTCATCGCCTACGTCACGCTCAATAACGCGATGGCGCTCATTAACAGCGATGGCTCGGGCCAGAGCATGATCGCGCCTGGACCGTATGGACCACAGTTCGATTGGTCACCAGACGGGCAATGGATCATCGCCCGCAACACGGCGACCACTCGACTGGAGGTGATCAACGTAGCGACACAGCTCGTCATCCCGCTCGGCTATACGGGCACGGTCGGGTCTCCCACATGGCATTGATCTCTGGAGGGGCATTGCGTTCTGTTCGTCAGGTCTTCGGCCTCGCACCGCTTTTCGTCGTCGCCGCTTGCGGGAGCTCCACCGCTCCGCACACCTCGACCCCGCACCCGAACGTCTACTTCGTCGCGGGGAATCAGCAGACCGATACCGTGCAGGGCATCCCCGCGCAGGCGCTCGTTGTGTTGATCACGCATAACGGCAGTCTGGTGTCCGACGCCGTCGTGCAATTCGAAGCGGTCAGCGCGGCCGACAGCGCCAATCCGTATGGCGGGGACTGGGTCGACATCGCGTCGCTCAGCTCCAACCAGCCCACGTCGTTTGTCGCGGAGACGACCAACACGCAGGGCGAGGTGAACGTCGACCTCTACTTCGGCACCCGCGCGGGCACGGCGCCCCTCGTGATCAAAGTGCCGGCGCTCGGCTATGTCGACACCGCGAAATTCACCGTGACCGCCGGCAGCGCGGCGACGTTGCGATCGGGGCCGGCCGACACCGCGGTCTACGTGAACGGCACCGTGAACCTGCACACGGCCGTCGTCGACCGCTTCGGCAACCCACGCACCGATCCCGTGTCGTACGCGGTCCTATCGGGCCCGGCCCACCTGTCGGGATCGACCGTCACCGTCACCGCGATCGGGCGCGTGGCAGTGACTGGCACGGCCCACAATGTGACCGACACATCGTACATCTCGGGCGTCCCGTCCGGCACGATGGCCGCCACGCTCGACGCCGGCGGCATCGCCGTCTTCAACTTGGATGGGTCAAACTACAAGACGATCACCACACAGCCGGCGGGAACCCTGGTGTGGAACCCCTCCGGCACGAGCCTCGTGTTCGACGAGACCACGGGCGGCGGGACATCCGGCGGTGGTGGCGTGCTGTACGGCATCACGACCAGCGGAACGATCACCGCGCTCGACAACTCCGGCGGGCCGATCGATGCGTGGCCGGCGTACTCGCACGATGGAACGTGGATCTACTACACGAAGATCACCAACAGCTTTGACATCTGGCGGGTCCACCCCGACGGGACGGCGGACTCACTGCTGTCTGCTACCACGGGCGCTAATCCATCGGAGTTTCCGAGCCCCTCGCCCGACGGGACATCGGTCGCGTACGTCGTGCCGGGATATGCGACGGTCGAGATACTCAACCTGTCGAACGGCGTCTCGACTCAACTGGGCAGCATCCTGGCCAATTCGACGGCGTGGTCGCCGAACGAGAACGTCATCGCGTTCAACGCGAACGGGATCATCAGCACCATCCACCCCAATGGCACGGGACAGACGGCCCTGACCGGGCCAACGTACGAGTACCAGATCGGCTGGTCCCCCGACGGAAACTGGATCGTCGCGCGGAACATCAACACGAGGAAGATCGATCTCATCAGCGTCACGACCCCGAATCTCATCCTGCCGTTGGGATACACCGGCGCGATGGATTCTCCGACGTGGCACTGAGCTAGATTGGGGAGTGACTCGTCGGATCGCCCTCGTCGCGTGCCTCGCGGTGGCCGCCTGCAAAGGCAGCACGGGGCCGGCCGGCTCGCGCATCCTGATCACGAGCGGCGGTGGCCAAACCGGGCACGCGGATTCGACGCTGTCGCTCGCGCTCACCGTATTTCTAACCGGCACGCGACAGCCGGCGCATCGCGGCATTCTCTTCGCGCCGACCGCGGATACGACCTACGTGCACCATCCGCTCGCAGCGGGCAACTGTACCGTGCTCGTCGAGCGGACCGACAGCCTGGGCGGCAACCGGTGCTCGGCCGTCGACTCGACCAACGGGTCGGGGCAGGCATTCATCGTCTTGACGATGGGCCCCACACCCGGCCCCGGACGCCTCGTCGTCACCCTGCTGCAACCGCTCGAGTCTGATACCGTAACATTCACCATCACGCCCTAACTAGGCGAATAGATTAGGGGCCTATGGCCTCGACTATCGCCCCCCCAATACCCGCCACGTCCTCGATCCAGCAGCTGGCGATCGACACCGTCCGCACGCTCGCCATGGACGCCGTCCAGAAGGCCGACAGCGGGCACCCAGGCACGCCGATGGCGCTCGCGCCGCTGGCGTATGTTCTCTGGACTCGACACATGAAGTACGACGCGTCCGCCCCGGATTGGCCGGACCGCGATCGGTTCGTGCTGTCGAATGGGCATGCGTCGATGCTGCAGTACGCCGTCCTGTACCTGACCGGCTACGGGCTCACGCTCGATGATCTCAAACAGTTTCGGCAGTGGGGCTCCAAGACCCCGGGCCACCCGGAGCACGGCGACACCGTCGGCGTCGAGACGACCACCGGGCCGCTCGGTCAGGGCGTCGCCAATGCGGTCGGTATGGCCGTGGCCGAGGCGCACTTGGCGGCCGAGTTCAATCGGCCGGGACAGACTATCGTCGATCACCACACGTACTTCATCGCCGGTGACGGATGCCTCATGGAAGGCATCTCCCACGAGGCCGCGTCGTTCGCCGGGCATTTCAAGCTCGGCAAGCTCATCGGGTTCTACGACGACAATCACATCACCATCGATGGCAAGACAGAGCTCACGTACACGGACGATGCCGGCATGCGCTTCGAGGCGTACGGCTGGCACGTGCAGCACGTGGCCGACGTCAACGACATCGATGCCGTGGACGCGGCGATCGTCAACGCCAAGGCCGTCACTGATAAGCCATCGTTGATCATCACCCGCACGCACATCGGGTACGGCTCGCCGAACAAAGTCGACTCCGAGAAAGCGCACGGCGAGGCGCTCGGCGCAAAAGAAATCGAGCTCACGAAGCAGAACCTCGGCTGGCCATCGCTCGAGCCATTCTTCGTGCCGCCGGAATCGCTCGACCACTGGCGGGCCGCTGGTCAACGCGGTCGGCCCGCACGTCTCGCCTGGGAAAAGGCGCACGTCGCCTATGTCGCGGCGCTGCCGGAGCTCGGGGCGGAGTACGATCGCCGACTGACCGGGAAGCGGCGGCCAGGGTGGGACAAAAACTTTCCCACGTTCACCAAAGAGAACGGCAACGTCGCCACCCGGGCGTCTTCGGCGTTGGTGCTGAACTCGTTCGACGCCCAGGTGCCCGAGTTATTTGGTGGCGCGGCTGACCTCAATCCGTCGACGCTCACGTATCTCAAAGACAGCCCGGTGTTCGACCCGACGAGCTATGCGGGGCGCAATGTGCATTTCGGCATTCGCGAGCATGGGATGGGCGCGATGCTGAATGGGATGGCGCTGCACGGCAGCCTGCTGCCGTTTGGATCGACGTTCTTTATTTTCTCCGACTACATGCGCCCCGCCATCCGACTCGCGGCGCTCATGCGTCAACACGTGATCTGGGTCTTCACGCACGACTCGATCGGCCTCGGCGAAGACGGCCCAACGCACCAACCGATCGAGCAACTGTCGACCATGCGCGCGATCCCGAATGCGACGTTGATCCGGCCGGCCAATGCGAACGAGGTGGCCGAAGCGTGGCGCGTGGCGATCAATCACGAAGGCGGCCCGGTGTCGCTCGTGCTGACGCGGCAGAAGCTCCCGTTGTTGCAGGGCAGCGGCCCGGGACTGGCGAAGGGCGCGTATGTGCTGGCCGACGCCGAGGGCGGTGCGCCGCAGGTCGTGCTCATGTCGTCGGGGTCGGAAGTGTCGCTCGCCGTCGATGCCAGGACGGCGCTGGCCGCGCGCGGCGTCCGGGCGCGGGTCGTAAGCATGCCGAGCCATGAGATCTTTGCGGCCCAGCCGCCGAGTTACAAGGACACCGTGCTGCCGCCGGGCATCCCGCGGGTCGCCGTGGAGGCCGGGCACCCCGTGTCGTGGTACCGTTGGGTCGGCGACAACGGCACGGTCGTGGGGCTCGAGCGCTTCGGCGCGTCGTCCCCGGGGCCCATTGTGTACAAGGAGCTGGGCCTCACCTCGGCGCGGGTCGTAGATGCAGCTTTAACGCTGCTCGGCGTTTCATAATGCAGCACCGGTTGCAGAATGAGGCGGGAGATTTTGCCGGGTACCCGCCACCACGTTTTATAAGTGGTTATTTTACAACGAGTTGCGCAATTTGTTAACGGCGGAACACCGATTGCTTTAGTTCGAGGCAAGTCATTGGCCCGGAGAGGTCATCGTGTCGAGTCGCCGAGATGGATTTACGCTGATCGAGTTGCTGATCGTGGTGGTCATCATCGGCATCCTTGCCGCGATCGCCATCCCGAAGTTCGCCTCGTCGAAAGAGAAGGCGTACGTGGACTCCATGCGCGCGGATCTCCGCAACCTGGAGACGGCCGAAGAAGCGTACTTCTTCGACAACGCGACGTACGCGGACCCCAACTTCTTGATCGCGAACCTGTCGTATCACACGTCGGCCGGAAATACGTTCTCGGCCAAGAACATCCTGAATTCAGGCTGGACGGCGTCGATGGTGAATAGCTTCGTCCCGTCGACGGCGAGCCCGCACACCTGCGCCGTCTGGATCGGTGCGGCTACCGCGCCGTTCCCGCAGGACTCGCTGGAAGGGGCGCCCGGCTGTAGCTAACGCGCGTCGGCGACGACACTCGGCATCTCGCGCACGAGCGAGGCCGAGGCAATGATCAGAGAATTATCACTGGTGCCGGGTCGGAAGGCGAGCGACTCGACACCAGTGTCGTTTTTCTCATAGTCTGATGTGAGGTCGCACGGTGCCACGTTCCGTACGCGCCCCGCGGTCGCGTACAGAACGAGCACAGAGTCGCGAACCTCGACCGTCCCACGGTGATATTCATACCGTGTCACGGCACACGCACCCTCACCAGCGCGCGTCACGCGGCCGCTCTCGAACCCCCTATCGGCGGTCAGCGTGATGTATTGTCCCGGCTTGCTGTCGGCGAACTCCAGCGTCTCCGGATCGTAGAAACCCGTGCTTCGTACGCCACCGCTTTCGAGACGCCACGAACCCACCAAGGCGGGTGCCAGCGCGACTGGGCTTACAATAAACGCACTGGGGTGCGCGCATGCGGCGCTCGACAGCCCCAGACAAAGAAGAAGAACGTGTCTCATGGCACGGAAGATGAACCAAGGGCTCACCTGGTGACTCAGATCACAGCCACAACCCCGATCTGGTGGAATGGCCAGCGCACACGCGTCCCGTGGTATCCGCCACTCGGCGACGATACCTACGCCGACGTGTGCGTCGTGGGCTTAGGCATAGCCGGCGTCACAACCGCCTATCTCCTCGCGCGCGAAGGCAAGACGGTGGTCGCCATCGACAATGGCGGCGTCGCCGGCGGCGAGACGGGGCGCACGACCGCGCACATCACGGCGGTGCTCGACGACCGGTATTACGCGCTCGAGCGCCTGCACGGCCTCCACGCCGCGCGGCTCGCCGCCCAGAGCCAGGTCGCCGCGATCGATCGCATCGAGGCGATCGTCGGCTCCGAGGACATCGCGTGCGAGTTCGAGCGCGTGCCCGGCTACTTGCTCGGCGACGCCGAAGTGCTCGACCGCGAGCTCGCCGCATGTCATCGCGCGGGTCTCACGGATGTCGAGCGGATCGGCGATACGCTACACTTCCCGCGCCAGGCGCAGTTCGACCCGGTTGCCTACGTCGAAGCACTGGCGCGAGCGATCGTACGGGACGGCGGGCGCATCTACGGGGGGACGCACGCGGTCGAGATGTCGGGCGGCACGACGGGTCGCGTGGTCACCGACAAAGGCCACGTGATCACCGCGGGCGCCGTCGTCATTGCCACCGGCTCACCGGTCAACGACGTCGTCACGATGCACACGAAGCAGGCGGCGTATCGCACGTACGTCATCGCGATGCCGCTGACTGAGCCCATCGAGGTGGCGCTCTACTGGGACACCGAGTCGCCGTATCACTACGCGCGCACGCTCGGCAACATGCTCATCGTGGGCGGCGGTGATCACAAGACCGGTCAGGCCGACAACACTACTGACCGCTATGCCGCTATAGAGCGCTGGGCCCGAACCCAGTTTGCCGGGCTAGGGCCCGTGCAGTATCGCTGGTCTGGCCAGATCCTCGAACCCGTGGATGGACTGGCATTCATCGGGCCGAATCCCGGCGTCGTGCCGAACATCTACGTCGCGACCGGCGATTCGGGAAACGGGATGACCTATGGCACGCTCGCCGGGATGCTGCTCACGGATCTCATCATGTGTCGCGAGAATCCGTGGGCGAAACTCTATGATCCCGCGCGATTGAGCTTGCGGTCAGGCGTCGAGTATGCCCGTGAGAATTTGAATGTCGCCGGGCAATACGCGCGATGGATTACGCCTGGTCAGGTGGCCACGGTCGCGCACATCGGGAAAGGAGAGGGCGCGGTCATTCGAAGGGGCATTACCAAGATCGCGGCGTTTCGTGATGAGAAGGGGCGCATGCACGAGTGTTCTGCCGTGTGCCCGCATCTGTTCTGCATCGTCGACTGGAACTCGACCGAAAAGACCTGGGACTGCCCGTGCCACGGGTCCCGGTTCGACCCCTATGGGAAAGTGATCAACGGGCCAGCGGTGACAGATCTCGAGCCGCTATCGTAACCGTCACCTCGTGGGTCTTCCCGTCGTCCACGAGCGGAATATCCGTCGGCTCTTCCGCGTCGCCTTTTCGAACCGTGATGTGATACGTGGACGAGCCGTAGCGATACGTCAGCTCGAACCCTTCCCATGCCGCGGGGATGACCGGTTCGAGGCGTAACGTCGCGCCGCGTTTCTTGAAGCCCAGTATGCCCTCGAGTCCCACGCGATACGCCCAGGCGGCTGAGCCGGTGTACCACGTCCAACCGCCGCGGCCTAAGTGCCCTTCGGCCGTGTACACGTCGGCGGCGATCACGTACGGCTCGACCTTGTACGTCTCCAGCGGGTGCGTGAACGGGTTGAGCATCTCGTACAAGCGATACGCTGTATCGCCGTCGCCGAGCAGGGCTCTGGCCAATACCGTCCACGTCGCGGCATGCGTGTATTGCGCGCCGTTCTCGCGGACACCGGGGAGATAGCCCTTGATGTAGCCCGGATCGTGGTCCGTATGATCGAACGGCGGCGTCAGGAGCTCGATGAGGCGCGCGTCCTCGCGGACGAGATGTGTGTACACCGACTCGGCCGCTCGCTTTTGACGATCCGGTTCGCCCGCGCCTGATATCACGGACCAGCTCTGGGCGATGGCGTCGATCTGGCACTCGTCGTTCTGATGACTACCCAGTGGCGTACCGTCGTCGAAGTACGCGCGACGGTACCACGCGCCGTCCCAGGACTCTTTCTCGATCGCCGCGGCGTAGGCGTCGGCCTTGGCCCGGAGCTCGGCCGCCGCCGCCTTGTCGCCCCGTGCGTCGCAATGCACGGCGAACCGGCGTTGCGTGGCGATCAAGAACCAGGCGAGCCAGACGCTCACGCCCTGGCCGCCGACGCCGACACGATTCATCCCGTCGTTCCAGTCGCCGACGCCCATGAGGGGCAGCCCGTGCTGGCCGACGGTCGCGGCTTTCTTGAGGGCCCGAAGGCAGTGCTCATAGACCGTCGCTTTCTCCGACGACACGTCGGGACGGTCGTACAGCTCCTGCTCGTTCGGCTCCAGCTGCCGCATCGTGAGAAACGGCACAACCTCGTCGAGCACACTCGTGTCACCCGTGACGACGAGATAGTGATCGACGACGAACGGCAGCCAGGCGAGATCGTCCGAGAATCGCGTGCGCACGCCACGGCCGTTGTGCGCGTGCCACCAGTGCTGGAACGTCGCCCTCGACGAACTGACGGCCGGTGCTGCGCAGAATATGCTCGCGGGCCAGTTGCGGGTCGCTGTAGACGAACGCCATTGAGTCCTGCAGCTGATCGCGGAACCCATAGGCGCCGCTCGACTGATAGAGCGCCGTTCGCGCGAAGAACCGGCAGGCGAGCGCCTGGTAGAGGAGCCAGCCATTGAGAATGGCATCGCAGGCCGGGTCCGGCGTCTTCACCTGAATGGTGGTGAGCCGCCGGCGCCACGCCTCGACGTGCTCCTCAATCCCCTCATCGCCCTCACGATACTTCTCGATCAAGGAGCGACACTCGGCCTCCCCATTGCCGCAACCCAGCAGCGCGACAACCTCGCGGGTCTCGCCAGGGAGGATGGACACCGAGCCCTGGAGAGCCGCGCAGGGGTCGAGCAGCGGCCCGCAGGACTCGGCCAACGATGCGCGCTCGAGACCGGCGGGAGCCGCGAGCGTTCCGTTGCGCCCAATGAACTCGCGCCGATCGCCGGTATAGCTCATGACCGGCAAGCTCAACGCCGTGAACGCGACTTTCTTGGCGAAGTCCTGGTCGTATCCGTTCTGCGCGAACATCGCTTCGGTCTCGCGATCGAACTGCGTCCGCACCTGATGCTGCGTATGCTCACGCATGACGCCGAGGCACCAGTCGGCGTAGTGCGTGATCGTCACGCGGCGGGGGATGGCCGTGTCGTTGGTGATCGACAGCTTGGCGATCTTGACGACGTCGTGCTCAGGGATTCCGAGCACGAGATGCGTGGTTAATCCGGCATGGCTGTGCCGGAACTCCGTGCGGGCGGGCGCGTGGTGGATGAGATACGGGGTCTGGTGCCGGATGGGATCGGGCGTCGGCGTCCAGACTTCTCCAGTCTCGTCGTCGCGGATGTACAGGATATCCGTGGGCTCGTCGCTGACCGGATCATTGAGCCACGGCGTCAGCCGGAAGAAGAAGCTATTCTCGGCCCACACGTACCCGCCGCCGTTCTCGGAGATCAAGAACCCGCCGTTCTCGTTGGCGATCACGTTCGTCCACGGCGCGGGTGTCGTCGCGCCGTCGGTCAGCCGGATCTGATACGAGCCATCGGCCGCCAGGCCACCGAGTCCGTTGTCGAACGCGACGGGTGGCGCGGCTCTGAGCAGCGCGTCGCCGCGCGCCCCATCGCCCGACCGCGCCGCGGCGGCCGCGAGCACGCCGGCACTCACGATGCCGCCGCCCGACTGCGTCGTCGGCTCGAACGCCGGCGGATACTCTGGCTCGGTCTCCGGAAGCTCCAGGATCTCGGCCAGCCGCAAGCCATCGCACGGTACGTTTACGCGCGCGGTCGCGCGCAACACGGCCAGATCGTCCGGCGGAATCAGATCGCGGCGGCGGAGCATCACCCCGCCGGGCTTGTCGATCAACGCCGCTTCGGTCGACGCGAGCACCGTCGCCTGGAGCTCGTCCTGCAAATCCTGCTGATACGACGGCGGGTTGGTGTTCAGAATAACGAGGTCGACCATCATGCCCTTGCCGCGCCAGTACTGGTGCGCCTGCAAGAGCTCCTTGACGGTGGCGACGCCGGCCGCCTGGTCGACCGTGGCCAGCAGAATCGGCCAGTCTCCCGAAATGCCATGCGCCCACAGGGCGTCGATGCCGCGCTTGAGCTGCACGACCTCTTTCGCGGGCGCCCGGACCGCGCGGTCGGAGAAGAAGAGATATCCGGCCAGCTCTTGATAGAGCGCCGCGTCGGCTGGCGTGATCGACAGCTCGCGGAGCTCGACTTGCGCGTGCATCCACGACAGATCGAGCGCGCGCTGGGCGCTGTACGGGTCGTGATACCGGTCGGCCAACTCCAGCGCACGGTCGCGGGTCGGCGCGACCAGCGTCGTGAACGCCACGCGCGCGGACTGACCGGCGCCAACGCGGATCAACACGCGCATCGCGAAAATGGGGTCGAGCACGGCGCCGGTCGTGCCCGAGAGGGCGCCCGCCTCCGCCATTGCTTGCGGGTTCCGTACCGTACGATTGCGGCCTGTAAACTGCGCGCGGTCCGTCTCGCACGAGATGCGGCCGACGATCTCGGGGCCAGTCGCGACGACGTGTCCGCACCAGAGTGTGCGCTCGTCGGCCGACCGGGGGCGCCGCGTGGCGAGGATCGCGCCGTGGGGTGCGACGAACTCGGTCTCGACGAACAGGTTCTGGAACGCGGGGTGCGTGCGATCGGCGTCTGGCGGACAGAGCGAGATCTCGCCGTACGTCGTGAGCTCGATGTCCTTGGCCGTCGTCCCATTGTTTGTCACCGTGACCCGGCGCACCTCGGCCGCATCGTCGGGCACGACGGTCACTTCGAGCCGCGTGTCGATATCGCCGTCGCGACGCGAGAATGTGGCGCGGTCAGACGCGAACGTCGACCGGTACCAGTCCGGTGTGGAATCGTCGCCCATCGGCTGGTATGCGGCGGGCCACACGCGGCCCGTTGACGTGTCGTGCAGGTAGCACCACTGGCCGTAGCGATCGAGCGTGCCGTCGTTGCGCCAACGCGTGACCTGGAAGTTCTCGAACCGGGAGTAGCCGCTGCCGGCGTTCGAGATCATCAAGGTGTACGGCGCGTGTCCCAGGAGCGTGACGCGCGGTTCGGGCGTGTTCGGCGTGTCGAGCGTGCGCGCCGAGGGTTTCTCCGATCCACGACGCCTCGGCTGCTCATCGCCCTCATCGGTCTGTGCTTCGCTCAGCACAAATCGCCTTGGAATCCGCTCGAACAGCACCAGCTCGGCCGACTTGACTAACGGGTCGGCGTGGAAGCGCTGGGGCCAGATGTCGGAGTGAATCGCGTTGTTGAGCGACACCAGGCTCATGCCGATATGGTGCGCCATGTAGGTGCCCACGAGCGCGTGGTTCGATCCCAGCGCCGGTCTCGTGTAATCCACCGCATCCTTGAACCCGAACAGGCCGAGCGCACCCTCTTTTTCGAGCGTGCCCAGGTTTTTCATCGCGGCGTGCGGCTCGATCATGAGCGCCAGCAGGGTCGCGTAGGGAGCGACGACGAGGTCCTTGCTGAGACCCCGCTTGAGCGCGAGATCCGGGACGCCGAACGCGCGATACTGGTATGTCTGGTGGCGGTCGCGGGCGTTATAGGCGGATTCTGATACGCCCCACGGAACGCCCCGCTCGGCGCCATAGGCGATCTGCCGCCGAACCGCGCCCGTGTACGTTTGGTCGAGCAGCGTGAACGGGAACGACTCCATGATGAGCGCGGGCATCAAGTACTCGAACATGCTCCCGCTCCACGAAATCAGCGCCGTATCGCCGGCTGCCGTCGTGAGCCCGCGTCCGAGCTTGAACCAGTGCTCGGCCTGCACATCACCCTTGGCGATCGCGAAGTAACTCGCCAGGCGCGCCTCGGACGCAAGCAGATCGTAGAGCGACGGATCGAGCGCGCCCGCGCTGACCTGGTAGCCAATGGAAAAGAGCTTCCGGCGCGAGTCGTACAGGAACCGGAAATCCATCTCCAACGCATACTCGTGCGCTCGCGCCGCCAGCGCTTCCAGGCGTTTGACTTGCTCGGCCGCATGGGACGACGTCGCGGCGGCTTGGCGCAGTGACTGTGCGCCGTCACCAATGGCCGCTACGTCAGCGGCCCAGCGTTCCAGATGCTGCCGGCTCCACACGATCCAATCGCGGCCGGGTACGAGATCGACGTTCGCCAACTCTTCCGTGCGCTCGACAACGACCCGCTCGGCCGCCCGAAGGCGATCGGCGAGGGTTTGCAGGGTCTTGGCCGAGAGCGCGTCGGTGTTGTTCGCACCCGTGAGGGTGGGCAGCGACTGCAGCACGGCGCGTACGCGCTCGCCGGCTTCGAGCACGGCCTGCCACTGTTTCGGGCTGGAGACGTCGCCGGACGATGCCAGCGACCGGAGGTTTTCGACCGCGAGCTCTAGCGCCGTTTGGAGCGCGTCCCAGATGCGCGAGTCGACGACCGGCTCGTCGATGATGTGGAGACACGCTTGCTTGATCGCGATGAGATCGCCGGCCAGGTTGCCGCTGTCGACGGTCGAGATGTAGGCGGGCTCCAGAATCTGGAGATCGCGGAGATCGTACCAGTTGTAGAAGTGGCCGCGGAAGCGCGCCATGCGTTCGAGCGTCCGGAACACGAGCTCCAGGCGCTCGATCATCGCACCCGACGACAAGAATCCGAGGTCGTAGGCGCTGACGATGCCCAGCAACTGGAGCCCGATATTCGTCGGCGAGGTCCGCATCGCGACGACTGGCGACGGGTCCTCCTGGAAGTTGTCCGGCGCCAGCCATTGGGTGTCGACCGTCACGAATCGGTCGAAGAAGTGCCAATGCAGCAGTGCATACCGCAGGGCCGTCCAGCTCTCGGCCCCCGTGAGGCGCCGCTCCCGGCGCACCGCGGGCGCGCTCAACGAGTCCGCGATGCTCGGGCTCACGGCCCACAGCATCACCAATGGCATGGTGACGGCGAGGTACCACCAGCGAACGGCCGAGCCCATGTGGTACAGGCCGTTCGGCAAGCGCACCATGTGCGCGTGGCCGATGCCCGTGGTCAGCACGATCACGAGAATCACGGCCGTGACCACCTCGGCCGGCGCCATCTTCCGCCACACCTCGCGCGGCTGACGACCCCCGGCCATGATCCGCTCGACCTGCGAGGCGGTTTGCCACTCGAGCATCTTCCGGTGGCTGACGAACATGCGCCACAGCGTGCGACTGATCGCGTCGGCCGAGACGAAGGCCTGGTGCGGCAAGAACGTGAGCAGCAGCAGGTACTGCTGGATCGACGATTGGGCGTCGCGCCAGACCGCCTTGTAGTAGGCGCGCCAGGAGTCTCCCTGCGGTGGGGAGACGACAGACAGCCCGATCCCGAACACGAACGGCGTCGCGATCCCCGCGAGCACGAGTGCGGTCCACAAGAACGGTCCGCCTGGGAGCACCGTCCAACCGGCGACGAGCAACCCGAGCTCGGCGATCTCTACGACGCTGCGTCGCAGGTTATCAAAGATTTTCCAGCGGGAAATCGCCGAGAGCTTGTGGCGCCGCCCAAATAACCACGGCAATAACTGCCAGTCGCCCCGTATCCAGCGATGCTTGCGCCGGGTATACGTGAGATAGCGCGTCGGGTAGTCATCGTAGAACTCGACATCAGTGACCAACGCGGCCCGCGCGTAGGTCCCTTCGATGAGATCGTGTGAGAGCAGCGCGTTCTCGGGAAACTTGTCCTCGGTCGCTCTCTCGAACGCGTCGACATCATATATGCCCTTCCCCGTGAAGCTCCCCTCGGCGAAGAGATCCTGATAGACGTCGGAGACGGCGGTGGTATAGGGATCGACGCCGGGCCGCCCGGAGGCGATTGCCGCGAACAATGAGCGATTCGCGCTTTCCAGCGAGATCCCGACGCGGGGCTGCAGGATCCCGTATCCCCGCACGACGCGCCCGCTCACAGGATCGTACACCGCCCGGTTGACCGGATGCGCCATGGCGCCGACGAGGAGCGCAGCCGCGCCGCGGGGCAGGACGGTGTCCGAGTCGAGCGTGATGACGTAGACGACGTGGCTGAGCGGCGCGGTGTCGCCGACGATGGTGGAGAACGCGTCCGAAGCGCCGCCCCGCAAGAATTGGTTGAACTGGGCGAGCTTCCCCCGTTTCCGCTCCCAGGCCAGCCAGGCATTCTCGCCTTCGTTCCATTTGCGCGAGCGATGAAACAAGAAGAACGTGTCGGCAGCGTACTTCTCGTTCAGCACCCGAATGCCGGCGACCGCGGCCGCGAGAATCTCATCGTCGCCGGCGCGCGCCTCGGTTGGCGAGTCCGTGAAATCGCTGAGCAGCGCGAAATAGATATTGGGGTCGCGATTGGCGAGGAACTGAACTTCCAGGTGCTCCAGCGCTTCTTTGACGCCCTCCGTGCTGCCGAGCAGCGTAGGGACGACGACGGCCGTGCGGTAATCCGACGGAATGCCATCTTCGAAGTCGAGCTTGGGCAACAGGCGCGGCGGCAACAGCATCGTGACCAACTGGTGCACGATGTTGATCGCGATATCGTTCGCGGGAATGATGGCCAGGGCGAGCACCGCCAGAAACGCGCCGATCGAGACGCGCCCGATCGCCATGAAGGGGATGGCGACCAAGATGGCGGTAAAGAGCGTGATGCCACCGAAGTAGACGAGCTCAGGGTGCGCGAGCACCCACTGGTGGAGCGCTTCCCGCCAGGGCGGCGTGTACGCGACCGCGCGCTCCAACTCGCGCACGCCGTCGTCGACGAGATAATAGCCGATGTGCGTGAGCCGCTGATCGACACCCGGGATCCCCACGGCCTTCCGCGCCAGATCGAGCGCGCGCTCGGCGATGTCGACCTCGGTGGAGCCCGTGCGCTTGGCGATGTCCTCGATCACGTGCCGATAGAGATCGCGCGAGTTGAACGTCATCGAGGCGTACGCCCGCGCCGGATCTTGGCGCAGGATGACCTCGATGGCGTTCATCGACTCGACCCACGTCGACCAGTCCAGGCGCGCGATCGTGCGCAAGCTGGTGATGCTGTTCGCCATCATGACCTGCGTCAGCGCCAACCGCTGATTCGCCTTGGTGACGGCGTCCTCGGCGTTGAGCCCATCCTCGGCGATCCACTGCTCGAGCCAGCGGAGCGGCGTGAAGTTCGACTGATACGACCGGATCTGCTGCAGGAACCGGGAGACGAACGCCGGTGTCAGGGGCGGATGGTCGTTCACGAACTCGGCGAGCACGCCCGAGAGGCTCTGCGCGCCGCCTTCGGACGCTTCGCGCAGGCGCTTGGCCCACTTGTCGGCCGAGTCCAACTCATCGAGGCGTTGGGTGACGCGCAGCGTCATCCGGCGGATGTTCTCGATGAGCCCGAGCCGCAGCATGGTCGGCGTGGCCCACAGCTCGCCGGTCGTGAGCGTCGCGCCGCGCTGGAACTCGCGGACGAAGAGGTCGATGTTCTCGGGCTTGAGATAGCCCTCGGTGTGCGCGATCAGCTCGATCGCCACCTCGTAGATCCGCGGGTAGCCCGCGAGCGCGCCGGCCGCGAGCTTGGGCAGCTCCTGGTAGTACGTCTTGGGCATGCTCGCGCGCACTTCGCGCACGTGCTCCTGCACGACGTAGAAGTTGTCGAGCAGCCACTCGCCGGCCGGGCTGATGTCGACGCCACGATCGGCGGCATCGGTGATGGTGATGCGCGCGGCGTCGAGCAGCTTGCGGGTCTCATCGAGCCGCTGCAGCAGCGGGCCCTGGCCGCGCTGCTTCTGCGCCCAGCCACGGACCGATGGCGGCAGCACGCGCTGCTGCCTGGCCAGCGCGCGCGCGTACTCGGCTAGCCCCTCGGTGCCGAGGAGCTCTCCGCGTATAGGGCCCGCGAACCGGTCGGGTGAGACGCCATCGGGCGAGCGCGCTCGCCCGTCAGCCCGCGGTACGAGGCGTGACAGAAGTCCGGTTAGTCCGGTGGCCACTCTCTAGATTTTACTGGACCCTGGCGCTCTTCTCTAGAAACGCGAGGAAAACGGCCGGGTCCCTGGTGAGTCCCGGCAAAGTAGCAATAGTGTGGCCGTCAGGGGCGACTATCGCGTACAACGGTAGAGCAACGGTGTTGAAGGTCTTTTCCTGATAAGCCTGCTGGTTCTCGTATACAGGCCCTTCCCCATCGGTGAACAACCGGGCAAGAGCGAACCGATTCAGCTCGGCCTTCACCTCGGTGCGAGCAAAGACGTTCGCCTCCATCCACCGGCAGTTCGTGCAGGTGTAACCGGTAAAATCAATAAAGACGGGTTTCGAGCTCTGCTTTGCGAGCGCGATCGCCCCCGCCAGGTCGTTCACGTGCCAGTTCAGGTTCAGGACGTACGAGTCGCGCTGATTCGCGCGAGGTGGCAGGAACGACTCCAGCTCTCCGAGCGACCGGCCCACGAGGCCAGTTGACAGCCAGATCCCGACGCCCAGCGCAGCCGCGGCCGTCGCCAAGCGCGCGATACTGCCGGGGCCGCTGGCGACCAGGTATGCGGCCATGAGTCCGGCCAGCGCCACCCATAACGCCAGGACGACGTCGCGGTTGAAGATGCCCCAGTGCCAGACGAGGTCCGCGTTGGAGACGAACTTGAGCGCCGCCGCCAGCTCCAAGAACCCCATGACGACTTTCACCGACACCAGCCATCGACCCGCTCTCGGCAAACGGGCCGCCCACTGAGGGATCAGCGCCAAGACAAAGAACGGCAGCGCGAAGACCGTCGAGTAGGCCAGCATGCCGATCGCGGGCTCGCGCCAGGCACCCGTCGCGGCCGTCACGAGCACGGTGCCCACGAACGGCGCTGTGCACGTAAACGACGTGATCGCGAACGTCAGCCCCACGAGCATGGCACCGGCCGCCGAGGATTCGCGGCCGCGAGCGGCAGCGTCGAGGGCTGTCAGGGCGCGGCTCGGCAAGGCGATCTGGTAGACGCCGAACAGATTCAGCGCGAATGCGACGAAAAGCCCGGCGAGGAAAATATTGAGATAAGGATTCGCCGCGAATCGCTGGACTCCCGTCGCGCCAAAGAGCAGCGCGAGGACGAGACCGAGGGCGGTGAATGACCCGACTATGGCGCCAGCAAAGATCAATGCCGATCGGATACCGGAAGGGCGATTGGTGAAATAACTGACCGTGATCGGAATCATTGGGAACACGCACGGCGTCAGCAGCGAGACCGCGCCGGCGGTTACCGCGAGCCAGAGATAGTGTCCGATCACCGGCCCGCTCCCGCGCGCACCGTCACGGGGACGGAGACGGTCTGCGTGTGTGGTGGCAAGCAGAGCTGCGCATTACACGCTTGGAACCGCGCCTGGATCGCCAGCGTGTCGACACCGGCTCGGGCGCCGGCCGCGATTTTCACGGGGACGGTGAACGTGACCGTACGATCGTAGGTCTCGACGTTGATCCCGAAATTCGGATCCGGGGCGACGACTGGCTTTGGGAATGCCAGTGCGCCGTCCACCGCGAATATCGGCGAAGTCCCTATGGTGATGCGCGTAGGTACTGGGCCGCCCGACGGCTGCGTGGTCGAGTACAGATGCCAGCCGTCATCGATGGTCGCCACGAGCGTAATCGAGACCGTGGATCCGGGGGTGACAGGCTTGGGCGCCGTCACCGTCCAGGTCACCGGCCGAAGCTGAAGCGCGGCGGCGAGCAGTATCCAGGGCCTCATCGTGAGGACTTCATTGTGCTAGAAATCTAGCGCCTGACCTGAAGTTAACTAGTCGTTGTTTGCTTCCAGTCACCGTTTTCTTCTGACAGACCAACGACTTGTCTAGTTGCGCCTTACCGTAACCTTTTGACACGGGCGACGAGTTTTCGGTCCGCCGGCGGGTAGGCTGGCTTCATTCGCTGCAGAACAGCGAGGAGAACCCCGGCCACCAGGTAATCGCGGGCCTTCTTGTCGTCTGCCGGTACGACGTACCAGGGTGCCCACGGGGTACTACACCGTGACAGAACGTCCTGGTACGCGAGGGTGTACTCCTGCCAGTACCGGCGCTCGTTGACGTTGGATGTGCTGACCTTCCACTGCTTGGTGGGATCGGCCGCCCGCTCGCGAATCCGCCGGGCTTGCTCGGCGCGCGAGACGTGGAGAAAGAATTTCACGATGGTGACGCCATTCTCGGTCAACATCCGCTCGAAATCATTGATCTGAGCGTATCGTTTGGACCAGACCGCGCGGGGCACGAGGTTGTGCACGCGCGCCACGAGCACGTCCTCGTACTGCGACCGGTTGAACACACCCACGAGCCCTTTTCGCGGCACCGCTCTGTGTATGCGCCACAGATAATCGTGCGTCGCTTCCTCTCCCACGGGGACTTTAAAGCTCGTCACCTGCGTGCCCTGCGGGTTGAACGCGCCGCAGATGTGCTTGACGGTGCCGTCTTTCCCTGCGGCATCTCGCCCCTGCAGCACGACGAGCAGCGACCGCTTTCCCTCCGCGTACAACATCTCCTGCTGGTCTCGGAGCCCGTGCATCAATGGCTTGGTGGCCTCATCGAGATCGTTCGGGATGTTGCGGGGCGGCATGGCGTCCGAGGTACGGAGCCGTGCGCGGGATCCCGGCGTGACGGGGACGAGTCGCATGGGACCTAATATCGAGGCGCTGATCTTCGATGTCGACGGGACGCTCGTCGACACCAACGCGGCTCACGTGGAGGTCTGGCGCATTGTCTTAGGCACCATTGGCTTGCAGGTCCCCTCAGATCGCATCGCCCGCGAGGTGGGCCAAGGGGGCGACCGGCTCCTGCACTCGATCCTTGGCCCCGACGAGGCTCGGCGCCTCGGTCCCTCATTGGGCCGGCAATGGATTGAGACGTATAGAGCGCATCTGCGCGAAACGCCCATACGAACATTCCCCAAAGCCCAGGAATTGTTCGCGGCGCTTCGCGCTCGCGACATACGCACAGCCCTGGCCACATCGAACTCACGCGAATTGCTGGGACTACTGCGCCAACGCCTCACCCTCGAGTTACCAGATGTTATCGTCACCGGCGAGGACGTTGAGGCCACGAAACCGGCACCAGACATTATTCTCAAGGCCGTCGAGCGACTTGGCGTCAGCGTTGAGAGGAGTGCCTATGTCGGTGACACGCCATACGACGCAATGGCCGCGACTGCCGCTGGTGTGAGAGCATTCGGCGTGTTGACCGGAAGCCACACGGCAGAGGCACTGCGCGCAGCCGGCGCAGAGCGCATTTGGTCCGATGTGAGCGCGCTCTATGACGATCTCGATAAATTGCTGTCATGAGCACCGAGATCGAGCGGGTCGTCACGCCCACCGCCACTCCACAGCTTGCCGATGTCGGAGATCGACCGGTCGCGCGGACGCTCGCCGACGAGCTCAAAACCGCGGGGGACTGGCGGAAGACGAGCGCGGGGTCGGCGCTCGACCTCCGTAATGTCGACCTCTCCGGCGCCGACCTCCGCGGAGTCGACTTCACGAATGCCGTGATGACCGGCGCAAAGCTCACGAACGCCAATCTCATCGGCGCGCAATTCGCGTGGGCGAAGCTCGAGCACGCCGATTTCTCGGGTGCGACCGGCGTCGTCGGAACGCAATTCGCGCGCGCCGATCTCATGGGCGCCACGCTGCCGCCCTCCGTCAAGTTCGGCACGTTCGACGCCGCCAACGAGATCGCCCAGAGCACGGGCAAGATCTTCTTGACGATGCTCTTGGTCTGCGTCTATTCGTGGCTCACGATCAACTCGACCGTCGACTCGAAGCTGCTCACGGATTCGTCGACGTTGAAGCTGCCGATTTTGAACGTCGACATCCCGATCGTGAACTTCTACGTGCTCGTGCCGATCGCGCTCGTCGGCGTCGCGATCGTCGCGATGCTGCAGGCGCAGCGCGTGTGGGCATCGGTGGCGGCGTCGCCGGCGGTCCTGCCGGATGCCACGGCGATGGCCGATCGCGCCAGCACGTGGATCTTTGGCGCGTGGGCCGCCGCGAGGGTCTGCGATCAGTCCAAGATTGGCTTCTTGGGACGCGCACAGTCGTGGCTCTGGATCATCGTCGGATGGTGGATCGCGCCCGCGACCATCGCGTGGTTCTGGATGCGCTATCTGCATCGGCACGATGGCGGGATCACGACGGTCCAGGTGATCGCGCTGTCCTTGGGCTGCGGCCTCGCGGCGGCATTTCTCACGCTTGCCGGTCGCACGCTGCCGACGGCGTGGCGCCCGGAGCGCTCCACGTGGCGCGGCTATGTCCCCGCGATGGTTGTCGCGCTCGTCGTGCCGCTCGTGTTCGGCCTGGCGTCGTATTACGCCATCAACGGCGTGTATCGCGGCCGCGAGTCGGAGCTGTCGGAGCAGGTAGCCGAAGCGCGGCCCGCGACGGCGAGCTTGAGGCGCGCGGTCCCGGCGTGGCAGGCGCTCGTGCCGACGCTCTTGTCGCGTGCTGGAGTCGATCCGACGGCGCAGTTGGCCGAGAGCGAGATCTCGACACGGCTCACGACGACCGCGGTGCCGGACACGGGCGAGACGAACGAGAACCCCAAGGCCTCGGGGGCGCGGCTCATCGGCACGAACTTGCGGTTCGCATCGGCCGAGCGGGCGTTCCTGGCGCTGGCTGATCTGCGCAACACGGATCTCCTGGGCGCCGATCTCTGGTCCGCGGATCTTCGTGGCGCGAACATCGCTGGCACCAGCTTTGTCGGGGCGCTCCTGTTCAGCACGGATTTTAGAAAAGCGCGCGGAAATATCACGCCGACGGCCGAGCGAACTGACGCAGTGTCATCGGACACGTTGTTCTGCCAGCGGACGATGTTCGCGGCCGCCAATCTCCGCTACGCGCGGATGCAGGGTGCCGATCTGCGTGGGGCGTCGTTCGACAACGCGCTGTTGCAGGGCGCGACGTTCTCGCGCGCGAGGCTGCAGCGGGCGACGTTCTACGGCGCCGATCTCGATGGCGCCGATTTCCGGGGCGCGATCGGGATTACCGCCCCGCAGATCCTCGAGGCGCATCATCGCGGTGCGCTCTTCAGCGACTCGTTGCTGGCGGAGCTCAAGCGCCAAGCGCCGGGGGATAGCGACCTGGCGCACTATGACGTCGCGGCGATTCAGCGCGAGGTGGACGCGGAGCGGGCGTCTGGAGAGGCAGAGCCGGATACGCTCAGCGCTGACGCCAAGCGGTCTCGCGACTCCACGGTGCGGCTGGCGTTCGAGTCTGGGGCGCCTGGCGTACCTTCTGGTTCCGGGGTCGCTCGCTGGCAGGCGAGTGGTAAGCCTATTCCCTACGGGTGCTTACAGTCCGGAGCCAAGCGGCATAAGTAACGAACGATGGTAAGCCTCTTGACGTCGGTCTGTTATTTAACAATGTTAACAAAGAGGACATTGTTATGATACCGTCTGCGGCGAACGATAGGCGTGAGCGCGAAAAGATCGCGATCAGGACCAAGATCCTGGACGCCGCGCGCGAGTTGTTCGCCGAGCATGGGTACGACGCGGTGACCATGCGGACGATCGCCGAGAAGATCGAGTACACGCCGACGGCGATCTACTACCACTTCAAGGACAAGGACGCGCTGATCCGCGAGCTGTGCGACACGGATTGGGGCGCGCTCGCCGAGGAATTTCAGAAGATCGCCACTATCGCGAATCCCAAGGAGCGACTGGGGGCGATGGGCCGGGCGTATGCGCGGTTCGCGTTCGAGCATCCGAACCACTACCGGCTGATGTTCATGACGCCGCATCCGTCCGAGGAGTTCGCCCCGATCGAACGCAAGGGCAAGCCGGACCAGGATGCTTACGCGTTTCTGCTCTGGACAGTAGGCCAGGCGGCGGCCGCCGGGCAGTTGGGGCCGACGTTTGCCGCCGACATTGAGCTCACGGCGCAGATCGTCTGGGCGGCCGTCCACGGCATCGTCGCACTGGAGATCGCGAAGGGCTCCGACTCGTGGGTCGAATGGCGGCCGATGGAGCTGCGCGTCGAGACCATGCTCGATCTCTGTATTCGAGGAATTACCAGTGGTTGATCTCGCGCTCAAGAGCCTGGTCCACGACCGGCTCCGATTCTTCATCACGGTCGCCGGTGTCGCGTTCGCCGTCACCCTGGTCTTCGTGCAAGTCGGGCTCTTTCTCGGTCTGCTCGACAATGCGTCCGTCACCATCGACCACGCGGCTGCCGACCTCTGGGTGACGTCGCGCAACACGCCGAATGTCGACTTCTCGCACACGTTCACCGAGACACGGGTCGATCGGGTGCGATCCATCCCCGGCGTCGCGCGCGCCGATAATCTCATCATCTGGTTCATGCAGGTGAACCTGCCAACCGGGGCGCAGGAAGGCGTCGAGGCGTACGGGCTGGAGGACTTCTCGGCGTGGAACATCCCGTGGCATCTCACCGATGGCAGCATGGATGATCTGCGGCGCGGTGATTACATGATCGTCGACCAGTCGGCCGTGAAGCGCTGGGGGCCGTATCAGGTCGGCGACTATCGCGAGGTTCTCGGGCGGCGACTGCAGATCATCGGGCGCTCCAAAGAAGCCCTGTCGTTCACCACCACGCCGATCGCGTTCATCGACTATCGACTGCTGCAGCAGATCTCGCCTGATCTTTTGCGCGGGTCCACGACGTATATACTCGTCAAGCTGGCCCCCAATGCAGACACGGCTGGGGTCCGCGCCGAGATCGCCCGGCGGTTGCCGTACAACGACGTGTTCACGAAGGCCGAGTGGGCCGAGCGGTCGCGGCACTATTGGGTCGCGTCGACCGGCATCGGGCTCAACATGTACATCACCGTCTTTCTCGGATGCCTGGTCGGCGTCGTCGTCGTCGCGCAGACGCTCTATACGTCGGCGATGGAGCACATTCGCGAGTTCGGCACCGTCAAGGCGATTGGTGGCAACAATGGCGACATCTACATGATCCTCGGCAAGCAAGCCGCGATCGCCGCTGTCGTCGGCTTCGTCCTCGGACTCTTGCAGTCGCTGCCACTGCGCCCGGTCATGGCCAACATCGGGCTCAAGCTGATCATCCCGAACATCATGCTCGGTTGGGTATTCGTCGGCACCGTCGTGCTCTGCTTGACTGCTGCGTTAGTGGCCTTCAGAAAAGTCGCGTCGATCGATCCCGCGTTGGTATTCCGCACATGACGACGCTGGCGGCGACCGACGTGGTGAAGTCGTTCTCCGAGGGACGGCAAGAGATCCCGGTCTTGCATGGCGTGTCCCTCAGTGTCGAACGCGGCGAGATCGTTGCGCTCGAAGGTCCATCTGGCTCGGGCAAGACGACGTTCTTGTCGATCCTCGGCTGCATTCTGACGCCGACGTTGGGGAGCGTGGTCGTCGACGGTCAGCGGGTCGATCAGCTCTCCTCAGGACGACTCGCCGAAGTGAGAAAGCGCTCGATCGGGTTCGTATTTCAGCAATACAACTTGTTCCCATCGCTGACCGCGCGCGAGAACGTCGAGTACGCGCTCAATATCAAAGGGATGCGCGGGACGGCGGCGCGCAACGCGGCGATCGAGGCCCTGGAGATCGTGGAGCTCGGCGATCGCCTCGACTTTCTGCCGCGCGATCTGTCGGGTGGGCAGAAACAGCGCGTGGCTATCGCGCGCGCGGTGGCGAGTCGGCCGCCGATTCTACTCGCCGACGAGCCGACGGCGAATCTCGATTCGCAGGTCGGGCTGCAGATCATGGAATTGTTTCGCAATACGGCCAAGCAGGCCGAACAAGGGCTGGTCATTGTTACTCACGACCCCAACGTGCGCCGATTCGCGGATCGCGTCGTGCGCATTCGAGACGGACGCCTCTCATGACTGTCACACGAATCGCAGTGCCCATCTTGGCGCTCGCTTCGCTCGCGCTCTTCGTCACTCGCGCAGCGCAGCACGCCAATGCCTCTCCGCGCAGCAACCCGGCGCCCATGTCAGTGAGTACGCCTGCCATACGAGCCGAAGGACAGTTCGTCGCCTACCCGGGCGCCGAAGTGACGGTGGGCAGCGAGATCACGGGTCGCATTCTGTCCCTGCCGGTCGATGAGAAGACCATCGTGAGAAAGGGCCAGCTGCTGGTCGCGCTGGATGACGCCGAGACGAGAGCGTCGCTGGCCGAGGCCCGCGCACGGATCGTCGAAGCGAACGCCGAGGTGACGGCAACGGCGGCCGATGTCGAGCGCATGGAGAACCTGGCCGAGTCGCACGCGATCTCGCGGCAAGAGCTCGACCATGCCCGGCGCGACAGCGATGCCGCGATCGCGCGGCGCGATGCCGCGGTCGCGACCGCGTCGCAACTCGAGGCGCATCTGGCGAAAACGCGGATCCTGGCGCCGATCTCTGGCGTGGTGACCGCGCGCCTCGTGCAACCCGGCGAGATCGTCGAGGCCAACACGCGGCTCGTGACGGTGGCAGACCTGCAGCGGACGCGGATCGAGGCCGAAGTCGACGAGTACGACGCGGGCAAGATCGCGCTCGGCGCCCCGGTCACCGTGAGCGCGGAAGGCTACGGCTCGAAGACCTGGCGCGGGACGGTTGAAGAGATCCCGGATGGCGTGGTCGCGCGGCGCCTCAAGCCGGAAGACCCGGGGAAGCCGACCGACACGCGTGTGCTGATGGTGAAGATCGCGCTGAACGAGCCGACGCCGTTCAAGCTGAGCCAACGCGTGCAGGTCTCGATCACACCGGCGTCCCACGGCTCATAGAGCTCGCGCAGCCGCACGTCATCCCGCTTTATTCCCGCGGCTGGTAGGGATCTCGAACCAGAACGTTGTGCGCACGTCGGGCTCTGATCGCACGCCGATCCGCCCGCCGTGCTGCTCGACGATCGCCTTCGAGATGGCGAGCCCGAGCCCGGTGCCGCCGCGGCGCCGATTGTCGCCAGCGTCGAGCTGCTGAAACCGCGCGAATAACCGGGCCCGATCGGCCACCGCGATCCCCGGCCCGGCGTTGTGCACCGCGAACAGAACCATGCTGCCGATCGCGGTCGCCTCGACCTCGACCGCCGATCCGGTCGGCGAGAACTTGATCGCGTTGGACACGAGGTTGGTGAGCACCTGGACAATGCGATCGCGGTCGGCGCTGAACGATCGGTGCGCGTCGACGTGCTCGACGAGCTTGATCCGGTGCTCGTCCGCCATCGCCGCGATTCCGTCGAGCGTCGAGCGCACCACCGCGCTCGGCGTCAACACCTCGTAGCGGAGCTCGAGCTTCCCCGCTTCGATCTTGTCGAGATCGAGGAGCTCGTTGATCAACCGGATCAACCGGTCCGAGTTCTCGCGCGCCATGCGCAAGAGATCGAGCGCTTTCGGCGCCATGGCCCCGCCGACCCCACCCTCCAGCAGACCAAGGGCGCCACGGATAGACGTGAGCGGTGTCCTCAGCTCGTGCGAGACGGTGGAGACGAATTCGTTCTTCATGCGATTGAGCCGCCGCCACTCGGTGACGTCGCGGACCACGGCGATACGCGCGGGGCTGCCATTCCAGATGCACGGCTTGGCACTCACCTCCGCCTCGAATGTCGTCCCATCCGGGCGGATAAAGGTCGCGTAGTAGATGCCCTCGACGTTGTCGCGCATGCGCCGCAGGACATCCTCGCGGTCCTCCGGCACGATGTGGTCGCTGATCAGCGATTCGGGCACTTCGGCATCGGGAAACCCCGACATGCGCAAGAACGCGGCGTTGACCTCGACGAAGCGGCCGTTGCGGGTGATGACCACGCCGTCGTTGGACGCCATCGCCAACCGCTTGAACCGTTCCTCGCTGGCCTTGAGCGCATCCTCGGCCTGCTTCCGCCGCACGAGCCCGCCGAGCTGCCCGGCTACGAATGAGACGAGTTGCAGCTTGGACTCGTACTCGGGATCTCCGTCGACTGTCGCCGGTACGATGGGCGAGGCCTCGGGCCCGAGGACGATGGGCCAGCCCGTCGCCTGGGCCAAGCGATCGTGCGCGACCGCGTAGGCGGCATCGAGGTCCTCGGCCTCGCTCATCCCATTGGTGATGGACTGCAGGAGCTTCTGCGCGGTGATGTCGCGCATGATCGTCGTGAAGTACCAGCCACCGCTCGCGGACACGTGGGCCACGATGACCTGGGACACGTGGACCACGCGGCCGGTGCGCGTACGGATCGTGGATTCGCCCTGCCAGGTGCGTTCACGCAACGCCGCGGGGACCGCCGTCCGCATCAGCTGGTGGCGGCCTTCGCGCGTGTAGATGGTCTTCATAGTGACGGACGAGAGATCTTCGTCGAAGCCAAGACCAATCAGCGCGCGACCGGCGCGGTTGATATAGACGGCCCGGCCGGACATGTCGGCGATCCCGACGAAGTCGCTCGTGGCTTCCAGGACCTCGACGAGTCGGGTCTGCGCCTCATCGGTCTCGAGCTTCGCGGTGACATTGTCGAACGTGCCGCGGACCGATACCGGCATGCCGCCCTCGAACCGCGCGCGGAGGACGGCCCGCATCACGAGTCGCTCGCCTCGTCTCGTCTCGAAGACCGTCTCGAATGGCGGGACCTCGTGCCCCGCCAGGACACGCTGGACGGCTTCGAGATAAATGCCCCGGTGATCGGGCGCGACGATGTCGCTGGCGCAGATCGAGGTTTGATCGTAGCCCAGCGCGGTACGCCAGGCGCGATTGACGAACATGAGGCGGCCGTCGGGCGCCGCCAACGACACCAGCACCGCCGTCTGGTCGAGATAGTCGTCGAGCAGCGCCTGGGCGCGATCTGCTTCGACTTCGGTGGCCAGGCTTTTCGCGAGATCATTGAGGATCGCGACCTCGTCGTCGGTCCACGATCGCGGGTGGTCGTCGACGACCGAGAGCGTCCCGAGAACCTCGCCGTCGCTGCCGCGCACCGTGGCGCACAACCGGGCGACACCATCGCGCGTGGCTTCGCGCGTGTGCGAGAACGCGGCGCGCGGCGCGCGAAGCGAGCGCGCGGCGAGCCGCACGATGCGGTCGACCCGATCCATCGACTACAGACGATTACTCGGCGGGCTGAGCTACTGGCGCCGGCAACTGGAAGCGCACGTTTACCGAGTAGCCTGGAACAGCCAGCAGAGTCTGAAACAGTGCAAGCGCACTGGAATCCGCGTGTCCGACGACTCCCATGTCGTCCGCGGTGTGCTCCAGCTGAGCGCGAACGTGCTGGAAGATCGTGTCACGGTCACTGGGCCTGAATGGGTTCCACAGGCCGCTGCGCTCGTCGTACGTCTGGAGATGCATCACGACAACGTCCATCACGCGAGCGTGAGGGATCTCCAATGAGATCGTCTTCGTCTGCTCGTTGACCTGAACTTTCATGGTCGAATCGATGACGACACCCGCCAGGACTTTGCCCGTGGCGACCACGAGCGATTTCTTGGTGGATCCCATCCACGTGTTCTGATACGTCACGATGTCGCGTATGAACGTCTCGCTCGACACGAGCTTCGCGACGGCCTGCACGCGCTCGATGACCACCTGGTCGGAGATGCGCGGTTGAGCCCGCGAAGGAGGCGGGCCAGGCACCAAAGCCCGTTGAGCGAGTATTATCACGAGGAGGAAGGCGGCACCCAACCCTATCGCCCGCCACCCGAGGATCCCCGTGTCAGTTCGCATTCGCGTAGCCCCCATGCTGCTGATGCTCTCGCTCGCCCTCGCCTGCCATTCGGGCTCGAGCGGCAAGCCAGCCGATCAGGAAGAACCCATACCGAAAACGCACCTCACCGTCATCAACCAGGGTTTCCTGGATATGGATATCTACGCGCTTCCGCAAGATGGCGCGCGGATCCGGCTTGGAAGCGCGACTGGCAACAGCACCGCGCACATGACCATTCCGGACTACCTGGTGCGCACGCCAATCACGATGAGCTTCTTGATGATCCCGATCGGCGGGAACTACGCGCCGCGCTCACAGATCATCCAAGTCAGCCCCGGCGACGAGGTCGAGCTAACGATTCCGCCGGCGTAGCGCGCGATAGCTCTTGAAGAGCTGCACCGTATCGGCCACGCCCGCGGAGTCGACCACGACTCGGCGGGCGCGGAGCGTCAGGTCATCCGGGTGCGAGAGCAACGACGCCGTGCGGCTCGTCCCGCGCCGCGTCTCATCGAACGACCACTCGGCCATTACGGCCCCACCCGCGGGAATCGGCCCGTCGACATGGAGCATCTCGGCGTGCTCGTCGTCGGATGAGCGCGTCGAGAGCGCGAGATCGATCCCGCGCACGATATCCGACCCTTTGTTGTCGATGCGAAGCTGGAGTCGCACGGAGGTCCGGTACCGTCCGTGCGCTGTTTTCGAGATGTTCGGCGCGCCGATCCCGACGAGGTCCTGCAACTGGCTCTCGATCGGCCGATTGGCGACGATCAAGCGCTCTTGCTGCGCGTTGTCCAGCGTCTCGAGCGTATGATCCAGCCCATCGATGCCGCTCACTTGCCAACGCGCCCCTTGATGGTGCACGCCGACGCCAACGACGACCTGGATATTGAGCTCGCGATCGTGCAGCACAACGGGTATGACGCGGTCCGTCCCGGTGCCCTTGGCCGCGCCGATCTCCGACAACTCGAGGTGGTCACCGGCCAGAATGACATCGAGCGGTGGGAGCCCCGCGAACGCCGCCAAGAGGCGTACCGCGACATCAGCGCTGTCGGCCGTCCCCGAGGACAGCGCCATCGCAATGCCCTTGCCTCCCTTTTCGGCCAACGCGGACTTGAGCGCCAGGATGCGAGCCGCGCTGTCCGTCGCACCTTGTTCTGCCCCAGGCACTTCGGCGATCAGGGCCCTCAGCGTGCCCTGGTCGTGCTGCGACGAAAGCCAGTCGACGCCCTCGTCGGAAACTTGTTGGGTCACTGCATCCGTATTGAGGTAATACGCGAGCCGTGTCCCATCATGATCCCGAAAGGACCTTTCGATCTCACGGAGAGCCCGTTCGGACGAATTGATGGAGGCCTGGTGATACACCGCGAATCCGGCGAGCCCGAGAACGAGCCCGCCTCCTGCGACACCCATTACCACTTGCTTCACTGAGAGAGACACCGGCACCGGAGACCGTTATGTTCCGAGAACGAGACGCCGGTCCTCTGGCACTGGTCACGCTATGGCTCAAGATCCCGCCCTACAAGCGCGTTTCGCGCAAGTGCTCGCGCCCGGATATGCCTTGGAGGCAGAGATCGGGCGTGGTGGCATGGGCATCGTGTACCGCGCAAAGGACACACGGCTCAAGCGCTCGGTCGCCGTCAAGCTCCTCCCGCCGGAGCTCGCCTACCGGGACGAGATTCGGTCACGATTTCTGCGCGAAGCCGAAATGGCCGCACAGTTGTCGCACCCGAACATTGTGCCGATCTACTCGGTCGACGAGAAAGACGGCTTCGTCTACTTCATCATGCAGTTCGTCGACGGCGAGACGCTGGCCCAGCGGCTCACGACACACGGACGCGTAGGCATCGTCGAAGCCCGACTGTTGCTCCGGCAGGTCGCCGATGCCCTCGCCTACGCCCATGCGCGCGGCGTCATCCATCGCGACATCAAGCCGGACAACATCATGTTGCAGCGCGACGATGGTCGCGCCATGGTCACCGACTTCGGCATCGCGCGCGCCGCGGACGACACCACCGGTACACGGCTCACGGCCACCGGCGTCGCCATCGGCACACCGGCGTACATGTCTCCCGAGCAGTGCACGGGCGAGCGCGCGGTCGACGGGCGCAGCGATCTCTACTCGCTCGGTGTCGTCATCTACGCGGCGCTCGTCGGGACACCGCCCTTCGCGGGGTCGAACACCGCCGCGTTGCTCGTCAAGCATCTCACCGAGATGCCGCGGCCAATTAAAGAAGTGCGGGCCGACGTGCCCGACGATCTCGTCGCGATTATCAATCGGCTCCTGCAAAAAAATCCCGCCGATCGCTTTCAGGACGCCGCATCAGTGGTCAAGGCGTTGGATTTCCCGGACAGCATGCCGAAGTTCACTCCGGCACCCACACCGCCACCCACGCCCGCATATGCACCGGCGCCGGCATATGCACCGGCGTATTCGCCTGCTCCGTCTCCCGCACTCGTGAGCACTGGCAGGGCCAAGGCCGAGAAGCTGTCAGACCGGACGGACGCTGAGGGGCTGGCGCTCAGGATCAGGAACTTCCGGCGCGCGACCGTATCGTTCCTCGGTTGGAACGCGCTCTGGTTCGGGATCAACGCCATGTCGGGCCTGCACGACATCTGGTTCTTCTGGGTCACGATCTGGCCGGGCTTCCCGATCGTGCGGAGCGCCGGAAAACTGTGGGCCGACGGGGTGAACCCCTGGGCGGCGCTCATGGGGAACCCGGTGACGGTTGGTCGCGGAGCGCTCGCCTCGGGCGAACGCTCGGCGTCCCGGCTCGTTGCACCCGACGTATTGAACGGCCCGTATGGCGCCGTCGTCCGCAGGGCGACCGGTGACCATGCCGCGGTGATCGACCACTATGCCAAGCTCAAGGCAGCCGCGAAAAAGTCGGGAGCGCCCGTAACGCAGGACCCGACTCCGGCGGCCAACGAGTTGGTCGACCAGATCGCGGACTACGCCACGGCGCTGCACCGCATCGATGTCGAGACGCCCGAGTCGCTCCGCCCGCAGCTCTCGGCGCGCCGGGTAGAACTGACCGCCCAGCTCGAGCGGGCCTCGCTCGTTTTGCAGAACCTGGCCCTCGACTTGCTCCGCTTGCGGTCGTTAGGCGTGGACACCGTCACTAGTGCAACCGAGCAAGGGCGCGCGTTGTCAGACAATATCGGTTATGCGCTAGCGGCCGCCGAGGAGTTACGCTCCAACAAATAGACCCTGTTACCCGTACTGATCAGTATGAGAAAGGCACGAGCCGCAGAGACCGCGGTTTTGGTCCTGCTCGGCGGCTTGGCCGCCTGTATCCATAATCCACCTAATGTGGGTGGGAAACCCAGCGCGCCCGAAGCTCCGAATCAGTTTTGGACGCCGCCGGCGCAGGCCAAGGTGCGGGATTCCGTCCCGAAGAACGTGGTCCCAACGGATATCGAGCAGCGTATCAATCAACTGACGCTCCAAGATGTCGTGGACCTCGGGTTGCTCAACAATCCGCAAACGCGCGCCTCGTATGCACAGGCGCGCGCGGCCGGCGCTGTCATTGGCTCGACCTTCGGCAAGTACTTGCCACAAGTGACCGCCGGTGCGACCGCTGAGCGTACGGGTTCGAGCGGAGGCACCGGGTCGACCCTGGGCGGTACGACGGTCGGCACCGGGAACGGCGGCCAGACGGAGCATGGTCGCGATAAAGGCATATTCCAACCCACCGCGTCAGCGACGTGGCTGCTGTGGGATTTCGGGCGGTTCGGCGCGATGGATGCGGCGAAAGAAGCGGCGTTCTCCGCCTCGTATACGCACAACGCGACCGTGCAAGCGGTCACGCTGGCGATCATCCAGTCGTACTGCAATTACAACGCGGCGAAGGCCATTCGCGACGGTGCGCTCAAGACCGTGCAAGAGGATAGCGTCGGTCTCGCGTCGGCGAAGGACCGCCACGACGCGGGCGTCGCGACGATCTCGGACGTGCTGCAGGCGCAGGTGACGTACTCGCAGTCCGTGTTCACGCTCGAGACGGACGAGGGCTCGGTGCAGACGACGCGCGGGTCGCTCGCCGTGGCGCTCGGGTTCCCCGCGAATCTGCCGTACGACATCGCGCCCGAGCCGCCGAACGTGCCGGTGCAGTCGATCGCGCAGTCGGTCGATTCGTTGGTGGACGAGGCGGTGAACCACCGCCCCGATCTCGCGTCCTTCCGCGCCCTCGCGCGCGAGCAGCACGCGAATATCGCGGTGGCTCGCGGCGCCTGGCTGCCGCAGGTCACTCTCGGCGCGACGGGCAGTCAGACGTTCTATAGCGCGCAGCAGTCGCAGCTCAACGGACACACGTGGACGCTCCAAGCCGGTGTGTCGATCCCGATCTTCTCCGGCCTGCAGAACTACTACGACATCCTGCAAGCCAAAGAGTTGGCGAGGGCGGCCGACGCCAACGCAGAGTATCAACGTGACCTGGTCGTGTATCAGGTTTTCACGTCGTTTTACAACCTGCGCACGGCAACGGCACAGGTGAAGTCGTCGACGGATCTCCTCACCAGCGCGCAGAGCAACTATGATGTCGCGCTCGGCAAATACAAGCAGGGCGTCGGCGCGATCCTCGATCTTCTGACGGCCGAGGCGGCGCTGTCTAGCGCACGGGCGACCGAAGCCCAGGCGCGGTGGACGTGGTACGCCGACCTCGCTCAACTTTCGCATGATGCCGGTGTGATCGGGATTCATGGCGAGATGCCGATCCAACTCACGTCGGACTCAACAAGTCGTGGTTCTCGATGAAGACACTCGCGATTTTCACGCTCACCGCCGTGTTGCTTGCGTGCGGTTCAAAACAGCAAGGCACGGCTAGCGGCGGCGCTAGTACCAGCACCGGCGGCGGCGGTAAGCGCGGCGGCCGTGGCGGGGCTGGCGCCAACATGCCCGTCCCGGTGGCCGTGGCGTCGGTTCGCCGCGCGGCCGTGCCGTACAACATTGGCGCGAACGGCACCGTCTATCCAATTCAGACGGCCGCCGTCGCGTCGCAGGTCGACGGCATCGTCAGGAAAGTGGCATTCCGCGAAGGAGATGAGGTCCAGGCAGGTCAACTCTTGTTCGAGATCGACCCGATTCCGTATCGGGCGGCGTACAACCAGGCCGTCGCGGCGCTGGCTCGGGATAAAGCAACGCTCGTGAATGCCGCCGCCGAGGTCGTGCGCTACGACGATCTCGTTCAGAAAGATTACGTGACGAAAGAGCAGGCCGATCAGATCCGCGCCAACGCGGGCGTCGCCCAGGCGACCGTCGCATTGGATTCGGCGGCCGTCGCCAACGCGAAGTTCAACCTCGACAACTCGGCCGTGCGGGCGCCGATCTCGGGTCGCACGGGACAGCTGCTCGTGCGCGAGGGCAATCTCGTGCACGGTGCCGCCGCGACGCCGCTCGTGGTGATCAACCAGATCAAGCCGATCTACGTGCAGTTCGCGGTGCCGGCGACGAACCTGCCGGACATTCAGAAGTACATCTCGACCGGATCGCTGCCGGTGACCGTGTCGCCGACGACGAGCGCGCTGCCGCCCTCGGCCAACGATCAGCAGACCGACGCGCCGCCAGGGACGTTGATCTCGTCGGGAGATCCCGCGCCGACGGCATCGCAGCCCTCAGCGCAATCGCCGCAACCGCAGCAGCAGGCGAGTGGCCCACCGAGCCATCCGGCGGTGACGAGCCAGCCGCGCTCGTCGGGCGGCGCGAGCGGTGCGCCGGCCTCGGGTCCGGTGACGGTGAACGTGCCGCAGACCACGGGCACGCTCTCGTTCGTGAACAACGCCGTCGATACGGTGACGGGGACCGTGCTCCTCAAGGGGACGTTCGGCAACCAGCGCGGCGAGCTGTGGCCCGGCGAGTACGTGGCCACGACATTGCGGCTCTACGTGCAGCAGGACGCACTCGTCGTGCCGCAGCAGGCGGTCATGACGGGTCAGCAGGGCAGCTATGTTTTTGTGATTGATAAAGCGAACACGGCCCAGCAGCGGCCGATCGTGGTGAGTCGTGTGGCGGACACGCTGGTCGTGATCTCCAGGGGGCTCGCCGAAGGCGAGCGCGTCGTGACCGACGGTCAGTCTCGCTTGACGCAGGGGGCGAAGGTGAATGTCCGTGGACTGCAGACGGCTGCTTCGAGCGGGAGCTTGCCCTGACGCGTGAGGAGATCTTTGAGAGGGACGGCTATCGCTGCGTGTATTGTGGGTTGGTGTGCCCCGTCGAGGACCTGACAACTGATCATTTGCAGCCGCGGGTGAAGGGTGGTGACCGATCGGGCGGCAATCTCGTGACGGCATGTCAGACATGCAACCGGGCCAAAGGACACATGTCCTTGGCCCGGTTTCTGTCTGAGCACCCGGAGGCGCGAGAAAACTTCTTTCGTTATGCGACGTTAGTGTGGCCGCGCATCCTACGCACGCTGGAGTAACCACGCAGCGTACGCCGCGGGGCTGATTTCTGATGGCTTGATCTCGCTCCGCCCGCCCCAGAACACGTTCGTGTAGTCGACCGGCATCCCTATGTCCGCGAGGTGCTGGTCGATCGCGGCTTTGTGCGCGAGCACGAGGGCCTTGTCCGTGCCGTGGGCGACGGCCATCACGTTCACGTTGGCGAACTCCGGGCCGCCTTCGCGCCAGTAGGCGTGCGTCAGGATATGGTGCCGTCCGATCTCGCGGCCGGCCTCGATCTCGCGGCCTGGCGGGACGCGCCAGTGGAATAGCGCGTTGTATCGCGTCACGCGGACTCCGGTGCTCGACGGCTTGACGTGCTCCAAGAACGTCGAGAACCGACCGATTACGCCGCGCTCGTTGAGCCGGCCCGCCACCGCGCAAAACTCGTCGATCGACACTCCGGCCTCGGCCGCGCGCGATACCCACGAGTCCTCACGAACCTCATCAGGGGCAAACTCGCGCTTGAGCGGCTCGAGCACGCGCCATTCGAGTGGCGAGAGCTCGACGATCGCGGTGTCGAGCACGGCGCCTGGCTCATCGCTCTTGTCGCCTGGCTCGATCGTGCGCCGGCGTACGTGGCCGACGCCGAGCACGAACAAGCGCTTCGCCGGCATCATCCGGAACGACTCGGCCCCGATCTGACGGCGGAGATACTCGCAGTGAGCTTCCATCGAGTAGCCCTGCGGGACTTTCAGCGTCGTCCAGAGTCGATACGCTGACCCCGGCGTCTCGGCGTCCGTTGAGCGGATCACGACGTGGCCCGAGAACGGGTCGCGCTCGACCATGTAGTCGAAGCCGGTATCGAGCTTCTCGGGCGCGATCTTCCACGCGACGAGTGCGCCCGGCGCCAGGTTCGTCGCCATCAGCGTCTGGCGGATCCGGCGGATCGTGCCCGTGGCGAGCATGGCTTTGAGCCTTTCGAGCACCACCGGCAGCTCTACGCCGGACGCTAAAGCGATCTCGCCAAATGGGTCCCGCGAGAATCCCGCGACGCGATCTTCGGACACCGCCAGGATTCTGGCATTTACTTCGTCGACAATCTCGACCGGGACTGACGCCGTCATGCCGCGAAAGCTAGTGGCTAGGTCGCCGAACGCCGGGGCCGAGGTTGTTGGACGGCGGGCGGAAGCGCGGCGGTTCCGAGGAATCGGCGCACGGCGTCGATGTGCGCGCGGGCGCCGGCGGCGGCGCGGGAGTAGGACCAGGTCCACGGAACGCGGCCCCCGTCGCGGAGCACGAAGGCGACGCGGAAGCGGCCGGTGGAAGCCTCTTCGTCGCTCTCCTCGAGCACGACGTCGGCGACGGCCGAGAGGGGGTAGAGAGCGCGACTCCAGCCACCGCCGCCACGCCGATCGATGGTGACGATGCCGGCCTCGCGGTCGATGACTATACGTCTCTCCTCCGGGAGGAGAATAGTCAGAAGCCCCGCGACCGCACACGCGACGCCGGGGACGTTCGAGTACACGGCGCCGAGCACGACCAGGATCCCGCCGAGGATGCGGATACCAGTCGCGTGATCGTGAATAGCGAGCCGTTCGGGAGCTTCGAGCGCGAGCCGCATACCCACCAAACGAGGACATCGCCCCTGGGGTCACGCCACATGATAAGTGGCGTCAATGGCGTAAGTTACATAAGTTACAGCCCCCACTCTGGGGACGAAACGAACGAGGGCAGTTGTGCGTCCTTTCTTGTAATGACCGTGGCCGCCAAAAATTGGCGCCCTCTAACCATTGCGCGCGGTTTAGCGATCGCCGCGACGGTCTGGGCCGCCAGTTATCCTATAGTTTTTGCGACACTGAAGACGCAGGCTGGAACGAGACCGCTAACGATTCTCGCGTTCCCGCCGATGAACCTGGTCACATGTTTCATGGCCTGGTTCGCTGCTTCACGCGTCGTCGACGAGCGCATTCGCCGCGCGTTCCGGTGGTTCGGAGCTGCCTGGCTATTCGTGTCCGTCGGAAACGCATGTTCGTTCCTCTATACGAACGTGCTGCAGCTCGGCGACTACACGGGCTCGTGGTGGGTCAACCTCCCATATCTCCTCTGGTACCCGCTGTTCGTCACGGGTCTCGTCTCGCTTCCCCTCGCGAGTCGCCAGCGGATCGAACGCCGCAAGTTCATGTTCGACGCCCTCACGGTGCTGTTGAGCGGCGGCATCGTGATCTGGCAGCTCGTCATCGTGCCCACCGTGAGCGAGACGACCAGCCCGATCGCCACGCTCATCACCTTTCTCTACCCGCTCGGCAGCATCCTGGTACTCGCGGGTCTCACGACGGTGTTGCTGCGCCGCTTACCGGTGCGCGGCTCGACGGCGTCCGCGCTCTTCTTCTCGGGCGTCGCGATCTTCGCGCTCAGCGATCTGGCGAACGATCTCGTGCTCGTGCGCGTCGGCCCGTTCGGCATGGCGTGGACCGACATCCCCATGATGTTGTCCTACGCGCTGATCACGTGGGGCCTGTATCGATCGGCCGCGGATCCGGAGCATACATCGGGCGACACGCCCGAGCCGGAACGTTGAGACAGAAGTCCAGTCGTTCAGCCCACTGCCGTACACGGCGCTGGCGCTGTGCGCGGCGCTCTTGATGCGCGATGCGCTGCGCGCGCACCCGTCCTCGTGGTCGCTGCTGGCGATGACCATGGTCGTCGTGACGGTGCTGGTCGTCACGCGCCAGATCGCGGCCGTGCGCGAGAACGCACGCCTCGTGTCCGAGCGCGCCAAGCGACAGAACGAAGCGCGCTTCCGCGCGCTCGTGCAGCACTCATCGGACGTCATCGCGGTCGTCGACGAGGCCGGCATCATCACCTACGTGAGCCCGTCGGCCACGCGCGTGTTCGGGTTCACACCCGAGGAGATCGAGGGTCGCGCGATCACAGCGCTCCTGCACGCCGAGGATGCGTCGCGCGGTGAGGCGATGTTCACCGAGGCGGCGCTGCGCCCCGGGGTCACGGCGCCGAGCGAGTGGCGCGTCCAGCATCGGGACGGGCGGTGGCTCTACGTCGAGGCGGTCGGCACGAACCTCACGCACGAGCCGACCGTGCACGGGATCGTCATCAATACTCGTGACATCACCGAGCGCAAATCGCTCGAGGCGCAGCTCGTCCATCAGGCATTCCACGATCCGCTGACGGGGCTGGCCAACCGCGCGTTATTCCTGGACCGCGTGACGCACGCGTTGGCGATCACGGGCCGTCACGGCCGTCACCCGGTCGCGGTGTTGTTCCTCGACATCGACAACTTCAAGACGCTGAACGATAGCTTCGGCCATCTGCCGGCCGATCAGCTCCTGTCCACGATCGCGCGGCGCCTCTGCGACGCGGTGCGCACGAGCGACACCGTCGCGCGACTCGGCGGCGACGAGTTCGCGATTCTGCTTGAGGACGCGTCGGGGCCCATGGCGCCGACCGCGGCGGCCGAGCGCATTACCGCGGCGCTGCGGGAGCCGTTCATTGTCGACGGGAAAGAGGTCTACGCGTCAGCGAGCATCGGGATCGCGGTCGCGACGCCTGACTTGAGCCCATCCGAGCTGCTGCGCAACGCCGATACCGCGATGTACCAAGCGAAAGCGCGCGGGAAGGCGCGGTATGAGCTCTTCGAGGCGAGCATGTACGCCGAGACGATCGCGCGGCTCGAGATGGCGGCCGAGCTCCGCCAGGCCGTTGAGCGGAACGAGCTGTCGCTGCGCTATCAGCCCATCTTCGAGATCGCGAGCGGGGCGATCGTGGGCGTCGAGGCACTGATGCGCTGGGAGCATCCACGGCGCGGGACGCTGACCCCGGCGGAGTTCATGCCGGTGGCCGAGGAGACCGGGCTCATCGTGCCGATTGGGCGATGGGTGTTGAGAGAGGCCTGTCGCCGGGCGCGACGCTGGCAGCTCGCGCATCCGCGCGTCATGCCGCTCACCATCAGTGTCAACTTTTCCGCGCAGCAGATCCAGCATCCGACGCTCATGGAGGCGCTGCGCTCGGCCCTCGTCGAGTTCGAGCTGCCGCCGTCGACGTTGGTGCTCGAGGTCACGGAGAGCGCGCTCATGCAGCAGACCGAACTCATGCTGACACACTTGAGGGCGCTCAAGACGCTGTCCGTGCGCGTGGCGATCGATGACTTCGGCACCGGGTACTCGTCGCTCGGTTCGCTTCGGCAGTTTCCGATCGACATCCTCAAGATCGCGAAGCCGTTCGACGACGTGGGGCGAGCCATCATCGGGCTCGGGCAGACGCTCAAGTTGCAGACGAGCGCCGAGGGCATCGAGTCCGAGGGGCAGCTGGCGCAGTTACGCGTGCTGGGCTGCCACCTCGGGCAAGGGAACTACTTCTCGCGTCCGATCACGGCCGACGCGATGGATACGCTGCTCGAATCTCCGCTCTCGGCCGCTGTACCTCAGCCCGTCGTGTAGCGAACCACGACCGGGCGATGGGTCTTGAGCGACTCATCGACGGCGTCCGCCAGCGCATTTCTCCGCTCATCCAGCGTGGCGTCGGCCGGCACATCGATCGCCGGCTTCTCGCTCGGCAGAGCGCACGTCACGAGGATCGTGATCGGGTTGAACATGCCGATCGTCACGATGCTCACCAGCGTGTTCGCCGGCGTCTGGCCCCTTCGTACTTTCGCGAGGCCATCCTGGCATTGCGCTGCCGCCTGGGCCACGGCGGCCGGTACCACGCCATATACGAACGTCGTCGCCCACTGCTTTGCGGCGGTGACTCTCGCCGACATTGACGTCGAGTCTTGAGCTTGGGCGGACGTGATCGAGATCACACTGAGTAGAAGAGCGATTGCGCGGCGCATACGAGCGACTCCGAGAACTTGGTGCAGGACCGAACGCAGAACTTCGAGGTGTCTGCATACTACACGTGCTTGATCACCTGACTTGCTCACTCGTGCGCGCGCACGCCTTCGGCGTGACGCGCATCACACGAGACGCGTGCACACGGGCACGCGCGCATGTCGCATGCTACGCGATGTCGATGAGTGAGACGCAAGGCGCGTCGTTCGCGTTAGCGGCGGCACGTGGTGGGGACATTCGCGAGGGCGATTGCGCGTTCGCCGAAGGCGACGCGCACAAAAAGGGGCCGCGTGCCATGTCGACACGCGGCCCCGAGCTACAGACTGCGGTTACTTCGCCGGCGCGCCCGCCATCCAGCGCTTCACACCCTTGTGCCCAGAGCATGCCCCTGGCCGCACGGTGCCGTCCCAAAACATGCCGTCGGTGCACTGCGCGATGGATCCGACGGAGTCCGCCGTCGCCCCGGTCTTGGTCGGCTTAGGAGCCGTAGCCGGAGCCGGGGTCTGATTGGGGATCTTGCCGCCTCCAGGCGTGCTGGTCGTCATGGCACCGGTAGGCGAAGCCGTAGCGATGCCACCGTGGTGCGAGCATGCCCCCTGCCCGCCCTTCGAGGTCGTCCCGTCCTTACACGTGACCATCGCCGCCGTCGCCGTCGACTGCGCTCCCCCCACCGCGGGCGCGAGCACGATCGCGCCTACGACGCATGCCACCGCCATCACGAGTTTCCGCATAGCCTCTCCTATTTTCTGAAAACGTGCGCCCACGTCGGATCTATTGTCAACCACGCCGGCGTGAGATAGAACCCAGGGACCTTCTCGGCAACCGCGAGCGCCGCCGCCGCACTGTCGGGCTGGCCGGCCAGCATCCAGATGCGCGCCAGTAACATCTCGGTATAGGGCCCATTCTGCCGATCCGTCGCGATGGGATCGGCAGTCACGGCCTGATGTCCATGGCGTACCGCATCCTCGCGGCGCCCGTCATACGCCTCGGCCACGCCGAGCAGCGCAATATCCTGAGCGCCGGTCCCTTGCGGCGCAGCCAGCGCCGAGTCGGCGTACGCCTTCGCCGCATCCGAGCGCCCACGCAACCAGTAGGTGTGCGCGAGCGCCAGCGCCCAATCGCGCCGCGAGCTCTCCCCGGGCCCCATCGCCAGAAGCGCCCGCTGCTCGGCGTCGTCGAGCACCCAGTACAGGTCGTACGTCGTCGCCACATACGCGAAGAGCGCGGCCGAGTCGACCCGTGCGCTCGCCTGGTGGAGGACATGCCGCGCGCCCTGGAGATCGCCGCCCATGAGATACGTCATGGCGTCGAGCTCGATGATCTCGAAGTTGGTGGGCGCGACATCGAGCGCTCGCTCGAGCGTGGCGCGCGCGCCGCCCAGGTCACCTTGCCCACGCTGCGCATAGGCTTTCGACTCCAGGAGCGCGAGACTCGTCGGATCGACACCGAGCCCATGCTCGGCGGCCTCGCGCGCCCCGGCGAAGTCGCCTTTGCGATTGAGCGCATCGGCGAGTCGCGTAGCCGTCAACACGGATCGCGGATCGAGCGCCAGCGCATGGCGCAGCCGCTCGATCGCCGCATCGAGCCTCCCCATGTTGATCTCATTCACGCCGGCCGCCGTGAGCAGCTCGACGTTCTCGGGCGCGGCGGCGAGCCCGATCGAATCCTCCGACAGCGCCCGCGCGAAATCGCTCGGGCCGTTCGCGAAGTAGGCGCCGAGCGCTTGGTGGCCCTCGGGGAGCGCCGGGTTGAGCCTCAAGGACCGCTCGGCCGCCGTCCGCGATTCGGCGAGCACGGATGGCGATGCGTCCGCCAGGTACAGGCGCGAGTCGACGAGCGACAGCCGCGCCCAGGCAGCGGCGAACGATGAGTCGAGCGCCACGGCCTGTCGGAACGCCGCGGCCGCCTGTCGCGCCACTTCGGCCGACGGCGTCGCCGTCCCGGCCGTGATCGTGCGCGGCAGCAACGCGAGACCCTGGAGGTAGGCATCGTGCGCCGCAATGTTCTCGGTCAGGCGGGCAGTCATTTTGCGCTTGGCGCTGGTGCCGAGCGCGAGCCCGAGCTCCGAGGCAACCTGGCCGGCGATGTCGGCCTGTACGGAGAACACGTCGGAGGGATTGGCCTCGAACGCTTGCTTCCACGTCGTCGTCGGCGCCGGCGCCGACGTCACCTCGACCAGCTCGGGGCTCACGCGCACGCGGGATTTGCCGTCCCAGCTCACGGTGCCAACCAGCAGATAGCGGACCCCGAGCTCGTGCGCGATCTGCTGCAGGGTCTTCTCCGTGTGGCGATACTGCTCCGAGCTGCCGGTGGCGATCACGCTGAGCCCGGCGATCGACGAGAGCTTCCCGCGGAGCTCATCGGTCAGCCCCTCGGCGAAATACTCCTGCGTGCTGGCGCCGAGGTTTTCGAAGGGGAGCACGGCGAGGACTTTCGACGTGCCGCCGCGGGCCGGCCACCGGGCGACCAGCAATGTCAGCGCGGCGACGGCGATACCCACCGCGACCCACGCGACATAGGGTCGACCGCGCGGCGGCTTCATCCCCGTCGACAGCGCTTCCGCGAACTGACCGGCCGAGGCGAACCGATCGGCGGGCATCGGTTGCAGCGCTTTCTGGAGCGCGAGGTCGATCGCTTCAGGGACTGACGGGCGATCTTTGCGCACCGAGACCGTGCCGGTCCAGAGGCCAGTCGGCGGCACACCGGCGAGCATCTCGTAGAGCACCGCCGCCAGGCTGTACACGTCCGTGCGTCCATCGATCGACCGCTCGGCGTGCGCCTGCTCGGGACTCATGTACCGCGGAGTCCCGATCGCCATGCCGATTTCGGTCAGCGCATGATCCCCGTCACCGGGGTGCACGGCTCGCGCGATGCCGAAATCCGCGACCAGCGCATGGCCGCTCGACAGGAGAATATTTTCGGGCTTGATGTCGCGATGGATCACGCCGTGCTGGTGCGCGTACTCGAGCGCATCGGCGACCTCGCGAGCGATCTGCACGGCGTTCTCGACCGGCAGCTGCTTTTGACGATTCAGCAGCGAGCGGAGCGTCTCGCCGTCGACATACGGCATCGTGAACCACAAGAGCCCTTGGGCCTCGCCGGAGTCGTGCACGGCGAGGATGTGTGGGTGCTGCAGGCGCGCGGCGAGCGTGATCTCGCGCCGAAAGCGCGCGGGCCCGAGGCTCGCGGCCAGTGGCTCGTGCAGGACTTTGAGCGCGACGGAGCGATCGTGCTTGTGATCGTGGGCCAGAAATACGGTCGCCATGCCGCCGCGACCGATCTCGCGTTCGACCGTATATCCCGACCCCAGGCCCGCTTGTAGTTGATCTAAGAGCTCGCTGCTCACCGCAGCAAACTATTCGATCACTTCATAGTGGTCGACGTGGTTGTCCCGCTCGACGAGGAAGCGATCATCCTCGGGATAAAAGACGGCGCGTTCAGGGGTGGGACCGGCGAACGCACGGACGGCGTCCCAGCCGTCCCAGAGGGACACGAGAAAGAACTCGGTTTTGCCGTCGCGCTCCCTACGCAGCGCGATCACGCCCTTGTTACCCGGCGTTGCCTTGTACTCGCGAATACCGGTCTTCCGGAGGTATTCCACATACGCATTGCCGTCGCTCGCCTTCGTTGCCCCACGCCAGGTCCGCGCGATCACACGCCGCTCCTATCGAGGCTATCGAAATGTTCCGGGACTGACTTCGTATACCCGATGATAGCTACCAATCTCGTCTTCGGGTCGCCAGATCCCGAGCTGTTGTTCCCACCGGACCGGATTGAGCCGGCGGCCGCGGAGCGTGACAAATCCGGCCGCGCGCTTGGTGATCACGCCGAGCTTTCTGAGATCCGCGAGGCCGCGGATCGCGGTTGCGTGGCGCTCGGCCACGAGTCGGCGGGCCGAGAGCGGGCCGATGCCGGGTACCCGCATGAGCGTCTCATAGTCGGCCGTCGTCACCTCGACCGGAAACGACGCCGGATGCGCGAGGGCCCAAGCGTACTTGGGGTCGGTGACGAGCGGGAGATGACCGGTGTCGTCATAGACGATCTCGCCCGGTCCGAATCCGTACTGGCGCAGGAGATAATCCACCTGATACAGCCGCTGCTCTCTCAGAGCGGGAGTCGCTCGGGTGTTCTCCATGGGCGTGTCGCGGATCGGGCGGAAGGCGGAGAAATGTGCGTGATGGATGCCGCCTCCGGCATAGAGTGCCGTCACGCGGCCGACGATCGACCGATCATCATCGGGCGTAGCACCCACGACGAACTGCATCGTCATCCCGGCGACACCACCGGGCGCCAACAGGTCGCGCTGCTTCCCATCCCGCTCGGCTTCGCGCGCGAGATTGACGAGCGTGCGCGAGCGCTCCAGGCTGACCAGCGTCTCGCTGAGACTCTTCTCCGGCGCGATCTGCTCCAACGTCTGACCGCACGGGGTCTCGAGGTTGATCGACACGCGACTCGCCAGCGCCGTTAGTCGCTCGATCTGCGCCGGTTGTCCGCCCGGTGGCATCTTCACGTGCACGTAGCCCGTGAACTTGTGCTTGACTCGCAGCAGTTCGAGCACGGTGATCAGGTCATCGATCACCTTTTGCGGCCGACCAGGGATGCCAGTGGTAATGAACAGCCCCTCGCACCATCCCTTGGCCCTCGCCGCGAGGAAGATCTTGACGAGCTCCTCGGGCTTGAGCAGCGTCCGCGGCATGTTCCGGTCGCGGCGCATTGGGCAGTAGTGGCAGTTGTAGCTGCATGCATTCGTCATGAGAATGCGCAGCAGCGACGTCTTCCACCGTCCGACTCGTATCTGTCTGATATTCAGCGGTCGGAGCGCGCCGACTGACTTCGTATTGCGCAGCCGCGGCGGCGGCGGTCCTTCGCGATCGTCGGTCGCCAGATCTGTCAGAATCGCGAGTTTTTGCTCGAGCGGAAGATCCTTCTCCACCCGAACATTGTACCCGAAGATATCCCGAAAGTCAACAGGTGAACTCCCCCGATGTGAAAAGCCCCGAGGATTTCTCCCCGGAGCCCCACACCGACCTCGCAAGTAACCACAATTTATGCAATCACGCTCGTACAGGCAATGGCGCTAGCTAGCGTGCCCGGAGCGGGACTCGAACCCGCACGACCCTTTCGGGTCACCGATTTGCGAGGTCGGTGTGTCTACCAATTCCACCACCCGGGCACTCTACGCTCTGGATGAGAATTGGATGCTGCGACACACGCCCGACAAATCGTTCGCCACTAGCTAGCGACCCGAATCTGATAGACTCGAGCCGCTAGCCCGTCATCGTTTCATGACGCTGTGTAGCGTATCCAACGATGAGCCCGAGGATCGCGCCGGGCAGCATGATCTGCCAGTAATAAGGTTTCTGGCCAGTCGATACGTTCATCACACAGACGCCGTACGCGAACAAGATCCCGACGGCGAGGCCGAATGCCAGACCGAGTGGAAATGAGTGGACCTTGCGGGCGAAGACGCCGATCAGCACGCCCGTGATGAGTCCCTTGATGGTCGAGCCGACGACGATACCAACGATTTGGGGGGCGACTTCGGGAGCTGAGACGAGGGCGGAGAGGCCGTCGAAGATGCCGAGCGCGCCGCCGAGGATGAGGCCGTACAGTGGAGTTTTCATGCGCTCTATTCCACGAATAGAGCCGAATCCTTTAGCGCCAGGCGATCAACAGGACGCGCATGACCATGTAGGCGCCGACGAGCGCGAGTGCGACCGCGTGTTTGCCGGCCAGCCGCGCCAAGCGCTCGGTGAGAGGCTCGCGGTAGACCGAGACGGGCTCGCCGGCGAGATGGCGGGCAACGTCCGCCGCGAGCGCCTGCACGCTCTGGTAGCGATCGTCCGGATGCTCGGCCGTGGCCGTCAAGGCGATCGCATCGACCGCCGCATGCTCACCGGAGCACAGACACTCGAGAACGGCGCCGAGCGCATAGATGTCGGTGCGCGCATCGCACAGGTCCGCGTGTCCGTCGAGCTGCTCGGGCGCCATGTACCCAGGCGTGCCCACAACGGTAGCGGCCGTCGTCTCCAGATCGCCCAGCACTCGTGCGGTTCCCCAGTCGAGCACGAGCACTTCGCCGAACGCCCCGATCATCACGTTCTCGGGCTTGAGATCGCGATGGATGACACCGGCCGCGTGCGCGAACGCGATCGTCTCGCAGATGCGGAGAAAGATGCGCAGTTTCTCGTGCGACTCGGCCGCGGTCGCGGCGTACTCGTCGAGCCGCGCGCCGCGCACGTATTTCATGACATAGTACGGCCGCCCATCGCCGAGCACACCGTAATCGTGCACGGGCACGAGGCCGGGATGCTCGAGGCGCGCCAGGATGCGCGCTTCGCGCGCCAGCCGCTCGGCCCGCGCGTGATCCTCGACGCTCAGGACCTTGATGGCGACCTCGCGCTCCAGCGCGTGATCGAGCGCTACGTACACGGTGCCCATACCACCGCGCCCGATGATGTTTCGAATCTCGTATCGTGTCCCGGTCAGGTCGGGCCAGTCCGTGAGTCCCCGGAGGTGCTCGACCATCGCATCGGAAAGTCTCATGCGCCGAGCAGCGCGCGCGTTTCGCGGCGCAACGCCGCTCCGCGGCGCGTCGATGCAGCGCTGCGCGCTGCTCGACTGGTCGGTTCGCCTCCGGGGGGCAAACCCCAACTACGCCCCCCGGACCCCCCTGGTTCACATGGCAGTCGCATCATACACCGAGCAGCGCCCGCGTTTCGCGGCGCAACTCCTCATCCGTAACTGTGAGCGTGCGAAGGCGATCCAGCACGGCCAATCGTAACGCGCGGCGTGCCGCCGCGAGATAATTTGTAATCTGGGAGACAGGTAGGTCGAACTCGGCCGCCAGCTCGGCGTATGTGGGCCGCGCCGCTAGCTCAGCGCCCTCGACGTCGTAGCGCAGGAACACACGGTACACAATTTCGCGCCCTTTGGCGGCGAACTGCAGACGCAGGATCGCTAACGCGTCAGCGAGCACGGCACGGACCCACTCGCGCTCAAAAATCTGATCTGGCGCTTGTTCTTGCCCTGTCAGCGGTACTATGGCGACACCGCCACCCCGCTTCGCCCGGCGTCGAGACGCGTGAGCATTGCGGACATGGCCGTCGACGCAGAGACGCAAATACGTGCGAAAGCGGGATCGCGCCGGGTCGTAGCGCTCCAACACGGGCATGAGGAGCGCACGCGTGAAGAATCCCTGCGTCAGGTCTTCCGCGTCAGGTTGGTCCAGCTGCCATCGCGCCGCGATATACGCACACACGGGCCGCCAGTATCCCTCGGCCACGACGCCCAAGGCCCGCGAGCGGATTTCCGTATCAGCGCTGCCGAGCGCTTCGATGACCGACAGGCGTGTCGCGGGAAAGACTGTGTGCATGGGGGGACGAAGATCCTCGCCCCGGTGACGTTGCGCTAGTGCGGAGTCACACTGTCCTCACCGGGCGTGATGACCCACGATGCGCCGTCGCTCTTGACAACCCATCCCGCGGGAAGCGCCAGCGACCAGTCCCCGGCTTGCCATTTTTTCGCGGACGCCAACCGTCCTGGCGTGAAGGCCTGTCCCTCGAGCGGCACGCGCAGCTCTGTCCAGTCCGCGGTGACGAGCCCACCGTTCACCGCCAGCAACTCGCCGCCGTCGTCGGCTTTCCAGACGAGGTTCGGCATGACATTGCCGTTGGGGCCGAGCGCGACCTGCGAACGGTAGTCGAACGAGATGCGAACAACTTTCGGCCGGATGCGCACCGTCGGCCCCGTCACGAACACCGCAGTCAACGAGTCCAGTTGCACCTTGCGCTTCGCCCAGCGCGCTTGCTCGGCCGCAACAATGTCTGCCTCGTTGTATCGCTTGCCGACGGTGGCTTCGAGCACCAGCGCGCCGAGGTCGGTCGTGTCGGTCAGTCCGTGTCGCCAGCCGGGTCGCACACGATCGAGCAGAAATGCGTACGCGGTCCCGGTCAGATAGGGGAAGCGTCTCACCCACGACTGCTGTGGCGCCTCCGGCGCGCGCAGCACGGCAACGAAACCCGATGAGTCCGTGAGACGCCATCCGGTATACTCGGGCAGGCCCTCGGATAGCTCGAGAGCGAGCTCGCGACGGCGCTCTTCTGGCGAGGCGCCGCCGACCCTGTGCGCGCGAAAGACCAGGGCTGCCGGTAGCGCTCCATTGACTCCCGACAGCGCATCGGCAAGCGCGGCGATTTCCATACGGAGCCACAGCCGACCGGACGGCCCGTCGAGATAATCGAAGCCACTGCCATTCACCGGCTGCTCCGGCGCCGGCAATGCGCTCGGCTGCATCACGTGCATCGCTTCGTGAATCAAGAGACGCGACGCGGCGGTGAGGTCGCTCGGGAGCGGGAGCACGACCATGGCCCACCGGCGCCCCCACCGGTCGATCGACGTGTTCGCGGGCGCGACTCCGGCCGGAAGCGGCCCGACCCACAACGAGTCGGTGGTCATCGTGTACCCGGTCGTGTCGGGCTTGCGCGTGAGATACACGCGCTGGCCGTCGACGCCCATCCACTCCAACGTGTCGAGCCGCGTGCTCCACAGGCGACCGCCGTCGCGCGCGAGATCCGCCCGCGCCGCGTGCACGGCGGCGGCGAATCCGAGGGCGGCCAGTTTACTCAGCGCGAGTAGCATTGGCCGGTAAATGCTCCTGGAGGTATCGCGTCAGGAGACCGTACAGATGCCGGGAGGTGTTCTCGCCCTCGCAGATGCAGTGCGTGCGGTTCGGGTAGTCCATCATCGTGAACTGCTTGTCCGCCGCGACGAGCGCGTTGATCAGTGCCTCGCTGTTCTGGAAGTGCACGTTGTCGTCGCCCGAGCCGTGCACGACCAGCAGGTCACCGCGGAGGCCGCCCACGTACGAGAGCGGCGAGGCCTCTTTGTACTGTTCGGGGTTCTCGTCAGGCAGTCCCAGGTATCGCTCGGTATAGATCGTGTCGTAAAATCGCGAGTCGGTCACCGGGGCTACGGCCATGCCCATGCGATACAGCTCCGGCGAACGGAAGAGGAGATTGAGCGTCATCGTGCCACCATTGCTCCAACCCCATACACCGACACGCGTGGCATTGGCCCAGCCGCGACTGACGAGCGCCTTGGCTGCACCCGCTTGGTCTTGCGACTCCAGTGGGCCAGAGTGCTTGAAAATCGCCTTGCGCCATGCACGGCCGCGGGGCGTCGGTGTGCCGTGATTGTCGACCGATGCCACGACATAGCCCAGCTGCGTCAGCATGAGATGCCACAGGTATTGCTGACCGCCCCATTGGTCGAGCACCGTTTGGGCAGCTGGGCCGCCGTAGACAAAGAAGAGCACCGGGTATTTCTTCGTCGAGTCAAACGCGGGCGGCTTCATGATCCAGGCATCTTGCCCGTCCAATCGCGAAAACTCGACGGGGCCACGAGCCAGCGCATTGACCGTACGCACCAGGCGTGAGTTATCCGTCACCGTGCGTGTGACGTGATGATCGGCGAGCCGAACGATCTCGACGACCGGCGGCTTGTCAAACGATGACCACTCGTGAATAGCCCACTTGGCATCGGCCGAGAGGTCGTAGTCGTGCACGCCGGGCTCGGACGCGGGCGTCACGCGCTCGGCGCGCCCCGTCCCGTCGAGTTTCGCGCGAAAGAGATAGAGTTGCGTGGCATTCTCGGGCGAGGCGGTGTAGTAGATGGCGCCGGCGGCCGAGTCGACGCCGACCGTGTAGGCTTGGCCGAACGGACTGTTCGGCGTGGCGACATTGGCGTTTGCCGGTGAGATCGCCTTCGTGGTGCGACCGTCGCGCGAGATCACGTAGAGCCGGCGCCAGCCATCGCGCTCGCTGACCCACAGAAAGCGCTGCCCGCGCTCGAACCATTGCATGTCGTCGACCGCGTCGACCCAGGCGCTATCGCGCTCGGTGAGCACGGTCGTGAGCGCACCAGTGCGAGCATCGCCGAGGATAATCTGGTTCTCGTTCTGCACGCGATTCATGCGCTGGACGACGACGGCATCGCTCGTCCCCGCCCACATGAGCCGCGCGATCAAGAACGCGCGCGGATCGCCGGGCAGCGCGAGCCAACGCGTGGCACCGCCTGTGACGTCCACGATGCCGACGCGGGCCGCGGAGTTCGGCGTGCCCGCCTTTGGGTACTGCACGGGATTGATATAGGAGTACAGCGAGTCCGTGTCGTCGATGAGATCGTAGTCGTGGACGCCGGAGTCATCGAGTTGCCAATAGGCGATGCGGGTGCCGTCTGGGCTCCAACGGAAGCCATCGCGATCGTTGAGCTCTTCCTCGTAGACCCAGTCGAACGTCCCGTTGATGATCGTCGGCGATCCGTCGGTCGTGAGCGCCGTGATGTTGCCGTCGGCGACGTTCTCGACGTAGAGGTTGTGCTCGCGCACGTACGCCACGCGACCACCGTCGGGCGAAAACTTCGCGAACATGAGTGTCGATGGCTTGGCGGGACCGCCGAGCTTCCGCAGTGTGCCGGCGGTGAGATCGTACACCCAGTAATCGCCGCGCGTGTTCTGTCGCCACACGCGTTGGGAGTTCGTGAACAGCAATAATTTCTTTTCGTCCTGCGAGAAGGTGTATTCCTCGACCGCAAGCTCTTGATTCGCGCCGGAGGGAACGAGCTTGTCGGCCGACACCATCACCGAGCGAGCCCCGGTCGCCGCATCGTAGCGCACCAGATCGCCGCCGCGCGTGCCGCGCTCGAATACCGTGTATGCCGGTGATTTCGGGAGCCATTGAAGGCCACCGGTGCGATCGGGCGAGAAGTCGCCCGAGAACAGTCGATCCATCGTCACGCGCGATGGGTCCGATTGCTGAGCGCCGGCCGTCGCGCCGGCGACGAGCAGGGCTACAAGATATTTATAGCACGCGCGATCAAGACGGTGACCGTCGTAAACGCGATCGTGGCTTGCAACATCATGAGTACTTTCGCCCATTGGGACAGCACCGGAGTGTCGGTCGGAGAGAAGGCCGTACTGGTCGTGAACGCGAGAAAGAGATAGTCGACGAAGCCCGGCCGCCAGCCCGGCGTCTTCTTCATGAACTGCGGAAAGTAGAACGCCCCATCCTGATGCCCGCGCGATTCCCGCACGTTCGGGCCGCCAGCGTCGAGCTTCCAGTACCAATAGGCGAACACGAGCACGTTGGTCACCCACAAATCGGCCGCGGCCTCGAGCAGCGCTTGCGGCGGCTCCTTATGCGCCGGCAGCGCTGCCACCAACGATAACACTGCCGCGATCAGCTCCGCCGTAATAATCACGGCGAGCACCACGCTCATCGAGTGGTTGACTTGGTGGAGCCCACGTCGTCTGGTGTAAATAATGGGGACGAGCAACACGCCCACGATGACGAGCAGCAGCCACGGGGGCCCAGCCGTCATCGAGCGCGGCAGCGCGAACTGAAGCATCCCGATGGCCAGCAGCGCGATCACCGCTGGCCATCTCGGCTCCGGCGCTAGCTTTTCAGGGCCGCTCCGCGGCTCGTCGATGCGCTTCGCGCTCGACTGGTCGGTTGACCTGTCGTTCGCTTCGCTCACGCGGCTCCGCCGCTGGTCGATGCGCTACGCGCTCGACCGGTCGGTTGGACCGAGCTCGCTTCGCTCACTCCTAGCCCTTGAGATACTTGGCCAGAAACGCTGTCGTGCGCTGCCATGCGTCGTCGGCCGCGGCCTTATCGTAGTGCTGGCCGGACGGATTGGCGAAAGCGTGTTGGGCGCCGTCGTAGACCTTGACCTCGACGGTCTTGCGTAAGCCTTCGAGCGCCGATTCCATCTTGCGGACGCTGTCCACCGGAATCCCGCCGTCGGCGCTGCCGTAGAGGCCCAGGAACGGTGGCATCTTGGCGAGCTTCGCCGGATCAGTCACGGGCGTGCCGTAATACGCGACGTTGGCGTCGATCTGCGACGCATCGTTGAGCGCTTCCTGTATGCTCCACGCCCCACCAAAGCACCAGCCGAGCACGCCGACTTTCTTGGCGCCGTGGGACTTCACGTACGAGACGGCGGCGTTGAGGTTCGCCAGCGCGTCGGCCGGATTGTGCACGACGTCGATCACCAGATTCCGCGCGTCGTCGGGCGTCTGCGCCGATTTCCCATGGTAGAGATCGACGGCGAGCACGGTGTAGCCTTCGCCGGCCAGCCGGCGGGCTTCCATCCGCACGTTGTCGTTCAGCCCCCACCATTCATGGATCATCACGACCGCCGGGTTGTGCCCCGACCCTTTCGGGTGCGCGAGGTAACCCGTCGTTGAACCCGCGTATGCGACCGTCTCCGTGTCCACGTCGGCGCGCGGCGCGATCCAGGACGCGTTCGCGACCGGGCGTTCATCGTGGTGCATCCGGTACATCATCGCGGCGTAGTCCTGCTGGGCATTCGCCTGCGCGGCCACTGTGGCCAGCGCAAGCACGAGGCTCAAGCGTGAGATATGTGCTCCCGGTGTGTGTAAACGTTGGCGCTGCGCCCCCTCAAGAGTCCCACAATCGCAATGCCAGCCGACTCGGCCAATCGTATCGCCAGCCCCGACGGCCGCGATACTGCCGCCAGCAACGGCACTCCCACAATACTCACCTTCTGGACCAGCTCGTACGATGCCCGGCTCGTCATCACGATAAAGCCCTGACTCGCATCTATTTTAGCCCGCGCGAGCGCGCCGATCACTTTGTCGAGCGCATTATGTCGCCCGACATCCTCCCTGACCACTTCGAGCGTCCCGTCCGCCGTTGCCCAGGCCGCGGCATGTACGGCGGCCGTCGCTTGGTTCAACGTCTGCCGGCCCATCAACGCTGACTCCGCGCGCCAGAGGGCCTCGGACGCGATCGGCTGCCGCGGCGGCGCCACGGTTCTCGGCGGGCGCAACGCATCGGTGATGGTCTGCACGCCGCACAGCCCGCATCCCGTGCGGCCGACGAGTTGCCGCCCGCGTTCGGCGAGCGCCTCGGCCTCGGCATGAGGGATGACGAGATGAATTTCGACGCCCTGGTTATACGGGACGACCGTGATCGACTCTATTTGATCGAGGGAGGCGACGATTTCTTCCGTCAGCGAGAACCCGACCGCGAAATCCTCGTAATCTGCGGGCGTCGCCATCATCACGACATGCGGCCGATTGTTGTACGCGATGGCGACCGGCACTTCCTCGGCGACGTCGGCCGAGCCCTCGCGCTCGGTGTCGCCGTCGAGCCGAAGGAACTCTCGGGTTCGGGCGGGTTTCGCGTAGCCGAGCCCGAACAGGGGGTGGGTCGGGTTCAGCGGATCGGCCACGAGAGCTTATCGATGGTCGCGCCGAGCGTGAGCGAATCAGCCACGCGGACGGCCGCGGCGGCTACGGGGGTCGGGGGCTCGCGGTCCGCGACGATGAGCCCGACCTCGTGCGAGACTTCGGGCTCGACGAGCGGGATCGCGATCATGTCCGGGAGATTCCCAATGACCGCGAGCAGGGTCTTGGGGAGTACGGCCGAATAGTTGCCAAACCGCAAGTGCGAGGCGAGTGCGACCATCGTGTTGGCCTCGACGTGGGGGCGCGCGGTCGCGCCGACGGAGCGAAAGTGTCCGTCGAGGATACGCCGGTTCTGCATGTCGGGGGTCATGAGACAGAGCGGCAGATCGGCCGCTTCGCGCCAGCCGACGCTCGTGCGGTGACCCATCGGGCCCAGTGCCGACGTGATCAGCACGTAGCGCTCGCGATAGAGCGGTACCGTGCGGACGCGGGCCAGCGGCTCGTTGTCGAGGTACGAGATGCCCGCGTCGAGCGTAAAATCATCGAGGCCGCGCTGGATCTCGATCGACGTGAGCGACCAGATGGTCGTGGTGGCGGTGGGATAGCGCTCCACGAATGGCGCGGTGACCAGGGCGACCATCGGGAGCGCCGCCGGGATCGCGCCGAGTCGGAGTCGGCCGACGAGGCCACCGTGCGTCTCGCTGACGTCTTGGCGCAGGCCGTCGACATCGGACAGGATGCGCTGCGCCCAGGCGAGCACCCGCTCGCCTTCGGGCGTGAGGCCCCGAAACCGCTGGCCGCGCTCGACGACTAGCACGCCGAGGCTGTCCTCGAGCTGTTTGATACCCGCTGAGAGCGTTGGTTGCGTCACATGGCACACGGCGGCGGCGCGCGCGAAGTGCTTCTCGCGAGCGAGCGCCACGAGGTATTCGAGGTGCTTGATAAGCACATCTCAACCTGTGGGCCGCAGCCCGAGAGAGCAACTAGCGCGGCTCCGCCGCGCGTCGAGGCCGCGCTTCGCGCTGCTCGACTGGTCGGTTGGACCAAGCTCGCTCTAGCGAGCTTCTAATGCGGGGATGACGGTTTTTTCGGAGGCTGTGAGTCTGGCGGAGTTTTCGCCGGTTTAGCCACCGTGTCGGCGCCAGCTGACGCCGAGTCGCGTCGCATCTCGTGGCGGACGAGCGAAGAGTCGCGGCGAGACGGAGCGCGAATTTTGGCCGTATCGATCGCGCCCGGGGACGTTACCTGCACCCTCTTGTGTAGCCGTTGCCGGGCGGAGTCCTGCCGGGTGCTATCCCGGGTCGTGTCTCGTCTGGTGCTATCCTGCGCTACGGCCGAGTTCGCTATGACCGTAAACTCAAGCAGCGCAACGATAAAAAGCAGCCGTCGCATTGGAATCCTCCCTTATCCAACCTGGCCCTATGCACGCATAGGGCCAGCTCGCTGCGAGGGGAAAGCCCGAAGGGGTTTGCCCTCGCAGCAAAGCGACGGGTGCAAGGTTAGTGCTGGGGGGCCGGCATTCCGGCGGGCATTTGCATCTGCGTGTATCCGGCGGGCACCGAGAACAGCGACTCGTCGAGCGACTTCTTCTCGATCTTTGTCGCGATCATCGTGGTCTGGCCATCCTCCTTCGTGATCTTGAGGGGGAAGCCGCCGCCCTTCATGGCGCCGGAAAACCCCGAGACGCGCGATGCGTATTGCCGCATCATGGGATTGTTCGCCCCGAACTGCACGAAGTTTCCCATGCCGTGCGCCAGGCATACCGTCGCTTGCTTCGCGCCCTTGGCGTCGGTGCCGACGTAGTCATCGCACGGCACGCCGGCGATCACCTCGGAACCGGTCTTGGTGACGCTGCCGTGTACCGAGTCGGGGAGGGTCGCGGACTGCGGAATCGGCATCGTCATATACATGTGCTGCTGGGTCATGAGGACTGTCGTCGTCATGGCGCCCATGTCCATGACGGCACTGACGCCGCCCGGCATGCGGGCGCTGCTCATGTCGATGCGCACTTTGCCGCCCTTGGCCGAGTACTGCCACGTGTCACCAGAATTTCCCATCTGATAGGTCACGACGCCTTCGAAGCTTCCCTGGGCGCCGGCCGTGGATGCCACGACGAGGCTCAAGAGCACCGCCACAGGTCTCATCTCGCGCTGCCTCCGTTTGGAGTTAATCCGAATTTACGCCGTCCCAGCGCCGCGGCCAGCAGCGCGTGCACGACTTGCCAGGCGAACGACCGATGCTCGTTCGCGCCGTTGATCAGCGCCTCGCTGATCCGTAAGAAACTGGGTCGCCCGCGTGCGCCAACCACGAGTCGCACGGCGTACCCACGTGTATACAACAGGTACCTCAACCATCGCGCGTCCCGGAGCTCGGCGCCGAGCCGTGCCGCGACGAGCGCGCCATACCGACGAAACGATCGGTCGCGCAGAAAAATCTCAGCGGCCCAGTCAGCCGAGCGGAGGGCGTTGGCGATGCCCTCGCCGGTGGCCGGATCAGCCAAGCCGGCCGCGTCGCCCAGGAGCGCGAAGTCGTCGCCGCCGATCTCGGGATATCCGCGGCGCATCGGATAGAGCGCGGACCCGACGACGGCGCCATGCTGTCCCCCAGGTGGGGCGATGGCTGCGACGGCCGAGTCGAGCCGCGCCCGCGTGCCACCGGTGCTGCCGGGCGCGGCGACGGCGCCGACCGAGCGATGGTCCGGGCGCGGAAAGTCCCAGGCGTAGCCGTCGATCCCGCGCTCGAATCGCAGCACCATTTCACGATCGCCGCCGCCGCTGGTTGGCACGTAGGCCAATCGGGTCGGCTCCAGCGCAACGCGCAATCTGGGCGCCGCGGCCGCTCTCACCGTACTCGCGGCGCCATCGGCTCCGATCAGGAAACGCACGCGCGCGTCGGAGACGGACCAACCGCCTTGTGCTTCGCGAACCGGCGCGCGCACGGCCGCAACGGTCACGTGCGCGCCGGCCGTGCGAGCGCGGTCGAGTTGCCAGGCGCCAAGCGTGTGGCGGGCGATGATGTGAATCGGCCGGCGCAGCTCGAGTTCGAGCGGCGGAACATCTTGATCCGTCGTGATGCGCACGTGGTCAATCGCCCGCGCCCGCGGGAGCACTTCGGCGATCTCCGGCACGGCATCCGTGAGCGCAGCCGTGAGCCCACCGCCGCATGGTTTCTCCCACGGCGCTCGCGGATCCCAGAGCAGGACGTCGACACCCCGCGCCGCCAAACGTTCGGCCACTCGCGCGCCCGCCGGTCCGCCGCCAACAACGCCGACCTCGGCGTCATACGATCCGCTCGTCATTTCTATTACTGTTCACTCATGACGCTTCTTATTCAATATTTGCTGGCTGCTTTGACGCTGCATACATCCGCGCACCTGCACCTGCTGCGCTCGGAGCCATCCGCGAACGATACCGTCGCGACGGCGCCCGCGGCGATCAAGTTCTGGTTCTCCGAGCGGCCTGAGGTCGCCGTGACAACCGTCAAACTCGCGACTGCCTCGGGCACCGCCGTGCAGTTGGCGCCGCTCGCGGTCGACACTGGCGCGCACGCTCCGCTGGTCGCCGCCGTTCGTGGGCAGATCGCGAAGGGTGCCTACACGGTCACCTGGCGCTCGACGGCCATGGACGGGCATCCGTCGTCGGGAAGTTTCAACTTCGTCGTCTCGCACTGAGCGGTGGCACGCTGAGCAGTGGAACGCTGGTTGGCGACATTGGCCGTTGGCTGACCTTCATTGGCCTGACGACCGTTATCGGCGCCGTCGCCTTCTATTACGGAACGCTGAGCCGCGCGGGAGTCGCTGACAAAGACGCGCTCGCGCGAAGCGCGGCGCGCCTTGGGACATGGGCGGCGGTCCTATTGATCCTCGGTGCAATGGTTCGCGGGTGGGATCAGTACGCGAGCCTCGTGGATCCGACGGGGACGATGGACGACAAGCGCGCATTCGTCGGCGCCATGTTGCTGCACACAGAATGGGGCCGCATCTGGATCGCGCAGGTCGCGCTCGCGGTGGCCGCGTGGTGGTCGCTCGCCAGGCGTGCCTGGCCGGTGACGCTCGTACTCGCGGCGGGACTGGCGTTGACGCCGTCGCTCGCGGGACACGCCATGGGCGATCAGTCGCACCGGGTCGTGACCATCGCGGCGGATGCGCTCCATGTGGCGGCCGCCAGCACGTGGCTCGGCACCCTCTTCGTATTCGCGCTCGTCGTGATTCTTCCTCGCCATGAAGGTGCACTGGCATGTGTGCGAGCCTTCTCCCCAGTCGCACTGATCTCGGCGAGCACGCTCGCCATCACCGGCCTCTGGGCGGCCTACGTTCACATCGGCACCTGGTCCGCCGTGCTCGGCTCGACCTACGGTCGCACGCTCTGTATCAAACTCGCGCTAGTCGCGGGAGTAGCAGCGGTGGGAGCCTACAACTGGCGCTGGGCTACCCCGAAACTCGCCGGCGGAGAGCAACATGCGCTCCGAAACTCGGCGCGCGCCGAGTTAATCCTCGGCGCGCTCGTGTTGTTGGCGACGGCGATTCTCGTCGCTACGCCTTTACCCGGCGAGATGACGATGTAGCTTCGAGGTCGAGCAACCGGTTCTTTCGCTCGACGCCCCACTTGTAACCACCTTTCCCGCCGTCCGTGCGCACGACGCGGTGACACGGCACGACGATCGCGGCAGGGTTCGCCGCACACGCACCGGCAACCGCACGCACAGCTTTGGGACTCCCGATCGCTTGGGCGATTTCGCTGTACGTGCGAGTCGCGCCCGGCGGAATTTCCCTGAGCGCAGCCCACACGCGCATTTGGAACGCGGTTCCGCGCAGGTCCAATGGGAGCGCCGAGAGACCGTTGCCGCGCTCGATAGACTCGACGATCGCCATGGCGGTCGCCGCGACACCCGATTCGTCGCGCACGAGCGTCGCCTCGGGATACTCGTAGCGAAGCGTGGCCTCCAGTGCCTGCACTGTGTCGTCGAGCATCACCGTCGCGACCCCGCGATCAGTCATGCCGACGAGCAAGAACCCGAGCGCCGACGGCACGACCGCATAGCGAATCGTCACGCCACGCCCGCCACGCCGATACGACCCCGGCCGCATGCCGATCTCCGTCGCCTCGCGGCCATACGTCGCGCGGCCCACACTCGCGCCCTTGCGCAGATCGCTCTTGAAGCGCTCTCGCTGCCGCGCTTCCTGGTACGCCTTTGGCGAAACGCCGACCAGCCGCGTGAACGCGCGCTGGACGTGCCACGGGCTCAAGCCCACGGCCTTTCCGAGCCGGGCCAGCGGGACGCGCTGGCCGACTCTCGCATCGAGATACTCGCGCGCGGCCTGGACGCTGCGCTCGATGGGCGCGCCATCGGCCGCGTGCGGCCGGCAGCGCCGACACGGCCGGAAGCCCGCCTGCTCGGCCTCGGTCGGCGTGTCGAAGAACTGGGTATTGTGCCGGTGCGGTCGCCGCGCCGGACAGCTCGGGCGGCAATAGACGCCCGTCGTCCGCACGGCCATGACAAACGCACCGTCGAAGGAGCGGTCCCGGGTCGCAAACGCGGTCCACCGCTCGTCATTGGTCATCTGGGTTGGTTTGATCATGGAACGAAGATCACCACTCCGGCGCACCGGAACGACCAAAACCTTGCTCTCAAACTAGGAAATTCGACGCATGCGCTTCGCGCTGCTCGAATTCTGGTCGGTTGGACTACGCTCGTCTACGCCTCGCTAGGCGCCCCGGAGCAGTGCCCCGACGGCCGCGCGGGAGGAGGCCCCCAACTTGGCGAGCACGCGCTCGGTATGTCGGCGGGCCGTATGCGGGCTGATCTGCAAAGACGCTGCGACGTCATCATTTCGGCGACCGGCGGCCAGGAGCCGCGTGACCTGGATCTCCCGTGGCGTCAGGCCAAACCTGAGCTTGAGGGCCGAGTCGTCCGGTGTGGGCGCGGGGCCGACGCGCTCGATGGCCACGAGCACGGTCGATGACCCCGCGAGCTCTTCGCCGGCGTAGCAGCCGCGGATGCGGTACCGGTGTTGCGCCGTGCGCAGCTCCGAGACAATGGCGCGGCGCGCTTGCGAGAGACTGCGCGCACAGGCGAGCATCGCGGTCCGGACGCGATCGCGCTCCCACTCATCGATCAGCATCCGCATGATCGCCGGCGTCTCGTGGAGCACGCGCCCGCTCGCCTCGACGAGCATGAGCCCCTCGCGCATCGCATCGAGCACGCGCAGGAACTCGGCCCTCCGCCGCGCGAAGCGCTGTCGCATCTCGATGCCCACCGCGAGCGCGGGCTGTAGCAACCGCAGCATGGCCAGTGCTTTCTCGCCGAACGGCTGCACGCCGCCGCGATCGCGCGTCACGACAACGACGCCCAGGCCTTCGCTCGAGCGGCAGATGGCCTGCATACCGGCGAACTGATCGTCGTCGAAGACGGGGATGTCGGCGGGCGGTGGTATCAAGGGAAACGCGGCCGCGAACCCATCTTCGCTGAACGTCGGATCCGCGCCGGCCTCGATCGCCGGGACGAGCGTGAACATTGCGCCGTCGCAATCGAGCGCGCGCTTGATGGTCCGCGTGACCGTCCGCCGCCAATCATCAACTCGCTCGTGCGCGAGCGGAGTCAGCAGCGCCTCGGCTGCCGATTCCATCCTCTTGAGGTCAGTCGGCGTAAATGTCACGGACACGTCAAGCGACCTCGTCTTGCTGGGGCCACATGATACGATGTTTCCCTACATTGCGGAAGACGGATAGTCGCGTCCTTTCCACCTCGACCGCACGCCGCCCCAGCCGCGAATGGCTGAGGTGATCGTCATCGCCAAGTAGAGCGTTCCGGCCAGCGGGAGCGCGAGCGCCCAGGCGGGCGAGCGGCCGTAGAAACGCAGGACCGGGATGTACGTGGCCATCATCGTGGCCAACGCCGCGCATGCGGTCCACCGCGTATGCGGGTCGAATACGCCGAGGACTGGAACCCAGAAGGCCAGAACCAGCATCGCGATACAGGCGAGGAGCAATAGCGTCGAGTACTTGAGCTGGGCGAACGCCGAGCGCGCGACCATTGACCATATCGGCTTGAGGCCATGCATGGCACGCTGGCTCAAGGCCGAGTGCGTGAGGCCGAGCCACGTTCGTCCGCCGCCTCGTTTCACCGACCTCGCCAGGGCGCAGTCATCGATGATCGCGCTACGGAATGAGGCGAACTCCAGTCTGGCGGTCTCGATGAGCACGCAGCCACCGGCCGCGGCCGCCACGATCGTGCCGCGACTATTCGATAGACGAAACGGGTACAACAGCTTGAAGAAGTAGACGAACGCGGGAATCAACAATTTTTCCCACGCGGATTCCATCTCCAGCACGGCCATCAGGGACACCAAGGCAAAGCCTTCGCGCTGGCGTTGACGCAGTGCCGACACGGTGCCGGGTGCGAGCTCAATGTCCGCGTCGACGAGGAGCGTCAACGGCGTCGATACCGTGCGGCGGCCCTGCTCCAGCGCCCACAGCTTGCCAACCCATCCGGCGGGTAACGGTTCGCCGGAGATGACCTCCGCACCAGCGTGCTGCGCGCGGGTCGCGGTGTCGTCGGACGACCCGTCATCAATGACGACAACTCGTCCGACACCTTGCGCCATGAGCGCGCCCACCGTGCGAGCGACCGTCGGTGCTTCGTCGCGTGCGGGGACGAGTGCCGTTACATCATCGTGGCGCAAAGACGCCGTGGACGGATCAGCATCCAAGCGCTCGACCGTACTCCACGCGCGCCATGGTGCGAGGAGGACGATCAGCCAGAGCCCGAAGGCCGCGGCAGCGATCAGCTCGATTTTCTGACCGGGAGCGGCTGACGACCGGTTTGCTTGTACTTGATCTCGGGATCGGGCGCGAACGGCCCCTCGGTGCGCGGGCCGCGCAGCGAGACGAGCATCGCTTTGACTGGATGCGCGAAGACATCGTCAACCGCCGATCCCTCGTACCCGCAGTGCGCCATGCAGTTGTCGCACTTGGGATTCTTGCCCGTGCCGTAGTTGTCCCAGTCCGTGTCGTCCATGAGGGCCTTGAACGACGGCGCGTAGCCCTCGTTGACGAGGAGATAGCACGGCTTCTGCCAGCCGAACACGTTGCGCGTCGGCGTGCTCCACGGCGTGCACTCGTACGGCTGATTGCCCGCGAGGAAATCGAGGAAGAGTGTGGAGTCGGTCATCGGCCAGCCCTTCTTCCGGCCCTGGCCGCGCTTGAAGATCTCGCGGAACAGCTTCTTGCTCTCGTTGCGCCCGAGGAAGACGTCATGGCGAGGCGCTTTCTCGTAGCTGTATCCGGGCGACAGCGTAATGCCCTCGACGCCCAGATCGTCCGTGACGAAATCCAGGAACTGCGCGACTTTGTCCGGATCCTCGCCCTGGAACAGCGTGCAATTGATCGAGACGCGGAATCCGCGACGACGGGCCAACCGAATCGCCGTCACGGCCTTGTCGAATACCCCGTCGCGGCAGACGGACGCGTCGTGGCGCTCCTGCAACCCGTCCAAGTGCACGGAGAACATCAAGAACGGCGACGGCGTAAATTCGTCAAGGCGCTTGGCGAGCAAGATGGCGTTGGTGCACAGGGAGACCAATTTCCCCTTCGCCAGAATCTTGTTCACGATCTCCGGCATGTCCTTGTGAATGAGCGGCTCACCGCCGGGAATCGCGACTACTGGCGCGCCGCACTCATCGACGGCGTCCAAGCATTCTTGGACGGTCAGTCGTTGGCGCAGAATATCGTTCGAGTACGCGATCTTGCCGCACCCACTGCACTCGAGATTGCACTGAAACAGCGGTTCGAGCATGAGCACGAGGGGGAATCGCTTCTCGCCCTTGAGCTTCTTGCCCACGACGTATCGTGCAATGCGCGCTTGCGCCGCAAATGGAATTCCCATATCACGCGATCTCCATATCAATCAATTCGGCTGGCAACCGAAAAGTCGTCGTCTCTTTCACGCCGTCGATCGTCGAGATCGACCCGATTCCCATCGAGCGCAACCGCTCGATCACCTGGTCCACGAGCACCTCGGGCGTCGATGCCCCGGCTGTGATCGCCACCTTTCCACCGTTGGACGGCAGCCACGCCGGATCGATGTCCTTGGCGCCCTCGATCAAATATGACGGCACCCCGAGGTGGGCGCCGACTTCACGAAGCCGGTTGGAATTGGAACTGTTCCTGGCCCCGACCACAAGCAGAACATTCGCCGTAGCGCTCAGCTCTTTGACGGCATTTTGCCGGTTCTGCGTGGCATAGCAGATATCGTCCAGCCCAGGTCCCTTGATGGTCGGAAACCTGGCCTTGAGGGCGTCGACCACTTCCCTCGTATCATCAAGGCTGAGCGTAGTCTGCGTGACGTAAGCGAGCTGATCCGGATCGGCAACTTCCAGCCGATCGACCTCTTCGACCGTGCACAGCACGTGCGCCCGTTCGACCTGGCCCAGGGTCCCGGAGACCTCGACGTGTCCCGCATGGCCGACGATGATGAGCTCACGGCCGTCGCGGGCGTAGCGTTGGGCCTGTAGGTGAACTTTGGTAACGAGAGGGCAGGTCGCATCGAGAACCCGAAGGCCACGAGTGGCGGCGTCGTCTTCGACTTTGCGCCCCACGCCGTGCGCGCTGAAGATCAGCACGGAGCCCGCCGGTACGTCGTTCAGGTCTTCGACGAAGATCGCGCCCCGCTGCTCCAGATCCTCGACCACGCGCCGATTGTGCACGATCTCGTGGAGCACGTAGACGGGCGACCCGTGCACTTCGAGCGTCCGCTCCACGATCTCTATCGCGCGGACCACGCCGGCACAGAAGCCGCGGGGCTGCGCTAATATCAAGTCCATACGCCTGCCCCTCGTCGAAACCACTCTGCCGCGGCTTTGAGCGCCGCCCGCGCATCGCCCGGCGCATAGCCCAGGTCGCGCACGGCCCGCGCACTCGAAAAATACATAGACTTCGCCGATAATCGCACACCGTCGACCGTGGCCAGCGGTTCCCGACCACTCACATGCGCCCAGCCTTCGGCGATATACGCAATCGGCAGAACCGCCCGGTGCGATAACCGCCACCGTGGCGGCCGGCGACCGGACACGAGCGCCAACTCGGTCAAGATCTCGCGCAGCGTCATGTCCGTTCCGCCTAAGACGTACCGGCGGCCGATGACGCCTTTTTCGTACGCAAGGAGATGGCCGGCCGCGACGTTGTCGACGTGCACGACATTGAGACCGGTATCGACGTAGGCCGGCACCCGGCCGTTGATCGCATCGCGGATGAGTCGGCCGGTAGGTGTCGGTTTGACGTCACCGGGACCGACAGGTGTCGAAGGATTGACGATGACGACTGGCGCGCCCGCGGCGGCCATCTCGCGCGCGACTTCTTCGGCCAGGAACTTGGACCGCTTATAGTGGCCGATCATGTCGTCGAGCGTCGACGGCGTGTCTTCGTCGGCGGGATGGCCGTTGGAGCCGTAGCCCAGCGTCGCGACGCTACTCGTATAGACGATACGGTCGACTCCACTCTTCATGGCTGCCTGCAATACCGCACGCGTTCCGTCGACGTTGGTCGCGTACATCGAACGCGGGTCGGGCACCCACAGCCGATAATCGGCTGCGACGTGAAATACCGCCTGACAGCCTTTGACCGCATTCTCGACCGACTGGGCGTCCGCGAGATCTCCCGCAACTACCTCGACGTCGAGGTGTTGGAGATTGCGGCGATCGGCGTGCGGCCGCGCCAGCACGCGCACGGTGTGTCCGCTCGCGAGGAGTCGGCGAGCGACTGCCGCTCCAACGAATCCCGTCGCGCCGGTGACGAGCGCTCTCACGCGCCCTCCAGCACCGGCGCGACGCTCATCATCGTCCGGCCCGCGAGCCGCATCCCCCGCGCCAGCGTCGGGAGGGCCGCGATGTCGCCGGGATTCTGGATCAGGGCGCCGAGCAGTCGCACGAGGCTCAGCGCGCCGGAGCGATCGATGGCGGTCACCACACTCGCCGGCACGACCGTGTCGGCCGCATCAGAGATCGCGCGCACGACGATCCATGGCGCCCCCGCCTCTCGTGCCACAGCGCCGATCGCCGCACTCTCCATGTCAGCCGCGATCGCGCCACATTGATCGGCCAGCGCGCGCTTCTCCTTGGCGCTCCGCAATACCTCGACGGGACAAGCCAGCGTGCCGCGCACGACGGGGACGATGCCGCGCAGCGCAAGCGCGACGCGCGCAGTCCACGCGAGGTCCGGCACGAGCGGCACACTGTCGTTGTCACCGACGACGCGATCAGCGAGGATCAGAGTCCCGACGGCGAGCGAGGGAGCGAGTGCGGCGGCCGTGCCCCAGGAGATGAGCGCTTTCGCTCCGTCAGCGACGAACGCTCGTGCGGTCCGCCGCGCGTGCTCGGCGCCGATACCTCCCACGCGCACTTCGAGCGCCGACGCTCGCAGCCACCGCGCCTCGGCCGGAAGTGCAGCGACGACGCCGGTCACGCCGCCGCGCCTGAGCGCGTCAGCGTGCGGTATCGCGCCAGCGCCCACAACGGGAAGTACTTGGCGTACCCGTGGTACTTGAGGAAGAACACTCGCGGGAACCCGGGCGCGTTGAACCACGGATCGTCCCACTGCCCGTCCGCGTCCTGCCGCGAGAGGAGATACGCGACCCCGCGCCGCACCGCGGCCGAATCGACCTCCCCGGCAGCAAGAAGCCCAAGGACACCCCAGGCAGTCTGACATGCGGTGCTGGGATCGCGCCGGGAAACGCAGCCCTGGTCCCAGTAGCTCTCGTTCGACTCGCCCCAGCCACCGTCGGCATTCTGCCGATTCTCGAGCCATGCCGCGCCACGCGCGATCACCGCGCGATCAGCGGGCCCGCCGGCCTGTTCCAGCGCCGTCAGCACCGACCACGTGCCGTAGACGTAGTTGGTTCCCCAGCGCCCGAACCAAGAGCCCGCGGGCTCCTGTTCGTCCCGCAAGAACGCGAGACAGCGCGTCAACGCGAACCGATGCTCAGGCCGGCCGTAGCGTGCGAGCGCCAGCGCACAGCGCGCGCTGACGTCGCTCGTGGGCGGATCGAGCAGCGCGCCGTGATCCGCGAACGGAATCTGATTGAGATACCGCGCGGTGTTGTCGGCATCGAACGCACCGAACCCACCGTTTCGACTTTGCATCCCGACGATCCATTCGGCCGCCGAGGCCATGGACTCCTTATAGCGCGCGCGGGAGCCGGACTGCGACATGGCCCAGGCGACCGCTGACGTGTCGTCGAGATCGGGATAGTGGGGATTCGCGAACTGGAACGCCCAGCCGCCGCCTCGGACGCCCGGTCGTACGTCCCGCCAATCGCCAGGCTGAGCCTCTTTGAGCTGCTTGGAGACGCACCAGTCGAGCGCCCGGTCGGCCGCGACTTCCGCCGCCTCATCACCGACTTCCTGGAGAGCGAGCGTGGCCAGTGCGGTATCCCACACTGGTGAGACGCACGGCTGGCAGTAGGCGGTCTCTTCGCCGACCACGAGTAATTTCTTGAGCGCCTCTCTCGCCTGCACGCGATATGGGTGATCGTAGCCGTATCCCAAGGCGGCGAGTGCTTCGTACGCGTTGACCATCGCGGGGAAGATGCCGCCGAGTCCATTGGTGCCGTTGAGGCGGGCGGTGAACCAGCGCGTGGCGCGGAGCAACGCGCGACGACGAGCAGCGTTGGGAATCCGCGCCTCGCTTTTCCGACCGATGGCGTCTAGTGCCGCGAACGCGCGACTCAGTGTCGATCGCGCCGGGAAATATTCTTTCTCTTTTTCCGGCGGCGTGACGAACAGCTCACGGATGTCGACGCGGCGCGGGTTGCGGGCGCGGAGCTTCAAGCTGCACAGAATGGCCAGCGGCACCATGACGGTGCGCGACCAGTACGAGACTTTCGTGAGATGAAACGGGAACCACCGCGGCAGGAGCACGATCTCGACGGGGAGGAACGGACACCCGCGCCAGGGGATCTGCTCGAACAGCGCCAGGGTGATGCGCGTGAACACGTTGGCTTTGGCGGCGCCACCATGTGCCAAGATGGCCCGCTTCGCGCGCAACATGTACGGCGCTTCGGGGCTCTCGCCGGCCATCTTGAGCGCGTAGTAACACTTGACCGAGCATGAGAGGTCGAACGCGCCGCCGTGGAACAAGCCCCAGCCACCGTGCGCTTCCTGCTTCGCTCGCAGGTGCTTGGCGAGCCGCGTTTGCAGTGGCGAGTCGATCTCGTCCATAAAGTGCATCATCAGGATGTACTCGGCCGTGATCGTGCAATCGGCCTCGAGATCGAACCGCCAATACCCCTCACTATCCTGCTGCGCGATCAGCGCCTTGGACGCGCGGGCAATCCCCGCCTCCAGTGCGCTTGGATCCGGTTGTGATTCTATATCAATGACGCTGACGAGAGATGAGCTCATGCGACCGAAGCAACAGGTGACAGGGACAGTGGCGTGAGCGGCAGCCCTTCGGCCGCGCGCTCGAACAAGCGTGACAGTAGCCGGTCATTCCGCACCAAAACTGACGTGACGAATACCGTCGCGCGGACTGTCCGGCGTGAGACCTTCACGCTCTGCCCCGAGAGGAAAGTTGGGTTTCCATGGACCTTCCGCAACGTCAATACCGCTAATCCCAAAGCCCACAATAGAAAACGCCGGATCCCGGTTTCGCTTCTGGGAATCGCCAAGGTGTAGGAGAGGGCGTCCCGGAGGTGTTGGTGGGCGATGCCAATGACTTCGTCGATCGACACATCACGCGGCATCCACGAGACGCCGCGCCGGCGATCGTCCCACACGTCCTTGATGATGTTGGTCATCTGGAGCCCGAGGCCGAACGAGACGGCGAGCGGCGCGAGTTGCTCGCGACGGGCTTCGATCTCGGGCGAGTAGGCACAGAAGAGCTCTGTCAGCATCTCGCCAACGACGCCGGCCACGTAGTAGCAGTACGAATCGAGCTCGGCGACGTCCGACAGTCCCGCGAGACTGGCGTGCCGCTGAAACCGGGGCATGCCATCGCACATGATGCGGATGCACCGTTCCAAGGCCGCTCGCTGACGCGGACCAAACGAGGCCGTGACCCGAATAACTCCCGGCGTCTCGCGGATGAGCTCCCGCTCATCGTCCGAGGTCGATGCCGCCAACAGCGGTTCGAGCTCATGGGCGAACGGCGCGGCGGGCTTCCGGCCCGCCACGATATCGATAAACCAGTCCGAGAACCGCAATTTCTCCTCGGCCGACAGCGCGACCTCGTCCTCGATCGTATCTGCAATCCGACAGAGCAGATATGCGTTGGCGACGACCGAACGTAGCGCGGGCGGCAGCTGTGGAATCGTCAACGCGAAGGTTCGCGAGACGCCCGGCAGCAAGCGGTCCTGCAAGGCTCCTGCGTCAGTACTCATCGGCTCCTGTAGGTCCCGAGTAGGGAATGCGGCTGGACCGGTCAGAGTTCCGCTCGGTCCAGTACCACGACAGAAGGGCCGGGAGCCCGAGCACTACCTGCCGCATCCGGCGTGCCAAACTCAACGCCAGGGAGACCTGCGGGGTCAATCCGACCGCCGCGCCAAACAAAACGAACCCGCCCTCTTGCGTCCCGAGGCCACCGGGTACCATGAAGGTCGCGCTTTGGACCGCCGTCGCCAGACTTTCGAGCACAATCGCCATCCGTACATCACCAGACAGACCGAGTAACCGAAGCGCCAACCAGGTCTCGAAGGCGCCGACCAGGAATCCTACCAGTTGCCATACGCCGCACGCCACGACCGCGATGCGGTCGGCATACATCGAATGGAGTACTTCGTGAAACCGCGCGGGGTCGCCCCCGACCTGCTCCCCGCCGCCGAGCGCACCGATCACGCGTTGCATGAGCGCGAAGGCCGATCGCCCCCATCGTTTGACAACGAGGACGAATAGGGGAATGGCAATCACGCTGATCACGAGGCCTATCGCAACTACTCGAACGGCTGGTCCCACCGTGGGGTAGCCGGCGAGCAATATCAAACCAATGGTCGCGAAGGTGACCTGGGCGACCATTGTAAGGGTCAGTTCCACAATGACGCTGGCACTTGCAGTGGACGCTGGGACACCACGACGTACCAGGAGGCGGACACCGACGACCTCGCCGCCGACCCGCGCGACGGGCAATAGTCCAGCGACTGCTTCTCGAACTATTGCCCCCCAAGTGAGATAAATGATTCCCGGTTGCCGCTCCGCGGCACGTCGATGCAGCGCTGATCGCGCTGCTCGACTGGTCGGTTGGAAAGAGCTCGGCTGCGCCGAGCTTTCAGGCCGTAGCAGAACCAACCAGGCTGCAGCGAAACAGGCCAACGGCAGGACATGGGCCGGCACTAGCCACAAGAGGCGCCAGCCAGCCACATCTAGCAACCGTAGGATGTCGGGAAGCCCCTCGCGGAGTACGAGCAGAACGGCGGCGAGGAGACCGGCGCCAGCCGCGATCCAAAGCGCGGCGCGGACGCGCGAGGCAGATAAGCTCAAAACGAAATCGGGAACAGGAATGGGGCAGACGGGGATTCTAAGCTGGGACAGCCCGTCCAAGTTCCGAAGTTAGCCAGGAGCAATAGGTCTTACCATGGGATTCGTTGCCTTTGCGGCACTGGTGCTCGCCGTTTTTTCGCTCATCTATGTTGCGCTCAGCGTGCTCGTGACACTGATCTGGCGGAAGCGCACACCACGCCTCGCCGCACCACAACCGCTACCACCGGTCAGCGTCTTGAAGCCGCTCTGTGGCCTCGAGCCGGGTCTCCTCGAAAACCTGCGATCGTTCTGCGAGCAGTCGCACACGAACTACGAGATCCTGTTCGGCGCGCGTGACGCGAACGATCCGGCGCTCGAGGTGGCGCGTCGTGTGGCGGCCGAGTATCCGCACGTCGACATTCGGGTTATTCCGGGCGCGACGCGGATCGGTGAGAATCGAAAATGCAACACGCTGGCGCACCTCAAGCTGTTCGCGAAATACGATATGATCGTGATCAACGATAGCGACATTCGGGTCGGGCCTCACTACTTAGAGCGTGTGGTCGAACCACTGACAGATCCGTCAGTCGGCATCGTCTCGTGCAGCTATCGCGGTCGTCCCGCGGGCGGCTTGTGGGCCGAGCTCGGGGCGTTGGCCATCGACGAGGGGTTCATCCCTTCGGTGCTCGTGGCCAGCACGCTCGGGTCTAACGCGTACTGCTCGGGCACGACGATGGCACTGCGTCGCGAGGTGCTGACCGCGGTCGGCGGGTTCGAGGTCTTGGCCCCGCTCCTGGCCGACGACTATGAGCTCGGGCTCCGCGTGCGCCAGCTGGGCCTCAAGTGCGTGATCCCGCGCTATGAGGTCGTCGCGACGGTCAACGAGCCGACACTGACGGACCTCGTCCGACACGAGCTGCGGTGGTTGCGCACGATCCGCACGGTCACGCCGGTTGGTCATGCGATGTCGTTTCTGACGTATGTCGTGCCGCTCACCCTGCTGGCGAGCGCGGCCTTCGATTTCGCCCGCTGGTCGCTGGGGTTGGTGGCTCTCGCCGTGGGTTTGAGGGTCATACTACATTACGTCAGTTCGGGGCCCCCAGCGTGGGATCCCGATCGCGTCGCGGTCGACCAAGAGCGGCCGTGGTATCTCGTGTGGCTCGTGCCGATTCGCGATATCCTGTCGTTCGGGATGTGGGTGATGAGTTACGCGAGCCGCCGTGTGACGTGGCGCGGTACTGAGCTATGGGTGAGACCTGATGGAGTTCTCCGCACGAGAGAGGAGAGTTACGCTTAAATGATGCGCACGCTCTTTTTGCACCCTCCCTCGTATGAGGGATTCGACGGTGGGGCCGGCTCGCGATATCAGGCGAAGCGCGAGGTGCGCTCGTTCTGGTACCCGACGTGGCTCGCACAGCCCGCGGCGCTGGTGCCCGACAGCAAGCTCGTCGACGCCCCCGCGGCCGGCCTGTCGTTGCAGCAAGTGCTTACGCTCGCGAAAGACTACGAGCTGGCTGTCCTACACACGAGCTCGCCATCGTTCCCGGGGGACGTCAAGGTCGCCGAGGCCCTCAAGCGCGAAAACCCGAGCCTCATGATCGGGTTTGTGGGCGCCAAGGTCGCGGTCGAGCCCGACAAGTCACTACTCGCCTCACCGGTGATCGACTTCGTCGCGCGTGAGGAGTTCGACTTCACGATTAAAGAAATCGCCGAAGGTCGCCCGCTTTCCACGGTCGACGGCGTGACGTATCGCGACGACCAAGGTCGCGCGGTCAGCACGCCACATCGCGCGATTCTCGAGAACATGGACCAGCTGCCGTTCGTGGTCGATGTCTACAAGCGCGATCTCAAGGTCGAAGATTATTTCATTGGGTATCTCAAGCACCCGTACGTGTCACTGTACACGGGCCGTGGGTGCCGCTCGAAGTGCACGTTCTGTCTCTGGCCGCAGACGGTCGGTGGCCATCGCTATCGCACGCGCAGCGTCGGGCATGTCCTCGAAGAAATGGCGCTCATCCCGAAATACTTCCCGCAAGCCGAGGAAGTGTTTTTCGACGATGACACGTTCACCGATGACCGGCCGCGCACGGAAGAAATCGCGCGGGGACTCGGCAAGCTCGGGATGACCTGGTCGTGCAATGCCAAGGCGAATGTCCCGTACGAGACGCTCAAGGTCATGCGCGATAATGGCCTGCGGCTACTGCTTGTGGGATACGAGTCAGGGAATCAGGAGATCCTGAATAACATCAAGAAGGGTCTCCGGATCGACGTCGCGAAACGGTTTACCAAAGATTGTCGGGATTTGGGAATAACCATTCACGGGACGTTTATTCTCGGGCTTCCGGGCGAGACGCGAGAGACCATCCAGGAAACGATCAACTACGCGCGCGAGATCAACCCGCACACGATCCAGGTGTCGATCGCCGCGCCGTATCCGGGGACGTACCTGTACAACCAGGCGAAAGAGAACGGCTGGCTCCCGCCGGACGACGAGAACACGCACCTGGTCGACGAACACGGCCGCCAGACCGCGTCGCTCTCGTACGACCACCTCGGCCAGACCGAGATCTTCGATTCGGTCGAGACGATGTACAAGAAGTTCTACTTCCGCGCCGGGAAGATCGCCGAGATGACGTTGGAGATGCTGATGAGCCCGACGATGGCGAAGCGGCGGCTACGCGAGGGAGTCGAGTTTTTCCAATTCCTGAGCCGGCGCAAGCACGCGGCCCCGACGCCGTAAGAAGTAGACCGTCAGGCCGATCACGAGCCAGACGACCAGCCGAACCCAAGTTTGCCATGGGAGCCCCACCATCTGTGCGACGCAGATCACCGCGCCGATGATGGGCACCCATGGCGCGCCCGGCACGCGGAATGGCCGGGGGGCGTCGGGGTCGGAGCGCCGCAGGAGTAACACTCCGATCGAGACGAGCGTGAACGCGAGCAGCGTCCCGATGTTCACCATCTCGCCGAGCGTACTGATGGGGAAGAGCGCCGCGGCGAGAGCGCATAGCACGCCCACCAGCATCGTACTGATCACTGGCGTGCGTGTTTTCGGATGGATACGGCCGAAGAGCTCGGGCAAGAGCCCATCGCGGCTCATGAAGAAAAAGATGCGCGTCTGTCCCAAGAGCTGAACCAGCATCGTACTGAACAACCCAAAGATCGCGCTGATCTTGATGACCGGCGAGAGCCACGTGAGGCCCGTGGCGTCGATGCCGACCGCGAGGGGATCGGGCACATTGAGCTTGGTAAACGGCACGAGCCCGCAGAGCACGAGCGCGACGGCGATGTAGAGCACCGTGCAGATGGCGAGCGATGCCAGGATGCCCGTGGGCATGTCCTTTTGCGGATTCTTCGCTTCCTGCGCGGCGGTGGACACGGCATCGAACCCGATGAACGCGAAGAAAATCACCCCGGCGCCGCGCAATATGCCGCTCACACCGAAGTGGCCGAACTCGCCGGTGTTCGGCGGAATGAACGGCGTCAGGTTGGACTTGCGGACGAAGCTGATGCCGGCCACGACGAACACGACCAGCACGACGGACTTGATCGCCACCAGCACGGTGTTGGCCCGCGCCGACTCGCGGATGCCGCTCGACAACAGTGCCGCGACGACGAGCACGATGACGAACGCCGGCACGTTCACGCCGTGTGGGACTGACGTGAGGTTCGCCGGCAAGGTGATGCCGAACCCCTTGAGGAAGCTCACGAAGTAGCCGGACCAGCCGACGGCGATCGACGAGACGGCGAGCGAGTACTCGAGGATCAAGTCCCAGCCGATGATCCAGGCGACCAGCTGTCCGGCGGTCGCGTAGGCGTACGTGTAGGCGCTGCCGGCGACCGGCACCATCGACGCCAGCTCCGCGTAGCAGAGTCCCGCGGCGGCGCAACCCAAGGCGGCGAACATCATCGAGAGCACGAGCGCGGGGCCGGCGTCTTGCGCGGCGGTGCCGGTGAACACGAAAATGCCGGTGCCGATGATCGAGCCGATCCCGAGCGCCGTGAGCTGGATCGGTCCCAGCGAGCGGCGCAGGGGATTGTGCTCGGACTCGGCGCGGAGGGCGCTCAGCGGCTTCCGGTAGAAGAGACTCTGCATACATATTTGTATACAATTCTGTGGCCAATCTCGCCAGAGGGAACTTCCGTGTCCCATGTTAGGCTTACGGGACACATGCTCTCCCAAGAGCCGTATGAGCGGCTGCGCGAACTCATTGTCCGCGGCCGATTAGCGCCTGGTGGTCGGCTGATCGAGACCGATGTCGCCCGGCGGCTCGGGATCAGCCGGACGCCGGTCCGGGAGGCGCTCCGTCGGCTGCAGCAGGAGGGGTACGTCCGTGCCGAGCCCGGCGCTCACCAGGCTCGGCTGTCGGTGGCGCCGCTTACCCGGGCGGACGCCGAGGAGCTCCTGGTGATCGTCGGCGCGCTCGAAGGGCTGGCCGCCGCGTTGTCGGCGCGCCTGCCGAAACGCACGCGGGGGGCGATCGCTAAGGATCTCGTCAGGCTGAACGCGGCGTTTGGGACCGCGCACATGGATTTGGACGCGCTGTATCGGCACGACGAGGAGTTCCACCGGCGGTACGTGGTCGCCGCGGGCGGGCTGCGGCTCGTCGCCATGCACGATTCGATCAAGCCGCAGGCGGAGCGCTACATCAGGATGTACATCGGGCTTTTGTCGAGTGACGTCTCATCGTCGGTGCGGGAGCATGAGGCGGTGATCGAAGCCATCGCGAACGGCAAGCCGGCGGCGGCAGAGCGCGCGGTCCGCGAGAATTGGCGGCATGCTACCGACCGGATCGCCCGGGTCATCGATCTTGCCGGGGAGCTCGGACAGGGCTGAGTCGCGGGGGGGCCCGACGACATATGGGCTTCGGCGATGTTCGGTACAGCAGATCGCCTGCGCCCATATGTCGTCGGGCGGCGCTGCGGCAGCGCATACCGCACTCGTGGCCGAGGCGTTCCACGTGACTGTAGCGCGTTATAATAGGGCGTGATCGAGATCGAGACTCGCGACGGGGCGATGCCCATGTACGTCGCCCGGCCGGAGGGTAACGGGCCATTTCCGGCGGTCATCATGCTGCAGGAGATCTTCGGGATCACTCCCGAGCTCCAGCACATCGCCGACATGATGGCGGGCGAGGGGTATCTGGCGGTTCTGCCGGCGCTGTTCCACCGGACGGACAAGAACTTCCTGGCGCCGTACGACAAGGACGGGATGGCACGCGGGCGCGCGGCGGTCAATCAGCTGTCGCATGATGACGTCCGGTCGGACATCCGGGCCGCGATCGACTGGGTAAGGGGACAGGCTGAGGCGTCGGGCGAAGTGGCGACGTGGGGGTTCTGCTGGGGTGGGTCCGTCGCGTTTATGACGGCGACGTTCGACGACATTCGGGCGGCGATCTCGTTCTATGGCTCGCAGATCGTGCGGTCGCCGTACGACGGTCGCCCGCCGATGCTCGACTACACGCCCCAGATCCAGTCGCCGCTCTTCCTCGTGTTTGGCGGCATGGATGAGAGCATTCCCGGGCCTGACATTCAGAAGATTCAGGATACCCTGATTGAGAACGAGAAGGCGTTCTCGCTCACGATGTACCGTGAGGAGGGGCATGCGTTCTTCCGATTCGCGGGGACGCCGCAGGCCGCGGTGCATGCGCCGGAGGCGTGGCAGCGCGTGCTGGCGTTCTTACAGAATGCGTTTGCCGTAGGCACTGACGATCAGATCGACGGCGAGTGAGGCCGTCCGGTTCCGATCGTCGAGCACGGGATTGATTTCGACCAGGTCCATCGAGACCATCATCCCGGAGTCCGCGACCATCTCAAGCGCGAGGTGCGCTTCCCGAAACGTCGCCCCGCCCCGCACGGGCGTTCCGACTCCTGGCGCCTCGATCGGATCGATCCAGTCGGGATCGCACGACACGTGGATCCCGCCCGTACCCTTGCTCGCCACCTGAATCGCCTCGGCCATAATGGTCGCGAGTCCTCGTTGGTCGATATCGCGCATGGTGTAGGCGGCGATGCCGAGCTTGCCGATCGTGATGCGTTCGGCCTGGTCGAGATCCCGTAGTCCCACCATCACCAGATTCTCCTCGCGTATCGCGGGGTACGGCTTGGCGATGCGCGAGAGTCGCTCGTCCCCTTGGCCCAGGAGATGGGCCAGCGGCATGCCATGGATGTTGCCGCTTTCGCTCGACTCGGGCGTATTGATATCGCCGTGCGCGTCGAGCCAGATCACGCCGAGCCTCTCGTTCCGCTCGGCGAGCGCCGTGGCTACACCGGCGACGGATCCCATGGCGAGCGAGTGATCGCCGCCGAGAACAAGCGGGCTCACGCCATCGCGCACGGCTTCGGCCGTTGATACGGCGAGCGCGCGACAGACGTCGGCGATGGCCGTGTAGGCATCCTGCCCGATCCCCGCCAGTTGCTCGCGCTGGCCGACGACGACATTGCCGCGATCTTCGACGTCGAAGCCGAGCTCCCGCATGCGCTCGGCCAACCGCGCGATGCGGAGCGCCGACGGGCCCATGTCGACGCCGCGCCGACTCGCCCCGAGGTCGAGCGGGACGCCGATGATGCGGACTTTCTTCTTCACGATCAGTACCCGACTGCTTCGCCGTCTTTGCGCGGGTCGGACGCGGCTTCCCAGCCGCGGGCGAGCTTGCGAATCATTCTGCGAGCCCCCGAATGCGCCAACCAGCGCACTGTCGGGGAGCAGCTCGTGTCCCATCGCGACGAGCGCGTTGCGCGTGGCGTCGGGGAATGCGGTCTCGAGGCCGAGCTGCTTGCCGCTGAAGTGTCGCCACCGCGGCTGATCGATGGCTTCCTGGAGTCCCATGTGAAAGACGAGGAGATCGAGCAACACCTGCACGTGGCCTTGCGCCTGCATCGCACCGCCCATGAGGCCGAAGCTCAGGTACGGCTCGTTGTCTTTCGTGACGAACGCCGGTATCAACGTATGGAACGGCCGCTTGCCCGGCGCCACTGTATTCGCCATGCCCGGTTGCAGCGTGAATCCCGCACCGCGGTCTTCGAGCGCGAACCCGGTGCCCGGCACCACCACGCCCGATCCAAATTCATCATACAGGCTATTGATAAACGAGATCATGTTGCCGTCTTTGTCGGCGGCCGTTAGGTAGATCGTCTCGGATCGCGTCGCCGCCGGACCGGGATCGACCCGATCCGTCGCGCTCGTCGCCGCATCGAGCTGCGCTCGGCGTTGCGCAACAAAATCGTCGGCGAAGAGGTGTGAGGCGGGGACGGTCATCGCGTCGGGATCGCCGACGTATTGCGCGAGGTCGGCGTAGGCGAGCTTCTTGGCCTCGACGAGGCGGTGCAGATAGGCGGGGGAGTTGTAGCCGAGCGCGCGTCAGGTCATCGGCGTCGAGCATGCGGAGCATCTCGAGGACCGCCACGCCTTGGTTGTTCGGCGGCAGCTCCCAGACTCTGTATCCCTTGAACGGGACCGAGATGGGCTCGACCCAGGTCGCCTTCTCTTTTTTCATGTCGTCCAGCGTCAGGAACCCGCCGAGTGCTTTGACGCGATCGACGATGCGCTGTCCCAGTGGCCCGCCGTAGATCTCGCCGGGCCCGTTCGCGGCGATTGCTTTCAAGGACGTCGCATAATCGGGGTTGCTGAACCACTCGCCGGCGGCCGGTGTGTGATCGCCGTTGATCAGAAGAGTTTTTCGCGCCCCTTCATCTTTTTTCAGCAACTCAGCCGCGGCATTCCAGTCGCGCGCAATGATGGGCGACACAGGGAACCCGCCATCGGCGAGCTTGATCGCCGGCGCGAGTGCCTGGGCGAGCGTGAGGGTGCCGTAGCGCGAGAGGAGCGCTTGCCATCCGGCGACGGCGCCCGGCACGATGACCGCTTCCACGCTGGAGTGCGGCACCGACGTGCGGCCACGCGCGATGAGCGCTTCGCGTGTCATCAAGGACCCCGCTCGCCCGCTCGCATTGAGCCCGATGAGCTTGTGGTCTTTCGCCGACCAGACGATGGCGAAGACGTCACCGCCGGGCCCAGTCATCATGGGCTCGACCAGCCCAAGGACCGCCGCCGCAGTCACGGCCGCGTCGATGGCGTTTCCACCGTGTTCCAGCACAGCGAGCCCGGCAGCACTCGCGAGCGGCTGACTCGTGGCGACGACGCCGTGGGGTGCATAGACGGCTGACCGTCCCGCCATGGTGATCGGCCGTCGGGTCGACGCGTCACCTTGCGCGTCGGCGCGTGAAGCGACGAGGGCGAGCGAAGCGAGCACGAGGAGGCGTTGTCGTTGCATGGCCACCAAGCTATGCCGCGGCCCGCCGATTGCCATAGTACGCCAGGGATGCCGTTGTCGTCGCCACTTCATCTCCCCGCGCGGGGACATCTCCCCGTAACCGGTCCGGTCGATTTCGTGACGCAGTACTACACGGGCGGCGCCGGTTGGATGCTGCGACAGCGGTTGCGGTGGGTGCGGGACGTGCTTCCGCCGAGGTCCGACGCGGTGTTGGAGATCGGGTACGGCAGCGGGATTTTCTTCCACGAGCTGTCTCGTCACGCGCGGACGCTGGTCGGCATTGACGTCCATTCGCGCGGTGCTGCCGTTGTGCGCTCCTATAGCGCCGACGGGATTTCGGTGATGGCGGCGCAGGCGAGCGGGCAGGCGCTGCCGTTCGCGGACGGGAGTTTCGACGCGGTGGTCATCATCAGCGCGCTCGAGTTCATGCCCGATCCGGCCGCGTGTCTCCGCGAGTCGTTGCGGGTGACCCGTACGGGCGGCCGGGTGCTCGCCGTGATACCGCGCATGCACGTGTGGACGGACGCCGCGTGGAGAGCGCTGACCGGCGTCGATCCCGAGGTCGATTTCCAGGGTGGCCGCCAGCGCGTTGCGGCCGCGCTCGCGGATCCGACGTTATGGCTGACGCGGTATCCGCGGCCATGGGGTTTGCCGCGGGCGCTCGCCCCCTATGATCTCGTCGTGCTACGGCCGGACCGTCGTGTGGATCGGAGGTCCTTCAACCGAATTCGGTCCCACGTATACGTCGACCGTCGTCGGCTCGTCTACGCCGAGGCGGCTCCGCGGGATCGCAAACGTCAGCGTGCGGTGTTCGCCTGACGAGAGATGGATGCGCTGAAAGCCCTGTAGCACCCTGACTGGCCGACTGACGTGCGCGACCAGGGTATGCGTGTAGCACTGCACCACCTCGTCGCCATCGCGGTCGCCCGTATTGGTGACAACGGCTGATACCCGCAGGCTGTCGTTCTCTATGCGCGCGGTCATCGCATCATATCCGAACGTCGTATAGCTGAGCCCATATCCGAACGGGTAGAGCGGCGTCCAGGGCTCGTCGATGTACTTGGACGTATAGTGCTCGTTGGGATCGGGCGGCCGGCCAGTCGGCAGGTGATCATAATAGATGGGCACCTGTCCGACGGTTCGCGGGAACGTGACGGGAAGTTTCCCGCCGGGGTTATAGTCGCCGAACAAGACGTTCGGCGACGGCGTTGCCCATCTCGGACCCCAGGAACCACGCGTCGATCATCGCGGGCGCGTGCTCGTGCAGCCAACCGACTGAGAGCGGCCGCCCATTGAGTAGCACGACGGCAACCGGTTTCCCGGCAGCAATAACCGCCTCGGCCAGCGCCTCTTGATCGCCAGGCAGATCCAGGAACGCGCGGCTGCTGGCCTCGCCGCTCATGTCGCTCGTCTCGCCGAGGACGAGCACGATCGCGTCCGCGTTGGGATCTGGTCCAAATACGACGCGGGTCTCGCTCGACACGGCCCGCCGTATTCCAGCGAGCACGCTGACGGCCTCGTTGGGATTCCCGATGGCCGCCCATGGACCGAGGGCCGATACCGAGTCGCTGGCGAGTGGCCCAATGACCGCCAGCGTCTTGATGTTTTTCGAGAACGGGAGCGTGTGCTGCCGATTTTCGAGCAACACGATAGACTCCCGCGCGATGCGGCGAGCCTCGGAGCGATAGAGCGTGTCGGACGCCGTCGAGTCCCCGTATCGATAGGGATTTTGAAAGAGCCCGAGCTCGTACTTGGCTCGTAGCACCCGCCGGACGGCCGCGTCTATAGTAGTGACCTTGACGCGCCCTGAGCGCACGAGCCCGGGCAGCTCGTTCACGTAGATCTCGCTGACCATATCCGCGTCGACGCCGGCGTTGATGGCCCGTTCGGCCGCCTCGGCCGGCGAGTCCGGCGACGCCGTGTCGCATGAGCTCCATGATCCCGGTGTAGTCGCTGACGACGACCCCACCAAAATGCCATTCGTCGCGCAGGACGCCCGTAATGAGCCGTCGATTCGCGTGCATGGGCACGCCGTCGAGCGCGTCGAACGCCGCCATGACCGACATCGCGCCGGCGTCGACCGCGGCCTTGAACGGCGGCAGGTACACGTCGCGCAGCGTGGAGTCCGAGACGTTGGCGGTGTTGTAGTCCCGGCCACCTTCCGCCGCGCCGTACGCGACGAAGTGTTTGGCGGTGGCGATGACGCGCGGGTTGGCCCCTTGGAACCCTTTGACCCGAGCGGCGGCGAACACGGAGCCGAGATACGGATCTTCGCCGGAGCCTTCGACTATGCGTCCCCATCGGGGATCGCGCGCGATGTCGACCATGGGCGCGTACGTCCACTGGATGCCATCGTTGGCGACTTCGATGGCGGTGATGCGCGCCGAGCGTTCGGCCGCATCGGGATCCCAACTCGCGGCTTCGGCGAGCGGCACGGGGAAGATGGTGCGATACCCATGGATCGCGTCGTCGGCGAAGAGGAGCGGGATGTGGAGCCGCGTCTCGGTGACGGCGATGCGCTGCAGGTGGCGCGTCGCGGCGAGACTGCGCACGCCATAGAAGAGACCGATGCGTCCCACGCGGACGGCCGAGTCGCTGCCGGCGCGGGAGGCGGGACCGGTGAGGGTGCCTTCGCCGCGGACGAGATTGAGCTGTCCGGCTTTCTCCTCGAGCGTCATGCGCGCGAGGACGGAGTCGACGAACCGCGTGACGGCTGGGCCTTGCTGCGCCTGGGCGACGCCCGCAGCGAGCGCCAGAGTCAGTATCGCCCAACGCATGCGCGAAAGAAAACCCGACCACGCGCCGCGCGCTACTTGGCCGTCAACACGGCGCGATCGGCCTCGAGGCGGTCCAGGATGGTCTGAGCGGCAACGGCGTATCCGGCCGGCGTGTAGTGCGCGTCGGCGTGAGGCCGCCAGAGTAGCCGCTGCGCTGAGTCGGCGATGGCGAAGCGCGCTTCGAGATCGATCAATGGCACGCCGCGCCGGTCGAGTGCCCTCAGCAAGGCCTCGCGTCGGGGTGCGCAATGGTCTATCAGGTCGGCGCGTCCCCATTCCGCGAGATACACGAAATAGAATTTCCCTCCCCACGTTGCCGCCTCGGCTTGCGCGTTCGCGATCACGTCGACGACCTGACTGAATCGATCGGCCGAGCACGGAAGGTCGGACGGCACGGCGCCGTGCACAACCAGGAGAGGGAACGCATGCCGGCGAACGTGCTGGAGCAGGAGAAATCCCTTGGCATTCTCCAGCCATGGGTGGTGCGCCGCCGTGGTCTGTCGGGCGATCGTGCCGTCGAAGTGCACTCGCAGGACCGAGTCGATCTCCGGTTGCCGGGAGAGCAAGCCCTGTCGAAACGTGCGCTCGCGATACCGAGCGAGCATGCCGTCCGAGCGCTCTTCCTCGAAATCCGAGAAGTCGTTTTCCGAAAAGTAGAGCCAGACCACGACACGAGGGCGGAGAGTGGTCGCGTATTCGCGGAGCGTCGCGAGCTCGTGCAGTGGTCCGCTCCCAGCCATGCCGAGCGTCACGGTGGCGGGGTACGTCCGTCGGATATCGCTGGCGATCGTCACCGATGTGTCCACGCACGCGCCGTGCGCGAAGGAGTCGCCGATCACCACCACGTCGGCTGCTCCGTCTCGCCAGGCGCTCGGCGGATTGTTGAACCCACGGCCGTCGCTCGCGTAGTTCGCGAACGCGCCGCTCTCGTTGCAGAACACGGTCGGCACATTCGCGATGCCACCGAGCGGATAGAGGGACAGCCCCGCACCCTCGGCGCGGTACACGGCCATCTGCTCCAGTCGATTCGGGGCCGGGTAGGCGTCAACGCCGCGGGCGCGCAGATCCAGGATGACGGCGAGGCGCGAGCGCGCGTCCCACGGCCCATAGAGCCATGGCGGTCGGGGAGTCCGCATCGCGGGCACGTACGGGAGGTACGATCCCTCTCGAATCGCGAGCGTCGCTTCGGCGACGTAACACGCGAGGCCCGCGGCGACGACACAGCTCGCGACCCCGAGTCGCGTTGCGCCGCGCGCGACGAGGCCGGCCACAGCGGCGAGCAGCACGATCGTGGGGGTGACATCGTAGAGCACGACATAGAGGCCACGGGTCGGAGGAATGTGCCCGATGGCATAGATGAGCACCGTGAGGGAGCCGGCCGCGGCGAGAGCGAGGATCGCCACGGCGAGCACCTGGGCGGAGCGTTCAGTCCGGCTCACCGATGGACAGTGTGCTTCGGTCAACGCGCCCGAGAGTTGTCGCGTATTTGTCTGGTTGTATACAGGTTGTCGACATCGAGCTCAAGGCGATTTCATTAGGGAGTTACCGTGCGCCACCTGTTCCTTTCCGCTGCCCTGCTCGCCACCGCGGTTCAGGCTGCTGCCCAACCCGCTGCACCGACGCCCGAGCAGCTCGCGCAGCGTTCGAAGACGTACGCGGATCTCGAGTCGATCGCGACTGTTGAGCATAAGCTGATGGTTCCGATGCGGGACGGCGTTCACCTGTCGACCGATGTCTACCGTCCCAAGGGCGACGGAAAATACGCGACGATTTTCGTCCGCACGCCGTACAACTTCAACTGGTACGACGTGCAGTATGGCGTGCCGCGCGACGCGACGGCGGCCTTGGATGCGGTCAAGCGCGGCTACGCGTATGTCGTGCAGAACGAGCGTGGCAAGTTCTGGAGCGAGGGCACGTGGGATATTTTGGGGCCGCCGCGCACGGACGGCTACGATGCGATTCAGTGGATCACGACGCAGGCGTGGTCCAACGGCAAGCTCGGCACGTTGGGGTGTTCATCGACGGCCGAGTGGCAGATGGGGGTGGCGGCGTTGGGTGCGCCGGGTCATGCGGCGATGGTGCCGCAGGGGTTTGGCGCCGGTGTCGGTCGGGTGGGGCCCTTCTATGAGCAGGGCAACTGGTATCGTGGCGGCGCGGTGCAGATGCTCTTTATTGATTGGTTGTACGGCGAGCAGACGCCGGGGCGTCCGGCGTTCCGGTCGGGCATGACGTCGCAGCAGCTCGAGGAGGAGTCGCGGTATTACGACCTCGCGCCGCACGCGCCGAGGGTGGATTGGCCGGAAGCGTTCAAGCATCTGCCGGAGCAGGACATCTTCAAGGCGATCGATGGACCGCCGGGGATTTTCGCGGACTCGGTCAAGGGGATCGCGACGGGCGGCGACATGATTCAGCGGACGCCGAACGATTCGGCGTGGTATCGGGGCGGGTTGTATCACGACGACATGCCGTTCAAGGTGCCGAGTTTGTGGTTCATGTCGTGGTACGACGTGTCGATCAGCCCGAACCTGGAGCTGTTCAATCACGTCCGAAAGACCGCGTCTCCGGAGATCGCCAAGAATCAGTACGTGGTGATCGCGCCGGTCGGTCACTGCGCCTACAAGCGCGCGACGGATTCGACGGTGGTGGGCGAGCGTTGGATGGGCGACGCGCGCTACGGGTACGACTCGCTCGTGTACTCGTGGTTCGACCATTTCTTGAACGGCGCGGACAACCATTTGCTGGATACGTTGCCGCACGTGCGCTACTACACGATGGGGCTCAACAAGTGGCAGACGTCGGATACGTGGCCGCCCAAGGGCGCGGAGCCGATGACGTTTTATTTGAATGCGAGTGGCGCTCTGTCGCCGAAGACCGCTGGCGCCGACAAACCCGAGACGTTCACCTACGATCCCATGAACCCGGTACCGAGCTACGGCGGGAATGTCTGTTGTCAGCCGGGGACGTTGGCGGGCTCGTATGATCAGCGGAAGATGGAGACGCGTCCGGATGTGTTGGTGTACACGACCGACGCGTTCACGAAGCCGACGGAGCTCTCGGGTCCGATCTCGGTGAACCTGTACGTGTCATCTGACCGCAAGGACACGGATTTCACGGTGAAGCTGATCGAACGTCTATCCGGACGGTCGCGCCTATAACCTGGACGAGACGATCCAGCGCGTTCGCTATCGTGAGGGATACGACAAGAAAGTGTGGATGGAGCCCGGCAAGGTCTACAAGGTCGCGCTCGGGCCCATGAGCACGAGTGATTACTTCGACACGGGGCACAAGCTTCGGATCGAGGTGTCGAGCTCGAACTTCCCTCGGTTCGACCGGAACTTGAACACGGGTGGCAACAACTACGACGAGACGAACCCAGTCGTGGCGCACAATGTCGTACATCACTCGAAGCAGTATCCGTCGTCGATCACGGTGACGGTCGTGAACCATCCACCGGTGACGGCCGCCGTGCAATAAGCTGGTCCCGCGCGCGCTTATTGCAGGACGAACGGTATGATGACGAAGACCGTTCCCCAAGCGCGCGCGGCCATTCCGGCGACGATGCGCGCGGCCGCGATCGACCGCGCCGGCGGCCCCGAGGTTTTCTCGGTGCACTCGCTGCCGGTTCCGGTGCCCGACGCGCACGAGATTCTGATTGCGGTCGATACCGCTGGCGTCGCCAAGTGGGACGCGGACATTCGCGGTGGCTGGTCGCCGACCGAGAAGCCATTGCGCTATCCGCTCGTGCTTGGCACGGACGGGTCCGGCACAGTAGCCGCGTTGGGCTCGCGCGTGCGCCGGTTCACACTCGGCGAGCCGGTCTACGGGTTCGTGTGGGACACCACCAAGGGCGGATTCTACGCCGAGTATGTCGCGGTACCCGCGGACAACGCGGCGGCGGTGCCGAAGCCGCTGGACATGGTACAAGCTGGCGCGGCTCCGGCGTCTGGGCTCACGGCGCTTCAGGGCATCGACGACGCTTTGCATGTGAAGCACGACGAGGCCCTGATCATATACGGCGCATTGGGCGGCTTGGGCACGCTCGCGGTGCAGTTCGCGAAGCTGCGCCGCGCGCGGGTGCTGGCGATCGGCTCAGGCCAGGACGGCGTCGCGCTCGTGAAGAGTCTGGGAGCGGACGAAGCAGTCAATGGGCACTCGGGCGACCTCGCCGCCGCGATCCACCGCTTCGCGCCGGACGGCGCCGACGCGGTACTGGGGCTCGCTGGTGGCGAGGTGCTGGAGCTCTGCATCAAGTCATTGCGCGCCGGTGGGCGTCTGGCGTATCCCAATGGCATCGACCCGGTGCCCAAGCGGCGGCGCGGGATCGAGACGACGCCATACGATGGCGTGCCGGGTGTGAAGCAGTTCGAGCATCTGTCACGCGCGATCGAGCAAGGGCGCGTGCGTGTGCCGATCGCGGGCGAGTATGCGCTAGCGGACGCCGCGAAAGCGCATGAGCGCCTCGCGCAGGGGCACATTGTGGGAAAGCTGGTGCTGCGCGTGCGTTAGCTCGTTTGTCACGACGCAACATGCGCGTCGAAAACGGTAATTGGGGGCCGCGCGGTACAATAGCACAGCGGGCGAGCACCGCGTTATTTCTTCATCTCGTCGAGCCACTGCTGGTGGGCTACACCCGCCGCGTGCTGGGCCTTGTCGATGTGGTCTATGATGCGGTGCTTGAGCCCCTGCAGCTGCGGATTGTCCTCTTCGTGATCGGCGTCGGCGTGCGCCTGCTTCAGGTTCTCCATCGCCTTGAGCAGGCGGCTGCCGTGGTCGTTCACATCGAGCTGCGGATGATCGTTGATATCTTTTCCGTCATCAATCGCCGCCCGCTTCATCTCGCCGATCGCAGCGTCGATCTCGCGAATACCCTCATCTTCGCCGGCGTACACTTTCGCATCGCCGCTTTGATGGTAGAGCAACCATCGCGCGGCGCGAAGGTCGGTCAGGGCATGCAGGTAATACGGATGCGCACCCGGTAACGGCTGGGCGCTCGCCGTCGCGGCGACTCCCGCGAGCCCGATGCAGGTGGCGAAGATGCCAAGGATGTTTTTCATGGGGTTGGCACTCCTGCAAGAATGGGGCACGGCACGTCGTGATACAGAATCTGTTACACGCGCCGACTACCGGTACGTGATCGACAATTGGACGCGATAGAGGTCGCGCGCGATGTTGTCGCCGCCGTAGTTCGCCGGGAACGTGCTATAGAATAGCATCGGGCTCCCGCCCGTAAACTCGAAATTGTATCCCGGAGAGCTCGTGTCGATGATCGACGTGTAGTTGCCGTCATTGAACCCGACCACATTGCCGGCGGGATCGGTGACGAGGCTCGCCGTGCCGCTGATCGTCGCGGCGTCGCTCCACGACGGATTCGCGAGGGACGTCGTCGTCATATAGTACACGGGGTTGCTGCCGCCGAAGAGCGTGAAGATCAGGATGTACTGCTTGGCGGTCGTGTCGTCAATGATCTGTGGCGGCGCCGCGCTCAGTGGCGAGCCGTTCTCAAGTGGCGAGAACGTCTGGAACTGGCCGTTGGCCACGGGCTGGAACGTGCTTCCGCCGGTCCACGCTTGCCAGCCAGCGGCGCTCGTGATGTCGGCCGTGCGGAGGAGCACGTAGCCGGTGGCATCGACTGGCGCACTGTAGACGCCCTGCGACGGATTGATCTGGGTGAAGTCGCGGTGGATGTAGAACGCGATGCAGTAGAAGTACGAGCCTTCGTGAACGACCCGGGTCGGCTGGAACGTCCCGGTGTGATTGTCGGCGTAGGCCCAGATCGTGTCCTGGAACGCGAGCGTGCCGGTCCAGTGGTACCCCGGGTCGAACGCAATGTGGGTGCCGCCGGCGGTGTTGAGCTGCCACGAGGCACCGCCGTCGTGGGACACGAACGCGTTCGAGCTCGCGACCCAGCTATTGCCTTGTGACACGTAGCCGTTGGCCGAGCAGTCGTTGTCGAGGAGGCAGGCGTACCACTCGCTGTGGGTGATCGAGTAGAAGGTCTGGCCGTCGAGGGAGTATGGGCCCATCAGCCAGTGGGCGTAGTTGTCGAGATTCTCGGGAATCTGGCCCGCGCTGGCGTCGGACGAATAGATCATGTGCGGGTCGATCACGAGGTGCGCGAAGTCCGGCCCGCGCATCCGATAGGCATCGGACGCGGCGATCATGAGGTTGACGGTGCCGTCAGCCTCTTTCCACGCCGTGGTCTGCGCGTCCGGGATGTTGTTCGGCGACTGTTGGTCGGTATTGTGATCGAAGACTTTGACCGGTTGGCCGGTGACGGCGATGCCGGCTATGGTTTTGGTGACCGGCGGCGTCGGGGTGGTGTTACCGCCGGAACAGCCGATCAGGGCGAGGGTCGCGAGAGTGTGGGCATGTCGCATCCCCGGTAGACGCACGGGGGTGGCGTTTCGCTAAGCGGTTAGTGTAACGGCTGCAGCACGAGCTTCTGCACGCGCCAGTTCAGCAACTCGGCCACGTATAGCTCATCACGGTGACGGTCGTGAACCATCCTCCCGTCACCGCGGCGGTGCAATAACGAACCGGCCACGGCCACGCCACTTACTGCCGCTCCGCTTGGCGTATTCCGCGAATACGCCGAGCGGGACGACGTACCAGGATGATGTGCCGGGCGATTTCCAGAGGATGGCGTTGGGCGTGACGCGGATGTGTCCGATCACGCGGCCTTCGTCATCGACGATGGTGTGCTGCTCGAAAGTACAGCGACGAAATTTGAACTTGGTCACGGCCCCTCCCCGGGCGAGAGAAGTCGGAACGATATTGTGCCTTGCGGAGAGCGACGAGCCGTACACAATGCGTGGTCGGATGTGCTTCGCCGCATTGATGCGTCGTCAGCGTGTTGTTCTATGCCGCGGATCCGTCCACTCTGTCATCTTCGTCGGCGGAGCGATTTCCGGGGCGGGAGCGGGGCTTCCTGATCCATCGCGCGCCCGAACGTCTCCCAGGAAGCGCCCAGCGCGGTTAGCGTGTCGCGCATGCGACTGAACGTGATGTTGGTCTTGCCCCGTTCGAGAGAGCTGACCGCGGCGCGATCGAGATCGTAGTCGAGTGCCAGACGCTCCTGGCTCAAGCCTGTTTTCTTGCGCAGGGCGCGAAAGACGCTACCGAGTGGCTTGAGGTCGCCGACGGACCGCTTCCGGGGTGGCACGCGCCGACATTAGCGACCCCACGGTAGTGAATACTACAGCACAGAAGCCCACGGCTTTGAACAACACGGTGTTACGGTCTCGACAGAATGAGTTTCTGCACGCGCCAGTTCAGCAACTCGGCGACATACAGCTCGTTTTCCGACGGACACGCGAGGGCGTGTATCCACCCGAACTTCTTGAGAGTTTTGCCGGACTCCCCGAGCCAGCCCAACACTTTTCCATCGAGACTGAGCTTGTAGATCCTCCCGGGGAACGCATCGGACGTGAACAGCACCTGGTTCGGCGGCGGGGTGATGCACACTGTCCACGGCGCGCCGGGCGCCATGGTGCCTGTGGCCTGCGTGGGCCTGTTGCCGATGGCGGGCCGCGCGTCGGGGCGGATGGGAACGTCGATGGTGATCTGTCGCAGGAATTTGCCGTCGCCGTCGAAGACCTGTATGCGGCGGTTGCCGCGATCCGCCACGTAGATGTTGCCATTGGCGTCGACCGCGATATTGTGCGGCGTGTTGAACTGACCTGGCTCGCTCCCCGGCTCGCCCCAGGATTTGATCCAGTTGCCGTCCTTGTCGAATTTCGCGATGCGGGAGTTGATGTAGCCGTCGCTGATATAGATGTTGCCGGCCGCATCCCACGCCATATCGGTCACCTGTCGGAACAGCCCGTCAACGGGCGGCAGCGGCGGGGTCGGGTGCTTGAGCGGTGCGGTGCCTTCGTCCGACGCTTCCTGCTTGCGACCGAACACCATCACGACGCGCCCGGCCGGGTTGAACTCGATCACCATATCCGACCCTTTGTCGGCCACCCAGATGTCGTCCTGCTTGTCGATGCGCACCGAGTGCGCGAACGACCACGCGTAGAGATTGTGGCCGATTTCGCGGATGTATTTGCCGTCCGCCCCAAATTCGTAGAGCTGCGCCGCGGCGGCCCCATAGGCCGGGCCGGTCGTGTTGCCGCGGGAGAACACGAAGATGTGCCCTTTGGAGTTGGTCGCGACGCCGGCGACCTCGCCGAAGGAGACGTTCAGCGGGCAGCTGGAGGAAGTCCGGCACGGAGCGATACGCGATTTCCGGCGGCGACGATTCCTGGGCGCGTGCGGCGGTCGGGAGCAAGGCGACGAGAGCTACGGCCAAGCGCTTCATGACAGTCTCCTCTTCGGGACGCTCTCGATATAGTCGCGCCATGTAACATTCGCCAGGTACGCGATTCGCTTGAGCGGACGGCAAAAAACTGTGACTGTTGCTTCGCGACCGCTGACACGATATTGACCGCATATGCACCGTGTACTTTTTCTCACGCTGCTCGCCCTGATCCTGAGCGCCGCCTGTCCTCGAGTCGTCCGCGCGGATTCGGGTGGCGGCGCCACATCGGGCGCTGGCACTTACTAGTCCGGGCTCACACCCATGGGCCCCACTTCCCCACTGTCCGCGACCGCGCCGTTCGATCCCTACGAGGTTTTCTCGCTCACGCTCAGTCGCGGGCGAAAGGGAAGCCCGACGTGGCATGCGTTGCACGCGGGTCGGATGGTGCTCCAGTGCGCTGACGCCTGCATCGCGCCGCGGAGTCCGCGCCGGCGGCCGGGGGTGCGGAAGATGGATATGCTCCGCCGCGCGGTGGCGAGCGTGCCGTCGCCATTGATGCGGATGGCGCTCACGGGCGTTGTCGACACGCTGCAGGGGTTCATCCCACCGGAGAGCACGCTGATCGCGCTCGTCGGCTACGCGCAGCGGTTGCACAAGAGCGGGCACTTCGATCTTGCGATCGCCGTCTACCGTCGCATCGTCGACTGCGGTGAATCCTGCCCGGGTTTCGACCTGGCGACCGCTCATCTGCGCCTCGGCTACTGTCTCCGCGAGTCGGGCGATTTCGATGGCGCCGACACGGAGTTCGAGCTCGGGATCGCGCGCGCGATTCGCTACGGCGAGGTGCGCCCGGCGCTCAACCTCAAGATCGCGCGTGCGAGTCTCGCGTGCATGCGCGGCAACATCGAGGACGCCGAGTCGTGGACGACCTCCGTGCTCGCCAGCGCCGAGTCACTCGGGGACCAGTGCCTGATCGCGCGCGCGGCGCACGAGCGCGGGAACGCGGCTCGCGAGCGCGGCGATTTCGTGGAGGCGCTGCGTTGGCACGAGCGGGCGATGGAGGCGACGTTCTGTGTGGCTCCGCACGGGCGACACCGCTGCCCGCGAGGGGCAGAGCCGGCTCCTCGGCGACATTGGCGTCGTATTCTATAGAATGGGCTTGCACGACCAGGCCCGGAGCGCATGCCAGACGGTCTTCTTGACGGCGCGCGAGCGGAGCATTCGGTGGACGGCGTGCATCAACCTGCTGATGCTCGCGGCGGCGGATAACCATCGCGACTCGTTCGACCAGCATCGCGCGACGCTGGACAAGATCCCTTTGCCCGCTCGACTTCTCGCGATCTATCTCGAAGAGCTCGGCGACGGCTGGCTGGCGTTCGACGGCGCGGACGCGGCGCGCGACGCGTACATGCGGCTGGCGCGGCTGGCCGAGAAGCACGGGCTAACGCGTTTCGCGCGGCGGGCGTTCGACGCGCTGCGCGGCGCGCCGCGCGACTCGGTACCGCTCGCGGCGCGGACCGACGACGTGCCGCCGGAGATCGCGGACTTCGTTGCGACGGTCGCGCGGCTTGGCGAGCTGTCGCAGCGGCTCGCGGCCGGGCGTGGCGAGTATCACGCCGCGGCTGGTGCGTTGGCCACGCGGCTTCGGCGCGGACGGCGGCCGCTGGTGCGTCGCTAGCGATGGCTTCGCGTATCACGCGTCGGGAGTTCGCGGCTGCCGCCGCGTCAACGCTGGCGATAGCCTGCGCTGGCCACACTCAGCCGGAAGTAGAGCCGCGAAGAGCGGACCTCGCGGTTGGCACGCGCATTCTCTTCCAGGGCGACTCGATTACGGACGCTGGCCGCGATCGGACTACAGGCGCCCAACCCAACATCGCGTCCGGACTCGGCACCGGCTATCCGCTGCTCTTGGCCGCCGCTCTTCTCGAGTCGTACTCTGATCGTCGGCTGCAGTTTTTCAACCGAGGGGTCAGCGGCAACAAGGTCCCGGATCTCCAAGCGCGCTGGCCGGACGACACGATCGCGTTGCAGCCGCACATCGTGAGCGTGTTGGTCGGCGTGAACGACTTCTGGCATACGCGGACGCACGGCTACACGGGCACCATCGCGGATTACGAAAAAGGGTACGTCGCACTCCTCGAAGGCACCCGGCAAGCGCTGCCCAATGCTCGTCTCGTCGTCATGGAGCCGTTCGTGTTGCAGACGGGCGCGGTCGATGCCACGTGGTTTCCCGAGTTCGAGGAGCGTCGTGCGGTCGCGAGCCGCGTGGCGCAGCGCGTGGGCGCGACATTCGTTCCGCTTCAGGCCCGATTCACGTCAGCGGCCGAGCGCGTCGAAAAGACGTACTGGATTGCCGACGGAGTCCATCCGACACCGCCCGGACACGCGCTGATCGCCGAATGCTGGCGCGCGAGCGTAGGCGTCTAACCTCGATACAGATTTGCTTTCTCCCCACGTGAGCCCTCTCATGCGAATCACCAGCCCTGTCCTTATTCTCGCAAGCGCGTTTCTGCCAGCCCTCGCCGCGGCGCAGTCGCCGGCACCGGCGCCCGTGTCCGACTCATTCCGCGGCACTCTCACCCGCCTGGAGAAGAACTTGGTGGCCACGGCCGAGGAGATGCCCGCGGCTAAGTACGGTTACAAGCCGACGGCCGCGCAAATGACCTTCGGCGAAGTCGTATTGCACGTCGCGGGAGACAACGACGAGGCGTGCGCGCCGATCGGGAATGTACAGGCACCCGGCCGAGCCAAACTCACGCCGGCGGACGACAAGGCCAAGCTCGTGGCCCGGCTCCGCGAGAGCTTCGCCCTCTGCGATCAGGTGGCCGCCCATCTCAACGATTCCGGTCTGGGCGGACGTGTCTCGGCGTTCGGGGTTCAGTTGACGCGGGCGGCGCTCATGTCGGAGAGAACGGAGGACTGGGCCGATCATTACAGCCAGATGGCGATCTACTCGCGGCTGAACGGCCTGCTGCCGCCCACGGCGCGGGGCTCATAAAGGGGGTCGCCGGACTACGATCGGACGGAATCGGGCCTATGGCAACGGGCTGTACACCGGCTGTGAGTTCGCGTCGACCGTCGTCAACTGCTGCCGTGCGCCTCCGCCATTCGCCGCGATGCTGAAGATCTGTGTGTCGTTCACCACATACCCAGTGTTGGGGCATCCGGAGTAGCAGACGTCTTCGTACGCGATGCTCTTGCCGTCCGGGGCCCACGACGCCGAGTGCCCAAGCGGGCCGGACACGAGAATCCTCGCGGCCGAGCCGTCGGCGTTGCTAACGACGAGACCGTTTACCCCATTCACGACCCCATCGAAGGCCAAGTGGCGACTGTCGGGCGACCAGGATGGCGCCGGATCGACGGCCTGCTCACCCACGCCGGGTATGGACGCGAGACCGGATCCATCTGGATGAATCGTCATGAGCGATTGGAGCACGATCCCCGCTTGGCGCGTTTCTACCAAGCGATAGAACACAATGGTCTGGCCGTCGGGCGACCATGCCGGCTCCAAATCCCACGACGGGCTCACCGAATCGGGCGCTGGATTGGCGGTGAGACGCGTCTGCCCCGATCCGTCGGCATTCATGGTGAAGAGGCTTGGCTGATAGCCATCGCGCGCGGCGGTAAAGACAATTTTCTTGCCGTCGGGAGACCACGCCGCGCTCACGCCACCCGACGCATCCGCCTCAGCGTTAATGAAACCCGTGGGGATGGGAAACCCCGCTGCGCTCTGCGTCAACCGGGTGAGCCCCGACCCGTCCAGGTTCATCACGGCGACGTTCAAGAGCCCGATTGGAGGACCGCCGGGGTTGGAGACCGTGGAGTCGATGGTGAGCAGAAGATGCTTGCCGTCCGGCGACACACGCACGCCATTACTGGCGTCGGAATCTGTGGTGAGGAGAACTTGACTCGATCCGTCAGCGTGCATCGCGTACAGGCCGGCGGGTTGCCGAGTGCTATAGAAAACAATGGAGTTGGCCAACACGGTCGGCCGCGGTACGACCGGCGCTGTTGGCGAGGACGAGCAGCCAATCACCAGTGCGCTGACGGTCAGAATACGGGAGACGACGTTCCGCTGGTACACGTGGACATCCTCCAGAAAACGTGGGCTCACCATGGGATGTGGACTCCGAGCGACACCATTCGCGCGCCTCGTCCCGGTGCAGACTGCCACGCAATCGTTGGTAGGATAGGCGTCCAGCGGTCAGTCCGGATGAGGGCTCCGACCACACCGCCCAAGAGGAGACCGCCGCCCCCACCGATGATCACACCGGCCGAAGGAACGCGGTCGGCCGCCGCGCCGAGACCAGCGCCAGCGGCACCGCCGATCAGCATTCCGGCGAGGGCGTGCCCGTTGGTGCCATCGCGGACCTCGACGTGCTGGATCGTCGACTGATCGATAGCAATCGTGCCGGGCGCGCCATAACGGGGTGACGCCCGTACCAGGTACAGCTTGGTGTCGCGTGATCCGAGCGAGGTACCGACGAGCGGTTCCGGCCGACCGATCACCGTGACGCGCAGTACCGTTCCGGCACTGCATTCGGTTGTGGACCTTCCCACGGCGCTCGGCGCGATGGGCACCCAGCGCTCGCTGCGAGTCAGGGCCCCGAGCACACCGCCGATGAGGAGTCCACTTCCTCCGCCGAGTATCGCACCGGCTACGGACCCGCCAAAGCAATTGTTGCAAGCAGCGACCGCCGCGCCGAGGCCAGCGCCGGCGGCACCGCCAATCAGCATCCCGGGGAGGACGTGGCCGCGGGTGCCGTGGCTGACTTCGACGCTGCGTATCGTCGCCTGCTCGATGCCAATCGTGTCCGGCACGCCGTTGGCGTTCGACACCCGTCGCAGGTACAGGGTGCCATCACGTCGGCCGAGGACCGTGCCGACGAGCTCGGGCTGATCGGCCACCGAGACCCGCAGCCGACTTCCGATCTCACCCGATGGCCCCTGGCCGCGAAGCGCGGAGGCGTCTATGACGAGGACCGCGACGGCGACGCTCGTGAGCGCGGCGCGGGATCCAATGACCAGAATCATGAGACCTCTCGGAGAGTGTGGCGATCGAGTGAGCGACACGCGCACACTGCCCATTGCCACTCAACGAACGCTCATCTCCGCCTCAACTCCCCGCTGGACCACAAAAACTGCCACACAACAACGCGAGCGCCAATGACGGCGCTCGCGAAGTGATTGCGCGCCGCGACAGACCAGTCGCTTTACGCTTCGGCCATGCGCGGCCCACTGACAGGGGCAGGGCGGGCCAGCGCTGGTTCTTGTGCCGGAAGGCCTACAAGGACTACAAGGAGCAAGACTCCAACAGCGCCATTGATCACGATGTCCTGGGGACTGTCGGCTCTGTGAATCCCATGCGTCCAGGCCTCGGCTGTTTGGATTGTCATCGTGAACGCATGGGCAAGGCTTGACCAAGCCCCGTAGGCGATCAGGGAGCGATGACTTGCCGGCTGCTTGACAGCCAGCAACAGAAAGACCCCGAGCACGCCGTTAACGCTCGTGAACATCGGCAAGGCATCCTGATGGCCCTGAAGCCAACTGGAGTGCCACAGGATATCGAACGTGATGAAGGCCCAGGTGAGATAATACAAACCCGCCAGGACCAGGACGACCTGCAACGCGCGCTCACGCTTCATACGGGTCTCCATTGGGGGCTGTAGATCAGAGTCGAACGATGGTGCCCTTGGCCGAGAGTCGGCTCCAGTGTCGGCGGATCAGTCCGGCGAGGATCGCCGCGAACATGGCGGACCCGAGGACCGCATAGTGGTTCACGTTATCCGCAACGAGAGGACGGCCGCGCATGCGAATAAGAGCATCCGCCATGGAGAAGCTGATCGTACCCGCGATGAGGTGCGCGGTGATACGGTGCCGGCTCAGAAGGGATGCAGGAGCCCCGGCGCTGTCGCCGACGTTCCTGCACGGGACCGTGGTCAGTCTCCGTCCAAGGAGTTTCTCGCATGATCGCGGCCAGAACTACGCCGAAGGTCGCCGCCATCAGCATCGCCGACTGCGTTGCCCCATACCGCGGCAAGTCGACGATGCCGGAGCGGAGATACCAAACAGATCCCACCGTGTTGAACACAGAAACCACGGCCCACCAATACGCCGCGAGTCTTGCGCGCAACGCAAACGCGATGATCATGCCGAGCACTCCGCCGCCGATGGTGATTGAGGCGAAGACGAAAGGATGTTCCTGGCATCCTCCCGGTTGATTTCCGAAGGAGAGGTGACAGCGAAAGAAGTACGTCGCGAGGTACGTCGCTGGGATTATCACTGCAAACCCGCCCGCGATGGCCGCGATATTCGCGACGCCGCGAACGATTCGTGCGCGCATGGTGCCGCGGGGAGGTTCGTTCATTTGACGGCGCTGGTTGATGGTCCACACGAGTGGCACTCCGCCCAACGCCCAGCGTAGTCGTTGCCAACCGTCGTCGGCGCATTCCGATTCTGCTGTGAGCGCGTCGAGCCACTCGCGCGACCCAGGCTCAACTCGTCGGTGCAGCCAGCTGAGCAGTCGTCGAGCCAAGACATTGGCGAGACGTTCGAGGAGCCCGTGCATCTGCATTGTCAGCTCCCTGGCACAGGGGCGAGGCGACGAGTCATTCTCAAAGGTGCCGCCTCAGCGAGCTTCGTTCGCGCCGCCTTCGCGCCTGCTCCCGTAAGGCGGTAGGTATGGCGTGGCGGACGGCCGGGTTGTTCTGGTTCGGCCCAGCGGGTCTCGAGCCAGCCCTGATCCGCAAGACGCAGGAGAATCGGATAGAGCGTTCCAGACTTGAGACCTGTGAGTTGGCTGAGCGCATAGCCGTAGTGCCATGAGCGCGGCGACTCAAGCAAAAGTTCGAGAATGCTGAGGGTCTGAGGCGAGGTGTTGGGCAGCCGAGGCATGACATACTCTACATATGTCGGCTTTGGGATGCAACCCCTCGCCTGGGGCGTGAAGCATCGTGATCTTCCAAAGGGCACGTCCGCCGACAGCGCTGTCGCGTACTTGAATCGTATCGGAGTACGCTACGTCATCGCGGGCAAGCCCTTCGAGATACTGGGCTGGGAAGACGGCGTACTGCCCGCACAATGCTCAAGGTGAGCGAGCGATTACCTCATCGCGCGCGCGCGATCCCGACCGAGAACGAGGTCGTCAATTTCCCATGGTTGGACCACTGGCCCGGCACGCTATCTACGGGCGGTTCAGAACACGGACGCGAGTGAGACGTTGTCCCAATCGAATGCCCGGCATTTCAATCGTGTAATACGCCAGCACGGGAAGCATGGCGGTCACACCCCCCGCGACAATCCATTCCACCCACACCGGCAGCATGCCGAGCACCGTGAGTCCTACCCACATCCCAATGATGTGCAAGAGATAGATGCCGTAACTGTACTTGGCAAATTCGTGTCCGAGATGGCTCAACCAATTCTCGGGGATTTCTTGTATGGAAAGAATGATGACGGCGACGATGGCGCAGTACCCCCATTGCAGCCACAGATTGTATTGGTAATAGTGGTCGATGAGCCCCCCTGCGCACATGTTGATGACAATGAGTGGCACCCACCATTGCCACGGAATACCCGGCTTCCATCCCCGACGCAAGAAACTGTAGACCAACACCCCACACATAAAGCAGGGCATGAACTCGAAGACGGTCAGTTTCCAGAGATTGGGCGGTGTGCGAAGCGCCAGGCCAAACGCGTGTGGATTGTCATGCAACGCCCGTCGAGCATACTGGATGCCCAGGCCAATCGCACCACCGACCATCGTCAGCTTGAGCAGGTTGGACAACGGCTGATCGCGTCGCGCGAGCACATAGCACACGGGCAACAGCACATACATTTGCAATTCAACCGGCAAGGTCCACGTCACACTCAGAATGTCTCGTGCCCCGACGAGATTTTGTACCAGCGCCAAATTCGCCACCAACACGAAGGGACTTGGAACCGGTGCTACCTCTGGATGATGCACCACTGGCACCGCGTGGGTGATACGAAATCCGGCGGCGATCAGGGTGGCCACGATGGCCAGCGGATAAATCCGGAATGCCCGACGCACATAAAATCGTGTGACCCACCCATTGTCCGTGCCCTGTCGCTCCATCGACGACATCAGCACGAGCGACGTGTGAACGAAAAATGTCAGAACGCCAGCGCGACCGAACCATCCGCCGAGTGAACTGGAACTGCCGTACGCATCGAAGACATGATTGACCAGCACCGCGAGCACCGCGATCGCACGGAGAATGTCGAGATTGCGCTCGGGAAGAACCGTACGGGATGGAGTCATAGGGAGTGAGAGCCAGCGTGGGACACGCGCTCGATACACCAGCCTTCGAGGCGATGGGTACGCAGACACGCCGGTTTCGGCTGCCTCAAGAACGCAGAACCCGACATCGTTCGCAGATCAAACCAGCGTTGCGCGTCGAGCGGATGGGCTGATACGTGGATTTTTGTGGCCTTTCCGACACAAAACCCGTCACACGCAAACGCGAGCGCCCATGTGGGCCACTCGCGAAATCGTTGTGATCGATGCTGTTAGGGAATGGCCAGGGACGGAATCGAACCGCCGACACGCGGATTTTCAGAACCTGGCCAAGACAAGCCTGAAGTTACTTCAGAAAGCTTGAGTGTCCAGAACCGTACTCAACCCGAACTGGCACCCTCCGCGATCGCACCCGAACCACCCCGGTTGGCCCCCCTGCCACCCGCCATATCACCCGCCCCGTCTCACCCTTCCCTGTCTCGAGCAGCAAGAAGCATCGTCAACCGGCATCGGCACCGACTGTGACGCAGACGCTCAACAAGATTCGTAGAATGGCACCGGGTCACACGGGATCGTGGTCGAGGTCTGAATCGTTCGGCCGCCCTTCGCTCATTCGTTCTATGGCTTCGCGACGCGCTCGAACGCCGTCTCTCAGAATGAAAAGCAGTTGCGTCGCGTCGCCCATGTTACCGACCCCGTCGAAGACAGTTTCCGTTTGCTGATAGTGTAGGCTGACGACGTTCAGCACAGCCCCTATTGCTTCCAGCGCGCCGTCTACCGTGGCGCGGCTGGCGGGGCTGAGTGGACTTGCTGCGCGATCGAGCGCCAGATCGAGTTCACGATGGGCGATTCGCCGATTGCGCCATTCGCGTGCAAAGGCCGCCGCATTGATCGCCTCGGTTAAGGTCTCCATAGCAGCAGGTTGCAAGTTGCCCGCTGGTAGAGACTCCACGAGACGCTGGAGGGTCAGATGTGCATGCTTCCCCATCTTGGACCTTTCAGTCAGCCGACTGATATCCAAGAGGGTCTGCTCAAACAGCATATCTTGCACGATCCGAAAGAACATTGGCCCAGCCGAGTTCAGCAGGTCAATGCGCTCGGGTTTCGTGCCGTACAAGAGGCGGTATTGCTGCCAGCAGATATGCAGCCAGACTACGTCGTTGTGCAGCGCATGATAGATGGCCCCGAGCTCGTCGCCAAAAGCGGCGATGTGTTCGGCCCGAACCTTGTCAGCGCTCATGTGGCGGGCCATGCGACTCGGGAACCCCGTTGCACGTATTCTTTAGAGTTGAGGTGCCCACACGAAGAATACTCGATCGCGCCCGCCCCTCGACGCCAGCCCTTGGAAATCACAAAAGGGGCCTGTGTTAGCGCCCCCTTTGCTTTCAGTTTATCGGCCTAACGAGCCTGAGTAGCTGCCGTTCACTGGTGCTGCAATCGGTAACAGCCCAAGGCTGCCCGACAAAACAGTTATTTCTATCGACATACAATGCCCTCCTATCGTTCGCGGCGACACCGCGTCCACCGGGTATAGTTCGACGACTACACTACTCATAACTAGTGTCGATCCCCACCAAACGAGCGACCGGCGTTCCGGATCGGCGTTTTGTCGACGTGCCGCGCAACTGTGCCCCCACGTAAGTAGTATTTTTCTTCGCGAAACCGTCGGTTGTGCTGCTCGACCGGTGCTACCTTTAATTGTCTCCAAACTGCCCGCCCTGCTGGCGTGAATCATGGCGGAACACACGAAGCAAGATCGTGAGTTGCAGCAATTTCGCCGATTTCAGTGCGCATTTCGTGGCGCACCTCTTGGCGACATCCGGCAACCGAACCCACCTGAGCCAGATATTGTGGTCGTAGGTGCAGATGGGTCGCTGCACGGAATCGAGCTCACTGACTTGAACCCGGGAGGCGATTCCGGTCAGGTCCGCCGAGAGGCCGATTCGCTCAGGAATCAAGTTCTTCTGCGCGCACGAGCCTTATGGCTGCAAACTGGACGGCCCCCTCTGCACGTATGGGTTAGCTGGAAACCCGACAGCTTGCCACGAGACCGGCATCGGCTGGCAGCCGGTCTATGCGACTTCGTGTCGCAGCATATGCCCCAATCCGATTCAGCCGTCGACTTCGAGATGGCCCCCGAGGATGACTGGCCTATCCTGCGTGTGAGTGTCGCATGGGCATCTGAACTCAGCGGAGGCGACTGGCGAGATGGCGACATGCACGAGGTGCCACCACTCACAAAAGACGAGATTCAACGTCGCATAGAAAGGAAAAGCGAGAGAGCCAAGGAATACCGAGAGACGTATGCTTGCCTATGGCTCCTTCTCATCCACTCGGATACAAATCCATCTACCTGGACTCACGTTACTACCACTGTGCGCAATGCCACGTACGCGTCGCGTTTTGATCGAGCGTGCCTGTTCGATCTCGCGCGAGGCCAATGCCAAGAGCTGCTCCTCACAACAATCGCGAGCCCTTGAGGCGACCGTGGAGTCGCAATCGGCACAGCTCCGGTAAGCGTTGAACCTGTCCCGACAACCTCCGTCGTAAATCCAAAGACCCACCCCCATGACTGCGGCGAACAATCCTTCCTCGCCGGCGCTCAATGGTCCTTACAAGGCCGTACTCGAGAAGCTCCGGCGACCCTCGCGACCGGTGGTGTACCACTACACGTCTCCACAGGGGCTACTCGGTATCGTGCAGACTGGAAAGATCTGGGCCACGGACATCAGATATCTGAACGACTCGAGGGAGTTCGATCTCGCTCACAGTTTCGTCGAGAAGTATCTGACCCTCTGGCGAGACGCCAATCCGAACGAGGCCGAGAAACAGGTCTACAACTCCTGCCTCAAAGCTCTATCGATTACCGCACACGGGTATCAATTCTTCGCAGCGGCCTTCTCCGAAGCGGAAGATCAGTTGTCTCAATGGCGAGCGTACGCCCCGCCGAGCGGCGGATTCGCGGTGGGTCTTTCGTCGACACATTTACGGGAGGCGGAAGGCCTGTTCATACCATGCGTGTATGACGAGACCGAGCAAATGGCACTCCTACAACTCTTGGTCAATTCCGTTCTCCGTGAGGCCCGACAACAAAAAGCCAAACCAGATCCGACCGAACTCTGGGATCTACATGGCAGTCAATTTCTCAACGGGGTACTGCTCCTCGCCGCATCATTCAAACACCACAGCTTCAAAGAGGAACAGGAATGGCGCTTGATCCAGTGGCGCCAGCTCGTGGGAGTGACTCCTCCCCTATTTCGAGACGGCAGAACAGGGATTATTCCGTACGTCGCACTAACGCCCGGCGCCAATAACCTACAGATAGCGGACGTTATCGTGGGTCCAGGTCCGCACGCGGAGCTTGCGAAGCAAGCTGCGGTAGGCCTATTGCGATCTAAGGGCTTGACAGGGTTTGACGTCAGGATTTCATCGACGCCCTATCGTCCTTGGTAAATGGATACCACCGTGTGGTGCCGTCCTCGCGAGAATCACACTAACCACGGCCAACAGCATGCTTCATACGAACCGGCCCGTCGGCGACACCGACCACTTAAGAGCGAGCGACACTAACTAAGGACGTGAGCCCCGCCCAGCGGTCTTACAACACAACCGATTCGTGCAGACGCTCGTTCAGAGTTCAACGCGTCTTGTGATCACGCCCCAGATGTACGAAACGGCATCCCAAAATCGTCCGATGCCGTTCACGGTGCTACTCATGTAATCGACCAGAGAGCAGGGAATGTACTTCTGGTCGTAGGCCGCATTAGCGGTCTAGCAAACGTTGCGGACGTCGGGTTGTCGCCGGGTACCTCCCGCCGATCGCCTACTGGCTCCTGCCAAGCACGGTCGGGGTGCCATTCATCGGATGGGCACTCCTACGCCACCCCATCGCTCGACAAGCGAGAGAATCGGTCCGGCTGGCGTCCGACTAGCGCGGCTTCTCTTCCACCGTTGCCGCGACGCGTCGCAGCGCCGCGATGTCGAGAACCTGAATCCGTCCACGACCCGCATCGCGCAGCGCCGCGCTGATCGCTCCGCCTACGGTGAACGCCGCACCCAATCCGAGATTCCGCTCGGGTCTCGAGGCTCCGCGTGCGGCGGGGCACCGGCGACGGGACTAGCCGCGCCGTGCATGGCGCCGCCGAGGTACATCCACGCGCGCGCGATGGCAACATCCAGCGAGTCGGCCACGAGCGCGCCGCGGCCCACCGCCCGTTGCGCAATCGCCAGCCGTACCGCTACCGGCATCTCGCTGAGGATGACCAGTGTCCGCTGACGACGGCAGCGCGATAGCAGGTCGGCGAGCACCTGCGCGCCGCCGGCGTCGATCGCCCGCATCCGCCTGAGGCGCACGATGATGGCGCGAGGCACTTCGCCGACAGCATCGACCACTGCGCCGAGCGTGTAGAGACCCCACGGTTCACCAACGTCGAACACATCGACCCCCTGCGGCAGGACACGCGCGGCCGCCGCGACGGCCGCCACCTCGACCGCCTCCTGTTCGGCCAATGTGCCGTCCACAGGCCTTCGGCGCCGCATGAACCACAGCGCGGCCAACGGGACAAAGGCCGCCACCACGCCGACGACCGCCTCGCTCATTTGCCCGGGACGCGCCGGAGACGCGCGTTCGGCCGAGCGACGCCAAGTTGCCCCACCAATCCCTGGGCGGCCGCGAGGTAATCGGCGATATCGAAGTGCTCGGCGTCGATCATAGACTGGACCGCGCATCCCTTGATGAAGCTCACGCCGACCGCGGCCAACCCCGCGGGCGTGACGTGCGCGAATCGGCCGGGCTCTGCTCGCAGCACCTCTTCCGCCATCGGCCGAAATGCCTCCCGGTACCGGCGCAGCTCCGTGCGCATTCGGGCGCCCACGGCGCGATGCCGGATCCCCATGACCCAGAACTCGAAGAACACGCGCATGCGGCGTGGCTCGGCCGACAGCCGATGCATCTCGCGTTGTAGCAACGCAATGAACCGGTCGAGCGGCGCCGGGATGCTCGCGATGTCCTCGGTGATGTGCAGCACCGTCGTCGTCGCCAGGACCCAATCCAGTAGGGCGACGATAAGCTGCTCCTTCGTGCTGAAATGGAACAGCACGAGCCCGCTCGACAGTCGCGCACGCGTCGCCACCTTGCGGACCGTCAGTCCCTCCAACCCGTCGCGCGCCGCCACCTCGAACGCCGCCCGCATGATTTGCGCTCGGCGCTCTGTCTCCGGCGCCTTCCGTCCCGGCATAGGTCACTCCTCTTGGATCCCAGGCTCAAGAAGATACCCCGCGCCCGACGCTGTGCACGAGCCCGCCGACCTGGCCGCCGCCTGATATTGACTCGCCGGTCAATGGCTCTCACTATACATTGACTCGACGTTCAATAACAGAGGCGTCGCATGAGTACCGAACTGGCCGCCGCCGCCCAAACGGACGCACACTGGGAGCCGGCGCTCGAGCGCATCGAGGCGCTCGGATCGGGAGCCAGCACCGAGCTCGAGTTCTTGGACGCCGCCGTGCGCGTCGTCGTCGTGACGCTCGGCGTGCCCTACGGCAAAGTGCTCGAGCTCGAAACGTCGTCGCCCTGGCTGCTCGTGGTGGCCGGCGTCGGGTGGGAACCCGGAACCGTCGGTCGGGCGCGCGTCCCGCTCGGCTCGCGGTCGCAGGCCGGGCTCACCCTGCGCCTGGGCGGACCGGTCGTTTGCGAGGACCTGGGCCGCACCCACCGGTTCGCCGACGCCACGCTCCTCCGGCGCCACGGGGTGGTGAGCGGCTTGAGCGCCGTGATCGGTGCGCCCGAACGGCCATTCGGCGTCCTCAGCGTGCACACGATGACGCGCCGCCATTTCACGCCGACGGAGACCCGGTTCGTGAATCGCGCCGCCGGGCTTATAGCGATTGGCATCCGGCGGCGCCGCAACGAAACTCCGGTCGCATGAGCGGCGGCACGTCGGACGAACAGGCGCTCCTCGAGGCGGCCTTGCATGAGTTGACACGCGAGCTCGGCGTGCCGCTGGCCAAGATTCTCGAGCTCGATGCCGCGGGCGAGATCCTGAGCATGCGGGCGGGCCTCGGTTGGCCCGCCGGGGTCATGGATGGCGCACCGATCGCGGCACGCGACACGACTCAGGCCGGGATGACACTCGCGGCGGGCGACACGGTCATTTTCGACAACGTCGGAGGCACCCGTCGCCTCGACGACGCCTTGCTTCGGCGCTGCGGCGTCGTCAGCAGCGTGTGCACCCCGATCGTCGCGGGCGACTGGCAGTACGGCGTCCTGAGCGTGCACGCGACGGACCCGCGACGGTTCACGTGGGCCGAGGCGGGGATCGTCAAACGGGTCGCATCGCTGCTCGCGTGGACCCTCGCGGCACGCCGCAGTCAGCGTGGTGATTCCACGCAATGAAGGATCACTCGCAGCCGTATTCGGTTTCGCGGTCGCGCGAGATCCTCGGCGGCACGACGCGCTGGCGCGTGTTCGAGGTCGAGACGGCCGCACACCCGTGGGCTCACCAGACGCGCACGCTCGTCTTCCTGTCGGGAACGGTGATGCGGCGTGTGCATTCCTATCCGGCTGACTGGCGGAGCCTCTCCGACGAAGAGCTGTACGCGCTTTCCTGGCGTCCCTGATCAAGCGCGCGGCAGTCGATCCAGGAGTCGGAGCAGTCCGTCGAGCACCGTGAGCGGATGGGGCGGACATCCCGGGATGTAGAGATCGACGGGGATCTCCAACGGCACACCTTGGATCTCTGGACTTCCCGCAAACGGACCACCGGCAATCGCGCAGGCACCGACGGCGATCACCAGCCGGGGCTCCGGCGTCGCTTCGTAGGTCTTCTCGAGTGCCAGGCGCATATTGCGGCTCACCACACCGGTGATCACGAGACCATCCGCGTGCCGGGGTGACGCGACGAATTGCACACCGAACCGTCCGAGATCGAACACGACGTTGCCCAGCGCCACTAGCTCGGCCTCGCAACCACCACAGCTGCCCGCGACGACCGACCGGAGCCTCAAGGACCGCCCGAACAGCCGGCGCATGCGCTCGTCGAGAGCGCCGGCCAGTTGGAGCTCTCCCGTCGTCGCGACGAGATCCTGGCGCGTGGCGCTCGCCATTCGATAGTCGCGTGTGTACGCGCCCTCCTCGGGGCTGAAGAGACACGCGCCAACATCGCGGGGCACGTTCGCCTCGAGGACCGGTAACCCGCGAAACCGCTCGGGAAAATCCGCGCCACCCTTCGGAAAGGGCGATGTTCGGGTGCCTTGCGCGAGCCGCGTGCGAAGAAAGTCGAACATAGTCTAGAGGTCGTGTCCGGCGTAGGACAGGTTGAAGCTCTTGTTGCAGAGCGGAAAGTCCGAGATCTGATTCCCAGGGAGCGCCAGTGCCACCGCCGTCCAGTTGTGAAAGGATGGGTCGGTGACCTTGTGACGGCGGACGCCGCCCTGCGAGTCGGTGATGACGACATGCACGATCTCGCCGCGCCACCCTTCCTCCAGGGCAACCGCGAGCTCGTCGGGCCGAAGCTCGCCGCACTCGACGCGCGGATCGCCGCGCGGCATCTCGTTCAGCTGTTCGAGCACGAACGCCAGGGAACGCTCCACTTCGAGCCACCGCACGAGCACGCGCGCCTGGACGTTGCCGGCCCACGCCGTCGCGACCGGGATATGGGCGAAGCGGAAGATCCCATACGGGTGGTCGTGGCGCACGTCGCGCGCGACCTCACACGATCGCGCGACCGGGCCCACGAATCCGAGCTCGACGCACTGGTCGCGCGGGACGATGCCAACGCCGTCGAGTCGTCCCTGCACTGTCGCCGTCTCGAACATGAGCGTCGCGACCGGCGCCAACTCGTCGCGCAGACGCGCGAGCCTGTCCTGGGCGGCGGCTCCCATGTCGGGCCGGATGTCGAATCCCGCGCCGCCGGGCCGGATGAGACCACGGCCGTAGCGGTTGCCGGAGATGGTCATGAGCAGGTTGAGGCACTCGCCGCGCATGCGGCCGAAGAACGCGGCACCCGGCTGATACGCCACATCGCCCGCGATCGCACCCAGGTCCCCGATGTGATTCGCCAGTCGCTCGAGCTCGAGCGCGATGCCGCGGATCGTCTGCGCCCGCGGCGTCTTCCGGCTCCTGGCGAGCGCTTCCATCGCGCCGCAATACGCGCTCGCATGTCCGATCACCGTATCACCAGCGATCGACTCGGCGACCAGCACCGCGCGCTCGCGCGGCGTGGTCTCCAGCAACCGTTCCACGCCTCGGTGCTGATAGCCGAGCATGATCTCGAGAAACAGCACTTCTTCGCCGTGCGCCTGAAATCGAAAATGCCCCGGCTCAATGATCCCCGCGTGAACCGGCCCCACGGCCACTTCATGGACCTCCTCGCCCTCGATGCGATAGAACTCGTACCGCTCCGGGTCGAGCACCACCGCCGCGCGACATTCGGCGCGGTGGTCGGGTAAGTGACGCCGGAGCGGCTTGAGCCACGGATGGCCCTCCGGTACGATCGCGCACTGCTCGGCGATTTCGCGCTCGAAGACGTGCGCTTGAGGACAGTCCGGCGTGAGCGCGGTGAACCGTTCGATGACCCGCGCGCTCGCGGCGCCGAGTTGTCCCGTCGCGTCGTGGGCGAGCACGGCGATGAGCTGGGTCGCCTCGCCGCCCTCAGGCATGCCGAAGAACGAGACGAGACGCCAGTCCGCGGCCACCGCGTCGAGTACGATCTGCCGAAACCGCTCGACCGGCTGCACCGGGACCGCGTTGAGCGGGATCGCGCGGCGATTGCGGAGCTCTTGGTCCTCAAATCGCCTCACGGCGCCGCGCCTCCCAGCGAGACGGCCGCGTGGGTGAGGGCACTCTGGAGTGGGCCGGGAAGGTAGACGCCGAGCATGAGGACGATAGCGGCCAGCACGACCGGTCCGATCAGGAGCCACGGACTCTCACGGACTGGCGCCTCCGCCGACTCAGGGTTGCCGAGCGCCATGTTGAGGATCATCGTCGCCATGCCGACGAAGATGATGGCCAGCAGGATGAGCACCGCGGCGGCGACCCAGAGCTGCCCCGTGGCGACGGCGGCCCGCAGGATCGTGAACTCGCTCAAAAAGAGGCCGAACGGCGGGGATCCAGTCACGGCGAAGAGGCCGAGCACGAGCAGCGCCCCAGAGATCGGCAGGGTGCGAACCAGTCCACGATTCGCGGCGGCCGCGGAGCTTCCGGTGACGAGGACGACGTTACCGACGACGAGAAAGAGCCACCCCTTGGACAAGGCATTGTTGAGCAGATGGAGCACCGTGCCGTACGCGCCGATCCCCCCGAAGCCGAGGCCGAGTACGAGAAGGCCCATGTGCTCGACGCTCGAATAGGCGAGCAATCGCTTGACATCGCCCTGGCCGAGCATGAAGGCCGCGGCGACCGATAGCGAGAGGAGCCCGAAGCCGATCAACACCGGCTGGATGAAGGGGCCGAGACCAGCCGCCATCGCGACCTGGGTGATCCGCGCGACGCCCAGAAACGCGCAGCTCGTGAGCGCGCCGGCCATGAGGCCGCTCACGAGACTCGGCGCCTCGCCGTACGTATCGGGCTTCCACGTGTGCATCGGCGCGAGTCCCATCTTCGTTCCGAACCCCACGAGCAGGAACAGGAACGCGGCGCGGAGCCAGGATGCGTGGAGCTCGCCGGCGTGGGCCACGAGGTCGCCGAGGATGAGAGCACGCCCGGGGACGTTGGCCTGTGCGGTCGCCAGCAGAAACGTCCCGAGGAGCGCGAGCGCGATCCCGACCGAGGAGATGAGCAGATATTTCCACACAGCTTCCAGCGAGCGGCGGTCGTGACGGTGGAAGATGAGCGGCGCCACGGTGAGCGTCGTCGCTTCCATTCCGACCCACAGCATGGCGAGATGCTGGCTCAGCGCGACGAGCGACGTAGCGGCCAGGAACCCGAGCAGCCCGCTCACGAACACGCGCCCCCCGCGCGGCGTCTCCCGCGCCAGATAGCCAACCGTGTACAGTGCGGTGAGAAAAAATAGGATCGTTGTCAGCGTGAGCACGATGAGGCCCAGCGCATCGACCGACAGCCAGCCGCCGAGTGCCCCCGAGGAAGGCGCCAACCAGAGTGACGCCACCAGTGCGGCATGCACCGCGGTCGTGGTGATCAGAACGCCGAGACGCCACGCGGTCGCCCGGCGCGCGACCAGCGCGGCGACGCCGGCGCCCACGACGGGGAGCGCGATCAGGGCGATCAGGCGCATCAGTCCGACAGCTCCGTCAGGCGGGCCGAGTCGAGCGAGTCGAACTCGCGATTGATGTGAAACACGACGATGCCCATGATGAACACGCCGACGAAGACGTCGAGCAGGACGCCGAGCTCCAGCAGGAATGGGACGCTTTCGGTCTGCGTGAGGCCGAAGAGATAGATGCCGTTCTCGAGTATGAGATACCCGACGACCTGCGTCACCGCTTTGCGCCGGGTCGTGAGCACGATGAATCCGATGATCAGCGTCGCCAGCGAATACGGCACGAGAAGCGCCTCCGACCCAGGCGGTTCCGGCAGCCGCGCGGCGATGGCAAACGCGAGAGCGACGGCGGCCGCGCCGAGGAGCAGCGACGCGATCGGGCCAATCGTGGGCTCGACTTCCCGGCGCACGGCGGCCTCACGGATCGCCCACACCAGAAACAATGGCAGCGCCACGGCCTTGACCGCGATGGTACCGATCGCGAGACCGACGGCGTGGAGCGATACCGTGGGCGCAATGAGAATCGGAAGGAACCCGAGCAAGAGGCCCTGGACCGCGAGGGCGCGAATGCACGTGCTCAGGCGCATCGTGCCAAGCACGGCGAGGTCCGTGAGTACGACGAGCAGCAGGACGAGCGCCGTGGCGTGCGGGAGGGTATGGGCCATGGCTAGCGGAGCAAGAGGACGATACCAAAGAGCGCGATGACGGCGGATCCGGTGAGGAGCGTCGGGACTTGCGTGAGACGAAGCCGCGCGATCACCGACTCGACGATACCGACGGCGACGCCGACGAACGCGAGGCCGAGCGCGAGCAGCACCATGGCGACCGGCACCCCGAGCGTCGCGCGCGGCACGAAGACGCCGACCAGGAGCGCGCCGAACAAGGCGAGCTTGAGCGCGCTACCATAGAGAATGAGTGCGAAGTCCGGCCCGCTGTGGTCGAGCACGATCACCTCGTGGATCATCGTGAGCTCGAGATGCGTCGCCGGATCGTCGACCGGGACGCGCGAATTCTCGGCCAGGAGCAACACAAAGAGACTCAAGCCCACGAGGCTCAAGCTGGCGGGGGCGTGCGACCATGCCGCACCGATCGGCGCGCCGAGCATGCCGGACAGCGAGGCGTCACCGGTCGCGAGCACGAGCGCGGCGAAGCAGAGAAAGAGCGCGGGCTCGGCGAAGCTCGCGAACGTGACTTCGCGGCTCGCCCCCATACCCTCGAAGCTCGATCCGGTGTCCAGTCCGGCGAGCACGAGCGCGAAGCGGCCCAAGGCGAGCAGCCCGGCGAACGCGACGAGGTCGCCGCTGAATCGAGCCGGCGCGACTCGTCCGTCGAGTGGCAACAACAGCGCCGCGGCGAGCAGGGAGACCACCAGAATGATGGGCCCCAAGCGAAAGACCCACGTGGTCGTTGTGCTATACACCGAGCCCTTGCGAACCAGTTTTCCCAGGTCATAGTACAGCTGCAGCACCGGCGGCCCGCGCCGGCCAGCGAGCACCGCTTTCGTCTTGGTCGCGATCCCCGGGAGAGCGGGCGCGCCGAGGAGCAACACCGCGAGGGCGACGGCCTGGGCGACGCTCATGCAGCGCGAGCGGTGAGGGTCAGGTAGAGGAGCACGACGAGCATGGCGGCGACCACGTACAGGAGCGAGCGCGACAGACCGCCGCGTCGGAACGGGTGCAACCAGCGCGCCGCGGCGCGGATGCTCGCCCACGCCGGCAGCGCAATGCCGTCGAGCACCGGATCGGTGGCGTGCGTAGCAAACCGCTGCGCCGACCGCTGCGTGTGCACGCCCGCGACCGCGCGGAATGCCGTGACCAGCGGAGCGGCGAACGACGAGCTGGTGTACTGCATGCGCGCATTGGGCAGGCTATAGCCGCATCCCCAGGTCTCGACCGTGGGTCGCTTGTACCACGAGTCGCGGAACACGAACGCGAAGACGAGCACGGCCCACAACGCGAATGTGCCGATCGTGAGCGTGGCCGAGGCTGGATCACCGCCGGATGCGAACGGTGCGGCCGATCCGCCAGTGAGCAACGTCCCAACGCGGAACGCGGACGGCACCACCAACGCCGGCGCCGCCCCGATGGCTATGCAGGCAAGGGCGAGCGCGACGAACGGCGATGTCATGCCACGCGGCGACTCGTGCGCGACGGCGACCGCGGCATCGCGCGCGCGCCCGAGGAATATTACGCCCACGACTTTGGCGAAGCAGGCCAGCGCGAGCGCACCGATGAGCGCCAGCGCGCCGCCCGCCAGCACGGCGATCCGTATCTCGCTCGCCGCGACGCCGCTCGTGAGCAGCGAGCGGTAAATCAGCCACTCGCTGACGAAGCCGTTGAGCGGCGGCAGGCCGACGATCGCGGCCGAGCCCACGAGAAACGCGATCGCCGTGAGCGGCATGCGCGGGGCAAGGCCGCCAAGGCGGTCCAAGTCGCGTGTCCCCGTCGCGTGGATCACCGAACCCGCGCCAAGGAACAACAAACTCTTGAAGAGCGCGTGGTTGAGGGTGTGCAGGATCGCCCCCGCGAATCCCAATACGGCTACGATCGGCAATCCGTACGTGAGCCCGAGCGCGCCCACGCCGACGCCGAAAAGAATGATCCCAATGTTCTCCACGCTGTGGAAGGCGAGGAGGCGCTTCACATCGTGCTGCGCCAGTGCCCAGACGACGCCCAGGATGCCGGAGACGACCCCGAGTGCGAGGACGAGCCAGCCCCACCAGGCTGGCGGTACGCCCAAGAGGGCGATCACCCGCATCACACCGTAGATGCCCATCTTGATGACAACGCCGGACATGAGCGCGGAGATGTGCGACGGAGCCGCCGCGTGGGCCTCCGGGAGCCAGATGTGAAACGGCACGATGCCGGCTTTGATGCCGAACGCGACGAGTGCGAGGGTGAGCACCACCGCGCCGCCCGCGGGAAGGCCCGGTGCGCTCGCCGCGAGCGCGGCGAACGTCAAGTCTTTGGCCTCACGCCCCCACAGCGCGAACAACACATAGAGGGCCAGCGTGCTCGCGTGCGTGGCGACGAGAAACAGCAAGCCCGCGCGCCGCACTTCCCGTCGTTGATACTCGTAAACGATGAGCAGGTACGACGCGATGGCCATGATCTCCCATGCGATCAGGAACGGCAGCACCGCGCGGGTGGTGACGAGAACCGCCATGTCGGCAACGAGCAGCGCCACGAGTGCGTGAGCGCGGCGCGCTCCGGCGCCCGAAAGGTACGGGACACCGTAGAACGCGCACGCGGCGCCGACGATCGTGATCGCCAACAGAAACGCACCAGACAGCGCATCCAGTCCGAAGACCCACGGGCCGCCGGGGACTGCGGCTGGCACTCGCGCATCCTGAATGTCGACCCCAACGAGGGACGCGATCGCGGCTCCGGCGCCGACGAGGCATCCGAGGCCGACCAGCAGGCGGAACAGTCGCGGCTCGACGAGTGCGGCGAGGCCGCCAGCCAGGATGAGACCGACGCTGACGGCGACGACACTCACAGAAAGAGCAGCCCCACGAGCGCCAGGATCGTGAGCACGATCAGGAGGATCGATGTCGTGATGCGCGGCGATGCGAGCCGTCGAGCGCGGGCGCCAGCGCGACCGATCGCGGTGAACACGGGTTCGTAGAATCCGACCAGCGCCCGATCGGGCGTCGATGACGTCCAGCGTGCGCGCTCGGGGCTATACTCGATGCGCATATGCAGGAGCGGATCGGCGAGCCGTGTCAGCGGCTCGCTGAACGATGTCCCGGTGTACTCCATAGATGGGCGCACGTCCGCGTACCCACAGGCCCACGTGGCCGACTGGCGCGCAAGCCCGGGGCGGCCCAGCGCGATGCGGACGATCAATACGACGCCCGCCAGAACCGCGATGAGGGGGAGAAGCACGGCGAGCGGTTGCACCGCGACGCGCGCTCCCGCGACATCGACCCCAGGTGCGATGGTGAGCACGGCAGGGGCCAGAGCGCCGGCGGCGTACATGGGAAGGGCCGCGAGCGCCAGGCAGCCGGCGGCCAGGGCGAGCATCGGCGCCCGCATCGCCCATCCCGGCTCGACGGCCGTCGCGGCGGCCGCCGTGCGGGGCACGCCCAAGAGCCCGATCCCGACGAGTCGGGTGAAGCACGTGATCGCCACGCCGCCCGTGAGCGCGAGCGCGCCGAGGCCGACGAGCATCGCGACGAGCGGCGCGCCCTTGAGCGTGAGCACGCCGAGCACGAGGCCGCGCAGGATCAACCATTCACTGGTGAAGACATTGAGCCCTGGCAACGACGCGATGGCGCCGGCGCCCAGGATGAGGGTTGCGCCCACGGTTCGCCACCGCGCCAGCATGCCGCCGAGCGCGTCGAGCCGACGAGTGTGGGCGCCCTGGGCGACGGCGCCGAAGCCGAGGAAGACGAGCGCTTTGGCGAGGGCGTGATTCCAGAGGTGGAGCAGCATGGCGGTCCACGCCAGTCCGGCGAGGAGCGGTTGGCCGAGCGCGGTCGCGAGCAGGCCGAGTCCCATCGCGAATGTCGCGATTCCCGCGTTCTCGATCGTGGAGTAGGCGAGTGACCGCTTGACGTCGTCCTGGGCAATGGCGAAGAGGACGCCGCAGGCAGCGCCAGCCGCGCCGAGGGTCATGAGCAGGTATGCCCACCAGAGCTCCGGGGGTCCGAGGACGGGTAAGAATCGGGCGAGCCCGTAGAATCCCATCGTGATCATGACGGCGGACATGAGCGCCGACACATGGGATGGCGCCGCCGGGTGCGCATCGGGTAGCCAGACGTGCATGGGCACGATGCCGGCCTTCGTCCCGAATCCGACGAGCATGAGGAGAAAGAGCAGCGTGCGCAGGCCGTGGACGGTAGTGCTTTCGATCGCGAACGTCCCGCGATCGGCCGCCAGCAGGAGCCCCAAGAGCACGAGGGCCGCCGTGGCGATATGGCCGGCGATGAGATAGAGCCGACCCGCTGCTCGCACCGCGGCGATCTCGTGGTCGCTGACGACGAGGACCCATGAGGAGAGCGTCATGAGCTCCCAGGCCACGAGGAACAGGACGAGGTTACTCGCCGTGACGACGACCGCCATGCTCGCGAGCAGCAGGTTGTACGCGGCGAGCGAGCCACCGATCGTGCCGCCGCCAGCGTGACGACGCAGGTATGCGACACCGTAGACTGCGCAGAGCGCGCCGATTACCGCGATCGGCAGCAGGAACACGGCCGCGAGCGGATCGAGCCGGAACGCGAGGGCCCCGGCCGGGACGTTCCACGGCCCGCTCCACGTCTCCGCCGCACCGGTGACGAGTGCTCGCGCTCCTGCGAGACAGATGGCCGCGCCGCCCGCAACCGCGCTGCTCACGCCGATCACGGCCGCGACTCGACGCCGCCGAAACACGAATGCCGCGCCGGCGCCGAGGAGCCACGAGAGGACACCGATGCCGAGCGCGATCATTTCGATGGCGCCTCGAGCGCGGCGATCCGTTGAGTCAGCGCGGCGGTCGGTGCATTCGCGTGCAGCAGGCGTCTCAACTCCGGATCGCGGAGGAGCGCGCCGAGTTGCGCGAGGATGCGCAGATGCGCCGGCACGGTCGGGCTGACGACGAGAAAGAGCGCGTTGACCGGCTTGCCGTCCACGGCATCGAAGTCCACGGGATGCCGCAGCAAGGCGAGCGCGACGAATGGCTTCGTCACATGGAGCAGGATCGGGTTGCGCACGTGGGGAATGGCGATCCCGTCGCCGATGCCCGTCGAGCCGAGTGCCTCGCGCGCTTCGAGCACCGAGATGAGGAATTCGCGGTCGACCTCGGCCGGCAATGGCAACGCGAGGACCAGCGCGCGCAGCACGTCCGGTTTGGTGGTCGCGCCGTCCAGATCCCGATGGATGCCGCCCGTCGCTAGGAGCGCCGATATCGGCGGGACCTCCTCCGGTGCGCGACGCGCCTGCTCGAGTAGCTTCTCGGAAACCGGAATGCCCTGCTCGACTGCCCACTCCCACAGCTCGAGCGCGTTGCAGTGGAGACGCTCGTTGACGCGGTGCACCGGCAAGCCACGCGCGCTGATCCACTTGCGGACCGTGCCCTCGGGCACGTTGAGATATGAGGCTGCTTGCCGCAGCGTCAATTGCATACTGAAGAAACCAGGGAACTAACTCCAGGCGGAAGCGCGCGCGCTTCGTCCGCGTCCCGCGAGCTCGTGCCGCAGCACACTCACCAACGCCCGCGCCGAGCTCGCTGGTCCGGCCGCGGCCATCGCGGTGGGGTCCGGCTCAGGATCGAGTCGCACGACATGCCCTTCGGCGCTCTGGTCCGCACGAACGCGGACGATCGGCATGCCCGGATGCAGGCGGCTCAACGCATCCGTGACCGGCGCCACGAGACTCGGATCCAGCGCCACGTCAGCCAAGAGGATGTCGGCATCCGATGATCGAGCCGACAGTTGGTACAGGACCTCGGCCGCCGTCGTGACGGACCGGACGTGGAATCCCGTTGCATCCAGCAAATCGCGTGTGAGTCCACCGGAGCCGGCGTCGGCGAGCCACGCCAGAACCGTGCGTCGTGACGATGCGCCGCCTCCGCCACGGGCCATCAGCGATTGGCCTCGCGACTCGACAGGAAAATAGACGTGAGCTGCCGAACCGAGGCCCGGCACGATGTCGACCTCGACGCTCCCACATTGGTTTGCCGTCTCGGACCATTCGTCCCAAGCGACGGGGTCGATCCCACTACCGCACAGCGAGAGCATAACCGACTCGCCCGCCCGCGGGCCAAGACGGGCAACGCCGTCGCCGAGCATCACCTCGGGCGTCACGGCGGCTACGATCCAGGCACCCGGGAGCGCATGCTCGCGGGCGCGGCTGACAGCCGTGATAACCAGCTGCGCCAGGGTCACGTCGTCTCCCGTCACGTACGCCGGACCTGGGCTCGATATGACCGCGACGTCGAGGCGTCCTCCAGCGATTTTGCCGAGCCTCGGCGCGAGCTGCCGCAAGAGCTTATTGAGCTCGGTCGTGCGCGAGAGAGGCGGCGATAAGTCGGCGGGCGGAGGCTGACGCATACGGACGGGAGTCTCGAGTCGGGCGGACAAGATCAGTCTACATTGAACGTGGGTTCAACGCCAGACGGGCGCTCAACTCGGGGGCGCGAGGAGGACACTGCACGACGCCAAGCGCAGCACCGCCTGCGCAACATGACCGAGGTGGTCCGATTGGGTGCGTGACGATCGGGACCAGCCAGAGCGGCCGAGCGCGATGAGATCTGCTTCCTCTTGCCGACGTATCCAGGATCGCTGACACGGGGTCGCCGGCAATCCGGCGGCGGCCCATCGTGATGTCTCGGGGCTGTCCGAGCTGGTCCTCGAACGCGTCGAGCAATACGTCAAGGTGCGGCTCAGAGGATCCTGCGGTTGTCAATTTTTCCGCGGATACCGTGTATGCGCGCCCGGGACGCTTGAGCAACCGGAGCGCGACGGCAGCGGCGCGAAGACTGGTCCGTCCGAAGTCCATTGCCAGGACGGCACACCGCGGCAGCTCTGAGACCTCAGGAGGAACACAACATGGGAGCGCCGGCCGCGGCAGCGAGGGCAAGCACCGTGCGCCGAGGTGATGACACCGGCAGGCCAACGACCAGCAGCGACGGTCCGCCGGTGCGCGCGAGGACGTCCACGACATCGCCGGCAACCACCGTGTGCGTCCAGTCGGTTGGCGAAGTGACCAAGTCGTCAAGGAGGGCGGATGCCACCCGGCTCATTGCGCTATCGCCCACGGTCACAAGCTGGGCCGTGCCACCACTCCGCCGAGCCAGGCGGTCCGCTACCTGAATGGCACCGGCGGAGGATCGTCGCCCGTCGCTCCCGACGACGAAGATGTGCATCCGGATATTTATGGGCGTTCGTGTGACTCGGTGTCCGGGAATGCCCGACACTTCTGTCAGGGGAATCCTGACATCCCAACCACCTCATTCAGCGGTTGCTAGCGCTCGATCGAGTGCCCGCCGCATCTGCTCAACCGAAACGCCCTGGATCTCGACGACCTTGTCGCGCGACCCCTCGCCCACGGTGATCGATACCGCGCTGCGCGCGACGCCGAGCTCCTGGGCCAGCAGAGCAACCACGGCGGCGTTCGCTTTGCCGTCGACCGGCGGTGCGGCGACACGCACCTTGAGCGCATCCCCGTGCACGCCATCTATCCCGCTCCGCCGCGCCTTCGGCTGCACGCGAATCTTGATTCGCACGGCTCCCTCGACCACGCGCAAGTCGATCATATTGGTGCCATGCCTCGGGGGAGACCCCAACGTGTTAGGCGCATCCGCGACGGCGACGTACCCTTTCTCTCGTGCTCCAGAAGCTCGCCAAGCGTGACGTCGAACACGTCGCAGAGCGCGTCGAGCAAGTTACCGCCGGATTTCTGCAATTTCCTATGCGACGTTGGCGGAGATGGCACCATTCCACCGTTGGGCAACGATATAGCCGGCCGCACGCTGCCGCTCACATGCCAAACCTTACGCTGCCGCCAGATGCGGGCGAACACATTGAGACACGCCAACCCCGCCATGACACGGCGATACGAAATGCGGAAGGCGAAAGGCGAGGTCGCGCAGCTGGTCGGACTCGCGCTACCGTGGCAGCCTTCCGCGGACGATACTCCGTACCCATGGCTTATACGCTCGGCGAGGAGATCGCCAACAGCGTCACGCATGGGGTTGGACTCGTGGCGAGTGTCGCCGGCGGCGTGACGCTGCTCGCGCTCACGATCGGCCGGCACAATGCACTCTGGGTGTCGAGTGACGCGATCTACGCCGTGACGCTCGTCGCGCTCTACGCGGCGTCCACTCTGTACCATGCGATTCCCCATCCGCGGGCCAAGAACACGCTACGGGTGCTGGACCATGCGGCCATCTACCTCCTGATCGCGGGCACATACACACCGTTCGCACTGCTCAATCTTCGGGGCGCGTGGGGATGGAGTTTGTGTGCGATCATCTGGACACTGGCAGCAACGGGCGTGACGTGCACCGCCGTTGCTGGGCGATGCATGACGCGGGCGATGACTGTGACCTACATCCTGATGGGCTGGCTCATCGTGGTGGCGATCAAGCCGATGCTTGCCCACGTGCCACTCGGTGGCGTGCTCTGGCTGGTGGCCGGTGGTCTGTTCTATACCGGCGGCGTCGCGTTCTATGCTCTCCCGCGTCGCTACGCGCACGCGATGTGGCACGTGTTCGTCCTTGGCGGCAGTGTGTGTCACTATGTGGCCGTCCTGTGCTACGCCGGTCTGTATTGACGTAATCATCGCCGTCCATTTGCGTGTGCCCTCGCGAGGTCGGTGTCGAGACGCGGCAGTGGACTCACCGACGGCCTGCTGCCTCGACGCATTCCCGCGCCAGCGCGATGGCGGCTGCAAGAGAGCAGCGTGCAGTCCAGCGGCCGACCTCAGGAAGCCCGTGTCTCGCCGATGAGCGCTTCCGCCGCGCGGAAGGACGAGGTGCCGCACCAGGGCGGGTTGTCAGCGAGCGAGCTTCTCCTGTATTCGCTTCAAGGTAGGGAGGCCGCGATCGCTCGACGCTCGGGCGGCATCAATCAATGGTTGCTGGCCGCCAAGCGCAACGCGATCACGTACGCAGTGTCCGACCTGCCACGCGGCGGCGCCGTCCGAATCACGACCCACGATCCGGACGCCTTGGCCGCCGCTGCGACCACCACGCGCAATCACGTTAGGCACCAGCTGCGTAGCATATCGATAGCCGGATGAGGGCTAGTGTCCTGATGCCATCATCCCTAGGGATGTTTATCGGCTAGTAGCCCGTCTGGGTCGTACACTCGGATCTGGTTGTGCGACATGCGCGATTCGCCTCGGCGTTCTTCTCTACGATTGTCTCGGATGGGATTCTCGTAGCGGTGGCCGTGATGTGGCTCGTCCCCGACCGCCGGTTCGAACCACTCATCAGCCAGCATGACCACGCGTGATGCACATCGCGGCGGGGTTCGCGGTGGCTCAGACGAGAACGACTCGGAGACTCGGCTCATCGTCACGAATACGCTCGTCGTTCGAGATGTGCCCCGCTCGGTTGCGCTCTATCGCGACGTGCCGGGCGGGACCGTCCTGAGGGAAAACCGACATTCTTGCGAGTGGGAAATATCTGGATCATCAACAATGTCGGAGGCGGCCCGACCGATGACAAACCCAAGGTGCTCGCCGCGCCTCCGCGCGATCCGGAACGTCCTCAGCTACTTTCTCAATCTTCGCGTCGCCGATATCAAGCGTTGCTATGACCTGTGGTCATCGCGCGGAGCGCAGTTCATCACCGAGCCGAAAGTCCATGCGACGGAGATGCGCTGTTATGCGCGATCCGGATGCATATCTGATCGAAGTTGGGCAAACTACGGTGACGCCGGGGCCCCTCGACTTGTACGCGTAAGACGTGCAGGCCTCGGAGAACCTGACACTCGCGATGTCCTGACCTCCTGGTTGCAAACCAAGCTAAGGGGTATCGAAAGCCCGTCAACTTGATGGCGTCCAGAGGAGAACCGGGCATCGGCGCCGTGGTTCCCTGCCCCGAATGACGGAGTTTGCCGGGAGAAACGGGCTCGGAAACGGGCCGACAGCAAGACCCGGACTTCGCCGCTTCCCAGTTGTACGGTGTCGTACTCGCCGCCGTCGTGGGCCTGGACCAACACGACGTCCAGCGCCTCGACCTGCACGCGCAGACTCCCGCCACTCTCGCGCCGTCTATTCTCATCTTCGGGAGAAGCTTCGTCACTCTGGATCTTCACGCGCCTTCCGAGTCTGCCGTACCGCGGCGATTTGCACGATCCAAGCCGTGGCTAATTCAAAACCCATTGACGACATGGATTTAACGATTTCTTTATGTCCGGCACAGACGCCTCGGCGTGTCACCGTGTTCGACCGATCTCGAAACGGGCTTCGGTCGGTGCCGGTCGTGCTCGGCAACAACGCGTTACTCGCGTGAGTCACACGACCCGTCACTGACTAGCGCAGGTAGCTCTTGATAATGTCGACGAGCTGCTCCGCGGCTTGTCGCTCGCGCGAGTTCTCGCCGGCGTTCGGCACCAGTACGTGGTAAACGATGTGATCCTCAAGAATCTCGGCCATGATCGAGCTGATGGCCCCGCGGCAGGCGGCGAGCACATGCAACGCCCGCTCACAATCCGCGCCCGAATCCAGTAACTCCTCAACCGCGGCGATCTGCCCGGCGATCCGCCGCATGCGATTCACCAGCTTTCGCCGCTCGCGAACGCTATGTGCAGCCATTAATTCGACGTCAAGTCCGCGCGATGCCACCAGCCGCCGCCGAGCGCTTGGAACAAGGCCGCGGTATCGGCGTAGCGGTTCGCCTGGGCTTCCGCGAGTCCGATCAGCGCTTGTTGGTAGGCCTGCTCCGCGCTCAACAACGTTAGATAGCTGGCGTAGCCCACCTGCATTTGGCGCGTCGCCAGATCGAGCGTGACTTTGGCGGCGGCGGCAGCCTGCGCCGCGGCCTTCAGCGCCTCAGCGTCCTGGACGAGCGCGTTCAACGCGTCCGCGACATTCTGAAATGCCGTGATAACCGTGCTCTGATACTGCTGCGCCGCCTGCTCGTACACCGCCCGGGCGGCTCGCTCTTGATGCAGCAGCGTGCCGCCCTGGAAGATCGGCTGGAAGAGACCGGCGGCGAGCGTCCACACGCTGGCGCCGGTCGCGAACAGATTGCCGAGGTCGAGCGACTGCGTTCCGTACGTTCCGGAGAGCGTGAAGCTTGGCAGCCGGTTCGCGACAGCGACCCCGATCTGTGCGCTAGCGGCGTGCAGGTTTTCCTCCGCCTGACGCACGTCAGGGCGCTGCTCCACCAATTGCGATGGCAGGCTGACGGGCAACTCCTGGGGTAATTGCAGGCTCGCGAGCGTGAACGTCTCTGATAGCTCGTGATCCGGGAACCCGCCGGATAGCGCGGTGAGCAGATCACGCTCGAGCGCCAGTTGCTTGAGGAGCGGCGGCAACGTGGCGGTGACCTGCGCCACCTGCGACTCCTGCGCCGCGACATCGAGGCGGCTCGCATACCCTTTCGCGAACTGGTCGCGGACGATCTTGAGCATGCTCGTGCTGACGCTCAGAAGTTGGCGCGTCGCGTCGATCTGCGCGCGCACGGATGCCTCCTGGATCGCCGCCGTGACGATATTCGCGCTTAGCGTGATGTGCGTCGCGATGAGCTGGAACCGCGCCACGCCGGCCTGTGCCTCGAGTGATTCCACCGATCGCCGGTTGAGCCCAAAGACATCGGGAACGAACGACACGCTGACTTGCGGTGTGTACAGGCTGTAGTACAACGCACCCGAGTTCGGCGTCGGCGAGATCTGCGCCGATGTCTTGTTGCGACTCGCCGAGAATCCTGCGGCGACATTGGGATAGTAGCCGCCACGTTTCGCCCAGACTTGCTCATTCGCGGCCGTGAGCGCCGCCTGCGCGGCTTTCACATCCGGGCTGTTGGCGAGCGCGCGCTCGATGAGATCATTGAGTGGTTGTGAGTGGAACATCGTCCACCAGTCACCCGGAATGTCGATCCCTTCGGTGAATTTCTGTGGCTCGCCACCGGCGACATTCGGCGTCGGACTGGTCTGCACAAGCGGGACGGGCGTGTATCCGCTCGCCTCGGGCGTGAGCGGTTTGCGGAAATTCGGACCGACGGCGCAACCGGCCACGAATAGCAACGCGGGCACGAAGAACCGCCTGGTCACCGCTTCCGAACCCTCGGCATTCCCTTGATCGCGGCGGTTCCATGCGGGCCGGACGGCGCACCACCAATGGAGCCCGCGCCAAATGCGCGACGTTGGATACTCGGCGGCGACTGTGGTCGTTGTGGCACGATCGGACGATGCGCGGCACTCGGCGCCGTGACCCGGCGGGGTTGCGTGACAATGATCCGCGGCGGCGCGTGGACGGGAGGCCGTTTCGCCGGTGGGATCAGCACCGCGACCGCCGCGATCAGAATGTTGGCTATTGTCATGGCGATTCGGCCAGCGTGTGAGCCGTATCGCGTGACAGAAACACCATGCAGAGCGCCGGAACAACGAGCAGCAGCATGATCGGCCCCAGCAGCATGCCGCCGACGATAACGGTGGCGAGCGGACGCTGGACCTGGCTCCCGATCGCCGTCGACAGCGCGGCCGGCAAGAGTCCGAGGCACGCCGAGAGTGCGGTCATGAGCAACGGCCGCATGCGCGTGGATGCCGCGCGGAACATCGCGTCCGTCGGCGTACCACCTTGGCGGATCTCCGTCTCGTAGTACGTGATCATGAGGACACCGTTCATGACGGAGACCCCGAAGAGGGAGATGAAGCCGATGCCAGCTGATATGCTGAAGTGGAGCCCCGCCACGAACAGCGCCAGCACGCCGCCGGCCGCAGCAAAGGGAATGCCGGCGAGCGCGAGCGCACTGTCGCGCCACGAATTGAACAGACCGTATAGAAGCCCGACGATCAATACGAGACTGATCGGCACGATGATGGCCAATCGGGCTTTCGCCGCTTGCAGCTCGCCGAACTCACCGGCCCAGACCATTCGGTAGCCGGTCGGCAGGATGACGTGCTTGGCAATGCGCGACTGAGCTTCCGCCACCGTGCCGCCCAGGTCGCGGCCGCGCACGCTGAATTTGACCGGGATGAATCGTTGCGTGCTCTCGTGGTAGATCCACGATGCGCCGTTATCCAGCGTGATCGTCGCCAGCTCGCTCAACGGGACATAGGCGGCCGTCCCGGTCGGAGTCTGAAAGCCGACTTTGATGTTGTGGATCTTCTCGATGTCATCGCGGGAGTCGGACGCAAAACGCACGACCAGGTCGAACTGACGCTCACCCTCCAGCACGGACGTGGCCACGGTGCCGCCGAGGGCCGTCTGCACGAGCGCGTTGACGTCGCCGGCGTTCAAACCATATCGCGCGGCGTGGGCGCGGTTCACCGTGATGTTGAGGTTCGGCTGGCCCAGAACCGGGAAGATCCCGAGATCGGTAATCCCGCGGACCCGGCTCATCTCGTCCTGGACGCGGGTGGCGAGCGCGGTCAACGTGTCGAGGTTGGGGCCGACGATCTTGACCGAGTTCACGCCTTTGACGCCGGACATCGCCTCCTCGACGTTGTCCTCAATGTACTGGGAGAAGTTGAAGAAGACCCCCGGCAGCTCGCTCTGAAACTCGGACTGGATTTGAGCGGTCAGCTTCTCTTTCGTGAGTCCGCCGGGCCACTGATCGAAGGGCTCGAGCGGCGCGAACAGCTCGACGTTCGAGAAGGGCGATGCGTCGCTGCCGTCGTCGGGCCGGCCGTGCTGCGAGACGACCGTGATAACCTCGGGGTGCCGGAGCAGAATGAGCCGCATGCGTCGCGCCGCCGCCTCACCGTCCTGGAGCGATAGCGTCGTCGGCATGGACGCTCGGATCCAAAAGTTGCCTTCCTCGAGCTGCGGCAGAAACTCGCTGCCCAGCTGCGTGGTCAGCAGGAGAGCGCCGGCCACGAACGCCAGACCGACCCCGACAGCGCGTCGGCGGTGGGTCAACGCATACCGCAGCGCGGGCGTGTACAATCGGTCGATGAACCGGACGACCATCGTCTCGGTGTCCTTCACGCGCTGCGGGAGTAGGTACGACGCCAGCACCGGCGTGACCGTGAACGTGGCGAGCAGGGCGCCGGCGAGTGCGTAGCCATACGTGCGCGCCATCGGGCCGAAGATCTGCCCTTCCACGCCTTGCATGGTAAAGAGCGGCACGAACCCGGCGACGATGATCACGGCCGAGAAGAACACCGCCCGATCCACTTGCAACGCGCTCAGCAGGATGAGGCGCAATCGGTCCGTCCACTGGGGCTTGTCGTCGGGCGACGACCCCTCGGACCGCGTCGGATCCGACCCGTGCTCGCCCGTGGTCAGGCGTCGCAACATGGCGTCGCGATCCTTCGGGCTGCTCTGAAAAACCCGGAAGATGTTCTCGACCAGGATCACCGCCGAGTCCACGATGATACCGAAGTCGACGGCGCCGACGGACAGCAGGTTGGCACTCTCGCCGCGGAGCACGAGGAGAATGACCGCGAACAAGAGCGCGAACGGGATGTTGATCCCGACGAGAAGCGCGCTCCGGAGATCGCCCAGGAACACCCACTGGATCAGGAAAACGAGCACGCACCCGAAGATCAGGTTGTCCAACACCGTGTGGGTCGTCACGCCGATCAGCGATGAACGATCGTAGTATCGAACGAGCTTGACCCCTGCCGGCAGCGAGCCGTCGGAGTTCATCTTGCCGATCGCCGAGTCGACCTTCGGCACCATGTTCGCGGTTTGCTCGGTTCGGCTCATCACGACGATCGACCCCACCACATCATCGTCGCGGTCACGCCCGAGGATGCCGAGCCGCGGCCGGTCGCCCACGACGACGATGCCGACATCGCGCACCAGCACCGGGACGCCGTTCTCTTGCGTCAGGACGACGTTCTCGATGTCGTCCACCTTGTAGCCTTTGGTCAGATCATCCGCGCCGCCATCATCAATGAGACCCACGCCTCGGATGTTGACGGACTGCTGGCCCACGCGGATCTCGCGTCCGCCGACGTTGATGTTGGCGTTCGCCAGCGCGGCCATCACTTGAGGCGCCGTGATCTTGTACGCCTCGAGGCGGCTCGGGTCGAGCTGGACCTCAAATTCCTTTGTCGGGCCGCCCCAACTGTTGACCGCCACGATGCCCGGGATCGTGAGGAGGCGGCGGGCCGCGATCCAGTCCTGTACGGTGCGTAGGTTGGCGATCCCGAAATGCTTTGGACCCACCACCTGGTATCGCACGATCTCCCCGGTCCCGCTGTTCTGCTGGATCTGCGGAACGAGGTTGCCAGGGAGGGTCACGTTCTGCTGCAGGGCCACCGCCGCCTGGGCGTAGGCATAGTGATAGTCGACGCCGTACTTGAAGACGACCCGTACGAATGACAGGCCGTAGAACGATGTCGACCGAATGACGTTGATGCCGGGGGTCGTGTACAGTCCGATCTCGATCGGCCGCGTGTAGTACCGCTCCATCTCTTCTGCCGAGAGACCCGGCGCCTGCGCGGTGATCTCGAGGATCACCGGCGCCGGGTTCGGGTAGGCTTCAATGTCGAGCGCTCGAAACGCCACATATCCCGCGCCGGCGAACATCGCGAGGCCGATCAGAATGATCGGCCTGCGGCTCAAGCAGAATGCGACGATCGCCTTGAACACAGCCGGTCAATCGCTCGGGGGCGCTTGCAGCATGTTGCTCAAGAACACGCCGCCCTCGGTCACCACCAGCTGGCCGGGTGCGAGACCGTCGAGAATTTGATACTGTCCGTCGAGTTGCTGCCCCACTCTCACGACGTGCTGGGTTATCCGGCGACGGTCCGCTGTCACCCAGGCGGTCATCGCACCGTCGCCTTCGCGAACGACCGCGGTGGTTGGGACCGCGGTCGCCGGCGTCGGGGCGTGGATCCGGATGACGAAGTCCGCGAGCATCCCGGAACGGAGCTCGTCCGCAGGGTCCGCGATCTCCGACCGTATCGTGACGCGGTGCGTGTTCGGATCGACCGTCGGATAGATCCGGGAGATCGTGCCTCCGAATGTCCGACCGGGGTAGGCCATGATGGAGACCTGCACCGTCTGGCCGACGTGATAGAGCGGACTGTCGCTTTCGAGCACGTTGGCCAACATCCACTTGGTCGTGACCTTCGCCACCGAGTAAGGCGCCGGCGCGTTGCCCGGTTGCACGAGAAGCCCCGGCTGGGCGTTCCGCAATGTCACCTCACCCGCCATGGGGCTCGGCACGACGAGCGCGGGATCGATCCTGCGACTGTCGACGATACGGTCAATGTCAACGTCAGACTTCCCGAATACGCGGACGGCGCTGCGCGCAGCTTGCAGCGCGCCCTGTGCGGTCTGTTGGTCCGACACCGCCTGCTCGTACTCCCGCTGCGAGACGCCACCGCTGTCGGGTCCGTACAGTGACTTGGCCCGCGCGAGCTCCTTCGTCGTCAGTTCCAGCGTGGCGGCCGCGCCGATCACGTTCGATTCTGCCTGAATGAGATCGGGACTGTCGATCGTATAGAGCGACTGTCCCTTCTGGACCTCATCGCCCAGTTCCGCGAACGTCGCCAGAATCTTCCCTTGATACGGTGAGAAGACCTGGACCGACAAGTTCTCGTCGTAGTCGATGCTGCCGACCGCGTGCTTGTCGACGGGAAAGAGGTACGTGCCGACTGGAGCGATCGTGATCGACTGCAACTGGTTCGGCGTGAGCTCGACCGTCGGTTCCGACGGCCCGGTCTCTGGTGTCGCCGGCGATACCTGTCCGGTGCTCGAACGTCGTCTTCACGCCGTCCCGGATGCCGAGTATCAGTAGGGCGGCAAGGACGATCGCTACGACGACGGCCGCGGCGATCGCCGTTCTTCTCGTCGGCATACCCAGACTCTACGATGGCCCGTCACTAAGCCGCCGCAAAGAATCGGCTGAGGGCTGCTAAGATTTCACAAAGGGGCGCGAGAGAAGCACCACGACGCGTATCGTTCGCGTACCCATGACCGTCGTTCTCGTCATCGATGATGAGCCGCAAATCCGCCGCGCGGTCCGGCGCGCGCTCGCGGCATTGCCGGCCGAGATGCTGGAAGCGGCCACGGGCGCGACGGGTTTGGACATCGCCGCGGCGGCGCGGCCGGACGCGATCATCCTGGATCTCGGCTTGCCCGATATGTCGGGCATCGCGGTCTGCGAGGAGATCCGGCGCTGGTCGCGTGTTCCGCTGCTCGTGCTCTCGGCACGGCACGCCGAGTCGGAGAAGGTCGCGCTGTTGAACGCGGGCGCGGACGATTATGTCACGAAGCCATTCGGCATGGACGAGCTCGCGGCTCGCGTCCGGGCTCAACTGCGACGCGCGCAGGGTGAAGGCACGGAGTGGGCCGAGCGCGCCGTGACGATCGGAACGCTCGTCATCGACCTTGGCGCACGGACGGTTGCCCGTGATGGCGTGCCGGTTCGGCTCACGCGCATCGAGTGGGATCTGCTGCGGACGTTCGTGGCGAACCGCGGACGCACGCTGACGCACCAGCAGCTCTTCGACGCGGTCTGGCGTCGCGGATACGGCGATGCGCGGCTGTACCTGCGCGTCCATATCACGAATCTCCGGCGCAAAATCGAGTCAAACCCGGCCGCGCCGGAGTTGATCATCACCGAGTCCGGCGTCGGCTACCGGTTCGCGGGAGACGCCGCATCGTGACTGGTCGATATTGGACGCGTTCGCGCGTCGCGCTCTGGGTCGGCTGGTTGGTGACACTCGGCGTGGTCACAGCCGGATTGGTCCATGCGCGCACGCAGATCGAGCAAGTGCATGTCGTGCTCGTCTACCTCCTCATCGTTCTCGGCGCGAGCGTCACTGGCGGCCGGCCCCTCGGGTTCACATTGGCGGCCCTCGCGTTCGGGGCGATCGATTACTGGTTCCAGCTCCCGTACGATGAGATCGCGGTCGCCAAACCGCTCGACTGGCTCGTGCTCATCGCCTTTCTGGTCACAGCCGTCGTCACGACGCAGCTCCTGGCGCGCGCCCGCGCGCGCGAGGCCGAAGCGCGGGAGCGCGCCGCCGAGGTCGCCCGCCTGGCACGCGAGGTGCAGCACGCCGAGGCGCTGCGCGAGTCCGCGCGGTTCAAGGACACCCTGCTCGCGTCGGTCTCCCACGATTTTCGGACACCGCTCGCGACGGTCCGGGCTCTATCGGAGGAGATCACGCGAGCGCCCGAACCCGACGCGGCGACGGCGGTCCGGGCTGCGGCGGGCATTATCGCGGAACAGGCCGACCGTTTGATCCATCTCGTCGAGAACGTACTCGATCTCTCGCGCATCCGCGGCGGCGCTCTGCCGGTGCACGCCGAGCTCAATACCGCGGAGGACCTGGTCGGCGCGGCGGTCCGCCGCGCGCAGGGCGTGTTGGCCGGCCACCCGATCGAGTTCACGATAGACTGGACCGCACCGGCGCTGACGGGCCACTTCGACTTCACCCACGCATTGCGGGCGTTGTCGAATCTGCTGGAGAACGCGGCCAAGTACTCTCCCGCGGGGACTCCGATCACGATCGAGGTCCAGCGCCAGGATCGTTGGCTCGTCATCGCCGTCGCAGATCGCGGGCCCGGCGTCGCGGCAGCCGAGCGTGAGCGCATCTTCGAGGCATTCTATCGGCCGTCCGACACGGCGCCAGACGCCGGTGGCGTTGGGCTCGGACTCGCCATCGCCCGACAATTAGCCTTGGCCCAGGGTGGGACCGTCGTGTACCGGCCACGGCCCGAAGGCGGGAGTGTGTTCGCGCTCCAGCTGCGAGCCGTCGAATCCGATGTGGGAGCAGCCCCCGAGCCAGACGGCGAGACGGCAGAGCCATGGCCCGCGGGACCGACAACCGAAACGGCTCCTTGAACAGAAAGTCGGACGAGACCTTGCGCCGACCGCTCGTGCCGAGCTGGGTTCGTGTTATCTTCTGACGCTCGCGTACTGCCTCGTACCGAGCGGCGTCGGGCTACCGCTCATCGCGTGGACGCTCGCGCGACACTCGATCGCTCGCCGGTCGAGAGATGCGCACGGCTCGCTTTTCCGAGCGCGACATCCCTGAGAACGTCACCTGCCCCTCTCCGACCTGCATGTCACCGCGGTAGCAGTATCTGATCCGGACGGTACTGGACAGCCAACAAACCGGTCGCCGTGCCAATCCCAGCACCGACCAACACATCGCTCGCCCAATGCTGGTTCTTGTAGACGCGGGCCACACCGACGAGTGAGGCGACGGTGTACGCGACCGGCGTGATCCATCGCGAGGCGTGGGGCCACCGGCGAGCCGACTCCGCGGCCAACACCGAAGCCATCGCAAACGCCGCCGTCGTATGCTCCGACGGGAGCGACGCCCGGGCGTCCGATCGAAACCCCGCGGCGAACTGGAACGTGCCCGCATGGTGAATGTCGACAAAGGGTCGTTCCCGACCTGCGAAACCCTTCACGAGTTCTGTCACCACACCGCTCACGGCGAGCGCCTCGCCGCCGTGCAGGCCCAGCGTCGCGATGCCGCGATCGTGGGCCAACCACCCGCCCGCGTAAAACCCCAAGGCCAGCACGAACGTGCCCGGTACACCCACGGCGTCGAACCCGTTTGCTCCGTCGCGCAAGAAAGTACTCCGCTGCAGCGAGGCGTGCTGCGATGCCACCGCAAGCCGGGTATCGAACGGCGACACGACGGCCGCCGCGGCAAAGAACGCGCCGCCGATCGCGGCATCTCGCCAGACCGGCACTGAGGTCGAGTCTTGAGCGGCCACTCGTCCCGCCAAGAGCACCGTACAGACGAAGACGTGTTTGGCGGTCGCCCCGCATAGCGATTCGGTCGTGGTTCCTCCAGGATGTGTCGTCTACAGGCGTACGACGGCGAACGTCCAAGTCGCCTGATCTTCGTCACTCTTGTGCATGGCGTCGACATCCACGACGATTATGTCGGCGTCGCGCTGGACAGTGAAACGGTCCATGTTGCGCGTCGCCCGTCCCTCGATGAACGTCCCGTCCGGCTGGTACTTGGAGTGATGTTTGGGGCACTGAAATCGCCCGTCCGCCCCATCCCAACGCAGCGCGGTGTTCTGGTGGGGACAGGACAGATTGAAGGCATAGACCGCGTTCTGCCACCGAACGAGGATCACCTGATTGTCGCGGTCGATTTGCACGCCGTCGGTCGCGGGCACGGGGTAGCGCGGGCCGTCGATCCCGCGCTCGCGCGTCGAGAGCACACTCACAGGAAGCGCCGCAGCTCCGCTCCGCGGCAGGCCAATCGCCACGAGCGCGGCGATCGCCGCGCCTGCCGCCTCACGCAGGAAATGGCGCCGATCGCGCAAGATGCACTGCGCGCATGTGGACGTCTGCTCCATCTCATCTCCTCAACTGATACTGTTCAGCACCGTGCCGGCGAGTACCACCGCCGCCCACAGCGCCATGCTAGCAATGGCTGTACCCCGCAATCGACGCCACAGACGGTCGCCGTTTTGGGGGTGGTAGCTTGTCCGGAGCGCGCGCTCGGTTCGCATCAACCGGTAGCCATTGCCGATGAGCAGCGCCACCAGCGTCGCCTTGGTCCAGAACACGGGCGACGCAGCGAACGTCTCGACGTCCGCCGTGAACAGCAGGAAGCCGCTCACCACCATGACCCCAAGGCCGAACAGAACCGGACGGTGGACCGCCGCGAGATGGTCCAACAACTGACGCCGGTTCTCCGGAGCTCCGCGACTCAACCGCAGCGCGGCGCGATCAGCGGCCACGGCGAACCCGCCGCCAAACAACAATCCTGCGAGGTGCGTGTAGGTGACAACATCCGAAACGACCTTGGAGTTGCTATACAACGACTGCCACGGTGCGAAAATATGTGCGAGGGCCTGAATGGCACTATGCACTCAGTTCCTCCACGCCCACATCATGACGGTGCCCGCCAACCCGATGCCCATCGACACTTCGGCCAGCCTCTGGTGCAGCTGGTTGTTCGGCGGCCTGAACGGCTGGTTGCCCAGTTGATCGTGGTGCTCGCCGCCACCGTTGGCTGCCGCCGCCGTCGCGAAAAAACCCCCGTCGGCCGCGAGCATCAGCACCGTGTGCAGTATGCGTCGGGTGCGACCGGCGGGGTCCTTGCGTGACTCCCACAGATTCCAACCACCCGTCACGGTGTTGAACGCGAACAGCGTCCCCAGCCCGCCAGCGACCAGGACGTGTGCAGTCTTGAGACCGGACGGCGCACGCTCGTATTGCGTGTAGTGCAGCAAGCGCTCGCCCAGGACGTACTCGCCGGCGAACAGCGGGAGTTCGGCGTAGCTGGCAATGCGGTGCATGGTCAGGCGCCGGTAGTACCAATCGCTATACTCAATGGCTCGCGGTCGTTTCGATCGAGGCGGGATTGTGTCAGCCATCGACGGCCCATGTGCGTCGCGCCTGAATCCCGATGGCGAGGCACGAGGGCCGGCCGTCGACGCCGTACCCTCCGGCGGAACGCCGGTTCCGTTGGGCTCGGTATCCGGGTCCACGACGATCGACGACGGGAGAACCGTATCCGCGGCAGTTGCGGTCGACACCTGGAGCATGGCAGCATCCAGGGGGCGCTGTGCCACCCGAACATTACTGGCGACGACCGAGACAATGAGCGCAGCGTGGATCATTCCTCGAAGGAACGGTCGGGCGGCCGGTTTGTGACAGCCGCCAGTTCGCGCTGCCTGCGAGTCGTCGTGCTGGCAACGGCATCCGGCGTGTCCCTCTCCGTTGCGGCCCAATCCCCAATGACTCGTGACACGACGACGCGGGACGCGATAATTGCCGGCGCCGTGCGGAGCAGCGCTTTGGGGACGGCGATCCCTGGCGCGCGCGTGGACCTGCCCCAATTGGACACCGCCGTGTACTCGGACAGTGCGGGTAGCTATCGACTCACCGGTGTCTCGCCTGGCACCGTCATGATGCGCGTCACGCGCGGCGGGTACGACACGATGTCCGTCCTGGTGACTGTGCCCGCGGGTGGCGTGCTCCGTGTCGATATCGCGTTATCACCGCAGATGGTCGTGCTCGACTCGGTCCGCGTGCGCGGATCGCCGACCGCCGCGCACCCGGCGCCGATCGGCGGCGGATGGGAGAACAGCGATACGTGGTCGTGGCACGGCGACCCCGGACTCTCGCTCGCGTCGACCGGAGAGCCGGACATTATGCGCACGCTCAGTGCGGATCCGCATCTCGCCCTACGCCCCGACTGGCCGGGCTCACTGATGGACCGCGGAGGTACATCAGACCAACTCTTGGTCCGACTCGACGGCCTCCCGGTGTGGAGTCCGGTGCACGGCAGTGGAACCCTGAGCGCCATCACCCCTGATGCCGTTGGCAGCGTCACCGTCCACGATGGCGCAATCCCCGCGAACCTTGGCGACCGACTGGGTGGCGTCCTGGATGTCGAGACACGCGCACCGCCTGTGCTCGGCTCGACGGGCGCGGCGTCTGTCGGTCCCGCCGCGACACGAGCAACGTGGGCCCATGTGCTCGCGCTGGGCGATGCCACGGGAGGGTTCCGGATCGCGGTTCGCCACAGCAACGACGATCTGCTGGCGAACGATGCGGGACCGTTGCGCGACCACTGGAACGACGGTGTCGCAACGACCGAGCTAGCGACCGGTGCCACGACCGTGCGAGTCATCGTCGTCGCGAGCGGCGATCGCGCCTCGCCTTACGCAGACAGTCCCTCGTCTGATGCGCACTCGTCGAGCGACATATCGTGGGGCACCGGCACGCTTGGTCTCGTGTGGACCCAGCACCTCGGCGCTCAGGTCCAGCTGGAATCCCATGTGTCGGCCGCCCGGTTCAGCACGACCGTTCCCGCGGCGGCTGACAGCACGCGACACAGTCTCGATGACGGCGTGAGCCAGGCGGAGCTCACCACGCAGTTGACTTGGGCGTCAGTGCGCGTGGGCGCGTCGCTCGAAGTACTCAATGACAGTTACCGGGTGTTGGATGCCGCGGTCCCCACGACGGGTTCCCCAGGACTGACGACCGACTTGAACCGGTCGCCGCTCGCCCTCGTAGGAACTCCGGCGATCGTATCGACGTTCGCCGAGCGCCATTGGGGTTCGGCCGACAGCACGTGGCGCATCACGACCGGCGTGCGCGGTCTGGCAATACTCGGACTGACGACTCGCCTCGAGCCGAGAGTCGATGGTGAGCTGCGTCTGCTGTCAGGGCTCATAGGGACCGTCGGATACGCCCGCACGCATCAAGTGGTGCAATCGTTGCGCAACGCAGAGTCACCACTCGGGGCCGAGATCGGCGTCGACTTACCTGTCGTCGCCGGTACCGGGGGCGTGCCGCTCGCGCAGAGCGACGTGGGGACCGCAGGCATCGTCGCCCAGCTCGGCACCGGAGCCCGCCTCTCATTCGATGGCTACGTCCGGGCGCTCTCCGGGCTGGCCGTCCCCGACCCCATGCAACGCTCGCTGTTCGCCGCCACGAGCTTTGCGCGGGCGTCGGCGCACGTCGACGGACTCGCCGCGCAGCTCAACGGCACGCATGGCCGCCTCTCCTGGCAAGCCGGTTATGGCGCGGGGCGCACGATCGAATCGGCCGGCGGCGTGAGCTATCACGCGACGTCGGAGCTTGGCCAGACGGGATCGGCCGCCCTGGGCATTTCGGTGGATCGCCTCACCCAAGTCCGTCTCGCAGGCTGGGCAGGATTTGGGCAGCGCTCGGGGGGGGTCGACGGAACGGCGCTCGGACATGACGGTGATGATGATCTCATCACCGGACCGGGCGCGGTCGACCACGATCTCACGACGTCGTGGGCCAACGCGGCACGGCTCCCACCGTACTTGCGCGCCGATCTCCAACTCGCTCACCAGTGGCAGACAGGGCCGGCCCGGGGCCGGCTCTCTACGTTCGTCACCCTCGCCAACATCTTCAATCATAAGAACCTGGCGGGCCAAGTGACGCTCATGCCCCGGACGGTGCTCATGGGACTGAGCTGGGGGTACTGACCGTTCCTCGCGCCTGTCACAGCGGTGACCGCTCGGCCGTTCCTTTCATAGATGCCCGACGCTGACCCGTTCTCGGATGCCGTAGCGGCGCTGTATCACGCGCAGTTCGCATCGCTATTCCGCTACCTCGATCGCTTGACCGGCGACCCGGAGTTGGCCAAGGACGTGACGCAGGATACGTTCGCGCGGCTCCACCGGAGAGGCGCCTTGCCCGATGATCCGCGTGCCTGGTTGGCGACCGTGTCGACCAATCTTGTTCGCGATCACCAACGGCAGGCCCGCCGGCGCGCAGAGCTGGTGGCGCAGTATGCCGCCGATGCGGCACAGGTGAACGAGCCACAGGCCACCGACGCCAGCGTGATGGCGCACGAAGCGCGATCTCGGGTCCGGGCCGCACTCGACGCGTTGCCCCAACGCGATCGCATGTTGCTGCTCCTCCGCCACGAGGGCTATAGCTACCGCGAGCTGGCCCGCGCGGTCAACGTCGCTGAGGGAAGCGTGGGCACTCTGCTGGTACGCGCAACGCGAGTCTTCCGTCAGGCCATCGGTGCCGAGTCACCGACAGGAGTTGTGCCATGCATCTGACCGACGCGGACCTCGGCGCGGCCCTCGATCCGACGAATGCTGCAGCGAAGGGAGTCGCCGCCGATGAGCATGTGGGAACCTGCGCTGATTGCCAGAGCGCGATTCGCCAGGCGCAGGCCGCCGATCTCGAGGTTGCCGCTGTGCTTAACCTCCTCGACCACGCGACTCCGCCCCTCGACTTCGCGTCGATTCAGCGCCAGGCCGGCGCTCGCGACGCGCGTGGATTGGCACGCGGCATCAGGCCGTCCGAGACGGCAACCCGGTCAGCGCTTCGGCGTGGCGCGATTATCCTATGCCTCAGCGCGGCTGCGGCTGCGGCAGCCCTTCCACCCGTGCGGCAATTCGTCGCCCGCATGGTCAGCGCGAGCCACGCCGCTCAGCCCGTACCTGCTCGGGTCGTGCTGCCGACAGCGCCGTCAGTCGCCAGTGGGCCGGTCGCTCCGCGAGGCGTCGCGATCGTCCCTGACGGGCGTGTCGATCTCATCTTCCGCACCGCCCAGCTGGGCGGCGTGCTACGCATTCGCCCCGCCGCAGGCACGCGCGTCGCGGTCACGGCAAACGCGGATGGCTCGACCTATACAGTTGGGCACGGCACGATTGTCGTCGACACGCACACAACCGGCGTGACGTATGACATCGAGTTGCCGACGCCAGCGGATCTTCCTGACGTATCCATTCGCATCGGTGGCCGCGCGGTGTTTGTCCGTCGTGGCGACATTGTACACACGAGTGGAGTCGTGGAGGCCGATGGATCGTACCGTATCTCGATGTCAGCCGAGGGGTCATCGAGCCGCTGAACGGACAGCCGCGTTCGTCTGAAGGCGACGACGGCCCACGCGTACCGTGCGCGCATCGGCTGTTTTCCACCGCACGAGCTCACCGCTGCCGTCGTCGCAGTACACGGTGGCGCCTATGCGCCAGAACGTCCAGGACCGGGGCAGCAGGCCGTACGCGCGGACATTGTACACGGTGTGGATGTCGAGACCGAAGCGTTTGGCGATCGCCTTTGGCGGACGGCCAGCACGCAACTCGATCAGGATCGCCATCCGCCGGCGCTGGACATCGCCTAGCGCCCCGCCTCGGGTGGCCCGCGCTTGTGTCGCAGATCGCCGCATCGCCTGTATTGAGCGGTTGACGCGGCGGATTTATGACACGCTCCCCCAGTAACGAAGAGATGCCAGGTCGTGCGGACTAGCGTTGCGTCATCGTAGCGCTGTCAGCCGCGCTGGGGAGCGCCTTCCACGCCGCTGCCGCACTGGGCGGCAGCGAATCCTGATATCGCAAGAAGGACGCGACCGCCCAGCGCTGGTCGGACGACAACGTGCTGCTGAACGAAGGCATTCCAGTGAACCGAATGCCGTGCGTGATCTTCCAGTACGTCACCTCGACCGGATCGTCAGTGACATCGTCCTTGGCGAATTGTGGCGGCTTCTGGTACAGGCCCTGCGCGACCGCCGAGGGTTTGCCGTCAGAGGCACCGTGACAGACGGCGCAATTCGTATGGTATAGCCGCACGCCAGCCGTGAGCATCGAATCGGTAGGGGCGACGGGGCCATGTAGTGTGCGCGTGGCGCGCGCCATCGTGGCATTGAGAGACGTCTTCGCCGCCCACTTCTCCAGTGCTCCCGGCTTCGCATCCGCGTTGGCCGGCAGGATGCCTTCGGCAATGCCGACGAGGCCCACGAGCGCTACCACGAGGGATGCTCCGAGTAGCGTCGCGACGACGATTTTGACGCGATCCGAATTCGGGGTCATGGGGGTTCAAGAGTCAGGGTGCGCCACGGACGATTAGAACCAGGTGCGTGCCCGGTACGCGCGATAGGCGTCGCCGAACGCCGCGTCCAGCACGCGCGCTTCTATCCGGGCCCGGAGCACTTGTACAGCGATCGTGATAGGAAGAACCACGAAGAGCCACGGCATTCCGAAGAACACGAACAGGCCAACATTGAGCAGTTCGCCGAATACGTAGATCGGATTCCGGATCTTGGAATAGAGACCGCGTGTCACGAGCGCTCTGGCCTGGGGTCGCACGGCGAACGACGCGCCGAGCTGATGCCGAGCGAGGGCCCACAGCAAGAAGGATGGCACCATGATCACCACACCGATCGTGTGACGGACCTTCCAGATTTTGTCATCTATCCGCGCCCACCAGAAAAAAGCGCTATTGGCAAGGCCGATCAGTACGACGACCGGCGCCCAATGCTTGAGCACACTCCGCATCATCCGTATTGAGCGATTGAGGCAGCAGATTCATGACACGACTAGAATCCAATCGCGATCCGCACTAGAAGAACACTGGCGGACACGGGCGGCCAGCGTGGACCGCTCACCGGGGTGCGCGATGCGCGCTCATCACTTAGGTGACACCGTCAGCCCTCTCGTAGCCCAGCAGCCCGTCCATCCACGAGCTTCGAGCCCTCGCGTGATACCCCGGGCAATAGCCGAGCAGAATTCAGGATGAACGTGAGCTCGGACGCAACGTGGATGAATGCGGCGATGAGAGGGTTCAGATAGCCGAACGCGGCCAGGGCGACGCCCAGGGCATCCACGGATAGTGTTCCGATGAAGTTGAAGCGAATGATCGCCTGACAGCGTCGCGCAATGCGCACCGTCTCGACGAACGAACGCAGATCTGATCCGAGCAGCACAACGTCAGCGCTCTCACGCGCGACGTCGGTCCCCGACCCCATGGCAACGCCAACCGTCGCCTCAGTCAGTGCCGGTGCGTCATTCACGCCGTCGCCTACCATCGCCACTCGCTTGCCCTTCTCGACCAGCCCGCGGACCGTTGCGGCTTTGTCGACCGGCAGCAGTTCAGCACCGATCTCGTCGACATGCAGTTCTTCGCCCACAGCGTCGGCGACCGCTCGGACGTCGCCCGTAAGCAGCACGGTTCGGAGCCCCATCCCCCGCAGTGCCCGCACCGCTCCGGCCGCCTCGGGCCGCACGGCATCGGCGACGTCGATCGAACCGAGCATCCGCCCATCGCGCGCTACGAGTACCGATGACACCGCGCTCCGACCATTCCGGTTCGATACATGGGCCGTCGGCGGTACGCTGACTCCATGTTCGGCGAGAAATGCCGCGGTCCCGGCCAAGATGTGGCCCCCGCTACCCGTCGTCGCATCGACGCCGCGCCCAGGCGTGTACTCAAAGGTCGCTGGCTCGACCGCCGGGACCCCCGCCGCATCGGCACGGGCAACGATCGCCCTCCCCAACGGATGCTCAGACCGTCGCTCGGCGATTGCCGCCGCTTCCAGCACCTCTCGCTCCGCCACGCCCTCGGGCCGAATTCTGCGCACCTCCGGAACGCCGACCGTAACCGTACCAGTCTTGTCGAAGGCCACGGTATCTACGCTCCACAACGCCTCGAGGTAGCGCCCACCTTTAATGATCGCCCCGGCACGGGCCGCGCGACCGATCGCGCCCAGGATCGCGAGCGGAGTGCCGGCCGCTATCCCACAGGCGCCCGCCACAATGATCACCGAGATCGTCGACGTGACGTTGCGCGTGACGACGAACGTCACCACGGCGCACGCCAACGCGAAGTACACGAGATAGCCAGCGTAGCGATCCGCGGTCTTCTGCACCGGCGCCCTGGATCGCTCCGCACGCTCGACCGCCTCGACGATCTTCCCAAAACTCGTGTCCCGCCCCAGCCGTTCGGCCGATACGTCCAGCGCACCCGACTGGTTGACCGTCCCGGCGTAGACCGCCTCACCGGCAGACTTCTCGACCGGCACGGACTCGCCGGTAATCGTCGCCTGATCGACGTACGAATGGCCGCTCAGGACTCGCCCGTCGACCGGGATACGCGCGCCAGGCGCAACGAGGACGATATCGCCAACGCGGAGCTCGCTCGCGGGGATCTCTCGCGGACCTCCCGTGCGGCGCACCGTCGCGGTCTGTGGCAGAAAATCGAGCAGATCATGGATCGCCTTCCGTCCACGTCCGACGGTAAGCCCTTCGAGCACTTCCGCGATCAACACGAAGATGGTGATAACGAGCGCCGTGAAGAACTGGCCGATGACGAGCGCCGCGACGAGCGCGATAGTCATCGACAGCTCCATCGTCATCCGGCGCTCGCGGATATTCTCCCACGCTTCCTTGAAGATCGGATAGCCGCCGACCAACACACCGAGGAGTCCAATGACGCTGACCCTCGACAACGGCTCCCACACCCGAAACCAGACCGCGGCGGCCGCGAGCGCTACGAACGCAATGCGCGCAAGCTCGGGCCATTCGAGGCCCTCGGCGTGCTCGTGGCCGTGATCGTCGTGATCATGATCGTCATGATCGACGGGTCGAGCAGGCGGGACGAGACGAGCGGCCGTCCCGTCCTCGAGCGTTTCAGTCTTCATTTGAGATACGAGCGGATGACGTTCGATCACATCGTCGGCGGCTTCGTTATCAGCCGACCCGGGACGGACCCCACGAAACGCATGGTGGCGCAGATGATCGGCGAGCACTTCCGCCATGAGCCCGTTCATCGCGCCGCGCGCGCTGGCGATGAGCCGCAGCACTTCGCCGCACTCGTGCCCCTCTTCCAGCGCCCGGGCCACCGCATCCATCTGTCCACGGATGCGAGCCACGCGCAGCCCCAGCTTCTTGCGATTGCGAAACACATGAGACATACCCGAGTAGCATAGTCCCCTAGACTATGCTACACAAGCGGGCGTGCACAATGAAGGGTTGTGACCGGTTGAGTCGTTGTCGATGGATGCACCCCGTCAAACCACCGACTGCTCACACCGGAGATCGAGCATGCGACGCCTTCGTCTGTCCGCACTCGTTCTACTCACCCCCTGCTGGCTGATCGCCCAGCCGAGCGGCAGTATCCGAGGCCGCGTCGCCCGCAAGGAAGCGGGCACACCGATCGCCCGAGCGACGGTGTCGTTGAGAGAGACCGGCGCCACCGCGCGAACCTCCGACGCCGGCACGTTCACGCTGGCGGACGTTCCGGCCGGTGACTACACGCTCAGCGTCGTCGCGCTCGGACAGATCCCGTTCGAGCGCCGCGTCACGGTCCAAGCGGGCCAGGCAACTGCGGTCGAGATCCTCATGACCCCGGTACCCACCGCCCTCACCGGCGTCGTCGTGACCGCATCCCGCACCGCGACCGAAGTGCGAGAACGTTCCTGCCGCCGTCAATGTGCTGACCGATAGCATGATCCTCCAGACGGAGGCGACGAACTTCACGGAAGCGATCAAGACGGTTCCCGGCGTCTCCATGGGATCGTTCGGCGAGAACTTCAACTCGATCCAGTTGCGAGGCGTTCCGCGGTTCGGGGACGAGAACGAAGGCACGTTGATTCTGCTCGACGGCGTTCCCCAGACCGACGCCCGCAACAGCGCCCAGATCTTGACGACACCAATCGACAACATCGACCACGTCGAGGTCGTCAAGGGCCCGAACTCCGCACTCTACGGACGCACGGCGATCTCCGGTGTCGTCAGCATTTTTACGCAGGATCCGACACCCGAGAACCACTTCACGGCCGACCTCCAGACCGGTCAATGGGGACTCGTACGGGGCGCCTTCACCGCCACCGGCCCGATCGCCACCGGCAGCAAGGCTGGGTACCTGCTGTCGTTCATGGGCGACGAGCACCAGAGCTTCCAGGACGTGCGGCCGTACCACAAGCACGCCTCGTCGCTGTTCGGCAAGTTCACCACACCCCTCGATCCTGCAACGCACCTCACGCTCGAGGCGAACTACGCGCTCAACCGCGGCGGCACGCCGACCGGTCTCCCACTGGTCGAAGGAACGCACCTGCTGTCGTCGATCGACCCCACGTTCTCACCGTATACGAACCTCAACCTCCCCACGGCGCAATACAACGAAGAGCATGTGCGGACGATGGTCACGATCCGGCACGATTTCTCCAACGATCTTAATGTCTCCAACGTCTTTGGCTTCCGGCACTCGCTGTACAACTTCCAGGACGACGGCGACTATCTGGTAGGACCATCAGCACCGGGCGGCGATACCGTCACGCTGTATCCGTTTTCGCGACTACGTCAGGAAGACGCCTGGTACGACGACATGCGCGCGGAAGTTCACTTCGGCCCGTCTGCGTTCCAGAACCGGATCCTGTTCGGCGGAACGCTGGACCGCAACACCGGCACCGAGGGCACGCAGACCGTGTACTCGGATCCCGTGTCGCAGGGTGTGCCGATCGACTACCACAACCCCGTATTTCCCAACGCAACCCAGCTGCTCGAGATCGACAACGGCTCGGTCGATTATCAAGGCACATTCTTGAGTGCGTACATCCAGGACGAGATTACGATCTTCGGTCGCCTCCGACTGAACGCTGGCCTGCGATACGACCACGATGCCATTGATGCGACGTTCCTGATCCCAGGCTCGCCGCCCAGCCCTATCGCCGTCAGCGGGCACAAGTTCAGCCCGAAGGCCGGTGCAACCCTCCGCGTGCTCGATGCGGCGGATCCTCAGGCTCCACAACTGAGCGTTTACGCACAATACGCGACGGCGTTCCGCCCGGGCTCGGAACCGACGACGGTCACCGTCGCCGTCAACCCCAACAACCCGATCGCTCCCGAGAACATCACGAACTACGAAGGCGGCATGAAGGGTAGTGTGCTGAACGATATGGTCGCGTTCAACGTCTCCGCGTTCAGCATGCTGCGCGACGGCATCGAGATCCTGCTGCCGGGCCCGCACCCGAATACGTTCGTGACGTCCCCAGGCGGCCAAGAGAAGTTCACGGGCGTGGAGACGGAAGTCGACTTCCAACCGGTGACGCAGTTCGCGTTGCACGCGTTCTACGCCTACTACAACGGGGTGTACGGACGGTTCAACTTCCAGCAAAACGACACGTTGGTCAGTCTTCGGGGCCTGCGCGTGAACCTCTCCCCACATGACATGATCAACGTCTCCGGGAACTACGGATACGGACCGTTCGGTGTCGTCATGTCCGGCCTGTACGAGGGGAACAAAGCCCTCGACCCGGAGAACGTGTACTTGATACCACCCAGCTTTACGCTGAATGGCCGCATGAGCTACCGCTGGCACCAATACACCCTCGCGGTCGCCGTCGAGAACATTCTCAATCGGCTCAACTTCTACGATGGCGAGATCACCGCACCACTGTACGTGTTCCCCGGCGCCCCGCGTCGCGTCCTGGTCGAGCTCAGAGCGGCCTTTTGATCATCGCGACAGCGCGGCACGCAACAACTTGAGCGCGCGTGCCGCGCGCGTCTCGGCCGTCTTGATCGGAATGCCGAGAATCCGCGCAATATCGGGAACCGTCGAGATGATGTTCGGTGCGAAGCACGAGCACCGCCCGATAGCGATCCGGTAGCCCATCGATCGCGTCGCGGACGCGTTTGACGCGATCCGCCGTCTCGAGCCTTTCCACGACGGACGGAGCGGAGGCATCGTTGCCCACGAGACTCGGATCGGCAATGGCGGCCTCCCGGAACCGGCGGGTGACGCGCTCGTGCTTGAGATGATCCAGTGCCCGCCGGCGGGCCGCGGAGTACAAATAGACGCGCACCGTGTCTCGCACCATCCACGTCTCACGCTGCTCCCACAGCCTGAGAAATAGGCTCTGTACGACCTCTTCAGCCGTCTCCGCCGAACGCACATAGCGATCGACGAGCCGGCACAGTGGGTCGTAGTAGGCGTGAAAGAGCGCCTCGAAAGCCGCCGAGTCGCCCGTTCGTGCGCGCGCCAGCAACTCGGCATCCCGATGCGCCGCCTTATGCTCGACATGCGGTGGAACGATCGGATCGTGGCGCGCAGAAAAAGTCATGAAGGGTCAGGCTGGATTGCACTTCGGCAATCGCACGATAATGCCGTGTCTGGCAAGTCACAATACGGCAACGGTCATGAAGGGTTTGGAATCGCTCGGTCGTTGTGTGTTCACATGACAAGCGATCATGACCCCGATTGGGGCCTGTTAGAGCGATTTCTCGCTGGCCAGTGCAGTGAAGTCGAGATCGAGGCGGTCCGTCGTTGGACTGCATCGGATCCGCAAAATGAGAAGCTCCTTGCAGAGCTCGAGGCAACGTGGAGCGAAGCGGGACAGACTGAGCGGCGCTTCGACTCCGGTGCCGCCTGGAAACACATCGCGCCGGGGATTCGTCGAGGCCCTGCGTTGCGCGTTGTCAGATCGTCAGGGGCGGTTGAGCGGTTCTCGACCGTGCGCCCGACGTACCTCCGCTGGGGACTCGCGGCCGCGGTCGTTCTCGCGGCGAGCGCCGTGGTACTCGCGCGCTCGATCAACGACCGCCCGGGCCGCGCGCGCGAGGTAGCGCAAGCGCGCACGTTCACGAGTCCACGCGGTCATCGCACGGACATCACGCTCGCCGATGGCACGCATGTGATGTTGGGGCCAGGCAGCGTGCTGCACGTGGCAGCGGGCTATGGCGAGGGGCGCCGAGACGTCTCTCTCGACGGTGAGGCATACTTCGAACGTCCGGCACGACCCCGCGCGGCCTTTCGCTGCCGTGGCTGGGGGTGCGGTGGTGCGAGACGTTGGCACCGCATTCACGCTACGCTCGTACGCGGATGATGATCGCACGCAGGTCGTGGTCGCGAGCGGCGAGGTCGCATTCGGCGACTCGCGAGTCGCGCTCCACCCCGGCGATCTCGCGCAGCGCACCCCGGCAGGCGATATCGCCGTGCTGCGCGGCGTCAACGTCACGCGCTATCTGTCGTGGACGCGGGGCGAGTTGAGTTTCGACGATGTGCCGCTGCGGTCAGTCGCCGCAGACCTCGGACGCTGGTACGACGTTGATATTCAGATCACCGACTCGACGCTTGCGGCGCGGCACGTCACCATCGTCTTCCCCGACCCGGACCTGACGCGTGTCCTGAGGTCGCTCACGGTCGCGTTACACGCCGGCTATACCCGCGAAGGCCAGATCATCCTGCTCTCGCCGAGGAAGTCGTAGATGCGTTTTGCGATTGCTGCGGTTGCGATGTTCGTGCTGCGCGTGGCGGCTCAACCGCCCGCGTCGGCAACGCCGACGCCCATGCTGGCGTCGGCCCAGCGCGACGTCTCCGAAGTCCCTGCTCTGCAGCGCATGGTAACGGTCGATCTCGCCGATCAGCCGCGCACGAGCGCACTCCAGAGCATCGCCCGGTTAGGCCACGTCAGCATTACGTTCGCCACTGATTTGCAAGGCCTTTCCCAGCACGTGACGGCGCATCTTGGTCGCGTCACATTGGCGACGGCGCTGCTCGCCGTGTTGAAAGACAGCCCTCTTCGTGCGGTGGCGAACCCTACCGGCGATATCGTGGTGCTTCGCCGCGACCCACCAGAGGATCCCCCCGCACCTCAGCCGACCGGTATGCTCGCTGGCCGTGTCAGCGATGCCCAGACGAATGAACCAATCAGCGATGCGACGGTGCAGGTCCTCGAGACATCGGCACACGCCGTCACCGGCGCGGATGGCAGCTATCATGTCGTCGGTCTTCCGACTGGAGCCTACCGTGTCACCGTGCAGCGGATCGGGTTCCAGGCGTTGACGCTGTCCGTTACGGTCATCGCTGATCAGCAAGCGACGCTGGACTTTAAACTCACTGCCGTCCCCAGCGCATTGACCCAAGTCGTCGTGACCGCATCGAAAGCGCCGACCCAAGTGCGCGACGTGCCGGCTCCAGTCGAAGTCGTGCCGGCGATGATCATCCAGCAGAGTGGCGCGCAGACGTTAATGCAGGTCGTACAAACGACGACCGGCGTGACGGCGGCACAGTTCGGTGAGAATTTCCAATCGATTCAACTCCGCGGGCTCCCACGATTGGGCAATGAGAACGAGACCGTGCTCATTCTTATCGATGGAGTGCCGCAGACCGACGCCCGAAACAGCGCCCAGATCAATAACATTCCGGTGAACATGATCGACCAGGTCGAAGTCGTCCGGGGGCCGAGCTCTGCCCTGTACGGACGAACGGCGATCGGCGGCACGATCAACATCCTGACACCGCAGCCTACATCGCAACCCGAGTTCGCCGCGAACGCCGAGTTCGGTGATCTCGGTTATGTCCGTGGCTCGGCGACGGCAACCGGTCCACTCGGCAGCCAGAATGGATACGTCGTATCCTGGCAGGGCGACCGTCATGACGGGTTCGCGTTTCCCTCGATTCAGCGGCAGTCCGAAGCGCTGTTCGGGAAGTTCGTATCGAAACCTGATGACAAGACGAACATCATGGTGACGGCGAACTACGTCACGAACTATGGCGGCACACCAGCGCCGATCCCGATTCAGAATGGACAGCTGCTATCCAACATCGACCCCGCGCTCTTCTACACCAACCTGAACCTGCCCGAGGCGCAGTACAATCAAGAAGACGTGCGCACGACGCTGCGAGTCAAGCGGGCGCTCACCGAGGGGTTCGGGCTCACGAATACATTCGGCTATCGACACAGCCGCTACGACTTTCTCAACGACGGTGACGTGCTCTCGCCGCCATCGCCCGGCTCGTTTGATGTGCTCCTCTTTCCGTTCACCTCACATCGCGAGGAGGACGCCTACTTCAATGACCTGCAGCTCGAAGGGCGGTTCGGCCCCAAGGAGTTCCGGAACCGGCTCATCACCGGCGTGAGCTTCGAGCGCAACACGGGCAACCGCAATTCTCTCCTGCCGTATGGGCCGACCACGGCTGACTCGATCCAAGATGGCGTGTACGTCGACTATCGGCACCCGCAGTACCCGGGCCTCTATGATCTCCGGGCCGTCGACATCGGCGGCAGTACGTACTACACCACGTTCTATTCGGCTTACCTGCAGGACGAGCTCGCGTTCTTCGACCGGTTGCGCCTCTCGCTCGGCGGACGGTACGACCTGAACGAGATCTCGTCACACTCGATCCTCGGCGGGACCCAAGCGCCCCAGAACGGCACATATCGGAAGTTCACTCCCAAAGTCGGGTTGAGTTATCGGGTACTGAACGGAGCATCGTCGAGTGACGACCAGCTGAGCGTGTACGTGCAGTACGCGGAAGGCTTCCTGCCTCCACCCTCATCGGTTGACCCACAGTCTCTCGCCCCGACTTCGCCGACGCCCGAGACGATCACCAACTACGAAGGCGGCTTCAAGGGCAGCCTCCTGCGAGGGCTCCTCGGTTTCGACGCATCGGCGTTCTGGCTGCAGCGTGACGGGATCGAGCTCCAGGTCCGCACGAGCGGGAACACGTTTGCGACCTCGAACGGCGGGGTAGAGAAATTTCCCGGCATCGAGGCGGGCGTGAACAGCCAGATCACGTCGGATGTCCTGCTGTTCGCCAAGTACGCATACTACGGCGCGCACTTCGGCTCCTATCGGTTCAATTCGAATGGCACCGATTACGACTTCACCGGCCATCGCGTCGCCCTCGCACCGAAGGACAACTACGATATCGGCGCGGACCTGAACGGACCCGCCGGCTTCGGGTTGTACGTCGACGGCCACTTCTCTGGCTCAGCCTACCTCGACTACGCCAACACGTTCCTCATGCCGTCGTACTTCGTGACCAACACCCGCCTGAGCTGGCAGTTCCGCCGATACACGGCGGCGGTCGTAGTAAGCAACATCTTCGACGAGAAGTACCTGACGGATGGAGATCTCAGCACCGCACAGTTTGCGTTCGCAGGAGCGCCGCGGCGTGTGATCTTTCAGCTCGGGGCAAAGTTTTAGCACAGGCGGCGGTGACGGAGATGGCAGTTCAGATCGCCAGCGTGGCTGGCCACATCCCGCAACGGGCGCCGGCCGCGCTAGGCTGGAAGCGCCTGCTGTACCTCACACACCGCTGGATCGGGATCGTGCTCGGTACGCTGGTGTTCGTCTGGTTCACGAGCGGCATCGCCATGGCGTTCTACGATTGGCCGGCCTACACCGACTCGCAGCTGCTCAGTCAACTCACGCCGTTCGATCCAACGGACTCTCTCGTCGGCTTCGCCGCGGCGACTCGCGCGGCGCAGGGTCGCATTCCCTCGCTGACCTTTCCGGCGAAGGTCACCGATCGCACGCCGATCGGCGGCCGGCTCTTCTGGTGGCATGACCGCCCGGCGTACCAGATCTGGGGTGAGCTCGCCTACCACCCCGTGGCGCTCGCGCTCGTGGACGCGAGGACGGGATCGGTGCTGTCGCCGATTGACCCCGCAGCCGCATCGGCGATTGCGGCCGAGCGCGTCGAGGCGGGTGCCCGGGTCAAAGGAGTCGATCTGCTCGCGCGCGGTGATCACTATCTAATGAACAGGGACTACGCGCACGAATATCCCGCCTATCGGGTCCGCTTCGCCAACCCCAGCGCGACGGCCGTCTACGTCGAGCAGCGAGGCGGCACCGCATTTGGTCGCGCGACCTCGACGACACGACTCACCACCTGGCTGGGTACGGTACCGCACTGGATGTACTTCCAGTGGCTCTTGCAAGACCGCGAGGCCCTCTGGCAACAGCTGAGCGTCGTCCTGCCTGCGATCGCGGTGTTAATCGCACTCACCGGCATCACGTTGGGGTTGGTGCAGCTATTTCCCAATCGGAAGCGCGGACGCTGGCGTCCGACTGCCTACCGGGGCGTTTCGAAGTGGCACCATCTCGCTGGCGTCATTTTCGGACTGCTGGTCCTCACCTGGACATTCACCGGGATTCTCGAGAACCTCGGTCCCTCGAGTTTCCCGACCGGCACCCAAGTGGCCCGGGCGCGCGGGGACCGCGTCCACTGGGACCAGATCCGCATCACCGAAGCTGGTGCGCTGGCCCAGTTAAGCGATCGCTCGCGACCGGTCGCCATCGATCTGGTGCAACTCGATGATCAGCCCGGCTACGACATCCATCTCGCCGATGGCTGGGAATTTTGGGTGGACGCCACGACCGGACACTCGAGAAGCGTACTGGCGGCCGACGACGCCGACCGGATCGCGTCGCGTGTGATGGGTGGGTCCGCCCCGATCGCACGTGCGGACTTCCTCACACGCTACGACTCGTACTACTACGCGCGGCCGGGCCGCGAGCGCCATCTGCCCGCATGGCGCGTGACGTTCGCGGACGCCGTCGGCTCGGTGGTGTACCTCGACGCCGTGAACGGCACACCCGTCGGTTTCACCGATCACGCGATCCGGGTGTGGCGCTGGGCACGGGACGCCATCCACAGCTTCGACTATCCGGCCCTCAACACCAGACGGCTCCTCTGGTACGCCGTCGTGCTGCCGCTGCTCCTCGGCGGCGCCACGTCCGCCGTGACCGGTGCCTACCTCCTCGTCCGCCGGGTGCGGCGCATGGTATGACACAAGAAATCAAGCAGGCAACCTTGCGTTGGGTCGGCGACCTCCGCTTCGAGGGAACCGCGCCCGGTACCGGCACGGTGATGATCGATGCGAACAACGTCGCCGCACCAGGGCCATTACCCACCCTGCTCCTCGCCGCGGCGGCGTGTTCGGCGTCCGATGTCGTCTCGATGATCGAAAAGATGCGCATGGGGCTCAAGTCCCTGACGGTCTACGCCTCAGGCACCCGGCGTGAGGCCGAGCCACGTCGCCTCGTCGCATTGCATTCTGATCTACGCCGTGCACGGCGAGGGCCTGGATGAGGCAAAGGTGCGCCGTGCCGTCGAGCTCGCACTCGACAAGTACTGTTCGGTCGTGCATTCGCTGGCGGGTGATATGGCGATCACTCACGACGTGGTACTCAGTTGACCCGAAAGTTCTAGCGCAGCGTCTCGATCGCCGCCCGAATCTCTGCGACCGCTGCGGGTCGTTCGCTGGTCGACTGCAGGTCCTGCAAGACGCCTTCCACGTACTCCTCGAAGATGACGTGCGACAGTCGTTCGATCGCGCCACGGATGGCCGCGATTTGCTCCAGCACTTCAAGACTGTCGCGATCCTCCAGCATCATCTTTTTGAGCGACCCCACGTGCCCCTCGATACCGGCCACGCGATGAATGAGTTGGCGCTTGTTACCGAGCGGCTGAACCATCGACTCCTCCGGAAAGCGCACGACCACGAAGGATCGCCCACACCGCCAGTGCGGCCAGGCGCGCCGTGCGACCATCGAGATCGAACGCGGGATTGACTTCCACAATATCGACCGAACGAACGGCTGGGCAGCGTCCCGCCTGATCGGCGGCGCGCAGCCAGAGCTCGGCGGAGATTCCCCCGACCGCCGGCGCGCTCACACCAGGGGCCTGCGACTGGTCGACCACATCCATGTCAAAGCTCACCAACGCCGGTGACGTAAGGGCCGCGTACACACCGTCGACTGTGGCAGGACTTACGTCTTCACGCCAGACCCAGTCGCCATCATGAGTAGAGATGAACTCGAGTGCCCCTTGCGACACTTGATGCGCTTGCAGACCGGCCGCTGTGTATCCGCGAGCCACGCCGCTCCCATGACTTAGCGCCTGGCGAAACGGCGAACCCGAGTGTCCCTCACCGTCCCGCAACTCCCGCACGTCGGTGTGCGCGTCCCAATTGAGGAGCGTCACCGCGCGTCCAACGGCGGCATACGCGAGGAAGTGCCCATACGCTGTCTCGTGACCACCACCGAGCACGATGGGGAGCACGTCGTGTTCGATATACGGCGCGAGCATCGCGCCGAGACACACCTGGTCAGCCTCCAGGTCCCCGGACAATGGCACGTCTCCCAAATCGAGCGTGTGCGCGAGGAGATCGACGTGCGCGTCGCCCGATCGCGGGTCGGGCAGCATGCGGTAGAGCGCCTCCCGGATCGCGCCCGGTGCACGCGCCGCGCCCACTCGACCACCATTCCGTCGCACACCCTCGTCACACGGGAACCCCACGATAACCGCGCGTGGCGCCGCTCCCGCACGGACAGCTGTCCCGATCACCGCGCGGAGCCGCTCGGACATCTTAATCACGCATTGACCCGCACGACACGTCCACCGATCACGGTCATGACGCACGCGTTGGGCCGAAAATGGTAGAGCCACTGTGTAGGATCCGACGCGTCGATCACCGCAAAGTCAGCCTTCTTACCCACTTCCAGAGATCCGACATCGCGCATCCGTCCGACTGCCTGCGCCGCGTACAAAGTTGCACCCTTCAGCACCTCAGCAGGCGTCATCCGCTGCAGCGTACATGCCAGCATCATGGCCAGTGGCAAGTCATAACTCGGCGCCGAGCCAGGGTTGAAGTCTGTCGCCACGGCCACGTGAACGCCGGAGCTCATGAGGTCACGAGCCGGCATTGGCCGTTGGCCGAGGTACAACGTCGCCAATGGTAAGCTCACGGCAACGACGCTCGCGTCCGCCAATGCGCGAATGCCCGCCGGCGTCACGTGCTCGAGATGATCCGCCGACAACGCGCCAACTTCCGCGGCCAGGAGCGCGCCGCCGGACGCACTGAGCTGGTCGGCGTGAACGTGCGCGGCAAGACGGACCGCACGCCCGGCGAGCAACACCCGGCGCCCTTCGTCGACCGTGAACGCCCCGTTCTCGACGAACACATCGCACGCTTCCGCCAACCCCGCGGTCACTACCGCGGGAATCAGCTCGTCGACAACAAGGTGGATATACGACGAACGGTCATCGCAATACTCCGGCGGCAGCGCGTGCGCGGCCAGGAGGGTCGGCACGACCCGTATCGCGTGTCGTTCTTGCAGCGCCTTGTAGATGCGCAGCAACTTGAGCTCCTCGTCGAGACTGAGGCCGTAGCCACTCTTACACTCGACGGTCGTGACACCCAACGCGACCATGCAATCGAGGAACCCCGCGGCGCGCGCGATCAACTCCGCCTCGCTCGCGGCATGCGTGGCTCGAACCGTGGCAAGGATGCCACCACCGGCGGCCGCGATCTCCTGGTAGCTCCGACCCGTCAGCCGCTGAGTGAACTCGTCTGCCCGCCATCCACCGAACGCCAGATGCGTGTGACAGTCCACGAGGCCGGGAATCACGAGGCGACCCCCCGCGTCCATCGCGTCCCAACCCCGATACTCCGCGGGCAGCGCGTGTTCCGGACCGACCCACTGTATGGTGTCGTCGGTCCATGCGAGTGCGGCGCGCGCCACTTCGTTCACTTCGCCCTGCCCGCCCTCGCCGCGACAGGTGGCCAGGACGCCAATGTTCCGCAGGACCGGCACGGGCGAGCCGTCAGCTCGCGCGCATCGGCAGGCAGATGCCGTGCGTCGCGGCAGCCTGCTGCGCCGTCTCGTACCCCGCATCGGCGTGTCGCGCGACACCGATACCAGGATCGTTGGTCAGCACGCGCTCGAGGCGCAGCCGCATCTCGGGCGTACCGTCGGCGACGATCACCTGGCCGGCGTGCAGCGAGTTGCCGATGCCCACGCCCCCGCCGTGATGGAACGACACCCACGACGCGCCGCTCGCGACATTGAGTAAGGCGTTGAGAATCGCCCAGTCGGCGATTGCATCGCTGCCGTCCTTCATCGCCTCCGTCTCGCGGAAAGGCGACGCCACGCTCCCCGTATCGAGGTGATCGCGCCCGATCACGATCGGGGCCGACAACTCCCCCGATGCAACCAGGTCATTGAGCGCGACGCCGAACCGTGCGCGTTCGCCCTGGCCGAGCCAACAAATCCGGGCCGGAAGTCCCTGAAAGTGGACCTTGTCGCGTGCCATCGCGATCCACCGGTGTAGATGCGCATCGTCGGGGAAGAGCTCCAGCACAAGGTCGTCGGTGCGGTGGATATCGCGCTCATCGCCAGAGAGCGCGACCCAGCGAAACGGCCCCTTGCCCTCACAGAAGAGCGGCCGCACATACGCCGGCACGAATCCCGGGAAATTGAACGCGTCCGCGACACCCGCGTCGAACGCAACTGTGCGCAGGTTGTTGCCGTAATCAAAGGTCACCGCCCCACGCCGCTGCATGTCGAGCATTGCCCGCACGTGGTCGGCGATGGCGGCGACACTCCGCTGCACGTATTGCGACGGATCGCTCGTGCGCAGGGCAGCTGCCTGTTCGAGCGACAGTCCGGCCGGGACGTATCCGTTCAACGTGTCGTGGGCGCTCGTCTGGTCAGTGAGCACATCGGGTGTGACGCCACGCCGCACGAGTTCGGGCAAGATGGTAGCGGCATTCCCGACCAAGCCCACGGACAGGGCGCGCCTCTCCGCGCGAGCGGCCATCACCAAGGCGAGCGCCTCATCGAGATCGGAACACAGCCGATCGCAGTATCCCGTCGCGACGCGCTTTTCGATTCGCGCACGATCGACATCGATACCGAGGAACGCAGCGCCATTCATGGTAGCAGCCAGCGGTTGTGCGCCGCCCATGCCGCCGAGTCCCGCGGTGAGGACCAACCGTCCGGCCAATGTGCCGCCGAAGTGCGCTCGCGCCACGGCGCCGAACGTCTCGTACGTCCCTTGCAAGATGCCCTGGGATCCGATGTAGATCCACGACCCGGCCGTCATCTGACCGTACATCGTGAGCCCCTGGCGCTCGAGATCGCGGAAGACATCCCAAGTCGCCCACCGGCCGACCAGGTTGCTGTTGGCGATCAAGACACGCGGCGCGCTCGCGTGCGTACGAAAGACCGCGACCGGCTTTCCGCTCTGGACGAGCAGCGTCTCATCGTCTTCGAGGGCGCGCAGTGCATTGACAATGGCCGCGAAGCAGTCCCAATTCCGCGCCGCCTTACCGGTGCCGCCATACACCACAAGATCTTCAGGTCGCTCGGCGACCTCCGGATCCAGGTTGTTCATCAGCATGCGCAACGCGGCTTCCTGCTGCCACCCCTTGCACGAGAGCGTTCGCCCGCGCGGCGCCCTGATGTCGTGGTGGCTCACGCCGGCGCTCCAGCCGTGGCCACTCGTGCCCGGCCGACCGACGTAAACCGGCCGGAGCGAATAGCGTCACGGAACAGCTCAATGTCACGCGACAGAGCACGGTCGCCATCGAGCGGACGCACTTGCTCTCGGACAATGGCGTAGGCCTCGCGCACGCCGCGCCCCGGCTTGAGCGGCTTCCGAAACTCCAGCGCTTGTGCCGCGCACATGAGTTCGACCGCGACCACGTACTCCAGCAGCTGGACCGCGCGCCTGGCTTTGCGCCCCGCCGCGAATCCCATCGACACGTGGTCTTCCTTGTTTCCGCTCGTCGGCACCGAGTCGACGCTCGCCGGGTGCGCAAGCACGCGGAGCTCGGAGAGTGCATCCGCGATCGCGACCTGGGCGATCATAAACCCAGACTGCACACCGGCGTCCCGAGCCAAGAAAGCGGGCAGCTCCGAAAGGTCGGGATTGAGGAGCCGCTCGACCCGTCGCTCGCTGATGCTGGCCAAATCGGCGACCGCGATCGCGAGAAAGTCGAGCGCTTGCGAAACGATCTGCGCGTGAAAGTTGCCCGCGCTGACGACCATCCCCTGCTCCGGGAAGATCAACGGATTGTCGGTTGAGCTATTGATTTCCGTCTCGATGACTCCGCGCACGTAGCGCAGCACTTCGCGCGAAGCGCCGTGCACCTGAGGCATGCACCGCAGGGAGTACGCGTCGTGCACGCGCGGATCGCCGTAGCGATGCGACTCGCGAATCTCGGAGTCGTCGAGGAGCTCCCAGAGACGCGCGGCGCTCGCAGCTTGTCCGGCATGCGGTCGGGCGGCGTGGATCTCGGGCCGGAAGGGATCCGGCGTGCCGCGCAATCCTTCGAGACTCATCGCTCCCGCCACTTCCAGCGCTTCCAGCGTCCGCTCCGCGCTCAGAAGACTCAACAGCGCAAGCGCGGTCGTCCCCTGCGTCCCGTTGATCAGCGCGAGCCCTTCCTTCTCGACCAGCTGCAGGGGAACGAGATCATGTGACGCGAGCACGGTCGCTGTCGGCCGCACCACGCCGTCGATTTCGACGTCACCTTCACCGATCAGCGCCTGGGCGATGTGCGCGAGCGGAGCGAGGTCGCCGCTCGCTCCAACGGAGCCCACTTCCGGAACGACCGGGTGAATCCCGAGCTCCAGGAAGTCGAGCAGCCGTTCGATCACCTCGAGACGGCACCCAGAGTTGCCGCGGGCAAGCGCGTTGGCGCGCAGCAGCATGATGACCCGCACCACTTCCCGGGGCATCGGTGCGCCGAAGCCACTCGAGTGACTCCGCACAAGGTTGAGCTGCAGCTCGCGCCGACGTGCCGGCGGAATGAACACCTCAGCCAGGCGGCCGAAGCCAGTCGTGACTCCATAGATGCGCTCATTACCTCTGAGCAGCTCTTCAATGAAGTCACGCGACCGCCTCACCCGGGCCTCTGCCTCCGGCGTCAGCCTAATTTCGGCACTGCCCGCTTCGGCAACCGAAGCGACCTGATCCACAGTGAGCGAGTTGCCGTCAATTTGGAGCACTGGGACGCTTGGAAAGAAGTGGCCAGAAGATCTCCTGGCGATAATAACGCACAAGCACCCGGTGTCAACCCACCCCGGGTGGGGTGGGGTGCATAACTAACTCTATTGGGCACCCCGGTTGCCGCCGTGGGTAGCATGAATGTATGATAGTACGCTATCATATTAGCGTTCTACTATAATAGCGTGTTACCACATCATGCCGCCTACTGCTTTCGTTGACCGCGATGCCCCGCGCGACGCCCTGCGCGAGCTGCTCACTCGCCCGGGCCCATCACTGGCACTCGTCTACGGTCGTCGCCGCGTCGGCAAAACGTTTCTCCTGAGCCATACGTGGCCAGACAGTCAGACCTTTTATTTCGTCGCGGCCGACACGACTGCGGCTGTGAATCGAGTCGAGCTTCTCGACGCGGTGGCGCGTCACTTCAACCTCGAGCTCGACCCTGCAGACTTCCCCACCTGGCGCACGGTCTTTCGTCTACTTGTCGATCTGCCCACCCCAAAAGTCGGCCCGCTCGCCGTCGTGCTCGATGAGTTCCAATACCTCGTAGACGGTGACCCGTCGCTCCCTTCCCAGCTCGCCGCCGTGCTCGATGTCACCCGCGACCGGAGGCCATTCGTACTCGCGCTGAGCGGGTCCGTCGTGCGGACCATGGAGCAGCTCGCCGCCGGAGGGGCACCGCTCTATGGCCGGCTGTCCACCACGCTCCGTCTGGATCCGTTCGATTACTGGGACGCGGCCGAGATGGTACCGTTCGCCGACGCGCGAACCAAGGCCATCGCCTATGGGCTGTATGGAGGCACGCCGCGTTACCTGGCATCACTGCGCGGCGATCGCTCGTTCGCTGATAACGTCGCCGCCGATGTCCTCGCTCCGAACGGACAGGTGCGGCTGCAAGTCGAATCAGTCATCGATCAGGAGCGCGGACTGCGCAATGCCGAAGCCTACAACGCGGTGCTTCGCGCTGTAGGCCGTGGGCGCACGCTGGCGAACGATATCGCACAGTTCGCGGGACTCGAGACCGGCACCGCCCTGCGCTCCGTCCTCGACACGCTTGTCGATCTCAGTTACCTCACGACCCATCGCAACCTCGACGCACCACGCAACGCGCCCTATCGCTACGGGCTGGCGGACCCGGCGCTCCGGTTTCAGGCTGCCGTTGTGTCGCGGTATCGCTCGGAGCTAGCCACGAGCGAGCCGCAGGCAGTCTGGCGCGCATATGTCGAGCGCCAGATCGATCAATACATGGGCCTCGTCTTCGAGCGCATGGCTGAGCAAGCGTACCATCGGCTTCGCGAATCCCGAGACTTGCCGATGCTCGAGCAGTGGGGTCGGTGGGAGGGCACCGACCGAGCCGGCACGCCGCGCGAGATAGATATAGTTGCGCGGCTCAGCGACGGACGCATGATGACCGGCGCGGTCAAATGGGGAGTCCTCGACGGCAGCGTCCACATCCGGCACCTGCGGGACCTCGAGGCCCTAGCGGAGTCCGGCCGCGCTTGGGCTCACGCGGCGCTAGAGTCCAACGCACCGTTGATCTACGTCACTGGTGCCGGGTTTGCGCTTGACGTTGCCGCGGTCATGCAGGCAAGCGGCCATCCCGTAGTAACCTGGACGTTGGACGACCTTTACGGCCCTCGTCCGCCTCGCCGCCGCAGCAGTCGGCCTAGTCGTCGGGCTTGAGTCCTTAGACATTCCGTTGAGCTCTACTTCGTGAGCCTGGCGCCAACTGCTTAACGCCGACGACGCGCTCTTCCTTCGTATTCTCGCGATGACACGGCGATACGAGATGCCTCGCGCGAAGGGCGAGGTCGCGCAGCTAGTTGGGCGTGCGTTGACGACGAACGGTCGTGGGCTGCGCCAGTCGCAAAAGTCAGCGGCTGCGCGCGTTAGGCTCCAGCGACCCGCCAAATCACCCGCCATCGCCCCGCACGGTGCAAAACCCAAAGGCGACGTAAGTCGTTATGTACCAGGGATGGCCAGGGAGGGAATCGAACCCCCGACACGCGGATTTTCAGTCCGCTGCTCTACCAACTGAGCTACCTGGCCGGAAGCCAGTGTGTAACGTAGCGCCAGGCTGAGGGGTTCCTCAAGCCAAGCGAACACGATCCCAGAATGTTCTCGACGCCGCCCAGCCACCGCTCATGTCTTGCTCAAGTGACCGCGTGCCGTATGCTTGGAGTTGGCCCATCGGAGGTCGCGTGCGCGCTGGCAAGCCTCGAAGCGATATGGACCTGCGGGACAGGGTACAGGCCATGCTCGGCGCTGCCTACACCGTCGGACCGGAGCTGATGGGCGGCGGCATGAGCCGCCTCTTTCTGGCCGACGACCTGGCGCTCGGGCGGCGGGTCGTCGTCAAACTGCTCCCGCCGGAGCTGGCGATCGATCTCGATGCGGATCGCTTTCGTCGCGAGATACAGATCGCGGCGCAGCTGCAGCATCCGCACATCGTTCCGGTCCTGACCGCCGGCGAGTCGGACGGGTTGCTCTACTACACGATGCCGTTTGTGCCCGGCCAGTCGCTGCGCGAACGCCTCACGAGCGGCGAGCTCCCGATCGCCGATGCGGTGTCGGTACTGCGGGACATTGCCGAGGCGCTCGCGTACGCCCACCGGTCAGGTGTCGTTCATCGCGACATCAAGCCCGGGAACGTGCTGCTCGCCGACGGAGGCGCGCTCGTCGTCGATTTCGGCATCGGCAAGGCACTCGCCGGCTCTCACATCGCGACGGAAGATGCGACCGGTGCGGCAACGGCCGGCACGGTCTTCGGCACTGCCGCGTACATGGCGCCCGAGTTGGCCGCGGGCGATGCCGCGACCGACCATCGGGCGGACCTATACGCAGTCGGAGTCGTCGCGTACGAGCTTCTGACCGGCGCACCGCCGTTCGCTGGACGTCCCGCGCGGGAGTTGCTCGCAGCGCACGCGCTCGAGCAGCCGGTTCCGGTCGAGCGGCGCCGAGCGAGTGTCCCGCCCGCGCTTGCCAGCCTCGTGATGCAGTGTCTGGAGAAGAGCCCCGCGGATCGGCCCCAGTCGGCGGACGAGTTGCTGCGGGTATTGAGTGCCACTCCCGCATCGCCCGTCGTGTCACGGTCGCGTTGGACGTGGCGCCGCAGCGCGATGGCCGCGACACTGGCGTTCGTCGCGGCGGTTGTCATCGTCGCCATCGCCCAGCGTCGCACCTCACTTCCTCCTCGCGCCATCGTCGTCCCGTTCGTCAATGCAACTGGCGACTCGGCGTTAGAGCTCGTTGGCGCGATGGCCGCGGATTGGGCGACGAATGGCATCGCGCAAACGCGGATCGTCGACGTTGTCGATACGCGGACGGCCGTCCTTCCGCGCCAGGCGCGCGACGGGAACATCGAGCGGGCATGGGCCGAGGCGACGGGAGCGACGATTGTCGTGTCTGGCGCGTACTACCGGCAACGCGACTCGCTGTGGTTCAGGACCGCGGTCACCAATGCCAGGTCAGGTCGTGTGCTGCAGCGCGTGGAACTGGTCGCGTCACCGACCGCCGATCCGTTGAGCGGCATCCGAGAGCTGGCGGATCGCATCGCCGGCGCACTCGCGCGCTCGGTCGATCCACGTCTCCACGTGATCGATCCGACCGCCAGCGAGCAGCCGCCGACGTTCACCGCGTATCGCGAGTTCATGGCGGGGAACGAGCGGTGGGCACATGCCGACTTCGTCGGGGCGATACCGCACTGGCACGCGGCGGCGGTGGCCGACTCCGGGTTCATCACTCCGGTGTTCATGGAAGCGTACGGCTCGTACGCATTGCGGCGCCCTGCCGCGGCCGACTCCCTGGCCCAAGCGGTCGGGCGCTATCGCGGAGAGATCACGCCGTACGAGCGCGCCTGGACGGATGAGCTGCTCGCCGCGATCCACGGCGACTTGGGCAGCCGCTATCGCGCGATCCGTGCAACTGCGGCGGCCGATCCATCGTCGGAGCTCACGCGCATGAAGCTGGCGCAGGATGCGCTGGCGATTAATCGCCCGCGTGATGCGATCGCCGCACTGGAGGATATTCGGCCGGAGCGGAACGAGCTGAGCGGCGTGTTCGATTTCTGGTGGAACCAGGCCGACGCGTATCACCGGCTCGGCGATCACGCCCGCGAGCTCGCCATCGCTGACAACGCGCGACGCTTCGCACCCGGTCTCCGGAGCGAGGTGGTGCGCATCCGGGCATTGGCGGCGGTCGGACGGCTCGACGACGTGCAGCGCACGCTCGACGCCGCCATGGCCATGCCGGGAGACGTGAAGACGACGCCCGACCTCGCGTGGTACACGGCCGCCAGCGAGCTTCGCGCGCACGGATACAGCAGCGCATCACGCGCAGTCGTCCAACGGGCGATCCAATGGTATCGTGAGTTACCCGAGTCGGAGGCCGAGCACGAGTGGGCGCAGGCTGGACGCGCGCGCATCCTGTATGTGGCCGGCCAGTGGGCGGCGGCCGATTCGTTGTTCGCGCTCCTGGCCGCGGCACATCCCAATAACGTCGAGTATCTCGGATATCGTGGCGCGATCGCCGCGCGCGAGGGCAACCGCGCTCAGTCTGAGCAGGTCTCCGCGTTGCTGGCGCGCGCGCGTCAGCCGTACGGGTACGGGAGCGACGTTCTGGCGCGCCAAGATCGCGGCGGTGCTGGGCGACGCCGAGGGCGCCATGCCGTTGCTGACCGAGGCGGCGGCGCAGGGTCAGGCGATGGATCCGGATTTTCACGCCGACATGGATTTCGAGTCGCTGCGCGCGCAGGCAGCATTTCGCGCGTGGACGCGGCCGCTAGACTAAAGGGCAGTTACGGCCGCGCGCAGCTCGGCGGCCGTTTGGTAGCGATCGGCCGCCAGCGGCGCCAGACACGTCAGAAGAAGACGGTCGACCGCGTCCGGAACGCTCGGGCGGACGTCCCGCACGTGCGGCGCGGCTCCGGTCAGCTTGCGAGCGACCAACGCTTGGGTCCCGCCGGCCGCGAACGGCGGCGCGCCGGTCAGCATCTCGAACACGATGCACCCAACAGCATACACGCCGCTGCGCGCGTCTGCCTCGGATTGGCCGGCGAGCACGTCGGGGCTCAAGTAGGCCGGCGCGCCCAGGGTGACCGCGGTCGTGACCGGACTGGATTCGGGTGTCCAGCGGAGTGCGTCGACGAGACCGAACGCGCCGACCGCTGCGCGCCGGGCGCCCAACCCAATATGTCGCGGTCGAAGGTCGCCGTGGCGCACGCGAGGGCCGAACACACGTCGACCGCGATCCGGATCGCATCGGAGACCGGTAGCGCTCCCTCGCGCGCGAGGCGGTCGCGGAGCGAAGGATCGGACCGCGGCGGGCCGACAAAATAGATGAGATCCTCGTCGGCGATGCCGACACTCAAGACCGGCACCACGCACGGGTCGTCGACCGCGCCGACCGACGCCAGGATGCGCGCCGCGTGCTGGACGTCGACCATGGCCGAGATCCACGGACGCACGACGTGGACGTGCACGGGGCCGCTCGTGTGGCGGTCGACGGCCGCGAAGGTGATCACGGTCTTGGATGCATCAGCGCGCGTCGCGAGCGTGTATCGTTCGGCGAGCGAGGCTTCGAGTCGCGATCGCAAGCGCTGCTCCGCATCCGACCCAGTCTTTTGACCCAATGTGGTCACGGACAACGGCGCGGCGCGCGACCCGGCAGGCGAAGCGCCCGACTTGAGTCGAGCGATCCAGCCGATGATCTCGGGATCGGCTGGCGAGTCCAGCTCGGCGCGCACGAGCGACGTGTGCACCGACGCGTGTTGCAGCGCTCCGCTCCGATCGCCACTGGCAACGAGGGCCTCGATCACGGCCACCGCCACCCGCGCACTCAGCGGATCGGCGACGCTCAAGCGCCGCCACCAGTGCACGGCCGTCACGTGATCCGCTCGATCGGCGGCCGTGCGCGCCAACGTCTCGACGGCCGCCGCGTATTGCCGGGCACAGCGCGCGGCCTCGCCGGCGACCCATTGCTCGAACTCCGGGGCGTTCGGCAGATGAAAGCCATCGAGGAACGCGCCGGCGTACAGTTCGACGGCGCGGTCGGCTGCCCCACGGGCGACCGCCGCGTCGAAGTCGGCAACGTCTGAGGTGGCAACGTCAGGGTTGATGCAGACGACCGCGGTGCCCGTGAACAACGCATCGACCGACAGCGACCGACGTGCCGCGTGCATTGCCTGCTCCAGCGAATGTCGGCCACGTTCCGGGTTGCTGTCGGGCCACAGGAGCGAGATCAGCGCGTCTCGCCGCACGCCACGTGGCCCAGCGCTCGCGACTCGCGCCAGCAGCGCGAGACGCAGCCGTTGCGTCGCGCTACCGGCGAGGGCGGTTCCGTCGCGATAGAGCGCGAGGCCACCGAGCGTGATGAGTCGCAGCATGAGGTACGGTCGTCGGCACGAATCGCGAACTCGCTGATCGCGAGGGGGCCGGGCAAGTCCCGAATATCGAGGCCGAGGTGCCAAACTGCCGCTATGACAGCGTGTCAGTCAAGGCGTAGGCGTCTGAAAGACGTACCCGAGTCGTCGGCGCCGAGCGTCGGCGACGGTGACGACGAAGGGTGGTTCGTGGGGTCCGTTGAGTTTCGCGGCGAGGCGCGACATCGCGACTTCGACGGAGTGAATCTCGCGCGCGCGGAGCGGCGCATCGTCCGCGCGTTGCGGCCACGCGGCGCGCCAGAGCTCATCGACGCTGAGCACGCGGCCGGAATGGCGGATGCCGAGTGCGGTGATCGTGCGCTCGATCAGCGATAGGCTGAACCGGCGAGCACCGCGCAGTGCCGCACCGGTGACCGGGTCGTAGGTCAGATCGCCGGTCGTGACTGGCGTCGTCGATGCGTACTCACGCGCGCGGCGCAGGCCACTGCGGACGTGGGCCTCGAGGACGTGAATGTCCATCGGCTTGGTGAGCCACGCATCGGCGCCGGACTCGATGGCGGCCACGGCGTATCGATCGGGCTCGATGCCGGAGATCGCGATGATGTGCTCGCGGACGCCGCGCGCGCGCAGTTCGGCGATGACATCCAGGCCGTGCTTGTTGGGCAGCACGAGATCGACGAGCATGACGTCGGGTCTCGCGCGGATGGCCTCGGCCACGCCCGCCTCACCGTCGGCGGCCGCGACAACATCGAACCCGGCTGCGCGCAGGCACGCAGCGAGCATTGAGCGCACTGCATCATCGTCATCGACGATCAGGACGCAGGCCGAACTGGTCGCAACCGACATCACAATTCAGTAAGGTGAGCAAACCGACGTATTTCGGCAAGGAAGGGGCGGACCGCACTGTTCAGTTTGTCACGTCTTGCAGCAGAGACAGCGCCACCCTAAAATGGGCGCGTGTTTTCCACTCACAAGGCTGTGAAACGGTCCCAATACTGTCCCAGTGCCGCTAACGCCGCGGGGCGCGCGTGAGCTACCGGCCCGGTCTTCCGCATATGGCGTATTTCCGGGCCCTCGCGGATGCACCGAGCGAGCAGAGCTCAGGGTGGCGATGCACACTGGCCGGGCTGGTCGCGATGCGGTTGATCGACGCATGGGCGACTGAAGACCCCCTCCCCGACGCCGGGCTGCGCGCCCTGGAGCGCGCGATCAACATGATGGACGTGGACGCCCCGGAACGGGGCACCCTTCGGTCGCTCGGCGAGGCACTACACGGCGAGGCGGGCGGGCGCACGGACAACGAAGACTCCCGTGTGCTCGACCGCACCCGCGCATATGGCGAGTCGCTCTGGCTCACTGCCGAATGGGCGCTCGCGAGCGATGCGTGCCGAACGATCATTCGCAACGCGCGCACGGCCGCTGAGCAGCTGATCGTGCCGCAGGCTTACGACCGACTCGGTCACTGCTTACTGGCGCGCGGGCGACAAGACAGGGCCATGGAGACATTCCAGGCCGGCCGCTCATTCGCCTCGGCCCGGGGTGACTTCCGATCCGATCTGTGCTTGCGGATTTCCGAGGCGAGTATCGACCGGATCCGGGGCAACTATTTGGCCGCCGAGTGCATCCTGGACAACGTCATCGCCGACGCGACGTTCGCGGAGTTGCCGGATGTGCGCGCGCGGGCGACGCACGATCGCGGCGTCACCGCGTTCCATCGCGGCGACAACGTTCGCGCGCTCTCGCTCTATTTCCAGGCGCTCCGCGAGTACGGCACCGATGCCGGGGCGGACCGCGTGCTCGCCGATATCGCGTTAGCGATACTGAAATTCGGCTATCACGACATCGCTCGCGATGTCCTGGTGATACTCGAGCGAGATTCGGTGGAGCGGGTGCAGCGCTGGGGTGCGACGGTGAACCTCATGCGCATCGCCACGCTCGATGACAACGAGCAACTGTTCGACGGATACCGCCGGACCTTGGCCCGCGTCCGACTGCCGGTTCGCCAGCAGGCGCACTATCACCTGTTCGCGGCGTGGGGGTGGCTCCGTTTCGATCAGCCGCTGTTGGCCCGGCGCGAACTCACGCGGGCACAGTATATGGTGCGCCGCTACCGCATCACGGAGCTCGACGACAATGTCACGGCGTCGTTCCAGTCACTGGAGTCGAAGGCGCCCGTTGTCGAGACGCCGCCGCTCGCGCCACCCGACCTGAGACTGCTGATTGACCGGACGCCGGCGGCCGTAATGGCGTGGCAAAACGGCCGCCGGTCGGAGTGTCAGATAGCGATCGCTTAGCTGCAGGTACTACCTGACGTCATCCCTCCGCCACCGCCGCAGTCCTGGTGAACAGGTGCGGTTGCGCTCGTGCATGCTGCTAGGACCGCGGTAACAACTACGAGGAGCAGGGCAACGCGGGGACGCATGCGACCTCCGGCCGAGAGGTAAACAAACGGACAGCCGAAGCTATGCGTTCCTATAGTGGGCGCAAAGCATGTCTACGGGCGGGCTTATGACCCACCTGGCGGATCGCGGTGACTACGCGCGAATCCAGCTCAGTCGAGTGCCGAGTGTCTTGAGGCCGCGGCCCAGTTCCGCCTCTACTCCTTTAATGGACGTGCCGAGGACGAACGCGATCTCGGCGTGGCTCATTCCGTAGTCCCAGCGGAGCATCATCACCAGACGATTTGACTCTGGCAGATGGTGGATCGCTTCGCGACAGGCGGACTCGATCTCGTTCGTCGAGAGCTGCTGCGCGGGATTCCGATCGGATTGATTCGTCCCGGGGATGGATCCATCCGCGGCACATTCTTCCACAACGCGTGAAGCGCTTTTTCGCTGACGAATCGCGTTGAGCGCCTGATTGCGTGCTGCCGCGAACAAATACGCGCGGACGCCACCTGCCGGAATCCACGCTTCCCGCCGCCGCCACAGCGCGAGAAAGAGCTCCTGGATCACTTCCTCGCTTGTTGCGCGATCGACGTATGTGTCGACGAAGGTACGGAGGTCGGGATAGTACGCCCTGAAGAGTGATTCGAACGCCAGCACGTCACCCGCCCGAATGCGGGCGACTTGTTCATTCTCGGACTGGTCAGATCCTACTAGCTGGCGTGGGGCGGACATGTGTGTCGCCCATGGTGACGTATTCGCGTCAGCCTGTCAAGACCGTGCGACTTCGCGTCCGCGAAAAAAGCAACTGGTGTTTGGCAACACTTCTGCACCACCAGTGCTACAGCGGTCGGGACTTGAGCGAGGCGCGTGTAGCTGTGCCATGACACCCTGGGCGATCGCCTGATGAGGGACGGCGACATCGATTGGGTAGCGCTCGATCGATATGTCAGCGGCGAGGGTACGCCGGGCGAGCGTGAGATGATGCGACGACGCATCCAAGCATCTCCGACGTTGACGGCGATTGTCGAAGTCATGCGCTCCTCACGACGCGCCTCGTCCCAAGCAAACGCGCCCGCGGACACCGATCAGGCCTGGCGCGCTTTGGCTGGGCGACTCGGGGTCGATCGCCGTCACGAACCGCTAACGTTGATCCCACCAACGCCGAGATCGCGCGGAGTGAGCCCGCTCGTGGGTTGGGCGGCAGCGGTGCTTCTCATCGCTGGGACGGCATACGCCTCGTGGCATGCGCTGCGACCGTCGCCGACCACTCGCGCAGAGGCGCCCGCGATTCGCGCCACCTACGTCACGGCACGCGGCGAGCGCGCGACGGTGGAATTGCGCGACGGCACACGGGTGACTCTCGCCCCGGGAACGGAAATCCGCGTTGCTGCGGTGGGGCGGCACATCTATCTCAGCGGCGAGGCGGTGTTCAGCGTGACGCATGATCCCACGCAACCGTTTCGTGTCACTGCTCCCAGCGGCACGACCGTTGAGGACATCGGCACGCAGTTCGATGTGCGGGCCTATGACAAAACCGTGCGCGTCGTCGTCGCGGACGGGTCGGTATCGATACAGGGCACCAAGCCCGTCATTCTGACGCGGGGCGCCCTTGGTGTCGTCGACTCGACCGGTGCCGCTCGAGTCACACAAGGCGTGGCGGTCGACCGATACCTGGCCTGGTCGCAGGGGAATCTCACGTTCGTGAACGCGCCGATGCGCGAGGTCATCCCTGAGCTCGACCGTTGGTACGACATCGATGTGCATCTCGGCAGCGCGAAACTCGCTGACGATCGACTGACGGTGACGATTAGCGATATCCCAGCGGACGTAGCCCTCGATGTCATCGCTCGGGCGCTCGATGCGAGCGTCGTCCGCTCAGGGCAAACTGTGACTCTTGTCTCCAGGAGGTAATGCATGATGCGCGGCGTCGTCTGCGGCATCAGTGTCGGAGTCATTCTCTGTAGCGGCGCGGGCGCGCAAGGGCCCCAGCCACTACACCTGGCCTCACGAGAACCGGCATTCTACGCGATTGTCGGCACCCACATTGAACGTGCCGAAGCTGGAAGTTTTGCGGCGCTGCGAGAGCGGCTTGTGCTTCGTCTGCACAACGCCACGATTCCCGAGGCGTTGACGGCGATCCAAGAACAGACCTCACTGCGGTTCACCTACAAGCCGTCGATCCTCCCTGCCGGCGCCACGGTGAGGCTCGAACGCATCGGACATTACCGTCGCCGCGGCGCTTACACAGATCTTGCTCGACGCGGATGTCGATGTCGAGATAGCTCCGTACGGTCAGGCAACGCTCGTTGCTCGCGACCGTCTCACCGCTCGGTCGCAATCGAGAGACACCGTCGTCGTGCGTGGCACGATCTCGGATTCGTCCACCCACAAACCGGTGACCGATGCGACGGTCCGCGTGGCCGGAAAGGGGGCCATCACTGGACCCGACGGCGCATATACAATCAACGGCCTGACGGCTGGTACGTACACGCTGGTCGTCAGACGACTCGGATACGCTGTGACCACGGTGCAGGTAACGCCATCGGCGGGTGTGTACACGCGAGACATCGCGCTGGTGCCGGTGCCCACGGTACTCGATCAGGTGGTAACAACCGTAACGGGCAATCAGCGACTGAGCACGATCGGAAATACGATTGCCACGATCAACGCTGATTCGATTGTTCCAAACACTCCGGTTACGTCGTTGAGCGATATCATCAACGCCCGCGCACCGGGTGTGCAAGTCATCAATCCCGGCGGTCTGACCGGTGCATCTCCGTACATCTACATCCGCGGGCCTGGATCCCTGACGCTATCAGTGCAGCCGCTGTTGTACATCGATGGCGTTCGCGTCGCGAACTCAACCGCGGGCCCTGCCGGATACGAAGAATCGAGTGGTCGGTTCAATGACTTATCAATGGATGAGATTCAATCCATCGAGATCGTTAAAGGCCCGTCGGCGGCTACGCTGTACGGGACGGACGCGGCGAATGGCGTTATTGTCGTCACGACCAAGCAAGGAGTCTCGGGCGCACCGCGGTGGAGCATGCATGTTGAAGGCGGTGCGTTGACCATCGATCCGGATCAATTCGGGTACAACTACAGCGGCTGGGGTCAAAGTGCTGGTCAAGTGACCAACTCCTGCACGCTGGCCGCGATTGCCGCCCAGGCATGCACCCAGGACAGCATCACCAAGTTCAATCCGCTGCGTGATCCCGGATTGACTCCGCTTGGAACTGGCAATCGAGCCGACGTCGGTGTGCAGGTCTCTGGCGGTGGTTCCAACATTCGGTACTTCGTATCCGGCAATTACACGTCCGAGATCGGGTATCTAAAGGATGACGCATACGACCAACACACACTGGACTCGTTGGTCGGTCCAGCCGCCGGCGCCGGCAACGTGCGCCACCCGAATGGCATAAGCAAATACGACGGGCGCGTGAATCTCTCTGCGCCTCTCGGACGCAGTGGCGATGTCTCCGTCTCGGGCAGCTACCTATCGGAATCCGGATCCATCCCCTATAGCGGCGCGATTCAGAATTGGGCCGGTGGTGTGGGATATCGGGATCCGTCCGCCGATTGGCTTTTCGGCGCGACCCCAGGCTCATTCTTCGGATCCATCGAGAATGAGACCAACCAGCATTTCACTGGGTCGGGCACAGCGCATTGGCTGCCGACCTCATGGTTTACCGGACGCCTCACCGCGGGCATTGACGAGTCGGCAAGCGGCTTCTCCCAGTTCATTCCCCCCGCCGCCGCTCCGATCACCTTCGTCAATGGCGGAAACATCATCGATGCTCGGGGAACAACGAACATTTACAGCGTTGACGTTGGCGGCACGGCGCGGGCGCCGCTGTTTTCGTCCTTGGTGTCCAACACATCAGTCGGCGCACAATATCATCGCGCGGAGACGAAGACCGCGACCGCAACGGCGTCGAACTTGACCACGGGTTCGAGCTTTGTTGGCGGCGGCGTATCGCAGGGCGCGCAGGTCGACAGCGAGGGCGTGGTGGCTGGGGTGTATGCCGAGGAGGAGTTCGCGTGGGATGACCGGTTGTTCTTGACCGGCGCGGTTCGCGTTGACGGCGCGAATGACTTCGGCCACGATTTCAGGTCGGCCGCCTATCCCAAGGGCAGCGTATCGTGGCTGATCTCTCGCGAGCATTTCTTCCCACATCCGAGCTGGCTCAGCCTCCTTCGACTCCGGGCAGCATACGGCGAGTCCGGGACGCAACCCGGCCAAGTGCTGACGACGTATTCGTCCGTGCCCGTTACGATTGACGGCGCGCTGCAACCCGGAATGACGTTGTCATCACTCGCGAACCCTCACGTGCAACCCGAGCGACAGAAGGAGCTCGAGGCGGGCGCCGATCTCGACATGGCGGATAGCCGCGTGCACATGGAATTCACGTACTACCGGAAGCGGAACGTCAACGCCTTGTACAATGCCCCGCTCGGATCGTCGCTGGGCAGCGTGGCCTCCATTCTGGAGAATGTGGGGACCGTCCTCAATTGGGGATACGAGGCGCAGCTCTCCGCGGTCATGCTGGATACGCGCCCGCTGTCCTGGGACGTGAGCCTCAATGGGTCGGTCAACCACAATCAAGTGGTGACGTTGGGCCCATACTTTCAGCCGATCTATGGCCAGGGTGGCGCCCCAAGTATCGTGGCCGGATACCCCATCTATTCGATGTTCGCCCAGCCGTACACGTACCGCGACGCGAATGGGAATGGAATTATCGAGCCGAATGAACTCACGATCGCCAGCGGTGAGCGCTTTTATGGGCCCACCATACCGCCGGTTCAGGTCACGGCTGGAACGCATGTCGGGCTATTCGGCAATCGCGTTCGGGTGGGCGCGCTCTTCGACTATCGTGGGCAATTCGTCATTCCGAACCAAGCGCTCGCTGCACAATGCGCCCTGGGCACCGCGTTCGCGACCGTGAGCAGGCAGGCGTCGCTCGCCGACCAAGCAGTGTGTGTCGCGTACAATGGCACCGCGTTTACCAATCGCGGTGTCATCTCGGACGGAGCATTTATTCGGTTCCGCGAGCTCTCTCTCACGTATGCGGCTCCGGACGCGGTGGCGCGAGCGTTCAGGGCGCGATCGATGAGCGTGACCTTGTCGGCCCGCAACATCGCCATTTGGAGTCACTTCAACGGCGGCGATCCCGAAACGGCACCTAGCCCATCCGGGCCGGTCAACAACACCTACTTCGCAGGTGGAGGGTTGCCGCCCGCCCAGTATTGGCTCGCACGCATCAATCTCAGCTTCTGACTCACTCGTGAGGTGTCCTGCCATGATTCGATTCGTGCGCGCAATCGCGGCGGCTTTTCTACCGGCATTGCTCGTCTCGACTACCGCTTGCGACCTAACCCGCGTACAAGACCCCTCGGTCATCACACAGGGTGGTCTTCAAAACGCGTCGGGCGCCGCCGCTCTCAGGGCGGGTGCGCTGGGTACACTCTTCAACGCGTTCTCGTCCCAGTCGTTCCACACCGGCCTTTTGGCTGACGAGTTCACCGTCGCGACCCAATCAGAAGTCGGCAATCTCCCTGAAGATCAGCGGGTCTTATCGCTCGGCAATCCCGGGGGGTTCCCGTTCGGTAACTTGAGCAGTGGGCGAGTCAACGCGCTCGCGGCTATTGCCACGCTGCGCCAGTATGCCCCAGAGCCAGTGTGGCACATTGGCGAATTGCGCGCGCTGAGCGCGGCCGTGGAGCTCGAGTTTGCCGAGAACCTCTGCTCTGGAGTGTCACTCGCGATCGTCGACGGGTCGACGCCGAGCTACGGTCCCGTGTTCAACCGCCAGCAATTACTCACCCAGGCGCTCGAGGATCTGGATTCCGCGGCGACCTCCACGACTGGCAGTGATTCCATCGCCGCCTTGATTGCCGTTCTGCGTGGGCGAGCCTATGCGGATAGCGGCGATTTCACCGCCGCCGCCGCCGCCGTCGCCAACGTGTCGCTCGGCTTTGTCTACACGGCCGAGTTGGATGGCGCGACCGACATCAACGCGATCTACAACAATACGATCGCGAACCCGATCGTTTCGGTGTCCGATCGCGAAGGTGAGAATGGGTTGCCGTTCGTCAGCGCGGGCGACCCACGACTCCCTATTCTCGCCGTTTCGGGCTCTGGCACCACGACGTACGCCGATGGGTTGGTGACAACCGGCGCCTCGTCATTGACCATGGCGAGCGGCATTGAAGCCCAGCTGTTGATAGCGGAGGCGGCGCTCAAGGGCGGCCAAGTCTCTACGTGGTCGGGAATCTTGAACTCGCTTCGGCAGAATGCGATAACACCGGCCATGGACACACTCACGTCCGATTCGACGACCACGGCGTCGGCGAGCATGCAACTGTCCGTCATGTTCCGCGAGCGAGCTTTTTGGTTGTTCGGAACGGGCCATCGCCAGGGTGATTTGCGTCGTCTCGTTCGTCAGTACGGCCTGAGCGCGAACTCGGTGTTCCCCATGGGACCCTATCGGGGTGGCCCGGCCATGTACGGCTCGAGCGTCGTCTTTCCCGTCGCTGGCGATCAGTATAATCCGAACTACCACGGGTGCATTGACTCAAATGCTTAAATTGGTGACCCTCGCGTGCGCATTGCAATTCTTCGTCTTGGGCTGGGCTCGAGCGCAAGTAAACCACGTCGCACGTTCTGTCAATGTCACTCACGCGAACAAGCGACCGGCAGTGGTCAATGATCTGCTCACGCTGATTCCCGCTCCGCGACAGGTCACCGCGTCCCCAGATAGCGCTTGGGTGGCGGTCACGATCGATCGACCCGCGACACCAGGAGAGCGATACACCGGCATGGAGCACGAGCGGTCCGACGTGTGGGTATTCTCCTCGACCGGACAGGTGCGCCGGAATCTCACGCAAGGTAAATCCGACGCCAGTGGGTACTGGGATCCGGTTTGGTCGCCCGATGGCCGCCGACTGGCGATGCTTTCCAGCAAGGGAGGGGAGAACGTTCACCTCTATGTCTGGGACCGACAGCGCGATCGGCTCGAACTGTCGACGCAACAAGGCGTGGATCAGCAGGTCAGGCTGCAGTTGGCGCAATACGAGCGTGGGCTGTACGATGGCGTCCAGGGCGCAACGTTCGCCCACTGCCGGTGGCTGAGCGACAGCACATTGATTTTCGCCGCGCTTCCTGCTGGCGCGACCGGCGAGTGGTATCACGAAACGACCGAACCCCAGCGGATCACCGAACGCGCCTGGCCACTGCAGGAACGTGGCACGGTATCGACTGCCAGCGTACTCGACGCGGGACCGGGCGCGCCGCCGCTATCGTTTGCGCCTTTGAAGCTCACCCTGGTCAACGTCAGGTCGCACACGAGCACCGCGCTCGCACCCATTCCCATCGGTGACTACCGGCACGTTCCGGACTACTGGCCGTCCGTCGGCGCCGTGTCTCCGGACGGTCATACCCTTGCGATTGTCGTCCCCGTGCCGATATCCGAGTGGAAGGGTACGTCCGCACTCTATGGAGAATACATTCCCGGGTTTCGCATAGCGATTATCCCGCTCGACCGTGCCACGTCACCGAGTTGGGTGGGGGTCGATTCAACCGGCTCACTCGACGCCGTTGTCGGCGGCATGGAAAGTCAGATATTCAACTTTGGGCCCGCGCGGCCCGTGTGGGCAACCAATGGACGATCCGTAGTGGTTCACGTGCAGCGCAATGTGCCGAAGGACGACCGGTGGTATCGGATCAGCGCGCACGGAGACGCCGTATTAACGCCGATCGAGGCGACGCCGTCCGCGATCGAAGGTCGGAAGCCGCTACCGCTTGCAGTTCAGGCACGACCGGATGGTCGAGTTGACTTGGTGCTGCACGAGCGCGATACCGTGCTCACGCTCAATGCTGGCGCCGAGCAAATCGATCGTGGCCGAAAGATCGCGCTCCGATATCTTGGAATGGAGGGCGATTCGTTAACGGCAACGCTCCAGCTGCCAGTTGGATACGTCGCCGGCCGACGGTATCCCATGGTGACGATCGTATACGACGGAAGCGTACAAAGCGCGGCGGATACCAACCCGAGTCTGGAGGACGCACTCTGGACGGGTGCTGGCTATCTTGTCCTGTATCCGAGCATGCCGTTCGTCGGCGACAGGACACAGCCCGGTGACAATTTCATCGATCTGCCGAAGGGCGTATTACCCGCGGTGGATAAGACGATCGAGATGGGATACGCCGATCCTGATCGGATTGGAATCGAAGGGTGTAGCTATGGCGGGTATAGCACGTATGGGATCATCGAATTCACCCATCGGTTCAAAGCCGCCATCGCCGAGTGTGCTCCGTCGGACCTCATATCGGAATTCGGTGCTTTCTCCACCTTTCGCCGTTACCGAGACGCCGCCACTGGAGATTGGATTGGTGGCCTGCCCGGTGGAGAATCAGGCCAGACTCGAATGGGTGGGCCGCCATGGGAGAATGCATTGCGTTATGCGAGGAACAATCCCATCAACTACGTCGATCGGATCGATACGCCAGTGATGATCGTTCAGGGCGATATGGATTTCGTTTCGATCCAACAAGGGGAGGAGATGTTCTCGTCGCTCGCTCGCCAGGGGAAACGTGTCGAGTTCGTGCGGTACTGGGGAGAGGGTCACGCCATCACATCTCCCGCGAACGTTCGCGATGTGTGGCGACGACGCTTGGCGTGGTTCGACACCTACTTACGCGCGGGAGAGGCGGAGAAGCGGTAGTCAGAGATCGAGCAACGCGATGGACGTTCGAGCCGATGGTCTCGTATCTATTGGACGAGCATACGAGACCAGTCGTCAGCTGATCGGCGGGTCCAAGCGCGATGACGCGCGGTGTGCGATAGATCTTGGTCACGGTGGTACTTAGAGGTCGAGCAAGGTGATCGAGGTCGAGCCGACGTGTGGCTCGTTCGCGTTCCACGGCTTGTTGATGCCGGTCGTCAGTACTGCGGCGCTACCAAGTGTCACGGCGCTCGGCGGGCGAAAGGTCAAGAAGTAGCTAAGGATTCAGGAACGCGATCGGGGTCGGGGCGATGAGAACGCTGGAGATCGGGCCAATGGTCGCCAGTGTCTCACTAGTGCCGTGCTACGAGCATTGCGGTGAAGTTCTTAGAGGTCGAGCAACGTGATCGAGGTCGAGCCAGTCTTCACCTCGGCGTGATTCCACGGCTTCGGTGCGCCGGTCGTCAACACTTCGGCGTTACCAAGTGTCACGACACTGGGCGTGCGATAGGTCTTGGTCATTGTAGTCTCCGTTAAGTCAAGAAGTGGTTAGAGGTCCAGCATGGTGATCGAGGTCGAGCCAGTCCTCACCTCGGCGTGGTTCCCCTTCGGGGAGCCGGTCGTCAGAACTTCGGCGTTACCAAGTGTCACAACACTCGGTGTGCGATAGGTCTTGGCCATTGTCTTCTCCTGTTGAGCGAACGTCGAGCGGATTTTGTAAGAGCGCTTATCAGAACACATCCGCGGTCTCGTACGCGATACCGGCGAGCCACGACGGACTTTGCCTAGGATGAGCCTAGTGACCAGTCCCGGTTATCGGCACTACGCACCACTCTTTGTTGCGACCCGAGCACCCATGGTGACCCACGTTCATGCCACCGCAGACGCCGGCCGTGCCACATCACGTGCGATCCATCGGCCCGATCTCGCCGTCAACCACGTCTCAAGCGTCAGTGCATGTCGTAATCGCCCATTCTCGCCCAGGGTCGTGCTCTTCACGTTCGCCAATGATTGTTTGGCGAGCCGCGCGTCAATGCAACCCATTTCGGCGAGTACCGAATGATCCAGCAACACATTCAGTCGATCGTGCTCATCGACAAACGATCGTTGCATTCTCGCGTCGACGAACCCCTTCGTCCTTCTCTCCAGCACCTCTTCCGGCGTGATGCCTCGCATCGCTTGGCGGAGGACCCACTTCTGGTCCCGCGGCCTCGCCAGCACCTGCGGAGAGAGTTGCAGACAGAGCTCGACCAGCGGGCGATGCAGGAAGGGACTCCGGATGTCGAGCATATCACCGACCACGCCGCGGATCATCGCATGTGTGATGATGTCGATGTTGCCCGCAAGGTCCGTGGCAAAGTAGCGGCCCGGTCGGCCGCGAGGGGTCCACGCCATTGGATTGCGTTCGTGGATCGCGAATCGACGTGCGAACTCGGGCCGAACCCATGCCGGCCACGCTTCACGTTTCAGCGCCGGCGATCCAAAGAACGGCCTGATGGCGTTCTCATACGCGAATTTCCAGAATGACCCTCTGCCCAGCGCGGCGAGTCGAAACATCCCCCGAGCCGCCTCGCGAATTCGCCCCCGCACGAGCCAATCAGCGAAATACACATAGTTGCCGAAGAGCATTTGATCGGGGCCCACTCCGGTGAATAGCACGCGGCCGCCCGCTGACCGAACGATCCGACAGACTCGCCGCTCTCGAGCGTACGACGCGGACGACTGGTCCGGAATATCCGCGACAAGGGGCGGCTCGCCGTCGTCCTGCCACAATCCGTAGTCGATCAATTGTTCATTCGGCAGAGGCCAATCGCGAATCACCGCGTTCGCGTACGGCCGCTCGTCGCCAGTGCCGAGCGTGTCTGCGTACGTCAAGGTTCCCGCCAAGCCGTGCACGGCGCCGTCGTGCTTCGCGAGCCACTGACTCATCGAGACAACCGATGACGAATCGAGACCACCAGAGAGATCTGCCCAGCAGTCCTGCTTTCCGGTCAGACGCAGCCGAATCGCTTCGGTGAATAAAGGCCTGAACGCTTCGACCGCCTCGTTGCTGTCGATCCGATCATCGGTCGAGAACCGATAGGCGGACCAATACCGATGCTCGGTGCTCCGCCGACCGTTGAGCACCTGGGCGGTTCCGGCAGGGACGGCAAACACGCCGGCATATGGTGTGCGCTGTCTCGACACATTGAACGCGATGTAGTCCGCGACGAATTCGAGCGACAGCTCCCGTCCCCGGCCAAGAACGCCCGCGTGGGAGGCGAACCCCCACAGATCACCGTCCTGTACGCGATAAAGCGGGCGAACTCCGATGAAGTCCCGCGCGATGATCAATTCCGACCGCGCAACGTCCCAATACGCCAGCGCAAAATCGCCCACGAGCTCCTGCACGCCGTCGACGCCTCGGCGATGCAGCACGGCGGCGACCAACGCGATATCGGACTGGTCGTCGCTTGCCCGAAGTTGGCGCCGGATCTCGACGCGGTTGTCGAGGCGGATGATGCCTGCGGCGATGCCAATCGATCCGCGATAGATCGATGCCACGGGACCGTATCCATCATTTGAGACATACATGCTGCATGGTCCAGCTGACTGCCAGCCGGTGTCATCGAGCCCGTACCGCCGACGTGACTCGGGGACGACACCGTGGCCACGCGTATTCATCAGGCAGACGAAGGTATCCACGGTGATTAAGTCTCGAGAAGTGTCATCTGGCTGAGCCAATGCAGATTCTCATTGATCGGACGACCTCGCACTTCGATCCACGCGTGCGCTTTGAATGGATACGGCGTGACAGCGAACCGGATCCGAGAGTCGACACCGATGCGCAGCAACTCTCCATGCAGTACGAGCGTTTGCTCGAGACAGAGGGCGCGCCCCGGAAACAGCGCGGCGGCGCCGGCGACCTGAAACGCCACTTGGTCGACGAGGTCATCGCTGATCGAGTCGTCGCGACGAACGTCCGTCGGCGATTGGCAGTACCGCGAGAGCGTCGCGCCCAAGCCGCGAGTTTTGAGCGACACTTTTATGGCCAGCATTCGTCCGAAACAGTGCATCACACTCGGTAGTGTCATGAGTTGATGACCTCGATGACCCTGTAGCCAAGGAGGCGGTTCATGAGCTCAGCGACATCCGCCGCTAGCGTCGACGGAGCGATGTCATAGACCTGCCCCAAGTCGCTCACGATGTCGGGAAACGCCTTCGGTTGGCGCAGCAGCTGCCACACCTCAGTTCCGACGTTGTCGAGCTTGTAGTACCGACCTGTCGCGAGACTCAACAGGAAGGTTTCTTCCTCAAAGCACCCCGACAGCACTCCAGGGATCGCGCGATATCGCCGCGCGTCCGTCGGAGACACTGGTTGGGGTCGCTGGGTGAACAACACTGGGCGACTCCGCGTGTGTACGCAGAAACACTCTACGGGGCCTGGAACACGAGACCCAGCGCTTGGAAGGCGGGTTGCTGAGATATGCGGCGGATGCAGCGCCTATGTCGCGTGCCATCAGTGTGATACGTCGTCGCGTAACACTGACGTGCTGGAATCAGCAAATGACTGCGATGCCGGGCAGGTGGGGCACACGCCAATGCGTCGATCACCGAATCCGCCAGCGGCGGAAGTGATTCGCCTGTGGGCGGGGTTCAGGCGTCTCGCCCGTGACTCTTAGAATCTGTCGCGTGAATGCCGAGCACCAATTCGCACACCCGGGCATCGAGGACGCGACCATGAGCGAGCTTGAAGGTACGACACGCGCACGACTCGATATCAACAGCGGTGTCACGGTTTCCGCATATGCGGTGGCCGCGCCAGGTGATACCGATACCGTGGTTCACAATCTTCAAACTCACGCAAATTACCGGCTCAATGACATTGGCAGCCGCATTTGGGAATTGCTGGAAGGCGGCGCGACGATACGATCAATCGTCGCGACGATCGAAGCCGAATACGCCATGCCCGTGGATGTCGCGCCGGGGCAAGTGCAACGCGATGTGTTGACGATCGTCACCGCGCTCAGCGAATACGGATTGCTGGAAACCGAGCCCAACGTCGCCTCTGGTCACGCCGAACCATGACGGCGCCGACCTCCGAACCGGTGCCGACACACCGACGTTGCCCCCGCACCATTTATACGGCGGAAGAATTGACAACCGTCGCCGAGCAGCAGCCGGCCAACCCCATGCCGCGCTATCTCCTCGCGTTCACGCTTCGACGGCGAGGCGATCCCGATTGGCAGCACCAGGTCGATCTCGCGCTGGCGCTACCCCACGTGACACCACAACAGACCTACGCGCGCGCCCTGGCCAAGATCGAGCGCGGCGAGTGGAACGGATGGGCTGAGTACAGCGCGCGCCTGGGGGCGCCGGACACCATCGAAGATCTGGACAAATATCGAGATATCTGCTGGAAGCATTGCATGTGGGACGGCAAGGAGGATCTCGCGGACAAGTCTATCCTGGTGCTGCCGGAGCAGGGATACGGCGATTGCCTCCAGATGTGGCGATTCATTCCGCCGTTGACCGAAATAGCCAGCGCCGTCTTCATGATGGTGTATCCGCGATTGGCCCCTCTCGCTCGATTCAACTTCGGCTCACTCGCCAAAATATGGCTGGATGGGATCAAACCCACGATACCGTTCGACCGGTATGTGTGGAGCATGTCGCTGCCAGGTACGTTCGGCCGGCTTCCCGATTTCACCGCGCTTGCCGCACCACGACGGCGTCCCAAAATGCCGCCACGGACGCGACCCATCCGGGCCGGCGTCTGCTGGGCCGGCAGTCCCGACTTCACGCAGGATCCAGATCGGTCAATGCCTATCGCCGAGACGGTGCCGTTGCTCGCACGAGATGACGTGGAATGGTACAGCCTCCAAGTCGGCGATCGCGTCGCGGACGCCAACGATTACCCCGCATTGATCAATCCTGATCCGCCACTCGTCACTTACGGCGACACGGCGGACCTGATCACGGAACTGGACTACGTGGTCAGCGTGGACACCTCAGTGTGTCATTCTGGCGGGGAATCTCGGCGTTCCAACATGGCTGCTCTTGCAATACGATTCCCACTGGCGGTGGGGACTAGGGGACGTCACGCCGTGGTATCCCGCGATGCGGCTCATTCGGCAATGCGCACCAGGCGACTGGTCGAGCTCGATCGCTCAGGTGAATACGCTGCTCGATGAGACTTACGCTGAAGCAGCTGCCCCGGTATAAAGCGCCCGCAGATGCTGGAAGGTTCGATCGAACACGCCAGGCCAGTCGCCGGGCGACGTTTGTCGGATCAACAGAAGGCTTGGGTACCATGGCGTACGCTCGCTGACGAGACCCCAGCGAAATTCCGGCAGCCATGTCAGGAGTACTAACGTTGGTACATTGAGGCTGCCGGCCAAATGCGCAACCGCCGTGTCGATCGTCACGACGCAGTCTAGAGCAGCGACGAGATTGGCGGAATCTTCAAAACTTCGGATCGGCGTCGAGGGTTGCACGATGCGGGCATTGTGATCGGCGTCGGAGGCCCACCGCCCAACTTGCACGCTATACCATGTGACCCACTCGAGCTCCAGCAGCGGTGAGAGGTCGTCGAGTGTGATGGAGCGGAGGTTGTCGTCGCGATCGTTCGGATGATGTGAAGTGCCGGCCCAATTGAGACCGACTCGCAACCGGCCCTCACGCGGAGCGGCCGGAGTCGCGCTGGGAGTCCTGAGCGCGTCGAAGGCCGGTATGGATCCGATCAATGCGGGAAGGGACATCATCCACACGTACCGCTGAAAGGGTATCAATGGTAAGCGCTCTGTCGACACGACCGTGGCGATCCGCCCGAAATTGTGCTCGACCAACGAGAGGATTTGCGGCCGCACCGCGATGATGAGCGAACCAGCTATTGCCGCCAGACGCGGCATATACCGTATCATCTGCAAGCAGTCGCCGAACCCGCCATTGGCGATCGCCAACAGTGTTTTATCCTGAATCGGTTCTACACCGTCCCAGGCGCGCGTCGTCCATTGCATTTCGAGGAAGTGCGGGTACCAGATCGGCGCTTCATGCGGGCTGATGAGCCTGGCTTCTCGGTCCAACCACCCGGACCAGTCGCTCCGACGAAGCTTCGCCACGGATCGAAAATAAAAATCCTCGTTGGTGGCGTGAGGCAGGGCAAAGGCGAGACGATCGTAGTGCTCCCACAACTCCTCGTATCCGAACTGCAGGCACAGGGTCGCGATGCTATACAGGAGCGGCGGCGCGATGGGATACCGCTCGAATGCCGATCGGAACCGTGGCAGTAGCGCCGCCGCATTGCTTGGACTCAACCGACGAATACACTCATCGAGGAGCTGTTCGCTCGATGGCATGTACCTGCCTCAGAGATCGAGCAGGGAGATGCTAGTTGGACCTGTGCGGAGTTCGGGCCTGTTTCCGAACCCTCCACGAGTCAAGACCTCGGCGGCGCCAAGGCAGAGGATCGTCGGCTTTCGATACGCGGTTGTCATACGGAGTCTCCAAAGTGTCGGGTGATGTGCATCGAGGGATACCATGGCGTTGTCTCGGTCAATCCCCACCGGAGATCAGCTCGGCAGCTGAGAAACACGAGCGTCGGCACCGCGAGCAAACCCGCGAGATGGGCAATTGGCGAGTCGATACTCACCACGTAGTCCAGGCCCACGATAACGTTCGCGGCATCAGCATACGTTCGGATGGCGCCGGTGCCCAGTCGCAGGTCGTGCCATTGGATGTCGTCACGTGCCAGTGCGCTTGTTATGCCGGCGAGTGTCGCAGGAGGAACAGATTCTGGCGCTGTCCACAGGCCGACGTGAAAACGCCCATCTGCCAGGCGAGGGGGCGATTGCGGTCTGGGCGCGGTGAATGGCACGATCGGCGGAAGTGCGCCGCAGAGCGCTGGTAACGACATGATCCATGTATACCGCTGGAACGGCAGCCCGTGATCGACCTCTCGAAACGTCACCGTCACCTTTGAGGCGAAAAAGTGCTTCACGAGTGACAGCAGTGCAGGACTGACACCGAGGATGAGCGTGTCGACCTTCGCGGTGAGATCCGGAATGAATCGGAGCATTTGCAGACAATCGCCATCATCTCCATCGGCGATGACGAACAGTGCCTTGTCCCGGATATCCTCTTTGCCATCCCAAGCCTTCGTCTTCGCCCGTACCTGGCGCCAGTACGAGCAACGCCACAATTGTTCGTCGGGGTTGAACAGTCGCGCCTCGCGGTCGACCCAACCAGACCAATCACCGAGCGCGATCTTCGCTTGGCCTCGATAGAAGAGTTGTTGCTTGGTCCGATGAGGGAGCTGAAAGGCGTCCATCACGATCTCTTTCCAACTTTCCTCATCGCCGCACTCTCGATGCGATTCGGCGACTTGATAGAGTCGGTACGGATCAGAGACGGGCATTGAGTTCCTCACGCACGGTCTCGGCCACCCCGAGCCAATCGCCCGGAGTCCGTTGACGAATCAAGCGCATGGAGGGATAGAGAGGCGTCGTGTCGAGATGCCCCCACTTCGCATCAGCGGTACAGCGGAGTAGTGTCAGCGTTGGCACGCCGAGACTCCCCGCTAGATGACAGATAGCCGTGTCCACCGAGATGACGCAATCCAACCCGACCAGCAAATTCGCGGTGTCGACAAATGTGCGGAGCGGAAATGGTGGTTGCTTGACGCCTGGATAGTAGTCGCTATCGTGCGCTCTCGATCCGACCTGCAGGTTGTACCACTCCACGCCCGGATGCCAAAAAAGCGGCGCCAAGAAACTCAATGCAATGGACCGCTCCAGTTGATCGAGCGCCTCGTCGCTGCATGCCCAGCACAGACCAACTCGCAGTCGCCTTTCAGGGGAGCGAGGCCATTGGATTGGATCTGGAGCCGTGAGCGGAACGAACGGCGGTATCCCGCCGTTGACGTGCGGAAGCGACATACACCAGACATGCCAATCGAAGTCCAAGTCGGGCGGGTCGCGATCGACTGATTCCACCGCGGCCAGATGGCTCATGTTGTATCGCACAAAATCCATGAGCGCCGGACTGGTATCCCAGATGAGCCGGCGAACGCGTGTTGCAATGGGTGGAATGAACCGCAGCGACCAGATCACATTGCCATAGCCGCCCATCCGTTGGACGAGGAGTGTTTGATCCCGAATATCCTGGGTACCGTCCCATAGCGGGTACCGCCAGCGAAGCCACGTTGCGTGGGCGACGCTGAAGGCGGGGCTTTTTGCATGAGCCTCATAGTCGCGCCATGCGGACCAGTCGCCTAACCTGAGCTTGGCGAGCGCTCGCTCGCAGAGTGATTGAGCCGTTCGGTGTTCAAGGGTGAACGCGAACATGACTCCCTGGTGCCACAGCAACCACTCTCCACTATCCAGGCAGGCTTTCGCGAGGCGGTACAGAGGTATTGGCGTATCGCCCTGAGGATCCACGAGTGACGCGTACAACGCGACTCGGTAGGCCTCGGCGCGATCGGCGAAAGTGTGTCGGCATGCATCGACCCATTCCACGACCCCAGCGGAGGATGGCATACCCATTAGGCGGCGAGGTCGACCGCGATCGCCTCGATACCGGCGCCCAGTGCCTGGATGGCGCTTCGCCAATCCCCTGCGGCGCGTTGACGAATCAGCCGCATGGACGGATACCACGGCGTGGTATCGTTCAACCCCCATCGCGCATCTGCCGACGAGCGCAGCAATGTCAACGTCGGCAGGCCCAGCGCGCCGGCGAGGTGCGCGACTGCCGCGTCGACACTCACGACACAGTCCAGTCCCATCACGTAGTTCGCGGCATCGGCGAGAGTGCGCAGGCGAATCGCCGGACACCCGCGAAAGGAGTCGCCATCGCCTTCACCAGCGCCTGCCAGTTGAAGGCTATGCCATCGCCAATCGCGACGCCCGAAGAGTGGCGCAAGTTCATCGAGCGCGATTGAGCGATCACCGCCCTCGGACCAACACACACCAATGTCGACGGGGTAACGAGCATTCGTCGCCCTCGTCCTGGGCCTGAGCGCTGTCATTGGCGTGAATACCGGCAGACAGCCGAACAAAGCGGGCAGTGACATCAACCACGCATATCGCTCGAAAGGGCCGCAGTCGATGCCATGGAACGTGATGGAGGCAAGATGGCCAACGTTATGCTTGACCAATGAGGCCATCTCGGGCCGCACGCTCAGTATGACACCACGGCAACGCTCGACCAGTGGTGGTATGAAACGGAGCATTTGAATGCAGTCACCACAATCACCGTCAGCCAGAATCAAGATGGTCTTGTCTGCGATGATTTCTTGGCCATCCCATTCGATCGTTTTGTAGCGGATCTGGCGCACGTATTCGGATGCCAAGTATCCAGCCGCGGGATCATGGACTCGGACTTCTCGATCGACCCAACCAGACCAATCATCGAGCAGAAGCTTCGCGTTGCCGCGATGGTACAGATGCTCGAACGCGTGATGCGGCATGGCGAGGGCACTTCTGGTGACGAGATGCCACAGGTCGAGATAACCGTGTTTGCGACACAACGCCGCGAGGCGATAGAGCGCCAGCAGGTTGGATTTCGCGACCATCGAGGAGCGCACCTCCTCGAAATCCGGCTCGCTATCCGCCGGCAGTCGATCGGCACAGGTTCTGAGGAGATCAGCGATCAGACTTATGGACGCCATTGGCTGCAATCGATCGCCTTAGCCCGTGCGGGAACAGGGACTCGATGGGCGAGTGGGCGCCGCTACGCGCACTGCGAAGGCGAAGCGAGGCTGGCGTCTATCGATGCTCGTAGTTCGGCAATGACGGAAGTCCACTCGCCTCGAGTCTGCTGACGGATTATTCGCATGCAAGGATACCAGGGCGTCGTCTGGCCGAGTCCCCAACGGGCATCGGCAAGCGTCTCCAGCAGCAACCATGTGGGTACACCAAGCGTTCCGGCGAGGTGCGCCACCGTCGTATCGATGGTCACGATCCCACTGAGCGTCGTCACCACCTTCGCCGCCTCGAAAAGAGTGACCAGTGGTGCCGCCGGCTCACGCAGGTTGAGCCATCGCACACCTTCATAAGACAGATCGCTCGTCCAATACACTCCATACGTGCAGGAAATTGGGGTTGTATGGAACGGCACAGGCAGAGGTGGCGGGAGCGTGTCGAGCAGGGCTGGCAATGACATCAACCATACATAGTAGTCATAAGCAATGTCTGGACTGGCCCCGTGGAGCATCATAGTCACCGCCGATCCGACGACCTCACGGACAAAGCGGGCGGCCTCGGGCCTCACGCTCAGGATCACTCGCCCCGCTCGGCGCGCGACCAATGGCACATATCGCAACATTTGCAGGCAGTCGCCAAGGCTTCCGTCCGCGATCACGAGGATCGTCCGCCCAGCAAGATCGTCGCGGCCGTTCCAGAACAGCGTCTCGTATCGGAGGTGGCGCACAAACTCCGTATCGAGATAACCAGCGGCGGGATCGTAGATTCTCGATTCCAAGTCGAGCCAACCCGACCAATCCTCTCTGAGGAGCTTCATGGCGCCACGACGGTGGATCTGCTTGCGAGAATCGTGGGGCAGCTCAGTCGCCCAGTTGACCGCTCGTTCCCACAGATCAATACGTCCGTGACTTCGGCACAAGTCCGCCACGTCGTACACGGGCAATGGATCGAGAGGCGCGCGAGCAATAGCGGCCCCAATCGCCACGTGATCCGCGTCGATTCCGGCCAGGTACTCGAGGCACGGAGCCGGCGAATCAGCCAACGGCGACCCCTCGGCCGCTGAGCTCTCGCAACAGCAGGTCGATCGCGCTCTCCCAGTCGCCGAGTCTTTGCTGGCGAACAAGGTGCATCGATGGGTACCATGGCGTGGTGTCATGGAGCCCCCATTGCCAATCTGCTGCGTAGGGAAGCAATAGATAGATCGGGACACCGAGCCTTCCCGCGAGATGGGCAACCGCTGTGTCGACGCTCACGACGCAATCCAATTCCGATACCAGATTCGCCAGGTCGGCGAACGTCGTTATCGACGGATCCGCGCCCTGCACAGCTGGATACGTCGCTATGTCGCTGGCGCGCGGACCGATCTGAAGACTCTGCCAAACGATGTCGGTACGCGCGAAGAGTGGCTTCAGCACTTCGAGCGCGGTAATCGAGCGGCGAATGGCCACATGTGGCTCACACACCCGAGCCGCCCAACAGATCCCCACGCGCGACGGCTCAGTCCCGGCACGAGATCGTCGCCGAGGGTTGGGAGCGGTCAGCCGTTCGAATGGCGGAATCTCCTCGAACAATGTCGGTACCGATGAGCTCCAGATGTACTCATCGAAGCCATCATAGCGGGGATGCTCGGACGATGCGATCACGGCCACGCTTCCGAAATTGTGCTCGAAAAACGTGACCAACTCCGGCTTGACCATCAGGATGACGCGCTCGGCGGCGGCGACGAGCGCAGGAACAAAACACATCGATTGAATGCTGTCGCCGAATCCGCCCTCTTCAATCACGAGCAGTGTCTTGTCGCGAAGATCGGCGACACTCTCACACGTCACAGCTGTCCAGGCCAAGGCCCGTGCATATGCCGACTCCGACGTCACGGTGCCGGGCCCGATATGCCGCGCTTCGTAATCTCGCCATCCAGACCAATTACCAAGCCGTAGTTTTGCGCAGGCGCGTACGAATAGTGATTGAGGTGTCTCGTGCGGCAATTGCAGAGCCAGTGCCGTGCCCTGCAACCACAGATCTGGTCGCCCATTGAGCCAGGCCGCGCCGGCGAGCTCATGGATGAGTATCGGATTGTTTGGATCGCAACGAATAGCGCTTAGCCGCCCCGAGGCTCGCTCTCCCAGCTGCGCCTGGGCAAAGAATACCTCACAAGAGTCCGCAAAGGTCGCTAGCTCGCCCATGGGCGAAATGCTAGGCCAGTTCACGGGAGCACCCCACGAGCGGCATGGGCGAGATTGTGCGATCGCAGGCGAGTCTGAGATCCGCTCCGTGAGTCTCGTGATGCGGAGGGCAGACTCGATAGACTTCATTCCGCCATGCGTTCCCCAGCGTCAGTGCAGTTGCCGCCACTCACCGCGAGATGGTTGCAGGACCTGTTTGGTGGTCCAATTCCTGACGAATCGCGCGCGACGTGTTCGGACTGCACCATGTGCCGACCTTCCCCAGAGACCGGCGTGGCACCCTTCCGACCCGATGTGAAGTGCTGCTCATTTTTCCCCCACCTCCCGAACTTCGCCGTCGGGGGCATACTCAACGACACATCGCCCGAAACAGACATCGGTCGTCACTCGGTCGAGGCGCGCATCGCCGCCAAGGTGGGAGTCACGCCGTTCGGATTGGATGCGCCAGCAACATATGCATTGCTCTATGCTCAAGCCGACCACGCCTTTGGCGTCGCTCGCGGGCTGAGGTGCCCGCACTACATCGAAGCTGGTGGGCTGTGCGGCATTCTGGCGATACCGAAACGCTATCTGCTCGACGTATTACTGTCAGGTCGTGCGGGGATCCGTCGGACGGGAGTTCTGGCGCCGTCTCCTGTCTTTGCTGAGTGAGATCGAGTCATCTCATCGAGCTCTGGTGCATTGAGCACCTGGACATTGGCGGCGCCGCACTGAAGTACCTCCTGGCATCGCGCGACAACGCCAAACGGCCCGGGCGCGTCACCGCGGCAGACATTGACAATGAGAGTGATCCGGCGCTCTATCGACAAGCCTGGGGAGATACATGGAACGGCCGGGAGCGCGAGTTTTACTCGAGCGCGGCACGCTTGGTATCTGTGTTGTCGTGGCCGGATGTTCTCGCCATTGGTGGACCGCGGGTTCGCCTTGCCGCGCGCCTTAGCCGCGAGACGTACGACGAGTTGGTGTCTGACTCGGTACCTGATCGGCTACGCGTCCGACGGTTCTGGGTCACCAACGGCAAAGACAGCGTGGCTCACCTTCAAAGCCTAGGCTCGTCTGATCGACTCGTGGTGCTGGCGGGTATCGTTGACATTCTGCCACTTTTTGATGGACAACGTGCCACCGCCGATATCCAGGCGCAGGCGCAGCGTTCCGGTACACGGATTTCCAACTGGACCGTTCAGCAGTTGGTAGATTTCAAGATCCTCGAGCCGGCGTGATCGCTGAGGACCAAGCCGAGGCGATGCAGGTCGGACACTATTGCCAACACATCGTCATGTAACTGTGATGGTGGCATGTCGTCCGGCAACTGGTACTCCTTGGCGAGCGTCTGCACGATGACCTCGACCGTGTGGCCAGCATCGATCAGCTCCCAGATCCGCGTTCCGACCGCATCGAGTCGGTGCAACCGCTGCGTGATCATATCATGGACGAGCGTGTCCTCACCAACCTGCATCGACGCGACCGTCTCCGGGATCGTGACGAGATGGTCGCCAGATAGCATCGCACCATTACCGTGTTCTTCGCTCATCCTACGATGGTACCTTCAAGACGGAGCCCCTTCGGTGACCGTACAGGCGGGCTTCGAGTAGCATCGGCGATCCCGCCGCCGCGGTATTCCACGATGCTTGCGGGTGCGATATCCTGATCCTCACGATGTCGACCCGCGCCAACGGCCTACCGTCCGGATTCCGTCGGCGACTAGCGGGGCTGCGATACATCCCGCGCTTACTGAGATTGGTTTGGTCTACCAGCCCGGCGCTCGCCCTCACGATGGGTGGTTTCCGCGTCATTCGGGCCGCGCTCCCGCTCGCGACGCTGTGGGTCGGCAAGTTGATCATCGATGTCGTCGCGGCCGGTCGAGGGCACAATCCGGATTGGCACCGGATGTGGACACTGTTTGCGATCGAACTGACGATCGTCGCCACCGCAGAGGTCGTTGGTCGCTTGTCGGCGCTGGTCGACTCGCTCCTGGGTGACCTCTTCGTCAACCGCGTCAGCGAGCGCATCATGGCGCACGCCGCGACGCTCGACCTCACGCAGTTCGAAGATCCGACGTTCTACGACTTGCTCGAGCGCGCACGCCAACAATCGACGTCCCGCATCAATCTCATTGGCCAATTGTTGTCGATGGGGCAAGATTGGCTCACCCTCGTCGGCTTTGCGGCGGCTATGCTCGCGTTCAACCCGTGGTTGCTCGTGATCCTGCTCGTGGCCGTGATCCCGGGCCTGGTGAGCGAGGCGCACTTCGCGGGGCTCAGTTACTCGCTTGCCTACAGTTGGACACCGCAGCGTCGCGAGCTCGATTACATACGGTACGTCGGGGCGTGCGACCGAACGGCGAAAGAGGTGCAGCTCTTCGGACTCGGCATCTGGCTCCGAGACCGATTCCGGACGCTTGCCCAGCGCTACTATAATGAAAATAGAAAACTCGCGGTGCGACGCGCTCGCGCCGGCGCCAGCTTGGCCCTCCTCGGAACCCTGGGGTATTACGGCGGCTACGCCATGATCCTGATCGCGACCATGAGCGGCGCGGTTACGCTCGGGTCGATGACCTTCCTAGCTGGCGCCTTCATGCAGGTGCGATCGATCATTCAGAATTCGGTGAACCAGGCGCGCGATGTGTACGAGCAGTCGCTCTACCTGCGCGATCTCTTCCTGTTTTTCGAGATCCGCCCGACGATCGTCAGCAAGCCGCGCGCACCGTTGGTTCCGTCACCCATCCGACATGGGTTCGTGTTCGAGAGTGTCGGATTCCGATATCCTGGGACCGATCGTTGGGCCGTCCGCGGCATCAACTTCGAGTTGCGCCGGGCCGAGCGCCTCGCGCTTGTCGGTGAGAATGGAGCTGGCAAGACGACGATCGCCAAGCTCATCGCTCGCCTCTACGACCCGACTGAAGGCCGCATCTCTGCTCGACGGCTTGGATCTCCGTGAGTACGACCTGGGGTCCGTTCGCCAAGCGATCGGCGTGATCTTCCAAGATTTCGTCCGCTACGACATGCGGCTCGACGAAAATATCGGCGTCGGTCGAATCGATGAGACGCGGTCGTACCTCGACGCTGTGGCGGGCCACGAACCGGGAACCGAGCCGGCCGCGACTATCGTCCCGTCGATCATCGCGGCCGCCGAAGATTCGCTCGCATCGACTCTGATTCCTCGCTTTCCGCATGGCTATCGCCAGATGCTCGGGAAACGGTTCGATGACGGCGTCGATCTGTCCGGCGGGGAATGGCAGAAAGTTGCCTTGGCGCGTGCGTACCTGCGGGCTGCCGACCTGCTTATTCTCGACGAACCGACCGCGGCGCTGGACGCTCGGGCCGAGTACGAGGTCTTTCTGCGCTTTTCCGAGTTGATGGCCGGCCGGATGGCCATGCTCATCTCGCATCGATTTTCGACGATCCGCATGGCCGACCGCATCGTGGTTCTCCAACACGGCTCCGTCGTCGAGGACGGCGGGCATCAAGACCTCCTGAAGCAGAACGGCTTGTATGCTGAGCTGTTCGAGCTGCAGGCGGTTGGGTATCGGTGAACCAGGATGAGCCGCGTCGCCGCGCCACTTTCGCATGCTCGTCGTTCTGACCGGGAGCCGTGATTTAGGATGACCACGAACAACGTCGCCTTTTACTTCGAGGCCTGCCGCGCCGCCTTTCGGGACCTCCCGGAGACGCATCGGATCGACTTATACGTCGCGCATGCCAGCCGCGAGCGCGAGAACCCCGTACATCTCTACCGGCTCGCCAACGCGTGCTTGGATGGTGGTTCCATCCCTCTCTGGCGCTGGGGTGTAGCTCTCGCTTTGACTCGACCGCACGACTCGGACAAAAGCACCGCTGACCGACGCGACGCGCTGAAGCGGCTCGGCGACTGGAACGGTTGGCAAGACGTGTCATGGCCGACCAATCCCGAGTTTCTCCCTCCGGGTGTGGATCGTTGGTGGGATGGGGTCGAAGACCTCTCCGGAAAGACGCTCCTCGTCGCGGAGCTCACTGACTACGGCGCAACAATTAGCTGGCTGCGCTTCGCCGAAGCGCTGCACGATAGAGTATCGGCGCCGATCTTCTGGGCCGTCGACGCGAACTTGATACGATTTTTTGAGTACAACTTCGGTCACCTGTCGGGCATGCAGGCGTGGGATCGCACCAGGACCGACGCCCACTTTGATCGCGCGCTGAACGCCAGCCTCCTGCCCCGACTGGTTGGTTCGCTGCCGCCCTTCGTGCGCCGGTCAGCCCCCTCGCCGCTGACGTTGCCGGAACGGACGAACCCCGCTCGTCTCGGACTCGCATGGGCGTGCAGCGGGTGGTTCGACCACATGGAGCGCTCGTTGTCCTTGCGCGTTCTCATGCCGTTCTTTTGGCGACCCGATGTTGAATTCTATAGCCTGCAGGTCGGCGAACGGGCGGACGAGGCTTTTATCTATAAGCGATTCCTCCGGTTGCCGGACCCGCCACTCGAGTCATTCGCGGACACGGCCAACTTGATCGCGAGTCTCGACGGTGTGATCACCGTCGACACCTCTGTCGCTCATTTGGCAGGCTCACTCGGTGCGCCAACGCTGACTCTTCTCCCCTTTCCCGGTGACTTCCAATGGGGCTTCGCCGATACCACGCCGTGGTATCCGACGATGCGGTTCATCCGGCAACGCAGCCGGTGGGACTGGTTGGGTGTCCAAAACCAATTACAAGAAGCTCTCGATGCGCACTGGTGGGAAGGTGCGGTGAAACCCGTATGAGCAGCCGCCGCGACTTTCTGAGCCACACCACGGCGATGGCGGCTGTCGCGACTGGTCGTGGTCGTGCGCTCCGATGGCTGGAACGAGTCATGAACGACCCGCCAACCATCGAGACGTTGCTCGCGCGCGCGGTGGACACTGCGCAATCGGCTGGAGCGCGGTTCGCAGATGTGCGGATCCAGCGCCTGCGCGGCCACGGGATCCAAACCCGAGAGCATCAGGTTGTGGGAGTCGGCGAATCTGACAGCGTCGGCTGCGGCGTCCGCGCCCTGGTCGATGGCACCTGGGGCTTCGCGGCGACCCGCGTGCTGACGCCTGACGGCGTCACCGCCGCCGCGCGACAAGCGGTGGCCGTGTCGAAGTCCTCGCGTGCCGCTCGTGATATGCCGGTCGAGCTCGCGGCGGCGCCGGCTCAACGCGCGCGGTGGGCTAGCCCCTACCGCATCGATCCGTTCGATGTAACGGTCGAACAGGAAGTCGACCTGCTACTGCGGGCCAACTCGACTGCGCTCGCAACTCGTAAGGTGGAGTTCGCGTCCAGCAGCCTGTGGTTCGGCAAAGAAGAGCGTCACTACGCCTCGACTGATGGCTCGGTGATCTCCCAGACCGCAATCCGCAGCGGACCGTCCATGGACCTCACCGCGATTTCATCGGACCGCACCGCATTTCAATCCATTAGTATCCCGCTGGCGCCAATGGGACGTGGGTGGGAATACGTCGATGAACTTGGCCTCGTCGACCGTGCCCGTGAGTGGGCCGAGCAGGCCGCGACAAAGCTGCGTGCGAAGCCGGTCGAGATCGAGCGATACGATCTCGTGCTCCACCCCTCGAATCTCTGGCTCACCATTCACGAGTCGATCGGCCACGCGACGGAGCTCGACCGCGCGCTGGGTTATGAAGCGAACCTGGCCGGCACGAGCTTCGTCGCACCGCCGGAGAAAGTGCTCGGTGCGCTGCAATATGGGCCCTCGATCATGAACGTGCGGGCCGACCGCTCCCAACCGGGCGCCTTGGCCACAATTGGATACGACGATGATGGCGTCGCGCCGGATGATTTCCTGCTGATCAAGAACGGGATACTGGACGATTATCAAACCACCCGCGAGCAGGCCCAGTGGCTGAGGTGGTGGTACGACAAAACGGGACGGCCCACACGCTCGCACGGCTGTTCCTACGCGCAAGACTGGGCAAGTATACAGTTCCAGCGGATGCCGAACGTGTCGCTCCTGCCGGGTGATCACGACCTGATGTGGGAAGATCTGATCGCCGCGACTGACCACGGCATCGCGATCATCGGCAACGGCTCATTCTCGATCGACCATCAACGATACAACGCGCAGTTCGGCGGCCAGCTCTTCTATGAGATCAGGGGGGGCAAGATCATCGGGATGCTGCGAGATGTGAGCTATCAGATTCGCACGCTCGACTTCTGGAACTCGCTCCGGATGCTGGGCGGGCCACGGAGTTATGAGCTCCGGGGAACATTCGCCGACGGCAAAGGAGAGCCGGTACAGACCAACGCAGTGAGTCATGGCTCAGTGCCAGCGTTGTTCTCGCAAGTGAACGTCATCAACACCGGACGGCGCGTATGAGCTCGCCATTGCCGCGCACGGAGTTGGAAGACATCGCGGCGCGAATCTGTCGATTCGCGACCGCTAACGTCACAGTCGTCGGTATCGTCAGCACCATGACGGGTAACACGCGATTCGCGGTGAACGAATTAACGACTGTCGGCGATGTCCGTGACACCCACGTCGTCATCGACACGTCGTTCGGCGCGAGGCACGCTGCCATTCAGACGAACGATCTTTCAGACGATGCCCTCCGGACCGCCGTTCACCGCGCAGAGTCGCTGGCCAAGCTCGTGCCCGAGGACCCGGAGGCTATGCCGCCGCTCGGTCCACAAACCCATCAGGACATCAACGCCTACTTTGAGTCGACGGCCGCAGTTGGAGCAGGCGAGCGCGCTCAGGTGGCGCTCGCGGCGCTCGAGCCGGCCCGGCAATCGGGGTCTTCAGGGTTCGTGGCCGCCGGATCCATTGAGACGAACGCGACATCCTCGCTGCTCGCCAACAGCGCGGGACTGTCCGCCTACTGGCGCGCAACCGGCGCGACCTACACCCTCTCCGTGCGAAGCGTGGATGGCATGGGCTCCGGCTGGGCGTCAGCGAATGAGCACGATTGGACGCACCTCGATGCAGCCGCCGTCGCGTCACGTGCTCTCGATACAGCACATTGCTCCCGGAACGCCGCGGCAATCGAGCCCGGGCGATACACAGTCATTTTAGAGCCAGAGGCGACCAACACCATCATTGGCCTGCTGTCGTTCGGTGCGCGCGAGGCCGACGAAGGTCGGAGCCCATTCGCCAAACCCGGAGGAGGGAACAGAGTTGGTCAGCAAGTCGTCGACCCGCGCGTAACGCTGTTCTCCGATCCCTCCGATCCGGATCTGCTCGCGGCGCCGTTCGATGGCGATGGGTTTCCGGTCAGCCGGCAGGTCTGGATCGAGCGTGGCGTCCTGCGGCAACTGTGGAGCTCACGGTACTGGGCGAAAAGACAAGGCCGACTATACATAGGCGGTGCGACGTCATCTAAGGTCGCCGGTGGTCCGATGTCGCGTGAGGCCATGATCCGCAGCACTGACCGTGGCCTGCTTGTCACTCGATTCTGGTACACCGTTGAGGTGGACCCACAAACAGCCTTGCACACCGGGCTCACCCGCGACGGAGTGTTTCTCATTGAGCGCGGTGAGATCACGCGGGCCGTCAAGAACCTGCGCTTCAACGAGTCGCCATTGTTCGTGCTCAACAACCTCGACGCACTCGGGCCGGTGCGTCGAGTCGGCGATGGCGATACGGCCATGCCCGTGCTCAAGGCACGCGACTTCACGTTCACGAGCGTATCCGACGCCGTGTGACGTTTATTCGCCCGAAAGAACGCCAGCTGGCGCACGCCGCCAGATCAGATAGACCGGAACGCCGAGTGCGATCAGCCCTGCCCCGATGAGCGCATTGCGCGGCCCCGATCGAATGCTGCTCACCATGACGTACACCGCGGCCACGATGAACACTACTGGCACCACCGGATATCCCGGTACCCGAAAGCCCCCAGTCGTCGCGCCGCTCTCGCGCTCACGCCGACGATAGACGAACAGTGTGGCGACGATCAAAGCGAAGAATAGCCAGTCGCCGAATACGACATAGTCGAGCAACGCGCCGTAGCTCCCTGTTGCGGTGAGGACCACACCCCATGCCGCCTGGCACCAGAGCGCGACCGCCGGCGTGCGATAGCGTGGATGCAGGGCGGCTGCCTGATGGAAGAAGAGCCCGTCGGCCGCCATGGCCTGTAGGATCCGCGGTGCCGAGAGGATCGTGATGTTCACGAATCCGAACGTGGAGAACGCAATGCCGAGTCCCACGAGCGTACCGCCCAGTGGACCGACTGCTCGGCGCAAGGTATCCGTCGCCGGTGCGCGGCTCACCGCTAGGCCATCTCGGCCGAGCGCGGCGAGATAGGCAATGTTGGCGAGGAGATAGACGACGACCACGATCGCCATGCCGACGAGCATCGCCCGCGGGAGCGTGCGCTCGGGATCTCGCACCTCGCCGCCAACGTTGTTGGCATGCGCCCAACCACCGTAGGCGAACAATATCGGCACGAGCGCTACGCCTATGATGCGGATCAAGTCGCCGGTAACCACGGGCGCGTCAGCAGTGACCGGAGCGGCTCCCGCACCGTGATAGCCCAACCCAATGGCGACACCGGCAACAATGACGGCTGCCAGGGCTATCAATTTCAAGATCGTGAAAATGTTCTGTGTCGTCGCGCCGGCACGGATGCCGAGCACATTGACGACGGTGAGTAGCAGCACCACTCCGATTGCGATCGGACGCTCGGCGCTGACGGGAAGGTGAACGAGATCGGCCGAGTAGTGCGCGAACGTGACTGCGACCGCCGCCATTCCACCGGTATTGATGACCACGAGGAACGTCCAGCCGTACAAGAACGCGGGCAGGGGGCCGAATGCTTCCTTTAGATAGACGTAGCCTCCGCCTGCCTCGGGGCGCCGCCCCCCAAGCTCCGCGAAGCAGAAAGCACCCGTTGCCGCTATCGCGCCACCCAAGACCCAGGCGACGAGAACGAGAGTCGATGTTGGGACGCGCTGGGCGACGACCGACGGGTTCAGGAAAATCCCGCCGCCAATGATCCCGCCGGCCGTAACCATCGCAGCATCGAATAGACCGAGACGACGTGCGTACCCGCTACTCGCCTCGCTCACAGCGGGCCGAGCGCGACAATCGCCGCCATCAGAGACTGCACGTCACCGAGTCGCTTCCCGAGTAGGCCCGGAACGATCTCGCACGCGGCAACCGCGCGTGGCAGCGCATGGCGAGCGAGCACGGCGCGTGCTGGCACCAGGAGGCGGTCCCCGAGCACGCACGCGAGTGAGCCGATGACGATGAGCTGTGGGTTGAGGACGCTGACGAGCACCGCCAACCCTGCGCCGAGCCAAAGACCCGCCTCATTGATCACCTCGAGGGCATCCGCATCGCCGGCCAGCGCGGCATCAACGACATCGCTGATGCGATTCGCCGAGCTCCAACGAGACGGATACAACCGTCGCGCGATCGAGAGGAGCCCGCGACCGGAAGAGACGCTCTCCCAGCCGTCCTCCGTTGTTTTGAGTCGCGCACTGTCGTCAGGCGCGACTGGCATCGCCCATACTTCGCCGGCCATTCTCATTCGCACCGCGCGCGAGTTGTCCGCCCACAATAATGCCTGCGCCGTTTCCAGTTCCGAACGTTAGGAAGATCATATCTCTCAGTCCGGATCGTGAGGCGCCCGCACCGAATCTGAACTCGGCAAGCGCACCCGCTTTCGCATCGTGCTCTACGAACACCGGCAACGCTGGGAATCGACGCTCCAGCGTACGCGTGAGCGGCACATCATGCCAGCCGGGCAAGTTCGGCGGGTCCAACAAGTGGCCCACTCCTGCGTCAATCGGACCGGCCACTGCGACGCTAATCGCGATCGGCCGACGGCCGACTGACTGCGATACCGAGATCGTATGCTCGACACGCTCCGCGAGGGTCGGGAACGTCTCGACGAACGGACGCGCGCCGTTCGTCGGCATGACCGAACGCTGCAGAATCTCGCCGCCCGTCGTTCCCTCGACGATCGCTGTCTTCGTCCCACCGACGTTGATCCCGATAATCGTTGGGGTATCAACCACGCTAATGCCGCTGATATCGGACGATCGCAACCAGTTGCGATGGACGGTCGGGATCAGGAATAAATCGAACCGTCGCCGGGCCGCGCACGTTCGCCAGCGCCGCAGCATCGCGCGAATCGAGCGGCTCGCCCGTCAGGTGCGTCACGGCGCCGGCACGATCGATGTCCACCACTCGGACAGCATCATCGATCTCGCTCATGGCAACCGGCGACGCCGTGGATACGGTCGGGACGAGGATAAGAGGTGCGGGACGATGCAGCGTGCTGATCCCCATGAGCGCAGCACAGAGCGTGATGGCGTAGAGACACGCAGGCTGCAGACTGCGCGCCGGTGGAGGGGCTGTCATGGCACGAATGCGCAATTCGAGCGTGCCAGCTGGTCCGCGGAGCCAACTCGTGAACGACCCCGCGAGGCCACCAGAACGCGCACATCGCAACAGGAGATGTCCGTACCGTTCGACGTTGGACTCGCGACGCAGCACCCGTGCGTCGCAGTCGAGCTCCAAGGCGCGACGGAGTCGCCGAACCGCGTACCAGAGCGCGACGTGCCAAGGCACGAGCGCGAGTGCCAGCTCCCCGAATGCGCCGACCAATGGATCACGGGCCCGACTGATGCTCTCGCTCGTGGAGCATCACGAGCACGCGGTCGGGTTTGGGCAGCGCCAGGAACCACCAGGGTACGACTATGCGCGGACGGAACAATCCCACGAGGGCGGGACCGATCGCATCGCTGACCTGAACGTCAATGCCATCGAGGTCGCGCACCGAAAAACCCACAAGCTGCACACGCGCCCTCGAGAACGAAACGACCAGTCGCACCAGGAGCGCGACGGACGCGCCGCACCAGAGCAATACGAACACCGCGTTGAGCGGAATCGCGGCGGCGGCGGAAGCCGCGAGACCGCGAGCAACGAGACGATGGGGGCCATAGGCGAGAACGCCTATCGTCGCGATGATCGCGGACAGCCACGCCCATCGTGTCTGCCGCCTGGCTAGCCGCGCGGCGCGATCGAGCGCCTCGGCCGCGACTATAACTAGGGCACCCGTGGCGGCGGCGTACCACGCCCAAGCGATGAGACCCTGCGTCACGGGCGCCTCATCTTCCGACGTTGGGCCGTCAGTCGCTCATCCAGGATCCGTCGCAGGGCGTATAACTCCTCGCCCGTCAGCCGCGCGTCCCCCGCTAAGTGCGTCATCGCCAATCCGGGCATACCACCAAAAACCGTCTCGACCAGACGCGCCAATGCGCTGGTCCCGGCCACCTCGCGCGGCGTGACCGCCTCATATCGACGCACCGGACGGCGAGTTCCCTCTATCTGTCGCACCGCCCCCTTAGTTTCGAGGCGATCGAGCAACGTCGCGACCGTCGTCCGGGCCAGTCGAACACGTCGTCCGCGGAGCGCGCGTTGTACCTCCGCCACGGTCGCGGCGCCGAGGTCCCAGACGGCTCGCATGATGTCGAGCTCACGATCGCTCAGCGCTGGCGGCATGCCCCAATAAGGCAGAACTACGAGTGGTTGACAAGAGGGTCAGTGTGACTACACTTGTCGACACTCTATATGCCCATGCCCCGTCGCGACTTCCTCAGCGCGAGCCTCGCGCTCACACCGTGGCTCGCGCTTCCGCATCCCGGTTGGACTGCGTTGTTGAACGCGCCATCGGTCCCGCGAAAACCTGGGAACACGAAGGTCTTGCATCTGATCGGATACGCGCACATTGACGCGGCCTGGCTTTGGCCATGGCGCGATGGATCCAATGAGGCGTGCGCGACGCTGCAGAGCGTCACTGATCGCATGAGCGAGACGCCGGAGTTTCGGTACGCGCACTCCTCCGCTGCCCACTACAGGTGGGTCGAACGCAGCGATCCGCGACTCTTCGCGGTCATCAAGCAGCGTGTTGCCGAGCATCGTTTCGAGGTCATTGGCGGCTGGATCGTCGAGCCCGATTGCAATCTTCCGTCGACGGAGAGCTTCGCCCGCCAGGCCCTGTACGGACAGCGCTATTTCCATGAGCACGTCGGGGCGACCGCCATCGTCGGGGCCAATCCGGACTCATTTGGCCATGGGGCGGGGCTGCCTCAACTGCTGAGCAAAGCAGGCCTTCGCTACTACTGCTTCATGCGCCCGGAGGCGCACGAGATGCCGGGTATTCCTTTGATGTTCTGGTGGGAAGCACCCGATGGATCTCGCGTGCTCACCGGGCGCATCAAGGAATCCTACGACGGTGATCCAAAGGACATCCTGCGGCGACATGACGGCCGCACGGACACTATCGTCGAAGGAGCCTCAGATTACTTCCAGCCTGGTCTCGACCACGCCATGTTCTGGTTCGGCGTTGGCGATCATGGTGGTGGCCCAACTAAACAGCACCTTGCCACCATCCTGGCGCTGAAGAACAATCCGGCGCTCCCGGAGATCCGATTCAGCACGCTCAGCGAGTTCTTTGCCGCAGTCGAACAATCGCCGGCGGCAGCATCCCTTCCAGTTGTTCGCACGGAGCTGCAGCACCACTCTCGAGGGTGCTATTCCGCCCACGGCGAGGGGAAAGCGCTAAACCGGCGTGCCGAGCAATGGTTGACCCAGGCGGAGACGGTCGCAGCATTCGCACAAATGGCGGAGCAGCATCCGTATCCGGCGACCGAGTTCGGTGAATCGTGGTGGAAGGTGCTGTTCTGCCAATTTCACGACATGATGGCGGGTACGTCGCTCTATTCGGACTACCAGGACGTGCGGGATGCAGTCGGTTATGCGTGCGAAGTGGCACAGACGACGCGTATCGAAGCACTCCAGACCCTTGCACGGGCCGTCGACGTATCGAATGTCGAAGAAGGCTGCGTGTTCGCGTACAACCCACTCCCCTGGGGTCGAACGGCGGTACTCGAACTTCACACCGATCGAGACCCCTCGGGCACGGCACCGATCACACATCTATCGGCCAAGGACGGAACGCGCATACCCATCCAGTGGCGGCCAGCTGATAGTATGACGCAATTCGTTCCCCGACTGTCCGCGCTCGTCGAGTTACCGGCATGTGGGTACCGTGTCTTTACGCTCGACCATGGCGAAGGTCCAGCGGCGCCGAGCGCTTCAATCAGCACCGGCATCAAGATCGACGACCGAGGCTTCGGTATTACGTCACTGCCGGTCACGTCTCATGGACTCGAATTGCTCATCGAGCCGATCGGGCTAGTGGTCATCGATGACCGAAGCGATACCTGGTCGCATGACGTGGCGAGCTTCAGGAATGTCATTGGGCGGCCGACGTGGGTCACGACGACTGTCGTCGAGGACGGGTCCCTGGTGCGCGTAACGCGCCAAATCGCGACTTGGCGGACGTCGACCATTAATATGGACATTGTCGAGCGTGCTGGGCTCGATGCCATCGAGCTTAAATTCGTCATCGACTGGCACGAGCACGAGCAGATCCTCAAGCTCGAGATCCCCACCGCGCTTGCTGACCCGCAGGTATTCGCCAAAGTGCCGGGCGCCACCATCAGCCGAAACACGGCTGGCACCGAAGAGCCGGCGCAGGATTATGTCGCTGTCCAAGGGAAACTCGGTACCTCGGTGGCGACGGTGGGGATTTGTAACGCGCAGACGTACAGCTATGACGTCCTCGCCACGCCGGCCGGGACGCTCTTCCGAACGATCATCATCCGATCGTCACCCTTCGCACGACACCGACCAGCGACTGTGCCAGCGAACGACAACAACGCGTGGCAGGACCAAGGCCGCCAGGAGCGCACATTCTGGCTAGTGCGTGCTGTCGGCGACTACAAGTCACTTGAGCCTTGATCGGCGTGCCTTGGAGTTGCAAACCCCGGCCGAGTACGTTGTCGACTCCCGCCATCCGGGAAAGAGTCGTGGGAGGCGTCGTTCCTCAGCGTCTCGCCCGTCAACGTCATGACGACCGCCATCAAGCACGCAGAAGACGACGACCGGCTCATCGTTCGCCTGCAAGAGACGACCGGCCAGGCAACGCGCGCGACCGTCGCGAGTGAACGGTTCAAGTGGTCGCATCCGGTCTCGCTCGGCGCGTGGGAGATCAAGACCGTCGCCATCCGCGGCGGGCACGATGTCAGAGGTCAATTTGCTGGAGCTGCCTTGATGCGTCGTATACCCCTCGTGCTTCTCGTGCTGGCCGCCTGCTCAGGCTCCGGTGCGTCTACCGCCGGCGCCGGCGCCAATGGAAAACGCATCGGCGTCACGCTGCTCACCACCGAGCACGAGTTCTACCGCCAGCTCGAAGCCGGCCTGCGCGACGCGGCGCAGCGACATGGATACACGCTGCTTATTACCTCCGGCGACTTCGACCTCGCCAAGCAACAGGCCGAGATCGACAACTTCATCGTGCAGCGCGTCGACGCGATCATTGCCTGCCCCGTCGACTCGCGTGGCATTGGACCCGCCATCGCTCGCGCGCAAGCCGCCGGTATCCCCGTGTTCACGTCCGATATTCGCGCACTCGGCGCGCACGTCGTCTCGCACGTCGCGTCGAACAGCTACGAAGGCGGACGGCTCGCGGCTGAGTTCATGGCGAAGACGCTGCACGACACTGGGACGGTGGCCGTCATCGGCCAGCCCGAGGTCCAGTCCGGCGCGGACCGGGCACTGGGGTTCAGCGAGACGCTCACCAAGTCGCATCCCCACGTGCAGCTGGTGAGCGTGCTCAATGGCGGCGGTGTGCGGGATCGCGCGCTCAAGGCCGCCGATGACCTGCTGCAGGCGCACCCTGCCCTCGACGGCATCTTCGCCATCAACGACGAGAGCGCGCTCGGTGCCCTCTCTTCAGCGACCTCGCACGGCAAAACCGGCGCGAACTTTACCATCGTCGGCTACGACGCCACGAGCGAGGCCGTGCGCGCGATCAAAGGGCACACGCCGCTCAAGGCCGATGTCGCGCAGCAGCCCAAGCTCATTGGGTCCGAGACGATCGACGCCATCGCGGCGTACTTCGCGAAGCAGCCCTACGACTCGGTCATCGCCGTGCCGATGACCGTGGTGGATTCGACGACGCCATGATCGGCTAGACGTGCTGTCGACGTTCTTCTCGCTCGCCAACCTCGTCAACGTCGCACTTTCGGTCGCCATCGTCGGCATCATGTCCGTCGGGATGACCGCGATCATCCTCACCGGCGGCATCGACCTGTCCGTCGGCTCCGTCGTCGCGCTCGCCGGCGTCGTGGCTGCGCTGGCGGCGCACGCCCTCGAGCCGACACTGGGTGGCCTCGCGGCGACGCTCGTCGCCATCGCCTCAGCCATCATGGTCGGCGTCGCAACCGGTGGCATAACCGCCACCGCGGTCGCGTTTCTGCGCATCCCATCGTTTCTAGTGACGCTCGCGCTCCTCACGATCTGCCGCGGCCTCGCGTTCCTCTTTAGCGGCGGACGATCGATAGGCGACCTCCCGACGCCAGTTCGGCTGGCTCGGACAGACCAAACTCGCCGGACTGCCCGATCCCGATCATCGTCATGCTCATCATCGTCGCCATTGGCTGGTTCGTGCTCACCCGCACGACCTGGGGCCGATGGGTCTACGCAGTCGGAGGCAACGAGCAGGCGTCCTGGCTGGCCGGCGTGCCGACGCGCGCCGTCACTGCCTGGGTCTACCTCGCCAACGGCGCCCTCGTCGGTCTCGCCGGCGCCGTCATGGCGTCGCGGCTCGGCGCCGGCGTGCCCAACGCCGGGCTACAGTACGAGCTGGACGTCATCGCGGCCGTCGTCATCGGCGGCACAGCGCTGACTGGCGGCCGCGGCGGCGTACTCGGCACACTCGTCGGCGCCGTGTGCATCGGCGCCCTCAACAATGCCCTCAACCTCGCCAACGTCGACCCCGCCATGCAGCGCGTCGTGAGCGGCGTCGTCATCATGGGCGCCGTCGTTGCCGAACGGGCGCGCACCCTCATCGCTGCGCGGGGATGACCCGGCGCTGAGCACTGACTCGGTACGCCGCAGCAAGTACCAGAATCCCCCTTCGTGCCGGATCTCGCTCGCCGTCATCGACGTGAGCCGCTTGATCAAATGCCGGAGTGTCGAGCTCGACGCGAACCCCAGCCGGTCGGCCACCTGTTCGACCGTGGCGTGCGGCGACTCGAGCCGCGCCGTCGCGTGCAGAATCCGCAGCCAATGGATGCAGCGCGCCACCGTCGGCAGCCGCGCGCGGCTGAACTGGTTGAACAGCGTCCGATGGGAGACACCAGCGTACTGCGCGACATCTGCCACATGCAGCGGCTGAGTGGCGTGGCGAGCGATGAACGAAAGCGTGTCCGTGAGGCCCGGTGCCGCGACGCGGTTGACCATCGCGACGATATGGCTCGACGCGCCGGCCTCGCGCGCGCCGTGAACGGCCCGTGTAATGGTCGCGGTGAGGTCGTCGATATCCCGGATGATCACGGCACTCGGCGCTATGCTGGAGGCCAACGCCAACGCCTCGTGGACATCGGCCCCCACGAGCGACAGATAGAACACGAGGGTCACGAACGGAAAGCGACGCCGAATCGATTGCGCGGCCGGCGCTAAGCTCTCACCACGCTCGTTGTGGAGACCCACAATGACCGCGTCTACTCGACCGTTCGTGATCTGATCAATGATCTCGGCTGCCGTATCGGCGAACTGCACGGTGATCGTGCGCGACAGCGTGCTCGCGAAGCGCATGCGCTCGGCGCTCCCCCGAATCAGCGCCGCGACACAGATCGGCGCGTCCGACGCTGCCCTGTCCCACGCATCCTGCACCAACGGACGACGGACGGCCCGAGCGTTCGCGGTCGACGACACGGCGTCAGTCTACCAACGTCCTCTTCGGACAGGAATCGGCCGTGGTGGACAGAGTTGCGCGATTGGGACAGAGTTGCACCTCGGAGTCACGCGAGATCGACGCGTGACGGCCGACAGAGCTAGCCGTGACGAAGCGCGCTTGCATGGTTACCAGTAATGGCATGCGCCGCGATGTCGAGCGCCGCAGGGAATCCCCCCACATCACGAAGCTCGAGCGGCGCGATCCCCAGATATCGCCGCAACAACCGCCCCACCGAGCTCGGACTCCCGAGACCGCGCAACTCCTGCACGCGCCGCGCCGTGCGCCCATCGACCGTCATCAGCCACACCGCGTCGAGCGCCCGAAACGTCTGCAACACCACGCTCGGCGGCCGCCAACCAGCCGCCGCGAGCCGGCGCGCCAGCGTGCGACGCGTGATCCCACTCCAATGCGCAAGGTGCTCGAGGCTCCGGCCCGACGGGGCCTTGAGCGCGGCGACCGCGAGAAAGACGTGCAACGAGGTTGGCGCTAATGGCAAGAAGCGCTCGAGCAAGACCGGGGCGACCGAGGCCGGCAACGTCGCCGCCAATGCGCGACGCATCGTCGTCCCTAACGGCTCGGCGTCGCGCAACACGAACTCGATCCGAAGCCCCGGCACGAGAATTTCCGTCAGGCGATGGATCGCCGGGCGATTCAAGATATCGTAGAGCACGATCGGCAAGGACGGCGCGCGCGCCAAGAGCTCAACCACCATCGGCGCCACCGAACGACCCGCCTCGTCGGTCAGCTCAGTGATTAACGCGCCGACGCGACACTCGACCGCCAGCTGAACGAGAGCCGCGGCGCTGTCGACGAACTGCACATTGGCGACGCGAGCCAGCTGCAGCGCCACCGAGTCTTGCGTTGCGTAGTCACGGACGAGCGCCCCGACCGTCACCATGCTAGCCGGGCATCATCGCAGCCGTGTCGATGGCACCGTTAGCTTGTCCAAGTGATCAAGCCGGCCTCTTGCCACGCGAGCAGCAGACGCCCGGCGTCGCGCACTAAGTCACCCCGGCGCTGATCGTACGCGCCACCCAATCCGCCGACGAGCGCTGGAAACGTCGGCCGACCGGCCAGCAGCATCCAGATCCGCTTGCCCAACGCATTGAGCACACAGCGCGCACCATTCCTGGTGTTCACGAGCAGGTGCTGGCTGCCCTGATGCTCGAGTCGGACCCCTTGTGCCGGCGTGAGCCGTGTGACGGCGAATCGGTCGTGTGGCATACCCATACCTCGGGCGCGAAAGATTCACCCTCACAGCGCGATGACTCTACTACGCCACACGCGGGATGGTGACCGCGATGCGCTCCGCGAGCTCGTCGATCACACCAGTCCAGTCCCCCGGCCTCCGCTGCCGAATCAAGCGCATCGAGGGGTACCATGGCGTCGCGTCAGCAAGCCCCCATCGTGGGTCGGCGACGACATGCAGCAACAAGAAGGTCGGCACGCCCAGACACCCTGCCAGGTGTGCCACCGACGTGTCGACCGTCACCACGGCGTCCAGCCCCGCGATCAGGTTCGCCGTCTCGGCGAACGTGGACAGCGGCTCCGGTGGAACCGTGACCGTCGGATAGCTCACGACCTCGTCCGCGCGCGGGCCAATCTGCAAGCTGTACCAACTCACATCGCCGCGTGCCAACAGCGGAGAGAACGCATCGAGCGACAGCGGTTGGCGAAGCTCCATCTGCGTGAGCGGGCTCCCTGCCCAACAGAGTCCGATGCCGGCGTGGCGAGCGGGCACCGGCGCTCGCAAAGCCTCGAATGGCGGCAATGCGCCGACCATCGCTGGTAATGAGAGGACCGACACGTACCGGTCGTACGACGTGGCGATCGCGTCCTGGATCGTGCAGATACTCGTATCAGGAAAGTTGTAGGTCGCGAGCTCGACGAGCTCCGGCTGCACCGCGAGCGTGACCCGACGAGCCGTGCGCGTGATCCACGGCAGGAAGCGGAGCATCTCGGATGCAGTCGCCAAACCCGCCATCAGACACGATGAGCAGCGACTTGCCGACGATATCTTCACGACCATCCCAGCGCTCGCGTATCGAGCGCAGCTGATACGGCAATCCGGTGCCGCCAAGAAAGAAGCGTGACTCACGATCGCGCCACCCGGACCAGTCGCCGAGCAGCAGCTTGGCGTGCGCGCGTTCGATCAGCTGCTCGGGCGTGTAGTGCGACAGGCCGTGCGCGATGTCGACCGCCTCTCGCCAAAGGTCCAAGTGCCCATACCACCTGCACATCTCGGCGAAATGATAGTACGGCAGCGGATCGGCCGACTGCCCCTCGATCCAATGCGCATGCGCGTCAACTTCCGCGGCGATCGAGTGGTCCAGCTGACGCCGTGTGTGCCGGATGAGATCAGCGGTCCGCTCTTCGCGGCATACGTGATGAGCGCGAGTCAGGTCCGCGAGACTCATACCATGCAGATTGCAGGTGTTGATCGAGACGGCCAAGGTCGGCCAGCGGCGAATCCTGATCTGCTGCGGTATCGCCGCCCTCCGGCGACAGCATCAGCTCGACCACACCGAGCAGGTACTCGAAGCCCCCGGCGTCGCGCAGCTGACCCGGCGAGAGACCCGTCACCCGCTTGAGCAGATGCCTGAGTGTCGCACTCGATGTGAAACGCATTGTCTCGACGACTCGCTCCACCGTTGCCTTCGGCATATCGAGCCGCGCCGCGACATGGAGCAGCCGAAACCACCGAATCAGCTGATGCACCGGAGGTAGCCCGGCGTCACGCACGCGCGCCAACAGCGTCCGCTGCGACACTCCCGCCCTCGCCGCCCACGCATGCGCCGTCAACGGCCGCTCGGCGTGCCGCGCACCGATGACGAGGAGCGAACGGACCGACCGCGGCGCGAGGCGCTCGATCGCCCGCACCACGGTCTGTGTCGCACTCCCCTCACACGCCGACCGGATCGCACCGGCGATGATGGCCGTGCAGTCATCGAGCTCGCGAATGATCACCGCGTCGAGCGCGATCTCGCTCGCGATCGCCACGAGCGAGCGCATGTCGTTGCCGGTGAGCGAGAGCCACAGCACCAGCGGAATCGTCGGATGCCAGTCGACGATCGCCCGCACACTCGGCCACAGGCTCGCATGGCGGACCGTGTCGAGATCAGCCACGATGGCGTCGACCACGCCAGTCGCGACGAGCGAGTGCAACTCCTCGCTATCCGCGCAGAATCGCGCGGTGATCTCGCGCCGGAGCGAGCCGGCGAAATTCGTACGATCGGCGACATTACCGATCAAAGCAGCGATCAACACTTAAGGCGACCCGGGCGACATGGCTGGACACGTACGTTCGACGGGACCATGACACTTTCCTAGCCCTGTCGCCGGCTGGGTCTCACACTCGCCTATGGCATTGTCGATTGCACAAGGCTGTGCGTGTAGCAAACGTTACTTCGACGTTGCTCGGCGCACCCTGACAAACGCGTACTGAAGTCCGGCCCCGAGCATATACGCCAACCAGGCGCAGAACAGCGCGGCCGGCACCAGACCCCACGGTTGGAACCCGTGCAACTCGAACGTCGCGCTCATCGTCAGAACCCGCCCCACGAGAACATACGGGATCGCCAGGAGGTCGAGCCCGAGATCCGCGAGCCACGTCCCGCGGCGGCGCAGGTAGTCCAGGTACACGAGGACGAAGGCCACCAGGTACAAGGCCGCGAACCCCCACCCGACCGGCGATCGCCAGAATCTCATCGCCTGAGCTGCTCGCGCAATCGCGCTTTCCGCTCGCGAATCGGGATATACCCGCGAAGCCGCTCATGCGCCCACTCGCGCGCCTCGGTCAGCCAACCCATGGCGCCGCCGCCATGGCTCGCGGGATCGAGCGCGTCCTCGAGGCCGTAGACGGCATCGACATCGCCCTTGTCGAGCGCATCCGATTCGAGCACGTCGAACAACTGCAGGCAGTGCTCGCCGTTGTACTCCGCCGCCACGCACATCTCCAGCGCCCGGGCGTCGGCAGCCATCTCTTTTTCCGGGCCGTGCACGCGCCGTTCGATGAACATGACGGCCACCATCAGCGCCGCACGCCCGTGCGCGAATGATGGAAGCTCGCGCGGCATCGCGGCGGCCAACGAGTCGAGCCCGTGCAAATGCCCGAGATCGTGATGCGCGATCTCGTGCGCCAACGCGAACGCGACCGGCTCGTCGCTCGCGCAGCGCTCGAGGAGCCGGCGCGAGATGTAGACATAGTGCCCCGGCAGCGTGAACGCCGTCACCTCACGCACCCACAAGACCTCGGCCTCGAGCCGTGGGCCACCGGCTGCCCGGACCGCGGACAAGCGCTGCATGGTCCGCGACACCTTGTCGGCCGCCCATGGCACGGGCTCCTTCTCCGGGCCAAACTCCTCGATCAGGTCCCGACGCAGCCACTCATCGATCGGTTCATCCATCAGTGAGCGCCGCTATCGAACGCATGCGACGCCGTCGTCACATCAGGATCCAAGACGGCCGCCACATGATAGTACCCGGGCTCGCCCCACTTGCCGTACGCCACGGCGAGCGCCAACCGCCGGCCGAGCAAACGATCGGCCGCATCACCCGTCGCCGCCGAATCCCCGTGCGACGCCACGAACGTGCGGAAGTCGGCGATCGCCTCCGGTGGGATCGTCGGTGCGGCCGCGAATGCGTCGAGCGTCGTGTACTGCGCGCCGTGCGCGTCGAGATACCCGCCGATCCACTGCAACACCAACCGATCCTCCTCGATGCGCTCGAACCAGGGCGGCGCGCCGAGGTGCGTCGGGAGCAGCACATCGGGCACGATCCCCCCGCCGCCATAGACCGTCCGGCCCGCGTCGGTCTTGCACGAGGGACGCCCCGTCGTGTCACGCGACGACCACGCGCCTTCGTAGTAGTCGCGAAGGGCGAGACCACGATAGCTGCGCTGCACGATCCGGCCACACGGCGTGCGGACGTGGCCGACGACCATCATGAGCGACGAGCCGTCGCTCATCGCCAGCGGGACCATGAGCAATGCCTTCCCGAAACTCGGACGCCCGATGATCACCGCCCGGTCGTGATCCTGCAGCGCGCCCGCGACGAGCTCCGAGGCGCTCGCGGTCCCGCCGTCGATCATCACCACGAGCGGATATTTTGCGCGCGTCGCGAAGAACGAGCGCGACACTCGGCCCGTGTCGGTGATATCCTTTTTGCGGCCCTCGGACGTGTAGATGAGCATGCCCTTGGGCAAGAACTCGCCGGCGACGTGCGCGGCTTGCTTGATGCTGCCGCCGCCGTTATCACGGAGATCGAGCACCAAGCGTTGCATCCCCTGGTGGTCCAACGTGCCGAGCGCGGTGTGGAGATCGTCGGCGGCGCGATCGCTCAAGAAAGTCGTGATCCGGATGTACCCGGTCTTCGGATCGAGCATGAACACCGCCGGGACCGCCGACTCCTCGTCCGGAGCATGCCGCGTGAGGCGCCGATCGAGGCGCACGGTCGAGCCATCGAGCCGCCGCCGCTCCAGCGTCAGCAGCGTGGTCGTCTTCGGGGCGCCCGACAGCATCACCTCGAGCTCCACCACGCTCTCGGCCCGAACAGGCCCGCTATCGATCGCCACCAGCCGATCGCCCGGCAAAATGTCGAGGCGCTCCGCTTCCGATCCCGACGCCGCGCCGGCGACGACATACGCGCCCCGCACCTCCACAAACTCGACCGGAACCGGCACGAGCTTGCCCGCGCGGTAATCGGCTTCCTTGGCGAAGTTCAACCGCACCGCCGGAATCACGAACGAGTGCGGGTCGGCCGCGTGCACCATGCCCTCGATCGCCGACATGACGAGCGTGTGCGTGTCGAGCGAATCCGGATGGTTCAGCTTGAGCTCAGCGAGCACCTGACTGAAGAGCTGCAGGTCCTCATAGGTCGTCCACTGGCGGACGGCGTGCTTCGTCGTGTCCTGCTGCGCGAACGCACACGGCGCCCACGCGAGCGCGAGAACGAGACACTGGCGGCGCATCAGTGCGTCGCCGTCGGAGACTTTGACATCGTCAGCATGCCGATCGCGTCCTGGGCACTTTGACGCAGGCCCTCGCCACGGGCGGCGTGCGCCAGATACCCGCGGTAGGCGGAGACCGCCGCGGTGTCATTACGCGATTGCTCCAGCGCCTGGCCCAAATAGTAGTACGGGAGCGAATAGTACGGGTCGACCGTCGTCGCCTGCCGCAGATGGTCGATGCCGTCGTTCATGTGCCCCGCGTTAATCAGCGCGTAACCGAGGAAGAGCTGCACCACGGGATCGTCCGGCCGGATCTGGGCCGCGATCTGCGCTTCGGTGATCGCCGTCGCCGTATCGTGCGCGGTAAGCGCCTGGCTCGCCAGATGCAGGTGCGCCATGTGGAAGCCCAAGTTCTGCGTCACCACGAGCTGGAAGGTCGCCTTCGCGGCCGAGTCATGGTGCGCTTGGGCGTTCGCCATCGCGATCGAGTAGGTCAGCATCTCCCGCGAGATGTATACCGGGAGCAGCTTCGTCGTGTCGCGCTTCTCGATCTGCGCGATCGCGGCGCTCAACGTGGCCGTCGCGCTGTCGAACTGCTTGAGGTAGTACTGGGCCTTCGCGCGATACGTATAGAGCTGGATCGCGTCCGGGTTCTTCTTGATCAACTTCGCCAGGTCGGCCGACGCGCTGTCGAAATGGCGATCGACGTACGCGGTATACCACGTGTGCTCCAGCTTATACCCGTTGTAGAAGCCCATGAACGGCGGCTCGCCTTCCGACATCTGCTCCCGGTTATACTCGTTGATCGCCTTGTTCCGGAGCGTATTCGCCAGCGCGATCGAGCCGTGCATATTGCCGCTGGCCGCCTCGAGGGCGAGCTTCTCGTCGAAGAACGGATCGTGGATGTCCGCCAGGATTACGAGCGAGTCCAAGTGCTTCAACGTGCTGTCCGGCACGAGCACCAGATCCTTGTTCTTCTTCGCGTCGTCCTTCTTGAGCACCGCCGTCCGCTCCGCCGCCTGCGTCAGCACGAACCAACGTCCGAAGTACGGCTCGGCCCATGACGGATTGAGGCGGCTGGCCCAGTAGAACGCCGCGGCCGCGCCAACGGGGTTACCGTCCACCGACGCGACGCCGGCATCGTAGTACGTTCTGGCGTCGTTCGTGTCCGGCTGCGTCGAATCGACGGGCGCCGCGGTCGGCGTGGCCCGCACGTACTTGCCGGTCTTCGGATCCTTGACGAACGGCATCACGTTGCTCGTCGACCCCGTGACGACCGTCGGCCGCGCGGGCACGAGTGACAGATCGTACATGTCGGGAAGCTTGACCGGCGCCGGCGGCGTCTTCTGCGCACGGGCAACGGTGCCGCATCCTATTGCGAGACACAGCAGGCCAACAGCCATCGGTCGCATGCGCTCTCCTTCGGTGAATTACGTTCCGCCCAGGCGCGAAATTGCACGCGCGGCGGTCTTGCGCAAGGTGTCGGCCAGGGTGGCGTGTGCGAGGAATCCGCGATAGCTCTCACGCGATCCGACGGTGTCGTGTACCGCTTCGCTCGCCTGCGCCAGGTAAAAGTAGGGCAAGGCGAAGTAGGGATCGTCCGCGACCGCCGCGCGCAGTGCGTCGATCGCATCCGCCGGATGCCCGGCGTCGAGCAGCGAGTAGCCGAAGAGGAACTGCACCAGCGGATCGGTCGGGCGAATTTGCGCGGCGATCCGTGCCTCGTTGATCGCCGTCGCAGTGTCGCGTCGCGCGATGGCGCGGCTCGCCAGGTGCAAGTGGGCCATGTAGAAGCCGAGATTCTCCGTGACGGCGTTCTCGAAAGCGAAGCGCGCTGCCGAGTCGTGTTTCGCGTTCATCAACGCGATGCCGGATGCATAGTAGAACATCTCGCGCGAGAAATAGACGGGGAGGAGCTTGGTCGTGTCTTTCAAGTCGACGCGGCGGATCGCGGCTGCCAGCGTCGACGCCGCGCTATCGTACTGCCGCAAGTAGTACTGCGCCTTCGAGCGATAGACGTAGAGCTCCAATGCGTCGGGGTGCTTCGCGATCTCCCGCGCAAGATCATGCGACGCACTGTCGAAATGGCGATCCGCGAATGCCAGATACCACGTATGCGGGAGCACGAGGCGCGAGGCGGCGAGCATCGGCTCGCCGTTCTGGCGGCGCCGTTGGTTCTCTTGGCTGACCGCGGCGTTGACCTGCTTTTGAGCCAGGGCTAAATGTGAGTGAACCTGTCCCGCAAAATCGCCCATCGTGAGCCGTTCGTCGAAGAACGGGTCGTGAATCATCGCCGTCAAGACGAGCGAGTCGACGCGTTGTTGCACAGAATCCGGCAGGCGTCGGCCGGTCCTCGCAAGCGTGTACCAGCGAGCGAAGTAGGGGTCGGCCCAACCAGGATTGAGTTGGCTCGCCCAGTAGAACGACGCGGATGCGCCCGACGGGTTCGCCCAGATCGCGACAAGGCCAGCGCGGTAGTAGGTGTTCGCGTCGTTCGTGTCCGGCACTCCGGGCTCGAGATGCAGCACCTGCTGGCCGGCGGAATCGGCTTCCACGACTCTGTTCTGCAGCGCACCGCGGAATACCACGGGCGGGCGGTCAGGCGCACGGGTGAGATCGTACATCGATGGAAGAGGGCCAGCCGGCACAGGAGGCTTGGCTGGAGGAGCGCCACTACTGCACGCGAGGATCGCGATTGAGCATACGACGACGAGGATCCGCATCGATCGCCCGATAGAAACGGGCAACAATGTAGCGCGACCGCCGTGTCGCGTTCGTTAAGGATTGATTACGTCGATATCACTCGCTTACTTGGCGCCTCCGCCCAGCGCCCGAACCGCTTGCTCGGCGCTCGTGCGCAAATTGTCCGCACGACTGGCGTGCGCGAGAAAAGCGCGATAGGCCGTGAGCGAGGCCGACGTGTCGTGCGCGAGCTCGCTCGCCTGTCCGATGTAATAATACGGCAACGCGAAGTAGGGGTCGGCGACCGTGGCCGCGCGCAAATGCTCGATGGCTTCGTCCGGGCGATGCGCGGAGAGCAGCGTCCGACCCAAGAACAGCTGCACGACTGGATCGTCCGGCCGAATCTCGGCGGCAAGCTGCGCTTCGGCGATCGCCGTCGCCGTATCGCCCGCACTGAGCGCCTCGCTCGCCAGGTGCACGTGTGCCATGTAGAACCCGAGGTTCTCGGTGAGCGTGAGCTGAAACGCCGATCGCGCCGCCGAATCCCGGTGTCCCTGCTGGTAGGCCAAGCCCATGGCGTAGGTGAAGATCGTCCGGGCGAGATAGCGGCGCTGGAGTCGCGTCGTATCCCACAACGTGATCCGATCGATCGCCGACTGGAGAATCGCGGCCGCGGTGTCATACTGGTGGAGGTAGTACGTGGCCTTGGCGCGATAGACGTACACATCCAGCACGTTGGGATACCTGGGGATCAACTTCGCCAGCTCCTGCGACGCGAGGTCGTACCGCCGTCCGGAGAATGCGAAGTACCAATTGGAAATGCGGCGGTCCGAACGCCCCTGCAAGCTGATTTGCTCGTCGACGAACGGATCGCGCATGAGCGCCACATCGCGCAGCGAATCGACGAGGTTCCGCACAGAGTCACTGATCGACCGCGGCGCCGCACGCCGCAGCATGTACCAGCGGGCGAAGTAGGGCTCGGCCCACGAAGGATCGAGGCGACTGGCCCAGAAAAATGCCGCCGCCGCGAGGGATGGGTTGGTGTCGACCGATGCCATCCCCACGTCGTAGTACTGGTGGGCGTCGTTCGAGTCGAGGGTCGCGAGCGCGGCGAGCGGCGGTCGCGAAGGAACGGCCGACAGATCGAGCATCGGGTCCAACACGGCGAGTGGCGCCGGAGCCTGCGCCTGCGCCACGCTCGCGACCGCGAATAGGACCAGCAACAATCGCATCGATCGCCCGAGAGAAACGGGCAACAATCTACAGTGAAATGCTGAGTCTCTCCAGCACCGCCATCGCGTCGTCCGCGCGATCGGCGGCGACCAGCAGGTGGTCGTGGTGATACGCCGAGACGGGATTGACGCTGATGCCGGCCGTGGCCAACGCAGATGTGACGGCCGCCACAAATCCGATCGCGTCGAGCGACGAATGGACCGTCAGCGTGATGAGGCGGCACGGGTATATGTACGCCAGGCCGGCGCGGAGAGCGGCCGTGCGCTCGAGGATCAGGCTCACGCCCTCGGATTCGACGAACGTCGCGACAAGCGCCGTGCCAGATCGGGAGAGCTCGGCGAGGGTGTCCAAGGACCCCGTCGCAAAAACAAATTCGCGCGGGTCGAGTTCCGGGCGCATCACGGCGAGAAGGTGAGCGAGATCACGAGACGCGCGCATTAGATGAGTAAGTGAGTCGATGATGTGATAGTGACAATGCGATGAGCACAGTGCAAGTCAACGGGTGGTCGCACACGAGGCGTGACGCAAGAGGAAAAGACCTCGTCGACCAAGTAATGCGAGAGGAGCGAGTCCAGCAATGCGAGTCACTGGCGCGGCACACGGAATCCGAGAGGCGATCGACCGCATGCGCTATGCGGTCCTCCTCGGCGTGTTGCTCGCCGTCAGTGTGACCTCGCCGGCCAGCGCTCAGATTATGCGGTATGGCGTCGTCATGGACGCCGCGCGCAATGCGCTCGCCGCGGAGTGGACGGACAATCCGGCGCAGGTCGAGCGCGCGTACTGCGTCACCCAGTGGTGGACGGCGACCTCGCGCAATGCGCGCGTCCATGCGTCCAACGACTCGGCCGCCGTGCAGAAGCCCGACGGACGCGATGCCGACACGGTCTTCCGGGTGCTCGAGATCAAGCCTGTCGAGACGAGCGAGGCGACGCCGAACGGCGCGACCTTCGCCTGCCCGGCGGGCGTGCCAGAGGTGCATACGCACCCGCCCGCGACGTGCTATAGCGATCGCACCGATCAGTGCTATGCGGGTGGAGCGGACGCGTACTCATGTCAGCCGAGCCGCGAGGATGCACGCAAGCTCCTCGATCGCGGCGACGCGTTCGCGATCATCCAATGCGATCGGCACGCGTTCGTCTTCTATTATCCCAGCCAGTTCGCCGCGCCCACGCCTCCTCGACAGGACCTGGCCGAGGTCGCGAAGCCCTAGTTAGCGGCCACGAAGGAGTGGACGAAGGCGCCGAGCGAAGGGGCGACAGCCGAGGGAGCGTCGGCGATCCAGGAGCGGGCGTCGATGTACGGGCCCATGCCGCGCCCACCCTCGAAGAGCTGGACGAAGCCCGGCAAAGCCATCGGCAACCGGTCGAGCCCGGTCTCTCCGAAGCGCCCAACCCAGCGATCGATATCGATCCTGATGATGTATGTCCCGGTGAGCGCTTGCCGCATCCGGGTATCGTCGAAGCTGTGATCGACGAGGAAGCACCGCCGACTGAACTCGGACGTGAGCTCGAGGAAAGGCGTCAGCCCATGAGACTCGGCCACCGATGCTTCCTGGATGATCTGGTCTTTCAGGGTCTGTCTCGGCTGAGGGCGAATCTCGACCACGGCGAAGGCAGCGTCGACAGAGCCGCCAGGTGGCGCATGGTGCCCAGCGCAGCCCAGGCCGAGGCTACATAGGGAAAAGACCCCCGCTACCACGCTCGCGCTCGCTCTCATACCGCCCCCAGTCACATTCAGGTCACGTCGTGTAACGCATCCGTCACAGTATACGTGTGAATTCTCACGACGCAACAAAAAAAAGCGCCCCGCTGTAGACGGGGCGCCGAGTCTTTGGGAGCTACGACTATATAGCGTCGCGCTGCGCAGTGGGCGTGTGCGCGACCTGCGCGAACGCTCCCGCCGAGCTCACGCTCAGGTATTTCGGGATAGACCGCCGAGCTTGCACCACTCGACGAGCCAAGGTCGGCGGCAACGCAATCGCGCCGCGGGCATGCGCTTCCCAGATCAACCTGAGCACGGTCGCGTGCTCGGATAACGCCAACAAGGCGCCAGCAGACTCGCTGTCGGTGAGACCACCGGCCAACGAGGTAATGTCACCGCCGAGTCCGCCAGCGGATGGGGTAAGACTACTAGTCAGGTCGCACGGGCCCTCCGCCTCTTGAGACGGCAGAAGCAGCTCGCGCGGGAAAGATGGCATAGGTACGTCCTCGAGGAGTGCGCTGAGGATGAAACGGAGATCTGTGTCTCGGGACGTTGAGCACAGCAAGTGAAGACGGCGCGCCGCGCCGGTTTGGGGCTCAAATCCCATCGGAAAATGGGAGCGGAACCTTGACCGGCCTCAGCCGGTCAAGCTCGCTGGTCGGGCGGATCCATTTTGGATCCGAACGACCGGCAAAGGTACGGGGATCCGCGAAATTCGCTACTGAGCCGTGACCAATGGCTGTAACCTTATACACGACCGCTCCTTTCGCGTTTGTTGCACACGCAGTATTGTGATACACGGTGGTTCAGGGCGCCTGTGCTCCACGCTGCGGAGATTGAATGACGCCGATTTCGCCGACCAAGGCCGAGACGCCGCACGGCAATCCCGGTCCGCCGGGCGTTGTCAGCGCACTCGATGGGCATTGGGCGGTTACCGCCATAGATGCCCACGAACGCGCTCGCGCGCTCGCGGCTGCTCAGCGTCTCTGGTCCGCGAAGCACGGCCCCGCCAATCCGAACGATGAAGACATCCCCGCGGTCAGCGTCCTCGCTACCGCGTACGATGTCGCCGCGCTCGACTGGCTCGATCCGTACGTGCGCGCGTTCAGCGGCAACGGCACGCCGCTCTCCAGTCCGCCGAATGCCGAGACGCTCCGTCCCGCGCTTGTTGCGGTCGCGGCCCGAGCGTTCCAGCTCCACCGGGTGTTGCCACTCCACGGACACGGCGAAGCAGGACTCATAGGACTCCTGCACGTCGCCTCGCTCGCCACGGTCGGTGATCGCCGCGCTGACCTGGGCGACTGGCTCCGCGCCGGCGACCCACTCGCACCACTCAAAGCGGACCCCGACGCCGACTGGGCGACGGTGCTCACCGATCGACTGGCGCACGTGTGGATCGACTTGCTCGCTCCCGCGCGCTCCACCGCGTACCGCCGTGCCGTGACTCGACTCGGCGCCATTCGCGAGGAGCGCGAGACCGGAGAGACCGCACTGCTCGCGGCGCTCGGCGCCGACGAAGCCGCCGCGGTCCGCTTCCGACTCTTCACGCTCTACCACATCGCCAATGCCGCCGCCGCGCTCATCACGTACCTCACGCGGTCCGAGCCCGGCGACATCCTGCGGCAATTGAACCTGCACTTCACTGTCGCCCGCGCGGCAGCGTCGGGCAATGCGACGGTCGACGTCGCACTGTCCTGGCTGCACGGCGCGGCCGTCATGCTCGCCCAACGGCGCACGGAACAACTCGCGCTGCCCGGGCTCGCGCAGTAAAGAAAAAGAGATCTCCACCGGAGCCCAATCGGCCCCGGACGCGACGGCGTAACTCATGTCGGGTTACGCCGAGATGTCAGACGATCGCGCTCGGCTCGCTAATGTCAGAGCCGGTCGCTTCACTGCATGCCGAAACCCGACGATGCAGCCCTGGCCGACGCGGAACACGATCGGCCGGCGAATATCTACTCGGGGTACGTTATTCGAGGTGAGCGGCCTCGGCAGTACTGTGGCTACGGGTCCAACCTCAATCCCGTCGTCCATCCGATACCAAGCCACCCCAGCCGCTGTCGTGCAACGCGCGTAGTACCGGTCGTCGTCGGCCCAAAAACCATCCCAATGCTCGGTCGACGTGTCCTGTCGCAGTGCCGTCTGAGGGGCTTCATCGAGCACCCCGACCGGCGCGTCGCACGCAACAAGATTCATCCCCAGTACCCCTCGTCCCGGTGTGTCATTTCGCGCACGTTGCGCGAGTGCGAGAGGTATACAATGTCCAGGCCACGAACGCAACGGCCCGTGACAGTCTAAGTCATTGAGCCGCATGTAGATAACGTGGATAACCAGTTGTGGAGAACATTTGGCGTATGGCCTAACTCACATCACAACCGTGATTAGCGCTGTGACCGGTATGTGGATATCGACAGGCAGGTTGGGGATGCCACAATCGTAACAAAGGGCGGTCTTGTGTCACGTTGAGCACGGCCGATTGGTCACACGCACGACATCCGAGGGCACTTGCGGAGACGTATGTTCCCGCTACCGGAGCCCCTCTTCGAGACGCCGAACACGGGCAGAAAATGCCGGGTTGAACCCCATTTCCGCGTGCACCCTCTCGAGCCCGTGAATCACGGTCGAGTGGTCGCGTCCGCCGAATACGGCCCCGAATGTCGGATAGCGTCATGCCGAGAATCTCACGACAGAGGTGCATGGCGACCTGGCGGGGCTCGACGATCTCTTTCGTCCGGCGCTTCGAGGCCAGCGCCTCGGGTGTAACACCCCACTCAGCCGCGACCCGGCGAGCCACCAATTCCGCGTCGGCGCTCGGCGTGGCGGCTGCCTTCAAGGGCAGGGCTTCACGCGCGAGATCGAGACTCACGGGACGCGATTTGAGGGCGGCGTAGGCAATGAGACGCGTCAGCGCGCCCTCCATCGCGCGCACGTTCTGCGTGACTTGATCGGCGATGAACGCGATCACATCGTCGGGAACCGCCGGGCCACGCGTGTCGAATTTGATTTTCTCGCGCAGGATCGCGTGACGATGCTCGAACGTTCCGGGCGAGAGACGTCGGCGATTTTTCCCCCTCGAAAACGGCCTACGAGCTCGCTGTCGAGGCCCGACGACTGCGGCGCGCGGTCGCTCGTCATCATGATCTGTCGACCGCCGTTGTGCAGAACGGCGAACGTCTCAGCAAATGCATCTTGGGCTGCGCGACGACCCGCGAGAATGTGCACGTCGTCGATCAGCAATAGATCAGCAGTGTGATATCGCGCGCGGAATGGTGACAAATCCGCCTGCTGCATCGAGCTCACCAGGTCGTTCGTGAACTGCTCAGCCGAGACGTACACGAGCCGCGTCTCCGGATGCCGGCCCAGTACCTCGTGCGCGACCGCCTGCATGAGGTGCGTCTTGCCGAGGCCGGTCTCGCCATAGATAAACAGCGGGTTGTACGTCCGGCCCGGGCGTGCGGCCACAGCCGTAGCGCTGGCTGCGGCCAGGTCGTTCGACTTGCCGATCACGAAATGGGCGAACGTGTACGCTGAGTTCAGCACTGACTGGATTCTGTGCACAAATTGTGGATAAGCACAAGGGCTGACTCCTCGCCGCTTCGCGGCTCGTCGCCTTGAAACTCTCAGTTCTGATGTCTGGGTTCACGTGTCCAGGGGCTTCACGTCTTCAGGGGATTCGCGTGCCCGGGCCGTGCCGGGCCGAGGGTCCGGGTCCGGTGTTATTTTTTTACCATGGCCGCTATCTGGAAGGGCGCTATCAGCTTCGGTTTGGTGAACATTCCCATTGAGCTGCGCACAGCCGTCCGGGACAATGACGGGATCAGCTTCCGCCAGCTGCACGAAAAAGACCTGTCGCCGATCCACATGGACCGGATCTGCAATCTCGAGGACAAAACCGTTCCGTACTCGGAGATCGTGAAGGGATACGAGTACACGAAAGGCAAGTTCGTGGTGATCACGGACGAAGAGCTCAAGGCCGCCCAGCCGGGCAGCTCCAAAGCCCTCGATATCATCGATTTCGTGCAAGAAAGCGAGATCGATCCACGCTTCTTCGAGACGCCGTATTTCTGCGTGCCACAGAAAGGTGGCGAGCGCGCCTACGCACTCCTGCGCGAGACGATTCGCAATACCAAGATGGTGGGCATCGGCAAATTCGCGCTGCGCCAGCGCGAGTCATTGGCGGCCATCAAAGTGATCGGTGAGGCGATCGTCCTCGAAGTGATGCGGTTCGGCAATGAGCTCGTCCCCGCGACCGAGTTCACGTTCCCGAGTGCAAAAGAAGTGAAGCCGCAAGAGCTCACGATGGCCGAGCAACTGGTCGCGCAGTACTCGACGACGTTCGATGCGTCGAAGTACACCGACGACTATCGCGCCTACATCATGCGGCTCATCGACGACAAGCTGAAGGGCAAAGAGATCTCGACCGAGGAAACCGCGGAGCCGGAAGGCACGCCGGTGCTCGATCTCATGGCGCGACTGAGAGAGAGCCTGGAGCAAGGACGGAAGCGGGCTGGCGGCGACGCCGAGGCGGCGGCCGAGGAAGGGGAGGAGGCCGCGCGCGAGGCCAAGGCTGAGGAGCAGGAAGAGGAGCCGAAAAAGGCCAAGAAGGGTACGCGCTCGAAATCGCGAAAGACCGCGTAACCCCGTGCTTCGCCTGCTCGATGCGCTCGCGGATGCCATTGCGGCGCGCGATCTGGCGCACGTGTGGGCTATTGTGAATGGGCCAGGCTCGACCGCGCTACCGCAGCGCGTGCGAGAAGAAGCGTTGAGCCTGGCCGGCCTGCCGCCGGATAGCCTTCGGGCTCCCATCGCGCTCTGGCAGTTCCGGCACCAGACCTGCCAACTGATATGCGATGAGTCGTGGGGCGATCCCTCGCAGCTCGAGTTACCGCTCGCCATGGCCGGGACCACGGCGTAACTTCCCCGGTCTCAAAACCCCCTTCCGAGGAACACCACAGTGATTCGCATCGCTGCTCTTATTGCGTTGAGCTCAGTGGCTATCGCCGCGCCCATGAAATGGGGCGGGAAGCTCATGCCGCAGGGTGGGACCGCCGTGGCGGGTGCCGTGTCCGTCGAGCCGGGATCCAGTGCGTCGAGTACTCACGCCACTGTGACAATCACTGGCGGCGAAGCCGGCGTGACATATCCGTGGCACGTGCATTCGGGCAAGTGCGGTGATAACGGTGCGGTCGTCGGGCAGGCTGGTGCGTATACGCCGATCAAGATCGGCAAAGATGGCAATGGGAAAGTCGACGTCACGCTGCCGTTCGCGATTCCCGACAACGGCGCGTACTACGTGAACATTCACAAGTCGGCCACCGATATGGGGACCATCGTGTCGTGTGGCAATCTTTCCATGGCCATGTAACTGTGCTATACTGATTGCAATGACCTCCCGCCGCGTCTCCTACTACGTCACCGACCGCCGCTACTGGTTCTTTACCAGTGGGGGCCCGGAGTCGCACGCGTAGACGCATAGTATCGTCGCGGCACACCCGGCCCTCGTCACACTGACGGGGGCTTTTTCTTTGCCCCCACCGGACCCCTTGTCATGCTGATCGTCACCCGCGCTGGAATCACCAATGCCGAGATCGCTCACATTCGAGGACGCGTCGAGTCACTCGGCCTCCGCACGCACCTCTCGCGAGGGGTCGAGCGCGTGATCATCGGCTGCGTCGGCGATGAATCGGCGCTCGCCAACGTGCCACTCCTGGCACTCGCCGGCGTCGAGTCCGTGACGCCGGTCCTGAGACCATACAAGCTCGCGGCGCGAGGATTCGCGTCGTCCACCACCGTGACACTCGGCGCCGAGACAACGCGCACGCCGTGTCACATCGGCGGCCAGGCGCTGGCGGTCATCGCCGGGCCGTGCTCCGTCGAAGGGCTCGACATGATCGTCGACACCGCGCGCGCCGTGCGGGCGTCCGGCGCGCAGGCGCTGCGTGGCGGTGCGTTCAAGCCCCGTACATCGCCGTACGCGTTCCAGGGACTCGGCCTACCAGCACTCGAAATGCTCGCCGAGGCGCGGGCCGAGACGGGGCTGCCGATCGTGACGGAAGTCATGGATCCGCGGCAGGTCGAGTCGGTGGCCGAGGTCGCCGATTGTCTGCAAGTCGGCGCGCGCAACATGCAAAACTTTTCGTTGCTCTCCGAAGTCGGCCGCACCAATCGGCCCGTCCTGCTCAAACGCGGCCTCTCGGCCACCATCCAAGAGCTGCTCATGGCGGCCGAGTACGTGCTGGCGCAGGGAAATCATCGCGTGATTCTGTGCGAGCGCGGGATTCGCACGTACGAGACCGCGACGCGCAACACGCTCGACATCGCGGCCGTGCCCGTGCTCAAGGCCGAGACGCACCTCCCCGTCATCGTCGATCCGAGCCACGCCGGTGGACGCGCATCACTCGTCGCGCCGCTGGCATACGCGGCCGTCGCCGCGGGGGCAGACGGGCTCATCATCGAAGTGCACCCTGAGCCGGAGTCTGCGCGCTCTGACGGCGAGCAGAGTCTCACTATTAGCGCCTTCGACGCGATGATGCAGAAACTCGCTGCCTTTGCGGAGGCTGCCGGCCGGGTGGCCGAGGAGGTCGCGACGGTTTGATAAGCGTCGCGTTTCAAGGGGAGCTCGGGGCGTTCAGCGAGCAGGCGCTCCGACAAATCTGGGGCGACGCCGCCGAGCCAGTGTCCGAGCGCACGTTCGAAGACGTCGCGCGCGCTGTCGCGCATGCGGACGTCGATCGTGGCGTGCTGCCCGTGCACAACGCCATCGTCGGACCGATCGAAGTCGAGCCTGACGGCGATCGCCGCGCATCCCGAGATCGGCATTGTCGACGAGACCACGGTCATCATCCGGCCGATGTTGCTCGCGCTACCTGGGGTGACCCTCGGTGAGATCAAAAGGGTCGCCAGTCATCCAGCGGCCCTCGGGCAATGCCGCCAATTTCTGCAAAACATGCCGACGGAAGAGGCTTGGGACACCGCCGGCGCTGCGCGGGACCTCGTGGCGAGCGGAGACCGAACCTTGGCGGTGATCGCCGGCCCAGCGGCGGCGGAGCGCTATGGGCTGACGGTGCTGGTCGAGCGCGTGGCCGACCGCGTGGACAACCTCACGCGCTTCGTGGCCCTCGCGCGCCAAAGCGCGCCGTGATCACGGACTTGATCCCGCCCCGGATGTTGAAGTCGCCCACGACTTCCATCCACACGGGATGCACGCAACCGGCGAGATCGTCGAGTATACGATTCACCGCCCGCTCGTAAAAAATCCCGTCGTTCCGATAGCTCCACAGATAGAGCTTGAGGCTCTTGAGCTCAACACAGAGGGCATCGGGCCGATACGTGATGAGCAACAGTACCGAAGTCCGGCGCGCCCCCTTTGAGGAGATCGAGCTCGCGCGCGTCGCTCTCGATACCGCCCAGCGGACAGAGCGACGTGAACTCCGGGCACGTCATCCGGATCTCGTAATCCCGCCCGGGATACGGGTTCGGGAAGGTCTCGAGCAGCTCGGCCTGTGGCAATGCGGTGGGCGCTCTAGCTGTCCCGAAGGCGGCGCGAGGCCTCGTCGAGCAGCTGGCGCTCGTCGGCCGTCAGGCTCTCCATGCCCTGCCGATTGATCTTATCGAGGACGATGTCGAGCTCCTCGATCTTGCTCTTCCGCGACGAGGCGCGGGCCGCCTGAGGCGGCGGCGCGGGCGGGCGCTTGACCACCGCGGCCTTGCTTCGCGCCACGATCTCGTCGATGTCATTGCGCTCGCGCGCGCGCGGAGCCGGGCCGGTGCGAGGAATGGCGCGCGGAGTTTCGTCCGGCACATCGGGCACCTGTGAGACCCGCTGGCGCAGCCGGCGAATGCTCCCACTGGACGGGCTGTGGAGATAGAGCCAGCCGGCGACAAACCCGCCCAGGTGCGCGAACTGCGCGACGCCGCTCGAGTCACCACTCTGCGTCAACCCGAGCACGAGGCTCGAGACGACGAGGATCGCGACGAGCCATTTGATCTTGACCGGCACGGCGAAGAACACGTACACCTCGTCGTCCGGCCAACGCACGGCGTACGCGAGCATGACGCCGTAAATGGCGGCCGAGGCGCCGATGAGCGTCGTCGTGTTGGACAACATCAGGTGCGCGAGCCATCCGCCGAGCCCGCACAGCAGGTAGTAGCGCACGAACGGCGCCGCGCCCCACGCCCGTTCGACCCGCGGGCCGAAGAAGAACAGCACCGCCATGTTGAACAAGAGGTGCAGGAACCCCTTGTGCACGAACATGTACGTGACGACCGTCCACCACGCCGTGGTCAGGTACTGCGCGCGGAACCCCAATGTGTTGATGATCCCCTGGGGGCTGATCGTCAGCTCCAGGAAGAACACCACGACGTTGATGCCGATCAACCATTGAACCGCCGGGGTCACCCGGGGGGCATTGGACTCGTCGGTCAGCGAGAAGGAGGAGGGGGAGGTGGAAGGCATCGCGCGATTTTAATTATACCCAGAGGGCCGACGAATCGTACAATGGCCCCGTCACCTGCCGAGTGCCAAACGCGCAATGCGGTCACACAACTCCTCGAACGTGTAGCCCGCCGCTTCGGCAGCCTGCGGCACGAGACTCGTTCCGGTCATCCCGGGCAGCGTATTCGCCTCGAGACAGTAGGGCACGTTTTGCGGGTCGAGCCGGAAGTCGATCCTCGCGCAGCCGCTGAGCTTGAGTGCGCGAAATGCCTTGACCGCCTGGTCTTGCACGTGCGCCGTCACGTCCGGTGGCAACTGCGCGGGAAATTCCTCGCGGGCCATCCCAACGGTGTACTTACATTCGTAGTCGTAGATCTCGTGCTTCGGGAAGATCTCACCGACCGGCAGCGCGACGCCGCCGAGCACCGCGACCGTGAGCTCGCGACCCGGGATGTAGCGTTCGATGATCACTTCGCGGTCGTAACGCAATGCCTCGGCCACGGCCGCATCGAGCTCGCTTCGCTCTCGCACGATACTGAGACCAACCGTCGAACCCTCTTTCGATGGTTTGACGATAATCGGGTATCCGAGCGCGCTCGGATCCGCCGGCGCCATCACCCAGTCGGCCGTCGAGACGCCCGCCGCGCGGAACAGGATTTTTGACAATTCCTTGTCCATCGCGATCGCGCTGCCTAAGTGCCCGCTACCCGTATACGGCAGGCCGAACGAGTCGAGCACGGCCTGGATCGTTCCATCCTCGCCCTGACCGCCGTGCAATCCGAGGAATACGACATCGGTCTTGAGGTCCGCCAGCCGAACGAAGTTGCTCGCACCCAGGCTTTCCAAAGTCGGCGGCGCACGCTTGACCTTCGCCGCCTGGCGCAGCTCGGCCTCACTCATTTGAGAGGCGGGGTCGATCACGCGCACGACATGGCCGCGGGCGCGGAGAGCGTCGGTCACGCGGAAGCCGGACGCCAACGACACGTCGCGCTCGGACGAGGAGCCGCCGAGCAACATCACAATGTCCATCTAGCGGGCCATCATGAAGTGAAGAAGGTCAGACCGGGTGACGATGCCCTCGATGCCCGCGGCGCCGCGCACGAGCACGGCCGGGCTCGACTTGGACAACAGCTTGGCGACAGAGTCGGTACTCTGGCGCACGTCGACCTCGGGGAACGGCCCGTCCATGACGTCGCCGACCAGCCGGTCCAGCACCTTCGGGTCCGACAGGCCCTTGCCGGTGAGCGCCCACTCGCTGACCGAGCCGACGTTGCTCGGGCCGTCCATCACGGGGAGCTGCGAGAACGTCGTGCAGCGTCATGAGGCCCAGTGCCTGCCGCACGCCCGTGCCCGGCGCGACGCTGACCACCGACGGCGTCTTCCCGCCACCCTTTCTGTCGAGCAACGACGCCAGCGTCGTTCGGTCGGCGTCCAGCATCTGGTTCTCGCGCATCCACTCGTCATTGTACAGCTTGGACAGATAGCGCTCGCCAGTGTCACACAGGAACGTCACGACGAGCGCCTTCGGATCATCGATGCGCCTGGCCAATGACACCGCGACATGGGCGATGAGGCCCGACGACCCGCCAACGAACAGTCCCTCTTCTCGCGTGAGCCGGCGCGCCATGGCGAAGCTGTCGCGATCGGAGACCGTGTGGTACTCGTCGACTATCCCAAGGTCCAGCGTGCCGGGAATCTTATCCTGCCCGATGCCTTCGACCTTGTACGGGGCGCCCTCGATCTTTTCTTTCACTCCGTCTTTCACCTGGTGCCAGGAGCTCGCCAGGATAGACCCGGCCGGATCGCCGGAGATGATCTTGATATTCGGGTTCTTTGATTTCAGATAGCGGCCGACACCCGTGATCGTCCCGCCAGTGCCGGCCGAGGCGACGAAATGGGTGATCTTCCCGCCGGTCTGCTCCCACAGCTCGGGCCCGGTCGTCGCGAAATGTGCGTCCGGGTTGGCGTCGTTATAGAACTGATTCGCCAGCATCGCGTTCGGCGTCTCGGCCGCGATCCGCTTCGCCATCACGATGTAGTTGTCCGGATGATCCGGCGGTACCGCCGTCGGCGTCACGATGACCTCGGCCCCGAACGCCTTGAGCAACCGAACTTTCTCCTGCGACATCTTGTCGGGCATCGTGAAGATGCACTTGTAGCCCTTGACCGCCGCGGCGATCGCGAGCCCGACGCCGGTATTGCCGCTCGTGCCCTCGACGATCGTCCCGCCGGGCAGGAGCCGCCCCTCTCGCTCGGCCCGCTCGATGATCGGCAGCCCGATGCGATCCTTGACCGACCCGCCAGGATTGAAAAATTCGGCCTTGCCATAGACCGGCGTCTTGATCCCGCGCGTCAACCGGTTGAGCCGGATCAGCGGCGTCCAGCCGATCGTGTCGAGGACCGACTCGTACGGCGTGCGATTGCGCTCGCTCACGGCTTGGGCACCGTTGACACTGTCGGCAGCGGCGGCGGCGGGTTGAACTCGACCGGCAGCTTGATCGACACCGCCATCGGATGACCCTGCCGGCGGGCCGGCGCGAACACCAGGTCTTTCGCGCCGTTGAGCGCCGCCGTATCCAGCAACGGATAGTGCGACTTCTGCTCGAGCCGGGTCGACTCCGGTCGCACACCGCCCAGCGAGTCGATAAAAATCCGGAGCACGACGCTGTCCCGGACGCCCGACGCGACAAGCGCGTCCGGGTAGTGAAACGGGACCTTCGTGTTCTGCATGACCGGAAGTTGGTCAGGCATCGGCACCTTGGCCTCGGAGAGGGCGTCGATCGCCTTCTTGGCGTCATCCTTGGTGACGCACGCCGTCATGGCGAGCACGGCGACAAATGCCCAGGGGCGTAAGCGCATGGCGCCGATAATCTACCCCCACGCGGCCGAAGCGCGGAGTGGTTACCTTGGGCCGTCATGCGATACCCTGTTGCGATCATACTCGCGGCCGCCTTCGGCACTCCCACCATGCACCCCCCGCAGCCTCCCGCCCGCGCCACGCTGATCGTCGTCAACGCCCGCGTCTGGACGGGCGACCCGGCCCGCCCATGGGCCCAGGCCATCGCCGTACGCGGCGACCGGCTCGTGGCGGTCGGGACGAGCGCCGAGGCCGCGAAGTGGAAGAGCGACGGCACGCGGACGATCGATGCGAAGGGTGCGCTGCTCGTGCCCGGACTGATCGACGCGCATGTCCACGCGATCGATGCGGGATTCCAGCTCCGGTCCGTGCAGCTGCACGACGCCACGTCGCGCCAGCAGCTCGCATCGGAGCTCGCTGCCTATGCGCACAACCAGCCGGCCGGCACCTGGATAGTCGGCGGCCGGTGGGACCACACGCATTGGGGCGGCGAGCTTCCGACCCGAGCGTGGATCGACTCGGTGACGCCAAACAACCCCGTGTGGATTCAGCGCGTCGACGGGCACATGGGTCTCGCGAACACGGTCGCGCTGACCGCCGCGCACGTCACGCCAACGAGTCACGTCGACGGCGGCGAGATCGTGCACGATGCGAATGGCGAGCCGACCGGGATCTTGAAGGACAACGCGATGGGGCTGATCGACCGCGCGATGCCCGATATGACCACGGAGCAGTACGACCGCGCGCTCGATACCGCGACGGCGTATCTCGCCGAGCGCGGTGTCACCGCGGTCACGAACATGGGATACTCGTGGGACGACTTCGAGACGTTCCGGCGCGCGAGCGCCGCGGGGCGGCTCAAGACGCGCTTCTACGCGGTCGTCCCCCTCCGCGACTGGGCCAAGCTCCGCGACACCGTCGCCGCACTCGGCCGCGGGGACGCATGGGTGCACTGGGGCGGGCTCAAGGGGTTCGCGGACGGGTCGCTCGGGTCGCACACGGCGTGGATGCTGACGCCGTTCACCGACGCGCCGAAGGACACGGGCCTGCAGGTCACGCCGCCAGAATTACTGTACACCTGGGCCAAAGCCGCGGACCAAGCGGGCCTGCAGGTGATGGTGCACGCCATCGGCACCAAGGCCAATCGCTCGATGCTGGACATATACGAGCGCATCGAAAAAGAGAACGGTCCGCGCGATCGCCGGTTTCGCATCGAGCACGCGCAGCACCTCACGCCAGAAGACATACCACGATTCGGCCAGCTCGGCGTGATCGCCAGCGCGCAGCCGTATCACGCGATCGATGACGGGCGATGGGCGGAGAAAATCATCGGACACGAGCGCGCAAAGACGACCTATCCGTTTCGGACGCTGCTCGATACCCATGCGCGATTGGCGTTCGGCAGTGACTGGGATGTGGCGCCACCCACTCCCATCGAAGGGATCTACGCCGCCGTAACGAGACGAACGCTCGATGACGCGCACCCGGACGGGTGGATTCCCGAGCAGAAAATCACGGTCGACGAGGCACTCCAGGCGTACACGCGCACCGCGGCGTACGCCATGTTCGCCGACACGGCGCTCGGCACGCTCTCCGTCGGCAGGCTGGCCGACTTCGTGCTGATCGACAAGGATCTGTTCAAGATCCCACCGGCCGAGATTCGCGATGCGAAAATCTTAATGACGGTGGTCGGCGGCAGCGTGGTCTACGAGCGCATGGGCGTACACTAGTCGCGAGATATCGGCGATCAGCGACTGCGCGACCTTCACGTCCGGGATGCCGCGCGTGAGCACGACCAGCACGTACGGCTTGCCGCCGTTGGGATACACGATGGCGCCATCGTGCAGGACGCCGGTGATCCACCCCGTCTTGTGGGCGACGCGTGTGCCCGGCGGGAGACCCGCGGGAATCTCCGTGTCGAATTCCTGACCCAGGAGAATTTGACGCATGGCCTCGCAGCTCTTTGGCGAGGCCGCGCGATTCTCGGCGATCGCTCGCATGAGAATGCCCAGATCGCGCGCGGTCGTCACGTTGTTGAGCCCGAGCTTGAAGGCCTTCCCGTCTTCGACGCCACGGAGAACCCGCATGCGCGTGACGCCGAGCGCGTGCGCCGTCGAGTCGACGCGTTTGGCGCCGACGAGCTCGATGACCGTGTTGGTCGCGAGGTTGCTCGACTTTTGGATCATGAGATCCATGAGCCGCGAGAGCGGCACGCGCTGCCCGATCTCGTGATACAGCGTGCTGTCGGAGTCGTCGGCCGAGTCGGCTGAGAACGGCGAGCCGTCGGCGAGACTCGTGAACTGGTTCGTCACGAGCACCGGCTGATCGAGCTTCAACCGGCCGGCGTCGATCGCGTGGAAGAGCTCGATCATGACCGGGACCTTCATCGTGCTCGCCGCGTGGTACACGGTATCGGCATTGATGGCCAGCGAGTCGCCATCCGACAACCGCCGGTAGTACACCGCGACCACGGCCCCCGGCACCTGATCGATGCGCTGGTGCACCTGGCCAGCCAGGGTCGAGTCGACGGCGAGCGCGAACAGAATGGGCAGCATAATTTTGAAACTATGCGTCGCTTCGTCCTACTGCTGCTCGCGCCGGGCGTGCTCGGCGCGCAGGCCCCGACTCTCGAGGGCCTCCTGGGTGCACCATTCCCGACCGAGCTCGTGGCTTCGCCGTCGGCCAAGGCCGTCGCTTGGGTGTTCGACAGCGCCGGGTCACGAAACGTCTGGGTGGCCGAGGCGCCGGCGTGGACGGCGCGACGGATCACGCCGTACACCGGCGACGATGGCCAGGAGATCACCGGCCTCCGTTGGCTGTCGGACGGCAGCGGCGTCGTCTACGCGCGCGGCGGCGATCCGAATCGCGCCGGCGAGCTTCCCAATCCGACATTCGTGCCGGCGGGCGTCGAGCAAGACATCTCGGGTCGCGACGCTGAGCGGCGGCGCGCCGCGCAAGCTCGGCGCCGGCAGTGAGCCCGAGGCTGGACCTGCGGCCGTCGCGTTCATCCATAAGAATCAGATCTGGATGAGCGGCAGCGATTCGGCGACGCAGCTGTTGCACACGCGCGGGGAGTTGAGCGACCTCCGGTGGTCGCCGGACGGAGCGCGCCTCGCGTTCGTGAGCGTGCGGGGCGATCACGCGTTCATCGGTGTGTACGACACGCGTGCGCGCACGCTGCGATATCTGGCGCCGGGGCTCGACCGGGATCAGGACCCGGTGTGGTCGCCGGACAGCCGATCGGTCGCGTTTCTCCGGCTGCCAGCAGTCACGCGGACTGAAGTCTTCCGCGCTCGACGCACCGGGCGTCCTTGGGCGATCTGGGTTGCCGACGCCACAACCGGCGAAGGTCACGCGGTGTGGACGGCGGCTGAAGGCGTGGGGAGCGTGTTCCATCGGCTCGACGCACGCGACCAGCTCTTCTGGACCGCGTCAGGCACCATTGTCTTCCCTTGGGAGCGGGACGGGTGGCAGCATCTCTACGCCGTCGGCGCCGAGGCGAAGTTGCTCACGCCCGGTGCATTCGAGGTCGAGAACGCCACGCTTACCGCGGACCGCGCGGCGATCTTGCTGAGCAGCAACCAGGATGATTCGCCACGCCGTCACGTGTGGCGACTCGATCCCGCTCGCGGCGCGATAACAGCGGTCACGCATGGCGACGGCATCGAGTGGTCGCCCGTCGAACGTCTCGGGCGGCGTCGCGCTGCTCCACTCCGGCGCTCGTACGCCAGCGCGCCCGGCGATCTGGGGTGGCACGGCAGCGCTCCACGATGTCGCGGCGATTCCGGCGACGTTCCCAGCCGAGCGTGCGCTGGTGACACCGACCGAGGTGACGTTCCCCGCGGCCGATGGCCTGCAGCTCCACGGGCAGCTGTTCATGCCGAGCGGCGCGACGGGCGAGCGGCATCCGGCGATCGTGTTCTTCCACGGTGGCTCCCGACGGCAGAATGCTGCTCGGGTTCCACTACATGGACTTCTATCACAACGCCTACTCCATTAACCAGTTTCTTGCGAGCCGCGGCTACATCGTGCTCTCGGTGAATTATCGGAGCGGCATCGGGTACGGGATGGAGTTTCGGGAGGCGCTCAACTATGGCGCCACGGGCGCGAGCGAGTACAACGACGTGCAGGGCGCCGGCCTGTATCTGCGCGGCCGCGCGAACGTCGATCCCAAGAAAATCGGCGTATGGGGCGGCTCATACGGCGGATATCTCACGGCGATGGCGCTCGCGCGCAGCTCTGATCTCTTCGCGGCCGGCGTCGACTACGCCGGCGTGCACGACTGGAATCTCGAGTACGAGCCGCTCGTGCCGGGTTGGGACATCGCGAAGGATCAGCGTGCCCGGGCGATCGCGTTCTCGTCGTCACCCATGGCCGACGTTCGACCACTGGCACTCGCCGGTGCTCCTGGTGCAAGGCGACGACGATCGGAATGTCGTGTTCTCGCAGACCGTGCAACTGGCCGAGGACCTGCGCGCACGGCATGTGCACGTCGAGTCGATAGTATTCCCCGACGAGACGCACGATCTCCTGCTCTACGGCAGCTGGGTCGCGCTGGGCCGGGCGACGGCCGAGTTCTTTGATCGACAGCTCAAGACCAACCAGACCGCGGGTGCTATTGGGAACTGAAGGCTGAACACGTACCTCAGTATGTCTGCACCGTGTAGAGCGTGTCCACTACGAGTTGCTGCACCTTGTGACCGTTGCGTTCGGCTGGCCGGTAGGGCGACTCGCGTAGCGTCTGCTCGATGGCCGCGGCGAGAGCCTGATCCGGGGTCGACACGACGCGGAATGTCTGCTGTTCGACATGTCCGCTCGTATCGACCACGAACTGGAAGATGATCGGCGGCGAGTACGACGCGTCTGAATCCCCGACGCACGTCTGAGGCGCGGGCGTAGGCCGAGGGGATGACGCCCATGAGGTGGGCCCGCTGATTGACCTCCGTCGCGGGAACACGCGGCTCTGCGAGTCGGCGAGCGGCGGCGCGCGCATGACGTCGAAGAGCCGACGCGCGCTATCGTAGGGCAGCGTCACGCGTCCGGCGAACCCGCCATAACTGGTCGCCGCGAACGCGTAGGACGAGGTCGAGTCGGTCGACAAGCGAATGATGGCCATCGAGACCAGCGACGTGGCGAGTCGGGCCGCTGGATACTCCAGCTCCTTCGCGCCCTTCCGCGGTCCGCGGAGTACGGCGGCCGTGTCGGCCCAGGCGGCCAACGTGAGCGAGTCGAGGTCGAGCTGAAAGGCGCGGCCGGGCGTCGAGAGTCGGACCGAGGCCGAGTCGTTGCGCAGGGTGACCTCGATGGTCCCGGTGTCGGCGTGGACGATCGCGGCGTGCTGCTCTTGGAACACCAGGACCATCGCGAGTAACGCGGCGTGCATCATAGGCTCACCTGCGGCGCAAGTTGAAGGCCCGGTACGACAGCGAGCGCCGCTAGAATGAGTCCGCGACGGCCTGAAAACATGCGCCTAAGATGCGAGCGCGACCGTAACACGCAACCCTTTGTGATATCGGCGTGTCAGAGTGTCGCCATGGCACGAGAGGACGCTTGAGCGACGACGCGTTGATCGATCGCGTGTTGGCGGGAGATCCGGCCGCGCAGCGCGCGCTGTATGACGCGCACGTCGACCGAGTCTACCGGCTCGCCTATCGGTTCGCCGGTGACGCCGACCTCGCTCGGGATTTCACGCAGGACACGTTCATCCGGGCGTTCGCATCGCTCGGCACGTTCAAGCGACGGTCGTCGTTCTCGACGTGGCTGCATTCGATTGGCGTGTCGGTGGCCCTCAATGGGCTGCGCTCGGTCAGGCGGCTCCGTGAGCGGGAGACGACCGCGGTCGACGAGGCGACGCTCGGTGCGGTACGGGTTGGGAGTGAGCCGGATCTCAAGGAGCGGCTGGCGCGGGCGATTGACGCGCTGCCGGACGGGTATCGGACGGTGTTCGTGATGCACGACGTTCGAAGGGTATACGCACGAGGAGATCGGGGTCGTGCTGGGCATAGAGTCGGGGACTTCGAAAGCACAATTGTCGCGGGCGCGGGCCAAGTTGCGCACTGCGTTGGCGGATTTTGCCGGGGAGTGGATCGCATGAACGACGACGCGAACGAAGAAAAGTGGAACGACGCGCTGCGTGACCTGGCGCGGGATTACAATCAGCCGCCGATGATCGTGCCGCGTGAGGCCATGTGGGCGGCGATCGTCGCGGGGCAGCGGCGGGGTCGGCCGCGCATACTACAACTCTCGCGTCGCTTCGCTCCGCTCGCGGCCGCGGCCGTCATCGTGCTCGCGGTTGGCATTGGGGTCGGGCGCGTGAGCATCTCGCGCCCGACCGGTACTCCGATCGCGGCGAATCCCGCGGCAGCTCCAACGGCTGTGCCCGAGGCTTACGCGATCGCGACGACGCAGCAGCTTCTGGAAGTGCAGGCGCTGCTCACGGCGTTCGACGCCAACAACCGCCAGGCGACGGGCAATGCAGCGGGCGCGAAGGCCGATGCGAAAGCGGACGCGCACCTTGCGTTGTGGGCCCGCGACCTGTTGTCGAACACGCGACTGTTGCTGGACTCGCCCGCGGGCGCCGATCCGCATCGGCGACAGTTGCTCGAAGACCTCGAGCTCGTGCTGGTGCAGATCGCCGCGCTTTCGCCGGATGCCGCGACGAGCGATCGGGCGGCGATCGCCCACACGCTCGATGACGCTCAAGTGCTGCCGCGGATCAAGGCAGCGATTCCGACGAATCAGAACCAGGTGGGTCTATGATGAAACTCTTTCTTGCCGTCTCTCTCGCCCTGCTCGCCGCGCAGCCCGCTCGCGCGCAGCTGCAGCTGGCCGAGTCGAATGTGATTGCGGTGGGCGCCTATCCGGACGACCCGGCCGACTCACTGTACACCGCGGCCCGCGCCGCGATGGCCGAGCAACGCTATGCCCGCGCGGCCGCGTTGTTCCATGAGATCACATCGCGGTATCCGACATCGACATACGCCTCGACGGCGGCCTACTACGAAGCGTTTTCGCGGTCGCGCATGGGCAGCATCGATGACCTGCGTCAGGCCTATGGCATCCTCACGGCGTCCACGACGTCGCTCTCCAAGGATGCCGGAGCGCTGACCGCGCAGGTCTGCCGTCAGCTGGTGCAGAAGGGGGATGAATCGTGTAAGCGGCGCCTGATGTACAAGGCGGACTCGAAGGAGCCCACGACCGAGTCGACCAAGTGCCCGACCGAGGACGACGACAACAATATCCAGATCGCCGCGCTCGACGCCTTGCTCCAGGTCGAGCCCGACAAGGCGATGCCGATCTTGAAGCAGGTGCTCGCGCGCCGGGATGCCTGCTCGGTCGTGCTGCGTCGCAAGGCGGTCTTTCTGGTATCGCAAAAAGCCCAGTCCGACGGCGCCGATATCCTGCTCGCCACCGCGCGCACCGACCCGGACCAGGAGGTCCGCGAGCAAGCCGTCTTCTGGCTGTCGCAGGTCCACGATCCCCGTGCCGTCGGGATGCTCGACAGCCTGCTGCTGCACTCGGACGACGAGGAGATTCGCGAGAAGGCCCTGTTCGCGCTCACGCAGCAGCACGATCACGGGTCGCCGATCTTGCGCCAGTTCGCGGGCGACGAGTCCCAGAACGAAGACCTGCGGGAGAAGGCCGTGTTCTGGCTCGGCCAGAGCTCAAATCCCGACGACGAGACGTTTCTCAAGAATATGTTCCGCAAAGAGAAGAGCATGGATCTCAAGGACAAGATCATCTTCTCGGTCGCCCAACGTCACAGCGGGGACGAGGCCGACTGGCTGGCGGGCGTCGCCACGGATACGACGCAGGACGTCGAGGTGCGGAAGAAGGCGATCTTCTGGCTGGGCCAGGGCAGCTCGTCACTCGACCAGCTCACCGGCCTCTATGGCCGGATGCAGGATCGCGAGCTCAAGGAGGCCCTGATCTTTGCGTACTCGCAACGCCACGAGCGCTCGGCGGTCGATGAGCTGATCTCGATCGCCAAGACCGACAAGGATCCCGAGATGCGCAAGAAGGCGGTGTTCTGGCTCGGGCAGTCCCACGATCCGCGTGCCGTACAGGTCCTTCAGGAGTTGATCAACAAATGATCGCCTTGGCACTCGTCTGGGCATTGACCCAGCAGCAGCCCGACCTCGCCTCGCGCATTGCGGCCGCGCCCGACGGCGAGGTGCGGATGACCTTCGCGGCCCGGCCGGGCCTGTGCGCCGGGCACCATCGCTATGTCTCGGGCGATGACGATACCGACGTCGAGTACGACGACGACTGCGACGACGGCCCCGTGCGCGTCGTCGTCTGGGTGAGCGCGCACGAGATCACGCGCATCCACGTCCATGTCGGCGGACGGTGGCGTCCGCGCGCCGTCACGATCACCGACCTGGGCGCCGTATCGGCGAGCGCGGCGGCGGATTATTTCCTCGGACTGGCCGAGCGGAAATCGACGCATGTGGGCCACGACGCGATTTTTCCGGCAACTCTTGCCGATAGCTCCGACCAGGTCCGAATCTGGCCACGTTTGATCGCGATCGCGCGTGACGACGCGAAGCCGACGGAGACGCGAAAGAATGCGGTCTTTTGGCTCGGTCAGGCCGCCGCCAACGCGACGGGGGCACTCGATTCACTGGTGACCGATAACGGCGTCAATCGCGAGGTCCGCGAGTCGGCGATCTTCGCGCTGTCGCAGCGGCCGCGCGAGGAAGGTGTACCGATTTTGATCGATGTGGCCAAAAATAATCACGACCCGGAGCTTCGCCGTAAGGCCATGTTCTGGCTGGGCCAATCCGGTGACCCGCGCGCGCTCGAATTGTTCGAGTCCATCTTGACTGGGCATGATAAGTGACCACTGTAGTAGGGCAACTCGTCCCCTTCTAAGAGCAAGTCGTCCCGACTACATGGGCCGTGGAACGGGTTCGAGACTAGCGTAAGACCGGGCAAATACACATAGTAGTCCCAGGGATTTTGTTAGGCCGGTGGGGGTGTGGGTATGCTGCGCCACCTCGTGGCACCACAGAGTGCGAGTCTGTGTTCGGTACCGTCGGTGACGGTGGGATTAGCGGCTTCCGCTGTCGTCTTTTTCATCGCGTCCGGTGCCGCGTATTGGCCGAAAGTGGCGGATAAGAAGAGTGACGAGGAGCGCATCGTCACCTATCTGGCTCCGACGATTCCCACAGGGAAGTCGCTCGATACCGCTGGCGTCAAATGGGCGCCGAGCAATGCCAATGGGTCTGGGGACCGGTCAAAGGCCACCAAAGGCACCGGGCTCAACGTCGCCGGCGACAACCGCCAAGGCATCGGCCTTGGGCGCAAGGGCGACGCGGCGCCTACGGTCGACCTTCCCGACATCGACGCGCTGCCGAGTGGCAAGGTCTATGTCGACGCCGAGGTCGACCGCGAGGTGCAACGGGATCCCACGAGTGCGGCGCCGGAGTATCCGTCGTATCTCATGGAGAATCACATCGAGGGGTCGCTGACCGTCGAATTCGTCGTCGACACGACGGGCGGCGCGGACAGCACCAGTCTCCGCGTGATCCACTCCTCGCACCCGGCCTTCGAGCAATCACTCCGCTCGGCGCTCCCTCACATGCGCTTCGTGCCCGCGGAGCTCGGCGGGAGGCTCGTGCGGCAGTGGGTGCGGCAGGAATTTCGATTCCTGATGCCGGATCAGCCGGCGACGACCATGTAGCGCAACAGAAAACCCCGGGTGTCGCAATCACCCGGGGTCACTTCTGTGTCTGGAACTGGCGGACACTTCGCCCGCAAGGGTCGTAGTAAATCTAGAAATAGTGCGTCCGACCGTCAACGTGCAAAAGCGTACGTGTCAACCAGCGTGTGCCCGCGGCGGGATTTGAACCCACACGACCCTTGCGGGTCAGTCGATTGCGAATCGACCGTGTCTACCAGTTCCACCACGCGGGCCACACGCGGCGTGTTTGGTGCCAACTGGGTGCTGCGACACGGTGATTCGAAAACGGCCACACGCTGGTTCAGCGGACCGGCAATATAAAAAGCGCCGCGCGTTGCGCGCTAGCGAGTAAATCTCGGCGGTGAGATTTTAAACGAGCCCTTTGAGCTCAGATAACAAAGTCAGTGCTTGCAACGGCGTCATATCATCGGGATTGAGCGCTGCTAAGCGTTTGACGGCGGCGTGAGGCTCGGGAGCAAAAAGTGCGAGCTGCTCGACAGGGCGTGACGCGACGAGCTGTTCGCTTTCGAGGCGCCGCAACACTTCGCGAGCGCGAGTGATGACGGCGTCCGGGAGGCCGGCGAGGCGGCCGACTTCGATTCCGTAGGAGCGATCGGCGCCGCCCGGTTGCATCCGGTGCAAGAACAAAATGCGATCGCCGACTTCGCGGACGGCCACGTTGTAGTTGCGGAGAGCCGGGAGCTCGTCGGCGAGTTGCGTCAGCTCGTGGTAGTGCGTGGCGAAAATAGTCTTGCAGCCTACCCGAGAGTGCAGATGCTCGGTGACGGACCACGCAATGGAGACGCCGTCGTACGTCAACGTCCCGCGGCCGATCTCGTCGAGCAACACGAGGCTGCGCGCGGTGGCCGTGTGCAAAATGGCGCTCGTCTCCGCCATCTCGACCATAAACGTCGACTGCCCGCGCACGAGATTGTCGCTCGCGCCGACGCGCGTGAAGAGCCGGTCGACGATGCCGATCGTCGCGCGCGCGGCGGGTACGAAGCTGCCGGCCTGGGCCAACAATACGATGAGTCCGACCTGGCGCAGGATCGTCGACTTGCCCGCCATGTTCGGCCCCGTGAGAATAATCACCCGCTCGGCCGTACTGAGCCGAACATCGTTCGGGATGAACTGCTCGCGCGGCATCATCCGCTCGACGACCGGATGCCGGCCGCCGACGATGTCGATCTCGAGGTCGTCCGTCACCACCGGCCGAACAAACCGCTCGCGCTCCGCCACCTCCGCGAACGTCGCCACAACGTCGAGCTCGGCCACTCGCCGAGCAACAAGCTGAAGGCGAGCGATCCCAGTGCCGGTAGCAGAGCGCAACGCCTCGAATAACTCCCGCTCGCGCGCCTCCAATCGCTCGGCCGCCGTCAGCACCCGCTCCTCGTACTCCTTGAGCGCCGGCGTCACATACCGCTCGGCCCCCGTCAGCGTCTGGCGACGCTGATAGTCGGCCGGAACCGCGTCCTTGTTGGCGTTCGTCACCTCGATGAAGTATCCGAACACCCGATTGTAGCCGACCTTGAGCGACGCGATCCCCGTCCGCGTACGCTCGGCCGCCTGAATCTCGGCGATCGCGTCCTTCCCTCCGTCACGGAGCACACGCAGCTCGTCGACGCCGGCATCGACACCGATCTCAATCGTCGGCTCATCACCGATCGCGATCGGCGGCCGCTCGACGAGCGCTCGAGTGATCGCGGCGGCGAGATCGTCGCACGTGTCCCAGGGCTCGGCGAGACCCACGCGCGCCGCCGCCGCGCTAACGTCGGGTAGGCGCGCCAGCGAGTCGCCGAGCGAGCGAAGCTCGCGGGGTGTCGCCCGGGCAGCGGCGACCTTGCCGGCGAGGCGCTCGACGTCGCGCACCCCATCGAGCGCGTCACGCAACGCCGCACGGGCCAATGAGTCGTTGGCCAACGCCTCGACGCGATCGAGCCGCGCGTTGATCGCGACGCGATCCGAAAGCGGCGCCAGAATCCACTGGCGCAAAAGCCGCGCGCCCATCGGCGTCGATGTCCGATCGAGGACGTCGAGCAACGTGCCCGCGGCCTCACCACGCAACGACTCGACGAGCTCGAGATTCCGGCGCGTCATTTCGTCGAGGGGCACCGAGCCACCAGGACGTTCGATGACCGGCCGCGCCAAGTGCGGGAGCCCGCCCGGCTGAAGCTCGCGCAGGTACTCCAACAATGCGCCCGCTGCCGCTACGGCAGGTGCGTCGGACGACTGAACGCCGAATCCCTCGAGCGACTGAACGCCAAAACGCCGGGCTAACGCTTCGGCGCCACTCGCCGTGTCGAACTCCCACGGCTCGCGCTCTGTCACGAGCACGCCATCGATCGGCACGCCGACCGTGGCGCCGCGCGCAATCAGGATCTCACGTGGGGCGTAGCGAGCGACGAGAGCCGCGGCGTCGGATACGTGGGCGGTGGCGAGACGGAATTCGCCCGTCGAGACATTCGGACCGCCGCGAGACCAGTGCCATGCAGCGCGCAGAGAAAATTATTGCGAGCCCCGTCGAGGAGATCGTCGGCGAGCGCGGCGCCGGGCGTGACCGTCTCGATGACCTCGCGCCGAACAGGACCCTTCGCGTACTTGGGATCTTCGACCTGCTCGCAGATCGCCACACGAAAGCCCTTGCGGACGAGTCGCTTGACGTACTCGCTGACCGCCTTGGCGGGGACGCCGGCCAGAGGGACCGCCGCCGCACCGCCATTGTTGCGTGCCGTCAGCGTGAGACCCAGGACCCGCGAGCCAACCTCGGCGTCCTCGTAGAACATCTCGAAGAAATCGCCCATGCGAAAGAACAGGATCGCGTCCTGATGCCGCGCCTTGATCTCCCGATACTGCTGCATGAGTGGCGTCTCGCTCATCCGAGCCGCTCCGCGAACACACAAGCGCCGAGCGCGGGCCCGATATCGCGGACCGCATCGCCGAGTCCCAGCGAGAGCGGCCCGCCGTAGGGCTGACGGCTCACGAGCGTCACGACGACGCCGGGCACGAGCCCGAGTTGGCCCAGGTAGCGCAGCCGATCGGGATCCTCGTCGTACACGGAGACGATGCGCGCCCGATCGCCGACATCGAGCTCGGTGAGCGGCGTCAGCATGCGCTCATCGATCGCGCCCTCGGCCGTCGGAATCGGCGCGCCGTGCGGATCCACCGTCGGGTGCCCAAGCACCATTGCCATCCGATCGATCAATGCATCCGACGCCGCGTGCTCCAACCGCTCGGCCTCCTCGTGCACGAGGTCCCAGGACAGGCCCAGCGCACGCGCCAAGTACGTCTCGATAATGCGATGGCGCCTCAAGGTACGCAGCGCAACCCGCTGCCCTTCGTTGGTCAATCGAGCGCCATGGTATGGTTCATACTTAATCAGACCCGAGTCGGCGAGCCGGCGCATCATACCCGTCACCGACGGCGGCGCGATCCCGAGGCGGTTGGCGAGATCGGTCGTCGAGACGCTCTCGCGCCCCGAGCGCTCGAGCTCGTAGACCGCCTTGAGGCAGTTCTCGACGGACTCCGTATACGCTGTCATCTGAACGAAAGCACCAGCAGCCACAAGTTCAGGCCCGCAATGAGAATCGTAGCGACCCACGCGAGCACGATCAGCCATCGCCGGTTGACGAACTCCCCCATCATCGCCCGGCTCGACGTGAACTGCACCAGGGGGACGACGGCGAACGAGAGCTGGAGACTGAGCACGACCTGACTCAACACGAGCAAGCTCGCCGTCCCGTGCTGGCCATAGAGCGCGGTCACGATGACGGCCGGCACGATCGCCAGCCCACGCGTGATGAGCCGCCGCAACCAGGGCCGGAGCCTGACGTCGAGAAACCCCTCCATCACGATCTGCCCGGCGAGCGTCCCCGTCAACGTCGAGTTCTGCCCGGAGGCGAGGAGCGCCAGCGCGAATACGAGACTGGCGCCTCCGACGCCCAGGAGCGGCGTCAGGAGCTTGTACGCATCCTCGATCTCGGCGACTTCGGTGTGTCCAGTCGAATGAAAAATCGCGGCCGCCACGATCAGGATCGCCGCGTTGATAAAGAGCGCGAACGTGAGCGCGATCGTCGAGTCCAAGAACGCGAACCGAATGGCCTCGCGCTTCCCGCTCGGCGTCTCCTCGTAGCTTCGCGTCTGCACGATCGACGAGTGCAGATACAGATTGTGCGGCATGACCGTCGCGCCGAGGATCGAGATGGCGATGTAGAGCTGCGCCGGATTCGTCACGACCGACGCCTGCGGCACGAACCCGCGCGCGACCGCGCCGAGATCAGGGCGGGCGAGGACGAGCTCGAACAAGAAGCAGAGGCCGATCGTCGCGATGAGCACGACCACGACCGCTTCGAGTCGCCGGAATCCGCTGTGCTGCAAGTAGAGCACGATCAGCACGTCGAGCGACGTGAGGATGACGCCGATGATGAGCGGAATGTGAAACAACAACTGCAGAGCGATCGCCGAGCCGATCACCTCGGCCAAGTCACACGCCGCAATGGCGACTTCGGCACCCAGCCAGAGCGCGATCGAACGTCGGGCGCGAGTAGGCATCCCGACACGCCTGCGCCAGATCGCGGCCGGTGACGATGCCCAGCTTCGACGCCAAGCCCTGTAGGAGGACCGCCAGGAGATTGGAGACGAGGATCACGCTCAGGAGGGCGTAGCCGAACCGGGACCCGCCAGCGAGGTCTGTGGCCCAGTTGCCGGGGTCCATGTAGCCGACGGCTACCAGGTAGCCCGGGCCGGCGAAGGCCAGCAGCTTGCGCCACCAGCCGCCCTCGACCGAGATCGTCCGGTAGGACTCGGCCAGACTCGGCGTGGGGCGGGAATGCCGCCACCTAACCTCACCCGCCGCTCCGCGGCGCGTCGAGGCGTCGCTATGCTCCGCTCGACTGGTCGGTTGGCCACTCCTCGCCTTCGGCTCGTCGATTTTAGCCACGCCTAAATATTATTTGACTATGAACTAAGCGTCAAGTAAGTTCGCCGGCCATGCCACTCGATAAGCCGCGTCCCCAGGCGTGGACCGTCCTCGTCGTGTTTACGGCGATGAACCTGCTGAACTACACCGACCGGTACGTGGTACCGGCCGTTCAGGAGAGCATCAAGCACTCCTCGCTCGCCTTGAGCGACGCCCAAATCGGCTTGCTGGCCTCGGCGTTCCTCTGGGTCTACATGGCCTCGGCGCCCGTGTTCGGCGCCAAAGCCGCAAAAGGCTCGCGCACCCGCGTCATCGGCGTCGGCGTCGCCATCTGGAGCATCGCCACCGCGCTCGGCGGCCTGGCGGCGAACTACGGCCAGCTGCTGGCCGCGCGCGCGACCGTCGGCATCGGCGAGGCAGCGTATGCTACGATCGCGCCCGCCGTGCTCGCGGACGTGTTTCCCGAGCGCATGCGCGGGCGCGTCTTCGCGCTCTTCTACATGGCCATTCCCGTCGGCGCAGCGCTCGGCTACGTGCTCGGCGGCCAGATCGATCGGATGTACAGCTGGCGCGCGGCATTCTTCGTCGCGGGCGCGCCGGGACTCGTGCTCGCACTGATCTCGCTGGCCCTCAAGGATCCGCCGCGCGAGGACGACGGCACGCCGGCGCCGACTGGACTCGACTCGTACCGGCCGCTGCTCAAGAGTCCGCCCTACCGGCGCACCGTACTCGGATACGTCGCGTACACGTTCGCGCTCGGTGGCATCTCGATCTGGATGCCATCGTTCCTCGTGCGCGTGCACGGGATGTCGCAGGCCGATGCGACGGGCAAGCTCGGGAGCGTGCTGCTCATCACTGGATTTGTCGGGACGTTCGTCGGTGGGTGGGCGGCAGACGCCTTCGCGAAGCGGACCCGCCAAGCCAACCTGTGGGTGTCCGGCGTCACGACGCTCGCGGCGGTTCCGCTCGCGTGGTGGGCGCTCGTGACACCGAGTCTGCCGACGTTCTGGATCGCCGTGACCGCGGCCGAGCTCTTGTTGTTTGCGTCGACCGGGCCGATCAACGCGGCGATCGTGTCCGAGGTCGCGCCGGCGTTGAGGGCGGCCGCTATGGCGCTCTCCATCTTCGCCATCCACGTCCTGGGCGATGCGATCTCGCCGACGCTCATCGGGTGGATCTCAGACCGCGACACACTGGCGCACGCGGTCATGATCATCCCCTTCGCCGTCGTGGTCAGCGGCGCAATCTGGACGTACGCCGCCTGGAAAGGCGAGCGAACGGCTAGTTAGCCGGCTCGCTCGCCGCGACGAAACCCGACATCTGCTTGGCCTGGAGCGCACTGAGCTCGCGCTCCGCCGCTGCGCGCGTGGTGTAGTGGCCGATGCGCACGCGGAACGGGGCGGCCGTGCCCCAGACTCGCGACTCGTAGCCGCGTTCGCGGAGCTTGGATGCCAGCGCCTCGGCTGCGCCCCGGGTGTCGTAGGCGGCGACCTGCACCGTGTACTTACCCGCCGGCGTGGATGGGACAGGCGTTGGAGCCGGCGTCGATACTGCGGGCGTCGGGGCCGGTGTCGATACCACGGGGGCCGGGGCCGGTGTCGATACGACGGGCGTCGGAGCCGGCGGCACCGGCGCTGGTACGGTCGCCACCGGAGGCGGCGCTGTCTTCGTCGCGACGACGGGCAATCCCGCGCATGGCTGAGCCGCGTAATCGAGCTGGTGGAGGAGCTCGATCGCAGACGACGGCGTCGTGCTATGCGCGACGGCCAGCGCGGCACACGCATGGGTGGGATCGTCGACCTCGAACCACGCACGCGCGACCGAGAGGTTTGCCCGCGGCCAGGTCGACGACGGCGGCCGATCGCGATCGAGCCGCGTGAGATGCTGCCGCGCCGCTTCCTTGTCCCCGCGCACGATCTCCTCCTGCGCGATTCTCAACAGGGCGTCGTCCGCCCGCGGCGACGACGGGTATTCCACGATAACCCGCTGATAATCGCGCTCAGCCTCGAACGCGGTCGCAGCCACCACGGCTTTCGTGAACAAGACCTCGGCGAACGGCGGCGTCCCTGGCGACGTGGCCGCGAGCACCGAGTCGATGATCGCCCGGCCCGCCGGCCCATGTCCCTCGGAGACTATTTGCACGGCTCTCCGGAGCACGGTATCCGCGGGCTCCGGCACCACCGGGGTCGAAGCCGAATACCCGGTCGTGTCCTGCGCCCGGGCGACCCCGCCGACGAGGAGAATCAGTACGAAAGACAGTCTCATGACGCGCACAGATCGAGGATGAGCGAGACGAGCACCTGCTCGTCATCGGACACTCGTGACTCCTTGAGCGCAACGTCCGCCGCCAACAATCTCGTGATCCCCCCTTCGAGCGCGGCGAGATTCCAGGCAGGGACGGCGCGTACCCACGCATTCACCGCCTCGCCCCACGCGCGACCGGGAAACGCTCCGGTGTCCTTGAGCAGCGCAAAGAAGTCCCCGGCGGAGCGCTTCCCGGAGGCCACCGCATAGGCTAACGCAAGCGTCTGCGTCGTCAACGCCATGATGATCGTGACCGCGCTGGTCTTGGGCTGCGCCAGGACATGCGGCAGCACCGCGATCGCTCCGGCGGCATCCCGAGCGGCCACATAATCGAGGAGCCGCCCCAGCGTCTCCTCGCGCGTCACACCCACCACGGCGCCAACTGCCGCCTCGTCAATGACCGCTTCACCGCCAATCCCGCGGGCGTAGCTGGCGAGCTTGTCCAACTCCCCGGACATCTGGGCGAGATCATTCCCGATCGCGTCCTGCAGTAGGGCCGAGGCCTCGGGCGTGATCGTGACGGTCGAGCGTTTGGTGATCCAGTCGTCGAGGCGATCACCAGAGAGGGGCGCGATCTCGACGCTGACGGCCCGATCGGAGAGCGCCTTGTCAGGCTTGCCCCCGGCAGGCACCAGCATCACGAGAACCGTATCGGACGCCGGGTGCGCGAGATAGCGCTCGAGGATAGCCTTGGGCTCTTTCTTGAGCGACGGCGCGTCGCGCAACGCGACCACGCGGCGCTCCGACATGAGCGGCGGAGTCCCCAACACCGTCTCCAACGTCTCGGCGTCCAGCTCCGCGCTCCGCCTCACCTCGACATTGAAATCGCGCAGAGCGGGGTCGACGGCCGACGCGATGAGCGCGGCGAGCGCGTCATCCTTCCGAAAGTCGTCGTCGCCGAAGAGATAGTACGCCGGCTCAAACGTGCGCTTGGAGATCGCCGTGCGGAGGGCGCGTTCGTTCATCCCACCCGTAAGCTACACCAACGCCTCGCCACACGCCGTTCGGTGGGCGCACGCGCGGCACTTCGCCGGAACATTGTGCGTGCGATGCACCACCGCGGCGTGCTTCGCGGCCCGGACTTGCTCGGCGACACCCAGACACCGCGCCTCGAGCTCCTCGGTGAGATAGACACGGAACGTGCTGTCCTTGTAGCGCACGACCCCGTACGGCACGTTCGCATCCGGGTGCGCCGCCCGGACTAGCATGAGATAGGTCGCGACCTGGAGCCGGTCTGACTCGTACAAGCTCCGCGAGGTCCGAAGAGGCTTGAGCTCGACGGGAATGAGACCCTTGCGGTGATGCAGCAGATAGTCCGGCCGCCCGCGCAGCCGGCGCGTCTCGTCGACGAGCAATGGCTCCATCGAGGCGCTGCGGCCAAGGTCTCCGACGGCCACGAAGAGGGCCAGAGACACGAGACCCAAGAGTGCGGCCGCGAGCGTTAGCGCGACGACCATGCGACAAATGCGGCGGCAATGGCCAGCACGGCGGCCGCGGCCAGTGCGAGCACGGCGAATTGGCGGGCGTTGACGATGCGCGCGGCGTGAGACTGGTGCGCACGGATGCCGGCGTCAAAACGCTCCGAGTCCTCGGGCGCCTCGGAGGTAATGTCCAGCCAGAACGCGCGCCCGCAGTACTCGTAGGCGGCGATCTCGCTGGCCGTAGCCCAGTCGCTATCGTCTGAGGCTGACGACTTGGAACTCCGTCACGGCGAAGTGCATCGGCGCCTGCGCCGCGAGGAGCGCGGCGGGCCACACCGGCATACCCATCGACACCGACGCGACGATCGCGGGGCTGGCCATCGGCGAGATCCGCATCGGCCCGACCGGCGCGCTGTCGATGGTCGCCGAGGGCACTGCGGTGACGACAACGGGTGCGAGCGCGAGCTCTTGATGGCGTATGGTGGCCGCGCCGCCGAAAGTGGCCACGAGGACATACCCGGCGGCCAGCACGCCCGACGCGGCCCACGCGAATGAAGTCCAGCTCGGGCCTCGCATGCCGGCGTGCGACCACGAGAGACTGCGCTCCGTCGCGCGAAGGCGAGCATTGAGTCTCCGACCGAATTCGGCCGAGGGCTCGATCGTTGGCAGGTTGCGGAACAGCAGCAGCGCACGGCGGATCGTGGCGTCGTGATCCGCGCAGTCCGCGCACTCGGCCCGATGCGAGCGCATCGCCGAGAGCTCAACGTCGTCTAACGCGTTATCAATGAACGCTGCGTGATTATCACGGAAACGGCCGCAGTCCATGGTAGCGCTGCGTACCCCCGGGGTCCGATCCGGGTTCCCAGGGGCCCGAACAGCCCCCGGAACCTATCGCAGGGCCGGGGCGATGATCTCGGCGAACGAGGTCCGGGCACGGTTGAGCCGGGACTTCACGGTGCCCAGGTTGCACGCCGTGATCTCGGCGATCTCCTCGTACGACTTGCCCTCGAGCTCGCGCAGGATGAACACCTGGCGATGATGCTCGGGAAGACGCGCGACGGACGCCTCGACTAGCTCGCGCAGATGCCGCTTGCGGTACAGGTCGTCTGGTCGAGACGCCGGATCCTCGAACTGGAGGGGTCGGTCTTCGTCCTCCCAATTGCGACGGATGGTCTGGAAGAGCACGAGAGGGTTCCGCGAACGGTTGCGGAGCTCGTTCTTCGCCAGGTTCGACGCGATCGTATATACCCACGTGGAGAACTTCTTCGACCGGTCGAACCGGTGCAGATGCCGGTAGACCCGGATGAAGACTTCCTGCACGAGATCCTCGGCCTTCTCCCGATCCCCAATCGTGCGGTACACGAAGTTCAATAGTCGTGTCTGGTACCGCTCGACCAGCACCTGGAACGCCCGCTCATCGCCGGCCAGAAACGCGCCGACGACGGCCGAGTCCTCCATGGTGCTCCATTTGGGGGCGACGATCCTCTTGAGCGCCACCTCGGCTGCCATAACACACCCCTGTTCTCTCTCCCACTCGACCCGTGCACGGGGTATGCCCGTCACCGGTCGGGAGACGCGCTAACCCAAAGGTAATGCTGGCAGAGAGTTACGATTTTGGTCGCCGAGCCGACAACGTCCCAATCGAGGGAAACTGTCTACTCTGAGCGACAATTATGTCCCCAACCGGAACCCGGCTACGAACAAAAGCGCGACGATCGTCTTGCCATCCACGATCTCTCCACGCGAGATCATCGCCAGCGCTTCCGAGAGCAGCATGGTCTTCACCTCCAGGAATTCATCCGCGTCGCGGTTGACCTTCCCGGCGGTGAGTCCGAATGCGGCGAACAGGTGGATCCGCTCGTCGGTGAACCCAGGCGTGGTGTAGATCGTGGTTAGACGTTCGACACGCTCAGCCCGGCATCCGGTTTCCTCCTCGAGCTCGCGAACTGCGCAGGCCTCGGGGGCTTCGCCGGGCTCGAGCCGCCCGGCGGGGATTTCGTAGACGTAACCGTTGGTGGCGTAGCGGTACTGCCGGATCAGGATGATCTGGGGATCGTTTCCCGTCGGCTCGCTCACGAACGGTACGACGGCGCTCGCGCCCGAGTGCCGGATGATCTCGAGCTCCCCCTCCGAGCCGTCGGGGAAGCGAACTGTATCGATGTCGAGATCGATCACTCGCCCGGAGTACACGCGGCGCGAGGAAACCTGCCCCGGTTCGGATGATTCTGCCTTGGTCAAAGCTGACGTCCGTTGTCGTCGTAGATCGCCACCGGGCCGACACCGAGTCGTTCGAGCGGGCCGGCGATGGCGTCGGGCTCGCCGACCACGACGACTTGCATGCGCGACGGATCGAGGTGCGCCCGCGCTGCTTCCAGTATCTGGCCGGCAGTAACCGCTCGCACGTTCGGGCGGTATTGGTCGTAAAAATCGGCCGGGTAATCGTAGATCACGAGATTGGCGAGCGCGGTCGCGATCGCCGAAGCGGTCTCGTATTTGATCGGGAATACGCCGTCCAGATAGCTCGTGGCGAGCGTGCGTTCGTCGTCGCTCACCGGCTCCGTGCGGATCCGGTCGATCTCCCGGAATACTTCGGCGAGCGCCTTGTCCGTGACATCGCTTTGCACGGCTGACGACACCGAGAACGGGCCTGAGGCGCGACGCCAGTCGAAGGCCGAGTGGGCGCCGTAGGTGTAGCCGTGCTTCTCGCGGAGATTGAGGTTGATTCTCGACGAGAACAAGCCTCCGAGCACCGCGTTCATGATCGTGATCGCGAAATAATCTGGATGCGATCGCGGCACGCCCAGCTGACCGACTCTCAGTTCCGACTGTGGGGCCTCGCCCTTTGTGACGATATGCACGGCTCTCGTCTGGCGTGCGACCTTGTCGGGCGCGGACGCCTGCGGCGCACCGCTCGTCGATGACCATCCACCGAGCGCGGCCTCGGCCATCGTCTCGACATCGCCGGCGCTCACATCGCCGACCACGATCAACGTCACCCGGCGTGGCGCGTAGTAGGCGCCGTAGAACATGCTGACATCATCCCGGCGCAGACCGGCGACCGAGGCTTCGGAGCCTCCTTCCGGATGCGAGTAGCGAGCGTCCGGCGCATACACAAAGCGCTCCAGCATCTCGTCGCCGAGCCCACGCGGTTCTGCGCGCAGTTGGAGGATCTCGGCCAACCGCTCGCCTTTGAGCCGCTCGATCTCGCGATCGGGAAATGCGGGCTTGGTGAGGATCTCGCCGACGAGCTCGAGCGCTTCGTCCACGCGCTCCGAGAGCACGGTGAGGTTGAGCAGCGCCGTGTCCCAATCCGCATCGGCGTCGAGCTCCGTGCCGAGCCGCTCGGCGCGCTCCGTGAGGCCCACGGCGCCCTCGACCAGTGCGCGCGCCGTGAGCAGCGCCAGACCCTCTTTGCCGGCCGGGTCCAGCGCGGCGCCGGCGTCGATCACGGCGATGATGCTGGCAACTGGCAGCTTGTTGACGGGAGCAACGACGAGTCCGATGCCATTTGACAGCGTGCGCCGTTCGAATCTCGGAAAGCGATACGACCTCGGGGCTGCTGCCGATGGACGAGGAGGGGCCGCTGTCATACGTCCGCCGTCGCGAGATCACCCGCCTCGACGTCAGCGCTCTCCGGAGCCCGCGGCACGTAGACCAGCGTCGCCCGATGCGCGGGGCCGAGGCGTTCGCGCGCGAAACGCGCAACGTCCAATGCCGTTACCGCGCGAAAGCGGTCGACGTGCGAGTTGATCCGCTCGGGATCACCGAGGTACGTCGCGAACATCGAGAGCTTGTCCGCGCGGTCACCAGCCGATTGCAGCGATGACACGAACTCCGTCTCGATCAGCGCGACGGCGCGCTCGATCTCTGCTTCGGACGGACCCTCGGCGGCAAATCGATCGATCTCCTCGACGACCGCGCGCTCGAGATCCTCGGCGCTCGTGCCAGGGCGCGCCGTGACGTCGACGATGAGGAGATCCGTGCCCTTGGCGAGGTCGAACGTGAACGCGTTCGCTTCTGACGCGAGCTGGCGATCTCGCACGAGTGAGCGATGGAGCCGGCTCCCTTTCTTGAGGCCGAGCACAGCCGCGGCAACGCTCGCCGCATAGTATGCGTCGCTGCCGTACGTCGGCGACCGGAAGGTGATATACACGCGCGGCACGCGCACGTCGTCCGGCACGATCTCGCGCGGTGGACGATCGAACCGTGCGGGCAGCGAGAGGTCCGGAAGCGGCGGCTTGCCGCGGCCGCGAGGGAGCGGGCCGAAATACTTCTCGACTAGCTGTTTCGCCTCACCCGGATCGAAGTCGCCGGCGATCGTCAGTACCGCGTTGTCCGGCGTGTAGTACGTCGCGAAGAACTGGCGAACGTCGTCGAGGCTCGCCGCCGTCAGGTCTTCCATTGAGCCGATCAATGAGTGGTGGAACGGATGCGTCGACGGAAAGGCCAACGCCGGGATGCGCTCCCACCACGTGCCATACGGCTGGTTATCGACGGACCAGCGGCGCTCATTCTTTACGACATCGCGCTGGGTGTCGAGCTTTTGTTGCGTCATCGCCGGGAGGAGGCGTCCCATCCGATCCGATTCCAGCCAGAGTGCCAGGGCGAATTGGTGGGAGGGGACCGTCTCGTAGTAGTTCGTACGGTCGAGCCATGTCGAGCCGTTGAGCGTGCCGCCTGCCCTTTGGATGAGCTCGAAATGCTCGTTCGAGCCGACGTTCTCGGAGCCCTGGAAGAGCATGTGCTCGAACAGGTGGGCGAAACCCGTGCGGCCTGAGCGTTCGTTTGCGGATCCGACGTGGTACCACAGGTTCACGGCGACGATCGGCGCGGTGTGGTCCTCGGAGAGGGTGACGCGGAGGCCGTTGCCGAGGGTGAAGGTTTCGATAGGAATTCGCATAACCAAATGAAATCGACAGGCTCCCCGTCGGCCAGATGATGTAACGGCGGCGATACAGGGCCGACCCCCTTGACCTATAAGCGCCCTTTGGACATTCTCTTGGTCCTCTTCGAGCTACCGCTATCCCCCTAGCCGCGGGATACGGACTGCGTGACGGATCGCCGGCGCGCCGCTCCCACAAAACCTGGTTCGGAGGTCACATGGCTGCGGATTTCTTTCTCGGTGAGTCGCTGGTAGGCGACGGCAACGAAGTAGCCCATATCGACCTGATGATCGGTTCCAAGGAAGGGCCCGTGGGACACGCGTTCGCCGAAGCACTGACGAACAACAAGGATGGCTTCACGACACTGCTCGCCGTCGTCACGCCGAACTTGCCCGCGAAGCCGGACACGATCCTCTACAACAAGGTCACGATCAAGGGTGCGAAGCAGGCGGTGCAAATGTTCGGCCCCGCGCAGGCCGCCGTGGCCCGCGCCGTCGTCGACTCCGTCTCGAGCGGCGTCATCCCACGGAACAAGGTGGACGACTACTGCATAACTGTCGGTGTGTTCATCCACTGGGATGCCGCCGATGACAAGAAGATCTTCGATTACAACTACCGCGCGACGAAGGAGTCGATCGAACGCGCGCTCAAGCATCAACCGTCGGTCGACGCCGTCATCAGCGGTGCGCGGACCGCGAAGCACCCGTTCGCAGGCGGAGCAGACTCGGCAGCGAAGTAAGCTCGCCCGGCAGCTGGGAGCCCGCGTCCTCGCGGCTCCCAGCAGGTAGCGCCGCTCCGCGGCGCGTCGATGCAGCGCTATCGCGCTGCTCGACTGGTCGGTTGGAAGGAGTTTCGGCTGAGCCGAACTCCATCCTGCCGGTACCCGATCGAGTGAGCTATTTCGATGCGAAAACTGCTTTTGCAGCTCGACAGCAACCGCCTGCCGAGCGTCTTCGACCGTGTCGTAGCCTACGACGGCGGCGCGGACGAGATCATGAGCTATGGCAGCATCACGCCACCCGATGCGCGTGATCTGATCTATGGCCTGATCTTCACACGAGGCCCCAAAGACCTCGTGAACTCGGCCGTATTCGTCGGCGGCGCCGATATCAACGTCGGCGAGGCCATTCTCGTCGCCGCGCAAGAAACCCTGTTCGGCCCGTTCCGTGTGTCGCTGATGCTCGACTCGAACGGTTCGAACACGACCGCGGTGGCGGCCGTCTGCAAGATCGTGAAATCCGTCGGCGACGTTCGCGGCAAGCGCGCCGTCGTCACCGCCGGCACCGGCCCCGTCGGCACCCGCTCGGCCGGCCTCCTCGCCAAAGCCGGCGCCGACGTGCTCATCACATCGCGGCGCGGACCCGATGGCGAGCGAGCGACGCGCAACATCATCGCGCGCTTCGGTGGCAAAGTCTCGTGCACGCAGATGTCAGAGCCGAGTCAGGCCGCGGCCATACTGGAGGGCGCGCAGATCCTGCTCAACTGCGGGCCGGCCGGCGTCCAGATGGTGCCGCGCGCGGCGTGGGCCAACCGCGGACTCCAGGTCGCCGTCGACTTGAACGCCGTGCCGCCCTTAGGCATCGAAGGCGTCGAGACGAACGACGATGGCAAGGTTCGCGACGGCGTGACCGTGTTCGGCGCGATCGGCGTCGGCGGCCTCAAGACCAAGATCCACAAGCGCTGTATCGCGCGGTTGTTCGAGACGAGTGATGCCGTTCTCGACGCCGAGGCGATCTATGACCTCGCACAGTCGATTGGATAGCGACGCGCCCCGGGTCATTGGGATCGACCCGGGGACGGTCAGCATCGACGTGTGCGGCCTGGCCGGCGACACCGTCTTCCTCGACCGCGCGGTCGAGACCGCCACCGCGCTCGCCGACCCAGCCGCGTTTCTTACCATGCTCTACGAGGTCGCGCCCGTCGATCTCATCGTCGGACCATCAGGCTACGGTCTCCCGCTCGTACCGGGCCTCGAGCTTACCGAGGACGATGTGCGCCTGGCCGTGCTCACCGAGTCGGGTGACACTGGCGGCCTCGGCGGCCTCTCGTCTCTCATCCGCGCGCTCGCCTCATCGCGACTCCCGGTCGTTTTCACACCGGGCGTCGTGCATCTGCCCTCGGTCCCAGCCTATCGAAAGCACAACCGCGTCGATATGGGAACCGCCGACAAAGTCTGTGCGGTCGCCCTCGCCGTTGACGAACAACGACGCCGCCGACGCTGCGCACCTGGCGACGTGTCATTGATCCTGTTGGAGCTCGGCGGGGCCTTTACCGCGGCGATCGCCGTCGATCGTGGACGCATCGTCGACGGTGTTGGCGGGTCGTCGGGTCCCATCGGCCGTCGCGCGGCCGGGGCATGGGACGGCGAGGTCGCGTATCTCGCGGAGCACGTCACCAAAGCCATGTTGTTTCACGGCGGGACCGACGATGACGTGGCGTACGTCGAGAGCGGACTCAAAGCGATAGCCGCACTGATGGTGTCGGTGCCGGGTCCGGCTGAGATCGTGCTGTCAGGCCGGTTCGCGCACGAGTACGTGGATGCGTTCGCCGCACGGCTCAGCCGGCCCGTGCGCGTGCTCGACGGCTTTGCGTCCGTCGCGAAGCATGCGGCGCAAGGCGCGGCGCTCATCGCCAACGGCCTCGCTGGCGGCAGCGCTCGCGCCATGGTCGACACGCTCGGCCTGCGCGACGCGCGCGGCTCCGCCCTCGACTATCTCACCGTTATTCCGCGCGACGCCGCGCGGCGACGCCTAGGGCTCGTCGCATGACGAGCCCATTCCAACCGACCAGTCGAGCGGCGTTTTTTGCCGCATCGACGCGCCGCGGAGCGGCGCTCGTCGCATGACGACGCTTCTTCTTGCCGGTGTCAGCGTGCGCGCATTCGCCGAGTCTGCGAGGGCGGCCGGGTTCTCCGTTGCCGCCATCGACGCATTCGGGGACCTCGACCTTCGCGCCGTCTCGGCTTTTAATGCGCTCAGCGGGCCGTATTCGGCCGAAGCCGCGGCGCTGCGCGCTCGCGGTATCCCCGCGGCTGCGTGCGCATATACGTCGAACTTCGAGAATCACCCCGGGGCCATCGCCGAGTTGGCCCAGGGGCGCACACTCTGGGGCAATTCGCCAGAGGTGGTGGAGCGCGTGCGCAATCCGTTCGTGCTCGCGCGCGCGCTATCAACTGCACCGGCGGTGCGTGCATCGGCGCCAAGCAGCGGGCGTTGGTTGATGAAGCCTCGCCGATCCGGCGGAGGTCATGCCATCACGGAATGGCGACGGGGAATGCGCATCCCTCGGACCAGCGTGCTGCAGGAGCGAGTGCCGGGCGTACCGGGGTCCATAGTCTTTGCGGCCGATGGACGCTCCGTGTGCCCGCTGGCATTCACGCGCCAACTCGTCGCAAGCGATTTCCGGTACGTCGGCAATATCCTCGTGCCGCCGATCGACGAGGCTGTCACGATCGCCGAGACGGTCACGCGCGAGTTCGGACTCGTCGGCGTCAACGGTGTCGATTTCGTGCTGAGCCGCGGCCGGCCGGTCCCGATCGAGGTCAACCCGCGCTTCACCGCGGCGATGGAGCTGGCCGAGCGATTGTACGGAATTTCGATCGCGCGCGTGCACGCCGAGGCGTGCGCCGGAAAGCTGCCGAGCTTCGCGCCGGAACCGCGACGGACCACGGTCGGCAAAGCGATCGTGTATGCGCGCAATGATACGGTCGTCGGTGACACAACGTCGTGGCTCGCGGACAGCTCGGTGCGCGATATCCCAATGCCCGGATCGCGTATAGCGGCCGGCCGCCCGATCTGCACGGTGTTCGCCGAGGCGAGAACCGTGACTGCGTGCGAGGCTGCGCTCAGGGTGCGGGCCGCGTGACGACCACGTGCCTCGGCTGCGGGTTGGCCTGCGATGACATCGCCGTCACGGTCCGCGACGGCCGCATCTTCGAGGCCGTGAACGCCTGTGACCTCGGCATTCGCTGGTTCGGCGATGGCACGGTGCCGACGCTGGCGCGCGTCGGCGATGCCGGAGTCACCGTCCCCACCGCGCTGGCCGAGGCGGCGCGAGTGCTGACGACGGCCAAGCGACCGCTGGTGTACCTGGCGGCCGAGCTCTCGACCTCCGCGCAGCGCGAGGCATGCGCGCTAGCCGACGTACTCGGCGCAATGCTGGATACCGTGACGCCACGAGAGCTCATCCTCGCCATCCAGGAGCGCGGCCGTTGCAGCGCGACATTCGGCGAGCTCCGGTACCGGGCCGACATCGTCGTGTTCTGGGGCATCGATCCCGATCATGCGTACCCGCGATTGCGCTCGCGCTATCTCCCCGATCGCGCGGGCGTGCAGTTCATCTCCGTCGACTTGAGCGTCGAGGCCGCCACACTGACACGGGCCGCGATTCTCGGGCACGGTATGACCCCGCTGGCCGAGCGGCTGGTCAAGGGGAAGTACGTGGCCATCGTCGTCGATGGCGAGCAACGGCCTGAGTACATCGAGCCACTGCTGGCGCTGACCGAAGCGCTCAATGGGCCGACGCGCGCGGCGTTAATGATCCTGCGCGGCGGCGGCAATCGCGTGGGCGCCGACTCGGTGCTCACGTGGCAAACCGGGTATCCCAAGGCAATCGATTTCGCGAGGGGGGCGCCGCGCTACTGCCCCTATGACCCTCCTGAGTTCGACGCGGCGCTGATCGTGGGATCCAGTGCCAGTGTGCCCCCGTCGCTACGACTCACCAACATACCGACTGTCATTGTTGGCCCCCGCGCAAGTGAGAATCTCCTCGCCGCGGCGGTCACCATCGATACTGGTATCGCGGGCATCCATGACGGCGGCACGGCGCTGCGCGCCGATGAGATCCCGCTGCCATTGCGACCAGCGCTGGTCGGCGTGGTTCCCGAAACGGCGGCCACGGTGCGTGAGTTGACCGCGCTGGTGAGGCAACCGTGACGAGCCTGCGGATCGCCGGGGGCACCGTCTACGACCCCGCGAACGGCGTCGACGGCGACGTGCGCGATATCTGCGTGCGCGACGGACAGATCGTGGCGGATGTGCCCGCGGATGCGCCAAAGATCGACGCACGCAGCATGGTGGTCATGCCCGGTGGCATCGACATCCACGCGCACGTCGCGGCGGCGAGCGTCAACCTCGCGCGCATGCTGCTGCCCGAGGAGCACGCGGCCGATCCCGTATCAGCGCCAGCGTTGGAGCGCGGTGACATCATTCCGCGCTCGGGCTCCGGCGGCACCGTGCCGAGCACGTTCACCACAGGATATCGCTACGCGGGACTCGGTTACACCACCGTGTTCGACGCCGCGGTCGCGCCGATCTCCGCCCGGTCGACGCATGCGCAGTTCGACGACACGCCGATCGTCGACGGCGGATTCTTCGCGTTGCTCGGCAACGACGAATACCTGCTGCGCCAGATTGCCGCGGGCGAACGCGACCGGGCGCGTGACTATGTCGGCTGGCTCCTCGGCGCGACGAAGGCGTATTCGATCAAGATCGTCAATCCCGGCGGCGTCGAGTTGTGGAAGCGAAATGTGCGCGAGGTCAAGTCGCTCGACGACCCCGTCGGCGCGGCGAACGTGACTCCCCGCGCCATCCTGGAGACGTTGACCGACGCCGGGAACGCGCTCGGGCTTCCGCACCCCGTGCACATTCACTGCAACAATCTCGGGTTGCCCGGCAACGTCGAGATCACGCTCGAGAGCATGCGAGCCGTTGGCGGCCGGCGGGCGCATTTCACGCATCTGCAGTTTCAGAGCTATGCGAAACCCTGGGCGTCGGCGGCGAAGCGGATCGCCGAGTACTTCGCGGCGCATCCCGAGGTCAGTGGGGACGTCGGGCAGGTCATGTTCGGACCCGCGTGCACACTGACCGCGGACGGCGCGGTCGAGTACCTGCTGCATATGTCGACGGGGCGGAAGTGGATGAATGTCGACATCGAGCTCGAGACGGGCTGCGGGATCGTCCCCTATACATACCGGGACACCGCAGCCGTGGCCGCGCTGCAATGGGTCGTCGGTCTAGAGCTCTTTCTGTTGTCGCCCGATCCGTGGCGCTTGGTTCTTTCTACCGACCATCCCAACGGCGGGTCGTTCATGAGCTATCCGGAGCTCATCCGGTTGCTCATGGATCGGACGTATCGCGATGATCGGCTCAAGCGCATCAACCAGAAGCATCTCGCAGGCAGCGCGCTCGCCGATGGCCTCGCGCGCGAGTATACGCTGAGCGAAATCGCGATTATCACGCGGGCAGGGCCGGCGCGATTGCTCGGATTGCGCAACAAGGGGCACCTCGGCCCGGGCGCTGATGCCGACATCACGGTGTATGCCCGGTCGGCCAACGCGGCCGAGATGTTTGCGACACCACGATACGTCGTGAAGGCCGGTATTCTGGTCGTCGAGGAAGGCCAACTACGTCGCGCTCCTGCCGGGCGAAGATTGCTTCAGACCCCTGGATATGATCGCGCGGTTGAGAGCGATATCAAGAAGTACTTCCAGGAGAACGTGACCATCGCCTTCGAGAACTACGCGGTGCAGCTATGACCGCGGACACGCTCACGATCAACGGCGTCGAGATCGAGGACACGTTCGCCGAGGCGTTCACGATGCGCGGCGCGCGCGTGATCATCACGGCCGCGACGCCGCGATGGGCGCGCGTGGCGGCGACCGTGATGACGGGCTTCGCGACGTCGGTCATCGGGTGCAAGGTCGAAGCGGGCATCGAACACGAGGTGTCGCCGGACGACACACCGGATGGCCGATCCGGCATCAGCGTTCTGGTGTTCACGCCCGACTCGGCGGGCCTCCAGCAACGGCTGATCGAACGCCTGGGCCAGACCGTGCTCACGTGCCCGACGACGGCGGTCTTCGATGGGATCCCGAGCTCAACTGATCGGATGCCCGTTGGTAAGGCGCTCCGCATCTTCGGCGACGGATTCCAAGCGAGCAAGCGGATCGGAGGGATCCGCTACTGGCGCGTGCCAGTCATGGAAGGCGAAGCGCTGATACAAGAGACGTTCGGCAAGGTCTCCGCGGTCGGCGGCGGCAATTTTCTCATGCTGGCCGAGACGGCCGAGAAGGCGCTGCAGGCGGCTGAGGCAGCGGTGGCCGCGATGACGGGACTGCCGGGCGTCATCCTGCCGTTCCCGGGCGGCATCGTACGCAGCGGCAGCAAAGTCGGGTCGAGGCGCTACAAGAGCTTGCTCGCGTCGACGAACGATGCGTTCGCGCCGACCCTGCGGGAGATCACCACGACCGATCTGCCCGAAGGAGTGAACGGCGTCATGGAGATCGTCCTCGACGGACTGGACTTCGACAGCATCAGCCGCGCGATGCGCGCGGGGATTCCGGCGGCGTGCATCCCCGGCGTCAAGAAAATCACCGCCGGGAATTATGGCGGGAAGCTCGGGCCCCATCATTTCTACCTGCGGAAGATCGTCGCATGACACTCGTGCTGACGCTTCGCCCCGGGATCACCGAGCGCATTGATGCCTCGTCGATCGCCACGGACCGGACGTGTTGGGTTGGTCGCCGCCGCGTGCCGCTCGCCGAGCTATTCGATGTCAAAGGCGAGCCGAGCCCGGAACGTCAGGGTCGGTGGGGATTTGCGGCGGGTCGATGGACTCGGGACCGGCATGAGTGCCGGCACCCTGACGATCGAAGGCGAGGCAGGTCGAGGTGTCGGGCATGCGATGAGCGGCGGCACGATCGACGTGACCGGCAGCGTCGGCGATGGCGCCGGCGTGGCCATGTCCGGGGGTTTGTTGCGGATCCGTGGATCGGCGGGCGATCGGCTCGGCGCGCCGTTGCCCGGCGCCTCGCGTGGGATGACTGGTGGGGAGATCATCGTGCGCGGCAACGTCGGGAGCGGGGCCGCGACGCGAGTGCGTCGGGGACTCGTGATCGTCGGCGGAAATGCCGGTGCGAACGCCGCGCATGCGATGATCGCCGGGACGATGCTGGTCGCGGGCCGACTCGGCACCGGCGCCGGCCTCTGGTCCAAGCGCGGGTCCGTGATCGCGCTCGGCGGCCTGGAGGTCCCGGCGACGTATCGGTACGCGTGCACCTACCGCCCGCCATACGTGCCGGTACTCCTGCGCTATCTCCAACGCATGCGCGGATTCACGATCGACGGCCGGTTCGCCACCGGGCGCTACAAGCGCTGGACGGGCAATGTAGCCGACGTTGGCAAAGGAGAGATTCTCGAGTGGACGACCTGAGACTGAACGCCAACGCATTGGCGATCGCCGATAACGTCGAGACGCGGTCCGACGAGTTGCGGATCGCGTCGACCACGCTCCCCGGTGGAGCGCGCATCATCGACCTCGGCATCGACGTACGCGGCGGGCTCGCCGCCGGTCTCGCGATGGCCGAGATCTGCATGGGTGGGCTGGGGCATATCAGTTATGAGACCGTCCGGGTGGGACCCGACGACTACATGGGCGTCGAGGTCTGGACCGACCATCCCGCGATAGCGTGCATGGCATCGCAGTACGCCGGCTGGGCGATTCAGGTCGACAAGTTCTTCGCGATGGGATCGGGCCCGCTTCGCGCTCATGCCCGGGTCGAAAAGGACTTGTTCGCCAAGTTGAAGTACGAAGAGACGGCGTCCGACGGCGTGCTCGTTCTCGAGACGAGAGCACACCCGACCGACGCAGTCGCCGCGTGGGTCGCCGAGCGCGCACATGTCAAGCCGGCACAGCTGACGTTCGTAGTCGCGCCGACGGCGAGCATCGCGGGCGCCGTGCAGGTCGTCGCTCGCGTCATGGAGACCGGCCTCCACAAGCTCGACGCGCTCGGCTTCAACGTCACGCGCGTGATCTCGGCGTCGGGCTCCGCCCCCGTTCCACCGCTGGCAACGTCGGATATCAAAGCGATCGGGCGCACCAACGACTGCATTTTGTATGGCGGCCAGGCGCGATTCCTGATCGACGCGACTGACGCAGAGCTGGAGCCGTTGGCCGCGAAGCTGCCGGCCTCGGCGTCGCCCGACTATGGCAAGCCATTCGTCGACACGTTCAACGCCTATAAGGGCGATTTCTACAAGATCGATCCACTCTTGTTCAGTCCCGCCGAGGTCTGGTTGACGAGCGCGAAGACGGGGCGGACTTTCCACGGCGGGCTGCTCAATCCCGACGTTCTGCGTACTTCTCTCCTGGAGATCACATCGCTATGAGTGCGGCCCATCTCGTTGTGCTATACAATGCGCCCAAGGATCCCGCGGCGTTCGAGAAGTACTACGCGGCAACGCACCTGCCATTGCTCGCCAAGCATGCCAAAGAGATCGGGTTTACCAATGGCGTGCTCGTCAAGTTCGCGCCGAACAGCGCCTTTTATCGCAAGGCCGAGCTGACGTTCGCGTCGACGGACGCGCTCAAGAAAGGGATGTCGACACCTGGGTTCAAGGCGGTCGCCGATGACATCCCGATATTCGCGAGCGGGGGATTCCAGGCGCTGACGGGCGAGGAGACTCCCTAGTTACCACGGTCACCATTCTCGCCTCGCGGCAGGGCTGGCACACCGACCAGCTCTGCCACGCCATTCGTGCCCGGGGCGCTGCTCCGCGCATCGCGCCATGGGAAGGCATCGTCAGCCGCCTCGGGCCCAGCGCTGTCTCGCCATCCGTGCATCGCGGCGACATCGTCCTCGCGCGGATCATCCCCAATGGCTCGTTGGAGCAGATCATCTATCGAGTCGACGCCTTGCATTGGCTGGAGGACATCGGCGCGCGTGTCATCAACTCGCCCCGCGCGATCGAGCGGACCGTTGACAAGTTCTATACGTCGGCTCTGCTGCAACAGGCCGGACTGACCACGCCCGAGACGATCGTCTGCGAGCGGATCGACGACGCGATGGCGGCATTTCGCCATCTGCGCGATTGCATCGTCAAGCCACTGTTCGGTTCGATGGGACTGGGCCTCGTCCGCGTCACCGACGAAGACACGGCCTGGCGCGTGTTGCGGGCGATCGAGCAGATCCGCGGTATTTTTTATTTGCAGCGCTACATCGACCATGACGGGCGGGACATCCGCGCGTTCGTCATCGGCGATCGCGTGTTCGGGGCCATCGAGCGCTCGTCTCCCACGTGGCGAACGAACGTGTCGCGCGGTGGGGCGGCGCGGGCATTGACCCTGACGACAGCGCAGACCGACATGGCGCTGACAGCCGCGCGCGCGGTGGGCGCCGAGTACGCCGGGGTGGACCTGCTGCCCGGGAACGATGGAAAGACCTACGCGCTCGAGGTCAACGGGATTCCCGGGTGGCGCGGGCTGCACGATGCCACCGGTCTCAACGTCGCCCAAGGCATCGTCGACCATGCGCTTGGCGTGTGACGAACGATTTTATCGCTAGCGCCGCCCAGCTCGCCTGCTTGCTCGAAGCGAGCGCGCCGAAGCCTGGTAATGTTTCGCCCGGCCGGAATTTTTCCGACGCGAGTTATGAGGATTTCCTGGCGAGCGCTGCCGCCATCGGGCCTGCGCTCGCCTCGGATTTGCCGCTCGGCGCCACGATCAATGCGGCGATTCGCGCGACAGGCCAGTGGACGCGGTCGAATACGAATCTCGGTATGGTTCTCTTGCTCGCCCCATTGGCTCGCGCTGCACGGTCCTCGGCCCAGCCCTCGGCCCAGTCGGCCCAGTCGTCGGACCAGTCGTCGGGCCAGTCGTCGGCCCAGTCGTCGGGCCAGTCGTCGGCCCAGCCCTCGGCTCAGTCCTCGGCTCAGTCCTCGGCCCAGTTGTCGGCCCAGTCGTCGGGCCAGTCGTCGGGCCAGTCGTCGGGCCAGTCGTCGGCCCAGTCGTCGGCCCAGTCGTCGGCCCAGCCCTCAGGCCCGTCCTCGGTGGCACTGAGAGACGCCGTGCGCAACGTCCTGGCGAGCACGACCGTGCAAGATGCTCGCGAGGTATATGCCGCGATCCGATTGGCGCGACCCGGTGGTCTGGGCACGGCGGCCGAGCAGGACGTTGCCGGCGAGCCTGGTGTCGCGCTCACGGAGGCCATGCGGATAGCGGCCGCGCGGGATTCGATCGCGGCCGAATATGCGACTGACTTTCGCATCACGTTCGACTTGGGCCTTCCGGCGCTGATCGAGGCGAGGTCACTGGGCTGGGCAGAGGCGACGGTCAGAACCTTCCTGGCACTCCTCGCCGCAATCCCGGATACTCATATTCGTCGCAAATTCGGCCCGGATGTCGCCGCCGAGGTCAGCCGCGGCGCGAAGGACGCTTTGCGCACTGGCCCGGAGGGCCGAGCGTATTTCGACGAAGAGCTACGGTCAGCTGGCCTGAACCCGGGTACGACCGCGGACCTCACGGCTGCGGCCCTTTACGTGGCGCTGCTCACCGGCGCCTGGGACTCACGATGACAACGTTCCGAGTACAGGTCACCAAAGACTATTTGGTCTTCGCCGCCGCGCATTTTATCACCTTCGCCGGCCACCGCTGCGAATCACTCCACGGCCACAACTATCGCGTGAGCGTGGCGCTCGAAGGCACGCTCGATCCGGAAAGCTGGTACGTCTTCAACTTCGTCGACCTCAAGCGCGTGATGAAGCGCCTGTGCGATGAGATCGACCACCGGGTGCTCCTCCCGCTGGAAAATCCAAAACTCCGGATCGGGGAGCAGGCAGAGTCGATAACGGTCGCGTACCAGGACCGACCGCGCTACGTCTTCCCGCGAGAGGATTGTGTGCTCCTCCCCATTCCCAACACTACCGCGGAGATGCTGGCGCAGTATCTCGCCGGTCGGCTGAAGGTCGAGCTGGGGGCGAGCGCCGACCGGCTCGCGTCAATCGAGATCGAAGTCGAGGAGAGCTTCGGTCAGTCCGCGGTCTACCGAGAGATTTTGTCGCGTTCGCCCGATTTGCGGACTGGCATCGGCTCCGGCTGATCGAGCTCGTGCTCCACGTGTGACACCCGCCCACGGGTGATCACTTTGGGCTCCTCGTCGGGCTGCGCGGGTCGCGGCGCCGAGGGACGAGGTTTCTTCGGGTCGTGCGCATGATTCGTGGGCATAGACGTTCCCTCTCAGGAAAAGTGAAGCCCCTAATACTAGCGCAAACTTTATACCGACAGCAGGTCCCGATACAGTGCGGGATCAACGTTGCCCCCACTGACGACACAGCAGACCCGAAGGTCACGGAAGCGATCGGGTGATGCAAGCAACGCGCCGGTCGTGAGCGCACCCGTGGGCTCGACCTTCAAGTTCGCGAGTGAAAAGAGCAATCGCACCGCCTCGCGAATCTGCTCCTCCGACACTTCGACGATGGTCTCGACGCCATCTTTGATAATCGCCCAGTTGTGCTTTCCGAGACTCATCGTTCTCGCGCCATCGGCGATCGTCTGGATCTCGTGATCGCTGGCGACGATCCGTCCCTCGCGCAGGGACTGCGCGGCATCGTTCGCCAAGAGCGGCTCGGCCCCAATGACAGGCGTCGTATCCCCCGAGGATCGCAATCCCTGAATGACGCCGGACAGCAGTCCGCCGCCGCCGACAGGCGCGACGATGACATCGAACCGCGTGGCGAGCGCAGCGAGCTCGCGACCGAGCGACGAGTTGCCCGCAATCACGAGTGGGTCATCGTACGCACTGGCCACATACGCGTCCGGATCCGCCTCGGCTAACTCTCGTACCCGCTGAGCGCGGGGTACCTTCGTGGTATCGACGAGATCCACCGTCGCGCCGAATGCGCGTACAGCCTCAACCTTAACCTTGACCGAGTTCGTGGGCATGACGACGGTGCATCGCTTGCCCGCGAGCTTGCACGCATACGCCATGGCCTGGCCGAAGTTCCCCGACGACGCCGTGATGATCGACGGGTTCGGCACGTTCGTGACGACGTTATTCGCCGCCCTGAACTTGAAGCTGCCGGTAAATTGAAACGTCTCGGCCGCGAGCGTGACGTTCGCGCACAGGCGATCGGACAAGCGTGGCGCGTCGATGAGAGTAGTTGGCCGGGGCTTAGCGTTCATACCTGAAAGATACGACATGCCACTCGCACATCCACCCGACCCGCCAGCGATCGTCGTCATCGCGCAACCGGTGCGCGATTCGATCAACGCCATCTGGCTACGCAACAACCTGCACTGGAACGAGCTCACCGACCAGAACACGCTGACGCAAATGCTCGGCACCGGTAAGCCGACACAGCACGAATACTTGGGTTGTCTCATCGGCCACAGGGTCGGCGATACCGTCTACGTCACCGACTGGACACCCGCGCAGCACATGCACCAATGGCAGTTCGCCGTCACCGGCGACTGCAAGCACGTCGCGCATCTCGTCGGCACGTGGCACACGCATCCATATCGGGCCGACTCGGCCAACCACCCGCTCAAAGAGCCGGTGCTGTCGAGTACCGACCTATCCACGTTCGCGAAAGGGACGGATCACGTCGTGCTCGCGGCGTGGGATGCTGACTCGATCGACGTGGCCGTACGAGATGCCAATGGCCTCGTGCAGCACCCCGCCCAGGTCGTGATCACGTCGCGGTAAACGCTCCGTCATCGTACGCCTTGGCGAAGATCTCGTAATCGGCTTTCATGACCTCGCGATACCGCCGCGCATACGCCAGCGTCTCGCGTACCCACCATCGCTCGGCGCCAAACGTGACGAGATCGTCGGCAATCGCCGAGCCCTGGCGGCCGCTCCCGCGCAAGTGGCTCCACGCGACGACGTGGCCCATGGCGACCATGATGAGGCCGAGGTCAGTGCCCGAGGTCGTCTCGTCGATCGTGAGCCGGTCGATCAACGGCTGCAATTCTTTGAGCACGTACGACGACTTCCCCATGTTCACCGCGTGCAGCAGCGCCGGCGCGATCGCTTCGGCGCGCCGCTGGATGCCGGCGACCCGCGCCGCCTCACTCGGCCAACCGGGCTGCGGAGTCGTCACATACGGAGCGAGCGCGGCGCGACGCGCTTCCTTGAGGTCGAGCACGAAGTTGCCGTCCGGACCGCCGCGACCTTCGACCAGAATCGCGAAACGGCGAACGCCGAGGCTGCCGGTCCCGGCAACCCGGCGCACGACGTCGAGGACGCGGAGAAATCCGCCGGAAAATTCTTCGGGGCAGTGCTCGCTCGCCGCGAATGTCTTCATCGTCGCGACAACGGCGGCGCGGTCGGCGCGCGAGACGATGAGACGATGTTGGGCATCGAGCGTGAACTTGCGGCCCTTGTGACGGCCCGTCGTCATGCTGTCGAGTAACTGCCTGCGCGTCCGCCGCTTCACGCGGCGCAGCAGCTCGCGCACGATCCCTTCGGCTGTCGAGCGCTCCACCCAGCGAGCCTTGCCGTCGTGCAGCGCGGTGCCGTACGTGTCGAGAAATGTCGCGCCCAAAATGCGGGTATCGCTATCGCCGATTTTCAGCGCGTCGGCAGCGAGATAGAGACTCGTCGTGAACCGGCCCAGGTCCCACGTCGCCGGCGCCAGGTACGCTTCGTCGAAATCGTTGAGATCGAAGTACCCGAGCCGGTTGTCGCCCTTGTAGCTGCCGAAATTCTCGAGGTGGAGGTCACCCGAGAGCCAGGCCAGCGGCGCAGCATCGAGCGGGCCGCCCTTGGTCCAGTCCTCGTAGAACAGGTGGGCCGTGCCGCGAAAGAACGCGAACGCGTTCAAGCGCATGCGCTGGTACTTGAGCGCGAGCCGCTCGGGTTCGCGGTCTGCGTTGAACGCCTGGATGCGCTCGACTACTCTACCCATATCCGCGCCCCCGTGTGGCTGAAAGGTCCTTCGTAGACTGCCCCATTGGCCTCGGGCAACGCCGCCCGGACCCGGGCCGCGAGCGCCGCGCCGGCGGCCGCATCGCCTACGATACCATATACGGCCGGTCCCCACGAGCTTTGGCCGACGCCGGCCGCACCCCACTCCCGCATCTGCGCGATCAGCGAGGCGCCGACCCCCGGCGCGAACGCGCCACCCTGCGCGGGCGCGAACCAGCGACCCGTCACATACTGCACCTCCGTCAGCGCCGCGCCAAATGTCGCCAGGTCGCCCTCGACGAGCGCCGGCAAAAGCGACATGAGCACGAGGTGCGCCACGTGCTCGACATCCCTGAGCGGCGGCTCGGGCAGCGACGCAAACGCCGCGACCTCGGCATCGCCACTGACGCCCAACGCAGCCCGCGGTACCGCTATGACGCATCTCCAGTGCGGGGGGATCGCCAGGCGTGCCAAGAGCGGTGCGGGCTGGTCCGGGGCATCGCCCGCCCCCGACCGCCGGCCACCTTCGAGCACAAACCCACCGTGCGCAAACGTCCATGTGCCTATGGCCGACCGCCGCGCTCTGCCAACCGCCGTCGCCAGCGTCGCGATATCGGCGTCCAGCTCATATAACTCGGCCATCGATCGCGCGACGGCGAGTGCGAGCTGCGTTCCGGAACCCAGGCCATTGTGGCGTGGGATGGCTCGCTCGATTACGAAATGCGCTCCCCGGCCCTCTATCCCGTAGTGATCCACGAACCTCGTCGCGAATCGAATCGCGCGCTCGGCCTCCGGGCCTTCGGCCGTTATCTGCGTTCGCATCTCGGCCGAGAGCAGGAGCGACGGCGTCGGAACGGCCGCGCCAATGCCGCCAAACCTCCGGCCCAGCGTGCCCGCGAGGTCGAGCATGCCGAAATGCAATCGCGCCGGGGCCTCGACAAAAACTGTCACTTGATCCGGTCTGTCAGGTATTCCGTGACGAGCGCCCACCCTTCTCGCTCGCGTGGGCCGGCTGTCTTGTCGACGAGCACGGCGAGTGCGTCGACCTGTCGGCGAACCTCGTCGTGCGGGATCAGATGCAGCCGGGTCGCCAATATCGTTGCTTCGAGCACCGCGTGGCGCGCGCGATTGAAACCGAGAAATTCTCCTTGCGCCGAGCGAAACACCACGCGCGTCTCGATGCGGGAACGCGGCGGCGTGGCGTCGATCAATGTGACCTCGACTTCGCGCCAGGAGGTCGCGGCCGAGAGAACGACACCTTTCACCACTGTCGCCGGTATCGTTGGCGCGCTGGCGCTGAACAGTGCCGCCTGAACAAAAATGCGCACGTCGTCGGTGAGATTGACGACCGCGACGTGGGTATCGCGCAGGTTGCGAAACGTCGTCGTGTCGAGAAATGGCTTGACCACCAACACCTCGTCACTCCACTCGACGCCCATGGGCGCGACGTTCACTGCGCCTTTGGCATCGAGCGTTGTGACGATCGTCTCGATGATCACGACTCGCGCTCGACCTGCACCAGTGCCGCGTACCCACCCATGAGCGCCGTCGTAATAGGCCCAGGGACTTTGAGCGATCGTCCGTCGACGGTATCAACCGGCGCGATCTCGCGCACGGAGCTGGTCAAGAACACCTCGTCCGCTTGCGCCAACTCAGCGGGCGTCACGGGGTCATCGCTCAGCGGAATCCGCATATCTTCGAGGAGCTCGATCACGACTGACCGCGTGATACCGGGGAAGGCACCGCAGGATTCTGGCGGGGTGCGAACGGTCCCACCTTTCACGAGAAACACGTTGCTGGCGGTCGCCTCCGACACATGACCACCCGTGTCGAGAAAAATCGCGTCTTCGGCGCCTTTCGCCGCGACCTCGAGTAGGGCCAGCACGCTGTCCGTGTATGACAGCGCTTTGATGCCGACGCTCATCGCGTGCTCATTGCGCCGCCCACTCGCGGTACGCACGCTGATCGCCATCTTGAACGGCGCCAGCTCTTGGGCGAACAGGACGACCGTCGGTGTCTCGCCGCGCGTCGGCATGAGCCCGTGGCGCCCGGACCCGCGACTCACCGTGAGTCGCACGACGGCGTCGACTCGCGCGGCGCGCAACTCGTGGAGCGCCTGCTGGAGCGTGGGGAACAAATTGGCCGGGCGCGGAAGGCCCAGCCGCTCGGCGCCCCGAGAAAGGCGGGCCATGTGCTCGTCGAAGCGAAAGATGGCGCCGTTGTACGCACGCATGGTCTCGAAGATACCGTCGGCGAGCGTGAACCCGCGATCGGTGACATCGATGTGTGCGCCCGTCGGGTCGACGCGCTTTCCATCGACCCAACAAGCAGGGAGTACGCTCACCGCACGAGCTCCACCGGAGGAGGGACGAATGCGGCGGGCTCGCGGCGACTGAACGCGCCATCTGCTCGATCGGGGACGTCGGGTCCTGCGCTGCGGTTCAAGAACGTCGCCAGCATGCGATACCCATATTCGGTGAGCGCCGACTCTGGATGAAACTGCACACCAACCGTGGGACGTTCCCGGTGTACAACGGCCATTATCTCCCCGGAGTCTGTTCTGGCAATGACCTTGAGCTCCTTCGGGACAGTCTCGGGAGCGATCACTAACGAGTGATACCGGGTCGCGCGAATGGGCAATGGGAGTCCCGCGAATACGCTGGTCCCGTCGTGGATCACCAATGAGACCTTGCCATGCATTGGCCGGGCGGCGCGGACGATCCGACCGCCAAATGCCTCACCAATGCACTGATGGCCGAGGCAGACGCCGAGGATAGGTATTGTTGAAGAGAAGCGGAGGACGACATCAGTCGAGATGCCGGCCTCGCGAGGCGTACAAGGACCCGGTGAGAGGATGATGTGCGAGGGGCCAAGCGACGCGATGTCATCGAGCGTGATCGCATCGTGCCGACGCACGACCGCCTCACGCCCCAGCTCGCGCACATAGCGAGCCAGGTTATAGACAAACGAGTCGTAGTTGTCGATGAGTAGAATCACGGGCGTAGCGCGGCGATGAGCGCGCGGGCCTTGGTCAGCGTCTCCTCGTACTCCGCTGTAGGATCGGAGTCGGCGACAATGCCCCCGCCGACAGAAAAATACACCCGGCGCTCCAGCGCCAGGTAGGTCCGGATGACGATGCTGGTATCCAGAGCGCCAGTCACGCTGAGATAGCCGATCGACCCGCAGTAGACGCCACGGCGCGAAGGCTCCAACTCGGCGATGATCTCCATCGCGCGCACCTTGGGCGCACCGGTGATCGACCCGCCCGGAAAGCTCGCCTGGAGGAGATCGATGGCATCGGCTTTCGGCGGCAAGACGCCCACGACCGTCGACACGAGAATGGTGCACGGTCGGGTAGTTCTCGAGCAAGAAGAGCTCAGGCACGCGCACGGTCCCCGGAACGCAGACGCGCGACAGATCATTCCGCAGGAGATCCACGATCATGAGGTTCTCGGCGCGATCTTTCTCGCTCTCGATCAATGCTTGCCCGAGCGCGGCATCGTGCTCGGGGCCAATGCCGCGCGGGCGCGTCCCCTTTATCGGTCGCGTCTCGACGGTCCGATCAGTCGAGACCCGTAGGAATCGCTCGGGCGACGCACTCATGATCGTGGCTTCGCCCGTCTCGATGTAGGCGGCGAACGGCGCCGGGTTGATCGCGCGCAGTCGCTTGTAGAGGTCCCACGCCGGCTCATCGAGCGGCGCTTCCAATCGCTGCGAGAGGTTGGCCTGGAAGATATCGCCGGCGAAGATGTACTCGCGTACGCGTTCGACCGCCTCCAGATACGCCTCGCGCGAGAATGAGGATCGCAGGTCGAGGGAGCCCGCCACCTCTGGCGGCAGCGGCCACGACGGCGCTCGCGGTGGACGTGGCCAGGGATCGACCTCCGGCGTTGCACGCGGGGCTCCCCGGCCCTCCAGCATCGCGCGAGCGTTGTCTCTCCGGGGCCCCGCTCGATCGCCAATGCAAATGATCCAGGCGCGCCTGGCGAGATGGTCCCATGCGATGACCCAGTCGTAGAGACCGAGCACGACATCGGGGATCCCTAAGTCGTCGTAGCGCGCCGACGGCAGGCGTTCGAGTCGGGCGCCATAGTCGTAGCCAATGTAGCCCACCGCGCCGCCTTGAAATGGCGGCAAGTCCGGAATCGAGGCGTGGTGCAAGTGCGCGAGCGCCGCGCGCGCGGCGAGCAGTGGGTCCGGGCCGCTGTGAATGACCTTGTACGGGTCGGCGACCACGAACGAGTAGCGGCCGAGGCGCTGCGGGTCGCTGGCGCTGTCGAGCAGCATCCGATAGGGGAGGCCCGCTGTGCGCTCGAACGTCTCTATGACGTCCGGTGGCGGGATCAGCTCTTCAACGATCACGCTTCGCCGTCACTCGGAGATGCTCGCTGATCGGGTCGTCCGGCGGCGTCAGGTAGCCCCAGGCGAGTTGACCTTCCTGACGATACGTCTTGCCCAAGGTGATCGCGAGCTTCGCTTTCGCTAGTTCTTTGCCGAGATAGAACGCGTGCGTCGCCTCGGTCACGCCGAGTTGTCCGAAGATCTCCTGGATATCTGTGCCCCGCACGAAGCGCTCGGCGTTGAGCACGGTGATGACATCGCGATCGGTGAAGATGCGATAGTTCGCGTCTTTAATAGACGATTGCAGCGTGCGAAGTTCGGCTTCCGTGTAGCTCAGAATCGTGGGATCCTTCACCGTTATCAGTCGATCGTCGACATGCTTCGGCAGCGAGCGCTTGGTGATCGCATAGTGCATGAGACGCCGCGCAATGTCGATCTCGCGCACGCATCCACGCGCCCATGGAATGACTTCGGTCGTCAGCACTGCCCGGACGCCGAGCTCTTGTGCGATCGCGATCAGGACAGCATTGACGCCCGTGGTGTCGGCCGCGGTCAGCTCGGTCAGGTTGCCTATGCCCATAAAGAGCGGCGCATCCGGATAGCGTCGGTGCGCTTCGGCGTAGCGCTGGATCGATGCGGCGAAGCCATAGCCGATTGGTTCGATGACCGGGTCAATAAAATACTGGATGCGCGCTTGCTCTAGCGCCGCGATCGTCGGTTCGAGTGTATCTAGACCGGCGCCGAAATCGGGGATGGCCACGACTTTCGCCGGTCCTCCCGCCAGAGTCGCAATGACATCGCGATTCGAGCCATTCACACTGAGCACGAGCGACGCCCCCGCATCGACTGCCGTGTGGATCTCGGCGGGATCAAAACTGTCGACGCTCACTCGCATGCCGGCCGAGACGAGATCGCGCACAGTCTCGGCCAGCTCAGGATACGGCAGGCCCGGTGTCAGTCCCAGGTCGATGACATCGGCGCCTGACTCGCGATAGTAGCGCGCTTGGCGCGTGATTTCTTCGCGAGACAACCTGGGGGCATTGTTGATCTCGGCGCAGATCTCGATATCCCACGCACCATATTCTCGCGCAACGGCCTCGTGGCCGAGCCATCCCGGGATTTCGCGTAGATCTTTGGGACCCTTGATCACCCGCACGCCGAGTTTGTCGGCGATCACCGACGGATCGCCTTCACACAAGCCGGGGATCATCACGAGATCGGTCCCCGGCGGGATGTCCAGAAATTTCGCGATCCACGGTGTCGTCATGAGCGCGGCCACCGTGATCTTGAGCACGACGACGTGATACGCGAACTCCGGGTCCGATCCCGGAATCGCCCGGAGCGTCTCGTTCAGCGCGGGCTCGGCCAGCCGCCCGGTGACGAACGTGATCGTAGCTATCGCCGCTCCCCACTTTGCACCCACTTGCTCGGCGTGCCCTCCAGCGCGCCGCCGGCCGCGGGACGCCACAGCGCGACCTCTTCGATCTTCTTGGCGAGATCCATGTCTTTCCCCGTGATCCCGCCCGCGGAGTGCGTTTGGAGCTTCACGCCGACCCTCGCCCACGTCACGCTCAAATCGGGATGATGGTTCGCCGCCTCGGCCAGGAACGCGATCGTGTTGACGAGCATCAGCGTCGATCTCCAGCCGTCCGTCTTGTAGTAGCGACGGATCCAGCCGTCCTCGAAAAACCATCCCGGGAGATGCTCCAACTGGCTCGCGATCTCTTCGTCGGTGAATGTCGGTTCTTTCTTCGTCACATGACTACTCCCCCATTGATGAGTATTGTCTGCCCCGTCAGAAATGCCGCGGCAGGCGACGCGAGATATACTGCCGCTCCCGCGACATCCTCCGGCGTTCCCCAGCGGCGCATGGGTGTTGTGTCAATTACCTGCTGACGGCGCTCGACATCCAGTCCACCAGCAAACGCGGTGTCGATCCATCCAGGCGCCAGAATATTCACGCGCACACGTGGCGCGACTGACCGCGCCAATGATCTGCTGAAGCTCAAGATCCCACCTTTGGCGGCCGCGAACATCTCGGGATTCTTGCCTTCCATTCCCGTGAGCACGTGATCCCAGCTCATGTTGATGATCACACCGCCGGAGTCCTGCGCAGCCATCAAGTCGGCCGCCACCCAGGACGCCAAGATCGTTCCTTTGAGATCGACGGTGAGTAATTGATCCAGTTTATCGTGCAACGACAAACTGGCTCCGGGACCGGTCAGGATATCGGCGCCGGCATTGTTGATCCACGCGTCCACGCGGCCGAACGCCTCGCGCGCGGCCGACGCCAATCGCGCGATCGACACCGGGTCGGCGAGATCGAGCGGCAGCACGCACACCCGGCGCCCCACCGAACGGATCACGTCGGCAACCGCCTCGGCCTTCGCGCGCTCGCGCCGGTAGGTGATCACGAGGTCGGCGCCCTCGCGCGCGCAGGCGAGCGCGAGCGCCCGGCCGATCCCGCTCGACGCGCCGGTCACGAGTACCACGCGATCGGTCAGCGGCATATGTTGGTGTAACCTAGCATGCAGCTATTGGTGAGTGTGGCTGACGCCATGGATGCGGCCGCGGCGGTCACAGGCGGCGCCGATATCATCGACGCCAAAGACCCCTCGCGTGGGCCGCTCGGGCCCGTGAGCCTGGCGACGCTCGCCGCCATCATCGGGACCGTTGCGGGACGACGACCGGTGAGCGCCGCCGAGGGTGACGGTTCGATCGCCGGCGTCGCCTTCGTGAAGCTCACGACGCCGCGCGAGATCCCAGGATGCGCCATAGTTTTGGCAGCGTATGCCGATCGCCAATGGGAGGACGTCATCGGGGCGGCGGCGAGATGCGGCGCACAGGGCGTGCTACTCGACACGAGCGACAAGAACGGTCCAGGGTTGTTTCGTCTGCTGAGCGAAGACACGATCGCGCGTTGGGTCGAGACCGCGCACGCAGCGGGGCTCCTGGTGGCGCTCGCGGGCCGACTGACAGCCGACGATCTACCGAGAGCCGCCGCGCTCGGAGCCGACATCGCCGGCGTACGCGGCGCGGCGTGTGAAGGTGGAAGGAGTGGTCGAGTCAGTGCAGAGAGAGTGCGGACGCTGGCTGGAGTTATCGCCCGGCGAGAAACTGCTCCCATGCCGGCTTCCCTTTAAGCGGCGCAAACGAGATATCGGTCTTCGCCGTCTCCATCGAAAATCCGCTCGCCAGCTTGAGCAGCACTTTGACGTGCGCGATGGTGGAATCGGCCTCGCCCATGATGCCGAACGCCTGGGTAATCTGCTCCTCCATGTTCCCTCGCATGGCATCATCGGCCGAGAGCCGCCCGGCCGCCTGCTCCGCCAGCGCGAGTTGCTGGAATGCGTCGGCCCGCCGGCCGAGCGTCGCATACGCGGACGCGAGCACGGCGTAGCGCCAATTCGCGAGGGGCCCGGTAAAGCGCGGCGACAGCCCCATCGTGAGCATCGAATCGCCATACGCCCGGGCAATGTCGGTGTGGCCCTCGGCGGCGTACACGCCACTCTTGATTCCGTAGTACTCGCTGCTGTCGATGAATTGTGACGCCCCCACATCGGCGAGCGAGAGCGGCAGGAGTTTCGAGAAACCCCAGGGGCCGAGGTTCGAATACTGGTCCGCGAGCGCAATGGACAAGCGCACGCCTCGCGAGACCACGGCCTCCATCGTCCGCCGGGCGGCAGCCGTGTCGCCACGGCCATCGATTTCGCAGTTGACCTTCCAGTTATACCCAACCGGCGACGTCGGCGCGAGCGCGATGTACTGATCAGCGTACCGCTCGGCCTCGGCGTACCGGCGCGCGTTGTAGTTCTCGCGCGCGGCCCGTTGGATGACGTCGAGATTGCGGGGATCGAGCCGCACGGCCTTGGCGATGTTCGCGAACCCCTGCGCGGCCTGCCCGTGCACGATTTGCTGGTGGCCGAGCTCCGATAGGAGCCCCGCGTCGTTCGGCTTGAGCGCGTTCGCGCGCTGCAACTCGCTGTACGAGCCCTCGCGGTCGTTCATGAAGAACCCGAGGAAATGCGCGTGCGCCTGGTGGCCTTCGGCCAGGTCGGGTTCGAGAGCGAGCGACGAATCGATCGACTGGCGCGCGGCGCGGACGCGCGCCGTGTCGGTGACATCGAGCACCGCCCAGCGCTCTTGATCCGCCCCGAGTTTCGCGAACGCGAGCGCGAACTTGGGATCGAGGCGCGTCGCCTCGGCGTATGCCTCGATCGCGTTCCGGATCGCATCCGGCTGCAGCCCCTCGTTCTGGTCATCAAACGCCTGACCGCGCTGATAGGCGTCGTAGGCCTGCATGTTCGTCGTGGGCCGCCGGGTGAGCGCTTTCTCCTCATCGCCATTGAGCGCCACGTTCAGCGCGTCGGCGACTTTGGTCGCGACCTCGGTCTGGACCTTGAAGACATCCGAAGGAGAGACCAGATACGGACCACCGGCCGGCTTCTGCGTGAGATTCGCGACCTCGACCAGCGAGGGCGAGATCTGCACTTGCCGCTTGCCATGCTCGTCGGTCGCCCACTGCACCGTCCCTTGCAGCAGGTACTGGACGCCCAGCTCTCGACCGATCTGCTTCGCGGTCTTCGTCGTGCCCTTGTACTGTGCAGCGCTCCGACTGTCGATGACGCCGAGCCCGTGGAGGCTGGCCAGGCGGTTCGTGATCGCGTCGGTGAGCCCGTCCGTGAAGTACTGGTCCGACGCGGATCCCTGGTTGTCGAAGGGAAGCACGGCGATCATCGTCGGCGCATCGGCAGCGGCGGCGGCTGTCTCCTTGCGTTGCTGGTTCACAACCAGGAGCGCCGCGCCACCCACCACGACGAGCGCGCCGAGCGCGGCGCCGACGAGCCATCCGCGAGACCGGTGCGGCACGGAGGTCGCGCGTATGGCCCCCGTCGACGTCGGCAAGTTGTCGAGCGCGCGCACGATCTCATCCGCGGTCTGCGGACGATCGCTCGGCCGCTTCTCCAGGCTGCGCATGATGAGCGACGCAAGCGTGTCGGGCACCGCGGGCCGGCGCCGCGTGATTGGCTCGGGCGTCTCGACGGCGTGCGCGGCGAGCATCGCCTGCGCGGGGCGTCCCGCGAACGGCGTCTCGCCCGTCAGCATCTCGTACGCCATGACGCCAAACGCGTAGATGTCGGCGCGGTGATCCGTCGTCGGATCGGCGGCGGCCTGCTCGGGCGCCATGTACGCGGGCGTGCCCAGGGCGACACCGAGCTGCGTCAGCGTACTCGCGCGCGTCGTCGCCGCATCCGTCACGGCCTTGGCCACCCCGAAATCCATCACCATCGCCGACCCGCCGGAGATCATGACATTGTCCGGCTTGATGTCGCGATGGACGACGCCATTCGCATGGGCGTAAGCGAGCGCGGAGGCGACTTCGCGCAGTACGCGCACCGCGTCAGTCACTGGCAGCTCCCCGCGGGCCCTGAGTCGATCGCGCAGGGACTCGCCCTGGATGAACGGCATCGTGAAGTACGGCAGCCCGGCAACCTCACCCGCTGCAAGTAAGGGCACGATGTGCGGGTGCTGCAGCCGCGCCGCGAGCTGGATCTCGCGGCGGAACCGCTCGATGTTCAGCGCTTCGGCGAGGTCCGGGGACATCACTTTGACCACCACCGTGCGGCCGAGCGCGTTCTCGCAGGCAACGAACACGCGCGACATCCCGCCACCGCCGAGCTCCCGCTCGATGGTGTACGCACCCAGCGTCGACTGCAATTTCTCGCGCAGCGTATCGGTCATTGCAGCAACCGTTGGAAGGCCGGGGAGTTCCGCACGGGGTCGAACGTCGGATCGAGTCGCACCGTGAATTTTGAGAATCCGCCCGGCAACCGGAAGAGTTCCGTCACGTATGCGGCGGCCGAGTCGGCGTCACCCAGTGCGCCGAAGGTGGCGGCAATGTCCTGGTACCGCTGCGCCGAATCGTTGAGCACGAGTCCTTTGGCCGCCGCCATCTCGGCGTGCACCTGCGCCAGCTCGCGCATGGCCTGCGCCCGGTCGCCGGTCTGGGCGTACGCGAGCGCCAGGAGCGCGGTCTTGTGCCAGGCGAGCGGACCGGCCAGCGTCGTCGACCGTGCGACCGCGTGCAGCAGCGAGTCGCCGTACGCCCGCGCGACGGCGGGCTGGTCGCGCAGGTACACGTTGTGCTTGGCCAGATAGTAGTTCAACGAATCGAACGTCTGCGTCGCACCAATGTCGGCGATCGACATGCGCTCGAGCCGCGCACGATAGGTGGGAGCAAGGAGCGACAGCTGTCCGGCGAGGGCCGGGCCCACGTGCACCCCGTGCGCGAACACGGCGTCCATCGTTCGCCCGGCTGCCGCCGTGTCGCCGCGACCGTCGAGCTCATCGTTCAGTTTCCAGTCGTACGCGGCATTCGACAGGGAGTCGATCGCGATCCACCGGTCCGCGTAGGACTCCGATTCGGCGTAGCGGCGATAGGCGTACGTCAGGGCCGTCGCGGCCGAGAGCGCGTCGGTCGATCGCGGATCGAGCCGCACGGCTTTGGCGAGGTTCGCGAAGCCTTCGTCGATCCGGCCCCGGACGACCTCGGCCGTGGCGAGTTGAGCCGAGAGGTCAGCGTCATTCGGCCGGCCGGCTTGCGCGCGGACCAGCTCCTCATAGGACGCGTCGGTATTGTGCTGAAAGAACCCCAGATAGAACGCGCGCGATTGGTGCATCTCGGGCAGGTCGGGCGAGAGGATCGCCGCCGTATCGAGCGCGCGCTTCGCGCTCGCCAAGCGCGACGTGTCGGCCGAGTTGTACAACGACCAGACCATCCGCGCGAACGCCAGTCGCGCCCAGGCGGTCGCGAACTTTGGATCGCGGGTGACCGCGAGCTCGTACTGCGCGATCGCGGTTTGGAGGTCGTTGAATGACGAGAGATCGTGCACTTGCTTGAACGCGTGCTCGGCGCGATTGAACGCCGCCCACGCCTCGGGGTCCTGCGTCGGGCGGTTAGTCAGCGCCTGCTGGTCGGCGCCAGTCAGCGTGATGTCGAGCGCGTCGGCGACCTTCGTGGCGACATCGGTCTGCACCTGAAACACGTCGGATGGCACGACGAGATAGGGACCACCCGCGGGTTTGGTCGTGAGGTCCGAGACCGTCACGAGCGCCGGCGAGATCTGCACTTTGCGCGCACCCTTCTCGTCCGTGGCCCAGCGAACCGTGCCCTCGAGGATGTACTGCACGCCGAGCTCGCGGCCGATTTGCTTCGGCGTCTTGGTCGTCGTTCGGTACTGCTCCGCGCTGCGCCGATCGATCACGCCGAGGTTGTGGAGCGACGCCAACCGGTTGGTGATCGCCTCGGTGAGTCCGTCCGCGAAATACGCATCGGGCGCCGGGCCCTCGTTCTCGAACGGCAGGACGGCGAGCATCACCGGCCCGCTGGCGGGACGAGCGCCCAGGTGCCGCTGCATGAGCGGAACCCAGATGGCGATCGCGATGAGGATCGCGGCGAACGTGAGCACGATCCGACGCCGGCCCCTGGGGCGCGACGCGGGAACGCCGGTCGTCGGCGTCCATCCGCCGCTCGAACGTCTGGACGCTGTCGAGCGCGCGCATGACCTCGTCGGCCGTTTGCGGGCGATCGGCCGGGCGCTTTTCCAGGCACCGCATGATGAGCGCGGCAAGCGCCTCGGGGACCGCGTGGCGGCGACGCGAGATCGGCTCTGGGGCCTCGACCGCATGCGCGGCCAGCATCGCCTGCGCCGGGCGGCCGGCGAAGGGCGTGGAGCCCGTGAGGAGCTCGTAGGCCATGGCGCCGAAGGCATAGATATCGGCGCGCTGGTCGGTCGTCGGGTCGGCCGCGGCCTGTTCCGGCGCCATATACGCCGGGGTGCCGAGCGCTACCCCGAACTGCGTGAGTTGGGCGCCGCCGGAATTGGCGGCGTCCTTCAAGGCTTTGGCGACGCCGAAGTCCGTGACCATCGCGGCGCCGCCGGAGACCAGCACGTTCTCGGGCTTGATGTCGCGATGGACGACGCCGGCGGCGTGGGCATACGCCAGGGCCGAGGCGACTTCGCGTAGCACCCGGACTGCTTCGCCTATGGGCAGCTCGCCGCCCTTCGTCAGGCGGGAGCGCAGGGACTCGCCGTCGATAAACGGCATCGTGAAGTACGGGAGTCGACCGGACTCGCCTGCCGTCAGCAGCGGTACGATATGCGGATGCGACAGGCGCGCCGCGACCTGGATCTCGCGCCGGAAACGTTCGACGTTGAGGCCCTCGGCTAGCTCGGGCGACAACAGCTTGATGACGACGGTGCGACTGAGGACGGTCTCTTCCGCCACGAACACGCGCGACATCCCGCCACCGCCGAGCTCGCGGTCGAGGCGGTAGGCGGTGCCGAGCGTGGCCTGGAGACTGTCGCGGACCGAGTCGGAGCTCACGGGGATGAAAGATGTGCCCAGGCCGCTGGCTCGGCGAGCACCGTTTGTATCGTGTCTATGGCGTCGACGGCGAGGACCCGTACATCCAGGGCCGCTCGTACGCACTCGAAGTACTTATCTACACCGCCATCGCTCACCGGTTTGACTAGCAGCAGTCTCGTTGCACCTATCTCTCCCGCCACCCAGGCAGCAATGCTGTCGCTCGTCACATCCCAGGAATGGGGGAGCGGGTCGGCCAGGTGCAGCCAGTCGTAGGGTGCCAGTACAGCCAAGTCCCGAGACCCGGCCTCGCTCGGTACGCGCACGATGCGGGCGCCATGCACGAGCGCAGCGAGTGCGTAGGCGTATTGGTCCATAGCCAGGATGGCAGCCCAGTGCGCGGCATCGTCTCCCAGGTCGTGGCGGGCATCGACCGCGCGGACCGTGTCCGCGAAGGGTCCACCGCCCGGCACAACCAATACACCTGGCCCCAGCCCAGCCAACGGGGTGAGATCGCGGCCGAGCGCCGCACCGCCGACTTTGACGACGGTATGGATCACGCGCGGGCGAGCAGCAGGGCGACGGCGGCCGCGGGCGCGCACTCGGCGGCGGCAGCGCCAAGGAGCTCGGCCAGTGGCATGACACGCAGACCGGCACGCTGGCAGGCGGCGTCGGCGATGAAGCTGCCGAGTCCCGCCACGACTCCGATCTCGATGTTCGGGTGCCGCTCCCGCACGCGTCGAATGGCCTCGGCCGTCCGCGCGATCTGCGCGTCGGCGACGTAGGCCGCGATGGCGTCGAGTGCCGCGGTATCGAGCATCTCGCGATCGGCGCAGACGACACGTGCGAGACGCTCGCCGGCGTACGGTCGGGTAGCCGCCCTGCCGTCGGGCGTGGGCGCGGTGTACTGCTCGCTCAAGAGGCGACCATTCCAGAATGTGGACATCGCCAGCGAGCGCAAACCCCTCGGCGCTGACGCCGGCCCACCCGGTGCCGAGGGGCACGGAGTGGACGATCGCTTCGACTGGTGTGCGGACGGCGCCGAGGTAGAGAAGCTCGCCAGAGAGGAGTCGGGTGGGGTCGGTGCGGCCGATCGCGGCAACCCGGCCGTTGTCGACCGGGATGATGTCGGTGGTGGTCGAGCCGATGTCGACGAGAATGGCGTCGCGGACGTGGGCAGCCACGACGTGGGCGGCGGCAACCCAGTTCGCGGCGGCGACCGCGAGCGGTTCCTCGCGCGCGGACTCGACGGTCAGCCAGCGGCCGTCGGTCGTGAACACCGCGATGCGGGAGCCGGGGAAGGCGGCTGCGAGGCCATCCAATACAAAAGCGACCCCTTCGCGCTTGGTCCGGAAGGCCTGCGACAGCTCGGCCGTCATGGTGACGGCGTGCGCATCGTCCGGGGTGCCGCCGACCTCGCTGGCGAGGGCGGTCAGAAGCCCTGGGAGCGCGTTGAGGTCCCGTTGTATTTCATACGGGCGGGAGCGGACGGCGACGACACCGGTCTCGGCGTTTACCCGGGAGACCTTGGTGTTCACGCCTCCGATGTCCCACCCGATAACTATGCGACTCATTGGTGTGATCGACCTCGCGGGTGGCCGCGCCGTGCACGCCCGGGGCGGGAAGCGGGACGCTTATGCGCCCGTGCGATCGGCGCTCCTCGGGGCTGGAGAGGAAGGCGATCCGGTCGCCCTGGCGCGGGCGTACCTGCGGTATCCGGTGCCGGAAATATATGTGGCTGATCTGGATGCCATTGCCGGCGCGCCTTTGTCTCCTGTTATCGGGCACCTCGCTGCGCTCGGTGCACCCGTCTGGTTGGACGCAGGTCGCCCTACGCTTCGAGTGGCGCCCAATGTCCGACCGATAGTCGGGCTGGAGACTATGAGATCCTGGGAGGAGGTGTCAGGGGCGGCATTCAGTCTCGATCTTCGGGCTGGCCGGCCACTGGCCGGAGGTGAGAAGCCGGCGGATCTGGCGACGAGGGCGGTGAGCGAAGGAGCGACGGCGGTCATACTGCTGGATCTGGCCCGCGTTGGGTCAATGGCTGGGCTCGACTGGGTAACGGTCCAGGCAGTCCGAGCGTCGACCTTAGGAGTGGAACTCGTCGTGGGGGGAGGCGTACGGGACAGGAGCGACATCGCGCGCCTGACCGATCTCGGATGCGACGGAGCCCTGGTAGCCACCGCGCTCCACGAACCTCGGCACGAAGCTTTCTGAGGGGAACGGGTAATGACACGTACGGGGGGGTCGGGGGTGGTCGCGCTGCTTGCCGCCGTCTGCGTGACCACGACCTTGAGAGCACAGGCGGTGCGACTTGGCGTCGTCATGGACGGACCGCGCAAGCAGCTGTTCGCTGCGTGGGATGACATGAACCCCAAGCAAGTCGAGCGCGCGTACTGCGTCGTCGACTGGTCGTACGGTGTGTATCACGTGTCGAAGACGCCGCCGATTCAGGACGACACGGTGTTTCGTGTGTTCGCCATCAAGAATGTCGACGTCACGAGCGCGACACCGATCTCCGCGGACTTCGAGTGCCCCTCTGGGAGTCCGGAGCTCCACGTTCATACGCCCACGACCTGCATGGGCGACGACGTCGAGACGTGCAAGCTCGGCGGGCTCAACGCGTATAGTTGTCAGCCGAGTCGGGACGACTATGAGAAGCTGGTGCGCCGGCGTGATGCGTTTGGCGTCATTCAGTGCGACAAGCGGTCGTTTCGGTTCTACTATCCGGCCGAGTACCTACCGCCGGACGCGATCGCATCGACCGCGCCGCCTGATTCCAATACGCAAGTCGCCAAGCAGAAACCCGGCAATCTCACTCCGGCTATGAAGCCGGGATATGAGCGTGCTCCGCAACAAGTCGGGGGCGGCGGCGACCAACAACCGTAAGCGGTCGCCGCGACCGGGGAAGTGCTAGTGCATAGTTGTGTCGGAGCCCGACTTCTTGTGCTTCTTCCCTGACATTTTCTTCATGCTCGTGTCCGGCGTTGGCGCCGGCGCCGCCATCTGCGTCGTGTCAGGCGTGGCCGGAGTCGACGCGGCTGGCGTGCTCGGCGACGCCGGCGGAGTCGTACTCGGACTCATCGCGCCCGCGCTCGTATCCGTAGTCGTCGCCGGCTGATTCGCCGCGTTGTCTTTGTTGCCACTGCAAGCAACCGCGAGGACAAGGGCGACGACGGCAAAGGGCGTAAGTCTCATGATCTCGGTCTCCGTTTCTTAATGGATGAGTTGACCGGCACTTTGTGGCGCAAGTCCCGCGCCCTTAGCTTGTATTTCATGGACCGTCGCGCCTTTCTGGCCTTAACTGGGTCGAGCGTAGCCGGGCTCATGCTCGGCCATGGGCCGGACGATGACGAGATGACGGAGGACGTCAAGCGCGTGTTGAAGGCGCGTTTCGGCGACCGCACGCTCACGAAAGCGCACGTCCAGTTCGACATTCCCGAGAACGCGCCTGACGGTCGGTTCGTGCCGATCTTTCTCGAGACGGATCTGCCACAGACGCCAGATCACCACGTGCAGGCGTTCCACGTGATCGTCGACCACAATCCTGATATCTATGTCGCGGGATTCTGGGGCGTCCCGTCGATCGACACGCGCATCAGAGATGCGGCGCACATCGTACGTTCGGGCAATCGCCGAGATGAATACCGGCGAGTTATATGTCTCGGCCAAGAAAGTGTTCGTGACCCTGAACGGTTGCGGCTGATGGCCACCGGCGACGCGCGCGTGCTGCTCCCAGCGTCGGTCACGAACGGTGACGTCATCTACGTGCGCGCCATCATCGAGCATCCAATGGACACGGGATTCTTTCGCACGGCGGAAGGTCAGCCGATCCCGGCGTTCTTTATCAATGACGTTACCGTGATGTATGGCGATCAGCAGATCGCGCATTTCGAGTGGACGTTGGGCGTGAGCCGGGACCCGTCCGTGACGTTCCCGCTCAAGGCCACGCGAGAAGCGCCAGTGACCGTCACCTGGAAAGACAACAAGGGTGGCGTATACCACCAGACGGTGGACGTGCGATTCAGCTAGTCGCGCTCGCCTTCCCGATCGTCGCACTCGCGCACGGCGTCTACGCGATACCGGGCGACACCGGCCGGGGATCCGAGGGCCGAGCGAACGCTGGATTCGTGGTGACGGACAGCGGCGTGGTCGTCATCGACGCCGGCGGCAGTCCGTATCAGGCGAAGCGGATGGTGGCTGGCATTCGCACGGTGACGCAAGCGCCGATACGCTGGTTGATCCTGACGCATCACCATCCCGATCACACGTTCGGCGCGATTGTCTTCAAGCGACTCGGCGCGCGCGTCATCGCGCACCCTGATCGGACGATGCTCGCGGCCGAAGGCGGGGATGACGAGCTCGTGTCGGCGTGGGACCAGGTGGTCGGCGTGCGCGAGCTCACCGGCTTTGCGTTCGCGGATACACCTGACATCCCGATCACGCACGACACGACGCTCGTCCTCGGCGGCCGACGGGTCGATGTGATCCATCCGCCGGACGCGCACACGGTGGCTGATCTCGCGGTATGGCTGCCGGACGCGGGCGTGGTCTTCGCGGGCGACCTCGTCGTCGAGGACGGTGTCACGATGGTTGTCGACGGCAGCTCGTACGGCGCGCTCGATGCGGCCGACCGGCTCGCGGCGCTGCGCGCTCGCGTCGTCGTGCCCGGGCACGGTCGCATCGCTCGCGATCCGGGCGCGCAGCTCTCGCTCACACGGAGGTACCTCGACTCGGCGCAGGTCGCGATGACCTTAGCGGTCAACAACAACACGCCGTTGAGCCGTGTGCTCGCGCATATGCCGCCGCCGGACTCGGGGCGTCCCGTGTCGCTGGCCTCGCGCCGGCAACGGAACGCGGTGCGGATCTACGAGGAGATAGAGAAGGGGTTGATCCCCACGGGACCGGCGGGGCTCATGTCGACGCAGAGCCTGGCGACGACTCTCCGACGGGTGACGGTGATCGACGTGCGCACCGACATCGCGTCGTATCTCGCCGGCCACATTCCCGGCGCGGTGTACCTGAACGCGGAGACACTCCGCTCGTTCGCCGGCGGAGTGCCGAACCTCTTGCTCCCCGGCGAGAGCTACGTGGCGCTGTATACGCGACTCGGGGTTCGGCCAGGGCGGCCGGTCGTCGTGTACAGCGCGGGTGACACGCGCAACATCGACGCGACGTACGTGGCGTGGATCATGGATGGGTTCGGGATACACGTCTCGGTGCTGGACGGCGGATTCCAGCAATGGGAGCTCGAGCAGCGGCCGGTCGAGCGCGCGTATCCGGCGGCGGTCTCGGGTGTGTTCCCTGCGACGGAGTTCCATCCGGATCGCGCCACGCTCGATGACGTCGTCCATCGCTCGGCGAACACGGTGCTGGTCGACGCACGGCCGCCGGACCAGTACGCCGGGCAAGCAGGGGCGCAGATGCGGCGCGGGCATATTCCGGGCGCCATCAACCATTACTGGGCTGGCGACCTCGAGTCGGGGTTATCGCACGTGTTCAAGAATTTGGACACGCTGCGCGCGGCATACGCAGCCCAGGGGGTCACGCCCGAGAAAGACGTCATCGCGTACTGTAATGGCGGGTTGGAGTCCAGCCACATCTATTTTGTGCTGCATGACCTGCTCGCGTACCCGCATGTGAGAGTCTACGACGGGTCCTGGACCGAGTATGCGGCACATGCCGAATTACCCATCGAGGCTCACTGACATGCGCAAATCCCTGCGTCTCCCGCTCGGCATTGCGATCGCGCTCGCCTTCTTCGGCTATCTCTTCTGGTCGACCATGACCGCGCAAGCGGCGCAGTGCCACGTCTGCGTCGCCTACCACGGCAATCAGAATTGCGCCGACGCCTCGGCCGCGAACGTGAAAGAGGCGAGCCGCTCGGCGCACACGACGGCCTGCGGTACGATCGCCCACGGCATGAACGAGTCGATCGCCTGCGACAACACGCCGCCAATCGTCAACGACTGCCGGCGTACCTGATCGGTCAGGGCGGGGGCGCTGTCGGGTGACCGGCGGGAATCAGTAGCGGCGCATAAGGCCGCTCGCCGACAGGGAACGTGCGCACGACTTTCTTGTGCACGACATCGATCACCGAGATCTGATTCGATCTCCCGTCGGCGGAATACAGGGTCCTGCCGTCGGGACTCAACGCGACGCCCCAGGGGCGCTGGCCGACCGGGATCGTGTCGGTGATGGCGAGTGCGGCGGCGCTGAAGACCGTGATTCTATTTGCCTTGCCGTTGGCGAAGTAGACGGTGGAGTTGTCCGGCGAGATCGCGATCCCGGTGGGACGGGTACTGTCGCCGACGCTGACGGTCTTGAGCACTCTGTTCACGGGTGCGTCGACCACCGTCATCTTCCCACCTGCTTCGGCGGTCACATATGCGCGACCACCACCGCGGGCGAAGGCAATGAACCGCGGGCGGGCGCCGACCCGGAAAGTCGTGAGCTCTTTTCCCGTTTTCGTGTCGAGGACCGTGACGCTGCTGTCGCTCTCGTTCGAGATATAGACACGGTTGCCGCCTGGGGCGACGGTGACACCCTCGGGTTCTTTGCCGACCGGGACCGACCAGATGATCTTCTTCGTCGCGAGATCGATCGCGCTGGCGGCAGCGGCGTCTTCGTTGGAGACAAAGGCCACCTTGCCATCGAAGCTGAGCGCGACTTGCTCAGGGTCTTTGTTCGCCGGAATGACGTTCGATCACCGTGTCTTTGTCGACGTTGATCACGGCGAGCGCGTCGTCGCGGCCGAGGGTGACGTAGGCTCGTTTTCCGTCGGGACTCAACGCTATGCCACGGGGTCGATTGCCGACCGGGAATGTCTTTATGACCGTGTTGGTCTTGAGATCGATGTCGGTGACGGAATTTCCGCCCTCGTTGCTGGCGTAGAGTCGCTGCGCCCCCGCCACGGCCGGGGCCAGCAAGGCGATCAACACAAAGACTTTCATTAGTGATCCAGTATGGCTTGGTCGGTGTTCAGCGCTTTGTTCCAGCCGATGATGCTATCACGCCCGCGAGCGCCATGGAAGATAGCGCTGTTCACATTGGCGTTCGTGACGTCGGCATGAGTCAGCGTGGCGTTCGTGAGGTTTGTGCGGACGAGTCGAGCGTGTTGCAGGTTGGCGCCGGTCAGATCGGCGCCGGAGAGATCCGCGCCGGTGAGATCGGTGCGCATGAGCCCCATGGGCTGATTGCGCATGTCGGCGCCGCCCTTGAGGTCGACGAGCTTGGTCCCAACGAGCTTGGAGTCGACGAGTGTCCCGATGAGCCGCGCGTCCGTGAGGTCGGCGCCCGAGAGATCGGCGCCGATCATGATGACCGCGTAGACGCTCGCCCCGCGGAACGAGGCTTGGGTGAGATCCGTGCCGCGAAACACACCGACGTCGAGCACGGCGCCATCGAAGTTCGCGCCGTGCGCGTGCGCGCCGGAGAGATCGGCCGCGAACATCGTGTCGCGCGTGAACCTCGTGCCCACCAGCGTCGCGTTCTGGAGCTTCACGCGTGAGAAATTGAGACCCGTGAGATCGAGGCCGCTGAGATCACGGCCGGAGAGATCCGCGGGATGATCCGCGCTACCGCCAGCGATGGCATGCGCGACCGCCTCGCGCGTCATCGGCTGCGCCGCGACCGCTTTGGCGGCGAGGGCGAGCACGAGCGCGAGGCGGCGCATGGATCAACTTTTGACGAACGCAGGAACGAACAACGTGTCGTTCCCCTGGGCCGGCGGGAATGCCGTCGAGTCTTTGCTCGCGCCCGCGATGATGTGCGGGCGTCCCGGCGCCAGGTGTCCGCAGCAGCGGGCGCGGAGGTAGTTCCAGATATCTTCCTTCTGCTCCGGCGACAGGAGATTGCCCCAGGTCGGCATGCCCTTGCCGGGTCGGCCGTTCGTGACGGTCAACCAGAAGGCCTTGTGGTCGATGCTGCCGTCGGGTCCCACCGAGTGCTTGAGTGCCGGCGCGAAGCTCGAGCCGACCGCGTCCTCGCCGTGGCAGCGGGTGCAATAGACCTCGAACATCTTCCAGCCCTGGTACACGACGTTGTTGACGCCGAGGCTGTCTTTGACGGCCGTCTGAGCCCATGCAGTTGACGCCGTCATCACACCTGCTGCACACACCAGTAACGCAATCGAACGATAGCTCATGTATTCAATATCCCCCGAGGGCTACCTGGTTCCGTTGCCGGCAATTGGCACGCCGTACTCATTGAGAATGGCCGTGATATCGGTGCGGCGACGATCGATGACGTCGTTCAACTTCGCCAGGAGCTCGCGATCGCTGCGCCGCACGCCGAACGCCTGATCAAATGCGAATTGCTTGCCAGTCAGGGCGTCGCTGTCCGGCAGCATCGTCACCTCGAGCGGCACCGACGCGTGCTTCGCGTAGTAGCCGCCGAGCGGGCCCCAGACGACTGCAACGTCTACGGTGCCCTTGGCCACTGCGTTGACGATGTCGCCGGGCTGGTGCTCGTCGTCGTAGAACGTCGTGAACCAGACCAGGTTCGCATTGATCCCGCGACTCGATATCGCGTCCGCCGGTGGCGTCTGCGTGTAATTGTCGCCGATCGAGTTGACGCCGATTTTCAGCGTCTTGAGTCTTGGGTCATCCAGCGACGTCAGGGCCAAGTGCTCGGCCCGTCGGGTGACGATCACGTACGTCGAGCGATAATAGGGCTTTGATGCGGCAATGAGCTCGTATTGCGCCGGGACATCGAGCACGACATTGCAATTTCCGGCGCGCAGCGTGTTCCGGATATAGCCACGACGGCTCGGCCACCAGTCGTAGGTCACCGTATCGCCGAGGTCTTTCGCCATCAGCTCGGCGATCTTGTTCGCGAAACCCTCACGTTTGTCATTCGACGCCGGCATGTCGTTCGGGTCTGCACATACGCGCAGAACACCCAACTGCTCGGCTCTTCGCGCTTCGCGCTCGAGCCTAGAAAGAGAGGACGGAACGAGCTGCGCGCTACGCCACACGCCGGTCGTAGCGCTATATGCGGCGAGCGATAGCGAGGCCGCAATTATGAGTAGTCTCTGCACGTATTCGATCTACACCTCGACAAGAGACCGGGTGCCGCGGAGCAGTTGCTCTCCACGGCACCCGGCGTGCTCTTCAAGAGATTCTATTACTTCGCTGCTGCCGGCGAGTCGAGCGAGAAGACGGTCAACACGCCACCCTGCGTCGTGAACGATCCGGCGTCACCGAAGGCGCCCAACGCGCCCAAGCCGGCCGTCGGATCTTCGGCGCCAATGCCCGCCGCCACGCCGATCCCGGCCCAGCCGCCGATGCCGGACAGAACGGCCACGTACTGCTTGCCGTCCGGCCCCACATACGTCATCGGATTCCCGATAATCCCCGACGGTGTCTTGAACTCCCACAGGAGCTTGCCCGTCTTCTGATCGACGGCCTTGAGCCACCCTTCCATCGTCCCGTAGAAGACGAGATCACCGGCCGTCGCCAGCGCCCCACCGTAGGCGGCCAGGTTCTCCTTATCCGACCACATGATCTTCCCCTGCATCGGATCCCAGGCGATGAACGCCCCACGATTGCCACCGGGGCCCGGGAACATCCGCACGATCGCGCCGACATACGGCTGACCCGCCGCGTACTTCACCTCGACGCCCTCGTAGTCCATGCAGATGTTGTTCGTCGGCACGTAGTTCCAGCCCGTCTTTGGGCTATACGCCGACGGCTGCTGATCCTTGAACCCGATCGCCGCCGGGCAGATCCCTTCGGTGTTGCCTTTGGCTGTGGTCCGCTTCGCTGGCATCCTCGACCGGGCGACCCGTCGTCAGATCGATCGACTTGGCCCAGTTCACCGGCCCGAACGCGTTGGCGACCAACACCTTCCCGTTCGTCCGATCGAGCGTGTAGCCGAACCCGTTCCGGTCGAAGTGGGTCAGGATCTTCTTCCCGTCTTTGGTATCGATCAGCACCATCTCGTTGACGCCGTCATAGTCCCACGCGTCGTGCGGCGTCATTTGGTAGACCCACTTCACTTCCCCCGTCTCCGGGTTGCGGGCCCAGATCGTCATCGACCACTTGTTGTCGCCCGGCCGCTGGTCGGGGTTCCACGTCCCGGGGTTGCCCGAGCCGTAGTAGAAGAGGTTCAGCTTCGGGTCATACGAGTACCAGCCCCAGGTCGTCCCGCCCCCGTGCTGCCACTCATCGCCCTGCCACGTCGAGACGCCCAGGTCCTTCCCCTGCATCGACGGATAGTTCGCGTTCGGCGTGCCCGTGATCTTCACATCGGCATCCGGCCCCGTCGAGTAGGCGCGCCACACCTCGTGGCCGTCCATGGCGTCGAAGGCCGTGACCCGGCCCCTAACCCCGAACTCGCCGCCCGAGATCCCCGTGATGACGACGTTCTTCACCACGAGCGGGGCGTTGGTCATCGTCTCGCCCTTGTGGAAATCGGCCGACTTGACCTGGAAGATCTTCTTGCCGGTCTTGGCGTCGAGGGCGAGTAAGTCGCCCTGCAGGAGCTCGATGTAGAGCTTGCCCGAAGGGTGATAGGCGAGCCCGCGGTTCACCACGTCGCAGCAGGCGATCGGGATGACATTGGCGTCCTGTTCGGGCGTGTACTGCCAGATTTGGGGCGCGCCGGGCTTGGAGAGATCCAGCGCGTAGACCTTGTTCGGGAACGACGAGTGCAGGTACATGACGCTGCCGATGACGAGGGGGTTGCCCTCGTGTCCGCGCAGCGTCCCGGTCGAGAAGCTCCACGCGGCGTGGAGGTGCGCCACGTTCGTGGCGTTGATCTGCGTCAGTGGGCTGTAGCGCTGCAGGTCGTACGTCCGACCTGTCATCACCCACTGGTTTGCATCCTTCGTCATGTCCGCCAACTGGTCCTGTGCGACCGCCGTAGCGGTACACAGCGCCAGTGAGCCGGCGACCAACGCACCGATCGCAATCGGGCGGTTGAGTTGATTCATGAGCTTGCCCCGTGTGTTAGATGAGTCCCGTTGAAAGCTTCCAATTGTGCCCAGCCGACTGCTGGTTCTACGACGGCGGACTGCGTTCGGACTTAGTCATGTCACCTATTCCCCCCGCTCGAATTGATCAGAAGAACACCATAAAGCCAGTCGCCGCCTGGTTGGCAACGTTCTTTTCGTGGCTCTGGTTCGCGGCTTCCGTGTAGTCGTACTCGACGACCCACTTGAGCGACTTGGTCGCCTGGTACACGATCGATCCAACGCCAAGCGCGTTGTACTTGAGTAGCGTCAGATTGGCGCCACTGACGTCGTCGAAGTGCGTTCCTGACGCCATGCTCTCGCCCCAGCTCGCCACTGCGGTCCACTTCGGATCGATCTTGAGCGAGACCTGACCGATATAGCCGTACGACGGCCGTACCTGCGAACCGCTGGGGTTGCCATCGAGCGCGTCGGCGCCAAAGCCGAGGACCGTGCCGATGCCTCTGCCGTAGTAGCCGGAGCCGACGAGGGACAGACGCGAGATGTCGAGCTTGATGCCACCCGCGGCGCCGACGGCGTTCACTTTGTGCGTCGCGCCGACACCTGTATCACCCGGGGACGAGACAGTGTCGACCCCGGTTGGCGCGTCCTGCGCCTGCTGCCATGTGCCGCTGGCCCACAACATGGCTTTGTCCGTCGAGTTTTGTCCGAGCTTGGCGGTATACGAGACCTCGGTCTCAATGCGCGGGAGTGGCGTGTAGCCGTAGGATCGCGCGGGCGCGGTCTGCGCGCCGCCGATGTTGTCTGGTTGGAACACGCCGATCGACCATTGCAGCGGGCTCGTGGCCGGCGTGCTGTAGGTGATCTGCGCGTTGAAGTTCGGATAGACGTACCCGAAGCCGATGCGGCCGAGCGTCGTGCCGCCGGCGGCGAGGTTGCCACCCGTTGCGCCGACGCCGAACAGCGTGGCGTCGGTCAGGATGTTCTGGCGCTGGTAGAGATCGATCTCGCGTCCGGCGAGGATCTGGCCCCAGCTGCTGCTGAATGTCAGGTAGACCTGGCGCATGTCGATCTGCGCGCCGAACTGGTCGTGGGCGTTGCCGACGCAGCCCGCGCCGCATCCGCCGTTCTGAATCTCGGGATAGAACCCGAAGTGCACGTCGATCAGCACGTCGCCTTCTTTGCCCTTCGCGTCGAACGCGACTGTTGCCGGTAAGAGACCCGTGCGGATGTTGGCGTTGGTGCCCTGACCTTGCGAGACGAGACCGCCGTTGATCGACGCATTGCCCGCTCTGGCATTGCCCCACTGCTCGACGTAGAACGCGTTGACGTTCCCGGCGAACGTGAAGTTCCAGCCGTTCGTCATCTGCATGACCAGCTGTGCGCGGGCGGTGCGGGCGGTACCAGCGAGCACGAGGAGCGCGGTCAGACCCAACACAGCGAATCGTTTCATTGTCTCTCCTTCAGAGAAGTGTGACCCGTTAGCGCCGTTGCTGATCGGCCATGGCGCCATTGATTTGCGCCATGGCGTCGACGATCGGCACGCTGACGCGGTCCTGCCACCAGTAGAAATCATCGATCTGCGCGGCGTAGACGTGTGGAGCAAACCGATAGCGGAGCGTACCCTGTGCACGCATCGTATCGATCGCCGTCGCGGCAGCCCGCGCCTGTTCCGCCGCCGCACCAGCCAGAAATCCAGACAGGTATGCCTGCTTCTCACCAGCGCTCAACTGCTTCCAGTATGCGCCGCCTAGGTGTGTCGGCGCCGGCACGGTCGGTTGCCCGAGGACCCCCATAGCCCCGAGTCCAACCGTACCGGCCACCAACGCCACCGTCGTGATCCACCGCATAACCCAGTCGTCACTTGGCCGCTGGTGCTGCCGATGTCGTGGGAAGCGCAAACACGAGCACCGCATCGCCGAGCGGATAGCCGAGCTGGAAGTTGCCGCCGCATGCCGCGGCGACGTATTGCTTGCCATCGAGCTCATAGCTCACGGGCGGCGCGTTGCATCCTGCGCCCGCCACAAAGTGCCACAGCAGCTTACCGGTCTTCGCATCGAAGGCATTGAAGTGTCCGTTGCCCTCGCCAGTAAATACGAGGCCACCAGCCGTCGCCAACGATCCACCGATCATCGGCTGATCCGTCTTGTTCTGCCACGCGATCTTGCCTGTGTTGAGATCGATCGCGGTGAAGGTCCCATACTGCGCCTCGCCGGGCACGGCCTTGAAGGCAGACCCGAGCCAGAGCTGACCTTTGGTGAGCGGGGACGAGTGCGTGATGTAGTGCATGGGCTGCTCGAGACCCATGACGTACGAGTATCCGAGCGTGGGATTCACCGACATTGGCGACCACTCTGATCCGCCATTGGCGCCGGGGAGCATCCGCGTGCCTTCCGGCGTCGGCTGCGCGAACATGTTGTCGAGGCGATCGAACGGAGCCGATTTGTGGATGAGTTTGCCCGTTTTCGCATCAAGGATGTAGACCCATGCGGTCTTCCCGGCTTGTGCCACCGCGGTCTTGCCATCGCGGAGTTTCACGACAACCGGTGGGGAGACGGCGTCCAGGTCCCAGACATCGTGCGGGACTTCCTGGTAATACCAGGTGACGTGCCCGTCCGAGACGTCCATCGCGATGATGCAGTCCGAACACAAATCGTCCCCCGGTCTCACACCACCATTGAGATCGGGGGACGGATTGCCACTGGCCACGAAGATCTGATTTGTTGCCGCGTCGTACGCTGGATTCATCCACACGCCGGCGCCACCGCGTTGCCACGCATTGGCGAATTTTGCTGAATCGGCCTTTTCGGCCGCGATATTTCGATGGAGCGAGACGTCGCCTTCCCAGGTCTTCTCGGACCAATTCCCGAACCACTTGTCCTGGAAAGTCGTGTAGGTCGTCCACACGACCTCGCCCGTCTCCTTATTGTAGGCGCGGACGAACCCGCGAATGCCGTACTCGCCGCCCGAGACGCCGACGATGACCTTGTCGCCGATCACGAGTGGCGCGTGCGTCTCGCTGTATCCGGCATCGGGATCCGCGACTTCGACATTCCACTTCACTTTGCCCGTCTGCGCGTCGAGGGCGATGAGGCGCGCATCTAACGTGCCGAAGTACACGGTCTGACCGGACACGGCCACGCCGCGATTGTTGGGGCCGCAGCAGAAGATCGTGGTCGCGAGCTTGGGCTCGTACCGCCAGATCTCTTTGCCGGTCCGCGCGTCGACCGCCATCGCGGTCGAGTACGGCGTCGTCACGTACATGACGCCATCGACAACGACGGGACTGGTTTCGAATGAGCCGAGTCGACCGATCCCCGTCTGGTACATCCAACTGACGCGGAGATTGTGGACGTTCTCGGTGGTGATCTGCGTGAGGGGCGACCACCGTTGGTTCGTGTAGTCGCGACCGACCATGAGCCAGTTCTTCCCGTCGGTGCGTGCGTTCTTCAGCATCGCATCGGTGACCGGGGTGAACGTGGGACCCGCGGTCTTCTTCGTGACTGTCTCTACCTGCTCCTGACCATAGAGCGTCGTCGCCGCGAGCAGCGCACTCGCACTGAGTACCGCGAGGCTGATCCGCATAGCTACCTCCGAAAGGATCCTATTGCGCTCGCCCCGCCATTGCCCGAGGCTCGCCCGGATCCACGTCCCGGTCGTTGCTCACGATCGGTTTTCCAGAACGAGCCCCCCTTAACCTGAACGGGTGCCGCGCGGATTACTCCGCACGACACCCGGCTGGCAGATCAACGGGCGCTTCCGATTGTGAACGCCACATAATGTGCCCCTACGGGCGCATAATGCAAGTGCTACCTAGGTTGATTCACGGCGCCTCTCAATAATGTGAATGGCACCTTAATGGACTCACTGAAGACATATTCAGCGACGAGCTCGCGGTTTGCGGAGATGGGACTGGTCTGCGTCGGGGACGTATAGGGTGTGATGCCCAATTGTGTTGCGAGCACTTGCAAGCGCAGCATATGGAAGGGGTCGCTCACCAAAACGGCATCCCGCATCCCGCGCGCGCGCATCGTGTCGGCGACCGCGCGCATCGACTCATCCGATGTGCGGCCAGCAGCTTCGACCACGATGGCACTGTCGGGCACGCCCTGTCTCACGGCATATGCGAACGACGCCTCGGCCTCACTCAACGTGTCGCGCGGACCCTTGCCACCTGTGACAATGAGCACGGGCGCCAACCCATTCTTGTACAGCGTGATCGCGTGATCCAGTCGCGCTTTGAGCACCGGCGACGGGCGGCCGACGTATTGCGCGGCGCCGAGCACGACGATCGCGGCGGCCGGTCGCGAGGCATTGCGTTGGCTCCAGACGACGACCAGCAGGGCCGACGTCAGCCACGCCAGCAGCACGCCCGCGATGATCGCCGCGACGAGTCGGAGCTTCACGTCGACACAGCGCGCGCGGGGTTTTTTAGCGTTCGGCCGCCGTCACGCGCTGGAAGATCACGGTGAGTCGTTCGCCGCCCGGCGCTCCCGGCGCGCCACTCTGCGCGATGAGCGCGGGCTCCCATCCGCCGCGACTGCGCTCGTTCAAGAGATCGGTGAGCGCATCTTCATCCTCACGCGTGGATCGCGTGAGCTTCACCATGACGGCTTGGTATTCTTTCACGAGAGTAAAGAATAATGGACACCCTCACGGTCGCGCGACACCCGCTGATCCAACATAAAGTCACGCTGCTCCGCGATCGGCGCACGCCGACCAAGATCTTCAAAGAGCTGCTCGACGAGATCGCGATGCTGATGGCCTACGAAGCGACGAGCGATTTGCCACTGGAGCTCACGGAAGTCGACACGCCGCTCGAGCGCACGAGCGGCGTGCGGGTCTCCGGCAAGAAGCTCGTGCTCGTGCCGATTCTCCGCGCGGGTCTCGGAATGGTCGAAGGCGTGTTACGGCTGGTCCCAGGCGCGCGCGTCGGACACATTGGGCTCTATCGCGATCACGACACGCTCGAACCCGTCGACTACTACTTTCGCGTGCCGGGCGACGCGTCCGCGCGCGACTTCTTTCTGCTCGATCCGATGTTGGCGACCGGTGGCAGCGCCGTCTCGGCCGTCGCCTCGCTCAAACGCGCGGGTGCGACGCGCATCAAGTTTCTGTGCGTCGTTGCCGCGCCATTCGGTCTCGAGCGCCTCGCCAAAGCGCATCCGGACGTTCACGTGTACTGCGCGGCGGTCGATCGCGAGCTCAACACACACGGATACATCCTGCCAGGGCTCGGTGACGCGGGTGATCGGTTGTTCGGTACTCGCTGAACACTCGTTGAACGGCTATCTTGACGCCGCGATGCTGATCAACCTGCTGCCAGACTTCTTCGCGGTATTGAACAGCACCGATCGGCTCCAAGCGTATCTGCGCTACTACGAAGCGCACCGACCGCTGCTCGAGTCGTACTGGCACAACTACGTCGTCGACCCTGACGGCCCGCACTTCGCCGAAGTCGTGCGTTCGGCCGCGCTCGCCGACCGCTCGGATCTCATCGCGCTCGTCGAGCGCACCGATGTCGCGGCGCTCGCGCGCGTCACGGCCGAGGCATGCGCGGGTGTGCTCGAGTCCGACGTTGAGGTCGACACGGTGCTCATGGTCGGCGTCGGCGCCGCCAACGCGGGTGAGCTCGTCGTGCGTGGTCGCGGCGTCGCGTTTGTCTGCCTCGAGCACTTTACGAGTGTGCAGAATCCCGAGACCGCGGGCTTGGGGCTCGAGCCCGAGCTCATCCCGTTGTGGCTGTCGCACGAGATCGCGCACGCGGTGCGCTACACCTCGCCGACGAGTCGCAGCGAGCTCTCGTCGCTGATTCGGCTTGATGGGGGCGAGTACTCGTACTGGGAGACGGGTCGACACGCGACCCTGCGCGAGCACGTCGTGAACGAGGGCCTCGCCGTCCACGTCTCGCGCGCACTCGCGCCTGGGCACGCGGCGTGGGAGTACTTCGGCTACGGGCGTCGCCAGTACGCGCGCGTTCGCGAGCTGGAGTCGGTCATCGCTCGCTCTGCCGACGCCGACCTCCATTCCCGGGGCCTCGGGCTTCGCTTGCGCTATCTATCGGGTGGCGTGAGCGACGAAGCGCGCACTGTCGACCGCTACGTGCTCCCTGAGCGCAGCGGATACTACCTCGGCGCACGGATGGCCGAGCCTGCTGTCGCGGCAAATGGCTTGGCGTGGTGTATTAGGGCGAGCGCAGAGGAGATCGCGGCGCTTGCTCGGACAACCGCTGCCTCGGCGTGAGTGCATGCCTAAGCGTCAGGATGGCGACCGCCGCGAGCGCATCGAGCTGCGTGAGTTGCTCGACGAGCTAGTTGTGCACGTACGCACATTGACGCGCGAACATCGCACAATGGCGCCGGAAGACATCCACTACGCGCAACAGCGCCTTGAGTGGCTCGCCGACGAAATCTGGCGGTCGGCGACCAAAGGTGTTGACAACCAGTAAATAGATGGGCTAGGGTTTGGGTCCCTGTTTCGGTCTGGAGAGCCCTGGTGCGCGAGTACCCGCTAGCCACGCACGCATTCGTCGAAGCCGTTCGTTGCGGTGACCTCGTCGCGGTCCGCGCATTGCTCGCGGCCGCGCCGGAGTTGGTACCCGCGGCGCGAAAGATGACTGGGGAGAGCATCGTGCTCCCCGCGGTCTTTCGCCGTCGACTCGACGTGGCGGTGCTGGTGGCCGAGCGGACGGAGCTCGATGCGTTCGAGGCGGCGGCCGTTGGGTGCATCCCGCGACTCGTAGCGCTGCTGGAGACCAACCCGGCGATCGTGCGCGAGCGCATGGCGAACGGGTGGACGATTGCGCACCTCGCGGCGTTCGCGGGTCAGTCCGTGGCGCTGCGCCGCGTGCTCGATGCGGGCGCGGATCCGAATGCGACCGTGCGCGATGCCATGGCGAATACCCCGCTGCATCTGGCCGTCACTGGCGTGTGCAATCCGACGGTGATCGAGCTCCTGGTCCGTCGCGGCGCCACGCCAAACGCGCGCGCGGCGTCGGGGATCACGCCATTGCACAACGCCGCATCCCGCGGTGCGGCCCCGGCGGTCGAGGCCCTGCTCCGACTCGGCGCCGATCCGTCGGCGCACATGGACACCGGGCAGACGCCAGCGATGATCGCGTCGGCCAAGAACCACACTATTATTGCTCGCCGGCTTCGCGACGCCGAGCGGCGCCCGGTCGCGGCAGTCTAGATCTTACTTTCCGACGCAGAACTCGGCGAACAAGCGGTCCAGAATATCCTCGGTGTCGACGGCGCCGATAATCTCTTCGAGCGCGTGCACCGCCGCGCGCAGGTGGACCGCGGCAATTACTGCCGGCACCGCGCCGGCCGCCCAGGTGTCCTGAAACTGACATAGCTCGGCCTCGGCCTCGGTAAGACTCGCCCGGTGTCGAGCACGGGTGACTATTGGCGTATCGGGGTCACTGGGCGTCGAGCCGATCGCGCGATACACCTCGTCTAGAAGCTCGCGCAAACCTTGACCGGTTTCGGCACTCACCCCGACTCCGTAGAGATCGGCCTTGGTGCGGACCGGCACGACCGGCGCCGGGGTAAGCGCGTGCACGCGCGCGACGGTTTCGGTGAGAGCAGGGGCGGTCTCGCCGCAGGCGAGCACCGCGTGTGCGTCGCGCAGATAGCGCTCGCTTACTTCGATGCCGAGCCGCTCGACCGTGTCGGCGGTCTCGCGCAGGCCCGCCGTATCGACCAGCCGTAAGGGAAACGCAGCTCCCGTGGGCTCGACGAGCGCTTCGATCGCGTCGCGCGTGGTCCCGGGGACATCGGTGACGAGTGCCCGGGCGCGGCCCAAGAGAGCATTGAACAGTGACGACTTGCCGGCGTTTGGCGGCCCCGCGATGACGACGAGCGCGCCATCGCGTACCAGCTCGCCAATGGGCGCGGTGGCCAGCAGCTGCGCCAGTGAGGCGGCGGCCGTCGCGGCGGACCTGGCGACGCGCTCGCGCGGGATCGGGCCGTCGTCTTCTTCAGGGAAGTCGATGTCGTAGGCGATCAACGCCTCGGTGTCGAGCAAGGCCGTGCGCAGCGCGGCGACGCGGCGCGAGAGTCCGCCGTCGAGCTGGGAGAGCGCGACGCGTTGGGCCGAGGGGCTGCGGGCGTCGACGAGATCGCCGATCGCTTCGGCTTGGGCGAGATCGAGCTTGCCGTTGAGTACCGCGCGGCGGGTGAACTCGCCGGGGAGCGCCGGGCGTGCGCCAGCGGAGACGAGCGCGGCGAGGACGGTGGCCGGGACGATCGCGCCACCGTGCGTCGTGATCTCGACCGCGTGCTCACCCGTGAAACTGTGTGGCGCTTCGTACAGTGTCGCGATCGGCCGGTCGAGGACCACGGCTGTCGCAGGGTCGCGCACAGAGACCAAGGTCGCACGGCGTGGTGTGAGTGGCCACGGCGTGAGGACCGACTCCGCGATCTCCCACGCACGCGGGCCGCTCAGGCGAATGAGCGCGAGGGCTCCGCGGCCAGGCGGAGTCGAGAGCGCGGCGATCGTGTCAATCGTGTCGTCAGAGAGCACATGACGTCCCGGGCTCGAGCGCGATCACGTCGTTGCGACGCGGATGGTCTTTGAGGAGCGCATCGAGGCGGCGCTTTGCCGTGTACGGGCCCGATGTCACGTGGTGGAACGTACCCCAGTGGTACGGGATCAGATAGCGAGCGCCGAGCCGCTCGAAGAGTACGAGGGCATCGTCGCTCGACAGGTGGCCTCTGCGGAAGCCCGGTCGCCACCAAGGGGCGTTGCCGATCGGTAGCAGCGCAACATCAACCCGGCGGCCTACGGCCAATCTCGTGCGTGCGGAAGCTAAGTCCCGTGTCGCCGGCGAAGAACACGCTCGCTTCGCTCGCGCTCAATAGGTACATGTTCGCGCCACCCGGCACCCAATGCTTCGCGGCCGCCGCCTCTATGGTGACCGGCCCTACGTTGGCCGACTCGCCGGGAGCAACGCCAACGCCGCCACGGAGGCGACGGGCTATGGCTGGCGGCGCGAAGATCGGGATGTCGCGCGGCAGGGCGCGAAGCGAAGCGAGCGACAAGTGATCCGCGTGAGCGTGCGACAGCAGGATCGCGTCGAGCCGCGGCAGCTCGGAGAGTGGGATCCCGGGAGGCGCGACCCGGCGGAGGATGCCGGCGAGCCGCCGATCGAAATTCGGATCCGTGAGCACGCGCACGCCGCCGATCTCGATCAGCAGCGTGGCGTGCCCGATGTTCGTTATCCTCGGGCCGGAGCGACTTTTGGCGCCGTCGCGGATTTGGCCCGCTCTTTCGACAGGAACCATTGCTGCGGCAACGTCGCCAGGTTCTGCACGGCGTAATAGAGATTGAGCCCAGCGGAGTAATTCGCCAGGATAAACGTCATCATCGCGGGGAACACGTAGGTCATCATCTTCGCCTGCGGATTCGGCGGCGAGTTTCTCATGCCGATCCACGAGACGAGATACGACGACGCGCCCATGACCAACGGGAGGATGTAGTACGGATCTTTGAGCGAGATGTCGTGCAGCCACAGGAACTGCACGCCGCGGAAGGCGATCGTGTTCTGCAACACGAACAGCAAGCAATACAGGATCGGCAGCGGGATGAGCATCGGCAGACAGCCCATGATGGGTGACAGGGGACTCAACCCATGCTCGCTGTACACTCGCATCATCTCCTGCTGCTGCCGCTGCGAATCGCTCTTGTACCGCTCCTGCACGGCCTGGATCTCGGGCTGCAGCGCTTGCATGCGAAGGCTGGTTCGCATCGCCCGCTGGTTGAGCGGCCAGAGTAGGACGCGGATCGCGATCCCGAAGATAATTATGATCCAGCCGTAGTTGAGCTGCAGCTCACCGCGCATCCAGATCATGATGCGGACGATGAGCGTCGCGAACGGCTGCATGACCCCGTGCAAGAATCCACCGTACGGATTCACGTCCTCGAACTCGCGACCCAGTGCGTGCAGCCGGCTGAATTCCTGAGGCCCGGCGTAGAGCTGGAATCCGAAGGACCCGTTGTGGAGTGACTGGGCAACGGCGCCGGAGGCGATGGTCTTGGTCTTTGCCCCTGGCAGCTTCGGACTTCCGAATGAAGTCAGCCGCGGTGAACGGCGCGGCCGAGTTCGTGAGGAGGCCAATGACGAAGTACTTGTTGCGCGCGGCGACCCACGAGAGCGGACCCGGGACGATATGGGGCACCGTGTCGAGCTTGGCGAACGGAAGCCCCTGCGGATCGTCGTTCACCCGCTTGACCGCGTACGCGAAGTGGTTCTGATCGTCGACCGTGTCCACTTCGGTCGACTTGAACGTCGAAGGGAGCTGTACGAACAGGTGGTTCGAGTCCGAGGCGGCCGGGCCCGTGACCTTTCCGGTCATCGTGGCGAGGTATCCGTCCGGCGCGATCGCGTACGAGATGTCGACATGCGAACCGTTCACGTCACCCGTGAACGACACGGTCGATCCCGTCTTTTGCATTTGGAACGCGGTCTTGCTCAAGTCGAGCGTGTCCTTCGGGCCGGCGAGCAACAAACGCACAACGGGTGTCAGCACGACCTGCTCGGACCGCACGCGCGTCGAGTTGTAGTTGAGCATCGTGACGCTGACCGGCGCCGCGCCGACGTTCGTGAACCGGAACACGGCGTCGGTGGTCTTGACGTCGAGGGACTCAGCCGCCGGCCCGGTGACGGTCGGCGCCGCCGGGCTCACGGTCGAAGCAGGAGTAGTAGCCGCAGAGGCCACTCCAGGAGCGATCGCGGCGGCAGCCGGTGGCGCGCCACCCGCATGGGCCAGCGTCGGCCGCTGCGGTGGGTAGAGCCACTCGTCAGATGACGAAAACGATCGCTGAAAGCAGCAGCGCCAGTAGTAGTCGCTTATCCATGGTTTCTTACGGAACCGGGTCGTATCCGCCTGAGTGGAACGGGTGACAGCGCGAAATGCGCCGCACCGCGAGCCAGGCGCCGCGCACCGCGCCGTACTTTTCCAACGCGGTGATCGCGTATGCCGAACAACTCGGATAATAACGGCAGGACGCGGGCAGTAGCGGCGAAAGGCCGACCTGATACATGCGCACGAGCGCAATAAAGACGTGTCTCACTGCACCCTACGCACGGCGTCGCGGAGGGTTTCTATCTGGGCGGCCAAGGAGGCAAACGAGCAATCGTAGAGAGAAGGCTTCGCGCGGATCACGAGGTCGACGGCCGGCAGCTCAGCCAACTCGGCCAGCAGTCGCCGCCGCACCAGCTCGCGCAACCGCCGTTTGAGGCGGTTGCGGTCGACGGCGCTGTGCTTGTAGCGTGGCACAATGAATCCGACGCGCGGGTGCGATCGGGCGGAGGCCGTGACCCGGGCCTCCAAGTCAGGCGCGCCCGCGGGCAACCGAACGCGCTTGCCCGCTCGGCGTACCGCGGCGAGCTCGGCGCTCGCGGTCAGCCGATACCGTCGCGGAAACGACTCACGCGCCGGCGTACTTCGAGGGCAAGCGAACGGTCAACCGCTTACGCCCCTTTTTCCGACGGCGACTCAAAGTTTCACGACCCCACCGTGTCGCCATTCGCGCACGGAATCCGTGCGTCTTAATGCGGCGCTTATTGCGGGGACGATACGTGGGCTTGCCCATCTAATACTCCAATAAAATCGAGAACAGTGCGGCAAAGACTTCCAAAGTTATGAGCCGCTTAGGCCTAGGTCAAGCGAGAGCCGCTTAGGTCTCGATGTCTGTCAGTTGACATTTTTGCCACCAGACTCCTACGTTCGCGCCCCCTGGGTTTCGACGTTGCTTTTCGCTTCATGTCGCTCATCGCCACTTCCCTCTCCGCAACCGAAGTATGGGCTCGCCTGCTCGAACGAGCGAAGCAGACGCTCACCGAGGCGGTGTACCGTACGTGGCTCGAGCCCACGGAGGCTCTGAGTCTCGAGGAGAAGGCGAGTGATGCGGCGAATGGCCTGCCCCCGAAACTCATCGTCAATACGCCGGACCAGTTCGCCGCGGATTGGAACGACACGAAGTTCGCGGATATGATGGCCAGCTACGCGCCGGTCGCGCTCGGCCATCCGATCACTGTCGTCTTTCGCGTCAGCGAGGAACGAAAGACGCGGCCGCAGATGGACTTGTTCGTCGCGCCGCCGCCCGAAGAGGTCGCGGCAGCGAAGCGGCAGGCCGGGGCCATTAAAGCGTCACTCCAGCCTCGGTACACGTTCGGGCAGTTCGTCGCCGGGAAGTCGAATGAGCTGGCATTCGCGGCCGCGAACGCGGTCGCGGTGAGCCCGGGCAAGCAGTACAACCCGTTGTTCATCTACGGCGCGACCGGGCTCGGAAAAACGCACTTGATGCAAGCCATCGCCCACGATGTGCTCGAACGGCGTCCCAACACGCGGATCTCGCTCGTCGGCACCGAGCAGTTCGTGAACGAGATGGTGACCGCGATACAAACGCGCACGAATGGCGATTTTCGCCGGAAGTATCGCGAGACGGATATGCTGCTCGTCGACGATGTGCACTTTCTCAAGGGAAAAGAGGGCACGCAGGAGGAGTTCTTTCACACCTTCAACGCGCTGTACGAAGGGGACCGCCAGATTATCCTGACCTCGGATCGCCCGCCGGGTGAGATCCCCGGGTTGGAGCCGAGGCTCGTCAGTCGGTTCCAGTGGGGGATGGTCGCGGACATCGAGGCGCCCGACCTCGAGCATCGGGTCGCGATTCTCCGGCACAAGGCGAAACTCGATCACTTGGAGACGACGATCCCCGAGGACGTGATCCAGTTCATCGCCGAGCACGTCAGGTCCAGCGTGCGCGAGCTCGAGGGCTCGATTATCAAGCTGCTCGCCTACTCATCGCTCAAACACCGGGCGATTGGCGTCGACCTGGCGCGCGATGCGTTGCGCGACAAGATCCGGCTCGCCCCGGATGGCACGCCGGCTCTAGGCGATGCGACAGGGCTCACGGTGCACGCCGTCCAGCATGCTGTCGCCAAGGAGTGGGGCGTCACCGTGGAGGGGCTCAAGTCGAAGACGCGGACCAAGGCCCTGACGGCGCCGCGCCAGGTCGCCATGCATCTCGTTCGCGAGATGCTGCAAGTCCAGCTCGTGGAGATCGGCAACGCGTTCGGTGGCCGCGATCACTCGACGGTCATCCACAGCTTGGAGCGCGTGCTCCAGGAGATGGAGCAGGACCCGACGTTTAGAGCGCGGGTCGAGCGGGTGCGCGGACATCTCTCCACACTGCGAGTGTAGATAACGTGTCGACAGCGCTGGTTTCTGCACATTGAGTCACATCGAGCGGCATCCGGATGTGACCCGCTGGGCAAAACTCGGACGAATCCAGATCGATTGCACAGGAGCCGGCCTAGGCAAAGTCGCGCGGCGGCCGTAACTTGCCGCGATTGTACACAAGCCCACATCCCCTACTAGTTCTACTGCTTGTCTTATTAACTAACTAACGACAGCAGACATGCGCTTCACGATTACACGTGAAAAACTCCAGGAGGGTTTGGCGGCCGTTGCGGCGAGCATTCCGTCAAAGACCACACTTCCCGTTCTGGCGAACATTCTCGTCGAGACAACTGATCGTGGCATTCGGTTGTCGGGCACGGATCTGGACATTGCCGTCAGCACCGAGGTCAATGCTGATGTCGAGGCACACGGTGCCGTCACCATCCCCGCACGCAAACTGAGCGATATCGCGCGGGAGCTCCTGCCGTCACCTGTCAAAATCGCGGCCGCCGGCGAACAACGGATCACGATCGAGAGCGGTCGGTCGAAATTCAAGCTGCTCGGGATCCCACGCGATGAGTTCCCGACGTTCCCGACCGTCAAGTTCGAAGGGGGTTGGCGGGCACGCTCCGCCGACTTGCACGAGTTGATCGGGCACACCGCCTTCGCGGTGAGCACCGAAGAGAGCCGTCCGATTCTGAACGGTGTGCTGTGGGAGCTCCGGCCGGACTATATGCGGATGGTCGCCACCAATGGCCACCGTCTCGCGAAGATGGAGCTTTCGGGCGCCGGGTCTGGTTCGCATGATCTAATCGTGCCACCAAAGGCGCTCGACCAGGTTCGACGCCTCTTCCCGGCCGACGAGGAGCTCGAGATCGCGCGGGGCGAAAATCACCTTGGCTTCCGCTCTCCACTCACCACGGTCTACACACGGTTGATCGAAGGGCCGTATCCGCCGTACGAAGGCGTAATTCCCAAGGACAATGACCGGATAGCCATTGCCGACAAGCAGGCCCTCATGGGCACCCTGCGCCGAATGTCGATCGTCGCGTCTGACCAAACCCATCGCGTGCGCCTTGGGCTCAACTCGGGCATGGCCAAGTTCAGCGTACAGACGCCGGATCTTGGTGAGGCACAGGATGAGCTAGCCGTACGCTACACGGGCGACCCGCTCGACATTGGGTTCAACGCGTCCTACCTGCTCGAGATCCTCAAGTACATGCCGACGGACGAGGTGCGCTTGACGTTCAAGGCCCCCGAGCGCGCGGCGACGATCGAGCCCGAGGGCTGGGCGAACCGCGCGAAGTTTCTCTGTCTGGTGATGCCGCTGCGCTTGGTCGACTAGCGCTTTTTGTCGTAGACGAGCTGCTGCTCGACCGGATCCCCGCCGGCCACGAGCTCGCTCAGGTCCGTGAGCATCCGGCCACCGTTCGACACGAAGAGTCGCCCACTCTGTGTGCCGACGAGTCCCTGGTTGTCGACCGTGATATCGACGACATACACGATCGTGTCGGCCATCGCGTGCGCGGTGTAGCGAACGACGCTCGCGCCGTCTGACTGGTTGACCTTGGCGCCCGAGCCGGCGAGCGAGATCTGGAATGTCGCGGAGTCCGAGCCATCGATCTGGTGCACGACATACCCGTTCACCGCACGGTCGATCACCAGCGTGCGTCCGACCGGGAGTGGTTGCGACGCGCGGCTCTTCGTCGCGTTTAAGGTCCACGTGCCGGCGAGCTCCGGCGTCCGTCCCTGCGCGAGGAGTGGCGTGCCGACGAGCAACAACCCGAGAAGTCGCATGATCACGGGACGATCGGGACCGCGTGCTCGTCAACGTGCTCGTGCAATCGACTGGGCGCGCCGGCGACGCCGACGGTGAGATCGATGTCGATGATCGCGGCGCGTGACTTGAGCACGCCAGTGAACGCGTCGTAGCGGTCCTCGTACTGCCGGGTGCCCGCGCCGGTCAGCGTCACACCCCTTCCACGGTGAGACGTCTCGCCGTGCATCGAGATTGTCGAGAGGTGCGACACGACGATCACCGGCGTCGATTGCGAGTGCTCGAGGCTGACCGTGAAATGCCGGACGGCCGTCGTCGTCACCGGGATCTCGCCGCGACACGTGGTCGCCATCGTCGTATCGGTCCACGACGCGCCCGGCGCGAGCGTGCGAGGGATCGAGGCCAGATACTGCCGTGCCGCGGCCAGCGCGCCGGCGTGTGGCGATGGACACGTTGCTTCAGTCACCGACGAATCGCCGATCAGGCGAACTGTTCCGGCAACTGTATCGACGACCGCCCGGAACGGGACCGGATCGAGTGACTCGCCGTTTGCCTGGAGCATGCGGGCCGAGGCGGCCGTCACGCGGGACTCGACCGAGCCGGTGAAATCGAGACCCGTGCCGGTCCACGAGGCATTGTATCGGACGACGACTGCCGTCACCAGTGTGTCGGGCTTTGCGGACGAGTCGCCCACGAACTGGATCGTGGCCGTCGACGTCAATTGGTATGCGCCACGGCCTACGGCGTAGCGCGGCGGCACGAATGGCGGTGGCGCCCTGTGTTCACTCGGCGCCGCAGGCGCCGGAGGGCGAGGTTCATGGCTCGCCGTCGGCCCACAGGCGGTTAGCGCGGCGAGAATGGCGACGTGCAATACGCGTTGTTTCACGATGCCCAAGAAGCTAAGCAGAAGACGGCCCCCCAAGTCACCCCTGGGAGGCCGCCTCGTTCGTACCGCCGGTCTGTAAGCCGGGTCCTGTCGGGAGGGTTTTTATCCCCACCCGGACGGTCATTTCTCTGGGGACGTGGTCACCCGCGTCCTCTAGCAGTCTACCCGCGGCTTATGTCGTGCCTCGGGGTGGGCCACCCCTCGCCGCCTATTTGACCTTGCTCCGACTGGGGTTTACCATGCCGCCCCCGTCACCGGAGGCGCGGTGGGCTCTTACCCCACCGGTTCGCCCTTGCCTGTGCCCTCGCGGGCCATTGGCGGTGTGTTTTCTGTGGCACTTTCCGTCGCGTGCGAGATTCTCGCTCGCGCCCAGGCGTTACCTGGCAGTCTGCCCTATGGAGCCCGGACTTTCCTCGGCGCACCCTAGGGTGCGTCGCGACCGTCCGACCGGCGGTATTTCTGACGCAATATAATCAGTTCGGGTTGCTGACGATCGGCTGACGGCGGTGGCGACTATTCGGTGCAAATGCCACCCGATCAAAATTCACCGCCGATCTCGACCATCCTCACGCCCTCCGAACGTTCCTCGGTGGACGCCGCGGGGCAAGGTCTCTACGAGACACTCCATCGCGATTCGATGGACGACGTCATTCGCGATGTCCGCGAGCGCCGCGTCGCGGCCGTCGTCGTCTCCGTCGCGCGCTGCACGTACGGCGAGACCACGCGCGTCGCGGGACTCATGAAGGAATTCCCGCGGATCCCCGCGATCGCGCTCCTCTCCTCCGCCGAGCCCGCGGCCTCGCAGGCGGTGCTCTCACTGGGCCGCAGTGGCGTCCGCACGTTGGTAGACGTACGAGCCAAGGACGGCTGGCGCGCGCTGCGTAAGGCGCTGACCGACAGCTCACCCACCGAGATCAGCAAGATCGCCCTGGACGCGCTGGCGATTGATCTCAGCGGGGCGCCGGCCGCGTGCTGGCAGTTCTTCGAGGTCATGTTCACGACGGTCCCCGCGATCGTCACTGTGGAGGCCTTTGCGCCCAGGCTCCATCTCCCTTCAGCGACACTCGCCAGTCGCCTGAGCCGATTGGCGCTGCCGACGGCGCGTCACTATCTCAACCTGGCGCGCCTGACGCGCGCGGCGCGGCTCCTCGAGAACCCCGGACTCTCGATCGCCAACGTCTCGAACCGCATGGAGTACTCGTCGCCTCAGGCCTTCGGGCGACACCTGGGCGTCACACTGCAGATTACCGCCTCGACATTTCGCCGCACGTACGACGGCGAGCGCATGCTCACCCTCTTTCGGCACGAGCTCGTGCTTCCGTACATAGCTGCTCTACGCCGGTTCGACCCGAGCTGATGACATAGACCGTGGCGTGAGGCGCGTAGTCGGCGATCGCTCTGCGCATACGGGCCCGGGGATAGCGCAGCAGCCATCGCCAGAAATCCCAACGTTCCCGAGAGCGCAAAAACGCGCGCCAGGCGCATAGAATGATCGGGAAGTCGAGGAGGATCACCGTGTCTGCCGCGCGAAGGCGGACCTCGACGGCGTCGTATGGCCCCAAGTCGCCGTCCATGATCCACGTGGGCTGCGCGACGAGTGTCTGCTGGATCTCGATCCACTCCTGGCGTGGTGTCGCGGCGAGGCCCGCTCGCCAGAAGACTTTGTCCAGCTCGACCACGGGCAATCCCGTGATCTCCCCCAATCGCCGCGCGAGCGTCGACTTACCGGATGCGCCCGGCCCGAGGATGACGACTCGCGCGGCTCCGCCGCGCGTCGATGCGGCGCTTCGCACCGCTCGACTGGTCGGTTGGACAGAGCTCGACTGCGCCGAGCTCATAGGCGTTTGAGAATGTCGGCCGCGCGGGTGAGCGATAGGACGGCCAGTCCCGTGGCCTCGATAGCCTCTCGCCCGCCTTCTTCGCGATCCACGAGCGCCAACACGCCGGAGATCCGCCCGCCGGCGTTCTTCACGGCTTCGGCCGCGCGGAGTGCCGAGCCGCCAGTTGTGATAACGTCCTCGACGATGACGACGCGGTCGGTATTGGCGAAGGGACCTTCGATGAGTTTCCCGGTCCCGTGCGCTTTCGCCTCTTTGCGCACGGTGAACGCCCGTACGAGCGGCCCGGCGCCAGGCAGCGCGCTGGCGTATGCGACGGCATAGGCGATGGGATCGGCGCCAAGCGTGAGGCCACCGGCGGAGTCGACGTCCCACTTGGCGCCGCGGATGGCGGCGAGTGCGAGGGGGCCGATGAGGGCGAGGCCGTCGGGGCTCATCGTCGTGAGCCGCGCGTCGATGTAGAGCGTCGACCGCTTGCCGGAGGAGAGCGTGAACTCACCCCGTTTGGCCGACCGTCGCGCGAGCAGGTCGAGGAGTGTATCATGCTGTCCGAACATAGCGCCCGCAGGTTAGACGCTCGGACGAACGACGTCAACGAGATCTTATCGATGCGTGCACCGGTCCGATTCTCGTCCGTTGCGCTGGCCGCGGTCGCGGTCTTCGCGTTCACGGCGCTCTACGTCTCCGACCGCGAGCTGGCGCGGTCGCCGGCGATGACGACGCTGCGCTATGGACTCTGGGCCATGGGTGCCGCGACGCTGATCGCGCTGACGCTGGCGCTCGTGCATGAGCGCCGGTTGACGCGACGCGTGGCCGAGCGATCGGCCGAGCTCGAACGGCTGTCGGCCGAGCTCCTTCGAGCGAATCGCGCGAAGAGCGAGTTTCTGGCGAATGTCTCGCACGAGCTCCGGACGCCGCTCAACGCGATCGTCGGGTTCGTCGATCTCCTGCGCGATGGCGTGTACGGCGAGCTGCAACCACGCCAGGTCGGGCCCGTGCAGCGCATCGAAGCCTCGGCTTTGCACCTTCGACACCTCGTCGATCAGGTCCTGGATCTGGCGAAGATGACGGCCGGCCGCATGGAGGTGCACACCGAGCGGCTCGACTTGCGGCCGTTCGTTCTGGAGGTCGCGACCGAGGTCGAGCCCCTGGCGAACGAGCGAGGCCTGGCGCTATCGATGGCGATCCCCGCGTCGCTACCGCGGCTTCGCACCGACCCCTCGCACCTCCGCCAAGTGCTCGTCAACCTCCTCGGCAACGCGGTCAAGTACACGATCGAGGGCGGCATTGTCGTTCGCGGCCGCATCATGTCCGGCGAGGACGCGGTCGCGCCCAGCCTACCGCCGGACGGGATCTGGGTCGCGCTATCGGTGATCGACACCGGCATCGGCATTGCCCTCGATGACCGCGAACGGATCTTTGACGAGTTCGAGCAAGTGAACGCGGGCCCTCGGGGCGACTCCGTCCGCCGCGGCACTGGTCTGGGCCTATCGATCTCACGCCGACTGGCACGGCTCATAGGCGGCGAGATCACCGTCGAATCCGAGGTCGGGCGCGGCTCGACGTTCACGGTGTGGCTGCCGGTCGATCCCGTCGACGCAAAGGCGGCGCTGCTGCGCGCCTCCGGTCAGGTCGCCGCGATTGGCGAGGTCGCTACCGCTTCATCCCGAAGAGACCTTTGACCTTGCCGAGCAAGCCGGCGTCGGCCTGCTGCGCCAGGAGCGCGTCGCGTAGCGCGGCCGCGAACGAGACGACGTCGGGATAACGGCCCCCAGGCTGCTTTGTGAGCGCCCTGGCGATGACCGCCTCGACGGTCAGCGGGAAAATCAAGCCGGCCCGCGCCTTGTTGAGCGGGATCGGTGGTTGCGTGAGGAGCTGCGTGAACATCTCGCGCGGGCTGCGCGCGGTAAATGGCAGCGCGCCCGTCAGGAGATAATACGCGATCGTTGCGAGACTGTACTGGTCGGCGGCCGGCGTCACGATCTCGCCCGAGAGCGCTTCCGGGGCGACGTACATGAGCGTGCCGACGAAGAACCCGGCGCGCGTGAGGCGCTCGTCCGTTGCCGGATCGGTATCAGTCGCGATCCCGAAATCGAGCAACTTCACCCGATTCGTCGCGGGATCGAACATGACGTTCTCGGGCTTGAGATCGCGGTGCACGATGCCGGCGGCGTGCGCGGCCTGCACGGCGCCCGCGATTTGCGTAACAATCTCGGCGACCACCGCGCTCGGCAACGGCGCGTTCTTTTTCGCGAACTTCTCCAAGAGCTCGCCAGCTGCCCACTCGATGGCGAGAAAATGCGTGGCGTCGGCGCCTTGGCCGATCTCGATCGTGCGGACGACATTGGGATGCTCGACGCGCGTGCCATACCGCGCTTCGCGAAGGAACCGCTCGACGGCGGTCTTGTCCTGCCGCAACTTTTCCCGCAACACCTTGAGCGCGACGGGGCCGTGCTGCGGGTGCTCGGCGCGATACACGGTCGACGTACCGCCTTCGCCAACGAGGGCGCGGATCGTGTACCCGCCCATTGTTTCTCCGACCAGCGACGCGCGCGTCACGAGGCGAAGGTAATCTTCCCAATCATGCGGGCGCAACTACTAGGGCGATCGTTGATGGTGATGGCGGCTCTGGCATGCGCGAGCGCCCATACCCGCGCACACGCCGGAGAGCCCGCCGTCGGACCGAGCGCGGCGCTTGTTACGCCGATTCCTATGCCAGAGTCGAAACCGCCGCTGTACGCACTCCCTGGCGCGACCGCGACCTTCGGACGCGACACGGCAATCGCCCTGTACCTCGAAGCCTCTGGTGCGGATCAGTCGCCGGTCACGCTCGCAGGGCCGGGATGGACGGACACCGTCGCGCTCCAGCATCACGACACTCTGTACAACGGCGTGATCCTAGTCCCGCTGTCGCGCCTCGCCATTGGCGAAACGACTCTCACTGTCACACGCGGACGAGACCGCATCACGACGCCAGTGTTCGTCGGCTTTGGGCCGGTCTTGAACGCGGCCTCGTTCGATCAGCTTCTTGGTGTGCTGCGGTACTTCGCACCAGCCGATCGACTCGATTCGCTGCGCCAAGCGCCTGTTGACGAGAGGCCTCGGGCGTGGGCGACGTTTCTGGCGCGGTCCAGAGAGCCGCTCTCCGAGTACTTGGGTCGTGTGGGCGAAGCGAACAAGCGATACGGCGAGAGGGGCACCCCGGGTTGGCAGACCGACCGCGGCAGCGCCTATCTACAGGTGGGCGATCCCGACCAAGTGTTCGTCGAGCCCGACGTTCGAGATCTGGGTCTATACCCGGTATTTCGGGCGGCTCAGGTTCGACCATCACCGGCTCGTCCCCGAGAGTCGTCAGGTGCTCGCGACGCTCGTGGCCCAGGCGCGATCTGTTCGATGACATCTATGACATCTATGACGTTCGCGCGCGAGTTGACGCGAAAGATGCTGCACTTGGTGTTCGCCGGCGTGCCACTCGCTCTCACCGCCGGCGCTCCCCGCGACGTTGTCCTCGCCATACTCGGCGGCATGCTCGCGGTGGCCGTGGTGCTCGAAGTCGCGCGAGGCCGCTCCGCGGCCGTCGCGACGACGTTCACGCGGGCGGTTGGCCCGCTACTTCGCCCAGAGGAGCGCGACCGATGGACCGGGGCGACCTGGCTGATTCTGGTGTGCCTGGCCGCGGTCTGGATGCTGCCGCGCGCCGATGCCATCGCCGTCACCTGGGCGGCCGCGGTCGGCGACGCGAGCGCCGCGCTCGTCGGCATCCCCCTCGGCGGCCGGCTGATCCCGAATAACGGTCGTGGCAAGTCTGTCGAGGGGAGCGCGGCGTGTTTCCTGGTCACGTTCTTTGGTGCCTACGAGCTCGCGGGCCTCTCCGCGGGGGTCGCGCTCCTGGTGGCGGCGGCGGCGACGGCGGCCGAATGGCCACGGTCACCAGTCGACGACAACGTCCGTGTAGGCGCGGCGACAACCGCGGTGCTGATTCTCGTTAATTTTCTTTTGCATGGCTGAAGTCAAACCCCCCAAGGCCCCGCGGCTTTTCCTGGTCGATGGCTACGCGCTCATCTACCGGGCGTTCTACGCGCTGCTGTCTCGCCCACTGACGACCAAGCGCGGCGAGAATACCTCGGCCGCCTGGGGCATCGCCACGTTCTTGAAACTGCTACGCACCGAGCACGGGTTGGCTCCCGGGGAATATCTGGGATGGGTGCTCGACTCCGGGCTCTCGTTTCGGCACGAGGAGTACGCGGCGTACAAGGCGACGCGACAGAAGCTGAGCGAGGAGCTGCAGTCTGATTTTGATCGGGGCATGGAGCGTATCACGGCACTGCTCGAAGCGAATCACGTGCCGGTGCTCACGTGTCCCGGGTATGAGGCCGACGACGTGATCGGCACGCTCGCCCGCCAGGGTGTCGAGCAAGGCCTTCCGGTCGTGATCGTCTCCGGCGACAAAGACTTTCAGCAGCTCGTTCGCCCGGGCATTCGGTTGCTCAATCCCGGCCGCGGCGGGCCGGCGGATATCAAGGAGCACTGGGTCGGTGTCGAGAACGCCGACGAGCGCCTGGGCGTGCCGCCGTCGTTGGTCACGGATTACTTCTCGATGGTCGGGGACAGCTCGGACAACATCCCGGGCGTGCCGGGGATCGGCGACAAGACGGCGGCCGAGTTGATCCGGCAGTATGGTCCGCTCGAATCGATCCTGGATCACGCGGGCGAGATCACGAAGAAGCGGCCGCGGGAAGCGCTGCTTCAGTACCACGATCAGGCGCGATTGTCCAAGCGTCTGGTGACGATTCACGACGATGTGCCGGTGACACTCGATCTGGAATCGATCAAGGTGCAGGAGCCGGATCGCGACCGCCTGCGTCAGCTGTACATCGAGCTCGAGTTCAATACGCTGGTCAAGGAGCTTGGGCCGACGAGCTCCACGCCTACATCGGCGGTCACCGACGTCACCGAGGCCGAGCGACCCGCGGCGCACCCGACACTCTACGTGACGGTCGAGACGCAGGAAGCGGTCGAGAACATTGTGGCCGAAGCTCGGCAGGCCGGATCGTTCGCGTTCGGCATCGCCACCGCGACGGAGCCCGGGGCGCCGATCCCCGACGATCCGCTGCGGTCGACGATCGTCGGCATCGCGATCTCGCTCGAGCCCTACACGGCGTACTACCTGCCGTTCGGTCACCGCGACTGGCGGTCCAATGGGCCCCAGCTCGGCGAAGCCGAGCTTTTCGACCGACCAGTCGAGCAGCCCGAAGCGGCTGCATCGACGCGCCGCGGAGCGGCGTTGGTCATCACTGGGACGAGCATCGCGGCAAAGGCACTCTCCGCGTCAACCGAGTCTCCGCGAAACTTGCCGCCGCTCAATTCGGCGGCCATGGCTTCGCTCGCCGGGTTGTTCCAGGACCCGAGCGTGCGCAAGTCGGCGTACGACGCGAAGCGGCAGCGGCTCGTGCTCCGGCGAGCCGGCATCGAGCTGCGCGGCGTCGACTTCGATCCGATGATCGCGAGCTATGTGCTCGATCCGGGCCGCCGGTCGCACTCGCTGGATCAGCTAGCGCTCGAGTTCTTGGATCTGACGCGGACGACGGCCGAGGAGCTGTGCGGGAAGGGCAAGAACGCGATCCCGTTCGACCAGGTCCCCATCGTCTGCGCGCGAGATTACGCGGGCGCGGATGTCGATAGCGTCGGGCGCCTCCGGTCGATCTTCGAGCCGCTGCTCGAAGAGTTGGCGTTGGCGCCGTTGTTCAACGACATTGAGATCCCGCTGAGCAACACGTTGGCCGAGATGGAATGGGCCGGCATCACGATCGATGTCGGGCGCCTTCGAGCCATGAAGGAACAGTTCGCCGGCGAGCGGGCGAGCGTCGAGCAGGCGATCTACGCCGAGGCGGGCGAGCAGTTCAATATCAACTCGAACCCGCAACTGCGGACGATCCTGTTCGACAAGCTCAAGCTGACCGTTCGCAAGCGCACGGCGACTGGCGCGTCGACCGACGCGAGCGTACTGCAGGAGTTGGCGGACGAAGGGCACGTGCTGCCGGTCATGCTGCTCTCGTACCGGGAGCTGTTCAAGCTCGAAGGGACGTATCTCGACGCGTTGCCGCTCATGGTGCATCCCGAGGACGGGCGGGTGCACACATCGTTCAGCCAGACGGTCGCGGCGACGGGCCGTCTCTCGTCGAACGACCCGAACCTGCAGAACATCCCGATTCGTGGTGAGCTGGGCCGGCAGATCCGTCGGGCGTTCATCCCGCGACCGGGCTCGATGCTGATCTCGGCCGACTATTCGCAGATCGAGCTGCGGCTGCTCGCGCATCTGTCGCACGATCCGGCGTTCGTCGAGGCGTTTCGTGCCGGCGGGGATATCCATCGGCAGACCGCGTCGATCCTGTTCGACGTCCCGCTCGATCTGGTGTCGTCGGTCATGCGGGGGAGAGCCAAGACGGTCAACTTCGCGACGATCTACGGCCAGGGGCCGCACGCGCTCTCGCGCCAGCTCAAGATCGAGCACGCGGAGGCGAAAGCGTTCATCGCGCGGTACTTCGAGCGTTTTGGCGGCATTCGGGCGTATCTCGATAACACGATCGAGCAGGCCAAATCCCAAGGGTACGTGCAAACAATCTTTGGTCGTCGGCGGTACATTCCCGAGCTACGCGATCGGAACTACAATATTCGAGCGTTCGGCGAGCGCGCGGCGCAGAACTCGCCGATCCAGGGATCGGCGGCTGACCTCATCAAGATCGCGATGATTCGCATCGACCGCCGACTGAGAGCCGAGCACCCGGACGCGAAGATGCTGCTGCAGGTGCACGACGAGTTGGTGTTCGAGGTCCCGGAGCGCGAGCTCGAGCCCGTCGAAGGGCTCGTCAGGCACGAGATGGAGCATGCGGCGGAGCTGACCGTCCCCCTCGTCGTCGACATTGGCGTCGGACACGACTGGTTGGAGACGAAAGAATGAGGCGGAGTTTGATACTCGCCCTCGCGCTCGTGGCCTGCGAGAAGCGAGCCTCGGCGCCGACGAGTCAGCCGTCAGGAAGTGCGGCAGGCGCGAACGCGGGATCGGCGCTGACGTGGGATGATGCGAGCGCGGGCCCCGTTCTTTTTGTCGCGGGCAGCAACGAGACCGAAGCCGCCATTATCTATCCGCACTTTACCGACAGCACGCTCGGCACGGTCTCGACGCTGGACACGGGCGGCATCAGCCGTGGGAAGGCTGATCTGTTCGCGCGCGGCGGTCTTATCGGCACCGCGGTGATTGTGCCGAAGACGGTGGGCGTGCTCGGTGGTGAATGCACGGCATGGCCAACGGCTCACGTGCGCTCTCTCGATCGCGCGACCGGTGGTGTTCCTGGGCCTTGGGCAGTCGGCTTCGTCACGGGCCACGCGGCGGCGCTCACGATGGACTCGATCGCCGTACTATCGCCGGTCGACTCGGCGCGCCGGGCGGCTGATATCGCTCGCATCGCATTGTCGCTCACGAACGACACGGCGCCGGCGTTCAAGGGGCTGCCGTTCGAGGTCCAGCGCGGGGGCCGATTCTCGATTGCGCCCGGGATCGACGGGATCGCCGCCGTTCTCGCGCGTCACGTGAACGAGGAAGCGAATCCGCGCGAGGAGCACATTCTTTTTGATCGCGGAGCGCGACAGCACGCACCAGCCAATTGCCTGGGTGGCCGCCTATTCAGAACGCGAGTCGGGGGCCGAGGATGACCTCGAGACGAACGAGGTGCTGGCGACTGTACGCCTCGGTCCCGGTCGAACGCCGACGATCGTCTTGAGTCGTGACTATGGCGACGGTGGTGTCTACTCGCTGATCGAGCGCTCCGCCCCGGGTCAGTGGCGGCTGCGCTGGAGTAGCGCGTACACGGGGTGCTAGGCGCAGGGCGCTGCTGTGCTAACGCGCGAACTGCAGTGCCTCGCCATCGACGTTGTGGAACGGCAGCGGGCCGCCAGTTGACTGTACGTCTCCCTGCAACGTGTTGCTGGTGGTGAAATGCCCCTGGTAGAACAGGGTATCTCCAGCCACGTCGCCGGCCTGGAGCGCGAAGCTCACGACGCAGATGCCGTGTGTCGGCACGGGGAAGCAGAGCGTCGGTTCGTTGAGTCCGGCCTGCCCGCGTACTTGTAGCACGACCGGGTTCGCGCCCTCTTGTGTGACGGTGGCGGTCCCAATGACAGTGTCGCCGGTTTGCGTCAGCATGAGCTGGGCACTGGCTCCCACGAGACCTGTCGCGTTCCATGTCCCGGTAAGCGATTCTTTCGGCGACGTCGCGGAAGAAGAGCAGGCGACGCACGTGGTGGCGAGGGCGATCAGCGAGATGCGCATCGGCGTTTTATCGAGTGGCTACTGGCGGACCAGCGTGATAGCCGGGCCGGCGAAGGGGAACCCCGGCGGCGGCCCGGATCTCTGAGAGATGCTCAGCGCCAGCGTGTCGGAGGCCGCGGCGGCTCCAACGAGGGCGCCCTCGGCGTGGAGCGTATCACCCGATGGATCGGCGATCGCCAACGTGACGGGAAATGTGACTGCGCACGGACACACACAACTGCAACTCGAGATTTCGTTCGAGCCGGTTGTGGTGAGCGGACTGCCGCTGACGGCGCCGGTGCCCGAGACGTGGGTACCGGTCTGCGTCAGGTTGAGCACCATGACGCGCTGCGTCGTGTCCGTCGCGGCCCACGCTCCGGCGACCGACGGGCCCGGCGAGATGGTGTTGGACCTCGAGCATGCCAATGCGAGGCACGCACCAGCCAGTGCGATTGCTGCTCTGCGCATTGCACGCCCTCCCGTTTACGCAGACCCGCGCGCGGAGGCCTTGGTCACGGGCGCCGCGGCGCAGGCGTGCCTGAGCCAGCGGCGGAAGTAGGCGTCCGCCAGGAGATATGGTAGCGCATACGCGACGGTCCACAAGACGAGCTGGGAGTCGAGCAGTCGCCCGCGCGCCCAGGCGGGGACGCCGAGGAGGATCAGCATGAGGCTGAGTGAAGTCACGAGCAGCAACAGGCCCGTGAACTTGAGCTCATAGCGTACTTGCCACGGCTCGCCGGCGTTCGCGCCGATGGTGACGCGGCCGGACGAGATGGCCATGAAGAACTTGGGCCCGCCTTTTTTTAGCGACCATGCTGGCGGCATCCGAAACCGGAATCCGCCGATCAGCGAGTGATCGACGCGCGCGCCGAGCGCGGCCAGCTCGTGGCCGACGTGAAATAAGATTTCGCGCGTCTGACGCGCCGTCGGCTGCGGCTCGAGCGGAAGCGATCGGATCACTTGCCGAGGGCCGCCGGCGCCGGGTGGCTGCGCCCGAGTGCGGCGAGTGCCACGAGCGTGAGGAGGTAGGGGAGTCCGAGGAAGAGCTGATACGGCGCGGCCCAGCCCATGGCCTGGAAGAGAAACTGGAGCGCCGACGCGGCGCCAAAGAGGAGCGCGCCGATCGCGGCGCCGAGCGGGTGCCATCGTCCGAGCGCCACGACTGCGATGGCGATAAATCCGCGGCCGGCAGACATGCCCTCGGCGAACGTGCCGACTTGCGCCAGCACGAGCGTGCCGCCGGCCAGGCCGCCCATGATGCCGCCGAACAGCACGGCGCCAAATTGCATTCTTCGCGGGTCGATACCAGCGGCGCGTGCCGCCTCGGGGTTTTCACCGACGGCGCGGAGCGCGAGGCCAAGTCGCGTGCGGTAGAGCGCCCACCAGAGGGCTGGCACAATGAGATAGACGAGATAGGTGATGGCGGGCTGCGCAAATAATGCGGTCCCTATGATCGGAATCCTGTCGAGCACCGGAATGCCAGTCGCGTGCTGCGTGCTCGCGCGGAGCGCGGCACCGGTCGCGCCGAAGGCCCGCCGATATAACGTGCCAGTGAGCCCAAGGCCAAAGAGTGTCACCGCCGTTCCAGTGATGATCTGATCTGCGCGAAGGACGACCGCGAACAACGCAAACAACGCCGCGACGGCCATTCCGGCGAGTGCCGAGGCGACGAAGCCCGTGTAGACCCCAACGGTGATCGATCCGACGAGCCCCGCGAACGCCCCGGTGATGATGATGCCTTCCAGCCCGACGTTAATGACGCCGGCGGATTCGCCGACGGTCTCGCCGAGCGCGGCGAGCGCGAGCGGGGTGGCGGTGCGGACGGTGGCCGCGAGGAAGTCAGGCAGTACGTTCACGCGCCTTCGGAATCAGGAATACGAGAATCAGCGTGGCCTCGACGACTGACACGACGACGGAGGGTACACCGGCATCGCGCTGCATCGCCGCGGCCCCGGCTTCGAGTGCGCCGAAGAGGATGCCGCTGGCGATGACGGCGTATGGTTCGAGCCCGGCGAGGAGGGCGACGGCAATCGCGGTGTAGCCGTAACCGGGCGAGATGTCTTCGTACAATGCGTGGGTCACACCGGTCACTTCGATCGCGCCGGCCAGTCCGGCGAGGGCGCCGCTCACGAGGAAGGCTCGGGTGGCGGTTCTGTCGATATCGATTTGGCCGGCGCTCGCGGCCGCGAAAGGGTTCGCTCCGGTGGCCCTGAGTCGAAATCCCGGGGCTGTCTTTCTCAGCATCCAACCGGCGATAACGGCCGCTATCAGCGCCAGCAGAAAGCCAGCATGAAGCCCAGTGTGCGCCAATCGCGGCATATCGAAGGCTTTCGACAGCATCGACGTCTGTGGGTAGATATGAGTCGGCTCTTGCAGCGGTCCGCGAACGAGCCAGCCTACGGTCTCGAGCGCCAGGAAATTGAGCATGATCGTGCTGATGACTTCGAGCACGCCGAACCGTCGGCGGAGCCACGCCGCGATCCCCGCCCACGCGGCCCCGGCGAGTGCGCCAAGTATGAGTGCGAGGGGGAGGGCGGCGAGCCCGAGGGCGGATCCGGTCGCGACGCCGAGTGCGGCACTGGCGGTGGCGCCGGCGAGCAGCTGGCCTTCGGCGCCGATGTTCCAGACGCTGGCCCGGAACGCGATGGCGACCGCGAGACCGGTGAGGATAAGCGGCGTGGCGCGCAGCAGAGTGGCCGAGACGATTACGTACGGCGAGCCGAACGACCCACGCCACAGTGCCGCGAGGGCCGGACCGGGTGCGTAGCCGGTCGCGGTGACGACGAGGCCGACGGCGAGGACGGCCACTGTCGGCCGGAGCAGGGCGTCGCGCAGAGCCGATCTAGGAAACGCCACTACCGCCGAGTTCCGGCATCGCCGCGGCGCGATAACGGCGGGTCCAGGTGAGGCGGGCGCCGTCGGTCATGATTACATGGTAGTCGCCGTGGAACCACGGGTGCAGCTCTTTGATCGCATCGAGTCGGACGATGGCGGAGCGTGAGATTCGCAAGAATTGGTCGGCATCGAGCCGCCCGGCGAGGGCGCCAATGGCCATACGCACGGTGAAGCTGCGGCCATTGGAATGGAGCCGTACGTAGTTCCCGTCGGCCTCGATGCGATCGACGCGGTCGAGGGCGAGCAAGAAAGCCTTGGTGTCGTCGCGCACGAGGATGCGCGCCAAGGGCTTTGGTCGGGCGGGGGCCGCGCTCGGGGCGGCCGATTGTTCAGATTGTTCAAATCGCTCGCGCGCCCGATCGAGCGCCTCGCGCAATCGCGCTGGAGTGACCGGCTTGAGCAGGTAGTCGAGTGCGCGGACCTCGAAGGCGCGGAGCGCGTGCTCGTCGAACGCGGTCACGAAGATGACGTCAGGCGCGTTATCGCGGCCGAGGGCATCGATGATGCCGAAGCCGTTGGGCGGCGGTATCTGGACATCGAGAAACACGAGATCAGGCGTGAGCCGCCGAATCGCGTCGATTGCTTCGGTTCCCGTCGCGGCTTCGCCGACGATCTCGACGTCCGTCTCGCCGCTCAACAGTCGGCGAATTTTGCGGCGCGCGGGCTCTTCGTCGTCGACGATCAGGACGCGCACGGGCGGAACGGGATGGCGATCGCAACCGCGAACCCGGAACCGCCGCCGACTGTCGCGTTCGCGTTGCCGGCGCTGAACCGATGCGCGTCGCCGTACAACAACCGTAGGCGCTCGGCCGTCGCGCTCAGGCCCACGCCTTTGCCCTCCGGCGTGGTTGTGCCGGGTCCGTCGTCGAGCACGTCGATCGTCAACTGATCGCCGTTGCGCCGGGCGCGGACGTCGATGCGCCCCTGACCCAGGAGCGACACGTTGCCGTGGCGCACCGCGTTCTCGACCAGTGGCTGCAGGATCAGCGACGGCACGAGCGCGTCTACTGCCGCGGGGTCGACGTTGACCGCGACCGCGAGCTTGTCGCCGAACCGTGCCCGCATCAGGGCGGTGTAGTGCGACAGCGACTCAAGCTCCGCGCGCAGCGGGACTTCTTGCGTGTGCACGGTCTTGAGCGACACGCGGAGGAGCTCACTGAGCTCGGCGATCATCGTGTCTGCCGCGGCCGGGTCGTCGTACATGGTGGCCGAGATCGTGTTGAGCGCATTGAACAGGAAGTGCGGCTGAAGCTGCAGCCGGAGATTTCTCAGCTCGGCCTGGGCGAGCGACATCTCGCGATCGCGCAATGTGCGATAGTAGCGCACCGCCGCGACGATTCCCTGAATGGTCAAGTAGAAGATCGCGTCTTCAGGGAGCTCCATAAGGTAGCGGAGCGGCATGTGCCCGTAGTCGTACGGGCCGAGTCCCAGCCACGCGAACATCACGACGCGGCATGCCCAGTTGAGCGTCGTGTGGATGACAGAGAAGACGAGCAGCGTCGCGACGTGCACCGGCAGCGTTCGGCGCCAGTTCGAGCGACTCACCGGGACGTACCAGGCGATTGTGGCGATAGCGACTATGAGGGGCGCGCAGTAAATCGCGCCGGGCAGCTCCTCGATCAGGCGCCAAGGGAGCGTTCCCGGGTGGTCGCGGACGAGATCGTCGAGGTACCTGTACCAGAAGAGCAGGCATGAGACGAGGGCGCCACCACCGAGAGCCGCCGCCCAAAGCGCAGGCCGGCGAAACGTCGCCCACCATTCGGCTCTCTTCTCGGATCTGGTCACGTCCCCAATTTAGCGCAATCCGAGCATCGCCCGGCCCACCAGATCGCGATCGAATGGCGGCGGGATCTCTTGGACGGTTCGATGGGCAAGCACCAGCACCCGATCGGCCAGCTCCAGCACTTCGTCGAGGTCACTCGAATAGAGCACGATCGCCGCGCCGGCGTCCCGTGCGGCGAGGAGGCGGTCGTGAATGGCGGCCGTGGCTTGGATGTCGAGTCCGCGCGTGGGGTTGAGCGCGATTATAGAAGAAGCAGCGGCACCCGCGGCGCCGCCGAGCTCTCGACCTAGCTCTCGACCTAAGACCAGGCGTTGCTGATTGCCGCCCGACAGCGTGCGCGCGCTCACGTTTGGCCCGGCGGCGCGGATGTCGAATCGCTCGAGGAGCGTCGCGGTCGCCTGCCGTTGCGCCGCCCACTGTACGCGCCCGCGCGCGCGGCCCGCGCCGCGGAGGTAGACGTTCTCGTACAGCGGAAAGTCTTCGATGAGCGCATCGCGCAGCCGGTCTTCGGGCACGAACCCGATGTCGGTGGGCGCCTCGAGTTTCCCAGCCGTCGCACGTCGTCGCCCGGCGATGGCCTGGAGCAGGGGGACCTGTCCTTCGCCTTCGACGGCCGCGAGGCCGACGATCTCGCCGGCGTGGACGGCGAATGTGGCGTTGTGCACGCGAAGGACTCCTCTCGTGTCGACGATATCGACTCCGTCCGCGCGAATGACTGGTGCGCCCGGCGTGGAGCGCGGTTGTTTTGTGGCGACTGTTGGAGTCGATGGAGCCGATGGGGCGGAGCCGAGCATGGCCACGGCGAGTGATTCTTCGGTCGCCGAGCGCGCCGGCATCGTCGCGACGGTGCGACCGTGGCGTAACACTGTCACGTTATCGGCGACTCCGAGAGCGTCGCGGAGCTTGTGCGTGATGAGGACAACGGTGCGGCCGGCGTCCGCTACTCGCCGGAGCCAGGCAAGGAGTTGCGCGGCTTCCGCCGGCGCGAGTACCGCGGTCGGCTCGTCGAGAATGAGAATGCGGGCGGAGCGGGCGAGGGCTTTGAAGATCTCGACGCGCTGCTGGCCAGCTATTGAGAGATCACTGACGCGGGCGGCCGGGTCGATCTCGAGGCCGACTTCCTGGCTGAGTTGCCGCACAGTACGGGCGGCCCGGTCGGCGCTATAGCGCCAGTCGCGCGCCGCTGTCCCGACAAGGGCGACATTCTCGGCCACTGTCATGCGGTCTACGAGCGCGTAGTGCTGCTGGACCATCCCAATTCCTACCGCCAGCGCGTTAGAAGGCGACCCAAATTTCTGCTCGACGCCATCGACCAGGATCGTGCCGCTGTCCGGCCGGATCATCCCGTACGCGATGCGCATGAGCGTTGTCTTCCCGGCGCCGTTCTCGCCGAGGAGGGCGTGCACGGTCCCGCGGTCGACGTTGAGTTGGGCGTGATCGAGCGCGACTATTGAGCCTAACGAGCCGAACCGTTTCGAGATGTCGCGGAGCTGTAGCTCGCTCACGTGCCCGTCGGATCGTCGACAAACGTCCAGGGGATACCGAACGTCTGCGAGACGTGCTCACCGAGCGCACGGACGCCGAGCGTCTCGGTCGCGTAGTGACCGGCGTAGATGATGACGAGCTCCAGCTCGGGTGCCTCGACCGCCGTCCAGTGCGGTCCTTCGCCAACGATAAGCGTGTCAATGCCGAGCGCGGTCGCCTCACTCAGGGTTTCAGCCGATGCGCCGGCTCCGCTGCAGATGCCCCAGCGCCGGGTGACGCGCCCGCGCGGGAGGGCGCTGGTGTGGACATCGCCGCCGTGCTGGCGTGCGAACGTGCGCGCGGCGTCCACGATTTGCGCGGTCGGCCGCGTGTCTTCGCCACGGACGCCGATCGCGATCGACTCATACCGCGCGAATTCGCCCGTGGGTTCGAGTCCCAACGCGCGGGCGAGCAGGGCGTTGTTACCGAGTGTCGGATGTCGGTCGAGCGGCAGGTGGGATGCGTAGACCGCGACGTCGCGTTCGAGTAAAAGTCGCAGGCGCTCGTATCGATGGCCGACGAGTCGCTGAGCGCCACCCCAGAAGAGGCCATGATGGACAATGAGCAAATTCGCGTCCGCGGCGATCGCGCCTAAGATCGTGCGGAGGGATGCATCGACGGCGGTCGCGATTTTTCGTACTGGCCCGCGGTTCGCGACCTGGAGTCCGTTCAGGGCCGCCGGATAATCTGGTACGCTCGCCGTGCCGAGGATCCCATCGAGATGCTCGGCGATCGTACTGGAGTTGACGCTATTCGACAGAGCGCCCCGACACGAGCAGCTTCTGCACGGAGTCGATCGCCACGATCGCGCGATCGGGGATCCGCGACGTGAGCTGCGGATTGAGTATCAGCCTCACGACATCGTCCTTGGCGCCGTAGGTGATCGGGCGCGAGATGAACAGCCCATTTTTCACTTCTCTCGCGATCATGAGCAATGCGTGGGGAAGGTCGATGACGACGCTGCCCAGCGTGACGTTCGGCGCGAGTGCGTTCTGGTCGGAGTTGGCCCCGATGATATACACGTCCTTTGACTCTTTCACGGCCTGAAAAACGCCGAGTCCTGCTGCGTCCGCATTTTGGAAAATGACGTCGGCGCCTTGGCTGATCTGTGCCAGGGCTTGCTCGCGGCCCGCGCTCACGTCTTCCCAATTCCCAATGTATGACGTAAGAACTTTCACGTTCGGGTTGATCGCTTGCGCGCCTTTGGCGAAGGCGTCGAAGCTGGTCTTAACCGGCGGGAGCTCGGTCCCGCCAATGACCCCGATCGTGTTGCTGCGCGTGACGGCGCCAGCCGCTATGCCGGCCAGGTACGCGCCATCTTGGAACGCGAAGTTGATCCCCGTGAAGTTCGCCCCGTTGCGGTCGCCGGACGTGACGATGAACACCGTCGCCGGAAAGTCTGGGGAGACTCGCTCGGCCGCATCTTGGAACTCGAATCCGTGGCCGATGACGAGGCTGTAGCCCTGCGTCGCGTACTGTCGGAAATTTTCCTCGAATTCTGCTGGCGTCTTCGTTTGGACGTTGCTGATCTCGGCGCCCAGGCTATCCCGAATTCTGAGCAGGCCGTTGTACGCGCCGGCGTTCCATGCCTGGTCGGATATCGGCCCGGGCGTGAGCAGCGCGACTTTGAACGGCCCCGCTTTCGTGTCGGCGGCTCGGTCGGACGCGAGCCTGTGCGAATGCGCCTCCGGCGCCTCGCCGCACGCGAGCGCCAGGACGGCGCCAGCGATGGCGACACCAGCCAGCGCGGCCCTCGCTTGGACTGAGCGCGGCCGCGCCACCGTCATCGAACTACGGCGACCGGAGAGACTGGGAGGGGTTTCGTGTCCGTGCGAATCGGATTCGACTTCGTCGCTTCGTCCATGCGGACGGTCCCGTTGATCTTCCCGCCTTCGAGCACGACGATCGACTTCGTGTAAATATCGCCATTCACGCTCGACGTGCCTTGAATCTCGACGCGCTCGGTCGCGTGGACGGTCCCGTCGACCTTCCCGCCGATCACGACTTCTTTCGCGTGGACGTCGCCTTTCACTTCGCCCTGTCGACCGACGAGCACTTGGCGCGCGCCGCGAACTGTGCCCTCTATGGTTCCCTCGACCTTGAGGACGCCACTCGTGTCGATGTCACCATGGACTTTCATCCCGAAGGCGATGATCGAGAGCGCTGCCTCATTGGGCGCGGCTGAGGACTGCTTCGTGTCTGACTTATCCGGGGAGTCTTTGGTGAACATGGCCATGGCGGGTTGCTCTGACTGGGGGGTTCGAGAGATCGCTCCGGTTTGACGAACAATCTATCGCTACCGGCACGTATGTCAGTCCATCGGATCGGCCGATTTTGAACGCGGCGATACGACCGTCGAGTCGGTTGTCTGCAACGTCTCGCCCGTTGGCGCGACTGTTGGCGCGAGTGTTGGCGAACCCGTCGCCTGATCGACGTTGGTTCGTGACGCACGAGCTGATCGCGCCCGGTGCAGGGTATCGCCGCCCGCGGCGGGGAACGCCTCGGCGCTAGCCCCGAGCATATGCTGGACTTGGTCGTACCGCTTCTGCAACTCCGCGAGGGAGCGCTCGAGCGTATCGAGCCGCGCGGCCTCGTGCTCCATGTGGGCGATGCGATAGTTGAGCATCGGCACGCGTGCGGCTTGAGTGATCACGAGCGCGAGAAGGACGATCGCGATAACAGCCCCGATGCGAGTCGCTCGCGACCGGAAGAAGAATCGGAGCAGCCGGACTTGCCCTGGGCTCAAGACAAAGGTGCGACTCTGCAGCCCACTCTCGCGCGCGACGTGGATGACCATCTGTCCCGCGTGCGGCGTGTAGATATTGCCGTGTGCTCGCGGGTTGAATTCGCGAGAGGGGTCGGACATTTATCGCGCCTCGTCGATATCTGCGGGTCCCACGATGCGCTCCAGTACTCGATCGAGATCTTCGCTGGAGTAGAAGCGAATGGAGATGTTGCCGCTCTCCGGTCCGCTCAAATCGACGCGCACGTCGGTCTGAAGATACGTTCTCAGTTGATCCTCGATTCGGCGAACCTGAGGTCCTCTGGCGTCGCTCGCCGGCGGAGCATCGAGGTCGCGCGGCGTTGTCGCGATCGGGACCTTTGGCGCCGCGGCCTTTTGCCTCACATACTCCTCGATATTGCGAACGCTAAAACCCCTTGCAATCGCAACTAACGCTGCGTCAGTTCGCTGGTGTTCTCCAGTGAGCCCCAGAATCGCTCGACCATGGCCAGCCGAAATCGAGCCATCCCGCACCAGGCCCTTCACCCTGTCAGGTAGCGCGAGTAGCCGGAGCGAATTAACGATGGTCGTCCGGGCTTTGCCGACGGCCTGGGCAATGTCTTCACTGGACAAGTGAAACTCGCCCGCCAGACGCTGGTAGCCTTCGGCCTCTTCCATAGGGTTGAGGTCGGCTCGTTGTAGGTTCTCGACAAGCGCGAGTGTGAGAGCAGACCGGTCGTCGATCGGCCTTATAATGGCGCTAATCTGCTGCCAGCCTAGCGCCACTGCGGCCCGGAGTCGCCGCTCGCCAGCAATCAGCTCAAAGCCGGCCCCAGCTGGTCTAACTGTGATTGGCTGCAGCAGTCCATTCTGCGCTAGGCTCTCCTTGAGTTCCTCGATGTCTTCAGGCCTGAACTCCGTTCGTGGCTGAAACGGATTCGGCCGGATGTCGGCGACCGCTATTTCACGTAGGGGGGACTCCCCGGTCGGCATTGTCGTTGGCGCGTCATGGCGACCAAGAAGCGCTTCGAGCCCTCGACCGAGTCGTCGACCTTCCTGTTTCACGTGAAACACTCGCTGTTCGATGTGGGTGGCGCGTATCGGCCGAGGAGTTCTTGTTTCACGTGAAACACTCGCTGGTCGACCGCAGGTGGGATATTGACCGCGTATCGGCCGAGGAGTTCTTTCGCGGCACTAACATATGATTGCGCCGATTCACGCGGGGGACTCCGAGGTCGGCGTGGTCGTTCCGGCGTCTTGGCGACAAAGAAACGCCTCGGGCCATAGACCGAGTAGTCGTCGACCTTCCTGTTTCACGTGAAACACTCGCTGTTCGATGTGGGTGGCGCGTATCGGCCGAGGAGTTCTTGTTTCACGTGAAAACCTCGCTGTTTGATGTGGGTGGGATATTGACCGAGTATCGGCCTAGGAGCTCCTTCGCGGCACTAACATACGATTGGGCGCCCAAAGAGCCGACATCGTATTGGATGATCGGCTTACCAAAACTTGGCGCTTCCGCCAGCCGAATATTGCGGGGGATAACCGAGGTCAGCACGCGGTCGCCGAAATACTCGCGGGCGTCGACCGCCACCTGGCGGGAGAGATTGAGCCGGGTGTCGTACATCGTCAGAAGGACGGCATCTACCGTCAGCCTCGGATTGACGGCGCGCCGCACGAGCTCGACCGTGCGCATGAGCTGCGACAATCCCTCGAGCGCGTAGTACTCGCACTGTAGCGGAATGAGGAGCGAGTCTGCGGCCGCCAGCATGTTGACGGTGATCAGGCCGAGCGAGGGCGGGCAGTCGATGAAGATGAAGTCGTAGTCATCGCGGACGGCGTCGATGGCGTCGCGCATCGCCGTCTCGCGGTTCGGGCGCTCGACTAACTCCACCTCGGCACCCGCCAGATCTGGGGTGGCAGGCAACACGTCGAGGTGTCTGAAGAGCACTTGTTCGAGGCGCGCTTCGGCGATTGGCGTCCCGTTGATCAGCGAGTCGTAGGTCGTGAGACGGAGCTGGTCGCGGACTATGCCGACACCGCTCGTGGCGTTGGCCTGCGGGTCGCCATCTACTAGGAGTGTGCGCTGTTCGGCGACCGCAAAGCTGGCGGCCAGGTTGATCGCGGTTGTTGTCTTGCCGACACCGCCTTTTTGGTTCGCGATCGCAATCGCTCGGGCCACGGCTTTTTGTCTCCCTCGGAATCGGCCGGTAAGATAAGCGCGGCCGGCGTCCCACGTGAAACAACGACTACGGCGACACGATAGGATCGGCTAGATCAATGCCCGGACACCGTCCGATTCGAATGTGCAGCCGGTATTCGAAGCGAAACACCAGCTACTGCGATACGATCGGATCGGCTAGGTCAATGCCCGGGCGTCGGTGTCCGCAGCACCGAACGTAGCCCATGTATTCCCCCCGGTCGGCTTCGAGGGACCGAATTTCGACCGCGTTGTCTGGGTACTCCGACTTGTGCCAGTTGAGCCAGATCTGCCAACCGTCCGGCATACTATCGGCCACTTCAACGTCGACGATGCCCGTTTTTGCCCAGTGATTGCGCCACCAGGCGGCTGAGTGCAGGCACCAGAAATCCTGCTCCCACCAGTCTCTTAGATGCGAGGGAGGGGACTGGACCTCCCGCATCAGGCCAGCGCCAGCCATGCCGATCTGGCCGCCGACCTTTAGATAGCGGGCGAGATAGCTCAGGTAGCGATCATCTGTCCCGTAGTACCGGGAAGCTGTCGATCGAGACAATGGCGTCAAAAAAGTCGACAGCGAACGGCAAGGAGCGAGCGTCGGCGTGAATTGGGAAGACGGCGTCGTCGACGCCGGCCTCCCGAACTCGCCTGAGGTTCTCGTTCACGTTGAACCAGAGGTCGGTCGCCCAAACCTGAACGGCGAACTCGCGATGCAAGAAGATCGATGAGGCGGCGCGGCCGCAGCCCAGATCGAGCACGCGCATGCCCGGGCGAAGGTTCATGACTTCGGCGAGCCACTCCGTAAGCCACAGACTATTAGCGCCGCCGCTCACGCTGGCGCGAATCCAACCGAGGTCGTACTTAGCCGAGCGAGGGAAGTGGCTCATTGGTGGCCGCATTCTGCAGGAGTTGCCACGCTTGGGCCACATGACCCTCGTTGGTGCGAACGTTTCCGATCGCCAGGCGGAGAATCACGCGGCCGCCGAGCTTCGTGTGCGAGAGATAAGCGTGGCCCGTGCGGTTCACGCGATCCAAGATCGCCATATTGAGAGCGTCCGCAGCCTCTGGAGAGAGGTCTGGCGGGGAGTAGCGAAAACAGACAACCGACAAGGGCACCGGCGCCACCACCTGCCAGTGGGGCTCCGCTTCGACCCAACCCGCGAACCTCGTGGCCAAGGCGCAATGCTGGCGCAGCACTGACGCCAAGGCGTCAGATCCGAAAGCTCGCATCACCGCCCACAGCTTGAGCGCGCGGAACCGGTGGCCGAGTTGCACGCCATAGTTCATGAAGTCGACGGCCTCGTCTCCGATCGGCGTCACCAGATAATCGGGGACCAGCGCGAACGCGCGCTTGAGGATATCGGGGTGCCGCGTGTAGAACGCCGAGCAGTCGACAGGGGTGAACAGCCACTTGTGAGGGTTCATCACCAGGGAGTCCGCCTGGTCGACGCCCGCCATGATATAGCGGAGCTCGGGCACCATTGCGGCGACACCGCCGTACGCGCCATCGACGTGCAGCCACACGTCGTGTCGTCGGCACACCTCGGCGATTGCGGGGACAGGGTCGATGCTCGTCGTGCTGGTCGTGCCCACGGTCGCGACCACGGCGAGTGGGAGCATCCCGCGCGCGCGATCCGCGGCGATCACATCCGATAGCGCGTCGGCCCGCATCCGATACTCGGCGTCCGAGCCAACGTGAACAACGTTGTCGGCACCGAGTCCGAGCGCGATCGCGGCTTTGTCGATCGACGAGTGAGCGTGTTCAGAGCAGTAGACACGCATGACCGGCACGTCCGCGCGTCCAGCGATGCCGCGTGAGCGTATTTCGAGGTCGCCTCGCCGCTCGCGCGCGGCGGCGAGCGCCAGCATCGACGAGATCGACGCCGTGTCCGTCGTGATGCCGAACCAACCCGGTGACAGCCCGACGAGCTGGCGCAGCCAGTCGAGCGCGAGTTGCTCCAGCTCGGTCGCGGCGGGGCCCGTCCGCCACAACATCGCGTTGACGTTGAGCGCCGCGGTCAGGAGCTCGGCCAGAATTCCCGGCGCAGAGCCGGTGATCGCGAAGTACGCGAAGAAGCCCGGGTGATTCCAGTGCGTCACGCCGGGCAACACGTGCTGCTCGAAGTCCGCGAAGATCTCGGACCACGTCGCGGGCGTACTAGGCGGCGACGCCGGGAGATGCGAGCGCACCTCGCCCGGCGTGACGCGCGAGAGCACCGGGTACCGCTCGATCTCGCGCAGATAGCGCGCGATCCAATCGATCATCTCGTGACCGGCGGCCGCGAATTCGGCCGGCGAAAGGGCGTCGGTCACGCGCGTTCGCCGCCCTCGGGGCCGTAAAAGAAAACCCACGCCGCGAAATCGTCGCTCATCGCCTCGAAGCGGTGTTCGCGATGCGCTGGAACGAACAGGACATCGCCCAGTGCGAACCGGGAATGCTCGGCGCCGTTCACGAACGTTCCCGTGCCGCGCATGACGACGTAGACCTCGTCGCGTGTGTGTGGTGTCTGGTCATCCCGGCCGCGCGGCGCGTAGAGCCCGACCTGGAGCGTGCCGTGTTCGAATGGGACAACCCACTGCTCCTCGCTCGGCTTCGGGAGCGTGCGCATGACATCATCCAGTCGCAGGTGCGCCATGGGCCAAAAGATACTCTGGATATTCCAACAGTTGACCGTGGGGCGACCCGGAACTCAATATTAAACCGTATGGTTGATTATGCAGATGAAAGTTTGAGCCGTGTGTTCGCCGCGCTGGGAGATCCGACGCGGCGAGCATTGCTCGCGCGGCTGCAGCGGGGGGACGCCACCGTGACGGAGCTCGCGGAGCCGTTCGATGTGTCCCTCAATGCGGTGTCCAAGCACGTGCGTGTGCTGGAGCGGGCAGGGCTCGTTCGACGGACCATTCTGGGGCGCGAGCATCACATCGCGCTGACACCGGAGCCTATGCGAGGCGTACAGAGTTTCGTCGATCAGTACCGACGATATTGGGAAGACCGGCTGGCGGCGCTCGAGCGGCATATCATCGAGAAGCGCAAGCGGCATCGCTAACGCAACCCAATAACTACATCAACACCGCGAGGCACTGCACCGATGGATCAGTTGCAATCGGGATCGCTCGTTGTGAGAAAGCAGATGGACGCGAGCTGTGAAGAAGTGTTCGATGCGTGGACAGATCCCATGAGTCTCATGGAGTTCATGAAGCCCGGTGACGTGCAGCGCGTTGACGTTGAGGTCGACGCGAGAGTCGGCGGCAAGTTTCGCATCGATATGATCGGAGTGGGCGACGTACACAGGCACACGGGCGAGTATCTCGCCATTGATCGGCCGCGGCTGCTCAAGTTTACGTGGATATCCAAGCACACTGACAATCGGCCGTCGGTCGTGACCATCGAGCTGACGCCGCGTGGGGCGTCACGGTGTGAGCTCGTGTTGACGCATGTTGGGTTGGCGGAGGATAAGGTGGAGCGTCACACGGCGGGGTGGACGAAGATCACGGACATGCTTGCGACGCGGGCCAAAGCGCGGGCGTCGAAGTAACTCGTGAGATGGACGAAGGCCCGGGCTGACATTGCCCGGGCCTTCGTGTGTTAGCGAGTGACCGCTGGCCGGTCGCACTGTATCCCGGCATTTGTGTCCCGATCTCTAGGGGTCCCCTGGCATAGCGCGATTTTCTGCCCTCAGTAGTTGCCTACTGGCCGGACACGCATGTCCCGGCATTGGTTATAGACCCAACTTCAGATACGTCTGGCGGAGTGCTTGCCGCCCTCAGCGGCCCCTCGTCGTTCTGTGCATGACGAACCTACTGCTCTTCAACATCTGAAACAACGTGGAATTTCCCACGAGGTGCGCAGTCACTACCCAGATCTCATCGTGCTTGCTCGCGCTTGTTGCTGCAGAGACGCGCTTCAGAATGATCCTGACCCACTCGCGTGCACCCACGAATGGCAACTCCATGATGAAGAACGAGCGAGGGTATACCTGGTCTCGTCCACAAATCACCGGATTCAACTCTTGCCGTGCGAGAAGCCCAACAATTATCGCAGCGTCCCGAAATGATCGTTGCGCGAATATATGGGACACGGTCGCCGGATTTATCATCACCACGCGAGACGTTCGTGTCGATGCGAAGCAGTCGACACACGTCATCAGGCACTTCGGCGAGGATCTCTACGTGGCGCACGCACGATCGATAGCGCGTGCCGTCAGTCGATCGTCAGCTACTTACCGCCGGCAAAATAATGCCGCTGCACCGGCCGAAGCCGATGCGGTGAAAGCCCGGCCGCTCGCAGAAAGCGCGCAGCACGATCTCGTCGCCATCCGCTAGGAACGAGCGGGACTCACCCGTGGGGAGAGTGAGCGGAGCGGCACCGCGGCGGGTCAGCTCCAAGAGGCAGCCCAACGAATCCGGCGTGGCGCCCGAGATCGTGCCGCTGGCGAGGAGATCGCCCGGGCGCAGATTGCAGCCGTTGCTCGCGTGATGCGTGAGCATCTGGGCCGCGGTCCAGTAGAGATCGCGAAAGTTGCCGCGACTGAGGCGATAGGGAGCGGAGCCCGACTCGCGCATGCGCTCAGTCGTTAGATAGACCTCGATCCACAGATCCAACGTGTCGGCGCGAGACTCGAGATCGAGATATGGCAGAGGCGATGGATCGCCCGCGGGCCGCGGGGATACTGGGACGCGAAATGGGGCGAGCGCGTCCAGCGATATGATCCACGGTGAGAGAGTCGTGGCGAAGCTCTTTCCGAGAAATGGCCCGAGTGGCTGATACTCCCATGACTGGATGTCGCGCGCCGACCAGTCGTTCACCAGGCAGAATCCGAAGATGTGATCCTCGGCCTCGGCGATCGGAATCGGAACTCCGAGCGCGTTGCCCGGGCCGACGAAAAAACCGATCTCGGCCTCGTAGTCGAGTGAGCGTGTCGGGCCAAAGACAGGGGCGTCGGCATCGGGCAGCTTGCTCTGGCCGCGAGGGCGACGAATCGGGGTGCCGCTGGGAACCAGCGATGATGCACGGCCGTGGTAGCCGATCGGTACGTGCTTGTAGTTCGGGAGGAGCGGGTTGTCCGGGCGGAATAGGCGGCCGACGTTCGTCGCGTGATGCACCGACGCGTAGAAATCCGTGTAGTCGCCGACTGCCGGGAGAGCGAGGTCGGCGGACGCCATCGGCGAGAGCAACTTCTCGGCGGCGCTTCGCGCGCGCCCTCCCTCTGGCGTGTCCGCTGACAGCAGCGCGGTCACGCGTGAGCGTAACGAGCGCCACGCCCTTGGGCCCTGTGACATCAATGCGTGCAACGAAGCGATGGGACTCGCGAGAAGACCGACGGCGTGGGCGGCGCTGAGATCGAGAACCTGGTCGCCTATCGCTACGACCACGCGGCCGTCGGCGAGCACACCGAACGGCAAATTACTCAGCGGGAAGTCCGTGTCCGGCGATTCTGCGGATTCGACCCAGGACGGCATCGACGTGTCAGACGGCATCGGGCATGTCAGACGGCACCGGGCATGTCAGGCGGCACTGCCCGTCAGACGGCACCGGCATTTCAGACGAGATCGGCACGTCAGACATTCAGATCAAGTGCAATGCGCGCAACTCGTCGACCGGCTCATTGAACGAGCACGAACCGAACGAGAGCGAATAGTTCGCGCGCGCGGCCGTGATCGCCGGCGTCGTGATGCGCCGATTCCGCCAGGTCACGCCCCCGCCGTCGAACTGAAACGCCTCGGCGGCGGTCTCCTCCATCATTGCGACCGCGTCCGTCGCGGGGATGCCGGTTCGAACAAAAGCAGCCGTGCAGAACACATTCAAGAATCCATGCATGACAGCCGTAGGACTGTCGGGCGCGTACGTCAACCGATAGGGGCCGCGAACCGCGTGATGCAATCCCGCCGTCGCCTTGAACGCAACCGCCCCGCGCGCGCACGCGCGCAGAAATCGCACGACCTCGGCCACTCCCGGAATGGCATCCGCCACGACCCCACCGGTGCGAATCTTCGCCCGACCCCCAGCCCGCGAGATCTCGCCGATGAGCGGCGATGGATCCGCGGCGGTCGGGATCTCGAAGGTCAACGCGACATCCGGCGGTCGCTTGCTCGCGAACGCCGAGACCTCGCCGGGGGTCGAGGCCTTCGCCTCGATCACGTCGATCGAGGCTCGACCAGTGCCGCGACCCGGGCGATGCCGGCGATTGAAGTCCGCCACTCGCGACATGCTGGCCTCCATGTCCTCCGCCCCCGCCAGCACGCTTAAGTGCCACCGCGGACCGCCGCGCCCCAAATGTGGCGCGGCGGCCTCCTCGAACTCCTCGAGTCGCGGGGCCGGCACAATGAACGTCCCGAGCATTCGCCGCTGCCCGTCGCCCGCATAGTTGGCGTAGTTCCGAACGGCGGTCGCCATGTCGAGCCCCGCCGGCGGGAACAAACCGGCGTAGTCGATGAGCCCAGACATCAGGCCGTCGATCGACGCGAGAGCAGTTACGGGAGCCACGGCCGTAATATCGGCGGAAAAGCTACCGGCTGACAGTCAGCACGACCTTTCCAATGTGCTCCGCGGATTCGATCCGCCGGTGCGCCGCGACCGCCTCCGCCAACGGGAAAGTCTGATCGATGATCGGGCGCACACGCCCCGATTCGAGCAGCGGCCACACGTGCTCGTGCACTTCCCGCGCGAGTGCACCCTTCTCCTCGACCGACCGCGGGCGAAGAGTCGAACCCGTGAACGTCAGCCGCTTGGCCATGATCGGATGCAAGTCGAGATCAACGCGACTGCCCTGCAGAAACGATATCTGCACGAGTCGGCCACCGATCGCCAAGGCCTGAAAGTTGCGAGCCACATACGGACCGCCGACCATGTCGAGAATCACATCGACCCCACGACCGGCCGTTGCCCGCATGACCTCGGCGACAAAGTCGGCGCGCTGGTAGTTAATCGCCATCTCGGCGCCGAGCGACTCCGCTGCCGCGCGCTTCTCCTCGGATCCGACCGTCGCGAACACCCGCGCGCCGATGGCGGTCGCGAGCTGAATGGCCGTCGTCCCAATGCCACTCGTACCACCGTGAATTAGGCACGTCTCGCCCATCGTGAGCCGCCCCCGCTGGAACACGTTCGTCCAGACGGTGAAGAACGTCTCGGGGATCGCGGCCGCTTGTATGAGCGAGAGACCACGCGGCACCGGTAAACACTGTACAGCAGGCGCCACGCAATACTCGGCGTACCCTCCGCCCGCCACGAGCGCGCAGACCGTGTCGCCGACCTTCCATTGCCCGACATCGCGCCCAACCTCGGCGACTCGACCGGCAACCTCGAGTCCCAGGATCGGCGACGCACCCGGGGGCGGCGGATACTTCCCCAGCCGCTGGAAGACATCCGGGCGGTTGACGCCCGCCGCCGCCACCTCGATCAAGACGTTGTTGTCGCCAAACGCGGGAACGGGCCCAGTCGCGAGCTCCAGCACGTCCGGCGGCCCCGGCTCCGAGAAGGCGATATATCGCATCGCCATTCAGACTGTGACGCCGGCGTTCTCCGCGGCGACGCGACCCAGCACCGCTTGATCGCGATTCTCGTAGCCGCGGGCCATCGCCGTCACGAATGCATCGTGCACGAGACTCGCGACCGGCATCGGCACCCGCAACGACTCGGCCGCCGCGATCGCGAGACGCACATCCTTGAGCGCCAGGGGTACGGTGAAGCCCGGGTTCTGGTCATTTGCCGAGACCAGCAAGTCGCCGTACGTGTGATAGACCGGCGCGTTGAACAATGACGACGTCAATAGATCCTTGAAGGCCGCGACATCCACGCCCGCTTTCCGGACCAGCGCAAACGCCTCGGCCAACGCCTCGATCGCCGCGAACAACATGAAATTGCCCGAGAGCTTCACGAGATTCGCGTTGCTCGGGTCTGCGCCCATGCGATACGTCCGCTGGCCGATCGCGTCGAAGAGCGGCTGTAGGTACGCAAGAACGTCGTCCGGGCCACCGGCGACCACGAACAAGCGACCCGCGGCTGCGGCGTCCGGGCGCCCGAACACCGGCGCCGAGACGTAGCGTTGGCCGGCACGGGCATGGGCCGCCATCAGCCGGCGGGCGAGCGAGACGCTGATCGTGCTCGCGGAGACGTGCACGGCATTGTTGTCCATCGCGGCGAGAATGCCGTCGGCCGCGAATACCACATGTTCTACGGCCGGGTCGTCGGCCAGCATCGTGACCACGACCTCGGCGCCCCGGGCCGCCGCCTCCGGCGTTTCGGCCAGGACAGCGCCCCGCTCGCGCAATTTTTCTCCGCGCTGGGCGGTCCGGTTATAAACGGCGAGGGTGTGCCCCGCATCCACCAGGCGGCCGGCCATGCCGACGCCCATGCGGCCGAGTCCTATGAAACCGATACGCATAGGCCGGAAAATAACTCGCGATGCCCCGTGACAGCGGCGTGATCCGCCGCGACAATACTACCTGACATATGCGATATGACCTGTTGTGCATCGGCAGCGGCCCGGCCGGTCAGCGCGGCGCCGTGCAAGCCGCCAAGCTCGGCCGCCGCGCGATCATCGTCGAACGCGGCGCCGTCGGTGGCGTCTGCACGGGCACCGGCACGATACCGAGCAAGACGTTCCGGGAAGCCATCCGCACATTTATCGCGACCCAGGGCACGCCGCGCGCATCAGCCCGGCCCTCGGCCACCGACCTCCTGGCCCGCGTCGGACAGGTCATCGACCGCGAAGAAAGCGTCATCACCAACCAACTGGCCCGAAACGGCATCGACATCGTGCAGGGCAAAGCGTCGTTCATCGATCCGCACACGGTCGTCGTGCAAGGCTCGAACGGGACGCAGCAGATCGAGGCCGAGCACGTGCTGATCGCGACCGGGACAACGCCCGCGCCGCCGCCGGGCGCCGCGACCGACGGCGAGACGGTTATGACCAGCGACGATATCGGCGGGATGAAGCGGCTGCCGATGTCGCTGACCGTCGTCGGCGCCGGAGTGATCGGCGTCGAGTACGCCTCGATGTTCGCCGCGCTCGGCGTCAACGTCACGCTCATCGATCGGCGCGACCGGCCGCTCGAGTTTCTGGATCACGAGATCGTCGACGAGCTGCTGCACCAGCTCCGCAAGGTCAACGTGCAGTACCGGCCGAACGAAGGCGTCGATCGCATCGAGAAAGTCGATGGCGTCACGCCGAAGGTTGCCGTCATGACCGAGTCCGGCAAACGCATCGTCTCGGACATGGTCCTCTTCGCGGTCGGTCGCCTCGGCGCGACGTCTGACCTCGCGCTCGACAAGGCTGGCCTCACAGCCGATGACCGCGGCCGCCTCGCCGTCGATCCCATGTTCCGCACGAGCGTGCCGCACATCTACGCCGCGGGCGACGTGATCGGCTATCCGAGCCTCGCCGCGACGTCGAGCGAGCAAGGGCGGCTCGCGGCATGCCATGCACTCGGCGCCTCGGCGCGACCCATGTCCGCGCACTTTCCCATCGGGATCTACGCGATTCCCGAGGTGAGCATGGTCGGGCAGCCCGAGCACGAGCTCACCAAGCAAAAAGTACCCTATGAGGTCGGCGTTGCGCGCTACCGCGAGATCGCGCGTGGACAGATACTCGGCGACGACAGCGGGTTCTTCAAAATGCTGTTCCATAGAGCCGATCGGCGGCTGCTCGGCGTGCACATCATGGGCACGAACGCGACGGAGCTTCTGCACATCGGCCAGGCGGTGCTCGGCCTAGGGGGCGGGCTCGATTACTTCCTCGAGACCGTCTTCAATTACCCCACGCTAGCCGAGTGCTATAAAGTCGCCGCGCTGAACGCCGCGAATAAACTGGCGACCTAATCCTTCGACGTGGCGCGGGTCCAGATCACCACGAGCGTGCAACTCGACGTGCCGGCCTGAGTCACGGTTAGATCGGCCGGCACCTCCGATGGCCCGTACACTTCCAACCCGATGATGTCCTCGGATCTCACGAGGCCGTCGATGGTGCCGGGGGGCCGGTCCAGGTACGGGTATCCGTCGAGCAGGTAGTTGACGCATCCCGTCGGAGTGCGGGACGCGCCCCGTCCCTGCACGATCACGGGCAGCCCGGTCCCTGTATAGCGGATCTCGAGCCCGGGAATCATGCGCGCGACATCGGAAAGGCGACCCTCGCCGCGCTGCCGAATCTCATCGGCGGTCAGGTAATGCCCGATGCCGGTCTTCCTGCGCCGCTCGAACCCCACCCGCTGGAGCGCGGCGAGCCGCTCGGCCTGGACGTTGACGGTGCTGAGCGTCACCGCTGCGGCGTGCAGCGCCATCGCGACCTGCACGGGAGACCGGGACGATAGCATGAGCGCGGTGTCGACCGCGACAAACCCCACCTTCCGAACCTGGATCGTCTGCGATCCCGCTGGGAGGTCGCGCATGGCGAATGACCCGCCATCGCCCGTCACCGTCTTGATGCTCGAGCCCGCGAGCGCCACGTCAGCGTGCGGGATCGGCGTCCCCTTGTCGTCGACGATGCGTCCGGTCACGACCGCGGTCCCACGTTTCAGGGTATCGAGACGCAGCGTCACGATCGCCAACAGTCTCCTCGACACATCGGCGACCATTTCTCCGGTGGCGATCTGCCCGCGGGTGGCGCGCACGGTCCCGCCGCTGGCCGCCGGCAGGCCGCAAAGGGCGAACTCGCCGGTCGCCTTCACGTTCCCCTCACGGGTGAACGTGTTGCGCTTGAATCCGATGGTCTTGCCGATCTCAATCGAAACCGACGTGTAGCGAACGGTCGCATCGGTGATCGGAGCGTCGATATCGGCGGCGAGCACCCGCCCGATCACCATCGCTGGGCCTCTCTGGCGTTCAGCGTCCGAGCAGTAGAGCGCGACCACGGTCGCCGCGGAAGGCGTGGCCATGACGACCGATGTCACCTGACCGGCGGGCAGCGAAACGTTTTTGCTCGCGACCGAGACGTTCAACGAGTCGAGCAGCGGGTGAAAGACGCCGAGCTCGTGATCGCCAGGGGGAATGCTGTCGAGTTGGAATCGGCCGGCCGTGTCGACGGTTGCCTGGCGGTCAGTGCCTGACACGACGACGATCGCTCCAGCGAGCGGCCCGCCGTGAATGCTGTCGACGACAACGCCGGCAAGCACCGCATAGGGTGATGCCGCGGGCTGCTGAGCGGCGAGTGGCGCAGCACAGAGAGCCACGACCAGCCATGCACGGCGCACGCGTCTCAAGTCGAGCCGCCGCCCCGACCCGTCCAGATGGCGATCATCGAACAACGCGGGAACCCCGGCGTGATGATCTTGTCCATGAGCTCCTTCGGGATGTGACCGTACTCGTAGTACTCGATCCCCAGGATATTCGCCGCCGGCCAGTCATCGTTGATCTGTCCGGCGCCGCGGTAAAACCGATACGGGTACCCGTCGACGAGGTAGAAGACGCAGCGCGCCATGCCCGAGTAGGTCGGCATGAGAACCGGGCCGCGATTCGTAGGTGTCATGATCAGCCCCGGCATGAGCGGCTGCAAATCGGCGATATATCGTGCTTTGCGCTTTGCGATCGTGTCGGCGGTAATAAACACGCCGCCCCCGGCCGCGCGCCGCCGCGCGAAACCCACGCCCACGAGGGCCGCGTCCCCTGACAGTGGGGGCGGGGCCGCGAGCGCGATCGAGATGACCGCCGGCTGCTGCGGGCCGAGGACCGTCACCGGCGTCGCCGTCCGCGGGAAGCCGACCTTCTCGATGTCGAGCAGTTGCGAGCCCAACGGCAACTCGCGCATCGCGAACGAGCCGCTGTCCGAGGTTTGCGTGGAGTGATCGGTTCCATGCAGCGTGACGCGCGCCGCGGGCACGGGCGCGCCCTTGTCGTCCACGATCCGACCGGTCACGACGCCCGCGTGCGTCGGAAGCGTGTCGTCGCTCGCCAATCGTAAGGTCACCGACGCGAGTGCGGCGCTCGACAAATCCGCCGGTAGCTCGCCGGTGCTGACGCGTCCTTTCGACGCCCGAATCGTGCCCAGCGCACCCTGCGGGATGCCGCAGACAATGAAGGCGCCACTTTGGGTCGCGGACGCGTCGCGGGTGATCGTCGCGTGATGAAACCCAACATCCTTGCCAGCCACGATCACAATACCGGAGTAATGCACGAGTGCCCCGGTGACCGGGTCGTCACCCGTGAGTTGCAGCACGTGACCGAGGATGGCGTCCGGGCCATCCTGGCGCTCGGCGTCGGAGCACCGGCGCCCAATCCACGTCTGCGCCGACGGGGTGGCCAAGACCACGGCCATCGTCGTGCCAGGCGCGAAGGAGATCTTGTTCGTGGTCAACGTCAGCCCCATCTCGTCGAGAAATGGGTGCAGGACGGCCATCGTGTGATCCCCAGGGGGGATGCTATCGAATGCGGAATCGGCCCGACGAGTCGGAGACCCCTTGGGACTCGACGCCAGAGACGACGACCGTCGCGCCGACGAGCGGGCGGCCGCGCACGCTGTCGACGACGACACCGACAGCGGTGGCCAGTTGCGCGTGCATCGCCCTCGCGCACACGGCGCTCGCGCACACGAACAATGCAGCAAGCAGACGGAACATGGCGGCGCGAATATAGCACGCGCCTTACCGACGTGTTAGAAACGGCGAGAACGATGGCAACGCGTCCGATGCGTTGCTCGATGGTTCGAGCACGAACACTGGTCGGTTCCGATATGTCACGAGCAGCAGCGTGTCGCGAGCGCCTAGATCGCGCGCGTAGACATTGCCATCATCGAGGACCGATTCCGGCGCAGAGGGGTGTGACGCCACGCGCGGATAGTGTCACCTGGCGCGTACACGACTCCGGATACGCGTAACCGGCTTGGATCGGGATATTGGCGCCTGGACCGACGGCAACTCTGTGCACGAGCGCCGAGTCGCCCAACAATGGCAGGAGCGCCTGCTCGGCGCGCTCGGGCGAAGAGTCGAGCGCTTCGAGCGCCGTGATCGCGCTATCGAGTCGGCAGGCATCGGTCGCCAGCACTATGCGCTCGACGGAGGCTGGCGGCACGCCGAGGGCCCACATGCGGGCCACGAGCTCCGCTTCCCAGCCTTCGCGCACGAACACGAGCGCATCGTGCACGCCCGCGCGTCGCGCGACATTGGGCTGTGCCCACCGCTCGGTCGCGAAGCTCGACGCCCACTGCGTGGCGCGCGCGGGGATCCCAACCAAAGCGGCGATGAGAAAGCTCGCGACGAGTGCGGCCGCCATCGCGCGAGAGGTGACGAGCGTCGGCAGTCGTGCGGTCCAGAGCGCGAACATCGGCGCGAGCGCAAAGAAGAAGCGCGGCCCGAGAAAAAATCCCTGGTGCCAGTAGGCGGCGTAGATCACGGTGAGAAGAGCGGCCGACGCCAGGAGGTACTTATCTGCGGTCTCAATTCGGCGGACGAACGTCAGGGCGGCGATCGCGGGGAGCAGCGACGGGATCGGCGTCTCGAAGAGATACTTGTTGAGCTGAAGAAAATACGCCGAGACGAAGCGCAGGCCCTCCTCCGGCGTGTGCATGTGGCCAAGCGGCGACTCGTGAAAACCCAACTCGTGGCCTTTGCCCCAGAAGACTTCGTAGCCGAATAGCAGCGGGCCGCCGGTCGTTTTCGCGTTCACGAGCATCATGAGGCCGACCGGGATCGCGACGCCGGCGGCCGCGGCGAGCGCGTTCGGCCAGCGGCGCAACGACCAGATCCCGGCCGGGATCGCAAAGGCCAGCGTGTCAGCCGGACGTATGGTGGCGGCGACGCCGAATGCGAATCCCCCGGCAAACGCGAGCCATGGGCGCGGGCTCTCCGCCTGGGCCGCGTGCGCAATCGCCGCCGCGCCCGCGAGGATCCACGCCAGCGTCGACACGCAGCTCATGTGCGTGCCCGACATGAATGCGACGAACGGGGCGAACGCGAACAGGGCGAGCGCGCCGAGGCGCACGCGCGGGTTCGGTTCGGCCGCCCTCAGAAACGCGGCGAACGCCAGGACGCTGAGCGCGCCGAAGAATGGTCCGGCGAGCCAGCTTGCGTGGGCGAGCACGAATGGCACGAGCATCGCCGGGCCGCCCGGCGGGTACTGCGAGTACACGCGGCCGTTCGCCGTGACCATCTGTAGGGTCGAGAAGAACTCCGGGTGTGCCGGGGCCGGAAGCCACAGGTGGCCGCTGGCGAAGATCTCGGCCTGGTGAACGAGCGCGATCTCGTCGATCAGGATCGGGCGGCGTTGGAACACGAACGCGGCGACCGACGGCGTAGACAACGAACGCCACGGCGGCGACCGACCACTCGCTCGGGAGTGGGATCGTGGGAAACTTGGGCGACCAGCGGCGCGACAGAATCTCGTAGATAACGCCGGCGCCTATGACGATGGACGTGCCGCTCAGCCACTCGGCCCGGAGCGCGCAGTTCGCGGGTGCGCAGGCGATGAGCGGTGCGAAGCCGAGTGCGGCGACCGTGAGTGCGGCGATCGCGCCCAGCACTGTTCCCACCGTTCGCACAGTTCGCATCTAGCGAACTGACGATCTGCGCTCGATTTCGATTACCAGGTTTTGGAGGTCGCTCGGGCTCACGCCCGGCACGCGCGCGGCTTGCGCGAGCGTCGCGGGCTTGAGCGCGGCCAGCTTTTGCCGGGCTTCGAACGACAGCGACTGCATGTCGCCGTACGGCAGCTCGGCGTCGAGCCGGAACTCGCCCATGCGTTTCATCTTTCCCGCCTGGACGCGCTCGCGCTCGAAGTAGCCCGCGTACTTGATCTCCAGATCTGCCGTCACGATGGCCTCGCGTGAGAGCTCAGTCACCGATGTCCGGCGGCGTCGAACAACGCGTCGAGAGCGAGCTGAGGGCGGCGGGCGAGCTCCACGAGCTTGACGGCTTGCGATAATGGCGAGCTTTCGCTGTCCCGCAGCAACTCGGCGACCGTCTCGGGCCGTACGCTGGTCTCGTCAGCCAGGCGTCGCGCCATCTCTTCATCGGCTAGACGACGGTCGGCGATGGCGCGCTCCTGGTCGCGTACAACCCGAGCGACATAGCCACTGGAGCCAGGCGACGGAGCGCATTGTCCTGGCGCACCGTGAGCCTGAACTCCGAGCGCGAGGTGAACAGCCGATAGGGCTCGTCCACGCCACGCGTGACCAGGTCATCGACGAGCACGCCGATATATGATGTCTCGCGGCCCAGGATCACCGGCGGCCGATCCTGCACGGAGAGCCCGGCGTTGAGACCAGCGACGACACCTTGGCCGGCGGCTTCCTCGTATCCGGTCGTGCCGTTGATCTGGCCGGCGAAATACAGACCCTGTAGCGCCTTGACCGCCAACGTCGCATCGAGCTGCGTCGGCGGATAATAGTCGTACTCGATCGCGTAGCCCGCGCGGGTCATCCGGACGGCCGCCAGGCCGGGCACGCTGCGCAGTGCTTCGAGTTGGACTTCGGCGGGCAGCAATGTCGAGAGCCCATTGACGTAGAGCTCCGTCGTATCGTGGCCTTCCGGTTCCAAAAAGAGCTGGTGGCGATCGGCGGTCGGGAATTTCACGATCTTGTCTTCGACCGACGGGCAATAGCGCGGCCCGCGCGAGGCGATCGCGCCGCCGTACATGGCCGAGCGACCGATATTCTGGGCGATGATCTGCTTGGTCTCAGGACCAGCGTACGTGATCCAGCACGGCAGCTGGTCCGGTTGGCGAGGAGAAGCGGTCCAGAAGTGGGACCAACGATAGGCGAAGTGATCGAGCTCTGAGAGTTGCGGCTCGAGCTCACTGAAGTCGACCGAGCGCCCATCGATCCGCGGTGGCGTGCCAGTCTTGAAGCGCCCTACCGTAAGGCCGACCGCTTCGAGCTGCTCGGCCAGGTGCGTGGCGGGCGCCTCACCCGCGCGCCCGCCCGGCACCTTGGTCTCCGTGCCTATATGAATGCGACCGCGCAAAAACGTACCGGTCGTGACCACGACGGCACGCGCGCTGAAGCGGCGGCCTTCGATGGTCTCGACGCCCGTGACGCGATCGTCCTCGATGATCAGACGCGCGACCGTGCCCTGGATCGTGGACAGCGACTCGTGTTGCTCGACGAGCGAGCGCACCGCGCGGCGATAGAGTCCGCGGTCGCACTGCGCGCGCGGAGACCAGACCGCGGGCCCCTTGCCGCGGTTGAGCATCCGGAACTGGAGCGTCGCCAGATCGGTCGCGCGCCCCATGATGCCGCCGAGCGCGTCGACCTCGCGGACGACCGTGCCTTTGGCGACGCCGCCGATCGCCGGATTGCATGACATCTGGCCGATCGTCTCGAGCGCGCTCGTCACCAGTGCGACGCGGCACCCGAGTCTAGCGGCCGCGACCGCTGCCTCGGTGCCGGCATGGCCGGCGCCGATCACGAGGACGTCGAACTCGGCCTCCAAAAAAGACATGTTTGAAACGTCCTCTGGTATGCGGCGTGCACGCAAGGCGACTGCTCAAAAACCTCAAGAGAGGGTCTTATGCGCGTTGCCGTCGGTCTCGCAGGCGCTACGTTCGCTGCCGTGTCGCTTGCCTGCTCGAATGCCTCGAACCCACTCGCGGATTCGAAAATGGAACGCAATGTAACCGTACCGCATGGAGCGATTCCGTACATCACGGGCGTGCATGTCGCGGCGATCCCCGCGTTCGACAATGAAGGAGTGGAGCCAGTCGCATTCAACGACCTGGGCGAAATCGTCGGAGACTCCGTCAGCAATGTGACGTTTGGGAGCACGATCTTTAATGGGTCGCCGACCGCGGCTTCACGTTTCTGCATCTCCCGGTTGATTCGTTCACCATCGCCTACGCGTTCTCGGTCAACGATCGCGCCCAAGTAGCGGTCCAGCTGACGGACTTGGGCGGCGCCGGCCATGCCCAACACATCGAGGCCGGGATCTGGGACTGGCAAGGCGATATGAAGGTTCTCCGCCCTCTCGGCGCGGGCTACAGCTGTGACCCGTACAGCATCAACGACTCCGGCGTCATCGTGGGGGACTGCTACGTGCCGATTTCGGGAGAGCCACAGGGGTCGCCGTTCTTCGCGACCGTATGGACGGCGTTCGGCAACCCCGACGGACTGTATGCCGGTGGCGGTGGCCAGCCGTTCCAAGGCACGGCGACTTCTATCTCCGATGCTGGATACATCGCCGGCACGAGCTCGCTCGACTTCACGGGGTTTGTGTACACGCCGACGAAGCAGTTGATATCGCTGATCCCCGCGAGAGCCTCGACTCCCAACCGGGTCAATACGGGCGTCAACGATAGCGGCTGGGTCGCGGGCTCTGTCTTCGACAGCATTTCTCTCACGTGGGTCCCCGCGGTGTGGACTCGTGGCGACTCCCTGCGTTACCTCTATCACGATCAGCCCGGGACCATGTCCGACATCAGCGACGACGGCATCGCGGTCGGGGGCATACCGGATACGACGAGTGGTCTCAACGTGCCGGTCATCTGGACGGCAGCCAACGGGCTCCAGCGGTTGCCGGGACTCGAAGGCAGCGCGTTGCTGGCCAAGGAATCCGGAGTTGCCGCGCAGATCAACAAGGTGCACCAGATCCTCGGCACCATCACGATGTCGACCGGCAAGACACGCGTTGTGATGTGGACCTTGCCTGATAGCCCGATGCTGCAGGCACGATTGATGGCCAGCATGCCGCCGAGGCAATGACCTCTATTCTATATTGGAGTCATGCCACTCTCCGTCGCGCAGGGCAGTCCGACGATTTTCATTCGCCGCGACGCGTTCGAGCGCGTGGGGCTCACGCGCGCGGGCCTCGATGCGCGATTCAACCTGACCGACGAGGAGTTTCGCGTCGAAGGACAGGTGATTGCGATCGGGCCCCTCGTGGGCGAGGATGCGCTGACGTCGCTCATCGGTGAGCTCGAAGACCTCGGACTCACGTACTTCGAGGACTTCTTCGAGCTCACCGGCAACTGGCCGGAATGGGTCCGGCTCGTAGCGGTCGGCTAGCGTCCTACAGCGCGATCAGCCCGAGTCTGAGCCCGAGCGCCACGGCCTCGGCGCGGGTGCCGACGTGGAGTTTGTCGAAGATCGCGCCGACGTGGGCCTTCACCGTGTGGTCGGATATTCCGAGGCGCGCGGCGATCGCCTTGTTGCCGAGGCCATCGGCCAGCAGCGTGAGGATCTCGCGCTCTCGCCGGGTCAGTGGTTCCGCTGCGTCCGGCGTGGAAGCGGCGGGTCGTGGCACGGCGTCCGGGTGCAGCACGACCAATCCGGCTGCCACCGCTTCAATGGCGGCGACCAACTCGGGTGCTGACGCGTCGCGCCGCAACACCGCGCGTGCGCCCGCGCGCAGTGCCGCTGCCGATTCGGTGGCAGGGTCGTCGACGAGTGCGATGACGGATGCCTGGCCACCGACGGGAGCGCGACCGTCGAACACGAGCACGTCGGGGGCACGCCCCACGATGGTGATCGTGGGACTTCCCGCGAGCGCGGATTCCAGTTCGGCCCTCGCGGTGGGCGATGCCGCTGAAATCTGAACGCGGACTGTCAGCGGGGCCGCTCGCCGACGGTGACCGTGAGCTCGCGCGGCTCGCCGCCGCGGACGACGCGCACCGTCAGGGATTTGCCGATGCGATCGGCCGTGAGCACGTCCATGAGATCGGACGCATCGTGTATCGCGGTCTTGTCGGTGTCCGCGAGAATGTCGCCGACGAGGAGGCCGCCGCGGTCGGCGGGGCTTCCCGATTCGATCGACACGATAATCGGCGCCAGGTCACTGTCGCGGCCGAGTTTCGTCACGAGGGCCGAGGGCAGGCGTACGCCGGCTTGGAGGCCCAGGCCTAAGTACGCGCGCGGCACATGGCCGGTCGTGAGCAGCTGCGTGACGACGCGGTCGACGGTCGACGTTGGGATCGTGATCGCGCTTCCGCGCGTCAGGCCCGACGTGTTGAGGCCCGCGATCGTGCCCGTCGGCGTGACGAGGGCGCCGCCTGAGAAGCCGTCGGCGATGCGGAGGTCGAGGCGGATCCAGCGGTCGATCGATCCGCCGCGCCAGGTGCGCCACTCGGCGCCGAGGGCGCTCACTATGCCGAACGTCGCGGTTAGATCCAAGCCGGGTCGGCCGACGGCGAGCACGAAGCTTCCGACGCCGAGGGCATCGCTGTCCGCGATCTCGGCCGCCGGGAGGTTTGGTGCGTCGATGCGGAGTACAGCCAGGTCTGTGGTCGGATCGCGACCGGCGAGCGTGGCCGGGATACGGTTACCGTCAGCGGTCGTGACGGTGATGTCATCTTCGCGGTGAAGCGTGTGATTGGCGGTGGCGATGACGCCCGGGCGCCAGAGAATGCCGCTGGAAGGAATGCGACGGCGGGCGTGGATCGCCACCACCGCGCGGCCGGCGCGCTCGACAGCGCCAGCGAGATCAGTCGATGTTTTTGTCATGGTCGAAAATGAGCGGCGGGGCTCTTGCTCCGACATCGGGCGATCGGGCTAGCCTATTCGTCGTCGTCGACCCCGTGCTCCGTGAATTCGTGGTCCGCCGTCGTGGCCTCAGGCACGCTCAGTGGCCCATGGCGGAGCACGCCGTCCCAGCCGCACGCCAAGCACCAACTGGTGCGCAAGTATGGGAAGAGGCGATTCCAGATTTTCTTCTGCGTGCGAATCGTGACCGCGTCGCAGTTCGGGCACCGGTCGCCACGGGGCAGGATGAAGTAGAATACGACGGTCGCGGCGACGATGCGAGCGACGAAGAGACCGCCTAGTACCCAGAGGAAGATCGCCGCATCGCTCATCGGCCACCCCTCCCGCTTTTCTACAAGCGGGCTTCGACCTGTGTCCAGGGTTCGACGTAGGCTACGCCGCCCTCCACGCGCTCGATCGCGACTTCCGTGCCGAGCTCGAGCCGCACGCCATCGAGTCCAACCGCACGCGCCGTCTGTCGTACCCCTTCATTCTCGAAAGCGATCACACCGGTTCCATCTGCGGAGACTTCGGTGACTTTCGCAATACACCCCTGGAGCACATAGCGCTCATCGACGACCTCGGCCTTCGCGGCGGGAATGGCCCAGCCGGCGACGAGCGAGAGTGAAGCGATGATGCCCGCGACTCCGGCGGCGGTGGCGATCGAGAGGACGGCGACCCAGCCGAGGGAGCTGTAGACGGCGAGCGGGTAGCCGGTGGCGCCGAAGACGGTCGCGAATCCGGCGACCGTGGGGAGGTTGATGGAGAACCGGCGCCGGCCGGGGCGGCGTTCTGGACGCTCGACGCCGTTCAACATCGCGAACACCGTGAGGATCAACCCAACCAGGAACGATCCGACGAAGGCGTAACGCATGATGGGGAAATAATATAGCGAGATCCCCGATTAGAGCCACTTGCGATATATCTTTGGCCTCGTTAAGATATAACTCACGATATATCTTTACATACGAGGTTGATTATGCGTGGCAATTGGGGGGATGGCAACTGGTGGGGCGGCGGCTGGTGGGGTGAAACCGACCGCGGGAGTCATCGCGGACGTCATCGCGGCGGCCGCATGTTCGAGCAGGGCGATCTCAAGTACGTGATCCTGCGCCTGCTCAGTGAGAAGCCGCGGCACGGCTACGAGATCATCAAGGCCATGGAAGAGCGCCTCGGCGGGACATACTCGCCCAGCCCCGGCGCCGTGTACCCGACGCTCCAGTTCCTGGAAGACGCCGGCTACGCGAAGACCTCCGTCGACGAAGGCGGGCGGAAGATCTACGAGATCACCGACCAAGGGCGGAAATATCTCGAGGACAACAAGTCGAGCGTCGACGAGATCTTCGATCGCATCGCCGACTTCGCCGGCTCGTTCTTCGGCGGTCCCATGGTCGAAGTGCACCATGCGTTCAAGAACATCGCGCGGGCAACCTACTCGACGGCCACGCGCACGCACGACGTGGACAAGCTCCACAAGATTCGCGAGATCCTGAATCGCGCGACCGCCGAGATCGAAGCGATCAACAAGCCGACCTCGAACGTGTGACGACGATGGTGCTCGAGGAAGCCTCCATGAATTTCGACTCCGGGGAGGTACGGCCATTCCTCGAGCGCCTGACGTCGAAGCTGTGCATCCTCCGGTCGAATGACATCGATCGACTGGCCCGCGAAATCGCGGTGGTGCCCGTCAGTCGGGTCGGACGCTGGACGTTCGAACGTCGTGTACCAACAACGCGGTGTGCCACTCGAAGTCCGGGCGGCGATGGAGGACGTCGATGCGCCTGAACGTCTACTTCTTCACCGCTCCCGAGCTCGCCGATCAGATTCAAGCCGAGATGCGGGCATTCGCGGACGAGCGCTCACTGGCTGCGCCGCCACCCGTCGTCGCCCCGAATTTTCTCTGGCTATTGCTGGTGACCGGTAGTCAAGTCACCAGCTGAGCATCGAGCTCGATCGGCACGGCCTTGAGCGCCTGAGAGACCGGACAGGTCTCCTTTGTCTTCTCGGCCGCGGCCTTGAACTTCGCGGCGTCGAGGCCTGGGACCGTGGCGCGCACGACGAGTTTGATGCTCGTGATCGCGAACCCCGCGCCCACCTTCTCGATCGTGACTGCCGCGCGAGTTTCGACCTTCGTGACCGGCGTGCCCGCTTGCTCCAGCCCGGCGGACAGCGCCATGCTGTAGCACGCCGCCTCGGCGGCCGCTAAGAGCTCCTCGGGATTCGAGCCCTTCGCTTGCTCGAATCGCGAGCCAAAAGAAAATGACGCGGAGACCGCGCCGCTCTCGCCAGAGAGCGAGCCCTTCCCTTTCTGTAAGCCACCTTCCCAAGTGGCTGTCGCGTGACGTGTTGGCATTGCAATAAGTATATACGGTATGGAGCGCCAACTACTGCGGTGGCTTCCGCCGTTCGTGCTGCTGGCCACTGTGCTGTACACAGTCTCGATCTATCCCGAGCTCCCCGCGCGGATGCCATCGCACTTTGGCATCAGCGGCCAACCGAACGGCTGGTCCCCTCGCGAATTTGGCGCGTGGCTGCTGCCGGGCGTGATGGCCATCCTCTGGGCCTTGTCGGTGGTGCTGCCCAAGATCGATCCCCGCGGACCGAACAACGAGAAGTTTGGCGTGGGGTACCACTTCGCGATCACCGCGATCTTGGCATCCCAGGGCGTCATCCAGTGGGCAATGCTGAACATCGCCCTCGGCCATCCGGTGGCCATCAACACAGTGATATTGGTTGTCTTCGGCGTGCTCTTCGTCTTGCTGGGCGTCGCTATCCCCCTCGGCAGGCGAACGCGCTAACCGTGTCCGATAATGGGACGAAAATCCCAAGCGCGGTGGGAACACGAGCGGGCCGCCGGCTCGTAAGTCGCTATAGATAATTAGCTTAGCGTACCGGTAGCGACCGGCATGGCTCTTTCTTATATAAGACGCCATGGACATCGTCCGCAGTAAACCAAAATCGCGCGTCCGGTATCTGATCATTGCCGGCGCCGTAGTAGTCATAGGCGCGCTCACCGTTTCGGTCAGCCGGCTGGAGTCGCGTCCACCCTCCGTGGAGAAGAGCACGCTGTGGATCGATTCCGTGAGGCGCGGGACGATGCTGCGGCAGGTACGCGCGCCCGGCACACTGCTGCCGGAGCACGTGCGCATCATCTCGGCCGTCACGGCGGGTCGCGTCGAAACGCTGCCGATCAAAGCGGGCGTCACCGTGACGCCTGAGAGCGAGATCACCTTGCTGTCGAACCCCGACGTGCAACTGGCGGCGCTCGACGCTGAACGCAACCTCTCACTCGCCCAGGGCACGCTCCTGACGCTCAAGCAGTCGCTCGAGACGTCGAAGCTCGCCGAGGCGTCGGCGGTCACCCAATCCGAGATGAATGCGAACGAGGCGGAGCGGCAGGTCGCCGTGTTCGAAGCGCTCGACAAGAAAGGCCTCGCGGGCACGAACGAGCTCGCGAAAGCGCGCGACGCCTCGACGGCCGCGAAAGAAACGCTCCAAATCGAGAAGGACCGGCTCAAGGTCCTGAGCGAGTCCATCGACCAGCAGGTGGCGCTCGCGGCGGATCAGGTCGAACGACTGAAAGCGATCAACAAGTTCAGACAAGACCTCGTGCAGTCGATGCACGTGACGGCCGGTGAACCGGGCGTGCTGCAAGAGATGCCCCTGCTGCTCGGCCAGTGGGTCACGCCCGGGACGATCCTCGCGCGCGTCGCGCAGCCTGGCAAGCTCAAAGCGGTGCTCCAGGTCCCCGAGACGCAGGCCAAAGATATTGTCGTCGGACAGGTCGTCTCGGTCGACACGCGCAATGGCGTCGTGCCAGGGCGTGTGCAGCGCATCGATCCGGCGGTGAATGCGGGGACCGTGAGTATCGACGTGTCGCTCGAAGGCCCGCTACCGCCCGGCGCACGAGCCGATCTGAGCGTCGACGGGACCATCGAGATCGAGCGACTCGACAACGTGCTCTACGTCGGCCGACCCGCGTTCGGGCAGCCCGACGGCACGATCTCGCTGTTCGCTATAGGGCCGGACGGACATACCGCCGTCCGGAAGACCGTCAAGCTCGGGAAGAGCTCCGTTACGACGATCGAAGTACTGCAGGGACTCGCGGTCGGCGATCGCGTGATCATCTCCGACATGTCGGCGTGGGACAACGTCAACAAGGTGCGCGTGGAATAATGACGACTTCTTTGATCAGCCTCGAAGGCATTAAGAAAGTGTTCTATACCGACGAGATCGAGACGCACGCGCTCTCGGAGATCCACCTGCAGATCGGCGAAGGCGAATACGTCGCCATCGGTGGCCCGTCCGGCTGCGGGAAAACCACGCTGCTCTCGATCCTGGGTCTACTCGACACGCCCACGGACGGGAAGTACGAGTTGGCCGGCGAGCCGGTTGCCTCGCTCTCCGCGTCTGATCGCGCGAGAGTAAGAAACCGGCAAATCGGGTTCATCTTCCAGGCCTTCAACCTGATCGGCGATCTCACCGTCTATGAGAACGTCGAATTGCCATTGACCTACCGCGGCATGGCTTCGGCCGAACGCCGTACGCGCGTGCAGAAAGCCCTCGAACGGGTCGGCATGGCGCACCGGACCAAGCACTATCCCGCCCAGCTATCAGGCGGTCAGCAACAGCGCGTCGCCGTCGCGCGCGCGGTCGCTGGCGATCCGCTCATTCTCCTCGCGGACGAGCCCACTGGTAACCTCGACTCGCAAAATGGCGAAGCCGTCATGGGCTTGCTGCGCGAGCTGCACGAGGGTGGTGCAACGATCTGCATGGTCACCCACGATCCGCGATTCGCGCGGCACGCCAAGCGGGCCGTACACCTGTTCGACGGCCGGGTTGTCGAGGACGAGGAAGGCGCGAAGCAGCGCGAAGACGAGCGCAAGCTGACCGAGAGCGGGTTCGGATTCACCGGCTGAGAGCACCATGCTGCGCGACGACATTGAAGCGGCCGTGCGCGCACTTCGGGCTCGGCCGGCCTTCGCCACACTGATCGTCTGCTGTCTCGCGATCGGGATCGGCGCGAATATCGCGATGTTCAGCATCGCGAACGTGCTGTTCCTGCGTCCACCCACGGGCGTGCGCAACGCCGCGCAGGTGGATCCCGTGGTGGCGCTGCGAGCGGAGTGATTATGGCTCGCCTCTTCGAGCGTTTGCTCATCGTTTGCACTGTGCTCTGCGGCACCGTATACGGCGAACGTCTTATTCGCGTGGCGCACGTGCACGGTGTCGAGATCACCGGATCGGCGCTCGGCTTTGCTCAGGCCTTTATCGCCGTGGCCGTGATCCTGTTCGCCGTCGTCCCGGCGATCCTGTCAGTGTTCGAGGCGTTCGACGGACGGAAAATGCACGCGAAGCTCGTGCTCGGTGAGCTCATCGCCGCGCTGCTGCTCTTTGGCGCCTCGGGGCGCGTCCTGCACGACTCGGTGCACGCGCGTATCGTTGGCACTGGCGATACACGAGTGCTCGCCGTTCGGGCGTCGGTTACAACGGAGGTTGTCGAGTGATCTTTGCGAAGAAAGCGGAAGTCACGCCGGAGGCGCGCGTCGTTGCGCAGCCCGGCGAGACATTGATTGCGCTCCGGGGCGTGGAGCGCTGGTACGAGGCCGGTGGCAGTCGCAACTATGTATTACGCAACATTACGCTCGATATAGCCGCGGGCGATTTCGTGTCGATCATGGGGCCGTCGGGCGCGGGCAAGTCCACGTTGCTCAACCTGCTCGGCATGCTGGACTCCGGGTGGAGTGGGCAGTACTGGCTCGCCGGCGAAGGCGTGCACGCCTTGCCCCACAAGTCTCGCGTGGCCCTCGGGAAACGCCACATCGGGTTCGTGTTCCAGCAGTACCACCTGCTGGATGACCTGACGGTCGCCGAGAACCTCGACGTTCCGCTTTCCTATCGTGATGTCCCGCGCGCAAAGCGACAGGCATTGGTCGCGGATACGCTGGACCGGTTTGGGATTGTGGGAAAGAAAGATCTGTACCCCCAGCAACTGTCGGGCGGGCAACAGCAACTCGTTGGCATTGCGCGAGCCGTGATTGCTGAGCCGGCGGTGATTTTGGCCGACGAGCCCACGGGCAATCTGCATTCCAGCCAAGGCCGCGAGATCATGTCGCTATTCCGCGAGTTGAACGCGCGGGGCACCACGATCGTGCAGGTCACGCACTCCGAGGAGAATGCGGCCGCGGGCAAACGAATCGTGACGCTGCGCGACGGGTGGATGACGTGAGTCAAGCGATCCGGGCGCTACTCAGATCGCCGATCTATTCCGTCATAGCGATCCTGACACTCGCGCTCGGCATCGGCGCTTCGACCGCCGCGTTCACGGTATTCAACGGCATACTGCTCGCGCCGCTCCCGTACGCCCAGCCCGATCGACTGGTCGCAGTCCTCTCGTCGTCGACGCACGATACGACCACTGGGCTCATGTCGTATCCGGACTTCCAGGACTACGACCGCTCGCAGGACGTATTCACGGGCATGGCGTTCATGACCGGCGGCTCGGCGACCCTCCACCGCGCGGAGGGTAACGTGACGATCTGGTTCGCGACGGTCACGGACAACTTCTTCTCCGTGCTGCGCCCGCGACCCGCGATCGGACGGCTGCTGACGCCTGAGGACAACCGGCCCGGCGCGCCGCCGGTCACCGTGCTCACGCACGACATGTGGGTCAACTACTTCGCCGCCGACCCCCACGTGATCGGCCGCGACGTCGATCTCTCGACCGGGCACTTTACGGTCGTCGGCGTGCTCGAGACTGGCGCGGCGTATCCCGACTGGATTCGATACAACGACGGCGCGCTGTATGTGCCAATGAATTCCATGCGGAGCCCGAACAGCGCCGCACTCAACAGTCGCGCGAGCCACTCGGACTCCCGCGTGATCGCGCGGCTCAAGTCCGGCTTGACGCAGGGACAGGCCGAGCAACAGATGCGAACCATCGCCAGGCGCCTGGCCGCCGAGTATCCCGCGACCGACTCGACGCTCTCGGTTCGCCTGAACCCGCTCCGTGTCGAAGTCCAGCAGGGCGTCGGTCCAGCGCTCACCGTTCTGGCCACGGCAATCGCGCTCGTGCTGCTCCTCGCGACGGCTGACGTCGCGAACCTGGGGCTGGTTCGCGCCACGGGGCGCGCTCGCGAGATCGCGGTACGCATCTCGCTCGGCGCCTCGCGTGGGCGCGTGATCCGTGCCATGCTGTTCGAGAGCGCCGTCCTCGCCACCGCAGCCGGGATCTTAGGTCTCGGCATCGCGCTCCTGGGCGTCAAGGCGCTCGCGGCAAGCGCGCAGACCTACCTGCCCCGGCTCGATGAAGTGCATCTCGACCTCGGCACACTCGCCGTGGCGCTCGCGGCGACTGCCCTCGCCTGCGTGCTCGCCGCGCTGGCACCGATCGCTGTGACGCGTGGGGACCTGCTGCCGGCGCTCAAGGCGGGCGGCCGCGGCACCAGCTCTGACCGCCGGAGCGTACGACTTCGGTCCATGATCGTCGTCGCCCAGGTCGCGCTGTCGGTCGTGCTCGTGACTGGCGCGGGACTTTTGATCCGCAGCTATTCGCTGCTGCGCAGCGTCGATCCGGGTTACGACCCCAGTCATCTCATTACCTGGGACTTTGACACGCCAGAGGCGCGTTTCGCGGATCCCGCGGCACGGCTCGACCTGATGCAGCGCATCGCGGATGCGGCGCGCGTGCCCGGCGTGCAGTCGGTCGCCTTCGCCAATCACATTCCGCTCGAATTTGGATCAACGTCCACGCCGGTCGGACCCGACAATCGCGAGTACACGACCGATAGCGCCGGCGCGGTCTTCGAGGTCGTGAGCCCGGGATACTTCGCGACCATGCATATCCCGATGCTCCGGGGCCGGGAGTTCACCGACGCCGACCTCCGTGCCAAGCCCGTGCCGGCGATCGTGAGCGCGGCCACCGCGCGCCACTACTGGCCGGATGCGGATCCAATCGGCCACGAGATGACGGTGACGAGCGCGGTGCACTACAAGAATCCAGACTTCGGGAAGCCCATCCGGGCGATTGTCATCGGCGTCGCCGGTGAGGTGAAAAAGTTCTCGCTCGACGAGAAGGTACAGCAAACGGTCTATCTGCCGATCACGCATCCGGTGCCCGCGGCCGCTTGGGCCCTCGTGCGGACCACGGTGCCGCCGAAGTCGCTCGTCTCGATCATCCGGCGGCGCTTTAATGCGCTCGATCCGAATCTCGCCACGACGACGGGGATATCGGACGAGTTGACCCGCGTCGATGGTGGGTTCGCCGGGCCGGAGTTTCGAGATGTCCGTGCTCGGACTCTTTTCCGTCATCGCGCTCATCCTCGCCGCACTGGGCCTCTATGGCGTCATCGCGTATTCCGTCACGCAGCGCACGTCCGAGCTCGGTATCCGGATGGCGCTCGGCGCGCGCGGATCGGACATGGTGAGTCTCGTCGCACGGAGCGCGTCGGTGCTCGTCGTGGGCGGTCTGGTACTCGGCGCCTGCGGCGCCTTCGTGCTCGGACGGGCCATTCAGTCGCTCCTCTACGGCGTCCAGTCGGGCGACCCGGTGACCTTCGTCTCGGTCTCGGGGCTACTGATGGTCGTGGGAGCCCTGGCCAGCTACCTGCCCGCACGACGGGCGGCACGCGTCGAACCAGTGATCGCCCTCCGGGCGGAGTAACCGTGCGAGACGATCTGCGACAAGCCTTCCGCGCGCTCGCGCGGTCGCCGCTCTACTCCGGCGTGGCGATTCTGACGCTGGCCTTAGGCATTGGCGTCACGACTGCGGCGTTCACGGTTGTCGGCAGTGTGCTGCTCAAGCCGTTGCCGTACGCCGAGCCTGATCAGCTGGTCAACGTGTACTCCACGAATCGCGCCAGCGAGGCCGCCCGGGAAGGGGCAGTTCCGTCGTACCCGGCGTTCGAGGAGATGCGCCAGAAAGCGGACGTCTTCAGTGGCTTCGCCTATATCACGGGCGACGGCGCGACATTCAAGCGGCCAGGTGGGAGCGAGTCGCTCCTCATCGCATTGGTGAGCGACGATTTCTTTCCAGTGCTTCGAGCGCGACCCGCGCTCGGCCGACTGCTCACGCCCGCGGACAATCGGCCTGACGCGCCACCGGTCGTGGTGTTGTCGCACCGGATGTGGACAGACGATTTCGCGGCCGATCCGCGCGTCATTGGAAAAACGATCGACCTGACCATCAACCACTTCACGATCGTTGGCGTGCTCGACGCAGGCCAGGCGTATCCGGACTGGATCCCCGGCCTCCAGGCGAACGTCTACGCTTCGCTCGCGTCCGCGCCGTACATGCGCGACCGGATGAGTCAGAGGACGAATCACTCGGATGCGCGTACGATCGCCCGGCTCAAGTCCGGCGTCACTCGCGAGCAAGCGGAGCGGCAGCTCAGGACGCTGGCGGCGAATATCGCGCTGGCGTATCCGGCGACGGATTCGGCGCTGCCGTCGGCTCTGGTCCGACCGCTTCGCGACCAGGTCGTCGGCTCGATCGGGCCGGCATTCGCCGTGTTGAGCCTCGCGGTCGCGTTGGTCCTGCTCCTCGCGTGTGCCGACGTTGCCAATCTGGCTCTGGTACGCGCCACGGCGCGTGAACGGGAGATTGCCGTTCGCGCCGCGCTTGGCGCGGGACGCATGCGGATAGCGCGCGTGCTCTTGGCCGAGAGCGGCCTCATGGCGCTCGCGGGCGGGGTGCTGGGCATCGCGCTCGCGTTCGCTGGAGTCCGTGCGTTCGTAGCCGCCGCGCCAGCGACGATTCCGAGGCTGGATGAGATTAGCGTCGACTGGCGCGCGTTGGTCGCCGCCCTGCTGGCGACGACGCTCGCGACCGTGATCTGTGCGCTCGCGCCACTCGCCGCGGTCGGGCGAGGGGCCCTGGTGTCCGCGCTCAAGGCCGGCTCGCGCGGAGCGGGCGCCGCGCGCCGCGGCATGCGGCTCCGGGGCGCAATCGTCACCACGCAAGTCGCGTTCTCCGTCGTGCTCATTGCCGGAGCCGGCCTCCTCATCAAGAGCTTCGCGCTCCTGCGTGCCGTCAATCCGGGGTTCGATACCCAGCACGTCATCGGGTTCCACCTGCAGACGCCGAAGGGGAAATTCACCGATCCGCCATCGCAGCTCGCGCTGCTCCGCCGGGTGTCCGACGCCCTCTCGATGCCGGGCGTCGCATCCGTGTCGTTCGTCAACCACGTCCCGCTCGGCGCGGGCGGAACGTACACGCAGAGTGGCCCGGACGGACGCGACCCGGCGTCGGATACACTCGGCGCGGTCTACGAGCTCACCTACCCGCGGTATTTCTCGACGATCGGCATTCCGATCATTGAGGGCCGCGAGTTTACCGAGGCCGACATCACGGCCGACAACGTCCCTTCGATCGTGAGCGCCACGGCCGCGAAGCGCTACTGGCCGAGCGGCGACCCGATCGGCCACGAGCTCACCGTTCTCAATGCGGCACATGGTGATCCCGGCTTCGGGCACCGGATCCGCACGACCGTGATCGGCGTCGCTGGCGACGTCAAGAAATTCGATCTCAGCGAGGAGCCATATCCCGCGGTGTACGTGCCAGTAGGGGTGAGCGGATACGGAGTCGGTGACGTCGTCGTACGGACCACGTCGTCACCGGCAGCCCTGGTTGGTGCCGTGCGGCGGGCCGCCGCGGCGGTCGACCCGGACGTTGTCGTGCGGGCTCTGAGCACCGCGGAGGGATGGATGGAGGCGAACGTGTCGCGCCAGCGGTTCATCATGACGCTGCTCACGATCTTCTCGGGCGTGGCGCTCGTCCTCGCCGCGCTCGGCCTCCACGGCGTGATCGCGTACTCGGTCACGCAACGCACGCCGGAGCTCGGCATTCGGATGGCGCTCGGGGCGCAGGCGGGCGACGTGGTGGCCCTCGTGGCGCAGAGTGCGACCGCGTTGGTCGGGATCGGGCTCGTCATCGGCGCCGGCGGCGCCTTCGTACTCGGCCGGACCATGCGGTCATTGCTCTACGGCATCGGGCCAAATGATCCGGGTACGCTGGTAACCGTCGTGGGGGTCCTGGCCGTGGTCGCGGCGCTTGCCAGCTACGTGCCCGCTCGACGCGCCGCACGCGTCGATCCCGTCGTCGCGCTACGTTCCGAATAATGCCACGACTGCTGATCGCGGACGATCAGGCCGACATCATCGAGGCGCTCGCGCTCCTGCTCAAGGCCGAGGGCTTCGAGCTGGAGAGCGCGCGGTCGCCGGCGGGCATCCTCGCGGCGCTGGACCGGCAGGAGTACGACGGGGCGCTCATCGACTTGAATTACGCCCGCGATACGACGTTCCGGGCAGGAGGGACTCGAGCTCCTGGCGCGCATACAGGCCGTCGACGCGACGTTGCCCGTTGCCGTCATGACCGCGTGGTCCAGTGTCGACCTCGCCGTCGAAGCCATGCGGCGCGGGGCCTACGACTACGTCGAGAAACCGTGGGACAACGCGCGACTCGTCGCGACGGTGCGGCGACAGGTCGAAATGGCGAAAGCACTGCGCGCCGGGCGGCGCCTGGAGCGCGAGATCGAGGCGTTGCGGCCGACGCCTGGACGTCCGCTCATGATCGCCGAAGCGCCGCGCATGCGGCCCGTGCTGGAGCTCATGGCGCGGATCGCGCCGTCGGACGCGAACGTGATGATCACCGGCGAGCATGGAACCGGGAAAGAGCTCGTCGCGCAGTGGTTGCACAGTGCCTCGGGTCGTGCCGCGCGTCCTTTCGTGGCCGTCAACCTGGGCGGGCTGGCCGACGGGGTGTTCGAGAGCGAGTTGTTCGGGCACGTCAAAGGCGCGTTCACCGATGCGAGAGCGGATCGCATGGGGCGATTCGAGTTGGCCGACGGGGGTTCGCTCTTTCTCGACGAAGTCGCGAACGTCTCCATGGCGCAGCAGTCGAAGCTGCTCCGGGTACTGCAGACTCGTGAGGTCGAGCGCGTCGGCTCGGCCCGCGCGCGCCGTGTGGACGTGCGCATCATGGCGGCCACGAACGCGGTGCTCACGGACGAAGTCGCGGCGGGTCGCTTTCGTGAAGATCTGTTATTCCGGCTGAACACTATTGAGATCGTTCTGCCACCGCTTCGCGAGCGGCGCGATGATATTCTGCCGTTGGCGAGATATTTCTTGGAACGGCATGCGGTCCATTATGGTCGTCGGGGGCTCAAGCTCGACAACGGCGCCGTGCATGCGCTGCTGGAGTACACCTGGCCGGGAAATGTCAGGCAGTTGGAGAATGCCGTAGAAAGGGGCGTTCTCATGGCCTCTGGCGATACACTGCAGGCGGCCGACTTGGGGCTCAGACCTCCGGCCGGCGGCCCCACGGCGAGGCTCGAGGATATGACCCTGGAGGAGGCCGAGCGGGTTCTCATAGAACGGGCGCTGGCCCGGTTTGACGGGAATGTCAGTGCCGCCGCCAAGGCCCTCGGCTTGAGCCGAAGCGCGTTGTATCGTCGATTAGAGAGTAATGGCCGGTGACCCCCGACCCCGTCCGCACAGGCGGCTAAAGCACGAGCGCCGCGTGTTGATGCTGGCGCTCATCCCCGCTACTCCGGCGATGCTGATCGCCGTGCTCTGGTTATGGAGCACTCCGCTCTCCAGCGCCACGCGTGTCACGATCGCGCTCATCCTCGGCGCCTGCTGGCTCGGTGGCGCGTATGCCGTGCGCAACGAGGTCGTCCGACCGCTGCAGAGCTTGTCGAACATGGTCGCGGCGCTGCGCGAGGGCGACTATAGCATGCGCGCGGCGGCCGCGTCGCCAGAGGACGCGTTGGGGCTCGCGCTCATGGAGACGAGTCTCTTGGGCGCTCAACTGCGTTCGTGGCGTCTTGGAGAGCTTGAGGCAGCGGCGCTACTCAGAACCGTGATGGCCGAGATCGACCTCGGCGTGTTCGCCTTCGACGCCGAGAGTCGATTGCGCCTCGTCAATCGCGCCGGCGAGAAACTCCTCGGAGTGCCCGCCCCGCGGCTCCTCGGCCAGAGTGCCGAGACGCTCGGACTCGATCGGCCGCTCGAAGGTGAAGCGCCGCGCGTGGAAGATCTCACGTTCCCCGGGGCGCCGGCGGGTCGGTGGGGAATTCGACGCAGCACGTTCAGACAAGACGGGCGGCCGCACACACTCCTCGTGCTCACGGATTTGAGTCGCACACTGCGCGAGGAACAGCTCGCGGCGTGGCGACGACTCGTGCGCGTGTTGAGCCACGAGATCAATAACTCGCTGGCGCCCATTCAATCGATCGCCCATACCCTCCGCTCGCTCATGACACGCGATCCGGCGCCGATCGATCTGGCAGATGATGTGGTGCGCGGGTTGACAGTCATCGCGGGGCGGTCCGAGGGGTTATCGCGGTTCATGTCGTCCTACGCGCGACTCGCGCAGTTGCCGCCACCGAAGGTGGCGCAAGTGGATGTCGGGGCGTGGGTGCGCCGGGCGACCGCCATGGAGACGCGGCTGGCGGTGAACGTGGCCGAGGGCGGGCCCACTACTATCCTCGGCGACGCCGACCAGCTCGACCAGATGCTCATCAACCTGGTGCGGAACGCGGCCGACGCCGCGCTCGAGACCGGGGGCGGGGTGACCATTGGTTGGGCGGCCAGCGACGGACATGTGGAGGTCGCGGTCGAAGACGACGGCCCGGGCGTCGGGGCGACAGCGAACCTATTTGTGCCCTTCTACACGACCAAGCCCAACGGGTCGGGAATCGGCCTGGCCCTGAGCCGGCAAATCGCTGAGGCACATGGAGGTACGGTGACGCTCGCCAACCGTGAGCAGGTCGCCGGCTGCGTGGCCACGGTCAGGCTGCCGGTGGGGGTTGCTAGTTTTTCAGCATGATGCTAGATACCTAGCATGCCTGAGTCGCTAGAGCCCCGACTGAGCCGCCGTGAGCGGCAGATCATGAACGTGTTGTTTCGGCGCGGCGAAGGGACCGTCGCCAATGTCATGGACGAGATGCCCGATCCGCCGAGCTATTCGGCCGTGCGGGCGATGCTCAGGACGCTCGAGGACAAGGGCCATGTGAAACATCACGAGGACGGGCCGCGATATGTCTATAAGCCCACGGTCGCGAAGGAATCGGCGCGACAGAACGCAGTCGAGCATCTCGTGAAGACGTTCTTTGATGGTTCGACCGCCCAAGCCGTGGCGGCGCTCCTCGATGGGTCGGCGCGGGTGCTGACCAAAGAGGAGCGCGCGCGGCTCACGGCTCTCATTCGGCGCGCCAGCGAGGAGGGGCGCTGATCATGCTCGACTTGGTCATTCGGGGCACACTGATCCTGGTGTTCGCGTTCGCGGCGGCGGGTGTCTTGAGACGGGCGTCGGCCGCTGCCCGGCACCTCCTATGGGCGTCGGCGCTCGCCGGACTGCTCGTGCTTCCCGCAGTCGTTCGACTCGGGCCGGCGGTGCAAGTCCCCGTGCCCGTGCCCGTGCCCGTGCTCGTCTCGACGACGGCCCTTGCGCCCGACCCCGCACCTGTGGCGATCGCCGAGCCTGCGCCGGCAGCTGAGCCCGAGGTCACGGTCGTTCGGCCGCGAACTCACGCTCACGTTCGGTCGCGCGAGCATGTGCATCGCACGACGACGCCGGTCGCGGCTCCCGTGTACGCAGCGCCTTCGGCGACCGCGTACATCGTTGCCCCGCACAGGGTGGATCGCAGGGTGGGGGTGGGGATTGGGCAGCGCGTATGGGATGCCCGCTGGGCGATATGGGCCGCGGGCGTGCTCCTCGTGCTCGGCCGGCTGCTGCTCGGCATGGCCCGCGTCCGGGCGATTGTGCGAGAGGCAGTCCCGGTGACCGACCCCGAATGGCTGGCGCTCCTCAAGCGGGTCGCGCGCCCACTCGGCGTCTATCGCCGCGTGACATTGCGCGTTGGCCCCGCGGGTGCCGTGCCGGTGACGTGTGGGATCCTGGCACCCGTAATCATCCTGCCGGAAGATGCCGAGGACTGGGACGACGAGCGCCGGGCACTTGTCCTGACGCACGAGCTGGCGCACGTGCGCCGACTCGAATGTGCTGACACATATCGTCGGCCAGTGCGCGGTCGCGCTCTTCTGGTTCCACCCTCTCGCGTGGCTCGCGGCGGCTCGTATGCGCCTGGAGCGCGAGCGCGCGTGCGACGATCTCGTGCTCGGCTCAGGCGCGCGTCCGTCGCGCTACGCCGGCGATCTCCTGGATCTCGTGCAGACGCTGAATGGGCCTACGGCTCCCGCCGCTGCAGCACTGGCGATGGCCCGCCGGACGGAGATCGAAGGCCGGCTGCTCTCGATCCTCGACGCGGCCGTGCGTCGCGGTCCGCTCGGCGCGCGCCGGATCGCGGGTGCGCTCGTGGTCGCGGCCTTCAGCGTCGTCACGATCGCCGCCGTGCGCCCAGTCGGGACACCGACAGTCGATCCTGCCGTCGTCGTCCTGCCCGCCGTATCGGCTCTGGCGGAGACCCCTCAGGCGACGACGGCGCGGCCCGTCGTGCGTGCCGTGGGCGGAGGCTGGACCAACAACTACGTCGCGCTGGCCGACATCGCCGAGGCCGCGGCGACCATCGCGTCCGATGCCGCGAAGCGCCAGGTGCTGTTCGAGATCGGCCAGCGCTACGGCGCGAGCGACACGCTCCGGCACGCGTTCTTCGGCGCGATCAACACGATGGCGTCCAGTACCGAGCGCAGGCGCGTGCTGCTGGCGCTCGTCGGACGGGGCGACCGCGATGAGCAAACGCTGATCGAGGTCGTACGCTCCGCCGGGAAAATGGCGTCGGACCATGACAAGGGCGGAGTCCTGCGCACGGTCGCCGGTCTCGATCCCCTGACCGACCCCGCGCTGCGCCACGAGTTCTTTGCCGCCGCCGCCACGATGGCGTCGAGCTCCGAACGCACCCGCGTGCTGCTCGCCGTGCTCGGCGAGGCACGCGCGCGCGGCCGCTCGAACCCGACGCAGAATGCCATGATCGCCCGCCTCGCGCTCAACGCGGCGACCGATCTGCCATCGAGCAGCGACAAAGTCCGCGTGCTCCGAGCGGTCGTGCACGGCGGCTGGCTCAGCGACGCGGCGGTCTCGCACGAGTTCAATATCTGTCTGACGACGCTCGGCGGCGGCGTCGACTATCACTACGTCGTCAGCGGCGGCGGAGACTGACTCCCATGATACTCGCCATCGCACTCCTCGGCGCGTGTGCCGCGACGACCAACCACTACCAACTGCACGACGACTCGGACAACCACCACTGGCATCTGCAGTGGATAACGTCCGACTGTAAACTCGACTGGACCGCGGACGGCGAGGTCTGGTATACCGACGACGGGAGAGACATCGCCCGACTATCGCCCGGCGGCATGCTGACCGTCATCGAGCAATACGGCGATCATACCCGTCGCGTGGACTTCTCTGAGAAGGCCGGCATGCTCGACCGGAAGTACACGGTCGATGGCATGTCGAAACCATGGGACCACTACGCGGCCGACTGGTTCGGCGAGCTGCTCGTGCAGGTCGACCATATGACTGGCGCGCTCGCGTCGGTCCGGTTCCCAATGCTCATGGCTCAGGGCGGCCCCTCGGCGGTCATCGCTGATCTCAGCGACGCGTCCGACGGCGCGAAGCGCGCGTATCTCAAGAAGCTCGCCGCCACAACCAAGCTCGACGCCGACCAGTCGTGCCAGATCGCGTCGCTCGCCAAGCACATGAACTCGGACTACGAGCGGACCGAGCTCCTGCTCGATGCGGCCGACGAGATCGATTTCGCGTCACAGGACTGCCGCGATACGTACTTTGGCGCCGTGAGCGCGATCAGCGGCGACTACGATCGGAGTCGCGCGCTCATCGCGGCGGTCGAGCATGGGCCCACGTCGGGGCCTGCGCTCGACCCGTTCGCGATCGCTACCCTTACCGCGGCGCGCAAGATCGCGTCGGACCACGAGAAGACCCGTGTCTTGGTCACCGTTGCCGCGCGCTGCTCGAGCGCGGACACCGTGCGGACGGCCTACCTGACGACGGCGCGCACGATAGCGTCAGATGCCGAACGCGCTCGCGCGCTCACGGCTCTGATTCGGCAGCAGTGACGCCAGGAACGAGCTCACGCGCTGCTCGGCGTAGTAGACCGGGCGCCACGGCAGGGTCCCGCTGACAAAACCGACATGGCCCCCGCGCTCCACGAACTCGACGTGGAGCGCGGGGTTCGCTTGTGCCACCGCGCGGACATCGTCCAGGACGGCCGCGGGCAAGAACGGGTCGTCGACCGCGCTGAGCAACAACGTCGGGACCCGCACGTCCTTCAAGACCGCCAGGGCGCTCGAACGCGTGTAGTAGTCGTCCGCGTCCGCAAACCCGTGAAGGGGCGCCGTCAATAGGTCATCGAACTCGATGATCGATCGCACCGCATCGAGCTTGCGCCGGTCCACGAGATCGGGAAATCGCTCGAGCTTCGCGTAGACCTTTCGCTTGAGCGACGCGATGAAGTTGGCCTGGTAGACTCGCGCAAAGCCCCTGTCGATATGTCGCGCTCCGCGACCGAGGTCGAAAGGCACCGAGATCGCCGCGGCGCCGGCGATGGACTGATCCCGGTGCTCGGCCAGCCACTTGAGGAGGACGTTGCCGCCAAGAGAAAATCCCGCCAGCACGATGGGCGAAGCCGGATGCTCCAGGCGGTTGCGACCCACGACGAGATCGAGGTCCCCGGTGTCCCCCGAGTGATAGAAGCGGCGGGTGCGATTGAGGGCGCCGCCGCACGACCGGAAGAGCAGGAAGTCAGCGCCCCACCCGCGCTCCCGGGCCTCGACCAGCATCCCGCGCGCATAGTGCGACCGGGCCGTCCCTTCGAGCCCGTGCAGCAGGATGAGACGAGGCGCGTCGGGGTGCGCCGCGTCGAGCCGGTCGACATCGAGCACGTCGCCGTCCGGCGTATCCCACTGCTCGCGCCGCGTGTGGACTACGGGCGGCCGGCGGACGAAACGTCCCCAGAGCGTACGCACGTGCGGTCCGGGGATCCACCACGCGGGGCGGTACGGGTGCATTCCCAAAGGTAGATTTTGCCCCTATGGAAGTTCAGGTCTTTGGGACGAAAAAGTGCACCGACACCCGAAAGGCGTTGCGATTTTTCGCCGAGCGGCGGATCAAGACGCATTTCGTGGACCTCAACGAGAGAGCCGCGTCGCTCGGCGAGCTCACGCGGTTTGCGCAGAAATTCGGCGTCGGCGCGCTGATCGATAAAGGTGGCAAGGCCTACACCGCGCTTGGGCTCGCGAGCGCGCGATACTCCGACGAGCGGTGGCTCGACCGGCTGGTCGAAGAGCCCATGCTGCTCAAGACGCCACTCGTGCGCTGGCAGAACAAGCTCACGATCGGCTCGTCCGAAGAGACCTGGAAAGCGTGGGTGGTGGCCGCGTGACGCAGATCGCCATGTCGGGCGTGGACGTCGAATTCGGCGCGACGCGCCTCTTGACCGAACGTCACGTTCACGGTCGGGGCCGGCGACCGCTGGGGTATCGTCGGGCGCAACGGGACCGGCAAGACGACGCTATTTCGGCTGCTCACTGGAGATCAGCAGCCCACGCGCGGTCAGGTGACACGGGTCGGCGGGCTCCGCATCGCCATGCTGGAGCAGCATCGCGATTTCGGAGAGGCTCAGACGGTTTGGGAAGCCGCGGCTGGGCCATTCGCCGAGCTGCTCGCGCTGGAGCGGTCGCTGGCCGAGCAGGCGCATGCACTCGACGACGCGGATGCTCTCACCCGCTACGGTCGTGATCTGGAGCGATTCGAGCACGAAGGCGGTTATATGATCACGCCGCGCGTGGATGCCGTGCTCCATGGCCTCGGCTTTGATCCGGCGGAGGCTCGCGAGCGGCCGTTGGAAGCGCTCAGCGGCGGCGAGCGCGGACGTCTCGGGCTCGCGCGCCAACTCGTTGCGCCGGCCGACGTGCTGCTCCTCGACGAGCCCACGAATCACCTGGACCTCGAGACCACGCGCTGGCTGGAGCAGTATCTCACCGAGACTGACGAGACGGTGATCGTGATCAGCCACGATCGCGCATTTCTGGCCGCGGTCGCTGATCACATATTGCACCTCGAAGGTGGAACGGCGGTCCCATACACGGCCGGATACGAGGCATTCGTCGAGCAGCGCGCCGAGCGACGGCTGACGCTCGATCGCGCGGTGAGCAAGCAGCGCAAAGCCATCGCGCACGAAGAGGACTATATCCGGCGGAATATCGCCGGGCAGAATACGAAGCAGGCGAAGGGACGGCGGAAAAAACTGGAGCGGCTGCCCCGCTTGAGCCCGCCCGTTGGGGCCGAGGATGCCATGGCGTTGCGGCTCGACGTGCATGAGCGCGGCGGTGATCAGGTTCTGTCGGCTGAGCACGCACGGTTGGAGCTCGGCGAGCGCGTGTTGCTGAACGATTTTAGTGCGCGCGTGATGCGTGGCGATCGCGTCGGCATCTTGGGTCCGAATGGCGCCGGCAAGTCGACGATGCTCAGGGCGATCGTCGGCGAGCGGCCTGTCGATGGCGGGGTGCTGCGCACCGGCGGGTCGACGACGGTCGCGTACTATCGCCAGGATCTCGCGCAGGTGCCGTTGGACAAGACGCTGTACGAGACCATCAACGATCTCAGGCCGCTCTGGACCCGAGGCCAGATCCAGGGGCATCTCGGACGGTTCGGGTTCTCTGGCGACGAGGTGCAGCGACGGGCCGAGAGCTTGTCGGGTGGCGAGCGAGCACGGGTGGCGCTGGCGATGATGATGTTATCGGGCGCGAACCTGCTGATTCTCGATGAGCCGACGAACCATCTCGACGTGGAGTCGATCGAAGCCATTGAGGACGCAGTCGAGCGGTATCCTGGGACCGTGCTGCTCGTGAGCCACGACCGGGCGCTGTTGCGGGCGATGGCCACGCGGGTATGGGTGCTGCACGAGAGTCGGATGACCGTGTTCGATGGCAGTTTTGCCGAGTGGGAGGTCGTGAGCGAGGAGCGGGCGCATGCCGCGCGCGTCGCCGCGGAGGAGGAAGTGGCGTTACGGCGGGTGCGGGAGCATAAGAAGGTCGAGCGCCCGCCCTCTACGCCCAAGGGACCGGACCGCCGCACGGCTCAACGATCGGCCGAGGTGGCAGAGGGTCGAGTCGCCGCGGCCGAAGCCGAGGTCGCTCGACTTACGGCCCAGCTCGCCGATCCCCAGCTCTACGCCACGCCGGCCGGAGTCACGCGCAGCGCGAAACTCGGCTCGCAACTGGATGATGCCCGTCGCAGATTGGACGCCGCGCTGGAAGAATGGACCTTGGCCACAGAAGCCGTGGAGAAACTGAATAGATGAAAATAGTCGCGATATTGTCGCTAGTATGTCTTGCTAATGTCGCAAGTCGCTCAAACTGTCCACGCTCCTGATAGCGCGGAGCGGATGCGACCCTGGACCCCTGGCGACAGCATCGCGCGCGTGGCCCGGGCCAAGGTGTTCTTCGAGAAGGGCAATGCCTGGATGGCGAAAGGACAGAGGGATAGCGCCCGGTTGGCGTACGAGGGCGCCGTGGACTTGGACCACCACAACGTCGACGCGATCGTCGCCCTGGCGCACCTGCTGGTCGAGGGTGGCTACGCGGGCAACGCCCGGGTGCTCCTCAACCTGGCGTTGCATAGCAATCCCGGCGATCCGCGGCTCCTGCACTTCAAGGCGATTCGCGATACAGCGAGTGTGCGGTATGACTCGTTAATGAATCAGCCGGACGTGACCGAGGAGACGTATCGCGCGGCGGCGTCCCAGGCACTCGCGACCGGCCTCTATCCGCGAGCCAGCGATATCGTCGTGCGCGGGCTCGCGCAGTACCCTCACTCGGCAACACTGCGCGCACTGGCCGACAGCGCGCGCAAAATGGGAGATCGCCAGCAATGAGTCGCTTCTGGATCCTGGTTTTGCTCGTACCGGCGCTATTGCGAGCCCAGCACGGGATCGACCGTGCGAACCTCGACACCACGTGCGCGCCGTGCACGGACTTCTATCAGTTCGCGACCGGCGGCTGGCGGGCCCAGAACCCGATTCCCAAAGAGTATCCCTCGTGGGGTTCGTTTAGCGCGCTGCAGGAGCACAACCGCAACGTCCTGCACGACATACTCGATAGCGCCGCCAAGGACGGCTCGTCCAAGATCGGCACCTACTACGCCACGTGCATGGACTCGGCCGCGGCCGATGCCGCCGCGCTCAAGCCCGTCGCCGGCGAGCTAAAGCGGATCGATGAGATCACAACACCGTCGAGCGTCCGAGCCGAGATCGCACGACTGCAGGAGGAAGGCGTCGATGTGGCGTTCGGGTTCAACGTCAACCAGGATCGAAAACAGAGCACGCGGGAAGTGCTCTACGTGCAGCAAGGCGGGCTTGGCCTCCCCGACCGCGACTACTACACGAAGACCGACACAACGTCGGCTCGCATCCGTTCGGAGTACGCCGCCCACGTCGGTCGCCTGCTCGCGCTCTCTGGCACCGTGCCGGCGCTGGCTCGTTCCGAAGCTGATAGTATCGTGCAATTAGAAACCGCGCTCGCGTATGCATCCATGACGCGCGTCGAGCGGCGCGATCCATACAACACGTACCACAAGGTGACGATCGCCGGCGCCGACTCGATCGCGCCGCATCTCGAGTGGCGCGCGTGGCTCACGGATCTACAGGCGCCAGCCGTACCCGACATCATCGTCATGCAGCCCCGGTTCCTCTCGGCGCTCGACAGCCTGCTCACGCACCAGCCGATCTCCGTCTGGCGTGCCTATCTCCGCTGGCACTTCCTCGACACGACCGCGCCCTGGCTCGACTCGGCGTTCGTGAACGAAGACTTCCGCATGCGCCAGACGCTCACCGGCGTCCCGGCGATGCAGCCGCGTTGGCGCCGCTGCGTGTTGGCCACCGACCGCGGACTCGGCGAAGCGCTCGGCCAGGCCTACGTGGCCCGCGCGTTTTCGCCCGAAGCCAAGCAACGCGCGCTGGACCTCGTGCACAACATGGAAGAGACGCTCAAGAACGATCTCACGACGCTCGCTTGGATGAGCCCGGCCACGCGACAGGCGGCGATCATCAAGCTCGCGGCGTTCGCCAACAAGATCGGGTATCCCGACAAGTGGCGGGACTATTCGTCCCTCACGGTCGAGCGCCGGCCGTTCGTGCTGAATTTCTTGGAGGCGAACGCGTTCGACGTGAAGCGGCGCATCAAGAAACTCGGTCACCCGGTGGATCGCACTGAGTTCACAATGAGCCCGCCGACCGTGAATGCGTACTACAACGGGTCAATGAACGAAATCGTGTTCCCCGCCGGCATTCTCCAGCCGCCGTTCTTTGATCCGCAGGCCGACGATGCCTCGAACTACGGGGGCATCGGGTACGTCATCGGCCATGAGATGACGCATGGATTCGATGATCAAGGCCGGAAGTACGACGCCGAGGGCAACCTGCGGGACTGGTGGACGGCCGACGACGCGAAGGAGTACAACCAGCGCTCGTCGCTCGTCGCGGACCAGTATTCCCAGTATATCGCCGTCGACAGCGTCCGCCTGAATGGCCGCCTCACGCTCGGCGAGAATACCGCGGATATCGGTGGCCTCAAACTCGCGTATATCGCGATGGAGCATGCGTACGCCACCAAGACGCGCGATACCATCGCCGGATTTACACCTGAGCAGCGGTTCTTCATCTCCGTGGCGCAGATCTGGCGCGAGAACACGCGTCCGGCGTACGCTCGGCAACTGGCCATTACCGATCCGCACTCACCAGGTCGGTGGCGGATCGATGGGCCGCTATCGGACATGCCCGAGTTTGCACAGGCATTTGGGTGTCATGCTGGGGACCCAATGGTTCGTCCCGAGAACGTGCGACCCCAAATTTGGTAACGTATATTTGTAACGGAATGCGCACCGCCCTTCTTGTCTCTCTGGCAACGTTCATCGTCGCATGCGGTGGGGATCGTGAGGCGACTCAGCCCGCGAAGCCCACTGCTGCGGCGCCGGCGCAGCCCTCGGCGGCCGTGGCGGTGGTCAAGCGCGTGCGCCACAAGGTGGCCGTCGCGGCGGAGGAAGCCGCGGGCGTGATCGAGGACAAGCTCAATGTGACGCGTCGCGAGGTAAAGCAGAACTTCGCGACCGAGCTCTCCGCGCTCCTGAGTAGTGCCGACAACCGGTCGGACTATTGGAGCGTCGTCATGGACTCGGAGCCCGGTGTGTCCGACCGCTCGGCGTTCTACGACGCGCGACTTCGCCTCACGAGCAGCGGCGACTGCCGGTTCTCACCGGGCGACTCCGTTGCCACGTACGTGTGCAACGTACATGATCCCGCGCCCTTCTCGGACCTCTCCGGCAAGCTCGCCGCCTACGCGGACGCGTCGCGCAACGTGATCCCCGCGTCCTGGATCCAGGCCGGCGAGGACGGCTCGTTCCACGCCGTCAACCCGTTCTGCAGCGCCGAGCAGATCCGGTTTGCGTTTGCGCCGGGCGACACCCTGCGCCTCTCGGTGACGTTGCCCTACGATCAGCCCTGCGCCCCGCCCTACAACGCCAGAACGAGCAAGTCGTAGAGCGTGTGCGTCCACGCGGTGATGCCGAATCCGCGCGTCAGATACAACGCACTGAACACCATTCCGCTGATCAACCGGTACACGAACGATTGGACCGCCCACGGATCGCCGTACGGCCCAATGTAATGGGACGCCGAGAAGACCGTGGCCGAGACGACGACGGCGAACCCGCCCGCGAACCATGGACCCCAGCCGAGGAGGCGGCGCGCGGCAGCGTCGAGCGCGCCGGCGATGATCACGCGGAAGAGCAGCTCCTCGTAGATCCCCGCGCCAAGGGACAGCATCACGCGTGTCGCGAGCGCCGAGTGCTCGATGGCGCCGCCGGGCACCACTAAGTATCCACTCAAGTGCAGCAGGTTGACCGTGATCGTTCCGACGACCGCTCCGAATATGCCGGCGAGCACTAGCGACTCGACCAGCATGAGCAGAAACGTGGACCAACGGAGCGGCCCACGGTGTTGCCGCATGTCGCGAGCGACGAGGAAGCCGCCGATGCCGAGCATCAGCACGCCGAACACAATCGGCTCGTAGCGGCCCGCGATGGCGTATACTGCCTGCTGCAACACAACGTCAGCGCCGTTGCGAATGCCGCCGGCCGGACCGTGCGACAGGAGGACCACGAACTCTTCGTAGAGAACGAGTAACGGCAGCGCGAACAGGAGACTGTATCGCGTCGAGCGACTCAACTCCCAGTATTTGTCTTTTTTCATGCTACACATCCTCGCGCTTTTTATACCGCTTCCCGATTCGTCGCTCAAGGCCTTGGTCGACTCGGCCGCCGCGCACAACCGCGTCGTCCCGGAAAGCTTGTCGTCGTACCGCGCCCATATCGAGAGCGAGATCACGGTCGTGATCAAGCGCTCCGGTGGCACCGAGAGCGCCGTGCAGGTCGAACAGGTCGCGAGCGAGTCGCGCTGGCTCCGGAACGGCTCCTACGACCAGCACGTGGTCGGATACCGTGCGCAGATGTCGACGCTGACCATTTCCATGCTGGGTTTTATGCACCGAGCATGGACGGTTCCGGTGCTGTATGGCAACCGGATCAACGTCATGTTCGGCGCCGACACGGGCCGCGCCACGCGTCCGCAAGGAGGCCGGGGAGGCAACCGCGCGTTCATTGTCGCCCATCCCTTCGCGCCCGATCGCGACAGTGCCTACGCCTTCTCGGGTGGCGATACGGTCGTCATTCTGCGGTTGCCCGGCGGGCGACAGGTGCCGCTCATCCGGGTGCACGTCGAGCCGCGACTGAGAGGCAGCCGAAAGCAGCCCATCGGCCTCTTTCAGGGCAATGTCTTTCTCGACGGGACGCGGTACCAGATCGTGCGCATGCGCGGATCGTTCAACCTGCTGGGCCGGAGCCCGATGGCTTACCCAATGCTCCGGTCGTTTTTCGCGGTCGACCTTCAAAATGGCGAGGTCGATGGGACCTACTGGCTTCCAACCACGCAGCGCATCGAGGGTCAGGTTGCCTCTCCGTTCACCGGGGACGCCCGCTCCGCGCTGCGGGTGGTGTCCCAGTGGTCGCGCTATGCGGTGAACGACACGGTCGTCCAGGCCGATACCCTGCGGCGGGTGCCGCATACGCTGACGTTCGCGCCGTCCGACAGCCTGTCGCGGTACGGCGACTGGAGCGCGCCGCTTGGCACGGTGACAGCGGGCATGCGGACCGATGATTTCACCGATCTCGCCCCGCCATCGTGGCGCACGACCGGCAAGCCGACGGTCGATCTCTCGTATGACAAGTTCGCCGACTTCTTTCATTTCGACCGAGTCGAAGGCGCGTACACTGGGCTCGCGGGTCAGCTGCGGTTTCGGGATGCGGCTCCGGGACTCGTGGCAAGAGCGAACGTCGGGTATGCCTGGACCGAGGCGACCTTCCGTGGCGGAGCCGGGCTTACGTGGACTCGCGGCCCGTGGCAACTGGGGCTGCGAGCGGCGCGGCAGCTCGATAATACCAACGTGTTCACGACAGCGTTTACCTCGGCGCCCACGATCGAGCCGCTGTTCACGCAGGACGAGTTCGACTACGTGGATCGACGATCGCTGACGTTCTCGGCGACTCGAACGCTCGGTCCGGAGCGTGAGGCCGTCATCCGGGTCGACGCGGGTCCGGGCGATGATCGCTACAATGTCGCCCGGCTCAGACGGCCGCCGATCTTTCCCAACGTCTTCATGCCCGACTCGCTGTTTCGGCCGAATCGGGGCGTGGAGAACGGGACCTATGAGCGAGTGGCGGTGACCATCGACTTCCATCCGGACGTCGACCTCGTGTTCGTGCGTCCCGGGGTGGGGGCGCAGATTCACTACGAATGGGCGACTGGCGACATCGCTTGGCAGCGCGTCGAGGCGCGGCTCGTTGGCCGACAGTTCGCGGGGCCGTTTATCCTGACGGCACGTGCCGACGGGGGGCTCGTTACAGGACGTACGATACCGCCGCAGCAGCTGTTTCAAATTGGCACGTTGGAAGGGCTTACGGCCTATGACTACAAGCAGTTCGGGGGCGACCAGGCGACCGTGTTACAGACCGAAGTTGGGTACCAGCTGCCGTGGCTTCGAGCGCCGTTGCGGCTCAACCGCGTGTTCTTGCCTGCAGTAGCACCGGAACTAGCGATCGGCGTTCGGTCTGGCTGGGCTGAGGCTAGCACGTCCGCGGCGCGTGCCGCGCTGCTCGGTCTGGGTCCCCGCGTCAACCCCGCCACCGACGCACCGTTGCCATTTCCTGCCTCGGCGCCGAGTGATGGCTTTCGGACCTCGCTCGATTTTTTGGTGCGCGCCTTCGGCGGTGCACTCGGCATCGGCGCGGCGCGCGCGCTGGACGGTCGCGGTCCCACGCCGGGGTGGAGCGCCCTGATCGTGTTTGGCAGCTCTATCTAGAACTCGCCTATAAACCCGATCTCGGGTTGCAGACGATAACCCGACTGTTTCTCGACCGCGTCCTGGGCGGTGGCGATGAGAGAACGGACATCGCGGGCGGTGGCCTGGCCGAGGTTCACCATGATATTCGCGTGGATGTGCGAGATCTGAGCGTCGCCGATGCGGAACCCTTTGAGCCCCGCTTGTTCGATCAAGCGCCCGGCCCCGACGCCCTCGATTTTCTGGAAAATCGATCCCGCGCTCGGGTGATACTCGAGCCAGGGGTGCTTGCCGCCGCGCCAGCTCAAGTTCTCCTGCATGATCTTGTGCATGGCCGCGATGTCGCCGCGGGTCAGTTGGAACGTGACCGCGAGGACCGTGTGGCGGTGGTGGTGCAGGAGACTCGTGTCATACCCGAATTGCATCATCGACCGGTCGGCAATACACCGGCTGCCGTCGGTGGTGAGCAGCTCGGCCGAGGCAAAGATCTCCTCGATGAACATGGTGCGCTCGCGCTCGGGCGCGGGCGACAGGAAGTGGAGGTTCTGCCAGATCGCGCCCCCAACGGTCGTCGGGATGCCGACGTAGTGCTCGAGACCCGACCAGCCGAGGGCGACGGCCTGCGGGATCAGGCGGCCGAGGACAGCGCCGCTTTCGGTCCACAGGAGGCCATCCTCGCTGAACCGGTGCCGGTCGGCGACGTTGTGAATAACCAGGCCACGGACGCCCCGGTCGCCGACGAGAATATTGGCGCCGAGCCCCAGGATGAAGTATGGAACGCCCGTTGCTCGGGCCGCGAGCACCGCATTTGCGAGATCGTCAGCCGCGGTTGCATCGTAGAAGAGGTCGGCGGGACCTCCGATACGGAACGTGGTGTAGGGGGCTAGCGCGACATCCCGCCGGAGCCTCGTGGCGTCCAGCCGGGACGCTAAATCGTCCATTGCTTCCTGATTTTCAATCATGCGAAGAAGAATATTGTTGTTGGCATTCCTCGCCGCGCCACTCGGCGCGCAGCGTGCAGAGCTGGAGAAGACGATCCAACGGCGCGTGCTGGACAACGGTCTCGAAGTGATCGTGGTCGAGAACCATGGCGTCCCGCTAGCGACGGTCGAAATCGATGTGCGCAACGGATCGTTCACGCAGACGCCGCCGTACGCGGGGCTGGCGCACATGTACGAGCACATGTTCTTCAAGGCGGACGCGACGTACCCGGATCCGGGCGCGTTCGTGGATCGCGCGGCCGAGTTGGGTGCGGTATTCAATGGGACGACGACCGAGGAGCGGGTCAACTATTATCTCACGCTTCCCTCGGACAGCCTCGCGGCGGGCATGCGGCTCATGGCGGCCGCGGTCGAAGCGCCCTTGTTCCGCAGCGAGGAGCTCGCGCGCGAGAAAGAAGTCGTGCTCGGCGAGTACGATCGGCAGGAGGCCAGTCCGTTCTTTGGCCTCGACCAGGCCATGGCGAAGAAGCTCTATCCTGACAACTTCAGCCGAAAGAACGTGATCGGCGATCGCGATGTGGTCCGCAACGTGACGCCGGACCAGATGCGCGAGATACAGCGGCGCTACTACATCCCCAACAATTCCGCGCTCCTGATCACGGGTGACGTCACGCCATCACGGGTCCTCGCGCTGGCGGATAGCGTCTTCCACGGATGGCAGCGTGGGGCAGATCCGTTTCTCGCCGATCCTATCCCGCCCATTCCTCCTCTCAGTGGCAATCAGGCGGTGATCTCGGAAGCGCCGGTCTCGGCGGTGACCGTGTTGCTGCAATGGCAGGGGCCGAGTGTGGGCGCCGACCCGAATGCTACCTACGCGGCGGATGTCTTCTCCGACGTCATGAATCAGCCAGGGTCACGGCTACAAAAGCGGCTCATCGAGAGCGGGTTGTGGGAAGCGATCTCGGTCGATCGCGGGATTCTCGTCAATTATTACACGCTGAATCACGTTGGGCCGATTACCATCAGTGGTCAAACCACAGCCGAGAAACTGCGTCCCGCGTTGGTCGCGCTCGAGGACGAGATCTCGCATTTTACAGACCCCGGGTACGTGACGAACGAGGAGCTCACGGAGATCAAGGCTCAGCGCACGGTGTCATCGGCGTTCGGCCGCGAGCGGACATCAGGGTACACGCACGTCATCGGGTTTTGGTGGTCTGTCGCGAGTCTCGACTATTACATGGGATATGTGGACAACATGGCGGCGCGTACGACGGGCGACTTGGCCGATTACACTCGCAAGTACATCGTCGCGAAACCCCACGTCATCGGCGTGCTGATCTCACCGCAAGATCGGCAGTCCATACATCTCACTGACGCCGATCTCCGGCCGAGCCAATGATCCATCTTCTTTTGGCACTCGCGATCGACTCGACGACCACGAAGTTTGTGGCGTCGGGCATACCGGTGATCCTGCGACACTCGACGTCGGCGGGAATCGCGACTGCCGATGTGTACCTTCTCGGTGGAACCCGAGAGGAGACCGATGAGACAGCGGGCATCGAGCCGTTCCTTCTCGATGTCTCCGAGCGTGGGACGAAGCATTTCCCGCGGACGGTTATGCGCCACGTCATGGCGCGGCTCGGGACGTTCGATTGTCGTCGACCCGACGTTCGATTGGACATTCGATCGGGGTCCGGGCGACGCCGGAGACGTTCGACTCGACGTTCGTCGTGCTCGCGGATCGGCTCATGTATCCGACGATCGACGCGGCGGACATCGACATGGTGCGGCAGGAGTATCTCTCGACCGTGAAGCAGCGGCGAGATAGCCCCGACGATCTCGTCGAGTACCTGGCTGACAGTGCCGCGTACGCTGGGCACCCGTACGCGCGAGCGATCGGCGGAAGCGAGAAGTCGATCGCGTCGCTCAACAAGCGGCAATTAACGCAGTTTCAGGCGACGCAGATGGTCAGGTCGCGGATGCTGATCGTCGTTGTCGGCGATGTGGAACGTTCCCGGGTCGAGCGCCTTATCGCGCGAACCCTCGCCAACTTGCCGATGGGCACGTACAAGTGGACGCTGCCCGATCCACCGATGCCGCACCCGGCGTCATTGGTCACGGTCGTCCGTGATCTGCCGACAAATTACATCCTCGGCTATTACGAGGGCCCTCCGGCGACGAGTCCGGACTATCAGGCGCTGCGTGTCGCGACAGCCGTGCTCTCCGGCCGCTTGTTCTCCGAGGTTCGCGATCAGCGCAACCTGTCATACGCGGTCAATGCGCCGTTCGTGGAGCGTGCCTTGGCTGGTGGCGGGCTGTATGTGACCACGGGTTCGCCGGACACGGTGCTCGCGATCATGCGAACCGAGGTGTCGCATCTCGGCCATGCCCTGGTTGATCCCGATGCGCTGCAGCGCCTCGTGCAGCAGTTCATCACCGAGTATTTCCTGGACAACGAGACCAACGCGGACCAGGCAAATTTCTTGGCGCGGGCCGAGCTATATCGGGGCGACTATCGGGCTGGAGAGAGGTTCGTCGCCGAATTGAGAAAAGTCACCCCGCAGGACGTGCGGCGCGTGACGCAGAAGTACATGCACGACATTGCGTTCGCCTACGTCGGCGATACGACGCGACTCTCGCGGACGGCCGTGACGGGATTCTGAAGGAGAACCGCCCCGGTCCGCCACTTCGACTTTTCCTGCGGCTTTCGCAGCTCCAGGGCCATGAGCGGGCGAAAGAGCCACGCCAGCGGCATCTCGCGATGCAACCGCCGTGCTTCTTTCATGGTCAGCCGAAACTCGGAGAGCCACCAGCCGAGCGACGTGAAGAACTGCGTGCCTTCGCGCGGCGCGAACTGCATGACGGTGCCGCCACCCATCGACTTCTGCCAGCTCTTCTGGGCGTACTCGATGACGCCGACCGAGGCCAGGTCGAAGAGCCACCATTCGAACGTCCGCTCCGAGCGGAGATCGATCGCCAGCGCCCGGACATCTCCGGGAGCCAAGTAGACGAGCAGTCCCTCGGACACGACCATCACGTGCCGGCCTTCGTTGTTGATCCTGTCGAACAACGCCCGCCGCGCGGGGATGTCGACCAGGTCGAGAGCCACCGTCTCCAGTTTGCAGGACGGGCGCTCGTTGGCCATGATCTCCTGCTTGTAGGCCAGGATCTCCGGGAGGTCGACGTTGATCCAGCGGAGCGTCGGCGGCAGCGCCAGACGATACGGCCGCACGTCGAGCCCGGCCGCGAGATTGAGAATAGTGTCGACGCCGTCGCGCGAGATCGCCCGAAGGATCAGCTCGTCGAAGACCGCCGTGCGCACGATCATCGGCCAGGCGGTGGCCTTGCCCCGTGGCATCTGCTCGAGGATCTCGGCCCCGCGGTCGCCGGCGAGCCGGCGGGCGAACGGATCCCGGAATAAAGCGTCCGGGCGATCGGTCTCCATTGCCCGGTACATCGCCACCCAGCGCGCCGTGTCGGAAACATTACGCACCAGCATGCGTATGAGTCTGGCGGACCAAGGCCAACTCGCGCAACGTTTGAACGCATGACCACGCATGTAACCCAAGGCACGGTACTGCCCGGAGCATCGGCGAGCCGCGAAGCGGCGAGACCGGCTATCTCCGATCTGACCATTACGTTGGCCGCTGTGATGCTGTCTTCGGCGTTCATCGTCACGGGTCTCATCTGGGACATCTCGTGGCACCGGACGGTCGGCCGGGACACGTTCTGGACCCTGCCCCATCTAGAGGAGCAGCTCGGCGCGTCACTCACCGGGCTTACCTGCGGTTGGCTGGTCCTCAAGACGACATTCTTTGGGACGCCTGCCGAAAAGGCGTCGACCGTGAAGTTCTGGGGGTTCAGCGGCCCTCTCGGTGCCTGGGTGTGCATCTGGGGCACGCTCCTCATGATCACCTCGGCCCCATTCGACGACTGGTGGCACAACGCCTACGGCCTCGATGTCCAGATCGTGAGCCCGCCCCACATGGTGCTCTTGTGGGGCATGGTCGCGATCCAGGCGGGCGCCATTCTCATGGCTGTCGCCGCGCAGAACCGGGCGACCGAGGCCGAGGCGAGGCCGTATGCGCTGGTGTATGCGGCGTCGGGTGGGCTCATCGTGACGATGGCCGCGACGGCGATCATGGAGTACGCGTCCGCGCCGAACCACATGCACTCGGCGATGTTCTATGAGGTCACTGGCGCAGTCCTGCCGGTGTTCCTCGTCGCCTTCGGGCGCGCCGGAAAGCTCCGGTGGCCGGCGACCACGACCGCCGCGATCTACATGGTCCTTGTGCTGGTCATGATGTGGACGCTCGAGGCAGTTCCGGCGACGCCCAAGCTCGCGCCCATCTACAATCCCGTGACCCACATGGTGCCGCCGTTCTTTCCACTGATTCTGGTGGTGCCGGCGATCGCCATCGATCTCTTGCTGCGCCGGTACCGGTCGGTCAACGATTGGCTATTGGCCGTTGCGCTCGGTGCAGCGTTCGTCGCGCTCATGCTTGTCGTGCACTGGTTCTGGTCGGAGTTCCTGCTGTCGCCGGCCGCGCGTAATCCCGTGTTCGCCGTTGACCAGTGGGACTATACCTCCCGGCTCGGCCCCTGGCGGTACCAGTACTGGGAGTCGCACCGTCGGGGCGCTCCCTCGGGCGACATCCTGCGCGGCCTGGGATACGCGACCGTATTCGCTATCATCTCGGCCCGCTTAGGGCTGTGGTGGGGCGAAGGGATGGCGCGGCTTCGCCGATGATCGCGCGGATCGGCCGCGCCGCCGGCTTAGCGCTGGCGGTGCTCGTGTGCTCGGCGCACGTCGGGAGCCCGGACGTCTACTACGAGGGGAACGCGGGGCCGTACCCCGTCCTCGTCATCGTGCGCCTTCCCGGCGTCGTGCCGGGCGTGGCCGAGGTTACCGTGCACGTCACGGGGGCCGCGCCGGATCGGGTGACGCTCTTCGTCAATCGCTACGACGCCACGACTGCCGCGCCGCCGCCAGAAGACGCTGCGCGTGCAGTCGGAGACTCGGCGACTTTCGTCGGGAAGCTGTGGGTGATGGCCGGCGGGTCCAACAGCGTCACCGTGGGCGTTCACGGTAGCAAGGGCACCGGCACCGCCGTCGTCCCAGTCGTCGCCGTCGCCACGCGCCGCCTGCCGCTCTACCGGTGGCTCGGCGTCATCCTCGGCGCCATCGGCATCTTCCTCTTTGTCGGCGCCGTGTCAATCGGCGGCGCCGCTGTGCGAGAGGCGACGCTGGAGCCAGGGCAGGCGCCCGATGCGACGCACCGGCGCCGCGCGCGGCTGGCGATGGCCGGCACCGGTGTGTTCGTTGCCGTCATGCTGTTCGGCGGGTGGACGTGGTGGAACGCTACCGACGCCGAGTTTCAACAGCGGATGTATCGGCCGTTCACGGTACGAGCATCCGAGGGGCAGCCCGGGCAGCTGACGTTCGCGATCACCGATAGTGCGTGGCTCGAGCGGCATGATTCCTCTCATGTCAATGCGCGAGGGCGGGCCCAGTGGCCGGCGCTCATTCCCGACCACGGGAAGCTCATGCACCTCTTCCTCGTCGCCGACTCGGGGTTCGCGTTTGCGCACCTGCATCCGGCGACCACCGACACGGACACGTTTCGCGCGACCATCCCACCGCTACCCAAGGGTCGCTATCGGGTGTTCGCGGATATCGTGCATGAGAGTGGGTTCGACCATACGCTCGTCACGACGGTCGATCTCACCGACTCTCCGTCACCCTATATACCGAGTGATTCAGACGACGCGTTCTCTGGGGCTGGCGGCTCAGCCATTCTTAAGCTCGGTTCCGACACCGTAAAAGTCGGCGCCCCTGCAGGTCTCCGGTTCGTGGTGTCGGGCATCCAGCCGTACATGGGCATGGCTGGTCACGCGGTAGTCGTGCGCGACGATGGGAGCGTGTTTATTCATCTGCATCCCATGGGCACCATCTCGACGGCGGCGCAAATGGTATTGGCGAGAGGACAGCCAATGCCTATGGGTGCGATGGGGGACACGGTGTCGTTCCCGTACGCCTTCCCCAAAGCGGGGCGGTACTATGTCTGGGTGCAGGTCAAGCGTGGCGGTCGCGTGCTCACCGCGCCGTACGTCGTCGTTGCGCAATAACTCGCCGGACGTCGTCGAGTCCCACGCCGAGCGCCCGCAGCGCGACAAGCGAGTGATAGAGTAGATCGGCGGCCTCTTCGACGGCGCGCTCGGCGTCGTTGTCCGCGCAGGCAACCGCTAGCTCGGCGGCTTCCTCGCCGAGCTTCTTGAGTCGCAGATTGCGATCAACGAGTAATCGACGTGTGTAACTCGTCTCCGCTCCCTCCGTGGCGCGATTCGCGATCGTCGCATCGAGTTGCGAGAGCGCGTCATGCGGCGGCGCGTCGAAGCATGAGACCGCGCCGGTGTGACAGGCGGGACCGAGCGGCTCGACGAGCGCGAGCTGCGCATCGCCGTCGCAATCCGGCGTCAGCGAGACGACGCGCTGGCGGTTGCCGCTCGTGGCGCCCTTGTGCCACAGGCCGCGAGTACGAGACGTGTAGTGCATCTCGCCCGTGGTCTTGGTGAGCTCGATGGCGTCCGGTTCTGCGCCCGCGACCATGAGCACGCGACCAGTGGTCGCGTCTTGTGCGATGACGGTGATCATCGGTCGAATAACGCCGCACGCGCGGCGGGTGCGATCGCCATGTTCGTCGCGATCCCATCGCCGCCGCCGAACGTGGCTTGGCCGTTCCATGTCGTGAAGAGGCCGCCGGCTTCCGTCACGATGATGTACGGAGCCGCTGCGTCCCAGATGGCGAACGCCTCGTCGACCATGATCTCAGCGCGCCCGGTCGCGACCATGACATAGCCGAAGCCATCGCCCCACGTTCGCGCGACTTTTGCCGCATCGGCGAGCGCATCCCATCGCGCGCGGCGGTCGGGGCGCCTGTGGAACCGATCGTCGCTTGTCAGTACGGTCGCTTTCTCGATCGCGTCGATCTTCGAGACCGAGCAACGCGAGCCGTTCCACCAGGCGCCTTCGCCGACCGCGGCGCCGACCATCTCGCCCGCGGCGGCACAGTTGACGGCGCCGGCCAAGACGGTGTCGCCCTCGACGAGCGCGACGAGGGTCGCCCATAACGGGACGCCGCGAACGAAGGATTTTGTGCCGTCGATCGGATCGATGATCCACCGCCGCGGAGCATCAGGGCGTTCCGTGCCGAGCTCCTCGCCGACGATCCCGTCCTTCGGGAATTTCTGCGCGAGCCACTCGCGGGCGCGCGCCTCGGCCGCTCGATCGGCGACGGTCACCGGGGATCCGTCGTTCTTCGTTTCGACGACGAGCTTGGGGTAGCCGAAGTATTCCATGGCGGTGTCGCCCACGACCTGGGCGAGCTCGATCACCGCGTGCAACAGACTCACAGGCGGCATGGGATCCCCGCGCGCGTGACGGCGGCCTTGATCTCGCCGACCGTGGTGATGCCATCGTGCACAATCCCGGCGACGAGGGCCGCGTCGGCGTCGTGTAGTACGTCGGCGATATGCTGAGGACTGCCGGCTCCGCCAGACGCGACGACCGGCACGCTCACCGCCTCGGCGACGGCGCGAGTGAGCTCCAGGTCGTATCCCTCGCGCGAGCCATCACGCTCGATGCTGGTCAACAAGATTTCTCCTGCGCCGTGTTCGACACACGTTCGAGCCCACTCGATAGCGTCCAGCGTTGTCGGCGTGCGACCGCCGTGCGTGTATACCTGGCCATCTTTTGCGTCGATACTGGCCACGACGCATTGCGAGCCAAATTGCTCGGCCGCCTCGGTCAGGAGAGTTGGACGCGCGACGGCGGCCGAGTTGATGCTGACTTTGTCGGCGCCAGCGCGGAGTGTCCGTGCGATATCGTCGACCGAGCGGATCCCGCCGCCGATGGTCAGTGGCACGAACAGCCGTTCGGCGGTTCGCCGAGCCGTGTCGAGCAACGTCGCTCGCCCCTCGGCGCTGGCCGAGATGTCGAGAAACACGATCTCGTCAGCCCCTTGCGCTTCGTAACGCTCGGCGAGCTCGGCCGGATCGCCGACATCGCGCAGCGACTGAAATCGCACGCCTTTCACGACTCGTCCGCCGTCGACGTCGAGGCAGACCACAATGCGCCGCATCATTTCGTGCTCATAACCGCGCCAGTGTCGACGAGCGCTTGGCGCAGCGCCAGCCCGAGCGCCTTGAACGCGGCCTCGACGATGTGGTGCCGGTCATGTCCCCGGAGCACGCGCACGTGCAGCGTCGTGCGCGCGTTCGTGGCGAACGATCGCATCCAGTGGTTGTACAGCCCGCTCGGCAACTTGCCGCGATAGAACGGTCGTCCGCCGATGTCGAGCGCGACCTGCACGAGCGCGTCGTCCATGGGGATGGTCCGATCGCCGTACCGCGCCGCGCCCGCTGGAGCGAGCAGCGCGATCGACTGGCCGAGGGCGATCGCGACGTCCTCGATCAGATGGTGGCGGAGGTCGCCGGCGGCCGTGACGTGGAGGTCGAGCGCCGCATAGTGCGCGAACGTCGTCAGCATGTGATCCAGGAACGGCTCGCCGGTGACGATGCTGGTCTCGGGGGCCGTCGGGTCTTTCGCGGGCTCGATCCGCACCTGGATCCGCGTTTCCTTGGTTTCGCGCGTGACGAGAGTCATTCGCCGAACTCCGAGGCCGCGGCGCGGGGGTCGATGGCGCCGGTGTACAGGGCCATGCCGATGATCGCGGCCGCTACGCCGCGATCGGCGAGCGCGCGGACATCGGCCAAGGTCGCGATTCCGCCGGCTGCGTAGACGGGGAACACAGCCGCCTCGGCCACATCCTCCATGAGGGGCAGGTCCGCGCCGCGCATTTGGCCTTCGCGGTGCACGGCAGTCACGAGCAGTCCCGCGAGCGGCAGTGCGTTCAACTCGTCGATCGCATCGAGCACGTCGACCGGGAGCGATCGACTCCATCCGCGCGTGACCACACGGCGGTCGAAGACATCGGCGGCCACGACCAGCTCATCCGGGAACCGCGACGTCATTTCGTCGAGCCACTCGGCATCTTCCAGCGCTCGCGTACCGACGATCACGCGCCGGGCGCCGTCCGTCAGCAGCTCTTCGATCCGGTCGAACTCCCGTACGCCGCCGCCGACCTGGATTTCGGCGTCGGACGCCGTCAGGATCTCGCGCACGAGTCCGACATTCGAGCCCCGGCCCGTGGCTGCATCGAGGTCCACCACATGCAGATGGTGGAACCCCAGCTCTTCCCACCCTCTGGCTACGGCGCCCGGATCGCCGAGTCGCACGCGCTCATCATCGTACGAGCCGCCGACGAGCTGAACACACGCGCCGGCGCGCAGGTCGACGGCTGGGATCACGATCATAGGGAGCCCCTCGGGGGGACCGCTCTTAGGAACTCACGAATAAAGCGCACGCCTGGGGCTGAGCTCTTCTCGGGGTGGAATTGCACACCCACGACGTTACGCCATCGGACGGCCGAGGGGAACCGGTCGCCGTCCTCGATCGTCCAGGCGGTGACGACTGATTCATCCGTGGGGCGGCACGCGTAGCTATGGGCGAAATAGGCGACGCCGAAGCCACTCACGGTGTTCCAGCCCATATGCGGCACGCATGAAGCCCGGAGCCGCGTGACGCGGCCGGCGATGACGCCCAACCCGAGCGAGCCGGGGCTCTCGTCGCTCGTATCGAACAGCAGCTGCATACCGAGACGAGATGCCGAGACACGGCAAGCCGGCGTCGAGCGCCGTGGCGAGGGCCGCGCGGGCGGGCGCGAGCCGCGAAGCGGCCGTGCCGAATGCGCCGACACCGGGCAGCACGATGCAGTCGGCCGAGAGCAGCGCCGCCGGGTCGGTCTCGATGGAGACGTCAATGCCAGGCGCGCAGAGTGCCTTGCCGAGGGAGTGCAGGTTGCCCGCACCGTAATCAAAGACGGCCAATCGCATCGATGCATGCCTGCATGAGATCCCACGGCCCGATGGTCACCCGGTACCCGTCGTCGAACGCTCGCACCGCGATGCCACCCTCGCGCAATCGCCGCGCGATCTCGCCCGCGTTCGACGCCGGCACGAACACAAAATTCGCGTCAGTCTCCAGCGCCGCGATATCGCGCCGAAATCGCTCGCGATTCTGGCGGACGAGCCCGATGCGCTCGGCGACCCAAGCCCGATCGTCAGTCAATGCCGCGATGGCCGCGCATTCCGCGACGCGGTTGACCTTGTAGGGGCCGCGCGATTTCTCGATCTCGGCGATGACCGCTGGCGCACCGACCGCGTACCCGATGCGCAGCCCGGCGAGTCCGAACGCCTTGGAGAGCGTTCGCGTGATGACCAAGCGATCAGACCGCGCGAGGAGGTCGACATCCGACCGGTCCGCGAACTCGGCGTAGGCCTCGTCGATGATGACGTATCCCGGTGACTCAAACACGATAGCCTCGACCGCGCCCCGCGATAATGAACGACCGTTCGGATTGTTCGGCGAGCAGAGGTACGTGACGCGCGCGTGTGTTGCGAGTAACGCCGCGGGATCGATGTCCCAACTAGTCATGGAGACCGGTACCGGAACGAGCGCGTTCATGCGAGCAAACGTGCCCGCCATGGGAAAAGTCGGCACCGGATGCGCGACCCGTTCCCCTGGCTCGGCCAGCGCACGGAACGCCGAGTCGAGCACGTCGTCCGAGCCGCAGCCGGTGACGATCATGTCGGGCGTAACCCCGAGGTACGCGGCCAGCGCGGCTTTGAGCTCCCGCGCGTAGACGCCTGGATAGCGCGTCGCGCTACCCGCAGCAGCCGCGGCGGCGGCTGATGCAGCGGGTGGCATGCCCCACAGGTTGGTGTTGTCGCTGAGATCGATCGCGCACGGCGGTCGATCGTTGGCGTACAGCTGCACATCGCGATAGGCATGCCTCATCGTGCCTCCCACGCCCGCGCGGCGCTCGCGTGCGCGCTCAGCCCTTCAGCCTCGGCGAACACGGCGGTATCAACGGCCAATCGCGCGGCGGCCGCGCGATCGACGCGCGTGTAGCTCGTCCACCGCACGAAATCCTGCGTCGAGAGACCGGAGTACGATCGCGCCCACCCGCCGGTGGGCAACACGTGATTCGCGCCCGTCAGGTAGTCGCCAAACGTGACCGAGCTCGTCTCGCCGAGAAATACCGCGCCGGCGTTACGGATTCGGGCGAACGCGGCCATCGGATCGGCGACCGCCAATAGCAAATGCTCAGGCGCCCACTCGTTCGCGAACGCAATCGCGTCGTCGATCGACGCCACATCGCGGCCGACCGTGACGACGGCCACCCGGGCTCGCGGGTCGTGTTCGGCCTGCGCCGCCATCTCCCGCGCGATGACAGCGGGATCGGCAGTCTCGTCGGCGATGACGAGTAGCTCGCTTGGGCCCGCGGGTGCCTCGCTCGCGACGACACCCGCGAGTTGCAGCTTTGCCTCGGCCACGTACGCGTTGCCCGGGCCGACGATCTTGTCGACGCGCGGGATGGTGTCGGTGCCATACGCCATGGCGGCGATCGCGCCAGCGCCACCGACCGCGAAGACTCGATCGACGCCGGCCATCTCGGCTGCCGCCAACAGCGCGGCCGATGGTCGCGGGGAGCACACGATGACCTCGCGTACGCCAGCCACTCTCGCTGGGATCGCGCCCATCAGCAGGCTACTCGGATACGTTGCGCGCCCGCCGGGCGCGTATATGCCGACCCGCGCCAGCGGATCCGGTCGGCGGCCGACAATCACGCCCGGTTCTGTCTCGACCTCGACCGCTTTCGGCGCGAACGCCGTGTGCGCCGTGCGTAAGTTCGCTATAGCGCGCGACATTGCCTGCCTGGAGCGACGACGAGATAGAAGCGCCGGCCGGCACTTCGAGCGCTTCGAGCGTCACGCCATCGAGCTCGCGCGCGAGGGCGAACAGGGCTTTGTCGCCGTCCTCGCGCACGCGCGCGATGATGGCCGCGGTGTCAGTCGCGATCGTCATGGCAGGAGCCGTTCGATGCGAGTGACGAGAATGCCCTCGGCGCCCAGGCCTTTGAGCGCGGCTATCGTCCGATAGATGCCGTCTGCTGGCACCACGGCGTGGACGGCCACCATGTCGTGGCCGTTCATGATGTCGATGACCGTTGGGCCGTTGAGGCCCGGCAACACGGCGGTGACGCGGTCCAGGACAGCGCGTGGAACGTTGGCCATCAGATATCGTTTGGCGCGGCCACGTACGACGGAGTCGAGTGCAGTCACGAGATCTTCGAGATCGGCACGCTGCTTCCCGGCGATGAGCCGGGCGCTCGATTCGAGTACCGTCGCAAGCTCGCGCAGACCGTTGGTCTTGAGCGTCGAGCCCGTCGAGACGAGATCGACGATGACGTTGGCGATCCCCAAGTGTGGTGCCACCTCGGCGGCGCCCGAGACTGGGACGATCGAGACCGGGCGGCCGAGCGACTCGAAGTAATTGCGAGTCAGGCGCGGAAAGACCGTCGCCACGCGATGATCGGTGATATCGTCGAGCGACATGATGCCGCTCTCCTCGTGCGATGCGACGACGAGTCGGCATCGCCCGAACTCGAGATCGAGTAACGTCTCGAGCGCGCGATCGGACTCGGCCACGAGATCCCACCCCGTAACACCGGCGTCAGCCGCGCCGTCGGCGACGAACTCGGCGACATCCTGTGCGCGCACGAAGAGCGCCTGGAACTCGCCGCCGAGCGAGGCAGTAAGCGCACGGTCACCCAGGGCGCGCACGCCAAGGCCAGCCTCGGCGAAGAGCGCGCGCGCTTCGTCGGCCAATCGACCCTTGTTGGGTAAAGCGATTCGTAGCATAAAAAAAGCCCGTCCTTATGGACGGGCCGCGTGGCTGCTCAGGTTGGAAGTGTCGGGGCGCTAGCCCATCATCCACTCACGCACGAGAGCGCCGCGACCCGTCGGGCCGTGGCGATGCGCGTGATGATGGTGCCGGAGCGTTGTTTGCATCAGTGGCTGGAAAATCTAGTCATTTGTGAATAACTTCACAAGCGCTACATGTGGGCAAAAAAGTGAACGAAGCGAACGACACTGGAGGCTTTTTAACATGCTGAGAAATAAGCTGGTGCTCGCGGCGAGCGTAATGGCGCTCGGTGCGTGCGGCGGCGGTGATAAGACTGCTGACAACAACGCGGCCAAGCCGGCCGATACGACGGCGGCAGCCACTGCCACGGCGGCGCCCGCCGGTGGCGCAGCAGCGCCCGCGGGTGGTGCCACCATGGCCGCGGCGCCGATTACGGGCAAGACTGTCGAAGTGAAGATGATCGGCGATGCCCAAGGCTATCGCTTCGATCCCGCGACCATCACGGTCAAGGTGGGCGACGGCATCAAGTTCACCAACGTCACCGGCGGTCCGCACAACGTGACGTTCTTCGCGGACAGCATTCCGGCGGCCGCGAGCGCGCAGTTGAACGCGAACATGCCGAATACGACCTCGCCGCTGACGGGTCCGCTGCTCATCAACGCGAACGACACGTACACGGTCTCCTTCGCGGGAACGAAGGCTGGGACGTATCACTTCTACTGCACGCCGCACCTGGCGCTCGGCATGAAGGGTGTGATCACGGTCCAGTAGGACCACCACTCGACTGGTGCGTTCAACATGGCTGGCGGCGCGGGCGCGGAATGCGCTCCGCCGCCCGCTGCGCATTGGGGGCGTGAGCGTCGCGGTCTTCTTGACGGCACTCGTGACGCTCGTGCTGATCCCGCGCCAGGCCAATCGGGCCGCGCGTGTCCTTACGCCGCGGCCCGAAGACTATCCCGACACGACGCTGCTCATTCGCCGGGCGTTGGCGGCCCAAGCTGGCGCCAAGGCCGCCGACTCGGCGCTCGGCCGCACGCGCACCCGCGCGCTACGCATCGCGGCGGCCGATACGCTGCCGCCCGCGCTTGCCGCTCGACGTGATTCGCTGGCGGCCGGCATCGCCGAGCTGACTCGCGTCACCGCTCACGCCGAGCTCTCCCCACTGCCGGCGTCGTATCGCGCGGTTGCTCAGGCGCGCGCGCTGCGCGGCGAAGCGAGAGTCAAGGTGCTCGGGGATTCGCTCGACGACATTATTCGGGCGCGAGAAGCATTCAGCACGACCAGCGGTGGCGTCGATCCGATCTACGTCGCGCTCACCGCGCGCATGAACGCGATTGGGCGCTCGCTGCTCAACGTCGCCGAGGCCAAGCGCGCGTCGTTGCGCAATCAGGTCGCCGTCCTCGGCGGCTCGCTGCCTTCGGCGCCGGCGGTAGCGGCCGAGACGTTGCGCGCTCACCGGAAGCTCGATTCGCTTCTGGCCGTCGACTCGGCGGCCGAGATCGCCCTCGGCGGAGCGCGCGTCTACACCGGAGTGCTCGATCAGCGGGTCGAACGCGCGCGCGAGCTCGCCAACGTCAGCGCGCCGCCGATTGCGTTGCTCGCCGCGGCGCTCGTGCTCGGAGCGGCCATAGGGTTTGCCGTGACGTTCGGCATCGAGGTGGCGCAGCCGCGCGTGGCCGATCGGAACGAGGCCGAGCGGTTGACCGGCGCGCGGACGCTCGCGGTGCTGTCGCCTCCGCGGCCACATCCGGAGCGGATGCGTCGTTCGACGGATAGCGCGCTGTCGCCGTTGATCGACGCGACGTCGGCCGAGTATCGCTTGTTGTATCTGGAGCTCGTCGGCGATCGACAGGCGTCCGAGTTGCCGATCGTGACGATCGCTGGCGACGAATCCGAGGTCGTCGCCACGGTCGCGTCGAACATTGCGGTCGCGGCCGTCTATGACTCCCGAAACACGCTACTGGTGGACGCGGAGTACGCGGCCGCTCCCGCAACGCATATCGTCGGCGCCCGCATCGCTCCAGGCGTCGCTGACGTGCTCGGCGGGCTCGTGGCGTGGGCCGACGCGATCGTGACGGTCGTCATCGGGCGCGATCTGCGGCTCGAACGTCATCCCGGCTGGCAGCGCGCAGATCCCAATCAGCTCTCCGCCGGCGGCCGCTGGTCGCGCGTTGCGCGATGATCTCGCGCGCCTGGCGCGACGGTACGATCTCATGATCGTGGTGGCACCTGAGAGCGTATCGCAGATCGGACCGGCGAGCGTTCTTCCCGGCGCGGCGGTCGTCATGTGTGCGCGGATCGCGTACACATCGCTCGAACGTCTCAGCGCCTCGGTCGAGAGCCTCAAGAGCTCAGGTATGCGGCTCGCGGGCGTCGTCCTCTGGGACTCTGATTCGGCGCCGATCACTCCGCGGCGGTAGACGCCAACGCGCGTACCCGATCGAGCGTGTCGATCTCGGCCACCGTCTTGTCATCGCGCACGCGCACGATGCGGGGGAACCTCAGCGCATAGCCCGCGGCGTGGCGCTTTGATGGCTGCACAATGTCGAACGTGACCTCGAGCACGATCTCGGGGCGTACGACGTGATAGCCACCGTGCTTCGTGATCGTCAGTGCCTCGAATGTCTTGGTGAGTGACGCGATCTCGGCGTCGGTCAAGCCATTGTAGGCTTTGCCAACGTCGAGCAGCGTCGGGTCATCTTCTGATGTGCGAACGGCGAACGTGTAATCGGAGAGTACGTCGCGCCGCCTGCCGTGTCCGCGCTCGACGGCCGTGACGACAACGTCGAGCGTGTCCTCGGCGCGTTTGAGCTTGATCCACGTCTTGCCGCGACGGCCGGGTGTGTAGGGGGAGCTCAGGTCCTTGATGACGAGGCCTTCGTTGCCCGCCTCTCGGGCTCGCGTGAATGCGGCCTCGATATCGTCCGCGGTCTCTGCCCCTTCCACCGGCGCGAGGCGGATCGATCCGAGTGCCTCCAGGCGGCGGCGCCGCTCGGAGTATGGCTCGTCGATGACGAGAGCCGCGTCCTGGGCGAGGATGTCGAAGACCGTGAACGTCACCGGCACTTCCAGAATGAGAGCTTCACTTGGCGCCTTGCGACCCAGTCGCTGCTGCAGCGCGAGGAAGGAGCTTGCGACGAGCTCCCCGTCGAGCACGAGTCCGGCCGTGGATGTCAGCGGCGAAAGTGCGGCGACCACGTCGGGATAGCCTCGCGTGATGTCGTCGAGCGTGCGCGAGAACAGCGCGACTTTGGCCTTAGCCAGGTGCGCCTGAGCGCGGATGCCATCGTACTTGTTCTCAATCGCACAGGGGAACGCTGGCGTCCCGTGCGCCGCGGCGAGCATGAATCCGATCGGATGGAACAGCGCGAGCGCCGCGTGTTCGAGCGTACCGTCGCGCGCCATTTGTGCGACTTCCCCGATATCGCCGCGCAGCAGGTTCGCGCGGCGAATCGACACCAGCGGCCGACCGAACGCTCGCGCGAGGGCCTCTTCGACCTGGGCTTCCTTGAGCCCGATGCGCAACTCGCCGCCGAGGAGCTTGACGACAAATCGGGCTTCCATGCCGCCGAGTGTGGCGAGCCACTCGCGAATGAGCGCCCGACGGGCATTCGTGCCCTTCGCCGCGGCAAGCTGTGCGAAGCGCGCAGCGACGGCTTCCAGTGTCATGCCCGACGGCGGCCGCTCGGCGAGCAGCTCGCCCGTCAGGTCGCCGAGATCACCGTGCGCGAGATAACGAGCGCCGAGCTGGTCGGCGGCGTGACCGGTGATGGCGCCGAGCGCTTCCCAGACGATCGAGCCGCCAACTTGGGTGGTGCGCGCGTCATGGCGGGCGAACACGACGCCGGAGAAGAATCGCGCGGCGATGGCGAGCGACTCGCTGTCGAGCGAGGCCAGGTAGCGTTCGACAAACGCGCTCTTCTCCAGGCGCTTGGTCGTTGCGCGCACCGCCTCGGCAGTCTCGGCCCAGCGCTGTAAACTATCCGACATGTGGGCGGATACGTTGATGGCCGCGGAGAAAGCGCATCTGATTCGGGTCTTGGTGTGGGCGCTCACGTGCGTCCTCGCCGGGACCGCCGTGCTGGCGGTGCTCACCGTGCGACGGTGGACCTCGGCGCTGCTGAGCGCGTTCGCGATGCAAACGATCGCCTTCGGGGTATTTGAAGCGACGGTCGCGGCCGTCGCGCTGTCGGGTCTCGTGCTTCGGGACTTGAGCGCGGCGACGCGGCTCGGCCAACACATGCGGTTCGAGACCGGGCTCGACGTGGGATGCATCGCCATTGGGGTGACGCTGGTGCTGACGACATTGGGATGGACGCATGGACGGCGGCTCGGCGGCGTCGGTGCCGGTCTGGGAATTATAGTGCAGGGAGCGGCGCTGCTCGCGCTCGACGAACGATTCCTCGCGATCGTGCGTGGATTCGTTTAGATTCGACGACCCCCATGACAACCGGTTATTCCGACCGCATCAACCACGCGTTCGCGTTTGCGGCGAAGCATCACGATACGCAGGTCCGCAAAGGGACGGCGCTGCCGTACCTGACGCGTCCGGCGAACGTGGCCGTGATCCTCACGCGCTACGGACAGTCCGAGGACACCGTGCTGGCGGGCATTCTGCACGGGGTCATCGAAGGGTCCGTGCGTGATGGGTATACGCGCGATGAGCTCGACGAGTGGATCGGGAACAAGTTTGGACGGCCGGTGCTCGAGACCGCGCTCGCGGTCACCGAGCGGCGAAACGATGATGACGGCGTCGAGCTCTCGCCGGAGGAGCGCAAGCGCGATGCCGTTGCGCGTCTGGCGAGCGCATCGACCAATGCGCGTTGGGTGTGCGCGGCCGACGCGCTGCACAGCATCGGGACTGTGCTCGCTGACCTCAAGCGCACGGAGTACCCCGAGACGGTCTGGTCCCGTATCTCGCGTGGGCGCGAAGGGACGATCCGCTATTACCGGACGGTATGCGATCGGCTGGACGAGGTGGGATTCGAGGCGCCGATTCTCGGGGAGTTGCGCCGTGCCGTCGAAGCGGTCGAGCAGCACGGCGCGCCGGCGCTCAAGGGATAATTTTCTCGTCGGTGGGGAATGCGCAAATGCTTCCCACACTCTCGAACGGGCCGCGAACCGAGCCCCAGTCCCAGCGCGGGATGTGATCGTTCGGGCCCGTCGGGTTGGAATCGGACGCCGAGTTCATCACGGCGATGCGGGTGCCCCATTCGATATGGGCCGCGAACGCTGAGCGAAATTCCGGATCGTTTGGCAGCCCCACTTCGTCCGCGGCCTCGTTGATCAGCGTCACCCAACGGTGGCGTTGTTGCTCCGTCAGGTGGCGGCCCACGTGGTGCTGAACCATGTCTCGCATCGCGGCGTTCTCTGATCCAGCGCCGGAGTACGTCGGGCCCGCTCCGAATCCTTGGGCGATGAATGCGGCAACGTGCTTTGGGTGATCCGGGCCCATCTGGGCGAACACCGGGGCGAGAATCGGATCCTTGACGACTTTTGCATAGAACGCGTTCGTCAGGCGTTCGAACGCCGGGAGCCCGCCGGCGTACTCGGCGACTGTAGGAATCGACATGCGCGGAGTTTCGCCAGCGGCCCCGCATCGCGCAATCGCCGATTTGGGCTATAGGCGTCGTCGTGCGATATAGCTCAGGTTCTTCCCGGTGTCGTTCCAGGCGCTGAGCGCGTAGTCGGCCCAGAACCACTCGCCGTTGCTCTTGAGGTGCGTGTCGACCAATGCGCGAAACCAGTCGACTGCGTCGACGTACCGCCCTTCGTGATGCGCACGCAGGCCGATGTAATAGGCACCCTCGCACCGATGCTGCGGCGTGGTCATGGCGGCAAACATGGCCTTCTCGTCGGTGAGGCCAAGGAGATAGCGCCCCATCGTGTAATAGGCGCTGTCCCCTTCGGGCGCGAACAGCGCGTGCGATGGATCCGAGAAATACGCCACGAGCTGAGCGTGGTGCGGGTCGGGATCGTGTCGCTGCACTGAGGCAGCTGCCCGGGCGAGCCATACCGCGACACTGACCGAGTCCGGTTCCGGCCACGTCCAGATGAGGACGTCCGTCGAGTCGAACGTAAAGAAATCGTCCGCGAGGGCATCGTCCATCGGTCGCGGCACCACGGCCTTGAGCCACTCGCGTGCCGTATCGGCGCCCTTCCAGTGCATCAGATACTTGTACGCCATCAATCGGGGTCCGACCGAGTGGTCCACGCCTTCGTTGTCGCGATGCAACCGCGACTGGAGCATGAACGCCAGATCCGGCCGGTCCATTTCGTCGGCCACGCGCGCGAGAGCGCCGATATCCCATAGGGGGATGCCGGCCTTTGTCATCGCACCGACCGCCTCGACCTCGGCCGCGACGCCGCGCTCGCTGAACGCACGGACGAACATCCGTCCGATTTTCTCGCTCCATTCATGGTTCGTCCACCCACTTCCCAGCGCCGCGAGGTGATCCGCGGCCTCAGCGTATCGCCCCTGATGCCAGAGGACGTACAGTCGTGTCGCGTGCTCTTCGGGGTAGTTGGGATACGTTCGCGTCTCCCACGCCGTCAGCGAGTCCGCATCGATCTGACACTGCTCGCAGCCGCAATGCTCGGCGATCAGCGCCGCGTTACCCACCGCGCCTCCAATGGCGGGGCCGATGAACGGCTCGATGGTCTTCCACGCCGCCTCGCTGCGGCCTTGGGCTTCGAGAATGCGAGCCAGCGCCACGTGCGCGGCGGACCAATCGAACTCGTCGCTCAGCGTGTCGCGGTGTGCCACCGCGATCCAGTCGCGGACGACGGCGGTCGCGGCCGCGTAGTCGTGCAAATGTTCCAGCAGCTCGACGTATGGTTCGCGTACGTCCCACAGATCCGGCGCGAGCCCGACCAGCCGCGCGTAGATTGCGCGCGCGGCAGTGCCGGAGATGAGGCTGTCGTGGACCGCGGCGTTCAGCGCCCAGAGACGCTCACTCACCTCCTGGTGCGCGTCCGTGGCGATGCCAACCAACGCCGCGCCGTCACCGTCGGCATCGGCAAACGCGCCGTTGAACGTTCGGCCCGGCGTGGGCACGAGTGTCGAATACCGGCGGTACAACTGCTCAGCGACATCGAGCGCCCGGGGAGTCCACTCCAGGCGATAGGCGATCTCCCAGAGCGTACTGGGTCGGCTGTCGAGTTGTGACACGAGGTATGCTGCGCCGAACCGCACCTCATCTTCGTGAGCGGCGCCCGCCCTCTCGACGCGCTCGAGCGCATCGAGACGCAAGGTTCTGCCCAGCGCGGGGTCGCGGGCGTCGGCGAGGAAATCGTTCGGCTGCGTCGGGTCGCGCTCGGCGGCCACGGCGTGCAAGCACCACCGCGCGACTTCGCCGCCGGCATCGCGCGGGGCGTCGGCGTATTCGGCCGCGACATCGGCTGCGCCCGCCAGTTGGTTGTACTCGTCGAGCTCGTGATCGCACGCCGTTTTGACCGCGCCGTCCAGATGCGCGCGGAAGTAGTCCCGAATCGTCGATGCGTCCGCGAGGGGTCCCGGGAACAGGGTATCCAACACCGACTCCGCGCGCACGATCTCTTGGAGGGCCTCGGCGGCTGGAATCGGCATCACCCTGCCGTGACGGGCTTCCTTGTGTTGGACTTGTTGCGCGACGCGAGAGACCCAGTGGACGAACGTGGTATCCATGTTGAATCGGCGGTGCGTCATCCGCGACAGGTCGATCGCGGCGATCCACGGGATGATTGCGGGAACGCGCGCATCCCAGCTAAAGTCTCCCGCGCCCAACGTGACGCTGAAGATCGGGAGTTGTTTCTCACGAAAGTCATAATGGGCGCGAACGTACCGGCCGAATCGCCGGTGGTCGTTCGCGTGCTGACCATCCCACGCGAGACACTCGAGATACAAGAAACGTGGGAAGGCCGGCGCGCCGTTGCGCGTGGCGACTCGGGCGATGCCATCGCAGTTGGGCTCGAGGAAGAGGCGCACCGCGTCGTGCGCGTCGAGGCTGTCGGCCATCGCGACCGCCTCGCCGTAGTAACCCGTCTCGCGCGCGAGGAGCACGCGATCGGCGGCGCCATGCACGAGCGCATTGACCGCGAGTGCCTGCGTGGGCACGGCGTCGGCGACCTCGGTGAGATCGATCGTCTGCAGCGTCAACATCGCGAGGCCGCGCTCGGCGATCGGCAGGAGTCGCGGGTCGTGCGTTTGGGTCCAGAGCGTGTTGACGGCCTGCAGCGTGCGGGCAATGTGCACCGCATCGAACTCATCAATGTCGGCGCTCAGGCCCGTCGTGTCGACCGGCGCAGCTGGGGCTCGAGCGGGCGCGGTCGCCCGGACCCGCGCGGCCCAGGCGGTGAGCATGCGTTCGCCATCGTGGAAGCTCGGCAAGTCCGGCAGCGTGCCCGCGAGCATGCCACGATAGTGAATATCCCAGCCTGTCGCGCTTGGCGTGAGCGTGACGGTCGAGAGTGAGCTGTCGGTCAGGATCTGGTGAATGTGCGCGACGGCCGCGACGAACCGGATATCGGGTTTGAGCCGAAATCCATCGTTCACCGCGGCCGCCATTGAGTCGACCGGGACGTCGAGGACCGATCGGGGGTGCGTGGCTGGATACGCGACCGCGACGCCGCCGACGGTGTCAACGTCCATCTCGGCCGAGTCAGGGTGGAGCGCCGCGAGTTGCCGGCGGGGTTCGTGGTGGAACCGAGCGCTGATCGGGCTAGTGCGGAACCACGCGAGGTACGCGGCCACCGCCGCGACCGTGATGAGTGCGGCCGCGAACGGCCAACGCACTCCAGTACGCGACGGCGGCATGCCAAACAGACGAACTAGTCTTTGTACGGGTCAAACTCGTTCGCGCCTGCCATTACGACAATCAGTGGACGCAGCGTGTGCACGATTTCGATCGTGTCGCTCTGGGCGGTGAGCACATCTGGCAGTCGGCGATAGACGTGCGGGCTCTCATCCAGCCCGCCGCCGCGCAGCACCACGCCCTTCTCGGCCACCCACCCTCTCATCATGTTGCCGGTGACCTGCGTCTTGGCGGCGCTTCGTGACATGACGCGACCAGCGCCGTGCACGGTCGAGTACAGGGCGGCGTGCTGCAGCGCCGAGTCAGCGGCGGTGCCGCGCACGATCACGGCGTCGTCGCCCATCGAGCCGCCGATAAATCCCATCTGTCCGGGAAATGCCGGTGTTGCGCCTTTGCGCACGACGATCAGCGCTTCGCCGTCGTGGGTTTCGCGCCAGGCGAAGTTGTGATGATTGTGCACGAGCTCCTTCTCGCGGCCACCGAGAATGCGCACCACTTTGCGCGCGACCCACTCGCGGCCGGCGTAGGCGTAGCGGCCGGCGAGGTTCATCAACGTCCAGTAGTCGTGGCCGAGCGGAGCAGCGAGGTCGAGTAGCACCTCGCGCTCCGGCGCACGCTCACGCCAGCTCCTGCCTTGCGACAGCGCAAGGAAACCACTGGCGATCGTGTGGCCGAAGCCGCGGCTGCCGAAGTGCACGCCGACCCATACCGTGTCGGTCTCGTCGGCGAAGACGTCGACGTAGTGGTTGCCGCTGCCGACAGTGCCGAGTTGCGCTCGCGCCTTGTCTTGTAGCGCTTTGCGCTCCTTCGGCGGCACGGCCTCCCAACTGTCCTCATCGAACAGCGCATTATCGGTCGGCGCGTCATTGGCGCGATTACTACGGCCGATCCCAAAACTGATCGTGTCCGCGATCTCGTCGGCCAACGGCTCCAGTTTGCCGAGGCGTTCTGCCGTGAGATTCGTGCGAATCGCGGCGTTGCCGCAGGCAATGTCGAAGCCGACGCCGACGACGGACACCTGCTCGCGATACGCCGCCACTCCGCCGATCGGCATCGTAAAGCCCACATGACCGTCGGCCATTAGCGCCACGCGTACGGCGCGTGAGGCGACATCGGTTAGCTGAGCCAGCGTCTGGGGGTCGTGGGTTCCGAAGATCTGCATGTCAGTGCTCATTGGTGTTTGATAACAATGATACGAGTTTCGCTGGGCTAGTTATATCTCTCAGCGTTGAGTGTGAGCGAAGCGTAGGCAGAAAGGACCCCGAGGAGAAATCCCCGGGGTTCTTTCTTTTTAGAACTCCGCGATGACTTGCGGTGTGTTCGGATCGAACCCAACGACGTCGAGCATGCCCGCGTCGTCCGGGTCCGCAATCGTGAAGTCGTTCGCGGTCATCGCCACGACAACGAGCTTCGCGGCAATGCCCATACGCTGCCGGTAGTGCCGCAGCGCCTCGGCCGGATGAATTGAGCCGGCCCACGTCTCGTTGTCGGTGAGGACAACGAACAGATCGACCGGCCACCGGTTGTTCGTTGCCTCGACCATCGGCAACGCGCAGTCCGTCCCGCCGAACGGAAGGTTCGAGATAGACTTGACAACGTCGTCCAACCGCTGGCGCGGCGAGATCGCCAGCGAGGTGAGTGTCTTGGTGAATGCGACGAACCAATGATTGGGCTCGGTCGCCGCCGTGACCAATGCCATGGCAGCCGTGGCCTCACGGCAGGACAGAAAGTCCATGCCGAAGACCGGCGCGGACATGGAACCGGAGACGTCCAGCGCCAGCATCACGCGCCGTCCCGTGCTCGGCGCGTTGGCGAACGTGAGATAGAATGCTGCGTCGAGCGCATCGACGATCGCGCCGACCGGGTCCCAGCGCAGCTTGCCTTTCATTCCGTGCCCCTGCGCGTATGTCTTGAGCGCGGCGAGCACGGCGATCGGGTGGATCCGCGCCGAGGTCAGGGCATCGCGATCGGTGAGACGACCGACGATCATCCGCGTGGTGGCGCTGTAAGGCGTCAACAGGCCGTTCGCGCTCATGACGCCGAGGTTCCGGATCATGGCCGTGAGCGGCATCGCCGGCAGCAGTGCTGCCCATGTGCCGGCGTGAGCCAGGAGCTCCGTCGGCACCATCTCGCGCGTCAGCCAATGCGTGGCGATCACCTGGGCGGCCGCATCGGGCTTGAGGCGCGCGAGCAATGCGACCGCTTCGACGAACGTGACGACATCGGGGTCTGGTGCGACGCGCGACGGGGCGCCGACTGCGAGCGTCTCCCGCGTGGCGTAGCGGAAGAGGTAGTCGTGCGTTGCCGTCGGAGGCGCCGGGTGGGCGAGCCGCAGTGTATCGCGGTGCGACCAGCCGTCGCGCGAGCGGTACTTGAGCAGCTGATAGGCGAGCGTTGCGGCGGGCCGCGCCGTGTACCAGCGCGCGACCGCCGTGCGGGGGCCGCGTCCCCAGCCGCGGAATCCCTTGAGGTACTGCACCCAGTGGAACAAGTGCGTTCCCGTACGCGCCACCTCGGGGAGCGCCGCGAATGCCGCCGCGCGAGTCAGTGCATCCTCGGCGCTCGCCGCGAGGGCCAGCGCGAACAATGCCGGGTCGTTCGACGGCGCGCGGCCGGCGATCGAGATCTCGACGATGCGCCGGACCGCGCGCGGACCGTCGGCGGCGATACACGCGAGAGCGTTCGCCGCGTTCTCGCGGGTCAGCTGCCGCTCGCGGATGTAATACGTGCCGCGCTCGGTGCCGAAGATCAGGAAGCGGTCGAAGCGCTTCCAGGGATCGACGGCCCACGTCCAGCCGCCCGCCGAGTTCGGGATCTGCGTCGAGCCCGGGATCGGCTCGGACTGCGGAGTCGCCTGGCGCTTCAGGCGAGTCGCGAAGTGCTTGGTGAAATCCAACATGGCTCGCCCTCCTGGGTGAGTGTGAAGTGATGCGATGAACAGTGATTCGATGCCGAGCTCCGCGGGGTCGAACCGCGGCGGTTCCAAGTCGGTAACCCTCAACGTCGGCCCGTGAGCGGGCGAAATGTGCCGAGGGAAAACTCGGCACCGAACCACAGGAAGGCTGGCAGGACTCGAACCTGCAACTGTCAGAACGGATAACCCTCAGCCGTCGGCCCGCGGACGGGCGAGGTATGGTGGTGAGGAGGTGCCCCTGATGCTCTACCTATTGAGCTACAGCCTTCGGTGTAAGCAAGCGAGTGACCGCCGCCAGCGACTCCAACACACAGGGAGTCGCGTTCGCCAGCGAGCGGAGTGCCAACGACGGCCACCCGGTTTTCCAGCACGATCGGTTGTCAAACAGCGTGGATAAAAACGAAATCGCCCCACCTGCCGATCGTGTGCAGGTGGGGCGATTCTCGGGTGGACTCTAAAGCGCTCTAGTCGCTTCGCGTCCCCGATATACCCCCTGCACACACGTCACCCAGCGCGAGTCGGTCCATGACCGGTCGCGTAATGGCGTATTCACTCTGTGATCGCGGAAATTCTGGATGCATTGTTCTCGCAGGGTTAGACAAAAAAAGAGTCGCGTCACCGAACAACCTCGATATCGGGACGCGACTCCCAGGCGACCAAGCTATATACGACCCTACTGCTCGTCAAGCCCTCACACGATCTGCTACACGTATCGCGCGACCGCCATGCAGATAATCGACAGGACCAGCAGCGTCGCGGTGATGCGACCGCCGAGCATGAGGCGATTGCGTAGCGCGGCGGCTTGGGCCGCGGTATCGGGGCCCGGGGTCAGCTTGCCGAGCTGAGTGGCCGCGCGACCGCTGATCGCGCCGCCCGCGATACCCGCAGCGATCGCGAGCAGCGCGCCGATGCCGAGCGTCGTGGCCTGGGCCGAATGATCGCCCCAGTGCAGGCGCCACATGAGGTAGAGGCCGGAGAAGAACGTCAGCGCCGCCGCGCCGCCGGCGATGCGCGAGCCCGACTTCGCCATGTACTGTCCGAAGGCGCCGCGCCCTTCGGGGGCGAGGTTGGGCATGACGAGTGTCGCCAGGACGACGGCGAATCCCGCCCAGATGACGCCGGACAGAATATGGATCGCGCGGACAATTGCGATTAACGTCATGCGTGAGCTCTCTCGTAATTAGTCTTACAGAGTGTATAGTCGATTTACTTTCGCCCGTCAAGCGCCGGTGACGCCTCGTCCGTATCGCAGTCCCAGCCGTCGCGCGGCCGCCGATGAGACGCGGAGTCGCATCTTGCGCGCCGCCAGGGAGCTGTTCGCTTCGGCCAAGCCTTTCTCGATGGAGGCGGTCGCGAAACGCGCGCGCGTCACGCGCATCACGATCTATCATCAGTTCGCGTCCAAGGCGCACTTGCTCGAGGCAGTCTTCGACGAGTTCGCGACTTCTGGTGGTCTGGCCGCACTGCCAAAGGTGTTCGCCGAGCGCGACCCGCGACGGGCGCTCCACGAGCTAGCGCACGTGCTCGTCACGTTTTGGGCGAACCACCGGAGAGCGCTCCCGCGTCTCTCGGCCGCGATCGTCGACGCCGACATCGCGAAACAACTGCAAGCGCGCATCGAGCGCCGGCGTGGTGGTCTCACGGTGATCGTCGGGCGCCTGGGGCCGAACGTGGACCACGAGCGCGCCAACGATCTCGTCGACATCTTGTTCGCGCTCACGAGCTACGAGATGTTCGAGCTCCTGTCGACGCGCGATCGCGAGGTGCCGGAGGTCGAAGCGCTCGTCGTCAAGGCCATCGACGCCGTCTTAGAATCGTCTGGTCTCTTGCCGTGACCAGCGCTCGATGACGACCTTCGATTCCGTGTAGAACTCCACGGCATCACGGCCCTGGCCGTGGAGAATGCCGAAGAAGCTGTCCTTCCAGCCGCTGAATGGGAAATAGGCCATCGGCGCGGCTACACCGATGTTGATGCCGATATTTCCCGCGGGGGCCTCGTAGCGAAATCTCCGCGCTGCCGCGCCACTGGTCGTAAACAGGCTCGCCTGGTTGCCGTAGGCGCTCGTGCGCAAGAACGCCATGGCGTCGTCGATCGAATCGGCATGCATGAGACTGAGCACCGGGCCGAAGATCTCCGTCTCCGCGACTCGGCTGGTCGGCGGCAAGGCATCGAGCACGGTGGGCTTGATAAAAGATCCGCGCTCATGTGCGGCGCTTCGCCCATCGAGCAACACGCGGGCACCATCGCCGACGCCGGTCGCGACGAGCGATGCAATACGCTCCCGGCTCTCCGGTGAAATCACGGGGCCCATCTGGATGCCATCATCCAGTCCGTTGCCGACGCGAATGCGCGACGCGGCATCGGTGATGCGATCACGGAACGTGCGCTGCGCATCTCCCACGGTAATGGCGACGGAGACCGCGAGACATCGTTGTCCGGCGCAACCAAACGCACTATCCGCGATGATCTGCGTCGCCAGGTCCATGTCGGCATCCGGAAGCACGATGACATGGTTCTTGGCGCCTCCCTGACACTGGCTACGTTTGCCACGCTGAGCCGATCGGACATAAATGGCCTTGGCAACTGGCGTTGAGCCGACGAAGCTGATGGCGCGGACATCCGGATGATCGATCAGCGCCTCGACTGTCGCCCGGCCGCCGTTGACCAGATTGACAACTCCAGCCGGAAGACCCGTCTGGGCGATCAATTCGATCGCGCGGCGCATCGACAGGGGAACGCGCTCGGAGGGTTTGATGACGAGGGTATTGCCACACGCGATAGCGTAGGGCAAGAACCAAAACGGAATCATGATCGGAAAATTGAACGGCGTAATCGCCGCGACGACGCCGAGCGGTTGCCGGATCAACATCTCGTCGACGCCAGCCGTGACGTCTTCGAGATTGTAGCCTTGCATGAGCGTGGGAATCCCGCACGCGACCTCGACATTCTCGATGCCCCGCCGAATCTCGGCCTTCGCCTCGGCCAACGTCTTCCCATTCTCGGTGGTGATGATCCGCGCCAGCTCATCGATATGCTGATCGAGAAGCGCCTTGAGCGCGAACAGGTACTGGATGCGCTCACCGGGCGGCGTGCGGCGCCACGATGGAAATGCCGCGGCCGCCGCGCGGACGGCCGCGTCGACGTCTGAGGGGGTCGAGAGCGGCGTCTGATCGAGCAGCTCACCGGTGGCGGGATTCGTGACGGCGACACAATCGGTGGTCGCGACTGTGCGCCAATTGCCGGCGACGTAGTTCGGGATCATCGTGCATTCCGGGTTAGAAGAACGGCGGCCCCATGCAAGCGACCGGCACGGAGGTCGGCTAAGGCGCGGTTGGCGTGGGCCAACGGGTATGTCGTAATCGTCGTTCGTACCGGGACGGCCGGTGCCAGTCGCATGAACTCCTCGGCGTCATGCCGCGTGAGATTGGCGACCGAACGGACGGACCGTTCCTCCCACAAGATATCGTACGGAAACGACGGCACGTCCGACATGTGAATGCCGGCGCAGACCACCGTGCCCCCGCGCGCGGTCGCGCGCAGCGCCGTCGGGATCAGTGCGCCGACCGGCGCGAAGATGATCGCCGCGTCGAGAGGCTTCGGCGGCTTGGCATCCGAGCCTCCGGCCCAGGTGGCCCCGACCTCCATCGCGAACTTCTGTCCATCCTGATCGCCAGGGCGCGTGAACGCATAGACCTCGCGACCCTGGTGCCGCGCGACCTGAGCAATGAGATGTGCCGATGCCCCGAATCCATACAGGCCAACCCGTTGGGCATCGCCGGCCGCGACCAGTGAGCGATAGCCGATGAGCCCCGCGCACAAGAGCGGTGCCGCCTCCGCGTCACCATACGACGCGGGGATCGCCACCGCATAGCGCTCGTCGGCGATGACCGCATCGGCATATCCGCCATCGATCGTGTAGCCTGTGAATCGGGCGTTGAGACACAGGTTTTCGCGCCCGCTCCGACAATACGAACAGGTGTCGTCGGTCCAGCCGAGCCAGGGCACGCCGACCCGGTCGCCGACCGCGAACCGATTCGCGCCCGGGCCGCGAGCGGCGACCGTGCCGACGATCTCGTGGCCGATGATCAGCGGCAGCGATGGTTGCGTCAGCGCGGCTCCGCCGCGCGTCGAGGCAGCTGCGCTGCTCGACTGGTCGGTTGGACCGATCTCGGCTCCGCCGAGCTCCCCATCGACGATGTGGAGGTCGGTCCGACAGACACCGCAGGCGTGGACATGAATCAGAACTTGCCCTTCGAGCGGCGTCGGCTCGGGCCATTCGACCATGTGTAACGGCTTGCGGGGCTCTTCGAGCAGCATCGCTCGCATGATGGCATAATAGTGCCATGAACCCTCTCCTACTGCTGCTCCTCGTGCAGGCCGCCAACTATACGACGCGCGACGTCAAGCTCGCCGACGGCGAGGTGATGCCCGAGCTGCGGATCCACTATCGCACGCTTGGACCCTCCAGCGGCAAGGCTGTGCTGATCATGCACGGCACGAGCGGCTCGGGCGACCAGTTCCTGCTGCCGATCTTCGCCGGCGAGCTCTTCGGCCCGGGACAGCTGCTGGACACGACGAAATATTTCGTGATCCTGCCCGACGATATTGGCCACGGCGGGTCGAGCAAGCCGAGCGATGGGCTGCACGCGAAGTTTCCGCACTATGGGTATGCGGACATGGTCGAGGCCGAGTATCGGCTGGTGAGCGACGGGCTGCACGTGCGCCATCTGCGGCTGGTCATGGGCACGTCGATGGGCTGCATGCACTCGTGGATGTGGCTGGAACGGTATCCGACGTTCATGGATGGCGCCGTCCCGCTGGCGTGCAATCCGACGCAGCTCACCGGGCGCAATCGCATGTGGCGCCGCATGGCGATGGACGATATCCGAAACTCGCCCGACTACAACGGCGGAGAGTACACGAAGCAGCCGTACGGGTACACGCCGGCCATGCAGCTCTTGTCACTTTGGGCAACGAGCCCGCTGGTCCTGCAGAAGGCCGGACCGACGCGGGATAAGGCGGACAGCGCCGAGATGGCGATTGTGCGCAGCCGCATGGCGAAGGACGACGCCAATGACCTCATCTATCAGCTCGATGCGTCGCGCGACTACGATCCGTCCGCTGACTTGGAGCGCATCGTTGCGCCGGTGTTGGCGATCAACTCGGCCGACGACGCGATCAACCCGCCGGAGCTCGGCACGATGGAACCACTGCTCAAGCGGGTCAAGCGCGTCAAGTTCGTACTCTTGCCGACGACGGATCAGACCGTCGGCCACGGCACGCATACGAAGGCCGTGGTCTGGAAGAACTATCTCGCTGACTTCATGGCATCATTGCCGTGATCGTCGTCGTCAGTGCGTTTCTATTCTTCGCGACGCTGATGGCGGTGCTGGTCGGCCTTTCGCTAGTGGTGCCCGGTACCGTGTTGGATGGGCTCGGGGCGCTGAACCCGAGGGGCTATGCCGCTCTTCAGCCGATCGGTCGCCTGGCCGGCGCATTGCTGCTCGCGTTGGGCGCCGTCTGCGGCGCGGCTGGCGTTGGATTGCTGCGGGGCAAACGTTGGGCGTGGTATATCGCGCTCGGTGTCTTTCTCGTCAACGGCCTGGGTGATCTCGTGCAGATCGCGCTGGGTCGAATCGCCCAGGGGGTCACGGGCGTCGCGATCTCGCTCGGGTTTGCCTGGATGCTCGTCCGGAGCAAATCACTGACCTGACCAGTCGACCGTCGGCGGGACATGCGTGATCGGGAGGATCGCGCGATACTCGACTGGCAGGGTCGTGCGTTTGACCGCGATCACGGTCGCGAGCAACGCGGGATTTGGCCCGAACATCGGGCCGGTCATGGAATCCGGGCCCAGGAGCACGGTCAGCCGGTCCGGGTGGCGCTCGACGCGATTGATGCCCGCGTCGCACACGACCACGAGCATCTCGTGCGTCCAGTCGATGATGTCATCCCGGATCGCGGCATTGTCTCCCGTGGCGTAGCGCGACAGGAATGCCGACCAGGCTAGCGAGTCGCGAATGACGCCGGCGCCAGGGGCAATACCGCTTTTGAACAAGCTCGCGACGTAGCGCATCTGGCTACAGGTGCCGAACGGTTTGCAGCCCAGCCACACGTATCTCGGGGCCGCGACGTCGCGCGCCATGAGTACGATGCCGATGGCGGTGTCGGGCTTGACGTCGACCTGTTTCGCGACATGGCCAACGCTCACGATCTGGCGACCGACCGGCACATTGTTCAGGCGAAAGGCGCCGGCGCTGTCGGTGCGCGCGGAGATGGTCGAGCCGACGATGCTCACGGTGACGCCGGGCACCGGGTGTCTCGTTGTATCGATCACCCCTCCCTTGATTGCGCCGACTGTTGTCTGAAGGACGAGAAGCAGCGCGAGCACTAGGCGGGGACGGCGACGGCGGGCGCCGGGTACGTCCGCGCGACGTAGTCGTCGAGGATCTTGAGAAAGTCGGGAACGATCGTGTCACCGCGCAGGGTGATGACGAGCTTTCCGTCGACGTACACGGGAGCTTTGGGCTCCTCGAACGTCCCCGGCAGCGAGATGCCGAGGTTCGCGTGCTTGGACTCGCCTGGGCCGTTGACGACGCAGCCCATGACGGCGACGCGCATGGTCTCGACACCAGGATGCAGTCCGCGCCACACCGGCATCTGCTCGCGCAGGTACGTCTGGATGTCCTCGGCCATGTGCTGGAAGAACGTCGACGTGGTTCTCCCACACCCCGGGCACGCCGTCACTTGCGGCGTGAAGCTTCTCAATCCGAGGGATTGCAGGATCTGCTGGGCGACGATGACTTCTTCTGTGCGATCACCGTTAGGGCGTGGGGTCAGCGAGACACGAATCGTATCGCCAATGCCCTCGGCGAGGAGAATCGACAGGCCCGCGGTCGATGCCACGACGCCTTTTGTACCGAGTCCCGCTTCGGTGAGGCCGAGATGCAGCGGGTAATCGCACCGGGCGGCCAGGCGACGGTATACATCGACCAGATCCGGAACGAGGCTCACCTTGGCCGAGATGAGGATGCGATCGTGGCCAAGGCCGACGTCTTCCGCGAGCGCCGCCGAGCGGAGGGCGCTCTGCAGCATGGCCTCGATGTAGACGTCGCGAGCGTCGAGGGGCTCGGGCAGTGACGCGTTCTCGTCCATCAGAGTCGTGAGCAGATCCTGATCCAAGGATCCCCAGTTCACGCCGATACGCACGGGTTTGTCGTTGTCGAGCGCGATCTCGATGATTTGCCGGAAGTGCTCATCGCGGCGCTTGCCACCGACGTTGCCCGGGTTGATACGGTACTTCGCCAGCGTCTCGGCGCAGGCCGGGTATTTCGAGAGCAGCAGGTGGCCGTTGTAGTGGAAGTCGCCGATGAGCGGGACCTCTATGCCGGCGTCGCTGACGCGTCGGGCGATCTCGGGGACGGCGGCCGCGGCCTCTTCGTTGTTCACCGTGATCCGAACGAGCTGCGATCCCGCCCGGGCGAGGGCCACGACTTGATCGGCGGTGGATGCCGGATCGGCCGTGTCGGTGTTCGTCATGGACTGCACGACGATCGGGTGGTCGGACCCGATCGGGATGCCGCCCACGGAGGCGGTCACGGTCTGACGACGGACTGGCATGCCCCAAACTTAATTGGTAGTTTCGGGTCCATGACCACAGCCGCCGAGCCCCGTCGCACGCATCCGATACGGAACATTGGCGTGTTGCTGGTGCTCACGATCATAGTGGTATTCGTGCTCTACACGCTGGCCGCGCGCTTCTTCTCGTATTCCACGGGCGAGCGGGCGGGGTTCGTGCAGAAGTTCTCGCAGAAGGGGTGGCTCTGTAAGACGTGGGAAGGCGAGATGGCGCAGACCACGCAGCCGGGTGTGCAGCCGCTCATTCTGGGATTTCACGGTCCGGAGCGACTCGATCGCCTCGGCGATCAACTCGCAGATCGGCAAACGCGTCGCGCTGCACTACCGGCAGCACAAAGGTCTCCCGACGAACTGCTGGGGCGAGACCGAATACTTCGTCGACGGCGTATCACCTGCGCCTCTTTGATTAAAAAACCCTTAGCGTTTGGGCTTGCCTGGACAACTTGTCCTCGCTATATTCGCGCGCGTAAGCCGAGAATCCGTCCAATCGGCGAACAAGTCCAGTTCGCGGGGGGCTCACAGGTCCCGCGTCATTGCTTTGTCGGGGTACGGCGCGCTCCGCTCCCTAGACAAAAAATCTCTCAGGAGTAGGAATGCGTACGACCGGGAAAGTGAAGTGGTTCAACGACGCGAAGGGCTTTGGGTTCATCACGCCGGACAATGGTCAGAAGGACTGCTTCGTCCACTACAGCGCGATCCAGGGCAACGGGTTCAAGTCTCTGGCCGAGGGTGATGTCGTCGAGTTCGACATCGTGCAGGGGCAGAAGGGTCCTGCAGCCGAGAACGTCGTGAAGTCGGGCGGCGCTGGCCGGTAATTCGTCGGCGAACGAAGAGGTCAGTGAGCGGGGCGTCCGGTTTTCGGGCGCCCCGCTCGCGTCTCTGCACGAGACTTGCCACTTGTGGTGACATCGCGCGCGCTGTCGGCGCGATTGAAGTTATTTGGTCACCACAACTTGTGAGGTCCCTGCGCATGAATCCGCGTGCCCTGGTCTGTGCACTTTTCGGGATACTCATCGCCGCGCCCAGAGGACAGGCGCAGATCATCCACCCCACGCTCGGCGCCGGCGGCGGGCTCGCGTTGCCCGTCGGCAATACGAGCAACATCGATAACAGCGGGTACAACGTGCTCGTGTTCGGCGGCATCGAGTCTTCGCTGCTGCCGGTTGGACTGCGGCTCGATGGATCGTTCGTGCATCTGCCCGTCAAGTTCGATGCAGGGCACGACAATGTCTGGTCCGCGACCGCGAACGCGACGGTCAGAATTCCGGCGCCTCTGATCGCGCCCTACTTCATCGGTGGCGTGGGGTACTACTACACCGACATCAGCCCTGGCCTCGGGACATCCGCCAGCAAGTTCGGCATCAATGCCGGGGTCGGGGTGAAGGCGCACATCCCGCTCTTGTTCTCGGTCTTCGGCGAGCTGCGCTATCACTACGTGATCAATGCGAACACCCAGTACATCCCTCTGACATTCGGCATTCAGCTCTAGCGCGTGCGCACTCGATAGATTGAGAGCATGCGCGCGATTCGGTTCGCAGTACTCGCCAGTATCACTGCCGTGGCCGCCCAGGCCACGGCGCAGATCCCGGTGTCCCTCGACCTCGGCACGGGCCCGTCGTTTCAGTTCGGACAACTGAAGACGAACACCGCGACACCGGGATTCAATGGTCTATTGGGGCTGCATTACACCGCGCCGTTCATCCCGATCAGCGTGCGACTCGAAGGTCTGTACGATGAGTACGACCACACGAGCAACTACCTCGGCGCGCAGCAAGTCTGGGCGATCTCTGGTAACGCGATCTGGTCGTTCCCCAACTCGCCACAGGGGATCATTCCGTACGTGATCGGCGGCGGCGGATATTATCACACGTCAGAGAACCTGCGAGCCAAGGCCGCTGTCGGCCCATCGCCCACGGTGCCGACGCTGACCGCCGCACACTTCGGCCTCGATGGCGGCGCAGGTGCGCGGTACCGCCTTTTCGGCGTAGGTCCCGGCATCGGAATCGGCATATTCGCCGAGGCGCGCTATCTGTATTACTTTGGCCCGCACGCCAATGCGTCGATGTTGCCGCTCGTGTTTGGCGTCTCGTTTCCAACGGTCACCGCTGAACGCTGATCGAACCAAAACGAACTATGCAAGTACGCGCGGCACTCACCGCGTGCGCGTTCGCCGCGCTCGCGTCCGTCGCCAACGCACAGAGCCTGAACTACGGCTTCGGCGGCGGCCTGGCATTCCCGATCGACACGTATAACGTCAACGTCGGCTACTCTGTACTCGGGTTCATCGGGTTCGATACCCCCTCGCCCTTGGGCGCCCGGTTCGAGGGAGGGTTCAACCAGTTTCACCTCAATGGCGGCGGCGCGGTCACTGCGTGGAGCGGGAGCGCGGACGCCGTCGTCACGATCCCGACCAAGCGCGTGCACCCGTACTTTCTCGCCGGACTCGGCTACTACACCGGCTTATACGTCGGTGGCGGCAGTCACTTCGGCACAAACGTCGGATTCGGATTGCGCGTACCGGTCGCCGCGAAGGTCTCGCTCTTCAGCGAGCTGCGATTCCACCGCACGTTCGAAGGCCGCGGTCTCAACCAGAATTATTATGGGCAGTGGATGTTCGGGGTCCAACTCTAACGCGGACCGCCCCCGCCGCCCTGGCGCGGCTCTTTGATCGAGGTCGGCACCTTCTTCCATTGGTCCGGGGTCAGGATGGCCTGAGCCTGGGTCAGCGCCGCGCGGCTCATGCCCCGCGCCTCGAGGAGCTCGGGTCGCAGGAGTGACATGAGCGTGCCGGGATCGGGATTGTTGCCGAGCTTCGCCAGTTGTGTCGACACATGCCCCTTGAGTGTCGCGATTTGCTCTTTGAGCGAGTCAGAGGCCGTGGTCAGCTTGCCGATCTCGTCAGGCGTGAGTGCGAGCGTGTCCTTGAGCTCCAGGATCTGGTCGAACGGATTCGGGAACCGATCCGCGAACCGCTGCGCGATCTGATCGGCGAGCGAGATCGGCTGAGCGCCGGCGCCAGCACCGCCCTCCGGCCCGCCGGGCCGGCCGCCGTCGCCACGGCCGCCGCCGCCGAACATGTTGCGGAGATCCGTGACGTTGCCAAAGGCAAAGCGCGCTTGGAACACGAGCTGGAACGGTGCGGCGAATGCGCCGTACGCGCTGTATGGCTGGCCGAAATGCTGGTTCACCTGATAGATGAACCGGTTGTTGGTCTCGTCGTACCCCTTCACGTAGAGCAGCACGTTGTCCGGTGGAAATGACTGCCCCCACCCGGCGAGGTGATTCGGACCGTGCACGAGCTCATCGAGTCCGGTGAGCGAATTGACGGCCAGGATCGACAGCGTGAGCCGCCGGTCGAGCCCGAAGTACGCGGGGCGATAGTTGAACTGCAGATCCAGCGCCGGCGCCCACGGGCCGTCGCAGCTGTTGCGACCCGCGACCTGGCCCAGCTGGCTCTGGAGGCAATCGCGAATGCGCGACGATGAGCTATTGAGCAGCGCCTTGAGTGGCGCGGCGTAGGCGCTGTCGTACGTCGGCAGTTGCGCGGGATTGAACACGAACGCGCGATCGTTCCGCGTGCCATTGCCGTTGATGTCTTGATTGACGATCGGCGTGTACGGCGCGCCGGAGTTGAGCCGGGCGATCGACGTGATCTCGAACGATGGTGTAACGGGGTAGGTGAACGTCCCGATAAACTGGTGCATGCGCTGCAGGTCGCTCGTGCCCCACCCGACGTTGTTCGGGTTGCCGCCCGTCGTCGCGGAACTGAAGCCGTACGACGCCGACCCGCCGGAGAACGATGACTGGTCACGCGCGTGCTGATACGTGTACGCCAACGAGTACGCGATCCCGCGTAGGGTGAAGCCATTGATCGCGACCGTGACCTGGTGCGTCTCCGACTGGAGCCGCGAATTGATGTCCCAGACCTGACCGAATTCCCCGTCCTTCCGGGATCCGACGTAGCTGACCGCGCCCGTCGTCGGGTCGATCTGCGAACTGTAGATCGGGCGGTTGCCTTCGTCGCGAAGATACAGCGCCGGCGTCGTATTGAGATTGGCATCGGTCACGCCGAACAACGCCATTCCGCGCGCATACGAGTAGTCGACCGAGCCGTTCACGGTGCCGAACAGCCGCTTCTGTATGCCGAGCGATCCGCGCCACGCGCGCGGCGACTCGAAGTCGCGATCGAACCCGGCGACCTGTCTCAAGGGCACACTGTCGCCGAACGTGCCGAAGCCGCTGTTGCACGACGTGGGAATCGGCGTCGATCCGTTCAAGTATCCGCCCCATCCCGCGGTCGTGTTGAACGGCACGCCCGGGCCAATGCAAATGAGCTGCGACTCGCCGCTCGAGAGACCATTCTCGGATTGCGCTGAGGAGAAGAGCGACAATGGCGCGTTGGCCCTGAATTCGCCAAATCCGCCACGTATCACCGCTGCCGGTGGCCCGTTTGGATTGCGCACGAAGTACGTGAAGCCAATGCGCGGACTCGCGTGGATCTCTGACGGCCAGTAGTTCGTATTCAATCCGAACAAATGGTCGACCTGAGCGTTTTCGGCCGGAGCGCCGGTATACTCGGTTCCTTCCACGCGAACGCCATAGGTGAGCTGAAGCGGCGACCACGGGACCCACGTGTCGCCCAGGTACACCGCTCCACTGGTCGACCCGGCGTGATAGGCGTTGGCATTGAACGAACGCGTGAACGTCGCCGCCTGGTTGGAGTCGAACGCGGCCAGCGAGTTGTACGTGTAGATGCCGTTCACGCCAAAATTGTAGAGCTGCGACGAGCGCCCGAGATCGAAGAGCATGCCGAGACGAACCCGGTGGCCGCCTCGCGGCGAGAGCCAGGACACCTCGTCGGTCGACTCCCAGAGATCGGTATAGCCGGACTGGGGAAGGCCCGGATTGCCGCCGAAGCCGAACGTCGTGATGCCGGTCGATGTGGAGGTCGTCTCGGGCAACACGTTGACGCGTCCCGCGAGGCCGCTCAGGTATGGGCTCGTCGACTGATAGTCGCGCTGCCCATACGTGCGCACTTCGTTGATGAAGTTGCCGGGCAAGTGCGTGGTGAGCGACGCAAAGATCCCGCCGCCCGCGCCGTCGAGATGGCCGCCGGCCGTCGGGATCGTGTACGGGCTCACGCGCTGCCCGTCTTGCAACCGCCCGCGGAAATCGCCGCGCACGACCAGGGAATTGTTGTCGCCGATGAGAAAATCGAGCCGCTCGAACGCCGCGAGATTATCGACCGACCGCGAGTCGGGCACGAGCGCGTTCGTGATCGGCACGCCCTTCTGTTGCAGCGCCCTCAAGAACGTCGTCACGGTGCTCTGCGGCACGCCGAGCTGCGCGAGCGTCGTCGGATCGTCGTTGGCGAGATCCACGAGGTCGTCCGCGCGACGACTCAGATTGAAGGCGCTGAACGTGAAGATGTGGTCGACCATGAGCGGCCCGCCGACGCCGCCCGACAGTTGGTTCTGATTGCGGAGCTGACTGAACGCGCTCGGTCCTTGCTCGCCGAACGCCAGCGATGGGTTCCGGAAGTAGTAGCCGAACGACCCACTCGGCACGTTCGTCCCGCCGCGCGTCGTCGACGCGACCTGGCCGCCCGTGAACTGTCCACGGGCGACATTGTACGTGTTCGTGATCACGCGCGTATTGCGAATGGCCTCGGACGGAATCGCCGAGCCGCTGAACGTCGTCCCGTCGAGCGTCACGCTGTTGAGCGTTGGCCGCTGCCCCGCGACGGAGAACGACGACGCGGTCGTGTCCGTCGAGCCGATGCCGACGACGCCAGGGGCGAGCGTCGCGATCGTGTTCGGGTCGGTGGCGTCGATCGGCAACCGGTCGAGCTGCTGCGGCGTCATCGAGCGACCCGTGCCACCGGCATCGCCGCGCGGCTGATTGCGACGCGCGGTGGTGCGCACCGTGGAGAGCGTCGGGATCGATGTCCCGAGCTGAATGTTCGCGACGAGCCGGTCTTCGTCGGCCTGGCGACCGATCATGAGGCGCGAAGGCTGATAGCCGACAAAGCGCGCCTCGACGCGATAATTCCCACCACCGTCGGGGAACACGACCGTGTAGCGACCGTCAGAGTTCGTCGTCGCGTTGCGGCCGATCTGTGTCTCGGTCGAGACAACGCGAATGCTCACACCCGGCACGGGATGACCGTCGGGCGACGTGACTTGTCCAGTGATGATGTCGGTGGACACGCCCACCTGCGCCCGGATTACCGCCGGGATCAGCGCGAGCACGGCAATCCAAAAGAGACGTGACGCCGCTCCGCGGCGCGTCGACGCAGCGCTTCGCGCCGCTCGACTGGTCTGTTCTCCTCTGGGGGGCGAACCGCAACTACGCCCCCCAGACCCCCCAAGACGTGGCAACATTAGCATCTACTTTACACGCCACGTCGTCGTAACGTTGGCGCGCGCTACGTCTTACGAGTGATCTAGTAAGATGACCGTGACGCGATCAGCGCCCGCGCGCTTGAGCCAGGCGACGAGCTCGCCGACCTTCCACGGCGGATAGATGCCCGACGCACCCTCGATATGACGTTGCAGCACCAGCTCGTTGCCATTCTGCGTGTACGATGATTCGTACGTGCCAAATGGGCTGATCGCCGAGAGGCTTGGCGGGAGCCGGGCGTGCCACCCGTCCGGCAGCGTGATACGCGCTGTATACGTCATGTTGAGGCGACCGAGGACTTTGCTCGCATCGATCGGAAACCGCCGCTGCGGCGCCGCCTCGAGCTGACTCGCGGTTTGACTCAGCGTGTTCCCGCCGAACGGTACGGTGAGCACATTGGTCGATCCGGACTGCGACGTTGCCTGTCCGTGGCGAATCAGCACCGAGACCTTGGGCTCGGCCTCGAGATCTTTGCCGTTGAACGCGACGAGACTGTCGCCTTCCGCGCCAGGATACACGTGCTGCGCCATCGCGCGCATCGCGTTCGCGCGCTGCGCGGAGTCGAACCGCTCCGGCATCATCGCCCGCATGCCGTCGGCGGTCGTACCGGTCGCGCGTTCCTCGAGCCGGCCATCGAAGATCCCGTCCGTCGACAATTTCCCCGTGAGGCGCGTCTCCAGTCGATTCGCGTCCGCCGAATCGGCCGGCAGCGTGACTTCTTCGGTACGGCCATCCTTGTGCACGACGAGGGCGAACTGTGCCTCGTCGGCATACGGAAGCTCGCCCAGCGGCGTCACGCCGGATGTGAGGTCCGTGTACTCGTACGTGCCGTTCCGTTTGATCGCCGCGATCGCGTGGTCGAACTGGCCAATCGTCGGCATCGCCCGGTCGACGTAGCCACCCGCGTTGAGCAGGACCGGGTACGCTTCGACGCCGAGCACGCCGAGGGCGGCGACGAACAGCGTTGCTTTGTCCTTGCAGTCGCCGAATCCCGTGGAGATGACGGAGTCCGGTGATCGCGGCTGGAATCCGCCGATGCCGAGCGAGATCGAGACGTAGCGGATGTCCTGCGCGACCCAGCGGTGGATCGCGCGCAGCGAGTCCTCGAATGTCTTCGCGTTGGCCACGAGCGCGTGGACCGTGTCGCGAAGCTCTTGCGACGGCGCGTAGCGGTCCTTCGCCAGCCCGGCGTACCAGCGGCCGATGTCCGACCACGCGCCGGGTGCGGCGATGTAGATGGTCTCGTCCAAGTCGTTCGAGTCGGCGGCGAACATCTCGCGCTTGACCCAGGGGACATCCTTCGTCGCCCAGAGGTATTGCGTGCGGTTGTCCGACGTCTTCTGCGTGCGCGCGAACGGGAGGTTTCGCTCCTCGATCCGGAGCTTCATGTCCTTGGGCGCGTCGACCAGGAAGCGCGACCGGCGGACGGTCGTCCCCGCCGTCACGCTCCATGACGTGAAGAAGTCACCGGCGCGGAACGGCTTGAGCTCCTCCCGGGTGTACGAGTAGTCGACGAGCGTCCCCACGGCGACGCCGCGCAGCGACAGGCGCAGCACCTTGCGATTCACGTACACCGGCGACGACATCTCGGCCGGAATGTCGGACTCCTGCGTCTGCGCCGGTTGGTCGCTCACGACTTCGCCGCCGGGCTTGACGACGCGAATCCAGTTGAGCGTCAGCTTTTCGTGGGTCGGGTCGTAGACGAACCGTTGTTCTTGATGCGCGGAGACCGACCGCTCGCGCAGGATCTGGACGACCTGTCGGTACGTAGCGCTGTGCCGGCCGTCCGCCTCGACTTTGATCACCCCGTCGTCGAGCAACAGCACGGTACCCTGCTCGGGGTACTTCGTGCTGTCGACCGACATGGTGTAGATGGAGTCCCGGATCACCGAGTCCCGGGGCGCAGTCGGCTGGGCGGCCGCGAGACCTACCGCGACCAGTAGATGGAGCATGCCTCTAAATTGCGCCCCGGGAGAGCGACCTGGCTACCCCACCGCGAGCAACGGCATCTCGTTTCCGCGCGGTGTCTCACGCGTTGGACGAAGGGTGGCCCTTGCGGCCTCGATTTGGTCGCGGACCGCGTTCGGGCCGGTGCCGCCAGGGATCTCCCGCTGCTCGGTCGACGCCTTGGGCGAGAGTGCCTCGAAGACGTTCCGCGCCAAATAGGGGGTGAGCCGCGACGTACGTGTCGAGCGGCAACTGGCCGAGGTCGACCCGTTTCGCTTCAGCGGTCCGGATGATCTCTCCGACCGCCCGGTGCGCATCGCGGAACGTTGCGCCTTTTCGCACCAGGTAATCGGCGAGGTCGGTCGCCATCATCGTGCTGGAGAGCGCCGCCGCCATCCGGTCGGCCTTGAACGTGAGCTCGCCAACCGCTCCCGCCAACGCGGGGAGAACCAGGCGCATGGTGTCGACGGCGTCGAACAACGCCCGCTTGTCGTCCTGCATGTCCTTGTTGTACCCACTGGGCAGGCCCTTGAGCGTCGTGACAAGGGCGACCAGATCACCGAGCATCCGAGCGCTCGACGCGCGCGACAATTCCAACGCGTCTGGGTTCCGTTTCTGCGGCATCATGCTCGAGCCGGTCGTGAACGCCTCGCCGAACTGCACGAACGAGAACTCGGCCGAGCCGAACAGAATGAGATCCTCGGCCAGTCGCGAGACGTGCACGCCGAGCATGGTCAGGGCGAACAGCAGCTCGGCCACGAAATCCCGATCGCCGACCGCGTCGATGCTGTTCGGCGTGAGGCCCGTGAACCCGAGGCTCTCCTTGAGGAGCACGCGGGAGACTGGATAGGCCGAGCCAGCGATGGCGCCGGCGCCCAATGGGAGCGCCGCGACCGCGGAGCGGCCGGCGTGCATGATCCGGTCGTGATCGCGGTCGAGTGGCCAGAAGTGGCCGAGGAGCCAGTGCGCGGCCGAGACGGGCTGGGCGCGCTGGAGGTGGGTGTACGCCGGCATCAGCGTGTCGCCCAGGGCCTCGGCGTGCGCGAGCAGCACCCGCTGCATCGCCCGGACGGCCTCGGCGACCTGCGCGGCCGCGTCGGCGCACCAGAGGCGGGTGGCGGTCGCGACCTGGTCGTTGCGGCTGCGTCCCGTGTGCAGCTTGGCGGCGAGCGAGCCGATCTCGTCGGACAGCATCCGGTCGATCATCGTGTGCACGTCTTCGTCCGATGCCAGCGGGATCGCGCCGGCGGCGAGATCGATCCCGACGGCATCGAGTCCCGACTCCATGCGCTTGCTCTCATCGAGCGTCAGCACGCCCGCTTGCCAGAGGGCGACGGCCCAGGCTTTCGACAGCTGCACGTCGAATGGCCAGAGGCGGAAGTCGACATCGATCGACCGGTTCAGCGCATCGAGGGCCGCGGCGCTCGACGTGCCGAAACGGCCGCCCCACAGCCGATGGGCGCGTTCTCGCGCCGTGTCGTCAGGCGACGGCATATGCTTTCTCCTGATCTTTCAGGGCCTGCACTCGTGCTGATAGCCCATACAGGCGGATGAAGCCCGCTGCATCGCTCTGTTGATACACGTCGTCCTCGCCGAACGTGACAAATCGCTCGTCGTACAGTGCGTTGTCGCTCGACCGTCCCGCAATGGCCACGGAGCCTTTGTAGAGGCGCAGCGTGATCGACCCGCTGACGCGGGCCTGGGTTACGGCCACAAAGGCATCATAGGCCTCGCGCTCCGTCGTCCACCAGCGCCCTTCGTAAACCAAATCGGCGTAGCGGGGTGCGATTAGGTCCTTGGACGCGAGGGTCCGGCGGTCGAGCGTGAGTTGCTCCAGCTCGCTGTGGGCCGCGAAGAGGAGCGTGCCGCCTGGGGTCTCGTAGACGCCGCGCGACTTCATTCCGACGAGCCGATCTTCGACGAGATCGATGCGCCCGACCCCGTGCCGGGCGCCGATGGTGTTGAGCGCCGCGACGAGCGAGACGGCATCGAGCACGCGGCCGTTGACCGCGATCGGTGTGCCGGCCTCGAAGTCGATCGTGACGTCCTCGGGCTCTTCCGGGGCCAGGAGCGGGTCGGTCGTGAGCTGGAAGACATCACTCGCCGGAAAAGAGTCCGGGTTCTCCAGCGCGCCGCCCTCGTGCGATACGTGCCAGAGGTTCCGGTCGCGCGAGTAGATCTTCTCGACCGTCGCGGTCACGGGGATGCCGTGGCGCTTGGCATAGGCGATCGCATCTTCGCGGCTCCGGATGTCCCAGACGCGCCACGGGGCGATCACCGGGAGGTCCGGCGCGAACGCCGCATAGGTGAGCTCGAAGCGCACCTGATCGTTGCCTTTGCCGGTGCACCCGTGCGCCAAAGCATCAGCGCCGATCGTGCGCGCGATCTCTACCTGGCGGCGGGCGATCAGCGGACGGGCCATCGACGTGCCGAGGAGGTATTTGCGGCCATACACCGCGCCTGCGCGCAGCGTGGGCCAGATGAAGTCCTCGACGAACTCGCGTCTCAGGTCCTCGATGTAGCAGGCATCGGCGCCCGAGGCGAGCGCCTTTTCGCGCACGCCGGCGAGCTCGTCGCCCTGGCCGATGTCAGCCGCGACGCACGTCACCCGGGCACCCGGGTAGTGCTCCTTGAGCCACGGGACGATCACTGAAGTATCGAGTCCGCCGGAATAGGCGAGGACGATTGAGCTGGGCATTTATGCAAAGTCCGCTAGATGGGAATACATGCGCAAACGATGCATAATTAATCATGAAAGACCCAAGACGTTAACTATCGATCCGCGGCGATGGACTTGAGGCGGCGGGCGAGGCGCTCGCGGGCCTCGGTCGAGCGGCAGATCACGAGAACGGTGTTGTCGCCAGCGATGGTCCCAAGGACGCCGGCGTTGGGCTCGCGGTCGATCGCCTCACCGACGGCCTGGGCGCCGCCGGGCTCGGTCTTGACGACGAGAAACTCGCGAACGCCGTCGATGTTCGTCAGGAGTTGGGGAAGAAAGGCGTCGAGCGCCCGGCGCTCGCGGGCGGTGGGGCCGGCGTCGCCACGCTGGTAGCGCGTGCCCTCGTCGGTCGAGACGCGGGCGAGCCGCAGCTCTTGAATGTCACGCGAGAGCGTCGACTGCGTGACAGACCAACCGCGCTGCTTGAGGAGCGCGCGCAAATCCTCCTGACTCGCGACGGGCTCCGCCGCGATCAGCTCGAGGATCGTCGCCTGCCGCTCCCGTTTGTTCGCCACCCGCTCCCTCCGTTGACTTTCAGTCTATTCCGGTTGTACCTATCGTACATGTACGCCGCCCGAGTGCCCAGCCCGCGACCGTTCCCGACAGGGGAAGGTGCTGCCTGGGAGGGTGTGTACTGACTATCGAATAACCGTCAGCCGACTCGTTCCTCGCAGCCGCCCCTATGCAACGGGCGGCTTTTTTGTTCGCATGTATTGACGGAGACCAGATGCAAGATTATGCATTAACGATGCATAAGTACCCTGTGGGCGTATTGGGGGCCAGTGGCTACGCGGGACGCGAACTCTGCGCGCTCGCGGCACGGCATCCCGCGCTCACCCTCGCGTTCGCGGCGGCGAACGAGCGTCAAGGCGAATGCGTCCGCGTTGGCGGTCGCGCCGTGACGTTCGTGGCGACCGATGACGCGCCGTTCGGCGATTGCGCGCTCGTGTTCAGCGCGCTCCCGCATGGCGCCTCGGCGCCCTACGTCGCGCGCGCGCAGGAGGCCGGCGCCAAGGTCGTGGATCTCTCGGCCGACCACCGGGCCACGGCGCCCTATGGGTTGCCCGAGCTTGGGCCCCCGACCCGCTGGGCCGTGAGCAACGCCAACCTGGTCGCCAATCCCGGCTGCTATGCAACCGCCGTGCTGCTCGGCCTGGCGCCTCTCGTCGCCAATGCCGTCGTCATGCCCGGCGCGACCGTCACGGCCGACGCCGCGAGCGGCGTCACCGGCGCGGGGAACTCGCCCAAGCGCGAGATGCTGTTCGCCGAAGTGACCGAGGATTACCGCGCCTATGCGGTCGGCAATACCCATCGGCACCTCGACGAGATGCGGGCGACACTCGGCGCGCTCGGCGCGGACCTGGATCTCGTGTTCACGCCGCACCTGTTGCCGGTCGCGCGCGGGATCCTCGCCACGATCACCGTGCCCGTCATCGATCGCTTGGACGATGCCGCCAGCATGTTCGCGGCATACTATGCCGGCGAGCCATTTGTCGAATGTCGTCTCGAGCGCGCCGTCGCTGCGCGACGTCACGCACCGCAACGTCGCGGCCATCTCGGTGACCGCCGCGGAAGGCGTGCGCCGGCCCGTCGTGATCGTCCACGTCGCCATCGACAACCTGCTCAAGGGCGCGGCCGGCCAGGCGATGCAGAACGCCAACCTGCTGCTCGGCATCGACGAGACCGCGGGGCTGCCCCGATGAAGGTTATTAAAGTCGGCGGCCGTGCCCAAAACGATCCGCGTCTCGCCCAGGCGATCGCCGCGCGCTGGCGCGAAGCGCCGAGCGCCCTGGTTGTCGTGCATGGCGGCGGAGACGAAGTCTCGTCCCTGCAGCGTGCCGCCGGCGTCGAGCCGCGGTTCGTGAATGGCCGGCGCGTCACCGCCCCAGAGGACATCGATCGCCTGCGCATGGCGCTCTCCGGCCTGGCCAACAAGCGCCTCGTCGCCGCGCTGGTCGCGGTCGGCGCAGATGCGCTCGGCCTCTCGGGCGAAGACGCCGCGCTCCTGTCGGCCGTGGTGGCCGAGGACGGCGCGCTCGGCGCCGTTGGCACCGTGCGCGCGGTGCGCGTGACCGTGCTGCGGCACCTCCTTGCTGGTCGCTACCTGCCCGTTGTGTCGCCGCTCGCCAGTGGGCTCAACGTCAATGGCGATGATGCCGCCTCGGCGATCGCCGTCGCGCTCGGAGCCGACGAGCTGCTGTTCGTGTCCGACGTGCCCGGCGTTCTTCCGGGCGGCGTAACGGGGGGCATGCACGCGAAGATGGCCGCTGCGTCGAGCGCGGCCGAATCCGGGGTGGGTCGCGTGAGGATCGGCGATCTCACCATGCTGGCGGACGAGGACGCGGGGACGACGGTCGTCCCGGAGGTGCTGGCGTGACGAGCGCATATGTGGATACTGGCGACGCGATTCTGGCGACGTACAAGCGCGCGCCCATGCGCATTGTGCGCGGCGAGGGCGCCGAGCTGTTTGATGACGAGGGCAACGCCTATCTCGATTTCACGAGTGGCATTGCGGTCAATGCGCTGGGGTATGGCGATGAGGGCTTGAGAGAGGCCATGCACGCCGCGGCCGATGGCCTCGTGCACGTATCGAATTTGTATCGCACCGAGCCCGGCGAGTCGCTGGCGCGCTGGTTCGTCGAGCACTCGTTCGCCGACCGCGTGTTCTTTTGCAATTCGGGCGCCGAGGCCAACGAGGGCGCGTTCAAGTTCGCCCGCCGCTGGGCGCGAACGATTGGTGGCGCGCCCAAGCACGAGATCATCGCATTGCGCGGCGCCTTCCACGGTCGGCTGTTCGCGTCGTTGGCGGCAACCGACCGGCCGTCGTATCGCCTGCCCTATCGTCCGCTCGCGGGTGGCGTCTCGATCGCCGAGCGCGATTTGCGAGAGCTCGATGGCATGCTCGACGCCGAGACGGTGGCGGCGGTCATCGTCGAGCCCGTGCAGGGTGAAGGTGGTGTGCGGGTGCTCGACGAAGGGTTCTTGCGCGAGCTGCGCGCGCTCACGCGCGAGCGGAAGGTCGCACTTATCCTGGATGAAATTCAGTGCGGGCTCGCTCGCACTGGTTGGCTGTTTGCGCACGAGCGGTCCGGCATTACGCCGGATCTCATGACGCTGGCCAAGCCGCTCGCGGGCGGATTGCCGATGGGCGCGATTCTGCTCTCGGACGAGATCGCGCGCGCGGTGCAGCCTGGCGATCACGGCACGACCTTCGGCGGCGGTCCGTTCGTCGCCGCGGTCGCGCGCTACGTCGTCGAGCGGCTCAGCGACGAGACGTTGCTGGCCACGGTGCGCTCCCACGGCGCATGGCTGGAGGCTGCTCTCGGCGAGTTGTCGAGTCGGCGTGCGGACGTTCGGGCCGTCCGTGGGGTGGGGCTCATGTGGGGCATTGATACCGTGCAGCCCGCCGCTGATATCGTTGGGCGCGCGCGGGAGCGCGGGCTGTTGGTGTTGTCCGCCGGCGACCACACGGTCCGCCTCTTACCTCCTTTGACAATTCGTCGCGATGAGTTGGCCGATGGCCTCTCGCGACTCGAGGCATCACTAGCATGAACGGAGTGAATAACGTGATCTATCGGCGTGGGCGTGACTCCGACGTCAACAACATCGCGGCCCTGATCAACGGGTATGCGGCCGAGCGGATCATGCTGCCGAAGACGGTGGAGGCCATCTCGTTGGCCATCGATGACTTCATCGTCGCCACGGACCGGCACGGTCGACTCCTCGGCTGCGCCGCGCTTCGGGAGTATGCGCCGTCGCTCGCCGAGGTCGCGTCCGTGGCGGTCGCGCGGGCGGCCCATGGGATGGGCATCGGGCGGCAGCTCGTCGAGCGCGTCGAAGCGCTCGGCACCGCGCGCGGCATCACCGAAGTGTTCGCGTTGACTCTGACGACCGGGTTCTTCGAGTCGATGGACTACGCGGTCGTGGACCGCGCGCGGTATCCCGAGAAGATCTGCCGTGATTGCGTGATCTGCCCGCGCCGGATGGCGTGCGACGAGATCTGCGTGTCGAAACAGCTACACGCCGGCGTGGCTCTTCGGCGCGACCGTAAACTCGTCGCGTAGACGCTCGAGGGACTCGTCGCCGCTCATCCGCGCGATCACGCGGACGGCGTCCGGGCGCGCGTCGCTGCTGTCGGGCACGACGTGCACCATGATCCGATAATGCGCTCCGGAGCGCCCGGCGACGTCGACCGTCGCCGGGTCGTCACCGCACGCGCGGCGGAGCTCGGCGTACGGCCGGCGACGGTAGCGGTCCACGCACTCTCGCAATAAGCGCCGCGCTTCCTGGTCACTCATGAGCGCGAGCCAACGTTCGAGTGCTGGGCGTTGAGGTTCAGAATCCAATGTTCAAACCCGCTGAGAAGGCGTAATTGTTGTTGTTATTCTGCGCCGTGACTTGCGTCGTCGTCGTGCCCCCGCCGGCGGCGGGTACGATAACCGTATGTGGCACGTTGAACATCGCGATGTAGTCCTTCGCCATCAGGCGCAACCCGACTTGTCGCGTGAAATGATAATCAAAGCCTACACCACCGTTCCATGCAAAACGTTGATCCGTTGCGATACCGCCATTGTTGTAGTTGTACAACCGATAGTCGATACCGCCTGCACCAACTTGCACGAATGGCACCAACCAGTGACGATCCGCGGCGCGAAATGGTGCCATGAGCTGGAGTCCGCCATCGTAGACCCAGATACCTGAGCTATTCGAGGAGAACACTCCGCCATACCCGTATGGCGTCACTCTTTGGTTCGAAGTCGCGTACCCGAGCTCGCCGAAAACCGCGACGTAGCGCGTTAAGGACAGCGAGACTTGGCCGCCGAAGATCGGGCCATTCGGAAGCTGCACATCCTGGCCCAGCGGGCCGTTGATATAGCGACCGAAGTCGATATAGCCGACATAGGGCGTGATCTGGAAAGCCGGCAGCGTCGAGCCTGGCACGCGATAGTAGGGTCGATCGACCCACTGCGCGGAAAGCGTCGAGACTGCCAGCGGGAACGCGAGCGCGAACAAGAGCGCCTTACGGAACATCGGTCCTCCGACCGGGGGGGCATCGTGTCTAAGGCAGGCTCGGTGCCGGGGCGGTCGTGTAAGTAAATCAACGACTTACGGCTTGCCCGAAGGCGAAATGTCGTCGTTCGAACACGAGTGTTGTCCCAAGGGGATGACATAGACGCGGCTCCGCCGCGCGTCGATGCAGTGGCTACGCACTGCTCGACTGGTCGGTTGACCTGAGCTCGGCTGCGCCGAGCCTCCGCTCGATTGTTGCCGATCAGATACGTGAGTCTGCAGCCCTGCGCTAGCTTAACTGGCGTGAATCGGCTCCCGCTGGCACTCGCCGCGCTGACGCTCCCGCTCGCCGCTGTCGCGCAGACCAAGGCTCCGCCGCCGCCCACGCTGGTCGTGTTCCTGACCGTCGACCAGATGCGCTCAGACTATTTCCCGCGCTTCCTGCCGCAGCTCACTGGCGGACTCGGCCGGCTCTATCGCCACGGCGCCGTGTTCACGCAGGGCTACCAGGACCACGCGATCACCGAGACCGCGCCGGGACACGCGGCGGTGCTGTCCGGTCGATTCCCGCGACACACCGGCATCGTCGCCAATAGCGCCGGCGTGCTCGACGTGCAGACGCCGCTCATTGCGATGAACGACACCGGCGCCTCGCCGTTCCGGTTTCGCGGGTCGACGCTGATCGACTGGATGCGCGTGCGCGACTGGCGTTCGCGCGCGCTCTCGGTCTCGCGCAAAGATCGCGCGGCGATTCTTCCGATCGGGCGGGCGCATCAGACGGCCGTGTGGTTCGTCACCAACGGCAACTTCACGACCAGCACCTACTACTCGGATACGCTGCCGACCTGGCTCACCGAGTTCAACGCGAAGCGGCTGCCACTTTCGTTTGCGGGGCAGGTGTGGAAGCCATTGCTGCCGGACAGCGCGTATCCGGAGCCGGACTCCGTCGCGTTCGAGAGCGGCGGGAAAGACTTCGTGTTCCCGCACAAGCTGCCGCGCGACTCGACCGTCACGCGGGCTCTGGCGCAAACGCCGATGATGGATCAGCTCACGCTCGAAGTCGCGCTCGCCGGCGTGCGCGCGATGCACCTCGGCGAAGGTCCCGTGCCGGATCTGCTCCAGATCTCGCTCTCGACCACGGATGCCATTGGCCACCGCTATGGGCCCGATTCGAAAGAACTGCACGATCAGATCGTGCGACTCGATCAATACCTCGGCGCGTTTCTCGACTCGCTGTATTCGATCCGCGACTCGACCCGGGTGATCTTCGCGCTGACCGCCGACCACGGGGTGGCGCCATTTCCCGAGGTGCACACTGGGCGCTATCCGAACGCGGGCGCCGGGTATGTGAACATCACGGGATTCTTCGAGTACATCCGCCAGGCGCTCCCACGCCATGGCGTCGATTCGACTGCATGGCGATTCTCGGAAGGGTGCCTGTATGTCGATAAGGACCGGCTACGGGCTGGCGGTGTGGATCCGGATTCGCTCATTCGAGTGTTCAGCGCGAATGTCCGGGCGGTGCCGGGAGTGGCGCGGATCGATGTGGTCAGAACGCTGGCGCAGAAGGATACCGTTCACGATTTCATCGCTCGCCGCTGGTTCCACATGTTCCCGGACGACGTTGCGCCGGAGCTCGTCGTGACGCTCAAACCGTACTGGTACTGGGGCGATCCGGGCGGGTCGGCGTCCCACGGGTCCGTATACGACTACGACGCCTGGGTCCCGATCCTGTTCTCCGGTCCGGCATTCAAACCGGGCAAGTACACGAACACGGTGCGCGTCGTCGACATGGCGCCGACGCTCGCGGCCGTGCTCGGCGTCAAGCCGTCGGAGCGACTCGACGGCCACGTCCTGTGGGAAGCGTTGTCCGCGCCGCATCGTCCCACCGTTGTCGCAGCCGCCGGACGGTAGCCTCCAGCACGCATTCGATGCGGCGCGGTTCGGGCCTCAGCGCACGCTCAACCTGCGCGAAGGCCTGCCGAGCGGGGGCGATGCCGTGCGGCGCGCCGAGGCGTGGTTGCGAGAGCGGCAGGTGACGGTGCCCGGGGAGGAAGTCCTGGTCATCACCGGACGTGGTCAAGGGAGCACGGATGGCGTGCCGGTCATCCGCGAGGCGATCGTGCGGCTCCTTCCCCTGCTGCGGCGGCATGGCGTCATTGTCGAGGCGCGGGAGCATACGGCGGGCGCGTTTATCGTTCGCTTGGGTTCCCTCCGCGACTTGGTTGACGCCCCGCGTCGCAACCGGCGCCGCACGCCGGCGCCACGACCACGTGACCCGTCAGTTCTGCAGGGTCTCGATCCGGACACGCGCGACGCGCTCCGTCGCTTGGCCGAAACTGCACTCGACGCCTTCGGCGTCTCGCGTGGACATGCGCCCGGGTTTGTCGCTGACGAGATGGTCCGGCAGTTTACGCGCCTGGTGAGCAGTATCGCGGAGGGCCCCGACAGGGACGTGCGACTGCGGCAGGCCATCGACGCGGCGCTGGCCGAGTACGAGTAGGCGCGGCACCGGCTGGCCGCTAGACTTCGCGCGTGCGCGAGTACTTCCAGTTCGCCCTCATCACGTTCACGTCAGTTCTGGCCATCGTCGACCCGATCGCCGTGATCCCGACGTATCTCGTCATCACGAGCGGCGAGACCCCGGACGAGCGGGCGCGCACGGCGGGACGCGCCTGCCTCGCGGCGGCCATCCTGCTCAGCGTTTTCGCGGCCTCTGGACGTTACATCTTTCAGTTATTCGGCATCACGCTGCCCGCGTTTCGCATTGCGGGCGGGTTCATCCTCTGGCTCGTGGCCATGGACATGCTGCGCGGACAACGCACGACGCAGGAAACGCCCGCCGAGATCGTCGAGGGGCAAGAGAAGGACAACGTCGCGATTACGCCGCTCGCCGTGCCCATGCTCGCGGGTCCCGGCGCCATCTCGACCGTGATGGTGCTCGCCGGACAGGCGCGCGGCCCTTCGCAGAACATCGTGGTCTACGGTTCCATCGCACTCACCTCGCTCGCTTGTTGGCTCTCACTCCGTCTCGGAGATCGTCTGATGGCTCGGCTCGGCCGGACCGGCATACGCATCGTCACCCGCCTCATGGGACTTCTTCTGGCCGCGGTCGCGGTGCAGTTCGTGATCACGGGGGTGCGCGATGCGATGCACGCTTAGCCTGCTTTTGCTCGCCATTCCCGCCGGCGCGCAACTCCCCGGTTACACGCCCGCCGACGCAACGACCGAGCATGCGCTCGAAGCCAGCGTGATCGGGCGTCCGGCGCCGGCTACCGCCGACACCATCTCGCGGACGCTATCGCACGAGCCGCACATGGCCGGATCGCCGGCTCAGGCGCGCACGCGGGATTACGTCATCGCGCGCATGAAATCGTACGGCCTCGAGACATCGTTCCGGTCGTACAACGTCTACATGCCGTATCCGACGTCGGTTCACGTCTGGCGGACGTCGCCTGACCAGATGGAGTTGCCGCTCGCCGAAGGACCGGTGGCCGGGGACAGTACGTCAAGCGCCTTTCCTCAGATTCCCGTGTTCAACGGCTACGGCGCCGCGGGAGATGTGAGCGGTGAAGTCGTCTATGTGAACTACGGGCTGATCGAGGATTACGCGCATCTCGACTCGATTGGCGTGTCGGTGACCGGCAAGGTCGTATTGGCCAGATACGGGCATTCTTTCCGCGGCATCAAAGCGAGAGAGGCCGAGAAGCACGGCGCGGTCGCGCTGCTGATTTTCTCGGACCCGGCCGATGATGGCTTCGCGAGAGGCGACGTGTTCCCGTCGGGCCCGATGCGCCCCGAGCAAGGCGTCCAGCGCGGCAGCGTCATGAACGACAACGGCGACCCGTCGACGCCAGGCTATCCGAGCACCGCTGGCGCCAAGCGGCTCCCGATCGCCCAGATGGCGATCCCGCGCATTCCCGTCGTGCCGATCTCGTATCGCAACGCGGCCGAGTTGCTGCGCGGTGTTCACGATCGTGGCGCGCCGTGCGTCGGTGTGGGGCTCGCGATCTGCGTCGCCCGCGATCCCGAGTTGCCAGCGTCGTGGCAAGGCGGTCTGCCGTTCCGGTATCACGTCGGGCCGGGACCGGTGACGGCCCGCGTCGCGGTCACCATAGACACGGGCACCGCGGCCTACAAGACCATCTGGGACACGTTCGGCATCGTGCGCGGCACGACGTATCCCGACGAGATGGTGATCATCGGTGGCCACCGCGATGCCTGGGGTCCCGGGACCGCGGACAACGTGAGCGGTACGACCGCGATCCTCGAGGCCGCGCGGGCTGTCGCGGCCGAAGTCAAAGCCGGGCATCGGCCGAAGCGGACGATCGTGTTCGCGACATGGGACGCCGAGGAGTGGGGGCTCATCGGGTCGACGGAGTACGTCGAGGACGATTCCCTGCGGATCGCGCGCGGGGCCGTCATGTACATCAACCTCGACGTCGCCGCCGCCGGCCCGAATTTCGGCGCGACGGGATCGCCGTCGCTGCGTGAGACGCTGCGATCGGTGCTTCGCGAAGTGCCCTCTCCCGCACCCGACTCGGGCACCGTGTACGACAGTTGGCGGCGCGGGGCGGATAGTACCGGACCCAAGTTCGGGGACCCCGGTGGCGGGTCTGACTTCGCCGGATTCTACAATCACCTCGGCGTGCCCATCATGGACTGGGGCTTCGGTGGACCGACCGGTGTGTATCACTCGGCGTACGACGACTACCTGTGGATGACCCGGTTCGGGGATCCGGGGTATGTGCGGCACGCGGCGGCGGCGCGGATCGCGGCGGCCATGCTCCTGCGCGTCGCGAATGCCGACGTGCTGCCGTACGATTACGTCGAGTACGCCACGACGATGCGGGGCAACGTCGCGTCGCTCACTCGCGCGGCGAACGCCAAGGGCATGACCGTGGCGCTCGATCCGATCAACGCGAGCATCGACAACTTCGAGCACGCGGCGCGGGCGTTCGCGACGAGCCGCGATGACGCGCTGGGCCACGGGGCCGTACCCGAGAGTGTGAATCTTGCGCTCTTGCGGGTCGAGCGCGCGCTGACGCGGCCGGAAGGGCTGCGCACCCGTCCCTGGTTCCGCAATCTCATCTTCGCGGCCGACGAGAATAACGGCTACGCGAACGTCCTGTTTCCGTCGGTGACCGAAGCCATCCGGTCAGGAGATCAAGCGCTCGTCACTCGCGAGATCGCCGATCTCGCCGCGCGGTTCAACGCCGCGGCGCAGGCACTCAACGACGCCGGGACGGCGTTACGGGCTAAGCCGGGGGCGTAGTCGGGTGGACTGTTGGCATCGGCGCCGGGCCCGTGGCGACTCCGGGCTCGGGGAGGTAGCCGAGCGCGAACGCGACGGCGAGCGCGATCGTGATGAGGCCGATGATGATCAGCGCCAGGTGACGTAAGCGCATCTCGGCGGAGCCAGTGGCCGATCAGCGCCAGTCCGCGCGGTGGGCGGACGACGCGAGTGCGCGCCACCGGTGTGCTTCGACGCCGCACCGGGGCTTCGACCGTCCGCTGCAGCGGCACGGCTCGATCGGCGACCGGACGCTCGGCGACCGGCACCGGCATCGCCGCCGGCTCGGCCCTCAGCTCGGCTCGCAGCTCAGCGCCAGCGCGGAGCGTGTCGCGCGTCAGTGACGTGTCGCCTTCCGTGGCTGCCGAGAGGACGCCGCTGGCGGCGAACGCCGAGAAGAGCGGCATGTGCTCGGGCGGCCTCACGGTGGCGCGGACCGTCGGTGTCGACACGCGAACGACGGGTGGCGTAGGCTCGGGCGCGATCTTGGCCAACGGTGCGCGGAGCGTGCGGACGACCAGCTCGCCGGTCGGCGGGGAGCCCGCGCGGTGGGCGACGTAGGCGCGCGGTAGCGTGCGGCCCTGGGCGCTGCGCGTGCGTGGCATCTGGTTCCGGCGACGAGACGCGTCCGCTGGCGCATCGAGCGTCGCGACCAGGGAAACCTCGCGGTCGAACAGCGGGAAGCCGAACGACTCCGTCGACGGCAGGCGTGGGATCGGCAGCGATAGCGGTACCGATGTGAACGCCGAGCGGAATGCGCGGTCGAACTGCATCTCGAAGTTCATGCCGAACGGCTGGGTCTCGGTGCGCAGCTCGAGTCTCGGCTCGGCTCGCGGCTCGACTCGGGGCTCCTGCCACGCCACGTCGCTGACGGGTGCCGCGCGAAATTCGAGCTCGACTTCCACCTCGGGCTTCGCCGCTCGCGGGACGTCCGCCGGCTTCGTGGGCATGTCGGCCAGCTCCGCCCTCGGCGATGGCCAATCTGGAAAGTCGTTGGCGACCGGTACACGCGGCGGCGGCGCGTCGTCGCGCGGCGGCGGCGGGCCGCGATCGGCGCTCGGCACCGGGATCGGCAGGTCGACCAGAACCTCGAACGTCGTGCTCGACGATGGGCTGGGCCGAGCGAGGAGGCTCGAGCGCGACGACGGAGCTCCGGGCTTCGGTCGGCGGAATGCCGACGGCGGCGCCACTGCACGCGCAGCCCGAGCGAGTGGCCAGGTCGATCAGCACCGGCTCGCTCAGGATGAGATGCTGGGCCAACTCCGCCGCGTACTCGAACCCCGCGACCTCCACGAGCTCGCGCGGCATGCTCTGACGCTCGAGCAACTGAGGCGTGGGCAACCCGCCTGGCTGCGAGAGACAGCGCCGCCGGTCGGGCGCGAACATCGAGTTGAAGACCGTTGGCTGCTGCGATAGGATGATCCCTTGGCCGCGCAACTCGGCGAAGAACGCCTTGGCCGCGACCTGCCGATCAATCGCTTCGTCGTCGGCCGATGGACACGCGCCGACGTACGTGATGTCGATGGGTCGCCCCGCATAGAGCTGCCGCAGGTACCGGGCGGCCGCCACGGGCGGCGCGACGAAGGAGAGTAGATAGGGCGCCAGGTCTGGACCTGGGGCCAGTAACCGGTCGCGCACATACGAGCAGGTGCAGAAGACGGCGGGTCCCAGCGTCCGCTCCGCCAAGCGCTCGATGCACCGCTCGGCGATGATCTCATCGCCCCACGTCGCGGGTATCGCCGCGTCATATCCCCCGCGCGTGCAGGCATGCATAAGCTGCACGGGCGTAGCTGGGCGCGCGGCCAGGAAAGCATCGGCACCAAGCAGCGCGAACGATGGCCGAGACGGCGGGGGCGTCGGCTCCATGTTGGTATTATTAAATGAAGCTGACTCGACAGCAGAAGTCCAGACGGCCCGGACATTGCGACAGGAGGCCTTTGCACCTAAACAAAAAGGACGACCAGTGCACTACGAGACCGCCCGGTTGACCGCCGAACAGATGGCCGTCGCGAGCGGGTACGGCGCAAGGGCGACATGGCCAGCAGGGTTTGACATTTACCAGCGTGGGACTGAGGCAGAGGGGCTGTTTGTAGTACTCAAGGGCCGTGTCATACTCCGGACCCGGGTAAAGGCCGGCCGCGGATTCATCCCCGCCGTGGCGATGGCTGGTGGCACGTTCGGCGGCGAAGGGCTTGCCGCAACATCAAGGACTGGCGCCACTTACGTTACAGACGCCAAGGCCGACGATGAGAGCGAGACGCTCTATCTCAACGGGGTTCGGTTCCGAGAGTTCGTCCGGGAACATCCGCCGCAGGCATTTGCGTTGGTCGGCCAGGTTATGGCTGAGCACGCTACGCTGCTCGACAAGATGCGGGAGCTGGCGACGCTCTCCGTTGAGCAGCGATTGGTCGCTGTACTGAGTCGGCTGGGGCGGCAGAAAATGTTCATGGATTCAGACGGTCAGATCATTCTGGACGTGGCCCAGAACCGGGTCCTTTGCGAGCTCGTCGGGGCGACGCGCGAGTCGGTATCGCTCGTTATCGCGAAGCTCGTATCGGATGGGCTCGCTGAGCGGATCAACGGGACGATCGTGATCCCGTCCGTGTCGGATCTCGTCGCGCGGTCCCAGGAGTCGCCGCGCGTCATCGGGGACATCGTCAAAGAACCGCATCGCCCGGTGCCAGCCGCTTAGAGCCCTTCTGAGGCGGCGTATATTGCGCCGTCTCATATGCTCCCTCTCGTTATCGTCACCGCCCTTTTCGCGGGCGTGGCCGCTCTGCGCGAAGTGGCGGGATGGCGACTCGCGCGCGCGATCGACGCGCAGCATCCGCGTGGGGCCGACGGCATCGTCGTCGGGGCCGAGTCTTTTGAGATCGCACCGGCGCCTGGATCGCAGCATCGTGGCGCTGTGCTGGCTCTACATGGGTTCGGAGATACGCCCCAAACCGTGCGCTATCTCGCGGAAGCGCTCGCGGCGCGAGGGTGGTTTGTACGGGCGCCGCTGTTGCCTGGGCATGGGCGGACTATAGCAGAGTTTGCTAAAACGAGAGCGGCCGACTGGATGGCGGCGGTTCGCGAAGAGTATTCGAGTTTGAGAGCCAAGAGCGACCATACCGTTGTGCTCGGTGTGTCTATGGGCGGCGCACTCGCGACCATCTTGGCGGCGGAATCGCCCGATCTACCAGCGTTAGTACTGATAGCGCCGTATTTGGCGATGCCGCGCTGGTTGGCGCTGATCGCGATGGCAGCCCCAGTGCTCGGCATCGGCGTGCGCTACATGGTGGGAGGCGGGGTGCGGTCGATTACCGATCCTGTCGAGGCGGAACGGAATCTCGCGTATGGCGCTGTGACCCCACGGCTGGTCGCCGAGCTGCGTCGCATCGTGGTTCTGGCGCAGGCCGCGGAACCAAAAGTCCGTGCTCCGGTCCTGTTTATCCAGTCACATCACGACAACAGGATCGCGCCAGAAGCCGCCGAGGCGGCGTTCGCGCGGCTAGGCAGCTCGGAGAAAGAACTGGTGTGGGTCGACAAGGGCACGCACATCATCACGGTCGATGTCGGCCGGGATATCGTCATCGGCAACGTCGCCGACTGGCTCGACAAGCGGTAAGATAGGCCCATGGCCATCACGGTGACCGTTCCCAAGGAGACCGCGCCCGGCGAGCGAAGAGTGGCCCTCGTGCCGGATGGCGTGAGGGCTCTAGTCAAGATTGGCGCGACGGTGCGCGTCGAGCGGGGCGCCGGGGTGGCGGCGACGTATCCTGATGATGCCTACGAAGCGGCTGGGGCCTCGCTGGTCACGGCCCCGCTCAGCGACGCCCAGGTCGTGGTCAAAGTGCTGCGACCCAGCCAGGCCGAGCTCGACGCGATGCCGAGCGGGGTCGTGCTGATCAGCCTCTTCGGCACCGGACCGGAGGCGTACTTAGGCAATCGCCCCGTGACGGCGCTCGCGTTGGAGCGCGTCCCGCGCATTACGCGAGCGCAGTCGATGGACGTGCTGTCGTCGCAGGCGACGGTTGCCGGCTACAAGGCCGTATTGGTCGCGGCGAACGAGCTCGGGAAGCTCTTCCCGATGATGACCACCGCTGCCGGCTCGCTCATTCCCTCGAAGGTCTTCGTGATCGGCGCCGGCGTCGCCGGCCTCCAGGCCATCGCGACCGCTCGGCGACTCGGCGCGGTCGTCAGCGCGTTCGACGTCCGGCCCGCTGCGCGCGAGCAGGTACTCTCGCTCGGCGCCACGTTCGTCGCGTCCGACACCGTCACGGCTTCGGCCGAGGCGGCCGGCGGCTACGCACGCGCGCAGACCGACGATGAGCAATCGCGCACGCTCGCTACGCTCGCGGCGCATGTGCCCACGGTCGACGTTGTGATTACCACCGCGCAAATCCCGGGGAAACCCGCGCCGCGCCTGATAACGAAAGAGATGGTCGCGGCCATGAAGCCGGGTTCGGTCATTGTCGACCTGGCCGCCGAAACCGGCGGGAACTGCGAGCTGACGAGAGCGGGTGAGACGGTCGAGTCGAACGGCGTGCGCATCATCGGCGCCGTGAATCTGCCGGCGACGGTGCCGCAGCACGCGAGTCTCATGTTCAGCAAGAACATCGCGACGCTGCTTGGCGCCCTTATCAAAGACGGAGAGTTGAAGCTCGATCCCGAAGATGCGATCACCAAGGCCATGCTGATTGCGCACAACGGAGCGATCAAGTGATAGCGTTTACCGAACTGTATGTGTTCGTGCTGGCCGCATTCGTCGGCTACCAGGTCATTACTCGCGTACCACCATTGCTGCACACGCCGCTCATGTCGGCGACGAACGCGATCTCCGGGATCTCGCTCGTCGGGTCACTGGTCGCCGCGGGCGCGCACGAGACGCCCGTGAGCACCATCCTGGGGTTCATCGCGGTGACCTCGGCCACGATCAACGTCGTCGGCGGGTTTCTGATCACGGATCGCATGCTCAAGATGTTCAAGCGCGTGCCGAAGGCGCCGGCAGTCACCGTCGACGGCCAACAGCCGCCAAAGCCCTAGCCGATGCCGGTCCGCGACATCTTCATCGAGGCGACGTACCTCGCCGCGTCCGTCATGTTCATCCTCGGGCTCCGCAGCCTCACGCGGCCCGAGTTTGCGCGGCGGGGTATGCAGCAAGCGGCGATCGGGATGGTCCTGGCCATCGTCGGCACGCTAGTCAAGCACGAGATCGTCGAGTACCAATGGATCGTGGCCGGTCTCGCGCTCGGCACGCTCATCGGGTACCCCCTGGGCATGTTCGTGCCCATGACCGCGATGCCGCAACGGATCGCGATCTCGCACATGTTCGGCGCGGTCGCCGCGACACTGGTCGGCGTGGCCACGTACTACAACTCGGGCGGTATCCTCAGCCACGGTGAGATGACGGCGCTCGGCTTCGAGGTGATGTTCGGGTCGCTGACGATCACCGGCAGCTTGATGGCGACGCTCAAGTTGGCCGAGCTCATGCCCGGGCGACCGATCACGTTCCGCGGACAGAACGCGTTCAACCTCACGCTCTTCGCGCTCACGTTCGGCATCTTCATCTATCTGATCGCACGGCCGGACCAGACGATGTTTTTCTACGGGATGATCGCCCTGGGGCTCGTGATCGGCATGTCGATGGTACTGCCCATTGGCGGCGCGGACATGCCGGTGGTCGTGTCGCTGCTCAACTCGTACGCCGGCCTCGCGTCAGCCGCGACCGGGTTCGCGATCGGCAACAACGTGTTGATCATCGCCGGCGCGCTCGACGGCGCGTCGGGGTTCTTGCTCTCGATCCTCATGAGCAAGGCGATGAACCGGTCGTTCTCGAACGTGTTGTTCGGCGCGTTCGGCAGCGTCGTGACAACGACGAAGACGCTCGCCACGGGTCAATCGTACACGCCGGTCTCGGCCGAGGACGCGGCGCTCCGTCTCGCCTACGCCGGGCGCGTGATCATCGTGCCCGGGTACGGCATGGCGGTCGCCCAGTCGCAGCACGTCGTCCGCGAGTTGGCCGAGCTGATCGAGCATCGCGGTGGGGACGTTAAGTACGCGATACATCCCGTCGCGGGGCGCATGCCCGGGCACATGAACGTGCTGCTGGCCGAGGCCGAACGTCCCGTATGACCGGCTCTACGACATGGAGCAGATCAACGGCGAGTTCGACAAGACCGATGTCGTGCTGGTGATCGGGGCGAATGACGTGGTGAATCCAGCCGCGCGCACGGATCCCGGGAGTCCGATCTACGGGATGCCGATATTGAACGTCGATCGCGCCCGCAGCGTGATCGTCATGAAGCGCAGCATGAATCCCGGATTCGCGGGGATCGAGAACGAGTTGTTCTATGATCCAAAGACGAGCATGCTCTTTGGGGACGCGAAAGCCTCGCTCACCAAGTTGGTGAGCGAGGTCAAGAACGTTTAGTTCAGGAAGCCCTTGATCGCGGCGGCGATCTCGGTAGCGTGCGTCTCGAGCGCGAAGTGTCCGGTATCGAAGAACTGCACCTGGGCCTTCGGGACATCCCGCTTGAATGCCTCGGCCCCAGCGGGAAGAAAGAACGGGTCGTTCTTCCCCCAGGTCGCGAGCAAGGGCGGCTGGTTCGTGCGCAGATACTCCTGGAACTTCGGGTAGAGCGCGACGTTCGACGCGTAGTCGAGAAAGAGGTCGAGCTGGATCTCATCGTTTCCCGGCCGCGCGAGAAGGGCCGAGTCGAGCGTCCATGCCTCGGGCGCCAGGCGCGAGGCGTCGCCCACGCCATGCGAGTACTGCCACTGGGTGGCATTCGGCTTAAGGAAACCGCGCAGCGCGTTGCGGTTCTCGGCGGTCGGCGAGCGCCAGTAGTTCTGGATGGGATTCCAGCCCTCGGCGCTCAGGCCTTCCTCGTACGCGTTGCCGTTCTGTGAGATGATGGCCGTGATCCGCTCGGGATGCGCGAGCGCGAGACGGAATCCGACCGGCGCGCCGTAGTCGAACACGTAGATCGCGAATCGTGTCAGTCCGACGGCGGTGGTGAAGGCGTCCACCGTCTTGGCCAACTCATTGAATCTCGCGCGTTTCGGCGAGTCGGAAAAGCCGAACCCGGGAAGATCGGGCGCGACCACATGGTAGCGGTCCGCGAGCAGCGGAATGAGGTCGCGGAACATGTGCGATGAGGTCGGGAATCCGTGCAGCAGGAGTAGCGATGGAGCGTTGGGATCACCGGCTTCGCGATAGAAGACGGAGGCGCCGTTGGCGACGGCGAAACCATATCGGACAGTCATGGGACACCTCGAAGGGGTTTCGATTCTACCTAGCAATATGTCATGATGCTAGGCACATTTCTCTACCTTGTCAACCCCTGATTCACTGGATAGACTACCGATGTGCTCTGGCTCGACTTCGTCAATACGGAGATGGTCGTGCATGGCGAGCCGGTCGACGCCATCGCCGACTTCGACCACCTCAAATCCTGGCTCGGGGGAGAGGTGCGGCGTTCGCCGCGGCTCGTCGAGGAGGCGCACGTGCTGCGGGCCGCGCTCCGTCGGCAGGCCGAGTCGATCGCAGCGGGCGATCGCTCGCTTTCTGCCACGGCGGAAATCAATCGGGTGTTGAAGGCGGCGCCGAGCTATTCGCAGTTGACGAAAGGCGAGCTGCGCACCGTGACCACGTTCACGGACCCAGTCGGCGCGCTCTCAACGGTCGCGCGCTCGGCCGCGGAGTTTCTGGCGAGCGGAGACTACTCGCTGCTGAAACACTGCGAGGGGAAGGGCTGTGTCTTGTTCTTCTACGACACTACCAAGAATCACGCGCGGCGCTTTTGCAGCGCTGAGGGGTGTGGCAATCGCTATAAGGCGGCCGCGCGGTACGAGCGGATGAAGCGCCAGCGGGCAGCGTCAGCCAACCAGCGCTGACGCTGCTCCGCTGCTACATGCGCGGCGGCTCGCTGGTAACTGGACCAGGTGTCGGCGCAGGCGCCGCAGCTTTCTTCGACTTGCTCGTTGCCTTTGGCGCCGCGTCGGCGGCGGCGACGACTGGCGTGGGTGCTGGTGCGACTGGCGCGGGTGCTACGGGTGCGGGTAGCTGGTGCGACAGCTGCTTTCGCCGGTGCAGCAGCCTTCTTTGCTGGTGCGGCGGCCTTCACTGCCTTCACCGGTGCAGCAACCTTCTTCGCCGGTGCAGCAGCTTTGGCGGGAGCGGCAACCTTCTTTGCTGGTGCGGCTGCCTTCTTCGCAACCTTGGCCGTCTTCGTCGCGCTCGCGGCGCGACGTGCTGACGTTCTGCGCGTAGAACTGCTGCGCGCACTCGCGCGCTTCGATGACTTCGCGCGAGCAGGTTTGCGGGCCGACTTCGTGGGACGACGTGTGCGCTTCGAACTGGCCATGGCGCGTGCTCCAATGTGACGGGTGGAGAATGTGTGCGCCTGCTACGTGCTACCCGTAGGGTAGCTCAGTGCGTGTGTAACGGCCAGCGTCTCGTCTCGCCGAGTGATGGGATCCAGAGCCGGTGTGGCGGGAGACCCGCATTCGCCCATGCAGCGGTCGCGCGTTTGGGGGGTTCGTCCATTGGCTCGTCGGTGAGCTGGAACGTACCCCAATGCATGGCGACCATGGTGGCGTCACCGGCGTTCAGGGCTTGGAACGCCGAGACCGCGCGCTCCGGGTCGATGTGAACGGGGCCCATGAACCACTCGGGGTCGTAGGCTCCGATCGGCATGAGCACGGCGTCGAACGGGCCGTGGCGCTGTCCGATCTCGGGAAAAACCGGGTGGGCGCCGGTGTCGCCGGCAAAAAATACCGTGTGAGGAGTCGGCGGAGCCGGATCGGTCCAACCGACCAGTCGAGCGGCGCTGTTTGCCGCCTCGACGCGCGGCGGAGCCGCGCCGCCGCGGATGACCCATCCACACCAGAGGGTCCCGTTTCGATTATCGAGACGGCGACCCGAGAAGTGCTGCGCCGGTGTCGCGGTGAGCTTGAGGGGCCCGAGGTCGGTCTGGTCCCACCAATCGGCCTCCTGCACTTGGCTCACTCCCCTTCGGCGTAACCAGTGTCCCACGCCCAATGGCGCGCGCCATTGAGCCTCGGGGTAGCGCTTCACCAAACGCCGTACAGTCGGCTGGTCCAGGTGGTCGTAGTGGTCATGCGAGAGGATGACCCCGTCGACCGGCGGCAGCGCGTCAAACGGAATCCCGGGCGGGGTCCATTGCTGGGGACCGAGCCAGGATATCGGCGATGCGCGGTCACCCCAGACGGGGTCGAGCAACAGGTTTTGCCCGGCGATCTGAACGAGAAAGCTGGAGTGCCCGATCCAGGTGATCGCGAGCGTTTCGGGCGACTCGCGAACCGAGAAGCTCGGCGCCACGGGCAGGTGAGCGGCCGCGAACGTGGCCCGGTCGGGAGTGCCCCGACGTGTCGTCCGTGGGCGCTCGAACAGTGCCCACCTCAAGAATTGTCCGAACCGCGCTTGCTGGCTCCCGGGGCCCCAGGGATTCTGAAATCCGCCACCGGGGCGATGATGGGCCGGGATCTGATCCGTCATTGCCGCAGCCCGAGCATTCGCATGGCTCCGGCCACCATCCGGATTGCTTCGGCGGGCACGCCAATCTCCTTCACATCCTTCGTCAGTCGCGCCTCCAGGTTCTCGAGCGTCCACCACTTCTTGTCGAGATCCGCGAGCGTGGGCTTCCGCCACCTGCCGGGCGGCAGCCGGTCGGCAAAGGCGATGCTCGCGGCGACCGCGTGCGCCTCCATGCGCCGCTCGAGACCTTTGCCGCGCCGCAGCTTGCGCAGCCCCATCGTCATTTGCCGCGCATGCGTCGCCTCGTGTACCAGGGAGAGGGCCAGATCTTCGAGCTCCCCTATCATGCCCCACCGCACGTCCACCAGGATCACTCGCGTGTAGGGGTTGTACGACGTGCCTCCGACTCGCCAGAGGAAGATGGCGACGACGTTGCGGCGTAGCCGGACCCCGATTCGCGGCGCGTATTGGTCGATGAGGTCCAGCGCGAGTCCGAGGCGGGCGCGCAAGGCGACCGCCCGGCCCATGTCGGAATCGTCGGACGTGAAGACATTCATGCCGCCGATGACCATACTATGGGCGCGGTGCCGGAACACACGCCACATGAGGCGACCAATGAGCTGGTCAACGCGGCTCGAAAAGCTGGGTTTCACCGTGGAGGAGATGGTTCGCTGTCGGACGAACTCCGGCGGCGTCGTATTCATTCCCGCGCGCATCGACGACGAGCCGGTCCAGCTGATGTTCTCGAACGGCCGCACGTTCGATTGCTTTCTGTATGAATCGTACGCTCAGGACCGCGGGCTGGCAGTGAGCGCCGAGGGCCCGAATCGTTTCACTGAGATCAGGGCGCTATCGGCGTTCGGTCGTACGGTCACGGGTACGCGCGCGGTGGTCGGCCAAGAGTACCGCTTCGGAGATCCTCCCATTGGCGGATTCCTGTGCATGAAGTTTTTCCACGACGGTGTCGTGGCCATCGACGCATCCGTGCCGGCCATGGCCTTCGCGACCACTCGCGACGCCCTGTCACTGGATGGTCCCGTGAGTCGCCTCCCGTTCAAGGGCAACTTCGTGACCATCGGTGGTCAGCGTTTCATGATCGGGTACCAGCAGACTTCCTTTGTACCGGGACCGAACGGCCGCGTGGATCTCACTGTGTCACTACCTGGCGGCGTGACCGTGACGGAGTCGGTCGAGGTGCGACCGAGCGATATGAAAATTGCGGGCTCGCTGGGCGCCGACCTCTTCTGTCGATGGATCACCGTCTTCGACTTCCCCGCGGGCGAGTTGCTACTCTTCCCATATGACTGAACGAGAGATGACGCAGCCGCGCGTCCGGGCCCCGCAGTTCCCGTCCGGCCTCGATTGGATCAACACCGGCGGGCAGGCGCTGACCCTGGATATGTTCAAGGGGAAGATCGTCCTGCTCGACTTCTGGACCTACGGCTGAATCAACTGCATTCACGTACTCCCGCAGTTGCGGGAGCTCGAGCGGCAGTTCCCTCGCGAGATCGCGATCATCGGCGTGGAGAGCGGCAAGTTCATCGCCGAGCGCGAGACGCCGCGCATCCGCGAGGCGGCGTTACGCCTGGACAACCTCCATCCGATCGTCAACGATCGGCAGTTTCGCATCTGGCGGAGCTACGCCGTGCGGGCGTGGCCGACGGTCGTGGCCGTCGATCCGACCGGGTATGTCGTCGGGTCGCATGCCGGTGAGTTCACGAGCGAGATGCTGGAGCCGTTTATCGAGCGGCTTATTGGAGCGTTCGATCCAGACGGGCTGATCGACCGGACACCTCGGCATTTCCCGCCCGATGATCCGGCAATCGCCCCTGGTGTCCTTCGGTACCCCGGCAAGGTCACGATCGACGGCGATCGCATTGCCATCGCCGATAGCGGGCACGACCGTGTGCTCGTCGGCCGGCTCGGCGAGGGTGGCACTGCGATGCGGGTCGAGCGCGAGTTCAACGGGCTAGCGTCTCCTCAGGGCGTCGCGTTTGCTGGCGACCGGCTGTACATCGCGGATCGGGCGAACCATCGGGTGGTAGTCGGGGATCTCTCCCGCGGAACTATGGAGCCCATCGCGGGACGCATCTCTTCACCCTGGGACCTCACTGTCGTCGGGCCAGCCGTCTATGTAGCCGGCGCCGGGCGACATCAGATCTGGCGCATCGAGGGCGGCCACGCTTCGCTCTTCGCCGGCGCGCCCGGGGAAGACATCGTTGACGGCCCTGCTCAGGCGGCATTGCTGGCACAGCCCATGGGCATCGTGGGCGGTGGCGACCGGCTGGACTTTGTGGACGCGGAGTCGAGTGCCGTCCGGTACGCCACGCTGGGAGCCAATGCGAGGGTGCAGACGATAGTCGGGACTGGGCTCTTTGACTTCGGCGACAAGGACGGCGTGGGCGACGAGGTCCGGCTCGAGCATCCCCAGGGCATCGCGCGGCATCCCGATGGCCGGCTGCTCATTACGGATTCGTACAATGACGCCATCAAGTGGGTCGATCCCGCGACGCGCCGGGTTGATACCTGGGTGCGTGGGCTCGCCGAGCCGAGTGGTGTGGTGTATCACGACGGCAAAGTGTATGTCGCGGACACCAATGCCCACCGTGTCGCCATCATCGATGAGGCGACCGGACGGGTCGACACTCTTGCCGTGGTGATATGAAAGCTCTGATCGCTGTGTTGCTCCTCGGCGCGGTGACGGCCCAGGCTCAAGAGCGCGACGATTGGCCTGGGCCGAACGCGTATCGATCGTCGACGGGCGAGCCCGGCCCAGAGTATTGGCAGCAGCGGGCCGACTACACGATCGCCGCCGCGCTCGACACCGGGGCAAAGCGTGTGACCGGATCCGTGACCGTGCGGTACACGAACAACTCGCCGGACACATTGCGGTTCGTCTGGATGCAACTCGATCAGAATCTGTTTCGTGCGGGCAGCGAGGGGTCGTACCTGTTCGCCACGGACACTGATGGCGGGTACACGTTGTCCGACGTGAAGGTCGATGGGGTGCGCGTCGAGCCCAAGATCCACGACACCATGATGCGGCTCGATCTCGCGTCGCCGCTTCCGCCGCATGGCGGCACGATCACGATTGCGGTGGCGTACTCGTTCGTCGTGCCGGTGCACGGCTCGGATCGCATGGGTCGCGACGGGACATTGTACACGATCGCCCAGTGGTATCCCCGCATGGCCGTCTATGATGACGTTCGCGGGTGGAACGTCGATCAGTACCTCGGCCAAGGCGAGTTCTATCTCGAGTACGGGGATATCGACTACTCGGTAACGGTACCGGCCGGCTACACGGTCGCGGGCTCCGGGACTCTACAAAATGCTCGCGACGTCCTGACATCCACCCAACAGTCGCGATTGGCGCGCGCGAGCGAATCGAGCGCGGTCATTGCCATCATCGCGGATTCAGAGGCGGTCGCCAAGACGACGCGGGGCACGAAAACGTGGCGATTCAGAGCCGTGCGCGTGAGAGATGTGGCGTGGGCGGCCGCGCCGGATTTCCGGTGGGATGCGACGAGTTGGCACGGCGTTCTCTGCCAGGCGTACTACCAGATCGCCAAGGCACACAAAAGCTGGGAGTCCGCCGCCGAGATGACGCAGTGGACCATCCGGCAGTACTCGGAGCTTCTGTATCCATACCCGTACCCGCAAGCGACCACGGTCACGGGGACGCTCACGGGGATGGAGTATCCGATGTTCGTGATGGTGCCCTACGGCACCGACGATCCGCAATCGATCTTCCGCGTGCTCAATCACGAGCAAGGGCACGAGTGGTTCCCGATGATCGTCGGGTCGAACGAGCGGCGCTATGCGTGGATGGATGAAGGGATCAACACGTACATGAATGCGTTCGCGAATGACGCCCGGTATCCCGGGACGTCAGTCTGGAGCACATACCTGGCTGACTGGAAAGCCGCCGTCGACAACGGCTCCCAGACGCCGCTCATGACCGCGCCCGACCACATCAGCGAAAAGGGCTACGACGCGGTCGGCTACCGCAAACCCGGCGCGGTGCTGCTCACGCTGCGGAACAATGTCATCGGTCGCGAGACCATGGACCGCGCCATGCGGGAGTACGTCCATCGCTGGGCGTTCAAGCATCCAACACCGGCCGACTTCTTCCGGACGATGGAGAACGTGTCGGGACAGGATTTGTCGTGGTTCTGGCGCGGGTTCTTTTACTCGACCGACGTGCTGGATATCGGCATCGACAACGTCGTGAACAGCGAGCAGGACGGTGCGGAGGTGGCGGTCGTGACCCTGAGCAAGAACACGTCGATCGTGTTTCCCGTGTCCATGCGATTGGCGCTCGCCAATGGGTCGACGCAAGACGTTCACCTGCCCGTCGACATTTGGTCGCGCGGAAACGTGTTCAAGGCGGTAGTCACTGTCAAAAGCGCGGTGACTGGCGCGCGGCTCTGGCCGGATGGCATGGTGCCCGACTGGAATCCGGCGAATGACACGTGGGGCGCTCCACCGAGTGCCGGATTGAACGCACCGAGCGTCAATAAGTAGGCCGGTCGCGCGAAGCGGGAAAATCCGCTAAGTTCAAGTAGCGTCGACTCATCTTCGAGGAATGTGAATGCCCTTCTACGGCATCTTGTCGTCACACTGGTGGATCCCGATCGTGGTCGTGGTCGTGATGGGACACATCACCAACGTGTGCGTGACTTTGTTTCTGCACCGCTCGCAAACGCATTGCAGCGTGACCTTCCACGCGATCGCGTCGATCCCCATGCGGATCTGGCTCTGGCTGACCACGTCGATCGTCACGAAGGAGTGGGTCGCCGTGCACCGCAAGCACCACGCGTTTGCCGACCGCGAGGGTGATCCGCACAGCCCGCTCCTCGAAGGGCTGCGCAACATCCTGATCAAGGGTGCCTTCTATTACCGGAAGACCATTGGCCAGCCCGGCGTGCTGGAGAAGTACGGCAAGGGCACGCCGAACGACTGGCTCGAGCGCCACCTCCTGACTCGCCGTAACACGCTCGGCATTGTCCTGCTCCTCGGGATCGACCTCTATCTCTTCGGCCTCATGATCGGCGCGATCGTCTGGGCCGTGCAGATGATCTGGATCCCGTTCTGGGCTGCCGGCGTGATCAACGGCATTGGCCACGCGATCGGCTACCGGAGCTTCGACGTCAAGGACGAGAGCCGGAACATCGTGCCACTGGCGATCTGGCTCGGCGGCGAAGAGCTCCACAACAACCACCACGCCGATCCGCACTCGGCCAAGTTCAAGGCCAAGTGGTTCGAGTTCGATGTGGGCTGGTTCTATATCCGCCTCCTGGCGCTCGTTCGCCTGGCCAAGGTCCAATACGCCCGTGTGACCGCGTAAAGTGACCTGTACCCGTTGCGGCCAGTCTCGCGAGGGATTCGAGAAGGCGCCATTTCCCGGCGCCCTGGGGCAGCGCATCGTCGCGGAGATCTGCAAAGAGTGCTGGGGTCAGTGGCTCAAACAGCAGACTATGCTCATCAACCACTACGGGTTGAATGTCATGGATCCCCAGGCGAGACAATTCCTGACGCGGAACCTGGACGCGTTTTTGTTCAAGTCCGGGCGTCAGGAAGACGTGGACACGTCGAAGCAGGGAACTATCAACTGGTAAGCGCCATGCGCGCGCTTCGCGCTGCGCCTCTGGCTGCCGCGCTGTTCGCCCTCGGCTGTGCACGGACTCGACCTGTCGTGACACAGCCGTCTGCGCTTAGGCCACCACCTGCCGTGTGGGTGGATTCCGTGATGGCGAGCATGACTCTGCGCCAGAAGGCCGCGCAGATGGTCTGGCCGAGCATGATCGGCGACTTCGTCAGCACGGATTCGCCGCAGTGGCGAGCCATTCGGCACTACGTCGTCGATGAAGGCGTCGGCGGACTCACGGTCTCGGTAGGCTCCCCACTCGAGATCGCCGAGAAGCTGAACGCACTGCAGCGATCCGCCGCGGTCCCTCTATTAGTGGGCGCCGATCTGGAGTTTGGCGCTGGCCAGCGGGCGCGGGGCGGGTACTTCCTGCCCAATGCCATAGACCTGGGCGGCGCCGTCGTGTTTCCCCCGGAGATGGCATTCGGGGCTACGCGCGACACGATGCTCGCCTACGAAGAGGCCAGAGTGACGGCGGCCGAAGGGCGCGCGCTCGGCATACATATCGACTACGCACCGGTGCTCGACGTGAACAACAACGCGAGCAACCCGGTGATCAACACGAGATCGTACGGAGAGTCACCCTCGCTCGACGCAGCGTTCGGCCGGGCGTTTATCGCTGGACTCCAAGATCACGGGATGATCGCCACCGGAAAACATTTTCCCGGTCATGGCGACACGGAGACGAACTCGCACCTCGCACTCCCGGTCGTAAACGTCTCGCGCGCTCGTCTAGACACCGTTGAACTGGTCCCATTCCGTGCGGCGGTCAGCGCTGGCGTTGGTGCCATTATGTCGTTCCATGGATCGATGCCGGCGCTCGATTCATCTGGCGCACCCGGGACGTTATCTCCCAAGGTGCTGACCGGGTTGTTGAGAGGCGAGCTGGGGTTCAAAGGGGTCGTGATCTCTGACGCCATGGATATGCAGGGTGTGCTGGTACAGTACGGCGCCGTCGAAGCGGCGAAGCGCGCCGTGGCGGCTGGAGCTGATGTGCTCATTCAGCCGAAGGACGTGGCTCAAGCCATCAATGCGATTGTCGATGGGGTGCACGAGGGGCGGTATACCGAGGCACGGCTCGACGAGTCGGTGCGGCGACTGCTGAACATGAAACACGCGCTGCACTTGGACCGGCACCGGCTGGTCGATCTCGATAGCATCAGCGATATCGTTGGGGACTCGGCCGACCAGGCGCTGGCCAAAACTGTGGCCGAGCGGTCGATAACCATCGTCCGGGACTCGCTGCACCAGTTGCCGATTGGCAGACTGAATAAGAATGCCCGGGTCCTGAGCATCACCGTGGCGCGCCGGGCGGACCTTGGCGCGGGCATCACGTTCAACGCGGTCCTGCGACAGAATTTTCCCGGATTGCGGGCCGAGTATGTCGACGCCGACCAGCCGGGCGACACGTATGCGCTGATGGCGACGGCCGACTCGGCCGACGTGGTCATCGTGTCGTCGTATGTCGCCCAGAGCTGGGATGCGGCGAGCCTCAACGCGCCGGGATCGGTTATCTCTTTTCTGCAGAAGCTCCGGCGCCCGATCATCGTCGCCCTCGGCAACCCGTACTTCCTGCAGCAGATCCCGTGGGCCCAGAATTATGTCGTCGGCTGGGGCGGATTCCCCGTGTCGCAGCAAGCCGCCGCGCGAGTGATCCTGGGGCTCGCGCCCGCGACCGGGAGACTGCCGATTTCGATCCCTCCTTACGCGCCGTACGGAGCCGGGTCAACCCCTTGATTTAAGTCGCGACGGAGAACTAATAGTGGGCATATGCGTAGCCCGAGCTACTCCGTCGATGTCGTATTGCTGACCCCGCTTGATCGACACCTGGCTGTCCTGCTGGTTCGATCACCACAGGGGTCGGCCGAGCGGTGGTCGCTGCCGTGGAGCGTCGCCAAAGCCGGGGACGCGACGCTCGAGGACGCGGCGGCACGGGTCGCCAGGAGTGTCGTCACGGCTCAGGTCGCTTGGATGGATCAAGTGGGCGCGTTCGCGGATAGCCGGCGGCATCCGAGCGATGCCGAGTTGTCGATCGCGTTCGTTGGCGCGGTACCAGTGGGGACGCTCACGCGATCGAATGACGAGAGTGCGTGGTTCCCAGTAGTGGAATTGCCACCACTATCGCCACGGCAACGAGCCATTATCGAGGCATCCACAGATTCCGCGCGACAGAAGATCGATTCGACGCCGGTCGCGTTTCGGCTTTTGCCGCAACGGTTCACGCTGAGCGACTTGCAGCGCGTCTACGAGATCATGCTTGGGCGGCGGCTGCACAAGGCGAGCTTTCGGCGCGCGCTGCAGGCGGCGACATTGGTCGAGCCGACGGACGAGTGGCGGAGCGAAGGACGCGGACGACCCGCGCAGCTCTTTCGCTATGCGCCGAAGCGCCGGCGTCGCGTCCGGCGTGGGCTGCGGTTCGATTTAATAAGTTACAACTAGCGACTAATTTGCCAGCGCTGCAGGGCGCGGGCGACTTCGACGTTGTTCTCGGCGATCCGCACCAGTTGGCGGACCCCGCGCTCGCGATCGACGCCCGTGATCTCGGCCACGACCGGTGGCTGGTGGCCGGTGCGGCGCTTCGGGTCGACCCGGCGCTCGACGTATAGGCGCAGGCTGACCTCGGCGTCGTGCCGCGTCGCCTCGATGACGACGTAACCGCCACCAGGGAGTTGGCGGGTATAGAGCGGCTCGGGATCGAGCGTCATAGTGCGGGTCTGCTCGCGGTGGTGAGCGAGTACGACGGCGGGGCCGAGGTCCGGATGTACGACAGGCCCTCCATCGGCAGCAGCCGGCGCACGGCGATCAGGCGCTGGTTGAACCAGCTGCGGCGGACCCCGTAGTGGGTCAGCACATCGAGCCGCACGTGATGGTGGACGCTCGACGCGTGAATGATCGTGTCGCCGCCCACGTACATCGCGATGTGCTGGGCGCCCTCGCCGCCGTAGAAGAACAGGAGATCGCCGGCTTGCAGGGTGTCACCCGGGTTCGGGGCTTCGCCGAGTGCGGCCTGCTCGTGGGCGGTGCGCGGGAGCAGGATGCCGTGCTGCGCGAAGACGTAGCGCACGAAGCCGGAACAGTCGAATGCGCGCGGCGTGGTTCCGCCTAAGACGTAGGGCACGCCGATATAGTGCTTCGCCGTGCTCACAATCGTCTCGCCGTCGATCTCGCCGCGGACAGCGACCAGGTGCGTGGTCGTCACGGCCGTCGGGTGCATGTGCGCCGGAAAAGCGCGTGGCGCTTGCGCGCCAACGCTCACCGCGCCCGCGCTGCAGGCGGCTAACCCCGCGAATAGGTGACGCACACGGATGGACCGCATCTGGAATTGGACGACCACCCGGGCCAATGCGTAACACGGCGCCCCCTAACGGCAACGCCCCATGGCCTAAAGGCCCTGGGGCGTCACCAGTGACTCGGGCGCCGTTACGCCTTGATAACGTCTGCGGCTTGCGGACCCTTTTGACCCTGTACGATCTCGAACTCCACGCGGTCGCCTTCGGACAGGGATTTGAACCCGTTGCCTTGGATCGCGCTGAAGTGGACGAAGACGTCCGGTCCTCCCTCACGGGAGATAAAGCCGAAGCCCTTCGCGTCGTTGAACCACTTCACAGTGCCGTTGAGACGTGCCATGAAACCATTCCTCTTCTTCCCCTACCGGGGCTGACTGTTACGCTCTAACCTGGGCCTCCATACATCCAAGCTAAACGGAGAGCGCAAAAATCCTGCCGAAACGGGGAAGAGTGGGTCAGGCGGCCCCGGCGATATAGCGGGCGAACCGGCCACAGCGGGTGCACTTCAGCGTGACGTGAGACTTGGGAGGGGGCGGAAATCGGCCCGGATCGCGCTCGATTGGACCGGAGCAAGACGGACAACTCAGTGGAGATCCGTTCCGGTCGCTGGCAATCAAATGCAGCGCCTGGGCTGGATTGTATGTGTTCGGGCGTGGCTTCCGCATCCTACCTCCTCGAGAGTGCACTCACTGTGAAGAAAAGTAACCGCCTAAGGCAGGCGTTCACAGTGATTCAGGTGCTTCCCTGGGTACGGGGGACACCCAGCGCCCCTTATACCGGGGTAATGTGGAGAACGTTCCAGTGGCCACTTCCGTTGGCCGCTGCGCGTCCTACGTCACGTAGACGATCTCGCCCTCGTCGTCTATTCCCATTTCGTGCTCCATCCCGCACACGCCGCAGGTCTTGAAGGCGTGCCAGCTCTCGCCGAGCTCGGTTCGGTCGGTGTCGGTCGCGGGTTTGACGACGAGGCGCTTGTAGTTGTACTCCCCGCATTGCTCGCACGCGTGCGCGCGAGCGATGCGGGTGGCGCGATCCTGCGAGATCACGGCTTGAGCGCTGGCGGCGGCACAGTGGATGTGCGGGCCGTTGGCGGAGTCGTGCCGTCCGGTACGGGCGACGTCGCGGCGCCGATCTTGAGCAGCTCGCGCAAGCTGCCGATCGCGCCCATGAGACCAGCCGCATCGGCCGGCATAAACACCGTCGAGCCTTTGCCCGCGGCCAGCTGCGGCAGCGCCTCGAAGTACCGGAGACCGAGCAGATAGATCGCCGCTTCGCCCGGCGGCAGCGAGGCCCGAATTTTCGCGATCGTCTCGGCCTCGGCGGCCGCCATCGCCAACCGCGCCTCCGCCGCGCCCTGCGCGCGTAGCACCGCCGACTCCCGGACGCCCTCGGCCTCGAGGATCGCCGCGCGCTTCCCGGCCTCGGCGTTCGTCACCGCGGCACGCCGCTCGCGCTCGGCGCGCATTTGCAGCTCCATCGACTGCTGTATGTCACGCGGCGGATCGATCGACTGCAGCTCGACGCGCGTCACGTCGACGCCCCAGCCGATCGACGCCTCCTCGATCACGTCCTTCATGCGCCGATTGATCGTGTCGCGTGAGCCCAGCGTCTGATCGAGCTCCATCTCGCCAACGATGTTCCGGAGCGTGGTCCGCGTCAGCGTCTCGAGGGCGAACGGCAGGTTCTGGATCGCGTAGGTCGCTTTCTGCGGGTCGGCCACGCGATAGTAGATGACGGCGTCGATGTCGATCGTGACGTTGTCCTTCGTGATCACCGGCTGGGTCGGGAAGTTGAGCACCTGCTCGCGCAGATCGATGCGCGCGGTCGACCCGGCCGTGATCCGCTTCACGCCGTTGACATCGGTGTCGAACACCCGCACATCGATCGTCCGCGGGCGGTCGATGAACGGGATCAGGAGGTTGAAGCCGGATCGTCCGACGCGATTGAACCGGCCAAACCGCTCGATCACCATCACCTCGGCCTGGCCGATGATCTTGATCGAGCTCGTGAGCGTGAAGAGGCCAGCAATTACCAGGAAGGCCACCAACAGCGAAATGGCGAACATAGTGTTCTCCTACGGTTTCCAGTCAGCTATAAATATGTCGAGATCCGAGGGGCCGGTGGTGCCGCGGCTGCTTTCCCACACGATCTGGCGACCGTCGGGGCTGAACTCGGGGAAACCGTCGAACCCCGGGTCGGTCGTCACCTGCTCGAGGCGCGACCCGTCGAGGTCGATGAGATAGAGGTCGAAGTTCTTCGCTTCCGGTCCGTGCGGATGCAGGTAGTTCGACGCGAAGATGATCCGCTTGCCGTCGATCGTGAAGTACGGCGCGAAGTTGGCGCCGCCCAAGTGCGTGATCTGGTGCTGGTCCGAGCCGTCAGCGTTCATGATCCAGATTTCCATCTTGATCGGCCGCACGATGTGCTGCGCCAAGAGCGCCTTGTAGTCGGCCACTTCGGCCGAGTCGGTCGGGTGATACGCACGATACACGATCTTCGACCCGTCGGGCGAGAACCACGCGCCGCCGTCGTAGCCGAGTGTGTGCGTGAGACGGCGAACGTCGGTGCCGTCCACGTTCATCGTGTAGAGCTCTAGGTCTCCATCCTTCAGGCTCGTGAACACGATCCGCTTGCCGTCTGGCGAGAGCGTCCCCTCGGCCGTGTACGTCCCGTAATTCGTGAGTCGCTTCAGGCCAGATCCATCCCGATTCGCCGTATAGATATCAAACGCGTCGAGGCCCCAGACATAACCCTTAGACGGGTCGGGTCTTGGCGGGCAGGCTGTGTCGGCCGCGTGCGTGGAGGCGAAGAAGATCTTTCGGTCCTTGTCGAAGAAAGCGCCGCACGTCGTCTTGCCTGTGCCGTTCGAGATACGGTGTAACGACGAGCCATCGGTGCGCATGGTGTACTGCTGATCACACGCACGACCATCGCGGGTCGACTGGAACGTCAGCCACTTGCCGTCCAAGCTGAAATACGCCTCGGCGTTCGCCCCGGTGTGCGTCAGGCGACGGATATTGGCGAGGTGGCGCCCTTCGTCCTGGTGCGATGTGAAAACGGCGGCCGCCACGAGGGCGACCGCCGTTAGCAGTGACCGTGTCACTTCGTCGCGCTAGTGAGCGCGACCGCGAACAGATCCTTCTGCGTCTGCCCCTTCTGAAGCAACTCGACAGCCTTCTTGAGCTGCGGGTCCTCCGAGAGATCGCGCCGCTTGGCGGTCGAATCCCCGTACGCATAGCGCGCGATGCGCAGATCGAGCAGCCGATCGACATAGCGCGAAGCCGAGTCATACGACGCACGCGAGACGGTGACGCCGGCGTCGGTCAGGCGCTTGTAGAGCGAGTCATGCCACGCGGGCTGGAACTTATAGTCCTTGGTCGCGGCCTTTGGCTTGAGATCGAGCGCGTAGGCCGACAGGGTCTGATAGACGATCTGCCCCTTGGGCGAGACGGTCTTGATGAACTGCTGCTCGGCCGTGGTGAGCGTATCCGGCTTGACCATTACGTCGGGCGTGATGGCGCCGCCGCCATAGACCGTGCGACCCGCGTCGGACTTGAACGCCGGGCGCGCCTTCTTGGCCGAGTCGGTCTCGAGCGAGTCGGGATGGACTTCGACGAACTCGCCATCGGCCAGCAGCTTCCGCTCCTTCTGGATCGAGCGCCCGCTCGGCGTATACCACTTGGCCGTCGTCATCTTGAGCGCGTACCCACCGTCGAGCGGGAAGAGGGTCTGCACGAGCCCCTTGCCGAACGAGGTCTGGCCGACGACCAATGCGCGGTCGTGGTCCTGGAGCGCGCCGGCCACGATCTCGGAGGCCGAGGCGCTGCCGCCGTTGGTCAGAACCACGAGGGGCACTGACGGTGCGATCGGCTTCGCCTTTGCAAGATAGACCTGCGGCTCCGTGTTGCGGCCGCGGACGCTCAGGATCTCCTGGCCTTCTTTCAGGAAGAGATTGCTGACCATGAGCGCCTGGTCGAGGATCCCGCCTGGATCATCACGCAGGTCGAGGACAACGCCTTTGGCGCCTTGTTTGACGACCAGGCTCTTGAGCGCGGCTTCCAGGTCGTCGCTCGCGTCCTCATTGAACTGCTGCAGCGGGATGTACGCGATGTTGCCATCGAGCATGATCGCGTACGGGACCGCCGGGATATGGATGATCGCCCGCGCGAAGTGGTCGACCAGCGGCTCGGGGACTCCAGGGCGCGAGAACTTGACCGAGACCTTGGTCCCCGGGGTTCCGACGAGGTAGTCGGACACCTGCTGGATCTTCCAGCCGATCGTGCTGATGGTGTCGACGCCAATGATATGGTCCCCCTCTTGGACGCCCGCCTCTTCGGCCGGCGTATGGGGGAAGACCCGATTGATGATGATCTGGCCCTGCGGCGTTTCGCCGATCTCCATGCCGACGCCGCCGTAGCGGCCGCCCGTCCGTCGCGAGAACTCGGTCAGCTTCTTCGGCTGCAGGAGCTCGGTGTACGGATCGTTCAGCTCATGGACCAACCCTTCGGCCGCCTTCTCGTACAAGGCGCCCTGGTCGAGCGTGTCCACGAAGCGGTCGGATACGAGGGTCAGGACCTGGTCGAACAGGCGTGCACCATCGTGCACCGCTCGCGCCTGAACGATGAAGCCCCCGGCGACCAGGACGACTAACCCTAAGGCGACCACGGTCGCGGAACGGAGAGTACGGCGGGACATACGGGCTCGGTGACGAAAGGAAAAAGAAATGCCAGCTAAACAGCCAAGTTATTGCTCACGAATATGTTACTTACTCGCTGGCGACTGAGGAGTTCCGGAGCCGGCGTGCTCGCCGTTGCTTGCCTCATCAGTACCATGTTCCCAAAAATACTTCCAGGACATCACACGCCCCTTTCGGAAGCCTTTTTGGGTCAACTTCACGCCGTCCGGTGAGATCGCGACCGTATAGGCGTGGCCTTCCATGTCCAGCTCCCGCTTGATCGTCTTGTCTAGCTTCGTGGCCATTGGTGGGTTGCTCCGTCTCGGGTAGTCAGAGGTGCAAGCGTGCTAGGTACGCGACGCCAGCACGTAATCGACGAACCAATCCCGCTGATGTTGCCGAATCACGGCATCACGAACGATTCCCGCCCCGACCAGCAAGTCGTGCGCCGGCTGCAGAACCCGGTGAAGATGCGACGGGTACCGCTGACTCAGCGGAAGCTGTCCAGCCAGGGCGTCGAGCGCAACTCGCCATGCGACCCGGCCGTCGGCTCGGGCCACCTCCAGCAGCCTATAGAGTCGCCGGGCCGTGGGTGAGGCCAGAGCCGCATAGGCAGCGCCCGAGAGCGTAATCGTGTGGCCCGCACGGAGATTGGCTCTCAACACGGGAGACAAAGTCACACGGGCGTCGCCGGGCTCAGCCGCCGCTATCGCCTCGAAGAGCGGGAGCTGCTCCCTGTCCGCCGAGCGTCGACGGTCGATCGCCACAGAATGTCAGAATGGTAAAACGGGCGTCGATATTCCGGCCGGCCGGCGCGGCGAAATAGGCTTGGGTCGACTCGAGAACGGTCCGTTCGAGTCGACTCAACGCCCCCCGGAGTTGCTCGTAGGTCCGGCCGTCCACACGCCGTCCCATTGATCGAAGAAACGCGTGCAACGTGAAGTGGACGACGCCGTCGCCGCCCGCGGTGGCGTAACGGTGCAGGATCTCGACGTAAACGTCCTGGTCGAACGTTCCGGGCAGCCGGTCGCCGGGCGCCGGCAGCACCCGCCACCTACCGCCGGTCGAGGGCTCGTACGTTAGCGCGGCGTCGCTGTCCGACGAGTCGCTGAGTCGGAACAGCGGGAGGGCTTCGATCGATCGATCGAGGACAACCGGGCGCGTTGCGCTCTTGCGCATGTCACGCGAGAGCGATCACCTGGCCGGTGATCGCCCGCGCGGCTGGCGACGAGAGGTATAACACGAACGTCGGCGACGGCCTGTCGCTCGACGTACTTCGCTTTGTCGCCCATCGCCCGCAGGTTGTCGCCGGTGCGAATCGCTATCGGGGCGACGGCGTTGGCGCGGACGCCCCGTGCTCTTCCCTCATCCGCGACTGCGCGCATGAGGCCCACGACACCCGACTTTGCGGCGGAGTAGCCGGCGAGACCTGACGTCGGGCTCCCGGGGAGAACCGTCGCCGAGGCGAAGTACACGGCGCTGCCGACGGTGTCCTTGAGCAAAGGGACGAATGCGCGGGACGCGACGTAGGCCGTGGTCAGGTTGATCGCGATCTGCTTCGCGAATACGGCCGGGTCGCTGTCGCCGATCGGTCCACTGAGCGCGAATCCGCCGGCGACGTGGACGAACGCGTCGACCCGGCCGAACTCGACGCTGATACGCCCGGCAACGGCAGTCACCTGGCCGACGTCGGTCATGTCGCAGGGATACGCCGAGACGCGTGCGCTCGCCGCTCGGAGCGCGGCGGCGCGTGCATTGAGCGCGTCGGCGTTCAGGTCGAGCAGCGCCAGGGATGCTCCCTCGGCCGCGAAGGCGTGAGCGACGGCGTCGCCGACCTGTTCCTCACGGCCGACACCCGTGATGACGATGAGGCTGTCGGCGAAGCGCATGGTGGCTATCGGATTTCCGGGCGACCGAGCGCGGCGCGGACCGCCTCGCGGATCGCGACGAGGGCGTCGTCGCGCGCTGCCGGGGAGTCTTCGCGGACGTGCAGCTCGACGCCGTCGGCTACCGGCAGCCGTCGCCAGGACAGCACGGACGACACCTCACGCGGGAGGCTCACGCTCATGCTTCCCGCATTGAGCGCCGGCGCCAGGGACTGGGCAACCCGGCGCTCGAGGGCATCGCCCGTGACTCCCGTCAGCTCGCGCTTGATGTGATCGAGCGTTTGGCCTTCTCTCTGGCGGATCTTGATCGAGAGCAGCTGCAGCAGGTGACGGTAATGGTACGTCGCCGCTGTCCCGGTGCCCTCCGGGCGGTCCAACAGGCCGCTCGCCACGTAGAACCGGATCGCGCGTGCGCTCGGCGCCGCTCGAGCCGACGCGTTCGTCGGGCGGACTCCCGCGGCGTCGACGAGCGCTGTGGCGTGCGACGCGAGGCCGCGCGCGTTCCACGGCGCGTGGTTGGCGTGCGCACGGAGCAAGGTCACGGGCGATTCGTTCATAGGATCTACAATAACGGCCACTGCTGCAGGCAGCGAGAACTACGCTTGGTCGCTAGCGCATGGATCCATCCCGCCGCCGAGCTCGGCCGCGATGCAACAAGGGGGCGGTCCGAGTGGGAACGCCCCCTTTGGCTGGAAAGCGACCGGACTAGCGGCGCTTACCCTTTTTCCCGCCCTTCTTGGCCTTCTTCCCGCCGCCTTTCTTGGCCACGGCCTTCTTGCCCTTCTTGGCGGCCTTCTTAGAAGAAGCAGCTTTCTTCGCGACTTTCTTGCCTTTCTTCGCCGGCGCCTTCTTCGCGGATGCTTTCTTCACGCCAGCCTTCTTCGCCGGCGCCGCTTTCTTGGCCGCTGCTTTCTTGCCCGCAGCCTTAGCCGGCTGTTTGGCAGGCGAGCGAGCAGCTTTCGGCTTCGGCTCGGCGAACAGGTCGCCGTCCTCTTCCTCGCCCTCAACCTCGGCGACGACTATTTCCCCCTCCTCCTCGTCGTCATCGTCACCATCCTCGGCGGAATCCCACAGCTCCTCGCTGTGGTCTTTCGTGATCGCCCACCCGCCGTCCTCTTCCTCCTCGTCGTCGTCGTAGGCAGCCCCGCCTCCGCCTGCGCCCCCGCCGCCGTATCCAACGTCGTCGCCTTCGTCGTCACGGTCGGAGAAGCGGAGCTCTTCGTTCAGTTCATCGCCGCGCGGCATGACCGCCTCCTCAAAGTATGAATTTCAGGTCGCCCGGAAATACAACGCCGAGGGCATCGAAGTCAATGGGTGTCGTCGATGAACGAGAACGCGAGCGTTTTTCTCCCCCGCACAACGCTCGTCAACGCCTCGTAGATGCGCGGGTCGAGGAGACCGCCAACATGCGATTCGAGATACGTGAGCGTTTCCTTCGGTGACCGCGGTTCGCGATAGGCGCGGTGCGAGGTGAGCGCGTCGAACGCATCCGCCGCCGCGAGAATGCGGCCGCCGATCGAGATATCCTCCCCCGCCTTCCCCTTCGGGTATCCCTGGCCATCCCACCGCTCGTGGTGGTCCTGGATGTAGTCGAGCGCACCCCGCACGATCGTCAGCGACTTCAAGATGTCAATCGAGATCCACACGTGCTCCTTGACGTGCTCGTACTCCTCCGGGGTGAGCGGCCCCGGCTTGTTCAGAACCGACTCGCGAACGCCGATCTGGCCGACATCGTGAAGCCGACCCGCGACGCGGACGTTTTCCACCGTGTCAGGATCCAGCCCGAGTACCTCGGCGATCGACGCGGCGAGCTCGGCGATGCGCTCGGAGTGCCCACGGAGATATATGTCCTTCGCCTCCATGGCGTTGATCAGCGCGGTAACCGTTCCGATGCTCATCTCCTGCAGGTCCTTCGTCCGGGCGTCCACCTCCTCGCGGATCACCCGGTCAATGTTGCGCCGGTCGATCAACAGATCCCGGCGATGGAGCGAGCGTTCGATCGCCTGGTGGAGGTCAGCCAACTCGACCGGTTTCAACAGGTAGTCAAACGCACCTCTGGCAAGCGCTTCGGTTGCCGTGGGCGCGTCGTTCACGCCGGTCAACATGACGACGGCCAGGTCGGGATCGATCGACAGCGCCTTGGACACGACTTCGACACCGGTCATACCGGGCATCCGCACATCGCATAGCATCAGCTTGAACGGTCCGGATGCGGATAGCTTCGCGACGGCCTCCTCGCCGGAGGAGGCGGTGAGGACGTCGAAGCCACGGGACCGAAGAAACTTGGCCAGGGCCGTGACTATAGTCGCTTCGTCGTCGACCAGGAGCAGACGCGGGACCGTGTAGGTGGGCTCGGTCATTCTGGGGGCGGGGAGGCGGGGGTGAGCGGCAGGGCGATCCGGAACGTGGTACCGAGTCCCGCGGTCGAGCTGACCTCGATCGAGCCACCGTGTGCTTTCACAATACCGTAACTGACGGACAGACCGAGCCCGGTCCCGACGCCAACCGGCTTCGTCGTGTAGAAGGGCTCGAAGACGTGCTTGACGATGTCAGGGGTCATCCCGATGCCGGTGTCGGCGATCTCGACCACCACGTGCGTGGCGTCGCCTCTCGCTCGCACCACCAGACGCCGAATGTCCGTGCGGTGCATGGCGTACTCGGCATTCACCATGACGTTCATGATCACTTGCTGCAGTTTCCGGTCGTCGCCCATCACGGTGGGCAGGTTGGGATCGACATCGCGCTCGACCGTGATCCCAGCCGACTGGAGGGTGTAGCTCCGCAACCGGAGCGTCTGCTCGATCAGCGACCGCAGATCGACCTGTCCGTAACGGGGGTCGCTCTTGCGCGAAAACACGAGCAGATCCCGAATCACCGATACCGCCCGATCCGATTCGCGCTTGATGTTGCGCACGGCGTCGAGCTGTTCCTCGCCAAGTCGCTCCTCGAGCAGCAACTGGGCGAATGTCGAGATGCCCGTGAGGGGGTTGTTGAGCTCGTGCGCGACGCCCGCCACGAGCTCGCCAATCGCCGCGAGCTTCTCGGTCTGGAGCAGCGTCTCGGCGATCCGCCGTTCCTCGGTCGTGTTTCGTACGCTCACCACTTGCCCATCGCGGAACGGACTCGACACCACGGTCGCGGGAAATTCCGAGTCATCGGCCCGGCGATGTAACTCGCCGTCGGCTTGCAGGCGGCTGAACGGCATGCCGATGAACGCGTCGACCGGGTAGCCGTACTCGCGCGAGGCAGCAACGTTCGCGTAGCGGATGTGCTCGTCCGCGGCCAGAACGAACACGGGGTTTTCCATCGTGGCGAGCGCGGTCGCCAGCATCCGCTCGCGCTCCCGCGCGCTCTCGCTCGCCGCCGCCAGCTCCGCATTCCGGACGGCTACGGCGACCTGGGTCGCGAAATCCTCGAGGAGGCGCCGCTCGTGATCCTCGAACTTGTGCAGCGTTGGAAACCGGACCGAGAGTATCCCCCGTGGCCTGCCCTCGGCCACGAGCGGCAGGATAGCCACCGAGCGCATCTCGTACTTCGAGAGGTCGTAACCTGGCGGCGCCCAGTCGAGCGGAATCTCGTCGATATCGGAGGCGTAGTACGGCCTGCCCGACTCGACGGCGCGCCCGTTCGGCGTGAGCCAGTACACGTCGGGCGGCAGGGCCATGCCGCCGGACCCGGGTCCTTCGGCGTGCGCGCGCTCGACGTGCCGCGTCCCCACATCGGCGAGCGTGACCGTGAAGCCGTTCGCGCCAAGTGACTCGAAGGCGATCTCGCCAATGCCCCGGTACACGTCGTCCGCGGTCGCGCTATTGGCGAGCGCCCGTCCCGCCGCCGCGAGAATGCTCGCATGGCGCGCGGTGTACGCCGCCGCCCGATACAGTCGGGCGTTCTCGATCGCAATCGCCGCGTGATTCGCGAGGGCGTGGAGGACCGCGCCATCCTTATCGGAGAACTCGCCGTTCTCGCGACCGAACACGGTCACCGTTCCGATAATGCGACCGCCGACGAGGAGTGGCGCCGCGGCGCCATTCGGTCGACCCTCGCCGAGCGAGACGCCCCGCTTCGTGCGCACCCACATGTCCGCGTATGGGCGGAGATCGGTCGTCAGCACGGCCCGGCGCAGCCGCACCGCCTCGCCGGCGAACACGGTCGAGGTATCGACGACCGAGCCGATGCGATCGATCGCGTCCCCGAATGTCGCCGACGTGATGAGGCGCGTGCCGTCGCCGTCCAGGACGCCGACCCGCGCGCCGCGCGCGCCGAGGAGACCGGCGGCATGGCGGGCGAGCAGCGACACCACGCGCTCGAGCTCGAGCGACTGATTGATCTGCTGGACGATGTCGGCGAGCGTTCGTGCTTCTTTCGCTATTGCTTCAGTCTGGGACAGAAGCTCGGCGTGCCTCACCGCGATCGCCCCGTGATCGGCCAGCCGTTGCAACAGCGCGCCGTCGGCCGGCGAGAAGTACCCCTTGCCGCAGTTGAGCGCGAGCAAGAACCCGCGGGGCTCTTCCGCCACGAGCATTGGTGCGACGACGACCTGGCGCGGGCTGAAGGGCGACAGAAAGTGCGCTTCGACGCGCGAATCCCCAGCGGCGTCGTTCAGAACCAGCGGGTGGAAACAGGCGAGCGACTCGGCCGCGAGTGAGCCAGCGAGCGGCGCCGTGAAGCCGAGCATCGGCGTCAGCGTGCCGGCCGCGGCTTCGACGCGAATATGTCCGTCATGTGATAAGAGCGCGACGATGGCTCCATCGCTGCCAACGAGCGAGACCGCGCCGGCGGCCAACAGATCGAACGTGGCGCCACGGTCACTGCCCGCGCCCGCGATCTGGCGGGCGATCTGTGTCAGGGTCTCGCTTTCCGCGACCTGATCAGCGAGCGCGGCAAAACGACCGGACGGATGAGCGTCTCCGTCGGGTGGCGTGGATCGCGTAGCGAAGTACGGATGAGGCGCCGAGGACGTCACTACGCTCTAGACCGCGAGAGGGACATTGTGTAACGCTAGCCAACGAACTGTTTACTGGCCACGACCCCTATTATCGACAGCATCGGCGACGAACTCGACTGTGACTGGATGCGGGATGATGCCGGCCTCCACCCCTCTCGTCAGAAGCCGACGTACGGCTTCACGTCCCTTTTCTCCGTAGTCGAGCGTGAGGTCGTTCACGTACATGCCGACGAACGTGTCGGCCTGCTCCCTCTCGAGTCCCCGCGCGTATCGCATCGCATGATCGAGCGCTTTGTGTCTGATGGCTCAATCCATACGAGATACTCGCGTATAAGTGGCGCGATATTGTCGCTATTAAGTCGGCTCCTAGGTCCTTTCTTACAACATTTCCGCCCAATGGGAGCGGCAGGCCGGTCTCCTGGTACCACCATTCGCCCATGTCTTCGACCAGCGACAAGCCGGCCTCGGCGTACGTCAGCTGGCCTTCGTGGATCAGGAGTCCCATGTCTGCGTCCCCGTTGAGCACCGCCTCTTCGATCTTGTCGAACGGGGTCTGCAGCGCGACGAAATCCGGTTCGTAGAGTTTGAGTGTCAGGTACGCCGTGGTCAGCGGCCCAGGGACGGCGATGCGTTTGCCGCGGACATTGGCGCGGGACATCTGACTCGTGGCGACCAACCGGGGCCCGTATCGATCGCCCATCGATGCGCCGTGCGGCAGTAGGACGTAGCGATCGGCGAGGTACGCGTACGCGTGGATCGAAGCCGCGGTCACTTCGAGCTCGCCGCGCAGCGCGCGCTGGTTCAGCGTCTCGATGTCCGCGAGCTCGTGGATGTAGACGATCCCATCGGTGTCGATTTTCCCCTCGGCCAGCGCGTAGAACATGAACGCGTCGTCGGAGTCGGGGCTGTGGGCGATGCGAATAGTGGTCATGCTTTGAGCTCGCCGCGTGCAGTGGCGACCGCGGCATCAATGTCATCTCGGTGACGGTCGTATTCAGGTAGCGCCTTGCGGCGCTCCGCGGGTTCGGCGGCGAGGAGCCGCTTGTAGAAATCGTGTGCCTTCGCCGGTTGCTTGTCGAGCATCGCGGCTCGCGCCGCCAAGGTCAAGCCGAGTAAGTGCGTTGGCTGGACTTTAAGAATCGTATCGGCCTCGGCGCGGGCGAGATCCGCCATGCCGAGCACTTCGCCGATACGGCCCAGGTCATAGTGCTGATCGGCGTCGAGTGGGCCGAGCATCTGATAGGCCTGCAGCACCATCGGGGAGAAGAACTTCACGCTGTCGTCCTTCCCCTCACTATGCAACCGCATCACGCGATCGTACAGCCGGTCGGCTCGCTCCGCCGGAGACATGGTCGAGATATCCGGCGCTCTCACGGGTGCTTCTTGCGTCGAGTCGTCGGTCGGTGCCGCAACGGGTGCTGCTTGCGCGGTCGCGAAGCGGCGCGCGCCAATGCCTCGACCGGCGACGAGTGCCACTAATGCAACAACGGCAATACACGCGATCGCCCATGGCAGAGTGGCAGAGATGCGCGGGTCCGAGGTAGGGCGGGAGCCGACGGCGGCGCCGCAGCGATGACAGAACTTTGCGCCGGCCGAGAGTGAGGAGCGACAGGCGCCGCACAACGCGCCCTCGAATGGCGCGCCGCATGAAGAACAGAAGCGGCCGCCGGTCGACGGGGCACTGCACGAAGGGCAGCTCGCGGGGGTCGTCATGGGGGGAAAAGTACTATACTTACGAGCAGATGAATCCGCTGTCGCCCGCGTCCGCGTATCCTTCGGACAACGTGGACGAAGATCGCGAGCTCGTTCGGCGTATGAGCGCGGGCGAGACCCAAGCGCTGTCGCAGTTCTACGAGCGGTGGTCTCGCCCAATCCATGCACTGGTGGTGCGACTGGTGCGCGACCCAGACGATGCCGACGATGTCGTGGAGGACACGTTCTATCAAGCGTGGCGGCAGGCCTCGCGGTATCAGTCTTCGCGCGGCGCGGTCTCGACGTGGATCGTCACGATCGCGCGGAGCCGCGCCCTCGACCGGCTGCGCTCGCGGCGGCGGCTTCGGGAGGAGCCGCTGACGCCGATTTCGGTGGTCGACGACCTGTCGGATGGCGCGGCTCCGAATCCCGCGACTGGCGCCGAGGAGGCGGAACGTCGCGAGCGCGTGGCGGCGGCGCTCAAGGAGTTGCCGCCTGAGCAGAGAGAAGTGCTGGAGTTGGCGTACTTCGGAGGGCTCAGTCAGACCGAGATCGCCGAGCGGACCGGTCAGCCGCTTGGCACGGTGAAGACGCGTACGCGTCTCGCCGGGCAGAAACTACGGGAACGACTGTCTATGTTGCACGATGAGGCAGCGATCGGCGAAGCCGAGCGCAGGTCAACCGACCAGTCGAGCGGTGCGAAGCGCCGCATCGACGAGCCGCGGAGCGGCGGCGCGAGATGAGCCACGACGAAGCGAGCGAATCGCTCGCCGCCGCCGCGCTCGACGCGCTGTCCGCGGACGAGCAAGCGGCGGTGCTTGCCCATGCGGCGACGTGCCCGCAGTGTGGGCCCGAGCTCGAGGGCTTGCGCCAGGCGATGGCGGAGCTCGGCAACTCGACGCCTCCGGTTCGCGCTCCGGCGTCGCCCGACGTCGAGCAACGGCTCAAGCGCATTCGGATGCGGCTACTGGCACGGGCTCAGGCTGATCGCGCGCCAATCGACATCAGCGTAGCACCGAAGAGCCCTCGGCGTTCAAGCATGGGGACGTGGCTGGCGCTCGCGGCGGCGATCGTGATTGTCGTCCTGCTGCTGAACCAAGGGCGATCGACGACGGCGGCTTTGGCCCAGGCCAATCAGAAAGCGGCTGCCGCGACGGCCGCACTCGACACCGCCCAAGCCAAGATCGCGCAGGATCAGCGCGAGATTAAGGACCTCACGGGTCCCTCGACGGAAGTGGTCGGGCTGAATACGACGGGCGCGGCCGAAGCCACGGCGCTCATGTTCTGGGACAAGACGAACAACAACTGGGCGTTCTACGCCCATCACGTGGCCCCGCTGCCGGCGGGCAAGGCGTATCAGATCTGGCTGATCACCCCAACGCAGAAGATCAGCGCCGGCACATTCACCCCAGCGTCCGATTCGAGCGTCGAAGTCCACGCGACATACGCGCTCCCGCCCAACGCACTCAAAGGCGTGGCGGTAAGCGAGGAGCCAACCGGCGGCGCACCGCAGCCAACCGGCCGCATTGTGATCGTCGGAACTCCTGGGCCCAAGTAGGGACGAACTAGCGGCGTAGCAGGGCCGAAAAGCGCCTGCGCGGTGATCAATAATTCGTCACCGCGCCCGCGTGGCGAATGGTCACACAGTACAGTATCGTGGCGGGATGGAATCGGAGCGCCGGGCCGCCGTCTCACGGCGTGCCGCCTGGCTCATCGCCGCGTGGACGATCATCGCGCTGCTCGAGTTCGTCGCTCAGCTGATCTCAGCCCGGCCCCGGAAACCGAGCTGGGAGCGGCAGCTGCTGCTCGACCTCGTCATCGCATGGTCGTGGGCCGCGTTGACCCCGGTCGTCGTGTGGCTCGCCCGCCGCCGGCTCACGGGCCGGTTTGCGACGGTGCGGACCGTGGCGCTCCATCTCCTTGCCGCCTGCTCGATCATGATGGTGTTCGCGGCGCTGCGCACGGTGCTGGAGAGCCTGATCCTCCACATGTACGGGGCGGCCGCCGCGACGAGCGTGTTCTCGACCATCGTGATGAGCGCCGATCTCGATACCGTCCTCTACTTCGTGATCATCGGCATCACGAGAGCCGCGGATCAGCTGCGCGAGTATCAGGACCGCACCCTCCGCGCAGCGGCGCTCGAGGCGGAGCTCTCGGGCGCGCAGCTCCGATATCTCGAGCGCCAACTCCAGCCGCATTTCCTGTTCAACTGCCTGCACGTCATTTCGGAGCTGGCGTACGAAGCGCCGGCCGCGGCGCGACGCATCATCGGCGACCTGCAGTCGCTGCTCCGCTCCGCCGTCGCGAAAGCCGGACGTGACGAGGTGCCGCTCGGTGAAGAGCTCGACACGCTGGGGCCGTACGTCGCGATCCAGCGTGCGCGGTTTAGCGAGTGGCTGACCGTCGACACCGACGTCGACGCCGAGGCGCGGCGGGCGCTCATGCCGCCGTTCGTGCTGCAGCCGCTGGTCGAGAACGCGATTCGGCACGGGCTCACCCCGCGCGGCGGACCCGGCACGGTTGGCATCAGCGCGCGCGTCGACGGCCCGTGGCTTTCCATTCGCGTTCGCGATGATGGCGTGGGATTGGCCAAAGGGCCCGCCGCGCACACGCGACGCCAAGGGATCGGGTTGCGCAATGTGCGGGAGCGGTTGCGCTTCCTCTATGGGCCCGAGCACTGGTTTTCGCTCGGGGATAATCCGGGGGGCGGTACGTGCGTCGATATCCGCATCCCGTATCGACTCGCCCCCGTCGTGCCCGCGGTATCAGCGAATGGCAACGGCAACGGCCATTCCAACGGCCACCACATTGTCGATACGCCGCTTCCGCCGGACAATGTCACCGCGGAGATGCCGGTTCCCCACGGGAACGCGACGAGCTACGTCCGACGCTCACCCTCGCCGCCGCTCACCGGGAAAGAGTGGGCGTTCCTCGCGGCCGGCTGGGCGCTCTTCGGCACGTTCTGGTTCCTGCAACCGTACTTGGGCGAGTTGCCGTGGAAGAACGGGCATCCCGTCGCCATGATGCTCGAGTTCGGCCCGCTCAACATCGCGCTGGTGCTCGTATGGGCCTCACTCACGCCGGCGGTGATCGCGCTCGCCCGGCGGGTCCGAGTCGGCGTCGGCGATGGATGGCGGCCCGTGCTCTTTCACGTCATTGGCGCCGTCGTCTTCTCGGCCATTCAGACCGGCGCGATCATCGCGCTCGACGTCGAGCCGCGGGACTTCCGGTTCGCCCAGCAACCGCAGTCGCTGATCTGGAACTTGTTCGTGTATGCCGCGCTCGTCGCCTGGTCGAACGGCCGCGATTACTACGCCTGGCGCCGCGAACGGGAGCTCGAGAGCCTGCGCCTCGAGGGCGCGATTATGCGTGCGCGGTGGCGGTCGCTGTGCGTCAACCTGCGCCCCGACTTTGTCTGCGAGTCGCTCGACATCATCTCGGCGCTCATCGACGACGATCCGTCCCAGGCCGAGCGACTGACGACGCGTTTGGCGGACCTCCTCCGGTTGACTCTCGATACAGCGGCGGAACCATGGTTGCCGCTCGAGCGCGAGCTCAGTTTGCTCACCGCGTATGTGGATCTCAAACGCACGATTGAAACCGGCAGGGGGTGCATCCGCGTCCAAGTAGTTGGGGCCCAGCGCTATGGCGAGCGACGGATCCCCAATCGGCTCCTGCGCGCCCTGCTCGAGGACGCCGGTCCGGCGACGGTCAAGATCGACGTCACGCAGGTGCCGCGTGGGACGCGCATTGCGGTGCGGTCAGATCAGCCGATGGATGACGCGGCGGAGATGGCGCGGCAGGCGCTGTCCACCGAGCGGGTGTCGGTGCGGGTGGTGGATGCGCACGAGGTGGTGTTTGTGATCGATAGCCCCCTGGGGGGGATATGACCATACGCGTAGCAATTGTCGATGACGAGGCGATCGCCCGCAGGCGATTGATGCGATTACTGAGTGCGGAGCCCGACGTCGAAGTCGTGGCCGAGTGTCCGACTGGACGCTCCGCGATTGACGCGATCCGCACGGCGACACCCGATCTGGTGCTCCTCGATGTCCAGCTGCCGGACATCGATGGCTTCGGTGTCGTGGCCGAGGTGGGCGCTGAGTCTATGCCACCGGTCATCTTCGTGACCGCGCACGACGCGCACGCGGTGCGGGCATTCGAGGTGCACGCCACGGACTATCTCCTCAAGCCGTTCGACACCGAGCGCTTCCAGACCGCGTTTCGTCGCGCGCGGGCGCACATCGACCAGGTCTCTTCGGCCGAGCTCGGACGGCGCCTGAAGGCGCTGGTTGAGAATCAGTTCGGGATGACGCCGGAGCAGTCCATCGTCGCGACCGAGCCACGACCCGGAAAGTACATCTCCCGTCTGACTGTTCGGCGCGACGGGCGCGTTGTCTTTGTCCGCGTGGCCGAGGTCGACTGGTTCGAGGCGGCCGGCAACTACGTCAGGCTACACGTTGGGAAGAATGCGTCGTTGCTTCGCGAGACGATGCACGGCTTGGAAGCGTCCCTCGACCCGGCCGTGTTCGTGCGCATCCATCGGACGATCATCGTCAACGTGGATCGCATCCAAGAGTTGCAGCCGTGGTTCGCTGGCAACTACGTCGTGATCCTGCGCGACGGGACTCGCCTGAAACTGTCGCGCACCTACCGCGACCGGCTCCCGTTGCACGGTCGCCGGTCGCGGTAGGCTCACTGCTAGTGCTCGTGCCCTACGTCCAGACACGCCGTGAAATGCGGGTTGTTCGTCTCCTGCACCGGTATCGAGAACCGGAGATCCCGTGTCGGGTTCGCCGGAAAGTCGTTGTGCCCGTACTCAGGTATCATCCGGCGTAGGTCGCCGAGCCGAGTCCCGGTCAGCCAGAGCCAGAACGCGCGCTCGCGGAAGTGCACCTCGACGCGCATGTCTTGCGACGCGAGCGACGTTGAGTCCGCGGTGAGTGGCGGCAGCGCCAGTCCCGAGTTCGCGCGGAGCATATTCAGCTTGTTGGCCCACGACCCGATGTTGCCGGCATGCAAATCGGCCTCGGCGCTGATGAGCGTCGCTTCGGTGGCGCTGGCCAACGTGGCGGAGGTCTCCTTCGTGGGATACTTGAGCTGGAAGTAGATGGTATCGAACCCAGTCGGCGTTGCACCGAGCGAGCCGTTCTGGTGACCGTCGACCCACAGGACGCGAGGGTCGTTGGCGGACTCGTAATCGAGCCCATTGCCGCCTTTCCGATCGACGACGCCCCACGCGTCATCGGCAAAGGTGTACTGCCACACGCCATTGTACTGGCGCGGCGAGTTGAGCGAGTTCTCCATCTGGTAGTTGAGCGTGGGGAAGTTCAACACGGCCGAGTCGGCGGCGGCTTGCGCGGCCGCGAACTGCCCCATATCGAGCAGCACGCGAGCGCGTCCCACCTCAGAGAGCGCCAGGATCTCGGCGGTGCTGGTGGCGTACGCGCCCAGGATCTCCGTGGTCGTGTCCGCCGCGGCCAAGGTGCTAGCCGTGTCGAACTTCGCGAGCGCGATCGAATCCATGCCGCCGGTCGTCGTCGGGAACCCGTAGATCGGTGCGCCGGTCGTCTCATTGAGCTCGCCGAACGGCACGCCGGAGCACCACATCTCGGCGAAGAGGATGTAGGTGTATCCCTCGATGCTCAGCATTTCCGCCCGGCCGAACGTCGTGCGGCGCGAGGGTGGCGAAGCTCGACGCCGCGACCTCCGCCGAGTGACGCGACGCCGACAGGTCGTTGAAGATCCCAAAGAGCTGCGTGTTCTGAGGCGTGGCCTGGCCCGTGTCGAGGGCTCGACGGAAGGTGAACTCGTCCAGGAACTCCGACGTGAGCTCATCGGTGAAGAGCGCCGACAAGCCGACGCCCCCTTCGTGTGAGCCGTTCCCTCCGTCTCCTCCTCCGGACCACGCGATGGTGAAGTCGTTCAGCGCGCCGATATAGAGACCCGGCAGCGCGGAGGCGCCGATGGTCGTCACGACGCCTTTCTCTTTCGGCCTCAAGGCCGCGTTCGGATTGCACGCCGCAATCGCGAGAAGGCCGAGGCTCAAGGCGATATATTTTTTCATAGACCGACGTTGACGCGCATGGTGAGATACCGGACGAGCGGCTGGGTCAAGAAATCCGCCGTCGTGAAGTTCGACCCGGTGGAGATGAAGTTGATCTCCGGGTCAAACCCGGAGTACTTGGTCCACGTTGCCACGTTGCGCTCGGCGAGCTGGATGTTGAGCGTCGAGAACGGGGTCCGGCGGACGAATCGTTCTGGGACCATGAGCGTCACCGAGAGCTCGCGCCACTTCCAGAACGCGTTGTTCTCGATGTAGCCGAAGTCCGTGCCTTCTTGCGCGCCGAGGTACGCCGCCTGCGCCTGGAGTGTCGCGTGCGGGTTGTACTGCGCGCTGCACAGGAATGACGCGAAGCACCGGAACTCCTCGGTCTCGTTGAGAGTCCGGCTGCCGTACCGTCGGTCGAACGTGGAGTTCACCTTGACGATGCCGAAGAACGTGAACTCCGGCGCCAGCGTCCACTCACCCTTGGGATTCGGGCTGCCGAGGTACACCGGGTTGGTGCCGAGCGTGAGATCGTTCGGCGTGAGGATGCCGCCGGCGGGATGATGGTTGTACGTATACGGTATGGCGTAGTACACGCCGAGGGGATGTCCCTCGCTGAATTGCTGGACGTTGCCGTTCTGCGCCGCGTTGAAGAAGATCGGCGCGGACAGGCCCAGCTTGAGCAGCTTATTGTTGTTCTCCGACCCATTGACGGACATGTCGAACCGGAATGGCTTCGTGTCGACGACGACGCCGCTCACCCCGAGCTCGAACCCGTTGTTGTTGACCTCACCCAGGTTCTGGAAGAGCTGGCATTGCTCCACGGTGACGAAGTTGTTGCCGCAGACGTCCGGCGCTTCCTGGACCTGGATCAGCGCGTCGCTCGTGGTCTTGTTGTAGGCCGTGAACGTGACGTTGATGCGATCCTTGAAGAATCCGGCGTCCAATCCGCCTTCGATCTCGCGTGAGATCTCGGGCTTGAGGCTCGTGAAGCCGAAGCCGCCGACGCTCAATCCGCCTTCGTTGACGCCAAGGCGTGACTGCGCGATAGGGTTGTAGAACGTTTGCGCTTGCAGGAACGCGGGGCGTTGGCCAGACTCGCCGTACGCGCCGCGGAGGCGCAACGAGCTCATGCCAGGCACCTTCGGGAACCACGGCTCCTCGCCGACGACCCACGAGGCGCTGAAGTCCGGGTACCAGATAAGGTCATTCGGCTTGCCGAACGCGCTCGACTCGTCGGCACGGACCGCCAAGGTCAGGAAGACCTTGTCGCGCCAGGCGAACTCCTGGGAGCCGAGTCCGCCGAACGTCACGATGTCCGTGTCCTGCTCGGTGGCCGTGAATTCCGAGGTGGCGCCATTGAGGTTCCCCGTGCCCGGCACGATGCCGGAGCCGGAGGTCAGAAAGCCACGCCGCGCCTCGTCGACGTACTGCGTCCCGAACGTGGTGGTCGAGTGAATGGACGGTCCGAGATCGAACTTGAAGATGGCGCTCAGGTTCGCGGTATACGTGTAGAGCTGATATGGCGCCGGCGACGCGGCGCCCAACCCTGCGCCCTGCGAGCCTGGAAGAACGCCGGCGGGCGTGAAGGTGCCGTCGAGCCGATCGCCGTAATCGATGCCACCGGTCGCCACGCCACTGAACCAATTGGTCGGGTGGTAGTTGATCGTCCCGCTGCCGGTATAGCGATCGAACGTCCGACTCGGCGTCGTTCAGGTTGGCCTTGGCGGGCGTGACGCACGCGAAGTAGCCGTGGCAGATCGGATCGTCGAACGCGCTGCCGGTCAATGCGAGGCCGATGACGCCATAGAGTGAGTTGTCGTTCTGCGGGAGCGAGAGCCGACTCTGCAGATACCCCAGATTCACGGATGCGTTGAGCACTGGCGACAGTTGCGCGCCGAAGTTGCCGCGGAGGTTGGTTCTCCGCTGACGGTTGTTGATGTAGATGCCCTGCTCGTTATAGTCGTCGGCGCCGAGGAAGTACGTGAGGTTGTTGCTGCCGCCGGCCGCGGTGATCCCGTAACTCTCGCGATAGCCCGCGATGAACGGCGAGAGCGAGTTCATGGGGCTGAACGCGATCACGCTCGACGGGATGATGTTGCAACCGCCCGCCTGGCCGTGTTGGTTCAACTGGCACCCCTGGACGGTGTCGCCCGCGATCGGCTGGCCGCTGTTATCCAGCGCGAGGCCGTTGGCGAAAAAGTTCGGCGGGTACGTCGTGGCGTTTCGCACCGAGCCGTACTCGGCGTGCGACTCCCACCTCGTACGGCCCGGCACGCCGTGCTTCGTCGTGACCAGGATGACGCCGTTCGATCCCGCGGTGCCGTAGAGCGCCGAGGCCGCGGGGCCTTTCAGGATCTGCACGTCTTCGATCTCGTCGGGATTCAAGTCATCGAACCGCGACGGTGTCTGGCCACCCGTGAAGAGATTGCCCGACGCCGAGTTGGTGCTGTTGTCGACGCGGTTGCCGTCGACGACGAGCAGCGGATCGTTGCTCAACGAGACGCTGTTCGCACCGCGAATGCGAATCTTGGATGCGCCGCCGGTCGTGCCCGATTGCTGCACGATCGAGACGCCGGGCGCGCGCGAGTTGAGCAGATCCGAGAAGTCCGCGACCGCGGGTTGCGCAATCGAGTCGGGACTGATCGTTGACACGGCGTTGCCGGTCTCGCGTTGGCGCTGTTGCTCACCGGATGCGCTGACGATGACTTGGTCGAGTGTGACCACGGACGGCACGAGCACGAAATCCACCGTGTCGGTCACGCCGTCGGTGATCGTCACGTTCTTGATCTGTGCCTCGAAGCCGATGCGGAGCACGCGCACGGTGGCGGCGCCGGCTGGGAGACTCAGGATTTGATACCGGCCGTCGGACCCCGCGACTGTGCCGCGTGTGGTGCCGGCAATGAACACTTCCGCGGCCGGAACCGGCGAGCCGCTCGTCTTGTCGGTCACGTGCCCGACAATGCTACCTCGCTGTGCTCCGACTGGCGCCGCGACCAACACGGCGGACAGCACTGACAGACGGAAACGTAGTCTCATAGCACGAACCTCCTCCTATGGGTGTAGTAGAGGGGCGAATGTACGCTATGGTACAACTGCAAGCATAGTGCGCGGGATGAATCGCCATTCTGCAGGGGCGAACGTCAAGAGTCATGTCGGGAATGCAAGTAAGCACATCGTTCGGAGGTCGTTACGCATCGGTCCCGACCGCGGCGCTGATCGCCCCGCGCACAGCACACTTCGTCCCCACATCGTATCTCTAGCATGTACTTCGGGGTACACTCAAATCGTGACGATGCCCGAAAAAGTCTCCGTGGATGACCGGATGATCGCGCTCCAGGTGATCGTCCCCGAACGCGACGGCCTGCGCATTCTCAAAGAGCTCGGCGCGGCTGGCGATACACGACCGCTGATTGCTCCCATGCCTATGAGTCGCGAGCAATTTGGGGAGATCGTGGTGGACCCGATGACGCGCTCCGTCTATCGGGGCGATCGGCCGATCGCGTTGAGTCCGAAGCTCTTCGACCTGCTGCTCGCGCTGCTCAGGCGGCGCGGTGCTGTCATGTCGCGAGCGGAATTGCTGGCCGAGGTCTGGCACCGCCAGGATCCGCGCGGTACGCGGACGGTGGACACGCACGTGTTCGAGCTCCGCCGTCGGCTCGAGGTAATCCCCTCGGAGCCGCGTCACATCCTGACGGTTTCCAAAGCCGGATATCGATTACAGGTCTAAATTGGCGGCGTGGCCCGATGGCTCGTCGCTGCCTGGTCGTTTTCGGTCTCCTGCGCCGCGTTGGCGCAGCAACCGTCGTGTCCGCCGACGGGCGACAACGATCGCGTTGCGCTTGTGCTATCCGGCGGTGGGGCGCGCGCGCTGGCGCACATTGGCGTCCTCGAGGTCCTGGACAGCCTGAACGTTCGACCCGACCTCGTGGTCGGTACCAGCATGGGCGCGATCGTCGGCGCGCTCTACGCCAGCGGGTATAGCGGCAAGCAGATCGACTCCATCGCCCGGTCGCTGCACCTCGCACAACTCTTACGATCTCAACCTCCCCGGATCCCGGTTTCGCTGACGGGCATTCATCCGGTGGTCGAGCTCGTTCAAGGACCCAAAGGCTTCACGCTCGAGACGCTCGCCCGGCGGCAAGGGACGATCAACGCGCTGCTCGCCTCGCTGTTGTTGCGAGGCGACCTGCTCGCGCGCGGGGATTTCGATGCCATGCCGATTCCATTTATCGCCGTCGCCACGGATCTCGACAATCGACAACCCGTCGTGCTCGATCACGGCGATCTCGCCGAGGTGGTCCGCGCGAGCTATTCCGTGCCGATCGTATTCAATCCCGTCCACATGCAAGGCCATGTGCTGGTCGACGGTGGCATCTCGGACAACGTTCCCGTCGGCGTCGCTCGGAGCGATGGCGCGACGCGCGTCATCGTGTCCGATCTGACGCGCAGCGACTCGACGGTGAACCCGGACTCACCGCTCGACGTGAGCGGGCGACTCATCGACTTCCTGTTCGAGCAACCACTCGACTCGCTTGGGCCTGACGACGTGCGCATCCTGTCGCCGGTCGACAACGTCGGGAGCCTCGCGTTCGTGCCCGCGGATCTGGATCGCGCGATCGCGGTCGGTCGTCGGACCGCGAGCCGGGTGCTGGGTCCGATTGCGGCGTGTCTCCCGCACGCCGACACTCCGCTCGATCTGTCAGTGCCGAATTTTCTGACGCGACTCACCGCCAGCCGCGGTCGTGAAGCGCAAGTTCTCGAACAATCGCTCGATCTCAACCCGGGGCATTCGTTCAGTGAACAGGCACTCGCCCATGCGTTGTCCCGGGTGACCGAATCAGAGCGCTATGACGCGGTGTGGCTCAATCCTTCGGGCACCAGCGACTCCGTGGCGTTCGACGCCAGAGTGGATCGTGGGCCCAGACGACGGGCGGCGATCGGCTTGGCGTACGACGAAGATGTCGGTGGCCGCATCTGGCTCGGTACCTACGGTCATCCGTTGACCGACTACGACCTCACCGCCGGTGCGTTCGTACAAGCTGGTGCGCTACGCGAAATGGTGCAGATCGACGTGCGCGGCGCCGGCGGCATCATCACGCCCGCGTTCACCGCGACGTACCAACAAGACGAGATCCGGTCGTACACGCCCACGCAGCGCGTGCTCGGGGAGACGAAGACCAACAATGTCTCCGTCGTTGTCGGCATCGAGAACGATGCGCCCGTTGGGTGGTCCATCGCCGGCGGCCTGCTCACTCGATTGTACTCGGCTCCCGGCAAACCCACGGTCACCACACTCGGGCCCTCGATCAGCGTGAGAGACCAGAGCCCAGGTGATGCATCACTGGTGAGGAGTAATTTCGCGTACACGCCGCGCTACGGCGCGTTCGACATCGACGCAACGGATCCCGTGAAAATCGGCCGTCTCACGCTCGCTCCGAGACTGCAATACGCGATCGGCACGCATCTGCCATTGGAGCTGACGTATCCGTTGGGACTCGGCGAGGGATTTGCGGGTCTACGATTTGATAACAATCGCGGAGACCGGGAAGCCTTGGCCGCGATCGAATCGCGTTATCCCATCTGGGGCGCGGTCGGCCTGTGCGTCGAGCTCATGACCGGCGATTCGCAGTTTGGCGGCAGTGTGGTGCCGGATGGACGATGGCTGCTCGGCGCGCGTGGTGGCGTCGTCGCCGACACGCCGTTCGGTCCGGTACGATTCGAGTACGGCGGCGCGAGCGGCGGCCAGCGCGCCCTCTTTATCCGACTGGGGTACTGGTTCTAGGCCCGGCGTAGAACTCGGCCGTAATGTGCACATCGTGGCCGAGCAACAACGTGGCGATCTCGCGCTGGATCTCTTTCCGCTCGTCCCACGTGTTGCGATCGAGCACGCCGTGAACGGACGATTTGTGCCACATCGCGCCGGAGTCGTGCGGCTCCCAACTCCCGGTATCGCTGCGGAAGCTGATCAGAATGCTCGTGCCCGTGCAGGAGCAGCGTGCCCTGCAACTCGACCGCTGAGTGCCCCACGGGCCGGGCCCAGGTGGTCGTAAACGTCACCAAGGGGTTTGTCTCGTCACCGAACAACCACCGGACGATCTCACCGGCCGCATGGGGGCCATGCACCTCGATGCTGTCGGCGTCGATGTGGAAATCCGCCGTCCGCACCAGCGCCGTTGTGTCGACGATAATCAGGCCGGTCTTGGGCCGCAGCGTGCCTTTAAGGGTCGGGACGCCGAGGTTATGTAAGGCGAACCTCACGACGCTGCGCTCGGTATCGAGCGCGTAGCTTTCGCCATCCTTATAAAAGGCCGCCATACACCGAAGTCTATACGGTCGAGTATACTTCAGTATAGCGATGGCTTCGTTCGGGACATATCTCAAGCGCCTGCTCTTTGGCCGCCCTCTGGCCAGTGAACGTCTGGAGCACGAGCGCCTCGGCAAAGTTACAGCCCTAGCTGTCCTCTCGTCGGACGCGATCTCCTCGGTCGCGTACGCGACGGATCAGATCCTGATCGTTCTGGCCGTGCTCGGCGCGATGTCGCTGCAGTACGTCGTGCCGATCTCCGGGGTCATTGTCGGCCTGCTGCTGCTCGTGGGACTCTCGTATCGGCAGACGATCTTTGCCTATCCCGGCGGCGGTGGATCCTACACCGTCGCGCGCGAAAATCTCGGAGTCTTGCCGGGCCTCGTAGCCGCCGCGGCACTGCTGACCGATTACATCCTCACGGTTTCCGTCTCGATCGCGTCCGGCGTCGACGCGATCATCTCGGCCTACCCGACGATCGGTGTGCACCGCGTCATGATCTGTATCGTCGCGGCGCTCCTGCTCATGGTCGTGAACTTGCGCGGCGTGCGTGAGTCCGGCGCCGCGTTTCGGGTGCCCACGTACGCGTTCATCTTCATGATGTTCGCGCTCATCATCGCCGGTGGGCTGCGATCGATCGGGCACCCCACGATCGCTCCGAGTGCGCCGGCCGTAGCGCCACCGATCGGGTTCGCGTTCGTGATCCTGCTGCTGCGCGCGTTCTCCGAAGGCTGCTCGGCCATGACCGGCACCGAGGCGATCTCGAACGGCGTCATGGTGTTCAAGGCACCCGCCCCGAAGAACGCGGCGACGACGCTCGTGTGGATGGTGAGCCTGCTCGCTGTGTTCTTTATGGGGACCAGTGTCCTCGCGCATCACTATGGCCTTGTCGTGACCCCGCTTGGCGAAACCGTACTGTCGCAGTTAGGGCATCGCGTGTTCGGGGACGGCTTCGGATACTACGCGTTGCAGTACTCGACGTTCGCGGTCCTGGTCCTGGCGGCGAATACGGCGTTCGCCGACTTCCCGCGACTGGGCAGCATCCTGGCCAACGATCGATTCATGCCGCGCCAGCTGGCCGCACGCGGCGATCGGCTCGCATTCTCGAACGGCATCGTCACGCTGGCGGCACTGGCGATCATGCTGATCGTGATATTCCGCGGGAACACCAACGCACTGATCCCATTGTATGCAGTGGGAGTGTTCGTGTGCTTCACATTGAGCCAAGCGGGCATGGTCGTCCACTGGTTCAAGTGCCGCGAGCGCGGCTGGCAGTGGCGCGCCGGCCTCAACGGCCTGGGCGCAGCGGCCACCGGTATCGTCAGCATCATCCAAGTCTGGACCAAGTTCACGACCGGCGCCTGGATCGTCGTGCTGATCATTCCGGCGCTCGTGTGCATGCTGATCGCGATCCACCGACACTACGTCAAGTTCGCCGAGGCGATCAAGTTCGACGGGCGGAGCGTGATCCAGCCGCTCCGGCACGTGGTCGTCGTGCCGATCAACGGCATCTCCAAGGCAACCGCCGGCGCTCTCGTGTATGCGACGACCATCTCGACCGACGTGAGGGCGGTCTATGTCGAGGTCGACCCCAAGTCTACCGAGGCCGTGCGGAAGGAATGGGAGCAGTGGGACATCGGCGTCGATCTCGTCGTCGTCCCGTCGCCGTACCGGTCGATCATTCGCCCGCTCGTCAAATACGTCGACGAGCTCCGGTGCGACACCGTGGGTGAGCTCGTGAGTGTCGTCGTCCCGGAGATCGTGCCGAAGCACTGGTGGGAGCACCTGCTGCACAACAAGACGGCGCTGTACATTCGCACCGCGTTCCTCTTCCGGCCGAACGTCGTGGTGGTGGCCGTGCCGTTCCACCTGGGCAAAGCCGCGCGCATCCGCGATCTCATCCATCACGACGAGATGTTGGATGAGCCCGAGGCGGCGGCATCGTAGGGCTGCTGCGATGGCTGAACGCGAACACCGGCGCGGTCACCGCGGTCGCCGCGCTGATCCAGGCCTGTGTCACAGTCGCGCTCGTCGTGCTCACGACGCGCTACGTTCGCCTCACGAATCGGATCGCGGCCGCGACACAACAGCAGGCGGACGTGATCGCGATCGAGCGCGAAGAACGGTTGCGAAACATCCGCGAGGCACTGGCGGCCCTGGTGGGCCAACTGCAGAAAACACTCGCCGGTCTCCCGAGCGAAGCGCCGACCGGCGCGCAGGTTGCCGGGATGACCGTGTGGCCCGACGAGACACTCGCCAAGTTGGTCGAGCTCACGACGGAAGTGCCCGGCGTCGATGCCCGGTTGGCGGAGCGGGCCGTCGCCGCCCTCCGCTGGATCGGTGAACGCGTGACGGGTATTCGCGGCGGGACTGAGACGGAGAGCGCATTGAGCGCATGGCCGCAGCAGCGCGAGGAGGCGCATCGCAGCTTGCAGGCGCTGGCGAGTCAGGCAACGCTACGCCGTGGCGCACCCCCGCGTTCAGTCGTCCCTTCACCGTGAGCTACGTCGACAAGAGCCTGATCCCGGGCGAACAGGTCGTGTACCGGGCCACGCTCTATCGGCTGCCGTTCCTCTGGCTCATCGTGCCGGCGGTCGCCGCATTCGTCGCCGCCGTGTTCCACGTGTGGCTCGTCGTGCTGGCCGCAATTATCGTCGCCGGGCTCATTTTCGTGAACGTCTGGGCGCGCCGTGCCGCGACCGAGCTCGCGGTGACGAACAAACGGGTCATCATCGCGATGGGCGCTGTCCGCCGGCGCACGATCGAGCTGATGCTCGACAAAGTCGAAGGGATACAAGTCGAGCAGACGGTCCCGGGTCGCGTCTTCAATTACGGCACCGTCATCATCATGGGCAGTGGCGGCACGCACGAGGCGTTCGACCACATCGGCGCGCCACTCGAATTTCGGCGCCAGGTGCAGGGCCAATTAGCTTTGAAGACCTGACCATGCTCAAGGACCGCTACGATCACGGGATGACGTTCGCCGAGTTTTGCGCGGCGGCGAAGGCCAACACCGACTTGTGGAAAAAGATCTACGAGCACGCCGAGGTCGCGCCCGACATCGTGACGCGAGCGGCGGCCCTTGGCGGTCCCTGGCACCTGCTCGCCCTGGCCGAGGACTGGTGCGGTGACGCCGTGAACACACTGCCCCCGCTCGCGCGGCTCACCGAGGTCGCGCCGAACATCACGCTCCGGATCCTGGCGCGGGACCAGAACCTCGACCTCATGGACGCGCACCTGACGAACGGGAAGTCCCGGTCGATCCCCATCGTCATCATCCTCGACGCCAACTACGAGGAGCGCGGGTGGTGGGGTCCGCGTCCCGGATCGCTGCAGGAATGGGCATTGAACGAAGGCGTGGCGCTGCCCAAAGAGGAGCGCTATAAGGCCTTGCGCACCTGGTACGCCCGCGACCGCGGGCATACGACGCTCGACGAGATTTTGACGGCCCTGGAACGGGTTCAAACGGTAACCGCGCCCTAGGTGTCCAACCGGGCGATGATCAAACAATCACTCGCCCTCCTCGCCGTCGCGCTCCCGCTCCGCGCCCAGAGCGTCGACCATCGCTCGTTGCCGTCTCCGGCCGCCATCTACAATATCGCGGGCACGATCCGCGTCGTTCGCGGCACCGGGAGCGACATCACGATCGACGTCGCGCGCGGCGGACGCGATGCCGACAAGCTATCGATCGCCACCGGCCTGGTCGGCGATCGCCAGACTTTCCGCGTGCTGTATCCAAGTGACCGCATCGTCTATCCGCGGCCGAATACCGGCAGCCGTTGGCGGACCGAGCTGGAAGTCAATGACGACGGCACGTGGGACGGCAACCACCGTTGGCGTGGGCGCCGCGTCACCATCGTTGGGAGCGGCGACGGACTGGAAGCACATGCGGATCTCACCGTGCACATGCCTCCGGGTGCGCGACTCGCTCTCTATCTCGCGACCGGCGACGCATCCGTGTCCGGTACCGACGGCGACCTCCTCGCGGACGTCGACGAGGCGTCGATCACCATCGATCATACCCACGGTGCGCTCGACCTCGACACCGGGTCCGGCGATCTCATCGTACGGGATGCGCAAGGTGACATGAATCTGGACGTGGGGTCCGGCGATGTCACGCTGTCCAACGTGCGCGGGGAGCGGCTCGAACGTCGATGCGGGGTCGGGTGACATCAAGGTCACCTCGCTCGCGTACGCCCGCGCCAAGCTCGATCTGGGCTCGGGGAAGACCACCGTGTCGGGTGTGACGGTCGAGGATCTGTCGCTCGACGCTGGCAGTGGCGATGTCAACGTCTCCTTTGTCGGGCCCGCCCACCGGGTGAAGATCGACGCGGGTTCCGGCGACGTGACCCTGCACATCCCGAAGTCGTTCGGGGCCGACGTCGACATTGACGCCGGGTCTGGCGGAGTCCGGAGCGACTTCGCCCTCGAGCGGCGGCGGGACGACGATGACACCCACTATGCCGGGCGCATCGGGGATGGCGCTGGGCAGATCTCTATCGACAGCGGCTCCGGCACGATCGCCCTGGTCAAGCAGCCCTAGACCCGGGGGGCCGTAACCCTCGGTGAAAGCAGGTCGTCGATTGCTCAGGATAGTCCGACGTTCCTGGTTTCACCGTTTACGGTTCCCATTTGGCTTCGCCTAACGGCTCTCAATCCCACGGTCCAGCAGTCGTAATCCTGGGCGCCGACGCGTTTCTGGCTGCACAGCCCGCCACACCAGTGCAGCTGGCAAACGCGTGCTTGGCCGCGGGCTATAGCGCGGCCGTCCCGGCGAGCTGGGGGGACGAGCTGATCGCCGAGGCGGCGCTCAAGCGGATCGCGGCCCGCGGGGATGAGGCGCTCATCCTGTGCTCGTGCCCGAGGGTGGCCGAGCGGATGCGGAGAATGGGGAGCATGCGGCAGAATCTGCTGCCGTTCGTGTCCCCGCCGGTCGCGGCCGCGCGGTACCTGCGCGCGCGTGCCGGGCTGCAGGGCCTGCATATCACGTATGTCGGCGACTGCCCCGGCGCGGCCGACCCGGCGATCGATCGGTACGCGACGCCGGCCGCGCTGCTCCGGAGTCTGGCCAAGCGCAATATCAATCCCGCCAGCCAGTCGGCGACGATGGACGAGCGGGTCGCGCGCGACGGCCGGCGGTTCTATTCGCTCCCCGGTGGAGCACCGGCGCCGAACTGGATCTACGCCGAGCGGCGTGGGCAGGCCGTGCTGGAGCCGCAGTCGGCCGACTACATAGCGGAAGTCGCCAACCACGTCGCCAAGCGCGATCGCTGCGTGGTCGACATCGCCCCGCGACTCGGCTGCGCCTGCAGCGGCGCGGTCGTCGGCGCGACCTGGTCGGAGGCCCGCGCATTGGTCTCGGCCATGGAGCCCGAGCGCGCCGTGCACGAGGTGCTCGACCACGAGCTCCAGGTCGATGTCGCGGCAATGCTCGATCCGTGGACCGGGACGGCGGAAGAGGGCGACGCCACTCCGGCGACATCGCTCTCGACGCTGGCCGCCAACTTCGATCCAACGGCGAAAGCGCCGCCGGTACGCGAGCCACCCTCGTCGCCCGTGCCGTTCCCGCAGCCGAAGCCACTCTCTCGCAAGAGCGGCCCGTCGGTCGTGTTCCTCGAGCCAGGGACCGGGCCGAAGCCCGAGCCGAAGACGGGAGCCAAGACCGAGGGCAAGACCGGTGGTTGGGATGGCATCGAGCGCCGAAAGTGGGACGGCGTCGAACGCCGCGGAGCGTGGGTCAATGGGAAGCCGCCCGGTTGGGTCGAGCCACGCACCGCTGGTCCTCCGCGCGAGCCGCGCACGATGCCCCAGCGGCAGACGCACACATTCATTCGGGTGCCGAGCACCGCAGGGGATCGCATGCGTACCGTCGTGGTCTCGGTTCTCTTGAGCGTGATCTTCGGGTCGGCCGCCGCGTTGGCTATCGTGAAGTACGCGATGCAGTCGCGTCCGGCGATCGTGCAGCAAACGCCGGCGGCGCCGGCCGATTCGGTCGTGCTCTCGGCCAGCGATACGAGCACGGCGCCGCTGCCGCAGGATCCCTTGCCAGCCGTGCAGCGACAGCCGGTGGGTTTGGATCCGGCGCAAGTACCGAAATCGCGACGGCGGAAGAATCAGCCGGATGTGAACACCGCGAACGATTCGACCGCCGCGACCGTGTATGGCTCGGGCGCCGCGCCGATTCCGCGCGCCTCGGGCAGCGGCGGCCCCATATCCATGTCGTCGACGCCCGACCTCTCGATGCGCGACACCACCGCGTCGTTGCGCGCCGAGATCGCCGCGCGCCGTCGCCGCGTGGACTCGCTCGCCCACGTAGTGGACTCCCTGGGTAAGCCGCGATAGCCTTCGCGGCATGATTCGACCGCCGAGACGACCGCGGCGTCTCGCGGCTGCGCTCATCTTGGGCCTTGCGAGCATCGCTGGCAGCGCGTTCCGCCTCGGCCCGCTCCCGCCACTCGGGCCGTTCCTCGACCCGGCCACCGGCGTCTGGTCGACCACGATCCACGCCGAGCTCCCGTCGTTTCAGATCGTGCGATACGTCAAGGGACTCGACTCCTCGGTCCGCGTGTTCTACGACCGTCGCGGCGTCCCGCACATCTTCGCGCACTCGACCCTCGACGCGTATCGCGCGCTCGGCTTCGTCGTCGCGCGCGATCGACTGTTTCAGCTCGAGATCCAGACGCGGGCGGCGAACGGCACGCTCACGGAGCTCGTCGGCGCCGCGGCGCTGCCGCTCGATCGCGAGGCGCGCGCACTGGGGCTCCCGAGGGCGGCGGAGCAGGCCTACGCCGCGATGGACACGACGGGAATCCCGTATCGCGCGGCGCGTGCCTACGCCGACGGCATCAATTTGTGGATCCGGCACATGGGGCCGTGGGATGTCCCACTCGAGTACAAGCTGCTCGGGCGACGGCCAGCGCGGTGGCACGCGATCAATACGCTGCATCTGCTCAATCGCATGAGCCTCACGCTCGCGCACAATCTCGACGAGCGGGAGCACGCGGCGTTCGCGGCCGCGGTCGGTGATGCCGCGGCCGATGGGCTCGGGCCGGTGCACAGTCCGTTGCAGGAGCCCATCGTTCCCGCGCCGGGCGAGCCCCGTTGGATTGCGCGCCACTTGCCGCCACCAGGTCCCGCGGACACGACCGCACGGGCGTTCGCGTCGGCCGGGGAACGCAACGATGATGTCGGCAGCAACAACTGGGCGGTTTCGCCCCGTCGCACTCGTGCGGGCTATGCTTTGCTCGCGGGCGACCCGCATCTCGATCTGACGCTGCCGTCGATCTGGTACGAGGCGCATATCATCGTGCCCGGTGAGCGCGATGTCTATGGCGTCACGATTCCTGGATCACCGGTGACCGTCATCGGGTTCAATCGGGATCTCGCGTGGACGCTGACCAATACGGGCGCTGACGTTCTCGACGAATACACCGAGACGGTCGATGATTCGGCGCGGCCGACGCGATATAAAGTCGATGGGCAATGGCGGGCGTTAGCGCAACGGATCGAGCTGTATCGCGACCCCAATGGACGGGTGATCGCCACCGATACGATTCGATATTCGCATCGGGGACCGCTCACGCACGTCGGCGGGCGTTGGATCTCGACGCGATGGACAGCGCTCGAACCATCGGACGCGCTCTCCGCATTTGATGGGGCGGCGAAGGCACGGACGGTCGCGGAGCTGCTCAAGGGTTTTGAAAGCTTTCGGGCGCCCGCCCAGAACGTGCTCGTCGCCGATCGCGCGGGAACGATCGCCATTCGGTCCAACGGCCGCTTCCCGATTCGTCCAGGCGACGGAAAAGGCACGCGCATCTTCGACGGCTCGACGAGCGCGAGCGACTGGATAGGCGATCGTCCGTTGGTCGAGTACCCCCAATCAACCAATCCCGCGCAGGGGTTTCTCGCGTCGGCGAACCAGGAGCCGTATGACCCGGCGACGTTCTCCGGCTACCTCGGCGTCAGCTGGCCATCGCCGTGGCGGGCCATGCGCATTGACGCCGCGCTCCGTGCCGACTCGGCGATGACGCCGGACGCGATGCGCCGGCTGCAGACTGATCCCGGTAGCGCGCGCGCCGATTATTTCGTGCCATTTTTTCTGAGCGCAGCCCGCGGGACCGAGGGCGCGCGATTGCTGGGCCAGTGGGATCGCCGGTACACGCGCGAGAACGAGCGCGCCGTGCTCTTCGAGACGGCGATGCGGGAGCTCAAGCGGCGCGCGTGGCATCGGCTGGGAGATGCGTGGCCGGAGGAGACGATCCTGGCCGAGCTGGTCGCGGACTCGACGAGCGCGTGGTGGGATGTGCCGCGCGACAGCGTCCTCACGGCGAGTCTGAGCGCAGCCCTGGACACGGTGCGCCGGCGCTATGGGCCTCCCGACGGCGGAGGGTGGCGCTGGGACCGTGTGCGGACCGCGAACATCTACCATCTGCTGGGGATTCCGGCGTTCTCGCGCCTGGCGCTGCCAGTGGCCGGCGGGACATCGACCATCAGTCCGCTCGAAGGTCGTGGCATCCACGGGCCGAGTTGGCGCATGGTGGTGGAGCTCGGCCCGACCGTGCGGGCGTGGGCGATCTATCCCGGCGGGCAGTCCGGGAATCCCATCAGCAGTCGGTACGCCGATCGCATTCCGCGATGGATGGCCGGAGAGCTCGACTCGCTGGCCATCCCACGGACGCCCGCGGAAATCGCGACGTCGGGAGACGCGGCGATCCTCGAGCTCGAGCCGGTTCCCCCACGGGTGCACAAGTGATCGACATCGTCGTGCTGGCGGCCGCCTTCTCCCTGGGGACGTTCTTCGTGGGGTGGTGGGCCGTGCCGATTATTGCGCTCGCATGGGGATGGATGGTTGGGCCGAGCCGCCGGCCAGCGACGCGCGCGGCGCTCGGCGCGGGGATCGCGTGGATGGGATTTCTGGCGCATGACGCGATGCGAGGGCCCGCCGGCCGCCTCGCCCGGACCCTTGGCGACGTCATGCACCTGCCGGCGGTTGTGCTCGTGGTGGTGACGGTGCTGCTGGGCGTCATCCTGGCCTGGAGTGCCGCCGTCGTTGGCGCGGAAAGCGCTCCAGCGTCGCGAGCTGGTCAGCCATAGCGGGACCGACGTACAGGTGCAGCCCGCACGCCGTGAGTCCCGCGCGGTGAAGGCGTTCTCTATACCACGACGACGCTCGCCGCTTCGCGCCCCGCGTGTCGCCCGTGACCGCGTCGCTCGCGGTGTACATGTCCAGGTAAGCGACTCCGCCCACGCGTTCGGCGATTTCGGCGAGGCCCTTCGTGAGCGTGTCGGCGGCCAGATAGTTGAGAACGCCGCAGCAGACAACGAGATCGAATTGGCCGTCGACGCCGAGATGGTCCACGGAGCCGTGGTGGATATTGCGGCGCTTGCCCCAGCGGCGAACCGCATACTCGCTGGGATCGACGCCTGTGTAGTGGAGGCGAGGGCGGCGGGCGGTCAGGGGTGGGTACCAGTTGCCCTCGCCGCACCCCACGTCGAGGACCGAGCGGACGGGTCGGCCGAGGAGGTACTCGGTCGCGCCGAGGACGAACTCGACCTCCCGCTCGAGCTCGGCGCTCGATTTTACGCGGCACGTGGGGTGCCTATACCACCGGTCGAAATAGGCGCGATCAAACTGACGCTGCGGTGTAATATTTGACTCCCGTGTCGTGTCGCTTTCGTCTCGGTCTCATGGTGTGCTTCGCGGCGTGCACCGCGTGCGGCGTCATGCGCCGCGCGGCCAACGCGGTCGCGCCAAAGTCGGATCCCCCGGCGGCGACGCGCTGGAACACGACGCTCTGGGAGGCGACGGACACGACTGGCGACACGAGCGCCGGACCGCACGGTATCGCGTGGATGGCGCCAGGGAGCGCCGACAACCACTCGATCCGCGTGCGGATCGCGGTGCATCACGCCGACCCGGCGCAGAAGTATGCCTGGCGCGTGCATTTCGGGAAATGCGACAATGACCTGGGCGTGTTCGGCCCGCCCGCTGCTTACCGCGATCTGGCCGTGGATTCGTCCGGCATCGCGGCGGGCTACGCGTCCCTCGCGCTGGGGTTTCCATCGAACGGGGAGTACTTCGTGCGGGTCGACCGGGTCCAAGGGATCGACCCCGTGCCGCTCGTGTGCGGGAATCTGACCCCACCCCGCTAGGGATAGTCGAGGGTCAACCCCGATAGACGAAACCCCGCGCGCACGAAGGCCTCGGCGTGCGGGCTCGTGGCGGCGGGATGGCCGTCGATCGTCTCGAGCGTGCGCCGGCGTCCTCCACGGCGCGCGGCAATGAGGGCGACCGCGACGCTCAACTCGCTGTCGCCGAGCGAGGCCAGGAACGTCACGCGGCGGCCGTTGCCTTCGACCGTGATCACCGGCTTGCCGCGTTGCGTGATGAGCAACGCGCTCGCGCCGCGAGGGCGCGGCAACAGATCTGGATACGCCGGGTCCGTCGCGGCGATCGCGATGAGCGGTGCGTCCGGATCCTCGCGGGCGGCGCGCAGGCGCTCGACGGCTTCCGGGAGCGCGAACTGGGCGCCGGCGAGTCCTTCGACGAAGTAGCCGCGGCGAACCTCGCCGCGCAGTTCGAGACGTTTGAGCTCGCGATAGATCGCGCGCCACGAGACCGGCGGGCGCTCGCGCCGCCACCAATCGCGCGTGACGACGCCGTAGCGGACGAGCCACTTTTGCGCGATCACGGCTGCTCGGGCGTCCTCATCGAGCGCCGGTCCTCGTGTGCCCGGGGTGTCGAGCAGCGACCATCGCCCGGCGCTGGCACGCTGCGACTGCGGGCGGTCCGGGCGTTGCCAACGCGGCAGGCGGTGTGCGCTTGGACGGCGCGACGTCACGAACGTGTTCGGCAGCCAGCGCGTGGGGTCGGGCTCGGTCCGACTGCGTGACGGGAGCGCACGCTGGTGCATCACCTCGCGCATCGCGTCGATCGTGTCGTTGGTGACGAGGCCGGCCTGGGCGAGCTCGCGCAGCGCATCTCTCGCCGCCACCGGGCCCAAGCCCGTGACCGCCGTGATGTCCGTCATCCACGACGCACCACCCCGCACAAGAGCCTCGCGCACTCGGTCGGCTGACTCCGAGAGCGATGGCGCCGCCGACTCAGGCTGCCAGAGGGCGCCTTCTCCCCGCTCGAAGAACCGTACACGTGTGGAGGGAACGCCGGCCCATACGAGCGTACCGGCACTGGCCGCCCGCGTGAGCCACGCGGGGTCGTAGCGCGTCATCCGCGCCGGGAGATAGTCGCGCTCCCACGCATCGGCTGGGCGCGCGAGGCCGTCGAGTTGCTCCATGATGATCCCGAGGCCTGCCTCTTCGTCCAAGCGATCGCGCGGGTCGACATGCTGCCATCGCTGCAGGAACGCCGCGAACGTCGGGAGATCGGTCGCCTCGATCTGTGCGCGGAGTTTCGCCAGGGCGCGCCGGCGAGCGCGTTCGAGCACCTTGCGGGAGATCCATCGGCCCGCGACGCAGGCCAGCATCCCCGATCGTTCCCACTCGATGAGCCGGGCCTCGATCCACTTTCTCGAATACGAGTACCTCGTCGCTACATCGTCGACCGTCACGAGTCCGGCGAGCGCGAGGTACCGCGCCAGAATTTCGCGGCGGGCGGCGCGTGAGGTGTATTGCGGGAGATACTCGCCCAGGACGTAGCGCCCGTTGTCGAGGGCAACGACGCGTCCAGACGCGAGGAGCGCGCGCAGCGCGCCCGAGTCTGGCGCCTCGCGAGCCGCAAGCTCGTCGAGCGTCAGGTCCCCGGCGCGCTCCAGTCGGTGCGCCAGCTCGTCGGCCGTGCGCGCCTGGCGGCCAGTAGCAGTCCCGCGCCGGATGGCGAGTACTTCGTCGATCGCCGCAGCGGTCGCCTCGTCGAGCGCGTCGTCGACGCCGAGCACATCGTCGAGCATGCCGCGATCGACGGACAGCATTGCCGCGGCGCGCTCGGCGCGCGGCGTGTCATCGGCGTACAGCCACTCCATGACGAAGCCGAGCTGGAGGCCGGCGGCGAACGGAGACGGCCGGTCGGTCTCGACGATGCGAATCGGCAGTCGCCCGGACTCGATCTCGCGCAGGACGCCGGTGAGCGCCTCCATGTCGAACGCATCGCGCAGCACCTCGCGGTACGTCTCGACGAGGATGGGAAACTCCGGGTATTGCCGCACGGCTTGCAGCAGGTCGACGGCCTTGAGCCGCTGCAGCCAGAGCGGCATGCGGCGGTTCGGTCGGCCGCGCGGCAGCAGCAATGCGCGCGCGGCGTTCATGCGGAACCGGGCGCCGAACAACGGCGTCGTCCCGACCTCGTCGAGGACAGCCCGCTCGACCTCGGCCGGCGTCTGCGCCAGGAGCGACCGTATCGGCGGAGCCGCGGCGAGCGCGGGCAGGCGGAGCATGATCCCGTCGTCGCTCGTTTGCACGGCGACGTCGATCGACAGGAGATCTCGCGCGCGGCGGGCCAGGGCCATGCCCCATGGCGCGTTGACCCGACCGCCGAACGTCGAGTGGATGACCACGCGGACGGATTCGAACGTCGTCGCGGAAGTACTCGATCGTGAGCGCCGTATCATCCGGCACGACGCCGAGTGCGACGCGCTGCTCGGCGACGTACTCGCGGCCCGAGCGGGCGCTGGCCAGATCGCAGCCGTGCTTGGCCGCGAATTCGGCGTCCGTGTCCTCTGTTGCGACAGCTAATTCGCGGCGAATGGCACCGACGCGGCTACTCACCGCGGGGCCGCGCGTCGCGAACTCGCCGTGCCAGAATGGCATCCGCGCTGGCGCGCCCGGTGCTGGGATCACGATCACGCGATCGTGCTCGATCGCGTTGATGCGCCAGGTGGCCGAGCCGAGTTGGAACACATCGCCAATGCGAGACTCGTGGACGAACTCTTCGTCGAGCTCACCGAGTCGGGTGCGATCCGGCAGATTCACCGTGTACAACCCGCGATCCGGGATCGTGCCGCCGGAGATCACAGCTGTCATGCGACTCCCGCGCGAGCCCGTGACGCGGCCGGTGGTGCGGTCCCATGTGAGCCGTGGTTCCAGCTCCACGGCGACGTTTGCCGGATACTTGCCGCTCAGCATCGCGAGCGTTTCGTCGAACGCCTGGCGGGGCAGTCGGTGATATGGGTACGCGCGTCGTACGAGCTCGTAGAGCGCCGTGTCAGTCGTACCCTCGATCGGCGTCGAGGCAACGGCAACTATCGTCTGCGCCAAAACATTGAGCGCATTTTGGGGGACGACCGTCGCTTCGACCTCGCCTGCGCGGGCGCCATCGACGATCGCCAGGATCTCGATGAGATCATCGCGAAACGTGGGGACGAATGCGGCGCGACTGACGTCGCCGACCGAGTGTCCCGCGCGGCCGGCGCGTTGGACGGCGGCGGAGACCCGTTTTGGACTCTGGATCTGTACGACGAGGTCGACGGAACCGATGTCGATGCCCAGCTCGAGCGCGCTCGTTGTCACGAGTGCGGTCAACTCGCCGGCTTTGAGGGCGCGTTCGAGTGCGAGGCGGCGTTCTTTGGAAATCGATCCGTGATAGGGTCGGGCGATGTCTTCCTTGGCGAGCGCGTTGATCTTGTTCGCGATGCGCTCGGCCTGACCGCGATTGTTCACGAATACGAGCGTGGTGCGGGCCGAGCGGATCAGGCCGACCAGTTGCTCGTAGACCGCGGGCCAGACGGTGCCGCCGACGTTGCCGAGGTCGGGCACGGGCGACTGCACGACGAGATCCATCGGCTTGACCAGGCCGCAGTCGACGATCGTCACTGGCCGGAATTCGGCGGCGCGATCGAGGCCGCCGAGGTAGTGCGCGATCTCCGTCAGCGGGCGTTGCGTGGCGGAGAGGCCAATGCGCTGTGGCGCGTCAAAGCCCGCGCCGGTCACCAGCGCATCGAGGCGTTCCAGTGTCAGCGCGAGATGCGCGCCGCGTTTGCCGCCGGCGACCGCGTGGATCTCGTCGACGATGACCGCGCGGACGCCAGGAAAGATCGTGCGGCCTCGCTCGGTCGTCAGCAAATATCGCCAGCGATTCTGGCGTCGTGATCAAGATGTGTGGCGTCCGGCGGAGCATTCTTGCCCGCGCCGAGGCCGGCGTATCGCCGCTCCGCACATCGACTCGTATCTCGGGGAACGGCTCGCCTGCCGCTTCGAACCGCTCCCGCAACTCCGCCAGCGGTCTCTGCAAGTTGCGTTGCACATCATTGCCGAGTGCTTTGAGCGGCGAGATGTAGAGGATCTGCACGGCATTCGGCAGCGGTGCCTGGGCGCCCTGCACGATCAGGGCATTGAGCTCCCACAAGAACGCCGCCAGTGTCTTGCCCGTGCCCGTCGGCGCCAGGATCAGCGTGTGCGCGCCTGACGCGATCGCCGGCCATCCTTTCTCCTGCGGCGGGCTCGGCTCGCCGAGGGTCTCCTCGAACCAGCGCCGGACTAGCGGGTGGAACGGCATCAGCGCGTCGGGCTGGCGGGGCATAGTGGAAAAATAGCGTGCGCTGACCCGTTCGGTTCTGACCGTTACGGGCCGGGTCGGTCGGTGTTAGACTCGGCTCGATTCGTTCTTGCCGCGCATGTCGACATACCGATGACGCGCGTGCTCCCCTGCCGTGTATCCTGGCTTCTCGGATACTGCCGTCTCCTCCCAACTCATCTATGCCCAGCCCAACACTTCCCATCCCATCGCTCGACGCCGCTTGGATCGAACAACGGATCTACGTTGTTCGTGGCGTGAAGGTCATGCTCGACACCGATCTCGCTGCGCTGTACGGCGTTCCTACGAAGGCGTTAAACCAGCAGGTCCGTCGAAACCGTCGTCGATTTCCCTCGGATTTCCTGTTAGAGCTTACCGCACCAGAGGTTAGCAACTTGAGGTCACAATTTGCGACATCAAGTTCGAAAGGCGGGTACGGCGGGCGTCGTTACACGGTGCTGGCGTTCACCGAGCAGGGCGTCGCCATGCTATCAAGCATCCTGCACAGCGATCGTGCGATCGATGTGAACATTGCGATCATACGGACATTTGTACGCCTGCGGCAGTTCTTCCGGGGCCACGCCGAGTTGGCGAAGCGGATCGATGAATTGGAGCAGCGATACGACGGCCAGTTCCATGTCGTATTCGACGCTCTGCGTGAGTTCACGCGGTTACCGGAGGAAGCCTCACGACCGCGCGTCGGATTTTCGGACCCTGAAACTTGAGGTCACAAACTGTGACCTCAAGTTGTCACGGCGCCGCGCCGAGCTTGCCGAGCCACACGCCGACGGCGAAGACGAGGCCTCCGCCGACGATCACTTGACCGATCGTCGACGCGAGGCCGCCCTTCATGAAGTGGTAGCGAATCCACGCGATCGAGAGTAGCTCGAGTACGACGACGACGTACGCGAGTTGCAGCGCGCGCTGAAGATTCGGGATGAGGAACGGCAGCGTGTGGAACATGCCGCCGATCGCGGTGCCGAATCCGGTGATGGCGCCGCGGGCCCATGGGTTGCCGCGACCGGTGACGGTGCCGTCGTCGGAGAGCGCCTCGGCGAGTCCCATGGAGATGCCGGCACCGAGCGATGCGGCGAGGCCGACGAAGAAGGCGCTCGCGGGCCGGCCGGTGAGTGCGGCGGCGGCGAAGATGGGTGCGAGGGTCGAGACCGACCCATCCATCAGGCCGAGCAGGCCCGGCTGGATGACTTGTAGGACGAGTCTCTTCTCGTCATCGGTCTTGGCAGCGGTCATGCTGGCAAGGTACTGATATTGTTCAGCTTGCGCGATTGACTCTTGACAACGAGAGTTATCGCTGTAACCGTTTCCACCCATGCCCGCTACAATCCGTGATGTTGCCCGCGCGGCGGGCGTGTCGGTGGCGACCGTCTCTCGTGTGTTCAACAACAGCGGCCCGGTACACGAAGAAACCCGCGCCCGCGTCCGCGAAGTCGCCGGTGCGCTCCGCTACTCGCCGAATAGCGCTGCGCGCAGTCTCATCACCGCCAAGTCGAACACCCTCGGCGTGCTCCTACCGGACCTCTACGGCGAGTTCTTCTCGGAAGTCATCCGCGGCATCGACCAGACCGCTCAGCACAATGGTTATCACGTGCTCGTGTCGAGCTCACACGAAAGTCAAGCGCGCATCGAGGACGCGATCCGCGCGATGCGGGGACGGGTCGATGGGCTGATTGTCATGTCCCCGGACATCGACGGCCCCACGCTCGCCGCGAACCTGCCCGACAGTCTCCCGGTCGTGCTGCTCAACTGCGCGGTCGAGGGCACGACGTACGATGCCATCAGCGTCGACAATTTTGGCGGCGCGTACGCGATGGTGCGCCACTTGCTCTCCACCGGCGGCACGCGCGTGGCGATCATCACCGGGTCGTCGCGCAACTATGATGCGCGCGAACGGTTGCGCGGATATCGAGCGGCACTCCGCGACGCTGGCGCCGAACAGCAGGAGGGCTGGGAGATTCTTGGGGATTTCACCGAGACCGGCGGCTACCGGGCCGCGCGCGCGATCGCGGCATTGTCGCCGCGACCGACCGCGGTCTTCGCGGCGAACGATGTCATGGCGATCGGCGCGCTCTCCGCATTTCGCGAGATCGGCCTCTCGGTCCCCAGTGACATCGCCGTGGCCGGCTTCGATGACATCCCCATGGCCCGCTACATGAGCCCGCCCCTGACCTCAGTGCATGTCGAGATCAGCGAGCTCGGTGCGCGCGCGATGGGCGTGTTGCTGGCGGCGGTGCAAGAGAAGAATCGCCATGAGCGGCAACAGCTCGTATTGCCAACGACGCTGGTGGTCCGACAGTCGTGTGGCGGGGGTTAACAGAGTTCACAACCGGTGGTGAGGGCAGGGCGATGGTCGTTTCACGTTGGATTCCGGCGCTCGGCGCCGTGGCATTGACGCTCTACGCACCGCGCATGTTCGCACAAACGGAGGTCGCAAGCCTCCAAGGGCTCGTCACTGGAACGGGCCAAGCACCACTTCCGAACGCCACCGTGACGGTGCGCGATCTCAATGCCGGGAACGTGCGCACCACCCATACCGGTTCGGATGGCTTCTATTATCTCGGCGGACTCGTGCCGAGCGTGTACCTGATTCGCGTGGTGGTCATTGGCTACGGCCCGCAAGCCGACACCCTGCGCATCCACGTCGCGAGCCAGCCGCGAGTCGACTTCCAGATGTCGGCCACGACCGTCCAGCTCGCCGAAGTCCAGGTCAACGCATCACGCAACACGGCGAGCGAAGCGCGCGATCCACAAGTCGCAACGACGGTGTCGGTCGGCCAAATCAACAACGAGCCGCAGAACAACCGCAACTTCCTCGACCTGACGAAGCTGGTCCCGGGTACGCAGCAGCCGGTGCCGCCCAACGATCAGGCGACGTTCGGCTACGGCGCGGCGACCTTCGACCAAGTGAACGTCGTCATCGATGGCGCGAGCTATAAGAACGACGTGCTCAACGGTGGCGTCGCCGGCCAGACGACGAACCGGGGCAATCTGTTCCCGCAAAATGCCATTCAGGAATTCAAGGTGCTCACGAACAATTTCAACGCCGAGTATCAGTACGCGACCAGCGGGCTGATCCAGGCGGTGACGCAGTCCGGCGGCAATGAGTGGCACGGGAGTGTCTTCGGCTACGGCGAGGCGCCGTGGATGATCCGTCGGGATTACGCGAGCACGATCGCCGGCTCGCCGCCGCCAAATATCGCGCGCTTGCAGGACGGCGTGAGCATCGGCGGCCCGATCATCAAGGACAAGCTCCACATCTTCGCCAGCTACGAAGGCACGTACACGAACTACGCCACGCGCATCTTTCCCAACAGCGATTCGCTCGGCGCGGCGCGCTCGCTCAATCCCCAGCAGTACATCTCGACGCAATATCAGGATTTTCGGCAAAGCAACATCTTCGGCAAGCTGTCGTTCGACGCGACGCCGGAGCAGCACCTGGAGCTGACCCAGACATTCAACCATACGACCGATCCCGGTGGCTATGGCAATGTCAATGGGGGGAACCAGGACGTGCAAAGCACGGGGACCAACCTGCTGAACGACGTGAACACGACCACCCTGCGCGACATCTGGAGCCCGGGTCACTGGCTCAACGAGGCACAGGTCGAAGCCCAGTTCACGAAGTGGAATCCGCAGCCGATCAATCCCACCCTGCCGCAGCTGAACTACCAAGGCTTACTGACCCTCGGCGGCGGCACGACGTATCAGCTCTTCGAGCAGAATACCTACCGCTTCCACGACGATCTCACCTACTCGGGATTCCACGCGCTCGGCGATCACGTCTTCAAGGTCGGCGTGACCTACGCGTACGACCACTATCACATCTTTAAAGAGCTGAACGAGAACCCGGTCTTCAACTTTATCAATCCGGACAGCAACGTCACGGTCCCCGCCTCGGCGTCGATCGGGTATGGCAATCCGAACCTGAGCGCCGACAACAACGAGTTCGGCTGGTTCGTGCAGGACAACTGGACGGTGAACGACCGCCTCACGATCAACGTCGGCCTGCGGTGGGACTACGAGTCGAACGAGTTCCAGAACAATTTCGTCTGGCCGAATCGCGCCCTCGAGGACACACTGCTCGCGATTCGCGACTCCAAGGGCAACCAGAATGATCTCGTCCAACTACTTCAATAACGGCGGTCAACGCCCTCCGTTTACGGGCGAGTGGCAGCCGCGGGCGAGTGCGTCGTACGATCTCACTGGAAAGGGGCAATTCTTCATTTTCGGGAACTGGGGCATCTTCTACGACCGGGACAACTACTACTATACCTCGAATGAACCGTACAACCTGCAGTGGCACAACACGAACTTCCAGTTCGTGCCCCAGGGGACAACGCCCGGCCCCGGCCAGATCGTCTGGAACCCGTCCTATCAGAGCAAGCAGGGATTGCTCGGCATCATCGCGTCGGGACAGGCGCCGCCGAGTCAGCTCTACCTGACGCCTAACAATATTCGCCCGCCGTGGTCGACGAACTTCAGCGGCGGTCTGCGTCAAGTGATTGGCACGTTCGCGCTGTCGGAGATGTACCAGGGATCGCGGGGCTTCAATGGATTCACGTACCTTTGGGCGAATCGCGATTTCAACCAACCGGGATTCACGTTCTGCTACGCGGGGTCGTGTAGCGGCGGCGCGCGCCAGATCCTCCGGGCGTGTGGCTGCGTCGATAGCTGGTATGACGCGATGATTCTCAAAGTCGAGCGCCCGCTCACGCCCAGGACCACGTGGGGTGGGTGGATCTCCTATACGTTGAGCTGGGCGGATAACAACGGTGGCGATGGCGGGGGCAACGTCTACTCGCTCGACCGCCCCGAGCCGAGCAGCTATCCGCGCCACCCCACGCCATCCGATCAGCGGTCCGTGCTCTCGGGGAACGCGGTGGTAAAACTGCCGCTCAATTTCCTGGTCAGCGGCATCGTGACCTTCAGCTCGGGCTCGCCGTTCGATATCACGAACTGCAAGGTGTACAACAACCCGATCTATGGCTGTTACATCCAGTACTCATCATACTACGTGCCCAAGCACGACTTCCTCGGCGTCTCGAACGCGTTCGCGTACTATCAAGACGACATCCGCATCCAACGCTTCTTCCACATCGTCGGCTCGCAGCAGGTCGGGTTGACGATGGACGTGTTCAACGTGTTCAACCTGGCGAACCGTGCCTGCCCGAGCGCGTTCATCCCGCAAACCGGAGCGTCCTCGATCGGGGTCCTCCAGTGCGCCGGGTTCAATAATGAGGGTCGCACGTTCCAGGCGGGTGTGAAGTACGATTTCTAGCTTACTGTTCAGGAGTGATTGCGAGACGAGCTGGCGCGCTCGCACTCGTGACCGCACTGGCCGCCTGCGGAGGCGCGCCAGTGCGGCCCGTGGTGATTGCGCCGACCCCTATTCCCGGTGGCCTCTCCGGCCAGGCGTTCCTCGATACCGTCGAGCGCCGGTCGTTCGACTTCTTCTGGAAGGTCTCCGATTCGACGACCGGCCTGACGCCTGACCGGGCGCTCTCGCCGACCTTCTCGTCCGTCGCCGCGATCGGGTTCGCGCTCACCGCGTACCCGATCGGCGCGAGCCGTGGGTATATCACGCGAGGGGCGGCCGCCAAGCGCGTGCTGACCACGCTCAAGTATCTGTGGCTGGCGCCCCAGGGCCCGGCCGATACGGGCACGATCGGATACAAGGGCTTCTTCTATCATTTCCTCGACATGAAGCACGGCCGGCGGTTCGTGCCGTCCGAGCTGTCGACCATCGATACCGCGCTCTTGCTCGTCGGCGCGCTGTTCGCCGGAGAGTACTTCGACTCGTCGACTCCCGACGAAGCCGAGATCCGCGCGTATGCGGACTCGCTGTACTGGAGAGTCGACTGGCGGTGGGCGCAGAACTTTCCGCCGCTGCTCACGCTCGGGTGGACGCCCGACAGCGGGTTCTTTCCATACGACTGGCGCGGGTACAACGAGGCCGCCGTCCTCTATGTGCTCGCGCTCGGCTCCCCGACGCACCCGATCTCGCCGGACGCGTGGCCCGAGTATCAACGGACGTATCGCTGGGGCACGTTCTACGGGCAATCGTTCCTGCAATTCCCGCAGCTGTTCGGGCACCAGTACTCGCACGTCTGGATCGACTTCCGCAACATCGCCGATCAGTACATGAGGGCCCACGGCAGCGACTACTTCGAGAACTCGCGACGAGCGACGTATGCGCAGCGGACGTACGCGATCGCCGATTCGCTCGGGTACGTGGGGTATGGGCCCGACGTGTGGGGATTTACCGCGTGCGATGGGCCCGCGGAGACGACGCTCGTCCTCGACGGGAAACGACGACGATTTCATACGTACTGGGCGCGAGGGGTGTCCACCGTGCGCGTCGTCGACGATGGGACCATCGCGCCGACCGCCATCGGTGGGTCCGTCGTGTTCGCGCCCGAGATCGTCATTCCCGCGCTGCTTGGCCTCCGGCACAAGTACGGGGACAACGTGTTCTCGACCTACGGGTTCGTCGATGCGTTCAATCCGACGTTCGTCGCGCCGGTCCCCGTGGCCGGTGGTCGCGTCGATCCGGCACAGGGATGGTTCGACTCGGATTACCTCGGGATAGACGAAGGGCCCATTGTCTCGATGATCGAGAACTATCGGTCGGGGCTCGTCTGGAATACGATGAAAAAGAGCCCCTATATCATCCGTGGATTGCGGCGCGCGGGCTTCTCCGGCGGGTGGCTCGACCAAGCCGGGCCCGTACCGGAGCCGCCGAAGCTCCCGTCTCAGCCACCTCCGCCGCCACCGATCGCGGAGCACGAGCTGATCCCATGAGGTGGCTGGTCTTCGCGTTGGTGCTCCTCGTGTCGGCGTGCGGCGGTCGCGATAGCGGCGCCGTCACGTTGAAAGTCTGGGGGCTCGGCCGCGAGGGCGAAGTACTGAAAGAACTCCTGCCGGAGTTCGAGCGCAGGCATCCGGACATTCGCGTCACCGTTCAGCAGATCCCGTGGACCGCGGCGCACGAGAAGCTGCTGACTGCGTTCGTCGGTGATGCGACACCGGACGTGGCGCAGATCGGCAACACCTGGCTCCCGGAATTCGTCGCCCTCGCCGCGCTCGCGCCGCTCTCCGCCGACAGCCAAGACTACTTCCCGGGCATCTGGCGCACGAACGAAATCGGCGGGACGCTCTACGGCATTCCGTGGTACGTCGATACCCGCGTGATTTTCTATCGCTCGGATCTCTTGGCTGCCGCGGGATACAAGACGTTCCCGACGCTCTGGACCGACTGGCGCCAGGCCATGGTCAAAGTGCGCGGCGATCGCGCGGCCATCCTCCTCGCGCTCAACGAATGGGCCGGGCCGATCGTGCTCGGCATGGGCACGCGCGCGCCGTTCTTGACGCCGGACGGGCTGCATGGCGCATTCCAGGAACCACGATTTCGTCGGGCGTTCGCGTTCTACGTCGATCTCTTCCGCGGCGGCCTCGCGCCGGCGGTCAACAACGCGCAGGTCGCGAACCGCTATCAGTCGTTCGCCGCCGGCGATTTCTCGATGATACTCTCCGGCCCCTGGGACATCGGCGAGTTCTCGCGCCGGCTGCCGGCGTCACTCGCCGGCAAGTGGATGACCGCGCCGATGCCGTCGCCTGACCCGCCAGCGCCCGGCATGTCTCTCGCCGGCGGCTCGAGCCTCGCCATTTTCCGACGCTCGGCGCATCAGGGAGCGGCCCGCGCGCTCATCGCATACCTCTCGGAGCCCGCGGTGCAGGTTCGCTTTTATACCCTGACGGGAGATTTGCCCGCGCGCGAATCCGCGTGGTCGGATCCGGTGCTCGATACGAACCGGTACGCCGCGGCGTTTCGCGAGCAGCTGCGGCACGTCGCGCCGACACCCCAGGTGCCCGAGTGGGAGCAGATCGTGACCGCGGTCGCGCGGTACGCCGAGGAGGTCGTTCGCGGGGATATGACGGAAGACCAGGCGCTCGAGGCGCTCGATCGCGACGTTCGATCGGATGCTGGAGAAGCGCCGCTGGCTGGCGCGTGCACACTAGTCGAGCGGCATATTGGTTTTTAGCGCCGGCGATGCTACTCATCGCGGCGTTTTTTGTTGTTCCGATTTTTGCCTCGTTGGCGTTGAGCGCGACGGATTTCGATATCTACGCGGTGGCCTCGCCGGCCAATACGCGATTTGTCGGGCTCCGCAATTACGCCGAGCTCTTACAGAACCCGCTCTTCTGGACCGCCGTCGGCAACACACTGTATTTCGTGGTCGTGGGCGGCCCGTTGTCGGTCGCGGTCTCGCTCGGCGCAGCGCTCCTGGTCAATTCCAAACTCACGAGGGCCAGGGGGTTTTTTCGCGCGGTCTACTTCGTACCCGTCGTGACCACCCTCGTCGCGGTCGCCGTCATCTGGCGGTATCTCTATGACCCGAGATTCGGCCTGCTGAATTATCTCCTGCATTTTGTGGGAGTGCGGCCGATCGATTGGCTCGGTAACCGACACTGGGCCATGCCGTCGATCATTCTCATGACCGTCTGGAAGAATTTCGGCTACAACATGCTGATCTTCGTCGCGGGTCTCCAGGCGATCTCGCAAGATCTCTATGATGCCGCGCTGGTCGATGGCGCCAGCGCCATCCAGCGATTTCGGTACGTGACCCTGCCAATGCTCGGGCCCACGTTCTTGTTCGTGTCCGTGACCACGATGATCGGGTATACGCAGCTCTTCTCCGAGCCGTACGTCATGACGCAAGGCGGCCCCCTGCACGCGACGTACAGCATCGTGCTGTACATGTACGAGGAAGGGTTCCGGTGGTGGCACCTGGGCTACGCGGCGTCGATCGCGTTCGTCTTGTTTGCCCTCGTGCTCGGCGGCACGCTCATCCAGCGCCGGCTCAGACGATGAAGCGCCTCGCGCTGCATCTCGCGCTCATTGCCGGCGCCGTCGCCACGCTCGCGCCCCTCATCTGGATGGTGGCGGCATCGTTCATGCCCGCCGGCCAGGCAACGACGTACCCGCCGCATTTCATCCCGCGGCCGGCGACGCTCGAGAACTATCGGATTCTCTTCACGCGGCTCGAACGTCGCGCGGAATATCATGAACAGCGTGATCGTCTCGTTCGCCGCGACCGGGCTCTCGACCGTTATCAACGCGATGGCCGGATACGCCTTCGCGAAATTCCGGTTCCGCGGGCGCGATCCGTTGTTTCGGACGATGCTCGCCGGGCTCGTGATCCCCGCGCAGGTCGGCATGCTGCCCCTCTTCGTCATCATGAAGCAGCTGCATCTCGTGAATAGCTACTGGGCGGTGATCATCCCGTCGATGTCCAGCATCTTCGGGATCTTTCTCGTCCGGCAGTACGCGCTGTCGATTCCCGACGAGCTGCTCGACGCCGCGCGTATCGACGGGGCGAGCGAGCTGGTGATCTTTGGGCGCATTGTGCTGCCGCTCCTGCGGCCGATCCTGGTCACGTTTGCCGTGTTCATGTTCATGAGCGTGTGGAACGACTTCATGTGGCCGCTCATCGTGCTGAGCGATGACGCGAAGTACACCCTGCCGGTGGCGCTGGCGAACCTGACCGGCGAGCATGTGCAGGACACGGAGCTTATGATGGCGGGGGCCGTCGTCACGCTCGCTCCCGTGCTCGCGGCCTTCGTGTTCCTGCAACGCTACTATATCGAAGGCATTACCATGGGCAGCGTGAAGGGATGATCGTCGTGCTCGCCATGCTCGCATTCCTGCAACCGCCACCGAAGATGCTCGACGATTTCGCGAGCATCGCGCCATGGGTAGTGGCGCCGGCGGAGGGCGTGAGCATGCGATTGGCGCGCGACTCGGGCGCCATGCGCATCGACTTCGACTTTCACGGCCATGGCGGGTGGGCGATCGCCAGGCGGCGCCTCGCGATCGATCTGCCGGAGAACTACGCGTTCAGGTTTTCCGTTAAAGGCCACTCGCCGCCGAACACGCTGCAATTCAAGATGATCGACTCCACCGGCGCCAACGTCTGGTGGTGGGCGCGTCCCGGTATGACCTTCACGCCGGAGTGGACGCCCGTCACGGTCCGGCGTCGGCGGGTGAGCTTTGCCTTTGGGCCAATCGGCGGAAGCGAGATGCGCGCGGGCGGCCCAGTGATCCATCACGTTGCCGCGATCGAGATCGCCATCGCCGCGGGGACGGGCGGACGAGGATCGATCTGGATCAAGGCACTGTCGATCACGACGATCCCACCATCTCAGGACACGCGGTTCGTCGACCCAAAAAACTGGACCATCGATCTGCGCACGTACAGCGAGCTGGGCGGACTCGACATCACGTGGGACACGACCGTTCATCGCCCGGTGCGCTATCGCGTCGAGTTGTCGGACGATGGCGATCGGTGGCGCGTCGTTCGTCATGTCGCGCACGCGAGACTCGGACACGGAGGACACGATTTCGTGGTGCTGGATGATGCCATCGCGCGATTCGTGCGTGTGCGGCCGGAATCAGGCGCGGTGCGCGACCTGAACGACGAGCCGCCGGCGTTCGCCGACTCCGTCGCCGGGCGTTTCGCGATGATCGCGAGGGATGCGCCGAGGGGAGCGTATCCGCGGTATCTCCACGGCGAGCAACCGTACTGGACGGTGTTCGGCTCACGAAACGGCACGCACACCGGGCTGCTGGACACCGACGGCAACGCGGACCTCGGCGCCGGCACGCCGGGCATCGAGCCGTTTGTGATCGATCACGGTCATGTCATCTCGTGGGCCGATGTGCACGCCGAAGCGTCCCTGGACAGTGGCGATCGGCCAATTCCATCGGCGACGTGGAGAGCGAACGACTGGTCGCTCATGGTCACCGGGTATGGCACGCACGACTCGCTAGGGCTTCGGTATCGGGTGACGAACACGAGCGCACACGCCATCACGCCGACGCTAGTCCTGGCGGTAAGACCGTTTCAGGTCGATCCGCCCTGGCAATCGTTGAATGTCGCTGGCGGGCCGACGCCCATTCGCACGCTCGACCCACTCTCGCTGCATCCGAGCGAGCGCCCCACCGCGGTGGGCGCTTCGACGTTCGCCGATGGCGATATCACCGAGTATTTGTTTGGTGGCTCACTGCCGCGCAACAGCGTGGTAGAGGATCCGGACGGGTACGCGTCCGGCGCGATGACGTTCGCGCTGCATCTGGCTCCCGGCGAGTCGCATGATGTCCATCTGGGCACACGAAAGAGTGACCGGTGGTCGAGCGATCTCGTGATCGACGGCCCGCCGCCGGTCGACGACCTCGCGCGGGCGATTCGGACCAGCATCGGGTACATCCTGATCGACCATTTGAAGCCTGGGCCGCGATCCTACGATCGCACATGGATTCGCGACGGCGCGCTCATGTCGGACGCGCTCCTCCGTGTCGGCGACACCGCGACCGTGCGTCAGTTCATCCAATATTTCGCGCCGTATCAGTATGCGTCGGGTCGCATCCCGTGTTGCGTGGACTCGCACGGGGCCGACCCCGTGCCCGAGCTCGACTCGGACGGCGAGTTCATCGCGCTCGTCTCCGAGTATACGCGCTCTACCGGTGACTCGGCGCTGCTGCGGGCCGTGTGGCCGCATGTCCTCGCGGCCGTGGCCGATATGGACTCGCTCCGGCATCACGACACCCTCGGCCTCATCCCACCCTCCATCAGTCACGAGGGCTACTCAGCCAAACCCGAGCACTCGGTGTGGGATGATTGCTGGGCGATCAAGGGCTACACGGACGCCGGCTATATAGCACAGCGGGACACGCTGTCGGCGCACTTAGACGCCGCGATTGCGCGATCGGGCGCATTCGTCCCCGGGGCGGTCGACATCGATGACTACGATCCGACATCGACGGCGATCGGTGTGTCTCCGACCGAGTGCGGCCTGCCCGACGAGCAGCTTCGCCGGACCTTTACTATGTACGACAGTCTCTTCGCGCTGCGGCTCGCCGGTCGCATCCCGGCGTACACGCCGTACGAGTTCCGTAATGCGGGTGCGCTCTTACGGCTCGGAGATCGCGAGCATGCATGGCCGGTGATCGCGGCCGGCATGCGCGATCTGCACCCGGCCGCGTGGTATGCGTGGCCAGAGGTGGTCTTTCGGGATACGGCGGCACCGAACGTCATCGGGGATCGGCCGCACGGGTGGGTGGCGGCCGAGTTCGTGCGGGCTGTGCTCGACCTGTTCGCGTACGAGTCGAATCACGATTCCACGTTGGTGCTCGGGGCCGGGGTGCAGCGCGCGTGGCTGACACCCGGTGTGCGCATTGCCGGTCTCCATACGCCATTTGGCGTGCTGTCGTTCCACGAATGGGATGATCATGGCACGCTGCGCGTGCACGTGGACGGCGGTCTTTCGCCGCCGCCTGGCGGCATCGTCATTCGTCCGCCGGTCGGCGCCGGCGATGATCGCATCATCGTGCGCGCGTTGCCGGCGGACGTATCATTTCACTGAGCTACAGGCCTAGCGCCTCCGAGTGGCGTTTCATGGCCTCGATGACAAACTGAATATGCTCGTCGAGATCGACGCCGAGCTCCGCGGCACCTTGCACGACATCCTCGCGACTCACGCCGCGCGCGAAGGCTTTGTCCTTCATCTTCTTGCGCACGGATGACGCTTCGACGTCCGCGACCTTCTTCGACGGCTTGACGAGCGCAGTCGCGGTGATGAGGCCCGTGAGCTCATCGACGGCGAACAACGTGCGCGCCATCCGGGAGCTGCGGGCGACGCCGGTGTATTGGGCATGGCCGAGGATGGCCTCGAGGACGTTGTCGGGACATCCACGCTCGCGCAGGATGCGGACGCCCTCGGATGGGTGCCCCTCGGTCGGCGAGTGCTCGGCGTTTGGAAAGCGCTCGTAGTCGAAGTCATGGAGCAATCCGGCGAGCCCCCAGCGCGCCTGGTCCTCGTCCCAGCGCTCGGCGTACGCCCGCATGGCGGCTTCGACGGACAGCATGTGCTTGCGGAGCGATTCGCTGGCCGTGTACTCCTGCACGAGCGCGAGTGCTTCGTCTCGCGTCATGATAGCACCTTTCTCAACGTTGCGACGGCGGTCTCCAACTCCTCCTCCGTGTTGTAGTAATGTGGCGAGAGCCGGAGCAGCGGCTCGCCTCTGGCATCGTTCGCGCCTTCCTGTGGCTCCGAGGTCCACACGTTCACGCCACGCGCCCGCATCTTGAGCTTGACCATCTCGGGATCGTGACCGGATACCGCGGCGGTCACGATCGCGGCCCGATGGCGGCCGAGATCCGTCACCCGAACGCCGGGCACGTCGGCGAGCAGTGTCCTCAATCGCGCCGCCAATTCCGCCGGACGCGTGAATGTGACGTTGCCCACATCCCGGGAGTACCGTACCGCCGCTCCCATGCCCAGGACGAGCGCATACGCAAATTCCCAATTTTCGAATCGCCGCCCGCCCGACGCCAGCGCGTACGTATCGGGGCTCGTCCAATCAGCGCCGCGCATGTCGACGTAGAGTGGATACGCCCCGCGCCCCGCGATCTTGTTCGAGACATAGAGGAATCCGACCCCGCGAGGCCCGCGCAGAAACTTGCGCGCCGCCGCGGCGAGAAAGTCGCATTTGAGTCGCCCGACGTCGATCGGGATCTGGCCGACGCTCTGACACGCGTCGATGATGTACGGGATCTCGAGCTCCTCGGCGATCGCTCCGATGGCTTCGACGTTTTGGATCAGTCCCGAGTTCGTCGGGACCCAGGTGATGGCGATCACACGACACCGTCCGTCCCGGGCGAGGGCGCGCACGCTGTCGGGATCGACGCCACCGTCCGGCAGGTCCGCCGCCCGGCGGATCTCGACGCCGAGTCGGCGGGCGAGCGACAGGTACATGAGCTGGTTCGACGGATAGTCGGCCCGGCTCGTGATAATGGCATCCCCGGATCGGAGGTCGAACGCCGACAGCGCCTGCGCGAACGCCACCGTCGCGTTCTCCACGACGGCGATCTCGCCGGCCGACGCCCCTATGTAGCGCGCCAGATCCGCGTAGACCCCTCGAATCTCGGTCTCAGCGGCTTCGTGGGCCTCGTATCCACCGATCTCGGACTCCAAGTGGATATGGCGCTGAATCGCATCGGAGACCGCGGTGGGCATGAGCGCGGCGCCGGCGTTATTCAGGTGAATCCGATTTTTACAGCCAGGCGTGTCCGACCGCCACGTTATAAGTGATGACATCACGCGTCAGAATAATAGGAGGAGTGGATCATGGCATTGCTGACGCCGGCCGAGCAATGGATTCTGAGGAGCGTACCGCTCACCGACTGGACGACACCGAGCCAGGCGGCGCCGAATCTGTCAAAACTCGCCGACGTGGACCGGATGGCGGAATGGGCGTACCTGTATTTGGAGACGTTGGCCCGGAAGGGTTACGTCGAGTCGCGCGCCACTCCCGACGGCACGCCCCAGTATCGTCGCATTAATAAATAGTCAGCGCGCGTCAGCGGGCGGCGCGAATCGCGCGTCCGGAAGTGACGGGTTGGCGACCATCGACGTGATGACGAGAACGACGGGCGGCGCCGCCACGGTGGCCTCGCGCTCGGTCGTCTCGAACCGCGATGGGAATTTCACCCCACCGGCCTCGGTGAACGCCCGGTACATGGTCTGCCACGGACCCCCTTGCCACTTGACCGGGAGCCACGTCTCGCGGTCGATGAAGTACGCGAACACGGTACTGTCCTTGAGCGTCACCTGGACCTTGTAGGCGTCGCGCCCCTCGACTGACTCGGTTCCGAGCAACGCGACCCGGTTCCCCTTGGCGGCATAATCGACGAGGGCGCTCATGATGTCCGCCTCGTGCGAGATGTTCTTTTGCTCGGCCGGCGTCATGAGATTCGCCGTCTTCGCGTCGGGCGCCTTCTGCCAGCCGGTCCGACCATCATACGCTCGCAGCAGCGTCTTCCCCGCCGACGTGATCTCCATGCGCATCGCATCGGGCAGCTTGTTCTCGATCACCAGGCGCGACGTGTCCTTGCCGTTGATCAAGAGCCCGATTTGCTTGACCGTCCGCAACGCGTGAATCCGATCCATCCCTCCACGCGCGGTGATATCATGCGCGATCACCGACTCGACGGTCTCGACGGTCTGGCCACTCGTGATCCACGCCGTCCACCAGATATCTCGTAACATCCGTGCACCCGCCACGAGCCGCTCGACCGCAAATTTCCTGTCATCGGCATCAGTCGTCGCCGAGTCGAACGCCGCGTGCTTGTCGAGATCGTAGAGTCGGGGGACTAATGCGTTCGACTCGTGCAGGTAGGTGAGAATCGCCGGACGCAGCGATGAGAACACTCGCGCGCTCTCGTCGACGCGCAGGTCACCGGGCGCGAAGTGGGTTTGGACAAAGAGCGATTCGAATCGCGCGTGGAATCCGCGCGCCGCTGTATATCCGTTGGGATTGTCGCCGACCCAGCCGTCGAAATGGATCGTCGTGTGGTGCGGGTTCGAGCCATCCGCGACGTAGTGGCCGAGTATGCCGGCATCGTTGATGATGCGCGCTTCGATCCACGTCTTCGTGCGCGCATCGGTCGCCGCGCGCCACAACCGGAATTCTTCGCGCAGGCGTTGCGAGAGCTCCAGAATGCGAAACGGCAACAGGCCGGCGCCGGCGGCGTCGACGCCATGGGCGCGGAGCGTGTCCAGGTATGCGAAGCGATCGCGGGCGTCGAGCGCGCCCGCGGGTACGCGTTCCAGGTCTATGTAGTGATCCGGCGCGAACGCATCGTCCTCCGCCGGGTCGAGCGAACGCTCGGCTCGACTCCTCCAGCGATCCGGCTCCGGGTTCAAGTACGAGAGCTGATCTGCCGCGGTGCGGAAGAACGCTGGCATCTCGGCCGGTAGGGCCGCGGCCGCGGCGGCGCCGATCAGACGGTGGCCAACCTCGCCCCAGTGGCCGAGGAGTGCGAGAACGAGAACGGGCAGATTCATGGGCGGAAATGTCGCAAACCGATCAGAAGCTCGGAAGGCTGGCGCTGAGCCAGTGTGAGCTCGATGATGCCCTCGGCATCGCTACGCCACTCGCGTCGTAGCCCAATCGCGTGCTTCTCGCCGCATTCGCAGGACCAAGCGTGTAACGACTCAGTACCTATTGCCGGGGCGAGAAATGGTCCCGCGGTAAGGATGTGTAGGCAACGTTTTCTGCAGCCAAATCGCACCCAGATTGCCGTCTTTCCAGGCGAAATCCCCGTGCGCCCTCGAGCATCGAGCTCGGTCCATCGCACGCGAACCTGCCGAGAGCCGAGCACAACGAGACCGCTGCGCGGACGTTGTATGGCGCGCACGATGGCTGCGCCGTATACCTCGTGCGCGCCTTTGTCATAGAGGGCGTTGGCGCATGCCGCCAGTGTCGCACCAGTTGTCATGATGTCGTCGGCGATGATCACCGAGCGATTTTTCACGCGGGCGGTCACGCGATATGCATCGGCGCTCGCCACCCTTCGGGCGGCCGCGCCCAATCGCGCTTGACGGAAATCGCGGATCTTACGGAGCACCGACCGAGTGCGAATGCCGGGAAGAGAGATGAGCGAGCAGAGGCGCGCTACGTGTGGGCGCTGGTCCTGATACGAGGGAACCGGAACGAGTACCGTGTCATTAGGTAGCCCATGAACGGCGGCTACTGTCGTGACGGCCGAGGCCAGCGCGCCGGCGAGAACCGGCCCGAGGGCATCACCACCGGGGCGGCACTCTTTGAATGCAACGATCGCCTCATATGCAGCGCGAAGGGACCGCCGGGGCGAGCCGCTGCGGCCCCGATAGCACGCGACGGTTCGGGGGATGTCACGTCCCCGAATGCACACGCCGCAAATGAGTCGCTGATCGATGATCGCCCATGTCAATTCGGTCAGATCGTCCGAGCAACACGCCCAGCACCGTCGTGCCGAGAGCAACTCGCCAAACGGCTGGTCCTCCATACAGATACGCTCGTACCGAGTAACCGAACCTCCATCATCGTCACCGTACGAGCATGGTTCGTGCTCCCCCGGGCACCCGTGCATCTTTCAGTGGTCTAGTCCCAAGAGTAGGAGAACTCATAGGTGTCAACGACCCTCACGCGTCCTCTGGCGGCTGAATTAGAGGCCGAGCTGCAGGATGCCCGTGCGCGAACGCTCCTGCTCATTAGTACTCTGAGCGACCGCGATCTCGAGGAGCAGCACGACGTGCTCATGAGCCCGATTATTTGGGACCTCGGGCACATCGCGAGCTTCGAGGAGCTGTGGCTCCTCAAACACCTCGACGGGCCGGTCGAGTTTGGCGAGATGCCGGGCGTGTACAACCCGTTCGAGCATCCGCGCCGCGAGCGGGGTGCATTGCCGTTACCGCGGCGTTCCGAAGTGCTCGGGCACTTGGAGCGCGTGCGAGAGGAAGTCCTGCGGCGACTGGAGACCGTGGACTTCGATGCATCGCCGCTGCTGCACGAGGGCTACGTCTATCGCATGGTCGCGCAGCACGAGCATCAGCACAACGAGACGATGCTGCAGACGCTGCAACTGAAATTGGGTGGGCCGTATCATCCCGCGCGGCGACACGAGCTTCCCGCCGGCGGTGAGATCAAGCAGAGCATGGTTCGCGTTCCAGCCGGCGAGTACACGCTCGGCACCAACGATCGGAGCGCGGCCTACGACAACGAACGCTCGCAGCATCGCGTGACGCTCAAGGCATTTCGCATCGACCGTACGCCGGTCACCAACGGCGAGTATCTGGCATTCATCGCTGACGGCGGATACACCAGGCCCGAGCTCTGGTCTCCCGCGGGGCTCCAGTGGCTGGACCAGTCTCGCGCGGTCGCGCCCCTCTATTGGTCGCTCTCGGACACCGGATGGTACTCGCGGTCGATGGATCGCGCCGAGCAGGTTGACCCGACGCGCCCCGTGTGTCATGTGTCGTACTACGAGGCCAAGGCGTTCGCGCGGTGGGCCGGCAAACGATTGCCAACCGAGGCCGAGTGGGAAGTCGCCGCGACGTGGGATCCCACAACTGGTCGCGCGCTGGCGTTCCCATGGGGCGATGAGCCTCCGACGACGGCGCTCGCCAATGTCGACCAGCTCGGATTCGGCACCGCGCCTGTTGGTGCGTATCCGCGGAATATCTCCCCGATGGGGTGTTATGGGATGATCGGCGACACGTGGGAGTGGACGTCGAGCGACTTCGGCCCGTATCCCGGTTACGAGACATTCCCGTATCGCGAGTACTCCGAAGTATTTTTCGGCGACGAGTACAAGGTGCTCCGTGGCGGATCGTGGGCGACGCGGCCCATGGTCGCGAGAACCACGTTCCGCAACTGGGACTATCCGGTGCGGCGGCAGATCTTCAGCGGCTTCCGGTGCGCAACCAATGACTGAGACTATTCATCGGACCGACTCCGGCGTCATCGCCGAGGTGTGGGAGAGCCTGCATCGGGAGCCCAAGGAGCTCTCGCCGAAGTATTTCTACGATCAGCGCGGCTCGGAGCTGTTCGAGGAGATCACGAGGCTCCCCGAGTATTATCTCACGCGCGCCGAGCGCGGGCTGCTGCACGCTGTTGCGCCGACGCTCGTCGCGACGACGCTCGTGGAGCTTGGCGCGGGGAACGCCGAGAAGACGCGGATTCTGCTCGACGCGATGTCCGGGCTCACGACGTATGTCCCCGTCGATGTGAGCGCGGCGTTTCTGGCCGATACCGCTCTGCAACTGCGCGCCGAGTATCCACGGCTGCGCGTTGTTCCGATCGTTGCTGACATGACACGTAATGCCCCCGCTGCGCCTGCCCGGCCGGCGTTGTACGCCTTTTTGGGCAGTACGATCGGCAATTTCAGCGATGACGACGCGGTCGGCCTGCTCTCGCGGATTCGGGCCCGCATGAAAGGGGGAGATCGCCTGCTCCTCGGCGCCGATCTCGTGAAGGATCACGCGACGCTCGATGCCGCGTACAACGATTCTCGCGGCGTCACCGCCGAGTTCAATCGCAACATCCTGTACGTCGTCGGCCGCGAGCTTGGCGTCGACTTCCACCCGGAGCTCTTCGAGCACCTGGCGTTCTATAACGCCGAGGCCGGGCGGATCGAGATGCACCTCATGGCGACGCGCGACCTGTGTATTTCGATTCCCGACGCGGGATCCGTTTACATCCGTCACGGCGAGTCCATTCGCACGGAGATCAGCAACAAGTACGATCGCCGGCGGCTGACCGCCATCCTCGGCGCCGCGGGACTCCGGGTCACGATGTGGAACGTGGACGAACGGCACGGCTATGCACTGGTCGTCGCTGAGTAGTCTCTTCGTTCCGAACACGAATCGGCTCATCGGGGCCGAGATCGAGTTCATCCCGGTCGATGGGGTGACGCGACGGCCGGTCCCGATCGCCCGCTCGTTGCGCGTCGCCCGGCGAACCGCCATGCGCCTCGGTCTGGAAGAATTTGGCGGACCGTATTGCATTCCGAATTTCTCGGCCGATGACCAGGGCGCGATCACGTTCGAGCCCGGCGGCCAGATCGAATACAGCGCGCCGCCCTATCGGTCGGCGTCTCTGCTGGCGGCCAAGCTCCGCGAGGTAGAGGCGATCATGCGCGAGGGCGCGGAGGTCGAGGGCGTTGACCTCGTGGCGCTCGGCATCGATCCCTGCAACGCCGTCGAAAGCACGACACTGCAAATCGGCGGCGCGCGGTACCCCAAGATGGACGCGTATTTCAGCACCATCGGGCCGTTTGGCGCGCGCATGATGCGGCAGACCGCGTCGTTCCAGGTGAGTCTGGATACGAGCGAGAACCCCTCCGCCCTCTGGCGCCTCTTGAATGCGGCCGCCCCCGTGGTCGTCAGTATGTTCGCCAACTCCGCGATCTACGAGGGACAGCCAACTGGGTACCGGAGCTACCGAGCGCACGTCTGGCGGATGCTCGATCCCAAGCGGACTGGCATCTTGCCGGGCGGCGACGACCCGGTGGCCGAGTATGAGGCGTTTGCGCTGGGTGCGCCGGCTATGATGCATGCGGACGACGATGGTATATATCGGCCATTCGGTGAGCTGCTTGCGGCGGGTCTCGTGAACGAGCACGATTGGGCGGTGCATCTGACGACCCTCTTCCCGGAGGTACGCGCGCGTGGGACCTTCGAGGTGCGGTCGGCTGACGCGGTACCCGCGGAGCACTACATCGTGCCGCCCGCGCTGCTCGGCGGTCTCGCGTACGATCCCGGAGCCCGCGCCGCGGCGCTCGACCTGCTCGGCGCCCCGGATCCCGATCGTCTCGCGCGCGCGAGTCGCGAGCATGCGACGCGCGATCTGCTCGACATCGCGCTCCAGGGTTGTCGTCGGCTCGGTCCCGAGTTTCTGGATCCCGCGGACGTGGAGCTCGTGGAGGCATTCCAGCCAGGGTAACACATGACCGCGGCGCTTCGCATCGAGAATCTCACGAAGCGCTGGTCATCCACGATAACCGCACTCGACAACGTGTCGCTCGACATCAAGTCGGGCGAATGCGTGGCGCTCATTGGCGAGAGCGGGTCCGGCAAGACCACGCTGCTCCGTACGATCAACCGGATGGTCGAGCCGGATTCCGGCGTCATCTGGTTCAATGATCGCCAGACCGCCGAGCTGGATCCGGTCACACTCCGTCGCCAGATGGGCTACGTGCCGCAAGATGGCGGACTGCTGCCCCACTGGCGCGTGCGCCGCAACGTGGCGTTGGTGCCGTGGCTCCTCGGCAAAAACGGGAGCGACCTTGCCGATCGCGCGTTAGACCTCGTCGGCCTCGAGCCGGCGACATTCGCGGCGCGGTGGCCGAGTGAATTGTCAGGAGGTCAGCGGCAGCGGGTGGCGATCGCGCGGGCGCTCGCGGCGGATCCCACGGTATTGTTGCTCGACGAGCCGTTCGGCGCGCTCGATGCCATCACGCGGACGGAGTTGCAGGACGCCTTCCGGGATCTGCGCCGGCGCCTCGGCACGACGGCGATTCTGGTCACGCACGATCTGCGCGAGGCCATTGAGCTCGCCGATCGGATCGCCGTGATGCATCAGGGGCACGTCGAGCAGTACGCGCCGCCCGGCGAGCTGCTCGCGACACCGGCCACCGAGTATGTCTCGACTCTTTTCGAGCGGGCGCACGTTCAATGACGCGCTATCTGATCGTCGCGGCGTTCATCATTGGTGGGACACGGCCCGTCATCGTGGGATCGAAGCCATTCGGCGAGTCGTACATCCTGGCCGAGATGTTCGCGCAACTCCTCGAGGCCCGCGGGTTCCAGGTCGAACGGCGACCTGGGCTCGGCCAGACGTTGATCGCGTACCCCGCGTTGGTCAAGGGCGCGATCGACGTGTACCCCGAGTACACGGGCACGGGACTCCTGGCGATCTTGGGCGATAGCATGGCGAGTGGCGACCCGAGGGCGGTCTATTCACGCGTGGCAACCGCGCTCGGCCGCCGGGACGGGGTGCGCTGGCTGCCGCCGCTCGGCTTCGAGAACACGTACGCGATGGCCGTACGAAAATCGACCGCGGATTCGTTGCACCTGACGACTCTGAGCGATCTCGCCCGCGTGAGCTCACGCCTGCGCGGCGGTCTCACCGCGGATTTTATCGGACGGCCCGATGGACTGCCCGCGCTCGGCAGGGTGTATGGCCTGCACCTCGCCGAGGTCAAGGCGCTGCTGCCGGCGGTGAAGTATCAGGCGCTGGTCCAGGGTGCCGTCGATGTCATCGACGGGTACGAGACCGACGGGTCGATCGAGCGGTACCAAGTCGTGGTGCTCAGCGACGATCGACACGCGTTCCCGCCGTACGAGGCGGTCGCGGTGGTTGGGCCGGCGCTGCTCCGCGATGCACCGCGCGCGGTGTTGGCGTTGAGCGAGTTGTCGGATCGCATCAACGTCGCGCGCATGCGGGCGCTCAATCGACAGCTCGAAGTCGAAGGCGTGCCCGTCTCCGTCATTGCCCACAGCACGCTCGTCTCGCTGCATTCTGGTTGGCGACACGGCCGGGACATTCGGGCCACAAGCGCGACGCGCGACGTTACTGGAGTACGTTCGGGAAGAACATCTGGCCGCGCTGACCGGACGGCATTTGGAATTGGTGGCCATCTCACTCGGCGCGGCGATCCTGTTCGCGATTCCGCTCGCGTTGCTGCTCACGGCCATACCCACGCGGGCCGAGACGGTGATTCGCGCGGTCGGAGTGTTGCAGACGGTCCCAGGGATCGCGCTTGTCGCGTTCATGATCCCCTTATTCGGGATCGGCGTCTTCCCGGCGCTCGTCGCGCTCTTTCTCTACTCGCTCTATCCCATTATCAGAAATACGTATACTGGCCTGAGAGACGCCGATCCCGGCGCGGCCGACGCGGCCGAGGCGCTCGGCATGACCGGACGCCAGGTACTGCTCTACGTGAGGCTCCCGCTTGCCGCGCCGGTGATCATGGCCGGGATCCGAACTGCTGCCGTGATCAATGTCGGTACGGCGACGCTGGCGGCGTTTATTGGCGCTGGAGGCCTTGGCGACCCGATCGTGTCCGGGCTCGCGCTGTCAGACACGCGAATGATTCTGTCGGGCGCGATCCCCGCGGCGTTACTGGCGCTGGCGGTCGACGGCGCGCTGGCCGTGACTGAACGGGCAGTGACTACGGGCAGAGGACGTGGCCGTCGCTCAGATGCACGTCCGCGATGACCGTGTCGGCGCCCACGCCGAGGTAGCACGTGGCCGAGTTGGCTACGGCCGTTGCGTTCCAGCCTTTGCCAGACGCTATGCCATCGCCACCGATCGCGACGTGCACATTGGGCGGCACGTGATAGTCGATGCTGTCGGTGAGCGTCCCGTACTTGTGGTGCTTCGCGAAGTACGCGTCCTCGGCGTCGCGCAGGTGCTCCAGCGTTTGCCGAGCGTCGTAGGCCCCCTGCTGGCGGCCCGCGCGCGTGAACCAGGGAAACGCGATCGCGACGAGGAGGCAGATGATGGCGACGATTAACACAATCTCGATCGCCGTGACGCCTCGTCGCGTTCGCATTAGTTCACGGGAAGAATGACGGTGAACGCCGTGTCGCCCGGAGACGACCGGAGTGACACGGTCCCTTCGTGCCGCCGCACGACGATGCGGCGCACGATGTCGAGCCCGAGGCCGGTGCCCTGGCCGACTTCCTTCGTCGTGAAGAACGGCTCCCAGACGCGCTCCTGCAGGTCGTCAGGGATACCCACGCCATCGTCCATGATGTCGATGCGCACGTGGGTCTCGCCCTCGCGACAGCCCATGAGCGTAATATGCCCGCCGACCTCGACCGCGTCGATCGCGTTCGACAGGAGGTTCGCCCATACCTGATTGATGTCGCTGACGTACACCGAGACCTTCGGCAGATCGGCGAATTGGTGCGATATCGTGATGTGCTTCTCTTCGAGCCGCGAGGAGAACAGTCCCAGCGTCGCATCGATGCCCTTCCGGATATCGACATACTCTTTGGCGCTGGGCCGGTCCATCTGCGTGTACGCTTTGACCGCGTTGACGAGATCGGACACGCGGACGGTGGATTGGGCGACCTCGCGCAGCAGCGTGTCGGCCGAGACGGCGGCCGCCATCCAGCAGATGACGGGCTTGAGTTTCTCAGCCGGGATGCAGTCGCTCGCGGCCCGGAGCTCCTCGCACGTCATACCGGCGGCCACGAACGTCGCCGCGCTCACCCACGGATCGGGAATCCCCACATCCGCGAGCCTGGCGGTCATCGCTTCTTCGCGCTCGCTGCGCTCGATGGGATCGAGCACCGGCGGATGGCGTCGGGCGACCTCGATGCGCTCCTCGTTGAGACCCTTGAGTGAGGCCGCGTCGACACCGGCCTCCACCATCTCAATGGTGAACCGGTGTATCGCGTCGATGCGGTCGCGCAGCTCGGTCGACGCTTGGCGCGCCGCGGCCACGGGATTATTGAGCTCGTGGGCCATGCCGGCCGAGATGCGGCCGAGGAGGCGGAAGCGCTCGTACTCGTGGTCTTTGCGCTCGGTCTCGCGGACGCGATCGGTGAGGATCGCGACGAGCCGCGGCTCCAGCACCGGGATGCGCTTGAGCAGGTCGGGAAACAGCGTCGCCGGGAACACCGCGGCGCGCGTGTCCAGTATGGCCCGTCCGCTCCCCTGCATGGTCTTCATCCGCGAAAACGGGATACGACCACTCGTATCACCAGCGCGCGCGATGAAATTGGGCGCATCGGCTTCGCGGTCCGTACGCCGGAACTCGAGCGCGCCCGAGATGATGAAGTACATGTAATCGGCCGGCTGGCCGGGAGTGAACACGGTCTCACCCCTGACGGCGGTGCGCTCCGTCGAGTGCTCGGCGATCCACTCGCGATCCTCGTCCGGCAGGTCAGCGAGGATGGTGATGATCTTGAGATCGTCTGCGGTGATGCCAGTGGTTGTATTCACGCGTCGACTTCCATGTTGTCGATGTAACACCACCCCCAATCTTCACCGCGCTCGAACGACTTCATGATAGGGTGGTGGGAGGAATGGAAATGCTTGGTGGCGTGCTTGTTCTTGGACGAATCGCAGCAACCCACGTGCCCGCAGGTCCGGCAGAGGCGCAGGTGAACCCAGGTATCGCCGGTCTTGAGGCACTCTTCGCAACCCTTTGGGGTGCGGGGCGCGACGTTGCGGATCTGATCGCGATGGGTGCACGTGGTCGTCATGATTTCGCCTCGTCGCTGGCAAACGGGAGTCGAACGGTGAACGTGGTGGCACCCGGTTCCGGCGAGACCGACACGGTGCCATCGTGCCGCGTCACGATCCGCCGCACAATTTCTAGACCGAGGCCTGTCCCTTTGCCGACCTCCTTGGTCGTGAAGAACGCTTCGAACAATCGGGGCAGCGCCGAGGGTGGAATCCCCGGGCCATCGTCGATCACGTCGACTTGGGCGCAGGCACCGCTCCGTGACGTTCCGTACGGTAATCGTGCCGCCAGGTTTCGCTCTGGACGCATCGCTGCCGATGGCGTCGATGGCGTTGTCGATCAAATTGGTCCAGACCTGGTGGAGCTCGGCGCCGAACGTCTTGATCTTGGGCAGCGTCCGGTCGTACTCGCGCTGCACATGGATGTTGGCCGCGCGGAGTTTGTAGCCGAGCATCGTGAGGGTGTTCTCGATCGCCATGTGGACGTTGGCGACTTTCGGGGTCACGCGGTCGGCGTGCGAGTAGCCCTTGACGGCGGCGACGAGCTCCGAGATCCGCCCGGTGCTCTGGCGAATCTCGCCGAACAGTTGCCGGAGTCGCGCGTTCGCCTCGGCCCATTCGAGCGCGGCTTGCAGCTCGCCCGGGCTCACGCCCTCGGCCAGCTCGCTCAGTCGTTTCGGCGTGAATCCCGCCTCGACGAGCGACGGGGAGCACTCCCAGGCGTCGTCGATGCCATGCTCCGAGAGCCAGTTGGCGAGCGCGTCTTCGCGGTCGCTGCGCGCGACGGGGTCGAGGGTCGCGAGCTCTTCTTTGGTATCCGGCTGCAGTGCCGCGTCGTCGTCGAGCTCCTGGACCAGGTTGAGTCCCGCCTCGGTCCAGGTGCGCTGCACGAGACGGCGGCCCAGGTTCCGGTACGTGTCCATGATCTCTTCGGCCTGCGTGACGGCGCGGGTCGCGGCGGACGCAGGGTTATTGAGCTCGTGCGCGAGCCCGGCGGCGAGCGTGCCGAGTCCCGCCAGTTTTTCGCGCTCTTGGAGCAGGATCGTATAGCGTCGGACGCGGTCGACGAGCGCCCGCATGACGGCCGCGGCGACTGTTGGGCACGACGCCATGAGCGAGCGGAATGTCGGCTCCGGGATCCGGACGAGTCGCGAAGGGGCGATGGCGCGGACCTTGACCCAAGCCCGCTCGTGTGTCAGGACCGGGATCTCGCCGAAAAACGCGCCGGCCTCCTCGCGCGCGAGAATGTCTTCATCGTTGAACCGCTTTATGACTTCGAGCTCACCCTCGGCGATGATCCAAACCGAGTCGATGGCGTCTTGCTCCTCGAACAGGACCTGATCGGCATCCAACCGTTGTTCGGTGGCCGTCGACAAGACGGCGTCGATCTCGACCTTGCTGCACGAGGCGAGCAAGGGCGACCGGCGGAGCACCGCTTCCGTGAGCACTGATTCCGTGCTGGTTTCCATTATGCCTGCGCTAAATACTGATGCGTGAACTGCACGGCGATCGATCCCTCGCCGACCGCCGATGCCACGCGCTTGATCGACTGGTGTCGCACGTCACCGGCGCAGAAGATGCCGGGGACGCTCGCTTCGAGTAAGAATGGATCGCGATCGAGCGGCCATCCGGGCGGGCGTTTGCCGTCTACGATGAGATCGGGACCCGTCATGATGAATCCATTCTTGTCGCGCATCACCGTGTCACCGAGGAAATCGGTGCGCGGCGCCGCGCCAATGAACACGAACAAAGAGTTGGTCTGACGCACTTGTCGTTGCTGGTCCGCGCACTCGACGGTGATGCACTCCAGGTGATCATTGCCGGTGACGGAGACGACCTGTGTGCGCGGTTCCACCCGAATGTTCGGGGTGGCCGCGATCTGGTCTACCAGGTATTGGGACATCGTCGCGCCGAGTCCAGAGCCGCGCACGAGGATCGTGACCTGGCGCGCGAACTGGGCGAAGAACATGGCCGCCTGGCCGGCCGAATTCCCGCCGCCCACGATGTAGACGTCTTCATCGCGACAGTTGATCGCCTCGGCCGTCGAGGCGCCGTAGTACATCCCGGCGCCAGTCAACGCCTCGGCGCCCGGGATATCGAGCATCCGGTACGAAACGCCCGTGGCGACGACGACCACGCGCGCGCTGATCTCGCTACCGTCGCCAAGTGTCAGAACGCGATACTGCCCCTCGATCCGGACTTTTCGGACTTCTTGCGGGTTGAGAATCTCGGCGCCGAATTTTCTGGCCTGTGCCACGCCGCGCCGGGTCAGATCTGCTCCCGAGAGCCCGGCGGGGAACCCCAGATAGTTCTCGATCCGCGAGCTGGTGCCCGCTTGGCCACCGGGCGCCTCGCGTTCCACGATGATCGTTTTGAGGCCTTCAGACGCGCCATAGACCGCGGCCGCCAGGCCCGCGGGGCCGGCGCCGACAACGGCGAGATCATAAAAGGGCTTCTCGGCGCGCGTTTTGAGGCCGACTTTCTCGGCGACCGCCGTGGGGTCCGGATCACCGAGCTGAACGCCGTCGGCGAAGAGCACGAGCGGCAGCTTCGGCCGTTCACCGCCGGCAGCTTGGGCCGCGCGCTCGACGAGCGACGCGCCCTCGCTGGACGCGTCGAGGTCGATCCACTGGTAGGGGATCAGGTTGCGCCCCAGGAACTCGCGCAACGCATGAGACTGCGGAGACCACCGGTGTCCGATGACGCGGATGCCGTCGAACGGCGGGCGGTTCGCGCCCTTCCAATCCTCGAGCAGATCCGTCAGAAACGGATAGAGGTTCTGCTCGGGCGGGTCCCACGGCTTGATGAGGTAGTAGTCGATGCGGACGCTATTGATCGCTCGGATCGCCGCGTCGGTATCGGCGTAGGCGGTCAGCAGCACCCGCTTGGCCTTCGGGTAAATCTTGAGGGCCCGCTCCAGGAACTCGACGCCGGTCATGACCGGCATACGCTGATCCACGAGCAGCAAGGCGACCTGATCACCGCGAAGCGTCAGCTTTTCGAGCGCGTCCAGGGCTGCTGGACCCGACTCGGCGCGCATTACGCGATAGTCGCCGCCGAACTTTCGCCGGAGATCACGCTCGACGGCCCGTGAGACTTCCGGGTCGTCGTCGACCGATAGGAGAATGGGTTTCGCCACAGTTTAAACCTAACCGTATAAGAGAAGGCGCCGGAAACGGTACGCAGTTCCCCCGGCGCCTGCTATTGCCCATTCGGATAGGATTTAGACTGCGTCCGATAGCGAAGTAAAGTTGAAATCATGCGCCTTAACCGGCGGCATGACGATGTCGCCGCCGATCTCGGTCCCAGCGAGCCGAACCGCGGGGCCAATGGCGTCGGCGTTGGCCATGAGGAACAGCGGCGAGTCGTTGAACCGGAAGTTCTTGACTGCCTTTGAGATCTTGCCCTGCTCGATCAAGAATGTCCCGTCGCGGGTCAGCCCCGTGATCAACAAGACTCTGGGATCAACCATTCGCAGATACCAGAATCGGGTGACGAGCACGCCGCGATCGGTGCCTTTGATCATGTCCTCGAGCGAGGTCGTTCCGCCGGTCAGTTTCAGGGGCGCATTACCCCCGAACCCGCCTCCACCGAACGGATTCCCGTTGAACGGCTTCCCTTGTTTCTGCGCCCAGAATCGGGTGTAGGCGAGCTGCTTGAGGACGCCGTTCTCGATCCATACCTGACGGCTGAGTGGGTAGCCGTCGTTGTCGAACGGCTGGGAGAGCAGCTGCGAGTCCGTGGGATCCGAGAACAACGTGACGCTCTCGTGGGCCACCTTGTCGCCGACTTTGTTCCCGCCGCCTGCCTTGGCGAACGGACTCCGGCCTTCGTCCGCGGTCCGCGCTTGGAGTCCAAACGCGGTCAGCTGGACGAGATCGCCGACGGCTTGGGGCTCCAGGATAACGGTGTAGCGACCAGGCTCGATGGCGACCGGGTTCCGGCTCGCGCGTGCTTTCTCGGCCGCGCGCGTAGCGATCGCCGCAAAATCGATCTTGCTCCAGTCATCGTTGTCGCCACCAGCCCAACCCGATCCCGTGCCGTCAGTGGTCCGCACGGTCAACGTGTAGTTCGCGGTCGTGTTGCGGTGATACGCCGCGAGACCTGACTTGTTGCCGTGGAGACGAGCGTGGGATCCGGTGTTAATGAATCCCGCGGACGTGATGCCCTTCTCCTTGCGGGTCATCTCCAGCGCCGTCAGCGCGGCTTTCGCGCGGTCGCCCGCGGTCAAGGCCGACGTGTCATCGAAGTAGGCGCCCACCGGCGTGTACTGCTGCGTGCCGAGCGACGGCATGTTCTCCGGATCGTCGGGCGCGAGCTTGGCGATGACCTCGGACTTGGAGACGGCGGCGGTGAGGCCTTCGTTCGTGAGATCATTCGTCGTCACGACGGCGTGCTTGGGGCCGAAGTGGCTTTCGATCGCGACCGTCGTGTCGCTGATCTCGCCGGAGGTCGAGAGCTGGTTCGCCGCGAAGCGGGTGTTGCCGGTGACGCTCGACGTGACGACGACGCTGATCGAGTCCGCTTTGGACGCCGCGATCGTCTTGTCGACGATCGACTGCATCTCATCGCGCGAGAGGACCGCAAAAGAGTCGCTCATAATTACCTAGATGGGGGGGTCCGGGGGGCGCTCTTGGGGTTTGCCCCCCGGAGGAGAACCGACCAGTCGTGCAGCGCGGAGCGATGCTCGACGCGCCGCGGAGCGGCGTCGCTCACGATTTTCTCCCGGTGTTGATGACGTTGACTTGGGCGAACCGCGCGGGCACGCACCCATGACTCACCGCGTTGGCCTGCGGTGGCTGTCCTTTGCCGTCCGTAAACGCGCCGCCTAACTCATAGCTGCGTTTGCCGCCGATCATGTTCATCGAGTTCCAGAAGTCCGGTGTGCGGAATTGGTACGCGACATCCTTGAGCATTCCGTTGAGCTTCCCGCCCTTGATCTCGTAGAAGACCTGGCCGCTGAACTGGGCGTTGTAGCGCTGCTGGTCGATAGAGAACGACCCATCGCCCATGATCGCGATGCCGCGGTCCGTGGCGGCGATGAGATCCTCCCACGTGTTGTCCTTCTCTCCTGGGAGGAGCGACACGTTGGGCATGCGCTGGAACTGCACGTTCTGCCACCCCTGCGCGTACGAGCACCCGTGCGAGCGCGTCGGGCGACCGGTCTTGTCGTACCACCATTTGAGCCAGTTGGCCTGCTCGCGGGTGGTTTGGTAGTCGGAGAACACGCCCTTCTTGATGATCATGAACGTGTCGGGCTTGACGCCCTCGTCGTCGTACCCGATCGTCGACAGGCCGCCCTGCTGCGACCGGTCGCCCTGAATGTTCATGAGATCAGAGCCGTACTTGAGCTGGCCAAGCACTTTCTCGGGCGGCGACACGAAGCTGGTGCCGGCGAAGTCGGCCTCGTAGCCGTCGGCTCGGTCGAGCTCGGTCGGATGACCGATCGACTCGTGGATCGGGAGCCAGAGCGTCGAGGGGTGCAGCACGAGGTCGTAGCGTCCGACTTCCACTGGCTTGGCCTTGAGCTTCTCGGCCGCTTCCTCCGCCCACTTTTGCGCGTGGCCGACCATGTCGGTCTCGAGGACGTACTCCCAGCCCTTGCCCATCGGCGCCGCGACGTTGCCGCGATTTTGGAAGTCGGTGCGATCGCTCGAGATCGCCGTGATGGTCATCGTCGGACCGGTCCGCACGACCGTCTGCGTGATCACCGAGCCCTCGGTCGACGCGAAGTGTCGTTCTTCCTTCACGAATTGCAGGCCGCTGTTCACGAACTTGACGTCCGGGACTTTGAGCGCCTCGGCGTTCGCCTTGAGCAGGACGTCGACTTTCTGCTCGACCGGGATGTCGAAGGGGTCGGTGGCGAATCCGTTCGTCCAGTTGACATCGGTGTATGCCGGCGTCGGCGCCAATTCGACGGGCTGGTCGCGCGCGACCCGAAGAGAACGCGCCGTGGCGACGGCCTTTTTCGCGGCTGCCGCGACGCCATCCTGCGTGAGATCGTGCGTTGCCGCGAATCCCCACGTGCCGTCGACGAGCACGCGGACGCCGCAGCCGATCGTGTCGTTGTCGACGACGTTCAGGATCTGATGTTCGCGCGTGAACACGAAATTCGTGCGCCAGCGGCCGACGCGCACGTCGGCGTAACCGGCTCCCGCTGTCTTGGCGGCGTTCAGTGCCGTCATGAGCAAGGCCTTCACTTCTGGCGGGTCGTAGAAGACGCGGAGCGCGGCGTCTACGGCCCGCGAGGTCCGGCCGCCAGTTGCGGTCAGGGCGGCGAGTGCGGCACTCTGCTTGAGGAACGCTCGACGGTCTGTCATCAGCTCTTTTCGAGTAGGTTAAGACTCGGTACGCACGAGATTCTCCCAACGTTGCCCCATGGCTACGATCGAAGAATTTGGAGCAATCGATATTCGGGTCGGCACCGTCCTCGAAGCTGCGCCATTTCCGGAGGCGCGCAAGCCATCGATCAAGATGGTCATAGACTTCGGGCCCGACCTCGGCGTTCGGCGGTCGAGCGCCCAGCTCACCGTCCACTACGAGCCGGCGACGCTCGTCGGCCGCCAAGTCGTGGCCGTTGTGAATTTTCCGCCCCGTCGCATCGCCGGATTCGCCAGTGAAGTACTCGTGCTCGGCGCGATGCCGAGCCCGACCGAAGTCGTGCTCTTGGCCGTCGATCAGCCGGTCGCGAACGGGACAAGAATCGGGTAGTGTACGGGGAGTATGGGAGTCGTTTCTCGGTGGTTGCGGCGGAGAGTGAGCCCGCTCGGGAACCTGGTCGGTGGCTCCGAGCGGTGGTATCCGTGGCGCGGCTACCGGGTGTCGTACACGGCCCGGGGCAACGGCCCGGCGCTCCTCCTCGTCCACGGCATCTATGCCGCCGCATCGGCGTATGAGTGGCGGCGCGTCGTCGACGCGCTCGCCGCGCGGCACACCGTGTACACGATCGACTTGCTCGGCTTCGGCCGGTCCGATCGTCCGGCGGTGCGCTATTCACCTGACCTCTACGTCGACCTGCTGAGCGACTTCCTCCGCAACGTCGCCGCGCCGTGCACCGTCATTGGCAACGCCCTCGGCGCCACCTACGCGATGGCTGTCGCGGCGCGACACCCCGAGCGCGTCGCCGCACTCGCGCTCATCCAGCCCACGGGCTACACGCGCTCGGCGCGCAACTCGGGACGGTGGGGTGCGCTCCTCCGATTGCCGATGAGGGCCGCGTATAGCCTCGTCACCTCGCGCGCCGCGCTCCGTCGCGATCTCACGCAGTCCTATGCCTACGCCACGCGCGCGAGCGACGACACGATCGAGCACTTCCACCGGAGCGCGCACCAGCCCGGCGCCCACCGCGCGCCCTCGGCGTTCCTCGCGCGGCAGCTCTCGCTCGACGTGAAGCGCATCTGGCCGACGCTCTCCCAGCCCACGCTCCTGATCTGGGGCGCGCACCCGTACCTCACCGCCCTCGCCGACCTGCGCGCCTTCCGCGCCGCGCGTCCCTCAACCGACGCGGCCGTCATCGAGGCCGCCGGCGATCTGCCGCACGACGAGTGTCCCGACGATTTCATCGAACGTCGTCACGGCGTTTTTGAACGGGGTTCGACAGGACTCGCTCGTGTTGCCGAGCTAGCCCTCGAGCCGCTCCTGCGGCTCGAGGGCTGATCACCTCCACGTCCAGTATGCCGCGACGGCGAGCGCTGCCCAGAATACGACTATGGAAATCACGAAGATGAGGTACGTCGTCCGGCCTTCGGCAGAATAGTTCGACCGATTGAGCACCTCCCAATTGAGATCGAATGATTCGCCGAACGTACTGCGCTCCCAACGGCGATCTTTGCGGAAGGCCGCGAGGCGGTCCTGCCAGAATATCGAGTTCATGAACGCCAACCCGACGACGGCCCACCCTGCGATGACGCGAGCCGTCACGGTCCGGGCATCCGTTGGCATTGTGGCTTGGACGAGCCCGCGCAGACCGGCGGCGCCGTGGGCGAAAGAAATGTGGTCGTCGACACCGCAGCGCCTGTGTATGGGAAGCCCAAACCCGCGCTGGCTGAGTACGTGTGACCGGCGCTGTTTTCAGTTGCACACCCTGAAATGAGACGACCGGCGCATCCTCCCTCCGAATCGCCGCCCATCGCCGTCGCCGACGTAGACCCACCCACCTCGCCACCTAGTCCAATGTTGAGCCCGACGCTGAAGCCGAGCGTGAAATAAAAACCGGAACCATATCGATCCGCGTAGATCCCGGCCGAGGCGACAACACCGGCGCCCGGACTTAGTGCCGCCGAAACGCCCACGAATACTACGGGATTCACGGAGGTGTGGGCAACATTGGTCTGTGTGCGATTTGCCCCCTCCGCCCACTCCGGGGATCCGTGTTTACACGTGCTGTAATTCTTGTCTGCGGGCGGGCACAGCCCAAACGGGTCCGAGTAGTTGACCGGATCGCCACTCGCGAACCCATAGTCGTTAATGCCACCGGCGAGACCGATGGGATCGGGCTGAGTGAATCGTCCCGTCACCGGATCGTAGGCCCGCGCGCGCCGGTATTGCGTGAGCGTTTGGTCGAATTTGTCTTCGAGCAACGTGCCGAACCACTCGACGGCGGCGCCGGTCGGAACGTTGTTGTACGCCGCGAACCCCGGCTCGATGGGGAAGTTGGGACACCGATTCTGGCTCTGCACCGTGAAGCAGTAGTTGGTGGAGATCGCGCCGCTGACGACTGATCCGCCCAAGTTGTAATCGTTGCGACCGTGGACGTTCCAGAGTGGTGCGAAGACCAGCGGTGGAAAGACGTAGTACGCCAGGCTGTTTCCTATGCTGTCGGTCCGATTCGCCCAGTTGAGGCGGATCACATCGATCGGCTGGTCGACGCCGAGGGCGTGGGTGTATATGACCTGACCAAAAAACGGGTTGTTGTCAACCGTCGCCTCTCCACCATTCCGGTCGACGCTGTCCCGCACGACGCCGGAATCCATTTCCGCAGTCAACGGAATCGAGTCGCGCGCCATGAACTCCGCGAGCTCCTGGTTCCCGTCATACACGGTTCGGCGCACGAAGCTGCGTCGGCAGTCGTCCGGCCGGTACAACGGTTGCACGCCGATGGCCTGGTACGGACCGCAGGTGCGACTGGCGTGCACCAGGACGCGGCGGCCGAGCGCGTCGTAGCGGGACACTTCATCCGCCCGCGTCAGTGAGAAGATCGGGTCGTACGCGTCCGTGATCGTTCGATAGTCGGCTTCGACCAGACGCTCCTCGGCATCATAAAACGATGCGCGGTCGTGGATCTGCGGCGTGACATTCCCGACGAGATTATATCCACTGACGTAGTCGAACGTCGTATTGCCCGATTGGTCGTATTGGTACGTCTCGACGGCCGAATTCGCGTAGTCGCCGGCGCTCGTCAACCAACCGGTACCAGCCTGATAATCCCAGGCTTTGATGGTGTAGCCGCTATCGGAACCGAGCTGCTCGACCGAGCTGCTGAACGTCGTGTCGACCATCCGGTTGCCGAGCGCGTCGTACCGGAAGTCTTCGCCAACGATGGCGAGTGTCCCCGTGTGGTAATCGCGCGAGGTGTCACGCGCGACGTACCCGAGACCCGTGTAGTACGCCCGCAGCGTATCCCGGAGATTGACCGCGTTGGCGCTGTACAGCAGCTTATCGCGCCCGTCGTAGGCGAACGTGGCCGCCCGATAGGCTGTGTGGGAGGACCCATACTGGTCGACCGTGTCCGACGTGATGTTCCCGTCGTTGTCATATTTCCGGGCCTGCTGGTATTGCCACAACGGGTATTGGACCAGCGCGAGATCGCCTCGCCCCGTATACGTGAATGTGGCCGTCAGCCCCGCCGCGTCGGTGGTCGATGCCAGCCATCCCGTTGTGTCGTTGTACGCGTACGATTGCGTGGTGCCAACGGGACCGTTCTGACTCGCGGTGGCGAGTTGCGTGGGGTAGTACAGCGAGTCGCGGCGACCATCGCGATCGTAGTGATAGCCGATCGTGTAGACGTGTTTGGTAAAGCTGCCGACCGCGCCGGAGTCCGGCAGCGTGCGGACGCGTTGCGTCTCTGACTGCAGGGTGCCGTTTGGGTAATACTGCCGGGTGATCTTCGCGTTGACATTGTCGGCTTCGATGATCCGCCCGACGGGATCGTATTGGAACGTCACGGTATCGCCGTGCACCGTTTGACCGCCATACGGGAGCGAGATGTATGGCGTGTATCCGTTCACGCCGTACGACGTCGCCTGGTGAGCCGGCATATCGAAGCCGGCTCCCTCCACGACATCGGCCGGAATGCCAATGCTGTCCTTCGCCGCGGTGTAGCTCTGCACGATCTTGCTCGCCAGCCGGTTGAGCGCGTCGTAGACGCTCACGGTCGTGAATCCGCGTCGCGTAATCAGCGTATCGAGGTTGCCCGCCGGATCGAACTTTCGCGTTGTCACGGCCCCGTTCACGGCCGTGTCGGCGATGGGCCGGTACGCGCGGTCGTAGACGGTCGCCGTGTGGAGTGTCCCGATCTGATTGCTGTCCGGACTCGCGGTCCGGTTCACCGCGACCACATTCCCCTCATAGTCGTACTTGCGTTCGACCGAGATCGTCTGGGCGGTGGATCCCGGGATCGTCGCCTCCGCCGGACCCGTCGTGGTGGTCAGCGTGTCACGATCCATTAAATCGTAGTAATGGGATTCCACCGAGGGATTGTTCGGAGGCTGGTTCTTATCGTTGGAGTCGATGGCAGTCCGAACGCTCGTGACACGTCCCAGCGCATCGGTGGCAATGTCGGTGTAGTAGACGTTGGGCGTGGTCCGGATGGACAGATTGCAGAGAGTGCCATCGTACTGGTACGCCCATGGTTGCGTGCTGCCCGGCTCGGTCACGTGCTGCACCAGTCCGCATGGGTCCGCGTAGTTGAACACCGTACGATGCGCGGTGGACATGCCCAGCTGATGCCAGGCGACATTCCCGAGCGCATCCAGGCTGTCATGAATGGTCTCGCCGAGTGGTAAGGTGGTCAGCGTGTCGAAGTCCCAGCGGCCATCGAACTGGTAGGTCGTCGTCGGGTAGGCGCCGGCGACCTGCATGCTCGAATCCGTGACACTCGCGGGGTTCCCGCGTGCGTCATACGTGGCGCCGACGATCCGGCCGTCCGGGTACTGCGTGCGCGTCACGGCCGCCGGGTAGGTGGCGTTGGCTCGCGTCAGGCGCGTCATGTTCCTGTGCGCGTCTTGGATGGAATCCGGCTGCCACCATCGGTCGATCCAGACGATCGTGTAGTCTGTCGAATCGCCATCCATAGCGTTGAAGCGCGGACCGTTGATTTGTACGGAGACGGAGTCGGGGTTCGCCGAGTGCGTTTGCGACTCGGGGATCCACGGCGCCGCCTGCCCGAACCCGTTCTCTGTCGAGAACGTGTGCTCGATATCGTGTCCAGCCCCTTGCTGCATCTGGATGGTCGTGAATCCGAGATTTTCACCACCCATCCCGAAGCTGAACAACGTCGTGGTGCCCAGCCGGTCGATGCGCGTCAGGATGCGCGTCTGGCCCCCGCCGTCCGGATCGTAGGAGAAGTACGTATGGAAGCCGTCAATGTCGGCGATGCTCGAGAAGCTTTTCGTCGCGCCGGTCGCTTCTAGCGTGTCGGCGAATATGGTCAGTCCGGCTGGCGCTTCCACTTCTACGAGTGTCGTGTCGGCGACGCCAGCGTCGCCCCTGTAGAAGAAGTAGTAGGAGACTTTCCCCGTCGGCGTCGGCACGGTCAGCGTGTCGAGGCGGCTGGCACCCGTATGCACGGCGAAGGTGGTCGCGTGCCCCAGGCGATCGATCGTCTGTACGTGCTGGCCGAGCGAGTTGAAGACGACTTGGGCGCCGTGCGCGGCGGAGCGCACGTACTGGCTGCCGTTCTGCGTGATCGAATCGCGCTCGCCCACATACGTCTGGGGGTACCAGACGGACCCGGTGTTGCCGGGCCGTGTGTACCATTGCGTGCTGCCGTCACCGCCGATCCACGAGATCCCGTCGGAGTAGAACTGGATCGACTCGTAGCCGGCGAGCCACCAGCCGGCGCCGAACGGGCTCGTCCACCGGTTCACGAATACGAAATGGCCGACTGAGGAGTCCTGGGCGAGCACGGTGCCGTAGTGGCGCTTCGTCGCAAAAGCAAAATCGTAGTAGCCGCTGGCCGAAATGTACCCGCCCCACGACAGCTGAATGCGCCGCGTCACTTGCGTCAACGCGTGGTTCCACTCGGCCCCGGACCACCAGCCCGTCATCGCGACTTGCGACATGGATGGTTGGTTATGCGGCCAGATGTAGAGCGTGCCGTTGACGCTGTCGAGCGACGACGAGCCCGCGGGGATCGTCAGCAGCGCGCCAATGTTCGGCGCGGGCGTCGCGAATCGCCAATTGTAGATCAGCGTCGGCGTCCGCAGCTTGCCGTAGGTGCGTATGGAGCCCATTGGGTGCGTGATGCGCAAATCGCCGCACTCGAACGCCGAGCGCGGGGCGACACGCACGGTGAGACAGTTCGTGCGATTGAAGCTGGCACCGGGATTCGCGTCGACGACGTCGAGGCCGGCCGCGGGGAGGGTCGTGATCGTGGTGGTGCCCGCTCCGTTCGCGCCGCCGCTCCCGGCCGCCGAGATGCCAACCGATCCGGATGAACCGGCGGCGTTGCTCACCGTGAAGGGCTCCGTGACGCTGACCGTGCCGCCGGATGCGAGATTCGATGCGGACGCGGGCGATGGCGTGCCGCACGATGCGACGACGACCCCTGAGCAATCCGGCGTAAACGTGAATGAATTGGTCACGTTCCCGGTATTCTTCACGGTGAACGTCAGCGTCCCGTTTTGTCCGGGCGACACGTTCTCCTGGGTCACCGTCGGCGTGACGGTCACGCTATAAGTCGGGACGGTATACGTATACGTCACTGAGCCACTGGTGCTCGTGAGGTTCCCCGAGAAGTCATTGTAGGCGACCGCTCTGAGCGTGTTCGAACCCGCGACCAGCGTGATGTTGCCCGTGTACTTGCGTTGCACGGCGCACTGACCCGTTCCCGACGGCGTCGTCTCGGTCAACGTGCTCGTTTTATTCACGTTGTTCAGGTAGATCGTGTCGGCGCTGAAGGAGACGCTGTCGCAGAACGTCACGGTCACCGCGAGCGTCGGCGAGAAGTACGAGCTGGTGCCCGGGCTGATTGTCACCGACGGCGGGTACGTGTGGCATCCGGGTTGCCCCGGCGTGCAGATGAATGGCCTGGGTTTGCCAATCACTCCTTCTTGTTGAGCAGACGCTCGTGGAGCGAGTGTGGCTATGGCGCTGATTGACGCGACGAGCGTGAGTAGCGCGCACAGCCATCGACGGGGGGACATGAGCCGGCCTCCGAGTGCAAGAGTCGGCCGTAAGGGATTTGCATCCCGGGTGCCATGCCGCCAGTTTCGCGCAACACGTTGCAGCGTAGATCATTGTGCTGCTGATCCCGCATGGTACGTATGCGCCATTTGCGCGAATGGCGTGCAAATTTGCGCGGTGGCCGCGCAAATCGTGCAAATGCCCAATGCGTCAGTCAGCCGCGGTTGGCCGAGGCGCTGATCCGACGGGTCGAAGAAGCGAACCTTCGCGATATCGACGGCGAGGTCGATCTCGGCGCCCCACCTCCGTGGCGCGCGTGCGTCAGGAGCGCGCCGGCGCGTTTGAGCGCGTACAGAGCGGTGAACACGCCCTGTTGCTGGTCGGAGAACGTGTCGCGGTTAGCTACCGCGAACCGGATGAACGTCGCCATGCGATGAACGCCAGGACGCCGGCCAGCACGAGGCTCAGCGTGCCGGCCGCGAACCAGATTTCCGCGGCGAGTCGGCTGCCGGTGAGCATCGCCGCCGTCAGGAATTCCCACCAACAGTAGAATGTCGCCAGCAGGAGGAAAGCGGCGATAATGGCCAGCGGTTGGCGTTTACGAACGCCGAATGTGAGGCAGAATAGGAACAGAAGGCCGCCAATGACGCCGACAATCGTGATCATGTCGGAATGCGCTGCTCTGTCGCCGGGTCGAAATAGTGTACGTGGGCGAGATCGAGCGCGAGATCGATCTCGGTGCCGACCGGCGGTGTAACGTCGGGCGCGACGCGGGCCGTGAGCTCGCCGTCGGCCGAGCGTACGTGGAGGAGGACTTCGCTGCCGAGCGGTTCGATGAGCTCGACACGCGTTCGTATGATTGCGGCACGCGTTGGCGCGCGACCGTTGGCCAGCGGCACGAGATGCTCCGGGCGCACGCCGAGTGTCAGGGTGCGGCCCACGTAGGTGCTCAGCGCGGGTACGCCCTCGAACGCCAGCGCGCCGGTCGCCGTGCGGAACGCGAAGCGCCCGTCAACGCTCGCGATCGTTCCGTCGATCATGTTCATGGCGGGGCTGCCGATAAACGTCGCGACGAAGCGGTTCGCGGGGCGGTCGTAGAGTGCGCGCGGTGCGTCGACTTGTTGCACCGCGCCGCGGTTCATGACGGCGATGCGATCGCCGAGGGTCATGGCCTCGACCTGATCGTGCGTGACGTAGATCATGGTCGCGCCGAGCTCGCGATGCAGGCGCGCGATCTCGCGGCGCATCTCGAGGCGGAGTTTCGCGTCGAGGTTCGATAGCGGCTCGTCGAAGAGAAATACGCGCGGCTGTCGCACGATCGCGCGCCCGATAGCGACCCGTTGGCGCTGGCCGCCGGAGAGCTCTTTCGGCGTGCGATCCAGCACGTCGGTGAGCCCGAGGACCTCGGCGGCTTGCGCGACGCGCGCGGCGATGTCGGATGGAGCGAGCTTCCGGAGCACGAGCGCGAAGGCCATGTTCTCGCGCACGGTCATGTGCGGGTAGAGCGCGTAGTTCTGAAACACCATCGCGATATCGCGGTCCTTCGGCGCCACGTCGTTCACGACCCGATCGTCGATGAGCAACCGCCCCCCGGTCACCGACTCCAGCCCCGCGATCATTCTGAGCGTGGTCGTTTTCCCACAGCCTGACGGCCCGACGAGCACGACGAACTCTCCATCGTCGACGCGCAAGCTGACGTCGCGCACCACGATGTTCGTGGGCGCGCTGTCATAGACTTTTCGCACGCCTTCCAACGTGACACTGGCCACAGGCCGTTCAGTGTGACTTGGTATCGATCGAGACTTCGACCGAAAGCCCGGGCGACAGCGGGCGGCCGTTCCAGTGCGTCGAGTCGAGCGCGATCTTGACCGGCACGCGCTGCACGATCTTCGTGAAGTTGCCGGTCGCGTTGTCGGGCGGAAGCAGCGCGAAAGTGGCGCCGGTCGCGTCCTGGATAGACTGGACGGTGCCGGTGAGCGGCTTCCCGCGGAACGCGTCGACGGACACCTCGGCGCGCTGACCGACCTTGATGTCGCGCAGCTGCGTCTCTTTCACGTTCGCGATCACCCAGGCGGTGTCGCTCTCGACGATGGCCATGACCTGCTGGCCCGCCTGCACGTACTGGCCGATCTCGACCGACTTCTTCGAGATGTACCCTTTGACCGGCGCCGTCAGGATGGTGTAGGCGAGCTGCAGCCGCGCGTTCGCGACCGCGGCCTGGAGACTCGACACGCGGAAGTCGGCGTTCGCTTCCTCGAACCCCGCGCCCGCGACGTTGGCACCACCGCTCGCGGCCTGGGCTTCGGCCGCGGCGAGTTGGGCGGCCGCGGCCTTGTCCGCCGCGATCGCTTGGTCGAGCTGCTGGTCCGAGACGATCTTCTTCGCCGCGAGATCGCGATACCTCGCGACGTCACGCTCGGCGCGATCGAAGTTCGCTTGCGCGACGGCGATATCAGCGGTCAGCGCCGCGTGCTGGGCTTGGGCGGCCTTGATCGCCTGGGCGGCGGTGCCGGCCCGGCCCGATGCGTTGCCGCCCCGGAGGTTCGCCTGCGCCTGGTCCAAGGCCACCGTATAGTCGCGCGGGTCGAGCACGACCAGGGTATCGCCGACGTTGATCGGCTGATTGTCGGCCACGAGCACGCGCTGGACGTAGCCCGCAACCTTGGGGATGACCGGGACGACGTGCCCCGCGAGTTGTGCGTCGTCGGTGGTCTCGTGCGTCTGGGCGTAGAGGAATTTCTTGACGCCCCAAATGAGTCCTATAATGACCAACACGATGATCACGCCACGCGTAACCAACGTGCGGATACCGCCCTTCGCCTCCGGGGCGCCGCTGGGAGGGGGAGTCGGAGGAGTCGTCATCGCCAAGTTGTTCGCACATGTAGATTATACAATATGAAACCCATCGCGATCTACCACGAGCACCCCGACTGGTTTCGCCCGCTGTTCACGGAGCTCGACCGGCGTCGCGTTCCATATGTCCGCCTCGATGCCGCCGCGCATCGTTACAATCCGTCCGAGACCGAGGTTCCCTATAGCCTCGTGTTCAACCGCGCCTCGCCCTCGGCCTACCTTCGGGGGCACAGCCAGTCGACGTTCTATACGCTCCAGTGGCTGCGGCACTTGGCCCGCGTCGGCGTCCCCGTCGTCAACGGGGCATCGGCGTATGCCATGGACACGTCCAAGGCCATACAGCTCGACGCTTTGGCGGCCCTCGGGCTGCCCTATCCCCGTACCGGTGTCGCAAACTCTGGCGCCACCGCGGTCGAGGCGGCGCAGGGGCTCCGGTACCCGATTCTGGTCAAGGCGAACGTGGGTGGGAGCGGTGCCGGGATCACGCGGTTCGACGATGAGGCCGGCCTGATCACGGCGGCCGAGCAGGGGTCGCTCGACTTTGGCGTGGACGGCGTCGCGCTCGTCCAGGAGCTCGCCCCGCTCCGTAATGGTCATATCACCCGCCTCGAAACGCTGGGCGGGGAATTCTTGTACGCGATCAACGTGTTCCCGGCCGAGGACTCGTACAACCTGTGCCCGGCCGATGTGTGTCAGACCACGGACGGGAAGGCGCTGACCCGATCGGCGTGTGCGCTCGATGCGCCGAAGAACGGCATGCGCGTCGAGAAGGCCAATCCGCCGGCCGAGATCATCCGGGCCGTCGAGAATATCGCGCGGCATGTCGACTTGGACGTCGGTGGCATCGAAGTCCTCGTCGACGATCGCGATGGCGAGTACTACTTCTACGATGTGAACGCGCTGTCCAATTTCGTGGCCAATGCGCGGAACGTGGTCGGGTTTGATCCGCACGAGCGGCTCGTCGACTATCTCCTCACTCGCCTCGACTGATGCGCTACGGCTATTGGATGCCCGTGTTCGGGGGCTGGCTTCGCAATGTCCCCGACGAACAGATGGCCGCCACGTGGGAGTACTCGCGCGACTTGGCGCGGCGCAGCGAGCAGATCGGCTACGATCTGACGCTGATCGCCGAGTTGTTTCTGAACGACATCAAGGGCATCTACGCGCCGGCGCTCGATGCGTGGTCCACGGCTGCCGCGCTCGCGGCCGTCACCGAGAAGCTCGAGCTCATGGTCGCGGTGCGGCCGACGTTCCACAATCCGGCGATTCTCGCCAAGCAGGCCGCGAATATCGATCGCATTTCGAACGGGCGCCTGTCGCTCAACGTCGTCTCCAGCTGGTGGGCCGACGAAGCGCGGCGCTACGGCGTGCACTTCGAGCAGCACGACGATCGCTACGCGCGCACCGACGAGTGGCTCGCGGTCATTCAGGGCGCGTGGTGCAACGAGACGTTCACGCACAAGGGCAAGTATTACTCTGTCGACGAGACCGTCTTGGCGCCAAAGCCGGTCCGCGCTCCCGTGATTTACGCCGGCGGCGAATCCGAGGCGGCGAAGACGCTCATCTCGTCACGGTGCGACGCCTACGTGATGCACGGCGACCCACCGGAGCGCATCGCGCCAAAGATCGCCGACATGCGCCAGCGTCGTGCCGCCACCGGCAAGGTGCCAATGACCTACGGTATGGCGGCCTACGCGATCGTGCGCGACACGCTGGAAGAGGCCGAGCGAGAGAAGTCACGTATCACCAACGTCTCGCCCGGCACTCCTGGTTACGGCAACTACCAGGACTGGCTCGCCAACACGAAGCTCGAGCAAGCCGTCAGTCTCGAGGACTACTCGGTCTCCAACCGCGGCCTGCGGGCCGAGCTCGTCGGCACGCCGGAGATCGTGGCCGAGCGGATCCGCGCATTCGCGGCCGCCGGCGTTGATCTCCTGTTGCTCCAATCCAGCCCGCAGCGCGAAGAGATGGAGCGGTTCTCCGAGCAAGTGATGCCGCTCGTCTAACGAGCGGCTACGCGGAGCGTCGACGACAGCGGCGGGATCGGCTCCATCGAGAACGTCGGCCAGCGCAGCACCCGCTGATGTCGGGTGAATTCCCGACGCGTGGTACGGCACGAAGCCAATTGCGCGGACATCGACCGCGTACGTGTGCGACGGCTCGAGATTCGCGATCACGAATCGGCCATTCATCTGACTCAGCGTCTCGGTCGACGCGCCCGTCGTCTCATCGGTGACGCGCACGTGGGCGCGCTGAATGATGAGACCTTCCAAGTCCATCACGCGGCCTTCGATCGGCGCCGTTTCGTTCGTGCGCGAGGCGTTCGTAAACGCGACCGCTCCCATGAGCGCCACCGCGAGGGCAGCGCCCGAATACCACTTCCGCATCTCATCTCCCTGTTGTCTTGGGGTTCCTGCTGTTCGTACGATGAGATGCCGCACGTGGTGTCAGGGTTTGCAGGTGCCAAAGAGAAATATCTCAGTGCTCGCACCATCGCAGCACGACGCGACCGAGTACTACTCCACTCGAAGATGTGATGCGCATCGGTGCATACGCGGGGTTGAGTGAACCGAGAACGATGTCGAAACCATCGGTGGCGGTGACCTGTTTCACCACGTAGCCATCGTCGTTGTTGCGCGCGACGATGATCGAACCCGCGGTTGTATCGTTGTTGTCAAGGTCGATGAGCACGACATCGTCGGAGTGGAGCAGCGGCGTCATGCTATCGCCGCTCACGCGCATCGCGACGTAGCGTCGCGCCGGCAAGTCGTTCGGCACCGCCACCCACGCGTCCGTCACTTCGTCCCACAATTCGCGGCCGGCGCCCGCGGCCACGCCGGCCTCGACGAGTGGCGCGGCGCCGGAGGCGAGCGCCGGCGTCAACACTTGCGAGACGGGACCTACTATGAGTGCCGCATGTCGCGGCGCCGCGCCCGCAACGCGAACGAGTGGTGCGTCGAGCGTCGCGAGTCGCGCGCCCACGCGATCGAGAAATGCCGTGACGCCGGACTCGGTCTCACGCCGTTCGTCGGCGGTTTGTCCGGCGCGACACGCGCGCGTGTACCAATCCCAGAATCGCCGCGAGCCCAATGCCGGAACAACGCGCTTGCCGACGAGGTCGATCAGCGCGTCCGACGGGTCGTGCTCGGGCTCGTGTGAGCTCCGCTCGAACAGCTCGCCCTGAGAGTCGCTCATAGAGTCGCTCATACCAGAGGCGCGGCTCCGCCGCGCGTCGATGCACCGCGTTCCGCGCTGCTCGACTGGTCGGTTGGCCTGAGCTCGGCTGCGCCGAGCTCTTCGAGCTTCAGGAACGGCGCCAGCGCGCGACGATCGTCAGTGCTCGACGCGCTCACGTGACGCTCGGCGACGGTACGCAGCCGTGCGCGGAGACGACTGACGCGCTTGCACAGCGCCGGATAGCTCACGCCGACCCAATCGGCGATCTGCTGCTGCGCGATGCCATTCGCGAGCCACGTGGCCAACATGCGGTCGTCCTCGCTCATCGCCGCATCGAGCGCCGCGGCCAGGCGCGCGACGGCCGGCGCCGGCGTCGTCTGCCGCTCGACCTCGTGATCAGCGCCGGCGCTCGTTCGCTCGGCGTGCTCCGACATGCAGGACGAGTCGGCGATGCGGGTGTCGTGACGATTGCGCGCGCGCAACGCGTTGAGTACGCGGTTGCGCAGCATGCGAACCAGGTACCCGGCCACCGAGCCAGGAACCGGTGTCGTCGTCGAGACGAAGTGCACCGCCGCATCCGTCAACACATCCTCCACGATTGCCTCGCCGTCGACCGCATCCGCGGTCAATCGCCGCGCGGCGACAACGAGCACCGGGCGGAACCGCCGGTAGAACTCGGCCAACGCTCCGCGGTCGTGGCATCGCATCGCGACGATAAGACCGCGGTCGGCCAACGCGGCCGCGTTTTCCGCCACGCCTCGCGGCCGCACTGCCTCCGCCCGCCAGCCGCGCACGTCGGCCCCCTCTTCGTGTAATGACACCACGCCCCGACTCTCGGGCGGCCGTAACGATAGCCCGAACAAACACCGAAGTCAAGCGACAGCGACGGGATTCGGGCGATTTGCGTAGCGCCGGGGGGAGCAGCCCATGACGCGCTTAAACGCCGTGCTGAAGGCGCTCTCGGATTCGTAACCGAGTGATGCGGCGACCAGCGAGATCGAATCGCGGGAGGTTGTCAGACGGTCGCCAGCGCGAAGCATGCGCCATTGCGTGAGGTACTCCATCGGCGACGTCCCGACCATCGCCTTGAACTTCAGCGCAAACGTCGATCGCGACATGAAGGCGCGTTTCGCCAACTCGGCCAGAGTCCAAGGGTGCCCTGGGTCGTCGTGAATGGCGCCGATCGCCGCACCGATTTGCTTGTCGGCGAGCGCGAAGAGCCAGCCCACGCGCCCTTCGGTGACCTGCAGCCGCAACGCGAGCAACAGCATCATGTGCGCGAGATGCTCGGCGACCAGAAACCCGCCCGGGCGAGGATCCCGCAGCTCGTGCATCATGCGCTCGACCGACCAGCGCAGCGCGGCTTGGTCCCATTCGTTCCTGATGTGCACGATCGGCGGCAGCACGCCGAGGAGCATGCCCGCGTGATGGCCGCTCACGGCGAAGCGGCTCCCGACGAGAAAGAATTCGCCTCCACCATTGCACACGGCGACGCCACCGTATCGGGCGGCTGAAAAAATCGCCTCGGCGTCAACGGGTGTTGCCGTCAGGTCTGCCGCCAGGCGAAACGGCCGCCCGCTCGCGAGGAGGAAGCAGTCGCCGGCGTCGAGGCGCACCGGATCGGGAACGCCGTCAACCGCGAGCCAGCACCATCCCCTCACCACCGCATAGCACTTGATGAACCCGTCGTGCCTGGCGAACTGGACCGACCACTTTCCGCCGGCGTCGAAGCCCGCGGACAGGTAGCTGCGTGGTTTGAGAAGAGAGACGACGTTCTGATAGCGGATCCATCGTTTCACCGGACGATAGCAAAGATTATCCGGATTTTATAGCATAGATCGTCCCGTTGCAACGACTATCAATCCTACATGCGAATTTTTCTCACTGGAGCAACCGGATTTATTGGCTCTAGCCTCGTGCCTGAGCTCATCAACGCCGGCCACGAAGTGGTCGGTCTCGCTCGCTCGGACGCGAGCGCGAAATCGCTCGCTGCCGCCGGCGCCCAAGTCCATCGTGGGTCGATCGAGGATCTCGACAGCCTGCGCAGCGGCGCGTCCGCAGCGGACGGCGTGATTCACACCGCGTTCAACCACGACTTCTCGAAGTGGGCTGAGAACTGCGAGAACGACCGGCTCGCCATCGAGGCGCTCGGCTCCGCGCTCGCCGGCTCCAACCGCCCACTCGTGATCACGTCCGGCACCGGTCTCGTGACGCGAGCCGACGGTCGCCCGGCCGCCGAGGACGATGCGCCGACGTCGACCGTGCCGCGCATCAAGTCAGAGGAGGCGGCAAACGCCATGGCCACACGTGGGGTCAACGTATCGGTCGTACGCTTGCCTCCATCAGTGCACGGCGACGGCGACCATGGGTTCGTGCCGACGCTCATCCGCATCGCGCGTGAGAAGCGCGCGGCGGCGTATGTGGGTGAGGGCCGCAACCGATGGCCCGCGGTGCACCGGCTCGATGCGGCGCATCTCTTTCGCCTCGTGATCGAAAACGGCGCGGCGGGCGAGCGATATCACGGCGTCGGCGAGGAGGGCGTTCCCTTCCGCGATATCGCCACGGTGATCGGGCAGCGGCTCAATGTCCCGGTCGTGTCGAAGACTCCCGAGGAGGCCGCTGAGCATTTCGGGTTTTTCGCGCACTTCGCCGCGCTCGACACGCCGGCGTCGAGCGAGAAAACTCAAAAAGAGTTGGGATGGCGGCCGACGCACGTTGGGCTTATCGCCGATCTGGAGCGGGGGAGTTACTTCGACTGACGTACACCGCGCGCGCCGAGTCGAGTTGAGCCAGTACGTGGTCACGCTCGGCAGGCGCGTTCCAGCCCGTGAATGCGCGGACGCCCTCGGTGAGGCGGTCGATCCAGGCCACGAAATAGGCTGCGTCAGTCGGCGAGCGAACCGGTTGGTTGCCGACGGTCACGTAGATCGGGCTCGTCGTGGCGAACGGGTACGTGTCCATGATCACGTCTGACGCGCTGTCGGCGTAGGCGCGTACCGTGTACCAGCCGCTCGACGTAACCGGGACACTCCAGTCCGCCGTCGCTGTCGTGTGATCGCCGGTCAACGTTGCGCTCGCCGCTACGCCGCTCGCGCCCACGAGCTCCAGGTGATCGACCGGGGCGATCGATGACACCGTGGCGTGGACGTGGAGGGTCGTGGGACCGGCGACGTGAATCTCATCGCCGATCTCGTGACCAGCGATCGTCAACGTCAACAACGGCCCATTGGTCGCGAACGTGCGCCCGGCCCGCAGCGAGTCGAGCCACGCGCCGTGCCACAGGAACGTGCCCGTGTGCACGAACACGCGATTGAGGCCGACGGGGCCGCGCAACGACGCAAAGTTGGCCATGGCGTCCGTGCCCGCGCCCGCCGGGATGCGAAATCCGCAGTTGAGCAGCTTGTACCAGACCTCGGCCGTCGACCGATGATCGGCGAACCCGACGATCTCCATGTAATCGACGCCGCCGAGCGCGGCATCGACCGGCAGCTCGTCGGTCAACGGCACCGCGTGGCTGGCGGGATTGGGAATCGTGTCGAACGGATGCACGTAGCCGACGAGCACCGAACGATCCTCGGCCCGCGCGATCGTGGCGACATCCGCGTTCGTCGGCACCAGGCTCGCGGCCGCCGTGCCAGCGTAGGCCGCGTAGCCTGGTAGCACGAGATGCGTGCGCAATCCGAGCAGGCCGGTGTGGCCCCAGTAGCTCGTGTGGTACTCCTGGCTGTGCACGACGAGCGTCTCGTTGTCGGACGCCGGGTCAACCTTGCCGCCCGGCACGAAGTAGCTGACGTTCCGGCATCCGTCCTTCTTTGTTCACGATCAAGCTCTCGATGACGTGCACATCCTCGGCCCGCGCCTGGTCGGCGAGATGCGACGGCGTGTTGCGATAGGTGCCGCCATAGTTCATGTGCACGTGCAGATCGCCGCTGTACCAGCCGAGTGGCGGCAGGTTCGCGAGACGCGGAAGGCCGACGGTCACGCGCGTCGTATCGTTCGCGCGTACCAGGACGCGGCGCGTGATGGGTCGATACTCGAGGCCGCGGCTCACGGTGACCGTCACGCTCTCGGCTGGCACGGTCACATTGGATTCGCCGGGCGTGTCGAAGTAGCCGATCTCGAGTTTCCGTCGATGGCGGTCGAACGCATCGTCCGCGTAGCGCCACGCGTCGTCGGGCGCGTACGACCGGTCGCCGGCGCCGATCACCGAGACGCGGGCCGTCATCCAATGCTGGCCGGTGGCATCGCGCACCGAGACGCGGACGGTGCCGACCGGATTCTTATAGTGGCGGTGCGACGCGGCAACGATCGTGATCGCGCCGCTCGGCACGTCGACAATCCGGAGCGACAACGGGCCGCCCTCGTTGGCGATGAACGCAATCCGGCGGGCATCCGGCGACCAGCGCGGCGCGGTGGCGTCGAAGTCGCCGTACGTGAGTTGAAACGGATTGGAGCCGTCGGCCGGCATCAGCCACAACTGGTTCCACTGACCGCCGAGGTAGGAGCTGTAGACGATGCGGCCATCGCGCGACCAGTCGGGGCGCGTCTTCCATGTCGTCTCTTCAGAGTGAATCTCGCGGCCGCCTCTCCAGATTCCGCCCGTGCCGTAGATGTGGCCGCGGTTCGAGATCCACAGCATCTCCTTGCCATTGCTCGACCAAGCGGGCGAGAGATAGTGGTCGTAGACGCTGTAGTAGTAGCGGGGCAGTCCGCTGTCGTGATCTTCGGTGATGCGGTGGACGCTGTCTTTTGTCCAGACGAAAATGTGAAAGCGTCCCTCGTACTGCGTCGACACGAAGGCGATCTGCTTGCCATCCGGCGACCAGCGAGGCTCGACGTTCACGGCGCCGTTCGAGGTCAGCGCCTTGACTTCGCCAGACGCGAGATCCAAGACCTGAAGCTCTTCGGCGTCGCCCCGGTACGACGTGTAGACCACCGTGCGGCCATCCGGCGACCAGTCCGGCTGGAAGTCGTATCCCGGACCCACCGTCAGCTGCTCGGCATCCGTTGTGCCCAGCTTCTGCCGCCACAGCGAGCCCTGCATCGAGTAGATCACGCTCTGGCCATCCGGCGACCACGCGACCGCGCTCGGGCCGCTCGTGACCTGCGGCAGGTACATCTCGCGATAGTAGTAGGCGTGCGGGAGCTTGATCTGGTTCAGCACCGGCTGCCGCTGGGCGCCAGCTGCCGACACGAACAGAATCAGCGCGGCGGTCGAGTAGCGAATCACAAGTGTCTGCCGTGTCGGTAGAAGAACCAGCCGACCAAGTAGAAGAAGCCGACGCCGCCGAGGACCTTGGCCTCGAACCAGAGAGGGCTCTGGTCGGACGGGGGGATTGCCGCGACGACGATCGCGAAGATAGTCACGAAGAGGCCCGCCGAGCCGGCGATGTAGCGGCCGATGCGACCGCCGGGGATGACGGTTGGGCCGGGCGTGTCGCCCTCGAAGAGAAGGCAGCAGAACAGGTAGATAAAGGGGATGAAGTAGATGAGCACGTTCATATCGAGCACGATCTGATAGACCTGCTCGACCGATGAGCCTTTGCCCAAGGTCACGAGGGGTAGCACGATGGTGGCGGCGATCGCTTGCACGAGGATCGCGACGTAGGGTGTACCCCATTTGGGATGGATGCGGCCGAAGGCCGGCGGGAAATACTTGTCGAGCCCGATCACGAACGCCACACGCGCCGGGCCGGCGAGCCACGCGCCGGCGCCGCCGATGTTGCCGATCGTAAAGACGGCGGCGGCCAGTGGCGCGAGCCACCAGTAGTGGCCGGCCGCGCTCTCGATCGCCTGCAAGAAGCCCGACGTAATGCTGATGGAGTTGAGCGGCACGACCCACAGCACGCAGACGGTGCCGAGGATATACAGGCCGGCGATCACGGGCGCTGAGAGATAGATGGCTCGCGGGAGTGCGCGCGCGGGCTCATGGATCTCGTCGCCCAGCGACGCCGCGAGCTCGAGGCCCGAGAAGGCGAAGGCGATCGATGCCCAGAGGTTGACTTCGGACAGCGAGCCGAAGTTGGGCACGATCGAATGCAGCGTGATCGGGTTCGCGCTCGGGTGCGTGAAGACCGCGTGGATTCCCACTATGAGCAAAATCGCGCCAGCGAGAAAGGCGCCGATGCCGCCCACGTTCTGCAGCCACTTGCCGGTGCCGAGGCCGACGATGTTGAGCGCGGTCGCGAACCACAGCATGAGGGTGCAGGCCGGCATCACGTAGTACCAACTGCTCGCGAGGCCCGAGTCGCCCTTGCCGACGACGTAGAGCGCGATCACGGCGGCGGCGGTCAGCAGGTTCGGGTAGTACAGAATGTTGACGACCCAGTAGCACCAGCCGCAGAAGAATCCGTGGCCTTCGCCGAAGCGACGGCGGGTCCAGAAGTAGATCCCGCCCTCTTTCGGATAGCGCGCCGAGAGCTCGGCCACGGCTAGGCCCTGGGGAACGAAGAACAGCACGGCCGCCAAGCCCCATAGCACGAGTGACGACGGGCCCGACTTCGCCGAGGTGTTGAGCCAGCGGAGGCTCAGCACGGCTACCAGGTTGAACAGCACGAGGTCGCGCAACGACATCGTGCGACGGAGCACAGGAGCGGCCTCGCTTCGCTCGCCGCTCACCGTGACATTGGTGGTCGTCAATTTAGGGACAACTTATGAGGGTCCAATTTCCGGCGTAATAAGTGGTCGTCACTTTAGGAACAACTTATGAGGGTCCAGAGTATGGCGCAGGAGATCCAATTCTCGCGGTGTCGGTGACGCGACGTCGCGAAGCGACGCGCGTACCCGTAACGGCCACCCGACGCCACGAGAAAACGACTCGGCAGTCACGCCGGGGTACAACGCGGCCAGCTCCAGCTCGCCCGACTCGGGGTCGGTTTCTAGAATGCCCATGTCGGTGATCACGATGATTGGCCCGGCGCCAGGCAACGATGGCGCCGAGCGTCGAGTGCCATGATAGCGTTGACCGGGACTGGTGACGAAATCGACCGCGGCCGGAAAGGTGCGGGCCCCAAGCTTCGCGATCACGATCGTCCGCCGCGCGTGCGCCGCGATCTCGGCCGCGCCGCCGGAGCCCGGCAGGCGAACGGCAGGGGTTGCGTAGTCGCCAATGACCGTCGTGTTGATGTTCCCCCACCGGTCGATCTGCGCCGCTCCGAGGAAGCCAACCCCGATGCGGCCATTCTGCAGCATGTACTGAAAGACGTCGGCCATGCTGGCGACCATGAGACAGCCAGTGACCAGGGCAGGGTCGCCGATGGAGACCGGCAGCCGCTCGGGCACTGCGCCAACCGCGCCCGACTCATAGATGAGCACGAGATCCGGCGCGTGCGTGGCCCGCGCGAGATTGCAGGCCAGGTTCGGCAAGCCAATGCCAACGAACACAACGTCGCCGTTGGCGAGCGCGCGAGCGGCCGTCACCGCCATGATCTCGTTCGGCGTGTACTCAGAACCCATAGTTCACGCCGGCCGCGATCCGTGACGTCGCGCGCAACCGGTCTTGGAGACCGGGATGCGCGGCCAGGTACGACGCGCGGTCGCGCACGCCGTAGACGAACTCGTCGAGGTAGCGCGCGAGCTGGGCGGCATCGCGGGAGATCGCCTCCCAGTTGACGTAGAACGCGTTGTCGCGGTCGTAATGGCCTTGGGCGTACGACGGATGCGCGCCCCAGGGTTCGACGACGACGGCGTCGACGATCATCCCCGGCACCGCAGTTCTGTTAGGATCAGCCCGCACCACGGACTCGTCGACGAGCTCCTCGACGACCACGATCACGTGGCGTGAGGCGAACGCGGCTTCTTTTTGTACGCCCACGAGTCCCCAGATCTGCGCGTTGCCCTGAGCATCGGCACGCTGTGCGTGCACGATGGTCACGTCAGGATTGAGCGCTGGGACTGTGGCCAATGTCTCGCCCGTGTACGGGCACGTGACCGAGCGAATATTGGGATTGACGTGCGGGAGATCTGTTCCGGCGTAATCTCGCAGGGGCCAGAACGGGAGACGCGCCGCGCCGGCTGAGAAGCGCGCGACCATCCCGAAGTGGGAATATTCTTCGATGGCGAGCGAGGGGTTCTTGCCCTCTACCGCGCGGCGAAAGGCGAACAGGGAGCCCGCGCCGGGGTTGCCGGCCCAGGAGAAGACCAGCTTCTTCGCGCAACCCGCCGCGATCATCTGGTCGTAGATGAGATCTGGCGTTAACCGGCACAGCGTCAGGTCGCGGCGGCCTTGGCGAATAATTTCGTGGCCTGCCGCGAAGCAGATGAGATGTGTGAACCCCTCGATAACCACTGTGTCGCCATCGTGCACGAACGCGGCGATCGCATCGTGCATCGACATCACCTTCGATTCGATCACTTTCGGCCGGCCAGACACTCGTCGATCATCGCGAGACCGGTGTCGACGTCCTGTGCATCGATCACCAGAGGCGGGGCAAGCCGCAGGGTGCTCTTGCCGCACCCCAGCAACAACAACCCTTTCGCGAACGCGTCGTTCACGAGATCACGGACCGCGTTCGGATGCGGCTCCCGAGTTTTCCGGTCTTTCACGAACTCGACACCGATCATGAGCCCGAGCCCGCGGACATCGCCGATCACTTCGTGCCGCGTGGCGAGCTCCCGCACGCCGGCTAAGAGCCGCTCACCCATGACGGCGGCATTGGCGACAAGCTCGCGCTCGACGACGTTGAGCGTGGCCAGCGCGGCCGCGCAGCACACCGGGTTGCCGCCGAATGTCGACCCATGCGACCCCGTGCCCCAATGCATGATCGACTCTTTCGCGATAATGGCGCCGAGGGGCATACCCGACGCCAACCCCTTAGCCGTCAGCAAAATGTCCGGCTCGACCCCTGCGTGCTCGGCCGCCCACATCTTGCCCGTGCGCCCGATCCCCGACTGGATCTCGTCGAACACGAGCAGGATGCCGTGCCTGTCGCAGAGATCGCGCAGCGCTTTGAGATACCCGGGAGGCGGCACGACGTACCCGCCCTCCCCCTGCACCGGCTCCACGAAGATCGCGGCGACATCCTGTGGGTCGAGATCGCGGGCGAAGAGGTCCTTTTCGATCGACGAGACGCAGAACAACTCGCACGACGGGAACTGCTTGCTGAAGTCACAGCGGTAGCAGTACCCGAACGGGATGTGGTAGACCTCGGGCAGGAGCGGTGTAAATCCAGCGTGCTGCTTGGCCTTGCTCGACGTCAAGGACATCGCGCCGTAGGTGCGACCGTGGAATGCGCCCTTGAATGAGATGAGGCCCGTGCGGCGCGTCGAATGGCGTGCGAGTTTGATCGCGCCCTCGACGGCTTCTGTCCCTGAATTCGTGAGGAAGACGCGCTTCCTGCTCGTCCCCGGCGCGATCTTCGCCAGCCGTTCACAGACCGCGGCCATCCCTTCGTAGTAGAAATCGCTGCCGCAGATATGCAAGAACTTCTCGGCCGCGGTCTTGATCGCGCTGATCACTTCCGGGTGGCCATAGCCCGTCGACGCGACGGCAATGCCCGCCATCAGGTCGAGATACTTATTGCCGTCGACATCTTCGATCATCACACCGCGGCCGCCGGCGATCGCCAGCGGGTACTCTTTGATGTATGAGGTGGAGGCCCAAGCGCTGTCGCGGGCGACTATGTCTCGTGCCTTCGGGCCCGGTGGCGGGACTACGATACGTGGATATTCGCGTGTGGTCATTCTTCGATTACCGTCCGGCTTTGCTCTCGCAAAAATTGCGCGACGTAGTATGGACCGCAGCCGCCTTTGCCCGTCGAACCCGAGCCTTTCCAGCCACAGAACGCCTGAGCACCGGGCCACGCGCCGGTCGTCGCGCCCGTGCGCTTGTTGGCGTAGCACACACCCGCTTCGACCTCGTCGAAGAAACGCTCGACCTCGGCCGCCGTGCGCGAAAAGATGCCCGCGGTGAGCCCGTACTCGGCCTTGTTCGTTTCCGCGATGGCCTCGGCAAGCCCCGAGACGACGCCAACCGCGAGAAACGGCACGAACAACTCTTCGAGAAAGAGCGTGCTCTCGACCGGCAGTCGAGCGACCGTGGGCGCCACGAAATGCCCGTGTGAAAATACACCCTCGCGCAGGCGCCCGCCGCCAGCGAGGATCGTCCCTTCCCGGGCCGCCTGGGCCACCGCTCGCTCGAATCGCGAGACCGCGCGCTCGTTGATCACTGGACCGACGAACACATCGCGCTCGGTCGGATCGCCAACGCGCAGCGCCGCGGTCTTCGCCACGACGGCGCCGAGATATGCGTCGGCGACCGAGCGATCGACGTACACGCGAGAGGTGGCGCTACACTTCTGACCCGAGAGCCCGAACGCCGAGCGGACCGTCCCTTCGGCGGCCGCATCGATATCCGCCGTGGCGGTGACGATCGTGGCGTTCTTCCCGCCGAGCTCCAAGAGCGCGGGCTTGATCCAGCGCTGCGACAGACCGGCGTGGATGCGGAGGCCCACGGCCTTCGATCCCGTGAAGACGACGCCATCGATCCACGGATGCTGCCACAACGCGTCACCGATGTCGTCGCGGTGACCCGTGAGGAAGTTGAACACCCCAGCGGGCACGCCCGCGTCGCGATAGACCTCGTACAAGCGCAATCCCGTCCATGGCGTGTCCTCGGCGGGCTTGTACACGACGGCGTTACCGGCGACCAGTGCGGCGCCGGACATGCCGGCCGAGAGCGCGAGCGGGAAGTTGAAAGGCGCGATGCAGGCGAACACTCCGTAGGGGCGCAGCATGTCGGTGTTGCGCTCGATCGGTGTCAGGCTCGCCATGCGGCGCACGAACCCATTGGCGTCTTCGACCTGGCCACAGTAATAGTCGATGAGATCGGCCGATTCTTCCGCATCGCCCATCGACTCGAAGCGACTCTTGCCGACCTCGATCGCCATCGTGGCGGCGAGCTCGAACTTTCGCTCGCGGATGAGCTCCGCGGCGCGGTGCATGACGGCGACGCGCTCTTGCCACGGCAATCGGGCCCAATCCCGTTGCGCACGCCGCGCGGACGTGATGGCGGCGTCGACGTGCTCGCGCGTCGCTGACGCGAACGCGCCGAGCACGATATGCGTGTCGATCGGCGACGTGTCGGCGAACGTCGGGCGGTCGGGCTGGATCGCTACGCCGCCGATGTACAGTGGGTAGGTGCGACCGACCTCGGCCCGCACGTGCGCCAAGGCCTCGTCGAAGCGCCGATGGAAGGCATCGAGGTCGACGTTGGTCGACGTATACGTGATTTTTTGGGGTGCTACTGTAGTCGACATAATGCGGTGCGAAAGCGAGTGATGAGCACGTCGATCTCTTCTTCAGTGATAATGAACGGTGGGGCCAGCATCACGATGTTGACATTGGGCCATACGACGAGCCCCGCGTCGAGGGCAGCCTGAGCGAAGCGCTCGGCGTCATTGCCCGCGAGCTCAACTCCAGCAAGGAGCCCTCGTCCACGTACATCGGCGACGTGTGGCATCCCGCGAAGTGTGCCAAGCGCCTCGTGGAACCGGGGGGCTATGCGTGACACTCGCGCGAGCAGGTCGTGCTCATCCAGATAGCGCAGCGTGGCGAGCCCTCCCGCGCACAACACGGGATGGTGCGAGAACGTCTGCGCGTGCTGAAACGCCCCGCTGCCATTGCGGATGACATTGACGATCTCGCGCGAGACGGCGATGGCTGAGATGGGTGCGTATCCGCCACCGAGTCCTTTCCCGAGCGTCATGATGTCGGGCGCGACACCGTAGGGCTCGAGCGCTGACCAGGTCCCCGTGCGGCCGACGCCGGTGAGTACTTCGTCGGCGATGAACAGCACGTCGTGCCGGTCACAGATCTCGCGAATCTGGCGCCAATAGTCAGGTGGCGGCACCGAGGCGCCGGTCGACGAGCCGCCGACCGGTTCGGCGATGAACGCCGCGACGCTCTCGGCGCCCTCGCTCGTGATCACGTCTTCGAGGGCCGATGCACGCGGTGGCTCGCGATACGGATACGGCGCGGGCACACGCGCGATCGGCACGAGCCAGTCGCTATAGAGTGTTTTGTAGTGCTCCCGCGCGGAGGCCGAGAGCGCGAGCAGCGTGTTGCCGTGATAGCTCGGCGTGAGCGCCAGGATCTTGTGCTTTGTAAGTTGCCCACGCTCGACCCAGTATTGGCGCGCGAGTTTGAGCGCCGCCTCGACGGCTTCCGAGCCGCTGCCGAGGAAATAGACGTAGTCGAGATGCGATCGGCGCGCGACTTCCTCAGCCAATTGCTCGACGGGGTCGTGCGTGAACATCGTGCCGTTCACGTATCCGACTCGCGCGGCTTGTGCGGCCATCGCCTCGCCGATCTCGGACACGCCGTGACCGATGTTCACGACGAACGCGCCACCCGAGCCGTCCAGGTAGTGACGACCCTCGGTGTCTTCCAGCCAGCAACCCTGACCCCGAACTATATGAGGGTATGTTCGGCGCAGTTTGCGATAGAAGACATGCGAGGCCACATGCCCAACCTAGTGCAGGCGATTGTACTTGGCGAGCGCGGCGCGGAGGCGATCGTGTGGCAGTGCCGGCACGCGCAACGAGTCCGCGCCGACCGTCGTCTCGGCCGCGACCATGGCATTCACGATGGCCTCGTGCGTCGCCTCGACTGTTGCTTCGAACAGATGATCGATGCGCTCATTCGGGAGCATCGTCAACGCGCGAAGGTTCTTTGGGTCAGCCGCATCAGGGTTCGCCGTTGAAAACGCGATGTAGATGTCGCCGGACGAGTCGCCGCCCAAGCCGCCGGTGCGACCGATGCCGAGCGACACGCGTTTGGCGATGCGCTTGAGCTGATGCGGCAAGAGCGGTGCGTCAGTGGCGACAACGACGATAATGGATCCCTGGTCGCCATCGCGTGCGACACCCGGCTTATCGCACGTGCGGTATTCTTGACGCGGCGGATATTGCCAGTGCCCCGCGAAACACGGGAGTGGTTCAGGGATCTCTCGTCCAACGGGCACACCCGCAATCGTCAGTCGGCGGCGCAGTCCATAGTTGCATTGCACGAGAACGCCGAGCGTGTAGCCGCCGTCTTTCACGGACAGTTTGCGCGAGGCCGTGCCGATGCCACCCTTGAACTCGTGGCAGATCATTCCGGTCCCGCCGCCCACGCCGCCTTCGGCAACGGGCCCACCGGTTGCGCGATCCATCGCATCGAAGACGTTCTTGTTGATGGACGTGAAAGCCGTAGATGTCATTGAGACCACCATCCCACGTTTCGGCGACGAACGGCAATGACCAGTCCGCGTCGGGAACGTTTTTTATTTGCCACGCGATGACGGCATCATGGACGGTCCCAACGCTGATCGTGTTCGAGATGACCACGGGACCGCGCAGAAATCCGTTCTCCTCCAACCACGTCGTTCCCGTCATTCTCGCCATTGCCGTTCAGCGTGAACCAGCCGCCGAACACGGGATCGGCCGCGTGGTTACCCCGGGGGAAGATCGCCGTCACGCCGGTTCGCACGGGGCCTTCGCCGCGTACGAGCTTTCCCTCGCCATGGATCAATGTCACCTGACCGACGGTGACGCCCGCGACGTCAGTGATCGCGTTGAGCGGACCTGGCGTGCCGTCGAATGGCACGCCGAGGTCACGGGCGCGTGGTTTGGGCGACTGCGCCGCGAGTGCCGGCGCGAGAATGAGCAGGAACGCGAGGGATGAGCGCATAGGGCGAGCAAGATCGACCGCGCCATCCGTCCTGTCCAGCCGCTGACTTAACGTCTACGGCCAGGCGCCCTCACGTCAGGGCCTGGTGTCAGTAGTGCGCAGGCAATACAAACGTCGCCCACCAACGGGTGGCGCATCCCCGGGTGTGGAAAACACTCTGGTACACCGCGCACTCTTGCCCGCCATGCCCTCCCAGTTCCTGAAGCTGCTCGGCGACAGAGTTCGGCAGCGCCGCATAGGGCTCGGGATCTCGCAGGAAGCCTTCGCCAACAAGTGCGGCGTGCATCGGACCTACATTGGCAAGGTCGAGCGCGGCGAGCAAAACGTGTCGATGGCCAGCCTGGAGCGGATCGCGAAAGGTCTCGGCGTTCGCGTTTCTCAACTCGTCCGCGAGGCCGAGGAAGCAGCCTGAGCTGTAGGAGTGGGACGAGAGGCCGCCGTCCCATTGCCATCGCTACCATTGAAAGATTGCAGCGCGGCAAGCACCGCGGCCGTCTCAGTGTCGAGATTCGCGAACGCGGCGCGCGCGCGCGGGATGTCGCCGACTTTGCCGGCGAGCTCGATCTCCTGCAGGAGACCGCCGAGTCGGAGCGCGCCGATCGCGCTCGAGGGCGATTTGAAGGCGTGCGCGGCGTTCGCGATCGCCTTCGCGTCGCCGGATTCCATGGCCGCGTTGAGTGCGGCCACGCGTTCCGGTGCGGTCTGCGCAAAGAGCTCGAGGATCGCATCGACTGCCTCCTCGGCGCCCGCCTCTCGCATGGAGCGGCGGAAGGCCTCGAGATCGACGGCAGGCGCTGGAATCTCGGACTCGGTCGTCGTCGAGACTTCGCTCTCATCGCCGATACTCTCGACGATCGCGAACAGATCGTGCGCGCGGAACGGTTTCGAGAGGTATCCGTTCATGCCGTTGGCGAGACAGCGCTCGCGTTCGCCAGTCAGCGCGTGCGCCGTGAGCGCGATGATCGACACGTGGGCCGCGACCCCTTCACGGATGCGTCGCGTGGCCTCGAACCCATCCATCTCGGGCATCTGAATGTCCATGAGCACGAGATCGTACGGCGCTCTCGTGACGGCGGCGACGGCCTCGACGCCGTTGGACACGACATCGACCTTGTGCCCGCGCTTGCGCAGCATGGCGGCTGCGACTTCCTGATTGACCGGGTTATCCTCGGCCAGCAAGATCGAGAGCCGGCGGCGGCTCTCGGCGATCATGTGTCGCGTGACGAGCTCCGGCTTGGTCTCGTTGGATAGCAACGCCGCGATCATCTCGAGGAGATCGGTGCGCGTTGCTGGCTTCGTGAGGTAGCCATCAATGCCAACTTCTTTGCACCGCTGAATGTCGCCGCGCTGCCCCGCGGACGTCAGCATCAGCAATTTGGTGCCGGACAGGCGATCATCTTTTCTCAAGTCCTGCGCCAGCTCGAAGCCATCTTTCCCCGGCATTCTGGGCATCGATGACCGCGAGCGCATAAGGCTGTCCTTCCGCGCGAGCCTGCCGCAGTTCGGCGATGCCCGTCTCGGCGCCGGCGGCTTCCTCCACGCTGACGCCGGCGGCGGTCAGCATGTCGCGCACGATGCGGCGATTCGTGGAGTTGTCGTCGACAATGAGCATCCGCCGACCCGCCAGTTGGGCGTGACCGATGGAGACCGTCGCGGGCTGCGATTCTTCGACAGGCATCGTGAGCGTGAACGAGAATTCGCTGCCCACGCCGAACTCGCTCTTGACGGCGAGCTCGCTGCCCATGAGGCCGACAATGCGCTTGGAGATCGCGAGGCCGAGTCCCGTCCCGCCGTACTTTCGCGTCATCGACGCATCGGCCTGGGTGAACTCCTCGAAGATCGAGGTGAGCTGTTCGGGCTTGATCCCGATGCCGGTGTCGCGCACGACGAACTTGACGCGGCACTGGCCTTCGGTCGTGCGCTCCATGAGCGCGGCGAGGACGACTTCACCCTGGGTCGTGAACTTGATCGCGTTGCCGACCAGGTTCGTGAGGACCTGACGGAGTCGCGTCGGGTCGCCCTGGAGCATGTGGGGCATGTCCGGCGAGATCTCGGACAGGAGCTCGACCGGGCGGTCGACGATGCGAACCGCGAGCAGGCCGGCGGTCGACTCGACCAGATACCGGAGGTCGAACGGGATGCTCTCCAACGTGACCTGCTCGGCCTCGATCTTCGAGTAGTCGAGCACATCGTTCAGCAGTGAGAGAAGGGTTTCGCCGGCCGAGCGAACCATGTCGAGCGAGCGGCGCTGGTAGGTGGAGAGGTCGGTGTCGAGCACGAGCTCCGTCAGGCCGAGGACGGCGTTGAGCGGGGTCCGGATCTCGTGGCTCATGTTGGCGAGGAACGCCGCGCGGGTGCGGGCGAGGCGTTCGGCGACATTCTTTCGCTTCCGCCATCGCTTGCTCGGACTGGCGGCGATCGGTGATGTCGAGCCAGGCGCCGACGATCTCGTGCGGTAAGCCAGCGGCATCGCGCACGAGTCGGGCTTCGTCGTGGATCCAACGATACGGGCCTTTGGCCGGACGGAATCGGTACTCCGTCACGAGCTCGCCCGAACGTCAGGAGCGAGGGCATCTCCGCGAGGACCCGGTCGCGGTCGTCCGCGTGCACGTGCTCATACCACCAGGACGGGTCGAGCGCGTCGTCGGGATTATGGCCGGTCAGACGCGTCAAGTTCTCGCTGACGTAGGTCGGCGTGAATGTGTCGCCCTCGATCTTTGTCGCGTAGATCACGGCGGTGCTCGACGCGACGACCTGCTCGAAGCGTGCTTGGGCTGCGCGGAGGGCCGTGATGTCCGTGTACAGGAAGAGCGCGGCCGGGTGGCCGTCGACCTGGGCTGGCACCAGGGAGACGCGCACGTTGACGAGTGTGCCATCTTTGCGGCGGCGCTCGGTCTCGGTGGTGACCGTTTCGCCGGACCTCACGCGGTCGTGGATTCGAATGGCGGTTTCGTGTAAGTGCGGCGGCACGATCAGGTCTACCAGCTTTTGGCCGCACGCTTCGGTCTCCGTGTAGCCGAAGAGCGAGACGAAGGCCGGGTTGACCGCCGCGAATTTGCCGGCATGGTCCACTACGGCGATCGGATTCGGCATGCCGGTGAACAGCGTGTGCGCGAACGTCTGGGCATCCTGCCCAGAATTACGCAGCGCCTTCGGCGACTGCGACTCGGCCACCGGCCCCATCCGCGCCGACTGCGCGACCTCGGCCGCCCCGTCGCGGGCGCGCACGGTCCCGGCGCGTTCGCGACCGTCGTGCTCGGCGTGCTCTTGGCCGGCGCGTTCGTGGCCGTTGCGCACGACCTCGGCGCGTTCGCGGCCGACGCGTTCGGGCTCGGCAGATCGCTCGATCGTGAGAGTGCGCTCATTTTTCGTCAGTTGCACGAGCGCAGCGAGTGCGACGAGAACAATCAGCGCGCAGCTGGCGCTGAGCTGCCAGGATGCCAGGAGCGCAGCGAGAGTCGGAGCGAGCGTGCCAGCGACGCCGAGGCGGAAATAGTGTGCGCGATCGCTGAGCGACATCACAGCGATGCCGAGCACCCCGAGGCCGAGCAGGATCGCAGGCGACGCCAGAGGCAGCGCAGAAGGCGCGTAGAGTGCCGCCCCGAGGCCGCAACCGAGGGCGAGATAGGCGAGCGCGAGTCGCCAGCCGCCGCGCGGATCGATGCGCGCCAGGCTGGCAGCGACGATCGTGCTCGCCAACGCGGATGCCGTCCACAGTGCTGAGATACCGCCGAGCGCGACGCTCGCGACCCCGAGGACGATAAGCTCGGCGATCCAAATCTCGGGCCACGCGTATTCGCGACGTGTCATTGCATTGGCACGACGCGCCCTTTCGTCCCGCGTCACAGCTTACTGCACGCTGTGAAGTCTTTACGTAGCGTTGCGCCGTGACGGCGTTTGCGTCCTCGATACGATGATGATGTTTCTCGTGACCGCCGCGCGCCGCGCGAAGCTCCCGGGCGCCGACTCGCTAATAGTGCTGCCCGGCACGTCGACTCCGGAATCCTGGACCGAAGTCGCGCGCGCGACCGGCACGACGCCCGAGTCGCTCGCCACTCACGTCGCGCAGTCGCTCAAACTGGGCGTCGCCGATCTCTCGGCGATCGAGCCAAAGGCACTCCGTCTCCTGCCGGAAAAGCTCGCGCGCCGCTATCACGTGATCCCGCTGCGCGAAACCGATCGCCATATCACGGTCGCGCGTCAAACCCGGACGATCTTGCCGTGGAGCAGGCGGTAAGCTTTGCCGCCGGTCGAGCGGTGATCTTCGAGATCGCCTCGCCGGCCGCGATCGCCGAGGCACTCGACGCGACATACGCGAAGCCCGAGGACGTGAGCACGATGCTCGACCGCGTCGTCGGCACGATGGACTCGGAGCTGGCCGACGCCGTGAAGATCGTCGACAGCCTGCAGCCCGAAGAGATCGCCGAGCGCGAGGCGGAGCTCGAGCCGGTGGTCAAGCTGACGAGTTTGATCTTGCGCGATGGGATCGTGAATGGCGCGAGCGATGTTCACATCGAGCCCGGACAGAAGGGCACCGGCGTCGTGCGCTTCCGTGTCGACGGCGTCATGCGACAGCACTTGCAACTGCCCATGTCGGCGCTCAACCGCGTCGTGTCACGCATCAAGGTGCTGGCCAAGCTGGATATCGCCGATCGCATGCGCCCGCAGGACGGTCGCGCGCGAATCCAGATCGAGAGCAAGACGTTCGATCTTCGCGTGTCGACTGTCCCGACGCGCGATTCGGAGAAAGCCGTCATCCGCGTGCTGCGTTCGGATACCGCGCGCAAGCTCGAAGACATGGGAATGGCGGAGAGCGAGCTGACGCGAATCAAACAGCTCCTGTCGCACAAGGAGGGGATCGTCGTCGTGACCGGTCCGACAGGCTCGGGCAAGACAACGACACTCTATGCAGCGCTAAAGGAGATCGCGAACGGCGAAGTCAATGTCATCACGGTCGAGGACCCCGTCGAGTACGAGCTCGCCGGCATCACGCAGATCCAAGTCGAGACGAAGCGCGGAGTGACATTCGCGTCGGCGCTGCGCGCGGTGTTGCGGCAGGACCCCGACGTGATTTTCGTGGGCGAGATTCGCGACAGCGAGACGGCGCAGATCGCCGTGCAGGCCGCGATGACGGGGCATTTGGTGCTGGCGACGCTACACACGAATGATGCCGCGAGCGCCGTGAGCCGCCTGTCGGACCTGGGGCTGGATCGGCCGAGCATCTCGGCGACGCTGCGCGGCGCACTCGCGCAGCGGCTCTTGCGACGGCTCTGCTCGCAGTGCGCGGTGCCGGTGGCGAATGGGGAACTGCCCGACAGCGAGGCATCGCTCAGCACGCGCTCCGGCGTCAGACCTACGAAGCGCGCGGTCGGTTGCCCGAGTTGCGGCGGCACCGGTTATCGAGGTCGCGTGCCGGTGCTCGAGGTATTCACGACAACGCCGGCCTTGGCCACATCGATCGCGCGCGGCGCGACCGTGCTCGAATTGCAGGAGGCCGCGATCGCGGGCGGCATGCGGCTGCTCCGGCAGACGGCGCTCGAAAAAGTCGGACTGGGCATCACGACGCTGAGCGAAGTCGATCGCGTGGTCGGGATCGGCGAAGGGTCGGCGACCCAGCGCGTGCTCGTCGTCGATGACGATCCCGTGCAGCGGAAGCTCGCCAAGGCGATGCTGGAGCAGTCCGGGTTCCAGGTCACCGAAGCAGACGATGGCGACAAGGCGCAAGCGTTGTTCGATGCAGGGGCCGAGCCGTACCAGCTCGTCATCACCGACCTGTGCATGCCGAAGATGAACGGGATATGCTGCTGACGCACATTCGCCAGCACCATGGGCCGCCCGTCATTGTCCTTACGGGCTCGGAAGACGGAGAGTCCGAGGCGCGGATCATTGAGCTCGGCGCGGATGACTACGTGCGAAAACCGTTCGACCCACCCCGCTTCGTGGCTCGCGTCAAAGCCGCCCTCCGGCGCGCGGCAATGTGACCGCAGTGAACGACGTTCTCGAGACACTCCGGATCGTGGGTGGACCGAAGCTGGTCCGGGAGCTCATCGAGCTGTTTCTCAAGTACGCTCCCGAGCGCCTCTCCGTCGCGCGGGCCGGCATTCAGTCCGGGGATCTGTTGGCCGCTCAGCGCGCGCTCCATTCGTTGAAATCGAGCGCGGGCCAGCTCGGCCTCACGGCGATCCAAGAGGGGTGCAGCCGCGGGGAGGCGTCGGCCTCGAAGGGAGACGCCAGCGGTACCCAGACGGCGTTGGCGCAGGTGGAGGCCGCGTGGCCCGAGATCCAGGCCTGGCTCACGGAGCAAGTCCGCCTGTAGTACTTTCCACCGGCATGACGATCTCCCGCCGTTCCTTCATTGAAGCCGGCGCGACGGCCGCGGCCGGTCTGGTGGTCCCCGACATCCGAACGACGAACGTCTCGCGACCCGGATCGCGCCCCATCGCGATCTCGTCGTTGAACGGAATCCGCGGCGTCGCCAAGGCCTACGAGATGATGTCGAGCGGCGCGGACCCGCTCGACGCCGCGATCCAGGGCGTCGTCATCCAGGAGCTCGACCCCGACGACCAGTCCGTCGGACTCGGCGGCCTACCGAACGAGGACGGCGTCGTGCAGCTCGACGCGAGCGTCATGCATGGCCCCACCAAGCGCGCGGGCGCCGTCGGGGCGCTCGAGGATATCGCGACGCCATCGCTCGTCGCGAAGGCCATCATGGAGAATACCAACCACATCTCTCGGTCGGCGCCGGCGCCAAGAAGTTCGCGCTCGAGATGGGGTTCAAGGAGCAGAACCTGCTCACCGAGAAGAGCCGGCAGGACTGGCTTCGCTGGAAGGCGCACCAAGATACGAATTGGACGCACGGCACCATCAACATGTGCGCGGTCAATGCGGCGGGTGACATTGGCTCGGTCACGACCACCAGCGGCATATCCTATAAGATCGCGGGTCGCGTCGGCGACTCGCCGATCATCGGCGCGGGCCAGTACTGCGACAACACGGTTGGCGCGGCCGGGTCTACCGGGTACGGAGAGGGCAACATCAAGGTCTGCGGAGCCTTCTACGCAGTCGAGCTCATGCGCCAGGGGCTCGATCCCGAAGCCGCGTGTCTCAAAGTCATCGAGCGGGTGATCGCGATGACCGAGAAACGGTTGCTGGATGAGCGAGGGCGCGCGAAGTTCGATCTCACGTACTACGCCGTCACCAAGGACGGCCGGTACGGGAGTGCGTGCTTGTATGAGGGAACCAAGTTCGCGGTCGCCGACACCAAAGGCTCGCGAATCGAAGAGTGCGCTTACGCGCTCAAAGCGAGCGAGCGACCGAAGGGCATGTAGCTCATCGCTTTCGATGGGCGCTGCGTAAGAGAGCGCATACGATATGTGGATAGTCAGGCTCGCGCTTCGGCGCCCATATACGACGGCGTGTCTCGCCCTGATCATGATGTTGTTCGGGGCGTTCGCGGCGGTCTCGATGCCGACGGACATCTTCCCGTCGACGAACATCCCGATTGTCTCGGTCGTCTGGTCGTACAACGGCCTCCCCGCGCGCGACATGGAAGGCCGCATCGTGACGCTCTCCGAGCGCGCCTTCACGACGGGCGTCGCCGACATTCGAGCACATTCGAATCAGAATCCCTCGACGGCATTGCGGTCATCCGCGTTGACATCGAGCCGAGTGGGGATTTGGCGGCGGCCGTGGCGCAGATCGCCGGGACGTGTCAGGCGATCCTGCGCGGATTGCCGCCGGGGACGACCCCGCCGTTCATCATTCGCTACAGCGCCACCGACGTCCCGGTGATGGAAGTCGGTATCGCCAGCAAGACGCTCGGCGAGCAAGAGCTGAATGATATCGGCAATCAGTTCATCCGCCCCGGGCTCGTCACGGCACAGGGCGCGAACCTGCCGCCGGTGTTCGGCGGGCCGCCAAAGCAGGTCACGATCGACATTGACCCGCGGCTCCTCTATCAGAAGGGACTGTCTCCGAACGATGTCTCGAGCGCGATCAACGTGCAGAACATCATTCTCCCCTCGGGCACCGCGAAGATGGGAGACAAGGAGTACCAGGTCGCCTTGAACTCCAGCCCCGACATCGTCGAGTCGCTGGACGATGCGCCGATCAAGCTGGTGAACGGCCAGATGGTATACGTGCGCGACGTCGCGCACGTACGGTTGGGCGCCGGCGTGCAGACGAACATCGTGCGCATCAACGGCCGGCGCGGCGCGTACCTCGACGTGCTCAAGTTCGGGGCCGCGTCGACGATCGACGTCGTCGACCACATCAAAGCGCTGCTCCCGCCAACGCAGCGGGCGATCCCGCCGGGGATCGACTTGAGCGTCATTCAAGATCAGTCGACCTATGTGCGGAACGCGATCAAGGGCGTGATCGTCGAGGCCGTCACCGCCGCCTGCCTGACGGCCATCATGATCCTGTTCTTCCTCGGCAGCTGGCGGAGCACCGTCATCGTCGCGGTATCGATCCCGCTTTCGATCATGACGTTGATCATTGTGCTCTATGCGCTGCACGAGACGATCAACATCCAGTCCCTCGGCGGCCTGGCCCTCGCCGTTGGCATCCTCGTGGACGACGTGACGGTCGAAATAGAAAACGTCCATCGCAACATGGGCGAGGGGAAGAACATTCCTGCAGGCGATCATCGACGCGGCATCACAGGTCGCGGCGCCCGCGTTCATGGCATCGGTGTCGATCTGCATTGTGTTCGTTCCGATTTTCTTTTTGAGTGGGGCTGCCTCGGCGTTATTCCGGCCACTGGCGCTCGCGGTCATCTTCGCCATTCTCGCGTCGTATCTCCTCTCCCGTACCCCTCGTACCGACGATCGTGCACTACATGCTCAAGGGAGAGGTCGAGCTCTATCAGGGCGGCGAAGAGGTATCACTGGAGAAGAGAAGAAACGAGGCGGCCTGTGGGCGCTGAACGCCTGGGTCGAGACGGAGTTCAACCGGTTCAGCGATGGATATGAGGCCGTCTTGCGCACCGCCATGCGGCATTGGGTGATCGTCATGATACTGGCGTTCGCCTTTGTCGCCGGCAGCCTGGTGCTCATTCCGGCGATCGGCCAGGACTTCTTTCCGACGAGGTCGATGCTGGCCAGTTTTCCGGCCGCACGTGAGACTGCCGGCCGGGACCCGGTTAGAGTCGAGCGAGTGGTGTTCGGTGAGGTCGAGCGGGCGATCAACAGCGCCTCATCCCCGAGAACGAGATCGCCTTGATGCGCGACAACATCGGCCTGGCCGGCGGTGGCGTCGCGCTCGCCACCGGCGACCTCTCGATCATCGGCCCCTCCGAGGGCGAGATCCTCGTCGTACTCGGCGAAAAGCGGACGCACAAGACGGCCCAGTACCAGCGAATGCTCAGGGAGACGCTGATCAACGAGTTTCCGAGTGATCAGTTCTGGTATCAGCCGGCGGATATCGTCACGCAGGTCTTGAATCAGGGATTGGCCGCGCCGATCAACGTCCAGATCGTGGGGCGGCAACGCGACAGCAACTACGCGCTCGCGCAGCGCTTGGCGAGTGAGATTCGGCAGATCCCCGGCGCGTCCGAACGTCCGGGTGGGCCAGGTGGTCGACGAGCCCGAGATTTTTTTCAACGTCGATCGTCTGCGAGCGCAGGAAGTCGGGCTCACGCAACGCAACGTCGCCTCGGCCCTCCTAGTCTCCCTCAGCTCGAGCTTTCAGTCGGCGCCGAACTTCTGGCTCGATCCGACGAACGGCGTCAACTATTCGATCCAGGTGCAGACGCCGCAGTACAGAGATGCGGTCGATGGAAGACCTGGCGTTGACACCCGTCACGGCGGCCGCGGGCGGCGTGCCCACGCAGCTCTTCGCGAACCTGGCGACCACCGCGCGGCGCACGGTTCCCGCGAGCATCAATCATTACAATATTCTGCCGGCCTTCAACGTCTACGCCCGCGCCACCGGCCGGGATCTGGGCGGCGTGGCGAATGACGTGAGTGAATGTTGTTGCGAGGACCACACCGCCCACCGGCTCACGCATCGTCATGCGCGGCCAGGTGCAGCAGATGAAATCATCGTTTGCCGGGCTGATCGGCGGGATCTTCGCGGCGCTGATCCTCGTCTACATCCTGCTCGTCGTGAACTTCCAGACGTGGCTTGACCCACTGGTCATTATCATGGCGCTGCCCGGCGCTCTGTCGGGTGTGCTGTGGTCTTTGTATGTGACCGGAACCTCGTTCAGCGTGCCATCGCTCATGGGAACGATCATGTCGCTCGGTGTGGCGACGTCGAATAGCGTCCTGTTGATTACCTTCGCCGATGACGCACGAAAGGGCGGCTATGACGCCGACGGCGCGGCGATCGAAGCCGGCGTGACGAGACTGAGGCCCGTGATCATGACGGCACTGGCCATGATCATTGGTATGGTGCCCTTGGCGTTGAGTCTCACAGAGGGAGGCGAGCAGAATGCGCCACTTGGGCGCGCCGTGATCGGCGGGCTGCTGATCGCGAGCGTGTACACGCTGATCGTGGTCCCGGTGATGTACGCGACGATCCGCAAGACCGAGCCGCTGCACGAGGTCGTGCTGCCGGAGGCCACGCCGATCGAGCAACAGTTCGCGGTAGGCGCGACCCGTGGCTGAGGCGACCCTCTCCCGGAGATCGATGGGAGTGGCCGCCATCGTGATCATCGCGGTGCTCCTGGTCTTGCTCCTTGTCGGCCTTTTGCCGCGGCGGTCGCAGCGCAAGGTGCTCGAGCAGCGCGCGCAGAGTAGCGCGCTGGCCGACACGCTACCCCTTGTCAGTGTGGTGCGCGTCAGTCGCGCGCCGGCAGGCGCCGATCTCACGTTGCCGGGCACGCTCCAGCCGATCCACGACGCGTCGGTCTACGCGCGCTCGTCGGGTTACGTGCGTGCGTATTACGCGGACATCGGGGCGCGGGTCGCGAATGGTCAGTTGCTCGCCGTGATCGACGCGCCGGATCTCGACCAGCAGTTGAGCCAGGCCAAGTCGACCGAGGCGCAGGACCGCGCGACCCTGGTGCTCGCGAAGAGCGAGGCCGAGCGGTGGCAGTCGTTGGTCAAGGACAGTGTGGTCACGGCAGACGAGTACGACCAGAAGCAGTCCACGTATCAGGCCCAGATCCAGACGGTCAACGCGGCGCACGACAATGTGCTGAGACTCCAGTCGCTCGTTGGTTACGAGCGCGTGACCGCGCCGTTCGCTGGTGTGGTGACCGCCCGCAACATCGACAATGGATCGTATATCACGGCCACCGGATCGTCCGGCGCGCCGAATGCCGCTGGCGCGACCGGTGGTTTGACGGAGCTCTTTCACATCGCGCGAACCGACACGATGCGCGTCTACATCGGGGTGCCGCAGGCGTACGCGCCTTCGGTTCACGCGGGCCTCGAGGCGGCGCTGGAAGAAGAGGAGCTGCCGGGACAGCTCTTCCCCGGGAAGATCGTCCGCACGGCCGATGCGGTCGACGTGGCGTCGCGGACGCTTTTGACCGAGGTGGACGTGGCGAACAAGGGTGGCGCGCTGTTGCCCGGGATGTATGCCGACATCCATTTCCGGTTCTCGCGGCCGTCGCCGCCGATCCTCATGCCGGGGACGGCGTTGATCTTCCGCACCCAGGGCGCGCAGGCGGCGGTCGTGGGCGTGGATTCGATCGCCCATTTCCGGACTCTCCGTATCGGCCGAGATTACGGCACGGTGATGGAAGTCGTGTCGGGACTGACCGAGGGAGATGCTGTGGTCAATCAGCCATCGGATGCGCTGCGGGACGGGCAACGGGTGCGAGCCCGCCTGGCTCCAGATCAGAACAAGGGAGACCGGCCGCGCGGGCAGCAGGTCCAGGTCCTCGAAGGATTCCCCGGCAGTCCCACTCCATGAACGTGTTGGCGGGCGACATTGGCGGGACGAACGCGCGTCTCGCCGTCTTTGCCGTGGGCGGAGCACCCTTGCGATGCGTGCGCGAGCACGTCTATCCGAGCGGCCAGTATGACAGTCTGGCGACCATCGTCAAGGAGTTTCGTCGTGACGATGGGACCGATATCGGCGCTGCGTGCTTTGCCGTGGCGGGCCCCGTTGTCGACGGCGACATCAAGGCGTCCAACCTCCCCTGGATGGTCCGGGGCGCCGAGCTGGCGAGCGCTATTGGGGTACGGCGGACGACGCTGATCAACGATTTCGACGCCGTTGGATTCGGCGTTACCCGACTCGGCCCGACCGACTATGAGACGCTCCAGCCCGGGGTGTCCGATCCCGACGGTCCCATAGCCCTACTCGGCGCCGGAACGGGACTCGGTCAGGGGCTCGTGCTCAGGGAGCCGACGGGCGTGAGGGTTGTTCCGTCCGAAGGCGGCCATGCGACGTTCGGGGCCCGGAATGAGATCGAGTGGGGCCTGGCGAAGTTTCTCTCGGCGCAGCACGACGGCGGACACGTGTCGTACGAACGCGTGCTGTCGGGCTCAGGGTTGGTCTCGACCTATCAGTACATCGTCGCCAGCAAGCTCGCGCCCGAGGATCCGAACGTCTCTGACGAGATGCGAGGCGGAGTCCCGGCGGCCACGGTGACGACGCGCGGCGTCGCGGGGACAGATCCGGCGTGTGTCATGGCGGTGCGGCTCTTCGCCTCGGTCTACGGGTCGCAGGCGGGGAACGTCGTCCTCCAGACCCTGTCGACCGGTGGCGTCTACCTGGCTGGCGGTATCGCCAGGCGCATCCTGCCCGTGCTCAAATCCGGCGACTTTCTCGCGTCGTTCACCGCGAAAGGCCGAATGGCGGGGCTCTTGTCCAAGATCCCCGTCCACGTGATCACCAACGACATGATTGGACTGCTCGGCGCCGCTGTGGTCGCCGCTTCCTAGTCCGCTTGGAAGTAGGCCGCGATGGTCCACTGGGACAGCGCATCACGAAACGCCTTCGCGCCTCGGGACGACGCACCCCGGACCAGGGCTTTGACGTGTTGGATCACCGTCAGCGCGGGCACACCTTGGTCACGCATCCACCGCGTGTACGCAACGACCGCCTCACGAGCGGCCGCCATACGGGCGCCTCTTTCTGTCCGCGGCTCCTCGGGGTTGCTCGAGACCGCGTCCATCGCACGACAAACCGCTTCGCGCATCCGGACCAATCTCGGACTCGCCTCGGCGGACGATTGGGTCATGGTATCCGACAGCATTGATATAAGAAGCCCCTTCCGGATCGTTACCGCAAGCGGTAAAGCGTGGCCGCCAGAATGGCAGTGCCCGCTCTGAATCGTATGTGCCGATGGTGTATGAGATACGCATGGTAATTTGAGAATGTCATGCGAATGAGACGGTTAGAGGCGGCATCGCGCGCCGTGCTCGTTGGGCTCGCCCGGCGCCTGCCTCAGCCGTCGCCGCTCGACTTCGCGGCCGGCGCGGAGCCCGTCCGAGTGCTCTATCTCCGCTACGATCGGATCGGCGACATGATCTTGTCGACCGGGCTCCTGCGTGCGATCGCGCGGTCGCATCCGAATGTCGTCGTCGACGTGCTCGCGTCTCCCGAGAACGCGCCTGTGCTGCTCGGCAATCCCTACGTTCGGTCCGTCATCATCGCCGATCCCGCCTACGTCGCGGCGTTTCGTCGCATTCGGCGCGAACGGTACGACGCGATTTTGGATTGTCAGGTTTTCTCGCCGTCGACTACGACGTTGGTCATGATGCTGTTGAGCCGGGCGCGACATCGCGTTGGCCTCGCTGGACGTGGGATTGATGCTGCGTTTACCATCCCGACGCCTCGTCCCGCCACGGCCCGCCATTACGTCGAGCATCTCGGAGCGCTGGCCGCGCCATTCGGAGTGACTGACGCGAATTGGCGCCCGGAGATTTTTCTCACGCCCGCCGAGCGTGCCGAGGGAGAATCACGGTGGCGTGCTGGTCGCCGTCTGCTGGTCAACATCTCGGCAGGGAAGCCGACCTGCCGATGGCCAGCTGAGCGATTTGCCGCAATCCTCGGCGCGCTTCGCGCGCACGCGGACCTCGATGTCGGCTTGATAGCCGCGCCTGGGGACGCCGCGATGGCCGAGCAATTAACAGACGCGAGGTTTTTGCGCACGCGAAGCGTACGTGAGGCTTTTGCATTGGTGGCCACAGCCGACTACGTGCTGACACCCGACACGGCGATCACGCACGCGGCCTCGGCGTTCGGCAAGCCGGCCGTCGTGATGTTCCCGAGAAATCGGGCCGAGATCTGGGGCCCGTATGAGACGGGAAGCGCCGCAGTCGTGTCGACCGAAGGGACGTTACAGTCGCTCCCCGTCGAGCCAGTGCTGGACGCACTGACCGGTCTCCTGCTTGAGCCAGTTTCCCACGCGCCCTAACTTGGACGCGCCCATGCTCTCACGCGCGATCGTACGCCAACGCGGTGCGGTCGCCGCTGTCTGGGCCCTCCTGGCCGTCGCGCTGATCCCGTGGGCGTTCACGGCCTCCGATCGCATGAATGCCAGCGCCCGCCCAAACGAGCGCGAGGCGGGCGTCGTCGAGCGCATCATGTCCTCGCGATTCGACGCGCCCTACGCATTGTTCGCCGTGCTGGTGATCTCGAATGTCGCGTCGCCGGCGACGCCGGAGGGCAAAGCGGCGTTGCACCGCGTGGTCACCGTGCTCGATTCGTTACCGGGCGTGCGCCGCGTGCTCTCGTACGCCAACACGCCGGACTCGGCGTTCCTCTCGCCGCGCGGCACGTTCGTCGTGGTCGGTCTCGATCGCGTCGGCAATCCAGCGCAGGAGTACATCCCGGCGATGCGGCGCGCCAGCGGCGCGCTCCAGCGCGAGCTCGCGGTGCAGTTTCCCGGCATCACGATGGGATGGACTGGCGACGCGCCGTTCAACTACGACGTGCGTGCGACCAGTGCCGCCGATGCGAGGACGGCCGAGCGACGGGTATTGCCGATCACGATCGTGTTGCTCGTGATCGTGTTCGGGTCCGTCGTCGCCGCGCTGCTTCCCGCCATAGCCGGCGCTCTCGCCATCGGGTTGAGCCTCGGTGCGGCGGCGCTGATCAGCATGGTCTGGCCGCTCTCGGTGCTGTCGCACAACATCATCACGATGCTCGGGCTCGGCATCGGCGTCGACTACGCGCTCCTGACGGTCAGCCGCTTCCGGGAATCGCTCGCCGCTGGACGAAATTCCGAGGACGCCGCGGTCGAAGCGGTGCAGCGCGCGGGGCATACGATTCTCATCTCCGCAATGGCGGTCGCCATCGGGTTCGTGGCGTTGATTGTCATTCCCATCGGTGACCTTCGCTCGATCGGCATCGGTGGCCTGCTCACTGTTGGTTTTTCGGCGCTCTTAGCGACCACGCTATTACCGGGACTCCTCGCGTGGCTCGGACCCTTGGTCAACCGGTGGAGTCTCTGGCACGCGCGCCGGGTGGGAAGTGAGAATGGCTGGCGGCGCTGGGGTGCGTGGGTCGCCGCGCATCCGGTGCGAGTGCTCGTGTTATGCGGTGTACCGCTGGCGATTCTCGTGGGGCAAGCGCGGCGACTCAACGATCAGTTGCCGACCGGCGAAGACTGGTTGCCGCAGTCGATGGAGTCAGCGCGCGCCGTGCGGGCGATGCGCGGCATGGGGAAGATGGGGATCGTCGAGGATACGCACATTCTCCTCGAGCTTCCGCCCGGCCAGGGGCCGTTGACTGACGCCGGCTGGCAGGCATGGCGACGACTCACGCTGACAGTCCAGCAGCGGCCCGAGGTCGCACGCGTACGGTCGCTCCCGACGATCCTGCACGCCGAGCATCCCAGCACCACCGTCCTGGGCCTCGTGTCGGTCGATCTCATCCACTCGTTCGTGAGTCGCGATCACAAAGCGGCGGTGATCGAGGTGGTCCCGAAAGAGAGCGCGACGCCCGCGCAGCTCACGGACTTCATTCACGATCTGCGCGCGACCGATCCGGTGCAGCTCACTGGTCTCAAGGGCGCGACGATTCGGATCGGTGGATTGCCGGCGCAGAACACGGACTATCAGGACGCGATCGCGGGACACGCGAGTTGGGTCGTCGGGCTCGTCGTCGGCGGGACGTTCTTCGCGCTCCTGATCGGGTTCCGGTCCGTGTTGATCCCGATCAAGGCGATCTTGCTCAATCTCATCTCCGTCGGCGCGGCGTTCGGCGCGACGGTGTTGGTGTTTCAGGACGGCCACCTCGCCTGGCTCGTCGGCCTGGCGGCGCCAGTCGACGCGCTCTTCCCCGCCGTCCCCGTCATCGTGTTCTGCCTCGTGTTCGGCCTGAGCATGGACTACGAGGTGTTCTTGGTGGCACGAGTCGCCGAAGCGAACCGGTCGGGCGCCAACGTCAACGATGCGCTCGCCGAGGGTGTCGCGCGCACGGGCGGCGTCATTACGAGCGCGGCGGCCGTGATGATCGTCGTGTTCGCGTCGTTTACCCTCGGCGACTTCCTGCTCATCAAAGTGCTCGGCTTCGCCTTAGCCGTGGCCGTACTCATCGACGCCACGGTCGTCCGCCTCGGCATTGGGCCAGCCGTGCTACGGCTCGCTGGCAAATGGAATTGGTGGCCGGGCGAGCGCGGCCAGTTACCGAGCGTAGTGGTCAGCGAAGCCGACTAATCCGCTCTTATTTTACCGTTATTGCGTATTTTACCGCATCGGTTAAGTTAACTGAACGGTAAATCTATGCCTGACGTTCCAGACTGGGTCGTGCGGCGTGTCCGCACTGCTGTAGCTGGTGATATCCAGCTTCCCGCCGACGGGTCGAAGGTCAAGATACGACCGCGGGGCGGCCGCTTCGTCACGTTCTACGTCAGACGCGAGCGGCCCGTGAGCGAGGAAAGGGTGCGCGAGTTCGCCGCGATGGCTCGCGACCCGGATCCGGTGATACCGCGACGGGAGAGAGTGCACGTCGGCTTCTCTCGGTTTTCCCAAATCCCTGCCTATCCCGTGAACTATCTCATGCTGGCCACAGATCGTCTGACGCCCGCCTCACGCAGCATCTTGCGCGCGGCTGGTATCTCATGGCTCGAAGAGCAGACTGCCGTGTCGCACATTGTGGCGCCCGGAGTCGTGATCGACATCGATCCACATTCCCCACCAATCGCTGGGACCTCTAACAGGACGTCAGCTGGCCAAGGCCGACCGGCTCGGTTGCGAAGACGGACCGGGGTCTGCGCGGAGACAATGCTGCTGAAGTATCGAGGCCCCCACTTTCGCGCCAAGGATCTGGCTCACGACACCGGAGTCTCCCCGGCGCTCGTGAGCCGCGTGCTCATCCGGTTGGCGAATGAGGGGATCGTCGAGGAAATGGGCTCTGGACCGCGGTGGAAGACCTGGAGGCTGAGCAATCCGGGTGCGTTGCTGGATCGCTGGGCGGAGGAAGAGGTCCGCCCGGAAGTCATCACTCGAGTGTACGCGCACGCGCCGTCGTATCACGACCTGTACGCACGCATCGCCAAACTCGGTAATCTGACGAACTACGCAGTCGGCGGAGCTGGGGCGGCGAATCTGTGGGCACCGCTCTTGACCGCTGATCCACCACCGGACGTTCGGATTCCGGCCGCGGAGGCGGCGGAAGACATTGCGCGTGAGCTCGGAGGGACGGTCGTCGAGAGTGGCGAGAACATTCATCTATGGCAGACCTCGGGTGATCCGGCACTCGTCCATAGGACGTTCATCGCGCGCGACGATCTACGCGAGCAAATTCGCTGCGTAAGCTGGCCGCGAGCGTACGTGGAAGCCCGCCGCGCACGGGGGCGTGGCGGCGAGGTCGCCGATCATCTCCGTGCCCGCTCCTCGCTCGATGCGCGAGCGTGACGCTTACACCCCCGCGGCGGTAGCAGCGTGTGAGCGCGCGCTTCGTACGCTCGTTGCCAGAATCGGTCAATGGGGGCCGCATCTCATTGTGTTCGGTGGACTCGCGCCGCGCTACTTGGTGCAGCGCGTGCCTCCTGGACTCGAACCGCACATTGGTACCACAGACATTGATGTCGTGATCGGAGTCGTCATGGCTTCGGAAGACATTCCACTCTATTCGACGCTCGAACGGCAGCTCTCGGGCGCCGGTTTCACACCGTCGCGAAATCGCTCCGACGAGCCGGAGTATTTCCGCTGGCAACGCGACGTTGACGGGGTCGGCGTGATCCTGGAATTCTTCTGTGCGCCGGAGGACACTCTGCCGGGCCGTCTACGGCGCCGGCCGCATCGCCAGGCGGGACGCCGGCTCAGTGCGTTCGCACTTCGGGGCGCCGAGCTCGCTGGTCGCGATTGCATGGCGGTCCGGCTGGAGGGCGATACTCTCGACGGCGGCGGCATTCGCATCGTCGAGGTTCGCGTGGCGAATCTGTTGCCGTTCCTTGCGCTAAAGGCTTTCGCGCTCGACGGCCGAGTCAAGCACAAAGATGCTTACGACATTGTATGGACCCTCAACGCGTTCGAACAAGGGCCGGCGAGCGCTGCTGCCTACGCCGCCAGCAGCCCGGTCGTGACGGACCCGGATGTGAGAGCCGCCATCGACCTGCTCCGACGGCATTTCCAAACCCTCGACTCGGCGGGCCCCTCGCTGTATGAGCGCTTTTTGAGTGAAGACGAGGACGACGATGGCCGCCGGCAGGAACTGCGGCGCTACGCGAGTGAAACTGTACGCCGCTTCTTAGCAGCGTGGGAGAGTGAGGTCCGACTATCGGGCGTAGTGGTCCGCGCCGAGGAAGTGTAGCGAGACGTAGGGTTCGTTGCCGATGACCCAGCTGTCGTGCGGCACTGGCGGGATGTAGAACACCTCTCCAACACGCATTTCAAACACGCGTCCGTCTTCGAGAGCCGCCGTGGCGGTTCCTGACAGTACCATCCCGACGTGCTCGACCGAGCACCGCGTCGCGCCGACGCCGGGTCCCACGTGTTCGGACCACCGCCAACCGGGCTCGTACGTCGCCCGGCCGATTGTCATGCCGCCGAGTCGCACGATCTCGAATTTGCCCTTCACCATTTCACGCACTTCGTCGGGAGTCTCGAAGCGCTTGAGGATAACGTCAGTCGGAACCACAGGAGTAGTCATTGGATTGTATACAGGCAATGTCCCCCATCGAGAATAGCGCACGGACGGGCGTAGCGCTCTGGCGTAGACGGCGGTTGGAGCCGATCGTGTTTCGCGCGCCCGTGTGGCCTGAGCTTCGTTACACGCTCGTCGTCGTCGATGGCCCGGAGTGTCCACAGAAGGCCGTGCTTGGCCCGACGCTCCACGCCGAAGGCGATGTCTATCTCTTCGCGCCTGGAATCCCGTTCGATGCACATACGTTCGGGACGTTCGACATACTGGGTCGCTTCGTTTGCGCGACATGCGATCGCGCTCTGCTTGGAGGCGCGTCCGCGTGGACTGCCGTCGCAGCTGCTCGCTCGCGTCGGCACGGTGTTGCGCTTCCATGCTGACGAGGGCCAAATCTCGCGTCTCGTGGCCGAGCTCGATCTCATGCAAGGTGAGCTCGAACGTCACGCCGAGGCCGAGCATTCGGCGCTGCCGTCGCTCATCAATTTGGTGTTGACGGATGTCGCGCGGCTGCGTCCGGTGCCGAATGATCTCGCGCTCTGCCATTCGTGCGAGTCCAATGCTGCCACGCAGCTCGTGCGCGATGTCTTTCAGGTGATAGAGACGCGCTATCGGTCGCCGATTGGGCTCGCCGACGTGGCGAAGGCCGTGGACCGGTCGCCGGCGTATCTCACGCACGCCGTGCGCGAAGAGACCGGACGGACGGTTCTGCAGTGGATCATCGAGCGGCGCATGCGTGAGGCCGAGCGATTGCTGATCGACACGGATCAGCCGCTGCACGCTATTGCGTCGGCCGTTGGTTATGACAATGTCTCATATTTCATACGCCAGTTCGCGAAACGTCACGGGACGCCGCCCGGTGGCTGGCGCGAGACGCAGGTAGCTTAAGAAAGGATCATTCGGCCGCAAGTTTCTGCATTTTCCTGACCGCCCGGTCAGATGACATTGCGGTGTGAACATCGCGCGCGTTATCGCTGTGTCGTCGGCATGTGCACTTTCCGCCCACGCCCAAGTCGACACGACAATTTCTTTGGCCGACGCATTGGCGCACGCCGCGAGCGCGAGCCCGGATGTCGCGCGCGGCAAGGCCAACGTTTGGGAAGCCCGATCACAGCAGCGACTCGCAGTCGGCGCATTTCTGCCCCAGATCGCGTATCAGGCGAATTTCTCAAACGCCGACTTAGCCTCGCCCGAACCGCCGCTGTCCCTCGCGCTGCCTGGCCCGACATACGGCACGGGGGTCCTCGCTTCGCTGGATCTCTTTACTGCCGGCCGACGCGGAGCGCAGCGACGAGCGGCTGACGCCGAGCGTACGGCGGCCGATGCATCGCTGGTCGATCGCACGTACGGCGCAAGGCTTACCGTCGAGGTCGCGTTTCTGGACGTCCTCCGCGCGTCTGACTTGATAAAAGTTTCGGAGGCACGGCTCGCGAGAGATCAAGAAGCGTTGAGCGTGGCGCAGCATCGGCTGGAGGCCGGGACGTCGTTCAGGTCGGATGTGCTACGCGCCGGCGTCGAGCTCTCGTCGGCAAAGGAGGCCTTACTCGCCGCGCAGGCACAGTGCACGAGCGCCGCATTCGAGCTCGGCCGCGTGACCGGACTCGGCCGCGCGGTTGGCGCGAACGAGGCGGACTCGACGATCGTGCGCCCGCTCCCGGTATCAGATCGCGAGATGGTGGATCTCATTGTGGCCGGCGGACCGTCGGTGCGCTCCGCTGACGCGACCGCGGACGCGGCAACTGCGTCGGTGCGCGCCGCCAAATCGCAGTACTTTCCGACGATCAACGCCAGCGGCGGCTACTCCGTGTACAGTCAGCCCGCGACGCGTGGGCCGCTCATTGATGGCGGCCAAGCGTGGCAATTTCGAGTAGGTGTCGTCTATCCGATCTTCGACGGATTTCAACGCGAGGACGGGGTGTCGAGGGCTGACGCCGAGGCGGACGCCGCGAGTGCCACGAGGGCGGATACGAAACGAGAAGCGCGGGCCGCGGCCGAGCGTGGGCTCGCCAATCTGAATGTCGCTGGGGAGAGAATACGGCTCGCCCAAGCGGCCGTGGTGCAAGCGACAGAAGATCTGCGCGTGCAAGACGCGCGGTACCAAGCCGGCGCGTCGACGATTCTCGACCGCCTGACCTCCGAGGCGACGCTCGTCGCCACCGAGCAGGACGCGGTCACGGCGCGCTACGACTACGGCATTGCCCGAGCACAGCTCGAAGCGCTCGCCGGCAGGAGTCTCTAACCCATGTGGCTCGTCCAACTCGGCCTCAAGCGGCCGTACACGTTCGTCGTCGGCGCGATGCTGATCCTCATCTTCGGCATCGTCTCCGTGCGAAAGATGGCGACCGACATCTTCCCGAATATCGACATCCCGGTTGTCACCGTGATCTGGACGTACGCGGGGTTGTCGCCGGAAGACATGGAGAGTCGCATCATCACGCCGCACGAGCGCGGGATGACGACGACCGTCGACAACATCGAGCACATGGAATCCCAGTCCATGACTGGGTACGGGGTGGAGAAGGTGTTCTTCCACCAGGGCACCAACATCAGCGGCGCGATCGCCCAGATCACGGCGATCTCGCAGACGATTCTGCGCATCGCGCCGGTGGGGACGCAGCCGCCGTTTATCGTGCGTTTCAACGCGTCGAACGTGCCGGTGCTCCAGCTCGGGCTCTCCAGCCAGTCTTTGTCCGAGCAGGAGATTTACGACGACGCGTACAATTTCATGCGCACCCAGCTCGCGACCGTTCAAGGGGCGCAGTTGCCGCTGCCCTACGGTGGCAAGGTGCGGCAGATCATGGTCGACATCGATCCCCAGAAGATGTACGCCAACGGGGTATCGCCGAACGATGTCTCGAATGCCGTCAATGCCCAGAACCTGGTGCTGCCCGCGGGAACGGCGAAGATGGGAACGCGCGAGTACCAGGTACACTTGAACTCGAACCCGAACGTCCTGCAGCAGCTCAATGACCTGCCGATCAAGCAAGTCAATGGCGCAACGATCTACGTGCGGGACGTGGCGCAGGTGCACGACGGATACGCCGTGCAGTCGAGCATCGTGCGGCGCAACGGCCAGCGCGGGGCGCTGCTCACCGTGCTCAAGGGCGGCGGGGCGTCGACGCTCGACGTCGTGAAGCGCATTCGCGATCGGCTGCCGTCGGTCATGGCGACGTTGCCGGCATCGCTGAAGGCCGACCCGTTGGGCGATCAATCGTTGTTCGTCAAGGCCGCGATCAACGGCGTCATTCGCGAAGCGATCATCGCGGCGTGTCTCACCGCGCTCATGATCTTGTTGTTCCTCGGCAGCTGGCGGAGCACGCTGATCGTCGCGGTGTCGATCCCGCTCGCCATTCTCTCGTCCATCATCGCGCTGAGCGCATTGGGGCAGACGATCAACAGTATGACGCTGGGCGGGTTCGCGCTGGCCGTCGGTATTCTGGTGGACGACGCCACGGTCGCCATCGAGAACATCCACCGGAATGCCGCGCAGGGCAAAGATCTGGAGCAGGCCATTCTGGATGGCGCCGTGCAGATCGCGGTGCCCACGTTCGTGTCGACGCTCTGCATCTGTATTGTCTTCGTCCCGATTTTATCGCTGACCGGCGTGGCCGGGTTTCTGTTCGCTCCATTGGCCGAAGCCGTGATTTTCGCGATGCTGGCGTCGTACCTCCTGTCGCGGACATTGGTGCCAACGCTGGTCAAGTATGCGCTGCAGGCTGAGCATGGACGCCCGGCACCCGCGTTCTTTCGGCGCTTCGAGCGTGGGTTCGAAAGCTTCCGAGGCGCGTATGATCGCGCGCTCACCCGCATCATGGGCCAGCGCAAGCGGACGACGGCGCTGTTCTTGGGTGGGGTATTGGCGAGCTTCCTCTTGGTGCCATTTATCGGGCAGGATTTCTTTCCGGCCGTCGACGCGGGTCAGATACGGCTGCATGTCAGGGCGCCGGCCGGGACCCGCATCGAGGAGACGGAGCAGCTCCTCGCCGGCGTCGAGCGCGAGATCCGCCGCGTGATCCCCCCGCACGATCTCGATGTCATTGTCGACAACATCGGCATCGGCGGGCTCGGCCTCAATCTCGCCTATAGCGATAACCCCACGATCGGCGCAACCAATGGCGAGGTCTTGATCTCGCTGACCGACGATCGCCGAGGCAAGACCCCCGACTACGTCGACTCGATGCGCACGACGCTCAATCGTGACTTCCCCGGCGTGACGTTCTTCTTCCAGCCCGCCGACATCGTGGGGCAGACGCTCAACTTCGGGCTGGCGGCACCGATCGACGTGCAAGTCGTCGGCCGGAGCCGGGCGCAGAACTTCGAGATCGCCAAAGGCCTGGTACACCAGTTGACCGCCATCCCGGGCACGGCCGACGTCCACCTCTTACAGGTCGTCAATGCGCCCGATCTCTTGATCAACGTCGACCGCACGAAAGCCCAGGAGATCGGCCTCACGCAGCGCAATGTGGCCAACGACATGCTGGTGACGCTGTCATCAAATGTGCAGGTCGCGCCGAACTACTGGCTCAACCCGGCGAATGGCATCAACTATCCGCTCGTCGTGCAGACGCCGCAGTACCGCGTCACGGACATGGCCGACTTGGAGCGGACGCCGATCCACTCGGGGACGGACCAACCGCAGCTGCTCACGAATCTCTCGCAGGTGACGCGACGCAACACGCTGGCCGTGATCACGCACTACAACATCCAGCCGGTGTTCGACGTCGATGCCAATGTCTCGGGACGCGATCTGGGCGGCGTGGCCACCGATGTCGATCGCGTCGTCGCGACGGCCAGAAAAAGCCTGCCGCGCGGGACAACGGTCGTCGTGCGTGGACAGGTCGAGAGCATGCGGTCGTCGTTCTTTGGCCTCGAGGCCGGACTCGTGTTCGCGATCGTGCTCGTGTACCTGCTGATGGTCGTCAACTTCCAGTCCTGGACCGACCCCTTGATCATCGTCATGGCGCTCCCTGGCGCGCTGGCGGGAATCGTGTGGTCGCTCTATCTGACGCAGACCTCGTTCAGCGTGCCGTCGCTCATGGGTGCGATCATGGCCATGGGCGTCGCCACGGCGAACTCGGTATTGATGGTGACGTTCGCCAACGACCAGCGCGGCCTCGGACGCACGGCTGAGGAAGCCGCGCTCGAGGCAGGACACGAGCGCATCCGGCCGGTGCTCATGACGGCACTCGCCATGATCATCGGCATGCTCCCCATGGCATTGGGCCTCGGCGAAGGTGGCGAGCAGAACGCGCCGCTGGGCCGAGCCGTCATCGGTGGGCTTCTGGTCGCGACCTTCGCGACGCTATTCTTCGTTCCGGTCGTCTATGCATCCATTCGCGGGCGGGTTGCGCCGCGCGACACCGGAGATGTGTCTCTGGCCGGAGTCGATCGATAATGAAAGTCCGCACCATCTCCATCATCATCCTCGTCGCGGTGGCGCTGCTCGTGGGCGGGCTGCCCCGCGTCGCCCGCGCCCGCCGGCTCGCCGCCGCGGCGTCAGCGCGCAGTACCAGCGCGGTCGGCGTCCTGGTCGCGACCGTGCACCGCGCCGCCGCATCGTCTGACCTGGCCCTCCCCGGCACCGTCGAGGCATTGCACGAGGCCTCCGTGTACGCGCAGACGGCCGGCTACGTGAAGCGGTGGACGGTCGACATGGGCGCCCATGTCAGATCCGGCCAGATCATGGCCCAGATCTCGACGCCCGAGGTCGATCAGCAACTCGAGGCGGCTCGTGCGACGCTCGCGCGTGCGCAGGCCACGTTGCTGCTCAACCGGACGAATCTCGTTCGGTGGAAAGACCTCGTGCGCGATAGCGCGGTGTCGAAGCTCGAGCTGGACGAGCACCAGGCGGCGTTTGACGACGCCAACGCGGCCGTGATGGCCGACGAAGCCGACGTCCGTAGGCTCTCCGCACTGCAACAATTCTCGTATATCGCCGCGCCATTCTCCGGCGTCGTCACGTCGCGCTCGCTCGACGTCGGTCAGTACGTATCGCCAGCAGGCGCTGGCCCGGCGACCAGCGGCATCGGGCGCGGGCTCTACACGTTGGCGCAGATCGACACCGTACGACTGCTGGTCAACGTTCCCCAGTCCGTGAGCTCAGCGATCGTGGTCGGACAGCATGCCGCGGTCAGTGTGGCCGAGCGCCTGGGAAGAACATTTACGGGGACCGTGAGCCGCACGTCGGAGGCACTGGATCCGGCCTCGCGGACGCTCTTAGTCGAGGTACGGATACTGAATACCGACGGTGCCTTGGTGCCCGGCCTCTACGCGGACGTCCATTTTCAGATCGATAGAAGTGCGGCGCCACTCCTCGTGACGGCCAACGCGCTCGTCACGCGGTCCGATGGTCCGCAAGTCGTCGAAGTGCGTGCGGACAGCACCGCCCACTTCTCGCCGATCACGCTCGGCCGGGACTACGGCGGCGAAGTCGAGCTGACCGATGGCGTCACGGAGGGCGCGACGGTGGTGGTCAACCCGTCCGACGACGTGATCGAGGGCGCGCGCCTCCGTGTGGTCAACTACAGCGACCGACCCAACAGCGCCTCGAGCGATACGCGAGTGATAAAATAGTTGTAGCGCGCGGTCACGAGGTCCGTCCGTGCCTGGGCCTCGTTGAGTTGCGCGGTCGTCAGATCGAGGAAGGTCGCGACGCCATTCCGATAGCGCGCGAACATCACGCGCAGGTTCTCCTCGCCCGTCGCGACCTCCACCTCCGCCGACTGAATGCTCTCCTCGGCCAACCGCAAATTGGCGAGGAGCGCTTGGGCCTGACTCAGCGCGAACCGGTGGGTGTCCGACGCCGTCGACCGCGCGACGTCCATGTTGATCGAGGCCTGTTCGACGTCGTTCTCCCGCACGAACCCGTTGAACAACGGGAACGCCGTCCCCAGCTGGACGAGCCACCCGGGGCGCGTCGCGTTGATGTTGAGCGACGTGTTGGCCCAGTTGTAGCCGCCCGAGAGGGTAATCGTCGGGAGATACTCGGTGCGCGCGGCGTCGAAGAACGCGCGCTGGGACCGCGCGCTCTGGTCGGCCGCGGTCACCGCGGGCGCCTGTGAGATGGCGAGTGCGATGATCTGCGAGTCGGCGAGCGCGAGGCGGAAGTCGATGGCCGAGTCCACGCCCGTCACGCCCACCGCGCCGTCGACACCAACGAGGCGACCGAGGCCGTACGAGTACGTCGACAGCGAGTCCTCGGAGGCGATCATTCTGTTGGCGCGCTTGCTCGACCGCGAGTTGGGCTTGGAGCACGTCGGCGCGCGTCGCGGTGCCGGCGCGCAAGTTCGCCGATGCATAGTCGAGCGCGCGCACGGCGTTTTCGATCCGCGTGTACGACACCTGTACGAGGTCGTGGCCGCGGAGTACGCCATACGCCTGCTGCTCGGCCGTCAGCGCCGTGCCGTACTTCTGCTCAGTCAGCGCGGCATCCGCGGCGTGGGTCGTCGCTTTCGCCGCGGCGATCTCGGCGGGCCGCCGGCCGCCGGTGAAGACATCGTAGGACGCCGAGAACCCAGCCCAGTACGCGTTCGGCGCGTACGTATTGCCCAAGCCGGTACCGGTGAGAGCGGCCGGCGTACTCTTCGCGTCCTGTTGGAGCGCATTGGCATTGAACACGACGTTCGGCAAGAACGCCCCGTAGGCGACGCGCTGGCTGGAGAGTCCCGAGTGCACAGCGCCACGGGCTTGTGCGACCGCCGGACTATAGCGTAGTGCGTTGGCGACGACCTGATCTATCGTCAGCATCGCCGCGTATTTGAAAGTCGTATCGGGCGGCAACGTATCCGCCATCGCCCGCGCCGTCAGGCCTGGAGTCGGCGCCGTGGGGGTCTGTTGCGCATTGGCGATCCCCACAACGCCGACTGTCGCAAAGTACCAGAGCTTCATCTGTTACCTACGGTCGAGACTATCCGGACGTTGCGTGCTAGTGCTTCTTCGGCGCCGGTGCGGCACGCGGTGGCGGTGCTGCCGGACGAGGTGCTGGTGCCGCGGGACGCGGCGGCGGCGCCGGCATCGACTTCGCACCACTGCTACGCGCCTGCACGTAGTTATTGTCGAGGGTGCGATGCTCGGTCGCCTGCTGTTTCGCGAGCGCCTGCGGCTGCACGTTTGCTGGTGGATTCGCGGCTTCTTGTGCGTGCCGGTTCTCCATGTCGTTCCGCTGCTGCGTATACTGCGTCGCGAGGTTCGGATGCGGAGCCGGCGCTGACGAGATCGTCGGCCGCGGTGCCGGCTGTGGAACGCGTGTCGCGGTTGCCGGACCACGCGTGGGCTCGGCCACCGGTGCGCGCGGTTGCGACGGTGTAGGATGCGGTACCGGCGTGGCGACGTAACCCGGATGCGGCACCGCCTTCGCGACCGGCGGCCCCGCCACGTTCGGCTTCGGAGCATTCGGTGCTGGCGCCGCCGCTACGGCCGGACGCGCGGGCTTGAGCGTCACGCCTGGTCTCACTGGTTGATTGGCGGGCCGCACCGCAACCACCGGCTCGGCTGGCCGCTTGATCGTCGCGAGCTCGGACGCCGCGGCGGGACGGCCGGGATGCGCGGCCAGCAGCTTCGCCTGTTCGTCGAACGGCGGCGGTGCCCTGGGTGGTTGCCGCACCGCGACGACGGTCCGGTTGTTGATCGCGGCGGGCGGGCGATGCTGAGACGCGATCGGCGCGATGCTGCGCCGCGTCGGCACGAATGGCGCGGCCGATCCGAGCCTCGGCGCCTGCTGAATCGCACCCGCTGGGACGCGTACGGCGTAGCGCGAGACTGGCTGACCATTCCGGAACGCGTTATCCGGAACGACCGTCACAGCGCCCGCCACCTCGCGGTTGCGGTAGGTGATGTTCGTGACGTTGGTGACGTTCGTGATATTCGTCACGTTGGTGACGTTCGTGATGTTCACGTTCCGGACGTACGTGTTGCTCACGTGGTACGAGGGGTAGTACGGTTCCTCGGGCGCGAGCGGGAACCAGCCGACCCCGACTCCGCCGCCGAACGACACGCCGGCGTTCCATCCGCGGCCGCCGACGAACGCGACCAGCGCGGGCGCCCATACCGGCCGCTCGTAGACGCGACCCGGGCACCAACCCCAGTGGTCTTCGGCGTACACCCAACGGCCGTAGTGGAACGGCGCCCAACCCCATGGCGCGTCATCGACCCACGTCCATCCATAGGGTCCTTCCCACACCCAGTGGCCGTAGTGATACGGGCTCCAGCCCACGACGACCGTCGTCGGCGTCCACACCGCGCCGTATGTCGGATCGTCGCGCCACGCGCCGTTCCCATCGAGATCGTCGTACCCGGCGATGTCGGCCGAGACGTAGCGCGAGGAGGCCGAGGCCTCTTCGCGATGGTCGCGGTCGTCGCTCCACTGATCCCAGCTGTCTTCGGGACCGATGTCGACCACATCGTAGGTCGGCGCGTCGGTGCCGTTCACCGTCGCGGCCTGTTTCGCGTTGACATCGAACGATGAGCCGGCCGCGGTCACGGCCACTTGGCCCGCCCACACTTTCACGGTCGACTGGCTGCCGTCCGGCGACACGTCGATGCGATAGTCGCCGGCCTGGCCGATCCCGATCGCGGCGTTCGGCGTGTCGAACTCTTCGGACTCGCCATCGTTCAAGTGGCGCACGCTGACCGTCGCCGTGCCCTGCGTGACGCTCGCCTGAATCGTGTTGTCGTCGAGGTTGGCGATGTCGAGCTCCGTCCCGCCCGCCAAGCGGATCCGCGTCTGTCCGATCTGTACCTCGGCTCGGCCATTCGAGTCGACCCAGACGCGATCACCGGTGGTGAGCGCGCGGTTCGGCACGGCCGCGGCCCACTCCGTGTCGCCCGCGGGCCGGAGCGAGACGGTGCCCGAGATGTAGCCGAGCCGGCCGGCGCGGGTCGGTGGATCTTGATCCTGCGCGGCCGCGGCGACACTGAGCACCGCGAGGGCGATGGCCATCGAGAACACAACTTTCATAGCTGGCTCCTCAACTCACGCCAGATCGCCACGCGTTCGCGGGTGATCTCGTTGGGTGGGTCCGTCTCGTACCACGCGGGATACTCGCCGATCGGAAATCCGCCGGTGTAACTCGGCGGATACGTCACAAAGATCTGGCTGCCTCGCAGGCTATACTCCAGGTTCACCCGGTCACGCATGACCCAAACATACACATGACGAGCCCGAGTACGGCAGTTCTGGTCTTCGAAGGGTTTGCGGACTGGGAGCCCTCCTATGCATTAACCGGGCTTCGGCGCTGGGGGAAGCGGTCGATAACGACGTATGGGTACGACCTGTCCCCTGTCACGTCGATGGGCGGCTTGCGCGTCACGCCGGACCGAGTCCTCGAAGATCTCGACGCGCCGGAACTCCTTCTCCTGCCGGGCGGCGACATGTGGGAGCAGGGATACCCGGCTGATCGGCTGGACCCCATCCTGCGACGGCTCGCCACCGACTCGATTCCCTTGGCCGGGATCTGCGCGGCGACCGTCGCGCTGGCACGTGTGGGCCTGTTCCGCGACCGTCGGCATACGAGCAACGGCCGCGATTTTCTCTCGCACTACGCGCCGAACTACGAGACGCCGTCGATGTATGTCGATACGTCGCTCGCGGTCGCCGACCGCGGCATCATCTCGGCCTCGGGTCTTGGCGCCGTCGAGTTCGCGGCCGAGATCTTCACGACGTTGCGGGCGTTACCCGACGCGGACATCGCGCAGTTTCGCGCGATGTATCGCGCTCAACCATCGTAGATGATGTCGTAGTGCGTGACGCGCTGGTCGTAATCGATGAGAGCGGCCTGGCCTTCGGGTTCAACGACCGCGCGGTCGATGTTCGCGCCGGCGAACGCGCGGACGGCGTCCAGTGACGTCCAGCGCGTCTCGACGACGTACTCGATGTCGTGCGCGCGGTGCTGGCGCAGCAGGGTAGCGCCCGCGAATCCCTCGAGGCGTTGCAGCTGCGGCAACACCACGTCGATGAAATGGCGAGGGTACCCGGACGGATTCGCGAGTGCGGCTCGTCCGCGCCAGACGCGTACGATCATGGTCGCGGCCAGATGTTATTGCGGCGGTCGATATCCGGGAGGTGTTTGCGTGGGTCGAGCTCTACGCGGGTCACGCGCTTTGTCCCAGGGACGCGATACGCGAATCGCGATCCCAGGTTCCACATCTCGATCGGCAATCGCGCCACTGTCTGTGTCCCATCCTCGAACGTGACGGCGAGCTCGGCCGGCATAATCATCGTCCCACGATTCGAAAGATAAACTTTGCTCCCGCTGACGGAATCGATCGCTTGGTCGAGCCGGGCCGTCGTGTAGATCCACCCGCGCCAGAACCAGTCGAGGTCCATGCCGGACTCGTCGCGCATCATGCGAAAGAAATCCGCGGGTGTCGGATGCTTGAACTGCCAGGCCCGGATGTATGCCCGGAACGCGGGATCAAATCGCTCTTTGCCGAGCACCTCGTATCTGAGCTCTTGCATCATGAGCGCGGGTTTCTGGTACGCGCCCCAGAAGAGATCGTGCACCTCGGTCGGCTTCGTGATAATCGGCTGCTCGGCGCCCGGCACCGCGTGGTCCGGATAGAGGTGCAGCGAATGCACCTCGATCGTGTCGCCATATGCCGTGCCCGCGAAATATTTCGCGGCGTTGCCGAGGTCGATGAACGTGTTGAAGCCCTCGTCCATCCACGGGTAGAGCCGCTCGTTCGACCCGACGACCATCGGGAACCACTCGTGCCCGAACTCGTGCGCGAGAACCCATTGCTGCTCCTCGCGGCTCGGGCTGTTGGGCACGAACGTCAGCATCGGGTATTCCATGCCTTCGATCGGGCCCTCGATCGTCGTGGCCTGCGAGTAGGGATACGGGAACCACTGCTCGCTGAAATACTGGATCGCTCCCCGGGCCATCCGGTTCGCTTCTTCCCACTTGTCGGCGGATGGCCTGTAGAGAGTCTCAATCAGAATGCCGCGGTACCCACTCGCATCCCATTGAAAGTTCGGCGCGGCCGCGAAGGCTAGATCGCGCACACTGTCGGCCACGAAATGCCAGGTCAGCGTGCCATTGGCTGTTGGTCTCGTCTGTGCGACATTGCCGGCCTCCTGCTTGCTGATCACGGCGATCGCGGTGTCCGAGGCTAACGCGCGCCGAAGGCGCATGCGTTCCCGTTCCGTGAGCACGACGTCGGGATCCACGAGGCGTCCGGTCGCGGCCACGATATATGTCGCGGGCACCGTGATCAGTGCGTCGAAGTGACCGTATTCGAGATAGAACTCGCCGGCCCCGATGTACGGCTCATGGTTCCACCCATGCACGTCGTCGTACACGGCCATGCGCGGATACCACTGCGCGATCTCGTAGAGAGTCCCGTCGTGTCCCATGCGGCCAGCTCCTTGCTCGGGCACGTGGAAGGACCACGCAAGATCCAAGTTGACAGTGTCGCCGGGAGCCAAGGGCCGGGCGAGATCGATCCGCATAGTCGTCCCGTAGATCGACCGCTGGGCGTCCTTGCCGCCAACCCGGACCGAGTCGAGCGTGAGCCCGCCCGCGAAGCCTTGGCACGAGAAGTCGAACGTCGATCCGAGGAACACGAGCGGCGGCTGATCGAGCACGTTCGTGATGCTCGACGGCGCGCAAATGTTCTGTTCCAGGAACATCCAGAGGTAGGGCAGTGCGTCGGGCGACCGATTGACGTAATGGATGGTCTCGCGCCCCCGCACCTCGTTGTTCGCGGGATCGAGCGTGGCGCGAATCCGATAGTCGACGCGCTGCTGCCAATAGCGCGACCCAGGCCGGCCCGCCGCGGTCCGGTATTCGTTCGGCGTGGGGAGCCCGAGCGGCCGGAATGGCGATGAGTCGGCGACGCTCTGCGCCGGCAGCGGTGCGGCGGCGAGGACGCCGATCAGGATAGTGCGACACGGTGCGTTCATGGCCACGAAAATCGCAGCCGGTCGAGCCCGGCGTTAGGGTTTGTTACACGACTCTGTGTCTTAATGGGCAGGTTTGTGTGTAATTTCACCCTGCCGCCCACACACTGAGTCACATGTTCCAAATGATGCTGGTGCAGGCCCTCGCGGCCGCCGCGATCGCGACTTCGCAGCCTCCATTTATTGTCCAGCCCTATCTCCAGCTCGGCGACGCTCCCTCCGTCGGCGAGACGGTGACGATGGCCCTCCTCTGGCACTCGGATACGACGAGCGCCGAGTGGGAGGTCGATCTCAAGCCGGCGGGTGCGACCGCGTGGAAAGCGCAGCGGACGTTCTATCCGTCGCGCATCGATGTGCCGGGTCTCGATCCGTACAACGTCTATCACGGCACGCTCGGCGATCTCGCGCCGGGATCGACGTTCCAGTACCGCGTGAAGCGCAACGGCACCGTCGTCTTCACGAGCTCGGGGCTCTCGCGCAAAGGCGCGAGCGAGCCGTATCGCGTGGTCGTGTTCGGCGACGCCGGCCAGAATACGCCCGGACAACGGGCGATAGCGTACCGCGCGTACTTGGAGCACCCGGATTTCGTGGCGATCCCCGGTGACATCGTGTACGGCTCCGGCCGGATGAGCGAGTACCGAACGAAGTTCTTTCCGATCTATAACGCGGACAGCGCGTCGCCGGCCAACGGAGCGCCGCTCACGCGATCGATTCCATTCGTCGCGGCCATCGGCAATCACGACGCGAGCTATGCCCGCAACGTGAACGACTCGATGGCGGACTATGGCGGCTATTTTGCCTTCTGGTCGATGCCGCTCAACGGCCCGACCACGAAGCCTGGGCACAACGCGCCGCTCATGGCGAGCGATTCGACGCTGGCGGCCGCGCTGGCGCGGAGCTACGGGCCCAACTATCCGCGTATGGCGAACTACTCGTTCGACTACGGGAATACGCACTGGACGGTGCTCGATGCCGACCCGTACATGGACTGGACGGATCCCGTCTTGCGGAACTGGGTCGCGCGCGATCTCGCGCACGCGGCCGGTGCGACGTGGCGGTTCGTGATGTTCCATCAACCGGGGTTCAACTCGTCGCGTGAGCATTTCACCGAGCAGCAGATGCGGCTCATGTCCGACGTGTTCGAGGCCGGCAACGTCGATCTCGTGCTGATGGGGCACGTGCACAACTATCAACGCTCGTACCCGATGACCTTTCTCCCCAAGCTGGCGGGCGATCCCAAGACCGGGATCGATGGAACGTTGCACGCGCCAGACTGGTATCGCACCAATGGCCGTCTGCCGTTCACCATCGACGGCGACTACCGGTTCGACCATGAGTTCGATGGCGTGAAGCGCACCGTGCCCAAGGGCGTCATCTACATCGTGTCGGGCGGCGGCGGCGCCGAGCTCTACAACCCCGAGCAGACAGGAGACCGGGGCAGTTGGCAGGCATTTACCTACGCGTTCGAGGCCACGCAGCATTCGCTGAGTGCCATCGATGTCAAAGGCCGGACGATCACGTTCCGGCAGGTTGGCGCCGACGGCTCGTTGATCGATCACTTCACGATCACGAAGCCGGTGCCGACGATTGCCGCAAAGCCAGGCAAGACGCTGGCGGTTCGCTCTGGTGGACGCTCGCCGGCGGGATCGCCATAGCGTGAGCAGGCGTGGCCGGTGGATCGTTGCCGCTCTCTTGTGCGGCGCGATCACCGGCGCGGCCAGTGCGCCCGGGCGTGGCGACCTCGACGCCGCCCGGGTCGTGTACGCGGCACAGCTCGACACCCTGCGCCTGTCGCTGGAAGCTCTGTCCCTGGCGCCGGGGACCGACACCGCCCTTGTGCGCGCAGCGTTTTCGCGCGCGCGCGTCGCGTATAAGCACGCCGAGTGGTGGCTCGCCTACTCCGCCCCGCCGGTCGCGGCCGCGCTCAATGCGCAGGACATCGAGGGTGGCAACGACGAGGCGGACGACTCCGACGACTCGGCGGAAGTAGCCGCCGCGGGCGTGCAGTTCGTCGACCCGGTCGGCTTCCAGGCCGTCGAGCTCCGCCTGTATCCCAGCGTGCTGCCCGGCGCGACCGCGCCGGTCGGCGCCATGCTCAGCGCGGTCGATCGGCTCCGCGTGTCGACCTTCGGTACCTCGTGGACACGAGAGGCGATCCTCGAGGCCGCGCGACAGGAGCTCGCGCGCGTCGAGGCGATCGGGCTCGCCAACGGCGACTCGCGACTCGCCCACGCCGGCCTGCACGAGAGCGCCGCTGCCCTCGACGGTCTCCAGCGCGTTGTCGCGCTGGTCAGCGCCCCCTCGCTCGACTCCGCGCTCGCCGCCGCCGCGCTCGCGCTGAGATCAGCGAACGACACGACGTTCGATCGACTACGGTTTCTCGCCCGCGAGGCCTCCGGTGTCGCCCGCGCACTCCAGCGCCCCTCGGGCGAGGCGTTCTGGCGCACCGCGTCGCTCTTCGACTCGGCCGCATTTGATGTCTGGGCGTTCGCGCCGGCCGATGCACCCCCGCCAACGCCGAGCGAGGTCGCCCTCGGTCAATCCCTGTTCAACGACCCGCGACTCGGCGGGAGCTCCGGCCACGCGTGCGTGACGTGCCATCAACCCGCGCGCGCGTTCACCGATGGCCAGGCCGTGCATCCGACCCGGAACACGCCGACGCTGATCGATGCCGCGCTCGAGCACGATTTGTTCATGGATCTGCGCGCGCCGACGCTCGAGGCGCAGGTGCGCGATGTGATCGCCAACCCGCGCGAGATGTCAGGCCTGCCGATCGACAGCATTGCCGCTCGCGTCCAGATCCCGGCGATCCGCATCCAGCGCGCGCTCGCCGCGTACGTCCGCACGCTCGTTCGCCTGGACAGCCGCTTCGACCGCGCGGTCCGTGGCGACTCGACGGCGCTCTCGCCGACGGAGCGACGGGGATTCACCGTCTTCATGGCAAAGGGCCAATGTGGCTTCTGTCACATGCTGCCACTGTTCAACGGCATGGCCCCGCCCAACTTCGATCGCAGCGAGGTCGAGGTCCTCGGCGTTCCGCGCACCGCTGATACCGTGCACGCCTCTCCCGACATCGATCCGGGGCGATATGCGATCAGCCATGACGGCCGTGATCTCCACGCGTTCCGTGTGCCATCGCTGCGCAATGTCGTGGTGACGGCGCCTTACATGCACAACGGCGTGTATCGCACGCTCGACCAGGTCATCGACTTCTATGATCGTGGGGGAGGCGAGGGCATTGGCGCGCGCCTCCCGAACCAGAGCCTACCGCTCAAGCACCTCGGCTTGACCGCGAACGAGAAGCGGGAGCTGATCGCGTTTCTCGGCGCGTTGACCGACACTAGTGGAACAACCGCCACCACCAGTCGAACGCCGGCACCTTCACTGGGACCCGCACCATTGGGTCACCGCTGATCGCAAACGCGGCCCACTCCCGCGGCGGCGCCCCGCGATCGAGCGCCGCGACCTCGGCGAGCCTGAGCGCGTCGCCCGCCGGGTGACCCTCGGCCATCGCCCGATAGAAGTCGTGCACGAGCCTCACCGTCTGCTGATCGCCGATCTCCCAGTACGACGCGACGACCGCGTGCGCTCCGGCGGCAAGCAGCGGCGCGGTGAGCCCGCGCACGCCCTCGCCGGCGATGATGCGGCCGCCCGCGGTCCGGCACGCGGAGAGCATCACGAGATCCGCCTTGAGATGCAGCGCCGCCAGGTCGGTCGGCGTCACGAACCCGCTCTCGCCAGATCCTGGCGCGAGGGCCAGCGCGGTGCGCGTCGCGGCGCGGTCATCGACGACCGCGTGCGTCGCGAGATGAATCACACGAAACTTGTCGAGCGCGGTGTGCTTCAAGAACCAGGCGCTGGCGCTATCGCGCAGTCGCACGATGCTCCTCGCGCCGAACTGCCCCACGAGCTCGGCCTCGGCCGCCGATCCTCTGAGCCGCGGTAGTCCGCCAGTCTCATCGAACGCCGATCGAAACGTCTCCGTCTCGGCGTCGCCTGATTTCTCTTTCGCGAACTTGGGGTCGCCGAGGGCCAGGACCGTGGCCGACGTGTGGTGGTCCTGGCGGCGCCCCCACAGCCACGCTTGCACGGCCGCCGAGGGCGCCAGAGCGGTCGCGTACGTCTGGACGAGATACCGGCCATTCACGCGCAGCGCTCCGAATGGCACGTGGTGCACGACGCCATCCGGCACGACGACGAGCCGCGTGATGCCGGCGGGTAGATCGGCGAGCGCCGGAGTAACGAGCGCCGAGCCCAACGCGTTCGCGGGAGCATTCGTACTGATACCACTTTCGACGAATGCCACGAGCCGGCTGACGTTGGCGGCCAGGCTGTCGTTTGGCGGCAGCGTGTAGGCTCGCGCACTGTGTCGCGTCACGACAAAGAGCGTTGTCGGCGCATTGGCGGGTCCGGTGACGTACTCGAAGAGCGCGGTTGCGTCATCCGGCAATGCATGCTGGATCGTCTCGAGTACGTTGGCGGGAGCCGCGGCGGTGCGCGCGGACGATCCGGCTTGCACGAGGTGATCAGAGAGATCTCGTGCCCGACGGCGTTCGGCCAGCTCGAATGCCGGGCCGATGCGTCCGGCGTGCGCCACGGCCGCGATGACCTTGGCGACGCCGGGATCGGGCCCGCCGACGAGTGAATGGAACTGGAACGCCAGCACTCGGGCTTCGCGATCGTCGAGCGTTGCGCGCCACCGATCGAACGCATCACTCGCGGCCGTGAGCTCCCGTTCCGCGCGCGTGGTATCGCCGAGCGCGAGGTGGATCTCGGCGAGAAAGGCGCCGATCTCGTATCGGTCGCGGTGTTGGGTCGAATCGATCGCGCGCGACGCGATCACCATCCGACGCTCGGCCTCGCGCCATTGCCCGGACCGTAGCGCCAGCACGGCGCGATCGAAATCCTCGGTCGAGGCCCATCCCTGGAGACGGCCGCGCTGGATAGTGATGTGCTCAGCGTCGAGCCATTGACCCGCCTCGTTCCATCGTTCTTCGTGCATCGCGACATCGGCCAGCCACGCCTGCGCGTCGGCCACGTAGTTCAGGTCCTTGATGCTCGTCCCGAGCTGAAATTCGGACGCGAATGCCTGGCGTGCCGCCGCCGTATCGTCGCCGGCGAGGGCGACCTGTCCGAGAGTCGTTATCGCGTTGAGGCGACCGATGACGTCGCCGACCTGGGAGAAGACGGCCGCGGCGCTATCGGAGGCGCGTGCCGCGGCCGTGATGTCACCGAGACCGAGATAGACGGTCCCTTGGGTCAGTCGCGCATACGCAATGACCGCGAGGCTGTGAGCGCGCTCGCCGTCGGCAATTGCCATGCGCGCCGAGCGCAGGGCGGCGCCGTAGTCGCCGATCGATTGCTCACAGTACGCGCGGTGCTGGCGAACGCGGGCGCGATTGGTGAAATCGCCGGGCGCGAGCACTTGTCGCTCGAGTGTGTCGAAGACCGCGATCGCGCCGGCCATGTCGCCGAAGCGTTCGAGCCCGGTGCCGAGGACGAACCAGCAGAATCCCTCGATGTCTGGCTCACCGGCGGCCTTGGCGAGTGCGGCGCCGCGCTGCAGCGTCGGTCGCGGGTCGGCGCCCCGAGGAAGGAGGCCGAGCGCGACGCGGGTGCACTGGTAGTTCGCTTCGAGACCGTCGTCTCCGTGCGGGATGAACGCTTCGACGCCCGTGAGCAGCGCCGCCCCCTCGGCCGCCGATCGGCTATGCGCTCTCATTACGGCCCAGCCGAGGAGGGCCTCGACGAGCGCGGCGGAGTCTTTCGCGGCGCGCGCGGCGGTGGCCGCTTTGCTGTACGCGGTATCCGCGGGTCCAGGCGCGCTCTCCGCGAACTGCACTTGGGCCAGCCCGAGCTGAGCATACACGCTCACCGCGTCGCGCTGGTGCAGCAGCGAACCGTACCGGCGGTCGGCCTCGTCGTACCGCGCGTTGAGCCACGCGAGCGACGCGAGGCCGAGCGCGGCCAGTCGGTCAGAGGAGTCCCGCGCGAGTGCGCGAGTCCATCGTTGGTCGAATGCCGCTGAGCTGTCGACTTCGTACGCGTGCCGCGCTTGGCGGACGACGCTCCGCGCTTCCGCGGCAGTCTGCGCCCCACCGGTCGCGACCATTACTGCCGTCGCGACCGCCACGTGCAGGATCCTGCACGCGTATCGCCGCATGCTCAGCGCCAGACTTCGACCACGTTCGTCTGTCCGCTCCCGGATTTTGGTCCGCCGCCGATCACGTAGATCCGATCGTCGACCGCGACGACCGCCAGTCCATGCCGCGCCGTCGGCATGGGTTCCGCGACGCTCCACGTGTCGTGCGCGGGGTCGTACACCTCGTGATTCGCGAAGACGGAGTTTCGGGTCTCGCCGCCGAATGTGTGAATTTTTCCGGCGATGACGGCCGAGCCGAGTCCACCGCGCTTACTCGGCATGCTCGCTTTCTTCGTCCACTGATTCGTCGCCAGGTCGTAGGCCTCGACGACATTATAGTTCTTGGCCGGGTCGAGCGGTCGGCCGCCGATGGCATATAGCACGCCGTGCACCACTTCTGCCGTGAGGTGATCCCTGACGGTTGGAATCGGCGCACGATTCGTCCAGTGATTTGTCGCGGGATCGTAGACCGTGATGGAGTCGAGCAGCTTGTACTTGGTCCCGAAGCCACCGACGACGACAATCTTGCCGTCAACCACCCCAGCCGCCGACGCGCCCCGCGGCTTGGGCAACGGCGCTCGTTCTTCCCACCGGTTCCGGTCGACGCGGTACATCCACATGGTCGCCACGGCATCGAACGCCGAGTCGCCTTGGAGCCCGCCAACGGCGTAGAGCGTGTCATTCAGGACGATGAGCGGCATGTGATGCCGCGACCCCGGAAGGTCCGCGATGCGCTCCCAGGTATCGTGGCTCGGATCATACCGATACGCGCGGTTGGTCTGCGTATCGGTCGAGTCGAATCCGCCGGCGATGTAGATCTTTCCGTCGAGAAGCGCCCCGTGCTCCTCCTGTATCTTCTCCGGGATCGGGGTCGCGGTCGACCAGGCGCCGAGCAGCGTGAGCAGCAGTAATCGCTTCATGGTAGACACAGTGTGCGTCAGGCTCACGTAAGGTTCAAGCTGGGCGTCAGAGAATTGACAGCGGATTGTTGACGCCCCGTGCGCAGGACGTAGTTTGGGGGCCTACGTCAAAACTAAACGGACGATTCCGAGCCGCCTACGCGGCAACCCTTGCGCTCTTCGCAGTGCCGTTTGCCCTCGGAGCGCAAGTCGTGAGCGGTACCGTAGTTTCGGCCGCCGATTCCCAACCCGTGCCGTACGGCACGATCAGCCATCGGGGACACGGCGGAGGGGCGGTTTGCCGATGTCGCCGGTCGGTTCTCACTTGGGCGTCCCTGCCACTGGCACCTATCGCCTGCGTGCTCAGCAGGTCGGGTTTCTGCCGGTGGACACGACCCTCAGTGCCGGCACCAGTTCTCAGCACCTCGTGCTGCGACTCCAGCCTCTCCCCGTCCGTCTCGCTAACCTCCCGGCCGAGTCTCCGCAGCACGGGTGCGCCGCGCCGCAGTTGGCCGAGTCGGGCGCTTCGCCCGCGGTCGCTATGGTACTGGCGCAGGTGCGCCAGAACGCCGAGCGGTACCGGATTCTCCTCGATCAGTATCCGTTCAATTACCGGTTGGCGGAGAGCCGGGCGGTTCTCCTCAACGTGCACACCAGAGACGAGACGGACAGCGTGATCGCGCTCGACACGGCGACGTATGACAGCCGGCAGCGGCATCAGTATGCCATCGGCGGTGTCGTCTACGAACAGCGATCGGTGAGCGGTGGGAAGCGCATGATGATGTTCATCCCGACGCTGAGCGATCTCGCCGATGCCGCATTTGCGGTAGCGCATTGCTTCGCGTATGTGGGCGACGTGGCGCATGAGCTGCGCATCGACTTTCGTCCAGCCGACGTGATCAAGGCGCCTGATGTCACCGGATCGATCTACCTCGATGACGCGAGGTACGTCGTCAAGCGCGCGGTCTTCACGTTGACGCACGCTGGCGCCGTTGGCGGGGCGGCGCCGTACGTCAAAGTGACGGCGACCTTCCGTGAGGAGGTGCCGTTCGTTCCGATGCTCGTGTCGTCGCGCACGGAGCAGCCGCTCACGAATGTCACCACTGGTGGCCTGCAATCGATGGGGTCTCTCGCGGACCAAGGCGCCAAGAATGTCGGTGGATTCTCGGGCTATCTCCGGCAAATCGGAGCAGCGAGTGTCCATTCAGCAGGATCTCGTGCTCGACCGCTCGTTCATCGCCGACACGATTGGCTCCCAAGGCCAGGCGCACGCGCCTGGTCGGAGCTCGGGGTTTGTGGTCAACGTCGCCTGCACGATGCCGCCGTCCTTCGAGACGGCCGACGTACTCATTTATGGCACGCTCGCCGGCCCCAGTGCGTTGGACGCTCGTGCCAGCGATGTGCTGGCGAAGATGCGGGCGTCGTTCCATATGCCGAATGATTTCGCGCTGCCCGTGTACGGCTACGCCACCGGTTCCAAGGCGCCGCAGACGTTGACCGCTCAGACGGCGTTCTACGCTCGACGCCACCGGACACGCGACGGGCATTGCGGTGACCGCGACCTCGCTCTCGCCATCGATCGACAGCAGCGTGGTCGATGCGATCCGCGGCGCCGATGTAGCGCACGCGTTCCGCTCGCTCAAAGCAGGGCACTACACGTTCTCACTCTCATCAGTCGCACCATCATCCGATGCGCCGGCCTCCATCCTCTTCGCGCGCGTCGCCGCCTCGGTCATGTCCCTCGCCCGCACCGCGGCGCTCGACCCGGACTCGACGCAACCGGGGTTGTCGGTGACTGGTAAGTTCGAGTTCGTCGTCGATGAACAGGGCCGTGCCGTTCCCTCGACGCTTCTCGCGGCTGCGGCCTCGCCCGATGCCCTTGCCGCCGCGGCTCGAGTGTTGCCCGCATTCCGGTTCCGTCCGGCGCTCGCGGGCTCGTGCCCGGTCAAGCAAGAGGTCATGCTCACCGGGCTGCGCCAATAACTCCGTTGGCGCAGCTCCGCGCGATCTGCCGCAAGCTCCCCGAATCGCACGAGGTCAAGACGTGGGGCGAGCCCACGTTTCGGGTGCGCAATAAGATCTTCGCGATGTATGCGTCGGCAGAGACCCATCACGGCCACGGCCACCCGGCCGTGTGGTGCAAGGGCTCGCACATGGACCAGGAGTATCTGGTGCGCTCGAACCCGCGCCGGTTTTTCGTGCCGCCGTACGTCGGGCCCTACGGCTGGATCGGTGTCTGGCTCGATAAGAGGCCGAACTGGAAGGTCGTCACGGAGCTCTTGCGCACCGCCCACAAGCGAGCGGCGCCCAAGAAGCTCGCGGCGACGCTCCGCTAGAACGGGATCTCGTACAGGACGCGGAGCGTCTTGAGGTCGGCGTCGCTCAACTGCCACTTCTTACCGTTCCCCGCGCTCGACATGATGTCGTCCGGGTTCGGCGAGTGGTCGAGACCGAGGGCGTGACCTGCTTCGTGCAACGCGGCGTTCTGGATACCCTCGATGGGGGCCGTGGATAGCAGCAGCACGTGCGCGACGAGGATGCGGCCATCATTGTCGGTGAGCCGAAACGTGGTGCCGAGCTCCCCCTGGAATGGGAGCGTTTGGGCCCACGTGACGTGTACATCGGCCGTGGTCGAGTCGTCGACGATCACGTAGGTCACCGGAGCCTGGGCCTCGTTCCAACGGCGAAACGAGGTTCGCACGACCGCTGCATATTGATGGGCCGCGATCCAGACGGCGACTGTATCTTTGTTGTCGGGCCAGCGAGAGATGCTACCCGCGCCCTCGGCGATCACGCGCCTGATGTACGTTCCGTCGCCGTCCGCGTCGACGATGGAGTCGATCCGATCTCTGGACGCTGCCGCCGGCGCGCTGTCGGTGGCGATCTGCTGCTGGGCATTCAGCCGCAGTCTCTCCAGGTGCAGCTCGCGCAGCCACTGCGGCGGTCCGGGGTACCGGTAGCCCATGGACTGGACCTGGTTCTCGTATGCCTGGACCACGAGTTCGCTGTCCGCGTGCGTCAGCTGCACCAGCGGATGCTTCGCCGCCGCGCGCCGGTGGTTCCGTAGCGCCGCCGCGGCCACCACCAGTACGACCATCAGCACGGACACTCGAACGGCCTTCGCGACGGGCATCGTGAGGAGACGCGCGCGCGTGGCGCTCAGCAACGTTACTTGTTCAAGTGTCGCCGCAGAAATAACTTACGGCCTCTTATGCGCGCAAACTGCTGCCTGCCGATGCTAGGCATGTTCATCGCGGCGTGCAGTCACGATGCGACCGCTCCTCGGCCTTTGCCATCTGCTGCTGCGGTCGCACGCCGGCTCGACAGCCTCTACGCAGAGGCGCTGGCGGAGCAGAACACCGAGGGGTACGACGTGCTTCGATTTGCGGAGCTCGGCCCTGCATTCGGTGCGACACCGGTCGCGGTCAGCGTCACGTACAACGGCAAGCCGCAATCGTGGATTGCGTTCGGCGCGGACCTCGTGGGTCAGGACACGCTGGGCAACAGAACGGACATCTATTTCGTCGTCGCGTCGCCCGATGCGAGCTTCAATACAATGGTGGTCGCCGAGCAATCGGACGGATTCCCTCCGCCCCCGGATCTGACAACGGGCTATCTGTCCGTGGGTGGCGGAAACGCGTTACCGTGGCCGGGATCGGGGCCGGTGACAGCGAGCACAAAGCAGCTGGGCGGCGCCTGCAACTTGATCCCCGGTTTGGTTGGCTCCAATGTCACCAAGTACAGTGGCGATCCGTGTCAGTTGATGCAGATCCAAGCGACTATGGCGCTGCGATTCGCGGTGTTTGACTCCACCGATTCGGTGAGTATGCAGGTGACGGTAAACGGTGTAAGCCTGACCATCGGGCAGGACGAGGTGAATAGCGGTGAGCGCACTACGTGGCCCACGGAAAGTTGCCGCCTCAATTATCGTGTGCGGTACACTCGCCGGCGCTCAGGCATCCGCGCAGGATTGCCACGGTGCGCCGCCGGCGGCTGACTCCCAGCTGGGCGCGATCAACGCGCGGTTCACGACGCCCAACGCTGGTGACAGTCTCACCACCGACGCGGCTGACTCTCTCGGCGCGGCCATCAAAGCGGTGCTCAGGTTGCCGAGTCCTGTCTCGATTCCTGCGTGGATGATAACGCCAGGGCTGTCGATCCCGTACGTCCACGGCAACTTCGCGTTCACGATCGAGAAAGATGGGAAGGTCGGAAGCATCAAGGTCGAGCAGTCGACGCTCTCGCGCGGTCTGGACTCCGCGTTCACCAACGCACTCGCCGCGGTGCCGCCGCAGATGCTCGGCCGCTAGGTCAAGCTCACGATGCTCGTGAGCCTCAACACGCACACGTCGCCGCCGGCCATGGGTGGTAAGCTCACCACGCCGGACGGGCATACGTACGATGCGGCGCATCCGATGCCGGATAGCCTCAAGGTCGTGCTCAGCAAGCACCATGGCCCGCACACGGTCAACTTGGATTCGCTCACCGTGCCGGTCTGGCCGGCAGCTGCCGCCGCCCAAGCTGATCCGCCCGGGCACGCCGCGCGGCTATCGGGGTACGGTCGACGCGTGGGTCGTGATCGACGAGGAGGGGCGCGCGGCGAGCGTTGAGGTCAACGCCAAGCAGGCGGACATGCTAGGTCCTACACGAGCGGCGCTCGCCGACATGCGAATGTCGCCGGCCTCTCTCGGCGGATGCCCGGTGAAATTCCTGATCGTGATCCCCGTCGTGTTCGGCGGCTGATCGCACGCGTCTCACGCCGGTCCCGGCCGACTTGTTCAAGTCGTCAGCAAGAATAGCTTACGGGCTGTTTCTGGCGCGGTAGCCAAGTGGTAAGGCAGCGGTCTGCAAAACCGCTATTCGCCGGTTCGATTCCGGCCCGCGCCTCTGAAGGGGACAGATGATAGCGCCGCGACCGCGCTCCCTTTTTTCTCATAGCGGGTCCCAGTGCCTATTGTCTAGCCTAGGACCGGCGAGCCCCGCTGATAACAGGACTCGTTCCTGATAGTAAAGACCACGCATCTCGGTATTGGTCCAGCCAACCGCGCTGATAGCGTGTGTCACTAGCGCCAAACAGGTTACCGTAGCTCGGTCGGAAACGACGCATTACGCCATCTTTTCTAACGTGGCCGCGTTTACCGGGACTGTTCAGCCATTGCTGATGCGACTCCGCCAGTACGGTGGCGACTGCGGCACTCGGCACAATATGAACGCTCGCCGGATCACTCAATGATTTTCCGAAATCGACGAAGCAATAAAATAACCGGTCGCGGCGGATGTCCTCGTGTTTCTTCTTCATGTGCCAGCCGCCATCGGCTCCTATATCTCGCCGAGTCTTGACCTGTATCGAGAAAAGCTGGTCTCCCGCTTGATTGGATACGATGATGTCTGCATCAGGTACTCCTCGTGGCGCGAGCGCGGCAATGAATCCTCGGCGTAACAGCTGTGACATGACATAGTACTCACCCGCAGCGCCGAGCTGCGCAGTGTCAGATGGTCTCTCTTTTTGAGTTTCAGTGTCCGCGAAGGCATCGTGAACCAATTCTTGTGCCCGTTCAATCCGCCGACAAGGTAGGATTGCTGACACCAGCAGGCAGAAATATGACATCCGTCAGCGATCACCAAGGCTGGTTTCGTGTCTCTGAAAACGCGTAACCAGTAGGGCTTTGAACGCACAAGCTCCAGACATTGTGCACCGTGTTCCCCTCCGGAGCACGAGCTGCCGGGTATTCCTCGGCATCCAATGGGGCTACCGTTTCCGCAGCTCCCGTCGCGAGAAACTGGTTGCTCTACATTCCGTCCCGCTCGGCGAGCGACTTACGCGCCGCCGACGCTATAGTACGCGCCACCAGGGAGTCGCAACAACTCGGTCGCCCAGACTGAAAGTCTCGGTTCCCCCGTGCAGCAGTAGGCCACCCCGTACGCGCTTGCCATATTCAGCGCAGAACGCCGCCAGGCCCGCGACATTGCGCGTTCCGGGATTGGTGGTGGCCTTCACTTCGACCGCAACTAGGTGGTCGCCCCACTCCAGCACGAAGTCGACCTCCCGGCCGGCCGCTGTGCGCCAGTAGGTGACCTCCGGTGGACGTGCGCGGAGACCGGTCGTGCCGGGCAGCACGGAGTCTCGCCAGGCAAGGAGATCGCTCAGTACGAGGTTCTCTAGATGCGCGCCTGTGGGCTGACCGCCGGCGAGCCGCAGCGCCAGTGCCGCGTCGTTCCAATAGAGTTTGGGCGTCTTGATTAAACGGGATGTGCGATTCACCGTGTAGGGCGTGAGTCGCACGATCTGATATGATGTCTCGAGAATGTTGAGATAGTCGTGCACGGTCGTAGGCGGCATACCCGTATCCCGAGCGAGCTCGGTCTGGTTCAACAGGTTACCGACACGCAAGGCGGCGGCCCGCATGAGCCGTTGCACGTCGCCGACCCGTTCGACCGCCCTGAGATCACGCAAATCGCGTTCGAGATACGTCGTGATGTACCCGTCGGCCCATAATTCGCGCGCTGCATCGTCGGTTATCTCGTGCGCGGGTTCGGGAAAACCACCGCGCCGGACCGCCGCCGGCCACGGTTCCTCCATTGCTCCCGTGGCGTCGGTCTCCGCGCGCAATCGATCGCGCCACTCGCCGGCCGGTGTGTCGAAAAAGGTGCTCCAGATGCCAGTTGTGCCGAGACCGCGTTGTTCGCGGCGAGTCAGCGGCCAGAGTCGGGTATAGTAGGCACGCCCGGCAAGAGAGTCCGCTACCCGCTGCATCAGCAACAGGTTCGCCGATCCCGTCAATACGAACTGGCCGCGTATCGCCGGCCGCTGAGTGTCGACGACGGTCTTGATGGCCAGAATCAACTCGGGATCACGCTGGATCTCATCGATGGTGAGCATTCGTTCGCTGCGCACGAACGCCCGCGGATCGTCTCGTGCTCGCAGGCGGGTGGCTGCGTCATCGAGCGTCAGGTACGGGCGATCGGCGGTGCGGGGATGCGTGCGAACGAAGGTGCTTTTGCCAACCTGACGAGGGCCCGTGACGACAACCACGCGTACCGCATCGAGGGCGCGATCGAATAACGGCGCGACCGCGCGGGCTAAGATTGTATCGGGGGAGGGGTTAGACTCTGCCACTATGAGATCGTTGATAATCCACGGTTATTTCGTGGATTATCATACACACACTGAGCGGGGTGCGCAATACTACGCGCTCGCCCTGGACACTTGTCAAAGCCATTCGCCGGTTCGATTCCGGCCCGCGCCTCTGGATCGGCGTTGCAGTGAGAATTTGAAACCGCCGGCGGCGTTCGTCTCGCATGCGAATGCTCATGTTTTTGCTTGGCTTCGCGCAGGCGCAAGAGACACAAGTCGGCGATTTCGTGTTCCGTATACCCGGCGGCTGGGGACGTCACGATCACGGTGACAGCACGTTCCTCGCGTCACCCAGCAATACGGGACGGGCCGTCACGTACATCGTGCTCTCGGCGACACCCGTTGGGGCGAACGCCGATGCGCGCGCGGCGCTGCAAAGCGTGTGGAGTCATATCACGCAAGGCGAGCGCGTGGCGCAAGGTGGACAGGTTGCAGCCTAGCGATTTGAGGGCGGATTTGACGGCGTGTATACGACCGCGTCGCTCGTTGATCGTGCAGGGCAGCGGTATGATGTCGCGACGGTCGGCACCATCTATGGGGCGCGATTCGAGACCGTCACGTATGTGACGACGGATTTTCGGAGCGACGTGTATGCGGCCGGGCAACGCGCGCTTGGGGATTTTATGCGGAGCTTGAGGTTTGGTTCCGGTGGCGGGCCGACGCACGATGCAGCCGGGTTTGTGACGAATGCTACGCTGCCGAGAGCGACCGGCAAATTCGATGCGTGTATCGAGCCGTGGGGCAGAAGGACCTGCTACCGGTAGGGCCGGGCGGGGTGCATCACATCGGTGCTAAGTACATGACCTTCTTTCCCGATGCCCGTGTCAGGAAGGCATACCCGATCGCGGCATGGACGATCTCGATGAGGACAGCGAGATTCGGTACCACGTGACCGGGTGGGGCAGCTACGAGATGAATGGAGATGTCGGCACGATCACGTTTCTCCGTGCGAACATTGCCGATCGGACGACGATCACGTGGGACATCCACGAGTACGCCGATCGCCTCGAGATCCACGGTGACTCCTACCATAAGATGGAATCGGGCGACGGCGCGAAGCTCACCGGGACGTTTCGGCGCGACGACTATCAGACGTTGTCGCCCGGCGCGCAGCAAGGGATCACCTTTCTGCCTGATGGGCGGTTCAAGGACGAAGGCATATTCAAAGCAGCCTTCGTCCAGAACTTCGCCGGCGGTCGCTACGATCTCGATGACGGCGCGCCCGGCGCGGGGACGTACCGAGTCAAGCACTACAGCCTCGAGCTCACGTACGACAACGGCCGCGCCAAGCGCGCCAGCTTCTACGTCGATCCCGGCAGCGCCAGCGATAACGTCACCTCGTTCTGGTTCAACGAATATCGGTTCATTCGCGTGCCCTGAATGGTCGAGTGCGCTCGCGATCGGCGCCGGCCTATTTTTCCGTCCATGCGTAGAAGAACGAAAACGAGCGAGGAGAGCTGCCAATGGACACCCCGAAAACGATCCGCCTCTTTCCCAAAGACGACGACGCGAGCGTCGAACCCGGCGAGCTCGCCCACTTGAGCGCACTCACGGATTACCAGATCGAGGACCCGGCTCCGGACATCCGCGGATGGACGGTCAAGCTTCGCGACGGCCAGACCGTGGGGAAGGTCGACGACCTGGTCGTGGATACCGACAACCTGGTCGTGAAGTATCTGGAGATGAAAGTCGCTCGCGAGTTTCGGAGCGGGGATGACGAGGAGTGGTTGCTCGTCCCGATCAGCGTGGCCCACTTGGACGATGCCGACGACGTCGTCACGATCCATCGCCTGCCCGCGGACGGCATCGCGGACGCGCGGCGTTCGCGGATCGGCAAGGAGCCGCGGCGGGTTCCCACGGACGCTGAGGCAATCGCCGTGACGGCGGCGTTCGAGCCGCTCGATGAAGGCCCGATCATCGACGCGGTCGAAGACGATCGCCCGTTCACCGGTAACTGAGCTATGGTGACGGCCATGAGACTCGCGCTCATGGCCGTTGCGCTTGGCGGGATTCTCCATTGAATCTCCAGAGGAAGCTGCTGCCCTTCCTCCTCACGCTCTACGTCGTCGCGTTCATCGACCGCATCAATCTCGGATTCGCGGCGCTCACGATGAACGCCGAGTTGGGGCTCACCAAGCAACAGTTCGGGTTCGCGGCCGGGATTTTCTTCCTCGGATATTTTCTGTTCGAGGTTCCCAGTAACCTCATCCTGCACAAGATCGGCGCGCGGGTGTGGATGGCGAGAATCCTGCTCACGTGGGGCGTGATCGCCACGCTGACCGGGTTCGTGCAATCCGCATCGCAACTCTACTGGGCGCGGTTTGCGCTCGGACTCGCCGAAGCCGGCTATTTCCCCGGCATCGTGCACTATCTCGGGTATTGGTTTCGGCAACGAGAGAAAGCACGGGCGACGGCGATCATCCTCATGGGCATCCCGCTGGCGAGCATCCTCGGGGCGCCGGTGTCAGGGATGATTCTGGATCATGTGCACTGGCTCGGGCTCAGTAGCTGGCGATGGCTTTTTGTGCTGGAAGGATTTCCCGCGATCATCGGCGCGTTTCTGACCAGCAAGTTCCTCCCGAGCCGTCCCGCGGATGCCGCGTTTCTGACCGCCGAGCAACAGCGGACGATCATAGACGCGGTTCAACAAGAAGACCGGGCGAAAGTTGCTGCTGCGACACCAACGCTGGTCTCGATTCTCCGCGTGTCGCAGCTCAGCATCATGGGTTTTTGCCACGCCTTCGGTCAGTACACGTTCAACTTCTGGCTCCCACAGATCTTCAAATCTACATTCACCGGAGTCTCGAATACGGCGATTGGTTTCCTGGTGACTGTGCCCAATGTGCTGGGCCTCGGCGTGATGATCGCCGTCTGCCGGCACTCCGACCGCACGCTCGAGCGCCGCTATCACATGGCCCTGTCGATCGCGCTCGGCGGCCTGGCGTTGGTGCTGCTCGGCGCGCCACGTTCGGCCGGCGAGACACTGGCCCTCTTCTCTCTCGTCGCGATCGGAGCGTACAGCTTCTTGCCGATCTTCTTCACCATGCCCGGTGCGTTCCTGTCCGGCTACGCGGCGGCCGCCGCCATTGCGGTCATTGCGTCAGTGTCGAACATCGGCGGATTCGCGGGACCGTACATCACCGGCGTGATGCAGCAACGCGGTTTGGCGGTCGCCGGCGTTCTTTATCTCCTCTCGGCAGCCCTCTCGCTCGCTTTGTGAACAATGGCTTGAATCTGCGCCAGCGCATTGTTCCGCGTCTGATCGACGGGCGTGTGCAGCCACCGCGCGACATCGGTCCAGGCGCGCGTCAGCCCATCGCCCTGGTGATGGCGGAACCGACGGCGGCGATATTTGTCGACCCACAACAGCGCCCGGCCCAACGCCGGCGGCCCCGACCAGCGCAAGCGATGATCGTAGCCGTCATCCTGGCGGAAGATATCCACTAACTCGGCGCCCGGAAGCGAGAGGAGTAACGAGCGAAGATCGTGCGAGACCGGTGAGCGCGGCGGTCCTTCGATCCGAAACGTGGCCGTGTGCTCGACGTTGAACTGCGACGGCCAGAACCCCTGCTCGTAGAGCGCTTCATCGGGCACGATGACGATGAGATGCCCGCCGGGCCGGACGAGACTCCACCACTGCGCCACCGCCTGTCTCGGGTCGTTCATGTGCTCGAGACAATGGGAGCTGTGCACGCAGTCGAACTCGGCCCCCGCGAGATATCGCGCAATCTCGTTGGCATCGCCGTGCTCGCGGTCGAACGGCTGCGCGTGCGGCACGACCGGATCCGGTCCCGAGCCGATATCGAGCACGGTACCCGCGAAGTAGCGCGCCCGAAACGCATCGTCGCGAACCCGGTTGGTCTTACTCGCTTCTTTCACGGCGCGAGCGTGCCCGCGTAGGCGGCGGCCGCGATCATGTCGTCCAGGCTGAGCGTCGTCGCGATCGCTCGCATCGGCGCGCCAGCGGCTGACGACCGCGTGCCCGCGTTGAAGGCCAGCAGCTGTCGCAGAATGTAGGATGGCGACCGGCCCGCGATCGCTGGCACCGGCGCGACGCCGCGGAGCTCCGGGCCATGGCAACTCGAACAGACCGTCCCCGCGAGCGTCTGTCCATGAGCGATGCTGCCGCGGGGCACGTAGGTCGTGTAAGCGACATACGGATCATGTCGTTCGTGCCGCTCGGCGTCCTCGGGGATTTCGATCAGTCGCTGTCCGAGCGGCTCCACTCCGCCGTCAGGCGCACGGAAGAAGAGACCGCGGCCGATGATGGTTTTCGGGATCTCGGTGGCCTCGACGACTCGTCCACGCTGGCGCGGCTTGAGCGTCGCGAAATAGCGCGCGGCCCGTGCGACTTCGTCGGGCGTCGCGGCGCGGGCAATGTCCGCCATGCGCGCGGCCGGCACCGTGTTGATATCCGTGCCGCCTAACGCGCTCTTTCGCGCGCCCGATTTCATATCTGCCACCTGAGCCATGATATAGTCGGCCGACAATCCGGCGACCATCGCGTTCTCGGGTCGCCCGGCGCCGTCGGCCAGGTGGCAGTAGCCGCAGGCGAGAACGGACGGCTTCCGGCCTCGCGCGACGACGTTCCGGCATCGGCGGATGGGCATCGGGAAACCAGTCCATCACGAAGAACGGGTAGTTGGCCTGCGCTTGTGTGAACGCCGCGTGGCTGCCGGGTATGTGCAGCGGCGTGACCGTGTCGACGACGCCGGGCGGACCGCCTGGGCCTGGGCTAACGGGGAACGCCCACGCCGGGACCTGCATCTGGACCAGCGCCAAGAAAAGCGCGACGTGTATCATTGGCGCTTGTCCACGACGACGTGGCCAGCTTTCATGACCCACCTCACATGGTGTGTGACGGCCGTGATGTCGGAGACCGGATCACCCTCCACCGCGATCATATCGGCATAGTAGCCCGGGGCAACCGCGCCCAATTCCTGGTCCATGCCGAGCAATGATGCCGCCGTGGTGGTCGCCGTCGCGATCGCTTGCAACGGCGTCATGCCCGCCGCGACAAACTGATCGAGCTCGCGCGTGTTCTCGCCAAACCCGGTGAACACGGCGTCCGAACCCATCGCGATCTTGACGTGCGCACGGATCGCGCGTCGCAATGTCGCGATATTGCGGCGCATGTACTCGGTGAGCGCGGTCGAGTCGGTCTCGCTGTAGCCGTATTCGGCGCGATGGGCGATGTAGTACCGATTGTGATCGACCGTCGGCACGTATACCGTGCCGCGCCGCACCATCTCGGCCAACGTCGAGTCGTCCATGTCGATCGCGTGCTCCACCGACTCGGCGCCAGCCCTCACCGCGGCCTTCGCGCCGGCCGGCCCATACGAGTGTATCGCGATCCGCTTCCCCGCGAAGTGCGCGACATCGGCCGCCGCTTTCATCTCCTCGTAGGTGAACGTCTCGTAGCCCGACGTGTCGCGATCGCTACCGGTCGATCCGTAGACCTTGATCCAGTCGGCGCCAGCGGCGAGTTGTTGGCGGGCGACCCGCTGGACTTCGGCTACGCCATCGGCGGTGCCGGGATCTGGTGTCGACGCGACTCCCGGGCGGATCGGTGAGCCATTGACGTGCAGCCCGTATCCCGCGACGAACATGCGCGGGCCAACCATCGCACCCCGATTGATGAGATCGCGCATCGCGATGTCGTCATAATCAGACGAGCCGAGGTCGCGAACCGTCGTCACGCCGGTCTCCAGCGTCTTTCGCGCGTTCTCCTGCGCCATGAACACGGTGACTTGTGGACCGAGCGTGCCCTGTTGCGCCCACGGATGCGTGCCGAGGTTCGGGTCCCACCAGAACGTCATGTGCGTGTGGACGTTGATGAGACCAGGCAGGCCGGTGTACCGGCTCAGGTCAATGACCGTGGCCCCCGCTGGCACGGCGGCGTCGCCAGTTCCCACTTTCGTGATGCGATCGTGCTCGATGACGACGACCGCGTCGCGGTGGACTTCGCCGTGCGCGTCGATCAATCGCCCGAATCGTACCGCGGTGACTTGCGCTTGGGCGCACGTGGCGAAACTCAAGAGCAGCAGGAGGCGTCGCATGGGACGCCAATCTAGCCGGTCAGATAGGATACCACGAGTCGCGTCGCTTCGGCGACGAGCTCGGCGAAGGGCAGCACGGGCTCCGGCGCGGTGTCGTTGAACAACAGGCGCACTTGCAGCAGTGACGCCGCCGACGAGATCGCGAACGGGACCGCGACCTCCGGCCGCGGATGGGTGATCTCCGGGCGGTGACGGTCGAAGATGCTCTGGAGCACCGCGAACGTTCGCGCGTTGTGCGCGGCGGCGCGCTCGCGAAACTCGCTCGACGGGTGCGATCTCGCGTACAGGAGCAACGCGCGTAAGAGTCGAGCGTGCCGCCGATACCCCTCGGCGATCCCGGTCACGAGCGTGTGCGCCACCTCGGCCAGCGATGCGCGCTGGAACCGGTCACTCGACAGGGAGCGGGCGTTCGTCGCGCCCAAGCGCTCGAAGAAACGCGTGTAGACCGCGCGCAGAATCGCGTCCTTGTCGGGGAATCGCCGGTAGACGATGCCGAGCGATACGCCCGCTCGCTCGGCGATAGCGCGGAGCGTCGCGGCGTCGGCCCCTCCCTCTTGCAATAGCTCTTGGGCGGCTTCGAGAAGGTGCTCGGTCGTTTCCTGACTCCGCAGCTGCAGCGCGGGAAGCGGCTCGTCCATTGACACAGTTGAAATGTGAGCGTATGATCACATTATGTCAATAGCGCTTCCCTTCCGATTGCGATCGCATCACGTCTTCCTCGACGCGCGGATAGACGGCGCGCCCGCCTCGCTCGTCCTCGACACCGGCTCCGGCATGTGCGCGCTCGACGCCACGTGGGCGAGCACCATAGGCCTCACGCCGTCGGCGAAAGACGCGCGGGCGGTGGGCACCGACAACATGAGCATCGCGCTCGCGACCATCGGCTCGCTCACGCTCGGCGACTCGGTCGAGCTTCGCGATGAACCGGCCGCGCTCGTGTCGCTCCGCGAGGTCAGCGCCAGGCACGGACAGGTCGTGCATGGCACGGTCGGCTATGGGTTTTTCATGCGATACGTCGTCGAGGTCGACTACGCGTCACGCGTGCTGCGACTGCACGACCCGGCGACATTCGTCTATCAGGGTGATGGGGAGCGCATCCCCGTGGATCTCTCCAAGCGCGTCCCGGTATTGCCGGCGGAATTCGTCGCGAACGGCACGACGATCCCCGCGCGGCTGCTCCTCGACCTCGGCACCGGCGCGTACGCCTCCGTGCTCACGAAGGCGTTCGTCGATCGATACGCGCGCGCGCTCGGTGGATCGTCCCGCGAGCGGTTGATCGGCACCGGCGTCGGCGGATCGGCCCACGGACGCGTGGCGACGCTCGACGCCTTGCGGCTCGGCAACGTGCGCGTGCCGCATCCGTACGTTGCGATGCCATCGGACGCGCGCGGTTTCTTCGGGATAACCTGGGTCGACGGCACGCTCGGCGCGCCGGTCTTGAGCCGCACACGGTTGATTCTGGATTACCCGCACCAGCACGTCATTATCGAGCCCGTGACACCGATGGACGCGCCGTTCGCGATCGACCGGAGCGGTCTCGCGTTCCGCGCCGAGGGTCCAGACTTCGCGACGGTCGTGGTCGATGACGTCGCCGAGGGGTCGCCGGCGGCCCGCGCCGGGATCGCGGCGGGGGATGTGATTCGGACCATCGATGGACGCCCGGTCAGGGGAGAGTCGATCGACTGGCTCGGCGAAATGTTTACGCGAGCGGGAGCGACATACTCGCTCGGTCTCGAGCGCGAGGTGTCGCTCACCCTCGAATGAGCATCATTATATTGGCGTTCAATGCGACGACGCCTGGCGACGCTACTGCTCCTGGCGGTTGCCTGCACAGCTCCCCCGAGCTCCCCAGGTTTGGGCCCTGGCGTGAGCTCGTTACCGCGGCGGGGGCTGACTCTGGCGATCGTGTTCATCCCGAACCAGGTCGCGCAGGGACAAGACGCTGCCTTCACCATCACACTTCCGCCCGCGGCGTACTCCGGCGGCATACCGCTCATCTTCACGTTCTCCGGTGAGGCCAGCGGCGTCGACACACTCACCATTCCGCCAGATAGCAGCGGCCAACCGATCGCCGGCGACATCCAAGTCCCCGCTGACGCGCCCGACGGCGTGCTGTCGGTCGCGATCAACCTGCCGACGATCGGGCAGAGCGCCGCGACCACGCTGACGATCAAAGACACGCAAGCGCCGCAGCTCACGGTGAGCGGTCTCACGGCCGGCGTCGCTGGATTCGACGCGCGTAATCTGCTCCTCGCCGGGACAACCGACACGATCGTCGTCTCGGCCACCGACAATCACGCGCTGGCCTGGGTCGGGTGGAGTATCAACGCACCCGTCTCGCTTGGCGACTCGGTGCCAGTGTCGGGCATCGCGAGTTCGGTGAACCTGCCGATCCCCGTGGCCGCATTGCTCGCCGGCGATACACTCTCGCTCAGCGTGTTCGCGGCCGATAGCGATGGCAATGTCGTGACGGTGAGTCAGCCCGGCGTGCTCGTGGCGCGGGTGACGACGCACCCCGTGCAGAGCGTCCCACGCGGCGGGCGCATCACCGATGTCGCGTTCGATTCGCTCCGCGGTCTCATGTATCTCGCCAAACCCGACAGTCAGATCGTCGCGGTGTTGTCACTCAATGGTCTGTCGTACCAGGCGCCGATAGCTGTCAACGGCACGCCGGTCGCGGTCGATCTCTCGCCCGGAGGCGACTCGCTCATCGTCGGCCTCGCCTCTCCCGCGACCGCGGCCATCGTCAGTCTCACTTCGCCTTCCCACCCCGTCATCAGCTCGATGCCGTTCGGAACCGCGGACACCTTGCGGTCCATGCGCGTGACGGGTGACAACAAAGCGCTGGCGTTCGCCAATTCCGTGGCGGTGGAGCTCGATCTCGCGACTGGAGCGACGCAGGCACTTCCGTCGGGTGGTCCCGGCTGTCTGGGTCGTCCTACACGGAGCGGCGACCATACGCACGTGTTGCTGCTCAACTGTCCGACGCAAGTGTACGTCTCGACGACGCACAGCTTCGAGAGTGGCGGGTACCTCGGCGTTCCGACTGGGGGCGTGAACACGTTCACCAGTGCGAATGCCTCCGGGCCCCTCGTCTATCAGATCAATCACATCTTGATCGATTCGACGATCAGTGCAGTGTTCGCCGGCGGGTATGACCAGGCATACGGCGCTGTCGTCGCGCCGAATGGGATTGATTTCTTTGTTGGCGAAGGGTCCGCCGACTCACTGCCCGGGGTATATCTGCACTACGTGCGGCCAACGACGTCACCCGTCGAGATCTCTCTGGTACCACACCCCGCGCATGAGTTAGCGATCGATCCAAGCGGGACGACGCTTATCGGTATTACGGCCGACACTATCTTCGCCATCGATCTGACGCAGGCGACCGCGGCGCAAGTGGCCACCAAACACACGAGCCGTCGCGCTCGACGCGCGACGGCTCGGTGTGCTCAGCCTGGGGCTTTTCAGTTGCAGCTGCCGGGCACAATGCGGTGCGTCAACAGGTCGACCTGACACGTCAGCGCGATCTGGCCGGTCTCGACGTTGTACACGTTGAGCGGCACGAACTCCGTACCGTTGAAGGTCACGAGGACGTGGCGTTGCACCGTCTCGTTCTTGGTGACCGCGCCGGTGACCGTCACGTTCCACGTCGCCCAGCGCGTCCAGGTGCCGCTCATCGGATAGAGCTCGCCGCTGCGCGGGTGATTGAACGTGACCGATGACGCCGTGTCATACGCGACACCGGCGTAGTTCCGGGTGTTCACCGCGCCGACGAAGTTGATCGTATCGTGCACGAGCGCGTTCGCGTTCCAGACGTGCGCGGTGGCCGAGTCGAGCGTCGGGTTGCCCATGACGGACGAGTTGCGAACGCGGTCGGCGTGCTGTGTCCAGTTGCCGCTGACATCAGCCAGATCCTCATCCCACGTGCCGACGTACTCGACGGAGTCGACTTCGGGGCTCCATGACGTGGCGCACGCGCCATTGGCGAACCACTCGCGCGTGCGATTGAAGCTGATCGTGTCCTGCAGGTTGCGGCCGAAGTAGTAGTTGATCATGACCGTCGTGCTCGGACCGCACGGTCCGACCGACGCGGACATGCCGCCCGCGCGCGAGCTCGGCGAGCCGGCGATCATGCCGAAGTTCGTGCCGCCTTGGCCTTCGGTGCTGAAGTCCGCGGCGTCGCCCGCCACATCCGGGGCCGACACATTGGCCACGTCGTTCGAGACTTGGCTGTCGGATACGGCCGGCGTGCTGTTCGGGGACGTGGCGCTGCCTGAGCAGGCCGCGAGGGCGGCGACCATGATCGCGGCCCCTATCGTGGTTGTGAACTTTAAGTGCGACATTGGTTTCGCCTCCCTGGTGGAATTCGGGTATGTCGAATCGCCAGGGAGACGAAGCCCACTTCGCGGGCGTTAAGTGGCCATCAAAAGAAACAGCCGGCCGGGGTCATTGCGTGACGACTCCGGCCGGCTGTGTGACGAACGTATGTTTACTTGTCGTAGTCCAGGCAAGTATGCAGTTGCGCGAGGGCGGCGTCGATCGCACCGATAGCTTCGACGCGATGGCCACCGAAGTCATGCGCCGCATGCTGCAGATGCTCCTTCGCATGCTCGAGCGAATGGATGGCGGCCCAGATCTCGGGGTGCGGCTCGTTCGCCGTGACGACGACCGGCGCGAGGGTTACGACTGGCGCGGGCGCCGGGGCGCTGCGCGTGCCGACGAAGCCCATGAATGCCAACGCGGCGAAGGCTGTCCGGATCATGCGGTGTCTCCTGGTTGTGAGTGACGACGATATGAGACGATCGAACGCACAACACGTTAGGGACGGCCGAATCGACCCTCGATCTGTCCTTGCGCGAGCACGTGCCCACGCATCAGGAACGTCAAGGTGGCGAGCGTCGTCCCCGGACCGGCGCCGTTCAACGCCGGCACATCCAGGGCTGAGACGGTGAAGAGGTAGCAATGCGGCTTGTCGCCCGGCGGTGGGCACGGCCCACCGTACGCGTGCATGCCGAAATCGGAGTACCCGGTGACACCGCCACCGGGCGTCGCGGCCGCGCCCGCGTTCTCGGCGAGGCTCGTGACGTTGACCGGGATGTTGAACACGAGCCAGTGCACGTAACCGATTCCCGTCGGCGCATCCGGATCCCAAAGCGTGACCGCGAAGCTCTTGGTCTCGGCTGGGAATCCGCTCCACGCGAGTTGGGGCGATGCGTTGCCGCCCGTGCAACCGAACCTATTGAACACCGCCTGCATCGGCAGCGAGCCACTCGCCTTGAACGTCGTGCTGGTGACCGTAATCGGTTTCGCGCTGCTCGGCTTTTGCGGGGCGACCGGCGTGGGCATCTGCGCCGCTGCCGTCGTCGCGGTCCAGAACATCGCCATGCACAATGCCAGTCGTCGCATGCGGGGCAAGCTAGTCGCGCCAGGTCGCAATGTCAGGTGGCCGTCAGCAAACTTTTTGCCACTTCCCGGGTCCCGTCTCCGTGACGATACTATGGACCATGCGAACCTCATTTGCTGTCATCGTCGCGGTCGCCGCGATGTCGGGAGTAGTCCGAGCGCAGGACGTGCCGAATCGTGCGGATGCCATTGAGATCCGCAAGCAGTTCATGAACGACCTCGACACCCTCCACTCGAAATTCACGGCGCTCGCCAACGCCATCCCCGCCGAGAAGTACTCGTGGCGCCCCGCGCCGGGTGTGCGATCCATCGGCGAGGTGTTCATGCATGTATCGAGTGAGTTCTACATCTGGGCGCCCATCTCGTTCGGCGCGAAGGCGTCGCCGGTCATCAGCGGCACGAGTGACGCCGTGATGAAGCAGTACGAAGCGAAGTCGACGAAGGCCGACGTGCTCAAGGCGCTGAAAGACGGATTCGCGTATACGCGGTCGAGCATCGACGGACTCGATCCGAATGCGCTCGTGGGAACGAGAAAGCTCTACGACGGACAGCTCACCGGCACGATCATCGAGGCGTCGTACGGCATGGCCGGTGATCTCCACGAGCATCTCGGGCAGCTCATCGCTTATGCACGCATGAACGGAATCACTCCGCCCTGGAGTAAGTAACACCGTGTAACGGGCGCATCGCCGTGCGCACTCGCTAGATAGCGCACGGCGTCACTTTCGACCTCGCAGACACGTAGTATTCGTCGTCCCTTTTATCGGGTGTACGTCGTGTGATGCGGGTATTCCTGTGTTGTGCGGCGGCCGGCGGCGCGTTTCTCGTCCTGCAGTTCCTGCTCGGCGTCCTCGGCGTTCACCATCGCCATCACGGTGGTCATCACGTCAGCCATCATCATGGTGGACGTGCCGGTGGACGCCACGGCGCCAAGATGGCGCGGACGCGCTGGGGCAGCTACCTCACAAACCTCCAATCGATTGCGGCCGCCTTCGCGTTCTTTGGCCTGGGCGGAGCCGCTGTCCTGTCGAGCGGCGCGCCATTGTGGAGCGCCGTCGCGGTTGGCGCGGTCGCGGGCGTAGCGGCGGCCAGCGGAGTCGCGGCACTGCTGCGGTCGATGACCGCGTTCGAAAGTGACGGCTCGTTGCCAATCGACGCCGCCATTGGCGCGCTCGGTCAGGTGTACGTGTCGATCCCGGCCCGTCAGGCGGGACGCGGCAAGGTGCACGTGACCGTGCGGGATCGCCTCGTGGAGTACGAGGCGACGACGAACGGCGAGGCGCTCGCGTCGGGCGTGCCGGTGCTGGTCACGGATATCGACGGCACCGACGCACTCGTGGTGTGCGCGGTGGATGAACCTCTTCTTCAGGGAAAATGATTGTATGATCAACTCTCCGATCGTGTTCGAGCTGGTTGCGGCTGGCCTGGCCGCGGTCGTCTTCTTCGGCCTCGTGTCGATGTTCGTCGGACGCTACAAGCGCTGTCCGTCGAACATGATCCTGGTCGTGTCCGGCAACGTCGGCGAGGGCAGCGTCGCCAAGTGCATCTCGGGCGGCGGGACCTTCGTGTGGCCAGTGATCCAGGAGTATGCGTATCTCACCCTGGAGCCGATCCGCATCGATGTGCCGCTGACCGACGCGCTGTCGCTCGAGAATATCCGGCTCAGCGTGCCGAGCGTGTTCACGGTCGCGGTGGGTACGGATAGCGAGATTCGCCAGAACGCGGCGATGCGGCTCCTCGGTCTTTCGTCCAAGGACATCCAGGAGACGGCGCACGACATCATCGTCGGGCAGATGCGGCAGGTGATCGCCGGCATGAAGATCGACGAGGTGGCGCGTGACCGTGATTCATTCCTGCATCGCATCCAGCATCAGCTGGAGCCAGAGCTCAAGAAGCTCGGGCTCGTGGTCATCAACGTGAACATCACGGATCTCAAGGATTCGGCGGGGTACTTGGAGGCGCTCAGCAAGCAAGCCACGCAACAAGCCATTCAGCAGGCGCGCGGCAACGTCGCCGAGCAGGAGAAGCTCGGCGAGGTGCGGGTGGCGAGCGCGTTCCGCGACAAGACCGTGCAGGTCGCCGAGGCGGACAAGCAGCGGCAGCTCGGTCTCCGCGAGATGCAGCGCGACCAGGCCGTGCGCATGGCCGAGATGGACAAGGAGCAACAGGTGGCCGAGCAGACCGCCGCGTTCCAGCGGGAGGCCCAGGTCAAAGACGCCGATTTTAAAAAACGCGTCGCGGTCGCCGAGGCGGATGCGAAAGCCGTCGCTGGCGAGGCGCAGTCGCGGGCCCTGGTGGTTGCCGCGCAGGCGGAGTTGCAGGTCAGGACCGCCGAGTCGTTTCGGATCGGCGAGACCAGCAAGCGGGAGGCCGACGCGGCCGTTGCCGAGGCGCAGAACCGGGCGATGGCCAAGGCCGCGTTGGCCGAGGCCGAGCGGGTAGAAGCCGAGCAGCGGGCGAAATTGGAGGCGCCCGCGAAGGCGGAGAAGGCGCGGACGATCGTCGAAGCGGAGGCGGCCGCCGAACGTCGTCGGATCGAGGCGAATGCCGAAGCGGCGGCGATCTACGCGAAGCTCGAGGCCGAGGCGCGTGGTCAGTTCGAGATCATGAGTAAGAAGGCGGACGGTTTCGCCCGTGTGGTTGCTGCCGCGGGTGGCGACGCGCGCGCCGCATTCCAGTTATTGATGGTCGAGCAAATTCCGATGCTCGCCGATAGCGCGGCTCGGGCAGTGCAGAACATCAAGTTCGACAAGGTTGTGGTGTGGGATAATGGACATCCCAATGGAGGCGCGGCGGGGTTTGTCCAGAACATCGCGCACGCGGTCCCGCCGATCATGCAGGTGCTGAAGGACGTGGCGGGCATTGATCTGCCGCCGATGCTCGGCGTCATGAAGGACGAGGCGCTAGTCCAGAAGTAGGACCATGAGGGTGGTCTCGAGCCACGCGCCATCATGCAGTTGGGCGCGTGGCTTGTGCCCGTACTCGCGAAACTTGAATCGCTCATACAGGCTACGCGCCGGCGCGTTCTCCGCCGCCAACTCCAGTCCGACCCAGCGCAGTCCCAGGGTCCGCGCGTGGGCGATGAGTCGCTCCATGATGCCATCGGCCACTCCAGCGCCCCGCGCCAATGGCGTGACATACATGCCGACGATCTCTCCCCGATGGCGAACCGTCGTCCGGGTCTCGCGCAGGATGGTGCCGATGCCAACCAAAGTGTCGTTACTGAACGCGCCGATCGTGGCGTTGTCCGGCGTCGCCAGGCGAGTCGAGTATCCGTCGAGCGTGAGGGCCGATTCCTCTTCGATCGTGCTTTGAAATGCGCGGGACGCGAGGCGGAGTCCCTCCAAGCGGAGGGCCCGGTACACAGCCGCGTCGGCTGGCGCTAAGCGGCGAAAGGTGACCTCCATCCCGCAAGCTACGCGGGATGGAGGTCCGTCAGCTAGAACGCGTAGTGCACGCCAACCTGCATGCGCCACACCGAAGGCTCGAACACGCCGGTCCCGAAATCGGTGACGACTTGTTTCGGCGTCGGCGTGTACTGATACGCGAATCGGTGATTCTGTGTGTCGAAGCCCTGTGTGTATAAAATGTCGGCGTCTTCGAACGGCGTGACCTGCTTGTACAGGCCCCAACCGCGATCGAGCAGGTTCGGCAGGTTGAAGATGTCCCACGAGAGCTCGAACGATTGGCCGGCGACGTGGAAGTCTTTCGCGATCCGCGCGTTGATAATGTCCTGCCACGGATTGCGGCACGCGTTACGGCCCATGATCGTGCCGCGGGCCGAGGCCAAGCACGAGACGGAATTGATGTAGGAATTGAGCTGATTCCACACTTGTTGCTTCGCCGGGGCGGCCAGCACGTTCCCGTTCGCATCGGTGAGCGTGATGTCGTTGATGGTCTTGGGGACATAGATCATGTTCGTCGTCCCGCCAGAGCTGACGCCTAGGCCGCTGACGTCGCCGCTCACGGCATAGGAGTATGGCGTGCCAGACCGCCCGACATAGAACATCGACCCCTTGATCCCGAGCGGGAAGACGTTCATCGCGCTGACCTTGATCTGGTTCGGCGTCGACCATTCCGACGGCGTCAGCGGCCGGTTGAAGATCGTCGCGTTCCCACTGAGCTCGCTGTACTGGTAGTTCGAGGTGGCGATGCTCGACGACAGCGACATCCGGTCGAAGCTCTGCGCGTACGTGTACGACGCGTGGATCTCGCCGTACGATCCGAGCAACCAGCGCCCGAACGTCTTGCCGATCTGTGGAGTGATCGAGTAGCCGTAGTCGCCGCTGCGGTTGATGCCCGAAATGATCGGCCCGAAGTTCGGGTTGAGATGCGTCGGGCTGATGTAGTACTGGAACGGATCGGTCGGCTCGGAGCCGTAAATCGGGCGGTTACCTTCGCCCGCGAGGTAGCCCTGCACCTTGATGTTCTGATCGATGAGATAGATCTGGTGCTCGGTGAGCGAGTACTGGCCATCGAGCTTGGCGATGAAGCCGTCGCCGAGCCGGCGATCGATGCCGAGCGACGACCGCCAGATCTGCGGGAATTGGACGTTGCTATTGAATGTGTTGATGGTCGGCACGGGCGGCGAGGAGCCCGGGCCGCCGCTGCACGTCTGGGGCTGTTGGCTCGCCACTGGCGTGAAGGTCGGCACGACGTTGCCACGGCACGTGAGCAAGGTCTGGTCGACACCCGTATTGCTGTACGCGTCAGACAGCCAGACGAACGCCGGCCGGCCTTGGAACAGCCCGGTGCCGCCGCGGATGATCGTCGAGCGGTCACCGAGGAGGTCGTAGTTGAAGCCGATGCGTGGTGAGAACTGCGCGTTGCCGTTGGGGAACGATGCGGTATTGATGCCGGACTGCGAGAGCAGCGTGGGGTTCTGCTTCGGAGCGGTCGGGATGAGCGGCACATCGACCCGGACTCCGCCCATGAGCGTCAGCCGGTCACTCGGCGCCCACTGATCTTGGACATAGCCACCGAGCTGGTTCGCTGTCCAGTTCGCGTAGGGGCCGCCCGGACGCAGCGGGAGCGCGATCTGGTACTCGCTGGCATTGCCGGCGAGGAAATTCTGAACGGAGCTGAACGTCCATTGCCCAAACGCTTGCGGGAAGAAGTTGTTCTGGAACTGATAGAACTCGTTGTGCGTGCCGATGGTCAGGTGGTGATCGCCGAGCGCCATCGTCAGGTTGTCGGTCAGCTCGACGATGTTCTGGTTCAGGTTGTTGTCCTGCGAGTACTCCTCGGCGCCGAGCACGTAGTTGCCGCTCGAACCCGAGTCCGGCCCGGACGGTGTGGTGTACCGGACGGAGATTTGCGGAGAGTTGGAGTTGGGCGGGCGGTTGTCGCGGATCAACATCCCCGAGATGATGAGGCTGTTCGAGAAAATGCCGCCGAACGTGGCGTCGTAGTTGAACCGCGTCGTCGAGTTCCAATTCTTGATCTTGTAGCCGTCCGAGGAAAAATCGTAGTTGCCGGACGTGATGTAATTGCGATCGATGAAATCGTTGTACCCGCTCGCGTAATTCTCCGAGATTGTCATCGTGTTGCCCGGCGCGAGCTGAAAGTCCACCTTGCCGAAGATGATCGGATTCGGATTGTTCAACGTCTGGCCACTGAGCGTGCCAGGGTTGACGCCGTACGAGGAGATCTTCTGGGCGATCTGTTGCGCGGCCGCCATCGAGTAGCCGATCTGATCGATGTTCTGCGTGTCGTTGGATCCCAGGGTCGGTGAGGTTGGCGACTGCGAGTAGCGGGTCTCGAATGCGACGAAGAAGTGGGCGACGTCCTTCACGATCGGCCCGCTGAACGATCCACCGAAGTCGTGATTCGCGAACGGCGGAATGTGCTGGCCGAAGATATTCTCGCCGACGAGACTCTGATTTCTGAAGTACTCGAGCAGCGAGCCATGGAACTCGTTCGTGCCCGAGCGCGTGACGACGTTGACGAGCCCGCCCGTGAATCCGCCGAGGCGGACGTTGTACGGCGCGATCTGCAGCTGTAACTGGTCGACGGCTTCGAGCGGGATCGCCCGCGCGCTGATCTGGCCGCCCGGCAGCCCGTTGTCGGCCAACCCGAACAGGTCGTTGTTGACGCTGCCGTCGATCAGAATGTTGTTGAAGCGGTTGTTCTCGCCCGCGATCGAGAGGCTGCCCTGCGAGAAGCTGACTTCCGGCGCCATCTCGAGCAGCGCCTGGAAGTCGCGGTCGACCGACGGCGTCGAGTGAACCAGCGAATCGCTGATCGTGTACGATGCCCCGGTGCGGGTCGCGTCATCGAGCTCGGACTTGGGCACGGTCACTTGCACGGTCTGGAGCTCGACCGGCGACGCAGTCAGCGTGAAATCGCCGACGAAGCGTTGGCCGAGGACGAGAAAAATCCCGTTCAGCTGCTCGGGCGTGTAGCCGACCGTGCGGGCGATGAGATGGTATGGTCCGCCGACTGGGACATTTTCGATCGCGTAGCGTCCCGTTGTTCCGGTCACCGAGCCCCACCGCTCGCCGGTGGCCGGGTTCGTCAGCAGTACCGTGACGTTGGGGAGTGGTTGCTTCTGCGCATTGAGAACAGTGCCTTGCACCGCCGCTGTGTACACACCTTGTGCGCGCGCCGTGACACTAACGGCGAGCGAGAGCGCGAACGCGAGAAGCGTTGCGCCCGCCCGACTAATGATACGCACCTGCATACCCTCCGGCTCGGAGAAAAAGTTGACCGTTGAGCAAGAGGGCCATGCTATATGCCGATAGCAGAATCCTAGAACGCGAGCGGCAACGACCTCGTAACGATGCAGTCGTTCGCGGTCGTTAGCTCTTCTTCAGCGCCGGTATGCCTTCGAGCACGCGCTCGATGGTCGCCACGACTTCGCGCGGCGTGCACGGCTTCGCCAGGTAAGCGGCGCAACCGGCCTCCGCGGCGCGCTCGGGCGCAGGCGGCACGGCGTACGCGGTGAGCGCGACAACGGGAATACGTTGCGTCTCGGGATCGGCCTTGAGCCGTCGCGTCGCCTCGAACCCATCCATTTCGGGCAACGCGATGTCCATGAGGATGACGTTGATCGGTTCATGGCGGGCGAGCGCGAGCGCGGCGGCGCCGGTGGCCGCTTCGCGCACGTGGTATCCCACGTGACGGAGATACGCGCCGTACATCACGCGCGTATCCTCACTGTCATCCACGACCAACACGGTGCGCGGCGACTCTGTCACGCGCTCGAGCATTGGCACTCCCTCGATCTGGCTAGCTGTTCGGCGGCCGGACTGGCGTAGCGTCCACATGAACGCCGTAGCCTCCAGAGCTTTGCGTCCCCGCCTTTCAGCGGGTCTGCCATTGTCGTGAGCACCCCAGGAGGGACCCTCGACGCCTGTTTCGTGCGACTGCTCTTACAATCTACCATCGCGGCAGAGGTCGACAAGCGGACTTTCTGTCGCTTGCGCCGCTGCGCGACGCACGCGTTTCGCCGCTCTCGCGTCAAAACGCTACATTGGTTCGCCTCCGGGGGGCAAACCCCAACGACGCCCCCCGGACCCCCCAACTGCGTATCATATTCACGTATGTCTACGAAGCCGACTGACGCCGAGCTGAAAGAGCGGCTCACGCCACTGCAGTACAAAGTCACGCAACACGAGGGAACGGAGCCGCCGTTCCGCAACGAGTATTGGGATAACCACGACGCGGGCATATACGTCGACGTGGTTTCCGGCGAACCGCTTTTCAGTTCACTGGACAAGTTCGAGTCGGGTACGGGGTGGCCGAGTTTCACGAAGCCCCTCGTTCCAGCCAACGTACGGACGAAAGAAGACCGGCATTTGTTAATGAGCCGCACCGAAGTGCGCTCCGCCAACGCCGATTCGCACCTCGGGCATGTGTTTGACGATGGCCCGGCGCCGACCGGGCAACGGTACTGCATGAACTCGGCGTCGCTCCGATTCATTCCTGTCGATCGCCTCGAGGCCGAGGGCTATGGTCAGTTTCTGCCACTTTTTTCTCACAAGTAGCATTGTTTTTTCCGCGCAAGCGGACACGCTGACTGTCTTTGACGCGGGGAGCCTGGCGCTGCCGATCAAGGTCGCGCTGGACTCTTTTGCTGTTCGTACGCACACGGTCGTGCAGCAAGAGAACGCGGGGAGCCTCGAGACCGCCCGCAAGCTGACGGAGCTCGGGCGCATTCCCGATGTCATTGCGCTTGCGGACTACGAGGTCTTTCCGCGCTATCTCATGCCGACGCACGTGACCTGGTACGTGCAGTTCGCGCGGAATCGCATGGTGATCACATATTCGAAGGGGAAGCAGGTCACCGCGGCCAACTGGTTCGACGTGCTCACCAAGCCTGGCGCCGAAGTCGGGCGGAGCGATCCCAAGCTCGACCCGGCGGGATATCGGGCGCTGCTCGTGTGGCAGCTGGCCGAGAAGTACTACAAGCGCCCCGGGCTCGCTGACCGGCTGCTGGCTGCGGCACCGCCGCGCAATATGCGTCCCAAATCGGCCGATCTGACCGCGCTCGTGCAGACCGGCGACCTGGACTATGCATGGGAGTACGAATCGGTCGCCGAGGCCGCCGGGCTGTCGTACGTCGCGTTGCCGCGCGAGATCGACTTGAGTGACGCAAAAGATTCGGCGTTCTATGCACAGGCGAGCGTGCGTGTGGATACCGTGTTGGTTCGCGGTGAGCCGATCGTGTATGGGCTTTCGATTCCGGCACATGCGCCACACCCGGGTCCGGCGAATGCGTTTGTGCGGTTTCTGCTTTCGGCCGACGGACGGGCGATTCTGCGGCGGGAACATCTCGATGCCCTGGACGCGCCCATAACGGTTGGCCAGCGGCCGTAGCGAGCGGGGCCCGGACGCTACGCGCAAGGGGTGATCTCGCCACTTGCCCCTGGGGGGCGGCGGATCAATGTTGGGTCTTACGATGCCACTCGACATGATGACCGGCCTGGCCGGAGTGTCGGCCGGCGCGCGACGCGCGACCGCGCACGAGGGGTTCTTTGCGGTTCTCAGGGATTTGGCCGAGGCGGGCCAGGCGCGCGGCCTCGAGGGCGCGGCCATTGAGCAGGAACCAGCCTGGCGGGTCACGATGGCCGGACTGGTCACCATGCGGTTGGTCGACCGCTGGGCGAACAGTCGAGCGCCCGCCGTGCCGACGCCGACGCTGGAAGAGATCGAGGCCGTGCAGCGCGCGGTCATCGCGTGCGAGGCGGGGCCCATCCCGAACATCCTCACGGGCATCGTGCTCGCCGTCACGCGCTGGTGGGCGCGGCGGTCGCCGGTTGTCTTGACCAGCGTTCTCGCCTATGCGCGGTTGCTGGACGGCGACGACACCCAGCTGTGGAAGCTCGCCGACGACGTTTACTGGACGTTCCTCGCGCATGCACGCACCGCCGACGAGTTCGAGCTCGTCCCGAACGCGTGCGTTCGACTGGGGCGCTGTCGTCGCCACCTCGGCCGTCTCGCGGACGCGGCAGACGCGTACGAAATGGCGGTCGGGGCCGCGAACGCCGTGGGCGACGCGTACAACTCGCTGTTGGCCCGCACGGGTGCGGCGTCCGTCATCCGGCTGCGTGGCGACCTGCCGGCCGCGGAGACCCTGCTCGACGACGTCATTGACGACGCCCGTGCGATGTCGAATCAGCACCCGTCGTACTTTGAGACGCTCGCGCGAGCGCTCCACGAGCGGGCCTATGTCGCATACGAGCGTGAGCAGTTCGAGTGCGCGCTGACGCACCTGCACGAGGCCATGCGCGTCTACACCGAGGACCGGCTGCGCGACAACGCGCTGCACGACATCGCTCAGGTGCTGGTCGAGCTCGGGCACCGCGATGCGGGGCGTGACGCACTGCTCGTGTTGCGCGCGGCGGGATCGACGCAGATGCAGCGATGGTCGGCAACCGTCAATCTGCTGGAGCTGGCCGCCGGCGACGGGCAGGAGACGTTGTTCAATCGCCTGGCGCGCGAGCTTGCCGCGGCGAAGGCGCTGCCGCCGCATATCGCGGCCAGGTACTACCTGCAACTCGGCGATGGCTATCGACGGTTCGGCCGCGCCGCCGATGCACGCAATGCGCTCGCGCGAGCGATTCATCTCGCCGAGCAGCATCGGTTCAACCAGATTTTGATCATGGCGGAACAGCTCAGCGCGGCGCCAGTGTTGCCGACGCGCGATGCGCGACACCTCACTCAACCGCCGACGTCGGCCATCGAACGTGTCACGAGCTTTGTCCGCGAATTACGCGAGATGGCGACCGCCGGGGAGGCCGACTAGCGATTGAGTCAGGTATCGCCGCCGATCAACACGCCGGCGGACTGCTGCGGCACGTTGATGTGATTCGTGCTTGGCGCTGCGGCCGGAGCCGTCGGGTTGCTGCACGCCGCGAGTACGCCTGATATCAGCGCGACTGCCGCAATCAGCCCGAAACGTTTGGCCATGCGTTCCTCGGTAACGTGGAGGGTTTCGATCCCGTCAACTGAATAGTTGGGTTAGGGCTGGGGGGCGCCCATGTCGTCATCAGGCCAATCTCAGTCGTGAGCCAGCCACGCTACGTGAGTCAACTGCACGATTCCTGCCGAGTTCGCTCGATCGTTCTGTCACATGGACATAGCTGCCTATTTGCCTGACCAACTCCTGCGCCCCTTCCGTGCCGTCGTCCGCGGTGTGCACGCCGTGCACAACGTCATGGGGCTGTCGGAGCTCGAGGGCGCACTCAGGTTCTATCCGATCAATGTCGCCATCATCGATCCGCAACTCGTCGGGCTCGACGCGCTGCCGGCGCTCGTCGCCGTGCTCGCGCGTCATTCGTCGGTCCACGTGATCGCGTACACGACGGTGTCGCCTGACGCGGTGCGCGCGCATGGCGTCCTCGCCGCGCACGGCTATCGGCACTTAATGCTCCGCGGATTCGACGACAGTCCAGAAGCGATACGGACTTTGCTGGATGCGCTGCCAGCGGACACCTTGACCGAGTTGCTCTTGCCGATGATCGACGAGCTGCTCCGCAAGGTGCCGCCGTCGCTCGCGCACGCGATCGAAGAGTTGCTGCGCGCGCCGCACACGATCGCCAGCGTCGACGAGCTGGCGCGCACCGCCGTGATGTCACGCCGCACGTTCGACCGCGCGCTCGAACGCGCGGGGCTCGCGCCCGGTTGGATGATCGTGCGCGTCGCACGCGTGGTGCGGGCGTATCACTACCTGCGAACCGCGCGCGCCTCCGTGCGCAACGTCGCCAGCAAACTCGGCTACGCGACCGAACGCGGGTTCGCCAACGAAGTGCACATCGTCTCGGGGTTCCTGCCGTCGTCACTCGCCGTGCAGCTCGAGCCGCACGATTTTCTCCTGCGCATGGCCGCGCGCTTGGAACGCACCGTCACCATGACCGACGAAGACGCCCCGCATGATTCGCACGCTGGTCATCGATCGGCCTGACAAAAAGAACGCGATCACGGCCGCGATGTATACATCGCTCGCGGCCGACCTCAACGCCGCCCGCCAGGATGATGCGGTCGGCGCGGTGCTCATCACCGGCGCGGGATCGACGTTTACCGCCGGGAATGACCTCCGCGATTTCCTGGAACACCCGCCTGGGGGCGAGGACGCGCCGGTCTTTCGCTTTCTCTTTGCGTTGGCGGAATTCGATAAGCCACTAGTCGCCGCCGTCCGCGGTCCGGCCATCGGCATCGGCACGACCATGCTGCTGCACTGCGACTTTGTCTTTGTGTCGCCGTCGGCGCGATTTCAAATGCCCTTCATCGACCTCGGACTCGTGCCTGAAGCCGCCAGCACGTTGCTCTTGCCGAGCCTCGTTGGCATGAGACGAGCCGCACAGTGGCTCATGCTCGGCGAGCCGTTCAACGCCGAGATCGCGGTCGCCGTTGGCATCGCGAACGAGATCGTGCCGGACGAAGCCTTACTCGGTCACGCCCGAGCCATCGCCCAGCGGCTCGACGCCAAACCTCGCCAAGCCATGCGCTATACGAAGCGCTTGCTGAGACACGATCGCGCCGACGTGCTGGCCGCGATTCGGCGCGAGGCCGAGTTGTTTCGAGAAGCGCTGCATTCGGACGAGGCGCGCGCGGCGTTCCAGGCCTTTCTCACTTCACAAAAAAGTACGCCGTCATCGCGACCCCAATAACGATGACGAGGGCGCGAATGCGCGCTGGATCGACTCGCCGCGCAATCGCCCCGCCCGCGTAGCCGCCGGCAATGGCGGCCACGGCCATGAGAAGTGCCGGCGGCCACACGATCTTGTGCGCAATGGCAAACGTGACGACGGCGACGGCGTTCAAGCAGCCGGAGAGCAATGCCTTGATGCCATTCATCTGGTGCACGTCGGTGAAGCCGGCCACGGTCATCATGCCGAGCATCAGGATGCCGATGCCGCCACCGAAGTAGCCGCCATAGATCGCGATGAAAAATTGCCCGATGAGAATGGCATTCGAGCTCACGTGCACACGCGAGCGAACGGCTTGCGCGACGTGGCGCCCGCCGGCAAATAGCAGCGTCGCACCAAGCAGGAGCCACGGAATGAGGCGCGAGAATGTGGTCTCGGGCGTCCACAGGAGCAACAGCGCGCCAACGAGCCCGCCGACCAAGCTGATCGCGACGAGCGCAATCAGGAACCCGCGGCCGAGTCCCGCGACGTCGCGACGGTAGGCGAGTGCGCTGGCCAAAGCGCCCGGGCAGACGGCCGCGGTGCTCGTCGCGTTGGCCGCTATTGGCGAGATGCCCGCGACGATGAGCGCCGGGAACGTGAGAAATGTGCCGCCGCCGGCGACGGCATTGATGGCTCCCGCCAGAAACGCGGCGGAAACGAGGAGCAGGGCGTTCAGTGGAACGACCGCAGCGCTTTCTTGGCGTCGCCGTCCTTCGGATCGATCGTCACCGCCAATTCATACTCGGCCCGCGCCGAATCCGGCAAGTTCACCCGCGCGAACACCTGGGCGAGTCGGGAGTGCGCGCGAGACAGTTGCACGCGCTTCGATGGATTCGCGCCGAAGGGCGAGGCGATGAAGCGCTCGAGCGCGGTCGTCGCGTCGTCGAGCCTCAGGCCGGAGCTCGCGCCGACGCGGCCGAGCTCATAGAGCGTCTGCCAGTCGTCGGGATGCAGCGCCAGCCGCCGGTCGAGCAAAGCGAACGCCGAGTCGTACTGTTCGCCATTGGCGAGCCAGTCCGCCCGGGCGACGTATCCCAGGCTGGAATCGGGGAATGCCGTCATGAGTGAGTCCGTCGTGACGCGCACGCAGGTCGAGTCGCGCGACACGCGACACGTGATCAGCATCGACTGGAGTCCGTAGTACGGCGCCCACTGGCCGAGCTCGACCGACATCTCGCGGGCGCGATCTTTGTTGCCGCCGACGATGCCGGGCGCCTGCGCGTAGTACTCGATCAAGTCCGTGCGCGCGTCGAGGTTCGTCGAGTCGATCGTGATGGCTTTCTCGAACGCGGCCTTGCACCGGTGCGCGAGCTTGTACTTCAGGAAGAAATCGGACTCCAGCGCGTGCCCGGCGTAGGCTTGGCCGAGTTTGTCCCAGTACATTGGGTTGTCGTGATCGAGCCCGACGGCGCGCTCGAACCAGTCGACCGCCGGACCGTAACGGCCACCGTCGAGCGCCGTCAGTCCGAGCTCGAACGCGGCGACCGCGTTCGTCTTTGCGTAGGGCTCGAGGAGCGCTGCCGCCGCTGTGCGATTACCCGCGTCGAACAGCGCCAGGCCGGTCGCGAGGCCCGAGTCGGGCACGGGCGCGACCTGGGCCTGGAGCTGGATCGCGAGCAACGCGCAGAGCGCAATTCGCAAAGAAATCCCCCTGATCCGGGACTGGCCGAGGTCGCATAACGTAACGCGTACCAAGCAGTTCAGCCGCGCGCCCGCCGCAGGACGGCAGCGAATGCCCCTGGGTCGATCGGCAGCGTAATCATAGGCAGTCCGTACGGTTGAGCGCGCTCGAACACTTCCGACGTCAGTCGGCCAGGACTGAACGCGACCGCGGAAATCCCCTCACGCTGGAGCCCGTCGAGAAACTCGGGTGCGAAGCCGTCCGGGTGGTCGATGTCGATCAGGATGATGTGTGGGCGGGCTCGTCGAATGGCGTCTTCCGGCGTCTCACGCACGTCGTCGTGAATCTCCACGTCATACCCCTCGACCTCTGCAAATGCTCCGAGCAGGGTCGCCGTCGGCGAGTCCGTCGAGACAATCAGCAGCGTGAGCATAGCCGGCGTTGATCATCGCACGGGCTATGCCTGTCTCTATAAGTATGGGATCGCTATCACTCGTTGTGTTCGCCTTTGGTGCGACAATCGCGCTGCTCGCTCTGCTCGCGACACTCACCCGCGGCGGACGACGGTCGAGCGACGCCTGCGGGAGTGCAACGTGGGACGATGGGCGATCGTTGCGCCGGCGCGAGGGGCTCATCATCGGCCGCACCCGCTGGCGGTTTCTGCGATATGCCGGTTACGGACATATCGTGACCGTCGCGCCCACGCGATCCGGGAAAGGCGTGGGGGCGGTGATCCCGAACCTGCTGCTCTATCCGGGATCGATCGTCGTCACGGACCCCAAGGGCGAGAACTATGCGGTCACCGCCGCGCGGCGCCGTGCGCTCGGACACCGCGTGCTGGCGTATGACCCGTTCGGCGTGATCGCCTCGGATGACGATCGCGCGTCGTACAATCCGCTCGATCACGTCAGGGGTGTCGACGATGCCCGGCTCGTCGCCGATATGCTCGTTGTCCCTGACGGCCGCAACGAGCCGTTCTGGGAAGAAGAAGCGCGCGCGCTGCTCGTCGGCTTGATTCTGCACGCGAAGACTTCGCTCGTGACCGTGCGAGGATATCTCACGCTATCGGCACGCGAATTCCGGGCGCTACTCGCGGAGATGGCGGCGAGCAAGAACGCGATCGTGCGGCGCTCAGCGGCCCAGATCAGCCAAAAGGGTCCCCGCGAACGCTCGGCCGTCATCTCGACAGCCCAGAGCCATACGCATTTTCTCGACAGCCCGGCGATGATCCAGGCGCTCGGCGAGACGCGGCGACCCGGCGGGGGCGCGGAAACGACGACGTATCTGATCCTGCCGCCCGAGCGCATTGATGGCTACCGGCGGTGGCTTCGTCTCATGATCGGCTCGATGCTGAATCTCATCACGCGCCAGCGTCGCGCGCAACGCATCCTGTTCCTGCTCGACGAGTTCGCGCACTTGGGCCGCATGCGGCCGGTCGAGCAGGGCATCTCGCTCGTCGGCGGGTACGGTGTCGGGTTCTGGCTGCTCATCCAGGATCTCGCGCAGTTGAGAGCGATCTATGGCGAGAACTGGTCGACGTTTCTCGCCAACGCCGAGGTACTGCAGGCGTTTGGCATCAACGACTACGAGACGGCCGAGCATCTCTCGCGACTCGCCGGCGAGACGACGGTGGAGACGCGCGGGCGGCGGCTCATCACGGCCGACGAGATTCGGCGACTGGCGCCCGATCTCCAGATGCTGTTCCTGCGCGGGCACGCGCCGATCGCGGCGCGGCGTGTGAGCTATCTTCGCGATCGAGCGTTTCGTGGACTGGCTGAGTCGAATCCTCTCGCTCTGGATTAACCTCAGCCCGAGTCTGCCGCTCGGTGTCTATCGGCCGATTGACGCTCCGGTGACGCGCGGCGCTATCGTCGTCGTCTGCCTGCCATTGGCGATCGGGCGCTTGGCTCGTGAGCGCGGGTACCTAGGCTACGGGCCATGTCCTGGGCACGTGGAACGATTGGGCAAACGGGTCGCCGCTGTCGCGGGCGACACCGTCGAGATAGACGCCGAGGGCGTTCGCATCAACGGGTTTCTGATTCCGGGGAGCCGGCAGCTCGCCACAGATTCGCGCGGGAGGAAATTGCCGCGGCCCGATGGGTGGATAGTCGTACGGCCAGGCGAGCTATTTCTGCTCGCGACGGACAACCGCCGCAGCTTCGACAGCCGCTACTTCGGCCCGGTCGCCGTCACGAATCTCGTTGTCGTGGAGCTTCTAGTCCCGCATTGAGATCGGGTCTGTCCGCTCGAACACGCCCCCCAGCCAGCGCATCGCGAGCGCGATCTCGAAGGCCGCTATCGCTAAGCCGATCACGACTCCGAGCGTTACCGCTGCGGGGCTGCCACCCGCGAGGATTGATACGAGGACCGCGGCGCCCGTCGCGGGCGCGAGGGCGATCGCCAGCGCCAACAACGCCGCGATGGCGCCGAGTGCGCGCTGGCCGAGCGCTTCGAACGCGATCTGGCCGGAGTCGAGCGGCCCACCGATGCGGACCCACGCCGGCACGAGCAACGCAATCGCGTTCTGGATCGTGAGGCTCATGAGGTTCACGACGGGCAGAATCACGATGGCGGCGAGCAGCACGCCGAAGCGCTCACCGATCGGCCGCTCAGTCAGGGTCCCAAACGCGACAGCCAGCAGCGCAACCTGCATCGCGGTCAGTGTCAGTGTCGACGACAAGACCTCGGCGAACACGACCGTGCGGCCGTGGAGCGGATACGTGCGCAGCATCGGCAGATGCGCGAGGTCGGCGCGCAGGTCGTTCCGGATCGTGAGGGGCCCGGCGAGCGCCAGGTAAGCCACCGCCACGAGGGCGGCCAGTCCGACGAACACCACCAGGCTGGCTTCTCTCGTTGCCTGGAACCCGACCGCACGCCACACCGAGAACGTGACCACGAGCACGAACGTGAACCGGATCGCCCCGGTCAGCTTGAGCCCACGCGCGGCGGCGGTCACGTTCTTCCACACGATCGCCGACCACGCCGGTCCGTGAGCGGACAGCCGGACCAGCGTGCGGGTGTTGGTCGAGGCTGGACGCGCCGTGGTGGCACGAGCCCGGAGCCGCGCGGCCCGGCGTGCCGACGCATCGACCGCGGCATCCTCGAACACGGCGTCGGCGCGCAGCACCCATATGTAATGAAAGACGAGCAGCAGCAGCGCCGGCCCGATTGCCACGAGCCAGGCGTGGTTCGACTCGGCGTACGCCGGCGCGATGACCCAGCGAAACGGCGCCAGGATCGCGCTCGGGATCGGCTCGTGCATCGCGTCGCCGATTCGCCCGATTGCCGCCGGCACGTCTCCAATAGAATGGATCGACAGGAGCGCGGGGGCCAACGAGTACGCGAGCAGGCCGATGGCCGTGCACACGACGACGAGCGCCGGGAGGTTGCGCGCGAGCCCGCGGCCCCGCTGCGCCGCGGCGGTCCGGACCAGCGTCACGCCCATCTGGTGCATGAACGAAGTCGCGAACAGGATCCAGAGCCCGATCATCCGGAGCGGCAAGGCGAGCGGATACCCGGCGCCCCGGCTCCGCCACAGCAACAACGCAATGAACGCGGCGCTCACCAGCATCGAGATCTGCACGCGGAGCAACCGATAGAGAATGAGATCCCGCCGGCGGAGCGGCGCCGGGAACAGCAGCTGGATCTCGGCCGGCGTGAACGCCAGCGGTATCGTCGACGCACCGAAGATCCACCACTTCGCGGCGAGCACCGCGAGCAGGAAGGCGCTCAGGAGCCCGAACCCGCGCTGGATCGGCAAGTACGCGGTCGGCGACGGTGCGGCATCGCCCTCGGGTCGATACAAAATCAGCGCGAGGTACAAGAGACCGACGACGAGTGCGGCCGCGTACACCGGTTTGCGGAGACGCGCCAGCGACGCCCGGAACCGGTTTCGGGCCGACCGGCCGAGCAAATACGCGAGGGCGTCGAGTCTCACGCGGTCAGCGCGAGGAAGAGATCCTCGAGTCCCAGCCCCGCCAGATCCGGTCGCGCGGCGACGATGTCGGTGACCGTGCCGTAGGCGACCATCCGGCCGCGGCGCAGCACCAGGATTTGCGTGCAGAGCTCCTCGACCAGGTGCAGCAGGTGAGAGCTCAAAACGACCGCAGCGCCGGCCGCCGCACGCTCGACGATCGTCTCCTTCATCCGCTTGATGCCCGCGGGATCGAGCCCGGTGAGCGGCTCGTCGAGAATCAACACGGCGGGATCGTGGATCAAACCACAGGCAATGGCGAGCTTCTGGCGCATCCCGCGCGAGAGCTCGGCCGGCAGCGATCCGCGCTTGTCCGTGAGCTCCAACTCATCGAGTAGCGGCGTGACCCGCTCGTCGACGTGCGCGACCGAGTAGATCCGCGAGACGAACCGGAGATGCTCCTCGACCGTCAGGTACTCGAAGAGCTCGGGCTCGTCGGGAATGAACGCGAGCGCGCGTTTCGCGGTGAGAGGATCCTTCGCCAGATCCGCGCCGGCAATCGTGATCGTGCCAGCCGTGGGACGGATGATGCCGGCGACGCTGCGCAGCGTGGTGGTCTTGCCGGCGCCGTTTGGACCAACCAGGCCCATGATCTCGCCCGGGCCGACTCGGAAGGACAATTGGTCGACGGCGACGAGCTCACCGTACAACCGGGTCAGGCCGGAGACATCGATCACGCCCGGAAAGATAACTGCAGCGCTTGTTCACGGCCGCCACGTAGGCTCTCGCCGAAGCCACGATGATATCCGTATCCACGCCGTAACCGACATGGCCCTCCACGTCCATCGTCACGGCGCCGACGGCGTTGATTCCTTCGGTCACGGCGTCGACCGCAAACTCCGTGAGGATGCCGACATCGCCGACGATCTTGTTGATCGCCTGACACAAGGCATCCACGGGACCGGCGCCCTGCGCCGACTCGGTCAGCAAGGCATCGTCTTCGGCTCGACGCAGCCGCACCGTTGCGGTTGGGATGGATCCGGTGCCACAGGACACTTGCACGTGAACGAGCGCGTACATCTCGGGAGTCTTCTGGTCGGCGGTGTCCTTGAACCGGGAGAACGCGCCCACGAGGTCGCCGTCGGAGAGACGGATGCCGAGGTCCTCGAGGTGCTTCCGAAACGCGTGGCGACCCGAGTGCTTCCCCAGCACCAGAGGCTTGGCCTCCATCCCTACGGTCTCGGCGCTCATGATCTCGTACGTCAGCGGGTTCTTGAGCACTCCGTCTTGGTGAATGCCCGCCTCGTGGGCGAAGGCGTTCGCGCCGACGATCGCCTTGTTCGGCGGTACTCGGACCCCGGTACAATGCGAAACGAGGCGCGAGGTGCTCGCCAACTCGCGTGTCACGATTCCAGTCGTGAGACCGAAGTAGGCGCCGCGCGTGTGGAGCGCCATCACGCATTCTTCGAGCGACGCGTTCCCCGCGCGCTCTCCAAGGCCATTGATCGTGCACTCGATCTGCGTGGCTCCAGCCCTGACTCCAGCAAGCGAGTTCGCTACGGCTAGTCCCAAGTCGTCGTGACAATGCGTCGAGATCACGACATCGTCCGGCACTTTCTCTCGAATGCCCCGAATCAGTGCGCCATACTCGTCCGGCGTGACGTATCCGACGGTGTCTGGGATATTCAGCGTCGTCGCGCCATGTTCGACGGCGGCAGCGAGGACATTCGTACAAGAACGCCGGGTCTGACCGGCCGGCGTCTTCCGGAGAGAACTCGACGTCCTCGCATCGCTCGGACGCGTGTCTCACCATTTTGGCTACCGTCTCGACCACCTGGCTCCGCGTCATGCGCAGCTTGTACGTCAGGTGGATGTCAGACGTGGCCAGAAATGTGTGAATGCGGCGACGCGGCGCCGGTGCGAGAGAGGCGGCACAGCGATCGATGTCCGCTTCGTTCGCGCGGGCCAGGCCGCAGATCACCGGGCCGGTGACGTTGGTCGCGATGGCGTGGACCGCGTCGAAGTCGCCCTGTGATGCCGCCGGAAACCCGGCCTCGATGATATCGACGCCGAGCCGCGCCAGCTGGTGCGCGACGTTCGAGCTTCTCGTCGCGCGTCATCGTGCACCCCGGCGCCTGCTCGCCGTCGCGCAGCGTCGTATCAAAAATCAAAACGCGCGTCATGACCCGGGGACGATCTCTTTCGGCGAGACGAACGGCATCATGCGACGCAGCGTCTTGCCCACGCGCTCGATGGGATGCGCGACGTCCTTCGCGCGCCACAGGTTGAAGCAGGCGCGCCCCGTGCGATTCTCGGCGATCCACTCCTCGGCGAACGCGCCACTCTGGATGTCGGCGAGCAATGATCGCATCACCGCTCGTGTCTCATCCCCGATGATCCGCGGCCCCGCCGTGTAGTCGCCATACTCGGCCGTATCCGACACCGAGTATCGCATGTAGTTGAGCCCACCCTGATACATGAGGTCCACGATCAGCTTGAGCTCGTGGAGGCATTCGAAGTAGGCGACCTCCGGTTGGTAGCCGGCTTCGACGAGAGTCTCGAATCCGGCCTTGACGAGGGCCGAGACGCCGCCGCAGAGCACGGCTTGTTCGCCGAAGAGATCGGTCTCGGTCTCTTCGGTGAACGTGGTCTCTAAGACTCCGGCCCTCGTACACCCGATGCCCTTGGCATAACCAAGCGCGTCGGCGAGCGCGTGTCCCGACGCGTCCTGCTCGACCGCCACGAGTGCTGGCACTCCGCCGCCAGCCACAAAAACCTCGCGCACCCGGTGGCCCGGCGCTTTCGGTGCGACCATGCTGACGTCAACGCCCGCGGGCGGGACGATCTGGGCATACCGGATGTTGAATCCATGCGCGAACATCAACGTCTTGCCCGGCGCCAGCGCGGGGCGAATCGCGGTCTCGTATAGCTCGCGCTGGCTGTGATCGGGTGTGAGGATCATGATGGCGTGCGCTTCGCGCACCGCCTCCGAAACGTCGAGGACACGAAGACCGTGAGCCGCGGCCTTTTGACGGCTCGGGGAGTTGGGGGACAGGCCGACGCGAACGTCGAGGCCACTGTCACGCAGGTTGAGCGCGTGCGCATGGCCCTGGCTACCGAACCCGATGACCGCGATCGGGCGGCTGGCCCAGCGGCCGATATCGGCCTGGGTGTCGTAATAGAGTTTGGCCATGACCTCAGTCCCCTGACCCGTCGGCCTGCGCCATCGCTATCCGCCCGCTCCGGATCATCTCGGTGATGCCGATAGGCGTGAGAAGGTCGAGAAACGCATCGACCTTCTTCGGCGACTCGGTCAGCTCGAAGACCAGGGTCGCGATACCCACGTCGACCGTTCTGGCGCCGTGGCTCGTGGTCAACGAGATGAGTCCCGCGCGACTCTGCGCCGGCGCGTGCACCTTCACCAGCACGGTCTCGCGCTCGACCGTGCGATCGTGTGTCACGTCTTGCACCTTGAGCACCTCGACTAAACGGTTCAACTGCTTCGTGACCTGCTCGACGTCCGCGTCGACGACGAGCGTCATGCGACTCACTCCCGGTAACTCGCACCGGCCCACGGTCAGGCTCTCGATGTTGTAGCCCCGCCGCCGAATCAGGCTCACCACCCGGTGCAACACGCCTGGATGATCCTGCACCAGTGCTACGACGGTATGCATCACACGCGGCTCCGCCGCGCGTCGATGCTCCGCTGCGCTTCGCTCGACTGGTCGGTTGACCTGATCTCGACTGCGTCGAGCTCCACCAACATCTCATCGAGACTCTTCCCGGCCGGCACGATGGGAAACACATTCACCTCGCGCTCGACGCGAAAGTCGATGACCGCGCACGCGTCGTGGTCCCACGCGCGGTCGATGGCCGCCGCGACGTCCTCTGGCCGCTCGACTCGGAGACCGAGCAAGCCGTACGCGGCCGCCAGCTCGGCGAAGTCAGGGCCGCTGAGCAACGTGCCGCTGTAGCGGCGACCTTCGAACAACTCCTGCCACTGGCGCACCATGCCGAGATAGCCATTGTTGATCACGGCGATCTTGATGTTGCGGCAGCCTTCCTGGACGATCGTCGCGAGCTCCTGATTCGTCATCTGGAATCCGCCGTCGCCGACGATCACCCACACGGTCTCGTCCGGATGGGCCATGGCAACGCCGAGCGCCGCTGGCACCGCAAATCCCATCGTGCCAGCGCCACCCGAGGTGATGTGACTCCGGGGCCTGTACCACTCGATGAGCTGCGCCGCCCACATCTCGATGCTGGCCCACATCGGTGACGACCCGACTCGGCCCTCGGACTTTGAGCGCATCATTGAGCGCCGCATACACCTCGTGCGGCATCAGCGCCTCGGTGTGCGGCCGGTTCAACTCCTTGTGCCGCCGCTGATACTTGGCCTGCACGTCGCGGATGTGGCCGAGCCAAGTCGCCGACCAGCGGCACGGCATGAGGCCTAACATCATACGCAGCACGCGCTGGGCGTCGCCCACGATCGGGACCGCCACGCGGACGTTCTTGCCGATCTCCGATGGATCGATGTCGATATGAATGATTTTCGCATGGGGGGCGAACGAGGACGCGTTGCCCGTTACGCGGTCGTCGAATCGGCCGCCGATGTTGAGGAGGACATCGCACTCCTGGATCGCGCGGTTGACGTGCACCCAGCCGTGCATGCCCGGCATGCCGATGCTCAGCGGGTGATCCTGAGGGAACGCGCCGAGTCCGTGGAGCGTGGTGATCACCGGGATGCCCGTGCGTTCGGCCAGCTCCAACAATTCGGCGCTGGCGCCGCTCTGAATCACACCGTTACCGGCCATGATCAGGGGCCGCTCCGCGGCCACGAGTAACTCGACGGCGGCGCACACCTGGTGCGCACACCCGTCATAGGTCGGCGTGTACCCGGGGAGCCGAATCGGCGCGGTCCAATCGGGGATCACTTTCGCCTGTTGTGCGTCTTTGGTCACATCGATCAACACGGGCCCGGGCCTGCCAGTGGTCGCCAGATAGAACGCTTCGCGAAACACGACTGGCAGATCTTCGGCCCGCTTGACGAGATAATTGTGCTTCGTGATCGGCACGGTGATCCCGGTGATGTCGGTCTCTTGAAACGCATCCTTGCCGAGTACCGTGCTCGACACCTGACCGGTGATCGCGACGAGCGGCGTCGAGTCCATCCAGGCATCGGCGATCGGCGTCACGAGATTCGTCGCCCCGGGCCCACTGGTCGCGACGCACACGCCCGCGCGACCCGTCGAGCGCGCGTAGCCCTCTGCCGCGTGGCCAGCGCCTTGCTCGTGCCGGCACAGCACGTGATGCAGCCGGTCGCGATACTCGTACATCGCGTAGTAGAACGGCATGATCGCGCCGCCGGGCACGCCGAACATGACCGAGACGCCCTCGCGCAGAAGGGCCTCGCACATGATCTGTGCTCCGGTGCGCATCTCAGACATCGCCGAGCACCGCGCCGTTGCTGGCGTTGGTCACCAGCTTCGCGTATCGCGCCAGCCAACCCTTCAGTCGCCGCGGTCGCCGCTGGACCGTGCGCCCGCTCAGATCCGCCGTGACCTCGATGGACCGCGCGGCGAGATCGATCGTGATCGTATCGCCGTCTTGGAGCAACCCAATCGGGCCGCCCTCTTCGGCTTCCGGCGACACGTGCCCGATGCAGAGTCCCCGCGTGCCGCCGGAGAATCGGCCATCGGTCACCAGCGCGACCGATGCGCCAAGCGGCATGCCTTTGAGCAGGCTGGTGAGCGAGAGCATCTCGCGCATGCCCGGTCCGCCTTTGGGCCCTTCGAAACGCACGACCACGACATCGCCCGGCTGAATGGAGCCGTTGCACGCGGCGTTCGTCGCATCTTCCTCGCTATCGAACACGCGCGCCGGCCCGCGGAATGTCATCTCGTGCTGCTCGACCGCGCCGACCTTGATGACGGCCCCTTCGGGCGCCAGAGAGCCGAACAGCACCGCGAGCGCCCCGCGCTTCGAGTGCGGACGCGAGGCGGGTCGAATACAATCTGGATTGAAGGTCTCGGCGAGTGCGACCGTCTCGCCGAGCGTCCGACCGGTGACCGTGAGCGCATTCGGCGACAGCGCGCCGGGCACGTCGATGAGCTGACGCAGGATGGCCGAGACGCCGCCGGCCGCATGCACGTCCTGCATGTGCCATTGCCGCGGGCCATCCCACGCGGGCGAGATCTTGGCGAGATGCGGCACGCGCTCGGCAACGTCGTTGAATCGACTCACCGGATAGTCGAGCCCGGCCTCGCGCGCGAGCGCCAGCACGTGCAACACCGTGTTGGTCGACCCGCCCATGGCCATGTCCAGCGCCATGGCGTTATCGATCGCCGCTGCCGTCACGATGTCGAGAAAGCGCACATCGTCGCGCACGAGTCTGAGAACGGTGCGCGCGGCTTCGACGACGAGGTCACGCCGCTCCGGCGCGGTCGCGAGGACCGAGCCGTTGCCGGGCAGCGCGACGCCGAGTGCCTCGCATAAGCAGTTCATCGAGTTCGCCGTGAACATGCCGGAGCAGCTGCCGCACGTGGGACATGCCAGCCGTTCCAGCTCGTCCAGTCGCGCGTCGTCGATCGTGCCGGCCGCGTGGGCGCCGACGCCTTCGAACACGGAGATCAAGTCGATGGCGCGACCCGACGAGTCGATGCCTTTTGCCATCGGGCCGCCCGAGACGAACACCGTCGGGATGTTCACGCGCGCCGCACCCATCAGCATGCCCGGCACGATCTTGTCGCAGTTGGGGATGCAGATCATGCCGTCGAAGCAGTGCGCGGTGGCCATGGTCTCGACACAGTCCGCGATCAACTCGCGTGACGGCAGCGAGTAGCGCATGCCGTCATGGCCCATCACGATGCCATCGTCGACGCCGATCGTATTGAACTCGAACGGCACGCCGCCAGCTTCGCGCACCGCCACCTTGACTGCGCGGCCGAGCTCCTGCAAGTGCGCGTGGCCCGGGATGATGTCGACGTAGCTGTTGCAGACGGCGATGAACGGCTTGTCGAAGTCACCCCGGTCACGGATCTGGCCCGTGGCCCGAAGCAGACTGCGATGTGGTGCGCGATTGAAGCCACTTTTGATCGTATCTGATCGCATAATTAAAAACCCCTCCTTTTGGGGAGGGGTGTCGGTGTCAGTGTCGTCCGTCGCTGAACCTAGACCGTCGGCCTCCCAAGCACGAATGCTCCCCCGGTAATGAGGAGTACGAGTACGAGGCTAAGGACGAGGGTTGCGCGAGGCATCTTCTTGAGAACCTACACTTAGGCGTTCGTGTGTCAAGAGCCGTAGTACACGACCTTGTCGAATAATTCCGAGACGAGACACGCGAAGCCGGGCACGACGTCTTCGCCCGAGAGCGTGTCGGTCTCGAGCAGTACCTGGGTTGTACCGTCTGGGCGATAGATCGTGACTATGCGCTTCTTTGGGTTGATGCACCACACGAGTCTGGAACCCGTCCTGAGCAAGTCTGCGACCCGCTCGGCGACCTGCCTCCTACGATTACTCGGCGACAGAATCTCGATCGCGAGATCCGGCGCCCCAATGGGGTACGGGTGGACGTCCAGGTCCACGCGCTCATCTCGTATGAAATAAACGTTCCGGTATCCGAACTGTGTCCGGTCCCCGTTCGAGGATGAAGCCGTCCTCGGACCACACGTATCCGAGGCGGTGGGCATTCACGAATTCGTGAAGAAGAAGAAAGACGCGCCTCTTGGTCGCGCCGTGTGCATGTGTGGGCGGAAGGTCGCGCACGCACATCACGACCCCGCGCACGAGCTCCTCTTGGGTCGTCTCGTCGCCCCAGGACCCTTCCGCATACTCTTCCGCCGTCACTAATCTCTTTTGCACGTTGCCTCCCGTGTATAAGCCGAGCCTAACGCCGAGGAGTCGGCGTCGGCAACGCGCAATGTCGAACGGTGCGTCAGCTGATCGTCAGCTTCGCAATGACCGCGGATCCCACGTCGTGCGTCGTCGCAGGCCGAATTCCTGACGGGGCGAGATCGCGCGTGAGGCAGCCGGAGTCGATGGTGGCCAAGACGGCGGTCTCGATGGCGCGGGCCTCGGCTTCGAGGCCGAGGGAGTGGCGGAGCAAGAGGGCGACACTCAGTATGGTGCCGACGGGATTCGCGACGCCCTGGCCCGCGATGTCGGGCGCCGAGCCGTGGATCGGCTCGTAGAGTCCACGGCGCGTGTCGCCGAGTGACGCGGACGGCAGGAGGCCTACCGAACCGGCGAGCACGGATGCCTCGTCGGTGAGAATGTCCCCGAACATGTTGTCGGTGACGATGACGTCAAAGTCGGCGGGCCGCCGGATGAGGTGCATTGCGCACGCATCGACGAGTACATGCTCGACCGTGAGGTCGGGAAATTCCTCGCGAGCCAACCGCGCGACGACGTTGCGCCACAGGCGGGAGGTCATGAGCACGTTGGCCTTGTCGACCAACGTCAGCTTGCCGCGCCGCGTGCGCGCGATGCGGGCGGCGAGCCGCACGACGCGCTCGACCTCGGCCGTCGTATAGACGCACGTGTCGAACGCCCGGTCGCCGTCCCGCCCCTGTGGGCCGAAGTACAACCCACCGGTGAGCTCACGCACGACCAGAATGTCGACGCCGGTGAGTCGGTCCGCACGGATCGGCGACGCGGCCACGAGGGAGGGCTGCACCGTGACCGGTCGAAGATTCGCGTACAGCTCGAGCCCTTTCCGAAGCCCGAGCAGTCCCATCTCTGGTCGCTGGACCGCATCGGGATTATCCCACTTCGGCCCACCGACGGCACCGAGCAGAATGGCGTCCGACGACTTGGCGATGGCCAACGTGTCGACCGGCAGCGCGATACCGCAGGCATCGAGCGCCGCGCCGCCGACTAGCGCCTGCGTGCAATCAAACGTGTGCCCGAATCGCTCGGCGATGGCGCCGAGCACGCGCACGCCTTCCGCGATGACCTCTGGGCCGATGCCGTCGCCCGGCAATACCGCGATGTGTGCTTTCACGCTGAACTCGTTGTCACGATCCGTGCCGGATGCGTGGATTCGAATCGGTCAATCGCCCGAGACTCGGCCAGTACGAAACCGAGTTGATCGACACCCTGCAGCAAACAATGCTTGGCGAACGGATCGATCGCAAACGTCGCATCCCGCCCCTCGCTTGATGCGATTCGCTGCAGCGCGAGATCGATCGTGACCTCGCCACGGTCCGCGGCGAGGTGCGCGTGCATCGCCGGATCGACCGTGATCGGCAACAATCCGTTTTTCAGCGCGTTGTTTCTGAAAATATCCGCGATCTGCGTGCTGACGACCGCGCGGAATCCGGCGCCGAGCAGCGCCCACGGCGCGTGCTCGCGAGAGGATCCGCAACCGAAGTTGTGCCCGGCGACGAGGATCGCCGCGCCGGCGGGGTCCGGGCGTGGGTTCCAGTCGGCGAACACATTGGAGCCCAAGCCACTCTTGTCGGTGACCTTGAGGAATCTCGCCGGGATGATCTGATCCGTATCGATGTTCTCGTTCGGGATCACGAATACTTTGGACACAATCTTCATGCGACCGCCCTGGGATCGGCGATCATGCCAGCGATCGCCGTGGCGGCGGCCGTCAGTGGGCTGGCCAGGAACGTGCGACCACCCTGGCCCTGGCGGCCCTCGAAGTTGCGGTTGCTCGTGCTCACGGCATACTGGCCGGGCGACAATGAGTCGCCGTTCATCGCGATGCACATCGAGCAGCCCGCCTCGCGCCACTCGGCGCCCGCCTCACGAAATACATCAGCCAATCCTTCGGCCTCGGCCTGGCGCTTCACCTCCCGTGATCCCGGCACGACGAGCATCCGTACTGCCACACGACGGCCACGCAGGACGTTCGCCGCGAGTCGCAGATCCGAGATTCTCGCATTCGTGCAGCTTCCAAGAAATACGACATCGACCCGCTTGCCGAGCAGCCTCTCTCCCGGTGTGAGGCCCATGTAATTCAGCGCCTTGCGGTCGCTGATGGACGCGGGCTCTGGAATGCGACCGTCGATGGGCATGCCTGCGCCGGGATTGGTGCCATAGGTGATCATAGGCGCGAGACGCGAAGCGTCGAGAGTTATGGTCCGGTCGTAGACCGCACCGTCGTCAGTCGATAGACGGAGCCACTCGGCTGGTAGGTCTTTCGGAGCGAACGGTCGCCCCAGCACGTACTCGAACGTCGTACCGTCCGGCGCGATGAGCCCAGCACGCGCTCCGCCCTCGATCGACATGTTGCAGACCGTCATGCGCTCTTCCATCGACAACGAGCGTATGGCGTCGCCGGTGTACTCGAAGACGTACCCCGTGCCGCCATCGACGCCATTCTGAGCGATGATCGCGAGAATGATGTCCTTGGCCGAGACGCCAGGCTGAAGTCGGCCGTCGACGCGGACTTGCATGGTCTTCGGCTTGTACTGCAACAAGCACTGGGCGGCGAGCACGTGCTCGACCTCCGACGTGCCGATGCCGAACGCCAGCGCACCGAAAGCACCGTGCGTACTCGTATGGCTGTCGCCGCAGACGATCGTCATACCCGGCTGCGTCAGCCCGAGCTCCGGCCCGATCACGTGCACGATCCCCTGGCGATCAGAGCCGAGGGCGTACAGCGGGACGCCGAACTCGGCGCAATTCCGTTCGAGCTCGGCCAGCTGTTTGAGCCCCATGGGATCAGCGGAATGCACCGGTAGCGTTGGCGTCGAATGGTCCATGGTCGCCAACGTCCGATCAGGCCGCCGGACGCGCAGCCCACGCGAGCGGAGGCCACTGAACGCCTGCGGCGACGTCACCTCATGGACGAGGTGCAGGTCGATGTACAGGATCGCCGGTGTCTCCGGCGTCGCGGGTCGAACGACGTGCGCATCCCAGATCTTGTCGACGAGCGTTGGCATTGAAATGGGATATATACTTGTCGCATGACTGAAACCAAGTGGCAGACCCTGACTCACACGCTGCTGAGGGTGTTCGCGGCCGGCGTGTACATGCAGCACGGCGTGCAGAAGGTGATCTCATTCATGCACCACGAGCCGATGGGGCCGCTCCAGGACATCGCCATGGTGATGGAGACGGTGTTCGCCGCGTGCATTATCCTCGGTTTGTTCACGCACGTCATTGCCTTCCTGTGCTCCGGCGAGATGGCGGTCGCGTACTATCTCTTTCACCTGCCGCGCGGATTGTTGCCCATCGTGAACCACGGCGAGACGCCCTCGCTGCTCTGCTTCATCTTCTTGTACCTGTCGGCCATCGGCGCGGGCGCGTGGTCGCTCGACGCGGTGCTCCGGCGCAAACGCAGCGGATGAAGATCGCGGTCGCGGGCGCCACGGGGTTCATTGGCAGCGCGCTCGTCGCACACTTGGGCGCGACCGGACATCGGGTGGTGCGCCTCATGCGACGCGGCGCCGATGCCTCGCGCGGGGATGTGACATGGGATCCCGCGCGCAGCGTGCTCGATCCCACGGCGCTGGACGGGGTGCAGGCGGTCGTGAACCTCGCCGGTGAGCCAGTCGCCGAGCGATGGACGGCCGAGCGGAAGCGGCGTATCAAGGCGAGCCGTATGGAGGCGACGACGGTGCTCGCCAAAACGATCGCGGGTTTGGCGCGACCGCCACGCGTGCTCGTCAACGCGTCGGCCATCGGCATCTATGGCGATCGCGGCGATGAGGTTCTCGACGAGACCTCGGCGACCGGCACCGGGTTCCTCGCCAACGTCGCGAAAGCCTGGGAGTCTTCGGCCGCGCCCGTCATCGAGCGCGGCATCCGGACCGTGTTCACGCGGTTCGGCATCGTGTTGAGCGCGGCGGGTGGGGCGCTCGAGAAAATGCTGCCGCCGTTCAAGCTCGGCGCCGGTGGGCGACTCGGCAATGGCCGGCAGTGGATGAGTTGGGTGACGCTCGACAACGTCGTCGCGGCCATCGATTTTGCGATCACGTCCGATCTCGTGAGTGGGCCCGTCAATGTCGTGGCGCCAAATCCGGTGATCAACGCCGACTTTACCCACGAGTTGGGGCACGCGCTGCACCGGCCCGCGGTCGCAACGGTGCCCGGGTTCGCCTTGAAGCTGGCCTATGGTGAAATGGGGGAGGCCGTGCTCCTCGCTTCGCAGCGCGTTCTTCCCCATGCGCTGGAGCGCGCGGGGTTCGTGTTCAAGCACGCCTTCCTGCCTGACGCCCTAAAACAGATCCCCTTGGGGCGGTGAGTACGACAGCGACCCGGGCGTGATCACCGCCGGCGTTGTACCGGTGTGGATCGTGACACCGGAATCGCCAATGTGCCGTACCTGGATCCCGCCAGCGGTGAGGTAATCAGAGATCAGGCTCCGATGGCACCGCCACCAGAGAGCCTCAGCGCACATGAACACGAGCGGCGATGGCAATGAAAGCGCCGCGGTAAGGGCTCGATGAAACTGCGGCGTTTCCATGTAGTCGGCATAGCCGCGGAATGCATCCAGGCGCCACGCGGTGTTGATGGAGTCAGGAGCGGGATTACGCCGGCCGCCGAGGTCGACGAAGTGAGCGTAATTGATGTCGGCGGCGCGAAGCGAGGCGGCCAGTGCATCGCTGCCGAACTGCGGATGCCGGCGCGAGCCCGGAAACCGACGCACGTCGATCAGCGTCGCGATGCCCTGTGGCGTCAGTAGCGAGACGAAGACATCTGTCGGACGCGTCGAATGCCCGATCGTGTAGACCGCCGCCGGCGCGTGCGGGACGTCAGCGAGTGAGACTATCGCGGCGGATGACCACCGTGGCGCAGGAGCTCGGTCGCTTCTTCGATGCGACCAATGTATTGGCCGACTCGCTCGCCAGCGCGCCGTTTCGGCAGCACGAAGTCGGGGTTATCCGGCTCATCGCCGCCTTCGTCCACGTAGAGATCGCCACCTTGGCGCTCGACCACCGACTCCCAATTCTCGACGGCATCGAGAAGGTCGCCGACTTCGTCGCTCGTTTCCTTCCCAGTTAGCTCGACGCCACGGCGGCGGAGCTTGGCCGCGAGCTCGGCGACCACGTCAGCTCGCTCTCTGTTCTCTTCCGTACCCCCCATACCCCCATCTTAACATTATTCTTCAGATTATGCCGTTGGTATCATTTTCATCGCTCCCCCCCGACGCCCGCGTCTGGGTATTCGCAGCTGACCGGCCGCTCGCGCCGGCGCAGGCTGAGCTGCTGCTCGCCGAGGTCGACGCGTACCTGGAGCAGTGGCGCGCGCACGGCCAGCCGCTGATCGTCGCGCGGGAGTGGCGGGACGACCGGTTTCTCACGATCGCCGTCGATCAGACCGACGCGTATGCGTCCGGGTGTTCCATCGACGGGCTCTTCCGCAGCCTCCGCGGTTTGGAATCACGGCTCGGCGCCGCGCTCGTTGGCGGCGGTCGCGTGCACTTCCGTGACGAGACCGGGGCGATCCAGACTGTCACGCGGGACGAGTTCTCCCGGCTCGGCGAGTCCGGTGTCGTCACGCGGCATACGACCGTGTTCGATCCCACCGTCGCCACCGCTGGCGAGTGGCGCGAGCGCTTCGAGACGGAAGCCGCGCATTCCTGGCACGCCGCAGTACTGCCGGCGTAGTGCTCCGCGTTTCGAGTTTCTCGGTCTCGCTCGATGGCTACGGCGCGGGGCCCAATCAGAGCCTGGAGCATCCCCTCGGCGTCGGCGGGCACGAGCTTCACCAGTGGTTTTTCCCGACCCGCACGTTCCAGCGCATGCACGGCGACGGTGATGGAGCCACCGGCGTCGATGACGAGTTTGCCGCGAAAGGGTTCCAGAACGTCGGGGCGTGGATCCTCGGACGCAATATGTTCGGGCCGATTCGCGGGCCCTGGCCCGATGATGCATGGAAAGGCTGGTGGGGTGCGAACCCGCCGTATCACGTGCCTACGTTCGTGCTGACCCATCACGCGCGGCCGTCGATCACCATGGAAGGCGGCACGACGTTTCACTTCGTCACTGATGGGATCCACGCCGCGTTGGAGCGCGCCACGGCAGCGGCGAACGGGAAAGACGTGCGCGTCGGCGGCGGGGTCGCGACGATCCAGCAATACCTGCGCGCCGGGCTCGTGGACGAGATGCATCTGGCCATCTCGCCCGTCGTCCTCGGTTCGGGCGAGCTACTCCTGGCCGGCTTGAACCTGCGAGCAATGGGATATTCTTGCCGTGAGTTCGTTCCCGGTACGAACGCTACTCACGTGGTGCTGGCGCGGGCGTAAGCGGCCACAGCGTCTTATGCGTGCCGTCGCAGTACGGCTTTTTCATAGACGCTCCACAACGACATAGCGCGATGGCCTTCTTGTCGGGCCGAGGCGACGGAATCAGGTTGCCGGCTTCGTCGACGACCACGACCTGGTCGGCATCCTCGGCCGAGATGCGATAGGGTCCGTTCTCGCTGACCTTAATGCGAATCATGCGCCGCCTGAGCGTAGCGTTTGACTCTCGCGAGCATGGCATTGAGGCCGATCTCGCGGCTACTCAGCCCGATGTCGCTCATCACCTGCGCCACGAAATCGTTCGGTAGCGCCATCGCCACCTCGGGCGGCTGATCGTTGATCGCCGAGAAGAGGATCGCCAGAAACGCCGCGATCGTCGGTGACTGACGGCAGTTCAGATCAGCGTAGAAGTGCAGCTTCCCGTCGACCAGCTCCGGGAACAGATCGACCCGAGTCTGACACTCGGGCACCGTGAACTCGGCCCGATCGAGTCCCAGGAATCGCTCGGGCACCGGCTCGAGCTGCTTCGAGTACTGCACGAGGGCCTGCATCTTGTCCTCGCGCGAGAGCGAGCGGAAGCGCTCGAGCACGCGCTCGACGGACGGCGGCATGGACTGCGTGGTCTCCATGCCGAAACATAACTCAGAATTCGCGTTTCACGCTGACCGCGAAAGTCTGCCCGTAGTACTCGCGCTGGAAGCTGTAGTGCTGATGCGGCGTGCCGGCGTAGAAGCCGAACACGGCATCGTTCAGGTTCGTCCCTTCGAGCTCGATCTCGGTATCGCGGAACGGCTTCCACTCGATCGACGCATCGACCTGACCGTGCGAGTAGAAGTACTGATCGCCGGTCGCCGGATTGCTGGTGCCGTCGCCGTAGCTCACGATGTTCGCGGCCTGATACGCCCAAGCGGCGCGAAGCTCGAGGACTCCCTTTTCGTAGACCAGCGCCGTGTTTGCCAGCGCCGGCGCCTGGCGCGGGAGCCGCACGCGGCGGTCGTCTATCGTCGCCCAGGACGTTGTCAATGCGCCGTTGACGTTGAATCCCAAGCCCGACAAAACGCCCGGCAAGAACGCGAGTCGCTGGTTCCACTCCGCCTCGACCCCGAGGAGCGTGCCGGCGCTCCCGTTTTCGGGCTGCCCGGCGCGATAGTTCGGACCGTCGTTGAACGGGGCGACCCGGTAGCCCGGGATCGAGTGCACGAAGATGAAATTGCTGACGTTCTTGTAGAAGAGACCCGCCGACAGAACCCCGGCGCGGTCGAGGAACCGCTCGCCGAGCAGGTCGAGGTTCCATGAGTACTCAGGGCGGAGATTCGGGTTGCCGATCATCACGATCGTCGCCGGGTCGCCCGGTAGTCCGGACACACTTGGCGCGAGATCCGAGAAGTTCGGTCGCCCGATAGCCCGCGACCCCGCTACCCGCACGTCGGTGGCGTCATCGAGTTGGAACTTGACCTGCGCGCTCGGGAAGAGATCCGCATAGGTCTGGTTGCCGGCGGCGCCATGGCCCGCGTATGACCCGTCCGTGACCTCCAATCGCAATCCCGCGTTAAGCGAGGCTCGACCCACGTCGGTGCGGAACATGGTGTATCCCGCATACACCCGCTCGCTGCCGGAGAAGCTGCCGAGCGCATTCGCCAACGTGTCGACCGTGCGAGCGAAGAGACCGGGATGCGCGTTCTCGTAGGCCCGAACCGCGGCATCGTCGGGCACCGGCCCCAACGCGAGCGGATGAATCGCCGAGTAGAACCCGGGGTCGTGAAACCCGCTCACGAAATCCGAGAGCGGCATCGTCGGGCCGGTGTACGTCGCCGAATAGCTCTGATCGATGTAATACGAATCCTCGGACCGTATGCGAAAGCCGGTGACGACGTGCGGCGTGGCGTAGTCGAAGCGGACGCCGTAGGTCGAGGCCCGCGATCGCGTGTCGTCGTCGGTATAACCGCCCAGGCTATACGGCGCCGCACTCATGGCCGAAGGCGCAAGACCGGAGTAGAGCGGCACGTTGGGATTCGAGTAATTGAACCGATACGACGCCGGCGCGTTGTAGTAGAACGGCGACGCGCGAAATCCGGTGACATTGCGCGAGGTGCCACCGATGTTCACCCGATAGGACAGCGTGTCGTGTCGGAAGGCGGTCGTGCCGCCGAGCACGGTGCTATAGAGCTGCTCGGTCGGCGTCAGCGCCTGCGACATCCGATAGAGCGTCGCGCCCGTATCGACACCGGTCGACCCGCGGCTGCCCGCGACGGGCGCGCCCTCGCCGTTGCCGACGTCGAACACGTACAGCGAGCCGTGATCGAGAAAAAGGCTGTAGAGCCCTTTGACGAAGAGCGTGGTCGACGGCGAGAGACGATAATCGACGCCACCGCCCACGCCGTAGCGCGTGCGCTCGTACTCGTCAGCTTGCAGGCTGAATTCGCCGGGATAGAAATGCACACCGCCCGCGGTGCTGCTCCATGTCGGCTCGAGGTCATTAATCGCGCGGTCATTGCGATCGTAGGACGCGCTCAAAAGGAAGCCGAACCGCTCGTCGTGCCCGACTCGGCCGCCGTAGATCACGGTGGCATCGCCCGTCTCGCGCCCCAGCAACGTGATGGCGCCCGCTTCGGCGGACACGGATCCGTGGGGTGCGCCTTCGGGAACGCGCGTCACGAGGTTGACGGTCCCGCCGATCGCGTCGGCGTCCATGTCGGCCGTCAGCGTCTTGTCGACGGTAAGCTCGCCCAGGAGCGCCGCTGGCACATTGTCGAGCTTGGGATTGCGCTCGCCTTGCTCGGTGCCGGGAACGTGCACGCCGTCGACCATCACGTTGTTCAAGCGCGGCTCCGTGCCGCGGATCTCGACGAACTTGCTCTCGCCTTCGTCGCGCTCCGTCGTCACGCCAGGGAGTCGAGCCGCGACATTGGCGGCGTTGGCGTTTGGGAGCGCGGCGATCGTTTTCGCGCCGACCACGTTCTCGATCGTCGGCGCTTGCTTGACTTGCTCGACGATGGCTTCCGGAGTTTCGACGGGGCGCGAGGCGGTGATCTGGACGCCGGCGATCGACGACGCGACGGGACGGAGTACGACGTTGCGCTCGACGACGCCGGTCGCGATGCGCACCCGGAACGAATCGGCGGCGAAGCCGATGCGCCGGACGTGCATCGCGTACGATCCCGCGGGGAGTGCGGCGACGCGGTAACGGCCATCGTCGCCGGTGACGGCACCGTACCGCGTTCCTGCTATATAAATCATGGCGCCCGGAACCGGCGTGCCGCTCGAATCGGCGACACGCCCCGCAACGGCACCGCCCGCCGCTTGGGCGGCGAGGCGCGCGGGATGGACGGTCACGAGCGGGACGCTGGCGCCGCAGGCAACGGCCGTGCGAACGCACCAGCGCGCAATGCGAATGCGTCGAAGGAAGACGGGCATTGGACCCGTCAACCTAGGATTACAGCAGCATTACGCCGATTGTCCGCGTGGGCAGATCGCGGAAATTATTTCGTGGGACGATGCGATCAGCGCGCACCGTGCTTGAAGGGGGGTCCGGGGGCGTACTTGGGGTTTGCCCCCCGGAGGCGAATCGACCAGTCTAGGCGGCGCAGAGCGCAGCCTAGACGTGCCGCGGAGCGGCATCCGCGCGCAGCATCACAGTGGTCACTGGCGTCGGGATCTTCACGCCTTCAGCCGCGAGGCTATCGAGCGTGCCGACAGTGATCGCTTGTTGCGCGTTCATGTACACCAGGTAGTCGGCCGAGAGCACGAAGTACAGCGTCTCGACCTCGGCGCCCAGATCGGCGAGGGCGCGCACGTGGGAGCGGACGAAGCGCACCTGTGGTGTCGCTCTCACGATCGTCTCGATGAGCGCCGGCACGCCGGCGATCACGTGGGGCGGGTTGTCGTACGAGAGGCGCGTCACCATCGTGACCCCGCGCTCGCTCATGCGCTTCCAGTTGCGAATGCGGCTCTTGAGCAGGTCGAGGTTGGCGATCACGATCTGCTCGCCGGTGATGCTCCGGAGGCGCGTTGTCTTGAGGCCAATGTGCTCGACGGTGCCCGTGAAGGTGTCGACCGTGATCGTGTCGCCGACCACGAATGGCTTGTCGAGGACAATCGACATCGCGCCGAACAGGTCGCCCAGGACGTTCTGCACGGCGAGCGCGACGGCGACGCCGCTGACGCCGAGGCCGGCGACGAGCGTTGTGATGCGCACGCCCAGGTTGTCGAGGGCGATCAGCAGCAGGATCACCCACATCGCGATGCGGATCAGCACGCCGAGGGCGGCCAGCGTCGTCGGGTTTTGGGCGTCTCCTGAGATGGCGCGGCGTGCAGACCACTTTCTCAGCAGGAAGCCGATCACCCCGTTTCCCCACAGGGCGACTTGGACGATGCTGGCGATGGTGAGCAACGCCCGGATTGTCCGGTCCCAGGCTTCGACCAGCGTCAGCTCTTGCGCGCCGAGTGCCAGACCGAGGGCGACCACGAAGAACAGGCTGGTCGACCGGACGATGTGAGCGGCTTCCGGCGAATGCTTCTCGATCCGGCCGGCGAGTGCGCCGCGCAGGATCAGCAGCACGCCTACGCACACGGCGAAAATGCCGAGGGCGATCAGCCACGTCTGCACCGTGTTGTGGTAGACCTCGTACTGGAGCACCGGCATCGGGCGAAAACTATGCTTACGCGGCTTCCCATGCCGCCGTGCTATCGCAGGCGTCGCAGTTATTGCATCGCCAGTCGACCGCGACGGGCTCGCCGAAATACTCGAGGATGACGCGTGTGCGACACTGGGCGGTCTGGCAGAAGCGAATGATCGAGCGGAGCTTGGCCTGGTCCTTGGCGCGCCGCTCCTCGTAGTCGATGAGATCGTGGCTCAAGTCGACCTGCGTGAGGTGCCCGGCGAGTCGCTCCCAGCTACCACCGCGATGCTCGCGAACCAAACCGTGGCGTTTCAGAAGCGTGAAGACGATGCGGGCTTTGCGCCGCGGAACGCCGGCCGCATTGGCCAGGTCATCGAGCGACACCGGCGTGCGCATCGGATGGTGCTCGAGGACGATCGCGACTTTCGCGGCTTCCTCGATCTCGGGATACTTGCCGCCGAGAAAGTACGACTGAATCCGCCGATCCTCGACGCGATACAGCACGGTACACGTCGCGGGCTGCCCATCGCGCCCGGCTCGGCCGGCTTCCTGATAGTACGACTCGATCGACCCGGGGAAGTGATAGTGAACAATGAACCGGATGTCCTGCTTATCGATGCCGAGCCCGAACGCGTTCGTGGCGATCATGGCATCGAGCTCGCCCGCCATGAACCGATCCTGCGCCTGCGTGCGATCGGTCGCGGCCATCTTGCCGTGATACAGCCCGACGGTGAACCGTTCGCGCAGCATCGCGTGCAACCGCTCGGCTTCCTTCACGGTCGCCACATAGACAACGCCCGATCCGTCGGCCCGCGACAGGATGTCGAGCAGTGCCACGTCTTTCTCGGCGTCGTTGACCGTCCGGCGGACCTCGAACCGGAGATTCGGGCGCGCGAAGCCGGTGACGACCACGTATGGATCGCTGAGGCCGAGTTGCCGGCCAATGTCGAGGCGGACCGCCGACGTCGCGGTCGCCGTGAGCGCCATGATCGGCGGCCGGCCGAGTCGTTCGGCGACGGAGCCGAGCATTAAATAATCCGGGCGAAAGTCATGGCCCCACTGGCTCACGCAGTGGGCCTCGTCGACGACGAAGAGGCTCACACGCCGGGATAACAGGCGGTCAAAGAAATCGCGGTCCTTGAATCGTTCCGGCGTCATGTACAGGATCTGCCCCTCGCCGTCCGAGACTTGCCGGTGCGCCTCGCGGGTCTGGCGACCGGTGAGATGCGAATGCATCGCGACCGAGTCGACGCCCTGGGCGATCAGCTTGTCGTGCTGATCTTTCATGAGGGCGATGAGCGGCGTGATAACGACGGTGAGTCCGGGGAGGACCAGCGACGGCAGCTGGTAGACGAGGGATTTCCCACTGCCCGTGGGCATGACGATGATCGCATCCCGGCCGGCCAAGACCGCCTGGATCGACGGCCACTGGCCGGGCTGGAAATCAGCATGCCCGAACCGCTCGGACAAAACGGTTCGGGCTCTCCCTAACGAGAGCGATGTGGGCGACATGCCGGGTGCATTCGCAGAATCTGCGCCAAGTGGCTGCCCGTGGGTTAAGCTCAACTGTTATGACGTACGACTGCTTCGCCATCTCGGCCCCTGGACTCGAGCCGCTCGTCGCGCGCGAGCTCGACGCGCTTGGGCTGCGAGGGACCGCTGTGCCTGGCGGCGTGACATTCCACGCCACATCTGACCAGCTCTACGCCGCGAATCTCTGGCTCAGGGTCGCTAGCCGCATCATTGTGCGGCTGGCGAGCTTTCACGCGGACACGTTCTACGAGCTGGAGCGGCACGCGAAGCGAGTGTCATTCGAACGATTCATCGCGCCCGGGTCGGCCGTCGACATTCGGGTGAGTTGCCGCAAGTCGCGATTGTATCACTCGGATGCCGTTGCCGAGCGCATCCGTCGTGCCATCGAGCGACGCACGGGGTCGGTGGTCAGCGCGTCGGAAAGTGGCGCGCTCGTCATTGTGCGATTGTCTCACGACGAGTGCACCGTGAGTATCGATAGCTCCGGGGCGTTGTTACACCGTCGCGGTTACAGGCTCGCGACGGCGAAAGCGCCAATGCGAGAGACGCTCGCCGCGGCAATGCTCTCGGGTTGGACTGGGGACGCAGCCCTCGTCGATCCATTCTGCGGATCCGGGACGATTGCGATCGAGGCTGCGCTGATTGCACGGCATCGTGCGCCGGGCATCTCGCGGTCGTTCGCGTTTATGCAGTGGCCAGAATACGACAGCAAATGTTGGACAACTGTGTGCGACGCAGCTCAAGCTGGCGAGAGGCCATCGACAGCTAGCCTTGTTCGCATAATCGCCGCCGACCGGGACGCTGGTGGGATCGAGGCGACACGGGCGAATGCGGAGCGGGCGGGAGTGGGCGCTGATATCGAGATAAAAACCCAGAGTATCTCCGATTTGGAGGCGCCCGGTGGCGCGGGGTGGCTGGTGACGAATCCCCCCTGGGGCGTCAGAGTGGGCGACCAGACGAAACTCCGGGACCTGTATGCCCGCCTGGGACAGGTGGCGAGGAAAAGCTTGCCCGGGTGGCGCGTAGCGATCCTGGCGCCGGAGGCGAGCTCGCTGGCCCGGGCGACGCAACTGCCGCTCACACCGGCGCTTCGTACGGTGAACGGCGGGATACCGGTCGCCATTCTTACGGGATCTGTCCCCGGGAAGCTGACTGAGCTATAAATTGGCGTTTGTGGCTCCCCGCGTCCTGTGCATTGGACGGCATCGATACTTGAGCGAACACGTCGCAAGGCTGTTCGACGGATTCGGTCTCGAGTCGTGCATAGCCGTAGGCTTGACTGAAGCGACCGCCGCCGGCGGAACGTTCGACGCGATCCTCTGCGACTACGATCTCCTCGAGCCGCTCACCGAGGAAGAGTGGCATGCATCGCCGCTTCTCGTGATCGACCGGCTCGTCGTCTTCAGCATGAATCGCCGCTTCGACGAGATGCCGCCGTTGGCGGTCCGTGGCGCGATACGATTCTTGTATCTCCCCCTCACGACACGCGAGCTAGCGCTACAGACGATCGGTTAGATTACCGGCACATGCCGACTGACCCAGCGACTAACGTCTTTAACGACGGATACATCGCCGAGTTGTATGACGCCTATCAGCGTGATCCGGCGTCCGTCTCGGAATCCTGGCAGCAGTTCTTCCGCGCCGCTGAGCGCTTTGCGGGCTCTACGACCCGCGGCGCGCCCGACGGCGTAGAACGCCGTGCGCCCGACCCGGCGTTACTGAAAAAGGCCGCCGGCGCCGCGGCGCTCATGCAGGCCATTCGGACGTACGGGCATTTCGCGGTCCAGCTCGACCCGCTCGGCACGCCCCCACTCGGCGCCCCTGAGCTCTCTCCCGAATTTCACGGTATCTCCGAGGCCGATCTCGAGTCGGTCCCGGGCAGCGCCGTTGGTTTTCCGCACATGGCGACCGCGGCCGACGTGCTCAAGCGCTTGCGCCTCCGGTATACCACGACACTCGCCTTCGAGGTCACGCATCTCGCGGCCGAGGATGAGCGGAAGTGGTTTCGGCAGATGCTCACGGCTGAGGAGCTGACCAAGCCGCTGACTCCCGACGAGAAGCGGGCGCTCCTGCGCCGATTGACCGAAGTCGACGGTCTGGAGCGATTCATCGCCCGCGCCTATCCGAACGTGAAGCGTTTTGGCATCGAGGGCACCGACGCGCTCGTGCCGATGCTCGACGAGACGATTGCACGAGGTGGTACCGCGGGCGCACACCGGGTCGTTATCGCGATGGCCCACCGAGGGCGCATCAACGTGCTGGCTCACATCCTCGGTAAGCCGTACGCGTCTATCATCGCCGAGTTCGAAGGGAAGCACGATGACGACACCGGAACCGGCGACGTGAAGTACCACCTCGGCGCGCACGCTTCGCGTGGCGGCGTCGACATCACGTTGCTGCCCAACCCCAGCCATCTGGAGTTCGTCAACCCGGTCTTGGAGGGTGTCGCGAGGGCGTTGGAGCGGGAAGGCAAAACCCGAAACGAGGCGAGCGTCGTCCCCGTGTGCATACACGGCGACGCGGCGTTCCCTGGGGAGGGTGTGGTGACCGAGACGTTCAACCTGTCTCGGCTCCCGGGATTCCGTGTCGGCGGGACACTGCACATCATCGTCAACAATCAGATCGGTTTCACGACCGATCCCGTTGACGGCCGGTCGACGTATTACGCGAGTGATCTCGCGAAGGGATTCGACGTGCCGATCGTGCACGTCAATGCGGATAACGCCGAGGCGTGTGTCATCGCCGTTCGCATCGCGATCGCCTATCGCTCGACGTTCGGCAAAGATTTCTTGATCGATCTCGTGGGCTATCGCCGGAACGGCCACAACGAGGGCGACGAGCCCAGCTTCACGCAGCCGACGATGTACGACAAGATCAAGGCGCACCCCACGGCGCGTCAGATCTGGGGTCAACGGCTCGTGAACGAGAACGTCGTCACGGCCGCGGACGTGCAGGCGGTCGACAAGGAGATCCTCGACAAGCTCACGGCGGTACACGCGCAGGTGACGTCGGGTACGGCGCCAGCCGCCGAGGGGATCGAGCCGGTGTACCCGGGGCTGACGCGACCGGCGAGCGCCGAGACAGCGGTTCCGCGCGAACGCCTGGTTGCGTTGAACGATCGGCTGCTCGCGTGGCCCGAAGGATTTACCGCGCACCCGCGCGTGGCGCGCGCGGTCGGTCGGCGTCGCGATGCCCTTTCTGGCGCGAACGCGATCGACTGGGGCGAGGCCGAGTCGTTGGCGCTCGCCTCGCTGATAACCGATGGGACGTCGGTACGGCTCACCGGGCAGGACGCGGCGCGCGGAACGTTCTCGCACCGGCATGCGGTGCTGCATGATGTGAAGACGGGGACGGTATACACCCCGCTGCAGAATCTTCCGGGGACGGGCGTGTTCGAGGTGCACAATAGTCCGCTATCGGAGACCGCGGTCCTCGGATTCGAGTACGGGTACGCGGCCGCCGCACCGGACTCGCTCGTGTTGTGGGAAGCGCAGTACGGCGATTTCGTCAACGTCGCCCAACCAATTATTGACCAATTCCTGGCGGCCGACCGCGCCAAGTGGGGCGAGGGTTCGCGAGTGGTGCTCCTGCTGCCGCATGGTTATGAGGGCGGCGGCCCGGAGCACTCGAGCGCACGATTGGAGCGGTTCCTTCAGTTGGCGGCTGAGGGGAACATGCAGATCGCGTATCCTTCGACGCCGGCGCAGTACTTTCATTTGTTGCGCTCACAAGCCATGACGGCCGTGCGCCGCCCGCTCGTGCTCATGCAGCCCAAGAGTCTCTTGCGGCTCGATCGCGCGATGTCGAGCGTCGACGATCTCGCGACCGGGCAGTTTCACGCCGTGATCGATGATCCGACGATGGCCGATCCAGAGAAACGGTGGGCGGTGCGGCGGGTCGTGTTCTGCACCGGCAAGATCTACTACGATCTGACCAGCGAACCTCGGCCGTCGCACGTAGCCATAGTTCGGGTAGAGGGATTGTATCCGTGGGCACAGGACGAGGTGGCCCACGTCCTCGAACGCTACGCCGAAGCGGACGATATCGTATGGGTACAGGAAGAGCCGAAGAACATGGGCGCATGGTCGTTCGTCATGCAGCGCCTCAGTGGCATCCGGTACATTGGGCGCCCCGACCGGGCGAGTCCGGCCGAAGGCTATATGGCGTCGCACCAGAAGGAGCAGGCGCGCATCGTCGCCGAGGCGCTCGCGGCGCCAATCGCGTCCGATCGGCCTTCCATCGCGGGCGGCGTGTGACCCTGCGGTACGCCGTTCTTGTTGTAGGGCTTACTGCGTGCTCGTCAGCCGCGCCGCGCCGCGTCACCGCTCAGGAGCGCGGCGCGATCGCGTTGGGCGAGGCGGTCGAGGGACTGGGCGTCACACCGCGCGTCCTCATGATCGCCGCGCACCCTGATGACGAGGACACGCGGCTCATCGCGTGGCTCGCGCGCGGGCAGCACGTCGAGACCGCCTATCTCTCGTTGACTCGTGGCGACGGTGGGCAGAATCTCATCGGCAACGAGCTTGGCGAAGCGCTCGGCGTCATCCGCACGGAAGAACTGCTTGCCGCTCGCCGCATCGACGGGGCGCACCAGTACTTCACGCGGGCGTATGACTTCGGGTTCTCGAAAACCGCGGCCGAGACATATACGCACTGGCCGCACGACTCTCTGCTCGGCGATGTGGTTACGATCATCCGGGCGTTCCGTCCCCATATCATTGTCGCGGTCTTTACCGGGACTCCACAAGACGGGCACGGACAACATCAGGTCTCGGCGCTCCTGGCACGCGAAGCATACGACGTATCCGGAGACACGGCGCGCTTTCCCGAGGCGAAGTACGGGCCGGCTTGGACCGTGCCCAAGTTTTATCGAGACCGGTCGTATTTTGGCGGTGGGGCAGAGGCGCTCACGATTCAGGTCGGCGAGTATAGTCCGCTACTCGGCCAGTCCTACTCCGAGATCGCATCGCTGAGTCGCAGTCAGCACCGGTCGCAGGGATTCGGGCAGCTCATTCGCAAGGGGCCGTTTACCGCGTCAGTGTATCGTGAGGCGAGCCGTGTCAATTCGGGCGCCGAGAAGACGATGTTCGAGGGGCTCGATACCTCCCGCCTCAATCCCTATCGCGCGGTGATCGATTCCATTCGGCGGCGGTGGAATGCGTACGACCCGACGCCGATCGTGCCATCGCTCGCTTCTCTTGTATCCTCACTGAGAAAGGCAAGCGTTAGAGACCCGGATGGCGCGCGCACCATCGCGATCGCCCTCGGCCGCGCGGAGCATGCGCTGGCACTCGCGACGGGCTCCACGGTGGAGTTGACGATTCCACACGACGTGGTGGCGACGGGAACAACGGCGCACGTCAGCGTGACCGTGTACGATCGAGGCCGCACGCCGCTCGAGTTCAAGGAGATGGCGCAGGGCAAGGACGACCCCAAGCCCGCCACGATCGCTCCGGATTCGTCCATCAATCGCTCTTGGACGACGACGACCAACCGCGTGACGCAGCCATGGTGGCTGGCTCGGCCGCGCGTCGGCGACCTGTTCGGCGTTCCGGTGTCGACGGTCGCCGAGGATCAGCGCGCCACGACGGATATCGGCGACGACACGTGGATGCAGGTCGCGCTCGCGGTGGACGGGATGGGGGCGCCGACGGAGTACGTCATCTCGAAAAATCCCGTCCAGCGGATCGCCGATCCGAGTCGCGGCGAGATCGACCGGCCGCTCGCCTGGGTCCCGCTCATCTCCGTGACACTGGACCAGACCGTCGAGTACGTGCCGGCAGGCACCCGCATTGAGCGGCGGATTCCCGTGTTGCTGCGTTCGGCGTCCGACACCGAGCGGATGGTGCAGGTGTCGCTGACTCTACCCAAAGGGCTCGTCAGCGACTCGGCGGTCCGACACACAGTGGTCCCGGCGTATGGCGCGCGAACGGTCGAATTCTCGGTGAGAGGCACGGTACCGGCGGGCGAGGCGACGTTGAGTGCGGCCGCGGAGCTCGATGGCAAGCGGTACACGAACGGCTATGTCCCGATAGAGTACGAGCACATTCGGCCCGAGAGGCTCTATCGCGATGCGACTGTCCACCTCGTCGCGGTGGACGTACGAGTGCCGGCCGGATTGACGGTCGCCTACATCCCCGGTGTCGGCGACAATGTCGCGCCGACGCTCCAGACGCTCGGTATTCCAGTCACCGTTTTGGATCCAGCGTCGCTCGGATCGGTGAATCTCAGCAAGTTCGGCGCGATCGTCGTCGGGACGCGGGCGTATCAGGCGAGCGCGGACTTGAAGGCGAAGAACCGGTTTTTGCTCGACTATGCGCGGAATGGTGGGACGCTGGTCGTGCAGTATGGCCAGAACGAGATGGTGGATCCCGGCGTCATGCCGTATCCCATCACGCTGGCCCGGCCAGCGGATCGTGTGACCGACGAGAACGCGCCGGTGCGGATTCTCGATGCGGGTTCACCGGTGCTCAATACGCCGAACAAGATCGGGCCGAGCGATTGGGTTGGCTGGGTTCAGGAACGGTCGACGTACATGCCACGCACGTTCGACGATCACTACACGACCGTGCTCTCGATCAACGACCCAGGCGAGCAGCCGAACAACGCCGGCATACTGGTGGCGCCACTCGGCAAAGGTACGTACGTGTACGCGACGCTCGCGTTCTTCCGCCAGCTGCCGGCGGGAGTCCCGGGCGCGGCGCGGTTGTTCGTCAATCTGCTCGCCGCGGGACATTCGACGGTCGTGCAGTGAGGCGGCTCGTTCTGGCGGCGGCGGTGTGCCTGTGCGCCTGCTCACACGATCATCGCATACCGCTCGTCGTGTACTCACCGCACGGCAAGGCTCTGCTCTCGGATTTCGCGGCGCGATTCGAGCGCGCGCATCCGGATATCGATGTCCAGCCTGTCGACATGGGCGCGCAGGAAGTGCTGGACCGCCTCCGGTCAGAGTCGGTCAATCCGCAGGCCGATGTGTGGTTCGGCGGGCCGGGCAGCGAGTTCACACGCGCGGCCAAAGAAGGGCTGCTCGAACCGTACACGCCGACGTGGGCCGAGTATGTGCCGCCGGATGCGCGCGACAGCGCGGACCGGTGGTTCGGGACATATCTCACGCCCGAGGTGATCGGCTACAACAGTGTGGCGGTCTCCGACTCGGCGGCGCCGAAGGATTGGGACGACGTGCTCGATCCCAAGTGGAAGGGCAAGGTGCTGATTCGCGACCCCGTCGCGTCGGGGAGCATGCGGGCGATTTTCGGCGCGATTCTCGCGCGCTCGGTGACGGCCACCGGGTCGACGGCCGCGGGCTGGGCGTGGCTCAGGAGGCTCGACGCCAACACGAAGGAGTACGCGCTCAACCCGACCCTGTTATATCAGAAGCTCGGTCGGCAGGAAGGAGTGATCACGCTCTGGGACATGCCGGATATCGCGACGCTCGAAGGGCGGTTTCCGATCAAATACACGATCCCCACGAGCGGCACGCCAATTCTCGTGGAAGGCATCGCCATCGTGAAGGGCACCAAGCAAGTCGCCGCCGCGAAGGCGTTCTACGAGTTCGTGTCGAGCGAGCCGCTGCTCCTGGTGGCGGCGCGCGAGCACAAGCGCATTCCAGTGCGGACGGATATGCCGGAGGACTCGTTGCCCGACTGGATCCGCGTGGCGCGGCGGGAGATCAAAGCCATGCCAGTGGATCGGGCGCTGCTCGCGGATAGTCTCGACGACTGGATGACGTACTGGGACTCTCACATCCGTCGGCACGGGTGACGGCCTGCGCGCTGGACGTACGCAATATCACGCGCCGGTTCGCGACGACGACGGCGGTGAACGACGTGTCGTTCGAGGTCTGCACCGGCGAGCTGCTCGCGCTCGTCGGGGCGAGTGGCTCCGGGAAAACCACGACGTTGCGCATTGTCGCCGGCTATGAGCCCGCTGACTCTGGCGTCGTCAGGCTGAACGATCGTGATATCACGCGATTGCCACCACAGCGTCGCAATTTCGGGATGGTGTTTCAGCACTATGCGCTGTTTCCCCACTTATCCGTCGAAGACAATGTCGGGTTTGGACTCGAAGCACGCGGCGTGTCACGTCGAGATCGACGCACGCGCGCGACCGCGGCATTGGCGTCTGTAGGGCTAGAAGGCGCTGGACCTCGGCCTATCCAGTCACTCTCCGGTGGCGAGCAGCAACGAGTCGCGCTGGCGCGCGCACTCGTCATCGAGCCGCCCGTGCTTCTTCTCGACGAGCCGCTGTCGAATCTGGATCCGCAGTTGCGTCAGTCTACTCGTGATGAGTTGCGGGCAATGCTTCGGCGACAACGGGTGACGGCGCTGTTTGTCACCCACGACCAAGAAGACGCATTCGCCATTGCCGATCGGGTCGCGCTACTCAGTCGAGGCCGGTTACTACAGATCGGCTCGCCGGAGGAGCTGTATGACACGCCGTCATGTCGCACAGTGGCCGAGTTCGTTGGGCGCGCCACGCTGATTCCGGCCATAGAACGTGGAGAGGATACAGCCGCGATCATTGTCGGCGGCGTTGAGCGGTTAGTGAAGGTGGTACGTCCCGATGGCGTCAAAGGACCGTTATCGGCTGTACTTCGTCCCGAGGCGCTCGGATTCGTGCCAGCGGGCTGGGCGGATGCATGGCCCGGCGTCGTACACAGCCGGCGCTTCGCCGGATCTTCGTATCACTATCGCGTGCGCCTCGATGGCGGATTGGAAGTCGAGGTCGCGCTCGGCGAGCGTTCGGCCGATGAGGGCGACCGGGTTGCGGTCCGGGTCGTACGTGAGCCTATTCCAGTCGTTGCGACCGGAAATGGGGACTGAGGGTACGATGTTGTTACTCCGCTATGAGCGGGGGTGGCTAAAGTGGGTTGTACGTACCATGGACCAGAAACGTCGCCGCTTCGTCTGTGACGGGATGCTATGGGAGGCATGGCCCTCGGACCTCCCACCTGACCCGCGTGTCAGCGAGGCACGCGCGGCCCTCCCGCCGAGTCCTCCCCGGCTGTTCTTCAAGTCCAGCACGGGGATGTTTCGGGCTGTGCCCTATGCCACCGCAACGTGGTCTGGGCTCGCGCGCATGAGCGACGAGGATTTGCGCGATATCGTCCGTGGGCTCGACTACTACGGCTAAGCGCGTTCCGCTCATCGCCTGGCCGCTGTTCGCTGTGCTCTTGTGGGCAGTGGTCTATCCCAACGTGTCCGTCATCGCTGGGAGCTTCGCGCACGGACTCGGATACTGGAAAGCGTTTATCGACAGTCCCGCCGATCGCGAGGCGCTGTGGACGTCGATCTGGGTCTCCATCGCATCCGTCGTCTTCTCCACCGCCATCGGCGTACCCCTCGCCTTCCTGCTGACGCGCGTCGAATTTCGTGGCCGCAAGATACTCAGTGCCGCCGCCACCCTTCCGGCAGCGCTGCCGCCGCTCGTTGGCGTCGTCGCGTTCTTGTTCCTGTATGGCGAAAGTGGCGTGATCACCCGCGCGGTCCAAGCGATCCTTCATAAAGACACCCCGCCGTGGACGCTCGGCGGCGGTTGGGCGATCGTGTTTGTCCACGCGTACACGATGTATGTGTACGTGTACATGTTCGTGTCGGCCGGGCTCGAACGATATGACACATTGCTCGACGAAGCAGCGGCGGGATTGGGCGCCGGCACGACGTTGCGATTGCGACGGGTGACGTTACCATTGCTCACGCCCGCGCTCGTCGGCGCGATGCTGCTCGTGTTCATGAGCTCACTCGGGTCATTCTCAGCGCCATATATCTTCGGCGGCGGACTCCGTGTACTCGCCACGCAAATTGTGACGTTGCGGCTGAATGGGAACATTGGCGTGTCGTACGTCGAGACGACGGTGCTCGCCTTGGCGTCGATCGGCGCGCTCTGGTTGTCCCGCTGGGTACAGGGCCGCAGTCAGTACACGAGTGCGGGAAAGGGGCGGGTGACGCGGCAGCGGGTGCAGTCGCCCGTACTACGAGCACTCACGATGCCCGCGGCCGCCGCCGCGGTGATCGTGCTGATCCTGCCGCACCTGATGATCGTGTTGGTCTCATTCGCGAAAGACGGGGCGTGGACGACGCAGGTCCTGCCGCCCGAGTACACGCTGGACAATTTCCGGCGCCTGGTGACAGACCCGGACCTCGTCAAGCCGATCTGGAACAGCATCGAGATGGCGCTCATCGCGACCGGCGGCAACGTCATCGTCTGCTCGATCGCCGCCTACCTCATCGCGCTCCGCAAATTCCCAGGGAAGCGATTGCTCGAGCTGCTGACCGCGCTCCCGTGGGCGATCCCCGCCATGGCCGTCGCGATCGGTCTCGCGTCGACGTTCAACCGCAATGATCCCGCGACGCTGCGCGTGCTGCTCGTCGGCACGTTCTGGATCCTCCCACTCGCCTACTTCATCCGCGGCATCCCCCTCGTCGCCTCGGCCGTCGAAGGCTCGCTGTCCCAGATGGACCCGTCCCTCGAAGACGCCGGGCGCGGACTCGGCGCGAACTGGTGGCTCGTGATGCGCCGCGTGATGCTCCCGGCCGCCCGGCCGGGACTGGTCGCGGGCGCATTGCTCGCGGCAATCACGGCCGTCGGCGAGTTCGTGGCCTCGGTCGTGCTGTACACCCACGCCAATCGGCCGATCTCGATCGAGATCCTGGCGCAGATCCGCGATTTCGCGTTTGGAACCGCGGCGGCCTTCAGTGTGTTGTTGATCGGCGTCGTGTTGGCGTTCACGGCGATCGCGCGCCTCGTCGGCGCCCAGGGCCGTGTCGAACTTACTGAGCAGCCAATTACGTGAGCCGTCCCAGGGTAATAATTATTGGTGGAGGGTTCGGCGGACACAAAGCCGCGCAACGGCTCAGGCGTGCGAACGTCGATATCACGCTGATCGATCGCTCGAATCACCACACCTTTCAACCGCTGCTCTATCAGGTCGCGACGGCGACGCTCGCGCCGAGCGACATTGCGACGCCGATTCGCTGGCTGTTGCGCCGGCAGCCGAATGCCGAAGTCCTGATGGGCGAGGTCACACGCATCGACGTGAACGCGAAGCTCGTCGAGCTCGACGGCGGCCGCTCATCGTTCAACTACGATTATCTCGTCGTCGCGCCGGGTGCGCGGCACTCGTATTTCGGCCACCCGGAATGGGAGGCCATCGCGCCCGGACTCAAGAGCCTCGACGATGCGAGAGCGATGCGCAATCGGTTTCTGTCGGCGTTCGAGGCCGCCGAGCGGTCGGATGATCCGGCGGAGCAATCCGCGCTGATGACGTTCGTGATCGTCGGCGGAGGGCCGACGGGATGTGAGCTCGCGGGCATGATCGCGCCGGTGACGCATAAAGTGTTTCGCCACGAGTTCCATCACATCGACACCAGACAGACGAAGGTCATCCTGCTCGAGGGGACGCATCGCATTCTGCCGGGGTTTCCGGACTCGCTCGCCAATCACGCGCTGAATGATCTGCGCAAACTCGGGGTCGACGTCCGGCTTGGCGAGTTGGTGACGAAAGTGACACCGGACGCCGTGTACGTTGGCACGGAGCGAATTCCCACGCGCAACGTGTTCTGGGCCGCGGGCAACGAGGCGTCCAAGTTGGGCCGCGACTTGGGCGTGCCGCTCGACCGCCAGGGTCGCGTGATCGTAGAGCGGGATCTCTCGATCCCGGGCCACCGGGACGTGTTCGTGGTCGGCGATCTCTCGATCTCGATGAAGGACGACGGGAAAACGCCCGTGCCCAGCGTCGCGCCCGCGGCGCAGCAACAAGGATGGCTCGCCGGCGCCAACATCATCGCCGATCTGGCGGGCCGCCCGCGGAAACCGTTTCACTATGTCAACAAAGGCGATCTCGCGACGATCGGTCGCAACAAGGCGATCGCCAACTTCGGCTTCATCAAGGTGACGGGGGTACTCGCGTGGTGGCTGTGGCTCTTCGTGCACATCATGTATCTAGCCGGTTTCAGAAACAGGTTGAGTGTACTCGTCGAGTGGGCCTACGCGTACTTTACCTACCAGCGCGGGTCGCGAATTATCAGCCGGACCGCTGGACCCATTGATATGGCGGTCAACACCAGTGTAGCAACTGCGTCACGCGTTGGGTGACTGGATTCGAGGCCGTTCCCGCTCTATCTTCTCGCGCGTCTAGGTCAGAGGAGCAGGGGAGATACTGATTGATGCATAACCGGACGCAACCGTTGCGTCGTGCGCCAGCGCTGATCGTGCGCGGCCGCTCGTCGAATGACGGAGACACTCGTTACCGGTTTCGGTTACCGGTCCCTCCGGTACCGTCAGGTGGCTCGTATGCCGCGCACGCGGTAGAGCGGCGAGCCAAGAAACTCTACTTCGCGGTCCTCGACGCCATGCGCACGGGCGTCATCGAGCCGACGCTCCGCGGACGGCTCACGCGGCTCATCCTCGAGGCGCGTCCACGGCCCGATTACATGCTGCGGCATCTCATGCGCGTGCTCGATGCGGTCGCTCGCCGCGCGCGCGAGACCGGTGGCAAGCCACTGTTAGGGCTGCCGCCAGCGCCGCTCGCCGAAATCGACGTTCTCGATGCCGCCCGCGGTCGGCGTGCACGAGGCGATCCGGTGGCCGCTCGAGTGGTTGCAGACGCGCGGCTTGGCGCTCTCGAAGAGCGCCAACGTGAGCATCACTACGGTTTAGCGGTGACGGCGGCGGCCGCCGCTGGAGCGGCCGTTTCGACCGGCGCGGGCGTGTCGGTCCGCATGTACGACTCCATATCGAGTCCCATGAACAGCGTCCCGGCGACGAAGATCGCCGAGATCCAGAACGGCGCCGACTGGCCGAGCCGGTCGTACGCGAGTCCGCAGCCCAACTGGAAGATGACGGTGGACACCCGTCCGAACGACTGCTGAACGCCCATGTACACGCCGCGCTCGCTCCCCCGGATCACTCGGGAGAGGAGTGACGTCACCCCGGGGAACGTGAACGCCGTGCCGAAATTGAGCAGCGGCGAGACGAGACAGAAGATGAGGATGTTCGGCGGGAGTGGCAGGAGCACCAACCCCAGCGCCAGCAGGAGCGTGCCGATCCGCGCGAGTCGCGCCTCGCCGAGGCGATCGACGGCGGGCCCCAGCAAGAATGCGCGCGTGAAGAATCCCACCAGGCCCATGTAGGAGAAGAAGTAGCCGATGGTCTCCTTCGTGATGTCGTACTTGTCGCTGAGCAGCAGCACGAGCACCGGCGTAATGCCGTAGAAGGCGCCGAGGCCGATCGCGTAAATCAGGATGAGACGCGACGCGGGTTGATCCGAGTGACGGATGACGCGCCAGATCACGCGGAATGAGCTCGACGTATCCGAGCGCGAGGTGCGGGGTGTGACGACGCGCGACTCGCGGAGGTAGCGCCACGCGAAATACATGTTGACGAGACAGATCGCCGCAGCCAGCAAGCCCGGGCCGTGCGCGCCGAGCTTGGCGGACAGTGAGCCGATGGCCGGGCCACCGGCGACGCCGAGGTTGGTGGCGGCCGACAACCAGCCGAGGGCTTTCGCGCGATCCTTGGGCGGCGTCTCGTCGGCCACATACGCTTGAATGACGCCGACCGTCCCGCCGCCGAGTCCCGTCACAATGCGGGACAGAAACAGCATCCAGATATTGCCCGAGAACGCGAAGATGATGTACCCGATGACCGAGCCGGTGAGCGCGATCAGGAGCGCGGGCCGGCGGCCGTACTTATCGGAAAAACGGCCCCAGTACGGGGCCGAAAGCAGGGTGGCGACATTGAATGATGCGGCAATCGCTGCGACCACGAATGCGGACGCGCCGAATGCTTTGGCGTAGAACGGCAGTTGTGGGACAACCAGAAACGTCCCCACCATGTCCACGCCGGCGGTGATGATGAGGACGAGAAGTTTTTTATTCACCAGGCCACAAAATCTAATGTCCGCTCTTACCGAGGGCGGCCGGAGGGACGGAACGGCCTACAATGCCCGCCAACGCTACAATTGTGAGGACGTACGGAATCATTGCTACGAATTGCGAAGGGATCGCGCTGGTTCCTTGCAGGTTGATCTCCAGCGCTTCGGCTGCCGCGAACAGGAGACAAGCGGCCCCGACGCGGACCGGATCCCAGCGGCCGAAGATCACCGCGGCGAGCGCAATGAACCCCCGGCCGGCCGTCATCTCGTCCGAGAACTGGTGCTGGTCGAGTGCCAGAAACGTCCCGCCCAGTCCGGCGAGCGCGCCTGACGCGAGCACGGCGATCGCCCGGATTCTATTGACGGAGATGCCGACCGTCGTCGCGGCCTCAGGGTGCTCCCCGGCCGCGCGAAGACGCAACCCAAATCGAGTCCTATCGAGGATCATCGCGACACAGACGATCGACAGCAGTCCCGCGATCTCCAACACACCACTCGCCCCGCCCGGTACACGAGGTGAATTCGACGAGCTGCCAAACGCGACACGCAGCGCGAACCGTGTGGTGCCGACCGCCAGAATATTGACCGCGATACCAGAGACAATTTGATCGGCTCGAAAGCGGATCGTCGCGATCGCGTGGATCGAGGCGAGGACGGCCCCACCCGTCGCGCCCCACAGGATGCCCGACCACACCGTGCCGCCGTAGTACGATCCGAACGCGGCCGCGCACGCCCCGGTGAGCATGTAGCCCTCGAGGCCCAGGCTCACGATGCCGGAGCGCTCGGCGATCGTTCCGCCGGCCGCCGCGAACAAGTACGGCGTCGCGATGCGAACGATCTGGAGGATGAGCCCCATTATGATCGCGCCCGCGAGGCAGAGGCAATCGCGATCGCGAGGATCACGACGCCCTGGAGGATATCAGCCATCTGCTTCGGCACGAGCGCATGGATCGCGAGCCCGCCTTGCGAGAGCGTAGCGAACGCGAGCGCCGCGAGCATGATGCCGATCGGATGCGCTCGGCCCGCGAGCGCGACCGCGATCCCAATGAGGCCCGCGCCGCCCGTAAATCCATCTTCGTAGTAGTGCTTGTAGCCGAGGACGAAATTCGTTCCGCCCATACCAGCCAACGCGCCGGCTAGGGTGAACGTTGCTACCCGCACGCGCGGCAGAACGATCCCCGCCGCCTCGGCCGCATCCGGCGACAGGCCGACCGCCCTCAGCTCGTAGCCATATCTCGTACGAAACACGAACCATCCCGTGACAACGGCCGCGGCGATCGCCAGTAGCACCGTTGCGTTGGCGGCCGAGCCACGAAATGCCGGAATCAGCACGGATAATCTCGGCACAATCCCGTTCGTCAGGACAGGCGTGTGTACAGTCTCCGCCACGTGGAGATGGGCGGACACTACCCAATTCAGAAAGAACAAGACGACGAAATTGAGCAGGATCGTCGTAATCACCTCGTTGGCGCCGAACCACGCATTCAGCGCCCCCGGTACCGCGCCGCCAACCGCCCCACCCATTGCTGCGGCTACAATGCAAGCGATAATCGCGAGTGGCGCAGGTACGCCCACGGGTAGCGCGAGACCCATCATGCTGGCGGCGAAGCCGCCGAGCGCCAGTTGGGCTTCAGCGCCAATGTTAAATAGGCCCGCGCGGAGAGCGAGAGCGACGGCGAGGCCAGTGAACGTCAGCGTGGTCGCCTTATACAGTACTTGAGCAAAGCCGTACGGGTTGCCCCACGTCCCTTCCAGTAACAGACGATAGACCTCGGCCGGCGACTGACCGACGCCGAGGATGAGCAAGTCTCCGACGACGAGCGCCACGAGTGCGCCCACGAGCACGGGGAACAGCGCTTTCACGCTGCCCCGGCCATATATCGCCCGATGACCTCGGCGCTCGCGTCAGCGCGATCGACAACCGTTACGAACCGTCCGCGTAGCATCACCGCGATACGATCGGCGAGGGCGAGCAACTCACTCAAATCAGACGACACCAGCACGACGGATCGCCCTTCGGACCGCGCCAGGCGGAAGTGAGCATGAATGGTCTCGATCGCGCCAATGTCGACGCCGCGTGTCGGTTGGGCAGCCAACAGCACGTGGAAATCGCGCATGCCGCCCATTTCACGCGCGACCACGACTTTCTGTTGATTGCCACCCGAGAGCGTGCGCGCGAGACGGCGAGGGTCGTGCGGCCGAATGTCGAACGCCGTGATCAACCGCTGGGCCTCGATGGCCATCTTCATGCGATCGAGCCGCACCCGGCCGAACGACCGCTCGCGCCCCAGGATGAGATTCTCGGCGACCGTGTAGTCGAGCACGAGGCCGCGTCGCTGCCGGTCGTCGGGGATGTGCGCGATCCCGAGCTCGCCACGCCGGCGCACGCTCAAGCGCTCGATCGCCACGCCGCCGCGGTGAATGCTGCCGCTCGTGACTTTGGCGTAGCCCGCGATGGCTTCGATCAGCTCGTGCTGACCGTTCCCTTCAACGCCGGCTATTCCGAAGATCTCGCCTGGCGCGACCGTGAACGACACGCCATCGACCGTCGTGGCCCACGACGAGATTGTCGACTTCGAGCACCGGCGCGCCGTTCACATCGGGCGGGTGCCGGCGTGAAGAACTCGGCCAGCTCTCGTCCCACCATGGCAAGTGCCAAGTCGGCTGACGTGACATCGCTCGTCTTGAATTGGCCGATCGTCTGCCCACCGCGCATCACCGTCACGGAGTCCGCAATCGCCATGACTTCGTCGAGCTTATGCGTGATCAGTATGACTGTGCTGCCTTGATCCCGAAGCGCACGCAGGACTTTCCATAGGTCGTTGACTTCGGGAGGGGACAGCACCGCGGTCGGCTCGTCGAGGATGAGCAGCGTGGCGCCGCGGTAGAGGGCCTTTAGAATCTCGACTCGCTGCGCCTCGCCAACCGAGAGATCGCTGACCTTCGCGTCGGGATCGACAGCCAGGCCGGTCGATTCGGACAGATCCCGAACGGCTTGCGATGCGCGTCGTCGATCGAGGAACACGGGCTCGCGGCCGAGGATCATGTTCTCGGTCACCGTCAGCGTTGGGACGAGCATGAAGTGCTGGTGCACCATGCCGACACCGGCCGCGATGGCCTCGGTGACGCTCCACCCGGTGACGTCGCGATCGTCGAGCATCACGCGACCCGAGTCGGGGCGCAGCTCGCCGGCGGCGATCCGCATGAGTGTCGTCTTGCCCGCGCCGTTCTCGCCGACCACGGCGTGGATTTCGCCCGTCGCGACGGTCAACGAAGCATCGCGATTCGCGACAACGGTTCCGTAGGTCTTATTGATCCCCTCGAGCGATAGCATCAGCGCGAGGGCACGTGAATGCGTCCCGCGATGATATCGGCAGCGAGCGAGTCGGCTTTCGCATGCACCGCGTCCGCGATGAGGGCCTTATTGCGCGCGTCATACACATAGCCGATGCCCCCATCGGCTAGGCCGAACTCATGGACGCCGCCGCTGAAATGGCGAATGGTTTCGAACGTGGCAACGTCGACATGCTTGACCATCAACGTCAACACGTGTCCGGGTGCTTCGTCGTATTGGTCGGCGTCGGTGCCGATGACGAGCTTGTTCGTCTCGCGAGCCGCCTCGAACACGCCAAGCCCGGTGGCTCCAGCGGCCTGGAAGACCACGTTGACCCCTGAGTGGTATTGGCTCAGCGCGAGATCTTTGCCGCGGGGAGGATCACGGAATGCCTCGGGAGTCGCGCCGGCGTATTGCGCGATCACGACACAGTCCGGGCAGACCTTTGCGACACCCGCGCGATATCCCGCCTCGAACTTGTGGATCAGCGGGATGTCCATGCCGCCCACGAACCCGATTTTCTTGGAGCCGCCAGCGAGAGCCGCAATCGCGCCGACGAGATAAGAGCCCTCTTCTTCTCGGAAGCGTATAGCCGCGAGGTTCGGTGGAGGCGTTACGCCGGCGGCGTAGTCAATGCCGGCGAAGTTCGTGCTTGGGAATTGGCGGGCCAATTCTGTCAGGTCGTCCGTGAAAATAAATCCGACGCCGATGACGAGTTTCATGCCCTCAGCGGTCAGGAGCCGCAGTCCCGCCTCGCGGTCCGAGCCGTCGCCGGGCTCGATATAGCGGACCCCGACGCCGAGGGCGTGCGTGGCTCGCTCGCCACCCGCGAACGCACCGTCGTTGAAGCTCTTATCGCCTCGTCCGCCAATGTCGAGCACGATGCCGACGGTGGCCGGCGGAGTGGCCCTGGAGCCCTTCGGCCGGATGCCGAGCAGGGCTACGTGGAGCGCCGCGAGCAATCCGACCGTGAGAGTGAGCCTCCGCACACCCCCATTATACTTCAAGTATGAACCGAACGCGGTACCTGGTCATCGGTAGCGGGGTCGCGGGGTTACATACGGCCTGGCGGGCGGCCGACAGGGGCGAAGTGGTCGTCCTCACGAAGCGGTCCCTGTTCGACTCAGCGACTTCGTACGCCCAGGGCGGGATCGCGGCGGCCATTGGCGCGGGGGACTCGCCGGAGCTCCACTGGCGCGATACGCTCGCGGCTGGGGCGGCGTTGTGCGACGCCGATGCGGTTCGGGTGCTCGTCGAGGAAGGTCCCGCCCGGGTGCGGGAGCTGTACCGGGCCGGCGCTGACTTCAACGTCAAAGCCGACGGGAAGTTCAAGCTCGGCAAAGAGGCGGCGCATTCCCGGCGGCGCATCGTCCACGCGCATGGCGATCAGACCGGGGCCGAGGTCGCGCGCACCTTGGCCGAGCGGGTACGCGAGAATCCTCGCATCACGGTGATCGAGAAGGCCCGGGTGCTGGACCTCATCGTTCACGACGGCGTCGTCTACGGCGTCCGTGCGAGCGTCGCGGGGAAAGCGGTCGACATCATCGCCGACGCGACGGTTCTCGCCACGGGTGGCTGCGGCCAGGTCTATCGCTACACCACGAATCCCGAGGTCGCGACGGGCGACGGCTATGCGATCGCCCATCGCGCCGGGGCCCGGCTCGCCGATATGGAATTCGTCCAATTCCATCCGACGGCGCTGGATACGCCCGAGAACCCTCTGGCACTGATATCGGAGGCGGTTCGCGGTGATGGCGCCATCCTGGTCAACGCCGACGGCAAGCGCTTCATGACCGAGCGCCACCGCCTCGCCGAGTTGGCGCCGCGCGATGTGGTCGCTCGCGAGATTTTCCGTGAGCGCGCGGCCACCGGCGCGGTCTTCTTGGACGCGCGGAAGATCGGCGATTTCGATACGCGATTCCCCGGCATCTTCGCCCTCTGCACAGCAAGGGGGATCGACCCGCGAACCGATCTCATCCCTGTGACCCCAGCCGCTCACTACATGATGGGTGGTGTCGTGGTCGACCTTCAGGGTCGCAGCACACTGGAGCGGCTGTACGCGTGCGGGGAAGTGTCACGTACCGGAGTGCATGGCGCCAACCGCTTGGCATCGAATTCGCTGCTGGAAGGCCTCGTGTTCGCCGAGCGCGTAGCTCGCGATCTGTCGACAGTCGAACCGCTGCCGGGGACTGTCCCGGAGATCGCGCCGTGGACTGTTGCCCAGCTCTCAGACCGCGGCGCGGCCCAGGTCGCCGCGGGGCGCATTCGTGACATCATGTGGGAAGACGCGGGCATCGCGCGGACCGCCAAAGGTCTTCGTACGGCCGTCGCGCAGCTCACCGACATTGGCCAGCGGCTTCCCGAAGGGGCGACGGAGGAGGCCAACATGGTCGATACCGCGCTCCTCATCGCCGGGGCTGCGCTGCTCAGAAAGGAATCACGCGGGGGCCATTATCGCGCGGATTTCCCCCACGCCAAGGACAAATGGCGGAAAAAGCACATAGAGTTTTAGCGGAAGAAATCCGCGAGCTCGCGCGTCAACGCAATGCGGTGATCCTGGCGCACAATTACGAGCGCCCGGAGGTTCAGGATGTCGCTGATTTTGTCGGGGACTCCCTCGGCCTCTCGCGCGAAGCCGCCAAAACCACCGCCGAGACGATCGTCTTCTGCGGCGTGCATTTCATGGCCGAGACGGCCGCGATTTTGTCGCCGAAGAAAACTGTTCTCTTGCCAGATATGGCGGCCGGCTGCTCGCTCGCGGCGACCATTGACGGCGAGCAACTCAGAGCATGGAAGTCCGAGTTCCCAGGCGCCGTGGTCGTGTCGTATGTGAATACGACGGCCGAGGTAAAGGCCGAGAGCGATTATTGCTGCACATCCGGCAATGCCGTCGATGTGGTCAACTCCATCCCAGCCGATCGAACGGTACTGTTTCTGCCCGATTTTTTTCTCGGGACTCACGTGAAGCGGGTCACCGGCCGTTCGAACATGGAGATCTGGGTGGGGGAGTGCCATGTCCACGCGGGGATCGACCCGGAAGACATTCGGCGGAAACGCACGGCGCACCCGAACGCCGAGTTTCTGATACACCCGGAATGCGGGTGCGCAACGAGTGTGGTGGAAGCGGTCTCGGCTGGAGATATTGACCCCGAGGGGGTGCAGATTCTCTCGACAGAGGGAATGATTCGGAGACCTGCCGTATCCGAAGCAGGCGAGTTTATCGTCGCCACGGAGGTCGGAATTCTGCACCGCTTGCGCCGCGAGAACCCAACGAAGACCTTCTACGCGGCGAACGAGCGGGCTGTGTGTGCGTTCATGAAGGTCACGACCTTGGAAAAGGTCCTGACGAGCTTACAGCTCATGCAACACCGCATTACCGTCCCCGCGGAGATTGCTGGTCGAGCGCGGCGCGCCATCGAACGCATGGTCGCCATCGGGGGCCAAACTCCAACAGTTGACCCGGGCGAGTAGTCGATGGGGAGGGCTGATGGCCGAAATGCAGCAGCAAGGCGGGGGAAGTAGCCCCGATCGCCGCACCGGCGAGCGGCGGTTGTCGCGTCCACGAACGATCACGCCGAGCGAGCTGCCGGCGCTGGGCGCCGACGAAGGACGGCTCGCGTTCCCGCTCCATCAGGAGCAACTGTCCGCGATTGTCCGCCAGGCGCTCGATGAGGACGGCGCGTTTCACGACATCACGACCGTCGCTACGGTCGTCAGCACGCGACGCTCGCGGGGCATGATCGTGTCGCGTGGGCGTGGCGTGGTATCGGGCGTCCCTTTGGCTTTGGAAGCGTTTCGACTCCTCAATCCCAAAGTCACCATGCGCGTGGACGTCGAGGACGGCGGCCACGTCGATGTCGGGTCCCCGATCATCTTCTTGAGTGGCAGCGCCCGTGGTTTGCTCTCGGCCGAGCGCGTGGCGCTCAACTTCATGCAGCCGCTGTCTGGCGTCGCGACGCTCACCTCGAAGTTCGTCGAAGCCGTCTACGGCACTCGGGCGAAGATCGTCGATACCCGCAAGACGACACCGGGATGGCGCGTGCTCGAGAAATACGCGGTGCGTTGTGGCGGCGGCGTGAATCATCGCATGGATCTCGCGAGCTCTGTGCTCATCAAGGACAATCATCTCGCGGCGCTCGACGGCAACGTGCAGCTCGCCGTGCAGCGCGCCAGAGAAGTCGCGCCTCCGGGAGCGAGAGTGGAGATCGAGTGCGAGACCCGCGAGCAGGTCGCCGCGGCGTTGGAGGCAAGGGCCGACATCATCCTGCTCGACAACATGTCGCTGCCGTTGCTCGCCGAGTGCGTGCGCCTGGTTGATCACCAGGCGATCGTCGAGGCGTCAGGGCGCGTGCGGTTGGAGAACGTCCGGGCCATCGCCGAGACTGGCGTCGACTGGATCTCGGCCGGATCGCTGACGCATTCGCCTCCGGCGCTCGATCTGGCGTTGGATTTCGACTAGTTGAGCCCGTGGGACCGCGGGCCGCGCTGCAATCGGCGCTCGCAGGCGCGTATCGCTTCGACCGCGAGCTGAGTGTCGGGGCGATCGGGGGAGCTGGAACCTGGGTCGCCACCGACCTCGCGATCGGCCGTCTCGTCGTGCTCAAGATTCTGTCGCGCGACGACTCGGCCGCGGTCAGCCCCGACCGGTTTCTGACGTCGCTCGATCCCATTCGGAATCTGCAGCACCCGAATCTCGTCGCGCTGCTCGCCGCCGGACGCGTCGAAACGCAGTTGTATTACGTCACCACCTACGTGCACGCCGAACCGCTGCGCGAGGTGCTCGCGCGCAGTGGGAAGCTGCCGACGAGCGACGTCGTCTCGATGCTGCGGGATGTCGGCCGGGCGCTGGCGCACATGCACAGCCGCGGCGTGTGCCATGGTGATATCACGCCCGGGACATTGTTCCAGAACGGGGTCTCCACGCTCGTCGCCGATGCGGGAATTTTCCGTGTGCTCGGCAAGAGTACCTCACCGGTCTACGCGGCGCCTGATGACGAGCCAATCGATCATCGCGCCGATCTGTATTCGCTCGGCGTCGTTGCCTACGAGCTGCTCACCGGTACTCCCCCATTTGTCGGCCGGTCAGCGGCCCAGTTGGCATCGTCCCATGCGCTGGAGCCGCCGGCCCCGGTGACCGCGCGCCGGCCGGCGACGCCGCCGGCATTGGCCGCGGTCGTCATGCGCCTGCTCGAGAAAAGGCGCGAGGATCGGGTGCAGTCGGCCGAGGAGCTGCTGGCGGCGATCAACGAGGTGCGCATTACGCCGGCCGAGCGTGCGTCGGGGCCGCAGACGATTACTCCCGTGCAGCCGAGGCTGCCCGCCAGGTGGAGCGGCGAGACGCCAGCCGAGGTCGACCGGAAGATTCGGCGGCGGGTCATGGTCATCAGCGCCATCCTCGCCGTTTTGATCGCCGGAGCCCTCCTGGTAACCTTTGCGCGCCCCGGGAACTAGGCGGGAACTAGATTCTGCATTACTAGCCTAATGCAGAACAATGGACAGCGTAGACCGCCAAATACTGAATATCCTTCAGTCTGACGCCAAAACACCGAACGCCGAGTTGGCCCGGCAGGTGGGGATGGCCGCGTCGGCGGTGCTGGAACGTGTGCGGAAACTCGAAGAGCGCGGTGTGATTCGTGGGTACGAGGCTCGCCTCGACCCCAAGGCGCTCGACTACGGACTCCTGGCGTACGTCCTCGTGCGGACCGACGAGCGAGTTGGGGGGCCGCAGGCTCAGGGCGCGCTCGCCGACATCCCGGAAGTGCAGGAAGTCCATCACGTGGCGGGAGAAGACTGCTTCCTCCTCAAGGTCCGCGTGGCGAACACTGACGCGCTGTCCGCGCTGCTCAAGAATCGGATCGGGGCGATCCCGACCGTGCGTTCGACGAACACAACGATCGTACTGCAGACCGTTAAAGAATCGGCGACGATACCAATATGACGAAGCAGCTGAAGGTCATCATCGCGTTCGCGCTCGTGTACGTGATCTGGGGATCGACGTACCTGGCCATTCGCTACGCGATCGGAACGATTCCGCCGTTCCTCATGGCGGGCACGCGATTCTTCGTCGCCGGCTCCGCGCTCTATCTCTGGCAACGCCTGCGCGGCGGCCCACGCCCCACGCCCAAGCAATGGCGCAATGCGGCCATTGCGGGTGGGAGCATGCTGATGATCGGCAACGGGCTCCTCTCATGGTCGGAGCTCCGCATCCCATCGGGGCTCGCGGCGCTCATTGTCGCCATCGTGCCACTATGGATGGTCGTATTCGATTGGCTGAGCGGCGGCCCGCGGCCTGGGCGCTACGCGATCGTCGGCATCATCCTCGGATTGGTCGGCGTCGGGCTGCTCGTGGGGCCGACCGGCCCGGGTGGCCATGGTGGCGTCGACCCAATGGGCGCGTTCGCCGTGCTCATCGCATCGATGGGTTGGTCCGCCGGATCGTTGTTTGCTCGCCGCGCCGACATGCCGAAATCGTTGGTGCTCACGACCGGCATGGAGATGATCGCGGGTGGTGTTATTAACGGCCTCGTGGGGGTCGGCACCGGCGAGGCCGCGCACTTTCAGATCGCGGCCGTCTCCCACGACTCGCTGATCGGGCTCGTGTATCTCATCGTGCTCGGCTCATGGGTCGCGTACTCGGCCTACACGTACCTCGTGACCGCCGTCACGCCCGCGCAACTCGGCACCTACGCGTTCGTGAACCCCTGCATCGCCCTCTTGCTCGGTTGGCTCATTGCCCACGAGACCATCGGACCACGCACGGTGGTCGCCATGGGAGTGATCATCGGCGCGGTCATCCTGCTCACGCTCAAGCCTCAGACTCGTTCTGTCGCCTTCGTGCCCTCCTCGGCGTCCAGTATCGCGTCCTCGACGAAGTAGCCGCGTGCGGCGCGCAGCGCCGCCGCGATGTTGCGGCGCGTGTCGTCGACTTCGTCCTCGCGCCCGGAGAGCGCCTGCCGATGCTCGCGGAACCGTCGACCGGCGGTGACGCAGAAGAGATCGCACAGGGCGATCTCATGGCGGGCGCCATCGGCGCCGTCTGACTCGATGAGACTCTGGGTGCGGGAGATCGCGGCCGCCGTGGCGTAGAGATCGATCGCCATGTTCGCCAGCCGTTCGAGCACCAACTGCCGCTCGACGATCGCCTTCCGATACTTGGTGATGGCGCGGTCCGTCTCGGCCTGGAGCTCGGCCGTGTGCTTTTCCAGATAGCGCCCGTGCTCAGCCAGTGACGGATGCAGCGTGACGGTCAGGTCGGGCCGTCCGCCGAATATGCGCGACGACACGTATCCAGACACGAGCCCGAAATTCTTGATGGGCTTTCTGATCGCCGCCCCGATCTCGGTCAGCCGCTCGGCCGGCGCCTGTATGCCGTTCAATGCGATGAACAATCGCAAGATCTCGTTCGCGCCTTCGAAGATGCGATTGATCCGAGCGTTTCTGAGCAGACGCTCGTACGGATACGGCTGCACGTACCCGCGGCCGCCCGCGACCTGCACCATCTCATCCGCCGCCCGCCACACGAGATCACTCGCGAACACCTTGAGGCACGCCGCTTCGAGCGCATAATCGGCGTCACCGCGATCCATGGTCGCCGCGAGCAGCCCGAGCATCGCATCCGCGGCATACGTGTCGGCAGCGAGCGACGAGAGCTTGCGCTGGGTGATCTCGAAATCCGCCAGCGGATGACCAAACTGCACGCGCTCGCTGGCGTAGCGGGTCATGAGCGTGATCAGCTCTTTCGAACCGCCGGTGCATCCGGCGCCGAGCGAGAGGCGGCCGCCGTTCAAGACGTTGACCGCGACCAAGAATCCTTTGCCGACCGCGCCGAGCACATGGTCGGTGGGGACCTGGAGATTCTCGTAGGCGAGTTGCGCTTGTGTCGAGCCGCGAATGCCGAGCTTGTGCACCGTCTCCACGACCCGGAATCCCGGCATGTCCGGCCGGATAATGAACGCGGTCGGGCGCATCACGTGCTCGCCGCGGCGGTCGACCTGGGTCTGGGCGAAGGTGGCGATCACGCCCGCGCGCTGGCCGTTGCCGATCCAGATCTTGCGGCCGTTGAGCACCCAATGATCACCGTCGAGCCTCGCCGTCGTTTTGATATTCTGCGCGTCCGAACCGGTCTCGGGCTCGGTGAGCGCATACGCGGCGAGCGTCTCGCCCCGGGCGAGCATCGGCAGATAGCGGGCTTTCTGCTCGTCGTTGCCAAAGAGCACGATCGCTTTCGAGCCGAGCCCGCAGTGCACGCCGACGAGCACGGCGAGCGAGCCATCGACGCGCGAGAGCGTCTCGAACACGCGCGCGTAGCCGGTCGCCGAGAGACCGAGCCCGCCATACGCCTTCGGGATCGAAAGCGCGAGCCAGCCGGACTCGGCGAGCGCGCGGATCACGTTCTCGGGGATCGTCTCCTCTTCGTCGAACCGGGTCGAGTCGATGAGACCCGAGGCTTGCATGTCCCTGAGCGCGCCGATGAGTCGTCGCACGACCTGCGCTTCGTCCGGGTTGCGGGCCTCGAGGCCTGGCGGGTACGGGAAGACGAGCGACTCGTGGATCGCGCCCTGGAAGAGGCCGCGGAGGAACGATGGCTTTGGCTCAGGCATGCGTCAGCTGGTCTTTGAGATCCTTGGGGTCGGTGACTGGGCGGTCGCACACCGGCCCCTTGCACACATACGCCGTCGGACGTCCGTCGATCGCTGGCCGGTTCCCGGTAGCTAGCACAAGCGATGGGATGTACGTCGTCGCGACCACGTCGGCAAATGCGGCCGGATTGCCCGTCAGCGAGACCTGCAGCGCGCCGTGCACAACGGTGTCGGCCGCCCCGAGCAGGTATCCAAACGCCGGCGCGTGTGTTGTCATCGACTCGGTCAGCGTCGACAGCACCCACTCGGCGCGCTCCCGAAGCGCCGTGTCTCCGGTCAACTCGGCCAGATGAAGATAGAGCGCGGTGGTCAGCGATGTGCCGGACGGGACGGCATTGTCGGTCACGTCTCGAGGCCGAACGATCAGCGCGTCGGCATCACGGGCCGTGTCGAAGAACAGGCGATGGTGGTCGTCCCAGAAGTACGCATCGATTGCTTGCGCGATCGAACGTGAGAGCGCGAGCCACCGGTCGTCGAAGGTGAGCTCATACAATCCGATAAAGCCCAGGGCGACGGCCGCGTGATCCTCGAGAAAGCCATCGATCTTGGTGACGCCAAACGCGTGCGACCGCATGACGCGCCCATCAGGGCGCACCATGGTTCGCGCGAGAAACTCCCCGTTGGACACAGCCTGCGCGTGATAATCGGCGCGGCCGAACGCGCGGGCCGCGTCAGCGAGCGCCCGCAGCATGAGGCCGTTCCAGGACGCGAGGATCTTTTCATCGCGCGCCGGACGCTCACGTTTGGCGCGGAGAGCGAACACTTTCTCGCGGGCGGTCACGGGCGGCGATGCATCAGGCATGGCGACAAAGAGAATGTTCGCGCCTTCGAAATTGCCTTCCGCCGTGACGCCGTAGTACGCCTTGAACGCCGGCGCATTGGGCCCCAGGATCGAGTCGATTTCGTCGGCGGTCCAGATGTAGAACGTGCCTTCGCCCCCAGCAGAGTCGGCGTCGAGACTGGCGTAGAATCCGCCATTCGGATCCGTCATCTCCCGCGCCACCCAATCGAGCGTCCGTTCGGTGGCGCCCCGCACTTCGGCGTCGCCGGTGGCTTGCCACAGGTGTACGCCGAGGCGGGCCAAGAGGGCGTTGTCGTACAGCATTTTCTCGAAATGCGGCACGAGCCAGATGGCATCGACGGTATAGCGATGGAACCCGCCGCCGAGTTGGTCGTAGATGCCGCCACGCGCCATGTGGCGGAAGGATTCGAGCGCGATGGTCGGCGTTGCATGACCCGCGCGGTGTGCGTGCCGCAGCGCGAAGTCGAGCACCATGGCCATCGGAAACTTGGGCGCGCCCTCGAACCCACCGTACCGCGCGTCGTACCGCGCGGCGATGCTCTGGTACGCGCGGTCCAGCGTGCCGGCCGTGATCTCGCCACTCGCCACGGCCGCCGCACCAGTCACGTCGTACAATCCGCGCAGCCGGCGCGTGCTCTCTTCGAGCTCCCCGCGGCGCGAGCGATAGGCTTCGGACACCGAGCGGAGGACGCGCGTGAACGCCGGCAACCCGTGCCGATCGCGCGGCGGAAAGTACGTGCCGCCGTAGAACGGCTCGCCGGCCGGCGTCAGGAACATGGTCATGGGCCATCCGCCATGTCCCGTCATCGCCTGCACGGCCTGCATGTAGATGCCGTCGAACGTCGGGCCGCTCCTCGCGGTCGACTTTGATGTTGACGAACTGCTCGTTCATGATCGCGGCGGTCGCCGTGTCCTCGAACGACTCGTGCGCCATCACGTGGCACCAATGGCACGCGGCGTAGCCGACGGAGAGGAGGATCGGCTTGTCCTCCCGGCGAGCGCGCTCGAACGCCTCGGGCGACCAGGCGTACCAGTCGACGGGGTTATCGGCGTGCTGCCGGAGATACGGACTCGTTTCGAGGGCCAGCCGGTTCGCCATGACCGCAAGTTGGCTGTCGCGCTAGCTCCTTTGGAAGGTCCAGATCACCGCGTGCTTGAGACCCTGAGCGTCGATGGCCCAGCCTAAGATCTCCGGGTTGACGTTGTTGATGGCGACGGCGGCCGTCGCGCCGCCACCGGGGAGTCCCGGCAGAAAGTGCGCACCGGTCGCGAGGTTCCAGAGAAAAGCCGTGGTCGGACCCGCGGGCGTATCGCGGTGGTACCCGACAACGTCGCCCCACGTGTCGACGCCCGTGGCGACGCCCAGGTGGCTCAGGACGCGCTGGGGTTGTCCGGGGACCCACAGCAGCGCGGCGGTGTCGGTGCCCGAGACGAATGCCCAGCCTGCGACCCAGCCGCTGTCGTTGACGGCCAACCCCAAGGACGGCTCCATCTGACCGCCGTTCAAGCCGATGAGCGTGTAGTTCGCTGCACCTGGTGGCCAGAGTAGCGCTATGGGAGGATCGAACGTCAAGTCGTATCCCGTGAGGTACTGATTCTCGGCGATCGCCGTCAGCACGCCGCAGCACGCCTCCTTGATGACCGTGCCGCCCGGGGCCCACTCGGTGGCGAACCAGTTCACGTCCGGCATGCACGTGCCGACGACGTAGCCGCTGTCGCTGTTCGCCCATGCGCCGCAGCCGAGCGGCCCTTCGGGGATGGCGGGGATTGCCGGCGGCAGCAGTGTCGTCCCGCCGCCGTGCCACCAGAATGTATGCGCGCTGGGACGTGTCATTGATAATGCCGCCCACCACTTGCCCGCCGGTGTTGATCCCGGCGTGGATCGAAAAGAAATTGCCCGGCTGGAACCCGGGCGGCGGCGTCAAGTACTCGATCGCCCGGCGCGAGCGAAAGACCTGCGAGGTCGAGCCCGTCGTGACGTAGCCGGTGATCACGTCATACTGGTTGAACCCGGTGACTGTAACGTTGTTGCCGTCCAGATTGGGTGCGACGCGGACGCTGATCGTCGAGTCGACCGGCAAAGAGGCCGACAACTTCGAGGGTAGTGTGGGGCGGGTCAGCGGACTCGTGCCGTCCGAGCAACCGATGGCGAGCGACACCAGAACGCATACAGACAAACGCCAAGACACAGAGGCCTCCCGACCGTGACAGACAACACCGCGTGGTGGATCTTGGGGCTCGCGGGCGTACTGCGATTAGTTATGGCAGCGATCGTGCCGATCGTTCCGGACGAGGCGTACTATTGGGAGTGGTCGCGGCATCTGGCGGCGGGATACTTCGATCATCCGCCGGCGATCGCGGTTCTGATTCGTGCCGGGACGCTAATTGCCGGCAACACGCCGTTCGGCGTGCGGTGCGTTGCCGTGCTCGTCGGGACGATCGCGACGGTGGCCGCGGTGGCGCTTGCGCAACGATTCGGTGGTGCGGTCGCTGCGCAGCGAGCCGCATGGGCGGTACTGGCGATGCCGCTCGCGGGTGCCGGACTCGTGCTTGCCACGCCTGACGTGCCGCTATTGGCGGCCCTGAGCATCGGGCTTCTCATGGTCGATCATGCGCTCAGCTCGACCCGGCCGATCGCCTGGTGGGCCGCGGCGGGTCTCGCGCTCGGCTGCGGTCTCGAGTCGAAGTACACCGCTGTCTTGTTCGGCGTCGGCATCGCGCTGGCGTTGATTGCCCGCAAAGATCTGCGCGAGCAATGGCGGCGGCCTGGGCCGTATGTCGCCATACTCGTCGCGGCGGTGGTGTTCTTGCCGGTCGTGTTATGGAATGCTGGGCATGGTTGGATCTCTTTTCGGTTTCAGTTACAACACGGGCTGGTTCCCAAGGGGCACAGCAACGTCTTCAACCGCGAGTTGTCGCTACTCGGTGGGCAACTCGGGTTGGTCTCGCCGATTCTCTTTATCCTGATCAGCATCGCGGTCGCACGTGCGTTACGACGGGTGGCGCCGTCGAGAGTGTTTATTGTGGCGGGCGTCGCTGCGTTTATCGCGGCCTTTTTTGTCTACAGTGCCGCCAGGCGATCCGTCGAGCCGAATTGGCTGGCGCCGGCCGTGCTGGCGGGCACGATTGTCTGGGGAGCTGAGAGGGCGATCACGACGCGATGGGAGAAGGCCGGGCTGGCGCTGGGGATGGTTTTAGTTGCGGCCATCTACGCTCAGGTGATCGTCCCATTCTTGCCGCTCCCGGCCCGAAGAGACCCGACCGCGCAGGGCGCCGGATGGGCGTCGCTGGCGCGCGAGATCGATGGCGTGCGACAAGGGGCGTGGATCGCGACGAACCGGTATCAAGACGCGGCCGAGTTGGCGTTTCATCTGAACAATCACCCGGCGGTCTTCTCGTTGAACATCGGTGGCCGGCCGAACGAGTACGATCTCTGGCCGCAGCTCTCCGAGCGGGCCCGCGCCGGTGATACGGTGCTCGTCGTCGTCCCGGACGAGAGCCACACACCGGACGCGATCGTCGCGCTCTTGCCACATTGTCTCTCGATGGCGCGCGGCGATACGGTCGAGCTCAGGCGTGGGCGCGAGGTGATCGGCGCGCGGCGGATCTGGACGTGCGCCGGATGGATCGCGGGGACCCCGCTCCCGCGCTCGCTTATAAATTCCTCGACATGACCACGTCTCCGACTGTCCCCCGCGATCTCGACACGTACTTCTCGGCCAATCGCCCGAGAATCGAGCGCGAGCTGTTCGATTTCTTGAGGATCCCGTCCGTCAGCGCCAAATCCGAGCACAATGGCGACACCCGGCGCGCGGCGGAGTGGCTGTCCGCGTCAATGAGCAAGGCCGGGCTCACGACCGAGGTGATGCCGACGCCCGGCCATCCCGTCGTGCTGGCCGAGTGGCGTGGCGCGGGGCCAAGCAAGCCGACGGTGCTCGTGTACGGGCATTACGACGTGCAACCGGCCGAGCCGCTCGAGCTCTGGACGTCGCCGCCGTTCGAGCCGACGGTGCGCGACGGCAAGATCTTCGCGCGCGGATCGGTCGACGACAAAGGGCAGTTGTTCGCGCACGTCAAGGCGCTCGAGGCGCACCTCGTCGTGCGTGGCCGCCTGCCGGTCAACATCGTCGTTCTGGCCGAGGGCGAAGAAGAGGTCGGGAGCGACCATCTCGCGCCGTTCGTCGAGGCGCACGCCGAGCGGCTCAAGTGCGACGCGGTCGTCATCTCCGATTCGGCGATGTTCGCGCCGGGCTTGCCGTCCATCCTCTCGTCTCTGCGCGGGCTCGCGTACTTCCAGATCGACGTGCAAGGACCTGCGCAGGATTTGCACTCGGGGATGTATGGCGGCGCAGTGGTCAACCCCGCGACGGCGCTGGCGCGGATTATCGCGACGTTCCACGATGCGAACGGACACGTTGCGATCCCTGGCTTCTACGACAAAGTCCGGGACTGGGAAGCCTCGGCTCGCGCTGAAATCCGTCAGTTGCCATTTGACGAGGCGTCGTTTCAGCGTGACGTCGGCGCTCCTGCGCTCGGTGGCGAGGCTGGATATTCGACATTAGAACGGATCTGGACGCGGCCTACATGCGAGATCAACGGGCTACTGAGTGGCTACACCGGGGAGGGCGCCAAGACTGTGCTCCCAGCGAAGGCGATGGCCAAAGTCAGTTGCCGCCTTGTTCCCGATCAGGATCCCGAGACGGTCGGAACGTCTGATGCGGGAACACGTACAGCGCGTCGCGCCGGCCGGAGTACGCGTCACGATCCAACAACTGCATGGCGGCCGCCCCTGGAGAGCGAAAGTCGACGGGCCGGTGTTCGACGCCGCGAAACGGGCGTTGGCGGCGGCGTTTCACCGCGAGCCCGTCGTGCAAGGCGAGGGCGGCTCGATCCCGGTCGTCGACGACTTCGTGCGCACACTCGGCGCGCCCGTCCTGCTCATGGGCTTCGGGCTCCCGGGCGAGAACGCGCACGCGCCCGACGAGTGGATGAGCGTCGAGAACTTCGAGCTCGGGATGCGGGCGGTCGCTACGCTGTGGGACGAGATGGGGAAGGGTGACGCACCTCGCTCATGAGGGCGAGCATATTCCCTTCGCTGTCGCGGAACGCGCCCATCCAGATATCGCGGTCGCCGAGCGAGGCGATGCGGTGTGGCGGCTCCTCGAATTTCACGCCGCGCCCGACGAGGGTGGTGTGCTCGGCCTGGATGTCGTCGACGCCGTAGTAGAGGATCGACGTACCGACGCCGGTCGGCAGCGGCTCGGACGGCTGGTCGAGCATGAGTCGCACGCCGCTCAGGTCGAAGAACGCCAAGCCCGGCGGCGCCTGGAAGAGAAATTTGAGTCCCAGCGTGTCCCGGTAGAACCGCACGGCGCGGTCGAGGTCCTGAACGACGACCGCCACTTGCGTCAGATGGTTGATCATAGTTAGTTAGGCTAACTAATATTATGCGATGACGCAAGAGGAACGGGTTGCCGACCGGCTGCACTCCGCGGCGATCCATGTGCTGCGGCTGGTTCGCCGCGAGGATGAGACCAGTGGCCTGACCGCGCCCCGGCTCTCGGCCCTCTCCGTCGTCGTCTTTGCCGGGCCGATCACCCTCCGCGATCTGGCCGCGGCCGAAGGCGTGACGCCGCCCACGATGACGCGACTGGTCGATGGGCTCGAAGGCGATGGCCTGGTGGTGCGGCGCGACGATCCGTCGGACGGGCGCGCCATTCGCATTCGCGCGACGGCCAAGGGGACCAAGCTGCTCATGAACGCGCGCGCGCGGCGTGTGGCTGCGCTCACCGCGCGCGTGGCGGACTTGAGCGTCGACGATCAAGATCTGCTCGGCCGTGCGGCCGAGGTCATGGAGCGGCTCAGTCTCCCCGCAACACCTGCATCGGCTCCACGCGCGAAGCGCGAATAGCCGGAACGAGCGACGCGATCAGGGAGACCAAGAGCACGATGACCACCACGCCGGCCAGCGTCGCCGGATCGGTCGCCGAGACGCCGTAGAGCATGCCGGAGAGGAATCGCGTGAGCGCCAGCGCCAACGCGATGCCGACCGCGCATCCGAGGCCCGAGACCACGAGCCCTTGCGACAGGAATTGCCGAATAATCCGCTCGCGCACCGCGCCCAGGGCCATCCGTAAGCCTATCTCGCCGCGCCGGACGTTCACGCTGTAGCTGATCGTTCCGTACAGCCCGACACAGGCGAGCAGCATCGCCAGCGAGGCAAAGCAGGAGAGCAGGATCATCCGCAGGCGGTTCGTCGCGTAGGCGTCGGCGATCTGGTCGGCCAGCGGCGCCACGTCGTAGACCGACCTAGTCGCCTCGATCTCGTGGATTGCCGCGCGGATTGCCGGGGCGACCGGTCCGGGGTCGCCGCGCACGCGCACGAGGAAATGCGTCCCGGGTTGAAAGAACGCGGCACACCAGTAGACCGTCGGAACCGGTTGGCGATCCAACCCCATCTCGCGCGCGTCGCCCACGACGCCGCGCACTTCGCTCGACGGAACGTAAATGTTCCCGGGTTGCGAGAGATGGTGCCCGATCGGAGACGTTCCGCGGAAGTACGCGTTGGCGAACGCGCGATTGACCATCATGGTCATGTTCGTCATGCCCGCGCCCTGCTCGCGGCAGAGATCTCCGGCAAGGAGCGGGATGCGCAACGTGGCGAAATACTCAGGTGACACGATACGAGCCTGGGCAATGATCTTGGGCTCGGACGCGGCGCGCGGCTCCCGCGACTCCAGCTCCAGTTGATAGTCGCTCGGGATCCCCGGGAGGCCGGTGACGCCTGCTGCCGCTTCGATGCCCGGCAGGGACTGCAACCGCTCGAGAATCCGGTCCGCGCGTTGCTGGGCTTTGGCGGGATCCGCCGTCTCATCCCACGAAGCGGTCATCTGAAACACCAGGACGCTGTCGGGATCGAAGCCCGGTGCCACCCGCGATAGTGCCTGGAAGCTCCTGACGAGCAGCGCCGCGCCCGCGAGTTGCCGTTCCACCGATCCAGGAACATCCGCTCCGCACCCGTGATCGAATAAGTCTCGCCGACGGCAACGCAGGACGTAGCCGACCGGCAGGAGATGCCGCTGGAGACGGACACCCCGCCTGGCCCGGGATCCCCGCCGTGTGCAGCGTCCACTTCGCGCCGTTCCAGGTCTCGACCGGCAGCGGGCCGCTGCCTCCTTACGAGTCGCCGACCGCGACACAGCCTCTGGTCGTCACGCAGGACACGCCGGTCAGCGACCCGAACGCGCTGCCCTTGGGCGCAGGGGGCCTGGCGGTCGGCCTCAGCGACTTTCCGTTCCAGGTCAGGGCGTACGGCCGCTCGAAGCCGGTCCCGGCGACGGCTAAGTAGGTCCCGACCACCAGGCAAGACGTCGCCGACCGGCAGGAAACGCCGTACAGAAGACGTCGGCGACTCTCCGTCGGCACCGCCACTGACCGCCACCTGGTACCGTTCCACGCCTCGGCGATCGGCGCGGGATTGCCCGGGTTATTGGAGCTCAGCCCGATGGCGAGGCACGACTTCGGCGAGCCGCACGCGGGCGGTGGGGAACGCCTGGTGCAGCTCCTCTTCCACGCGCTCCGACCCAGGCCCAGGAAATAGATGTGCTCGCTGGCGCACTTGGGGCAGACGCTCGGCACCTTCTCGGCGTAGCCGCAGTAGTGGCACAGCAGGCGCCGGTCGCGCTTGTGATAGGTCAGAGTGAGCGAGCAGTTGATGCACTGCACGCGCTCGCCGCAGGCGCGGCAGGCCACGAAGCTGGAAAAGCCGCGGCGGTTCAGCAGCACGATGGTCTGCTCGCCGTTCTCCAGGCGCGCGCCGATGCGCCTCCAGCAGCTTCGCGCGAAAACGTGGCCTGCTTGCGCGTCTCCAGAAACTCCTGCCGCATGTCGATCAGTTCCACCGTCGGCATGGGCCGCGCCTCGATGCGGCTCGGGCAGCTCCAGCAGCGTGTACTTGCCGCGCTCGGCGTTGTAGCGGCTCTCCAGGCTGGGCGTGGCCGACCCCAGCACCACGCACGCGCCGGCGGCCTGCGCGCGCACGATGGCCACGTCGCGCCCGTTGTAGCGCGGCGTCTCCTCCTGCTTGTAGCTGCCGTCGTGCTCTTCGTCCACCACGATCAGCCCGAGGTTGCGCACCGGCGCGAACACGCCCGAGCGCGTCCCCACCACCACCGATGCCGCGCCGGAGCGGATGCGCCGCCACTGCTCGGTGCGCTCCACGTCGGTGAAGGCGCTGTGCAGAATGGCCACGCGGTCGCCGAAGCGCGAGAAGAACTGGCCCGCCATGGCCGGCGTCAGCGCGATCTCCGGCACCAGCAGCAGCGCGCCGCGGCCCTCCGCCAGCGCCGCCTCGATGGCGTTCAGGTACACCTCGGTCTTGCCCGAGCCGGTGACGCCGTGCAGCAGAAACGTGCTGGAACTGCCGCGCCTGGATGGCCTCGCGGATCTGCGTCGAAGGCCGCCTGCTGGGCGGGGTTCAGGTCGTGCCGCGCGCACGCGTGCCGGCCGTCGAGCGGCGCACGGTTTCGGGCTTCAGCGAGACCAGTCCCTTGCGCGCCAGCGAACGCGCCGCCGGGCTGGCGTTCTTCACCGTCGTCTTCCAGGTCCTTCAGATTGTGCGAGCCGGGATGCAGTTCCAGAAAGGCGCGCAGCTCGCGCTCCGGCTTGTTGAGTTTGGCGTCGGCCGGCCTGGGTGCGGCGCGCGCCAGTTCCACGCGCAGCCGGTCGCGAGGGCGCGCGCAGCGGGTCGCGCTCCGTCTGCACCTGCTCGGCCACGATGAAGCCCTTGCGCTCCAGCGACCGGATCGCCTTATCCGCCAGCGGCAGCGCCTTGGCCAGGTAAGCCGCCGAGAGCGGGCGCTTCTCCAGCATGCGCAGGATCTGCGCCACCGGATCGTCGGGCGCGGAATCGAGCAGCAGCTGGCGCGCCGCGTCGCGGCCGGCATCGGTCAGCGACCAGATCTTGCCGCGGCGGATCTCCGACGCCAGCGGCAGCATGCCGCGCAGCACGTCGCCGAGCGGCGCGCAGTAGTAGCCGGCGATCCAGCGGCCGAGCGCCAGCAGTTCGGCGTCCAGCACCGGCTCGGCATCGATCAGGCGCAGGGCCTCGCGCGTGGCCACTGGAGGGCGGATCGTCGTGGCAGCGCAGGATGACGCCGGTCAGCTTGCGCGTCCCGAACGGCACCAGCAGGCGGCTGCCCGGCTGCACGCGATGCCGCAGCGTCTCGGGCAGCGAGTAGGTGAACGGCTGATCGAGCGGCACCGGCAGGCTGACGTCGCAATAGAGGTAGGATCCCTCGGGCATGGAAGCTTCAGGATAGCGGAACGCGCGAGAGGGGCCGGCGGCGGCGCAAGCTGACGGGAACGGCGAGTTCACGAGACGTAACGTCGCCTTGGGACGAGTTTCCAGAAACCCCGCATATCGGGAAGTAGTCGAGGTAACGTCAGCCGCCACGCCATCCTACTTGTCAGCCTGGCGGGTTTTCAGAATGAAGGCTACGCCCCGCTCTGCGTTGAGCTGTTTGGTCATCGACATATCGGTCGGCGGGAAGACATGTAGCGTACCCGTTCGTGTGATGTACTGGATGTTTCCTCTGTCGACCCAGTAGTCGGCGACCGTCTCGTGCTTCCACCTCGCAGAACCAGGAGCGTGGACTGCCTCGAGGAATCTTCGGGCTTTGGTTCTGGCTTAGAGGCGGCACCGTAGTTCGAACTCGAAGTTACTCCACCGGGAATCGAACTCGTGGGTGAAGGGAATGATACATCCGCCATAAGGCGCAACTGTACTCGCGTTTCGCCTTTGAAAGTCGGTCGAGGTCCGCGAGCCGGCAGGGTCAGAAGTTTGACTGGCCACAAGAGCGGGATAGTCCATTCGATCGCGTCGCGCACCGCATGCCCTTGCCCCCGGATTTTGCCCTGTCCGTCCACCCGGTAACGGCCTGCCGAGATGACCTTAGCCTCCAGCGGAAAGGTTCCGCTAGGCAGCGTCAGGCTGGTGAACTCCAATTGGATCCACCCCTTTCCGACAAAATGTCCGGGGTCGCGGTAGTTCTTCAGTTGGGCCGACAGGTACGATCCCCTGGCGATCATCGGCCGCCCGAATATTTCAATTTGGTTAATGTGGCAGAGAAGCGGATCGCCGCGCTCCGCCGTTCGAGGGATCCGAGGCTCGTCGAGCGTGCAGCTTAGCAGCGTCCCGGCCGGGAGGGTAGAGTTAGGCTGCACCGCCCAGCCTGTCGGCAGGGCGCACAGCACAAAGGTGAAGACACACAGACTTCTCCGCATAACTGTAACCACCTTTCCTTTCGCAATAAATGGACCCTCGTCCCGGACCGACGGGAAGGCAGAATTCCAGTGCTAATCAAAAGTGGAGCGCGAGAGGCACTGCAACGGGGAAGTTACCGTTGGTCCGCTTCCAGTTCAAGTTGCCGGTTGACGGCGAATAGCCCAAGGGTACAGCTTCTTCCCGCGGACGGCAACGAGTCGACGCTTGCAAGTGGGACGAACGTCTCATTGTTTCTGCGCGCGCCGTGGAGAAGCGAAGGCGTGGAGGAACACGCGACACGGCCGTATTGTCGGCCGCAGCAACGGCCTGCCTTTCAACCGGCTGGATCTTCTCACTCGAACACCCTCCGGAATTGAAACATGGGTTGCGGGGCTCGCCACCGCGCAGTCGTGCGGTTAACATAGAGGTTCATGTTCGATTGGAAGCAGGATCCGCACCGGCGCTTCAATCCGCTGACGCGCGAATGGGTGCTGGTGTCGCCGCACCGCACCGCAGCGGCCCTGGCAGGGGCAGGTGGAGAGCGACGCCGCGCCGCGCAGCCGGAATACGATCCCGAAGTGCTACCTCTGTCCCGGCAACGCGCGCGCCGGCGGCGTGCGCAATCCGCAGTACACCTCCACCTTCGTCTTCGATAACGATTTCGCGGCGCTGAAGCCGGACACGCCGCTGGACCGCTTCGAGCAGGACGGCCTGCTGATCGCCGAATCCGAGCCGGGCATCTGCCGCGTGGTCTGCTTTTCGCCGCAACACAACCTGACCATCGCCAACATGGAGCCGGCCGACCTGCGCAAGGTGGTGGACGCGTGGGTGGAGCAGTACGTCGAACTGGGCGCGCGCGCCGAGATCAACTACGTGCAGATCTTCGAGAATCGCGGCGCCATGATGGGCGCCAGCAATCCGCATCCGCATTGCCAGATCTGGTCGAGCCACGCGCTGCCGAACGAGGTGGCCAAGGAGCAGGCGTCGCAGCAGCGTGGCGCGGCGAGCGCGGCGCGCTGCCTGCTGTGCGACTACGCCGCGCTGGAGCAGGCGCGCGCGCGAGCGCGTGGTGGAAGAGAACGAGAGCTTCCTGACGGTGGTTCCGTTCTGGGCGGTCTGGCCGTTCGAGACCATGGTGATCGCCAAGCGCCACCTGTCGGCCATCGACGAGCTTGCGGACGCCGAGCGCGACGGCCTGGCCGACATCCTGAAGCGCACCACCGCGCGCTACGACCGGCTGTTCCAGGTGTCGTTTCCGTACTCCATGGGATTTCACCAGCGGCCCACCGACGGCGAGGCGCACGACGAGTGGCACTTCCACGCGCATTTCTATCCGCCGCTGCTGCGCTCGGCGACGGTGCGCAAATTCCTGGTGGGCTACGAAATGCTGGCCACGCCGCAGCGCGACATCACGCCGGAAGCGGCGGCCGAGCGCCTGCGGCAAGCGTAGCGCCGGCCCCGCCTGGGCGCGATATCCCGCCGGGAGCCCGGTATTTCAACCGGAAGACTTTGAAGAAACGAAGAACCTAATCGGGGGGATCGCCTACCCGGCCCGGAAGTACGGACGCCACTCGGGATGAAGTCCACAAACCCCGTTTTTCAATGATTATCGGAGACAGTAGTCGCCGCCTCGGCTTATGACTGCTATCGTGAGATCGTGGTTTCGATCAGAATCACCAGAGCGTGGCTCTTCCTAGTGGCAATTCACTATGCTCACGGCCAGTCCATGGATTGTTCCCACTTGGCAGACACAGAGACCCGCAGTAAGACCGGACCGGGTGGCGTCGTCGCCGTGCTTAAGGTCCATACTCATGACGACAACATGAAGAATTCACACCAGTGCATGGCGGAGTATCACCTTCATATCACACTTCCCAATGGCCGGGAGGAAGTAGATGAAACAGCCTCCTACGGTTTCACCAACAGCATCGCCGAGTGGGGGCGAAGGCTCTCGCTTCATTTAGACGGTTTCTCTAACGACGGCCAACACATTTTTGGTGTGATCTCCGAAGGCGGCAATGCCTCGTTCGTTCAGGTGTTCGACTACAAGAGAGACAAGAGAGATGGTTCCAACGTGGTAATACAAATCCAGCAGGGCTTGTCGCAATTGAAGGCGGGCAATTGTGGTACATCGTTCGCAGTGGCTGGCACCATCAATGCCGGTGAGATTGTCTTGGAACCGAATACGGCCAACCGGTGCCGCATGGATCATCGTTGGGTACTCAACAAAGCGGGCAAGCTTCGGCACATGGCGAAGGACGAATCATTTAGGCCCCTGTACATGCCCCAAAGGCCGTGAGCCGCCTCATTTCCGATAAGCGGTCTTGAAGTGGGATTTTTGGAAACCACCTGCGGTCGTCCGTACCCGGGTGTAGGATACTGAGACTTGCGCAAGCCCGATCCGATTCCGGCGACAACACGATGGCTCCTCCCTGCCGCTCTCGTCCTCACCGCGGTTTTTCTGCTCGGCCTGTTTTCCACGGAAATGAGCGATCCGGACGCGTGGTGGCACCTCGCCACGGGGCGTTATATCGTCCAGCACCACCGTCTGCCGACGCCCGATCCGTTCGCTTACACCACGGCTAAGGCAGCTCCGGCCTCTCCCGATGAGGCCCGCACGCGGCAGTTCAACCTGACCCATGAATGGCTGGCGCAGGCGGCCTGGTATGGCGTTTATCGGGCGGGCGGGTTCGCGGCCGTGGTGCTGTGGAAAGCCGTGCTGCTGGCGCTGCTGTGCGGGCTCACCGGCTGGGTGGCGGCGCGGCGGGCGCAGTCGGGATGGTGGGGCATTGCCGCGGCGCTGGCGGCGGCATCACTGGCCATCGAGTTCGCGCATGACCGCCCGGCCCTGCTCACCTACGTCTTCACCGCGGCGTTCCTGGCCATTCTGGAGTCGCGCCGCCGGCTGTATCTTCTTCCCTTGCTCGCGCTCATCTGGGCCAACTGCCACGGCGGGTTTTTTCTGGGCTGGATCGTTTGTGGCGCCTATGCCATTGACGCCATCGCGCGGCGCGCGCCGGACTGGCGCAAGGTTTTCGCCGCGGGCGCCGCCGCCGTGCTGGCTTCGGGCTTCAATCCCAATGGCTTCGCGGTGCTGGCCACGGTGCTGCAATATCGCCAGAGCCCGCTCCAGGCCACGCTCATCGAGTGGTCCCGCGCCGATTTGTGGGGTCCGCCCTACGCCTTCGACCTGCTGCTTTACGGCGCGGCGCTGGCGCTGGCGCTGGCCTGGCGCCGCGTCCGGCTCTCGGATTGGCTGCTGTTCGCCGCCTTCGCCGCGGCGGCGCTGATGGCGTTCCGCAACGAGATGCTGATCGGCCTGCTGGCGCCGGTGCTGATCGCCAGCTACGCGCCACGGGAGCGCCTGAAAGCGATGGCCGCGCGCTTCAGGCCGCGGGCCGGATATATCCGGCCCCTACGGGCGCTGCCGTATGCCGCCCTGGCCGCCTTGATGGCCACCACCGCCTGGGGCGCGGCGCGGGGCTCGTTCTTCCAGTTGCGCGCCGCCGAGTGGAGCTATCCCGCCGGCGCGGCGGCGTTTCTATTGCAGCACCGCATCGCGCGCCCCGCTGTTCAACACCTACGAGTACGGCGGCTATCTGATCTGGCGCGGACTAGCCGGTCTTCATCGACGGCCGCGCGCTCAGCGAAGCGGTGTTCCAGGATTACCGCACGATCCTCGGCGCGCCGCCCGACGACCCGGCTGCGCGACCGCGTGCTGGCGCAGTACGGCGTCGGCGCGATCGTGGTCAATGCCTTCGAATACAACTGCGGCACGCTATACCCGCTGGTGCTCGCGCTCGCCGACTGGAAGCTGGTGTATGAAGACCCGCAGGCGCTGGTGTTCGTGCGCGATCTTCCTCCCGGCATGATCGCGCTCGATGCCAGCCGCCTTTACGATCACCTGGACGCCGAATGCCGCCTGCACGTCGAGCACGATCCCGACCTCGCCGGGATGCGCGCGCACGCTGGGCGACTACTTCCTGCGGCACGGCGATCGCGCTCGCGCGCGCCGCGCGCTGGAGTTATACCTGGAGCATCCTTACCCCGACGATCCCGAAGCCCGTGCAGCTTATATAAAGCTGCTCGGCCAATAACGGCCGCGACTTAGGCGCGGATGGGCTCATGTAGAAGACGCGGCACCGGTCAGGCGCGGGCCGCGGACACGCCCGGCCTCTACACCAGCCGTAGGGGCCGGATACATCCGGCCCAAAATGGCTCCGTAATTTCAACCTCTCTGGTACCCCGGCTGCTCCGTTGCCAGCCGGCGCCTTCCGGGCTGAAAACGGATCGCCGATGCGCAAGACTCTATGGCAAAACGTGCGCAATCATGCGATAGTAAAGACTAGGGCTTCGCGCCACCCGAGAGGTTTTTTGAAAAAGTTTCTACTCCTGTGCGCTATCGTTGTGCTCGCTCACCAGGCCCGTACCTCCCCAGTTGGCGGTAATGCTTCTGAGCGCGGCCAACCTGGATGCCGGCCACCTTTCTTCCGATTGGCAGATCCGGGCCAATCATGGCAAGCCGGATATCTCCGTGTGCAGCCAGCGGGATCAGCCGTGCATCCACCTGAAGAGCGACAAATCGTCCTTCTCGCTGGAGCGCGCCGTGGATGTCGATCCCACCGCCACGCCCTATCTTTCCTGGACCTGGAAGGTGACCAGGCTGCCGCCCGGCGGCGATTTCCGCAACGCCTCGACGGATGACCAGGCCGCGCAGGTGCTGGTGGCCTTCGCCGACCGCCGCGTCCTCAGCTACATCTGGGACAGCAGCGCGCCCAAAGGCACCATGCAGAACGCCAGCAATATTCCGCTGGTGCATATTTACGCCGTGGTGTGCGAATCGGGCAACGGCGCAGGCCGACCGCTGGCTCCAGGAATCCCACAACGTCGGCCGCCGATTACGAGCGCGCCTTCGGCAAAGCCCGCGCCCCACGTCAAGGGCCTCCGCCTGCAAATCAATTCGCAGCACACCGGCAGCATGGCCGAGAGTTTCTTCGGCGAAGTCGCATTCCGCAGCGCCTCCAACTAAATTGGAAGAATGCTCCTGGTCACCGGCGCCACCGGTTTCATCGGCAGCCATCTGCTCGAACGCGTGTCCGGGCCCGTTGCGGTGATCCCCGACGTGACGCCCGGGCAGGCCCCGCCACGTGCGCGCCGAATTCGTCCAGGCGGATCTCGTCACCGGCGACGGCGTCGCCGCGGCCCTGCGCGGTGTCGACACCGTCATCCACCTGGCCGGCGTCACCAAGGCGCTGCGACCCGCGGATTACTCGCCGGCAACGCGCGCGCCACGGAAACCCTCGCCCGCGCCGCCGCCGGCCGCGGTATCCGCTTCGTGCACGTCAGCTCGCTCGCCGCCGCCGGTCCCAGCCCCGATGCCGCGCCCATCGACGAAGATGCGCCGCCGCGCCCCGTCTCGCACTACGGAAGATCGAAGCTGAAGGCGGAGCAGGTGGTGCGAGCGCTGGTTCCGGACGCGGTGATCGTGCGGCCGCCCGTCGTCTATGGGCCGCGCGACACCGGGGTGCTGGAAATGTTCCGATCCGTAGCCCGCGGCTTTGTCGCTCGAGATCGCGGGCGGCGAGCGCTGGTTCAGGCGATCTATGTGGAGGATCTGGCCGAAGGGTTGCTGGCGGCGCTCGCATCCCCGCGCCGCCGGCCGCACGTACTTCCTGACCACGCGAAGGCGGTCTCCTGGAGCGAGCTGAGTGCCGCGGCGCGCGCGCGTCATGCGGCGAGCGCCCGAGCCGCCTACGCATTCCTGCGCCGCTTGCGTACGCCGTAGGCGGCGTCGCCGAAGTCTGGTCGCGACTCACCGGGAAGCCGGGGATCATCTCGCGCGAGAAAGTGAAGGAAGCCCACTGCCGGCGCTGGACCTGCGATACGCGCCGCGCGGCGCCGAGCTCGGCTTCAAGCGCAGACACCGCCCTGGAGCCTGGCGTTGGCCAAACGCTCGCCTGGTACAAGGAGGCGGGTTGGCTGAAGTATTGAAGCCCGGATTCGGGTCACGCGAGCTTTTGGGCGGTCGACAAATCGATCCTCGCTTACCTCGCTGCAGCACGGTGCTCTGGTCGTGGGGTGGTGGAACCGGTTCCCGGCGCCGGGATGCTGCTGGCCTTGCACGTGGCCGCCATCGCCATCCTGCTGGTCGACGTCAAGCGGCCGAATCCCACCAGCTGGTTCTTCCGCCATTGGTATCCGCTTCCCTAGTGGCTTCCTGCTATAAGGAGATGGCGATCCTGATTCCAGCGGTCCGAGGCGCGGCCGCCGACCAATGGCTGGCGGATCTCGACTTTTCGATCTGGCATGCGAATCCGACCGTCTGGCTGGAGCGCATCCAAACGCCGGCGCTCACGGAATTTCTGCAACTTGTCTATACTCTGTTTGTTCCGGCGGTCCTGCTGGTCCCCGGGCTGCTGTGGCGGAAACGGCGCTTCCGGACTTTCGGTATTATGCTTTCCTGATCGCGCTCGGGCTTTCTGGTGTCTTATATCGGCTACCTGCTTGTGCCCGCGCGCGGGCCCCGCTTCTTGCTGGATCACTTACAGCATTTGCCGTTGCAAGGACTTGTGGGTGTTTCGACAGCATGCAGGACGCGCTTGATCGGCTCGAATCAGTCCATTACGATTGCTTTCCGAGCGGCCACACCGAGCTCACGATCCTGGCCTGGTGGAGCAGCCGCATGGTCTCGAAGCGGTTGTTCCGGGTCTATTTGGCGTACACTCCGTTCATCATTTTTGCTACAGTTTATCTTCGATACCACTACACGGTTGATCTGTCTGGCGGGAGCCGTCCTGGCGCCGGCTCTGATTGTGTCGGGCCCCGTGATGTACCGGAAGCTGTCCAAGGGAGGAGTCGCGGTGGGAGCTTGAGGTCGTCACGGCCGATGGACAAGCAGCCGTTGAAAGAGTTTGTTGAATTTCCCTATTCGCTGTACCGCGGCGACCCCTTTTGGGTGCCTCCGTTGCGGATCGCGGTCAAGGAACTGCTGGACCGGGCCAAGCATCCGTTCTACGCCAACGCCGAGGCCGAGTTCTTCCTGGCGCGGCGCGATGGCCGCGTGGTGGGCCGGATCGCCGCTATCCTCGACCGCACACAACAAGTTTCACGAGGAGAACGCCGGGTTCTTCGGATTCTTCGAATCGATGAACGACCAGGAGGTGGCGGACGCTCTGCTGGCGCCGCGCGAAAGTGGGTATTCGACCGCGGCGCAGTTCCTGCGGGGGCCGGTGAACCCCTCCACCAACTACGAATGCGGCATGCTGGTCGACGGCTTCGATTCCAATCCCATGGTCATGATGACCTACAACCCGCGCTATTACCCGGCGTTGATGGAAAAGGCGGGGCTGCGCAAGGTCAAGGATCTCTACGCTTACGTCAAGACGCGGCGGAAGTCGAGCTGGAGAAGATCGGGCGCGTGGCGGACCGCAAGCTCGCCAGAGCGGGGTCACGGTCCGGCCCATCAACATGAAGGATTTCGACGGCGAAGTGGGGCGGATCTGGGATGTGTACAACTCGGCGTGGGAGCGCAACTGGGGATTTGTGCCCATGACTCGCGAAGAGTTCTTCCTGATGGGCAAGGAGATGAAGCAGATTCTCAAGCCGGAGCTGGTGCTGGTGGGCGAAGTGGGCGGGAGCCGATGTGGGTTCGCACTGGCCTTGCCCGACGTCAATTTCGCGCTCAAGCCGGCGAGGCGGCAGCTTCTTCCCGACGGGCCTGCTCAAAATTCTGTATTATCAACGTTTGATCAAAAGTCTGCGTGTTCTTGCTCTTGGGGTGGTGGAGGAGTATCGAACCTCCGGTGTGGCGGCTGCCTTCTATGCCACGCTCGTGCGGACTGCCAGGAAGTTGGGATACGCGGCGACTGTGAAATGTCGTGGATCCTGGAAGATAACGTTCTGATGACACGCTCCCTGGAAGTGATGGGCGCAAGACACTACAAGACCTATCGAATCTACGAATGGCACTGAACATGCGCGCACCCGACTAGCGACAGCACCCGGAAAAAGAAGAGCAGCGGAGCGAACGACATTTTCGAGAAATGCCGCACGTTCACTCGCCCGGCGAGCTGCAGGAAGCCGGGCTGTACATGTACTTCGAGACCTTCGGCGACCGCGAAGGCTGCGAGCCGGGCGAAGTGCGGCTGGGCGCGTCGAAGGTGCTGATGTTCGGGTCCAACGATTACCTGGACCTGATCACGCACCCGCAAGGTCAAGGAAGCCGCCGCTGCAGGCGATCCGGAAGTACGGCAGCGGATGCAGCGGCTCGCGCCTGCTGAACGGCACGCTGGATCTGCACGTGAAGCTGGAAGCCGAGCTGGCCGCCTTCGTGCGCAAGGAAGCCGCCATGATCTTCGGCACCGGGTTTCAGGCCAACTACGCGACGCTTTCGGCGCTAACCGAAAAGGGCGACGTGATGATCTGCGATCACAACCTGCACGCCAGCCTGGTGGAAGGCGCGTTGCGGTCGCCGGCGCGGGTGATGCGCTTCCGGCATAACGATCTGGATCATTTCGAGCGGTGCCTGAACAACTGCGCGCCGGACGAGAAGATCCTGGTGGTCTCCGAAGGCGTGTTCAGCATGGAAGGCGATCTGGCCGACATGCGCGGGCTGGTGCACCTGGCCAAGCCCTACGGCGCGCGCATCTACGTGGACGAAGCGCACGGGCTGGGCGTGCTGGGGCGGACCGGAGCGGGCGCGGCGGAGCACCTGGGCGTGCTGGACGAAGTGGACATCGTGATGGGCACGTTCAGCAAGGCGCTGGCGTCGGTGGGCGGGTTCATCGCGGGCGAGCGCGAGGTGGTGGATTATCTGAAGCACACGGCGCGGCCGTTCGTGTTTTCGGCGAGCCTGCCGGCGGCGTCGGTGGCGGCGGTGGGGGCGGCGCTGGAGATCATCAAGAAGGAGCCGGAGCGGCGCCTGCGGCTGCTGCGGATCGCGCAGCTGCTGCGCGAGGAGCTGCGCGCGCGCGGCTTTTCGGTGCTGGACGGGCGAGACGGCGATCGTGCCGGTGGTGATCCAGGACGAAGTGGATCTGTGCCGCCTGTGCAAGGCGCTTCTGGACGAAGGCATCTACATCAACCCGGTGCTGAAGCCGGCCGCGGCGCAGAATCTGCTGCGCATCTCCTGCACCGCCGCGCATACCGAAAGCCACGTGGACCGGGCTGGTGACCACGCTGGTGCGCGTGGCGCGGGACCTGGAAATCGAGCGCTAGAGTCAACCTGCGGATTTGACACAGAGGCGCGGAGGCGCTGAGATACTTCATTGCTTCTTTTCTCCGCGTCTCTGCGTCAAAGATGTGAGACCTCGTTAGAATAGTATTAATAGTTCGATGCCAACGCTGGCCGAACACCTCGCCCGCGAGACCCGCGAAGCCGAACTGTACCGGCCGCTCGACCGCAACCGCGTGGAGTGCTTCGCCTGCGGCCATCGCTGCCCCATCCGGCCGGGTTTCGCGGGCGTCTGCAAGGTCCGCTTCAATCGCGACGGCAAGCTGTACGCGCCCTACGGCTACGTGAACGCGGCCTATTCCGACCCCATCGAAAAGAAGCCTTTCTTCCACGCGCTGCCGGGCACGCGCGCGCTGAGCTTCGGTATGCTGGGCTGCGACCTGCACTGCGGCTACTGCCAGAACTGGGTCTCCTCGCAGGCGCTGCGCGATTTCCGCTCGACTCTGGATTTCGCGCCGGCCACGCCGCAGGAACTGGTGAAGCTGGCGCTGCGCGCAGGGCGCTCCAGCCTGGTGAGCACCTACAACGAGCCGCTGATCACCGCCGAATGGGCGGTGGCGGTCTTCCGCGAGGCCAAGGCCGCCGGCCTGACCACCGGCTTTCGTCTCCAACGGCAACGCCACGCCGGAAGTGCTGGAGTACATCCGCCCGTGGGTGGACCTTTACAAGGTCGATCTCAAGAGCTTCGACGACCGCCGCTATCACGAGCTGGGCGGGCGCATCGCGCCGATTCTCGATTCCATCGCGCCGCATTCACCAGATGGGTTTCTGGCTGGAAGTGGTGACGCTGGTGGTTCCCGGCTTCAACGATTCCGACGCGGAACTGCGCCGAATCGCCGAATTCCTGGCCGGCATCTCCCGCGATATTCCGTGGCACGTCACGGCCTTTCACCAGGACTACAAGATGGCGGGGCCGGAAAACACGCCGGCCGCGACCCTGATTCGCGCCGCGGCCATGGGCGCGGGGCCTGCGATATGTCTATGCGGGCAATCTGCCCGGCAGAACCGGCTGGAAGATACGCGCTGCCCGGGTGCGGCGGGGCGGCCGTCGAGCGCCGCGGATTCCGCGTGCTGCGCAACCGCATCACCGCGGAGGGCCGGCCCCGCTTGCGGCACTGCCATTCCCGGGCGTGTGGGGCGGCGTGCCCCGCCCCCAGCCGGAAGTCGCCGGCCTGGTCCACCCCCGCTGCGGCTACAAGCCGCCTGACAAGCAGGCGGGCCGGATGTATCCGGCCCCTACGGGTTCCGGCATTGTAGGGGCCGGATACATCCGGCCCGAACTGACGGATCGACACCCCTGACGCGCAAGAATCGACAGAGGTCAAGAGACTTCGTGGCTACCGCTCTGCGCAGCCAGCCGCCGGGGTAGGACGTCATCACCATGGCTTCCCGGCTGAAATCCTGCTCGAAGTCGTGATTCTCCGCCAGAAACTGGCGCACCGCGGCCATCGGCCCGGGACCTTGCTCCGGATGCGTGGGCACGCCGTCCAGGTGCGTGTCCTCCACCGCGATGTAACTGCCCGGGCTCACCATCGGCGCATAAGCTCGCAATTCGTTCAGCACGTGATGCATGGAATGGTCCGAGTCCAGATTGACGATGGTCCGCGAATTCTTCACCCGCTCGGCGAATTTCGCCACGATGGCGGGATCGGTGGAACTGCCGAGTGAGAACTCGATATACTTCTTCCAGAGCGGATTGGCGGAAGCCCCCTGCCCTGTAAGATCCTGAATGTCCACGGTCAGAACGCGGGCGTTTTCGAGGCCCATGCCATTTAAGGTGTGGGCCCACCAGAGCGCCGAGCCGCCATACCAGGTCCCGGTCTCAATCACGAAGTCCGGCCGGACTCGTAGGCGATCTGCTGCAGCATCCAAAGGTCCAGCGGGTTCTTGATGATGCGGACGTTCTGAAACCACATGCTGTCCCAAATGGGCAGGGAGTGGAACAGCTTCATCAGCTCGCGCTGCTTCTCGACCGGGATCTGGAGGTCGCGCTGCTTCAGCACGTGTTCGTAAGCCTGGCGCGATTGGGCCATCGCGATTTCGCGGGCGGCGGTGGTCTGCCCGTATTCCCTCAGTGCCGCCGAGAACACCAGGACTCCTTGGACGCGCGCGGTGGCAGGGTCCGTATAGGTCTTGTCCACGGAGAATTCCACCAGGGCCGGACGGCGCGCCAGGGCGGACGCCGGCACCGGACACGCCAGCAGTGCGCGGCCGGGAGCGGTGTAGGCTTGGCGTGCCACCTCGGTTCCGTTGATCCTGGCGGCCACGGTCACGGGCGGCTCGCACTCCTCCGGCACCGCGAAGTCCAGTTCCAGGAATAAGGGCTTGCCGGCCGCCGGCAGGTCCAGGGAGAAGGCGAAAACGGGAGCGGTCCAGCGCCAGCTTGCCTCACCGGGGGAACACGCCGCGGACCATGCGGTCCTTGTGGGCGTCGCCGTAGACGACGACCTCGGAGACCACCGGCGCCTTACGGGCGCGCCGGCAGGCGGGGACCAGGCACAGGCAGCAGAGGACGACGAGCAGCAGGTGATGGCGGGGTCACAGGGATTAGTGTACCGGGTTGAGAGGCATGGCGGGAATTCCCGGCAGGTCGAAACTGAACCAGGCCGCCCCCTTGTCACAACCTGCTCCCCGCCTTCTGCGCCAGGCGGCTCCATCGAGCTACCTCGTGGCGGCGGTAGCGCGGCGCGGTGCGGGCGGCTTCCACGGCGCGGGCGTACATCTCGCGTGCCTCGGCCGGATTGCCGAGGCGTTCCAGCACCTGGCCGTAATAATAGAGACCTTCGGGGTCGTAAGCGCGGCGGTCCGTGTAGAGTTCGAGCTCGCGGCGGGCTTCGGCAGTGCGGCCGGCGCCAGGTACGACGGCGCCCAGCTCGCGGTGGATTTCGCTCAGGCTGTGCTTGTCGTCCTGTCGTGAGACGATTTGAAATCCGCCAGCGCGTCGTCGATGCGGCCCTGCTCGCGCGCGATGCGGCCCAACTGGAAATGCGCGTCGGTCTCGCGTCGGGTCGATGGCCACCGCATTGCCTGGAATCGCTGGATGGCTTCGGTGTACTTGGCGGCGCTGCTGGTGGATCAGGCCGAGCTGATACTGCGCGTCGCCATCGTGCGGATTGATCGCCGCGGCTTCCAGCATGCGGCGGAAGTTCTGGCCGCTGCGCAGTCCCGCCCCAGGCTGCCGAACTCGCTGGCCAGGTAATAGATGACGAAGAACAGGAAAAACGGCGAGGCCAGCAGGCGGAAGAGGAACGACAGCGGACCCCAGAGGAAGACGCCGCGGCCACGCGGAATCCAGGAGAGGCAGACGATGCCGGCCGCCGCGCCGTTGCCGGCGCCGAAGACCGTGCGCACGGCGAAGAACATGAGCACCGCGAAATAGAGATACGCCAGCCCGGCCACGATTTCGAGCACGCCGAGCGGGGCGATCCACTGCGCAATGAGGATGGGAATCTGCGCGGCGCTCCAGGCCATGGCGATGCAGGTGAGGAGCGGCGCGTAATCGCGCTGGAAGACCGTGCGAGCGGCGCCGACGCGGGCCACCAGCGCGCCCAGCAGCAGCAGGCCGGGGACGTAGACCACGGCCAGGACCAGCAGCGGCATGTAGAAGCTGAACGCGACCGGCAGCGGGCCCGACTTCAGCGCGAAGCCGACGGCGACGGCGACGAGGCTGGCGAACAGCAGGCTGCCGCGATCGAGGATGTCGCCCATGGCCGCCGCGGGCCGAAACCACAGGCGGAGAAGCAGAGCAGGCGCAGGCCTGGGGAATCAAGCCGTCGCTCTGGTCCAGCCGCTCCGCTGGTGGCGCTGCCGCCGTGCCGATAGTTTCCGGCGCCTGGGCGTCCCGCACCAGCCAGCGCGGCGGTTTTCGGTGTGGGCGGGGCTTCAGGCGCTCGTCGATTCCACCTGGTAGCCGCTCGCCAGGCGGTTGGTCTCGTTGGCCATGCCCACCACCGCCATCAGCTCGGCGAACATCGCGTCGGTCATGCCGGCCTTGCGCGCGGAGGCGGTGTGGGACGCGATGCAGTAGCGGCACTGGTTGGTGGCGCTCACCGCGAGTAGATCATCTCCTTGGTGAGCGGCGTCGAGCGCGCCCGGCGCCATGATCTGCTTGATGCTTTCCCAGGTGCGGCGCAGAGTCGCCGGGTCGTGCGCCAGGGCCTTCCAGAAATTGTTGATCCAGTCCGTCTGGCGCGTGGCCATGATGTCGTCATAGACCGCCCGCACTTCCGGGCTGGCGTCGGCGTATTCGATCAATCCGAGGTAGCCATGCGGAAATTGTAGCGCCCGGCGAAAGCCGAAGCGTCTCGCCGCTGTGGCGGGGGGATCAGGGGTCAGGGATCAGGGACTCTGGTTTTCGGCCGTTAAGCAAGCGCGATCAAAGTCCTCAAGGAACGCATACCTGCCGCGATCATACCGATCGGTTTCTTGCATCCCTGACCCCTGACCCCCGATCCCTGACCCCTGACTTTACTTCCCGCCCAGCAGTTCGCTGACCAGCGCATCGGCGTGATAGATCTTGCGCAGCGCTTCCGTCATGCCGGCGGTGTCCACCGCACGGCGCGGTTGCGTTCGCCGTCGTACACGAAATCGCCCACCAGCGATTCGATGTTGCCGTCGAAAATCAGACCCACGATCTCGCCGCCCCATTGATCACCGGCGAGCCCGAATTGCCGCCGACAATGTCGTTGGTAGTGACGAAATCGAGCGGCGTGGCCATGTTCAGCTTATCGCGATTCTGCATGTAGCGCGCCGGCAGATAGAAGGGCGGCTTGAAGTCGAAGCTGGTCGCGCGGTCGTAGAGCCCGTAGAACGTGGTCTTGGGCGGCGCCTTGGTGCCGTTCATCGGATAACCCTCCACCGTCCCGTAGGAAAGCCGCAGCGTGAACGTGGCGTCCGGATAAGTGGTCTTGCCGTAGACCGCGAAGCGCGCCTTGCCGAGCTGCTCGCCGCCCCGCTGCTCCACGCTCTCGACGTTGTCCTGCATCCACTTGATATGCTCGCGGCGCATCGGGTCGAGTGCGCGCGCCAGCACGATCATGGGATCGTCGGAGGCCGCCACGG
>CAWBZV010000002.1:0-923192 GCA_963793305.1 uncultured Gemmatimonadales bacterium | reverse complement strand
TCTTCTGTTCCCACCCTCGACATGGCTTGGCAGCATTGCAACGATGGAAGCATGGAAGCGAGCAAGATACGCGTACGGCGTTCTGTCGGGGAGAAGCGGCGGATTGTTGAGCTGACGCTTGAGCCAGGACAGAGCGTGGCGCGGGCGGCGCAGGCCGAGGGCGTAAATGCGAACCAGGTGTTCCAGTGGCGGCGGGCCTATCGCGCCGGGGAACTGGTAGAGGCCGGAGAGCGGGCATCAACTCTGTTGCCGGTGATTGTTGCAGCTACGGGTTCAGCCGGCTTTGTAGAGCAGCAGACCACCAGCCGTGAGCAATCAGTTCCTTCGGGCGCGATTCACATCGAGCTTCCGGGCGGCGTTGCGATCACCGTAGAGCATGGCGCGGACCGAGCTGTGTTGCAGGCGATTCTGGAGAGCTTGCGCAAGTGATCGAGCTGCGCACAGGCACACGCATCTGGATCGCCGCGGGCGTGACCGATATGCGGCGAGGCTTTCCGGGGCTGAGCGCGCAGGTGCAGATGATTCTCAAGCAGCAGCCATTCTCAGGGCACGTTTTTGTTTTTCGCGGACGCAGGGGCGACACGATCAAGATTTTGTGGGCCGATGAAGACGGTCTATGCCTGTTTGCGAAGCGATTGGAACGCGGGCGCTTCATCTGGCCACAGGCGAAGGAAGGAACGGTTTCTCTGACGCGGGCGCAACTGTCGATGCTCATGGAAGGCATCGACTGGCGCAGACCGGAGAGAACCTGGACGCCGCAGATCGCAGTATAAGTTACCAGCATGATTCTCCTGTATTCGTGCGCATTTTGTGGATGACTTATCCATAACTTCTTGGCATACTTATGCCATGGATGTTGGCACGCTTCCAGACCTCAATCGACTTGATATTGAAGCATTGAAGGCGCTGGTCGTCGAGCAGCGGGAACAACATCTGAAGGCGCTCTCTTCCAAGACACAGCAGGTCGAACATCTGAAGCTGGTCGTCGAGAAGCTGCGCCGCATGATCTTCGGCGCCAAGAGCGAAAAGGCCGTTATCCAGGTTGAGCAGTTTGAGCTGCAACTGGAAGAGACGGAGACGGAACAGGCTGCAGCTGAAGAAGACATAGAGGCGCCTGCGCCAGAGGCTGAGCCGGCTCTTAAGTCCCGCCCATCGCGCAAGCCGTTGCCCGCGCATCTTCCCCGCGAAGTCGTAACCCACTATCCAGGGCACGATTGTTGCCCCGATTGCGGCGGCCAGTTGCGCAACTTCGGCGAGGATGTGGCCGAGATCCTGGAGTACATACCAGCCAACTTCAAGGTCATTCGCCACGTGCGGCCGAAGTTTGCCTGCAAGAAGTGCGAGCGCGTTGTCGAAGCTCCCGCGCCATCGCGCACCATCGAGCGCGGTCTTGCGGGACCGGGACTGCTGGCGCATGTGCTGGTGGCCAAGTATGCCGATCACTGCCCGCTGTTTCGCCAGTCGGAGATCTACGCTCGCGAAGGCGTCGATCTTGATCGCTCGACGCTGGCCGGTTGGGTGGGAGCCGCCAGCGAGTTACTAACTCCGTTGGTCGATGAGATCCGCAAGCATGTGTTGTCGGCGACGAAGATTCACGCCGACGACACGCCGGTTCCGGTACTCGCTCCAGGCAACGGCAAGACCAAGACAGGCCGCCTCTGGACTTATGTGCGTGATGAACGATCTGCCGGTGAAAGCACCGCCCCGGCCGTGTGGTTCGCCTACTCCCCGGATCGCAAGGGTGAGCATCCCAGGCAACATCTGAAAAACTACAAGGGCGCGTTGCAGGCCGACGCCTACTCCGGCTTTCATCATCTCTATGAAGGCGGCGCCATTTATGAAGTCGCGTGTTGGGCTCATGCGCGGCGCAAGTTTCACGACATTCATGTGGTCCACGCCTCGCCGATTACCACCGAAGCCATTCATCGCATCGGCGTTTTGTACGGAATCGAAGAAGAGGTCCGCGGCAAGCCGGCCGAACTACGCCGCGAGATTCGCCAGGCCCGCGCAAAGCCGCTGCTCGACGATCTGCGAGCATGGATGGAAAAATGCCTGCGGCAACTATCCGCAAAAAGTGAGACCGCGGGCGCGATCCGCTATGCACTTGCGCACTGGCGGGCGCTCACACGCTATGTTGACGATGGACTGTTGGAGATCGACAACTCGGCGGCCGAGCGGGCGCTGCGAGCCGTCGCGCTTGGACGCAAGAATTACCTTTTCTGCGGCTCGAACTCCGGAGGCGAGCGCGCCGCAGCTATCTACTCGTTGGTCGGCTCAGCCAAACTGAACGGTCTTGACCCGGAAGCCTATCTGCGCCTGGTATTGATCCGCATCGCCGAGCATCCGATCAGCCGAATCGAAGAACTGCTGCCCTGGAATCTCGCCGAGGACCTCCAGCCAGCCGCCAAAGCTGCCTGATCGGTACTTCCCGAAGTGTCCACTTAAAATAAGTGGACACTTTATAAATCAGTCCTTATCCCAAATACACGACCCCGCAGATCGTCAACAGGGGCAGACCATACGCTTACGGGAATGAAGCCAAAATCCAGCGCCAGTTGGCGGGTTTCGTTGTCCTCGTAGGCTCGGTCCATGATCAGGTGCAGAGGCGCCGGCAGCGGTCCGATGCCGCCCAGCAGGGTGCGGCCTTCGACCGCGTCGGAGGCCTGGCCCGGCGAGAGCGCGAAGGTTATGGCCGTTCGAGCATTCGCGGCAACCATATGAATCTTGGTGGTCCATCCGCCGCGGGATTTTCCGATGGCCTGGGGGCCGTTTTTTTTAACGCGCCGGTGCCGTCCGGATGCACCTTCACGATGGTCGAGTCCAGTCTTGACGGCCTCGATCTTGATGCGCACGATCTGCTCGCGCTGCAACTGCTCGAAGACCTGGTCCAGCACGCCGTTCTTGGACCAGCGATTCATGCGGGTGTAGATGGTGTGCCAAGGGCCGAAGCGCTTGGGCAATCCGCGCCATTTGCAGCCCTGTTCGGCGACGTAGAGCAACGCATTGAGGAACTGCAGGTTGGTCACCTTCACATTGCCGCGCTGACGCGGCAACACTGCATCAATCCGCTGTAATTGCGCTTCGCTGATCTCCACCTACTCACAATATCACGGAAAGCTCAATTAGTGTTAACACGCCCTAGCATTGGACTTGCGTTTGGCTTGCCAATGATTCCAAAAAGAACCAAGCAGAGGCGTCCCGCCGGCAGTGCGCCGACCCATTCTTAGCCTTATGCAAAGTCCGCGCCAGCTTACCGAAACCGCACCACGATGCCCGCGCCGAGGCGGAGGTTGTTCTGCACATCGGTGGTTGAGTTGGGCAGCCTGGGTGTACAGCCAGTCTGCCTCGAAAACGCGCAGGGCCACGCGCGAGCGGAGCCTAACGTCCATGCCACCGCCCATGAGCAGGGCCACGCTGCCGGCGTTCGATTGCTCGCCGGACGGTGAAGGGAACACTCCGTTGTAGCCCTTGGCCACGCCCGCCAGCGCCTGGCCATAGAGGGAGCAGCGACTTGCCCTGGGCGTTAGCGAGAACCGCGGCCCGAAGGTAAATGTCACCAGGTCCAACCCCACACCTGTGGAGTTGATATTTGCAGCGTGCGAGCCCTGGACATCCGCAACCAGGCTCAGGCTCTGGCCCAATTTCCAGCCGACCTGCGCGCCGCCGCCCAACGTCCAGAAGCTTGATTTGACAATCGAGTTCGACTGCACCGAGTTCAGAGTGAGCGCCAAACTAATGGGATACTCTCGGCCGACCTTCCGTTCCCCTTCCCTTCTGGCGATATTGAAGAATCTATTTGCAGGATCGGTGAAGATTGACATTTGGACACCTCATCGCTAGAAAATCAGGTTGTCTATCTATTATCCAATTTTCCCAAACTCCGGCGCGGAACGCAGAAGATTCCGCGTCATGATTAGATGAATATTCGCAACTCGTTTTTTGTACTCGCTGGCGCCCTGAGTTTAACACCATTGGCTAACGCTCAGATTAAAACAGGGAACGAAGGAGCCCCGCCACCACCATCGATGGTCGGTTTGCCGGGAGCTAGCCGCTACGGGACCGATCCGTTGCACTTGTTGCAAACGGCAAAGGTTCGAAAGGAACTGAATATTACTGACGAACAAAGTGCCAAAATCGCGAAGGTGGCCGAGAAATACGATCGGGAAGCCGCCTCCAAACTTGGCAGTGTGCAGTTGGAAGGGTTAAGCGCCCAGCAGAAGGTCGGGAAACAACAGGAGATTCGCGACGCCCAAGACAAACTGATCGAGTCATCCCGGCAGGAAGTCTCCGCGATTCTGAATGCAGATCAATTGAATCGCCTCAAACAAATCCTGCTGCAGGTCAATGGCGCAGAAGCGCTCCAGGATAAAGAAGTTGCAAAGCAAGTCGGAGTAACTCCTGAAGAATCGGCGAAGATGCAAAAGCTCCAGGGAGAAACCAACGCGATGCTTCGCAGCAGTCTCGGGGGGATTCCGAGCAACGGCGGCCCGACCCAAACTCAAATGTTAGGCGCCAATATTCGCACCGCCGATAAAATCAACAATCAGGCTCAAGAACAATATCTAGGTGCCTTGACCACGGAGCAAAAGCAGAAGCTGGATAAGCTGCGCGGGGCGCCCTTTACGCTTGAGAGAAGCGACGTCGTCGGACATTGAGTTTCTGGGATTCGACTTCGCTGTTTTCGAAGAATGTTTTCTCCCGCAGGCAACTGCTTGCGGGCTTTTTGTTTTTTTTGTTGCCAAGCCCAAGAGGTTCGGATACTACGCGGTTCTTCCCAGCCACGATTTGCGCCATGGTCCATCCGCGAATTTTAAACATTTTTCTGTTGCTCGCTTCTGCTTGGAGCACCATCTCGGCCGCGACGGCGACTGCGATCCGGCGTTCAAGCCTGGAGATGCAGTCCCAATATCCTCCAAAATCTCTCTGGTCCACCTCGGGAGCATCGATTCATTTACGATTACTGAACAGGGGACCTTGGCCGGTCATTACCTGCTCAATGCTTTGGAAAGCAAGGATCCAGCAGAAGCGGAAAAGGCAAAGGTCGTCTACCACGCGATCGTCCCAAAAGAACACTACGGAGGTGAGTACACCGCTCTTGAGTGGTTTTGTGACTACCTTTTAGGTACGGAAGACGATCGGCGGACGCAACTCGCCGATCGATTTCATCACGGCTTTTTCGACTTCTTTGCAGAAAACGACTACGCAAACCTCAAGGAATATCTCGGGCGAAAGTATAAACTTAAAAAATTTGCCGACTCCGGAACCGACGACGGCAAAGATCGGCTCACTTTCCTGGAGGATTTTATCCTGTTCAACAATCCTCGGCGCGAAGAATGGGAGAGGACCAGCAAAATCATTGAATGTCTCAGGATCCAGCCGGGAATGCAATCGCAGACGTCGGAAGTGGACCGGGGTATTACACTTTCAAGTTCTCTGCGCTCACAGGGCCATCCGGCAAAGTGTATGCTGTCGACACCGTCCAAAACCACCTCGATTACGTGCGGAACCTCTGCCAGAAGTTGGGCATTGCGAATGTTGAGACCATCAAGGATCGAGCGGATGGAGCAGGTCTGAATCCCGCCACAGCCGACCTGGTCTTTATGTGTTCGCTCTACCACATCATCTACACGACGTCGACCGAAGAGGTGAAGGATCGCTTTATTGCCAGCATCAAAGACTCCTTGAAGCCGGATGGCCGTCTGGTCATCGTCGACGACGCCGTTGTGCAAGATGGCCAACTCCCGTATCACGGCCCGCATAGCGAAGGAACTCGTCATTGGTCAGCTGTACTATTATGGTTTTGACCTGACTGAGCAGTACCAGTTTATACCCCAGCGTTACGTTTTGGTATTCAAGCAGCGATCGTGATCTTGAGCCAGATCCTGGACGCGACCAAAGCCAACGGGCATGCAGTTGGTGTTTGTGCCGCATTGGCTTCTGCCGCTTCCTGGGCGGTAGGAACAATACTCTTTAAAGGGAAGGAGAGAATTTTCCTGCCTCAGCAATGACGCTGGTCAAGAGTCTGTTAAGCGTACTCCTCTTGGCAATCGGATTACTCTTTGTTGGATGGACAAACGTCCCCTTCTCCTCGCTCGGTTGGTTAATCTTGAGCGGCCTGATCGGCATCGCTGCGGGCGACACCTGCTTCTTTGCCGCATTGCGGCGGCTGCCGGTACACCAGTTGATTGTTTTGATGATGCTTGCTCCTGGGATCACTCTGATCATGGCAATTCTGTTTCTTGGCGAGATGCCAAGCCCGATTGCTTGGCTGGGAATCGCCATGGTCTTGTCCGGCGTCACGCTCACTCTCGCAGCCGGGCTGCGTAAGAGTGGCAGTCCAGAAGGAGCATCGGCCGGTCTTATCTTTGGCCTTCTGTCGATTCTCTGTATGGGTGTGTCAGTAATCATCGCCAAGATCGGACTCAGTACGGTACCCGCTTTGGAAGCGACATTTCTGCGAATGACGGCAGGGTTTGTCGGGCATGCTTTGTCGTTGCTTTGGCAAAACGGCAGATCAAAGGCTGGTTAGAACCACTCCGGTTCGGCGGCTTGAAATGGCGCTTCGCGACAGCGGTCGCAGTCGTGACTTTTGGAGGGTTTTGGCTGGCGTTGTTTTCGGTTAAGCGGCTTGATGTCTCCGTAGCGAATACCTTGCTGGCAACTGAGCCGCTATTCGCGTTGCCCTTGTCTTTCTTTTGGTTGCGGGAGCATCCCGTTCCTTTGGCTTGGGGCGGAGCTGCCGTCGCATTTCCTGGTGCTCTCTTGCTCGCGTTGAATGCCTGAACTCGGCCAGGGTCCAACTCATCGCTTTGTTAGCTTGACCTCAAATTGAGAAAGGCATTTAATCCCCTGAGTTCAGCTTTCAATTTGCCAAATCACGCCCTCTGCTTGCCTTCCTTATGAATACCACCGTCGGGTACGACGTCAGCGTCTCAGATACGCTGATGCAAAACGCCCTCAATCGAGTCGCTGACTTCAAGCGGCTGCGCGAAGAGGGTTTGATATGCCGCGACGGTGATTTTTTCCCCTCTGTGCATTATCCCCCGATCACGATGTACAGGGAGGTGGACGAAGAAGCCCTGTTCGAGACCTATACATTACCTCAGGATCGGAAACTCGATGTGTATGCACACATCCCCTTCTGCAAACAGCGATGTGTCTTTTGCCATTACCCGGTCATGCTCGGCAAAAAGCAGGCTGAGATGGATCAATATCTGGCGGCCATGGAGAAGGAGATGGACATCTACATGCGACGCCTGGGAATCGATCGAATCAAGGTCCGATTCAATCCTCATCGGAGGAGGAACTCCATCGTATCTCAGTCCGCAACAGTTGACCCATTTTCTGAACTTCTTTACGCGCCGCCTGGATCTTTCGGAGTGCGAACAATTCAACTGGGACGTCGATCCATCCACGCTCGTCGGACAGGAAGGACTTGAGCGGCTGCGAATACTCCGCGATTATGGTTCGGATCGACTCACGCTGGGATTCAGTCTCTGGATCCGAACTGTTCTCGATATCATGAATCGACCGCACGACAAATCGGTAGCGCTGGAGGCCATCGAGAACAGTCAGAACGCCGGCTACCAGACGAACATCGAGTTCATCTTTGGGCATCCCGGTGAAACGCTCGCGAGCTGGGTTGCCAGCATGCGTGAGGCGGTCACCCTCGGCACCGAAGAGATTCAACTCTATCGGCTGAAAGTCGAAGCCTACGGAGATTACCAGGCGCCCGTAAAGAAACTCATCGAAAAGCGACCGGACAACGTGCCGACGCACGACGAGGCGATCATGATGAAACAGTTTGCGATCGATATCCTGGCCGAAAATGGTTATCGGGAAAATTTGCGACGGGTTTATACGAAGGAACGCAAACACTATTCCTGCTACGCGCACAACCAATGTTGCATGCTGTATGACGAAGTTGGTTTTGGACTGACCGCATTCAGCAGTCTGCGAGATCGATTCATTCTGAATACGCAAAACTTTGGCGAGTATTATCAAGCGATTGAAGAGGGACGCTTGCCGCTCAATCGCGGCCTGGTACGCGATTTGGACCAGCAGATTCGCTGGGCGATCGTCCTGCCGCTTAAGAATCGTGACGTTTACAAAAAGACCTTTCAGCGGCTTACCGGTGGAGAATCATTGAGTCAGCTGTTCAGGCCGAAAATTGAACGATTGAAGGCCTATGGATTATTGCAGGAGAGCGAGCGAAACCTTGGTCTGACCGAGCTGGGAACGTTCTTTGCCGATGAAGTCGCACATCAGTTTCATCACGCAGACTACATACCGCATCCGCCGGAAGCGTATGCCAGCGGGCCGCTCAATCCGTATCATGACACAGATCCGTTTGCGGTCGGAACCGGTGGCTGCGGTGGCTTGAGCAATGAGGCGGGGCGAGACTCAGGCCACCAGTCCATGAGGAAAGAATCTGCCGTGGGCGGCAGTACAGTCCTGCACAGAAGCCGATAGAAACAGCGCGAAAGAATTTGCTTCGTACGGATCTCCCGCAGCTTCTGGAATCGGGCCACGCTATCGGCATGGCTTCAGGCAAAAGGTGATCAGCAGCAAAGACTCTTTGCCGCTGCCCGCCAAGCGCGGCACATCGCATTCGGAAATCGCGTCATCATCCGAGGGTTGATGGAGGTCACGAACCTTTGCCGGGTCAACTGCGAATTCTGCCCGATGCGTCGCGACAACACGCGCCGGAACACGATCTTCGAATTGAGCGAGGAACAAATCCTCGAAACGGCTGCACAAATCAAAGAGTCCGGAATCAATATCGTGTTTTTGCAGGCCGGCGAAGTCAAAAAGACGACGCAGATTGTAGGAAATGTCCTCCCAAAAATTCGCGCCATGTTCGGGGGAGCGGTGGAGCTTTTGCTCTGCCTGGGAAACAAGAGTGAAGAAGAATACATTTTTCTCAAAAACCAGGGCGCCACGAGCTATATCCTGAAACACGAGACCAGCGATCCCGAGCTCAACGAGAAGCTGCGTCATTCCTCCTTTGCCAACCGAATCGACGGTTTGCGGACGCTGGTACGCACGGGATACAAGGTCGGCACAGGGACGATCGTGGGGTTACCCGGGCAGACCATTGAGAGTCTTGCCGACGATCTATTACTCGCTCGCGAAATTGGAGCGCACATGGTGAGCGCTTCGCCCTTTATTCCGGCGCCCGATACTCCGCTTGGCACACCATCCGCCAGGTGACATGAATGTTACTCTAAATTTCATCGCCCTCGCTCGTCTGATGAATCCTCGCTGGCTTATTCCGAGCGTCAGCGCGCTGGAGACCCGCCAAAGTGGCGGTCAGATCTGCGGGGCTTGCGGCCGGCGCTAACGTCCTGACAGTGAATTTCACGCCTGCCAATGAGCGCGAAAACTATCTCATTTACGGAAAAGACCGTTATATCGTTCGTAACGATCATGTGAACGAGATCGTTGCGAAGTCAGGCATGGAACGGGCGGCGTCGGTATTTGTTTGAAACGACGGCGTTGTTTCTCCGTCCTCTCGCTCCTCGACCGTTGCCGGATCAAACGGGTTGCGCAGTGGAGCCGCGTCATCACGCGAAAGAATTGTTTTTTTCCTGGATCCGGTGTTCTGGCCGGTCGCGAATTGAATTGCGCCAGGCTGGGATGGGTTCCAGACTCCACGCAACAACTCGCATGCCGGAAACCTTAGAATCGAGGAAATCGTTTGAATACGGGAAGCTTATCGGGTTAGCGTACGTCGTCCTGATTCTTTGCGCCTTCACATGGGCGAAGGAATTTTTGCTGCCGATCGTACTAGCGATCCTGATCAGCTTCCTGCTGGCGCCGGTCGTATCCCGCCTGGAACGAGTGGGGATTTCATCCGGTCTTAGCGGTTCTCAGCGTCGCGACGATTGCCTTTGCGCTTCTTGGAGTGCTCTGCACGACGATGTCCATTGAGAGCCTCGATCTGGTAAATTCGCTCCCAAAATACCGCGATAACATTGATGCCAAGTGGGCTGCAATCCAAAAAGGACCACCCGGCCCCCTAAACCTGGCCTTCCGCAACATTGGCGTACTGACCCAGGATCTAAGCAAAGCTCACCGCACCTGCGGGTGGCGCCCAACAGCCGGAGCCCACGAAGGTCCAAATCGTTAGCGGTGCGGACAGCGCGTTGGCAATCGTCAAGAATAGCGTAGCACCCGGTCATCGGTCCGATAGCGGAATTTGCCGTAATCGTCGTGCTCGTGAGTCTTTATCCTTCTAGAGCGAAAGCGACTCCGCGTTCGGTTCCTTCGGCTGATTGGACACTCGCGCGTAGCGACGACAACCCTCGCTGTCGATGAGGCCGGATCCCGTTTAAGCAGATTTCTCTTGGGGCAGTTGCTGGTGAACAGCGGGTATGCACTAGTCCTTGGGCTTGGGCTTTCCCTGATCGGTATACCCAACGTCATGCTCTGGGCGGCTCTGACCCTCGTGTTGCGGTTTTTGCCTTACGTGGGCCTCTGGATATCGGCCTTTTTCCCGTTGATATTATCTATTGCCATTTCCACGAGCTGGAAGGAGCCAATTCTGACCCTGGGCCTCTACTGCTTTCTCGAAGTATTCACCAACAACGTGGTTGAACCTATCGTTTTGGGCGGTAGCGCAGGGATGTCACCGCTTGCCGTCATCGTTTCTGCGCTCTTTTGGACCTGGCTTTGGGGTCCGATCGGTCTATTGATCGCGACGCCGCTAACCGCGTGCCTGGTAGTGTTGGGCCAATATTTTCCGCTCATTCCATATTTGCAGTGTTTTGCTTGCAGCTGAGCCACCCACCTCCTCGGAAACAAAATTCATTCGCCTCCTTACCGAAAACCGCCTTCCGGAGGCCAAGGCGCTGCTCCTGGAATTGGGAGAGATGCGACTTTCAGTCGAGATCACGGAAGAACTAATTTTGCCCACCCTCCGAGCGATCGAAAACGATCTCTATCCCGGCGCGACGCTCAGTCCGACAAAGTCTCGGATTTTTGCGCAACTTGCGCGAACTGATCGAGGAGATGACTATCGAGCGCCCCCGGATGTGCCGGAGCAACGCACCAGAAACACCGGCACCTGGAAATCCAGAAGTTGCTATCATACCTTTCCTGGGAGAAGGCGACGAAATGGTGGGAGAGTTCTTGCGCGATTGTTGGAGCCTGAAGGGATCCGCGCGGACTTACTATCCTGGCGAACTCTTCGCGCAGAGAAAGTGGAACGTTTGAAGGAACTAAAGCCTCGTTAATTTTACTCTCCGCAATCCAGTCACGATCAGCAACCACCGTCGCAAAAATGGCGGTGTCCATTAAGCTCTGAAGTTCCCGATGCTCTCATTCTTGTCGGCCTTTGGAGCCTGCCAGCTGAAGGCGGCGCGCGATCGGTAAAAAGAATCAAGGAGTCTTCCGGAAGCGTGGTCTATACAAATCTGAACGAAGCGGTGCGCGGCGTGACTTCCCTCATTTCTGCAGTCGACAAAGAATCGCACGCCGCGGCGGAAGCCAATAAAAAGCTGCCACTGGCAGGGGCTAGGGTCAGTGCGGCCAACGACGCCCCACCTAAGTCCAGAGAAGGGTAAGTCTGCTCGGCACGGGGGGCCTATGCTGCATCACTCATGGGGCGAAGCGCCGACACCCCCAGATCCAGAATTGGCCGAGAATCTGCGCTTTTGGTGCAACGCTTTTCTCCGACGTACGGGGTGGTATTTACATTCGATTTGCGCCACCGCAAATTCGTCTTAAGACAATGCCCGTCGTTGCTTCTCTTTTTCACCCCCCTTCTTCTTCCTACGGAACGGCCATTTGCAAACCATTCTGCCGGCGCTCTTGCGCCGGCGACTCCCGGTCGTATTCCGCAGGAGCGATTGGAACTTGCAGACGGCGATTTTCTCGACCTCGATTGGGCAATATCGGGCGGAGACAGACTAGCAATTCTTTCCCACGGGTTGGAAGGATCCTCTGAGGATCGCTGTATCCGCGGGATGGCAACTCACCTCCAGGCGACAGGATGGGATGTACTGGCATGGAATTTCCGCGGATGCGGGCGGAATCAAATCGTCTCGCGCGATCTTACCACAGCGGTGAAACGGGCGATTTAGGCGCCGTAATCGCACTCGCAGCGGCGAAGTACCCAGCGGATCGCGCTCATAGGATTCAGCCTCGGCGGAAACGTGACGCTGAAATATCTCGGGGAAGGGGCCTGCCATCCCGCAGTAATCGCTGGAATTGCGGTTTCGGTACCGATCGATCTCGCGGCTAGTGCCGACGCCATTGACCGTCGTTGGAGCAACCGCCTTTATCTTCGGCGGTTTCTCGGCAGACTCGTGCCGAAAGTAGAGGCGAAAGCGTTACTCTTCCCGGAGCAGTTGGATGCCAGCCGGAGCCATCTGATCCGAACGTTGCGAGAATTCGACGATCTATACACGGCACCCATCCACGGTTTTCGCGATGCGATGGACTATTGGCAGAAATCGAGTGCGAGACAATATCTGGATCGCATCAGAGTCCCTGTGCTTCTCCTGAACGCGCGAGACGATCCTTTTCTCACCCCGGAATCGTTCCCATATGCAGAAGCGGAAAAGAACCCCCACTTATTCTTCGAAGCTCCTGAGTGGGGCGGTCACGTTGGATTCATCGATTCGGCACGCAACATCCGGCCGTGGTATGAGTCGCGCAGCGTGGAGTTTCTCGCATAGGAGGAGTTGTCAGTTGTCAGTGTCAATTGTCAGTGTTGGTAAGAGTGGAAGGTTTGAGACCTATTGTAGTGAGCAGGAATGAGATCGAAAGTACCGCCAGCCAAAGACTAGCTGGATTGTGCATCAATATTTGAAACTCAAAGCTTGAGCCGTAGGTCTCTTCCACTGGCAACTGACATTGACAACTGACACTGGCCACTTCTTCCATGACCGTTCGTTTATTGGCGTTCCTGCTGATGTGCCTCTGTCGCCCTTCGATTGCGGCTGAAAATCCGGCTTCTTCCACCGGCTTGGTTGAAATCGAGTTTAATGCTGCGAAGTGTACAGTCCGATTTACGTTGGGCGCTCTTCTTCACACTGTGCGCGGGACTTTCCAAGTCAAGGACGGGACCGTCCGTTTCGACCCGGCCACCGGCCAGGCTAGCGGTCAAATCACCGTCGATGTGAGAAGTGGAGAAACCGGAGAAAAAGCGCGTGACCGGCAAATGCATGAAAATGTTCTGGAGTCCAATCGCTTTCCTGAAGCGGTCTTTCTCTCCCGACCATCTAAAGGGTCGACTTGCTTCGCTTGGTGAATCGCAAGTCGAAGTCCACGGTTCTCTGCGCATCCATGGCGGCGAACACGACATGACGATCCCCGTCAGGGTCAAGTGCAAAACGACCTCGTGACGGCGACAGCCAAGTTTAGCGTTCCATACGTCGCCTGGGGAATGAAAGACCCGAGCAACCTTGTCCTGCGCGTGGATAAAATCGTGGACGTCGACGTGACGCTCGCCGGAACTCTGGTGCACTTGCACTGACAACTGGCAACTGACAACCTCCTCCGATGCTGAATCTCCTTTTGGACAAAGTTGCCGCCAAGTCACCGCACAACGTCGGTTTGATTTTTGAGCACAATACTTACACCTACGCGGAGCTCTGCCGGCTCACAAAATCATTGGCAGCCTCACTGTTGCAGCGAGGAATCAGTCCAGGGGATCGAGTCGCATTTCTGTTGCCAAACTGCCTGGAAATAGTGTTGTGCTACTATGCCTGCTTCAAAATTGGCGCAATCGCTGTACCGCTTAACATTCGCTTTCAGGCCGCACTCCTGAAGTATGGACTCACACACAGCGGGGCGCGTGTTCTCATTAGTGAACCGGAACTGTTCGCAAAGATTGAAGAGATCAGACCATCGCTGGCGGGAGTCGAACAATATTACCTGACTTGTCGTGCCTCGGAAGTCGGTGGAGTCCGGCCATTTGATGAATTACTCAAGGCGTCATGTGAAACGGCTCTTCTGCCGGTGGTCGAAGAGAACAGTGCGGCGGCGATTTATTATACATCGGGCACAACCGGCCTGCCGAAGGCGGTAGTCCATTCCCACGCGAGCTTGGCGCGAGCTACCCAAATCCAGATTCGCCCAGATTGCAATTTCACCTGATGACACGACGCTGATCATGTTCCCGATATGCTATTTGATCGGTTTTGGTTCGCAGATTTTGCCATTTCACAGCTGCGCCGCCACATGTGTCCTGCTGCCTTATTTTGAGCCGCGTCTGGCTCTTGAAACGATACAAACTCATAAACCGACCAAAACGTATGGCTTCCCGAAGCTGTACAACGAACTAGTTAACTGCCCGGAAGCCGGCCGGTACAGCGTTCGGTCGCTCGATTTTTGTTTCTCCGCCGGTGAAGCGATTCCCGTCGCCGTCCAGGAACGATTCAATCGAATATTTGGCGTCGAAATCACAGAGGGCTGCGGGATGACTGAGCTTCAGATCTACTGCATGAACCCCCCGTATGGCAAAAAAAAGATCGGCTCTATTGGCAGACCTATCGCTGGCATGGAGCTTTCTCTGATTGATGATTTCGGGCGCCCGATTTCGAAAGCCGGCGAAATCGGTGAGATGATTGTCCGCGGAGGAAGTATGACCTCCGGTTACTGGAGGGATCTGCAATTAACTACTCGGAATATAAGGGAAGGATGGTTTCACACCGGCGACCTAGCTTATAAGGACGAAGAGGGTTCTTACTGGTTCGTGAGCCGCAAATCGGAGATCATCAAACACGAGGCTGGCTTGGTGTCGCCCATTGAAGTCGAAGGGGTGTTGTATCAGCATCCGTCAGTTCGGGAGGCCGCCGTCGTAGGAGTGCCGGACAAATTTGGTCACGAGTTAACGCAGGCATACGTGGTTCTCAAGCAGGGCGGCACCCCGGTAACGGAACGACAACTGATCGAATTTGCGGACCTGCATCTGCCCGAATATAAAGTGCCTGACCGGATTATATTCACCGAGAATCTAATCGTACGGACCCACTGGAAAGATTGACCGCAAAACCTTGCGAGAGAATGCTGGATGCCGTGCGTCTGCCGATGTCCTGAGAGGCCAAAGATTCTAATCCGTGAAATGCCGGTCAAATTTTTTCCTTCAGAAAGCGGACAGATTCGCACATATCCTCAATGCCATTCATCCCGTCCTCGATTGAGATCCAAGAGGAAAACCCGACCGAATTTAACGTCGCAAATATTTTGTCATAATCATTGAGTCCATGCCCGATTATCCCATGTCAGAGGCGGCTGGCATAACCGACAGCATCTTCCTCCCTTCGGAGATCTTCCAGCGTACCACTGTTCAGATACCGGTCACTGGCATGCATTGAGACCACTCGATGCTTCACACGATCGAGCATTTCTAACGGGTCCTCCCCGGCAAGAATGGTATTCGAGGGATCATAGTTAATGCCAAACCATGGAGAATCGATCTGTCCGATGATGGCAGTGAAGATATCCATCTTTTGGGCAAATTCCGGATAGCGCCAATAACTATCTTTATAGTGGTTTTCCATCGAGAGAACTACACCATGCTCCTGCGCATGTGGTAGCAGGCTCTTAATGACTCGGACGACTTGAGCAATACCGGCCTCGATTGACACTTCTGGCCGCCGTTGGCCGGAGAGGACACGGCAGAAGCGTCCACCAAAGAAAGCGGTAATCTCGATCATACGCTTTTCGCGAGAAATTTCCTTCTCGAGCAAATCGGCATCAGGCTCGGTGAAATCAGGAGAACAGCACAGCATCGGCATCTGAAGCGAGTGTTTTTCCAACGATGCTTTGGCTTCCTCGCCCGCCTCGAGCCGCGCGCCATGACGCTCACGCCGCTGCCGAACAAGACGCTCATTCGCGATCTGGTTACCGAAATCGCACCGCCGAGCGAGCGGTTTGGTAAATGAGGCGATGCACGGCACCGGTTCCGCAATTGCCAAAATTCGCCGCTGCAATGCTCTAATTTCGCCTTTGCGCCGGTCTCTAATCCGCGCGGTCTTTGGGGAAATCACGGGGAGAATCAGCACATGCACAAGCTGATCGGACTATCGCTCGCTGCCGCTATCGGCGCGTTGGCGATGGCGCCTGGCCACCGGCGCCGGGTAAGGCCTGTGGCGAAAATTGGATCGAGCGCGCGACGCGCGCCCCGGCCCACTTAACCGGCATTTAACGCGAATTGTCGCAATCATCGTGCAGCTCTGCGGCATGCGGCGCGCGATCTACGAATCGCTTTGGGGGCGCGCCTCACTCGCTTCTCCGTTTTGCGACGGCGTCACGCTCTTTTGCGGAGAAACGAGCTTCAGTGTGGACGGGGGGATGAGTTTCGCGTTGCGTTATAGTTCGGGGAACGATCAAACACTCGGTTCACGGAATGCGCGCCCGCAAAAGCTGAGAACGAGTATCTCTATCGGCGCGTCGATATCGAGGACGCCGTCAGCGCGCACCTGCAGGCCATTGAGCGTGCGCCGGCCATTGGGTTCGGTCGGTATATCATCAGTGCCACAACTCCACTCTCGCTCGACGATGTTCCGGAGCTAGGCACGAACGCGCCGGCTGTCGTCCGCCGGCGCGTGCCCGAGTATGAGGCCGTGTACGCAAGTCGGGGCTGGAGGGTGATGCCCGGCATCGATCGGGTCTATGTCAACGCCAAGGCCCGCACGGAGCTCGGTTGGCAGCCACGCCATGATTTTCGGTCTATTATCGAGCGACTGAAGGCTGGCGGAGATCCGCGGAGCCCACTCGCTCGTCTCGTCGGCTCAAAGGGCTATCACACCGAGGTCTTTACTGATGGGCCTTACCCAGTCGGCTGAGAACGAGCGCCCGCATCTTCTGGGCGACCGCCTGGCTCGCATCGCTGTAGTTCGACATGACGACCGCGACATACCCTGAGCCTTTGAAGATGTCGAGGTTCGAGCTGATCCCCACGAACCCGCCGCTGTGTCCGACGACGCCGGTCTCGGGGTCGACGCCGAACCCGTAGCCGTACCGGGGTGATTGCACCGCCGGCTTCGGCGTGGTCATGATCTCATAATATTTCTCGGAGACGAGTTTCCCCGCTTTCAGCGCCTCGGCAAACCGGACGAGATCCCCCACCGTGGAGTATCCGCCGCCCGCCGGCCCGCCGCGGATGACGTGCTCGAAGATGTTGTTGCGAAACTCGATCGTGCCATCATCGCGAAAGTGCTTGTCATATCCCACGGCGAGATTCGGATTGACGTGATCGAGCTCGTAGGCATCGGTGCGCGTCATGCCCGCGGGCTTGTAGAGGTGCTCGCGCACATAGTCGAAGTAGTCCTGCTTGGAGACCACTTCGACGACCTTACCGACGACGAGCATCCCGGTGTTGCTGTACGACCACTGCGTACCGGGCGCGAACGCCAGCGAGTCGTGCTTGGCGACGGGCATCCAGTCGTCGACCGTTCGGTAGAGAGCACGTGAGGACTTGTCCCAGTCGTCGTTGAAGTAGCTGCCGAGTCCCGACGTATGGGTGAGAAGGTTCTCGATGCGAATTTTCTTGGCGTCCGCCGCGTTGGGAAAGTCGGGAATGAACTTCGCCAACGTGTCGTCGTAGGAGAGCTTGCCCTGCTCGACGAGCTGCGACGCCGCGGTCGCCGTGAACATCTTGTTCATGGAGCCGAGGTTGAACTTGGTATCGAGCGTATTCGGCGCATGAAAATCCTTGTCTGCCTCGCCGAACGCGGCGGCGTACAGCGGCTGCCCATCCTTCGCGAGCATGACCGCCCCTGAGAACACGTCGGCTTTGGCGAGTGTCTCGACGTAGTGTTTGAGCGCCGCGACCATCTCGGCGTCGCTCGTGATCCGCGGGGCCGTGGTGGCTCCAGCCTTGCTCGGCGGTGGCCTGAGACCGATACCCACGATCCGATACGGCGGGGCAGAATCGACGACGACCAAAAGGGCCGTCAGGTCGCCGGTCAGTGCTCGCTGTAACACCACCGTCACACGCTGCGGCGATTCCTCGTGCACATTGACCCAACGCAGTCCCCGTGACTCGTCGCGTTGGCCCAGAATGAAGTTGCGATGGGCCTCGGCCGGGGCCCTGGTCGTCATGGCCGTGTCCGCGTAGGCGCGAATCGCGCTCAGCGACCCGGAGTCGATGAGCGCGACCAACTCATGGGCGCGCCGCGTCGCAGGCGATTGGGCGTGCACGGCTGGTGCGGCCATGATCATGAGTGTTGCGAAACGCGACAGCCGCATAGCGACCTCGAGGTAAGGGTGTGACTTCCGTCAATCCGACACTCAATTGGGTGGTGACGGTTTCCTGACTTCTATGACGAACGCGCCAGATCCGACTATTTCGCCTACTACATTCAGGTCACGCAACCCGCTCATCGTGCGAGACTTCCTTCGTGAAGATGGCGCATCGCTCGACCACCGTGTCTGCTATCGGCTCACATACCGTCACTGTTTTCGTATTACCGGCCCCAACATGAACACCTTGTGGCCCTTTCCCTCACTCCGAACCACACTCGGCCGACGCCACCAACACAGTTTGGTGACGGCATCCTGTGTCGACGCGTACCAGAGCGTATAACGACGCTCCCCTTCTTTCCGAGGCGAGTATGAGCGCGAGTCGTTGGTCTTCCGCAACACTCCTGGGGGCGGCCGGATTAGTGTTGGCTGCCTGCCAGAGCGATAACTCCACCGGCGTTCCCGCGAACGCGACGCCACCACAGACGTTCCAAGTGACCTCGATGGACTACGCAGGCGCTCGGATCGCTAGTGGCAACAACAAGCCCTTCTACCAAAACGCCATCGCTGAGAAGAAGTATCTCGGCAACCGCACCGCCTACAGCAAGAACATCGTCCAGTCGCCATGGGATCTCACGTGGAACGGCGGTCCGGTCGTCACGCAGGCAACCCAGTGGAATGTCTACGTCAACTGCCCGACGACCCCCGCGCAATGCTGGGGGACGGGCGCGATAACGCCGAAGACGTTTCTGCACGACTTCCAGGCAAGCAGCATGATCGAGATCTCCGGTCAGTACCTGCATGAGGATCCCACCGGTCGGTTCGCCAACATCAACGAGCTCTCGACCAAGGTCACGTTCGCGCCCGACCCGACGACCGGAACACCGACGATGACGGGCCAAGATCTGTTCGCTATCCTCCACGCCGCCTCGCTGGCCACGACGAAGAGCGGCTACAACCAGATCTATCATGTGTTCATCCCGCAGGGCACGGATATGTGCACCGGCCCCGGCAACTGCTATTCGCCGGACAACGGCAACACGTTCGTCTTCTGCGCCTTCCACGGTTTTGCGGACTTCGATACGACCGGGAACTACCATGTGTTGTACACGATGCAGCCCTATCAATTCGTCGGCGGCTGCGACGCGCCCAATCAGCCGCGCGTCATCGACGCCACGGCGTCGACCCTGTCGCACGAGTTCACGGAGCTGACCACAGACCCCGACCTCGATGCTTGGTTCAACGACTTGACCGGGAACGAGATCTCCGACCTCTGCTTCACGTTCCGGAACCCGGAGCAGCTGGGCCCACGTTCGTACGTGATCCAAGAGGAGTACTCGAACACGGTTCATGCCTGTACCGACGGGGCGTTTTAGGGGCTTAGGCTTCTGAGGGACGCGGACTCCCGCAGCGTTCGGGCGGGGGTCCGCGTTTTTAGTTGTTGGCCCTTTTACATAGCCCTCTCAAATAAGGATGAGCTATGCCCTCAATAGCGCGTTCGGTTGCCTTTGGTTTGCTGGCCCTGACGGCCTGCGCCCACCCTGGCGCATCGACGAGCCGAGTCTCACCGGCCGGCGGAGACCTGTGCAAGGTCGACAACTGCGACCGGTCGTCCGTGGCTCCAATGCCGGACCCGCGCGTCGGCCTCAAAGCGGGCCTCTATGACGCAGCACAGGCCGAGTGGAACATGCATTTGATCGCGAACATGCGCCCGCCGACGGACTTCGTCGGGAAGACGAATTCCGACCTGGCCTTCCTCGGCAACCTGGTCATCCAGGGCAATTACAACGGGTTCGAGGTCTGGGACATCACGAATCCGGCGCAGCCGACCTTGAAGACCCAGTTTGTCTGCCCTGGCTCGCAGAGCGACGTGTCGATCTACAAAAATTTGTTGATCGAGTCGGCCGAGTCACCGGCCACGCGCCTTGACTGCGGGACGAGTGGAGTGAAAGACCCCGTCAGCCAGGAGCGCATGCGCGGCGTCCGTATCTGGGACGTCTCGGACATTACCAAACCGAAGCTCGTGACGAACGTCCAGACCTGCCGCGGCTCGCATACGCACACGCTGCTGGTCGATCCCAAGGATCACGACAACATCTACATCTACATCTCGGGCTCGTCCTTCGTGCGTCCGGCCGCCGAGATGGCCGGCTGCGTGGATGCCTCCCCAGACCAGGACCCGAACGGCGTCAAATTCCGGATCGAGGTCATCAAGGTGCCACTGGCGCACCCGGAGCAGGCGGCGATCGTCTCCAGCCCGCGGATCTTCCAGGGCTTGGATCAGGCCCCGGCGCACGGCCAGGCACCCGAGGATATCGCCGATGTCGCGAAGGCCCGGGCGAACGGCGGGTACGTCGCCAGCTTCCCCGGCGGTCAGCCGCAGGTCATAGGCGCGCGGTTCATCGGGCCGCTGCTCGACAGCCTGGTGAAGGTCCGTGGCGGCACAGGCACGCCGACGGGGGCCGACAGCGCGGCGCTCCATGCAAACCTGCAGGACATTATCACCAAGCGATTCTCCGCCGGCGGCGCGCGAGTGCTCGGTACCAGCTGCCACGATATCACGGTGTATCCCCAGCTCGGGCTGGCGGGTGGCGCCTGCGAGGGCCATGGACTGCTGCTCGACATCTCCGACCCGGCTCATCCGCAGCGTCTCGATGCCGTCGCCGACTCCAACTTCTCGTACTGGCATTCGGCCACGTTCAACAACGACGGGACCAAGATCCTGTTCTCCGACGAGTGGGGCGGCGGCGGCGCGCCCAAGTGCCGCGCGACCGATCCGCGCAACTGGGGCGCGGACGCGATCTTCACGATCGTCGACCATAAGATGGTCTTCCAGAGCTATTACAAGCTGCCCGCCGTGCAGACCTCGTTCGAGAACTGCGTCGCGCACAACGGCTCGCTGATCCCGATTCCGGGGCGGGATGTCATGGTCCAGGCCTGGTATCAGGGTGGCATCTCGGTCTTCGATTGGACGGACGCGAAGCATCCGACGGAGATCGCGTTCTTCGACCGCGGACCATTCTGATTCGACGCGGATGGGTCCCGGTGGCTCGTGGTCCGCGTACTGGTACAACGGCTACATTGTCAGCTCGGAGATCGCGCGCGGATTGGACATTCTCGAGCTCAAGCCGAGCGTGTTGGTATCGGCGAACGAGATCGCGGCCGCCAAAACGGTGCGGTTCGACGAGTTCAATACGCAAGGCCAGCCGGCGTTCGTGTGGCCGACGACATTCGCGCTCGCCCGCGCCTATCTCGACCAGCTGGAACGCTCGAAGGGTCTGAGCGGCTCGCGCATCTCCTCCGCGCGATCGGCTTTGTCCAACGCCGAACACGCCAGTTCCGACCAGCGCCGCGATGCGCTCTCGCAGTTGGCCACGCAGTTGGATGGCGATGCTCAGGGCTCGTCCGACGGCGCCAAGGTTCGCCTGTTAGCCAACACCGTTCGCGGCTTGGCGACGACGGCGACGGCAGCGACGAATTGAGTTAGACGCCGGGCGTCTCACCATGTGACCTGCATCACGCGTGTCGGTGTATGTGCGTGATGCAGGTGAGGCGGTACGAACAGTATGCGGTCGACCCGATATGGAGAGACCGCTGTGCGTACCGCCTCACTGATTTTTCTCGTCGTTCTTGCTGCTTGTAGCACCACCAGTGCACCACCGCCGCCTTCGAGCACTGGCACCATCAGCGGTGTCGTCACCAACAACGCCGGAACCGGCCTCGCGGGCGTGAGCGTTCAGGCGACGCCCTCGACCGGCGGCGCGTTGCCGAGCGTGACGACCAGCGCGAACGGCTCATACACCATCTCGAACGTCCCCGCTGGCACCGGCGTCGTCGCCGTGTCGAACGTACCGTCCACCTGTACTGCGCCGGCGCCGAGCACCTATCCCGCCATCTCGGGCGGCGAGACGATCACGATGAACATTACGGTCGCCTGCACCGCGACGAACTCGCTCGTCGTCGTGATCACCGGCGCGGCGGGCGTGACGCCCAGCGCCACGGTGACTGGCCCTGGTAGCTACTCCAAGATGGTGTCGGCGACGACGACGCTCACGGGCCTCGCGTCGGGCACGTACACGGTCACGACGCCTCCGGGCGGGACGACGGTGCCGAGCCCGATCGTCACCACCACGTACTCCGCGTCGGTGCTCGGCAGTCCCGCGAACGTGTCGTCGTCAGGTGTCGACACGGTGTACGTCACGTATGCGTCAGACGGCACGGGCGCGCTCTGGTTCGACGGCAACTACGGCGCGACCGTCGCCCAGCTCAGCGCCTCGGGAACGATCACGCCAAACGACAGCTGCAATGGCGTGAACGGTCAACAGCCGTTCGCGTATGACGCCAAGGGGAACCTCTGGACATTCAACGGCGTCGGCAACAATCCCGTCGAGACGCTGGTGGAGTTCGACACCACGCAGTTGGCCAACGAGTGCAACGCGAATCCCACCGTCCTGATCTCTGGCGAGCCGGGTGTCTCGACCGTGTCGGGCATGGCGTTCGATTCGCACGGCACGCTGTGGATCTCGTCGCTGGGCCCGTCGGACAACTCCAGTACGATCCCGTATATCTTCGGCTACACCGCTGCCCAGCTCAAATCCAGCGGCAGTCCCACGCCGGCCTACATGATCACGCCGAACGGCCTGCAGAACCTGCCGGGCGTGCTGAGCTATCCATTGTGGATCGCGTTCGATGCATTGGGCGATCTCTGGGTTGACGATGACTCGCAGATCCTCGAGTACACACCGTCACAGCTCGCCAGCTCCGGCTCGCCGACCCCGCAGATGCTGGCGCTCACCAACATGGTCACGCAAGCGGCGACGTACATCGGGTTTGACGCGAGCGGCAACCTCTGGGCGCTCAACTCGAACACCGGCTCCGGTTCAGTCCTGAGCGAGTTCTCGAAAAGCGCTCTCGCCAGCCTGAGCTCGAACTCGAGCCCGGCTCCGATCGGTGGAATGAGCATGCCGCAAACCGGGTTCAATGGCCAGGCGTTCGACTGGCTCTCGTTCGCGTTCGACAACAGCGGCAACATGTGGATGCTGACCGAGGGTGGTCCGTCGGACATTGCCGAAGTCTTGCGTTTCCCCGCGGCGAATATCCAGAGCGGCGGCAGCGGTGCCTCTGACATAGCGGTCGTGGCCAGCGTTCCGGGCAACTTCGGGTTGAACATCGCGTTCGATCCGGCGCCAACGGGTCTTCCGTTGGTCGGCTCCCGCGTGGCCCATTGCTTCTCGGGGCACCGGCAGTAGTTTGGGGGCATGGCTACCCAACGTCGGCAATTTCTCGGTCAATTAGTGGGTGGCGCCGCCTCGCTCGTCGCGACGGCGTGCGCCACCGTAGTCCCTGCACAGTCAGCCGCACCCGCCCCTGCCCCGAAGCCCGCTGACCCGAAATGGGACCTCGCGTGGACCGACCGTTTGTCGAGCGGCATGCACAAGCAGGTCTTCGATGCGCCGGAGATTGCCGAGGGGACCGCGCTACACCAGGCGCGGATGTTCTACGTCAACTATAAAGAAGTGTACAGCACGCCGGAGACGGACCTCCGTGCAGTACTCGTGTTCCGCCACGAAGCGATCCCGATGGTCCTCGGCGACGCGGCGTGGGCACACTATCCGTTCATTGGCAAGAAGCTGACGAAGCTCAAGGACCCCACGACCGGCGAATGGACTCTGCGCAATCCGTTCTTGAACGCGAAGGAAAGCGACAAGTACGCCCTGATCTGGTCAGACGGAGGACTCGACACCCTTATCGCGCGTGGCGCGATCGTGCTCGCGTGCAATCTCGCGTTCGGCGGATTCGCCGGTCGGATCGCCGAGCGGACGAAGCAGCCGAAGGACGCGGTGCATGCCGAGCTCCAGGCGGCGCTCGTTCCCGGGGTCACGCTCGTACCGTCGGGGATCTTCGGCGTGATTCGCGCTGAGCAGGGTGGCTGTGCGTATATTAGAGCCACGTGAGGGTATGATGGCAGACAAACCGTTCATCGCACGCGGCTTCCACAGCCGCCGAGATACCGGGGCGGCGGGTCGCCTGCCACCCGGCCAGTACGAGACCCGAGACTTCCCGGTGCTCTCCGCCGGCCCCACACCGCGGACGCCGCTGGCGAAGTGGGACTTCACGATCCGTGACGCGGACGGCCAGTCGGTCCGCTGGTCGTGGGACGAGTTGCAAGCGCTCCCGCACGATATGCCGACGGTCGATATCCATTGCGTGACGAAGTGGTCCAAGTTCGACACGAAGTGGGATGGGGTCTCCGTCGACACGCTGCTGGATGCGGCTCGCGCCCGTGGTCTCAAGGACGGGACGTACGTCCTCGCATTCAGCGATGGCGGCTACACCACCAATTTGCCGCTCGCTGACGTGATCAATGGCCAGGCGTGGGTCGCGTTTGGATTCGGGGGCGCGCCGCTCGCGCCCGAGCACGGCGGGCCGGCGCGACTGCTGGTGCCGCATTCTCTATTTCTGGAAGAGCGCGAAATGGGTGCGAGGCCTCACGCTCATGACGCACGATGAGCCCGGATTCTGGGAACAGCTCGGCTATCACAATCGCGGCGATCCGTGGCGTGAGCAGCGGTATCAAGGCGACCCCTGAGCGGCTGGAGTGGCACGTCGCGAAGGTCGTGGAGGTTCGACGCGAGACGCCGACCGCTCATACGCTCGTCCTGAGTGTCCCCGACTGGCCTGGCCATCGCGCCGGTCAGCACGTCGACGTGCGACTCGTGGCCGAGGACGGGTACCAAGCCGAGCGCTCATACTCGATCGCGTCTCCACCGGAGGAGGCGACGGTCGCGCTGACCATCGAGCGCATCGGCGACGGCGAGGTGTCGCCGTACTTGATCGATGTGCTTCACCCTGGCGATGGCGTCGAAGTGCGCGGCCCGATCGGCGGCTACTTCGTCTGGGACGTAGCCGAGGGCGGCCCGCTCTTCCTCGTGGCTGGCGGATCGGGCATCGTGCCGCTCATGGCGATGCTCCGTCATCGCGCGCGTGCCGCGTCCCAGGTGCCTGCGCGCCTGCTGTACTCGGCGCGCACGCTCGATGGGGTCATCTATCGCGACGAGCTCGCCGGTCTCGTGTCGCCGGACGTCGGCGTGACGTACACCATTACTCGCGACGCACCTGCGTCGTGGACCGGCTATCGCCGTCGGATCGATCGCGCGATGCTGGAAGCGGTCGGCTGGTCGGCCGCGGATGCGCCGCGCATTTACGTCTGCGGCCCGACGCCACTCGTCGAGTCGGTTGCCACGCTGCTCGTAGACCTCGGCCACGATCCCCTGCGCGTGAAGACCGAGCGCTTCGGCCCGACGGGGTGATCTGGAGCACAAAGATGAGAGGTGAGCGCCGCCCGTAAACTGTTCTCCAGGAATACAATCACTGGCCTGGAGACCGGTATGACAGACCTCGTTTTCAAATACGGCACGCTCTTTCGCAGCGGCCCACAGCTCGTGAATGGCGGCAAGTGGGACGCAACGCTGGAAGACGAAGTGCGGAATGGCCGGACGAATGCCGACCTGACCATTTTCATTCGTGTGTTCTTCTCGAAGATCGACCCGGCGAGTGGCAAGAAGGGTCTCTATGGTGACACGGACGACACGGCGGCGAATCCTTCGAAGCGCCGCATTCAAGCCTGGGGAAAGGGCGAGTTCGATCGCTTCGCCAACAACCTAGTGGCCGGCGCCCAGCGCTTCTGGAACGGCGTGTTCTGGCTCAAGACCCCGAACACGTACCAGGATCTCGACTGGCCGGACGCGTCCCCCACCCATCGCTGCCATCTCTACTGCAAGTTCGCGCTCTCCCGCGCGTACGATGTGAAAGACTCGCACTACACGATCGCGGCCGTCCGTGTCGCCAACGACGAGACGTTTCGCTCCAACAGCCGGCTCTATAGCCAGCGCGACATTGAGAGCGAGAACATGATCCCGCACTCGGCCGCCAAGTTCTGGACGCACTTCCACGAAGTCGGCCACCTCTTGGGCCTCGGTCACGTCGGCCACGGCGGCAGCCGGAACGTGCATGGCGACAACAGCGCGCAGGCTTACGGGGTCACGATGCAGGAGATGACGGACGTGATGGGCCGTGGCTCGCTGCGCCACTCGTGGCACGCCCTTCCTTGGCAGCAGGCGGCCGAGGAGTTCACGGGCGTGGCGGCGAAGGATTGGACGGTGCACATGAAGCACATTTGGCCGACCCTGCTGTCGACGGCTGGCAGACGTTGACCTTCATGGGGCGTAATGCGTGAAGACGAGGTCGTTCGCTTTGAAAGGTGCGTGGCAGGGGAAGCAAGTCTTGTGCAAAGCCTCGTCGGCGGGCTTGCCGTCATTGAACTGCGCGAACCCCCAGCCTCCGCTCGCGGCGTACTTCTTTGAATCCTTCACCATGAACTGCACGCCGTTCTTGGGTGGCCCGGCGACGAAAGACTGGGCACGGCCAAAGATTTTGTCATTCTCTTCTGACGTGACGTAATTCCACGCGAGCCGCGCGATGATGGTCCCGTCCGGGAACGGGAGCTTCCCTTCCCGGTACGCTTTGATCGCGACATTGTTGCCCAGCACTGCCCGAAGGTCGTTGAGAGTGCCTTCTTCGTGGGCGACGGAGATCAACCGCCAGTCGCGGTATCCGGGAGGCAGTGTGATCCCGTAGATCGGGGCGGCTGGTCCGGCATCTTGACTGAGTGCGAGGAGCGCAGCAACTGCGGCAAGCGTCTTGATCAGCATGCACAGCAGAGTAGCGACTCCCGTCCGGTTTATCCAATACAGGTGCTACCGTTGCGTTAACGTCCGGTATGATACTCACGACCCTTCGAACCGGCGCGGCGCTCGGCCTCCTAGCAGCTTCGGCGCAGGCTCAGCGACACGGCGGCGCCGATACCATCCCGGTTCGCGTCCGCTCGGCGGGCGTCGTTGGCGACCTGCGTCTGCACCGGTTCACGAGCACCATCTACAGCAACACCCGCTACCTCCGTGTCCTGCTGCCGGATGGCTACGACGACGCGGCCAACCGCGACCGCCGCTATCCCGTGCTGTACCTGGCCGACGGCCAGAACCTCTTTGATCCAGCCACGTCCGTCTTCGGTCCTTCGGAGTGGCGCGTAGACGAGACCGTGCACCAACTCGTGTCGGCAGGTCGCATCGCGCCGCTCATCGTTGTCGGCGTCGACGATGCCGGCGCCGAGGCGCGGGCGCACGAGTATCTGCCGTGGCCGGATACGCTCGCGCACTCATCGGAGACGAATCCGCAAGGCAAGCGCTATCCTGACTTCATGGTTCGCGAGGTGATGCCATTTATCAACGCACGCTACCGCACGCTCACCGACGCGGCCAACAGCGGCATTGGCGGCTCGTCGTACGGAGGGCTCATCAGCGCGTACGTCATACTGGTGCGGCCGGGCGTGTTCGGCCGCGCGCTCATCGAGAGCCCGACGCTCGACGTCTATGGTGACCAGTTCTTTGCCGACGCGGCGACATTCCGATCCTGGCCGCAGCGCATCTACCTCGGAGTGGGTACGAACGAGGGCGGTGATCGGACGTGCGATGCGACCATCCTCGATCCACCCGACAATAGCGGACGGTTCATGGTTCATCACGTGCGGCAGTTCGAGACGATGCTCCGCGGCGCGGGACTCGACTCCTCGCGCCTTCGCGTCGTCGTGGCACCGTGCGCCACGCATACGCACGCAGCCTGGGCCGCGCGGCTGCCGGCGGCCCTCACGTTCCTGTATGCGCCGAGATAGCTTGCGAGATTATGACGAGCGCCGAGCAGCGGTTGAAGGAGCTTGGGATCACGCTGCCGGCGCCGCCTGAGCCTTTCGGCGCGTATGCCGAGGCAGTACAAACCGGCAACCTGCTGTTCCTGACGGGCATGCTTCCCACCGAAGGGCGCGCGGCGAAAGTCGTTGGGCGCGTCGGGGCTGAGTTGGATGTCGAGGGGGGACGCAAGGCCGCTCATCTCGCGGCCCTCAATGTCCTCGCCGTGACGCGAAAGCATTTGGGATCACTCGACCGAGTGACACGGCTGGTGCGCCTCGTCGTGTCGGTCGCGACATTCCGGCGATGTGCGCGATCAGCCGCGCATTGCCGACGCGGCCTCGGAGTTGCTGCGAGACGTGTTTGGCGACGACAAGCAGCCGTGCCGTTCGGTGTACGGTGTCGCCAGTCTGCCGCTTGGCGTTCCCGTCGAGCTGGAAATCACTCTCGAGGTGAGCTCGTGACAGCCTATCATACGAAGCAGATCGACGGCGTGTCGATCTTTTACCGGGAGGCCGGACCCAAAGGCGCGCCGACGATCCTGTTGCTGCACGGTCTCCCGTCGTCGTCGCGGATGTTCGAGCCGCTCTTCGCGCGAATCTCCGATCGCTACCACCTCGTGGCGCCGGACTACCCGGGGTTCGGGCACAGTGATTGGCCGGATCCGAAGCAGTTCGCGTACACGTTCGATCACTACGCCGAGATCATGAATCACTTCACCGAAGCGCTCGGCTTGTCACGTTATATCCTGTACTTGCAGGACTACGGGGGCCCGGTAGGATTTCGGATGGCGCTCGCGCACCCGGAGCGGATCCAGGCGCTCATCGTTCAAGACGCTGTGTCGCACAACGAAGGGTTGGGCGCCAACTGGAAGGCGCGGCGGGCTTTTTGGGCGGACCGCGCGGCGAACGAATCTACGCTTCGCACCAATCTCCTGTCGCTGGCGGCAACGCGGACGCGCCATGTTGGGAGCGATCCCAACGTGGAACGGTACGACCCGGATCTTTGGACCGATGAGTTTCGATTTCTGAGCCAGCCCGGGCAGGCGGACATTCAGAGCGACTTGTTCTACGACTACCGCACCAACGTCGACGCTTATCCGAAGTGGCAGGCGTGGATGCGCGAGCGGCAGCCCCGACTCTTGGTGTTGTGGGGCAAGTACGAGCTCTCCTTCGACATTCTCGGAGCCGGAGGCGTATCGGAGGGATGTGCCGAGCGCTGAGGTGCACATCCTCGACGGCGGGCATTTCGCGTTGGATACCAGCGCGGACGAGATCGCCGAGTTGATCCACACCTTCGTCGGCTCGTTATAGCGCGACCCGAGGGCATCACTCGGCGCCCCAATGCGGTCGGAATACGGCGCCGCCGCGATGCTCTCCTATTTCGCCTAGTCAAATCGCAGTGGCTCGAACCCACAGAGACGCGCGTCGCTACGCAGCGATGGCTCGCGCGATCTCGCGACGCGTCGCTCCAAGCGCTAGGAGCGCTCGCAATAGCAAGTCCAACGATACGCTCGGATCCGCCGCTTCCATCTTCGCTACGCGCGACTGACTCGATCCGAGGCGCCTAGCAACCGTGGACTGACTCAGTCCCAATCGCGTGCGCCGTAGCCGAACGCTGTCGCTGAGACGCAGGCGCATCTCAACAATAGCCTCCTCCTCCTCGGACAGTCCAAGGAACTCGGCGGCGGAGCCAACCGCCCATCCCGCCGCTTCGAGCCGCTTCTGCTTTGCCCTATCCATACATTCCTCCCGCGTCACTTACGCCCCGCCCCATCATAAACTCGCAATCGGCGCTTGCACGAATTGACGACGTGCTGCGGCGTCTGCCTCGTCTTCTTCTCGAACACCTCGAGAACAAGGATGGCGTCCAAATCGATCCGGTACACGATCCGCCACTCTACTTGCTCGTCGACGATACGCAACTCATGACAACGCTGACCGATACTCGTCATCGGCCGCGAATGCGGCAGGGACATTGACTCGCCGCGTTGCAGCCGACGCAACAGGAGGCCGGCTTCGATCCGCGCCGACGACGAGAACGGCGGAGTCTTCACCTCGCCACGCAGCCAAATGACACGCTTATCGCGATCGAACATAGAGAATTTACGTTGTGAATGGGAATATGTCAATTCTGACATAAGCGAGCGCGCGCACTAGGACTCATAGCGCCACGCGTCGAGCCAGAGGCGCGGTGCCAAGTGCGGCACCACCGCTAGGGTCACCAGAACAACCAGGCAGCGTCCTTGCGCCGTGTCCCAGGTAGCAACTCGTAGCGCGCACCGTCGTATCGGGCCATCGCGAGGATGTGCCGCACGCGGGCCCGGTACTGGCGCTCGAGCTGCCGTCGGAACCAGTGAGGCACTCCCCTACCAGGCCACGTGCGACCGCGCAGACGTGCCTCGGTGCGTCGCACTTCTCGGCAGCGACGGCACGCGTCCCACAGGGTCCATAGTCCGGCGCATTCGGGACAGTCGCGCCCTAGTCGCCATGAGAATGGCACGAGCGGGCCGAGGAGGTCGTTACTCGTGCGGTGCCGGGAGCGTTTGAGACGGCGGGCGAGCCGGGCATCGACGGCGATGATCCACCGTTTTGATCCATGGGCCATCAGTTCTCCGGATAAGTGAACTACGTCATGACAGCCTCCTGGCGAATGATTGTGGTTGGATAGTGGCGAGAATTTACGCCGCTCGAGCGCGCCGCTCTACGCACAGATGCTCACGGTGCAGCGTGCCACGTTCACAACTCAACGTGGACGTGACGCCACGCGATGCTTGATACTTTCTCGAAGCAGTAACCGCTCGACGCCACCACGCGCTTCAGCACTGGATGGGACCGCATATGACTCAGCCGACTCGCGGCAGACGACCCGTTGACCTATCGAGAATGTTCGCGGAAGGTACTGAGATCGATCGCGCCTTGCGTGAAGGTGTTGCCGATGCGATCCGCGATCATAAGCGAAGAGGACGCCCGATCGTCGTGTGGTCATGGCTCGAGAATCGTGTCGTTTGGATTCCGGCCGATCAGATATCGGATCCAGACGATGACGACGAGCGTGATGCCGCTCAAATCGTGGCGCCAGGCGCGCAAGCGCCGCCATTCGAGCGCATCACGTGCGACCCCAGAGTCATGGGAGGACGCCCGTGCATTCGCGGCTTTCGGGTCACGGTGTCGCTGATCGTCAATCTCGTCGCCAATGGGTTGACGGTCGACGAGATCCGGCGGGAGTACCCGGAGCTCGAACCAGAGGACATTCCCGCAAGCGCTGCGCTATGCGAGAGCCGCTGGTGCTGAGAAGGGTTGAATGCGGTCGTGGCCGATGGTGGCGTGGGCGTGCCGTGGTAGCAGAACGCAATCCAGCTCGGCGCTCCAGAATACCAAGGACCAGGAGCAGGACATGCAGTATCACGCCATCGTTACGCGCGACGGCAAGCGCCGACTCGTTGACTTCATCGACGCGCCCGGGTGTCAGACGTTCGCTGAGCCGAACGAAGATGTCGCCGCGGTGGCAGCTGACGCCTTGATCGGATGGCTCGAAGCATGGCTCGTCGATGAAGACGAAGGCCCTCCGCGGCCACGTCGATCCGTTCGTGCCCCCGCATCAGGCGAGCTGCTCGCCGTGCGGGTCCCCGCCGTCCTTGCCGCGCGCATCGAGTTGCGATGGGCGCGCGAGGCGATGGGATTGTCGCAGGCCGCCCTCGCCAAGCGTATCGGCGTCAGCCGTCAATCAGTCTCGAAGCTCGAGCGCCCAGGCAAGGATCTCCAAGTGGGCACACTCGAACGCGTAGCCCACGCTTTGGGGCTGACGGTAGACGTGCATCTGGTCGAGCGGTGAGAGCGCTCCTAGATCACAATAGGTGGCGAAGAATCAGGGGCAGCAATTACGGCGCTACTCGGAGCGAACGCCCATGCCTGCTTCCCTCCAAGCTGACTCCGGGGCTCCCTAGCCACGTACCGCGCGGGAACGAACAAGGCACGCAGGACCGTAGGTCGCGTGCCTTGTCAAATAGCAGGGGCGGGACTCGAACCCGCGACCCCGGCATTATGAGTTCGATTCAGACGCCTGTAGTCCGGCCATCTCTAGAGCGAACAAGAGGCGTACAGAAGCAGCGAAAGGAGCAGATTTGAGGCACTGTCTTGTACCATCTCTTGTACCAAGGTCTGGGCATGGATTACGTGTAATCCAGTCCTTTCTCGCGCCGTACACTTTCACTTATCTCCCAGCAAATACTCCAGGCCGGCGCACGTTTCAGGTGAAAACTTCGTCAAAGCCCCACGAAAGGCCGCTGTGGATACTCCACGCGGCAGCTTGCGTTGCTGCTCTGCTGACAAGACCTCTGCGGCTAGCATGGGCTCGAGTGAGTTGTTCGCCATTCGCTCAAGGACGTGAGGCAACTCGGCTTCATTTTCTTCACACGCGAGCTCCGCTGCGGCTACTCCCCGCAGGAGTGCAGCGACTATTACCGGATCCGTAAAACGCTGCAGCGCTTTAGCTAACGGAAGGGCGCTCTTCATCGACCAACGCCTTGCGTCGGAATTCCATTCATCTCGCATGGCTTGAAGAGACGCTGAGGCGCCGACGAATGCACCCACATCGAAAGATCGCCGAGATATGATCCGGGCGTCGTATGCACGCTGGGATCCCATCCGTTGGCCTCGGCATATTCGGGCGCATTCTCTGTGCCAAGGTAGAGTCGCTCATTGAGTCCGTTCGAGTCTTCAAGGCGCCTGATCCGACTTTCGATGTACGGACGGGCGCTGTCAGGACAGCCGGGTAGAGCACTGCGCAACCACCGCAACTCGACGCACCAAGGGCAGGCATTGCGACCGCCTGAGACAATATCTGGCAGTCTCAACTCCCAAGCACCAGTTAGGCAATACTGTTTGTTGATATAAAAGCGATCGACAAGCCCTTGCCAAACGGTCGAATACGCGGGACGGGCTATCAGTATCAGGCCGCGAATCTGGTAATCGGTGTCCATCGCGGCCGCCTTCGCTCGCTGTACGCGCTCAAGAAGCCCTATTAGCGTCCTTCCTGAGATAACAGCATCATCGACAATTAAGATTCGGCGCGCACGTCGGATTCGGTCGTCAAGGTCCCCCATACTCCGACCTTCAGAGACGACCTCAATGGGTGCACGCGTATGTTCGGTAATCCAATCTCGGACGGCTTCAGTGCCGTCATGCGATGGCATTAGCACAAGGTCCGGCGTGAAGCCCGTACACGCCTTATAGAAGCCAACCGTGGCGATCGCTTGAAATACTTTGCTTTTCAGGAGCTGGGCGGTATCGATGAATATTGCCAGGTGTCCGTGTCGATCGCTGCGACCCACATGCACTCGAAGGGCGCCGTACTGATCGGCGTCGCGAATAACTAACGCCACGTTCTCTAACGCTGGCGCTTTAGGAAGCGTCAGAACATGGGTGCCGAGACGAGTAGTGAAGTGATGTTGGTCGATGGGAATCGGAGTGGAATGCTTGACCTGACACATCTCACAGGAGGCACGATCAGGGAAGCTCTTGCTCGGTATCCGACACAAGGCAGAATCGAGAGACAAAGGCCCTTCGCCCAGGGTTGCGCACACGGCGCACACATCAAGCGCTGGCTGCTCCGCAAATGATTTGAGGCCCTCTTGCAGCGCGGCAACGTACCCACCCGTCGCCGTAACACTGACTAAAGCCAAGATCTGGGCGCCCGAGTCGCGGGCGATCGGCACAATCTCAGCTAGCCGATCTCGTACACTGTCGCTGGGTTCTCCGTAGAGCGGCAGTATGAATCGTGGAAGCTCTACTCTCGCCCGTCGCATCCATTGCAGTTGAATCTCTTGCAACAGCGGCAGCAAAGTATATGTGTCGGCTACTAATACGCAGGGCGGCGCCGCTCTGTGCTCAACCCAGTCCGCTATCCGAAGGACATTTGTTGCCTCTGCGAACACGGCCGCGACCCGAACGAACTTGTCGGCGTGGTGGCCGGATGGCACAATAAAATGGTGGGATGAGTCGGACCAAATCGCGTTGCTCCAAGCGAGTGCGGCTTCCACCTCAGCCTGCGCACTCAGCGTCAACAACGAACGCGCAGTTTCCTCGTCTATCGGTCCCTGTAGTACAACGGCTTGAAGCTTTCGGGAATCAGTTCTATCGACGACCGACACAGCCGCACTGCCAAAACGATCGGCCAGCTCGCGGCGACCGTCTCCAGTAAGTATGTCCGCTTCCAGGTATTCTGAAACTCCGCGAAGTACTACGTGGTCTAGCTGTCTACTGAGTTCAAGGGAAAGAAGTCGATCGCGTAGAGTGGGCGTGCGAATATCTCCGTTTACGTCGAATACAAGCACGCGCCTGGCCGGATCGGACCATGAACTTGCATAGATCCGAGTCTCGCGCAGCCCAAACCGAGCGTAGAGAAGCTCGGCGCTCACTCCACGGACCTAACCGCATCGCTGGGACCATAAAGCGGCACAAAGAAGCGGAAAATGGTTCCGACAAGCCGGGGCGCTGCCGCCGGAAGTCCGTCCGGGCGGAGCAGGTTCCGGTCAGCGATCACATCATCGGCTCGGTACCACTGAAATGCGCGCAGCCGGCCAGTTCGAAGTTCAAGAAATGCCCGCAGCTGCTTCGTGGCGTTGAGCAATCCGGCCAGGCCTACCCCAGGCATCGCCAGCGTTCCAGTCGCTCTGCGGAAGGTCACCCGCTTACTCGTCTGATGTCTTTCGAAGGCGTTATTCAGCCGTTGCCATTCACCGAAAAGAGACAGATCGTTGAAATCAGGGTCTCCGGGCTTACGCGTGGCGTTGTAGAAATGCGCCGCGATGCCCAGTCCATTGTCATGTACGATTAGCTCAAGCATCTCGCGCCGACTATGAGGTCGAGCCGGCCACGTCGCGTCCAACGCTGCTAGGTATTCCGTGATACTCGGCGTCTCAGGCTCAGGACCGCTAACTATCCGCGCGGATACGCCGGCGAATGTACGCTTCGGATCCGCATGCCGACCATGTTGATCTGCATTCTGGAGGGGATGAAACAGAAGGCCATTCAACTGCTGACGTTGCAGAGACGACAGAGTACCTGTGGCATTCGCGAAGTGCAGCAGTACGGAAACACTATCATCAAAACGCGCTGTCAGTTGAGCCAAATAAAGGGCATTCACAATCGCCCATGAAGACTCGGGAGCGTGCGTGAGCCAAGGGATGGGTAGTTGTTCCTCGCCCCGATACCGGCCAATGGCAGTTGACAGAATGGAGTTTGCGCCGCTCGACGCCCTACCGATCGTGTGAAGATTGCTCGTGATCGGCATGTCAACGTTGCCGATTGCGTTAGCGAGCAGGATCTGCGGAAGCGGCGAGAGCTCCGGCACCTCGAGCCGTTTGGGCACCTCGCCACGCATGAGCCGCTCATATAGTTCAAAGCTCTCACCAAGAACGGCCCGATCCCATTCAGCGTCTTCCATTCTCGATTGCGATAGAACTTCACCTGGCACCGTGGCAAGCCGCTCCAAATTGAGTTCCCTAAGAGTAAGCCCCGTGTGGAAGTGTAACGTCGTCTGCCAGGGTCCGAACCAGTGGCCAGGACTAGGCTTCGGCCATATCTGCAAAATCCCTACTGCACCATCCTCGTGTCGCGACTTCCGGCGAGGCGTCGAGAAGAGCCGTCCTGAAGCAAAAGCCTTGCACCATCTCTTGTACCGCACGGTGAGGCACTCAGACTACCTGGGACTCTGCAATGGACTGTCCCCCAGTTGGCTTAACATCAGAGGCTCAGATCGTGAAAGACACTACGGCCAGGCCACAACTCCACAACCGTCGTTTGTTGTGGATCCTGGCTTATGAGGCCTGTGCGATCTGATCGCGCTTGCTTCGCGATATACCCTCGCATGGTGGTCACGTCGATAATCGTGCCTTCCGCCTCGCATAAGATCGCTTGAGTCGGAGGCCACTTGCACACACACCCTCTGGTCAAGCCTGGACTTGGTTGCACTACGAATTCTGGTGGCCCGTCGCTATGCTGTCTGACCTGCACGACTCTTGCCTGCAGTCCGCCAGACACCCATCCCAGCGCGATCAACTCGCCACAACGTTTGGACTCTGCATTGGCAAGCGGTACCGCCAACTCCGATTGAAGCACTGCGAGCTGCATATCCATTGAACGATGGTCGTCTCTCATTCGCCCCGTCCATTCGGCCAGCCACCCACCAATATTGAGTGATGTTGACGTCCAGCTCGGCAAGAAGCTCACGAAGTCACCACGAGCCGTAATCGCAAACTGATCCGGCTGCGCTCCTACGAGGAAAAGCTTGACAACCCCGTCACGGTTGGAATTGCCATCCCCGCTCGTCAGGCGGGAGTCCGCGCCGGCGATGAGATAATCGTCTCCGACCAACTTGGCTACAATGAGAGTCATGATCCTTCGTCAATTTGCAGAGCTTAATGAAGCTGGTTGGATTGATTCACACGGGCACCCTTGTGCTCATTTGTGCGGCTACTTCGCCTGCCCAACCCGCCATCTATCCCCACACTTTGGCCGTGGCGGCATCAAAAAAGACGGTTTCAAGCGGCCGACTTCGATGTCTGGCAGCTTGCATGCGATTCACTCGCGCGACAATGGCCCTATTGTCCGATGAGTCGGGGTCGCCGTACAGACTGACGAGTATCGTCGCCACCTTACCCCTTTCGATCAGCCTTATGACGTGCTCGTCGTTGGGCGCGAACGAGTGGCCGTATACTACGAGCGTGCCTGAGATGTTAGCGAAACTTCGTAGACTGCGAGACAAGAAATCGCTGTGTCTGATACGATCCATTTTTTGGGCGCTCTCTCCTTCCGCCACGAACAAAGGGTATAGGTTCGCTGCTAGCGCACGACGGACCTGTTCTATCAACCGCACTCCGGTGTTGATCCAGGTGTACTTCTGCAACTCATCCCCGCCGTCGAAGAGATGCAGCGCGCCATGGAGGTAGAAGAGCGTCTGCCGATTTGTGTTCTCAATGTCCCAAGTGACGTACTCCTGCGGCCCGCCAGTTGGAGTCCGGAATCCATCGTCAAACTTGATTGCAGGGTCAACGTCGTTGTGCATCAACGCCCAGTAAAGCAACAAGTCATAATTCAGAGTATAGAATGTGCTTAAAGGGCACTAGAAACCGGCGACAAGCTGAGTACGCCTCGTCAGCAACCTCAGCTGGCTGCTCCGGATGACTCTCGGCAATGGCCTTGACCAAGACCTCCCGAAGTCCGTTCGCGTCCTCCTCGAGCTGCGAGATCAGAGTTGTGGACTCTCGTGAGTACAGACGTACTAGTGCCGAAGCATTTCGCAGTGCTCGCATCACTACTTCAAAATCAGTCGTCGTAAGTGCATCGAAGGAACTTCTCGCGCTTGGTGAGAGGCTCGAGAAGTCCGCCCGATCAAACAGCGCACCGTAGTCGAAAATATCATCGCGACAAGCACGGCTAAAACCGTTGCCGAGTAAAATGTGCGGCGGCTTGGCCGCGTAGAACTCAGCGACAACGCGCTCGTACGGGATTGTGATAGTCAACAAAATCACCCTTCCAATCGCAGGCGGCGCGTATAGTTGCGCGCAACGATATGCCCATTGGCCGCACTCGCAAAGGGCATGGTTCTGACAGAATGCGTCACATCTCTAACGTCTGAGTCACCCGTGATGGCCTTCGTAGACCGCCCGTATATCCGCGCCGTCTCTCTCCTGCCACGCTTCCCCTCGCAACCAGCAACCAAGGTAGTGATCGGATATCGGTCGCGATCGGGGAAGTAACCCGACGGGATATCTGTACTCCCGCCGCCGTACTGTCAACGTCGCCAGGAGAGTCGATTGCCCGCCCGCCGTACGCGTTCCAAGCTGGTTCGCCTCACGCCCGAGGAATTCACGGAGATTGAGCAGCGCGCCAAAGCCGCCGGGCAGCTGCCGGCGCGCTACTTACGGAATGCCGGCCTAACGGGCGCGGCGCCACCGGCCCCTTGCAACCTTGCAAGCCCGGAGCTGCTGCACTCGCTCGGAGCGATTGGCGCTGACCTCAAGGCAATTGCCCGCTCCGGGGCTGATTCCGCAACCCGGCTGCGCGCCGAGCGCGTCCTCGGCGAACTGGTATCCGTTCTTCAGCAGCTCACGACTGAGCACCGTAGTTCGTGATCGCCAGGACAAGGACCGGGCGATCATTCGCACGCATCGCGAGGTACCTGGCGGGAAGAGAGCGTGGAGTCGACCCGGCCCGCGTTGCCTGGACCTCATCGCGGAACCTCGTCACGGATGACCCGCACCTCTCCGCGGATCTGATGCAAGCTACGGCGGGCCAGAATCGTCGCGTCGACGCTCCCGCCTACCAACTCAGTCTCAGCTTCGCTCCGGAGGACAACCCGACGCGGGAGCTGATGGAGCAGGTTGCCGACCGGGTCCTGTCGGAGCTCGGATTGGCCGAACACCAAACGGTACTAGTCGCGCATCACGATCGCGAGCATCAGCACGTCCATGCTCTCGTGAACCGGATCCACCCCGAGACCTTCGCGGCTTGGGATCGTTGGCAGGATCGCGCGGTCCTGGATCGGGTCTTGGCGGAGGTCGAAGTCGAATTCGGCCTCCGCCGGGTCGTCGAGCGCGACCAACGCCTGGCTGATCGCGCCGTCCCGCTCGCACAGGCGAGGGAGCAATCTCACGATCGAACAGCCACAGATCGCGACCTCGCAACGCGCCTTCGCTCACTACTGCCGGAAATTCGTTCCGCCCAGTCGTGGGGCGAGCTGCGCGACCACCTTCGCGCACACGGGCTCGAGTTGGAGCGCCGGGCTCACGGTCTGGTGCTCAGCGACGGGACATCTCGAACGAAAGCCTCGAGCCTGGCGGCCAATGTCTCCCTCTCTCGACTCGAATCCCGACTTGGCCCCTACACCGCGGAAGTCTCACCGGAGTTGTCGAAGGACAAGGAGCCCAGCCGGTCACCCTTTGAAGTCGAGCGAGAGATCGACGGGGCCAAGCAACGCCTACGTCACGCGGAATGGGCCCTTCAGCGCGCTGAGCGCAGCGCCGCAAACGTCGGCCGGGCGTTGGGCGACACGTACGTTGACTCACAATCGGCCGCCCTCGCATTCTCAGGCCACGCCGCCGAGCATGGCGATGAGCGGGCCGTTGATACGTTGCGCGGTCACCCCGAGCAGTTCGGGACATTGGTGCAGGCCGAGCGTAAGCACCTCTTTGGCCTGTGGAGCACGAGAGACGACACGCCCGCGCGCACCGCCGCCACTGAGGCTGCGAGCCTGGCGCGCGAGTGGCTCGGCCACAGGCGTCAAGTCCGGGACCTACTGGATCTTCAACCAGATGCCTCCGTAGACGCCGTGCGCAATGGGATCGCGACGTTACGCGAAAGAACCAGCGAGCTCGTAACCCGTCTCTCTCCCGAGTCTCCGGCCCGGAGTCTGACGCAGACGATTCCTCTGCCAATTAAGGAGATCGGTCGCGCTATGGGCGACACGCTCGGCGATCGCGAACGATAGCCATCTCACCACATACGGCCGATAGCCACCAGACCTTTTCGGCTGTCGATGTGATCGTCGTTGCCTTAGCGCATCTCCCCGTGCACTATGGGGTCTCGACCAGGGACCACGAGTGCGCGTTTTCTATTGCCCGCAAGATTCCGGGCCCTAAAGCGCCCACCGCTCATTCGCAACTTAAGAGAGAGCTGATATGACCACGGTGCAGTACGATATTCCTCGGGATCCTCACGCCTCCTCCGGCATGCGCACACCTGCCCGCATCGGAGTGGTGCTCGCTGATTTGGGACGCCTGCGCGTGGCTGCGCTTGAATATCTGATTCTGCATCTCAATACGCTCCAGCCTCATGTGGAGTTCGAACTTCTTGATGCCACGAACGATCCCCTCGTCGCTCGACTCAAGCCCAACGCCCGCATTGAGTGGTCATCATGTGAACAAGACATGGTCGGCCTCGTGCTGCGTCTGAGAAAAGCCCGCGATGAAATCAACGCTCAGTACGACCTTTCAGAAACTTGGCCTCCGCATATCGTCATCGTGTCCTTAGCGAAACTCTCGAATCAGTATTACCTCGCGAACATCGGAGCGGTCACGGGAATATTTCTCGGTGATTGGCAGCGTTATATGGCGCCACCATCGCTCTTGGAATTCATCCTGACCCTCCTGATCCGCGATGCCCTATTTGTCATCTCTCCACGGAATGAGGGAGGACAGTCACACATCGGCACCAAAGGGTGCGTCGGAGACTTTAATGACAGGCTGGTCAATGTGCGCTACAAAGCCTTACAGGCGTTTCTCTGCTCGTACTGCCGAGATATCGCCCGTCGGAATGGTGTCGAGCACGAAGCTCTGGATCTCGTCGCCGTGCTTAAGAAGGATTGGCTTGGCTCATCCAGCGATCCTCATTCGCCCGCAGGCATTGTGCACAAGCTCGGGTACGACCTGTTCTGCACTAAAGGCGCGGCACCAACGATCTGGGAGCAAACCAAATCGTCACTTCGAGAAGAATGGGTGAAGACGCTGCTCGGCTTTGCAGCTGCCGTACTGGTGGCAATTCTCTTATTCCGGCTGGGTATAAAGCAGTAGCAGACAAAAACCATGTTTCGGCACCGAGCTTAAGCGCCGCTGTCAGGTTAGCTCTGTGGACTTGGTCGAAAGAGCGGATTCGGTGCCGCCAACCCCGCGAACTCCCGGTCTAGCCTGTAGTCCAATCGCGCGACCTTGATCGGCGCGCGTGAACGCAGGAACAGCAGCTGCTCCCAAGCCGGCATTCGCCGCACCTCGTCGGCCGTGATCAACCGCCGCGCATGCTCGGACACCGTCTCCCCTGCCCCTTCCTGCGAGCTTCCGCTCCGGCCTCGCGTCACGCCTGAGCTGCGGCTCTCGCTGGTTGCAATAACCGTCTGCTCGCCGGCGAGCCGCGAGAGATGCTCAGCCGTCGCGAAGTCGGTCACGCCGAACGCCTGAAGGACATCGGAGTTCGACAGAAATGACGACGCACCGTCACCGTACGCGTGGCGCAGCTGCCCAAGATCCTGAACCAGCAGCCAGAACGTGATGCCGTATCCGGCAGCGAGCGAGATCGCATCTTCAACGGGCGTCATGCGTCCAAGGTTCGCGAATTCGTCGAGCAAGAAGAGTGGGCGAACCTCGGGCCGCCGCCTTGAGCTCATCGCGCACCGCAGGGCCGAGGCGATCATCAGGCGCAGCCAGGCGCAATGTGTCTGTATGCGCTCCGGCGGCACGATCAAATAGACGCTCGCCCGCTCATTCACAATGGAGCGCAGATCGACAGTCGACGTTCCAGTGATCTTGGCGATCGCCGGGCTATCAAGAAAGTGCACATGACTGCGCGCCGCCGTTATCACGTTGGACAGGAGTCTCGTCTCCATGCTCAGCATCTGGTTCGCGTGCCGAGCGACAAGGCCGTGCGCCGCGGAGCTCGACGTCATGTCTTTGAGCAAGCCTTCGAACTGCTCAGGCGTGGTTGACAGCAGGGCGCGAACCCTGGCCAGCGTACGCTGTGGTCCCTCCTCGTGCGCGACCACGTACAGGACCAACCCCGCGAGCATGGCCTTCGCCTCTCGGTCCCAGAATGCTTGCTCCTGCCCTCGATCGTCAGAAACCACTAACATATCGGCGATGCCCCAGGACTCGTCGTTGGCCTCGTCCGCATCCGCCTTGATGAGATCAAGCGGGTTGAAGCCCGCGCGACCGCCGGCAACGTCGAAAGGGTCGAACGCGTGTACCGGCACGCCCATCGTGCGGCGACGAGCTCCTGTGACCGCGTAGTTCTCGCCTTTTGGATCGGTGACGACGATCGGTCCTGGGTACGTGAGCAAGTTCGGGATGACGATGCCTACGCCCTTGCCTGACCGCGTCGGAGCAATCGTTACTAGGTGTCCGTCACCGGAGTACCGTAGCACTCGGCCTCGCGCATCGCGCCCAATGCACAGGCCCTCTTCGCGTACGAGGTCGCCGCTGTCACCCCACCGCGCCGTGCCGTAAGAGTCCGACACCGATTTCGGTCGCCGCCCTCGACGTACGCCGAAGGTTGCTCCGATCGCCGCGACAGCGCACGCCGCGAGCACACTTAGCGACTGGCGCACAATCGGGATCAGTCGGGCGTGTCGGTGATACGCGACAGTCCACAGGACCACGTTGTACGGCGGATAGATCGGGGTGAGGCCGGCGAGAGCACAACCGACTGCGAGCAACGCGCAGGCGGGGGCAGCGCGCCACCATCGGCCAGATGCCAGGGTAGCGGCTGCGCCTAACCCGAGTGCGACCGCCAACGCGATCAGCGCATGTCGTTGATCCGGCGTTGCCTCGAACAGCCAATGTCCAAGGTTCCTGTGAAACTCCAAGCGCCACGCGAAATACTGCGTCGCGCATCCCGCCGCAAAGACTACGTCGGCCGCAAACAGCAGCCAGAGCTGGCGCTCCTCGAGCGTATCGACAGCTGGAGGCGCCATATCAGTGAGAACCCAGAGAGGTGTGCATACTGGGTTCTGACGGAGCTATGCGCCGATCGGTCTATAGGACCTGAAATGGAGTGCGCCGAATCGCGGTCCGACGACTCGCATGGGACCTGACGCGCAGGTGGAGCAGCCACCTCCCATTTTGCGCGTTCAGTCAGCGGCGGCCGGCCCCCGTCCTTCGGACGCGGGCCTCGCAGTCGCGAGCGGCAGCGAGGCGGGGCACTCCGCGCCTGCAAGTCGCTTCGCTCCTTGCAGCCGCTCCGTGCCCCAAATCACCGTCGTAGCGACATCGAGCCAAACACGAAGCCGTCGTCCTTCATACTTCGCGCAAGATAGTAGCCCGTGGCGCTTGTACCCGACGGCTGAAAATGAATGAAAAGGACCCCGTGCGTCGTCTCTACTGGTTGCGATTGCGTCGATATGTCATATGGCAACGACAGATAGCCTCCGTTCAACGTGCCGTGCCCCGAAACCGTTCGCTCTGCCGCACCGGGGTCCTCCTTGATCCGATACCGCCCTGTAAACGTCACCTCCGATCCACTCTGTGAGAGTGTCGCTTGGATCGCATACGAGTAGCGGGCTACGATTGTATGATTCGCATCCTCCTCGTCTTTCGCGTCGGCGGCCCAAGAGCCTGCTACGTTCACGTCGGCTGGTACGACTGGCGACAGCCGGAGGCCCGTCTCGCTCAATGAAACACTGATCTTGCCAGCCACTACTAACACAAGAAGGACTAGTACAGTCGTGAGCGCGACCCCGCCAACGATCGGCTGACCCAGGAGCGCCCACACCACATCCCAGATCGTTCTTCCTGTGATGGGAGCCTCTTCCACTTTGCCCTTGCGAGGTACCATTAGCCCATCCCTTTGACAGTCGCGTGACTCCTGGCTGAAGCATGCGCTACCCAGGAATACGAGCCATGAGTGTGATGACGCGAATATAGGGCGACTCAGGTAACCCGTTGGTACTGCGCCAACCAACGTCAGAATCTTGCCCTTTCAACGTCAGGAATTTGCCTGATCCGTGTCTAGTTCGAGAGGTAATTACCGGCGACCAAAACACGCTGGCGAATTCGGTCGAATTCACGCCACTTACCTAGCGAGTACCCGAACCGCATCCGCGGTAACCCTCACCCGCCAATGACGAACCATTTTGAGCACATTCGCATTGGGCCTCACAAGGGCCTCAATCAAGGAGTCCTCCGCAGCTTAGACCGCATCAATGTGCTTTCTGGTCGCAACAACAGTGGGAAATCCACGATCGTTGAATGCATAGCTGACCAGACTAAGAACGTGCGGGGCGTGACCTTTAGCGGTTCTAAGTTCAATGCATTGCGAGACGCTCTACGTAAAGCAGTCGCTCTGCCACAGGGCATGAGCACGAACTACACGGAGCCATTCGATCGAATGGTTGAGGCCACCGTTGCGGATCGAGAAGGCATTTGGTATGCGACTGACGATGGGATTCTGTTTAGCGGTTTTGCCGAGCGTTACAACCGGCACCCATTGTTCACTCAATACCCCTTTCAGATTGCAGTCGCGGGAACCGCGTGGCCGTCTTTAGTAGGGCCTCCGCCTAGAGTTAAGCTGCTTCCAGCGAAGCGCCGACTTAAGACGACCGACAGCTTGAATTTCAGCCTTGCCCCCGATCCTGCTGGCTCCGGTATCGTCAATACCCTTTCGTTTTCACTGAATCAAGATAAGTACTCCGATGAGCGGCAGTTTTATAACAACGTCGTTGGTGCATTTAGCGCACTATCGGATGGTCACGCAGTCGAGATTACACCCGATCGGCAAAATTTCCTGCATTTGCGGTTTACGCTGCCGGACAGCCTATCGCGTCCGCGTGGCGTGACGCTCAACGCTGACGATTGCGGTTTGGGCCTGCAGGACCTCCTCTTGATAGTGTATTTCGCGCTGGACCCCTCGATCGATGTGCTGTGCATCGAGGAACCAGAGAGTCATTTGCATCCCGACCTTCAGCGGCGCTTGCTCGGTTTTCTCCGCTCGCGCACTGATAAACAATACGTTCTCACAACGCACTCAAGCGTGTGCCTGGATATTGCGCACGTGGATCGTGTCTTCCTTTGCACTTCTGACGCCGAGATCGTCGTCAACGATGAGACGAGCAGGGCGAAAGTTTTGACCGATCTCGGGTATTCGGTCGCCGACAATCTGGTGGCAGACCTCCTACTGCTCGTCGAAGGGCCAAGTGACAAGGCCGCGCTCGAGGCCTTTCTAGCCAAAATGCAACTACCGGAGCGGTGCTTGATCAAGATGTGGCCGCTCTGCGGTGACGCCATGTTGCAACTTGACCTCACCGTTGTCGTCGAGAATCGCAATGTCATCGCACTCATCGATGGCGATCCGGAAAGCGACAAAGTGCGACTTGAATTCATGGAACAATGCAACAAGGCAGGGATTTACGCACATCGTCTCCAGCGAAGGGCCTTAGAGAATTACTTCTCCATGTCGGCATTGCGCCGAGTACTGGGATCCCGGATACAATCTCAGATCGACAGGCTGGATCCCGACACATTGGTGGAGCGCCAAATCGGCTGCAATCCGAAACGTAGGAATCGCGATATCGTATCAGCTATGACTCTCGACGATATCGCTGGTACTGATCTGCATCAATTTCTTCTGAATATCCAAGAGCGGCTTGTGAGTCTACCGCACTAAGAAGGTGCACTCAGCCAACGTCGGCTCCCACGGTCTCTTCTGAAGCGCCAGCACAAGGGGGCGCTTCGCAATCTCGGGACTCCCGCGCCCCCCGGCTCGAACTAACGAACGGCAAAGGATTGGCGCGACGCGGCTGGAGCAGCCACCTCCCGTTTTGCGTGTTCAGTCAGCCGCAGCCGGCCCCCATCCTTCGGACGCGGGCCTCGCAGTTGTTAGCGGCGGCGAGGTGGGGCACTCCGCGACTGCAAGTCGCTTCGCTCCTTGCAGCCGCTCCGTGCCCCCTGCTCCCGTCGAGCTTCAGCCCTGGTGCGAGAACACTGCGGCAACTTGCGAGACTGCAAGCGCTGCCCAGTGGCGGACTGACGATCTGTCGGACTCGTCGTCAATGTGTAAACGAATGCTCAAGAGAACACTTCGACACGAGTGCCGACGATGAAGAACTGCCCTTTCTGTGCAGAGCAGATTCAGAACGCCGCAGTCCTTTGCAAACATTGCGGCCGAGACCTCAGCGCCACGAACACGGCATCCGGAGCGCAATCGAGTCGCTCGAAGCCTGCACCGGCGCCGGCTAAGAAGCGCAGCATTGGCAGTCCAGCGTTCCTTGTCGTACTGGCAATGATCGGCGCAGTGGTGTTCTGGGCTCGCAGTGGATCGAGTGCCGCCGTGCCAACCCAGATGGGCGGCCCACTTACCATCACGGCCCAGGACGGGACGCAAGAAGTAAAAGCGGGCACATACTGGGTGTGGAGTTTCGTCGTACCACCGGACCGCCCGAATTGCCACATGATCGGACACATTGAAGCACTCTCAGGTGGCGCCAAGGATATCATGGTCCTTGTGACAACGTGGGACCAATACCTCAACTGGAAGAACAACCACCAGTCGAAGGTCTATTTCTCCACTGGTCGCGAAACCGCGATTCCACTCAACGTCAACATGACTGGTGGTGGCAAGTATGCGCTCGTAATCTCCAACGCTTTCTCTTTGCTCACGGAGAAGCAAGTCCAGCTCCAAGGCGTGCAGCTTACCTGCACGCGATGACCGATCGCTGGCGTTGCCATTCGGCGATGTGGCGCATTGGGCTTCGCCTCGCACTAGTCTCACACGGCTAGACCGACCCAACCGCAAATCGGTCCGTCAAGCGGCGATACAGCGATTCTCCGCAACGATTCGGTCGTGCGCGCATCACCCGATCCTCCAGCGTGCGCCACCCGTGCGCACGCTGCGCGTGCGCAGGCTCCGCCACATCAGCTCCGCTTCGCTCCGCCGATGTACTGCATCGGACTGCGCTACGCGCTCTGTCTCATGTTGCCAGCTAGAGCCTTGATCGCGCCTCTCGATGCTGCTCAGCATGCCCCACCCTCTGAGAGCAACGGCCCTTTGCGTGGACAGCCCGGGCTGGCAGTCGGCTCCCACGACGCGCCTCGGCTCTCGATGGCTAACGATTAGATAAGCCAGCCAGTGGTAACGGTTTAGCTCACTCTCTGTCGCTAAAATTCCTCCCACCAAAAACAGAGCCAGCCCGCTCCCCATCGCCGAGTCGCGGGACTGGCTCCTCCAATCACCCCCGAAGGGGCACGCGCATGGTAACCGCGTGCTCCTCCCGGGCCATCATCGGGAGGTCGCATGTCACCATCGGAAGCACGCGCCATCCGCGCCGTCGAAGTCGGTATCATCGCCACTGAAGGGCTATGGTCGGTCGACGACACCCCGTTCACCTCTTACATCGAGGCAGAGCTCGCACGCCACAACCTCGCGCAGCGTGCCGTCGCCGAGGCCTCGCTCCTTCGCCGCTACATCCGCGTCGAGCCGCCATGCGCCTGGTGCGGCTGCGCGATCAAGCCGAACCAGGAGTCGCGCGAGATCGACGGCCGCCTCCTCCACGACACCGACGAGCTCCGGTGCGCCCAGGAGTTCGACGACGATATGGCAGACTACATCGCCGAGCACCGCGCCACTCACGCGGAAGTGTGATGCTCACTATCGGCGATCTACACCGAACGGAGTGGCCGCGTGAGCGGCTACTCCGCCTGGGGGCCGGAGTCCTCACGGTTCCCGAGCTCTTGGTCGATCCTCGTGGGCGCGGCCACTGGGCAGGATGCCGCGATCGGGATCGGCTGTGAGCTACTCGCCAGCTGCAGCGGCTCGCTGCGGCGCATGGGGTGCTCGCCGCCGAGCGCGCTCACGAGGGTATGCGGCATTGGCCCGGTGCGCGCCGGCCAGATCGTCGCCTCGTTCGAGCTCGCCCGGCGTTGGGCCGCGGAGTCTTTGCCCTATCGGCCCCCCATGCATCACTCAGGCGATATCGCGGTCGTGTTCGCACCGCAGCTGCAGGATCTACCGGTCGAGGAGTTTCACGTCGGCGTGCTCGACCGCCAGCGCCGCCTCGAGCGCACGATTCGGGTCGCGACGGGAATACTCGGTTACGTCGCAATCCACCCCCGCGAACTATTCCGTCAGGTCGTTGGCGCGCCAGCCTCATCGATCATCCTGGTCCACAACCACCCAAGTGGCGACCCCACGCCGTCACGCGAGGATCGCGGCTTAACAGAACAGTGCGCGGCTGCCGGGAACATGATAGGCATACCCGTCGACGATCACGTGATCATCGGGCGCGACCGCTATATCAGCTTCAAGGAAGAGGGCTGGCTCTGACTCCCACCTGTTGGCGAGCGTCAGTACTTGGAGACCGGACCGTTCTCGATCAACCGTGGACGGGCGACCGCAAACCCTCGATACTACTATGTTGACCCATTGCGTTGCTGCGAACATGAAGTGGCTCCGGAGGTCTAGATGACAGTCAAAGAACGGGTGCTCCGCGCCGTACAGGCCCTTCCTGACGGGGCCACGCCAGACGACGTGCTCGCCCAGGTCCGCACCGCAGTCGCCAGCGCCGGTGAGAACGGCGCATCGGGAGCACGCACCGCACCCGGCGAGTGGGGGTCGGCTCTCGCGTACCTTGAGTCCGCCCAGGTGAGCGGCCCGCCCGATTGGTCGGAACGCTGGGAAGAGTACCTGGCCGAAGACGAGCGGCGGCGCAGCAACTGACCACGTCGCCCAGATCGACAATGACAATTCCACGCCTGGCGGGTCGAGTACTCGTCGACACGTCGTACGCGATTGCATTGCTGTCTCCTGCCGATGTCCATCACGCCCAGGCCGTCGAGCTCGCACGAGTCTTACAGGAGACTCGGACTGGCTACGTCATTACACGGGCCGTCATGCTGGAAATCGGGAACGGGCTGGCCGGACCGACCTCGCGACAGCAGGCCGCTCGCTTCTTGGCCCTCATCCCCAACGACCCGCAGGCGCAGATCGTCGAAGTGACGGGACTGAGCTACGATAGAGCGCTCGCCTTGTATCAGAACCGGACTGACAAGGCGTGGGGCCTTGTCGACTGCCTCTCATTCGTGACGATGACTGAGCTCGGCCTCGGCGACGCTTTGACTGCCGATCGCAATTTCGAGCAAGCGGGCTTCCGAGCGCTATTGCGCGGCTGATGGACTCAAAGAAACCGCACGTCCTGAGCACACCTCAGGAATTTTGGTCTGCGGTCCATGAGATCGACGCGCTGCTCGATGCCGGCCCCAGACGCGGCAGCGAGGAGTACGAGCGCCTGGAGTTCCTATCGACGCTCGTCCAGGCGTACGAGGACGAACACTGTCCGTGGGAGGAGCTTGAGCGTGGCGTCCGCCACGACGGGTAGATATATCAATTCTGACACTGAGGCGTTCGGGCAGCCAGCGCGGCTACGACTGACAGCGCCGCGCGTCGAGCCAGAGGTGCCGCAGCAAGTGCGGCATTGTACTCCGCACCGTTCAGAAGCCCGAAGATCAGGCCCGCCATCCATCGCCGGCGTCGTTGGATCGCTCGCAGCTCACGCGCAAACCGCTTGCGCTCAATCACGGCCATGCCCCGCCGGAGCTCCGCCAAGCACATCTCGTTCGGCTGATGCCAGTCCCGTCGGCGGCTCCATAGGTCGCGCGAGCCCGGAGCCGAGGCTCTCAACCGAGCCTTACGCGGCATCCTGACCACCTTCGCGGGCACACGTCGACTGGCGCTTGAGGACGTTGACCCAGCCCGCACGCTCAAGGCTCTCCTCGAGGATTCCACGTGCTTTGATCAAGTGCTGCCGCACTGTGGACGAACTCATTCCCAAGGCCTTACCGATTTCGCGGTAAGAGAACGCGTGCTCAGGCTGCATCTCCCAGTACATCGTGAACACTTCCCGGCAGCGCGGAGACATTGCCACAACCGCGGCGTTGAGGGCATGCTCCACGTCACCGCGCATCGCGCGAGCCTCGCCGCTCGCGAAGATGGCGGCGATTTGCTCATCGATCTCAGCGATCCAATCGGGACTTTCGTCTTCCCGCTGCCGGTCAGCGCGATCTAACCGACGCGATCCGTCCGCGAAGTGTCGCTCATTGCACCGCCGATGCTTGTCCTCACCGATGAGCTCAAGCGCACGATTCCGAACGGCAGTGAACAAGTAGGCCACCACCGTTGCTCTCACCGTCCAGCGCTCGCGTTTGAGCCAAATCTTCAGGAACACCCGCTGCACGACATCGGGCGCCTCATCGCCCACGACCGAGGCCGCAGCTCGGCACAGGCTCGCCCAATAGAGGTTGTAAAGCTCCGTGTACGCTTCGTCATTGCCCGCACGAATGCGCAGGGCTAGCGCCGCGTCACGCGCCACTCTCATTGCGTAGTGGCCCACCATCGATCGACTCTCTCCATCCGCACCTGATCCACTTCCCTGCTCCGACACCCCATCAGTCATGTCGCCTCCCATGTTCGTCTGTGCGGTTCCTCGTCGCCTCGCATTGCCGCATGTGGCAGAATGTGGGGCTCACGGTACACATCACAACGGTCAATGTTTCTCATAGGCATCTCTCACAGTTCTGTGCACGTCCGGGAGATATCGCTCCCCTACTTATATAGACCGCCAATGGCCTTGAGATGATCAACAGAGAGGAACCGACCCTCACCAGGAGAGCTCTCAATGCCTCGCACAGAGATGACACGTCAGAAGGCCCGAATATGGACTCCGTCGCCGCCAGCGAGCGCATCTGACCCCAGCCATGCCGCACATGCGCAGCCGACAACTCGCCACAGCGAAAGGCTATGGACGCAGGCTGAGGCCGCCGAATACCTGTGCGTCAGCCAGAGATATCTGCGCGCGTCCAGCTGCCCCAAGATCCTGTTGCCAGGCACGGGGACGCGCGGCAAGCCGCTCGTCCGCTACAGTCCCGCGGACGTTCGCGGATGGGCGGAACAACGTCGCGCAACGAAGAGATTTGGACCGTGAGATATCGATGACGCTCCATGAGCGATGCGTTGCTAAATTGCGCCCCTCCTACTCTCTCTCACCGCGTGCCCTTTCGTCGCCCGAACCGCCCTCATTGGTACATTGAGCTACCGACACCTGGTGGCTCGGTTCGGAAGTCGAGCGGTACGCCCAACCGCTCGACGGCGTGCGCGATCGAGCGCGCGCTGCGACAGCTCGTCGACCGCCGCGAGTGGGATCTCTTGAATGCCATGGCTGACGATCGCCTGACGGTTGGCGATCTCTACGACGCGGTCCGATCGCAGAGCGTCGACGCGCTACGCGATCGCCTGAACGACGTTGATCTCGAGCCCCACATTGCCGCCTGGCTCGAAGTACATGCGCCGAACGTCGCGCCCGACACACTGGCGCACTACCGCTTCGCCGTCCGCACCCTGCTGCCCGAGGGAAAGCCCTTTCCTCGCTCGGAGTTCACGGCAGCCAGACTCGAAGACTGGCTAGCCCACTACAAGGGGAAATCCGGCACCCGGCGAAAGGCGCACGCCGCGATGTCACAGTTCGCCCGGTATCTCGTTCGCCGGCACGTGCTGTCGGCAAACCCGTTGCGCGACATTAGCGCTCCGCGACCAGCTGCGCCGCGGTGTCGCTGGCTCGAAGTCGTGGATTTGATCCGCCTCGCCGACGCCCAGCCGGCACCTTACCGGACACTCTCCGCGCTGCTCGGCGGCACGGGGATCGAGGTCTCGGTCGCCCTCGCGCTGCGCGCCCGCGACATTGACGCCCCGCGCCGCGAGATTCGCGCGGCCGGCACGAAGACCCACGCCCGCGACCGAATCGTGCGCGTTGCCGAATGGGCGTGGCCCTACGTCGAGAAACAGTGCGCGCTGCTGACGCCGAACGCGCCACTATTCCCGCATTGCGACCGCTGGCGCGCACAGGATCACCACAAGTCCGCCTGCACGGCGCTCGGGATCGAGGACTACCGTATCCACGACCAGCGGCACTCGTACGCAGTACGCGCCGCCCGCGCCGGCACGCCGGCAGAGCTCATCGCCCGCCAGCTCGGGCACGCGAACGCCATCCTCGTGCTCAAGATCTATGGGCGATTCATGCCGTCACAGCAGGAGCGTGATAAGTGGGAGCGAATCGCCGCGGCGCACGACGTGTCGCACACTGGCAGCTGATGGAGCCGGCGACAAAGGAATGAGGAGATCTCGCATCCGCGATTTTCGGCGTGTCTAAGCTTTGGTCCCGTGGACGACTTGTCGACGCACTAAGTTTAGGCCATGGCGCTGACGCCTGGGCTGCTGGGCCCCCAGTACGATGCTCCTGCCAAGCTCCCAGCGAGTTTACACTACTATGAGGCGAAGCGAAGCATTGTACTCAGTGCTCTACAACGCTTCGAGGCCGCAGCGGACCCGGTATCCGTACGGTTGGCTTATTGGGAGCTCGGGCTCCATGATCTCATTATCACACCGGCCGATGGAAACTCCCCTTACGGCGGGGCACCATATGAGCCATATGCGACACATTATCGGTTGACGGCGGATACCGTAGCGTACGCTGAGGAGCGCGCCAAGGAGACCCGCGACATCGTACTCGAGCTGCACTATCTCGAGTTCGTTTTCCTGCGGTCCGAGCAGCGTGGAAAGGAATGGATCCGACGACAGCAACAACTACTGACCATCTACCGACGCTACATTGATAGTTGCAGGACAGATGCCGCCAACGACCCCGACGCTTTCGCCGGTGTCTTTATCGACCGAGCATTGACTCGCGTCTCCACGCTTCTTTCGCGGCAAGGTGTCCTACAGCCGAACGAACAGAAGGAGTGGACTGAGTGGCTCGTCAACCTCGCCGACAGCTCGCGCACCTTTCCGGTACGTGATCCGAGCGAGCGGGAGTTCATGCGGCACCGGTGGGTTGCACCTTACCTGGCCCATTTGGCAGTGATACCAGCAGACGCCGTTTCAGAGGCGCTTCGGTTGCGGACACTGACCTTGGTCGCGGATGCGCTCGCCTTCTATCAAGCTCGACACATTGCCGATGACTTCGTGCGGAAGACCGCCGAGATCGACGCGATATTGCGAAAGCATTGGGGCGAGCAAGGCACACACGAGCGCAGAGTCCGCACCCACTTTGACGCGCTGGTATTGCGAGCCGATCTGCACGCCTCGCGCGGCGAGGGTGTTTTGGCCGCCCACTTCTATCGTGAGGCGCTGCGCCTCGCAGAAACCGAGCGGCAATACTACACGGCCGACCAGGTATCTAAGCTGCGTGTCAGCGAGCAGTCGGCTCTGAAGAAGGCGATCACTGGCGGCGAATTCAACGTGATAACTATGCCAATCGAGATCCCGAAGGAATTAATGGACTACACCCGCGACACAGCCGGCGCGACCATGACCGCTCTACTTGAGCGCGTGACGGCGTCCGTGCCGGACCGGGCCAGCCTCACGACACGTGTGCTCGAAGCAAACGCCGAAGCGCCGTTGCAAGCGCTTGTTGGACGCACAGTCATCACCACCAGCAAGGTCGTTGGCGAAAGCGGCACAACAGCTGGCAACGTCGCATTGGATGTAGAGCAACGAGCGATGCTGGACGCGCGATTGCTCGGCGCCGCCGTGGCTACGACCGTCATCGGCGCGGCTGCGACAGTTGGGCTCACGCCCGATGACCTGATCGTCCCGATCATGCCACTCGCACTTGACCAAGACACGATCACGATGCTTCACCGCGGATGTGAACGTCTGATCGCGGAAGATTTTGTATCAGCGACACATATCTTGGTGCCCCACATTCGAGGACAGCCTACGGCAGCATCTTCGATCGCTTGGCGTGGACACGACCGACTTTCGGCGTAACGTCGGCGATGGTACCTCCAGAACCGATGATGCCACACTGGCGACCCTCATGCGGCGCACGCTTCCGGACGGAAGGACCGTAAAAGCATATCTAGGTTCCGATCTCTGGGACCACATTGATTCGGTCCTCGACTCACAGACTGGCTTGAACCTCCGCAACGATTTCGCGCATGGCCTAGCACGCCTCGGCCAGTGTTCGGCCGAGATGGCGGGTCTCGCATTGTCGTTGCTGTACCAGCTGAGCGCCGCGTCGGCGCGTCCTTAACGTCTTGTACCATTTCTTGTACCAAGCCGCGGGTGAACGGTGTAATCACCAAGAAAAAATCGCGCAACCCTCTCGGATTGCGCGACTTCGGAAGTAGCAGGGGCGGGACTCGAACCCGCGACCCCGGCATTATGAGTGCCGTGCTCTAACCAGCTGAGCTACCCTGCCGTGCGAGCGACGTAATCTAGCGGCCCCGCCAGCACGGGCCAACGGCGGCTCAGGGCGCGCGGGCGGGGGCGTCACGCGCTACGACTCGGGCGAGACGTTCTCCAAGAACGTCGCCGGCGGCACGAAGTATTGGGAGCCGGTGACCGCGCGGCTGAAATCCAACAGGCGATCGTAGTTCCCCGGGGGGCGGCCGACGAACATGTTCGTGAGCATCTGCTCGATCGTGCCGAGTGATCGCGCGTAGCCGATAAAATACGTTCCGAATTCGCTCCGGGACGGAGAGCCGAACGGCATGTTGTCGCGCAAGATCTTGATCTCGCGGCCGTCGACCTCGATCGTCGTCAACGCGTTGTGGGCTGAGGCGGGTTTGACGCTGTCATCCAACTCCACGTTGGAGAGCTTCTCCCGACCGATGATCTTCTCCTGCTCGGCGACCGACAGCGCGTTCCAGCCAGTGAGGTCGTGGAAATATTTCTGCACCACGAGATAGCTGCCGCCGCGAAACGCGGGATCCTCGTCGCCGATCACCGTCGCGTCGACGGCCGCCTGATCGCGCGGATTTTCTGTCCCGTCGACGAACCCGATCAGATCGCGGTCGTCGAAGTACCGAAACCCCACCACCTCGTCCTGCGCCGTCACCGTACCTGCGAGGCGCGACATGATCAGCGTCGCGAGCTCGAAGCAGAGGTCCTGGCGCTGCGCGCGGATGTGAAAGTGCAGGTCGCCCGGCGTGGCGACGGCGATACGGTTCCCCGCGCGAATCTCGCGGAACGGGTGTAAGCCGGCGGGGCGCGGCGGGCCGAAGAGGAAGTCCCATGCGTCAGAGCCGACCCCCATCACGCACGAGAGACGGCCGTCGAGATCGCGCGTGCCGACCGTTCGGAGGAGTGCCGACAGGTCGCCGGAGAGACCCCGAACCGCGGAACGGGCCGCGGGCGTGCGGTTCAGCGTAACGACCACGAAGAGCGCCGCGCGCGTCAGCGGCGCCGCCACCATCTGAGGCTCAGCGACTTGCATGTGCGGATGAAAAACGGTAAAACCCCAATGGTCAACGCCCCGCGGTCAACTGGAGGGTGCGCGTCGGGTCAGTGCCCTTCCGCTCCGCGCGACGCCTGCGGATATTCCGCGCACGTCTCCGTCGAGGACACGCCCGATGAGTCTCCGAACGTTCCGTCCCTGCCCGCCGCTTGCGCCGTACATCGACGCGTTCTGGGACTATGAGGACCTGACGGGCAAGGAGACCTCGTCCCTCTCGATCCTGCCCGACACCGCGAGCTATCTCTGCTTTCTCTACCAGGACCCGCTCCTCACGGCGCACCGGACCGCGACCTATCGCACGCGGAGCGGTCTCGCGGGATTTCAGAGTTTCCGTAGCGACCTGCGGGGGAGCGGCACCATCTCCGGCGTGTCGGCGCGCCTGACCCCCTGGGGAGTCAACGTCTTCCGTCGAGGCGTTGCGAAGGAGTGCGCCGAGAAGCGGGTCGACTGTCGGGATCTCTTTCCTAAGGACACGATAGAACGGATCGAGGATGCGCTGGCTCGCATCGCGACCGCGGAAGATCGCGTGGTGTACATCCAGCGCTTTCTGTTGTCGACGTTCAGCCCTCGAAACGAGGACGGGCTAGTCAGGCGAGCTTGCGAAGAGCTCACGGTCGCTCGGGGCAACTACCGGATTGCCCACCTCGCCCGACATCTCGGCCTCAGCAAGAGCGCCCTCGAGCGTCGTTTCGTCAATCATATCGGCGCCACCCCGAAGAAATTCGCCCGTGTCATCCGATTGCGTCACGCCATCACCCAGAAGCAACGCCTGCTGAGCTGGGCGGAAGTGGCCCATGCGGTGGGCTACTACGATCAGAGCCACATGATCCATGATTGTCTCGAGCTGTACGGAATGAGCCCTGACGCGCTCTATCCGCAGATGCGAGCCTCCCCGACCATTCGGTTCTCGGGCTTGCTGGAGCTGCAGCCCGTGGTGTGATGGCGGCTCGCCAGCGCGCCGCATTTTTACAATACCAGCCCGTTGCCGGTCGTTACCGTCGGCGTCATGACGCAATGGAAGCTCACCGGCACCTACTTCGAGACGTGCAACTGCAACGTCGGTTGTCCATGCGCGTTCGCCAGCCCGCCGACCGAGGGCTTTTGCACCGCCATCGTGGCGTGGAACATCAAGCATGGCACGTTCGGTGACCTCGCGCTCGACGGTTTGAATGTCGCCCTCCTGGTGGATGCGACGGGCAACATGGTCGAGAGCAAATGGAAGGCGGCAGCCTATATAGATGAGAAGGCCAGCGAGGCTCAAAAGAACGCATTGCTGACGATTTTTTCTGGACACGCCGGCGGTCACCCGGCGGTGCTGGCATTCTTTTGTCGGCGAGCTATTGGGCACGAAGAGCGTCCCGATGCGCTATCAGGGCAACGGCAAGAATCGAAGCCTGGAGATTCCCGGGATCGTCGACGCCGAGCTCGAGGTGCTCGAAGGCCAAGACGGCAAACCGATCACTATCGAGAACCATCCGGTTTGCATCGCACCAGGTGTGCCCGCGATGGTCGCGCGCTCCAAGCATTTCCGGTTATCGGACTATGGGTACGATTGGAAGCTTTCTGGCCGCAACGGATATCTCTCCGATTTTTCTTATAGCGGCGCCTGACCGTGGTGGCATGGTGGCGTGACCGCATCCTCGCAATGGGCGGTCTCATTGCGGTGATCGCGCTGAGTTGGTTGTATCTCGCCCGCATGAACATGCCGCGCCACGGGAGCGGCGCGCCCGTGGAACAATTTGCGGCCGCCTTCCTGCTATGGACCGTCATGATGGTGGCGATGATGCTACCCACGGCGGCTCGGGCGATCAACGTCTTTGGCGGTTTTGCGCGAAAGCGCATGTCCGCGGTTGGTTCAGCACCGGCGACGGCTTTGTTCGTTTCGGGCTATGTCGCCGTATGGACCGCATATTCCGCCTTTGCGGCAGCGGGCCAAGTGGCGCTCTCGCGCGCGTCCCTCCTCGCTCCCACGCTGCACAGTACCAGCGTCGTGCTCAGCGCAGCGCTGCTGTTGTTGGCCGGCACTTTCCAGTTCACGTCGGCCAAGGATGCGTGCCTGACGCAGTGCCGGTCACCCTTCCCCTTCTTTCTCGCCAACTGGCGCGACGGCGATCGGGCTGCATTCGTGCTCGGCGTGCGGCACGGGAGCTATTGTGTCGCCTGCTGCTGGGCCTTGATGGGACTGATGTTCGTCTTCGGCGCCATGAACCTGGCGTGGATGGGAGCGCTCTCTTTGTTCATGCTCGGCGAGAAAATCGCGCCGGCGAGCTGGCGCCTAGATCGCGGCGCCGGAGTGGTCCTCATCTTATGGGGTGTCTTCCTCGCGACGCGGCTTCTTCGTTAGATGCGCGACCTCGGCGCCGTCGTAGTCGTCCCATCAGGATGCCCACGATCCGTTGGAGTTGGCTCCTTCCACGCGTCACGCTGCTCGTAGCCCTCGTATGGGGCGATGTGCGCACGATGGTGGATAGCGAGACGTGGAACGTATTTGGCGGCCTGACGCTCGCCATCCACGAGGGCGGTCACCTGCTCTTCAGCCCGTTCGGACAGTGGCTCACCATCGCCGGCGGCAGTGTCACTCAGGTGGCGGCTCCCATCGCCGCGGCCCTGATGCTGCTGCGCCAGGATGATCGCTATGGCGTTGCCGTCGTCGGCACATGGCTCGCCTACAGCCTGACGAATCTCGCGAACTACATCGGCGACGCGCGGACCATGGCCCTGCAGTTGGTCGGCTTCTCCGACGACCCGTTGCACGACTGGCACTACCTGCTGGACAGCATGCACATGCTTCCTTACGACACGCGCCTGGCGGGGTTGGTCCGCACATTTGCCGTGGGGGTTCTCATGGCTTCCGTCGTTATCGCAGGTCGCATCCTGGCCCACAGTGCGCAAAAAACCGCCGAGCCAACTCCAAGGAGTTAACTCGGCGGATCTCTGTTCAACTCGCATAGCGGGGGCGGGACTTGAACCCGCGACCTTGCCGGGCAGATCCGATATGCCTGATCGCATCTCGCGCCAAAATATGGATTTACAGGTGAAAAAAGAGACGGAACAACTAGCGAATGCATTCAATTCGCGTGCAAAACCGTCACTGAAACCGTAACCGCCAGAGCGAAGCACGTGCAGACAATGTCAGAATAGTGCATGTTCGCGTCGCAAATCCGCCCTTCCGCGCAGCCGCGTTCGCCAATACTCTGGCAAGCGACTTCAAGTCACGACACCTGCCAATGCCACGGCGTTCGGCAGAAGGCACACGCAATCGGAATCACACACCCTTTGCGTGGAACGGCGGCGGCGATACGCGTTACGATTGTAGGCGACGCTCCCGGGCGCATGGCCAGCTGAATAGTTGCGTCACCTCCACCTCGAGGAACCCGTGTTGCCTCACCGGATTAGGTCACGGCTCGCGACGAGCGGGCGACGTAAGGGTGCGGGGCAATCGCCCGATATGGTAGTCGACCTCCACTGCCATTACCCGATGCACCTCGCGGAGACACCGCGGGCGAAATCCTTCAACACGCGAGAACTTCATAACCCGAATGCCGGACCGCGAGACTGGCTTCGCCAGTTCGTCTTTTATTTGGCCCAGAAGCTCTTCAACTCGACGGTCGTCACCATCGACAGCCTGCGCAAGGGGAGAGTGATGGTGTCACTCTCAGTTCTGCTGAAACCATTCGACGAAATCGATTTGTCGAAACACTACGGAGCGCCACCAGACGAACGCTACGTCGATCATCTCCGCAAGCTCATAACTGCGGTCGAGAAGGACGTGAAAGCCAACGGTGGGATCGTCGTCCACGACCACGCCGAGCTCGATAACGCGATGGCCGCCAACCAGGTCGCGCTCATCCACGCGATCGAAGGCGGCATCTACATGGGAAGCAACCCCGACGAGATACGCGACAGCGTGCGAACCCTGGCCGGGTTGGGGGTGGCTTACATCACTGTGGCGCATCTGTTCTATCGCCAGGTGGCCACGAACGCGCCGGCGATTCCAGTGGTCTCTGACAACGTCTATCGCTTTCTCTGCCCTCAACCACCTGATGGCCTACAAGAGCTTGGCTTTGCGTTGATCGACGAAATGGTGAAGCAGCGGATCCTGATCGACATCACGCACATGAGCTACACTTCGATCCAACGGACGTTGGACTATCTGGATCCCGGTGTCCCACTCATGGCGACGCACGCCGCGTGCGCACTGACCCATGACGCGCCGGAATACAATATTCGACCAGAGCACATTCAAGCGGTGGCTGCCCGCGGGGGCGTGGTCGGGCTGATAGCGTGCGAGCATTGGATGACAGAGGGCAAGCTCAAAAGGCCCACGACGTTTGACGAAACAATGGCATTGATCTTTCGTCACATCGATCTCATTCACGATACGACGGGCGGGTCGTACGACCACATCGCCATCGGGTCCGACATGGATGGTTTTATCCAACCAACCTTGAAGGGGCTCAAGAGCCCCGCGGTATTCAAGGAGGTGCGCAAGCGACTCATCGCGCACTATCATCAGGGTCCGGCCGATCAGATATGCTTTGGGAATGCCCTGCGCGTGCTGCAATGGTGGCGACCTGCTCCGTAGGGACCGTCCGAATGACGTTGGGGTGCTCTCGGGTCGACACGCCCGAGAGCGGTGTGGCGCTGTATTGAGGGCGCTCGAAGAACAAAGGACCAGATATAGAATTGGGCATAAGGCCGACGGATCTTCTCGCTCGGGTTGCCGATCGGGATTTCGCCAGCGCATCCCGAGAAACCCGCAGCGCGACTAGACTCGACTGACGCGGGCTGGTACTGTTTGCCTATGCCCGGACGTTGCTGCGCTGCGCGATGACCGATATCGACCTGTCAGACCTGCGGCAGACCCTGGACGCCATTGCCGCGGATCCGAAGCTCCAGGACGACACTCAGCACGCCAGGCGTCTCGTGCTGATCACAGCCTTGCTGTCGGAGGCGTTCCGCCGATATGAGTGTCGTGCCACGTTGGTGGGTGGCGGTGCGATCGAGTTCTACGCGCCCGGCGCCTACGAGACGGAGGACATCGACCTCGTCGTCGAGCCCCTGGTGAAGTCGTCCCCGCGCCTCGTGCTCGATCCTGTGTTTGGGGCGTTGGGGTTCAAGAAACTGCCCGCGCGACACTGGGCTCGCGAGGATATATTCGTCGAGGTGCCTGGTAGTCTGCTGGAAGATCCAGTGGAAGAGACTCAGGTCGGACCGTATCGACTGCGGGTCGTGGTGAAGGAAGCCGTCATCGTCGGACGCATCGTCGAGTACGATCAGACAGGCAACCTGCCTCATGCCAAGCAGGCGATTCTCCTGCTCCAGGCCCTTGGAGATCGGATCGATCAGGCCCTACTGGCAGATCTGCTGCGCCGCGAGCGGGCGGCGGCGGCGTACGAAGTGCTCCGCGCATTCGCTGACAGGCCCGAGGCGACTGTCACCGACGAGGCGCTCATCGAGGCCCGTGAGCAGTTGCGTAGACGACCGCCGGAGTTGCGACATCAGGGCACCGATGCGACCCTACAGAAGAAACCAACTCGCCGGCGTGGGCCGCCCCAATGACCAAGATCAATCCAACCGACTATAAGACGTGGGACCTTCGGGAGCTCGAGGCTCGTTGGGCGAGCGTCCGTGATGCGGTCCAGAAAGCCGCCAGTCGGATCGACCTCGGGGGCATGCGTCGCAATCGGCATCCGGTCGAGTATGCATGGCTGGCAGAGCGCGGGCGGCTCGGACCATTTGATGTGACCCCGGTCGCGTCAGGACCAGAGAAGAAGAAGCCAACCCCTTCGACGAAACAACGTCGTAAGCGCACGTAGAGGGCGGGGCGCGCTCTTGGTACCGGAGCACGTGCCACCTGACGCAGTCAGTTGGACGGCTAGTCACCTCCACATACCATGACACTGCCAATGCTAATGCACTCGCGGCGAAGGCACGAATGGCCGCCCGTCCGCGAGCACCGCCAATGCCGTGGCGGCGGCGGCTTGCGGTGAACAAAGCCGCAACGTCCAAGAACGCAGCGGCTGATATGCGGAACGGTACCAATGACGATCCACCTATCCGCGTCTCCGACACCCAGGCGGCAATCGTCGCGTTACGTGCCCCGGACGACGAGGGATCGCGCGGCATTCGCCTTCCTTTGCGGTACAAAGCGCAACCCCGACCGTACCTGCTGACACCCAATGCAAATCCGCGCGACCAACTCAAGTGAGTTAGCCGCGCGGATTCGTATTCAAGGACCATAGCGGGGGCGGGATTTGAACCCGCGACCTTCGGGTTATGAGCCCGACGAGCTACCAGGCTGCTCCACCCCGCGTCAGTGTGGTCAAAGGTACTGGGGTGTTACATGAAGTCAAGGGAACTCAACGTGCCAGAGCGTTCAAGTTGAGCCCTGCCATATACATTGGCCCAGTCACCGAGTGCGAGGGCACATGGGCACGCAATACATGATCGACGCCGGAGTCCTGCAGGGACTCGGCAAGGAGCTCGCGGCACGCGACGGCTCCATGCATATGGCGCTTCGCGCCCACCCCGGATCGCTGTTCACGATCCAGGAAGTCCTCGACGAGTGCAATCCCGCACCGGACGCCGTGCTCGGGCGATTCCATATCCGGAAAGACGTCACCAAGCGCGTCATCGGGTTCGACAAATATCTCAACTCGTTCGCCGCCGGCCCGCGCAAGTTGGCGTGGCAACCACACCTCGTCCCACGCGCCGACCGCGCCGTGTTCGAGCACGCCGCGATGAACGAATACGATATCATCACGACCGACGGGAACATGTACGCGCGCGGCTTCCGGGAATTCATCCGGCGCATCAAGGATCTGCCCGATGACGAGTTGCCGCCCTTCTATCTACCGGAGTTCGTGGTCGTGCGGCATCTCGTGCACTGAGGGCGGCGCGAACCGGTAGAGCAACTCCTTTGCACCGCGTACCATGCCGAACTCTTCTCGCGCGATACGCTCCTGCACCGCGGGATCGGTCTCGATGGCGTGCGCGAGCGTGGACAAGGAGTCGATGCGATGCTGCAGCGAGTCGATCCGCGCCACGAGGGCGCGGTGGCGCGAATGCAGGTGAATGAGGTCCGAGGTGCCGTACTCGCCACCCTCGATCGCGTAGAGCAGCACGACCAGCGCCGCGAATCCCCAGCCCACGCGCGCGAGCATCAGCTATAACCCGTAGATGGCCCCGCCAGGATATTCGGCCGCGTCGCCGAGTTGTTCCTCGATACGCAAGAGCTGATTGTACTTCGCGACGCGATCCGTGCGGCTCGCCGAGCCCGTCTTGATCTGGCCGGCGCCAGTCGCGACCGCGAGGTCGGCGATGAACGTGTCTTCGGTCTCGCCGGAGCGATGCGAGATCACGGACAGATAACCCGCCGCGCGCGCCATCTCGATGGTCTCGAGCGTCTCGGAGAGCGTCCCGATCTGGTTGACCTTGACCAAAATCGCATTGCCGACCCCGTTCTCGATCCCGCGTGCCAACCGCTCGGTGTTCGTCACGAAGATATCGTCGCCCACGAGTTGGACGCGATCGCCGAGGGCGCGCGTGAGGGACTCCCAACCCGCCCAATCATCCTCGGCCAAGCCGTCCTCGATCGACACGATCGGATACTCATCGAGCCAACGCGTGTACAGCTCGATCATCCCCGCCGCGTCTTTCTGCCCCGCGCCGCTCTTCTTGAACGTGTACGTCCCCGCGGCCTTGTCGAACAACTCGCTCGCCGCGACATCCAGCGCCAACGCCACCTCGCGGCCCGGAGCGTACCCCGCTTTCTCGATCGCTTCGAGTATCACCCGAATCGCATCCTCGTCGCTCGCCAGGTCCGGCGCGAAACCGCCCTCGTCGCCGACGCCCGTCGACAGCTTGCGTGACGAGAGCACTTTCTTCAACGCATGGAAGACTTCGGCTCCGATGCGTAAGGCATCGGCGAACGTCTCGGCGCCCACCGGGAGGATCATGAACTCCTGAAAGTCGACCGTGTTCGTCGCGTGCGCGCCACCATTCAAGATGTTCATCATGGGCACCGGGAGCGTGCGCGCCAACGGGCCGCCGAGATACCGATAGAGTGGCAGCTTCACTTCCGCCGCCGCCGCGCGCGCCACCGCCATCGACACCGCGAGAATCGCGTTCGCACCGAGCTTCGACTTGTTGGTCGTGCCATCGAGATCGAGCATCGTCTGGTCGACCAACAACTGATCGATCGCCGACAGCCCGGCGATCGCCGGACCGATCGTCTCGATCACGTGCCGCACGGCCTTCTGCACACCCTTGCCGCCGTACCGGTGCTGATCGCCGTCCCGCAACTCGACCGCCTCGTGCTCGCCCGTCGAGGCGCCGCTCGGGACCGCCGCGCGGCCCGTCGTGCCCGAGAGGAGCGTGACGTCCGCCTCTACCGTGGGGTTCCCGCGGCTGTCGAGAATCTCGCGCGCGGTGACATCGCTGATCGTTGACATGGTGGAACCAAACTAGCCGGTCAATCGTCGGGCGTCATGACCCGAGGCGCGGTGACCGACAGGGGCTCGACACCATGCCTGGCGAGCGCTTCCGCCATACGGTCGTAGACCGTTTGGCTCAACGCGTCACGCGCCTCGTAATCCAGCCCCTCAGTCGGCACCGGCTCGAGAAATTCGACGTCGACGACCCCGCCACCCGTCTGCATGCGGTACGCGTCACGCGGAAAGATCGGCAGGGTCCCGTACACAACCGTCGGCACGACCGACGCCTGCGCCGCGATGGCCAGTACGAACGGCCCCTTTTTGAACGGACGAAGCGGATACGCGGTGCCGCGCGTCCCCTCGGGAAACACGATCACCGAGCGCCCCCGGGCGATCCGGGTGGCCGCTTCTTCGTACGATGCAAACGCGGACTTCCGATTGTTGCGGTCGATCGGCACCGTGCCGATCGCGCGCGCGCCGGGGCCGAAGATCGGAATTTTGAGGATCTCCGCCTTCGCCACGAACGCGAAACGCGGGAGGATCGACCCCAACACAAACACGTCGAACCAGCTCACATGGTTCGACGCGAAAATCCGCGGGGCCGTCCTCGACTCGGCGAGGCGCTCGGCGCCATGCACGCGAACGCGGATCCCGGCGGCGGAGACGATCGCGAGTGTCCACGTATGCGCGATCCAGTCGTAGACCCCGCCAGGGCGGTCCTTGACGCCCAAGGCCGCGGCAATGACGGCTAACGCCGCGTAGGGCGGCGTCAGAACGACTATAACGGCGGCGACGCACAGCGTTCGGATCCAGGCCATCAACTTGAAAAGTGATCGTAGCCACCAGGCGGGTCAACGCGGGTACTGCCGAGCGTTACCTCGACGCGGCCCTCCGCCTCGTCGGCGTCGACCGTGCCGATCTCGGTCAGTGGAAGGCCGAAAGCGCGAGTGAATGCCGCTGCGTCGAGCTCGGCATCCGGGCGAGTGACAACCAGGAGTTCGTATTCCTCGCCCGACGCTGCGGCGTCGAGTGGCTCAATGCCATCGACGTGCGGCAGGTGAGACAAGTCGAGCGTGAGTTGGACATGGCTGGCGGCGGCAATGTGGCGAGCGTCTGCGACCAACCCATCGGAGATGTCGATCGCGGCAACGACGCCGTGATTCGCGAGCCAGCGCGACTCCAATAGGCGCGCCTCCGGGTGCGCGAAACGCATGCGCAATGTTGGGTCCGGGGTACGACCCGCGGACAGCGAACGCAGTGCGACCGAGGGGCCGCCGAGCACGCCGGTGACGTAGACTCGGCCGCCGGGACGGGCAGCGGCGCGCGACCAGGGGTGAGCGGCGACGCCGAGCACTGTGATCGTGAGCGACAGTGCGTCTCCGCGAACGACATCGCCGCCTACTATATGAGCGCGCGCTGCGCGCGCGGCTTCGCCAACGCCACTCGCAATGTCGGGCACGGCCGCGAGCCACGAATCGGGCAGCGTGAGCGCCAAGAGGAGAGCGAGCGGTGTGGCAGCGACGGCTGCGAGATCGCTCAAGGCGGCGGCCGTCGCGCGATAACCTATCTCGGTCGGCGACAGCCAGTCGCGACGAAAGTGGACGCCTTCGACGCTCGTGTCTGTGCTCACCAGCAGTCGTTGGCCGTCCGGCACCACGAGCTCCGCGGCATCGCCGCCGATCCCCACCGCCGACTGCCCCCAACGGGCCAGCATGGTACGGATTACATCAAACTCACTCACAAGTGATCGCCGACCGACGGAAGCTCGGCGAGAACCGGGTAGCTCGGCACCTGCGGCGAGAACGCTCGCTCCCACGCACCGCTGAGGGATGCCGCAACGTCGTCGAGTGTGACCGCGCGCGTGGTGCGATCGGCGTTGGCGATCTCGGCCGCCGTCCCGTGGATCCAGGCAGCGATGCCGGCGCTCGTGAATGGATCTTCCGTCTGGGCGAGCAACGTGCCCGCTATCCCGGCGAGGAGGTCGCCGCTGCCACCCGTCGCAAGCGCTGGCGTGCCGGCGGCGCTCACGATGCGATCGCCCGAGGCCGACGAGATGACCGTCGGCACGCCCTTGAGCAGCACCGTCGTCCCTGCGCCGAGGTTACGCGCCAGAGTAGCGCCTGTCTGAAAGCGCTCGGCGAGCACCTGATCGACCGTACGTCCGACCAGGCGGCCGAACTCGGCCGGGTGTGGCGTGAGCAACGCCGGGCGGCCTCCGAGTGCGGTAGCCAGCTCGCTTACCCGACCGGCGTAAATATTCAGCGCATCGGCATCGACAACCGTCGGACCATGCCAACGCGAAAGCACGCGTGCCAGCACTGCGCGCGCGGCGTCGGTGGTGCCCAGCCCAGGACCGATGAGGACCGCGTGGGCGTACCCGGTAATCTCGCGGTCCACTGTCGCGTCGTCCGTGGGCCACGGAAACGCCAGCGACTCCGGCGCGATCGTCTGCGCGACCGACACGTTCTCCGGCGCCACGAAAAGACGCACGAGCCCAACTCCGCTCGCATGCGCGGCGCGCGCGGCAAGTACGGCAGCGCCCATCATCGATGGCCCACCGGCGACGATCGCGAGTCGACGGCGCGTACCCTTGTTCGCGTCAGCCGCGATCGCCGGCGTATGCAGGCGGACCCATGGGGCATCGACGAGCGTCGGACCGCCGTCGCGCAGCGGCAAGGCGATGTCGAGCACCGCTACGCGGCCAGCGGATCCGCGTGCGACAAGTAAGCCCGTCTTCATCGTGCCGAATGTCAGCGTGAGATCCGCTCCTACCGCGTGCTCCGCAGCACCAGTCGTGGCGTCGACACCGCTCGGGATGTCGAGGGCGACAACGAGCGCGCCCGCTGCGCGGCGCGCGGCGATCGAGTCGATTGCCTCGGCGATAGGCGAGCGTGGCGCTCCCGTGCTGCTGGTCCCGAGCAGGCCATCGACGATGAGACGCTCAAAGCCCAACGGTCGGCCGACCGATACCAACGACACGGCAGCGGCACGCTCCGCCTCGGCGTCCGGCGTGCGCGGCGGCATGACTTCGGTGACACGAACGGAAATACCCGCGCGCGCGAGAGCCCCCGCCACCACCCACGCATCGCCGCCGTTGTTCCCCGGGCCGGCGAAGACGGACACACCGCGCGACGCGCGAACGGGATAGCGGCGGATGATCTCAGCCGCGGCCGCGAGACCGGCGGCTCGCATGAGCGCACGGGACGGTATGCCGCCCGCGATTGCCTTGGAATCGTGTTCGGCGCTCTCAGCAGCCGTCGTGACGGCTACGCCCGCTGGGCGGCGTTCCACGGATAGTTCTGCTCGAACGCCTCGTCGAAATCGAAGACGGCGAGAAAATCATCGCGCGTGTCCGTGGGCTGACTGATCAGCAAGTTCAGCTCGACGAGCGTGAACACAATGTCGCCCAGGTCGCCCGTCGAACGGACACCCCAGTAGTTCAGCACGAGCCGCGCCAACACACCGTAGCGGTCGAGCGCGAGATCGCGGCATGCGATCGCCAGCTCGCGACCGGTGATGTGGCGCCGCTCAGTCAACCGCGCCTGACAGAACTCGAGCGCGGAGAGAACAAAGAGATAGGCGCACTCATGAAAGCGGCGCTCTCGTAGCCGGATCTGGTCCATGATCCCGTCACGAAACGCGAGCTCGGCCACGCTACTGCCTCACACCTTCTGGCACAGGATACAGCGGGAACGTGGTCGTCAGCTCGCGCACATCCTCGCGCACCGAGCGCGCCACGGTCTCGTCTGTCGGCGCCAACAATACTCGATCGATAAAGCCCGCTACGCGGCGCATCTCCGGCTCTTTGAATCCCCGCGTCGTGACTGCGGGCGTGCCGATGCGAATGCCGCTCGTGACGAACGGCGACTGCGTCTCCTTCGGGACCGTGTTCTTGTTGACGGTAATTCCCGCGAGATCGAGCGCCTTCTCAGCCGCCTTCCCCGTCAGGCCCTTGTTGCGCAAGTCAACCAGCATCAGGTGCGTGTCAGTGCCGCCGGACACGATCTGATACCCGTGTTCGACCAATGCGGCCGCGAGCGCTTTCGCGTTGGCGACAATCTGACGGGCGTAGACGACGAAGGCCGGATCTGCCGCTTCTTTCAATGACACGGCCTTCGCGGCTATGACGTGCTCCAGTGGGCCGCCTTGAAGACCCGGGAAGACCGCTTTGTCGATGGCCTTGGCGTGGGTCTCTCTCGACAGGATGAGGCCCCCACGCGGACCACGGAGCGTCTTGTGTGTCGTGGTCGTGACGACGTTGGCGTATGGGACCGGAGACGGGTGGACACCCGCGGCGACGAGACCGGCGATGTGCGCCATATCCACCATGAAATAGGCGCCGACTTCTTTCGCGATCTCGGCGAACGCCGGAAAATCGAGCGTGCGCCCGTAGGCACTCGCACCCGCGATGATCATGCGTGGATTATTGGCACGCGCGAGCGCGCGCACCGCGTCCATGTCGATCCAGCCTTCGTCCGTCACTCCGTAGTGCACGGCCTTGTACAGAATGCCGGAGAAGTTCACCGCGGAGCCATGCGTCAGATGGCCACCCTGCGACAGGTCCAGGCCCAGGAACACATTGCCGGGTTTCAACAGGGCAAAGAAGACCGCTTGGTTGGCTTGCGCGCCGGAATGGGGCTGGACGTTGGCATGCTCGGCGTGGAAGAGCGACTTTGCCCGGTCGATCGCGAGCTGCTCGACCTGGTCGACGAACTCGCAGCCGCCATAGTAGCGCTTGCCCGGCAGGCCCTCGGCGTACTTGTTCGTCAGCGGCGTGCCCATGGCTTCCATCACCGCCGGCGAGACGAAATTCTCGCTGGCGACGAGCTCCAAGCCATCAGACTGCCGCTCGATCTCGCGCTCGATGAGCCGCGCGATCTCGGGGTCCGTCTCATTCAGTGCCGTGCCCGGCGGGCAGCGGTCCCAATTCCACCATTTCATCACGATAGCCCCATCATACAACGCCACTCTTAATCTTCATAGAGGGATCGGCCGATCACGATCCGCTGGATCTCGGACGTCCCCTCGTAGATCTCGGTCACCTTCGCATCACGAAATAGCCGCTCGACCGGAAACTCTTTCACGTACCCGTAGCCTCCGAACACCTGGACGGCCTGTGTCGTGAGCCACATCGCCATCTCGCTCGCCGTCAGCTTGGCCATGGAACCCAGCTGCGTCACCCGCTCGCCCCGGTCCTTGGCCGCGGCCGCGGCGAACAGGAGCGCCCGCGCGCCTGTGTAACGGGTCGCCATGTCCGCCAGCTTGAACTGAATCGCACCATGGGCCCGGATCGGCTGCCCAAAAGTGCGCCGCTCGCCCGCGTAACGAATCGAGTGCTCGAGCGCCGCACGGGCGATGCCCAGCGCCTGAGCCGCGATACCGAGCCGCCCGTGCTCCAGCGACCCTAATGCATAGACGAGACCCTCCCCCTCGGTTCCAAGCAGCCGATCCGTGGGGACGCGGAGATTGTCGAACGTGAGCTGCACCGTCGGCGAGGCGCGGAGGCCCATCTTGTCCTCCAGCTTCCCGACGTGGAATCCCGGCAGGTCCGGCGTGATAACGAACGCCGAGATCCCCCGCGCGCCCTGCCGATTCTCGCCCTGGTCCGTCCTTGCCATCGCCAGAATCACGCCGGCGCGATTCCCGTTTGTGACCCAGGCTTTCGTCCCATTCAGGACCCAGCAGTCGCCATCGCGCACCGCCTGCGTCCGAAGCGCCGCGGCATCCGACCCGGCGTCGGGCTCCGACAACGCGAAGGCGCCGAGGAGCTCGCCGCGCGCCATTGGCTTGAGGAAGCGCTCCCTCTGCGCCTCGGTCCCGTGCTCCAGGAGCATCTGCACCGGCAGCGAGTTGTGCACCGAGAGCAACACGGCCGTCGACGCGTCGGCGGCCGCGATCTCCTCCAGCGCCAGCAAGTACGTCACCGTGTCGACCCCCAGCCCGTCGTACTCCGGCGGGATCAACATCCCCAAGAAACCCAACTCAGCCAGGCGGGGAATGACGTTGGGATCGGGCTCTCCCTCCTGATCCCACTTGGCGGAGAACGGCGCCAGGGATTCGGCCGCGAACTCGCGCGCGAGACGCTGCACCTCGCGCTGCTCCTCGCTGAGAGACAAGAACTCTTGCATCAATCGTATTGATAGAAGCCGCGCTTGGACTTTCGTCCGAGCCAGCCCGCGGCGACGTACTTTCTGAGGAGCGGACAGGCGCGATACTTGGGATCGCCCAGGCCATCTCTCAGTACATTGAGTATCGACACACAGGTGTCGAGGCCGATGAGATCGGCGAGCGCCAAGGGACCCATGGGGTGATTCATGCCGAGGGTCATGACGGTGTCGATCGCTTCCGGCGTCCCGACGCCCTCCATGAGGCAATAGACCGCCTCATTGATCATCGGCATGAGCACCCGGTTCGACACGAAGCCCGGGTAATCCCGGACTTCCACCGGCGTCTTGCCGAGATGCTTCGCCAGAGCAATGACCGTGGCGGTGGTGCCGTCGGACGTTGCGAGACCTCGGATGACTTCCACCAGCTTCATCACCGGCACAGGGTTCATGAAGTGCATCCCGATCACTTGCGCGGGCCGGCGCGTCTTGGCCGCGATCTCGGTGATGGAGATCGAGCTCGTGTTGGACGCGAGGATCGCCGATGGCGGGGCGATGTCGTCGATGCGCTTGAACAGTTCGAACTTCAGTCCCGCGTTCTCCGACGCGGCCTCGATCACGATGTCGGCGTTTCCGGCAGCGGAGAGGTCCGTGGAGGCGCCGATGCGGGCGAACGTGGCGTCACGAACGTCCTGAGGGATCGTGCCCTTCTTCACTTGGCGGTCCAGATTCGCCCCGATCGTCGTCTGGCCGCGCGCGAGCGCGTCCTCGGACACATCGACCATCGTGACGGGGATCGAGGCGAGCGCCAGCGTGTGTGCGATCCCGTTGCCCATCTGTCCAGCGCCGATCACGACCGCGCGTTCGATCATTACACGCGCTCGACCGAGAGGGCCACCGCGTCACCGCCACCGAGGCAGAGCGTGGCCAAGCCGGTGCGCTTGTTGCGATCGCGGAGCGCGTAGAGCAGCGTCGTGAGCACGCGCGCGCCGCTCGCGCCGATCGGGTGGCCGATGGCGATCGCGCCACCGTTGACGTTCACCCGCGCCCAGTCCCAACCGAGCTCCTGGCCATCCGCCAGCGCTTGCGAGGCGAACGCCTCGTTGGCTTCGATCAGGTCGTAGTCGCTGATCTTTGTGCCGGCCTTTTTCATGAGGGCGCGCACCGCAATGACCGGCGCAAAGAACAGCTCTTGCGGCTCGACGGCGCCCGTCCCATAGCCCGTGATCCTCGCCATGATCGGCAAGCCATGGGCCTTCGCATACTCGGCTGACGCCACGACGAGCGCCGAGGCGCCATCGTTCAGCGTCGAGGCATTGCCCGCGGTCACCGTCAACTCAGCGGCCGATATGCCGCGAGCGTCCGAGGCAAACGCCGGTCGAAGCTTGGCCAGCGACTCAATCGACGCGTCCTTTCTCGGGCCTTCGTCAACTGCAATCGTGGTCGCGGCCTTCTTGCCTGGTACTTCGACGGGGATAATTTCGTCGTTGAACTTGCCCGCCTCCATCGCCGCGACCGCGCGACGGTGTGATTCGACCGCGAATTCGTCCTGGGCCGCGCGGGTTACGTGGGCCTTCTTGGCGGTGTACTCGGCGTGGCCACCCATGTGCACGTCGCAGAAGGAGCACCACAGGCCGTCTTTGATCACGCCATCAGTCAGCGTCTGATTGCCGAGTTTGACGCCATTGCGCATACCGTAGTTGTAGTACGGCGCATTCGACATCGACTCCTGACCGCCGGCCACGATCACCTCGGCATCGCCGGCCTTGATGGCCTGCGCCGCGAGCATGACCGCGGCCAGACCCGAGCCGCAGACTTTGTTGATCGTGAGCGCCGAGACGCCGGCGGGAAGACCAGCGTGAATGGCGGCCTGCCGTGCGGGCGCCTGGCCGACGCCACCCTGAACGACGTTCCCGAAAATCACGTCGGAGATGTCGCTCGCATCGATACCAGAACGTTCAACCGCGGCACGAATCGCGACCGCGCCCAGTTGTGGAGCGGTCAACGGTGACAGTCCACCTAAGAAGCGGCCGATCGGCGTGCGGGCCGCGGAGAGAATGACTGCGTCAGGCATTGGATGACGAAAGAGTGAGAGACCGGGTCTCGATCTCGTGTTTGACGCGCGCGATAAAATCGGCGACTGGGACCGGCGTCGGACGCTGCTTCTCGCCTGCCCCGCGAACGCTCACGGCGACACTATCGGCCTGCGCCTCGCGCGGACCGATGACCGCGAGATACGGCACCTTCATGAGGTTCCCCTCTCGCACGCGGTACTGCAAGGTCTCGGCGCGCGCGTCGAGATGCGAGCGAATACCAGCGGCCCGCAGTCGATCATGGACTGCCGACGCAACCGATGCGACGTCGTCGGTCAGCGGGAGTACGCGCACCTGCTCGGGCGCGAGCCACACTGGGAATGCGCCGGCATAGTGCTCGATCAAGCCACCGACGAACCGCTCCATCGAGCCCACCAGCACCCGGTGCAACATGATCGGTCGGTGCGGCTGATTGTCCGCGCCGGTGTACTCGAGCTGGAATCGCTCCGGCAAGTTGAAGTCGAGCTGGACCGTCGGACCTTGCCAGTATCGCCCGATCGCATCCACGAGCTTGAAGTCGAGCTTCGGACCATAGAACGCGCCACCACCCGCGTCGATCTTGTACTTCTGGCCACGCGCTTCGAGCACGTCGGCCAAGGTCTTCTCAGCCTCAGCCCACACCTCGGCGCTGCCGAGCGACTTCTCGGGGCGGGTCGACAGCTCGATCAAGTATTCATAGCCAAATACGCCGAGAATTTCGTCTACCAGATCCAGGAGGCGGCCGATTTCTACGCGCACTTGCTCCGGGGTACAGAACACGTGCGCGTCGTCTTGTGTGAATCCGCGCACGCGGAGCATCCCGTGCAGCACGCCGCTCCGCTCGTAACGGTAGCAGGTGCCGAACTCCGCGTAGCGAATCGGGAGATCACGATACGAGCGCGGCTTGGACTGGAAGATCGCGATGTGGCCCGGGCAGTTCATCGGCTTGGGCCGATACAAGGCGCCTTCAACGTCCATGGCGCCGAACATGTTCTCGCGGAACGTCTGCAAGTGACCAGAGATCTCGAACAGACGCTCGCTGGCGATGTGCGGTGTGTACACGAGATCGTAACCGTGATCCAAGACCAACTGTCGCTCGAAGTTCTCGATCTCGTTCCGGATGATCGCACCTTTCGGGTGCCAGAGGATCAGGCCGGGTCCCACCCGCTGGTCGGTGGAGAACAAGTCGAGCTGCGCACCGAGCACGCGATGGTCGCGCCGCTTGGCCTCCTCGAGCCGATGCAGATGCTCATCGAGCGCCGGCTTCGACCAGAACGCGGTCCCGTAAATGCGCTGGAGCATCGGCCGCTTCTCATCACCCCGCCAGTACGCACCCGCGGTGTGCAACAGCTTGAAGTGCTTGAGGTACCCGGTGTCGGGCACGTGCGGCCCACGACAGAGATCGGTGAACGGCCCGTCGGTATAGGTCGAGATCACCTCATCAGGCCCCAGATCGGCGATGCGCTCGAGCTTGAGCGGGTCATCGGCGAACTCGTCCAACGCCTGTTCGCGCGACACCTCTCTGCGCACGAACGGGTAGCCCTCGGCCACGACCCGCTGCATCTCCGCCTCGAAGGTTGCTACGTCCTCGGGCGTAAATGGCTCGGCGACCCCGAAGTCGTAGTAGAAGCCGTCCTCGATGGCAGGGCCGAACCCGATCTCGGCCGATGGTCGCAAGCGGCGGACCGCGGTCGCCAGGATATGGGCCGCCGAGTGGCGGAGCACACCGAGGGAACGCGGGTCCTTTTCGGTCAAGACCAGGAACTCGCCGTCCTCCCGGAGAGGTGTAACGAGATCTTGCACTTGTCCGTTTACGACAACCGCAATAGCGGCCTTCGCCAGGCGCGGTCCGATGGACTCGACTACCGGGAGGGGAAGGGTCCCTTCGGGTACTTCACGCAAGGAGCCGTCTGGCAGAGTCAATCGCAGCATTCGGGGCGGAGCGCTTGTGGTCACACTACTTACCCCCGCCGAGCATCGGCGCGAGTGCGGTTTGATAGCGGAAATAGAACACCACGCCGGCGACCGTCACGATAGCGACAGTCAGCCATATTACGTACCGTAGTCGTGGTCGCGGCGGGGTAGGATTCGGCTCGTTCACGGGTCCGAAAAAGTGGCCTTGTTCTTGCCCGCCACGGACTTGGAAGCTAATCGTTCCGATCCACGCCTCGCCACGGGAGTCTCCCTATGTCTCGGTATCGGATCCGCGTCAACGACGACGACGAGAGCTCGCCTAACGGCCTGCTCCTGCTGGCCGCTGGGGCGCTCGCCGGGCTTGCGGCCGGGGTGTATCTATCACAACGGTTCGGTGGCGTGCGATTCGGCGCCCAGGCCAAGCAGCAAAAGGAAGAGTACGACGAGGAGGACCACGAGGAGCTCGACGAAGAGGCGTTCGAGAGCGCCAATGAGGAGCTCGAGGAACGCGTCCTCTCGGCCTTCACGAACGATCCCACCCTTCGCGAGCGCGCGGTCGACATCGGCGCCGTGGCCGAGCATACGATCGAGCTCACCGGCCACGTGTTCACCGTTCGCGAGTCTGACCACGCCAGCGTCATCGCCCGCGGCGTGCCAGGCGTCGAGACGGTCGTCAACCGCCTGAGCGTGCGTCAGGATGAGCAGGCTGAGGAGACGGATGAACTCGTCGACGATGACGCGGAGGATGACGCGGAAGAAAATGCACAGTACGCCGAGAGCGATTGGGGCGAAGAGGACGTGGCCGATCCGCTGCCGCCAAGGCCGGTAGACACGCATACGGCGCAGGATTTGCGCACGGAAGGCCCGCCATCCGCATGACCGCCGCCATCGTTATCTTGACCCGATGACGGCCAGCATCCCCGAGACAGCGCGTCCCGTGATCACGGACGCCGAGATCTACGATCGTTGGATGGCGAGCGGGGGGTTTACCGCCCACGCCAAGCGGTCCCGCCGGGTGGGCGGGGACAAAGATCCGTTTGTGATCGTCATGCCGCCGCCAAACGTCACGGCCGTCCTGCACGTCGGTCACTCGCTCGGCGCCGTCGTCCAAGATGTCCTGATCCGCTGGCGCCGCATGGTCGGCGATGACGCGCTGTGGGTGCCCGGGACGGACCACGCGGGAATCGCGACTCAGAACATCATCGAGCGGCAGCTGTTGGCCGAAGGCTCGTCGCGGCAGGCCATCGGGCGCGAGGCGTTCGTGGCCCGTACCACCACCTGGGTCGCCGAGACTGGCGGCACCATCCTCCAGCAGCTGCGCGCCGTTGGCGCATCGGCCGACTGGACGCGGACGCGATACACGCTGTCGCCCGAGCTCTCGCGCGCGGTCCGCGAAGCGTTCGTGCGCCTCTACGACGAAGGGCTCATCTATCGCGGCCACCGGGTGATCCACTGGTGCCCGCGCGATCTCACGTCGTTGAGCGACGAGGAAGCCGAGCACGAGGAGACGAAGGGGCAGCTGTATTACGTGAGGTACCCGCTGGCCGGCGATCCCTCGCGGGCGATCACGGTCGCCACCACGCGACCGGAGACGATGCTCGGCGATGTGGCGGTCGCGGTGCATCCCGACGACGAGCGCTATCGCGACTTTATCGGTCAGCATCTTGTTCTGCCCATCATCGGTTTGAACATCCCGGTGATTGTTGACAACGCGGTCGACCCGGCGTTCGGCACCGGGGCCGTGAAAGTGACGCCCGCGCATGATCCGAACGATTTCGAGATCGGACAGCGGCACAACTTGCCGATGCCCGTGATCATGACGCCGGACGCGAAGATGGACGGCGAGCGCGTGCCCGATCGTTTCCGCGGGCTGGACCGGTTCGACGCGCGCGCGGCGATCGTGGCCGAGCTGCGCGAGCGCGGCGCGCTCACGCAGACGAAGGAGATCGAGCACGCGGTGCGGCACTGCTATCGGTGCGACACCATCGTCGAGCCACGGCTATCGGATCAGTGGTTCGTCCGGATGAAGCCGCTCGCCGACCGCGCGCTGGACGCCTACCGACAGGGTTATGTCCGCATTCTGCCGGAGCGGTACGAGAAAGTCTACGAGAACTGGCTCGAGGGGATCCGCGATTGGAACATCTCGCGCCAGCTCTGGTGGGGCCATCGCATTCCGGTGTTCTATTGTGATGCGTGTGGCTGGTACGGCGCGAAACGCGAGGACCCGACGTCGTGTCCGGCCTGTGGCACGACAGGGCAGATCCGACAGGACGAGGACGTGCTCGACACGTGGTTCTCGTCCTGGCTCTGGCCGATGTCGACACTCGGCTGGCCCGACGACACGGCGGATCTCAGAGCGTTCTATCCGACCGACGTGCTGGTCTCGGCTCCCGAGATTCTCTTTTTCTGGATCGCCCGGATGGTGATGTCTGGGCTGCATTTCATGGGGCGCGTGCCGTTCCATACGATCCTGCTGACCGGCACGGTGCGCGATACGCAGCATCGCAAAATGTCGAAGTCGTACGGCAACGGGATCGATCCGCTCGACGTCGTGCAGTTATTTGGCGCGGATGCGCTGCGCTACACCCAGCTCGCGTCGAGCGGCATCGGCGCGGATATCATCCTTGATCCGAACGAGATCGAGGAGAGCTTCGCGCCCGGGCGCAACTTCGTCACGAAGCTCAAGAACATTGGGCGGGCGTTGGAGAGAGTGGGGCCAGAAGATGTCCGGCGCATGGGTGAGTTCGCGAAGCCCGAGTTCTCGCGCGCGGACTGCTGGATCCTCTGTCGGCTGGACGCGGCCATTGGCGCCTGCGATGCCGCCCTCGGCCCGGCACGGCCGGAGCGCGGCATTTGGGGCGAGAATCGATACGAAGGGCTGCGGCTCAACGAGTACGTCGAGGCGGCACGCACGTTCGTCTGGGATGACTTCGCCGCTTGGTACCTCGAGCACTGCAAAGCGAGATTGGCGCCAGATTGGGATATGAGAGATCGGGCGGTCGCCCGGGCGATTCTGGTGCACGTGTTCGATATGGCCCTGCGGCTCCTGCACCCCGTTGTGCCGTTTGTCACCGAGGCGCTCTGGGAGCACCTGCCGACAACGGACGAACACGCGATCCTGGCGATATCGCGTTGGCCGAGCGCGCGCGATGGGTGTAACGACGGGAAGCGGGGGACCGAGTACGAACGCGTGCGCGAGGCGGTGAGTGCGCTTCGGCAGCTGCGGGCCGACTATAATGTGCCACCCCGCAAGGTGCTCGACGCGACCATCGTCCCGACCCTTCGGTCGCGTACGGTGTACGTCGAGGAGGCTGAAGCGGTGGGTCGGCTCGCGGACTGCAACGTGCGGGTTGGTGAGGCGAACGGTACGTTATCCGCGACCGCCGTGCTGTCCGACGGATCCTCGGTCGTGCTGTCGTTGGCGGGCGCGATCGACGCCGAGAAAGAGTGCGCGCGGTTTAAAGGCGAGCTGACGAAGCTGTCGGCGCAATTGGAGTCGCTTCGGAAGCGACTCGCCAATGAGCAGTTCGTGAATAATGCCCGACCTGATATCGTCGAGGACGAGCGGCGGAAAGAGCGCGAGTGGACACTTCGGGAGGTGGAATTAGCGCGGAAGGTTCGCGCGCTGTGCGGGTCGTAGCGCGATGGGCTGCCGCGCTCGTCGCGATGGCAGCCCTGGCCGCGTGCGCTTCGGAGCAGTTCCCGCCGGGTGGCCCGGAGCGTCACGCTCCGCCGAGGCTGATCGAGCTGATCCCTGAAACAAACGCCGTCAACGTGACCACCAACCGCGCGGTGTTCCGGTTCGACGAAGTCGTGAGTGAGCTGCCGTCAGGTGTTGAGAGCCTCGACAAGCTCTTTCTCGTCTCGCCGAACGAGCGCAAGGCGCCCGTCTCCGCCGCCTGGCACCGTACGCATATCTCGCTGAGCCCGCGCCACGGATTCCGTCCGAACACGGTCTACACGATCACGATGCTGCCGGGGATGACCGACCTGCGCGGCAACTCGATCAAGCGCGACACGACACTCACGTTCTCGACCGGCTCGACGATCCCCCCGACCGCCATTCGCGGTGTGATCTTCGACTGGGTGAAAGGCAGCATCGCGCCGAAAGCCTTGATCGAAGCATGGGTCCCGTCCGACACGAACACGATCTGGGTCGCGGTCTCCGACAGCAACGGCCGGTTTGTCCTGCCCCACTTGCCGGGCGGACCGTACACGGTCCGGGGCTACATCGATCAGAACAACAACCGCCGATTGGATCAGCGCGAGCTGTGGGACTCGGTCGGAGTCAAGCTGACGGATAGCGCGAACGTCGAGCTCCTGACCTTCATCCATGACACGATCGGCCCGCGCATCGCCGAGACGCGCATCGTCGACAGCGTCACGCTGCGGCTCACATTCGATAAGGGCGTCGACGTCAACCAGTCGATCACGCCGGCGCTCTTCACGCTGAAAGCGAAGGATTCGACCGCGATCCCCATCACGACCGCCGTCTCTGGCCGCACCTACGACTCCGTCCTCACCACCCGCAACCGGGCGCGGGACGACTCGCTGCTGCGCGCCGACTCGGCGAAACGCGCCGCGGCCGGCGGCGTCGGCGCACGAGACACCGCTGCCCAGCGCGCCCGCAACATCCAGCGTCAGTCGCGGCGCGACTCGGCCCGCGAAGCCCGGCTGATCAAGCCGAGCAAGTCGAGCCCGGTCACGGACGCCGTGCTCTCGCTCGGATTGCCGCTGACGCCGGGTGCGTTCTACCGTGCATCGTCGATCGGTCTGCGTAATCTCCTTGGGCATCCGCGGACTTCGTTTTTGGTCTTCACCATTCCCAAACGCGACACGACCAAGGCTGATAGCACGCACGGCCGACGCGGCCTTCGCGGTCGCCTACCGGCGCAGCGAGATTCAGTCCCGCGGCGAGATTCCATCCCGCAGCGAGATTCAGTCCCATGAGTGACCCTCGCCGCGACCTGCCATCGGTCAGCACGCTCTTAGAGAGCGCGGCCGTCGGCCGGCTCATGGCGCTCGCCCCACGCGCGGTGGTGGTCGACGCCGTTCGCGATGCCGTTGCGCGCGCACGGACGAACCCGGGCGCCGCGCCGCACGGCGAAGACGAGTGGGCGGAAGCGATCGGCGACGCCCTCGCGGCCAGATCACGACCGTCGCTCCGGCCGGTGTTCAATGCGACCGGCGTCGTCCTCCACACGAATCTCGGTCGCGCACCATTGGCCCGCGCCGCCATCGACGCGATCGCCGCGACCGCCGCTGGTTATACGAATCTCGAGTATGATATCGAGCGCGGTGCGCGTGGATCGCGATATACGCACTGCGTATCACTGCTCACGGAGCTGACCGGCGCCGAGGACGCGATCGTCGTCAACAATTGCGCGTCGGCGCTGGTGCTCGCGCTCAACACGCTGGCCGAGGGCAAGACGACCATCGTTTCGCGCGGCGAGCTGATTGAGATCGGTGGCAGCTTCCGCGTGCCGGACATCATGGCCAAGAGCGGGTCCCGGCTCGTCGAAGTCGGCACCACGAACCGGACGCATCGCGGCGACTATGCCGCGGCAATCGGGCCCGACACCGGCGCGCTGCTCAAAGTGCACCGGAGCAACTTCGCCATCGATGGATTCGTGAGCGAAGCGACCCTCGCTGATCTCGCGCCTCTGGCCGAGGAGCACGAGCTGCCGCTGCTGCATGACTTCGGCAGTGGGCTCATGATCTCGCTCGACGCCTACGGCCTGACCGGCGAACCCACGGCGTCAGACTCGGTACGCGCCGGAGCGACGCTGACCATGATGAGCGGCGACAAGCTGCTCGGTGGACCCCAGGCTGGCATCATACTCGGCACGGCCGCCGCTATCGCGGCTGCCCGTCGCAATCCTCTTGCCCGAGCGCTCCGCGTCGACAAGCTGACGCTGGCCGCCCTGGAGGCAACGCTGACGCTGTACAGGGATCCGGCGACCGCCGTGCGCACCATCCCCGCGTTGGCGATGCTGACCGCACCCGTCGCGCGCATTCGCGAGCGCGCGCACCTGGCCGCGCGGCGCATCGCCGCGGAGGTCATTGAGTCGGAGGCCACCGTCGGCGGCGGCGCCTTCCCGACCGCAAGGATCCCCTCGGCGGCTCTGGCGATCAAGGGTGACGCCGAAACGGCGGAGCGTCGACTCCGAGCGAGTGATCCCGCCGTTATCGGTCGCATCGCCGACGGCCGCTGCATCCTCGACCTCCGTTCGGTGCCCGAGTCAGACGATGCAGCGCTCATCGAGACCGTGACCCGCGCGCTCGGATTCGCATGATGAAGGCCGTGGTATTCCTCGATCGCGACGGGACGATCATTCGCGACGAGCATTACCTCGCCGACCCCGATCGCGTGGCGCTCCTGGAAGGCGCCGCGTACGCGATCGGCCGCCTTCGCGAAGCGGGCCTGGCGGTTGTCGTCGTCACGAACCAATCCGGCATCGCGCGCGGCATGATCACGCCCGCACAGTATGAAGCGGTCCGTGCTCGTCTCGATTCGTTCGTGGAAGTCGATGCGACGTACGTGTGTCCGCATCACCCCGATATCGGCGGGCCGTGCGAGTGCCGTAAGCCCGGGCTGGAACTCTACCAGAGGGCCATCCGCGATCTGGGACTCGAAGGTGCTCGGGTCGTGCTGATCGGTGACAAGTGGTCGGACATCGCCGCGGCCGACGCACTCGGCGGCTACGGAATCCTCGTACCGTCGGCGGAGACACCGGCAGAGGACCGCGAACGGGCGACGGTCCAAGCAGCCACGCTCGACGCAGCGGCCACCATGGCGCTTCAGGCACGCATCGCGGTATTTGCTTCGGGCGGCGGCAGCAACATGCAAGCAATCGCCGAGCAGAATGCCCTTAGCCCTTGTGGCGTCGAATCGAGCCGATGCCGGCGCGCTCGCGAAGGCCAGAGCTCGCGGCATCCCGACCGGGTTGATAGAGCAGCCGTCCAATGCCGAGGCGATGTTGGCGATGCTCCGGCGCCATCACATCGAGCTCATCGCGTTGGCGGGATACCTCAAGCATGTGCCCGACGCCGTCACCCGCGCGTTTCGCGGGCGCATAGTCAATATTCATCCGTCGCTTCTGCCCGCATTCGGCGGCGCGGGCATGTACGGCGAGCGCGTGCACGCGGCGGTCCTGGCAGCCGGCGTGAAAATCACTGGCGCGACCGTGCATTTCGTCGACGCCGACTACGACCGTGGCCCGATCATCGCCCAAGCGCCAGTCTGGGTGCAGCCCAACGACACGCCAGCGACGTTGGCGGCTCGCACGTTAGAAGTCGAGCACAAGATCTATCCCCACTCCGTCGCCGCGGTCGCGGCCGGACGCATTACACTTGGGGCGGACGGACGAGTCATAGGCGACCTTCACCATCTGAGGGAGAACGACCCATTCGCACACTAGCCGCGCTGGCCGCCTTGTGCGTCGTCGCGACATCCGCGACGGCTCAGGTGACGGAGACGATCTCTGATTGGATCGCGCTCGATGCGCCGCCAGGCCAGGAAGGCAGCGCGACGCAGATCATCTCGGCCAGCCTCCCAGGCTGGACGACCGACGCGCTCGGCAACCTGGTCAAGCGCGTGGGTAGCGGCTCGCCTCGCCGTGTCGTCGCCTGCGGGCTGGACGATGGCGGCTACATCGTCTCCGAGATCACGGATGCGGGCTATCTGCGACTGGCGGCACCCGAGCGGTCTCGCCACTCGCCATTGTGGGACCAGTTCCACGAGGGCCAGCGCGTCCGCGTGCTGACCAAGAACGGCGCGCTCCCGGGCGTGATCGCGGTCAAGAGCACACACCTCTGGCGCCGTCGGAGCACGCCGGAAGCGCCGGTCACCATCGATGACCTCTGGCTCGACGTCGGCGCACGGTCGCGCGCCGAGGTCGCGCAGATGGGGATCGTGATCCTCGACCCGGTCGCGAAGCAGTGGGCACCTTGGCGGTACGGTGAGTACGTCGCAGGACCCGAGGCCGCCGCGCGGGCGAGCTGCGCGGTCGTCGCCGGCGCTGCGAGCGCAAAGCCCACCCGGGGTGGCGAGACCATCTTCGTGCTGGCCGTCCAGCACAGTTATGCCAGAACCGGCCTCCAGTCCGTGCTCGCCCGGTTGGGCCGAGTCGACACGCTCGTCCTCGTCGAGCCAGGACTCACGCCGGCCGACACGACGTTTGCTGTGATGCGCGCCGACGCACCGGCCACGCCTCGCGTCGGCACTACGATCGCTATCGGCGTCCGCGCGCGTTATCCCGGCACGCTCGTCGAGTCCTTACGAGCGAGCGACATCACCTCGCTCGCGGGCGCCGTGGCGCAGTCTGCCGGTGTCGCGTCGGCGGCCCCCGCGGCGCTGCACGGGGTGCCGACGGTGCCACCGGCTGCTCCCGCGACCGCTGACAGCCTCACTCCTGTCGCCGATCTTCTGACGCAGGTCAGCACCGTCTACGGGCCGTCCGGTCATGAAGCCGACGTCCGCCGCACCGTTCGTGGCCTGATTCCGCGCGCCTGGAACGTACTCGGCCCCGCTGTCGATACCGCCGGCAACCTGTTCGTCGTCGCTGGCCCTCCAAAGGACACCGTCGTCTTCGTCGCGCATCTCGACGAGCTCGGATTCGACATCGTCCGCATCGAGCACGACGGCCGCGTGGTGCTCAAACCACTGGGCGGATTTTACCCGTCCTTGTGGGAAGGCCAGCGCGCGCTTCTGCATGAAGTGACGAAGTGCGACACGCCCATGCGCGGCGTCTTTATCCCGCGAGACAAGGCGACCGTGAAGCAGCCCGACACGCTCTCGGCCTGGTTTGGCGTCGACTCCGCGGCGCTGGTGGCGTGTGGTGTGCACGTCGGGCAGGGTGTGACATCAACCAAGCACCCGACCCGCCTCGGGCCGACGCGCTACACCGTGCGAGCGCTGGATGACCGGACAGGTGTGACCTCGCTCCTGCTCGCCATGCAGCAAATCGATCCGACGAAGCTGGATCACACGGTCATCTTTGCGTTCTCCACCCGAGAAGAGGTCGGACTCAATGGTGCGGCGGCATTGGCGGCGGAGTTCGGCACGAGCGTCAAACGGGTTCACGCGGTCGACACGTTCGTGTCATCAGACTCCCCACTCGAGTCGCAGCGCTTCGCCTACGCACCGATAGGCGCGGGCGCCGTCGAACGCGCGCACGACAACTCCAGCGTCACCCCGGCGGCCGAGGTCGAGCGTGTGCGGCGGATCGCCGAGGCTTCGCACATCCCGTTGCAGATCGGGACAACGAACGGTGGGAACGACGGCTCCGAGTTCGTGCGCTACGGCGCGATCGACGTACCGCTGGCATGGCCGCTCCGGTACAGCCACTCGCCGGCCGAGGTCATCGACCTGTCGGATCTGCACGCACTGGGACTCTTGATCGCGGCGGTTGCCGTCGCACCGGCCAAGTAACATGCCGATTGCGCTCCTGTCGGTCACTGACAAAACCGGACTCGTCGACTTCGCCCGCGGGTTGGCCGATCTCGGATGGGAATTGATCTCCACCGGTGGTACGGCCTCGCTCCTGCGCGATGCCGGCCTCACGGTTCGCGAAGTAAGCCAGGAGACTGGCTTGGCGGAAATGCTCGATGGTCGCGTGAAGACGCTGCATCCCGCGATCCATGGCGGCATTCTCGCGCGCCGGGACGATCCCGCTCATATGGAACAGGTATCACGCGCCGGGTTTCGACTGATCGATCTCGTGGTCGTGAATCTCTACGCATTCGCCGCCGCGGCAGCGACGGCCGGGATCTCGCCCGATGAGGTCATCGAGCGCATCGACATCGGTGGCCCTGCCCTGCTCCGCTCGGCCGCCAAGAATTTCGCGCACGTGTTGCCCGTGGTCGACCCCGGTGACTATCGAGCCATCCTGGCCGCGCTTCGCGCCAACCAAGTGGACGGCGCGCTGCGGAGGCGGTTGGCCGAGAAAGTGTTCGAGCACACATCTGCCTATGACGCGGCGGTCGCGAAATGGTTTGCGGAACAGACGCGGCGATGCGTTCCCCGAGCGACTGACGTTGGCATTCGAGCGAGCCCAGACGCTTCGGTACGGCGAAAACCCGGATCAGCACGCGGCATACTACGTCGAACACGCGGGCGCTGGCCTCGCCGCTCTGCAGCAGCTCGGCGGCAAGGAGCTGTCGTTCAACAACCTGCTCGACTTGGATGGCGCGCTCATGGCCATCGAGCCGTTCTTGGGTGAGACGTGCTGCGCGATCATCAAGCACACGACGCCGAGCGGGCTGGCGACCGGCGCGACGGCGGTGCAAGCCTACAAGAAAGCGCTCGCCACCGACCCAGTCTCGGCGTTCGGCTCGGTGATCGCCTTCACGACGATCGTCGACGATGAGGCCGCGAACGCGATCGCCTCACTGTTCGTCGAGTGCATCGTGGCGCCGGCGTTCAGCGACGGCGCGATCGAGGTGCTGGGCCGCAAGAAAAATCTGCGGATCCTCGCCGGCCGCGCGGCGTGGGGCGCCAAGGGCCTCGACATCAAGCGCGTGCGCGGCGGCATCCTCGTCCAGGATCGCGTCGCGCCTCCGGCCGTCTCCGACGAGTGGAAGGTCGTGACCAAGCGCTCGCCCACGGAGGCCGAGCGGAGGGATCTCGAGTTCGCCTGGCGCACCGTGGCGAGCGTGAAGAGCAACGCCATTGTCCTGGCCCGCGACGGCGCCACGATCGGCATCGGCGCCGGGCAGATGTCGCGGGTCGACGCGTCGTTCCTGGCGGTGCACAAAGCCCGGGCGGCAGGCCTCGAGACCGCCGGGGCGGTGTTGGGGTCGGACGCCTACTTTCCGTTCCGCGACGGGGTCGACCAGGCAGCCCAGGCGGGCGTCAGCGCCGTGATCCAGCCCGGGGGCTCTGTCCGGGACGCCGAGGTCATTGCGGCGGCCGACGAGCACGGGATCGCCATGATCCTGACCGGGCGACGGTTGTTCAGGCACTAGCCGAGTGTCAAATTATTGGGCTATGGCATCTTCGACCGTCAAGAGCGGCAAGGCCCGGGACGTTCGACTACCGTCCCTCCGCCAGCACACGGCGGGCCCCAGCCGCGGCTGAGATAGATGAGCGACCGTCGTACGGCGCGGCGGCGATCGCCGCTGTCCTCGTGTTCGGTCTCTATATCCTCACGCTCGCGCCGTCGACGGCGATGTGGGACACGAGCGAGTACATTGCGGCCGCGTACGTCCTCGGCATTCCCCACCCGCCGGGCAACCCGTTCTTCGTGATCCTCGGCCACACGATCGGCATCCTCCCGATCGGGCCGAACTTCGCCTCCCGCATCAACCTCCTGGCAGCCGCCTGCAGCGCCGCCTCGGCCGGCATGTGGTTCCTCATCACGGAGCGCGTGCTCGCCAGTTGGCTGCCCTACCGTTGGCAGCGCATCCTCGGCGCGTCCGCCGCGGTGCTCATTGGCGCGACGGCATTCACGGTCTGGAACCAATCGGTCGTGAACGAGAAGGTGTACACGGTCGCGCTGTTGTTCTTCGCCATCGTCGCGTGGCTCACGGTCCGTTGGTGCGATGACCCGGACGGTCCCAAGGCTGACCGGCTGCTCGTGCTCTGCGCGTATCTCTGCGGGCTCGGATACGCGAACCACCCGGCCGGGTTCCTCGTCGCGCCGGCGGTTGTCGTGGCCGTGCTCGTGCGCCGGCCGAAAACGCTGATCCGCTGGCAGCTGATCCTCTCGTGCGTCGTGGCGGCCGGGATCGGGCTCACGCCGTTCATCTTCGAGCCGCTCCGCGCCGCGCACTTCCCGGCGATCAACGAAGGCGAGCCCACGGCCTGCACGACCACCATCACGGCGAAGTGCACGTTCGACAAAGTCACCTATCAACGGTTGATGGACAACGTCAACCGCGTGCAGTACGGCAAGCCCGACGTGAGCGACCGGCAGGCGCCGTTCCCGGCCCAGGTCAACATGTGGTGGCTCTACTTCAAGTGGCAGTGGATCCGTGATCCGCACGACCAGAATCAGGGATGGCAAGCCGCGCTGGCGGTGACGTTCTTCTTCCTCGGTCTGTTGGGGGCCTACACCCATTGGAAGTATGACCGACGAAGTTTCTGGTTCTTCGGGCCACTCATCTTCACGGTGACGATCGCGCTCATCGTGTACCTGAACTTCAAGTACGGGTACTCGGAGTCGCCGGAGCTCGGGGACTCGGTCGCACGAGAGGTGCGTGACCGAGACTACTTCTACTTGTGGAGCTACTCGGCGTGGAGCGTGTGGGCCGCCCTCGGCCTCGTGTTCTTGTGGGAATCCGTCGCCACCATCGTCGGCACGGAACCCGGCCCGCGCGGCGCGGGCGCCGTGCCCAAGAAGTTCAGCTGGCTCGTGACGACGCCAGTCTTCGCGATCGCGTGTATCCCGCTGTTCACGAACTGGCACGCGGCATCACGCGCGCATCAGACGGACACGCGCGACTTCGCGCACGATTTGCTCGACTCCGTTGAACCCTACGGTGTATTGGTGACGGTCGGTGACAACGACACGTTCCCCTTGTGGTATGCCCAGGAGGTCGAGGGGATTCGCAAGGACGTCATCATCGCGAATACCTCGCTCCTCAATACCGACTGGTTCACCCGCCAGATGATCCGCCGGCCCGTGTACACGTACGACTCGCTCAAGGGCCCAGCGGTCTATCGCGGGCATGCATGGCCCAAGCCGACGGGTTCCGTGCTCAAGATGTCTATCGCCGACGCCGACGCCGTCCCGCTCGCGGTCGAGCTGCCGGGCCCGCAGATCTTCAAGAAAGCCGGCACCGACATCGTCGCGACGATCGACCCGCGCAACCTCCAGCACGGGTTGCTCGAGCGCGCCGACGTGTTTGTGTTGCGTCTCATCCTCGACAATGACACCCGAACGGTCTACTTGAGCAGCACGTCGGGCAACTACGGCCGGCAGCTGGGACTGCAAGACTACCTGCTGAGCCAGGGTCTTGCCCGGAAGATCCTGCCAACCGTACCAAAGACGACCAAGGACACGATCAACGTGCCCGGCGAGGGCTGGTTCGACGTCAACCGGTCGCTTGCGCTCTGGCAACAGGATTTCGAGGCGCCGAAGTCGCTGATCAAGCGCGGCGACTGGATCGACAAGCCGTCGGTAAACATTCCCGCGCTGTACGTCATGAACGGATATTTCCTTGCTGAGGCATTGACGCAAACGGGCGACACCAAGGACGCACATACGGTGTTCGAGACCGCGCAGAACGTCGCCAAGGCCTCGCACTTGAATGAGCTCCTTGGACCTGCGCCAGCCGCGCCGCCACCGCCAACTCCATTTGGCGATACTGGCATCACGCTCCCGGGTCCACGCCGCACGCCCACACCGGCACCCCCGGCTCGGCGCTAGGTCAGATCGGCGTTTCAGTTTTGTAACGGGCCGCGCCACTGCTGGTGGCGCGGCCTTTCTACGCCGAACCTAGTGCTCCGCTAGAGAACGCAGCGCTACGCATAACTGACAGGGGGTTTCGTGTTTGGCGAACCGATTTCGATGGTGACTGGGCTGTTCCTGATGCTCGCGCTGGGGTTGGCCCTGAGCTTCGAATTTGTGAACGGCTTTCACGACACCGCGAACGCGGTCGCGACGGTCATCTACACGCACTCGCTCAAGCCGTGGATCGCGGTCATCTGGTCGGGACTGTGGAACCTCACCGGCGTGCTCGTGTCGACAGGCGCGGTGGCATTTGCCGTGGTGGCGTTGTTGCCGGTGGAGCTGGTGATCAACGTCGGCTCGGGCGCGGGTTGGGCAATGGTATTCGCCCTGCTGATATCCGCGATTCTGTGGAACCTCGGCACCTGGTACCTCGGTCTGCCGGCGTCGAGCTCGCACACGCTGATCGGCTCGATCATGGGCGTGGGCATCGCGAACTCGATGCTGTCGTCGCACGTCTTCGGCGAAGGCGTGAACTGGGCGAAGGCGGAAGAGGTCGGGAGCTCGCTGCTCATCTCGCCGGTCGTCGGATTCTGCTGCGCTGGTCTCTTGCTCTTACTCGCGAAGGCGTTGATCAAACGTCCCGAGCTGTATGCTCCGCCTGATCCGGAAAAGGGCCCGCCGCACTGGATTCGTGGCTTGCTGATTCTGACGTGCACGGGTGTGAGCTTCGCCCACGGCTCGAACGACGGGCAGAAGGGCATGGGACTCATCATGCTGATCTTGATCGGCATCCTCCCCGCCACGTACGCGCTCAACTCCGCCGACAACCAGAAGGACATTTCCGCTATCGTCGCGAACGCTCAGGCGTCTCAGCCGGTGCTCCAGAAGCACGCTCCCGGCGATCCGATTACTCCGCAAGCGGCGGCCGAGGCGCTCTCGGCGTTCCTCAAGACGAGCGGGAAGGCGAGCGATACGACGTTCGCCGCGCTCGCCGAGGAGAACAACATCCTCGTCGGTCAGCTGCAGGGCAAGACGAAGTTCGCCGATCTCTCGCGCGACGATCGCAAGACGGTGCGCACCGAGATGTATCTCGTGCAGAGCTCGATCGACAAGCTCGTCAAGCAGAAGAAGCTGCCGGACTCCACCGAGAAGAAGCAGCTCGTCGATCTCAAGAAAGGGATGGAGCACGCGACGAAGTTCATCCCCAACTGGGTGAAAGTCGCGGTCGCGGTCGCGCTCGGTCTCGGCACGATGATCGGGTGGAAGCGCATCGTCGTCACCGTCGGCGAGAAGATCGGCAAGAGCCACCTGACGTATGCGCAAGGCGCGTCGGCCGAGCTGGTCGCGATGTGCACGATCGGCGCCGCCGACTACTTCGGCCTCCCCGTCTCGACGACCCACGTGCTGTCGTCCGGAGTCGCCGGAACGATGGCCGCGAATCGATCGGGTCTGCAGATGGACACCCTGCGGAACCTGCTGCTCGCCTGGGTGCTCACCTTGCCGGTCTGCGTCTTCCTCGGCGCCGCGACGTTCGCCGCCGGCTTCTACATCGTGCTGGCAATGGGGCTCAGGTAGGCTACGGCTTCTTGTAGATCACGCCGTCTTTCATCACGAGCACGACCCGCCGGATAGCGGCGATCTCCTTCGTGGGATCGCCGCTCACGGCGATGAGATCGGCCTTGAGCCCCGGCGTGACCTTGCCGATCTTGTCGCCCATCTTGAGAATGTCCGCGTCGATCGACGTTGCCGAGCGCAGGGCGTCGATGGGCGTCATGCCGTAATCGACGAGCAGCTCGACCTCGCGCGCATTCTCGCCGTGCGCGAAGACGCCCACGTCGCTGCCGTTGCAAATCGTCACGCCGGCATCGAGCGCCGCCTTGAAGCTCTGCCGCTTGGCTTTGACCGACGCGGGCTCCGGATCGACCCCTTTGTGCCAGTGCTGGAAGTACTGCGCGTAGGCCTCGCCGGCCGCGAGCGTCGGGCACAACGGAATGTGCTTCGCGGCCATCTCGCGGAATACGTCGGGTGTACCGCCGTCGCCGTGCTCGATGGTCTCGACGCCGGCGTTGATGGCGTGTCGCATCCCATTGGCCGTCTGCGCGTGCACCGCGACGGGTCGCCCGTACTCGTGCGCCGTTTTCGTCGCCAGCGTCATTTCCTCCTGCGTAAACGTCGCGACCTCCTCGCCATGCATGCCGACGCGATAGTCGGCGTACAGCTTGACCCAATCGGCGCCGTGCCCGATCTGCTCGCGCACGACGTGCTGAATGGTGGCGAGATCGGCCTCTTGCGCTCCCTGCGGCGGATCGAACGAGTAGGCCCACCGTGGCGGTCCGTACGCACCGGTCGCGACGATCGCGCGTGTGACGACGATCATACGTGGCCCTGGGATGATGCCTTGCTCGATCGCCTGCTTGATGGCGACGTCGCCGTCGAGGGCGCCCTCGGTCCCGAGATCCCGTAGCGTCGTGAACCCGGCCATGAGCGTCCGCTGAGCGTGCATGACGGCCCGGGCAGCACGAAGGACCAATGGCTCCTTGAGCACTTGGTCATTCCACAAGGTCTCATTGTACGGATGCAAGAACACATGCGAGTGCGCGTCGATGAGCCCTGGCAGGACCGTCGCGCCGCTCAGCGTGATGACGGTCGCGCCAGCCGCGTCGACCGTGGGGCCCGCGGCGACGATGGTGTTCCCGTGCACGCGCACGGACCAACCGGGATGCATGGCCACGCCGTCGAACACCGCGGTCGGGCGGAGCACGTAGGTCGTGGTATCCTGTGCCCGCAGTGCGCCGGATAGGGCGAGCAAGCAACCGACTGTGAGATATCGCATGCCCTATGATATGCTTCACCATGCCCAGGCGCACCGTCGACCTCAACGCGGACATGGGTGAGGTTCAAGGGAACGACGCGACACTCGCCGGTCTCGTGACCTCGGCGAATGTCGCCTGCGGCTTTCACGCCGGCGACCCCATGACCATGCGGGCCACGGTCGATGCGGCCGTCCGCGCCGGCATCGTCGTCGGCGCCCATCCCGGCTACCCCGACCCTCGCGGATTTGGGCGGCGCGATCTGGCGGCGTCGCCGGCCGAGATCACGGCCGACGTGCTCTATCAAATCGGCGCCCTGCAGGCGGTCTGTCATGCTGCCGGCACGCGCGTTCGGTACGTGAAGGCGCATGGCGCGCTGTACAATCGCGCGGCCAAGGACGTGGCGGCTGCCAAGGCGATCGCCGAGGCCGTCCGGCTCGCCGATCCATTGCTTGTGCTGCTCTGCCTCGCGGGGAGCCTCATGCTCGACGTCGCGCGAGACGCCGGCTTGGTCGCGGCTCGAGAGGCGTTCGCGGACCGCGCCTACGCGGCCGACGGCTCCCTCGTCTCTCGCTCCATCCCCGGTTCGGTCCTGACCGACCCCGCGGTCGTCGCCTCGCGGGCGGTACGCATGATGACGGTGGGCGACGTCGAAACACTCGATGGCTCGACGATTCGATTGCACGCCGATTCGCTCTGCGTCCATGGGGATACGCCGGGAGCGCTGGAGATCGTCCGCGCCGTGCGCCGCGCGCTCACCGAACATGGCCTCACACTGCGTCCATTTGCCAATGCCTGATATCGAGCCACTGGGTGATCGCGCGCTGACGATTCGCCTCGGCGATCGGATGGACGCCGGACTCGCCGCGCTGGCGCGCGGACTCGCCGCCCGCCTCCGCGGGATATCAGGCGTGCGCGAGGCCGTGCCGGCATACGCCACGGTGACTGTTTTCTATGAGGCCGACTACGCATTCAATGCGTTCGGCGGTCGAGCCAGTGATAGCGACGGCGAACGCGGAGCCAGCCGCCGGTCCGGAGCACGTCATACCGGTGCGCTATGACGGCGCGGACCTGCAGGACGTCGCCGACAGGACCGGGATGACCGTGGCGCGGGTGATTGAGCTTCATCACTCGCGCGTGTACACGGTCTATCTCATTGGCTTCGTGCCAGGTTTCGCCTACCTGGGCGAGCTCGATCCCGCGCTCGAGCTTCCGCGGCGCGATCAGCCGCGCACGCGCGTGCCGGCCGGCTCGGTCGCCATTGCCGGACGTCAGACCGGGGTCTATCCCCTCCAGACGGCCGGCGGCTGGCACTTGATCGGCCAGACCAGCATGCCGATGTTCGACCCGCAGGCCAATCCGCCGGCCACGCTCGCGGCCGGCGATCGCGTTCGCTTCGTCCCATCATCCGAATGATCGAGATCTTGACCGCGCCACCGTTTGCCACGGTGCAGGACCTAGGTCGGTTCGGCCATCGTGCCTCTGGGGTACCAGTCTCCGGCGCAATGGACCCGGACTCGATGCGCCTCGCCAACTTCCTCGTCGGCAACCCTCCCGACGCGGCGGTGATCGAGTGGGCGCTCGGCGGCGGATCGTTGATCTTCCGGCGCACACTCCAATACGTCGTCACGGGCGCCGTCCGCGCGCCGCGGCCCATGACGGCGCGAGTCGGCGACTCGGTCGCGCTTGCGCCACCGATCCACTTCTTTGGACGCTTCATTTATGTTGCGATCGAAGGTGGCATTGATGTGCCGTTGGTCCTCGGGAGTCGGTCGACGTATCTCCCCGGCGCATTCGGCGGCTACAAAGGGCGCATCCTTCGCGCGGGCGACGAGATCCCGGTGGGCCCGAGCAGCGCCTCGGCGCCGACGGCGTGGACACCGCCGGCGTTCGAGAGCGACGCGATCCGCGTGATATTCGGCCCGAACCGGGCGGCATTCACCGATGCGCACCGCGAGCAATTGCTGGCGACGGAGTACAAGGTCGCCCAGGCGTCCGACCGCATGGGATACCGGCTCGATGGAGATCCCCTCACGGGCGGCGAGTGGGGCACGCGCTTGTCGGAGCCCGTGTGTCCAGGCGCGATTCAGATTACGGCCGAGGGGCATCCGATCGTGCTGATGGCGGATGGGCCCACCGTTGGCGGCTATCCCGTCATTGGCGTCGTACATTCGGCGGACTTGGGACGGTTCGCCCAGCGACTGACGAACGAAGTCGTACGATTTGTCGAGGCTACACTCGCGCCGTAAGGCGCTGCTCGTACTTCTTGATCCGAGCCGCATTCGTTCCAACGTCGCTCCCGCCAACGCGGGACTCCGACCGCACGTCCACACGGCTGCCCTTTGGATCGGGACCAATGCGCACGACGACGTCGTCCTTGAATCCGAACCACGTCGTGGTGGCCGTCGCCTCAATGCGGCCGGACGCCGAGTCGGCCGCGACGATCGCCCAACCCATGTCGCGCGCCGCCGCCAGGGCGACATGGAACGCCGCGCCCGGAGGCACCGGGAGCATCACCGGCCCGAGGTCGGGATAGCCACGCCGTTGCTTCTCGGCGACCGAGTCGGCGGCCGCGGTATCGTACACCGCCTTGTTTGGCGCCGCGGCGCGGAGCGGAAGGACGGCGACGAACGCTGGTGGGTTCGCGAGATCCGTGGAGATGTCGTGAATCGGCGGCACTTTCTCGGCTCTCGCCTTCCATTGCATGACCGTGCCAAATCCGGCGATCGCGATGAGCACGCCGAGCACCGACATGCCGAACCCGCGCCGCCCCGTACCGGGCCGCGTGGCGAGCGCGGCCAGGAGGCACAGCACGCCGCCGGCCGCCGCGACCCATGATCCGTAGACGAAGATCCGGAAGGCGACGCCGAGGTCCCACAGGTGGAAGCGGTATCCGAATCCGGACACCATCTCGGCGATCACGCCGAGCAGCGTAATGAACAGGCCGACGGCGACGATCAGCGGGAGGCCGCGGCGGGGCATCGTGGAGGTCATACGATGACTATCGCGCTGTGCTCACCCGCTGTCAAATTGCGATATATGTCTGTGACCGAACATCCACGTACACCCAGCAACGTGCCCGGTCCCTTCTATGTCGCGAAGGACGAATGCATCACCTGCGGCGCCCCTGAGGCCGAGGCGCCATCGTTGATCCGACACGACGAGGAGCACGGCAGTTGCTACTTCTATCGGCAACCAGAGAACGCCAATGACACGTACCACGCCCTTCGGGCGATGGCCGTCTGCTGCGTCGGCGCGGTGCGCTATGCCGGAACCGATCCCGTCATTTTGCAGCGCGCGGCAGCCGTCAGTGCAGCCGGCCAGTGCGACCATCCGGTTCGCGCCCAAAATGTCGTTCCGCGCACGCACGTCACATTCCAACTGGACGGACGCGATGCGCAGAGCGTCCTTGAATCCATTGCCGCGGCGCTCGCTGCTAGCACATCGTACATCACGGTCACACGGAGCGCCGCCACCCGTATCACGTATGCGTATGGCGCCAAGACCGATGTCGACGTAACGGTTCGACGGTCAGAAGACGGCGCAGGCCGCTGGCTGGCGATGGTTTCACGGCGCTACCACCCGACGATGGCGCACACTGGTGATTTAGTGGACGACGCACTCCGGTCGATGCCTGGAGTGAGCGACCTGCGTTGGTACGCAGCGGAGGAGTACAGAGGCCGGCGACGGCGGTGGGCGCCGTACCCGATCTAGCTAGTAGACCATATTCACGGCCAGCGCCGGCGACACCGAGTGGGTCGTGTTACGCCCGATGTCGATAAACCGGACGCCGAGCAGCACGCCGATCCTCGAGCTCATGTTGTACTCGACCGCCGGCGCGAGGGCGAGCGACTCGCTCCAGCCGCTGTGCAACTGGACGTTGTCGCCATCCACGCGCGTGTCGCCATTCCAACCGTACGCGGCATCGAGTGCCAGCACCCAGCGCTGGGTGGCGCTATACTCGGCCGCGAGATCGGCTGAGGACGACAGACCGGGTAGGGCGTGCCCGAGGAAACCCGGGCCCGTGCCGTACACGCTGACGTCGTCGACGTGGACCTTGGTCGAGTAGACGACTTGGGACAGGTCCAGGCGGGCGCGGAGAATGCGCCCGTTCGGCATCCAGAAGTACGTCTGTGAGTAGAATCCCAAGGTCGTCGCATACGCGCCGGCACCCAGCGCATTGCTCGTGTTCGTGCCGAGTCGATCGTAGGTGCCAGTCGGAAATGTCTCCTGCACGACGATGGACATCGTCGGCACCCAACTGCCCGGCTGGAATTGCGTGAGCCGATACTGCGCTTGCGCCGTGAGATCGCCGAGCCCAATCCCGTCGTTCAAACCCAGAATGGGAATCACCCCGACCGAGAATCGGTCGAGGAGCCCGTAGATGACGTAGGCTCGCGAGCCGTAGTTGTCCGCGTGGGCGGTCTTGATGTCATAGACGTACGGCTCGACGAGCCAATGGCCAGGTGGCAGCGTGCCCGCGGAGGGCGCGAGCATCGGGCCGGTCCACCAGGCGTCTCCAAGCGGTTCGTGCGCCGGCTGCGCGAGCACTGGCGCCGTGAACAGGACGCTGCACAGAAGCAGGCGACAATTCATTGCGATGTGCTGATGTCCTGTTTCGCGCCGAGCGCGGTGAGGAGAGGCTCCAAGCGATGTCGCTGATCGGGGGGCGCCTCGGCGAGGGCCGCGCGCATCTCTTTCGTCGCGTCGTCGAACTTGCCCTGCGCGCTGTACACGCGTGAGAGACCGTCGTGCACGAACCAGTCGTTCGGATGCTTGGCAGCGTTCAGCCGAAAGACCGCCAGCGCTTCCACGGTGCGCTTCCGTGCCAACAGCTCGCGCGCGACTTCGTCGACCTCGCTCGGCGTGCCGAGATCGAGCGCCTTCCGCTGCGCGACCTCGGCGTCGGCCTGTCGATTGAGGGCCGTCAAGATCTTCGATCGGGTCATCTCATTCTCGTACCGATCTTCGTTCGTGATGGACGTGTCCGCATACGCCAGTGCCGTATCGAGCGCGATCTTCTCGTTGAGCAAATAGTTCGCCGCATCGTTCCAACTCAGCCACGTGTAGCGCGCCAACATGCGCAGCTGGTTTCGGAGACTCGCCAGCGCGACCGCATGCACATCGACCGACACCGTGAAAGGTACTGCGACCTTCGCCCATAACAGTTCGACGATGGTCGAACTTGGCGCGAGATCATCGAACTCGTACGTCAACGCCTCGTGCATGTCGCTCCTTTTTGGTCTTACGCGAATGCGCAACGCGTCCTCGGTTTGGTCGTACGTAAATGACCCCCACAAGGTCGAGTTCTTCGAGAATATCACCGTCCACTCATCTGCCGCTGGAATCATGTGCAGCCCATACGTCCCGCGGTCAAGCGGATTCCCGTCGATGCGCACGGGATCGGTGAACGTGATCGTCGTATTCATGTTCGCTCCCGTGCGCCACACCTTCCCGTAGGGCACGAGACTGTCCCAGATCACACGGCCGCCCACGAGTGGCCGGTGGTAGATGATCGTGATGTCCGTGAGCCCGATGGTCTGCGAGACCGCGGCGCGCTGACTCTTGAGCGGGATCGAGAGCACTTGCGATTGCGCCGCGCAGACGACCGGCATGACCGCGAGGATCAGGCACTTACCGCGCATCGGCTTGTACCAGCGTATCGGCGGACATCCAGTTCACCTCCCAGGTCTTCCCTCCGTCAACGGAGAACGCCTGCTCGGTGCGACACGATGTGGGGGTGATGTCGGAATACACGCTCCGAACCAAGATGGCGCGGCCATTGAAGGTGTCCTGGCTGTAAAACTCCCCGCGGCCATTGGCGAATTCTCCGATCGCCGGCTGGCCCAATTTGCCCTCGCCGCTGCTGGCGAAGGCCAGACTCCACTGGTGCGACTGCGGGTTGTAAAGCCGCAGTTGCAGCCCCTCGATATGCCCATTCGGGCCATCGACTTCCATTTCGCCGATGTTCGCTCGCCCATTCCAGACTGTGTGCACAGTATGGGTTCCTCCATACTCGGCCCACGTCGTGGAACCGGTCAGCGGGTGCATGAGGCGCTTGATGTGGGTCTTCCACGTCCCGATGTTGAAATCGAAATCGTGCTGGTGCGCGGTGTCGGTCGAGATCGGGCCGCTCATCGGCGTCAGCGTCGCGATCCAGTTCGGCTCCCACGTCTTCCCACGATCGAGCGAGAACGCCTGCTCGAAGTGGTGCGAGCCTGGCGTGATCTCGAAGAACCGGTGCCGCACCAGGATCGCCCGATCGTCGAACGACTCCTGGTCGATGAACTCCCCTTGACCATCCTGAAACGCGCCGATCAGCGGCGCTCCGATCGTGCCATCGGCGCTATTGGCGAAACTCAGGCTCCACTGGTGGGCCTTTGGGTCGTACAAGCGCAGGGTCAGCCCTTCGAGGTGCCCGGTCGGACCGTCGACCTCGAGCTCCTCCAGATGGGCCTTTCCGCCCCACACTTTGCGAGAGGCCACCTTGCCATCGTAGTCCAGCCATTTGGTGGAGCCCGTCAGCGGATGCTGCAACCGCCGAATCTGTGAATGCCAGGTGCCGTCGCCGAAGTCGAAATCGTGCTGCCCGTCGCGTACGGGCAAAACCAACAGGGTGAGCAGAAGCCATCTCAACACAGGTTTCTCCTTTTTTTCTTACCTTTGCCTCGGAGAGCCCGCGGTCTCAATTCACGGGACCTAGCCGCTGTGTAGACCCGCGGGAGAGGGAGATCTCCTGTAGATTTGCCAAGGGATGACACAGAACGGGAGCATCCGATTCGGCCCATTCGAGGCCGATCTCCACGCCGGAGAGGTCCGGAAAGCCGGCGAGCGCATCAAGCTCCAGGATCAGCCGTTCAAGGTCCTCCAGGTCCTGTTGGAGCGCCCTGGCGACCTGGTCACGCGCGAGGAGCTTCAGACCCGGATCTGGCCGCGCGAGAGCTTCGGCGACTTCGACCACGCCGTGAACGTCGCGGTCGGTAAGCTGCGGTCGGCCCTTGGCGACTCGGCCGAGAATCCGTCCTACATCGAGACGGTGCCGCGCCGGGGCTACCGATTTGTCGCGAAACTCGACAGCCCGACGGCGCCGCCTTCCAGATCCCCGATCCCGAATCGGATCCCGGTCTTAGTAGCGGTCGCCGCATGCTGTCTCGGACTCGGCGCATTCTTGGGATACCGAGCGACCCGGAAAGAGCCGCCAAACTTCCAGCGCCTGACTGTCCAGCGCGGCACGATCTACTCGGCCCGCTTCGCCCCGGACGGCCGCAACGTGCTCTACTCCGCGGCCTGGGATGGCGGTCCGATCGAGATCTACTCGACCGACACCAAGATCCCGGGCGCTCGCAGCTTGGGGTTGCACGGCACGGACCTACTCGCCGTGGCCCCCTCCGGTGCGGTCGCTGTCCTCCAATCAGCCGCCCCCCGCTTCTTGTTGACGCTCCGCGGCACCCTCGGCCAAGTGTCGCTGGGCGGCGGGTCGCCTCGACAGATCGCCGAGGATGTCGAATGGGCCGACTATGCGCCTGACGCGAAGACGCTGGCGATCGTTCACAGCGTCGCCGGCAAACAGCGCCTCGAGTTCCCCGTCGGCCACGCGCTGTACGAGACGTTGGGCTGGATCAGCCATCCGCGCGTATCACCGAGAGGCGACCGGATCGCCTTCCTCGACCACGAGGCCGCGCCGGACGATCACGGCGTCGTCGCCGTCGTCGATCTCTCGGGGCATCGAACCGTCCTCTCTCGCGGCTGGGGAAGCGCCCAGGGGCTCGCGTGGTCTCCGGACGGATCCAACGTGTGGTTCACCGCCACGGAGTCCGGTGTCGAACGCCATCTCTACGCGGTCGACCTTCGTGGCCACCTGCGTCTCCTCTACCGCGCACCTGGTGGCGTGACCTTGCAGGACGTTGCCGCCGACGGCCGCGTCTTGCTCACGCGCGATGACTGTCGCGTGGGGATGCTGGCCCTGGCGCCTGGCGCGACCAGCGAACGCGACGTTCTCGTGGCTCGACTGGTCGCTCCCCGTCGGTCTCTCCGCCGACGGCAACACCGTCTTGTTCAGCGAACAGAGCGAGCAAAGTGGGCCGAACTACATTGTCGGCATGCGCGACCTTCGCGCCGCGTCCCCGATTCCACTGGGAGACGGGCTGGCTGGCGACCTCTCACCCGATGGGAAATGGGCGACCACGGTCGTCGCATCGACTCAACTCATGGTGCTGCCCACCGGCGCTGGCGCCGCCAAGCGCCTCCCGCGCGGCGACGTCCAACAATATTGGCACGGCGCCCACTGGCTTCCTGACGGCAAGCAGATCGTCTTCCCCGCCACTCAGCCTGGACATGCGATCCGCTGCTTCATTCAAAGCATCGACGCCGGCGCGCCGCGTCCCGTGACGCCGGACGGCGTGTCATCGTGCGAGCCATCGCCCGACGGCAAATCCATTGCGGGCGCAGGCTCGATCTACCCACTCGACGGCAGTGCGCCACGCGCGATCCCCGGTCTCCTGCCCGGCGAGACAATCGAGTGGACCGCCGACCCACGCTTCATCTACGCGTATCAGGCGAAGCAAGCACCGGTCATGGTGTACCGTGTCAACGTGCTCACGGGGCAACGCGAACCGTTCCGCGCGGTGAGCCCGACCGACATGACCGGTCTCGGGCCCATCTCGCATATTTTGTTCAGCGCCGATGGCCGATCGTACGTGTACGGCTATGCCCGGTTTCTTTCGGAGCTGTATCTTGTCTCGGGGCTGGAGTAGTCGGTAACCAAGCCGGCGAGCTGAATCCCGACGTGAACGTCAGCGGCAGGGCCTGCCCCGAGGCGACGTTTATCACGTCGATCTTTCCCGTCACCGAATTGAGCGCGACGATCCACGCGCCGTCGGGCGACCAGTCGAAGCCGCTGTTGTACGTGTTCGGCGAGAGCCGGCGATCGCCGGAGCCGTCGGAATTGATGATATGGATTTGGCCTTGGCAGGTGCCCGCCGCCACGTACGCGATCTGATTCGACACGGGCGACCACACGGGTTGATTGGCGGGGACACCCAGATCGGTCACCGCACTGGTGCTCAGGGTGAGGACGCGGAGGACGCCCGTAACGTTCAATGTCGCGTGGAAATACGCGAGCTGTGATCCGTCGGGCGAGGGCGAAGGTGCGTAGTCCTGGTCCGGCGCGAGACCGAGCGAATCGATGGCGAGCGTCTTGGGATCGCCTTCCCAGAATTGGCCGTTGGGATTGAGCATCGTGAAGTAGATGCGTGAGCCGTCGCGCGCGTATTGCGGATAGTACGCGTAATAGAATGTCGGGAGTTGGAGCGCGGCCGCGCCACCACTGAGATTCGCGACGGCGATCGGCGCGTTGTTGCCGATCGCCGTGATCGAGCATCCGGACATCCCATCGTACACGAGCGACTTCCCATCCGGAGCCCAACGCACGTTGCCGACCCCACCAATGTTCGGCAGGATGGACACCGAGTCCGTGCCATCGAGATTGAAAATGTGAATGTACGGGCTGCGCGACACCGCGATGCGCCCGGTGGGGACGACCGAGATGAATGTCGTATCGGCCACCGACCCTGACGTCGTCGCGACGTACGCAAACCCCAGCGCGGTGGCCGTCACGGTATCCGCCGAGAGCGTGGCCGGACCGGACAAGACGTGGAACGAGATGGGATCCGTCCGTCGATTCCCGAAGCGATCGACCGGAGTGCCCTGCAGCACAAACTTACCCCCGGAGTACACCGTGGTATCGGCCGGGATGCCCGTGATGGCGACCAGGTGTCCGGCTTGGACAGTGAACGTGGCCGTATCGGCAATACCATATTTGGGCACGGTGACGATGATGCGCGCCCGTCCGGCTATCTGGCCGAGGTAGACGACGACAGCCGCTTGCCCGTTGGCGTCCGTCGAGTCGGCGATGAGGGTCGTCGCGTCGGGTATCGCGAGCGACTCGACGAATGCCCCATACAGATTGCCGCTATCGGGCAGGGACTGAAACTGCACGAGCTCGTGGGGGAGCGTACGCGCCACCAGCGCTTGCAGCAGCGTCGTGTTGACCGTGTCCGTCTGATTGCTGCCGACGAGGGACAGCGCAATCGAGGGGGACTTCGGGGCCGTGCCGCCGCCAGCGCACCCGATGACCGCCACCATCAGTAGGAATATCTTGGAGCGCATTGTCAGGTCGCTCCGACATCGGCGGGCTGGTACGCCAGGTCGACCACCAGCGCGTTCGTGGTCAACAGCAGCCCCGACAGCGACGCGGCGTTCTGCAATGCCGTCCGCGTTACCTTGGTCGCATCGACGACACCGGCCCTGATCAGGTTCTCGTACGTATCGGTCAGGGCGTTGTAACCGAACGCGTCATCGTCCGACTCGCGCACCTTCTGGACGACGATCGAGCCCTCACCGCCCGCATTTCGCATAATGACGCGGATGGGCTCCTCGATCGCGTCACGCACGATCTCGACGCCTGCCTGCTCGTCGGCATCGCCCGACCGGAACGTGGTGAGCATCGGCTGCACGCGAATCAACGCGACGCCACCACCGGGAACGATACCCTCTTCGACCGCGGCGCGCGTTGCATGCAACGCGTCCTCGACCCGGGCCTTCTTCTCCTTCATCTCCGACTCGGTCGTGGCGCCGACATTAATCACCGCCACGCCGCCGGCGAGCTTCGCCAGCCGCTCCTGGAGCTTCTCCTTGTCGTAATCGGAGGTCGACTTGTCGATTGCCGAACGGATCTCCTTGATGCGGCCGGACACGAGATCGCCGCGCTCGTGTCCATCTTCGATGATTGTCGTGCTCTCCGTGCCGACGACGATACGCTTGGCCTTGCCGAGATCGTCCAAGGCCGCGTTCTCGAGCTTGAGGCCGACTTCCTCGGAGATGACCCGTCCGTTCGTGAGCACTGCGATATCCTGCAGCATCGCCGTGCGGCGATCGCCGAACCCCGGCGCTTTGACCGCGGTCACACGCAGGATGCCGCGAATCGTATTGACGACGAGCGTCGCCAGCGCCTCACCCTCGACATCCTCGGCGATGATGAGCAGCGGCTTGCCGGCCTGCGCGATTTTCTCGAGGATCGGGAGCAGATCCTTCATCGACGAGATTTTCTTGTCGTAGAGGAGAATGTAACTGTCCTCGAGAACCGCTTCCGCTTTCGCGGTGTCGGTCACGAAGTACGGCGACAGATAGCCCCGGTCGAAGCTCATGCCGGGAACGATTTCCACTGAGGTATCGGCTCCCCGTCCGTCGACGATAGTGATGACCCCATCTCGCCCGACCGCCGCGAACGCCTGGGCGATGATCGCGCCCACGCCCGCGTCACCACTCGCGGCCACCGTGGCGACATCGGAGAGCCTCGAATATCGCGAGTGGGCTTCGTCGGCCCGGCGCCGTCCCTCATCATCGACGCGGTCGGCGATCTGCGCGAGCGTATCGACCGACAGACTGGCCGCGCGTCCCTGACGCCAGTAGTCGACCGGCAGGAATGTGCGCGCGCGCACGTCGTGATTCGACCACGCTGGCGGCAACCGGTCGGCAACGTCAGAGCCCACGCACGTCCGCGCGACGTTGGCGAGCGTCGTGCGGCCGGTCTCGTGCTCGACTTCCGCCAGCGCGGCCTGCGCCGATGAATAGATGGTGACCTTCACGCTCGCCTTTCTGAGCTGGTCAACGATCGTGGCAATGGCACGATCGATACCACGCTTGAGGGCCATGGGATCGATACCGGCGGCCACACGCTTGATGCCCTCGCGATAGATCGCCCGCGCGAGCACGATGGCGGTCGATGTTCCATTGCCGACTTGTTTGGCCGTGTGCTCCGCCACGTCGCGCAGCATGGCCGCCCCCGTATCAGATTCGCGATTCAGGGTAATATTCCGGGCGACCGTGTAGCCATCCCTCGACACCAAGGGCTGCGCCCCGCCTGCCTGCTGGATGACAACCGAGCCTCCTCTCGGCCCCAGCGTCACGGATACCGCCTGCGCGAGACGCTCGGCGCCCGCGACGAGCGCCTCCCGGGCATCGCCGCTGAAAAGAATCTCTTTCGCCGCCATTAGCGGGCCCTAAAGGAATAGTTCCTCATGGCCAGCTCCGTCGCGTGCCGTATGGTGTGCACGAGGTCCACCTCATTGAGGACCTCCAATGCGAATAAACCCTTGGGCTCGATGCCGAGCCGTTGTCCCGCTCGATCGACGAGTTGCTCGCGAAACGCCTTCTGAGAGTTATCAAACGCCCGGTGACCTTCCTCCACACCGGCAACGAAGAGATAAAACCCGGTGGATCGGAAGAACGCGTCTGCGCAGGTCTTCAGTCGCGCGCACAACTGAGCCAATCGGTCCGTGATCTGTTGGGCATGATGCTTATTCGACCCGACGCTGATGCCATCGACGACCACGCCGACGTGATGGACCATGTCCTCCGCCCGAAGCCCCATCAACTTGTTCGGATCGTCGAGCTCCAGGTGCATGCGGAGCAACACGTCCTCGCGCTGGATCTCGGAGTATCGCGGCGATTGGGCGCTAACCTCCTTCTTGACCACGTCGAATGCTTTCGTCCACGGCACCCATATCGCGGGGTTGTCATCATCGAGCACCGCTACGAGGAGTGCGATTTCCTGTCCCGGCGTAGGCATGCGATATCCAGCTAGGGGTAGTCGAGCTTCAATAGTCGTTCGTCCTCGGCCACCGTTGCGCTCGTCTCCGTGAATGGCTTGCTCGCTTCATACCCATATGCCGCGTCGTACAAGCGCTTGGCCGCCTTACGCCACTTGCCAGCCAGCGTTCGATCCGGCTCCGTCAACCTGGCCTCGAGCGCCTTGGCTTCTTCGTTCAATGTCTTCAGCAACTGGACAAACCGGTCCCGCTCTTCGGCGCTGCTCTTTCCCGCCGAAACGGCGGGATAGAGTGCAAGCGCCTTCGTCCGAGCTTCGCGCACCTTGACGACATCGTCATCCTGATCTTTCCAGAACTCGGATACCAAGAGAAGCGCCAAGAGCGCGCCAACCGCAGCGACCGCGCACGCGGCGGTCAGTGGACCATCAATGGGTCGGCCGTTGAGCGCGGCGAGCGCAACAGTGCCGTTCCACATTAGCCAGATGCCAACGACGATGCCGCACCACAGTTGCAGCATGAACAGGGTGACCAGGAATGGCCGCGCGGCAGTTCGCCACGTCAGGAACGCGCCGTTAATGTGAATGAAGAACAGCGCGCCATTGGCCACGAGGCCGATCATCAGGAGGACAAGTGACTGGACGACGCCTCCGGGATGCTCCGGGAGGTCCAATCGCTCGATATGCGGCGCCGCCAGTGCGCTCAGGATGGGAAAGATGAGCAGCCCGAGCCCCCACGCAACCGCGACCATTCGGCCGCCGGCCGGCAAATAGATCCAGCGTCTCACGCAAGCAAGATCGTCATGCGAGATCGGAAGGCAAGCCTGAAGTGGTCAATCTAGGGTCGCGAGCAGGCGACTCGTCGCCGGCGATCGCGCGGTGGGCGAGATTGTGCCCCTCCGGTGTCACCGATTACGCTCGGGTGAAGATCGAGAAAGTGGTGTGTCGCCTCGTTGACAAGCTGGATAAGCGCAGCTTCCACTATCGGTCGGCGTACATGCCAGCGGTCATCCAACTGCTCAAGCTCCTTGCCGGCGCATAATCGGATATCTGGAGACCGATAGTCCGACGCTGACCTTGTGCTGACGCGATGTCCTCGGCGTTCATGCGCCGCGCGTGCGGACTACTCGATAGACCGGTTGGACCGAGCGTCTATCCTGTCGCCTTCTCGCGGTTCCGTATCGCCACTTACAGCACGCGAGCCCCATCATGAGAGCACATGAACTCGCCGCGTCAGCGAATCTGCATCAGGCGAAGACTGTCGAACACGACTCGGAATGCCTCTGGCGTTTCCGAGGATGCTCGGCCATCATGGTTCAGACCAGCACGCACAGCAACGCACGTCTTCCGCTCGCCGTGCCATACGCAGAGAATACCGGCGGTCCCAGGTCGGTCACACCGTGGACGACCACGTAGCTCCGCAATCGCATGCTTATTCTGGTCACCGCGACCATTTCGCCGCGACCGGCGCTCCTTCAGGACACCGCGCTCAAGGATGCTGGGTAAGACAAGTCGACGCCGGAGACCTCAACGACGGCCTGCCACGCGGCTTCCTGGTTGGCGCGATCGTGAAAGTGTGGGTGGCGCATCGCCTCAATTGGGCCTGTGAGCTTCTTCGGCGCCGAGGCGAAGAATTGGCCTGAGACGTCGGTTCCGAACTCCGACGCCTGGAGGTACCGACGGGCCGCGGTCTCCGGCGTCTGATTCATGCCGGGAATGAGGTTCACGATTGGGATAAACAGATACTTCAACGCCGGGCCAGCGTTTCGCACCGCCTTGGTGTCGGTCGCCGCACCGGGCGAGACAGCGTACACGGCCATGCCGGAGGGTAGCCGGCGCGCCAGCGCCGCGACCCACCAAGCGATAATGAGCTTCGCGTCGGTATACGCCCGGTTGGGCTCGTACTTCACGTTCGGCCCGTTGCGCACCAGGGCTTCAACAGCAGCGGTTCGGTCACCCTGGTGGTGTTTGGCCGCGAAGGCCGCCACGTCGGTGTAGCTGAACATAGGGACGTCCCCTCGGGCAGCTTCCGAGCCGGCGATAACAATCCGCGCGTTGGGGCTCAACAGGTTGGCGCGGAGCAACCCGACAGTCAGTTGATGATGGCCGATGAGCGGGGCCTGATCCTCCTCGATACCCGCCGCAGTGAGCACGCGCTTCTTACCTCCGACCATCCCTGCATTGAGCAGTAGGAAATCGATCGGCCGACCTCGCTTGACCAGCTCGGCGAGGGCGGACTGGACGCTGGTCCGTGCGTTCAGATTCAGCTCCAGCGGCGTGAAGACCTGGGTCTTGGTCTCAGCCGCGAGCTGAGCGGCCGTTTCCTGGACCCGGGCCAGGCTGCGCCCGGTGACGATGACCTGGCGGCAGCCCTCGGCGGCGAGCATGCTGGCTGCCGCATAACCGAGCCCGGAGGTGGTGCCGGTGACGAGTGCGATCGAATGTTTCATGGGCGTCTCCGTGGTGAAGGGTGAAGGTCGAGTCGTGAGGCCGCGCGAGGCCAGTGCCATGCTAATTTCGAACTATTCAGTTATATATTATTGGTGCGATGGCCATTGTCAATGAGTTTTGAACCAAATGATTCAAAATAACGCTAGGCCGCGGGGTCGACCGCGCAGCTTCGACGAGACGGGGGCGCTGGAAAAGGCGACTCAGGTGTTCTGGTCGAAGGGCTACGACGGAGTGACGATTGACGATCTCGTCGCCGGAATGGGTGTGGGACGGCCGAGCCTGTATGCCGTCTTTGGGGACAAGCGGGCGATATTCTTGCGCGTTCTTAGGGCGTACGCAGAACGGAAGGGCGCATCAGCCGCGAAGGCGCTCCTCTCGCCACAGGGTCTTCGCGACTCGATCGCGGGCTTTCTGAGGTACGCCGTCGAAAGTGCGACCGAGAAAGGGTCCGCCCGGGGGTGCCTTCTGGAATGCGTCGCGCCGCTCGTGAACGACGCTGAGGTTCGGCGGTTCCTGCAGAGCGCGGTCGCGGGCGCCGCGGCGCTGGTGGAGCGCCGTTTCCGGGACGGGATCTGTGCGGGAGACATCCCGCCTGACTTTCCGGTAGTCGTGCGCGCGATCCAAGTCACGGATTTTGCTCGTGGCTTGACCATGCGAGCGCGGATAGGCACGCCGCGCAAGACGCTCCTCAAAGATGCTGAGGAAGCGGCCGACTTGGTGCTCCTGCCGCGGCGCGTCTGACGGGTTACCGGAGTGCGACGACCGGTCGCCGTCGGCAGCCGCCGAACACAAGTGCCAGCCATAGCGACAAGCAAGACGCGGGTGATTCTCGTCGAGTGATATCACTCATTTCCGGGTGGTTGGCCGGAGTACCACCAAATTTGCCAGCGGCTACTCTCTCAAGGCTGGCCGCGGCGCAGACTCGACGTGATTATGATAGCGTGCCGACTCTGGACTCCAATCGAAATAGCAACCCGCGCGAGTGTCTGACATGATGTTCGCATCCGTAACTCGAAGCGAGAGCTTGGACTCGTGTAGTTTGATCGGCTGCCTTACCCGGAACAGTGTCGCGCACATCTCGAGGGTATACTCCCCCTCTCTAAAGACGAATTCCGTCCCATCCGGTGGCAACCCAGACATTGAATGTCTGGACCGTATCTCCGCGACGGACCCGCATGTACATGTTCTCAACAATGTTCCCGTGCTTTCCACTGCTGAACAGCAAGGTGCGTAGATAGATCCTCGCCTTCAGATTGACACCGTCGCTCGTCACGCTTCGATCGAACCCAAAGTGAATGAGCGTCGGCTGCGTCATGCAGACGCGACCACGACGCCACATGGTGGCCCATGCGGTTACCAGCGAGACAACGAGTGCGGCAACTGATAGTCCAAACGACGCGATGTCGGAAAGATCTCGGCTACGTCGCGATCGAGCACGACTATGTTCGTGCCCTGCGCGTAGCGCGCCGCGTACTTCCCACGTACGCCGCCGCTGAAATCGTACTCGTCTCGCATTTCGTCGTCAGCCATTGCGACAGACGGCCACTTTACGGGCCGTGTTCTTCGTATTGGCGTCGCTCGCGCGGGGTTGCCTGTCGAGCCGAAATGAGTCGAATTTCGTCCTCGACATCGGTATGCACTACCACGAGCAAGTGGCCACGCGCCGAAACGCCAAGCGTTAACCCGCGCCCATAGCATTCCGCAGTGTAGGCCAGCTTGCTTATCCCCAGCTTTCTCGCTGAGCACGCGCCCGAGTCATACTTCGCCGAAGACGCGGCGCGCGGTGCCGCGCTAGTAAGTTGCTCAAGCGTCACAGCGCCAATAGCTTGTGACGTTGTCAGGAGGGCTGGCAGAATGGCTATTGCACCAGTCTTGAAAACTGGCGCGGCGAAAGCCGCTTGGGGGTTCGAGTCCCTCGCCCTCCGTATAAGCAGGTCAGCCCGGCGGTACGCGCATATCGAGCAGCGTCCGCACGTCGCGCAATAGCGTGCGGAGCGAAGCGCGGCTCTGTTGGAGGCGAAAGCGCACGTGTTGGTCAGGGTCGTCGAAGTCGAAGAGCTCGCCGGTGACGTAGGCTGTTCCTGAGGCTTCGATCACGACCGTCAAGTACTCGGGACGACCCGCGTGGTTGAGGGTCGCGCGGCCGCCGACCGCCTTGTCCAGCCACGCGAGATCGTGGGCGAACTCGTCGAGGTCAGAGCGGTCGAACCAGAACGGACGGTTGTGCACCTGGCCGTCGACCTGGACGCGAAAGAGCGCGCGGTAGAGCGAGACTTCATCGGCCGGACGCGCATCGCGCAGCTCCATCCAATCCGATGAGTTCAGCGCCTGGACGCGAATATCCATTAGGGTTTGCGAACGACGACTAGGTGCTTGTCGTTGAATGGCGCCGGGTCGGAAATCTGCGCGCCGGCGCCGAACACGGCGCGATAGGCCGCGAGCCCGCGCGGCTTCTCGATGCGGTTCAACCGTAACTTGTTCGCCAGGTACTTGTTCGTGGCCGGATCCCAGAATGTGACCACGAAAGTCGCGCCGGGGCGGAGCGCCTGCCAGACGTTCGTGATCGCGCGATCGAACGCGGCGTCATCGGTGATGTGCTGCGTCACGTCGATCATCCAACCGAGATCGAACGACGCGGCCGGCAACGCTATCTGGCCGGCGTCGCCGAGCACGAACGTGAAATCAGGATAGCGGGCGCCGAGCGTCTCGATCGACACCGGGGCGATGTCGTTTCCCGTGTAATGACGCACACCCTTCGACCGCAAGAACTCCGTCCAGTATCCGACGCCGCTCCCGATCTCGAGCACGCGGGTGTCGGGGCCGAGCGCCACGTTGCAGCGCGCGAGCTCGCGCTCGATGATCGCGCGCTTCTCCGCGTACATCGCCGCATTCTCGGCCTCGCTCCGGCCGAAGTGGCCGACGCCGCGCAGGTCGAACGACTCCGAGAGGATGTCGTTCCAGTATCGCTGCGGCTTGTAACGGAAGAGCATCTGCATGTAGATCGCGAGCCGGCCCATGCCGGACTAATTTATAGCGTCCCACATGTCAGCGTAGGGGACGCGCCATCAAGTTTGGGAACATTGCGACGCCGAAAGCGATCATAGCGACCGCCATGATCGCGACCGGCATGGCCCACACGCGATTGCTGTCCCATTTCGCTCGCGTCGGTAGGGCCGGGTCGTAGAGGACCGGCACGCTGTTACCGGGCCGCAATTGCTGTCTCGTCATGCCCGACATGCCCTTCGTGCTTGGCAATGCCTCGGTCAACTGCAGCATCTGACCGTTGACCATGTACTGCACCGTGAAATTCGCGTTGTCACGATCGACGATCAGTCCCTGTACGCGGTGGGCCGTTCGGCCAAACGACCACGCCGCGAGTAGCATGTACACTCCCCATACGAAAGCGCATATTGCGAGAACGGCGAGCATCGGTCGTTGCTTTCTCATATCTGGTAGACGGACTGATCATGAGTGCCATAACAGCGCGGCCACCCGTGCCGCCGTTCACCCGCGAGACCGCGACCCAAAAGGTCCGTATGGCCGAAGACGGGTGGAACTCACGCGACCCCGAGAAGGTATCGCTCGCCTACACCTCCGACTCGCGCTGGCGAAATCGCGCCGAGTTCCTGAATGGTCGCGCCGAGATCGTCGCGTTCCTCGCGCGTAAGTGGGCCAAGGAGCTGGACTATCGGCTGATCAAGGAGCTCTGGGCCTTCGAGGGCAATCGCATCGCCGTACGATTCGCGTACGAGTGGCACGACGACTCCGGGCACTGGTTCCGGTCGTACGGCAATGAGAACTGGGAGTTCGACGAGAATGGCCTCATGCAACGACGGCTGGCGTCGATCAACGATCTCCCAATTCAGGAGGCCGACCGGAAATACCACTGGCCGTTAGGCCGTCGGCCGGACAACCACCCTGGCCTCAGCGAACTGGGGCTTTAGCTCCCACAAGGGCGGTAGCCGCGAGATTGCCGGTTGTATTGAACACCGTCGAGAACAAGTCGGGGATCGTGTCTACCGCGATCAATATCCCGATCCCTTCGGCCGGCAAGCCGACTGCCAAGAAGAGCGGCGTGAGCATGAGAAACGCGCCCCGTGGGACGCCCGGCGCGGCGAACGTGAGGAACACACCCGCCACCGCGATGAGCCCCAGCTCTCGCACGTGCAACGTGATACCATAGAACCAGGCGATAAACAGCGCGCCGATGGTCCACGAGAGCGGCGCCGCGATCTTATACATGGAGACCGCGAGCGGCACCACGAACCCCGCGACCCGATCCGGGAGATCGAGGTCGCGCTCGGCGCCCTCGACGAGCGCGGGGAGCGCGGCGATGGACGAGCTGGAGCTGAACGCGATGAGCTGGGCGGGCAACGCGGCTCGCGCGAACTGCCGCATCGGCACGTGGGCGAACATGGCCACGACGGGATAGAGCACGAGCGTCGCCAGAATCTGCCCGAGGGAGTAGACCACAATGTAGAACCCAACGCCGCCGACCAGCGCGGCGCCGCTCTTCGCGGCCAGCGGCAGCAGCAGCGCGAACACGCCGATCGGAGCGACCGCGATCACCCATTGCACGAGCGTCAGCATCGCATTGCGGAATGCCGCGAAAAACTCGACGAGCCGATCGCGCGCAACGGGCGGACTGTGGGCGATCGCCAGTCCGAGCAACACCGTGAAGATGATGAGCGGCACGATCGCGCCATTCGCCGCCGCGGCGATCGGATTTGGCGGGATGAGGGAGACGACCCACGCGCCGAACGTCGGCGTGGCACCGGCCGCACCGAGCTGCTCGGCGGCCTCCGCCGCGCCGGGCGGCAGCGACGGGTGACTCCCCAGGTTGGGCGGGAGGAGTCTGAAGACGAGGGGAGCCACGATCCCCGAGACGATGGCCACGCCAACGAGTAGCGAGATGAACACGACGAGCGTTCGACTGCCGATGCGGCCAATGGCCTTCACGTCCAATGTCAATGCCACGCCGGTGATCAAGAGCGCGATGACGAGTGGAATCACCGTCATGCGGATCGCATTGATCCAGAGGGTGCCGATCGGCACGAGCGCGTCGGCGAATCCGAGGAGCGTCGGATTGCCCGAGGCGGCGATCGCGGCCCCGATGACGAGCGCCGCGATGAGCGCGATCAAAACTTTCATAGCATCAGATCGCCGCCGTTGATGTCGAGCGAGGCACCCGTGATGTACCCCGCGGCCTCGGAAGCCGCGAAACATACCAGGTCCGCCACTTCTCGCGACGTCCCGAGACGGGGCACCGGGTAACTCGCCGCCAGACGTTGCAACAGATCGTCCGACGCGTACTCGTGTGTCAGCTCCGTGTCGATCATCCCGGGGCACACGGCGTTCACGGTAATCCCGAACGTCCCGAGCTCCTTGGCCGCGGCCCTCGTGAGTCCCTGGAGCGCCGCCTTCGACGTGGTATAGTGCGCTCCCCCGAGTGTGCTCACCGTCTTTCCCGCGGTCGACGAGATATTCACAATGCGGCCGTACTGCTGCGCCTTCATGGCGGGCAACACGGCCTTTGTGAGCAGAAAAGGCGCGGTCACGTTGACCTCGAGCGCCAATCGCCACTCATCGGCGGACAGGTCGCCGAAACGCGTGGACGTGGCCAACGCCGCGTTGTTGACGAGAATATCGATCCGGCCGAAGTGGTCCAGCGTCTGACGGGCGATGGCGTCTGGTATACCGGGTGCAGCGATGTCACCCGGAACGCCAAGCGCCTGTGGACCCAGGTCTCTCGCCACCGCCTCGGCGCGCTCGGCGTCCCGCACATTGACCGCCACGCGAGCGCCACGCTCGATGAGGCGCACGGCGACGGCTCTCCCGAGACCACGCGCCGCTCCCGTGATAATCGCGACCCGCCCGGCGAAATCTCCACTCATAGCGGGCCAAATCTACGACCGCGTCAGTCCACGGCGAGGGGTTCGAGCTGGGCTCGGTCGGAGATCTCGCGAACCGGCAGCAACCGCCAAACGAACGTCGCGGACAAAACGGCGACGATGCTGGCCGCCGCCATCACCCACGGAATGCCCTTGTGCGAGTAAAAGACGCCGAGGATCGCCACCGCCAGGAGGATCGAGGCGAAGCGAACCGTCGCGCTCAATCCCCCGGCCATTCCGCCTTGCGCCGTGGGGATCGTGGCCTGCAGGGTCTGCGCGGTCTCCCCATTCAGGAGACCGGCGCCTAGCCCCGAGACGAACATCGCGCCCGCGAAGAGCGGATAGCTGAGCCGCGGCGCAGCGAGCGCCATGAGGAGATCACCGACCGCCACGATCGCCAGGCCCGACGCCAGGACCATGCGATTCCCGCGCTGGATGGTCAGTCGCGCGGCCACGCGCGGCATGAGGAAGAGTGGAATGGCGTACGGTAGCATGGCGATGCCGGACGTCAGCGGCGAGTATCCGATGCCATTCTGGAGAAAGAGCGGAAAGAAATAGACCAGCACCTGCGCGCTCGCCGAGTATCCGGCCATCGCGGCGACCGCGCCGAGGAAGTCTGACCGGCGGAACAGACCTAAGTCGAGCATCGGCTCGCGCTGTCGGCGCTCGATCGCGACGAACGCGATGAGCATGACCAGCGATCCGGCGATGCGCGCGGCCATATCGTGCGGATCGATCAGCGCCCAGGTGAGAAAGAAGAGCGCGCCACAAAATGTGACACTCCCTCCGATGTCGTAGCGCCGCGCGTGCGGGTTGCGCGAGTCGGGCACCCATCGCACGATCGCGACGCACAGCACCACGCAGAGTGGCAGGTTGATCAAGAACGTCCAACGCCAGCCCATGAGCGACGTGACGATGCCACCGATCACCGGGCCGGCGACGACGGCGAGGCCGATGACCGAGCCCCACACGCCGAACGCGCGGTTCCGTTCCTCGCCCTGGAACGTGTGCCCGATGATGCCGAGCGCCGCGGGCGGCAAGAACGCCGCGCCGATGCCTTGGAGTACGCGTGCGCTGATGAGGAGCGATGCATTCTGCGCCACGCCACAGAGGAGCGACGCGATGGCGAAGAGGGACACACCGGCGAGCACCGCGCCCTTTCGGCCCCGATGGTCGCCGAGTGCGCCGAAGGGCGTCATGAGCGACGCGAAGGCCAGCACGTAGCTGCCGATCACCCACTCAACGTCGGCGAACGAGGCGTGGAGCCCACGGGCAATCGACGGCAATGCCACCGCGACGATCGTCGCATCGAGCGTGACGAGGGCGGTCACGGTCGCCATCGTCACGAGGATGACTTTAGACCTCATGGACGAAGGCTACTGGGCGTAGCATTATACTACAAATCAATTATTGTCACGATAATCATGCTTTGCGCGCATGAACATACCTGATCTCGAAGCATTCATCGCGGTCGTCGAGACCGGCTCAATCGGCGGCGCGGCGCTCCGGCTGCACCTCACGCAACCGGGCGTGACGCGTCGGGTCCAGTCCCTCGAGCAGTCGCTCGGCTCTCCCCTGCTCGACCGCCGGTCGAAGCCGCCGCGGCTGACCACCGCCGGCCGGGCTGCCTACGATCAGGCACGCCGCGTCGTGCAAGCCGTGCGCGACATGACTCTTGCCCTCGAACCCGACGGCGAGCCTCAGGGCGATCTTCGCGTCGGCGTCACCGCCGCACTCGGCGATCTCGCGCTGGCCGAACCGGTCGATCGCGTGCGAGCGACCTACCCTCAGTTGCACTTGAGAGCGTTGACCGGATGGTCCGAAGCGCTGATTCAGTCGGTGCGCGGCGGCACGCTCGACGCCGCGGCCGTGCTCACGCTCGACGGACGCCAGCCTCTCGCGGGGCGCGGGGGCGAGGCGCTCACCACTGATCCCGCGGCGATCGTCGCTAGCAAGGATCTCGCGCTCCCTGGGCGAGTGCGCTTCGAGAATTTGGCGCAGCTCCCATGGGTGCTCGATCACGATGGCTGTTCGTTCCGGCGCGTGCTGCGTGACGCATTCGCCGCCACCGGGCGCGCGCTCGTGCCAGGCATCGAAGTCGGCGGCGCCGAACTGCAACTGTCGCTCATCGCGCGCGGACATGGCGTTGGAATGGTGCTCCCTCGAATGCTCGATCGCAGCGCGTTCGGGGATGCGGTGCGGATCGTCGAAGTCGAGGACTTTCGACCCGTATTCACCGTCTGGCTCATCCACTCGACCTATCCGGGTCGGCTTGCCGCGCCAATTCGTTGCTTCCGTGACGCGTTGGCGTTAGGACTCGCGCAGCGCGAGCACCGGGTCGAGGTTGGTGGCGCGTCTCGCCGGAAGGTAGCACGCGAGGATCGCGATGCCGGCGATCACAATCGGAACCCCAATCACGATCGTCGGGTCGGTCGCCGTCACCAGGAAGAGGAACTTGGACAGCACCCGTTCCAGCGCAAACCCACCCACGAGACCGATCGCGATGCCGATCACCGCGAGGCGAAGCCCGGTGCCGAGCACGAGCCACAGGATATCCGCGCGCTTGGCGCCAAGAGTGACGCGGAGCCCGATCTCCTTCGTGCGCTGGGCGACGAAGTATGAGATGACGCCGTAGATGCCGATGATGGCGAGCAGGACGCCGCCGACGGTGAACAGGCCGAGCAACGTCGTACTGAGTCTCCGATCCGTCGTCTGCTCCGCCATCACCGCGTCGATCGTGGCCACCTGGGACAGCGGCAGCTCCGGGTCGATCGACCGTAGCGCATCACGAACGGATTCGATGGCGAGCGATGGGTCGGACGTTGTGCGTACGACGATGTATTTGAACCCGGCGTTCATGTCGGGCATCTGGCGCGCCAGGCCAATGATCTCCGGCTCGGGCTCGACCGCCAACCCGTGATTCTTCGTGTTGCCGATGACGCCGACGATCGCAGCGGTTGTCGATATCGTGTCTGGACGCCCCTGCGAGAGCTGACGCAGCACGAGACGCTGGCCGATCGGATCGCGATCGGCGAAGTACTTTCTGGCGAGCGCTTGGTTGATCAGAATAACCGGCGGGTTCGTCGCGAGATCCGATCCGGCGAAATCGCGCCCTTCGATCATGGGTATGCCGAGCGTGGTGCGATACTGGTCGTCGACCACGCCGAAGCTGGCCCGAGGCATGTCGTCGAGGCGTGACGCAGCCTGACCGTCCAGCGTAAATGATCGAGAATACTGATTGACGGGCGGGAAGAACGTCGTCACGGTCGCGTCTCGCACACCGGGGATCGCCCGCAGGCGCTCGGCGAACTGATGGTTGAACCGCTCGATCGGACCCGCGTCGGGGCGATCTGGATATCGCACCGGCGGCAACGTCACGTGCGCCGTCAACAACCGCTCGGTCTGAAATCCGCTGTCTTGATGCTCGAGTCGCAGTAGGCTCTTCACGAGTAGGCTTGTCCAGAGCACCAGGATGACGCAGCACGCGATCTGCGCGACGACGAGCGCCTGTTGCTCGGCCTGACGCCGTTTGCCCCCCGTGCCTGAGCGCCCACCCTCTCGGATCGCGGTGCCGAGGTTCCCACGAGTCGCGGGCAACGCCGGGATGATGCCGAATATGACGCCGGTGCCCACCGACAGGGCGAGCGTGTACAACAGCACTCGCGCATCGATGCGGACCTCGGCGAGTTGCGGCAGATTCGCGGGATGCAGCCTGACCACGGCGATGCCACCTAGCCACGCCGCTACGAGCCCAATCGCTCCGCCCAGCAGCGTCAACATGAGATACTCGGACACGAGCTGCCGGACGAGGCTCCATCGCCCGGCGCCGAGCGACGCGCGAATGACTATCTCGTGATGCCGGGCCGTGTGCCGCGCCATCACGAGGCCGGCCACGTTCGTGCATGCGATGGCCAAAATCATCGCCACCGACGCGAGCAAGAGCACCAGGGTTGGACGCAAGCTGCCCGCGCGCGTGTCGGCCAGCGGTACGACGCGCGCCGAGACCCCACGATTCACGGGATATCGCTCGGCCAACTCGCCAGCGATGCGTTGCATTTCCGCGGTCGCCATGGCCGCCGTCATACCGGGTCTCAACACGCCGATCGTGCCATTCCCGCGGTCGCTATGGTGCATGGCGTCGAAATCTTCGGGAGACAGAACGTAAGGCGTCCACATCAGGGTGGGACCGAACTCCGCGCCGTCGAGCCAGTCGGGGATGACGTTGGGCATGACTCCGATCACCGTGTACGGCTCGTCGTTGATGCGAACGGTCTGGCTGAGGACCGACGGCGAGGCGCCGAAATGCGATCGCCAATAGCGCTCGGTGAGCACGACGACCTTGTCGTTCCCCGGGCGCACTTCCTCCGGGGTGAAGACGCGGCCCAGGCGGGGTGTCACGCCGAGGGCCGTGAAGAACTCGCCGGGCACGAGACCGACGCGCAGTTGCTCTGGCCGCTCGCCCGGTGCGTTCCCGCTGACGTTTTTGCGCCAGAACGTCGTAGACCACGAGCGACTGGAGCGTGTGCGACTCGGTCGCGAAGTCGTGCGCATCGCCAATCGACGGGCCGATCGGACTGCCGCCGACGATCGAGTACAAGCGCACGAGACGGTCGGCGTGCGTGAACGGCAGCGGCCGCAACAGCACGGCATCGGCGACGCTGAATACCGCGGTATTCGCGCCAACGCCGAGTGCGATCGTCAGTACGGCGACAATCGTAAATGTCGGCGCGCGGGCGAGCACCCGTGCGCCGTAGCGAATGTCGCGCCAGAGTGCCTCGGCCGACGGAAAGCTCCAGAGGTCTCTCATGTGCTCCCGAATCCCAGATACGTTCCCGAATTGACGCCGGGCCGCTTGCGCAGCCTCGGCGTGCGGCACGCCCGTCTGTTCGATTTGTCCGGCGCGCATGTCGAGATGAAACGCGAGCTCGTCTTCGAGATCCCGATCGAGGCGCCGCCGACGGAAGAGCGCACGGAGTCGCTGGGTCAGTTGGGTCAGCATTACGCCGTCCGCATCACGAGCGCGATGGCCCCGGACAGCTGGTGCCACGACTGCGCTTCGGCAGCGAGATGCTTCCGCCCCGCGGCGGTGAGCGAGTAGTACTTGGCGCGACGTCCTTTGTCGCTCACCGCCCACTCTGACGTGAGCATCCCCGCGAGCTCGAGCCGATGCAGCGCGGGATAGAGCGCTCCCTCCTGCACGCGGAGCACGTCGCGCGACGTCGCGCGAATCCATTCGGCGACCGCGTAGCCGTGCAGGCTCTCGCGCGTGAGCGCTTTGAGCACGAGCATGTCGAGCGTGCCCTGCACGAGCTCCGGTGGTCGGTTCTTTGGCTTTGGCATAAACCGTTTAGGCCAAAGAAAACCACCGGGCTCGCCGCCCGCAAGGCCGGAGTGCTAGGCGCGCACTGCCGCGGCGGTGGGCACGCGCCGCGGAGCCAGCGCGCGGAGCTGGGCGAAGATGATCGCGTGCGTCACGATGAAGAACGGCACGAGCGCGGTCGGGATGAGTGACCAGGGCAGTTGCGTTATGCCGGTACTGCCGACACCGACGTGGAGCAATTGCACGGCAGAACCGGGCCGCGTCACGACGCCGAGTGAGACGGCGGCAACGAGGTCGAGCATTCCGAACGCATTCCACGCCGTGACGCGAGCTCTCGACGCCGTCCCGCGTGCGACGGCGAACGCGACGGGGAGCGCGAAGACACCAGTGATGATGTCGCCCACACCCGCGCTATACGGGAACGGGCCAGAGAGCCGCCCGTCGGCCGCGAGCAAGAGAAACATGAAGCCGATCGAGCGAATCACGTTGAGCCCAATGAGCAACGGCATTGGAATCGCGAGCCACGCCGCTCGAATCGCGGGCCGCTGCCATACGAGCGCCGCGAGGATCAGGGGGAGACCGAAGAAGAACAAGAGCGCGAGCGGACCTGTCCTCTGGCCATCGAACGCGCCCGAGGCCGAGGCAACGATGGCGAGGCCGAACCAGGCACCCGCGATGCCCGCAACGAGCAGGCGTCTCGTCATGGCGACCAGGATGACGGCGGCCGAGGCGAAAATGAGAATGGTGTCAATCGCATCGAGCATAAAACCTCCGTGGCAGTTAATATATGATAGGTATCATATTTCACAAAAGGAGTTCCCGTGGCTTGGCCGGAAGAGCACAAGCGTCAGACCCGTGACCGTATCGTCGAGTCGGCCGCCACCGCGCTCCGCGCGAAGGGGCTCGACGGAGTGAGCATCGCTGAGATCATGGCCGAGGCCGGGCTCACTCACGGCGGGTTCTACGCTCACTTCGAGTCGAAAGACGAGCTGGTGGACGCCGCGCTCGGCCGCGCGAGCCGTCAAACGATCGAGCGCCTGTCCGATACTCGAGTTCCAAACGATCAGCGCATGGACGCGGTGCTCGACAGGTACTTGAGTGCGGCACACGCCGCCCATCCCGAATTCGGGTGCCCGCTCGCCGCCCTCGGCTCTGAGCTCGTTCGGGGCAGCGATCGCATACGAGACGGCGTTGCCACGCGCGTCGCCCAGCGGATCGAGTGGGTACGGCGGCTCTTGCCGGAAGGCGAAGCCACCGAGGAGAATGCGACGGCCATTGTCGCGACCATGCTCGGCGGCGTGCTGCTCGCCCGCATGGTGGCGCCCGAGAAATCAGACGCCGTCCTCGAGGCGACACGCTCGTTTATCGACCGCGCGCGGTAAATTACGGCATGCGGACCGTGACACCCCGGCAGGTCAAACTCGCGTTCGCCGTCGGCATTCTGGCCGACATTCTTCAACTTCCCGTCAATCTCTCGTTCTTCTCCGTCGGCCTCGCCACCATCGGCGGCGAGATACCGCTGGAGGCACTCGACACTGCGATAGATGTAGTAGCAGCCCTGCTGATCAACCGATTACTCGGATTCCACTGGGCGCTGCTGCCGACATTCGCGATCGAGCTGGTCCCTGGCCTCGACGCCGCGCCGACCTGGACAGCCTGCGTCGCCTTCGTTGCGTTCAGGCGGCGTCAACGGATCACGTCGTAAACGAAACCACGATCTGGCGCGTAAGCTCTCATTGTGACCGACGAAGTAGCGCATACATCCCGCGCGGCGGGAATGACCGCGCTGTTCATCAAGCGCCCGGTCATGACCACCCTGATCATGATCGGCATCGTGATCTTTGGGGTGATCGCCTACCGGCAGTTGCCCGTGAGCGACCTGCCGCCGGTCGACTTCCCGACGATTTTCGTCCGCGCATCTCTGCCGGGTGCCAGCCCCGAGACCATGGCGGCCACCGTTGCCACGCCCCTGGAAAAGCAATTCTCGGGGATCGCCGGCATTGACAACATCACGTCGACGAGCGCGCTGGGCACGACGGGCATCACGGTCCAGTTCTCGCTCGACCGCAACATCAACGCTGCCGCCCAGGACGTAAACTCGGCCATTTCGGCCGCGCTGCCGAACCTGCCGCCGAACATCATCCCGCCGGCGTACTACAAGCAGAATCCGGCCGGACAGTCGATCTTGTTCTACTCGCTGACATTGGCGGTGCTGCCGCTCCAAACGCTCGACGAGTACGGCGAGACGACGATCGCGCAGACCATCTCGATGGTCAGTGGCGTGTCCCAGGTCATCGTGTATGGATCGCAGAAATACGCGGTACGCGTCCAACTCGACCCCGCCAAGCTCGCCGCGCGCAACATCAGCCCCAACACCGTCGCCAAGGCGATCTCGAACGAAAACGTCTTCATCCCGACGGGCGTCCTGTACGGCCCGAGCCAAACCACCACCCTCTACGCCACCGGACAGCTCTACAACGCCGCCCAGTTCCGGCGGCTCATCGTGACCTACAAGGATGGCGCACCGGTTCGACTCATGGACGTGGCGACGGTCCTCGACGATGTGCAGAACAACAAGGCGGCCGCCTGGTTCTACAATGGCCACGATATGGAGCGGACGATTTTCCTCTCCATCCGGCGGCAGCCCGGCACGAACACCGTCGACGTGATCAACGCCGTCAAAGCCAAGATGGCCGAGATCGAGGTGGGACTCCCGCGATCGGTCAAGGTGAATCTGGACTACGACCGTTCGGTGTCGATCCAGGGCGCGGTGCACGACGTGAAGTTCTCGCTCTTGCTGGCGCTGATGCTCGTCGTGCTCGTGATCTTCCTGTTCTTGCGAAGTCTCGTCGCCACGGTCATCCCGAGTCTTGCGCTCCCGATGGCCATCGTCGGCACGTTCTCGGTGATGTATTTGCTGAACTTCAGCCTCGACAACCTGTCGTTGATGGCGCTGACGCTGGCGGTCGGGTTCGTCGTCGACGACGCGATCGTCATGTTGGAAAACATTGTGCGGCATATCGAAGCCGGCGAGCAGCCGATGCAGGCGGCGTTCCACGGCTCCGCCGAGGTCGGGTTCACGATTCTGTCGATGACGTTGTCGCTGGCGGCGGTCTTTATTCCCATCGTGTTCATGGGTGGGGTCATTGGGCGACTGTTCAGCGAGTTCGCGCTCACGATCACGTTCGCGATTCTCGTGTCGGGGTTCGTATCGCTGACGCTCACCCCGATGCTCTGCAGCCGGTTTCTCAGACCGCAACCCGAGGTCACGCACGGACGGCTGTTCCTCGCCAGCGAGCGGGTCTTCAATGCCGCGCTTGGCGCCTATGAGCGCAGTCTGGGCGTGGTGATGCGCCACCGGCCGTTGACGATCGTATTCTCGTTGGCGGTGCTGGGCGTGACCGCGGTGCTGTACCACCGCGTGTCCAAGGGTCTCTTCCCACCCGAGGACAGCGGAGAGTTGGACGCGACGACCGAGGCCGCGCAGGGCACGTCGTTCGACGAGATGTCGCGCCTGCAACGTCGTCTGGCGACCATCCTCACGAAGGACACGTGCATCGCGTCGTTCACGTCGGCGTTGGGTGGCGGCGGGACCGCGGGCGCGACGAACCAGGGGAACCTCTGGCTCACGCTCAAGCCGCCGACCGAGCGTCCGTCGGCGGACGTGTGTGTCGACGAGATCACGCGTCGCGCGTCCGGCATTCCGGGCATGGAGCTCTTTCTCCAGAACCCGCCCTCGATTCGTATCGGCGGGCGCAACTCAAAGGCGCTGTATCAGTACACGCTGCAGGGTCCCGACATTGCATTGCTCTACAGCAACTCGCTCCGGCTGTTGGACACGCTTCAGAAGGTCCCGCTGCTGACGGACGTCACGAGCGATCTGCTCAATCGCAATCCCGAGGTCACGGTTCACATCGACCGCGCCAAGGCCGCGCCGTTTGGTCTCACGCCAGCGGCGATCGAGAATGCGCTCGCCGAGGCGTACAACGCCGAGCAAGTGTCGACGATTTACACGGCGGTGAACGAGTATTGGGTCGTGCTCGAGGTGCTGCCGCAAGACCAATCGTCTCCGCTCGACTTGAACAAGCTGTACATCAACGGGTCGCACGGCGAGGTCGTCCCACTGGCGGATGTGGCGGAGCTCGAGCCGACATTTGGACCGGCGGCGATCAATCACTCGGGGCAGTTGCCGTCGGTGACGATTTCATTCAACATCCCGCCGAACGGTGATCTCGGGGCGGCGACGGCGGCCGTCGACCGTGTCGCGCACGGGACCGTGCCGCCCGACATCACGACGGGATTCTCGGGTCAGGCTCAGGCGTTTCAGGCCTCTGTGCAAAACCTTCCCGTGCTCCTGCTGATCACGGTGTTCGTGATCTACATCATTCTGGGCATTCTGTACGAGAGCTTCATCCACCCGATCACGATCCTCACGGCACTGCCCTTCGCGACGTGCGGCGCGCTGTTCGCGCTGTGGATCACCGGCGTCGAGCTCGATGTGTACGGCTACGTGGGGCTCATCATGCTGATCGGACTCGTCAAGAAGAACGCGATCATGATGATCGACTTCGCGGTCGAGGCCGAGCGCAACGAGCACCTGACGCCGGAGCAATCGATCTTGAAAGCCTGCTCGGTTCGATTCCGTCCGATCATGATGACGACCTTCGCGGCGCTGGCCAGCACGCTGCCGATCGCGATCGGTGTCGGTTCGAGCGCCGCCTCGCGCCGCCCGCTCGGGATCGTCGTGGTCGGCGGCCTCGCGTTCTCTCAGGTCGTCACGCTGTACGTCACGCCCGTGTTCTACACGTACCTCGACGACTTCCAAGGCTGGCTCGGCCGGCTGTTCGCTCGTTTGCCTTGGACAGAGTCCCCTGCGGCCGTTCCCGTGACGGGTGACTGAACGCTCCGTGGCGCGTCGACCAACGTGCGCGGGGAGCCTCGATCAGTCGAGTGGAAATGGAAACGAGACGAGAGCGCGACGGCCGACACGGTCGAGGCGCTGCTCGCGGCCGAGCACGCGCGGGCTGAGGATCGCCTCAATCGCGCCCGAGTCCTGGTCCTGCTCGTCCTCGGGGTCACCGCGCTCCTTTATGCCCCGGCGCTGACGCCATCCCTGGTCCGTGTCAACGCGAGCGTGTTCGTTCCAATGCTCGCGTGGACGGTCTTTCAACACTGGCGCTATCACCGCCGGCATCGCGCACCCGCCTGGCTGGCGACGGTCAACGCGGCGACGGACCTCGGAGCGATCACCGCACTCGAGATCGGCTACGGCCTCGCCGGCGCCCCGGGTCTCGCGCTGCACGCACCGATATTTCTCGCGTACTTCGCCGTTCTCGCCGCGAGCCCGTTCAGCGGCTCCGCGCGTCACGCCGGCGCCGTTACGATCGCCGCGGTCATTGCCTCCGCCACGGTCGCGCTCACGGTCATTCTCTCGGGGCGTGTGCAACTCGTCGCCGGTCCGCTCGCGCTGACTCGCACCGATCAGGCCTCGTGGCTCGACGAGGGCGCCAAGGTCGCGCTCTTGGGCACGGTCGGCGCGATCGCGACCTACGCGACGGCGTGGAGTGAGCGGACGCTGCACCGCGCCCTTGCCGCGCAGGTGCGTCGCGACGCCGAGGAGCGGGCGATGGTCGAGCGGTTGCGGGAGGCCGAGACGCTCGCGGCGATCGGGACGCTGGCCGCCGCGACCGTGCACGACGTGCGCAACCCGCTGACGTCGATCGGCCTCCAGTCCGAGATGATGTTGCAGATGCCGCTCGGCGATGGACCGCACGAGGATCTGCGTCTCATCCGCGACGAGGCCCGTCGCGCGCAATCGTTTCTGTCCGATTTGTTGACGTTCGCCCGCACGGCGAGCAAGGACGACGACGCCCGCCCCCTCTCGATCGGCGAGCGGATCGACGAAGCCGTCGCCGCGGTGCGTCCGCTCTTGAATGCGCACCGCATCCCCGTCGAGATCACGGTCGACAACGTCGCCAACGCCGAGACACTCCCTGGCTCGGCGGTTCGTCTCGAGCGCGCCTTGGTGAACCTGCTGGTCAACGCGATCCACGCGATGGAGAGCCAGACTGGTCCGAGGCTCATTCGGATCCGCGTTCGCGCTGGCCTGGTCATCGATGTCGAGGACACGGGCCCAGGGTTCCCGGGTGACCTCTCCACGCGCGCCTTTGATCGCTTCGTCACCACGAAGCCCGCCGGCAAGGGCACGGGCCTCGGGCTCTGGATCGTCCGACAGACGGTCTCCACTCTGGGCGGCGCGGTTACGGCCGCGAACCTGCCAGACGGCGGCGCGCGGATTCGGATCGAGCTGCCTCAGTACGCCGAGGCGCGAGCGTTAGCTGGCGACTGAAGATCCACGTCGCGCCAACGGCGGCAAGGTTGTACGCATTGGCGCCCCATGCGACGTGGTCATGTGGGTGCGCGATGGGCAGCGGCGCCAGGGCGATCACGCTGAAGACCAGGAACATGATCGCCAGGAGCTGGCTCGCGAGCACGTCTTTGACGCGCGTGAGTATGGCGATGCCCGCGAGCACGAAGGCGATGCCGGTGAGCAGCACCCAGAAGTCGCCGCCCAAAGGCATCCACGTGGGGACCAGCGAGGCGTTGTCTTGAATATTCGTCACGTGCGCCAAGCCGAAGGCGATCGCGCCGAGGCCGAAGATCCAGCGATTGACGCGCGGCATTCCCACGAGCGCCGCGGCTACGATAAGCTGCGAACACAGCCCGGCGAGCACGCCAATGTACACGTTCGGGTGATAGCCGAGTATGGAGGGCGCGGTGATCAGTCGTGGTAGCCAGAACGCCGTGAACGCGCCGTAGACAATGGCGAGCACCACCGCGCCTGCCCGCTCTGTCCGGCGCCAGAGAAGCGCCGTACCTCCGACGATCAGGCAGGCGGCCGTGAGGTACGCCAGGATGGTCTGGCCGGGAATGTGATCGCCCCATGCCTGGATCGGCTCATGTGAGGGCTCGAATTCGCCCCAGATGAGATCCAGGACGCCGGCCGCGACGGAGCCCAGGCCGAGGATGAAGGTGCCGAGTCGGGTGGTCATTTTGTATGCATATTTGTATACAATCATCTTTGTCGCGTCAAGTCATGACGGTTTTGCGCGAGGGGCGGCGACATGAATGCCTGGCAGGCGGGCCGGGGCGTCCGCGCCTGGAATGATGCCGAGCGGGCGCGCCAGGAGGCCGACTGGAGCCCTCAGCCCAACGCGGATACTTGGAAGCCCGTGGCCCCCGTTATCCCGCAGATCAACTGAGTGGTTGGTCGCGGGGTGCGCAACAATCCGTTTCTCGCGATTGGCGGTTTGCTGGCGACGATCGCGGTCTACGCGGGCGTGTACCTGGGGCTCAAGGAGTTCATCTTTGCGGCCATCGCGGCGTTCGTGGCGGCGTGGCCCCTGACGTTGGTCGAGCATGGCATGTCCAACAACCGGAGATACTGGACGGTGCGCCACGTCGCGCGCCTCGTGCTGCTGTTCGTCTGCACCTGTGGTTGTGGCGATTTCGCACGTGGAAGTGAGCGCTGGGCCTCGACGGCGAGCCCCGCAAGGATCTAAAGTTCTGCATGATCTCGACCGGCATTCGCGATCTCGACGAGGACCGCGACGATCGCTAGGCGCCCTGCCGCCGGGGTGGATGGGAGCCGGTGATGAACACCCGGACGCAAGAGGTCTTCTTCGGCGCCTCGAGTTGGCTCACTGACGCGTTCCCGCACCTCGGCGCGCGTCTGCTCGACACCACCGTCCGCTCGGTGGCGGGCAGTCGCCCGGTGGTCGCCCTCGGCGCGTGGCGCAGCCGGAGCATCGCCCGACGCATGCGGGGGTTCCGACGCTTCCTGGTGATCGCGGACGTCCATATCGGCGACGCGTTGATCGCCCAGCCGGCGTTGACCGCCCTGCGGGACTTCTTTCCCGATGCCGAAATCGATTTCGCCGTCAACGCGGCGGTGGGTCCCCTCGTCGAAGGACTGCCGGACGCGGCGCGCGTGCTGCCGATCTTCGAAAGCGCGGAGCTCCCCACCGCGGCGGATTTCGCGGCGCTCCGCGACATCGTCCAGGCGGGGCGGTACGACCTGTGCGTGAACTGCAGCGCCTTCGTCGCTCGGGAGGACGTCGCGGGCCCGCGCCAGCCGTTCGTGGACTTCGCGGCGCACGGCGCCACGATTCTGCGCAACGACAACGATGCGAGCACGATCAATCACTTCAGCTATGAGGCATATCGTTTCGTCCGCGACGTGCTCGAGACCGTGGCACGGCCGGTCCGCGACTGGCGATTCCCGGGTCTCCGCACGCATTACTCGGATGCCGCCATCGAGGGGGCGGCGCGCTTCGCGACATCGGTGGGCCTCTCGCCCACCGCGCCCGTCGTGATGTACAATCCCGACACGGCGTCCCGCTTCACGATGATGCCCTTTGACGCGCAAGTCGAACTGCTGCGGGAGATCATCGCCCGAGCTCCGACGGCGACCACCATTCTGCTGGGCGCCGGTCACTCGGCCGCGGGCATCGGGGAGCGCCTGCTCGCAGCCCTCCCTACGGCGATGCAAGGGAGTGTCCGCATCGTGCCCCAGAGCATATCGCTGGACGCCTACTCCGCCCTCATCGACTTGGCCGACGTCTTCGTCAGCGGCGACACCGGGCCGTTGCATCTCGCCGCGGCACGGCGCTACGCGCGCTCCGACCGTCACCAGTTCCGCAACCGGACGGCGGTGCTGTCCTTCTTCGGCGCCACGCCGCCCCGGATGTCCGGTTACGATTCCTCCCGCTCGGGATACCTGCCCGCCAACCAGGACGCGCCGTCCTTCTGCTACCAAGCGGTCAGTCCCTGCCGCAACATCACCTGCGTGGGCAAGCTGTTCAAAACGTGCGCGAGGCCCCGATGCTTCGAGCACGTGGACGTGGACGTCCTTGCTTCTCACGCGGCAGCGCATCTGCACTCTCTGTAGCGATTGATCGTACGGGACGTCCGGAAACGGCCTGCCCGAACTCTGTGATCGGTGGCGGTGTACTCATCGCTTACCTCAACCAGGGTCTCGGAGGCAACCATGAAGCACATCGTGTTCGCGCTCGTGGTGGTTAGCAGTGTGGCCGGGGCACAAGGGCAACCGTTCAATTTCACGGAGTCGTTCCCGAGCACTACGAAGGTGCAAGCCATCCTTCAGTACAGCTCGGGCTATGGGAATGCCCTCGGTGCCGAGCAGTCCGGTGAGGTGGACGTGCCCATCGGTCCCGCGTCGTCGTCATGGCGACAACCGATGTGGCTTACGAGCGCTTCGGTTCATTCGAGGGAGCGGGCCAGCTCGAGACGATGGTCGATGTCCTCCGGTTCGCCGGATGGCATTTGTCCTTGAGCGCAGGCGTGCGCCGGCACTATGACGGCAGTGACATGGCGCTCGGCCGCTTGAGCATCAGTCGAACGACCGATACGTGGTCAGTCGCCGTTAATGCCGATGCCGTCCAGGTGTTCTCGGGTCCCGAGACGACAGCGCCATACCGGACGCAATACTTCGGCTCCCTCGGCTCGACCGCGAAGGTCGCGCCCGGCGTGAGTCTCGGCGTCGAGTCGCTCGCGTCGGAAGGCCGTACGACGATGATCTTCGCCGGTCCGCTCGTGTCGTTCGCGCTGCCGGGCGGTCGCGCGAGACTCGACCTGAGCGGCGGGCCGATTGTCTGCACATCAGGCAACTGCGCCCTCATGCCGGACTACACGGTCATCGGGAAGTACGCGATGCCGTTACCTGTGCATAATACGGGTTATACGCTCCGCCTCGCGGTCAGCCTCGGTCTCTTCTGATCGACGCAAAGCTTGGCCGGCGGGACGTCGTCCTCCGGCGTCCCGCCGGCTGGGATGCCATAAAAGACGAGTCCGTTGACAGGATTGTGCCCCAATCTGTCCTGAATCAGCCCTAGCGGTCGCGAACGTGGCGCTTAACGTGGGAGCGACGAGGAACCGCTATGCCTCCCCTTACGCCACCGCTCGTTGTCGCGCCGCTGTCGGAGTGCAGCACGCAGGCGCGCGTCCAGAACCAACTCATTGGCGCGACGGTCGCGATTTTCGCGAACGGCGTGCACGTCGGCGGCGGCGTCGCGACGTGGAGCGACGAAGTCTTTCCGTTGACCGCGCCGCTGATTGCGGGCCATGTCGTGACCGCCAAGCAGACGTTCGGCGGCAGTACGAGCCCGGCGACGCCGCCCGCGGATGGCGTCATCGTGCAGAAGAAGCCTCCCGTGGTGGGCACGGTGGGGTTTTCGAGTCAGCTCTGGAACTGCGGCCAGTGTCTGCACCTCGACGGCATGGTGCCGGGCGCGACCGTCAACGTTTGGGTCGGTGGCGCGCCCGCCGCGACCGGCAGCTCGATCGATGGCACGGTCAGGCTCGGGCTGTCGGTGCCGCTGTCGTCCAGCAAGACGGTGAGCGCACAGCAGACCGCGTGCGGAATAGTGGGGACGATGACGCCGGGGCCGACGCCGTCGCCGTGGCCGAGGGAGCAGGCGCTCCCCACGCCGACCATCGACACCCCGCTCAAGGAGTGTGAGCGGAGCGTCACGGTCAGCAACGTCCTCGACGGCGCGGTCGTGACCCTAACGCGCACCGCGGGCCCGCCAGCCGGCGGCTGCTTCGACTACACGGCCGAGTATTTCACTGTCGCTCCGCTGGTGCTGAACGAGACGGTGACCGCCGAGCAGGCGTTCCCACCGTGCGGCAGTCACAGCCCGAAGACGCATGCGAAGGTCGGTCCGGCGCGGCCCGTGCCTGTACCGACCGTGGTGGGCCCGCTCTGCGCGGGAACCACGATCGTGCCGATCTCGGGTCTCACACCCGGGTGCGACCTTCGCGTACTCGCAAACGGTGCCGTGATCGCCGAAGGCGGCGCTGGCAATGCGACAGCCGAGATCATCGTTCCGCCGCTCGCGGCGAATGCAGTCGTGACGGCGGAGCAGCAACTCTGTTCATTCTGGAGCGCGGCGTCGCCGGGCGTGACCGTCAATCCCCGTCCAGCGAGCATTCCGAATCCGCATGTCCCCGGACCGTTGTACGCGTGTGGCGCGGTCGTGCGCGTGACGAACGTGACGCCGGGGTCGGCGGTCGCGGTGCACTCGCAGTTGCTCGGCGGCGAGATCGGATGGCAGGTCGTCTCCGGCACGTTTGCCGACATCCCGGTCTCGCCGCAGCTCATCCTGGGCGATCACGTCTTCGCCACCGAAGTCGCGTGTGGCGGGACGCCGATTCAGTCCAACCATGTGTTGGTCCGGCGGGTGCCGAGAATTGCGCCGCCGATGATCGCGGCGCCTGTCGATGATTGCATGCGGAGCGTGACGGTCATCCACGTGATTCCCGGCGCCCACGTCGACGTCGAAGTGAATGGTGCCTGGAGAGGCTCGGCCATCGCCGGCGCGACATTGGTCGAGGTCCAGCTGTCGGGCATGCTGCACGTCAACGATGTGGTGCGGGCGCGGCAGCGCTTGTGCGCGGTGATTACGGCGTACGGCGAGGGTGCCACGGTCGTCAGCAACGCAACGCTCAATTACCTGACGCAGCATTTCGACGTCGCGCGCACCGGATGGCGGCCATACGAGACGACCCTGACCGTTACCAACGTCCCGTCCGTCTCGCAACTCTTCGCCCTCACCGTCGATGCCCAGGTGTACGCGCAGCCGCTCTATGTCCACCACGTGAATGTGGCGGGTCAGGGGGCGCACAACGTGCTCTACGTCGCCACCGAGAACGACAGCATCTATGCGTTCGACGCGGACGTTGGGGGTCAGCCGCTGTGGCAGGTCGCGCTGGTCCAGCCGGGCGAGTCCGCGATGCCGGTCGCCGACATTGGCGGCTGTAACAACGTGGCTCCGCTGGTCGGCATCACGAGCACGCCGGTCATCGATTGCTCGAGCCGCACGCTCTACGCCGTGGCAAAGACTGCCAGCGGGTCTGGCAGCTCGATGACACTTCGGTATCGCCTGCACGCACTCGACTTGACGAGCGGGGCCGAGCGCCCGGGCAGCCCGGTCGAGATCACAGCGACTTATCCAGGGTCGGCGCAGCCGAGCGATGGCAAGGGCAACGTCGAGTTTTCGGCGCAGTGGCAATTGAACCGTCCGGCTCTGCTCCTCGTGAACAACACCATCTATGTCGCGTTCGGCAGCCATTGCGACAACGACACGTGGCACGGATGGATCATGGGTTACGACAAGACGTTGCTGGCGCAGGTCGCGGCGTTCTGCACGACGCCCGATGGCCAGGAGGGTGGCATCTGGCAGGGGGGAATCGGACCGGCGAGCGATCCGCAGGGATTCATCTACCTCAACACGGCGAACGGCGATTTCACCGTGAACACCGGGGGACGCGATTACGGCGACACCGTGCTGAAGCTGACGACCAACCTCACGGTCGCCAGTTGGTTCACGCCAGCGGACCAGTCCCAATTGTTCGGCGGTGACATTGACTTGGGCTCGGGCGGTGTGCTCATCCTGCCCGACAATCCGACCGGTCAGCGTCCGCTCCTCCTCTCCTGCGGCAAGGACGGGAACATGATGCTGCTCGATCGGAGCGCGCTCGGTGGGTACAGCGGACCGTCCGCGTCGGGGACATACGGCGCGAACGCGAATGCGGTGCAGACGCTGGTTTTGAACCCTGGGACTGTGCCGAACAATCAGATCGGTCCGTGGGGCGGTCCGGCGTTCTTCTCTGGCCCGGGCGGCGCGTTCATTTATTACTGCGGCAACGATGGGACGCTTCGCGCGTTCAATTTCAACGGAGTCGCGCTCTCGCCCTCGATCGTCGGTGGGATGCCGAACACCGCGGCGGACTCGTTCCCCGGAGCGGCCGAGAGCGGCGCCACACCGGTCGTCTCATCGAACGGCCAGATGGCCGGGACGGCGGTACTCTGGGCGATCGTGCGTGAGTGGAGCGCGGGGCGCCTCGGTCTCCGTGCCTACGATGCCACCGACCTACGGTCGAAGCTTTTGGATAAGGACGCCGGTCCGTGGGGGAACACCGGCGGCGCACCCATGATCGAGCCCACGGTCGTCGGCGGAAAGATCTATGTCGGGGGCGACGGGCAGGTCACCGTGTTCGGTCTCTAGGAGGCGTTCGTGACTCTCATCGCATTGGCGTCCCAGTTGGGACTCGACAGTCTCGTCGTCTCGATTCCGCTCGGCCTCGTCGCACGGAACTGGCGCGAGCGCCGCGATTTCGCATTCGCGCTCGGTACGTGCGATGGACTCGCGAGCTGGCTCGGCGCCCACGTATTCGTTCCGACCGCGGCCGTGCCTCACGTGCCGGGCCCCGCGTCACTGGGATGCTATCTGCTCCTGGTTTTCGCCCTGGGCTGGCTGCGCCGCCGCACCTCGCGCGACGCAACGCTCTTCCTGCTGGCGGCGGCCCTCAGCTTCGACAACTTCATCACGAGCCTCGCCACTCCTGACCTCGGCGTCGGTTCCGCGCTCGCACTTGGTCTCTCGAGCACGGCCCTAGCGCTGGCTGGCCTCGCGGTCGGCGCGCTCATCCAAGACGCGGGCCATGCGGTCGAGCGTCTGCGTGCCTCCGTCGAGCACGCCATAGCGCTCGACCGCGATCCGCAACGCATCCTCGCTCGGGAAGATCATGTGGAGCGAGAGCTCCGTCTTGCTCCCTCTGGCTTCGAACGTGACGACCACGCGAAAGTCGAGCGGCACGCCGGGTAGCTCCCAGCGGTTGTCGTAGACCAGTCGCGACGGTCGATCGATTTCGCGAAAGACGATCCGCGTTGGGTAGTCGGTGCCGTCGGGACCGTGCATGACATGCTGCCACACGCCGCCCGGCACGAAGTCGAACTCGAGGGTCGTGGTCGTGAATCCGTCCGGCCCATACCACTCGTGGACGTGCGGGAGCTCGCTCCACATGCGCCACACCAGATCGCGCGGCGCATTGAGGAGGCGCGAGAATTTTACCTCGAGCGCGTCGCTGCGCTTGTGCCGTCTGACCATTGCCGCACCGGAACGAGTAACGTGAGTATCGGGGCAGTCGGGTCCCCCGCGTCGGCGTCGATCACCGCGGCCGACGGGCCGCCAGCGGCCCACGTTGCGACTGGCAGCGACCGGTCGAAGTAGAACATGAGGTGTGGCATCCAGTGCGGGTCGTTCTCGGTCAGGTACTGGTGCGACGACAGCATGTACGCCATGGCGCCCGGCGCTGGGCTCGGGAACTGGTGCGAGGCGTACGCTTGCCGGAAGCGCTCGTCCGCGGCGACCGGGCTCGCGCCGCTCAACAGCCATTGGACGCTGGCGAGCATCGGCGGGAGTACGGTGCGCGCGGCCGGTGGATTGGCGCAGTAGGGCGACTGGACGTGTGGGTTCCAGAAGCCCGGATCTTTCGCGAAGCCCGCATCGGTTGCGGGTCCGGAGAACGAGCGGAGCACCAGGCAGGTAAAGCCGTTGGTGCCGGACACCGCCTCGACATATCCCGTGCGCGTGAGGACGAGCACCGTCACGGCATCAGCGATGGTCCGCGGGGCCGCGGATCGTGCGAGGCTGACCTCCGCCGCGCGGTCCATGAGGTACGGAGTGACGTTCGGGACGCTGCGCGCCGGCGGGCGCGGCTTGCATCAGGATCCCGCCGAGGGCGAGAACGACAGCGCGTGATGTGGTCATTGGTCGGATTGCAGCTTGGCGAGGTAGTGTTGGAGCCGATCGATGCGCGCCTCCCAGAGAGTGCGGAAGCGCTCGAGGTACGCGTTGGCTTCCTTCAAGCGACTCGGGCCTGAGCGCACGCGGGCGGAGCTGCGCATCCCTGCCCCGTACGACCAGCCTCGCCTGCTCCAGCACTTTGAGGTGCTTGGAGATCGACGGCTGCGTCATGTCGAACGGTGCGGCGAGCTCCATCACCGAATGCGGTCGCTTCCGCAGGCGATCGAGAATGGCCCGCCGCGTCGGATCGGACAGCGCACCGAAGATCGCGCTGAGGCGATCAGGCGCCGCCGGTTTCCGTCGCCCCGCGTATATAGCCATTTGGCAATATACGACGCCACCATTCTTAGGCAAGCGCCAGAATGCGGACACGGCGGCCGGTGGTCACACGGCGCTACATTCTGTTCATGATCTCGACCGGCATTCGCGACTTGAAGAACAACCTGAGCCGCTGCCACTATGCGGCGCTCGTGGCATCCGGCCCCGCGATTCACCGAGGTGACCCACTGGCGGATTGGCCCTCGCCAGAGGAGCTCTCGCTACCGGCTGGGACGGTCGCGAAGTTGCTCGGCGAGGACCGCGGCGATCGCTAGGCGTCCGCGCGCGATACGAGCGTTGCAGACTTTCGCCGCGCGATGCTGGCACGGGGGTACGCCACTCGCGTTCGGCTGCATGCTAGCTATCGGATCCGGATGCGCGAGTGCATCGCGACATGGGCTACCGGCGTGCTCGCCGCCGCCGCTCGTGGACACTGCTGGATGGCAACGCATTCAATCCGCATCGCATCCCTGGTTCGGGGCGCCGCCGACCTTCAAGCCAGATTCGTCGATGGCGTACCACTCGATTCATGGTGGAGAAAGCTGGGTCGATGGCGGCCGGCATTTCGTCGCCAACTATGGCTACCACGATGATGTGACACGTGGTACGGCCGAAGGCGACGCGGTGTGCCGGTTGAACGTAGGCGGGAGGCCTGCATTCGTAACCTGGCACGCTGGCACCTCCTCGACGTGGGTCGGCGCGCAGTGGTCGAACCAGCCAGGAAGTCTGACACTGACGGTTGGCGGGGTCTCCTCTGACTCGCACGACCTGGCCGTGTTCTGGACGATGCTTCGTACCGTGCAACTCGACAGCGGGGTAGCGCCCTGATAGTGAGCGTGTAAGTTACACGAGACGAAATAGTTGGAGTGGTGGCCGAGAGGCTGAAGGCGGCGGTTTGCTAAACCGTTATACGGGCGAAAACCTGTATCGAGGGTTCGAATCCCTCCCACTCCGTAGGACCTCCACCTCATAACAACATGGGCACACCTGACACCGGCCGGCCACGGCTCAGATTTGCGCCGTCGCCGACCGGATATTTGCACGTCGGCGGCGCGCGGACTGCGCTCTTCAATTGGCTGTATGCGAAGCGCTATGGCGGGACCATGCTGCTGCGCATCGAGGATACCGACAAGGCGCGGAGTACCGACGAGAGTACGCGGGCCATCTTCGAAGGCATGGAGTGGCTCGGGCTCACGTGGGATGAGGAGCCCGTGTATCAAGGCGCGAATCTCGAGCGGCATCGGAGAGACGCCGACAGGCTGCTGGTTAGCGGCCACGCGTATCGATGTTTCTGTACGCCCGCCGAGCTCGAAGAGCGGCGGAAGGCGGCCGACGCGAAGAAAGAGGCGTTCCGATATGATCGGCGCTGTGATCGCCTGACGCGAGAGGAAGTGGAGCGGCGCGTGCACAGCGGCGAGCCATTCGCGATTCGGTTTCGCGTGCCCGATGAGGGGGTGACCGCGTGGGTGGACATGGTGCACGAGCGCATTGCGTTCCCCAACAAGGATCTCGATGACTTCGTGATCCTGCGTTCGGATGGGACGCCAGTGTACAACATGGCCGTCGTGTCCGATGACGTCGCCATGGGCATCACACTCGTGATGCGCGGCGACGACCATATATCGAACACGCCGAAGCAGATCCTTCTATATGAAGCGCTCGGCGCCCCGCTTCCCACATTCGCGCACCTCCCGATGATCCTCGGGATGGACGGGAAGAAGCTGAGCAAACGGCACGGCGCCACGGCGGTCGGGGATTACCAACACGAAGGCATTCTCGCCGACGCGATGATCAACTTTTTAGCGCTGCTCGGGTGGTCGCCGGGCGGTGATCGGGAGATCATGACGCGAGCGGAGATGATCGAGTTGTTCTCTCCAGATGGGCTGCAAAAAAAACCAGCCGTGTTCGATCCAACCAAGCTGGAATGGATGAACGGTCAGCATCTCGTCTCGAATGCCCGTTACAGAACTGGCCCCGTTGGTAACACCAGCGCTCGTGAAGGCGGGATTGGTGACGAAGGAGGAGCTCGACGCGAGAAACGCGTGGTACCTCCAGCTCCTCGATTTGCTGCGCGTCCGCGCGCGCACAATAGACGACATCGTGCGCCAAGCTATTCCCTATTTGCGAGATAGCATTGAATACGATCCCGAAGCGGTGGCGAAACAATGGCGTGACCGGGAGGAAATTCTCACCGTACTTATCGGGATTCGCGACAGATTGACCGGCATCACCGCCTGGTCGGCAGAGGCTCTCGAGCATCAGTTGCGCTCGCTAGCGCAGCAAATGGGTCTCAAGGACGGGAAGCTCTTCCAGCCACTCCGTGTCGCTTTGACGGGGTTAACTGTCAGTCCGGGCATATTTAATGTACTACTGATGCTCGGGCGCGACATGTCGCTGTCGAGAATTCAGACAGCAATTTCGTGGATAACAAAAGAAGGCTCTTATTGACCGCTTGCCGAGCCGAACCTTACATTGGGCGCCGCAAACATAGTGAACTGCTGTATCGCATTTGAGCGCCTGATCTTTTCTCTCCCGAGGCTCCGCATGGCCGAACCCCTGACTCCAATCGAGCGGAAAGTCTACCACTACCTCATCGACTTTCTCGCCGAAAACACATACCAGCCGAGCATTCGGGAGATTGGCAAACGTTTTCGTATCAAATCGACGAAGACGGTGTCCGATCTCCTGCAGTCGCTCGCCGAGAAAGGCTACATCGAGCGCGATCCGTCGCGATCGCGAGGTGTGCGACTCCTTGGATTTGCCGCCGCTGGGCGGACGCAACCGGTGCCCGTGTACGGGAAGATCCATGCGGGTGAGCCGAGCTTGGTCCCCGAGTATCGGCAGGGGTACTTGACCGTTGACAGACGGTTTGTGCCGAATGACAACGTCTACTTCTTGCGCATCAAGGGCGACAGCATGACAGGGCGCGGGATACACGATGGCGATTACGTCCTCGTCAATCCGTCTGTGAGGGCTAGTGACGGACAGGTCGTCGCGGCGCGGATCGGCGGGGATGCGACGGTGAAGACGCTGACGCACCGCGGGGCGTCGATCGTGCTTGAACCCGCCGGTAGCGGCGAGCGGGAGATCGTCGTTGGGCCGCACGACGATTTCGCCGTGCTCGGCGTCATCTGCGGGGTGTTCAGGCCGTTCTACGACGCGGAGGCCAATCCGGAGACGGCGCATCGGCGTCGTATGGAAGACGAGGAGGAAGGCGAGGTTATGGCTGCCGGCGTCGGGCATCCGGCGGACGCCGCCTGATTGCTGGACAGCGCGGCTGACACTGGCCGATAGAAATTACGCGGCGCTTCGCGTCCGCTCACAACGCAAGACGGGGCCAGCTGCGAAGAACCCAGCTGGCCCCGCGTGTTTTCAAACCAAGCCGCCTGTGGGATTACGGCTGCGGGATTACCGGGTCGTGCTGGCTGCTGTTGGCGAGCGTCGGCGTGGTATTGTCGTCCTTCGGCTTCTCATTCTGCTGTAGTTGCCGCTCGCGATCTTTGCGCTGGCGCAGCTCCTTCACCGCCTGCCGGAACTGATCCTCGTTCATCCCCTGCCAAGCGTGATACGCGATATCATTGTGCATCGCATTCAGCTGAGCCTCGCGCTGAGATAGCACCGGATTCCCGGTGGCGTTGAGCGGCAGAAGTCCGAGCAACGCCGTTGGCAGCTGGACGGGGCCCAGTTTGATCCACTTCTGATTGATGCCCCAATCTTTGTTCTTCCCGAACGTCCAGTCGCCCGGCTCCCGCTCAGTGCCAAGAGCCGCGAGGCTGTCGTTGTGCGCCTTGACCATGCCCGCGAGCGCCGAGTCGTAGCGCTGCGGCACCGTCTTGGGTGCCGTTGGCACCGAGGCAGGCGGGACCCACGGGCGCGGGTCCGAGTAAATGGGCGCTATGCCCTCCGTCGCCCCGCCCTGTCCGATGACCTTGCCAGCACCACCTTCGGGCTGCGCCGGCGTCGTGGGATTCGCGGGAGCCGTCGGCAAGGTGTTTGGAGTCTCTAGAGGCGCGACGAGCTCCTTGGGCTTCGTCTTTGATACCGGCCGGTCGTCGCCACCAGCCTTCCCAGGGTTCGTCTGAGCGCCCGTCTTGGGCATGGCGACGAACCCGATGCGCTCGACGACAGCCGGCTCGCCCCTGGTCAGATGCAGCCAATTGGCGGCTGTGTGCGGCATGATGAGGAGGGCGAGGATTCCCGCGCCCAGCACGACGTGCAGGACGAGAGAGAGCGCCAGTGCCGCGGAGGGCCGCCGCCAACGTCGCATAATGCCCTACGCCGCCCGTGCCTCGAACGATGCCAGCACGCCGCCTGCGCGGCGCGCCGCCTCGCGCATACGCTCGGGCGACACGATGAACGACACGCGGAAGAACCCCTCTCCACCCGGCCCGAACGCAGACCCCGGCATAACTATCACACCCTCCTTCTGCAGCAACCGGTCACCGAATTCCGCACTGGAAACGCCTTCCGGCAAGGGGATCCATAAGTACATAGCCGCGCGCGGAACCTCGCAAGCAAACCCGGCTTCTCGAAATGCCGCGACCGCCGCGTCGCGCCGCTCCTTGAACGTTGCCACGTTGCCCGGCACGAACTGCGCCCAACTCTCGAGCGCGGCGACCCCAGCCGCCTGTACCGCCATGAACTGGCCCGTGTCGATAAAAGACTTCACCTTGGCCAGCGTTCCCGCCACCTCCGGCCGCGCAACCGCCCATCCGCAGCGCCAACCGGTCATGTTATACGTCTTCGACAACGAGTGGAACTCGATCGCCACCTCGCGCGCCCCATTGACCTCGAAAATGCTCGGCGGAACATACCCGTCGTATGCCAGCTCGCTATAAGCGTTGTCGTACACCAACAATATGTCGAGTTCCCGGCAACGGCGAACTATGTCCTCCAAGTAAGACAATGGAGCCGTTGCCGCCGTCGGGTTGTTCGGATAGTTGAGGTACAGAATCCGGGTCCGCGCGAGCACATCCTTGGGAACGTCATTCAGGTCCACCAAGAACTGAGTCCGCGGCCGCAATGCGTAGGAGTACCTGGTGGCGTCCGAAAGCAGCGTGCCGCCCATGTACGAGTTGTAGCCCGGCTCAGGGACAATCGCGACGTTGCCGTGATTCAGGTAGCCGAACGCGAGGTGCGAAAGACCCTCCTTCGAGCCAATCAACGGGACAATCTCGCGATATGGGTCGAACGTGACCCCGAACCGCTTCTGCATCCACGCCGCCGCCGCCTCGCGATACGGCGGATAGCCAAGGCCGAATCCATACCGACTCAACGCCGGCTCGGCGATGGCAGACCGCATGCGCTCGAGGACCGCCGGCGGCGCGGGCAAATCCGCATCACCCGCGCCCAGGTCGATGACGTTGACCCCGCGCGCCAAGAGATCCCGTTTCTTTTGCGGGATGCTCGCGAGCGGATATTCGGGAAGCGTTGCGAAACGGGTACTCTGCGCCGGCATCAGGCGACCGTGCTCCGCACATGGCTCATGCCGACCACCTCGACTTCGACGACGTTGCCAGACGACAAACGGCCCACGCCTTCAGGTGTTCCCGTCGCGATAATGTCGCCGGGTTCCAAGGTCATCACACTGGAAATGAAGGCGATCAGCCGCGGAATCGCAAATACCATGAGGTCCGAGGTCCCACGCTGCCGCTCGAGACCATTTACTCGGGTTACAACAGTTAATGCTGCTAGGTCGCCACGATACTCGTGCGTGTGGCCAATGGGGCAGAACGTGTCGAACCCCTTGGCCCGCGTCCACTGCTTGTCCGATTTCTGCAGGTCGCGCGCCGTGACATCGTTCACCGCGCAGATGCCGAGAATGGCATTGGCCGCATCGGATTCGGATACGTGATGCACCCGGGCCCCCATCACGACGCCGATCTCGCCCTCGAACTCGACCTGCTGCGACTGCGGCGGAAGGACAATCCGATCGCCATCGGCAATGATCGATGACGGCGGCTTCAGGAAAATGAGCGGCTCCGTCGGGACCTCGTTGCCCAGCTCCGCGGCATGCGCGCGATAATTGCGACCGACGCAGACGATCTTCGTCGGAACAGCAAACGATGTCATCGCGCAAAATTAGCGCGTTCCGCGTAGAACTGCCGCACCGTCGGCCGAATTTTCGCCCAGGGCGCGACGAGACGTTTGGCCGGCGGGAGCGCGGCCAGCAAGATGCGGCCATACGACTTGGTCACCAGACGCGGATCGGCAACAACGACCACGCCACGATCGGTCGTCGACCGAATCAGTCGCCCAAACCCTTGCTTGAGCCGCAACGACGCATGCGGCAGCATGTACTCGGCGAACGGGTCCCCCTTCCGGGCCGTGATCGCCTCGCAATGCGCCGCCGTCACCGGCTCGCTCGGCACGCGGAACGGCAGCTTCGCGATCAGGAGCGCCCGCAATGCATCGCCCGGCACATCGACGCCCTCCCAGAACGAGGCCGTGCCGAGCAACACCGCGCGGCCGCACTCTCTAAACCTGTTCAACAGCACGTCGCGCGGCTCCTCCCCATGCACCAGCAACGGCCAACGCTTTCCCCGCATCTGCGCCGCGATCTCGCGCACATCGCGGTGACTCGTGCACAGCACGAACATCCCGCCGTCGGCCGCGTCGGCGAGATCGTCGACCAGCCGGCACACCGCCGCGAAATGCTCGACGGCGTCGACATTCGGCGGCGGGATATCGGTGGGAACCGCCAGAATCGCCTGGTGCGGATAGTCGAACGGCGATGGGAACACGGCCGTCGCCGGCGCGGTCGGCATCTCGTCCACGCCCAGGCGGCGCGCAAGAAAACCAAAACCCTCGTTGGCGCTGGCCAGCGTCGCGCTCGTGACGACGGTCGTCGTCAGACGCGCGAATAGATCATCGCGCAGGATCGGCGCCAGGTCGAGCGGCACGGTCGATACCGCGACATTGCGTTCCGGGCGTTCGCCCGCACGCGCCGGAGCGCCCCGCAGCTCCACCCACCGAACACTCGGCGGAGCATCGGGCGGCGGCGCGAGTCCCATCCGCAACGCGTCAGCCGCGGTCCCCAACCGCCGTCCGACACCGCGAATCTCATTGAACAGGGGGGCGACGATCTCATCCCGCGCGGCCTCGCGCTCGTGCCGTTCGCGAATCAAACGCAGACTCTCATTCAAGAGCTCGATCTCGCGCAACAAGTCCCCCAGTGCCGTCGCGAGCTCGGTCGTCACGGCGAACGACGACGTGAGGCGAATCTGCCCCCCACCCTGCTCCGCGATGAACTTCTCCAGAATATCGAATACGAGCTCGGCGTTGCGTTTCGCCGCGGCGGCCGACGGCATGAGACGACCCTGCACGAGGTCGAGAGAGGCCGTACTCAGGAGGTCGCTCTTGCGGCCGAGCCGCGAGACGAGCGCGCCGAGCAACCCGCGGCCTTTCCGGTCGAGTCGCCCGAACAATCGCTGCAACCCCCGGCGCGTCACCGACGAGCCAAGGTGCGCGGCGGCTGCGTCCTCCAAGTGATGCCCCTCGTCGACCACCAGTCGCGTGTAGGCTGGCAGCACAGCGGCATCTTGCCAATTCTGTTGGACGCGCCGCACCGCCACGTCGGACATCAACAAGTGGTGATTGACGACGACGATGTCCGCTTGGGCTGCCTCCCGTCTCGCGCGGAACAGGAAGCAGTCGCTGAAATGCGGACATTGCATCCGCGAACACAGGTCCGGCTCGGCCGCGACTTCGTCCCACAGCTCCGACCTCGGCGGCGTGGGCAGATCCGCCAGCGACCCATCCGCCGTGCGCTCCGCCCAGGCGGCCAACGCGCGCAACTCCTCTTCGACGCCTTTGTCGAACAGGCCACCGCCCGTCGCACGCGCAACCTCGAGCCGCGCCAGGCACAAATAATTGCGCCAGCCCTTGAGCAGCGCGAATCGCACCGGTTGGTCCGTGAGCGCCCGAGCGAGGAACGGGAGATCCTTCCCGACCAATTGCTCTTGGAGGTTAATGGTGTTCGTCGACACCACCGTGCGCTCGCCATTCGCGGCGGCCCAGCGCAGCGCCGGAATGAGATAGGCGAGGGATTTCCCGACGCCCGTGCCAGCCTCCAGCAAGCCGACGCCGCCGTCGTTGTACAGCCGCGCGATCTCGACGACCATCTCCTGCTGACTCTCCCGGTGCTCATAGCGAGAGAGGGAGGCAGCAATGGGGCCCGCCGGGCCAAGTGCATCGCCAACCGCCGCGGGATCCAGTGGCGTCCGCACGGCGGCCTGGGGCACCTCGACGACGATGTACAGTTGCGTCGCGGCATTGTCGACGATCGCGAACCCCACCCCGTTCTCGTATATCCGGGCCGCGACGTTGAGGTCTGCGTCCGATGGCTCGAGCAGTCCCGACGGGTGATTGTGCACCAGCATTTCGCCGCGCGACGCAAACCCCGGCAGCGCGAGGACGCTGGCGACGTCACCACGGGCCACCACTCGAGCGGTCGCCACGCGCTGCTCGTCGTCCAGCCCGCAGACGAAGCACACCTCTCGACCGCCCGCCAACGTGATCGCGGCCCGAATCGCGGCGGCGGCCGGGGGCGTCAAGCGTGCCCGTTCACCGGTCACGTCTTGAGGGGTTTTTTCTTCGCGGCCGGAAACAGCACGTTGTTGAGGATCAACCGATACCCGGGCGAGTTCGGGTGCAGCGACAAATCGGTCGCCGGGTTCCCGATCGCGTGTTGCGGATCCTCGGGATCATGACCGCCGAGGAACGTCCACGATCCCTTGCCGGAATCGCCGTGGATGTACTTGACCCACGGCGCGCCTTCTTCGTTCGCCAGGATGATGTCGGCCGACTTGAGCGTCGCCTTCGTAAAGCTCGAGGTCACGCCGTAGAAATCGGGGATCACCGTGCGATGATTTTGCACGAGCATCGACGCCACGGGATCGAACTTGGCGGCGAACGAAAACAGCGTGAACGCGCCGAGCGGCTGCTTCCGCGCCGGGACGTTCGCCTGATGGCCGTCGATATCGCTCATGGCGTTCACGAGCGGCGATGTTTCGAGATGGGCGTTCTGGAACGCGAGCGCGCGCGACCAATCCATCTTGGCATCGGCGTTCGGATCCATGGGCGTTCCATCGGAGAACGGACCGGCGATGTCGACGTCGTGCGAGGCCAACGCGAGATCCAGCGTCTCCGTGGCGCCGCACATCGCGAACAGGAACCCCCCGTGCTGCACGAACGCCCGCACCTGCTCGGCGACCCCCTTCTTGAGCGCCGGCACGTTCGCGAAGCCTAATTGTTTTGCCGCGCCCTGGTCGCGCATGACCTGTTCCTGAAACCACGGCGCGCCGCGCGAGTTGATATAGAGCTTGTTGAACTGACCGGTGAAATCTTCGTGGAAGAGGTGCACCCAGTCGTATTTCGGCAGATCGCCGGCGATCACTTGCTCATCCCACACGTTCGTGAACGGGATTTCGGCGTAGTTGAGCGCCAAGGTCACCGCGTCGTCCCACGGCGGTGACTTGGGCGGGCTGTACACCGCGATCGTCGGCGCCTTCTCGAGCACGATGCTGTCCATGTTGCTCGAGGCGATCTCGCTTCGCGCCGCCTCGAGATCCGCATCGGCGATCGGCGTCACCGTCACTCCCGCCAGAGCCGCCCGTCGTCTCACCTCGGGCAGGTCGGCCAGCAAGAACGAGCCGCCCTTGTAGTTCAAGAGCCACTCGCCTTTGATGCCGGCCTTGAGCGTGTTGTACGTGAGCCCGTACGCCTTGAGGTGATTTTGCTGGTCATCGTCCATCGGGACCAGCAGCATCGGCACCGCGGCGTGCCACAGGTCGACGCGCGTCGCGCGAGCCAGCGCCGCGGCCGCCATCCCTGCGAGCAGTTTCCGTCGCGATACCATACGAACGAAATCTAGCACGGGTGCAAACTACGCACCCTGCTAGAACTTGTCGGTTGGACTGATCTTCGCTACGCTCAGATCTACGAGGTTGCGCTCCCGCGCGCGGCCTCGACCTCGCGCCGGGCCTGCGGCACCAGCGCGCTCGACGGGTATGTCAAGATCAGGTGCTCCCATCGTGACAACGCACCTTGCACGTCATGACCGCGCGCGAGCGCGCGGCCCCACTCCAAATCGGCCTCGGGCGCCTCGGGTGCGTCGGCGTACTGCTCGACCACCTTCTTCCAGAGCGGAATCGCTTCGGCGTCTTCGCGCCGCGCCGTGTGCAGTCGCGCCGCCGTCGCGAGCAGGAGGGGTGCCGCGTCACGCACGACGTCACTCGCGGCCACGAACTGCGTCGCCGCGGCCGTCGTGTCGCCGCGCGCCAGGTCCACGAACGCGTGGCCGACGAGCACCGCGGTGTCAGCTCTCGTTCGCGCCAAGAGCGCGAGCGCCGTGACGAGGTCGGCCGTCGGCGCATCCGCTTGCCGGAGCGCCGTGCGCGCGGCGCCGAGGTCGCCGGCGTAGAGCGCGAGCCATCCCGCAAGCTCGCGGTCATCGCCGAGGCCAGCCGCGGCCACGGCCGTCTTCGCGCGGGCAATGTCGCCGGATCGCACGTAGCCCCACGCGACATCGCGTGTGAGCCGCGCGCGCGACGAGTCATCGGCGAACTTCGCGTAGGCGCTCAGGGTGAAATCGGCATCGCTCGCCCGGCCCAGGGCTGATAGAGCGCGAATCTTGAGCGGGAGCACGATGCGCGCGGCGGTCCCCGAATCGATCCCCGTCGCCAACGCGCGATTGGTCATCGCCAGCGCCGACAAGGCGTCGCCCGCGCGCAATGCGGCGTCGCCGGCTCGGATCGCCAGGCGCGCGAGCGCCGGCGGCGGCGCGTGCGAGACCGCCAGGATCGCCGCGAATGCATCGTGCGCCGTCCGCCACTCGCCCTGCGCCGACGCGGCATCGCCGAACTCGTCCCAGGCGGCGACGGTGGCCGAGTCCGGGCGCACGGACGACAGGGCCATCCAGGCGTCGTTCGCGTCGCCCCAGGCCAACTCGACCGATGCCAGCGCGCGACGAGCGCCGAGCGTGACCGGGGGCGCAAGGAACACCGCGCGAACCTTGTCGCGCGACGGGCGCGGCGTAGGCCGCAGCGCGTAGGCCGAGCTCGAGGCGAGATCGGGGGCGCTGTCGACGACCGTGCGCCAGGCGCGCGCCGAAGCATCCCACAAGCCCATCGTCGCGCGGAGTTGCGCGGTCTCGACGAGAAACTCGCGGCCGCTGCCGAGAGCGCGCTGGGCGCGGTCGAGGACCGAGTCGGCGGTTTGCGGGCGGCCTTCCTCCAGCAGCGCGCGGGCGTAGTCGCGATACGGTGTGGGATCGCGAGGGGCATCGCGGACCCAGCGCTCGAAGGCCGCGCGCTCCTCGTCCTGGCGTCCGAGCATCCGGAGCGCCCGGAGTTGGACAGAGCGGAACACTGCATCTTTTGGGCGCTCCGCGATCACCGTGTCGAGGACTGGCAGCAGCGAGTCCGTGTGGTTGATCTCGGCGAACACCCGTTCCAAGCCGAGTACGGACGCGGCCATGTTGCCGCCCGCGTGGAGTGCCTTGCGATAATTCGCGGCCGCCTCGGCCCAATCTCCCCGCTGCTCGGCATCGTACCCGGCGGACAGGGGCGACGGGTCCTGCGCGGCCGCCCGGGCTGCCGTCAGGAAGGCGCACAACAGAGCGAGCGTTCTACTGCTGCGCATTGATGCGCTTGAAGTAGTCGATGACGAGCTGTCGCTCCTCGGCGCTCAGCCCGCGAAGCTCGTTCCAGGTCGGCTCCCGGAACTTGGACGCGCTCTTGCCCTCGACGGGCGCCGAACCGGGGACGAAGCCGGGGCGATCGACGGCCGCCTGCGCCTGACGCTTGCCCGTCGAATCGCGCTCGTCCTGCTCGAGCGTGTGTCCCGCGTCGAGCAGCCGGTGATACAAGCGCTGCTGGCGATTGATCGTGCTCGGGTCCGGCCCGCTCCGCGCGAGCGCGGCGGCGATTTCGCGCGCCTCCTTCGCGAGGGCGTCGGCGCGACCGCTGGCGTCGCCGCCGCCAACCGCGTCGAGCGACTGCGCCACCCGCCGCTGCCGCTCGGCCAACGCCTGCGCCTCGGCACTCGGCTGCCCATTCGCGCCAGGCATGAGCGAGAGTCCCTGCGACTGCGCGTTGAGCTGGCCCTGCTGCTGCGCGAGCTGCTGCATCTGCTGCAGCATCTCCGCCAGCCCCGACGAGGACGTCGCCTGGTTCGCTCTCTCACGATCGCGAACCAGCGACGCGGCAGCCTGATTGAGCGCGTCCGCGGCATCCCGCATCGCGCCCGCGGTCTGCTGCCCCGATCCGGTCTGACCGCCGGACTGCGATCCGGCCGACGAGTTGGCTTGGAGCTCACTGGTCGCTTGTTGGACCTTGGCCCGCGCCTCGCTCACGGCGCGCTGGGCATTGCCGGAGATCAGCGCGGACTGGCGACCGGCCTTTTGCAGTCGGGCATTCGCCTGGTCGACTCCCTGCTGTATCGCGCTCTGCTCGCTCTTGAGACTTGCGGCGTCACTGCTGTTCTGCTGTGCTTGCTGAGCCAGATCCTGCTCCTGCCGCGCCATCTGCAACGTCTCTTGGATCGAGCGATCGAGCTCCAACGTCGTCGCCGATTTCCACTCGCCGATCTGCGCGTTGCGCGCGTCAGCCAGCTGCTGCGCCGCTTGGCCCATCTCCTGGGCACCCTGTTGCGCCGCTTGCTGACCACTCTGCTGGCCGGCTTGCTGACCAGTTTGCGGCTGACCCGAGCGCTGAGCCATCTGCTGACGCGCGTCGCCAGGCTGTGGCTGCGGCGCGCCCTGCTGACCAGCGCGGAGCTGTAGCTGGCCGGGCTGCTGCTGGGTACCAGGCTGCTGCTGAGCGCCGGGTTGCTGGCCGGGCTGTTGCTGTGCGTTCGCTTGCTGCTGCGAACCAGTCTGTGGCTGCATGCCAGCCGCGCGATCCATGTCTTGCGTCGACGCATCGACGTGCGGCTGCGCCTCGCTCACACCCTTGGCACCCGTCTCGGCCTTCTCACGCGAGAGTCGCTTGGAAAGACTATCGACCGCGTGCGAAAGGTCGCGTGACCTGTCGGCTAGCTCCTTCGCCTCCTGCGCGTTCGGGCTTTGTTGCCCACGCGACTGTTGCGACTTCTGGCTCAACGCACTGTCGCGATGCGCCAGATCCTTGGCCTCGTCATGCAACGTCTGCATGGAGCCTTCGAGCGCCGCGCGTTTGAGCACGTCCACCGTGCGCTCGAGCTGCTCACGCAGCTTCTGCTGCTCTCGCGCCAGATCGCCCAAGGTCTGCCGCTCGTCACCACTCTGCAGCGACTGCGCCGAGTGATCGAGCTTGTCGAGTTGCGCTTTGAGCTCGGGAGTCAGCGCGTCGCGGAGCAGCTGTTGCGCTTGATGCAGCTCATTGGCGAGCCCCGAGTCGAGCGACCCGGCCTGCTTTAATTGCTGCTCCAGTTGCTTGGCCTGCTGCTCGAGCGACTTGACCTTGTCCGCGAGCTGCCGTTGCTCCTGTGCCAACGCTTTCGCCTGCTCGGCCGACGCGTACGACATCGACTGCTGTCCGGACGCGCCGTTGGATGTTCCGCCACCGGGCTGGTTCTGTCGCGGCGAGGCCTGCGGTGATCCGTTGCGCTGTCCCCGCGCGCGCGATGCATCGTCCGTGCGCTGCTCCAGCGAGCGCTGCGCCTGCGCGATCGATGCCGCCGCCGACGCGGCGGAGTCCGCGGTCGACCGCGCGAGCGTCCGCTCCTCGGCCACGCTCGGCACCCGGAGAATGAGCTCGCGACTCATCCCGGTCTGATGCCACGGCGAGTCATCCGTCGCGACCGCCACGACGTGCAGCGCATCACCCTGCCCCAGGCCGCGCTGACTCAGATCGAGCACGGACGTCCCGCTCCACTGGGCCGGCGTCGGCAGCGTGATCGTCTCGTTCACCACCGGCGAGTTGCTCCACGCCGTCCCGTTCGTCGATGCGCGCCAACTGCGCACCGCGATGCTCGCCAGGCCGTGATCATCAGTCGCCGACAGCGACACCTCAACGCGATCGCCGGGCGTGACGATCGTATCGCGCGCCGGCGAGAGGATCTCGATCTTCGGCGCCGAGTCCGGCACGACCTCGAGCTCGAGTGCCGCTGGCAGGTCGGCGATCGCGCCGTTCGTGCCCGTGGCGCGCCAGTCGTATCGCCCGCTCCCGCCGAGGTTCGCGCGCAGCGAGCCCTCGAACCGATGCCCGCTGACGCCGAAATGACTCGTATCGGCGCCGCGAACGAGCGCAACGGCCGAGAGCTCCGTGGATGCGCGACCGTTGATCGCGATGCGAGTACCGACCGGCACACGGGCGACTTCGCCGGCCGGCAATGCCTCGTCCACGCGCTTGAGGTATGCGGGATAGATGGCGCGAAGCGCAATGCCACCCAGGAATGGCTTGTCGCTCACGCGCACGAAGACCGTGTCGCTCGCGGCCCGCCCATCGTTGGCGACGAGCGCGACATCCGCGTCCATCGGTCCGACGGCGAGGCGCGCCGCTCCGTCGTCATTGACCGGGTACCAGCGCGCGGACCATTCCGCACCACGCGTACGGGAATACACGGCGACCCGATGCCGCCCGGGCGCGGTCACGCGCACCGTGGTGCGCTCACCGCGCAGCACGTCCGCGGGCGCGTCGATGACGAGCCGTGGCAAGAGGGTGCCGCGCCACGCGCGGATGGGATGCAGCACCGCGCTCCAGCCGTCCGGCGACCATTGCGCGAGCGCGACGCAGGCGGCGACGCCGAAGACGGCGGTGAACGCGCCGGCGAGCGCACGCCGACCCGCGCTCTTCTGCGTCACCGGCGCCAGGGCAGCGCCCTTGAGCCGGGCGACGAGGTCGGCGGCGCCACGACGACCGAGGGCGCCGGTGTTCTCGACTTCGAGCGCGCCCTGCAGAGCGCCTGCTCGGAGCTTGCGCTCGTGCTCGATCGTGCGGGCCACCGCGACGCGGGTCGTGTTGCGGCGAAGCCAGGCGACCGTGAGCGCAATGCCGGCCGCTGCCGCGCCGATCGCCAGTACCCAGACGATGAACGGAATGAGCGGTGGCAGGTCGAGCCAGCGCGCATCGCCGAGCAGCGCGACGGCAGCCGCGAGGACGAGCGCGACGCCGGCAGTGGCGATCGCGCCGCCTCTCGCGGTCGTCGATCGCGTGAGCCGCGCGCGCTCGCGTTCGACCAGGTCGTGGACGGTCACGAGACCGGCCGGCTCGTCACCGCGTACACGAACAGATTGACGCCCATACGGAGCGCCGCCTCATGCAGCGCTGGGGGATCATCATAGGTGCCAACGTCCTCCCACCCATTCCCGAGATCACTGGAGAACGTGTAGTACACCGCGAGCCGATCGCCAATAAAAATGCCGAATCCTCTGGCCGGTTTCCCATCGTGCTCGTGAATCTTCGGCACGCCTTTCGGGAAATCGTAGACAATGTGATAGATCGGGTGCGAGAGAGGGACGTCGACGAGCGGCCGGTCCGGGAAGACGCGAGCGATCTCACGGCGGAAGGCTTCGTCCAGGCCGTAGTTGTCATCGACGTGCAGGAATCCGCCTCGGGCGAGATACTCGCGCAAACGCACGATCTCTTGATCGCTGAAATGGATATTCCCGTGTCCCGTGACGTGGAGAAACGGATAGTCCCACAGGCGATCATCCATGAGCGTGACGCGGGCTTCGGTCCGCTCGACTTTGAGCGACGTTCGTTCTGAAATAGCCGCGAGGAGGTTCGGGAGGCTCGACGGGTTCGCATACCAGTCTCCGCCGCCATCGTACTGCAGTCGCGCGACAGTCAAGCGCGTCTCGGCGCTTCGCGCCTTCGACGCCGTGTCTCGACTGGCCCAGCCGAGCGTCGCAACTGCCAGTAGCAACGTCGTGGCTGCTCTCAACTGCAACGTCGCGGCTGCCCTCAACGGCAACGTCGCGGCTGCCCTCGCTGGCAACGTCGTGGCTGCCCTCATTCTTCCTCCTCGTGCGCCAACCGATATGCCACATTGCGCGCCAGCCCAAACTCGGCCGTCAGCGCCTGCATGATCTCGCGAGCCGGGGCGCCCTGCGTACGAAGAGCCACGGCGCGCTTCCGGACCACGGCTTCATCCGGTGGAGACGCCGTACCTCCGGCGATCAACACAACCACCTCCCCTCGCGGAGGGTGCTCTGCGTAGTACGCCGCCAACTCGTCCACCGTTCCGCGCCGGAGCTCCTCGAACTGCTTCGTCAGTTCCCGCGCCACAACCGCCTGGCGAGTCCCGCCGATCTCGGCCAGCGTCGCGGCAACCCGCCCGGGCGCTTCATACAAGATCGTGAGATGCTCAGCCGTTGCAATCTGGCTGACGAGACTCCGCCGCTCGGCGCCCTTCCGGGGCAGGAACCCGAAGAACGTGAACCGGTCCGCATCGAGCCCAGCGGCGACGATCGCCGCCAACAGGGCCGACGCGCCGGGCACTGGCTCGACGGGCACGCCAGCCTCGATCGCCGCGCGGACGAGGCGGGCGCCGGGATCCGAGAGAATCGGCGTACCGGCGTCGGTGACGAGCGCCAGCGCCGCGCCTTTGGCAAGCTCGGCGACGATACGCGGGGTCGCTTTGGCCTCGTTGTGCTCGTGATACGCGCTCGTCGGTGTCCGGATCGCGTAATGATCCAGTAAGATCCGCGTGTGGCGTGTGTCCTCGCAGAGGATCCGGTCGACGGTCTTGAGAATGTCGACGGCGCGAAACGTCAGATCGGCGAGGTTGCCGATCGGGGTGCTGACGACGTAGAGCCGACCCTCTACCACGTGATCGGCCAGGGCAGCCTTTGAAAGAATCCTGCCGACTGAAATGCGCGGCGCCGCTCGTGGGTCACGCTACGCAAGATCTCCTCGGGACGCGTGGTGTCCAGATCCACCGCCGCCAGAATGATCTCTTGCACCCATTGCGCGACCGCGGCCGTGAGCGCTTCGGCGTCGACCACGGGATCGTGGAGGTCGGGCGCCTGCGAGAGCGCCGAAAAACAGGCGAGACAGGGATGATCCGGCACCAGGGCTTCGCGGGCGTATTCCGCGACCTTGGGCGCCCCGGGGTTGCCACCTTCGACCAGTCGGCTCACGAGCGCGTGCGTCAGCTCCCGGTAGGCTTGGATCAGGCTCGGGTTGGCCTGTACCGGCAGTGGCGGCGGGACCGGCCAGCGAAACACGCCGAGCGTCTTCCGATCGGCGGTCTCGCTGAACGGGCGGCGGGCGCGCAGGACTTCGGGCTCATCGGTCTTCGCGGTGCCGCACCCGAGAAAGCAGTGCTCGACGAGGCCGTCGCGCAGCATGACGTAGTGGATCGCGCCATCGTCGACGATCTCCAGCATTCCGTCGAATGTCGTCGCGCCGAGGTGCGCGAAGAGCGCTTCCGGGTCGGTCGGGTCGAGCTCGGGCGGCCACGGCGTCGGCTCTTCCATCTGCGAGAAGTGCATGCAGGCGAGCTGACGGTCGCTCGCCTCGTGAAAACAGATCTCGCCGAACTCGGGCTCGGCCGGCACGAGATCGATCGCGTCCGCGATCGAGAGGGCGCGATAGCCCTCATCGTCGAGGGCCATCGCGTTTACCACTTCACCGGAACGGACGTACAGGACCAGAAACTCTTCGGGGAGCCAGATGGCGACGTAGCCGTAGACTCTCCCGGCGCGGTCTCGCTTGGCGTCCGTGAGGAGGTTCCGCACGTGCACGTACGCCAGTTTCGTCCGCGCGAGCAGCACGCGTTCGCACGGGAAACGCAGGCTGGCGGCTCGAAGAGGCATGCGGGGCGGGGGGTGTCGGCCGAAAATAGACGGTCGAGACGCGGCCCCCGCAACCCAAAATGCCAAAGGGGTGGGCCGCGCTTCGCGCGTACCCACCCCCCGAGGAACCTGCCGTTATTGCCGTTGCCGTCGGTTCGGATCGCTCAGGTGCAGCCCGAGCCACGATCGTAATCGATCAGGCTTGCGGCGCGGCGGGCGCCTTCACGCCGTTCGTGGCGTGCTGCTTGAACTTCGCCTCCAGAGCGGGCTTCGGGAGGGCGCCGATGATCTGGTCAACGAGCTTCCCGTCCTTGAAGAAGAGAATCGTTGGGATGGACCGGACGTTGAACCGAATGGCCGTCTGCTGGTTGGCGTCGACGTTCGAGCTTCGTGACCTTCGCCCGACCCTCGTACTCCACCGCCAGCTGATCGAGGATCGGCGCGACCATCCGACACGGGCCGCACCACGTGGCCCAGAAGTCGACGACGGCCAACCCTTCGTGCTTCTCTATTTCGCTCTCAAAACTGGTATCCGTAACCGCTATAGCGTTCGACATGTCTCGCCCTCGTAGATTATGACCGCATGGCTCCCCGAATCTCACATATCGGGATCGCTGTTCGTGCGCTCGCCGACTCCGTGCCGTTCTACCGCGACGTTCTCGGACTCCCCGTCGTTCCGCTCGATGACGCCGACGGCGCGTCGATCATCGGGCTCGCGGCCGGCGAGTCGCTCGTCGAGCTTCTCGAACCGCGGGAAGCGGGCACTCCGGTCGCCAAGTTTCTGGACTCGCGGGGGCCAGGAATCCATCACATTTGCTTCGCCGTCGACGACCTCGACGATGCGCTCGCGCGCTGCCGAGCCGCCGGAATCCGGCTGATCGATCAAACGCCCCGGGTGGGCGCTGAGGGGAAACGGATTGCGTTTCTCCATCCGAGCGCTACCGGGGGCGTGCTAATCGAACTGACAGAAAACTAACCGGTAAACACGCCTCAGAGTTCCCCCCGCGGGGCCTCAGCTGGGCCCTTTTTGGCAGAGCGCCTCTATGGCCCGCAGGTCGATCTTCTCCACGTACCACCGCGAAGCCGGGCCGACCATGGTCGTAAGCGTCGTCGCGCGCGAGACGCGGCCCGCCGTGAGCGTCACCGGGAACACGACGCGGCTTCCGGCGGCAGCGCTTGGACTGCCGATGCTGTCGGTGTCGTGCTTCAAGAAGCACATCATCACGAGCTCTCGCTTCTCGAGCTCAGCGTGCGAAACCATGTTGCGAAGCGGCCCATTATTGCTGCCCCAGACCGCCGAGAGCGCTTGCAGATCCTGAGCCTTGCCGGCGTCGAGGAACGCCCGCGCCGCGCTGCGTGCGTCGGGAGCGCCGGTGAGCCCGAGATCGGTGGTCGGCGCGGTCGGCGTGCTGTTGGCGATCGGCGGGTTGTTGCTCACTGGCGGATTCGTCGTGGTCGGCTTGTTCGACGAACATGCCGCCAGCACCGCCAATGCCGCGACTAATATCCCGGCGTATGATTTCACGAAAGCGAAGCTAGCGAGCCTCTCCAATGCCAGCAACCCGAGCCCATCCGTACCAGCGGCTCTACATCAACATTGACCACGTCGCCACAGTGCGGCAAGCGCGGCGCGGATCCGAACCCGACCCCGTCGCGGCCGCCGCGGTGTGCGAGGACGCGGGCGCCGATGGCATCACGGCGCACCTGCGCGAAGATCGTCGTCATATCCAGGATGACGACGTCAATCGTCTCATGCGCTCAGTGCGAACGGCGTTCAATCTCGAAATGGCCTGTACCGACGAGATGGTCGGCATCGCCGAACGGCTCAAGCCGTATCAGGTGACGCTCGTGCCAGAGCGACGCTTGGAGGTCACGACCGAGGGCGGCCTCAATGTCGCCGGCGCGGCGGATCGCATCGCCCGCGCGATTGCTCGCCTCCGCTCGGCCGGCATTCGGACCAGCCTGTTCATAGACCCGACGCTGGAGACAGTGTCGCTGTCCCGGGACGTCGGCGCCGACGCGATCGAGCTCCACACGGGCCAATACGCCTTGAGTGGCGCGGACCGTGAGGTGCAGGCTCTGGCGGCCGCCTCCGAGCGTGCGGCAGCGCTGGGACTGGCGGTCCATGCCGGCCATGGCCTCACGGTCGGAAACGTCGGTCCGGTCGCCGCGATCCCAGAAATAGAGGAGCTGAACATCGGCCACTCGATTGTCAGCCGTGCTCTGTTTGTCGGTCTGGCCGAGGCCGTCCGGGAGATGCGGGTGGCGATGAACATGGCTCGCGCGTCCATATAGAGCCGGTTAACCTCCTATTCGAATGACCACGTCCTCCGATCCGCTCAACTTTTTCACTCTGGAAGCGAGCGAATGCATCGAGCGCCTCGATGTCATTCTGCACGCCGCGGGTGCGACTGGCAGCGGGCCGTCGGCAGACGATTTCGTGCGGGCCGCCCGAACGCTGCGCGGCGCCGCGACCATGCATCGCCTCTCGGCGATCGCCGACTTGGCCGCTGCCCTGGAACGCGCTGGTCGTGCGCTCCGCGCTGGCGAGCTCCGGTGGACCGCGCCGCTTTCGGCCGCGCTGGTCGCGGCGGTCGACGATCTCAAGATCCTGGTGCACAAGGTCCGCGGTTGGAGCGCGACCGAGGACGCGCGATCGGCTCGACGGGTAGCCGACCTTGCCCGGTACCTGCCGGCCGGCGCCGATGCCGTCGGCGCGACGGCGTCTGCCGCCGGCGCTGGCGCCGACCAGTACTTCGCGAGCGAGACCACTGAGATCGCGCTCGCGCTCGATGCATTTGCGGCTCGTCCCGCCGGCCGCGGGACGCTCGCGGGCGCGTTGGCGCGCGTGCGCACGCTGCGCGGGGTGGCCGCCGTCGCCGACCGGCCGCCGCTCCCGGAAGTCCTCGACGCCGTCGAGCGCGTCGGGCGGTCGCTGGAGCTCGACGCGGGCACGCCAGGGGCTGCGTCCCTGGTCTTGCTGACCGCAGCCGCCCAGCTCCTTCGCCGCGCGGCTGGCGAGCTCCGGGCCGGCAACATCAGGAATGCCACCGCGTCCGTCGAGTATCAGCGCTTCGTGTTGGCGCGCGCCCAGATCGCGAAAGCCTCCGAGGCCGCCGACCGCATTGTCCCGATCGACGCGCTCTTCCCCGATGACGGCTCTGACGGCGTCATCGACGCGGCGCCCAGTCCTCCGACGACGCCGGCCGAGCGTTTCCGGCTGGAGGTCGTCAGCCAGGCCGAACATCTCCGATCGCTGCTCGCGGGCGGCACGCCGGCCGACCTTCGCTCGGCCCTGCGCGCCATGCGCAGCGCCGCCGAGAGCTTTGGTGAGCGCGATGTGGCGGCGATCATTGCGCAGGTTGCCGAAGGCGACGACTCGCAGCCGTTCGCGCCCGGCGAGCTCGGCTCGATTCGCGCCATCGCCGACGTGCTCGCCGACCCGTCCGCCGATGCGCGGAACTTGGCGGCTCGCGTCGCCGGCGTTGACAACGCCGATGGCGAAGTCGATGCCCGCGCGCTCGAACAAGAGATCGCGCTGGGGTTGAGCGACACCACGATCGTACCGGAAGGGATCGAGACCGAGCTGTCGCTCGAACGCCTGCTCGGCCTGCGGGGACCGGACGCGGGCTTCGCCGCGCCGAGTCCGATGAGCCCGGGCCGCGAGCGCACCTCCACGCCGACGGGGAGGGCGCTGCACGCGTTCCTGCAGAATGGCATCAGCGAGATCGAGCGCGAGCCGATCGCGGTCGACGACGACAGCTCGGAGATCGTGTCGATCGACGCGCTCTTGTATCGCGGCCGCGCCGCGCTGGACCGGGCGCGCGCCGTGCGCGACGAGATCCGGGAGGCCGAGCGTACCGGCGCCGCCGCACGTCCCGAGTCGCTCGCCGAGCTGCTCGATCTCATCGACCTTGCCGCGACAGCGTAAGCCGAAATGAAGTTGGATTGGCGCGGCGCGCTGGGCATTGTCCTGAGTGCGGGGCTGCTCGCGTGGGTACTGTCTCAGATCCCGTTGTCCCAAGTCTGGGCCGTGCTCCGCTCCTCGAACCTGCTGCTGTTCGCGGCGGCATCGATCACGGCCACCATCTGCGTGCCGTTGCGCGCGATCCGGTGGCGGCCGATTCTGGACCCGGTCGCGCCACGGCTCCCGTACTGGTCACTTTGGCGCGCAACCGCGATCGGCATGATGGTGAACAACGTCGTCCCCGCGCGGGTCGGCGAATTCGCCCGCGGGTACGCGCTCACCAAGGAAGAGCCGAAGGTTCCCTTCTCGGCCGCGCTGGCATCCCTCGCGGTCGATCGACTGTTCGACGCCTTCGTCGTGCTGATGCTGACGGTCATCGCGATGCTGTTGCCTTCGTTTCCGAAAGGGGCGAGGGTAGGCGATGTCTCGACCACGCGCGTGGCGATCGTGGGAACGATTCTGCTCGCCGTCCTCGCGGTGATCTTGTACAGCATCGTGTACTTCCCGCAGTGGCTCATTGGTGCCTACGAGGCGTTCGCGCGGAAGGTCGCGCCAAAGTTGGAGGAGCCCGGCCGAAAGGCGCTGACCCACTTTGCGCAGGGCCTGAGCGTGCTCCGTAGCCCGGTGCGATTCGCGGTCGTGCTCTTCTGGGCCGTGCTGCACTGGCTCTGCAACGGACTGGCGTTCTGGCTCGGGTTTTTCGCCGTGGGCATTCATGTGCCATTCGGCGCCGCGCTCTTCTTGCAGGGTGTGATCGCGATCGGGGTGGCCGCGCCGGCCGCACCTGGCTTCTTCGGCGTGTTCGAGTTCTTCGGCGTCCTCGGGCTCGGGCTGTATGGCATCCCGAAGGCGCAGGCGACCGCGTGGGCGATCGGCTACCATCTCCTCTCCTTCGCGCCGATCACGATCATTGGCGCGTGGTACTTCATCCGGATGGGAGTGCACCTCAAGGACGTCAAGGCCGTCGAGGCGGCATGAGCGCCCGACCCCGCTCGGCGCGCGTGACCGCGCAGGCAAAGGTCAATCTGTTCCTGCACATCCTGGCGCGGGAAAAGAGCGGCTATCACCAGCTCGAGACCGCGTTCTGCCGGCTCGCGCTGGCCGATGACGTTGTCGTGCACACGCAGCCAGCGCGGATGGGCGGCATCCGCACCATCGACTGCCGCGGCGCCGACGTCGGACCGGCCGGACGCAACCTGGCCTTCCGCGCCGCGGTCGCGTACGCGGATGCACGCGGTTGGCCGGCGGGCTTCCGCATCGAGATCGAGAAGCGCATCCCGGTCGGCGGCGGCTTAGGCGGCGGCAGCGCCGATGCGGGCGCCGTCCTGCGCGTGCTCGCCACGCTCGACCCGAAACCACCGACGCGCGACGAGGTCTTGGCACTCGCTCTGTCGCTCGGCGCTGACGTGCCATTCCTGACGCTGCGTTCCCCGCTGGCATTGGCCTGGGGTCGCGGTGAGCGCATCCTGCCATTGCCGCCACTTCCCGAACGGCCAGTCGTGCTGGCGACGATGCCGTTCGGCGTGCCGACCGCGGATGCCTATTCGTGGCTCGCCGCCACGCGCTCATCCTCGGCGCAACCTATCCCGCGCGTGCTTCCCTTGAACGCCTTCCGCGCCTGGGACGCGCTCGCGCCGCTCGCGTCGAACGATTTCGAAGGGGTCGTGACCGAACGCCGTCCGGAGATTGGCGAAGCGATCGGCTTTCTTTCATCGACCAAGGGTGTCGAGTTCACTCGCATGAGCGGCTCGGGTGCAACGGTCTTCGCGGTCTTGGCCGATGGCACCGCGCCCTGGTCCGTCGCGAAGGATCTTCCGGCCCCCGCCACTGCCCTGACGACCGCCACCGCGCTACGCGTGGCGCCCGTGCAGATTATCGACGACTAGGACGGTTATATTCTGGGGGCACGCTCGACTGCCCCTTCGTCCAATGGCAGGACACCAGACTTTGGATCTGGGAATGGTGGTTCGAATCCACCAGGGGCAATTTCGCGACGCGTCACAGAAATCCCAGCACGATTGGCCGCGAAGCGTCGCCGGCTTCGAAGCCGACCACGACCTCTCCGGTCGCGCGGCCCCCCGCGTTCGTGCACACGCGGGCCCACACGGGTCCCACAGCGAGAGAGGGCACGCTTACTCGGACTCGACCCAGCCGTTCCGGATCGCCGCCGCCGACCGCCTGCCCGATGTACACGCCGAAGAGCTGTCGCATCATGGTCTCCTGGTCAGTTGTCGCACATCGACCTGCCACACTTCGCCGTGCTCGTGATCGGCAACCCACAGCGCGCCAAAGCCCACGCGGATCGCATCTGCACCGCTGCCGCCCACGAACTGGTCGGACACGCGATTCGTGCGCGGGTCGATGCGGGTGATCGGCGTGCCGTCGACGGCCAACCAGATCGCGCCCTCGCCCGCGGCGATGTCGCCCCACTCGGTCGGCGCATGCGCCTCAATGCGAGCCACCTCGCGATTCGTGGCCGGGTCGATGCGCGAGACCGATCCATCTCGTCGGTTCTGCACCCATAACGCGCCCGAGCCAACGGTCATGAATTTTGGCGACGGGCCCACACCAATCCGCGCGACGATCGTCTCGTGCACCGGATCGATCCGCAAGACGGTGTCCGTCGCACTGCTCGCGACCCACAGCGCCCCGAACCCGGCCACGACGACGTCGGACCGCGCAGCGACGCGTATTCTGCGCACGATACGCCCGGAGCGTGCATCCACGCGCGCGATCTCGGACGATGTCGTATCGGGCTTGTTCGCGGGAATCCAGAAGCTGCCATCGCTGTACGCGAACGATCCTTCGCGGCCGGGCGCAATGGGCAATAGCCAGCGCGCGACGACGCCGTTCGTCGAGGGATCGATCGCGTTCATCGCGGTGTCGCCGCATGTGGGGATCCACACGCGGCCCAATGCGATGACGACGCCGAGGCATGCCTTGGATGCGAGTGGGATATCCGCAACCACGCGCCCGGTCGTCGGGTCGACGCGCGATACGCGGTCCGGCTTGTAGTTCACTACCCACAGCGCGCCAAGGCCCGTGGCCATCCAATCCGCGGACGCCGGCACGGCGATGCGCGCGTGAATCGGCAACTCAGCCAGCGGCCGTCGCGGTGTCTGCGCAGCCAGGGCGACCGGGAACAGCAAAAGAGCGCGATGCATTGGTACGGAATATCAGCCGTGCTCGCCGGCACGTGTCAATCGTCCTACCCATGTGACGAAACGGGTTCCGGAGCTTGACGGCGTGCGCGGCGTGGCCATCCTGCTCGTGCTGGTGGCGCACCTCGTGCCCAACGTCATTGGCGACGCGGGATGGCTCGGCGTCGATCTCTTCTTCGTCCTCTCCGGCTATCTCATCACGACGGTCTTGCTCGATGGGAAGGCGAATCCCGACCGCGTCAGGATTTTCTATTCGCGGCGGGCGCTCCGCATCTTCCCGCTCTATTACGGGACCCTCGTCTTGTCGCTCATCGTTCCGGCGCTCTTTCACCTCCCATTCTTCTCCGACGCGCCGGATACCTGGGCTTCGACCAGCCACGAGCTCACGTGGTTCTGGCCGTATCTCGCGAATTTCTCGACACGCCCTGGTGTACTGAGCCACTTCTGGTCGCTCTGTGTGGAAGAGCAGTTCTATTTCATCTGGCCGTGGATTATCTGGGGATCCCGCGAGACCACGGCGGCGCGAGTCGCGTGGGGCGCCATTGCCGCCGCGATCACGCTCCGCGTGACACTCGTGATGAGTCACGCGCCGGTGCTCGCGATCTACAGCCTGACACCGTGCCGTATGGATGCGCTGGCGATCGGTGCCTTGGTCGCGCTTTCGCCGCGGACTGCCGCCCTGCGCACGATTCGCTGGCCCGCGGTCATCGCGGGGCTCGTGCTGACGGCGATTGCGCTCCGCTTCCATGGGCTCCGGCCGACGAACGCCTGGGTCGAGACGATCGGATTCACGAGCGGCGACGTGCTCGGCGCCCTGCTCGTGGTCGTCGCGCTCTCGTATTCGCCGGCGGCGTTACGGTCGCCGATCCTGCGCTGGTTCGGAACGTACAGCTATGGCCTCTACGTGCTGCACCGCTTCGTGATTCGTGGCCTCGAGATCTCGGGCTGGGATGACGCCGACCCGATGTTCGGCGTCATGGCCTTCGGGCTCAGTTGCGTCGTCGCGTGGGTCAGCTACAACGCCTACGAGCTTCCCTTCCTGCGTCTCAAGGACGCACGTCGCCAGACGCATTCGGCTCCGCATGCCGCCGAAGCCACGACGTGATCGCCGCAGGCAGAAAAAGATTGTCCGCGATCGCCGCCACGTGCTCAGCGTCACGCCACGCGGTCTCCAACTCGGCGAGCTCGCCTTCGAGGGCGCGGCGCTCGGTGTCCTCGTGGACCGCCATCTCGAGGCTCAGGCGCTGCTCGTAGCCGAGTCCGAGAATGCCCTGCTCGCCCGCGCCGCGGGAGGCGGCGAACTGTAGGAGGCGGTCGGGTCCGCGGAACCATTCGAGCTTCGCGACGGCCTGCGCGATCTGGTGCTCGGACCCACCGTCCCGGTTCGAGAGCGCCAACAGCGGCCCGAGTGCGCGCGTGGCGGCCGGCCCGCGCAGCACAGCAACACCGGCGGCGTGAACGACGGTGAGCGCCCAACGCTCGTGTACATCGCGGGCGAACTCCGCGCTCGAGAGGTCCGTCGCGCGGACCAGGAGGGGCGCACGACCGGCGACCGGTACGTGCACCACCGGGAGATCGGGCAGCTTCCGCAGCATCTTGGTGCTGACGCCAACGGCGCCGGCCGCCACGATCGCCGGCCATCCGAGGAAGGCGGTGGCGAACAGGAGCCCGACCCCTTGCACGCTCCTGAAGAGACTCGGCTCGGCGTTGGCGCGCGCATACGCCCGCGCGGCGTCGACCACCATCATCCGCGGGCGCGCGCGCCGGCGCCGATCGAGAAACCGCGACCCATAGCGCCACGCCGCGAACTCGGGATAAATCGGCCGCCCAACGCGAATCAACTCCAGTCCATCGCGCATCCGCGCCAGTCCGATCTGTTCGGTCGACACCCGGACCGTCGTACCGCGATACAGCCGCTCGCAGTCCTCGATGGCTTCCCAGCGCTCTTCGATCGGCGTCAGATTCCATCGCCGACAGTGGAGGCACACGACCCACAAGCGACCTTTCGTGGAGTCGAACGCGAGTCGCCGACCAACCGGAAACCGCTCGAGCGATTCATTGGCGCCGAGCGCGCTGTGGCAGAAGAGACACGTCGAGTACATTCTGACTATGGATCGGCGGGAGTCATTGCGCGCGATGGCCGGTACCGTCGGTCTTCTGGCCCTCGGGAAACATGCACACGCGCTCGCGCGCATGGGAACGCTGCGCGTGCTGACCCCGCATCAAGACGCGATCGTGATCGCGGCATCGGAGCATATCATTCCCGCGACAGACACCCCGGGTGCGGCGGACGCACACGTCGATCGTTTCATCGACGCGATGCTCGCCGACTGGTATACCCCCGCGGAGCAAAAGCGCTTCCTGGCGGGCCTGGCCGAGCTCGACGATCAGCGGTTCCTCGAACAGCCCTCCGTGCAGCAGACGGCGATCATCGAGCGCCTCGACAACGAGGCGACCGAAGGCCACTGGTTCTCGATGCTCAAGTACCTCACGATCTGGGGGTACTACACGTCGGAGATCGGGGAAACCCGCGAGCTCGGAAACTGGCCCCTGCCCTGGCGCTACGACGGCAATGCCCCGTACGCGCACTGAGCAACGCGACTTCGACGCGATCGTCGTCGGCTCGGGCATCACGGGCGGCTGGGCGGCGAAGGATCTGACACAGCGGGGGCTCCAGACGCTCGTGCTCGAAGCCGGGCGTCCGGTCGATCCCGTGCGCAATGCCGTCGAGCACGTGCCGCCGTGGGAGATGCCATTCCGCGGGCTCGGCGACAAGAGGACCATCGAAGCGCGCCAGGCCGTTCAGCGTCATTCCGTCTCGTTCGACGGGATGAGCCATCGGTTCTGGACCGACAACGTCGACAACCCCTACACGACGCCGGCCGACAAGCCCTTCAACTGGTTCCGCGCACGCCAGGTCGGCGGCAAGTCGATCATCTGGGGACGCCAGGTCTATCGCTGGAGTGATCTGGATTTCGAGGCCAATCTCCGTGATGGGATCGCGGTCGACTGGCCGATCCGGTATGCGGACCTCGCGCCGTGGTATGACCACGTCGAACGCTACATCGGCGTGAGCGGGAAGGCCGAAGGGCTCGCGCAGCTTCCCGACAGCCAGTTCCTGCCACCGATGGCGATGAACGTGGTCGAAGAGCACGTGCGCTCGGCGATCAGCGCCAAGTTCGGCCGTGACCGGGTGATGACGATCGGCCGCGTCGCCAATCTGACGGCGCCGCTCAACGGTCGTGATCCCTGTCATTACTGTGGCCCGTGCCAGCGAGGCTGCGTCACGCGGTCGTACTTCAGCAGCATCAACGCGACATTGCCCGCGGCCGCGGCAACCGGGCGCCTGACGCTCAAGCCATTCAGCATCGTCGAGCGTCTCCTGTACAACGATGCCACGGGTCTCCTCACCGGCGTCCGGGTCATCGACGCCAAGACCAAAGCCGTCACGGAATATCGCGCGCGCGTCGTCTTCCTGTGCGCCTCGGCGCTCGAGAGCGCGCGACTCCTGCTCCACTCCGGCATCGCCAATTCCAGCGGACAAGTCGGGCGCAACGTCATGGACCATATCAAGGGCGGCGGCGCGACCGGCGAGATCCCTGGATACACGGATCGCCATGTCGTCGGGATCCGCCCGAATGGCATTTACATTCCGCGTTTCCGCAACGTGAACAGCAAGGCCGCATTTCTCCGAGGCTACGGGTTCCAAGGGGGCGCGCGGCGCCTCGAGTGGGGCGACGGCATGTTCAGTCGAGGCATTGGCGCCGATCTCAAGAAGCGACTCAGTACACTCGGCCCATGGACGATGTCGTTCTGGGGCTACGCCGAGTGCTTGCCACGCGAGGAGAACCGCGTGACGCTGGATCCGAGTCGGGTCGACGCGTGGGGTATCCCCGTGCTGCATATCGAGGCGGGCTGGTCACCGAACGAGCGCGCGCTGCACTACGACATGTCGGCGACGGCGACCGAGCTCCTCGACGCCGCCGGTGCGACGAACATCAAGCCCGCCACGCAGCCGAGCGTCATGGGCAGCGCGAATCATGAAATGGGCACGGCGCGGATGGGCCGTGATCCCAAGACCAGCGTGCTCGACGCCAACAACCGCGCGCATGACGTGCCGAATCTCTACGTGACCGACGGCTCGTGCATGACGTTCGAGCGGCTGGCAGAACCCCTCGCTCACCTACATGGCGCTCACGGCGCGCGCGTGTGACCACGCGGTCGCGTCCATGAACCGGCGCGAGATCTGACGCGCTGATGGCGAAACTCGATCACGTCGGGCTCGCGGTCATCACGGTGCGGAGCGAGGTGCAGCGCGATTTCGAGGGGACGATGCGGCAAGTCGCCGCGATCGGCTACCGCGACCTCGACATGTACATCTACGAGAGCACCCTCGAAGCTCCGGCGACCCGCGCCATTCTCGATCGGGTTGGACTGGCGTGTACGTCCGCGCGGGTACGCACAACGGCGTTATATCGCGGCTGGGAGCGATTCCTCGACTACGCCAACGTGCTCGGCGCCAAGTTCATCACGCTCGCCGACGTGCCATTTCCCGAGCGCCAGACGCTTCAGGATTATCACGAGCTCGCCGCGCTCTTCAACCGGTGCGCCGCCATCGCCCAGCAGCACGGACTCACGTTCTGCTACCATAATCACGACGCCGAGCTCACGCCGATGGAGGGCGCGATCCCGTACGACATCGTGGTGGCCGAGACCGACCCGAAGCTCGTGCACTTTCAGAATGGACGTGTATTGGATGTTGCACGGTGGGCGTGACCCCGTGCACGAGCTGCGTCGACTCGCCGGCCGCGTCTCGACGTTGCACCTCAAGGACATGCAGTCCTGGCCGCGGCGGGGCATCACGACGGTCGGGCGCGGGCGCATCGACTTCCGCGACATCTTGCATACCGCGATCGACACCGGCATCCGGTATTGGTATGTCGAGGAAGACGCGCCCGTCGGGCCAGGCATCGACGCGGTCCGCGCCGCGTACACGCATCTGAGCGGACTCGACGTGTGAATCGACGATCTTTTATTGCCACGTCGGCCGCCGCGCTGGTCTCGACCACATCCCGTCGCCGCCAGCAAGCCGCACTCGGCCTGGAACTGACCGCGTACGACGACGCCACGCTCGCAACAGTCGCCGCGATTGGTTATCGAGAATGTGGCGGTAAACGAGTTGTACGCGCCAGGCCTCCGTACAGCGCTCAAGCAAGCGGGACTCAATGCGTCGGCGGTTCACGTGACCACGCCGCTGCTGTATCGAGGATTGGAGCGACATCTCGGCGTTGCCGCATCTTTGGGGTGTCGATATTTCGTGTGTGGTCGGGTGGACCCTGAGGAGCGGCGCACGCAAGAGGACTGGCACGAGCTCGCGGCCCTGTTCAATCGCGCTGGAGAAACCACGAGAAAGGCCGGCCTGCGGTTCGCGTATCGCGTTGTCGGTGACGAGGCGAGCGTGCTACTGGCAGAGACGGACCCAGCCCTCGTCTGGTTCGAGGCCAAGACACCTGGGCCACGGCGCTTCGCCCTAGATCTGGACGACGCGGCAAACGTGGACACGGTGCGGGCAGCCAAAGCAGCTGGCGTCGAGCATTACTACGTGCAAGCCAAGTCGACCGACGACGCGCGCAAGCGCTACGACGTACTGCGATCTTGATTTGATTTCTGCCGCCGGAGCCATGCCGTCACCGACTCCGGCAACAACAGGTTGTCCGCGATCGCGGCGATCTCCTCCGCCTCGCGCCACGCGAGCTCCAGTCCCGCAAGCTCGCCCTCCAGCAGTCGCTGCTCGTCCCGCTCGGCCAAGCTCATCTCGAACGCGAGGCGGTCGGGTGCGTGCAGCTTATAGAGCGGTATCGGATTACCCTCGGGAATACCGGCCACGAGGGAGACCCGGCGCGCGACTGGGGCGCCCCAGACGATCGGATCGCCGCCTCGGTTGAGTCGATCGACGGCCTCTCGGACCAGAGCCGTTCGCCCCGCGTACCGGTTCATGTGCGCGAGCACGGGCCGTAATGCGTTCTCCGCGGAATCGCCGACAAGTGACGTCCGCGAGGCCCCGCGGTGTCGCCTGCGCTGCACGTCGATCGAGAGAGGCGCGCCGGGCGCGGACGGTATCCATCGAACCGTGCGGACCAGACTCTCACGCACATCGAGGCGCCGCCCGTACGGGTCGACGACGCGATGAACGACGCGCCGGCTCCTGTAGAGGTTGTAGCCGTTGATGATCGAGCAACGTCAGCGCTCCTGTGCCGACAACCGCATACCCACCAGCCACCAACCCGGCGACTGCCGCGACCGACACCGCGCCGGCAATGAGCGCCTGCTGGCGACGGCGCCGGAACGCATCCACATAGCGCCATGCCGCGAGCTCGAGCCGTGGCGGCTTGCCGATGCGGACGAGCTCCAGGCCCTCAGGGAGGCGCGCCAGGCCGATCTCATCGGTCGAGGCCCGTACACGCGCCGTGCGATACTGGCGCTCGCACTCCTCGATGGCCTCCCAGCGCTCCTCGATCGGCGTCAGGTTCCAGCGGCGGCACCTGGCGCAGACGACCCACAAACGTCCGTGCGCACCGTCGAACGCGAGCCGCCGGCCAATGGGCAGCTGTTCGATGACCTGATTCGCGCCGAGTGACGCGTGACAGAAAAGGCAGGTCGAGTACACGAGTCAGGCCCAAATCTACGGCCCGACGCGTGTATCAGTGCTGCTTGGCTGCGCTGTCGGAGTGGGCTTTGGCGCTCTTGAGCCGCGCGGCTTCGGCCATCTTGTGCTCGAACCGGCGCTCCGTCGAGTCCTTGATCGAGCTCTCGGTGGCTTCCAGGCTGTCGAGCTTCGCGTTGTGCTTGTCGCGAACGCTGTCCATTGAGGCCTTCTCGGTTGCGTACTTCGGCGCGACATCCTGGCTCACTGTCGCCGCCTCCCGCTCCAGCGTCGTCACCGTGTCGTTGAAGACGGGCTTTGCGGGCGCGGCGGGCGCCGGCATCGCACCCATCCGCGTGAGCGCCGGCGCGGTGCCGGACGTGACGACGGTTGCGTGCTCGACCGGCGGCGCTGCTGGCTCGGCTGGCGCGGGCTTGTGCGCAATCGAGCCATTCGAGGTTGGCGCGCGGCGCGGTTTCGGAGCGACCGCTGGTGTGGCGTCTGGCGGCCCAGCAGCCGTGAACGCGGCGCCGAGGGCGGCGATAGCGGGTGATACTGGTGCGGCGCTGCTATTAGCCGGTGCAGGTGCGGGCGCGGGCGCCGCAGCGCCAGCGGGCGCGCGCTTGAGAATATCGATACTGTCGCGCCGCACGACCTGTGCTTCGACCTGATTCGGGTCGGTCGCGATAACGTCCGGCCGATTCTGGGCCGCGTCCCGGGCCTGGGCGGCACGCCGGAACACATCGCTGGAGGAGCTCGACGTATGGCTCGAATCGCTCACCTTATGGAACACGTCGGCCGCGGAATCGGCTTGGGCGTGAGCCTGGGTGGCGATCAGAGTGATCGCGAGCACGAGCATCGCGGGACGCATACCTCTATCGACTGTTGCGTAACCCCGGCGGTCACGCCACGCGACTGAGGGACTCGGGCCAGGTCAGCTCGTACACGTAACCGTATGTCTGCCACTGGCCGTCTGGGGCCTGGAAGATCTGGATCGTGCCGGCATCGGCCAATGCACGGTAGAAATCCAGGTTTTCGGCCACAAACGGCTTGGCGGGCAACGCCGAGAAGTCGATGAGGCGAACCGCGTAGCGCCCGAGCGCCGCCCGCAACGTCCCGTGATAGTCCGTCAGCGAGTGGACGCCGAGGTACAGCCGCGATCGAGCGTGCATATAGCGGTCGGCGACGGCCATGAGCGCCAGCAGATGCTCGTTCCCCTGCTCGCCGCCCGAGAACGTGCGTGCTTCGTCCGGCGCCAGGCGGGCGAGGTATGCCGGGGCGATGATCTCGTTGGGGAGATTCGCCAGAATGACCTCGAACGGGCCCGTGAATGGGCCGAACAGCGCGCCGACCGCGATATCGATCGACACGCTATTGAGGGCCGCATTGCGCTCCGCCGCGGCGACGGCGCGGGGGTCGATGTCGGTGGCGACCACCTGCCCGCCTGCCTTCGCCGCGGCGACGGCGAGTATGCCCGAGCCGGTCCCAATGTCGATCACTCGCTCGCCGCGCCCGATCCGGATCGATCGGGAATAGAACATCCCGTTCGGAGTCGGGGTGAAGACTCCCTCGGCTGGCTCCAGCACGATCAATGCACCGAAAACGGTGACGATCAATGCGATCGACATGAAATCAACATATACCCGTTTACCTATCCGACCAAACGGCGAGCTCGTTCCCGCTCGGGTCAGTAAAGTGGAATCGGTGTCCACCGGGGAAGCTGAACACGGGCTTCGTGATGGTTCCGCCAGCCGCGCGCACGCGCTTCTCGGCGTCGGCGAGATCGACGGCGAAGATCACGATCAGGGCGCCACCGCGTTGTACCGTGGGGGCCTTCGTGAATCCACCGGACAGTCGCCCATCGGCGAAGCTCGTGTAGTCGGGGCCGTAGTCCGTGAATTTCCAGCCGAATGCATCGATGTAGAATTTCTTGGTGGCAGCGATATTCGTCGCCGGCATCTCGATGTAATCGATGCGATGATCGTGGTCCGCGGGCGTCTGTTGTTGTTCGGGGCTCATGGGAGTAAGGGCGAGGGTGGCGAGCAATACCGCGTATCGCATTGGCGAATCCTGTTGGAGACGCCGTCAACCTATTCCTCGCTCTTCCCCCCGTATTGAATGAATCGGACGCCTCGTTCAACCGCATACTGAGCCGGGGTCAGCCCGGCCAGCGCCTGAAACTCCCGGATGAGATGCGGTTGATCCGCATACCCAGCGTCGCCGGCCATGCGCGTCCACGGAAGCGCTGCCCCGCGTTGCACCTGCTGGTACACCTCGCGAAATCGCATCACGCGCGCAAAGCCTTTGGGCGACAATCCAACGCACCGGTCGAACGCGCGGTGCAGCCGCCGCTCTCCAAGTCCGAGCGCGGCGGCAACGTCGCGCACGGCCGCGCCACCGCGCGCGCGCCGAAACAGTGCGACCGCCCGCGGGACGATCTCGTCTTCTCTCGCGATGCGAGGCGGCGTGAGCACGCGCTCGACGTGCCCCTGGATGACCGCGTCGATAAGCTCGTCGGTGCGAGCGCCCCACAGTCCGTCGAGGGCCACCCGCCGATCCGTGATCTCGCGCAACGGCACCCCGAGAAACGGGAACGCCGCGCCCGGCCGGAAGCGGATGCCGAACATCGCCACCCGGCCCTCGCGCGGCGTCAGCAATGCCGTGCTCATCGTACCAACGACGAACGCGTGGGGGCTCGTGCTGAGATCGATGATGACATCGGCGCACCCATCGGGGAGGATGCGATCGACCCCCGGCGCCGCATCGGTCGCCGTAATCGACCAATAGCACTCCACCCACGGCGCGAGCGCCGCGCTCGGACTGGACTCAGCGTATTGCCCCATCGAGCAACACGATAGTCACCGCGCTCGCTCCGAACAACACGAGGCCGAATGGCAGGCCGCCGCTCGCGACGTTGACGACGATCGCAACGCTGAACACGGCGAGCAACAGGGGCAGTCCGGCACGCTGCGTCCGCCTGAACAGGAGGAGGAGCGATGCCACGATCTCGATGGCCGCGAGCCAGAAATGGTGATCGGCCAGCGATTTCGCGTGCGTCATCGTCTCGACGCTCAGCGCGACAATGGTCGCGACAAAAATCGCCCGGTACACCGCGAGGATGCGCTCAGTCCGCATGGCGATGACTGTCCTCCGCGGTCAGCGTGAGGCCATACACGGTCCGAAGCCGTTGGATCTGCTCCACCGTCTCCGGCGCGAACGGCGCGCGCCCCTCGAACGCGTGCCAGATGACTCCCTCGAGCAGGTCGCCCAGCGACAAGTCGAGGTACTCGGCGAGCCCCTTGAGCACTTTCAGGGTGCGCTTCTCCAGCCGGACACCGGTTTGAACACGTTCGATTTCCATGGTACATAGGTACCATGGTACCGCCAGGCTGTCAACGCGCCCAGCTCGTCATGCCGCCGTCGACGATGAGGGCGTTCCCGGTGACATAGCTCGACGCGTCCGAGCAGAGCCACAGGGCCGCTTCGGCCGCCTCTTCGGGGTTCCCTATCCGCCCCAGTGGAATGCGGCTGATATAGGCGCTCGTGTCGCCTTTCGCGTATCGCTCGACCGCCCTCCGAAGCAACGGCGTGTCATACGCCCCGGCGACGAGCGCATTGACTCGGATACGCCGGGCGGCGTACTCCATCGCGGCCGATTTCGCGAGGGCGATGACGCCGGCTTTGGCGACCGCATACGTGCCGGCGCCGGGGACGCCGCCCAGTCCATTCACCGAGGAGACGTTCACGATCGAGCCGCCCTCTCGCTGCTCGAGCATCCGCTTGATCTCGTACTTCATGCACAGCCAGACGCTCTTCAAGTTGAGTGCGATCGCCGAGTCGAAGTCTGCTTCGCTCAAGTCCGCGGTGAGTCCCATCCCGACCTCGTCGGTCGCGGCGCTGTTCACCGCGAAATCCAGGCGGTCGTAGCGCTCGATGACCGCGCGCACGAGGGCCGAGACTTCGTCATTCAGGGAGACGTCCGTCTGCACGAATTCCGCGTCGGCTCCGGCCGCGCGCAGCGCATACAGCGCCGCGGCGCCGCGTTGGGGATTCCGCGCGGCAATGACAACCGAAGCGCCGTGTCGCGCGAACAGGTGGGCGGTGGCGAGACCGATTCCCGAGCTGCCACCGGTCACCAGTGCGACTTTCCCTTGCATCATGCGAGCGCCTCGTAGACGAGTCGTGCGGCGGCTAGGTCTTCGATGGCCAGGCCGAGCGATTTGAATACGGTACGCCCTTCGGGCGGTACCTGCTGCGTGGCCGCGATCAGCTCCCCGAGCTCGGCGTAGATTGTGGCCCCCGCGAGGATGATGTCTCCGGCTTCCTGTTCAGCGGCCGCTCGCGAGTCTACGATCACCGTGGCCGCCATCGCCGCCGTGTCCAGCTCGCGCGTCGATCGGCCAACGGCGCCGACCGCGATTGCCAGGGCGCGGTCGGAGAGCCAATCACCGAGGAGAACCGGGGTTGGAGAGTGCGTCACCGTCACGACGACGTCGGCGCCGCGCACGGCCTCTTCTGCCGAGGTCACTTGGGCTCCGACCTCGTCGGCGAACCGCTTCGCGTGCTCCACGTTGCGGCTCCACACCCGAATCTGGTCGAACGTGCGCACCAGCCGGAGCGCGGCGACGTGTGCTCGCGCCTGGACGCCGCTGCCGAGGATCGCCAACGTGTGTGCGTTTGGCGACGCCAGGAGTTGCGTGGCGACGGCAGAGACGGCAGCCGTTCGCATCTCGGTGATCAGCCGGCCATCGAGCACGGCGAGAGGGGTTCCGGTCGCCGCATCGAACAGCTGAATGACCGCCTTGTGTGTCGGCTCACTGTGCGGATAGACGGTCACGAGCTTGGCCCCGAGCATCGTCTCGTCGGCGACCGGCATCACGCCGTAGAAGGCCGAGTGGTCGGGGATGCTGAGAATCGTGCGGACGGGCTGGGTCACGCGTCCGGTCGAGAACGCGGCGAGCGCTCGGGACATTGTGGGAATCAGCTTTTCGTAGCTGAGCGCCGCACGAATCTTGTCTTCGTCGAGTAGGACGAGCATGTTGACGGGCTTGGTGGGGAGATCTAGCTTAAAAGGCTCTGGATATGGACGGCACTGGGGTACCGCGGCAGGGCTTCAAGCTCCTCTCGGGGACGGCAAACCGCCCCCTGGCCAATGAGATTGGCCGCTGCCTTGGCGTTGAGCTGTGCAAGGTGACCTCGTCGCGGTTTACGGACGGGGAAATTTTTGTGCGGATAGACGAGAACATCCGAGGCTCGGACATCTTTATCGTCCAGCCGACGAACCCTCCGGCCGACAACGTCCTCGAGTTGATGCTGTTGATCAATGCCGCCCGGCGGGCGTCCGCGGCGCGCATTACGTGCGTCATGCCGTACTATGGCTACTCGCGGCAGGATCGAAAGGATCAGCCGCGGGTGGCGATTGGGGCGAAGTTGATGGCGAACATGATCCAGACCGCTGGTGCGGACCGGGTTTTGGGCCTCGACTTCCACCAACATCAGTTGCAAGGGTTTTTCGACGTGCCGGTCGACCATCTGTACGCGGCGCCCGTGTTTGTCTCGCATTATCGCAAGAAAAACTTGAAGGATCTGGTTGTGGTCGCGCCTGACGTTGGCGCGGCCAAGATGGCCCGAGGGTTTGCGAAGCGGCTCGACGGGACCCTGGCCATCATCGATAAACGGCGACCGAAGGCTAACGTCGCCGAGGTTGTCAATGTTGTCGGTGAAGTCGAGGACCGGGATTGCCTCATCGTCGATGACATGATTGATACGGCGGGAACGGTGACCGAGGCGGCGCGGGCCCTCAAGCGGCTTGGCGCGAACGAGGTGTTCGTCTGCGCGACGCACGCGCTGCTCTCGGGCCCCGCGCCCGAACGGCTCGCCGGCGCGCCGATCACCGAGGTGACGGTGACCGACTCGGTCGAGACGCCACCGGAGCGGCGGTTTCCGTCGCTCAAGGTGCTCTCGGTCGGCGAGTTACTCGCCAAGGCTATTCGGTACACGCATTTCGATCAGTCGGTTAGCTCGTTGTTCGACTAGAAAAGACTAGACTGCGGCACGCTTCGCGTGCACGCAGAATGTGGGACAGGTAGGAGCAAGGCGACGAAGCGCCGAAGGCGCGAGGAGATATTGGGATGGCAACAGCACAGTTGACAGCGACGCCGAGAACGGGAACCGGGAAGGGCGTCGCGAGAAAAATGCGGGCGGCCGGGCAGATTCCGGGGATTATCTACGGCCATGCGAGAGAGCCGCAGGCGCTCGCGATCAACACGCGCGACTTCGAGAAGCTTCTCGAGCACATCTCGGCCGAGAGCACGGTGATTGAGCTGGCGGTCGGCGGCAAGACGTCGCGGACGCTGATCCGCGAGATCCAGCGTCATCCGTTCAAGCGCGAGTATCTCCACGTCGACTTTCAGGAACTGGTCGCCGGCGAAACGGTCTTTGTACGCATCCCGATCGTGCTGGTCGGCATACCCGAAGGCGTTCGCCTCGAGGGCGGCGTGATGGACCAGACGCTGCGTGACCTCGAAATCGAGGTCGACCCGGTGAACATGCCGAACCACATCAACGTCAACGTCGAGAACATGAAGATCGGCGAGTCGGTCCACGTCAGCGACCTCACGCTCCCGGCGGGCGTGACCGCCCTTACCGAAGGCGACACGACGATCGTCGTCGTCTCGGCCCCGCGTGCGGTGATCGAGGAAGCCGCGGCGCCGGCAGCCGAGGGCGCCGAAGTGGCACCGGCAGCGGAGCCCGAAGTGATCCGCGCGAAGAAGACGGATGAGGAGACCGAGGAGAAATAGCCACTGAAAGTGATCCTCGGCCTCGGGAACCCGGGGCGAGAATACGAAGCCACGCGTCACAACGTCGGCTGGTGGGTGGTCGACCACCTAGCCGACGTTTGGCATTTCGACCGTTGGAAAAAGGATGGCGACGCCCTCGTCGCGTCCGGCACGGTCGGCCCTATCCGCACCCGACTTATCAAGCCTCTGACGTACATGAACCTGAGCGGCGCCGTTCTCAAGCCGTACTTGCGCAAGGCATTCTGGTCGCCCGTTACCGACCTTCTCGTGGTGGTCGACGAGGTCCAGCTCCCACTCGGCAAGCTTCGGCTCCGAGCGGATGGCAGCGCGGGCGGCCACAATGGTCTCAAAAGCATCGAGCACGAGATCGGCTCGCGCGAGTACGCCCGTATGCGCATTGGCATTGCGCCTGAGCATGAGCACGGCGACCTGGCTGACTTCGTGCTGGGACCGTTCGGAAAGGCCGAGCGGGCCGTGATCATCGAGCGCATGCCTGACTATCAGGCTGCCATCGAAACGTGGCTGCGGGATGGCATCGGCGGCGCCATGAACAAATACAATGCTTAAACTTGGAATCGTTGGACTCCCCAACGTCGGCAAATCGACGTTGTTCAATGCACTGACCGCGGCCAAGGCCGAGGCAGCGAACTATCCGTTCTGCACCGTCGAGCCGAACGTCGGCATGGTCGAAGTACCCGACGCTCGCCTTCCGGTTCTCGCCGACATCGTGCATCCAAAAAAAGTCGTGCCGGCTGTCGTGCAATTCGTCGACATCGCCGGACTCGTCAAGGGCGCATCCGAGGGCGAGGGACTCGGCAACAAGTTCCTCGCGAATATCCGCGAGACCAATGCCATCGTGCACGTCGTGCGGGCTTTTGACGACCCCGACGTCACGCACGTCATGGGCGCGGTCGATCCCGTGCGCGATCGCGAGGTCATCGAGTTCGAATTGGCGCTGGCCGATCTCTCGGTCGTCGAGAAGCGGCTGGACAAGACGCGGCGCAGCGCAAAGTCGAACGACAAGGCCGCACTGGCCGAGCTTCCGACTCTCGAAGTGGCGTACGCGGCGCTGCAGAAGGGCCAGCCCCTGTGGGAATTGCATCTGTCGACGGAACAGCGCGCGATACTGGCCCCGTTGGCATTGCTCACAGTCAAGCCCGTGCTCTACGCCGCCAACGTGACCGAGAGCGAACTGGCGGGGCACGAGGGCAAGTATCTCACGGCGCTCCGAGAGGCAATCAAGGCATCGGGCGAGCACGCCGACGTTGTCCCGTTCTCGGCGCGCATCGAGGCCGAGCTGGCGGAGCTCTCGCCAGAGGAGCGCACGGAGTTCCTCGCGTCCCTTGGCCTAGAGTCCGCCGGTCTCGACCGCCTGATCCGCGCCAGCTACGAGCTCCTCGGCCTCGAGACATACTTCACGGCCGGCGAGCAGGAGGTGCGGGCCTGGACGATCCATCGCGGCGACACCGCTCCGGTTGCCGCTGGCGTCATACATACGGACTTCGAACGCGGTTTTATCCGCGCCGAGACGGTCGCCTACGACGCGTTCGTCGCCAATAGCGGCTGGAAAGGGGCCCGCGACAAAGGCGTCGTGCGATCCGAGGGCAAAGAGTACGTCGTCCAGGACGGCGACGTCATGTTGTTCCGTTTCAACGTCTAAGTTAAGTTACGGAGTTCCGACAACTTACCCTCCTCTCGCGGTCACGAGCCCGCGAGGGGCGGCTCATGAGACCACAGGGAGGCTCGCGATGCCACGTGAATACGAGGCGGTCTACATCTTCGATTCAACGCTCGAAGACACCGCCATTGCCGAGAAGCTCAATCGCCTACACGCATTGCTGCACGCGGCAGGCGAGATGAAAGTCGACCATTGGGGTCGCCGGCAACTTGCTTACACAATCGGACCGCGCGAGACCGGGTACTATGTCGTTGCCCGGTTCAACGTCGAGCCCACGGTGCTGCCGGAGTTCGAGCGGGCGCTCAAGCTCGACGAGGGCGTCGTCCGCTATTTGATCACGCTGTTCGAGCACGAGGTCGGTGCGCCTCCAATGTCCGACGAGGATCTGGTAGCCGCGCGCAACCGTCGTGGTGACGATGACGATGACGACGAGGAATAGATGACAACCATGCGCCGGCAACAGAAGTCATGTCCGTTCTGCGAGACGCGTGTGCGGTTCATTGATTACAAGGATGATCGCACGCTCGGTCGCTTCATCACGGACCACGGGAAGATTCTGCCGAGTCGGCTGAGTGGCACGTGCGCGCGGCATCAGCGTCAGCTGTCGACCGCGATCAAACGCGCCCGCTTCCTCGCGCTCATCCCGTACATCAAGGGGCACACGGCGTAACGCATGAGCACCGGTGAGGCAGCCGCCCCGCGTGAACACGGGTGGGTGCTGTTTCTATCGGCGCTGGCCAGCTTTCTCCTGCTGCCGGCCACACCGGTGCTACAGGTCCTCGGACCCATCGCGCAGCCCGTCGTGCTGCTCGTGCCGCTGCTGGCAGCGTGCGCGCTCGTCGGCTGGGTCTCGGGAGGTCGCTTCCTGATCGCGGCCGCCTGGGTACTCCTCGCCGTTGGGGCACTGTTCTCGGCGCCCGCGCCGGCTGGCGTGAGCGTCGCGTATGTGGAGCTCGAGCGCGGCTGGGCCGTGCTGCTGGCCGCGGCCTTCGGGTTCGTGTCCTTGGCGGTTCCCTCGGCGCGGTTCTTCACGCGCGCGCTCGTGACGCTCGTGGTTGCGTTGTCTCTAGCGGCGGTCGCATTTCTCGGCGCCGCGCGTCCCGCGGCGACCGTGACACGGACGATCGAGGGCGAGATCAATCGGCGAACGGCGATCGCCGAGCAGGAGTGGCAGCAGTCGGTGAAGGCGTCCCAGAACGCGCTCACGGCAGTGGGACCGGAGGGTCGCGCCAGCGCCGAAGAGATGCAGCAGGCGATGCGCGAGCTGGTCACGACGGTGCCGGCGCGGGAAAGTGAGCGGTTCTTCCCCGCGTTACTGCTGCTGGAGTCGCTGTGCGCGCTCGCGCTGGCGTGGGCATTGTATCATCGGCTGAGCCGGGCCCGCATTGGGCTGCCATTGGCCCGACTGCGGGACTTCCGGTTCAACGATCAGTTGGTTTGGGGCGTGATCGTCGGGATCGTGTTTCTGGTCGTGCCGACGCTCCACGCGTGGCGAAACGTGGGTGCGAACCTCACGTTGTTCTTCGGCACGCTGTACGCAGTACGGGGGACCGGAGTGCTGGCCTGGTTCCTTCGGTCGGCGCGGCCGGGGCTGGTGACGGTGCTCGCCGTGGCGTTACTCGCGGGGCTGCTCGCGCCCGCATTCGCGCTCGGGCTCGGCCTCATCGGGCTCGGCGATACGTGGGAAGATTGGCGGGCGAAGGCTCGCCCTACTACCTGATTACGAGGAGAGGAACGTGGAGGTAATTCTCAGACAAGCAGTTGAGAACGTCGGGCATCCCGGCGACATCGTGAAGGTCTCCGACGGTTTCGGCCGGAACTACCTGTTGCCGCGCGGCCTCGCGTATCCCGCGACAGACGGGTACAAGAAGCGCATCGAGCAGGAGCGTCAGCGGCTGGAGGCGGCCGAGTCGGCCCGCCGTGACTCCGCGCAGGGTGTCGCGGACAAGCTGGGCCAGGTCTCCTTGACCTTCTCGGCCCGCGTCGGGGAAGAGGGCAAGCTGTTTGGGTCGGTCACCGCGAGCGACATCGCGCACCAACTCGAGGGTCAGGGGTACGTGATCGAGAAGCGGCAGGTCGATCTCCACGAGCCGATTCGCGCACTCGGCGTGTACCGGGTGCCGATCCGCCTGCATGCCGATGTTCGTCCCGAAATCAAAGTGTGGGTCATCAAGGCATAGCGTGACGCAGTCCGAACCTACCGCGCGGCGCGCCGCCGCCCTCTGTCTCGACCGCAAGGCCCAGGATGTCGTGATCCTCAACCTTCAGCCCGTCTCGGACATGACGGATTTCTTCGTCATCGCCAGCGGAACTTCTGAACGTCCATGTCCGTAGTGTCGCGGAGCATGTGGTGGCGGAGCTGAAGAAAGAGGGCATGCCCGTCTATCATGTCGAAGGCATGCAGCAGGGACGGTGGGTCTTGCTGGACTATGTGGACTTCGTGGTCCACGTGTTTCATCCCACCGTCCGGTCGTTCTACCAACTGGAGCGACTGTGGGGGGACGCGGAGCTCGTCGCGGCTGGAGCCGAACAAGCGGCACCCTAGTACTGGCGCTGGCGTTGGCCGGTGTCAGCACCGCGTTGGGCGCGCAAGAGTACTTTGGCCAGAACCAGGTCGAGTATCGGCACTTCCACTGGCGAGTACTGCAGACCGAGCATTTCACGGTCCACTACTATCCCGAGGAGCGCGAAGCCGCGTTCGATCTCGCGCGGATGGCCGAGCGGTCGTATCAGCGACTCTCGAAAGTCTTCGGCCACGAGTTTCGAGAGCGAAAGCCGATTATCGTCTACGCGTCGAGGGCGGACTTCGCCGAGAACAACCTGTTCGGCGACCTCGGCGAGGGCGTCGAGGGCGTCACCAATGCCATGCGCCAGCGGAACACGCTGTTCCTGCTGGCGACGATGCGCGAGAGCGAGCACGTCGTCACGCACGAGATGGTGCACCAGTTCCAGTACGACTTCTACAATCATGGCCATGCCGGCTGGGGCCTCTCCGCCCTGATCCGAAACGGCATGCCGGCGTGGTTCGCCGAGGGGATGGCCGAGTACCTGTCGATCGGCCCCACGCATTCGGCCACCGCCAGCATCATGCGCAATGCCGCGCTCACCGATCGCTTGCCGACGATCCGGCAGCTGGCCGACCGCCCGGACCGATATTTCCCGTATCGCTACGGCGAGTCCGTCTTCGAATACATCGGCCGCCGCTGGGGCGATGACGTCATCGGCGACATCATGGCCAATGTCCCGAGCGTCGGCGTCGAGCACGCGATCGCGCGGCAGCTGGCGATGTCGGAGTCCGACCTGAGCAATGCCTGGCGGCAGTCAGTCCGCGAGACATACCTGCCGTCGGTCGCCGACCGCCAGCGGGTTCGCACATTCGCCAAGCCCGTATTGACGGCGCGGCGCACGGGCGGCCGCGACATCTACTACAATCCGGTGCTCTCCCCGGACGGCACAAGGGTCGTCTTCGTCGCCACGGGCAGCTTTCTGCGCGGCGAGGTCTTCCCGGATCTGTGGCTTGGCGACGCGATCACCGGGAAGCGCATCGCCCGACTCGTGCGCACGGCGACGAACCCGGACTTCGAGGAGTTGCGCATCGTCTACTCGCAACCCGCGTTCTCACCGGACGGCCGCCTCCTGGCATTTACCGCGCAGCGCGGCGGGAAAGATGTGCTGTACGTCCTGGATGTGGCGCGCCGATCCGTGCGACGGCGCTATCAGCTTCCGGTCGACGGTGTCACCGGGCCCACCTGGTCTCCCGACGGCTCTCGCATCGCATTCAGCGGCACCAAGGGCGGCGTCACCGATCTCTACGTCGTCGACACGTCCGGAACCGGGTTCCGCGCGCTGACCCACGACGTCCTCGGTGACATTCAGGCCCAATGGTCTCCCGACGGTCAATCCATTGCCTTCGCGACGGAACGGGGGCCGGGGTTGTCACTCGCCGAGTTGCATTTTCCAAAGCTCGTCATCGCGATCTACGATCTCTCATCCGGAACGATTGACGTCCTACCAGACCAGGTTGGATTAAACACCAATCCACAGTGGTCGCCGGACGGTGGATCGATCGCCTACGTCTCGGATCGTACGGGGACGGCCAACGTTTTCCTGTACGATCTGGCGAGCCGGAGCAGCCGTCAGATCACGAACGTCGTTGGGATGGTGAACGGTGTGACTGAATGGAGTCCGGTGCTCTCATGGGCACGGGACGCCGATCGCCTCGCATTCTCGTATTACGAGAACGGTCACTACGAGGTGTGGTCCGTCGATGCCCCTCGCGCGATGCCGACCGTCGTCGCGCCACAGGACTCGACACGGCTCGCCGCTCCGCCGCGCACGCTGACGCTGGCGCGAATCGACAGCGCCGGCGCCGTGTTGCCTGATACGACGCGGTTTAAAGATTTTGCGTATCATCCGTCCTTCACGGCGGACTACATCGCAGAGCCAACGATCGGCTACGGCGCCGACGCCTACGGCAGCGGCATCTTTGGCGGCACCGCCATCTTCATGAGCGACTTGCTCGGCGACCAGCACCTCTCGTTCGCCGGCCAGCTCAATGGCAACATCGCCGATGCCATCGCGTTCGCGTCGTATGCGAACCTCGCGCACCGGATCCAGTTCGCGGTCGGCATTTCTGAAGCGCCCGTTTTTCTTCTCACCGGCGATGTGATTGCCCAGACGAGTAAGACGGATTCCTTGACAGAGACGCAGGCGCTGACGCGGCAAATTTACCGCACCGCCTTCGGCCTCGCGCAGTATCCGCTGAACCGGTTCACGCGAATCGAGCTCGGTGCGCGATTCAATAACATCGATCTGACGACGTATTATCTCGGGCGCACGCTCGTGCCGAGTCAGAATGAGGCGTCAGGCTACAATCTCGACAGCACTCGGGGACACGGCGGGGCCGATTTTCTGCAACCGTTCGTCGCGTACGTCCAAGACAATACGCTCCAATCGTATATGGGACCCATCTCCGGGAGCAGATATCGACTGCAGTTCGAGCCCGCGTTCGGCGTCGAGCATTGGATGGAATACGCGATCGATTATCGACGCTATGAACCGATCGTGTTCGACTATGTCACGCTGGCGATGCGCGCCATGGCCGATCTCTCGTATGGCGCCGGTGAAGATTTCATCCCGAAATACATCGGGAACCCCTATTTCCTGCGCGGATACGACCGCGACAACTTCTACACCGGCGGTGGCTGCACGCCGCAGGTCGGGCAGGCGGCCTCGTGTAATCTCAATGAGTTGTTCGGCAGTCGCGTCGCCGTCGGCAACATCGAGCTGCGATTCCCGCTCGAGCGCGACATCCCCGTCGGGTTCGTGCCCGTCGTATTTCCGCCGCTCGACGGCCTCCTCTTCGCCAACGTCGGAATGGCGTGGAGCCGGGGACAGACGGTCTACGTTCAGCGCCCGCGCAACTACAACGAGGCGCTGCAACGCTACCCACTCGCCAGTTATGGCGCGGGGCTTCGGCTCAATCTCTACAACATCGCGGTGCTGCGATGGGACTATGCGATCCCACTCTCGATCCACGGTTCCGGGTACTGGCGATGGTCGATCGGACCGAGCTTCTGACCCCTACCAGCGACTGCGTCAGTGTCGTAGTTTCCGCCGCGTGCGCACCTCGCTCGCGGCGGTAGCGCTCGCGATTGTCGCTTGCGGTCGATCGGACCGGCGCGCTGCCTCGACGGTGACGCCGGGGGATCACTCCGCCGCCTCCACAACGACCGCCACACCGCCAGGTCCTGATCCCGTCATCCTGCGCGTTGCGCGCGTAGGTGGTGCTCCGTTGCGCGCGTACGCCTACGGCGCACTCGATACCGCGATCTGGACATCGGTCGACAAGGCCCCGGCCGTCGCTCGCGTGCTGGCGTTCGACGATGATGCCGGCTCGGTTGCGGTGGTCGATGCGCGCGGTGCACTCCGGCGGTTCGATCTGCGCCAGGGTGGGATCGCACCGCCGCCCACGGTCAAGCTGACGGGTCTGGCGACGAGCGACGGCCAGGCTGTCTATGGAATCGACGCCAAGGGCGAGGTCGCGCGCCTGACGCAGACCGACGCCACGCCGTGGATCTTCACCGCCCCAGCGGCCGTGCGCGACGTGGCGCCCCGCCCCGATGGGTCGATCATTGTCGTGGCGGCTCGACGCGGCGGCGCGGGCACAGTTCTGTGGCATCTCCGCCCGCCCGAGTCCAGGCTGCTCGACTCCGTCCTCCTGCCGCCGCCCGTGGCCGATCGCGTCGTCCGCACGCAGCTGGGCGAACGGCTATACCTCCTCACCGATTCCTCGATCGAGCCCGTACGCGGGCGCGACCTGGCCGCCGTCCCCGCGATCTCTTTCCCTCGAAGGATCCGCGCGGTCGCCGCGACGCCCAGCGGGGACCGGCTGTACGTCGCGCTCGACTCGACGACGACGCTGCAAGTGATCGACCGCTACACCGACCGTCCGACCGCCGGCGTCGAGATCCCAGGGGCGGCCATCGACATGCGGATGGACCCCCTGGGCCGTTATATCCTCGTCCGCCCACTCTCCGGGGACTCGGCGTGGATCCTCGCGGTTGGAACTGACCATATCGCCGCGACGATTCACACGGCGTGGACGACCGATCTGCCATTTGTCGGACCTGACGGCCAGGTGGCGACGGCGGTGAAGAACGATGTCGTGTTTGTAGACGCCACGACCGGCGCCAAAAGCCGCGTGGTGGTCGGCGGGGCAAAAGACTATTGGATTCCGATCCGGTGGAACGGATTCCGTCCCCGTCCCGCGAGCCTCGACCAGCCTGTCACGTTCAACGGCGTGCAACGCGACACGACGGACACGATCGGGAGGGTCATCGAAAACAGCAAACGTGACTCGGCCTTGAATCCTTCCGCGTCACACGCCATAGTCGACACCGCGCACGGGAACATCGGACGGGCAGCACCGGGGTTCACCGTGCAATTTGCGGCAGTGTTGAGTCCCGACGCAGCCCGATCGGCGGCGACGCTGCTCACGGCACCGGGTCGCAATCCACGCGTGATCGAGACGAAACAAGAGGGCACGACTATCTACCACGTGGTCACGGGACCGTTTCCGACCCGCGCACAAGCCGATGCCGCTGGACGGGCGTCTGGGCGCCCGTACTGGGTCTACGAAGGCACGCCATGACGCTGACCCTCGAGAACGGTCATCACCCCGGAAACACGGCCACCCGCGTGGGGCTGTCGGGCGTGACCGAGGCCTTGGCGGACGTGACATCGGCCACCGTCGTCGGTGAAAGCTCGCCCGGAACGGCGCTCGCCGCGATCGCGGCCGGGCGGGCCATGGCGCGCAATCGGATCGTCACCATTGTCGACTTGATCGGCGACGTCGCGCCCCTGCGCGCGCTGGCGGAGGATGACGACCCGCACGGCGTCTCGGACTGCTTCGAGTACGGGATCTCGCCCAAGGCCGTCACGCGTCGCACGCACGCCAACGAGCAGATGTTCGTGATCTCGGGCGGCACCGAGCCGATCGACTACGCGCGCGTGTTGCCGAGCGAGCGGTGGGCGAAACTCATCGCCGAGTATCAAAAGGCGGGAGCGTTGCTGCTGTTCGTGGCGGTCGCGCGCAGCCCGGGCCTCGCTGAGCTGATCGCCCGCACGGACGGGGTGATCGCGGTCGGCGCGGTCGAAGGGCATCTGCCCGCCGGGGTGACGATCTTGGCGAACGCGACGCCGCCACCCCGCCGGATCGTCGCCCGTCGCACGGACGAAGAAAACGACGCGGGAAGCCGTTTGGGGCGCCGCATCGCGATCGTGGCCGCGGCCGCGATCATCGCATTCGCCGCCTGGCTCGTTGTCTCTCCTCGGCACACGCCCCAGGCGGTGGCGGCCGCGGCGCCGCGCCCTGACACGGTCACCACGGCCGCGAGCGCCCAACTCGGGGCACCGGTGCCGGGTCCAGCGGAGCACGCGCCGGGCAGCGCCGAGTTCGCGCTGCGCGCCTCGACGGCGCCGACGTATGCCGCGGCGTTGCGCCTCGTGCGCGACAGCGCGATTAGCGCGATAGGCCCCGCCACGGTGGTGCCGGTCGGCGATTCCAACGGGACGACGCGGTTCGAAGTGATCGCGGGCGCGTTCGAGGACTCCGGGAGCGCCCAGGCCGCGATCGCCGCGCACGGCGGCACCGTGGTCCACGTCCCGCTGGCGCTCCGCCTCGCGGACTCCTTGCCGACCGACTCGGCCCGCGCACTCGCCGCCCAGCTCGTCAAGCGCGGGGTTCCGGCCTACAGCCTGGAGTTCTCGAAGGGCCTCGCGGCCGTCTATGCCGGTGCGTTTGCCGCCGGCGATGACGCCCTGCCTCTCATCACATCGCTCCGACGGGCCGGACTCAACCCGGTCCTCGTTCTCCGAACAGGCCGACCGTAGACAGTAGATGCGATTGACCAAGCTGGAGCTACACGGGTTCAAGAGCTTCGCCGACCAGACTCACCTGCTCTTCGAACCCGGAGTCACCGCCATCGTTGGGCCCAACGGCTGCGGGAAGTCGAACGTCTCTGACGCCGTTCGGTGGGTGCTCGGCGAGCAGCGCATCCGCACGTTGCGCGGCGGGGCGAAGATGGACGAGGTCATCTTCCAAGGCTCCTCGGCCCGGCGCGCGGTCAACGTGGCTGAGGTATCCCTGCACTTCGACAACTCGGACGGCACGCTGCCCATCGCGTTTCACGAGGTGGTGATTACCCGCCGTCTCAGCCGCTCCGGGGACAGTGACTACTTCCTGAATCGCTCGCCATGTCGTTTACGCGACATCCAGAACGTCCTTCGCGGGACCGGCTTGGCCGCCGACGCCGGCGTCGTCATCGAAAGCAAGATGATCGACGCATTGTTGTCGGATCGTCCCGACGAACGGCGTGAGCTATTTGAGGAAGCGGCCGGCGTGGGACTCTATCGCGACCGCCGCCGGAGCACCGAACGCCGACTCGAAGAGACCGCGGTCGATCTGAAACGCCTCGACGATCTGCTCAGCGAAGTGCAGACGCACGTCAGGTCCCTGGCGCGCCAACGGAAGCGCGCCGAGCGCTACGCCGAAATGATGTCGCGCCGCTTGGTCGCCGAGGTGTCGCTCGCATTGCGAGATCTCGAATCGACGGATGCCGAGCTCGCCACGGTCGGCACGCGGTTGGAGCAGCTGGTCCGAGAGGTGCCGGCGGCTCAACAGGCAGTCGCGGATGCGGAACGCGGACGCGAGGAAGCCCAGCTGGCCCGCGCGGAAGCCGAGGCACGCCGCGCCGAGTTGTCGCGACTCGTGACCGAATTGCGCCAGCGCGTCAACGAGCGCCGCGCCGAGATCGCGGTCGCCGAGGAACGCCAACGCAATGCATCGACTCGTCGCCAGCGCGCCGAGGATGAGCGGCGGGATGGCGTGGCGCTCGACGAGCGCGTACGGGCCGAGCGGGATCAGGCGGATGCCGACCGGATCGGGGCTGAGCAGGAGGTCGTGCGTGTCAGCGCCAGCTTGAGCGAGGCGACAACTACCGAAGAGACCGCCCGTGGCGCGGTGAGTCGCGCACGCGAGGCGCTCGACCGCGAGGAACGCGAGCTCCGCGAGCTGCGCGATCGCGTCGGACGCCTGGCCATCGACCAGGCCGCGGCCCAGCGCGAGCATGGAGAAGTTGGCGACCGCGTCCGCGCGCTCGACACCGAGCGCGAATCATTGGGTGACCGCGCCCAGGCGGTAGCGCGCGAAGTCGACGTTGCGACCGAGGAGCTGGCGCTGGCCACCGATGCCGCCGAGCACGCGACGACGGCCGAAGCCACCGCTCGCGCCGCGCTGCAGTCGGCGCAGACCACCGAGGCTGACCGCCGCGGCGCGGTCGCGCGTGCGACCGAGGCCGTGACCGCGCTCGATGGCAAGGTTACCGCGCTCGAATCCTTGGAGCGTGAGCGCGTCGGACTCGCCCCAGCGGCCGCGCGACTCCTGGCCGAGCGAGGGCGCCGATTCGGAGAGGACTCCATCCTCGGCCCGCTCAGCGATTTCGTGGTCGCCGATCAGGACGCCGCCGCGGTCGTCGAGCGATTCCTCGGCGCGACATTGCACGCGGTCGTCGTTCGCGATCGCGCGACCGCCGATGCCGTCCGGGCATGGCACGCCGAGAGCGACCCGGGGCCACTGCTCCTGCTGCCAATCGATGCGGGGAGCGAGGAGCGAGACGCAGTCGAGCGACAGGTCAACCGACCAGTCGAGCAGCGCGAGAGCGCTGCGTCGACGCGCCGCGGAGCGGCGCTGAGTGAGCGCGTGAAGGCCGAGTCGGCTGTCGCCGGGTGGATTCGTGTGCTGCTTGGCGGAGCGCGGGATCTCGGGGACGGCGTGGCATTCGAGGATGGCCGGGGGGCCGTGTGGCTACCCGGAACCGCCGCGGGGCCGGGCCCTCTCCGCCGGCGCGGAGAGATCGCTGCCTCGCGCGTGGCCCAGGCTGACGCGATCCGCGGGCGCGACGCGGCGGTCCGCGAGGCGGAGGTCGCGCGCGCGGCGCTCGCCGAGACGGCCGAGCGAGCGGTCACGGCGGCGGAGGCCGCATCCGTCGCGAAGCAAGCCGCGCGGCGGGCGACTGAGCATCGCGATGATGCGGGCCGCCGGCGGTCGCGCGCCGAGCGGGATCTGGCCGACGCGGCGTCGCTTGCCGAGTGGCTTGCGCAGCGCTCGCAGGTGCTGTCCGAGAAGCTCGCCGGGTTGGCCGCGCAAGCGGGCGAAGTCGAAGCGCGACTCGTCGAGCGGGAGGGGGCGGCGGGTGGGACGCGTGCGGCGATCGACGCCGCGACGGCGGACCATGAGGCGGCGCGCGAGCGGCGTACGGCGGCGCAGGTCGCGGTGGCGCAGGCCGAGGCGCGGCTCCACGTCGCCGCGGATCGCGCGCGGCGGCTCGGCGACGAGCATGCCGCGGCCGCCACGAAACTCTCGGCCCTCGAGACCGAGTTGCAGTCCCTTTCGGCTGCTGACGCCGAATTGGCGGCGCAGCTCGCCGTCTGGCGCGTCGATCTCGCGGCGCGCGAGGCGACGCTCGGCGATGGCGAGACGCAGCTCATGAACGCCGAGCTCGCGGTCTCGTCGGCGGACGACTCCCTCACTCGCTCCGAACGGCAGCTGCACGACGCTCGCGCTGCCGCCGACGCCGTCGCCACCGAGTCCCATCGCGCGGAGCTGCGGCGCGCTGAGCTCGTTGCGCGGTCGCAGGCCGTGCGCGATCGCGTCGAGGCCGAGTGGCACCGGCCGTTGGCCGAGCTTTGTGCCGAGACTGAGCGCATCGGGTCGGTGAGCGGGTCGGCACTTAGTGCGAGCGAGCGAAGCGAAGCGAGCTTAGAGACCCTGCGCACCGAGGCGGCCGAGCTCCGTGAGCAAATAGCGGCGCTGGGTCCGGTGAACACGCTGGCGATCGAGGAGCACGACGAGGAGCTGAAGCGACTCGAGTTCCTGACCGCCCAACGCACAGACCTCGCCGAGGCAAAGAATTCGCTGACACAAGCGATTCGCGAAATCGACATGACCGCGCGCGAGCTGTTCTTGACGACGTTCGCGCAGGTCCGCGACAACTTCCGCCAGATCTTCATGACGCTGTTCGGCGGCGGTGAGTGCGAGCTGCGGCTCGAGAATCCGGAGGCGCCACTCGATTGCGACATCGAGATCCATGCGTCGCCGCGCGGCAAGCGCACGCAGCGGATCCACCTGCTGTCGAGCGGCGAGCGCGCCTTGGTCGCCCTCTCCCTGCTCTTCGGTATATTCTTAACGAAGCCGAGTCCGTTCTGTCTACTGGATGAGGTCGACGCGCCGCTCGACGACCAGAACATCGGCCGCTTCGTTCGCATGCTGCTGGAGTTCAAGTCCCGGACGCAGTTTATCGTCATCACGCACAACCCGCGGACGACGACGGAAGCGGCGGACGCGGTCTACGGCGTCACGATGCAGGAGCCCGGCGTGTCATCGCTCGTCGGGGTGCGTTTACGCCAGGAGACTGCGCTCGATAGCGCGGCGGACTGATAGATATGCTCGTTGTCATGAAACACGGCGCGGCGCAGGTCGACATCGACCGCGTGGTGCGCACGATCGAAGAGATGGGGTACCAGGCCGCGCCGATGCCGGGTGCGCAGCGGACGGCCGTGGGCCTGGTCGGCAACGACGGCCGCGTCGACAGCTCGCGCATCGAGGCGCTGCCGGGCGTCGCGCAGGTCATTCACGTCACGCAGCCGTACAAGCAAGTCTCGCGCGAGTGGCGGCAAGAGAATACGGTCGTTACGCTCGCCCCTGGTGTGACTGTCGGCGGTACCGACGTGGTGATCATCGCCGGGCCCTGCTCTGTCGAGAACGAAGAACAGATTCTCACCGCCGCGCGTGCCGTACGCGCCGCGGGTGCCACTGCCCTGCGCGGCGGGGCCTTCAAGCCGCGCAGTTCGCCGTATGCGTTCCAAGGGCTTGGCAAACGAGGCTTAGAATTATTGGCGATGGCCAAGAAGGAAACCGGGCTACCCATCGTCACCGAGGCAATGGACGAAGAAGGCGCGCATCTGGTGGCCGAGTACGCCGACTGCATTCAGATCGGCGCGCGGAACATGCAGAATTACTCGCTGCTCAAGTGTGTTGGACGGCTGGAGAAACCTGTCTTGCTCAAGCGCGGGCTGGCCGCGACCGTCAGTGATTTGTTGCTGAGCGCCGAGTACATCCTGGCCGAGGGCAATGGTCAAGTGATTCTTTGCGAGCGCGGCGTGAGGACGTTTGACCCGGCGGCACGAAATATGTTTGATCTGACGGCCGTGCCCATTGTCCACACGCAATCCCACCTGCCGATTATTGCTGATCCGAGCCATGGGACGGGCGCGCGGGACAAAGTCATACCAATGGCCCGCGCGGCGCTGGCGGCTGGGGCCGATGGCGTGATGGTCGAGGTCCATCCGACCCCGGATCGCGCATTGTCAGACGGCGCGCAATCCCTGTATCCCAACCAATTCGCGCAGCTCGTCGTCGAGTTGCGCCTCATTGCCCAAGCGATCGGTCGCGCGGTGGAGTCACCATGCGTATAGTCCTGATCTTGGCGCTCTGTGCGTCACGCGCCGGTGCGCAAGTTGTGGACGACGTGCTCACGCGCGCCCACACCGCGTACGAGCACGTCAGCACGGTCAAAGCCTCGTTCGAGCAGATCCTGACGAGCGGTCTCACCGGCGACACGTCGAACGCCAAGGGCGAGATGCTGCAGCTTCGCCCGAACCGGTTGTCGGTCAAGTTCATCGAGCCGGCCGGCGACCGCATTGTCGCCGATGGCACGTGGCTCTGGGTCTATGCGCCGAGCGCGACGCCGGGCCAGGTGATCAAAATGCCGCTCGCCGGCAACGATGACAACGAGGCGGCCGCGGTCGACTTCGTGCGTGAATTCACGGATTCCCCGCGCACGCGCTTCAACGTCACGCTCGGCAAGGCCGACACGGCGCTGGGACACAAGGCGCACATCCTGGTGCTCATACCCAAGAAGCCCGGGCAGTACACGATGGCCACCGTCTGGGTGGACGACGACAATGGCATCGTGCGCCAGTTCCAAGTCATCGACGGCACCGGGTCGACGCGCCGCATTCGGTTCACCAAGCTCGCGTTCAATGTCCCGGTCGACAAATCCCAGTTCAGCTACACCCCGCCCAGCGGCGTCAAGATCGTCGATCGGCAGGCGATGCTGAACGGCTCAGGGATGTAAGGGACGGCTTTCCCGCGCGAGCTCGATCGCGATCCGCGTCGCCGCCACGTAGAGATCGCGCACGGCGGGATCGTCGGCCAGCGCCGCAATGTTCCGCTCGATCGTGTCCACGTCGCCTCGCGCGGCCGGCCCCGTGAGGGCCCGCTCCGGGCCGAGCGCCACCACGTGGTCGATCGAGACCCGCATCAAACGCGACACGGCCGCGTGCGCCTGTCCCGCCTCGAGCCCTGAGCGTCGCATCGTCCGCTCGGCCGACGCCGCCAGCACCGCGGTGAAGTTCGCGGCGATGACCGCGGCGGCATGATATCCGGCCTTGGCGCCGGCCGGGATCGCGAGCACGTGCGCCCCGATAGCGGCCGCGAGCGACTCAGCCCCGGCGATCGCCGGGGCATCTCCGTCCACGCCAATCCACGCGCCGCGCAGCATGGTCGATCCCGTGTCGGGGTCGGCGAGCGGCACGAGCGGATGAAACGTTCCCACTGGATGGCCGGCCTGACGGAGCGCGTTCAGTTCGGCCGCCGGATCCGTTCCCCCACTCGCGTGCAGAACGACGGCCCCGTCCTGGAGATCGCGCAGACCACACAGCGCGGCAGGGAGGTCGCCATCCCGCACCGTGACGAGCACGACGTCAGCGGGAGTCATCCGATCGCCGCGGCCAATGAGATCGACGGCAATACCGGCGGCGCCGAGCGCGTTGGCGATCGAGCGACCAGCGCGCCCGGGCCCGACGATGGCGACCCTCAAGGCTTACTTATGCGCGGTAGTCAGCCGCAACAGATCAGCGGGTGACGTCGCTTTGCTGGCGAGGTCCGCGGCAACGACCAGCACCGAATCGTGCGTGAGCGAGCGCGTGAACAGCCCATCGACGCCGAACACGTACCGCGTCATCTCGGTCGCCAACTGTTGATCGACGTAGTGCGATGCCGCGTCGTAGCTCGGGCGGTCGAGCGCGACGCCCTTCGCCCGCATGCGCTTGTACAACTCGTCCCGCATAGCGGGCGTGACCGCGAAGTCCGGCGACGAGAGCGCATGCGTGCCTTCGAGCGACAGCGCGTACGCCGTCAACGCATCGCGAAATGCCGGCAGCTTGGAGCCCAGCGCGGTCTCGAACGCCGCTTGGGGCTCGGACACGCCCGGGTCGCCGACGATCACGTCGGGCGTGATGCCACCCCCACCATACACGACACGGCCGCCCGAGGTCTGATACCGCAAGCAATGCGTGGTGGTGTCCGCGCTGGTCGAGTCGGGGGCGCTATCGTCGTCCTCCGGCTTCGCGGTCGGACGACTGATGCTGCGGCCCGACGGCGTGAACCACCGCGCGGTGGTGAGCTTGAGCGCGCCGCCGCCGTCGATTTGGATGAGCGACTGTGCGCTCCCCTTGCCGTAGGTCGGCGTGCCGACGAGCACCGCGCGGTCATGATCCTGGAGCGCGCCGGCGACGATCTCGGCCGCGCTGGCGGTGCCGCGATCGACGAGGACGACGAGCGGCATATCCGCCCACTGCGCCGGATCGTGATCAACGAATTGTTGAGTCGCCCCAGGCGTCCGGCCGCGCAACGACACGATCGTGTCGCCCCGGGCGAGGAACAGTTCCGAGACCTGAACACCCTGGGCGAGCAGTCCGCCGGGATCGTTGCGCAGGTCGAGCACCAGCGACTTCGCCCCGCGGCTCCGCAGCGAGTCGACCGCGTGCTTGAGCTCCCGCGCCGTCGAATCGCTGAACACCGTCACATGCACATAGCCGACGCCGGGCCGGATGACCGCGGCGCGCGGGACCGCCCGCACGTGAATCTCCCGGCGCGTGACGGTCATCGGGATGCGGACTTCGACGCCAGGGCGTTCGACGGTCAGGTGCACGACCGACCCAGGCTCGCCACGCAGCGCCTTGCTGGCCTCGTCTTGCGTCCATCCCTGGGTGCTTTGCCCGTCGACTTCGACGAGGCGGTCACCCGTGCGGAGGTCCGCCCGTTCGGCCGGCGATCCCGGCACGGGCGCGAGGATCGTGATCCAACCGCCACGAATGTCGATTTGCACCCCGAGGCCGATATACGAGCCGTTGGTGGTCTCCTGCAGGCGCGTGTAGCGGTCGGCCGAGAGATACGCCGTGTGCGGATCACCGAGCTCGTAGAGCATGCCGGTCACGGCGGCGTGGTACATCGAGTCCTGGCCGATCGAGTCGACGAAGTCGCGCCGGACATGGTCGGCGACCTGGTCGAACAGCTCGGCGCCCGTGCCGCTCACCTGCACGCGACGCAACGGCCCGGTCGACCCGCGGAGCCCGTTCTCCAGGAACCACCCGCCGCAGATGACCGCCGCGCTCAATGTCCCGGCGACTATGACTGCCCGTGACCGCACCCTACACCTCCGCTACTTGAGCGACCGCCGCCCGCACGCGATCGGCGACTTCGTCCTCACTTCCGCGGGCATCGATCCCGACAATGCGGCCGCATTCGGGATGCTCCCGCTGCCAGGCCTTGGTGAGAAACATACCGAATGCGCCGGCCACGCGTTCATAGAAATCAATCCCCGAGCGCTCGATTCGATCCCCTTCCCCCGCCCTGGCGCGCGCGTCCTCGGGCGGAAGCGCCAGTACGACTGTGAGATCCGGGACCCGCCCGAGGGTCGCGAACGCGTTGATGCGGCGGACATCCTCTTCCGGCAGACCCCGGCCGGCGATCTGATAGGCGTACGTCGAGAGAAAAAATCGGTCCAACACGACGGTCCGACCCGCGGTAAGCTCCCTGGTCACCTCAGGCACAAGCTGCGCCCGGGCCGCCAGAAAGAGCAGCAGCTCGGCCCGGTCATTGACTCCCGCTCCTGATAGATCCAACAGGATCGCCCGGATGCGCTCGCCGAGGGGGGTGCCACCCGGCTCGCGCAGGGACACGGCATCGATACCACGCTCGCGCAGGTGGGCGATGAGCCGCTCGACCTGGGTCGTCTTGCCGACGCCATCCGCGCCCTCGAGCACGACCAGGCGTCCCGACACGGGTCAGCCGAGCGTAATGATCGAGCTCGTCGCACCCTTGCGGATGCCGTCGAGGATCCAGTTGTTCACGCGCAGCATGATCTTGTCGAAGTTCTCCTGGGCCGCGACGGCTCGCTGATAGACCGTCTTCCCCTGAATGCTGCCCAGGAGCTCGTCGAGCCGGTGTTCCATTTCGGGCGTCGGGTTCTCCCCGCGCTCGATCATCTGCTGCGCTTCCTGCCGGACGCGCTCCATCTGCTGCAACGTCGCGACGGCCTCGCGATCGTCGTTGAGCGCCTCGTTGGCGCGCTTGACGGCCTGATATTCGGAGCTTTGGCCGATCATGCGGCCGAGCTCTCCTGCCTTTTCTTCAAGAGTCATCGTGCGATCCTATATAGCGTGCCAACACGAACCGCTCACGTCCCGCGAGGTCGAGTCGGACGTGGCACTCGACATACCGCCCATCCGACATCACCAGCTCGGCGGCCAACGACGCGCGCCGCGCATCGACTTCGAGCGCCAGGAGGCCGCCGCGATCGAGCACCGCCGGCGCCCCTCGCACGATCTCGCGGATCGCCGCCATTCCGCCATCCGCCGCGAGGAGCGCGACCGGGGGTTCCCAGTCTCGGACACTCGCATCCAAGGCATCGTCGTACGAAATGTACGGTGGATTCGAGACAATCGCCGAGGCCCTTATGCCCTGCATGGGTGCGAACCATGAGCCGTGGCGCAACTCGACCAGGGTGCTCACGTTCGTCGCGGCGACCGCCAGTGCGTCGGTTGAGATATCTGTGCCTATCACACGCGTATACGAGCCTTCAGTTGCCAGGGCCAAAGCAATCGCGCCTGACCCCGTCCCCAGGTCGATGACCGTTCCCGTTCGACACTCGGACAGTACCAAGTCGACCAGCACCTCAGTCTCAGGCCGCGGGATCAGCACCCGCTCATCGACATTGAGCGTGAGGTGCCTGAACGCGGCGCGGCCGACGGCGTACGCCAGCGGCGCGCCAGACTTGATCATGCGAGCGGCCATGGCAGCGCGCTCGGCGAGCTCGCGTGGCGCCGCCTCGCCGGCGTGCAGCACCGGCCACGACCGAGGTCGATCGAGCAGCGCTGACACCAGATCGCGCGCATCGGGTCGGGTGCCGAGCACGGCGGCAACCTGCTCTACCAAGTCACCGAGCGTCGCCAAGGCGCTCCTCCATATTCGCCATCGCCAGCGCGTCGATGAACGGCTGGATGGAGCCATCGATCACGGTATCGAGATCGTGCCGTGTGAGGCCAATGCAATGATCGGTCACGCGGCTCTGCGGGAAGTTGTACGTGCGGATCTTCGCCGAGCGGTCCCCCGTGCCGACCTGGCTGCGGCGCATACGCGACCGCTCGGCCTCCTGCTCGGCGATCTTCGCATCGAGCAGTCTCGCGCGCAGAACCTCGAAGGCTTTCTGCTTGTTCTGCAGCTGCGATTTCTGGTCTTGCTGACTGACCACAATGCCAGTCGGGAGGTGCGTGACGCGGACCGCGGAGTCCGTCGTGTTCACGCTCTGGCCTCCTGGTCCCGACGAGCGAAAGACGTTGATCTTGAGGTCCTTCTCGTCGATCTGAACGTCGATCTCCTCGGCCTCGGGGAGCACCGCCACGGTGGCGGCCGAGGTGTGTATCCGGCCTTGGGCTTCGGTCACAGGGACACGCTGAACGCGATGGACGCCGGACTCATAGCGCAGGGCGCCATAGGGGCCCGTGCCATCGATCTTCATGATGACTTCTTTGAGTCCCCCGAGCGTGCCGTCGGAGTACGAGAGGTACTCGACTTTCCAGCCGCGACGCTCGGCGTACCGTGTGTACATGCGGTGGAGATCGGCGGCGAACAGCGCGGCCTCGTCGCCGCCGGTCCCCGCGCGGATTTCGACGATCGCCGGACGGTCATCGAGCGGGTCGTGCGGTACGAGGAGCGGCTTGAGCTCGACCTCGAGCTCCGCGATCGCCTGCTCCAGGCGCACGACTTCGGAGCGGGCCATCAGGGCCATCTCCGGGTCGTCAGACCCGGCGAGCTCGCGGGTTTCGACGAGCTCCCGGTCTGACTTCAGCAGCCGACTCCCGACTTCGACGACTTCGGTTAGCCGCTGGTTCTCCCGCCCGAGCGCGCGCCGCGCCTTGGCGTCGCGCATCGTCTCGGGATCGAGTAACGCTCGCTCCACCTCGGCCGCACGTGCGAGCGCGTCGGCGAGACGGTCGCGGAGGCTCAGTCTTTCTTCCCGCCGTACTTCTGCCGGAACCGCTCAATGCGTCCCGCAGTGTCGACCAGCTTCTGCTTCCCAGTGTAGAACGGGTGGCAGTTCGAGCAGATGTCGGTATGGATCTCCGCCTGGGTCGAGCGCGTCTCGAACGTATTGCCGCACGCGCAGACGACCGTCGCGGTCGCGTATTCTGGATGTATGTCGGTTTTCATAGCCTTTTAACTTACTTCGTTCGTTGGGAAACTGATAGGCCTTTCCCAGCGGTGCCAATGGCCTATGTTCCCGCCCAGCATGGAAATAGCCGACTTCCTCGCCACGGTTCCCCTCCTCGGGCAAATCCCGCCCGACGAGCTCCAGCGGTTCGCGGAGGTGACGCGCGAGAAAGACTACCCGAAAGGCAGCGTCATCCTGTTCGAGGACGACCCCGGCGACTCCCTGTATATCGTGCGCGAAGGCCGCGTCAAAGTTGTCCTGGTTGGCGAGGACGGCCGTGAAGTGATCCTTGGCGTCCTCGGCGTCGGCGAGCATTTCGGCGAGCTGTCGCTCATCGACGACCAGCCGCGGTCGGCGCATGTGATCGCGATGGAAGACTCGAAGCTCCTCGTGCTGCGGCGGGATGACTTCCGGCGGCGAGTCGAGGCGACTCCCGCGGTGGCTTGGGCGCTTTTGTCCGAGCTCTCCCGCCGCTTGCGGCGTGCCGACGGGAAGATCGGCGGGCTTGTCCTGCTCGACGTGCCAGGTCGCATTGCCCGGCTGCTCCTCGATTTCGCCGATGAGTCGGGCGGCGGCACCATCGACAAGCCGCTCACCCACCAGACCATCGCGCAGATGATCGGGGCGAGTCGTGAGACGGTATCGCGCGCCATGCGTGAGTTTCAGGACGCCGGGTGGATCGGCGTCGAGCGCCGGCGCATCTCGGTCACCGATCGCGCCGCGCTCCTCGCTCGGGCTCAGGCGCGCGAATAGTGTGACGTGCGTCACCGCCGCGCCGTGACGTTCCGTCTTTCCCCAAGTGACCGGTTGGCGGCAAGTTTGTCGGCATGATCGGACGACTCGGCCGCCCACGATGACGCTCACCGTACGGTTCTGGGGCACGCGTGGCTCTATACCCAGCCCGGGCGCCCAGACCGTGCGCTATGGCGGGAACACGCCGTGCGTCGAACTGCGGACGCCGGAGGGCCTGCTCGTCGTCCTGGACGCCGGCACGGGCATTCGGGAGCTCGGTCGCTCGCTGATCGACCGCGCGAACGGGCAGCCGATTCGTGGGGACATCTTCCTCACGCACGCGCACTGGGACCACATCCAGGGTTTGCCATTCTTCGCCCCGGTTTTCCAAGAGGGAAACCACTTTACGATCTGGGGCTCCAAGTCGATGGAGACGAGCCTCAGTCGTGTCGTCCGCGACCAGATGTCCCCCGTGGTCTTTCCCGTCGCGTTCGACCAACTCGCCGCGACGATCGACGTGAAAGAGCTGTCCGACCGCGTCTCGCTACACAAGGCATTCGATGTTCGGGCGTTTCCGGTACAGCACCCGGGCGGCGCATTAGGGTACCGTTTCGCGGCGTTGACCAACGGAAACGAGCCTCAACGCGCGCTCGTCTACATATCGGACAACGAGTTGAGGCAGACAGAGCATTATGAGTCACTGGTCGCCTTCTGTAAGGGGGCCAGTGTCTTGGTGCACGACTCGATGTTCACCGTCGAAGAGTACCGGCAGCACGTTGGGTGGGGACACTCGACCTATGATGACGCAGTCGAGTTGGCCCTCGAGGCGGAGGTGGAACGGCTCGTGTTGTTCCACCACAAGCCTGAGCGCACCGATGACGAAGTGGACCGGCGGACCGACGAGTGCCGTTCGCTCGTCGCCCGGCGGGGTGGCACGCTGGAAATTCTGGCTGCCGCCGAAGGGCTCACGTTGACCGTATGAGGCGTCCAATGTTCCGATACGCGTTCGCCACACTAGCCGTGCTCGCGGGCGTCGCCGCCGCGCAGACGCCCGACGCGCGTCCGACCGTCGCCGTCATGTACTTCGACAACGGCGCGATGGGGAAGCAGCACGAAGATTTCGATGCCTTGAGCAAGGGCATCTCCGGTATGTTGATCAACGAGCTCGCGCAGGACAATCAGATCCGCGTCGTCGAGCGTGATCAACTGCAGCACCTGATGGATGAGCAGAACATTGACCCGAAGCGCGTCGATCAGTCCACGGCCGTTCGCCTCGGCAAGCTCCTCGGCGCGCACCACATGATCTTCGGCGGTTTCATCGCCGATCAGAGCGGCCGGATGATCCTGAACAGCCGCGCGGTGAACGTCGAGACATTGCAAGTCGAGTACGTCGCTCGCGTACAGGGCAAAACGGACAATGTCCTGACGATGATCACGCAGCTGGCGGATTCGATGGTCAACGGCATGAAACTGCCGGCGCTGGACACGAAAGTGAGCGAGGCCCACGTCGAGGCGGCCAAGAAAGTACCGTTCGAGACCGTCATGCTCTATTCGCGTGGCCTGGCCGAGGAAGACAAAGGCAACAAGGACAAAGCCGTCGAGTACTACAAGGCCTCGCTGGCGAAATTCCCGAGCTACGAGCCGTCGCAGAAGCGGCTGGCGACCCTCGCGCCCACGAGCGCAGGCTGAAACCGCTTTTAATCGTCGCCGGGCAGGGTCTCCCCGACCTGCCCGGCTTCGACGTCGAGGTGCGCCGCGTTCGCTCAGTGCCGGCGGCGACGGCGCTCGAACCCGGGCGCCCGACGGTCGTCGTTGTCGACGCGACCGCCTGGCGCGATCGACCCGCCCTCGCGGCGATCGCCGAGTCGGTCGCTCTCGTCGCCCGTGGGTCCGCGGACGATGACGATGTCCCGGTCGACCTGATCGCGAGCTACATCCCGGCCGACGCTTCCCGCAATACGGTCATCGCCCAGCTGCGCGGCGCATTTCGTCACGCCGCCGCGTTGTTGACGGTGCAAGCGGCCCGTGCCTCCGAGGCCCGACGCTATCGCGAGCTGACCGATCTCACGCACATCGGCGTGGCGCTCTCCACCGAGCGCAATCTCCTGACGCTGCTCGAAAAGATCCTCACGCAGGCGCGGCGCATCTCCGACAGCGACGCGGGGTCCATCTATCTCGTGGAGCGTACCGAGGACGGCAACCCCACCAGTCTCAAGTTCAAACTCTCGCAGAATTTCTCACTGCCGAACTTGCCTCTTGGGGAGTTTACCGTCCCGATCGACCACGGAAGCCTTGCCGGATATGCCGCGGCGACCGGCGAAGCGCTGGTCATCGACGACGTGTATCTGCTGCCGGGCGACGTGACCTACAAGCAGAACCGAACCTTCGACGAGAAGTTCGGCTATCGCACCAAGTCGATGCTCGTGCTCCCGATGAAGACGCACCGGGACGAGGTCGTCGGCGTGCTGCAGCTCCTCAATCGCAAACGTGGAGCGGACACCCGACTCAGCGATCCGGAGATCACGGCGCGCGAGGTGATCCCCTACGACCACCGGTCGGTCGAGCTCGTGACGGCGCTCGCCTCCCAGGGCGCGGTCGCGATCGAGAACAGTCTTCTGTACGAAGACATTGAGCGCCTGTTCGAGGGTTTCGTGACGGCGGCCGTGACGGCGATCGAGTCGCGCGATCCGACGACGTACGGTCATTCCTCGCGCGTGGCGCAGATGAGCGTTGCGCTGGCCGAGGTCGTGGACCGCGGGGGTCGCGTCCGGTTTTCCCGCGAGCAGCTGCGGGAGCTGCGCTACGCCGGTCTGCTCCACGACTTCGGCAAAGTCGGCGTGCGCGAGCAGGTGCTCGTCAAGCAGAAAAAACTCTACCCGTTGAACGTCGACCTCATTCGCCTGCGATTCGCGGTGCTCGCTCAGACGGCCGACGACGCGGCGCGCGCCGAGTTGGACCGGCTCTTTCAGGCCGTGCTCTCGGCCAACGAGCCGTCGCTCGACGACAAGCGGCAGAACGATGCGCTGGCGGCGGTGGCCTCGTTGACGTACCAGGATCTCGACGGTGAGTGCCGGCCGGTGCTGACGAGCGACGAGCAGCGGTGGCTCTCGATCGCGCGCGGCACGCTCGACGAGCACGAGCGCCGGGAAATCGAGTCACATGTGACGCACACCTATCGGTTCCTGCAGCGGATCCCGTGGACGCGCGAGCTCCGCCATGTGCCGGAGATCGCGTTCGCGCACCACGAGAAGCTGAACGGCCACGGATACCCGCGCGCGATCGCCGGCGACGCGATTCCCGTACAAGCACGGATCATGACGATCGCCGATATCTACGACGCGCTGACGGCGGCGGACCGGCCCTATAAGCGGGCGGTGAGCCCCGAGCTGGCGCTCGAGATCTTGCAGCGGGAGGCGAAGGCCGGCGAGCTCGATGCCGACCTGCTGCACACCTTTATCTCGGCACGCGTCTACGTGCTCTAGTGGCGGTCGCCACCGCCGGGGCTGAGTGGGTTGCTGCTATTGATGTCGGAGACCCCTTGCTCGAAGATGAACCGCTCCTGGTACATTGCCGGCACCTTCTGCCCGTGGGACATGGCGGGGCTGAACGCCATCTTGACCCACGCATCGCAGACCGCATGCGTGAGCCCGACGCTCGATGACTGCGTGACGATCGCGGTCTTGGGATCGATGTGTCCGGTCGTATCGACGACGCCGGTGATCACCACCCATTTCCGCGGCCCACCCCCGTCCGTCTCTTTGTCCAGATCCAGCTGCGTCAGGGTGTGAAACTTCATGTCCTGGACCATGGGCATGACGCCGTTGTCCTGGCGGCGGGGCTTCCGGTCAGGCTTGGCGACGATGCTGGCCTTCGTCGCGGAATCGAGCACGTCGGCCCCCGCGCACGGCCCGAGCTCGGGCTTCCCTTGAGCCGCGGCGGTGTGACTCGCCAGCAGCAGCACCAGCGCAAAGACGATAGTCCTCATGCCTTGAATTCTGGCCCGCGTCGCAGCGACTGCTAGCGACGTGATCGCTTCGTTACGTACGCCGCGACGCAGAGCGCGAGCGTCAGCACCGCCGCGAGTGTCCCGATCCAATCGCCCCAGCGCACATACAACGTCCGCACATGCGTCGTCGCGACATTGAACGTCGGCGCTGCCGCTACGAATAGTCCGGTGGCGCCGTGCACGCGGCCGAGCGGATCGACGTATTCGGAGATGCCAGTGTTCGCGGCGCGGACAATGCCGACGCGATTCTCGATGGCGCGGAGCCGCAGATTCGCCACGTGTTGATACGGCGCGAGGCTGCGACCGAACCAGGCGTCATTCGTGATGTTGGCCAGGATATCCGCGCTATCGCGTCGATATTGTCTCGACAGGTCGGGAAAAATCGACTCGTAGCAGATCAAGACACCGACTTTGCCGAGTGGGATCCGATACGGCTGGGGATCATGGCCTCGTCCGAATCCCCCGAAGTACTTGAGTCCTTCGAACCATTGCGGGTTGACGAACGGCACGCGCTCGACGATCGGGACCAAATACTCTTTGTGGTACGATGGCTGAAGGATGATGCCATCCGGCTCGGCCAGCTCGGCCGCGTTGTAGATCTCGTACGCGGTCCGCGATGACCACGTGACATTGAGCACACCGAACAACACTGGCGCGTGCGTCACCGCCGCCAGGGCGCGCAATGAGTCACGCCACTCGGCGTGTTGCGGCAGGAAATCGGGGAGCGAGGCTTCGGGCCAGACGATCAGCGCCGGTTTGTCCGCCAGAGGCGCCACGGCGGCTCTCGTGTCGCGGGCCATCATGCCCATAAAAAAAGGCCGATTGGCCTCCTGGATCTTCTCGTCCTCCGGGACGTTGGGCTGGACCACGGTGACGCGGCCAAGTGGCACCAGCGTCGTGGTTCTCAGTCGCCACGCGCCGTAGCCATATACTGCGACCGCCAGGACGACGACGGCGGCTACACGGGCGACCACGCGACGCTTGGTCACGAGCGCATTGGCCAGAAGGCCATTCGATAGGGCGAGCCATGCGGTCAAGCCATGGACCCCGCTGACATTGGCGAGTTGCGCGAAATGAGGAAACGTCGAGACGCCGAGTCCGAGCGGGAGCCACGGGAACGCCAGGTCGCCGAGATGCAGCAGCACGAGCTCCGAAGTAACCCAGACGACGGGCAGCAGAATCGCCATCGGCCATCGCGTCAGTCGGCGTGAGGCGAACAGGACCGCGGTGGTGAGCGCAAACCAGGGCGCCAACCATACCAGTGCAGCGACATAGCCGAGGCTCGCCAGCCAGGTGAAGATCGACAGCGCAACGGCGATCCAATAGAGGTTCGCACCATAGCCCAACAGACAGAACCAGAGGCCGATACGAGCGGCGCTGCCGATCGTCCCCTCGGAACTATCAGCGACGCGCGCAACGCCGACCGCGAGTGGCACGAGGCAGACAAAGGCGGGAACGAGCAGGCCAAATGGCGGAAAGGTCAGCGCGAACAGCAGCGCCGACCCACCCGCCACAATCAACTCGGAGCGCGAGGGCCGGAGCGTCACAGCTTGATCTCTTTGCCCTCGTCCGCCGACTTGTAGATCGCCTCGGCGATCTTATGCACGACCATTTGGTCCATTGGCGGCTCGTACTTGGTCTCGTCCCGCACGAGCGCCACGAGATGCGCGAGCTCGGCGCGATACGACTGGATGAACACACTTTCGCGCGCGGCCGCGCCGGTCGGCGACACGTCGGTCGGCCGGCCATTCAGGGACTTCACGACCCGGAGCGGCGCCAGGCGCGCGCTGCCGCGTGTCGACAGCACCTCGAACCACCAGCGGTCTTCCTCGCCGACGTACGACCACGACAGGTCGAATGACAGCGAAAGCCCCTGCGCGCACTCCAGATGCACGAGCAGCGTGTCCTCGACCGTATTGGCCCCGCGCCCGCGATCCATGTGGGCCGTCACGCGTACGGGATCGGGGAAATCGGCCAACCAGAGGGCCAAGTCGAGGAGCGGAATGCCGTGCTCGAAGAACACGCCACCACCGGCCTCTGGTCGACGGGACCGCCACCCTTCCGACGGCCGGCTCACTTGATATGATCCCGCACGAATGCCGAGCAAGCGACCGAGCTCGCCTCCGCTCAGGAACCGTTGCAGCGTCTGCACATCGCTTCGGAACCGGTGGTTGTTGGCGACGACGACTTTTTTCTCTGCTCTCGAGGAGGCAGCCAGGATGCGTTCCACACCGCGTGCGCTGAGAGCCAGCGGCCTCTCGCAGAAGACGTGCACTCCCGCGGCCAGTGCTCGCAACGTCTGCGGCTCGTGCAGGTGATTGGGTGTCGCGATGACGACGGCGTCCAGCTCGTCGAATTCCAGCAGATCGTCGATGTCGGTGTAGACGTCCCGCACCTGGAACCGGTCGGCGAGCGACCGGGCCTTCGGGCCGTCGCTGTCGCACAACGCGACGACCTCGACGCCGCGCATCTTGGCGAGCACGGGCAGATGCGCGAGCTGCGCGATCGCGCCGACGCCGAGGACGCCGAGCTTGAGAGCAGGAGGGTTTGTTGGACTCACCGGGCCCTCCGTTCGGGCTGAAAGAGATATCGGATGCCGCCGCGGAAGCTCGCGAACCGGTCACCGCTCAGGACGTCATATCGGGCCTGGCCGTCGGCGATGAGCCACCGCGCGAGCCTCACCTCGAGACCGCCCGCGGCCGCCAGCCCCGGCGAGAGGCCATCGAGCTGCTTCTGGATGATCGTCCCGCGGATGGCGGCCCCCGAGGCGTCCTGCACGTTCACCCCGACGCCGAGACTCAAATACGGCCGTAGAAAGCTCTGCGCGCGGAGCGGAGAGTATCGGGCGTCGATGTTCAGGATCACGTCGGCGATCGAGATCTGTCGGTACCGAAGCGTATCCGCGGGGTTGGGACGGGTCACGCTGTTCGAGTAGATCGTATTGATCAGGTTCCGCACCGCCGCGTCACTAAAATGCGACGACCAGACCGCGGCGCCGAAAAATAGCCGCCAGTGCGGAACGAGCTCACCGTAGTCGGCTTCGACGGAATAGATCGCCGCGGTCTGGATCTGATTGGGCATGGCAATGCCGCTGGCGGCCTCCAGGCCATCGAGGCGCAGCTTGTCCAGATCGAGATACTGCGCCAGCGACTCTCGCTTGCGTGGCGGCTGCGCCGCCTGCGTCGTCGTCGAATCGCGCCGGACTGTCGAATCGCGCCGGACCGTCGTATCACGCCGGACCGTCGTGTCCCGTACCGTGCTATCCCTACGAGCGGCTGCCGTGGTGTCCTGGGCACCTGCTGCGTTCACCCGAAGGGTGACGCACAGCAGAAAGAAGCTAATCCACAGTCGCAACGACCGTCCCCGGATAGTACGTCTCGAGGATCGTCCGATAGTCCTGGCCCGCGCGCGCTCGGCCGATCGCTCCCGCCTGGCACATCCCGACTCCGTGTCCGTTTCCGAGCCCGCGCAGCGTGAGCGACTCGACGTGTCCGTTCGTGCCGCCATCGACATCAAGCTCAAAATAGGTCGAGTTCAGGATCTCGCCATTCGGCGAGCGCAGCACGCTTCGAATCTCATTCCCGCGGAACTTGTAATAGTTCCGATCGGTCACCAGCGTGAGCGACGCCACGCGACCCGACGGCGTCGGCCCGTCAGCGATCACGGTCTTGACCGCCCCGAGGCTTCCGGCGTGACGGTGCAAGTATGTCTCGAGGACCGTCTCCAGCTGTGGCCCGCTGAACGTTCGGGACCACCGAAATTTCGACGACCCTTGGCAGTAGTATTGACCACCGCTCCCGGGAATGAGGTCACTGACGGGGCGGAGATAGGGGAGATCCCCTTCTCGCCAGATCTCCGACGCCGCCGCCGTCATCCCGCCGCAGGCCGCGAAGTACGGCGCGTTGACGATCCGGCCGTTGTACCGGATCACCTCACCCGTCGTCTGCTGCACCGCTTCGTCCCCGAGCCGCGACTCGGCCCCCGCGCCGCCGTACACCTGATCCGTGGTCGTCGCCACGAGGTCATACGCGCGGCGGCGAAGATCGGGATCGGCGAGGCGCACGTAGGTGTAGCTGCGCGCGGCCACCGCTTGTGCCTCCATCGCCGCGAGCTCGGCGTCGGTGATGTCGCCGAGCTCGAGCGGGATCACCCCACGCAGATAGTCTTCGACCTGGAGCCGATTGATGACGAGCAGTCCCTCGCTCGTGGCGCGGATTTCGAGCTCGCCGCGATAGCGCTTGCCGTTCCAGGTGACGAACACGCCATCGCCGGTCGCACGCGCCACCAGCGGCCCGGGGCGCGTCGCGGTCTCACCCCGCTCGTTGGTGACGCGGAGCTTCCCGCCCGAGCGCCTCGTGATGGTCCACGTACCCCGGCCCGTGCCCCGCACGAGCGTCTTCGCGCCGGCGCTCGCGAGCAGCAGCCAGGTGCCGGTCGCCGACACGTTGCCATCGTGTACGCCATTCGCGATCGCGATACGCGCCGTTTTTGGCGGCGGGCTGGCGCCGACAAGGGCGGCAAGGGCCAGCGCGGCGAACATTATCCCAGCGCGCCCAGTGCGGCGTCGAACACGGCGAGCGTCTCGGCGATTTCGTCATCGCCGTGCGCCGCCGACAGGAACGCCGCCTCGAATGGGGAAGGCGCGAAATACACGCCATGCTCGCGAGCGTAATGGAAGACTTTCTTGAAGCGTTCGTTATCGCTGGTACGCGCTTGTTGAAACGACTGCGGCGGCTCGGCCCGGAAGAAGAAGCCGAACATTGTCCCGGCGGCGCCGGCCGACAATGGCACGCCATGCCGCTTCGCGGCGGCGCGCAGCCCGTCGACCAGCGTCGTCGTGCGGCGTGCGATGCGGTCGTGTAGCGCGGGCGTCAGTGCGCGCAGCGTGGCCAGTCCGGCGGCCATAGCGAGGGGGTTACCTGATAGTGTGCCGGCCTGATACATGGGCCCAGCCGGCGCGACGAGCTCCATGACATTGCGCCGGCCGCCGAACGCCGCGACCGGGAGTCCGCCGCCGATCACCTTCCCCAATGTCGTCAGATCGGCGGTCACGCCGAATCGCTCGCGCGCGCCGCCGGGCGCGATGCGAAAGCCAGTCATGACCTCGTCGAATATCAACAGGGCGCCGACCCGATCGGCAACGCGGCGGAGGCCGGGGAGGAAGTCAGCCAACGGCTCGATGTACCCGGAGTTCCCGACGATCGGCTCGACGATGATCGCGGCCAGAGACTCGTCGGCGAGCGCGTCGACCGCGGCGAGATCGTTGAACGGAGCGGTGAGCGTGAGCGCCGCCAGCTGGCGGGGAACGCCGGGGCTGTTCGGCAGCCCGAGCGTCGCCACGCCGGAGCCCGCGTTGACCAAGAACGAGTCCGCGTGCCCGTGATAGCATCCGTCGAACTTGAGGATACGCTCACGCCCGGTCGCCGCCCGCGCCAACCGGATCGCGGACATAGTCGCCTCGGTCCCGCTGGACACGAACCGGAGCATCTCCAGGTGGGGCATGCGCTCCCGGATCACCTCCGCGAGCTGTACCTCCAGCTCCGTCGGAATCCCGAAGCTCGTGCCCTTCGCCATTGTCTCGGCCAAAGCATCGAGTACGACCGGTGGTGCGTGGCCGAGTACGAGCGGGCCCCAGGAGAGGACGTAGTCGATGTACGATCGGCCGTCGACATCCCAGATCCGCGGGCCTTCTCCGCGGGCGACCACGAACGGCTCGCCGCCGACGCCACGAAACGCGCGAACGGGCGAGTTGACCCCGCCGGGGAAGATCGCGCGTGCACGTTTCATGACCTCGGTCGAGCTCATCGGCCCCAGCTGCCAATGCTCGCGGCGACCGGCAGCGATCTCCTCACTCCTGCCACTTTCGCCGGCACCGCGCTGACCACGCCCCGCAGGGTGGCGCGGAAAGAATAATCATCAACGACTTCGTCAACGCGGACCGAGACGATTGTGCCAGGGGGAGCAGAGCCAGATATGATCGTTGTGCCGTCAATGTCATTGGCTTGGCACTGCAAGCGGGCCTCGAGCCCATTGTCCGTCACGCGATCGACGATAGCTGGGACAGTAGTCCCGACATAGCGCGAGTAGCGCTCGCCGGTGATCCCTCGCTGCAGCTCGGTCAGTCGCTCCAGCCGCTCGTGCTTGACCGCCTCCGGTACATTGTCGGCCAACTCCGCCGCGCGAGTCCCTTCCTGGGCCGAGTACGTGAACGCGCCGACGCGGTCGAACTGGACGTCTCTGCAGGAGATCCAGCAGCCGCTGATAGTCGTCGTCCGTCTCGCCGGGGAACCCGACGATGCAGGTCGTCCGAATCGCGATGTCGGGCACCGCCTCGCGCACGCGCTCGACCGTGCGGCGAATCGTCGCCGCGCGCTCAGGGCGGCGCATGCGCGCGAGCACGGCGTCCGATCCGTGCTGGATGGGCATATCGAGATACGGCACGACGCGATCATAGCGCGCCAGGCGGTCGAGCACGGCGGGGGTCAGGCCGGCCGAGTAGAGATAGAGCATTCGGATCCACGGCACGCCCGTCTCGGCCACGAGTGCGTCCAAGACCTCGGCCAGTCCTACGCCATCGCGTCGATCGCGCCCGTAATGAGCCAGGTCCTGCGCGACCAGGTTGATCTCGCGCGCGCCTTGCAGCTCCAGCAGCTGCGCTTCCCGGACCACGTCTTCGAGCGCAAACGACCGGTGATTGCCGCGCATGAGCGGGATTGCGCAGAACGCGCAGCCGTGGTCGCAGCCCTCGCTGATCTTGAGATAGCGAACATGCGGGAGCTCGCCGACGAATACGCGCGTGCCTGGATGGTCATACGCTTCGCCATCCAGCCACCCGCGAGCCACCATCTCGGGCACAAGGCGCTCGGCTTCGCCAGCGCCCAAAAAGAGATCGACCTCCGGGAGGGCTGCTTCCAGCTCGGCCTTGTGGCGCTGCACCATGCAACCAACCGCGACGACTGCGCGGCAAGAGCCTCGGGATTTCCATTGTGCGGCGGACACTATTTCATCGATCGACTCTTTCTTGGCCGCATCGATGAAGCCGCAGGTGTTGACGACGATGATCTCGGCGGCCGAGAGATCCGAAACGGGCTCGGCGCCATGGGCGACTAACTCCGCCAGGTACCGCTCGCTGTCGACGGTGTTCTTGTCGCAGCCGAGCGTGACCACCCCGACGCGCATAGTCAGCGGTAGTTGCCGAATTTGAGCTCGACGCCGAACTCCTGTCCGCGCAAGAGCGCGATGACGTTCCTGCAGCTCGTCCTTCGAGGACGACGACACGCGCACCTGGTCGCCTTGAATCGACGCCTGGACTTTTTTCAATTTGGCGTCCTTGATCGCCGCGACCACCTTCTTGGCGGTGTCGCTATCGAGCGCGGTCTTGAGCTTGATCTCGCGCCGCACGCTATCGCCGCCGGCCGGCTTGATCTCGCCGATATCCAGATTTTTGACCGGGACACCGCGCCGAATCAGTTTCGACTGGAGCACATTGAACAGCGCGTTCATTTTGAAGTCGCCATCGGCCGCGAGGAGCAAGAGCCCCTCGGCGCGTCGAAAATCGATGGACGCCTTGGAGCCCTTGAAGTCGTACCGCTGGGCGATCTCTTTCTGCGCTTGGTTGACGGCGTTGTCGACCTCTTGCAGGTCGACCCCGGTCGTCACGTCGAACGAGCTCGTGGTCTGCGCCACGCTACCCGAGATACGATTCCAACGCCCGGGCGCGACTGACGTGGCGCAGTCGCGACAACGCCTTCTCTTTGATCTGTCGCACCCGTTCGCGGGTGATGCCCATCAGCGATCCGATCTGCTCGAGGGTCATGGGCTCTTCCCCGTCCAAACCAAAATACAGACGTAAGATCTTCGACTCGCGCTCCTTGAGACCGGCGAGGGCCTCTTCGATCGACTCGGTTAAGGCTTTTTCGAACGTCTGCTCGTCGGGCGTCGGATTCAGCGTATCCGGCAGATAATCGAGCAGCCGGTTGTCTTCTCCAGGGGTGAGCGGCGCATCGAGTGAGAGATGCGTTTGCGAAATGGACATCGTTTTGGCGACTTCTTCTTCGGTGATGTCCATCCCCTCGGCGATCTCTTCGTGCGTGGGCTCTCGGCCGAGCTCCTGCAACAACGCACTCGCCCGCTTCCCGATCCGATGGAGCGTTCCGGCGCGATTCAATGGCACGCGCACGATACGCGACTGCTCGGCGAGCGCTTGGAGAATCGCTTGCCGAATCCACCAGACGGCGTAAGAAATAAACTTGATGCCCTTCGTCTCATCGAATTTGTGCGCCGCTCGGATGAGCCCGAGGTTGCCTTCGTTGATGAGATCAGAGAGGGCAACGCCCTGGTTCTGATATTTCTTCGCGACCGAGACGACGAAGCGCAAATTGGACCGCACTAACTTGTCCAGCGCTTCCTGGTCATCCAATCGAATCGCTTTTGCGAGGCGCACTTCGTCCTCTCGCGTAATCAGCGGATACGCGCTGATATCGCGGAGATACTGATCGAGCGACCCCTCTTCGTACGACGTTTTCTTGTTCTTCGTCGCTGCCATGCCGCCAGCCGCTCCTTGATGCGTCGGGTGGTCGCCCCGTGAATGCTCAGTCGATCCGTTCACCGATCCGCCGCCAACGAATGCGCGTCAACCAGGCGAACGCCCGTGTCGTATCGGGCTGGTAGCTGTAGTAGACGAAAATCGGACGACCGCGGATCAGCGAATCGGGCACGAACCCCCAAAATCGGCTGTCCAACGAGTTGTCGCGATTGTCGCCCAGCACGAAATACTTCTTCTCGGGGACGACTATGGGACCCCAGTTGTTTCGCGTCCACGGATGTGGTGTGATACCACCTTCCGCTGCCTTCACCAGATAGCCACTCTGCCAGGAAAAATTCTCCTCCTCCGAGACGTTGGTGCCAGGATCAGTGTGGGTCACGTACGACTCTCTGACCGGCACGTTATTCCGGACGAGGAGTCCGTCGATCATGGACAACGTGTCGCCCGGAATGCCCACCAGTCGCTTCACGAAATTTTTCGTGGGATCTCTCGGGTACTGAAACACGATCACGTCACCGCGGGCCGGATGCTCCAACGCCGGCAGACGCTTGCCGGTCAGCGGAATTTCCGCACCGTAGACGAGCTTGTTGACGAGGAGGAAGTCACCGACGAGCAAAGTCCGCTCCATGCTGCCCGTCGGAATTTTGAAGGCTTCGACGAAGAATGCGCGAACGAAGAGAAAGAGGACGACCGCGATAGCAAATGACCGGAGCCAATCCCAGACGAGGCGCCAGGGCAATCCCCTCCGGTTGAGCCGGCGCAGCGCCTCTTGGCGCATCTCCTGAGAGATTGCACGCTCGCTCACTGCGCCTCCATCATGGCTCAATTAATCCGACGCCGCTACGGAATTCAAGTCAGTCTGGCGCACCCAGATACGTGTCGATCTGCGCGCGTTGCAGCGTGCCTGAAAAGTCGACATAGCCGACCTTCGTTTCCGAATAGAAGTCATACACTTCCCAGCCGCCTTCGCGGTGGCCGTTCCCCGTCTGCTTGACGCCGCCGAACGGCAGGTGCGCTTCCGCGCCGATCGTCGGGGCGTTGATGTAGGTGATACCGTTGTCCAACTCGGTCAGGGCCCGGAACGCGAGATTGACGTCCCTCGTGTACAACGACGAAGACAGGCCGTAGGCCACATCGTTGTTGACCGTAAAAGCCTCGTCGGCCGTATCCACGCGAATAACCGACAGCACCGGGCCAAAGATCTCTTCTTGCTCCAGCCGAGTACCCGGTTTCACACCCGCAAAAATCGTCGGCTTGTAGAACCAGCCACACTCGAGTCCATCGCCGCTGGCCTTCTCACCCCCAATGACCAACTCGGCACCCTGGTCCCTGCCAATTTGGACGTAATGCTCGACCTTCTCGCGTGAGGCAGCGTGGATGAGCGGCCCGACGTCAGTGCCCGCCTTGCGTCCGTTCCCGAGCTTGAGCGCTTTGGCACGATCGCTGAGCGACGTGAGAAACCGATCGTGAATTCCGCGCTGGAGAACGAGACGAGACGTAGCTGTGCAGCGTTGGCCGGTTGTCCCGAATGCGCCCCAAAGGACACCTTCGAGCGCCAGATCCAGATCGGCATCGTCCAAAACGATTTGAGCATTCTTCCCGCCCATCTCCAGCGACAGCCGCTTATGCATGCGCCCGCACGTCTCGCCGACGAGGCGACCCGTGTCCGTCGAACCGGTGAACGACACGGCGCTAACGCCAGGGTGGTTCACGATCGCCGCGCCAACGTCGCCTTCGCCGTGCACGAGCTGGATGACCTCGGCTGGGAGCCCGGCTTCGAGCAGGATCTCGACCAGAACTGTCGCGGTGTGAGGGACGTCTTCCGCCGGCTTGAACACGCACGCGTTCCCGCACAAGAACGCGGGAAACATTTTCCAGGTGGGGATAGCCATCGGAAAATTGAACGGCGTGATGATCCCGACGACTCCGATGGGCCGCCGATAGCTCATCGCCCACTTCGCCTTGAGCTCACTCGGTACCGTCCGCCCAAAGAGCTGCCGCCCCATTGTCGCGGCGTAGTACGCGGTATCGATGCCCTCTTGCACGTCGCCGCGCGTCTCGGTCAGCGGCTTGCCCATCTCACGGGTCATGAGATCGGCGATCTGCTCCTTCCGCTCGACCATGAGGTCGCCGACCCGGCGGAGCACGTCACCCCGCGCCGGCGCGGGCGTCCGCGACCAGATCTGGAAGCCGCGTTGGGCGGAGGCCACGGCCCGATCGACATCGGCCGGCGAGCTTTTGGGGAAGCGTCCGACAATGTCCCGGGTATCGGCCGGGTTGACGTCATCGAACGTCGCTCCGCCCTTGGCGTCCGACCACTGGCCGGCAATGAAATTCTGAAAAGACTTCACATTACTCATGAACAACCCCAAGTCGCTGGATGTCCCGCGTCCGGTTTGGCATACCCGGCGCGGGGCAGTATCTGTAGACCGCCGAGGACGAGTCCCTCGAGGATTAAGAGCAAGGCCAACACGTGTGCGCGAGGGGTGCGATGGCGCCACGTCCAGACCGAGGCCCAGACACCACCCGCCGTCAACACCGTGACGCCTAACAAGTATAGCCCGAGCCACGGGCCACAACGCGCGGGGTAAGGCCAGAACAGCATGCCAACACCCAACGCCAGGCCAAGCAGCAGCCGGGCCCATGCAGCCATCGGCTTGTGCTGGTGCACGGCGCCGCCGGCGGGCTTGGCGCCCGGTGGCAGCGCCTTCCGCTCGACCGCCGGTTGCGGACCCGCCATGGCCGCCAGCTTTTCAGGGGATGTCGAGGCGATCTGACGATCGATCTTCGCCATCTCGGCGTCCCAGTCGCGGTCCCCGCTGTCTTTTGGCACTAACCCTCCCGGGTTAACGCATATCGTTCGATCTTCTTGTACAAATTCGAGCGCGGCATATCGAGTGCCCGCGCCGTCTCCGAGACGTTCCAGTCGAACGCCCTGAGCTTTGCCAGCAAGAAGGCCCGCTCGGCCTCCTGCTTAAACTCCTCGAACGTCGTGCACGAGGCCAGCGACCCGATCCCGGTTCCATCCTCGGCGGTTCTCCTTCCCACCAACCGCTCGACGTCGGCGGCTTGGATCTTGGGACCGCCCGAGAGGATCAGGAGACGCTCAATGGTGTTCCGGAGCTCTCGCACGTTCCCGGGCCACTCCAACGCCTGCAGCGCCTCGACCGCCTCCGGCGCCACCGACCGCGGCGTCACACCATCGCCCTCCGCGAGCATACCCAAGAAATGTTGGATGAGTAGCGGAATATCTTCGCGCCGCTCCCTCAGGGGCGGCACGGAGATCGGTACGACGTTGAGGCGATAGAACAGGTCCTCTCTGAACCGTCCGCCGGTGATCTCCTCCGCCAGCGTCTTGTTCGTTGCCGCAATAACCCGCACGTCTACGGCTATCGTTTTGCTTCCACCGATGCGTGTGACAACGCCATCCTGAAGCACACGCAGGACCTTGGCCTGCGCGGCAAGACTCATGTCGCCGATTTCATCGAGAAACAGCGTGCCGCGGTGCGCCTGTTCGAACTTGCCCGCTCTATCTGCCACCGCGCCCGTGAATGACCCCCGGACATGACCAAACAACTCGCTTTCGATCAACTCTTGGGGGATCGCAGCGCAGTTGACTTCGATAAAGGGTTTATCGTGCCGAGGTGATTGACGGTGGACAGCCCGGGCCACCAACTCTTTGCCCGTGCCGTTCTCTCCACTGATCAACACGCGTGCAGGGGTGCCAGCCACTTTCTCGATTTTGTCGATCAGCGAACGGATCGCGTAGGACTTCCCGACGATCTCAAAGCGTGACTCGATCGTTTGCTTGAGCCGACTGTTCTCCTCGTTCAGCTCCAGATGCGCCAGAGCGTTGCGAAGCGTGACCAGAATGCGGTCGGTGTCCAGCGGCTTCTCGAGGATGTCATAGGCGCCGAGTTGGGTCGCCTGGACCGCGGTCTGGATCGTCGCGTGGCCGCTGATCATGACGACGATGGCATGGCGATCGAGCTCGCGAATGCGCTTCAGCGCTTCGAGCCCGTCCATGCCCGCCATCTTCACGTCCAGAAATACGAGATGCGGACGCCATTTCTCGTACTCGGCTAGTCCGGCGGCCGCATTGGACGCGGCCTTTACTTCGTAGCCTTCATACTCGAGGAGCTGTCCGAGCGCCGCTCGGATACCCTCCTCATCGTCGATCATCAGAACACGCCGGCTCACGGAATTTTCTTGTACAGGGTGATAAAACCATGCGCCACGCGAATGTCGCCGACCGCGGTCGGGAGACCGACCGTGGCGCTGTCGGCTCCGTGGAAAATGTGGGAGATGACGACCCGCGGCAGCATGACGTCCCCCACCTTGATCTCGGTCGCTCGAAACTCTCCTACACCACTCCGGGGTACATCGATCGTCCCGACCAGCTCAATGATCCGCCTCTCCCGGATATGCAGGCGGTCACCAATAACGGCCGCCTGGGCATTTGGCGGCACGGTGCCCTTCAATGCGTACGAGGCGAAATCGGCACCCGTTACCTGGACGTACGCCGGCCCCCTCGGGGCGCTGATACTCTCGATTGCGCGTCGAGTGGTTGCGGCACCCTGTGGGGTGAGCGGCGCCCAAGGCCCAGTCGGTGTGCGTGCCATCCACAGGCTCCGAGTCAGATACGCGCCGCCGGCCGCGATCACGAGGACCGTGAGACACCCGATGGTCCTGAGGCAGCCCACTTAGCGCCTCAGGAGAGCGGGGTGCAGCACGCGATACTGCCCGCCAGCCGACAGCATCAAGTCGACCGAGCTCACGCTCGACACTTCGCGAACCCGCAGCCCTCGGGCGGCCTCGCGCAACGCGCGGCCGTCGTCCTGCTCGACGCGACCAAGCGTCAGGTGAGGTCGAAACGGCCGGCCGTCGAGACTGAGACCAAGCCTTTCACATGCCACCTCCACATCGTGATGCAGCAATTCGAGCTTGGGATCGGGCGCCACGCCGATCCATACGACGCGCGGTCGCCGAAAGTTTGGGAAAGCACCGATCGCGCCGAACACGAGATCCAACTCCCGAGATTGCCCGGCAGCCGCGTCCAGCGCGGCAGAGAGGGGCGAGACGAGGCTCTCGGGCTGGTCGCCGAGAAATTTGAGCGTCAAATGCAGCTTCGCCTCGTCGACCCATTGCACATCCGGTCCCGCCGCTCTCAAGGCGTGCGTCGCGGCATAACACCGCCGTCGCACTTCGGGCTCGATGTTAAGCGCGAGAAAGAGGCGCATCCGCTCCGCCGGTTCGGTACCCGGCTGGATCGACGATCACGCTCGCGTACCCGGCCTGTCGGACGGCCTCTTCGAGCGCCACGCGATTCGCCGGCGTGAGCCACCGGTCGAACTGATCGCGGTCGAGCTCCACGCGGGCGGTCTCCCCGTGGTGTCTGACGCGGAGATTCCCCACGACTCCCAACGCTCTCAGCCCCTGCTCGGCGCGCTCCACCGCCCGCAGCCTTCCGACCGTCACTGGGGTGCCATGAGGAATCCGCGACGCCAGGCACGGGGCTGACGGTTGGTTCCACGTGGGAATGCCCCGCGCGTGCGACCGCTCCCGAATGTCGTCTTTCGTGAGCCCCACAATCGCCAGTGGCGATGCGACCCCATACTCCAGTCCAGCCGCGGCGCCCGGTCGATGCTCGGCGAGGTCGTCAGCGTTGGTCCCGTCGATGACAATCGCTCCGCGTTCCCGCGCAATCGGCGTCAGTCGTCCCCAGAGCTCGGTCTTACAGAAGTAGCAGCGGTTCGAGGGATTCGCCGCGTAGCGGCGATCACTGATCTCGTCCGTGTCGATGACGAGAGTGGGAATGCCGAACTGCTCGGCGACTGCGCGGGCCATGGCCCACTGAGAGTCCGGGTACGACGCACTACGACCAGTGACGGCCAGGACGCGGTCGGGACCAAGTGTCTCGACCGCGACGCATGCGAGATAGGCCGAGTCGACGCCGCCCGAGTAGCCGATGAGGACGGATCCCGCCTGGCGGAGCCAGGCCATCAGGTTTCGCTCTTTCAAATACGCTCGTACTCGGCGACGGCCCGCGGGTCCTCAACGCCACCCGAGTGCAGGATGCCCGCCGGCTCGATGAGGACGATGTGCACTTCCTCGTCCGATGTGGGACAGTGCTCGACACCCCTCGGAATCACGACGAACTCGCCAGGGTTGATCGTCAGCGTCTTGTCCCGCAGCTGCATGACGAGGCGACCCTTGACGACAAGGAACAGCTCGTCCTCATTCGCGTGCGAGTGCCAGACGAACTCGCCCTGCATCTTCGTGACCTTCACGTGCTGCCCATTGACTTCGCCGACGATTTTCGGGCTCCAGTGCTCGGTGAAGGACCCGAGCTTCGCGGCGAGATTCACGACGGTTGTGGTCATACCCGAAAACTAGCCGCCCGTCCGTAGAACGCGCCGAACCGCTCGACCGCTCGCTCGAGTCCCGCCTTTCGTACCCTGCTGAACAGGGTCACGTCCACCACCGCCGCGCTGGCCGAAATCGTCCGTCGCCAGGTGCCGACCACGCGGCCGTCGGCGACGACCACGTTGGACAAAGCCACCTGAGAGGTCAGGCCCCGGGCCGCGTGGCTCCGATCGACGTAGGCGACCAGGTACTCGTCAAAGTTGGGCAGGAGGTGCACACGGTTGTTCTGCGCCATACCGGACGCCCTGTCCGACAGCCAGTACGTCGTGCCGTCAATGGTCTCGGCCACCAGGCCCGCGGCGCTCGCAATGGCTTGCCGCGCCTCGCTCACCAAGAGCCCAGACCACCACACAAAATCCTTGAGCGTCGCGGGGCCATGACTCCGAAAATACCGTCGCGCGAGCAATGCCAGCGCCTCATCGCGCCCGATCGGTCGCGTCGCCGGCACGCGCTCATCGAGCAAGGCATACGTATGCTCTTTCCCTCGTAACACGCCACTACAGATCAGCCCATCCAACTCCGCGAACGCCAGCACGTGGCCGAGTGCGCCCGTGCGCTGCCCGACTATCGGGCCGAGCTCGGCGCGCGTCATCTGGCGGCCGCCGGACAGCGCCCTGGCGATGGCCCGATTCGCGCGCGGGAACGCGTCGGGGGTAAGGCCGAACCAGTGCCCGAGGCGCGCCATGCTCGCGCGGATCCTCGGCGCCGTCAGCGCCAGCATCCACCGGATATCCTTCGCGGGCGCGAAATGCCACGTGGGCCTGAGCACGTGTGTCCGGAGCACCGTGCCGCTGTTGATCGCCCGCTCAACGTCCGAGTCGGACAACGAGCGGGTGCGCTGCGCGACCGCCCACTTGGCGGCCACGAAGTCCTGTGATTGCACGGCGCCGAACCACTCGACGACGTCCTCGGCGCGCTCGAACCGGGGTCGAGCGAGTGACTGGAACCAGAGGCGGCGGTCGAGCATCAGGGAAATTATGGCACGCGAAGCCTTGACGGCCAGGCCGCCGGGCGGCATCGTACCCCTTAGATGCTCAGGGGAACGGATCTCGACCTCGTGCAAGGGACGCTGGACATCCTGGTCCTCAAGGCGCTCGTCTGGGGCCCGCGGCACGGATATGCCGTCGCGCGGTGGATTGGGGAGCGCACCGACGAGGAGCTGCATGTCGAAGACGGCGCGCTCTATACCGCCTTGCACCGCATCGAGAAGCGCGGCTGGGTGCGCGGCCAGTGGGGGCGCTCGGAGAACAATCGCGCCGCCAAGTACTACGCGTTGACCGCGGCGGGGCGGAAGCAACTCGCCGCCCGGATCTCGGTCTGGCAGCGATACGCCGCGGCGGTGTCGCGTGTGTTGGAGGCCGTGTGATACACTGGCGCAAGTCTATCGATGGGGACGTAGAGGACGAGATCGCCGCGCACCTGGCGATGGTCCGGGATGAGCTCATTGCCAGCGGAATGAGCGAAGCGGACGCGACGCGCGAAGCGCGGCGGCGCTTTGGCGACATTCATCGCGCGAAGGCGGATATGGTGGCACTGGACCAGTCGCGCGAGCGGCGCGAGTGGTGGGCCGAGCTCGCGCAGGACGTGCGCTACTCGCTCCGCCTCATGCGACGGAGCCCGGTCTTCACGGTGGTGGCGGTGCTTACGCTGGCCCTGGGTGTCGGCGCCTCCGGCGCGATCTTCAGCATCGTCCGCCACATGCTGCTCGCGCCGCTCGAGTTCCGCGACGCCAGCCAGCTCGTTCGCCTGTGGCCGTCCGATCCGCACCGCGACGTGACGTTCCGGGCCCATCTCCGTTCCGGATCTCGACGACTGGCGGACAGGACAGCAGGCCTTCGCCGAGATGGCGGGATTTTGGTACGAGGCGGGCCAAATCTCGGTCGCGCTCACTGGCGACGGCCCACCAGAGAGCCTCGACCCGGCGTTCGTGACCCCGACGTTCTTCCAGACGCTCGGTGTCGACGCCAAGCTCGGTCGCGTGCCGCGCGTGAGCGAGATGCAGGAGGGCGGCGAGCGCGTGGTCGTGCTCAATGATGGCTTGTGGCGGCGACGCTTCGGCGCCGACCCCGGTATCGTGGGACGCGCGATCCAGTTGGATGGGCAGCCGCACGTCGTCGTCGGTGTCATGCCGCCCACGATGCGATTTCCCGGGACCACGCACGCGCCTGATGTCTGGCTATCGGCGCTCTATCAGAGCCAGGACGACACGCCCTGGAAACTCCGCGTCGACCGTTGGCTCGGCGTCGTCGGCCGGCTGCGGCCGGATGTGCGGCTCGACCAAGCGCGGACCGCGCTGACCGTCGTCCAACAGCGGCTCGCGACCGAGTATCCCGATGCGGACCACGGCTGGGACGCCGTTACCGTCCGTCCACTCCTGTCCTCGATCGTGGGCGACGTTCGCCCTGCCCTGCTCGTGATGCTCGGCGCCGTCGGCTTTGTGTTGCTCATCGCCGTGATCAATGTCGCGGGCCTCTTGCTGGCTCGCGCCAGCGGTCGCACGCGCGAGTTCGCGATCCGCGCCGCGCTGGGCGGTGAGCGGCTGCGCCTTGCGCGACAGGTTCTGACCGAGAGTCTGGTGCTGGCGCTGTTCGGCGCCGCGGCCGGCCTCCTCGTCGCCCGGATTACGCTCCATGGTTTCGTCGTGCTCGCGGCCTCCGAGCTGCCGCGCGTGCCGGTCGAGCGTCTCGACTGGTCCGTCGTCGCGCTGGCCCTGACGATCGCGATCGTCTGCGGCCTCTTGTTCAGCGCGATTCCCGCGATTGCCTCTTCGGACTCGGCCCTTGGGGCGTCGGTTGCTTGGCGAGCCCGCTGGCGCGGGGTTCGCTCCACGCGACTGATCGGGACCCGACAGGTGACCATTGGCGCCGAAGGTCAGCGCTTGCGGCACGCATTCGTGATCGCCCAGGTCGCGATCGCGGTGGTCCTCGTGTGCGGCGCCGGGCTTATGGTGAAGAGCTTGGGGCTCCTCATCTCGACCGACCCGGGATTTCGGCCTGACCACGCGCTCGCCGTGCGATTCTCGATCCCGAGCTACCGCTACGGGGACACAACCGGGCCACGCTACGCCAATGCCGTGTTCGACCGCGTACGCGCCGTGCCTGGCGTGGTCGCCGTCGGCTCGACGAAAGTTCTGCCGCTCGATGGCGGGGAGGAGGCCTGGTCGTTCGACGTGGTCGGCGAGCCACCACCGCCGAAGAACGAGCGACCCGTCGTGCCGGCGTTTCACATCAGCGCGGATTATTTCCGCACGATGGACATTCCGGTGATCGCGGGACGCGAGTTCACCAACCGCGATACGCTCGGCGCGCCGGACGTAGCCGTCGTCAACGAGGCGTTCGTCCGCAAGTACATCCCCGCCGGCATCGACGCCGTCCCGGGCCACCAACTTCGCATTGGGGCCGGCGGAGTGACGATCGTTGGGGTCGCGCGCGACACGCGGCAATTCGGCCTGGACGCGGCGCCGCGCCCGTCGCTCTACATCGCGAACGCGCAGAACATGCGCGGAACGGTCACCATGGTCGTGCGCACGCGCGGCGACCCGGCCGCCATCACCGCCGCGGTTCGCGCTGCGATCTGGTCTGTCGACAAGGACCAGGCGATCGGCGAGGTCACGACACTCGACCGCGTCGTCGAGCGCGCGGTCACCCGCCCTCGTCTTCTGGCGATTCTTTTGAACCTCTTCGGCGGCCTCGGCCTCCTCCTCGGGGCCCTCGGCATCTACGGCGTCGTCGCCTACACGGTCCGCCAGCGCCAAGCCGAGATCGGCATCCGCATCGCCCTCGGCGCCGACGCGCGCCGCGTGCTCACGATGGTCATGGCCCGCGGCGTCCTTCTCACCGGCATTGGCATGACCCTGGGTCTCGCCGCAGCCTTACTCGCCGCCCGCGGCATGCGCGCGGTGCTCTTCGAGGTCACGCCGACCGACCCGCTCACCTACACGACCGTGCTCGCCATACTCGCGATCGTCGCGCTCATCGCGACCTACATCCCCGCACGCACCGCCGCGCACGCTGACCCCGTCGCTGTCTTGCGAGCCGAGTAAGTACGTTGCTGAACAAGGCGGCAGCTCGCGTCGCCGGCGCACCAGTCAGCGCCGTCCTCGCCGCGTGGTTAGCGTGACTATGGCCGTTTCGACGGCATGCCAGCCCTCTCACTGCCTCAGCAACGGGTAGCACCGCCGGCCCCGTCGTACCCCGATCCGCCGCAGTACAGTTACAGCTCCGGCAGGTACCAACGTACGGTGACGACTTCCCGGTCGCCGCCATCCGGGTCCCACGGCTCGATCAGTCGGACCTCTCCGGCGTAGGCTCGAAAGTTACCTGCAGCGTTTCGTTTGAGCCCGATCGCGTGCACGACGTAGAGCGCCACGTTCGGGTAGTGCTGTTTCGCCAGCTCCAGCTCCCGGCCCGTGACGACAATCGAGCGCGCAGACCCAATGGTGCCTTTCACTTCTACCCGAAGCGTCGTCGCGTCTCGTTTGCAGTATAGGTCGAAGGATTCTCGCTGGCTAACATTCTCCACCTGCCAGTTCTCGCGCTCGTAGTGCCGTTGTGCGCGGCGCATTGCATACCGCTCGACCGCTTCGCGGGCGCGTGGATCGGTCTGTCGACCTTGGCCGAGCTCGTACAACTCAAGAGCCGCCAAGGAGGCGCGAACTGCGGATTGACCGGACGGGCCGGTAATCTGCTGGGCAACGCCCTTCTGGACTACTCCGTCTACGTGCTCTTGCCACCACACATCAAGCACGCGCGCGCGTGAGCTGTCCGCGAAGATGAGCGTCAAGACGCCAAGCTCCATACCCTCTCGTTCGTTCTGACGCGCACATGCTGAGTAGTCGAGCCGGGCACGCCTACCGGCCAGAGAGAGCCGGTAGTGCGCGCGGCCGTCGGGTTGGTCGTGTGGGTTGAAGACACAATGGCTCGCTTCGCGGCCGTCTTGATGGCTGGCGAACGCACCTGCCGGAAATTCGTCTACCCACCCTTTCACATTGACGAGCCACTTGATGCGAATCGGCGTATCGAATCGCGACAAGGAGCCTTTATCGTCGTTCGGCCGGAAGCGTGGCATTGAAGTACAGCGACTGCGATCAGCTGTGATGCTCAGAAACGGCGGCGCGCTGGGCGCGTATCACGTCTTCCGTAAGCTGGTTGTGCAAGAGCCGCAATTGGTGCTTGAGCTCCGCTCGCCGCGATTGTAAGACGTCCGGCGCGACCGGCAAGCGCTCCTGGAGTTCTACACTTATCGCGCGTTCGACCTTGTCGAACAGGCGTTGCGCATCGACTGACAACCCTGGATCGCGTCGCACCGACGCAACAGCGCCGCGGAGTGCGTTCGGGTTGGGGCCGCCCATGTCCGGAGCTGCGTCGTACAGCGCGATCAGGGCGTCGACACCGCCGAGCGCGGCTGTTTGACCTTCGCTGGTCTTGTAGTCTGGCATGCACGAGCGACGACGCCCGTCGACGAGCCGTCACGCTGAGAGCGTCGGCGATAAGATGAACAATGCGCCGTGCCGCGATGATGGTCTCAGCCGGCTGGCACCATATGCTCGGCGGGTGCACGCGAGCGTACGGTCCGCGGCCGTCGACGGCATCGAAGCGTCTGAGGTCATCGTCGAGCTCGACGCGGCCATGGGATTGCCGAGCTGGACCATCGTGGGGTTGCCGGAAAGTGCCGTCAAAGAGAGCCGAGAGCGTGTCAACGCGGCGCTGAGGAACTCGGACCTCGTCGTGCCGCCACGACGCATGACAGTCAACCTTGCGCCCGCCGACACAAAGAAAGTCGGGACGGCGTTCGATCTGCCGATTGCGTTGGCGCTGCTCGCAGCAACAGGTCAGCTCGACCCCCACGCGCTGCGCGATCTCATCGTAGTCGGTGAGCTCGGCCTCGACGGCGAGATCCGCGGTGTCCGCGGGATGCTCTCGATCGCGCGACACGTCGCCCGCTCGCCCTCTGACAGGCTGTTCGTGCCGCCCGTCAACCTCGGCGAAGCCGCGCTGATCGCGCATCTGGTCGAGCGCCTCGTTTCATGCTCGACACTCGGCGCGCTCGTCACCGCCCTCGGCACCGGCACACTGCGTCAGGTCGTCGTGCCCGAGCGCGCGACGCGCAACGCGCGCGAGGAACTCGATTTCGCCGATGTCGTTGGGCAGGTCAGCGCCAAGCGCGCGCTCGAAGTCGCCGCGGCCGGCGGGCACAATGTGATGCTGCTCGGCCCACCGGGGGCCGGGAAGACGATGCTGGCGCGACGCCTTCCGACGATATTGCCGACGCTATCGGAAGAGGAAGCGCTGGACGTCATTGCCGTGCAGTCGGTGGCGGGCCTTGTGACGTTGGATACGCCGCTGCCGCCTCCGCGTCCCTTCCGCGCTCCGCACCACACGATCTCTTATGCGGGGTTGGTCGGCGGCGGCCGGTCACCACATCCGGGCGAGGTCAGTCTGGCGCATCTCGGCGTCTTGTTTCTCGACGAGCTGCTCGAATTCTCGCGTCGCGCACTGGAAGCACTTCGCCAGCCGCTGGAAGATGGCCGCGTGGTGATCACGCGTGCGCAACGCACGGTGATCTATCCGGCCCAGGTCACGCTCGTCGGTGCCGCGAACCCGTGCCCGTGCGGTCACGCGGGCGATCCCGCCGTGCCCTGTCGTTGCGCCATGCGCGAGGTTCGCCGCTATCAAGCACGCTTATCGGGCCCGTTGGCCGACCGCATCGACATGCACGTATTCGTCGGCGCCGTTCCGATCGACGAGCTCTCGGGTCACAAGGCGCCCCCATCCGAGGGCTCGGAGTCGATTCGTGCGCGCGTGGAGGCCGCTCGGGCGCTGCAGCGCGCGCGGTACCGCGGCACGCTGTCAAACGCCCACGCCAGCGGCCGATGGCTCGACTCCTGCACGCCTGTCGATGCCGACGCGCGCACTCTCCTCGTCAAGGCTGCCACGAGGTACCAATTCTCAGCGCGCGTATACCACCGCATCCTGCGCGTCGCTCGCACGATCGCCGACTTGGACGGCGCGGCCGGGATCAGCCGCGCGGCGGTGGCGGAAGCGTTGCGCTACCGGACCGTGTCGACCGAGGATGAGATTTAACTCGGCAGGCTACCGCCAGGGTTCCAGGCCGCAATATGTAAGCGTTAATATCGCGGTGGTTAAATGGCGTAAGACGTGTTATATTGGTGGTTATGGCTAGAGCGCTACCTCCCCTTCCGGTGCCTATCCGACGAGCGCTCAGGCAGCTGGGGACCGACCTGCGGGACGCGCGCCGGCGGCGCCGGATCCCGATTGCGCTGCTGGCGCAGCGGGCGATGATATCCGAAACGACGCTGCGCAAAGTCGAACGAGGCGATCCGGCGGTGTCGCTGGGCATCTACGCGACCGTTCTGTTCGTACTTGGTCTCGCCGATCGGCTGTCGAACCTGGCGGCGGTTCAACACGATCGGGTGGGACTGGCTTTGGAGGACGAGCGACTGCCGCAGCGCATCCGGCGGCGGCGAACCGATGGCGCGGCGGGGCCTGGAGGTGCGGCGTGAGTGCGCCGGTGGCGTTCGTCTATGTCGATCTCCGAGGGACACCGCGGTTCGTGGGACGATTGTGGGCCGTCGCGCAACGCGGACGTCAGTCGGCGACGTTCGAGTACGACGCGGCGTGGCTCGCTCAACCCGAACGATTTGCGCTGGAGCCGGCGCTGACGCTGGATCCCGGGCCGTTTCACACGGTGGAGGGGCGGGCGCTGTTTGGGGCCATCGGCGATTCGGCGCCGGATCGATGGGGGCGATCGTTGATTGCGGCGGCGGAGCGGCATCGGGCGAAGCGAGAGGGGCGCCGGCCGCGCGAGTTGCGCGAGATCGATTATCTCCTCGGCGTTTCGGACATCACCAGGCCAGGCGCACTCCGGTTCGCAGGCCAGATGGGTGGCGCGTTCGTCGCCCATGAGTCGGAGGCGGCTGTTCCTCCGTTGGTGGCGTTGCCGCGGTTGTTGCGGGCGAGCGAGCACCTGGAAAGTGATCGGGAGAGTGATGCGGATCTCGCGGTGCTGTTGGCGCCGGGCTCGTCGCTGGGGGGGGCGCGGCCCAAGGCATCCGTCCGGGATCACGATGGGCAGTTGTCAATCGCCAAGTTTCCGTCGAAGAGTGATGCGTGGCGTGTCATCCGATGGGAGGCGGTCGCGCTGACGCTGGCGCATTGGGCGGGGATCGTTGTCCCGACGTGGCGCATTGAGGAGGTGGCGGGGCACGACGTGTTGCTCGTGCGGCGGTTTGATCGGCGCCTACGGGAGGGTGCGGGTGCTGTGTCATTGGTGGAGCGGGTTCCGTTTCTGTCGGCGATGAGCATGTTGGACGCGGTCGACCGAGCGCCGCGCAGTTATCTCGAGATTGCGGACTCGTTGCGGCGATATGGGGCCGAGACGGCGACCGATATCGCGCAGTTATGGCGGCGGGTGGTGTTCAACGTGCTCATCTCAAACACCGACGATCATCTGCGGAACCACGGGTTCCTGTATGCCGGACCGGATGGGTGGCGGTTGGCGCCGGCTTATGATCTCAACCCGGTGCCGACCGATGTGAAGCCACGGTTTCTCTCGACGGCCATTGGCCTCGACGACGATCTGTCGGCGTCACTGGATGTAGCGTTGAGCGTCGCTCCCGACTTCGACGTTGCGTTGCGTGAGGCACGGCAGATCGCGGGCGAGATCGCGGCGGTTGTGGCAGAGTGGCGCAATGTGGCGTCGACCATGGGGCTCGCCGGGGCGGCGTGTGACCGGATGGCGACGGCGTTCGAGCACGAGGATCTGGAGATCGCGCGAGGATTCTTACCGTGAGTGTGTTCCGCCAGCCCTAGTGCGCACGCTATGTATATTTCGCGCTATGTCGGACCCGTTCACCGTCCAAGCGCTGGTGGTGAGTCAGGCGCTGGCGTTGCGCGTCGAGCGACTCGGCGGCGAGCTTGTGCCCGACTCGCTCCCCGAGGGCGCCGTGTGCCTCGGCCTATTTGCCGAGCAGCAGTTGCTGTCGAGGTTTGCGGCGGCGCCGGAGGAAGAAGAAATGATGACGGAGCTCGGACTGTTCGCCGAGCCCAGGCGGTTGTTGTTGTACGGCATGGCCTACCCGCCGGGCGTGCAGGCGCGCCTTATGGCGCTCATTCCCGAGACGTTGTTTCCGGACACGGCGGAGCCATGGGAAGCCGCGAGCCAGTCGTATGAGGAGGCCGTCGAGCCCCAGCCCGAAGGGCCGTTGGCGGATTTGTTCGCCGGCATGCGACAGGTGCCGGTGGGCGATCTGGTGCGCTATGACGCTATGCGGAAATATCCGGACGACCTCGCGGCCGAGCTGGCGGATATGCTGGCGAGCGCGGCTCAGCGCGGAGCGCAGGACATTGTCGATCATGCCCTTGCCGCGCTGGAGCGGGAGTTCGGCGACGGCTCAGCGAACGAGGATGGATTGGACGGGGGTCAGGGTCCCGTCGATGGGCCCGATGATGGGCCCGATGTCTAGTCCGAGAATCTTCGCCACGAGCGGATAGACGTTGACGTCCTCGAAGGAGGCCACCGTCGCGCCGCGCCGGATCTGCGGGCCCACCGCGAAAAAGCTGGACTTCATCTCCGGGACCTGCGCCGGATCAAACCCGTGCGCGCCGACCTCGCGCGGACGCGGGATACCCGGCGGGTCGTTGGCGCGAATGAGATACGGGCCTGTCGGCACGATGATCGGATCGCCCGAGCGGGCGTTCGCGTCGTCGTGCAGCGCCGCCGGAACCTGGGCGCGACGATAGACCAGGTACTTGTCGTCGTGCGCGGCCGTCAACGCGGCCGCGATATGAGCGGCGTCGCTATCCGTCTTCGCGTACAAGGACGGGCCGACCGACTTGCTGAGGCGCGACATGATATCTGGCTCGTCGTGATCCAGGTCGACCCAATCACCCTTGACCGCGGCCATGCCGTGGTCGGAAACGATTATCAGGTCGATCGCGAGATGCAGCGTCGCCAGGGCTGAGTCGAGCGAACCGACGGCGTCATTGACGTCATGGACGGCTTGTTCGGTCTCGTGACTGTCCGGTCCGTGCAGGTGGCCGGCCTGATCGACGTCCGACATGTAGAGCGTGATGAAATGCGGCCGTTGCTCGGCCGGCAACCGAAGCCAAGCGATCACCTGGGCGACGCGCGCGGCGTTCGGGACCGCGTGATCGTACTTGAGATAGTATGTCGGCCGCACGCCCTGAATGGCCGCCTCCGAGCCCGGCCAGAAGAAGCACGCCGAGCGCATGCCGTGCTGCTCGGCCAGCACCCAGAGCGGCGTGCCGCTGTACCATGTGCCGTCGGTGACCGTCGTCGAGTCGCCGAGGCTGTAGGTCTGCTTCCGCGCGGGATCGTAGAACGTGTTCGCGACGATGCCGTGATGCTCGGGATAGAGGCCGGTCGCCAGCGAATAGTGATTGGGGAACGTGAGCGACGGATACACCGGGATCATCCCGTCGGGCGCGGTCGCGCCGCGAGTCGCGATCGCCTGCAAGTGCGTCGCGCTGTATCGACGTGCGTAGTCGTACCGGAAGCCGTCGAGCGAGACGAGCACGACGTACGGTTTGGCTTGCTGACCCGGCGCGTTGGGACCGTGATCGACCGTGATGACAGGCGCGGTCTGGGATCGGCACGCGACGGCGGCCGCGCAGCCGAGCGCGAAGAGTGCGACGGTGCGCCGCATCATGAGGCTGACGCCGCCTGGACCTGCTCCGCGGTCAAGCCGTAGATCGGCGGCGTCGCGACACCGCGCATCGCCAGCATCAGGTACAACTGGCCGCGATGATGTGCCTCGTGCTCCAGATGCGCGCGGAGCCATTTCCACACGGATATCGGCGACCCCGCCGGCGTGAGGCACTTTTCCATCATCCGCGCATCCGTCAACGACGCGAACGCGGCGCGAGATTCGGCGTGCAATCGGTCGTAGTAGGCGAGAACGGCCTCGGATCCATCGGCCAGTTCCCGGCCATGCCCCGGATATCGTGCCGGGCGGCCGTGAATCGTCTCCGCGTACATCCAGCGTTCGATGCCGGCGAGATGGCGGACCAACCCGCCCAGGCTGAACCACCCAGGTTTCGGTGCCCACTCGGTGTCATTGCGCGGGATGAGCACGACAATCCGCCGCGTGCGCTCGTGCACACGGTCCAAGTGATCGAGGAACTCTCCCACAGGGTGTGTGGTCATTGCATGAAAAGTAGACGCGCGCCACTCTACATACTATGAGTCCTTGGGTCCGCCGCCTGATCGTCGCGAACATTGTGATGTACGGGTTACAGTATTTCGCTCCCGCGGTCACGGATTGGCTCGTGCTCTTCCCGGGACTGGTCTTGACCCGGCCGTGGACGCTCGTCACGTACATGTTCCTCCACAGCCGCTCCGACATCTGGCACATCATCTTCAACATGTACTCGCTGTATCTGTTCGGTCCCCGTGTCGAAGAGCGCCTGGGGAGCCAGCATTTCATCTGGCTGTATCTGTTGAGCGGTATCGGCGGCGGCCTGCTGTCGGTCGTCACCTCGCCGGCCTCCATCGTCGGCGCATCCGCGGCGATCATGGGCATCATCGTGGCGTATGCGATGTACTGGCCGCGCGATCGCATTCTCATTTGGGGCATCCTGCCGGTTGAAATGTGGATGCTCGCCACTGCCTATGTGTTGTTCGATATCGTCGGCTTCGGCGGCGCGCAGATCGCGCACTTCGCGCACCTGGGCGGCGTCGCGACCGGATTCCTGTATCTCAAGGCCCTGGAGATTCGCTCGCCCGCGCGTGCCTGGAAGAAGAAAGTCACCACGCAACGATCGCCAGTCGTTGGCGGCATCGGAAACGGCGACCCCCTCAAGCGCTGGCGCGAGATCCGTCTCGACGATCTCCACCCGATCAATCGCGACGAAGTCGTACGGCTCCTCAAGAAAGCGCAACAGGATGGCACCCGCAGCCTCACACCCGAGGAGCGCGCGACGCTCGATCGGTTCGCCGGCACGACGTAGCATGCGGATACGCGGGGTTCGAGTCCGGGTCGAGAATACGCGACCCGACATCGAGACGGCCTTCGTGCTCGACCGCCTGGACGCGGCGCTGGCGCTCATCGAGCAGTACCAGCCGTGGCGCTTGTCGCATCTCCGCCGAGACATCGCGTATCTCCAGATCGCGGCATTTCCATGCCGCGGCGCGTACTTCCCGGGCGAGCGCATGGTGCTCACAGAGCTCAGCTTCCTCGCGCGCGCGGCCGAGTTCACGCCCGCCATCATCGCGTCGTCGATCGTGCACGAAGGCGTGCACGCGCGCGTCGATCGCATGACGTGCAGCCCGCGCGATCCCGCGCGCGAGGAACGGCTGTGCCGCCGGTCCGAGCTGGCGTTTGGTCAGTCGCTGCCACCTGACCTCGGCGCTCCGGTCATCGAGCGCGCGGTCGCGAGCCTCGGACTCGATGACGCCAGCGTGGCACCGGCGATCGACTGGGCCGCGGCGCGCGCGGTCAAGGCACAGGCAGACGCTCAGGCAATCGCGGCGTGGCGGTCGCGCTCGTAACCGCCGCCAGCCAGGGCATTGGCGCCGCCATCGCGCGAGGGCTCGCCTCGCGTGGGTGGCAACTGGCCGTGATGTCACGCTCCGAGCGCATTGACACCCTCGCCGCGGAGCTCGGCGCAACCGCGCTACGCGGGTCGGTCACACTCGACGCGGATCTCGGGCGACTCGTTGACGCGGCAATGAATCGCTGGGGGCGGATCGACGCGATCGTGAACAACACCGGCCACCCGGCCAAAGGGGACCCACTCGGCCTGACCGACACTGAGTGGGAGGACGGCTACGATCTCATCCTTGGCAGCGTCATCCGTCTGACGCGGCACGCGGTACCCCATATGCGGAAAGGCGGGTCCATTGTTACAGTGTCGAGTTTTGCGGCCGCACAACCCGATGTGACTCGGCCGGTTTCCAGTGTTTTCCGCGCGGCCCTCCTGTCGTGGACTCGCGTAATGGGTGAGCGGTTGGCGCCGGACGGGATACGGGTGAATGCCGTCCTACCGGGATTCGTCGACAAGCGACCGGCCGATGCGAACATCCCTATGGGAAGACCAGCTCGATTTGACGAGATCGCCTCGGCCGTGGCGTTTCTCGTGTCGGACGACGCATCGTATATCACGGGTCAAAACCTTCTCATCGACGGCGGCCTGGTTCGGTCGCTCTAGGCCAATGGAACTCAACGGACTCCACCACGTCACCGCCGTCACTGCGCGGGCGTCCGAGAATCTCAAGTACTACACCGAGACCCTCGGCCTCCGGCTCGTCAAGAAGACCGTCAATCAAGACGACGTCTCGGCCTATCACCTGTTCTACGCCGACCCCGAAGGGCGGCCGGGCACCGAGGTCACGTTCTTTGATTGGGCCGACTCGACGGCGAACCGCGCGGGCACCCGCGAGATCTCGCAGATCGGCCTTCGCGTCGCCAATCGAGACGCACTGGCGTGGTGGAAGGATCGTCTCGGCGGTCGCCTCACATTGATCGCGGGACGCGACGTGTTGACGTTCACGGATCCCGAAGGCCAACGGCTGGCGCTGTTCGACGGTGGCGACGAGCAGACGACCAATGAGTCGGCGATCCAGGGCCTCGGTCCCGTGACCCTCGTCGTCGAAGAAGCCGAGTCGACGGCCTCGGTATTGACCGGCGTGATGGGGTTCCGCGTCGTCGCGCGCGAAGGCTCGCTCGTCGTGTTCAGGTCAGGGATGGGCGAGGTGCATGTCGAGGAGCGCCCGGACCTGCGAGCCGCGCGCCCGGGAGCGGGCGGCGTGCACCATGTCGCGTTCCGGACGCCGAACGCCCAGGAGCAGCTCGCCTGGCAATCGAAGCTCCACGCGTCCGGCGTGCCGACGTTGGGCGTGATCGACCGCTATTACTTCAAGTCGCTCTACTTCCGCGAGCCCAACGGCATCCTGTTCGAGATCGCGACCGATGGACCGGGCTTCGCGATCGATGAGAGCCTGGCCACGATGGGCCAGCGCCTTTCACTTCCCCCCTTTCTCGAGCCGCGGCGGGCCGCCATTGAGGCGGGGCTGCGACCCCTCGCCGTTTAGCATCGACCGCACCTCGCGAGCAAAGCGGCCGAGGCCGTCGCCGACGACCGTCGCGATGGTTCCGACCCAGTCGACCGGCTTGGCGCTGTGCGTACGGCTGAGAGCAGCGAGGATCGCGGGCTGCAGTCGCAACATGACCGGGGTCGCGACCGCGACCGGGTTGAATCGCGGATCGTAGCGCGTGGCCAGTCCCTCGATCAACGACGCGGTCCGCGCGAAATAGACCATCGTGCTCGGCAAGTTGATTGGCGGCACGTCGTACAGCTGCGCGACGACTTCATCGGAGAGCAATTCCATTCGCTCCTGCGTGGTCGCGTAGCTCGAGGCGTTCACCATAATCGCCGCGACTATCGGGCGGAGTTGCTCTTTCGTCGCATCCGGTGCTTTGAGCCCCAACGCGACGAACCCGTCGATGAGCCCGTCGACATCTTTCCGAATGGCCGCCATGATCGTGTCGAGCAATGCGCGGCGCAACGCACGGCTCACGCGCACGACCATCCCGAAATCCAGCAGCACGAGCGCGCCGTCGGGCGCGATCAAGAGATTCTTCGGGTGGGGGTCGGCGTGGAACAAGCCGTCGATCATCATCATCGACGTGTAGGCCTCGATGAGCTGCGGCACGATCCGCGACAGATCGAGATTGCCCGAGGCGACGCGCGGCCCCAGGAGGTCGACCGGATCGCCCTCCATGAACTCCATGACGAGGACGTGCTGGCGGACGAACGGGAGGAGCATCTCGGGCACGCGGATGGTGGGCGTGTCCGCGAAGTTCTCGCGCATCTCGACGGCGTTCTGCGCCTCGACGCGATAGTCGACCTCATCGCGCACGCGGAACGCGAATTCCTCGAGAATCACGCGGAACTGCCGCACCGCGCGCAACGTGCGGGCGTTGCCGCGAAACAGGCGCTCGACGACAACGAGGATGCGGCGCGTCGCGGCGCAATCGGCTTGGATCAGCCGCTCGACACCCGGTCGCATGACTTTGACCGCGACCTTCCGCCCGCTCACACGGGCCTCGTACACCTGTCCGAGCGAGGCCGACGCCAGCGGCACCTCGGCAATGGAGTCGAAGACTTCCGCGGGTGGGCGGCCGTACGCGCGGCGGATCACGCTGGACATAATGGGCCACGGTGTTGCGGGGACCCGATCCATGAGCGTCGCCAGCTCGCTGACATACGGCTCGGGGATCACATCGGTCCGGGCGCCAAGGAGTTGCGCCATCTCGATGAACGTCGGCCCGAGACCGGCCAGCGTGCGCACGATCTTCTGCGCCCGGCGCCGGTGGAATTCCGGCGTCCGCGTGACTGGTGCACCAAACCAGAGCCAACGCGCGACATCCCGTCGAAACGAGATCATGATCGGGGTCAGGCGCCAGGCTATGATCACGAGCCGCATGTTGTAATTTAGACGCGCGGCTGCGCCGCGCTGGGGTCGATGCCGCGCTTCGCGCAGATCGACCATCTTATTTCCCATTGCTCGGCTGCGCCGCGCTCTGAGCATTATCTTTGACCACCGATGGCCAGTCGTAGGGCATTCGTCGCCTGGGCGGCCGCCGCGCCGTTCGTCCTGCGCGAGGTTCTGGCGTCGCCCGCGGATACGGAAGCGTATTGGCATACCATCCGCCGGGCGTTCGACCTCGACCCATCCGTCATCTACTTGAATAGCGCCGGGTTGAGCCCAGCCCCGACGACGGTGTTCGATGCCATGCTGCGCGACACGCGGTTCTCGAATACGGCGCCGGTGCAGCATTTGTGGCGCGTCCTCGAGCCGCGGGTGGAAGGGGTCAGGCGAGAGCTGGCCGCGGAGTTCGGGTGCGATCCGGAGGAGATCGCGATCACGCGGAACGCGTCGGAGGCCATGGAGATTCTTATCTCCGGCCTTCCTCTTCGCTCCGGCGACGAGGTCATTGTCACCACGCAAAACTATGACCGCGTGCTGACGGCATGGGACCAGCGCGCGCGGCGCGACGGGATTGTCGTGCGCACCACCTCGTTCGCGCTGCCCGCGACTGATGCGGATGTCCTCACCGCCATTCGCGCGGCGATCACCCCACGGACGCGGGTCATCGAGCTGCCGCATCTGACCAACTGGACCGGGCAGCCAATGCCTGTCGCCGAGGTCATTGCGCTCGCTCGGCCGCTGGGAATCGACGTGTTTGTCGACGGCGCTCAGACGTTCGCGCACACGCCCGTCTCGCGGGATGCACTGGATTGCGATTATTACGCGACGAGTTTGCACAAATGGCTGCTCGCACCGCTGGGAACGGGCTTCCTGTACGTGAGGCGCGCAAAGATCGGCAACCTCTGGCCACTCATGGCGGCGAGTGCGGAACGGACGGCCGACGTACGAAAGTTCGAGGAGATCGGCACGCATCCAGCCGCGCCTCATAACGCGATCGCCCTGGCGCTCGTGTTTCACCGTGCGATCGGTGGCGCGCGAAAGCTGGCGCGGCTGCGTGCGCTGCGGGATCGGTGGGTGCGAGCGCTCACGGCCGAATCTCCGCGCGTGCGCGTGATGACGCCGCTGGACGATCCGCGCAGCGGAGCGATCGCACTCGTCGAGATCGATGGCCTCGACACGGCCGCGCTCGCGCACTGGCTCTGGACACGGCACCACATCGTCACATTGGCGATCGCCTTCAACGGCGTCACGGGCATTCGCGTTACCCCGAACGTCTTTACGACGCCCGCCGAGATCGATGCCTTCACGGACGCCGTGCGCGCGGCGCTGCACGGAGGACTTACGTAATGGAACCGACAGTCGCGCCAGCCCGTGGCGGCATCTTGCGATCGCTGCCGCCAGTCGTGCTCGTCCTGGGCTCGATCTCATCGACGCAGATCGGCGCCGCCCTCGCCAAGGACATCTTCCCGATCATCGGCACACACGCCACGGTATTCCTGCGCGTGACGAGCGCCGCTCTGCTGCTGCTCGCGGTCGCCCGACCGCGGTGGCGGGGCGAGTGGCGTCGCCACCTCGGCGTGGTCGCGCTGTTCGGGACGATCCTCGCGGTGATGAACTTCTGCTTCTACTCGGCTCTCGCGCGCGTCCCCCTCGCGATCGCCGTCACAGTGGAGTTCACCGGGCCGCTCGGCGTCGCCGTGGCCGGCTCGCGCCGCGTCCGCGACCTGGTGTGGGTCGTGCTGGCGGCCATCGGGATCCTCCTCCTCTCTCCGATCGAGGCGCACGACGTCGACCCGATCGGGATCGCCTACGCGCTTGGCGCCGGCGTCTGTTGGGCCGCCTATATCATCGTCGGCGCGCGCATGGGTCGAGCGCTCGAAGGCGGTGACGCCCTGGCCGTCGCGATGACCATCGCGTCGGCGCTCCTCGTGCCGTTTGGCGCGGCGGGCGTCATTCACGCCGGGACAGCGGCCACCATCGCGATCGGCTGCGTCGTCGGCCTCCTCTCCTCGGCCCTGCCGTACTCACTCGAGGTCGAGGCCCTACGGCGCTTGCCCACGCGCGTGTTCGGCGTCTGGATGAGCCTCGAGCCGGCCATCGCCGCCGTCGCCGGTTTCCTGATGCTCGGCGAGCACCTCGGCTGGCACTCCGTCGTCGCCCTCTTCCTGGTCACGATCGCCAGCGCTGGTGCCGCCCTCTGGGGCTGATGCGTCCGTGATAAGACACCATGGTCGCGACACTCCGGTCCCTTCGGCGAACCCCGGGATTCTCCGCGCTGTGCGCGCTGTCGCTGGCGATCTCTCTCGGGTTCGCCGCCGCCACGTTCGCGGTCATCGACTCGGTGCTGTACCCGCACAGCCCATATCCTCACTCGGACCGCCTCATGCGGGTCACGCAGTGGGGAGACGGCGAGGGCGGCCGCGCGACCGCTGCCGACAAGTACGAGACACTCAAGGACGGCGCGGACTTTTATAGCGGCATTGCGGCCGTCGCCTGGGACGACGAGTTCGTGCAGAGTGGCGGACAAGGGGAATCGGATTGGGTGGCGCACGTGACCCCTGGGTTTTTCCAGGTTTTGGACGTGACACCGGAATTGGGTCGGGTCTTGACCGGCAATCCGGCGAGCGATGAGGGCACGGTCGTCGTCAGTAACAGACTGTGGCAACGAATGTTCGCCGGCCGCGGTGTGTTGCGCGCCGCGGCGATCACGGTGGACGATCGGGTCTACACCGTTGTTGGGGTGCTTCCGGCAGCCGTCACGGGTCCGGAACGTCTGGCTTCCGCTTCGTCCGGGTGCCGAGTCGACCCAGCCCTGGGCGTCCCGCCTCATGCCCGTCCTGCGCGTCAAACACGGATTCGATGTCGCGAAAGCAAACGCGGAGCTCAGACTACTGACCTCGCGGCTCGAGGAGCGGTTCGGTACCGGTCAGCATGAATTCTCCTACTCGCTGCAGCTGTTCGCCCAGCCCGCCCGTTCGATCAGAACTGCTCACGTCATCTTGGCGGCCGCGGGATTTGTCGTCCTGCTCATCGCGTGCGCGAACGTTGCGACCCTCACGCTCGTGCGGAGCATGTCGCGCGAGCGCGAATATGCGCTTCGCTTGGCGCTCGGGGCCACGCCGGCGATGCTCCTTCGCCTCCAGCTGGCCGAGACGGGTGCTCTCGTGTTGGTCGGTGGAATTGCCGGGCTCGGCCTCGCAGAGTGGGGCACGCGCCTCGCCGTGGGGTTGCTTCCGTCGGGTGACATCTCCCTTGGCTCTCTTCCGCCACATCTGACGTGGCACGTCGTAATCCTTACCGCGTTAGCGGCCGCCGCGAGCGCCATCGCGGCGGGTCTCATCCCGGCGTGGCGGGCGACGCGAGTCATCGTCGCTGACCCGCTCAAGAATGGAAGCGCCACCACGAGCGCCCGCACGCCCCGATTCAGCGCGACCGCGATCGCGGCGGTGGCGCTCACGATGACTCTGTTGATGGCGACGGGCCTGCTCCTCGACGCGATGCGGCATGTCGCCAGCTATCGGTTTGGATTCGACACCGATCGACTGCTGTCAGGCTGGATGGATCTGGGCCGCGATACCGCCGCGCGGACACGGCACGCGGACGACGTGCTCGACCGCGTCGGCGCGTCGCCAGGCGTCGGCGCGGCGACGATGATCGGCTACTTGCAATCGGAGAACGGCGTCATTCAGTCGATTTCGACCAGCGACGGCACGCGCAGTGTGACCTGGCGCACCTACTACGCCGGTGACCCGAACGCGCTTCGTACCCTCGGCATTCCGGTGATCGAAGGCCGGGATTTTCTGATCGGCGATGCCGCCAGCGACGGAGCCGTTATCGTCTCCCGACGAGCCGGTCGGGTACTGTTTCCACACGGTGGCGCAGTCGGCGGGTTTGTCCGTTTCGGCGGCCAGGAGTCGGGAGCGACGTGGCTCCCCGTCGTTGGAATCGCCCGCGATGCGACGCTCAACTTCTCGCGCGATCCCGACGAGACACTCGATCCCGCAATCTTCGCTGTCTCGCGCCGGGCGAACACGCGCTTCCGGGAGCTTATTGTCCGCGTCACCGGAAATCCGGTAGCCACGGCATTGGCGGTGCACCGGTCGATCGTGACCGTTCTCCCGAATACGAATGGACACGTCGAGGCTTGGTCGGCGTACTTCCGCGATTGGGTGGGAGAACATGAGCGCCTCGCCAGTTTGTTCGCCGCGCTGAGCGGCCTCGCCCTCTTCCTCACCGCCTTCGGCGTGTACTCGATTATCGCCTACATCGTAGGACAGCGCCGTCGCGAGTTTGCGATTCGTATCGCGCTAGGCGCCTCGCCATATGCGATCGTGCGGCGGGTGCTCCACGACGCAACCGTGATGGTGCTCGCCGGCACGGCAAGCGGCGCGCTCGCATCGCTGTACGGCATGAAGCTCCTGCAAGCGTGGCTCTATGACGTTGCGCCAACGGACGCGGGCGTTCTCGTCGTAGCCGAATGCGTGCTCATTGCTGTTGGCCTTCTCGCCGCGCTCGGGCCCGCGCTCGCGGCGACGCGCGCCGAGCCATTGGAAGTCTTGCGCGCCGCCTAGGGCGGTGGCGGGCCGTCGCCGTGCCGGAGCATGATGCCCGGCGGTCCGCCCGGCTCGCGCGAACGCAGCTGCTCGAACTTGGCCTTCTGCTCCGGGGTCAAGACCTTCTCGATGTCGGAGCGCGTGGAGTCGAGCAGTTGGCGCATCACGGGCCACGTATGCGCCATCAAGGAATCGCGCTGCGCCATCCGATGGCGCATGATGGAATCGACCGCGGTGCTCTGCGCAGGCGACAGGCCGAGCTCCTGCTCGAGATGGCCCGGAATAATGCCCTGATGATGTCCGCCGAATCGCGACGAGAGGAAGAATGGGCCTCCGCCGACTCGGTGCCCCAGCACGCGTCGGTCAACGGCAACGCCGACGATGACGCCCGTCAACAGCGACATCACGATGACCGTGGCGGCCACAAACCACACCGGAATACGCATCGCACTCAGTCAGATGTCGAGGTCAATGCCGCGCCGAGCCACGAGGATGCATTGGGCAACGGATCGAGCTCGCGCTGCGGCACCGCGCCGCCGGCGCTCGCCGCGCGTAACCACGCGGTGACCTCGGTCGAATCCGCGGCCGTCGACGCGATACTGGATGCGAGGCTGGAGGCGACATCAGAGCGCGTACCCGCGATCGCCAGCGCCATCACGATGGTCGCCGCGAACGTCACCGGGATCAGCGCGCGCCGCCACAGGGTGCGATCCCACAGCGAGCGCTTGCGCGCACGACCGTTGAGCCCGGCCGCGTCGAGGATGCGACTCCGCAGCGACCACCAGTCGATCGACTCGGCGGGCGGAGCGCCGTAGACGGCGCGCAATGCCGCGCGCACTCGCCGGCGGTCATCCATTGCGCACCTCGCGGGCGAGCGGGGCCAACGTGATGCGGAGCGCGTTCCGCGCCTCGTGGAGATACCAACGGACGGTCCCCTGCGAGAGGTCGAGGATGTCGGCGATCTCGACGCTCGTGAACCCTTCGAGCTCGGAGAGGCGCAAAATCAAACGCTGCCGCTCCGGTAACTGATCGACCGCTGCCCGCACCCGCTCGGCGAGCTCGCGACGCTCGGCCACACCGTCTGGTGGGCCTTCACCACCCGCCGCGTCCGCCGGCACCTGCTCGGTCTGGCGCACCGTGCGCGACTTCCGGGCATTGAGACCGCGATTGACGAGAATCCGGAAGAACCACGGCGCGAACGCGCGCTCGGCGTCGAACCGGTCGATCTGCTCCAGCACCGTAATGAACGTCTCCTGCACCAAGTCTTCGGCGTCCTCACGATGGTGCATGACGTGGTAGGCAACGGCGAAGGCGCGGCGGAGATAGCGCCGCACGAGCTCGTCGAATGCGCTCGCGTCGCGCTGCCGGACGAGCTCGAGGAGGGCTCGCTCATCGAGAGGGTCTGGCCGCGGGCTAGTTGGACTGGTAATGGGTTTCAGCTTCACAACAGATATACCCCTCGGCGCTCCAAATCGTTGGCCCTTACTGGTATTGGATATACACCGGAACCGGCGTGAGTTTCAGAATATCCGCAACGGCCGTGTGGGGAACATCTTGCCGGAAGAACTGCTTCCAGCCCGTGAATTGGACCGGCGACGCATAAACGTATTTGCGATAGGAACCAAATTTGATGGACGGTGTGCCGAATCCGTCCATGTCGATCACGATTTGCACCTTGGGATCGAGCACGATCTGGTCCGCATGCGTCAACATCGGGCGTCGAAATCGGTGAATGACCAAGATCTTCGGCGGGAGCGAGTCCCCGATGAGACCCGACAGAAACTTGATCGCGTAGTTCACGTCAGCCGCATTGATCGTTCCAATACGCTTGCCCGGTAAGCCGCCTTTCGACATGGCGAACTCGGGGTCGAGCGCCAGATGCACGTTCGGCCGCGAGAGAAATGGCGCCAACCGCGGGAGCTCGGCCTCGACGGTGCTCTTGCCAGGTTGGATATCGAGAAACACGAGTGCATTGCGCCGCGCCGCCCACGAGTACACGCGCTCGACGAGCGTGTCCGGCATTCTGGCGCGGTACTTCCCGTCCCCGCCTGGCCCACCCTGCGCGACCACCGCGATCAAGTGCAACGCCGGAATCACCGGCGTGGCCGAATCGGCGCTCTGCCATTCGGCGACTTTCTCGTCGAGGTGGGCGAGCATGGTGTCGACGGGGTACGCGCCGAGTACGCCCATGCGCTTCGACATTGGGTTGCCATAGAACGCGACGATCCGATGCGATGGGAGGAGCGCTGTGGCCGGTACCGGCTCGGCGGCAAGGGCAGACCAACGCGTGCGCAGGACGCTGTCGCGCAGAGCGCTATCAGCTGCCGCCGCCGCGCGCTGATGGTGCGGCCGATGGGCATGCACCGGAGCGGGGGGCACGCTGTCTTGTGCCGCGGCCAACGCCGGCACGAACACCCACGCGAACCAACGGCCGATCAATGCTGCTGGAATCCCGCGGCCTTGAGAAGAGTCCGCTCCAGCTTTCCGGTGCTCGAGCAATAGACCGACGACGCGCTGGTCGCGAGATCGTTGGCCTGCGCCGTGGCCAGCGTCGTAATGGTCGAGCTATTCGCGTCCTTCGCGTTCAACGTCGACACGACGGAGATGACCAACTGATACGAGTCGGCGCGAGGCGTCCCAAGCGCCGGGTCGTTGCCGCAATTGAAAAACGTCGAGAGGCGCGAGCCGAGCCACGTGCGCATCACGACAATGTGGCGATTCCCCAACACGTGCTGGGCCGGATCGCTCGTCTTGATTTCTAGCCCGAGACTCTGATAGGACATGAGGATGGACGCGTACGCCGAGTCGATCGGCGCGGGCAGCACGGCCTGTTCACCCAGGTCGGCGGTGTTGTAGGCGATGTGCGAGCCATCGCGTCCGTTGTTGCCCGCACCCACTTCAACCACATCCCGGAGCCCACCCTCGGGCGGCGCTGCCCCTCCTCCGCTCGCGCATCCCCAAGCAGCGAACGCCACCGCCGCGCCGACCATCAATCGCATCATTGTTGTTTCGCTGTTTTCACGATCTCGTTTTCCAAATGCCCGGTGGTCGAGCAGTATACGTCTGTCCCGCCACCTGGATCAGTACCCCGTGCCGTCACCAATGTCGAGATCTTGGTCGCCGTTGGTCCATCCGCCGTGAGCGTCGAGACCACCGCAAACGTGATGCGATACCGGTCTGCGCGCGGCGTTTGTAATGCGTCGCGGCCGCACTCGAAGTAGCGGGAGAGATCCTCGCCGTTGAATCGATGGACGGCCTGCACCTGCATATTGCCTACGTTGTGGCCGCTCGGGTCGTTCGTCGTCGCCTCGATCCCGAGCTTTTGATACGCCAGCAGCATGGCCGCGAATGCCTCGTCGACTGGCTTCGGAAGGGCCCCATCGATGGCGTAGTCAGGGGTCGTCCGGTACATCTGGCCGTTATCCGTCCGTACGACATCACGGAGCTCCCCCTGACGCTGGGGGGACGGACCCACAGTGGCACAGGCGAGCGCCAACGCGCCCGCGATAATGACGAACGGCGCTCTCATAGCCGACACGCTACATCTATTTACCGCCTAGCGCCAGACGCCTCCACCAGCTCCTCCGCTCTGGCAGAGCCCTGCCGGCTGTCGCCGCCCGCCACGCGCGCTTCATGGCAGCCGCATCAGGAAACCGGCCTGCCGGATCGGCGCTTAGCCCCTTGGCGAGCCACTCCGCCACGCCGGGGTCGAATGCCGCCAATGACAGTTCACCCGCTAACTGCTGGGCCAGGATTGTCCGGGCATCGCCGTCGCCAAACGGCGGCCGGCCGGTCAGCACGAACGCGACGATCCCGGCTACCGCGAAACAGTCCACGGACGGCCCCTGCGGCTCACCAAGCAGCTGCTCGGGCGCGGCAAACGCTGGCGTACCTGTGGACCCCCCAACGTCCTCGCCGGGAATCTGAGCGATACCGAAATCGCTCAACCGCCAGCGTCGGTATCGATCAATGAGGACGTTCTCGGGCTTGAGATCCCGGTGGATGATTCCGATCGCGTGCGCCGCACTCAGCCCATCGAGAATCGAGTCGACCTGCGGCGCGATCTCGGCCAGCGGTCGAGGACCGCCGCGCGCGACGAGATTGGAGATCGAGCCGCCCTCAGCGAGCTCCATCGTGTACCACGCGACATCGCCGCGCTGATCCCAGTCGTAGATCGGCACGATCGCGGGATGCGCGAGTTGCGCCGCCAGTTGTGCCTCGCGACGGAATCGACCAACCGCGATCGCGTCCTTGGCCACCTGTGTATGCAGCATCTTGAGCGCCACTTCGCGCTGCAACGCGAGATCGCGCACCCGCCACACGGTACCGAACGTGCCTTGACCGAGCGGCGCCAACACTTCGTAGTCGTCGGCCAGGGCCCACCGGAGGCGCGCTTCCGTCCCCTCGGGCGCTATACGCTGCTCGTCGTCGACGCCGCCCACGAATGTCCGTGTCGGCGCCGTACGGTCCAATGCTCGCAGCAGCGCACTCACCGACCGATGCCGGTCGTCGGGCACTGGATTGAGCGCGCGATCGAGCGCCGTGGCCAGTGACTGCGGAACTTCGGGCCTGACCCAGCGCACCGGCGGGATGTCATCACTGGGAACGGGCTCGCCGGTGAGCAGCAGGAAGATCACCGCGGCGAGCTGCCACTGATCCGATCGCGCGTCTGGCGCCCAGCCATTGTTGCGCCATTCCGGAGGCGGCGGATGGAACTTCCGATCGGGCTCGAGCCCGGCCGGCACGGCATCGCGCGGCACTGCCCACTGCCACGCCAGAAACCACAGCCGGCCCGTAGGCCCGATCCAGATATTGAACGGCGAGATCGCGCCGTGCGCCTCGCCGGAGTCGTGCAGATAGGCCAACGCGGATCCGGCGCCGCGCAGCGTGTGCAGCACGAACGGGAGGTCGGCCGCGCCGACACGCTGCGTGCGAGCGCCAAGGGTCTCGCCCTCGATCCACCGCCTCAGGTAGCCCGGGCCCCGACGGGCGAAGCCTTCCACCGGCGCAGACCAATAGTGATACGTCGTGGGGACCGCCGGGTGGTTCCGGTGCGCGAGCCGCTGCGCTTCTGTCGCGAGCCACGGCGCGTGCTCGGGCTGCGGCGCCGTCACGAGCGCCAGCGATCGCCCCAGGGCGTCGACGATCTCCTGCGAATGGCGGTAGGCGCCCAGGACGCCGTGCGCGCCCCATTTCCAGCCAGGCGGCAACTGCCAACCCGTCAGATGGGGCGGCAGCTCGGTTGTCGTTCTAAACGGGCCCGTGATGCCCGGGTCCGTGGTTCGCGCGGTCGTCGTCACGATGCAGTTAAAAATACTGTCACAGTCGTTCCTTGGCCCTGCTCGCTCTTCACCGTGATCGTCCCACCCCATCCATCGACGAGTCGGCGGCTCATCGCGAGACCGAGGCCGCTTCCACTCGTGCGTGTCGAAAAATGCGGCTCGAAGATATGGGGCATGACATCCTCCGGTATGCCATCGCCATCGTCTTGCACCGTGATGACGATACGCGCGCCGTCGCGCGCAGCGTGTACACGAACATGACGAGCGTGCGCCAGCCGCGCATTCTCCAAGAGGTTCAGCAGCACCTCCCGGAGGTCGTCCGCACGAGCCATGGCCAACAAGAGACTGTCGGCGGTCACTGACCATTGGATGCCACCTTCGGCACCCATGCGTTCGAGCTCAACGACATCGCGTACGACGGCGCCGACCTCGGTGGGCTCGGCCGGCGGGCGCTCCTCGGGAGCGGTCCCATAGCGACTGAACGCGCGCGCAATCTCGTCGAGTCGATCGATCTCGGCCAGAATGCGCGTCGCATTCTGTTGCAAGATCCGATCGAAGTCTTTGCGCTTGTCCGCATGTGCGCGCTGCAAATGCTGCACGCCGAGGCGGATCGGGGTCAGCGGATTCTTGATCTCGTGCGCCACCTGGCGAGCCATCTGGCCCCAGGCGAGCACGCGTTGGCTCGCGCCGAAATCCGCGGCCATGCGGCGAAACGCCGAGAACACCGGAATGAACTCCGCGGGCGGCTCGCCGCCGAGATCAGGCTCGCGCACACCGGCGGCGGCGGCCAACGCCGCCCGACGGAGCGCGTCGATCGGGCGCGCGAACTCGCGCGCCGCGAGTCCGCTGAGCCAGAGAGCCGCGACCGCGCCCGCGACGGTCGCGAACATGAGCAGAATGCTGAGATCGTCTCGCCGCCGGGTGAGCGCCGCATCCTCGACGGCATCGGCTCCCGACGGCGCGGCCAACACCACGTGCTCGCCACGATCATCGGTCGCCGCGCGATATCCGAACAGCGCGGTCGTCGCATCCAACCGCTCTACCCGGCCGGCTGTGACCTCCTCGGCCAACCCGAGGCCAAGCTGAATGTCCGGACGCAGGTAGGCACCGATCGGCGCGAGCTCGGCGAGCAACGTATCGCTCGTTCCGGCGAGCTCCCCGCCCCGATACAACAGCAGCGGGGTATCGAGTCGATTGCCGGCGACCTGCAGAAACTCGACCTCGCCGTTATTCACCACCGAGCGGAGCGTCTCCAGCACGCGCAGCGCATGGGACTGACGATCGTCGCTCGCCAACCGGCGATACGACCACGCCGCGAACAAGAGCGCCGGCGTCACGAAGAACGCGAACAACACGACGGTGAGCTGCGCCCGGTAGCTATGCGCCCATCGCCGCGCCCGCCAGCGGAGCCAACGCCAGAACGCGCCGCCGGTGATCGCGGCCAGCATCCAGAGCATCCCGATCACGATGAGATCGAGCAACAAGAGCAGGGTGCCGCGCTCGGCGAGCGCATCGACCGTTCGCAGATCGATCTCGACGTGCGCTCTGGCCGAGCCGAGCGCACCGCCGACGAGCCAGTCGGCGTGCAGCTGCTCGCCAGTCCGCGTCCAGCGCCGCATGAGCCCGCGCGAGCGCAAGGTGTCGGCGCCCGCGACGACCCGAATCGGCGTCAACGTATACATCGGCGGCGCGCTCGACGCATCCGGCGCGATGCCGAGGAGCGGCGCATCCGCCGATGGGCTGATGAGGCGCGTCGTCGGCGCGACGACCACGGTCGTGACCGCGTGCGTCGGGCCCGGCGCGGCGAGCACGAGTTGAACGCCAGGCGAGCCCGCCGACTCCATAATCACCGTCGAATCGCCGGCGCGCGCTTCGCTCACCGCGCGCGCGACTTGCTGCGCCGACGTCGCGAACTGGGCGAGTTGCAGCGTCGCGATCGTGTCCCCATCGGGTGACCACTCGGTGAGCGCGACCGGATACCCGCCTGACGCCAGGTCTGATGTCGCGTAGAGCTTGAGCAGATCGGCGCGTGATCGTGGCGGGGATTCGACCGCGAGATCGGCTCCGAACCGCTCGAGCAGCAGCGTCGCGTTCGGATCCGGGGTCGTGAGGCCCGCGACATCGCGCTCGGCGAGCGCGATGCGTCGCTCGGCATTCGCGGACCAGATAAGGAGCGCCGCGCCACAGCCCGCGACCACGCTGGCGAGCGTCACCCGCGCTCTCGAACCCGATGCGAACGCGGCGGCGATGCCGGCGGCGATCCAAAGCGCCGAGTAGGCAGCCGGCCACGACACCGTCGGTCGCCATATCATCACGCCACTCGCCGCGGCCACGACCGCGACGCCAACGGCGACGCTCGGCCGTATTCCCCTTGGCGACAGCAGTGCGCTCCGACCCGCCACGACTGCCAGCGACAGGATGGCCGTTCCGGTAAGCGCGAGGGTCACCTGCCAGATGATCCAGACCTCGAGCGGTACGCCAGAACCCGGCGACGTGATGCCCTCGGCCATGCCGTGCAGCAGGTATGGCGCGACCGCGCAGATCAGCACCGCGAGGATCGCCGCGATAAATCGGGGGCGGACCCGTAGGCCGGCTTGGATAATGGCCAGGGCGCCGAGTGCCGCGATCGCGCTCGTGAGCGCAAGCGCGCCGACGCTCGCGGTCAGCGGCCCACCAATCTGCGAGTAGAAGTAGGTTGGATCGAAGATGGGACTCAGGTTCGACAGCGTGTTGAGCGGCACGATGACGATGCTCAGGATCGGTACCGTGAGCGCCGCCAGCCGCCGTCCGAGGGGAGCCCGCGGGTGCCACTCGGCGCCGATGAACGCGATGAGCGCCAGCGCCAAGAGTGCGACGCCATGGTGGCGCGACCGATCGATGACACGCGGGCGGATGGTCTCGACTCGGGGCGGCAGCGGTTCAATCGACAGGAGTACCGAGCCACCGGGCGCGAACAGGTCTCCACTGAATGGCGCCACGGGACGGTTGAACGCGAACCCGACAACCCCCGTCCGCTGGACGATCCACTCGTCCAACGCCCGCGCCAGCCGGTCGGCCGGCGGGTCTGCGTGCAGCAGCGCGGTGGCCACCGCGCGCGATCCGCCCCGGGTCGCACTGGCTTGGAGCGTCACGTAGAAGTCACTCCACGTCACGGCGTACGCGGCGCTGTCGTTCGACGGCTGCGCGCGGATCGCGCCGGCCCACGCCACGGGCGCCGAGCCACGATACAGCACCACGCCCCGCTCGGTCGCATACCGTTCCTGTCCGAGGCTCGCCGCCACGGCCCGGAATGCGCCCGCCGGATCGCCCGGCGCGTCGAGCGCGCGGACGGCCGTACTGTGCAGCGTACTGGCCAGAGTGTTGAGGGTCGCGCGAGCGGTGGTCTGCGCGTTGGTCGTGATGGACGCGGAGACCGCCGGCCAGTCGGTCTCCAACTGCCAGATCATGTATTGGTCGGCTGACGCGACGACCGCAAACGCGGCCAGGGCGAACGACGCCGTGCGCGCGGCGATCGCGCCGCTCCCGCGTTGGCGAAGGGCCAGAAAGACCGCCACAACCGTGGCGCCCACGCTGACACCGAGATAAGGTAGGGCGGGCGCGCGAAGCCAGCGTGCGGCCGAGATCACGGCGACCGCGGCGGCGGCAGACCACCACCAAGACCGCATGTCACTCCCACGACGAATCAAAGAGCTGCCGCCGGGGCGCGTCGCGGCCGCGATCGCTGACGACCCACGGCTGATCGTGCCGATCGGCACCTGCGAAGCCCACGGACCCCACGTGCCGCTCGGTGTCGACACCATTATCGTCGAGCGCCTCGCGGACGACCTGTCCGCGGAATTCGGCGTCCTGCGAGCGCCGACGATCGAATACGGCGTGAATGCGGAGACGCGGCGTCCTTCACCGGGGAACGGCGCCGTGAGGAAGAAGACGCTGCATTTGCTGGTGAACGATCTGCTCGCGTCGTGGGAGGCGACCGGGGTTCGGGAGTTCATCCTGTTGACGGCGCATGGCTACGACGCGCACCAAGAGGCGCTCGCGACGGTCATCACGGCTGAGGCGCGCGTTCGCGTCGTTGATGTATTCGCGGTCCACGTGGCGGATCTCCTGACCGGTCAAGATGCCCCGTTGCACGGGGATGAGGTCGACACTTCGCTCTTGTTACACCTCGCGCCGGAGTTGGTGAACATGAAGGCGGCCGAAGACTATAGTCTGTCGGAGGATGAGCGCCGCCGCTATCGGCGAGTGCGTTCCCTGGCCGGCCGCCCGACGCTTGCCTCCGCCGAGAAAGGTCGCTTGTTGTACGAGCGCCTGCGCGAGCGGATCGCACAACGGATCTTCCGGGTTTGAGGGCGGCCTACGCGGCGGTATTCCTGGCCGTGTCTGCCAGTGCACAGCCAGCCACCCCCGGTTCCATAGTCGACCAGGGGAGCTTCACGATTACGGTCGAGGGATCGGCGACCGAGGCGGGCCGCGAGACGTTCGCGATCCGCCATGCACCCGGCGGGTATCAAGCGTCGGGTACCGTGCTGTTCGCGGACCGCCGGCTGTCACCGGCCCTCGCGACCGACCTCACGGGCGCCCCACTCACATATGCGCTCGATCTGCGAACCGGACCGGGACACGTCGAACAGGTCAGCGTCGTCCGCGATCGCGGATTTCTGATGCTGCGCGCGCGGTGGCCGGATCACGAGTCCGCGCGCGAGTTGCCGTTGGCGGGCACCCTGCTGGCAGATGACGATATCGTGCATCAGTACTACTTTTTGATGCTCGGCCGCCGGGAGGGGGTCGTGTCAGTCGTCGTGCCACAGCGCCGCGCGGTGTTGCCGATGCGCATCGAGCGCCTCGGGCCGGACTCGGTCCGGATCGGAGGCCGGGAGCTGATGGCCATAAAGATACGGGTGACGGGCGACGGTGAGCGCCTCGTTTGGACCGACTCGGCTGGACGTGTATTGCAACTCGCAAGGCCCGAGCGGCATCTAATGGCCGTGCGGGACAGCCCCCCTTGAAACTCCCCATCCGGCCGGTACGTACGGTCAGCAACCAATAACTCGGTGTCCATGATTCGTCTCTGCATCGTTATGGGGGCCTTGACGCTCGCGGGCCAGGCCGCCGCGCAAGGTCCAGACTCGGCGGGGCCGGTGCTGACGTTGTCCGACGCGCAACAGATCGCCAAGCACAACAACCCCGTCTATCTCCAGAGCGTCGTCGCCCGGCGTTCGGCAAGTGCGAACCTGCGGGCGGCCTACGGCCAGTTTCTCCCCCAGGTGGGCGCCAACCTCTTCGCGCAGTACTCGCAGGCGGGCACGCAGTTCTCGAGCGGAGCGGCGCTCGGTGCGAGCTCGAACTACGAGCAGTCACAATGGCAGCTCAACCTGAATTACACGCTGAGCGCGAGCGTCCTGATCTCGCCGGCGTACAATCGCGCGAACCGCGATGCGGCGGAGGCTGACATTGGCAGCGCCGCGGCGACGTTACGGAACAACGTCGCCTCCGCGTATATCGCGGTGGTGACCGCGGTCGCGCAGGCCAACCTGCAGGACACCCTCGTCTCCGACGATTCGGCGCAGCTGCTGCTGGCCCAGGCGCGGGTTGCCGCGGGTGCAGCGACGCCGCTCGACGTCCAGCGCGCCGAGGTGACGCTCGGCCAGCAGAAGGTGTCGGCCGTGCAAGCCCACAATCAGGTCGACGTCACGAAGTTGCAGCTCTTTCAGACGCTTGGCGTGACGCAACCAAAGGGCGTGCAAGTCCGCGATACGTTCCAAGTAGCGCCGGTCGAGTACACGCTGGACAGCTTGCAAGCGATCGCTCGCCAATCGAACCCACAGCTGGTGGCGCTCCTCGCGCGCGAGCATGCGGCCGACGTTGACGTGACTCGTCAGCGCGGCCTGTATACACCGGTTTTGCAAATCCAGACCGGTCTCAGCGGCTACACATTCTCGTACACAAACTCCAACGCCGCCGTCGTGTCTGCCGCGTCGAACCAACAGATCGGCTACGAGCTGTGCATCGCGGCCGGAGGAACCGCGGCGACATGCGGTTCGCCCAACCTCACGCCGGGTGAGATCCAGACGCTGAAGAATCAGAACAACGGCTTCCCGTTCGGCTTCATTAACAACCCGCGTCAGGTCACGGCCACGCTGTCCCTGCCGATTTTCGACGGGTTCGTGCGCGAACAGAAGATCGAGCAGGCGGCCGCCAATCGCTCGGACGCGCAGTACAACCGGCGAGCCCAGGAGTTGGCGCTGACCGCCAACGTCACGAGCGCGTATCTGAGCCTGACGACCGCGCAGAAGACGGCCGCGTTGCAGCAAGAGAACGCCGCAAAGGCGCGCGAGGAGCTCGCGCTTGCCGAAGCCCGGTACCAAGTCGGAGCGGCCTCGTCATTAGATGTGACAGACGCAGTGGCCTCGTTCGAGCGGGCCGAGACTGACCGCATTAACGCTGTGTATTCTTATCAAACTGCGTTCGCCGCGTTGGAAAGCGCGGTCGGCCGCCCCCTCCGCTGATACCTATGAGCTCTCCTGCCAAGTGGACTATTGGAACCATCGTGATCGTTGCCCTGATCGCTGGGGTCACGGTCGCCGCGACCAAGGGCAAGAAATCGACCGAGGTACGCATCGAGCCGGTCGCGTACCGTGACCTGGTCGCTTCGGTGACGGCCAGCGGACAAGTCGTGCCGCACACCAAAGTCGACGTCAGCACGGATATCTCCGGGCGCATCATCGCCCTGCCCGTCAAAGAAGGCGACATGGTGAAGAAGGGGCAGCTGCTGCTGCAGATCGATCCCGCCCTCTATCAGGCGCAGGTCGAGCACGACAGAGCGGCGCTGGCGGGCGCGAAAGCGGCCGCGGTGCAGTCGAACGCCAATCTCTCGCAGGCGCAGCACAACTACGACCGGTCGGCCGAGATCAAGAAGACGAATCCGGCGCTGATTTCCGTTGAGCAGCTCGAGCAGCTCAAGACCGCGCTCGACGTGGCCAAGGCGACCAAGGAGGCGGCCGACTTTCAGGTCGAGCAGGCGCAGGCGAGCCTGCAGAACTCGCAGAGCGCGTTGGACAAGACGACGGTCCTGGCGCCGATGAGCGGCAAGGTCACCCGTCTCGACGTCGAGAACGGCGAAACGGCGATCCAGGGCACGCTGAACAAGGATGCCGCGACCCTGCTCACGATCAGCGACATGAACTACCTGGAGACGCGCGTCAAGGTCGACGAGACCGATGTCTCGCATATCCAGGTTGGCGACTCGGCGCAGATCCAGCTCGACGCATTCCCGGATACGACATTCATCGGCCGGGTGACGAAGATCGCCAACAGCTCGGTCAAGGCCGCGGGAACCGCCAACACGACCTCGACCGATCAGGCCGTGGACTACGAGGTCACGATCAAGCTGCTCAACCCGCCAGTCGATACGCGCCCGGATTTCTCGGCGACCGCGAAGGTCGTGACCGACACGCGCAACCACGTCCTGTCGATCCCGATCATTGCGCTCACCGTGCGCGAGAACGAGTCGCTGCCGAGCAACGACTCGGCGGTCACGATCGGCCGTGCGCAACCGACGAAGCAAGTCGGCAAGCGCGACGAAGAGGGCGTGTTCGTCGTCAGCAATGACAACAAAGTCACGTTCCGGCCGGTCAAGGTCGGGATCGCGGGCGACAAGTACTTCGAAGTCGTGAACGGCCTGCAGGCGAACGAGCGTATCGTCGGCGGCACGTATCAGGCGATCCGCGAGCTCAAGGATGGCGCACTCGTCCACGAGCCGAAGCCGGACAAGAAGAAACCCGACCAGAAGCCCGTGACGCAAACCGCGCAGGCCAAATCGTGACGATGTCCTCGATGACGGTCACCGCCGAGCGTCGGGCGGTCATCGCGCAGACCGGTCAGGAGCCACCGACCGACTGGGTCATCGTCACCCGCGGGCTCAAGCGCCACTATGACATGGGGGGCGAGATCGTTCGTGCCCTGCGTGGTGTCGACGTGGGGATTCATCGCAACGAGTACGTCGCGATCATGGGACCATCCGGGTCCGGCAAGTCGACCCTGATGAATCTTATTGGGTGTCTCGATACACCGAGTGAAGGCGAATATTGGCTGAACGGCACGCTGGTCTCCCAGATGTCCGACGACCAGCTCGCACGGGTGCGCAACCGCGAAATCGGGTTTGTGTTTCAGACATTCAACCTGCTGCCACGAGCCACAGCGCTGCACAACGTCGAACTGCCTCTCGTCTATGCCGGTGTGCCGTCAGGGGAGCGAAAAAAGCGGGCGACCGAGGCACTCGAACGGGTGCAGCTCGGTGATCGCATCCTCCATAGGCCCAATGAGTTATCCGGCGGACAGCGGCAGCGCGTGGCCATTGCCCGCGCCCTGGTGAACACGCCGTCGATCTTGCTCGCGGACGAACCGACCGGCAACCTGGACTCGGCGACGTCCGAAGAGATTATGAAGGTGTTCGAGGAGCTCGCGAGCCACGGACAGACGGTGATCATGGTCACCCACGAACCCGACATCGCCGCGCACGCGAAACGCGTGATCGTATTGCGGGACGGCTTGATCGAGACTGACGATCGTCGGCAATGAAATTCGTTGACGCCTTTTGGTTGGCCCTGAGTCAAATCCGGGTGCAGAAGCTCAAGAGCTTCTTCACCATCATCGGGGTCACGATCGGCGTGATGTTCCTGATCGCGATCATCTCTGTCGTCGAAGGGATGAATCACTACATGGAACACGACTTTATCGGCAAGCTGGTCGCCATCAACTCGTTCGAGCTGCGGCATCACCCCTATTTCGCCGCGGGTGACGTGACTCCGGCCCAGTGGACCGAGTGGAACCATCGTCCGCGGGTCAAGGAGGACGACCTCCATCCGGTCGTCGATGCCCTGCCGCCGGGCACGAGTTGGTACATGATGAGCGAGGACAATCTCGAGATCCAATCGCAGTACGCCCGGCCGAAGACGTCGTTCGTGGATGCCGTCACCGGCCAGTATTTCGCGATCAAGCAGATGGGGATCACCGAAGGCCGGCCGTTCACAGACCAGGAGCTCGAGACGGGCGCCTTGGTCGTCGTGATCGGCCAGGACGTGAAGAAGCACTTCTTCCCGACCGTCAGCCCGGTCGGGCACTGGATCAAGATGGGCGGGATCCCCTACACCGTCGTCGGCGTGGCCGAGGCTCAGGGGAGCACGTTCGGGTTCTCGCTGGACAAGTTCGTCATTGCCCCGTATCGCTCGCCGGTCCACCGGTTGTTGAACCGCGACCGCGGGGTCGTCGACGGGATCATCGTCCAGGCCGCGAATCAGACCATCCTGACCGACGCGATGGAGCGCGTGCGACAGGTGATGCGGGTGCGGCGCCACCTGCACCCGGGTCAGCCCGACAACTTCTCGCTGACCACACCGGAGTCGTCGCTCACCTTCTGGCAGAAGATCAAGGTCATTCTCCGGCTGGCGGCCGTGCTCCTGCCGTCCATCGGTCTGGTGGTCGGCGGCATCGTGATCATGAACATCATGCTGGTTGCGGTCGCCGAGCGCACCCGCGAGATCGGCGTGCGCAAGTCGCTCGGTGCGCGCCGCCGTGATATCGCGGCGCAGTTCCTGATCGAGTCATCGACCTTGAGTCTGATCGGCGCGATCCTGGGCATCGGCTTGGGAGCGGCCCTCGCACTCGCGGTCACCAAGTTCTCGCCGCTCCCGGTCAACATCGTGCCCTGGTCGATTGCCCTCGCGGTCACGCTCGGCGGAGGCGTCGGCATCGTCGCCGGTGTCTACCCGGCCACGCGCGCGGCGCGCCTCGATCCGATCGCCGCGCTGCGGCAGGAGTGACGGTGGCCGTTTCCGCGCGCATCTCGGCACTGCTCGAAGGCGTCACCATCGCGCTCGATGCGATACGGGCGAACAAGGTGCGCGCTGCGCTCACGATTCTCGGCATTGCGGTCGGTGTCTTCTCGGTGACCGCCATGGCCTCCATGATCCACGGCATCAACGAGTCTGTGGCGAAGGACATCGAGTCGGCGGGGGCGACCACCTTCTTCATCACCCGCTGGCCAGTCGGGTTCAACTCCTGCGATGGCACCGACGAGATGTGTCCGTGGCGGCACAATCCGGGCACGTCGTTCGCCGAGATGACGGCTATGGGACGCCTGTCATCGGTCCAGGGCGTCATGGGCGAGCTCGATTTCAACGGCGTGTTCAAGTACGGCGATCGCGCGTTGCCATCGGCTCAGCTCACGGGCTATACGCCCGGCTGGGAGCAGATGACCGGCGGCGACATCAACCCGGGTCGCTCATTCACGATCGAGGAGAACGCGAGCGGTGCGCGCGTCGTGCTGCTCAATGACATCGCGGTCAGTCATCTCTTCGCGGACAGCGTCAATCCCGTCGGCAAATCGGTCACGATCGACGGTGCGCCATTCGAAGTCATCGGCTGGTATCATTACCACCCGAGCTTCTTCACGGGCGGTGAGCACGCGATGGGCATCATCCCCGTGCAGACCCTGATCCGGCATTACAAGGTGTGGGTGCCCGACATGTGGGTGTCGGTCAAGCCCGTCGCGAGCGTGTCGCGCGATCAGGCCATCGACGACGTCATCGCGTACTTGCGCGGCGAGCGCGGGCTCCGGCCGGAACGACGGAACAACTTCGAGATCGTCACGCAGGACCGACTGTTCCAGGTCTACAACAACTTCTTCGGCGTCATTGGCATCGTCACCTTGGTGCTCTCGGCCGTCGGCTTGCTCGTGGGCGGCGTTGGCGTCATCGCGATCATGATGATCAGCGTCACCGAGCGCACCCGCGAGATCGGCGTGCGCAAAGCGCTCGGGGCCACGCGGCTCATCATTCTGTGGCAGTTCCTGATCGAAGCCGTCACGCTGACCAGCATCGGCGTCGGCATCGGCTTCTTGCTCGGATGGGGCGCGGCGGCGTTCACGAAGTGGAAATGGCCGGCTATTCCCGCTTCGGTGCCGCCGCTCGCGATCCTCATTGCGATCGTGGCGAGCATCATCACCGGTATTGCATTCGGCGTGCTGCCGGCCGTCAGGGCCTCACGGCTGGACCCCGTTACGGCCCTCCGGTACGAATAGCGCCCCTCCGGGGCTAGCTCGATGAAGCCGCTGCGCGCTTATCGAGCGGGTCGGTTGGACTGACCGTCGGCTGCGCCGAGGTCCACCGGCGTGTGGACCCACGTGAGGCATACCACGGCCTCCGCGGGGATAGCTTGGACCTCGAGGCGCCCGCGACGAACGGCGTAGAGCGGCGAGGGATCGACGAGCCGGGCTTGTACCGTATAGCGGCCGGCTGGCCACCACAGCCACTGTTTGAGCGTGCCGGTGCGAGACACGCACGAGTCCGGCGGGCCGTATCGCTGGGTCAGGGCGTCCTCAAGCGCCGTCGTAGCGTCGGCCAGGCGGTCCAGCGATACCATTGCCTCCCATCCGGCGGCCAGGACATGCCCGTCTTTGTCCCGGTCGACGAGCCACGTCGTATCACCACTCTGCCGAAGACAGCTCTGGACCTTCGGGCCGGATGTCTCGTAGAGCCGCATCGATTGGCACACATACGACGCGCTGGGCGCCATGTACCGGGAGGGTTCGTTCTCCGCTGGCGCGGCGATTGTGACCGGATGTGGGCGATGCGATACGCATGCGGTGAGAAGGACGAGCGGCAGGCACCGTTTCACCAAGGACATGATGAACGTTAAACTAGCAGGCGTGAGCATATCTCCTGCTGGCCGGGCCGTTGGCTCCGTGATTGCTGGCCGGTATGTCATTGAGCAGGAACTACGGCAAGATGGCGGGATGGCCACCGTCTACCACGCATGGGACGGACGTGAGACCCGGGCGGTGGCGATCAAGTTCTTGGAGGCGCCGCGGGCCGATCCCGTGGCGATCACGCGGTTTGCCCGCGAGATCGTCACGCTCGCGCAGCTCCAGCACCCGCACATTCTCCCCTTATTCGATTCGGGACAGGACACAGACGGCAGCTTGTACTTCGTGATGCCGTTCGTCTCGGGCGGGTCGCTCCGCTCCTGGATGGACCGCGACAAGCGTCTGTCGAGCGACGCGGTCGTGCGGGTGGCGCAGCAACTCGCCTCAGCGCTGGCCTTTGCGCATGCGCGTGGCGTGATCCATCGCGACATCAAGCCACAGAACGTGCTGATTCAGGATGGCGGCGACCGGGTGCTCCTGGCCGACTTCGGGATCGCCCATGGCGCCGGCGGCTCGCGGTTGACCACCACCGGCGTGATCCTCGGTACGCCCGGCTACATGAGCCCAGAGCAAGCCTACGGCGACCCGGTCGACGGCCGCAGCGACATCTATTCCCTCGGATGCGTCCTGTACGAGGCGCTCACGGGCGCGCCGCCCAACCGGGGCGCCGAGGGGGGCACAACGCGCTATTTCGGCCCCGCCGCGCCTATCCGGCCGCACCGGAAAGATGTGCCCGAACACCTCGAGGCCGCCGTGCTCCGCGCGACGTTGCCGATGCCAAACGACCGATTCCAGACCGCCGACGAATTCGCGATGGCGTTCGACACAGTCGCGACGAAGCGTCGGCGCAGATAGATTCTGCGCATGCTCCGGTTGACGGCGCTTGGCGGTCTCACACTGCTGCAGGACGGCCAGCCGCACCAGGGGCCAGCCAGCCAGCGACGGCGGCTCGCGCTCCTCGCGCGCATTGCCACGACTGGTAAGCGCGGCGTGACGCGCGACCTGCTCGTTGGCACGCTGTGGCCGGGCGGCGCGCCGGAACAGGCGCGTCATGCGCTGGAACAAGCGTTGTCGGCCATCCGCCGCGCGTTGAACGTCGAGGCGCTGTTCGTCGGGACGGGCACCTTGCAGCTCAATCCGACGATCTTCAGCTGCGACGTTGCCGAGTTCGAGGACGCCGTCTCGCAGCACGCGGCGTATCGGGCGGTCGCGCTCTACCAGGGTCCGTTCCTCGATGGGTTTTCGATCGACGGGGCGCCGGCCTACGATCGGTGGATCGACGAGGAACGCGCGCGCCTGCAGCGCGAGTACGAAAAAGCCCTCGAGGTCCTCGCCGATGCGGCCGCCGACCGGAACGAGCACACGGTCGCCGTACAATGGCGCCGCAAGCTGGCGTCGGTCGAGCCACTGAGCTCGCGCTTCGCCGTCGGGCTCATTGAGGCGATGATCGCCGCCGGTGATCAAGCAGGAGCCCTACGGTCCGCCCTGGTGCATGAGGAGCTCGTGCGACAGGAGCTCGAGTCCGAGACTGACCCGGAAGTCGCCGATTGGATTCAACGCCTTCGCGCGGGCCGTGTCGCGGTCCCTGTACGAACTGAAAAGAAGGTGAGCCAGCCGCCGGTCGCACCGTCTATCGCGCTCGCGGCGTCTCTGCCCGAAGCCGTAACCGCGGATCAATACAGAGACCGGGTCACGCGCGTGCTGGGCGATCGGTATGCGATTGACCGCACCGTGTCGATTTCAACTGTGCTCGTGACGTTCGGCGCCAAAGACAGAAGGAGATCCCGGCCGGTTCATATTCACGTGGTGGCGCCCGGATTCGCCGCCCTCGCGGACGGCGAGCGCATGGCTCACGTCTTCGAGCGCGTGACGACGCTCGAGGATCAGCACGTCATGCCGATTCTCGACTTCGGCGTCTCTGGCGATGTCGTGTACTACACGACCGACCCGGCCGATGGCCTGACGCTGAAAGACCGCCTGGCCCGCGAGCGCCCACTCCCGATCGCGGACGCGGTTCGCATCGCCGACGACATGATGACGGCCCTCGCCCATGCGCACAGCCGGGGCGTTCGGCACGGCGATCTCCGGCCAAAGCATATCGTCCTCAAGGGCACGACTGCCGTCGTCACGTCCTGGGCGCTTACGGACGCACTGCGGCCGAGGCCAGGCGCGGACGCCGGCTCGACCGTCGCGAGCTTCGGCGCGCCCGCCTATCTCAGCCCTGAGCAGCTATCCGGGGAATCGCCGTCAGACGAGAGAAGCGACCTCTACAGCTTTGGCTGCATTGTATACGAGACACTCGTCGGCGAGGCACCGTTCCGCTCGGCGACCGCCCAAGGGGTGCTGTCGCGCAAGCTGAGCGAGCCGCCGCCGTCGCCGAAAGCCGTCCGCCCTGATGTACCCGACGCGCTCGACGCGCTCGTCAAGCGCTGTCTCGCGCGTCATCCCGTGAACCGCATCCAGAGCGCCGCCGAAGGGCGGGCGATCACCGCGACGCTCCGGGTATGATCACCGTTCTCGCCGTCGCCGCGCACCGCGACGACGTTGAGCTCACGTGCGGCGGGACGTTGCTGCGCGCGGCCGCGGCGGGTCACACGACCGGCATTCTCGATCTTACCGAAGGCGAGATGGGGACCCGCGGCTCCGCCGAGCTGCGCGCGCAGGAGGCTGCCCAGGCTGCCGAGGTCCTCGGCGTGAGCGTGCGAGAGAATCTCGGGCTTCCCGACGCCGGAATCGTGAATACACCGGAGACTCGTCGGTTGGTCGCCGTCGTGATTCGCCGCCTGCGGCCTCGCGTCGTCATAGCCCCCGCGCTCATGGGACGCCACCCGGATCACCGGGAGACCGCGGCGCTTGTGCGCGACGCGTGCTTCGTGGCGGGCCTCCAGAAGATCGATCCCGACACGCCCAAGCATTGGCCGTTGAAGGTCATTCACTGCGTGACGTATCGAGAGGATTTTTCGAAGCCCACGTTTGTGGTTGACGTGAGTGATTACTTCGAACGCAAGCTCGACGCGATCCGGTGTTATGCCTCGCAGTTCGAGGGCGTGACGCAAGCCGGCGAGGTGTATCCCAACGGCGAGCCCCTGTTCGACGTCGTGCGCCATCACGCGGCGCATTATGGCTCGATGATCCGCACGCGATACGGCGAGCCGTATTTTACCTACGAGACAATGCGCGTCGACGACATCGGGACACTCGGGGTTTCGACGTTCTAAGGACGCACCCAGTCGAAACAGGCCGGGAATCGCCCCGTTGTGTTCGGCGGAGGTTGGAACGTCGCCACGGTCGTCGCTCGGAGGCGCGTCGTATCGCTGAGATCGAACAGCTCGGCGCTCGCCGCGCCGAACTGCGGCACGAGCGGAGATGGGACCGCGTAGACGTTACGCCGGATCCCAATGGTCCCGAGATACCGGTCGATCGCGTCGCGGGCGTTCTGAAAATCCGGCAGGCTGGATCCGATCACCCACAGGCGCGGCGTGCCACGGAAACGGTCCACTTGCTCGACGAACGGCCGCGTCTCCCGTTCATCACAGGTGCCCAGCACGTAACTCCCGCTCGGCAGTCCGTACCGGGGCCCATAGTGATCGACGCCTTCGAAAGCGTTGGCAAAGACGTAGACGACGTCACCAGGACGTTGCTGAGACTGCGCGTACGCCAGGACGGGCTTGTACGCCTCGTAGAAATACGGCGGCGGGATGCGAACGAGCGCCAATACCGGGATGACCGCGAACGGTGCGACGACCAGCACACCGAGGCCGCGATGGGCTCGCGCCGCGAGCGACCGCCCCCATTCGACCGCCGCCGCGATCGCGATCACGAGCGCCGGCACGAGAAACAACACGGTGCGATTCCAGAACGGATACTGGCGCGCGACCGCCGCAATGACCGTGACGATGACCGGCCCAAGCAGGAAAAGCGCGACCTCTCGGCGTTGTCGCCACAACACCACGAACCCGACGCCAGCCGCGGCGGCGAAGAGCCCCGGCCACGCGTACCAGGAGAATCCCCGGCCCAGGAACCCGACGACACGATCCCACAGCCAGAACACATCGCGGAGGCGCGGCGCGGGCGGCAAGAACCCGTGGAGCATGGTCCAGAATCCATGCATAAACGCCAGCGTCTCGGGCGAGACGCGGCGGATGGATACGATCGTCGCCGCGAGCGACGCCATCGCCCAGATCGGGACGACGATGAACGCCGGTCGCCGGGCCGACGCGGCGTGCTCGACAACGACGAGCCAGACGAACGCTAGACCGAGGCCCGCCAGGATGAACACCGTGGTCTGCGAAAACCACACGAGGATGCACCCGGCGAGCGCTGCCCTCACGCACCGCCGGATGGTCGGCTCGCGGCGGCGCAGATCGAGTGCGATCAACGTCATGATGAGGGCCGCGGCCACGTCGAGCATGTACTGTTTGAGCTCCCCGCTATACCGCACCATGGGGATCGCGAGAGCAAACAGACCGACGGCGATTGGAACAGCCACGCCGTCCAGGGTCTCTTCGGCCAGGCGCCAACACAGGATCAGAGCAAGGATGCCCGCCAGGAACGAGGGGAGCCGGAGAGCGAGGTCGCTCGGCCCGAACGCCAGCGCGCTCAGCTTGACTAGCGCCATGTACCCGATCGGGGCAATCTGATCGTACCCGAGCGGCTTGAGCACCAAGTCGCTCAGCGAACGACCGAGGACGTTGCGGGCGATCAACAGCTCGTCGAACCACATCGACTGGTCCGCCGCATACTGCCAAACCCGGAGCGCCAGACCGACCGCGACGAGTGCCCGCGTCGCAACCTTGAGGGTCATGCACCACGTTACTGTCGCAGACTCACCTCTGGAAGAGCACGACCCCCCTCGGATCGAACGCCACACAGAGCTCGTCGCCTACCGATGGTGGTTGGAGCGGATCGACCGCCATCTCGACCTGCGCGTCGCCTACGGCGAGCACCGCCGTCGTGCCCCTGACGCGAGGGCGCAACGCGACGACGCGCGCGCGCCGGCCGTCGGCCTGGGGTCGTACCGCGGACGGCGGAAAGACGGCCACCGTATCATCGGACATCCGCATCTCGTTCATGTGCCCGAGAAACCGCGCGACGGCCAGGGACGCCGGACGCGACAGCACTTCGGCCGGCGACGCGATCTGGGCGATGCGCCGGTCGAGCAACACCGCGACACGGTCGGCGAGCGCGCTCATCTCGTCGAGATCGTGCGTGACGATCACCATCGCGCCATCCCAGTCGGTTTGCAGCCCGAGGATCGTCCGTCGCATATCCTCGCGCAGGGTCGGGTCGAGCGACGCCAGCGGCTCGTCGAGCAGGAGCAACGCGGGCCGCGCGACCACGGCGCGGGCGAGCGCGACGCGGTGGGCTTGGCCGCCGCTCAGCGTGCGCGGCATGCGGGGCGCGAAGCCGCTCATCTGCACGGACGCGAGGGCCGCGCGCACCCGGCTGTCGATCTCGGCCTCGCGTCGATGCCGGATGCGCAACGGGAACGCCACGTTTTCGTAGACCGTGAGATGGGGGAACAGCACGGGCGTCTGGTGGAGATAGATCGCCGCTCCACTGACGGCGAAGGTGCCGTCCGTGACCGGCGACAGGCCGGCGAGCGCGCGGAGCAGCGACGTTTTCCCGGCGCCCGAGGCGCCGAGGACCACGAAGCGTTCGCCGGCGGCGACGTCGAACGTCACGTCACGGAGGCCGGGCCCGGCACCGAAGGGCACGGCGAGTCCCTGCACCAGGAGCGCGGGCTCCATTACAGGGGCGCGACGCGCTCGCGGCGCGCGGCGAGGAGCGCCAGCATCGGCGGCATCGTGAGGAGGAGCGCCCCTGCTGCCGCGTATCGCGTCTCGCCCGCGCGCACGTAGTCATAGACCGCGAGCGGCAGCGTGCGGACGATGCCGCCGCCGATCACGAGAGTCAGCGGCACCTGCGCCCATGACACGAGGAACCCCAACGCGAGCGCATCGCCGATTTGGCTTCGCACGATCGGGATCGTGATGTGTGTCCAGACTTGGAGCGGCCTCGCGCCGAGCGATCTGGCTTCGTCCTCGATACGAGGATCGAGCGCCGTGAACACCCCGGAGAAGTAGATCGCCAGGAAGCCCGTCGCGGGTACGACATGCGCGAGAATGACGCCGCCGACCGTCCCAGTCAGGCCGAGTGTGGCGAACGCATACTGAAGGCCGAGCCCGAGAGCGATCGGCGGCGCGGCCACTGGCAGAAAGGCCACTGCCGCAGCTACCCGCCGGCGCCAGCCACTGAGTCGCGCCATTGCGCGGCCGACCGGCAGAGCGAGAGCACACGCTATTGCGGCGGTCGCTGACGCGACCACGCCGCTCACTATCACATCTATTCCTAGCTGACCGCCGAGGAGCGCTTTCCATGCCCCGGCTGTCAGGCGTGGCGGGAGCAGCGCGGGAAAGAACCACCGGTCGCCGACCGACCAAACACCGAGCAGCACGAGCGGCGCCAGTGCCGAAACCGTCAGAGCAGCAATAGCTAGTCGACGTCCCATCGCGCTCTCACCCACTCGAGGATCGCCACCGCCAATACGGCAAGCGTCAGGCCGAGCAACACGAGCACGTACGCATCCGCCCGTCGCGCGGCGTCGATCGTGCGATACCGCTCGTATGTCAGCAGCGGGAGCGCCAGAGGACTACTTGGGGCCAGGAGATACGCCCCTTCGAAGCTTCCCGCGATGACGATGGCAACCGCGATCGCGGCGGGCGCGAGGCCACGCCACAATATGGGCACGGTTACGCGCCACAGGACTGCGCTTGGCGTCGCGCCGAGCGTACGCGCGACTTCTTCGAGGCGAGGGCCGCGGGTCGCGATGACGGATATCGCGACGACGCTCAAGAATGGCACTTCCTTCCATGCCATGGTGGCCATGTACCCGATCCCGAAACGATCGAGGACCAATGCCGGCATCCCGGCAGTCGCGTGGATGATGCCGACCGCGTAGAGCACTCGGGCAACGAGACCGCTCTGGGCCAGCACGAGCAGCCCGAGAGTCGCGGCAACGATGTGCGGCATGGGGAGCGGCACGGCCGCCAGCGCTCGCGCGACGCGATCGCCCATGCGGGTACCGCGAAAAGTGATCGCCAGCGCCGCGCTCACGACGGTCGCGGCCGCCGTGGCGACCGTGGCGGTCGCGAGGGACCAACCGATGCCACGCCAAGTAGACCCCGCGCCGAGAACGCGAGTCACGTGCTCGGTGGTGAATCCGTGCGCGTCGAGCCCGACGAGGCCGAGCGCGCCAAGGAGGGCGTAGAGCGCGCCGATCAGGACGGGCGCGGCAACGAACACGGCGACTCTCAACGCCGAATCCGCGCCCGCCAGTCGTCCTGCAGGCGTATGCTGTATTCGGGCGCAACTTCCGGCGCCGCGAATCGGTGTGCGACCGTGTCGCCTTTCAGTACAGTGCCGTCGCCCCAGACTTCGGGCCTGGCCTTCTCGGCTTGGGCTTCCGGCGACAACAGGAAGTTGGCGACGACCATCGCTCCGGCGGGATTCGGCGCGTTGAACGGGATCGCGACATAGTGCGTGTTGGCGATCGTTCCATCGCGCGGCACGTATGATCGTGCGGACGGCGGGAAAACACCCGATCGTATTTTCGTCACGACGTCATTTTGGTTGTTGGACATGGCGAAGTCCACCTCGCCGTTGGCGAACAGCCGATCGAGCTGGGCGATGTCCTGCGGATACGTCACGCCATGACGCCAGAGGTCCGGCGTGACCTCCTGGAGCCAGGCAAAGGTGCGATCGCGGGCCTCTGTGTAGCGCACCGAATCAAACCCGCCCTGGAACCGTCCCGCGCCCCCATTCAGGGCATACATGAGACACTTGAGAAACGTCAGGCCGGTGAATTGCTGGTCATAGGTGAAACGACCAGGGTGTGCATGAATCCACAGGCGGAGGGCCTCGTAGGTGTCGGGCGGGCGTGGTGTGCGCGACGTGTCATAGACCAGGGCGAACTGGACGGTCCCCCAGGGCGACTCATACCCCTCGGGAAGCTGCTCAAAATCGCGGGCAATAATCGGGGAGGCACTGTCGATGTTGACAGCACCAGGGAGGCGGCCCGCCCATGGACCGTACAGCAACCCCTCGCGGCGAAGATTGAAAAACGTCTCGCCGTTGATCCACACGAGGTCGACAGTACCGAACCGGCGATGGGCGTCGCGCTCGACGACGAGCGCATTGACGAGCTCAGCGCCCTGTCCTGGCACGGCGTTCAGGGTGATCCCGAATCGTTGCCGCAAGCGGGGTGCGACCCAGTCGTCGACGTACCGATTGATCGACGGGTCGCCGCGCCACAATGCCCACGTGACCGTCGTGCCGCGTGAGCGCGCGAGGACGGTGTCCCACGGCTCCGTCGCCAACACGCGCCTCTCGTCAGGGCGTGCACAGGCAACGATCGCCGTCAAAACGAATACGTAGCGCCGAATTGGAAGGCCCGGCGAATGCCGGAGACGTTGAGGAGCCGCGACTGCAGAATCAGCGTGCGCGGCCCGCCGCCAGGAACGTTGTTCACGAAGCCAGAGACGAGCGTCTCGTTCCAGACGTTGAACACATCGGCTCGGAGTGACACGCCCAGCGGCAGCTCGTACTGCACGCCGACGCTCTGATCGAACTCATTCGGCAGCCGCTGGCTATCTCGCGGCGTACCTGGCACTCGCTGATAATTGTAGTCGAACGAGTTCGCGGTCAGCAGGAAGTTCTGACTGCCCGTGTAATCCGTCCCGATGGGCGCGACGACGTTCTGCGGAGCGCCCGTGGTGAAGTCGACCATCGTCGACAGCTTGAGACGCTCGAGCACGGTATACACGGTCCGTGCTTGCACATGATGGCGTCGATCGTTGACGGCATTGGCCCATTCATTGTGAAAGTCGTTCGCGTATTCGGCTGCGAAATTGATGTCTTCGGTGTTGTCGCGATCACGTGAAAGCGTATAACTGACATTGGCCGTCCAGTTCGCCGCGAATTGGTGTCGAACCGTTGCGATCACTGCCCAGTAGATACTCTGGCCGCCGAAATCGGTTGTCGTGTGAAAGCTGTAGGAACCGGGCAATGCGCCATCGGGGCGCTGCATCTCGGCCGGGGGACATGGGGGCAAGCATGGTGGTGCGTTCAGGTCCCAGATGCGCGGGAGATACTTGGTCCCGACAACGATTCCGTCCAGCGACAATCCCCAGTCACTCAGGCGGCGCTGAAGCCCAAGTGACGCCTGATAGCTCTGCGGGTCTTTGGCGCCGAAGTAATACAGCTCGCGAATTTCGCGCGCTGGCTCGGTGGCGGTCGCCGCTTGGACCTCCGCCGGTGTCGGGCCGTGGCCGAAGGCGACGTTCGAGAATGTGACCACGTTGTCGCCGTTCCTCGCGAATTGCCGCGCATCGGTGTACGTCGTGAACGGGATGTGGCCGACGTATATACCGGCACCTCCGCGTATCACGTCATTCGCGGTCGGATGCCAGTTGAACGACAGGCGCGGCTGGAAGTTGTCGAGCTGCGGACTCCCGCGGCCTTTCGACGTCAGATCGTCGTAGTCCCAGCGCAGGCCGTAGTCTATGGTCAGGCGTCGAGATACCGACCACACGTCCTCGGCAAACGCGCCGACGAGCACGTTCATCCCATGAATATCCTGCGGGTTGGCGTCGATCGTGTAATACAGCGCTCGATCGTTCGCCGGGATGTCGGCGATCGACACCATGCCACCGTGCACCGTGATGCCGCTGTCTACGACCGTGTACGTGCCGGCGGGATTTGTGTTGTTCGCGGCGAGGGAGAACTGTTCCCGTTGGACCTCGGCGCCGAATTGCACCGCGTGGGCGCCGATGGTACGCCGCAATGTGTTCGCGAGTTGGATTTCGATTTCATTTTCGTCGAAGAGGAACCCTGCCGAGCCCACTGTTGCGAGCGTCGTCAGGGTGTCGGCGGAGAGCACAACATTCACTTGCGGCGTCGAGAACGGCGTTGTGCTCGGCGGATAGTAGTAGTGATACGTGGAGACCTCGGCCGCCGCGGTATTCGTCCATCCCCCGAAGTTGCTCTCGTGACGGAGCGCGCCGAGAAACGCAACCCGATTTTGGGTCTGGTCGGCTTCGCGCGTGACGACACCTCCGCCCTGTCCGACCAGGCCAATCGAGCTGAACGCGAGGTCGAGTGTCGTCGTCTGGCTCGCGCTCCATTGCTGGTCGACGCGTCCGAACAACTTGAGTGTCGTCCGATGACTGCTGCCCGAGCCGGATCCGAAACGCGGATCGCCAAAGTCATAGGGAACCGCCGAATCGGCGGCGGCATAGTCCGCGGCGCCGAATACGTACGTGGCGCCAGGCACGAGCGGCCCGCCTCCGGAGACAGCTCCCTGGAGCCGCCGAAAAGCCGCCGCGGGACGACCAACGACGACCGCGTTGCCCGACCAGACATCCCCGCCACGGCGGGTCTCGAAGTCCACGACGCCGTTCGCGCTCTTGCCGATCGATGCACCGTAGGTGCTGGCCGATACGGCGACCATCTGAACGGCGTCGAGCGGCAACAGAATCTTTGGGCCGCCGAGGTAGTTCTCGCTGTTGTCCAAGCCGTCGAGGCGATACGGCGTGTACAGCGAGTTCGCGCCGTCAACGTCGAGCTTTGGGGCGAAGTCGAAGAAGCCGACGCCGCGGGTGACGCCGGGAATCGACAGGGCCACGTCGGTCGGGTCGCGGGCATCTGTAGGGATGTTGGCGAGGTCCGTGCGATCCACCGCCCCGCCGACCGCCGCATCGGCGACATCGAGCAACGGTCGGTTCGCGCTCGCCCGCACCGCGATACTCGGCAGCGTCGGGAGCAGCCGAAGCGCAATGCGCACGCGGCGCGTCGATCCGGGAGCCAGGGACGGGATCGCGACCGTGTCCGGCACATAGTTGGGTGCTTCGACAATGAGTCGACCTGACGTGAGCGCCGGGACCTCGAGGCGGAATGCGCCGACGGAATCGGCGACCGTGCCCACGCCTGTCGGCAAGAACCGGACGTTGGCGCCTCCAGGCCGCACCGTGCCTGAAATCGTTGCTACTGCACCGAGGAGTACGAGGATCATCTCGGCAAGTGACGCACGGCCCACACGAGACGCTGGACCGCGGTGAAGGCCACAAGGACCGTCATGATCCGAAATAAGAGCACGATCTGCCCGGGGAGGGCCAGAAATAACGTGTAGAACACGACTGTTTCAGCCCCGGCGATGAGGCCAGGGGGGCTCTTCTCGGGCGTGGCCGAGAGGGCCATCCACGTCGCGGCGTTGACGTAGAAGGTCGCCAACAGCAGGGCGGCTGCCAGCGGCGCGCGAGGGTCCGACACGCTGAGGACGAGGCCCAGCGGGATGGCGGCGTAGACCACGAAATCGAGGACGATATCGAGGTACGCGCCGAACGCGCTCGCCGTCCCAGCGACGCGCGCGAGCGTCCCATCGAAGCCGTCGAGGAGACGATTCGCCCACCAGAGACCGAGGGCGATGACGTACGCCCCGCGCGCGGCGCCCAACGCGGCGGCCACGCCCACGAGGAAGGCCAGAATAGTGATAGTCGTCGGCGAGACCCGCCGGCCGACCCGCCGCGCGACCGGCGCGAGCAGCCGGTCTTTTCGCGCGCGCAAGAAGTGGTCGAACACCGGCTGAATTATATTGCAGAGTCATGCCTGATCCCATCTATCTCGACCATGCCGCGACGACGCCGGTGCGTCAGGACGTCCTCGAGGCCATGCTCCCCTTCTTTGGCCCTCGATTTGGGAATCCATCGAGTGTCCATTGGTGGGGCCGCGAGGCTCGAGTGGCGCTCGACGAGGCTCGGGAGCGTGTCGCCCGATGTCTAGGCTCACATCCTGACGAGATCTCCTTCGTCTCCGGCGGGACGGAGGGCGACAATCTCGCGATCCTCGGCGCCTGGCGCGCCCGTGTCTCGCGGACTGCCATCGTCACGACGCCGATCGAGCACAAGGCCATTCTGGCCGCCGTGCACCAGGCGGCCCGCGAGGGTGCCACCGAACGGTTCCTGGTGGTCGATCGCGATGGCGCGGTGAGCGGCGACGACTTCGCCGCGCAGATGCGAAGCGATGTCGCGCTCTGCTCCGTCATGTGGGTGAACAACGAAGTCGGCACAATGCAGCCGATCCCGACGCTGGCCGAGCAGGCGCGCGAGCGCGATATCGTGTTCCACACCGATGCGGTGCAGGCGTTCTGCACCGTGTCGATCGACGCCGCGAGCCAACCGTTCGATCTGCTCACGATCTCCGGACACAAGATCGGCGCGCCCAAGGGCGTCGGCGCGTTGTTCGTTCGGCGTGGCACGGTGATCGAGCCGTTGCTGCATGGCGGGTCGCAGGATCGTGGCCGCCGGCCGGGCACCGAGAACGTGGCGTTCGCCGTGGGGTTCGCGCGCGCCGCCGAGCTGGTGGTCGCGGAGCGCGCGGCCGAGCGCGAGCGGCTCGGCCGGTTGCGCGATCGGCTGGAGGCGACGCTCAAGGCGCGGATTCCGGATTGCGTCATCCACGCGCAGAAGGCGACGCGCGCGCCGCACATCATCATGGTCTCGGTGCCGGGCACGGACAGCGAGTCGATGCTCATGGCACTCGATCTCGCCGGCGTTGCCGCCTCAGCCGGCTCGGCGTGTCAGAGCGGCAATACGGACCCATTGCACGTGCTGACGGCGCTGCACTGCCCGCTTGATCTCGCCGGATCGGCCGTGCGGCTCAGTCTCGGCGCGTTGTCGACCGAGGCGAACATCGATCGTGTCGGCGAGATCTTTCCCGCGCTCGTCGAGAAGGCGCGGCGGCTCTCGGCCGCGGGGCACTGATCGTGGACCGTGTGGTCGTCGCCATGTCCGGTGGCGTGGACTCCTCTGTTGCCGCGGCGCTCCTCGTCGAGGGCGGCTATGACGTCATCGGCGTGACGATGAAGCTCTTTTGCTACGGCGAGGAGACGCCCGATCGACCCTGCTGCTCGCTCGACTCTATCGACGATGCACGGCGCGTGTGTGCCCGTCTCGGCGTGCCGCACTACGTCCTCAACCTCGAAGATTCGTTCGGGCGCGATGTGGTGGCCGATTTTGTGTCCGAGTATGCCCGCGGCCGTACGCCCATCCCATGCGTTCGGTGTAACACATTCACCAAGTTTCGGGACTTGCTGGCCAAGGGCGACGCGTTGGACGCCAAGTGGATCGCCACAGGCCATTATGCTCGGGCCGAGAACGGTATCCTTCGGCGCGGACTCGATCCAAAAAAAGATCAGTCGTATTTCCTGTGGGGCCTGGACCCCGCCGTCGTGCGGCGACTCTTGCTGCCGGTAGGCTCACTCACGAAGAGTGCGACTCGCGCCCGCGCCCATGCATTGGGATTGGACGTGGTGGCTGAGAAAGTCGAGAGCCAGGATATCTGCTTCGTGCCGGATGGCGATCACACCAAAATCATCGCCAAGCGCCTCGGCGCTGACGCGCCGGCGCTGGCGCGGGGCCCGTTCGTTCTGTCCGACGGCACCGTGGCGGGCTGGCACGAGGGCTACGCGAGATTTACGGTGGGCCAACGGCGGGGAGTTCCGGGTGGGTTCAGTGAGGCCATGTACGTGACGGCGATCCGGCCGCACGAGCGCGCGGTCGTGATCGGCCCGCGCGCCGAGCTGTTGGGTCGCGGTGTGATCGCGCGCGAGCTGAATTGGATCGCCGAGCCGAGAACAGTCGGCGAGAGCGTGCTCGTACAGATTCGCCATCGGGCGACTCCGGTCGCGGCCGAGATCGTCCGGGTTGATGGCGAGGAGATCGAGCTGGCACTCGATGCGCCTGTCGCGGCCATTGCCCCGGGTCAGTCGCTCGTACTCTACGACGGTGACATGGTGATCGGCGGCGGGGTCATCGAAGCCGCGCGGGCCCAGCTCCCTGTCCTGGCTGCGTAGCAGGCCGCTCCTCACGGTCTGGCTCTTCGCGCTCGTCACGCAGGCGGCGAGCGTCCGCTGGCTCGTCGGCAACTACGTCGAACCCAATGCCGCGCCGTATGTCGGCCGGATGCTGGCCGCGACTGGTCACCTCGAGCTCACGGATTGGAGCCGGCTCAAGGGCGGAACACGACCGAGCGACCCACCACTTCGGGCGTTCGAGCTCCCTGGCGAGCCTGTGTGGGTCGCCGCGGGCACCCGCACGGGCCTTCGCGTCTGGGATTATTGGAACGTCCCGGTCGCCGCGCTGCTCATCGTCTCGATCGCGGCCGTTGGTCTCGCGCTCGGCGGCCCGACGTTGGCGCTCGTCGCGGGTTTCGTCGCGGCCCTCGATCCCGTCACGCTGCTTCATGCGTCCAACCGCGACGATGCGGTCTTGGGCGCCGCGCTCCTGTGGGCCGTCTTCGCCATCATCGCGCTCCGCTGGCGCGGCTGGGGGTATGTAGCACTGTTCATCGCAGCGGGCGCGGCGGCGATCACGCGTATGGAAGCCGTGCTGCTCATCGTGCCGCTGCTCGCGCTCGGACCCATCCGGCGCGCCGCGGCCATCGCCGTTGCCGGCGTGGTGATGGCGCTGGGGGTCTGGGGAGTCCGGAATCAGGTTGTGCTCGGGCACTTCGTGATCGGGTCGACGCATGATGGCATCACGCTGTGGGAGGCCAACGGGCCGTTTGCGCGGGGGTCACTGGCGCTCGGCCAGGTCGACATCGTTTCGATGAACAAGACTGTCATGGCGCCGATCTTCGCCGAGACCCAGGATCTCGACGAGGTCGGGGCGGACGCCTACTTCAAGCGGCAGGCTTTGCGTTATATGGCATTGCACCCGCTCGAACGTCATGCGCACATTGGCAGAGAAAGTGGCGGTCTCTATCGCGAGCATTCACCCAGATCTGCCACTGACTGCCCCGCGCAATCTCGCGGCGATGCTCGACAACGCGGTGTTGCTCATTCTCGCCGGAATTGGCCTCGCGCGCTTCGCGCGCTCGCCGATGGCGATCACGGGCCAATACAGCGATATCTCGAAGCAAAGCGACGAGCGCGAAGTACGCTCGCCGATGGCGGTCATGGGCCAATACAGCGATATCTCGAAGCAAAGCGACGAGCGCGAAGCGCGAGGAGTTTGTTGGGTATTTGCTGGGATGTGCCTCGTGACGCTCGCACTGCTGGCACTGGGACCGGCTGGAATGCGTTACTGGTTGACGCTCAGGGGAGCGCTCTGGATTCTGGCGGCCGTCAGTATTTCAGGCCACCTGATTCCGCGAACTCTTTCATCATCCGCTCCTGCTCTTCCGTGAGCTTCTCCGGAACGTTGATGGTGACCTCGACGATGAGATCGCCCTTGGCGTTGTCCTTCGCGATGCCCTGACCGGGCACGCGGAAGCGCTTCCCCGCCGGCGTGCCCGGCGGAATGCGGATCGCGACTTTCTTCCCGTCGAGCGTCCGCACGCTGATCTTCGAGCCGAGCGTCGCTTGCGCGATGTTGAGCGGCACCGTCGCGATGACATCGAGGCCGTCGCGTTTGTAGAAGCGATCCGGCGTCACCTGGAACGTGATGACGAGATCGCCGGGCGCTGCTCCTTGCGACCCGGCGCCACCCTGTCCGCGGAGTCGGATCTTGGTCCCGGTGTCGGCGCCAGGCGGCACGGTGATCAAGATCTTCTTGCGATTCCGCACTTCGCCGACCCCATTGCAGGTCGGACACGTCTGGCTCGGCACCTGTCCGCGGCCAAGGCACATCGGGCACGGCCGGTTCACCGCGAAGCCGCCCTGACCAAATGACACGGTCCCACGGCCACCGCACTCCGGGCAGGTTTTGAATGTCGCACCGGGGGCGCCGCCGCTCCCGTGACAGGTCGGACACGGCTCGTTTACTTCGAGCTCGATCGGCACTTTGCCGCCGAGTGCAGCGGTTCGGAACGGGATCTCGAGCGTCGTCTCGACCGTCTGCCCGCGCTCGGGACCACTGGAGCGCGTCGCGCGCTCGCCGTTGCCGCCGAACATCGAGCTGAAGAGATCCCCGAGACCGCCGAAGCCGCCGACGTCGAAGTCCTCGTAGCGATACGAGGAACCGCCGGGTGTCGGACCAGGACCGGGCCGAGGGCGTGCTCCACCGCGCGCGCTGTGCGCTGCGTCGGCGAAACCGCCGAACGCGCCGAGCCGCCGCATTTCGTCGTACTGCTTCCGCTTGTCCGCGTCGCCCAGCACGGTGTAGGCCTCCGAGATCTCCTTGAAGCGCTCGGCGGCCTTCGGGTCGCTCTGGTTCGTGTCCGGGTGGTTTCTCTTGGCGAGCTTCCGATACTGCTTCTTGATCTCGTCTTGGCTTGCCGATGCTGGCACACCCAGGACCGCGTAATAGTCCTTGGTCTGTGACGCCATGGTCAGATCAACCGTTCCACTGCTTCACGACGACTCGTGCGGGACGCAGGAGTTGGGAGTTGAACAGATAGCCCGGCTGGTACACCCGGGCTACGAGGTGGTCGTCCTCGGGCGACAAGGCGGGCTCGGTCCCGACCGCCTCGTGCAGCGCCGGATCGAAGGCCTGGTCGATTGGGTTGATGATGACGAGTCCGGCGTTCTGCAGCGCCTTGAGCAGCTTGCGCTCGGCGATATCGGCGCCGTGTATGACCGTGCCGACATCGACCGTCGCCGGGTCCACGTGCGCGACCCGCGCGAGATCCTCGAGGCCATCGATGAGTTGCTTGACCAGGTCCGCTTGGGAGCGTGCCCGCTCTTCCTGGCGCTCGCGCTGCGTGCGTTTCCGGTAATTGTCGTATTCGGCGGCGAGACGCAGGTACTTGTCCTTCTGCTCCTCGATGTCCGCCTCGGCCGGCAGAGGCGCCTGGTCTGGAGCACCGTCTGCTTGGTCAGAGAATGCCATAGTTTTATGAATCTAATCGCAGCCTGATCATGTTCAGCGCCCCCTGACTGGCTCGATACCGGATCTCCTCACGATCGCCAATGAGTTGCACACGGCGGGCTTCTGTCGGCCATGGGCCCGCAATGGCGAGGTCAACGGTGCCGACCGGCTTCCCCGGCGTTGCACCGCCGGGGCCAGCGATTCCGGTGATCCCTACCCCGATCGATGCCCCCAGCCTGTCCCTCGCCCCCTCGGCCATCGCCCGCGCGACTGGCTCGCTTACAGCCCCATGGGTGGCGATCAGGTCAGCGTCGACGCCCAGCAGAGCGGTTTTGATTTCGTTGGAGTAGGCGATGACGCCACCGACGACCACATCGCTTGACCCTGGAATAGCCGTGAGGCGCTCACCGAGCATACCACCGGTGCAGCTTTCGCCAGTCGCTATCGTCAGACCCTTCGCGCGACAGAGGTCGAGCACCACCTCGGCAAGGTCCTCGGACCCCGTGGCGTACGCAAACCGCCCGGTCTTCTCACGCAAGGCTGCGATGCCAGTATCCAGTGCCCGTTCGGCCGCGTCCGCCGGCAACCCGCGGGCGGTGAGACGCAGATCGACACCATCATGGCCGGGCAGATACGCGAGCGGGAGCCCATCGACGCCTCTCGCCACGTTGCCGAGCTGCTCGGCCAGCAGCGACTCCGCAATGCCGGTCGTGCGCAGTGTCGCGGACCGGACGACAGCCGCAGTACCGAGGCGCGCGGTGAGACGCGGGATAAGCTCATCACCGAGCATGCCGCGCATTTCGCGCGGGACGCCGGGCAGCATGGCGACCCACCGGCCGGCGTCGTCCTCGAGCCAGATCCCCGGCGCGCTCCCATGGCGATTCGTGAGTACCTCGGCGTCCTCCGGGATCATCGCTTGCTGGCGATTGGGCGCGGGGAGCGGCTGCTTGAAGCGGGCCGCCCAGCGCTCCTCGAGGCGCTGAAGGATCTCGTCGTCGAGCCGCATCCCGCGACCGAAGAGCGCGGCGATCGACTCTTTCGTGCGGTCATCGCTCGTCGGGCCGAGGCCGCCGGTCGTGATCAGCGCGCCGGTTCGCCTGAGCGCGTCGCCTACGGCCTCGGCGATGGCCGCCGGCTCGTCGCCACACGTCGCGCGGCGAACGATCTCGACACCGATGCCGGCGAGCTGGCGCGCCATGTAGGCGGCGTTCGTATCGACCGTGAATCCGAGCAGCAGCTCGTCACCGATCGTGACTAGTTCGAGGCGCACGCACAAATCTACTGCGTGCCAAAGCCGCTGACGCGAATTGGCGAGGAGGCCGACGGCGTCGACGTGGCAGTTCCCAGCTGCCCTTGGTCGTTCATTCCCCAGCAGTAGACAGCGCCCCGCGCGGTCACGGCGCACACGTGCGTGTTCCCGACCGCGATCGCCGTGAACGTGAGCCCGCCGGCCACTGACACCGGCACCGGAGAACAGGGCACGCTGAATTGCTCCGGCGTGATCGCGCACGTGCTGAGCTGCGCTGCCGAGGTACCGAGTTGTTCGTACGACTGGTTGCCCCAGCAATAGGCCGCGCCCTGGGTCGACAGTCCACAGGTCGTGGGAACGATGGAATTCTCGCCGGAGATGGCGATCGTGGCGAACGTGATGCCACCGACGACCGCAACGGGTACCGGCTGAAAGGTCATCGAGCTATCGCCGAGGGCACTCGCATAATTGAGCCCCCAACAGTACGCCGCACCAGCGGACGTGAGACCACATTGGTAATCTGCACCTGAGTGGAGGGATGCAAACCTCACTGGACTCGCGATCGGCGCGCCTGGCGCGGTCTCGATTTCGTCGGAAATCGCGCCGTTGATGTACGCTGTATCGCCCCAGCAATTCGCCTGACCCGTCGTGCTCACCGCGCACGTGTTGTCAATGCCGGCACTGATTGCCCGCCACGTGGATCCCCCGAGCACCGGTGTCGGCGTTCCCCGATCCACCGTATCGCCGGTACCGAGCTGGCCGAACTGATTGTGCCCCCAGCAATACGCGGCACCGGCAACCGTAAGACCGCACGCGTGACCCCAGCCGACCGATATCGAGCTCATGGCTGGCGCCCCCGTGAGCGCCACGGGCACAGAGTCACGATCGGGCACAGTCGACTGGCTCGACAACGCGGTTCCCCAACACCAGGGTTGTCCCTGGGTCGTGAGCGCACAGACGAAGCTCGCAGCGCCGGACAGCGCTCCGAACGAATGACCTCCCACGACGGTGTCCGGTGTCCCGTGGGCGTTTGAATCCGTAGTGCCCAGGCCCAGCGTGCCCAACGCGTTGCTGCCCCAGCACTCGACGGCGCCGCCGGAGGTCAGGACGCAGGTCGACCGATCGCCAGCGAAAACGGAGATCGCCATCGGCGGGGTCGGCGCTTGCTGCTTCGGAGGATTGATGACGTCAGTGGAGCAAGCGGATAGATACAGAATCGCGAGCAGCGAAATGCGACGGTGCACTATGGGGATTGTCTTGCTCTCGGGTTGGGTCTCAGGAAAACGCGGCCGTAACGGCCAAGATAGAGACCCAACGAGTAGAGCGAAAAGACAATGGCGCCGACGAGGCTTGCGGTGCCGACGATGCCAATGAACAGTGACGCGGGCGTTACGAACGATGGCGTCAGCGACGTCGCGGTGAAGGCGCTGGTCGCGAAGAACCAGAACAAGGCCGAGCCGATCCAGGTCCACTGGAACCCTGTCTTCCATTTGGCCGGGCCGATCGCGGCGATCACCGTGCCCCGGCGCAACGCGGCCTGGCGAAACACGGTCATCACGATCTCGCGACCGAGCACGATCGCGACGACCCAGAACGGGAGGGGCACCGGACCCACCGGCGTACGGAACGGGAGCGACGTCAGGCCAAGAAACCCAGCGCTCGCGGTATATGATCCCAACACATCATGCGGGGGAGCTTGGAGTACATACATCGGCGCGACGGTCGCGGCGAGCAGCAGCTTGTCGGCTAGCGGGTCGAGCACGCGACCCAAGTCCGTGACGAGATTCCGTTCGCGGGCGAGCTTCCCGTCAATGTAGTCGGTGAGGGCCGCGACAATGAATATCACGAACGCCGCGAGACGCGCTGGCCAGGACGGCAGGAGGGCCAACAACGCGATCGCGGGCGCGGCGACGATGCGCCCGACAGTGATCGCGTTCGGAAGATTCACTGCGCCACCCCGGTTGCGGCGGCGGCTCGGGCTCGACCTACGCGAGCGACTTCAGCACGAGCTTGCTCACCGCCTTGAGTGTATCGAAGACACCATCGCCACTGACGGCGACGGCTTCGAAATATGGCGCGCGCTCGACCCATTCCCCAGTGGGCAGTTGCTCGATCAAGTTCTCGCCGGGATGGGCCGCGTCCGGGGTCACCCGTTGCCGTGCGGGGTCATCGACCTCCCAGCCCGGGTTGAGCGACGCTTGCAGGTCACAGATCGCCGCGGCATTCGGGAGATCCCGTTTATTGTATTGCACGATAAACGGCATTCTCCTGAGGTCATACCCGTACTCGGCCATGTTGTCGTACAGATTCTGCATGGCCTCCTGATTCGCTTCCATGCGCTCGATCTGCGAGTCGGCGACGAAGACAATGCCGTCGACGCCCTTGAGAATCAACTTGCGGCTGGCGTTGTAATAGACCTGCCCAGGGACCGTGTACAGGTGGAAGCGCGTCTTAAAACCGCGAATGGTCCCCAAATCGACTGGCAAAAAGTCGAAGAACAGCGTCCGTTCGGTTTCCGTCGCCAGGGAGATCAGCTTGCCGCGGGTCTCTGGTTGGACTTTGGCGTAGACATGCTCCAGGTTCGACGTTTTGCCGCCGAGGCCCGGGCCGTAATAGACGATTTTGCAGTTGATCTCGCGCGAGGCGTAGTTGATCATCGACATGACTGTCGTCCTCTATTGGAACAGTCTGTCGATCTCGTCATCCGCGCCCGAGAGGATGTTCGGTTGCTCCGCCCCCCCGGCGGTCTGACCCCGCGCGAAGACCTGCTCGAACAGCTTGGTGAGGTCATCGACGGCCATCTTCATCTTGAGTCGCACGAGCCCCAGGGTGGTGCGGTTGTCGAAGAGCACGACGAGGATCACCCGGCGGGCCACATCGGCGAGATACATCGACTCTTTCTCGCCTTGGTGAAACAGCGTATTGAAGTCGGTCTCGCCGATCAGCCTGGCCAGTTGGTCATTGGCGCTGAAATCGGCGGCCGTCAGGGTCGCGAAAGCGGTTGGGTCGAACGTCGGTTGCTCGCCGACGGTCGTCACCAGCTGGCCAGTCCGATCAACCAGGAGAGCGCAGCGGGCGTTGCTCTCGTACAGGAATCGGTGCAGGGCTTGAGTGATCGCCCCGTAATCATCTTCGGTGAAGGACCAGCTCGCTGAGCCGACGGCCATGACCTAACCCAAGTCGAGTGACGCCTCCACCTTTCGCAGCACCTGGCGGCCGCGTCGTCGGAGGACCGAACGTGGTTCCCACTGGATGTAATCCCTGAGGAGCGACGCGGTATGAGCGCTCGGCGTACCGGACAGGTACCCGAGTGCCGCCAACCGCCTCAGCGAGTGCTTGCTGAAGAGGTCCCGCCGGTGCCGGTGTTGCTGCCGGCTCCAAAACAGGACACCTACCGCGAGCCCTCCCAGAAACCCGGTCGCGACCAGCAGTGCAGTCCGGGTCCCGCCCCTCCGAACGACCTTTTGTACCCTCACGGCATCTCCCGGCGTGCTGAGAGAGCCTGCGCGATAGTGACGCCGTCAGCGTACTCCAGGTCACCGCCGACCGGCAGCCCGCGGGCAATTCGGGAAACCGTTACCCCGAGTGGGACGAGCTGGCGCTGGAGGTACAGGGCAGTCGCTTCCCCCTCCAGGCTCGGATTGGTCGCCACGATCACCTCTTTGATGCCCCCCGCCGCAACTCGCTTCGCGAGCGCGGCTATGGTCAGATCCTCAGGACCTACCCCATCGAGTGGGGATAGACGACCTCCTAGGACATGATACGTGCCGCGATAGTCGCCAGAGCGCTCGATGGCGCCAATGTCAGCGGCTTCCTCCACGACGCACATCAGGCTCGCATCGCGACGGGGGTCGAGACAGATGGCGCACACCGTGTCTTCGGTCAGGTTGTGACACCGATCGCACTGGCGAACGCGGTCCGCGAGCGTCAGGAGCGCCTCGGCCAACCGGCGGCTCTGGTCGGCCGGGCGCTTCAGGAGATGATACGTCAGCCGGAGCGCGGTCTTGCGACCAATCCCAGGGAGCTTGGCCAGCTCGATCGTCAGATCGTCGATCGCGGGCACTTACAATGGCAGCTGGAACGGGAGCCCGAGTCCACCCGTGAGCTTGCCCATTTCTTCCTGGGCTAAGGCAGCCGCCCGACGTTGCACATCGGTCATCGCCACCACGATCAGGTCCTCGAGCATCTCGACATCGCTCGGATTGACGACGCTCGGGTCGATCTTGATCGAGCGGATCTGACCTTTTCCGTCGGCGTTCACCGTGACCATGCCGCCGCCGGCCGAGGCCGAAACGGTGCGCTGTTGGAGCTCATCCTGGATCTGCTGGAGCCGGCCCTGCATCTGCTGGGCCTGCTGCAGCAATTTCATGATATCGGCCATGTGGACCAATCTAACGGCGTCGCTAGTCGTCCATTAGCTCCAAGTCCAGCGCATCGATCGCGGCCCCCAAGAGGGCATCGCTGCGGCGAAGCCGGGCCACTTCGTCGGTCTTGAGGGTCTCCTGGGTCAGCCGCTTCGGAGGCGCCGCGGGGGCTTTGGCCTCCTCCCCCAGCACCAGCCGGACGCTCTTCCCAATTCCAATGACCTCCCGAACCGCGCCCAGAATCTGATCTCGGCCACCTTCGATCTTTCTCTGAAACACCTCGTTCGGCTCGTCGAGTCGGATCAGCACATCCCCTTCAACCGACAGGCTCACCGGCTTCGCGTGATCGAGGGCCGCGGCCAGCATTGGTGACGGTCCGCGCAAGCGCGAGACGACGTCGCCCCACTGTGCCTCGAGCCCTCTCGTGGGTGCCGTGGGTGCCGTGGGTGCCGGACCAGTGGGAGCCGGTCGAGCGGGCGCCGGTTTGGGTGGCGGCGCCTGGGGTCGCGCCGGTGTGGCACCGCCGCCGCCGCCGAGCTCTCGAAGCACGGCTTCTATCTCGACAGACCGGTCCAGCAGCGCAAATCGGAGCAGGAGCGTCTCGACGAGGAGCTGCTGCTGCACGCTCTTTCGAAATTGCTGCTCGAGCTCCGTGATCGCGTGGAGCATTCGAAGGAGATCGCCCGAGGACCACGCCGAACGCCGCTCGGTCAGCGCGGCGCGCAACGACGCGGAGATATCGGGCGGTGTGGCGCCGAGCACAATCGCGAGCTGTGCGCGAATGGTGTCGGCGATGCCGGCCAGAAAGAGGCCGAAGTCGATGCCGAGGTCCGCGAGTCGTGCCACGGCGGCGAAGACCTCGCCCGCCTGTCGGGCGGCGATCAGATCGAGAATGGCGATATACTCGTCCTCGGGCACCAGGCCGAGCGCTTCCCTCACCCGCTCCGCGGTCACCATCGCGTCTGGATCGAGGGCCAATACCTGGTCCGTCAGGCTCAGCGCATCGCGCATCGAGCCATCGGCGGCGCGCGCCAGCAGGCCGAGTGCATCGGCGTCCGCCTCCAGTCCTTCAGCGTCGAACACTTCCGCCAGTCGCGCGCGGATCTCCGACGACGGGATGCGCTTCAGGTCGAAGCGCTGCAGTCGCGAGAGGACAGGAGCGGCCGCTTGGGCGATCTTCTGCGGTTCGGTCGTCGCGAACACGAAGACGACGCGCGGCGGGGGTTCCTCCAGGATTTTCAAGAGCGCATTCCACGCTTCGCGCGTGAGCATATGCGCTTCGTCGACGATATAGACTTTGTAGCGATCGGCGCCCGATGGCGCGTACATCGCGCGCTCGCGAAGCTCCCGCGCGTCATCCACGCCGCGGTTCGACGCCGCGTCGATTTCCACGACATCGAGGCTCGCGCTGCCACTCCAGATCCGCGTGCAGGACGTGCACTCGCCACAGGGCTCGCCGTCGTCGCGCAGGTGACGGCGCTCGCAGTTGAGCGCCATCGCGAGCACGCGGGCGAGCGTCGTCTTGCCCGTGCCGCGGGGGCCGCAGAAGAGATAGCCATGCGCGACACGATTGCGCGCGATGGCGCCTTTCAACGTGTTCGAGACGTGCGATTGGACGGCGACCGAGGCGAACGTCTTCGGTCGATATTTACGGGCGAGGGCCAGTGGCATGTCGGAGGAGAGATACCCCAGGCCCGGCGAAGCGACGCAAGACACCTCATGCCGCTGCTACCTGCGGGGTCCTGACGGGGTTAGCGGGCTCGCGCCCTCCTACGGACCTGGGGCATGGGAAACGTACTATTCAACCGCCTCCCATTGCAATCGGCGGATGCGCCGCAATTCGTACACCTGACCAACTTCTCCACCAAGAATAAAAATCGTCGCGGCATAGTACAGCCAGATAATCACGATGACGATCGCAGCCAACGTCCCCGTGTAGAGGGAACCGGGGTTGAAGTGGCGGAGATAAGACGTAAAGGCGAGCTTCGCGAGCTCCAGCAACACGGCGCTGAACGTCCCGGCGAGGGCGGCGGTGCGAGCGCGTACGCCGCGAGCCGGCAGGAATCGATACAGCGCGAAGAACGTCGCGGCCACGAACAAGAACTCGAACGTGCGCGCGGTCCAGTACTCGAAGCGGTTCATGGCCGCGTGCTGCAGGCCGATGTCCGCCAGCATCGCGGCGCCATTTTTCGTCGCGACGACCAGATAGGCGTTGAGCACGGTGTACCCGACGACCAGGAGTGTCGCCACGACGGTGACCTTGGCGTCGAAGATCTTCCCGTCGATGATCCCCCGATCGCGATCGAGATCGAACACGAGCGCCAGCACGGCGCGCAGCGACCCGAACAGTCGCGTCGAGAACCACACGAACGTCACCGCGCTGACAATCCCGACGGTGCCGCGAAGGCGAATCGCCTCGTTCATGAGCGCGGTGACCACGGTGCCCATCCGACCCGACTCGGCCGGCAGCAGCCGATCGACCAGCACGGAGATGCGGGAGAGCGACGCGGCCGGCGACAGGTCGAGAAAGTATCCGAGGCCGCTCACGAGCAGCAGCACGAACGGTACGGCGGCGAGCAGAATGTTGAACGCGACACCACTGGCGAGGAAGAAAATGTTGTCCTCGCCGCTATTGCTCCAGACGCTCGTCAGGTAGTCGCGCAGCGCCGAGTCGCGCCATGCGGCTCGGAGCGAGCGGATGGTCAGTCCTCGGCGCTGGGACGCTGCTTTGACAACTCGCGCCGGGCATCGCGCGCCGCCTGGCGCGCCGCGGCGCGGCCGGCCGCGACTGCGTCCGTCATCCGCTGCTTCTTCTCCTCGAGCGCGAGTCGCGCGGACTCCAAGCGCGACTCCACACGCTCGCGCGCCTCGGAGAACGAATCCGACGCTTTGTCGCGCACGGTTTTCACCCGGCGCTTGATCTCGCCCCGGACTTCCTCGCCCGAGCGCGGCGCGAACAACAGAGCGATGCCGGCGCCAACGGCCAACCCCATCAAGAACGAGCCGACGTCGCTCGAGCGCTCCTGAATGACGACATACGGCTCATCGGCATCATAGTCCCGCATGATTCTTCCCCTTTTTTTTGGGCTTGGACTCGCCGTTCGAGACATATCCCGCCAACTCCGATTGCAACGTCTGTTCCTCGATCCCGAGCATCGTCGCCGCGCGCGTCAGGTCGCCATTGGCGACGGCCCACGTTTTCAGCACGAGCATTCGACGCGCATCGGCCGTCGTCGTTCCGACCTGCACGACGACCGAGGTCGGCGTCTCGGCTGACGTTCGGATGTGGCGCGGCATGATCTCGGCCTGCGTAATCACGCCTCCGCGCGACATGACCACGGCGCGCTCGACCGCGTTCTTGAGCTCCCGCACGTTGCCCTGCCAGGCGTAGCTCACGACCCACTCCATCGCGGCGTCGTCGAACCCCTGGATCTTCTTGCCATTTTGGTGGGCGAATCGGGCCAGGAATTCGTTCGCCAGGAGCGGGATGTCCCCCACGCGCTCGCGGAGCGGCGGCAGATAGATCTCGACGACCGCGAGGCGATAGTAGAGATCTTCGCGAATCAGGTTGTCCTCGAGCGCCTTCTGCAGATCCTTGTTCGTCGCGGCGACGATGCGGATATCGACCTCGATCTCCTTCTTGCCGCCCAAGCGCCGGACCGTGCGCGTCTCAATGGCGCGCAGGAGCTTCACTTGAATATCCGGCGCCATCTCGGCGACTTCGTCGAAGAACAACGTGCCGCCGCTCGACATCTCGAACGCGCCCGGCTTCTCGTTCGTGGAGCCGGTGAACGCACCCTTCTCGTGGCCGAACAGCTCGTTTTCGAGAATTTCCTTGGGCAGCGCCGCGCAATTGATCGCGAAGAACGGACCCTTGGCGCGCTCGCTTTTACTGTGCACCGCGCGCGCCACGAGCTCTTTGCCCGTGCCTGACTCGCCGAGGATCAGGACACTGGCGCTCGAAGGGGCAACTGCCTCGATGATCTTATAGACCTCCCGCATGGCCTCGGACTGACCGGTCAGCTCGGCGTAGTGCGTCAGTTCCTGAAGCTGCGAGGACAGTTCGCGATTGCGCTGTTGGACGGTGTATTTATCGAGCGCCTTGGGGATCAGCGCCTTGAGGCGGTTCAGTTTCTCTGTGTTGAGTGGTTTTTCTATATAGTCATAGGCGCCGCTCTGCATCGCCTCGACGGCCGAGTCGATCGTGGCTTGACCGGTGATGATGATGCACTCGGTCGGCACGCCGCGCTGTTGGAGCTCGCGGAGCAACGCGAGGCCGCCGATGCGCGGCATCTTCAAGTCCGCCAGCACGAGCCCGAACCGATCGGCCGCCAGGCGGTCGAGCGCTTGCTGCCCGTCCTGGACCACCTCGACATCGTAGTCGAGGTCGCTCAGGATCGCGCTCAGGCCCGACGTGATCGCGGGCTCGTCATCGGCGATCAGTATCTTCGCGGACTTCATCATGCGGACTCTTGGGCTCCTGAAAACGTGAATGTAACCTGGCCCGGTTCCACTCGCAGGCCGATCCCGGCCCCGCGGGCGGCGTCCGCCACGTCGTCTCGCAACACCCCGCTTTGTACTCGTATCTCTCGACCGCCCTCTACCACAGAAACACGGCTGGCCGCGCCGTCAGCGAGAGCCGCCGCGAGCGCCAAACGGACCGCACCCCCGTCAATCCCTGTCGCCATCGCTTTCAAGTGCTCCTGGATAACCTCAATGCGGCGGCCGCTGGCCTCGAGAACAAGTACGATCTGATGCAGGACTGATGCCGGCTCGACAGGAACGGGCACGGGACGGGCCAACGCGAGCACAGCCTGGGTCAGGCGGGTGGCTTCCGTGAGATAGTCGTCGGCCCGCTCAACGTAGGCCGTGGCACTCGGTCGTGATTGCAGGACCGCCAAATTGATCGCGACGTTATTCAGGGCATTGTTGACCGCGTGAGCCGCCGGCCCCGCCAATTTGCCGAGCAGATCGACCCACAGCGCCGCGACGATTGGGTCCGTCATTCAGTCGATCCGTACCGTCAGCCCATCGAACGCGGGTGTCACGCCACGGGGCATCTCGGCCTCGAGATCGGCGTGGAAGTTGTCGTGCGTCAAATGCGTGAGATATGTGCGCTCGGCGCCGACGGCGCGGGCGACCTCGATCGCCTCCGGCACGCTCAAATGCGTCGGATGCTCCGTACGGAACAGGGCGTTCACGACTAACACTTTGGCCCCCGTGAGCGCGTCGAGCGCCGAGCGCGGGATACTTTTGGCGTCCGTCACGTAGGCCAAATCGCCGATCCGATAGCCGTAGACGGTCATGTCGCCGTGTGGGACCGGCACAGGGACGACCGACGCATCGCCGATTCGGACCGTTTCGTACGGTGAGATAACGCGCGCGTGACCCTCAGGTTTCGTCGTGCCGGGGGCCGGTTTGATATTTTCGTCGAACACATACGGAAATTTTCGCGTCAGCGAGGCCAGTGTTTCGGCAGACCCGAACATTGGTAACGCGCCGTCCCTGCGCACAGAGATGGCCCGCAGATCATCGAGCCCGTGCGTGTGGTCCGCATGGTCGTGCGTGAACAGCACCGCGTCGACACGGTCGATGCCGTTGGCGATCAGCTGCACCCGGAGCTCCGGTGGCGTGTCGATCAAGAGACGTGTGCCACGATCGGTCTCTACGACGGCGCCAACGCGCGTTCGACGGTCCCGGGGATCGGGCGACCGGCACACCGCGCAGTGGCACCCGATCATCGGCACGCCAAAACTGGTCCCCGTGCCGAGAAACGTGAGCTTCACACCGTCTCGACCTTCAGCAGATTCGTGGTGCCTGGAACATCGAACGGCACGCCGGCGGTGACGAGCACGCGATCGCCAGTCCGCGCGAGCCCGAGCTCGACTGCCGCCTGCCGGGCCAGTGCGACCATCTCGTCATACGTCGTGCAGTGTGCCACGAGGTGCGGGACCACGCCCCAGACGAGCGCGAGCTGCCGATAGGTCTGCGGCATGTCGGTCAGCGCGAGGATCGGCACCCTCGGCCGGTGCGACGAGACGACTCGCGCGCTGAATCCGCCTTTGGTCAGCACGACCACCAGGGGTGTCGCCAGCATGCGTTGGGCCGCGATCGTGGCCGCGGCGATCGCTTCCTCGGTGGCCACGGATGACCCGGGGTCTCGCCGCTCTTCGTCGCGCGACCGCCACGGGAGCGGATGGCATTCGACCTCGCAGATGATCCGCCGCATCGCCTCGACCGCGAGTCGTGGGAACGCGCCGGCCGCCGTCTCGGCCGAGAGCATGACCGCGTCCGTGCCATCGAGGATCGCGTTGGCGACGTCGCTCGCCTCGGCGCGCGTCGGGCGCGGGTGCTCGACCATCGACTCCAGCATCTGGGTCGCGGTAATCACTGGCTTGCCGAGGCGATTCGCGAGACGAATGATCCGCTTCTGCGCGATCGGCACTTCTTCGAAAGGGAGCTCGACGCCCAGGTCACCGCGCGCGACCATGACGCCATCGGCCGCTCGCATAATCGACTCGATATTGGTGAGCGCGATGTCTTTTTCGATCTTCGCGATCACGAGCAGCTTTTTCGGAATGCGCTCCCGGAGATCCGCGATATCCTCGGCTCGGCGCACGAAACTCAGCGCGAGATAGTCGAGGCCCTGGTCGACAGCAAAGACAATGTCCGCGTGGTCCTTCTCGGTGATCGACGGCGCCGAGACGTGTATTCCCGGCAGGTTCAGGCCCTTGTGACTTTTTATCTGGCCACCATGGACCACTCGCGCGTGGACCGTGTTCCCCGCCGTGTCGAGCACCATCAGCTCGATCAGGCCATCGTCCACGAGAATCCGGTCACCCGTGTGGACATCGCTCGCCAGGGCGTGATACGTCACTGGGGTCGCGCCCGGAGGGAGAGCATCTTCGGGAGCGAGTACAATATCGTCGCCAGGGTTGACCTGGAGAGGGGCAGCGAGCTCGCCGATCCGTATGCGCGGGCCTTGGAGATCGCCAAGAATCGCGACGGGTAGCTTGCGGGCATCGGCGGCCGCCCGGACGCGGGCGATCGTCGCCGCGTGCTCGGCGTGCGTCCCATGCGAGAAGTTGATCCGGGCGACGTTCATCCCGGCGTCGAGCAAATCCCCGATCGCCGATTCCGTCGCGGTCGAGGGGCCGAGCGTACAGACGATTTTCGTTCGGGCGAGACCGGGAGTGGTCACTCAGCGCGCCGCGACGACCCGGGTCTTGTTCGCCAGTCCTGCCAGCATGGTGTCCCACGACTTTTGGAACGACGCCAGTCCGTCGGCGAGCAACTTGTCGGTGACCTCGCGCATCGAGACACCGGCCGCTTCGACTTGCTGGATCAGCCGCCGTGCACCCGCGACATCGGCATCAATCGTCCTCGCGGTCTCGCCGTGATCGCGGAACGCATCGATCGTCGCCACGGGCATCGTGTTCACGGTGTTCGGGCCGATCAGTTGCTCGACGTACATGACGTTGCGATACGCCGGATTTTTGGTGCTGGTGCTCGCCCACAGCGGCCGTTGGACTCGTGCGCCTTGGCGCGCCAGGTCATCCCAGACGGCGCCCGAAAACTTCTGTTGGAACAATGCATAGGCGAGCTTCGCGTTGGCGATAGCGGCCTTGCCTTTCAGATCCGCCGCGGTCAGGCGCTTATCGATTTCCGAATCGACGCGGCTCACGAAGAACGACGCGACGGACGCGATCCGATCGACCGGCGCGCCGGTGCGCAGCCGATCCTGCACGCCGGCCAGATACGCGTCGATGACCGTCGAGTACGCGTCGATGGAGAACAACAGCGTGATGTTGACGTTGATGCCATCAGCCAAGAGACGACGAACGGCCACCACGCCGTCCGGCGTGCCCGGCACCTTCACCATCACGTTCGGCCGGGACACGCTGTTCCACAGGCGGCGCGCCTCGGCGATCGTCGCATTGGCGTCGTTCGCCACTCCGGGCGAGCACTCGATCGAGACGTAGCCGTCGATGCCGTTCGTCCGGTCGTAGACCGGGCGGAAGATGTCGCATGCGGTGCGGAACGTCGTCGGCCTCGATCACCTCGAAGATCGCCTGCGGGTCCGTCAGTCCGTCGGCCGACAGCGCCGCCAGCTGATCATCGTACGCCGGTCCCTCGGCCAGTGCCTTCTCGAAGATCGTGGGGTTGGTGGTCTCGCCAGTGACCGCGTCTTCGCGGGTACGGCGCTCCAGCTCGCCGTTCGTCAGAATTGTGCGGTCAATGAAGTCCAGCCAGATCGATTGGCCGGCGTCATGGAGCAGTTGCAGTCTGTTCGGCATGTATTTCAACCTAAACGGCCCGCGCGCTCTTTTGGACTGGCTGAACCTCCGCCCAGCCCTCCCTCTTCATGACTCCCCAGGTTCGCACGCCGCGCAAGGTGCGCCAGAACGCCATCAATCGAAACAGGACGGTCACCTGCCGGTATCCGACATTTTCCACGATGGCGTACAGAATGAGCCGCAAGAGATCGCCCGGTCGCGTATATCGGCGGTACGTGAGCTCCTCGAGCACGAACGTCCAGATCGACAAGAGAAGCCCATAGCCGACCGCCACGAGCAGGAACAGCCCGGCGAATGACCAGTCGACGGCCCCGATCGCGAGCCCGAGCGCGGTCACCAGGTACCCGAGCAACTCGACGACGGGCGCCAGCATCTCGCCAAAGAAATAGAAAGGGTAGGCGACCAAGCCGACCGAGCCGTACTTGCGATTGAACATCAAGTCGCGGTGCTGCCACAACGTGGCAATGAGACCGCGATGCCACCGTTCCCGTTGCCGGCCGAGGACTTGGAGCGAGGTCGGCACTTCGGTCCAGGCGACCGGATCCGGCACGAACGGCATCCGGTCCGGCAGCTTGCTCTCTCGCAAGTAGCGGTGAAGCCGAACGACCAGGTCCATGTCCTCGGTGATGTGACCGGTGCGGTACCCGCCAATGGCCAGCACGTAGGCCCGGCGGAAGAGGCCGAATGCGCCGGAGATGATGAGGTTGCCGCCCAGGCGGTTCCAGCCGAGTCGGCCGAACAGGAACGCCCGGAGGTATTCCACAACTTGAATGCCCGGCAGCAACCTGCTGTCAACTCTCGCCTCGACCACCCGGCCGTGCTCGACGCGGCATCCGTTCGCGACTCTTATCGTGCCGCCTACGGCGGCAACGTGTCCGCCCATCAGAAATGGCCGCGCTAGGCGCAATAGGGCATCAGATTCGATCAGCGTGTCGGCGTCGACAGCGAGTACGTATGGGTAGCGGGCGGCATTCAGTGCGGCATTCAATGCGTCGGCTTTGCCACCGTTGTCTTTGTCGAGCACCAATAGTTTTGAGTACCGGCGCGAGCGGTAGTAAGCGCGGATGGTTTTGGTCGGGACGCCGATGGGGAACGCTGGCGGGACCTCATAGAGGTCGTACGCCTCGACGAGCCGCTGAATCGTCGCATCGGTCGAGCCGTCGCTGACCAATACAACCTCGTGCCGCGGGTATTCGAGCGTTAAGAAGGACAACACGCTCGCGGCGATGCTGACTTCTTCGTTGTACGCGGGGACGAGCACCGAGAGCGGCGGCAGGGCGTCGGAGCCGAGCAAGCGGCGCACGTGCTCGTCGTGGGCCAGATGCCAGTGCAGCCAAGCCTCGGGGATGCTCGACATCAGCAACACCGCGTAGAACGAGTTGAGGATCAGGAAATAGAGCAGCGCGGTCTTGTCCGCGACCGCGAGCCCGACCACGACCCAGTGGATCATGCGTCCGCCAACTCGAGGACGCCGCCGCCGGAGAGCCCGCTGATCATCGTCGCCATTTCGCTCGCGTAGCGATCGCCGCCCACACGCGCCTCGCGCAACATGCGCCGACCAGGCTCGCCGAGCTGCGCCAGGCTCAACGCGGCGCGGAACCGGACCCACCATGCGCTATCGCGGAGCAGCTGACCGAGCGGCCCAATGGCCTCGGTGACTTTGAGCACGCCGAGCGCTCGCGCGGCTTGCGCCCGCACGCGCCAGTCCTCGTCTTCGAGCAGCGCATAGAGCGCAGCAGGCGTCTCAGGGTGGAAGTAGTGCTTGAGCGCACGCGCCACGGCGAGTCGCACATCGGCATCGGCATGCGTCGCCAACCGCAGCACGGGTCCGAGCACGGCCGGCGTGGCGAGCGACTCGGCGAGGTTGACCCAGACCTCGAGACGTTGGGGCGGCGTGTCGGCGCGCAGGCGCCGAGCCACGAGCGGCACCGTGTACTGCCAACATTGGCGCAACGCGGAGAAGAGGTAATGTCGGACCGCGACAGGCCTCCCCGGGAGCGTCTCGACGATCAGCGAAACGAGATCGCTGTCGGCGACGCGACCGAGGCAGGAGGCGGCCGCGAGTTGGACCGCGGGATGCCGGTCCAGTAAGAGGCGACGCAGCATGGCGCGATGCGATTGTTGACCCACCGCCGCCAGCAGACGAACCGCCGCCAGGCGCTTCCACCAGCGCGGAGACCGGGCGCCTTTGAGCCCGCGCTGGACCCATTTCTCCTTGAGGAGGGCGGTGGCGAGCACGTCCTGCCGCTCGGCCGCCACGCGCAGCGCGGACAGGCGCGTCAGTTGCTCGAGTGCTTGGTCGGGACCGAGTACCGCCAAGTGAGCACAGACCTCGACCGCGCTCCCGGTGCCGAGCAAGAACGCATGGAGTGGCTCGGTGAGCGACGCGGTCACGGCGTTCTCGCGGCGGGTGAGACGCGACATCCGAACCCGATTCGCGGCGAGGTACGCCAGCAGCACCAACAAAAATGCGGCCTGTACGGCGGCGATCACGGACAGAACGATCGTTGTCAGAACCACGGTGCTATCCGCGCCGGATCCACATCGGGATCTTCGCCAGGAGTACGCGGAGGTTGAGCGGCTTGACGACGTAGTCGAGCGCGCCGTTGGTGAGCGCGCGGACCTGCTCGGCCTCGCCGCCGTGCACGGTCTGGAACACGAATCCGAATGCGCCCGGACGCTGGACGCGCAGTCGTTCGTGGAGCGAATGCCCATCGATCCCGGGCAGATCGACATCGAGCAGGACGAGCGGCCGGCGGCCGTCGGCGGGCACCGGCATCGCCAGGAGCGCGTCGAGTGCCTCAGGGCCGTCGGAGAACGCACGCGACGTCAAGCCGGCGGAGCGGAGGGCGTAGAGGATCATCTCTTGGAGCGGCCCATCGTCCTCGATCACGATGACGTTGGGCGTGGCCACGACCGGCCCCGTCGCCTCGACCACGGGCGCGGGAGCCACGGTGGTTTCGGGTTCGCCAACCGCGAGTGACAGGACTTCCGCGAACTCGATCATCATCGCGCCGCGCGCGTCGCGGTCGAGCTCGGCGTCGGTGGCCCAGCGGATGGCTCGCTCCTCGAGCTTGGCGGCGAGATTCGAGGCTTCGCGGAACCCATAGCTTCCGGCGGTGCCGTGCACCCGATGCAGCTCGCGACGGACAGCGTCGACTACCTCGGGCGCGTCGGGAGTAGCCGCCAATTGGATGCCGAGGGTACGGAACGCCGCGCAGGTGCGGAGTGTTGAAGCCCGAAATCGCTCGCGCAGGGCGCGCATCATCTCCGGCGGGATCGTGCCCGCGGGTGCCGCCACTGCCGAAGATTGGATTTCGCTCATATTCGCCCCGGTTGCGGACCGAGCGCGAAGCTCGTCTCCGCGATGACGGGCGCCGACCATTGACCGTCACTTTGCTCTCTTGCTCCCGTGCTCATGCGACTCTTGTGCGCCGATGATGAAGCGGACATCCGGACGATTCTCGAGCTCGCGCTCGGGCTCGATCCGGACCTCGAAGTCGAGATTGTCGAGTCCGGACAGGATGCGCTGGCACGAGCAAAAGAAACGCGGTTCGACGCCATTCTGCTGGACGGCATGATGCCGGGGCTCGACGGATACGAGACGTGCCGTCGCCTCAAGGCCGACAAGGTAACCGCCAACGTGCCCGTGGTGTTCCTGACCGCGAAGACACAGCGCGACGAGGTCGCTCGGGCGCTGGAGATCGGCGCCGTCGCGTGCCTCACGAAGCCGTTCGACCCGCTGACGATCGCCGCTGAGGTCCGACGGGCGCTCGCTACGGGATGATCCGCGCGACGAGGGCGACCGAGTAACCGCGATACGCGGCCGCGGCACTGGCCGTCGTCGCATTCGGTGAAGCGGCCACGGCGTATCCGCCACTTACGCCGCACTCGACCCCTGGTTCAAACCGGTACAGGATAGCGGCATTGACTCGCTCGGCTGGTTTGATGGACGCCGGTGCGCCAAAAGCCGCAATACGCTGCGCTCCGGCGCCGAGTTCCAGGGTCCCTGCTAGTCCACGCTCCCCGCCCGCGGTCATTCTCAGCGCGCCCTCCGCCAGGATGAAGCTGGCGGGCGCGAAGTATCCGTCCGTGGTGTCCGGTCGCAGGTAACCATACCCATGTGCGCCGGCGCCAACGGCGAGCCCGTGCCATGCGCCGGACCACATATACATCGAGCCCTCGACGCGCTCGTCGCTATGGTGTTCGCCGCTCACGGTGGCGTAGCCGAAGGTGCCGGTGAGATGGCCACCGACATCGAGCGCGGCGTCGGCCGTCGTTTGCACGAGACCCGAGGCGATCATCGCGGCCGTCTCGTCGAACAGCTCGCGCGATCCGCCGGCGGTCAGCGTCATGGGACCGACCGTCACCGCCGCGTGGGCAGCGCCGATGGCCTCCGCGTACTCGCCCTCGCCCAGACCGACGCCGCCATCGGCCCGAATCATCAGTGGTCCGGTGCCCAGTGCGACGCCGACACGATCGGTTTGCGTGTGACCGTAGACGTCGTGGGGTCCTTGGGTGTTGCGATAGGTCGCGGCGAACGACAATGGTCCATCTTGAGCCGCGAGCGATCCGGCTTCGCCGGAGTTGTCCTCGTTGTCGCCCCAGGTGGTGACGGTCGGACGAATCCATGGTGACACCAGGGGACGCAGCTTCGCCCATGCTTCGCGCGCGTCGCCATCGTCTGGATGCGCGGCGAGGGCTCTTTTCAATGCGGCACGCGCTTCGCGCGGCCGGCCTTCCCATTGTAGCACCTGCGCGAGACCCGTCAGCGCTTCGGCGTCCGTGGAGTCGTGCGCGATGATCGAGCGATAGATGTGCTCCGATTCGGGCAGACGACCCCGCCAGGCGACGACACGGGCAAGACCCTTTTGCGCATCAGGACCAGCGCCCGAGTCGATGAGCGCGCGATACGTCGACTCGGCCTCGGCGAACCTTCCGCTCCACGCAATGGCTTGAGCACGACCCAGTGCGGCGTCCCAATTGCGAGGCTCGCGCGCGAGGACGGAGTCGTAGAGCGCGATCGCCGAGCGATAGTGGCCCGATTGCGCCAACGCGCGCGCGGCATCCTGCGCCGACGCGCTACTTGTAGCGATAAAGAGTGCAACAACAACGACATGCTTCACGGGAGATAGACGCCCGTTCCTGCCGGCGTGTCACCCCTTCAGCTCTCGGCCCCGTGCATCGGCGAGTTTACGCGCAATGCCGCGATAGAACGCGGCGTCCTCGGGCTTGCCATCGGCTTCGAGGCTCGTCGCGGCCAACTCCAGCGCGTAGAGGATGTTGCCGAGGTACAAGTCGGCCACTGCACCGACCGTCGGCTCGCTCATTTTTCCGGTGGACGATAGACCGGAGTCTCGGCCGTCGGCGAATCGAGCCGCGGGTCGTCGAGGGCGGTCACCTGGACGACGACGGCGGTAATGTTATCGAGTCCGCCGCGCCGGTTCGCTTCGCCGATCAAGTGATCGACCAGCCGCCCAGGCGAATGCCGGGCGAGCATGAGACGCTGCAGGTGTGAGTCTTCGAGCATCCCGGTCAGTCCGTCGCTCGCGACGAGAAAGATGTCGCCGACCGCGAGCTCACCCGAGTAGACATCGGGCTCGACCTCGGGACTCGCGCCGACACAGCGCGTGATGACGTTGCTGTATGGGTGATAGCGCGCTTGCTCGGGGGTGATGTAGCCGGCGTCGACCTGTTCCTGCACATAGGAGTGGTCCTTGGTCAGCTGCTCCAGCACTCCGTTGCGGACCCGATAAATTCGGGAGTCGCCGACCTGGCCAATCAGGTAGCGGTTGCGACTCAGGACGAGCACCGAGGCGGTCGTGCCCATGCCCTGCTTGTCGACCTCGGAGATCGTGCGGTCGAAGATCGCGCGATTCGCATCCTGGAGGGCCTCTCGCAGGGTCTCCGGCGCGCCGCTATTCGAGATGTCGGACAGCGGCGCGATGTCGCGGGTGACGATTTGCACGGCCATCGCGCTGGCGACCTCGCCGGCCGCGTGCCCACCCATGCCGTCGGCGACCATAAAGACACCACGGTACGGATTGGCCTCCGCATACATGCTGTCCTCATTCCCGACGCGGACCATCCCCACGTCTGTTCGGCAGGCGTAGGTCAGCTGCATTAGCGCATCCGCATGGCAAAGAACGCGGCGCCGCCGACGACGATGATCACCACCAACCAGGCCCACCACGGCACGCCAGCGCGCTTGGGCGCTGGCGGCGCTGCGACGGGGCGGGGGCGCGGAGCGGGCGCAGCGCTCGGTCCACTCACGGGAGCAGCGACCGGCGCTGGAGGCGCAGCAGCTCGCTTGATGGCGTCGACGTTCAATTGGCGGGTGCCGCCCTTGGGCTCGGTGACGTGTTCCGTGACCAGCGCGCGGAAGACCAACGGCACGCCACCGAAGCGAATATCGGCATCGGTCGCGAGCTTCTCCTCAGCCGCTATCCGGCGGCCGCCAATATATGTCCCGTTCGTCGAGCCGAGGTCTGTGACATACCACACGCCCTCGCGCCGTTGGAGCTTGGCGTGGGAATCGGACACGCTCTCCTCGACGATCACGATATCGTTGTGCGGCCCGCGCCCCACGTGCGCCAGGACCGATACGATCGAGAACGTCTGGCCCTTCATGGGACTCGTACCGACCACTTCGAGCGTGGCCAATGCTTGACGTGGAAATGGCGCCGCCACGGCCGGAGTTGGCGCACTTGCCGCCGCAGGGTCCGCCGCCGCTTCCACCTTTGGAGACGCGCTCGCTTGGTCGGCGTAGAACCGAAACTCTTCCGTGCCGATCCGAACTACGTCACCTCGACCGAGGACTTGCATCGCGTCAACGCGTTGGCCGTTGACAAAAATCCCGTTCGTGCTGGTGTCGCTCAGGACATAACCGACATCGCCAGGCGCAATCTCGGCGTGGCGACGGGAGACCTCCGAGGAGGGGATCACGACGTCACAACCCGCGTCGCGGCCGAACGAGATGCCGGCCGCGGGAATCTGATATTCGCGTCCATCGACGAGCGAGATCACGCGCCCGCCGGTCGCCAGGGTCGCTTTGCCAGGCGCGGGCGGCTTGAGATTCTTGAAATCGGGGAGGCTGACAGCGGAAATGAACTGGGTACTGCCCCCTTTGCGGTCATCTCCAAAGAAGAGCTCAGCCCCACCAATCTCGATCTTGTCGCCATGAATGAGCGGTGTGGGCTCCGCACCCAGCTGCACTCCGTTGACCCGAACGGCCGCCGAGGAGAACGCACGGCGGATAGAAACGGCACTCTCGCGGGACAGATCAACGACGGCTTGTACGGATGCGTCGCCCCCAGGGACGAGTACGTCCGCTTCCGCGCCCCCGCCAACCCGCGTCTCACCAACGCGGAGGGCGAACTGCCGTTCATTGAGTTGAAGGTAGGGCATGACCAGTTGGACAAGCTAGGGGTGCCCGCCGAGGCTGGCAAGCGCCGATGGTAGCATCAGTTAGATGCGGCAAGGGCGTCGCGCGCAACACTTCCCCGTCCGTCGTCGCCGACCTGGAGTCGATACAGACGCTCATACAATCCACCCTGCTCCAGCAACTCGCGGTGGGTCCCGCGCTCCCGAATCTCCCCGTGGTGCATCACCAGAATCTCGTCCGCGCCGATGATCGTGCTCAACCGGTGGGCGACCGCAATCGTCGTCCTTCCTTGCATGAGGACTGCCAGCGCTTGCTGAATCTCCGCTTCTATCTCGCTGTCGACCGCGCTCGTCGCCTCATCGAGCAGCAGGAGCGCGGGGTCGGCCGCTATCGCCCGGGCGAACGACAGGAGTTGTCGCTCGCCGACACTGATCGACGCGCCGCGCTCGCCGAGCTCCTGTGACCATCCACCGGGGAGCCGGGCGACGACACGGTCGGCGCCGACCCGCGCCGCGGCGCGCTGGACGTCCGCGTCGGACAACGCGCTCGAGAGCCGCACGTTCGTCATGACGTCGCCGGCAAACAGAAAGATGTCCTGCTGGACGTACCCGATACGGACGCGGAGGTCGGCGAGCGACATCTCGCGGATGTCAACGCCGTCGACCAGAATCCGGCCTCGTTGCGGATCATAGAATCGCATCAGGAGACTCACCACCGTGGTCTTCCCCGCCCCTGTGTGTCCGACGAGCGCAATCGTTTGTCCTGGCTCCGCGCGGAAGCTTACGCCCCGCAACACCCATTGTGGCGGTTCGGCGTTTCCGTAGGCGAACCATACGTCCTCGAACTCAACCGTCACGCCTCCACGTGGTATACCGGTCACAACGCCCTGAGCGGGGCCTTCGGGCTCGTCGAGCAGTTTGAAGATGCGCTCCGATGAGGCCATGGCTTGTTGCAGCGTATTGTATTTGTCCGATAGATCCTGCAGCGGCTGGAAGAATCGCCGCACGAGCTGCAGAAACGCCGCGAGAGTCCCTACGGTCAACGTGGACGCATGGATTCGGCCGGCGCCGGCAACGATCAAGCTGGCGAGGGCGACCGATGTCAGAATTTCAATCGCGGGGAAATACAACGCGTAGATCGTGATCGACCTCAAGTTCGAGGCGAGGTACCCGCGATTCAGGTCGTCGAAGCGATCGGCTTCCCATTTCTCGCGACCGAACAGCTGTACGATGCGCATGCCGGTCAGGCGTTCGTTGAGAAACGCGTTGATGCGCGCGATTCGCGTCCGGATGTCGCGATAGGACGCTCGGACCTTGACCCGGAAGATCTCGGACGTCAGCCACACCAGCGGGATGACCCCGAAGGCGGCGAGCGCCAGCCGCCAGTCGTCGCGGACCATGAAGATCGCGATGAACACGAGCGTGAACAGGTCGCCGAGTCCGGACACGACGCCGGCGGTGAACAGGTCGTTCAGCGACTCGAACGTCCAATGTCACCCGGGTGACGAGACGGCCGACGGGGTTTCGGTCAAAAAATGCGACCGGCAAGTTCTCCACATGGGCGAACATGCGCATCCGGAGGTCCCGCATGACGCGCTGGCCCAGAAGGCTCGTGAGGAGGGTCTCGCCGTACGAGCAGCCGAACTGCAAGACGAGCGACAGGACATACAGCCCGACGGAGATGCGGATCAGATGCCCATCATGGTGCGGCACTCCAACGTCTATGACGCGCTTGGTCAGCACGGGGCCGACCAGTTGGAGCGCGCCTTCGCCGCACAGGAAGACGATAGCTGGGACGATCAGGTACCAATACGGCTTGGCGTACGCCAGCAAGCGCCGCATCAGCCGCCCATCGTAGGCCTTGCCGAGCGCATCCTCCTCGTGAATGCCTGTTCCTGCCTCCCCTGCCATCGCTAAAAGCTAGTATTTTGGCACACGTGCCGCTCTGGCTCCATTGGGTCATCCTCGGATTCGTGGCCGGTGCATTGGCCAAGTTTCTCTTGCCCGGCCGCGACCCCGCCGGGTGCCTCGTCACCACCGGCCTCGGGATTATCGGGGCATTTCTTGGCGGCTACATCGGAACGAGACTCGGCTGGGGCACCGTCACGGCCGACCATTTCGATCCGCGATCGCTCGCACTGGCCACGCTCGGTGCCGCGCTCGTGTTGATCCTCGGCCGAATCCTGCGCGGCGGCCGCTCCGCGGCGCGTTGACGCAGCGCTTCGCGCCGCTCAACTGGTCGGTTCGCCTCCGGGGGGCATACCCCAACTACGCCCCCCGGACCCCCCTTCTTCGGATATCTTTCGGGTGTGAAGGACCGGCTGATCGTTCGCGGTGCGCGGCAACACAACCTGAAAAATCTCGACCTCGACATTCCCCGCCGAGCCCTGACCGTGATCACGGGTCCGTCGGGGTCGGGGAAGTCGTCGCTCGCGTTCGATACCATCTACGCCGAGGGGCAGCGGCGCTACGTCGAGTCGCTGTCGGCCTACGCGCGGCAGTTTCTGGAGCGGATGGAGAAGCCGGACGTCGACATCGTCGACGGCCTGTCTCCAGCCGTCGCGATCGAGCAAAAGAACCCGACCAAGACATCGCGCTCCACGGTTGGCACGGCCACGGAGATCTACGACTATCTCCGGCTGCTGTGGGCTCGCATCGGGCACACGTTCTGTTCCGTGTGCGGCCGCGAGTTGCGGCCCTCCACGGTTCAATCGGTCACTGACGCCGTTCTGGCCTTCGCGGCGGGAACCCGGTTCGCTGTCGCCTTCCCTCTCCGGGTTTCCGATCAAGTATCTCACGCCGTCGTCGTCGAGAACCTGCAAGCGCGGGGGTTCGTTCGCGTCAGCGTGGGCGGCGCTATGCGCGAACTGCAAGAGCTGCAAGACCTGGGCGATCGACCTGACAACGGCGGTGAACCCGCTGGTGGTCGTCGACCGCCTCGTCATGGGCCCCGACATCGCATCCCGCCTAGCCGATGCGGTGGGAACGGCGTTCGCCGAAGGTGACGGCGACTGCGTGATCCTGGTCGGCGACGTCGAGCACCGGTATACCGAACGCTTCGAGTGTCCAAACGATGGCACCGTGGCCCCCGAGCCGACGCCGCAGCTCTTCTCATTCAATAATCCGAGAGGCGCCTGTCCGACCTGTAACGGGTTTGGCGCGGTGCTGGAGTACGATGAGTCGCTGATCGTCCCTGACCCGAGCAAGACGCTGAGCGATGGCGCGATCGATCCGTGGGAGAAGCCACGCTACGACGGCACGCGCCGGACGCTCGCCGACTTTGCGCGGCGCGAAAAGATCCCGCTGAACGTTCCGTGGCGCGATCTGACGGCCGAGCAGCGCCAGGTGCTGCTCAACGCACCGATCCGCGGCCAGACGAAGCCGTACGTCGGCATCTTCCCGTTCTTGAAACGCCTCGAGACGAAGCGCTACAAGCAATACATCAGGGTCTTTCTGCGGCAGTATCAATCGGCGAGGGTCTGCCCGTCGTGCCACGGCGCGAAGCTGCAGCCGGCCGCGCTGCACGTGCGCATCGCCGACCGCACGATCGCCGAAGTGGCCGAGTTGCCGGTCGACGTCCTGTTGCCGTGGCTCGACGGCCTGCCACTGACGCCGTTCGAGCAAACGATCGCGACGACGGTGCTCAGAGAGGCGCGCGACCGGCTCCAGTTTCTCGTCGACGTCGGACTCGGCTACCTCTCATTGAATCGAGCCGCGCGAACGCTCTCGGGCGGCGAAGCACAACGTATCGCGCTCGCCAACTCGCTCGGCTCACGGTTGGTCGACACGCTGTATGTGCTCGACGAGCCATCCATCGGGCTGCACCCGAGGGATATCGATCGGTTATTGAGATTATTGATGCGGCTTCGCGATGCCGGAAATACCGTCCTGGTCGTCGAGCACGATCTCGAAGCGGTGCGGCATGCGGACTACATGATCGAGCTGGGGCCAGGCAGCGGGGATAACGGCGGCCGTATCGTCTTCGCCGGCCCGATTTCCCGGGCGAGCGAGAGTCCGCTGACCGGCCAATATCTCACCGGCCTCCGGACGATCCCGATTCCGAAGAGACGGCCCGTCGGTCCTCCGTGGCTGACCCTGACTGGCGCACGCCAGCACAATTTGCAGGGCGTCGACATTCGCATCCCTATTGGTGCGCTGACGGTCGTCACCGGCGTGTCGGGCTCGGGGAAAAGCACGCTCGTGCACGATGTGTTGTACAGGGCATTGGAGACGCGGCTGCGAGGAGACAACTCGGCGAAACGCCACTTGGGTGAGCCGGTCGGCAGCTATACGTCTCTAACGGGCGCAGAGTCGTTCGATGACGTCGTGCTGATCGACCAGGCTCCGATCGGGAGATCTCCGCGATCCAATCCCGTGACGTACATCAAGGCCTACGATGAGATTCGGCGTCTCTTTGCCGACACCGCATTGGCGCGGGAGCGGCGGTATACGCCGGGCACATTCTCGTTCAACGTCGCGGGCGGGCGATGCGAGAACTGCGAGGGCGCGGGGTATATCGAGGTCGAGATGGTGTTCATGGCCGACGTGTTCGTTCCATGCGACGTGTGTGGTGGGCGGCGATTCCGGTCGGATGTGCTGGAAGTGACGGTCAAGAACAAGAACATCGCGCAGGTGCTCGACCTCACCGTCGAGGAAGCCGTGCGATTCTTTCACGGTCAAGATCGTCTGACGTCGACGTTGTGGCAGTTGCAGCGAGTCGGACTCGGCTATCTCCACTTGGGACAACCCGCCACCACGCTGTCTGGTGGCGAGGCACAGCGGATCAAGATCGCCCGTGAGCTCGCGGCATCCGCGCGATCGGGTGGGCGGAAGCTCTACATTCTCGATGAGCCGACGACTGGCCTGCACCTCGAAGACATTCGCCGGCTGGCCAACGTGCTGGACCGGTTGGTCGATCAGGGTCATACGCTGGTCCTGATCGAGCACAACCTGGATGTGATCAAGCTGGCGGACTGGGTCATCGACCTCGGGCCCGAGGCCGGTATGCACGGTGGACGGGTCGTCGCCATGGGCCGGCCCGAGGACGTGGCCGCGGTCGAGTCGTCTCATACCGGACGCTGGCTTCGCACGGTCCTGCCGAGGCCGAGCAAGCCAGTTGACACCGCGCGGTTCGCGATGACGTTAGATACGATATGATGTATATCGGACCGGAAGTCGCCGTACCCGTCTCGATGTTCGGCATGATCGCCGTTCTGGTCATCGGCTCGAAGTGGATCGGCTACAAGCGCAGTTCCTCGGCGGGACCGGAGGCGCTGGAGTCGCTGGAACGGCGCCTGGCACGCGTTGAAGTCGCACTGGATGATCTTGCTGGCGAAATCACCAAGATTGGCGAGGGCCAGCAGTTCTTAACGAAGGTCCTGGCGGACCCCGAAACCTCGAGGCGCCTCGGACCGTAGGGAGGAGCGACTATGCATTTCGTCAATAACCCCTTCGATATGGTCGTCGCCATTGTCGCGATCGCCTGTGGCATGGGGTTTATTATCGAGATGGTCAAGCAGGTATCGAAACGCGGCGCTTCGGCAAGCGCGCTGGAGGCCTATGAGAAGCGCCTCGCACGGGTCGAGGTCGCGATCGATGATCTCACCGGCGCGATCGGGCGGGTCACCGAAGGGCAGCAGTTCTTGACGAACGTCTTGACTGAGCGGGGCGCCGTCGGGGCGCTGCCGTCGCGGGAATCCCGCTGATGCCGCCGGAAGTCGTCTTCATCGTCGTGTTCTCGATCGTCGCCGTCACGATCTGGATATGGGTCGGCGTCAAGTATGGGACGCAGCAGTCCAAGCCGGAGGCGCTCGACGGTATTGAGAAGCGCCTCGCACGGCTGGAGGTCGCGATCGACGATCTCACCTCAGAGCTGTCGCGTGTGACCGAAGGTCAGCAGTTCACGAACAAACTGCTCGCCGACCGGTCCCCGGAGATGATTCGTGAATCCCGCTGAGGCATTCGCGGGGATGGTCTTCTTTGCGTCGATCGCGTTGGTCGTGATCGGCGCCGGTCACTACGTCACGAAGTTGGTGCGATTGAAGAACGAGCGGATCAGGGCACCGGCCGATGTCGAGATGCGGCTCGCGCGGCTCGAGGTTGCCATTGACGACATGGCCGCCGAGTTGACGCGGGTGACCGAAGGGCAGCAGTTCGTCACGAAACTTCTGGCGGAGAGATCGTCGGAGGCCGCGCATGGGGGGGCCTGACGCCGTTGCCGCGGTCTTTGTCTTCATGTCACTGTCGGGAATGGTCGTCGGCGTCGCGCATTACTGGTACAAGTCACGCCTTGTCAAAGCCAAGCCGTCGGGTGACGTCGAGATGCGCCTCGCGCGCCTGGAAGTCGCGATCGATGATATGTCGGCCGAGATCGGCCGGATGACCGAGTCGCACCGGTTCTTGACGGCGGCGCTCACTCAACGTGGGTTGCCGGCGGAGGTGTCGCGTGGATCAGAATGATGCGATCGTCGCTGTCTTGTCGATGGCGATCGGCGGCGCGACGTTGATAACCCTCGTTCGGCTGTGGCTCAACGGACGCAAGAATGTGGCGGCGGCGACGGTCGCCAGTTTCGAGAACCGGCTCGCGCGCGTCGAAGTTGCGCTCGACGACGTCACCGCGGAGCTCAGCCGCATGACGGACGCGCAGCAGCTTCTGACGAAGACTCTCGTCGACCGGCAGGCGCTGCCGCTGCCGTGACGGATCGCGCCGCGAGCGCGACCGCGCTTGCCGTCGCGACGCTCCGGGCCGCGCACCAGTTGCTCGACAGCCCTCCGCACATCCTCGAGGACCCGGTCGTCTTGCGCCTCCTCGAGCCGGAGGTCATCGATCGCATTCGGGCGAATCCGGAGCGCTTCGACGCGCCGCCGGTGCGGCGGCTTCTCCTCCACGTCGTCGCGCGAAGCCGGCACGCCGAGGATCGGCTGGCCGAGGCCGTCGCCCGAGGGGTCCGCCAATGCATCGTCCTCGGCGCGGGATATGACACGTTCGCGTATCGGCAACCCGCGTGGGCCGCGCCCCTTCGCGTCTTCGAGGTCGATCATCCCGCGAGCCGCGACGCCAAGCGAGCGCGTTTGGCGGGCGCCGGCATTGTTGTGCCGCCGAACGTGGAGCACGTCGCGATCGACTTCGAGACGACGTCGCTCATGGACGGCCTCGCGGCCTCCGGCTTCGATCCACGCGCCGCGACATTCGTGTCCTGGCTCGGCGTCATGGTCTATCTCACGGAATCCGCTGTCGACGCGGTGTTTGCATTCGTGGCCGCGCTGCCACCCCTGAGCGAAATCGTCTTTACGTTCACGGCTCCCAAGGCGCCCGACGAGTCCGATGAGATCGCCGAGCGTGCCGCGGCCGCCGGTGAGCCGTGGCTGACGCGTATCGAACCCGATGTACTCGAAGCTCGCCTACGCGCCCACGGCTTCGACACCGTGACATTCCTGACCTCGCGCGTCGTGAGCGCGATGCGTTAGGGCGCCGCTTCGACCGTCAGGCGCGAGAAGTAGCCGATCGTGCCCGGGCCGATCCATAGGGCGATCCGTCCGTGCGTGTCGCCGAGCATGAGATCGCTGACGACGAGGCAGGGCTGATCGGCGTCGTTCACGAAGAGCTCCGCGTGGTTGCCGTGAACGACGATACGAATGGTCGTCCACTCGCCGGCCCGGAGGTCGACGTATGACTCGTATTTCCCGGGGCTCTTCTCGCGGAGCGTGTGCCACGGAGCGTCGGGAATCGATTCGTACTGCGCCGAGTGGTTGCGCCTGAGCTGGTCGTCGGCGCGGCCGTTGGTCATGCGCAGGTACAGGTTCTCGTATCGATTCCCGTCGGCCGAGCTACGGAACGCAAGACCTACGAACCCGCGGGACGAGGTGTCGATTGTCGGGACCGGCACCGCGGCGACGTGCACGACGATCGTACCGGAGTGGAAGTCCAGGTCGTTGACGAGCGCCATGCCGCCGTCGCCGGTGTCGGTCAGCTTTACCGCGCGGCGGTTGTGATAGGTGACGGCGCTGACTGTGGCGCGGATTGGCGTGAGCCCCTTCGTCGAATCGAGCGACAGGACGAAAGCGGGCGTGGCGACGAGGGAGAGGAGCAAGGCGAATCGCATGACGCACGATGCGTCGGATCTCAAGGCGACCGATTGGACAAAACGGCCCCCGCCGCCAAATTTGGACTTCGACTCATGTTCCCTGCGTCCATTCGGGTCATCGATTCCCACACTGAAGGCGAGCCGACTCGTGTCGTGCTCGACGGCTGGCCACAGCCGTCCGGCGATACGATGGCGGCGCGGCGTGAATCGATGCGGCGGGATGCGGATCATCTGCGACGGGCGGTCATTTGTGAGCCGCGGGGGCATGATGCGCTGGTCGGTGCGATGTTGACGCCCCCGACCGAACCCAACTCGATTGCCGGCGTCATTTTTTTCAACAACGTCGGGTATCTCGGCATGTGCGGTCACGGTACGATCGGCGTCGTGCGCACCCTGGAGTATCTCGGCCGGCTTTCTGCTGGTACCGTGACGCTCGACACGCCGGTGGGAACCGTGGCGGCCGAGTTGGGTGCCGATGGCACCGTCACCATCCGCAACGTGGCGGCGCGGTGTCACGCATGCGATGTCGCCGTGCACGTGCCCGGCTTGGGTCGTATTGTCGGCGACATCGCGTATGGTGGGAACTGGTTCTTCATCACGCACCTGGCCGATCAGCCGCTCACGATGGCCAGGCAGGTGGAGCTATCGCGCCTCACTATCGCCATCATGGATGCGCTGCGCGATCAGGGCATCACGGGCGCGAATGGGGCCGAGATCGACCACGTGGAGCTCTCGGCGCCGGACGGGCGCAACTTCGTCATGTGTCCTGGCGGAGCGTATGATCGCTCGCCCTGCGGTACGGGTACCTCGGCGAAGCTGGCGACGCTTCATGCCCGGGGTTTGCTCGCGCCTGGTCAGGTCTTCGAGCCGGAGAGCATCACGGGTGGGCGGTTCACGAGTTGGCTCGAGCAACGCGATGGGGAGCTCATCCCGTTCATCCGTGGGCATGCGTTCGTCACGGGCGAGACGACGTTGCGCTTCGACACTGCTGATCCGTTTCGCGCCGGATTCCCTGAGGTGTGACGGACGTCATCGTCGTTGGCGCGGGCATCATTGGCGCCGCGTGCGCGTACTATCTCGCGCAGGAAGGCCTGTCGGTTACCGTGCTCGAGGCCGAGTTCGCCGGCGCGGGGACGACCGCCGCGGGCATGGGACACGTTGTCGTCTTTGATGATGATCCGTTGTCCGCCTACTCACAGAAGTTGTTATGGTCGCTTTCTCCGCCTGATGTCGGCTTGGACCGCTGCGGCACGCTCTGGGTGGCCGAGACGCCGGACCAGTTATCGATGACCGGCGGCGAGTTACTCGATGAAAAAGCATTGCGCGAGGCAGAGCCCGCATTGCGTCCGGGGCTCGCCGGCGCGGTGCTCGTGCCTACTGACGGCGTCGTGTATCAACCGGCGCTCACGCGTTGGTTGTTGGCCGGGTTACGTGTAAAAGAACACACGCGTGTTGATCGTCTTGATGGGCTGAAGGCCGATGTGATCGTGAATGCCGCCGGTGCGTGGGCCCCGACGCTGACACCAGGCCTGCCGATCATCCCGCGCAAAGGCCACTTGCTCATCACCGATCGTGTGCCGGGGTTGTGCCGGCATCAAGTGGCCGAGCTCGGATACGTTCAAAGCGCGAAGACGTTGGGCGATGCGTGCGTGGCGTTCAACGTGCAGCCGCGCTCGACGGGTCAGGTCTTGATCGGATCATCGCGAGAGTTGGTGGGATGGGATGCGTCGATCAATCGCGAGATCCTCGGTCGCATGGTGCGGCGCGCGGTGGAATTCATGCCGGCGCTCTCTGACGTCACCGCCCTTCGCGTATGGACGGGCTTTCGTCCGGCGACGCCGGATCATCGGCCTTACATTGGCGCTTGGCCGGCTACGCCCGGTCTGTGGATCGCGGCCGGACATGAAGGGCTCGGCATTACCATGGCGCTCGGCACGGGTCGTCTCTTGACCGACCTGATTCTGGGCCGGCCGACGGCGATCGATCCCGCGCCGTACTCGCCGGCTCGCATATGATCGATGGCGCACTCTGTGGTATGGGAACGTGTTTCCAATGCGTGCCGCGGCGTGCGTGCATGGAGCGCATACCCTCGTGGGTGGGTGCCGGGCATCCGGCCGACGTGATGATCGTCGGCGCCGGTCCCGCGGGCATTGCCGCGGCGGTGCATGCGGCCGAGGCGGGCCGGCGCGTCGTGGTGCTCGACTCGGCGCAGCGGCCGGGAGGGCAGATCTGGCGGCACCGAGATCGCCGCACGTTGCCCCGCGTTGCCGTGCGTTGGCTCGAGCGATTCGATCGATGTGGCGCCGAGTTCGTGCCGGGCGGCGAAGTAGTCGACTCCTCGCTGTTCGGTGGTCGGACGGTTGTGCTGGCGACGGGCGCCCGTGAGCGGTATCTACCGTTTCCCGGGTGGACGTTGCCGGGCGTCATTGGCATCGGCGGTGCACAGGCGCTGCTCAAGAACGGAGCGGCTGATTTCGCCGGACGACGAGTCGTCCTTGCGGGTTCGGGGCCGCTCATGCTCACGGTGGCCGCGGCCTTGGCGCGGGCGGGGGCGCGCATTGTCCTGGTGGCCGAACAGGCTTCGGCGCGGCGCATGGCTCGATTCGCCGCGGGACTGTGGCGAACGCCCGGCCGGATACTCGACGCAATCGCCTATCGCTCGGCGTTCGTCGGCGCCCCATTTCGGTCCGGCACATGGGCCACGCAGGTCTCGGTATCTCCATCGGGTCTCAACGTCATGCTGTCCGACGGGCAGCGCGTGACCTGCAACGTGTTGTGCACCGGCTACGGGTTGGTGCCATCGACCGAGTTGGCGCGGCTCGCGGGATGCGCGATTCGCGACGGCGCGGTGGATGTCGATGAACGTCAGGCGACCAGTGTGCCGGGCATCTTCTGCGCGGGTGAGCCGACCGGGATCAGTGGCGTAGACGCCGCGCTCGTCGAGGGCGCGATTGCCGGGTGCGCGGCAGCCGGAGTCGCGCCGGACGCGGTCCTCGGTGAGGCTCGCTCGCGCCACCACGCGTTCGCGCAACGTCTGGACGCAGCCTTCGCGATCCGCCCCGAAGTCCGCGCGCTCGCGGAAGCGGAGACCATCGTCTGCCGTTGCGAGGGCGTCCCGTACGGCGCGCTCGATCCTGCCTGGACGCAGCGCCAGGCGAAGCTTTACACGAGGATCGGGATGGGCCCATGCCAAGGCCGTGTCTGCGGCCCTATCATGGAGTGTCTCCGCGGTTGGCCGCCGGACACGCCACGCCCACCCATTTTTCCCACTCCAGTCCGAGCCTTCCTGTAATGCAAAAACACGATTGGACCGGCGTTCTCCCGGCCATCACGACGCCGTTCAAGGCCGACGGGGCGATCGACGAGTCGTTTCTCGCCGATCATGTCCGCTGGCTGCTCGGCCATGGTTGCCGAGGCATTGTCGCGCTCGGCTCACTCGGTGAGGGGGCGACGCTGGGATTCGACGAGAAGATCCGCGTGCTGTCCATTTGCGCCGACGCCGCCGGTCCCTCGGCGCCCGTCATTGCCGGCGTCAGCGGCCTGGCTACCGAGGAGTGCGTTCGTTTGGCTCGCGCCGCGGAGCGCGCGGGGTGCTCGGGCTCTAATGGTGTTGCCGCCCTATGTCTATCGCCCGGACGCGAGAGAGACGCACGCGCATTTCGACGCGGTGATCTCGGCGACTCCATTGTCGTGCATGCTCTACAACAATCCGATTGCGTACGGCACCGATCTCCTGGCGTCCGACGTGGAAGCACTGGCTGACCGTCACGCGAACGTGCATGCCGTCAAAGAGTCCAGTGGTGACGTGCGCCGGGTCTCGGCCCTGCGCGCGGTCCTCGGCGATCGATTGTCGCTGCTCGCGGGACTCGACGATATGATCCTCGAAGCGGTTGGCGTCGGCGCGCGGGGATGGGTGGCCGGGTTGGTCAACGCGCTGCCGCTTGAATCGGTCCGACTCTTCGATCTCGCCTGCACCGGTCGGGCAGCCGAAGCGTTCGCGCTCTATTCGTGGTTTCTGCCTTTGTTGAGATTTGACACCGTCATGAAGTTCGTGCAGCTCATCAAGCTCGTGCAGCACGAGGTGGGTCGCGGCTCGGAGACGGTACGTCCACCGCGGCTGCCGCTGTCGGGAGCCGAGCGCGATGCCGCGCTGAAGGTCATTCGCTCCGCGCTGGCTCAACCGAGGTGACCATGCTCTTGCTCGTGCCGCTGTTGCTTCAGGTCGCGCAACCGTTGCGCCCCCTGTTCGACGAGGAGTGGGACTACGAGATGCGCTCGTCGCCGGAGGCCGCCACGGCGCTCGGCGACAATCGATTCAACGATCGCTTGGATGACCGCTCGCTGTCGGCGATCCAGGCTGATGCCGCGGCCCGTCGCTCGTTCCTGGCGCGCTTCGAGGCGATCGACACCGCTGGCCTCTCGGCATCCGATGCGCTGAGTCGTCGGCTGATGATCCGGGATCTGCGGGAGCGTCTCGACGCGATGGCGTTCAAGTCGTGGGAGATGCCGGTCGACCAACGCGATGGGATCCACCTCGGCTTTGTCGACCTCGTATCGCTGACGCCATTCAACACGGTCGCGGATTACGATCATTACATCGCCCGGCTGCATGCGATGCCACACGCGTTCGACCAGGTGACCGAGAACATGCGACAGGGTATGCGCGATGGCCTCATGCCGCCGCGCTATCTGCTCGACAAGGTGGTGGTCGAGACCCAGGATGTCGCGTCGAAGACCGGCGCGGCGAGCCCGTTCGCGGTTCCCCTGTCGCACTTCCCGACCGCCTTTGGCGAGGCTGATCGCGCGCGACTCCGTGTGGCGATCCTCGCGGCGGTTGACCAGGAGATCGTGCCGGCGTATCGGAAGTTCGCCGAGTTCGTTCGCGCCGAGTATGCGCCGCGGGGGCGCAACGATCCTGGCATCTGGGCGCTACCGGACGGCGCCGCGCGGTATCGATTCGAAGCGCGGCGCATGACAACGACGGACTTGAGCCCCGACTCGATCTACGCGATCGGCGTTGCGCAGGTGGCCGAGGTCGCGGCGCAGATGCTGACCATCGCCAAGAGCCAGGGCTATAACGACCTCGCGACCTTCAACGATCATATCAAGCGCGACCGCCGGTTCTACGGGACGTCCGGGCAGCAGGTGCTCGATCTCTACGCCAAGTACGCGCATCAGATGACGGAGCGTCTGCCGCAGCTCTTTGGCCGCCTCCCGCGCTCGACGCTCGCCGTGATCCCGATGGATCCATTCCGCGGCGCGAACGCGGTACCGGCCGACTATACATCCGGTACGCCAGATGGCTCGCGCCCTGGGCGCATCAACGTGAACGAGTCGAACCCGGACCAGCGACTGCTGCTGAATGTCGAGGCGATCGCCTATCACGAAGGCGTTCCCGGACACCACATGCAGTTGTCGCTCGCTCAGGAGCTCCCTGACTTGCCGACGTTCCGCCAGCACGGCGGCTACACGGCATTCGTCGAGGGTTGGGCCTTTTATTCCGAGCGGCTCGGCAAAGAAGTCGGGTTCTATCAGGACCCGTACAGCGATTATGGCCGGCTCGAGAACGAGATGTGGCGCGCGATTCGGTTAGTGGTGGACCCGGGCGTCCATTACAAGCATTGGACGCGGCAGCAGATGGTCGATTACTTCCATACGTATACGGCGATGGATGAGCCGAATGTCCAGACCGAGGTCGATCGCTATATCGCGTGGCCGGGCCAGGCGCTCGCGTACAAGCTCGGCCAGCTCGAGTTCCTGAAGCTCCGCGCCGAAGCCCGCGCGCGGCTCGGTGCGCGCTTCGATCTCCGGGCGTTTCATGACGCGGCACTCGGTCAGGGTGCATTGCCGCTCGACGTGCTCGACAGCGAGATGCATCGTTGGATGGAGCAGTCACTGGCGCGTTAGCATATGGCAGACGCTGAGCGGACGACACGCAACGACCCGGTGCTACGCGCCTTCCGGACTGACGTCCTTCGCGTGTTCGGGGGTGACAAGTGTCCACCCCGCGACGAGATCGCGCCACACGATTGCCCGGACTGCAACGCGATCTGTCGCGCGTTCGCGGGCGTCGGATGGCGCCGGGTGCCGGATGGGCTGATCGAGCATACCCGTCCTGTCTGCCGTTATTCTCGCCGGCCGCCTACCACTATTTCCTACCGTCGTACCTGGTCTACGCGCTGGACCATTTCACGCACGACGCGATGCCGACGGAGTTTCTCGTTTACGATCTCGCGGTCCGCGACCACGACGACGAGGAATTGGTCGACCACGCGGGCGTTGGCGCGCTCATCTCGGCGCTTTCGTTGACCGTGCGCAAGTCGGTGCTCGGCCTCACGCGTATGCTGCAGATCGCTTCCGCGACGCTCGGCGCGGCGTTGACCCTGTTCGGCTTGTCGCGGGCGTTGTGGCTTTCGCTCGTCTTCATGGTGCTCGTCGGCTTCGGCATGATGCAGGCCGCGGCCGTGAGCAACACGGTCATCCAGTCACTGGTGCCCGAGGACAAGCGGGCCCGCGTGATGAGTTACTACACGATGGCATTCTTCGGCGCTTCGCCGTTCGGCAGCCTGTTCGCCGGCGCGCTGGCGCACCGGATCGGCGCGCCTGCCACCGTCATGCTGACCGGGGCGTGTTGTATCGCAGGTGCGGTCTGGTTCACGCTCGACTTGCCCAAGGTGCGAGCGATCATGCGGCCGATCTACCAACAAAATGGGCCTTCTCCCCAACCCCGAATAATTCGCGGTTAGAGTTGAGCGCCGCCGCGCGCCAGGCGGTTGAAATCGCGGATCGCTTTCTTTCTGACCTCTTCGTCAGGCGCATTGGCCTTTGCGTCCAGCCGGCGCAACTCGGTCCAGGGGGAGCCATCGCCCATCTGCGCCATGTAGCGCCACGCGAGAGGCCACGGCGGGGGAAGATACGGCCCGCCGCGCTCGCGATCGGGCATCATGGCGCCGACCGCGGCATCGAACTGTGAGATGATGAAGCGTCGCCGGACACCGCTCGTGCGGTGGGTCTGGCTGAACCTGATCTCGCGCATGCTGCACCTCGAGTTCGCTGATTTCGTATGGTGGCGAATCTACGTGCCCGACCGGGCACTGTCAAATTATCGTCCAGGACAGAATCTGGACAATGGTGGATGCATTCGATACCTTCGGGCATGGCCCCGACTGTGAACGCCGGCCAGCATCGCCATCCGATGCGGGTCGTCACCCGTCGTACCGGACTCAGCCCCGATCTGCTGCGCGCGTGGGAGCGGCGGTATGACGTGGTCACGCCATCGCGAACCGAGGGCGGTCGCCGGCTCTACTCCGACACCGACATTGAGCGGCTTCGTCTGCTCTATCGCGCCACATTGGCCGGGCGAAGCATTGGACTGGTGGCCGAGTTGCCGACCGAAGCGCTCACCGCGCTCGTCCGACAGGACGCGGCGGCGGACGCGAACGTCGAGGCCGAGCATGCCAGCCGGGGAGCGCACCCGCGCGACGGCGACGCGCCGTTGGCCGCGGCCGAGTATCGCGCGGATGCGATGCGCGCGATCGAGCGGCTGGACTCAACCGCGCTCGAAGCCACGCTGCGGCGAGCGACGATCGCGCTCTCTGCCGTTCAATTGCTCGACGGGCTCCTCGTTCCGCTGCTCGAGGACGTGGGCGCGCGTTGGCGGGAGGGGACGCTGCGTCCGGTACACGAGCATCTCGCCTCGATGATGGTGCGGCGCACGCTGGACGGAGTGGTCGAGCGCGCGAGCCCGCCGCTCGCGACGGCGAGCGTGGTCGTTGCGACGCCATCGGGTCAGGTCCACGAGCTCGGCGCGCTCCTCGTCGCCGCGAGCGCGGCGACCGAGGGCTGGCGGGTCACATACCTGGGCCCCGATTTGACGGCCGAGGACATTGCCGAGTGCGCGGTGCGGACACGGGCGCGGGCGGTAGCGCTGAGTGTCGTGTACCCCATGGGCGACCCGACCGTCGGCGACGAGCTTCGGCGCCTGCGCGCGGCGCTCCCAAAGCGCGCGGCTCTCCTCGTCGGCGGCGCCGCGGCGCCCACCTACTCGGCGGTCCTGACCGCCATCGGCGCGGTGCAACTCGACGGTCTCGCGGGCCTCCGCGTCGCGCTCCGAAAACTCCGCCGCGCGCGGCGTCGACGGCCGAGCTGAGAGCGACCGTTCGCGGCAGCCCATGCGCCGCTCCCTGGATCCGGCTTGCTTGGCTTCGAGTCTTCGACTAGCGTCGCTCGCATGAGCGAATGGTTTGCCCGTCCGGTCCTGTTCGTCACTGACGTTGCCCGGTCAGTCGATTTCTACGTCAATCAACTGGGGTTCACGCGCGCTTGGAGCTACGATGACGGGGGCAAGCCGCTCGTCGCGCAGGTCGATCGCCACAGCTGCGCGCTCATTCTGTCTTCGCAGTGGCCAAAAAAAGTGGGCAGCGCCCTCATTTTTATCTCGCTCGATGCCGATGTCCTGCACGCGCTGCGCGCCGAGTTGGAACACAAGGGGGTCGAGGTGCAGGACGGGGAGTGGGGATACCGCCTCATGGTTGTCCATGATCTGGACGGGAACGAACTCTACTTTCCCTACCCCAATGATGGACCGCAACCTTAACGCGACATGAACCGGTTACAAACTGGTTTCTCGCGGCGTCCCTTATCTGACTAACCATGACTTAACACACTGCCAACCCCGGATGCATATGCGTACCCTCGCAGCAGTCACGTTCGCGCTCATCGGCCTCGTGTTGCAAGGTTGCTCGAGCAGCGATAGCCCCACCGCCGCGCAATGTCCGGCGGGACAGCACGCGCTCTCATCGGGTTGCGCGTACGACGCGCTACAGATCGCGATAGGACCGAGCAATGCATCCGCTGGTTGTCCCACGTTTTCGCCGAACCCGGCGTCGGCCCACGAAAACCAGCTGATCGAGTGGACGAACAACACCTCGACGGCGCTGACCGTGTATCAGTTCGAGGGATTTAACAACGGTGTTGCCCCTGTTCCGCTGACGACCGTTGATCCCGGTCAGACATCGGGAGGCATCTTCTATTCCAGTGCCGGAAGTATCTCGGTCTATGCGGGGGGCTGTGGAGACGTTGGCGAGGGCACCCTTGTCATCACGGTGAACTAAGAAGCATTCGCGTAACCGCGCGCCAACACGGCTGGCTTCGCACGGGGGAAGCCAGCCGTTTTGCATGCGGACGGTCGCCCGTCGGCGTTATCTTGGCCCGGTGATTCGGCCTATGATCTAACGCGGAGCGTGGCGACGTGATATGCCGTCCGAGTTTCTGCTTGATGGTTGTCTCGATGGTGCTCCCACTCGCGACGCCGGTGGCGGCGAGGGGCCAGGAGAGTGGGCGCGACACCGTCGTCGGCCGGACTGAGCGACGGCGATTCCTGTCGCCGACCCAGAGCGTCTCCGACGATCCTCGGCGGGTTCCGGAGCCGCCTGGCGTCAACGGGCCGCCTGGAACGCTCGTGCTGCGCGGCGGCCGCATTTTCGACGCGACCGGCGCGCCCGTGCGCGAGGGGACGCTGGTCATCACGCGCAACCACATCGACCGGATCCTGGCGCCATCGGCGACCAACTGGCCTTCCGACGCGCGCGTGATCGATGTCGCCGGCAAGACTGTCATGCCGGGTCTCATCGACCTGCACACGCATTCGACGTATCCCGATGACGACACGCCGGGGTCGGTCGCCGGGAGCCGTGCGGACGCCGCGCTGCGCGGGGTCGAGCGTCTCCGTTACTACATCGAAAGCGGCATCACGAGCGTGCGCGACGTTGGATCCGAGGGCGACGTGCCGTTTCGTCTCCAGGCCTGGGTCAAGCAGAACCGTGTCATCGGACCGCGGGTATTCGCGGCCGGCCAGCTGATCACGAGCAAGGGGGGTCACGGCGACGATGGCGGGCCATACAACAGCACCGCCGGGGGCATGGTCCGCGTCGCGTCGGGGGCCGATGATTGGCGCGAGGCGGTGCGCGAGCAGTTCACCGCGGGCGCTGACCTCATCAAGATCGCCAGCCACTTCACGCCGGCCGAGGTTTCCGCGGCGATCCAGGAAGCGCACGCGCTCGGCCTCAAGGTGACGTGCGATTGCGAGACGTTCTACACGAAGTGGGCGGTCGAAGCGGGCATCGACATGATCGAGCATCCGCTGCCGAGATCCGATGAGACGATCGCGCTCATGAAGCAGCACGGCACCGAGTCGGATCCCACCTTGACGCCCTACATCATCATCTTCAATTCCGCGGGCGCGTACTACGGCACGACATCGCGCCGATTCTTCTTCTCCAAGTCGCTCAATTTCGCGTTGGTGAAGAAGATGAAGGATGCGGGCATCACGCTCGGCGTCGGCACCGACCTCGTGCGCGATTGGTTTCGTTATCTGCCTGGGCCCTACATCAACGAGCTGCAGCAATTTGTCCGCCTCGGCTACACGGTTCCCGAGGTGCTCCAGATCGCGACGCGGACGAACGCCCAGATGCTCGACATGGGCGACCGACTTGGCACCTTGGAGCCTGGGAAGCTCGCCGACGTAACCGTTATTGACGGTCGCCCGGAGGTCTCGCTGGGCGATCTCGCGAAGGTGTGGCTCGTGGTCAGAGATGGCTATGTCGTGGTCGACCAGGGGAACATCGACGTGGCGCGGCACGTGCCGACCGCCATGCCCGTGGAGCGGCTCGAGGAGGCCCAAGCGCAGCATTGACTCACGCGGCTGCCATATTGGACCCGCGCGTTTCGGGGCTTCGTCACCAACGGAGGAATACCCGTATGAGCCACGCTCCCAAAGTGCGTACGATCTCGGCTCTCGTGTGTTGCGCAGTCGCCGCCAGTGCGTGCGGCAGCGACATGCCGACGGGTCCATTGCCTCAATCACTGGCCGAACATTTCGACAGTGTGTTGACCCAACATCCGCGCGCGGATAACGCGTGGTATAACGCCCTCACGATCGCCATTGCTGCATTATCGTGGGGCGTCGCGCCGACGACCGTGCAAATATCCGTGAACGGAACGGCCACGACTTTTCAGGCGGTCGCCTGGGACGAAAATGCTCCTGGGTTGGGCGTCGACTCGACCATCCACATAGCGGCGTGGACTGGCGGCAGCAACCCGGGATCCGTCATGCGAATCGACGAGCAATTCAGCGGCATCCAGACCTTCACTTATGTCGAGTACGCACCCGATACCGCGCAGGGGTCGGTCGGTGGCGGTGGCACCGTCACCGCATCACTGACCGTGTTAAGCGGCAAATGCCATCCCGAAAGCGGCACCGATATGTTGGCTGTCTCGAACTGCCAACTCGGTACTATCATCGCCGGGTTCGATGTCACGAGCATCCAGACTGATACGGCGCACCTCGTCATGGCGTCGCGAGCGCTCCACGGGATGCGGATCTGAGCCCGAAGCTTGAGGAACGCCAAGCCGCAACGGATCGCCATAGTACTGTGAGCACCGGCGCGACGATAAGAGGCAGACTGGCAAGTTAGACTCGCCAGTCTGCCTCTTAACTACCGTGGCGTTGGCTTTACGGACGCCGGCGGCGGACCCGCTGGCCCAGCGACAGCCCGGCCGGCGCCGGCGAGAACGCGATCGCCGTGGGCAATTGCGGTCCCGCGCCATTCTCCGCGAACGTCACCGTCGGTGACAACACGGCGTTCTGGGCCGACAACTGGCTCGCGGGCACGAATGCCAGGCCGGTGTTGGCGTTGCGGTTCGCTGATTCCACCAACCACAGGTTGCCCGACCCGTCGAACGCGATCGACGTCACCGAGTCGGTCACGTTGGTGACCGTCAAAATGTTCTGCGGGATGGGATAGTTCGCGCCGGTCGTGCCGGCGTTGCCGAGTTGCGACGCGGCGAATTCGGCGATCGTGCCGTGCCCCAGGTACGCCACCCACAGGTTGCCTTGCGCATCGAACGCCAGCGCGTGGGGGGACTGATCGCCTTCCTCCGAGATCACGTTGAAGGCCGCATCGGCGGCCAGCTCGAGATTCGATCCCGTGATCTGGCCCTGGAGCATCTTGTAGACGAAGCCCTGCGCTTGATCCGCGATCCACAGATTGCCGCGCGGGTCGAACGCCATGCCGGTCAATACAGCGGCGGTGACGGGGACCTGGGAGTTGTTGATGCTCGTGAGGTGGTACTGGTTGCTCGGGTGACTGGCGCCCGACGGCTGCGTCGGATTGAGCGCGCAATTACTGGTGACATTGGATGTCGAGTACCCGTAGAACCAGCCCGCGTTCGCGCTATCGGCGACCCAGACAGTCCCACTCGTGTCGACGGCGATTCCGGCCGGCTCCGGCACATTGCCGCCTCCGACCGGCGTCGGCAGCTCGCACGAGTAGGACCAGGTCAGGTTTTTGGATAAGAACTGCGAGGTCGGAATCTCGTAGATGTCGTGCCGGAAGCCACTCGACACCCAGAGATCGCCGGCGGCATCGACCGCCAGATAGCCCGCGCCGCTCACCGCGCCGCTGCCGACGCTGATGGTGGGCGTGGCATTCGATGTCCCCAGTTGGCTCGTCGCGTACCCCAGGAGCTGCCCGTCGCTGGACGCGAGGAAGAGTCCGGCGAAGCTGTTCGTCGATTGCGAGGTGACCGTGTACGACACCGACACGGTGAGCGACCCGCCCTTGGCGAACTGCCCGTAGATAGGTACCGTCGCGTTGTAGGACCCCGCCGACACGTTCGTCGAAACGGCGAACGAGACCGAGTCACCCGATGTCGTTGCCGTCAGCCACGACGCCGACGACGGAATCGCGGCGCTCACGGGCCCCACCGTACTCGGCGTCATGACCACGATCTGCTGCGCCGGCGCCGTACCGGAAGCGACCGCGGAAAAGGCCAAGGTCGTGGGCGACAGCGTGGCCTGGACGAGCGTGCACGGCGATGCGGCACCCCACGCGCCGACCACCCCGACCGTGCCACTGCCGGCGATCGTCCCGGTCGCGGTGGTGGACGTATACGTTCCCTGAATCGAGTTCGTGCTGCCCGAGCCGGACGACGTTAACGACAGGGTGCCGGCGGACGCCGAGCCACTATAGAAGGTCGTTGCGTTGGAGCCGGCGGCGATGTTGACGATGAAGGCTTGCGAGCCAGCGATGCCGAGCAGCATCGAGCCGGCCATGCTGCGGCTCAGGAGACCGGTGTCGATGCCACAATACGTCGTCAACGCGCCGGCGGTTGCCTGGAGCACGCCAGAGAGCGTCAGAGTAACCCCCGGATATGCGCCGAGGGTGCACGTCGCGTTGAGGACGCTGGCCGCCGTCCCCGTGCAGCTGTCGCCGTTGCTGTCGGTCAGCGTGAACGTCGAGTCGTTCGATCCGGTCAGCGTCACCGTCGTGCCGTTCAACAGGGTGATCGTGATCGAGCCGTCATTGCCGCCGCTCCCCTGTTCTCGGATGCGCGGCGCGCCCGCGACGGCGGCGCCCGAAAGCGCCGATCCGAACTTTGCCACGAAAGAGCCGGACACCTTCGTGCTGCCGAATGCGCCGGCGTACGTGCCGGACAGCCCCGTTGTGGTCTTTTTGGGAGCGGTGGAAGAGGTGCTGTTGCACGAGAGCAACACTGCTGCGAAAGGCACTGCGAGTAATGAGCGATGCAGGATCGACACAGCGTGGCCTCGGAGCGAGTTAGGAAGGGACGGCCTCTCCCTGCTCAACGTCCTCGAGCGTAAAACCTTCTCACTGGGCGTCCAACCACCCGTGCATCTCGCCGTCCAACACGTCGAGCGAAAAGGCGCTCCGCGAGCGCCGCATCGTGAAATGCGCGCGGGTCGAACCGGCCCCCAAGTCGCGCGCGCTTCCTCGCGGAACGTGAGGACTTCGCGGCAATTCCGGATCGCGAAGTTGCGGCGGTGGGTCGTCTCTCCGGCTTGGCCTACACCGTGGCGCACCGGGAGACGCTCCCACAAGTGCGCGAGCTGACCGCGCAGAGTTACGCCAGCGGCGCTCAGTGGCTGCGGAGCGTGACCCGGAAGGGCGAGCTTCCAATCCCGCCGAAAAGCTGATCCCGATCATACACGCGCTGATCGAAGGCCTCGTGCTCCAGAGACTGCTGACGCCCGACCTCGTGCCCGACGAGATCATCCGCGCCGCATTTCGGACACTGGCGAAGAGCCGAGAAACTTGAGGAACCGGTAACCGGGGGCAGTCTGGTAGATTGGACGTTCACTGAACGGAGGATGCTATGGCACAGCACACGCCGAAGGACTGGGACGACCTAACCTCCTTTTGAGCAGACGTCGAAACGGCGCCGGGGGTTCCCTGAGCGAATCACGCGTGAGGCGCGGCGATCGGGTTGTCGGCGGCACTAAGGAGCTGCTCGAGAAGCTCGGACGCAACGATCTGTGTCCGTGTGGGTCTGGTCGCCGGTTTCAAGAAATGTTGTCTCGAATCCGGTCGATATGATGGATCGCCGCGCAATTATTATCGGCGTGACCGGTGAGACCCAATGAGGGCCCGGCTTCGAGGCGCCTCTCCAGTTCTCCTTACCCGCGTCGTCGCCGAAGCGCTGTTGTACGAGGGATTCAGCCGTGCGCCCGGCTGGCGTTCCCTTACCTCTCGGGACTGCGCTGCGCGCGACGAAGCGGGCCCGGGCTGCAACGAATCGTGATACTACTAGGAGCATCGGCGCGAGGCGCGAAGGCAGGCGACAGCCGTGGAACTCCTCAGCTATGCGTCTGGCGCACCGATATCCCACACGACGAATGTGACGACAATACCGTCGATCCGGGCCTGATCGGCTTTCTCGCGGCCCGGGTCGCTTGCAGAGTAGTGATTCTCTGATATTGGATGCGCTTCTTCCAGCTCTTCAATGTCCCAGCCGGCGGCGTCGATGAACTGGCGTGCGACCAGTTCCGCGGCAGACGCTACCGGCTCATTCACCCAGCAGCTGACGTAGGCACCGTCGACTGATCCGTAACCATCACTCGATGGTTTCGGATGCGCCAGAAAGACAAGGAAGTGCACTTATCGCTCCGGACTTGAAAAACTGACTTCGCGACCGTGCTTAGGAGCACCTAAATGCTAAGTTGATCCGCTGATACGGGCCATCCGGTCACGGTGCAGTTGCCCGACGCTCGATGCGAGGCGCGCATCGCCACCCGAGATCGTGGACAGTAAGAGCGCCGCGCCTGTTCGCTCCAGTCCGGGGGGCGATCTGGATGCGAATGTCCATGCCTAGAGCGAGCAAGAACCGTTCGAGTCGCTTAGGCCCAGATAGCGGACGTGCGATCTCTCACGGTGGATGCGAGAAGTCACCCTTGCTCGTCGTGTTCGCCCACGGAATTTCCACGTCGGCCACATCGACAGCCGGAGTTCGTCGACCAAGACGTTCGAAGCATCATGGTGGGCGGCACCGGCACTCCGACGCGCTGGATCGTCGTCAAGGGGTCCAGTGGTACGAGCCAGACGCATGTGCGCTTTCTTCGCGAAACGCACCAGTGATCGCGCGTGGCGATGATGGTGCACTCGTCCACGAGCACATCTTACTCTGCTCCGCGTGCGCAACCTGCCACGCAAACGAGACCTGTGAGTCGCCGAGTCTCGCTCAGATCGTCCTCGACCGATCGAGTACTTAGGTGTCTCAAATAGTCACAGACAAGATCACCCGATGGCTCTTCTTTAGCGTCGTTTTCGCTGCGGTGCCTTTGATCGTGCGTGCGGTTGTCCTAATAACTTGGGGACACCCGCCGGGTCTCCAGGCGTTGCAGCTGGCGCGTGTATTTGGCAACGGTGATTCTCTTCTGATAGCAATGGGAATTTCGATGAGCTCTGTGGGAGAACTTACACCCGGCCTACGCGGCGGGACTTGGCCTCGGACGAAAATCATCGTTATCGGATTGAATCTGCTGGTCGTTGTAGTCGCTGCGGTGTGGTACGGATCAATTGCCCACGCAGCAATCGCATCCGTTCGACCTTTGACGGGTCAGGCCCTTGCTGACGCCCAGAGCGGCATACGCGTGATCGCGTACGGTTCGCTCGTGATGTTAGTTTTCTCAATCGTCACCGGCGTATGGGGCGTCGGGCTTTCGGAGGTGTAGCGTGGAATCATACGTCGGTTTGATAGCGGTGATTGTCAGTGGAGTCGCTGCTGTCGTGAGCTCGTGGCTCGGATATCACGCGCTAAAGGAAGCAAGACGAGATCTTGCGGCGAAACGACAGCTGTTGGTGAGCGTGAAAGACGCAGGCGTGGAGATCATCCACGATGCCCGCGTCGCCGCGACAGCGAAAGATTCCCTTTTCGATCTTCTTGGGGTGCACCCTGAATCCCGGGAGAGTGGCAAGAAGGGCGGACCCGATCCGGCGCGAGCATAGCTCTAAGAGGCGTTCGATCAATGCGCAAGACGAAAGCTTCACTGCACCCTGTTTGACCTCCCGTATTGCATTCCGCCCGCGAACGACCCGATATCGGACTTGGGAGCCGCCTCACACACGCTTACGCTCCCCTCGCTGCGAGTGCCCACAATCGGCTTCCCCGACCCACTTACCGGGCATGGGTTCGAAGCTTGAGGAAGCCCAACGCGCTCAGTAAGTTACCGTGTTCCATTCCCGAGTAGCTCAGTTGGTAGAGCAGCGGACTGTTAATCCGCGGGTCACAGGTTCGAGTCCTGTCTCGGGAGCTTCCCAAACATCCTAGCCCCACCGAGACTTACGCCGCGCCAGTGCTTTGCGCGGCGCTGTCGTTTCTGTTCTTGTATGAGCAAAGTATGACCAAAGACCTGCGAATCTGGGCTCAGTCACCGGTAGCCGCGAGTGATGAAGAATCGGCCGCTATCCAGCGCAATGCGCTGCACACGATATCGGCGCTCATGACCGAAGACGTCGTGACCACCCGCCGCGTCCTGGCGCAACTGGGTGATCTGCTGCGCACGGCGCTGGACCGGATGGACGAGCAGGACGTCGCGCTCGAGCAGGAGATCGGGTTTCTGCGTGGCTACGTCGACATTCAGACCGCTGGCTTTGGCGACCGGTTGACCGTCCAGTGGGCGGTCGACGACGAGGCGCGCTCGATCCGGGTCCCGAATATGATCCTGCAGCCCTGTCTGGAGAATGCCATCCAGCACGGGATCGAGATTACCGACAACGGACAGGGCGCTGTGGGGCAGGACGGGCAGGTAGCCGGGCGTGGCTTGAAGAACGTGCGGGAGCGACTCGAGGCGCGGTACGGGGAGCGACAATCGTTCGACGCCGGGAACGCTCCCGGTGGAGGCTTTCGCGTGCGCATAGTCCTTCTGCGATGAGTCCGCGCTGCCGCGTGTTGGTCGTGGACGACGAAGCGCCGGCCCGGCGTCTGGCGCGATCCCTGTTGGCCGAGATGGACGAGGTCGAGGTCATCGGCGACGCGGCGAGCGGCCAGGCGGCCGTCGACGCGATCCGACAGCTCCGGCCCGACATCGTCCTCCTCGACGTGCAGATGCCGGGCCTCGACGGCTTCGGTGTCGTCACCGCCGTCGGCGTGCCGAACATGCCCGCGGTCATCTTCGTGACGGCGTACGAGCGATATGCGCTGAGCGCGTTCGACGTGCACGCGGTCGACTATTTGCTCAAACCCTTTGACCATGGACGGTTTCGAACGGCGATGGAACGCGCGATCGTCCGCGTCCGCAGCGGGCGATCGTCAGAGCTCTCGGGGCAACTCGAGACGCTGCTCAACCGGCTCGCCCGAGATCGTTCGCCAGACCGTATCACCTTGAAGGTCGACGACCGGCATATTCTGATCGACGCGGCCACGATCGACTGCATCGAGGTGTCCGACAAGGTCGTGCTCGTGCAGACGGCCGAGCAGATATACCGCGTGCGGGAAACGCTGAACGGGATCGAGCGAAGGCTGCCGTCCGAGCAGTTCGTGCGGATCCATTGATCGGTGATCGTGAATATCAAGCGCGTCAAGGAGATCCAGCCATGGTTTCAGGGTGACTACGTGCTCATCCTGAACAACGGCAAGCGATTGATGTCCGGTCGCGCCTATCGCGATGTCGTGCGGCGTTTCACCGCGCGAACATGACGGCTTTTGAGCGCATCGATCGCAGCCAGGACGTGATTCTGCGAAACCTCTACGAACATTACGTCCACGACATGAGTGAGTGGCTGGGCATCGACACGCGCGATGACGGAGCGTTCGGATTCGACACGAATTCGCTCTGGCAGGGTGATCACGCCATCTACCTCGCGAGAGTCGGCGGGTCCCTGGCGGGTTTCGCCGTGGTTGGCCCGTCGGAGCGGTGGCTCGGACGCTCTGATGGGCGTGACATGAAGGATTTTTTTGTGCTACGGCGCTTCCGGCATCAAGGCATCGGGAGCACGTTCGCCACGCATCTCTGGAACCAACATGCGGGCGAGTGGTTGATTCGCGTGCTCGTCACCAATACACCTGGACTGTCGTTCTGGCGTCGCGCGGTGCGTGATTACATGCAGGGACGCTTCGTAGACACTCCAGTGGCGCGCGAGTGGGTCCACTTACGCTTCGACAGTCGGGAGCATCCTAGTTCTGCCGTAACGCTCTGACCGGATCGATGCGGCTCGCCCACCGCGCGGGTAAGAAGCTCGCGGCCAGTGCGGCGACGACGAGCAGTGCAACCATCGAGGCCACCGTTGCCGGCTCCGTTGGTTGCATGCCGACGATCACCTTGAGTAGGACGCGACCCGCGAGGAGCGCCGCGGCGAGGCCTAGTGCGGTGCCGAGAGATATCAGGCGGATGCTGTCCTGAAGAATGAAGCGGACCACATCGCCGGCGGTGGCGCCGAGCGCGAGGCGCACGCCGATCTCCGGGACGCGTTGGGTTGTGAGGTAGGAGAGGACGCCGTAGATCCCGACGCAGGCGAGCAGCATCGCCACGCCGGCAAAGATGCCGAACAACAGTAACAGGAAACGCTGTACATCGAGCGAGGCGCGCACCGCGTCATCCATCGTCTGGATGTCGTACATCGCCTGATCGGACCCGACACCCCCGAGCGCCGACTGCAGCGGACGGATGGCGTCGGCCGGTGCGGTTGTCGTGCGCACGGCGATCGACAGGAACGTGGAGTAGAGATGCATGAGCGACTCCGGGACCTGGGCGAACGGATAGTAGACCTGATCGTGCACGCGCGACACATCGTCGTTGGCCATGCCCCAGTGGCGCACGTGCCCGACGACGCCGACGATGCGCGAGGGGTTGGGGCCGAGGCCGGGCAGCCAGAGGCGCTGACCCACGGGATCTGTCTCGCCAAAGGCATGGCGCGCGAGATTGGCATCGATGACGACCACCGGTTCGGTGCCGAGGCTATCGGCGTCCGTGAAGAACCGGCCCTTGAGCAGCGGGATGCCCATGACCGCCCGATAGTCCGGCGTCGCACTCGACGCGAGTGCGTCCGGCTCCTGGTCCGGTGGCGGGGCCGTCGGCGTCGTCCAATACGACATGGTGTTCTCGCCTTCCCGCATGGGAATGATGTCCGCGAGCGCGACGCCGCGAATACCGGGCACGGCCCGCGCCCGCTCAACGACCTGGCGCCACGCGGCGCGAATCTGTTGCGGATCGCCCAGCGCGCTCGGCGCGAGCGCGAATCGCGCGACCAGCACGTGGTGCGGGTCGATCCCGGGATCGCGCGTCGATTGCGTGATCAATGTTCGGCCGAGCATGCCGGCCGACACCAGCAACACGATCGCCAGCGCCAATTCGGCCACGACGAACGCCCCGTGCATCCGCCGCGTGTTGGCCGTCGTCCCGCGTCCCGATGCGCGCAGCGTACGCCCGAGATCGCGGACGCTGGCGCGGAGAGCGGGCGCCAGCCCCGCCAGGATCCCCGTGGCCAGCGACACCGCGAGGGCGAACACGAGCGCGCGCCAGTCGAGGCGAATCTCTCCGGCCCGCGGAAGGCCGCCCGGCCAGAGCGCGACGAATGGACGCACGCCAGCTGCGGCGAGGATCGCGCCCAGTGCGCCACCGGCCACACCGAGGACGGCGCTTTCGGTCATGCATTGTCGCGCGATGCGCCCGCGATTAGCACCCAAGGCGGTGCGGAGCGCCAGCTCGTGATCGCGGGCGACGGCGCGCGCCAAGAGCAGACTGGCGATGTTCACGCACGCGATGAGCAGGACGAGCGACACCGCGGCGAGCAGCAGCCATAGCGTCGAGCCAATCTGTCCCACGACCTCGTCGCGCAACGGATGCGCAACCATACCGGCCCCCGCGTTCGTCGCGGGGTACTGCGCCGCCAACTGCCGGCCGGTGAGCGCCACCTCGGCGCGCGCCTGGGCCAGCGTGGCACCCGGTCGCAGTCGGGCGAGTACACGGATAAAGCGAGCGCCGCGCGTGTGCAGGCGCGGATCGGTGCTCTGGCCGAGCGCCGTGAAGACGTTGGCTGGCCCCGTGAGCTCGAATGCCGCGGGCAGCACGCCGATCACGACGTAGGTGATGCCGTCGTAGCTGAGGGGACCGCCGATTGCCGAAGGACTCCCACCAAAATGCCGGCGCCAGAGTGCATCGCTGATCATGGCGACAGGCGTTCCGCCGGGCCGATCCTCATCGGTGCGGAATGCGCGCCCCTGCTCGGGCTGGAGCCCAAGGACCGGAAGGAGGTTTGCCGACAGCTTGCGACCCGATACGTATTCGGCCGGTCCGTTGCCGGTGATCGTACCACCACCGTACGTCCACGCAGCCACATTGAGCGTGCGACTCGTGCGAATCAGGTCTTGGATGTCGGGATACGAGTAGCCCCACACCTCGCCCACGTCCTGTGTCGACGTTCGGAGCGCCACGAGGCGGTCCGGCGCCGGGAACGGCAGGCGTCGCAACAGGACGCCGTCGACGATCGTGAACATGACGGTGGCCGCGCTGATGCCGAGCGCCAGAATGAGCAGCGCCACGGCCGCGAATCCCGGACGCTGCCTGAGCGCGCGGAGCGCATGCCGGATGTCTTGCGCGATGTCATCGAGTAGCATGGTGAGCGCTCTTGCCAGAACGGGGCCAATCGCGCTCGCCAGGTAACGCGTTGATCAACCGCGTCTTGCGCGTGGGACGCCCCGGACGCGTGTTCGCCCGCGGCCGGCGGCGTCCCGGAACCGGGCACACGAGCTAGTGCGGCGTATCACCCGTCCATCACCTCGGCTATACTGATGCACGATGACCACTGAGCCTCGCCGGGTGTTCTGGGCGCAGATCGCGCTGGGCCTCGGCGGCGTCATCCAGATCCTCGGTATGCCGATTATCGTCGGCGCGCTCCACGATCACTGGGGATATAGCGACGCGTACGCGGGCTACATCACATCGATAGATCTTGCTGGTCTGTGTGTTGGCGCCATCACGACGTTGGCGTGGGCCAATCGCGTAAACTGGCGGCGATATACGGCTGGCGCGGTCGTGCTCGGCGTTGTGTTCAATACGCTGTGCCTGTGGTTCCATGCGCTCGGGCCACTGTGCGTGCTTCGGTTTGGGGCCGGGCTGGCATCAGGGGCCATCTATTCGTCGTCATTGGCGCTGCTCTGCTACCAGACGGATACGGCGCGAGGGTTCTCGATACTGATCTTCGCGCAGGTCGTCGCAAACGCCATCGTGCTGGCCGCGTTTCCGGCCATCGATGCGCGGTGGGGACCCGCGGGACTCTTCGTCTCGATCGCGGTCGTGCTGGCCGCGACGTTGGCCATGGTGCCGGCGCTCGGCGCACGCCGGCCGGAGATGCCGAGCGTCGAGCGGACGGAGATCAATGGCGGCGTGGTGTTGCCGGCGCTTTGTCTGGCGGCGGTGGCCTTTGTGTATGTCGCGATCGGCAGCTACTGGGCCTACGCTGAGCGCATGGGCATCACGTTCGGACTCGCGCCCGATACGGTACATCATCTGTTGACGGCCAGTGTCCTGCTGTCGAGCCTCGGTTGTGTCGCGGCGTTTCGGATCAGCCGGAGCATGGGACAGTCGCGACCCCTGTTGGCAGCGCTCGCGATCTTTTCGTTGACGTTGCTCGCCCACAGCGTGTCGCCGCATGCCGTCATGTATGTCGTCACGCTCCTCGTCCTGCAGGTCGCGTGGAATTTTATCGACATCTTTCAGCTTGGCACGCTCGCGTTCGTGGATCCGAGCGGCCGTGGGGCGGCGCTCGTGCCGGGCGCACAAGGCATCGCGCTGGCGATCGGGCCCGCGGCCGCCGGGAAGCTCTTGGACATCGGGTTAGGATATCCGGCGGTGCTGGTGCTGTCGGGCAGCGCGGCGACATTGGCGGCGCTGTGCTACGGGGTCGTGCACCTCTCGTGCGAGAGAGCGGCGGTTGCTGCGCCACGTTGACGGGCGGCTGTGGGTCGAAGGGTGCGACACCGTTCGGATCGCCGAGCGGTTCGGGACGCCCATCTATGTCATGTCAGAGGCACAGCTGCGCGCGAACTGCCGGGCGATACGTCAGGCGTTCGCGCAGCATTGGCCCGGAGGCCGGGTCGAGCTGCTGCCGTCGCTGAAAGCGAACTACGTACTGGCGGTTCGCCGCGTGCTCAATGAGGAAGACGTCGGGTGCGACGTGTTCGGCGAACACGAATTGCGCGCGGCGCTTCGGGCCGGCGTGCCCGCCGAGCGGATCTCCGTCAATGGATCAGCAAAAAATGCGGGGCTGCTGAGAGAAGCGGCGCAGACTGGGGCCGCCATTACGCTCGACAGCGAGGCCGAGCTCGATGCGCTGCTCGCGATGCAACTGCGAGCGCATCTTCGACTGCGCGTGCGACCGGATCACGAGTCGCTGACGGAGAGATCGGACTTCTTCCCGGACATGGCGATTCGGGATGCGGCGCAGCTCTACAAACCCGGGATCGAGCCGAGTGCAGCACGAGCGATTGGATTGCGAGTGCTCTCCGAGAAGAACCTGGAGCTGAGCGGGCTCATGACGCACCTGGGACGACATAGTGCGGATCCGGCGGTCTGGGCGAAGATGGCGGCGGGGTTCGGGGCAGCGGTAGCGGCGCTCTGCCGCGCGTGGGCGCCGTGGCGGCCGCGCGAGCTCGACATCGGCGGCGGATTCCCCGCCCCGCGAGATCCGACGGACCCAGAGCGGCGGCCAGCCGCGTCGATCGAGAAGTATGCCGAGTGCGTCGGCACATCGTTGTGTGCATCGCTCCGGGCGGGTGGAGTCGAGCCCGACGGCATCGTCCTGCAGCTCGAGCCCGGACGCAGCCTGTTCGCGGACGCCGGCGTGCATCTCACACGCGTGCGGCACATCAAAACGCAGATGCGACCGACCCCGGCCACCTGGATCGAGGTCGACACGACGGAGATGTTCTTGCCGGACCTCATGATCGAGCACGCACACTTTCGTCCCGTGTTCGCGTCGCGCGTCGACGAGCAACCGGCGGGGACAGCTCACATCGTCGGCATCTCGTGCGGGTTCGATGTTCTCGCGCGCGATGTGCCGGCGCCCAAGGTCACGGCGGGCGACCTCATCGCGTTTCTGGATACGGGGGCGTATCAGGATGCGGCCGCGACCAATTTCAATGCGCTTGCGCGGCCGGGGACCGTCATGGTCAGCGGCAACCGGGCCCGCCTCGTCAAGCGGCACGAGACGCTCGATGAGGTCCTCGGGCGCGATACACCGGACGCGCCGGAGGTCGAGCTATGACTGGCCTGCATCACGTCGGCCTCACAGTCTCGGATCTCGACGCATCGATCGCGTTCTACTCGGCATTGCTCGGGTGCCGTGTGCGCGAACGGTCGCAGAATAGTGGTGACGAGATCGAGACGGTGACGGGCGTTGCCGGCGCCAGCATTGTGACGGCTGATCTGGAAGTACCTGGCGGCGGACTACTCGAGCTCATCCAGTACGTCCACCCGGTCACGGGGCGTCTCGCGCAACAGCGACACCAGCCCGGCCATACTCATTTGGGATTCGTCGTCGACAGCGCCGACGCGGCCCGGGAGCGACTCGTCAGCTTGGGCGCCGGCCAGATCTCCGAGGCCGTGACGATTGTCGAGCCTGGATCAGCCTGGGATGGAGTCAGAGCGCTGTATGCGTGCGATCCCGATGGGAGAACCATCGAGTGTCTGGAGTTACGTTACCTCGACACGCCATGAGGAGACAACATGAGTGAGCACGACGACGAACCCGAGGAGCCGAAAGTCATCCACCTGCATGGACGGGATTTCGCTGGCGCGTCGTTCGCGGCGAACGAGGAAGAGCAGACGCGGGATGAGGAAGATCCGAACGCGGAACCCGACATCGACAGCAAGAACACCGTCGATCGCATTCAGGATCATGGGCTCACGGAGTAGCCCCTAGGGGTTTGGGGGAAATACTCTCATCCCCCAAACCCCCAAGGGGGCTCTTACGCTGCCCAGTCGCGCAGGACTTCTGTCGCCTGACCCGAACGCAGCGCCGCGATCGCGCGATCGCGCAACTGACGCACACGCTCGCGCGTGACTCCGAGCATCGAACCAATCTGCTCGAGCGTCATCGGCTCCTTGCCCTCGAGACCGTAGTAGAGCACGAGCACCTGGCGATCGCGAGCCGGCAACGGCTCCAACGCCAAACGCAAAGCATTCCAACGGTCTTCGTCTTCCAGCCGACCTGGCAAACGACCCTCTTCATCGTCATCGTTGCCGATGACACTGGCGAGCGTACGGCTGCCGCCCGCGCGCGAGTTGGTACCCGACTCGAGCGGCTCATCCAGCGACCGCTCGGGCTGCACGAGTGCCACCAAGCTCTCGGCGATCTCCGGGCTCAAATTGCACGCCCGGCCGATCTCATTATGCGTCGGCTCGCGGCCGAGCGCCGCGCGCAACGCTGCCTGGGCCTTGACGACACGCGAGAGGTCGCCGGCGCGGCCGAGTGGCAACCGCACGGAACGACCCTTGGTCGTGATCGACGCGTGCAAGGCCTGCTTGATCCACCACACGGCGTACGAGATGAAGTTCACGCCAACGTCCGGATCGTACTTGTCCGCGGCGCGACACAATCCCGCGTTCGCCTCGCCGACCAGATCCTCGAGCGACAGCCCGCGATTCTGGTACTGCTTGGCGACCGAGAACGCGAACCGCAAGTTCGCGCTGATCAACTCCGCGCGCGCCTGGTTCTTCTCGGGCTGCGAGAGCTTCGTATTCCGCATCTTTCGCGCGAGCTCTTTCTGCGCCTCGGCGTTCATCACCGGCGTGCGCGACAGCTCCGCGATATACAGATCGAGCAGCTCGTGCCCCTGGTCTGCCTCTATCGCTACCGGTGCGCGCCGTGCCCGGCGAGCGCCCTTTTTCTGAACCGCCATTTTACCTTTATCCCCCAAAGAAACGAAGCGGGCGAACCCCTTTCCGGGTCCGCCCGTCGCATCAACCGCTGACCCGCGCCAGCGGTTACGCCACGAGCGGCGCCTTCCAATGCTTCGACCGATCTGGAGGCGTCAACGTGAATCGAGCGCCCTCTTCGGTCTCCGCGAAGTCGATCTCACTCCCATTAACGTGCTCAGCCGAGAATGGATCGACGTACATTTTTATTCCGTGCTGCCTAACAATGTAATCCGTCTCACGCGCATCTTGTTCGATCGAGAACAGGTACTTGCACCCGTGCTCATGTGGCTGCGCCGTGATCCGAAGACCACCGGACTCAGCCGGGATGCCGGCCATGGCCATCGCTTGCCGGATCGCCATTCCGCCCGCCGCGCTGAGCCCCACCGAGAGACCCAATTGCTGCATGATTTGCATAGTGTTATAGCCTATTACGTCTTCCGCCGTCTATTGGTTCCTTACACCGAATGAATCCCATTCCTGACGTTTTAGATCCCGTGGTCGGCGTCGTGATGGGCAGCCAAAGCGACTACGCACACTTGGCGCCGGCGTGCGAGATGCTGAGAACATTCGGGGTCCCCTTCGAAGAACGCGTCGTCTCGGCACACCGCACGCCTGACTGGCTCTTCCAGTACGCCGAACAGGCGGAAGCCCGCGGCCTGCAGGCGATTATCGCTGGGGCCGGCGGCGCTGCTCATTTGCCCGGCATGCTGGCGGCGAAAACCCTCGTACCCGTCCTTGGCGTTCCGGTGCCCGCCACGGCACTCAACGGCATGGACGCCCTGCTGTCCATCGTCCAGATGCCCAAGGGCGTGCCCGTCGGTACCCTGGCGATCGGCGCCGCCGGGGCCGCAAATGCCGGCATCCTCGCGGCTCTCATTGTTGGGATCGCGCGACCCGAGGTCAGAGAGCGAATCCGCGCTTGGCGCGCCGAGCGACGGGACGAGGTGCTCGCGCAGACTCTGCCGCCGCCCTCGAAGACGTGACCCCAATACTCCCAGGTGCGACGATCGGGTTGCTCGGCGGCGGGCAACTCGGGCGCATGACCGCGCTCGCCGCCCGCGCGATGGGATATGACATCGTCGTGTTGGACCCCGACCCGCACCCACCAGCGGGTCCGCTGGCGAGCCAGTGCATCACGGCGAGGTTCGACGACGTGGCAGCTGCCACGCGGCTGGCCGAAATGGCCGACGTTGTCACCCTCGAAATCGAGCGGATCGCGCCGGCCGGCCTCGTGGCCGCGAGTGAGTTCGCGCCCGTGCGGCCCGGGTCCAAAGTCCTGGAGGTCGTCGGCGATCGGGCGCGGCAGAAAGAGTGGCTCGTCAGCCAAGGGGCACCCGTCGGCGCCTATGCCACCGTGTCATCGGTCGCCGAGTGCCGGCAGGCTGTCGAGCGGTTCGGCGTGTCCTATGTGAAAGCTGCCACCGGCGGCTACGATGGGCGTGGGCAGGTTCGGGTGACGACTCCCGACGAGTGCGCCGAGGCATGGGCAGCCCTCAGGGCAACCCGCTGCGTCGTCGAGCAGGCGGTGGACCTGGCCGCCGAGATCTCGGTGATGGTGGCCCGCAGACCTCACGGCGAGACAGCCGTGTATCCGCCGGCGCTCAACGTTCATGAGGCCGGGCAGCTCGCGTGGTCGGCGATCCCCGCCCGCTTGGATCCGGGGATGGCCGAACGAGCGACGGAGCTCGCCACCTGGCTGGCCGAGGGGATCGGCGTCGTGGGTCTGCTCGCCGTCGAGATGTTCCTCGCCGCGGACGGCCGGCTGCTGGTGAACGAGTTGGCTCCGCGGCCGCACAACAGCTTTCATCACACGATCGAGGCGTGCGTCACGAGCCAGTTCGAGCAACTCGTGCGCGCCGTGTGCGACCTACCGCTCGGCGACACGGCCATCGTGACACCCGCCGCGATCGCGAACATTCTCGGCAACGCCTGGCATGGGTCGGCCCCTCCCGATTTCGCGGCGGCGCTGGCCGTTCCTGGTACACGCCTGCACTTGTATGGAAAAAAAGAGGCGCGACCGGCGCGGAAGATGGGACATTTGGCGGCAGTCGGCGATACTACTGAAGAGGCAACCCGGCGAGTGATGGAAGCGCTGGCCCGTCTCGGTGTTGGCAACCCAACGGCTGGCGGCCGGGCAGTGTAAACTGGAGCACTCATGCTGCGTGTAGCGTTCGGTCTCGTTCTGTTGGCCAATGTCGTGACGGCGCAAACGCCCGACACGATAGCGCTCAAGCAGCCGATGGATCCGGAGAACCCGACCCCGTTCATCATTCTGCACCGGTCGGAGCTCAAGTTGGCCGACTCGCAGGTGACGTCGCTGCAGAGCATCGGCGCGCAGCTCACGATGCACGTGCGCCCACTCAGGGACTCGCTCGACGATTTGCGATCGGCCGCTCCGCCGCCCCGGGCGCCGAACTCGCCTGGTGTGCCACCCGTGCCGATGACCGCCGAGCAACGCGACAGTCTGCTCGCGACGCGGCGCGCAACGGCGCGGTTGCTCGGCGAGGTGCACGACGCCGGACGGACGGCGCGCGAGAAGGCCGTTGCGGTGCTGAATCCCGATCAGCAAAAGAAGCTGCAGAGTCTGCAAGATCAGCTCGCGTTCGAGGCGCGGATGTCGCACCGACCGCTGATCAACGAGCGCGGGGGACCGCCAGGGACCGCCAGTGGAGCCGGCACGCGTCCGTACTGAGGTCGCGCTCCCGGCGGCACTAGTTGCTGAGGAGTCCGCCCTGGTCGAGCGCGTCCAACGCGGCGACTCGGCGGCCTACGACGTGCTCGTCCGGCGCTACATCCGGAGAGCGTTCACCGTCGCGTTCCGGTTGCTCGGCCATCGGGAAGATGCCGAAGATCTGGTGCAGGAGACGTTCATGATCCTGTTGCGACAGATCGACAGCTTCGAGCTCGGCCGGCCATTTGGGCCATGGATGTACCGGGTGCTCATCAATCGCGGGCTCAACGCGCGGAAAGCGAGAGCGCTGCGGAGAACGGAGGCGTTGCCCGACGACGTCATGGGCGTCGAGCGGACCGACCTCGCGGTCGAGCGTGCGGAGGTGCGCGCGCGATTTCGGTCGGCGCTCGACGCGCTGCCGCCACGCCAGCGTATCGTCATCGAATTGATCGAGCTCGATGGGTGTACGCGCGGCGAAGTGGCCGATGCGCTGGCGATCTCCGAGGCAACCGTGCGGTGGCACGTGCATGACGCGTGGCGGACACTGCGGCGCGTCCTTGCGCCATTGGTGAGCCGATGAGGAGCAACGATCGGCTCCGCGCACTGTGGCGGAGCGTGGACGGGCGCGCGACGCGCGGCGTCGATTTCGACGGCCTTGCCGCGCGTATCAGTATGGATACCTCGCTCGCGCTTCGCGCTCGCCGATCTTGGGGTCGCTGGACACGGATGGCCGCGACCGCGGGGATCGCCGCCGGGGTGGCGGCCGCCCTGGCGATTGCGCTCATCCCCACTCCCAAAGCAACGCTGCTCGGCGCCGTGAGTGGCGATGAGGCGTCGGCGCAGGCATTCGAGGTCGCCGCGGTGGGACCGCGCGACGGAGAGTGGGTGATCGCGGCGGCCGTCGGCACGGACCGGTGATGGCGAGCGCCGGCGTCGTCGGAGAGCTCGGCACCCGCACACGAAAGCGCCACCTGAGCCGCGAGGTCACGTTTGCCCTCGTGCTGCTGCTGGTGGGATGTGCCGGCGTCGCGGTCGGCGTAGCGATCGACCGCTTGGTCTTATATCGGTACTACGGCGCGGATGTGATCACGGACGGAACGGGCAGCGGGACCGCGCGGCGGCTCGCACGCGAGCTCGATCTCTCGTCCGCGCAGCAAGTCAAAATCGACTCGATCATTGCGCGGCAGATGACCGCGTACGACTCGCTGCGAAACGAGTATCAACCGCGTGTCCGCGCGCTGATGCTCGGCACGCGGGCGGCCATCGACAGCATTCTCACGCCACCCCAGCGGGAACGGCTCCGCGCAATGAGCCGCTTCCGCGATCAGACCTGAAAGCGATAGCCCATCTTTTTCACGGTCATGATGTGCCGCGGCGCCGCGGCATCGAGCTCGAGCCGGTGCCGCAGATGCCGAGATGTGGGTGTCGATCGTCCGGGCGCCGCTGCCGTTCGCGTCCGGCCACGCGACGTCGATGAGCTCCCGGCGTGACATCGCCCGGCCACCTGACCGCACGAGCGCGGCCAGCAGGTCGAACTGGCGCGGGGTGAGCGTCACCGATTCCCCGTTCCGCGTGACCGCGCGGGCGGCGAGGTCGACCGTGACGTCCCCGAAACGGACGGTTCGCCCAACGTCGGTCGTCATCGACTCGGTGACGTCTCCCTCATTTGTCGGGAGCACCAGCGCGATTACGACGGGTCGGCTGGCTCCATCGGCGGGCCGCTTCTCGAGAGAGCGGAGCAGGCGTAGCGCGCGTGTTGCCGGCGCGCCTCCGATCAGTCGCAGCGTGATATTGGAGTTGGCTGCTTTTCGCATGGTAGAGGGTTGTACAGTCCCCTCTCTCAACGCGTTGGATCTCCAATTCGCTGGATTTTCGCCCCGAGGAGAATCGCGTGTGTCGGCGTGACGGCGATCGCGTTCTCCGTGGTCGTGTCGGCCCGCGTCCAGCTCATGCCGTCGTCGCGGGAGATCCAGGTTCCGCGCGTGCCAGTGGCGATCCAGCCGGCTCGAAGTGGTGCAACGGCGGAGAGATATGGTACAGCGCCTGGTCCAGGACCGAGCGCCCACGTGGCGCCACCGTCTGTGCTCAGGGCGATGTTCGGGCGCGACGAATCCGGAACGGCATAGTCGCCGCCCACGACGACGCCATGACTCTTATTGAACGCGATCGAGAACGCGCCTGAGCTCGCGTCACCAGCCACAAGTGGCAAGCTGGTCACTGACCAGCGCACGCCATAATCGAGCGTATGAAACGCTCGTGCGAATGTGTGACTCCCACCGGTGACGAACCACGCTTCTCCGGGCGCGCCCGTCGCCAGGCACGTGTTGCTGGCCGCAAAGGCCGCTTCGCCAGGGAGCGCGGGCGGTGGATGGACGGCGGTCCAATGCGCGCCCGCGTCACGGCTGACAAGAACTGTAAACGCATCACCGATCGGATCGCCGAGGACGATCAGGTCTCTCGGGCGCCGCTCCGCGGCACGTCGATGCGCGCTTCGCGCCGCTCGACTGGTCGGTTGGACAGATCTCGGCTCCGCCGAGCTCCAAAGCGCGATGGCATCGAAGAAGACGCCCTTGCGCGTGTCATTGTACTCGAGTCGCCACGAATGGCCACCGTCGCTGGTGACGAAGATCCGACCCGTGTCTGCTCCAGCGACTATTGCATGCGCGGTGCGATGATCGACGGCGGCTATGCCGCGCAGGTCGAATGTGCGGGCCGCGGCGATTGTGTCGGTCTGCCACGTCGCACCGCGGTCCGTCGAGTGGACAACGACGCCGTGTTGGCTGCTCGCCCAGACGGTGCCATCATGCGCGACGCTGACGCCGCGCATCTGGAGAGCGAGCAGGAGGACGGCCGCAATCAACCGGCGGCTGCCTCCACAAGGCCACCGAACCGCCGCTCACGCCGCCGGAACTCGTTCACCGCGTGCGAGAATTCGCCGGTGTCGAACTCGGGCCACATGCGCGGCGTGAAATAGAGCTCGGCGTACGAGCACTCCCACAGGAGGAAATCCGAGAGCCGCTGCTCACCGCCGGTGCGGATGAGCAGGTCGACGTTTGGCACCGGGGCCGAGTGGTGAACTTCCGAGAGGAGGGCGGCGAATTCCGCGTTGCCGGGCATCGCAGGAGCCCCGCCCGGGTGGAGCGCCGCATAGCGGGCGGCGGCGCGCACGATCGCATCGCGCGATGAGTAGTCGATCGCGATGCGGAGCCACAGCGTGCGGCCGTGGGCGGTGGCCGACTCGGCGTGCTCGATCGTCTCTAGCAGTTGCGGGCTCAACCGGTCGCGCCGGCCAACGATCGACATCCGGACGCCGTTGACCAGGCAGCGCTCCATCTCGGACCGCAGGGCGCGCCGAAAGAGGCGCATGAGCGCGCGGACTTCCGGGGCCGGCCGGCGCCAGTTGTCGGCCGAGAAGGCGTATAGGGTCAAAGTGCCGACGCCGAGCGTCGACGCGTGCTCCGTGATCTTCCGCACCGTCTCGACGCCGGCGACATGGCCGGCGGCTCGTGGCCGTCCACGGGCGCGCGCCCACCGTCCGTTGCCGTCCATAATGATCGCCACATGCATTCCCGCGGGCGAAGCACTTTGTGCCATGAAGCCTATACCCCAAAAAAAATTGCCGAGTCGATATAAAAGGTTCGTCTCACTTTTCGCGGGTCGCGCGAATGAGCGCTTCCATGTGGTCCAGGTAGCGCTCCAGTGCCCGACGACCGGACGCCGTCAGACGATACTCCGTGTGGGGCAGCCGGCCGCTGAACGTTTTTTCACAGCTGATGTAGCCGGCCTCCTCGAGCTTGCGGGCGTGGACGCTCAAGTTGCCGTCGGTCGCCTGCATGAGCTGCTTCAACTCGTTGAAGCTCAACACTTGATTGACGGCCAACGCGCTCACGATGCCGAGTCGGAGTCGCTCGTGAATGATGCGATCGAGCGACGAGGAGGCCCGTGCCGCGGCCCGTGCGCCGACCCGGCGCTCACCGCGTGGCGCGGCCTCGACGTCCTTCGGCACTGCCGAACCATTGCCTTTAGCCACCATGCCTCCATGCGATCGCCGTCCCGAACGCCAGGTGCAGGCCGCCGAAGCCGCCCGCGAGTAACCAGTCGCCCCAGGTCGCCGGCGCGATCAGTGCAACAATACCAAGTACAACGAAACAGAGTCCCATCACCGGGACGATGCGAACCGAATAGGTGCCACCGGTCATCACCGCCGAACCGTAGACCAGCAGCCAGAGTGCCGGGAGTGCGCTCACGAGGCCCGCGCGGTAGAGCACGACGGTGAGGAGCGCGCCAACGAACATCGTCGGTGTGAAGCTGAGCGCGAGCTTGCGGCCCGGGCCATTGAAGACTGGCGTGTGTGCACCGCGCGCTTTGCGCGCGATCGCGAACGCCGACACCGCGGCGCTGATCGCCGCCGCGACGATCCACGACATGAGCCATCCACGAGGCGTGGCGCTGTGAGCGGCAATGTCCGCGACAACGAACGCCACGACGCCGATCACGATCATCCCGAGTCCGGAGATGGCCGTGAACGAGCCCGCGCGTTCCATCGTGTCGCGAATGAACTGTAGGTTATCGAGCGCGCGCAGATGCAGCGCCGGTGGTGGCGGCGACGACGGAGGCGGCTGGACAGTGCGAAGCGGCGGCACATGAGCAAGTTAACTGGCGAATGAGGGGGCGCCATATATTCAGCCTATGCCTGCCGTAACTTTGAAGGAGCGCCTCGCGGCCAGCGCTGACGCGGGACGACTGCCGTCGGCGATGGCGTTCGTTGGTCCCAGTGGCATCGGCAAGCAGCGCCTCGCGTTGTGGCTCGGGCAACGCCTGCTGTGTACGGCCCCGGCCGGCAAGCCGTGCGGCATGTGCCAGGCCTGCGTCTGGGCCGCGTCGCTCATGCATCCGGATCTTACATGGATCTTCCCGCGACCCCGCCTCAAAGACAGTGATGCGTCGGCCGACACCGTGTGGGAGGATCTGTCATCGGCGATCGCGGAGCGGCGCGACACGGGTTGGCAGTATGGGCCTCCATCCGGGTCCGACGCGATCTACGTCTCGACGGTTCGCGCGCTGCTCGCTCGTATGGCGATGCGACCAGCGATCGGTTCGCGCAAAGTGGTCGTGATCGGCGATGCGGAGCGAATGGTTCCACAGGAGGGCGCCGAGGCAGCAGCGAATGCGTTCCTCAAGGCCCTCGAGGAACCGCCGGCCGACACGACGATCATCCTGACGACGAGCAGGCCGGATGCATTGCTGCCAACGATACGCTCGCGCGTCGTGATGATTCGCGTGGCGCCGGACGGCGTGCGTCCCACGCATCGCGAGGTGGATGCGAGCGCGTTGCTCACCGCGCAGGGTGCCGATCGGTATCGCGTCGCATTGCGCCAAGGTGCGGCAGGCGCGCGTGGTGCCTTCGCCGAGCGACTCGATGCGATGACAGTTGGGCTGCATGCACGAGCGCGCGATGCGATCGGGCGTGGTGATACCGAGAGTGCACAACGAGCGGTCGCGGGTGTCACGCGTGTCGAGCAAGCGAAAGACATGCTCGAGAACAACGTGAATCCTCAGCTCATCACGGCCGTACTACTCATGGGGCTCGAGCCATGAGCGAACGTGATCTGAATCACATCGACGCGGATGGCTCCGCACGGATGGTCGATGTTACACATAAGAACGACACGGTTCGTGTTGCACGCGCGACAGGTGCCATTCGCATGAACGCCGATACGCTGTCAGCGATCAAAAAAAACACTGTCGCGAAAGGCGACGTTCTCAGCGTATCACGTGTTGCTGGTATAATGGCAGGAAAACGTACTGCAGAATTGATACCGCTGTGTCACCCCTTGCCATTGACGGACCTTCAGGTCAGTCTTTTTGCAGACGACGCGCTTCCGGGTCTCCGGGCTGAGGCTATCGCCAAGACTGTCGGAAAGACAGGAGTTGAGATGGAAGCGTTGACCGCCGTCGCGGTGAGCTTGATCACCGTGTATGACATGGTGAAAGCCATAGATAAGACCCTGGTGATTTCGGACGTTATGCTCCAGGAAAAGCACGGCGGCGCGGGCGGCTCGTGGACCCGCTCATGAGTGGCACGGCGGTTGCGCCTGGTTGGACCCACGTTTTCTCTGAATCAGGACAAAAATCCAATGCGACAATACAAGAGTGGGTATGCGCGTCGGGGAGAGATCGAACGTCGTCGGGCTCGCTGGCGGAACGGCATCATTGCCGTCCTCGCCTGCGGTGTAGGCGTCGTCGCGTTCGAGGGCCATCGGCCGAGCGAGGCGCGGGCAGAAGTATCGCCGTTGCTCGTTATGGGGTCGTCCGATCTGAGGAATCAGCTCGACGAGACGCGGGGCAAGCTCGATCTCGCCACCGCACAGCTCGAGCGTATGCAGGCCGTGTTTGCGTTCTCGACGCGGTATCATGTCGCGGCCGATCTCGCGTCGTCGATCTATGATGTCGCGTTGGCCGAAGGCATTGAGCCGGAGCTCGCGTTCCGTCTCGTGAGAGTCGAGAGCGAGTTCAATGATCACGCGCTGAGCCCCGTGGGCGCGGTCGGGCTCACGCAGGTCATGCCGGCGACGGCTCGCTTCTTTGTCCCGGGCGTGACGCGCGACGCGTTGTATGATCGCGAGACGAACTTGCGGTGCGGGCTCCGGTATCTCCGCGCGTTGGTGCGTGAGAATCACGGCAACATGAAGCTCGCGCTGCTGATCTACAATCGCGGGGAAACGGCGGTCAACGAATCACGCCAAGCGGGTCTCGACCCGTCGAACGGGTACGAGCATCTCGTGATGAAAGGCTACAAAGGCAAAGGCGTGGTCGACTAACGTCGACGAACGCATACAGCGAACGGGGTCGGCCGTAATTGGTCGGCCCCGTTGTGCATCAGGACTGGCGCTTAGGACCGATGCTTGGCGCGACCGGCGGAGCCGGAGACTACGAGCGCCTGCCCCGGCAGAATGATGCTTTTGCGCAGGCCGTTGAGCTGCATCAAGCGGGCGACCGTCGTGTGATAGTGCACCGCGATGAGGCCGAGCGACTCGCCTTTCTTCACGATGTGGATGCTGCCGCGGCCTGACGAGCCATAGCGCTCGATCGAAGGATCCGGCACGTCCAGCGAGGCCGCGACGACGGCATTGCTCGGCACCATCACGACCTCGCCCGCGGGGATGCGGCCGGATTTCGTGTGCGGGGTCTTCGGGTTGTAGGCCGCGACCTGCCGGCTCGTGAGCCCGGCGCGGTGCGCGATCGTCGCGAACGAGTCGCCCTTCTTCGCCTCGACGCGCGTGACCCCCGTGCGTTGCGCCTTGGCCAGCCCAGCGAACGCCGAGTCGAAGCCATCGGCGTTCCCCGTCGGCACGCGCACGAGAAATGAGTCGCGCGGCGGCGTCATGCCGCGCAACACGAAGGGGTTGAGATCGAGGATCGTGCTGGTCGGCACGTTGAGGGCCTTGGCAACCGCGGCGAGCGGCGTGGCGGGGCCGACGCGTACGGAGTCGTAGGCGTACGGCTCCTCGGGCGTAATGTGGAGCCCGTAGCGCGCGGGCTGCTTGGCGACGAGCGCGGCCGCGATGAGCTGCGGCACGTAATCCTTGGTCTCGCTGCGGAGATACTTCTTGTCAGCGAGCGCGAAGAAGATGTCGTCGCCATTCTGGCCTTCGAAATCGCTCGCGTAGCGACTCAACCCGCGTGCGATACGACCCGGGCCGCCGTCGTATGCCGCGGCGGCGAGATACGGCGACCCGAATTGATCTTTGAGATACTTGAGGAACTTGATCGCCGCATCGGTCGAGCGGACCGGATCGCGACGCTCATCGATCCACCAATCGACGCGCAATCCTGCGCCGCGCGCGGTCAACGTCATGAGCTGCCACATCCCGACGGCGGCAGCGGACGAGTACGCGTGAGGTGAGTAGCCGCTCTCGATCAGCGCCAGGTACGTCATGTCTTCGGGCAGGCCCGCAGCGTGGAGCTTGGCGCGGATCATGGGCTCGTATCGTGTGCCGCGCTGTACGCGCTCCTCGAAGTGATCGCGCGCCTCACCGGCGAAGATCGAGACGAAATGCGCGACGCGACGCTGCGTCTCGTACGACTTGACGTCCATGTCCCAGTGGACGGCCGCGGATTCGGCCGGTGTCGTCGCGGTGTCCAGCGAAGGACTCCGCGACGAGTCTCCGAAAACGAATGTGTACTCTTTGGAGATCTCGACGGTCGGGACCATCGTATCGGCCGGCGGCGAAGGCGCCTGGGCCGGCTCCGTGGCCGGGGACGGCATTGGGGCGCCCGATGACGCCACAGGGGCCGGTGGAGCCGCTGGCGGGGCGTGGTGCCCACCACAGGCCCCCACGGCCGAAAAAGCGACCAGAAGGGCGATACGGCGCATCTTGGCCTGCCGTACCCCGGTAGCTGGGTCCGGGTCCTTTAACCGAGCGCGGCTCCGCCGCACGTCATGCAGCCGCTGCGCGGTGCTCGACTGGTCGGTCGGGGATGAGTTCGATACTGCCGAACTCATCGGTCGATATAAAGTTGCCGAGAATTCGATTCGTAGCGTTAAGCACGGCGACCACAGCGGCGCGGACGGGGTCTTGCTCGGCAAGATAGCTGCCGAGGAGCCGGGTCGGCCCTTCGCCCTTCCGAAGGCCGACAGCCACGATCACGATATTGGCGTCGAACGCCCGTAACGCCTTGATACCGGCCAGCTCGAACGCCAGCGCCCCGCCAGCAAAGTTTTCCAGTGCTTTGAGAGCCGCTTCGGCAGCGACCCTGAGGTCGCCCATGGGACTCGACTGCCCCGTTGCCCGGCCAACCACGGAAACCCCATCGAGCCACTCGAGCTCGACTTCGGCCGTACATAACCCCGATGGGGTCCGCGCAAATCGGAAGTTCGAGAACCTGAGCCGTTCACGCTTGAGCTGCGCCGCTAACGGCGTCAGCGACTTCGGTTCCGGGATGCGCTGGGGGGAGGCCATCACCCCACATCACGACCGAAACCCAAATGTCGCAACTATGAGCCGTCGCTCAGCGAACCACGGCGAAGACAACGAGGTCCGTGACGATCGCGATCGTCTGACCCGCCAGCACGTCGCTCGGGTAATGAACGCCCAAACACACGCGCGAGAACCCGACGAGCGTCGCCAGCGCGACGAGCGGCAACGCGAGCATTGGGAACGCCATCGCGTAGGCCAGAGCCACCGCCATCGCGGCCGTCGCATGACCTGACGGGAACGAGAACTCGTCGGGTACCCGGACCAGCGACTCGTGCCCGAGCTCCTCGGTCGGCCGCACGCGCAACACGTTGCGCTTGAGGATCTGCACGATCACGTGCGAAATGGCGAGTCCGAGAAACGCCCGGAACGCCGCCGCCCGCAGCGTGGCGCTCGCGGCGAGCAGCGGGACGGTTGCCGCCGCCACGCTGCACCAGAGGCCTCCCATGTGCGTCACAACAATCCAAGCGCGACGGCCTGCCGTTGACCGATCGATCGTCCAGCGGTCGAAGAGGGCCCGATCGCGCGCGTCCAGACGCTGAAACAGGGACGTAGCCATAGCCTATAGGTTAGTAGTGTTGCGTGACATCAACACCTGGCACCAGCAACAAACACGTAACGTAGCCTCTATAAGTCTTGCAAAATGCCTTATGCCGCTGCCGCCGCTGCCGTAAAGGCCTCAGTAAGCACCCGTCCGGTATAGGAAGCAGGCCGGGGCACGCCGAGTGCCCAGAGAAGAGTGGCCGGGATGTCGAGCAACGTGACCGGAGTCGAGAGCTCGCATGGCTCGATGCTCGCTCCAGATAACATCACAGGAATCGTCCGATCCAATGGATGGTCGCTATCGTGGTCATTCGGAACCGCACCACCTCCGCCGTGGTCGGCGAACGCCATCAGCACCGTCGCCGGATCCCGCGCGGGATCGAGCTCGGTGACGAGCGCGCCAACTCCCGCGTCGAGGGCCCGTGCGGCTCGCTCATACTCTCGTGACATCCATCCGTGGTCGTGCCCCGCACGATCCGCGTCCGGCCAGTGCATGAGCACGAGACCACGACGTTGGGTCCGAAGGGTTGGTTTCGCGGCCTCGAGAATATCGAGCGCGCCCACACCCTTGAAATGCGCCTCGGCCACACCGAGGTGTCGGGCGATGCGCTTGGACAAGCCCGCGTACAAGCGGGGTACTGAATGCACAAAAGCCGATGTCGGATATCCGGCATCGGCTAGGACACGAGGGAGAAGGTGGACAGGTCCTCGCGATCGCGGAATATGGAAGCGATCGCTCTCCAGGCCGTGGTACTGGGGCGGCGCGCCGCTCAGGATCGAAGCCATCGCGGCAGCAGTGACGCTGGGACTGACCGAGCTTCCGGCCATTGTCGACGCGCTCGCGGCGGCCAGGCCTCGGATATGAGACAGACTGTAGCGTTCAATGGCGTCCGGGCGCAGGCCGTCGAGTACGACCAGGACAACTCGTCGGACGTCTGTGGGACCGGTCATGGCGGCTCCATCACGGGTGGGATACATTGCCGCGCGCGCAGCGCGCAACTCTCATCCGCTACATAACTTCGCGATTTGGGGTAATGGATACCACCATGGCGCGCGACAGATGCGTAACGCTTCGATGACGGTTCCAATGCGAGTACTGTTCTGCACCGATACATACCCGCCGCAAGTGAACGGCGTGTCCGTCGTCACGGCCCTCTCCGCTGCGGGCCTCCTCGCGCGCGGCTGGGAATGCGCCGTCGTCGCGCCGAGCTACCCGGCCGAGGAGACCGACGTCTTCACCGAGCACGCGCGGAATGGACAACTCCAGGTGCTCTCAATTCCGAGCCTGCCCTTCCCTTGGTATCGCGACATTCGCCTCTCGGCTCCCTCGTACTTCTCCGTCCTCCACCTGGCCCGTCGATTTCGGCCCCATCTCATTCACAGCGAGACCGAGTTCGTCATCGGGCGCATGGGGCAGCTCGTTGGCGCCACGCTCGGCATCCCTCGCGTGTCGTCCTATCACACGGACTTCAGTCGCTACACCGCCGAATACGGGGTTGGTTGGCTCCGACAGCCGGTCATGAGTTACATCGCGCGCTTTCATCGCCGGAGCGTGCGGACGTACACGCCATCCGGGCCGTCGCGTGAAGACTTGCTCAAGAACGGCGTGCGCGACGTGGAAGTCTGGGGACGCGGCGTCGACATCAATGTGTACTCGCCGAAACACCGGAGCGCGTCGCTGCGCGAACGCCTCCAGCTCGGGGATCGGTTCACGTTTCTCTACGTCGGGCGGTTGGCGAACGAGAAGAACGCCGAGATGATCGTCGAAGCGTATGCGCGCGCCATCCAACGGCTCCCGCCCGACTCGACCCGATTGGTGATAGCCGGAGCTGGGCCAAAAGAAGCGGCCGTGCGGGCAGCGGCACCCGAGGGTGTGATCTTTCTCGGGTACCTCGATCGCCACACCGAGCTACCGGCGCTCTATGCGTCGAGCAATGCGTTCCTGTTCGCCTCGCTGACCGAGACGCTCGGCTTGGTGGTCCTCGAGGCCATGGCCTCAGGGCTACCGGTGATTGCGGCGCCAGCCGGAGGAGTGGCGGATCATCTCCGAGATGGCATCAACGGCATCGCCTATCCGCCCAGCGATGTCGAACAGATGGCGGCCGCTATTGTGTCGCTGGCGACGGATCCGGAGCGGACGAGACGCTTGAGCGAGGGTGCACGGCGCACCGCCGAGGCGCTCTCGTGGGACCACGAGCTCGATCGCCTCGATGTCAGCTATCGCGAAGTGTTGTCAGGGCAGGAACGCGCGGTCGAGCGCGTTGTTCGGGTGGGACTCACTGAAGTGCGTGACGAGTAGGCCACCGGCGATCCCGATGCCGGCGCCCGCGAGCACATCGCTTAGCCAGTGCTTCCCGAGGTAGACGCGAGCCAACCCCGCCGTGCCGGCGGCACCGTACGCGACGGGCCCCACCCACCCCGCATGGTGCCACCACCGCGCGCTCTCCGCGCTCAGGACCGCCGCGAGCGCAAACGCGGCCGTGGCGTGCGCCGACGGAAATGATCCCTGATCATCGTGGCCGAGGGCCCCGCCCGGATGAAACTGGTAGGGGTCATCGGGACTGATGGTCGGACGCGAGCGGCCCAGTGCGATCTTCAAGGCGCCGGTCACGAGCTCACTCAGGAAGATCGCCTCACCGCCGTGGAATCCGATCTCGGCCAAGCCGCGATCGTGACCCACCTGCCCCGCGACATAGGTGCCGAGCAGGAGCCCGGCCGTCCCCGGCAGTATCAGGAAGCTGATCGTGCTCGCCGAACGATGGAGGGGCACGTTCGATTGGAGCGCCGGCTGCTTCATGAAGTCGTGCACCCGGCCGTCGAGCGGAGTCAGAGCGACCGCACTCAGCACGAACACGCCACCGACTTCCAGATCGCTGGCGCGCTGCGCGTACACGCGCTCCGGCAGGCTCGCCAGTGCGATGACCAGAAACCAACGCCTCACGCGTGGATCACTTCGCGTCGAACGGTGAGATTGTCGACGCGGTCAACGTCGACCGTGACCCCTGTACCTGGTTTCTCTCGCGGCACTTTCACCATGCCATCAGCGTCCATCGTCCACTCGGGCGTCACGATGTCTCGCTCCCAATACCGCGCGCTCGGGCTCAGGTCGCCCGGCAGCTTGAAGTTCGGCAAGGACGCGAGCGCGACGTTGTAGGCGCGCCCTACCCCGCTCTCCAGCATACCACCACACCACACCGGAACGTTGGCGCGCTCGCACGTGTCGTGAATGGCCTTCGATACGGAGAACCCGCCGACCCGGCCCGGTTTGATGTTGATGATCCGGCCCGAGCCCAGCGTCAGCATGTCTTCGGCGCGATCGAGACTCGTGATCGACTCGTCGAGACAGATTGGGGTCGAGAGTCGGCGTTGGAGTGCCGCGTGACGTACCAAATCATCCTGGCCCAACGGCTGCTCGATCATGATCAGATCGAATGCATCGAGCTTCGCCAGATGATCCGCCTGGGCCAGCGTGTATGCCGAGTTGGCATCGGCCATGATGTGGGCGTCGGGGCCGAGGGCTTCCCGAACGGCGCCGACATACTCGACATCTTTGCCGGGCATGATCTTGAGCTTGATCTTGCGATAGCCGTCGGCTCTCGCGGCGCGAGCACGGGCGACGAGCGCATCGGGATTCGCCTGAATGCCGAGGGAGATCCCAGTAACGATTCGATCGCGAGTGCCGCCGAGGAGGTGAGAGAGCGATACCCCCGAGCGGCGCGCCGTGAGACCCCACGAACCCATCTCGATCGCCGCTTTGGCCATCGAATGGCCGCGGAGATCGCGATCGAGCGCGGGCGCAACGTCGGCGGGAGAGGCGAAGTCAACGCCGAGCACGCGTGGGGCGAGCCATGAGGTGATGGCCATCCACGCCGTCTCGACGGTCTCGGACGTGTAGTTCGGGTGCTCGCCCGCGACACATTCCGACCATTCGACGGTGCCATCGGCATCGCGCAGCTCAAGCAGGAAGATCCGGCGCTCGCTCACCACGCCCGAGGAGATGCGGAACGGCTCGCGGAGCGGCAAGTGCAGCTCGCGGAGAGTGATCTGTTGTATTCTCATGCTCGCGTCAGGATGTAGTGCGTGCGGTCGAATCCGCTCACGCGGAGGCCGTCCGCAAATGCCCGCTCGAACTCGGTGCGTGTCGCCGGAATCTCAATGCGCCCCTCTTCAGGGCCGTGTCGGCGCGGCGCATGGCCATCGAGACACCAGCGAACGATGAATCGATCCGTGCCCGGCCCGTACATGTCCGGCACGTATTCGGTCACCTCGGCGCCCAACACATTCAAATTCAGGTGGGCGTTGCGCGCGATCTGGGGATCGTACGTCCAGTACATGGTTTTGATCCCCATTGCCAGCACCGCATCGCGTTGAAACCGCTTGAGCGCCCGCCCGATCCCACGATTGCGGGCGTCGGCGTGCACGGCCAGCATGTCGGACCAGTGCACGATGTCACCGGCGATGACCCCTGCCACGCCGAACACGAAGCCGAGCATCGGCCCGTTGCCATCGAACGCCCCAGCCAGGATGCCGCCGAGCTTCTGCGACACGAGCAGCATCGGGTACGGCACCACCCAATCGGCGCCCCAGGTCTCGCGCTGCATGCGCACGCAGGCGTCGAGATCCTCGGCGCCCGACAGATGCCGGACGGTAATCACCGCCGGGCGATCGCCAGATGTTCGAAATCGATATTGGCGATCCGATATTTCTTCGGGTCACCGAAGTCGAAATGCCACCATTCGGCGTCGTACACGTGGTAGCCTTGCTGCTCCATGAGCCGGCGCAAGAAATCGCGGCGCCACCGTTCGAGCGACGTGCCGCCCGGATAGTACGCATAGCTCCGATCCGACATCTCGTCGTACCCGCCGGTCATCTGCACTTCCTTCCCGCTCGTGGTGTCGAACAGCGTGAGGTCGACGGCGCTCCCCCGATTGTGATTCGAGCCTTGCTGCGGATCGGCCACGAAGACCTTGCCTTCCGGCGGTGTCGCATCCCAGAACAGCTTGGTCACGTGCCATGGCCGGTAGGCATCGTGAATCAGCAGCCCATACCCCTGCCGGCGCAACGCACGGTTGACGCGCACCAGCGCCTCGGCCGCGGGGCGCTGCAGGTAGGCTTTGGCCTCGGTGTACACGGGCACGCCGAGGAAGTTGTTGCTCGTGGCGTAGCGGATGTCGAGCCTGATCGTGGAATCGAGCGACGTGACATCCACGAGATCGGTCGGGTTGAACGAACCGGATTCCGCCGGCGGCTGCGCGGCGAGCGCGGCACGGCGCAATTCCTCGATCGGCCGCACGGGCGTGATGTGGAATTGAGATCCATCGTCGGGCCCGAGCATCCGCCGATCGTAGCTGACGCCGCCAGCGACCGCCGTCGCGGCCTTCCCGTTCGCGTCCCGGATGAACGTGACCTGCTCACCGTCGTACAGGCCCCACTCCGGGAACGCGTACGTGTCGAGATCACCGACTTGCGTGAGCGGATACTCCTGGAACCAGTCGACGAGCGCCATCAATCGACCACCGCGCTCGAGGATGATGAGCGAGTTGTAGTCGCCGCCGTACTCGCCGATGAGTCCCATCCAGCGGGGGCTGACCGGCGTCGGTTGCGGAATCTCGGCGCGCCACAACGTGTCGCGGTCCACGATGAGCGCGAAGCCGAGCGGGTACACGCGATTGCCGAACCCGAGCCGATCGTCGGTAATCAGCGTGTCGTTGGCGATGGTGCGAAGCTCCAAGCGTTGCCCGCCTCGCGCGGAGCGTGCGTACAACGCGCCTTCCTGTGCTTCGAGATAGAATGCCGCGGGTCCCAGAGTGGTACCAGCCTTCGAGACGGGCCGCGGTCTGCGGCGGGACGGCCGCATCATCCGCCGGGGTCGCGAGTGGCTGTCCCCCGCGGTGCGCGAGCATCAGTCGCAGTGCCGCGTCCGAGATGCGCGTCGCGACCGGACCCGTCCCATCGAGCGTGCAAATGACGACGACACCCAACCGGTCCTCGGGCAGGAGCGCGATATCGGTCGCGAACCCGTAGACCGAGCCCGTATGCCCAACGCGACGATGCCCGTCAAGCGATGAGATCGCGAAGCCGAGCCCATAGCGCACGCCCCCCTCGACCGTCGTGTCGTATTGCGGCCGCCACATCTCGGCAAGCGTCGCCGGCGCGATCACCGGCCCGTGCGGTCCGCGACCCCACGTGAACAACGCGCTGATGAACCGCGAGAGATCGGTGACGCTCGAGTACATCCCCATCGCGGGAGACTCGCCAATGGGAAACGTCGGCGCGGGGAATCGCCGCCCCTCGTACGTCCACATCGTGCCGGCGGCGAGCAAGGGCACCATGTCGAACGTCAGCGCGAATCCGCTGTGCCGGAAGCCGAACGGGGCCAGGACCTCGCGGTCCATCCACTGCGCGAACGGAACGCCTTGGGTGCGCTCGATGGCGTAACCAGCCGTGGTCGCGCTCGCGTTCGAGTATTTCGTGTGCGATCCAGGCCGATAGACCAGGGCCGCCTCGTTGAGGCTGGCGACGGTCGCCGCCAGCGTCGGCGTCGTCGAGTCCACGTAGCTGCCGACGGGCGACTCCAATGGGAGGCCCGCGCGGTGCGTCATCAGCTCCCGCAGCGTCACCGGTGGCGGACCGTTGAACCGGTCGTGGGGAGCAAATTCGGCGAGGTAGCGACTGATCGGCGCGTCGAGATCGAGTTGCCCGCGCTCGACGAGATGCATCACGCCGATGTCCGTGAACAGCTTCGAGACGGACCCGACGCGATAAATGGTCGCGGCCGTGGCTTTCGCCGAATCCTTCGCGTTCGCAATGCCGAACCCGCGCGCCCACACGATCCGCTGATCGTCGACCAGCGCGATCGACAACGCCGGAATATCCTTCTCGGCCAACTCGCGCTGGATGAACGGCTCGAGGGCAGCAACGACTCCGCCGTAGCCATCGGCCGCCGCCACTGTTGCCGCATCGGGCGGTCCCTGCGCCATACACATGGCACTGGGGACGGCGGCGAGCACGAGAATCCAGATCGCGCGCATGACTATCCGGAAGTTACCGGCCGCGCTAAAATTGCGCATGCCAAACGCCCGACTCTCGTGTCTCTTCGTCTGCGCGCTCGCCGCGACGCCCATGCTCGGCGGCGCCCAGATCACCCAGGCCGAGTACCACGCCCGCCGCGACGCGATCGTCGCGCGGATCGACAGTGGCATCTTCTTCATCGCCGGTGCTCGCGAGCCGGTCGATCATTACCCGCCGTTCAAGCAGCGAGCGCCGTTCCGGTACCTGACCGGCTTTCTGGCGCCCGACGCGTCCCTCGTCGTCGTCCGGCGTGGTGGGCATACGACGGCCACGCTCTACGTGCAGCCGTCGAACCCTCGGCGGGAGTTCTACACGGGCGAACGCATGTCGCCCGAGGCGATCATGCGCGAGACCGGCATGGCCTCGGCGCGCAATACGCAGCTCGAGGCTGATCTCGACTCCCTGGCCGGGGCGGGCCTGCCATTGTGGGTCGCCAGCGACGCCGAGTCGGATGAATTCATCGCCGATGACTCGTTGAGCTTCGGCAGCGCGCTGGTGCGAACACTGCATGCGGCGCATCCGTCGCTCGTGGTCAAAGACGCGACGCAGATCCTGGACGAGATGCGGGCGCGAAAGAGTCCCGCCGAGATGGCGTTGCTGGAGCGCGCGGCGGCGGTGTCGTCGCTCGGACACAAGGCGGTGCTGGCCGAGATCGCGCCTGGCAAGAGCGAGGCGGACGTGCAAGGACTCATGGAGTACACGTTCCGTCGGAACGGGGGCGACGGGTTTCCGGCTTATGCGTCGATTGTCGGCTCCGGTCCAAACGGCACCACGCTCCACTACGATCGCGACGATCGCGTGATGAAGTCCGGCGAGGTCGTCGTAATGGACTGTGCCGCCAGCGTGCAGGGGTACGCGGCGGACATCACCCGGACGGTTCCGGTGAGCGGCACGTTTACCGCTGATCAGCGGGCGATCTATCAGATCATTCGGGACGCGCAGGCGGCGGGCGAGCGGCAGGTCAAGCCCGGCGTCACCGCCGCCGCCGAACGCGATAGCATCGGCAATGTCATCATTGCCGGGCTGGTGCGGTTGCATCTCATCGATTCGGCGGCCGCCGTCGTGGATGCGCCGAAAGGCTTCTGCGGACAGACCGGGGATACATGTCCGCAATGGCGGCTCTTCGCTCCGCACGGGCCGAGTCATGGACTGGGGCTCGATGTGCACGATCCGGCGCAGTTCTACTACGGCGAGAAGACATTCGCGGTCGGTGACGCGCTCACCATCGAGCCCGGTGTGTACGTCAAGGCCGACATCTTGTCCATCATACCCGACACGCCGCGCAATCGGGCGTACGCCGAGCGGGTGCGCTCCCTGATCCAGCGCTACGCCAATATCGGCGTGCGCATCGAGGACGATTACGTGCTCACCTCGAGTGGCCTCAAGCGCACATCGACCGCGCCTCGCGAGGCGAGCGAGATCGAAGCGCTTATGCGAAAAACTGTTCAGTAACGGCTATCAGGGCGAGGCCGGCGGCGATCCAACCAGCGTCCGCGAGGCGCGGGCGGCCGGTCGACCGTATCAGGGTGCCAGCGAGATACAGGAACGTGCCCGCGGCAATCGGAATCATCTCCGTCGCGATCCCGCGGGCGCGGAGGCCGATGACCAGTGTCAGCGCCGCACCCCCGAGCGCCGCGAGACCGGTCAGCGCATTGAGGCCATAGGCGCGGACGGGCGCCAGGCCGCCGTGGATGAATATGCCCAGGCTTCCGAGCTCGCGAGGGATCTCGTGCAGCGAGACGGCGAGCGTGGCGATGATCCCGACCGAAGGATTGGCGAGAAACGACGCGGCGATGAGCACGCCGTCAACCGCGTTGTGCAGGACGTCACCCGTGAAGTTGAGCCAGACGATCCGCCGACTCGATGTGAGTCGGTCGAACACCTGGTCAATAAGTCCAAAGCCCAGAAGGCCCACGACGAGCGACGTAGCGACGCGCACGGGTCGCTGACCGGCGGCAAGAGCTTCCGGGATCAGGTCGAACAGCACGGCGCCAATGAGCGCGCCGGTCGCCAGTCGGACGAGCACGGGGACGGATCGGCGTAGCACCGTCGGATCCACGAGCAAAACGACCGCGCTCGCCAATGGAATGGCGCTCACGATGCCTACGGCCAGCAGGCACTCAAGCCAAACAGGCATAACGCGAAAGCTACGCGGTCGTGACGCGGGTCACATGCCACCGTCCCGGCCGTCGGTAGCTTTGACGCGATGCCCGGCCGCCTCGTGCTCGTCCTCTTCGTTCTCTTCGCGGCTCCGCCGCGCGTCGGGGCAGCGCTGTCGCGCCGCACGACTGGGTCGGTTGGACAGATCTTGGCTGCGCCAAGCTCCTGGTGGCAATCGGAGGACGTCAAGCTGCTCGGCACCTCGGGCGATATCCGTTTCGTGGTCGTGTCGCCAAAGGTCGCGAAGTCGGACGACGAGCTCCGGAAGACCGCGCACATGCTCTGCGCGGACACGCAGATCTGTGGGGTGCGCTTCTGGGCGACCGAGTCGCACGCGGCGCGGCGGTTGCCAATGACGGACGATCAGGCGCGTAATCAGATCGCGGCGTACACGATCAATAAGAACATGGGCGTCGACGACTTCACGTGCATGCCGACCGCGGACCGTTCGCCGCCGTGTACCCCGACTCCTTAGTGATCCATGCCGGCCATGCCGGCCATGTCTTCCGTTGACATCGTGTCCTTGAGGTCGAGCACGTAGTCGGGGGCCGTGCGGTCGACGCGTGGCCACGCGTCGACGTTCGATGGCATGAAGACCCCACCGAGTGTGCCCATCCCGCCAAGCGGGAGGGTGCGTCCCGTGGGATTGTCGTAGATCGCGGTGACCCGATACACGTGGTCTGGACGGACCGGGAGCCCCAAGCTCCACCAGAATGTCTTGACCGGCATGTCGACCGGCTCGCCGGTCTTGTCGACGATCGGCTTCGTCTCCCACAGCACTTTCTTGGCGGTGACATCCTCGAACCGGAGCGCGGTGCCGTATTTGTGCATGTGCGCGCCGAGCGCGAGAATGCGGCCGGAGACCGCCGGGTGGCCTTCCCAGCTCTTCTCGGAGTGGCCCGCGGGCAAGTCGTACGACTTCGCGACGGCCGGTGGCATCACGTCCAAGTACATCGGGTAGATGGAGACCGCGCTGACCGCGCCGGTTGCTCGGTACGGCATCCGGATGAGGAGCCGTGCGCCGACGATGTCGTGAGCGCCCGCGTTTTGGAACATCGCGGTCACGAGCAGCGTGTCGCCGCGGTGCACCCGGAGTCCCAGAATCTTTGGCAGCTCGACGGCCGGAGTTTCCGAGCCCTGGGCGCCGATGCGCAGCATGATCGGGCTGAAGAGCTCGCGCTTTTCCGGGGCGATCAGGTTGACGTGATGAATGAACGCGTGTGGGAGCGGCTTGCCATGCGAGTCCACGAGCTGGCAGTCGTAGCCTTGCAGCCAGCCATCGAACGGGATCGTGATCGTGCCAGGGCTGCGCTTCGACCATCCTATGGAGGGTGATCGGCTGCATCTCCATGACCATCTCATGGGCCGTCGTGTCGAGGCGAACCGTCAATGTCTGCGCCGCGCTTCGCGCGGACGCGCTACCCATCAACGCCAGCACAAGCAATAATCGAGTCATACGCGAACCAGACATGCGCATAAGCTAAAGGCCCGCCTACGCGAAGCGAGGCGGGCCTTTGGAAAAATTGCTCACCAGCCTGGGAGAATCTGGAAACCCCAGATCCCGGATTTCTGCATAGGTCGCTGGAACGGATAGGCCCAGAAGACCTCGGCGACGATGTAGCCGAGCACGTTGATGCGGGTGCTGATGCCGCTGGAGAACACCGGAATGCGCTGGCTCGAGGTCTCGGAGAACTTGAACACCGGCGTATCGTGGTTGTACCACGCGACGCCCGCGTCGACGAACGGCGCGACGTTGATCGGCAGATAGGGGAAGTTGATCAACCCGTATTGCGCGACACCGGTCAGCGGGAACCGGATCTCGAAGTTCGCCGCGGCGATCTTGCTGCCGAACAACCGGTCGAGCACCGGGCAGCCGCCGTTCGCCACGGTCGGCCCCTGACACTCGTTGATGTTGATCGTGTTGTAATCGTACCCGCGGATGAAATACGGATCGCCGACGTACAACGGAAAGAGCGTCGACGAATCTTCGGCGTCGCGACCATACCGCCCGTAGTGAGTCAACCGGAACGCGAAGGTCACCGGATTGGCGAAGATGTACCGCCGGTAATCGGCCAGCACGGTCGTATACAGGAGGTTACCGAATGTCGGATCGACCTCGAATCGATATCGCGCGCCGGCGATCGGCGAGGTGAACCCGAACGTCGTGTAGTCGGTCGCATACGCAATGCTCGTCTGCCAGAGACTGAGCCCGGGCGGCGTGCCCGGGAACCCCTGGTTGTAATTCGCGGTCAGGATGTTCCCGAAATTGTCGGTGATGTACTCGTCCTGCGTGATCTGATAGTGCAGGTACGTATATCCCGCACTCAACTCGAGACGCCGGTACTGTGAGAACGGGTATTGGGCGAACAATGTCCCGGTCTCATAGAACGCGCGCTCGAAGACCTCGTGGATGACTTGCCCTGGGGCCGACCCGCCGCCGGACGTCGGCAGCGTCGTGTCGCTCACGAACGTCCCACCAGTCAAGTACGGAATGTGACCGACGCTGGCGCCAAAGATGAGGCGGTGCGCCTGATTGATGTACAAGACCTCGCCGCCGAAGTCCTGGATCTGCCCAGACCCGGCGAGCTGCGCGGCGAGGACGTTGTTCTCCAGCTGATCGCCGAAATACGCCGAGACGCCACCGGCGAGTCCGCTGCCGAACGGCCCCCCGACGGCCACACCCACGCCTGGCGAGCCGAGGTACTCCAGCCCGAACGAGGGATGATACGGCCCGGTCGGAAAATCGTGCTCCGGTGGCAGCGCCGTGCTGGCATTGGCAATGCGGGCGGTCACTGCCCCGCCGCCTGGCACATCCGTCGGCGGCAGGACGCCGACCGAGGTCGTGTCACCTTGCCCAGCGATCAGCGGCGTGCCGGCCGCGGCTTCCGGATCCAAGCGGTGCAGCTCGTATCCCTCACGGGCGAACACGTCGAACATGATCCGGCCGCTGGTGCGCGCCACCGTCATCGTAGCCGACATGGGCAGGATGCCCGTCACGCCCGTCGCGATTCGGGTGATCTGGGTGATCTCGCCCGTCTCGATGTTCTCGCGATAAATGTCGGGAATGCCATTCCGGTCGGCGACGAAGTAGATGCCCTTGCCGTCGGGCGTCCACTGCGGATTGATCGCCTTGGCGTTCGGGAACGTCGGCAGCATGCGCGACGTTCCCGTCGTCATGTCGCGGATCATGACGTGGAGCGGACCCCACGCCAGCTTGTTCATGTCCGTCGTGCCGCTGTCCGTCACATAGGCGATGTACTTGCCATCTGGCGACCATGCTGGCTGAATCTGCGCGAACCGGTCATCCGTGAGCTGCGTCGTTTTCCCGGTCTTGAGATCATACACGTACAAGTCCGTGATGCCGCCGTGGTTGCCGGAGAACGCCAACTTGTCGTCGACGCCCCACGAGATGTCCTCGGCCGTCGTGACTTCGGGAATGTCGATCTTCCGCTCCAAGCCGCCATGTTGGACATTGAAGATCCCGATCATTTCCTTGCCCTTCGCGTAGACACCCACCGCGAGGCGCTGGCCATCGGGTGACCACGACCCGGCCGAGCCGCCGAAATTCAAGGCGTCGTAGTGCGGGTTGGAGTTGATGCTGGTCAGCTTGTGCACGATCCGGCCCGTCTCGACATCGGCTACGTAGAGATCGATCTGGAACAGACCACGTTGCGTGAAGAACGAGACGTACTTGCCGTCAGGGCTCAAGGCCGGCCCGACGTCGATGTCGCCGAACCGCCGGCTCATCGGCTGCAGCGGGCGATCGCCGACGTTCTCGGGACGGACGAGTCCATTGAGCTGCGGGGTGACCTCGCGGCGGATGGCAGCCGCCATCTCCCGGCTCAGCGAGTCGCTGGACATCCCGAGGACGTTCCGGACCGCGGGCTCGAAGCCCGTGCGCAGCGCCTGACGGAAAAGCCGCGGGATCACATCGTCCCCGTACTTGCCACCGACGTACGCCCAGAAGATCTGGCCCCACCGATAGATGAAGTAGTTGCCCCGTCCGAGCCTGCGGAGGGCCGGGATGTCGTTCCGCAACACGGCGTCGCGCAGATACATGGCCGAGTTCGGGTCATCGCGGCCGATCGAGAGATACTCGGCCATGCCTTCGGTGGCCCACAGCGGAATGCGCTCGAACGCGCCGATCCCGCCACCACCCGGCCCACGGATATTCTCGGCGATATCGAACTGGAAGGTGTGCACCAACTCGTGGCCGAGCACGTGGTCGGTCTGATGATAGTCGGGGCTCATCGGAATGATCGCGCGATTCCGGATGGGCTCCGTCACGCCGCCGACGGGACCGCCGAGCGGGATGTAGGCGATATTCTGTTGCGAGAACGCCGGCGGATCCGAGAACAGCACGATCGGCTTCTTGGGGAACGTGTCGCGCAGCGTTGCCGAATGGCGCTCATACCATCGTTCGGCCATGCGAGCCACGTCCGCGGTGGCCAAGGACTCCGCGGTGTAGTAGTAGATATCGAAGTGAGGGGTGTGCATCTCCCGGAAATCGAAATTCCGGTAGGCCACCTTGTTCTCTCCGAAGTACTGGGCGCGCACCGCCCCCGGAAGCATCAGGGCGATAGCCGCCAGCACGATGAGGCGCGTGGTCCGCGAGTGCATGAGGGATGAGGTAAATGACACGTGGGGTGCCAGCAAAGTAGCGGTATCTCCCCACGCTAGCATGCCGCTACCCACACCGGAACGTTGGGTTCCACCGTGACCGAATAGGAACGTCGTCATAGATTGAGTCGTAACCGGACCTCATGGCCCTCGGGACCCACTTCGCGCTCATCGCGCTCGCCGCGCTCCCCGCGCTCAGCTTCCCCGACTTCGCTCACGCGCAGTCCGGCCTCGTCACTCTTCCGCTCGACGATCCCGCCTATACGCAACTCGCCGCACTCGAGCGACTCGGCTGCGCGGCCGCCCGTGTCTCGCCCAATCGACCATACGAGGTCGGCGCGATACGGTCCGCGCTCGAAGCTGCCAGAACGCAACGTCAATGTGTCGGACCCCTTTTGAATGCGTTGCGTGCACGATTCGCGCCCGCGCCGGCTGACACTATGCCAGCTCTGCGAGGCGGCGCGGCCGCGACTGTCCGCGCGACAGGACTGTCAAACGGGGTCTTCCGTCCTCTTTGGGAGAACGTACGACCAACCGATGACGGGACGCCGCCGCTCGTCGGCGTCCTGGAGCCGCGCGTGACCTGGAGCGACGGACAGCACGTCGCGGTCGTCGTTTCGGGCTTCGTCGAAACGAGCGGGAGGAACGATCCCACCCTCCCGGCTGATGAGGGGCTCAAGAACAAGGTCGCGGCGAACCTCGACGAGACGTACATCGCGGCCGGCGCCGGAGCCTTCTACGCGACCCTCGGCCGTGGTCGAGAGGCCTGGCTGGGCTCCGGGAACGATTCGTATGCGCTCTCGGCCAACGGACCGCCGATCGATCGCCTCGCCTTTGGGTTCCGAACGGCCCACTTCGAAGGGCGGGCGTACGCCGGGCTGCTGAACGACGTCACGCTGGATTCGGCCCACGATGGGTTGGCCTCAGGGCTCCAGCCGCTCCACTTCTACCGCTGGCTGTTCGCGCACGAGATCACCTGGCGACCAGACCGCATGTTGGAGCTCACGATTGGCGAGACCGCGGTCTCGTCCCGCGGTTCGCGAGCGCCCGATCTGCTCTATGTCGACCCGTTCCTGCCCTATCTCATCATCCAGCACGACACGGGACGCACCGGCGACGACGCGAGAGATAACCTCATCGACTTCTTTGCCCTGCGAACGCGCCTTGGCCCCGTGACGCTGGCCGGTGAGCTCTTCGTCGACGACATCCAGATCGATGCGGCCGATAGGGCGAAGACACCGGACCAACTTGGCTGGCGCCTCGTGGCCGATACCCCGATTCCCATCTTGGCATTGGTCCCGATCGACGCCGAGGTCGAGTACGATCGATCGGACAGCTACCTGTACATGCGGAAGTACTATTTCGAGGTCCAGCAGTTCTGGAACGAGCCGATCGGGTCTCAGCTCGGGCCCGACGCCGACTATCTCCGGCTTGGGGCCGAGGCCTTCCCCACGGGTCTTCTTTGCATCAGCGCTGATATCGGCCGTTGGCGTCGCGGGCTGCTGCGCATCGACACCCGGCCCGCGGTCTCGCCAGTCAACGTCGGAAACCCGCCGTTTCCGACGAACGAGCCCGGGCATCCCGTGCAAACTGCCTACCTCGGCGATCTCTCGGCTCGGCTACTGACTCGCATCCTGCCGATCACGCTCAGCGTGCAGCTCGCGCGGATCACGAACGCGAACAACGTGCCCTCGCCGGCTGCGTACTACGCCCAGACACAACTCAGCGTCACGTACGCTTGGCGATACCCGTAACGCGCTACCAGTCGAGTACGAGGGCGAAGACGAGGGGAGCGACGATCGAGGCGTCGGACTCGATGATGAACTTGGGCGTGTCCACGCCGAGCTTGCCCCAGGTGATCTTCTCGTTGGGGACAGCCCCGGAGTACGATCCGTACGAAGTCGTGGAATCCGAGATCTGGCAGAAGTAGCCCCAGAGTGGAACCTCGGGCCGCTGCAGATCTTGGTGCAGCATGGGCACGACGCAGATGGGAAAATCGCCCGCGATGCCGCCGCCGATCTGGAAGAAACCGATCGAGGACTTAGCGGACGTTGTCTGATACCAGTCCGCCAACTTGATCATGTACTCGATGCCCGTGCGCACTGTGTGCACGTTGCACACGTCGCCGGAGATACAGTGGCCCGCGTACATGTTGCCCAGCGTCGAATCCTCCCAACCGGGAACGAACATCGGCAGGTCCCGCTCGGCGGCAGCCAACAGCCACGAGTCTTTCGGGTCGATCTCGTACTCGCTCTTGAGCACGCCGCTGCGCAGGATGCGATACATGAACTCGTGCGGGAAATAGCGCTTGCCCTCGCGATCCGCTTTGACCCATTCCTCGAGCACCGCGCGCTCGATCCGCCGCATCGCCTCGGCCTCCGGGATGCACGTGTCCGTGACCCGGTTCATGTGCCGCTCGAGGAGCTTCTGCTCGTCAGCGGGCGTCAGATCGCGGTAATTCGGGACGCGCGTGTAGTGTTTGTGGGCGACCAGGTTGAACACGTCTTCTTCGAGATTCGCCCCCGTGCAGGCGATCCCCTGCACCTTGCCCTTGCGGATCATTTCCGCCAAGGACCGCCCCAGCTCGGCCGTGCTCATGGCGCCGGCCAACGTGACGAGCATGCTGCCACCGGAATCGAGGTGCCGCCGATATCCCTCGGCGGCGTCCATCAAGGCGGCGGCGTTGAAGTGCCGGAAGTGCTCTTTCAGGAAGGCTGAGACAGTCATGGAAGGGAGGCTAGCGGGCGCCTGACCGTGGCGTCAAGATTTGGAGGATGATGTCCGCGCGAGCGCAGTCGGGTCTCCTGCAGGCGAGAGCAGAACAGGGCATCCGATCCACGCAAACCGGGTTGGCCGCGAACATCGGCCTCGTCCTGGTCAAGCTCGCGGCGGGCGTCCTCGGACACTCGTACGCGCTCGTGGCCGATGCGGCCGAGTCGTCGAGCGACATCCTGTCGTCGCTCATTGTCTGGTTCGGACTGTACGTCGCCGCGCAGCCGGCGGACGAGAACCACCCGTTTGGTCACGGCAAGGCGGAGCCGCTCGCCAGCATGGCGGTCGCGCTGCTGCTGATCGCGGCGGCGATCGCGATCGCGGCCGGCGCCGTCCATTTGATCCAAACCCCCCATCGTCTGCCCGAGCCGTTCACGCTGGCCGTGGCGGGGATCGCGTTCGTCGTGAAGATCTACCTCTACCGGCGCGTGAACGACGTCGGGACGGCCATCGGCAGCACGGTCATTCGCGCGGATGCGTGGCATCACCTGAGCGACGCCGTCAGCTCGGGCGCGGCGTCTATCGGGATCGCGGTCGCGCTGATCGGTGGCCACGTGATCGGGGGACGCGGATGGGAGTCTGCCGACGACTGGGCAGCGCTGGTCGCCGCCGGCATCGTCGCGTACAACGGCGCGCACATGCTGCGGCCGGCGCTCGCCGATCTCATGGACACCGCGCCGAGTCCCGCGCTGATCGATCGCGTTCGCGAGGCCGCGATGTCGACCGCCGGCGTGCGCATGATCGAGAACTTGAAAATGCGACGGTCGGGACTCGGATACTTCGTCGAGATACATGTGCAGGCGGACCCGCACATGTCGCTTCATGACGCGCACGAGCTCAGCGGCTCGGTCAAGGGCGCGATCCTGGCGGTCGCGCCTTTCGTGCAGGGCGTATTAGTCCACATGGAGCCCTACCTAGCCCAATGAGATCATCGCCATCGCGGCGATGCCCAAGGCGAGTCCGAGATACTGGGCGGGGCGCAGGCGCTCGTGCAGGACCGACCAGGCGAGGGCGACGGTCACGATGGGGTTGAGGGAGGCGAGCGTCGCGACGACGCTCAGCATACCCTGTCGCACGGCGATCAGATAGCAGACGTTCGCGATGATGTCGAGCGTGCCCGACGGCAGCGCGATAGCCATCACGTCTCTCGGGAGGCGCAGCGACCGGCCCCTCAATCGGGTCGCCAGAGCCAGGAGCGGCAGCGATACCGCTCGGGCCATCACCAGTGGCCAGAGACCGGCGGCGATCGACGTTGGGTGCAAGCACGTGTACCACGCGCCGAGCGCGATGCCGCACGCGAGCGCGGTGAGCACGCCACGCTCGGTCGACCCGTCGGGGCCCGATCGGTCTTGAGCGACGAGCACGATCGACACGACCGCGAGTGCGAACCCGGCGAGCACGAGGGGCCCGGGTCGCTCGCCGAGAGCGAAGCCAATGAGCACGGCGACCGCGGCGCCCGTCGCCGAAGCAACGGGCGCCATCACGCTCATGCGTCCGAGCGTGAGCGCCTTGAAAAAAAGGGCGAGCGCCGCGGCTCCCGCTAAGCCGGCGGCAGCGCCCCACGCGAGGTCGGCGGTGCTCGGCGTACTCGGGCCCGCCACGAGCATCGCGATCGCGAGGGGCGCGAGACCCACGAACTGTGAGACGGCGGCGACCGCGAGCGCCGAGCTCTTTCGGCTGGCGAGCCCGCCGAGGAAGTCCGCGCCGCCGTAGCAGATCGAGGCGAGTATGGCGAGCAGTGGGGCCATGGCGGTAATATATACTGACATTTATGGTCAGTATACTGAGGCTCGATGACCGACCCTGACGCCATCGCGGCGGCGATCGCGCGCACGGTGCACGCGCTGCGCACGCGGCGGTCGTGGACGCTCGACACGCTGGCGACACGCTCGGGCGTCAGCAAAGGCATGCTCGTGCAAATCGAGCAAGCGCGGACCAACCCGAGCATTGCGACCCTGTGCCGCATTGCCGATGCGCTCGGGGTCTCCGTCCCCCGGCTGGTCGAGGTCGACGAGTCGCCGCCCGTGCGCGTCGTGCGCGCGGCCGACGCCGCCGAGTTGTGGCACGGGCTTCCGGGCAGCGTCGCGACGCTGCTGATCGGATCGGATCAGTCCGAGGTATGGGATTGGCGCATCGCGCCAGGCGATGGATACGATGGCGCCGCGCACCCACCCGGGTCACGCGAGATGCTCTACGCCCTCGCCGGGAGTCTCACGCTGACGCTCGGCGCCGACACGCATAGCATGGCGCGGGGGGACTCTCTGGTTTTTCGCGCCGATCGGCCACATCGGTACGCGAACGTGGGGAAAGGCCCCCTGCGGTTCATCATGGTTGTGATCGAGCCATCGCGAGCGCGGTCTTGACGTAATCTGGGCCGACGCGTGCGGTCCATGCTCGGAACGTCTCGTCGCCTGCACGGCCGCCCAGGTACTCGCGGAACAGCGTCTCCAATGCATCCGCCGTCTCGGCTGCCGCGACGCGGACTCCGATCCGGTCGGCGAATCCCGGCGTCGCGCCGAGCCCGCCACCGATGAATATGTCAAAGCCGTCCGCGGCGCCCTGCAGCCCAATATCCGCTATCCAATGTTGGCCGCACGCGTTCGGACAGCCCGTGACAAAAATCTTCACGTGCGACTGAAATCCCGGGAGTCGGCGCTCGAGCTCCGGTATGAGATCCAGGCTGAACCGCTTCGTCTCGGCCACGGCGAGCTTGCAATACTCGGAACCGGTGCACGCGAGTATCCCACGACGGAACGGCGACCCTTCCAGTGGTGGCGCCGCGCTCCGCGCAGCCGCCCGTTGAAATGCGCCGAGCCGCTCCGCCGGGATGCCGAGCACGACCACGTTCTGCATCGCGGTGGTGCGCAGCGATCCAGTGCCATATTCGTCCGCGAGCGAGGCGAGAGAACGAAGGGCATCCGGAGAGATGCGACCCGACGCGACCGTGAATCCCGCGTAGAATGATGCCCCACTCTTTTCCGGATGCACCCCGACGTGATCGCGGAATGAGCCGTCCGGCGGCACTTCTGGGACCGCGGGGCTGAGCGCGTAGCCTAGCCGATGGGTGAGCTCGACCAGAAATCGATCGGGCGTCCAGCCATGCGTGAGAAATAAGAATTTCATACGCGCTTTCGCGCGCTGCACGCGCAACTCGTCGGAGTCGCGGAAGATGGCGGCGACGGCGTCGACGACATCGGGCACGGCGTCCCACGGCACGAAGACGTTGAGTCGATCGCCGAGTCGGGGGCGGGTCGAAAGACCGCCGCCGACACGCAAGCTGAACCCGATCTCGTCGCCGCGTCGCACGGCCGTCAATCCAATGTCGTTGATCTCGGGATATGTGCACCAATGCGCGCAGCCCGTGACCGAGATTTTGAATTTGCGCGGAAAGTTCGCGTACAGCGGATTGCCATTCATCCGCTGGTCGATCTGCACGGCAATCGGCGAGGCATCGGCGATCTCCGCGGCGTCGACGCCGGCGAGCGGACAACCCGTGACCGTACGCGTGTTGTCGCCGCATGCGCCCATGCTCGTCCAACCGACAGCCGCGAGAGCATCCCACACCGTCGGGATGTCCTCGATGCGAAGCCAATGCAGCTGGAAGTTCTGTCGATTCGTGATGTCGAGCGAACCGCGCGCATAGCGATCGGAGAGATCGGCGATCGTACGCGCCATCGCCGACGTCACGATGCCGTTGGGCGTCCGCACGCGCATCATAAAAAAGCGCGTGGCTTCGCCATGCACGCCAAGGCCATCGCCCTGCGTATACAGGCCCCACGCACGGAACCGGACGTTCAGGTCGTCGTCCGGAATGGCGTCGTAGCCGAGCGTGGAGTAGCGACGAATATCGTCCAGGATCGACCAGGACGCTTTCTCGCGTTTGATGCGCTCGATGCGCTGTGTCGGTGTTTCAGTCGTTTCAGGCATAAAAAAAACCCGCCGGAGAAAACTCCGGCGGGCACGGGTGTACACGGGGCGCGCTACGCCTGAGTCTCTGGGATGCGGGGGGCGAGACAACAACAGCGCAGCGTCATGCTATACAACCTATCGAGGTGCTATCAGAATTCAATGCCGAATCTGATGGGAACGAACGCCGTATTCGTGGTGTTGGTGAAAGCTGTTTCGTACCGCGCCTCAAGGTAGAAATTCACCCGTCGCATCTTGAAGCGCAGTCCGGCCCCGCCATCCAAACCGCCGACGGTCTCGGTCCGTGTCAGGACGGGCACGGCCTGATTGTAGCTCTGACAGAATCCAAAGAACGGATCGCAGGCCACGCCCGAGTTCTGGTAGTTATCGAGCTCGACATACCGCGAATACACACCGCCGCCGCCGATGAGATACGGCACCACGCGGGCGCGCGGATCATTGGTCAGGCCAATCACGAGATTGGCGGTACCGGAGAGCATGCTGCTGAATCCGGTATTCACATTGAAGTCTTGCAGCGTCTGTGAATTGACGCCGAAGCGCGAGTACCCAACATCGAACTGGAGCCAGATCGGTGAGCGACGATCGAGCGGAATCGCCAGGTTCCCATCGACATTCCAACCCGGATTGAATCGTTCGGCGTACGGACCAGTCGGGACGGCGGCGCCTCCCGAGATGCCGATGTGCACTGCTTCATTGTCGAACGCGTCGTAATTGTACCCGTATCGCACACGATACTGGGCACTCGCTACACTCGCGACGGACGCCGACAGCGCCATCGCGCCCAGTGCGGCGACCCACATTCGTTGATGCATTATGTCACCTCCTGAAAGCCGTAGTTAAGGCAACCACTGTTCCAGGAGACGACCGCGAATCTCTGCTGTTAAGCGGAGCTTAAGGGTGTCCTTTCGTCCTCTGACGAGGACGGAGGCTGACCTTTTACCGGCGGCGGCTGCGCCGCGGAGGCAAAGTGGTGGCCCCCACCCCAGCGGCAGCCAGTGCGAGCACCGCCGACACGATCATCGCGCCCCGAAATGCCGAGACGGCCGCTGCCGTGACGAGGTGCTCGTAGGCTGGCGGCGGCGTGATCGCCGCCAGCTGCAATGCTTGAGCGCCCAACGCCTGGCGGACCTGCGTGGGAGCGCCCGCATGGGCGAGCCCCGCATCCAATTGCGTCGAGAAGCGCTGGACCATGATGATCCCGAGGACGCCGATGACGAGGAGGCCGCCAAGGCGCGCGACGGCGTTGTTCACTCCCGAGGCGACGCCTTCGAACTCGTCATCGACGGATGAGAGCACCGCCGTCGTAAGAGGCGCGACCGTGATCCCCATCCCCAGGCCGAGGAGCACCATCCCGGGAAAGAACGTCGTGAAGTAGCCGCCGCCCGCGCCCGGCAGCGCAAACGTCGCGATCCCGACGGCCGCGATGAGCGGGCCGAGCGTGAGGGGGAGCGTGATGCCGACCCGTTCAGCCATCTCGCCCGCGGTGCGTGACAGGAGCGCCACGATAATGACGAACGGCAACAGCGCCGCGCCCGCGGCGGTGGCCGTGTAATGATGAATCTGGATCAAATCAAAGGGCAAAAAGAAGAGCGCGCCGCCCAGTGCGGCGTAGAGCAACAGGGTGATGAGATTCGCGCCGCTGAACGCTCGCGAGCGAAAGAGCATGAGCGGCACCAGCGGTCGGATGACCCTGTCCTCGACGACGATGAACGCGCCGACCAGTGCGACGCCGACGATCAGGCTCAATACGACTCTCAGGCTGCCGAGACCGTAGTGCGGTGATTCGATAAGCCCGAAGACGATGCCGCCCAACCCGGCGGTAATGAGCGCGGCGCCGGTCCAATCGAGCGAGCGGGTGACTTTCGCGGGCGCGGAGAATGGCACCTCGAACACCATGATGGCGACGACCGCGGCGGCCAGCGGCACATTGAGCGCGAAGATCCATCGCCACGAGGTGTGCTCGACGAGCCAACCGCCGAGGACTGGACCGGCGGCCGTGACGATGGCGGTCGCCGCCGACCACGTGCCGACGGCTTGGCCTCGTTCGCCGGGCGAGAACGCGGCGCCGAGGATCGCGAGACTGCCGGGGATGAGAAATGCGGCGGCAATGCCTTGCAGGGCTCGCCACGCGATGAGCCAGTTGATGTTCGGCGCGAGCGCGCACCCGATGGATGCCAGGCCGAACGCGATGATGCCGCCGGTGAACACGCGCTCGCGGCCCCAGCGGTCGCCGACCGCGCCGCCGACGAGGATCAGCGACGAGAGGAAGAGGAGGTAAATCTCGACGACCCACTGCGCGTTGACGATCGTCGTGTGCATCTCGCGCTGCATGACCGGCAGGACAATGCTGACGACCGTGCCGTCGATGAACGCGAGGCTCGAGCCGAGGATCGTGGCGGCGAGGATCCAGCCAGTGGAGCGGGCGCCTTGGGGTTCGCGGGACACCGCCGTGTTCGCGATGGCTGGTTCGCACGGCGGCGGACAGAATGCCACTAGTTGATCCCCCGCGGGATCGTGTCGGTCCAGATCTTCGTGCGCACGAGCCGGCCGTTCTCCTCGAGTCGCCGGGTTACGCGAACACGCAACGTCGTGCTATCCGACTGCACGTCTATTCCGGTGCGAAGCACGAGGCAGCGCTTCGGGCGGCATATGTGATGGGATTCGTCGCCGACGAAACTCGAGTGGGCCGGGTCGTCATCGTGTGTCTCGTAATGCTCCTTCTCGATGTTCTCGATTCGGCGGTCGAGGATCTGGTACGAGAAGCGTGTAAGAAAATCAACAGCCGTGGTTTTTGCCACGACGTTGTGGGTGACGATGGCGCCGGGATAGCCCGTCTCCTGTAACGTTCGCGCATCCGGTGCCTGGTCATGGGGCTGGGGCGCCGCAAAGACCGGCACCTGTGCGTTCGGTGCTGACGGGACGACCGGAAGGTCGAGGGTGGTGCTGCCGTCATTGACTTCCAATGATGTCGTCGTGGGGTACGGCGTCGGCCACGCCATTGGGAACTGCGAGTTCGCGATAGCCAGGCGGATCTTGTGTCCCGGTCGGAAGGTCCACGTCGTGAAGTGCAGCGGCGTCTTGATCACATACGGCAAGCCCGGTGCGAGTGGCGCCGGATCGAGGCGCGATGACCATTGGGCGCCGCTCTGGAGCACCCCGGTCACGAGCGCGACGCGCCCATCGGGAAAGACGTCTTCGAGCCGCACGGTCCAATCGACGATCGGGGCGGCGGGCCGAACCTGCAAGCGCACGCGCGGAAAACCGATGATCTCGACCGGCTCCCGCAGCTCCCTGCTGTCATAGGTCAAGCTCTGTCCGTCATCGGCCGCCTGGTCGCCCGTCGCATCATTCCACCAGACTGGAACCGCCGTGCCAACGCCCGCGGTATAAGCCAACCAATCGTACCAGCCGAAATCTCGCGCTCCAACTGCTTCGCCAAGCTCATGCCTGGGGTTCGGGTACCACGTGCGCCATTGCGTGCGAGCAATCGGCCAGTCTTCCCCGCGCCAATGCCCGGGACTGATGGCGAGGGATACGTCCGGCGGCACCGAGTCGCGGACAAAGACGGTGAGCCGCGGTCCGTCCATGATGTCGTTGGCCTCGCCCTCCAACCAATGCTTCCACCATTTGACGGCGAGACCGCGCCACTCGATGGCGGGTCCCGGGACGGCATCATCGGGAAAGGTGTGGTTCCATGGCCCGACGATCGCCTTGATCGGTGCGTGCACACTGTCGAGCATGCGCGGGATGGCATCGCGGTAGCCGTCCAGCAGACCACCTATGAGAAAGCACGGAATCGTCAGCTTGTCGTACTGAAAACGCAGCGAGTTCCAGCGCCACCATGGTCCGTCGACTGTATGATGCAGATAGGTGAGCAACCATGGTGATGTATCGAACCGATTGTGAAAGTACGCCGAGTCGATCGCGTACGCGGGCGGCGCGGGGAGGCCGTTCTCGTGGTCGATCTGGAGAGCGTACTGATCGATGTGGAGCACGCCGTCGATCTGGTGAATGTCATCGTGATAGAGGTCGTCCGTGGCATCCACTGATATGATGGCCTTGAGCGCCGGTGGGTGGCGCATGGCGATCTGGATGGCGTTGAATCCGCCCCAGGAGATTCCCCACAAGCCCACGTTGCCATTCGACCCCGGCAGCCGGCTGAGCTGATCGATAATGACGTCGGCGTCTTTCATCTCCTGCTCGGAGTACTCGCGGTCCGGCAGATGTCCCTCGGACGATCCCGTACCTCGAATGTCGACCTTGGCCATGATGAAGCCATGGCGTACGAACCAGCTGTAGAGTGGGTAATCGCGCTGATAGAACGAGTCTTCTTTCCGATACGGCAGATACTCGAGCAGCACGGGGAGTTTGTCTTTCGCTCCCGTCGGTCGCCAGTATGTGACCGCCAGACGAACGCCATCGGGCATCTTGAGCCAGCTCCGCTCCCGCGTGAATTGTGCACGAGCGGGAGTGGCAAACAGCACGATCATCGCGCCGGCAACGATGAGGCGGCGGCGTGCCATGCAATACACACAGCCGGCCACAATCAGCGCGAAGAAGATGGGCGCGAGCCATCGCTCGGGACCGGTGGAGGTTGCCGGCGGCAGACTGGCGACGAACGCCCAGACGAGAAACGCCACGGTCACGACCGCGAGGCCGGCCTTTGGCACCGTCAGCGTGCGTCGGCGCAATTCATATATCGGCGCGGCGACCGTCACGAACACATACGCCGCGAGGAATCCGTACGTCGCGATCGTGGCCAGCCACCCGTACAGATCGAACGCGCTGACATGTCGCGCGGCCAAGGCTAAGGCGGGAACGGCGGCGGCGATGCTGGATACGATCACCGCCATGGACGGCGTCTGATGTTGTGCGTGCACCTGTCCCAACCGCGATGGCAAGACCTTCTGCGCGCCCATGAGGAACATCGTGCGCGCGGCCGCCGTAATGCACGACATGGCGCACGCAAAAAAGCTCATGATCGCGCCAACCGACACGATCGGCCCCACCCACGATCGCCCCTTGAGGGTCGCGAGGACTTGCAGTGGCGCTTGCGTCCCCGTCAGGAGATCGACCTTCGAGCCGACCGCGTCGACCTCGGCGTAGGTCGAGAACACGAAGAACGCACCAGAAATCAGCGCCGTCCCCATGACCGCGCGGGGGATGGTCGTCAATGGATCTTTCGCTTCGGCGCCGAGCGCGGTGGCGCTCTCGAACCCGACGAACGCGAACGTCGCGAGCACGAGGCCGGCGCCGACCGGCGTGACGGCGAACACCGACCGCGTGAATTGCGTGGGATCCCAGCTCAACGGATGCGCGCGCGTCGGGATCACGAACAAGAGCACGATCGTCGCCACCGACGCGCACTCGATCCAGAGCATGAATCGCGTGGACAGCTCCACGTTGCGATAGGCGAGCATGGCCGACAGGCCAATCGACAGGATGATCAGCAGGATCGCGACGCCGGTACCAGCGATCCCGACCAGATTCTGCGCATACTGGATGATCCCGCCGGTCACCGCGGCGGCCGTCCCGATATAGGCGACGAGGAGCGCCCAACCCGCCGGCAGCGCCACCCATGACCCGAATTCGCCGCGGACGAACGCGTACAGGGACCCTGGCGTAGCCGAGTCGCGGGCGAACACGTTGACGTGAGCGGCGACGAGGGCCATGGCGATCGTCGCGACGACGAACGACACCCACGCCGACCGTCCCGCGGCGGCGATCACCAAGGGAATGATCATCGCCGGCGCCGCCGTGGGGGCGATGCTGGAGAGCGACTGGGCGAGCGTCTCCCACTGCGACAGAATGTCGGGCCGAAGGCCGTAAGTGGCGCGGTCGGGCTGGGCGGTCATGACTCCCCTGGGGGTTGCATCTTCGGACTCGGCCCTTCGGGCTATCGGTTGCGTTGCGAGCCTGCCTTCGGCAGGGTTGGGGGAATATCGTCCCATTTCTTCGGCATTGCCGCTCGACGGTCCGATCGGCACCTTCGTCTGCCATGCGCGCCACCATCCTCCTCGTCACCGCGACGTTCGCCATGGGCTGCGGCAGCGATGCGCCGACCGGGCCTTCGGCACGGTCACTGGCGGTGCACTTCGACAGCTTGTGGCAGCGCGCGGTCGAGACGAACGACAACCTGCGGCAGATCGCGATGCAGTATATCGCGGTGCCGCTCGCGTTCGGCGTCGCGCCGCACGAGGTCTCGATCACGGTGAACGGAACGTCGGCAATGTACCAGGCGGTGGCCTTCGAGTTCGTCAACGTCACCATCCAAGGAACGCCCGTCGACTCGACCTACAACTTCGCGGCCTGGGCCGATCCGGACGCGAACCGCGTGATCATCTCCCAGTATCTGCCCGCCGAACAGGACTTCGCCCTGGGCTATCTGAACGGCGCCGCCGAACAGGTCTCACAGCAGGGTACGATTGTCGACACCGTCGTCTCGGCGGCCGGCACGTGCTCCGCCATCGACCTGGCATCGGTCTATTATGAGGCGTCGTACTCGACCTGCTCGCACTCCGTGCAGGAAACGGCGTTCGACATTCAATTCGATTCGTCCCAGACCGCGACCGAGATCAAGCTCGGCTCCATCCGGCTAAGCGCCGTTCGCCTCTATCAGCACTACTAGTGACCAGCGCCAGCCCCCGCGCCAGCGCCGCCCCGAGGCCGCCGGAGCAGTAGGATCGCGGGCGAGACGATCACGAATATCAGCAGGATGAGCAGCCACGCGTCGTTGTACGCCATCATCGCCGCCTGGCGCGTCACGATATTGTCGAGCGCTCCAACGGCGGCGCGGCGAGCCGCATCGTACGAGAATCCGTGCGCGACGAGATTCGACGCGATGGCCGCCGTGCGGGTAGCCACCTGCGGATTGTAGGCCGTCACGTACTGGACGAGGTTCTCCCGGTGGTACTGCGTCTGATCCACCACGTACGTACTCAAGATGGCGATGCCGAATGACCCGCCGAGCTGGCGCGCGAGGTTGATCAAGCCCGCGGACTGTTGCGCATCCTTAGGGTCGATCCCGCCGAACGCGACGTTGTTGATCGGCGTGAAGAGCAGACCGAGCCCCAGTCCGCGAATGAAGAGCGCGGCACGCGCTTGCGGCTCACCGGCTTCGGTCGTGAGGTGCCCGAGCCGCCACATCGCGACCGAGAAAATCACGACACCGAGCGCGATCAGAATGCGGCCATCGACCTTGTTGCCGCTCAGGAGGCGCCCGCAGATGATCGCCGTAATCGCGGTACCAATACCACCTGGGAGCAGCGCCAGACCCGTCGCCGTCGGAGAGAACCCGAGAATCGTCTGCGTGAACAGCGGGAAGATGAACACGCCGCCATAGAGACCGAATCCGAGCGCGACGAAGAGGAAGATCGACGCGGCGAGCTGGCGGTTCTTGAGCACGCGGAAGTCGACAATCGGGTGCTTGTTCCGCGACGACAGCTCCCACCAGATCATGGTCGACAGACAGACGGCGGCGATGACGCTCAATTGCTTGATCCTGTCGTCCTGGAACCAATCGTAGCGACGCCCTTCCTCGAGCACATACTGCAGGGACGCCAGCCCGACCGTCAGTAGACCGATCCCGAGAAAATCGATCCGGTCGGGCTTCCGGCGCATGCCCGGAGGATCCTGCAGGAACGTCATCGTCAAGAACACGGTGACGGCCGCGATCGGGATATTGATGAAGAAGATCCAGTTCCAGTTGTAGTTGTCGGTGATCCACCCGCCGAGGGTTGGGCCCAGCGTTGGCGCGACGATCAGACCGACAATGAACAGCGCCTGCACCATCGCCTGCTCTTTCGGCGGAAAGACTTGCCTGAGCGTGGCCTGGGCAGTCGACAGGAGGGCGGCGCCGCCAGCGCCCTGCACCACGCGCCAGAGCACCAGCTCGATCAGCGTGTGGGATGTGCCGCACAGGAACGACGCGATCGCGAAGATCACGATCGAGCCGACGAGATAATTCCGGCGGCCGAAGAGGGTCGTGAAAAACGCCGTCATGGGGAGCACGACGACGTTGGAGAGGATATATCCGGTCGCGACCCAACCGATCTCGTCCGTCGTCGCGCTCAAATTCCCCGCCATTTGCGGGAGCGCGACGTTGACGATGGTGGTGTCGAGAACCTCCATGATTGCGGCGGTGATCAACCCGATCAAAATGAACCACCGCCGGGCGTCTACCTGCTGCTGCTCAACCGTTGGGACTACTGCTGTTGCCATGCCAAACGAACGCGACGCTAACTGGATTCGTTCCCAATCGGAACATCGAGCGCATGTTGCAGTTGATCGTGCAGCTGCGGGTGGGCGCGCCAGAGATACAGACCCATGCCGGTCGCCGCGATCAAGTTACCGAGCATTACCTGGTACCAAGCAAGCGAATGCAGGTCGCTGGCCTGGGCGAGTACGGCGACGAAGCCATAGAAACCGACTTCCACGGCCGCGAACAGGATGACGAAGCCGAGGAGCACGGACGGCTCGGTGCGGGCCCAGCCGACGACGACGGCGGCGACGATGCCGACCCCAATGAACGCGGCGTAGTGGAATAGCGTGTAGACGAGGATCACGAGCGCGGGCGAGCTCGCCCAACTCGGCGTGGGCCGCAGCAGCGTCAGCAGGGCGTGGCCGAGCACGAGTGGCGTGGCAAACGGGATGTTGCTGACGATATCGACGATGAAAAACCAGCCGGCCACGCAGGTGGCGCCGATGACTCCCGCGATCGTACCGCTCTTGAGCAACGGATGCGGCGTATCGGCAATCGACCGGTACATGGCCCGGACAGCCGCGGGGTTCCTGCGCTCCGCCAAGATCAGCAGGACGACGAAGAGCACGATCGGGACGTAGACACCCGGCTGACCGCTCATCTGTTGCGTGATGGCCGCGGGGACCATCAGCATCGCCAGCCCGAGCGCCGCGTATGCGGAGAGTCGGGGGATGAGCAGGGAGATGGCGCCGATGACCTCGCACACGCCGACGACGATGCGGATCCAATCGGGGAAGCCGCGCATGGCGGCGAACTGGAAGAAGTTCGTTTCCAGTCCTAGGACCTTGGGCACGCCGACCGCCAGAAACAGACCGGCGACGAGCACATTGACCACCCAGACGACGACGGTGTTCAGCGACCGTGTACTGTCCATGGGGCCCCTCTCGGCTTCAGTTGCCTCACGTTGCCGAGAGGGGCCTCCCATGTCAAGCTCACCAGATATGCGGCACGAGCTCCGCTGACCGTACCATGGGGTCGCCGGCCTTGCAACCAAAGGCCTGAGCGAACAGCGGATCGTTCGAGAGCGGCCCGTTGACGCGCCACTGCTCGGGCGCGTGCGGATCCGTGGCGACGCGCGTGCGCATCTCCTCTGGCCGCGTCTGGCCGCGCCAGCTTTGCGCATAGCCGAGGAAAAACCGTTGCTCGGGCGTGAATCCATTGATGAGCCCCGGCCGTCCGTGCTGCTGGAGCGCCCGCTCGAGCGCGTCGTATCCGGTGAGGACGCCGCCATAATCGGCGATGTTCTCGCCCTCGGTGAGCTTGCCGTTCACGTGAAGCGTGTCCACCGCGACGTACGAGTTGAACTGCTTGACGATCAGGTCGGCTTGCGTCGTGAACTTCGCCCCATTGGTCGCCGTCCACCAATCCGTCAAATTGCCTTTCGCATCAAAATGCCGCCCTTCGTCGTCGAACCCATGGGTCAACTCGTGACCGGCCCAGCTGCCGGCGAGCGACCCGAAGTTCGCGCCGTCATCGGCCTTGGGATCGAAGGTCTGCGGCTCGAGCGCTCCCGCGGGGAACACCATCTCGTTCTTCGAGCCATTGTAGTACGCGTTCACCGTCGGGACCGTCATGCCCCACTCGGTCGTGTCGACCGGCGTCCCGGGCCGGCGGACGACGCGCTGCCACTCGAATTGGTTCGCGCGGAAGACGTTGAGCGCGAACGGCCCCTCGGCCACTTCGAGCTTCGAGTAGTCGCGCCAGAGGTCCGGATACCCGACCTTCTCGTGCATTTGCGCGAGCTTGTAGAGTGCCTTCTGCCGCGTCGTATCGGACATCCAGGTCAGCTTGCGCAGCCGTTCACCAAACGCGGCGCGCACATCGTCGATGATCTCCTTCGCCCGAGCCTTGGCTTCCGGCGGGAAGGTCTTGTCGACGTACGCTTTGCCGAGCGCCTCTCCTAACTCGCCGTCGGTCTCCCTGAGGCAGCGCTTCCAACGCGGCAGGAGCTGCTTCGCGCCCGTGAACAACGACGTGTAGGCGAAATCCTCGTTCACGAATGGCGTGCTGAGCCAGCTTTGGCCCGCCTGGATCAGGTGATAGCGGAGATACGGTTTCCAAGTTGAGAGCGGCGTCGAGACGAGCAGGCTGTTGGCTTCCTTGAAGAACGCCGGCTCCGAGAGATTGACCTTCGCCGGTGGCGTCTCGAGGCCGATCGTCCGGAAATACGAGGTCCAATCGAACGCCGACACGGTCGTGTGCAGCGTGGCCAGGGACGTTGGATGATCGGTCGCTTTCGGATCACGCAGGGCCACGCGCGTCATCGACGCCTTCGCCAGCGCGGTCTCGAGCGCCATGATGTGTTGCGCATCGGCCGCGGCAGCGCCCGGTGTCTCGCCCGCGAGCGTCAGGGTGTTCGTCACGTGCCGCACGTACGCCTGTCGGAGCGAGTCAGCCTCGTGTCCCGTGTTCGTGTAGTAATCGCGATCGGGCATCCCGAGGCCGCCCTGGCCGAGAAACGCCATGTAGCGGCCGGCGTCGTGCAGATCGGGGGCCGGATCATAGTTGAACAGGACCCTGGCGCCACGCTCCTGATTCGCCACGATCAGTCGCAGGAGATCGGCCGACGTCCGCGCCGCCGCGATGCTATCGAGCGCCGGCTGGAGCGGCGTGATGCCGCTCTCGTCGGCCGCTGTCGAATCCATGCACGTGGCGTAGAAGGTGCCGAGCTTCCGCTCGGTGCTGCCTGCAGGCGCCGTCGCACGATGCGAAGCGGCGTCCTCGAGCACGGATCGGACCACGAGCTCGTTTCGGTCCTCCATGTCACGACCGACTCCCGAGTACGAATAGTCGGGTGGAATCGTGTCGTGCTTGAGCCAGCCGCCGACCGAATACTGGAAGAAATCCGTACAGGCTTTCACGGTGGTATCCATGTACGTCGGATCGACCACGCGTAGCGGCGCCAGGGACTCCTGCGCCTGTACCCGAGTCGCCACGATCGCTATCACGCACAACGCACGTCGTATCGCCACAGTTGTTCCTCCGGGGGTTGCGAGATCCTAGGCCCAAGCGAATTCGGGCGCAAGCTCCGGCACGCACGTGGAACTCGGTCCGTCTACGTTGCCCGGTATGACACCGAACTATCATGTGAGTGGGGAATATCTTGACATTCCCGGCGGTCGACTGTGGGTCGAGAGTGAAGGGAGCGGCTCGCCCCTCTTGTTACTCTCCGGCGGGCCGGCGAGCTCCCATCTGACGTTCCACCCGTACTTCTCGGCGCTGGCCGATCAGTATCGGATTCTCTATCTCGACTATCGGGGCCGGGGAAAGTCCGACAACCAAGGCACCATCACGTTCGCCGGCGACGTGGCCGACATCGAACGTCGTGCGCGAGGCGCTCGGGCTCGAGCAGCTGAACATCTACGGGTTTTCATACGGCGGCATGGTCGCCATGGCGTATGCACTCGCACATCCCAATCGTGTACGCCGCCTCATCCTCGCCAACACGCTGCACAGTCCCGAGATGTGGCAGCGCAATCACGAAAATATCAATCGCGAGATCGCAAACCAATTTCCCGAAGTGTGGGAGAAAATATTGGCGCTGCGGGCGACGGGGGTTCGCTCGACCGATCCGAGGGTTCAGGCGCTGTATGCCGTGCATGGACCGCTGGTGCGCTTCTTCAATCCCGACAACGCGAAGAAGCTGCTCAGCGAACCGGGATCGAGAAACGCCGAGTTGTACCCGGTGTTCGTCGGGGACGACGTTGAGTTCTTTATTGGAGGAGAGGTCGCCAAGCTGCCGGATTTTCGACCGCGGCTTGCCGAGCTGTCGATGTCGGTGCCGACGCTGATACTTGCGGGACGCTATGATCGCGCGCTCTATCCCGCGTATCAGATCGAGTTCGCGCGCTATGCCCCACAGGCGCGATTTGTCTGGATGGAGCGGAGTGGTACGTTCTCACACATCGAGGAGCCCGAGACCGTCGTAGAGCTAGTGCGGGAACACCTCAGGCACTCCCCTGCTGAGACTCACGCGGCTCGCCAATGACCTCGTTCAACACGCGCACCAACTCCGCCGTCTCGAACGGCTTCATGACGACCGGGCACCCGGTCTCCGCGATGACGTCTCGCGCGGTGTCGCTGATGTCGCCCGTCAAGAACACCGCGTGGTTGCGGAGGTGCGGTTGGATCGCGATCGCGCCGGCGAGGAGAACATCGCCACGGAGGTCGGCGACGCGGTAGTCGATCAAGAGGCCGTCGACGTGCTGGTGGGAGAGTATCTCCCTGGCGGCGGATCCGCTCATGGCCGTCAATACGTTGAACCCGCGGCGGCCCAACAACGCAGCCAGACCCCGCGCGATTACGGGCTCATCGTCCACGATCAACAACGTTCGCGGCTCAGCAGCCATGCACTTGTAACGATAGCACGTCGTCCGGGCCGCGCAACACTACCCACGTGTTTCGGAATTTATTTCACGCAGTATTTATTCTGCCGGCAGCCCGTACAACGTGGCCGCGTTGGTGCGCATCACCATCCGTGCGATCTGGACGGCGCGGTCGCGCGAGATCTCGCCGTCGTTCATCATGCCGGTCAGGGCGATCCCCAACGCACGTCGCGCCGTCCGCGCGGCGACCCAGCCGGTCTCGACCCAGCCGACCGGATCCTCGTTGTGGTCGGCGAAGGCGTCGGTACCGAACAAAACTTTGTCTGGATACTCGCTGAGCCATTCGCGCAGGACGCCCGCCAGGACTGCCGGCGACAACATTTGATCCATCATCGAGAAGTCGGCGTACACGTTTGGCTTTCCGAGCATCGACAGCGTCTGGCGTGTTTGCGGCCAGCCACCGTGGAGGAGTACAAACCTGGTGCCCCGGAGGGTCGAGTCGTTGAATACACCCTCGAGCAACAGCGGCTGGCTGCCCGTCACGTTGTAAAAGCCACCGGCGATGTCGGCCGAGTGGATATGCACGGCGAGCCCGCGTTTGCCGGCCTGGCGACCGATCTCGCGAAACAGGAAGTCCTCGAGCGTCTTGTACTCGGCGTGCGTCGGGGTGCCACCGCCCGCATAGCGCGCATATACCGCCGCCGCGGCCGCTCGCGATGGGTTGCCGAAGTCGAGCCCGCGGAGGTACGCCACCTCGTATTTGATCGCCACGGCTCCCTCGCGCTTGACCCGATCGAGGGTGGGGACGACCACGGTGGACAGGTACGCGTCGAGCGTCGCTGGGACCATCTTGAGGTGCAACGCGGCGAGATATCGGCCGAGGATACGCTCTTCGTGGGGATAGAGGGAGCGCACGTCGGGGGTGGCCGCCCGCTCCAACGAGGTATTCAGGGGAAACAGCAGCGGGTCGATAAACGCGACCCAGCGAAATCGCGGCGGCATGAGACCGGGTCCCACGGCCACGCGATTGGCGAGCATGATGTCGGTGCCCATCTGGTCGAGGGCCCACGTCGGCCAACCGTCGCCATGTTGGGCCATGACCTGAGAGCGTTTCGAGGAGTCGCCGTACAACGTGCGCCACGCGACCGCGTACTGGGGGTTGTCGGGGGCAAACGCGGCCGGCAGCGGAAACGGCGGAATCGCGGCCAGGGGCAGCGCATCGTAGTCGGAGTCGGCCGGCATGCCCGCGTGGGGCGGGAGTAGCGGATGCGCGTGGTTATCGATCGCGCGAATCTGCGCGATGGCCGCGGCGAGTCCGGAATCGACCGGCGACTGGGCCGCGGCGGAACCCACGGGGAGGAGCGCGACAATCCAGTAGAGTTTTTTCACAGGCGAAGTATGCGGCGCCAGACCTGGTCGGCCAGGACAGCGCCCAAAATGACGACTCCCACGACGATCCGCTGTATGTACGGATCGACGTTGGCGATGTTGAGCGCGTTGTTCAGCACTCCGATGAACACGGCGCCGATCAGGGTCCCGATCACCCCGCCGCGTCCGCCGACGAGGGCAGTCCCTCCAACGACGACGGCGGCGATCACATCGAGCTCGTATCCGACGCCCGCGTTCGGTACGCCGGCGCCCAGTCGCGCGGCGAGCATGACCCCGGCCAGACCGACGAGGAGACCGTTCGCGAGATAGGTCGCGAATACGACGCGCTGTGTATTCACGCCGGCGAGCCACGCGGCTTGCTCGTTTCCGCCAGTAGCATAGACCCAGCGGCCGCCCGTCGTGCGGGTCAGAACGAACCAGCCGACAGCGAACACAAGGAGCATGACCCACACCGGCACCGGAAGCCCAAACACGATGCCCTGACCGAGCCAGGTCAAACCGGGTGGGAACTCTCCGATCGAGCGACCACCGCTGATCCAATACGCGAGTCCGCGGTAGATCGACAGCGTGGCGAGCGTCACGAGAAACGAAGGGACGCGCCACCGGGCGACGAGCAGCCCGACGAACGCGCCGCCGAGGCCGCCGAGGAGGATGCCGGCAGCCAATGCGAGGAGAGACCCGCCCGCATGCGCGGCGAGCGCGGTCGCGATGCCCACGAGGGCCACACCCGATCCGACCGAGAGGTCGATGCCGCCCGTCAGGATCACGGCGGTCATCCCCACGCCAAGCACGCCGACGATGGCGATCGAGAGCGCGACGTTGACCAGATTGGCGACAGAGAAGAACGCTGACGCGAACGCGCTCACGCGCCGCCCACCATCATCGTTCCGGCGCGCTCGGCCGTGTCGGATTCTCCCACGAGCCGTCCTTCTCGCATCACGAGCAAGCGATCGCAGAGCTCGGCGGCCTCCGGCAGATCGGACGTGACGACGATCACGGCGGCACCGGACTGCGCGAGCTCGATCAAGATTCGGTAGATCTCGGCGCGGGCGCCGACGTCGACGCCGCGCGTCGGCTCATCGACGATCAGCACCTTGAGCTCGCCGAGGAGCCACCGCGTCAGGACGACCTTTTGCTGATTCCCGCCGGAGAGGCGGTCGACCGGCATCTCGGTCGACTGCGCCTTGATGTGGAGCCGGTCGATCCACTCGCGCGTCACCTGCTGCTCACGGCGGCGATCGACGATACTCCACCGCGCGAAGGACGTGAGGCGCGCCAGCGTCGTGTTCACGCGCACGCGCTCGTGCATGATCAGTCCAGCGCCCTTTCGGTCCTCTGGTACGAAGCCGAATCCCTGGCGAATGGCGTCGGCCGGCCGGCGGGCACGAAACGGGCGGCCTTCTAACATCATGGCGCCGCCATCGATTGGGGCAGCGCCGATGATCGCGCGAACGAGCTCGGTGCGACCGGCGCCGACGAGGCCCACGAATCCGACGATCTCGCCGTAGCGGACTTCGAACGTCACCTCGCGCACGAATCCCGACGACAGGTCGCGCACGGCGAGCGCCACTGGGCCGGGCGAATTGTGCGTGCGCGCTGCGCGCGCAACGTCTCGACCGACCATGTGGCGCACGATGACATCCCGGGGCATCTCGGCCACCGGACCGGATGCGATCACGCGGCCATCGCGCAAGACCGTTACGGTGTCGGCGACGCGGGCGACTTCTTCCAGACGATGCGTGCAGTAGAGCACGGCGAGACCCGAGTTCGCGAGACCCGAGCTCGCTTGACCCGAGCTCGCTTGACCCGAGCTCGCTTGACCCGGGCTCGCTTGACCCGGGCTCGCTTGACCCGGGCTCGCTTGACCCGGGCTCGTGAGTTGCTGGATGCACGCGAACAGGGCATCGCACTCGCGGGGCGAGAGGATCGCCGTCGGCTCGTCGAGGATCAACACGCGGGTATTGGCCGAGGCCAGCGCCTTCGCGATCTCGACCATCTGCTGGTCCGCGAGCGACAGGGTCTCGACCCGAACGTCAGGGTCGAGTCCTGAGCCGATCCGCGCCAACGCATCCAGCGTCCGCTGGCGCATGGTGTTTCGGGGAGACTCGGCGCCGAGCAGCACGTTCTCGGTGACGGACAGCGCGGGCACCAGGCTCAACTCCTGGTGCACCATCCGAATGCCGGCCGCCAGTGCATCGCGCGGGCTACCGAAGGTCACCGGTTGGCCATCGATCGCGACCGAGCCTTCGTCCGGCGTCACCGAGCCGGCCAATACTTTCATGAGGGTCGACTTCCCGGCCCCGTTCTCACCGCAGAGCGCGTGAACCGACCCTGCGGTGAGCGTGAGATCGACGCCACTCAGCGCGGCGACGCCACCAAAGCGAACGACGATCCCATGCGCGACCACAGTGGTAAGACGCATGGGCCGGTAATCTAATCGCGCCCGGCGACTATCGAGGCGCCGCCTCCGGGAACCGGTCGACGATCTTCGCCACGGTTCTGGCCAACTCCTTCGCGTACGTCTGCGGATCATCCGAGACCGAAGCGGTGCCCTGGCCGCGCCACAATAGCTCTTTCGTCGTCGGGTTGATCACGTCGACGACGACGGTCCCTTCGGTGTACTCCGTGATGGCCGGAACGACCGGCCCCCACCACCCGTGCCGCCAATACGGGTATCCGTAGTCGTAGTCGGTCACATTGAGCCGCTGCCGTGCCGTGGCGTAGGCCGCGACCGCGAAGTCCGGCTTGGCCGAGTCGACCACGTAGCCGCGTTCCTGGAAATTCGACACGAGGTCGTTGTGCAGCGCGCGGTAGGTGATCGAGTTCTGGAGCATTGGGTCTACGCTGTTGAACTGATCACCCTCGCCTCCAGTATCCCTGTGGCCCTTCGGTGTCGCCATCACGATGAACGAGTGCAGGGTGGAGAATTGGGTGCCCGGCGCCGCCGCGGTACGCACTTGTACCGTCGCGCAGGAAGCGAGTAACGCCAGACTGAGAATGGGGATGACTTTCATGCTGACGATGGTGAAGGGGTTTGACCACTGAACGCCACGAGCGTGCCGATGGACTCCATGGTGAGCACGCCGGCGAGCTGACCGTCACGCAGCACGGGCAGCGTTTGACACGCGCACTGTTGCAGCCGGGTGAGCGCCGCATCCAACATGTCGTTCGGCGATGCGGCCGCGAAGTTCGTCTGCATGACATTGCCGACCGTTGCGCCGGATCGCCCCTGAGCGACGGCTCGCAGGAGATCGGAGCGGGTGAGCACACCCACCACTTTCCCGTTGTCGATCACCGGGAAGTCGTGTTGGAAGCCGGCCACGACGTGATCCACGGCGGCCGACAGCGGATCGCGCGGCGCGAGCGTTTGGACGTTGGTGATCATGACGCGCGACACGGGGATGCCATCGAGCGCCGACTTGAAGCGGGACGCCCGCGCTTCGCTCGCCGCGGCGATCCAGACAAAGAACGCGATGAACACGAGCCACACATTCCCCGTCACGAACAGCCCGATGAGGCCGAACGCGATCGCGAACGTTTGCCCGATGGCCGCCGCGATCGTCGTCGCGCGTCCATGATCCATGCGCATCGCGAGGAGCGAGCGCAGGATCCGTCCGCCGTCCATCGGAAACGCCGGCAGGAGGTTGAACGCGGCGAGCACCACGTTGATCCACAAGAGGCGTTCGAGGAACGACTGTCCGGTTCCACTGAGTGCGTTCCGCCAATCCAGTGGAACGCCGGCGAGTCGCAGGACGATGTACAGAATGATCGCGATCACAACGGTGACCGCCGGCCCGGCCGCCGCGATCAAGAACTCTTCTCGCGGTGCATCAGGGATCTGCTCGAGCTGGGCAACGCCGCCAAGCGGCCACAGCAGGATCGCGCGCGTCTTGACGCCAAAGTGCGCCGCGGTCAACGCATGGCCGAGCTCGTGAAGGACGACGGAGCCGAATACCGCAAGTGTGAACGCGACGCCCGACCACGCTGCCGCGGCCGTTCCGGCTGCCTGGTATTGCGCGTAGGCGATCCAGGCAAGCAGTAACAGGAACGTTGCGTGGACCTGGATATCGATACCGGCGATCCGGCCGATCGTCCATGACCAGCGAGAACTCGAGCTCTTACTCGGCATCTGGGAACATTAATGAAACACTACGCCCTGCTGATAGTCGCCGCTGTGGCGGCCTGCTCCGGCGCTACGAGCACAAGCACGAGCAGCACACTCAGCAAGAGCGCGAAGCGGGGTATCGCCTACGATCTCGCATCTCCCGCCGACCTCGCTGCCCTCTCACCGGGCGTGAGCTGGTGGTACAACTGGAGTCCGTACCCAAACGCCGCCGTTCCCGCAAACTACGCGACGCAGTACGGCATGCAGTTCGAGCCAATGCTCTGGACGTTCAACTTCACCGTGTCCGGGATGCAGACGCACGGCTACATCCTGGTGCTGAACGAACCAAACATCGCGACGCAGGCCAATGTCACGCCGCAGCAAGCAGCGCAGATGTGGCCGCAGTTCGAAGTGCTCGCGTCACAGACTGGCGCCGACATCGTGGGCCCGGCGATGACGTGGGGCACCATGACAGGTTATGAGGATCCCGTGGCGTGGCTCGATGCGTTCTACGCGGCATACGAAGCCGCGAACAATGGTCGGCAACCACGCATTGACTATCTCGCGTTCCACTGGTACGACTACGGCCTCTCCGCCCAACTCGATCGCCTGACGAAATACGGGAAGCCGTTCTGGGTAACCGAATTCGCGAATTGGCACAGCCAGAACGACGGGGCCGAGATCAACACGCTGGCGAAGCAAGAAGCGCAGATGACGGATATGGTTGCGACCTGCGAGAGTCGCACTGACGTCTTTCGCTATGCCTGGTTCACGGGCCGACTGAGCCCCGACCCGCACTACACGAGCCTCCTCGGCGCCACCGGCCAGCTGACGGATCTCGGGAAGTTGTACCTCTCGCTCCCCGTCCAGTGACGCGTCGGGGACGAGCACCGATCACTCCGAGATTCTCCCGAACCGCCTAGAAAGCGGTCTGTTAAATAACGTGACAGATAGACGCATTTACGTCTCGACGACCCGCAACCGCGTCGTGTCACGATAGTTCACGGCTCGGGCGAGCGCACTCGATGCGTATCTGCTTAATCGCTATGCAGCAATGCGATAGAGTGACGCACCATTTGCCGGACATCGACGGATCTCGCGATTCTGCACCAGTTGCGACATTGCGCAAATACTAGTCGCACCTGAAAGGACAGAAGTTTTTGTGGTCATTCAGTCCGACTCCCACCGGTATTCGCGATGTCAGCCATCACACTCAAACGCAATCTGCTCTTCGGCGCGCTCCTCGTCGGCGCCGCCACGACTGCCTGGTTGCTGACTGGCTGTCGCGACGACCGCACCAACGTGACCTCTCCTTCCGTGCGGTCGAACCTGCTCTTCTCGCCGCCGGCGGAGTCTCTGTTCGTGTGTGCCGCGGACACGGTCGCGGCGTCGGACACGGCGACCATTGGTCTATTGGGTGGCGTGATCAACTTCGGACCGCACACGCTGCTCATTCCGCCCGGCGCGTTGCTCAGGCAGACGACCATCACCGCCACCGCTCCAGCGGACGGCCACCTGACCGCCGTGCTCCAGCCCGAGGGCTTGCAGTTCCTGGTACCGGCGACGCTCACACTCGGCTACGCCCAGTGTAATCCGCAGCCGTCGAACTCACTGAGCATCGTCTACCTGAATGGGCCACTCGGTCAGATCCTGCAATGGTTGCCATCGATCCTCCACCTCGATTCGCACACGGTGAGCGCACTCATCGGCCACTTCTCCGTGTACGCAGGAGCTGAGCGGCGGTGACCAGCGCGGCAGGGCCGCTGCTGTCCGCCGCGCTCGACTTGGACCGGGCCGGCGACACCACCGGGGCGCTCGAAGCCTACACCGCGGTGGCCATGGCCGTGCCGTCTTACGACGCTCGCGAACGAGCGACTGCCCTCCGGCGATGCGCCTCGATTCATCGCCGCCGGCAAGAGTTCGACCGGGCGATCATGATGTGCCAGACCGCGTACGAGATGGCCATCGCGGCCGACGATCACGTGACTGCCGCGGAAGCGCTCAACGGTCGGGCGCTCGTCCACATCGACCAGGCGCAGTGGGCGAACGCCACCACCCAGTTGACCCGGGCGCTCGAGCTCGCGGGATCCGAAGCACTACTCGTCGCGCGGATCGAGCAGAACTTCGGCATCATCGCCAACATTCAAGGCGACTTTCCCGCGGCGCGCAAGCGGTACCTGCGCTCGCTGATGCGCTTCCGCCAAGCCCGCGACGAGCAGGGGTGCGCGGTCGCGTATCATAACCTCGGCATGCTGACGGCCGACCAGCGCGAGTGGCGCAAGGCCGACGAATATTTCGCGGCCAGCCTCAAGATCGCCGAACGATTGGGCGACATCCCGTTCCAGGCCAGCGTCCTGTTGAACCGATCCGAAGTCCAGGTCGGACTGGCCGACTACGATCGCGCGTTCACGGACGCGGAGCAGGCGCTCGAGATCTTCACGCGACTCGGCAACGTCAGCGGCAAGGCCGATGCGTATCGATCGCTCGGCATCGTCTATCGCGAGATGGGCATCCCCGACTTGGCCGAGCAGCGATTCCGGGCGGCGCTGGCCAACGCGACGGCGGTTGGCGCGCCGCTCCAGATCGCCGAAGCCAATCGCGACATGGCGCTGCTGTACATCAAGCAGGAGCGGAATCACGACGCGATGACCCGGCTCACGGCCGCCCACCGGCTGTTCAGCCAGCTCGGCGCCAATGCCGATCATCGGCGCGTCGTCGCCGACGTCGAGGATCTGGAAGCCACGTTTCTCGACGTCGTCGCCAAATACGGCCGGTCGCTCGAGTCGGCCGATACGTACACCTATGGGCATTCGGAGCGCGTCGCGGCCTATGCGGTCGCAATCGCCGAGGCGTTGGCGCTCGATCCGGTCAACGTCACGACCGTGCGGGTGGGTGCGTCGCTGCACGACATCGGCAAGGTGCGCATCCCGCCGACCATTTTGAATAAGCCCGGGAAGCTGACGCCTGAGGAGTTCGACATCATCAAGAAGCACCCGGAATGGGGACTCGAGATTCTCGAGGACCTCGAGTTCCCGTGGCTCATCAAGCCCATCATCCGGTGGCATCACGAGAAGCTCGACGGCACCGGCTATCCCGACGGGCTCGCGGGCGACGAGATCCCGCTGCATGCCCAGATCGTGTGCGTCGCCAACGTCTTCGATGCGATGACCTCGGCGCGCAGCTACCAGGATCCCGTTCCGCCGGGCGAGGCGGTCGCCAAGATGCGAAAGCTCTCGCACTGGTGGCGCCCGGACGTGTTCGCCGCGTTCGTCGGCTCGATCGAATACCTCACGGTGATCGCCAATGCCGCGTAGCGCCGCCTCGATCGCCCTGCCATTGTCGCGAACCGCGCCGGAGTCCTACCGTTTGCTGTTTCTCGAAATGCCCGTGCCCATGTTCATCTACGACAATGCCACGCTGGCGATTCGCGATGTGAACGAGGCGGCGATCGGGTGCTACGGATACTCCCGCGAGGCATTTCTGGCGCTGACCCTGTCCGACCTCGAACGGACGGACGCGCCTGAGCTCCTGAATCGATTCGCCGCGCGCAACGTGCGCACGGATGTCACGCATCGGACGCGCGACGGCCGGACGCTCATCGTCAATCTCACGTTTTCGGCGACCACGTTCGACGACCGGCCCGCGCACCTCGTGGTCGTCGATGACGTCACGGCACATCGCCGGCTCGAGGAGCAGTTGCGCCAGGCACAGAAGATGGACGCCGTCGGTCGCCTCGCCGGCGGGATCGCCCACGACTTCAACAACCTGCTGACGGTGATCAGCGCCAGCGGCGAGCTGCTCGGGGAAGACCTCCCGCCGGATCACGCCGCGCGGCCGGAAGTCGAGTCCATATTGACCGCGGTGGCGGCTGCTGGCCGACTCACGAGTCAGCTCCTCACGTTCAGCCGGAAGCAGCTGCTCCGCCCGCGCGTGCTCGACCTGAATACGATCGTGTTCGGCCTGGAGGCGATGCTCCGCCGCCTGATCCCTGAGGACATCGACATCGTGACCCGACCGGGCGATGAGCAGTTGCCGATCGTGGCCGATGCCGGTCAGCTCGAGCAAGTGCTCATGAACCTGGCGGCGAACGCGCGCGATGCGATGCCCGGGTGTGGGACACTGACCGTCGAGACTGGAGTGGCCGAGCTCGACGCGTGCTACACGCAGCGCCGGACGGTCGTGGTGCCCGGGCGATACGCCGTCCTGGCGGTGACCGACACGGGTTGCGGCATGGACCGCCACGTTCGGGACCATCTCTTCGAGCCGTTCTTTACCACGAAAGCGCTCGGCTCCGGGACGGGACTGGGGCTCGCGACCGTCTACGGCATCGTCAAGCAGTCCGGAGGGTACATCTGGGTCTATAGCGAGGTCGGACTGGGCACGACATTCAAGATCTACCTTCCACTCGCCCAGCCCGACGTCAATCAAGCGACACCGCCCGTTCAGGCGCCGAGCATCCGCTCCAACACGGAGACGATTCTCGTGGTCGAGGACGAGCCGGCGGTTCGCGCGCTGACGGCGCGCGTGCTGGTCTCACAGGGCTATAGCGTCATCACTGCCGCGACCGGCGCGGAAGCGCTCGAGGCGGCGCGGACGCATGTGGGTCCGATCGCGCTGGTGCTCACCGATCTCGTCATGCCGGGCGGGTCGGGTCGCGCGGCGTACCAGGCGGTCGCCGCCGTCAGACCCAACGTACGTCCGCTGTATATGTCGGGGTATACGGACGACGACGTGATCCGTCGCGGGCTGATCGATGCCACGACACCGTTTGTGCAGAAGCCCTTCACCGCCGCGGGGCTCTCGCGCGCGGTCAGGGATGTGCTCGACCGTCTGCCGGATACCCGCTGACGGGCCACTCCACCCAGAACGTCGTCTCACCGCCGACGACCGACTGCACACCGATGCGTCCACCATGCTGTTCCACGATCGATTTCGCTATCGCGAGCCCAAGGCCGGTCCCGCCGTGGCGCCGGGCATCCGATCCATCCAGCTGACCGAACTTCGTGAACAACCGGGGCATATCCGCGGCCGAGATGCCCGCACCGACGTTCGTCACCGCGAATCGCACGGCCGCTTCGCTCGCGAGGCAGACCTCGACGCGCACGCGCGAATCCGTCGCCGCGAACTTGATGGCGTTCGACACCAGGTTCGTGAGCACCTGCACGACGCGATCGGGATCGGCGGGGAACGTGCGCTCGGTGAGGACCATGGCGGTGACGCCGACGTGCGCCTGGGCGGCCAACTCGGCGGTGGCATCACGCGCGGCGCTCACGACATCGTGTGGCGACACTTCCTCGCGGCGCAGGACGAGACGCCCCGCCTCGATCTTCTCGAGATCGAGGAGATCGTTGACCAGTCGTCCGAGGCGTTCGGAGTTGGCGCGAGCGACGGTGAGGAGCTGGGCGGCCTTTGGTGTGCCGGCCGCTATCGCGCCGCTCTCCAACAGCTTGATGGCGCCTTGGATCGCGGTCAGTGGGGTCCGCAGCTCGTGCGAGACCGTCGACACGAACTCGTTCTTGAGGCGGTGGACGCGCATCCACGCCGACATGTCGCGCACCACCAGGATACGCGCCGGTGTGCCGCGATACGAAATCGGGCCGGCGGTGAGCTCGCCATCGAACGTCGTGCCGTCCGGTCGTACGAGCGTGAGCAGCTGGGCGACCGACGGCGCCTCCGCCATACGCCGGAATACGTCCTGTCGCTCGTCCTCGGCGACCAACATGGCGGTCTGTGTGCCGAGCGCGGCCTCTTCCGTGACGCCGAACATCCGGCACCACGCGGCATTGACTTCACGCAGCAAGCCCTCGCGCGACACGGCGACGCCATCCGTCGCGGCATCAGACAGTCGCCGGAATCGCGCCTCGCTTTCCGCCAGCGCATCGATCGCTCGCTCGACCGCGCGCTCCGCGGTGCAATCGTGATATCCGGCTACCGTGCCGGTGAGCGTTCCGTCCGTGTACTGCGCGACGGCCCATCCGCGACACACGACGTACCGTCCGTCTTTGGCGACGAGTGATGCCTCGAAATCCTCGACGGGGTGTCCTTCGACCATGCGCTTGGCGATCGAGCGATAGCGCGCGCGATCTTCGCTCGCCACGAACTCGGCCGGGTGGCGTGATGCCGCTTCCTCGAGGCTATAGCCGAGGGTTCGGCGCCATGCTGCGTTAACGTATACGAGCCGCCCATGCGGCCCGGTCACGCACAGCATTTCGCTGGCGTGTTCGACGAGCGCCCGCCACGGACCGCCCTCGCCTGCCACCATATGATGGTAGACGACACCGCAGTGGTGAGCGAAACACTATGCGGCGACCCGATGTCCTTTGACGAGGCCGAGTTGCAGCAGGCTTTCGGCCGTGGCGACCAAGGCATCCTCCGAGGGGCGCGGCGTCCATCCCAGCAGGCGTCTGGCTTTGGCGCTCGTGCCGTTCTTGTACTTGCCCAGCTCGGGCAGGATGTATCGGGCCGCTGGATCCCGCAGCGCCACGAGGCGAACCATCCAGTTGGGGAGCGCTCGCGCCGGCACTCGCCTGGCCGCTGCTCCCAGGCGGTGCTTCAGCGCTCTCGCCATGTCCAGCATCGACATGAAGTCGCCGGCCGTGCCGAGAAAGCGCTCTCCTTTGGCGGCGGGATGCGTCATCGCCCGAATGTGCAGGTCGGCGATATCGCGCACGTCGACGATACCGAAGTAGAGCTGCGGGACGCCGGGGATGGCGCCGTCCATCATGCGCTTCACCATGAGGATCGACGTCGCCAGATCCGGTTTTAGCAGCGGTCCGAACACGCCGACGGGATTGACGACGGACAGCTCCAGGGCTCCGCCCTCTTTCGCCATGAAATCCCACGCCGCGCGTTCGGCGAAGAACTTGGACTTGGCGTATGCCGTCACACAGGGAGTTTTCACATTCGACCAGTTGGTCTCGTCGAATGCCGCTCGTTGCTCCTTGTGTCCGTAACCGATCGCGGCGAACGACGAGGTTAGCACGACGCGCTTGACGCCACTGTCGCGCGCCGCCCGGAGCACTCGCAGCGCGCCGTCTCGCGCCGGCACGATCAGCTCGTTTTCGTCTGCTGGCATGGTGTGCGGGAACGGCGACGCCACATGAAGTACGTACTCGCATCCGGCGACCGCTTCAGTCCAGCCTGCATCGTTCTGCAAATCGGCGACGACGGACGAGACGTTCGACCTGGCGCGACTGGTTCCGCACCGTCGTGCGAACCTGATAGCCCGCGGCTATGAGCTGGAGGATGCAGTGGCTGGCGATGAACCCAGAGCCACCTGTCACGAGCACGGTGCTTGCAGCAACTTGCTGTCTTCTCACACGGAGAGCCCAGGAATGAGTCTTATTGACAAGGCGCTGGAAGCGAATCGTGATTACGCGGCGAAGACGCACGATCCAAAGCGCGCGCAGCGTCCGGCTCCCAAAATCGCCGTTGTCGTCTGTATGGATCCGCGCATGTCGGACCTCTCGGCAATCTTAGGGGTGCCGATGGCCGATATCGACGTCATCCGCACCGGCGGACCAGTGGTAACCGACGATGTGATCTCGGAGCTTCTCGTTTCTAATCACGTGCTTGGATCGAAAGAGATCATGCTGCTCAACCACACCGGGTGCGGCTGGACGACGTTCACCGACGATGAGTTAAACAAGAAGCTCACGGCCGAGACTGGCGACTCGTCGCCCGCTCCGATCCGCTTCTACGCGTACAAAGACCCGGTGCAGCATACTCGCGAGCAGATCCACAAGGTCAGATCCCATCCGTGGATATCGAAAGAGGTCCCGGTGCGGGGCTTTGTATTCGACATGGAGACCGGCCTCTTGAGCGAGGTCGACGCATTGGTGGAGCAAACTGTTGGCTGATATATGCTTGCAAATAAGCATTATTATGCTTATAATAGATCCATGGTCAAGAAAGTGATTGTCCGGCAGACTGGCACATCGGTGTCGGCGACCATCCCAAAGGAGATGGCCGATCGATTTCACATCGGCGTGGGCGACACGGTTTTCGCGGTCGAGACTGAGGCCGGTGTGCTGCTCACGCCGTACGATCCGACGACTGAGCGCGCGATGGAGGCTTATGATCGCATCGCGAAGAAGTACAGAGGTGCGCTCCGCGACTTGTCACGGAAGTAAGTGGACGAACCGATCTGGGTGGACGCCGTCATCGTGGACGCCGTCCACACCAGTCAGCTCCATGAGCACGGCGGTCTGCAGGGTATGCGCGATGCGACCGCGCTAGCCGCCGCGCTCGCACGACCTCAGCAGAAATACGTCTACGATCCCGATGCTGACATGGCGCAGCTTGCGGCGGCGTATGCGTTCGGGATCGCCATGTCGCACCCGTACTCCGATGGCAACAAGCGCACGGCGTTCCTCGTGGCGGCCATCTTCCTGGAGTTGAATGGATACGACCTGGGGCGAACGGACGACGATGTCGTCGAGACGATGCGAGCGGTGGCCGACAAGCGGATGACCGAGACCGAGCTCGCCTCCTGGATCCGCGGCGGACTCTCGACATTGTAGTTCTTCGCCCCTGAGAGGCGGACCACAGCCTGCCATATCTGCTCGCGGTCGCGATGCTGGACGGCGATGTGATGCCAGCCCATTTCATTCCACGAGGGAAACCATCCTATGATGCTGCACACGATGGACAGACGCACGTTCTCAGCGGCCCTGCTTGCTGGCGCCGCTGGCTCGGTGCTCTCCAGGCTCGGCATAACCGCGACCCCAACCCCGGCCCCAGTCGTGGCCCGCAACGTCGTCCTGGTGCATGGGCTATTCGCCGACGGGTCGTCCTGGTCCGAGGTGATCGCGCGACTACAGGCGGCAGGGCTCAATGTCACGTCCGTGCAGAACCCTCTGACGACGCTGCCTGACGCGGTCGCCTCGGCCCAGCGCGTCCTGGCCCGACAGGATGGCCCGACTGTCCTGGCTGGCCATTCTTTCTCGGGAATGATCGTCACCGAAGCCGGCGTGCATCCGAACGTCTCAGCGGTGGTCTATGTGGCCGCAAGGGCGCCAGACGCGGGCGAGGACTACGCGGCCCTGGCCAAGACATTTCCAGCGCCTCCCGCCTCGGCTGGGATCGTCTTCGACGGCGATGAAGGACGTTTCACCGAAGCGGCGTTCCTTCGCGACTTCGCTGGCGACATCCCGGAAGCGAAAGCCAAGGTGCTCTACGCGGCTCAATGGCCATTCCACAAGGCGCTGCTCGCCGGCAAGACCACACACGCGGCCTGGCGCTCGAAGCCCAGCTTCTACGCGGTGTCGACGGAAGATCGGACGATCAACCCCGACCTCGAGCGCTTCATGGCCAAGCGCATGGGCGCCAAGACTATTGAGTTGAAGTCGAGCCATCTCTCGCCGATCTCCCATCCCGACGAGATCACCCAGTTGATCCTGGATGCGGCCGGACAGCATGCATGACGACGATGCGCGGCGGCCTGGCACCATGGACGATGGCGGGGTATGCTGGCACCGTGGCTCTCTCCGCGACCATCTACAACTTCGACATCGACCTGTCCGACGTCGATCGCCATATCTATACACCGCTGTCGTTTCGCGTCGCGCGTCATCCGTCCGAGACCGAGGAGTACTTGGTCACCCGGGTACTCGCTTACTGTCTGGAGTACACCGAGGGGATCGCATTCTCGGCCGGGCTCGCCGAGCCGGACGCGCCGGCGTTGGCCGTGCGCGATCTGGCCGGCGCGCTGCGCGTCTGGATCGAGATCGGCGCCCCGGATGCCGTCCGACTACACAAAGCCAGCAAGGCCGCGCCACGCGTCGTCGTCTACACGCACAAGAACGCGCCCCTGCTGGTGCGTCAGTGGGTCGGCGAGAGGATCCATCGAGCCGCCGATGTCGAGCTGTATGCGTTTGACCGTGAGTTCATCGATGGTATCGCCGCCCGTCTGCAGCGCCGGACAGCGCTCTCGCTCACCATCACCGACCGCCACATGTATGCATCGGTCTCGGGCGAGACGATCGCCGGCGCGGTTACGCGCTATCCGCTCGATCAGACCTGACGACACAGGCGCTTAACGTCACATCCGCACCCGACGTCGGCCTACTGACTCGATACTCAAGGCGAACTCAAATGCGAAATACCGTGATCCGCGTGCTTCCAATGCTCTTGACGACCATCACGCTCGCCGCGTGTGGCTCGGCCGGCTACCCTCCACCGGACGAATACGTCACAACCAGCGCGGCGGTCGATGTCGCGCCGCCGGACCTTCCCGCCTACTCACAGCCGCCGTGCCCCGGAGACGGCTACCTCTGGACTCCCGGCTATTGGGCGTGGGCTGATGGCAGCTACTACTGGGTCGCCGGTGCCTGGGTGGAACCGCCCCAACCCGGCTTCCTCTGGACCCCTGGATATTGGGGGTGGGGTGGCAGTGCATTTGTGTTCCACGAGGGATATTGGGGCGAACACATCGGGTTCTACGGCGGAGTCGCCTACGGATTTGGCTACTCCGGGCACGGGTATGACGGAGGCCACTGGGATGGCGGACACTTCTTCTATAACCGCACGGTCACCAACGTGAATGTCACGGTCGTTCACAACGTCTACAACAGCACGACGATCGTGAACAACAACGTGACCCGTGTCAGCTACAATGGGGGTCGCGGCGGCATCACCGAGCGCGCGACGGCGGACGAGGAGGCAGCCGCCCAAGCGAGACATGTTGGCCCGGTCGCCGCACAGACCGATCGAGCCCGCCTCGCTCGCTCCAACCCCCAGTCGCGAGCGGCCGTGCATCCAAATGATCTGCCGCGGACCGAGCATGCGACTCCCAACACGGGAGACGCGGGCCTCGATCAGCGATACAAGGGCGAGCAAGACCAACTCGCGGCGAAACAGACGCAAGAGCGGCAAGATCTTCAACAGCGGCAGCAACAAGAACACCAGCGGCTATCCCAACAGAACGCTGCCCCCGCGAAAGTTCAGCAACTGGAGCAGCGCCATCAACAACAGACCCAGGCTTTGGCGGCGAAGCACGCGAGACAAACCCAGACACTCAAAGCGCGCCAACAACCACCGCGCAAGAACCGCTGACGACGGCAAAAGACGCCGGGACCCGAAGGTCCCGGCGTCTTTTTCACAAGCGGGCGACCGGACTCGAACCGGCGACGTCCAGCTTGGGAAGCTGGCATTCTACCAACTGAATTACGCCCGCGACGTTACCCTAATGTAACCAGTGCGGCGCGGTCTTCCACTGGGCCGGATCGAACAGGGCCTCGCTCAGTGGCACGTCGGCCTTGATCTCTGAGTAGTCCTCGCGCTGCAACAGCTTGCCGGCGATGTAGAACTCGCACCGCGGCGCGATCCAGCTCTTGCCGATCGGGCGGTATTGCTTGAGCTGGCCGTCGATGTAGGTGGCGTTCGAGTCGCTGCCGAACGCGAAGATCTGGCGGAGCACGACGAGGCGCTCGGTGTCGATCCAGACTTGAGGCGCGTGCTCGTTGCCCGAATCGGCGCCAATGACGTAGACCGGACGGCCATCGAAGGTGGATTGTCGGACCTTGGAGAGGTCGATCTTGAGAGTGTTCTGGACGTCGGCGATCGTCTGGTGAACTGGCACGACGTAGACGTCGAACAGCAGTGGGAGCAGTGGGTTACCGCCCGCCGCGGCTTTGTCGAGCGAACCGGCCGTTATCTGGTACGTCGAGTCGTTCCGGTAGAGGACACCATTGCCCTCGGACGGCTTGCCGACATCGATACGAAGGCGACCTGGGAGCGACGCGCTCTCGTACCAGGTTTGGACCGTGTCCTTGCCGTCTTTCGTAGGCCGCGTGGTTTGTTGAACGAACGTCAACGTCTTGAACCACTTGCCGGCGTACTTGTCGTGCATCGACCGCACGATCTCTGCCCCCGTCGGAATCGTGAGCGGGCGCCACGCCGATACGATCACGGCGGCGCTCAGCACCGATGCCCAGCGCATCACGCGCGCAGGGGGCATGTTAAAAATCCCGTTTCTTCATTTCCTTGAAAAAGCGCTTGACGTCCTCGGCGCCCTCTGGCTCCGGCGGAAGCGTCGAGTCGTACTTCGGGACAGCTGGCTTCTTCGGCTGCGCCTTCGCCGCGTTTTTCTTCGCCAGCGCGAGAAGCTTCTTGTCGTCCATGACGTCTCCTATGCTCTCCGTTTTCAAGACGATCGCGCCACCCAATATATCACTCGACGGGCGGCTCCGGTGGCGGTGGGATCGATTCCGTTTTGCGAAAATGGGTCTCGATGTACCCCTCGATGGGGCCACCGATGATAAGTACGACCAAAGCGATGACGGTTGCCACGATCGCTGGGATGAAAAGACCCGCGCCACACGCCACACCAAGGGCTGCCGTAAACCACAGGGCGCTGGCCGTCGTCAAGCCGGTGATCCGGTTCTTGCTCCCCGACCGGTGCAAGATCACGCCCGCACCGACGAAACCAATACCGGTCACGATGCCCTGCACCGTCTGCGGCACCGGGGGGCCATTGATCAGGCCCGCAGCACCGTAGCTCACGTAGACGAGCATGGCCGAGGCTAACGCCACGAGCGAGTGCGTCCGAATGCCGACGGGCTTGCCGTGCAGCTTGCGGTTGAGACCGATGGCGGCGCCCGTGAGCGTCGCCAAACCCAAGCGCTCGATGATGATAGATAGCTCGGCAGGCATGGCCCGATATAGTAACACCGTGCGCGACTGTCCAGACCTGGCGCCGCACAGCGACACCTCATAGCATGCGTTCCATGATACATCCCTGGCACGATCTCGCCGTCGGCAAAGACGTTCCGCGCGAGGTCTCGGCCGTGATCGAGATACCCAGTCGCAGCCGCAACAAGTACGAGTTGGACAAGGACACCGGTTTGTTCAGCCTCGACCGCGTCCTGTACTCCGCCGTGCACTATCCCGGTGATTATGGGTTCATTCCACGGACGCTGGCGGAAGATGGCGATCCGTGTGACGTCCTTGTCCTGATCAAAGAACCGACGTTCCCCGGCTGCCGCATCGACGTGCGGCCCATCGGCGTGCTCAAGATGCTGGACCGGGGAGACCCCGACGATAAGATCCTCGGCGTGCCCGCCGAAGATCCGACCCAGAACGAGTTCTTCGACCTCGCCGACATTCCGCCGCACACCCTGCGCGAGATCGCGCACTTTTTCGAGATCTACAAGGATCTCGAAGGCAAGCGCGTACAGATTCTCGGTTGGCAAGGACACGAGGCGGCCTTCGTCGAGATCAATCGGTCGATCGAGCGATACGTGACCCGGTTCGGCGCACCCGCGGTGTGAGGCGACATCCGTGAAAATCGCGATCGGTTCGGACCACGCCGGCTTTCGATACAAAGGGCTCATCATCGGCTGGCTTCGCGAAGCGGGACACGACGTTCGACGATTTCGGAACGAATTCGATTGAATCCGTCGACTATCCGTTGTTCATCCGGCCGGTCGCGGAAGCCGTGGCCATCGGGGATTACGAGCGCGGGATCGTGCTCGGTGGGTCCGGTAATGGCGAGGCCATCGTCGCCAATCGCATCCGCGGCATACGGTGCACCATCTGCTGGAATGTCGATGCGGCGCGCTTCGCGCGCGCGCATAACGACTCGAACGTCTTGTCGCTCGGAGAGCGGTTGATTCCAGAGGCGATGCTACGGGACATCCTCAACACCTGGCTTACGACTCCCTTCGAGGGCGGGCGGCACCTCCAGCGCATCGAAGAGATCGACGGTCTCGCGGACGATTCGGCGAAAGACATGGGCCGCGGGCAGGTCGGTGGCAAGCCGAGTGCCCTGCCCCGCGAATAACGACATTAGATCAGGGTTGCCCGCGCGCGCGGCCGCGATGCGGATATCGCGCGTGAGGGCGTTCTGCAACGGATACGGGGGTAACTCGGCCTCGTGCGGCTCGAGCTCGCGCGCGAGACGATTGAGCACGCCGCGAGCCGCACGACCTGAATAGACGCGCGTGACGCCCGTGCTCTCCTCGGTCGCCGTCAGCACCGCGGCCTTGTGGGGCGCCGGCGCACCGCTCTCGGGTGTGGCGAGAAATGCCGTGCCGAGCTGCGTTCCCACGGCGCCAAGCATGTGGGCGGCAGCGACGCCGCGGCCGTCCATGATGCCGCCTGATGCGATGACCGGCACGGTGAGCGCGTCGACCATCATCGGCACGAGGGCCATGGTGCCGATCAAGGATCGGGCGACTGGCGCGAGAAACGTCGCGCGGTGGGCTCCGGCTTCAGACCCCTGCGCGACGACGAAGTCTACGCCACTGTCTTCCAGTGCCTTGCCCTCGGCCACCGTCGACGCGGTGCCAATGACAACTGTGCCGATCCATTGGAACGCCGCGATCCAACGCGCGCTCATGACGCCGAACGTGACACTGACCACTGCGACGCGTTCTTCGACGAGCACGGCGGCTTGGGCGTCGAAATCGACCGGGTACAATTCAGACGGGAGGGTTACTCCTAGTTCCACGGCGAAGGGTTCGAGCAGCGCTCGGGAACGCGCGACTGCTTCGACGACGGCATCGGGGTCCCGAGCCGGATCCGGAACGAACAGGTTGACGCCGAACGGACGGTCCGTCAGCGCGCGAATCGAGCGAATCGCGGAGCGAATGGCATCGGGAGCGAGGTACCCCGCGCCCAGCATGCCCAGGCCGCCCTCGTTCGATACCGCGGCGACGAGCTCCGGCGTCGACGGCCCGCCGGCCATGGGCGCGAGGATGACCGGATAGCGAAGACCGAGCCGTGCGGTCAGCGCCGTGTCAGGCCAGCGAGGACGTGTCACGGGTGGGGGCCGGCCAGCGCGCGAACGTGCCGAGCAGTCGGGACACCGTCGAGACGCGACGAATCTCGCCGATGGCTTCGGCCGCGCGCGCATCGCGTCCGACGTGGTCGAACTCCATGAAGAACTGATACCGCCACGGCTCGCGCGTCGGGCGCGAGGTCAGGTGGCTGACGTTGAATCCCGCGGCCGCGAGTGGTGCGACGACGGAGAGAAGCGCGCCCGCGTTGTCCGGCACCGCGAACAACACCGCGGTGCGCGACGGAACGCCGGCCGCGGGAGACTCCGGGTCGGTCGCCACGGCCAAGAATCGCATCATCGTATCCAGCCGATCCTCGATGTGCTCCTTGAGCACCTCGAGCCCGAACCGCTCCGCCGCCAGCGGCGCGGCCGCCGCGGCTACCGTGGGATCCCCACGCTCGACCACCGTGCGCGCGGCGCCCGCGGTGTCCCACGCTGGCTCGGGGTATATATGCCGGTGGGCGTCCAAGAAGTACGCGCACTGGGCGAGCATGATCGGGTGGCTGAGCAGCGACTTGAGTCGACCTATAGAAGCGCCCGGCAGTCCCAAGAGGCTCAGGTGAATCGGCACGATGGTCTCGGCAACCACCGCGAGACCTTCGTGCATGGCCAGCAGATCGTACGCGACGTTGACCCCTCCCACGAGGGTACTCTCGATTGGAACAATCCCGTAGTCGACCTCACCGCTCTCGGCGGCGTCCATGACGTCGTCGAACGTTCGCATCGAGACCGGCTGCGCCGTCCCACGCCACAGTTGGACAACGGCCTGCTCGCTGAACGAGCCTGCCTCGCCCTGGAATGCCACGCGCAAGTCGGTCGCGACGGGCATGGGCGCAGGCTGGGGCTCCGGTAGGAGGACCGGAACGAACGACCCACTCATAGGTCGTTAATCTATTGTGAGTCCAGGGCCCGGCGGACTGCCGTGAGAAGTTGGTCGGCCGTGAACGGCTTGTGCAGGAGGTTGGCCGATGGGTCGAGGCCACCCCGGCGGACGACCTCGTCGCCAACGTAACCCGTGGCGTAGAGCACCCGAATGTTCGGCCGCGTCCCCCGAAGCCGGTCGACCAGCGCCCGGCCGCCGAGGGACGGCATGACCACGTCGGTCACAATGAGCTGGATCGTCCCGTTGGTCGCCGATGCAACCGCCAGCGCCTCGGCGCCATTCGACGCCAGCAGCACCGAGTAGCCGTTCGCCGCCAGCAGCGTGCACATGAGCTCCCGAACGGCTGGATCGTCCTCGGCGATCAGCACCGTCTCGGTACCACGCTGCGCCACGACGCCGGCCTCCAGGGTTTCCGCCGCGACGTGACCGCCCGATACCGCCGGAAACACGATGTGGAACGCTGCCCCTGCCCCAGGCGCGCTTTCTACCGAGACGGAGCCGCCGCACTGCTGCATGATGCCCTGGACAGTCGCTAGCCCAAGTCCCGTACCGCGACCCGGCTCCTTTGTTGTGAAGAAGGGCTCGAACACCCGCGACTGGGTGGTCGCATCCATCCCGACCCCCGTGTCGCGAACGACCAGGCTCACAAACGTCCCTTTCGTATGCGTTTCAATGCGCAGCACACCACCGCGTGGCATCGCGTCGCGCGCGTTCACGGCGAGATTGAGCAACACCTGCTCGATCTGCCCGGGGTCGATGCGCACCGGCGCGATGGACGCGTCGAGCGAGAGGGCGATCTCAATGTCCTCGCCAATGAGGCGCTGGAGCATCGGCTCGACATCGGCGATCACGGCATTGATGTCGAGCACCTTCGGCTGGAGCAGCTGCTTGCGGCTGAACGCCAGCAGCTGTCGAGTCAACGTCGCCGCACGGCGCGCCGCCGCGGAGATCTCCTTCAACTCGCCGGTGGCATCGCCCAATGTCTCCATCAAGATGCCGCTGTAGGCCGTGATGACCGTCAGCAGATTGTTGAAGTCATGCGCGATGCCCCCGGCGAGCTGGCCGACTGCCTCCATCTTCGACGCCTGCCGCAACTGCTCTTCCATCTGGAGCCGGCCCGTGACGTCTCGCACCATGACGGTCGCGATCTGCTCCCCGCCGACATCGACGCGAGAGACCGACACCTCGGCGCTGAATTCGGTGCCATCGGCACGATGGACGGTGAGGCGACCCGAGCTCGCGGGCAGGTACCGGATGTAGCGATGGATCGGCGTGCCAGTGGCCTCGGCCGCGGTCACGCGCAACATTGCTTCGGCGGCCTGATTAAAGACCACGATACAGCCCGCGCTGTCGATGCCGATGATCGCGTCCATGGCCGACGCAATGATCCCCTCGAGCCGCGCCTCGTGCCGGCGCCGCTCCCGGATGTCGCGCGCGACCATGGCGACCGCCGTGCGCGGGCCGCCGGGCGCCTCGCGGACGGCGAAGATGTGGGCCTCGGTTTCGATCGGCTCGCTCAACGTCCAATGGCGCAGCGCCAGTTCGCCGGTCCACCGATCGGTGTTGGCGAGAACCGACGCGATGCCATCGCCGACGATGAGGTCGCAGAGTGGACGATGCAGGGCCGGTCCGGCGTCCGTCAGGCCAATGAGCGAGAGACCGGCCGGATTGATATGCGTGACGCGCATCGCCTCGTCGGCGAGCACGACGAAATCGGCGCTGGCCTCGACCGTCGCCGCCAGTACATGCTGCCGCTCAGCCGCCGTCCGACGGAGTGTGACATCCTCGACCGTGCCGACGAACCCCGTCGGCGCCGAGCTCGCCAGTCGCAAGCGGTGCACCTGTCCCCGTACCCATCGGATTTCACCCGTGGAACGGGAAAAACGATAGACGTGGTCGAGCAAGCGCACGTCGCCCTTTCGGAAGACGCTCCACTCGACGCCTACGCGATGTGCATCATCGGGGTGGACCCACTGCACCCAATCACGGCCGATCAGCTCCGTGTCACCCCGGCCCAGGACCTCGCGAAGGAACGGGTTGACGTAGACGATCTGTCCGCGCGGGTCTGCCAAGAAAACGCCAACGGGTGCGGATTCTGTCACGAGGCGGAACCGCGCCTCGCTTTCGCGCCGTGACTCGTCGGCGCGAACGCGGTTGGTCACGTCGCGAGACTGGATCGCCATCCCGCCTCGTACGGGAACTACGGTGACATCATAGATGCGACCGGACGGCGTGCGCAGGCCTTCGACAACCTCGGGTCCGTTCTCGGTGACGCGCTTGAGCACCGCGCCGAGTGGCGCTGGGTAGAATTCGGCGATGGGCCTGCCGATGAGCGCCTCGGGCGTACGTCCGAGTGCTTCCGCGGCGGCTCTGTTGGAATACACGAAGCGCCCCGCGTCATCGACTACTATGATGGCGTCGCTCGTGGCATCGAGGAGCGGCGCGATGGACTGGAGTATCTTATCCACGTGTCACTACACAGATGACTCCAACGGTGTGCAGGCAACCGTTTTTCGGCAAGCGGGCCTCGTTCGAACTGTTTAGGAGTACATCGCGTACTGGCAGCGCCTGCTGGACCAATACGCACGACCCCTATCAATGCGATGAGCCCGCTTTCGACCTCCTACATAGCCGGAGCTTTTAAGTATTGATCAAACCACCGGATCGTGCGCTCCTGGAGATCGCGCGTATGGGCGGGATTCCGGATGCCATGCCCTTCGTCGGGGTAGACGACGAGCTGCGTGGTCACGCCGTTGCGTTCGAGCCCGCGCCAGAACTCATACGACTGCGGCGCGGGACACTCGACGTCGCGCTCGCCGACGACGACGAGTGTCGGCGTGTGGGCTCGCCGGATGTAATTGATCGGCGAGCTCTTCGCGTACACCGCCGGATCGTCGTACGCGGTGGCGCCGAAGTATGGGAAGCATCCATTCGTCGATGCCGTTCTCACCCGTGTAGCTCAGCCAATCGGAGATGCCGGCGCCGGCGACCGCGGCCTTGAAGCGGTTGGTCTGGGTGACGCCCCACATCGTCATGTACCCACCGTAGCTCCAGCCGGTGAGACCCAGGCGCGCGCTGTCGACCGGGAATCGACGCAGCACCGTGTCGACGCCGGCCATCACGTCACGGAGATCGCCGTAGCCGAAATCCTTCACGTTGGCTTTCGTGAACGCCTCGCCTTGCCCATAGCTGCCGCGCGGGTTCGGCATGAACACGAAGTAACCGTCGCGCGAGAGCACCGATGACGTCGATTGCTCAGACATCCAACGCGCCGGGACCGCGGCGGCCGGACCGCCATGAACCTGCACGATCATCGGATAGCGAGTGCCCGGCTTGAAGTCAGCCGGGTAAATGAGCCAGCCCTGCACGGTGAACGCGTCGCTCTTCCACTCGACGCTTTCGGCACGCCCGTAGGCGGGCGTCACGCCGGCGTTCGCATGCGTCACTTGCTCCAGATGTGCCGGCGGCCCCGCCCAGACTTCCGGCGGCTCTCCTAGAGATTCGCGTGCTGCTGCTACCGTTTGGCCATCATGCGACACCGAGACCGAGGGAACGAATGCGCCGCCGGTCACGTGGGCGTTGATGTGAGCGAGCGTATGCGCATCGCCTGTCCGGGTGTCGAGCGATACGATATCCGATGCGCCGCTGGCCCAAGCCGATACGACGAGCTGGTGCGGCGTAACGGTCCATGCCAAATCTGACGGGCTGATCGTAGCGGATGGAGTCAGATCCTTGGGTGTTCCGCCTGAGGCCGCGACGACCCAGACGTCTCCGCCGGTCGACCCCTGGTCGCTCATGATGCCGCCGATATAGGCGATCTCGGAGCCGTCCGTTGACCAGCGCGGCACGGCGATTTGCGTCGAGGGTCGGGCGATCTCGGTCGGGGAGCCGGAGTCCGCCGACACCGTGTAGAGGCGCGCAGTCCACCAATTGTTGTTGCCGGAACCGGTGGCGGCGCTGATCACGAGCCTGTGAGCGTCGGGAGCCCAATCGTATTCGTAGACATAGAGATCCGCTGGAGTCGCGACCTTGAGGCGCCCCGTTGCGAGATCGATCACGCCGAGGTGCTGGCGGTCGACTTGATCGCCGATCACACCGGTGTCGCGCGGGGCGGCCTGGGTTGGGCCAAACGCGATCTCCTCAGGTCTCGAATAGAGCACCGCGATGCTTTTTCCGTCCGGTGAGAAGCGGGCGTCGTGCATCTCCCCTGGGATGGTCGCTACCACGCGCGACTGGCCATCCGCGACGGTCACGAGCATCAGGGTGCCTCCGGCCCCCAGGAAAGCGAGCGAGCGACTATCGGGCGACCAGGCCAGGTCATACCCCGCGCCAAGCGTGCGGAGAGCCGCTGTTGGACGCCGGCGGTCGACGATCACAACGCCTGGCGTGCCGCCGGAAGTGTCCGAGGGGCCTGGGCCTACCCAGGCGACCAGGTGTCCATCCGGGGAGATCGACACGTTGGAGAACCGCCGCGCGGAATGCGAAGGCGGGACTAACGTCAGGAGCGCCGAAAGGAGGGGGAGGAGAGGCATACGGCTAATCTATCAAGGCGCCCCGAAGTTGCCCGTCTGGCAGACCGATAACGGCGGAGACCGGTTACGCGTATCTTATAGTGTCAACCCGTCACATGTGGCGGGAACGTTATCGAGGTTTGGGGGTTCTCAACATCGTGCGCCGTTCGCGATCGGTCTATCTCACAGCGGCCGCTTTCGTTGCCGTTGTCGCCACGCTGGCCGTGTGTGGTCCGAGTCACCAGCAGGTGGTGGCACAGACGGCATGGGTCAATGCCGCACCGGTCGGCGACACGGCGGTGCTGTCGATGACACTCACGAACCATGATGCGCACCCGGTCGACATCGTCGATGTGCTGTCCTCGTCGGCGCGAACGGTCGCGATCTTCCAGCACTTTCGCGATGGCGACACGGTCCGCACTGCCCTCTTGCGGCGACTCGCGATCCCGGGTGGGGCGAGCAGCACGTTCGCGCCGCCTGGGCCACACGTCATGCTCGCTGGTCTTCAACGTGAGCTGCGCCAAGGGGAGCACGTGCGAGTGACCGTGATTCTCGCCAATGGGCAACCCGTCAATGTCGACGCCGTCGTGCGGCCGACCGCGCAGATCATGGCCACGCACGCCGCGACGCAGCCGCTAGCGACTCGCTAGGCCGCCGGCGGTCTCGCCACCGTCAATCACGTAGGTCTGCCCCGTCAAGAACTCCGCATCGTCCGACGCGAGGAAGGCGAACAGCGCTGCCACCTCGGCCGGGCGTCCTTGGCGGCGCAACGGGATCTTCGCCTCGAGCTCGCGCATCATGGCCGGGGTGTACTCGGCCTCCTGCATCGGCGTCAGGATGTAGCCCGGGCAAACGACGTTGACTCGAATCGTCGGCGCCAACTCGAGCGCGAGCGTCTTGGTGAGCTCGATGAGCGCGGCCTTGGACGAGTTGTAGTGCGCGTATCCCCGATAGCCGACGATCCCGTTGGTCGAGCCATTGTTCAGGATCACGCCACCGCCCTGGGCGAGCATACGCCGCGCGGCCTGCTGGGCCACGTGCATGGCACCCGTGAGGTTTATGTCGAGCACGCGGCGCCATTCGTCGAGCGGCATCTCCACAAACTCGTGGCGAGAGCCGACGCCGGCGTTGTTGATCACCACGTCGATTCCGCCTGCCTCGGCGTCCATTCGCTCGAACGCCCGCGCCACGTCCGCGGCGTCGGCGACATCGGCCACGATCGAGCGCGGAGCGTTCGCATCGGCCGTGCGGCCGAGAATCCACACGTGGGCGCCCTCCTCGACGAACCGTTCGGCGGTCGCCGCGCCGATCCCACTCGTCCCGCCCGTGACGAGTACACGCTTGCCGGCTAACCCGCGCATGTATGGACGAGCAGGGCGACACCCCCGCCAACAGCGATCGTCGCCAGCATGCGCCGGGCTATGCGCGTCATGCGCGTCGTTTCCGGATAGACGGACGGGTCGGGTGGCTCGGGTGGCGAGGCGCTTGCGCCCACCGCCGTGCGCGGCGGCACGATGGGCGGTTCGAGGACACCCTGTGGCGCGGTCGCGGGCGCGGCGACGGTGACGGTAGACGCGGGTTGTGGCGGCAGCGCACGGGTCTGGACCGTGACCAGGAGAGATAGCGCGAGGAGAATCATGGTGTCTCGCAGATAATGGTTCGGAGCGTGTCGAAGCCGATGTTGCCACCGCAGAGCACGATGCCGACCGAGCGGCCGGCGTAGCGTGACGCCGTCTTGCGAAATGCCGCGACGGCGACGCCCGCGGCGCCCTCGATGATCATCTGATGCTCGGCGACCATGAATCGAATGGCGTCGGCGATCTCGGCTTCGCTCACGAGGACGCACTCATCGATCAGCGAGCGGCAGAGATCGAGGGTGATGGCGCCCGGCTCCACGCTGCCGGCGGTCGCGTCGGACAGCGTTGGTCGCTCGGGCGGCGCGACGATCTCGCCGGCTCGCATGCTCTCGTACATCGCGACGGAGTGCTCGGGCCAGCACCCGACGATCTGGCAACGCATCGCCGAAGCGATGCCCGAGATCAAGCCTCCACCGCCGACGGCGACGAACACGGCGTCGAGCGACGGGCATTGAGCGGCGAACTCGAGGCCGAGGGTCCCCTGCCCCGCAATGACCGTGGCATCGTTGTAGGGAGAGATATACGGGCGACCCTCGCGTTCGGCGACCGACCGGGCAGCGAGCTCCGTCGCGCCACCCTCTTCGCCCTCGAACACCAATTCGACATTCGAGAACCGGCGCAAGGCCCGCACTTTCACGGCGGGCGCGCTGTGCGGGAGGTACACCGTGCCGCGCGCACCGACGGCGGCGAGCGCCGTCGCCACGGCGCGACCATGGTTGCCAGTGGACGCGGTCACGACGCCGCGGGCGAGCGCGTCCGGCGACAGCGATAGAATACTGTTCAGGGCTCCGCGTAACTTGAATGAGCCCGACCGTTGCATCTGCTCGCATTTGAGCCAGACATTGTTGTCCGACGGTTCGACCGGGGTCTCGCGGATATAGGGCCGGATCCGCGATGCCGCGGCTTCGATCGACTCACGAGATATCATCATGCGGATTCGAATTCACAATCGGGTCGACGGCCTCGCGGTGTTGCGCTGCGAACGCGCGGACGGATCGGTGACGTGGCAGCGGCACCCCGAAAAAAATAGTCGCTTCTTTCCCCCGCATGATCTCACCCACTACGCGGTGGAGACCACCCTGGGCCTCCATGAGGCGTTTTATGGCCTCGTCGCACGCGGCTGGGACCTGAGCGACTTCGGCACGCCATGGCCGCGCGGCCGACTGCCGGCCGAGGCGGAAGTCGCCGAGTTTCTGGTGGGCTGCCTCAATCAGGATTGCACGGCGGACGAGATCAATGCGCAAGGGGCGAGTTTCTGCGGCGAGGCCTGGCGGACCCTCACGGACGACGAGATCGCGCGATCACGGGCGCTCGCGCAGGAGCTCATCGCGCGATGGCGGGCGCTGCCGCCCGACGCCGAAATCGCGCTGGATTTCACTCTGCCCGAAGGGCGGTAATCGGCGTCTCGGCGAAGACATCGCGTCCGCCGAGGACGCCAATGAGAATCGCCAGTGCGGCGCAGACGAGCGCGATGCCGAGGGCGGGAATTACTGCCGGCGTGAATGAGCTCTCGAACGCGAATCGTAATAGGGCCCACGCGCCGGCGAACGACAGCAGGACGCCCGTCAGCGCGCCCACGAGGCCCAAGGCGGCGTATTCGGCCAGCATGATCGCTTGGATCTGCGCGCGACTCGCGCCGAGTGTCTTCAAGAGCACGCCTTCGCGCACGCGATCGCGCCTGCTGGTGGATACCGAGCTAAAAAGGACGGGGATGGCGAGCGCGAGGCTGAAGAGCGCGAGAAAGCGTATCGCGAACGTCACTTTGCGCACGATCCGGCCGATCGTGTCGCGCACGAGCGTGAGATCGACGGTCGACACATTCGGGTAGCGGTCGACGACCGCGCGCTGGAGACGCGATAGCGCCGCGGGATCCGGCACGTTGGCCAGTACCACGACCTGATGCGGCGCGTGCTCCAACACGCCGTTCGGGAACACGGCGAAGAAGTTCGGCTCGAACCGGGCCCAGTCGACATCGCGCGTACTGGTGAGTCGGGTCGGCACGGGTACGCCCTGGACGTCCCAGATGATGCGCGATCCGATCCCAACTCCGAGCTCTTTCGCCACATCGGCCTCCAGCGAGAGCTCGGCCGTGTCACCCGGCGGATCTTTGCCGAACCATTTGCCGGCGACGACATGTTCGGATCCGACGAGCGTGTCGCGGTACGTCGACCGGTACTCGCGGCGCAGCGCCCATGTAGCCCCCTTCTTGGCGCGTTGGAGCTCGCCGACGGATACGCCGTTGATCGACGCGATGCGCATCGTGACCAGTGGCGCCGTCTCGACGACTGATCGGCCGACCATGCTGTCGAGTCCCGGCGCTTGGTCCGATTGAACGTCGAAGAACAGCGCGTTTCCGCGCGAGGCGTCGGTGGCGACGTTCAACTCGCGCAGGACGTTGGTTTGTACCAGGTACAACGTCGCGATGAGAAATGCGCCGAATCCCAGCGACAGGACGACGGCGCGCGTTTGGTTCGCCGGACGATATAGATTCGCGACGCCTTGGCGAATCACATATGGCCAGCCGGAGCGCGTGATCCGGCGGGCCAACCAAGAGAGCGCGACCGCGCCCGCCCACAAAGCGAGCAGGACGACGCCAATCCCGATCGCGATGCCGACGCCGAGGCGAGGCCGGGGCGCGCGAGCAACCGAGAGCGCGAGAACCGTGGCACCGAGGACGAGCGCGGGGATGATGGCGCGACCTTCGCGCACGTTCTCGTCACCGTATTCGCGACGCAGCGCGGCGAGTGGAGAGATGGAGCTGAGTGCGAGCAGCGGGCGGAGCGCGAACCACAACGCCACCCAGAGTCCGAGGAGCAGCCCGAAGCCGATCGCGCCGGGCACGAGGTGCGGATCAACGTCGACCGGAAGAAAGTCTCGAATCGCGAGCGGCAGTCCGAACTGCAGTCCGACGCCGAGGAGCGCGCCAGCCGCGGCTCCAATGAGACCCATGGCTGCCGCCTGGCCGACGTAGATCAAGAGGATCTGCCGGGTCGTCGCGCCGAGGCAGCGCAAGACGGCGACGGTGTCGATCTTGCGGCGCACGAATGCGCGGACGCCGGAGGCGACGCCGATGCCGCCGAGCAGCAGTGAGACGAGCGCGACGACCCCGAGAAAGTTGCGCAGCCGCTTGACGGCGTCGGTGAGACCCGTGTCGGTATCCGTGGCGCTCTGTACGCGCACGTGCAGCGTGTCGAGTCGGTTCCGGAGGCGTGCTTCGAGCGCCGGCGTTGCGTTGACGCCGAGGACGGTCTTGTACTCGGCGCGGCTGCCGAACGTCAGCAACTGCGTGAGCACGAGATCGGCCTCGGGGATGAACACGCGTGGGCCGATGGCGGCGGCAATGGCCGCGTCACCCGGGACTGTTTGCAGGGTGCCCGTGATGACGAATCGGCCGTACCCAAGTGCCAAGGTGTCGCCCACGTGGCCGTCGATCGCCACGAGGAGCGCGGGGTCTACGACCACCGCTGCCTGTGTTCGAAGAGCTCCCCAGGCAGTCGACGGATCCGTGAGTACGGCGCCATAGAGTGGGAAGTTCGAGGTGACGGCGCGGACTTGGACGAGGCGTGTGAGGCCGGTGCGGCGATCGACGGCCATCGACGCGAAGCTCGTCACGCGAGCCTCTCGTGCCCCCTTGGTGCGGAGTGAGTCGACGATCGTGTGGGCGAGCGGCGGGAGAGGGCCGCGGGAGGTCAGGGAGAGATCGCCGCCGATGAGAGATCGGGATTGCTCACGGACGGACTGCGTGACGTTCGCGGCGAACGAGTCGATGGCGACGAGCGCGGCGACGCCGAACGCGATCGATCCCATGTACAGGAACAAACGGCGACGGGTGGTGCGACTTTCTCGCCAGGCAATTCTCGCGAGACTCATGGCACGACGCGGCCGTCAGCCAGCTTGATCATGCGTTGCGCACGACCCGCCAGACCGAGGTCGTGCGTCACGAGCACGATGGTCGAACCCGATTCGCCGTTCAGTGATTCGAGAAGCTCGACGATGCGAAGACCGGTGGCAGCATCGAGGTTGCCAGTCGGCTCATTGGCGAACAGGATTCGCGGCTGGTTGGCGAACGCCCGCGCAATCGCGACGCGCTGCTGCTCGCCACCCGACAGCTGGGCGGGAAAATGCCCCACACGGTCGCCGAGTCCGACGCGGTCGAGCACGTCGCGGGCGCGCTCGGCCGACTGCGACTCGCGCTCCCCGCGCAACTCGAGCGGCACGCTGACATTTTCCAACGCGGTGAGCGTGGGAATGAGCTGGAAACTCTGGAAGACGAACCCGACTTTCTCGCCACGGAGCTTGGCGCGGCGGTCCTCGTTGAGGGTGGCCAGATCGGCGCCGTCGAGGATCACCGATCCGCTGGTTGGGGTATCGAGCCCTGCCAGGAGACCCAGGAGCGTCGTCTTCCCGCTTCCGGAGGGTCCGACGATGGAGACGAAGGTCCCTTGCGGGATATCGAACGAAACGGCGTCCAGGACAGTAAGGGTCCGAGAGCCGCTCTGGTATTCTTTTGTCAATTCGCGGGCGACGAGCATGAGACTGACGGTCGCGTGTGTGATGGTGCTGACGGCCTGTTCGCGTGAGCGATCACCGTCGGTCCAAACTACATTGGTGCACGCGGACACGACGGCGCGCCGGACGGTGCTTATCGTCGGGACGAGTTTGACGGCGGGGCTCGGACTCGATCCCGAAGATGCGTGGCCGGCGCTCATTCAGGCGAAGATCGACTCAGCCGGGCTGCCGTATCGCGTCGTCAATGCGGGGTTGTCCGGCGAGACATTCCGCCGGGGCGCTTCGGCGCATCGATTGGTTGCTGCGAGGTCCGGTCGACGTGTTCGTGTTGGAAACCGGCGCGAATGACGGACTGCGTGGGCTGGACACGGATTCGTTGCGGGCGAACCTCGAGGCGATCCTGGCCAAGGTGCATGCGGAGCGGCCGGCGGCCCGGTTGGCGGTGGTTCAGATGGAGGCGCCGCCGAACCTGGGCGTCGACTACGCGTCGCGTTTTCACGCGGTGTATGGGCAGGCGGCCAAGGCCGAGAACGCGACGTTGCTGCCGTTTCTCCTCGATAGTGTGGCCGGGCGCCCCGCATTGAATCAGGCCGACCGCATGCATCCGAACGTCGCCGGCTCGCGCGTGGCCGCTGCTACCGAGTGGAGGGCGATGCTACCACTTCTCGCCGAATCGCGATAGTTTTTGGGGCTATGGCTTTCTCAGCAACTCAGATCCGGCGCGGCATGGTCCTCGTGTTCGAGGGCGACCCGGTGCGGGTGATCGAATTTCGACACCACACCCCGGGAAATTTGCGCGCTATGGTGCAGGCAAAACTCAAGAACCTGAGGACGGGATCGACGTTCGAGCATCGATTCCGCGCGGCGGACTCCGTCGAGCGGGCGTCGATGGAGACGCACGATCTCGAGTTCATGTACAAGGGTGGCGACACGTACCATTTCATGAACACCGAAAACTATGACCAGCTCGAGATGGACGAGGAGGCGCTCGGCGATTCCGCGCAGTGGATGCAAGCAGGTATGCGGATTCAGGCCGAGTACTACAATGGGCGGCCGATCGGCATTCAGTTGCCCAACTCGTTGACGCTCGAGGTGACGGAGACAGCGCCGGTCATGAAGAGCGCGACGAAGACGGCATCGACCAAACCGGCGACGCTCGAGAATGGCGTGACGGTGAACGTGCCGGAATTCGTCAAGACGGGCGAAAAGGTGCGCGTGAATCCGCAGACGGGGGAATACGTAGATAGGGCCTAGCGCTCCATGGTGGCTGTAGCTCAATTGGTTAGAGCACCGGACTGTGGCTCCGGGGGTTGTGGGTTCAATTCCCATCAGCCACCCTTTAGGCGCGTAGCTCAATTGGTAGAGCACTGGTCTCCAAAACCAGCGGCTGGGGGTTCAAGTCCCTCCGCGCCTGTGGGGCAACAAAGAAACGGCGGTATCGTCTAGGGGACTAGGACGGAGCCCTCTCAAGGCTCAAACACGGGTTCGAATCCCGTTACCGCTATCAGCCCGGCCCCATGGTCTATCGGTTAGGACGTCACCCTTTCAAGGTGGAGAGACGGGTTCGACTCCCGTTGGGGCTATTTTGAGGAGCGTGTTTGGGGGGTCCGGGGGGCGCAGTTGGGGTTTGTCCCCCGGAGGGAATAAACTACGAAAATCACGAAGTGATTTGAGGGACTGTAGCTCAGCTGGTTAGAGTGCCGGTCTGTCACACCGGAGGTCGCGGGTTCGAGCCCCGTCAGTCCCGTTTTTGCCCTGGTGGTGAAATTGGTAGACACGCCATCTTGAGGGGGTGGTGCCGTAAGGCGTCGCGGTTCGAGTCCGCGCCAGGGCATGCCGGCGTAGCTCAGTGGTAGAGCACTCGATTCGTAATCGAAAGGTCCTCGGTTCAATCCCGAGCGCCGGCTCTTTTTCTTATTGGATTCGTAGGATATACAGGCGAGCCCCGGGCAGCGTTACGACTGTCCCGGCCGAGCTCAGTAGCCGAGTCGAGAACGCCACGGTCGGCGCCAGATTCGCCATCGTCAAGTAGAATCCGCTGTTCGCCTGCACGCTGTCCGCGATCCCGGTCGCGCCGGCCGCGAACGGCGTCGTGGACAGGCCGAACCCTTGGGTGAGCTGCGTCTCGATGTCCTGCCAGTTGTAGCTCGTGAACGTGTAGCGTGGCGCGACGCCGGGGATCGCAAATCCGGTCGCGTAGGTCGCGACGAGCCACCCTTCGATCAGCGAATCCAGCGACGTGCCGCTGGCGCTCACCAGATTGTAGATGCCGGCGTTGGGTCCAGCGGCGAGAGCGCGCGCGAGCGCCGCGGGCGACCCGTTCGCGTACTGATCGAACGTGTAGCGCAGCAACGTCCACGCGGCGCCGCGCGCGGCGGCTGACGTATCGGCGGTCGTGTCGGCGCCGCCGAATAGCTGCGGCGCGCCGAGCCACGACGCGTAGCGGCCGGCGTTGCCTTGAAAGTAAGATGCGTAGGCGTTCGCGTTTGGGCCGTTGCTTATGTCAGCGAATGACAGCAGCTGCGTGTCCGAGTAGCCGTCGACGGCGCGTCCCACAAAGTCCTCGGCGGCGTGCGCGAGGGCCTCGTCCAGCCACGGGTCTTCGAAGGCGGTCGCGTTCGTGCGAATGTGATTACTGGCGTTGATCAAATGCTCCAGCACGTGGGCGATTGTTCCGCGCGTTGAGGTTGGCGGAGATAGATACAGGATCTCGGCCTGGTTGCTTGCGCCGCAGGTGCTGGTTGGGAAGAGATCGCCGCGGAAGAAGAAGCCGCCGACGATCGAGGCGTCGCCGCTGGCGAGGGCCGCCACCCGCGGCGTGTAGTACAGGATGACGTGGCCGTTGGCGTCGATGTCGGATGGGGTGCCGAAATGCGACGAGTCCGTCGGGTAGATCGACGCGTCGACATCGGCTGAGATCCCGGCGAAGTCGACGCCGCTGCTCGGCGCCGAGTCGTCTTGGGCGATGATCGCGTGCGTACGCCACGGCCATCACGTGGCCATGCGTCACGACTGCGCTATCACAGCCGTGCAGCGGGACGTTGTACGTGACGGCATCGCCAACGGCGGCTTTGTGCACAGCGCTCGCTTCGCTCGCGACCGCGTGATGCTCGGAGTCGGGGACACTGGTCCCGCGATTACCGGTCTCGTGATTGCCGGACTCCGCGGCTCGACTGCGCGACTGGCGTACCGGGAGTGCGACCGATGCGGCGGAGCCAGTGCGACCGAGTTCGGCGGTCCGGTACGACGGAGTGCGTCGGGCCGTTCGTGCGAGAGCGGCGCGGGGGCTGATGGCGCGGGAAGCGTTCGCGCGAAGCGCGGCGCGCACACGCGAGTAGCCGTGAAAACCGAGCGGCGCGCTGTCTCCGACGACCTGAGTGAGCTCAAACCCAAATCCAGCATCGAGCGAGCTCGTGACGTTGCCAACAATCACGATATAGGTCGCGGCTGACGCGTTTGCGGCGAACTGGAGGCAGCCAGTCGTACTGGCATTGATGGCCTGGACGCCGCCGACAGCGAGGGAGATGGGTGGGGTGCCGGGAGCGAAGCGCTCGAGGAGCTGGGCGGCCGAGCCGCGAGACTTGACGGTGATCGTCCGAGTACCGGCTGGCGAGCAGCTGGTATCGGGCAGGACAAAGACCAGATGCGTAGAATCGGCCGCCGTCGGAGCGAGCGAATCCACGCCGATCAATATGACCGTGGCAGTCGGTATACTGCTGAATTGATGGCCGTATAGTGTCGCTGGTTGCCCAGCAATTAGCTGATGTGGCGTGATAGAATCGATCGTGATCGTGCCCGCCACGTCGACGGTAACCACCACGGTATCAGCCACGGCGCCGGACTTGGCAACGATCCGGCCGATGCCGGCTCCTTTTCCGTACACCTCGCCGTAATTGCTGACCGTCGTAACGGAGGGATTCAGTGTGCTCCAAACAACTGGCGCACTATCGATCACCACCCCGTTGGCGTCGAGAACCGTTGCGGTCGCCGGGACCGAATCGCCGACCACCAGATGCGTGCTCGGCAGGGTGAAAATGACCGCACTCGCGGCCGGCAAAGCCGGTGTAGTTGGGTGGTCATTGTGACAGGCAACGAGGGCGCTAATCAAGACGAGCTGAACGGTTACGCGGCCAGCCAACCGGGCGTCCCTCGGAATAAGGAGCGAACCATCATGACTGCCACTGCGGCGTCTTCGATCACTTGGGAGCAGTATAACGAAACGGGGCGCCGTTTGTTCGCGGAAGGCGACCTGGCGGGAGCCGAGGACGCCTTTGTCGCGGCCATCGCCGAGGCCGAGCGCGGGGGTGGGGACCCGCTGCAGCTGGCATCGAGTCTTGGCAACTTAGCGCAGCTCAAGTATCAGCAAAAAGACCACTTACGCGCCGAAGAGCTCTTCCGGCGCTCCCTGGAGCTTCGGGAGCAGAGCCTCGGGTCCGAGCATCCGAGCGTTCTCACCAGCATCAACAACCTGGCCGCCTTGTACGTCTCGCGTGGCGCCTTGGACGAGGCCGAACCGCTCCTCAAGCGGGCCATGGGAGCCAGCGCGAAGCGCGTCGAATCCGCGCAGACCGACCTTGGCGTCAACCTGAATAACCTCGCGCGGCTGTACTTCAAACGCGGCGATTATCGGCAGGCCGAACCCCTTCTGACGCAGTTGCTCACGCTCAAGCGGCCGTATGGGCCCGAGCACCCTGAAGTCGCGACCGTTCTCGTTAGCCTGGCGAAAGTACGGCACGCACTTGGAAAGCCGGACCAGGCCGAGCGGCTCTGGCGGCGCGTGCTGATCGTACGCGAGCGGCAGTTGCCGGCGAGCGACCCCGCGGTTCTCCAGGCCATGGATGGACTGTCGGATTCGCTGGCGGCGCTTGGTAAGCACGTCGCAGCGCTCGACTTGCGTGAACGAGGGCTCAAAGCGCGTGAAGACACGATGGGGGCGGACCACCCCACTGTGACGCAACAGCGAGCCCGGGTCGATGAGGCTCGTGCCGCGGCCGCCGCGGCGGTGGCAACAACGACCGTCCCAATTCGCGTGCGCCGTTCCGCGGAGATCAAGCCGGTAGCGAGTGGCCTCACGCCAACGATGGCAATGCCGATTCAGGCCCCGCGGACCGGGCTCACGCCCGCCGCTTCGTCTGTGCGCATCCCGACTCCGACGGCGCCAAAGCCGGCTGCACCGCCCCCGGCCGCTCCGCCTCCGGCGCCGCTGGCCAAAGAGCCCGAGTCGCCGGCGAAGAACGACCTGGGGATCACCGAGGCCTGGGCAGACGATCCAGAGCTTCCGGCGCCGAAGCCGAATCGGGTGTCCGAGCCGATAAGACGCGTCTCGCAAGTGATCGCCATTCCGGTCGAGCCTCCGACCGGGGAGCTCAAATTCGACTCGAATATCGCGCCTGAACGGAAGCCCGAGCCGAAGGTCGTCGAGCCGAGCACGAATGACGTGCAGCTCGGCGTCACACAGGTGTTCCAGCGCCCGAAGCCGACGCCGCCACCAATGCCGGCCGTGGTCCCGAGGACGCCGACGCCTCCGCCGGTTGCGCTTGTCGAGGAGGAACCTGAGCGGAAGCAGCCGCGCATCGGCTTCGGCAAGGAAGCCTCGAATGGCAAGATGATCGGGATCGCGGTAGGCGCGATTGCGGCCGTTCTTATAGTCGGCGCCATAGTCGTCGTGCCGAAGATGGGTCATTCGGCTCCCGCGACGCCGACTAAGCACGCGACCGCATCCGCGCCAGCTGTCCAGACTCCGGCACCGGCGCAGGCTCCAACTCCCGTCGCGGCCGCGCCCGCTCCAGCACCCGCCCAGGAGACGCCCACACCGGTAGCGCAGGCGCCAGAGACACCCACTCCGGCTCCCACGCAAACCCACGAAGGCTTCTCGGCGCACATGGGCCCGGCGGCTCCTCCGCCCGCGGAAGAGTCCGATTCGAATGCAGTGAAGGCGACACCACATGCTCCACCGATCCGACTATCTCGTGGCGCTGGGGCAGCACCAGCTCAGCCGGACGTCGCGCTGCCGTCGGCGCCTGCGGTTAATATCAATCTCGACCAGGCGACGAAGGTGATCGATTCGACGACTAAGACGAAGAAGAAGCCCGAGATCGCCGCACCCAGCTTCTAGAAGGCTGAGCCTGGTTACACAAGCGCCACTGCATTGCCGCAGAAGCCGGCGGAACGTTTCTTACAGTGGTTCTGTGGATCTTCCTGTAGCCTGGCGGCCACACCGCCGGGCCGGTGTGTGCCATGCCTAGTCTGACAAATACAACTATCGATCCGATGTGGTTGATTGCCGCGGCGATCATCGCTGGCGCTACCCTTGTGATCTGGGCGGTGTTAGCGATCGTCAAGTCGCGGCGGATCGAGCGCGAGCTCGACGTTCCTGAGCCGGTGCCACTCGTCATCCCGGTTCACCGCCGTGGGATGGCCGAGCTCCCATTACAGCCTTTGCGCGATTCGTTGCGCGGCGCGGCCATCGAAGGGCCGACGACCCCGGCGACCGCCATGCCGCAACCCACGGCGTTCTCGCCGCAGCCGGACGTGCGCAGTCACGTGCAAACGGTGGCACCGCCGACACCTCCATCGACGGATCCACCGCACTCGAACGGCACGGGCCGGTCGCTGAATGGCGTCAATGGCGCCAACGGTAACGGGAAAATCGTGCAGAGCGTCGCGCCGGCCGAAGGCACATTGCAGTTTTTGCCGGGTCGATTGGAAGTGCTCGACGGCGATGTGCCGGGACGGGACATCCGATTCGTTCGGACCTGGGGAGAGATTCCCGAGGTGACATTCGGTCGCGTCGCGGGGCCGCCCTATCGGCATGTCCAGTTGCGCTCGCAGACGATCAGTCGCCAGCACGCCCGCATGCAGTACGTGGAAGGCCGCTGGAAGATCACGAATCTCTCTCAGACGAACCCCGTCGTGATCAACGGGGAAGCGTTGGACACGGCCCACGGCCAGCGTGTGCTGCACGATGGCGACCAAATCGAGATGGGCGACGTCCTCTTCCGGTTCCGAGAGCGGTAGCCGATTGGCCGAAGAAGCGACCCTCGTCGAGATTCGAGAGCTCGAGGCCGATTACGAGATTCTGGGTGAGCTCGGCCGCGGGGGGATGTCGATCGTCTATTTGGCGCGCGATCGGGAGCTCGGTCGCGATGTGGCGATCAAAGTCATCCACACGGCCAGTGGGATCGACGACGAGACGATCGCCCGGCAGCTGAACGAAGCGCGCACGGTCGCGCAACTGCAGCATCCGAACGTCGTCGCGATCCACGCCGTCAAGCGACTCTCGACGCGCGGGCTCGCGTTGGTGATGCAGTATATCCCCGGACGGAGCCTGGAGCGCGCGATTCATGAGGACGGGCCGTTCGCGCCGGAGCGCGCCGAGGCCGTCCTCATTGATATCGCGGCGGCGTTGGCGTATGCGCATGCGCGCGGCGTCGTGCACCGGGACGTTAAGCCCGAGAACATCTTCTTGAACGACGAGACCGGCCGCGCGTTATTGTCGGACTTCGGGATAGCCCTATCCGCAGAGATGAGACGTCAGACCCCGTCGGCCGATCTCCTCGTGGGAACGCCGGCGTACATGTCGCCGGAGCAGATCGACGGGCTGGCGCTCGATGGACGGAGCGATCTCTTCTCGCTCGGCCTCGTCGGCTACGAGATGTTGCTCGGCGTACGGCCCTGGGTCGACATGAACGTCGCGGACGTCATGTACCGCCAGAAGTTCGATCCCCTGCCCGCCATCGCTGGCGCTCGAGGTGATGTCCCGCCGCGGCTCATGGCGGTGACCGAGCGCGCGCTGGAGAAAAATCGCGACGCGCGCTGGGAAAGCGCGCAAGCGTTCCTGAGCGCGTTGTCGGACGACGAGTGGGTGCGTGATCGGACGTCCCAGGCTTCCGCGGCGACGACAACCAATCGCCTGGCCCAGCACCTGCCACCGCTCGCCGGCAGCACCATGAACGCCGGGTCGACGGCGCTGCACACGATGCAATACCGTCGAGGCCAGGACGACGTGCCGAACGCCGCGCATCCGTCGTTCGACGGCGGCCTCCCGGATCTGTCGCTCATCCCGGTACCGACGCGCCGGCGCAATGGACCGATCGGGCTCATCCTCGCCGGGGGCGCGCTGGTTGTCGGTGCGCTGCTGACGTTTCTCATCAATCCGGATCTGCTCTGGAAGCACACGCCGAGTGCGCGGGCGTTTTCGGGATCATCGGCCAACGTCTCGCATCGGGCGGATAGCGAGCAGCAGGCATCAATTGCGGCGTACCGAGACTCGCTGGCGCGGGCGGGTCAGGAGGCAATCCGGCGGGCCGCGGATAGCGCGGCGGCGGCAACGGCGGCGGCAGACTCTGGCGCCGCTATGCAGTTGTTTGCCCAGCGCGATTCCGCGGCGAAGCTGCTCGCGGCGAAGAGCACACCTACGCCGCCTCCGCCGGCGACCGTGCAAAAACCTGCACCTCCGGCGCCTACGCCTACCGTCTCCGAGTCGAGCGCCAAACCATCGGCGCTCGTGACGGGGGCGATCATCCATCCGCCGGCCACCTCACCGATATCAGGCGGCGGGCTGCACACCTGCGAGCTCGATGGGCAAGGGACCGCACTGTGTTGGGGCAACAACGACCGAGGCCAGCTCGGCGTGGGATCGACGGCGCGCGAGCAGGCCGTGATGCGAGCCAACGCCGATGTCGCATTCTCGCAAATTGCGTCAGGCGAGGATCACACGTGCGCCGTCAGCCGCACCGGCGCCGCGTACTGCTGGGGGGGCAACACGTTCGGCCAGCTCGGGACCGGCGATGCGAGCGATCACTCGACGCCCACGAAGGTCGCCGGCGACCATGTGTTTCACACCATCGTGGCGGGCGCCGGGTACTCGTGCGCGTTGACTGCCGCCGGAGAGGCATGGTGCTGGGGCCGAAACCTGTACGGCGAGCTCGGAAACGGAAGCACGAGCAACAGTAGCACGCCGGCCAAAGTCGCCAGCCTCGTTCACTTCGTGGTACTGACCGCGGGCGCCCACCACGCGTGCGCGCTTGATCAAGTCGGGCAAGCGTACTGCTGGGGTCAGAATTCATATGGCCAATTGGGCGACGGTACGCACATCGTCCGGGCCGTCCCGGGACCGCTCCTCGGAGGCGTCGCGTTTCGAGCGATCGCCGCCGGTGGCTATCACTCTTGCGCGTTGACGACCGCGGGTCAACCATATTGCTGGGGTCGGAATAGCTATGGACAGCTCGGTGTCGGCGACCTGCAGGAACACGATACGCCGACCCCGGTGAAAACGACCGCGACGTATATGTCGTTGGCCGCCGGGCTGGTTCACTCCTGCGCACTCACGACCGGTGGCGACGCGTATTGCTGGGGACGGAACACTTACGGGCAGCTGGGCGATGGTACGACGCTCGATCGTACAGCGCCGGTGCGCGTCACGTCTACGCAGTCGTTGGCGGCCATTCACGCCAGCGGTTCGCACACGTGCGCGATGACATCGACCAGCGCCACGCTCTGCTGGGGCTACAACAGTGACGGCCAGCTGGGCGACGGCACGACGACGCATCGGTCCGAACCGGTGGCTATTACGATTCCACGGTAGAATCGCCGCGGCCATCCTGTTGGCCGCGTGCGCGAGCGACGTCACCGGGCCGAATGCGCACCACGTCGCGGACATCATCATCACCCCCGACACGGTGTCGATTGTCCTTGGCGCCATGAAGACGTTTTCAGCGCAACCCGTGACGTTCGGGCGGAGGACCGGTCAACAACCTGCCGATCTTCTGGAGTTCGAGCAACACCAGTGTCGCGACGATTACCCAGGGCGGTGTCGTCACCGCCATCGCCGTCGGCACGGCCACCATCGATGCGAGCACCGCCGGCGTCTCGCCCAGTCACCCGGCGCAGATCACCGTTCTCCCCGTTCCCGTCGCGTCGGTCGTCGTGGCGCCCAGCACTGCCCTGCTGCGCGTCGGCACCGCGACGCAGTATACCGACACCACGAAGGACGCGACGGGCCACGCGCTCACGGGACGACCGGTGATCTGGTCGATCAGTGACACGACCATCGCGGGGGTCGACCAATCCGGCTTCGTGATCGCGCGGAGGCCGGGCATGGCAACCGTCCAAGCAGCATCGGGCTCGATCGTTGGCACCGCCACGGTCACGGTGACCCTCGTCCCCGTGGCGACGATCGTGCTCTCGCCCAACAGCCCGAGTGTAATCGTCGGGCAAACAACGCAGCTGTCGGCGACCACGAAGGACTCGGCGGGCAATGTGCTCACGGGCCGAAGCCTCACATGGTTCTCGCGCGATACGACGATCGCGACGATCGACCAGACCGGGACGGTGACCGGCAAGCGCGTCGCCTCGGTGACCGTCGGCGCGACGAGCGGCGGCGTCACGTCGACCGCCACGCTCACCGTGCAGGCGGTGCCGATCAACACCGTCGTCATGTCGCCCGCGCTCTCGAATCTGCTCGTCGGGCAAAGCCAAGCGCTCACCGCGGAAGTGACCGATAATCAGGGGAACCCGATCGCGGGCGCGACGGTGGCATTCGTTTCGAACACGCCCGGCGTCGCGACCGTCACGGCCACCGGTCCGTTGACCGCAATGTTGACCGCCGTGGGGTCGGGACAGGCGCAGATCACTGGAACCAGCGGCACGAAATCCGGCACGGCGACCGTGAATGTCGCCTTGGTGCCGGTCGGGTCGATCAGCATCGCGCCGACGCTCGACTCGATCACGATCGGCGGAACCGCGCAGCTCACGGCGACCGTGAAAGATTCGGCGGGGAATACGCTGAGCGGACGGACGGTGGCGTGGTCTTCGAGCAATAGCGCGGTCGCGACCGTCTCGACCTCGGGATTGGTCGCGGGCGTCGGCGCCGGCACCGTCGCCATTGTCGCGACGAGCGGCGGCAAGGTAGCCGCCGCAACGGTGACCGTGAAACCCATTCCAGTCGGCTCGGTCGCGATCTCACCGAAGACCGTGACGGTCACCGCGGGGACACAGACCCAACTGACCGTTACGGTGACGGACTCGTTGGGGAACGTGATCACGAACCCCGCGGTGGCCTGGAGCTCGACGAACAACGGGATCGCATTCGTGTCGAGCACGGGCCTCGTTCAAGGCGTGGCGCCCGGCGTCGCGCAGGTCATCGCGCAGAGCGGCGCGAAAGCGGATACGAACACGACGACCGTCATCGCCGCGCCGACGGCGTCGGTGACCGTGACGCCCAATCCCGTCACCATCATCGTCGGACAGACCGCGATCCTCACGGCAACGCAGAAGGATGGGAGCGGCAACGTGTTGTCCGGCCGCAGCGTGACCTGGCAATCGGCGGCAACCGGCAACGTGACCGTGAGTGCCGGCGGTGTCGATCCGGTCACGCAGCTCGACACCTGCACCGCGACCGGCGTCGCATCCGGCGGCCCGATCACGGTCACCGCGAGCTCGGGCAACAATGTGAATGGCACGACCCAGGTGACGGTGAGCAATGTTCCCGTCGCGTTCGTCGTGCTGACGCCAAATCTGTTCACGGTCAACGTCCGCTTCACCAGCACGGTGGTCGCGAAGGCGTACGACGCCAACAACAATCTTCTCGCGGGCCGCCAGTTCACGTGGATCACGAAGTCCGGCGGCAGCATCGCCAGCGTCGATCAGACCGGAGTCGTGACCGGCGTGGCCGCCGGTTCGGACTCGGTCTACGCATCGACCGGCGGCAAGACGGGCGGGGGTGGCATCACCGTCACGCTGGCACCCGTCTCGAGCGTGGTCATCGTGCCCACGACCGCGACGATTACCGCGGCGCAGACGCTGCAAATGTCCGATACGCTGGACGATTCGCAGGGCGATACGCTCCAGCGGCCCGTCACATGGACGTCCAGCAAACCCGGCGTGGCCACGGTTTCCAACACGGGGCTCGTGCGGCCGGTCGGCGGCCTCAATGACAGCGGGACGGTCACCATCACCGTGAGCAGCGGCGGCAAGAGCGCGTCGGCCACGGTCACGATCGTCCAGGATCCCGTCGCTACGATCGCCGTCAGCCCGCCATCCTCCACGATCAACGCGAGTCAGACGCAGCAGCTGACCGCGACGCTCACCGATGCGGGTGGCGCGAATCTCACCGGCCGGCCGATCGCGTGGTCCTCGAGCAATCCGTCGGTCGCGACGGTCTCGAACACAGGTCTCGTCTCTCCCACCGGCACGAACGACAGCGGCACCGTCACCATCACCGCGACGAGCGGCAGCGGCGCCGGGACGGCGACCGTCACGATCGGACAGGATCCTGTCGGAAGCGTTTCCGTCGCGCCAACGTCGTCGACGATCAACGCCTCGCAGACGCAGCAGCTGACCGCCACAGTGAAAGACGGTGGTGGAACAGTGCTCAGCGGGCGAGTCGTGACCTGGACGTCGAGTAACCCAAGCATCGCGACGGTCTCGAACACCGGCCTCGTCTCTCCGACCGGCGCGAACGATAGCGGTACCGTGACCATCTCCGCCACGACCGGCGGCAAGAGCGGCACTGCCACTGTCGCTGTCGTGCCCGATCCGGTCGCCAACGTGGTGGTGACACCGCCGTCTTCCAACATCTCGGCCACTCAGACGCAGCAACTGACCGCGACGCTCACGGACGCAAGTGGCGCGACGCTCACCGGACGAACGGTCACGTGGTCGTCCAGCAATACAGGGGTCGCGACGGTCTCGAACACGGGCCTCGTCTCTCCGACCGGAGCGAACGACAGCGGTACCGTGACCATCACCGCGACCAGCGGCAGTGCGAGCGGGACGGCAACGGTCTCGATCGCGCAAGATCCCGTCGCAACCGTCACCGTCGCGCCTCCGTCTTCCGCTATCTCGGCGACCCAGACGCAGCAGCTCACCGCGACATTGAAGGACGCGGGCGGGACCGTGATTACCGGCCGGCCGGTGACGTGGTCGTCGAGCAATACCGCGGTCGCGACGGTGTCGAGCACGGGTCTCGTGTCTCCAACAGGAGTCAACGACAGCGGGACGGTGACCATCACGGCGTCGAGCGGCGGGAAGAGTGGTACGGCGACCGTCGCCATTGCGCAGGACCCCATCGCGAACGTCACCGTAGCGCCCTCGTCTTCCAGCATCTCGGCTACGCAGACCCAGCAGCTCACCGCAACGTTGAAAGACGCTGGCGGAACGGTGCTCACAGGTCGCGCCATCACGTGGTCGTCGAGCAATACCGCGGTCGCGACGGTGTCGAACACGGGCCTGGTCTCGCCGACCGGCGCGAACGACAGCGGCACCGTCACGATCACCGCGACCAGTGGTGGCGTGAACGGGACCGCAACCGTCGCGATCACTCAAGACCCAGTCGCGAGCGTAGCGGTCGCTCCCCTGTCTTCCACGATCTCTTCGACTCAGACGCAGCAACTCACCGCGACACTGAAAGACGCCGGCGGAACGGTGCTCACGGGTCGAGCGGTCACGTGGTCGTCGAGCAATACGGCGGTCGCGACGGTGTCGAACACGGGCCTGGTATCGCCAACCGGAGCGAACGACAGCGGCACTGTCACGATCACCGCGACGAGTGGCGGCGTGAATGGGACGGCGACGGTCGCGATTACCCAGGACCCCGTCGCGAGCGTCACGGTCGCGCCGCCGACATCGACGATCAACGCTACGCAGACTCAGCAACTGAACGCGACGTTGAAAGACGCCGGCGGAACGGTGCTCACGGGTCGACCGGTCACGTGGTCATCGAGCAATACGGCGATCGCGACCGTGTCGAACACCGGGCTCGTCTCTCCAACGGGCGCGAATGACAGCGGCACCGTCACCATCACCGCGACGAGCGGTGGTGTGAATGGGACCGCAATGGTCACGATCACACCAGACCCAGTCGCGAGCGTCGCCGTCGCGCCGCCGACTTCGACGATCAGCGCGACCCAGACCCAGCAGCTGACCCCGACGCTCAAGGACGCGGGCGGCACGGTGCTCACGGGGAGGCCGGTGACATGGACAACCAGCGACCCGACGATCGCGACGGTGTCCAATACCGGGCTCGTGTCGCCCACGGGACCAAATGACACCGGAACCGTGACGATCACCGCGACCAGTGGTGGTGTGAACGGGACCGCGACGGTGACCATCACGCAGGATCCGGTCGCGAGCGTGACCGTCGCACCGCCCACCTCCACGATTACGACGGCACAGACCCAGCAGCTGACCGCGACACTGAAAGACGCGGGTGGCACGGTGCTCACCGGGAGAACGGTGACCTGGACGTCGAGCAATACCGGAGTCGCGACGATATCGAACACGGGCCTCGTGCAACCCGTCGGTGTGGTGAACGACACCGGCACGGTGACCTTTACCGCGGCGAGCGGCAGCGCGAACGGCACCGCGACGGTCGACATTACGAACCCAGCCGTGACGTCGGTCGGCGTCAATCCGTCGAGCGCGACGATCTTCGCCACGTCGCCGAGTAACCAGATTCAGTTGGGCGCGACGACGACACCGGCTGGCATCGCCGTCACGTGGTCGAACGGCGGCTCGGCTATCGCGAATGTGGATGGCAACGGGCTCGTGACGGCGGCGGGTACGGCGGCAGGTCCGGTGACGATCACGGCGACGAGCACGAACAGCTCGGCATCCGGCTCGTCGGCCATCACCGTGATCGGCCACGTGGGAACGGTCAACGTGAACGCCGGCACGACGACCCTCAGTCTGTCCGGCGCGAACAGCACTACCGCGTCGGCGCAGTTGCTCGATACATTCGGCACCGATGTCTCATCGCAACGCGAGGTCACGTGGACGTCGTCCGATGGGTCGACGGTGACGATCAACGGCAGCTCGGGGCCGTTCGTCGCCAACCCCGCGACGACGGTGATCACCCTGCAGGCGGTGTCGACGAACAGCGCATTGGTGACGATCACGGCCACGACCGATGATGGAGCGCAGGGCTCCGTGACGATCATGGTCGGTCCATGAACGGTCGCGTTCTCGTTTGGTCCGTGGTCCCGATCGTACCGCTCGTCGCACAAGAGCTGCCGCTCAAGCGCACCGCGCCGGCAGCCATCGTCATCGCCTGCCCGGCCTTCATCGCGCCCATTGGCCCGGTCCGCGCGCAGACCGACGAAGCCAACCGCATGGCTGCTTTGGGCGCCGAAGCCGCCCTCGAGGGCGACCACAAGTCGGCGCGCGATTTGTTGCTGCAAGCGGCCCAACTCAGCCAAGGCGACGCGAGTCTCGCCTATCGCCTCGGTCGCGAGAACGAGGAGATGGGCGACAAGCCGGACGCCATTCTCGAGTACTGCCGCTACCTATTTCTGTCCCCGACCGCCGGCGACGCCGCGCGGATCCGCGACAAGATAGCGGAGATCGTGCCAGGTCCCGAACTGGCGCGCGGCACAACTCTCGTCGAGCGGTTTAGAGACGGCGTGCAGGCCTATGATCGATCTGATTGGGGCAGTGCCGAGCAGGCGTTCTCAGACGTGATCGCCGCTGAACCTGGATTTGCCCCCGGATTCTACGATCACGCGCTGGCCCTCGCGCACCAGCACCACCAGCTGGCGGCCATTCGCGACTTCGACCAATACATCCGCCTGACGCCCGCCGCAGGCGATAGCGACGCCGTGAGCCAGCGCGAGCTCGCCCTCCACCGCGAGTTGCCGAGCGCCACGGCCGCGTTCTGGCTGGGCCTGATCCCGGGGGGAGGCCAGTACTATACACGGCAGCCCCTCCTCGGCGTCCTCGTAACCGGCGCCTCGGCGGGTGCGGTCGTTTGGGGGGTGCAGTCGCGGACGGTCACCAAGACGGCGACCTATACGGACCGCAACGGGCACCCGTACATGCAGAATTACCAGACGACCGACCAGAAGAATCTGGGGGCTGGCATCGCGGCTGCGGCCGGCGTAACCCTCCTGGGGGCGATTGAAGCCGCGGTGGTATCACTCCTGCACAGAGCGCTCTGAGTGAGATTCGTGCTGTGGTCAGCAGTCGCCATCATTGCCATCGGGATTGCCGTCGCCTGTTCCCACGAGGCGACCGGCCCGAATTCCCAGGGCATCACGGACATTGTGATGACCCCCGATACATTGAACCTCGCGATCGGCGACACGGCGACGGTCCAGGCGCAACCCGTGACCGCCAGCGGGTCACACGTCACTGGCCAGACGCTGTTCTGGTCGACCAGTGACCCCACGATCGCGACGGTCACCCAGGGCGGCAAAGTCACGGGCGTTGCCGTCGGCGCCGTCAACATCGACGCCAGCACCGCGGGCGTTTCTCCCACGCACCCGGCGCGGGTCGTCGTCGTCTCCGTACCGGTCGCGAAGGTCATCGTCGCCCCATCCTCGGTCACGATGCGCGTCGGCGACGCGTTCCAGTTTACCGATACCACGAAGGACGCGTCCGGCAATGTCCTCACCGGCCGCACGGTGGTGTGGTCGAGCAGTGACACCACGATCGCCCCCGTCGACCAGGCTGGCCTCGTGCTCGCCAAAGCCCTCGGCACCGTGACGATCACCGCGTCCTCCGGGAAGGCCAGCGGCACCGGCAGCGTGACGGTCAGTCTCGTCCCAGTCAAGAAGATCCTGATCGCGCCGTCGAGCCCCTCGGTGATCGTCCACGACTCGACGCAGCTGTCGGCGACCACCGAGGACTCGGTCGGCAACGTGCTCACGGGCCGCGTGATCACCTGGTCGTCGTCGAATGCCGCCGTCTCGACCGTTGACGCGAACGGCGTGGTGACCGGCGTCAAGGTCGGCGTCGATACGATCACGGCCACGAGTGGCAGCGCGACCGCTTCGGTCCCATTTACCGTGCAGGCAGTGCCGATCAACGCGGTCGTCATCTCACCGCAGTCGTCGAACCTGCTCGTCGGGCAGCAACAGACCCTGACCGCCGAAGTCACGGACAACTCGGGGAATCCGATCGCCGGATCCACCGTCACGTTTTCCAGCGGTGCTACCGGGGTGGCGACGGTGACGGCAACCGGCCCGTTGACCGCGACGGTTACGGCCATCGGATCGGGACAGGCTACGATTACCGGCACGAGCGGCACGAAATCCGGAACCGCGACGATCAATGTCGCGATCGTCCCTGTCGCATCGGTGACGGTGACGCCGACCACTGACACGGTCACGCTCGGCGGCACCGTTCAACTCACAGCGACCCTCAAGGATTCCGCCGGCAACACGCTCACGGGCCGCACGGTGACGTGGCAATCGTTGAACACCGGCGTCGCCACGGTCTCCGCAACGGGACTCGTGACGTCCGTCAACGTCGGCACGGCGGTCATCAAGGCCACGAGCGGTGGCAGTCAGGGCTTGGCCGAGGTCACCGTCAATCAGGTGCCGGTCGGCTCGGTGACGATCTCGCCGCAGAACGACACGGTTAGCATTGGCGCACAGAAGCAACTCACCGCGACGGTCGTCGACGCGAACGGGCATACGATCACGAACCCGGCAGTCACGTGGAGCTCGCCGACCCCCGGCATCGCCATCGTGTCGAGCACAGGGCTCGTGCAAGGCGTGGCGACGGGCACCGCGCAGATCATCGCCGCGAGCGGCGGCAAGGCGGATACGAACACGACGCTCGTCGTCCCGGCAACGGTCGCGACCGTGAACGTGTCGATCGGATCGTCAACGATCGCGGTCGGAGGCACGACGATCGTGACGGCGACGTCAAAGGACGGCAATAGCAATGTCTTGCCCGGACGGACCGTCGTATGGTCCTCTGGCGGGACCGGCACCGCGAGCGTCAGCGCCGGAGGCGTCGATCCTACGACGCAGCTCGACACCGCGACGGTGACCGGCGTCGCGATCGGCGGCCCCGTGTCGATCACGGCAACGTCGTCGAACAACGTCCAAGGCAGCGCGCAGGTGACCGTGGCGACGGCGATCAATCACATCCAGCTGACCCCGAACCAATTCACCATCAATACACACAGCACGCGGCAAGTCACCGCGCAAGCCTTCCCGGTCAGTGGTGGCCCGATCTCGGGCGTCGTATTCACGTGGACGACGAAGTCTGGCGGTACCATCGCGGCTGTCGATGCGAACGGCAATGTGAGCGGCGTCGGTCCCGGTAATGACTCGGTCTATGCTTCCGCGCAGGGCGTGACTGGGAGCGCCACCGTTACCGTCAATCAGGTTCCGGCGGCGACGGTCATCATAGTACCGGCCAGCTCGACCATGCCGAACAACTCGTCCCTGCCGTTGGGAGACACGGTCAAAGACGCGGCCGGCGATACGCTTCTCAATCGTACGGTCACGTGGAAGTCGAGCGACAATACGATCGCGACGGTGTCGGCCACCGGTCTCGTGCAACCCGGGACCGCGAGCCCGGATACCGGCATGGTCACCATCACGGCGACGAGCGGCAGCGCAAATGGTACGGCGACCGTACACGTCGTGTATCCGACGGTGACCAACGTTTCGGTGACGCCGTCGCCGGATACGATCTACGCGACATCGCCGAACGCCGGACCCGTCAATCTTACGGCGACGACGACGCCAGCCGGCGTTCCGGTTGCGTGGTCCAACAACAACACGGCGGTCGCAACCGTGAGCGGGACCGGAGTTGTCACGCCGACCGGTACCGCGGCAGGTACCGCTACGATCACCGCGACGAGCCCACCGGGGGGAACCGCGACCGGGACCGCTACCGTTGTCGTCCTCGGTCACATCCAGACGGTGAACGTCAATCCGGGCACGACGATCTTGAGCGTGAGTGGATCCATTCAGCCGACTACCACGACCGTGACCGCGCAATTGATCGATTCGTTCGGCACCGATGTCTCGAGCCAGCGAATGGTCACGTGGGCTACGTCGGACCCGACGAGCGTCACGATCAGCACCGCCGGACCCGTTCTTGCGACGACACCAGTCACCTTGACGGCGATAGCCAACAATAGCTTGACGGTGACGATCACCGCGACATCGAGTGATGGCATGGTGGGCACGACTGTCATCACGGTGCTGCCATGAGACGCGCGACTGTTCTCTGGTGCGGCCTCGTGATCGGAGTGCCGCTCGCGTCGATCTCGGCGCAGGAGCTGCCGCTCAAGCGCACACTGCCGGCGGCGACCGTCGTCGCGTGCCCGGCGTTCCCCGCACCGATATCCCCCGTCCGCGCCCAGGTCGACGAAGCCAACCGCCTCGCCACCCTCGGTGCCGAAGCGGCCCTCGAGGGCGATCACAAGTCGGCGCGCGATTTGTTTCAGCAAGCGGCGCTGCTCAACCAAGTCGATGCCGGTCTCGCCAACCGGCTCGGTCGCGAGGACGCGGAGATGGGCGACAAGCCGGCCGCTATCCGCGAGTACTGTCGCTACTTGTTCTTGTCGCCAGGCGCTAGCGACGCCGGGCAGATTCGCGACAAGCTGACGGCGATCTTGCCAGGTCCCGACTTGAGCCGGGGCACGACGATGGTCGAGCGTTTTCGCGCAGGCGTCGCGGCGTACGACGGGTCAAATTGGGGTGACGCGGTGCAGGCGTTCACCGAGGTGGTTAGCGCGGCCCCTGGCTTCGCGCCCGCGTTCTACGATCGTGCGCTCGCTCTCGCGCACCAACACCACCAACCCGCGGCCATTCGCGACTTCGACCAATATCTTCGCTTGACGCCCGCCGCGAGTGATAGCGACGCCGTGCACCAGCGCCAACTCGCCCTCCGCCGCGAGTTGCCGAGCGCCACGGTGGCGTTCTGGGTGGGCCTGATCCCCGGGGGCGGCCAGTACTACACGCACCAACCCGTACTTGGCGTCCTGGTGACCGGCGCTGCGGCGGGCGCAGTGGTCTGGGGGGTACAGTCCCAGACGGTCACCAAGACAGCGACTTTCACGGACAGGAACGGACACCCGTACACACAGACTTTCCAGACGAGCGAGCAGAAGAATCTGGCGGCGGGGATCGGGGCGGCGGCCGGCGTGACGCTGTTAGGGGCAATTGAGGCCGCCATTGTCGCCCATAACCGGTCCAGTGGACTCTCCCGCCTCACCGACACAACGGCTACGACGACATCCGGTTCCCTTCCCCCGCGTTTCAGCGTGCCAACCGTCGTTGCCAGCCACGGGCAAGTGGGCATCGGACTCGGGCTCGAGTTCCGCTAACACGGCATCACTTCTGCACGTCAGCAGGGCATGGCGATACCTCGTCGCTGTGCCTACGCCCTCATCCTGGCGGCGTGCTCCTCGAGCACGACCGGCCCGAATGCGCATGGCGTAGCCGATATCGTCATGACGCCGGACACGCTGACGGTCGCCGTCGGCGACTCGGCGACCATTCAGGCGCAGCCCGTGACCGCCAGCGGCGCGTCCATCAGCGGCGTCACGCTCTTTTGGTCCACGAGCGACCCGTCAATTGCCACGGTCGATCAGCAAGGCACGGTCAAAGCCGTCGCGGCCGGCACGGCGACCATCGATGCCAGCTACGCGGGCGTGTCACCGAGGCAACCCGCCCGCGTCACCGTCGTCGGCGTGCCGGTGGCATCGATCGTCATTGCGCCGACGACGGTCACGCTCCGTATCGGCGCCACGTTTCAGTTCACGGACACGACGAAAGATGCGGCTGGCCACGTACTGACCGGCCGCGCGGTCATGTGGTCCAGCAGTGACACGACGGTGGCGACCGTCGATCAGGCCGGGCTCGTCATCGCGAAGAAACAGGGCTCGCTGACGATCACCGTCGCGTCGGGTTCGGTCAGCGCGAATGCCGCGGTGACAGTCACGGCCGTGCCCGTCGCGAAAATCGTGATCACCCCGAAGAATCCAACGGTGATCGTCGGCCAGACCACACAGCTCCTCGCGACGCCCGAAGACTCGGTCGGAGACCCATTGACCGGCCGCGTCATCACCTGGGCCTCATCCGATACGACGACGGCGAAGATCAATCAGAGCGGCATCGCGACTGGCCTCAAAGCCGGGTCGGTCACGATCACCGCCACGTCCGAAGGCGTGTCGGCCACGACGACGCTCACCGTGCAGGCAGTGCCCATCAACGCCGTGGCCATCTCGCCACAGTCATCCAACCTGCTCGTTGGCCAAACGGTGACGTTAACGGCCGAAGTGACGGATAACACGGGTAGTCCGATTCCGGGTGCGACGGTGACGTTCTCGAGCAACGCCCCCGGTGTCGCGACGGTTGCGGCAACGGGACCGCTTACGGCGACCGTGACCGCCGTCAGCGCCGGACAAGCGACTATCACTGGCACGAGCGGTGGCAAGACGGGATCAGCCACCATCAATGTCGCGCAGGTCCCGGTAGGCTCCGTGACCATCACGCCGCCGAGCGCGAGCGTGACGCTCGGTGGCACGGTGCAACTCGCGGCGACGGTGAAAGACACCGCGGGCAACGTGCTCTCCGGACGCACCGTCACGTGGACGTCGCTCAGCACGAGCATCGCGACGGTATCGGCCACTGGCCTCGTGAAGTCGGTGGGCGTCGGCAGTACCGTGATCAGCGCCACGAGTGGTGGTCAGACGGGACTCGCCACCGTCACCGTGCTCCAAGTGCCCGTCGGCTCGGTCACGATTTCGCCGAGGCGAGACACGATTACGGTGGGCGCGCAAAAGCAGCTGAGCGTGACGGTGATCGATTCGCTGGGGCATCCCATCAACAATCCGACCGTCACCTGGTCGTCGACGAGCAATGGTGTCGCGACGGTGACGAGCACTGGGCTCATCCAAGGGGTCACCGCGGGCACGGCGCAGATCATCGCCCAGAGCGGCACAAAGGCCGACACGAATACGACCGTTGTGATCCAAGCGCCAGTCGCGTCCGTGACCGTGTCGATCGGATCGTCGACCATCGCGGTCGGAGGCACGAGCGTCGTGACGGCGACGTCGAAAGATGGCAGCGGGAATGTCCTCTATGGACGCGCGGTCACGTGGTCGTCGGGCGCGACTGGCACCGCGACGGTCAGCACTGGTGGCGTTGACCCGAGCTCGCAGCTCGATACGGCGACCGTGACCGGTATCGCGACCGGTGGTCCCGTGACGGTGACCGCGACGTCGTCGAACAACGTCCATGGCAGCGCGAAGGTCACGGTGTCGAGCGCCATCAATCACATCGTGCTGTCGCCAAACCAGTTCACGCTGAACACGCACGCCACGCAACAGGTCACGGCGCAGGCGTTCGACGTCAATGATCATCCGATCTCCGGCGTCACGTTCACCTGGACGACCAAGTCCGGTGGCTCGATCGCGCGCGTCGCTCAAACCGGGATCGTGACCGGCGTGGCGCCGGGCAGCGACTCCGCGTTCGCGTCGAGTCAGGGTGTGACGGGCGGCGCCGCCGTCACCGTGAAGCTCGCGCCCGTGGCGACGGTCATTGTCGATCCCGACAGCTCAACGATAACGACGAAGAAGGGTCAGCATGTTCAGCTCACGGACACCGTGAAGGATGCGCAGGGGGACACGCTCCTCGGACGCACGGTGACTTGGGCCTCCAGCGACACCGCGATCGCGACGGTTTCGCCGATGGGTCTCGTCCAGCCCGCGAGCGATACCGGGTTCGTGACCATCACCGCGACCGTCGAGAGCAAGAAAGGGACGGCCAAGGTGCACGTAAAATCGCCCTAGTAGCGGCCCAGGTAGCGGTCGATCTCCCACGCGCTGACGTGTTCGATGTACTCCGACCACTCCTCGTGCTTCGCCTCGAGGTAGCGCTCGTAGATATGCTCGCCGAGTGCATCGCGAATGACGCGGTCCTTCTCCAGATAGTCGAGCGCTTCGTGCAGATCGCGCGGCAGCTGGTCGATCCGGTAGCGGCGGCGCTCACGATATGACATGCGCGCGATGTTCTTGTTGATCGGATCTCCCGGATCGAGCTTCTCGGTGATGCCATTGAGGCCAGCGGCGAGCTGCACGAGGAGCGCGAGGTAAGGATTGGCGGCGGGATCCGGCAGGCGGTTCTCGCAGCGCGTGGCGTCGCCGCGTTCGGCGGGAACTCTGATCAGCGGGGACACATTTTGTGTCGACCACGACACATCCACTGGAGCCTCGAAGCCACCGACGAGCCGCTTGTACGAGTTCACGAGCGGGTTCGTGACGGCGCTATAGCCGCGGGCGTGGCGCAAGAGACCGGCGATATAGCGCCGGCTGGTGTCTGATAATTTCTCCGGGCCCTTTGGGTCGAAGAACGCATTCTTCCCCTTCGACATGAGCGTCTGATGCGTGTGCATGCCCGAGCCACTCCGACCGTATGTGGGCTTTGGCATCACGGTGGCAATGAGTCCCGACCGACGCGCAATGCTGCGCAGGACGAACCGCAGCGTGACGATATTGTCGGCCAGCGAGAGCGGATCAGTCAGACCTAAGTCGATTTCATGTTGGCCACGTCCAACCTCGTGGTGCGACGCGGCCGGCCCGAGCTTCATGTCCTCGATGATGCCGGATATCGTGCGCCGGGTCCGTTCGCCCTCGTCGATGCCACCGAGGTCGAAGTAGCTCCCGGCGTCCCGCGTCTCCGTGCCTTGCTCGAACAGAAAGAACTCCACCTCGGCGCTAACGAGTGGTGCATAGCCGAGCCGGCCGGCGGACTCGATTTGTCGCTTGAGCGCGGTGCGCGGGCAGCCCTCGAATGACCGGCCATCCGGATACCGGATGTCGCAGATGAGCCGGGCCATGACGTTCGGGCGGCTCGGTCCAGGGGAACACGCGAAACGTGGCGAGATCCGGCACGAGGAGCGCGTCCGCCTCCTCGGTCCGCGCGAACCCTTCCAGCGCGGATCCATCGAAGAGGACGCCCTCGGCGAGCGCCTTCGGCGCCTGCGCGAGCGGCAGCTCGACGGCTTTGTTCACGCCGAGCAGATCGGTGAATTGCAAGAGCAGAAAGCGAACGCCCTGCGCTTCGAGCTCGCGCAGGGTCGCCGCCGCATCAGGCCCACGCTCAGTCATAGCGTTCTCTCAGGCTGCATAATATCGTACGCCGTGGTGGAAACACTGCTGAGCGGCCAGACGCTCGACCAGTACCAGATCGTCGACGTGATCGCCCGGAGCGGGATGGCGACGATCTTCCGCGCGCGCGACGTGAGCACCGGCCGAACCGTCGTGCTCAAAGTACCGCACCTCCAGTTCGAGAGCGATGTCGTCTTTCACGAGCGGTTCCGGCGTGAGGAGGAGATCGGGCAGCGCTTGAGCCATCCGGCGGTCATCAAGGTCTTGTTCCCGCAGAACAAGAGTCGCGTGTATCTCGCGATGGAGTACGTCGAGGGCGTCCGGTTGCGCGACGTGCTGGAGCGCGAGGGCGAGATCCGGGTCGCCCCGCGTCTGCCGGTCGAGACGGCGCTGGCGTTCGGCGTGGAGATCGCCGACGCCCTGGCGTATTTGCATGCGAATGGCGTTGTGCATCGGGATCTCAAGCCGGAAAACGTCATGGTGCGGCCCGATGGGCACATCAAAATCATGGACTTCGGCATCGCGCTCGATACGACACAGCGTCGCATGACATGGGCCGCTCTCTCTCCGGGCGCCGGGGGCACGCCTGACTACATGGCGCCCGAGCAGATCAAAGGGCGCCGAGGCGACGCCCGCACGGACGTTTACAGCCTGGGCGCCATTCTGTACGAGATGCTCACCGGCGTCGTGCCCTTCCCTCGCGAGAACGTGTACGCGGCCATCCAGGCCAAGTTGCACGATCACATCAAGCCTCTGCGCCGCATTCGGGGCGACATTCCGGTGGACGTTGAAACCATCGTCATGCGGGCGCTGGAGCGGGATCCTCGGAATCGCATCCAAACGGCGGCGGTGTTTCGGGAATTGCTCGCCAATCCCGAGTCAATTCACCTTGCGCACGCCGCTCCGCGGCAGCGCGCACGCTGGGATGTGCCGGAGTGGCTTCGGGTAGCGATGATTTCACTCAGCGTGCTCGGCGGCGCGGCCATCATTGGATGGGTTCTTACGCATGTAGCAGCGCGACTTGGACACTGACGTCATCACCACCCACGCCAGCGCGGGCGAGGCGGGCGAGCGTGTGACACGCGGCCGCTGGAGGTTCGGAGGCGAGCACCATGGCGATGCGTGGCGCCGAGACGGCATTGTAGAGACCATTGCTGCACTGCAGGACCACGTCGCCGTACTGCAGACGCTTGCGTACGACGTCGACGCGCACGATGGGGTCCGCGCCGAGGCAACGGGTGAGCACGTGGTGCTGCCAGACAGACCGATGATCGCGCGTCAAGCATTCGAGGCGTGAGCGGCGCAGCAAGTAGAGTCGGCAGTCACCGACGTGCACCGCGGCGAGCGTGTCGCCGACGATGGCGCTCGCGGTCAACGTCGTGCGCATGGAGCGGAGCGCCGGATCCGCCCGCGCTTGATCGTGCACGTCGAGGTTCGCCTGCTGGGCCGCCGCGCGCAGGCGCTTATGAATCGGTTTTCGGTCAGCCACCCCAGCCAGCCCAGCCACCCCAGCCAGCGCGCCGATGAAGCTCCCCAAGGCGGTCTGACTCGCACGGCGCGCGCCGGGCAGACCACTGACCCCATCGGCGACGGCGAACAGCAGGCCGCCGGCAGCGGGCGCCGACACGATCGCATCGTCGTTGACCTGCCGCCGGTGCCCGACATCCGTCAATTCCGCGAACGAGACGGTCAGCCGGCCTCCGGGAGCAGCGGACGCCGGTCGCGCAGGCTCGTGACGCTCACGTACGCGATGCTCACGAGCGCCCACCCGCCAGCGATCCCGAAGCATATGTACTTCTCCTTTCCCGCGAAGTAGAGAATCGCGAGCAGCATGGCGGCGTTGGCGGCGAGTCCCAGCACCGGCACGAGCATATGCCGGACAAACCGTCGCTGCTCGTCGCGCGCAAACGCCATGTAGGTCCACAGGCACGTCATCCCGTAGAGGGCGAACGTCCCGAAGTTCGAGGCCAGCGTAATCCCGGTCAGTCCGATGACCGATTGCACACCGATCGCGGCGATCACGCATGAGAACGCGACGAGCGCCCACACGGCTCGGGCCGGCGACGCGAATCGGCCGTGGAGCGCCCCCAGGAGCTCGGGCATTTCGCGATCCTTGGCCATCGCATAGCTCACCCGCGCGGCGGTGTTGATGCAGGACAGCGTCGTGCCGAGGAGCGCGAGGACCACGGTGACGGCAATCGAGAGCATGAGGGCTCGACTCCCGATGAGAATGGCGAGGTCGCCCAATGGGGCCGTGGATGCCGCGGCCGCCGTCATGTTCGTCTGGACATAGTTCGCCGCGAAATACTCGAGGAGATAGGCGAACGCGCCTTGAATCACGAGCGACAGAATCACCGCGCGCGGGACGTTGCGATGCGCATCCCGCGTCTCGGCCGCGAACGCCGTGCAGCTCTCGAATCCGACGAGAATGAGGATCGCCAGCGTGGACTGCATGAGCACGCCCTGGATGCTGTGCGGCCGGACGACATCCACGGCATGCTGGAACACCCAGGTTCCGGTGTGGGTAGCGCGGTACAGAAAAGCCAGCACCGAGAATCCGACCAGCGTCACGAGTTGCACGACGTTGATGACGAGCGACGTGAGGGTCGACCCGGTGATTCCGCGGACGGCGACGAACCCGGCGAGGAGCGCGAACGCGATGGAGAACAGGACGAGCGCCAGCGTGGACATCGTCCCGCCGGTCACCTGGGTGTAGATGTAGCCGACCAGGGTCGCCATGAAGGCGACCATCGTACCCGGGTAGACCCAGTAGTAGAGGTGTGCCGCCCAACCGGTCGCCAGCTTCGCCAGCCTGGCCCAGCGTTTGGTGCCGACGAGAGCCTGGCCGGCGAAGTAGTAGCAACTGCCGAATCCAGCCTCAGGGTACTTTCGCGCCAACTCCGCGTAGGACACGGCACTGAGCAGCGCGATCACGAGCGCGAGCAGGATGCCGGGCCACATGTCGGTGGCGACCGACGAGCCATCCGGGGCCGTGGCGGCGGCCTGGAGCTGATACGTGATCCACAGGAAAGCGCCTGGCGCTATCAGCGCCATGGCATTGACGGTCGCTCCGGTCAGGCCGAGCGATTGGGCGGGATCGCGGTCAGGCATTATCGGCATAATGACACTGGCCGGCGGCCGTGTCAATCAAAAAATGCAAAATGTGCACAAAAGTGAGCGCATTTTGCACGATATAGCCGATTTATCATCACGATGACGCGAATGACGGGGACGATCTGCCAGATTACCCAAGCCACTCGTGGGACTGCCAGTCCCGCTGTTATACCTACGGCCGAGTGTAACAACCCCACGACGGGTGTCGTCGCCCTCCGATCCGATTCCCATCCTTCGCACGTGCGCACGCGTCTCTTCTGGCTGGTCGCCTTCCCGATCGTCGCCACGGCGCAGCGGCCGGACTCGGCCGGACCGCCGACGTTACACGCGGTCGTCCAGTATGCGCTCGCGAAGAACCCGGACATCGTCACGGCGCGATTACACGTCGACTCGGCGCACGGCGAGCTCGGCATCGCGCGCGCGTTCACGAACCCCACCGCGGCCGTGCAACCGGGCCTCCCATTCCAGTACGCGCTCTCGTCCGATCTCGACATCGGCCCGAATCGCTATTACCGCATCAAGGCCGCGCGCTTGGGACTCGGCGCCACGCGGTTCTCCCTCTACGACACGCAGCGGACGGTCGTCTTCAACGTCCGCTCGGCGTTCTACGACCTGATACTCGATGACGCGCTGGCGTCGCTCGCCAGTGATGAGCGCGACATCCTCGTCCAGTTGCTTGCCGCCGACTCGGCTCGCCTCAAGAACGGCGCCGCCGCCGAGGCCGATGTCGTCACGAGCGAGCTCAATCTCGCTCGGGCCGACGCGGCGCTCGCGCATGCACAGGCAACCGTTCGATCCGCCCGCCTCGCGCTGCAACTTCTGATCGGCGTCAAACAGCCCGACACCGCCTTCAAGGTTGTCGGCACCCTGCGGTTCGAGACCGTGGGCGTCCCGGTCGATCGCCCTGACAGTCTCCTCGCTGTCGCGCTTGCGGATCGACCCGACCTCAAGGCGGCCGATACGCAGCTCGACCAGAGCCACGCCATTCAAGGCCAGCAAGACTGGTTGCTCCTGCCGTACCCGACCCTGTTGCTTGGCTGGCAGCCGACTCAGCCTTACGACATTCTCGTTTCCGTTCGGCAGGACCTCGCGCTTCAGCCTCGGCATCTCGATGCCCATCCCACTCTGGGATTGGTACGGCGGCGAGCGCGAAAAGGCGAAGGCCGGCGTCGCGGTCGCGCAACTGGCCGATAACGAAGCGCGCCGACAAGCGATCTCCGACGTCATCCAAGCCGCCGACTCGCTCCGGTCGGCAACTATTCTGGCACGCAAGTATCAGGGTGGGCTGTTGGACAAGACTGCCCAAGCAGTCGCCAACGCCCGGTACGCCTACGAGCGCGGCGCGAGCTCGCTGCTCGACGTACTGGACGCGATTCGGACGAACCAAGACATTCGCACGGAATACCTCACCGCTGTGCACGACTATTGGGTCGCGGCCTATTCGCTTGACCGGGCCCTCGGCCGCGATCTGATCCCAGATGAGGCGTCACCCCAATGACCGCTCGTCGTATATGGTTGGGCCTCGTGCTGGCTGTCCCGGTCGCGTGCAATAAGGGCGCGTCCGCCGACACGCCGCCGTCGTCCTCGACCCCATCGTTGCCACCGGGAACCGTCCAACTCGAGCCGCCCGAGATGGCCGCTCTCTCGATCGACACGGTCCGCGAGCGGAAGCAGCGCGTGGTCGCGACCCTCCCCGCGCAGTTACTGCTGGACGAAGACAAGACGGTTCGCGTCCTGTCGCCGGTCACCGGTCGCGTCCGCACGCTCGACGCGAGACCGGGCGACGATATCGCCGCGGGACAACCGCTGCTCCACATTGTGTCGAGCGACCTCGCGCAGGCGCAGAGCGACAAGCTGAAAGCCGACGCCGCGTCGCTGCAAAGCACCACGCAGCTCGTGCGATCCGAGAGTCTCTACGTCCACAAGGTCATCGCGCTCAAAGACCTCGAAGACGCGCGCGCCCAGGCCGCGCAGGATCGAGCCGAGGCCGAGCGCGCCGGGCAACGGGTGCGGCAGTTGGCGGGCGGTCAGGGTGACGAGCACAGCGCGCCGGGTGATTTCGTGTTGCGCTCGCCGATCGCCGGCGAGGTCGTGGATCGCCAGGCGAACCCGGGCGAGGAGGTCAGCGCCGATGCCGGGAATCCGCTGTTCACGATCTCGGCGCTCGAGACGCTCTGGGTCACCGCCCAGGCCTACGAGCAGAACTTGACGCACGTGCACCGGGGACAGCACCTCGTGTTCACGACCGCGGCGATGCCGGATCATCGCTACGACGCCGTCGTGACCTATGTCGGCGGTGCGCTCGACTCGACGACGCGCACCGCGATCGTCCGCGCCACGCTCGCGAACCCGGGCCGCGTCCTCAAGGCCGCGACCTTCGGCGATGTCCGGTTGTACGCGCCGGACACCTCGCACGTCGTCGCGGTGCCCGTGACGGCCCTCGTCACATTGGGCCAGCAGACGGTCGTGTTCGTGCAGACCGGCCCGACGCGGTTCCTCCGCACGCCGGTCAGCGTCGGCGACGACGACGGCGAGATGGCGTCGATCACCGACGGTCTCAAGGCCGGCGAGCTCGTGGTCTCGCGCGGGAGCATCCTGCTGCAAGGCCGTCTGAGCACGGGGTCCTGACTCGTGCTGCGTCGCATCATTCGCTTCGCGCTCCGCCAGCGGTTGCTCATTCTCGGCGGCGCGGCGCTGATCGCGGTCCTCGGCGTCAACGCGTTCTTGGGACTCGACGTCGAAGCGTTCCCCGATGTCGAGGATGTGCACGTCGAGATCATTACCCTCTGGCCCGGGCACGCGGCCGAGGAGATGGAGCGGCTGGTCAGCTTGCCGCTCGAGCGGGCGCTGAACGGCATGCCGAGTCTGACGGATACGCGGTCGACCTCGATGTTCGGCCTGTCCGATCTCATCATGACGTTCGCCGATGGCACCGACGAGTACTTCGTGCGGCAGCAAACGCTGGAACGGCTGCAGGGCATCACCATGCCCGCGGGCGTGAACCCCAGCATGCAACCGCTCACGAACTCGCTGAGCGAGGTGTATCGCTACACGCTGCAGGGGACCCTGCCCCGGACCGAAATGAAGGCGATCGACGATTGGGTCGTCGATCCCGCGTATCGGTCCGTGCCGGGCGTCGCCGACATCGTCTCGTTTGGCGGGCAGGAGAAACAGTACCAGGTGGATGTCGATCCCGCGCGCCTGCAGGCCTACGGGGTCACGCTGCCGATGGTCGAGCAGGCGGTCGCCAACGCCAACGCCAACGCGGGCGGCGGCTACCTGATGCACGGCTACGAGCGGCAGATCGTGCGCGGCGTCGGCGTCTTCTCCTCGGTCACTGACATCGCCAATGTGACGGTGACGACCCGGAATGGCATCCCGGTTCGCGTCTCGGACCTCGGCACGGCCCACATCGGTGGCGCACCGCGGGAAGGCATCGTCGCCAAGGACACGGCCGACGACGTCGTGGAAGGCATCGTGCTGCTGCGCAAAGGCGAGAACGCGCTCAACGTCATCAAGCGCATCGAGGCGAAGACCGCCGAGATCCAGAGTTTCCGGCTGCCGAAGGGCGTCAAGCTGATTCCCTTCTATCGGCGGTCGGACCTCATCAATCATACCGTCGGCACCGTCCGCGAGAACCTGGCCACGGGCGCATTCCTGGTCATCGTCATCCTGCTCATCTTCGTCGGCGATCTCAAAAGCGCGCTCGTCGTCGCCACGGTCATTCCGTTCTCGCTGCTCATCGCCTTCACCCTCATGTCCTGGCGGCACGTCGACGCGAACCTGATCTCGCTCGGCGCCGTCGATTTCGGGCTCATTGTCGATGCGGCGGTCGTGATGGTCGAGGCGTACCTGGTCCGCATGGCGTTGACCCCGCCGCTCACCGCCGAGGAACTGGAGCAACGACACGACTCGGCGCCGCTCGAGTTCCGCGAGGGCATCGACGCACAGAAGACGCACACGCACGATTGGGAGCATTGGGCGTCGGTCGAGAAGCGGTCGTTGATCGCCGAGATCACGGAGACCATGGGACATCCCATGCTGTTCTCGGTGTGCTGCGTCGTTACCGCGTTCTTGCCCATCTTCACGTTCCAGCGCGTCGAGCGGCGGATCTTCTCGCCAATGGCGTACACCCTGACGTTCACGCTGCTCGGATCGCTGGTGTTGTCGATGACGCTGATCCCCGTGCTCGCCAGCTTCCTTATCAATCCGAAGCCCGGAGCGCAGGAAACGCGCGCCTCGCGCTGGCTGCATAAGATCTTCGCGCCGACTCTCGAGTGGGCGCTCGACCACGGGAAGTGGGTCGTGGGGATCGCCGTCACGGCGCTGGTCATCGCGTTGGGCATCGGCGCGACCCTCGGCAGCGAGTTCATTCCCGAGCTCGACGAAGGGAATATCTGGCTTACGGTGACGATGCCCGTTGGCATCAACATCGATGAGAGCAAAGTCTACGAACGCCAGGTCCGTCAGATTCTTCACACGTACCCGGAAGTTACCGAGATCGTCACGCAGGTCGGCCGGCCGGACGATGGAACGGACCCGAAGGGCCCCAACAACGTCGAGATCCTCGCCAATCTCAAACCCCATGGGACGTGGGGCGCGTTCAACGAAAACAAAGACCTGATGATCGACGATATGTCGAAGAAGCTGGGTGACGCGTTACCGGGCATCGAGCTCAATTTCTCCCAGTACATCAAGGACAACGTCGAAGAAGCGCTGTCCGGCGTGAAAGGTGAGCTCGTGGTGAAGATCTTCGGATCCGACCTCACCGCGCTGCAGGAACAGGCCGACGCGACCATGCGCGTGATGGCCACGGTCCGCGGCGTCGCCGACCTCGGCGTCGAGAATCAGTTCGGCCAGCCGCAGATGCGCTTCGTCATCGATCGCAACGCGCTCTCGCGCTACGGGCTCAACGTGAGCGATGTCGAAGACGCCATCACCACGGCGATCGGCGGCAACGCGGTCACGCAGTTCCAGGAAGGCGAGCGGCTGTTCGACGTGAGCATTCGCTACGTGTCCGACGCGCGGTCGAGCGCCGACCGGCTGGCCGGACTGGCGGTCAACACGCCCGATGGGCGCGTCGTGCCACTCGGCGAGCTGGCGCAGCAGATCTCCGGCGAGGGTGCCTCGCGCATCTCGCGCGAGCTGAACGAGCGGCGCATCGCGATCAAGTGCTCAGTGCGTGGGCGCGACCAAGGGAGCTGGGTCGCCGAGGCGCAGGAAAAGGTGGCCGCGCAGATTCACCTGCCGCCCGGCTATCGCATGACCTGGGGTGGGCAGTTCGAAAACCAGCGGCGCGCCACGAAGCGCCTCGAGGTCATCGTGCCGACGAGCCTCGTCCTCATCTTCATCCTCTTATTCGGCGCGTTCGGCTCCGTGAAGTACGCCGGGCTCATCATGATCAACCTGCCGTTCGCGCTCATCGGCGGCATCTTGATGCTCTTCTTCCGGCACCTGAATTTGAGCGTCTCGGCCGCCGTCGGGTTCGTGGCGTTGTTCGGCATCGCCGTGCAGAACGGAATTATTTTGATCTCCGAATTTATTCGGCTCAGAAAAGAGGGTTTGCCCATCGACCGGGTCGTGAGGCAAGGCACGACGAATCGTTTGCGCCCCGTCGTCATGACCGCGTCGATGGCCGCGCTCGGTCTCCTGCCCGCCGCGTTCTCGCACGGCGTCGGCGCCGAGACCACGCGACCGTTCGCATCGGTCATCGTCGGTGGTCTCATGACGTCGACGCTGCTGACGCTCCTCTTGTTGCCCGTGCTCTTCCGGTTGTCGTACGCGGAGCCGAAGGACGAGTCGCAGCTCAGCGCGTGACGGTCGCGGGGGTCCAGCGCTCGCCGGGCTGAGTCGTTCCGATGATCGCGCCGAGGACGCCGCCGGCGACGATGCCCGCGGCGCCGAATTTCGGGGCGTTGTGATTGGTGGCATTGCCAATGATCACGCCGAGCAATCCTCCGCCAACGGCGCCCGCCAGGCCGCCGATGAGGCCACTCCGCCAGCGTGGCCCGCTGCGTGGTCCGCCGCTCACGTCGACGTGGCTCACGCGCTGCCAATCGACGACCATGGGTCCATCAGGGACATCGAGCGTGATCGCTTTCGCGTCGGTGGACTGGACGCGGCCGATCAACTCGACAGATGGCGACTCCCACACACGGACACGGGTGCCGGCGCGAATCGAGTCGGCGTTCTGCGCCTCGACGCGAAGTGCCACCAGCAGGATCAGGATAGCGAGTCGCATCACGGCGTAGTGTAACGCCGCGGCCGCTTGGGCGGGCGGTCCAGATCGGACAGCCAGTCGGAGGCGCCTTGCACTTCGCCGGAGGTCAGGGCATGTCCGGCTTCTTCCCAGCGCACGGTCACTGAGGCCCCGGCCCCAGTGAGCACGCGCACGAGCTCCTCCGTATTGTCACGCCGAACGATCGGATCGACGCGACCGGCCGAGATGTATACGGGCATTCCGTTGAGCGTCGGCGATGGATCCGGCACGAACGGCACCATCGGCCGGAACAGCACGGCGCGGGCGAACACGCCCGGGTGCCGGAGCAACGCGCTCGAGGCGATGTTCGCGCCGTTGGAGTAGCCGACGGCGACGATCTTCGTGGGATCGAACCCATAGGCCGCTGCTGCGCGGTGAACGAACGTCACGAGCTCGTCGGTTCGAGCGGCGAGGTCCGCTTGGTCGAAGACGCCGAGCGCAACGCGCTTGAAGAAGCGGGGCGCGCCGTTCTCGCGCACCTTGCCGCGTGGGCTCAAGAGAGCCGCGCCGGGCGCGACCGCGGCGCCCAGTGGAAGGAGGTCGCTTTCGTCGCCACCCGTGCCGTGGAGCACGAGCGCGGTCAACGGCGACCCGTGGCCGGGCACCCAGCGGTGCACGAAGCCGAGGTCTTGCTCGGTCATCCCCGCACGACCTTGGAGAGCGTGATGATCTGACCGGCATGACGCTCGGTGTGCTCGCCGATATGAAACAGGAGTCCGAAGAGCGTTGTCGGCAACGCGGCCCGTCCGACCGTGCGTGGCTCCGGCAGTGTCGCGACCGGCGTTGCCTTGATCTCGGCGATCGCCCGCTTGATCGCGCTTCTCGCCTCGTCCACGAGCGGGGCGGCTTCGGCCGGCGGATCGCCGGGTATCGCTTCTTCCCGGAGCGTCGCGAATTGTTGGGGATTGAGCGCTTGGCCGTGGGCGTATGCCAACAAGCGGTCAATGCTGCCCGTGATATGGCGGAGGTGGAATCCGACCGACCCTGCTCCGCCCGGCGTCGCCCACAGCTGCGCCGGCGTCAGTCCCGGAGCGGCCCGCGTGATCTCGTCGCTCGCTTGCATCAATGCGTGGACTGCCGGCATGACCAAGGGGTCGACGCCGTACACCGGTCCGCGCAACCAGGCTTCGGTCACGCTTGAATTATAGACAGAGCAGCCGAACTCGTCGACTTCGTCGACTCGTCGGCTGCAGGTGGGGTCAGATGTCGAGACCCAACGACCTCAACGATCGCTTAACTTGCTTTTGCGAAATTGCCGCGGGTATCACGCCCACTCAGATGGAACGAGTTGACGAGGCCGCGCATTTCTTCGGCCTGGCTTTGTAACTCTTCGGCCGCGGCGGCGGATTCCTCGGAGCTGGCAGCGACGTTCTGCGTCGCGTGGTTGACCTGCTCCATGGCCACGCGAATGTGCTCGACGCCCTCGAGCTGGCGATCACTGGCCTTTGCCATCTCATCCATGACGCCCGTGACCTGTGATGCGATGGCCGCGCCGGCCTCGGCGTGCCGCCGCGCCTCCTCGATGAGGCGCGCGGTGCTCTGCGCCGCCTCGGCGCTTCGCGTCGACAGGCTGCGCACTTCCTGCGCGACGACCGCAAATCCTTTTCCGTATTCGCCCGCGCGCGCCGCCTCGATGGCGGCGTTGAGCGCGAGCACGTTCGTCTGGGTCGCGACGTCGTCCATCGCGTGCACGATCGAGGCGATGGCGCTCGATGAGGCCTCAATGCGCTGCATCGCCTCGCTCAATTCGCGCATGCCGACCGCCTCGTTGAGCCCGCGCGCGGCATTCGCGTGCTCGGCGTTCGTTCGCGTGACGATGGCGAGCTCCTGCAACTCTTCGAAGATGGTCGCGATCGCCGTCGCTTGCTCCCCTGCTCCTTCGGCGAGTGATTCGCTCCCGATGCGAATCTGATCGGACGCCGCAGCGACCTGGTCGGCGGCGCCGGAGACCTGGGCCAGCGCTTCGTCGAGGTTGACGACGGCGGTGTTGAGGGTCGTCTTGAACTCCGCCATATCGCCGGCATACGTCTCGATCATGCGCGCCGTGACATCGCGCGACGCCGCGCGGCGGAGCACGGTGGAGGCTTCGGTCAGTGGGCGCACGATGGCGTCGAGCGTGTCGTTCATGCCGTGCACGAGATCGTGCCAGGCGCCCTCGTACTCGGCGGCCGAGCCGCGCTCGGTGAGCCGACCGGCCTTGGCCGATGCGATGAGCCGCGCCATGACGTTCCAGGAGCGATCGCACGGTATCCTGCAAATGAGCGACCGCGTTTCCGGTGACGTCCTTGTCGCTGCGAGGCTGGAGCGGTGAGGCGACATCGCCCGCGGCGAGCGCGCTCGCGGCGCCGGCAATGGCCTTTTGCGACGCGATGATCTGCTCGAGACCGCGCGCGAGCTCACCGAACTCATCGTGCGACGTGATCCAGACCTCGACGCCGACCTCGCCGCGGGCCACGAGGGCCATCTTGCTTTTGAGCTCTTGCACGGGCCAGGCGACGCTCTGGCCGATGAGCCAGTAGTTCCCGACCGCGATGAGCACGATCAGGCCCCCGCCGATCCAGAGCATGTTTCTCGCGAGTATCCAGTCTCTCGCGCCTATGGCCCCGGCGACGAGCACGGTGTCGACCGCCATCACGCCGATCACCAACGCAAAGGCGGCGATCAACTTCGTGCGTAAACGAAGGTTGTAATACCAGTGCATCATGTAAACAACACCGGCCAGTCGGTCATCACCATACTATCCGCGACTGGCCGGTGAGTTCAATCTTCAGCTTGCGGCGTCTTCCTCGTCGTCGTCGGCTGGGCCTTGATCGGGCAGGGTTTCCCAAGTCGTCGACCCGCTCAGATTCCGATTCTCGTCCGTGTCGCCGATCAGCCCCTCACGGTCGTCGCGCTCCAACGCCTGCTGCTCCTCCTGTTCCTCTTGCTCCTCGTCTTCCCTTTCCATCGTTCCTCCCTGGCGTCCGAACAGACCCCGAAATAGAGTTCCAACGCATGAGCACTGAGCACGACCCGGACCGTGACGCGGCGCGTGCCCGCGCGGAACGGCTCGGCGCTGTAACGACTGGGCCCGTTTCCCTGCCGGCCGGCGGCAAGGTCTACGTCGGCACGGCGGGATGGACCGATCGTACGCTCACTGCGCCCGGTGTATTCTATCCACCCGGCGCGACGTCCGCTGAGGGTCGGCTCAAGTACTACGCGAGTCGGTTCGCGATGGTCGAAGTCGACTCGACGTTTTATGCGCTGCAGCCGCCGGTGGTCGTCCAGCACTGGGTCGACCGGACGCCCGAGTCGTTCCGGTTCTGTATGAAAGCGCACGCGCTGCTGACCGGGCACCCATCCGAGCCGCGCCGTCTACCGGCCGATCTGTATCACGCGCTACCCTCCGCACTCGCCGACAAGCCGCGAGTCTATGCGCACGATCTGCCGAGCGAGGTGATGGCTGAAGTCAGGCGACGGTTCGCCAACGGTCTGGCTCCTCTCGCGACGGCGGGGCGTCTCGGCGCGATCGTGTTCCAGTTTCCGCCCTGGTTCGGCCCGACCCGGGAGAACGCCGCGGTGGTTGCGGCGACCAAGGAGGGACTCGGCGATCTGCCGCTCGCCATCGAGTTCAGAAATCGGGCGTGGATGTCGGATCGGCTGCGCGAGCGCACATTGGCACTGCTCCAGAAAAACTGGCTCGCGTACGTGATGGTCGACGCGCCGCCGGGCATGCGATCCAGTATGCCGCCAGATGTGGCGGTCACATTGCCCTTTGTGGCGCTCGTGCGCATGCATGGACGCCGGACGGATACCTGGGAGAAACGCGGCGTGTCCGTCGCCGAGCGATATCGATATCTCTATGACCGGAGCCAGCTGGAGGAATGGGTGCCGCGAGTACAGGAGGCCGCGGCCCAGGTGAAGGAGCCGCACTTCCAGGGCGTCCACGTCGTGTTCAATAATTGCTACGGAAACTACGGGACGACCAATGGGCTCGAGTTCCTGTCGATGCTAGCTTCCCCGGATGCCTGAAGAAATCGAAGTCGACACCGACAAGCTGCGCGAGAAGATCGACGAGGAGATCGAGGCCAAGAAGGGTGGCGAGGGCCGGATGCTTCGCTTCACTGCGCTCTCGACCGCGGTGCTCGCGGCGCTGGCCGCGATCGCGTCGCTCAAGGCCGGGGCGACGGTCAACGACGCGATTCTTTTGAAGACCGAAGCGACGGGCCTTCAAGCCCAGGCCTCGGATGAGTGGGCATACTACCAGGCCAAGGGGATCAAGGGCGCTATCGCCGCCGGATCCGAAGCGACGTGGCACGCGGTGGGAAAGACGCCTCCGCCGGACATCAATGCCACGGTGCAACGCTACGCGAATGAGCAGAAGGCCATCAGCGACAGCGCCAAAGTGCTCGAGCACCAGCGCGACGAGAAGATCGACGAAGCCGAGCGTCTCATGACGCAACACAAAGGTTTTGCGTTCTCGGTGACGTTGCTACAGGTCGCGATTGCGCTCGGTGCGGTGTCAGCGCTCACGAGGTCCAGGGGCGTTCTGGGGACCTCATTGGCGATCGGCGCCGTGGGAGCCGCGCTCTTCGTGGCGAAGCTGTTCGGCTGATCGTCCATGGAGTATGGATCCGGGCTATCGCTATGGTGGCGAGGCGGGGATTTTCTTGACTATCGCCTGGCGCCTCATCCCGTGGCTGATCAGAGCCTCGCGCGAGGTGCAGGAGAACGGCGATCCGGGCTCATGGGCCTCATGGGGCGCGGCGCTCACGCAGCCCCGTCCCAAACCGACCACGCTGGGATCCGTCGCAGCGCTCAGTGCGTCGATGACACCCGAGCAGCAAGCTCGGGTCATCGCGATGATCAGCGAGACACCGTCCGTGGCAGCTGGTCACGAGGTCGAGCACCACTGCCCCAAGTGCGGCACGTTGATTCACGCCGACATCGTCCATGGTGGGTTCGGGCCGTGTCGGAAATGCGGCTGGACGCCGGAGCAAGCCTAGCGCTGCTCCTGGTGTGTCTCAGCACACCCGCGGCCGCGCAACGCCGTGGCCAACCAGCAGTCACCGGCGGACGGTTCGCGGCCGAAGTTGCGGCCGGCGCCGCGGCGTTGCCGATAGGATTCATTGGCGGCGGCATCGCGACGCGTTGGGTCGCGCGTCGCTTCGGCGCGAGCGATGATGCCGCGAGCACGGCCGGTTTGGTCGGCGGGTACACCATCGCGGCGTTTGCCACCGCGGTCCCGCCGACGCTGATCGGACAGGCCGGGCGACACGCGACCGGCTCCTATCTCGCCGCGCTCGCCGGCACTGCTGTCGGGGGACTGGGCAGTTTTGCGCTCATCCGGCTCAATCACACGGACACGTCGCGCCCGTGTCATTTCGTGTGCGCCGTGAGCTTCGCGGGAATCATTCTCCTCCCGAGTGTCGGCGCGACGACCGGCTTCAACCTCAGCCGACGGTATTCCCGCTAGAATCCCATTCGGCGGCCAAGGATCATCTCGATGATCACGTGGTCGGTTGCGGGCGTCCATCCGTTGCCGACGCCGAAGTTGAATTCCCACATCGGGCCGAAATCGAGATTGATGCAGCCGAACAATTGATGCTGCTGTTGGTCGTACGGGGAGAAGTTGGTGATCGGTCCGTACGACCCGTAGTACTCGGCCGCCAGATTGACAAAGTGGGTTACGTCGTATCCCACCGTCACGTTCGGCGCGAACACGAGACCCTGGTTCACCGTCGCGCCTTTCCACGACCGTTCGAGCGCCGGATTGACCGACCAGTACCACCGACCGATCGTCTGGTCGATGATCGGACGGATCTCCCAGGTCCAGGTATCCTGCGAGACCCTCGGCCGCTGATACCCGATCTCGGTCGAGAGACTCAGGCCGATCGGCCATCCCCACGAGTCAGGCACGCGGATGCGCGGTCGGATGTGATCGCCGACCCACTGCCATCCTTCGTGGCCGCTGACATACGTGAAGAGATAGAACCCGGTCTCGAACCATGGCGTCCAGCCGTGCGTGATCTCGAGGGTCTCGTGCTCGAACGTCCTCGGTCGGCCACAACCCCTCTTGCACCGTTCTCCGCCCATCGGCGGTGAAATTGCTGTGGAGCTCGAACATCGTCGTGTCGCGCCCGATGGTCTGCGAGCCGTAGACCTGTATCTCATAGTTGTCTTGGGCCGCGACGCCGAGTGGGGCGAGCGCGGCGAGCACGAGCATCAATCGCACGAAGTGGCGAACCAGCCGAGGGCGCCCTCGAGTCCGATCTGATCTTCGCGATCGAACGCCGCCGGGCGGTCGCTGTCGATATCGAACACGGCGATCAGCGCGCCGGTCGTATCGAACACGGGCACCACGATCTCGGACCGCGACCGGGCGTCGCAGGTGATGTGCCCGGGGAACGCGTGGACGTCCTCGACGATCACCGTCGCTTTGCTCGCCGCCGCCGTTCCGCATACGCCCTTGCCGACGTGGATCTCGAGGCAGCCGAGTGTGCCCTGATACGGTCCTACGCGGAGCTGTTTGCCGTCGTTGACGACGCGATAGAATCCGGTCCACAGGTGGCCGAATCCGTGGTGCACCAGAGCGGAGATCGTCGCCATGGCGGCGATCGGGTCGGTGATACCGTCGAGGACGGAATCGATGTGCGTGGCGAGGGTTTGGTACGCCTCGCGCTTGGGCAAGTTTCTGAGGTCCGGCGTGTCTTCCGCCATGACCCCCAAGCTAACGGGACCGGGTGCGCTCCAGCAGCTCCGACAATTCTTCGGCGCGCAGCGTCGCCAGCCGCGACGAGCAGCGCGCTCGGGCATCGTCGCTCACCTGGCGTGCGCAGTCGCGACGGCGGCCGGCCTCCCACATGGTTTCGGCGCGCTGGAGCTCGCGCACGGCGGACTCGCCGCCTCTCCTTCTCATCGCAACGACGACCGACGCGAACACGCGGTCCAACTGCGAGGTCGTGCGTCTTTCCACCACGGGCACGACCGGGGCGCTTGCCGTTACATCGACAGCTGGGAGGGACGGGACGTCTCCATTGGCCTCGGCGACGACGGCTGGCGAAGCGCTGACGTGTTGGGTAAAACGCAGTCCAACGGCCAGCACGAGAGCGGCGGCCAGTACGATGGCAGGCGGCCACAGGCGTCGGCCTCGGGCTTTGAGTCGCGGCGGGATCACGACCGGCAGATCGCCGTTCCACCGAACCTCGAGGCGCCCTGCCGAGAGTGTCCGTGGTGCGCGCGGACGGAACGAGGGCTCCGGCCGCTGGGTGGCTGGACCCGCGGCCAACGTCCGACGGCGGACGAGGCGAGGCTCGTCGGCCTCGGTATCGCAGAGATAGGCGAGGAGCACGTCGGCGCTCTCCCACCGTTCGTCGGCGTCTTTCTTCAAGCAGCGCTCGATCGCGATCCGGAGACGCTTCGGGACATCGGGCCGACGATCGACGAGCGATGGCGTCGGCTCGCATTTCTGGCTGTAGATCAGCGAGTACAGGGTCTCGCTCTGCCACGGCCGCTCGCCGACGAGCAGTTCCCAGGCGACGAGGCCCAGGCTGAAAATGTCGCTGCGGCCATCAACGGGTCCGCCGTCGAGGGACTCTGGCGACATATAGGCTGGCGTGCCGATCGCGACGCCGCTCGCGGTGACCGTTCCCTCGAATCCGATGCGTCGCGCGACGCCGAAGTCGGCGAGCAAGATCCGGCCGGACTCGGCCTCAACGAAGATGTTGCCGGGTTTGACGTCGCGGTGGACAATGTTCCGTCCATGCGCGTAGACCAGTGCGCTCGCCACCTCGGCCATGACTGTCGCGACGAACTCGATATCTCGCGGGCCTTCGCGGTCGAGCACGGCGCGAAGCGACTCGCCAGTGACGAGCGGCATCGTGTAGTAGAGCAGCCCATCGGCTTCGCCGGCGACCAGCAACGGGACGATATGTGGGTGCTGCAGCCCCGCGACGAGTCGAATTTCGCGGCGGAAACGCTCTATGCCCTCGCCTGCGGCGAGCTCGGGCGGAAGAACTTTGATGACGACTGGACGGTCCAGCTCGGTGTCCCGAGCGGCATAGACGCGGCTCTGCACGCCGCCACCGAGCTCGGAGCCGACTTCGTATTCTGTACCGATCGCCGCTTGCAGGCGCTCTCGCAGTTCCACTATTACATAAAGAAGCAAGCGCCGCGCCACTAATCCAGTGCTATTCCCAACCTCTCGGCGATGACGGTGCGGAGCGCCGCGTACACGGTCCAGTCGAGCAGCGAGCCGGCGCTTTCTCTCAAGTGTTCGATCGCGTCGGTCTCCGACATCGGCTCGCGGTAGGCGCGTCGTGACGTGAGCGCGACAAAGGCATCGGCTGCCGCGAGGATTCGACCGCCGATCGAGATCGCGGAGCCTTCGAGGGCTCGGGGATACCCGGTCCCGTCGTAGTGCTCGTGGTGATCGTGCACGTAGTCGAGCACGACGCCGAGGTGATTGAGCGGCGCGAGGATCTCGAGGCCGATGCGCACGTGGTCTTGCACGTGGTCGAACTCTTCGGGCGTCAGCGGGCCATTCTTGTGGAGGACATCTTCCCGCGTGCCGATCTTGCCGATGTCCGCCAGCCGCCCGGCGAGGTGGACATTCTCGATCATCTCGGCGTCGAGGCCGAGTGTCTGAGCGACCTGACCGGCGAGCTCGGACACGCGGGTGGAGTGGCCTTTGAGATACGGGTCTTTGGCTTCCATCGCTTTGAGGAGGGCCTCGGCCGTACTGATCGTCAGCCCCCGCAGGGCCGCCTTTTCGCGTTCGAGCGCCGAGGTTCGGGCCGCGACGGCCTCGCGCAGCGCGCGTTGGGACCGGCGCCGAGCGGCGGCGCGTTCGTTCAGCGCGCGCTCGATCGATCCCTTAATGGAATCGATCTCGATCGGCTTCGTCACGTAGTCGACCGCCCCCGCCCTGAGCGCCTCGGTGGCGGTTTCGGCCTCGTTGACCGCACTGACCATGATGATCGCCAGCTCGGGGTCGATGTCGCGGGCGCTGGGGATCACTTCGAGCCCGCTCAGTTGGGGCATGCGCACGTCGCAGAGCATCGCCGCGAACTTGCCCCGGACCAGCAGCGCCAGCGCGGCCTGGCCCGATTCGGCCGTCTCTACCGCGTAGCCGAGTGAGGCGAGAACCGACCCCAGGGAACGTCGGACCGCCGCATCGTCATCGACGACCAGCAACGGCAAGGCACGTGTTTCCTGAGCAGTGGGCGGCACAAGGATAAGACAGTTGCCCCGTTATATGAGCAACATCGATTATACGGGTATTATGACGGGAACCGTAACACTCGATGCGCTGTGGATGCCGTTCACGGCGAACAAGGCGTTCAAGCGAGCGCCGCGTCTCTTGGTCTCGGCTAAGGGGATGTACTACACGGCGGCCGACGGGCGCCGCATTCTCAATGGTGCGGCCGGGCTGTGGTGCGTGAACGCGGGGCATTGCCGCGAGCCGATCGTCGCCGCCATACAGGAAGAGGCGGCCGAGCTCGACTACGCACCCGGTTTTCAAGTCGGTCACCCGCTCGCGTTCGAACTGGCTGCTCGCCTGACGGCGATTGCCCCCGGCGATCTCGACCACATGTTCTTCTCGAACTCGGGATCCGAGGCGGTCGACACGGCGCTCAAGATCGCGCTCGCTTACCATCACGCGCGTGGGGAGACTGGGCGTACGCGTTTCGTCGGGCGGAACCGCGCCTATCATGGCGTGGGATTCGGCGGCCTGGCGGTCGGCGGCATCGAGAACAATCGCAAGCAATTTGGTTCGGGCCTGCCAGGGATCGATCACATCGTCGATACCCACCTCCATCCGACGAACGCATTCTCGCGCGGTCAACCGAAGCACGGCGCGCATCTGGCCGACGACCTCGAGCGGGTCATTCGGGAGCGCGGCGCGTCGACGATCGCTGCCGTCATTGTCGAGCCGGTCGCGGGCTCCACGGGTGTGCTCATTCCTCCGGTTGGGTATCTCGAGCGTCTGCGCGCGATCACGGCCGAGCACGGGATTCTGTTGATCTTTGACGAGGTGATCACGGGGTTCGGTCGGTTGGGTGCGCCGTTCGCGGCCGAGTATTTCAATGTCGTGCCGGACATCATGACGGTGGCGAAGGGGATGACGAACGGCAGCGTCCCTATGGGTGGCACCTTTGTTCGCTCGGGCATTTACGAGGCGCTGATCGACGCAAGCAATGGCGGCATCGAGTTATTTCATGGTTATACCTACTCGGGGCATCCGCTCGCGGCCGCGGCGGGATTGGCGGCGCTCGATGTCTACGAGAGCGAGGGGCTGTTTGACCGTGCGGCATCGCTCGCCGACCGGTTTGGGGATGCGGCGCATGCGCTGCGCGGGCTGCCGCACGTGATCGACATTCGCAACATTGGTCTCGTGGCGGCGATCGAGCTCGAGCCGCGCGGTGTGCCGGGCGCGACGACGCGTGCGTTCGACGTCTTCCTCGATTGCTTCGAGCAGGGCGTGATGATCAGGACGACGGGCGACACGATCGCGGTGTCGCCGCCGCTCATCGTCGAGCCGGAGCAGATCGACCGGCTATTCGAGACGATCGGCGCGGCCATCCGCCGCGCGGAGTAGGGCGACAGCGACGCTCTCCTCGTGTGTGGTGACGGTAGCGCCACACACGCGGAGCAGTTGGTCGGCGGCGATGATGGCGCCGCCCGAGAGCGGAATGCCGAGGGGCGCGCTGGCGTTGACGGCGCGGACGGTCATGCGAACCGTATTCGTATCGCCGGGCTCGGCGGCGATCTGTATCCACCCGCGGCCATTGAGCGCGTCGCGCGCGCCGGCGACGAGCGTCACGAGTAGCCGCACCATGCGGGTGTGATCGATGGCGACGGCTGGAAGTCCGTCCGTGAAATCGAGGGTGACGGAGGCTTCTTCGCCGGCGACGATCTGGAGGAGTCGCCAGATATCGTGGGCGGTGACGGCGAGGTCGATCGTGCCTGTGGCGGGGAGCGCCCGTGCGAGAGTCCCGAACTGGCGTGCGACCGTGGCGGCGGTTTGGGACACGCGTGTGATGCGACTCGTGTCGCATTGGGATGGCATCACGCGGGCGAGCGTATCAATGGTATCGATGGCGGCGCCGAGGTAGCGCACGACGGCGTCGCTGGTCTCGTCGCCGGCGGTGACGGCGGCCAGGCGTTCCATCTCGGCGACGGCGCCGGCGCCGAGGGCGCTCAGGGTCTCGATGTCCTCTCGGGTCCAGTCGCGGGGTCTCATGTCATAGACGCAGCAGCTGCCGAGGGGGAGTCCGGCTCGGGTGATGAGCGGGACGCCGAGGCAGGCGACGACGCCGAGGGCGGTGACGGACGGGAACGTCGAGAAGACGGGGTCGACGCGCGCATCGGGGATGGCGAGCGCATCGCCGGTGGAGGCGATGATGGCTTGGCAGAAGGAGGGGCGCATCGTGGTACCGCCGGCGGCGGCGACGGCGGGTGGGACGCCGGTCAGTCCGACCCAGAACGTCGCGTTGGGCGTCGACGAGGGAGACGATGGCGACTGGGGCATCGAGCAGCCGCGCGGCGACAGCGGCGAGTCGCTCGAACCGATCTCGGGGCCCTCGTCCTTCAGGCAGTCCAGTAGCGCGGACCGCGGCCAGGCGACGCGTATCCGCCGTGATGCGCGCATATCGGCGCGCGGCGTTCGGCTGCGTCGTCGGCATCGGTCACAAACTTAAGCGTCAGCGCTCCTGTTCGAATACCTCTGGTGCTGCACAGCCGAGAAAGTCGGCGATACGGGATTTCAGCGCGGAACTGCCTTTGCGGTCGCCGTTCAGGACGAGCATCAGATGGTTATAGCTGACGCCGAGACGACGGGCCGCGTTGGCCATGGTGACCTCGTGCATGGTGGCCGCCGCGCGGAAGGCCGCCTTGCGTTCCTTGGGGGTCATAGCCATTTTGGCCAGTCCACCGTGGAAAAGTGAACGTATGTGTGTCTTGTCATGGCATAAGATGATATCCTCAGGTATCATGTCAAGGGTCACCTGATACTGACTTCGCTACGCACATGACGCTCTTTGCCGACCGGCTCCGGGAGGCTCGACAGCGCATCCGGACCCCAGCTGGGGCCCGGATGACGCAGGGCGACCTCGCCAAGGCAGTCGGGGTGGAGCGGAACACGGTCAGTCGTTGGGAGAACAGTGGTGTTCGACCCAAGGACCCTGCGGTTATCGCGCGGCTCGCCGACGTGTTGCACGTGACGATGGAATACCTCGTCGGCTCCGGCGAGGACGTCGCGATTCGCCCGCCCGCGGAGTTTCCGCCATTCGACGCGAGCGCGAGCGCGGCGCTCGAGCGGCGCATTCCGCCTGAGGCGTACGAGCTCATTCACGGCTACCAGGGGCGGTTGATCGCGATCGGCGTCTCGGCGGCCCAGCGCAAGGAAGCCGATCAGTTGCTCCTCAGTGCCGCATCCACCGCACTCCATCGCGCGGCGCCGCGCGATCGCACGACCGCGTCGGTGCTCGCGGACATCGAGGCGATGTGGCGCTACATCACGTCCGTGCTTGCCCAGGACGGGATCGACATCACATCACTTGGTCCGAAGCCATGACCACCGACACACTCGCGGCCCAACGCAGCGCGCCTGCGACGCTGGCGCAACTCATCTCGGGCGTATCCGACGAAGCGCTTCGCCGCCGCCCGGCGCCCGGCAAGTGGTCAGTCGTCGAGATCATCGCGCATCTCGCCGAGGACGAGCTCACGAGCAGCTGGCGCTATCGTCAGATGATCGAGAATGACGGCGTGGCGTTGCCGGGCTTCGACCAGGAACTGTGGGCGCGGCTCGGCGACTACGCATCATGGACCGCGCGCGATGCGCTCGACATGTACCGTCTCTTGCGCCAAGCCAACGTCACTGTTCTCTCGCGTCTTTCGCCCGCCGAGTGGGAACGTTCCGGCACGCACGCCGAGCGCGGGCGCCTCACCGTGCGCTCTCTCGCGACGCACATGGTTGGACACGACGCCAACCACATCGCGCAGATCCAGCGCATCCTCGCCGGTGGCGTGTAACGGGTGCTCCCGCTACCTTACTTTGCTCCGCGCGTCACTGGGGCCGGTAGCTCAGGTGGTTAGAGCGCTCGCCTGATAAGCGAGAGGTCGGAGGTTCAACTCCTCCTCGGCCCATACTCTCGATCTCTCAACTTCGCTTAGCGTTGCAACGCTGCGCGAGGTTTTCTTTTTCTGCTGCTCGGGGCGTCAGGGTCACATCTGGTGTCAAATTCACTAGCGCCGTGTGAGACCGCTGGCGTGCAGTGATTGGCGCTGCTCCAACGCGGCGCGCTGCGTGGCCTCGTCGGGCGCTTGGCTGGGTGTTGAACGAACAGCAGCCAGGGCAATGACTCGGAGAGGCCTTGTTATGGGCTCCGTCATAATGCGGACACCGCGCAATATCGAAAAGGCACTCCGTGATGCGGAGATCTTGACCTCCGATCAGTGCCGACTCCTCGTGGAGCTACGCGACCTGCGAAACAAGGCCGTGCATTTGCCGGACTTCGCGCTTTCCGAGGCTGACACTACGGACTATGTGAACGTGGCCCTGCAGCTGGAACGACTATTGGACGCACAGGGCGCTCTTTCAACGGCGTATGAGCGACCATCCTGAAGCCGGCGCCCTGACGCCCGCTCCTGGGTTAACTGTTCATTTCGAAGCCGGGTGCGAACGGCGGCGAGCGAGCACAAGTCCGGTCACATTGACCTGTCTCAACGTGACGGGAGTCGCGGGTCCAGTGTTTCGCGGAGGGACGCACGAGCGCCGTGATATACCGTCAGTATAAGGACTGCATTCTCCGAAACCTGATAAATCACCCGGTAGCTGTGTACGAACACTTCACGAACGTCCGACCGTCTTACTTCAGGGACCGTACGACCGGCTAGCGGAAAGAGAGCAGCTCCACTGACAGCGTGGAGTACGCGCTCTGCGAACGCAGCAGCAGCTGACGGCGAATCTCGCCCAATGTACTGGCAGATCGCCGCGAGGTCATCGACCGCCTGAAGTGCCCAACGAACGCCGACAGGGGTCGGACTTTCAGGGTTAGTCAGCGAGGCGCCAGGTAGGGCGCCAGGCGGCGGCGGACTTCTTCTTGGCTCAGCGTATCTCCAGCGGCACCTTGGGCCAGACCCTGGTCGATCTTAGCAAGCAGATGCAATCTGTAAATCGCGTCCTCTATCGTGGCATCATCTGGCAGGTCGCGAACAACATCCAGCACTCGTTCTTTCACTGTCATAACCCCTTCCGATATCACCGGTTTGTTGACCGATCTGATCCACCCACCTCAGGGTAATTTATTGCGAATGCGTGGCAGCGCACATACCCGCGTGGGCGTCACAGCCTCTTGAGGACTCCGTTCTCTACGCACCGAAAATCGAGCGATTGGCATGTCTCAATCTTTGTTCTACGAGCAGGCGCGCGACGATGAAACTATTTGGAGATATCTGCCTTACTCAAGATATGAGCAGATGGTCCTAGGCCGGTATCTCTTCTTCTCAAGGATCGACAATTTCGAAGATCAACTCGAGGGCACCTTTCCCCAACGAAATGTCGACGACCGAAATGCCTACTTCCGCAGTGTAGGAGTTCGCGAGGAGGACTTGCGTCCGAGACCTGGCTCCTGGGGCGACCGCCTCTCGAAGGTTTTCCGGTCGACGACATATGCGAACTGCTGGCGCTTAGACACCACAGAATCCGATGAGGCCTGGACCTGGTACTGTCCGGGCGCCAGTGGAGTCGAAGGAGTAGCGATTCTTACCACGGCGGGCGCACTGGTCCGCTCGATCACAACACAGTCCAGCCAGGTTCTACTGGCCCGCGTGCAGTATTGCGATTTCCGCACCGAGGCGGTCGCGCAGGACAATCTCTATAGGTTGGCGCTCACGAAAGACCGCCGGTATGAGGTGGAAAAGGAAGCCCGGGCAATCATGATCGACAGATATCGTTCCGACGCAGCACTGACGCTGCCTTACCTATTTACACCTGTCGAGGGCGGAGTTCGAGTTCCCGTTGACTTGACGGTTTTGCTTCGGCACGTGTATGTCAGGTCAGGGTCGACTGCACCAGGGACGATTCTTGATCGTGTGATCAAGCTCCACGGGCAAGTTGGACTGCGCGCGATTGTAAGCCAGTCGATCTACAACGATTGCGCCGCCACGCACCGACCGCTGGTCAACCATCGGCGACCAGAGTTTCGACAGGTTCCGTGACTGATACTCGGATGCCGCCGTTCAGCGATGATGACTTCCCGCCAGAAGCCTGTAGGGGCCTCGCGGATAGCCTCGATGCTGCTATCGCGAAGCTGCGACAGTGGGAGCTGCCAGTCCGCCCACTAGGCCGCTTGCGAATGGCGAGCAGGTTACTTACACGCGTTGCTGAGGAGGGTACGTTCGGAACGGACCCCCGCCGCCTAATGCTGATCAGCAACGCGATCATGGTCGCTGGCGATTTTGTCCAGGTGTCTTATTGCTTGGGTGACGAGCGGGTCGAACGAATCGCCGAGGACCTCGTGCGTTCTCTCAAAGGCAGCCTCGAAGAGCAAGACGGTCAGACACCTTACGACTATCAAGCGCAACTTTGGTTCGGAAGCGTTCTAGCGCGCGCTGAGATGAACACAACCGTGCCTCCAAAAAAGGTCAATCGAGGTCATCCTGATTTCGCAATTAACGTCGACGGCCTACACTGTGGAGTCGAAGTAAAGCGCCCGCAAACTACTGCGGGAGCGAGCGGGCTGATCTCCACTGCAGCAGACCAACTCTGGGACTACGGACGACCCGGGATCATCGCAGTTGACATCTCCCAGTGCCTAAACGTACGTGACCTGATTGTTGCGTTGCTGGACGCTGATATCGCCGGTGCGATGTATCTGAGTGACCATTTCAAGCACGTGACTGAGCAGCTCGCCCAACGGGTCCGCGACGGCCAAGGCGCAAAATATCAGCGGATTATTGAGATGGTCGTGTATTGTCGATTCCCGCACTGGAGAAACTTCAACGAGAAGCGGATTCCGCGATTTTCGGTGATGTTCTGCACCCCAATTTTCCGCGATGCTTTTGGTGGCCGTCTCATCAACCAAGCGCATGGCATTCGCCGTAGGCTGGCCAGCGCCCTAACGCAGTGGCTAGGTGCACCTATCTACTCTGGGCGAGAGTTGATTTGACCGAAGGACGTTGGGTCACGGTGAGAAGCCGCGAGGTTCGCCTTGATTAACCCGGAAATGCCATGCAGCGGGTCACGCAGCAGCTTGTTTTGTCCTCGCCTCGTCGGCACCAGGGCCCATTCAGCCGCCGTAGTGACATGAGGGTAAGCGCGTGATTTTTGGATTTCGACGGAAGCCTCAGGATGGACTAATCGGCGTTTGGCGATCGGACCCAAACGACGAATGCGGAGGGCGATCTTTTGGTGATGTCACGATGGACTTTCGCGCCGACGGCACGCTGATATACACGGTGCATGAGCACAGCAAGGATCAAATCATGCTGCTAACCTATCGCGCGAGTGGTGAATGGATCGAGACCGACCAGCCTAGCATGCCTCGCCGGCAGCGAAACCGATATTCCATGGACAAAGGCATACTGGCAGTCGCATTTGACGGTAAAGTGATCCGCTTTGCCCGAGCGGATTCAGATTGATTGCAGGCACGCCGTCGACGCGCACGGCTGTGAGTTAACGGGCGGGGGCCCGTTTGGGGGCCCGTTTCCGCCGGCAACCACCGACATTTCGGCGTTGAAGATCGGGCCCGACGCCCGGTTTTCCCTCTGAACGGCGCCATCCTAGGTAGTTGATACCGTACCCGAGAACCGAATGGGGTTCAGGGGGTCGCGGGTTCAAATCCCGCCGTCCCGATTGATTTGCAAAAAATTGCGAGCGGGACCCGTTTCTCGCGCTAACCGCACGTTCTCGCAACTTGCACTCCTCGCTCATCATGGTCAGGGCGTTTCGTTACCCGGTCGCGCGTAGCTAGCGCGTCGCTGCTTAGCACCGGAATACCGACTATTCGCTGGGACGCACGGCGTCGTGTCCGGAGTCGGACAAGGGGTCCCGAAGCCGCGCACGCGAAAGTCGGAAAGGGAAATCCTGACACGCGTAAGCTGCCGAGCCGAACCAACTTGGTATGCGTTGCGCCAATGTTGTGATGGCCCGCTGATTGCGAGCGTTCGTGAGTCAGTCCACTTGACTGGGCGGCACCATGCGCGATTTCGTGTTGGATATCCGCTACGCAACCCGGACGCTGCTTGCGCACCGGGCGTTCAGCCTCGCCGCCGTGCTGACGCTGGCGTTGGGGATCGGCATCACGACCGCGATCTTCGGGATCGTCTACGGCATCGTGCTACGACCGCTCGCTTTTCCGCACGCCGACCGGTTGGTCACCGTGTGCGAGCAATATCCGGGCGCGACCGCGGATTGGTGCAGCATCTCTCCCCCGAACGTCGAGGACCTCGCCGCCCGATCCCGGACACTCGAGGCGATCGGCATCGCCCGGGATTGGCCCTACCACCTGGCGACAGCGGACGGCGCGGAGTCGATTCTGGGGGGCCTGGCCACGCCGGGACTGTTCCGCGCCCTCGGCGTACGGCCGGCGCTCGGCCGCCTCATCGAACCGTCGGATCTCATCGGCCGCGAGAGCACGGTCGCGCTGCTCTCGTACGCGATGTGGCAGTCGCGATTCGGTAGCTCGCGAGACGTTGTGGGCCGCGCGCTTGTACTCGACGGCAAGCCCGTGACCATCGTGGGCGTGCTGCCGCGCGAGTTCAACCTTCCGAAATTCGAGAGCGTACAGCTGTGGCGGCCGATTCACATCGATCCGCGGGATGAATCGCAGCGCGACTGGCGCGGGTTCGTCGCGTATGGGCGGCGCGCCCCCGGCGCGTCGCTCAGCGCATTCCGTTCGGAACTGGCCCAGATCGCGGCGTCCATCCGTCGCGAGCACTTCGCGACAACGGCTGGGTGGGGATTGACCGCGGAGTCTCTGCAGGACCTCGTAGTCGGCGACGTTCCGCACGATCCTTCTCCTGTTCCTGGCTGCAGTGTTCGTCGTACTCCTCATCGCTTGCGCGAACGTGGCCAACCTGCTGCTCGCCCGGGCGACCGCTCGCCAGCGCGAAATGGCGCTTCGATCGGCACTCGGGGCCAGTCGCGCACGGGTCGCGCGCCAGCTCCTCGTGGAGAGTCTCGTCCTCGCGCTGGCCAGCGCGGGGATCGGCGTGGTGTTGGCGACTGGAGCGACCCACGCGTTCAAGGCGATGTCACCTGCTTCGCTACCCCGCCTCGAGGACGTACGAGTCGACAGTGTGGCGCTCGGCTTCGCCGTGATCCTGACGGTCGCGACGACGCTCATTTTCGGTCTCATCCCCGCCGTCCGCTCGGTGGGCACGAGCGCCGCGCAGTTGCTCCGCGAGGGTGGCCGCACGGCTTCCCGCGGCGGACGTCGCATCGGCCCGATCCTCGTCATCGGCGAGCTCGCCCTCGCCTCGATGCTGGTCTCCGGCGCCGGGTTGCTCACGCGGTCGTTTGGTGCGCTGACGAGCTGGAGCCCCGGGTTCGAACAGCAACATCTCCTCACGTTCTCGCTGTTCGCCGACGAGAAGTATTCTCAGGGTCAAGTGCCGGCCCTCTGGGATCGCGTGGAGAGGGCGCTGCGCAGCACGAGCGGTGTCGCGGCGGCTGGCTCCGCGTCCGGGGGGCCTCTTTTTGGCGGACTCGAGACAGACGAGGTGAGTCTCGATGGCACGACGCCCGTCGGCACATCGGTTCGTTGGTTCGACGTGAGCCCGGGGTTCTTCGCGACCCTTGGTGTGCCGATTATGCGGGGCCGTGATTTCGACGGTCGCGACATTGGCGGCGCGCCACTCGTCGCGCTCGTCAACGAGGCGCTTGCCCGGCGCTACTGGCTGGGCGAGGATCCGGTGGGCAAGCGGATCACGTTGCGCGAGGAAAAGGCCACGTTCACTGTGATCGGCGTGGTGCGGGACGTCGCGCCGGTCGAGCCCGGGAAGGCGACGGAGCCCCAGCTATACTGGTCCAACCGCCAGCGGCCGCGCCCGTTTTCGTATTTCGTCGTGCGCACCAGTCTACCACCGGGCAGCCTCGCTCACACCATCCGTGCCCGAGTGCGAATGGTCGACCGGGATCTCGTGCCGGGGAGCGTGCGAACCATGTCCGAGATGATGGAGCAGGAGTTCCGCGCGCCGCGATTCGACATGCTCGTCTTCCTCTTCTTCGCCGTGGCGGCGCTGTTGCTGGCAGCGACTGGGACCTACGGCCTGCTCGCATATCTCGTCTCCCTCCGGACGCGCGAAATAGGTATTCGGTTGGCGCTCGGCGCTCAGCGTGGTGAAATCCTGGCCGCGGTCCTTCGAGAGGGACTACGGTGGGCCGGAACAGGAATCGTCACCGGCGTCATCGGCTCGGTGGCGATGTCGCGCGCAATGGCTACCGTCGCGCTCGGCGTGTCCACCATCGATCCTCTTACGCTGATGGCGAGCGCGGTCACGCTGCTGCTGGTGAGTGTCGCCGCCTGTACCGCGCCGGCGTACCGTGCGAGTCGCCTGGATCCCGTGCGAACCCTGTCGTCAGAATGAACGCACGCTTCGCTGCCAAGGACGCCGAGTCATTCAGCGATCGCAATTGCAAGAAGGTTGCATCCTGATCAGGCAGGGAAACGGATATCGCCGATCTAGTGCTCACGCTCAGTTGGAGAGACGGACAGCGGCTGACATCACGCATGCAAGGACGGTTATCAGCGGCGATTGTGGCATTACTCGCCGGCAGGGCGCTAACATAGTGATGTAGGTTGCACTCGTCGTGCTAGCGGTGCAGGCCTTCCGTTGGCTAGTTACCGTCACGCGACAACCGACTTAGTGGTGCGCGAGCAGTTTCGCCCGAGGTGAATGGCGCACCACGGATGTACTGAGAGAATTGCACTGCAAGTCGTCGGTGGCGGGCAGCGTCCAAACTGCGAGCGGAGGTAGATATTCGTGGTTGAGCCCGTTGGTGTCAAATCTGGTGTCAAATTCGACCGGCAAGCTCCGACGTTGCGTCGCTCAGAGTCGGGCGGATTGCCGTGCTGTCAGAGGGAAATGCGATGCGATGTCGGAGTTGACGGGTCAGTTAGACGCGCCTGATATGCGAGAGGTCGGAGGTTCAACTCCTCCTCGGCCCATACCCGAAAATACGTCCCCGTGCGGTTTTCGGACCGCTCGGGGATTTTTCATAGATGCGCGGCGCTCGGACAGTGACAAAAGCAGTGGCAACCGACCCCAGTGTGGCGCTGATTCGATAACAAGAGCGACAGTCAGAGCAGCCCAAAGGCCCTTAGCTCCTTCCCGATCTTCTCAAACGCAGACTCCAGATTCTGCTGAGTGAAGTTCTCCCATACTTTCGGGCCAACGTTCGACGGAAAGTCGCAACCAATCTCCTTCAGGTAGATCACTTTGTTGTCCAATAACTCTTGGGCAAGTCCGATCTCATGAATGACGTTCGGACGTGGTTGCTTACGACCGGCAACCTCTTCATTGGCCGTCGCGAGGATAATCGCGCAGTCAGCTTCTCCCATGCGCTTTTCGACGAGATCGTCGACTGCCATTCCCTCGCTCGGCTCACGGCCAACGATGATCGGATTGAGCCCCAGCGCTCGCACGTACCGCTCGATTCTGGCAAGAGCGGGGGTTTCCGTGCCGTGACTTATGAACACCTTTGCTCCGTCCGAACGTATTCGACTCGCCGCCAGAATCCTGTCTACGCCATGACTGAGTAGCTGTTCCCTAGCCGAGCGGAGGATGCCTTCTGCAATATCAAGCCCGCGCAGGTAGGCTTCTCTTTTTCTACGCTCAAGCTGAGCTTCGAAGTTGTGCACGTTGGCCAGGTATTGGCCCGTCGTCTGATAATCGATTGCCCCGAAGTTGATCGAAATTACCGACTGCGAACCGAAGATCCGGGCTAAGTCCAAGCCAGTGCTTTGCATGAACGCAGCGTGGGCTGCCGAATGCAGTCGCTCCGAACGAAGTGTCTCGACTCTTGCGAGAGCAGCATCGAGCGTGGCGACCGCCTCCTCCTTGGTCATCGAGTGGCTCCTAGTAGACTACGAATCGATCATAACCAGTCTCCGGAGAAATGAACAACCCCATACTAGGAGCATCGCCAGCACGAATGCGATGAAGTAGGGCTACGCAACCAGCGGCTTGTAATCCGACTGACCGCAGCCGAGAAGAAAAGCATTCAGCTGAAAGCGAGAAAGGCACACCTCGATGCGAGTTCATGGCCTCGCAATAAGCGAGCTCGCGGAGACCGAAGCGGCATAATGGCAACTCGGCCGCCGGACCGCGTCAAGGAATTCCCCTCGGCCTTAGCACCGAGCGCGCTGCATCTGACAGTGTGGACGTTGCTGTCACGATTTGGGCTGATCGTGTCAGGATTATGCTCTGTCGGCAGTCGCTCTCATGTGTAGACTTGCAACGAGACAACCAGGGTTGTTTAGCCACGGCCGCATCATTGCCACGGCCTCTCACTCAACCGCGCGGTTATGGGCAAGAGCGAAAAACTCCGGAAACTACGTCGGGTTATCACGGAGAACCTCCGTGTACAACAAGGTGGTGCTGAGCCTATCCCATATATCGACGTTTCCAATGCCCTTGAAGATGTCGTCGCGCGTCAGAATCACGCGATTTTCGCTCGTCGCGGATGCGGCAAGACGCTTCTCTTGCATCACTCAGGGAGAATACTCCCTGACGGGACGAAGCGCGTATACCTCAACTGCGAAGAATTCAAGAAGCACTCTTTTCCGAATGTTCTCGTTGAGATACTGGACGCCGTATTCGCGGAACTCGAAAAACACCTAACCTCATGGTTCGGGAAGCAAAAGAGATCGAAAGAGATCATCGGTCAGATCCGGCGTCGTCTGCAAGAGCTGAAGCGACGCCCGGACGAGCGCGACGAGAATGTCCGCGAGGCGGTCGTGTCTCAGACTTCCGACTCTGTCGGCGCTGGACTGGTGAGTAAAGTCGCCAAATTCGAGGCGAGCACGAGCGATGCGACGAGAATGGAGTTGGAGCGCACCTATAAGCAAGCGGAGAGAAAAATAAGTGAGCTAGAATGGCTGGTTGCCGCAACTCAAGAATCAGATTCGTGAATTCTTCGAGCTTTCGAAGCACGTAAAGGCTGTGCTTGTTCAAGTCAATGACTTCTACCATCTGCGCCGCGTCGACCAACCGTTCGTGATGGACTACATCCATCGACTCTGCAAAGACCTGCCGCTGTATTTCAAGATTGCCACCCTGCGGCATGTGAGCAGCCTCTATGCTGATCGCAAGGGACAGCCGACCGGTGTCCAGGAACGGCACGACTACCAGTCGATAAATATTGATTTCACGCTTGCCGACCTGAGGAAAACGGAAAAGCAGAACAAGAAAATTCTATATGAGTTTGGCAGGCTTGCCGGCATGGACAAAGACGAGGTGGACGATCTATTCAAGGGCGACGGATTCAGGCGACTAGTGCTTGCTGGCGGCGGTGTACCGCGCGATACACTGTCTCTCTTCATCGAAGTACTCGAGAACGCTCAGGAATCAGACGGTAGGATCGGCAAGGATGACATCCGCATACTGAGCCGCTCGAACTTCGAGCATCGAATTGAAGAGCTTAAACAAGACTCGGAGGGCGGCGAACAGGACACGCTCGTCCGCGGCATTTACGTTATCCGCCAATTCTGCATCGACAAGCACACGAACATCTTGTTCGTACCTGAGCAAATGATGCAGCAGAGAGACAAGATTCGTGACTTGATTTATCGCCTACTCGACTATCGCATCATTCACAGCGCCGGCTCTGCGCTGACCCACAAATCAGAGAAAGGTACTTTTCAAGCGTTCGTCATTGACATCGGCTGCTACGCGCACATGCGCAGGCTTCAAGGGCGATTCGTTGAGCTCGACCTCGCCGACCCGAATGCGAAAGAAAAGAATGCGATCTGCACCAATCCTAAACGAAGCGGCCTTTGAAGACCTGTGGCGCAATGCCCCAGCGAACGTGGAGTCTGCTCTTTTGAGTGACGAAGACTAGCGGCCGCCCTCGCGTACGATCCGCACTCGGAGCGGTGAGCGGGCCCATCCCCAACAAATCTCTGCAAGGACTGAAGTTCATGGCTTATCCGCCGGAAGATCCCAAACTAGCGCACCTTATGCCCTCGTTGTCCCCTACTGGGCCAAGTACCCTGGGATCGAAACTCCGAGCGCAAGGCGGTGGCAATGTACGTAACCAGTATTACAAGAACGTCAAGATCGAGCTAAATGGTTACTCATTTACGAACTGTTGCTTCGAGGGCTGCCATCTCTACACTAACACTGGGTTGTTCGCCTTCAACGCGTGCCGCATAGTCGGCTGCGCGCTCTTCTTTGGCGACCCCGCCCTACGCGTGCTCAAGGCCTTCCACACTTTCTACGGCCTGAGTCAGTTTGCAGTCTTCAACCCCAACTTCTCTCCAGACGGGTTGGTGACAATTGGGTAGCCTTGACTGGGTGAAGCTAAGGTTGACGGGTGGCGTTCTTTCGAATCACGTCCTGCTCGGAGTCCTCGCGGCTGGATCCCTTGTCATGGCGTGGCTTGGCCGGCCCGACTATCCAGTGCTCGTTTACACTGGCGCCACGCTTTTTGCGGGCGTGCTGATTACAGCGTGCCGCCGATACTGGCACCACGGGCCCGAGCGCACCCAGGTGCTGCCGTCTGTTAGTATATCCGCAGACAAGTTCGCCCTGGTGAACATCCAACTTGACAATGCGATGTTGGATGGTCCCGTATTGGACCGACTGACAGAGATCGCCGTGCAATACCGGAGGCCATTGCCGTTTCCGACTGGTAGCATTGTGGGATCAGCGAGTGACGCGGATTCGATACGGCTCAATCCCGCGCCTGGTCCAGCGGCAATCGGGCCGGGAGATCCTCCGCCGACTTGATCCAGTCAGCAACGCTTTTGCGTTGCCGAACAGTGTCAGAGGCAGTGCCAGCGATCACTACGGCTCTCAGTTGAACACGGACGTGGAGATCCGGGCCGCATCCGAACTCCAATGGTCTTCGGCGGTCCTCAGCGCTCGACTCCAGCCTGATAAGCGAGAGGTCGGAGGTTCGCCCATACTCGAAAACTCGAACCTCGTTTGGCGTTGCAACGTCGGGCGAGGTTTCTTCTTGCGCCGCTCGGGGCGTTAGTGTCAAATTGCTAGCGCGGTGCGAGCTCACTAGTGCGCGGCGTTTGCCGCTGCCCCCACGCGGCGCGTTGCGTCGCTTCGTCTGGCTTCCGATAGCACTTCAGGATCGTTGCGGGATCCTTCCAGCCGCCCAGGTGCGCAAGGTCCTTGCGGACCTCAGTGGCGTAACGGAGACGCAGGTCTTCACGCATAGTAACTGAGCAATCCCATCGTGGCTTCTGAAGCGAAAGACCCTCCATCGCAGGATGCCGAATTCGATAGCGCCCTCATCAACCGTCGTCAGCGTCGGTGGGTCAAACTGGTAGTCGTTATTGTCGCGACGCTGCTCGCAGTGGCACACGTCGTCTGGCCGGCTCTCGCGATCGATGGGACGTCGTTGGGACTACTCGGCGTCGCGGCTGCACTCCTCTTGGTAGACCTCGATAAGCTTGATATCGACAAGATCGAGGCATTCGGCGTTAGTGCAAGCCGCAGGCGCGAGATCGAGAGGGCGAAAGAAGATCTCGGTAGCGTCAGAGCAGAGGACGTCCGGGTACTGACGCCATCGCCGCCGCAGGGCGTGTTCGCAGGGTCGGGCACCTTTAGCTCGCCCAATCAAGACGCGAGTGCCAGCGGCTCGACCGCGCAGTTCTCCGAGGTTTCCGATCTGACACCGCCTGTTGATAAGGCAGAGCGGCTGCTCTGGGCGGCGGAGCAAATTCGCATCGAGCTGATAATAATCGCGGGGAATGGCGGGTATCTGCCTCCCGGCCGTGCCTGGAGTAGTTACAGTGCCACCGACCTATCGATTGTCCTGGCATCGAAGAGCGTCATCCCTAGCGATCTTCAGCGGGCAGTCCGTGTCGTGCTGGAGAACCGCAACGCACTCGTTCATGGGGCAAGTGTTGTTCGCCGCGTCGCCGTCTCCGCGTCGGATCTCGGGCTAGACACTCTGCTCAAACTCCGCGAGATAAAGCGCAATTACGTGAGAGTTGCGATGGGCCGGGTGGCTGTATATAGCGACAATACCATGACTTCTCTCCTCGATAGCGGAGCAGTGATGCTCGACCAGCTGGACAACGAAGGGAATCGCCTGAGCGTCCAGGTATTCCCAACTGTGTCCGAGTACACCGCGGGGCGCTATGTGACGTGGGAGTGGGACCTCAGCCACGTGATCCGCCGCCCTGGCTGGTTTTTTGACGTCCAGACGCAGGCGGCGCGGGAAGCCTGGACGACCTCTGCGTCGTTTATGGGACGGCCATACCCGGACGAATGGGGCGTGCAATACCGGATCGGTGGCCCTATGACCTTCGAAGATCTCACGTAGTCGCGGCATGGAATCCGGCTGTCCTAGTCGAGTAACACCTAATGACCAGGCGTCCGGCTTCGCACGTGTAATACCGCCCGTCGCTTCGACCTTGAGGCGGGCTATATTGGCGCGTGGACTTGCGCTTCGCTTGGAACCCAGAGAAGGCCTCCGAGAACGTCCGCAAGCATCGCGTCACGTTTGTGGAAGCCGCGACTGTCCTGAGCGACCCCCTCTCGTTGACCATTCCCGATTCAGGGCACTCGATTGGCGAGTCGCGTTGGGTCGACATCGGGCGGTCCAGCACCGGGCGTCTGCTCGTGGTAGTTTACACGGAGACAGAGGGGCAGCAGGCAACCGTAGTTCGCATCATTAGTGCACGGACGCCGGATCCGGACGAACGGAGAGTCTATGAAGAAGGACGCTAAAAAGGCGGCCACGCCGCCAGGCGACGAAACGCGGGACCACTATGACTTCCGGGGCGGGGTGAGGGGAAAGCATGCCGCTCAGTTCGCAGCCGGCACCAACGTCGTACGGCTCGACGATGACGTTGCTGAAGTGTTTCACACGCCGGAGAGTGTGAATGCAGCGCTGCGCGTACTAGCTCAATTAGTGAAGGCGCAGGCGCACAAAGTACGTGCGTAGTTCGGGTCTGCTGGCACGGCGCTCCAGGGCTCTCTCGAAAACGATGCTGTTGTGACCAACGATGCAACTGGCATAGGCTACGTCTTGACGGTCACATCGTGACCTTCGCACCCGCACCCGTTTTTCCTGAATAGTGGAACAATCGGCCAAAGCCACGGCTCGGCCCAAGGTATTCGTTGCGTCGGCCTCTGAGGCTCTGAAGATCGCCAACGCAATTCACTCTAGATTGGAGCGAATTGCGGAGGTGACCGTCTGGGACCAGGATGTGTTTAAGCCCTCGTGGTACACACTCGAGTCGCTTGAGAGTCAGCTGGGAGTCTCTGACTTTGGCGTATTTCTCTTCACTCCTGATGACTCGGCGAAGATCCGCGGCGAAGATCACAGGATTACGCGAGACAATGTACTGATCGAGCTCGGCATGTTCGTTGGGGCCCTCGGCCGAAAGCGGGCACTCATCGTAAAACCGCGTGGCGCTGCTGACCTTCACCTGCCTACGGACGTGGCCGGCTTGACCCTGATCGAATACGACGCTAGCAGAAGGGACGACAACTGGGTCGCCGCGGTGTCGACGGCGTGCAGCAAGATTGCCGAGGCGATAGACGAGGTCGGTCCTCTGCCGCGGCAAGAAAAGCAAGCAGCAGGCGCTGTTCCTCCGCAATACCCAGAGGTACAGGTAGCCGAGGCCAATCTTAAAGGTGATGGGCTGGTGATGCAGCACATTAGGGCGGTTTTTGCAACCGAGAACAGTAAGTTTGCACTCCGAGTTCAGGACTACGGAAATTCCTTTATCCGGGACATTCTCGGCGACCTAGTTAGCTACAACGAGACCGCCATCGGCGCAGATTATGAATTTCTCGACCCAGCGCTAGAAGCTCTGCGCGTCACAATGCGCCAGAAGCTCCGCACCTTCGTCGCTTTCGTCGTACAGCATACCTTTGCGCTCGGCGGGGCGGGGAGTCTTGGCGTGCCGCCAGAGTGGAGCGAGACTAATCCCGCGCGGTTTGAGAAAGCCCAAAGAGAGCTAAATGAATCGGCGACAGCCGTCGCCGATGCCTACGATAACCTCGTGCGAGCAACTCGCAGACTAGGTATCGCTTAGCTAATTGCTTCGATTAAGGAGTTTCGGCCAGTCCGGCGGTGCGCGTCGAACCAACGGACAGCAACAGCCGGGGCCCGTTTGGGGGCCCGTTTCCGCCGGCAACCACCGACATTTCGGCGTTGAAGATCGGGCCCGACGCCCGGTTTTCCCTCTGAACGGCGCCATCCTAGGTAGTTGATACCGTACCCGAGAACCGAATGGGGTTCAGGGGGTCGCGGGTTCAAATCCCGCGTCCTCAGCTACCGACCGTCGCGATCATCCCGTAGCGGAGGCGCGGCACGGTCGCGACGTACGTCGGCCTATTGCTTGGCCGGCGAGTCGTCGTGAAGATGCGGGCGTGATCGGGCGAATGATGAGGTAGGTCGCGAACACGAGAACGAACCAGCACACCAAGCCGAAGACTTAGTGGATGAACCCAGCGCGGCTGATCGTGTCCCCCGGTCGCGACTGCGACGTCCGATGGTTGTTGCCGTCACGCATTGGCAGGTCGAGTACACGCTACCGAATATGGACCCGCATCGGTAAAATGCCCAATGCTCCCAGTGTTCCGAGCGGGCTTGCTGCTCGCATCGTTGACGCCGGCTCCGCCGAAGATCCGGCATATCTTCCTCGTCGTCCTCGAGAATCAAGCGTACCGCGTCACGTTCGGCCGCCGGACGCCGGCGCCGTATTTGGCGCGCACGTTGCCGAAGCGTGGCGCGCTGCTCCGGAACTACTACGGCATCGGGCACATGAGCCTCGACAACTACGTCGCGCTGGTGAGTGGACAAGCACCGAACGAGCAGACGCAGCTCGATTGCGTCACGTACTCGGAGTTCCAGCTCGCGAGCCCGCGGCTCGACGCGCACGGGCAAGCCCTCGGCGCCGGCTGCATCTATCCAGCGATGGTGCGAACCATCGGAGACCAGATCGACTCCGCGGGCCTGCGTTGGCGCGCCTACGTCGAGGATCTGGGGAACGATCCGGCGCGTGAGGGCCGCGGTTGCGCCCACCCGGCGATCGGCGCGCCCGATCCAACCGAGACAGCGCCGCCGTCCGTGCGCGACCAGTACGTCGCGTGGCACAACCCCTTCTACTACTTCCATTCGATCATCGACGCCCCCGCGCGCTGTGCGGAACGAGTCGTGAGCCTCGACCGATTGGCCGCCGATCTGGCGAGCGCCGAGGCGACTCCGAACTACGTGTTCATTGCACCCAACGTGTGTAACGATGGCCACGATCGGACGTGCCTCGACGGCACGCCGGGTGGACTCGCCGCGGTCGACCGATTCTTGCGGCGATGGGTCCCGACGATCACGTCGTCACCGGCGTTCAAGGCTGATGGGTTGTTGATCGTCACGTTCGATGAGGCCGACGGACCGTTGGCCGAGGACTCGACGGCCTGTTGCGGCGAGCGACCGCTACCGGGTCAGCCGCGACAACCGGGCGGCGTGGGGCCTGGTGGCGGACGCGTGGGGGCCGTGATGCTGTCACCCTTCATCCGTCCCGGCACGGTCTCGTTACGGCCTTACAATCACTACGCGCTCCTGCGGTCCGTCGAAGACATGCTGGGCCTGGTGCATTTGGGTTATGCGGCCGAGCCAGAGCTCCGCGCGCTCGGGGCTGACGTGTTCGACTCCCGCTAGCGCGGCGCGAGGATAATCATTCGCGCGGGTAGTCGATCGTCGGCTGGAACTGGTTCCGATCCTCGCTTATGACGGCGAGGAGCGTTTTTGGTGTATCCCACGGGACTACCAGCAACGCTGTCACGAGGAGAAGCGTCAGCACAGGTGCGTTTCCGCCGCGAATTGCTAGGGTTCTTATGAAGGCGGGGATGGCGCGGCGGCGCACGCTGCCGGGACAGCGAAGAGTGAGTCCGGCGGTTTGGCCAGGCTGACCTCTTTGACTTCGATGATCGTCTTCGCGCCAACCTCTGCCTTGATGATGAGGCCGGAGGTCGTATCCAACCAAACCTTCTTGTGTTCGGGCCCCGCGGCACCCGACTCCATCACTTTAGTGGCGAAGCCGTTGACGGCCTGGGTACCGACCTGCTGTGCATTTCCAAAGCTGCGCATCAGTGTCTCCGACATCTCAAAAGGATCGAACCAGTTGTCGTCGAAGGTTCCGGTGCTGCAATTGGTCTTGGCAAAGTTCAGGTCCACCGAATAGCTCCGGTGATTCTTGATATCGTAGTAGCTGTGCGTATGGATGCCCGGCGATCCGGCGGAGCGCGAGGGTACAGTCTCGTCCACGACCGCCTTGTCACCGTCGCGATCGATCTTCAAGGTCATGGTCGCGCCGAACATGGCGTTCACTTCCGTGACGGAATAAGCCTGCGGCGCCTTGGCAGGTTGCCCACTCGCGCCCGACGCAATGAGACTCACAAGCAACACCAGACTCCAGAACCCAACAATCGGCAAGCACATGGACATTTCATCCCCCTGGGCGGGTACGCGCCGACTACAGAGTGCAACCCAGCGAACTATACGCGCATTCTAGTGTTCCACTCACGAGAATGTCGTTTCCCCTGCCCGCATGGGTTCAGGCAGACGGTTCGAATTCGTTGGTTCGCGAGAATTCGGGCCGACGTTGGCGTCAGCCTATGCGCCGCCGAATAGCTAGCCGACGGTTAGTCACCACGTCGAGATTCGGCATGGAGTTGTTTCCAAAAACCCGCTAATAGGCCGACCGCCGCTCCATACAACAGTGCGTTCAGGAATGACTTCTCTAGCGCGTTGCCCCAGCCGCTACCGTCGGTCAACCCGAATGGACAAGTAATGTGAACGACCGTCCAGTACAGGTCGGTCCACCATGCCTTGGGTCCCATCAATGCTAGGGACGCAAAGACCCAGAAGATCGGCATGACGAAGCCGATTACCGTCGCACCGATTGCGATGCGCCTGATACTCAAGGTCCCGCCGAGAGTTGCGTTCGACACTTCGGTTGCAACATAAGGTCGAGCCCGTTGGTGTCAAATCTGGTGTCAAATTGATTCGGCAACATCCGACATCGCGTCGCCCGGACTGCGGCGGATTGCCGGGCTATCAAAGGGAAATGCGGCGCGATGCCGAAGTTGCCTGGGAAGTCAGACGCGCCTGATAAGCGAGAGGTCGGAGGTTCAACTCCTCCTCGGCCCATAGACTTTCTGCCTCGCTTGGCGTTGCAACGTCGGCGAGGTTTTCTTTTTGGTTCGATGCGTCAGAATAGCTTGCAGGTTATCGCTCTGATCGTTGTGGCCGCAGCGGGCCTTTGGCTCGTCGGTGTCGCGTTCCTGATGGCCCTGCGTCCGCGTTACTGCCTTCACCTGTTCGAGAAGATGAGCGCCAATCTGGAGCGCTCAAACTGGCGTCTTCAGTTCACTGAGCAGGGACTGCGCGGGCTAGCCGGTGTGGCGCTGATCGTGCGGGCGCCGGCCTCTAAGCTGCCGGTGGTCTTCGAGGTTGGAGGTTGGATTTTGGTTGCAACCTCGCTGGTGATCATGGTCGCACCGATCCGGTGGCATGGTGCCTACGGGACATGGTGGACGAAGCGGCTTACGCCTCTCGTGATTCGCATCCTTTCTCCTGTCGCGGCGGCAGTAGGTGCCGGACTGATATATGCCGCGTCTTAGTCTCAGGAGTTCAACGCCGTAAAGGCCAACATCGCGCCCACAAAGAGATTGTTTGCCGAGTGAATCGCGATAGCGTCGGTGAGTCGACCATTCGAGCGCACGACCACCGTCCCTAGAACGAGGCCCAGGCCCGCGGCGCCGCACGCATTACGTATATCTCCTACCGTCGGCCGCCAAAACGGGTAGCCGAGATGCGCAGCGCCGAACACCAACGCACTACCCAGTACGGCCACGATGCTCGACCCGCTCCAGGCCCGTATCGCTCGGAGCAACCCGAATCGAAAAAAGACTTCTTCGATTATCGGAGATGCAACCGCGGACACGAGTAGGAAGAACACGAGAGCCAGCCCATGACCAGTCTCAGCGTACGCTCGGACGAACCAAACGCTTTGGTCGTATTGCCACCGCCATGGAAATGGATACACGTCGAAGTTGTTCAGCAGAATGGAGCAGATCGCGGTGATCACGAAGACTGCCGTGAGCCGTGCGAATAGTGGCAACCGATGGGCATCGGTTCGCAAAAATGGAGCTCGGCGTTTCGGGATCTGGATCGCGTGATCCTGCGAGGGCTCGGGTCGAAGCGACGCGCGGAGTTCCGTGTTGGACTTGAGCCGGATTAAGAGCAAAACGAGAACGAGACCGAAGAGGCGAGTGGCCGATAGCGCGAGCGTCATGCTCGCGCCGTGGGCCTTGAGGGTGTCCAAGCTCGCGGTAGGTGGACCGGCCAGAAATCGAACCGTGTACTGATCGAATATGACCGCGATCAGCCAAGCAGCTCCAACTAGCAGGACCCGGTATACCTCGCGGCTCGGCCTAGGAGATCTGCCGACAGCTTGCGGCAAATGTTTTGGCGAATGGGTGAGGAGTTCCGCCTCGTGGTCGATACTTCCCGCCAGCGGATCGCTGCCCCGGTTGTCGGTCTCGCTCATAGGCCTGGGAAGTCACCGGTCGTACCGTCCACGCTCTGTTACTCGACCTTTTCGTATTTCAGTCCGTGCTCCTGGAGTTGCGTCAGCGCCACGGTGATCGCGGGCACCGTGATGACTCCTGGTAGGAGACCAGCAATGATGGCGCCATGAATCTCGTCGTACGAGCCGAGGCCGGCCGCGGCGAGCTTGCGCGCTGAGCTGCCGATGGTGTTCATGCAGATGACGAACCGGACGCCGCGCTGCTGTAGGGCCTCGATGGTCTGGTCCGACGCGACGAGCGCGGCTGCGGATGCATGGGCGGAGGTGAACACGTTTCGTACCGCGGCGCTTTTGGTTTCGCCGTCGGTCACCTCGTATTGCTGACCGATCTTGTAGCGCTCCCACAAGGCGTCGTTGAACAGGAAGGGCGCGGCTTCTCCGTGGATACCCATGACGAGATTCACGTCGCGCTCGGGTGTCTTGAACGCGTCGCGCCACCCGTCGAGGAAGTTCTTCGCATGACCGAGCGGCTTGCCGTTCTTGTGGGCCGACACGTCGAACACCGTGCGGTGCGGAGCGGTGAGGGCTTTCATCCAATCGTCGCCCGGATCGGCGGCGGTTGCCGCGGCGAGGAGCTGTGGCGTTGCGCCGGCCGCTGCCAGGCTAGCCGCTCCGGTGAAGAGGCGGCCAATGAAACTGCGGCGAGGTGATGCGGACATCATCTACTCGAGTGGGAGGGTGCGGAAATCTATTCTCACGACAGAGAGGACGGCACAAAGCGCTCCACTCCGCGGCTCAGACCGTTGGTGTCAAATTGGCTGGCGCCGAGTGAGCCGGCGCACCCCACGAGCCGTCGAGCGGAATATATCGACCCATCTCGCGCTCTCAGTCCGAATGTAACGATGCGCCGAACACCCATGACTTCCTTCTTCTTAACGGCGTTGTGAGTCGCGGCGTCAAGTCCTGCGTTGCCCCGTTAACTTTTGCGATCTTTTATGAGATTACAGAACGATATTATTGCGATGGTGCTGGCAGCGCTCACGTGCGCGTGTGCTGGCGGAAATGGTACGACGACACCCAACGGTACGAACACGTTGAGCTTGAACGCTTCGGTGACGATGAATGCGCAGCAGGCGGCGCAACCCGAACAGATCTTCCTGTACGCCTTTCCGTTGCCGGCCGGTCAGCAAAGTCTATTGGGGTTGAAGGGGACGCTTTCCATGTCCTCGCCCACGGCGGCCTTCAATGAAGCGCTGATCACCGTCGCCACGATGCCCGGCGCGTGTCCGCAGAGCGGTGGAGTATATCCCAGCTATACGGCGCTCGATGATACCCTCCCCAATCTTCAGCCAGTTCAGGGGTTCATTCTGAAGGACCCGAACCAGGGCTCGACGAATGTGACGGTGAATTTCCAGCTGCCGGCGGGGCTACCGGTCTTCAACTGCATGGTGGTCCTGCTGGACTGGGAGGGCGGGTCTCCCGTGACCATGAGCAGCGCACTCACGATGCTGTACGCCACAGTCTCGTCGCCGTCGACCGCGGAGCTGCTGGCGACCGGTCAGGAGTCTGTCTGGGGCGCAAACGTAGGCGCCGGTAGCACCACGAACGATTCGCTGCAATTCGTGCAGGAGAACACGATCCCACAAGCGGGAACGATCCTGGCCTTTGTCGGTGATATCAGTGATAGCCCCTTCGGCGTTCCCGCTCCGCCAGGTCCGTGGCAGGTGGTCAACGACATCTATCTCGTGCCGGGCGGCTGTCCTAGTGCGATTCCGGTCGATTCCTCAGGCCGCACCGATTCGGGCGGTCAGTATGCTACCGACATTCCCGCAACTGCCCAACTTCTTTTCAGCGCTCCGATCAGTGGCGTGGGGCAGATGGCGGTGACGCAAACCGTCTTTCAGAAGGTGAACATCCCTGTTCAAGCGGGAGATTGTCTCGTGACCTTCTTCGGGTTGAACGCCCCGAACGGCGGCGGCATTGACGCGGAGACGCAGGCGCAGACCTTGTTCCAACCCGGCGCATGAAGTCGCGCATCATACTGGGAGCGCTAGCCATATGCTCCAACCTGACTCTGAGCGGCGTCGCGAAGAGCCAGCCGGTTCAGATCTACGAGCAATTTCCGTCTCAGATCCATGCCAATGAGCGATACGTCATCTTCTCTCATGGTCTCATAGCGGAGGGCGAGGATCCGAAACCCGTATCGCCGAAATATGGCGTGTATGATTTCCCGCGGATCAAAGATTCCCTCTTCAAGGACGGTGGGTTCAACCTCATTGCCGTTCAGCGCAAGAAGGGCGTCGAGTTCGAGAATCATGTCGATCAGTTGGAATCGTGGGTGCATCGACTGCTGGAAGCCGGTGTCAAGCCGAGCCGAGTGACGCTCGTCGGCTTTTCTCGCGGCGGGCAAATTACGGCGCTTGCCTCCGGTCACCTTGCGGCAGAGGGGATCAATACCGCGATACTCGCGATTTGCACCGATGGCGACTTCGCCGTGGACTCGGGTCCGGCCATAGTCTTCGGCGGCAATTTTCTGTCTATCTATGAGACCTCGGACGCCCTCGGATCCTGTTCAAAACTCGCCGAGCGAAGTCACTTGAGATCCTTCAAAGAGGTGGCGATATCAACCGGCAAAGCGCATGGCGCCTTTTTCGAACCGCGGCCCGAGTGGATCGACCCCCTCAAGGCCTGGATTGCGAAGACCAATCGGTAGAATCGGTCACTGAACCACGGTGACCGACACCGGCTGGCCGCAGTCACCGGGACCGCCGACGAGGCATGCGGCGACCGTGTAGGTGCCCGGCGTCAGATTGGCGGTGATCGTCGTCCCGCCCGGCGTGCCGCCGACGCCCAGGATTGCCGATGTCACGACCGTCGCGCCGGAGCCGACCGAGAGACTGAGGAAATTGGGCGGGCCCAGGTACGTGACCGGAATGCTATCGCCGCTCGCGTCGAAGATCTCCAACGTCGGAACCGGCTCGAGGAGCTCGAAGACGGCGGTAGTCGAGGACGTGTCCGTGATGACGAGGTCCACTTTGGTCGTGTCGCCTACGCGCCACGGCGTTCCGTGGACGACTGTGGTCAACAATGTGCCTTGTGGGCCCGGCAAACCCGCGCTCGGGCTGGTGGCCGACGAGCAGGCGGTGAGGAGCAGGAGAACAGCGCACGCGCGAGCAGGGTAAGTCATGTGGTCTACAGTAACGACGTGAGACGAGATGCACCACGTTGCGGCTGATCGAGCGCGCGCTCAGCTGACGTGCACCGATCCGCTCACCGCATCGCCATCGCCGCGTTTGAGTTGGGCGAAGACGAGCGTCGACACGAGCGTCATCGCGCCGAGGACGAGAAAGCCGCGGTGCACGCCTTGAATGAACTGCATGGGGTTCGAGCCGTGCGGATCGGGAATGAAGAACGCCGTGACGAGCGACGCGCACGCGACGCCGAAGCTGACCGCCATCTGCTGTACCGTGCTGGCGATCGAGCTCGCGCTCGACGCGTCGTGCTCGTCGACGTCGGCGAAGGCGAGCGTACCCATGCTCGTGTATTGGAGCGACGTGAAGAACCCGTAGCAGAAGACCTCGGCCACGATGAGCCACACCGGCGTGCCGCGGCCGATCGTGGCAAACAGCATGATCTGGAAGCCAATGAGCAACGTATTCGAGATGAGCACGCCTCGATATCCAAAGGTCCTCAAGATGCGCGGCATGGTCACTTTGAAACTGAGCGCCGCTAATGCTTGCGGCATCACGAGGAGCCCGGACTGTACCGGCGTAAACCCAAGGCCGACCTGGTACAGCAGCGGAAACAAGAACGGGATCCCGCCGATGCCGAGCCGCGTGAAGAAGCTGCCGAGGACCGACGCGCGGAACGTGCGGATGCGAAACAGCGCCAGGCGCAGTACGGGATGCGGCGAGCGCATCGCGTGCACGCCGTAGGCGCCGAGCAACACGATGGACGTCGCCAGCTCGACGAGAATCGTCGTGGGGCTCAGCCGGTGCTCACCAAATACTTCGAGGACATACGACAGGAGCGAGACGCCCGATCCAAACAGGAGCAGTCCCGTGACATCGAGCGGATCGGTGTGCTCGCGGTAGTCGGGCAGATGCCGATACGCCATGAAGAGCCCGACGATGCCGATCGGGATGTTCACGAAGAACAGGAGTCGCCAGTGAAAGTACGTGACGATCAAACCACCGATCACGGGTCCGAGCATGGGGCCTACCAACCCCGGGATCGCGACGAAGCTCATGGCGGTCACGAGCTCTGACTTCGCGAACGTCCGGACGATCGTGAGCCGGCCGACCGGAACCATCATGGCCCCGCCGCCCCCCTGCAGGATTCGGCACGCGACGAGGATATGAATGTTCGTGGACAGCCCGCACAGCAACGAGCCGAGCGTGAAAATGGCGATCGCCGACGCGAACACTCTCCGCGTGCCGAATCGATCCGCCATCCAGCCGCTGATGGGGATGAAGACCGCGAGGCTCAGCGTGTAACTCGCCAGCACCGACTTCATGCTGAGTGGAGCGACGTGGAGTGCCGCGGCGATCGTCGGCACACCCGTATTGAGGATCGTGGTGTCCAGCGACTCCATGAAGAACGCGACGGCGATCAACCACGGCAGGAGTTGTTTGCTGGTCACCGTCGGGCGATCCTGCTGCTACGGCATGGTCATCGCTTGGCCCGACCCAACCGACACGACGACGTCGTAGAGATCCTGCCGATAGACGGCGTTCGTGCTGTCGACCGCCGGCCAGTGGGTACCGCGATCCGGAACAAAGAGCCCGCCGACCGCACCCATCCCTCCGTCCGGTAACAGATGGCCGGTGGGATTCTCATAGGCGGCGGAGATTCTATAGCGATGAGTGGGCTCGATGTGTATGCCGACACTGTGCCAGCTGTGAAACCACGTCGTCGGCATCGACAGCACGTGTCCGGCGGAATCTCGCACCGGTGTACCGTGCCACAGCACCTGCCCTGTCGTCATGTCAGCCAACTCGAGGCTGACTCCATAGTCGTGCATGTGCCCGCCGATGCCGATGAGATAGCCGGGCACCGCGGGGCTCGAGTCCCAGTAACGGACCGTGCGCCCCGGCGCGAGATCGAAGCCTTTGGTTCCGTCGGGGGGATGGCCGAGCGGGAACATCGCGTCCATGCCCCATGGAAAGGCTTGGAAGAGAGGAAAGAATCCGAGGCGCCGGTACCCGAGCGTCGCCCGAATGCGCACGCCGTGATGCACCGCGCGCGTGGGGTTGGTCAGCATGCCGATCGTCAGCAGTCGTTCCCCACGCGGAAGGGGCATACCGAGCAGGAACGTCGGCATCGCGATGGTCGGCGTCTCCTTGCTGACGGCCAGAATATGCAGCTGCGTGGACAGGAATAACTCGCGCCGACCGGGATCGGTCAGCGTGAGGTGATGCAAGAATGTCCTCGGCAACTCATGCCCTGCGCTATCGAGGACATCGACCTTCACACTAGCGAGGGCCAGATCGAGCGGGATGCGCACCTGATACGCGGGCAGACTGACCATCGACTCGTCGCGCGGAGTCGACGCGGGGAGGTCAGTCGGAGGCAGCTCGATCAGCAAGACCCCGCGGTCCGCATCGACCGACACTCGCGCGGATGGGAGCGTCGCCAGCGGTGGGATAATCGGAAGGACCTGTGCCCCGAGGGGCCACGCGGACAGGGCCAGAGCACTGAGAGGGGCGAAACGCACGTACGAATATCATACCACGGGGAGGAATACGTCGGTTACGAGATCGGGTTCGGGCGTAGTGTCCGGATCATTGTGATAGTGATTGAATAGGGGTCCGGCGCCTGGCTCGCGCCCGGACTGTGGCAGCCATACCCCGTACAGCGTGTCATACGCGGCGTCCAGTCCGTCGTATGATCCATGGACGCGAAGCCTTGCGGCCTCGGAGCCGCCAAGTCGGACGATGCGCAAGTGATCTGGTACACTGGTGCACGGGCCAAAGTCGAATCCCGCATCGTATCGCTCGTCATCGAGCGGCACACCGTAGATCCCGCGCACGTGGGACAGGAGGTCCCTGGCAACCGCCCAGTCGAACACGACGCGAAACGCTTTCTTGAGATCCCGAGTATCGTACGGGCCGACGTGGCGCGTGGCGACGATGGCGAACGGCTCGAGGGACACGATCTCGATAGACGCCGCAGATCGGGATTGGAGCGGCCGCGGGTGCCCGGCTCCATCAGCGCGCGCATCGCTCGGCGTCTTTCCGTACTGCTTCCGAAATGCCCTGGCGAAGGTTTGCGATGATGAGAAGCCGCTGGCCAACGCGATCTGCGTCACGGGCGCCTCGGTGGTCGCGAGGCGGTGGGCCGCCAGTTCCATCTTCAGTCTTCGCACGGTCTCGATGATCGGCTCGCCCATCATGGCCCGCCAGATGCGATGAAAATGGTAAGGCGAGAGCGAGGCAGCCGATGCCAATTGCTCGAGCGACAGCGGCTCGTTTACGTGATCGGCAATGAAGCACAGCACGCGCTCGATGCGCGCATTGTAGCTCTCCGGGGTTGCCGTTCGCATGACGCGAATATGTCACGAGTTGACCGACCCCGCGTGGCCAAGCTTGCTGTCTTACCGGTCGCTCCACCGCTCAGTATTATTCGGCGATGGCCGACGACACCCCATCATTCGAGTCTGCCAGCCTCGCCGCGATCCTCATGCAGCGGGGTCGTGAGGATCGCGCCGCGCTCCTGGATGATCTCGTTTTGATGCTCGCCGAGGTCGTGCCCGGCACACGAGTCGAGCGTACCTTGTTGGGGCGGCGCGTCATGGCCATCCACTTACCGGTCGGTGGCTACGTCTACGTCCTGAGGCGTGGAGCGGGCGGAGCGTTCGAGGCCAACCGTCGCCAGCAGGTCCGCGGTGTAGCGATCCGAAATGATCCGATGGAGATCGAGGCCTTTCTCGCGGAGCTTGGGCTGGCGCTCGATGCCGAGCTCGAGCGCACAGAGCAGGGCCGCGACGCGCTCCGCAGGTGGCTGGATGGCAGGAACTCATAACGAGGAGGACACATGCCCGACTATGTGGCCGGTTCCACCGCTAATCTGCCCAAAGGGGCGGCCGAGCGACTTCGCGCAATGCGCGGCACGGGAGATCGACCCGCGTTCTTCACGAGCGATCTCTCGGTCGATGAGTTTCTGCTCGTCGAGCAGGCCGGGTTCGAGGCGCTCGGTCTCGTCCTGGGATCGTCCATTTATCACGTCGGCTTCCAATGGCAGAAATGGAGCGTGAGCCAGGAGCTGCCGATCCTCACGGGGGCCATGTACGAGGCGCGCGAGCTCGCCATGACCCGCATGGAGGAAGAGGCGGACTTACTCGGCGCCGACGGCGTGGTCGGCGTTCGCCTGGTATTCAAGGAGTACGCGATGGAGGAAGGCGTGCTCGAGTTTCAGGCCATTGGCACGGCCATCCGGCATCGCGAACGCCAAGGGAGCCTGCGCACGAAAGACAATCGGCCCTTCACCTCCGACCTGAGCGGCCAGGACCTCTGGAAGCTCATTCGTGCCGGGTATCGTCCGGTGAGCCTTTCGATGGGCGCGTGCGTCTATCACATTGCGCACCTGAGCTTCATGCAGGCGCTGAGGCAGATCGGGCGCAACAAGGAGATGACCATCTACACCGAGGCGACGTACGCCGCGCGCGAGCTGGCGCTGGAACGGATGCAGGCCGAAGCGGTGCAACGCGGCGGGGTCGGCGTCGTGGGCGCGCGGGTGGAAGAGTCCAACTGGGGCTGGGGCGCGAATGCCATCGAGTTCTTCGCGGTCGGGACCGCGGTCGCGCCCATTCCCGGCACGACCCAGCGGCCGGGACTCGACTCCGTGCAGCAGGTTGTCACGTTCGACAGCACCGCGTAAAGGCTCAGCTCACCGCCTTCCTCACGAGCGCGACGATTTTTGCCTCTTCGGCGGGGGTCAGCTGCTTGAGAGCGAACGCGGTCGGCCACATATGGCCCTCATCGAGATGCGCCTTGTCGCTGAACCCGAGCGTCGCGTAGCGCGTCTTGAACTTCTGCGCACTTTGGAAGAAGCAGATGACATTGCCATCGTTCGCATAGGCGGGCATCCCGTACCAGGTCTTCGGCGAGAGCTCTGGCGCACTGCCTTTGATGATCGCATGGAGCCGCTCTCCCATAGCGCGATCCGACGGCGGTAGGGCGGCGATCGCGGCGAGCACGGCGCTTTCCCCATCCGCCTTGTCCGCCGGTCGCCCGCGGCGCGCGTCCGCATTCCGCTCTCGGACGTACTCCTTCATAGCGGCCCGTTCCTCGTCCGTGAATCCCTTGGACTTCTTCTGCGCAGCCTTCTTGGCAGGTTTCATGGTGCTTTCCTCCTCACGCTAAAGGCTCTGCATGACATATTCTCGGCTCAAGCTCTCCCGAGCGCAAATCCTGGGGTTCCGCCGGCGGGTCGGTGCGCTCGACGAGCGCTTGCCGATGGGAGCGGCATCGCTGCGCCGGGCGGCGTGGTGCGGACTGCAGGACTCAATGCCGCGCGCCGCGCTGTTGTCCATCCATGCGCGCGTTGAGGGCGCGGGGCCGACCACGTGGGAGCACCGGTCGCTGGTGCAGCTGTGGGGACCGCGATTCAGCGCGTATGTCGTCGCCGCGCAGGACCTCGCGGTGTTCTCGCTCGGGCGGCTGCCGGAGGATGCCCGTGGACGCGCGAGGGCGCACGAGACGGCTGAGCAACTTCACGCATTCCTCGACGGACGGCGGATGCCGTTCGGGCAGGCTGGCCATGGGATGGGCGTCCATCACAACAGCCTCCGGTACGCGGCACCGACGGGCAGGGTTCTTCTGCGCTGGGAGGGCGCGCGGCAGCCCGTCGTCTGGACTGGGCCGGCGATCGACGTGGATCCGAGGCACGCGCGACTGGAGCTCGCGCGCCGGTACCTGCATGTCTTTGGTCCGGCGACGGCTGCATCCTTCGATGGCTGGGCCGGAATTCGGCCAGCCGCCGCGCGCTCGGCGTTTGAGGCGCTGGGCCACGAGATAATAGGTGTGCGCGCACCTATCGGCGATGCGTGGATCCTCGCTGACGACGAGGCCGAGTTTCGTGCACGGCCGGGACCCGCGGCGGCAGCGCGGCTTCTGCCGAGCGGCGATACGTACTATCTCCTGTGGGAGGCTGACCGGGAGCTCCTCGTGCCCGACGCCAGGCGACGGGCTGCGCTCTGGACGTTGCGCGTGTGGCCGGGGGTGCTCCTCGTGAATGGGGAGATCGTCGGAGTATGGCGCCGCGCCGGGGGCAATGTGTCGATCGAGCGGTGGCGGCGCGTCTCATCCTCTGAGCGTGAGGCAGCCGAGGCCGAGGCAATGTCACTCCCGCTGCCAGGTCTCAATGGTCTGATCACCGTGCGCTGGAGCTGACATGCGCGTGGGTGCGCCACGAGATTGCCGGTCAGCGCGGCGCGTAGCGGCGTACGGAGAATGCGATGGGTAAGCCGATGCCGAACCAGTGCCAGATGAATTCCGGAATCTGGCGTGACCAGTTGAAGGGGCGGGGCGGCAGGGCCGAGAGCGGGATCACCACGAAATGCATGAACAGATAGACGCACGCGCCGAAGATCATGCCGGAGATCAGCGGTCGTTGCGTGAGAAATGCCCACTGACGACTGGCCAGATAGAAAACCGTTGCGGCGCCGAGGGCAATGGTGAAGTGCAGGACGAAGCCGAGGATCGTGGTACCGGTCGCGCCACCGAGCTGCTTGCCGACGCCGAGCGCTCCAGCCGCAATGGCCTGCGGCACGAGGAGCGGCGCCTTGGGGCTGTAGACCAGCATGGCGTAGCTCATGTCCAAAATGCCGGCGATGAGACCACCCACGAGGATCGCGGGCAATGGGCGATTGGGAGCGGTAGTTGTGTGCATTTCCTACGGTATGCGCGTGCCGATTCGCAGTCGAGACCCCTTCTCGCGATGGCCTGACACAGAAGGACGCACTTCTGCCGGTCATTGGTATCGAATGGCATGTCGATTCCGAGGAGCGTCGCTCGTCGCGTGAGTAGATCCCACTTACGCGGAGACGACAATGCGGCGCACGAACGTGATCCTGTGGACAATCCAAGGCGTGTTAGCGCTCGCCTTCTTGTTCGCTGGCGGGATGAAGCTTCTGACTCCCACGGCGACGCTGGCTCCACTCGTGGGCTCGGTGCCGGTTGCGCTGGTTCGATTTATTGGCGTGTGCGAAGTCTCCGGCGCGATCGGCCTCATCCTGCCAGGGCTGCTGCGCATTCGGCCGGGGCTTACTCCGCTCGCCGCCGGCGGTCTCGTGATCATCATGAGCGGCGCCGTGTCCGCCATGATCACGCTCGGTCGCGCGCCCGAGGCCACAGCACCAGCGATCCTGGGTATCCTCGCCATTATCGTGGTCCTCGGGCGGCGCCGTTACTGAAGAGCGGGTTTGTTAGTACACCGGGCCGAAGTTGCAGCCAGCGGGCGCACTGAGCGTGGTAGTCGCACCCGCGGTGAAGAGCGTGGGAACCTTCGCGCCACCCGCCGACAACAGCGTCTTGGCGTACAGGGGGATCCCGAATGCCTGGAGCGAATTGATCGCGGCGAGATCACCGAGGTTGTCGAACGCGATACCGTTCGGGCTATCGAGGCTGGGATCGCCACCGACCGTCACGGGGCTCAACGTCGTCATCGGCGTCGGGCTGCCGGTCTGACCGAGGCTCGACACTCCGAACTCGACGACCGTGTTCGGCGCGTTCGCGTTCGAAGACCACAGGTCGCCTTCGGCGTCGAAGATCAAAGCCCATGGGCCCTGGATCGAGCCGTGGCCGTTGTCGGACAGCGTGTACGCCGGAGCGAGTGTGACGGAGCCAGCGCCAACCGCCGGGAGCATGCCAGCGGTGTACTCGAAGATCGTGGTCGAAGCGTTGTTCGCGATGTACAGGTTGCCCGACGCGTCGAAGACGATACCGAGCGGGCCGGTGAAAGCCGGGTTCGATGAGATCTGCGTGGCCGGCGTGACGTTCATGCCACCGGCCTGCACCTGAGCGCTGGTGAAGACATCGACCATGTTGCCGCCGTTGTCGGTCACCCACAGGTTGCCCTGCTTGTCGAACACGGCCTGCTGAATGAACGTGAACCCGCTATAGTGAATGGCATTGTCGGGCGTCAGCATCGCCGTCGCGCTGGCCGCCTTGAGCGTGGCGGGTTTGAACTCGTACAGACCGGGAGCGCCGCCGCCGGACGCGCCACCATCGATCACCCACAGGTCGCCCGCGGCGTCGAACACCACGCCCTGCGGCGCGACAAACGCGGCGCTATTGATGGCCTTGGTCGGGGCGCTGCCCGACATGCCCATGGTCTTGAGAATGCCCGGAGCGAACTCCAGCACGTTGTTGCCGTTGGCGACCCACAAGGAGACGTCGATCACTTGGGGTTTTGGTGCGGTCATGGTCGAGCTGTCGCTGCAGGCGCACGCTAGCAGCGCGAATCCCATCAAATAGATCTTCGACACTTTGAATTCCTCTCGTTAGGGGTACGGACGAGAGGATATCGGACCGGCTCACTGCCCGGTCACCAGAAAATCAACTACTTGGTCGGCTGGCAGACGTGCATGCCCGTGGGTTGCATGATCGCGACGAAGCGAGGGTCCCGCTTGAGCCCATCATAGGTCGGATCGCACGCCAAGCCATTCCACACCGGCTCGGCGTCGTGCCGCCGTACACTGCGCTCGACCCAGACGAGCGCGGAATCGGTATTGCCGAGCGCGAGCTGGGCGTCGGCGTAGTCGAGCGCGGGCACCGTGCCGCGCGCCAACCCTCGGCGCATCTCGGCCACGAGCCCGTCCGCATCGTTCTGGCGACCGGCCGACATATACACCCAGGTGGCCACGCTGCGAACGCCGGGAGCGCCTCGCGCCAGACGGAGCGCGCGGTTTGCCGCGGCCACCGCGCTGTCCCGGTGGCCGCCGAACAACTCCGCCTCCATGAGCGCGGTATGCAGCCCGGCGAGCGTCGAGTCCAACCCGAGCCCGTGACGCGCCGCCGTCGCCGCCTCATCGAAGCGGTGGGCGTCGACCAATGCCGTACCGAGCGTCTGATTCCCGAGCGGCGTCAGCGGGTCGAGGTCGTAGGCCATCTTCGCGTGATCGACGGCTTGGTCGACCTGCCCGAGGCCAAGAAAGAGGTCGGCGTGCCAGAGATGCACGAGCGGGTTCTGGGGATCCAGCTCCAGGCTGTGATCCAACTCGCGTTCCGCTTCGGCCCACCGCCACTGGTGAATGCGGACATCGCCCAACGCCAAGTGCGCTTCGGCGTTTTCGGGATCGAACGACAGCGCTCGCATCGCGCTGCGTTCCCCGCGCGCGATGTCGGAATCGGCGCGCGCGCCACCGTAGCGCGACAACAGCACGTAACTCATCGCCAGCTCGGCGTGCGCGCGCGCGAATGATGGGTCTTTGGCGATCGCCTGCTGGAACAAGCCAGCCGCACGGCGGAGCGATGCCGGATCGCCACTCGAGAAGAAGTAGCGTCCTTGGAGAAAGAGATCGTAGGCGGCGAGGTTCGTTGTTCCACGCGGCGCCAGGCTGGTCGCGTTGGCTCCCGTGTCGGCAGCCGTGAGCGTCGCGTTCAGCGCACCCGCGATATTGCGCGCCAATTCATCCTGCACTTGAAACACATCCGCGGCGTGACGCTCATACGAATCGCTCCACACGGCGAGCCCGTCGGACGTGCTGACCAGTTGAGCGGTGAGGCGGAAGCGGCCGCCCACGCGGAGCACGCTGCCCTCCAGGACATCGCTCACGCGCAACCGTTGCCCGATGTCCTGCGCACCGAGGGTCGTGCCCTTGTACGTGAACGCGGTGCTGCGAGCCGCCACCCGGAGACCCGGGACGTGCGCGAGCGCTGTCGTCAACTCATCGGCCATGCCCTCGGCGAAATACTCCGCCGCCGTGTCGTGCCCGACATTGGTGAACGGCAGCACCGCCACCGACTGCACCGGGCGCGGCGCCGGGGCCGGCGGTGGGGCCGCCGGCTTGGGCGGCGGTGTACGTCCAAACTGAATGACCGCCGCTGCCCCGAGCGCAATCACAGCGACGGCCGCCGCCGCGCCGCCGATGAGGCGCCACTGCCGCGGGCTGGGGCCGGGTTTCTCCATGGTCGTCGGAACCGTGACGGCCGCCGGGACAGTGACTCCCGATGGCGTGGCCAGCGACTCGAGTGCGGTGATGACGTCATCAGCCGACTGCGGCCGGTCGGCGGGCCGCTTCTCCAACAATCGCATGACCAGCGCCGCGAGCGCCGGAGGCGTCGCCGGCCGCCGCGTGGTGACCGGCGCCGCCGGTTCCGTTCGGGACGCGCCAAGAATGGCTTGCGGTGAAGCGCCGGTGAACGGCGGGTACCCGGTCAGCATCTCGTACGCCACCACGCCAAGCGCGTAGAGATCGGCCCGGCCGTCGACATTCGGGTCGGCCAGCGCCTGCTCCGGCGCCATGTACGTGGGTGTGCCGAGCGCGACGCCCACGGACGTCAGGGGACCCTGCGCTTGCGTGGCTGACGCCGACAGTGCCTTGGCGACGCCGAAATCGGCGACCAGCGCGTGGTGCTTGCCGAGCAGAATATTGTCCGGCTTGATGTCGCGGTGGACGACGCCGTTCTCGTGCGCGTAGGCGAGGGCCGAGGCGACGCCGCGCAAGATGCGCACGACCTCGGGGACCGGCAGCTCACCCGAGCGGACGATGCGCGCGCGCAGCGACTCGCCTTCGACCAACGGCATCGTGAAGTACGGCAGCCCCGCCGCTTCGCCCGCCGCGATCACCGGCACGATATTCGGGTGCTGGAGCCGCGCGACCATCATGATCTCGCGCCGAAACCGTTCGACGCTCACGCCGATCATCATGTCGGGCGCGAGGACCTTCACAACGACCCAGCGGCCGAGGGTGTTCTCGACGGCGAGGAACACGCGAGACATTCCACCGCCGCCGAGCTCGCGCTCGAGCGTGTACTGCGATCCCAGCGAGGCTTGAAGCTCTTCCTGAAGTCCGGTCACGTGAGCGTGGCTAGGGCGTCCGCGAGTGCCGCGCCCGATGCGTACCGATCGGCTGGCGAACGGGCGAGGCAGGTGCGCAGCACGGCGTCGAGATCCTCGGGAACGCTCGCTCGCGCGTCGCGCACGGACGGCGCGGGCTCGGTCAGCTTCCGCACAAGAATAGCGTGCCCCCCCGTCGGCGCAAACGGTGGCGTGCCGGCCAGTGCCTCGAACAGCACGCACCCGAGGCTGTACACGTCGCTTCGCGCATCTGGCAAGCGACCACCCTCCAGCTGCTCGGGGCTCGCGTACGCGGGCGCGGCGATCGTGACGGCAGTCTCAGGCACGCTCGACGCGCCACCGAGCTCGCCGACCGACGCCAACGCGTCGATCAGTGCCCAGCCGCCGACGACCACGCCATTGGTCAAGAGTTCCACATGCTTTGGTCGCAAATCACCATGCAGGACGTTGTGCCGGTGAGCGACCGCGAGGGTCGCGGCGAGGTCGCGCGCCAGGCGAATCGCGTCGGGAATCGAGACCTCCCGATCGCGCGCCAAGCGTTCGCGCAACGTCGGTCCTGTCGACGGCGGCGTCACGTAGTAGGCGATCTCCTCGGTGGCCGCCGCGTCGAGCACCGGGAGCACGCGCGGGTCGCCGACCGCGCCCACGCGCAGCAATGTCTGGACAAAGCGCGCGGGATCGGCGTGGCCCATCGCCTGGGTGCTGACGATGTGGAGGGCGACCGCGACCCCCTCCCGCGTGTCCGTGACGGCCAGCGTCGTGAGGACGGCACCCTTCGCCAGAACCCGATCATACACGTAGCGGCCATTCGTCACGCGCTCTACGCGGGCCCGGAGCCGCGACTCGCCGGTCTGTGGCTCGGGTGACGGCGCGGTTTTGAGGCGGGCGATCCACTGCTGGATCTCCTGATCCGGCTCACTGTCGAGCTCCGTGCGGACGAGAGAGTCATGCGCGGCAACGGCCCGTAGCGCCGCCGCCCGGTCGCCCGCGGCAACGTGGGCTTCCACGAGAGCGATGATGTTGTTCGTATTCAGCGGGTCGGCGTTCGCCAGTTGCTGACGCCAGCGGACGACGGCCGCTCGATCCCGGAGGGCGGCGGCCGCAGTCGCCAAAGAGTCGACGACCGAACCCCATGTTCGCGCCAGGCGAGAGCGCGTCGAGGTGACCCAGCGCTCGAAGTCGGGCGCGTCGGACAGGAAAAAGCCGTCCAGAAACGGCCCTTGGTACAGCGCTGCCGCCCGCTCGTGCGCCCGGTCACTGGTGGCGAGGTCGAAATCGGCTATGTCGCTCGATACGACCGCGGGGTTGAGCGCCAACGAGGTGCTGGCGGAGGCGATGGCCTCGGAGCCAAGCGCTTGCCGAATCTGAAACAGCGCCTGGTTCAGAGCGTGCCGCGCCTGGTCTTCGCCCGAGTCCGGCCAGAAAAACGAGAGCAGTCTGTCCCGGCTGACGCCTGTCGTGCCCGAGGCAGCCACAACGGCCAACAGAGCCAGGCGCCGGCGTTGGGCTGCCGCGCCGGCATATGGGGCACCGTCACGTGTCAGGGCCAAGCCGCCGAGCGTGATCAAGCGCAACACGGCGTATAAGATACCGCATCGCGGCGATCTCGCTCAGCACACGCGGATCGAGGAGGATGTTGTGTGGCGCGCCAGGGATCTCGATCAATGTCACGGGGACGTGGCGGTCGCGGAGCTTGGCGGCGTAGGCACGACTCAGCTCCGGCGGTGCCACATTGTCCGAATCGCCGACGATGACCTTGACCGGTGTCGCGGTATCGACCTCCGAGGCCAGGTCCATGGGCGAGAGGCTGTGCACGGGCAACCAGTAGACCAGCTGATGCTGTAGGTAGAACATATGCCGCCGCCATGGTCCGAGATCACACGGACACGAGACGAGCACTGCTGCGTCGACGAGGTGCGGATGGCGTCCGATGATGTCCAACTGCCGTGCGGTCGCGTAGTGGTACCCAGGATAGCGACGCATCCGACGATCGTGGCGAGGGCTCGAATGCGCTTCTGTCACATAACTTAGGACCGGTTGCGATTGGCTGCGATGAGCCGATCGAGCTCCGCGCCCAACTCGGTCCATGTGGCTCCCAGGCCCATGAGCAGCTTGTCGTACGTCAACAGCAGCCCCCAACGCTCGCCTCGCTCCATGCTCCCAATGGCAGGACGGTCGACACCACTCAACCGACCGAGTTTCTCCTGGCTGAGCAGACGCCGCTGTCGCAGCGTGTGGACAGCGCGTCCAGCCAGTTCGCGGGTGAGTAACGAACGACGCTTGGGCGCGTGGTCAGGCATTGGGCGCTCCCGTTGAAATGACGGTGAATTTGCCTCACCCAATACTAACGACCTTGAGTGCAATTGACTCTGACACTACCGCGCCGCTTGTTCCCAAATAGCTTCGGCCCAATGCGGTTGCGCATTCCGGAGTTATTCAAGGAGCGGAATCAGACCCCGTACGAGGTCGCGCGCGATTCGGGCGGGAGATTGACCGAAGCGACCCTGTACCGCATCGCCCGCGAACGGGGAGCCGTCAAGTTCGTGAGCCTCGGCGTGTTGCAGGCGCTGTGCGACGTGCTGCAGGTCGAGCCGTCGGCGCTGTTCGCGTACGAGCGTCAGGCCGTTCGGCGACCAGCGGCGAAGCGCAAAAGCGCGCGGTGAGGCAGGGAACGCACGGGCAAGAACCTGTGGACGAGTAGGGCCGGGGCGTTCTCGCATCTGGTTGGCGCGTGGCGTCAAGATATGTTCGCCGGTGATCAAGGTCGCGAGGGCTCGCCGCGAGCCTCACACCTGCCATCGGCCGTGCATGGACGTTTTCCGCTGCTCCGGTCCGGAGCGCCACACGTGGGTTCTGGCTGACGATGCCGCTAAGTGCTGCAATGGCTATCGGCGGGCACAGCGTATTGTGCGCGACGCGCGCGGCGCGACGATCCAGTTCTATTGGCAGCCGATCGATGCGCCGCCGGATACCCCGCCCGCCCATGAGCCGGCGCACCCGCACGAGGGCTTAGGCGGACCACAGGCCGAGGGGGTCGCCCATTCTGGCGTTTTTCAGGCGACTGGGAGCGCTCGCCGACGACTCGCCTCTCCAGCGAGCATTCCGAGCTGGGTTGTTGACCCTGCGCCTCATCGACCGGTGGGTCAACCGCGCGGAGACTGGGCACGGTCCAACGTTTCGGGAGGTCGTGCTGGTGCGACGCACCATTGATGGCGTGCCGGACGACCGGATGCGCGACGTCCTGCGGAAGTTGACCGAAGTCCCCCGCGAGTTTTCGGACGATGAGGTCGGATCGCTCCCGACGCTGCTATTCGGATACGGGCTGCTGCTGGAGACGCACGCCGAATTCTCGTTGGCGGTGGACGTGTATCAGATGGCCTGCCGATACGCGTTCGAGCCGGAGGATCGGCGGGGCCTGCCGCTCGTCTACGGCCGGCTCGCCTTCTGCCATCGCCAGCTGGGCCACATGGACGATGCGGCGCGCGCCTACGAAGAGGGTCGCGAGGCGGCACGTGCCGCGGGCGACACGGCCGCCGAGCTCCGGCTCCGCAATGGGCAGGGCCACGTGGCCTTACACCGGGGCCAGGTGCCGCAGGCCATCGCAATCTTCGACGCCGTGATGCGCGAAGCGCGCGAGGGTGGGCATCGCGATGCCTTTGCGCGCGCGTCCCACGATCGCGGCCACGTCGCGCTGATGCAGAATCTGGACGAGGAGGCGGCCAATTACTTCTCGACCGCGCTCGAAGCCTGCGTCGAGTCGGCGCAGCGCGAGCGTGTCCTTCAGGATCTGGCGTGCGCGCTGTCGCGCCTCGGCGCCCGCGATGCGGCGCGCGATGCGTTCCTCATCGCGGAGGCGACGGCGGTCGAGAGCGACGCGCGGGCGCAGGCCGCGATCGACCTGCTGCGGTTGGCGGCCGAGGATGGGGACGAGCTGGGGTTCGAGCATCACCGGCGGGCGGTTGGTGATCCGGCGCAGTTGCCCGCGCGCTTGCAGGCGGAGCTCCATTGGCGCCTGGCCGATGGCTACGGACTCTTAGGGCTCGGCGCGCGGGCGGTCGAGCACTACCGGATCATGGGCGAGATCGCCGGGAAACATTGGCTCAACGAGTACACGTACATCGCGGAGGCTGGCCGTCGTGGGCTCCGCGCGTTGACGCGCGATGCGGCGCCGGTGCCGGAGTCGCTGACCGGAGTCGTCGACAACCTCAAGAGTCGGCGCCGGCAACTCCAACAATAGGCCGTAAGGCTGTATACTTTTCTCTATGCTCGCCGACCTCGAGCAAGCCGCCGCGGTCGTTCACGCGACGCTGCCGCCAACTCCGCAAATCGCTTGGCCGCTGCTCTCAGCGCGCGCGGGCTGCGATTTGTGGGTCAAGCATGAGAATCACACGCCCGTCGGGTCATTCAAGATTCGCGGCGCCTTGGTGTACGTCGCGAGCTTATCGCCACGTCCGCCAGGCCTGATTGCCGCGACGAGGGGCAATTTCGGCCAGAGCATGGCGTTCGCCGCGCGCAAGGTCGGCATCCCGATATCGATCGTCGTGCCGCACGGCAACAGCCGCGAGAAGAATGCGGCCACGCGCGCGCTCGGCGCGGAGCTCATCGAGTGCGGCGATCATTTCGAGGAAGCCGTCGCGCACGCCGAGCAGGTAGCCGCGGAGCGTGGATTGCACATGACGCGGAGCTTTCATCCGTCGCTGGTGCGCGGGGTGGCATTGGCGAGCCTCGAGCTGTTTCGCGCGGTGCCCGACCTCGACGTGCTCTACGTTGCGATCGGCCAGGGTTCGTGTATCTGCGGCGCGGTCGCGGCCCGGGATGCACTGGGTCTTCGGACTGAGATCGTCGGCGTCGTCAGTGATCGCTTGCCGGCCTATGCACGCTCATTCGAGGCGGGTCATGCGATTCCGTCGCCCCCGGGCGATACGATCGCGGACGGCGTGGCGGTCCGCGCTCCGGTGAGTGAAGCCGTCGAGATCATTCGCCGTGGCGTCGCTCGCGTGGTGACGGTATCCGAGGACGCGATTCGCTCGGCGATGCGCGCGTACTTCACGGACACCCACAATGTGGCCGAGGGCGCTGGCGCCGTCGGACTCGCCGCCGTGCTGAGCGATCGCCCGCGGGTGGCCGGCAAGCGGGTGGCGGTATTCTTGAGCGGTGGCAACGTCGATCGGCCGGTTTTTCGCGACGTGCTGGCCGACGCATGACGCTCAACCGGCGCGATATGCTCATGAGCCTCGGTGGCATTGTCGCCGGCGCGGCGCGGGGTCGCTTCGATTTTCCCGCGCCGGGGTTTCCGCGCAAGGCGGATTTTCGGTTTGCGGACGGATGGACGTATATCAACGGGGCGTACACGCATCCGATGCCCGTCGCCGCGGCCGACGCGTACCGGGCATTCCTCGATCATCGTTCGATGGTGGGTTTCGCGGATGCGCCCGCGCGTCCCGTCGATCCGGTCGCCGCGTTTGCGGCACTGATCAACGCGAAGCCGTCCGAGATCGGCTATATCCCGAATACGAGCACCGGCGAGAATTTGGTCGTCGAGGCGCTGGGGATTGGGAAAGGGCCAGGCAACGTGGTGACCGATGGGCTGCATTTCGATGGCGCGCTCGTGCATCTCCTCGAATTGCGAAAGCGCGGGCTCGATCTGCGCATCGTGACGCCCCGCGAGGGGCGGATCGATATGCGCGACATGGAGCGGGTCGTCGATACGAACACGCGGCTCATCGAAGTGTCCTTCGTCTCGATGTACAACGGCTTCCAGCACGACTTGAAGGCCGTGGCCGACCTCGCGCATGCCCACGGCGCGTATGTCTACGCGGATCTCATCCAGGGCGCCGGCGCGATCCCACTCGACATTCACGCGACCGGCGTCGACTTCGCGGCAGCGGCTACCTACAAGTGGCTCATGGGTGACTTCGGCCTCGCCTTCATGTACGTGCGCGAGGATCTCCTCGGCACCGTCTTCCCCCGACTGCATGCGAGCTACGAGTCGGCGCCGGACGCCGAGATCCATCTCTCGCCGCTCGATCCGCAGTCGGCGACGCCGTTGACGTACACCCTCGGCCCGGACACCAACAGCTACACGCACCTCGGCACCTTGGCCTATGGCGCGCGCGCGGCGCTGGCGGTCTCGCTCCCCTATATCCAATCGCTCGGCGTGGACGCGATCCGGGCGCATCGACAGCCGCTGCTCCAACGTCTGCAGACCGAGATGCCGCGACTCGGGTTCACGCCGCAAACGCCCATCGACAGCACGTCGCCGATCGTGACGTTTGCGCACAAGGACGGGGCGGGCATCACCAAGAAGCTGCAGGCCGCGCGCGTGAGTGTTCGGGTCGCCGACTATTGGATGCGCATCGCGCCGTCGGTCTACAACGATATGGCGGACGTTGAACGGCTGCTCGAAGCGCTCAGCTGATCTCCGATGAGACTCTGCGTCGCCTTGCTGGGCCTCGCCGCGCTGGCGCCGGTGGCGGTGCGCGCGCAGAGCGCCGCGGCGTTGTCGACGATCGATCGCGCGGACTCCGACTGGCTCGGCGCCATGCAGTCGCGCGACGTGGAGCGCATCGTCGCGCCCTACGATCGCGACGGGATGTTCGTGACGGCGGCCGGCGTGGTCATTCGCAGCCGCGACAGCATTGCGGCCTTGTACCGGCGCCGATTGGGCTCGATTGCAAGCATCCACGCTGGGGCCATCGTGCGCGAGGGCGTGCAGGCGGTGAACGACACGCTTGTCTATGAGTGGGGTCACGGCGGCATGACGTTCACCGACACGGCCGGCGCCATCCACAGCTCGCGCGGGCCGTACCTCACCGTCTGGCGCAAAGAGTCGGACGGTGCGTGGCGCATCATCCGGAATCTCGTGTTCTAGCCATGCCAGCACCATCGCTCGCCGCACGGGCAGCGCTCGCGGTCGCGCTCATGGTCGGCTTCTACGTGTTGGCCGCCGCACTGGTCGTGGGACTGCTCTCCGTCCCATACCTCGAGTACCACTATATCGATCGAGTGGATCTCCGGATCGGACTCGCGTCCATTGGCGCCGCCATCGGCATCCTCGTCGGCGTCGCGCCGCGCATCGACAAGTTCAAGCCACCCGGCGTCGAACTGCTCCCGGCCAAGCAACCGCGCCTGTTCGCGGTGCTCGATGCCCTCGCGACCGCCACGGGTCAGGCGAGACCCAAGTCCGTGTATCTCATCGGCGATCTCAATGCCTGGGTCGCGCAACGGGGCGGGGTCATGGGCATCGGCGGCCGGCGCGTCATGGCCATTGGGCTGCCGCTCCTCGAGACGCTCGATGTCGGCGAGATGCGCGGCGTTCTCGCGCACGAGTTCGGACACTATCACGGTGGCGATACCGCGCTCGGTCCGTGGATCTATCAGACGCGTGGCGCGATCGAGCGGACCCTCGACCAACTGTCGGGCTATCATAAGCTGATACGGACGCCATTCACGGTGTACGGCAAGACCTTCCTGAAGGTGACGCTGTCGATCTCGCGACGGCAGGAATACGCCGCGGACGCGCTGGCCGCCCGCCTTGTCGGGGTCGACACCGTCAGCAGCGGGCTCAGGACCATCAAGCGAACTGCACCGGCGTTCAACAGCTTCTGGCAAACGGAGTACGACCCGGCGCTGGCGGAAGGATTTCGGCCGCCGGTGGTCGCGGGGTTTCGCGATTTCCTGGCGCAGCCCGTGATCGCCCGGCAGACGTTGCAGCTGCTGGCCGAGGAGCTCGAGCACGGGAGCGCCGGGACCTACAACACGCATCCCGCGCTTCGCGAGCGTCTCGCGGCACTCGCTTCGCTCGGCGAGCTCCCTTCTCCGCTACCCGCGGGCGCTGAATCGGATCGCGCGCCCGCGCTGTCGCTGCTGGACGACATTGAGAGCCTCGAGGCCGCGCTCACCAAGACGCTCGCGCCGAAGGACCGCGCCAACAAACTGCAAGCGATCGCGTGGACCAGCGTCGGCGAGCGCGTCTGGATTCCGCGCTGGCGGCGCGTGGCCCGGGCGAAAATGCCACGGTTACGCGGACTGACGCTCGCCGCGCTCGGCAACCCCACGTTCGACTTCGAAGGGCTCGCGGTCAACATGGGCATTCGGACCCCGAACAAAGAAGAGCGCGCGCGTCAGCTCGCCGCGACGCTGGGGGCTCCGATCGTCATCGCGCTCTACGCGAACGGCTGGACGCTCTCGGCGATGCTCGGTCGGCCGATCGGCTTACACAAGGACGGTGTGTCGATTGCTCCATTCCTGGCCATCGAGCAACTCGCGAGCGGTGGCGTGGAGCCGGACGCGTGGCGCACGTTCACCGAATTGACGGGTCTCGGCGACACGGACTTCAGCGCGATGGCGCCTCAGGCCAAGGCCTGATCGATCGCGCGCAACTCGTCGTCCGAGAATGCCAATCGGTCGAGCGCGGCGACCGAGTTGTCGATCTGTGATACGCGGCTCGCGCCGATGAGGGCCGAGGTCACCGTCGGGTGGCGGAGCACCCAGGCGATCGCCATCTGAGCGAGACTTTGGCCGCGGGCGGTGGCGATCGCGTTGAGTTTCACGATCTGGGCGCGGCGGGCGTCGGTGATCGATTCCGGCTTGAGGAAACCGTGGGGCTTCCCTGCCCTGGAATCAGATGGAATGTCTCGCAGATACCGATCGGTCAATAGCCCCTGCGCGAGCGGCGAAAACACGATGCAGCCCAGGCCCAGATCGGCCAGAACATTGAGAAGGCCATTCTCGATGCGTCGGTCGAACATGCTGTAGCGCGGCTGGTGGATCACGAACGGCGTGCGCAACGAGCGGAGGACAGCCGCGGCGGATTGGGTTTGGGCCGGGTCGTAGTTCGAGATACCGACGTAGAGCGCCTTGCCCTGGCGGACCACCTGGTCGAGCGCCAGCATCGTCTCTTCGACTGGCGTCCTCGGGTCCGGACGATGCGAGTAGAAGAGATCGACGTACTCGAGCCCCATCCGGCGGAGACTCTGGTCGAGACTCGCGAGCAGATACTTGCGGGAGCCGCCGTCGCCATAGGGGCCTGCCCACATCCCATATCCGGCCTTCGTCGAGATGATCATCTCGTCGCGGTGGCCCAACAGATCCTCTCGCAGAATCCGGCCGAACGTCATCTCGGCCGAGCCTGGCGCCGGACCGTAGTTATTCGCGAGGTCGAAATGCGTAATGCCTATGTCGAACGCGTGCAGGACCATCGCGCGGGCCACGTCGTATGGGTCGACGCTGCCGAAATTGTGCCACAGGCCGAGCGAGAGCGCGGGGAGATCGAGTCCGCTGCGACCGGAACGACGGTAGATCATCGCGCGAGCCGCACGAGCACGACATCGTGCGGCGGCACGCTCACGCTGAGCGGCTGGCCCGTGGTCCCGCGATCGGCGCCGGCCCAGAGGTCGCGAATGTGGTACGTGCCTTCGAGCTTGCGGTTGAATACCGTGTCGGCGACCGACTCCCGGCGCCAATCGAATGTCGCGCTGCGGGGCGAGCGGGCGCGATTCAAGAACGCCATAGCCCACGCATCGTGCGCCAAAGGCTTGAACCAGACCTCGACGCTATCGGCGAGCGAGTAGCGAAAGCCCTCGATGCCGAGGGAATCTTGGTCGACGGCAATCACCGCGCGATTGGTGAGCGTGGCCGCGGTCTCGTGCGACATTGAGCGAATGTCGTTGCCGGCGATCAGCGGCGCGGCGACCATAGCCCACATGGTGAAATGCGCGCGGTCCTCGCTGACCGACATGCCGTTCCCGACTTCCAGCATGTCGGGATCGTTCCAATGGCCAGGTCCGGCGTAGGCGCGCAGCGCGGGCTGTCGCTCGAGGATCGGTACGACGCCCCACTGGATCCACCGGTCATGATCCAAGAGGCAGTCGAAGCAGGCATGGATGTCGCTGGTCGTTCGCCAGAGATTGCCGACTGCGCTCGCCCATAACCATGGCTTGTTGCTTCCCCATTCGCAGATGCTGAATACGATCGGACGACCCGTGCGGGCGAGGGCATTGTGCATGGTGAGATAGGCGCCGACCGCATTGAGTGAATCCGTGTTGCACCAGTCGTACTTGAGATAGTCGACTCCCCAATGGGCGTACGTCAGGGCGTCCTGGTTTTCGTAGCCACGACTGCCAGGCCGCCCGCCGCAGGTTTTCGAGCCGGCGTCGGAGTAGATCCCGAGCTTGAGACCTTTGGCGTGGACATAGTCGGCCAACGCTTTCATGCCCGTCGGAAAGCGAGCCGAATCCGGATGAATAAATCCCAGGCTATCGCGCGCGCCGTGCCAGCAGTCGTCGATGTTCACGTACTGGTAGCCAGCGTCACGCATGCCGCTCGTGACCATCGCATTGGCCGTTTCGCGAATCAGCCCCTCAGTCACGTTGCAGTGGAACCCGTTCCAGCTGTTCCACCCCATCGGGGGCGTCAGCGCCAAGCGCTCGGTCTTTTGGGCCTGGAGCGTGGTGGCCCACAGCAAGAAAACGAGCTTTCTCATGGGTCGACCGTGAATGTGCGGGTGAGATCGCCGACTATCACATTGAACTGGCCAGGCTCGAATACGGGTCGGCCATCCTGGCCAACGTAGGCGAGATCATCTTTGGTTAACGCGAACGTCACCACGTGCTGCGCCCCGGCCGCGAGACTCACGCCCTCGAATCGCGCCAGTCGGCGCATCGCCGGGGCGAGCGTGGCGTAGTGTTGGTGTGTGAACAACAACACGACATCGCGACCGGCGCGCGTTCCCGTGTTCGTTACCGTGACTCGGACCTTCAGATGATCGACGTGGAGGTCGCTGTACGCGAACGTCGTGTACGAGAGGCCCGTGCCGAACGCGAACTGGGGGGTATACGCGGTCGGATTCCGGTCGAACCCCCGGTCGAGCGTTTCGGTGAACCGATGGTCATCGAGCACGAGCGCGTTTGGATAGCGCGGATAGGTGAACGGCAGGCGGCCGCTTGGGTTCACGTCGCCGAACAACACATCGGCGATCGCGCCCGCGCCCTCCATGCCGGGCCAGTAGGCCATCACGATACCCCGTGCGCTATCGGCCACATCCCGGATGATACGCGGCCGGCCCTCGAGGAGCACGAGGATCGTGGGTGTTCCGGTCGCTTCGACCACGGCGGCGAGTCGGAGCTGGGACTCGCTCAGCGTCAGGTCGTCGATATCGCCGATCCACTCGGCGTATGCGTCTTCGCCGAGGACAACGATTGCCACATTCGACTGGCGGGCGGCCGACGCCGCCTCGGCCGCGCTTTCGGCGTAGTGCACGTCGGCGTGCTTGCGGAGCTCATCGAGGAGGCGCGGAACGCCTGGCGGGAAGAGCGACGCGTTCGTGCCCTGCCAGGTATACGTCCAGCCGCCGTTCAGCATCGTCAGCGACGTGGCGCCCGGGCCGGTGACTAGGACTTTGGCGCCCTTCTTCAAGGGCAGCACGTTGGCGTCGTTCTTGAGCAATGTGATGGACGCGCGCGCTGCGCGCTCGGCGACTGCTCGCGAAGCGGCCGTGGCGAAATCGGCGCGATCCGACTCGGCAGGGTATGGGTGAGTCAGTAGGCCGAGTTTTGATTTCAGCGTGAGAATGCGACGGACGGATTCGTCGATGCGGCGCTCGGGGATGGTGCCGTCGCGCACCAGCGCCAGGAGCTCATCGGCGAAGTCGTAGTTGTCCGGCGTCATACACATGTCGATGCCGGCGTTGATCGCCAGACGGACGGCATCGCGCATGGTCGGGGCAACGTGATGGCGAGTGTGCAGGAACGTGACGTTCCGCATAATCGGTGACGACGACGCCCTGGAATCCGAGCTCGCCTCGCAGGACATCCGTGACCCAATGCCGGCTCGCGTGCACGGGCATGCCGTCGATGTCGCCTGAGTTGAGCATGACCGCGTCCGCGCCTGCGGCGACCGCGGCCCGGAATGAAGGGAGGTAGTGTTCGCGGACATCGCGTTCGGTAAGCGCCGCCGGCGTGCGATCGTAGCCGGTGCGAGGGCCGCTGTACCCGAGATAGTGCTTCATGGTCGCCGCGACGCGCCCGGACGATTGCATACCGGTGACGGCCGCGGCGCCGAGTGTCGCGGCAAGGTATGGATCCTCGCCGAATGTTTCGTAGAATCGCGGCCAGAGCGGCTGGCGTCCGACATCGAGCACCGGCGCGAAGTTCCATGGCAGACCCGATGCGAGCGCCTCGCGCGCGGTGACCTCGCCGACCTGGCGAACGAGATCCGGGTCGAAGGTCGCCGCCATGCCGATGTTGTGCGGGAAGATCGTGCCACCGTGCGTGTAGTTCGCGCCGTGCACGAAATCGATGCCGTACAGGATCGGCACGCCGAGACGCGTTTCGTTCGTGGCGATGTCCTGGATCTGGCGGATCAGCGCGTGCCAGCCATCGAGCGATAGTGCGGTGTCGACGACGTTGAGAATCGAACCGACGTGGCGGTCAACGATCGCTTGGCGGAGATGCGCGGAGTCCGGCAGCGCACCGATCGTGAGCTGCGTCATCTGGCCGATCTTCTCCTCGAGCGTCATGCGACCGAGGGTGGCGTCGACCTGCGCAGGGAGCGAGAGAGGAGCGAGCAGAGCGGCTAGGGTTAAACGCCTCACGGGGCGCGATAGAGATCGGGCACGTCACCCTCGAAGGCCATCAGGGGATCGTGCCGGAAGCGCACGAAGTCTCGCGCACTCGCGCTCCCGGGCCAAGGCCCGAAGAAATGATCGGGTCGGGCATTCCGCCAGAGCGACACGTACGCGATCCGGCGCGTTTCGGCGTCGCTCTTGATCCCCGCCAAGAGCGTGCCGGTGAACCAGGTCGAATCCGGCATGCCGAGGACGCCGGTCTCGGTCAGCGCGGGGACCTTGCCGCGGGCATCGGCGAGCTCGACCAGCTCGTGCAATTGCTGGACGAAGTATGGTCGTGTGTATGGCGATTTGATGCTCTTGTAGTCGTCGTAGCCCATGATGTCGACGTAGGCATCGCCCGGGTATTGCAGCAGATAGTCGCTCGTGGACTCGAAGACGTCGGGGGTGTAGGCGTACAACAGGTTATGGACGTGCTTCGTGTCGCGCAGGTACGAGACGGTGAACCGGTACAACGCGATGTACTCCGCCGGCGTCGTGTGGCGACGGCCCCACCAGAACCAACCGCCCGTCATCTCGTGGAACGGGCGAAAGATGATCGGGATCGGCCGACCATCTCGTTGGAACGTCCCGAGATACTCGGCGAATCGGTCGAGCCATTGGGAATACGCCTCGTGCCGCTCGCCGCCCGGGAGCACGGCTGATGCCGCGCTCGTGGTATCCCAAGCGTTGCCGCCCGTCACCGGGTTGCTCATGTGCCAGCTGAGTGCCACGACTTCGCCTCGCCCGTAACCCTCGAGAGCGAACTGGCGGATCTGGTCGAACGTCACGCCGTCGAGGTCGGCGGGCATGCCCTTCTCGAGGTTGCCGCATTCCCACTCGACGAGGGCGGGGTACGCACCCGATACGTCCTTCACATCTGACCGGCCCGGTTCGTTCTTCCACGTTACGCCATAGGCCAGGTCATCATGATGGCCTAGCAAGATCTTGGTCCCTTCGACTCGTTTGAGTCCGGCGAACAACGCCCGCGTCTCTGGTGTCGCGTCGCGGTCGGAGGGGCGAGAGCCGAGGTGATAGAGGTCAGGCAGGTTGTCTTGGAAGCGGATCAGCGGATTTTGATAAAAGCGAACAAAATCGGCGGCGCTTGCATTGCCGGCCCGCGGAGTATAGAAATACCGCGGAGCGTTCGACCATACCAGGAGCCACGCGATGCGACGAGTGATCGAGTCGCTCGTGATCGCGCTGAGGAGCGTGCCCGTCCACCAGTTCGGGTCCGGTACGCTGTCGACGCCAGTCTCCGTCAGCGCCGGGATCTTGTGGCGGGCATCCGCCATGGTGACGACATCGTGCAGGCGGCGCACGAATACGTCGCGGGTGTCGGGGGATTTTACGCTGTGGTAGTCGTCGAAGCCAAGGACGTTGACGTAGGCGTCGCCGGGCCATTGCAACAGATAGTCGGACGGGGAGTCGAAGACGTTCTGTCGAGTAGGCGTAGAGCAGGTTGTGAACGCCCTTGACGTCGCGGAGATACTCGACTGTGAAACGCCAGAGGGCCACGAGTTGGGCCGGCGTCGTGTGGCGGCGGCCCCACCAGAACCAGCCGCCCGTCATCTCGTGGAACGGGCGGAATACGACGGGGATCAGCGTGTCGCCCGAGCGTAGGCTTTGGAAGAATGCGGCGGCGGTGTCCAGCCAACCTCGATAGGCGGCATTGAGCGAGCCGCCTGGGAGCAGCTGCGGCGTGACGACCGTCGTGTCGTAGAAGTTCTTGTGCGTGGCCAGGTTGTTCATGTGCCACGACATCGTGATGACACCGCCACTTCTATAGTTGGCGATGATTCGCTGGCGCAGGGAGTCCGTGCCCTCCGGGTGCCACCAGAGGGCGGCGACTTCCCAGCCGTAGACTGCCGGGTAGACGCCTACGAGCTCGGGGTCCCTCGGGTTCTGATGGCCAAACAGTACGGCTTGGCCTTCGAGACGTCGCAGATTCGCGAACAGGGCACGCGTCTCGGGTGTCGCACGGCGATCAATGGGCGCTGGCATCGGCGCAATCGCCGGCGACACCGCCGCATAGTGGCAGGCCGGGACCGCTACGACAGCGGCCCACGCGAGGCGAGACAACCTCATCCCGCGACTCGCTCGGCGGCCGCTCCAGCGCGGGACATGATTTCCAAGCACGCCCGCGCGTTGTGATACGAGCATTTCCAGAGCCCAGCCTTCTCCATACCGGGTAGCGGAGCCCCGTCGCGGGTCACCCGGCGGCGCCACTCGCCGTGCTGGTGGTCGACGATGTGAGTTTTGGTGAAGAGCCACGTTTCCCAGGCAGCACGGAGGAACGCCCCGCGGCCGGTCTCCTGGTAGGCATTCACAAACCCGACGATGGCCTCTGCCTGTGGCCACCACTCTTTGTCGGTATCGATCGTCCCGTCAGACGACCGCTCGTAGAAGATGCCGCCGCTCCCGTCGACGCCTTCGTCGAGCACGGCTCGCGCGACGCGGGTGGCCGCGTGCTGAACCGCCCCGCGCAGCCGGTCGTCGCCGATGACGTTCGGCCGCCTCCAGCAGAAGCCAACTGGCTTCGATATCGTGCCCAAACGAGACGACGGCCGACTTCGGCTTCCAGTCGCCATCGAAGAAGAGACCCAGATGTCCGGTCTTGGCGCTCACAATGTGGTCGAGAAACAACCGCACGATTTCCTCGATGCGCTTCCAGAGCAGCGCATCGGGCCACACGCGATAGAGATTCGTGTACGCCTCGAGCAGATGCAGGTGCGTATTCATGCTCTTGCGCTCGTCCCGATCTTCCGCGCTGAGCCGGACATCGGAGAGCCGCACCCAGTCTCGGGAGAAGGCCTCCTCGTATCCGCCGTACTGCGCGTCGTGTGCGTGCCGCTCGATGAGCTCGAACAATCGGATCGCCTGCTGGCGGCTGTCGCCGTCGGCCGTCGCGCGGTAGTGCTCGGACAGCGCGTAGATGGCGAACGCCTGGGCGTAGACGTGCTTCCGGTCGTCGAGCGGTGCGCCCGAGGCGTCGACCGTCCAGTAGACGCCGCCGTGGGTCGGATCGATCAGGTGCGTCCGGAGATACGACACCGCGCGCTCGGCCATCGCCCGATACGCCGGGTCGGCCAGCACGCGATAGGCGGCGGCGAACGTCCAGAGAATCCGCGCGTTCAATATGGCGCCCTTCGCCGCGTCCGGCTCCGGACGGTCGTCCTCGGTGATGGCCCCGACGAACCCGCCATGCGCCTGATCCACGGCCCGACCCATCCAGTACGGCAGAATGCCGTGCGTCAGCTCGTGCTCGAGCTCTGCCCGGAGCGCGTTGAGCTGCGGCCGCGCGCTCATGCGCCGAGGTTCCGGCGAATCAGATCGTAGCGCTGTTCGACGCTCGCGGCGGACCGGAGCGGGTCCGGCGGAGCGTGCATCGCGTGGTCGACCAGCCGGGCGACGTTGGACGTCGCCACGTGAATGCGCGTGTCGGAGGACGCATAATAGATGAACACCGTCCCATCGTCATCGGCGATCCAACCGCTCGCGAACACGACGTTCGAGACGTCGCCGACGCGCTCGTCGCCCTCCGGCGCGATCAGGTATCCGCCCGGCGCATGGATGACGCGCCACGGCTCGGCGAGGTCCGTCATGAACAGGTAGAGCACGTAGCGGAGTCCGGCGGCGGTGTTCCGCACACCGTGGGCGAGGTGGAGCCAACCCTCTTTCGTCTTGATCGGCGGCGGGCCCTGGCCGTTCTTGATCTCTTTGACCGTGTGATACAGGCGCGGATCGACAATGCGCTCGTCGGCGATAATAGCGTGCTCTATGTCATCGGCTAGGCCCCAGCCAATGCCTCCGCCGGAGCCTGTGTCGATAAAGCCATCTTGCGGTCGCGTGTAGAACGCGTACTTGCCGTCGACGAGCTCCGGATGAAGTACCACGTTGCGCTGCTGGCGCGACCGCGTGCGGAGGTCATCCAGCCGCTCCCAGGTGAGCAGGTCGCGCGTCCGCGCGATACCAGCTTGCGCGATGGCGGCCGATGGGTCGGTGGGCGCACACAGGTCCTTGCGCTCGGTGCAGAAGACACCGTAGATCCACCCGTCTTCATGGCTCGTGAGCCGCATGTCGTAGACGTTGACGTTCCGGCTGGTCCGTCTCGGGCAGGCGAATGGGATAATCCCAGAAACGCCACTGGTCGATGCCATTCGGGCTCTCGGCGACGGCGAAGAACGATTTGCGGTCGACGCCCTCCACCCGCGGCACCATGAGATAGCGGCCGGCGTGCTTGATCGCACCGGGGTTTAACACCGCATTGACCCCCAAGCGCTCGAGCAAATCCGGGTTCGTCGACTCCGTGAGATCGTAGCGCCAGAAGACCGGCGTATGCGCGGCCGTGAGCGCGGGGTGACGGTAGCGGTCGATAATGCCGCTCCCGCCGGCCACGCGTTGGTTCGGCCGGGTGACGAGGGCTTCGTAGGCGCCGACCAGCGCGCGGACACGAGCGTCAAAAGCGGACATTGACATCAAGGGCTCACCAAAGCGATCTCCGGCTCGTCGACAACGATCGGCGACGGGTCAGCCGGGTAATCTTCGATTCGATTGTACCACGTGAACTTGAGGATGACGGCGCTCACGACGACCAGCGACACGCTGATGGCGAGCGCGCGCCAGTCGCGGAGCACGAGCAAGATGCCAGTCGCCGTCAGGGCGGTCTGCCAGACGATGCCGACGACGACGTTGAACATGTCGCGGCGAAAATTCTGATTCGCGACCAGGCCCGGGTGGGTGAGCGCTACGCGGTCGTGCACGGGACCCCAGAACCCCCAGGGGCGGACCCTCAAATAGAAGCGGTCGAGCACGTGAGGCTCGTCCGGTGGCGTCAAGAGCGTCCCGGCGATCGCGCCGATGAGGGACAACGCGAGGATCGCCGGGAAGATGTAGATCGGGGCGAGGTTCGGCACCAAGGCGCCGAGCATTGCGGCGACGATGCCGGCGAGCATGCCCCAGAAGTAGCCGTAGCTATTGAAGCGCCACCAGTACCATTTCAACAGGTTCGATGCGGTGTAGCCGCCGTAGAGCGCCGAGACGATCCACTGGACAATGCCATTGAGCGACGCCACGAAGAGGCCCGTCGCGGTGCCGATGATCACGACGAGAATCGACGTCGCGTAGCTCATGCGCACGAGCGTGCGCTGGTCGGCGCGCGGGTTGATATAACGTTTGTAGATATCATTGACGAGGTACGCTGGCGCGGCGTTCACCGTGGCGGCGTAGTTCGACATGAATGCGGCGAGGAGTGCTGCGATCAGGAGTCCGAGGAGACCGGTCGGTATGAAACTGCGCATCGCGAGCGGGAGGACCAGCTCGAAATCGACGTGCGTCCCCATGGCGTTGAGCTGGTGATTGAAGTAGACGAGGGCCAGCACCGTCAGACCAGTCACCAGCATGTACCGTGGGACAATGAGGACGACGTTGACGAAGCCGTTCATCTTCGCGGCTTCACTGGGACTCCGCGTCGACAGAACCCGTTGCATATCGTAGTTCGGCGCCGGGCCCGCGCCGGCTTGCAAGAGACCCTTGAACAGCATCATCGCGAAGAAGGCGCCGAAGAACGACCACCCATCGGAGGCGATCCGCTGGTCGACCGCCGGCATGATATGCGACCAATCGAGATGCAGGTGCCACCCGAAGAACGGATTGCGCCAACCCTGCGGGATCACCGGGTCGAGCATGGCCGGTGAGACCTGGTGCATGACCAGGACGCCGACGGCGATGCTCGCGACGGTCAACAGCGCAAACTGCAATAACTCGGTCGATACGACGCTGAACATCCCACCCTTAACGACATAGAGTGTCGTAATGGCGATAATCAGACAGCCCCAGAGCTTCACGTTCGTCCCAGGGTCGGCGGACAGCTGCCAGGGCAGGAACGTCGAGGCGAACTTTCCGATGCCGATATACGCGTAGGCGAGAAAGCCCACGACGTTCAACAGGGCGAAGACGACCACGATCAGATGGGCCAGTTGCGCCCCGCGTCCATCGCCGAACCGAAACCGGATCCACTCCGCGCCGGTCATGACGCCGGACCGGCGCAGCCACGTCGACAGGAAGACCATCAGCACGATCTGATTGAAGACCGGCCAGAGCCACGGGATCCAGAATGCTCTTGAGCCCGTAGACGAACAGCAGCGACACCAACCACATGGTCCCGCTGATGTCGAACATGCCCGACGCATTGGACACGCCGAGCACGTACCACGGAATGCGGTTGCCACCCAGGAAGTAACTCCGGAGGCTCCTCGATGCCTTCTTCGAGATCCAGAAGCCGATGATGACCGTCGTGACCACATAGGCCGCGATAATCAGGACATCGAGGAGCCGGAGTGTCATATCCTACTTGGGTCACCAACCCGGGTTCTGCTTCGCCAGCGGATTCCCGCTCAGCTCAGACTGCGGCAGCGGCGTGAGTTGGTTGATCAGCAGTTCGCTGGCGCAGGCCCCATCCGCCGGGTAAAGCGTGGACGGCGCATTGATCGTTTGGATCCAGCGATTCTGCCGGATGAGATCGAACTTCGTCATGCCTTCCGCGAACAGTTCGTGCGCTCGTTCATTCCACACCGCCTGACGAAATGCCGCTTGGCCAGACGCGGTTGATGGCGGCAAGCCCGCCCGCGCGCGCACCTGGTTCAACGCGGTGAAGGCAGCGCCCGTCGGCCCCGCGACCTCATTCTCCGCCTCGGCGTAGATCAAGAGGACTTCGGCGTACCGCACGAGGTGGATATCGTTGCCATTGTTGAGTTTCGATGTCGCATTCTGGTCCACGTATTTCGTGCTGAAGATCTCGGGCGACGCGTAGATCGAGTCCGTCGAGCCGTCGGCGAACGTCATCCGATGCCCGTTCGCGCCGAAGTCGCGACAGTTCTGGTGATATGCACCGTAATTATAGATCGAGTCCTTGACGGCGCCGCGTGCCGCCTCGTACGCCGCGAGTGAGTCGAGGAGAATCCCCTGCGGCGACGTGGCACCCTTGGTGTCATTCTGGATCCAGTGAATGAAGATGCCCTTGTTCGGTGCCACGCGGAGATCGCCGGGCTCGAACGTGTTATAGAAATCTCGCCGCACCCCGATGAATCCCTGGCCGAATCCGCCGCCCAGCTGCCAATCTTGCGGCGTGAAAAAGTCGCTGATCTCTGATCCGCTGCCGCTTGCGGCATTGCTCAAATCGACGGTCCAGAGAATCTCCGAGCTCGATTTCTGCGCGACCGGGTCGAACAGGGTCTGATAGTTCGGCTCCAGCGACGGGACACCGCTCGAGATCACCTGCTGCGCGGCGTAGGCCGCCGAATCCATGTAGGTCGCGTTCGGGTGGTAACCGGTCGTGTCCGCCGCGTTCTCGTCATCGAACTGGTGACCCGCCTCGAATAGGTACACTTTCGCGAGGAGGCCCCAGGCGCTGATCGCGCTCGGCCGGCTCCCGCCGATCGACTCCGAATAGTTCGAGGTCGGAAGCGAGTCGATCGCCTGATGCAGGTCGGCTGAGATCTGCTGATACACGACCGGCAGCGGTGAGCGCGTGACCGCGCCGCCCGTGGGAGTGAAGGTATACGGCGTGTTCCGGATCACCGCGGGTCCAAAGCGCATCGCGAGATCAAAATACGCCCAGGCGCGCAGGAAATACGCCTGCCCCGCGTACAGCTTGCTGTTCGCTTTGGTGCACCCGGTGCACTTCGGGATCGAGGCCAAGACCTGGTCGGCGCCCGAGATCAGCTGATAGTCGCCCGTCCATGGGCGCTCGGTGTACCAGTTGCCTTCGGTGACACCGTTGTACGTCCCTGACCCGCCGAGCCAGTTCTCCGGATTGAGATACGGATCCTCGAACGACTCGCCGATCCAGGACGGCTGCTTGTACAGGTTGTAGTCGATCAGTGGTTCCCAGGCGCCGGCCAATCCGGCGTGAATTTCCTGGTCGTTCTGGAAAAACTGATTGGGCGTCAGAAACCCGTTGGGGGACTCTTTCATATTTCCGCATCCCACCAGCAGGGCAGCGACGGCACAGAGTGCGAAGCGATTCATGGGATGATGGTCCTCAGAATGACGTGTTCACGCCGAACGAGAAGATACGCTGCGCCGGATAGCTGCCTTGATCGACACCCGGCATGTGATTGATATCGGCACCCACGCCGTTGCCGACCGCGCCGACTTCCGGATCATACCCGGAGTAGTTGGTCGAACGTCAGCAGGTTGATCCCCGAGACGTAGATCCGGGCGACCCGCGCGCCAGGCAGATCGATCGTGTAGCCCAGCTGGACGTTCTTGAGCCGCAGATACGACCCATCCTCGACCATCAGACTGTTCATGAATGGGAACGCGCCGTTGTTCGCGTTGATCTCCGCGTACTTGCCGTTCGGATTCGTGACCGGATTGAACGAGTTCTGCACGTACGTGAGGGGCTCGTTGTACGTGCCTTGGAGCTGCAGGTACGTGTACCGCTGGAGATTGATGATGCTGTTGCCGCGCGAGATGTTCACCAGCACGCTCAGATCCGCGCGGCCAAACTTGAAGCGGTTCGTGAACCCGTAGACCCAATCCGGGTTGACGTCGCCGAGCGGCCGCTCATCGCTCGGGCTGAGCGGCGTCGTGGCCGAGCCGAAGTGCTTCCAGCGATAGCTCCCAATCGTCGCGCCGGGCTGGATGTTTGCGTACGCGTTCACCTCGGCCTGCGTCTTGAAGATGCCGTCCGCGACGTAGCCCCAAATCGTGCCGAGCGGGAGGCCCGGCTGCTCGATGAACGGCTGGAACGTCGCGCCAGCGCCAGGGCCGAGTCGGGTCAGGAACTCCTGGGCGATCGGACCCAGGCTCACGACGTTGTTCGCGTTGTGGAACGCGTTGGCCGAGATATTCCAGCTGAACGACTGACCCACCACACGCTGATTCCGGAACACATTGAGCGCGGCGGAGAGCTCGATGCCCTTGTTCGTGATGATACCGGAGTTGAAGAAGATCGATCCGAAGCCCGTATTGTCGGGCAGCGCCAGCGCTTGGAGCAGATTGACGGTGCGCTTGTTATAGTAGTCGCCGCTGAACGTCATCCGCTGATCGAACAATCCAAAATCCAATCCGATATCCAGCTGCGACGTCGTCTCCCACTTGAGGTTCGGGTTCCCGAGCTGTGAGACCGACAGGTCTGATACGATCGTGTTGCCGATCGGCGTCTGATAGCTGCCCGGCGTGGTGATCTGCCCCAGCGACTGATAGGGTCCGATCGACGTATTCCCGGACTGACCCCAGCTCGCGCGGACTTTGAGATCCGAGAAAATCTGCTGGTTCTTCATGAACGACTCTTCGATCGGCCGCCAGGCCAACGCGAACGCTGGGAAGGTGGCGCACTTGTTGTTATCGGCGAAGAGCGAGGAGCAATCCTGCCGCAGGGACGCCGTCGCGAGGTAGCGATCGGCGTAGGAGTAGTTCACGCGCCCGAGCCATGACCGGAGCGACCACGTCTGGAGCGCATTGTTCACGGGGTACACGAGGAGCGCGTTGGCGAGCGCGTTCGCGCCGAGGTAATCGTTCGGGAAATCGGCCGCCGTCGTGGCGACGTACGTGTTGCGGTCGGCCTCGTACGTGTATCCACCGACGAAGTCCACCCGGTGCGGGCCGAAGGTGTTGCCGTACCGGAGCAGGTCCTCGGTCTGGATGTCGCTGAACTGCGACGAGGCCTGCACCGCCAGGCCGCTCGTGCTCCCGCCTTCCTGGACGTAACTCGGCGTATAGAGACTGTAGTTCTGCTGCTCGAAATTGCCGCCGACGCTCGCGTCGAGCGAGAAATGGTGCGTCAGGTCGGCCGTCATGCGCGCGTTCCCGATCCCCCGGAGGTACTGCTGATTCTCGGGCACGTCGTCCGTGTAATCGAGCGGATTCGCGCCGTAATACGAGAACAAGGCGGGATCCGTGAATTGCGGATTCGAGCGCAGCGTCAGCGTATCGCCGATCGGCAGGAACGGCGGATACTGCAGCGCACTGCGCACGACGCCGGCCGCGTTCCCGCTCGTCTGCGTCGCCGTGAACACGATGTTGTTGCTCGTGCGATTGAACTCGGAGCTGAAGTACAGCTTGATGTGCGAGTTGATATCGCGATCGAGGTTCGCCCGGATCCCGTAGCGGTCGTACTCCGAGCCGACGATCGAGCCGCTTTGTTTCAGGTAGTTGCCCGCGACCGAATAATTCGTATGGTCATCGCCGCCCAGGAATCCACCCTGCAGGTTCGTGACCGGCGCCGTGTGAAAGATCTGGTTCTGCCAGTTGATACCGGGCCCGACCGCCGACTGGATCTGGGATGGCGTGAAGCTCCCGGGGTGGTTGGCGCCGCCATACGGATCGTTCGCGGTGCTGCCGTTGTTCGCGTTCGTGTAGGCCGAGTTCACATACGTGGCGTACTGGAACGCGTTCAGCACCTGGATCTGGTTGATATTCGACGCGTATCCCTGCTGGAGGTTCAACGTCCAGTGGCCCTGGCGCAGATGCTGGCCACGCTTCGTCGTGATGATGACGACACCGTTGGTCGCGCGGCTGCCATACAGCGCCGTGGCCGACGCGTCCTTCAGGATATCGATCGACTCGATGTCGGCGGGATTAATCTCGGCCAGTGGATTGGTCGAGGTCAGGTCGGTGAGCCCGAGGCTCGTGCTCTTGCCGCTCTGCGAGAGGATCTGGTTTTTGTCCGTCAATGACGTTCTCGTAGATCACGCCATCGACGACGTAGAGCGGACTGGTGACGCCCGTCAGCGTGCTCATGCCGCGGATCTGCACGCTGATGCCTCCGCCCGGCGCGGCGTCGTTCTGAATGACCTGAACGCCGGCCATGCGGCCCTGGAGGCCCTGCTCCACGGACACCGTTGCCGACTGGTTCACCTCGTCCCCCGTGATCGTCGCCACCGACCCGGTGACATCGGCTTTCGTCTCTGTGCCGTAGGCGACGACGACCTGCTCCTGGAGTCGGAATGCCGCGAGGTGCAACGCGAAGTCCACGAGCGCCGTCTGGCCGGCGGTGACCGTGACCGTGTGCTGCTGCGGTTGGAATCCGAGATGGGCCGCCGCAACGGTGTATTGCCCCGGCGCGACGCCGGTAATGACGTAGCGGCCATCCGTTCGCGTCACCGCGCCTTTCGTGGTGCCGACGAGCGTAATGCGAGCATTGGCGATGGCCGCCTGGGCGGTATCCAGCACCTGCCCTTTGACGGTGTCGCCCGCGACTTGGGCATGCAGTCGCCCCGCCACGAGCAGCATGCCGACCCCCATGGTTACGACCAACACATGACGACAATGCCTCATAGCGTGACGCCTCCGAGGGGTAGAGAGTGAATGCCTGTGAGTCTCACCACTGGTCCGTCCGGAACGGGACCGCCGGTAGGCCGTCCCGGTTGTACAGGTTTGCCGCCGCGGGGTTGTTGCCCCAGGCGTACCGCACCGCAATCGGGTCGCGCACGGAATCGCTCCACACGATCACGTGGTCACCCTTGATGGCCGCGTCGGCCCACACGAAGCGCTGGTCCGCGCCGGCGATCGCGAACCCTTTCACGCCGTTGAGTTGGCCTTTGGTGACGAGCCCGCCACCGACGTGATCGAACTCGAGGACCATCCGGCCGTGTTGCAGGTGTGAGCGGCGCAACGTCGGGCCGGAGTACACGATGCCGTTCTCCCCATACGCCACGTGCCGCGCGGCCAGCGCCAGCCGCGCGCCGACATCCTGCTTGTCTCTCGGATGAATGTCATTGGCGTCGCCGAGGTCGATGATCACGGCTTCGCCGGTGTTCGGGAGCGAGAGCGCCGCATGCTGGGACTCGCGGAGCAACGCCCAGTTGCCCGGCGATGGCGCAGAGTCGGCCGCCATGAAATTCGCGAGCTGGACCCACAAGAACGGGAACGACGGCTGATGCCACTCCTGGCGCCAGCTCGTGATCATGTCGGCGAACGAGGCGCGATAGGCCCGCGCGTCACTCGGGGTATTCGCGTTCGCTTCGCCTTGATACCAGAGGACGCCCTTGATCGGGAACGGCAGGATCGGATACACCATCTTGTTGTAGAGCAGGGTCGGCACCTGGTTCTTGTGCGTATCATCGCGCGCGATGTACTGGCCGACCTTGAAACGCCACGAACCCGCGAGGGGCCGGTGCGCCCCCGCGACGTCAACGAACAACTGCGACGGGTCCCCGTATATTCCGCCGCCACCGCTGTAGTTCTGCACACGGATCGTGAGCACGTTGCGGCCGGCGTGCAGTGCCGCCGGCGGGACGGTGTAGCCGCGAGGGAGATTCCACGCGTTCTCCTTGCGCCCGACTTCGGTCCCGTTGACCCACGTGATGTCCGAGTTGTCGATCGCGCCGAGTGACAGGCGAACCCCGCTCGCGACCTCGTCGGCGGTAAGCGAAAACGCCGTCCGATACCACGCGACACCGTCGAACCCGTCGTATCCCGCTTGCGGCCAGAGCTTCGGCACATCGATCATCGCCCAGCGGGAGTCATTGAGCGCCGGATCGGCCCACACCGCTTTGCCGTCGACGAGGCCGACATTGGAGCTCGGCAAATCGCCAACGTGAGCGCGGAGGCTGTCCAGGAGCTGCGTCTGGTGCAGGCTATCCTGCCGCAGCACCTCGGCGATCCCGGCGGCATTGAGGTGCAAGGCCGCGGCGCTCATCCACGGTTCGATGCGACTGCCGCCCCACGAGGTGTTGAGCAAGCCGATCGGCACATGGACGGTTTTGCGCAGTGCACGCGCGAAGAAGTAGCCGACGGCCGTGAAGTGGCCCACGTGCTCAGGGTCCGCGCGCTCCCACGGGCCACCGTCTACGTCCGAATCCGGATGCGCGGCCCACGACTTCGGGACCTTGAAATGGCGAATCTCCGGGTCGTTAGCGGCGGCGACTTCACTGGCCCCATGGATGGCATCGACCACGGACCACTCCATGTTCGACTGGCCGGAGCACACCCAGACATTGCCCACCAGAATGTCGTGGATCGTGATGTGGTCGGCGCCATCGGCCACGGTCATCTCGTGTGGGCCGCCCGCCGTCATCGGCGGCAGTTCAATGCGCCACTCGCCAGAGGGGGTAGCGCGACCAGCGTACGAATGGCCGTCGAACGTGACGACGACATTGTCGCCGGGCATCGCCCGACCCCACACGGGCACGCGGGCGTCGCGCTGCATGACCATCCCATCGGTCATCAATCGAGAGAGCTGGAGCCTCGCGATCCCATCCATGCGCTGCGCGTAGGTCCGGATGATCGAGGTGGTGCTCGTGTCGGTGGCGTAGATGGAGTACCAGCCTTGCCGCTCGTGCGGCGGATCGCCGGTGAACGGATCACCACGGTGCCAGAGGCCCCCCGGAGAGACCGGCCGGGCCTCGCCCGACCACGACCAGACGTTGCCACCGGCGACCACGGTCGGCTCCGAGGCGAGATAGTAGAGCGCCTCGAGCACGGTTCTCATGAACGCATCACGGTGCGTGACCGGCGCCGCGGGATCGTATTGGCGGCCGTCGCGCGAGACGCCGAATTCTTCGAGAACCAGTGGTTTCCCGAGTGCCTGGGCGATCGCCAGGTGATCCGCGAGATAGCTCATCGAGCGACCGAGTGCCAGATCCCACGTCGCGTCGGGCTGTGACGGGTCGTACCAACCCCAGTTCTCGATCCACAGATGGATCGTGAGGTAATCAAGAAAAGGGGACCGGCTCACGCGTTCGAACTGCGTGCCGGTCCCTGGAGTGTGGCGATCGAGCTTCCCTTCACCACCGAGCGAGATCAGTTGATTGGGCGCTCGATTTCGGACGAAGGCGCCGATGCGATTGACCCAACTGACGTAGGCCTCGCTGTAGGCAAAGCCGCGCGGCTCATTCGAGAGCTGCCACGCCATGATCGTCGGGTCGTCGCGATAGGCGACGCCCGTGATGGTATTTCGGCGGGCGATCAGTGTGGCGACATAGCGTTCGAACTGCGCTTCGGCCTTTTCGGTGGCGTAGAATCGGGCCGAGTAATTTTGGAACTCATCCCAGGTATGGCCGTTCTGCTCGGGATACGGGATCGGATCACCGGTCGCCCAATTCACATACTGGGCCATCCCGCCCGACCACTGGAAGAAATTGTTCAGTACCAAGACGCCGCGCATGTTGCGCTTCGCCATCTCGGCCAGCATGACATCGAGACCCTGCAACAGCGTCTCGTTGAACTGACCTGGCGCGTCTTGAACGGCGGGAACGATCCGGAACGGTTCGGTCTCCGGGCCTTCGCTCGACGCCATCAGGCGAATGTTGGTGACGCCGAGCTGCTGCAGGCGATCGAGCTCGCGCAGGAGACGCGGCCGGTCGGCGGCGCCGAGGTTCATCCCGAACCAGAGATTGACGCCGAGGAAGTGATACGGCGTGTGGCCGATGAAGAACTGGCCATCGCGGACGCGAACAAAATCGTGGGGGGCCGGCTGTCCTGAGAAAGCGGCAGCCGGAACGAGTATCAGGAGGAGCGCAACGTGGCGCATCCAGGTTCGCATCGCGGGACTAGTCTATTAGTTGATATTTTTTTCGTCAAGTTGATTTTATAATCCGCCCGAGCCATTTTCCCGCCATGCTGACCGGCACAAACCTGGTGTACACGAAGCAGTACAACCTGCGCATCGTCCACGAGGTGATCCGGCAGTTCGGGCCGATATCACGGGCGGACATCGCCCGGCACACGGCGCTGACCGGACAGACTATCTCCAATCTGGTCAAAGAGTTACTTGAGCTCGATCTCATCGTGGAGGCCGAGCAGCGGAGGCAGGGACGAGGGGCGCCGTCGACCTCGTTGGCGATCAATCCAGAGGCCGCTTTCTCGGTCGGGCTCGACTTCAACCGCGACCATTTGACAGGCGTTCTCGTCGACCTCGCCGGCAACGTGAGACAGCGAGCTCATGTGGAATTGGAGCTCCCGACCCCCGAGCGGGCCTTGGACCTGATGGCCGACATGGTCGAGACCCTCATCAAGAAACAGCGGTTGTCGACGGCCTCCATTTGGGGCGTCGGCATTGGCGTTCCGGGACCCATGCACCATGGGGACAACGGCGACGAATACGTCATCAACCCGACCGCATTCCCTGGATGGCACAACATCCCCCTCGCCAGTTGGGCTCGCGAGCGCCTCGGGTTGCCTGTCTTTTTGGAGAACAACGCGACGGCGGCCGCGGTCGGCGAGCACTGGTATGGAGCGGGGCAGCAGCTGACCACGTTCTTCTATCTCTTCTTTGGCACCGGTCTAGGCGGTGGGCTCGTCATGAACGGCCGGCCGTACGAAGGGTTCACGGGAAATGCCGGGGAGATTGGATACTTTCCCGAGTCGATGGCCGGGGATTCGATGCATACCGGTATGCACTTTAATCTGCCGCGACTGTACGGAATGATGCGCGATTCGGGCGTAGCCGTGCGGCGCCCCGCCGATCTCGATCGGCTTTTGGAGGCAGGCGATCCGACACTCGTCAAATGGATGGACGACGCGGCCGATTACCTGACGGGTCTCGTGCTGTCCGTCGAATACTTGATCGACCCCGAGGCGATCTTCTACGGCGGTCACTTGACCGACGCGGTGCTCAAGGGTCTGATGGAACGCGTCGAGCGCGCGTTGCCGAGCCGTCGCATCGGCGGCAAGGTGACCGCTCCGCGTCACCTCCTGGCGACTGCCGGCGTCGACTCGGCCGCGCTCGGCGTGGCGACACTGCCAATGTACGCGTATTTCGCTCCCGCGCCACAAGTCCTGCTCAAGCAATCGAAACGCACGTCAGTCGGGGAACGGCATGCCTCACCGCGTGGCGATGCTCGCCACGGCCTCGCTAGTCGCCGCGTGTAGCCACGGACCGGTATCCCCGCAGTTACGGGACCCTGGGCTCGACCTCACGCTCGACAAGCAAGAAGCCGCCTCCGGCGACTCGGTCGGATACTCGATCACGTTCTCGTTCGTCGACTCGCCTGGCGATCCCGTCTACCTCCACATCGGATTCGACGCGAAACCGACGGTGTGGGATACGCTCGCCGTTCCCCCATCGCAAAAGCCACTCACCGGCACGTTCGTCGTGCCGGCGAACTTGCCGGCGGGCACGCTCACGGTCACCGTGTTCATGCCGAGGCGCCAGGATTCGACGAGCGCGGACATCCGCATCACGCCACATTCGCCTACTCGCTCGCTCTCGATCGTCGTCCGATCGCCGGCCATGCCGGCGGTGTTCACGACCAGTCCGTTCAATCGTGTGCTGGACTTCATCGCCGGGTCCGTGGATACACTGGTGCTGACGGCGAAGGACGACGCGGGCGTGGCGTGGGTGGGATGGGCGCTGGGACCGCCGGCCAATCTCCGCGACTCCGTGCCAGTGAGTGGCACCTCGGTTGTGACCACGTTCCCCCTCGCGGTTCCCGGCGGGGCGAGTCCGGGAGCGCTCGATGTGTTCGCGCGGTCGCAGGATGGGACACTGACCGATACCAGCTACACCATCGGCGGCATTGCGGAGTATCTCGACCGGCCCGTGCGATCAGTCGCGCTGGCGTCCAGCGTGCAGGACATGGTCTATGATGCGAAGCGCGATATCGTCTATTTGGTCGAGCAAGGACAAGCTGGTGTTGTCGTGCTGTCGCTCGCTGGCATGGTCTACGCGACACCCATTCCGCTTCCAGGCCAGGCGGCCGGGCTCGACCTCGTGCCGAGCGGCGACAGTCTGGTCGTGGCGATCGCGGGCACTGATGATCTCGCCATCATCGATCTGACAAGCGCTGCTCATGCGACCAGCACGGTGCATCTGGCGAACCTTGCCCCATACACCATCGTGTACCCGCGGGTCGCCATGGACGGGAGAGTCCTGCTGGAGCTTGCTTCGCATGGAGGTGGCGTCGGCGACTACGATCTTCCGACCGGCATCGCCCAGCTCTATGACTCGAGCGCCGACGGCAGCGTGCCCGTGCGGAGTGGCGATGGATCGATCGTGGTCATGCGCAATGTCGGCGGCTGTGGGTTGGCCGAATACAATGCCACGAACAAGACGTTCATGTTCTACATCGAGACGTGCGGGGAGCAATTCCCGGGACAGATCGCGGCGAGCCAGACCGGCGCGCGGCTCAACATCGGGATCGAGCTCCTGAATGGCGGCCTCGCCTCGCTTGGCTGGGCAGAGATCCCCGACGCGCCATTGGTCCTCGGCGTGACCAATGGCGCCGCGGTCTCGCCGAGTGGCAATGATTTCTATGTCGTGGTTCCCGCGCTGTGCGGCGGGGTCGCCTGCCCGCAGACCACGCCGGGATTCTACTTCCGGTTCGCGATGTCCGGCGACGCGACGCCGACGATGACACCGCTGGAGATTGTCAATACGCCCGAGACACCTCTCCAGCTCCTTCCCATTCCTGGGGATGCGGCGCTGCTGGCGGTCGGGCCGACGACGCTCATGTTGTTCGACCTGACGCAATCAACTCCTGCTAGTTTTCGCTATGCTGCAACAGGGCATGGCGCACCACCGCGAGGGGCGGCTCACCGAAGCCGCTGAGTGTTATCGGCGCGTGGCGCCGTCTCATCCCGAGTACGAGAACGCGCGGTACATGCTCGGTGTCATCGCGCACCAGGAAGGGCGGCTCGAAGAAGCCATAACCGCCTACCGACGGGCCCTCGAGATCCAACCCGAGTTCGTCGACGGGTATTCGAACCTCGGCAATGCGCTGCAGGAGCTCGGGCGGTTCGAGGAAGCCCTGGTTCCCTATCGTGCCGCGCTGGCCATCGATCCCTCGAACGCCGGCATCTGGTACACGGCGGGATGCGCCGAGCGCGCGCGGCAGCGATTCGTGGCAGCCATCGAATGCTTTCGGCGTGTGTTGGCGCTCGCCCCCGCGTGGCATGAGGCCCAGCACAATCTGGCCCACATGTTGTTCAATCTCGGGCAGGTGGATGAGGCGCTCGCATTGTTTCGGAGCGCGGCGGAAGGGCAACATCCCGAGTTGCCGCGGTCGATGGTCGCGGTCGTCATTCCCGGGAGTCCGACGAGCGACAATCACGCCATCCTCGACGCTCGGACCAACTTCGCCGATCGCGATCTCCCCTCGCCTCGGTCTGTCGTTCGGACTCGGCGCCCCAAGCTCCGCGTGGGGTACTTGTCATCATTTTTTCATCGACACAATTGGATGAAGCCGGTCTGGGGCCTCATCAATCAGCACGATCGCACCCGGATCGACGTGCACATCTTCTCCGATGCACCGGAGTCGGCGGTTCAGCACGGGTACCGGCAACATCCCAGCGATACGTATTACGACATCAGCGCCAGATCGAATGACGCCGCCGCGGATGTGATCGAGAAAGCCGGCATCGATGTCCTGGTGGATCTCAATGGCTATAGCGCGATGCGACGACTGCCCTTGCCGGCGATGAAACCGGCACCGGTGCTCATTGGGTGGTTCAATATGTTCGCCACGACTGGCATGGCCGCGTACGATTGCCTCATCGGAGATATCGAAGTCGTACCGACAGAGGAAGAGCGCTTCTATAGAGAGCGCATCGTGCGCATCCCCTCCCCTGGCAGCTATCTCACGTTTGAGGTGGGATACCCCGTACCCGATGTCGCCAGGCGGCCCAAAGGCCCGATCACGTTCGGGTGCCTCGCGCCGCTCTACAAGGTCACGCCCGAGGTCATTGCGACTTGGCGGAGAATCCTCGCGGAGGTACCGGAGAGTACGCTGATTCTCAAGGCGACCGCGTTCGCCGGGGAGGACGAGCGACGGTTCGTGGGGGACATGTTCCCCGAAGGGCGCGTGCAGTTATATGGGCCATCGGACCATTATGACTTCTTGAAGACGTACGACGAGATCGACATCGCGCTCGACACATTCCCGTACAATGGCGGGACGACGACGACCGAGGCGATCTGGCAGGGCGTGCCGGTCGTGACGTTCTGGGGCGATCGGTGGGTCGGCCGGACCAGCGCCTCGATCTTGAGAGCTGGCGGACTCGGTGAGCTCGTGCGCCGCGACGTGGACGACTACGTCGCCTATGCTATCGAATTGAGCCAACGGCCAGCGATGCTCGCCGAGCTACGGGCGACTATGCGCCCACGACTGGGACGAAGCCCGGTGTGCGATACACCGGGCTTCGCGCGCCACATGGAACGGGTGTACTTCGAGACCTAATGGTCGTGGTTGTGGCGCCAGTTCCAGTACTCTCTCTGCTCGTCAGCCGAACGCCTTGCGTATTCGACGTGTGGCCGGTGGCCCTCGGTCTCCCACTGGCCGTAGAACGTGATCTCGGTATCGTTCCAACGGTGGTAGTCCCAATGGTCCGCGTCGTAATAGCGAACCCCACCGCCCGCACACGCCGCCACGCCAACTATCATCGAAAGCGCGATTCCCACGGTTGATAGTCTCATATCCCCCCTTAGGGCAAGAGCCGTGCTACTCGCCAATGTGCGGCAGTAAAGGAGGTGTTGGCAAGCTCGGGGTGTGGCTCTTTGTGACGTAAGGCACATCGGCCGGCGCGTCGCCCTTCGGCCAGTCGTTTGCTTTGCCGATATAGTCGGGGCGCGGGTGGCGGAGCACGAACGCCGCGACATCGTAGGCGTCCTGGTCGGTCAGCGTCCCTGGTTGGTCGTAGGGCATCGCGCGCCGAATAAATGTCGCCGCGACCGTCAGGCGAGCCATCGAGGCGCCGATGTCGAATGACCGTGGGCCCCAGAGCGCCGGGATCACTGCGGTGCCTTCGCCGTTTGCTCCGTGACATCGGGCACAGGTCGACGTGAACACGCGCGCGCCGCGCGCCGTATCTCCGGCCAGACTCGGGAGGGGCGATGGGAGGCCCTCACCACGGACCCACTCGCCGTGTTTGACGCCGGTCGAGAGGTAGGCCAGGTATCGGACCACGTCGCGCATGTCGCGACTGTCGGCGGGAAGAGGACGGCCGGCGAGACTCCGGGTGAAACAGAAATTCACGCGGTCTTCTATAGTAGCCAGCCGATTCTCACGGACCACGAACCGTGGATACCGCGCGTATGCACCGAGCATGGAGACGACTTCGGCGCGACGACCGCCATCGAGGTGGCAGCTCACGCAGCGCAACGTCGTCGGCGTGTTGTGCGGCAAGCTATCGGGCGTGTGCGCGACGATCGCCATTCCGCGCCGGATCGACGCGCCGAGCGAATCGTGTGGGATCGCCGAGTCGAGCGGGATGGCCTTGGGGTCGATCGTGTCGGCCGCGGCCGCCGGACGCGAGTCCGGGGCGGCGGCTTTAAGCTTTCGGCCACCCTGGGCAAGCACCGCAATGCCGACACCGAGGAGCAGGATCGCGAACCCACGCCGGAGTCGCGCGGGCGACACGTACGCGCAGAGATGGACGCCGGCGAAGATGCCCACCGCGGCTATCGCGGTGAACCCGGCGATGGGGATCCACGCAATCGGGATGTGCTGTCCGACGTATCCCGCGAATCCCGCGGCGCAGTTCGCGGCAATGACGAGCAATGAGGTGCCGATCGCGACTTTCATTGGCACGCCACCGAAGAGCACGAGTGTTGGCACGATCAAAAATCCGCCGCCGACGCCGATCAGCCCAGTGAGCGCGCCGACCCCGAGCGCGGCCGGAAACAGGCGGGCGATGTGGGCCGGGGCCGCGGTCTCATCATCATCGTTTCGCGGGCGGAGCATCGAGATCGCGGCAACGCAGACGACGACCGCGAACATCGAGAGTTGGAGGGCGCCGGAGATGTAGGCGGCGAGGCGAGCGGCCGCGTAGGACGCCGGGATCGCAATCCCGCCCATAATCGCGGCGACACGCACATCGACGCGGCCCGCCCTCCAGTGGCGGACCGCGCCGATGAGACTCAATGCGCCGACGACGACGAGGCTCATCGCGATGGCTTGCTTCGCGTCGAACCCCAGCACGTACTTGAAGATCGGAACCGTCAGGACCGAGCCGCCGCCGCCGAGAAGACCGAGAGACAGACCAACCGCCAACGCGAGAAAGAGACCGGCGACGGTCAATTAGCCACCATAACAGTATGTACAGCCCTTCTCTTGCGCGCGATTGACGGCGAGCACGCCGATCGGCACCAGCGTGACGCCGGGTTGCAGCGCCGCGACCCATTCCTTGTACGCCGCGTCGGGCGTCACGCCGGCATTGCCGGAGAGCTTCTCGCTGATCTTCGCCGTCGCCACGTTGCACGCCGTGAAGATCACGCCGCGGCTCACGAGGGTCGGCAGCTCGGCGCCGGGGAACGGCACGCCGTCCGCGTGCAGGACCGGATTGCGCACCGCCGGTGCTTTCGTCGCCGGGTCATCGATCTTGAAGGATTCGCCGATCTTGTATTTCGCCCACATCGCGTCCGACAGCGCGAACGGCATCGCGAAGTGCCGAAGGCCGACCACGGCGGTCAGGTCCTTGTCGGTCAGTCCGTAGGTTTCCTTGTTCAAGTTCAAGAAACCCCAGGCGAACACGAGCGCGAATCCGGAGTTCGGCTCTACCGCGTCGAAGAACTGTTTGTGCTTCCCGGTGATCTTGTCGAGCCACGCCTCACTCCAAGGGCCGTGTACGGTCTCCCCAAACGAGAATGGGAGCGCGAGCGCTGCGGCGCCCACGGTAAGCCGTTCGAGAAACTCGCGACGGTCGGTCTGCATGATGCCTCCGCGAATGGAATTTCAAGGGAACACATATTATGGCACTCTGAAATGCAAACGCAAAAATGAATGAATTCGCGACAAACGTCGATCTCGAGGGACAGGAGCTCACCACGGTCCCTGACTCGCTCCGAGATCTCCCGCGGTTGGAGCGGCTGTCCCTGAGAGCGAATCGGATCGTACAGGTGCCGGAGTGGATCGGGCAATTGACCAGCCTTCGGCACCTCAGTTTTGGGCTTAACGAGTTGGAAACGGTTCCGGAATCGATCTGGGAGCTGGTCCAGCTCGAGAGCCTCAATCTGTCTGACAACCATCTGTCCCGCCTGTCCTCGGGGGTCAGTCGGCTCGGCAAGCTCCGGATGCTCGATCTGGGGCACAATGCGCTCGGGACGGTCCCCAATGCAATCGGGCGTCTCGCTGGCCTCACCGACTATCTCTATTTGCAGCACAATCAGCTCTCGGAGGTCCCGGCATCCCTCGCCGAGTTGCAGCGGCTCAAATACCTGAACATCGGCGGCAATCGCTTCTCGGCTCTGCCGGAAGCAGTGAGCCGGATGACCGGGCTGCGTGACTTGCTTCTCCGAGGAAACGCGCTCACAGACCTACCGGCGACGCTTGGGGCGCTTCACCAATTGCGGCATCTCGATCTGAGGGCAAACCGCTTCGTGACCCTGCCGGCACTGCTCGCCGAGCTCCCGAACCTGCAGCGGCTCAATGTGCAATGGAATAAAATCGGCCACATGCCCGGTTGGGTCAAAACTCTTGAGCAAAGAGGCGTGACCGTCCTCCACGGACATTGACTCTGCGGAAGGCGCCTGCGGCGCCAGCGGTTGCGTGTCGAGCCGACCCTGCGGTTCGGGTTGATAATTCGCGTATCAAATGGGAGCTTCCTCGCCATGGCGCATGCAGAGCTCCCCGTCCTCACCATGCGACGCGACGCGTGGTGGGTGCAGCCGGCGGTCACGGCGATCGTCTTCATAGCGTTTATCGCCTACACGACCTGGGCCGCGTTCCAGAATGCCCACTATCGCTTCGGGCCGTATCTGTCACCACTGTATTCTCCGGAATTCGGGAAACCTGGCATCTGGCCAGCGTGGCTCCCGTTTTCGCCCGCCCTGCTGATACTGCCGTTCCCGGGACTGTTCCGGGTGACCTGCTACTACTATCGGGGCGCCTACTACAAGGCACTGTGGGCGGACCCGCCGGCGTGCACGGTCCACGAGCCGCGGAAGACCTACCTCGGCGAGCAGAAGTTCCCGCTGATCATGCAGAACATTCACCGGTACTTCATGTACATCGCGCTGATCTTCTTAGTGATTCTCGCGCACGATGTCTGGGACGCACTCTGGTTTGCGGATCCGGCCACGGGGCGCGTCGTGTTCGGGATCGGCGTCGGAACGATCGTGCTGGCCGTCAATACGACCCTGCTGTCGTGCTATGCGCTCGGCTGCCATTCGCTGCGGCATATCGTCGGAGGGTATCGGGATAGGCTCGCCGGGCATCCGGTGCAGCGATCCGCGTATGCGTGCGTGAGTTGCTTCAATCGCTGGCACATGAAGTGGGCGTGGATGAGCCTCTTCTTCGTCGCTTTCGCCGATATCTACGTCCGACTGTGCTCGATGGGCGTTTGGCACGATTGGCGGATCGTGTAGGCATGGCCGACTACGAAACGTTGACGCACGACGTGCTGGTGATCGGCGCTGGTGGCGCCGGATTGCGCGCGGCCATCGCGGCCGCGGCCGAGGGCGTGTCGGTTGCGCTCGTGTGCAAGTCCCTGCTCGGCAAAGCCCACACGGTGATGGCCGAGGGCGGCGTCGCCGCCGCGATGGCGAACGTCGATGACCGCGATAACTGGCGCGTGCACTTCTCCGACACCATGCGCGGTGGGCAATATCTCAACAACTGGCGCATGGCCGAGCTGCACGCGAAGGAGGCGCCGGATCGCGTGCGCGAGCTGGAGGCGTGGGGAGCGCTGTTCGACCGCACGCCGGACGGCCGGATCCTGCAGCGCAACTTCGGCGGCCACAAATACCCGCGCCTCGCGCACGTCGGTGACCGCACCGGCCTCGAGATGATCCGCACATTGCAGGATCACGGCATCCATCAGGGCATCGACGTGCACATGGAGTACACCGTCCTGACGTTGCTCAAGGATGGGGACCGCGTCGCTGGAGCGCTGGCATACGATCGCGAGCGCGGGCGGTTCAAGCTCTTCCACAGTCGCGCGGTAGTGTTGGCCACCGGCGGCATCGGGCGGGCATTCAAGATCACATCCAATAGTTGGGAGTACACCGGCGACGGACAGGCGCTGGCCTATGACGCCGGTGCGGCGCTGCAGGACATGGAGTTCGTGCAGTTCCATCCGACTGGGATGGTATGGCCGCCGAGCGTGCGCGGCATCCTCGTGACTGAGGGCGTCCGGGGGGAAGGTGGGGTGCTGACCAACTCGCAAGGTCGGCGATTCATGTTTGACGACATTCCCGAGAATTATCGGGCGCAGACCGCGACTGATCCTGAAGAGGGATGGCGCTATACCCAGGGCGACAAGTCAGCGCGCCGTCCGCCTGAGCTGCTCACGCGAGATCACGTGGCACGGGCGATCGTTCGCGAAGTTCGTGAGGGCCGTGGGAGCCCACATGGTGGCGTGTTCCTCGATATTGCGTGGATCAAGGATCGCATTCCCCATGCCGCCGAGCACATCAAGAAGAAGCTCCCCAGCATGTATCACCAGTTCAAGACGCTGGCTGATATCGATATTACCAAGGAGCCGATGGAAGTTGGGCCGACGACGCATTATGTCATGGGCGGCATTCGCGTCGACGGAGACACGCAGATGACGAACGTGCCCGGGTTGTTCGCCGCCGGGGAGTGTGCGGCCGGGCTCCATGGCGCCAACCGGCTCGGTGGCAATTCTCTATCGGATCTCCTCGTGTTCGGCAAGCGCGCCGGGGAATACGCCGCTCGCTTCGCTCGCGCGAATAACGATATCCGCGTGGACGTAGCACAGGCGACCCGGGCGGAGCGACGGGCGTTGGAGCCGTTTGAGAGAAAGGACGGCGAAGGGCCTTATCAGATTCAGCAGGCGTTGCAGAACGTCATGCAAGAGAATGTCGGCATCGTGCGACGCGAGCCCGAGATGCTGAGAGCGCTCGCTGAGATCGATTTGCTGACCAAGAGAGCCCAGAATGTCACGGTGACCGGGAATCGCGAGTACAATCCCGGTTGGCACACCGCGCTCGACCTGGGCAACCTGCTGACGATTTCTCGAGCGATCGCATTGACTGCTATCGAACGAAAAGAGAGTCGTGGCGGGCATTTTCGCGACGACTACCCGAACAAAGATCCCGAATTTGGCAAGGTCAATCTCGTCATACGGGCCGGACCAGATGGGAGCATGGTGTTGAGCCGGGTGCCAATCCCGCCGATGCCAGCGGAGCTGGCCGCGGTTATCAAGGAAATGGGATGAGCGAGGCGACGTTCAAAGTGTGGCGTGGCGACGCCCAGGGCGGAGCGTTTCAGTCGTACACGACCGAGGTTTCGCCTGGCATGGTGGTGCTCGACGCGATCCACCAGATCCAGGCAGACCAGGCGAATGATCTGGCGGTGCGCTGGAACTGCAAAGCCGGCAAATGCGGCTCCTGCTCGGCCGAGGTGAACGGCAAGCCGCGGCTGTTGTGCATGACGCGATTGAGTGATCTCGATCTGACCACGCCGGTCACGGTCGAGCCGATGCGCGCATTTCCGCGCATCAAGGACCTCGTGACTGACGTCTCGTGGAATTTCGAGGTCAAGAAGCGGATCAAAGAGTTTACGCCGCGCCCGCCCAATGCCCCGGACGGGACCTGGCGCATGCAGCAGTCCAATGTCGAACGGGTGCAAGAGTTCCGGAAGTGTATCGAATGTTACCTCTGCCAGAATGTCTGCCACGTGATTCGCGAGCACCATGAGGAGAAGGAGTTCATTGGACCGCGATTCTTTGTGCACACCGCGGCATTGGAGATGCATCCGTTGGATGTCGCGGATCGCGTCCCCGATCTCAAGCGCGAATTCGGCATCGGTTACTGTAACATCACGAAGTGTTGCACCGCGGTCTGCCCCGAGGGTATCACGATCACCGACAATGCTATTATTCCGTTGAAGGAGCGCGTCGTCGATGCGTTCTACGATCCTCTGGGGCGGCTCGTGAAGATCTTCTCGCGTCGAACGCGTGCATAAGCTCAAACCGATCACCATCGATGCGGTGCCGGCGGCGCTCGTCAAGGCCGAGCGGTATCGCTTGATTGGAGACCCCTCGGGCGCCGAGAGTATTTGTCTCGATGTGTTGGCGGTCGATCCGTCGAATCAGCAAGCGGTGTCGACCCTGCTGCTCGCGATCACGGATCAGATGGACGACGGTCTCGCTGAGGGCGTGATGCGCGCCCGCGAGGTGTTGCCGAAGATCACCGACGAGTACCGGCGCCAGTACTATTCCGGCATCATCTGCGAACGTCGGGCCAAGGCGCAACTCAAGCGTGGTGGGCCGCGATGCCACGAGATCTCATTGGAGTGGCTGCGCGAAGCGATGGAGCACTACGAACGGGCCGAGAAAAACCGGCCGGCAGGGGATGACGGGGCGATCCTGCGCTGGAATACCTGCGCGCGGATTTTGGATCGCAACGAGCGGTTGCATCCGCCCGTCGTGCAGGATTACGAGCCGAGCTTGGAGTAAACGGCCGCGCGTTGGCGCTCGTCGCGCCACCGCGTGAGCTGCGCCCACGGAAATTTGGTGCGCCACACCATGCAGAGCGCGCCACGGCGCGTCGGGCGGAGCACGCCGTCATTCATGCGGCGATAGTATCCGGCGCGGAGCCACGCGTCGCGAGACTCGGTTTCGTCGGCGGCGAAATACGCGAGCGCGTCGCCAGCGGCGGTGATCGTGGCAACTGGCGCATTGCCGACGCGAAACCGATGGAGTCGATCGAGCGCGACCGCTTCGGTGACATCGGGAAAGTAGACCGTATCGTACTTGGGCCGACGTGGGAACCGTCGTGGGGTACTCGAATTCGAGGTCTGGATCACGCGGCCATCCGTGAGTGTGGTCTTCAACCCCAGGCTCGCCGCCGCCCGCCCGCGCTGCGCCTGCGTCGCGACAATTGTCGCCATCGTGTGGCGCTCGGGGTGCTCGAGCAACGTCGCGTATGACGTGATGCCGCCAGCCGTTGGTCGGCGGGCGATCGTCCGGGCCACGGTCGTGAAGCCGAGGGCGCCGAGTGCCCGCTCGGTCTCGTTCATGTACGTGCGAATCGCGGCCGGCATCGCCTGTTCATCGTCGGCGGTGAGCAGGGCGCGGCTTTCGACGGGTGCGACCCGGTGGGTGTGGTAGAGGCGCCCCGGTCCTATGAAATACATCCGGAACGCAACCCATTGTTTGATCAATGCGTTGACCCGGGGGGGCGCGATCGGCTTGAGGGGTTGGCCCTGCGCGACCCAGCCGTCGTACGTGCCGTGTAACGTGGCCGCGACCGCATGGAAACGGACGGACGCATCGCGGATCGTGTTCAGGCTCGGCACGATGCGAGCGTTGACCTGACACAGCTTGTCCTTGATCTCTGGGACAAACGTTGGGTTCCGAATCGACTCGGCGGCGCGCGCGGCGAGCTCGCTGGTCGGAAAGTACAGATAGAAAATGACTTCCGTTTCCTTCGTCAGATCCGTACCGGCGCGCTGCAAGGCTTGCAGCGTCGCTTGATCGGCCTCAGGGCTCCCAACACGGAAAGGGTGATCCATACATCGTGTAGTCTCGGGTGAGGTCGATCCCTAGGTTTACAACCGCAATGATATCGCCACTGCTGTTCCGCTGCGTGGCCGGCCCGGACTCGGGCAAGCGCCTCGCACTCAACGACGGGTATGTCCGTGTCGGCCGAGCGGCCGAATGTAACGTCCTCTCGGACGACCCCGATGTCGCCGACCGGCATATCGTGCTGACGCGAGACGGGCAACGTGTGACGGTGGAGGCAGTCGCCGGCGCCGCCATCTACGTGGACGGACAACTCGTGCGGACCGCAACGCTGGCGATCGGCCAGCAGGTCCGCGTGGGACGATCGCTGTGGGAAGTGGCGATCGTCGACGCCGCCCACGTTCCGCAGACCGGGATCTTCGGGAAGGTCCGCGCCCAGGTCGCGGCGGTCGCCGGCGTCGACAAGCTCCAAGGGTGGAGCGCCGGGGAGATGTTCTCGGACGTCTTCAAGAAGCGGACGGACGAGGAGCAGGAAGAGTACTTCAACGTCGGGACGCGGACGACAACGCCGCCGCTCGAGGCGATCCAGGCTGGCGGATGGCCAAAGCCCTGGGCCTTTGTTCGATTTCTTATTCTCTCGTCGGCGGTATTTGCGCTTTTTGCTTGGGCCTGGAATCGGTTCAGTAATCCATATCTCATTCCCGGGTTGATTCTCGTCGGGTCGTTTGCGATTCCCTGTTCCATTCTCGTGTTCTTTTTCGAGATGAACGTTCCACGGAACGTATCGCTCTATCAAATCTTGAAACTGCTGCTGCTGGGTGGGATCGTCTCGTTGTGTGTGTCACTGCTCTTCTTCGAATGGACATCGCTCGACAACTGGCTCGGCGCCATGAGCGCGGGGATCGTCGAGGAGTCGGGAAAAGCCCTGACCCTTTTGCTCGTGGTGCGCAAACGCCGGTATCCGTGGACGCTCAACGGGATGCTGTTTGGCGCCACGGTCGGCACCGGATTCGCGGTGTTCGAGACGTTGGGGTACGCCCTCACCAGTGGGCTCAACAGCGGCATGGCCTCGTTGTTCCAGACCATCTGATGAGCGCGGCGCATTGAGCGTTCTCGGTGGACACGCGCTGTGGACGGCGCTCGTCGGTGGCGCGTTGTGGCGTGTGCGCGGTCAGCGCGAGTTCAAGTGGGACATGCTCCGCGAGCCCGCATTTCTTCGCGTGTTCGCCCTCTGCGTGGCCTTACATATGCTCTGGAATTCGCCGTTTGATCTGCCACTCGAGCTTAAATTCATCGCCATCGGGTTCATCACCTGGATAGCCGTCCTCAGCTATATCCAGTTCGGCCTCGCCGAGATACGCCAAGCGCAGCGCGCTGGGGGCGATACCGAAGCCATCGTCATCCCGATCGAGTCACGAGCCGGCTAGAGCGGGGCGCGTTTTGGATCGCGCTCGCGGTGAACGTCGCGATCGCGGTGACCGCGCGATACTTCCCGTTCGAGGACACGACGAACCACTTGGCGCGCTATGTCCTGCTGGAGCGCGCCTGGTTCGCCCATGGGATAGGCCTGCCGTCCACCATCGTCGTCCGCGCGCAACCCGGGCCGTATTTCGCGCTCGACGCTATCGGCGCGCTGATCGTTCACCTGGCTGGGCCGGCGATTGGCGCGCATGTCATTGCCGCTCTCGCCGTCGCCGCGATTCCGCTTGGCTTCGCCTTGTTGCTGAACGCCATGGGCGGCGAGGCGCGACGGTGGGCGATCGTTGGGGTTCCGTTTGGATTCGGGTTCTTCACCCACGCCGGATTTCTGAGTTACGTCGTGGGCGTCGGCGTAGCGTTCGCGTTTCTCGCGGCGTGGTGGCCCCACCGACGAACGCCTACCCCGATGCGTATCGTCGGGCTCATCGCCGGCATTGCCCTCTGCTACTTGATGCACCTGGCTTCGGCGCTCATGGTCTTGGTCGTCATCTGGGTCGATGCCATTGTCGCGAGAGACCGGCGCGTCTGGCTCGTGCTGCTGCTGACCGCGACCGTGGGCGCCATGTATTTGTGGACGACTATCGGCGCACCACCCCTGCCACCTGCACCACCCGCCAGGCTCACCCTCGGCACATTCTGGTGGAAGGCCAAGAATATTTTTGCGCCGTTTTACGTCTACTCAGCGGCGCAGGCACTGCCAATGATTGCGACGTACGTCGTTGCGATGGTGCTGTATGCACGGGCGAACCCCGTGAGAAATTGGCGTACGACACTGGGACTTTCGGCCGCCGCGTTCTTTGTGCTGTACGCGATCTTCCCGCAGATCGGCACCGGCGGCGGGTACGTCGACATGCGGTGGCTCATACCCGCTTACCTGCTCGTCTTTTGTGCCGCGGCGCCATCACGGGGGCCCGCGAGACTCGGAGTGCAATGGCTTCTGGCGGGTAGCATCCTGTCGAGCGTGGTACTCACGCCGACCATCTGGCGCATCGATCGATACTTGAGTGATTACAGCGAGCTGCTGAGCCAGGTGCCTCCCGGGAAGAGCGTATTTCCGGTCATAGGGGACGGCGCACGATTCGGCAAACGGGTCGTTCCGTATCGCCATTTCGCCTTCTGGTACACGATCCGGTTCCATGGGAACGTTCCATCCCTCTTCGACTACAGCGGCGACGGCATGGAGTCGAACTGGTTTATGCCATACTTCGACGACACGGCCCACCGGTATGCGCCACCGGTCGGTTGGTTCGGCGGCGGCGCCGCGCTCCGCCCGCTCAATTGGCAGCGAATTGTCGCCGAGAATGACTATGTGATCGTCGCCGGCCGCGATTCTGCCATGCGAGCAGAAGTTGCGAGGCATGCGCGTTGCATTGGCGAGGTCGGTGAGATCGAACTCTGCAACCTGCCTCAATAGGTTATCTTTCAACCATGATGAGATACGTCGTTGCAACCGCCATAACACTGGCGGCACTGACTGCTTTGCGCGGCGTCCCGCACAGCACGGCTGCGGTGAAGGTACCCGAGCCGGCGGTGGACGAGCCCTTGGCCAGCCAGCCCGGAGAGGCGAAGGCTGTTCTCGCGGGTGGATGCTTCTGGGGAGTTCAGGCTGTATTCGAGCACGTCAAAGGCGTGACGAAGGTCGTCTCTGGTTACGCGGGTGGCCAGGCCAACACGGCCACGTACGAGCAAGTTGGCACCGAGACCACGGGCCACGCGGAGTCGGTCGAGATCACGTACGATCCATCGCAGATCTCGTACGGACAGCTCTTGAAAGTGTATTTCTCCGACGCGACCGATCCGACGGAGCTCAACCGGCAGGGTCCTGATAATGGCCCGAGTTACCGGGGAGTGATCTTCTTCACGACACCGGATCAGCAGCGCATTGCCAACGCATACATTGCGCAGCTCGGCCAGGCGAAGGTCTTCAAGCGGCCAATAGTGACGCAGGTGGTTCAGCTACCGGCGTTCTATCAGGCCGAGGCGTACCACCAGGATTTCTACGTGCACAACCCGAATTACCCGTACATCGTGATCAACGATCGCCCGAAGGTCGAGCACTTGAAGTCCGATTGGCCGGCGCTGTACAAAGACTACCCTACCGCAACAGCGACTTCGCGTCAGTAAGGACGTTTCGAGCGATCTGTGTCAGCACCGGATCGCTCATGTACGCCCCATCGTATAGCTCGATGAGCTTGTCGACGCGCGCCCGGAGCGCCGGGCGCTGCGCCGGCTGCGCGGCCGCCGCCATGGCGGCGCGTGAGCGCGCGATGAGATCCGCCGGCAACGTATCGCGGAACATCTCATCCGTGGCCGAGATGTGCAGGAGCATGTTGTAGGCGACGTGCTCGTCCTTCTGAATCAGCACGACCGGCAGCTCGTTCTGGTACATCGCCTGGAGTCGGCCGCCGAAATCGATGTCGGCGAAGTGTTGACCCTCGACAATGTGATGCAGATCCCATTGGCGGCGTGATTCGATCTGGCCCGTACGCGCGAGAAAAGCGAATAGCCCACCCTTCTGCGTTTTCCCGTCGGCGTACGAGCTGATGAACCGGCTCGAGTTCGCGTCGCGATGATGCGTGACGGCGAACATGCCCGGGAACATCTCGAAGGGGACGGACCGTACCCCGAGTAAATATTTTTGTGGCAGCATGGGCTCCAATTTACCCTTGCCCCTCACCCGAACGCTGCCTATACGGCCGTTATCGCCGCCTCGCCGCTGCGTTATTGGTACGGCTGGGCGTCATCACGCATGTGCCATGGTGAGAAAACTGCCGGGCAACGTGCTCCTGTTTGCCATTGGTGGCCGCGGCAGACCGAGTGGTTGGATTATGACGAAGCGAGCGTGAATCGCCGCATGGACTCCGTGAGGCGTCCGGCGATCGCGGCGAGGCGATCGCTGGATTGCGCGACATGACCCATGGATGCCGTCTGCTCCTCGGCCAGCGCGCTGACTTCTTGTGCTGTCGCGGCATTCTCCTCGGCGGAGACCGCGACCGATGTCACCTCGCGCGCCAATGCGTCGGCGTCCGCGCGCTGAACCGCCGCGGCCGTGGTAATGCTGGCCACCGCGCCGCGGTTCGCCTCGAATGTCACGAACGATCGCCGTGAGCCCTTCCTGCGAAGCGTCGATCACGACCTGCCCTTCGCGCACGCGCTCCTCGACCGTGCCGATGGAGCCGGCCGTGCGCGTGGCGGCGGTGCTCAACTCGCCCGCGAGACGACGGACGGTTTCCAAAGCACCGGCGCTCTGTGCGGCCAGTTGCTTGACGTGCTCGGCCACGACGGCGAACCCGCGGCCACTGTCACCAGCACGGGCCGCCTCGATCGCCGCGTTGAGCGCGAGGAGATTCGTTTGGCGCGCGATGCCTTCGATGGTTTGCGTGACCTGATCGATCTCGGCCGCCTTGCTGGCGAGCTCCGTCACGATCGGCACGGCCTCCCGGGTCACGTTGCTGATCGCCGACATTGCGTCGCGCGCCGCGCGCGCGGCCTTGGCGCTCGCACCAGCGGACTGGCTGACGGTCGATGCGAGCGCTGCCGCCGTCTCGGCGTGCGTCGTGAGCCCCGCGGCGCTGGCGGCGACGCGGCCCGCTGATGCACCGGCCGTCGTGACACCGTTCGTCTGCTCGGCGGTCGACGCGGCGATCTGCTGCGCGGCCGACGCGACTTGCTCGGCCGACTGCACCATTTGGTCGGCCTCGGCCCGCAGGGTGGTCGCGGTCGCCTCGACTTCCGCGGCGACGCTGGCGGTCTCACCGAGCAACAAACGGAGCGTGTCGGTCATGTGACCGAATGCCGCGGCCAACGCGCCGATTTCGTCGTTCGCGCGATAGCCCAGCACGTGTGTCAGATCGCCGCTGGCGATCCGCTGGGCGGCGTCGCGTAGGCGGCCAAGGCTCTGGAGCAGCCAGCGGACCAACAGCACGAGCACAATGGTCAGGCCCACGAAGACGACGCCTCCGCCGAGCGCGCTCAGCTCGACGGCACGCGTGGCCTGGTGATCGGTCGCCGCGAGGCGAATCTGGGCGAGCGAGTCGAGGCGCAGCAACAGGTGCGACAGCAGCTCGGTCGGCATCTTGTCCTGATCCCGGACCATGCGATCGACCTGTGCGGCGTTGCGGCGCGCTTCGTACACCCCGAGCGCGGCATCGTATCGCGTGGCCATGCTGTCGTAGGCCGCGCCGAAGCGATTCGCCTCATCGAGCGAGATCGAATCGTGCAACACCGTCGTCAGGAGCCCGCGAACCGTCGACAAGTGGTCTCGGACTTCCAGGCCCCGATCGCGGAACGTCCGGACATAGCCCGACCGGTCGGTCGAGTCGGTCCCGCGGAGCAACAAGTTGCTCCATTCCTGAACCTGCATCTTCTCGGCGACTTCGATCTTGCGGGCTTCGGAACGCGCCTTCACCTCGGTCGTGAACACCGCCGCGTACGCACGCGTTACGTGGCGAAGCTCCATCCAGAGCACCGTGCTCACGATGACGCCCGCGCATAAGCTGGCGCCGAGCAGGAGGTAGAGCTTCGCGGCGATTGTAACGTTGCGCGTTCTCATCTCATGTATGACAGCTTGCACCGTTTAGCGTCACTGGACGCCGCTCCGCGGCGCGTCGATGCAGCGCTGCGCGCTGCTCGACTGGTCGGTTGGCCACGCTCGACTTCGTCGAGCATACTTCGCGGTCATGATCGCGCCCTGGCCGCAAACGTACGATCCCTTCCACAACCGCGTCCTGTCGACGCTCGTGGCGGCGGTTCCCATCGTGACCCTTCTGGGAGTGATCGCGGTGGGGCGAATCCGCGCGCACCGCGCTGCTCTTCTGGGGCTGGCCGCGGCCCTCGTCGTCGCCGTCTGCGCGCTCGGCATGCCAGCGGGGCTCGCCCTCCGGGCCTCGCTCCTCGGCGTCGCGTACGGCCTCCTGCCGATCGGCTGGATCATCCTGAACGTGATATTTCTCTATCAGCTCACGGAGGAGCGCGGACTATTTGTCGTGCTCCAACGCAGCTTGGGGCGCGTCACTTCTGACCGCCGCCTGCAGCTGGTGCTGATTGCCTTCAGCTTCGGAGCGTTCTTCGAGGGCGCTGCCGGATTCGGCACACCGGTCGCCGTGACAGGTGCGCTGCTCCTGGGCCTGGGATTCCCGCCGCTCGAGGCGTCTGGCCTGTCGCTCTTGGCCAATACCGCCCCCGTGGCGTTTGGGGCGCTAGGGACGCCGCTCGTGGCCCTCCATGGGGTCACGGATATCGATCTGAGGACCCTGTCGGCCATGGTCGGACGACAGCTGCCGTTTTTCTCGGTGCTGATTCCCTTTTGGCTCGTGATCGCGTATGCCGGCTGGAAGAAAGCAGCAGCGGTATGGCCGGCGTTGGTCGTCGCCGGGGTCGGGTTTGCAATTCCGCAATGGCTGGTGTCGAACTACCACGGACCATGGCTGGTCGATGTCGTCTCGGCCCTCGTCTCGTTAGCCGGCCTGACCATCTTGCTGCGCGTCTGGCACCCTCGGGACGTGCCTCGGGAACCGGTCCAGGAGCAGCACGATCGAGGCGACGTTATACGGGCTTGGACGCCTTGGATCATTCTCAGCGTCGTGGTCTTCCTGTGGGGACTGCCACAGACCAAGGCATTCTTGGACGGAATCTCGGCGCCGAAATTTCCGATTGCGGGCCTGGACGGCGTCGTTCAGCGGGTGCCGCCGGTTGTCGCCAAGGCCAAGCCGGAAACGGCTGTGTTCTTGCTCAACTGGCTGTCGGCGAGTGGTACCGGGATCCTGGTCGCGGCGTTGATTGCGGCCGCGGTCATGGGGTATCGGCCCGCGGAGATCGTCAAAGTGTATTGGCGGTCGCTGGTGACCGTGCGCCTCTCCCTGATCACGATCGCCGCCATGCTCGGCATCGGGTACCTGGCCCGCTATTCCGGGATGGATGCCATCCTCGGGCTCGCGTTCGCCAGTACCGGCGTATGGTACCCGTTCTTCGGGACCCTCCTCGGATGGCTCGGCGTGGCGCTGACCGGGTCGGATACCGCATCGAACGTGCTGTTTGGGAGCCTCCAGACGATCACGTCCCATCAACTCGGATTGAGCCCCACGCTCATGTCGGCCGCGAACAGCTCCGGCGGCGTCATGGGCAAGATGATCGACATGCAGAGCATCGTCGTGGCCAGCACCACGACGCGGTGGTACGGCCACGAGTGGGCGATCCTGCGGTTCGTGTTCCTACACAGTCTGGCGTTGGCCGGGCTGGTAGGTCTGCTGGTGACGCTCGAAGCTTACGTCGCGCCGTTCACTGCGCTTGTGCTCCACTGACCGGCGCAGTGCATACGTTGCCGGGCGCCGATGATCGGCGAGACGGCGCGGTGCGTTGTTCGCCAATCGCGATGCGAACACCGCGCGCCATCCCATGCGTTGCCGCTGGATGATGGTCTGCGTGTTCACCAGCTCATCGTAGAAATCGGCCAGCGACAGTCGCGTCGCCATCACGGCGTGGCGGCCATCGTACAACCGATAGTCCGTCGACGTGATACGGGGATCGCCGGGAGCGGGTGTCGTCACCGTGAGATGCACCGTCGCGGGAACGGTCGAGGCCCACTCCCGCGCGCGAGCGAAGTCAGCGCGATCCCACGAGGGATCGACCGCAAGATCGATCGTCGAGCTCAGATCGAATCGCTGCGCGATCTCGAGGGCGCGATTGGTCAGCGCCCGCGGCTCATCGTCGAGTGACGCGAGGCGGAAGAAGAGTGAGGTGAGGCCAATGTCGACCCAGCGGTCGAAGACTTCCTCGTTGGTCAGCACAATCTCCGCGCGCGTCGCGACCGCGTAGCGCTGACGAAGCCGCCGCAGCTCGATCTCCTCGGCGACCGCCATCACGTGATCGGTAAACGCGAACGACACATCATCACCGATGAAGACATTCGGCTCCTGAATGTCCAACAGCTCGTTCGCGACGACCTCGGCCGATGCCAATCGACGACCGCGTGAGATCTCGATGCTCGCGCACGGCGTCAGGTCGCCAATGAAATACCGCTTCCGGCGCCGGGTGAGGTCGCGGGCCGGGCGGACACGGGATATGTCGGCGATTGGGGCCGCTCGGACGACTTTGCACGGGTTGGACGGAGCAGCGAGCAGGGCCGGCACGGCGGCTTCGGCCTCGCCGATCACGACCGAATCGATGGCACTGTCCCCATGGGCCTGGATATCGTCCGCAATGAGAGAGGCGGCCTGTCCTTCGATAAAGACAAACGCGTCCGGAAGCCGACGCTTGACGAGCTTCGCGAGCTCGATCACCTCAGGGACGTTGGCGAGGTGGTTCAACGACAGCCCGACCGCCTCCGGCCGAAAACCATTCAGCTCTTTTCGTAACTGCCAATGCGTCGAAACTTGGAGGTCGAGTACGTGAACGATGTGGCTGTCGCGCGCCAGCGCCTGGGCGACACACTCCAAACCCAGGGGCTCGAGACGGAGATACGGCTCGGCGTATCTCAGGGCACTGGGGTGCACGAGAAGAACGTTCATGCACCCCCATTATGCCAGGTCCGTGCCTAGGTCCCGCGCAAGGCTCGTAAAGGATCGATGCTCACGGCCCGGCGAGCGGGCACCAAGCACGCGACGAGCGTGACGGTCACAATGCCAGAGAACACCGAGGCGTACGTAATGATGTCGGTCGGCCCGACGCCGAAGAGCAAGCCACTGAGCCCCCGCGTGATGGCGAGCGCGACCGCAAATCCGGCCACGAGTCCGATGGCTACGAGCATCATGCCCTGGCGCACGACCATTGTCAGTACCGCGCCGCGGCCAGCGCCAAGCGCCAGACGAATACCGAGCTCCTGCGTACGCTCCGCCACCGCAAAAGCCATGACGCCACCGAGCCCGGCAGCCGTGAGGAGCAAGGCCACGAGTGCGAGCCCCAGACTCAGCACCGTCGTGAGCAGCGGCGACGCAAGTGTGGTCGTCCGGAGCGCCTCCAGCGTCTGGACTTCGGACACGGGCGTCAGCGGATCCAGCCCGTGGGCCGCGTCCCGGATCTGGTCCGCCGTCGTGGCGAACGATCCGGCGCCGCGGAGCAGCACGCGGATGGACGGTTGGGGCGACCGCTCGAACGGCACGTACACGACCGGTCCCACCTCACTCGTGAGATCGTGTTGGCGGACGTCGCGGACGACACCGACAACCGTGAACCAGTGCTTTCCAGTATCCGCCGAGATCCGCTGGCCGAGCGGATCGCCGCGCCAGAACGTGCGCGCCGCGGTCTGATTGACGACCACGACCTGTTGGTCGCGATCGGCGTCGGCGAACTCTCGACCGCCGAGGACGGGGGTTCCGGTTGCTCGGAAATAGTCGCCACCGACCGTGATGAACTCGGCCTGGACTTTTCGCTGAGCAGTCTGGAGCGGAAACCGACCGGCGGGTTGGCCGTCGAGCGGGAGCGCGCCGGCAATGCCGACCGCTATCACACCGGGCGCCGAACGAAGGGCGCGCACGAGGTCCGCTCCGGCGCGCTGTTGCGAGAGCGTGTCGGCGTACTTGGTCCAGTTGAGCGATACGAGCGCGGTCGTCACATGTGACGCGTCGTATCCCGGGTCGACACGCCGCAAGTTCACCAGCGTGCGGGCCAGGAGCCCTGCCCCGGCCAGCAGCACGAATGCGATGGCGACTTGGCACACGACGAGGGTCGCCCGTAAGCGTCCACGGCTCGCGCCCGGCGACGTCGCGCCGCCGTCGCGCAGGATGTCGGACAGGCTCCGGCGCGCCGGCAGCACGGGCAGGGCGCCGAATAGAAGGCCCGTGACCACCGAGACGATCAACGTGAACAGCAGCACGGCCGCGTCGATCCGGATGCCGGCGGTGTTCGGCGTGTAGCGGCTCGCGAAGTCGCGGAGGAGTCCGAGTCCACCCCAAGCGAGGACAACGCCAACGGCGCCGCCGATGACGGCGAGCACGGTGCTTTCGGTCATGAGCTCGCGCAGCAGACGCAGACGGTCGGCGCCGAGCGCGACGCGGATCGCGAGCTCGCGCGTTCGGCGAAGCTGGCGGGCCAGCGCGAGGTTCGCGACATTGGCGCCGGAGACCGCGAGCAGAAATACCGTCATGGCGAGTAGCGCCACGAACGTCGGCCGACCGTCGCGCGTGAGTGCCTCGCGCAGGCCGACGATCTGCACCGAGAGACCGAGATCGGGTGGGTACACCGAGGCGTAATCCTGGTGCGCGCGCCGGGACATCGCGTTCACGTCCGCCGCGGCACGCGCTTCGCTGACGCCAGGGTTGAGTCGGGCGAGCATCGCGACCATGCGCATCCCGCGATCGTTCATCATCGCCGGCTGCGAGAGGAACGGGCAGCTGCCGTTCGGGATGTAGATATCGTTCGCGTTCGGAAACTTCGGCAGCGGCGGGAGCACGCCGACGACCGTGTGTACCTTGTCGTTCATCGTGAACGTCTGACCCACGACGTTCGGGTCGGCGTTGAAGCGATCCTTCCAGAACTCGTAGCTCAGAAGCGCGATCGCCGGTTGCCCAATCGCGTCTTCGCCAGCTCGGAACGTCCGGCCGAGGATCGGACGCACGCCGAGGTCGTCGAAGAAGCCCGAGGAGACCACGCCACTGGTGACGCGCAGGGGCTCGCCGTGTCCGTACACCGTGAACGTCATGCTGTGATAGGCGTCGACAGCGTCGAACGAGCGCATCCCGCTGCGATAGTCTTGGACTTCGAGCATGGAGAACCCGTAGTCCGGTTGACCGAGGCGCAGCGCGGGCTGCCGCACGAGCACCATGCGGGCGCCGTTGGCGTATGGCAGCGGGCGCAGGAGCACGCCGTTGATCACGCTGAAGATCGCGGTGTTGGCGCCGATGCCGAGGGACAGCGTGAAGATTACGAGGGCGCAATAGGCTTTGTGCAGGCGCAGCGTGCGCAGGACTTTCATGATTGTTATAGCTCTCCGAGAACAGAAACCAATCTCATCACGTCTCGCTCGTTGCTTGCTACCCCGAACGACGCCCTCACCGCTCCCATCTGTCCGTCTGACGCGAATGCTCGCTCGGCTGCTCCAGGGTTACAAAAACAACCACTTCGTATGGCAATATTGGCGTCTCGCGCGGCGCGCTCGACGCTCTCGAAACTCACGCCCTCGACATTGAACGTGACGACGCCGCTATTGGTTTCGGCCGGCCCGTACACGCGGATGCGCGGATGGTCGGTCAGGCGTTGTCGGAGCAGGGTCGCCAGGTGCATCACGCGCCGATGCAGCCGTTCGATGCCGACTTCGCGCATGAATGCCAGCCCGGACCCGAGCGCAGCCAGGGCGAGAAAGTTCGGCGTACCGTCTTCGAACCCCTCGGCGCCGGCTTTGAGCTTGTGCCGTCGTTGACTCACCCATACCCGCTCGACCGTGCCGCCGGAGAACCAGGGACGCTTGAGACGCTTCAGCGCGTCGTGCCGGACGATGAGGGCGCCGACTCCCGTTGGATACCCGAACACTTTGTAGAACGAGACGACCACGAACGTCGCCATGCAGGACCGCAGCGAGAGTGCGTTGGTGGACACGAATGCGGCAGCATCAAGCAGCACATCACCGTCGCGCGGCCATGTGAGTGGATGCTGCACGCCAGAGAAATTCGATTGAGCGGGATACGCGAAGAGACCCTGCCCTGTCGGCTCGTCGTCGAGGCGGAGCTGGTCATTGAGCGGGAGATACCGAACCGATGCCCCACGCCGGCGTGCGAACCTACGCAGCCCATTGACTGAATTGTGATTATCCGCTGATAGAGTGAGCGACGTGAACGGATAGCTCTCGCCGACGAGGCGTAAGGCCGCGGTGGCATTCGCGGTAAAAATGACCGTATAGTCGCGAGGGTCCGCGTCGAGCCATGCGAGGACGTTGGCGCGAGTGCGTTCGAATGCACTCGGCCATGCACGGATCCGAGTGCGGATTACCGGCAACCGAGTGCAGCAGGCGATGCGTGTCGGCGCGGATCAGCGACTCGGCGTAGAGGCCGCTGCCCGTATAGTCGAGATACGCGCACCCCGCCGCATTGAGCCGGCTGAATTCCCGCGCGCGCAGGTTGGCGAAATACGTCGCGTCGTCGGTCAGCACTGGCCGCGCCACGCCCGTTTGGCCGCCCACTCGTCGGCGCCGCCCCGCAGCGAGTACACGTGCTGGAGTCCCGATGCCCGCAGAAAGAACCAACCCTGGGCCGCGTGGCCGCCGCCGGCCGAGTAGAGCACGATCGTCTCATCGCGCCGAAACCCGGCGTGTCGCAGCGCGGAGAGCGACATGTGCTCGGCGCCGGGAATATGTCCCGCGGTGTACTCGCTGTCCGAGCGAAGATCGATGATCCGGAGCCCCGGATGGCGATCGTGGATCCACGTGGCGAGCTGTGTGGCCGTGATGTGATCGTTCTCGAGGTCTACGTCGCGCGCCAAGGCATCGAGGTCGACCGTGGTCGGGCGTCTGACGAGAGCGGCCGCGAGTCCGAGAATGATCGCGAGGCCGAGGAGCACGCGGGTCATGGCTGGCGTTCGAGCGTGCGGGAGACGCCGAATACCACGAGCGCCAGCAGCACGACGAGGCACACGACGACGCCGTACGGTATGCCCAGTGCCGAGGGCAACGTCTGCGGACCGAGCGTCGCGGCGTCGGACAGAGGATGAGCCATATTGAAGGCGATCACGCCGAGTATGAGTCCAACCATCACCGCCAGACCGTCGAGGCGTCCGGTGGCTGCCGCGACACAGGATGTTCCCGGACAGAGACCGGCGGTCGCGAAACCGGCGCCGAATATCACGCCACCGATGATTTGCGCGGGCAGATGGGTGTTCGGTACGTAGACGCTCGCGAGGTCCCGCAACCCGAGGCGGTCGAGCCAGAAGAGACCGAGCATCGCCGTGATGATGGCGCTGAACATCACGCGCAGCACGGTGAAGTCGGCGCCGGTAAATTGACCGGCCAGCTTCGGGGCGTATGCCATGCCTCCGCGCTCCAGGCAAAATCCGAAGGCGACGCCGAGCGCAATCGCGATCAGATCCATAGGCGCTTGACGACCAACATGATCGCGTAGCCCGCCGCGAATGCGCAGGCGATGAAGACCCAGGCCCCGACGCTTAAGACAGCGCCGCCGCTCAGCGCGAGGCCGCTCGTGCACCCGCCCGCCACCTTCGCCCCAATGCCCATGGCAACCCCACCCGCGCCGGCAGTCGCCAATCGTGCGGCGGGCGTGGCGTGCGGCCCGCGCTCGATCGCGAGTCGAAGGCGCCCGGCAAGGAGCGCGGAGAGCGCGCCACCGATGGCGACGCCGAGGAGCTCAAAGAGGGTCCAATCCTCGTGGCTGGGATCGACGAGTCGCGAGTATGCGCCGATGGCGCCCAGCCCGTGGCCGGTGAGCACGAACGTCGCGAGCAGCACCAGGCCGACGCCGACGCCGGCCACGTAGGCGTTGGCGTACTTCATTGCACGGGCAGGTCTTTCCGGTTCGCCCAATCCTGGAACGATCCGTCGTACAGCTTGACCGGATAGCCGATGTGGTCGGCGGCGAACAGGACGGCCGTGGCCTGCATCCCGATATGGCAGTACGCGACGACGGTGTCGCCGGGCGCGGCGCCAACGCCGTGAAAGAGCGCTTGCAGAGCGGCCGACGACTTCAATTTGTCCGCATCGTCGAACATGGCCGTGTATGGGAGGTTCTTCGCACCGGGAATATGACCGCGGCGCGCCTCTCCCTGCTCGGTGCCATCGTAGAAGACCTTGTCACGGGCGTCGATCACGACGAAACCGGGTCGCTTGAGGTGCGATTGTACGTACCCGGCATCGACCACCAGTGATGGCACCGGTGTCGCCGCGATATGGCCTGGCGCCGGATGTGGGACCTCCGCCGTGAGCGGCCGGTGTTCCGCGCTCCATGCGGCCATTCCGCCATCGAGGAGCGCCGCATTCTGCCCAAGGCCGGCGAAGCGCAACGTGAACACGACTCGGGTGGCCGACGTTATGTCGCGGTCGGAGGCTGGGTAGACTACGACCGTCGAGTGATCCGAGATACCATAGGATTCCAGGCGCGCGCGCAGGACATCCGGCGGGAGCATCTCGGTGGCAAGCTTCGTCGTGTCCATGTTCGGCCACGCGTTCTCGGACAGGATCGAGAGATCGGTGCGTTGGGCGCCAGGGATGTGCGTGGCGTATTTGTCCGGCGAACCGACGTGCAGGATCACCAGATCGGGGTCGTGCAGGTGATCGGCGAGCCACGAGGTCGTGACCAGTCGTGGGCCCGTGACGAGGAGGGCGGCGAGGAGTAGGTGCATGGAACCACGTTACTCACGCCCGGTCCCGAACTGATGGCCTAACGGTTCGCCTTATGTGAGGAAACTGTTCACTTCGCGAACCGATACCCGATGGTCCAGACCGTCACGATATGGCGTGGCGCCGCGGGATCGTCCTCGATCTTGCGCCGCAGCTCGGCGATGTGCGAGTCGACGGTGCGCGAGAGCACCTGCTCATCGTAGCCCCAGACCTCGCGCAAGAGCTCGGCGCGCGAGGCGACGGCGCCGTCACGCCGCACGAGCGCGAGCAACAGGGTGTACGCCTTCGGCGAGAGCGCGCAGGGATGGCCAGCGCGCGTGACCATACGGCTCGCGAGATCGACCTCGATCGCCCCGAACCGAATCGACTCGATCAGCTCGGACGAGGTGTTGCGGCGCAGCAGCGATCGCACGCGTTCGAGGAGCTCCAACACGCCGAACGGCTTCGTCACGTACTGGTCGGCGTCGAGCCGGAATCCCCGGATCTTGTCGGCCTCCTCGGCGCGCGCCGACAGGATGATGACCGGCACCCGGCTGCCGCCGGCCCGCAGCGCGCGCAGCACCTCGTAGCCGTCCATGATCGGCAGCATGAGATCCAGGATGATGAGATCCGCCGGCCACTCGCGCGCGAGCGCCAGACCTCGAGGACCATCGCCGGCGATCTGTACGTCGTAGCCTTCGAACCGCAGATTCTCGGCCACGCCTTCGGCGAGATCGGCGCTGTCTTCCACGACTAAGATGCGTGGCACGGGAGCTCGATCGTGAAGGTCGCGCCGTGCACACGCGCCTGACCGCCGTGCTGTTGGACGATCTCGCGCACGATCGTGAGGCCCATCCCGCTGCCACCGACCCCTTGATGCCTGGCGCCTGACCCTCGCCGGAAGGCCTGCCAGACGATCTCCCGCTCATCATCCGGGACACCCGGGCCCTGATCGGTCACGGTCACGCGCACGGTCCCGCCGGAGTTGTGCACGCCGACGCGGATCGTTTGACCCATCGGACCGTACTTGGCCGCGTTGTCGAGCAAATTGAGCACGATGTGCCGCAGGGCGTCGCGGTCGAGCATCGCGACCGGCGCGCCGTCCGTATCGAGCGCGATCGTGGCACGGCGCGCGGTGGCGAGCGGGCGGAACTCCTCGACGATCCGCGCGGTTTCGGCGGCGACATCGGTGGGCAGGCGATCCGACGGCGCGTTCGTCCGGCCGCGCCGCGAGAATCGCAACACGTTCTCGGCCAGGAACGTGAGCCGTCGCGTCTCACGGTCTACCCTGTCGAGCGCCGCTGTGCGATAGGCATCATTGGGGTGACGGCCGAGTCGCACCGTGTCGAGGTCGAGACGGATTTGGGCCAGGGGCGTGCGCAGCTCGTGCGAGACATTCGCGACGAAATCGGCGCGGAGGCGTCCGAGCTCGACCTCGCGGCGGAGCTGCGCGACCGCCACGACGGAGAGCGCGGCGGCCAGCGCCAGCAGCGTGAGGAGAAACGGAAGATGGGACTGCGGCAGGCCGCCGATCACGAACAGGCCGGCGTACTCCGGGCGCACCTCGGCGCGCATCTCGATCCCGCCATAGCTCGTCGGCATCGGCGCTCTCGCATCGTAGCGCCACGTGGGGTGCGCATCGGATGCGAAGACGATCTGGTGCGCCGGGTCGGAGATCTCGACGGCGAGCAGCGCCCGGTTCGGGTGCTGTCGCGTGAACGTGGAGGGGAGGAGATCGCCGGCATCGAGCACGCTGGCGACGAATTGGGTGAACGCTGGCGCGGGGTACTCGACACCGTAGACGATCGTATCGCCCCAGACGGTGGGCATCAGCGTATACGCGAAGTAGCGGCCTCGCGCCACGACGTACGTGAAGCCCCAGTCCGAGCGATAGCCTGATTGGATTTGCCGGCGCAGCGTGTCGAGAATCCACGCGCGATCCTGTCGGGAATAGTGTACAGGACCATTAAAGGGAGCCACGCCCAGCGTGTCGGCGTGCAGGTTGAATCCAAAAAACGCCTGTGGGTCGGGCCCGAAGAACACGCGATGGCAGAGGCACGCCACATCCCACTTCAAGTAGTCGTGCAGGTCGCTCGCGTCGGGGATCTGGGGATTGACGTGGCGATACTGGCCATGGTTGACGGGGCCCAGCACCTCGTGAGCGGCCTCGGTCATCCGTGCCGTCAGGTGCTCACGGTAGCTCCACGCGGCAAAATTTGAGTAGCCGCCGATGGCTTCGGCGGCGACTCGTTGCTGGGAGCGCACGGCGCTCAATGCGTCGATCACCGCGACGGTCGCCAGTCCGGTGCCGGCCAGCAGCAAGACGAGCGGCCAGCGCGGATACCGCGTGGCGATCACGGCTCAACTATGGCATGCCGGGCGAGTCCCCGGCAATCGACCGTTTGTGCGGAAACTGTGCGGCGCGCTAGCCGCTCAGTCGGGTTCCGCTCCGCCACTTTTGTCCGGGCGGTCTCCCTCGTCGTCTTCGTCGTCGAGATCGACGAGGTCATCGTCATCCAGCTCGTCGAGGAGATCGTCGTCGTCGAGGTCTTCGTCGTCCTCGTCGTCGAGATCCTCGTCGTCATCCTCATCGTCCTCGTCTTCGTCATCGTCGAGGTCCTCGTCATCATCGAGGTCCTCGTCGTCATCGAAGTCGAGGTCGTCGTCTAGATCTTCGTCGTCGAGATCCTCGTCGAGATCCTCAGGCTCGTCTTCCGGGTCGGCATCATCTGCGCCGCCGCGCTTCGCCCCGAGGTGATCGATCAGACCACTCCCCCACCACTCGTCGGGATCCGACGCACCATGCGCGTGCGTCATGCCACGGTTCTCCGTCACAGAAAAAATTAGTGCAGTGTAAAGGTTGGCCTTCTTACAGCGAAGCGCGCTCTCGCTTCGCGTCCCGCGACAGCTTCTTGCGATCGTTCGCGCTCAGGAATCGTTTCCGTAGTCGGATCGCCTGGGGGGTCACCTCGATCAGCTCGTCGTCCTCGATATACTCCAAGGCGCCCTCCAGCGTCAACTCCCGAGGCGGCTCCAATTGGATGTTCTCGTCGCTGGCCTTGCTGCGCATGTTGGTGAGCTTCTTTTCCTTCGTCGGGTTGACATCCATATCGCCCGGCCGAGCACTCTCGCCAATGATCATGCCTTCGTAGACCGGCGCACCGGGTCCCACGAACAATGTCCCCCGCTCGGACAGATTCGCCAGAGCAAATGCGACGACCGTGCCACCTTCCATAGAAATCAACGTTCCCCTGGACCGTCCGGCTAGCGGTCCAGCCCACGGACCGTACTCGAGGAACCGATGGTGGATGATGCCGGTTCCCCGCGTGTCGGTGAGGAATTCGGAACGGTACCCGAAGAGACCACGCGCCGGGATGCGATACAGGAGGCGGACCATCCCCTGGCCGGGGTTCTTCATCTCCAGCATCTCGCCGCGCCGCGGCCCCAACTTCTCGATCACGGCCCCCAGGTACTCCTCTGGGACATCGATCGATAGCTCCTCGTAGGGCTCCAGGCGCTCGCCGTCCAGGCCTATCCGCGTGATGACTCTGGGACGGGAGACCTGGAACTCATACCCCTCGCGGCGCATCGTCTCCATGAGGATCGACAGGTGGAGCTCACCGCGTCCGGACACCGTCCAGGTGTCGGTCGAGTCCGTATCTTCGACCCGGAGCGCGACGTTCCGCTCCAGCTCCCTGAAGAGTCGCTCGCGGACCTGGCGCGAGGTAACGAATTTGCCATCGCGTCCCGCGAACGGTGAATTGTTCACCAGGAAGTCGACGGAGATGGTCGGCTCTTCGACCGCGATACCCGCGAGGCGTTCCTGGTGTTCGACGTCGGTCACGGTGAGACCGATTTCGACGCCTTCGAGGCCCGCCAGCGCCACGATCTCGCCCGCCGACGCCGACTCGACCTCTCGCCGCTCCAAGCCCTCGAAGATAAAAAGCTTGGTGACGCGAGCGCTCTCTGTTCGCTGGCTGGGATCGAGTGGCAGAAGCGCGACAGTGTCGCCAAGTCGAACAGCGCCACGCTCGATACGGCCAATGCCGAGACGGCCCAAGTACGGGGAGTAGTCGATCGTCGAGATCAGCATCTGGAACGTCCCTTCGGCGTCGCTCGGCGGCGCCGGCACGTGCCGGATGATGGCGTCGAAGAGGGGTGTCAGGTCGACCGGAGTGACATCGAGATCGAGCGTCGCGACACCCTCACGGGCCGAGGCGTAGACGACGGCGGCGTCGAGTTGGGCTTCGTCCGCTTCGAGCTCGATGAACAGGTCGAGCACCTCGTCGTGCACGCGCAGCGGGTCGGCGCCCGGGCGGTCGATCTTGTTGATGACGACGATGGGAACGCGACCCAGCGCGAGGGCCTTACGCAAAACGAAACGGGTTTGAGGCATTGGCCCATCGAACGCGTCGACGACGAGCAGCACGCCATCGACCATCCGCAGGATCCGCTCGACCTCACCGCCGAAATCCGCGTGGCCCGGGGTATCGACGATATTGATCTTCGTGTCTCGCCAATGTACCGACGTGTTCTTGGCGAGAATCGTGATCCCCCGCTCGCGCTCGAGCGGATTGGAGTCCATCACGCGCTCTTCGACGATCTGATTCTCGCGGAACGCCCCGCCTTGCCGGAGCATCTTGTCCACGAGCGTCGTTTTCCCGTGATCGACGTGCGCAATAATGGCAATGTTGCGGATCGACATAAGCCCGGTAATATACCCGACCCGGGCCGTCGCTGCCTATCCGCGGCGTTAGCGCTTGGCCGCTGCCGGGCGGGGTGGGACTTTGGAGTTGGCGACGGGCGTCCCCTTGCTGCTGCCTTCCTCGCCGTCGATAAAGGACGTGTCGTGGCCCCGGCCTTTCAGCAGATTCGCGAAGCCCGTCTTGTCCTGGGCCTTGATGTACGCCTCTTTCGACTCCACGAGCCGCTGGTCGACGAGATCGATCAGCGAGTCGTTCAGCGTCGTCATGCCGAGCTTCCGCGAGGTCTGCATGACCGACGGAATCTGGAACGTTTTTCCTTCGCGGATCAGGTTCGAGACCGAGGGAACCGTCAGCAGGATCTCGCGGGCCGCGACACGGCCGCCGCCGATCTTCGGGCACAGCACCTGACAGATCACGCCTTTGAGCGACTCCGACAGCATCACGCGGATCTGATCCTGCCGATCGGCGGGAAACTGGTCGATGATGCGATCGATCGTGCTCGGCGCCGTCGTGGTGTGCAGCGTGCCGAAGACGAGGTGGCCGGTTTCCGCCGTCTCGATCGCGATGGATACCGTCTCCAAGTCACGCAACTCACCGACCAGAATGATATCCGGGTCTTCACGCAGCGCGGCCCGGAGCGCGCTGCGGAACGATTGCGTGTGGACTCCAACTTGGCGTTGCGTGATCAGGCATTTCTTGTTCTTATGCACGAACTCGATCGGGTCTTCGATCGTGATCACGTGGTCCGTCCGCATCCGGTTGACCAGGTCCACCAGAGCGCACAGCGTGGTGGATTTGCCTGAACCCGTGGGACCCGTGACCAGGACCAGGCCCTTGCTGAGATAGCAGAGGTTCTGCACCTCGGCCGACATCCCCAGCTGCTCGACCGTCACGACCTCGGCGGGAATCACCCGGAACACGCCGGCGGCGCCCTTCCGCTCACGGAGCGCATTGCACCGAAACCGGGCGACGCCGTCGATCTCGTAGGCGAAGTCCACGTCGTTCTTGTCGGCGTACTCCTGGCGGTTCCGGCCGCTCATGATCGAGCGGATCATGAGCTCCATGGAACCGTTATCGAGTTGCGGGTACGCATCCAACCGAATCATCTCGCCGTCCACGCGCATGAGCGGTGGCTCGCCGCAGCGCAGGTGCAAGTCGGACGCTCCGCGCTGCACGAGCTGGGTCAGCAAGGCATTCATGTCGGCCAATGCCGCGTCCACTCGCTCTTCTTCGGTCTCGGCAATAGGCAATCGGAGCGCGATCCCGTTCTGACCCACCGTCACGACGGGTTCGGCGGCTGGCGCCGGCGCTGCCGCGACCGGCTCGGGCTCGGGCTCGACGACGGCCTTCTTTTTCATCGCGCCCGAGCCGCGCCGGGCCGGAGGCGGTGGAAGCGGCGGGGGCTCGGCGGCTTCCGGCGCGGGTTCCTCGGCGACCGCCGCACCGTCACCGTTCCCCTCGTGGAGAGCGATCGACGCGTGCCAGCGACCACCCGTGTGCGCGCTCTTGACGAAGAAATCGCCATCCGGGTTCGCGTACCGGAACGAGGCGGGCGTGCCACCCTCGAGATCCTTGGCCGACGCCGCCGGCGCGATCTCCTTGAGCAGCATCACGAGTTGGGCGCCAGACAGCGGCTGCCGCGTGATGGGGCGCGGGACGCCATCCTTCTGGAGCGTCGCCACGTCACCCTCGATCAGCAGGATCGATTCCGCATGGTTGGTCACCATGACGGTGAGAAACTTGTCGAGTTGTGCCATCTCAGTCGGCCGGCCTGACGTGTTCGATGAGCGAACGATTGATCAGACACACGCCGCCCGCGGCGTACAGCACGACGAACCGCTGCGCATAGCGATTCAGGAAGTCGAGCACGCGAGGCCGTTGCTCCGGCATCTCCAGGTAGACCTCACCGGTCCGGATCGCGCCATCGGTCAGGGTGAGCTCGACGGGCACCCGCCGCGCGGCGGTCTGCAAAAATTGGGCTGAGAAGTCGCCACGGATGACAACCTCGCGGACCTGATCCTTGGCGACCAGCAACGTGCCCCCTTCCTGGGCCAGCGGGAAGAATGCTTCTTCCCCGTTCAGCACGTCCGGAATCTCCTCCCGGCCGGCGCGATTCGGGGAAACTGATTGCACGAACATGTTTCCGTTCAACTCTTCGCCGCCCAGCATTATGAGAGAGACCGGGACGCGAAGTTTGTCTATGCGAAAGTCGGTCGTCATGGGAACGGAAAACGGACGTGCCGTGTCTGGAAATGGACGCCCCAAAGCCCCCGGGGTCACGTTTACGGCTAGGCGTGTAGGTGGGCCTCGCGCTCGGCCATTTCGCGACTCTCGATCTGCACCGTGACGTGATCGATGCCGAATAATCGCATGGCGTCGATGATGTGCTCGAGCGCATGCTGCTGCCGCTCGGGCTCGCGAACCAAAGCATGCGCGCTCATGGCGACAACGCCGGAGGTGACGCTCCAGACGTGCAGGTCGTGCACGGACTCGATGCCGGGGAGCGCGAGCAACTGGGCGCGGACGGCGCCGAGGGAGATGTTGGAGGGCGTGGATTCGAGCAGGATGTCGACCGATTCACGGACAATGCGCCAGGACCCGCGAACGATCAAAATGGTCATGACGATCGAGGCGATGGGATCGGCTTGTTCCCACCCGGTGAACCGGATGATGAGCGCGGCGATGACGGCGCCGAGCCCGCCGAGCAGATCGCCGAGCACGTGGAGGTAGGCGCCCCGCATGTTGAGACTCTCGCCGGCGCCGCCGTGCAGCACGTAGGCCGAGGCGAGATTGGTGACGACGCTGGCCGCGGCGACACCGAGCATGAGCCCACTTTCGACGACGCTCGGATGCTGCAACCGCTTGATCGCCTCGTAGATGATCCCGGCGGAGACCGCGAGGAGCGTCGAACCATTCAGGAACGCCGCGAGAATCTCCCACCGGAGGTATCCGTAGGTCTTCTCGGGCGTCCCCGGCTGCCGGCTGAACCACGCGACGAATAACGACAGGCCGAGCGCGGCAACGTCGGTGAACATGTGCCCGGCGTCGGCGAGCAGCGTGAGGGAGTGGGCGAGCACGCCGCCCACGATCTCCACGACCAGAAACAGCGCGGTGAGGCCGAGCGCGAACGTGAGGCGCCGGGTGCCACCGTCGGTCCCATGCGTGTGGCCGTGCGCATGGTCGTGTGCGTGGTCGTGCCCGTGACCGTGACCGTCATGATGGTGGTGCGGCGTCACGATGCGGGATACCTTGCCAAGGTGTTCGACCGATTGCTGGTGCTCGGGATGCTCGTGCTCCTGAACGGGTTTTTCGTCGGCGCCGAATTCTCGCTCGTCCGGTCCCGGCGCACCCGACTGGAAGCAATGTCGAAGAACGGAGATCGGTTGGCCGGCCTCGCGCTCCGCGCTACATCTAACATACCGTCGCTCCTCTCGGCCAGTCAGCTCGGCGTCACCCTCGCCAGCCTGGGGCTCGGCTGGGTCGCCGAATCCACACTGACGGAGCCGTTCGCGGCCGCGATCGGCCGCTTGCCCTTCGCGATCGAAGTATCGGTTCGCATCACGATCGGCGCGACGATCTCACTCGTGCTCGTGACGTATCTGCACGTCGTGTTCGGGGAACTGGCCCCGAAAGCGGCCGCCTTGCGGCATCCCGAGCGCGTCGCCCGTTGGCTCGTGCCGCCGCTCATGCTCTGGGCGCTCGTGGTCACACCGTTCACCGCGGCGCTCACCCGGTCGGCCGAGATCGTGCTGCGGTTATTCGGCTCGCGCACTGAGACGACCTCCGAAGACAACGTGCACTCGCCCGAGGAGCTCCGGCTCCTCGTCGAGCAGAGCCAGGAGCTCGGAGCGCTGGAGCAGCACGATGCCGATCTCATTGAAGGCGTGTTCGAGTTCTCGGAGAAGAATGCGCGCGAGGTCATGACGCCGCGGACCGAATTGATCGCGCTACCGGTCAATGCGACGTTCACCGAGACGCTGTCGGTCATCAATGAGACCAGCTTCTCCCGCTATCCCGTCTTCGACGAAACGATCGATAATATCATCGGGATCGTGTTGGCGAAGGATCTTCTCAAAGTCGATCGGGATGACCCAGAGACCTTTTCCCTGCGCACGATCGTCCGCAACGTCCATGTGGTCCCAGGGTCGAGAGAAGTGGAAGAGGTCCTGGCCGACTTCAAGCGACTGAAAGAGCACATGGCGATCGTGCTCGATGAGTACGGCGGTACGGCGGGCATTGTGACCATGGAGGATCTCCTGGAGGAGATCGTCGGCGAGATTCTCGACGAGTACGATGAGTCCGAGCCGGAAGCACGCCCCACGCGATCGGGCGAGGTGGTCATTCCAGGCAGCACGAATATCGGTGAGCTGAACGATCAGTATGAGCTCACCGTGCCCGATGACGACTACACCACGATCGGTGGATATGTCTTCGGCGCCCTCGGACGGCTGCCGCAAATCGGTGACCGCGTCTCGGCGGGCGGCGCCACCTTTACCGTGCGGCAGATGGACGGCCGACGCATCGAGTTGCTGGCTACGGACCTTCCGCCGTCTGACCACGAGCCAGAAGCGCCGGCGCGTTAGCCAACTCGTATGCATTGACCGCCATGACGGTCGCCGCTTGCGCGAGATCATCCGGAACGGCATGGTCGAACGTGTCGACCTGCGAATGGTGCGTGTGATTGTACCCGCGCGTCAGCTGATCGTAGTTGAAGCTCGGCACGCCGTACGGCAGGAACGACAGATGGTCGGTGCCACCCTTACTCTGCGCGCGCACCGCGAATGGACCCAGTGAGGCAACCGGAGCGAACAACGCATCCCACGCGTTGTGCAGCTCGTTGCGACCCTGCAGCGCCACGCCCGTGATGCGGCCGGACCCGTTGTCGAGCACGAGAACGGCTTGGAATTTCGCCAGCTCGTCTTCGTGGTCGCTCACGTAGGCCGTGGAGCCGAGGAGCCCCTGTTCCTCGCCGGTAAATAGCGCGAATCGAATGGTGCGCACCGGGCGAACGTGCGCGGCGGCAAGAATGCGCGCGGCTTCCAGGACGGCGATCGCGCCCGCGCCATTGTCGGTCGTACCGGTACCGAGGTCCCACGAATCGAGGTGGGCGCCGAGCAGGACGACTTCGTCGGGATGGGCGGTTCCGCGGATCTCGGCGACCGTGTTGTAGGCCGTCAACGTGTCGACGGTCAGCGTGTTCGTGATATCAGCCCGCAGCCTGACCGGCTGGCCGGCTTGGCGCAGACGATAGAACATCGTGTACGTCTCGTGCGGGATGACCACGTGCGCGATCGGGTCGAGCGCGTGAGGCGTGCCGCTCATCGTCAGGAGCCCGAAATCTTTTGCACCATCTTGTAGTATCCCGAGACAATGTTCGGCGGCCAAAAGCGTTGGGAGTTGGGCGATAGATCTGCGCTGATCGTCGGCCAGCTTCGACCACGCTTTGAGGGCCGAGTCGGCGCGCACGCTGTCGGCGTGCGTCATCGTCGGCCCGTCCGGGTTCGTGAGCGGCACCGGCGGGCGGATCATCACCCAGGCGCCTTTGAGCTGGCCGCCGAACCGCTTCGTGAAGTCGGCTGGCAATGTCGCGTCGACAATCACCACCGGGCCGGTCACCGGGCCGTCGGTGCCCGGAGCCCAGGCCCACGACGCGCCGAAAATCGGCTGCACGTGAGGCGCGACCATCGTCAACGTGATCGGGCCGCGTTCCCAGCCTTGGCCGAACGTCCACGCTTCGGTCCACTCGCTGTCGGCCCCGTATTCGTGGAATTTGTCGCGCGTCCAGTCGTTCGCTTGGCGCAGGCTGGCCGAACCCGTCAGGCGGGGGCCGATAACGTCGGACAGGTACGCGAGATCCGTGCTCACGTGCGAGTGCGTCATCCCTTCGGCGATCAGCGCGCGAACGACGGCGCTGTCTGCCGACCATTGTACAGCCGTCTGCGCTGGCCCTGTCGCCGGAGGTGTGGCCGCGGGTGTGGGACGCGGCTCTGGACGCACGCTGATACAACCAACGGTGAGAAGAACTACGAGCGCGCGGCGCATCTTCTATTCACAATGGCGGCACACGTGAGTACGGCCGCGATCATGCTCAATGGGTCCGCGATTCCACGCCCGGCGATATCCAGTGCCGTACCATGATCTGGCGACGTGCGTGGGAACGGCAGGCCGAGGGTGACGTTCACCGCTTCGCCAAACGACGCGACTTTGATTGCGGTCATGCCCACATCATGATACGGTGCGATCACAGCGTCGAATTCGCCACGTATCGCGCGCACAAATACTGTGTCTGCCGGAAATGGGCCCGCCAGACCGGCTTCCCGCGCCGCTGGTGCGAGGACGCGATCATCTTCGTCGCCGAAGCGTCCGCCGTCGCCCGCGTGAGGGTTGAGCGCGCAGAGGGCTAGCCTTGGCTCGGCGACGCCGAACCAATCGCGGAGCCCTGATCGGGTGATGTCGGCGGTCGAGGTGATGGCAGACCGGGTCACGGCGTCGGGGACTTCGCGGAGGGGAATGTGTGTGGTGGCGAGAACCACGCGCAGGCGATCGGACGCCAGCATCATCGCCACCCGCGAGCCCGTCAGTGCCGCCAGCATTTCCGTGTGGCCAGGGAAATCGTAGCCGCCGGCGAGGAGCGCGGCCTTGTCCAGAGGCGCGGTGACGATTCCGTCTACTTCGCCGGCGAGCGCCAGCTCGACCGCTCGCACCACGGCCTCGCCAGCGCGACGACCGGCATCGGGCGCTGGGAGGGCCGCGGCCGCATGCGAGCCTATCACGACATACTCCGCGGCCGACGTGACGCGGGGATCGGCGAGCGCGGCCGCGACGACCTCGGGGCCTATGCCCCGAGGATCACCGACCGTGATCGCCAGTTTCAACTGGTGGTTTTTGGCTGGTCGTCTTCGGCGCCGGCTCGGCCGTCGGTGGCTCGATGCGGATCGACACGTACGTGTCTTTCCGCAACCCGTCGAGGAGCCGCCGGAACGAGCGCTCCTCCTGCAGCTGCGCGCGGATCGTTTGCTTGAGGTCCGCAACGGTATAGTCGCCGCCTTCCTGCGTGTCGAGAATCTCGGCGATGACAAACTTCTGCGAACCAGTGACGCGATCGGGGATCGGGAACGGCCCCACGAAATCACGGCTGACGTGCCCGGCAAACGCGGCCTGATAGGTGGGCGGCAGGGAGTCACGCGGGAACGGCTGCAGACTCCCCTTCTCCTCGTTCGGATCGTGGTACTTGGCAACCAGCGTGTCGAAGACCGTACCGTTCCGCCACTGGCGGAGCACGCTATCCGCCTCGGCGCGCGCGGCGACCACCTGGCCCGAGTCGATTTTCCACTTGATCAGGATCTGGCTGGCCTTGACCTCGCCCGGGCGCACGCGATCGACCTTGATAATGTGGAACCCAAAGGTCGTCTCGATGACCGGGCTCATTTGTCCCGGCGGCAGCGCGAACATCCACCTGTCGAACTCGGGTACCATGTTGCCACGGCGGTTCCAGCCGAGGTCGCCGCCGGTCTCGCGCGTGGAGGCTTCGTCGGATGCCCGCTTTGCCAGCTCGGCGAAGTCGGCGCCGTGTTTGAGATCCGCGAGCAGCGTATCGGCCTTGGCGTGCGCCAGTGCCTTCGCGGCCGCCGAGGGCTTGGGCGCGATCACGATCTGACGGAACGTGACTGCGGCTGGGCGGTGCGGGAGGCTACTGCGGTGCTGGTCGAACGCGTCGGACACTTCCTTCTCCGATACGTTCACCGGAATCAGCTTGCCGTCCTCTTTGAGCTTCTGGACCACGCGACGCTGGAGCTCACTACGCTTCGCCTGCTCCAGGAGCCCCTTTCGATACTCCTCGGGTGTCCCAAAGCCTGCTTTCTTGAGCTCTGATTTGTATTCGGCGTCGCTCGCAAACTGACTGCGCACGCGCTTGATCTGGTTGTCGACACCGGCGGCCACATCCTCGTCGGCAACGTCGACTTTGAGATCCTTCGCCTTTTGAACGAGCAGCTCCTGGTCGACGAGATCGTTCACGACCTGGGTGATAAGCGTCATCTGGCCGACCGAGTCCTCAGGGATCGGCATGCCCTCGGCCTTCTTCACGTTGATGTTCTCGAGCACGCTGCTCCAGAGCACTGCCTGATCGCCCACGACGGCGACGACACGTTCCAGCGGAATAACGGTACCGACAGGCAGATCGGGCGCCCGCGGTCCGGCCGGGGCTGCCGCGCTCGCGGAGTCGGCGGCCGACGCTGCCGGCGTCTCCGGTCGAGTTGATACGGAGGTCGCCGGCGGAGCCGAGGACGACGGTGGAACGACGGCAGCCGCGGCGGCAGCCGTCGCCGCCGACCCTGGGGCCGTCGCGCTCATCGGCAGCGAGACCGACTTGACCTCGGTCTGGATGACCGTCGGCCCCGGGTGGGTGGTATCCGGAGGGGGCGGTGGCGACTGTTGGGCCAGACAAACGGCCGGGGCCAACAGGACGAGCCAATGCAAATGCATCATTGGCAAATACCCGCGAGGGTGGCTCAGTGTTTCGGCGGCGTGTTCGGGTTAGGGCTCCCCTGTGGTGCTGGGGTAGCCGGGACCATGCCAGGGAGTGGGACCGCTGACGCCGGCTCCGACGCCGACTTCGCGGAATCGGTCGTATGCCGCTCGGCCGTAGCCCGAGCCAGCGCGCGATCGATACCCGCCTCGTTCAGCTTGAACTCATATTGCTGCCGCAGCACGTCTTCGAGCGGCGTCGGAACCTCGACGAAACGCACGCCCGGGGTCTGCGACAGCAGCTTATCCAGGTACGAGTCGATGTGCGCGGCCGCGATCCGCTCTCTGGCCGGGACCGCTTTGGCGCTGTCGGAGAGCGCCTTCGGATCCACGCCAAGCGCGCTCCACGAGCTCGTGACGAGCCCTTCGTATTGCTTGTGAATATCTGCCTGCTGGGCCGAGTCGAGCGTCACCTTGGCGCTGTCGGCCTGGCGCATGACGAGCTCATTCCGGATGAAGCCTTTGACGATCATCGGCACCTGCGAGTCCGGCACGTCGGTGGTGAGGCGCGAGCGCTGCGCCGCCGGGAACAGCGACAACCAGTGGGCGAGATCGGCCGACGTGAAATCACCATTGATCAACGTCGCCACGACCGTCTTGTCGCTCTTGTGCGCATCGATGTCGCTGGCGACGGCCTTGACCGTGGTGACGGCGTTCGGCAGGACGTTGATGTGGCCATTCGAATCGAGCTTGGCCAGGTACGTGCTCTCGGCGACCTGCTTCTGGCGACCGCCCGCCGCCTGGGCGACCTCACCCTTCACTTCGTCGAACGTCGGGCGATATATGATGTGGTAACCGAACTGAGTCTTCACGACACCCGCTGTGACCTGACCCGGCGTGGTCGCCACGATGGCCTTCTCGAACTCCGGCACCATCTGGCCTTTCTGGAACACTTTGAGATCACCGCCCTGCCGAGCCGAGCCCGGGTCCTGGCTGTTCTCACTCGCCATCTGGGCGAAGTTGGTCTTCGTCACCTTGGCGCGAATCGCTTCGGCCTTCCGGCGGACCGAGTCCTGCGCGGTCTTCGATGTATCGCCGCGCGGCGCCATGATCAGAATGTGACGTGCCGACAGCAGGTCGCCGGACGCGTACTTTGCCGCGTACTGCGCGGTATCGTTACCGCCCCACGTCTTCGACACGATCTCCAGCCACTTTCTGGCACGCGCCGAGCCGATCACCGCCCAGAGCGCCTCATCCTGATCCTTGGCGCTGTTCAGCGAATCGCCGCGCGCGGCGGCTTCCGCCAGCAGCTGATAGTCGACCCACAGGTCGGTCAGTTGGTGCGCCAGTTCTTTCTGGAGCGGCGCCTTGGCATGCGCCAGCAGTGACGCCAAACGGTCGACCGACAGCTCTTGGGAGCCGGCGCGCGCCGCCACGTCGACGTGCGCGCTCATCGCCTCGCTGAAAGCACCGCAACCAGCGGCGAGGATGAGAGCGCTCAAGGGAAACAGGGCGAAACGGCGATTCATAGTGTCAAGTGATTGAAGATGTGAGGCTGCGGAGCGCTCGGACCACACCGTCCAGCAGCTCGACGCCACCCAACCGGGTGAGCTTCAGTGACAGCGGCTGCGTGCGGCGGACGTTCGGTCTGGAATTGTACGTCGTGGAAGGCGGCTGATAGCCCCTTGAGCCTGGGTACGGCGTCCTCGCGAAACGTAATACGCGCATCCTCCCCCCGCACCAGGATCCCTTCGATGCGCAAAATCCCCCCAACGATTCTCAATACGGCGACCGCAAAAAACGCCTCGGCCGGCGGTGGCAGCGGTCCGAACCGGTCGCGGACCTCGGATTTCAAGGCGTCGATCTCCGCCGGATCATCCATGCGGGTGAGGCGCCGGTAGACATCGAGCTTCGCGTCTTGCGATGGGATGTACGTGTCCGGGAGATAGGCCGGGATATCCACCGAGACATCCGACGGCACCAGCTTGGCCGCACCGTCGCCTCGTTGGAGCCTTCGCACCTGCTCGTCGAGCATGCGGAGATACATGTCAAATCCCACCGCTTGCACAAAGCCCGACTGCTCGGGGCCCAGGATATTGCCCGCTCCTCGGAGCTCCATGTCTTTGAGCGCGACCCGATATCCCGACCCGAGCTCCGTGTGGTGCTCCAGTACCTGCAACCGCCGCTCGGCATCCGGGTCGACACTATCCGGCACCATCAAGTAGCAATAGGCGCGACGGTGCGACCGGCCCACGCGGCCGCGCAACTGATACAACTGGGCGAGACCAAACTGGTCGGCGCGATTGACGAACATGGTGTTGGCGTTTGGCACGTCGAGGCCCGACTCCACGATCATCGTGGAGACCAGTACATCGACCTCACCGTTCACGAACCGCCGCATGACGTCCTCGAGATCCTTCTCGCGCATCTGGCCGTGGCCGATCGCGACGCGCGCTCGTGGCACGAGTCGTTGGACATGATCGGCCATGCCCGTGATCGTCTCGATCCGGTTGTGCACGAAGAACACCTGGCCCCCGCGGTCGAGCTCACGACCGATGCCCTCTTCGATCAAGCCATCATCGAACGGCTCGACAAACGTGAGCACCGGCGAGCGGTCACGCGGCGGCGTCTGCATCAGCGTCATGTCGCGGAGGCCGGCGAGCGACAGGTGCAGCGTCCGCGGAATCGGCGTCGCGGTCAACGTCAACACGTCCGTATCGAGCCGGAGTTGCTTCAGCCGCTCCTTGTGCCGCACGCCGAAGCGATGTTCCTCGTCGACGACGATGAGCCCCAGATCGGAGAACGTGACGTCCGGGCTCAATAAGCGATGGGTGCCGATCACGATATCGAGCTTCTTGGATTTCAGATCGGCCAGCGCTTGGTCTTGCTCTTGAGGGGTCTGAAAGCGACTCAGCGCGGCGACCCGAATCGGAAAATCGGCGAGACGATCGCCGAATGTGCGCAGGTGTTGGTCGGCGAGGATCGTCGTGGGGACCAGGACGGCCACTTGGCGGCCGGATTGGACGGCTTTGAACGCCGCGCGCACCGCGATTTCTGTTTTGCCATACCCGACGTCGCCGACGAGCAGCCGGTCCATGGGGCGTGAGCGCTCCATGTCGCCTTTGACGTCGGTCGTGGCTTTGCGTTGATCCGGCGTGTCTTCGAACAGAAACGACGATTCGAGTTGGCGCTGCCACGCCCCATCGGGTGCATGCGGCGGCCGATTGGCCACCTGCCGCCGTGCGTATAGATCGAGCAACTCGGCCGTCATCTCGCGAATCGCGGCGCGGGTGCGATCGCGTTGCTGCGCCCAGCGCCGGCCGCCGAGCTTGTGCAGCCGGGGCGGCGGCGCCTCGGATGAGACGTCGTTCGCCGCGCGATAGCGCTCGAGCTGATCGATCCGATACAAGGGGACGTTGAGTCGATCACCGCCCTCGTACTCGACGACCGCGACCTCGACCGTGCTCTCCTTGACGAAGATCGTCTCGATCCCGCGGTAGATCCCGACGCCGTGCTCCAGATGCACGACGTAGTCGCCCGGCTTGAGCGCCGTGATCGTCTCGAGCGAGATCGCACTGCCGTACTTGCGCGCGCGACGGATGCGGCGCTCACGCCGGAAGATCTCGTGATCCGTGAGCAGGCGAAGGCCGTCGCCCGTCGACGGCGGGATCAAGAACCCGCCGTCCAATACGCCAACGACCAGCGTCGCCGGCGTACCCGCCGAACGACCATCGGACAGCAGCTCTTCGAGTCGCTCGGCCTGACCGGCGTTGTCGCACAGGATCAACGTCGGGACGCCATCGCCAACCAAACGCACGAGGCGACCCATGTCGCGATCGATCGCCTCGGGCGGTCGGAGCGGGAACATGAGCGCGCCGGCATCGGCCGTGCCGCCGTCGAGGATCGTGCCGAAGCGCGCCAGGGTATGCAGCGCATCCGCCGGGGATTGATAGAGCTCATCGCGCGATGTGACGTCTTCCCCGCGGCGGCGGGCGAGGTCGATATGGTGTTGGGCTTCGTCCCACGTCCGACGGAGCTCGGGCTCGAGCGCGGTGTCGCGCGGGATGAAGACAATCGTGTCCGGCGGCCAGAGCTCGGCCAGCGTCACGCGATCGAACTCACCCGTCTCTTCGGAGACACGACCATCGACGGGGAGCACGAGCGCAACCTCGGCGGCGCGAGTCGAGCGTTGGCTCAGCAGATCGAAGTGGCGGAGCTCGATGATCTCGTCGCCCCAGAACTCGAGGCGAACCGGGTCCGCCATCCCGAAGGAGTAGATGTCGAAGATGCCGCCGCGGATCGAGTACTGGGCGACATCCTCCACCATCGGGACGCGCTCAAAGCCAATGCGATCCAGGTGGGCCGCGAGATCTTCCGGACGACGTTGGTCACCCTGGCGGAGCTCGACGCGCGCCTGCTGCACCGCGCGTGGCAACCGCGTGCGTTCGAGAATCGCGCGGGCGGTCGTCAGGAGGACGCGGACGGCGCCGTGACCCACGCGTTCGAGGGTTTCGACGCGCTCGCCGGCGACCTCCGCGTGGGGCTCAGCTTCGCCGAAGCCTTCGCGCGGCGGATACAGGGCAACTGGCGTGTCGCCGGTCAGTGATTGGAGATCGGCCAGCCAGCGCTCGGCCTCCGGCAGCCCTTGGGTGACGACGGTAATGAACCGGCCGGGCAGCCGACGCGCGAGCGCCGCGACGAGCACGGCGTCGCCCGACCCCGCGAGCCCGCCAACCCGCTCGCGCGTGGCGGGCGAGGGCAGCGTGTTGATCAGCCGCGTGAAGGCGCTGAGGTGCTCGACCGCGTCGAGCAGAAGCGGTAACGCCACTTTTAAGCCGCCCGCTGAGCCACCCGGCGGCCCTCCGCGCCGCGTTCGGGTTGCGACCACCGTCGAGCCAGAGCCGACTCCGTGATGAGCGCCAACAGCGCGAGCGCGAGGAGGGGCGCCAGAACCGAGCGCGATCCGTTGCCGGCGAACACCGCGTCGGTCCACGCCGAGCGGTCGGTGTACATGCGCGCCCCGCCAGTCGCCTTGAACCGGCCGGACAACGCGGCGGCCGAGAGGCGCCGGAGATCCGATTCGCGAGCCTCGGCATCCGCGACGACGGCACCAGCACGCGCGCCGCCGCGCCGCAGGAAGTACACACCGGCCGTCGCCGGTAGCGCGATCTTCGCTCCCACGAGCGCACGACGCGTTCCGTCGGGCGCCTCCAACTCATTGGCCCAGTCCGGCCGCGGGACCGTGGCGCCGGGAACCGCGTGAATGATCGCTCCGCCAGCGCTCGCGCCGAGGCGCTGGCTCAGGACGGCATCGAGCCAGGGCACGAACGACGCCCGCACCGGAAATGAGGTCGCCGCCGGATCGAGCGCGGACGCAATGAGGACATATCCGGCTCCGGCGACAACCCATGGCGCTCCTCCAGCCCGCGCCAGCGTATCGCTCGCCGATACGCCATGCGCGCCGAGCGGATATCGCTGGCTGACCGACACATTGGCATCCGCGCGCGCGGTATCGCCGCCGACGACGATGCCATCGACACGCTCGGCAGCGCCTACGCGAAGCGCCCCGAATCGCCATGGTATGCCGGCGCGCTCCAAGGCGCGATTGGCGGCACCGAGGCGCACCGGATCAGATGGTGCGATGATGACCGCCGGCAGGGTGGTCAAGCGGTCCGCGGGCACGATCGCGACCCCATTCTTGTCTGGAATCGCGCGGCTCGTTGACGTCAACGTGGCAAGGGCCCCAGTGGCGAATGGACCGACGCCGGAGTCGATCGCGATCGCCGGCGGTGGCCCGATCCAGACGGCGAAGTGTCGAATATCGTCGGCGCGCAACTCATCGGGCTCGAGCTCGACACTCCCACCTACCCATCCCCGCTCGGGCGGCGCCGCGTGCACCGACACGGCTGCGTCGGACGAGACGGTGCCTCGCGCCAGCGTGCGGGTCCCAAGATCGATGCGATACGTCGCGGAGTCAGCGACGCCGCTGAATCGCACCGCGACCTCGCCGCGAGGCGTCCACCGGGTGGGCCGTGCCTCGACATTGGTGACGGCGTGATTGGGCGGTGGCGGAAGAGCGGGAACGAGCACGATCACGCGGGCGGCCCCGGCGTCGACGCCTGGGCCGGTTTGGCCCCACGTGGTTGCCTGGCCATTGGTCAACACGCCGACGACCGCATCGCCTGCTGTGGTGCGGGCGGCATTGCTCACGAGCGATGCCGCCCGAGCAACCGCGGCCGGTGGATCTCCAGCGCCGCCGAGCGGTTTGACTCGCGCCAGCGCGGCGCGCACCGAGGCGGGAGTGCCTCCCTGCACTGCACCGTCAGCGGTGATGAGCCAGGCCCGGTCGGATCCCGAGAGTCGACTGATCGCCGTGGCGGCGCCGTCCTTGAGTCCGTCCAGCACCGACCGACCACCGACGATCGCCGATGCGCTGAGCGAGTTGTCGAGTACGATCGCGACGGCGGCGGGTGCGTGCGCGCCGCCCTGGGGAATCAGCCGACTGACAGGCCGGGCCGCGGCCAGCGCGATGCACGTGATCGCGAGTACGCGCAGCAGCATCAGCAGGAGATGGCGCAGCTTGAGCTGGCGGCTATGCTCCTGTTCGGCGCGGGCCAGGTATCGCGCGGCCGGAAATTCGATGCGAACGCCCGTACGCCGCCGCATGAGATGCAGGAGCAGCGGCACGATCGCGCCCGCGCCGAGAACCAACAATAAAGGAGAGAGAAAGCTCACTGGCGGGCCGCGAATGCGCGCCGCAGCGGGAGGCCAAATGGGCTATCGGTGAAGACCGTCTCGTATCGCGTGCCGGTACGCGCGAGGGTATCGCGCCATTCGGCGATGGCCGCGTCGACCGTCTCGCGGTACGCGTCGCGAACGTCGGCGACCGTCGCCGGCACGGCCAGGTCCGTCTCCGGGTCCACGAAGACGGCATCGCCCGCCGCGGCGAGCTCCCGCTCAGCCGGATCCATGATGTGCAGGACCGTGACGTCGTGTCCGGCGACGGATAAGGCGCGGATCGCCTTCTCGACCGGCGCGAGATCCGTCAACAGATCAGAGATGAGAATGATCATGCCCGGCCGGCGCACCATCCGTGCGGCATGAGCCAGTCCCTCGGCGGCATTCGAGGCGCGACCGGCGCCAGGACCATCGAGCGCCGCAATGATTCGGCGCCACTGTGTGGTGCGCGCGCGAGGGGCGATAGCCGTGCGGACGGCCTCGTCGAACCGCACCAGCCCGACCGCGTCGCGTTGGCGAAGAAACAACAAAGACAGCGCCGCCACCAGGCGCTCGGCGTAGGCGAGCTTGGTGAGGCGCTGCGGCGCGCCGCGCCAGACCATGGATCGGCTGACGTTCGAGAACTAGTGCGGCGCGAAGGTTGGTCTCTTCCTCGAACTGCTTGACGACCCACCGGTCGGCGCGCGCGACGATCCGCCAGTCCACGTAGCGCAGGTCATCGCCCGGCTGATACGGCCGATACTCGGCAAACTCGACGGAGAATCCCTTCCGCGGCGAGCGATGAAGGCCGGACAAAAAGCCGTCAACGATCCAACGCGCCACGATCTCGATGTGTCCCATCGAGGCCAGTACCGCGGGGTCGAACAGATCGGCCCGATCGGATCGCGTGCTTTCCATCACGAGTCGGAGAAAGGTAGACGCGCGCCGGAAAGGGGTCAATTTTTCTTGTCGTGCGCTATCTGGTGATCAACTCTGACGACTTCGGTCTCACCCCGGCCGTCAGCCGTGGCATCCTCGACGGGCATGCGGCCGGCGTCATCACGTCGACGTTGGTCATGGTCACGACGCCCGGTTGGGAGGACGCGCGGGCGCGACTTGGCGACTCGTCGATCGACATCGGTTTGCACTTGAATTTAGGCTTGGGGCGACCGCTGACGACCGCGCGCACGCTGGTCAACCCCAAAACCGGTCAGTTCGCCGGCGTGGCGGGCCTGTCGCTGTGGGCGCTCGGCCTTCGGATCGATCCTGACGACGTCGCGGCCGAGTGCCGTGCACAGCTGGAGCTGTTACGCTCCGCGGGCAGGCCCGTGACGCATATCGACAGCCATTGGCACCTGCACGCCTTGCCAGGCATCTGGGCAAGCGTGCTGGCCGTGGCGCGCGCAGAGGGCGTTCCGTGGCTGCGCTCGCCGAGGGTGCCCCGGCGCCAGCAAATCATTCGCGCCATGTTCCCGTTCACGCTGCTCGGTGTCGCCTCGCTCTGGCGCCGGTCCGACCACCCACGCTTCGCCGATCATTTCACGGGCTACGCCATGAGCGGCGCGCGGGAGTACGAGCAGGGCGTGCTGGAGCGACTCGATCAGATTCAGCCCGGCGTGACGGAGTTCATGGTGCACGCGGGGTACGACGAGCCGGCGATCGCGGCGCTCGATTCGTACACCTGGGAGCGCGAACGCGAGCTCGCCGCGTTGGTGAGCCCCCGCGTGAAGGCTCGCCTGGCGAAAGGTGATCTCACTCTCACCCACTTCGGAGCGTTGGACGCCGGTATATTTCCGGCATGAAGCTCGAGCACATCCGGAACTTCTGCATCGTCGCCCATATCGATCATGGCAAGTCGACCCTTGCCGATCGTTTGATCGAGGCCACGGGCACGTTGGGGAAGCGGGAGATGAAGGACCAAGTGCTCGATACGCTCGATCTCGAGCGGGAGCGGGGCATCACGATCAAGCTCAACGCCGTGCGGATGACGTATCAGTCGTACGAATTGAACTTGATCGATACGCCGGGACACGTCGACTTCACGTACGAAGTGTCCCGCTCCCTCGCCGCGTGCGAGGGCGCCATTCTCGTCGTGGACGCATCGCAAGGCATACAGGCCCAGACGTTGTCCAACCTGTTCCTGGCGCTCGACGCGGGTCTCACCATCGTTCCCGTTCTGAACAAGATCGACCTGCCCGCGGCCGAACCGGAGCGGCGGCGACAAGAGGTCATGGACCTGCTCGGCGTCTCGGCCGAGGAGGTGTTGATGGTCAGCGCGAAGGAGGGCATTGGTATTCCGGAGTTGCTCGACGCGCTGATCGCCAGAGTGCCGCCGCCCGAGGGCGATCCGGATGCGCCGCTGCGGGCGCTGATTTTTGATTCGTACTACGACCGGTATCGCGGCGCCATTCCGAGCGTGCGGGTCGTCGATGGCGCGGTGCGTCAGGGCATGACGATTCGCTTTGGCGCAAGCGAGGATAAGTACGTCGTCACCGAAGTGGGCTATAACCAGCTGCGACAGGTCCCGGCCGAACAGCTGTCGCTCGGCGAAGTGGGGTATGTCGTCGCCAACGTGCGTCACGTGAAAGAGACCCGTGTGGGCGACACGGTGTTTGATGCGACCCAGCCGGCGGTGGAGAAGCTTCCGGGATATCAGGAAGTGCGATCGATGGTCTTCGCCGGATTGTATCCGACCGATACCGCCCAGTACGAGAACTTGCGCGATGCGCTCGACAAGCTGCAGTTGAACGACGCGTCGCTCAACTATGAGCCGGAGACGTCCACCGCGCTCGGATTCGGGTTTCGCGCCGGGTTCCTCGGGCTTTTGCACATGGAGATCGTGCAGGAGCGGCTGGAGCGGGAGTTCGATCTCGATCTCGTCACCACGGTGCCGAGCGTCGAGTACCGGGTGCACCTCGGCAACGGCGACATGGTTCTGCTCGAGAATCCATCGAAGCTGCCGCCGCCTTCGGAGATCGCCTCGGTCGAAGAGCCCTTTGTGAAAGCGCGCATCGTCGCGCCCAGCGAGTACATCGGGCCGATCATGGCGCTCGGGCAAGAGCGCCGCGGCGTGTACATCACGATGTCGTACATCGATGCGCAGCGTGTCGAGTTCGACTTCGAGTTTCCGCTGGCCGAAATTATTCTGGACTTTTACGATCGTCTGAAAACGATCTCGCGCGGGTATGCGAGTTTGGATTATGAGATGCTGGAGTATCGGGCCAGCCATCTCGTCAAGCTCGACATGTTGATCAACGGCGATCCGGTCGATGCGTTCTCGGTGATCATTCACCGGGACAAGGCGTACGAGTGGGGCCGCAAGGTCGCGGACAAGCTCAAAGAGCTCATTCCGCAGCAGCTCTTCGAAGTCATTATTCAAGCCGCGATCGGCAGCAAGATCATCGCGCGGACGACGGTGAAGGCCCTGCGGAAGAACGTGCTCGCCAAGTGCTATGGCGGGGATATCACGCGGAAGCGCAAGCTGCTGGAGAAGCAGAAAGAAGGGAAGAAGCGCATGAAGCAGGTGGGCACCGTGGAGATCCCGCAGGAGGCGTTTCTCGCCGTCCTGCAGGTCGAATGACCGCGAAGCCGGATATTGTTCGGGCCCCGAACCACCTCGGCGACGTCGTTCTGGCATTACCCGCGTTGCGTGCCGCCGCTCCGTCGGATGTGCTCGTGCTCGCGGGTCTCGCGCCGCTGCTGCAGCTCGCTGGCCTTCCGGGTCGCGTAATACCCCTGACGCGCGGCGCCTTCGGCGCTCTCGCGGCCGCGCGCGCGCTTCGCGCTGCGCGTTATCAGCGCGGCGTCCTGCTGCCACCGTCGTTCTCGTCTGCGCTCATCTTCGCGCTTGGCGGCGTCCGCTCGCGGCGTGGGACCGATACGGATGGGCGCCGCCTGCCTCCTGACTGACGCCGTCAGCGTTGACTCCCTGCGAGGCCTGCATCGGGCCGCTCAGTATATGGTCCTGGTGGGGGCGGCAGTCGCCGAAGGCGCTATGCTCATACCCCGGCTGGACATCCCGAGGCCGAGGCACGAGGGCCGAGTCGTGGGAGTTTTCCCGGGCGGGAATGCGCCGAGCCGCCGTTGGGAACCGGCTCGGTTCGCCGAGCTGGTCCGCCGGCTGGCGAAGCGGGCCGACCGGGTCGTGGTGTTCGGCGGTCCGGCCGAGCGGGAGCTCACCGCTCGGGTGGCCGGGGACGTGGCCGTCGACCTTGGCGGCCAAACCGACCTGGCGCAGCTCGCGGCTGGCATCGCATCCTGTGACTTGCTGGTGACGAACGACACGGGCCCTCTCCACCTGGCGGGCGCGGTCGGTACGCCGACTGTGTCGCTCTGGGGCGCTGGGGACCCGGCGGTGACCGGGCCGCTTGGCGCAAGCCACCGGATGCTCCGGCATCCGGAGCTCGACTGCGTCCCGTGCACCAAGAACGACTGCCCGCTGGCGGTTGATCGCAATCGGTGTCTGACCCTGATCACGGTGGATGACGTAGAGGCCGCGATTCATCAATGAAATACATCATTGGAATCGACCTGGGCGGGACCAACATTGCCGCCGGCGCGCTCCCAACCGACGGAAGCGCGGTGCTGGCGTTCGGCTCGCGGCTCACGCGCGCCGATTTGGGAGACGTTGCGGTCGCCGACCGCATCGTCGAAACGATCGAGGACGTGATCGCCGAAGTCATGCGCGATACCGGCGCCGCGCGGTCGGACTTCCTCGGCGTCGGCATGGGCGCGCCCGGGCCGCTCGACCGCGAGAAGGGCATTGTCATCGTCGCTCCCAACCTCGGCTGGCACAACTTCCCGCTTCGCGACCGCATCGCGACCGCGGTCAATCTGCCAGCGACGTTGGACAACGACGCGAACTGCGCCACCGTGGGCGAGTGGTGGTGCGGCGCCGCGCGCGGTGGTCGCAATGTCGTCGGGCTCACCATCGGAACCGGCATCGGCGGCGGGTTGATCTTGAACGGCGACCTCTATCACGGCTCCTCGTCCGTCGCCGGCGAGATCGGGCATACGACGATCGATTCGACCGGGCGTCGCTGCAAATGCGGCAACTATGGTTGTCTCGAGGCCTACGCTTCGGGACCCGCCATAGCGGAGCGGGCGCGCGAGGCGTTGGACGGGGACGAGGACTCCATGCTGCCGCGCATGGTTGGCGGGGATCTGCAGAAGATCACCGCGCGGACCGTGTACGATGCGGCGCTGCGCGGCGATGAGACGGCCCGCCAGGTTGTACGCGACACCGCGCGGTTTCTGGGTACCGGGCTGGCGAATCTGCTCAACATCGTCAATCCCGACGTGGTCGTCCTCGCGGGCGGTGTGACCGAGGCCGGCGACGCGTTGTTCGAGCCGTTGCGAGCAGAGGTCAAGCGACGAGCGTTCAGACCGGCGGTCGATGCCTGTCGCATTCTCCCCGGCATACTCGGCGGCTCGGCCGGGGTCGTGGGCGCGGTCGCGACGTTCAAGATGCAGGCGCTGGGCGGCATCTAGCGATGCGCAGGGTTGGCGTCATCGGGACGTTCGTCTGGGACATCATTTATGGGCGCGATCCTCGACAGGTGGCCGTCGAGGAGTGGGGTGGCATCACCTACGCACTCGGCGCGTTCGACGCCGCCCTGACGCCAGACTGGGAGTTCGTGCCTCTGGTGAGAGTCGGGTCTGATCTCGCGCCCCGGGCGAGGGAGTTTTTGCGGGGATTTCGGCGACTGGCACCAGCATCGGCGCCAATAGAAGTGCCGTATCCAAATAATCGGGTCGAATTGCGTTATTCGAGCGCCGAGCGGCGGAGTGAGAGACTCACCGGGGGCATCCCCGGGTGGTCTTGGCTGGGGCTCAAGCCCCTCCTCCACGGGCTGGATGCACTGTACATCAATATGATTGCCGGCAACGAGCTCGATCTCGAGACGGCGCAGCTCATCCGACAGCATTATCACGGGCCCATTTATCTCGATCTGCACTCGTTGCTTCTCGGCATTGAGCCCACCGGGCTGAGAGTGCCGCGACCACTCGCGAACGTCGCGGCGTGGTGCCGCTGCGCGGACCTGTTGCAGGTGAACGAAGATGAGATGGCGCTGATGGCGCCCGACCCCATGGCGCTCGCCGCGACGGCGCTCGCCGAGAGTGTCCGGTGCCTGGTGGTCACGCTCGGGAGCCGGGGCGCGGTGTATTTCTCGGCGCCGGGGTTCGAGGGCGGAATCGACTGGGTCGGACAGGAGCCCCGGCTCGGACAGGCACGCACGGCGCTCGTCCCAGCCGTGCCGGCCCATCCGGACGGCGATCCGACCGGATGCGGCGACGTCTGGGGCGCCACCTATTTCTCGCGGCTGCTCGCCGGTGATAAGTTTGGCGACGCCATGCGCGCAGCGCACGTGGCCGCGGCGCGCAATGTTGGTCATCGGGGTGCCGCGGGTCTTGCCCACCACTTACGAGGAGAGCTGAGCCCGACGTGACGCAGATCATTTCGTTGCCGCTCTCCCTCGACGACGCGTCTTTCGAGCAAGTATTTCAGGCGCTTTCCCAGATTGCGCCCGACGACAAGGTTCTCCTCGACGCCCGCCATACGCGCTGGGCGACCCCCTTTGGGCTCACGGCGCTGCTGACGGTGGCCCAAACCCGGACCACAACGCCCGCGTTCGTACCACCAGAGGCCGACGATACCCTGTCATACTGGGCTCGCACCGGCTTCTTCTCCCACGCGGAGTCGCTGTATGACATCCGCGGGGCGTTTCCCAAGCTGCGGCCGGGTGGCGAGTCGAACGTGCTGCTGGAAATCACCGAAGTCTCGAAGAGCGGTGACGTGCACGACGTCGTCGAGCGCATCAAGGAGCGGGCTCAAAAGATTCTGGCGGAGCTGAACATCGATAGTTCCGCGACGATGCGGTTTGTCGTGACGCTCTCCGAGGTCTGCCAGAACGTCGTCGAACACGCGGGGACCAGTGGCTGGGTCGCGGTCCAGACGTATCAATGGAAAAAGCGGCTCGGTCGTCGAGTCGTGCAGATCGCCGTGTCGGACGGCGGTCTCGGATTCCGGCGATCGCTCGAGAGCCTGCCTGGCCGCCAGGCTCTTGCTCCCGGCGACCGTTGGGATGATGGGATGGCGCTCGAGGAGGCCGTCATTCAGGGCGTGAGCCGCTTTCGGGACCGCGGGCGCGGGCAAGGATTGGCCGGCGCCCGCAACTTTCTCGGCAAATGGTCCGGCAAGCTGTCCATTCGGAGCGGGACCGCCCGGATCGCCATCGTGCCGTCGTGGGACGAGGACACCCCCCTGTGCCTGGGACTGCCGTATTTTCCTGGCGCTCAGGTTCTTATCACCATCCCCGAGCGGATCGCTCAATGATCCAGACCATTGATCTGAGCTCTGTCCTTCGGCGGTCGGTGTGCGAGTTGTACTCGAACCTCGTCACACGGCCGACGGGTGTTGCGGTGCGGACCGAGATCGAGCTGCTAGTGTCCGAGCGCTCGGGCGTGGCGCTCACCATGATTGATTTCACGCACGTGGGACTCCTCGATTATTCGTGCGCCGATGAAGTCGTCGCGAAGCTCCTGCTCAGGGCGACGAATGGGTTTTTTATCTGTCGTGGCCTGCACGAGGCGCACGTCGACGCGATCGAGACGGCCTTATCACGGTACGAATTGGCGCTCGTCGTCGAGACGGCCGACGGAGCGCGGTGTCTCCTGGGCCCGCTGGCTCGGGAGGAGAGACTGGCGTGGGAGGCGATCGGCAAACTGGGACGGGCGGATGCCCACACGGTGGCCGGCGAGTTGGCGCTGGAGCCGGCGTATGCTGGGGGGCTCCTGGAGACGCTGGCCAGTCGGCGGGTCGTGATGCGCGCCGGACCGCACTATTTGCGGTTTCCGTAAGATCGTGGCCGAGTACAACCCGCCACTCCAGGTCGTCGAGCTCATCGCCACGAAGCGTGGTGACCCCCACCGCGGTCCCGAAGTCCGGCTGAATAGCAACGAAGCGCGGCTCCGGCAAGTCAAAGATGGAGGGCTCGCCTGGGTGATCGGCCCACGGCGCAAGGAGATCGCGACCGTTCGCGTCGACGACAGTCTGGAGCGCGGCATGGCGGTTCTCCAGGACGTCCTCGGCGCAGCGCCGTCCGAAATTATTAGTCTCATGAAAGTCGACTGAATGACACCTTCTTCGAAATCTCGACGTGCGCTAGGGCTCTCCACGCTCGCCATCCATGGCGGAGTGGAAGGCGGCGACGACGCGCCGCCGGTCGCCACGCCGATCTACCAAGCGGTCGGCGTCGCGCAGAACGCCACGCTCGTCGAGCGTCGGCTAGCGGCTATGGAAGGTGCCGAGGCCGCGGTCCTGACAGCGAGCGGCACGGGGGCGACCGCGCTTGCCCTCCTGGCCTTGTTGCGCCCTGGAGATCACCTGCTGGCGAGCGCGTGGATCTCTGGCGGTGTCCACAAGCTGCTGACGCAGGAATTCGACCGGGTCGGGATCGCGGTCACGTTGGTCGACCCGTTGGAGAGCCGCGGGTGGCGGAAGCGCTTGCGCAAGGAGACGCGCGCGATCTTCCTCGAGTCGCCCGTGAATCCGACGTGCCGGGTCCTCGACCTCCGACCGGTGAGCTTGCTCACGAAGGAATTGGGGCTCGCGCTCGTCGTCGACTCGACGTTCGCCGGCCCGATCAACTTCCGGCCGATCGAGCACGGGGCGGATGTCGTGATCCAGTCGACGACCGAGCTGCTGAACGGCCATCACGACGCGGCGGGTGGCGTCATCCTCGGCTCGGCGCCGGTCATTGACGAGGCGCGCGACAAGATGGCGTTATGGGGACAGACTCCCGATCCGTTCGCGTGCTGGTTGCTGGAGCGGGGGCTCAAGACATTGGCGGTACGCGTCTCGCGTCAGAACGAGAGCGCCATGCGGATCGCCCAGTGGGCCGCGGAGCGAAAGGAGATCAAGCGCGTGCACTACCCCGGGCTCGCGTCGCATGAGGATCATGCGACGGCGACGCATCATCTGGACGGCTATGGCGCCGTGCTGGGGATCGAGCTCGCGGGCGGCGCGCGGGCGGCCGACCGGTTCGTCCGACGATTGTCGCTCTGGACGTACGCGGCGAACGTCGGCGGCGTCGATTCTGTGGTGACGAAGCACGGCAGTCCCGACGGGCTCGTCCGACTCTCGACCGGGCTCGAAGAAGCCGACGATCTCATCGCCGATTTGGAGCAGGCGCTGAAATGATTCGCCTGGTGAAGGTCTCCAAGGAGTATCCGCGCACCGGGCTCGCGCTGAACGACGTGACGCTGCACATCGCGAAAGGCGAGTTCGCGTTTCTCACCGGTCCCAGCGGGTCCGGAAAAAGCACGATGCTGCGCCTGATCTATATGGAGGAGCGGCCGACCAGTGGCGAGGTCCGCGTGAGCGGGACGAACTCCAGTGAGGCCAAGCGCGCGGACATCGCTCGCCTTCGCCGTCATCTCGGCGTGGTCTTTCAGGATTTTCGCTTGCTCGACGACCGGACCGCACACGCCAACGTCGCCTTTGCACTCGAAGTGACCGGAGCTCCACGCGAAGGCATCCCAGCCAAGGTCAATCGATTGTTGACCCAAGTTGGGTTGGCGTCGAAAGGCAACGCGTATCCAAAAGAGCTATCCGGTGGCGAGCAACAGCGTGTCGCCATCGCGCGGGCATTGGTCAACGACCCATTTGTATTGATCGCGGACGAACCCACGGGAAATTTGGATGATCGCGCCACGCGCGGCGTGTTTCAGTTGCTGCGCGAGATCAATGCGGCTGGAACGGCGGTGGTCATGGCGACCCACGATCTCGAACTGATGCGGCGATCCGATTACAGAAGTGTTGAGAATGCTGCAAGGACGTGTCGTGGCCGACTCGGCGCATCCCGAGGTCGCGGCCTCGTGAGACTGGCGATCCGCGAGTCGCTGATTGCATTCCGACGGGCGCCCCTGTTGAGCGTCCTCGGCATCGTGACGATCGCGTTTTCGTTGTTTGCGTTCGGCCTGTTCGGCCTCGTCGCGCTCAACTTGCGCGATGCGCTGAGACGGACCGAGGAGCGCGTCGAGATCGCGGGGTACATTGCCGATGGGACGGCCCCGGAAGCGGTCGCCGCGGCCATGGGCGATATCGCGGCATTCCCGGAGGTCGCGCACGTCGATTTCATCTCCCAGGACTCGGCGCTGGCGCGGGCCAAGAGTGAGCTCGGCGAGTTCGGCGACGTGTTCGAGAGCGGCGTGCTGCCGGCGTCGGTCGAGGTGCGCCTCAAACCGAACGCGCGTGACCCGCAGTCGGTCAAGCGCGTGGCGGATCGCATCGGCACCTACACGTTCATCGATGACGTACGATACGCTGAGGATTGGGTGGTCAAGCTGTATCAGATCAGAACGGTGGCCACCGTGGTGGGACTGGTGCTGGGATTGGCATTCGCCGCCGTCGCGGTGATCATCATCGGCGCGACGATTCGCATGGCGGTCCTCGCGCGCGGACGCGAAATCGCCATCATGCGGCTCGTCGGCGCGACCGACGCCTTCGTGCGGGCGCCCTTCCTGATCGAGGGGTTTGTGAAGGGCATCTTCGGCGGCGCCCTGGCCCTCTTGCTCACGTGGCTCGCCGCGGCGCTGATCAGCCGGTACTTCGTGCAGGCCTCGTTTTTTGGTCCGGGGCTCGCGACCCTCGGCGTGTTGTCCGGCGCGTTGTTGGGGCTCGTGGGATCCGCCTTGTCGGTCGGTCGACACCTCCGACGGATCTGATGCGTCGCCTGGCCGCCGGAGCGCTGATGCTCGTATCGAGCGTGGCGGCGGCTCAGCAGCCGACACCGGAACAACGACTTCGCGCGGACCGCGCCGTGCTCGACTCGCTCCACGAGGAGCGCGCCGATCTCGAGCGGCGCATGAACGAGCTCAAAAGCACCGTGCACGACCTGGCGGACGAGGTCGAGAACCTGGACCGGCAGGCGTCCGTGACCGCGCGCGCGGTGCGGGCGCTCGACAAACAGCTCGCCGGCATCCAGGCGGATGTCGAGGAGGTCACGGGCAATCTCGTACGGGCTGAGGATGAGCTGGCGATCAAGCGCGCCATGCTCCGGCATCGGCTGGTCGAGATCTACAAGCAGGGTCCGCAGTATACGACCCAAGTGCTCTTTCAGGCCGAATCGTTCGCGCAGCTCATCGCGCGGTACAAATATTTGCACCTGCTGGCGCTGCGCGACCGGGCGCTCGTCGCGCGGGTCGAGACGCTCAGGGGTCGCATCGGGACGCAGCGTCTCTCACTGGTCTCGCTCCAGAAGACGGTCGAGGAGACCCGCGGCGAGAAGGCCAACGAAGAAGCAAGACTGCGCGATCTCGAGTCCGAGCGCGCGAGCCGTCTCGCCGCGACAAAGCGGGCGGCGTCCGAGACCGAGGCCCGACTGGCCGAGATCGCGAAGTCTGAGGCCCGACTGGGCTCGGTGATCTCTTCGATTGAAGCGCTCCGAAAAGCCGAGGCGAGTCGTGGGTCGAGTGCCTCATCCAAGGCCGCGGCCTCCGCGAGCACGATCTCGACACGGGATTTGGGGAGGCTCGATTGGCCCGTGGAGGGTCGCATTTTATACCGATTCGGCCGCGTCGTGAATCCCAATAACACCACGACGCGCTGGAACGGGATAGGGATCGGCGCCAACGCCGGAGCGACGGTGCGGGCGGTAGCCGGGGGGAAAGTGGTCGTCGCCCAGGTGATCGGCACGTACGGCTTGACGGTGATCGTGCAGCACGGCGGCGGCGACTACTCCGTGTATGGCTCGTTGAGCCGTGCCGATGTCAAGAAGGGCCAGCGGGTCGAGAAGGGCGACCAGATCGGAGCGGTGGGCCGTTCGGACCCGGATCTCCCCTCGCATCTGCATTTCGAGATCCGGCGCGGCCAGGGTGCCGCCGTCGACCCGCTCGACTGGCTTCGGGGCGGAAAATCCAAATGACTGCGCCGCGGGTGACGAAGCGGTGCGAGGCCTGCGGCCGGTTCCGCGTCTACGAGTCCGACGACCGATTTTGCCTCCTGTGCGGCAATGACGGGTTACGCGATCGCTGCGCCTGTGGGCGGCCGTTCGACTATGCTATGGCGGACGACGGCGATCTCTTTTGCCCCAGATGCGGTCAGGTTGTTCGAGGACGACCGGGCGATTTCGAGGCGTAACTGGCGCCAACGTGTCGTCATCAATAGCGTAAGGTGGGTATGAGACGCGTGAGACTCCTCGCTCTTTTGGCCGGGCTCGGCCAACTGGTGATGGTACTCGCCGGCACGATCGAATCGTGGCGGGGGCCCGACGCGTCGGCGCACGTCGAGACGCGCGGCACGCAGTTGCATCACGCGCACGACGAAGCGACGTGTCCCGCGTGCATCGTGCAGTCGCTGCACGCGCGTCCGGAACGCGCCTCCGTGCTGCCGCCCAGTCGGCGGCTGATCGTTCTTCCCAGCGCCACCGCGATGTGGTCGGTTCCGACCGTCGCGGCTCCCACCTACACCTCACGCGCCCCGCCCGTCTGACAGGATTTGAACGCGGCTCCGCCGCTCGTCGATGCGGCACACTACGCCGCTCGACGGGTCGGTTGGAATGATCTCGGCTGCGCCGAGCTCCGCAAACCGTCATTCGGGGGACCATTGGCACGGACACTTTGGTTGTGGTGCGGCCTTGCGCTCATCGCGCGGACCGCATCGGCGCAATTCACGGACACGAGTAAGACAGACACACTGCGGCTGACGCGCGCCCAAGCGGTCGACACGGCGCTCAAGCGGAATCCGCAGATCGTCGTCGCACGCGAGCAAGTCGACGAAGCGCGCGCGCAGAAAGTCTCGCAGTGGGCGATTCCGGACCCGACGGGCTCGGCCAGCTGGATCGTGCAGGGCGGTCAGCCCACGCAGCGGCCACTCATCGCGAGCATCGGCATTCCGTTTCCGGACAAGTTCCGCCTGAACTACGCGATCGGCAGCTCGCTCGTGGGGACCGCGCAGGCGAACTACACGGCGCTCAAGCAGCAGATTGCGTCCCAGACCGCGCAGACGTACGACTCGCTGCGCGTCGCGCTCCGCCATCATACGGACCTCACGGAATCGCGCGATCTGTCGGCCGATTTCCTGAAGAAGACCCAAGCCCGATTCGACGCGGGCACGGCTCCGAAGCTCGACGTGATTCGGGCCCAGGTCGACCTGGCCGGCACGCAGAACGCCCTCATCGCCAACGACCGCGATATTCTCACGGCCCGCGCATCGCTCAACCGATTGCTGGGCCGGCCACTCGGTCTGGGGGTTGCGCCGGCGGACTCGCTCGCGGTGCCCGCGCCGCTGCCGCCGCTCGCGCCGGTCGAAGCCAGCGCGCTCGACGCGCGGCCGGAGTTGGCCGGCCTCCGCGCGCAGATCTCCGGCGCGAAGGCCACCACCACGCTCGCCGAGGAGTTTTGGCTGCCGGACATTGTCGGCGGCATCGAGTGGGACCAAGGCGCCCCGGACGCGGCGTTTCCGAGCCGATTCCCGATTTGGACCTACGGGCTCTCGTTTCCCGTCCCGATCTTCTTCTGGCAGCACACGGGCGGTGACATTCGCAATTCGCGCCACCACGAGCGCGAGCTCGAAGCGTCGTACAAAGATCTCATCGCCTCGATCGACCAGGACGTCCGGTTGTCGTACGCGACGGCCGCGACGGCCCTCGAGCAAGCCATCTATATCCGGGATCAACTGCTTCCGTCGGCGCGCGCCGCCTACCAGGTGGCGTCCACGAGCTACGGGCTCGGCGGGTCATCCGCACTCAACGTCCTCGATGCGCGGCGCGATCTCGTGTCCGCCGAGAGCCAATACACTGACGCGTTAGCCGCGGCGAACCAAGCAGAAGCGAACCTGGAACGCGCGGCGGCCGCCCCTCTCTCTCAATTCCATGGACAATAGACATCTCGCGAGACATCTCGCGCTGCTCGCCGTCCTGGCCGTGACGGCGTGCAAAGGATCGCCGCCGGCGGACGCCGCGACAACGACGCCCAAGAAACCCTCCTCGGCGTTCATGCTGACCGAGGACCAAAAGGCGCGTATTCACACACTACCGGTCGCGCCAACGACGTTCCGGCCCACCGTGATCACGACCGGAACCGTCGCCTTCAATGGTGACCGGTCGACGCCGGTGCTGTCGCAGATCTCGGGGCCGGTGACGCGTATCCTGGTCAACACCGGGACGTACGTGCACGTCGGGACGCCGTTGGCCAGTGTGACCTCGCCTGATTTCGCCGAGGGGTTCGCCACGTACCAGAAGGCCCAGACGGCGCTGCGGAACACGGCCCGTATCGCGACCCTCAACCGCAAGTTGTTTGATGCGGGCGCGATCGCGAAGAGCGACCTCGATCAATCCATCGCCGACTCGGCGTCGGCCGCGGCCGATCGGGACGCGGCGATCGAGCAGATGCGCGCGTTCGGTGTCGACAGCACGACGATCCGCGACATCCAGGAGGGGAAGCCGACCGCGGTCGTCGGCGGCATCATTCGCGCGCCCATCGAGGGCGTCGTCGTCGAGAAGCTCATCAATCCCGGGCAGGTGATTCAGGCCGGCCAGACGCAGTGCTTCACGATCGCCGATCTCTCGACGGTCTGGGTGATGGCGAACGTATTCGAATCGCAGCTGAGCTCCGTCGATCGCGGCGAGTCCGCGGTGATCACGACCGACGCGTCAACGGACTCGTTCCCAGGACGCGTGGACTACGTCGCCGCGATCGTCGATACGTCGACCCGCGCGACGGCGGTTCGCATCCTCGTCGAGAATCATCGGCAGATGCTCAAGCGCGATCTCTATGTGCGCGTCGCGATCCATGCCGACCGACCGAGGGCGGGCGTGCTGGTTCCGGTATCGGCCGTGCTGCGCGACGAAGAGAACCTCCCCTTCGTCTTTGTCGCCGAGCCTGACGGTGGCTTCAATCGACGCTCGATTACGCTGGGTGCCAGGGTGGGCGATCAGTATGAGATCCTGAGCGGGCTCGCGCCGAACGATCAGGTCGTGACGGAAGGCGGGTTGTTCATCCAGTTTGCCCAGAGTCAATAATGATCAATCGGCTCGTCCGCGCCGCGCTCGCCGAACCGCTGCTCACGCTCATCATCTTCGCCGCCCTGGCCGGGGTTGGCGTGTGGTCGTTCACGCGCCTGCCCGTGGACGCGTATCCCGACCTCTCGCCGCCCATGGTCGAGATCATCACGCAGTGGCCGGGACGCGCGACGGAGGAAGTCGAGCGGCTGATCACGGTGCCGGTCGAAGTGGCGATGAATGGGATCCCGCACCTCAAGATCGTGCGGTCGATCTCGCTCTATGGGCTCTCGGAACGTCATCATGACGTTCGACGATGGGACCGACAACTATTTCGCGCGCGAGCAGGCCTTCGAGCGCATCGGAGACGCGACGCTGCCGAGCGGCGTCTCGCCGTCGATGTCGCCGCTGTCCGCTCCGTCCGGGCTCGTGTATCGGTACGTGCTGGAGAGCCCGGACCGGTCGCCCATGCAGCTCAAGACGATCGACGACTGGGACATCGTGAAGGCGTACAAGTCCGTGCCTGGCGTCGCCGACCTGTCCCCGCTGGGCGGGCCGACCATGCAATATCAGGTCGTCATCGACCCGACGAAGCTCGCCGGCGCCGGCCTGACCGTTCCGATCGTGGCCAATGCGCTCTCGGCGAACAACGACAATTCGGGCGGCGGTTTCTATTCCGAAGGCGGCAGCTTCTACTACGTGCGCGGACTGGGCCGCGTGGTGACGCCCCAGGACATCGGGAACATCGTCCTCGCGGTGAAGGACGGGATTCCCGTGCTCGTGAAGAACGTGGCGCAGGTGGTCATCGGATACGCGCCCAGGCTCGGGCAGTTCAGCTACGACACGGTGAACGACGCGGTCGAAGGCGTCGTGCTGATGCGCACGGGGGAGCAGGCGCAGACCGTGCTCAAGGCGGTCGAGGCGAAGACCGCCGAGCTCAATCGCACGCTCCCGCACGACGTGCACATCGAGCCGTTCTACGATCGGAGCGATCTGATTCATTTCACGACGCGGATCGTCGAGGACAATCTGCTGCGCGGCATCGTGCTCGTCGTCGTCGTGCTCGTATTCTTCCTCTACAGCGTGCGGTCCGGGCTCATCGTCGCGGTCACGATCCCACTGTCGCTGCTGTTCGCGTTCATCTGCCTCGATCTGCGACACATTCCGGCGAATCTGCTCTCGATCGGCGCGATCGACTTCGGCATCCTCGTCGACGCGACCGTGGTCATGGTGGAGAATATCCATCGAGAGTTGGCGCAGCGGCATGGGACATCGTACAACGCGCGCGAGGTCATCATCGGCGCCGCCGCCCAAGTCGATCGACCCATCGTGTACGCCGTGGCGGTCATCGTCACCGGGTTCTTGCCGATCTATGTCTTGTCCGGCCCTTCCGGTCGACTGTTCACCCCGATGGCTGATACCACGATCTATGCGTTGATCGGCGCGCTGATCGTCACGCTCACATTGATTCCGCTACTCTGCCTGCTCTTCTTGGGACGTGGCGTGCGCGATCGCAAGAATCCGGTCTTCGAGTGGATCCTGAAGCATTACAACCGTGGCCTTGGTTGGTGTCTGCAACACAAAGCCATCACGATCGGCACGTCGGTGCTGGTCTTTCTGTTGACCATTCCCCTGTGGCTCGGCCTTGGCGCCGAGTTCATGCCGAAGCTGGACGAAGGAGCGTTGTGGGTGCGGGCGACGATGCCGTATACGATCTCGTTCGACGAGTCGTCGCGACTGGTGCCCCAGATCCGGGCGGTCCTGAGATCGTTTCCTGAAGTCACCTTTGTCGCTTGCGAACATGGGCGACCGGATGACGGGACGGACCCAACGGGATTTTTCAACGCCGAGTTTTACGTTGGCCTGACGCCGTATGGGACATGGCACGGGGCGTATCGGACGAAGCCGGAGTTCATCGCGGCCGTCAATAAGAAACTCTCGGCGTTTCCCGGCATCACGTTCAACTACACGCAGCCCGCCGAGGATGCGGTGGATGAGGCTGAGACGGGGCTCAAGAGCTCTCTGGACGTCAAAGTGTTCGGGACCGATCTGACGACACTCGAAACGCAGGGTCGGGCGATCAAGAAAGAGATGGAGCAGGTGCGCGGCATCACGGATCTGACGCTCGTGCAGGAGCTCGGCCAACCGGCGTTGACGGTCGATATCGACCGCGACAAGATCGCGCGCTACGGTGTCAACGTCGCGGATATCAATGGACTGATCGAGGCCGCGGTCGGTGGCAGTGCGGCCACGCAGGTCGTGCAGGGCGAGAAGCTGTTCGATCTCGTGGTGCGCCTCTCACCGCAGTATCGCGAGACACCCGAGGCGATCGGCAACATCCTCGTGGCCACGCCGGCGGGCGAGCAGATTCCGATTCGCGAGCTGGCGAATATCCAGGTGTCGAACGGCGCGGCATTCATCTACCGGGAGAACAACGCGCGCTACATCGGCGTGCAGTACTCCGTCGAAGGACGCGATCTGGCGAGCGCCGTCGAGGAGGCGCAGCAGCGCGTGGCGAAGCACGTCAGCCTGCCGTCAGGCTATAACGTCGTGTGGGGTGGTGAATACCGGGAGTACACGGCGTCGCGGGCGCAGCTGCAGATCGTGTTGCCCGTCACGTTTATTCTTATTATCGCGGTGCTGTTCGCGCTCTATCGCAACTTCAAGTTCCCGTTGATCACATTGCTCGGTGTCGTGCTGTCCGATCCCATCGGTGGCGTGCTGGCGCTGGCGATCACCGGGACGCCATTCTCCGTGTCGTCGGGCATTGGATTCCTGGCGCTGTTCGGCGTCTCCGTGCAGACCGCCGTTGTATACATTTCGTACGCGAATGAGCTGCGTCTGGGGGGCATGGATATCCCGGAGGCCGCCCGGCAGGCCGCGCTGCTCCGGCTCCGGCCGATCATGATGACCGCGCTCGTCGCGGCACTGGGGCTGCTCCCGGCAGCGCTGGCGCATGGTATCGGGACGGACTCGCAGCGGCCCTTCGCTCTCGTTATCGTTGGCGGCCTATTTTCCCGGCTGTTGATCTCGGTATACCTCATGCCGGTACTCTATGAGGCCGCGGCGCGGCCAGGGGACCACTTGGCGGTCTGATATTAGATTTGAGGTCTATGCCTGATAGAGGATCGAAATGACGATGCAACTGGAGCCGTTGCGCGGGTTGGCAGCCCAAAAGCTCGCGCCGGCTGGTACAGTCCACTGGAACGATGTACCGCCCGATCTGGTCGAGTTCGCGATTCGGCGTGGCGAAGGGCACCTGGCCGACATGGGGCCCTTTGTCGCCGTGACGGCCCCGCATACCGGACGCTCGCCGAAGGACAAGTTCGTGGTGAAGAGTGGCGCGGCCGCGCAGGATGTGAACTGGGGCACGGTCAATCAGCCGATCTCGCCGGAGCACTTCAACACCCTGCTCGCGGACGTCCGTCAGTATCTGAATGGTCTCGGCGATCTCTTCGTGCAGGACCTGTACATCGGCGCGGATCCAACGCACCGGTTGCGGGTGCGGTACGTGACGCCGAACGCATGGCATGCGCTGTTCGTGCGGAACATGTTTATTCGGCCGGAGCCAAGCGATCTGCCGACGTTCGAGCCGAACTTCAGCGTGCTCCACGCGCCCGAATTTCAGGCCGACCCTGCTCGCCATGGTACCCGAACGAGCACGTTTATTATTATCGATTTCGAGCAACGCTTGATTCTCATCGGCGGCACGCGCTACGCGGGCGAGCTCAAGAAGTCGATGTTCACCGTCATGAATTATTTGATGCCGAAGGCCGGCGTCATGTCGATGCATTGCTCGGCGAACGTGGGACCGAAAGGCGATGTTGCGCTCTTCTTCGGCCTGTCAGGAACGGGCAAGACCACGCTCTCGGCCGATCCCGAGCGCTCGCTGATTGGGGACGATGAGCACGGGTGGTCCACCGATGGGGTGTTCAACTACGAGGGCGGCTGCTACGCGAAGGTGATCAATCTGTCGCGTGAGGGCGAGCCGGACATCTATCAGACCACGCAGATGTTCGGCACGGTGCTCGAGAACGTCGTGCTCGATCCGACCACGCGGGCGGTGCGGTTCGAGGACCTGTCGATCACCGAGAACACGCGGGCGTCCTATCCCCTGCCCTACATTCGCAATCACGTCCCGAGCGGTCGTGGTGGGCATCCCAGCAATATCATTTTCTTGACGGCCGACGCGTTCGGCGTGCTGCCACCGGTCGCGCGGCTCACGCGCGAGCAGGCCATGTACTATTTCTTGTCCGGGTACACGGCCAAAGTCGCGGGGACCGAGCGCGGGGTGACGGAGCCACAAGCGACGTTCAGCGCGTGTTTCGGCGCCGTGTTCCTCGTGTGGCCACCAACCAAGTACTCGAAGCTCCTGGGCCAATACCTCGACAAGCACCCGGCGCGCGTGTGGCTGATCAACACCGGATGGACCGGTGGCGCGTATGGAACTGGCAAGCGCATCTCACTCGGTCACACGAGAGCGATTGTGCGAGCGGTCCTGTCCGGGTCCCTCGACAACGCGCCCGTCGCGACCGATCCGGTATTCGGGCTGTCCGTTCCGACCAATGTGACCGGCGTCCCGGACACCGTGCTGCGTCCCCGCGACGCCTGGGCAGACCGTGCGGCGTACGATGCCGCGGCCGCCAAGCTCGCCGGCATGTTCCGCTCCAATTTCGAAACCATCGGCGCCGACGCCTATCCGGAAGTTCGCGCCGCCGGCCCACGAGGCTAACCCACATGCGTGCACTCGCTCTGCTCGTTGCCCTCCTGGCGCTCGGCGCGCCCGACACCAAGGTCAATCAGTTCATGTCGTACAACGCGGGCACGAAGACCGTGAATCTCAAGGTGTTCGCCGCGTTCAACAGCGTGCAGGGCGGGTTCAACTTCAACGGCGGCTCGGCCGGCAGTCAGACGATCACGGTGCCGACCGGGTGGAACGTCAACATCAACGTCGTCAACAAGGACGCGATCCCGCACTCCGCGATCATCATCGCCGACACACGTCCCATTCCGAATGCGCCCGACAAGCCGGCGATCGAGCGCGCCTACACCGCCCACCTGACCAATGGGCTCCCGGCGCAGAACGGCGAGGACACGATGAATTTCGTGGCGCCCACCACGCCCGGAAAGTATCTGATCGCCTGCGGCGTCCCCGGTCACGCGCCGAGCGGCATGTGGATCAATTTCGTCGTCGCTGTGGCGCAGGCGCCGAGCTATAGCATGTGAGACCTTCGCTCATGCGCGGGCCTGTCGAACGTGGGTCGCCAGGAGCGCAACCAGCGCATGGGCAAAGACCGGAATGTCAGTCTTTCGCCACTCCGACAGCGGCACCTCGCTCTGGACACGCACGAGAGATGCTCGCAACACGTACACCAGTACGAGCGAAACGACGACCGTAGTCGCGCGCTTCGTGGGCGCCACGAGGGCATAGCCGCGTACTCGACCCGATGCGGTGCTGATGTCGTCATGGTCGAGCACGGCGATCCGATAGTCGGTGATCGCGCCAAGCCGCTTGCCGGCGTCGAGCGCTTGGATTTCGGATCGTATCTCGGCGCCGGCGTGATCGGCTACGTCGGCGCTTAGTGTATCGGGAATAATCTGGACATGGATCAAGGGTCCCCGACGCTTTCCGTATCGCGCGCCGATGGCGCCCGCCATCGTCGCGTCGGACGCTTGGTCCGCGCGCCGATATCCTGATACTGACGCCGGAAGGTCCCACCGAACGGCTTCTTGCGCGAACGCCGGCACAGTGACCGTGACGCACGCGCACGTCAACACGGAACGCCACCTCATGGCTCGGATGACCCGCACGGCTGTGGGCCGTCAATGATCTGCTCGACGATCGCCGGATGCACGGTGTCGCGCTGGAGTCGAATCGTGTAGTCACCGAAGTTCCACTGGCGATACAACCGCGGAGGTACGCGTCGGTATGGATCCGGGAAACAGTCGCCACCAACTCCTAACCGGCGATCGAGCGCCGACTCGGTGGAATCCGACACGCCGACGAGCCGTGAACCGGGTACAGTCACACGGCGGGCGACGACCCAATGACCCGCGGCGCCGGCCGCCTCCCATGCCGTATCTCCCACCCGGGTCCCTGCTCGCGCTGCCCAACTCTCGAGCTGCCGACCGACCGCCTTCATGGTGTCAACGTCCACGTACTGGATACCGTGCCGCGTCGGAGGTCGAGCCCAGTCTGAGCACGACAGCGGTCCCCGCGCGATTTGTACCGACAGGATCGGGTGCCGGGGACTCGACGGCGCCGTGCTCACCAGTTGAATCGTGAAGTCGCCCCGAATGCCAGAGGTAGTGTTGCGGATACGCCGGAAATCGGAACGCGTCGCGCGCGCACATCGTCGGGGATCCGTAGGCGACCTCGAGCAAGGCCAGCGTCGAATCGGTCGCTGGTACTTCTGTCTCACTCTTCAACTCGAGCCATCGGGTCACGAACGCGAACTCCCGATCCGAACGCACGACGGCCAGCACGCTGTTGCGACCGGGCTTGGTGCAGATTCGCCCGCCCGCCCCAGCCTGTTCTGAAGGTCCTTCGCAGACCAGGCTGTCCGCGCTGCCGGCCAGCGCGCGCATGTCCCGTTGCATCTCGATGCTGATCGAGATGCTGTCGCGCGAACCGGCCGGAACCTGTGCGAGGCCCGGCACGCTGAGCATGACGCTCAATGCTATCGCGGTCCACATGTCAGAAGGTCGCACCGGTTGACGAGTAGATACTCGCGCATTTCTGGGCTTGCCGCTCTGAGAGATTCGAGGGATCATCCGCAGGAGGTTCCGTCATTCCGTGCGCATAGTAGTATGGCGGAGTCGCGTGGGTTTCTTCGTGTGCTACGGTAGTGTAAATCTGTTGCGGGTCGATCGCAGCATTCGGGTCCGTGCTACCCGTGAAACCATAGTTGTATACGAGAGTCTTGGGCGTCACCGTGGGATCGCGAAAGAACACACCTTCGAGATACAAGCCGCCAACCGGGGTGTCCGCCGCGGTTGTGGGGCCGGAGACAGCGACGGCTCCGCCGTATACGATGTAACTGTTGTTCCAGCGCTGTGCGGCATCATTCCCCAGCGCCTGGCAGGTTGGATCGTTGGTGTCCTGCAGCTCTTGAATGGCGGTCTGTATGGCCGCGCATTGATCGGGGCTGAACCCGTGACACGCATCGTTCGTGTTGTCCTGCGAATTATCTTGCGACGCGTCTTGTGAGTCGTCGGGCCCTTGCTGCCCACCGTCATCCGTCGCGGTCCCCGAATCGTCACCACCGCCGTCACTGGTCGAGGCGCCGCCGCCATCATCCGACCCGTCGCCACCACCGCCGCCGCCACCGCAGTCATCGCCAGACTCGGGATCCGCGCATTCCATGCCGCTCGCGTCCGATCCATTCACCGGATCGCCACCAGCGAACGAGAATTGATTCTTGCCGGAGGACAAATTCAATGGATCCGGAGAAATGAACCGCCGGGTGACCGGATCGTACCACCGTGCCCGCATGTAATACAGCGAGGTGACGCCGTCCTCGTACAAGAGACCCTTCCACCGGAGTTGGGTCGTATCGCCGGTGGTCTGTTGGACCCGCGCCGCGCCCCAGGGATCGTACGTCAATGACTGCTCGACCGTCGAGCCGCTGAATTGCGCGATGACATTGCCGATCGCATCCCGTGCGTAAAAGTGCACGCTGGACGAGCCCTTCGGCCCGGCGATCCGAGCCAATGGCGCGTCGACCGTACCTGGGTTGTAGATGAACTCGGCTACGCGTGCGTTCGCGGATCCGTCGAGGATCGCCATCAACTGACCGCCGTCCCACAAGTAATAGCGATCGACCGTCCCATTCGTCGTCCGACGCGCGAGCTGCCCGTAGTTGTCGTAGTCATAGACGCGCGTGGTACTCCCCGACACGACCGAGAGCAGGCGGCCGTCTGAGCTCCAGGTGTACTGGGGTCCGAGCTACTATCGGCGCCCCGAGCCGCTGCGCGAGAGCGGCGTCGTCGCGAGGACCAAGAACAACACGTTCGAGCTCACCGCGGGGCCTGTGTTGGGGCGGCGACGGCTCTACAAGCCCGCGTGGCGTGGCACGGTCCTGTCGTCTTCGGCGGATGGCGGCGGCAGTCGCGTGGTTATCGAGGCGGGACCTGCCGGGCGCATGGCCCTCTCGTACGCGATATTCGCGATCTGGGTCGCATTCATATGCGGCTTCGCCGTATACCGCGACGTCTTTCCATTGTCCGGTGCCGTGCTGCTCTTCGGTGCGGTGCTGGTGATGACCGCGCTCACCAGTGGCGCGGGGAAGGATCTCGCGAAAGGCGAAAGCGAGGCATTGTTGGACGTGCTGCGTCAGCTCATCGAGGTGCCGGCGCCGGCGACGGTCCCTGATTCGAGGCACTGAGCACGTCATCATCGTCGCCCAACATGTGCCACGTCGCATCCGGATCGCGATACACGACGAACGTAAATCGCCTCTGCCCCCGGAACATGAACGTTGGGATCGGGAGCGGGATGGTCCATGGCTTCGCATTCACCTGCAGCCCGGCCTTCCAGAGGCCCGCTCGCTCGACCAGTGGCACGAATCGCGGCCAGACCTCGACCGCTTCGTCGCGCAATGCTAGCGTGTCCGTGATATCGAGTGATGTCCGATACGCGAGCAGCAAGAACTGCGGATCGAACGTCCGGCTCGGATCTCAAAATCGCCAAGGGCTGGACACGGCGCCCGGACGGCAACACCCAGTCCTGAGGCGCCTTCCGCTCCGCCGTCCGCTCCTTGCAGGAGGTGATCGCTGCTCCGCAGACCAGGACGCATACGACGGCAACCAGCCCTCGATCCATTCACCAAGAATATGCGGAGTCGCCAGCAAAGCAACGACCTCCCTCTCGGTGCGTTAGTTTGTTCTTGTGCAACACGTTGACTTCACCACGATCCGCGATCCGCTCTGGAATAACATCCGCCTCGAGCCCTTAGCGACGCGGCTGATGGATACCGGGGTCGTGCAGCGATTGCGTTACATCCGGCAGCTCGGGCTCGCGTTTCTCGTGTACCCCGGCGCGACGCATTCGCGCTTCGAGCACGCGCTGGGTACGTACCACCTGTCACGGCGCTCGCTGGCGCTCCTGCAGGAGCACGAGGTGGTGCCGGCGGATGCCGGGGCCATCGCGCGCATGGCAGCGTTGCTGCACGATGTTGGGCACTACCCGTTCTCCCACGCCCTCGAGGAAATCGGGGCGCCGCATCATGAGAACGTGGCGCGTGATCTGGTCATGCAAGGGGAAGTGGCGGAGATTCTGGGCGCGGAGCTCGGGCCTCAAGCGCCGGCGCGCGTCGTGGCGCTCATTCAGGGAAAGAGCGGTGAGGCGCTGCAAGGGCTCATCGCCGGGTCGCTCGATCTCGACAAGATCGAGTATCTCAAGCGCGACGCGCTTATGTGTGGGGTGCCGTACGGAGAGATCAACGTCGATAGGCTCTTGCATTCGCTGGTCGTGGTCGACGGGCAGATTGGCGTGTTGGAGAAAGGGCTGGCGGCGCTGGAGTCGTTGTTGTTCGCCAAGTACCAAATGTACCGCAACGTGTACTGGCACCACGCCGTGCGCAGCGCGACGGCAATGTATAAGCGGCTGGTCGAGGACGCGCTGCGATCCGAGGCGCTGGACTTCAAGACACTCACGCGGCTGACCGACGAAGCGCTGCTCACGGTGCTGCCGGATACGCCGTTACTCCGCGCGCTGCGCTCGCGGAAGCTGTATAAGCGCGCGATGGAATGCCCGGCGGCGGACTTCGATGAAGGGGCGGCCGATTGGATCGCGAGCGACCGGGCGCTGGTCGTGGAGACCGAGGACGAGCTGGCGCGGCGCGTGGGGCTCGCGCCCGGGGAGCTCCTGATCGACTTCCCGGCCAAGACGCAGATGCTGGACTTGAACATCGCGGTCCTGCGCAAGAACGGCGAGGTCGAGCGGCTCACCGGGCGCACGAGCGCGATCAATCTGCCCGCGCTCTCGACGCAGCTTTATCGCTCGGCGCGCTGGCTCAGAGTGTTCACGGCGAGACCCGTGACGCTGCCCGAGGACGAGGTACGACGGTGGCTCGAGAGGAGATAGAGCCCGGCGCCGAGGAGCAGCATCAGGACGGTGCTGCCGGCGACCTTGATCTCGAAGATCCACCAGTTCGGGTTCTGCTCCGTCGGCACGAATGACAACGCGATCGCTATCGCGGTCGTCGTCAGGCCCATGAGCGCGAGGACAAGCGTGCCGCGCAAGCGGATCATGGCGCCGAACATGAACAAGTACGGGATGAAGTAAAAGAGAACCGACGTGGCCACGAGTACGTCGTAGGCGCCGGCGATGCTCGTGCCCGGAAGGCTCAGGAAAATAAATCCGGCCGCGACGACGGCTTGCACGAGGAGCGCGACGTACGGCGATCCCCATCGCGGATGGACGCGGCCGAATGCCGCCGGCAGATAGCTGTCGATCCCCGCGACGAACGGCAGCCGGGCCGCCGCCGCGAACCAGGCACCGGCCTGGCCGATCCCGCCGACCGTGATGCAGGCGGCGACGACGAACCCGATTCCCGGTATGCCAAGGCGACCCGCCGCGCTGGTGACGGCATCCATGATGCCCTGCACGATGCCGACGTTCGCGGCTGGAATCGACTGCATCACCGCCAAGGTCGCAAGCACGTATATAACCGTTATAATGGCGCCGGCCAGCAACAACGCACGCGGGATGTTGCGGCGCGCATCCTGGATCTCATCGCCCATGATCGACGCTGCTTCCAAGCCGCTCAGCGAGAACGCGATCGTCGACCAGAAGACGATGTCCTTGAGATGCGTGCTCGGGATGAGCGAATGCGCTGTGATCGGAGTGGCCGACCCGAACCGCCAACCGGCCATGAGTCCCACCACGATGACCACGAGCGCGGGCAGCCACAGGCCGATCGCGCCCGCGTTATGCAGCCACTTTCCGATGCGGAGCCCGAGGACGTTCGGCCAGACGGCCAACGAGAGTCCGGCCAGTGACGCGATGATGAAATACGCGCGGCTGTCCGCGAGCCCGTGGCCGCGAGGGCCGACGAGATACAAGGCATTGATCGCGGTGTAGCCGAGCAAGGCCGGAAAGTAGGGGAGGTTGGACACCCAGTATGTCCACGCGGTCATGAAGCCCGCGAACCCGCCGAAAGCCTTCTGGCTCCAGATATAGATCCCGCCTTCGCCGGGAAAGCGCGACGAGAGCTGGAGCACGCACACGACGAGGGGAACGTAGAACGCGACGCAGCAGACGATCCAGATGACGAGCGCACTCGGCCCGCCGTGCGCCGCTTGCGCGATCCACCGGACGCTGAATCCGGTGACGATATAAAAAAGAAGAAGGTCGCGGAAACCCATGACCGGTTTGAGCGCGACCTTCTGTTCTGTCATCGGCCTATGTTAGCGCCAATCGCGATGCTCCCGCCACTCGTGATGTTCGCGCCATTCGTGCTCCCGCCACTCGTGTTCGCGCCACTCACGATAGCGCCAGTCCGGGTAAGGACGACCGTAATAGTACGCGGGCGGGTAAAATTGCGGACGAACGACGACGACGGGCGGTTGAGCCTTGGCGGGCACTGCGCTGGCGGCCAATGCGCCTCCGATAGCTACCGCGGCAGCGATCAGCATGATTGCGCGAGTCCAGATTTTCTTTAGCATGGCCCCTCCTAGTGGTTGGCCACCATCTCAAGAGGCATTCGCCGGACCGTCGGCAGAAATCACGTAAGTTATTTATTTACAGCGAATTAGAGCGTTGTGACCCGTGTCACATTGTCCTCAAAATGGGTCACGCAATGCGATCGCTGGGTCAACCGTCGCGACTCGCCGCGCCGGCAACCAGCACGCGAGCGCCGCGCTGGCGCCGAGTACGAGCGCGCAGGCGCCGAGCGTGATCGGGTCGTACGTGCCGACCCCGAACAGGAAAGAGGCGAGCAGCCGACTGACGGCGAGGAACAGCACGAAGCCAACCGCGAGGCCAGTCAAGACGAGCGTGGCGCCCCCGCGCATCACCAACGCGAGCAACTCGCTGGTCGTTGCGCCGAGCGCCATGCGGATGCCGAATTCGTGCGTGCGCACAGTCGTGCCGTAGCTGACAACGCCGTACAGCCCAAGGATCGCCAAGGCAAGCGACGCGACCGCGAACGCGCTCAACGCGAGCATCGTCACTTGTCGCGATTGGACGGATACATCGATCTGCTGGCGCATTGACAGGACGTGCGATACCGGCACGTCGCGGTCCAGTCCTCCAACGGCCGCTTCAAAGAGGACCGCGGGGTTTCGCATCTCAGTGGCCGTGCGGACGACGACGGTGAGATAGGGGACGACGATCTGCGCGTACGGATAGTACGCAATCGGATACGGTTGCTTCCACAGTCGGCTGTATCCGGCGCTGGCGACGACCCCAACGATCGTGGTCGGGCCTTCCTGTCCGGTGATCTGTCGTCCGATCGGATCGATGCCGGGGAGAAACTTGCGCGCCAGCTCTTCGTCGACGATCGCGACACGCGCTGCGCCCAGGCGATCAGCGTCTGTAAAGGCTCGCCCGGCTTTGATCGCGATGCCCATCGTCCCGAAGTACCCCGGGGTCACGGGTACGATCAGCGAGTGCGGCAATGTGCCGCCCGTGGGCGTCAGTCCTACGATCGTAAACCCACTGCTCGACCCATCGGACTGCGCGAATGGGATGCCGATCGCGGCACCGGCCGCGGTGACGCCCGGCATGCCACGCAACCGTGCGACCAGTCCGTCGAAGAACGCCACCTTCGCCGCTGAAGCGGCGTAGCGGGTTTCAGTGAGCGCCACGCGAGCCGTGTACAGGTGCTCGGTGCTGAATCCGGGATCGACCTGGAGCATCGCGCCCACGCTACGAATCATGAGGCCCGACCCGAGCAACAGCATCAACGTGAGCGCGACTTGGAGCACCGCAATGCCTCGGAGCACGCCCTGCCGGTCGCGGCCGAGTGTGGTCGTTCGGCTGACGACGCGACTGGTCTTGAGGCCGGGCAACAGCGCCACGGCGAAGCCAATGATCGCCGTAACGCCCAGCGTATACGCCAGGACCGTGACATCGAAGCGCACATCGGCGAGTGCCGGATAGTCGGTCATGTGCCATGATCGAAGACCGGCGATGCCCATCTGACCAAGGATGAGACCGACGGCTCCACCGCCAGCGGCGAGCACCAGGCTTTCGACGACGGCGTGTCGCAGGAGCCGCCACCGGCTCGCGCCGAGGGCGGAGCGAATCGCCATCGCGTTGGCGGCGCCGACGCTCCGAACCAACTGCACACCGGCGACGTTGACGCACGCGATGAGCAATACCAATGTGACGGCGGCGAAGAACAGCACGACAATCGGACGCAATGTGCCGGCGAGATCCTCGACGAACGGTATCACGCTGAGTGTGTTCCGATACTCAGGCGGGTAGTGTTCCGGGTCCCGCTCGACCCAGCGCGCTGCCTCGACCGCGAGCGCCTGGGTGAGCTGTGACGGCGACACCTGAGGACGGGGGTGAGCAATGACGGTCTCGACGCTGCCAGGATCGGCCAATGCCTGAGCGTCGATCGGGCGCGTCTCCCAAAAGCGCGCCAATCGCGGGAGCTCGGCTCCGGGCCGCACCACGCCAATGACCTCGCGCGGAGCGCCATCCAGCTCGATCGTGCGGCCAATAATGCTCGAGTCGGCGCCCGCGACCTCGTGCCACAGCCCATCGCTGAGCACCACCACGGGCGCATGGCCAGGCTCGGCATCATCGGCGCGGGGTAAGCGCCCCAGCGCGGGTCGGGTCCCGAGGACGTCGAAATACGCGCCAATGATCGTCGCACCTCGCAACTGCCGGGCGGGGCCCGCACCCGTCAACGTGGCGACCGTCGAGTAGGAAGCGCCGGCGGTCGAGAAGAGATCCGTTCGGGCGAAGAGGTCGACGGCTTCGCGGACGGTGAGGCCGAGATTTCGGAGTCCGAGTCTCGGAAAGTCGCTGCGCACGACCACCAGTCGGCCGATGTCCGGGATGTCGAGCGGCCGGAAGAGTACTGTATTCACCGCGCTGACTACCGTCACGTTCGCGCCAATCGCGAGCGCGAGCGTCGCTACTGTTGTCACCGTGAACATGGGCGCGCGCAGCAGGGCGCGCACTGCATAGCGGAGATCGCTCAGCATGGGGATGCTCCTAGAGCGCGACGGCCTTCCACCGGCCGCGCCGGAAAAGGAGAATGCTCACCACGGCCAGCAGCGAGAAAGCCGACGTGAGCGCGATAAAGACACCGATTGGCCCGAGCTTGGATGTGACCGCGAGGAAATACGCGAACGGAATCTCGAATACCCACAAGACGCCGAGGTTGATCCACGTCGGCGTCCAGGTGTCGCCTGCCCCGTTGAACGACTGCGTGACGGTCATGCCATACGCATAGAACGGAAATCCGAGCGCCATGATGCGCAGGCTCGTCGCGCCCGTCTCGAGTGCGACCGGATCGGTGGTGAAGATACTCACCAGATGATGCGCGAACAGGCCGAACACAAGTCCCACGACAGTCAACACGATACAGTCGTAGCTCGCGGCCAGCCACACCGCCTTCTCGGCGCGCTCGGGTTGGCGCGAGCCCAAAGCCTGCCCAACCATGGTGGCGGAGGCATTGCCGAGTCCCCACGACGGGAGCAACGCAAAGATCAGAATGCGGATGCTGATCCCGAAGCCGGCAACAGCCTGATCCCCGAATCGCGACATAATGTTCACGAGGCCGACGTAGCTCGCGCTCCCGATCCCCCCTTGGACCGCGGTGACCCACGAGAGCCGCAGCATCCGACCCATCACCTCGGGGATGATTTTCAAGTGCCGCGCGCGGAGCGTGATGCGATTCCCCGGCCGAACGAGGCGCGACAGCGCGAACAGTGCGCCGCAGGTCCGCCCGATCGTCGTCGCGACCGCGGCTCCCGTCACACCGAGATGCGGGAATGGTCCCAAACCGAAGATGAAGCAGGGGTCGAGAATGAGATTGATGATATTGGCGAACCAGAGGACGCGCATCGCGATCGCGGCGTCGCCGACGCCGCGGAAGATCGCGTTGAACAGGAAGAGGAACAGGATGCATCCACTTCCCCCAAGCATCACGCGCGTGTACGACGAGCCCTGCGCAATGACGTCCGGCGCGGCGCCCAGAAGGGCGAGGAGCTGCGGCGCGAACACCCCGCCCACGAGTCCGAGCACGATCGAGGCGACGATGCCGATGATGATCGCCTGACCGGCGGATTGGGCGGCCCCCTCGGGATCGCGCTCACCGATGCGGCGGGCCACGAGCGCCGTCGCCCCCATGCCGAGCCCCATGTCCACCGCGTACATGATGGTCAGCATCGATTCCGTGTACACGATGGTGGAGAGCGCCGTCGGCCCCAACTTGCCGACCCAGAACGCGTCGACGACGGCGAACACGCTCTCCAGCGCCATCTCCAGCACCATCGGGACGGCGAGCAGCACGATCGCACGCGGGATCGAGCCCTGCGTGTAGTCGTGGTGCACTCCACGCAGCGCGTCGGCGATCGTGGACCAAAACGTCCGCGACGCGGGCTTGGGAATCGAAACGTCGGTCATCGGAGACAACAAGATAGTGGAGAGGCGATATTTCGGCATGACGGCCGACTCGCGCATAGACCAACTCCACCGCGCCCTCACGCGGTTCCCGGCGACATTGTTTCAATTCGACCCACGGATGGGCGACGGATGGTACGCCGACCGGTACTTCGTTCGCAGCCGCAACGCGTTACTCCACGCGAAGCGCGATCCGATCGTCACGATGCAGGTGTTCGCCAAGGAACACGGCGTCGTGGCCGGCGCCTTCGAGGTGATTCGGATGCTCGAAACGCAACTCGCGCCGGGTTACACATTGGGTGACCTGACGATCGATACCCTGTTGGACGGCGACCTTCTCGAACCCTGGGCGCCGGTCATGCACATCACGGGACCATACGTCGCGTTTGCGCACCTCGAGACCGATTACCTCGGCGTGCTCGCGCGGCGGTCGTTGATCGCGTCGAATGTGCGGCGTGTCATGGAGGCAGCCCGTGGCCGGCCCGTCGTCTTCATGGGTGCTCGGCATGACGATTGGCGCGTGCAGACGCCGGATGGGTACGCGGCACAAGTCGGCGGCGCGGGCAGTGTGTCGAGCGACGCGGGCGGCGCGTGGTGGGGCGCGCGCGGCGTGGGCACCATGCCGCATGCGCTCATCGCGACGTTTGGTGGCGACGTCGTGGCCGCGACCGTGGCGTTCGCCGAGTACGTTCGCGCGTGCGAACCCGACGTGCGGATCGTCAGTCTCGTCGACTATCGAAATGACGTGGTGACTGACGCGCTCGCTGTCGCTCGCGCCATGCGTGAACGATTTGGCGACGACGCGCTCTCGGGTGTCCGCGTGGACACGAGCGAGAAACTCGTCGACACCGCCGTGGCTGGGACGGGGCTCACCGGCGTGAATCCACAGCTGGTGCGATTACTTCGGGACGCGTTGGACCGCGAGGGCTTTGCCAGCGTTGGGATCATCGTGTCGGGCGGATTCACGCCGGCACGGATTCGTCAATTCGAAGAGGCCGGCGTGCCCGTCACCGGCTATGGCGTGGGGTCGAGCTTGCTCGGACACAACCGCGGCGCCACGGATGGGCTCATCAACGGCTGCGACTATACCGCGGACATCGTGCGCGTGGATTCCGCGCTTCAGAGCAAGGTTGGGCGCGCGTGGCAACCCAACCCGCTCCTCGTGCGGCTCGACCCTACACGACTGGGCGGCGCCCCTGGATCAGCCGGACGAGAATGACGATCACGGCCGCGACCAGGAGGAGGTGAATGAGTGCGCCGGCAGCGTGAAATACGCCGAAGCCCAGGATCCACAGAATGAACAGCACGATCGCTAACGTCCACAGCATGCAGGCTCCCGTTGAGTGAACACTGCGTGAACAAGGCAACAGTCGTGCCGGGCACGGAATCTGCCTCGTCCAGCGGGCAACCAGGAGGTATCACATGGGTGACCAACACGACGGGCTCAAAGACGAAATGAAAGGGACCGCCAAAGAGATCAAAGGCAAGGCGAAGGATGCGTTGGGCGGCCTGACTGGCGACACGGAAATGCAGATCGAAGGCAAAGTCGATCAGGCCACTGGCAAAGTACAGAACGCGATCGGGAAAGCCGAGCGCAAGCTCGACGAGGACGACGACGATCGGTAGTTAGATCGTCGCGAACAACTCCCGCACGGCCCGGTGCGCTTGGTCGATGGCCGCGTTGGTGTAGGCCGAGGCACCGGCGTCGGAGTTGGCGATCGTAATGCGACCGAATGGCGCGCGCGCCGTGACGCACGGGCGCGTCGCGCCGGGCCAAGCGGCCCGATCCCAGAGTGTGTTGTACTCGTACGCATATCCGTGGGGCCACCGATTGACGGTGAGCCCCACGATATCGCGCGCGGGATCGAAGTCGGCCGTGCCGAGCAGGCGCGCGAGTTGGTCGCGCACGTTGCGCTCGAACGTCTCGAATGTCGTCGCCAGCAACTCCGCGCGGCCCGCGCGATGTTGGTCGCGCGCGGGCAGGCCCGGATGGCATGGCGTGCGGATCATGTGCGCGACGATCGGCTCATCGGGTCCCTTGGCGAAGGCGTAGGAGCCGAGGCTGACCGGGTAGTCGAGGTCGACGAGCGTGTGGTAACTGCCAGGAGCGTAGGCTGCATTGATGCCAAGTGACGCGAACGCTTTCCAATCTCGAAACGCCACGTTCGTGTAGACAAGCGGGACTTTCGCGCCGTAGGCCAATGCAGCCTTCTGCGCATCCGGCATCTCGGGGCACACGTACGGGATGATCATGTTCCAGCACGCGAGCACGACGCCCGAGGCGCGGACAGAGACGGCCTTGCCGCCGCGAACATACGTGATGACGACATGGGCACCATCTTGACGAACGCGTACGGCCGTGCTGTTCAGGCGCAGGCGTACGCGATGAGCTGGATCATCGAGCTTCGCGTAGTTGACTCGCGCCGTCACGATGTCATCCATCGTGGCACCCGGGATCGCCCCGGGGATGAGTTGGCGCACCAGCAGGCGCGCGATCGTCGCGTTGCCGTCGGGGAAGTGGAAGATGTACGGCTCCTCCCCTTCCGGTGGGGTGGCGATCTTTCCGGGAAAGCCGATCTCGAACACATCTTGCGCGGGCACGGCATCGATCCCGACGCCATAGAGATCGTGTGTCAACGCTTGGAAGTACGGCATCGCGGCCGGCCCGACGTGCATCACGTTGACGAGATAGTCGCGATAGCTCATCCGCGCGAGCTGATCATCCGGCAGCGTGCGCCATGGGGCTTGGTACACGCGCGCGATGTCCACGCGCGCGGCCTCGGGGAGCGGAGCGCCGGCCAGGATCTCGCTCCAGGGCTTGATGCCGGCGCCTACCGCGAGATGATCCGTGCCGAACGTCTCCCGGTCGAAGAAAATTCCCTGAGAGAGACCGAGGGATCTATAGAAATGGCGATCGTACGCGCGGTAGAAGCGATCGAGATCGAGCCCTAAGTGATGCAACAAGTCGAGTGACGTACGGCTGTACTTATCTGGGCCGTCGATCGATTGCGTGCCGCCATACATGAGCAATCGTCGCCCGGCGACCTCGAACTCGTTGCGCTTGGCGTGCCCCCCGAAATCATCGTGGTTGTCGAGCACCAGCACGCGGGCCGATGACCCGCAGAAGTGGGCCGCCGAGAGCCCGCTGATTCCGCCGCCGACAATAACGACATCATAGTGCTCGCCAGTGGGAACGGCCGAGTCGATGAGCGCGCCAATCGTGTGGTCCCGTGCGCCGTGGGCGATCTCGAACGATCCCGGGTGACTCCCGCGCAGACCCATGAGCGCGGGCGGGTAGTAGCCCGGATCCTGTTCCGGTGCGTACTCGGCCTGCTGCACGATCGCGTCGAGCGTGCTGGACGGGATGAGGGCGCCGCCAATGGACACGGCGACTCCATTCACGAAGTCGCGGCGCGTGATCGGCCGGTCCATGCCCAGGTCTCGATCCATGCTACATTATCTCCTCGACGGATACCCTGACGCCAGGAGGCAACGTGTGGAAAGATTTCAAGGCGTTCATCATGCGCGGCAACGTGGTCGACCTCGCGGTCGGCGTGATCATCGGCGCCGCGTTTGGCGCCATCGTGAAGTCGCTCGTCGATAACGTCATCATGCCGCCTATCGGGCTCGCGACCGGTGGTCTCGACTTTTCCAATAAGTTCGTGGTCTTGAAGGACGGCGCGAAGGCGGCTGCACCGTATGTGTCGCTCGCCGACGCGAAGAGCGCCGGGGCCGTTACGCTCAATTACGGGATGTTCGTCAACAACATCATCACGTTTCTCATCATCGCGTTCTGCGTGTTCTTGCTGGTGCGGATGGTCGCGAAGCTGCACCTCGAGCCAGTCACACTGGGAGCGACGGCTGCCCCGACGACCAAGGCGTGTCCGTACTGCGCGACCCAGATCCCGATCGCCGCGAAGCGGTGCCCGAACTGCACCTCTCAGTTGACGCCTTGACAAATTTTCTTTTCTAAAATAAAATTGTTGTCGTGAGCGCGGCACTCGAGGTCATCGAAAACCCGGAACAGGCGACCTCGGTGCTGGATCCCATGCGCCGGCGGCTGCTGGACGAGCTGGCGGTCCCAGACTCCGCGGCCGGCCTCGCGCGGCGACTGGGACTCGTGCGCCAAGTGGTCACCTACCATGTCCGGCAACTCGAGGCCGAGGGTCTCGTGTTGTTCGTGGCCGAGCGTCGCAAGCGCAATTGCGTCGAGCGGGTCGTGCAGGCCACGGCGCGATCGTACGTGATCTCGCCGGCGGCGCTCGGACCGTTGGCGGCCGACCCCGAGCGGGTCGAGGATCATTTCTCTTCGACGTATCTCCTCGCGGTCGCCTCGAAGCTGATCCGCAATGTCGGCACGCTGCGCCGGCGCGCCAATGCGTCGGGCAAGCGCTTGGCGACGTTGACGGCCCAGACGGACGTCCGCTTTGCCAGTCCAGCCGACCAGCACGCATTCGCGGCCGAGCTGACGGAGTGTCTCGGCCGCCTCGCGGCGAAATACAACCAATCGGATGCGACCAATGGACGCTCCTTCTCATTCGTCCTCGCGGGTCATCCCACGCACGGCTGAATACGTCATCCCGATCGACGCGCCGCCGGATGCCGTCTGGAAGGCGTTGACGGATCCCACGGAGCTCGAGCAATGGTTCCCGCTGACGGCCAGCGTGACGCCGGGCCTCGGCGGCGCACTCGAGCTGCACTGGGGCACCATCGGGATGGATGATCTTTCGATTTTCGTATGGAAACCGGGCCAACATCTCCAAGTGGGCATGCCGCAACCGAGCGGCGCGCCGCGCGTGATCCACGATTTCACGATCGAGGATCACGGCGCGTCCACGATTCTTCGCCTCGTCGCGCATGGGTTCGATCCGGATGCGCGGTGGGACGAGTTCTTTGATGGCGTCAAGCGCGGCTGGCGATACGAGCTTGAAAGCCTTCGCCACTATCTCGAGCATCACCGCGGCGAGGACCGCGCGGTCGCGTGGGTTCGCACGCCGATTCCATCCGGGGCCGAGCGCGCATGGGCGACTTTGTTCGCTGGGATCGAGCGGAAACGACGCGATGATCGCTACTCGATCGACGCACTGGACGGCACGGTGCTCAGCGGCACCATCGTCATCTCCGAGCACCCCAAAGATTTCACGGGAACCGTCGAGCAGCTCAACAACGCGCTCCTGCGTGCGCAAATAGAGGCAGAGCCGGATGGGCTCGTCCTCGGTCTCTGGCTGGAAGCGTGGGGCGTACCGGCGACGAAGCTGGCAGCCATCGAGGCCGCGTGGCAGCCGGCGCTCGACAACCTTTTCTCGGCGGACTGACATGCCGGACATTTTCCAACACTTCGTGATTCACGCGCCCGTGGCGCAGGTCTTTCACGGCATCTCGACGCCCGAGGGGCTCGACACGTGGTGGACGGAACGCTCGTCGAAGCAAGGCGACGAGCTCGAATTGTTCTTCGGGCCAACCCACCATTGGCGGGCGACGGTATCCCGATCAGTGGCTGATCGCGAGTTCGAGATCGAGCTCACGCGTGCGGACGCCGATTGGACTGGCACGCGGATGGGGTTTGTGCTCGATGAAACCAAGGGCGATACGCACGTGCGCTTTCATCACACCGGTTGGCCGCAGTCGAACGACCATTATCGCATCTCCTGCTATTGCTGGGCGATGTACCTGCGTTTGCTCAAGCGCAATGTCGAGCGTGGAGAGGTCGTCCCATTCGGGCAGCGCCTGGAAGTGTGATGCTATATTAGGCGCGTGCGAATCGTTGGAATCATTGTCGGCAGCATCGCGGTCATCGCGCTAGCGATCTACGCGCGTAGCGTAGCCGTGCTAGGCCATCGCTATACGTCACCGGCCACATCGATTCACGCGGCGACTGACCCGGTGCGCATCGCGCACGGCCAGCATCTCGCGTCGATGATGTGCACGGGCTGCCATGGCCCGGACTATGGCGGCCGGCTGTTCATCGATGGCATGCCGTTCATGCGGCTGTGGGCCCCAAATCTTACCTCTGGCCGAGGTGGCGCCGCGCCGACGTTCAGCGATGCCGATTTCGAGGCGGCGATCCGTCACGGCTATCTGCCGGGTGGCCGATCGCTGTTGATCATGCCGTCGGACGTCTTCGGCACGATCGCCGACGATGATCTCGAGGATGTGATCGCCGCGATTCGCACTGCGCCGCCCGTAGACCGGGAGATACCGCCGCCAGCCATCGGGCCCATCGGGCGCGGGCTCACGGCGTTCAGCGTCGCCAAGATCCGATCAGCGGAATTGGCCGCCGATCTCCCGCCCGCCCCAGCGAAGGCGCCGCCGGTCGCGGCGACCATCGAGTATGGCCAATATCTGACGAACATCGGCGGATGCGTGCGGTGTCACGGCTCAGGGCTCTCTGGCGGCCTCATCCCGAACATGGGACCGAACAAGAAGATCGCATCGAACCTCACGCCGGCTGGCATGGGCGCCTATAGCGATTCCCTGTTTGCGCGTGCCCTTCGCGAGGGAATTCGACCGGGCGGAACACCAATCGACACGTTCATGCCATGGCGCGAATTTCGTCTCATGAGCGACACGGAGATCGGTGCGCTGTATACGTACTTGCGCACCGTCCCCGCGCGTCCCTTTGGCAATCGCTAGTGCGTCACCCGCCAGATGCGGCCATTCCAGTCTTCCGTCATAAAGAGCGCTCCATCAGGCGCGACGGCCAGACCGACGGGTCGATGAGCGGCCTTGTCGGGCGACACGATGGCGCCGGCAAACCCATCCGCGAACGTCTCGTACGGGGCTGAGGGCGTGCCGTTCGCGAACGGCTGGAACACGATCTTGTAGCCTTGCTGGCCCCCGATCGGCCGATCCCACGAGCCATGGAAGGCGACGAACGCGCCGGATTGGTAATGGGGTGGGAACATCGTGCCCGAGTAGAACACGAGGCCGTCCGGCGCCCAGTGGCCCGGGAACGCCACATCCGGCGCGATTTTCTTCGCGCAGACGCCGATCGCTTTGCCGCCGTCGCCGCCGTACTCCGGCGCGAGCACGAGCTTCTTTTGGTTCTGATCGTAGTAGCACTCCGGCCAGCCGAAGTCGGCGTTTGCCGTGAGGTGCATCAGCTCCTCGGCCGGTAAGTCCGAGCTCTGCACGAGCGTGTAGAGCTTGGGGAAGTTCTCGCCGAGCTGATCGCGTCCGTGCTGTGTCGACCACACCGAGCCATCGGGTGCGATCGAGATCCCGACCCCGTTGCGGAGACCGGTCACGTACCGCGCGGCGGGCGAGAAGTGCTGGTTTGTCTTGTTGGCGTCGAACTTCCACACGCCCGCGCGACGTTGGAGCTCGGTGCACGGGTTGTGGCCCGGTGAATTCAGCGTGCGATTCTTGAGTTGGCACGAGTTCGACGCTGACCCGACGTCGGTGTACAATGCGCCGCTCGTGTCGATCACGAACGGGTGCATCGGATGATCGCCGTCGATCGGCATGTCGGAGACGATGACCTCGGCGCTCGTCGTGTCCGGCACGAGTTGACCGGCCGGCAACTTGTAGCGCACGATGGTCGGTCCTGCTTCCGCGTAGAGATAGCCCTTGTAGAGCGCGATGCCGGTGCCACCGGTTCCCTTGGTCGCCGGCGTTGGGCCGAAGCGAACGATCGAGTCGGCCTTGCCCGTGTGCTTCGTGTCGCGCATCGCGATGAGGAAGCCGCCCGCGGGTGGCCCCTTCAACGGATAGTATTCGCCGCTCCACGTGTTGACGTACGCGTCGCCGTTGGTCGCGACGACAATGTCGCGCGCGTGGCCAACCGTGTCGGCGAACACGGTCGCGCAAAAGCCCGCGGTCAGCGTGATGCCGCCGTTGTCGCCCGGGCATTGCCCCTCCGGAGGTCCGTTCGTGGCGGCCTTTTGTTCGGGCTGCTTGGTGCAGGCGAGGGCCAGCGCGAGAAGAAGAGGAAGATATTTCGTCATGGGAGAGTCCAGAGCTCGAACCGGTTAGCGACGAGAGAGACGATGCCGACCTGGTGCCGGCGAGCGTCCATACTAACATCCGCGACTGGTGCGGCGAGCTTGCCGATACGCCGCACGAGCGCGGCTCCGCCGCGCGTCAATGCCGCGCTGGCGCGCTGCTCGACTGGTCGGTTGGACTGGAGTGCGGCTGCGCCGACCTCCCCACCACGTAGCTCCATCACGCTCGAATCGTTCCAACTCGTGATCAAGATCGTGCCGTCCTTCTCGACCTCAATGCCATCGTAGCGGCCGGCGCCCGGCGCGATGTCCGTTGGCGCCTTCGCGCCCGGTCGAAGCTCCTGGACCGAGTCACCACCGATCGGCGCCAGCACCAGCCGCCGCTGTCGTGGATCCCAGTCAATGCCATCGGGCTGGTCGAGTGCCGGTGTCTCGAGTACTACGGTCACCTTTCGGTTCCGCGCAATGTGATAGATACGGTCGGGCCCGGTGTGCTTGTCGTTCTTGATGTCGTAGCCCGTGTCGGTCACGTAGAAGTCATCGTCCGGGCCAATCGCCATGTCGTTGAGAAATACCGGTTGTACGGACGAGAGGTCGATCGTCGCCAGCAGCGCGCCCGAGTGTACATCGAAACCCTTGAGGGCCGTGAGATCGACCAGCCAGAGCGTGTCGCCCTTGATGCGGGAGCCCATCGGGGCGTTCAAGCCCGTGATGAAATGCAGGCTGTCGACGACGCCATCCTTGCCACGGACACGCGTGATGAATCCGTGTCCGTCGCGGTTGTTCATGTTGCTAATGAAATACGCGTCCACGGCCGCGTCATAGCTGAGCGCTTCCGGACTCTTCAGGCTGTCGACCGCCGCGAGGCGTTTGGGTTGAGCCTGGGACCACACCGTCGCCGGTAACAATACGAGCGCCAGCGACCACGCACGACCGCGCATCTACGCCTCCCGGGAATGAGTGCTAGCATTTTAGCGCCTATGGCGCCAGCCGCACCACCCAGCCCCGACGGCGATATCGACGGCGTGGAAGACGTCCTGGTACTCGACGCCCGAGTCCGCCTCCCAGAGTTAGGGCGTCCTGACGGCCACATGATGATCTCGTGAGAATCTGAGATCGTGGACCCCGCTCGTCGTGATGCTGAGCGCCGTGATCTGCCCCGACGCGTCGCGGAGGAAATGCACGGGCGTGCCATCGGGTGTCAGGAAGCCGTCCCGATAGAGAGATCGAAGCGCGAGATCTTCGCCGCGGGGGCGATGGATTTCCAGCCCGTGGACCGTCCACGCCTGTCCGAGCTCGTCGCTCCGATATGTGCCGTCGTACGCTGGTCGGCGCGGGTGATCCGACGGAGGAACGCGCCGCATCGTATCGGGCACGTCGCCAGAGGATTCCACGATGACGCGATCTTTCTCGAACGCGTAGGTCGAACCATTGGTCGTATCGCGCAGCCGGCCGTTGGCAAATGGCACGAGCGCGTGGCGCGATTCGGCGTTCTCGATGACCACGCTGTCGCCGTTCTGGCTCACATCGAGGATGTCACCCTCGCCGTCGCTCGAGTACAGGCCCGTCGCACCCTGGACGCGCACGGGCGGATACGCGGTGACCGCGCTCGTATCGGGAATCAGGAGATTGGCGAGGCGCGTGGCCAGGCTATACGTGTGCGCATCGGAGGCATTGCACAGCGCGATGATCGACAGGTGACGCGCGGGAAATCGCATGAGCACCGCGCGGTACCCAGCCCACGCCCCCGTATGCCAGACGACGGGCTCGTGGCGATACTCGTCGCGCCACAGCCCGAATCCGTAGTGACCGAGACCCGGCGTCGCCATCACCTCGACGATCTGCGGACTCCCCACAGCCGGCGCATAGAAATTCGCGTCCCACTTCGCGAGATCCTCCACGGTCGTCTGCACGGCCCCATCGCCCACCTGATCCCAGTTCGACATCTCGACCTGCCACCAACCGGCAAAGCCGCGCGTATACGCGGTCGCGCGCCGCGGCACGATCTGCCGCGTGTCGTCGAGAAATTGCGTGTCGGACATGCCGAGGGGTCCGAAGATTCGCTCGGCGGCGAATTGGCGCAGCGTTTTCCCCGTGACGCGCTGGACGACCAGCGACATCAAGAAATAGCCCGTGTTGCTGTAGCGAAACGTCGAGCCTGGCGGAAAGTTGAGCGCGCGTTGGCGCTTCAGGATGTCGATCGCGTCCTGGTCCGTCGTGTGGTCGCGCTCATCCCAACCGGCGAGCGCCATGAGATCGGTGTAGTCACGCCACCCGCTCGTGTGGTGCATGAGCTGCCGCAGCGAGATGTGCCCGAGATCCGGTAGCTCAGGCACGTACTTCCGGATGTCATCATCGAGCGTGAGTCTGTTGTCCTGCGCCAGCAGCAGGATGCTCATCGCCGTGAATTGCTTCGAGACGGAGCCCAGGTCGAACACGGTTCGCGGTGTGATCGGCACATCGAGCTCGAGCGAGGCGTACCCGTAGCCCTTCTCGTAGATCGACTCCCCGTTCGCGATCAGGTTGAGCGCGCAACCAGGGTTCCGCCCGGAGAACCGCGCGAAAATCGCATCAACGCCCGCGGTATCGATCTGGGCACGCAGCGGCGCCGCCCAGATGGTTGACAAAAGCAAGCATTTAATTGACATTGGTCTCATGACGGAGCGCGCCGCGACCGTTCGGCGGTTCAACCGAATGTATACGCGCCAGATCGGCCTCCTCAACGAGGCCTTTCTCGGGAGCGCGTACTCCCTCGGCGAGATGCGCGTGCTGTACGAGATCGCGCATCGCACTCGCCCCACGGCGACCGAAGTCGGCAAAGCCCTCGGCCTCGATCTCGGCTACTTGAGCCGGGTCATCCGCCGCTTCGAGCACGCGGGCATCGTCGCCAAGATTCCTTCGGCGTCAGACGCCAGACAGAGCTTGCTCGAGCTCACCCGCAGAGGGAAGACCGAGGTCGCCGGACTCGAGGAACGGCAGGAGCGCGAGACCGGCGCCATGCTCGACGCCTTGCCGGTTCCACACCAGCGTCGGCTCGTCGAGGCGATGCGGACGATCGCCGAAATATTGGGTGCGCCGCTTGAGTCCGTGGCGCCGACCTATATTCTGCGCCCCCCGCGCCCCGGTGACATGGGTTGGGTCGTGCATCGGCATGGCGCAATGTACTCCGAGGAGTACGGATGGAACGATCTGTCAGAGGCGTTGGCCGCGGACATCGTCGCCAAATTCTTGCGAGAGTATGACCCGACGCGCGAGCAATGCTGGATCGCCGAGCGACCGGATGGCGACATCGTGGGCTTCGTCTTCCTCGTGTCGCACTCCCCGACCATCGCCCAACTGCGACTCCTGCAGGTCGAGGCGTCCGCGCGCGGCGCGGGCTTGGGCCGACGCCTCGTGCGCGAGTGCATTCGATTCGCGCGCCAAGTCGGGTATAAAAAGATTCGCCTCTGGACGAACAACGTCCTAACGTCCGCGCGGCGGATCTACGAGAGCGAAGGGTTCGAGCTGGTCGAGGAGGAACCGAATGAGCGCTTCGGACCGAAGCTCGTCGCCCAGACGTGGGAGCTCGACCTCTAGAAGGGCACGAACGCCCCCGCGTGCATCCGCGTCATGATGAACTGACGGCCGGCGGGGTCGCCGAGCGAATCGAACGCGATCGGCCCGGTGATTCCGCCGAACGGTTTCGACTGCGTGAGGGTCGCGAGATAGGCACGGATACCGCGGCGGTCAGCGCCGCGTGCGGCGACGGCGGCCGCGAGCAGACGCGTCGCGTCGTAGGCGAGCGCGGCGTCCTCGTCCGGGCGCTCGTGGTAGCGCGTCACGAACGCGTGGACAAATCGCACGACCTCGCTCCGTGTGTCGCTGGCCACGAACGGCGTTCCGACGTAGGCGCCTTCTCCCACCGCGGCGTCGTCCGCGAGTCCCGTCCATCCATCGCCGCCGAGGAACGGCACGGCGAGGTGTTGCCGCTTGGCTTCGCGCAACACCGCGAGGCCGGAGGTCTCGAGCCCGGCGACGAACACAACGTCGGGCCCGAGTGACCGCATGTACGAGACGTACGGCTCATACGTCGGCGCCGCGGCGGCGATCGGTTCGCTCGCCACGATCGTGCCCTTGAACGCGTGCTCGAATGCGCCCGCGAGTCCACGACCATAGGAGTCGTTCTCGTACAGCACCGCGGCGCGCGACGCGCCAAGGGTGCCCGCGAACTGGGCCAGGCCGGCGCCGTTCGCGGCGTCGCTGGACACCACGCGATAGATCCAATGCGACAGCCCGGAGAGATCCGGAGAACGTCGCCTGCGAGGACAGCGCGACCAAGCGCCCATCGTAGACGTGCGCGGCGGCGACTTGCGCGCCGGAGTTGATGTGGCCGATCACGGCTAGGACCGAGCGGTCCGCGACAAGGGACTCCGCGACAACGGCCGCGTGAGTCCCTGTGCCCGAGTCATCCGTCCAGCGGATGGCGACGTGCTGACCGCCGGCGGCGTTGATCTCGTCAACGGCGAGCTGGATCCCCTGGCGCGTCCCGAGCGCGACGGGATCGTGCCACGGCGCGGCTGCCGCGAACACGACCGAGCGGTCGCCCGGTGCGCACGCGGTGCAGGCTACGAGGGCGGCCGCGACGAGAGATCGCATCACCAGGGGACGACCCCGGGCGCGATCCAGTTACGGCGTGGCCCCCGCAAAGAGCGCGTGCCGAACCTCGAGGGCCTTCTTTGAGGCACCGGGAACCGGCACGATACTCATGTTGGTGCGCACCTGGAACTCGACGGGGAATGAGCCAGTGACGGTTTCCCCGGCGCGGCGCGCGGTGTATGGGGCTTGCGTGTTTTGCGAGAATCGCTCGCGCAGGGCGGCTTGCGCGGCGTTGAGCGACGGGAATTTCGAGAAGACAACGTCGCCCAATGACACGATCACGTCGCCCTGCTTGATCCCGGCGCGGTCGCTGGCGCCACCCGGGACGACGTAGGTCACGCGTATTCCTAACGAGTCCGGCGCGGTTTGGATCCCGAAGATGACGACGCGCGCGGAATCGGTCTTGAGCGCGAGACCCGCGAGCGCGAGCACGGAGTCCCACGGATACGGATCTCGGCCTTCGATGAACCGGCGGTTCACCGCATCGAACGACCGCCCGCCGGCGGCCTGGCTGACGGTGGTCCACCAGTCGTTGGGCGTGAATCCCTTCCCCTTCTTATACGTCGTCTCGTAGAGCGTCCGCATGACATCGTCGAGCGAATGCCGGTTGTCGCTGGCATCGCGGATCATCAGATCGAGCATGAACCCGGCGAGGGCGCCCTTCGGGTAATAGATGCCGGCCGAGCCGTCGGTGGGATCGATCCACGGTTGCAGCGAGGCATCGGCTAGCGCGGTGGGCGGCTGTTGGCTCACGCCCGAAATGTTTCCCGCGATCCGGTCCAGAAACTCCGCCGAATCGGAGATCCCGCTCCGCATGTTGGCGAGATACGAGTAATAGTCGGTGATGCCCTCGGAGACCCACAGCCATTGCGTCGGCTGCGCATCGTCGTACCGGTACGGCACCATGTCTGCGGGGCGCAGCCGCTTGACGTTCCACGAATGAAACATCTCGTGGGAGTAGAGGCCAGCGAGGAACGGCAGGTCCAGCCAATCGGGCGCGATCTCGTCGGTTTGCGAGTCCTGATGTTCCAGCCCGCCGCCGTTGGGATGCGCGTCGGCGATCTCCAGCACCGTGTACGTGCGCCAAGGAATGTCATGAAAGACCGCGCCTTCGACCGGGGCGAGCTTGTTCAGCCAACCGAGTATGCGCGTCATGCGCGTGGGGCCCACGAGGCCCGCCGGGTAGCTCACGAACCGCACGTAGTGGCCCGGGGCCGCCAGCGTGCTGTCGATATCGAAATGGCCGACAAAAGTGGGCATATCGGTCAGATCATGATAGTTCTTCGCGCCGAACGTTGGAGGCGCGGGCGCCGGGTCCATCCCGGTCGCAATGTGCCACGAGGGACTCGTGTGGACGGTAACGGTGGCCGGCCAGTCGAACCCCTGCCCCTTTGGGTACAGGAACAGGTTCGTGCCGTTGAAGAACGCAAAGTCCGGCTTCGTCCAGGCGACCGCGCGGTCGATCGTATCGGCGAGGTACGAGAAGCGAACCGTGACGCGTTGGCCGGCGTGCGCTCCGACCAGGCGCCACGTTTGGTAATCGACCATGCGCCAGTCGAGTGGCTTCCCTTCCACACTCGGCACGAAGTGCGACACGCGCCGCGCGAACCACAACAGGACGTAATGTCCCGGGCTCCACGCGGGCAACGAGAGCACGATCGGCGCGTCGCTCCCCACACGGAACTGCATCGAGACATCGATGTCCCGGTGCGCGACGGTCGTCGAGTCGACCGTCACATCATAGTGGACATCACTGATCGGCGCGGATTGCGCGAGGGCGGCGACCGGTATCGTCGCCAGCATGAGGAGGCGTCGCATGGGCGCACAATATGTGTCGTCAGTGCGACGGCAACAACACCAGGCTCGGATTGAAGGCCAGGCCCGTGCCATAGACGGGCGTCGTGTTGACAATTGTTATCGCCGGTGACGGGTTGCCACCCGCGGCGAGTTGCGCCGCCGTGTATTCGCCGAGCGTCGCGTTGAAGACATCGCAAATACCAGAGGTTTCCGCTGGCGTCGAATGCGATGGCCGCTGGAAACACGACCGCCTTGCCAGTCGGCAACGTCAGCGTCCGTGTGGGGGATATCGACCCCGACGCCGTGAGGCTCGCGGCGGCGTACTCCGTGATCGGGCCGGCGACGTACGTGGTCGTGTTGCCGCCGATGGCATACGCTTCATCGGCGAGCCAGAGATTGCCAGCTTTGTCGAACGCCGCGAAGTACGGAAAGATTGAGGGCTGGAGACTGACCGCCGGCACCGGCGTGCCGCTCGACGCGATCTGACTCGTGGTGTACTTGATCACGAACCCGTCGGTGTTCACGACCCACAGGCTACCCTGCGCATCGAACGTGATCGCCAACGGAAACGCCGGCTGTGCCGGCTGTCCCCGGCGGTCCCGCCTTGACCGTGATGGTGACGGCGGGCGTCGGGGCGCCGCTCGTCTTCAACTGGTCCGGCGTGAACTCGACCACGATGCTCGGATCTTGCAGCGCGACCCACAGATCGCCGTTCGCATCGAGCGCGAGCCCGTCCGTGAAACTCGAATCCGGCAAGTGAATGGTTACCGCTGGCGTGGGTGACCCGTTCGCGCCGAGCGGCGAAGGGGTATACTCGACGACCGTATTCGAGTTGTCATTGACGACCCACATATTGCCCTGCGGCATCGAACGCGACGCCATTGGCGTCGATGTTGCGACCAGTCGTTACGGGAAAGCTCAGCGTCGCGGCGGGCGCGACGGAGCTCGACGCCTGCAGTTGGGAGACCGTGTATTCAATCGCGGTATTCTGGACGTTCGATCCGGACGTGATTCCGCCCACCACCCACAGCGCACCACTGCCAGGTCGCGTCGCGTAGCTGACCGTTGACGTTGCGGTTCCACCCGCCGATACCGTTGCGGGCGACCCCGTGACCGTCGCGTTGATACGCGGTCGCGACGATTGGATCCGTGGTCGTGAAGCTCTGCGCCGTGATTGACGTATGATCCGGGCGAAAGACCCGTTGAGGTGCGTGGTGGACGTAATGCTCTTTGTGAAGCCGTTTGGGCCCCGTCACGGTCAAGCCGGTGACGGTAGCGACGGGCGACGTCACGGTTACGGAGAGGGACCCGGTCGCCGCCTGGAGGTGGGGGTGGAACTGGAGCATCCCGCGACGAGCACCAGAAGAACGAGTCTCTTCATAACCCCCTCAACGAGTTCGAGAGCGGCGCCACCAAACGATGAACGGCACCAGCACCGCGAACGTTGCGAGAACGGCGAGCGTAGGGAATCGTGGACTCGATGCTGACGTCGGGTCCTCGAGCGCAGTGCCGCGTCGCTGGCCGTGGTTCGTCTCGTCGTCGTACTGCTGCTGTCGTCGTCTGGATCGGATGCCAGAATGGCTTGACCCTGCGCATTCGCCGACGCGGCGAGGTCGGCGCACGAGGCCTGCGGCGATAGCATTGCCAACGTTCGGGCGATCTCGCCGGCGCCGGCGATCGCGATATCGCGATGTCCCTCCTCGTGGCGGCCCAGCATTGTCACGAAACGAGACCACTCGGCCATCAATGCCGAATCGGCATTCGGCGCCGGGGACCACATGGGGAGCGTGACCGTGTCGTACGTCGCGACCGCGACGTCGCTCACGCTGCAGCTACCACCCCCCTCCCGCCAATGGATGTGCCAGTACGTACTGTTGCGCGTGTACCCGGCGAATGCGCCGGCGTCGTCGTGCGGGCCGTTGGCTCGCATCTGCGACTGCAGGTCGCGGATGGACGAGCCAGCGACCGGGTACCATATGATATCCGACTCCTCGGACACGTACCGCGGCAGCTCGACGGTCGGCAGCGTGTAGGTTGCGACCTGCAACAGCGCGACCGTCAGCGCGATCACTTCGCCGGCACGAGTTGGCCGAGCATCCAGGTATCGAGGCGGAAGACCGTGCCACCCGAGTCCGCCCGCACCCGCACACCGCCGGCAGTCGAGTCGAACACGAGATCGGCCAGCGTGTTTCCCGACTTGCCGAGCAATCGCGCCCGCAGTGTTGGATGAGCGCTCATGGAGTCGGCGAATCCGGTCGCTCGCAAATCGCGATACGAACCCAGGAGCGTCGTGAGCTTCGTCGTATCGCCGACGAAGCGGCGCATCGTGATCGTGTGCGCGCCGCGCTGCACGGTTGCGGTCGCGACGCTCTCCGGTGCGACGGACACGATGCGCTTGTCGCGCCAATCGTCCAGGCTCTTGGAGGCGACGGACGCGATCCCGCCGTGCATGGCATAGACTGCATCTTCGTTCGGTCGGCGCACATATATCCCCTGGCCGACTATGAGATCGAGCACGGGCTTCCCGTGGCTGACGACGCGCACGCGCTTCCCGCTATCGACGCTCACGCCGAGTCGAGCGTGAGAGGCCTTCGATTCGGCCACGAGCTCGGTGGTGGCACTCGTGTCGGCCAACCCCCTGAGCATCGCGGCGACTGCGTCAGGGTCCGCCAGATAATTATTCACTCACCATGATGCGCCCGAGCGCGCCAGGACGGTCGTGCCGAACGCGATCGTGTCGACCGCGCCCGTGTCGACTTTCGGCAGCGCGAGGTGTTCGACGCGGTCGCTGGGCGGACGACGGACAACGGCGAGCACGCCCCACAACAACAGGGCCGCGCCAAACGCGCCGAGGAGCCGCATCAGCTGCTGTTTACGCATGCGACCGCCTCCAGCGGCGCGTGAGGTGCGTCATGCCGAAGAGGATGATGAGCACTGGCACGCCGATCACGTTGAAGTACTTGACGCCCTCTCGCAGGACGGCGCTCGAGAAGCTCAACGACGGCGGGCTCCGGTCCTTTGACCGGATCGAGATCAACGACTCGTCTTGCGCCAGCCAGTCGACCGCGTTCAACGCGAACGAGAGGTTGTCGGGCGCGTGTTGGGTGAACTGGTCGCTGGCGAACATCGCGTCGCCAACGACGATCACGCGCCCCCGTTTCGCGGTATCGCTGGACGATCGCGGCGCGACCTGTACCGCCAGCACCCGGGGCCCGAGGTTGGTCTGCGGGAACGTCGCCCTGGCCGGGTCGATCATCGTCTCACCGGTGGCGAGGCCGGCGCCGTCGCTCGACACGAGCAGCGGCGTCACCGTCCATCCCGCGGTGGCCGAGGTATCGAGGCTGCTGGCCCAGGCGAGCAACACATCGTTCACGCCCTCGCTGACGACTAATGCGCCCGTGCTCTTGGCACGAATGAACAGCGGGTAGCGCTCGAGCACCTGGAGTCCGCCCGACGCACGCACGGGCACGACTTCGTTGGCGACGAGGTCGTAGACCATGTTGGCGTTGACCGATACGCCGAACGGGCGCAGCACGTCGTTCCAGCCAATGGGGCGTGGCATCGCCATTGGCATCTGTTGCGAGATCGTCATCGCGCTCGCCAGAACCAGGGCGCTCCCACCACGATGAAAGAACTGGAGCAGGCGTTGCGTGGCCGCCGTCGACAGCGACTCGGCCGGGCCGACCAACACCAGCGTGGAGACATCGCGCGCCGGTTGGGCCGTGTCCGTCAACGAGACCGATCGGACATCGTACGCTTTGGCGAGCTCGGCGCGGAGTTGGTCGACGCGGAGTGTCTGGTCTCGCTCGTCGGCCACGATGCCAATCGCCGGCTTCTTCGAACGCGTGAGCGTGCGAATATCCGAGGCCAGGCGGTATTCCAGATCATCCGTGCGCCCGACGAATGGGATCGCCTGCGTGCCCTTGCCATATTGGATGGCAAGGCCGAGGTAGCCTTGCTTCACTTGCAGCTCCGATTGGCCAATGACATTGAACTCGACGGGCTCGACGCCGAGGCTCTCGGCGTCCTTCTTCGCCGTCTCGTCTTTGCTCGGATTGCGGCGGATGATCCGAATCTTGCCATGGCCGGCCGTGTGCAGGTCGCGCAGGAGGTCGTCGAGATCGCGCTTGAGGAGCGAGACGCTGGTCGGCAGCTCGTCGGACGCGAAGACGTTGATCGTGACGATGTCGTCGAGGGATCCGACGATCTGCTTGGTCGCGGGTGAGAGCGTGTAGGCGTGGCCTGGCGTCAGGTCGAGTCGGCCGCCGATATAGCTGCCGAGCAGATTCACGACGATCAGGGTGGCGGTGGCGATCGTGACGCCGAGCCGGAGCTGCCGGCTCGCTACGCCACCGCGCGCGAGCTTGCGGCCCACGACGGACCCGTAGGCGAGCGCAAGGAAGATCCCGGCGACCGAGAGAAAGTAGATCACGTCGCGCAGGTCGATGACGCCGCGGCCGATGCTCTCGAAGTGGGAGAGCACGCCGAGTCGCGCGGCGATGGCGCCCAGGGTCGGCGGAAGCGCGCCGGTCACGGGGTCGAGCCCGATGAGGAGCGCGACGAACATCACGGCGACCGCGAGGATGTAGGCTGTGATCTGGCTTTCGGTCAGGCTCGACGCCCACACGCCAATGCCGGTGAGGCTCCCGATCAAGAGGGCGGCGCCGATGTATTGCGCGGTGAGCGTTCCCCACTGGAGTGACGAGCCCAACGCGAGTCCGATCGGGATCACGAGCGTCAGCGCGAGTGCGAGCCAGAGGAACAGGACAGCGCCCAGGTACTTGCCCAGGACGAGCTCGAGCTCTGTGATCGGCTGCGTGAGCACGACCTCGAGCACGCCGCTCTTCCGGTCCTCGGCCAGCGTTCGCATGGTGACGGCGGGCACGATGAACAGCAGTAACCATGGCAGGAGATCGAGCATCGGCCGCAGGCTCGCGGCGCCGATCAAGTAGGCCTGCCGGAAGAACAGGAAAGCGTTGATGCCCACGAAGACCACGAGCAGGACATAGCCCGTTGGGTGATCGAGCATCGCCCGCACCTCACGCCGCGCGACGGTCCATATACGGCCGGTCATACCGTCAGCTCCCGGAACAAATCTTCGAGATTACCAGCCTCTTGATGGAGCTCATAGAGCATCCAGCCGCGGTCCTTGGCGAGCGTGAAAATAGTCGGGCGGATATCGTCTGATGCGACTATGGTGAATCGTTGGCGTCCATCGACGCCCTCGTGCGATTCGACCGCGCGCACATCAGGGAGGCCACCCAGTGCTTGCTCGGCGCCCGGGCCGGCGACCTCGACGCTGATACGAATCCCGGCAGTGGCGCGGGTGAGAAGCGTGTCCACTGCATCATCGGCGACGATTTTTCCGCGATTGATGATGAGCAGTCGCGAGCACGTGTACTGGACTTCGCCGAGCACGTGCGTCGACAGGATCACGGTACGTTCCCGACCGAGGTGGCTGATCAGTTGCCGGATCTCGACCCGTTGATTGGGGTCGAGCCCTTCGGTGGGCTCGTCGAGCACGAGGAGGTCGGGCCAATGCAGAATCGCGGCCGCCAGCCCGACGCGCTGGCGGAATCCTTTCGAGAGCTCGCTGATCGGTCGATTGTACACGGCTTCGATCGCCGTTGCGGCGACGGCCTCGTCGATCGCCCGACGCCGGTCTACCCCCTCGAGGTCGCGGAGCCGCGCCACGAAATCGAGGTACTCGGCGACGAGCATCTCGCCATATAGCGGGTTGTTCTCGGGCAGGAATCCGATGCGCCGTTTGGCCTCGATGCCGGCCTCGGCCAGTGGGGTGCCGTCGAACCGAATGCTGCCGCCGTCGGGCTCGAAGTACTGCGTGATCATCCGCATCGTGGTCGACTTCCCGGCGCCGTTGGGGCCGAGGAATCCGACGACTTGACCACGATCAATGGTGAACGACACGTCATCGACCGCGACAATGCCGTCGAAGCGCTTCGTGACGCGTTCGAGTGAGAGAAGGGACATAGGAGTGATGCTTTAATTGGCGTTGCGGTCCGGTGTCAACGGCCCGCGATCGAAACAAACCGAGCCGGTATCGTGCGCCCACGATGACCGCCCGAACGTGTCATCGGACCGCGTTTGGAAGGTCGCGCACAGTCGATAGCCGGCCGGGCCTGTGACTTCATAACGGTACGGGGCGCGCGTCTCCGGATCGGCCGGCACGTCGTTTATCTCGTGTTCGACGCGCAGGGTATCGAGCGACGGCGGCGGCGCACGGTGGCGATTGTAGTGGCGTTGGATCGCGAACGTCAGCATCTCGAGGTCCTGTGTGCGCCGCTCATCGAGACGGTGCTGGCGGGCGGCGCCCGGGCCGCCAGCGACGAAGAGCCCCGCGGTCACCGTCGCCGCGACGACCACGATCGCGACGATCGCCAGAACATTCACCCGACCGCGTGCCATCACGTCGGCCGCTCCCCCTGGCGCAGATCGCGCAGGTAGTACATGAGTGTCGTCCCGGCGATGAGCGCGACCACCAGCACTTTGAGCACGAAGCGACTGGTGAGCTCCCCGCTCAGGAGATTGTAGACCAGCGCCGTCGCATCGCCAATCAAACACGCCACCGCGATGAACAGCGTGAGATACGTACACCAGCGCCGAACGGGCGACAGCCGGCCGGCCGGATTCGCGGCGACCTCGCGACCGACATAGGTCGAGATCCACAGGAAGATGGGGAACGCGACGACGAGCCCGGCGACCGCCCAGCGAATCGTCTCACTGTAACCCGAGAGCTCATACCGCAACGTCGCGGCATCCGGAAAAGCGCGATCGATCAACTGAAACAGAATGATTCCGAGATTGAACGCGCTGAGATAGAGCGCGGTGAAGAGCACGAGGTAGAGAAAAGCCTCGCGCGCCGAGAGCGAGGCGCGGGGGCGCGGCACCGGCACGGGGAACGCGACGTCGGCGTAAGCGCTCAGGGCGAGCGTCACCTGCTCCGCCGGCCAACCCGCCTCGGCGAGCACGCGCGTGATCTCCGTTCGCGTTTGCCCGCGCGACAGCGCGTCGCGGACGAAGACTTCGAGATTGGCGGATCCAGTGGCCATAGTGCTCCGAATTTGTGCTGCTCAGCCCGCCAGGCGCCAAATGCGGCCAACAGTCCGAGTTTTGCAGTACTATTTTGATATGCGCTTAAGGCTCGCGGTTTCCATCCTCGTGCTTGCCGTAGCGTGCAAGCAACAGACATCCACGCCCGTTCGGACGGCCTCCGAGGCGGGCGCCATCGCCGACCCGGTTACGACCGAGGTTGGTGTGCCACGCATCACGGCGACGCTTGCGCCGCTGGCGAAGCAGGTCACGCCGGCGGTGGTGGCTATCCAGTCCGTGTTCCGACCGGACAGCAACGCCCAGTTCGGCTCGTTCGGTGGTGGCGAGCCGCAGCCGACCGAAGGACTCGGCTCCGGCTTCATCGTGACATCGGACGGCTACATCCTGACGAATAATCACGTCGTCGCGAATGCGACGCGCGTGACTGTCGGACTGTCGGACCGGCGGATCTTTACCGCGAAGGTCATCGGCCGCGATCCGTCAACGGAAGTCGCGCTGATCAAGATCGACGCGACCGATCTGCCAACCTTGTCGCTTGGCGACGACAGTACCGTTCAGGTTGGCGACGGCGTCATGGCGGTTGGCAACCCGCTCGGTCTCAACTTCACGGTGACGTCGGGGATTATCAGCGCGAAGGGGCGGGGCGGACAGCTCCGCGATCTCTTCACGCCGCGCTATGCCGTCGTCGACTTTCTCCAGACGGACGCGGTCATCAATCCCGGCAACTCGGGCGGACCGCTCCTCGATCTCCAGGGTCGCGTGATCGGGATCAATACGGCGATCGCGAGCCCCACCGGCAGCTATGCGGGCTACGGCTTTGCGGTGCCGGTCAGCATCGCGCGCATCATCATGGATGAGTTGCGCAAAGACGGGCGAGCCCATCATGCGATCCTGGGAGTCAGCGTGCAGGATGTGGGGCCCGCCGATGCGCGGGCCGCGGGTCTCAACGAGATCCGCGGTGTCTTGGTCGGCGGCGTGGGTGACCGGAGCAGCCCGGCCGCGAAAGCCGGATTGCAACCTGGCAATGTCATCATCGCCATGAACGGGCGACCCGTCGACCGGGTGTCGACGCTGCAACGTTTGCTGATCGATTTTCAACCGGGGCAGACGGTTTCGGTGGACGTGCAGCGCTTCGGCACGAAGCGCACGCTGCAAGTCAAGCTTGGCGAGCCGCCGGACGAAGCGCAGACCACCGCCAGCGGCGCGGGAGTGACCGGTGGTGCGCGACTGGGAGTCGGCGTCGCGCCCGTGACTCCCGACATGATCGCGCAGCTTCAGCTACCGTCGAGCACGCAGGGACTGATCATCGAACGCGTCGACCCGTCCGGGCCCGCCGCGGGGCTGCTGCAGCCGGGCGATATCATCACCGAGGCGCTTGGCGCCGGCGCGCCGCGGTCGATCCGGAGCACCGAGGATCTGCACAACGCGATCTCCCGCGCGCCGAGGGGCGTCGTCAGCCTGCAGGTGTACTCGGTACAGGGGCAAACGACGCGCGTCGTGAACGTCCAGCTCACGCCGTAAGCTCGTTCGGATGCGACTGCTGTTGGTGGCGCTGTGCAGCGCAAGCTCGGCGCTTGCCGTTTGCGGGCAGTCACCGTGCCGCACCGGCGACACGGTGAGAACGGTCCGGCCGGTACGCACCGTCCAGTTGGTTCAATCCGGACAATACGCGTACACCCAGGAGAGCCTGGACAACGTCATCGATATCGACGCCGGCGTTCTTGGGAGTCCGCTCAGCGCCGACGAGCAAGCGCAGATCCGGGCGATCGTTCTCGACGAGTTCAAGAACGACCCGGCGAAAATCGCCAAGGTGCTGCCGCAGGTGCACCGCGTCGCCGATGTGTTTCGGAGCGGGCCAGCGATGGACCGGGCGTTCATGCGCGAGTCGGATTGGGACTTGTCGATCAGGCTCGCACCGAAGGATCAGTTCACCGCGCGGTGGCTGGCGTTGGCTGAGCGACACGCGCCGCTGGTCGCCCGGTCCGACAGCTTCGTCGTGACGCAGCGCGCGATCGACGCATTCTTTTCGTCGAGCGATTGCGTGGCCGCCCTCGCCGGACAGCCCCGGAGCACGAGCGAGTCCCGCGCGGCCTTCGTGCGGTCGCTGCCGACCGCGTTCCCTCGCCTCCCGCTCGTCGCGCAGGAGCACCTGGCGCACGCCGAGCGCCGGTGGTTGGCCACGCAGTTCTTGTATGGCTACACGGACTTGCGCGCGACGGCGCTCAAGGAGATCAAGCAGAAGGTCCATTCGCCGGCCGATGTCCAGCCCGAGGCGCGGACGCTCGAGAATGCCGGCATGCAGTTCATCAATACCATGAATACGTACATGTCGCATTTTGCGGCGATCGGGGGTCTGTCGTATAAAGGGCAGACCACGGCGCAAGGCATTAACTTCGCGACACGGAAATTCATGGGACAGGGGCCTTGATTCAGCGTCCGACACTCTATGAGCTCGCGGTAGGTTTCGGTTCGAATTTCCTCGACGCCTTAGGGGTCGGGTCGTTCGCCACGACGACCGCGGCGTACAAAGCCCGCCACACCATCCCCGACGAGAAAATTCCGGGGACACTCAACGTCGGCCACGCCGCGCCGACCATCGTCGAGGCGTTGATCTTCATCCGGATCGTCAAAGTCAATGTGCTCACCCTGGTGGCGCTCATCCTCAGCGCCACCTTGGGTGCATGGCTCGGCGCCGGCATCGTCGGCGGCTGGCCGCGGCGCCGGGTCCAGCGCGGCATGGCGATCGCGTTGGCCATCACCGCGGCAATCATCATCTTGCGGCAGCTGAAATTTTTCCCGGGCGGCGGCGATGCTCTGGGATTGACTGGCCCCTTACTCGTGGCCGGCATCGTCGGGAACGCCATTCTCGGCGCCCTGATGACGCTCGGCGTGGGGCTCTATGCGCCGTGCATGGGTATGGTCTACATGCTCGGCATGACCCCGCTGGCAGCCTTCCCCATCATGATGGGCTCGTGCGCCGTGCTGATGCCAATCGCGTCCATCCGCTTCGCGCGGGCCCACGCCTACGACAAACAAGCCGCCCTCGGCCTCGCGCTCGGCGGCATTCCAGGCGTGATCATCGCCGCGTACTTGGTGAAGTCACTCCCCCTCGACGTCGTGCGGTGGCTCGTCGTCGGCGTGATCCTCTACACCGCCACTGCAATGTGGCGATCATCTGTTATCAATGCGCCTGCCGAGAACCTCGCTGTCTAGCATCCTCATCGCGATGGCGGTCGCCGCGCCCTGCCTGGCTCAGTCGGCGCCAGAGGGCACGCAAGCCCACATGAACGAAGTGAGTTGCGATCACCTCTCGGCCGCGCAGAAGCGCATGCAGTCACGGCTCGCCGCCATCCGCAAGCGCTACGCTTCCGACACGGCCTTTCTCGTGAAGTTCGAAGCAGCGCAACGCGCGTGGCAACGATATGCGGACGCCGAGTTGGATGCGTATTATCCGAGCGCGAATACGCATCCCGGCGAATACGGGAGTGTGTTCACCGCGTGCTTCTGTGAAGAGAACGCCGGGCTGATTCTAGCACGCGTCAAGGAACTCGAGGTCTGGCTAGCCCCTGAAGAGGACGGGAACGTGTGCAAGGGTAGCCGTCCCTCGTAGGTATCGTCGTGGCGGAGGAGGCGACCCCGTAGGGTATCCAAGTTGCGTGTTCGTCCGTCAGACGGGTATGACAAGTGACGACGATGACGACCCGACGACATGGGGCGATACCCCGGACGAGCGACCTCGATTCGAGCCGGACCCTGAGTGGGATCCATACTTGGCGGGCGCGGTCTACGCGCTCCTTGCGCGCGACCTAGCGGCCGAGGAGGAGGTCGATCGCGTGCTGGCATACCTGGGTCTCGCGTCGCCTAGTCGGCGTCGGTAATGCCGCCAGCAATCACCCTAGCTCAAGTACAAGGCGCAAGCCAGCGTCGACCGTACGCATCGTTCGGCCGCTGAGATGACCGCATCGTTCCGTTAACATGGACTTGTCAACGGTATAGAGCTGTGAGACGTTGACGACCGAATCGCGCGACAGGCCGGATTCGCGCGCTCGCACGATGACGTTCCCAGGTGCATCCGCGAGTTTGAGATTGGACGTCAGCAGGGCGATGACCGCCGTGGCAATCCGGCTTCGGTTGAACGCATCCGCCTGGACAACGACGCCGGGTCGGCGAAATGCGGGCCCAGAGCCACCGTCGTCAGGCAAATCAATCCACCACAGAGTGCCGCGCCGCACGTCGTCATCAGTCACCACTCGTCTGGTCCGCCATCGTGCGACTGCCGCTTCCATTGCGAGCGAAGCAGCGACCGGTCAGCCAATGCGCGCTGATCCTCGTAAATCGCATTGAGTCGCTCGGTCACTGAATGTTGGCGGTACCGAGCGAGAAATCGGCGAAGCGCGCGGCTGTACAGAGCGCTCCGGGACACTCCAAGCTCTTCAGCCGCTGTCTCGGCGGCAGCGAAAAGTGGGTCCGGGATGGAGACAGCGGTCTTCATACCCAAGTATAACTTTCTTTATACCGCAACGCAATCGTGCGACGCCGTCACAAACGCAGCTTGCTGAGAAGGAGCCGTCCTGCTGGGGTTGAAGCCCAAACAGCAGCATTGCCCGCGACCAGGCCGCCGGCATGCGCAACGTCAGAGCAGAGCGTCGATACCGTGAGCAATCAGATGCTCAGCAACCGTCTTGCATCCTCGATTGCATCTCGGATTCTGTAGCATGATCACTCCGAGAACGACTGCGCTCACGAGCATCACCGCGTGTTGGTCTTGCTTCGACATACGAGACTCCAGATTGAACGATGGCCGTCAGCCGCACTCCGAGAAGCCGCAGACGTGGCACTTGGCGCAGCCCTCGGCGAACTCGAGGGAGGAGCCGCAGTCAGGGCACTGGCCAATGAACGACTCGCCGTTCGTGTGACCAGAGAACTCGGCCGGGGCGGGGGCATGGCCGTTCGAATAGTTGGCGACTGGCGCAGGCAGAGCGGGCACAGAGGGCGGGGTCGGGGATGACGAGAGAAGGTCTTGCTGGATCCCCTGCTTCTGGCGCCACCATTCCTCGAGCGCGATGCCGATCGCGTCGGGGACCGACAAGACCTTGTTCGGGCCGAGGCCGATTGCGCGGTCGGAGGCGATCCCGCGGAGTTGGCGGTGGATCTCTTGGAGAGGGATCCCCGAGCGCAGAGCGACCGAGATCAGGCGACCCATTGCCTCGGCATCAGCCATGGCGGCGCCGCCGGCCTTGCCGAGGTTAATGAAGACCTCGAACGGCTGACCGCGATCGTCCTCGGTGATGTGCACGAACATGGTGCCGAGGGGCGTCTCTTTCCGTAGAGACGTCGCACGCAGCATGTCCGGACGCGAACGCTTCATGCGGCGCTGCAGGTTCTCGGCCTCGACATCGAACAACGACTTTTTCAGGCGATCGACCTCGGCGTGCAGCTCGCTGATCGTGCCCTGCAGCTCGCCGATCTCGCGCTTGTCTCCAGCCGGCTTATCGCGCTCGGCCTTCGCCTTTTCCGTGGCGCCGGTGGACAGGACCTGGCCATCGCGCGACCCGTCGCGATAGACGGTCACGCCCTTCGCCTTGAGCGCGTACGCCAACTCGTAGATCGCGCGGACGTCGTCCACCGTCGCCGTGTGAGCGAAGTTCGTGGTCTTGGAGATCGCGCTATCGCAATGCTGCTGGAAGGCCGCCTGCATGCGCATGTGCCACTCTGGAGCGATCGCGTTCGCGGTCACGAACACCCGCTGCCACTTCTCCGGGACGTTCGGGGAAGTTGATGTGGCCCTCGGTCGCGATTTTCTGCATCAAGGCTTCCGAGTACCAGCCCTCGCGCCGGGCAATGGCGACGAAATCCTCGTTGACATCGGGCATCATCACGCCCGCCTGGTTGCGCATGAACGCCACCGCGAAGAGCGGCTCGAGACCAGAGGAGCAGTTGGCGATGATCGAGATCGTGCCCGTTGGCGCGATCGTCGTCACATTGCAGTTGCGGAGCAGCTGCATCGGACGAACGCGCTGGCCGTCCTTGCCCCGCGCACACGTCTCGTCCGGCCCCCAGATCGAGCGCGCCCACTCGGGGAACGCACCGCGCTCGTGCGCCAACCGCTCGCTCTCGCGCTTCGACTCGGTGTCGACGAACTCCATGACCTTCCGCCCGAACTCGACCCCCTCCGTGGAGTCGTAGGGGATACCCAAGCGCACGAGCGCGTCGGCGAAGCCCATGAGGCCTAGACCGATGCGACGGATGCGCTTCGAGAGATGGTCGATCTCGGCCAGCGGGTATTTGTTGACGTCGATGACGTTGTCGAGGAAGTGCGTCGACAGCTGGATGTCGCGGCGGAACGCGTCCCAGTCGAGCTTCCCATCCCTGACGTAGTACCCGATGTTGATGCTGCCCAGGTTGCAGACATCGTAGGGCAGCAGCGGCTGTTCGCCGCACGGGTTCGTCGCTTCGTACGGGCCGAGGTGCGGCACCGGATTGTACCGGTTCGCTTCATCGATGAAGAAGCATCCGGGCTCGCCCGTTTTCCAGGCGCCCTGGATCATCTTGTCCCATACCATATTCGCGTCGAGCGACTTCACGACCGTGCCCGTCCGCGGATCCTTGAGATCGTACGTCGTCCCGGCCTGCACGGCGCGCATGAATTCGTCCGTGACCGCGACCGAGATGTTGAAATTCACGATCTTCGTGATGTCTTCTTTACAGGTAATAAATTCCACGATATCAGGGTGATCGACGCGCAGAATCCCCATGTTCGCCCCGCGCCGCGTGCCACCCTGCTTCACCGCCTCGGTCGACGCATCGTAGAGCGTCATGAACGACACCGGCCCCGATGCAACGCCCGTGGTCGAGCGGACCATCGCGTCCCTCGGCCGCAACCGGGAGAACGAGAAGCCCGTGCCGCCCCCACTCTGATGGATCAGCGCCATCGACTTGAGCGTGTCGTAGATCCCGTCCTTGCCATTCGACAACGCGTCCTCGACCGGCAACACGAAGCACGCCGAGAGCTGGCCGAGTGGCCGGCCGGCGTTCATCAGGGTCGGCGAGTTCGGCTCGAACCGCCGCTCGGTCATGAGCCGATAGAACTCCTCGGCCACCCACTCGATCGCCCCATCACTCGCTCCGTAGCGACGGTCGCCCTCGGCGATCGTCCTGGCGACGCGCCAGAACATCTCCTCTGGCTTCTCCGTCGGTTTCCCGGTCGCATCTTTTACCAGATAGCGCTTCTCGAGAACGGTGCGAGCGTTCTGGCTGAAGGAGGCGGGACCCGACGGAGGCGTCGCGGAAAGGGGCATGATCAGCTCGTGTTGGACAAGTATCGAAGTCAGACTTGGTGGGGGCGCATTGTAGCTCGCCTCGTGTATCCGCACCAGTTGCTGTCAAGTCGTTGCGGCGAAACGTGTTAGAAAAGTGATATCACAATGGCCGCCTTTTCCACGTGACAATCGGGCTGCGCCGCCGTTACAATCGAGCTCAGCGCAAGCCTAATAAATATAACGTGTTATGCAGCTTTTGTCGCGATTATGCCCTGGCCGGTTTGCCTGGACTCACGACCTGGCAACCTGCCGCGGCTCCGCCGCGCGTCGACGCAGCACACTACGCTGCTCGACTAGGTCGGTTGGACAGCGCCCGGCTGCGCCGAGCGCCAGCCCTGGCCGAGCACGCTCGTAACCGCTGACTCACTCCAATCATACAACTCGCGGGCCAGGGCCTCGTCCTTCGCCACTGGCGAGGGCTCCTTCTCCCTGGACTTCTCATAATAACGCCCGGAGACCGACGCCAGCTCTGGAGCGGTCGCGCAGTAAACCAACGTCTCTGCGCCCTTCTCGTTCGAGGTCATGAAGAGCTTGGCGATCACCCTGACCGGAGCCGGAAGCTTGCGCCAGATGTCGGAGGCGACGACACCGGGGTGGAGTGAGTAGGTCGTCACATGCGTGGCCATGAGGCGCCGCGCGAGCTCCTTCGCGTACAGCACGTTCGCGAGCTTGGAGACGCTGTATGCGCTGATCAATCCCTTGTCGAATTCACGCAGCGCGCCAAAGTTGATGCCTTTCGCGCCCCGGTGTGCTTCGCTGGCGACGTTCACGATGCGGCCTTGCGGCGCAGCCGTGAGCAGCGGGAGCAGCATCTCGGTCAACACGAACGGGCCGAGATGATTGGTGCCGAACGTGAGCTGAAAGCCATCCTTTGTGCGGCCCGTCGAGCCGGCGAGGCCCGCGTTGTTGATCAGGACATCGAGCGGGCGACCCGAGGACATCACCGTTGTCGCAGCGGCCTTGACCGACGCGAGATCGGCGAGATCGATCGACAAGAACTCGAGCTCGGCACTCGGGAATCGAGCACGAATCTCCTGAAGCACGGGCATCGTTTTCTCTTGCGATCGCGCGGCCAGGATCACGCGACCGCCTTTGGCGGCCAGCGCTTCGGCCGTGGCGCGGCCGATGCCGGTGTTCGTGCCGGTGATGAGATAGGAGGGCATTAGAACGAGAGACCAAGAGAGAAATAAGGAGCGACAACCGGCGCGCCGTAACGTTGGCGATTCGCGACCGGCGCAGCTAGGCCGAGACGAAACCGGTACGGGATATCGTACTGCAGGGTCGCGTCGAAATTGAGCTCGCCACCGACCGATTCCATGATATGCCGCTGGACATCGCCCGGCGAACACGCCGCTGGCAACGGTGCGGACGGGCACCAGGCTTCGCCCGCGTCGCCGAAGACGGTGAGCAATGTGCGGCCGAGGAAAACCGGGAAGAGGTGGAATCCGCGCGCGGGGATGAACAACGGAAGGCGATACTCGACCGACCCCACCACGGCGCGCGTGCCCTCCTCCGAATTTGGATCGTACCCTCGCACGTAGAACACGCGCGGTTGGTCGCCGAACCCAAGCCCCGGCACGACACCGATGCCGAGCCCGCTGATCCCACCGGTACCGAATTCGCCCGTCGCGTTCGCATCTTCCCACCCGGCGGCAACGCGCGCGGCGATCACGTGGTGCGCGAACCCCGGCAGCGCGATCCCCTCGTATCCGCTCAACACACCGACCACACTCCGCGTCGTGGCGGCGCCGCTCTGCCACTGCCACTGCTGCTGCCCGGTGACCGAGACCGCCACGCCATCCTCGGGCGAGATGGCGATCCCTGGATACTTGACGTTTGTCCACGAAAGCGTCGAGAACAACGATGGAAACACCGGGTGGGTACCGTAGAACCGCGGCAACTCCGTGAGAACGGCGGACGGCGCGGTGCTGTAATCGCGGAACTCGACCTCGGCGCCGATCGTCCACGTCAGATTCGTGCGCGCACGGGGACGCAGCAGCGTCGCGCCGATGGTCGGCGCGATCGAGCTGTGCGTGAGCGTCGCGACCGTGGCGCCGCTCGCGTTGAGGAGATATTGGTGCGTCCAGTAAACGTCCACGCCGGCATCGAGCACGGGATTGCCGAACCCACTGTACACGTACCCGAAGCCGCCTTCGGGCTGGTTGGCGTGCAATGGGTCGAACAGCACTTGCGCCGTGTACGAATGGATCCCGACGACATCGGACGCTGATGTGAACACACCGAGCTCGTAGTCGCCGAGATCGGTCTGCGCGACCGTTGGCGTCCAGTATCGCGGGATGAGCCCACTCCATGGGTGAAACCGACGCGATGGCGACGAGTCGTACGCGATCGGCGCCAGCCGGATGCTGTCCAGCAGCGTGTCGCGCGCGACGCGCACGCCGGCTGTGGTATCGAAAGGCGTGACCGCAATGTGGTAGCCGTCGCCGCGATAGGCGGCCACAGCTAGCGTGCGCCCTTCGGGCGACACGGCTGGGTAGTACACCGCGGCCCCCGCGCCACCAACGCGCGTGAGCGTAGAATCGGTCAGGTTAGATAAATAGAGCTCTGTGCGGCCGGTGCGATCCGACGTGAACAGAATCCGCCGTCCGTCGGGGGTCCACACCGGCGAGGATTCCACCGAACGACTGCGGGTTACGACCCGCACGATCATACCGGTCGTGTCGAGCACCACAATCTCGGAGAAACCGCCGCGCGTCCACCGGACGGCGGCGATCGCCCGGCCGTCCGGCGACCATCGAGGCTCCGTCCACTGCGTGTCCGGCGTCCCGCGCGTCAACGGCGTGATGCGCCGTCCGTCCGCCGACACGAGTACGAGGCGCGTCGACGCGGGTATCGCCTGCATGGCCACGATCGCGCTGTCACCTGCCGGCCGCACGTCGGCGAACGACAACCGCGCGCCATGCGTCAACCGGCGGTGGTGTCCGTGATCGCTGCGATAGAGGTCGGACCGAAGGTCATAGGGCGATGTGAAGTCCAACTCGTCGTACACGACGGTGTGCTCGCCAACCGCGTCGTTGTCAGTGGCGTCGTTCCGGCGGTCGAGCCGTCGCTCGTGCCCCGCAAGGTCGACCGCGTAGAGGCCGGGCACATCCTTCTCGTTGTTCGCGCTGAACAGCACCGTGGATGAGTCGCGCCAGCGCGGGAACATCGCCTGGTAGCCGTCGCGCGTCAGCGACAGCAGCGAGAGACGCGGGCCAGGCGGCGGTGATGCGGCCACCGCTCGATTGACCGAGTCACGGAACTCCGCCCACGCCTTCTCGAACGTGACGCCGAATGCGTGCTTGGCCGCGTGGTTGAGAAAGAACGGCACGGCCTGGATGCTCGTCCGCTCGATGAATTTCGGAATCGTCGTGTCGCCGCGCGTGCGGCTCAGGTACTCGAACAGGAGCGAGCCGTACGCATACGAGCCCTCGCCCAGCGGCCAGACGGGTGACGTCAGATTCACTTCGTCGAGCCGCGGCAGCATCCCGTCGCGTGCCGCGGCCTCGGCGATCGTATTGTGCGCCGTTCCCGCCAACCGCCCGAATCCCGTGAGGCGCGACTCGTAGTAGACCGCGAGGCCCTCCGTGACCCATGCCGGGGTATAGAGGTTTGGAAAGAACACCGGGTTGCGCCCGAGCACGTGCTGGGCAACGCTCCACCAACCGCGGGCGCGGTCGAGGTGGAATATGTGCGTGAGCTCATGCTGCATCACGAGCGCGTTCCAATCGCCGTAGAACCTGAGCGTCTGGACGTTGACCGGTGGGTGCGCGTAGACGATGATCCGGTTGGTCGGAAATGGCGTCGCCGAGCCTTCCGTATAATCCACGTTATCAGCCAGCACGATGTCGATCGTCCCGCGTGGCGGCACGAGCTCCCTCGCCAGCGCCGCATAGTCGCGCTCGGCGCTCACCGCCGCGCGGCGGGCTTGGTCCTCGAGCGGCGGCGTGAATATGATGCGGAAGTGCGCCGTGCGGATCTCGCGCCAGGGTTCGCTCGGGTCAACTTGCGCGACGGCCGTCGCGGCCGCTCCGAGCGTCAGCGCCAGCGCGAGGCGGAGCACGATCAGTGCGTGGCGAGTGCGCGAAAATACGCCTCGATCCCGTCGGCGACGCCGATGGCATAGGTGCGCTGGAACTCGCTCGTTCGGAGAGCGGCCTCCTGCTGCGGCACAATGATGAACGCGCCCTCGCAGAGGATCGCCGGCATCCACGTTGGGCGGGCGAGCGCCAGGTTGTCGTAAAAGATTCCGCGGTCGAAGAGTCCCATATGCCGCACCATCGACTCCTGTACGACTCGGGCGAGCGGCGCGGACTGGGGCTGGAAGAAGTACGTCCCCGTGCCCATCCCCAGGAATGGGTTCGTTCCATCGGGGAGCGCGTTGAGGTGAATGCTCACGAGCGCCTCGGCGTTCGCCCGGCGCGCCATAATCGGCCGCGAGTAGAGCTCAACCGGGTCGGCCGTGGTGCGGGTCATGATCACGCGCGCTCCGCGCGCCGTGAGGATCGAGTCGAGTTTGAGTCCCACCGCCAGGGTCGGCACAGGTTCCCATAACCCCGTGGGTCCAGTCGCGCCGATCGGCGGGTGACCGGGATCGACGGCGATCACGCGACCCCGGAGTGGAGCGGACGGGTCGATCACGGGAGGGCGGCGGATTCGCAATACGAACCGGTGAACGACATCATCCCACATCGCCAGGTAGCCGTAGGGCGGTCGGCTCAGGTGGACCGTGATCCGCCCCCGGTCGTTCGTGACTTGGTCCCACGCGACGGTCCGAACGAGGCTGTCCTTGGCATCATACTGAATCAGATCGATCGCGATTTTCGTGTTATAGAGTGTGAGGACGAGATCAGAGCCGCTCTCTTCGACCGCGTATGGCGGACGGTCGCCAAGCGGCAGTATGAGATCGACGTATCCGGTGCTCGACGTCACGCGCGCCGCGGTGACGATGCGGTGCGGCACGGGGACGACCGCGGTCGGCCCCAGGTGGGCGTCCGAGGCGGAGACCCAGGCATCGAGCGACGAGTCCAGGCGGACACGGATGAAGTTGCCGGACCGGCCGGTGACCTGGAACGCCGTTCCCGGGAGGAAGAACCATTTGTACGTCCCGGCCGGTGTCGGCCGCGCGATGATCGCGCGGTCGGTGTCCGGTGTGGCCGGCAGTCCGATCGCCTCGTATTGGCCGCTGTCGGGAAATGGCGGGAGGCGCTCGATCAGCGTGTCGACCGTGTCGGCGGTTGGAATCCGAGAGACCGGATGCGTATATCGCACCGTGTCGGAGCCCTCGACCGCGACCAGGTCGTATCGAAATGCCGTGCTGTCCGGAAGGGGGAGCCAGGCCAGGAACGCGCCGTTCGGCTCCACGTGGACTGGCGTGTTATTGATGGTCAGCGTGGCGTCACCGGTGCCGACCGAGCCCAGAATGAAATTGGAGTCGCGGACCGCGATCGTTGCCCCGGCCCGGGGATATACCACCGTGATCACCGGGGGGCCGCTCAAGTGCGGGATCGGCGGCAGTGGGGGCGCCGGTGGTACTATTTCGGCGGCCTTCGGCTCGCCGAGCGGCGTCGGGGTGGTCGTCGGCGGCGTGCCGGCGCAACCCGCGAGGCCGGTCGCGAGAACAAAGAGCCGAAGCGTCCGTCCAACCGACACGGACGGGAAAGTAAGCACTGGCACCCTATTCGGGCGACCCGGGGGTGACATCACGGCTATTGATATAGTCTATTTTGGATCGGTTCCCCGGGGGGATACGGTTTGACGCCCTTGAAAACCTGTCCGACGTGCGGCACGGAATACCCGGTGTCCGAGCGCTTCTGTCCTAAGGACGGCTCGGCGCTGCGTTCCGCCGACGTTCATGCCGATCTCGTTGGCCAAGTCGTCGCCGAGCGGTATCACGTTTTGCAGAAGCTGGGCGAAGGTGGCATGGGGCAGGTGTACCTGGCCGAGCACGTCCGCATGGCGCGGCGGTGCGCGGTAAAGGTCATGAGCCCGAACCTGACACGGGACCCCGACGCGGTGAGCCGGTTCAACCGGGAAGCCGCGAACGCGAGCCGCATCACGCATCCCAATGTCGCGGCCATCTACGACTTCGGGGAGACGTTGGACGGCCTCATCTACCTCGCGATGGAGTTCGTCGACGGCGAGCCGCTGACGAAGCTCATCCAGCGCTTGGGCGCGCTGCCGTTGGCCCGCGCGGTGACTATCGCTCGGCAGACGGCCGACGCGCTGACGGTCGCTCACGAGCTGGGGATCGTGCACCGGGACTTGAAGCCCGACAACATCATGATTGGGCGCGGGCGGGAAGGCGCCGATATGGTGAAGGTCGTGGATTTCGGCATCGCGAAAGCGAGTCAGAACGAGGCGCAGAAAGTCACCAAGACCGGATTGGTCGTCGGCACGCCCGAGTACATGAGCCCCGAGCAGTTGGCCGGGGACAAACTCGATGGGCGGAGCGACGTTTATTCGCTTGGCCTCGTGACCTTCGTCATGCTGACGGGCAAGCTTCCGTTTCCGAGCGAGACCGCGCAGGAGGCGATGCTCATGCGCCTCATGGAGAAGCCGAAAACGCTGGCGGAAATGCGGCCAGATCTCACCTTTCCGCCCGGTCTACAGGCCGTCTTCGACAAGGTGTTGGCGCGGGATATGACCCAGCGCTACGCGGTCGCCGCAGACTTCGGTGCTGACCTCGTGCATGCCGCGCAAGCCGCCGGGGTGGCGGTTCCACGGCAGAGTCCCTACGGCGCTGTCACGACGGCGATGGACGCGATGGCTGCCGGCAAAGCGGGCGGAGCGAGCACCGTGCCGGCGACGCGAGTGGCGCCTGCGGTCGAGCCTCCGACGCTGCCACGCGGTCCTGGCGCGGCCGAGGGCCCGTCCGCTCCGCCGCCATCTGGCCCGCCGCGCAAGCGTACGGGGCTCGTGGTCGGGATCAGCGCGGTGGCGCTCCTCGTTGCCGGCGGCACGGCGTTCGTGCTGGCGACCAACGGCCGGGGCTCGAAGCCGCCTATTGTAGGGAAGGACACGACCGCCCAGGTCGCCCCAGCACCCGACAGTCTGACGCACGATACGAGCACGGTTGTCAAGCAGACGTCGGACGGCGGCAAAGGGCAGCGACAGAAGCCACCGGCTCGACACGACTCGACCACCGGTGGCCACGTGACGCCGCCGCCGGCCACGGATACTGCGGCGTCTCCCGCCGCACTGATCGAGCGTATTGGGTCGCTGCTCGAGAAACGCACCGACGCAAACGCCACTGAAGCCCTCGCCTTGACCAGCCGTGTCCTGCCCAGGGTGACTGATCCGACGCAGAAGGCCGAAGTATTGTTCGACCGTGCCGACGCTTATGTCATCCTCAAGAAGTCCGCGGAAGCGTGCTCCGTGTTGACCAGTGGGGAGATGCGAAACGCCGCGCGGGGCAACCGGTGGGAGGTCGCGGACTCGAACGCGATCGCGCAGGAGTGTCAGTGACCGAGCCGAACATCGTCGTGCACGTGTACGGCGTTTCGGACGTCGGCCGAACGCGCGAGCACAATGAAGACGCGTTCATGGTCGCCGATCTCGACAAGGCGCAGCCACTGACGTTCCCGGCCGAACAGACGCAGGTGCCGGGAGAGCACGGCACCCTGTTCATGGTCGCCGACGGCATGGGCGGCGCCGCGGCGGGCGAGATCGCGAGCTCGATGGCGGTCGATGTCATTCTGTCCGAGTTGCGAGGCAAGTGGTCGTCTGGGCCCGGCACGGACCCGAAGGTGTTCGCGGTGACGCTGCACGATGCGACCGAGGTCGCGAACGATCGGATCCACGAGTATGCGTCGGAGCACCCCGAAAACCGCGGCATGGGCACGACGGCGACGGTCGCCGGGATCCTCGGCGACACGCTCTACATCGCGCAGGTCGGCGACAGTCGCGCGTATCTCATGCGCCAGGGCGAGGTGCGGCAACTGACGAAGGACCAGTCGCTCATGCAGCGACTGATCGAAGCCGGCGAGATCACGGCCGAAGAGGCCGAGGTGAGCGAGCGCCGCAACATTATCCTGCAGGCGCTCGGACCCGAGGCCGCCATCAAGGTCGACATCACTCACCAGCAGCTTCGTCGGGGCGACGTGCTCGTACTGTGTAGCGATGGATTGTCCGGCGTGGTGCGCGATCACGAGATCCAGCGGGTGGCGCGCGAGTCGTCAGACCTCGTGACGCTGTGCCATCAGCTCATCTCGCTCGCGAACGAGAGTGGCGGGCCGGATAACATCACGGTCGTGGCGGCGCGATTCGAGGGCGAGGGCCTCGTGCCACCCACCGATGGCGACCAGGTTGGGCACCAGACGTTCGCCGTCGGCGAGACGACGCCGGTCACGCCGCATCCGCGTCTCGAGGTCAGCGCACCGACCCCCCCGCGCGACGAGCTGACCGAGGTGTTGAACGCGGCGCCGCCCGCGGCGGACCACACGGCCTTTCCGTCGCTGCAGCCGACCGGCGTGCGGCGAGCGCTGACGCCGGCTGACATCGAAGCCGCCAGGGCAGCGCTCGGCACGGACCCCAGTGCGCCGCAGCCCAAGGGGCGCAAGCGGCGCGCCGCGGTCCTGATCGTCGCGGTCGCCGCCATCGTGGTTCTCGTCTACGGGCTCGTCACGTATCTCCGAACCAAGTAGCGCCGGAGCACGATGCGCATCGTCCTCCACGTTCTGACCGGCGCGAAAAGCGGCCACACCGCGCGATTCGATGGCCGCCGCATGCAGCGGTTGCGCATCGGGCGGCATCCGGCGAGTGACTTTCAGTTCGATCCGACCAAAGATCGCGACGTCTCCGGACGCCACGCGGAAATCATTGGCAGCGGCAACGGCACGCGGTTTACGATCCGCGACGCGGGGAGCACGAACGGCACCTGGGTGAACGGCGATCGCCTCGAGCGGGACCACGTGCTGACCGATGGCGATGTCATTGCGTTCGGCGCCAGTGGCCCGCGCATGGAGTTTCACGTCGACCGCCGCTTCCATTGGACGCGGCGGCGCGTGTGGATGACCGTGGGTGGGGCGGCAGGGTTCGCCGCCGGCATCATCGTCGCCTACTCGGCCACGCACCGGGCGGCCCGCAAGCGGGAGTCGGCGCTCGACGCATTGCTGCGCAAGAGCGACAGCGTCAATCAGGTGCTCTCGGCCAGCGTGCGGGACGTGAGCTCTCGCGCCTCGGGCCTCGATAGCGCGCTGTCGGCGGCGCAGCACGAAAGCGAAGGCTTACGCACGCGGCTCGCGGCCGAGCAACGGGGCAGCGCACAAGCGGCCGCGGACGTCGCGCAGCTCAAACACTCGGAGTCGCGCGAGAAGCTCCTGGCGACCGCGTCGCGGGTGGATTACGCGAAGATCGCGCGATCGAAAGGGCCGGCCGTCGTGCTCATTGCCGTCGAGATGCCGGACGGGCACGCGTTCACGGGCACGGGGTTTTCAGTCTCGACAGCGGGGCTCGTCGTCACCAACCGGCATCTCGTGCGCTCGGACGACGGAACGGCCGCGCAGCGCATGCTCCTCATCTTTTCGGATACGAAACGATGGGTGCCGGCGCACGTCGTGAAGGTCTCGTCGGACGCCGATCTGGCGTTCCTGCAAATCGACGAAACGGGAACGTATCCCGCCATTGCCCCGCCGTCGGCGAGCGCGAAACCGCCAGGCGTCGGTTCGCCCGCCGCGATCATCGGGTATCCGCTCGGCATCGATACCCCCATGGAAGGCAGCGGGATGCAGATCACCGCGCGCTCGACGCTCGTCGCCGGCACCCTCAGCAAAGTGCTCGACGACGTCATTCAGATGGATTCGTTCGCCGGCGAGGGATCGAGCGGCAGCCCGGTGTTCGACGCCGACGGGAATGTCATCGGCGTCGTCTATGGCGGCGCTCGGGAAAGCGCTGGGCGGATTGTGTACGCGGTACCAGCGACCGTGCTCGCTCGCGAGCTACCGAACTAGTCGCCGCCGTTCACCTGCCAGTTGTCCGACACGCCCCCGGTCGTGCAGGTCCAGGTACCCTGCCCGAACTTCGGGGTGTCGTTGACGACCGTCCCGATGTAGGTCGCCCCGCCCGTGTTCCCGCTGATCGGACAGGGACCCACGAACGACACGTTGCCCGTGCTGTCCGTCACGCTGCCGGCGAAACCGGCTGGGTTGCTCGTGATCACGCCATTCGAGATAAGGAGCTGCGCGGCGTTGCTATTCGACTGCTCGGTGCCGTTGTTATCGATCTGGTAGCTATAGCTGTATGTGCCGTCGAACGTCGCGATACCAGAGCCGGACGACGTTGACGACGACCCGCCCGATGTCGGATCGTCCAGGCCGGGGATGTTGCAACCGGCGAGCACCAAGACCGCGACCACGAACCCACGTTTCACGCCCCACCTCGTCGTTGATAGGCTACGCGATCTGACGAGGTGGCGCGGCCGGCGTCACAATGCGGCGCGTTTGAGCCAGCGCGCGGCGGCGGTTTGCATCGTTCGGTCGCCGCCCCAGGCCGAGATAACGTTCGGGGCGTCGGTCAGCGCGGACGCCCAGCGCGGTGGGCCGAATTGCACGACGAGCGTCGCTCGCGCGGCCGCTACCCTCGCCAAGGTTTCGGGCGCGTATCCAACGCGTTCGCGTCCTGGCCCGAGGTCGCCGAACAATGCGACGATCACAGCGCCACTTGCTCCGAGCTTGACGCCAGCCGCGTGCAGCGATGCGACGAACACGTCGCGTGATGCGCTCGGCTGCGCATGATCGTCGTCGATCACGAGGACGTTGAGCGGGCCGGCGACCCGCGGCACCGCACCGCGTACGACGTGAATCACGCGCTCGGCGAGCTGATCGCCCCAGGCGAGATCGGTGAGCGACGGCCGCCGATACTCGTTGGGCGGCGACGCCCACTGCGCCCACTTGAGCCGACGACGCAGCGACTGGTGCAACCGCTCGTCGTCGAACCGCCGATCTTTTGCCGCGGCTTCCAATGCCGCGATGGCGCCAGGCAGGTCGACGGGGTCGAGCACGAGATCGCATCCGGCGCGAACGGCTTCGACCACCGCCTCGGACTCGTCGCGACCGTCGCGCACGCCGGCCATTGTCATGGCGTCGCTGATCACCAGCCCGTCGAATTTGAGGCGCTGCCGCAGGAGCCAGTGCAGAATTTCGCGCGACAGCGTGGCCGGCTGACCGCTCGAGTCGAGCGCGGGATACGCGACATGCGCGGTCATGAGCGAGGCGACGCCGGTCGCGATCGCGGCGCGGAACGGAGCGAGATCGACGTCAGTGAGCTCCGCGACCGACGCGCGCACGACGGGCAACGCGCAGTGCGAGTCGGACTCGGTGCGCCCATGCCCCGGAAAATGCTTCGCGCAGGCCAGCACGCCTTCCGACTGGCACGCCGCGATCCACTCGGCCGCGCACTCGCTGGCGCGCACGGGATCCGACCCGAACGCCCGCGTCCCGACGATCGGATTGTTGGTATCGAGATCGAGGTCGCAGACCGGCGCGAAATCCCAGTTGACTCCCATGGTGCGCGCCTCGCGTGCGGTGAGGCGGGCCGCGCGACGAATGGCATCCATATCGCCGAGCGACGCAATCGCGCCGACTGGGGGCAGGCCCGTCGCGCCGACGAATTGCTCGCCGGCGCCGCGCTCCAGGTCGGCGGCGATCAGCAGTGGGATGCGCGAACGCTGCCGCAAGTCTTTCGTGAGCGCGCGCACGGCTTCGCGCTCGCCCCCACGCAAAATGAACCCTCCGACGCCGAGTCCCAATGCGGCGTCAGTCCGCGGCTTCGCGCCAGCGAAACCCGTCTTCTCATCCCACCAGATCGTCGGGATCAATAACTGCGCGTAGGCAATCATGCCGGCGTCAGTTTTCCGAGGATGCGCGGTCCGACCGCGCCGGTCGCGGACGGGACGTTCCCTGGCAGCGCGTGGACGTGCCGATAGGCCAAAAACGCGAACGCCACGGCCTCTTTGGCTTCGCCATCAAAAAAGACATCATCGAACCGACGCACGATCCGCGGCGCGAGCGCACGCGTGATCGCATCGACGAGGGCTGGGTTGCTCGCACCACCGCCAGACAGCAACACGTCGGCCAGCGGCTCGGGCACGAATCGATTGTAGGCATTGGCCAGGCTTGCGGCAGTCAACGCGACCGCGGTGGCGACGATGTCCGCCGTCGATGCGCCCCGGCATTGGTCGATAAAGGCGGTCACATACTCGGCGGTGAACAGCTCGCGACCGGTCGACTTGGGCGGCGGCGCGGAGAAATACGCATCGGTCAACGCGCGAGCGACGACGGACTCGAGCGGACGACCCGCGCGGGCGAGACGGCCATCGGTGTCATATGGCAGACCGGTCAGGCGACGGACCACGCCATCGATGACCACGACGCCCGGGCCCGTATCGAACGCCCGGACGACATTGGCGACGACCGTCACGTTGCCGATGCCGCCGAGGTTTTGCAACGCGCGCACGCCGTGCGGCGCACGAAACAACATCGCGTCGGCGAGTGTGACGAGCGGAGCGCCCTGCCCGCCCGCGGCGACATCGCGCACCCGAAAATCACTGATGACATCGATCCCCGTCCGCTCGGCGATCACCGCGGCCTGGCCGATCTGCCACGTGGCCCGAGCGGGCTCGTGCCAGACGGTCTGGCCATGCGATCCGATCGCGCGGATGGCAGTCGCCTCGACGCCGCTTTTGGCGATCGCCGTCAGCGCCGCATCGGCGAGCCAGGTGCCGAGGTCCACGTCGAGACGGGCCCACTCGGCGGCCGAGATCGGACCTCCGAGCGCGCGTTCGAAGCGAGCGCGCTGCTGGTCGCTGTACCGGCACGTGCTCGACGCCACGAGCTCGCAGCGGTTTTCCGAGAAGCGGGCGACCGCGGCCGTGATTCCGTCGAGGGACGTGCCGGACATGAGTCCGACGTACAGTTCGCTCACGGCGGCGGCGGGCCGATGATGTCGCGAAGGAGACCGCAGGCCTCGGTCAACAGGCGCTCTGCCTCGGCTCGATCGACGCCACGCTTGTGCATGACGATCGCGACTTTGACGCTACCGCCCGCGCTGGCGAGCACTTCGCGCGCGGCCTCACGCGAGATCCCGCCGACCTCGGCGACGATACGTTCGCTCCGGGCCGCCAACTTCGCGTTCGTGGCCTTGAGGTCGACCATCAGGTTGCCGTACGTCTTGCCGAGGCGGATCATCGCACCGGTCGTGATCGTGTTCAGCACGAGCTTCGTCGCCGTGCCTGCTTTCATGCGGGTCGAGCCCGTGATCACCTCCGGGCCGACGATCGGCAGGATCGCGACGTTGACTTTGAGGTCGGATGGTATTGGCGTGCTGGCGACAATGGCAGTGCGAGCACCAGCCTCGCGGGCATACGCGAGAGCGCCCCGGACGTACGGGGTGGTGCCGGATGCGGCGATACCGATGACGAAGTCAGCGGGGCCGACTCGGGCGGCGGCGAGGTCAGCCGCGCCGGCATTCGGGGCGGTCCTCGGCTCCCTCCTGTGCGCGCGTGATGGCCGCTGGGCCGCCCGCAATCAGGGCCTGCACCATCGAAGGGTCCGTGCCGAAGGTCGGCGGGCACTCGGCCGCGTCGAGCACGCCGAGTCGGCCCGACGTGCCGGCGCCCACGTATAGTAGGCGACCCCCGGAGTGAAACGCGGCGACGGCGAATTCGATGGCGCGCGCGAGCGCTTCGCGCTCGGCGTGTACCGCCGCCGCAACCGTCGCGTCCTCCGCGCCGATCAGGTCGACGATCTCTTGCGGTGAGGCGAGATCTATATCAGCTGTGCGCGGGTTCCGGCGCTCAGTCAGGCTCGTGTCGGCGGCGTTGGCAGGCAATCGGTGTTTCGCTAGCTTGAGTGCCATAATGGAACAGACCAGGTTAAGCGTTTCGCAAGGGCGCCGGTTCGTGATCTGCATCACAATCGCGCTGACGGCGACCTCATGCGCTCGCAGCGTGGGCCACGATCAACTCACGACGGCAGCGGGCCGCATTCCGTCCACGTGGCGCTTCCAGACGACGCCGGTGCTGGCGACGGCGCCGCACGCGATGATCGCGAGCAATAGCGGTCTCGCCAGCGCGGCCGGCGTCGAGATCCTTCGCGAGGGTGGCAATGCGGTCGACGCGGCGGTCGCCACGGGGTTCGCGCTCGCGGTGACCCTGCCCGAGGCCGGCAACATCGGGGGTGGCGGGTACATGGTCATCCGCATGGTCGACGGTCGCGTCGCGGCGCTCGATTATCGGGAGGTCGCGCCCCTCGCGGCTACCCGCAACATGTACGTCGGGGCGGACGGGAAGCTGACCGACGAGAGCGTGACCGGGTACCGCGCATCCGGCGTTCCTGGCGCCGTTGCCGGGTTGGCCGAGGCGCTCAAGTCGTACGGCACCATGCCGCTCCGGCGCGTGATGGAGCCGGCGATTCGGCTGGCGACCGTCGGGTTTCGCGTCGATAGCGCGCTGGCGCGATCGCTGGCGAATGAGCAGAAGCGGATTGGACGATTCGCCGGGGCCGACCGGTTCTATCCGGGCGGCGCGCCTCTGGCGGTCGGCGCGACTCTCGTCCAACCCGAGCTCGCGCGCACGCTGAACCTCATCGCGGACCAGGGGCCCGACGCGTTCTATCGTGGAAGCATCGCCAGCGCCATCGTGGACGAAGAGCAGCGTGGGCATGGGTTGATCACGGAAGCGGATCTGGCGGCGTATCGTGCCCGCTGGCGGGAGCCCATTCGAGGGACGTACCGCGGGTACTCGCTGCTCACCATGCCACCGTCGTCGTCCGGCGGCGTGACGATTGTCGAGACGCTCAACATCCTCGAGACATACCCAGCGCTGCCGCCCTATGGCACGACCGCGTATGCGCGCCGCTTGGGCGATGCGTTCAAGCGCGCGTTCACCGATCGCAACAACCGACTCGGCGACCCGGAATTCGTGCAGAACCCCGTCGATCAGCTCACCAGCAAACAGTACGCGCGAGCCGTGCGCGATACCGAGACGACGCACTACTCGGTTGTGGATGCGGCCGGGAATGCGGTGGCGACGACCACCACCCTCAATGCGTTGTACGGCTCCGGCGTATACGTCCGGGGTGCGGGGTTCTTCTTGAACGACGAGATGGATGATTTCGCGGCGCAGCCCGGGCAACCGAACATGTTCGGCCTCGTGCAAGGCGAGCAGAACGCGATCGTGCCTGGCAAGCGCATGTTGAGCGCGATGTCGCCGACGATTGTCACTGATCCCACCGGGCGGCTGTTCCTCGTCGTCGGCGCCCGCGGCGGCCCACGCATCATCTCGAGCACCCTCGAGGTCATCGTCAACGCGATCGACTATCACATGGTGCTCGCCGACGCGATCCGCGCGCCGCGCGTCCACCATCAGGCGCTGCCGGACACTTTGCGCGTGGACAACGGCGGGTTCGCCCCGGCGATGCTCGACTCGTTGCGGGCGATGGGGTACGCTGTGGCGCAGGGCGGCGCCAGCGGCACGTGCACCGCGGTCATGCGCGGGCCCGACGGCTGGGTTGGCGCCGTGGACCCGCGCGCGACGGGAGGCGCGGTCGGATACTAGCGGTCGGCTAGGACCGAATTGGCCGATCGCTATTGAGCTGGATGTTCAGCTTGCCACCCTGCGGCAGGCATGCGTCGAACTTCCCGGTCGCGACCGCGACACCGCCGCCTGCCGCGGCGCCGGCGGCGCCACCGATCACGGCGCCTGTCACCTTGTGGCTGACCAACCCGCCGATGAGAGCGCCGACGACGGCACCGCCGCCGACCTTCGCCGCATCCGTTCCCACGCCAGTCGTGCGGTGTTGCGCGAGCTGCGGCGTACCGGCCAGCGCCGCATCCAAGGGATAGCCTGTCCCATTGACTGTCAGGTTGTCGAATGCCAGCGAGAACGTGACGGTCTGGCCGACGGCCTTACTCGCGCCGAGCGCGACCACGTGGCCAGAGACGCTCGAGCCGGCGGGAATGACGGCGCCGTTCGACCCGACGACCGGGTTCGCGACCGTCGCGGTGAACGTGTCGCCGACTTTGTTGCTGTCGGTGCAGATCCGCTGGTCGGCGGTGAGCGCGATGTTGGTACCGGCCGCGATCGTTCCGACATTGCCGCCACCGGCGCCACCGTGCGTTACAGTATTGCCACTGGCGGTCGTCGTTGGCTGCCCGGGCTGAGTCGGGGACGGCGTCGCAGTCCCGCCACTGGTCGCGCCGCCGCCAGTTGTGGTCTTCTCTTTCTTGTGATGCTTCTCGGGCTCGGCCTTCGCGACTTCTTTCTTCGCGGTATCGGCCGCGGGCGCGGGTGCAGGCGTCGGCGCAGGCGCTGGTGTCGCCTTGGTCGCGGAACCCGTGTCAGCTAACGCCGGTTGTGCTGGTGGCGCGCCGGCGGCGGCCAGATCGCTCGCCAGCGACGTATCGGGCGACATTTTGTCAGCGGCCGCCGATTTGTCTGACTTTCCGCACGCGGCGACCGTCAGACTGAGGGCGAGGCAACCCAGGATATTATATTTGGTGATCATAAGTCTCTCCGTCTCATGAGCCGACGTTAGTATGAAGGCTCTTAGGCCACTCCTGCCATACCTGCGGCGGTATCGGACGCAGGTCATCGTTGGACTGCTGTTTGTCCTGGGCTCGTCGGCCGTGACGAGCGTCATCCCCACGCTCATCGAGTGGGCGATCGACGACATGCGTGGCGGCTCGGGCACCGGGCGCATCTGGGGCATCGCCGGCGAAATGGTGGCGATCGCGCTCTTCGGCGGATGGCTGCGATACGGGATGCGCGAGGTGCTCAACGGCGTCAGCCGCCGCATCGAGTACGATCTCAGAAACGATCTGTTTCAGCATCTCGAAACCCTCGATGCCTCCTACTTCGGGCATACCCGAACGGGTGACATCATGGCGCGGCTCACCAACGACTTGAGCGCGGTTCGGATGGCGGCGGGACCCGCCATCATGTACCTCGTCGCCACGATCGCCGGTGGCGTGTTCGCCCTCGGCTTCATGCTGCGCATCAGCCCAACGTTGACCGGCATTTCCCTGCTGCCGATGGTCCTGCTGCCCGTCATGATGGTGCGGTTCGGGCGGATCATCCACGAGCGGTTCGAGGCGGTCCAGGACCATTTCAGTACAATGACGACGCATGCGCAGGAGAATTTCTCTGGAACACGCATCATTCGCGCGTATCGCCAGGAGGCGGCAGAGCTCGGCCGGTTTGGCGCGCTCAATGATGAGTACCTGAGACGCAATATGCATCTCGTGCGCCTCAATGGCGCAATGAATCCTGCGTTTGGGCTGCTGGCCGGCTTGGCTTGGGTCGTCGTCTTGGGCCTCGGTGGGATTTTGACCATGCAAGGGACGATCAGCGTCGGCAAGTTCGTCGCCTTTGGCATGTACCTCTCGGCGCTCACCTGGCCGCTGATTGCGCTGGGATGGGTCATCAATCTCTTCGAGCGCGGGGCGGCGTCCATGACACGGCTCATGGACATCTTTCGTGCCGAGGCGCGCGTCGTTTCGCCGGCGCAGCCTCGGCTACTGCCCGTCGCTCCACAGGGACGGTCCATCGAGTTTCGGAACGTCAGCTTCGCGTACCCGGGCACCCAACGACTCGTCTTGCGAGGCATCTCCTTTTTCGTCCCAGCCGGTGCGACGTTGGGAATCGTGGGCGCGACCGCGAGTGGGAAGAGCGCCCTGATCGACCTGATCCCGCGCATCTATGATCCCCAGGAGGGTGAGATTTTGATCGACGGGGTCCCGATCCGCGAGGTCCCGCTCGACGACCTCCGACGTACGATTGGGGTCGTGCCGCAAGAAAGCCTACTGTTCAGCGACACGATCGGTGCGAACCTGGTGTACGGCGACAACGCCGAGCTGGTCGACGAGCGCGCGGCGGAGGAAGCACCGGACGAAGATGCCGGCCGATGGGCCGCGCGGATCGCGCAACTCGACGAGACGATCACGGCGTTCCCGGCCGGCTACGACACGATGCTCGGCGAACGCGGGATCAACCTGTCCGGCGGCCAGAAGCAGCGCGCGGCACTGGCTCGGGCGCTCGCCCGTCGGCCGTCGATCGTGCTGCTGGATGACGCCCTCTCGGCGGTCGACACGCACACCGAGGCCGCGATCCTGCACGCGCTGCGCGATGCGCTCGCGGGGCGGACGGCCGTCATCGCTTCGCACCGGATCAGCGCGATCCGCGACGCGAGTTGGATCGTCGTCCTCGACGAAGGGCGGATCGTCGAGCAAGGCCGCCATGAAGACTTGCTCGCGCTCGGGGGTCGGTACTGGTCGCTCCTCCGCCGCCAACAGCTGGTCGAAGCACTCGAAGGAGCGGCCTGACCGCGTGGCGCGCGTCCTGGTGGTCGAGGACCATGCGGATGCCGGTGACGCCATGCGCATGCTCCTCGAAGCGGGCGGACATGACGTGCGGGTGGCCGGAACGGTTGCCGCCGCGATCGCGGCATGCAACGAAACACCGGTCGACCTCATGCTGCTCGATTTGACGCTGCCCGATGGAGATGGCCTGCAGGTCCTCGCGCAGGCGGCCACAACGCCTCGGGTAACAGTCGCGCTGACTGGCTGGGACGAGCCGGCTGTTCTCGCGCGATGTCGTGCCGCGGGATGCCGGGACGTACTGCTCAAGCCGGTTTCCGCGCGCACGCTCCTGGCGCTGACCGCGACGCTCACGACCTGAGTGTCAGAGCCATTCGTCGAACGACGTCAGCGGCCTCGGGCAGGGCCGATCGTGCGGCTGTACTACACGCTCAAGTACAGCATCTTCCGTCGCGAGCGACGCCCACGCGATGGACGTCGCGGACTGCTCATGCTGCAGATCGATGCGCTCGCCTACGCGGATCTGCGTCGGGCGCTGCGACTGGGATACTGCCCAACCATTCAACGCCTGCTGGCCGAGGATGACTTTCGGCTCCGGCGTTGGTTCTGTGGTCTGCCGGCTGCCACGCCGTATTGCCAGGCTGGCATTTTCCATGGTGAGAACGACGGCATCCCCGCGTTTCGGTTTTATGACAAGCGGGAACATCGGGTGATCACCTGCAACGCTCCCGAAGGCGTCCAGTATATCCGCGATCGGATCCATGCCCCTGGGGCGCTGGCGGGCGGGTCGAGTTACGTGAATCTGCTCGACGGCGACGCCGCCACCGTCGCGTTCACCGTGGCGACCCGGGAGCGCACATCGGTCTTTCAGCGACTCGGCGGCACGCGAATGGTGCTCTTGATCGCGCTCCATCCGATTCGACTGGTCCGTATGGTGGCGCAAGCCGCGGTCGAATGGCTGCGCGAGGAGTGGGAGCGCTTCTCGGGTGAGCTGGCCGGGCGGGCCACGCATACCGAAGGGATCTTCCCCTTCGTGCGCATCCTGAGCAACGTCGTCGTACGCGAGCTCCAGACGATCGCGATCATGCTCGACCTGTATCTCGGTGTGCCGATCATCTATTCGACGTTCATGCAGTACGATGAGATGGCGCATCATTTTGGGCCGAGCAGCCGGCAGGCCATGGCGGATCTGCGGCGAACCGACGCACGGCTCACCGAGATCGTGCGCATGATGCGGAACGCGGCCAACCGCGGGTACGACCTCGTGATCCTCTCGGACCACGGCATGACGCCCTCGGTCAGCTATCGCGTGCGGTTCGGCGAGACGCTCGGGACAACCGTCGCCAAGGTGCTCTCCAATTCCTTCGCCAGCTTCGCCGAGGACAGCGAATACGCGCCGGTCGGCCCCCGCCTGTTGGACTGGCTGCGGCGTCACTACGGGTTGCGGGAGCTCCTCGTACCCGAGAAATACAAGATCGACGCGCGGCATGAGGTCGTCGTGACGTATAGCTCATGTCTGGCCGAGCTGTACTTCGCCGATGAGGATGGAGCGCTCGACCACGACGACATCGAGCGGGACGCACGCCGCGCCGGGCTCTACGCTGCGCTGCTGGAGCATCCGGGCATCGGGCTCATCGCGACGCGGAAGGGGACCGGCGTTCATCTGGCCTCGCGCACCGGCCGGGCACGGCTCGACCAGGGCGTGCTGACCATCCTCGCGGGCGACGATCCGCTCGCGCCATACAAGAGCGATGCGCTGGCCCGGCGGGCGATCGAGTCAGTGGTTCGCCAGCCGAACGGCGGCGATCTCGTCCTCTTCGGCGCGTACGATGGCTACGATATCGTGTCGTTCGACGATCAGGTCGGCGCGCACGGGTCGGTCGGCGGCGATCAGGTCTTTCCGTTTCTCATCACACCCCCGGCGCTCGGCATCGACGAGACGACGCCGATCGAGGACGCGCGCGACATTCACTCCGTGATCATGGCCCGGTACGCGTCGCCATTCAAATGAAGCGGAACGCCGTAGTCGGCGGCGCGCCGCGTCACGCCATGCACGACTTCGGCCAGTGCGTCCAGCGGGGCGTCGGCTTCGCGGCGGACATCGAAGTTCCAGGCGCCGCGGTCCATCCCCTTCACGTCGAGACGATAGCGCGCGGTCAGTACGGCATAGCGGCCATCGCCGTCGCTGGTCGTCGCCAGCACCGCGACGCCGCTCTCGACGACCCCGTGGCGGAACGCGGGGAAGAGATAGGCATCGACGACATCGGCGGGCTGTACTTTCTCCGCCAGCTCGCGGAGGAACCGGCGTTCGCCGTCGGTCATGCCGAGACTTTGGCCAGGCGCAGCGGGGGCATCGTCGACAGCTCGCGCTCGACATAGAGCCTCAGGATATGCATGAAATCCTGGGCATTGGTCACGACACCGAACGCCTGGTGCGTACCCCGGTCTTTCAACTTACTCACCACAAACTCGGACGAGTCGACGCAGATGGTGGCCAATTCCCGGAGCGATCCATCGGCTTCAGTCACGAAGGCCGGGAGCATGTTCCCCGTCGCGATAGCGTGGAGCGCCGTGGCAATGAGAATGGCCATGGTCGCCTTCGTCGTATGCCGCCGCATCGCGTCTTGCCCCGCGATGGCGTCGGTCACGACGTCGGGTAATGGGCCGTCGTCGCGGATCGAGCCGGTGAGCACGAAGGGGACATCGTGCACGACGCACGCGTGCATGATGCCGTCTTTGATGATGCCTTTGTGAACGGCCGCGGCGATTGAGCCAGCCGAGCGAACCTGGTTGATCGCGCGCATGTGGAGGCCGTGTCCACCGGACGTGGCCTCGCCCGAGCCGCTCATGCCGAGGGTCGTCCCGAAGATCGAGGCTTCGATATCATGCACCGCGACCGCGTTGCCGGCCAATAAAGCGCCGACAAAACCGTTGGCGATAAACCACGTCATGTCAGCGCGAGCCCGCGAGTGAACCAACGCGGGCCCGGTGACCCACACCGGGTAGCCGCCACGCTCGCGCTCGGAGATCAAGAGGCGAGCCATCTCCGGCGTAATCGATGGGCTTCTCGCGCGAGACCTCGCTGGTCATGAACTTGAACTCGCCCGCCCTGTCCTCGGAGCCGAGGAAGGCGGACGCGTGCACGTAGATGCCCTCGCTCCCGTCTTCGGCGCGTCCGACGGCCACGCGCTCACCGCGGCGTACGCGCCGACCCTCGCGGACCCACAGGTCGCCGTTCGCGTCGAGCAGCAGGACCGCGTCCATGCGCGGCTCGCGCGGCATACGCCACGCGCCGTCGAGGCGGACGTAGGTCGGCAGATTGGTCGTCGAGAAAAATCCGTCCGGGAGCACACCATCTCCGGGCGCGGGAACGAACGTCGCGTCGGGAGCTGCCGCGAAGCGGGCGGCGGTGAAATCGGGGTGCGTGAACGTCACCCCGGAAAGATCAGTGGCGGGTCACAGGAGCGCCACGGGGTCGCGGTCGAAGGTCACGCGGAGCTGCCCGGCCGATGGGACGGTCACGCGACGCATGAAGTACAACCCCAACCGCGTGAGCTCGGCCGGGTGTTCGGCCTTGAGTACGGCGTGCCAACGCCACCGGTTTTTGATCCGCTCGACCGGGCACGGGGCGGGCCCGATGATCTTCACATCGGCCGGCAGGCGCGAGAGCCAAGCCGTGCTGTCCTCGGCGAATCGCGCCGTCGCCTGTTCGTCAGTGCCACTGTATACGATGTTGGCGATCCGGATTGTCGGGGGATACGGCGGGGAGTGCCGGCCGCAGAGCTCCTCGCGAACAAACGATGCGTAGTCATGCGCAACGGCACAGCGCACCGCGTGGTGCGCCGGCAAGCGGGTTTGGATGAAAACGCGCCCGGGTTTCTGGGCACGACCGGCGCGGCCGGCGACTTGGCTCAGCAGCTGGAAGCAGCGTTCCGACGCGCGGAAATCCGGGAGATTGATGCCGACATCGGCGTCGATCACGCCGACGAGCGTCACGTTCGGGAAATCGAGTCCCTTGGCGATCATCTGGGTGCCGAGCAACATGTCCACCTCGCCGCGCCCCACGCGGTCGAGGATCTCGGCGTGGGCCCACTTTCCCGTCGTCGTATCGACGTCCATGCGGGCGATGCGGGCGGTGGGAAAGCGCTCGGCGAGGAGCCGCTCGACCTGCTGCGTGCCGAGGCCCCGTCGTCGCAGCGTCCGTCCGCCACACCGCGCACACGTCTCCCGTGGCGGCTCCTCGTGGAGACAATAGTGGCAGACCAATCGTGGCGGCGTTCGATGATCGGTGAGAGAGATCGAGCAATTCGGGCACACGGCGACGTTGCCACAGATGCCGCACTGGACGAATGCCGCGTAGCCGCGGCGGTTGAGTAGGAGAATCGATTGCTCACCGCGGGCGAGCGTTTCGGCGAGCGCTGCCTCCAGCGGCGGCAACATTGGTGACACCGGCGCAGCGGCATCGCTCGGGCGGCGCATGTCGAGCACCGCGATATGGGGGAGACGGCCGCCGCCCACGCGGTCCGGGAGCGAGAGCAAGCGATACTTGCCCGACGAGGCGTTCGACCAGCTTTCGAGGCTGGGCGTCGCGCTTCCGAGAACCGTGACCGCACCCTGCAGGCGTGCGCGGACGATCGCGACCTCGCGCGCGTGATAGCGCGGGGATTCGCCCTGCTTGTACGTCCCTTCGTGTTCCTCGTCGACGATGATCGCGCCCAGGTTCTCGAGGGGCGCGAAGACGGCCGAGCGGGCGCCGACCGCGATGCGCTTGCGGCCGGACTTGAGCGCGTGCCACGCATCCGACCGCTCGCCATCGCTGAGCGCGCTATGCAACACGGCCACGCGGTCACCAAATGCCGCGCGGAATCGATCGACGGTCTGCGGCGTGAGGGCGATTTCGGGGACGAGCACGATCGCGGTCTGGCCGCGTTCGTCGATCAGGCGGCGTAGAAATTCGACATACACGAGTGTCTTCCCGCTGCCCGTGATACCGTGCAGCAAGAACACCTCGCCCGGTTGGCCGGCGCCGAGCGCGTCGATGGCCGCGGTTTGCGCGGGTGTCGGTGTGTGACGTGCCGGGTCGCTCGGGCGTGCGGCGAACGGGTCGCGTTCGACGACATCCTCGTCGATCTGAATCAGGCCGCGTGTCTCGAGCGCGTGCACGACACCCGGCGATACGCCGAGCTGCTTGATCAGGTGCGCGACCGGAGTTCGTCCGCCGAGGGTCTCGATCAGCTCGTACACTTCGCGCTGGCGCTTGGCGCGAGCGAACAGTGCATCGCGCTCCATCAGCGAGGGGATATCTCGGGCGAGTCGCGCGAGCCTCTGGACCTTCGGCGCCGGACGCGGAGTGTCGGCGCCGAGCAGCGCGGCCGGCAGGGCGCTGCGTACGACTAGGCCTAATGGGACCACGTAATACTCGGCGATCCACCGGCACAGGGCCAGCATGTGCGGCGCGAGCGCGGGCTCGGCGTCGGGCACGTCGAGGATTTTGCGTGGGGCGGCTACCGCGGACGGGCCCTCGTGCGGGCCGAGGCTGATGCCGATTACCCGCGAACCACGGAGCGGCACGACGACCCGTGCGCCCGGTGCGACTGGGGCGTCGGAGTCGTACGTGAAGTTCCGGAATAGCGGGAGCGGGAGCGCTACGTCGATCAGCACGTAGGAACGATAATCGGGTGCGTGCGCTGACGGTCGACTGACGGTGGGTTGGCAGAGTGGCGGATGCCAATTCACCTTGTGCCCGCGCCCGGAACTGTCCTGTTGTGTGATTACTCCACCGGGTTTGTTCCACCGGAAATGACCAAGCGCCGACCTGTGGTGGTGCTCTCACCGGGTCCACAAACTGTGCTTGTTGTGCCCTTCAGCACATCGAAACCCACACCACTTGAGCTTCACCACGTTCGAATCCGCGCCGGTCATTACCGGTTTTTGCACCGACGAGTCGATAGCTGGATTAAGGGCGACATGATTTCCGCCGTATCGCTCACGCGCCTATCTCCGCTTCTATCATCGGCGTCTCTATCGGCGGATCATTCTCTGTCGGCGCATCATTTTCGCGCTGTACAACGTGCAGTTCTACACGCGTTAGGATTTGCCCAATTGACTGCGCTCGTGTGAGTGACTACTGTTCCTGCGTTGAGCCCCGGATAGGTTACACGTATAGACGTATACGGGGAGGATAATGGGGCTCCGTTCGGCGGCTCGTCAGGCTAGCCAACTGACGAGCCGACTTGTTTTGTGGCGCTCAATTCTTCGATGCGCCGCAAGAAGAACTTTCGCTCAGCGTCAACAGTGGCCAGCGACAATGCCGTGCGATACTCGGCTACGGCTGCGTCGTTGCGGCCGAGTCGCTTGAGCAGGTCGCCGCGGGCGGCGTAGAGCAAATGGCAGTCGGCGAGATCGCCGCGGGACGCGAGGTCGTCCATCAAGCGCAAGCCCGCCTCCGGCCCCTGAGCCATTGCGACGGCCGCGGCGCGATTGAGCTCGACGATTGGTGTGGGCTCGTGGCGTAAGAGTAGAGCGTAGAGTGCCGCGATCTGGCGCCAGTCGGTGTCCTCCGGACGACGGGCCTGCGCGTGGAGCGCGGCGATCGCGGCTTGCAACGCGTATGGGCCAGCGGGGCCCGCGCGCAATGCGGATTCGACGCGCGACAGGCCCTCGGCGATCTTCGCGTGGTCCCAGAGACTCCGGTCCTGATCGGCGAGCAACACGAGCTCGCCGTCGTCACGCGCGCGTGTCGATCGACGGGAGTCGTGGAGTAGCATGAGCGCGAGGAGGGCGTTCGCCTCCGTCGAATCCGGCATGAGCGCGACGAGCAGTCGCGCGAGACGAATCGCGTCGTCGCAGAGCGCGTGGCGCACGATCGCATCGCCCGTCGTCGCCGCGTAGCCTTCGGTGAAGATGAGATAGACGACACGCAGCACGGCGTCCAACCGCTCGGGCAACGCCTCACGTGGCGGCACGACGAACGGAATGCCCGCGTCGCGGATTTTGCCCTTGGCGCGGACGAGGCGCTGGGCCATCGTCGGCACCGGGACCAAGAACGCGTGCGCGATGTTCTCGGTCTCCAGCCCACCCACCATGCGCAGCGTCAACGCGACCTGGGCCTCCGGCGCGAGCGCCGGATGGCAGCACGTGAAGATGAGTCGCAGCTGATCGTCCGCGACGACCGCCTCGTCGATCTCCGGATCTTGGTGAATCGCCAGCATCGGATCGACTTCGACGAACCGCGACCGCCGTCGGATCGCATTGATCGCTTTGTAGCGCCCCGTCGACACCAGCCACGCGCGCGGGTTCGCGGGCACACCACTCGTCGGCCAGTGCTCGACGGCCGCCGAGAAGGCTTCGGCCGTGGCTTCTTCCGCGAGGTCGAAGTCACCGAGCAAGCGAATGAGCGTCGCGAGCACGCGTCCCGATTCCTCCCGGAACGCGCGCTCGACGACGTTCTGGATGTTCATGCTCTCCCTGGGATCTCCATCACCGGCCGAACTTCGATCGATCCGTTCTTCGCGCTGGGGATGCGGGCAGCAATCGCGACGGCTTCGTCGAGATCCTTCGCTTCGATCTTGTAGTACCCGCCCAGCTGCTCGCGCGTTTCCGCAAACGGGCCGTGCGTCGTTTGTGTCTTGCCCTTGCGCACGCGAACGGTCGTGGCCGTATTCGTCGGCGTCAGCGGGTCGCCGCCAATGTAATGGCCGCTGCGCGTGATGCTCTCGGTCAGCGCGCCATAGTCGGCGAACATCGCCTGGCGCTCGGCGTCCGGCATGCTGGCGTCTTCTTGCTCGTTGCTGTAGATGAGGCAGAGGTACTTCATCATCGACTCCGGTTAGGGTTCATCCCTTGTCGAACGGGGACCCCCGGAATCGACAGCGGTTACGACGCTCTCGCCAGCCAGGCCGTCCGGAACTCGGCCAAAGACGCTTGTTCGGCCAAGTACTGTAACAACGCGTCCGCTACGTCGTTCCCGCGCTGAAAGCGCTCGTCGGGGTTCTTCGACAGGCACTTCATAATGATGGCCGCGAGCGGCGCCGGCGTGCGGGAGTCGACGACTTCCGGCGGCACGGGCGCCTCATGCACATGCTTGTATCCGACGGAATACGAGTCCGCGCCATTGAACGGGGGGAATCCCAGTAGCATCTCGTACAGCATGACGCCGAGGGCATACAGATCGGATCGGCCGTCGACGAGGCGTCCCATGGCCTGCTCCGGCGACATGTAATGGGGCGTCCCCATCGCTCGCCCCGTGCCCGTCAAGCGCCCATGTCGTCGCGCGGTGGCGATGCCAAAGTCGGTCACCAGCGCGAAGCCATCGTCATTGAACAAAATATTATCTGGCTTGATGTCTCGATGAATCACGCCGCGGCGATGCGCATAATCCAAAGCGCATGAGACCTGGGCCGTGACCGTGGCCGCGAAGACTGGTGGCACCGTGCGGTCGCGGACGAGACGGTCGGCTAACGAGCCGCCACCCAAGAACGGCATCAACAAGTAGACAACGTCATCGTTCTCGCCGAAATCGACGATCGGGCAGATATGCGGGTGGACTAAATGCGCTGCCGCCTCGGCCTCGCGCCGGAATCGTTCGCGCATTTCCGCTTCGCGCGCCAGATGCGCGTGCAGGACCTTTATGACGAGTGGGCGGCCGAGTTGCACATGCTCGGCGTAGTAGACGTGGGCCATGCCGCCGGAGCCGAGGCGGTGCACGATGCGGTAGCGATTGCCGGTCAAGCGTCGGAGCGCGCCGATCTCGGAATCCGGAGATTCGGCCGGCCCTCCGGTGATTTCCGGAAGCGGAGCCGAGCAGCGCGCACACTGAACGGCGACACCGCGGTTCCACGTGCCGCAGTCAGGGCAAAACAGAGCCTACCCTCCGAACTGCAATCGGACGAAGTCGTACGGCGGCCAGGGGCCGGATACCCAGACGCCGAGCGCAGCATCGCGCCGGTCCTCTTCGGCGACCGCAGCCTCGAAGTCCGCCCAATGCGCGCGATCGATCAAGAAAGACGCCTGCGAGGCGTCCGACGCAACGTATTCAGCCGTTGCGCCCGTCGTCGCCGGGACAGCGGGATATTCGCCCGTCGCACCGACCGGGGCGCCCCCGATCGGGGTCCACGTGACGGCGTGACCCGACAGGGAGCGGAACACCTCGCGGGCCACGGCTTCGCCGGCGAGGAGCTCGTGCCGTACGTTCGCTCCTGCGAGCAAGGGCGCGCGGCGCTCGACGTGCACGCGCCCGACCGCGCGGCCATCGATGAACGCATGCGCGTCGCTGAGCGCGACGTAATGAAGCTCCATCCAACGCACAATAGCCTGGCGCGAGCGAAAGATGATCCCGGGCGGCGCCGGGACGATCGAGCATTGCTCGAACACCGCTTCGATGACGCCCCGGTAGGTATCGAGGTTTGGGGGGGCTGGAGTGCGGCGCCAGGAGAAGGCTTCGCCGGGGGAACACTCGGTGGTAATCGCCGCAAGATCGCGGAACGGGACGACGCAGGCGCCGTCCGGCATTCTGTCGTCCGTCCGCTTCCTGCGCGCTGACGATGCCGTAGAGGCGGACGCCGGAGCTCAGCTCCGCCACTTGACGCCCTTGATCAGCTGGAACCCGATGGCCCGCTCATCCGACAACTCTCTCAGCAACGACAGCTCCTTTTCGACTGCACGGCGCGCGCCGTGCCATCCCCATTTGCGCCAGGCACGGGTCGCGATTTGAACCTTCTGTTGCCAGGTGAGGTGCACCGGGCGGCCATCGCGTGGGGTGCCTCCGGCGGAGGTCCAGTCTTCGACGACGACATCGACGACGCCCGCCTCGCGCAGCATCTGCTTCCATTCGACCAGCAGATGGGGGCGGAGGCCCAATCGCTCGACGACGAGCTCGCGTTCTTCGCGCGAGAGCTCCGAGCCCCACGTGAGCTCGAGCAGCACGACGGATCCCATTGGCTTGACGACCCGTACCAGCTCGGACACGGCCCGGCTGGGGACGCGCGCCGCGGCCAATGCGGGCTCGCCGATGGCGACATCGAAGACCGCGGTCTCGTGCGGGAGATCGTCGAGCGGCGCTTGGCTGTAGGACAACGGCAAGCGGACTGGCATGGACCGCGCCCGCTGCTCGGCGTGCTCGATCCGGGCACCGTCTGCGTCGACTCCGGTCACCGACGCGCCGGTCCGGCGCGCCAGCCATTCGGCGGTGACGCCATCGCCGCAACCGGAGACGAGTACCTCCTGCGAGCGGCCGATATCCGCGACCCGGACGACCTCCCGATAGAGCTGCTCCCCGGTGGCTCGCCAGCGACCCAGCACAGCGAGCTGCACGAGGCGGAGAATGGCTGGCGCTGGCGGGGGGGTCGGACGCACGCGCGGGGTCGACGTGCTCATTGTGCCAATAAACCTATGCGAGGGCCCGCAGATGGGCGACGCACGCCGCACCGACGCGTTCGGGAACGTATCCGCCTTCGAGCGCGCTCACGATCCTCCCCTGACACCAACCCTCGGCGCGCCCGACCAACTCGCGCGTAAGTTGAACCATGTCAGAGACTTCGAGCGTGAACCCGCCAAGTGGGTCGCCAGCGAGCGAGTCGAATCCGGCCGAGATCAGCACGAGATCGGGTGAAAATCCGGCCGTCGCGGCGTCCACGGCCGCGAGTAACGCATCCACGTAGACCCCCGGGGCGAGTCCCGGGGGCATTGGCACGTTCCATACCGACTCATGCGGTCCGCGATCTTCGGCTGCGCCGGTGCCCGGGTACCAGGGCCACTGGTGCATGGACACAAAGTGTATCCCCGGGTCGCGCTCGACGAGCGCCTGCGTTCCGTTGCCGTGGTGCACGTCCCAGTCGACGATCAGCACCCGCTCCAGACCACGTCTCTGCCTCGCGTAATGCGCCGCAATGGCGACATTGCCAAAGAGACAGAACCCCATCGCCTCGTCCCGCAGGGCGTGGTGTCCGGGCGGACGGACCGCGCAGAGGCTTCTCATCGAGCGCCCATCGAGCGACCGGTCTACGCCGTCCAAAACACAGCCGACCGCCGCAGTCGCGGCCGCGAACGAACCCGGACTGACCACCGTGTCCGGTGTCAGGTTAGCGGGCTCCTGGAGGCGCGCGACGATCGAGCCGAGCGCATCGATGTAGCTGGGATCGTGCGCCAGAGAGAGATCGTCGACCGTGGCGTGGCGGCCCTCGACGTGATCAATCAGCTGGAAGAGCTCGGGGTCATCACGCAACGCACGAGTGATCGCCCGGAGGCGGCCGACGTGTTCAGGGTGGCCCCACCCCGTGTCGTGCCGGCCGCAGTCGGCGTGCGAGATGTACGCGACCGTCAGGACCGAACCGGTCGACGCCGACGGAACGTCACCAGCAACGTCGAGCCGTCGATGGCTCCTGTTTGCGAGACCGGCACGCTCTCGTCGAGAATCTCGTATCCATTGAGCTTCACGACGAAATCGGCGTCCGAGTGGTCGTCGGGATAGAGGGCTTTGAGCGCGGCGGCCTTGATCTCCGAAATCGGCTCGGTGATTGGGGTCTCTACGCGAACCGCGTCCCAGACTTCCGCCATCTCGACGCGGATCGTCATCCCTTTGCCCAGCACGATGGTTTCGGGCCGCGCGCGAAGCGACGTGACGAAAGCCGTCATGCGGGTGGCAGCGTCGAGAAGAACCGCGCGATCTGGGCGTCGAACATGTACGATGAGCCGGTGACGGCGGTGCCGCCCTCGGGCGATGATGCGACGCCGATCGTGATCTCTTCTCCGCCCTGCCCGCGGAATGTCGCGTAGGCGGGACCGCGTTTCTCGGGGAATGCGGGGTAGAGCGAGTTTTGGCGGGAAAAGAAGCGCGTGGCGTGCGTCAGCACAGACTCGCCGTCGAGGGACGTGCGGGTGGCTTGGACGGTAGGCGGCATGGCCAGGGAAGTTAACTCGCCGCGTCGGCCAGCCGGTACTCCAAGGGGATGCCGACGGTAAACGTCGAGCCCTCGTTTGGCGCCGACTCGAGGTCGATCTCCCCGCCGAGAAGGCGCGCCAGGCGACGCGAGAGCGCGAGACCCATGCCGGCCCCGCCGTAGCGTCGCGTCAACGACCCATCGACCTGACGGAAGTCGTCGAAGATGAGCCCACGGGACGAGGGCGGAACGCCGACGCCGGTGTCACACACCCGATACACCGCCCGGTCGTGCTCGACGTGGACCGAGATCGTGACGGCGCCATCACCCGCGAACTTGTACGCATTGTCCAGCAAGTTGACCAGGATCTTCGTGACTTTTCCCCTGTCGCTGCAGACACAGGGTAGCAAGCCCGTGGGCTCGTCGATCTTGGGACCGGGCGCGGGCGCCGGCCGACACCGCGCGACGGCGTCGCGGAGCGGCTCCCGGGGATCGAATGCGTCGGCCCGGACGTCAACGCTGCCCTTGGCGAGCGCGGTCAACTCGAGGAGATCGTCGATCAGCACCAAGAGACGCTCGCCGGCGTCGCGTGCGTGGCGCAGATCGCTGTGCTGGCGGTCGCTGAGCGGGCCCGCCAGCTCATCCTGGAGTAAGGCCAGGTAGCCCATGATCGTCGTGAGCGGTGTCCGGAGCTCGTGGGAGATGTTCGTCAGGAACTCCTCGCGCACCCGCTGGGCGTCGCGCAACTCGCCGATCAGCGCGGCCTTCTCGGCAGTCGCCGCCATCTGCGCGGCGACGATCCGGAGCAACGCTCTCCGCTCGACGCTCGGGCTGCCCGACTCGGCGAAGTAGAACGTCACGGCGCCGAGCACGCGGTGGCCCGTCTGCAGGGGCAGCGCGATCAGCGCGCGGAAGCCCAACTCGGCCGCGACATCCTGCCAGTCCTCGAGCGCGGGGTCGGCGAAGACATCCGGCACCTCGATCGCCCGCCGCTCGCTCGCGGCTTCACCGCTCGGCCCGAAACCGACGCGGACGCGCATGTCGTCGAGCCATGGGGCGTAGCGGGCCGGCCAGTTGTAGGACGCGGCGAGGCGCATCAGCTCGGACGGGCCGTCGATCAGGTACACCGAGGCGAATGTGGCACCGACGACAGGGCTCACGCGTTCTAGCGCGAACCGGAAGACATTGTCCGGGCGTTCGGCGGTCAGCAGGGCCTGAACAATCTCGCGCACGGCCCCGATTTCGATCGCGCTGTGGCCTTGGTGCACGGAGCCAAAAGCTACTGCGAACGGCTAACCCAGCAAGCCCTCGAGCGCGTTGATGACCGGGGCGAAGCTCAGGGACCGTCCGGCGACGCGGCGCGCGATTTCGTCGGCGGTCTCGCGCTGCCCCTCGGCGAACAGGTTCTCGACGAGCCAGGGACCGGTGCGCGGGTTGCGATACCAGTCGGCGTCGAATTGCTCAACGAGGGACTGGGCGAGCAACGCGCCGAGCTGCCACGCCCGCAGATATCTGGCCGAATAGAACCGCGGGTCGACGTCGACGAAGGCGTCAGAGCGGGAGTAGAGGAACGAGGTCGCCGAGGAGAGCGTCTCGACGTAGAGATCGGGGAGCGCAGACCACGGGAGCCGGCCGCTGTACAGTTGCACCTCGTAGATCAGCTTCGCCGAGTACCGCCTGAGAAAGTGCAGTTCCTCCAGGGCCGCCGCCCGGAGGTATGCCGGCAGGTCGCGGCCCAGCCCCGTGTACCGGGCCAGCCAGCCCCGATTCTGGGTCAGATGATCGAAGAGCATGGCGTACGACTCGGTGACCGAGTTGTCACCAGCCCAACGATACTCGAAAGGAAAATCCGCGCGCGTGTACGCGAAGTGCACGGCGTGCCCGAGCTCGTGCAGCAGCGTCATGTAGTCGCCTTGCCCTCCGTGCGGACGCAGCACGAGGTAGATCTCTTCGGGGACACGCACGGGAGCACAGAACGCGCGGGCGCGCTTGCCTTCCCGCTCGCCGACATCGAAGCGCACGCGCCCACCGGCGTCCGGATCCATCCGCATCTCGCCCATCTGCCGTCGCACGGCGGGCTCCATGGCATTGCCCGGGAACGCACCGTCGAATTGCGGCGCCCGGAACAGGGCCAGCGCATCGGCGCGCGTCAAATCGCTGACGGGAACGCCGAGCGAGCGCTTCACCGCGTGCGGTAAGAGCTCGCGCCAGAGCTCGGCCGTGTCGCGGAGAAAGCCCTCGCACTCTCCCATGAGTTTCGCGAGATCGATCCCACTCAAGGCCTCGAACGTGGCGTTGTAGCTCGGCGCGATCTCCATGCCGGCCATGAGATCGATTTCGCGTTGGAACCGCTCCAGCCGCATCGGCGCCAGCTCGGCCTCGACCAGCGTGGCTCGCGCCATGTCCAGTGCCGAGCGCTCCCGCCGGTCCGTCGCGTTGCCTATTTCGATCGCTGTCCGCGCGTAGGGGATGGCTCGACCGTCGCCGAGTTGCACCATGGCGGTGCTTTCCCAGGCGATCTCGCGCTCTTCGCTTGGCGCCAACGCCCGCTGCGCGCGAGTATCAACTACGAAGTCGAGCAGAATGCGCGCGGCTCGCTGGTCCTCCGAGTCTTTTGCCGCGCGGCGATACTCGTCGCGCGCGAGGGCCAATGCATTGTCGCTCACGACCGCGGCGTGGCGCGCGTAGATCGGCACGAGCTCGGCGTCCGGCTTGAGGCCCGCGTGCGAGAGATAGAACTCGCGCGAGATCTCTTCCATCAGGGCGTTGGCCTCGGTCCGCAGGCGCTCCAACGTCAGGTCAGCCAACCAGATCCTCGATTCGTGCGTGGGGCCGATCGGCCGCGAGCAGATCATGCAAGCGCGACGCGACCTGGTCGGCGGCGATCCGCACCTGCTTGAGGTCATCGCGGCCGCGGATCGTGACCGTGCCATTGGTCATCGTCTGGCCGTCGATCGTGAGACAGTACGGCGTCCCGACTTCGTCCTGTCTTCTGTATCGCCGGCCAATTGAGCCCGACTCATCGTAGTACACGGGGAAACGCCGTCTCAGATCCTCCGCCAACTTATGAGCAAACTCCGGCATGCCATCTTTCTTGACGAGTGCGAATACGCCGGCCTTCGTCGGAGCGAGTGCCGGATGCAGGGCTAATACGGTGCGCCCCTCCTCTTCGCCTTCGACGGTCTCCTCTCGATAGGCATTCACCAGGACCGCGAGTGTCACGCGATCGGCGCCGACCGAGGTTTCGACCACATACGGGACGAAACGACGATTATTGGGTTGGTCGAAATACTCCAAGCGCTTGCCCGAGTATTGCTGGTGCTGTGTGAGATCGAAATCACCGCGATTGTGAATGCCCTCGATCTCTTGCGAGCCAAGCGTGCCCCCGAAATCGAACTGAATATCAAACGCGGCCTTCGCATAGTGCGCCAGCTCGGTTTTCGTGTGCTGGTGAAATTCGAGCCGCGCGGGGTCGAGGCCGAGCGCCTGGTGCCACTCCATGCGCTTCGCTTTCCAGTACTCGAACGCCTCCATGTCCTTGCCCGGCTCGACGAAGAACTGCATCTCCATCTGCTCGAACTCGCGGGTTCGAAAGGTGAAGTTGCCCGGGGTGATCTCGTTGCGGAACGCCTTTCCGATTTGTGCGATGCCGAACGGGATTTTTTGGCGAGATGATTGCTGGACGTTCAGGAAGTTGACGTAGATCCCTTGGGCAGTCTCCGGGCGCAAGTAGACGACCGCCGCTGACTCTTCTACTGGGCCCATGAACGTCTTGAACATCAAGTTGAACTGCCGCGGCTCGGTCAACACGCACGGCGTGCCAGGGTCGCCAGGGTGGCGACTCGGCTTTTGGTGACACTGCGCATCGACGAGCTTGTCGGCGCGGAAGCGACCCTTGCACGTCTTGCAATCGATCAACGGGTCGGTGAATCCGGCGACGTGGCCGCTGGCCTCCCACACCTTCGGGTGCATGAGGATGGCGGCATCCAGACCTTCGATGTCGTCGCGGCTCCGGACCATCGCGTTCCACCACCGGTCCTTGACGTTGCGTTTGAGCTCGACGCCGAGCGGGCCGTAGTCCCATACGGAACCGGCGCCGCCGTAGATCTCGGAGGATTGGAAGACGAAACCGTGTCGCTTCGCGAGCGAGACGATTTTTTCTATTGTCTCTGGGAAAGCCATTGCGCGATGTGGTCGCCGTGGTTGCGGCCGTTCTCGATGAAAATCTTGTTCGCGTCGTACCCCGAGGCTAGGACACCGGCGATAAAAACGCCCGGAACGTTCGTTTCCATCGTCGCGCCGTTGTGCATCGGGATGCCCGTGGCGTCATCGATCGAGACGCCGAGACGGCGCAGGAGTGTGACGCTGGGGGTGAAGCCCGTCATGAGATAGACGTGTTGCGCCGGTAGACGCTCGACGCCGGAGGGGGTCTCGACTTCGAGCGTCTCGAGATCGATGCGCGTGACGTGCGCATTCCACCGGGCCGCGATGCTGCCGTCCTTGAGGCGATTCTGCATGTCCGGCAGGATCCATGGCTTGACGTTCGCATCGAGCTTGTCGGCGAAATGCACGATCGTGACGCGAGCGCCGCTGCGATAGAGATCGAGCGCCGCGTCGACCGCCGAGTTTCCGCCGCCGACCACGACGGCATCGCGACGGAACGCCTCGTGCCCTTCTCTATAGAGGTGCGAGACATGCGGCAGTGCCTCGCCTGGTACGTCGAGGAGATTCGGCGTGCCGAAGTATCCGGTGGCGATGACGATGGCATCGTACGGCGTCTGGACCTTGCCCTCGGCCCGGCGCTCGCTCGTCACGACGAATTGCGGGAGCTCGCTGCGAATGTCGACGACCGGCTCGTACTGGCGCACGTGCAGGTTGAAGTGCTGCACGATCGCGCGATAGTACCCGAGTGCATCCCGGCGCGTCGGCTTGTCGCCGCCCGTCGTGAACGGCAGGTTGCCGATGGAGAGCTTCTCGGCGGTCGAGAAGAACTGCGTATACAACGGGTAACTCGCAATGCTCGAGCACACGCACGACCGGTCATAGAGCACGACGCGATAGCCCGCACGTTGCAAAGCGATTCCCGCCGCCAAGCCACAGGGCCCAGCGCCGATGATGGCAATAGAAAAAGGTGTCTTCCCGCGCCCCACGACTACCATATGATCTGATCGCGTCGCGTGCCTACGCTCACGAATTTGATCGGCGCCTCGACCAGCGCCTCAATGCGATCCAGATAGGCACGAGCGGCGGGTGGTAAGTCTTCCCGCGTTCGCGCACCGGCTGTGGAGCATTGCCACCCCTCGAACCACTCGTAGCGCGGCACCATGTCATCGAGTGCCGTGAGGTCGCTCGGGAATTCGGTGTGCACGTCACCCGCCGCTTCGTATCCCGTGCAGATCGCGAGGCGGTCCAGTGTGTCGAGCACGTCGAGCTTCGTCACGGCGAGATGCGTCAGGCCGTTCACGCGCACGGCGTAGCGCACGACCACGGCATCAAACCATCCGCATTGTCTCGGACGCCCGGTGGTCGCACCGTACTCGTGACCGAGCTCGCGAACTCGCGAGCCAAGCGGCTCGTCGAACTCGGTCGGAAGGGGGCCGTTGCCCACGCGTGTGGTGTACGCCTTGACGACACCCAATGCGGCATCGATGGATCGCGGGGAGATCCCGGCGCCCGTTGCCGCTCCACCCGACGTTGTGTTGCTCGACGTCACGAACGGATAGGTGCCGTGGTCGATGTCGAGCAAAGACCCTTGAGCACCCTCCAATAGGATCGCCGCGCCACTCTCGCGCGCGCGATGGACGGCCAGGCCCACATTGTCCGCGAGCGCCAGGAGGCGGGGGGCCAGACCGTGCAGGATTTCTAGCGTTTGGCCGACATCGGCGCGCTTCGCGCTGCCGTAGTGCTCGAGCATCGCGTTGGCGTGTTCAGCGCCACGGGACACCAGTGATTCGAGGTGCGACGGATGACGCAGGTCTACGACGCGCACGCCGCGGCGCGCGATCTTGTCTTCGTATGCTGGGCCTATGCCGCGACCCGTCGTGCCGATTTCTTTGCTGGCGGCACTTTCTGCATCAACCAATTTGTGATACGGGAGGACGAGGTGCGCCCGGTCGCTGACGTACAGGCGACCCTCAACGTCGACGCCGTCGGCGACGAGCGTGTCGATCTCGGTGAAGAACGTCTCCGGGTCGAGGACTACGCCGTTGCCGATCGCGCAGCGGACGCCGTGGTGCAGAATCCCGCTCGGGATCTGGTGCAACACGAAGCAGCGAGGTCCGAGGTCGACCGTGTGCCCCGCATTCGCCCCGCCTTGGTATCGCACGACCCAGTCCGCGCCTTCGGCCAGGACGTCGACGAGCTTGCCCTTGCCCTCATCGCCCCACTGCGCGCCGACCACGACAACCGTTCGCGTCCGCTCGTCAAACATGCACCAGCGCCTCGGCGATAACGTCGGCAGCCCCGGCCACACCGCTGCCGCTCCTGAGCGCCTCGGGTGTGTCTATGCGACGGTGGACTCTCGCCAAGGTTGCGAGCGTGCCGCGGCTCACGGTAACCGCGTCCCAGCCCGCCTCGGCAAAGGCGATGGAGTCGACGAGGATACCAGGGAGCACGCGCCGAGCCCGCACGGCTCGCCGCTCGAACGCCCGAATCAGCCGTTCAGGCCGGCCGTGCGAGTGCATGATCGTAAGATAACCATGATCGTCGATCGTGTCGCAGTTGATGACCGCAGCCTTCGCGGGCTGCCGTCGCACCCACGCTCGCGCCCCCGCGAGCCCGAGCTCCTCAGCGCTCGTGATCAGGACCCCGAGCGGGACTGACCGGTCGACGCGCTCGGCGGCCAGCAACACGGTGGCTACGCCAGTCGCATTGTCGAGCGCACCCGGGGACTTGCTGCCGACCGTGGAGATCGCTACGGGCAGTCCCGCGAGGACAGCGGCAAGTGTCGCGATCTGCCATGCGAGGCCCTCGACCCGTAGGGCAGATAGGACCACCAGTACCATCCACACGAGAATGCAGGCAACGATTGCCGCCGCGCGCACGAGAATGGGGATAGGCTGTGACTTGCTGTCCAAGTGTGCGACGAGCCAAATGGCTGGCTCGCCCCGTTTCGCCTCGAGATTGACGCCGGGGGTCTTCCCTCTCGACACCCCCTCGCGCTGCAGCCACCGCGCTCCCAAGGCAATGACGAGGGCGCCGGCGATCAGCACCGTCAATGACGCAGCCGGAAAGCGCCCCGCTATCAGCACCGTCACAATCCAGGCGATTCCCGCGACAGGTGTGCCCCAGCGGCCCGGCCACGTGGCGTAGGTGAACGGCACCTCGCGCACGGAGAAACCCAGGGAGGCCAAGTGAGCGCCGCATACGGCTCGGGCCCGCGCTTCGGCTTCGCCTCCCGCGGGCCTCGGATGTACGGCGAGCCTGGAGATCCAGGCCGAGGCTTCAGATTCCGCCGTAAACCTTGAGTCCCATAAGGGATTTCACCTCGGCCATGGTCGTACGCGCGATGGCCGACGCCTGGTTCGCACCGTCGCCGAGCACCTCATCGACGATCTTGGGCTGAGCGGTCAGCTCTTCGGCCCGCGCGCGAATCGGGGCCAGCGCGGTTTCGATCCCCTCGAACAGCACCCGCTTACAATCGATGCATCCCCAACCGGCGCTTCGACAGCGGGTCGCGACATTGTCCACGACAGCTGGCGAGTTAAAAGCTCGGTGCAAGTGATAAATATTGCAGACCTCGGGTGTACCAGGGTCGGTCTTGCGCACCCGATTCGGATCGGTGACCGCGGGCCGCAGCTTCTCCCACACCGAGGCAGGCGGCTCCACGACGCCGATCGTGTTGCCGAGGGACTTCGACATCTTCGCCTGACCGTCCAACCCCATGATCCGGCGCGTGGGGGTGAGCAGCGCCGCCGGCTCGGGGAAGTACGGCGCATCCGGCGAGGCGAACCGGGCGTTCCAGCGTCGAGCAATCTCGCGCGACAGCTCCAGATGCTGGACCTGGTCCTCACCGACCGGAACCGTGTCCGCACGATACAATAGGATGTCGGCTGCCTGCAGGATCGGATAGTTCAACACTCCGGCGAGGACGCTCTCCTGCCGCTGTGACTTGTCCTTGAATTGCGTCTGCCGTTCGAGCTCGCCGACCGCGGTAACCGTGTTGAATATCCACGCCAACTCGGTATGTTCCGGCACCGACGACTGCGCGAACAGGATCGCGGCGTCGGGATCGATGCCGGCGGCGAGCAGCGACACCGCCAGATCCCGCGTCCGGAGGCGAAGATCCGCCGGATCATACGGAGCGGTGATCGCGTGATAGTCGACAATACAGAATATCGACTCGTAGCGACGCTGCACGTCCACCCAGTTCCGTACCGCGCCGAGGTAATTCCCGATGTGGAGCTCACCGGATGGCTGGATCCCGCTGAAGACCCGTGGCATCCGGCGAAAGTAGCGCGCTCCTCGACCTGGCGGTACGGGCAGCCCACGCCGCCGCCGAGATCGTCCGGCGCGGCGCGAGCGGGCTCGCCATGCTGCAATGGGAACAGAAGGGGCCGCAGGACTACGTGAGCGACGTCGATCGGGCCTCGGAGGAGGCGCTCCGCACGATGTTGCTCGGCGAGATTCCCGAGGCCCAGGTGCTCGGCGAGGAGCTATCGCCCGGAGTGCGCCCAGAACATGGCGTCGTGTTCGTCGTCGACCCGCTCGACGGGACGACGAATTTCTTGCACGGCTTTCCTGAATATGCCGTGTCTATTGGTGTGGTGGTGGACGGCGACTTGGTCGCGGGAGTCGTGCGGCACGTCGTCACCGGTGAGACCTACACCGCGCTCGCTGGCTCCGGGGCCAAGCGGGACGGCGGCCCGATTCACGTGTCATTGACTACCAACCCCCAGCGGGCTCTCATCGGGACCGGATTTCCGTTCTCCAGTATGGACCGGATCGACGAATACCTGCCACAGTTCGCCGCCGTCGCAAGTCACACCGCCGGCATGCGCCGCGCCGGCTCGGCCGCGCTCGATCTGGCGCACGTCGCGGCTGGGCAGTTCGATGCCTTCTGGGAGCTCAAGCTCGCGCCGTGGGACATTGCGGCGGGGCTCCTCTTGGTGCGCGAGGCTGGGGGTGTGGTCACCGACCTCTCCGGCGCGCCCGCTCGTGTCACTCACACCGGCCTCGTTGCCGGCAATCCAACCATGCACCGGTGGCTGCTCGACACGCTGACGCGTGCGAGCAGCGATAGGGGAGTGGGAACGATCTAATGTCACTTGTCGAATGTGTACCGAATTTTTCCGAGGGCCGTAGGCCCGAGGTCATTGGCCGGATCCGCGATGCGATCGCCGCCGTTACTGGCGTCGTGATTCTCGATGTGTCGTCGGACGCATCGCACAATCGAACGGTACTGACGTTCGTTGCCCCACCGGAGAGCGTCGCCGAGGCAGCATTCGCCGGTATTCGTACGGCTCGCGAGCTGATCGATTTGACACAGCATCAAGGCGAGCACCCGCGCATGGGCGCCACCGACGTCGTGCCGTTCGTGCCGCTCGACGGCGTGCCCATGGACACGTGCATCGCGCTGGCGAAAAGCCTCGGCGAGCGCGTGGGTCGAGAGCTGGGCATCCCCGTGTTTCTCTACGAACGGGCGGCGACCCGACCCGAGAATGAAAATCTGGCGGACGTGCGGCGCGGTGAGTTCGAGGGGCTGCGCACGAAAATGCGCCAGCCGGATTTTGGACCGACGGCGGTCCATCCCACGGCCGGCGCGGTCGCTATCGGGGCGCGGCCGTTTCTCGTGGCGTACAACGTCTATTTGGGTCCCGCGTCCAACCTATCAGTTGCGAAAGACGTCGCGAAGGCCGTGCGTGGCTCATCCGGCGGGCTCCGCTACGTGAAAGGGCTCGGACTCGAAGTCGACGGACAGGCGCAAGTCTCGATGAACCTCGTCGACATTGATAAGACGCCGATGTTCCGGGCCTACGAGACCGTACGGACTGAAGCCGCGGCGCACGGCGTCGTGCCGACCTGGAGCGAAATCGTCGGACTCATCCCTGAGCGTGCGCTGCTCGACGCGGGCGTGCGGCACGTGCAGCTCAAGGGATTCGATGCGGACAAGCAAGTGCTGGAGCGCCGGGTGCGCGCGGCCGTCTCGGGCGGCCCCTCGGTTGGCGACTTCGTCGCGGCCGTCGCCGGACCGTCTCCGACACCCGGTGGTGGCAGCGTGGTGGCGCACGTCGGGGCACTCGCCGGAGCGCTGGTGCAAATGGTCGCTGGCCTGACTGTGGGCCGACCCAAGTACGCGGCCGTCGACGCCGAGGTCCGAGACATTGCGCGGCAAGCGACCGAGCTGTCCGGCCAACTCGCGGAGCTCGTCGAACGTGACGCCGCGGCCTACGGTGCGGTGTCGGCCGCCTACAAGCTGCCGAAGACCGACGCGAACCGGCAGCAGGTCATCACCGAAGCACTCCTCGGCGCGGCGCGCGTGCCGCTCGAGACCGCGCGCGCGGCGGCTCGGGTCGCCGCGCTGGCGGCGCGCATCGCGGACAAGGGTAACACGAATGCGGTCTCCGATGCCGGCGTCGGGGCGCTGCTCGCCGAGGCCGCGTGCCGCGGCGCCGCCTACAATGTGCGGATCAATGTCGCCGCGTTGCCGGAGCGTTCGGTTGGCGAGGTACTCGTGCAAGAGGCCGACGAGGCGGTCAGCGCTGCTGCTGGTGCGGTTGCGCTGGCGACGGCGTCCGTCGAGCGCCATTTGTGATGCGATAGAGGACGTGTCGACGGAGGGGGTGTCCCGGCGGGAGGCCCGGGTGATCGAAATCGTCGGCGGGGTCGTAGGTCATCCCGATTTTCTCCATCACGCGGCGCGACTTCGCGTTGGCGACGACCGCGAATGCGACGATCTCGTCGAGGCCTAGCGTCTCGAACCCGTAGTCGAGCGAAGCGCGGGCCGCCTCGGGGGCGTAGCCGCGGCCCCAATGCTCATGGGCGATCCGCCAGCCGATCTCGACGCATGGCGTGAAGTGGGCCTCGAAGCGCGCCCAAGCCAGGCCGCACATGCCGACGCAATCGGCTACGCCCGGCGCTTCGATCGCCCAGAATCCAAACCCGTACTCGGCCTGGTGCGCGCGCATGCGGTCTATGCTCGCCTGACTCTCGGCCAGCGTCATGAGCGACGGGAAGTACTCGCGGACTCGCGGATCGGCATTCAGCGCCGTGAACGCTTCGAGATCGCTATCGCGCCATTCCCTTAGAACAAGGCGTGAAGTGGTGATCACTTGAAGCAGTTAGCAGCTTTGGGGGGGTCCGGGGGGCGTAGTTGGGGTTTGCCCCCCGGAGGAGAACAGACCAGTCGAGCAGTGCGAAGCGCTGCATTGACGCGCCGCGGAGCGGCGTCATGCGGCCGTGAGTATCCGGGGGCCGTTGTCGGTCACGGCGACCGTGTGCTCGAAGTGGGCCGAGCGGGTGCCGTCGGCGGTGACGACGGTCCATTTGTCGGACAGCGTGCGCGTGTCGGCGCGGCCGATGTTGACCATGGGCTCGATCGCGATCGTGAGGCCGGTGACGAGTTTCGTGCCGCGTTTCGGCTTGCCGAAGTTCGGCACTTGGGGCTCCTCGTGCGGCTCGACGCCGACGCCGTGCCCGACGAGATCTTTCGCGACCGTAAAGTGCGCTCGCTCTACGACATCGAAGATCGCCGCGCCGATATCGCCGGTGTGATTGCCGAGCTGGGCCGCCGCAATGCCGGCCGCGAGCGCTTGCTGCGTGACATCGAGAAGCCGTTGCGTCTCGTCGCTGACCCGTCCGACCGGCACGGTCGCCGCGGCGTCGGTATAGAATCCTTGGTACTTCACGCCGACGTCGAGCGAGATGATGTCCCCTTCGCGCAACACACGCTTGGGCGACGGGATGCCGTGCACGATCTCCTGGTTGACCGAGAGGCAGACGCTGCCGGGGAATCCATACAAGCCCTTGAACGCGGGCACCGCGCCCTCGTGGCTCCGAATGAACTCATCGGCGATCTGATCGAGCTCGCCCGTCGAGATGCCCGGGATGACGCGCGACGTCAAGAGCTCGATGGTCGCGCCGAGGATCCGGCCGCCCGCGGCCATGATCTCGATTTCGCGTGGCGACTTGAGTTGGATCATCGGCCGAGCGCGTGGAGCACGCGCTGCTGGACTTGGTCTACGGCGCCGACGGCGTCGATCTCGCGTACGGGCACGCCGTGTGAGCGGTACCATGCGATCACCGGGGCGGTCTGGCGCTCGTACACGGCGAGGCGATTGCGGACCGCTTCCGGTTCATCGTCCTTGCGCCGCACCAAGCGGCCGCCGCATTTCTCGCAGGCTGCGCCTGGATCGCGGCCCATGTACGGCGTCTGGCAACCCTCACACACCACCCGGCTAGAGATCCGGCGGACGAGCTCCTCCTCGGGCACATCGAACAGCAGTACGGCATTCAGGGGCCGATGCAGGCCATCGAGCATCGTATTGAGGCCCTCGGCCTGCGGCACCGTGCGGACGACGCCGTCCAGGATCGCGCCGCGGGTGGATTGAGGAGACGATAGCGTCTCCCGCATGATCCCGAGGATCACGTCATCCGGGACGAGCGCGCCGGAGTCCATGAACCCCTTGGCCTTTAGCCCTAAGGGTGTCCCAGCCTTGGCGGCCGCGCGCAGGATGTCGCCAGTGGCGAACTGCGGGATGCCGAGCGCCGCGGACAGGAGCTGAGCCTGGGTCCCCTTGCCCGCGCCGGGGGGACCCAGCAACACGACGAGCTGACTGTCCGCGGCAACCGCCACGATCAATAGCCGCCGGGCGTTGGAACGCTGCCGCGCGCGCGAATGCGGCCCTTCTTCATGAACCCGTCGTATTTCCGGAGCAGCAAGTGCTGGTTCATGTTGGTGATCGTATCCAGCGCGACGCCGACCACGATCAAGAGCGACGTTCCGCCGAAACGGAACGGGACGTTGATGCTGGTGATGATCCACGACGGCAGGAGCGCGATGAACGTCAGGAAGAGCGCGCCCGGCAGGGTGATCCGGGACATGACTTCGTCGATGTACTCGGCGGTCTTCGTGCCGGGCTTGACGCCGGGAATGAAGCCGCCCTGCTTCTTGAGGTTCTCGGCCAGGTCGATCGGGTTGAAGATGATCGACGTATAGAAGTACGTGAAGAAGACGATGAGCACCGCCTCGAGCACGAAGTACAGAATCGAGGTGGGCTGGAAGTAGTCGGCGAAATCGCGCGCGGCCTGGAGCCCGCTGAATTGCGCGATCGCGCCCGGCACGACGACCACGGACTGGGCGAAGATGATCGGCATGACGCCCGCCGAATTGATCTTGAGCGGGATGAAGTTCTTCGCGGCTTCTCGCATCCGCCCGCGGGCCATGGTACGCTGCGGGATCTGGATCGGGACTTTGCGCGACGCCACGGTAATCGCGACCACGCCCGCGACCACGCCGACCATGAGGACGCCGAGCACGAGCAGCTTGACGACGTTCGTCGCACCCGTGTTGACGTACTTGGCCGTGTCGAAGATGCCGGGCCAGAAGCGTTCGACGATCGAGAAGAAGATGATCAAGCTCGCGCCGTTGCCGACGCCGCGCTCGGTGATTTGCTCGCCGAGCCACATCACGAAGATCGCGCCGGTCGTCAGGAAGAGGACCATCTGGATCCGGAACGCGATGCCCGGATGGAGCACGGCGCCCTGCAGGGACTCGGTGAACAGGGCGAACCCGTACGCCTGGACGATGGCCAGCGCGACGGTGATATACCGCGTGTACTGGGTCAGCTTTTTCCGCCCGTCCTCGTCCTTCTGCATCTTGTCGACCTGCGGGATGACGGCGCCCGCGATCTGAATGAAGATGCTGGCCGAGATGTACGGCATGATGCCGAGGGCGAAGACGGTGGCCTTGGACAGGCCGCCGCCGACGAACAAGTCATAGAGGCCGAGCAGCCCGCCCTTCCCTTGATTGGCGAAGAAGTCGGTCAGCGCGACGACATCGATCCCGGGCGCCGTGACATGCGCGCCCAGTCGATAAATGACGAGGCACAGGAGCGTGAACAGGATCTTGTCCTTCAGCTCCGTTGTCTTCCAGACGTTGGCGATCGCCGCGGCCGGATTTGCCTGAGCCATGTGACTACTCCTCTACGCGGCCTCCGGCCGCGAGAATTTTCTCCTTCGCACCCGCGCTCATTCGGACACCGCGGACGGTGACCGCGCGGGCGAGCTCGCCGGTGGCCAGAATCTTCGGCGCGCCTTTGGACGCTTTCGCCAGCCCGGCCTCAACGAGCGCCTGCAGCGTCACCTCCGTGCCCTCGGGGATCCGGCTCAGTGCATCGAGCCGAATCACCTGCGACTCCTCACGAAACGGGTTCGTGAAGCCGCGCTTGGGGACACGACGGGTCAGCGGCATCTGGCCACCCTCGAAATGTGGCTTGTTGCCACCGGGTCCGTGATGCCCTGCGCGGGCCTTGATGCCCTTATGGCCCTTCCCCGAGGTCTTGCCGGTTCCGGAGCCTGGACCACGGCCGATGCGCTTCCGGTTGCGATGCGAGCCGGGCGCCGGGTGCAGCGAGTCGAGACCAATATGCTCAGTCATGCTTCTTTACCGAAACTAAATGCCGGACGTGCTTGAGTTGCCCGGCCAAGGAAGGCGTAAATGGCTTGATGACCACGTCCTGATGATGCTTGAGGCCGATCGCCTCGAGCGTCGCCCGCATACGGGAGGAGTGACCGATGCCGGAGCGCACCTGGCGGATCTCGACCGTTTTGGCGTCGGTGATGGCCTTTTCGGTCTTGGCTGGGCCACGTCCCGGATGCCAGACGAATGTTCTAGCCATGCACCGCCTCCTTGCCCTTGGCTCTCGACTTGTAGCCGAGCGACGCGATGTCGATGCCGCGCTCGCGCGCGATCTCTTCGACGGTCGTCAGGTGATAGAGGCCATCGAGCGCGGCCAACACCATGTTGTGCGGATTCGTAGACCCGAGGCTCTTGGTCAAGATATCCGTGATACCGGCGCACTCCATGATCGCGCGTACGGCGCCGCCGGCGATGACACCCGCACCAGGCGCCGCGGGCTTCATTAACACGCGACCGGCACCGTGCTCGCCCACGACTTCGTGTGGGATCGTGCCACCGGTCAGCGGAACGTTGGCCATGCGGCGGCGCGCCGCGTCGACCGCCTTCCGGACGGCCTCCGAGACTTCGTTCGCCTTGCCAGTCGCGAACCCAACGCGACCCTGGCCGTCACCGACGGCAACGAGCGCGTTGAACGAGAAGCGACGACCACCCTTCACGACTTTCGCCACTCTATTGATCGCAATGACATTTTCCAACAGATCGCCGCCTTCGCGACCTCCACTCTCAACGGAGCCGCTGGCGCGGCTGTCCCGAGACCGGCGCGCATCGCCTTCGCGACCGCCAGGGCCTCCGGGACCACCAGGACCACCGCCTGGGCCACCCGGACCGCGCCCGCGACCGCCCTGACCGCCCCCAGGTCCGCCGCGGCCACGGCCACCACCACCGCCGCCGCGACCACCGCCGCCGCCGCGACCACCACCGCCTCCGCCGCCACCACCCGGACGGCGCGGACCACCACCACCGCCGCCACCTGGGCGGGGGGGGCCACCGCCACTTGGGCGTCCCGGGCCGCTCCCCGACGGACGACGCGGGGGACCTCCACCTGATTGCGATTCAGACATCGTTTAAAACTCCAGACCGCCCTCGCGGGCGCCGTCGGCGACCGCTTTGACGCGGCCATGGTATTTGTACCCCGCGCGATCGAACACGACGCGGGTGATGCCGGCTTCCTTCGCCTTGGCGGCGAGTCGTTTGCCGACCTCGGTCGACTTCTCCGTCTTCTTGCCCTCATCGATGCTGCTACTCGACACCGTCATGAGGGTGCGCTGCGTGGCATCATCGACGAGTTGGGCGTAGATGTGCTTGAGCGAGCGGTACACGACGAGGCGCGGCCGGTCCGGCGTGCCGGAGATCTTCTTCCGTACGCGGAGGTGCCGGCGATAGCGATATTCCTCGCGGGTCTTGGGAATCCCGATTCTACCCATTACTTGCCTCCGGCCTTACCCGCTTTCCGGCGGATGACTTCACCGACGTATTTGATGCCCTTGCCCTTGTACGGCTCGGGTGGTCTCAGTTGTCTCAACTCAGCCGCGACTTGGCCCACGGTCTCTTTGTTCGCGCCCTCGACGACAATGCTCGTGGGTTGCGGCGCGCTCAGCTTGATACCCTTCGGCGCCCGATACTCGACCGGGTGCGAAAAGCCAAGCGCGAGCTGCAAGCCATACGGGCGCGTCTCGGCTTTGTAGCCAACACCGACTATCTCCAACTGCTTTTTATAGCCCGCGGTCACGCCCTCGATCATGTTGGCCACGAGCGTGCGTGTCAGGCCGTGAAGCGCCTTGCTCTGGGGCTCGTCATCGGGACGCGTGACGGCGACCTGGCCGTCGTTTACGGCGACCGTCATGGCCGAGTGAACGGTGCGATCGAGCTCTCCCCTGGGGCCCTTCACTTTGACGTCGGAACCGTCGACGGTAACGGTGACACCCTTGGGGATCGCTATCGGTTTCTTGCCAATACGAGACATATCGGGATCCTCTACCAGACGACGGCCAAGAGCTCACCGCCCTGCCGTGCGGCTCTTGCTTGGCGGTCGCTCATCAACCCCTTGGAGGTCGAGAGGATCGCCATGCCGAGGCCGTTCCGGACGCGCGGGATGTCGTGCACGCCCACGTACCGCCGGAGGCCCGGTGACGACACGCGGTGCATCTCGCGGATCACGGGTTGCCCGCCCTGGGCGTACTTGAGGATCACGCGGAGGATCTTATGCCCCTCGTCCGTGCTGATCGTCTTGTAGTCCTGGATCAGCGCGTTCTCCTTGAGCACGCGCGCGATCTCGACCTTGAGCTTCGACTGCGGGATATCCACGCGCCGATGCTTCGCGCCGCAGGCATTGCGGATGCGCGTCAGCATATCGGCGATCGGGTCGGTCATCGTCATGACAAAGTCCTCGCCTTACCAGCTCGCCTTGCGGACGCCGGGAATGAAACCGTTGAGGGCCAGCTCGCGGAAGCAGATGCGGCAGAGCCCGAATTTGCGAAGGAACGCGCGAGCGCGACCACAGCGCTGACAGCGATTGTGCTGCCGCACCGCGAACTTCGGCGTCCGCTTGGATTTTTCGACCATTGCTTTACGAGCCACGTGTTGCTCCCTTTTTCTCATCCGTACGGAACGGGAGCCCAAGCTCGCGCAGCAGCGCCAGCGCCCGGTCATCCCGGCCCGCGGTCGTCACGAACGTGACGTCCATGCCATGGACCTGATCGATCATGTCGTAATTGATCTCAGGAAAGATCATCTGCTCTTTGACACCCAGCGAATAGTTGCCGCGCCCGTCGAACGACCGCGTCGACAGCCCGCGGAAGTCGCGGATCCGCGGGATCGCGACCGAGACGAACCGGTCGAGGAACTCCCACATCCGCGCGCCACGCAGCGTGACCGCGGCGCCGATCTCCTGGCCTTCGCGGAGGCCGAAGTTCGCGATCGACTTCTTCGCGCGCTTCCGCACCGGGCGCTGGCCGGTGATCACCGCCAGCTCCTCGACCACTTTATCGAGCGCCTTGGGCTGCTTGATGGCCTCACCAACGCCAACGTTGACGACGATCTTCGTCAGCGCGGGCACCTGGTGGGTGTTCGTCAGCGCGAACTGCTGCATCAGCTTCGGCTTGACCTTCTCCGCGTAGAAGATGCGCATCCGCGGCGGGGGAACCGGCTTGCCGGCGCCCGCGTGCGGGCCGCGCGGAGCCGGCGCTTCTTTCGCGCGCCCCTTCCGACTGGCACCGGCCGGCGGTGCTCCGCTTTTCTTCTCTTTTGGCTGATCTTTGTCTTTCTCTTTCGTCGCCATAGCGCTCCCTTACTGCTGCACGCGGGGGATCGCCCCGCCACCTTTGACACTCAACCGCTCTTTCGTGCCGTCCTCATCGATCCGCACCGCGATGCGCGTCGCCGCACCGGAGTCCGGATCGAGCAGCATCACGTTCGACACGTGCACCGGGGCGGGCATCTCCATGATGCCACCCTGATCATCCGGCCCGCGGGCTTTGCGGTGCCGCTTGACGATGTTCACGCCGTCGATCTTGACGCGGCCCGTCTTGCGGAAGACCTCGAGGACTTTCCCTTCTTTTCCACGGTCGTCGCCGCGCATCACCCGGACGGTATCGCCCTTGGTGATCCGCATCTTCAGGCGCTCGACATTGCGCTCATGTCGAATCTGGTTCTTGCGCTTGGCGGTCTTTTTGTGCTTTAAGATGCGCATGCTACAAGACCTCAGGAGCCAACGACACGATCTTCATGTACTTCTTTTCGCGCAGCTCGCGCGCGACCGGGCCGAAGATACGGGTGGCACGGGGCTCGCCCGCCTCGTTGATGATCACCACCGCGTTTTCGTCGAACCGGATATAGCTGCCATCTTTTCTGCGCGTCTCTTTCGCCGTGCGCACGACTACGGCGCGAGCGACGTCGGATTTCTTGACGGTGCCGTTCGGCAGGGCGTCCTTGACCGCGACGATGACCGTGTCACCGAGACCGGCGTAGCGACGACGGGTCCCGCCGAGCACGCGGATGACCAGCGCGCGCTTGGCGCCACTGTTGTCCGCGACCTTGACGATGGATTCCTGTTGAATCATCGGGCACGCTCGAGGATCTCGACGACACGCCAGCGCTTGTCCTTCGACAACGGACGGGTCTCCATGATGCGCACCACGTCCCCGGCCTTCGACGCGTTCTGCTCGTCGTGGGCCTTAAAGTGCTTGGTCCGCGTCATCATCTTGCCGTAGGTCGGGTGCGGCACGCGCCGCTGGATCGCCACGACCACGGTCTTCTGCATCTTGTCGCTCACGACGGTTCCCACCCGCGTCTTGCGGTGGCCGCGGTGCTCTTGAACCTGCTGCTCACTCATGGGAACGCTCACGTTCACGAAGAATAGTTTTCAGGCGCGCAATGTCCTTCCGCAGCCAGCGGAGCTCGAGCGGCTTCTCCAGCGTCTCGGTCGCTCCGCGGAACCGTAGCCGGAACCGCGACTCTTCCTTTTCGGCAATGTGCGCGCGGATGTCGTCGTCGCTCATCTGCCGGATCTCATCAGTTTGCATCCGTGTGCGCCTCCTCCCGAACGACGAACTTCGACTTCACGCCGAGCTTGGCGGCGGCCAACCCCATCGCGTGCTTCGCGATCTCCGGCGTCACGCCCTCGAGCTCGAACATGACTCTCCCCGGCTTGACGACCGCCACCCATCCCTCCGGAGAGCCTTTGCCTTTCCCCATCCGTGTCTCAGCCGGTTTCTTCGTGATCGGCTTGTCCGGAAAAATACGAATCCAGACTTTGCCGCCGCGCTTGATATGGCGGGTGAGCGCGACACGGGCGGCCTCGATCTGTCGATTCGAAACCCAACCGGGCTCCAAGGCCTGCAGACCGTAATGGCCGTTCACCACCGTGTTGCCACGCGTGGCGAGACCGGTCGTGCGGCCCTTGAACATCTTTCTGTACTTGACTCGCTTTGGACTCAGCATCGGCGTCAGGTCCCCGTCGAGTACGTCTTGCCGCGACGGTCTTCAACGATCTCACCCTTGAAGATCCACACTTTCACGCCGATCGTGCCGAACGTGGTCTTGGCCGTCGAGGTCGCGTAATCGATGTCCGCTCTCAGCGTGTGGAGAGGGACACGACCCTCGTGATAGCCTTCCACGCGCGCGATCTCGGCGCCACCCAAGCGGCCGCCACATTTGATCTTGATGCCTTGGGCGCCCATGCGCATCGCGCTCTGCACCGCGCGCTTCATGGCGCGGCGGAACGAGATGCGCTGCGCGAGCTGGTTCGCGACGTTGTCAGCGACCAACTGCGCATCGAGCTCGGGGCGCTTGATCTCTTCGACGTTGATCCCCACTTCTTTGCCCGAGAGCTGGGTCAGCTCATCGCGGAGCTTGTCGACCTCGGCGCCCTTCTTGCCGATGACCACACCCGGGCGCGCCGTGTGCACGGTCACGACGACCTTGCCCGGCTTGCGCTCAATATGAATGTCGGCGATCGCCGCGTGGCCGACGCGCGCCTTCAAGTACTTGCGGAGCAGCTCGTCTTCCTTGAGCAGCGCCGGGAAGTCGCGGTTGGCGTACCAGCGCGAGCGCCACTGCTTCGAGACGCCGAGGCGGAAGCCGATCGGGTTTGTTTTCTGGCCCATTATTTCTTCTCCGCAGTTTTCTTCTTTGCCGCCGCCTTCTTCGGCGCCGTCTTCTTGGCCGCCGTCTTCGTCGCTGCCGCCGCCTTCACCACCTTGATGCGTTTGGCGCGCTCACTGACGATGATCTCGACGTGCGAGGTGCGCTTCAACACCTGAGTGGCACGACCCATCGCGGCGGGCGTGAAGCGCTTGAGCTTCGGCCCTTCGTTCACGATCGCGTGCTTGATGAACAGCGTGTCGACATCGACCGTCTCGTTCGCGTTCCGCGCCTTGAACTCGGCGTTGGCCACGGCCGAGTGCAGGACCTTGGCGATCTCACGCGCCGCGTGCTTCTTCGAGAACCGGAGCAGCGCGACGGCCTCGTTCACGTCCTTGCCGCGGATCTGGTCGATGACCAACCGCATTTTGTACGGCGACTGCCGCGTCGTCCGCTGGATCGCCCGCACGTCGGCCATGCTACTTGCCTCCCTTTGACGGCGGACCGCTGGCCGCCGGGGCGGCAGGCGCGGCCGGCACGCCGGCGGCCTTCTTGTCCGTGACTTTGCCCGCGTGACCGCGGAACAGCCGGGTGGGCGAGAACTCGCCGAGCTTGTGCCCGACCATGTTCTCGGTCACGTACACCGGGATGAACTTGTTGCCGTTGTGCACCGCGAACGTGTGCCCGACGAAATCCGGGATGACGGTGCTCGAACGCGACCACGTCTTCACGACGCGCTTGTCGTTGCGGCCCGCGTTCATCGCGCCGACCTTCTTGAGCAAGCTGTCGTGGACGTACGGTCCTTTATGTACGCTTCTACCCATTATTGAGTCGCCTTGCCGCGCTTGCGGCCACGAACGATCAGGCGCTGAGACGCCTTCTTCGTGTGTCGGGTCTTCACGCCTTCTTTCTTGCCCCACGGGCTCACGACGTTCCGGCCACCGCGCGTGCGGCCGCCGTGCGGGTGATCCACGGGGTTCATGACTTCGCCACGGACCTTGGGCCGCCGTCCCAGCCAGCGGGTCTTCCCCGCTTTGCCCCAGGACAGCAACTCGTGCTCGGCGTTGCCGACGGTGCCGACCGTCGCGAGGCAATCGCCATGGATCATCCGCATCTCGGTCGACCGCATGCGGACGGTCACGTAGTCGCCCTCTTTCGCGACGACTTCGATGGACGTCCCGGCCGAACGAGCGACCTGGCCGCCCTTCCCCTTCTTGAGCTCGACGTTGTGCACGTCGGTGCCGAGCGGGATCTCACGCAGCGGGATCGCGTTGCCGATGCGGACATCGGCGCCCGGGCCCGACACGATCGTATCGCCGACCTTGAGGCCGCGGGGGTGGAGGATATACCGCTTCTCGCCGTCGGCGTACTCGACGAGCGCGATACGGGCCGAGCGGTTCGGATCGTACTCGATCTCGCGCACCGTCGCGGTGACGCCGTGCTTGTTGCGGCGGAAATCAATGATCCGATACTTCTGCTTGTGCCCGCCGCCCAGGCGGCGCATCGAGATGTGGCCGTGGTTGTCGCGGCCGCCCGACTTCTTGAGCGGCTCGACCAACGACTTCTCGGGATGGTCGCGCGTGATCTCCGCGAAATCCGAAACCGAGCGGAATCGCGAGCTCTTCGTGACCGGCTTGAATTGACGAATCGCCATGAACCGTTAACCCTCGAAGACATCGATCGAATCACCCTCACGCAGGGTGACGATCGCCTTTTTCCAATCGTGGCGCCGACCGGCGCTCCGGCCGACCCGGCGGATCTTGCCGCGCTGATTCGACGGTCCAGACGCCCGTGACTTTCACGCCGAAGAGCGACTCGATCGCCTGGCGGATCGCCGGCTTCGTCGCCGTCGGCGCGACCTCGAACGTGTACTCGCCCCGCTCCTGATAAGCGGCCGAGCTCTGCTCGGTCACGAGTCGGGCGGATGATCGTGCGATGCAATGCGGGCATCTCGCTATCTCCCTCTCTGGCTCTTACCGCCGCCGCCCTTCTTGGGCGCCGACTTCTTGGCACTGGTCTTCGGGGACGCCTTCGACTGCGACTTCTGAGACTTCGCTTGCCCCTTCGGGGCCGCGCTCGACCCCTTCTTCACGGACTTCTTCGCCGCAGCCTTCTTTTTGGCGGGCGCCTTTGGCGCATCGCTTTCGGCGGCCGCCTTCTTGGACGCGGCTTTGGTCGTCTTCGTCGACTTGGCTGGCTTCGCGGACTTCTTCGCGATCGCCGGCGTCGAGCGGGCCGGTGTCTTCCGCTCGAGCGGTGGGGGCGTCTCGCCGAGTGGCTCGATCGTGAAACCGAAGGCCGACGACTCGATCAGCACCACGTCGGACCAGAGCAGGTGATACGTGGAGACATCGCTATACGGCATCACGTGCGCCGACGGCAAGTTGCGGCCCGACAAGAAGAGGTTGTGCTTCACCCCATCGGTCAGGATCAAGACTTTCTTGTCCGCCACGCCGAGCGACGTAAGGAGCGCCACCAGGCGCCTCGTGCTTGGCGTGTCATACGAGAAGCCATCGATCACGATGATGCCGCCTTCGTTCGCTCTCGCGTTGAAGGCACTCTTCCGAGCGAGCGCGCGCACCTGGCGCGGCACATACTCGGCGTAGCTCCGCGGGGTCGGACCGAAGACCGTCCCACCGCCAACCCATTGCGGCGCGCGAATCGAACCCTGACGCGCGCGACCCGTGCCCTTCTGCTTCCAGGGCTTCTGATTGCCGCCCGCGACTAAACCTCGGGTCTTCGTGGCCGCATTCCCCTGGCGCTGATTTGCGAGATACGCCTTCACCGCCTGGTGCATGACGGGCATGTTCACCGTGCCATCGAACAGCTCGGCCGGCAGCGCGACCGGGTCACGCTTGGTTCCATACGATGAGAAAACCGGTGCAGTCTCAGCCACGGCGTTAGCCCTGCTTGCGGACAATGACGATCCCGTTCTTGGGACCGGCGACTGCGCCGCGGATGTAGAGAAGATTGCGCTCCGCGTCGACCTTCTCGACCCGGAGATGCGTTTGCGTGTGCTGCTCGGCCCCGAAGTGGCCAGGCATGCGCTTGCCCTTGATGACGCGCGACGGGTCGGTACCAGGACCGATGGATCCTGGTCTCCGATGCTTGGTGTTCCCGTGGGTGTTCGGGCCACCGTGGAAGCTGTGGCGCTTCACAACGCCCTGGAAACCACGACCCTTCGACGTTCCCGTGACCTTGACCTGATCGCCCGGGGCGAAGATGCCGACGCCGACCGTATCGCCGACTTTTAACGTCGGGATCTCGATCGACTTCGGGCCATCATCCAAGCGGATCGTGCGCAGGACAGCCGGCGGCGCCGAGAGACCCGCCTTGGCCGCATGACCAATGGCGGCCTTCGTCGCGCGGCGGCCCCGCGGCGTGCGCTCACCCTTCTTGGACGCGCGCGCTACGCGCTGCGCGCCGAAACCCAACTGGATTTGGGCCAGCTTCGCGTCCGGAGCAGAGACCTGGAGCACGGGGTTCGGCGCCGCTTCCACGACCGTCACCGGGATCTGGAGTCCTTCCGCGGTGAAGATCTGCGTCATGCCGACCTTCTTTCCAATAATGCCGATCATTGCTTACTCGACCTTGATCTCGACGTCGACGCCAGCCGGAAGATCCAGCTTCGTCAACGCGTCGACCGTCTGCGCGCGCGAATCGAGAATGTCGATCACGCGCTTGTGCGTCTTGAGCTCGAACTGCTCGCGGGACTTCTTGTCCACGTGCGGCGAGCGTAACACCGTCCACCGCTGCGTCTTCGTCGGCAACGGGATCGGGCCGGACACCTGCGCGCCGGTCTTCTCGGCGGTGCGCACGATGTCGGCGGAAGCCTGATCGATCACGGCGTGATCGAAGGCCTTGAGTCTGATACGGATTCTACCGGCCATTGCCCGTGCCTCTACTTGAGAATCTTGGTGACAACACCGGCGCCGACCGTCCGGCCACCCTCACGAATGGCGAACCGCAGACCCTCGTCCATGGCGATCGGCGTAATCAACTCGATCACCATCTGCACATTGTCGCCCGGCATGACCATCTCGGTGCCCGCGGGGAGCTCAACGCTTCCCGTGACATCCGTTGTTCTAAAATAAAACTGCGGACGATAGCCCTTGAAGAACGGCGTGTGCCGCCCGCCCTCTTCCTTGGTCAGCACGTAGACTTCGGCATTGAAATGCGTGTGCGGCGTGATCGAGCCGGGCTTGGCCAACACCATGCCGCGCTCGACTTCTTCCTTGGCAATGCCGCGCAGGAGCAACCCGGCATTGTCGCCGGCTTGACCCTCGTCGAGCGTCTTCTGGAACATCTCGACGCCCGTGACGACCGTCTTCTTGTCGGAGTTGAACCCGATCAACGCGAGCTCTTCGCCGACTTTGACTTTGCCGCGCTCGATACGACCGGTCGCCACCGTGCCACGGCCGGTGATCGAGAACACGTCTTCGACCGGCATCAGGAACGGCTTGTCGATGTCGCGCTTCGGAATCGGGATGTACGAATCCAATGCGGCCATCAGCTCGCCGATCTTGGCGCCCCACTCCGACTTCGGGTCACCGCTCTCCAACGCCTTGAGCGCCGAGCCACGGATCACCGGGATCTCATCGCCCGGGAACTTGTAGACCGAGAGGAGCTCGCGGACTTCGAGCTCGACCAGATCCAGCAGCTCGGCATCGTCGACGGCGTCGACCTTGTTCATGAACACGACAATGTACGGCACGTTGACCTGACGGGCGAGCAGGATGTGCTCGCGCGTCTGGGGCATCGGGCCGTCCGCCGCGCTGACCACGAGAATGGCGCCGTCCATCTGGGCAGCACCCGTGATCATGTTCTTCACGTAATCCGCGTGTCCCGGACAGTCGACGTGCGCGTAGTGGCGCGCCGTCGACTCGTACTCGACGTGCGCCGTCGCGATCGTGATGCCACGCTCGCGCTCTTCCGGCGCCTTGTCGATCTGATCGAACGCCACTTTTTTCGCCAAGCCTTGCGCGGCTTGAATGGACGTGATCGCTGCGGTCAGCGTGGTCTTCCCGTGGTCGACGTGGCCGATGGTGCCCACGTTCACGTGCGGCTTCGTCCGCTCGAATTTCGCCTTGGCCATTAGGATTTCACCTTGGAGATAATTTCTTCGGCCTTACTCTTCGGTACTTCCTCATAGTGATTGAACTCCATCGAGTACACGGCGCGGCCTTGCGACTGCGACCGGAGCTTCGTGGAGTACCCGAACATTTCCGACAACGGGACCGTCGCGGCGATCACCTGCGCTTCACCGCGCTGCATCATCCCGCCGATTTTGCCCCGTCGTGCTGATAAATCTCCGAGGACGTCACCCATATAGTCATTCGGGCAGACGACTTCGACGGTCATGATCGGCTCGAGCAACACGGGGTGCGCTCGCTTGGCGGCCTCTTTGACCGCCATCGATCCCGCGATCTTGAACGCCATCTCGCTGGAGTCGACGTCGTGGTACGAGCCATAGACCAGCTCGACCGTGACGTCGACCATCGGGTAGCCCGCGAGCACGCCGTTCTCCAGCGCCTCGCGAATGCCTTGCTCGACGGGGTTGATGTACTCACGCGGGATGACGCCGCCGACGATCTTGTCCTCGAAGATGAACCCCTTCCCCTGCTCCGACGGCATGATGTTGATCACCACGTGGCCGTACTGGCCCTTGCCGCCGGACTGCCGGATGAACTTGCCCTCGACTTTGTCGACCCGTCGCCGGATCGTCTCCCGATACGCGACCTGGGGCCGACCGATGTTCGCGTCGACCTTGAACTCGCGCTGCATGCGGTCGACGATGATCTCGAGATGCAACTCGCCCATACCCGAGATAATGGTCTGACCGGTTTCCTGGTCCGTATGGACCCGGAACGTCGGGTCTTCCTCGGAGAGCTTCGCCAGGGCGATCGAGAGCTTGTCCTGGTCGGCCTTCGTCTTGGGCTCGATGGCAACGTCGATAACCGGGGCCGGAAACTTCATGGCCTCGAGAATGATCGCGTCGTCCTCGTCGCAGAGCGTATCACCCGTCCGCGTGTCCTTGAGACCGATCGCGGCCGCAATGTCGCCGGCGCGCACCTCCTCGATCTCATCACGCTTGTTGGCGTGCATTTGGAGCAGTCGACCGATACGCTCGCGCTTGCCCTTTGTTGAATTGTAGACGTAGGAGCCTGAGCTCAGCACGCCTGAGTACACTCTAAAAAACGTGAGCTTCCCGACGAACGGGTCGGTCGCGATCTTGAACGCCAGCCCGGCGAACGGCGCATCGTCGGCCACGGGCCGCTCGGCTTCCGTCTCGTCGTGGTGCGGCAGATGCCCCATGATCGCCCCGACGTCCAACGGCGAAGGCAGATAGTCGATCACCGCATCGAGCAACGCCTGCACGCCCTTGTTCTTGAACGCCGCGCCGCAGAGCACGGGCACGATAAAGCCGCCGACCGTCGCCGTCCGGATCGCGTGCTGAATCTCCTCGACCGTGAGCTCGGCGCCACCAAGATACTTCTCGAGTAACGTCTCGTCGTGCTCGACGGCCGCCTCGATCACCTCGTGGCGCGCCTGCTCCATCCGCTCAGTGTAGGCCTCGGGTACCGGACACTCGGCGAACGTCTTGCCGAGGCTCTCGTCGTCGAACACGACCTGGATGCGGCGCAGGATGTCGATATGGCCCGTGAATAGCTCACCCGATCCAACCGGGAGCTGGATGGGATAAGCGCCCTTCGTCAGGCGATCGCGGATCATCGCCAAGCAGCGATCGAAGTCCGCGCCGACGCGGTCCATCTTGTTGGCGAAGATGATGCGCGGTACGCCATAGCGATCGGCCTGGCGCCACACGGTCTCGGTCTGCGGCTCGACGCCGGCGACCGAGTCGAGGAGCGTGACCGCACCATCGAGCACGCGCAGCGACCGCTCGACTTCAACGGTGAAGTCGACGTGGCCCGGTGTGTCGATGATGTTGATCCGGTGCTCGATCCCGTGGCGCGTCCAGAACGCAGTCGTCGCGGCAGACGTGATCGTGATGCCGCGCTCCTGCTCCTGTTCCATCCAGTCCATGACGGCGGTGCCTTCATGCACCTCGCCGATCTTGTAGGACCGTCCGGTATAGTACAAAATGCGCTCGGTCGTAGTCGTTTTCCCGGCATCGATGTGGGCCATGATGCCGATGTTGCGATATCGATCGAGCGGTGTCGTGCGTCCCATTAGGAAAATCCCGAAGTGATTGTTGATCACGCGGCTGACGCCGCGAGGCCAACGAGCCCGTTCGGCTTGCGCCGCACGGGGTTCAGCAAAAACGCGGGTGGACCTGGCATCCCTTGCGGGACCGGTATCCATCCGCTGCCGCCGGGTGCACTCGCCACTGGTGCGCGGGTGGGGACCCAAGGCGCGCCGGGGAAAAGCTCCCGACGTTTAGTTTTGCTCCAGCCTTATAAGCTACAAGTCTGACAACGACTTGTCAAATCAGAACCAGTTACCAGCGATAGTGAGCGAAGGCTTTGTTCGCCTCAGCCATTCGGTGCGTGTCTTCCTTCTTCTTGATCGCGTTGCCCTCACCCTTGGCGGCGGCAATAACCTCGGCCGCAAGCTTCTCGGGCATGGACTTCTCCGACCGATCGCGAGAGAAGGTGATGAGCCACCGCATAGCCAACGCCGTCCGCCGATCCGGCCGGACCTCGACGGGGACCTGGTAGGTCGCGCCGCCAACACGCCGGCTCTTGACCTCGACGACGGGCTTCAAGTTCGAGAGGGCCTGCTTGAAGACGTTGACGCCAGGCTGGTTCGTCCGCGACTCCACGAGGTCCATCGCGCCGTAGAAGATCCGCTCGGCCGTCGACTTCTTGCCCTCGAGCATCATCGCGTTGATGAACTTGGACACGGTCTGGCTATCGTACCGCGCGTCCGGCAGGATCGGACGCCGCACTGATTTCTTACGACGACTCACTTCTTGCCCCCCGAGCCGCCGGCCTTCGGCTTCTTCGTGCCGTACTTGGAGCGGCTCTGATTGCGGCCGTTGACGCCGGAGGCATCCAAGCTGCCGCGCACGATGTGATAGCGAACACCCGGCAGATCCTTCACACGGCCACCGCGAATGAGCACAATGGAGTGCTCTTGCAGGTTGTGGCCCTCGCCCGGGATATAGGCCGTCACCTCGAAGCCGTTCGTCAGCCGAACGCGCGCGACCTTACGCAGCGCCGAATTCGGCTTCTTCGGAGTCGTCGTGTAGACGCGCGTGCAAACGCCCCGCTTCTGAGGATTCGACTTGAGCGCAGGCGCTTTCTCTTTCTTTAAAACATCTCTCCGGCTTTGCCGGACAAGTTGATTGATAGTCGGCACAGACTGAAGAATTTATAGGGTTCAGGGCGCTCCACGCAACCGGCGCGAGGTCCAGTCGACGAGCAGCCCCAAGGCCAGCACCCCAAACCACACCCAGGGGTCCGGCCAGCTGAGCCCTCCGCGCTCCACGGGCGTCGGCGGTCCGAGCCGGGCAATGGTCGACGCGACCGGCGCCGGGTCGTCGTCGACATGCGCCACCGCCCGAGCTCTCGGGGCATACGCCACCGCCGCGACGAGACCCGCCCACAAGTCCCTGTGCGCCGCTGGACCATGGGTGCTGTCCATCCGTAGACGCCAGGTCGTGTCGTCGCCGAACTGTACGACATTGCTGGCCCGCGCAATGGCGCCGAGTACCCGGCGAGCCGAGCCGGCGACGATCACCCCGCCACCCTGCATGGCATAGCGTTCAATGGCCGTGGCGGCACTACGCGCGCCACTGTCGATGGCCAGCACCGCGGCATAATGGGCTGTGTCGAGCGGTGACTCTCGCCCCTGGGTGACAGCGTGATGGGGGCCGAGCACGAGTCGAGTGTCGACCGTCCAGCCGCGTTCTTCGAGCGAGCGGACGACGAACTTCGTCTCCCAGCTGACCGTGCCGAGGACCAACAGCGGCCGAAGGATCAGAGAGTCGGTGATCACGGCTCGCGCGCCCGACGCAGTGATCGACTCCAGCGCAATCGGCGCCGTGACCGTGAGACCGCCAGAATGCCGCTCGGCCCGTGTCGATCGGCCCCAGGCGATCGGCGAGCGTCACCGATACCCCGGTCGGGGCTGCGACCGCAACGCGGGTGGCGCCGGCCGGGTCGGCGAGCGGCGCCGCGGCGACCGCGAGTGGTGTCGGCGAGGTTCGCTGCCACGACCAGGCGACGCTGACGCCGTTCCGGCGCAGCGCCGCGAGCCAGTCGCGGACAACTGGCGACGGCGTGCTGTCGAGCGTGAGGCGCACGGACCGCGTCGTCCAGTCGGTCAATGCACGGCGCGCGGGCGTTTCGACGGACGTCCGGCGCCCGATCGCCCACGCCGAAGCGCCCAGCGCGACGATCGCGACGAGGCGGGCGGTGCGTTCAACGAGTGGGCGCACGTCAACGACTGAGCGCATACACGATGATATTCACGCCGAAGCGTGTGTCGTCGACTGACCGCTGGCGCTTGCTTTCCGGGTGATACCCCCATTCCGAGCTGTAGTCCTTGCTGGAATACAGCACGCGAATGCGGTTGCCGGGGCCGAGCACGGCTTGGAGCTGCGCGTGCACGAGATTGTCGCCCCAGCCGTTCAGCTCTTGCGTCGTCGTTGGCGGCCCGTGGTCGAACACGAAGAAGGAGCGATAGAGGTCGTGCGTGTTCGGCAAGTCGACGAGTGGGCCACACGACCGGGCGATCTCCTCGGTCGCCGTCTGGTGGAATACGCCGCCGACGTCGTGATTGTGGTCGTCGACGAAGAGCATCCCGCCACGGTCAATGAACTCTCGTACCCGCCGCCGCTCCTCGGTCGTAAAGCGAAACGGGAGATGACCCGTGAGATAGATCAACGGATAATCGAACAGGCTGTCCGACGACAACCGAACAATCGCCCCGCTCGGCGCGATTTCGATCGACGTATATCGCGCGATCGAGTCGATCAGGTTCGCGGGGACCAATGGCGCCGAGTCCCAGTCACCGGACTCGTAGCGGCCCGTCGCAAAGACAAAGCCGCTCATGGGCCGAGCCCCGGTGTCACCTTTGGCGGCGGCGCCGCCGCGCGGCGCACGCGTAAGAGCGCCTCCCGGAGACGCACCGCGTTGCGGGCGGCGGCGGCGTCTCCGAGCGCGGCGGCGAGGACCGTGTCGAGTGGCGCCGATGCCGCGGTCCCGACCTGCAACAATAGCAGCGAATCGGAGCGCACTGACGGCTGCTCGATATACCTCAACACCATCGCGCGGAGCGAGTCCGCTCGCGGACCGGGCGTCCGGTGAGCGGGCGCGGCGGTGTCCGATGTCGGACCGCCGGGCGGCCCCGCGAGACGCACGCGCGCGGTGTTGACGACGATCGTCGGCGGCGTGCCGCGGAGGTACAATCGGTTCATGACGCGCGCCGAGTCCAGCGCCGAGAGGGCTCGGCGGGCGGGAGGCAGCGCGGTGTCAGGCAGCGCCACGGCCAGCGACCGCGCGGCGTCGGTCATCGCCTGGTACGCGACCTGAAAGTATCCGCGCTCGCGGCCGCCGGTGGCCGACCCCGCGGCGCCCTTCGATGCATCGACGTCCGCACGCTCGCCCGGCTCGCCCCCGGAGTCCCCCGCGGCCGGTGCGCCATTCAGAATGTCGTCGACCTCCTGCACCAGTTGCTGCTCGACGTCGGCGAGCCGGAGCGATTCCGACTTCGGCCGCTTTCGTTTCGCGACGAGCGCTTCGAGTTGCATGACCAACATGCGCTGACTCATCAGCGCCTTGTCGAGGATAGGGGGGGCGGCGGCGGCAATGGCGAGCGAGTCGTATTCCTCCGGGCGCGCGATGCGAATCGTGCGCGTATCGGATGAGCCAACACCCGGCCCGGTGACGGTATTCCCATCACGCGCGAGCGCACGAATCGACAGCTGACTTCCCGGTGCGAGTGCCACGGAGAACGTCGCGCGGAGCGAGCCCGAGCGAGTGGCCGAGAATTGCACGTGGCCGATGGTGTCCGTGATGCTCTTGAAATTGCCTTCTGATTGGCCGGTGCTGATGATGCACTCGAACCAACCATTGGCGAGCCCGATGTCGTCCGTCGCCTGCGCCGAGAGTACGATGGCTTTGGGCGGTGTGCGGTACGTGGTGTCGGCCGATGGTAGCTCGAGGACAACGGCCGGCGGTTCGTCCACGCGTGGCAGCAGCGCGACGATCCGGCTGTTGGATCCGTCCTCGAGCCGCAGTGCCGACGCCTGTCGCGGCATGGGGAACTCCACCGCCCAGCCATCGGCGGACGCCCGCACGGCAAACGGTGCAACCAGCCCGTCCGGCGAACCGGGTCCGCGGATGGTGATCGTGCTCCCGACGAGCGCCACAATGGTTGACGGGTCCGCAAGGTCTACCGGGTGCTGGTGTGCGTAGGTGGGCGGAACGACGTGCGCGCTCAGCCCGACCAGCCGCCGCACGCCGGCGGTCGATCGCGCCGACGCGGCTGACGGCTCGGCCGCCCGATCCGCGCCCGTCGCGCTCAGCGGCATCACTTTCGCCAAGAGAAACGCGACCACGAGCACGGTCACCGACACCAGCACGTAGGCGGGAATCACGACGCGGAGTGCGACCTCCGGCAGGTTGACGGCATTGACGATGGACTCGAGCCGCTGGCGTACCGTCTGGTCGGTCGGCCCATTGCGGTCGAGCAGCGTCACGAGCGCGTAGCGAAGCTTTGGGACTCGTTCCTCGATCCAGAGCGCAACCTGCCGGATCGAGTACGCGTACCGCCGACGCCACAGGCGAATCGTCGCGACTGAAAGTCCCATGACGGCGGCCACAAAACGAACCGCCTCGAAGTACGCTTCAGGCAAGTGCGACGCATGCCCGACCGCGCCGCCGACAGTCATGGTGACGCCGGCCGCGACGCAGCCCCACAAGAGCGATGTCACCATCGCGGTGGCGAACAGGATCCCGCGAACCTGGCGCGTCTCGCCGAGCGCCGTCCGTGGCTCGATGAGGGGCGTCATCGCCGGATGACCCATTCGGCGATCGCCATCGCGCAGGCGAGCACCAAGAGCACCGACATGAGCGTGCGATCACCGGCTCCATCCCGACTGGGCTCGAACGTCGCGCCAGAGGCGCCGGAGCCGGCGAATTCACGGAGGGCGGAATCCGGCATCGGAGCCGTGTCTACCGATCCGCCGCACGGCCGGTCGGTCAGCGCCGAGCGGAGCCGGTCGGCCTCGCGGCCCGCGGGCATCCCGATCTCGATGTCGCGTTCGCAGCTATCGCCGAGTGGGCGTTCGACCGCTGCCGGCACGCCATCAACCCAGCGCGCGATGACAGCGCCTTCCAGGGCTTGATACGTACGTGCGCGCGTGAACGGGGCCACGATGACGATCGCGTCCGTCGCCACAGCGCCAATGGTATCGACCGCGCCGACCGGTAACGCCCAACCGATGGTCGCATGGTGCGTAGGCCCCGGCGATGCCGCCACGCGAACGACCCGGATCGCCGCTGGCCACTGGGCGCGGATTGCCGACGTTGCGGCGTCGAGCTCAGACTCGGTGAACGGGGAGATCACCACGAGCTCGACCGAGTCCGCGCTGAGATGCGCCGCCGTGCGACGGGCCGCGATGAGGGCCGCTGAGAGGGAGCTCACTCCATTCAACTGACCGATTGAGTTCACAGAATCGGCCGGCAACACGCGCGCCGTGGTGTCGAAGACGATCAGGATGTCGGATGCGCGGAGATACCGAGTCGCGCTGTCGCGCGCCGAAGGCGCCGAGAGATCCATCGCCACAATGCGCGCCGAGCGCACGCGGCGGGCGCCCAAGGCGGGGCCGGCGAACGCCAGGCCGGCAAGAAGAATCGTCGCGATTCTGAGCGCGAGCAGCCGCCGATCCTGTGGCCACGTCTCCCGGCGCCGGACCACGGACGGCGCCGGCGGAACAAACCGAGCCGTCGGCAAGCGCGACGCCGGCGGAGGGCGGAGAACCAGCAGGTGGAGCGCCGTCACCGCGGCCGCAACGGCAAACGCCGCCGCGAGGAAGCCTGGCGCGGCGAGTGTCACGGCAACCGTAACTAGGGCGAGGCGACGATCCGCCGCACCGCATGCTCGGCCGGCTCGTCGGTCGTCGTCATGACATACGTTGCGCTGGCCGCGCGCCAGTCTCGGGCAATCGAGGTTCGCCACGCAGCGAACTCGCGATCGTACGCCGCGCGGGCCGCGCCAACCAGCGGTCGGCGCACTGTCGGATCCTCGGGGTCCTCGACCGACACATCGCGCATCGGCGGCGCCAACTCTTCGGCGGCCACCACGTGGATCGCATGGACCTCGCCGCCGACCGCTCGTGCCGCCGCCAACGTGGCGGCAAGATCCTCAGCGTCCGTCAGGTAGTCCGAGATCAATACGACGCGCGCTCCGCGTGCGATCGTCACGGCAGCCGAGATCAGCCGCTCGAGCGACACCGCTCCCTTCGGCTCCACGGCGCTCAGCGCTTCGGCGAGCTCGGTGACGATGCTACGGCGCGTACGGGGCGGGAGTGCGAGCGCCGCCGGCGCGAGTAAGAGACCCACGGGATCGCCGGCCGCATGCGCGATCGACGCGAGCGCCAGTGCCACTCGCCGCGCGTGGTGCCACTTCGCCAGCGTCTGCGTCGGGAATGCCATCGACGCCGAGGTGTCGACCGCGAAGATCGTGGGCAACAAGGCGTGATCGTCGCTCAGTCGAACGAACGCACGGTCGCTCCGCGCGAGCAGCTTCCAGTCGATCCGCCGCGGATCATCGCCCTGGGCGTACGGCCGATACTCGGTAAATTCGGCGGCCGACCCGCGACGGCGCGAGCGATGCACGCCGTGCGCCGCGGCGGGCACGCGCCGCCTCGCGGGCCAGCGGACGCCACGGACCGCATCCAGCAACGTCGCGTCTGATGTCATGCCTGTCATACGCGCACGTCGCTCGACGGCGGTTTGATCGTGTCGAGCAACTCGGCGACGATGCGCTCGGAAGTCACGCCCTCGGCCTCGGCGGCGAACGTCGGCAAGATCCGGTGCCGGAGCACCGGCAGCGCGACGCGCCGGATATCACCGGGCGACACCGCAAATCGGCCCTGGATAAGCGCGTGGGCTTTCGCACCGAGGATGAGCGCTTGGCCCGCGCGCGGTCCGGCGCCCCAGCGCACATGGCGCTTGACGATCGCCGGTGCGTTGGGCTCATCCGGGCGCGTCGAGCGCACCAGGGCGTTCGCGTACCGAAGCGCCGGCTCGGCGGCCGGGATGTCGCGGGCGAGTCTTTGCAGGGCAAGGGCGTCTTCGCCCGACAGCACCGGCGATAAGGGGGGAGAGGGAGCGCCGGTGGTCGAGCGCAAGATCGCCAATTCGTCCGATTCGGCCGGATATCCGACCCGGATATCGAACAAGAAGCGATCGAGCTGGGCCTCGGGCAACGGATACGTGCCCTCTTGCTCGATGGGATTCTGCGTCGCCAAAACAAAAAACGGTGAGGGGAGCGGGCGTGTCTCGCCGGAGGCGGTGACCCGCGCCTCTTGCATGGCTTCCAACAGAGCGGCTTGCGTGCGCGGTGGCGTGCGGTTGATCTCGTCGGCCAGAATGATGTTGGCGAAGACCGGTCCAGGCACGAACCGGAACGTGCGACGGCCGCTCGCCTGGTCTTCTTCCATCACCTCGGTCCCGGTGATGTCGGAGGGCACGAGGTCAGGGGTGAACTGAATGCGACGAAAGTCGAGATGGGTCGCCTCGGCGATCGACCGGATCATGAGCGTCTTGGCGAGGCCCGGCACACCGACCAGCAGCGCATGGCCGCCGGCGATGAGCGCGATCAGAATTTCATCGAGCACGGGGTCCTGGCCGAGGATGCGCGATGCGACCTGGCGCCGCAGCTCCACCGCCGCCTCCAGCAGCTGATCGCGCTCCGTGGTGATCCCGGTCATTGCCGCCACCGTACGGTGAACCTCCACACGTGGACAGAGTCGGGATACCGTGCGCGCAGCGAGTCGAGCAACGCGGGCTCCGGCGGGGAAAAGACGCCGTGACCGGTGACCACGACGCGCACGTCATGCGCGGTGATCTGGCGCAAGACGCTGTCGGTGTGACCGGCGGTATCGTCGAAGAATTCGTACATGGTCCGCGTTGGGTTCTCGAGCCCTGTCATAAAGTATGCTTCGGGCGCGTCGAGCATGGCGTAGAGATAGCCGCCGGTCGCATGATGGTGTACCGTATCTACGAACGCCCCGGCCCCGGCGCTGTCCGCCGGATAGACACGCAAGCCACCACGGGGGAACGCCAGGCGCGACGACCCGCCGACGGCGACCCGGGTGGCGCCAAATATGAGGTACATGCCGAGCGTCGCCGACGCGATCCACGGCGAGATCGGGCGTCCCCACACGGCCAGGAGCGCCAGCACGGCGATCAGGACGAGCGGGGCGACGTAGTAGAAATACAGATCGTTGTAGTACGGAAACCCGATCAGGGAGCACAACGCGGCCACCGTGATAGCCGCGAAGGCGGCGACCCGTCGCTCGCGCGGTAGCGACGGCCCCGCGCGGCGAACGACCGCGACGGCGTACGCCAGGGTGACGAGCACAATGGTTGGCGCAACCGAGTCCAGCACCAGCCGGTACGCGAGGTTGCTGTCGGCGGACTGTCCCAGATTGTCGGTACGTCGGCTCAGGACGACCAGCACAGCGAACACCGCGACGATCAGCAGGGCGATGGTTCGTGCCGTCGCTGGCCGACGGACGCGCGGGCTGGCGACGGCGACCGCGGCCAGTGGCAGAGCCGCCAACGCCGCGTACAGGTGCGGCTCCCTCGATGCAAACACCAGACGGCGGGTCGGACCGATCAGCGCGCCTCTGACCAACGCATCCAGCGCGTGGTGTTGGGCATAAAAAATCACAATGCCCAGGACACCGACCACGACGCCGGCGCCCAGCGCCACGACCGGCGTCCACACCTCGCGCCCATCGACGCGCTTGGCCCGAGCAGCGGTGGCCGTCAGCGCGACGGCGATGCCAACAGCCGGGGCGACGAAATAGAACAGCGTGCCGGCATCTGGTCGGATACGCACCAGCCATAGCACCGCCAGCAGGAGGACGGCGGCCGGCACGACACCGACCGGGACCGCCGGCACATTCCCCTCGTCAGAGGCCAGGTCGACAGCCGAAAATACCGCGACCAGTCCGGCCGCGGCAACGAAGTACAATCCAACGACCTTGAACAGAATGGAAAGGCCGCCGAAGAGCCCCGCGCCGAACATCGATCGCGGGCTCCTGGTTTCGGCGAAGCGGAAGAGCGCCAGGAGACCCGCGCTGGCGAAAAACAGGTTGTACCACGACGGCATCGCTGCCGGATAGGCGGGCACGCTCCACACGACCGCCAGCAGCGTGACGCTCGCCGCGGTCACCGGCGCGGCGAAGCGTCGGGCGAGCGCGTAGACGATCGGGATCCAGCAGGCGACTGCCCCGGCCAGCACCCACCGGAGTACCACGAGGCGAACGCCAAAGATCGCGAACGCGGCCGCGTGGAGGGCGGTCAACCCGCCGGTATAGAGATCGTCGAAATCCCGGTGCGGGATCTCACCGTGGAGGAACCGCTCGGCCGTTTGGCCGAGCAGCCCCTCGTCGGGCGGACCCCAGCCTCGATCGACGTGCGCCAGGACGAACGCCATCGCCAACACCCATGTTACGACCAACGGCCCGGAGCGATAGCCCCGGGCCGTTGCCCATGCGCCCGTCGAAGAGACGGTACGACTACTCGTCATCCGCTCCGGCCATACTGCCCGCGAGCGTCGGCAATGGCGCGAACGGTGATGCGCCCATGCCGAGAGGATCTTCGGTAGCGAGCGGAGTCGGGGGCACTTCCATGCCCTCGATCTCCACGTCTTGATAGCGATACATCCCAGTTCCGGCCGGGATCAAATGGCCGATAATAATGTTCTCCTTGAGACCCAGGAGATCGTCCTGGGCGCCGCGGATCGCGGCATCCGTGAGGACGCGCGTGGTCTCTTGGAACGACGCGGCCGAGACGAAGGACTGCGTCGTGAGGCTGGCCTTCGTGATGCCGAGCAGGAGCGGCTCGGACGTTGCTGGGGCCTGCTTCTTTTTCTTGCCCTTCTCGTTCTCGTCGCGGAAGGTCTGCTTGTCGACGTTCTCGCCTTCCAAGAAGTCGGTCTCGCCCGGCTCCATGACGCGAACTTTTTGCAACATCTGGCGGACGATCACGCCAATGTGCTTGTCGTTGATCTTCACGCCCTGCAGGCGGTAGACCTCCTGCACTTCGTTGAGCAGATACTCTTGGACCGCGCGGGGACCCTTGATCCGGAGGATATCATGCGGATTGACAGGACCCTCTGAGAGACGGTCACCGGCGCGCACGCGGTCGCCCTCGTGCACACGCAAGTGCTTGCCTGCGGGCACCTCGTAGAGCTGCGCCTCTTGTGATTCATCGACGACGACCATGTGGTTCACGGTCTTCGAGGGGTGCACGTAGATCTCGCGCTTGCCGCGCTTGATCTCGCCAAACCGCACGATGCCGTCGATCTCCGAGATCGTCGCCGGGTCTTTCGGCCGGCGCGCCTCGAACAGCTCCGCCACGCGCGGCAGGCCGCCCGTGATGTCGCGGGTCTTGTACGCCTCGCGGCTGACCTTGGCGATCGTCGTGCCCGCCGAGATCTCCGCGCCATCCTCGACCGTCAACTGCGCGCCCACCGGGATCACGAAGTCGCGGACCTTGCGGTCGTTGGAATCGTCCCAGATCTCGATGTGCGGGTGCAGCTTCTTGTCGCGGTCTTCGATGACAACACGCTGACGGAGGCCGGTGAGCTCATCGAGCTCCTCGGACACCGATTCGTCCTCGACCAGGTCGACAAATCGAATGGTACCGGACACGTCCGCGATAATCGGGTTCGAGTACGGGTCCCAACTGAAGATCACCTGATCGCGCTTGACCTCTTCGCCATCCGCTACCATCAGGATGGCGCCGAGTGGCACTTGAAGTCTGGCACCCAACCCACCGGATCTATCTCCAGCGGCACGAATGAGCACCTCGCCTTCGTACGACGTGACCACTTTCTGGCCATCACCACCGGTGACAACGACCAGGCGATCGCCAAACTCGATCTTTCCGGCGACTTTCGACTTCCGGCTCGTCTGCTCGGCGATACGGGCTGCTGTACCACCGATATGGAAGGTACGGAGAGTCAGCTGCGTGCCCGGCTCGCCGATCGATTGCGCCGCGATGATACCGACCGCCTCGCCGAGGTCGACCATCGACATCGTGGCGAGATTACGGCCATAGCACATGCGGCAGAGTCCACGCTTGGCCTCGCACGTGAGCACTGAGCGGATCTTCACCGTCTCGATGCCCGACTCCTCGATTTCGCGCGCGGTGTCTTCGTCGATCAACTTGCCTGCTTCGATCAACAACCGACGACGGCCGCTCTCGTCCATCTCGTGCGGATCCTCGACATCTTCGGCCGCGACGTTGCCGACGATACGCTCACCGAGCGGCTCGATGACGTCTTCGCCTTCTTTCAAGGCGCCGACTTCGAGGCCCAAGATCGTGCCGCAATCGTCTTCGGTGATCACGACATCTTGTGCCACGTCAACGAGACGACGCGTCAGGTAACCGGCATCCGCCGTCTTGAGCGCGGTGTCAGCCAAGCCCTTACGAGCGCCGTGCGTACTAATGAAATACTCCAACACCGAGAGACCCTCTCTAAAATTCGACTTGATCGGGCTCTCAATAATTTCACCGATACCACCGGTCAGTTTCTTTTGCGGCTTCGCCATCAGACCGCGCATACCGGCCAGCTGACGAATCTGGTCACGCGAGCCGCGCGAGCCCGAGTCGAACATCATGAACACGGGGTTGAATCCCTGCTTCGACTCGCGCATGGCCTTCACCATGGCGTCGGCAATGTCGTTGTTGGCGTGCGTCCAGGTGTCGATCACCTTATTGTAGCGCTCGCCGTTCGTGATATTGCCCGTCTGGTACGCGCGCTGGAACCGCTCGACGCGCGCCTCGGCCTCGCCGAGCAGTGTCTCCTTCTCGGCGGGAATGTGGAGGTCTTCGATACCGATCGAGACACCACCGCGCGTGGCATTTCTGAATCCGAAGTCTTTCAGGCGGTCCAGGAATTCCACGGTCGTAGCCAAGCCACCGCGGCGATAGGACTCGAAGACGAGCTCGCCCAGGGCCTTCTTCTTCATCTCGCGGTTCTGGAACCCGATCTCCTTCGGGACGATCGCGTTGAACAACACGCGACCGACGGTCGTGTCGACCCAGCGTTTTCCGGTTGGCTCGTCGACCAAGAACTTCACCGGCGACTGATACTCGACGTGGCCGAGCGCGACCGCCATCTCGACCTCTTCGGCCGTGGAATAGCGCTTCGCGTTCTTGACTGCCGTGTCGAAGTCCGGTGTCGCGCGCGTCGCGAAATAGCACCCGAGCACAATGTCCTGGCTGGGCTCCGCGACCGGGCGGCCGTCAGACGGCTTCAAAATATTGTTCGACGACAGCATCAGGAGACGACTCTCCAGCTGCGCCTCGAACGAGAGCGGCACGTGCACGGCCATTTGGTCGCCGTCGAAGTCGGCGTTGAATGCCGCGCAGACGAGCGGGTGAATACGAATGGCCTTGCCTTCGACCAGCACCGGCTCGAATGCCTGAATGCCGAGTCGATGCAGCGTCGGGGCTCTATTGAGCAGCACCGGGTGATCCCGAATGATCTCTTCGAGGATCTCGTACACTTCCGGCGACTCGCGCTCGACGATCTTCTTCGCGCGCTTGACGGTCTCGGCAATGCCCTTCTCAACCAACTTATGGATGATGAACGGCTTGAAGAGCTCCAGCGCCATGGCCTTTGGCAGACCGCACTGGTGCAGCTTGAGCTCCGGGCCCACGACAATGACCGAACGGCCCGAGTAGTCGACGCGCTTGCCGAGCAGGTTCTGACGGAACCGGCCCTGCTTGCCCTTGAGCATATCGGACAGCGACTTCAGTGGACGCTTGCCGCGACCACGAATCGCCTTTGACCGACGGCCGTTGTCGAACAACGCATCGACAGCCTCCTGAAGCATGCGCTTCTCATTGCGCAGGATCACTTCAGGGGCACGATGAGTGATCAGCTTTTGGAGCCGATTATTTCTATTAATAACACGGCGATACAGGTCGTTCAGGTCAGAGGTCGCGAACCGACCGCCGTCCAGTGGAACGAGCGGGCGGAGATCGGGCGGGATCACCGGGATCACGTCCAGGATCATCCACTCCGGCTTATTCCGCACGTCGCCGGCATCGCCGGAATTCATGAACGCATCGACGATCTTGAGCCGCTTGAGCATCTGCTTCTTGCGATGCTGCGACGACTCGACCGCGACCGACGAGCGCAGCTCGCCGGCGACCTTGTCGACGTCGAGGCGGCGGAGCAACTCGCGAACCGCGGGCGCGCCAATGTCGGCCATGAAGGCCGCATCGCCCTCGTCCCGCGCCTTCTGGCGCAATGAGAGATACTCGTCTTCATCGAGCAGCTGCGTGAACCGAACGTCCTGGCTCCCCGCGTCGATGACGACGTAGTTCGAGTAATAGATGATCTTCTCGAGATCACGCAGGGTGATGTCGAGGAGATTGCCCATCGGCGAGGGCAAGGTCTTGAAGAACCAGATGTGCGCCACGGGCACGGCCAGCTCGATGTGCCCCATGCGCTCGCGGCGGACCTTGGACAGCGTCACCTCGACGCCGCACCGATCGCAGATGACGCCGCGATAGCGAATGCGCTTGTACTTGCCGCAGTGGCACTCCCAGTCCTTCACCGGCCCGAAGATGCGCTCGCAGAACAACCCGTCTTTCTCGGGCTTGAACGAGCGATAGTTGATCGTCTCGGGCTTGAGCACTTCGCCCCACGACCACCACGTGCGCAAGCCGGCCATCTCCAGCCGCTCGCGCTCCTTTGGATCCTTCGGGCCGCGAATCTCCTCTGGCGAGGCAATGCGGACCTGAATGAAGTCGAACGCCGACGCGCGGGTCTCGCGCGCGCTGCGAAAATCGATCATGAGTTACCCCTCACTCCCGTTGCCGTTTCCCGTCCCGCCATTGCTTGCTCCTGGCAATCCCCCACCGTTCCCCCCGCCGTACCCATTGGCGGTCGAGCCTAACGTCACCTTGATTCCTAAGGCTTGTAGCTCCTTGACGAGCACGTTGAACGATTCCGGAATGCCGGGCTCCGGAAGGTTCTGGCCCTTGACGATCGCTTCGTAGACGCGGCTGCGTCCGTTCACGTCGTCGGACTTGACGGTCAGAATCTCCTGAAGCGTGTGTGCCGCGCCGTACGCCTCGAGCGCCCACACCTCCATCTCTCCGAACCGCTGACCGCCGAACTGCGCCTTGCCGGCCAGTGGTTGCTGGGTGACGAGCGAGTAGGGTCCGATGCTCCGGGCGTGAATCTTGTCGTCGACGAGGTGCGACAACTTCAGCATGTAAATCTCCCCAACCGTGACCGGGCTGGCGAACGTCTCGCCCGTGCGCCCGTCACGCAACCGGACCTTGCCGCCGGCGGTAATGCCCGACAGCCGCAACAGCTCTAACACCGCGAGGTCCACGTCGGCGTCACTCTTCTTCTTGAGCATGGCTGCCAGCACCGGCAGCTCCTCGGCCGCCAGCGTGTCGGCCGGCTCGCGATCCCGAAGCTTCTCGAGCCCCGGAATCAGCTTCTCGGCATCGGCACCCGCTGCTCCTCCCACTTCCAACTGCAGCCGATGGAATGCGATCTGGTGCTCCATCTCCTTCTTCTCGCGCTCGGCCAACTCCCTGGCGGCCGCGACGCAGAAATCCCGTAGCCGCGTATACACATCTCGGGTGGCCTGGGACCGCGTGCGCGAACCCAGATCATTGAGCGTCGCATCGGCCAGCAGCTCGACACGCTCGGCCGCATCAGCATTCGCCGGCTTGAGATCGTCGAGGATCGATTTGATCTCGGCATCGGCAATTGCCGGCGCCGGGGTCACCAATTGCAACGCCTCACGGGCCCACTTGAGTCCGGCCAGCTTGAGCAACAACCCGATCTCTCGCTCGTTGGCACCCTGGAACACCGGGGTCTTGGCGTAGAAACCGAGCAACCGGGCCGCCCAACCCAAATGCGTTTCGAGAATTTGGCCCACGTTCATACGGCTCGGTACACCGAGCGGGTTCAGCACAATGTCGACGGGACGGCCCTCGGGGAGGAACGGCATGTCCTCCTCGGGGACGATCCGGGCGACAATGCCCTTGTTCCCGTGGCGTCCGGCCATCTTATCGCCGACTGAGATCTTGCGCTTCTCGGCCAGATAGACTTTCACGAGTTGTATAACACCCGGCGGCAATTCGTCGGGCTGCAAAATGCGGTCAATGCGCTCCTCGGCCTTCTCCTCGATCTTCGCCTTCTCATCGTTGGCGGCATCGATGATGGTCCGCACGCGCTCGTTGATCGGCTTGCTCTCGACGCGGAACGTCTTGAGATCGAGCGTGGCGATCTTGAGGTTGTGCAGGAACTCGCGGTCGAGCTTCGTCCCCTGCGGGATCGCCTCTTCGACCGTGCCTGACTTGAGGGCGAGCGCCACTTTCTGCCCGTCGAGCAACTCGACCAGCTCAGCGTCGCGCGCTTCGTTTACTCTGATCTTTTCCTCACCCTCCAACCTTCTCACCTCTCCGATTCTCTCGCCGCGATCCTTCTCCACGACTTGGTCTTCGATACGCGAGAAGATCTTCACATTTATAACTACGCCCTCCATCCCCGGTGGGACTTTCAGGCTCGAATCTTTCACATCTTTCGCCTTCTCACCGAAGATCGCGGTCAGCAGCTTCTCTTCGGGGGAGAGCTCGGTTTCGCCCTTCGGCGTGATTTTGCCGACGAGGATATCGCCCGGCTTGACATGCGCGCCAATGCGAACGATCCCGCGCTCGTCGAGGTCGACCAATGACTCTTCGGCGACGTTCGGGATTTCGCGCGTGATCTCCTCTTGCCCACGCTTGGTGTCGCGAACGTGGAGCTCGAGCTCTTGGATATGAATCGACGAGTAGACGTTGTCCTTCACCAAGCGCTCGGACAGAATAATGGCGTCTTCAAAATTGTGACCGTACCAAGGCATGAACGCGACGGTGACGTTCGCGCCGAGCGCGAGCTGTCCCATCTCGGTCGCGGCGCCGTCGGCCAGCACATTGCCCACCGACACGCGCTGTCCCGCCTTGACCAGCGGACGCTGGTTGATGGCGGTGTCCTGGTTCGTTCTCCAGTATTTCTTGAGCCGATACCGGTCGCTCTGATTGAGTCGGCCCAGCGGCGACCCGGCGGCCGCGCTCGCGCGCGCCGCAGCGGCACCCTCGGCCTGTCCGGCATCGACGATGATCTCGTCGGCGGTCACCCGTGTGACGAGGCCCGCCCGCTTGGCCACCACGACGGCGCCGGAGTCGATGGCGACTTTCTCTTCCAGCCCCGTGCCGACGAGCGGCGTGCGGGGGTTCAGCAACGGCACGCTCTGCCGCTGCATGTTCGATCCCATGAGCGCGCGGTTCGCGTCGTCGTGCTCCAGGAACGGAATCAACGCGGCCGCGATCGACACCAGCTGTTCCGGCGCGACATCCATATAGTCGATCCGGTCCGGCGACGTGAGCGGCGCATCGCCCTGATGCCGGCACAGCACGAGCTCGTCCAGGAACGTGCCGTCCGGGTTGAGCTTCGTGTTCGCCTGGGCGATCGTCGCATCTTCTTCACGGTTCGCATCGAGCCACGCGAGCTCACTGCTCACCTTTCCATTCTTGACCACGCGATACGGCGTCTCGATGAACCCGAGATCGTTCACCTGCGCGTAGCAGGCGAGCGACGTAATAAGTCCAATGTTCGGACCTTCCGGCGTCTCGATCGGGCACATGCGGCCGTACTGCGAGTAGTGCACGTCGCGGACTTCGAAACCCGCGCGCTCTCTCGTCAGACCGCCAGGGCCCAGCGCAGAGAGACGCCGCTTGTGCGTCAACTCGGCGAGCGGGTTCGTCTGGTCCATGAACTGGGACAACTGAGACGACCCGAAAAATGCCTGAATGACCGCCGAGACGGTGCGCGCATTGACCAAGTCGTCCAGAGAGATCTTCTCTGGATCGGTGTTGATCGACATGCGCTCTTTGACGAGTCGGGCCATACGCGACAACCCGACCGAGAATTGATTGGCGATCAACTCACCAACCGAGCGAATGCGCCGGTTGCCGAGATGGTCGATATCGTCCGTGTGTCCACGGCCCTCGTGCAGCTCGACGAGATAGCGCACGATCGCGACGAAGTCATCGCGGGTGAGCACGGTCTCGTTCGCCGGGCGGCTGAGGCCCAAGCGCTGGTTGATTTTATAACGACCCACGCGACCCAGATCGTAGCGCTTCGGAGAGAAGAACAGACGCTCGAGTGCCTGCTTCGCGGTTTCGCGGTTCGGGGCATCGCCCGGCCGCAACAGCGAATAGATCTGGCGGAGCGCCTCCTCTTCGGAGTGCGTCGGGTCCTTGCCCAGGGTGTTCTTGATCAGCGCCGACTCCACACGACCGGAGGTGGCGAAGATCTGGACCTTGAGGATGTCAGCCTTCCGCAGGCGCTTGATCAGCGTCTGGTTGAGCTGCGCGTGCGCCTCGGCGATGACCTCGCCAGTCGACGGGTCAATGACGTCGCGGGCCAACGACTGCGGCTCCTCGCGCTCGCCGCGCTCGATCGCATCCAGCTCATCGCGGATGTCGACCGTCGTGTACGATGCGAAGACCTTGATCTTCTTGTACTTGAGCTCCCGCAGGCGCTCGACGAGCTCCTCGGTCAGCTCCGTGCCGATCTGGATCGTGCGCTCGGCCTCGGCCGCGGCCTGCTCGGCCTTGGCCTTCTTGGTCTTGGGCTTCGGCGCTTCGGGGTCGTGTTCTTTTCCTGGCAGCACGACTTCTTCGGCGACGATCGCGCCGGCCAGCTCACGCAACTCTTGACGGTTCGCGCGGACCTTCGTGAGGTCCAAGTCGCGAACGCCAAAGAACAGATTATAGAGATCAGCGTCCGACCCGTATCCGAATGCACGGAGCAGGGCCGTCGCGGGGAATTTCTTCTTCTTATCGATGTGAACGTAAATCACATCGTGAATGTCCACGGTGAACTCGACCCACGAGCCGCGGAATGGAATGATCCGGGCCGAGATGAGCCGCTGACCGTTCGGGTGCGTCGACTCTTCGAAGACCGCGCCCGGCGAACGGTGCAACTGGCTGACCACGACTCGCTCGGCGCCGTTGATAACAAACGTGCCGAGGTTCGTGAGCAGCGGTAGCTCACCGAGATACACCTCTTTTTCAATAATATTTCGAGGACGTTTAACCCCGTTCACCTCTTCGTTGATGACCAATTGCAAAGTGGCCTTCAACGGGGCGGAGTACGTCATGTCGCGCTCGATGCACTCCTCGACGGAGTACTTCGGCTCACCGAGCGAGTACTTCACGAACTCCAGCGAGAAATTCTCGTGGACATCCGTGATGGGAAAGAGGTCCTTGAAGACTCGCTCGAGTCCTATATCTTCGCGGTCTTGGCTCGCCGCATTGAGCTGCAGCAGGGCCTCGAAGGCCCGTGTCTGGATGTCGAGGAGGTGCGGCATTTGCATCCCCCCGGCGAGTTTGCCAAAAGAAATCTGCTTCATCATGTCAGGCTTGGTCCCCGTGTAATGCGGACGTCGGACGGGAGACGGAAGATCGGCCGTTCCAACGGGTGCTGGAACGACGTACTTCCCCCTCCAGTTCGACTTTTGGGCCGTGCGTCGGCCCGTCGCCAGTCTTCAGTTACTTCACCTCGACCGTCGCGCCCTGTTCCTCCAACTTGGCCTTGATCAGTGCCGCCTCGTCCTTTGAGACGCCAGCTTTCACGACCTGCGGTGCGCCGTCGACCAGGTCTTTTGCTTCCTTCAGGCCGAGCGACGTGACTTCGCGCACGACCTTGATGACCTGAATCTTCTTCGCACCCGCTTCCTTGAGCGTGACCGCGAACTCGGTCTGCTCCTCGACGGGCGCCGCTGCTGCGGCGCCACCGCCGGCGCCGCCAGCTGCCGGCGCTGCGCCACCGACTGGTGCGGCGGCGATGGTCACGTTGAACTTGCTCTTGAACTTGTCGATCAGCTCGGAAAGCTCGAAGACCGACATGTTGCCGATTGCTTCGAGGATATCGTCACTGCTGAGCTGCGTTGCGTTAGCCATTGTCTCGTCTCTCTAAATATAGTACGGGGAGGGTCACCCTTCGCGCTGGGCGCGCAACGCCTCGAGCGCGCCGGCGAACGTGGACAGCACACCGTTGAGCGCGCCGGCGAATCCGGCCAACGGCGATTGGAGCGCGGCACCGAGGTTGGCGAGGAGCTGCTCCCGCGACGGCATCGTCGCGAGTTTCGTTATCTGCGCCTTGTCGATCACCTTGCCATCGAGCAACCCGCCTTTGACCCCGGGTTTCTCGAATTCTTTAGCAAAATCGGTCAAAACTTTGGCAGCCGTGACCGGGTCCTTCCCAATCACAATGCCGGTGGGGCCCTTGAGCTTGGTACCCACGAGACCGCTTTGATTCACGGCGCGAAGCGCCAGTGAATTCTTGATAACGACGTACTCGACGCCGCCCTTCCGGAACCGGCGCCGCAAATCCGTCATCTGCTTCACGTTCAAGCCCGTGAAGTCAGTGTAGTACAGGGCTTTTGCCCCGACCATCTTCGATTTGAGCTCTGAGACCAGAGCTTCTTTCTCTGTCTTTTTCATATCTATGAGCGATAGGGCGTAATGTCGATCGTGATACCCGGGCCCATGGTGCTCGAGATCACGACGTTCTTGATGTACACGCCCTTCGCGGCGGCTGGCTTGGAGCGAACCACCGTCTCCATCAGCGCGTTGAAGTTCGTCTGCAGTGCATCGACCGCGAACGAGACCTTGCCGATCGGCGCGTGCAGGTTGCCGCCCTTATCGACGCGGAACTCGATCTTTCCGGCCTTCGTGTCGCGCACGGCTCTCGCCACGTCGGGCGTCACCGTGCCGGCCTTGGGATTCGGCATGAGACCACGGGGCCCGAGCACGCGGCCGAGTTGGCCCACCTGACCCATCTGGTCCGGGGTCGCGATCATCACGTCGAAGTCCATCCAGCCCTCTTTGATCTTCTGGATGTACTCTGCGCCGACAAAATCGGCTCCCGCCGCCTGCGCGTCGCGGGCCTTGTCGCCGACCGCGATCACGAGCACGCGGACCGACTTACCGGTGCCCGCCGGCAGCACGACCGTGCCGCGCACGAGCTGGTCGGCGTGGCGCGGGTCGACGCCCAGATGGACGGAGACCTCGACGGTCTCGTCGAACTTGGCGAAGGCCGCCTGCTTGACGAGCTCCAGAGCCGCGTGCGCTGACTGCGGCGCCCCGATCGGCAGCCGCTTTGCCGCGTCCGTGTACTTCTTCCCGTGCGTGTTCATCAGCCCTTGACCTCGATGCCCATCGACCGCGCGGCGCCGGCCACCATCGCTTCGGCCGACTCGATCGAATCGCAATTCAGGTCCGGCAGCTTGATCTCCGCGATCTTGCGGATCTGCGCCTTGGTGACTGAGCCCACCTTTTGCTTGTTCGGCGTGCCCGAGCCCTTCTCGACACCCGCCTCTTTCTTCAGCAAGACCGCCGCGGGCGGCGTCTTGGTGATAAAAGTGAACGACTTGTCACTGAAGATCGTGACTTCGACGGGCAGGATGGTATCCTGGCCCTGCGTGCGTGCGTTGAACTCCTTCACGAACGCCATGATGTTGATCCCCTGTGGGCCCAGTGCGGTGCCGACAGGGGGTGCCGGATTCGCGCGCCCCGCAGGAATCTGGAGCTTCACGAATCCCGTAACCTTTTTCGCCATTCGACTCCCTCTCTTAGCGTCGTACCTACGACTCCCACTGTTCTTTTCGCGTCGGCGTGGTCTCCGACGGCCTACTCGGCGCGCACTTCGCTACGCTCGTGCGCGGCTGCCAAACCCCGCCAAACCCAACCACACCATGCCCCGCTTCGCCGCCTGTGCGGTGGCGCGAAGCGCCCTGCGTTCAGTATGCCTTTAACTGCAAGTAGTCGAGTTCCACCGAAGTCGGTCGGCCGAACAGCGAAACCGAGACGCGAACCTTGCCCTTATCCGGCATGACCTCTTCAACAGTCCCGTTGAAATCGGTGAAGGGCCCCTCGGTGATAGCGACCGCCTGACCGACCAGGAACGGAATCTCTTCTTTCGGCTCCTCTGGCTCGGCATCAGTCGCGATCCCGAGGAGCCGATTGACCTCGTCGGGCCGGAGCGGCTGCGGCAGCCGATCATGCCCGACGAACTTGATCACCCCTTGGATGCCGTTGATGGTATGAATCGTTTCCTGATTCATGACCATCTCAACGAGCACATACCCAGGGTACATCTTCCGTTCCACATTCACTTTCTTGCCATTCTTGATCTCGACGACTTCCTGCGTCGGGACCAACGCCTGGCGGATCGAGCGGACCTCGGCGGCAGCCGGGTCCATCTCGATCTTCCGCTGAATCAGCGACCGGACTTTGTTCTCATGTCCGGCGGTCGTCTGAATCGCGTACCAGCGATGCTCCATGCTCAACGTGCGAACAGCTGCGGAATCCATCGCACCAAGATCGCTTGAAAGGTCACGTCCATCACGGCGATCACGGCGCCGATAAAGAGCGACAAGACCACCACCATCACCGATAACTGCCGAATCTCCTCAACGCTGGGCCAGGTCACCCGGCGCATCTCGTTGACGATGGCCCGGTAGGTCGACGGGATCGAATGCACGAACGCGCCGACCCGCGCAAACCAGCTTTCCTTGGCCTCACCCGCTCGCGCCACGTCGACGGCCATGCTACTTGGTTTCCTTATGCACGTGGTGCTTGTTGCACCGCGGGCAATACTTCTTCCACTCGACGCGCTCGGGATGCGTGCGCTTGTTCTTCGTGGTGAAGTAGTTGCGGTTTTTGCACTCGTTGCACGCTAGGATGATCTTCTCGCGAGGCATGGCGATTTACTTGATGATTTTGGTGACGACACCGGCGCCGACCGTCCGGCCACCCTCACGAATGGCGAACCGCAGACCCTCGTCCATGGCGATCGGTGTGATCAACTCAATGGCCATCTGGATATTGTCGCCCGGCATGACCATCTCGGTGCCCGCGGGGAGCTCAACGCTTCCCGTGACATCCGTTGTTCTAAAATAAAACTGCGGACGATAGCCCTTGAAGAACGGCGTGTGCCGCCCGCCCTCTTCCTTGGTCAGCACGTAGACTTCCGCATCGAAGTGCGTGTGCGGCGTGATCGAACCCGTCTTCGCCAGCACCATCCCGCGCTCGACATCTTCCTTGCCCAGTCCACGCAGAAGCAGTCCGACGTTGTCGCCAGCCTGGCCGTCATCGAGCAGCTTTCTGAACATCTCGACGCCAGTAACGACCGTCTTCTTGTCGGAGTTGAATCCGATCAATGCGAGCTCTTCGCCGACTTTGACTTTGCCGCGTTCGATACGACCGGTGGCCACTGTGCCACGGCCCGTGATCGAGAACACGTCTTCGACCGGCATCAGGAACGGCTTGTCGACTTCACGCTTCGGAATCGGGATGTACGAATCCAAGGCGGTCATCAGCTCGCCGATCTTGGCACCCCACTCCGACTTCGGGTCGCCGCTCTCGAGCGCCTTAAGCGCCGAGCCACGGATCACCGGGATCTCATCGCCTGGGAAGTTGTACGCGCTCAACAGCTCGCGGACCTCGAGCTCGACGAGATCCAGCAGCTCTGGATCGTCGACGGAATCGACCTTGTTCATGAACACGACGATGAACGGCACGTTGACCTGACGGGCGAGCAGGATGTGCTCGCGCGTCTGCGGCATCGGGCCGTCAGCGGCGCTGACCACGAGAATGGCGCCGTCCATCTGGGCAGCACCCGTGATCATGTTCTTCACGTAATCGGCGTGACCTGGGCAGTCGACGTGCGCATAGTGCCGCTTGTCGCTCTCATACTCTACATGCGCCGTCGCGATCGTGATTCCACGCTCGCGCTCTTCCGGCGCCTTATCGATTTGATCAAACGCAACTTTCTGGGCCAATCCCTTTGCCGATTGGACCAGCGTTATCGCCGCGGTCAACGTCGTCTTTCCATGGTCGACGTGCCCGATCGTTCCCACGTTTACGTGCGGCTTCGTCCGCTCAAACTTTGCCTTTGCCATGACTAATTTGCGTCCAGTGTTAAGTGTCCTACGTCCAAGCTCGCGATCGGGATTGAACCGATGACCTCACCCTTACCAAGGGTGCGCTCTACCGACTGAGCTACGCGAGCGTTTGCTACGCAAACTCTCGCGTAGCTCTGTCCTATTAGATGTCGTCTCGCCTTGGCTCGACTCCTCGTGCTGCGCGTCTCGCGTGTCTTTGTGCCCAACATCAGCTCCAGCTCCTGCATCCTCGACAAGCGGGAGACGGGGCTCGAACCCGCGACATCAAGCTTGGAAGGCTTGCGCTCTACCAACTGAGCTACTCCCGCGTCCCCCGCGAATGGTGGGGGAAGGATTCGAACCTTCGAAGGCATACGCCGGCAGATTTACAGTCTGCTCCCGTTGGCCACTTGGGTACCCCACCGTGAGCTACTTACCCACGCAAAGAGCCGCACTGACGTGTTCCAGAGAGCTGACGGCGAGACTTGAACTCGCAACCTGCTGATTACAAATCAGCTGCTCTGCCAATTGAGCTACGTCAGCACAGCAATTTTGCGCGAGCCCGTACAATACTCGACTGGTGAACGAGTGTCAACGTGTTAAGAGATCGATCGTTACAGGGTTACGCTAACTGACTTTCTTCCACGTCGTCCCGACGCCCGAGTCTTTGATTTGGACACCCTTTGTAGCGAGCTCATCCCGTATGGCATCGGCCTTGGCGAAGTCCCGGGCGACTCTGGCGGCCGCTCGCTCCGCCAACCGGGCGTTCACCCACTGGGTGACCTCGTCAGCGCCGTCGTGCTGCGGCGGGTAGATACCCATTAAGCGCTTGGGCGGGACGATGCCGAGCGTCGTCTCGATGAACTGGAGACCGTTGCGGGCCTGGGAGATAGCCGAAGCATCGCCGCCCTTACGGTCGAGGTCGGCATTGGCCGCCCGAACGAAGTTGAACACCGTAGCGAGTGCACGCGGAGCGTTCAGGTCGTCGAACAGCGCCTCTCTAATACCCTGTTCGAGCTCGGCGACGGCGGTCGCCATGGCCGGGGTACCGCTGCCTGGCATAGGCGAATCCAGACGCTCAGCGAGCTCAGCCAAATGCATGACGGCGGCCTTGGATGCCTCCAGACCTTCGTCCGTCAGGTTCAGCACCTGCCGGTAATGCGTGTTGTAGATGAGAATGCCGCACGGCCGCCGCCGGAATCCCTTCGGCTTGCAAGTCGGCAACGGTGACAACGTTGCCGACCCGTTTCGCCATCTTCGCCCCCTCCATCAGCAAAAACTCGCCGTGGCACCAATGCCGGGCGAAGGTCACCCCGGTCGCGCCCTCCGACTGGGCGATCTCGTCCTCGTGATGCGGGAAGATGAGATCGATCCCTCCGCAATGGAGATCGAGCGTCTGCCCCAGAATCGACATCGCCATGGCCGAGCACTCGAGATGCCAGCCCGGGCGCCCGCGCCCCCAGGGCGAATCCCATGCGGCGCCCGTCTGCTCATCCTCGGGCTTGGCCGCCTTCCATAAGGCGAAATCGTCGGCGTTTTCCTTGGAGTAGTCGTCACTGGACACCCGAGCGCCGGGCTTGAGCTCGCGCTTGTCGAGTCGCGAGAGACGGCCGTACGACGGAAACCGCTGGATCGCGAAGTACACCGAGCCATCGTCCGCGCGATACGCAATGCCGCGCTCCTCGAGCTTCTGGACCAGCGCGATCATCTGCGGGATGTACTCAGTCGCCCGCGGATAGTGCTCGGCGTGCTGAATCTTGAGGTAGTCCAGGTCCCTGAAGAACTGCACGATCATCGGCGCCGTGACGTCGCCGATCGTGACTCGCTCCTTCACGGCCTTGGCGATGATCTTGTCCTCGACATCCGTCAGGTTCATCGCCTGATCGACATCCCAACCGCGCAGTTCGAACGCCCGACGCAGGAGATCCTCGAACAAGAACGTCCGAAAATTTCCGATGTGCGCGAAGTTGTAGACCGTGGGGCCGCACGTATAGAGGCGCACGGTCTTCCCGTCCGCCGGAGCGAACGGCTCGACCCTGCGCAACATCGTGTCGTACAGAAGGAAGGGTGGCGCAGACGGCATCGGAGCGTCACAAGCTAACCGAGGCGCAGAACGAACGCGACAGCGAGCGGCGCGACGAGGTGTGACGCGGCAATGGCGATCGCGCCCGTCCACCACATCGCGGCGGCCGCGTCTTGGGTGTCCCACACGTCCGGTCCGTCGGCAGACCCGCGCCGAGCCGCCGTCGCTTCTCTCAACGCCAGTGCCCAACACATGCCGGCGACGATCATCGTGACCGCTGCCGAAACAATCGGTAACGGCGGCCGGAGCTTCGCCGCCCATGTTGCCGGCGTCATCGCGTCGTGGACGCCCAGCGCCGCCAATGCCCGGAGCACCGACTCGGCGGCGAGGACCACGAACCCGGCGCCAAACCATCGGCGAAACTCGGTGCGCTCACGACCCATTCGGCCAGCGCGCAGCCAGGCAACCGCCGCCATGGGGATGGCCGTCAACCGAGGCGTCGACGCATAGGCGATGAGTAGCATGCGAAGTCCCGGCTCGAGCGCCAGCGAATGGCCAGGGTGAGCGGTGGCAAGCAACGCTGGCTGCAGCCGTGCCGAAAGCGTGACGAGCAGGGCGAAGCCAGATCCTGCATGCGCAACGAGCGCCAGCCATATCACCTGCGCACCGCCCCGCGCGCCATGCCGTCGGCGAGCACAACCACGCGTGTCGCGAGCGACTCGACCGCGCGGGCGTCCCGCGCCGCGACCATGACCGTGACACCAGCAGGCGGCAGCAACCCGATGAGCGCCGAGATCGGTCCATCGATGAGGGCGAGCACCGGCATGGTAACGAGGAGAAACGCGACATGGAGTCGCGCCAGCGCGTCGCTCGACAGTGTGCCGACCGGACGAGCGAGATCACCGCCGAGCCCGACGCGATCCAGCGACTCGCGAATCGCCGTGGGGCGTGGCAAGCGCGTCAAGAGGGCGACCATGTCGAGCACCGCCATCCAGTGATAGGCCGGCGGAAGCGCCGAGACGTACGTCCCGTCCCGCGGACGTTCGACCGTGCCGGCATCGGGACGGAGCAGGCCCGCGGCACAGAGCAGCAACGTCGACTTCCCCGAGCCCGGCCCGCCGACGATCCCGACGACTTCGCCGGGCACGACGTCGAGATCGACGCGGCGCAGCACGCGCACGGCGGCCGAGCAGCCTGGTATGCCGCTCCGGTACGATTTCCGGATGGCACGGAGCGAGAGGATGCGCGTCATCGGTCGAAGTCGTAGCGCACGACCGCGGTGATCGAGACCAACGCGGGGACCGCGCGAATGGACAGTGCGCGCGCGAGAGCGTGCCCCGAGTCGCGGGTCAGCAGCACGTGCGGCGCGACCGTGGCCCAACTCCCGGAGTCGACGACGAGAACCGCACGGACGCCGCGCCGCGTCGTCATCGAGTCGAACTGCGCGGCCGCGGCCAGACAGCGAGCGCACCCGCGGCTCACGAACAGGAGCGCGGTCGGCGGACCGGTGCGCCGGCGGGCGAGCGCTGCTACCGGCAACAGAATGCCGGCCGCGAGCAGCGCCGCCGCGATGCCGCGCTCGGCTAGAAACCGAAATCGCACAGGATGAACCGGGTCCACCCACAGTAGTCCTGCAGCGCGACCCAGAACCAGTCTGCGCCGGAGAATGTCCCGCCACAACTACTGAACGATGAAACGAGACACGATTGAGCCGGCGCGGCCGGCGCTACGACGAGACTCGTGGCCAAGCAGAGGGCGAGGGCGAGTTTGTTCATGACGTCTCCTTGTGAAATGGTCGGAGACGAAAATGGCGTGATGCGGGACGAAGCCCGTCATCACGCCACGACGCGCGCCATCGCTATCGATCGCTAGCTGGGACCGGCTCGCGCTCGCTCGGATAACGCGATGACGTTCGAGCGGCATGCCATCATACGCCGAGACGGCAATACCGCTGCCACCACCCTCGGCCGCCGGTACGCGCACGGTGATCGGACCATCGCGGCGCGCGCGACGGAAGCCGCGCCCCTCGTAGAGCCGCGCGACGAGCAAGCGGTGGACGAGCACCATGATCACGACGAGCAATGGGACGGACACGAGCAAACCGACCGGACCGAGGAGCTCGCCGAAGATCAGCACGGCCAACATCGTCAGGACCGGCGGCAGATCGACGCGCTTCGACATGATGTTCGGCGCGACGAAGTTGCCCTCGATGACGTGGATCAAGACGCCGAGGCCGAGCACGAGCGCCGCGCGAACGAGTCCGTTCGGCTGGCTGATCACGAACAGCGCGGGAACGGCCGTCGACAGGAGCACACCGTACACCGGGATGATTGCGGCAACCGCGCTCAGGACACCGAACGTCAGCCAGAACGGGACGTGGATCGCCCAGAGGCCCAAGGCGGTCAGGGCGCCGAGGATCACCATGGTCAGGAGCTGCGCGACGATATAGTCGCGCAGCTTGGAGCCCATGTCGGTCAGGATGTCGCGGACCAGGTCGCGATGGAGCGGAGGGAAGAGCGCGATCACCCACTCGCGGTAGACCGCTGGCTCGAGTGCCAGGTAGATCCCCATGATGAGAACGGTGAACAGGATAGTGATCGCTTCCAGCACCGAGAAGACGCGAGGGACGACGTCGCCGACGACGGCCGAGATCTGGCCCGGTAGGTTATTCAGGACCTGGTCCTGAATGGGGCCGATTTGCTTGGCCAGCCCTGGGAATTTCGCGGAGAGGGTCGCGATCTCGCGTTGCAAGGCGCTCACGGTCGATGGAACGAGACCGAAGAGCTCTTGCGACTGCTGCACGACTGGCGGTACGAGCAGGCCGACGATGCCTGCGCCAACCGACAGCGTGAGCACTACGCCGAGCCCGAATGCCATCGGGCGGGGGAGCTGCGTGCGGCGCGCGATGAAATCGGCGACGGCGCCGAGGTAGAGCGCTAACAGCGTCGCGAGGAAGAGCAGCAGGAAGACATCGGATGTTTTGAGGAACATCCAGAGCAGCAGGCCCGTGAGGACCACGGCCGTCAGGATCGGCGCGATCCGGACTGGCTTCTGCGTGGCTGCCGCGCTCACGGTATGGCGTCCGTCAGTGGTCACACCGGCTCCCTGCCATTGTCATCGGCGTCTGAACCGGGGTACGGAGCGTGAAGCAGTCGGGGCGCGGCTTGAGCAGTCGACCGCGCAGCGGTCGCTGTATTCAAGCCGGTTTCTTAGGGTCCGGTGTCTCGACCTCGGCATCATGCACGATCTCTTCGTGCGCGACCTCACCGGCGCCGAGCTGCCGGTTGTCGGGCGCGGCACCGGAACCGAGCATTCCCATTTTCTGCTTGAGCGCCAGGAGCTGAGAGTCGGCGTTGGATGCCGTGGCCGAGACCTCGAGCTGCTTGAAGTCCTTCGCCAGGCGATCGCCAGTGAACTCCTCGTCGATTTCGGTCGACGCCTTGATCTGGCGCTCGCTCTGCTCAATGCGCTCTTCCATCCGGGCGAACGCCTCGAAGGCCGACTTCTCGGACAGCGCGGACATCGTCTCGGCAATGCGCTTTTGAGCCTGGGCCCGGCGCTGACGCGCGATGAGCAAATTCTTTTTGCGCTTCGCCTCTTCGATCTTGTCGTTCAGATCGCGCAGCGAGTTCTTGAGCTTCTCGGTCTCCAGCCGGTGGGACTCCCACGTCTGCTGGAGGACCTGCCCGTGCTGCAGATGCTCGGACTGGCGAACCAAAGCCTGCTTGGCCAGGTCATCGCGCGACTCGCGCACGGCGAGCACGGCCCGTTTCTCCCAATCCTCGGCCTGCCGGAATTCGGTGTCGGCCTGGTCATGCAGGCGCTTCTCGTCGGCGATCGCGGTCGCGACTTGCTGCTTCGCTTTGACGAGTTGCGACCGCATGTCGACAATGATCTGGTTGAGCATCTTCTCGGGGTTTTCCGCCGAGGAGATGAGATCATTGATGTTCGATTTGAGCAGCGTTGATAAGCGATCAAAAAGGCCCATGGATGCGTCCTGAGGTCAGCGCCCGTCGCGGTAGGCGCCGAGCTCTTTCAAATGAGCACCGAGCGCCAGCGTCATACCCTCGTACGCCGCGAGAAACTCGTCGAAGTCCAAAGAGCCGAGCTCCAGCGCCTCGGTGAGCACGACATTTTCCCGTTCTATACCGTACGAGCCGTGGACGAGATCGGTTGCATTCAACTGTAGTAAGCGCCTGGCCAGGTGTCCCGACGCCGACTCGTCGCGCGGGAGGTTCATCACCTTCACACGTAAGACGACTACCGGCGGCGAGTAGTGGACCACGACGTCCAAATCGAGGGCGCCATTGGGTTTAACGATCCAGAGCCCCGGTTCGACCTCGCTGTAGCTCGCCCCTTCGGCGCTCAGGCGGTCGAGAAAGCTCTCAATGTCTTCGCGGGTGACCATAGACGATAATAGACGTTACGGGGCTCTACGAGCAACGCTTGCGCTTTGTTTTGCCGCGCGACGCCTCGACTTCTCGCGGGTCCCGCAGTCGGCCATCGAGCACCATCGCCGGAATCCGTTGCGGCTCCGATCGACAAACATCCACCCACAGTCCTGCTGGGCGCAGATCCGGAGTCGGGCGGCATCCGGAGACGTGAGAAGCGTCGCCGCCGCGAGGACGACGGGCCACAACGGCGATTCGAGATCGCGGTCCGCGCCGAGCCATATCCAATGGTTGCCCTCCAACTGCCGTCGCGGGAGCACCCGCGAGAGCTCGCCGTTGAGAGCGGCGAGGTCGGGCGAGCGGCCGGCGATCACCGCGGCATATACGTCGTGAATGATGTCCCGAAGCCGATGCGCGGCTCGGAGTGCGGCGGCCGCTTCTGCGGGCTTCGCCCGGGCCACCATCTTCAAACGCTCAGCAGCTGCGGCTGAAGTAGCCCCAGCCCCTTGGGCCCATTCGAGGAGCTGGCCATAATCACTGAGGCGCTCGCCGGCGTTGACGAGGTCGGCGGCCATGTCGCCGCTGATGTACTCGAACACCCTATCAATATAACACCAGTATTATGTATATTACCGGTATGGGGTCATATACTGGTGTAATACTCGGGCTGCTCGCCGCGTGCGCATGGGGTGCGGCTGACCTCCTGGCCCGGTTCACCGGGCGCGGGGTCGGGGTCCTGCGAACGGTCTTCTTCACGCAGACGACCGCCTTCGTTCTCATCAGTGTGTGGCTCATTGCCAGTCCGGGCGGATTTGCGGTGACTGCTCCGTGGTCGGCGTGGGCCGCGGCGCTCCTTGGATCGGCCATCGTGCTGAGTGGCACGCTCTGTCTCTATCGCGCGATCACCGTCGGCGTCGTCTCGATCGTCGCTCCGATCTCGGCGAGCTACGGCGCGGTCACGATGATCCTGTCGGTTGCCACCGGCGAAGTCCTCGGTGCCGTCGCCATCGGCGGACTCATGGTCACCATCCTCGGCGTCGCCTGCACGTCCACGCCCGAACGCGTGAACGGCGCGGCGCCGGCATCGGCAATGCCGGGACTTGGGCCCGCGATCTACTCCGCCGTGGCGTTCGGCGTCGGCTTCTGGCTCATCGGCGCGTTCGCCGTGCCGAAGCTCGGGTGGGCGCTCCCCGTTTGGATCTATTACGGAGCCGGCGCGCTCGCCGCCGGCGCCATCGCGCTATCACGCGGCCACAGCCTGGCACTCCCGGCTCCGACGCTGCGCGCGCTGTTGCTCGTCCATGGCACCTGTGGTGTGCTCGGCTACATCGCGTACTCGACCGGACTCCGCACGGGTCACATCGCCATCGTCACGGTGCTCTCATCGCTGGCCAGCGGCGTCACCGTGGTGCTCGCGCGCGTCGTGCTCGACGAGCGGCTGACGCGGCGCCAGTGGGCCGGCGTCGGCGCTATCCTGCTCGGCGTTGCCATGCTCCGTTGACGGCGCCGACCGGTATGCGGTCCAACAACGGCCGCAAGTACTGGCCCGTGTAGGACGCGGCCGTCGCCGCGACCTCCTCGGGTGTGCCCGTCGCGATGACCGCGCCACCGCGCGATCCCCCTTCGGGCCCGAGGTCAATGATCCAGTCGGCCGTCTTGATGACGTCCAGATTGTGCTCGATCACGAGGACCGTGTTGCCCCGATCGACCAGGCGATGCAGGACATCGAGCAACAGTCGCACGTCCTCGAAATGCAATCCCGTCGTTGGCTCATCGAGGATATAGAACGTGCGACCCGTGTCGCGCTTGGAGAGCTCGGTGGCGAGTTTGACGCGCTGGGCTTCGCCACCGGAAAGCGTCGTCGCGCTCTGGCCCAAGTGCAGGTAGCCGAGACCGACGTCGCGCAGGGTTTCCAACTTTTGCGCGATGCGCGGTTGATTCGCGAAGAACTCGCAGGCGTCTTCGACCGTCATGTCGAGCACATCGGCGATGCTCGCGCCGCGGAATCGTACCTCCATCGTCTCGCGATTGAAGCGCTTGCCCTTGCACACTTCGCACGGGACGAACACATCCGGCAAGAAATGCATTTCGATCTTCACGAGACCGTCGCCCTGACACGCTTCGCAACGGCCACCCTTCACATTGAATGAAAATCGACCCGGGCCGTAGCCACGAATCTTCGCCTCCGGCATCTCGGCGAAGAGCTCGCGGATTGGTGTGAACAGTCCGGTGTAGGTCGCTGGGTTCGAGCGCGGCGTTCGGCCGATTGGGCTCTGATCGATGTCGATCACTTTGTCGAGATGCTCGAGCCCCGTGATACGATCATATGCGCCGGGGATCACGCGGGCGCGATAGAAATGCCGGGCCAGCGAGCGATGCAGAATATCCTCGACCAGTGTCGACTTGCCCGAACCCGAGACGCCCGTGACGGCGACGAAGCAGCCGAGGGGGATGTCGACCGTGATGTCGCGAAGGTTGTGCTCGCGGGCGCCGGCGATCCGGAGCACGCGCGCTGTATCGAACTGGCGCCGAACGGTCGGCACGGGAATCGATACTATGCCGGACAGATACTTTCCCGTGAGTGAATCCGGGTTGTTCATGATATCCGCGATCGAGCCCTCGGCGACCACGAGTCCGCCGTGCTTCCCGGCGCCTGGGCCCAGGTCCAGCAGATAGTCCGCGGCGCGCATCGTCTCTTCGTCGTGCTCGACGACGATCACCGAGTTGCCGAGATCGCGGAGTCGCGCCAGCGTCGCGAGCAGACGGGCGTTGTCGCGTTGGTGCAGGCCGATCGACGGCTCGTCGAGGATATAGAGCACACCCACCAGCCGCGAACCGATCTGCGTCGCGAGGCGAATGCGCTGTGCCTCGCCACCGGACAGGGATTCGGCGGAGCGATTCAACGTGAGATAATCCAGGCCGACATCAACCAAGAACCGCAGGCGCTCGCGAATCTCCTTGAGAATCGGCCCCGCGATCTCCGATTGCCTGAGCGTCAGCGTGTCGAAGAACCGATCGGCATCGGCGACTGAAAACTCCGTGACTTCGCCAATATTGCGATCGGCGATGGTCACGGCGAGCGACTCTGGCTTGAGTCGGCGACCAGCGCACGCCGAACACGGAACGCCAACCATGTACTGCGCCAGCTCCATCCGGATCGTGTCCGATTCGGTCTCATCATGGCGACGTTGGATATTCGCGATGATGCCTTCCCACTTCGTCGCGTCACCACTCGGCGCCCCGTGCAGCAACACGTGCTGCACCGAGGGCGGCAGCTTTCCCCACGGGGTGTTCAGGTCGAACTTGAAGCGCTTGGCGAGCCCCGGCAGGATGACTTTGCGCAGATACCCATCGGGCTCGCCCCATGGCAGAATCACGCCCTCCAATAGCGAGATGCTCGAGTCACCGAGAATGAGCTCCTCGCTGACCTCACGTCTGGTACCGAGCCCACTGCACGCCGGGCAGGCCCCGAATGGCGAGTTGAATGAGAACTGGCGAGGCTCTAGCTCCGCGAGCGCAATGCCGCAGGTCGGACAGCCGTACTTCTCCGAGAAGATTTGAGTTTCGGCGGTGTCCGCGCGAGAGACTTCCACAAGGCCATCGGCCAGACGAAGGGCGGTTTCGAGCGAGTCGACGAGACGACCGCGATCCTTGTTTTCGACCACCAAGCGGTCGACGATCACCGACACACTATGATTCTGGCGGCGGTTGAGCTTGGGTGGATTGGCCAGCTCGATCAGGTCGCCGTCGACGTAGGCGCGAACGAACCCTTGCTTACGAGCCGAGTCGAACAATTCGCGGAATTCGCCCTTCCGTCCACGGACCAGAGGCGCGAGGACCTCGATGCGCGTGCGGGCCGGCCAGGCGAGAACGATCTCGGCGATCTGACCGGCGCTCTGCCGCTCGACGGGCCGCCCGCAGCTCGCGCAATGTGGGGTGCCGACACGGGCGTACAGGAGACGGAGATAGTCGTAGATCTCCGTGACGGTCCCTACTGTTGAACGGGGGTTATGCCCGGCGGTCTTCTGCTCGATCGAGATCGCTGGCGACAGGCCCTCGATCGAGTCGACATTCGGCTTTTCCATGAGCCCGAGGAACTGTCGGGCGTAGGCCGAGAGGGATTCGACATACCGACGTTGGCCTTCGGCATAGATCGTGTCAAACGCCAGGGACGATTTTCCGGATCCCGACAGCCCCGTGATCACGGTCAGCCGGTCGCGCGGAATCGTCACATTGATGTTGCGGAGATTGTGCTCGCGCGCGCCACGGATGACCAGCGATTCTTCGGACATAGATTAGTAAGCTAACGATATTGCGGCGTGCCTTCCGGCATCATGCCGGTTCTCTCTCTGACGCCGCCGTAATCCGCCCGGACTCGGCAGGCCAAACAGCGGATCTTGTCGTCGTGAACAGTGACCGGAACGGTGACCATTCTCGTGCCGGTCACTGCCCGAATTGCGAATGTGGAACTGTCGCTAAAACTACCGTCGCAACTACCGTCCCGTGACTCTCGCGAGCATGACGCCAGCCGTGACACATGCCTCAAAAGAACGCTCCGGCCACGACGAGTTCCCGCCATTGGTCGCCCCCATCCACGGCCACGGAAAGCTCTGTCGCGGCGGCGTGCCCGGACATTGCGGCGGGGGCGGCAAACCGCCAGATAGGCTCCGAAGGGCATTGCTACGCATCGCGAGAATTGGTGTCGCGAGAGTGCTCAAGCCACTGATCGATGGTCAGCCTGTCAGGGTCATAGACCGTGATGGGTCTGTTGTCGAGATCGACCCAACCCCTGCCGATCAGCTGCGCGCCGTCGAGATCGCGCTCAAGTACGGACTGGGGACTGCTGACAAGGTCAAGGTCAACGCCGCAGTTGAGGGCCTGGCCCGTGTCGAGACAGTGCGGCTGCCTGTGATCAAGCTGCCAGAACTCGGAAGCGACTGGTCGGGCGTTGAGTTTCCCCTGGCCGAATCGAGGGGTCCCGGTGGCCGAAAACTCCGTGACAAACTCCGTGCAGCCGGGCCGAAATGGCGGCACACTCCGGCGCGGCAATGAGGGCAACAGGGGCGGCGGGCGGCCGCCGGAAGCGCTACGCCAGGACATTCGGAAGCGGCGCCGACCGCTATTCGCATCCTCAAGCGCTTCATGCGCGACAGGGATGTTGAGCCACGTCTTGGGTTACGTGCTGCCGAGTTCATCGTGAGCACGAGTCTCCCGCCGCTCCATGGCGTTGACCGGGAGCAGGTCACGGGTCATCTGAGGCGGACGATAGAGATGCTGAAAGAGACGTTGCCGGACCCCGAGGCAACGCTGGTCGTGGCTCGTATGCGGAAAATCTGGTCGTAGCGTTCTGGGCGGGCGGCCCCTGTGGCGCAGTCGTGACGCCGAGAGCGATGGAGATCAACCAGTGATGTGCCGCCAGCGCGTCGCGACCACTGCGCCGGTCACGCCGAAGCGCTGAAATGAGCGCAGGCGCACCGCCGGAAATAGGGTGCGAGTCGCGGATCGAGCCAGCACGGCGGCGCCATGCCGACCAATCTGGGAGCGGCCGTCCAAACCGCGTCATCAATGTGCCGCCGTCGTCATCGGCGGCGCGCGCGGCCGATTAGCCGCCTAGGACGGGGGCCCCGCTCGATCATGACTCACTGGGCGCGACCAATGATTGCTACCCACCCAATGGTTGCTGTCCGCCCCTCGGTTTTCCACACAGTCAATTCATGGTCAATTCTTGCGCACAGTCTAAATCATTACAATTACATCAGTTACGGACCCATACTGTCAGGCTTGACAGCTACGATCAATTCATTACACACGCCTGCGAAGCGCGGTCGCCCTCTGATTCTATGCCCAATACGGCAGGTAGCCAGCTCGGGGGCGTTCCTGATCTTGGGGACGAATCCAGCGCGCGTTCAGTGTGTCTCTGATGACCCGCGAAACCTGCGCTTTGTTTTGCTCCTCGATTTGCAGTCGGTCTCTCAGGGTCGCATTCGTCATGTAGCTGCGATTGTGGAACTGGAGCGCGGTATGCTGATAGCACACAAGCATTCTCTGCTCCTTATTCATCTCCGAGAATGGTCGCGGGCCAAAGAGGGTCACGCGGGTGTGCCCGTCGATCGTTCGAAATTCCGGTGCCGGTAAATGGTATTCCTCGGCGGAAGAGATGACTTTCACGAGTCCGGAGCCGCGCTCTTCGCAGATTCTCATTCGCCGCATCAATTTGCCCATCATTTCGTTTCGCGACTGCGGCGGGGCACCGAACAACTTCCGCAGCATGTCGGTGACCGGTGCGCCGGGATTCGTGATCTCGATTCGGTCATCGTATATCTCGATCATCGGCCCCACCCCGGGCATCGTGAGATCCTGGTGAACGGGAGCATTGGCTACCAACTCACGAATCGCGATCGGCGGATACGCGCGTCGAACGCTACGCAGTGCCGGGACGACTTGCTCTTCCCGCGGCAATAGCGCGTCGATGTACCCTATGAGATTCTCAAATGAACCCGCGTAGCCGCGGTTCCCTTCCACGTGCCTCTTGGTCTTCGCTTTACCCAGGCCATCGTACACTGTCACGCGCACGCCCTTTCGTGATGTCGAATCGAATGCGCCCAAGTCGGTCGCGAACAGCAGCGCGCCGAGGTTGTAGATGTTCCAACGGTCCTTGACATCGTGCACGATGAGTCGCTCAGCAGCGAGCCGATGTATGACCTCGGAGGGTTCATCGGGCCGTGCCGCCTCGATGAGCCGAAAATAGGCATCGATGTCAAGGCGTTGTTCGACCTCAGCGACAGTCTGAAACTCCGCCGCGAGACCTCGCTCCCAAATGAAAGGCCGCAGTTTCGCGACGAGCTCCGCCTCGCGCTCGGGGTGATCCGAGAGTTTCGTGACCGCGCTCCCGATCCGTATGTACGCGATTTCTTGGAACTTCGTCATCACGCTCGCCGCCGCGGGGACCTCCAGCACAACAACCCGCTCACCCATCGGATGCGTCGTCGAATGGAATTTGAGCGACATACCCGGCTTGAGCATGGTCGAGAACCACAACTCAAGTGGCTGATTCCCGACTTTATCGGACTGCGGGCTGAAGGTCGTTCCGACCAGATTGTGGGTGACGTCTTCGATTCCCCACACGACGTAGCCCACGGACCGGTCCGCCATGCGGGCCGAATTCGAGATCGCCGAGATGAGTTTGCCGGTCTTCTCAGGCTCGGCGTAGTTCGTCTTGAACTCGACCCATCCTGTTTCCGAGGGGAGCGCTCTCAACTCGTCAATTAGCGCGTGAAGTCTTTCGTCCGTCACGTCTGCGCTGGTTTATCGCCCCCGAACGCCGAACACGCATCGGGAGACCTGGGAAGTGCCGACCACGATACCTCTCTGAACTGACGCTGGCCTAGACCGAAGAGAACCACGGCGCTCGCAACGAGAACGGACTTGCGCGAGATTAGTAAGCTCGCGCCAATCCGTGGCGCGATGCAAGCGAGGGTCGTCATCCCTGTGATAACCGACGCGGTTGTCGTGCTCACGACGGTAACGAGCGAAGACGAGGCCATGACACTAGTTCGGGCGCTACTCGAACGCCGGTTGATCGCGTGCGGCACGCTGCTGCCGGGCGCGCGATCTTTGTATCGGTGGGAAGACCGTGTGGCGGATGAACCCGAGGTGGTTGTGCTGCTCAAGACGCGAAGCGAACGTGTGGCCGCACTGGAATCGGCCTTTGCCGAGCTTCACCCATATAAAGTACCGGAGCTCCTGGCACTTCCCGTGAGCGCCGGAATGGAGCAGTATCTCGGCTGGATCGGACGCGAAACATGACCGAATCAGAATCTCCGGAAACTCCCGCCCCAGAAACAAATGGCGCCGCTGCCGCGACACAGGCAGCGGTCGACGCCGAGACGTTCACCGAGCGTGGCATGCAGCTCTGCCGAAAAGCCCGATGGAAGGACGCCATCGAGCCGCTTCGGCGGGCCACGGAGCTCGCGCCGAGTGAAGGGCAGGCGTTCTACTATCTCGGCGACGCGTACAACCACACCGACCAACTGCCGGCGGCGCTCTCAGCCTTCGAGACCGCGGCCCAGCTCCTGACGGACAATTGGCGGGCCCTCAAAGGCGTCGGGATCGTGCTCGACCGCATGCGTCGTCCCCAAGAGGCAGCGGCCGCCTACCAGAAAGCGAGAGACGCGCAGAAGAGATAGTCGTCGTAGTGTGGTATGGTCCACACGACACGACGCGCGGCCGCGGGTGCCGCGGTGCTCCTGTGGGCGGGCGGCCTGGCAACACTGGCTCACCGCCAACACAAGCCGCCCGGACTCGACGGCGAGCGAACGCAGGCCGCGACCCGGTTCAACCCGGGTCCCGCGTACTACCTCGTCGAACGCGACGGCCATCAAATCGGCTTTGCGTCTTCGAGCGCCGATACGACACCGACCGGCCTGGAGTTCGATGACTACCTGATCATCCAAGCGCGCCGCGACTCGACGCGTCGGATGGCGGTGTCCTTCAAGTCCACAATGTCCCGCCGCTTCGTGGTGGAGTCGCTCGATGCGGCGATCGACACGAGCACGGGCTGGTATCACGCGACGGCCAACGTCAACGCCGACTCGACGGTCACGTTCCGCTCGCTGTTTCCCACGGTGTCGTCGCACACTGAGCGCGCCGACCCCGAGATCCTCGCGCCGGACGCGATTCCCATGATCGTGGGTATGGGAACCGAGACGAAACCGCACGTCGGCGCGCGCGTCGCATTCAAAGTCGCCGACGTTGCCGGCCGCCGCGTCGTGCCGGTGACGTTCCAAATTGCCGCCGAGTCCTTGTTCTCGATCGCCGACAGCGCCGTGTACGACTCCACGGCGGGCCATTGGCGCGCCGCGACGGTCGACACCATTCGCGCCTGGCGGCTCGCGACGCCGACCCTGTCGGCGTGGGTCGATGGGCAGGGACGGATCGTCGACGCCGATGTGGAGCTCGCCGGCGCCGGCGCGCTTCGGTTCCGGCGCATGTGCTACGAGCTCGCCTACCGTAACTGGCCAGGACGCCGCTTCAAATGATCGAACTCGCTGCCCTCACGAAGAAATACGGCACCTTCACCGCCGTCGATCACGTCGATCTCGTCGTGCCGCGCGGTGAGCTGTTCGGGTTCCTCGGACCGAACGGCGCCGGGAAGACCACGACGTTGCGCATGATCGCCGGCATTCTGCGGCCGACGGCCGGAACCGTCCGCATCGCGGGCGTCGACGTCACGGCCGATCCGACGGCCGCCAAGCGCGTCCTCGGGTTCATTCCCGACCGGCCGTTTATCTATGAAAAACTCACGGGCGCCGAGTTCTTGCGATTCGTCGCGGGCTTGTTCGGTCAGAGCGGCCCGGACGTCGAGACGCGGGCGCGTGAGCTGCTCGCCGTGTTCGATCTCGAGGACTGGCGCGACGAGTTGGTCGAGAGCTACAGCCACGGGATGCGGCAGAAGCTGATTATCTCGTCGGCCTTTGTCCATTGCCCGGATGTCATCGTCGTCGATGAGCCGCACGTCGGTCTCGATCCGCGCGCCGCCAAGACGCTCAAGCAGCTGTTCCGCGAATACACGCGCCGCGGCCACACGATCATGATGTCCACGCACACGCTCGAAGTCGCCGAGACGATGTGCGACCGTATCGCCATCATGAATGGTGGTCGGATTCGCGCCTGCGGGACCATGGATGAGCTCCGGGCCGACGCCGTCGCCGGCGCCGCGGGGCTGGAAGACATCTCTTGCGGCTGACGGGTGACAACGCCGTGAAAGAGTTGCTCGGTGTCCTCGATCGCTGAGCCGGGCGCGGTCCGCACCGCCGTCCGCCTCCTCTCGCCGAAGTGGCTCACGGCGCGCGCCCGCTCACGCAACGGCGGCCGCGCGCGGACCGGGCGGGTCATTGCCTTGAGCGTGCTCGGCGCCCTGTTCTGGTTCGTGATCATCGGCGTCTTGTACCGGATCCTTTCGTACTTCAAGCACGTGCCGGAGATCGGACCACTGGTCGCCGGCAAGCTGCTCGGAATACTGCTCCTCGGGTTTGTCGGGATCCTGCTCCTCTCGAACGTGGTGAACGCCTTATCGACCTTCTTCCTGGCTCGCGACCTCGACATGCTGGTCGGGGCGCCGGTCGACTGGCTCGGCTTCTACATCGCCAAGCTGATCGAGACGGTCGTCAACTCAAGCTGGATGGTCGCCTTGATGGCGGCGCCGATTCTGGCGACGTACGGGGTCGTCTTTCACGGTGGCCCACTCTTCCCGCTGATCGCGATCGGCGCGTTTCTCCCGTATATCGTTCTGCCGGCCATCATCGGCAGCGCCGTCACGCTGCTGCTGGTGAACGTCTTTCCGGCACGCCGCACGAAGGACATCCTGAGCGTCATCGCGGTCCTCGCCGCGGGTGGGTTGGTCGTCCTGTTCCGGGTCATGCGGCCGGAGCGGTTCGCGCGGCCGGAAGAGTTCAAGAACCTCGTCGATTTCGTCTCCGTGCTGCGGAGCCAGTCCCCCTGGTCACCCAGCGATTGGATGCAGCAAGCCGTGATGTCGTGGCTCACGGGCACGCCCGATCCTCTGCCCTTCTATCTGCTCTGGTCGACCGCCGCCGCGCTGTTCGTCATTGGTGCCGCATTGCACGCCTGGCTCTATCCGATCGCCTTCACGAAGGCGCAGGAGTCCGGCAAGCAGTTCGCCAAAAGCGGGACCCTGTCACGCGTCATGCGCACCATACTGGCGCCGTTCGGCGTGCTGCGGCGCGAGCTCGTGCTCAAGGAGCTCCGCATCTTCTTCCGCGACAGCACCCAGTGGTCGCAGCTCATTCTCCTGGCGGTGCTGATCGTCGTCTACGTCTTCAATGTGAAGTTCCTGCCCCTCAAGACCGACGGCGTCACGAATCTGCTGCGCACCGTGATCCCGTTCTGCAACCTGGTGGTCGCCGGATTCGTGATCGCGTCGGTGGCCGGCCGGTTCATCTTCCCCGGCGTGAGCCTGGAAGGCCGCACGTGGTGGCTTCTCCGCGCGAGCCCACTCGACATCGGCGACCTCCTCTGGGCCAAGTTCTGGGTGGGGACGGCGCCCCTCTTGATCCTGGCCTTGTTGATCGTCGGCGTGACCGACACGCTCTTGCAGGTCAACGATTTCGTGTTCGCCGTATCGGTCTTCACGATCACGTTCCTAACGTTCGCGATCGCCGCCCTGGCCCTCTGCTTCGGGACCATCTTCCCGCAGTTCGAGACCGAGAACGCCGCGCAGATCCCGACCTCGTTTGGCGGCTTGGTGTTCATGATGGTGTCCGTCCTGCTGATTCTCGCCGTCGTCGGATCCGAGGCGCGCCCCGTGTACAACTACGTGAGCGAGCAGGCCACGGCCATCCTCGGCGGCCACCGCGACAGCACGAACGACATGCGCGATCTCATCATCGGCTTCGGCCTCGCCGGCGCGCTGTGCGTCGGATCGACGCTGCTGCCGATCCGCATCGCGCTCCACCGCCTCGCCGCCATCGAGCGCAGCTAGCGGAGCGAGCGCGTCACTGGACAAATCGCCGGACTTCGACGCCCCCCCCGTACTTGAAATGGGGGCAGGTCGCGGCGATCCGCGCGGCGTCGGCGTCGTTCGCCGCCCGGACAATGAATAGTCCGTCGACCGGCAACTCCCCGGTGCCGACAAGCTTCCCGCCGAGGTCGAGCTTTCCCAACGCCGCGAGACTGTCGGCCCAGAGTCCGTACTCGTGTTCTCGCCGGTGGAGCTCAGCTGGCCCGGGAGAGACGTACGTCGAGGGTACCGTCAACAGCAGGGCGTACGTGTCACCAGTGGGAGTGGGGCGCGACCAGGGATGCACCACGATGAGCAGCAGCGCCGCCGCCGCGGCCGCCACACCAGCCCATGCCCACCCGCGACGGCGTGGGAACACCGCGCCGACCACCCGGTCCTCGAGCGCGGGATCGGGCTGCCGCTCCCGCGGCAACTCGGCGAGCGCGCGTCTGATGTCGTCAGGCAGTTCGGTCATGGGCGAGCCTCGTCCAGATTCAACGACGCGCGCAGGAGCATGCGAGCGCGCGCCAACTGACTTTTTGATGTGCCTTCGACGACACCGAGCAACTCAGCGATCTCGCGATGCGCGTAGCCGTAGACATCGTGGAGCACGAAAATGTCGCGCGCACCGTCCGGCAGCGCGGCGATCGCGCGCTCGAGGTCGAACGCCGTGTCGTCCCTCGCCGGGGTCGCGGGCTCGACATCCAATGGGCCGACCATCCGCCACGCCGACCGCACGCGCTCGCGGCGGACGTTGACCAACACGCCACAGAGCCACGTGCGCAACGCCGACTCCCCTCTGAACGCTGACATCTCTGCGCGTCGCACGCACCCAGGTCTCCTGGACGAGATCCTCAGCCTCGCTCTGGTCACTCCCCGTGAGGCGCAACGCCAGGGCGTAGAGCGCCGGCGTATGCGCCCGATACAACGCCCGAAACGCGTCCTCGCCGCCCGTCACTGCGTCGGCGCGGGATCCACCCAGTCGTGCATGACCACAATCATCGCTGACATTGGCGAATCCGCTTCGATCACACCCGGCACGTTGTTGTCATTAGAGTTGACCAGTCCGTAATCGGCGTTGTGCATGCCGGGGTAGAAGACCATGAGGTGCGGCTGGAACTTCCCGATTTTGGTGAAATCCGGATTCGGGAGAAGTTGGGCCGACGACATCATGAAGATCAATGCCGGCCGCTTGGGCGCGTGAAAGCGACCCGATTTGAACCCGGCGGCGATCTCCTGCTTGATGACGTTCCGGCGATTTGCCCGCCAGCACCTCCACGGACCGAAAGCGCTCCACCGCCAGGATCGTCCCATTGGCCTCTGGGTCCCCACACATTGGCGCGAACGCCTGCAGCATGGGGCGAGCGACCAGGCATGATTCGGTCGAGTGCCCTGGGTCGGCGACGATATAGTGGTCGTGGTCGAGCACGTACACCTTGGCGTCCTTCGAGACGTTCGCGGGTGCGGCGCTCCTGGCGAGACGGATTTCCTGGTCACGTGCTTGTGCCGCGGCGATGGTCGGCACGATCAGAGCCATCCAAAGGAGTATGCGCATACCAATTCGTGGCGCTCGACCCCCATTTGGTTGGAATGCCTCAACTTGTCAGGGCTATGGTTGGACTGACCCGCGTCGAGCGGAACGCCGGGATCGCGGCCGCCACGAGGGCGACGAGCGTGAACATGAGCGCGGCGCCGGCGAAGATGGTGGGGTCATGTGGGTTGACGCCGACGAACAGCCGAGCGAGCCCTCGCGTCAGCCACCAGGCCACGATGGAGCCGCACGCGATCCCGAATCCCGCCAGCGTCAGGGCGCGGCGAAGCACATCGCCAATCACGTGGGCGTGCGTGGCGCCCAGCGCGAGTCGCACACCGATCTCGCGACGACGCTGGCTCACGATGTAGGCCAGGACACTGTAGATCCCGACCATCCCGAGGACGAGCGCGACCATCGCAAACAGCGACGCGAGAAACGTCGAGAAACGCGTCGTGCCGACCGACTCGGCCACGCGCGCGGCCATGGGCTTCATGTCGGATACGGGAGCGAGCGGGTCGATCGCCGCAACGGTGCGCCGGATCAAGGCGGCCTGCGCTTCGGGCTCGCCGGTGGTCCGCACCGAGACCGAGACCGTGCCGAACGCCAAAGGCAGCTGCGCATACGACGCATACATGAGCGGCACATCGTCGGCCTTGAGCCCGCCCTGGCGGATGGCGGCGGCTATGCCGACGATCGTGAGCGTGTCAGAGTCCGGCATGCCGGCGAACGTGATCCGCTTGCCGATCGGGTCTCGACCGGCGAAGAATCGGCGGGCCATGAGCTCATCGATGACCGCGACCCTGACGGATCGGTCGTCGTCGGATGGCAGGATGTTTTCGTCCGCGCAGGAGCGCGATCCCCATGGTGCGGTAGTAACCCGGGCTGACGAAGTACATCCTCACGTTCGGCTTGCTGCCCGGATCGGGCGTCGGGTCCCCGATGATCTGGAAAATCCATCGCATGTTGGGGTTGCTGGGCAGCGCGGAGCTCGCGCTAGCCGCAACGATCCCCGGCTGCGCGGCGAGTTGCTCGGCGAGTCGCGTAGCAAAGGTGGTCTGACGCTCGGCGGTCGGATATCGCTGGTCGGAGAGCGCGACCCGCGCCGTGAGCACGCCATCCGGCCGGTAGCCAAAATCGGAGCGTTGAAACCGCGCAAAGGTCTCGACGAGCAGCCCGGCGCCGGTCAACAGGACGAGCGCCATCGCCACCTGGAGCACTACGAGGGCGTCCTGTACGCGATGATGGCGCGCCGAACCAGTACCGCGTGCGCCCTCCTTGATCGCGTCGGCCGGATTGCCGCGCGACGCGTGCCAGGCCGGGAGCACGCCGAAGATGACCACCGTCGCGATCGTCGTCAGCACGCAGAATGCGACGACCCGGCCATCGACGGTGATGTCGCCGATACGCGGTAGCGTTGCCGGGGCTAGCGCGCGGAGGATGCGGACGCCGGCAACGGCCGACCCAACACCAAGAGCCGCGGCGACAACGCCGAGCGCCAGCGCTTCGGCGATCAGCTCGCGCACCAAGCGGCCGCGCGTCGCGCCGAGCGCGGTGCGAACCGCAAGCTCACGCTCACGTGACAGATTTCGAACGAGAAAGAGATTGGCGAGATTGGCCGCGCCGATGAGCAGCACGCACCCGGCCGCGGCGAGTACCATCGTGAGGGCTGGTCTGACGTCGCCCACGAGCTGGTCCGGCAGGGGGACGGCGGTGATCGACCAGCCGGTGTTCGTTTGCGGATAGGCCGTGGCCAGGCGTCCCGCGATCACGTTCAGCTCCCGTTGCGCGGCTTCCGGCGTCACACCTGGCGCCAATCGGCCGTATACGTCAATCAGGTGCCCGTCGCGATGCGCCAGCAGCTCGTTCGGGAATCGCCACCGCGGCCAGAGCTCAACCCCGCCCGGCAGACCGGGCGGCGCCACGCCGACGATCGTGAACGGTTGGTCATCGATCGTCAGCGCCTTTCCGAGAACTGACGTTGCACCGCCAAACCGCCGCTGCCAGTACCCATATCCGATCACGACTTCGTCGGGGCCGGCCGAGTCTTGCGACAGGCCGCGCCCTAGCACCGGCGTGAGACCGAGCACCGAGAAGTAGCTCGGTGTCACTGCCTGGCCAAGCACGCGCTCGGGCGCTTGTTGGCCAGTCACGGTTTCCTCCCACTCTCCCTCCGCCGCGGCGAGATCCGTGAAGACATGGCTTTGCGCCCGGAGGTCGAGATAGTCCGGCACGGAGAACGTACCCTTTGGGACGCGCATCGCCGGGTTGCGTTCCCAGAGCGTGAGCACCCGACTCGCCTCGCGATATGGGAATGCTTTGAGCAGCACGCCGTCGACGAGTCCGAACACGGACGCGGTCGCGCCGATCGCGATCGCCATGATGAGCGTCGCCGCGATCGTGAATCCCGGGGTGCTCAGTAAACGACGGATCGCCTGTCTCATGCCGCCAGCGCGTTCCCACAACCGGCGCAGAATCGCGCGGCCGGCTCGGTGATGGCGGCGCCACAGGTCGGGCAGGCGCCCGCGAGGTAGCGACCGCATTCGCTGCAGTAGGCGGCATCGGACTCCGGACGCGCGCCATGCTCGACACAAGTCCGCCGTTGCGCGCGAAAGCCCAGCACGAGGGCCTCGACCGGATCCGGAACCGCCGCGGGTTCAGTACGAAGCTCCGCCAATGCACGTTCGGTATAACTGGCCTTGAGCGACGCATAGTCGGCGTCGGAGAGCTTGCCCGTCTGGCGATCGAACTCGATCTCGCGCAGCGCTTCGACGGCCGTCGAGCCTGGAGTCTCTTCGGGAACCTCGGCCCGTCGCGCCTGCGGGCGGCCGGTCACGAGCAATGGATACAGCACGAAGGCGACGGCGGCGAGCGCGAGGACGGTGCCAATACCGAGGGCGGCCATGGTGGTCAATCGTCCCGGCGCACTGCCTCTTCCAGGCGCTTGAGCTCATCGCTCGTCGCGTCGACCGACACGGACTCGCTCGGCGCCTGCGGCGCACGGCGCCCATGCCAGCGCATGATGATCACGGCCACGGTCACAGCGCCCGCGAGAAGCGCGATCGATGGAGTGAGATACCCTGCCCAGTTGAAGCCTTGGCGCGGCGGCGCCATCAAGACCTTATCGCCATAGGCGCCGACGAACGTCGCCAGGATCTCGTCGGCCGTGTAGCCGCCCGCGACGAGGGTCATCACGTCGCGGTGCATCTGCGGGGAGACCGGGCACGTGAAGTCCGTCGTGCGGCACGTATAGACGTCGAGCGTGCACCCGCACTGGCAGTGGAGGCGATGCTCCAGTGCGTCGCGCGCATCGTTCGACATCGACGGCGTCGCTCCCGCCTTCGGCGGTCGCGAGATCGGGCGATACGTCGCCTCGTCCATCGGGCCCGACATCGTCGGTCGACCTTGCTGCGCTCCAGCCTTCGGCGCGACAACAGCTCCCACCATCGTCGCCAGAAACGCTCGCCGCGAGACCATCAACCGGTCTCGGCGTGCGCTGGAGCGAGGACTGTGCGATAGCCGCTCTTCGCGCGGGCCCGATCGGCCTGGGGCCACATCACGATGAGGCCACCCAGCGCCATGATCATCCCGCCGTACCACACCCACCAGACGAGCGGGTTGAACGTGATGCGAATCTCGGCCGTGTCCTCGTTCGTCGCGCCGGCCAGCACGACGTAGACATCCTGGGCGAGCCCCTCCTGAATCCCGACCGCGGTCGATGGCTCGAAGCTCGCCTGGCCGCGGCTGTCGAAATGCTGCCGCTTCTCGCTCTCGATGAGCGGCATCGGCTTGCCGTCGCGCGTGGGCTTGAGCGTGATCGCGACCACGTGACGGTTGAGTTGGTCGAACTGCGAGAGCCCCTGGCTGACGAACGCCCAGTGGTGGCCATACGGATCGGTCGTCTCGTACGTCTGACCCGTGTGCAGCGTGACATCGTTCTCGCGCTTGAACGCGAGGCCGGCGAACGCGCAGAACAGGATAACGACACCGGCGTGCACGATATATCCGCCGTACCGGCGCCGGTTACGAGCCACGAGTCGTACAAATGCGGCGACGACCGACTCACCATGCATACGACGTCGCGCGCCGATGCCCTTGTAGAACTCCTGGCCGATCGTCCCGGCGACGAAGCCCGCCAGCGTGTACGACACGACAGCATTCACGTCGCGCATCCCAGCCGCCAGGAGCAATGCCAGTGTCGCCAGGCCGGCGAACGTCGGGAATGCGAATTGGCGTTTCAGGTTTGCCACGGACGCCCGGCGCCAGGCGATCAACGGGCCGATTCCCGTCAGCAATAGCAACAGAAGGCCGAGCGGGATGTTGACCGCGTTAAAAAATGGCGGGCCGACGGTGATCTTCGAGCCGCGCACCGCCTCGCTCAGGATCGGGAAGAGCGTGCCCCACAGCACCGAGAACGCGATCCCGACCAGCAACAAATTGTTGTAGAGAAATGCCGCTTCCCGGCTGACCATGCTCTCCAGCTCGGCCTTGGACTCCAAGTCCTTGAGGCGAGTCGCCACCAAGTAGGCCGTTACCGCGACGCAAGCGATCAGCATCCCCGCGAACCAATTGCCGACCGGCGACTGCGCAAACGAGTGGACGCTCGAGATCACGCCGCTTCGCGTGATGAACGTGCCGAGAATCGCCAGCAAGAACGTCGAGACGACCAGCACGACGTTCCATTTGCGGAGCATGCCCCGCTTCTCCTGGACCATGATCGAGTGCAAGAACGCGGTGCCCGTGAGCCACGGAAGTAGTGACGCGTTCTCGACGGGATCCCAGGCCCAGTACCCACCCCAGCCGAGCTCGACGTAGGCCCACCACATGCCGAGCGTGATGCCGACGGTGAGGAAGAACCACGACACCAGCGACCACCGGCGCACGGCGCTGAGCCACTCGGCGTCGAGCCGGCGCGTAATCAGCGCGGCGATCGCGAAGGCGAACGGGATCGCGGTCGCGACGTAGCCGAGGTACAGGTTCGGTGGGTGGATCGCCATGCCGGGATTTTGGAGCTGGGGATTCATCCCAGCGCCGTCGGGCGGCGTCCAGTCGAGGCGCTCGAAGGGACTCGCGCCGAAGCACATTGTGGCGACGAAGAACAGCGTGATCGCGCCAAGCGTGCCGGTCACGTAGGGCATGAGCGCCTGATTTCGTCCGCGGTTGGTCCAGACCGCGATGGCGCTATAGGTCGTGAGGATCAGGCACCAGAAGAGCATCGAGCCGGCCTGGCCGGCCCAGAACGCGGTCAGCGTGTAGACGAACGGCAGGTTCGCGCTGGTGTGCTCGGCCACGTACGAGAGATTGAAATCGTGCGTGACGAGCGCGTCCCACAATCCCACCGAAGCCAGTACGATAAATGCCCAAGTCGCATACAGGGCGCGCGCTCCGCTCTTGGCCAGGTCCGGGCGGTGGAGCGCGCCGCCGGCGAACGACACGATGGTCGTCCAGGCGGCGACGATCAGCGCCAGCCAGAGCGACAGCTCGCCGATCAGGATCATGTGGCCGCGTTCGGCGTCCGGTATCCCGGTGTGCTCCGATACTTCTCGGGTGCGTTCTCGTAGCGGGATGCGCACTTGGCGAGCAGTGTCGTCGCTCGAAACGTTCCATCGCGACCCAGTCTGCCTTCGACCACCACATCGACACCATCGGTGAACGTGTCGGGTGTTATGCCGCGATAGACGACCGGATATGTCTGGGCGCCGTCGGAGACGCGGAAAGAGACTTCCCGCCCGCCGGGTGCGCGAACGATCGAGCCCGGCACCACGCGAGCGCCGACCTTTACGCCGGTTTCGACGAATGACGGATCGCCGGCGACGCGAGTGGCCAATTCTTGGGGGGTGAAATAGTACTCGCCGGTTTTGGTGATGGCGTTGGCCATGATCAGCCCGGCGCTGCCGAGGATGATAGCGCCGCCGATCAACCATTTCGTCCGTGGATGCATAGTCCCTACTCCTTCGAGCTCGTCGCCGCTGAGCGAACTCGCGCCATGATGGCCTCCAACTCCCGCTCCGCCTGCTCTCGCTCCTCTTTCGTCCAGGCGCCGGTCAACCGGCGGAAGTCTCGCACGCGCTCCAGCATCTCATCGATCACGGAGCGCAGCTCGAGGTTCGCGCGGCGCTCGTTTGGTAGCTCATCGCGTTTCGCCATGCCCCTCAATATATGATCGCGCCCAATAGAGGGCCGTATCCACGGCCGTCGACCATCCGGCCGCGCCAGCCTTGGCGGCATCCCGGCCGGGGCCCGGGCCGAACCGCGTGAACGTGCGGCTGGCCAGGAACTCGTCGGGAGAGCTCCACACGCCCGTCGCCAGGCCTGCGAGACCGGCGGCCCCGGCGGCCGTGGTCTCGACCATGTCCGGTCGTTCGACCGGTATGTCCAGTACGTCAGCCTGGAACTGCATCAGCCAATTATTCATCGCGGCCCCGCCGTCCACTCTCAACGCCGTCAGGTCCGCGAATATCGCGCCGAGGACGTTCAGCGGTCGAGTATGCGATCGATTCCAGCGCGGCGCGCGCGAAGTGCGCGCGCGTGGTCCCCCGGGTAATCCCGACGATGGTGCCCCGCGCCCGGGACTCCCAGTGCGGAGCGCCAAGGCCCGTTAACGCCGGCACGAAATACACCCCATCCGTTGAGGAGATGGTCCGCGCGAGCGCCTCGGTCTCGTTCGCCGATGCAATGATGCCGAGGCCATCCCGCAACCACTGTATGGCGGCGCCGGCGATGAATATCGCTGCCTCGGCAGCGTAGCACGCCCCTCCCCGTGCGTCACACGCCACAGTCACCAGAATCCCGTCATCAACGTTGGGCCGCGTGGTACCATTGTTGACGAGGAGAAACGCGCCGGTACCGTACGTGATCTTCCCGGTGCCCGGCGTAAAGCAGCCTTGGCCATAAAGGGCGGCTTGCTGGTCGCCGGCGATTCCGGCGATCGGGATCGGCGCCCCGAAGAACGACGACTCCGTCGTGCCGAATATTCCAGATGATGGCCGTACCTCGGCCAACCATTCGCGCGGAACGCCGAGCAACTGCACACATCTCGGTGCTCCACTCCCGACGATCGATGTCGAACAGCATGGTCCGCGATGCGTTCGTGGGCTCCGTCGCGTACACGCGCCCGCCGGTGAGATTCCACAGGAGCCACGTGTCGACCGTGCCGATGTGGACCTTGCGGTGATCGAGCGCATCGAGGAGCCAGGCCATCTTCGTCCCGGAGAAGTACGGGTCGAGCGTGAGACCGGTCGCTCTCCGTATCACACCCTGGTGCATGCCAAGCGCGGTGACGGCTGCGGTCGTGCGGCGGTCTTGCCAGACGATCGCCTTCGGGGCTGTCGTGGGCGAGGCGGGATCCCACGCTACGACCGTCTCCCGTTGGTTGGTAATGCCTAGAGCCCCGATCGCCGCAGGCTCGACCCCGGCCGCGGCGATCGCCTCACGCCCGGCCACCACCGTCTTCTCCAGCAATTCGGCTGGGTCATGTTCGACCCAACCTGGCTTTGGGTAATACTGCGTGATCTCGCGATAGCCGCGACCCACGACGCGACCCGACTCGTCGATCACGAGCGCCGTGCTGCCCGTCGTGCCCTGGTCGAGTGCAAGAACGTAGGACACTCAGAACCTGTACGGCGGATAGTGCACGCCGGTGTCACTCACGAAAGCCGTGATGAGCTCCGCCGGCGTGACGTTCGAACGCCGGGTTGAACACGCGAGCTCCGTCTGGGACGGACAGCTCATGTCGGCCTCGCTCTTCTATAGGGATATCCTCGCCCGAAGCGGTGGCCGGATCGAACGTCGACGTTGGCGCGACGACATAGAACGGCACTCCGTGGCGCTTGGCGGCAATGGCCACACCGTATGTCCCGATCTTATTCGCTGCATCACCGTTGGCTGCGATGCGATCGGCGCCGACCAGCACGAGGTCGATCTTACCCGAGCGCAACAAGCTCGCGGCGGCACTGTCGGGAATGACCGTGACGGGGATACCGGCGCGCGAAAGCTCCCATGCCGTGAGCCGCGCACCTTGCATGAGCGGTCGTGTTTCGTCGGCGAAGACTTCTATGCGTCGTCCCCCTTCGGCGGCGACGTAGACCGGCGCGAGTGCGGTGCCGATGCCCGACGTAGCGAGCGCGCCCGCGTTGCAGTGCGTCAGTATACGCGCGCCGTCCGGGATCAACGGCGCGCCGGCCTCGCCGATACGCCGGCACATGGCCCGGTCCTCTTCTAGAATCGCGTTGGCCTCATGACGAGCCACCCGCGCGATCTCGGCGTCGGGGGCGGCACGAACCGCAGCCATGACACGATCGATGGCGCGTGGGAGGTTTACCGCGGTAGGGCGCGCCGAGCGAATTCGGGCTGCGTAGGCTTCCGCGCACACCATGGATGGCTCGTGCGCGAGGAGGGCTGCCAGGCCGAGGGCGCCGGCCACACCGATAGCAGGAGCGCCGCGCACGGCCAGAGTGGAAATGGCATCGCAGATCTCGTCGAGTGTCGACAGGTCGCGTTCGACGAACTCGCCGGGCAGCAGGCGTTGATCGATGATGCGAACAGCTGCAAAGTCAGGCGTCCACCGTACGGCGGCTAGAGGCTCCACAGGGCGCAATCTAGCGAAAATGCGAGTGGAGGAACTCCGAGAGCGCCTCCTCTTCACGCGTGCACCGGCCGAGGCGAACGCATTGCCCCGTGAGATACGGGGCGATCGTCGCGCCATGGTCCAGATACTGGGCGATGACGATGGGGTGCACGTACGACTTCCGGGCGATTGCCGGAGTGTTGCCCAGCTCTTCGGAGACGCCACGGATGGCCGCGACCACGTTGCGTTTCGCTTGGGTTACGTTGTCCGCGGGCCGGGTTGCGGCGAGAGACACCGCGCATTGCAAGGTCCCGCCCCACGTACGAAAGTCCTTCGCCGTATACGGGACGCCGACGAGGTCGCGCAGGTAGCGGTTGATGTCGCTCGCCGTCACGTCGCACCACCGCGCACCGTTTTGATACCGAAAGACGTGCACGCCCGGCGCCGCGTGGAGCTGGGTGATGAACTTCGCGAGGCGGCCGTCGACGATCGTGTGTCGTTGCTCTATGGCGTGCTTGCCCCGGTAGTGCAGGCTGACGCGAGTCCCATCGACTTTGATATTCGACTTGCGCAACGTCGTGGCGCCGTGCGAGCGATTTTCGCGCTCGTAGCGCTCGTTGCCCACGCGGAGATAGCCCTCGGCGATAAGCCTGACGACGGCCGCCGAGACCCGCTGGCGCGTGAGCCCCGGGCGCCGCATGTCGGCCGCGAGTCGGGCGCGGATGGCCGGGAGATCGCGTCCCATCCCGGCGATACGACGGAATTTGCGGTTCGCGCTTTTCTCGACCGCGCTCGGGAGATACCGATACTGCTTCCGGCCGCGCGCATCGTATCCATACGCTTGGATCGTCGCACCCGGCCGGGTGGCGATGTGCACGTCGCGATAGGCGGGCGGGACGCGCAACGCCTTGATCCGCGCCAGCGTGCTGCGTTGGCGCACCCGGCGACCGGTGCTCGTCTCATAATGGAAGCCGGATCGAACGGTGCCCTTCCGCAGGATCCAATTAGATTCTCTCTCGTGCCGCATCAATCCGTAGTCTCGCAGGTCGGCGAGCGCATCGCTACAATCACGCTCAACCGACCCGACAAGCTCAACGCCCTCAACCACATCACGATCTCCGAGCTCGGCACCGCGGTCGCCGAGGCTCGAGCCGATCCCACGGTCGGGGGAATCATCCTGACCGGCGCCGGCCGCGCGTTTGCCGCGGGCGCCGACATTGGCGAGATCAAGGGACTGAGCGCGATCGAGGCACAGGCGACGTTGGAGTTCGGGCAGCGCGTGTTCCGGTCGATCGAGACATTGCCCAAGCCGGTCATCGCGGCGGTCAATGGCTTCGCGCTCGGCGGCGGGTGCGAGCTGGCGATGGCGTGCCACATCCGGATCGCCGCTGAGACGGCCAAGTTCGGCCAGCCGGAGGTCAAGCTCGGTCTCGCGGCGGGATATGGCGGCACGCAGCGCCTGCCGCGGCTCGTCGGCGCCGGGCGGGCGATGCATTTGCTGCTCACGGGCGAGACGATCGATGCGGCCGAGGCGCTCCGCATCGGACTCGTGACGCGCGTGGTGCCGGCGGAGGAAGTGCAGTCCGCGGCCCGAGCCGTGATGATGCAGATCCTCGCCAATGGGCCGCTCGCGCTCGCCCTCACGATCGACGCCGTGCATCGTGGGCTCGGCATGAGCCTCGATTCGGCGCTCGTCTTGGAGTCCGCCTATTTTGGCGTCCTCGCCGCCTCGACCGACGCGGTGGAAGGGACTGGGGCCTTTCTCGAGAAGCGCGCGCCGCGATTCGTGGGGAAGTGACTCTGAAGGCGTTGGAGGTGCGCGATTTCAGGAATCTCGCCCGCGTCGACCTCCCGCTGCCTCCCGAGGGCATCGCGGTCGTTGGCGACAACGGGCACGGAAAGACCAGCCTCTTGGAGGCTATCTATTACCTCCACATCCTGCGCTCGATGCGTGGGGCACACGACGCCGACGTTGTGAGATTCGGCGCGCCCGCCTTTCATGTTCGGGCTCAGACCAGTCGGGAAGTCGGGATCGGGTACGAGCGGGCAACGAAGCGAAAGCGGGTGATGCTCGACGGTGTCGAGCCGGCGCGGCTCACCGATGCACTCGGCGCCGTTCCGTCGGTCATGTTCTCGCCCGCCGACGTCGCGCTGGTTCGTGGTGCGCCCGGTGAGCGTCGGCGCTTTCTCGATATCATGCTCGGCGTCACATCCCAGCCTTACCTACGGTCTTTGCAGGCTTATCGTGCGGCGCTGGCGCGCCGCAACGCTGCGCTGCGATCCGGGGGACCGGTCGCCATCTGGGAACCGCCACTCGCGCACCACGGGGCCATCATCTGGCGTGAGCGCGCCGCCTGGGTCTCGGACTCGGCGCCGGCGCTGGCGCGCCTGGCGGCTGCCATCGGTGAGCTTGGGCCGGTTGGTGCGCGCTATTCGAGCACACTCGGCGAGACTCCGTATTCGAGCACGCCCGGCGAGGCCTCGTCTTCGAGCACAGCCGGCGAGGCTTCCGTCGTCGACGCGGAACGCGCGTTAGCCGATGCGCTGGCCGAAGGCCGAGCGCACGATATTCGTCGCGGCATGACGCGGGTGGGCGTGCATCGCGATGACCTCGTGTTGAGCCTCGAAGGTCATGACCTGCGGACCTTTGGATCCGCCGGCCAGCAGCGCACGGTTGCCATCGCGCTCCGGATGCTCGAAGCCGAGACACTGGAGCAGCGGATCGGGGTGGCGCCGGTGTTCTTGCTCGACGACCCTTTCGCGGAGCTCGACGTTCGAGCGCGCGCGGCGGATCCTCGCGCTCCTTCGTGAGCGGGGACGCGGACAGACCGTGCTGACCGTGCCGCGGGCGGGCGATATTCCGGCCGAGTTGACCACGCTGGAACGGTGGCGAGCTCGCTCAGGAGCAATAACGCGCGATGGATAAACCAGAACCGATCGGCCAGGTGTTGGCCGAGTATCTCAAGTCTGCTGGACTTGCGGACCGGGTGGAGCAGGCCGCGGTGATCCCGGAGTGGCCGCGACTCGTGGGTCCACAGATCGCGGCGGTGACGCAGCCGCTCGTGATCACATTCCGACGGCACGCTCTTCGTGGCTGTCGAGACGAGCCCCTGGATGGCGGAGTTGACGTTAATAGAGCCAGCGCTCCTCAAAGCCTTGAATTCTCAACACAACGATCGCCCGCCGGTCACCAAAATTCGGTACCGTTTGCGTGGATAATCCCATGCGGGTCGGTTAATTTTCAGGATTCCCACATGGCAAAAACAAACGACAGTTACGACGCCGGCCAGATTCAGGTCCTTAAGGGACTCGAGGCGGTTCGCAAGCGTCCCGGCATGTACATTGGCTCGACGTCCGAGCGCGGTCTTCACCACCTGGTCTACGAGGTCGTCGACAATTCGATCGACGAGGCGCTCGCCGGCTACGCCGACAAAGTCAACGTAGCGATTCACGCCGACAACTCGATTACTGTCATCGACAACGGCCGCGGGATCCCCGTGGACATCCACCCCACGGAAAAGATTCCGGGCGTGGAGCTCGCGATGACCGTGCTGCACGCGGGCGGCAAGTTCGATAAGAGCTCGTACAAGGTGTCAGGCGGACTGCACGGTGTTGGCGTGTCGGTCGTCAACGCGCTCTCCGAGGCACTCAAGGTCTGGGTGAGGCGCGACGGCAAAGAGTACTACATGGACTTCGTGCGTGGGAACACGAAGACGAAGCTCAAGGTGCTCGACAAAGTCGGCGCGAAGGAGACCGGCACGACCGTCTGGTTCAAGCCGGACGCGGAGATCTTCACCGTTCTCGAGTTCGAGTACGGCACGCTCGCCATCCGTCTGCGCGAGCTGTCGTATCTGAACAAGGGCGTGACGATCACCCTCGCCGATGAGCGCGAGACGCCGGCCAAGACCGAGACGTTTCACGCCAAAGGTGGCCTCAGTGAGATGATCGGCTATATCAACCAGAAGAAAAAGCCGCTCCATCCCCAGGTCATCTACATTGAGACCGAGCGCGATGACGTCGGCATCGAGCTCGCGATGCAGTATACGGACGATTATAACGAGAACCTCTTCTCGTTCGTGAACAACATCAACACGCACGAAGGCGGGACGCATCTCACGGGGTTTAAGTCCGCCCTCACACGTACGATCAACGCCTACGCGTCGAAGAACGGGTTCTTCAAGAAAGACAATATCCAACTCACCGGCGATGACGTTCGCGAGGGGCTGGCGGCTGTTCTCTCGGTGAAGGTGAAAGAGCCCCAGTTCGAGGGGCAGACCAAGACGAAGCTCGGCAACTCGGAAGTCGAAGGCGCCGTCAAGACGGTCGTCAACGAGATGCTGGGCGCGTATCTCGAGGAGCGCCCCAAGGTCGCGAACGTCGTCATTGAAAAGGCCATCTCGGCGGCCCGGGCTCGTGAGGCGGCGCGTAAGGCGCGCGACCTCACGCGAAAGAAGAACGCGCTGGACATCAGCGCGCTGCCTGGGAAATTGGCAGATTGCTCGCTCGATGATCCGTCACTGTGTGAGCTGTTCCTCGTTGAAGGCGATTCGGCCGGTGGCTCGGCCAAGATGGGGCGCGATCGTCAGTTCCAGGCGATTCTCCCACTGCGTGGCAAGATCTTGAACGTCGAGAAGGCGCGCATCGACAAGATCCTCTCGAACGAAGAGATTCGCACCATGATCACCGCCATTGGGACGGGGATCAAGGACGACTTCAACATCGAGAGTGCGCGGTACCACAAGTGCGTCCTGATGGTCGACGCCGATGTCGATGGTGCGCACATTCGGACCCTGCTGTTGACGTTCTTCTTCCGGCAGATGCCGCAGCTCATTGATGCGGGCTATATCTACCTGGCGCAGCCGCCGCTGTATCGCGTGGCCAAGGGGAAAGAAGAGTATTACGCGTACGATGACGTTCGAGCGGGAGGCGCTAACCGCGCGACTCGGCAATGGCGACGGACGGGCCGCGGTCAATATCCAACGCTACAAGGGCCTGGGCGAGATGAACCCGGACCAGCTCTGGCGCACGACCATGGATCCGGCGACGCGGACGATGCTCAAGGTCACGATGGACGACGCGATCCAGGCCGATCAGATCTTCCAGACGTTGATGGGCGACGACGTCGAACCCCGCCGACTCTTCATCGAGACGAACGCGCGGTTCGTCTCGAACTTGGATGTCTAGTTTGGATGTGTGAGCTGCCTGGCGAGCGCGATGTGAATCGCGATCAAGAGCCCGATGGGTATGGCGGCACACAGTATCCCGACGGCTAGCATCGTCACGTTCATGCCGCTGCTGCGCTCGGGCCACATGAGCCAGACGAGGAACGCGAAGACGACGACGAGGCCGGCGCTCACAGCGTAAGCGCCCATGGCGGCGAGTTTTTGCAAGTGTGGCGACACGGCTAATCCCCGATTCGGGCCATAATCAACGATAACATCGGCTCGGCCTCGTCCGCGATGCGTATCGCGCGGTCGAGTGCGGATCGTCCGACGGCCAACCCCTCGGCATCGCGCGCGTAGATCGTCGCCAACGGCTGATCCCGTTCGACCCGATCGCCCGGCTTGATGGTGATCACGAACCCGACCGCCGGGTCGATCGTGTCTTCTTGTCGACTCCGCCCTCCTCCCAGTGCGATGATACCCTGGCCAACGATGCGAGGATCAATCGCGGCGACGACGCCGGAGCGACTCGCGAGGTACGGCGAGGAGACAGGCGCTTGTGGGAGCGTGGCGGGATCGTCGACGACGCCAGGGTTGCCGCCTTGCGCCTCGATAATTTCCTGAAATTTGCGAGCGGCCGCCCCTGAGGTGATGGCGCGGGAGAGTGCAGCGCTATCGGAGTCCAAGCCGCCAAGCGTGAGCATCTCGGCGGCAAGCGCGAACGTGACGGTCATGAGATCGCTCGGCCCTTCCCCGCGCAACGCATGTATCGCCTCCTCGGTTTCGAGCGCGTTGCCGCAGGCCCATCCGAGCGGGCGATCCATCGCGGTGATCAGCGCGACGGTGCGGCAATCATGGGCGGCGCCAAGCGCGATCATCACCCGGGCTAAGGAAGTGGCGTCTTCCGGTGTGGGCAAAAAGGCGCCCGAGCCGGTCGTCACGTCGAGCACGAGACCATTGAGGCCCTCGACCAGCTTTTTACTCATGATGCTGGCCGCGATGAGTGGGATAGAGTCCACAGTCGCTGTGGCGTCGCGCAACGCGTAGAGCCGACGGTCGGCGGGCGCAAGCTCGGCCGTCTGGCCGATGAGCACGCACCCGATATCGTCGAGTTGCCGCTCGGCCTCGGCCAAGGAGAGTTGTGTGCGAAACCCAGGGATCGCCTCGAGCTTGTCGAGCGTCCCGCCTGTGTGACCGAGCCCGCGGCCCGAGATCATGGGGACCGTCAGTCCTAGTGAGGCGACCAACGGCGCAAGTACCAGCGACACTTTGTCGCCTACTCCGCCCGTCGAGTGCTTGTCGATGCGAGGCTCTCGGCGCTTCGGGAGCGTCGCGCCGCTCGACATCATCGCCGTGGTCAGTGCGACAGTCTCGTCCGTGTTCAGGCCGTTGAGATAGGCCGCCATAAGGAGAGCGGCCATCTGGTAGTCCGGTATCTCACCAGCGACATAGGCAGAGATGAGCGCCTGCCACTCGGCGGGCCGGATGCGCTCACCGTCGCGTTTCCGTTCTATCAGACTCAGCGCGAGCATCGCCTCTCTGGTTGCTCTGTTGCATTGGTCCCGATAGCTTGATGCCGCCTATGCGTCCCACCGTTCTCGTCGCCGTCATGCTGGCCTCGGCCCCGGCGTGGGGACAGGACACAGCGGCACGATCGAATATGGCCCTCGGCGACAGCTTGTACGCCGCGCGCAACGCGCAGGCGGCGCTCGCCGACTACGAGGCCGCGATCGCGGCGGACTCGATGAACTACGAGGCGCTGTGGAAAGCCGCGCGGAGCGCGGTCGACTTGGCCGAGTTCGACCCGGACAAAGAGCATCGAACGGGACTGTACAAGATGGCGAGCGCCTACGCGCGACGAGCGGTCGCTCTTCATCCCGACAGCGCGACGCCGCACTTTCACCTGGCCCGCGCGCTGGGACGGGAAGCCCTCACGTATGGCCCCGGCACGCGCGTCAAGTACGCCAAAGAAGTGCGCTCCGAGGCGCTGGCGGCTTTGGCCATCGACTCGACGAATCCTGGCGCGCTGCACGTCATGGGCGCCTGGAACGCGGAGATCATGCGCTTGTCGGGGTTCTCCCGGTTCATGGCCAAGAATTTCTTAGGCGGCGGCATCTTCAGCCAGGCGAGTTGGCAGAACGCCACGGATTACATGGAAAAGGCGGTCAAGTACGATCCGAGCCGGATCATCCATCACCTGGACCTGGCAAGGATCTATCAGGACACGGGCGACAAGGCCAAAGCGCGAACGGAGTATGAATTTGTGGTCAACGCGCCGGTGACCGATTACAACGACTCGCACTACCAGGACGACGCCCGCGCCCGCCTGGCGAAACTGTGATCCGACCGTTGGTAAGAAACTTGCTGCTAAGGCAAGGGACTCCGGCCGGTCATGGCACCGCCGCCCATCTTGAGCGAGTCTGTCCTCTCGTTGCGTTTATGGAGCGCAAGTGCAAGCCACACAATTACTTGGCACACCTGGGCAACGCATGACCGCTAATGGGAAGACCGTCCTGCTGGTCGAAGACAACGAAGACAATCGTATCGTGTACTCGACGATTCTTCGCCACTTTGGCTATCGGGTGATGGAAGCGTTGAACGGCGAGGAAGGGATCGCGAAAGCGAGAGCGGAGAGACCCGATCTCATCCTGATGGATATCTCGATCCCCATTATCGACGGGTGGGAAGCCACACAGGTGCTCAAGCACGACCCGGCGACGCACGACATTCCGATTATCGCGCTGACCGCCCACGCGCTGGCGTCGGACCGGGAGAAGGCGATGGAAGTCGGGTGCGATGGCTATCTCGCCAAACCCTGTGAGCCCCGCGCGGTGGTCGCCGAGGTCCAGCGCTTCCTCGGGAAGACTGAAGCGGTATAGCGACATGCAGGGAGCAGTGCACGTTTTGATTGTCGATGACCATCCCGACAACATCGACCTGCTCAAAGATCGTCTCGAAGCGCGCGGCTACGCGACGCTGACGGCCCAGGATGGCGAAGAGGCGCTCGCCGTGGTTGAAGCCGCCCAGCCGATGCCCGACCTGATTCTCCTCGACATCATGCTGCCCAGGCTGACCGGCCTGGAGGTCGCGCGGCTCATCAAAGGCAACAAGGAGCTGCCGTTCATCCCGATCATCATGCAGACGGCGCTCGACTCGACCCAGGACAAAGTCGACGGGCTGGACGCCGGCGCGGATGACTACATCACGAAACCGATCAACTTCGCCGAGCTGGAGGCGCGGGTTCGGTCGTTGTTGCGGATCAAAGCCCTGCAGGATCAGGTCGAGCGGCTCTCGAAAACCGATGCGTTGACCGAGATCGACAACCGTCGCCATCTCGAGCAACGGCTCGAGGAAACGTTCGAGCACTCGCTCCGGATGCAGGAGCCCTTCGCCTGCGTGATGTGCGATCTCGACAAGTTCAAGAGCGTGAATGACACGCATGGGCACCAAGCGGGCGACGCGGTGCTGCGCCAGCTGGCGGCGCTCCTCAAGATCGCGGCTCGCGAAATCGACCGTGTCGGCCGGTACGGCGGCGAGGAATTCATGTTGATTCTTCCCGGGGCGACGGCCGAGGATGCGGTGACGTTCGCGGAAAGGGTGCGGAAATCCGTGGAGGAGCATACATTTGCGTTCGACGGCGGGAGCGTGCAACGCACGATCAGTTGTGGCGTGGCCGGGTGGCCACACACACGGATCACCAATGTCGATGCGTTAGTGCGGGCCGCCGATGACGCGCTGTACGTGGCGAAGGAGCAGGGACGCAACCGCGTTATTCGCTTCGACAGCGACGAGTTTCTCGCGCATACCGCCAATGGAGAGCAGCGACGCCTTGAGTACGACGCCGGCCGACGGCCGGGAGCCAGACCCGGAGCTCCTCACGCTCCGGACACGGATCGAGGAACTGCAGCGCGAGCGTGATCATCTCGTCGCCGTCGTCGACATCCTCCAAGAAATCTCCGGTTCGCTCCACTTCTCCGACATCCTGCAGATCATCGCCAGGAAGCTCGGTGAGACGTTCGGTCTCGACCGGAGCTCGATTTTCTTAGCGGGCGAGTCGGAGGAGGTTCGGCTCGTCGCGAGCTATGAAGATCCCAGCATTCGCAACATGGTCGTGGACCTCAAACGCTACCCGGAGCTCAAGCGGGCGTTCGAGTCCGGCGAGACCGTGTTCATCGCCGATGCGAGCAACGAGCCGATCCTGCGCGAGGTGAAGGCGACGCTCGACATGCGCAACGTGCAGGCGATCGTCGTGGCGCCGATTCGGTGGCGGGGCGCGGTCATTGGCGCGATCTTCTTGCGCACCGAGCGCGACGCGACGCCGTTCTCCGACAGCGACGTGCGGTTCTGCCAGGTCGTCGCGTCCCTCACGGCGAAGGCGTTGCGCAACGCGCACCGGTTCGAGGCGCTCGTCCGGTCCAATCGCGAGTCGGATCATGCCCAGCGGCGGACCGAGGCGCAGCGCGTCGCGCTCGTGTCGTTCCTCAAGCGGCTCCTCGATCAGTACGCGAAGACCGAGGACTATCTCTGGGCCGAGACGCTGCTGCCGAACGAGGCGGAGGAGGAGCTGGAGCGGATGGTCATGGTCGCCATGCATGCGATGCAGGTCATGGCCACGGAGGCGAAGGGCGCGTGACCCCCGCGGCGCGCGCCGCCGAGCTCCGCACGACGCTCGATCGCGCTTCGTACGAGTACTACGTCCTCGATCAGCCGGCGCTTTCGGACGCGGCGTACGACACGCTGTTCCGGGAGTTGCAGGCGATCGAAGCGGCTCACCCCGAGCTCCGCACACCCGACTCGCCCACCCAGCGCGTGGGCGCCGAGCCGCGGAGCGCGCTGCCCAAGCATTGGCATCTCGTTCCCATGCTGTCGCTCGGGAACGCGTTCGACAACGACGCGCTCGCCGAGTGGCAAGGGCGCATCGAGCGCATCGTCGGCGACGCCATTCACAAGAGCGGGTACACCGCCGAGCTCAAGATCGACGGGGCCGCGGTGAGCCTCACATACCAAGATGGTGTCTTGGTGGCCGGGGCCACGCGAGGGAATGGGACTATCGGCGAGGACGTCACGCCGAACCTGCGGACGATTCGAGAGATTCCGCTCAGACTGAGAACGGCGAAACCGCCTCGGCTCATTGAGATTCGCGGCGAGGTCTACATGCCGTTCGATGAGTTCGAGAAAATGAACGAAGCACGGGCGGCCGCTGGCGAACCGCTCTACGCGAATCCGCGGAATACGGCGGCCGGGGCGTTGAGGCAACTCGATCCCGGCGTATCGGCGCAACGGCCGTTGAGATTCTACGGCTACGCGGTCGCGGGGGCCGAGATCGGATTCGAGACGCAGTGGGAAGTCTTGGAGACGCTCGCCGAGTGGGGCATCTCGGTCGCGCCTCACCGGAAGCGGGCCAAGACGCTGGAAGACGTGTTTACCTGGGCGGCGGAGGTCGAGCATACCGTGCGCGCGGCGCTCAACTTCGCGATCGACGGCGGGGTCGTAAAGGTCGACTCGCTTGCCCTGCAAGATGAGCTGGGCACGATTGGGGATCGCGAGCCGCGCTGGGCCATCGCGCGAAAGTTCGCGCCGGATATCGCCGTGACCCGCCTGCTGAAAATACAAGTCAACGTTGGACGCACGGGTGCGCTCAGCCCCTATGCTGAGCTCGAGCCCGTAGAAATCGGCGGCGTGACGGTGCGGCAGGCGACGCTGCACAATTTCGATCTCATCGCACAGAAGGACCTGCGCGAAGGCGATTGGGTGCAGCTCAAGCGCGCGGGCGACGTCATCCCGCAGATCATCGCGCCGTTGGTCGAACGCCGCGAAGCAGGGTCGAGGAAGACCGAGGCGCCGACCGAGTGTCCGATCTGTCATACGCCGGTGGAACGGGATCCCGAGGAAGTCGGGATGTTCTGTCCCAACATCGCGTGTCCGGGGCGACGACTCGAAGCGCTCGTCCACTTTGCGTCGCGCGCCGCCATGGATATTCGAGGGTTGTCTTACGCGCGGCTTCAGCAAATGGTCGACGCGGGACTCGTATCCGATGTCGCCGATATTTTCTCGCTGACGGCCGAGCAGTTAGTGCAGCTCGAGCGATTTGCCGACAAGAGCGCCGAGAATCTCGTCGCCGCGATCGCGGCCGCGAAGCAGCAGCCGCTCTCGCGACTGTTGTTCGGGCTCGGCATCCGACATGTCGGCGGGACGGCGGCGGAACTGCTGGCGCGCCAGTTCGGGACACTGGACGCCCTGGCGAAAGCGAGCGTCGAGGACATTCTCGCGGTCCGCGGGATCGGCGAAATCATAGCCGAGGCCGTTGTGCAGTATTTCGCGGACCCCTCGGTCAAAGAGCTCGTCGGGAAACTCGAGAAGGCCGGCGTGAATACCGAGGAGCCGCGCCAGGTCGAGGTGGGGGGTGCCCTCAGTGGGCTTACGGTCGTCATTACCGGGACTTTACCGACCCTTTCCCGGCCTCAGGCGACAGAGTTGGTCGAGCAGGCCGGAGGGCGGGTGACAAGCTCCGTGTCCAAAGCGACGAGCTTCGTCGTCGCGGGCGCCGAGGCGGGCTCGAAGCTCGAGAAGGCCCGTTCGCTCGGGACGGAGATCATAGACGAAGAGACGCTGTTGAAGCGCATCCGTGGACAATAGGTTATCAGCCATGCCACAGTCGATCGACCTCGCGCGCCATCAGATGGTCGCCCTGACCCGCGGCTCGCTCGCCGCGCTCCGCGCCGCGCTCGTCCGCGACGCCGGTCTCGCCGCGGCCTCCTATCTCCAGGAAGCCGGATACGCCGGCGGTGAGCAGCTCTTTGCCTCTTTTACTTCCTGGATGGAGGCACAAGGATTCGGCGCACCGGAAGATCTGGACGTGCCGACCTTCGAGCAGCGCGCCACCGAGTACTTCCGGGACGCCGGGTGGGGGTCACTCACCATCGGCACCCTCCGCGACGCGGTCGCGACGCTCGACACGGCCGATTGGGCCGAGGCCGACCCCAGCGCCAACCTCGATCATCCCGGGTGTTATCTCACCACGGGCATGTTCGCGGACTTCTTCGGGCGGATCGCCGACCATCCGCTCGCGGTCCTCGAAGTCGAGTGTCGCTCCGCCGGCGCGCCCCGGTGCCGATTTTTGATCGGCAATGCCGAGGTCATGGGGCATGTCTATGACGAGATGGGCGCCGGGACCAGCTACGAGACGGCGGTCGAAGCCGTCGAATAGCGGGGCCTACAGTGCCGCTCCGCGGCACGTCGATGCCGCGCTACGCGCTGCATCGACTGGTCTGTTCGCCTCCGGGGGGCAAACCCCAACTACGCCCCCCGGACCCCCCAAGTATCAGTGAGTCGCGCGAAGCGCGCTCAGAGACCCTCGTACATGGGATTGGGGAGCAGCTCCCCGTCCACGAGAACCTCGCGGTCCCATGGGAGTACAATCGTGCTCTCGGTCGCGAGCGCATAGAAATCCGGCTCATACGTCCCGGTTTTGAACGAGACGGCGGTGCGCACGGTGGTGGCGCCGGCGTTCACGATGGCGGCGACGGCGAGGCGCATGGTGGCGCCGGAGTCGCATGTCTCATCGACGATCAGCACGCGGCGCCCGCGGACCTCGGGCGGGGCGGCCCCGAGCACGGCGGGGGTCTCACGCACGGTGGTGGCTTTGGCGCGGCGCGAGACCATGATGGAGTGAAACTCGCGGTCGAGGATCGCCGAGACGACGGCACCGGGAACGACCCCGGCGGTCGCGATGCCGACGACAATTTGGGGGTCATACGCGCGCGCGACCTTGAGCGCGAGCGCACGGGACAACTCACCGAAAAACGGCCATTCGATGTGCATGACCCCTTTCGTGTGATCGACGACGTATCGACGTGGCGCCATGGTGTATAAGCTACGCCCTTCGTACCTTTGACACTATGTCCTGGTTGAGCCGCCTCCTCGGGGGCAAACCTGGCGGGTCACCCAAGCCGCAACGCCTGGACTATTTGAGCGAGGCGTTGGCTCTCGAGCGCCAGGGCGATTACGACGCCGCGCTGACGTTCGTATCAGCTCGCGCTGCGCGACCAGCCCAACGATCACCGCGTGCTGCAGAATCTCGCGATCGCCTACTCGAAGACGGGGCGTCTCGAGGACGCGATTCGCTGTTACCGGCGCGCGCTCGATGTGCAGCCGCAACTGGCGGGCGCGCATTATGGCCTCGCGTTCTTGCTGCTCAAGCGCGGCGACAAAGATGGGGCGGAGCGACATCTGAACCGATTCTTGGAATACCGCCCGCACGGCGCCGAGGCCGAGCGCTGGGTCAAGCACGCCGAAGAGACGCTCGAGGCCATGAAGACCGGTACAACACTCGACACCGAGCGCGCCTAGTGGGGCACGTGGTCGCCGTCGTGAGCCAGAAAGGCGGCGTCGGGAAAACGACGACGGCGGTCAATCTCGGTGCGGCCTTCGCCCGGCGCGGACTCAAAACGCTCATCGTCGACGTTGACCCGCAAGGCGCCGTGCGCTACGGCGCGGGTCTCCGGCGCGGCCATCCCCAGCATGGGTTCTTCGAGTACTTGAACGGCGAGCGCCGGCTGCGCGAGATCATTCTGCCGACGCAACTGCCCTGGCTGCGCGTGATGCTCGTCGGCACCATCTCCGAGAAGGCCAACCACTCCGAGTACCAGCAGCTGATGGCCGACTCGACGATGCTGCGCGACGTCCTCGTCGAAGCGCGCGAGCGCTGCGACGTGGTGATCGTCGATACCCCGCCCGGACTGGGCTCGATCGTGCGGCGCACGCTCGAGGCCAGCCAGCACGTCATCGTCCCGCTGCAGTGCGAGCCCCTGGCGCTGCAAACCACGCCGCAGATCCTGCGCGCGATCCAGGATATCGTCGCCTGCAACGGGGATCTGACGCTCGACGGGATTCTCCTGACGATGTACGAGCCGGCGAATAAGGCCTGCGTACGCGTGGCGGACTACGTGCGGCGGCACCTCCCGGCGAATATGGTGTTTGATACGGTCGTGCCCCGTACCGTCGCAGCGGCTGACGCATTCGCCGCCGGACAGCCTGTCGTGTTGCGCAACCCGTCCGATGCGGCGGCGCAATCGTACGTCAACCTGGCGACGACACTGGTTGAGCGGTTTACCCCATGAGACGGTTGGTCGCCGCGGCGTGGTTGGCGGCGGCGATCGTCGCCGTATCGTGCAATCAGCCTGACACGAATCCCAAAGACGTTCATCTCGCTCGCCGTCGACACCGCGCCGGCGCCATCGGTCGTGGCCGGCGACACCATGCGCATCGGAGACTCGACCGCGCTCGGTACGCTGCAAGCGGCGGCGTACAACATCAAGCAAGACTCGCTGCACGTTCCGATCCTGTGGCTGACGCTCGATCCACTGGTCGTCACGACCGACACGTTTGGCCACGTCTTCGCGTCCACCGACTCGGTGCCGTCGACACCCCGGATCGTCGCCGAGGCGGGCGGGCTCCAGTCCCTGCCGTTCAATATCAACATCGTGCCGCGACCCGATAGCTTGGCGCGGGACACGACGGACACGGCGCAGGCCCTGAATTTCTGCACGGGGCTTCCCCTCAGCGCCGGATTCGACGCCGATCTGTTCCACACGTCGAACCTGGCCGACTCGGCGCCCGTTCCGGTGAGCAGCTATCTCATTCATTGGGCGATCACGAGCCCGGCGAGCCTGGTTGGCAAACAAAAGGGCACGATCGCGGATACTGGTCTCATTGCCTACGTTGCCGATGGATCCGGCAACCCGTCGATCCTGGATACCACCAAGAGCGGGATATCGACGCGGGTGCTCATCTTTGGCGCGAAGGCGGTCGCCAAGCACGACACGACGTGGAGCGTCACGTTACAGGCGACGGCGCGGTATCAAAACCACCAGTTACATAACCCGGTTCTGGTCACGATCACCTTCGTCAATCCGAGCAAATGTTGACTCCCGGGACGCTCAACACGCTCTTCTTCGACGCGATCACCCAGTACGATCGCCCCCAGGCGATGCGGTACAAGCACAATGGCGCGTACACGCCGATCTCGCACAAGGAGATCGAGCGGCGCGTGCGCCACGTCGCGCTGGGCATAGCCGCGGCCGGCGCGAAGCCGGGCGACCGCATCGCGATCCTGTCCGAGAATCGCCCCGAGTGGGCGATCAGCGACTACGCGTGCCTGACATTGGGCGTGACTGACGTCCCGCTGTATCCGAGTTTACCGGCGGACCAACTGCCGTACCTGCTGAATGACGCGGGGGCGGTCGCCATCTTCGTGTCGACCGCCGCGCAGGCGGCCAAGATCGCCGAGATTCGCTCGCATCTCCCGGCCCTCAAGACCGTCTGCGCGTTCGATGGGAAATTTCCCGGCGTCGATTGCACGTTCGCCGAGCTCGAATCGCGCGGCGCGTCGGCCGACACGGCCCCCGCGACCGCGGAATATCGTAGCCGGGCGATGGCGGTCAAACCTGATGATCTCGCCACCATCATTTATACCTCGGGCACGACGGGCGAACCGAAGGGCGTCATGCTGACGCACGGCAACATTGCGTCCAACGTCGCCGCGTCCCGGGAGTTGCTCCCGATGCAGGACGAGGTCACGCTCAGCTTCCTCCCGTTGTCGCACATCTTCGGGCGGATGGCGGATTACCTCATGTTCTCCGTCGGCGCCGAGATCTGCTACGCGGAGTCGATCGACAAGCTGATACAGAACTTCGGCGAGGTGCACCCGACGTTCGTGTTCTCCGTCCCGCGGATCTACGAGAAGGTGTACGCCGGCGCGATCGAGAATGCGCGCAAGGGCGGCGCGCTCAAGTATCGCCTCTTTCAGTGGGCGCGCCGCGTCGGGGACCGGGCGGCCAGCGAGCGGCTCGCGGGACGACAGCCGACCGGCGCGCTCGCGCTCGAGAATGCGATTGCGCAACGGCTGGTGTTCTCGAAGTTGCGGGCGCGGATGGGGGGACGGATGCGCGTCTTCGTCTCCGGCGGCGCGCCGCTCGCGAGCGAGATCGCCAAATTCTTCTACGCCGCTGATCTCGTGGTCCTGGAAGGCTACGGCCTGACCGAGACCTCACCGGTCATCTCCGTCAATACACCGGACCACAACCGGATCGGCACCGTCGGCATGCCGATCAGTAACATCGAAGTGAAAATCGCCGCCGATGGCGAGATCTGCGTGCGCGGACCGGGCATCATGCGCGGGTACTACAACAAGCCGGACGCGACGCGCGAGGCGATCGATAGCGACGGGTTCTTCCATACGGGCGACATTGGCGAGCTCCGCGACGGATATCTCGTCATCACCGACCGGAAGAAAGACCTCATCAAGACCGCCGGCGGGAAAGCCATCGCACCGCAGCCCATTGAGAATCTCGTCCGGCAGAATCGCTACGTGAGTCAGGCCGTCATGATCGGCGATCGGCGCAAGTTTGTCGCGCTGCTCATCGTGCCGAACTTCGAGCAGCTCGAAGGATGGGCGAAGCACAAAGGCATCGCGTTCACCACCCACGCCCAGCTGATCGCGAATCCCGAGGTGAAGGCGAAGATGGAGCGGGAGGTGCTCGACCACCTCCAAGGTCTGGCGACGTTCGAGACGCCCAAGAAGATCGCGCTCATCGAGCACGACTTTACCATCGAGGGTGGTGAGCTGACGCCGACGCTCAAAGTCAGGCGTCGCGTGATCGACACGAAGTACAAGCCGATCATCGACGCCCTATACGAAGAGGCGTCAGGTCCGCCGGCCGTGGCGGCAACGCACTAGCTTCGCCGACCCAGTATTCCGCGTCGCGCGCGATCTCAGCAATGTCCGGTGGCACGGGCACGGCATGTGTCGCGACGAGCCGCCCCTTTGGGCGCAGCACGGATGCGACATTGCGTGCGAGCGCATCGATCGCGGCCGCGCGCAGCGCATGCTCGGCGATCGGCAGTTGGTCTGCGTACAACACGGAAACCCGCTCGACATAGTCTGCTCGTGCCGGCGGATTGACGACCAGTACGAGCGCATCGGCGATCTCGCTGATCGCATTGGCGGTCGAGGCCCAATGTCCGGCGAGCATGATCACGCCGCCGGGTTCCGTGAGCCCGAGCATGGCGGCCGTGCGAATGATCTCGTCATTGCGCGGGTCGGCCGCGGAGGCGGTGGGGTTCACGAAGTACGCGACGCCGGCGCGAATGGGGTACTCGGCCTCGCAGACGGGGCAGCCGAGCACACCCGTCACCACATGGCGGCCCCGAGTCTCATCGGCGACGAGCACGAGGCCCGACTCCTCGTGCTCGCGCGGACAGCGCAGAGCGGGAATCACGTCCAGGTGCATCAGGTGTGCGAGAGACGGATCTCATCGACGCTCACTCCGGGCGGTTGCCGCAGGGCGAACAGGATCGCGTCTATGACAGCCAAGGGCGACAACATCCCCGAACGCGGCGGCAGTCCGGGACGCGCCTCAACCTGGTCCCAAAGGGATGTGTTGACCGCTGCCGGAGAGATCAATGTCGCGCGCACGGGCGAGCCGCGAAGCTCCTCGCGCAAGACTTCGTGGAGTCCGCGTACCGCGTACTTGCTCGCCGCATACGCCGCGTTCTCCGGGAACGCCACGTGATCGGCGATAGAGCCGACGGTCACGATGTGGCCGGATCGTCTCTCGCGCATTGCGGGCAGGAATGCCCGGATCAACCGAAACGGCGCGCCGACGTTGAGCGCGAGCGTGGCATCAAACGCCTGCGGGTGAGTATCCTCGATGCGCGCGAGGTTGAACATGCCGGCGACGTTGATGAGGAAGTCCGGAGCGCTCCCGACCCGTTCGACGAGGCGGTCGATATCCTCGGGACGGGTCAGGTCGGCCACGATTGGACCGGAGCGGGAGACGGACAGCACCGTCACGCCGGCGCGCGTGAGCACCTTCACCGTCTCGGCGCCGATACCCCGGGATCCGCCGGTAACGAGGGCCGTACGACCGGCGATCGGATCGAACTTAGTGCTCGTTGTGGGCGAGCCTCAGAAACTCATCGCGCGTCTTCGCGTCATCGCGGAAGCTGCCACGCAGCGCGCTGGTGATGGTCTTGGAGTTCTGCTTCTGCACCCCGCGCATCATCATGCACAGGTGCTGTGCCTCGATGACGACCCCGATGCCGCGCGGGCGGAGCGCCTGCTCCAGGGCCAGCGCGATCTGCTCGGTGAGCCGCTCCTGCACCTGGAGCCGCCGGGCAAACACGTCGACGACCCGGGCCATCTTCGAGAGGCCGACGATGCGGCCGTTCGGGATATACGCCACGTGCGCGCGGCCGAAGAATGGCAGCATGTGGTGCTCGCACATCGAGTAGAGCTCGATGTCGCGGACCATGATCATGCTCTCGTGCCCGGGCTCCTCGAACAAGGCATCGCCGATGACCTGCGCGGCGTCCAGCGCGTAGCCGCTCGTGAAGAATTCGAGCGCTTTGGCGACGCGCTGCGGCGTCTTGAGCAGCCCCTCGCGGTCGGGATTTTCGCCGAGCAGCTCCAACTCGCGGCGGACGAGCGTCGCTAGCTCTGTTTCTGTGTCCATAGCTCAGTGTAAATTAGAGAAGCTCCGCCACGAATGACGGAGCTTCTCGAATAAAGCGGAACGAAGAGGAGTTTTTGAAGCCCTGTCGAATGTATGAGGTCCTCACCACACGTGTCGTCTTCCCCGCACTGGGGCCTGACGTTGGCATAGATTGTCGAACCCACTCGGAGGACTTATCGGCTCAAAAATTAGGCCTCTCCGCCCCTAACTGGACACTAAACTAAGCGCCATCAACAGGACGAGTCAATTGGACTTCGGTATCATTGTAGGACTCATCATGCTCGTCACCTGGGCCGTGCTCGTGTTCGTTATGAACAACGCGCCCGGATTCGTCCATCTGTTGCTCACGCTCGGACTGTTCATTGTGATCTGGCGCATTGTCGCGCGGGGCGCGCCGATGCCGAAGCGCGTCAAACCTCCCAATTCGACCAAACAATCCCGGTAGCCGCGCGAGGCTCGGGGGCGCCCGCCAGCGACATCCGGAGATCGGTCCAGCGCACGCGCGCGCCCAGGGCGATGAGGCGCTGGTAGGCTTCGACGTATTCACCCTGCACCCGCAACGCGACGCGGCGCGTACCGCTCCGGCGCGCGTAGTCGGCGAGCAACCGGACCATGGCGTCGAGATCCGGGAGCGACCGCACGACGAGTTTGAGCACACGGAGCTCGTCGCGCGAACGACCCTCGACGAGCGGCGCCGTATGACACAGCGCAAAGCCGATCAACGCATCGGCGTCGTCCCGTAAGAGCACCGTGTCACCGAGGGCGAGATGATCAGTGAGCAACAACTCACGCGTGTAGTCATACCCCGGAATCTGCGCTCCGACGAGCGAGCGACACTCGGCGATGAGGTCGTCCTGTGTGCCGCGCGGCTGGCGCCCGAGCACGAGTCCTTGCCGATCCGCGGCCGCGGCCTCGAGCGTCAACGTCATCGTGAGTCGCCCAGGCACGAGGCCGAGGCTCGAGTAGAAGCCGATGTTGTCCATGGTCCGCGGCATCGTCTCGAGGCCGATCACCCGGGCCTCGGCGCGGTTCAACCAATCAATGCCGGCTCGTACCAGATCCTTCCCCAGCCCGGATCCCTGCGACTCGGGACGCACGGCCAGCGGGCCCATCCACCCTTCGACGCCGGAGCGATGCGTCATGTTGAACGCGATCACCTCGCCGCGATCACTGCGCCAGAGCATCGCGCCTTCGGCCGCGTCTTCGATCGCGTAACGCCAGATCGCCGGATTCAAGAACGGGACGCGCACGCCGATCATGCCATCGCGCCGGTACCGCTCGGTGAACGCGTCGCTGAAGACCTGATTGAGGCCGGGGATGTCTTCACGGCGCGCCGGGTGCGGGCCGTCAGCGGGCCTCGTCGAGCGCCACGTCCTCACGACCGCCATTAGTCAGCGGCCTCGAGTGCCAGTTCGAGTGGCTCCGTGGGATCGGCGGACGAACCTGGTGGTGCATCCACGACCGACGTGCCGCGCGCGGCGTCATAGCGCACGGAGATCACGCGATCGAGTCCATCGCGCACGGAATCGATGTGCGTGATGACGATGACCTGATCGAACCGGTCGTGGAGACGCCGCAGGAGCTCGACCACGTTGTGCCGGCGGCTGTCGTCCAACGACCCGAATACCTCGTCGAGCACGAGGAGCGAGAACGACTGGCCCGCGCGGTCCGCGATCATCTGCGACACCGAGAGGCGCAGCACCAGATTCGCGATATCTTCCTCGCCCCCCGAGATCACGGGCTTCGGCACCCCGTCTTCGAGCACATTGATATTGTACTCGTCATCGAGCTCGAGCTCACTATAGCGCCCGTCCGTCAGCTCGGCCAGGAACTCGCTGGCCAGCTCCGAGATCTCTGGTCTGAGCTGGATATTGAGGTCGTCGCGCAGGGCGGTATAGGCGCGATCGACCTCGTCGTGCAGTCGCCGGTCGACCACCAGCCCCTCCAGTCGCGCGTGGATCTTGTCCCACTCGACCCGGGCCTGTTCGGCAGTCTCCAACGCTTTGCGCGCGGCGTGGGTCTCCGCGATGGCGCGGACCGTGTCCAGCTCCGCCGCACGCGCCAGCGCATCCGAGCGCTCGAACTGCTCGCGCAGACTCGCATAGAGCGTGGCATCGAACGCGAGCGCATCGCGCTGCCCGTTGAGCTCCGCGACCGTGATGCGCGCGGCGGCGAGCGAGGCCTCGATCTGCGCTTTGTCGTGTTCGAGCACGGGCGTGCGCTCCACTGCCCCGCTCACCCGGGACGCGCGCTGATCGAGGGGCGCCAGCCGTTCGATGTCGGCCCGTGCTTGGCGGTGACGCGCCTCGTCGTAGCCTACCGGCAGGCCATCCAACTCGGCGCGAATCTTCTTCCGCCGGACCTGCTTCTCGCTCAGGTCCCGTCGCAGCCCTTCCAGTTCCTTTACGGCTTCCTGGGCTCTCACCAGCTTGCGATCGAGGGTGCCCGACTGTTTCGTGAGCGTGGCGCGCAAGGCTTCGAGCTCGATCAGATCGGCGGGGCGGTCGGCTAACTGTTTCTGGCGATCTTGATAATACTTGCCATTGACCGAGATCTCGTCGGCCTGGCGCTCCAACTCATCCAGAACTTTTCGAAAGTGACCACCACCGAGCGACTGGCCGCACGTGGGGCACTCACCATGTTCGCCGACCGCCTGCAACTGTTCTTGCTGACGGCGGACATCTTTTCGCTGCGCGACGAGTGACTGGAGCTTCGTTTTCGCTTCCTGCTGGTCGCGAACCCATTCGTTTTGCCGAGCGTCAGTCCGCGACTGGGCATCCGTGAGTGCGGCCTGCGACTTTGCGAGCTCGGCCTCTACTTCAGCGGCCAGCGTTGGCGCTGACTCCAGGCGATCGACCCGCTCGGCGAGTTGTGATAGATCATCCGCAAGTACCCGCTCCTGCTCTCCTAACGCTTTGCGGCGGCCCTCCTCTCGCGCGAGGATATCCAGCTGCTGGACCTCTTGCACGAGCGCGCGGTATCCGCCGAGCTGCACGCGCAAGGCGTCGAGCTCCGCGCGCGAGGCGCGTACCTCGTCCAGGTCACGCGCAATCCGTTGGGCGTTCTTCAGGAGATCGTCGACCTTGCCCTCGGCCACCTGCAGGCGCGCCGACAACTCCTTCCAACGCTCCCGCTCTTGCTGCGCGCGCTCCCACTGAGGCGCGATCGCGCCGAGGGCGGTCTCGGCGCGTTCGAGACTCGACCCGGCCTGCACCGACCGCTCGGTCGCCTCGGCGAGTCGCGACTCGGCCACCGCCACCGCGCGGAGGATCGTCTCGCGGTCGCCCATGCCGCTCCGCATTCCGGTGACCTCGGCCAGGATCGCCTTGCGGCGTTCCCGCGCCAGCTCTTGGGCGACGCGGAGTCGCTCGTAGCCGAGAACACGCGACAGGAACCGCGCCCGATCGGCCGGACCCATCGCGGCCATGAGGCCGAGCTCTTTCTGGCCCGTGAAATACGTGTGGAAGAACTCGGCCCGGGTCATGCCGAGCTTTTTCTGCAGCTGGCTGGTGACGCTCGAGATGGTGTTCGCGATCGGCGTCGATGCGCCATCGAGATACAACTCGGCGCTGTTCAACCCCCGCTCGATGCGGAAGCGGTGGCCGGCGAGCTCGAAATCGAGCTCGACCCGAACGGGCGCCCGCGGACCGGCGCGCGTGTGGCGGATCGAATCGCGCGTACCGCGAGCGTGGCCGTACAAGGCCCACGTGATCGCCTCGAGGATCGTCGTCTTGCCCGAGCCATTGGGGCCGATGATCCCCGTCAGGCCCGACTCGAACGTGATGCGGCTGTCGGTGTGCTGTCGAAAGTTGACCAGGTGCAGGCTGTTGAGCCTCACTCCGGCACCTCGACCGCCTCGGCGTCTTTCAGATACTTGAGACCGAGATCGATCAGCGCGTCGCGATTGAGGTCCGCCTCGAGCTCCCGGGTCTCGAGCTTCGCGCGCACGATCTCGGTCAACGAGAGACGCCGGCCCGTGGCACCTGACAGCGTCACCCGCGGGACATTGGACCGCCGGACGTCCAGCTGAAAGTGCAACGCGCGCCGTTGATACTCGCGGAGCGCGGCGTGATTGAGCTCGCGCACGACATGGCGCTGCGCATCCTGGAGCACGACACGGACGATGTTGCCGTCGAGATCGACCTCGCTCACCATAGCGGCGATCAGCCGGTCGATCTCGGATGGCGCGAGTTGGAAGGCGGGAATCGGCGGCACATCGATGTGCTTCCGTGCCGGTGGTAACGGATGAAACTTGTGCCGGCCGGAATCGAGATCGTGCTCGATCAGACCTTTGCCAGGAATGTTCGCCTGACCCTCGAGATACAGCTCGCCCCACGGGCTCGTGCTCGTGTAATCGATCGCGCCCGAGTAGAAGATGCGCTTCTTGACCCGTTGATAGACGTGATAGTGCCCGAGCGCGACGTAGTCCCAGTCGGACTTCGTGAGGTCCTCGAGCGATACCTCGGTGCGCGCGCGATCGGAGGCCGTAAACCAGTCCGGCAACAGGCCAGGCACCACACCATGGAGCACCAACACGTTGTACTTCGCGGACGGATTGCCGACGAGTGCTGGTAAAGGGGCTGATGTGTCTGGAACGGCTAGTATCGAGACGCCGCGGTCCGGAAGATCGATCCTCCGCGCTTCGGCGTCGACGACATGGAGACCCAGTTGTCGAAAGAGACCCAGGATGCAACCCGTCTCGCTCGCACGCGGGAGGTCATGATTCCCCGCGATCAGTACGATCTCGGCGTTCGGAAGGGATTTCTTGAGACGGCCGAATTGCAAGAAGGCGTGGAGAATCGCCGGATTGGACGGGCGCACCGTGTGGAACAGGTCACCCGCGATCAGCACCAGATCAGGTTCGAGACTGACAATCTTGTCTATCGCGGTCTTGAAGCTCGCCGCCACATCGGCTTCGCGCTGATTGATTCCCGCCGGGGTCAGACGTTGGTATTGTCTGAACCCCAGGTGCAGGTCGGACAGATGCACGAGCCGCATCCTTCAATCTATCGCTCGCAGCCACTGCGTGACGGTCATTTTGATCCGCATCTTCGCGCCGCGAGAGCGGATGGTGGACGTGATCACGATCCGGTCCCGGGATTCGGTGACCCACCCGCGCCGGAGATCGAGGAGCACGGTCCCGTTCACCGTGCCCGAGGACTCGCTCTTGGTGGGACCGGGGCCGGTCGAAGCTTCCGTGATCGTCCCGCGAACCGAGACGTAGGCCAGATCTCCGGTCTTCGACAGGGAGTCCAGCCGGAACGTCGTTTTCACCTCGGAGTGCCCACCCTCTATGGCGCCCCCGATCGGCCCGGCCATCTCCCGTTTCCAGCGGCGCCCCACCGGCGTTGGCGCTTTGGGCAGGATCGCCGGCATGGCGGCGAAGAGCGACCGCAACTCGGGATTGGCCGCGGTGTCCTCGGCGACCGTGGCGCCGTCCGGGGACAGGCGCAGCCGGACCTCTTTGCCTTGCAACATCTCACGCGCGGCTTGGGCTGACTCGGGCGTCCGCCCGCCGGACGACGTCGACGCCACCGAGTCGGTGACGGCGACAACGTCAGCACCCGACGAGTCGCTCGATTCGACAATGGTGCGACTCATAACGAGAAGGGTCGAGACGACCGAGGTGGTCGTGTCGGCGTGGCCGCGTTCTGTCGTCGCGATCGTCTCCACCCGCTGGTCGTAGCGCATATGCAGCGTGTCACCCGCGTGCGGGCGAATGCTCAGCACCACGCTCTGCAGGAGGACCAGTACCGAGAGCATCAAAACCCGTACGGGTCGTCGTCCGGCGCCGTCTTCAATGGGACCGCCGGAACTGGAGATGCCGCAACCGGTGCAGCCACGCGCGCCGCGGTGCGCAGCGTCGCGCGGAAGAACGCTTTGACGTCCTGCGGCCGGGTCACCTCGACGGCGACCTTGGCGCGCAGCACGTCGGCATCGTCGACGAGCGCGATGACGTCTTGGACCCAGCCGAGCGTCACCCCCGGATCGATCGCGCGCAGGGCGCGCGTGACGGCCACATCGAGGGCTGGCTCTGTGCTCGGCGGATAGCGCTCGGCGCCCAGCCGGCCCGTCAACACGGCCGGACGAGGGAACCGGACGAACACCGGTTGCGCGAAATGCGGGTGTCGCACCATCAGTTGCCCCTTCTCCAACGTCGCCAACTTCGTGCGCAAGGCCGGCCCCAGGGTGGCGTACCCTGGCGTCGCCAACTCGTCGCCATCCATTCGACCGAATAACGCGGTGCCAGCGTTGCCGACCACCCGCCGATGGACCTGCGACCGGAACTGCTGCGCGGCGAACAGCACGAGCCCGAGATACCGGCCCCGTTCGGCGACATCGAGCAGCATCTTCCGCACATACGTGTCCGGTCCGTCGCCCGGCGCGTATTTGTTCAGCTCGTCCACGAACACCACCACGTGCTGAACGCCGAGATCCCGCCGTTCGAGGTGCTCGCGGAGCTTCGAGACAACGCGGGCGAAGATCAGATCCTGCGCGTCTTCTTCGAGCAAGGCGACATCGATCACGTACACCGTCCGGTCGCGAAAGCTCCCGAACGGGAGATCGCTCGTCCCCCCATCGTTCGTCACGAGGCCCGCGCAACGCGTCGCGATATTGGTCAGGCGATTTCTGACCTTCCGGATCGTCGCCCCGTGATGGGTTCGCCACGACTCCGCGTTTCGTCGCTCCATGCTCGCCAGGACATCGCGAAACCACGCATCCAGATCCGCAAACGATCTGACATGGTGCGTCGACGCCAACGTATCATCGTGAAACGGCCGATCAACAACTCTCTCTCGTATAAAATCGATAACCGCATCGGCCTTCGCGTCAACGTCGTCTCTGTTGAGTAATACTTCGGCGAATTGAAGGACCTCGCGCAGGCCCCACGTCAGCGGCGAGACGTTGTGTAGCAGCGCTTCATTGGAGCGCAGGGTATTCAGCGCATACCCCTTGGCCGTGTACGGTGCGAAATAGTGAACGTTGGGAAATGGGACCGGGGGCACGCCGAGGCGTTCGTACAGCGCGCGATCAACGTCTTCGAGATTGGCGGGGAGATCCAGAAAGCACAGATCGGGTCCCTTGACGTTGAAGCACACCGCGGCGACCGATCCCTTGTCTGCCGGGAAGTGAGCAAATATCGACGACAGCAGCCATTCGACGGCGCTCGTCTTCGTGGCCAGACCCGACACGCCCGTGATGTTGAGGTGAGCCGCTTCTGGTCCGAGGAGGAAGTCCGGGTCGAGATAGACGGGAGACTCGCTGCCGCCAGCCCGATACAACCCGACCGGGATGCCGCGGCCGGCGTAGGAGTCCATGCGCAGGGCGATCAGGACGTCGGCCTCGTTGGCCAGGAACACCTGGCCGAGGGGCACCGGCTGCAGGGGCTCCTCGGGCACCTGGCGCAGCACGGCCGCCGTGTACAGCCGGATCTCGGCACGCTCGGTGGGCGCAGCCGCCACCCGCTCGGGCGCGCCGTCGTGGCCGAGCACGTCGTGCAGTGGCGTGGCGAGGTCGGTGTAGCTGAAGCCCTCGACTACGACCCCGTACACCGTCGGGATACGCCCCGCGACCGGATGCGTGCCGACCACCCGCACGATCGTCCCGATGCCGACCGCCGCGTCGAGCGCGGTCCAGAAATGGAACTCGTGCGGGGTGTTCGGCCGCCGCTCGGTCGCTACGACGCGGCCAACGGGCCGAAGCGCGTCGTCAGCAGACGGCACGGAGGTATTCTTCGCAGTCTCGTACTCCATAGACCAGAGTATCCCATCGGGGATCTGGCAGCGCGAGTGGCGTCGACTCGGCCAGCACCCAGCGCGACACGAGATCGGCCCGTTCGGAGGTTGCGTCCGCTACTTCGACGCGGAGGAGCCCCCACAGGGGATCGCGGCCGGCTGGGTCTCTGAGTCGCAGATACCAACTGAAATTGTCTCTCACCCGGAAAATGCTGCTGCGCTCACCCACGGCCAGCTCGCAGAGCATCGGCAGCGTATCCGACTCGGTGTAGAGGGTTCGGTGGGTACGAACGACGCCGATTGCCTGAGATGAGGCGATGGAGAGCGGACCATCGACCCAGAGGGGAGCCGAATCAACCCAGGCCTCGGCCAGGAAGCGCTCCGCCGCCTCGCGACGTTGCTCGACGAGGTGAATCGCGCGTTCGAGCAATGCCGACGGGTGCGCGTCGGCCGGGCCGGACCCGGTATCGATCACGCCGAGCGGGACCAGGTCGTTCCAGAGATCGTCGGGAAGGAGCTGGCGCGGGGCGAGGAGCGTGCGTGAGATCCTGGGGCCGAGCGGGTGCGTCGTGAGCCGGCGATCGCGGCGCACCCGGATGACGGCGCCGACGGTGCCGTGGACGATGGGGACGAGGCCCGAGTGGTACACCACGCGGCTTTGCTGGATGCCATTGAGGAAGGCGGCGAACCCGACGACCGGCGGCCCGGAGAGTGGAATGCGCGCCAGCGCCTGACCTTCCACCACCTCGGGCACCGCCAGACGCGGTGACTCGGCGCCCCGCACGAGCGTCTCCAGCGTGGGGACCGCCCGGTACGAGTTGAAGTTCTTCAACCCTGTCACCACTTCCGTGATCGCCCGCGTCGCACTGTGCGTTATGGTAATCGCAGCGCTAGGCTGCGACAAGCACGCTACGGAGTCCGACTCCGGGGGCGCATCGCAGAGCGCGGTGCTTGATCTGTCCAAGCGGCCCAACGTCTTGTTCGAGGTCTTCGGCGAGCGGGAAGATCCGCGCATGATTCCCATCGGGACAGTCGAAGGCGGACACCTGCGCGGGATCGTGCTCGATGCGCCCGGATGGAAATCGTTCGATCGCATCTACACCCGGTCCGGCGCGAACTACACGCTCTATCAGGATGGCCAGGTCGCTGGCACCGCGACCGTGAAGCAAGGCATGTGGGAGAAGCCTGGCATGCCGCTCTATTCGCTGCCGAACTGCCACTTGCTCACGCCTCTCTCGGCCGTGGCGCTCGATAGCAAGGTCAAAGCGGGCATCACCGTCGAGTTTCTTGCGTCGGGAACGCCGCTGCCGGGCGCGACACAAGCGCAGAAGCCCCAGCCGCTGACGCGCGAAGACGCGCTGACCAAGGCGCGCGACATCGCCATGAAAGTCGGCACGGGCGCCGGCATCCCGAAGACACGCCTCGATTCGCTCGATTATCATGGCCTGGCGATCAATACGGGTGCCACGGCTCAGCCGACGCTCATCGCGTCGTTTATCGACCCGAACGCCGAGGAGGCGGCCGCGCATGGCGACGAGACCTCGTACGTCTTCGTCATCGCCGATTGGGACGGGACCGACTACTCGCCGTCGTTCGTGAAGACCGTCGATGGATCGGCCGCGCACGCCGAGTATCGCCGCTATGTCGATCACCTCGACATCGACGGCGATGGCGTGGACGAAGTCGTCATCGAAGGGTGGCGCTATGGCGGTGATAGCTTCCCGATCGTGCTCAAGTACAAGTCAGGGCACTGGCTCGAGATCTTTCACGGCGCATCAGACTGGTGCCTCGACCACCAGAACTAATCTCCTCGGCGGTTGACGCTGCGGAAGGCGCCTTTGGCGCCAGCGGTTGCCTGTCGAGCCGACCTGGCGGTCGGGTTCGCGCCTCGTCGCCTAGCTCTTGAGCAGCAACGTCAGTCGTTTGACACCCTCGGTCACGGTCGTCGTAGGCGCCGCATACGAGAGCCGCACCCATTCGGGCGTCAGGAAGGCCGAGCCGGGGACCACGGCGACACCGTGCGTATCCATTAGGCGCGTAGCAAACGCGTCACCGTCGCCGACGCGAACATACAGGTAAAAGGCGCCGTCCGGTCGAATATAGGTGACGCCAGCCGAGTCCAGAATGGTCATGGCGGCATCGCGCCGCTCGCGGAACGTCGCGACCATATGCTGGATCGCGGCGTCGGCTGCTGCCGTATCGGTTAGGGCGGCGAGGGCAGCGTACTGCGAGGGCGTCGCGGGGTTCGACGTCGTGTGGGATTGGAGGGCGTTCATCGCCGCCGCGACGGGCTTTGGGGCGATCGCCCAGCCGATCCGCCATCCCGTCATCGCGAAGCTCTTGGCGACGCCGTTGATCAATACGAGGCGGTCGCGACTGCCATTGGGCATGAGCGATAGTGCCGACGGAGCGGGATATTCGTAGGCGATTCTCTGATAAATTTCGTCGCTGATCACCCACCACCCACGGCTAACCGCGAGCTCCAGGATCTCGCTCAGCTCGTCGGCCGTGTACACCGAGCCGGTTGGGTTACATGGCGAGTTCAGCATCAGACCTTTCGTGCGCGACGTTGCCGCACGAGCCAGCTCGTCCGCGGTGACCTTGAGCCCGCGCGTGACATGGCCGTGCACGGGGACCGCTTTGGCGCGCGCCAGCGAGACCATCTCGTAGTACGAGGTCCAACTCGGCGTCGGCACCAAGACTTCATTCTCCGGGCCCAAAGAGCGCGAAGCACGCATTGAACAGCGACTGCTTGGAGCCCGTGGACACCACGACCTCGGCCGGGTCGGCGTTGGCCTGGGCCGCGATCGCTTGGCGGAGCGGCAGGATGCCCTCAGTCGCCGTATAGCGCGTGGCACCCGAATCAATCGCCTTCTGCGCGGCGCGGCGAATGAATTCCGGCGTGTCGAAGTCGGGCTCGCCAGCTCCGAGATCGAGGATCTCGCGTCCCGCGGCTTTGAGCGCCCGGGCGCGGCTCGCCACGGCGAGCGTGGCGGACTCTTTGATGTGGGATACGTTCGCCGATGGCGCGAACGCGGGCGCGAGTGTCGTCGTCACGATGTATGTTACCGCGTCTTCATCCCCTGCGCTATCCGTGCACACGCTGTTCGTTCTCCCCGCTGATCCATCATCAGTCTCGACTTTTATGACGCCGGTGCTGGAGCATGTTGGCTCCGGCGGCCCGGCTGTTCTCGTGCTGACACCAGACGCGGAAACCGCCGTGTCGATCGCCACTGCACTTGGCCGATCTGACGTGCTCGCGGCGACATTGGTTGGTCGCGCGGCGCGTGTGACGCCTCCGGCGATCGTGATCGGGCCGCCAGAGGTCATCCAGGGCCTCATCGCGCGGTCGCGGCTCAAGCTCGACGGGCTCGGAGCGCTGGTCATGGCATGGGTTGGCGCCGGGCCGGCGCTCGAAGCAGTCATGGCCGAGGTACCAAAGGACTCGGCGCGTACGATTGTGGCGACGGCGGCACTGGCGGCGACGCCCGAGATCGAATCGCTCGTCGAGCGCTACGCGAGGCGCGCACGCCGGGTCGCCGGGACTCCACCGGCTGCGTCCGTCGTCGGCATGCGATATGTCGGCGTGACGTTCCGGCAACCGACCCACGGCGCTCCGGCGCCTGCTCGACGATCTCGATCCACCGTCGGCGATCGTCTGGACACGCACCGACGCCTCGGAACAGACCGCGCGCGCGATCGTACGAGCCCTTGGTTATGGCGAAGCAAACGCGGTGCGGGTCGCGCGGGATACTGTCGCGGAGAGCGCGGCGCTGGTTGTGCTTTATGACGTCCCGCTCGATGCGGCTGAGATGGCCGCGGTCGTGCAGTCAGCGCCCGTGCAAATCGTCGCGCTGGCTGAACGGGGGGAGTTGGCCCGGTTGCCTGGAGCCACGCCGCTCACGCTCAGTGGGCCGCTGGACCGCGCCAGGCAGCGCGTCGAGGAGATCCGCCGCATTCTGGAGGCGGGAGTGCCCGCAGCCGAGCTAACCTGGCTGGAGCCTCTCCTGGACAGCTATGACGGCATCGAGATCGCGGCGGCGGCAGTGCATTTGCTCGGGCGCGAAAGGCGCGCTCCGGCTCCGCCGGCAACGTCTCCCGCTCCCAGGTCAGACCCCAGGCGAGGGCCTCCTCGCGATCGGGGGGGAGAAACGAAGAACCCCCGCCGTCCAGGGACGTCAGGGGCCCATCGGGGTAGCGATCGGCGTTAGGCCGTCAGGCGTTGCCTCGCGCTACTGAGGCCATACGGTATGCAGATGGCGCGCCAGGCGCTGTTTCGCCACGGGACGTCCGTATCACCTTCTGCTAGGATCTCGTAGAAGTGGTGACGCAGCCGCTCCGTTTGGCGTCTTCATGACGCATGGGAGTCATTGCAACGCTTCTCCCCAATCCGGTCCGCCTCCAGCGGCTGCGCGCCGCGATCCGCGATCGGCACTCGATCATTGCCTGTGAGGACTGGTCGTCGCTGACGCGCATGTGCGACAGCGAGCCGGTGCATTTGGCTGTTATCGATATCTACGCGGACGGCACGGCGAATTTCGAGAGCGTGCGCTTGCTCAAGCTGCGCTTCCCTCGGGTCGCGCTCGTCGCCTACGTGACGATCACGCCGGAGCGAGCCCGTGATATGTTCGATGCCGGCCGCTGCGGATTCGATGGCCTCGTCATGGCTGACGCGGACGACGCGCCACTCACGCTCCTGGCGCACGTCGACAAGGCCGAAGCGCGAAGCGTCGCCAGCTTGTTGCGGCGGGCGATCGGGGACCTCAAGCCGACAGCGCGTGACGCCGTCCTGGCGTCGGTGACGCGCGCGCACGAGCGGTTGACGCCCGATGCGTTTGCGCGGCTCCTCGCGGTGCCCCGGCGCCTGTTGACCCGGCGGCTGGCGGATGCCGGGTTTCCGCCACCGCATCGGTTGCTCACGTGGGGACGCCTGATCGTCGCCGCGCACATGCTGGAGGACAAGCACCGGAGCGCCGACAGCGTCGCGCAGGTGCTCGATTTCCCGTCCGGTAGCGCATTTCGCAATACGTGCCAGCGGTATCTCCAGGCCACGCCACAGCAGCTCCGCGACCGCGGCGGCGCTGCTTACGTCATTGATACGTTCCTCACTAGCGCGCGTTTAGCCGCAGCGGCGGGCCCTCGCCGGCGTGCCCCCCGCGTTGAGAGCGGGACCAATGGCAGCACCAATGGGGTAGCCCAACAAGCCTGTTGACAGGCAATTCTCTGCCCCTAGCTTGCCATTCATGACGACGTTGTTGGTCGGTCTCACTGGGAATATCGCCAGTGGGAAATCGACGGTTGCCCGCCTCTTTTCGGAGCGCGGCGCGACGATCATAGATGCGGACGTATTGTCCCGCCGCGCGGTCGAGCCTGGTACACCCGCTTTCGACCGTATTGTGGAGCGTTGGGGCAACGATGTGGTGGCTGCTGACGGGCTCTTGGACCGCGCCGCCCTCAGACATTCTCGTTTTTCCCGACCACGATGAGCTCGAAGAGCTCAACCAGATCATTCATCCGGAAGTCAACCGTTTGCGCGACCGTCTGGTTGCCGATGCGGTTGGTCGTGGCGAAAAAATCGTCGTCTGCGATGTACCGCTGCTCTTTGAAAAGAAGATGGCGGATGAATTCAACCGTATTGTGCTCGTCGACGCGCCCCGGCCGCTGCGCTTGGAGCGGCTCACGCACGAACGCTCACTCGACGAGACCGAAGCGCTCGACATGATCGCCGCGCAAATGCCGGCCGAGCTCAAGCGGGCTCGCGCGGACTTCGTCATCGACAATACCGGGACGATGACCGATCTCGAGGCGAAAGTCGCCCACGTGTGGACGGAGCTCGAGCGCGAAGCCGACACTCTCGCATCTACCGTCACGATTTGATGGCTTCCAAAATTCCGACCGACCTGTTGTACACGAAGGATCACGAATACCTCCGCGTCAACGGCACCGAGCCCACGCGCGTTGGCATCACCGACTACGCGCAGGGTGAGCTCGGCGACGTCGTATTCGTCGAGTTGCCGAAAGTCGGCACGCACCTGAGCGCGCACGAGACCTTCGGCACGATCGAGGCGGTCAAGGCCGTCTCGGATCTCATGTCGCCCGTCGCGGGCACCGTCCTCGCCATCAATCCGCGGCTCGATAAAGAGCCGGCGCTCGTGAACACGGATCCGTACGGCGACGGCTGGATGATCGAGATCGAGCCCGCCGAGTCGCCGGCGGCTGGCGACGGACTGCTCACCGCGCAGCAATACGCCGCTCACGTCGGCGAATAGCGTCTGGCGGCTCGTCGTTAGCGAGCCGCTAGCGGGTGCGGAGAACATGGCGTTGGACCACGCGCTCATGCGGCGAGCCTCGCGCACGGGTGAGGGCGTCATTCGGGTATACGGGTGGTCCCGGCCGACCCTTTCATTTGGACGCAACGAGCCGGCGTTCAGCCGACCCGGGGTCGATATTGTTCGGCGCCCTACGGGCGGCCGCATGATCCTGCATCATCGCGAGCTGACGTACAGCTTCACCCTTCCCGCCGTCGAGCGACCTCGGGCCGTCTACGATCGGCTGAATCAGATGCTGGCCGCGACTTTGGCGCATCTCGGAGCGCCCGTAACAATTGCGACCAACGGTGCGACGACGACAACCGGGCCCTGTTTTGCCGGTCCGTCCCCGGGCGAGTTGATATATGATGGGCGCAAGATCGCCGGCAGTGCCCAATGGAGGGAGCACGGCGTCGTTCTACAGCATGGCTCGATTCTCATTGATAATGACCAAGAAGGCGTCGAGCCCGCGACGTTGCGCGCGGCACTCGGTCGAGCGCCGACGGCGGCAGAGTTGGCCGATGCGTTCGGCGCGATCGTCGACACGGTAACATTGGCTCTGGAGCCGATGGTGAGAGACGAAGCCAGACACCTGAGCCAACACTATTCCTCCGACGCGTGGACGTGGCGTCGGAAAAAGCTTGACGAGGGATGATGGGGTATCCACCTTTGCGCGCTATGCCACGCCTCGTCGCACTCGCGATGATCGCGCTCGGACTCACGGCCTGCCAAGGCGGCGACCGATCGTCGTCATCCACTGGTCAGGCCGGCGGCACCGTCGTCTTCGCCATTCCGACGAACATCGAGACGCTGCTGCCTCCCGCGCAGGTCAACATCACGACGGCGCAAATCCTCGACATGGTCTTCGATTACCTGGCCGACGTCGGGGACAGCCTGAACATGCTCGGCGACCACGGATTCACGCCGCGCCTCGCGGACCGGTGGACGTGGGCGCCGGACTCGTTGTCGATCGCGTTTCACCTCGATCCGCGCGCGAAGTGGCACGATGGCGTGCCGGTCCGCGCGGCGGACGTGCAGTTCACGTACAAGGTGTACACCGATCACGCGATGGGATCGGGGATCGCCACGAATGTCGCCCGCATTGACTCGGTGTCCACGCCCGACTCGCTGACCGCGACGTTCTGGTTCACGCAGCGCTATCCGACGCAGTTCTTCGACGCCGCCACGCAGATGCGCATCATTCCCGCGCACGTGTGGGCCCCCATCCCCGTCGCGTCGATGCGGGCGTCGGACGCGGCCAGCCACCCGATCGGCTCGGGCAAGTTCCGGTTCGTGCGCTGGACGCCGAACCAGTCCGTGGAGCTCATCGCGGATACGGCGAACTATCGCGGACGTCCGCTCCTCGATCGCCTCGTGTGGGACATCGCGCCGGACTATCAATCCGCGCTCGTCAAGCTGTACACCGGCGAGGCGGACATGTACGAAGTCATCCACCCGGATGACGTCCCGGAAGTCGCCAAGCACACGAGCCTGCGCACGGTCGTGTATCCGCAACCGTCGTACGGCTTCCTCGGATTCAACATGAAGCGCCCGCTGTTCGCCGACGCCGGCGTCCGGCACGCCATCGCCCTCTCGCTCGACCGAGTCTCGATGGTGCGGAACGTGCTCGACACGCTCGGCCTCGTCGCGAAAGGACCGTTCTCGCGACTCAATCACATCTCGGACACGACGGTCGCGCAGACGCCATATGACACGGTCGCCGCGGACCGGTTGCTCGACTCGCTCGGCTGGAAGCGCGGCAAGGATGGGATGCGCGCGCGTGGCGGCCAGAAGCTCGCTTTCCAGGTGCTCGCCCCGTCGTCGAGCAAGTATCGCGTGCGGATGGCGTCGCTCATTCAGGACCAGTTGCAGCGCGTCGGCATTGCCGCCACACCGTCCGTGGTCGAGATGTCGGTGACCGTGAGCGAGATCCACGGGCACGACTTCGATACGTACCTCGGATCATGGGTCAGCGATCTCTCGCCCAACGATCCGAAACAGACCTGGACGACCGGCGCGGAGAAAGACGGGATCAATTACTTCAGTTACTCGGATCCGAAGTTCGACGCGGCGATCGACAGCGCGATACTCGATTTGGATCCCGCGGGAGCCAAGGCGCATTTCAGTCACGCGTACCAGATCATCGTCGCCGACGCGCCGGGCGTGTGGCTCTACGAGCCGCAACTCGTCGCGGCCGTCAGCGCGCGGATTCACACCGCGCCGTTCCGGCCCGACGGATGGTGGATCCGGTTGCCACAATGGTACATCCCGGCGGGTGAGCGAACGGCGCGCGACCGCGTCGGGCTCGCCGCCGCGCGCTGACGCCGTAGGCGCTTACCCGTGCTGCGCGCGCTGGCCCCGAGAATCGGCCGGCGGGCGCTGCACTCGTTACTCGTTGTCATCATCGTCGCCACGATCGCCTTTGGGCTGATCGCGATCGCCCCCGGGGATCCGTGCGCGACGGACGACCCGCGCATCACCATGGCCGTCCAAGCCCAATGTCGCGTCCGCCTCGGGCTCGATGGTCCCCTGCTCAGCCGCTACGGCGAATTTCTGTCTCACGCGGCGCGCGGCGATCTCGGGCAGTCGTACATCACGCAGCGGCCAGTGGCCGAGATGATCGCGCAGGCGTTGCCGAATACGATCCTGCTGATGAGCCTCGCGATTGCGCTCAGTCTTATCGGTGGACTCGTGCTCGGCGTCGCACGGAGCGTCCAACCCCGATCGACGAGTGGGCAGGTCGCCATGGGGACGGCTATCGTGCTGTACTCGTTGCCCGAGTTCTGGCTGGCGCAGATCGCTTTATTCGTCTTCGCGTACGTGATTCCCATTTTCCCGGCTGGTGGAACCGTAACGGCGATCACCCACGACTACATGAACGTCTGGGGCCGTCTGTGGGACCGCATCGATCATCTGATTCTGCCGGCCATCACGTTGGCCGCGGTGAGCGTCGCCGGCATCGCGCGGTTTCAGCGCAACGCCATGCGCGATGTCGCCGGCGAAGACTACCTGCGGACCGCGAGAGCCAAGGGAGTTCCCGAGCGCGACGTCATCGTGCGGCACGCGTTGCGCAACGCGCTGCTGCCGCTGATCACCAACATCGGGTTCACGCTCCCGGCGTTGTTCGGCGGGGCGTTGTTTGTCGAGCAAGTGTTCTCGTGGCCTGGCATGGGTCGCCTCGCGTTTGACGCCATCAGCCAGCGCGATGCGCCCGTCGTCATCGGGTGCACGCTCGTCGGCAGTGGCGCCGTGGTGCTGGGGAGTCTCATCGCCGATGCGCTGTATGCGGTCGCCGACCCCAGGATGCGTACGTGAAGCGGCTCATGCGCGATCCCGTCGTGCTGCTCGCCCTCGGCGTGCTCGTCGCGCTGGTGGCAGCGGCCATCTTCGCGCCGCTGCTCGCGCGGTACGGGCCCGCGCAGCAAATCGACATCGTCGGGCTCAAGAGCCGTCCGCCTTCGTCAGCGTTTCCGTTTGGGACTGATCCGCTGTCCCGGGACGTCCTATCCCGCGTGCTCTACGGGGGACGGGTATCGCTCGGCGTCGGCGCTCTGGCGGCGCTCGGATCGGTTGCCATTGGGACCGTATACGGGGCGATCGCCGGGTACGCGGGCGGATGGATCGACGAAGCGCTCATGCGCACCGTGGACGCGCTCATGGCGATGCCGCGCGTGCTGCTCGTCCTCACCGTTATCGCGCTCTGGGGCGGCACGTCGCCCGGCGCCCTGATCGCGTTTCTCGCCGCCACGGGTTGGTTTCAGATCAGCCGGCTCGTCCGAGCGGAGGTCAAAGCCACGGGGTCCCGCGAGTTCGTCCTCGCCGCCCGCGCCCTCGGCGCGACCGGCGCCCGCATCCTCGCGCGGCACATCCTCCCGAACGTGATGTCACCCGTGATCGTCGCGGCCACGATCAGCTTCGGTTCCGCGATCTTGCTGGAGGCCGGGCTGTCGTTCATTGGCGTCGGCATCCAGCCGCCGCGCGCGAGCTGGGGCAACATCATGCACGATGCGACGGGGGTGGGCCTCTGGTGGCTGTCGCTGTTTCCCGGCCTGGCCATCGTCGCCACGATGTTGTCGATCAACGTCCTCGGCGACCGCTTGCGGGATGCCCTCGACCCGCGCGAGCTTCCCGGGCGATGACGAGGCCCATTTTGTCCGTTCGCGACCTCCGAACCGTCTTCGACACGGACGCGGGGCTCGCCCGCGCCGTCGATGGCGTCTCGTTCGATGTCGGCCCAGGCGAGAGTGTGGGGCTCGTCGGCGAGTCCGGCTGCGGGAAGTCGGTCACGGCGTTCTCCATCTTGCGGTTGATTCGCCCACCCGGTCGCATCGTCGAAGGCTCGCACATTGCGCTCGATGGGACCGACCTCATGTCGCTCGATGCGGAATCGTTGCGCCAGATCCGTGGCTCCCGCGTCTCCATGGTCTTCCAGGAGCCAATGACGGCGCTCAATCCCGTGTTGCGCATCGGCGATCAGATCGCCGAGGTGCTCCGCGTTCATGACCACACGCCTGGGAAAGAGGCGCGGGAACGGGCGATCGAGATGCTCCGCCTGGTCGGGCTGTCGGATCCGGCCGCCCGGTTCGACCAATACCCGCACCAGCTCTCGGGTGGCATGCGGCAACGCGTGGTCATCGCCATGGCGCTCGTGATGCATCCTGAGCTCGTGCTGGCCGATGAGCCGACGACCGCACTCGACGTCACCGTCCAGGCTCAGATCCTCGAGCTCCTGGCTGAGCTCCGGGAGCGCATGGGGATGGCCATGTTGCTCATCACGCATGACCTCGGCGTGATCGCGGAGTCGACCTCGCGCGTGATCGTGATGTACGCGGGGGAGGTCGTCGAAGAAGCCCCGGTTGGCGTGCTGTTCGACGAGCCACACCACCCGTACACGATCGGCTTGTTGAAGGCCATTCCGGCCGCGACTCCCGCTGACCGGAGTAGGCGACTCGCGGTCATCCCTGGGTCGGTACCGCCGGCCACCGATTGGCCGGGCGGGTGTCGGTTTCGCGCGCGGTGTGCGTATGCGTGGGAACGCTGCGAGCACGAGCGTCCGCCGCTGTATCAGATCGCCGCCGGGCATACGTCGCGGTGTCATCTCGCCGAGGAACCGTGGCGCCGCTCGTAGCCGTTCGCGATCTCGTGAAGCGCTATGGCGCGGTACGCGCTGTCGAAGGCGTGTCGTTCGATATCGAGCGCGGGGAAACACTGGGCTTGGTTGGGGAATCCGGCTGTGGGAAAACGACGACCGGACGAGCCACGTTGCGGCTCATCGAACCGACATCGGGCAACATCTCGTTCGATGGAACCGACGTGTTGGGACTGCGGCGTGCGGATCTGCGTCGGATGCGACGGCGCGCGCAGATCATCTTCCAAGATCCCTATGCGTCGCTGAATCCCCGGATGACCGTTGGGGCCATCGTCCGGGAAGGGCTCACGATACATGGCCTGCCCGGCGGGGACGAGCGCGTGGGAGAGTTGCTGGCCGAGGTGGGCTTGCGACCGGATGTCGCGAATCGGTATCCGCATGAGTTCTCTGGCGGACAGCGCCAGCGCATCGGGATCGCCCGAGCGCTCGCGGTCAACCCCGATTTCATCGTCTGCGACGAACCGGTCGCCATGCTCAATGTGTCGGTCCAGGCGCAGGTGATCAACCTGCTCATGGACCTGCAGCAGCACCGGGGGCTCACGTACTTGTTCATCGCGCACGACCTGTCCGTCGTCGCGCACGTCGCGACGCGCGTCGCGGTCATGTACCTCGGCCGGATCGTCGAAGAGGCGCCGGCTGCGGCGCTCTATGGCGACCCGATCATGCCGTATACGCGGGCGCTGCTGTCGGCAGTGCCCGTGCCGGAGCCGTCGAGAGCTCGCCAACGCGTCGTGCTGCCCGGCGAGCCGCCATCAGCCGCGGCCCCACCGCCCGGTTGCGCATTTCATCCCCGCTGCTTGCACCCACTCAAGGACGCCGAGTGCGCTCGCGGCATCCCGCCGCTCGAGGAAAAGGCGCCGGGGCACTGGGCGGCGTGCATCAAGGAACCCAAACGGTCATGAAGACTTTCTTCGGGCACCCCCGCGGCCTCGGCGTACTCTTCGCCGCCGAGATGTGGGAGCGATTCTCGTACTATGGCATGCGCGCGCTGCTCGTGCTGTACATGGTGCACGTGCTCAAGTATCAGGACGTGCAGGCGACGCACGTGTACGGGCTGTACACGGGACTCGTGTGGTTCACGCCATTGCTTGGCGGTTGGCTCGCCGACCGGGTCTTCGGCACACGGCGCGCACTCGTCATCGGTGGCTCGATCATCGCGGCCGGGCATTTTGTGCTCGCCATCCCGGCGACCTGGTCGTTCTATCCCGGCCTCGCGCTCGTCGTCATCGGCACTGGCTTGTTCAAGCCGAACGCGTCTACCATGGTCGGGCAGTTGTACGAACCCGGCGACCGGCGACGCGATGCCGGGTACACGATCTTCTACATGGGCATCAACATCGGCAGCCTCTTCGCGCCGATCGTATGCGGCTATTTGGGGCAGAAGGTCAACTGGCACTATGGCTTCGCCGCGGCCGGCGTCGGGATGGTCCTCGGCCTCATCACGTACGTCGCGCTGCGAGACCGGTATCTCCCCGGTATCGGCATGGTGCCCGCGAAGCGGCCGGAGGCTACTGTCCGCGAGCGCACTCCGCTCACCTCCGATGAGCGCAAGCGCATTACCGCGATCTGGATCGTGTTCCTGTTCGCCGCCGCGTTCTGGGTCAGCTATGAGCAGGCGGGGAGTTCGTTGAACCTGTTCGCCGATCGGTACATCAATCTCCAAGTCGGCAGTTTCTCGATTCCCTCGTCGTGGTTCCAAACCGCGCAGCCGCTCTACGTGATCATGCTCGCCCCGCTGTTCGCCATACTCTGGCAGTGGCTCGGCAAACGAAACCTCGAGCCATCGACCCCGCTCAAGATGGCGCTCGGCCTCCTGTTTGTCGGGGTGAGTTTTGCGTTTATGATCACTGCCGGCCATCAGACCGACGCGTGCCTCGCGTCGCACGCGGCGAACTGCGCGACCGTATCGCCGTTCTTGCTCTTGGCGACGTACGGCGTCGGAGAGCTCGGCGAGTTGTGCCTCTCGCCAGTCGGATTGTCGTATGTCTCGAAGGTGGCGCCGACTCGATTCGTTGCGTTCTTCATGGGCGTCAGCTTCCTGCCGATCGCCGTCGGCAGCTATGCGGGCGGGTGGCTCGCCGGGCTCGAACAGGGCATGTCGCACGGCACGTTCTTCACCATTTTCTTCGTGGTGTCGGTCAGCGCGGGTGTCCTGATGCTGTTCTGCGTGCCCGTACTCAAGCGACTGACGGCGTCGGTCAAGGATAGTTGAAGATCGAGCCGGGCACGACCGGCTCCCGGGCGCGCGCCAGGTCCTGGGGCTCTTGGTAGAATGTGTACGAGGTGTACGAGAACGTCTGCGTCGTGAACCGGAACTCGACGCCGTGGACGTGCGGCTCGTTCGTCACCGGGAACGCGACGTCGAAACGCCACATGCGGCGCGACCGTGGGGGAATGGCGACGAAGAGGCTCAAGCCGGTCGAGAACGTGAACGGCGTCGAGACGCCAAACGGCGTGTCTTGCGCCCACAACTTGCCGGCATCGACGAACGGCCCGACGCCGATCTGCGCCAGTTGGCGGATCGGCGGCAGCGCGAAGTGATACTCGAACCGCGACACGCTGCGCTCGCCGCCGGCGTCCTGTGAGAGGCGATAGCCGCGGATGCCACCGCGGAAATCGGCGAAGCCGAGCTGAAATGGGATGCGCTGCCGGATGCCGAGGCCGTACTCCTCATCGAGGATGAAGACCTGGTTGCCGGCGGGCTTGTAGTACGCGGCCCAACGACCGCTGACGAGAATGCCGTCCCACCCGTGCGTGATGTCGTTCTCGCGACCCTCGCCCTGCGCTTGCAGCCCGGTGAACCATTGGGTGGTGCCGGCGCCGAAATAGACCGCCGAGCTGACGAACGTGTCCTCGCCGCGCGTACCGAGCGCGGACATGCCGTGGCCGAAGAAGGTGCCGAACTGAAAGCCACGCCGGAGGTCTTCGTCGCCGCTCAGGACGTCGAAGCCCGAGACGCGCAGGAAGTCGAACGTCGCGGAACCCCCAGAGAATGTTGACGCGACCGCTCTGCGTGACGTGCGCGAATCGATTGGTGAGCTCGGGCGCCGTGGCCGAGACCGTGTCCTTGATCAGACCGGAATCGGCGAGCGTGACGGGCGTGCGGGCCACGACTTCGCGCTCCTGGGACAGCGACAGGCCGAACAAGCTGAACTTGCCCGGCGCGCCGACGCGGACGATCCCGCCGACCTGCCAGTAGCTGCGCGTGTAATCGATCGCCGGTATATCGAAGTTGTTCGGGAACGTCGGGCTCTGAAATCCGTAGAACACGCGTTGCGAGCCACCGGAGACCACCCAGGCGGCGCGCTGGAGCTCGGACAGGAACGGGTGCGTGAGGCCGGCATCCCACAGGCCGCCCTCGGGTTGACGAATCGCGTCGACCTGTAGGCGATAGGGTTTCGCGAGGAAATCGTAGTCGATGAGGCTCGCCGCGTAACGGTCGCGGTAGAACTGATAGTAGTGCCAGTCGGCGCTGGCTTGGATTCCCTGGCCTGCCAGGTTGCCTTCGCCGATGAGGAAGCGCGTCACGTACGGGGTGCCGCTCTGCGCGTTGAGGCCCGCGAGGAGTCCGATTTCGTCGACGGTGAAGACATCGACCCGCACGCCGCCGTTGCCGTCGTCGTACGCGCTCACGCGGGCCTCGGCCAGGAACGGCTGGGCGCGGAGCACGCGCTCGGATTCCTCGAGGGCAATGCCAGTGCACGGCTCGCCGACGCGGACGAGCAGGAAGCGTCGGATCACTTTCGCGCGGGTGGTCGCGTGCAGGCTCGTCGCGCGGCGGGCGATCCACCGCCACTGACCCGTGATGCCGGCGAAGTACGGGGACTGGGGGCGGATGTCGATCGCCGAGATCACGTGGCCTTCGCACGCCACCGCCCGGGCCGCATCCTGCGCCGCGATGCGCGTCACGGTGCGCGTCGAGTCCTGCGCGGTCGCCTGGACAGCGGCGGCCACCAGGGCGACCGCAACGACACGATGCATTCGAATGCGACTACTTCCCCATGCGACGCTTGAGCTCCGCCAAGCGCAGTTCGGCATCCAGCTCGGCCGCGGAACGGCGGTCACCGCTGGGCGCCTTCGGGGCGTCAGGTAACGGAGCGCCGGAGGCAGCGTGCTTGAACTCGAGCGTCATTTCGGCGATCTCGCGCTCGGCGAGTGCGAGCTCCGCCTCCTGGGCGCTGCACTTGCGCTCGAGCACCGAGCATCGCTCCTGGTGAAAGAGCTCGAACTTCGCCGCGACCGTCACGGTCTCGGCGTCGCCAATTTGCTGCGCAAGCTGCTTCCGCCGCGTACACGTGGCGAGCTCGGTGCGCTCCTTGTCGAGCCGCGCCCGTACCTCGACGAGTCCATCCCGCATGGCGCTGACGCCGACGCGCGCATGGACGAGCGTGTCCTTCATAGCCGCGACGACCTCGCGTCGCTCGTCTGCCGGGAGCGATCCATCGAGGAGACTCTGCCACGACCGCCGCAAGTGCTCGAACATCGGGCCATACGATATATTCCAGACGTCATGCCCCGCCACCCCCTCGTTGCAGTCACGGCCACGACCCGAATGGACAACGGGATGGTCCGCGTGCGGCTCAGCGTCGCGTATCTCACGTCGCTCGACGGCACAGGTCTTACCCCGATCGTGGTCCCACCGTTCGCCGGCGGCGATCGCTGCGCCGACCGCGACGCGATCCTCGATGTCGTGTCGGGCCTCGTGCTCACCGGCGGCGAGGATGTCGATCCCGCGCGCTACGGCGCCGAGCCCCATCCGCGACTAGGCACTGTTCATGCCGAGCGCGATGCGACCGAGCTGGCGTTCTTCGAGGGCGCGCGCGAGCGGCGGATGCCCACGCTCGCCATCTGCCGTGGGATTCAGGTCATGAACGTCGGCCTGGGAGGGACGCTGATTCAGGACCTCCCGAGCCAGCATCCGAGCGCCATCGCGCACGATGGCGACGGGCCACGGGCCGAGCGGACACACACGGTCACGCTGACGCGCGACTCGCGTCTCGCGCAGGCGGTGGGACGTGACGAGATCACCGTGAACTCTTTTCATCACCAGGCCGTCGATGTGCCGGCGGCACAGGTGCTGGTGACGGCCACGGCGAGCGATGGCGTCATAGAGGCCATCGAGACGCCCTTGGCTAACCCGTGGTGGGCGCTAGGGATACAATGGCACCCCGAGAACCTGACTGGCGGGCCGGAGCCATGGGATCGGAAGTTGTTCGAGGCGTTTGCCGTCCAAGTACGCGAAACTCCCGCGGGCGGCAGGTCGTAATATTCATATACTATGGTGACAATCGTACTGGAGGGCGTCTTGTTCGTCGCGCTGCTTGTGACGACCGGCGCCCTTCTCTATTTCGTACTCATGCAGTTTACCCCACTCGGGGTTCGCGTTCGACAGGGCCGGAACCGCCGGCTCATCGAAGCTGCGGCGGCACGCGTGTGCTCGATTCATGGGCCGCACGCGGAAACGGACATGGTCCGGTTGCCCAGCGGTGAACGTATATGCCCCGAGTGCTACTCGGAGATCGTCCATGACTAGCTCGATGGCGGGACGCATGCATTCCGTTGGGATCGACCCAAGCGCCGTGGGGCGCATCGGGCGATGGATCGCGCTCGTCGTTGGGGTCTTGATCCTCATCCCGCTGATGACCACGACCGCGAAGTACATCAGCCCCGGGCACGTGGGGATCGTCATCCACCGCCTGAGCGGCGGCGGCGTCGACCCGATTGCGCTGGGCGCCGGGTTGCACCTGAGGAATCCGTTGACGACCGAGATCGTCGAGTACCCGACGTATATGCAGACCCTCGTGCTCACGAAATCGGCGAACGAAGGCTCGATGAACAACGATGAGATCAACGTGAACAGCGTCGAAGGGCAGCCGTTGTCGCTCGATGTCTCCATGTCGTTCCAGCTCGACCCGGCGCACGTGCCGCAGCTCTACACGACGTTCCGGACCGACATCGAGACGATTCAGCATGGCTACATCCGTCAGGCGATCCGACAGGCGCTCCAGGAGGTCGTCGGCCAGGAGAAGATCGCCGATATTATCGGGCCGAAAAAATCGGAAGCGACAGCGAGAACCCAACAGTTGCTGGAGCAGCGCCTATCCGTTTATGGCGTCGACGTCAAGCAGTTCACGATCAACGAGCTGAGGGCGCCACCGTCGGTCGTCGAGGCCATCAATCAGAAGAACGTGATGCAGCAGCAAGCGTTCACCGCACAGAATGAGCTGCAAAAGAACACGTTTCAGGCGAGCGGCGACTCGATCAAGGCCATCGGACACGCCAAGGCCATCCTGGCCGAGGCGGAAGCGCAGGCGAAAGCCAACGAGTTGCTCGCGAAGAGCATCACGCCGGTACTGGTGCAGTACGAGATGGCGAAACGGTGGAATGGACAGATGCCGCAGGTGAGCGGCAACGCGATGCCGATGATTCAACTGCCCAAGCAGTAGGGCTAGCTCAGGAGTTTCCAGCGCGCCTCATCGCGGACTTGGCGCATGAGGCGCTCGGGCGAGTACCGGTTCGCGAAGAGCGTCCGGTCACTGACGCGGTTGAGCGCGACCCGCAGGAGCGGGAAGCGCTCGGCCGCTGCCGAGTAGAGCGTGGCGAGGCCATGCTCGGTGGCGAGCCGGTGGTCGGCGGCGAGTTGATAGCCGCGGCGGCCGACTTCCTCGAAATAGTCGAGATCCGGCGCCCCCCGGCGATGGTGGCGACCGGCGATAAACTCGGGGAACATGCCCGAGAGCCACAACGCATAGTTGCCGAGGTGAGCGCGCACCAAGAAGGCGCGCTGCGCATCCGGCCCGTCGACCGCGCCCAGCAACCCGGCGACTGTATCGTAGTACTCGTCGTCCGACTCGGCCACCCGATTGGCCCGCTGCTGCAAGCCGAAGTGCATGAGAATCGAGGCGACGTAATCGGCGAGCACGCGGTCGGACTCGCCGACGGACTGCATGGCGTGCCGCACGAGGACGTAGGCAAACAACGGATACGAGGCGCACGCCCCCTGGCGTGACTCGAGGAGCCCGGTCAGCAACCGCGGATCATCGAGGAGCGCATCGAGTCCTTCGTCGCGCAACAGACCTTCGGCGCGCTCATACTCGATCGCATTCCCACGCGCGATCAGTCGCATTACCAACTGCGCGTCGTCCCGCCGCAATGCCCGCCTCACATCGGCCACGATCATATCTCTCTCCTATAACACAAAACGTACCAAAAGACCATCACCTAACTTGTCTCTTAGCACTCACCATGGACGGCTGCTCAACGGGCCGGGTGTCCCGGTTCGCGAGCGCTGTCCCGAGGTTGAACATCAGGAGATCGACATGGGCGAGCTTGTCGTAGTCGATTTTCCCCGGTTTGTCGGTCACCCGGTGATAATCGGCGTGCAAGCCGCTCGTAAAGAAGACGATCGGCACCCCCTTTCGGGCATAGTTGTAGTGGTCCGACCGGTAATAGATCTGTTCGGGATGGGTTGGCGAGTCCCACTCGCGGTTGAACGCGAACGGGTGCGCGAGCGCGCGATCCACGGAATCCACGATCTGGCCGAGGATGCGACTCTGTCCATGCGGTGCCGCCGACGGCCCGACTATGTACAACGAGTCCGGGTTATTCCTGCCGATCATGTCCGCGTTGACCTGCGCCACGATCGAATCGATCGGCACGGTGGGATGCTCGGTGAAATACGCCGAGCCGAGGAGCCCCTTCTCCTCGCCCACGTGCCAGACGAACAGAATGGATCGGCGCGGCGGGTTTCTGGCCGAGACGAATGTCCGCGCCAGCGCCAATAAGGCCACCGATCCGGAGCCATCGTCGTCGGCGCCATTCGCAATGGAGTCGCCGTGCTCTGGTGCCACCACGCCGAGGTGATCGTAGTGGGCGCCGAACGCAACGTATGTGCGGCGCAAGGCGGGATCCGAGCCGGGCACGATGGCGACGACGTTGTACGACGACACGGGCGCGCGACGCAACTCGACGTGTCCAGTAAATCGTCGGCCGCGGAGCACCCGTGGCGTGCCAGCACCAGTCCAGCCGGGCGGAAGAAGCGGAGAGCCCGCTGAGGGGCGGCCGATCAAGATCATCGGCACGGGTCGCTCTCCGTCGGGCAGCACAGCCGGTGAGGGGCCCGCCAGCTCCAACGAGCGGCTCAGCTCTTTGGAGATGCGATCTCCGACATTGCTCGAAGCGCCCGAGAGCAAGATGATGATGCCCGCCGGATGCAGCGGAATCAGTCGCTCCAGTCGCGCGGTAATCGCTGATTCGGACTCGAGCGCCGCGCGTTCGTTGGGCGGGGTGCGCGCCGGTGCGCCGTTCACCACGACGACCACGTGCCCTTTGATGGGCACTTTCATGAAATCGTCGCCGACGCCATAGCCGGCGAACACCAGCGCCCCTTCGGCGTTGGCTTTCGGTGGTGGCTCGTCACCGCCGATGTCGAGGATCGGCACGACATCGATCATCGGCAGCAGCGTCATCGTCCGCGCGGGGGTCGACACCGTGAAACGGGTCTCGCTTCCCAGCGCCGGGTGTACGAGCGGCACGCGTTGATAGAATCCGCTGTCGCCGGCGCCGGTGAGCCCGAGCGCGGTCAACCGCGAGACGAGAAACGCCGCGGCGCGCCGCTCATCGTTCGTGCCGGTCTCGCGACCGCGAAACGAGTCCGACGCAAACACCATGAGATCGCGTCTGAGCTCGTCGGCCGTCGGCACGGATGACATAGCCGTGGCCGGCTCGAACGGGCTTGGGTTCGGCGTGGGGGGCACCGTACCGCAGCCCACCAGCAGGACCGCCAGTCCGAGATATGGCTTTCCCATACTACTCTGACTGTTGGCACGCCTCCTTGTAAACGGCCAACGAGCGCTCAGCGGTTCGCTGGACGGAGAATTCGCGGACTTTTTGACGCGCTGCCTGTTTGATTCTTTCCGCCAGGCTGGCGTCGGAGAGCAAACGGGCGATGGCCGCGCCGAGGGCCGGTCCGTCGCCGACCGGCGCGAGCAGCCCACTGACGCCGTCCTCGATGATCTCCGGGATCCCGCCGGCACGTGTCGCGGCGACGGCGCCGCCGAAGGCCATCGCGTCCAGGAGGACCGTGCCGAGGCCTTCTTCGCGCGAGCTCAAGGTGACGACATCCGCCGCCGAGATCAGCGCGTCGGCGTCTTGGCGATAGCCGAGCACCTGGAGGACGTTGCGCAATCCCGCCGCGCGCACGGCGGCAATCACCTCGGCCGACAGATATCCGTTGCCTACCAGGAGCGCGCGAAGGGCCGGGACTTCTTTGCGCGCGGCTTTCACCGCTCTGACGAACGTCAACGGGTCCTTGTGATCCACGAGCTGCGCCACCTGTACGACCAGGGGCGAGCCGGGCGGCACGCCCAGCGTCGAAAGTACTGTTTGGGACGCGGGCGTCACGCGGCGATCGAGATCGATCCCGCTCGGGATGATGGTTATCCGCTCGGGCGAGATGCCGCTCGATCGAAGCGCGGCGGCGACCGCGGATGAAATGGCGATGATCGCCTTCGCGCGCGAGTACTTCCAGCGGGTACCCGGGTTTCGTCGCAGCAGAAAATCGACGCGGCGGGTCACGACGAGGTGGGCGCGCGTGCCGAGGGTGGCCAATGCGCCCAAGCCAACCGCATGACCACTATGCGCGTGGACGATCTGCGCTCCGCTGCGGCGGATCAATCGGTGTAAAGAGGCCACCGCCACCGGGTCGAACTCGGCGAATGGACGTAGGGGGAATACGTCAAGAGCAGCCGCCTGAGCACGCGAGGCGAGGGGTTCGCCCGGTCGGGCGGCAAGAACAGAATGCACGCCGAGATCCTCCAGCGCGCCGGCGAGCCAGAGGGCCTGGCGTTGCCCGCCGCGCCACCCGCGTTCGGTGTCGACGTGCACAACCGTCAACCCATCGATAGAATGACGGTGCATGACGGTGGAAAGAATACTTCTTGTCTCGCTCGATAACCTCGGGGACCTGGCATTCGCGTCGGCTCTGCCGCCGGCGATCAAAGCCCATTACCCGCACGCGACGATCGGCCTTTGGTGCAAGGCCTACACGGCTGATATCGCCCCGTTGTTTCCCGATGTGAGCTGGACCGCCGCCGGCGACCCATTCTGGGACGACGCGCCCGGGCGCCCCAAGGGGCGCATTGCCCCGTTCCTCGCCTCGATCCGCGACGTCCGGCGGCAGCGCTTCGATGTCGCGCTCGTGGCATCGCCTCAGTGGCGCGTGGCCGCCTCCGTCACCCTGGCCGGAATCCCCAAGCGCATCGGGCAACTGCGGAATTACAATCGTGGGTTCCTGACCGACGTTCTTGCCGCCCGCCGATCGGGGAAAGCCCGTTGTCGCGGACCTGGGATCACTGCTGGTGCCGCTCGGTATTGATCCCACGGGGCTCTGCACATATCTCGACCCCGGGCCACTGAGCGAGCTCAGACGCCAGTACCGGAAGGTCCTCGGGTCATTGCCGGTTGCGGTTATCAATCCGTTCGTGACGCTGCCGCCGGTGGGAATCGACTGGTCGATCTGGCTGGAGGCCGCGCGGTGCCTCGTCGAGCGACATCACGTCGTCGTCTGGCACGGGACCGCTCCACAGCTGGAGAGCTTCCGCCGGCACGTTTCCTATTTCGAGCCTGCCTGGCGGTGCTCCGATCAATTCTCGAATGGGAGCCTGCGCGAGGGGGCGGCGGTTCTGGCGAGCGCCAACGTGTACCTCGGCTGTGATTCCGGTCCGCTGCATTTGTCAGGGGCGCTCGGCGTGCCGACCATCGGCGTATACCCGAATACGTCCAAGCTCCCCCGCTTCGCGCCGCAGGGTCGCGGGCCCTCGCGGATTGTGAGCGGCACGATCACGGCCGAGGCGATCATGGCTGCCTTCGACTTACTTTTCTCGTAATGCTCTACATCTGCATTCCCGCGTACAACGAGGCGCCGACGATCGGGCTCGTCCTCTGGAGGATTCGGCGCGTCTTTCAAGAGTTTCCGCGCGACTTCGCGCTGGCGGTCTATGACGACGGCAGTACCGACGATACGGCCGAGACGCTCAAGCCGTATACGGAGGTCCTGCCGCTCACGATCCTCGGGGGCGGCGAGCGCGGACACCTCGGCTACGGTGCCGCGGTCGACGCGTTATGTCGCTGGGCGACGCAGCGCACGCGCTATGCACGGCGCGATGCCATGATCCTCATGCAGGGGGACTTCACGGATCAACCGGAGCATCTCAGCGATCTCGTGAAGCGATTCGAGGGTGGGGCGGACATTGTCGTCGGCGAGCATCCTATCGATGCCAAGATGCCGCGAGAGGTGCGTCAGCTGAGGCGCGCGGCGGGCTGGTTGCTGCGACCGTTTGTCAGCGTGGAGGGCGTCACGGATCCCTTCGGAACTTTCCGGCTGTTTCGGATCTCTGTCCTGCGCGACACGATCAAGCGCCTGGGTGATGGGCGGCTGGTGGAGCGGGATGGGTGGGCCGGGAATGTGGAGCTACTGTTGAAGACGGCGCCGGCGGCGCGGCGCATCGAGGTCGCACAGCTCGATGCGCGTTATGACCTGAGGTCTCGTGGGACCCGCGTCCGCCCATGGGCAGACGCCGTGACGGTCTTCCGCTTCGGGAGTGTCGCGCGCGCGCTTAGAGCGTCGGCCCGCTGAACCGCTCGCGCAGACGCCGGGCGGTTTCGGGACTCACGATGCGAATGATCAGGTACACAATGGCGCCGAGGATCGCGATCTTGAGCGCGAGGCTGGCTAGCCAAAACGCAATGCCGAGGATCGGACCGAACAGGCCGAAGAAGAGCTTCAGCAGGAACAGCCCAGCCAGGGCAAACAGGCCAATGACGAGAATGGGACGTAGCATGGTACGGTGCTCCGAAACGGTGTCTGCACAATATACGTGCTTCCCGCGGCCGGAGTTTCAGCGTCGGGTGACTCACGTCCCCCGTCGCTGGAGCCCGTCACCTTGCGGCGCCGGGGTTCATCGATGAAAACGGCCGACGTCATCGTCGTCGGCGGTGGTGGCGTAGGCCTCGGCATCGCGCTCGCGGCGGCCGGGAGAGGGCTGTCTGTGGTCCTGGTCGCCGAGCATCGGGCTGGTGAGGCGTTTCCGGCGGCGGCTGGTATCCTGGCCCCGCCGTCTCTTGAAATGGTGGGGCGGTCAGCGGCTGGGCCAGAACACGCGTTCGCGGTGGCCGCGCGGAATCGATATCCCAGCTACCTCATCGAGCTGGCCGAGCAGTCGGGCGTAGCCGTCCCAATCAATCGGCTCGGGCTGCTGCACATCGTGCTGGACGACGCTCGCGCCTTGGAACAGGCGGCCATCGACATCCCCGGCACGACTTGGCTCGATCGCGCCGCGCTCGCTGCGTTGGAGCCTTCGCTCGCCCACGCGGCCGGAGCGCGACTCTTTACCGAGGACGGGGCTGTCGACAACGTCGTGCTTCTGCGCGCTCTGGAAATAGGCGTCGCTCGCTGCGCTCGCGTACGTCAACTGAGCGGGCCCGCGCGGGCCATACGCATAGAGCAGCACAGCATCACGTGTGAGATCGGCGGGGGCGAGTCCGTCAGCGCCGAACAGCTGGTGTTGGCGGCGGGAGCTTGGAGCTCGCTGATCGAGGGTTTGCCCCGACCGCTGCCGGTCGAGCCGTTGCGCGGCCAAATGATCTCGCTGGCCGCGAGCCCCGTCAGACATGTGGTATATGGGCACGATGGGTACCTCGTGCCCAGGGGCGACATGACACTCGTCGGTGCGACGATGGAGCACGCGGCGTTCGATGTGTCGACGACAGCCGAGGGCGTGGCCGGGCTCAGGGCCGCTGCGGCCGAGTTGTGCCCGGCACTGGCCGGACTTCCGGTCGCGAAGGCCTGGGCTGGGCTCCGTCCGGTGAGCCCGGACTTTCTGCCGATCATCGGCCGGGACCCGGATAGCCCATCGCTGATCTACGCCTGCGGGCACTCTAGAAACGGCGTGCTCATGGCGCCGTTGACCGGCGATTGTGTCGCGGCGCTGCTGGTCGGCGAGACGCCGCCGGCGAGTCTGGCGGCGTTCGGAATCGAGAGATTCGCGCTAACCGTTGAAGCCGCTACGACAGGTTAGGCGAGCTTTCGGCAGCGTATAAAAGCGGATAAAATGCAGCCAATGGTTGAAACGCTCTATCAGATCAGAAAGCCGGGCTGGCTCAAGGTCAAAGCGCCAGGCGGGCCCAACTATGCCAGGCTCAAGGGCCTGATGCGGGATCTAAACCTCCACACTGTTTGTGAGGAGGCCCACTGTCCCAATGTCGGCGAGTGCTGGGAGCACGGCACCGCGACGTTCATGATCCTGGGCGACGTATGCACGCGCAATTGTCCGTACTGCGCGGTCGCCCACGGTCGCCCGCCCGCGTATGACCTCGGCGAACCGGATCGCGTCGCTGCAGCGGTGGCCGAGCTGAACCTCCGCCATGCGGTTATCACGTCTGTCGACCGCGATGACCTGCCCGACTTCGGCGCCGACATTTTCGCGCGAACCATTCGCGGCATCCACGAGCGGGTGCCCGGCTGCTCTGTCGAAGTGCTCGTCCCTGACTTTCAAGGGAACGAAGCCTCCATTCGGACAGTGCTCGATTCCCGGCCAGAGATCTATAATCACAACACCGAGACGGTGCCCCGACTATACAAGAAGGCTCGGCCTGGCGGTCGCTACCCGCGCGTGATGGAGATTTTTCGGCTCGCGAAGAGTTATGCCCCCGAGATACCCACCAAGACTGGGATGATCCTCGGTATGGGCGAGACAGTTCAAGAAGTCATCGATGTGATGAAAGATCTGAGAGAGCGCGATGTCGATATCCTGACGCTCGGACAGTACCTGAGACCTTCGAGCGAGCATCTCCCGCTCGATCGGTATTACACGCCCGATGAGTTCTCCGAGCTGGCGAGGATCGGTCGGGACATGGGATTCAGGCATGTGGAGGCCGGACCGCTCGTGCGGTCGAGCTACCACGCCTGGGAGCAGGTACAGGCCGCAGGCGTCTAATGGCAGCCAGAAAACGAAATGCCTCGGTGGCCGAGGCGCCGGCCCCTGTCGAGGCTGTGCAGTCTGACCGCGACCTGCACACGGAACTGTTCAAGTCGATGCTCCTACAACGTCGCTTCGAGGAGCGATGCGCCGAGGCGTACGCGGTCGGGAAGATCGGCGGGTTCTCCCATCTCTACATCGGCCAAGAGGCCACGGGCACCGGCGCGATCTCGGTGCTGCGCGACGATGACTACGTGATCACGACCTATCGCGATCACGGCCAGGCGATCGCGCGAGGCATGGCGCCGAAGTACATCATGGCCGAGCTGTTCGGCCGCATCGATGGTGTTTCGCGCGGCAAGGGCGGCTCGATGCACCTGTTCAGCCGCGAGCACAACTTCCTCGGCGGCCACGGCATTGTCGGCGCGAACATTCCGATCGGGACGGGCGTGGCGTTCGCGATCAAGTATCGCGGCGGCGATCAGGTGTGCCTGTGCTTCTTCGGTGAGGCCGCCGTGAATAACGGCGCGTTTCACGAAGCACTGAACATGGCCGGGCTGTGGAAGCTGCCCGTCATCTATGTGATTGAGAATAACAGATACGGGATGGGGACGGCCCTCGAAAGAGCATCCGCCATTAACGACATCGCCGAGCGTGCGCGGGCGTACGACATGCCGAAGGCTGTCGTCGATGGCCAGGACGTGTTGGCCGTGCGCCAAGTCGTCGGCGAGGCGGTGCAGCGCGCGAGAACCGAGCAGGTCCCGACGTTAATCGAGTCGCGAACCTATCGTTTTATGGGGCACTCGATGTCGGACGCGGTGAGCGGAACGTACCGGACGAAAGACGAGCTCGAGCAGTATCGCAAGCGCGATCCGATCACGGTCTTGAAAGACTATATGGAAGCCCACGGCGAGATCACCGAAGAGGATGTGGCGCGCTACGATGCCGAGGCGCGGCAGACGTGCGAGGACGCCTGGCAGTTCGCCGACAAGAGTCCCGAGCCGCCGCTCGAGGCGCTGACGGAAGACGTGCTCGTCGACACGACCACCGATACGTTGACCTGATCATGGCGCTCATCACGTATCGCGATGCGCTCAATCAGGCGTTGCGCGAAGAAATGCAGCGCGACGATCGCGTCTTTCTCATGGGCGAGGAAGTCGCCGTGTATCAGGGCGCGTACAAGGTCTCCAAGGGATTGCTGCAGGAGTTCGGCGAGATGCGCGTGGTCGACACGCCGATCACCGAGCTCGGATTCGCCGGCGTCGGCGTGGGCTCGGCCATGGTCGGCTTGCGGCCGATCGTGGAGTTCATGACGTGGAACTTCGCGCTGTTGGCGCTCGACCAGGTCGTGAACGCGGCCGCCAAAATGCTGTACATGTCCGGCGGTCAGTACAACATCCCGATCGTTTTTCGTGGGCCCAACGGCGCGGCCCTCCAACTGGCGGCGCAGCACAGTCAGGCGTGGGAGTCGTGGCTCGCGCACATCCCCGGACTCAAGGTGGTGACGCCGGGAACGCCGGCTGATGCCAAGGGGCTGCTCAAGGCCGCCATCCGTGATGATAACCCCGTCATCGTGCTCGAAGGCGAGATGTTGTATAACACGCGTGGCGACGTGCCCGACGGCGAGCACGTCATTCCGATCGGCGTCGCCGATCTCAAGCGAGAGGGAAACCACGCGACGATCGTGACGAGCGGCAAGATGGTCCTGGTGGCGATGCAGGCGGCCGACACGTTGGCCAAGGAAGACATTCGGGTCGATGTCGTCGACTTGAGAACCGTCCGACCAATGGACGTGGCGGCGATCGCGGCGTCCGTCAAGAAGACCAATCGAGCGGTTGTGCTCGAAGAGGGGTGGGAGCTCGCCGGCATTGGGGCGCAGGTCGTCGACTACATTCAGCGCGAGTGCTTCGACGACCTCGATGCGCCCGTGCTGCGGGTGCATCAGGCCGATACGCCAATGCCGTACGCCAAGAATTTGGAGCGCGCGGCGAAACCCGATGCGGCGAAGACCATCGCCGCGGTCAAGCGAGTCATGTACCGTGGCGACTAAGGTCGTGATGGAGGCGCTGTCTCCGACCATGGAGGAAGGGCGCCTCGTGCGGTGGCTCAAGCCCGAGGGCGCGAGCGTCGCCAACGGCGAAACGCTGGCCGAGGTCGAGACGGATAAGGCGATCATGGAGCTCGTGGCGCGCGGTGACGGCGTACTGCGGCGCCGGCTCGTGGCTGAGGGCACCACTGCGCCCATCGGCACGCTACTCGGCGTCATCGCAGCGCCGAACGAGGACATCGCCGCGCTTGTCGGCGGTGCGGCCCCCGTGAGCGCATCGGCTGCGCCGAACGCGCCAAGTGCTGCGCCCGCGGCCGTCGCACCGGTCTCGACACCAGCGGCCGTTGCTCCCGTCACGGCTACTGCGCCGACCACAGCGCTGAGCACTGCGCCGAACGCGCCAACTCCCGCCCCCGCCCCTACCCCAGTCGCGATAGCGACGAGCGAGAGCGAGCGTGTACGCTCATCCCCACTCGCGCGCCGGCTAGCCGCGGAGCGTGGGCTGGACTTGCATGCGATCGCTGGGTCTGGACCAAACGGGCGCATCGTCAAGAGAGATCTCGACGCGACGGCCGCGCCGGCGACAACCGCCGCTGAAGCTCAAGCGCCGGCGGTGGTGACACCACGAACGGGCCCTGATTACACCGATATCGCGCTGACGCAAATCCGCCGGACGATCGCGCGGCGCCTGGCCGAGTCGATCGGCCCGGTCCCGACGTTCTATCTGACGGCCGAGCTCGACGTCGAACGCGTGAGCGAGATGCGCAAGGCGATGGCCGAGCTGGGCGACGACTATAAAGTGTCGATCAACGACATCGTGCTCAAAGCCGTGGCGACGGCGCTGGCGCAACATCCGGAGGTGAACGCGCACTGGCTTGGTGACCGCATCCGAGCGTTCGCGCGTGTGCACCTCGGCGTCGCGGTCGCGATCGACGATGGGCTGATCACGCCGGTCGTGTTCGACGCCGATACCAAACGTCTGCGCGATATTGCGCGCGAGGTGAGAGAGCTCGCGGCGCGGGCCCGGGCCCGAAAGCTTAGACCTGAGGAGTACACGGGCTCGACGTTCTCGGTCTCGAACCTCGGCATGTTCGGGATCGACCAGTTCACGGCGATCATCAATCCGCCGGAAGCCGGGATCCTCGCGATCGGCGCGATCGAGGCCAAGCCCGTCGTCGTCGGCGAGACCGTCGTCGTCCGGCGCCGCATGCGCGTGACGATGAGCTGCGATCACCGCGTGATTGACGGCGCGACCGGCGCCAAGTTCCTTGCAACGCTCCGACGTTTGATCGAGAACCCCCTTCTGCTCGTATACTGACATGGCATCGTACGATGTAGTGATCCTGGGCGGCGGCCCCGCCGGGTATGTGTGCGCCATTCGCTGCGCGCAACTCGGCCTGAGCGTAGGCGTCATCGAGCGCGAGGGACTGGGCGGCACCTGCGTCCTGTGGGGCTGTATCCCCGCGAAGTCGCTGCTGGAGAGCGCGTATCTCGCCTCGCGCGTGCGGCACGCGGCCGAGCACGGGATCACGACCGGCGAGCTCGGGTTCGACTACGGGCCGGCGATGAAGCGCTCGCGCGCGGTGAGCGCCCAGAACTCGAAGGGCGTCGAGTTCCTGTTCAAGAAGAACAAGATCACGTGGATCAAGGGAACCGGCACACTGACCTCCCCGAAAACCGTGAAGGTCGGCGACGAAACGCACGAGGCCAAGAAGGCCGTCGTGATCGCCACGGGCTCTCGCGTACGCGGACTTCCGCGCGCCGGGCTCGACCTCAACAAGACGACGGTGCTCTCCTCGGACGAGGTGCTGGTCCTGGATAAGGCGCCGAAGACGATGGCTATCGTGGGCGCTGGCGCGGTCGGCTGCGAGTTCGCCGATGTGTTCAATGCCTTCGGCACGCAGGTGACGTTGATCGATATCGCGCCGACGATTCTCCCGCTCGAAGATGGAGAGGTGGCGGCCGAGTTGACGCGCAGCTTCAAGAAGCGAAAGATCGACGTACACACGAACGCCAAGATCGGCGACGTGAAGATCGACAAAGATTCGGTTTCGTTCACCATCGACAAGAAACCGATGACGGTCGAGCGCGTGTTGGTGGCTGCCGGACGGGCCGCGAATGTCGAGGGGCTGGGATTCGAGGCGATTGGCGTGCGGCTGGACGATCGGGGATTTGTCAAAGTCGACGACAAACTCCAGACGACCGTGCCCGGCGTGTACGCGATTGGCGATGTCGCCGGGCCGCCGATGCTCGCGCACAAGGGGCAGCGCGAGGGTGTCGTCGTGGCCGAGGGGATTGCGGGGCAGGATCCGCATCCCGTGAATTACGGGAACATCCCCAATGCCACCTACTGTCATCCCGAGGTGGCATCGATCGGAATGACCGAGGAAGTCTGCAAGGCCCAGCAGATCGATTATCGCGTCGGCAAGTTTCCCTTCTCGGCGTCCGGCCGGGCGCGGACCGCGGGGGAGACCGAAGGGTTCGTGAAGGTCATTCGCGAGGCCAAGTACGGCGAGATCCTCGGCGCGCATATCATCGGGTCGCACGCGACCGAGCTGATTCACGAGCTCGGCGTGGCGCGGGAGAACGAGTTCACGGTCGAGGAAGTCGACCTCTTTGTCCACGCGCATCCGACGTTGGCCGAGGCCATCGCCGAGGCGTGCCTGGATTCCCTTGGACGTGGGATACATGCGTGAGTTGGTAGTCACCAATCTTGGCCTCGCGCCATACGCCGAGACGCTCGCGCTCCAGCGCCAGCTGGCCGCGGCGCGGATCGAGGGCACGATTGGTGACCAGTTGTTGCTGTGCGAACACCCGCCGGTCGTCACGCTCGGCCGCACCGCGAAATCCCAGCACGTCACGGCGCCACTGCCCGCTGGCGTCGACCTCTTCGAAGTCGAACGCGGCGGGGATGTCACGTTTCACGGGCCGGGACAGTTGGTCGGTTACCCGATCATCGATCTGTCCCAGCATAAGCCTGATCTGCACTGGTATTTGAGAGAGCTCGAAGCGACGCTGATTGACGCTCTCGGCGCGTTCGGCATTGCTGCCAAGCGGCGTGACGGGCTGACCGGGGTGTGGACCGCCGGTGACCGAAAGATCGCGTCGATCGGCGTGCATGCGCGCCAGTGGGTCACCTGGCACGGGTTCGCGCTCAACGTGACGACGAACCTGTCATATTTCGACCTCATGGTGCCATGCGGGATCCAGGGAGTCGATATGACGTCGATGGCTCGCGAACGGCCTGACCTCGGCGTCGACGTCCCCACCGCCGCCGCGGCGGTCACCAGCGCGTTCGCCGATCACTTCGCGCTCTGTCCCGTTGACTGAGCCGGTCGAGCTCAACGAAGAGCAACAGAAGGCGGCGACGTTCGAGGGCGGCCCGCTCTTGATCATCGCGGGCGCCGGTACGGGGAAAACGCGGACACTGGTGCACCGGGTCGCGCACTTGATCGAGCGCGGATCGCGGGCCGAGCGAATGTTGCTGCTGACGTTCACGCGGCGCGCGGCGCAGGAGATGCTCGGCAGAGTCGAACGCCTGGTGGGGGCGGCCGGCGGGCATGTGCACGGCGGGACGTTCCATGCGACCGCGCACCGACTGCTCAGGCGGTTTGGTGCGCTGGGCGGCGTACCGAGTGATTTCACGATCATGGATCAAGCGGACGCCGAAGACTTGATGCAACTGTCGCGCGCTCAGCTCGGGTACGCCGAGAAGAGCAAGCGGTTTCCCAAGAAGGAGACGCTGCACTACGTCTACTCGCGGCACGTGAATACCGAGATCCCGCTGGCCAAGATCCTCGGGGGCGAGTATCCGCAGTTCGCCGAATACGTGCCCGACTTCACGAAGATTTACGCGGACTATATCGAGCGGAAGGCGGCACGGAACCTCGTCGACTACGATGACCTGCTCGTATTCTGGGCGACGCTCCTCGAGGCGCCGGGCGATATCGGCCTCCGGATCGCCGGCCTGTACGATCATCTTCTGGTTGACGAGTACCAGGATACCAATGTGCTGCAGTCGCGCATCCTGCGAGGGATGTGTCGCACGCATTCCAATATCACCGTCGTCGGGGACGACGCGCAGAGCATCTATTCGTTCCGCGGCGCGAATTTCCGGAACATTCTGGATTTCCCCGCGCAATTCCCCGGCACGACGGTCCTCACGCTCGAACGCAATTACCGCTCGACGCAGCCCATTCTCGACACCACGAACACGCTGATCTCTCGGGCGCGGGAACGCTATACGAAGGCCCTGTGGACGAGACGCGTGGGCGGCGAGGCTCCAGCGTTGGTGACCGCGAGGGACGAAGAGCAGCAAACGCGCTGGGTGTGCGATCGCATCCTCGAGCTGCACGAAGACGGGACACCGCTGCGCGAGATGGCCGTCTTGTTTCGCGCCGGGTACATGTCGGCGGCGCTCGAAATCGAGCTGACGAATCGAAAGATTCCGTTTGAGAAATGGGGAGGATTGCGGTTTCTCGAAGCGGCCCACGTGAAGGACGTCCTGGCATTCTTGCGCATTCTCGAAAACCCGCGGGACGACGTGAGCTGGTATCGCATTCTGCTCCTGTTGCCCGGCATTGGGGATGCGACGGCGCGACAAGCCATTGAGGCCATGGCACAGGCGGCCTGGGAGTCATCGGCGTTTGCCCAGTATCGGCCGCCGGCCCGCGCGAGGGCGGCACACGCGGCGCTCGTCGCGTTGCTGGAGAGTCTCAGGCGGGCCGAGACGCCCGTGACACTGAGCGCCGAGATTGCCCGAGTGCGGCAGCTGTATGACGATATTCTCAAAGAGCGATACGACCGAGTGCAGCCTCGCCTGGCGGACCTCGATCAGTTGGAGACCATTGCGGGTGGGTATCCCACGAGAGCCGCGTTTCTTTCGGCGCTGGCGTTGGAACCCCCGCAAGCGACACAGGATCTCCCTGGAGGGAGCGATGGCGAGGACGACGCGCTGATTCTCAGTACGGTGCACTCGGCCAAGGGCAAAGAATGGGATGCGGTCTTCCTGATCTGGGCCGTAGACGGTTGGTTCCCCTCGGCGCGGGCGCTCAACGATGAAGATGAAACCGATGAGGAGCGGCGCCTCATGTACGTCGCGCTGACCCGCGCGCGCAATCACCTGGCTGTGACCTATCCGTTGGAGGTGTACAGCTCACGCCGGGGCAGCGACTATTCGATCGACCAGTTGTCGCGGTTTCTCGATGCCGGCGTGCGCGAGCACATGCAACGCCTGGTGGTCGGGTCACCCGCGAGCCCCGTCGGCGCGCCGGAATCGGCGGCCGGCACTCACCTCGACTTGCGCGCCGCTCTGCGCAGCCGGTTCACCACATGACACTCAAAGACCTCGCGCTGGCCGATTTCGAAGCGGAGATGGCGACAACCCGTCGCTTCTTGGAACGCGTCCCCGAAGGCCAGATGGATTGGCACCCGCATGAGAAATCCATGAAGCTCGGACGACTCTCCATGCACCTCGCCGAGATCCCGGGCTCCTCGCGGTGGATCTTCGAGGGCGACGAGTTCAGCTATGGCACCCCAGGGCAGGTTCCGCCGAAGGGACGCGAAGCGTCGACGAATGCCGAGCTGCTGGAGACGTTCGACGCGAACGTCCAGCGCGCGCGAGAGATGCTGGGCAATGCGGACGACGCGATGCTCGCCCAGCCGTGGACGTTCAAGGCGTTCGGCCACACCATCTACACCAAGCCGAAGATTGAAGCGTTCCGCTTGCGGGTGCTGAGCCACGGCATCCACCATCGGGCCCAGCTCGGCGTGTACCTGCGGCTACTTGGGGTCTCCCTGCCGCCGACTCCCTACGGCCCCAGCGCCGACGAGCGACCGTAGTCCCTCGAAGCCGTCGTTCTTGTGCTCGCGCGCCGCCGCAATGATGCGGCGGACCGCTACGCCTAAGTCGTTGCCCGAGAGCGCGTAGACGCTGTCGAAGAGATCGAGGTCCGTGTGGTAGACCCGGCGCGCCAGCAGCGCGGCGTTGTCGAGCCGCGCCCTGACCAGCGCCTCTCGGGGGTAGGTCTTGAGCAGTGGCCCGACTGAGTCCACGAGCCGCTCCTTGGTGTGAGCGAAAATCACGTCCCGAGCGGCGAGCCGGGCACTCTTGTCGGTGGGATGCGCGCGGAAGGCCGAGTCGAGTTGATCGTACACGCCGGTCCAGAACCGGCCGAGGACCTTCTCGTCTGCCCAACTCTCGGCCGCGAAGGCGGCAGCGGCGGAGTCCCCGCGGGAGCGAAAGAATGCCTCGGCCCCGCGCGAGCCGACGAAGTTGGCGAATGATTCGTTGAAAATTGCCTGATTGGGCGCGTAGTACGTGTTGTGGGTCAACTCGTGGATGACGGTGTTGGCCAAGCCCACCGAGTCATCATGGAGTGATGAGGACAGCAGGGGGTCGTTGAAAAACCCCAACGTGCTGAATGCCGCGGTTGGGCGGACATAGGCGTCGAATCCCTCCTGCCGGAGCGCCGCGGCAGCGCGTTCGGCGGCCAGGAAGTCGAAGTATCCCTTGTAGGGGACACTCCCGACGATCGGAAACCACCACGTGTACGATCGGAGCTGGTCTCGGTAGGCAGCACCGAGGACCATGACCAAAGTGTCGTGATCAACACGCGTGTATGTCGTGAAGCTGCCCTTGGCGGCTAGCCCTAAGCGTTGGGCGAAATCGCGGGCGTCCAGGACCAGCCGGAGTTGAGACTGAGTGGCCGGGGGAGTCGACGAATCCGCGATGACTTTGGTGATCGGCCGACGGTGCGCCAGGATCTTTCCTTCTTCCCAAGCCGCTCGGAGTAGGTAGCGGCCGGTGGGCGTGCCCGTAGCGAGCACGACAGTAAGGAGGGCAACGAGGCCTAAGAGACGCCAGGCGGTCCCGATCATACTATTATAAAAGTCTGATGTCTTTCGTCCATCTCCACTGCCATTCGGAGTATTCCCTCCTCGACGGGGCCAACCGAATCGACGATCTGATCGAGCGAGCGCTGGAATTCGAACAGCCCGCGCTGGCGATCACCGATCACGGGAATATGCACGCCGCCTGGGAATTCCAGGAAAAGGCGAAAAAAGCTGGCCTCAAGCCGATCATCGGGATGGAGGCGTATGTCGCGCCTGGCGCGCGCGGTGCCCGCCAGCGCCAGTCGCCTGGAGCAAAGCCCTACTACCATTTGGTGCTCCTCGCCCGTGACGCCACGGGCTACAAGAACCTCATCAAGCTCTCGTCCCTCGGGTATGTGGAAGGGTTCTACACCAAACCCAGGGTCGATAGGGAGCTACTGAAACAGTTCAGCGAAGGCATCATCGTCAGCTCGGCCTGCATGGCTGGCGAGGTCGCCAGCAACCTTCTGAACGGCAACATCGCGGGGGCTCGTGATGCCGCGACGTGGTACGCGGAGACGTTCCCTGGCCGGTACTATCTGGAGGTTCAGGCGCATGACACGGAAGGCCAGCGCGAGCTGAATACGCGGGTCTTTTCGCTTGCGGCTGAGCTCGGTCTGCCGGTCATCGCGACGAATGACTCGCACTTTTTGCGGCGCGAGGATCACGACGCGCACGACGTGCTCCTCTGCATCGGGCTGGGCAAGGATCGGGACGATGCGGATCGGATGCGATACGACCGCGGGCTCTATTTCAAATCCGCGCCCGAAATCTCGGCCCACTTTGCCGACCGGCCCGATGTTCTCGAGAACACGCTCAAGATCGCCGACCAAGCCGATATCACGTTCGCCAAGAAATACTATTTGCCGTCGTTCCCGCTTCCTCCCGAGGTATCGAGCGAGAACGAGTTACTGGTGCGGCTTGCTGAGCAAGGCGCCAGAGAGCGATACGGCGATCCGTTGCCCGCGGCGGTCCGGGAGCGACTCGATTACGAGTTGGGCGTGGTCACCAAGACGGGGTACGCCGGGTATTTCTTGATCGTCGCTGATTTCATCAAGGCAGCCCGGGATCGGGGTATTCCCGTGGGGCCGGGAAGAGGTTCGGCGGCCGGGTCATTGGTCGCGTACTCGCTGAGAATCACGGACATCGATCCGCTCGTGTTCGACCTGCTGTTCGAGCGGTTCTTGAATCCGGATCGGGTGTCGATGCCCGACATCGACGTCGACTTCTGCTTCGAGCGACGCGGCGAAGTCATCGACTACGTGAGACAGAAATACGGACGGGATTCCGTCGGACAGATCGTCACGTTCGGAACGCTGAAATCACGGGCGGCCATCAAGGACGTTGGGCGAACGCTGGGATTCACGCCGGCCGAGACGGATGCGTTAGCCAAGCTGATCCCCAATCAGCCGAACTACTCGCTGACGATCCGAGAGGCGACCAAGCAGATCCCGGAAGTGAAGCGGCTGTACGCGCAGGACGAGCGCTATCGGCAGCTGCTCGAGTACGGGATCGCGCTCGAAGGGCTCTCGCGCCACTCGGGCGTGCACGCGGCCGGCGTCGTCATCGCGCCAGGTCCACTCGACGAATACGTCCCGATCTTCACGACGACGACGAAGGGCGCCGGGGGCGCCGGCGACGAGACCGTCGTCGTGACGCAGTTCGACATGACGGCCCTCGAGAAGGCCGGCATGCTCAAGATGGATTTTCTCGGGCTGACGACGCTGACCATTCTGACCTACGCGGTCGCGTCGATCGCCGAGCGCACCGGTCAGACGCTCAACCTCGACACGCTGCCGCTCGATGACGAGCCGACGTACCGGATGCTGCGCGCGGGCCGGACATCGGGCGTGTTTCAGTTCGAGTCACCGCTCGCCACCGACATCCTGCGCAGCATGCGGTGCGATCGGTTCGACGATCTCGTCGCGTCGAACGCGCTCATGCGGCCCGGTCCTCTCGACGCCGGCATGCACCGGGTCTACATCCGACGCAAGCGCGGCGAAGAGCCGGTCACGTATGCGTTGCCCGAGCTCGAGCCCATTCTCTCGGCCACGTACGGTGTGATCACCTATCAGGAACAGGTCATGCGCATCGCGCAGGTCCTGGCGGGGATCTCACTGGCTGAAGCCGACGTGCTGCGCAAAGCCGTGGGAAAGAAAGACGCGGAGCTCATCCGGGCCGAGCTTGGCAAGTTTATCTCGAAGGCGGTTGCCAAGGGTCACCCGCGGCCGGTCATCGAGGAGATCGCGGCGCAGATCGAGACGTTCGGCCGATATGGTTTCAATAAATCCCACTCGGTCGCCTACTCGATCCTGTCGTACCAGACGGCCTGGCTCAAGACGCACTATCCGGCCGACTTCATGGCCGCGTTGCTGTCGTCGCAGATCGGCGACACGGACTCGGTGGTCAAGTATATCAACGAAGCCCGTGAGCTCGGGCTCGATGTCTTGCCGCCTGACGTCAACGAATCGGGTTATCGGTTCACCGTCGTCGGCGAAAACCGGGTCCGGTTTGGGCTGGGCGCCATCCGGAATGTGGGGCGGGGCGCCATCGATAGCATCCTGGCCGCCAGGAAGCAGGGATCCTTCAAGAATTTCTTCGAGTTTGCTGAACGGGTGGATCTCAGGCTCTGCAATAAGCGCGTGTTCGAGGCGCTGATCAACGCTGGCGCACTCGATTCGCTCGGGGGGCACCGGGCGCAGTACCACGATGCTCTCGATCGCGCGATCAACGAGGCGGCCTTCGTGCAGGACGAAGTCGCCAGCGGCCAGGCGAGCCTGTTCGGGAGCTTCGGCGGAGAGGCGCCGGCGATGGATCGACAGCAACTCAAGCTGGCGAATATCGCGCCCTACTCGGAAACCGAACGTTTGGCGAAGGAGAAGGAGATCCTCGGGTTCTATACGTCCGGCCACCCGCTGGACCCCTACCGGGCCGAGTGCGAGCTATTTGCGACCCATAAGGTTGCCCAACTGGGGGTCTGGTCGACCGAGCGCATCAAGCTCGGGGTCGTGATTACGGCCGTGAAACGGCAGGTGAGCAAGCGCTCCGGCGCGGAGTTCGCCAGGTTGACAGTCGAGGATTTTTCTGGATCTTCTGAGGTACTGGTCTTCCCAGAGACGTGGGCGGCGCTGCAGGATCGGCTCAAGCCGGATGTGCCCGTACTCCTCGAAGGCAGTTACGGCAAACGCGATCAGGGAGGCGACAACCCGACCTTCATCGTCGAGACGGTCAAGCGGTTGGCGGAGTTGCGTTGTAATGGTCAGATGGTCGTGTCGATCGACCTCGGACCAGGCACGACGCTCCCGCCGGAAGTCATGACCGACGTCCGCGCGGTGGTTGATGCCCATCCGGGCACGGCGCCGCTGGAAATGCGATGGTCGGACGGCAACGGGACTCGCGCGCGGCTCCGGTCGCGCAGCATGGCGTTGTCGGCGTCCACCGCGGCTCTCACGGAACTGCGCGCGCTCTTGGGATCCGAACGCGTGCGTCTCGTACGGGGAAATTGATTCCCATGGCCACGACCGCCAACACGCTGGAATTCGAGCGACCGATCGCCGAGCTCGAACGGCAAATCGAGGAGCTGAAGCGAATTTCCGGCGGGCAGCAGATCGAAGTCACGGAAGAAATCGCACCACTCGAAAAGAAACTGACCGAGCTCCGGGTCGAGATCTATCGCAACCTGACGCCGCTGCAACGCGTGCAGGTTGCGCGTAGCTCCAAACGTCCCTTTACGGCCGATTATATCCGGCTCGCCTTCACCGATTTTATCGAACTACACGGTGATAGAGCGTTCAGAGATGATGCGGCCATTATAGGGGGTTGGGCGCGGTTGGACGGCGAGACCGTCATGATCATCGGGCACCAGCGCGGGCGGGACACGAAAGAAAACCTCCGGCGCAACTTCGGCATGCCCCACCCGGAGGGCTATCGCAAGGCCCTTCGCCTCATGAAAATCGCCGAGAAATTCCGCGTGCCCGTGATGACGTTCATCGATACGCCGGGCGCTTGGGCGGGATTGGGAGCGGAGGAGCGGGGGCAGTCGGAGGCCATTGCGCGAAATCTCTTCGAGATGAGCGACCTCGAAGTCCCGATCATTGCCACGGTGATCGGTGAGGGGGGATCCGGTGGCGCTTTGGCGCTTGGCGTGGCCGACCGGGTGCTCATGCTCGAGAATGCCGTGTACTCGGTGATCACGGTCGAAGGATGCGCTGCTATTCTATGGAAAGACGGAAAGAGTCCCGAGATGCGGGAAAGAGCGGCTGACGCGCTGAGACTCACCGCGCCCGACCTGTTCGAGCTCCGTGTCATCGATGAGATTATCCCGGAGCCGCCCGGCGGCGCGCAGACCGACCATGGCTCGGCAGCCAAAGCGGTGCAGCAGGCACTGACCCGCAATTTGGAGGATCTGCGCAACCTCAAGCCGGACAAGCTTGTGCGGCGCCGGCGGGAGAAGTTCCTCAAGATGGGGCAAGTCTCGGAGACGTAGTTGCCGCACCTCGTAGAAGTCGCCTTCAAAGGCAATCGAAAAGAGTTCTTCACCTGGGACGCCGACGAAGCGCCGCCGCTCAAATCGGCGGTCATCGTCGACGCCGACCGGGGCGAGGATCTTGGCACCGTGCATTCCCTCGGCGAGCTGGCGCAGAAGCGGTGCGTCGGCTGCGCGCATGGCTGCGGCGCGGCTCCCCCTCCCCGCCGCGCACTCCGCGTGGCCACGTCGGCCGAGGTGCGCCAAGCGCGCGATGTCCGGGGCCAGGACGAATCGGCGCGCCGAAAAGGGGCCGAGCGAGTGAAGGCCCACGGGCTCGTCATGAAGATGTCGGACGCCGAGTGGCAGTGGGATAAGAAGAAATTGACGTTTTATTTCACGGCCGAGAAGCGGGTTGATTTTCGCAATCTCGTGCGGGATCTCGCGTCGCTGTTCCGGGCCCGCATCGAGCTGAAGCAGATTGGCGTGCGGGACGAGGCGAAGCGGCTCGACGGTGTGGGGCGATGCGGGCGGCAGTACTGCTCGGCGTCATGGCTGCCGGAATTGAGGCCGGTCAATCTCGGCGTGGCCAAGGACCAGCGATTGAGTCTCAACCCCAGCCAGATCTCCGGTGCGTGCGGGCGACTCATGTGCTGTCTCCGCTACGAGCACGAGTTCTACGTGCACAGCCGCAAGAAATTCCCGAAAGAGGGCAAGACCGTCACGACCGCCAAGGGCGAGGAGAAGGTCGTCTCGAACGACATCTTCAACGAGCGCGTGATGCTGCGCTCGGCCGAGGGCGAGACGCGGGTGATTGCTCTTGCCGCGTTCCGCGCCGAGCTCGATGGGGGCGACGCCGTGGCAGATCTCTCGGTGTCGGCCGAGGCACCGGAGCTCGCCGAGATCGATGAGATCCTGCCGGATACGGGGACGTATGCCGCGACGATCGCGGCACGCGCCGCCTTGGTGGTACCGCCTCCGGCCCCTGTCCCGCCTCCAAGCGAGGAGGAGCCGGCAGCGGCTACGGCTGGGCCGAAGAAGCGGCGGCGGGGTCGCCGGGGCGGGCGTCGTGGACGTGGGAAGGGTGGTGGGAGTGCGCCACCGACCGACGAGGCGCCGACGGAATAGTGGCGCGCACGTACCTCACCACGGCGATCGACTACGCGAACGGAGAGCCCCACCTAGGACACGCCGTCGAGAAGATCGGCGCCAACGTCTTCGCGCGCTATCGTCGCTTGGCCGGCGACGACGTTCTACTTCCTCATCGGCATGGATGAGCACGGGACGAAAGTCGCGCAGGCCGCGGCCGCGCGCGGGGTCACGCCGCAAGAGCAAGTCGACACGATTGCCGGTCACTTCAGCGCTAGTTGGGATCGGCTTGGCATCTCGCGCGATGTGTTCTATCGGACGACCAGTCCCCAGCATCGGCGCGGCGTCACGGCACTCCTGGAGCGCATCCTGGAGCGCAATCCCGACGACTTCTACGAGAAATCGTACGAGGGCTGGTATTGCGTCGGGTGCGAGGCGTTCAAGACTGACGCCGAGATCATCGACGGGCGATGCGAGTTGCATCCCACTCGCGTGCTCGAGTGGATCACCGAGCGCAACTGGTTCTTTCGGCTGAGTCGGTACGGCGAGTTCTTGCGGCGTCACTTCGCGAGTCAGCCGGACTTTGTTTTTCCGGAAATCCGCAAGAACGAAATTCTGGCTTTGCTCGATCAGGGACTCGAGGACGTCTCGGCCAGCCGGGCGAGACTCGCGTGGGGCATCCCCTTCCCGCGACCGACCAGCGATGGGGTCGCGCAGACGGTGTACGTGTGGTTCGAGGCCTTGATGAATTATCTCACGGCCACTGGGTACCCGGATCCTGGCTACGAGAAACGCTGGCCGGCCACCGTGCATTTTGTTGGGAAAGACATCACACGATTCCACTGTGTCATTTGGCCGGCGATACTGGAGTCGGCTGGGGTGGCCCTGCCCGAGCACGTGTGGGCGCATGGCTTTGTGACCATGGGTGGCGACAAGCTCAGTAAGTCAGCCGGCGTGAAAGTCGAGCTTGGAGATATCGTCGGCCGGCATGGGCCGGACGCGTGTCGCTACTATCTCATGCGCGACGTGCCGTTCAACGGAGACGGTGAGTTCACCTGGGAACGGTTCGACGCGGTGTACGTCTCCGATCTCGCCAATGCATTCGGGAATCTCGCCAGTCGGACCATTGCCATGGTTGACCGATACTGCTCGGGTGTCGTCCCCGCCCGGGCGCGCCAGACAGCCGACTATAGTATCTACCACGCATGCATGGGCGGCGAGCGCGGATATCTACCCCACGAGGCGCTGCGCATCGTGCGGGACCACGTGGCACGCGCTAACGAGTACGTCGACCAGTCGGCGCCGTGGAAGTTGGCCAAGGACCCCGATCAGCGTGCGGCGTTGGAAGAGACGCTGGCGACGCTGATCCTGGCGATTGCCTGGCAAGTGGTGCACCTCGCGCCGTTCATGCCGCAGAAATGCGAGGAGCTCTGGCGGCAGCTGGGCGCGCCGGGGTCGGTCCACGAGCAGCGGTTCGCGGCGTTGCCGGCACTCGACCCTACCGGGTGGCACGTCGACAAAGGGAGCCCGTTGTTCCCGAAAGACTCCGTTGTTCCCGAAGGTTCCTGATGCTACGGGTTCCGATTGAGGCAGCCGTGATAGTTCGGGTTGTTCGCCTCGTCTGACGAGCCGGGGAACGTGACGTCGGTCCCGTAGTTCGTGCCGGTCGTCACGTCGAGACCGATCGGGAACACGGCGTTGGGATTGAACCCATACTGCCGCACGAGCCGCCGGAGATCGCTCAACCGGTGCGCGGTGAGATAGAGATCGAACGCGCGCTCGCGGAAGAACGTCAGGGTCGCGTTGTTGCCGTCCGCTCCGGCCACGGAGTCGATGGGAATCGGTGAGACCGGCCCGAAGACCGGCGGAACGAACTGGGCGCGGGCCGAGTCGAGGTTCGCCTTCTCGGTCGCGAAATCGGACGATTTGAGCGCCGCCTCGGCGATGATGAGCTTGGCCTCGATCCCGTCGGCGACGTCGATGTTGCTCGACGCCTGCGGGTACTTGAGCTGGTTCATGAACGGGAAGCTGAACCCGTTGAACCCGTACTGCTGTGTGTTCTGCACCGGCACCCGCGGATCGATCGTCGGATTGTTGCCGGTCGTCGTATCCGCGAACTGGAGGCCGTTCGTGCCTTCGACATCGGACACCGAGAAGTAGAATCCAACGGGCGCGCCGTAGTACCAGGCGCCGTTGTTCTGCTTCACGGTGTTCGTCGAAAATTCCATCTGGTACGCGAAGTTGCCGGGGATCCCCACGACGGCGGCCGCCGCGGCGGAGTACTGGCCCTCGTCGAGCAGCACACGGCCGATGCCCACCTGGGCGGCATACAGATAGATCTGCGCCTCGGCCGCGGTCTGCGCATCGTTGGTGTCGTTCGCGGCGACGATCGTTGCTTGCGCGAGGAGCGCGGCACGCTGAAAGTCCGCCATCGCGCGGCCATAGATGGAATCCGTCGGCAGCGGCTGGCCATACGTGATCTGGCCCGAAAATGCCAATGTGCTGAACGGAATGCCCGAGCAATAGTTCTCGGCGAACATCACGTAGTCGAATCCCGCCAGGTCGACCACTTCGGCGTGGCCGACGTTGAGCGAGTCGAACTTCTGGTATGCCGTGTCGGTGCGTTCTGCCGACACGCGCGTGGTTTGGAGATCCAGGAATACGCCGCGCAGCGACGCGTTCACGGCTGGGGCAATGCGCGTGTCGACCTGAATGCGCGTGGGGAATGTCTCTTCGTCCGTGAGCTCGTCGACGAAGAGGCCCGTCATGTTGATGTGTCCCTCATGCCCACCTCCCGCCTCGTCCGCGGATCCGCCAAAGGCAATTTGAAAATCGCCGAGGGCCGAAAGGCGTGCGGTGGGGAGATTTTGCTTGCTCCCATACAGCTGCTGCGGGGTGATCGTGCTGCGATCGGTCGGGTGCAAGGTGCTGCCCGGGTCGCACGACACGACGGCGAACAGCAGCACGACAGCGCGTTTCACCATGTGACGTTCACCCGCCCCGTCCAATAGCGCACCGGAGGCTGCGTCAAGAAGTCAGACGAAGTGAAGTTGTTCTGGGACGTGTTGCCGCCGTTGTACCCGAAGTTGATCTCGGGGTCGAACCCCTTGTAGTTGGTCCAGGTGGCCAGATTGCGACCGGACACGGAGAACGCGAGATCGGCGGCGCCGATCCGGTGGGCCCAAGACTTTGGCGCCGAGACGGTGACGGTGAGCTCGCGCCATTTCCAGAACGAGCCGTCCTCGTACCATCCCGCGTCACTCAACCCAAGGCCGGACGAGACGGCCGCGGCCTGCCACTTGAGCGGCGTGCTCTTGAGATACAGCTCGGGACAGATCTGGAAGGCGAAGCCGCAGCGGAACTCTTCGGTGCCGTCGTACGTCAACACGCCGGCGTGCCGGTCGAAGACCGACGAGATCTTCAAGAACTTGAAGATTACGATCTCGGGACTGATCGAGTACTCGTCGGACGGCTGCGAGTTGCCGTAGAAGATCAGGTGGCTTTGGTCGACGTTGATCTCGCTCGCCTCGATGATCCCGTCGTGGTTCGCGTCCTTGTAGGTGTAGTGATAGGACCAGAATCCGCCGAGCGGATAGCCTTGATAGAAGCCTTGGGTGTCGGAGGCGTTGCCGGCGTCGAACGTGATCGGCGCGATGCCGTTGCCAAGCCTGAGCAGCTTGTTGTGGTTCACCGACGCGTTCGCGGTGACGTCGGCCCGGAACGGACGCGTGTCGATGAGCGTCGCGTTCAGCCCCAACTCGAATCCTTGGTTCTGGACCAATCCCAGGTTCACGAACTGCTCGTCCGCGCCGGTCGAGGGCGCGAGCGTGCGTTGCACGAGGGCCTGGCTCGTGCGCTTCTGGTAGACCGTCGCCTCGAGATTGATTTTGTCGCGCCAGAATCCGGCGTCGAGCCCACCCTCGAACTCGCTCGTGCGCTCGGGCGTGAGGTTCGGGTTGCCGAACGTGCTGTCGAACACGGCCGCTTGGTCGGACCCGAGCTTCTTGGTCGCGCGCGCGGCCTCCGCCGAGCGATCCTGCCCGAACGTCGGGAACTGGCCGGACTCCCCGAACGCCGCTCTCAATCGGAGCGAACTGACGAGATCCGTTTTCGGGAAGAACGGCTCTTCGCCTATCACCCATGAGAGACTGACTGATGGGTACCACTGGATGCCGACGTTCACGCCCTCGGAGCTGACTTCGTCACCGCGCAGCGCGCCGGTGAGAAACACTTTGTCGCGCCACTGGATCTGCTGCTGCGCGAAGCCACCTTCCTGCACGTCAGTGGGCTGGAGGGCGAACGGCAGCGAAAGGTTCGTGGTGCAGCCCGCGAGCGTGCTCGTGCCCGGCACTTGCGTGAGGCAATTCGCTTGCACGCCGTTGGTCACGCTCTCGACGAACTGCATGCCGAGTGACGACGTGCCCTTGAGATCGGTGCTGATCGGGTATTGCGCCGAGCCCGTGCTGGTGACGGTCCAGGTGTAGTGCTTGAATGGGTTGTCTTGCGCTTCGCCCCCGCCGAGCTGACTCCCGGTCGGGAAGACGTTGGGCGGCAAGTCGACGACATCGAAGATCGAGCTATAGTCGAGGCCCGCGGTGTTGATCAGCGAGAACCAGGAGAGCGGGTGCCAGTTGCCCGTGGCGCCCATGGTAAAGCGATCGGTTTGTTGCTGTGTGGTGAACGACGCGAGCTTCGCCGGTGTCACGCCGGAAGAAAACCCATGCGTGACCGAATCGTTGGTCGGCTGTCCGAGCAACCCACCACTCAAGACACCGAACGATGCATTGTCGTTTTGCGGCAGGCCGAGGACGCCCGCCAGATATCCAATATTCACCGAGCCATCAAATTTCGGGCTCAACGTCGTGTGGACGTTGGCGCGAACATTGGCGCGCTCGACGGTGTTATTCGGGTAGACGCCCTGTTCTTTGTAATAGTCGCCGCTCCCAAAGAAGCTGGCGAGGTCGCTGCCACCAGAGACCGAGCCACCATAGCCCTGGCGATAGCCGGCAATGAATGGTGAATACGTTGTCAGGGGATTGAAAGAGAACAAGCCGCCATTGGGGCCCGTCGGCGTGCACGAGCCTTCTCCCTGCAATTCGAGCGTACAGAAGGACGTCGACGAGCCATCCGCCGTGTTGATGCCGTTGCGACCATAGTTGGCTGGCATCTCAGTGTAGTTGCGGACGGAGCCATACTCGCCGCGCGCATCCCACTGGGTGTGTCCCGCTTTGCCGTGCTTGGTCGTGACTTGAATGACGCCATTGGCGCCGGCCGAACCGTAGAGGGCGGAGGCGGCCGGGCCTTTCAAGATCGTGATATCTTCGATCTCCTCGGGATCGAGGTCATCGAAGCGTGACGGCGCTTGCCCGCCGACGGTGACGCTCGTGGAGAGATCGGACTCCGCGTTATCGACGCGGACGCCGTCGATGACGAGGAGCGGCTGATTGCCGAGCGACGCGCTGTTCGATCCGCGAATGCGAATCCGCGATCCGCCGCCGGTCGTGCCGGACTGCGTCTGGACGGAGACCCCGGGTTCGCGCGACGACAGCACGTCGGAGAAATTCGCGACGGCCGACGGTGCGATCGAATCGGCGGAGAGCGTCGCGACGCTCATGCCCTCTTCGCGTTTGCGTTCGGATGTCCCGGCCGCGGTGATCACGACTTGATCGAGCTGCACCTTGCTGGCCGAGAGCGCGAAATCGACCGTCACCGTTCCGCTGTCAGGAACCGTGAGAGTTTTGGTCAACTCCAGGTAGCCGAGTCGGAGCGCCCGGAGTGTGACGGGCCCGGCGGCCACACCGACCAAGCGAAACGTGCCGTCGGTATGCGTGACCGTCCCGAAGGTCGTGCCGGGGACCCGAACCTGGGCGGCCACGACGCCAGCGTTCGATTCCGCGTCGGTTACTCGTCCAGTAATGACGGCCCGCTGGGACCACACCGGGGTGGCCCATAGTATGAAGGCCACGAGACTGCCCAGCACCACTTGTTCACTGCACCGACGACTCATAAGATCATGCTCCACCCTCCGCTGTCACAGAACTGGACAGTATCGTCACAGCGATTGCATGGTCGCCCAGGATATGACAACGACCCCTAAAGTCAAGCTCCAGATTAACGTGTCATGATGAAGCGAACCTGGACCGTCGTCATCGTCCCGCATGGGAGCGACTCGCCCCGACATCTCAATGTGTCGGAGCGGACGGTTCGCGTCGCGAAATGGGGCGCTGGATTCGCGGGCGGTATCGTCGTGGCCGCGGCCGCGCTCATTGGCCTCTCGATCGCGCGCGGCAGCGTGTTGGGCATCTTGGGTCTCGACTCACGCGCGCATGAGATGGCCGTGATGCAGAAGCGCGTCGCGGTGCTGCAAGACACGATCGCCTCGCTCGCCAAGCGTGGCGATCAGATGCGGTTGCTCGCGGGACTGCCCGTCTCGGATTCCGTCGGCACGACGCCGGTATCAGAGATGGTTGCCGTCGACATGGACACCCTCATTCGTCGCGCGAACGATCTGTCGGCGAGCTTCGCCGAAGTGTCCGACCGTCTGTCGAAGAATGTCGAGCGGTTGGCGTCGACGCCATCGATCATGCCGACGACGGGATGGTTGTCGAGTGAGTTCTCCCGCAGTCGCTTTCATCCGATCCTGCACAAAGCGCGGCCGCACGAGGGCATTGATCTCGCCGCGCCGTATGGCACGCCCGTGGTGGCGCCGGCCGCGGGGACCGTCGAGCGCATTACGACGCAGAACGGCTATGGTCTCGTGCTGGAGATCGATCACGGCAACGGCGTGGAGACGAAGTACGCGCACCTCTCACGCGTGCTCGTGCATGTTGGCCAGCGCGTCACGCGCGGCGAGCCGATCGCGGCGATCGGCAACAGCGGCCTCTCTACGGGCCCGCACCTCCATTATGAGGTGCATGTCAACGGCAAAGTGGTGGATCCGTTGACCTACGTGCTACCGGGCGCGATCCCAGACTAACGGATCGCACCCGGCGGCACGCACTACCAAGCGGTGCCTACGGGCACACCGCCGCGAAGTTGTTGTTGCGCTGCTGACGCTCGACGGCTGGGATGTTCTCCATCGTCGTATGCTGATCGATGGCGCCCCAGGTCGTCAGGTCCGTCTTGATGAGACCGTAGTCCCGGATGGAGACGATCATCTCGCCTGTGCCGTCCATGATCTCTGATGGCCGCAGCTCCCGCATCAAGAAGTCTCGGACGCTCACATAGTCGGTGCTGTTCACCGACCCGAGACCGCTCGCCAGACCGCCAACCGTCGTTCGCACATTGTCGACGATGGTGGCCGCTTTGGCCGTCTGACCGGTGCCGAGGTACGCCCGTGCCAGGAGGAACTGCAACTGAATGTTGCGCGTGATAGTAAGGGGTGTGTTGGTGCCGATGTTGCTCAAGTTCATCGAATAGCTCGACGCGGATGAGGCCCCGACCGACGTCGGCAGAGCCGGCGCTTTCTGGAACATCGCCAGGAACCGTTGGTCATTCACCGTGTCGATCTGCTGCGCGGCGCCCTCCAACGCGAAGGTGCCGCCCGCATTGCCGAAGATCGGATTGGTGATATCGCCGGATGCGGAACTGAAGTCGAGGAACACGCCGAGATCGTTCGCCGCGACGGCTTCAGACGCTGACAGCGTCGGGGTGTAGAGCGACGATGCCAGGATATCGGTGATCGCCGAATCGAGCTGGCTCTGGTCCGGCGAACCGGCCGAGGTCGTGGACGGCGCCGTGGCCGCGCTGCGGCGCGCGATCGCGTACGCGAGCTCGATGCGCGCGCGTGCCCTCAAGGCCAGCGTCAGCCCCTCGAATCCGCCCGCCGTGTTGCCCAGCGCGGAATAGGTGGGCGGCATCGTCAGTTTGAAACTGGTGCCAGGAATAGCCATCGTGGTCGACGCCCCGGCCGCATCGAGATCCGCTTTGGCCGAGTCGAGCATGGCGACGATCGCTTTCCAGGAATCGGTGGCGCAGAGAATCGGCGCCAGCGTTCCCGTGTACGGCTGGCCGGGCGCGCCTATCGCCGTGCCGTTCGTGTCGTGAGCCAATTCGATGTACATGTAGTCCATCGCCTTGGTCGTCTCGACCACGCCCTCCAAGGCATGGAGATTCGCGGCGGCGATGGGCGAGCCATTCACGGTAATGGTGGGAAGAATCCCCTGAACCGTGTCGGCCACCTTGACCGCGTTGTATTCGATGTCCCATACCCCGGCGCCGAAGTTGTCGTCATCCAGCGGCGCCTGTCCGGTCAGCTCGGTGACAAAGCGCTCCTCGGACGGCGTATAGTAGGCGGCGTTGCGCGCGAAGCCCTCTGTGGCCTGGGTGTAGAAACCGACGTCGGTTCGCACGCGGCTGAAGACGCCCGTGAACTCGACTTGGAGCGCGGCCGTGGAGTGCGGGAACGCCGTCAATTGATTGTAGTCCGGAACCAACGACTCGTTGCAGGCCGTGATAGCCATGCCAGCAACGGTCAGGGGAATCAGTTTGAAATATGCTCTCATCGGTCAGAAGCCCAGGTCGAGGGAGACGAAATAGCTCCGCGTCGGCGGATAGGGCGTGACATCCTGGCCACGTCCGAGCTGCTGGGTGCCGAAGTTGCTGACTTCGGGATCCAGTCCGGGATACTTCGTCCAAGTCACGAGATTGCGGCCGGTGATGGTGATCGCGGCGTTCCGCACGAAACCGTGGCCGACACTGGCGATGAAGGTGTTCGGGAGGTCGTATCTCGCCGTCAGCTCGCGCAGCTTGAGGAATGATGCGCGCTGCACGTATGCGGTAATGCCTTGGCCAATCTCGCCGTAGTGCTGCTTCGTCGCCGTCGTGTCGGCCAAGTTCCCGAACGAGAACGGCAGTCCGAATCCACTGTAAGCGCCATCCCAGTACTGCTCGGTCAGATCAGCAACCGATTGACCGAGGCGCCAGTCGAAGAGCACGTGCACGTGGAGCGGACCGAGGGTCAGATCGTTGCCGAACGTGGTAACGAACGCCGGCTGTGCGTTCCCCATCTGCGCCAGCGTTGCCGACGCCCCGGCCGCGGCGTTGGGATATCCGTAGATCCCGTTCACCGAAGCGCCCGGTTGGATATAGTAGCCGCCGAATGGGAAGTAGCCGAAGAATTGGCCGGCCTCGAAGGGTGGGACCGGCAGATTGTCGACCCGGTCGTAGACGCGGGTGAAGGTCCCGTTCATGCTCCACGTGAAGTGCCCCACCTGAACCGGAGTCGCGGACATCCCCAACTCGAGTCCCTGGTTCGTCAACTGGCCGCCATTGAGGTAGGCTTGCTGGAAGCCGGACGACGGCAGGACGCTCTGCGGCAGGAGCAGGTTGGTGATGCGCTTCTGGAAAATCGTCGCATTGAGGCCGGCCCGCCCCTTGAACAGCGTGAGGTCGAAGCCCGTCTCGATGCTGGTGTTCGTTTCCGGGCGCACATTGGGATCACCGGCGATTTCATTGGGTGTGAGGCCGGAGATGCCTTGGTAGTTCGTGGAGAGAATCGTATTGAACCGCACGCCGTAGACCGGCAGGTTGCCCGACTCTCCGTACGCGGCGCGGACCTTGAGCTCGTTGTCACCGGTGAAGACCCGGTACGATCCAGCGACCTTCGGATACGCGTAGAACTTGTTGACGTTGCCGTTGTTCGTGCTGCGTTCGGCGTTGACACCGCCGGTCAACGACAAGCGCTCATTGAACAGCAGCAGCTGCTCCTGGCCGTAGAATGACGTGTTGTTGGATTCGGTCTGGAAGTTGTACAGGTTCTGGACCGTTCCACTGGTCGGCGACAGGTTACCGACCACCAGACCTTGGGCGGCATCGACCGCCTGGTACGTCGCATTCTTGTCGCGCGTGAAGCCGATCGACGTCGTTGCCCCGATCAGGCCGCTCGGTGTCCAGCGGTGGATCAGGCTGACCGAGTAGTTCGAGAGGCGATTGTAGCCGCTGTTGGACGTGGCCACGCCTGGGGTCGTGACGAGCGATGATTGCTGCACCTGCAGGTTCGGCGGCTCGTAGAACTGCACCCGCTCGTTCACGAAGTCCGCGCCGCCCAACAGCGCCAGCTCCAGGCTCTGTTTCTCGGCGGTAAACATCTTCCAGTTGACCGTACCGGAGAGCGTCGTCCGGTTCACCTCGTCCGGCGATTGGATGTTGTTCGCATCCTGGTACGCGTTCGCTGGACCGAAGGGATTCGTGACGTACCCACCGCCCTGCACGTGGCAGTTCAGGCAGAAGAACGATGGGGTGTACGACAGCGCGTCGTAGCCCGCGATGCCGAGGTTGTCGTTGCCGTTGACGTTCGTCCGCGTGAGCGAGGACGTGTAGGCGATGTCGGCGCCGGCCGTCACCGTCCCAAACAGCGACTGCTGCAGGTTGGCGCGTGCAGTCTGCTTGTTGTATCCGGTATTGATCTCGGCGCCGTTATCGTACTTGATGAGACCACCCAAGTAGTACGTCGTCGAACCCGATCCACCGCGCACGCTCAGATCCGTCTCGTCGGACAGCTGGCCGCCGCCGTAGAGCGATTTCTGGAAGTCGCAGAATCCCTTGCAAGCGGCGTAATTGGCCGCCACCTCGGCGTTCGTCAGGCCGACGTCGCCACCGAGGACATCCGCTTGCCCGAGCGTGAAGTGCCGCGCGTCCAGCTCGTGCTCGAGGTTAAACGTTCCGAACTTTTGCGTGGCGTCGATCTCCGGCTTCGAGACCGTCCCCTTTTTGGTCGTAATGACGATCACACCGGCCGCCGCGCGGCTGCCGTAGATCGAGGATGCCGCGGCGCCCTGGAGCACCTGAATCGACTCGATGTCGTTCGGGTTCAAGTCGGCGATGCGGTTGACGCTCTGATCCTGGTTGCCAGGATTCATCCCGCCGTTATTGCTCCCGGCCTGACTGACCGCGTTGAGGCCCGTCGGGAACGTGAAGTTCGAGACGATGACGCCGTCGACGACGTAGAGCGGGTCCGAGTTGCCGAGGATCGACGTGACGCCGCGAATGTTGACCTGGAGGCCACCGCCCGGCGCGCCGGAGTTCTGATCGATTTCTACGCCGGCGACCTTTCCTTGCAGCGCGTTTTCGATCGTCGCCGCGGGTGCGCCGTTGAGCTGCTCCCCAGTCACGACGGGGTCATACGTCGACGCGTTTTTCGACGACACGCTGGTGGCGACGCCGGTCACGACTTCCTGCTCCAGCTGCAGCACGTCGCGCGTGAGCGCGATCGTGTACTCGGTCTGATTCGGAACGAGTGCGACCGTGACGCCGCGGTAGCCGATGCGGCGCACGCTCAAGGTCTTGGCGTCGGACGGCACGCGGCGGAAGGTGAATCGGCCGCTGTCCGTGGTCAGGGCGCCGATCGTGGTGCCGGTGACCGTTATGGTGACCGCGGGGACCGGCTCTTTGTTGGCCTCGTCAACGACGCGGCCGGTAATGACTTGCGTGGCTTGCGCAGACGCACCTCGCACAACGACGAGTGCGAGCGCTACGGCCGTCAGGATAGACGAACGTATTCTCAAGGTTCCTCCGTCAGATTTTTCTTGGGGCGGACGATGGGGTGGGACGAGCGGACAAGGGACGTGGATGCCAATCCTCCGACTATGTATGTAGTAGGTTTGTGAGCACTTACGGGCGTTTGACCCACGCGATCGTACGGGACGGGCCAGCTATCGTCAAGGATATGTACGGACTCCGTTAGTACGGAGTCCGTATCACATCAACTAATTGCTTATGGCCGCGTTGCTTACGCCCGGCATTAAATTTTCATGAAGATTGACCGGCCCGAGCGGTCATTTGGACATACTTCCCTGCGTTCCGCTGCCGTTTGATGAGGTCGTCAAGCCGATGCTGACCACGACCGCCGCGCTGAGACCCGTGATGAGCGCGACCAGCGCGATCGTCTTGCCACTGGCGAACTTGCGTTGCTCGACGACAGCCATGGCAGAGTTCGGTATAGAAACAACCTCCCCATTCCACTCGGCCTCGGTCCCATCGATCAGCACCGTCCGGCTCATAGCGAGTGTGACCCCGGTGCTGTCAACGGAACGAAGCCGGCCGGTGACCGACTTGACCTGCGTCCCAACCTGACTGGAGAGCGTCGTGCGGGCCTCCGGCGTGAGCGTGATCCGCACCTCGCGACCGGGCATGAAGTGGGTGGACTGCGACTCGCGATAATCCAAGCAGCTCGCCGCGAAGAGGATCAGCAGCAGCGAGCCGTACGGGCGAAAGCGCGCCAGGACTGCGGCGCGCTTTCGCGTGTCTCTACCGGTTACCACGCGGCCGGTGTTGACGAGTACGTAAGAGTCGGACACGCCGTGGGCTGATTGGCGTTCAGCGCGGTGGGGCCAATGTTCGGGGTGTTCGGGTCGGCGTTGATCGCCGTCAATCCGTAGGGCAACCGACCCGGGAGGTTCGCCCGTGTCACCGCGGACGACAGGCTGGCTGGGGCGGCCGCGAGCCACGGGAAGCACGTGCGCTTGTAGTTGTTGTAGACCTCTGGTGTGGCGAGGAGGTCGATGTAGCCCTCCTCCATGATGTTCTGGAGCGTCGCCGCCACGGGAGGCTGCGCGGTGAACGCGCACTTCGGCGAACAGAGGGGTGTGCCATCGATCGCGTCGGCGCCATACACTTCATTAGCGCGCACCTTGTTCAACGCGGTCTGCGCGAGCCCGGCATTCCCGGTCTGGAACGCGGCTTCGGCGACGATCAACCAGGTTTCGGCGAACGTCACCCCGGGCGCATTGAGCGACCCGAGATTGTTGAAGGCGTAGAAACTCGAGTTGCCGCTTCCATCCGGCAGGACGCTGTTGGCACCCGGCCGGTTGCCCGTGCAGCCTGCGTTGGCCGCCAAGCTATCGGCGACGTTCAGGACGCAGGGCGTGCCCGCCGGATCCGCGAAATAAAAGCCGAAGCGCCCGTTGTCGACATCGAGGCCCGCCGCGATCCGCGACTTCATGAGATGGATCATCGCGGACCCGGGGTTGTTGTCCGCGCGCGCACCCATGAACGCAAACCACGCGTTCGGAACGAGGGCCGCGTTCGCGTACCAGTTCCAATCATCGCCGGTCGAATCGATCCCCAGCTGCGCCTCGGCCAGCGCGCTCGCATAGGCCGACGCGTTCACGGTGGCTTGATCCATGTAGAACCGCGCCTTGAGCGTGTGCGCGACCGCCGTATAGACCGCCTTGAGCTGCGACGGCGTCCGCCCGGCATAGATGATCTCGGCGGCGCGCGCGACACCCGCGATTTGACCAGTCGGTCCGATGTTCGTGCTGGCCGGATTCACGTCGTTCGGTGTGCTCCTGAGGTAGAACAACGCGCTATCGAGCGTGGTCTCGACTTCCTTGAACACCGTGATCTGATCGTCGTACTTCGGCGTCGGATATGTCGTCGGATTGAACGCCTGGCTGTACGGTACGGCGCCCCAGATCGAGGCGGCCTCGCCGATGATCATGGCTTCCCAGACCATAGCGATGCCTTTGAACAGCGAGTCATGAGCGGCCGCGGCGAATATCTGGATGTTCCGCGCGTCGGCGGCGCCGCCGCCGCCTTCGCCGTTGCCGGCCCAGAACGCCGCGAACACGCCGTCGGCGTCGGTGGGGCCGACCACGTAGATATCGTACCCCGCTTGCTGCCGCGAGACTCCCGCGGTCTGTTGCGTGTACTCGCCCATCCACCGCGAGAACTGCGAGACGAAGTTCTGAGCTTGTGCCGCCTCGAGACCGACGTACAGCGAGGTCGCGTCCTTGAGACCCTGGACGGCATTCGGGTTGTTCCCGCCCAGGCTCGGGCCGGACAGGTAATCTTTGCACCCGGTCGCGCCGATCAGTACAGCGGCGCCGAGTGCGATCGCGTGTGCAATGCGCATGAGTGTCGGTGTCCTGTCAGCGGTTGAGGGTGACGGTAATGACATAGGACCGATCTTGCGGAATGTTGAAGTAGTCGATCCCGCGGATCGGCGAGGCGGAGCCCAGGATGCTGGTCTCCGGATCGATGCCGGTGTAGCTCGTCCACGTGTGGAGGTTGCGGCCCGAGAGACGGAGCTCGATGCTCGAGAAACTCGTCACCCGCTGAATCGCCGGCATGTCGAGGGTGTAGCCGACCGAGACCTCGCGCAGCTTGGCGAACCCGGACGGTTGAATGAACAGCGAGGTCGCGCCGGTATAGATCCCGTCGGTATTCTGGAACCAAGACTGATCGAGCGTGACCGACTTGCCAGCGCCCGGACCGGCGACTGGGCCCGGCATGTAATTCGATCCGTACACGACGTTGTGGCCACGCAAGAGGGTCACCGCCGACGTGCCGAAATAGTTCAGGGCGCCGGCGGTGCCGTTGTAGCTGTCGCCGCCGTTCTGTACGTCGAGCAGTGCCGTGACCGTGAACTTGAGGATATGGAAACCCGTGTGCAGGGATCCGATCCAATTGCGGTTCGGGTCGCCGATGACGTATGAGCCCGTTGCATCGACCTGCGGCAGCCCAGTGGCGTCGAGGTACACCGAACCGGCCTTCGCGCCTTTGCACGCGCCCGCGGTCTGGTCGAGGTTGACGCCGTTGAGTATCGAATTGTGGCCGCAGCGCACAACGTCGGTGCCGTAATCAGATGCCGACCTGCTGGCCCACCAGCGCCGCGCCGGTAATCCCACCCAGCCCACCGGTGCCACCCATGTCGACGAACTGCACGCCTTTCGGCAGGCTCGTGACATCGCTACGGTTGCGGGACCAGTTCACGCCGACATCCCACGAGAGCAGCTTCGTCTGGATGGGCCGGAGGTTCAACGCGACCTCGAAGCCGTGGTTCCAGAAATTGGCCGCGTTCTGATACTGTTCGCTGTAGCCGGTGAACGACGCGACCGGCACCGGGAAGATGGCGCCCGTCGTGTTCTCCCGATAATACGAGAAGCTGAGATCGCCGAAGTTCTTCAGGAACCCGATGTCCGTTCCGATCTCGAACTCCTTCTGGCGTTCCGTGGCGAGGTTCGGGTTCGGCTCGATGGCCTGCGTGACGACGCCACCCTGGCCATTGACGCTCGCCGTGCTGATGGTGGTGAATCCGTCACCGAAAAGCCCCGCGCCGAACGAATTCGACAGCGTGTACGGACGCGGTTGCGTGCCGCTCTCGCCGTACGCCGTGCGGAGTTTCACGCTCGTGAGCCAGTTGTTGCTGTTGTCGCCTTGCCGGATCACCTGCCACGCCGCGCTCACCTTCGGGAACCAGCTGAACTGCTGGTTGATACCGAACGTCGACGCACCGTCGTCGCGCAGCGCACCGGTCAGGGTCAGTTGGTGGAACAGGCTGGCCTGCGCCTGCCCGAAGAATGACGCCAGCCGAATCGCCGACGTGTAGACGCCCGGCGACTGGGGCAGCGCCGTATTCGACAGGACGTACGGCTGCGGCGATGGGAGCACGAGGCCGGTCGTCAATTCGGTGTTGAATTGCTTCACGTTCTCGTTGTTGCCGAGGGTGAGTGACCCGTCGAAGCTCTTGGAGAACGTATGCGTCGCCGTCGCGGTGATCGTTTGGTCAATCGACCACTGCTTGATGTAGCCCTGGTTGACATTGCCCGTCGCGAGCCTCGAGCTGATCGGATTCTCGCCCGCGCTGTTGCCGGAGGTCCACGGCTCCGACGTCAGACGCTCATCGTTCGAGTAGTCGGCGCCGATGTTCTCGCTGAACCGCAGCCACGACAGCGCCTGATAGTCCGCGGTGACGTTGCCGAGCGTGCGCGCCACGTTGGAGGTGTTCTTCTGGTTGTTGGCGACGAAGAACGGATTGTCGTACACGCGCGAGATCTCGTCCGTGCCCGGCGCGGGGTTCTCGAAGCGCGTCGACACGGGCTCGCCGTTCGGGGCCAGATACGCCGCGTTGTTGAACGTCGCTGGCGTGCGCCAGGCGCCGAGGAGCAAGCTGGACGTGCTGTTGCTGCTCTCCAGGTAGTCGCCGTTCGACGCCGAGAACGCGACGTTCGCCGACAGGCGCAGATCGGAGTTCACCTGCTGTGCGCCGTTGAATCGCAGCGCCGTGCGGCCATAGCTGTCGTTCGGCCCGGTCAGCATGCCGCGATTGAGATTGTACGCACCGGACACGTAGAAGGTGGTGCGATCGTTCCCGCCCGACGCCGTGATCGCTTCGTCGTACACGTGGCCGGTCGTGAACATGTTGTTGTAGTTGTTGTATTCCGGCGTGCCGGCCGGAATCACGGCGCCCCATGACGAACCGCGGCCCGGTGGCGCGCAGTTGACGACGCCGGCGCAAGAGAACGTCTGGCCGTCCTGGCCCAGGTTGTACATGGTCTGATTGGCCGGCAGGTTCGAGACATTGTCCCACGACGTTCGAGCTCTTCCCCGAGTAGTGGGTCTGTCCCGAGCGACCGCGTTTCGTCGTGATCAGGATGACGCCCTGACCGGCCCGCGATCCGTAGATGGCGCCGGCCGACGGACCCTTGAGGATCTCGACGTTCTCAATGTCATCCGGGTTGAGATCCATCGCGCGGTTCACCGTCTCGGCGCCGCCATTCCCGGCGGCGGCCGAGCCCGGCGCGTTTCCCGCGAACATCACGTTCGAGTTGTCGATCGGCAACCCATCGACCACGATCAGCGGTTGGCCGTCGGACGCCGTCAGCGTCGTGAGACCGCGCAACTGGATGTACGTGGACGTGCCGGGCTGACCCGAGCTCAATGTGACCTGGACACTCGGCGCCTTCGCCGCCAACGCCGTGACCAGGTTTGACTCGTTGCTGCGCTGGATTTCCTCGGGCGTGACGTAGCTCCGCGTCGTACCGAGCTGCTCGACGGTGGCCTGCGTGCCCGCACCGGTCACGACCACGGTGCCCAGCTGGAAGGGATTCAAGACGAGCTTGAACGGCTGGGTGACCGTGCCACCGGTGAGCGTGATCTGGGCCGACGCGCTGGTGTAGCCGACGAGACGAACGGACAGCGTGACCGTCTGCCCGGCAACGCGTGCCGAGGGAATGACGATCGTGTACTTGCCGTCTCCCCGAGTCTGAGTCGCCAAGTTCATCGTTTGGATGAACACGCTGGCATCGGGGAGCGGTGTGCCCGCATCGCTCGTCACATCACCGGTGATCGTCACCGGTTGCTGCGCAGTGAGCTCTGTGGGCAACGAGAGCACACTGGCGGCGGCGACCATGAATAGGACGCCTGGATTGAACAACCTACCTCGCTGACTGGACATGGGTCTCGCGGCACCTCGCAGTAAGAGTGGAGGAGCGAATGACCCCGCCTGGTGGGCGACTACTATTTCCCTAGTACTAACTGCGTAGTACTACGGACGTAGTCGTTGGCGGTGCGCCACGTTACGGGCGGCAGCCGACTGTGTCAAGAAGTGGTTAGCAAACTGACAGAATACAGTCTAGTCAGTACGCTGCCGGAGTCCCGAAGAAAGAATACGACGGACACATCCGCGGAGAATCCGCGTTGTGGGCGGTCGGGGCGACGATCGGCGTGTTGGGATCGGCCGCTATCGTCTCCCCGTACGGGAATCGCTCGGGCAAGCTCCCGGCGCGCGGGACCGAATCCGTCACGGTCGCCGGCGCCGCCGCGATGTACGGCAAACACGTGCGTCTGAAGTCCGACCAGACCTCGGCGCTCAGAAACAAGTCAATGTACTTCTCTTCTATAATGTTGCGAAGCGTCGCCGGGACCGGCCGTTGTGTGACGAACGTACACGGGCCACCACAGGCGACGGAACCGGACGCGAGCCGGTCTCCACTCACGTCGGCACCATACACCTCGTGCGCTCGCACCGCTGTCAGCGCCCGCTCCGCGAGCAGCGCATTCCCCGTCGCCAGCGCCGCCTCGGCCACGATCAACTGCGTCTCAGTCCACGTGACATACGGCTGCCGGAATCCGGCGCCGAAATTCAGCAGGTCGAAATCGGACGTCCCGGCACCCCCCGGCTCGGCCACATTGCCGCCCGGCCGGAATCCCACACACGTCGAGTCGCACGAAAGCGACGCATTGACCAGGCTCACGAAGTAGAAATCGAGTCGATCCTGATTCGCGTCGAGCCCTTCGGCCATCCGCTGGTGCATGAGATTGATCAGCGTGGCCGAGGGCGCGAGCTGTCCGGCGCTATGGCCGGTCACGAGCGTGTACGTCGCGTTGTTCTGCGGCTCGGTGCCGTCGTTGTACCAATTCCAGTCGTGCCGCGGATCGGAGATCCCCTGCTGCGCTTCCTGGAGCGCCAGCGCGTAGAATGACGGATCGCTGCCCGAGCGATGGAGATCGTATCGCGCGCGCAGGGTGTGCGCGACTTCCGTATAGATCGTGGCCAACGACTCCGGTGGCTGCCCACGATAGATGAGCTCCGCCGTGTCCGGTCCGCGCGGCAATGCGTTTCGAGCCGCGAGATAGTACCGGATCGCCGAGTCGAGTTGCGCATCGACCATCTGATAGACGGTAGGCTGCGGGTCGAACTCGGGATCGGGGTAGTGCGCCCGATCAAACGCCTGCGTGTACGGGATCGCGCCCCAGATCGAATGCGGCATCGCCGACCGCCGCGGCCTCCCAGACTTTGCCGATGCCGACCCACAGCGAGTCGTTGATCTTGTGCCCGAGCGTCTGGATGGTCCGCGCGCTCATCGCCGACGCGAGAATCGCCTGGAACCCCGGATCGGCGTCGACCGCGAGGAATCGATACAGATCGAACGCCTCGGGCTGCGCCGCGATCCCCGCCATCTGCTGGGTGTAGAGGCCGACGGGCATCCCGAGCGTCCCCTCCCACTCCTGCATCTGATCGTTCTCGAGACTCTGGTACGTCTCGGCCAACACGCGCACCGTCGCCGTGTCGGGAGGCGGCTGGAAGATTCTGGTGCCGGTGACGTCGTGGCACGCCGCGAGGATCGGCGTGACGAAAAAGAGAAGGCTACGGCTTCGTCGAGAAGTCGACCTTGGGTGCTTCCTGCGCGGCAGCAGTTGCCGTGAAGTACGCACGCGGCTTGGACCCGGAGAGACGTGCGGTGACGACCTGCGGGAACTGCCGGATATACGCATTGTACGTCTCAACCGCTTGATTGTAGTCGGTCCGGGCCGTCGCGATGCGGTTCTCCGTACCCGTCAGCTCATCCATAAGCCGAAGGTACGCCTGATCCGACTTCAACTGCGGGTACGCTTCCGTTACAGAGCGATTCAGGATCGTCAATTGTGATGACAATTGCAGGTTCGCGTCGGCCTCGCGCGCCGGGTCGTGACTCGAGATAGCATCCGTCACTCCGGCGCGCGCCTTCGCCACGTCCGTGTACACGGCGAGCTCCTGCTTCGACTGTCCCTTCACGGTCTCGACGAGGTTTCCGATCAGATCCGACCGGCGTTGGAGCTGCACCTCGATGTTCTTCTGCGCCTGCGCCGCCGACTCATCCAACTGCTGGATCTGATTGTATCCGCAGCCTGTGAGTGACAGCATCAAACCGGCGACGACCATGCGCGACGCTTTCATTAACTCCCCCGGAAACTCATCTGCACGACGTATTGGCCCGAGCGGACTTCACCAGGTTCCAGCTTCCACGCGAGCTTGGCTTTCTCGTTGAGACACTGATCGACGCCGGCGCCGGGCTGCTTCGACGACCAACGCGAGTTCGCGACTTTCGCATCGCTCACGCCTTGGGCGCTGACCGTCACGAGCATCGCCACCCCGCCACGGAGCGTCGGATCCAACTTCTCTCCGTACTCCTCGAAACAAAACCGGGAGAACGCCGATTCGCGATTGACGGACGCCATCAGCGGCTCGGGCGCGGGTGGAAAATCCGGCGCCTGGACGACGTCGCTCTTCGGCTTTGGAGGCGGCGTGAACGTATCGGGTGCTGCTTTGGGCAGCGCGGTCTGCACCTTGGACAGGTCAACCGGTGTGGTGTCGACCGGTGGTACGGACGCAGTCGCGGGCGGCTGCTTGTCTTTGTGACAGGCGAGGGCGGCTGTCAGGGCGAGAAACAGAACCTTTTTCATGCTTCGTAGGCGTCGAGATAAGTGACCAGGCGCTCCAGCCCGACCAGATAGCCGGAGAGCACATCCGTCGCTTCGCGAGCGGAGAGCTTCGGAGCGGAGCGGACGTGCTGCACGGCGCGCAGGAACGGCCCGGGGTCGAATCCCACCCGCCCCGCCACCGCATTCGCCAACGCGTCGTTCTCCGTTGGCGGCGTCGCCCCATGCAAACGTTCGCTCGCACGGAAGACGATCATCACCTCTCTCACGCTATCGGCCAAAACGTCACGATGCGTTTCGGCTGACGTCCCCAGGAGCCGCCGGCGCAGACGCTGGAGCGTCGACCTGGCCTGGTGTTCGAGCTGCAGCCGGAGATCCGTCGCGCGGACCGCGATACCGGCGAAAGGCGGTTCACCGGTTAGCACACGATGCCGAGCCAGGATATCCGCGTACTCCATCGGGAACGCGTCGGCGCCTGTCCGCCACTCTTCGACCGTCATGACCTGCGGCGGCGAATGCCCCGCCGCCCTCCAGCCACGAAGCGCCGCCTCGGCCCCTCGCAGCTTTTCGAGCGGGGCCGAGTCGACTAGAACGAGCACGTTGTAGTCGGACCGGCCAGCAATGTGCTCGCCGCCTGCTCCTGAGCCGTAAAGGAGCACAGCAGACAGGCCGCGCTCCCAGACGCGCTCCATCTGCTGAACGAGATCAGCGAGCGCCGTCTCGGCGTCAGTCTTTGCAGGCACGCCGAATCTTACCAGCTAGAGCCGCCACCGCCACCACCGAATCCTCCTCCACCGCCGAATCCACCGAAGCCACCCCCTCCACCCCCGCCCCCGCCCCCACCGGACCAGCCACCACCGCCGCCGCCTCCTCCGAAGAAAAGCGGTATCGGAACGCACCCACACCCACGCCCGCCTCTCCCGACCAGGAGGCGCAGAAGAAAGAAGATGACGATGAAGCCAACGAAGAGCTCAGTTGGCGTGATCTGAAATGGCGCCGCCGAGCCGCCGCCAGACTCGGGGCCTCGAGCCACAGCGAGGGCGGTGTCGAGCGTGAAGTGAAACTCATCGGCGAAACGCTGGGCCGTCCGATACGTGACGAGGTCGAGTCCGTCGGAGTAGTCGCGATCGCGGAAATCCGGTGTCGCCTCGCGGCAGATATCGCCGGCGTCGCCGTCGGTGATGAACCCTTCGGTGCCCTGTCCCGTGGCGATGAAGCAATGCCCTCGCCCGTCGCCCGACGTCTCCTTCGGTACGAGGAGAATGACCGCGCCGGCGTTCCGCGTCGGATCGCCTGGATTCCCGATCTTGCCGACTTTCCACTGGCGTCCGATCAGGAGTGCGACCTGAGCCGGATCCTGGTCGCCAATGTCACGGAGCGTGACGACGGCGATCTCGCCCCGCGACTTGTTCCGAACATTGCTCGCGATCTGCTCGATGTGCGCCGACGCGCTCGGGGTCAGCACGTGCGCGAAATCGTTGACAACCCCGACGGGTGGCGGGATCTGCTGCACGAGGAACGCGATCGCTATCAGATTTCCGAGCATGTGGCGAGTCGTACTCCTGGTAGCGGTCGCTTCGGCATGCTCCAAGCCGCCAGAGCAAAAGCTACCAGCGGCGACGCCCACCGCGCAGCCGGACACCGCTACTGACGTGGAGAAAATCAACGCCGAGGCGAGAGCGATGGATACACTCCCGCAGGCGGCGCGGTTCACGCCGGCCTACGCGGCCCGCTTCGACTCACTTCGTAAAGTTGAAGCTGAACTCGTAGGTGCCGCCGCCCGCCGATGAGGCCGGGAAGTGCCACCCGCGCGCGCGCTGCAGGATGCACGCTTCGGTGGCGTCGGCGCCCGGGCCGCTCCACGTGCGGCCGGTGATCTTGGCGTCCGTCACGGCGCCACCACCGGTCAGCGTCAGCGCGATCGTCACGCTGCCCGCGAGTGCCGGATTCACCTTCAAGCCGAACTCGTCGTAGCAGAACCGGAGCTGCGACTCGTGGTCGCGCACCTGCGTGCCAAGCTCGCCAACGTCGCGCGAGGGCCCGCCGAGGCTCGGCGCGTCGATCACCTTCGGCGCCGAGATGCGCACGGCCTGCGCGCCGAACCCGCCGGTGCCCTGGACCGCGCCAATCGACCCGGTACCGCTGCCAGCGCCGGCGTCGCGGCCCGGCGTGCGCGAGCCCGCGCCACCCTGACCATACGCGAGCACCTGCTTCCCGCCCGTCGCCGCACCCGGAGTGGCCGGCGAGTTGGACGCGACCGATACGCCACGGAGCACGTTCGAGACATTGCCCACGGGTCCGTTCGACGCAGCCGGTGCGCCGAACGCGGCGGCCGCGGCGGCCGCGCGCTTTTCCGCCAATGTCGGCCCCGACGGTTTCGGAGCGGCGGCGGCAGCGGCGGGTTTCGGCGTCGGCTTCGACACGGTTGGCGCGGCCGGCGTGGGCGCGACTTTGGGCTCCTCGGGCGGCGGCGACTCGAATGTCACGTTGATCGGCCGCTCGTCCGCCGACAACAGGTGAGCGGTCTCGGTCCGTGGACCGAAGATCACGAGTAGGATCCAGATAAAGCCGATGCCGGCCGAGATGCTCGACGAGACAACGAGCGCGCGGCCTTCGCTGCTCGCCAGCTCGTGGCGCAGCTCGCGTGTGAAGCTCGTCTCGTCGACCGGCGCGCGGACGCGGCCGGTGCGCCGCTTGGGCGGCTGAGCGCTCGCTCCCGAGGGCCGAGGCCCTTGAGGCGCCGTCACGTGTTGCCGGCGCCCCCGACGCGCTTGACCTGCAGCGAGATGTTCTTGAATCCAGCCAGCCGGGCCGTCTGCATGATCCGCGACAAGAGATCATAGTGCATCGTCTTGTCGCCCTGGATCGCCAGCGGCTGGTCGACGGGATCGGTCCCGGGCGTGCCGCGCTGGGAGCGAAGTGAATCCGCTCTCTCCTTGAGCACCGCGTAGAGCTGCGGAATCAAGAGCGGCTGGCCCGGCATGTTCGACTGGGCCTGGGCCGCGTCGACCGTGCTCATGACCGGCGTATTCGCCACCGTGACCTGGGCGCCGACGCCGAGGGTGAGTTGCTGCAGCGCATTCCCGCCGACGCTCGATTCCGGCAGCGTGACGCCGGCCACGACCGGCGCGAGCTCACCGACGACCGCCGTCACCAGTGCGAAGAACACGATCGACACCAGCGTGTCGACGAGCGGGACGAGGTTCAGCTCGGCCAGCTTGAACTTGGAGAACTGGGCGCCGCGGCGCGCCTCTCGCGACTGTTGGAATCGACTCGTCTTGGCCATGATCAGGTCTGTCGCGCTTTCGTGCCGAGCGCCACGTTGGGATACTTGGCCACCTTCAATCGCTCCAGCACGTGGATCACATCATCGTAGGCGACATTGTCGTTCGGGATCACGATCACATTGTTGTTCTGCGGATACTTCGCCTTGATGTCGACCATGAGCGCCTGCAGCGTGTCGAGTGAGGTCGAGTCCAGTCCCTTGATTTGACGGCGGAACCCGCCCTCTTCCGAGTGCTCGACCAGCAGGCCGTCGTTCGACACGCGCACCGCGAGGAGCAGATTCAACTGCGCGTTGTCCGGCTTCGAGGCCTCCTGCGGGGCATTGATAACTACAGGCGGCAAACTGAGGTCATAGCTGGTCAGAACTGCAACGAGGCCTTGATAGGTGACCAGCGAGAAGAACACGATCGACGTCAGAATGTCGACCAGTGGCACGAGATTGATGCTGCCGTGCCCGAGCTGGCCCTGACTGAGCTCGCGGCGACGGACTTTCGCTCGATGAAAGCGAGTGACCATGGCGGTCGCTCCGCTTGGGTTCGATTAGCGAGTCGCTATGCGGACATCCGGACGTTCGACGAGCGCGTTGATCAGCCGCACCGAGAACTCGTCGACCTGCTCGATAATCTGCTCGGCCTGGGCCGAGAGATACGAGTGGCCCACGGTCAGCGGGATGGCCGTCAGCAGCCCGAAGCCCGTCGCGTTGAGCGCGATCGCGATACCGGCCGCCAGCTTCTCCGAGCGCTCGGCTGCCGAGGCGAGCGCGACGGACGCGAACGCGCCTCGGAGACCGTAGATCGTGCCGAACAGACCGATCAGCGTCGCGACGTTGGCGAGCATCGGGAGATACTGCAGGCGCCGCGTGAGCCGCGGGATCACGGCCAGGGACGCCGCGTCCGCCACGTTCTGGAGCTCGCCCTCGTCATGGCTCTTCGAGCGCAGGATGAGCAAACCCATGTCGGGCAGCGTCGCCTTGGATTGCGTGCAGAGGCGAATCGCTTCATCGATCCGGCCCGCGCGCACGAGCTGCATCACCCGATCGATGAACGCCGGGCCGTTGATGCGCGACCGCAAGACGATCACGTACAGCCGCTCGAGAAAGATCGCCAACCCCGAGAGGGCGACGATCAGAATCGGGTACATGATCGGGCCGCCATCGCGGAACCACTTCAGAAATGCGTCCATTGCCTATTCTCTCGAGGGAGGGGGAGACGCGGCGGCCGTGTCCGGCGCCGCCTCCGGTGGACGATGACCCGACTCGCTCGGCAACGTCGGGACCACGCGATACGGCGCCAGAATTGACGGCCAGAAGTGCTGGTCATAGAACGCGGGAACCAAGACGCCCCGCGAATAATCGGGAACGGCTCTCGGCCGCACCGTGACGACCTGCGGCGTCGGCACCTGTCCGCGAATTTCGACCGTTTGCGCAGCCGCGACGGCTGGTGGGCGCTTTTTTTTCGTTACCTGCGCCGATGCGATTGTAGCAGACGCGAGCGTAAGTAACAAAATGAACACCGCGCGCGGCAGCGTCATTTGAGACCACCGGGCGTTGGAGGCAGATCGGGTACCTTGCCAGTTGTGCCATCGCGTGCGAGGTCGATCCACGCATTCGTGATGCCGTCCTGCGTGGCCTTGTCGACCAGCGCGGTCCACGTCTTCTCGGCCTGCGTGTAGTACGCCTGCGCCTGCTGCCCGGCTCCCGCGGCGGCAGCCGTGCGTTCGGCGTCACTCAAAGACTTGGGCAGTTGCACGTTCTTCAAGAAGTTGCCGTACTCCCACTGCGCGTAACCGACGTAGTACGAGCCGGCCGCCAGGTACTGGGGATCACCCGATTCGATGGCTTTCGTGAAATCACCCGTGACCGTCCCGAGCATTCTTTTGCTTCAACGCCGCCGCTCGCTTGACGCCGGCCGCGGTGAGCTGCGCCCTCGTCGCGATCACGAGCTTGACATTGCGATACCTCAAGAACTCGGCCAGGCCGGCATCGAACGCGGAGCGCCCTGCCCTCGCGGCGCAATCACCCTTCAACTCCGCCGGCGGATTAAGCAGACTGCAGAGTCTGTTGAGATCCGCGTCCGCCGTCGCATTGTCCCCGCCAGCCCTCAACAGTTGCACCCGATACACGCGCGCCTGCGCGGCTCGCGAGTCTTTCGGGAATCGATCCACAAAGGTCCCGTAGGCCGCGGCGCCCGCCAGCGTGTCTCGCGCCTGGACGTAGGTCACCGCCGCGTTGTACAGCGCGTCCGCCGCGCGAGGATCCTGGCGATAGTCGGCCGCGAACTGCTGGTACGCCGCGGCGGCTTCCTTGCCCTTCCCCAATGAGTCGAGCCGCACGGCGACTTTGATCTCCGCGTCCGCGCGACCGCGCCAGGACGGATTGTCGGCGATGATCTGACGCAACGCGGTCACCGACTGATCGCCCTGGCCGATCTCCTCGAGCAGATCCGCGTGCAGCGTCTGATACTGCAGCCGATAGCGATAGAGCGGGTACTCGGTAATCAGGCGATTCGACAAGCTCGCGGCTTGCACGCGGGCGGCCTGCGACCCGTTCTGGTCACTCTTCGCGCGCGCGGCGCTATCGGCCAGCATATACGTCTCGATCGCGTTGCGGAGCGCATCCGGCGCTTTCTCGCTCGACGGATTCTTGTCGGCGAGCGCGATGTACACCTCTTTCGCGGCCTTGTCGTACGCGCCGGCCTTGATCAACGAGTCGGCATACGACGATGCCGCGCCTTGCTGGACGCCGTTGATCGAGTCGGCGAACGTGCGCCGGCCCGTGGCCCGCGCCGTGGCGGCGGCCGAATCCCATTGCAGCTGGGCGTCGGCGTATTTGCCCTGTTTGTAGAGCGCGTCGCCGACTTGCTTGGCGGCGGTCGCGGCGTACGGATCGTTCGGATACTGCAACGCGTAGATCCGGAAGGTCTGCGCCTCAACGTCCCACCGTCCGCCTTGCGCCGCGCGACGACCCTTCTCGATCAACGCCTTCTTCGCGACGTCGCTGTGTGGGTAGCGAGTCGCATAGTTGTCGACCGCGGCGAAGAGCGAGTCCTGCGACGCACGGTCCGTCGTGTCGTGAGCCGTGACCGAGTCCCAGGCGACGATCGCGTTCTGGGCCGACTGCTGGTTGGCCGCCTTGATGCTCGTCTGGAACGTATCCGCGGGGAAATTGAATGCCGCGCGCGTGTACTCGGTGCCGGCCTTCCGGAAATCGCCGGAGCCATAGAGCGCGTCCGCGTAGTGAATGTCCACCTCGCGGGCGCTGTCGGACTGGCCGTAGTCCGACATATAGATCGCGTAGAGACGCGCGGCCTCGGTGTAGTGCTCGCGCGCCGCCGGCGTGACGGCGACCGCCTCCTGCGCCGGTGTCGCGCCCGTCTTCCCCTTGGTGCGCCGCTTGGGCGCCTGCGCGAGCTGCGTGGGGGTGCCCTGCGCCTTGGCGAGCTCGTACTGGGCACTCTGGCGCAGCACTTCCTCGCGCGCGGCCTCGACATCCTTCGCGTGCGTGGGATTGGCGGCCGTCCACGACGAGCCCGGCGAGAATTTCTGCACCAGCGCGATACGCGCGGCCTGGGCCTTCTCCGGCTCGAGCGTGCGGTTCTGGTAGATATCGATGACTTCGCGCGACGTACTCAGCGCGGATGAGTCGTCCGGTGCTTCGACCAAAAGCTCCTGATACGCGTCGACCGCCTTCGCGAAGTCGCCTTGGTCACGCAGCCGTGCCGCGACTCGCCGCAAGACCGGGATCTTGAGCGACGCGCTGTCCGAGCGAGCCGCGAAGAACTTATCGGCCGCGGCCGCGCCGCCGACTTGCGTGAACGACACGGCCATGTACTCGATCGCCTCTTCCCGCAAGCCGAGTCGTTGCTGGCGCTCGGGTGTCAGCTTGTCGTACGCATCGACCAGACGGCCGAAGACCTCGACGGCTTGATTGTACCCGGCGGGGTTCTGCGGCGTTGCCGTGTTGTAGTACGCCCAGCCGAGCTTGTACAGCGACAGAAAGTAGACATCGCCATTGGCTGGAGATGCAGCCGAGGCGCGCTCGTACGCCGAGGCGGCTTTGCCGAACGATGCCAGACGCGCGTCGCCCTTCTGATTCGCCGCGATTTCGAACTCGGCATCGCCCAGGCGGAACAGCGCCTCCGGCTTGTGCGGCGACTGGTCCTTCGAGGCCACGAGCTCGAACATCGGGACGGCGTCGGCGTAGCGCTGGTCGAACGAGTACAGCGTGCCCAGGGTGTAGGCGGCGCCGTCGATCTGATCGAACGTTGGAAAACGCTTAACGATCTCCTCGTAGCGCGCGATCGCGTCGGTATAGTCGGGGTGCGATGCGCCGGAGGACGTCGTGTCGACGCGCTGGGACGCCGCGAATCGTTCGTCGGCCCGACGGGTCAACAGCTCGCCGAGCTCGTACAACGCGCCCGGTCTGAGCGGGCTATCCGGATAGCGCTGCAGGAGCGACTCGAGCTGCACGATCGCCGAGTCCGCGATCGTCGCCGGCCGCGTTCTCGCGACGACCGGTCGGACGGGAGTGGCGGTCGGCGTCTGCGCCAGTATGCGAGTAGCGGCGAGGAGCGCGAGGGCCAGCGCGAGGCGTCTCATGGCGCGCTTCCCGAGGGGGCCGCCGCCGGGCTTGCCGTGCTATCGGCCGCGACCGCGCGGAAGAACGAGGCGGTCGCCGAGCCGAACTCCGCGGCCTCGAGATCGCGACGCATGGCCGCGGCGAGCGCGATGCCGCGAGCGGTGAGCTCGCGATCGACGGTCACGACGAGCGCCGTGGCGGCTGCGTCGCGGCGGGCCTGGGCGGCCACGAGAGCCGCGCGCAGTGCGAGGCGTGTCTCGGACGGCCCGCGCTCCACCCGCGCCTGCGCGCTGTCGACCGCGGCGGCGGCCACCGCACCGGCGGCACGCGTCTGCACGATGAGGGCGCGCGTGCGCTCGCCACGCTGGCGCACCGTGTCGCGCAGGGCGAACGCGGGATTGTGGGCGATCGCGGAGTCGAGGCCGGCGTCGACCTCGTCGGCGATGCGCCGGTAGATGGCGTTCGTCTCACGCTCCTGCTGGAGATACGCGAGATCCGCCGTCGAAGCCAATGCCTGCAGCGAGTGCTGCACGCTATCGAGCTTTGTCGCATTCTCGTTCGCCAGGTCGCGGAGATCCGTGACCGTCGCGCCGATCAGCCGATGCAGCGTGAAGTAGGCCGTATCCACATTCGAGGTCACCCGCGCCAGCGAGTCTTCGGCAATGGCGAGCGGTCCAAACCCGGTGCGCAAGCTGTCTTGCGCCCCTTGGATCATCTCGCGCATGCGCTTGAGGTTCGCGACCTGCAGCAGGATGTTCGAGTTCTCGGATCGCACGGCCTGATCGGCCGTGGCCACGCCGACATCGGCGTCGCGCAACGTCGCCAGCCCTTTGGCGAGATCCCCGCGTGAGGCATCGGACGTTGGCATGAACACGGCGCGCCGGAGGAGCGGTGCTCCGGCCGTCACGCCACCCTTCGCCGCGCCGGCCGAGTCAATGCCGGCGGCGTCGAGACGCTGCGAGAGCGTCTCGACCGAGACGGGGGTCGGACTCGGAACGGTCGGGGTCGGGGCATCCCCAACGGCGATGCGCAACGCATTGATGCCGCCCACCGCGAGGTCCGGGAACCTCACCGCCTTGCCGCCCGCCACGTCGCCGAGCAGCAGCACGTCGGCGACGCGCGCATTGACCAGGAGACGCGCGCCGCCGCGCAGTCCGGAGGCATTGGCGCCAAGACCCTGGGCCTCGGCGGACACCGAATCGGCGACCGCCTTGAAGGCGCGCGCGGCCGAGTCATCCTGGTGCAACTGGAGAGCGACTTGGGCGTGCATCAGGCGGCCTTCGTCGCGCGTGGGCAGCTCCGGATAGTCGTGCGCGTACGTCGCGAAGAGATCGCCGGCCTGCTGCGGCTTGCCGGCGCGATAGGCCGCCCACGCGCCAGTCAGCAGGGCCGGCGCTCGCAGCCCGCTCGTCGCGGTCACAAGGCCGGCCTCGGTCGCGGAGCGGTCGTACTGGGTGCCCTCGTAGGCGAGTTGCGCGAGCGTCAGGTGCAACTGATCGGACGAGGGGCTCTGGGCCGTGGGGACGAGTGAGTCGAGCGCCAGCATAGCCGTCGCGACACCATGGGCCGTGTCGGCCTTGAGACTCATCAGCGTCAACATGTACTGCGCATACGTCTTGTACGGACCGCTCGTCGCCTGGGCCGCCTCGAAGGCGCTTCTCGCGGCCGGCTCCTGGCCGAGGCGATAGGCCGCGAGTCCGGCGAGCAGCGACGTGATGCCGCTCTGGTCGGGTCCGAGCGTGCGCGCCTGATCGACGGCCCGCGCGTAGTCGCCATCGCGATAATCGGCGAGCAGCAGCTGCGCATGCAGAAGCGGCTGGAAGCGCGCGGCTTCCGGCATCGCCGCCAATGTCGCCGCCTCTGTCCGGAGGCTGTCGTCCATTCCCAGGCGGTAGTAGCACTCCGCGATCAGGAAGTGGCGCTCGGCCGACTCGGTGCCTGGATCCAGTGGCCTCAGTCGGCTGAGCGCGGCGATCGCGTCGCCAGTCATGAGCGCATAGAGTGCCGATCGGATCTCAGCGTCGACCGCGCGGCCTTTGTCCAGCGGCGGAATGACGGTGGTATCTCTCGGGACGGCAGGCACCGGCGCCGGCGTCGCGGGTTGCTGCGCGACGACCGGCGCTGGAACGACGACTCGCGCGATGAGCGCGAGCCCTAGTGCGAAGAGGCGTCTTTGTTCGACCACGTCGTCTGTACCAACTGTCCATTCCGGACGGCGAACTGCACGTAGGTCGAGGCGCCAGCGGCGGCGTCGACGCGGACGGACTGCGTTTGCGTTCCGCCGTTGAGCCCCACGGTCACCGAAATGGTGTGGGGAGACGGGAGCACGTTCGACCGATAGAGCTCGTCCACGGCGCCCGACGCCAACGCCGAGTTGGCGAGCAGCGAGTACACGCGGGAGGAGCCGGCGCCGTCGTCGATCCTGACCGACGCGCTGTCGATGCGCTGGGTCAGGGTCGACGCCGAATCCGCTCGGAACACGATCACCAGCTCGGCACCCGCCCGCCGGCGGACGGCGTCGCCGAGCGTCAGGAACCGGTCGCGCTGGGCGAGCAGGACATCCTGTGAGACGGTCAACAGCGAGTCCAGCTGCCGAAGCGCGTACGTCTCCCGGCTCATGAGCAGCGCATTGACGCGCTGCTCGGCGACTTTGCCCGCCACGGCTTCGACCCGTGACTCGAGCTGCAGCCGCTCGACCCGAAGGTCATCGAGCTTGCGCTGCGATGACTTGATGTCGTCGAGGATCGCCTTGCGACGCTCCGGGTAGGTTTGGGTATTCGTCGTATCCTGCGCCCGGGCCTGGCGACTGGCCAGGCCGAGCAGCAGCGCGACGCTCCAAATTATCGCCCGTGTCATTGAGGGGTCGACGTTTGCGGAGGAGGAGGGGTCGAGCCTTGTTGCGATTCGATACGCTTCAGCCGATCCTCGAGCCGCCGCAGCGCCTCGGTTTCCTGTTGTAACTGGGTCTGAGCCGCGGCTCTCCGCTGCTCGAGCTCCAGGAGATTCTGAGCTTCGTACTGCTTGACGAGCCCCTGCAACTCGGCGATACGGGTTTGCCGCTTGGAGATATCGGCCAGGAGCCCATCCCGCTCCTTTTTCAGGGCAGCCGCGCGATCCTCCAGGAGATGCCCGCCGAGGAGCGCAAAGACGTTGCTGTGCCAGCCGAGGGTGAAGGCGAATTTCGTGTAATGATAGAGCGCGGTGGCCGGGATCGCGGGATTGATCTTTTGACTGCCGCCGCCGAGGTCGATCACGTCGATCCCGGCGCGGAGCCCGCGCCAGTCGACCGACGCACCCGCGTTGAAGTCCCAGGCGTTGTTCTCGCCCATGACGGAAAACAGGACGTTTGTCGACGGGCGCCACGTCGCGGCGAGACCATAAAACAGGCCACCGGTCGCATCCGCGGCATAGTACTTCGTTGGCAGGTTTCCGTGATTGCTGAATAAGCCATTCCCGTAGCCGACCGTGGCGCTGAGGTTCACAGGCGGCGCCGTCGCTATGAGATCCTGGAGTGAGACGTTCTTGGTCGCGACTCCGTAGACCGTGTTGCCCGTCGAGAACGACTGATGGGTGGAGTCGGCGCGGATCACCGGAGCGGTGCCGCCGGCCGGGTTGATCTCGTTCGAGTAGCCGAGGCCGAACCGGTCGATCTTGCTGTATGGCCCGATGTTCCGGACCCCGATCGCGAGCGACGGGAGGAATGCGAGCGGTCCCCCCTTCGTGTCGGCTTCCCGGAGCGCCACGAGCTGGCCATAGAACGCCTGCTCGGGGTTGGTCGAGAACAGCGAGACGCCGAGTTGCAGGCGGCTGAACAGCGACGTGTTGAGGCTGAGCTTCGAGTTCAGCGACGAGTTGTACTGGGGGAATTGGGACGAGGTCTGGTAGGACGAACCACTGTAGTTGAACGAGAAGTCACCCGAGACCGGCTCGACCCAGGCGGTGGGGATGTCGATCAATCCCGATCCCCAGAAGCGCGTTTGGCCGAACTCCTCTTGCCCACTCGCCACAGCAGCGGTCAAAGCCAGACCCGCGACCAGTGCTGACGTCAATTTCATTGGGGTTTCCCACCCTGCAGTTGCTGCAACCGCTCATTGGCCCGACGAATCTGATCCTGCTCTTCCTTGAGCTGCGCCTCGAGCTCCTGGCGCTGGCGTTCCACGTCACTCAAGGCCGACCCCTGGAGCTTGCCGAGGGAGACTTGGAGATCGTGGATGCGCCGCTCGCGCCGCGCCATCTCGGCTTTGAGCTCGGTCTGTTCGTGCTCGAGCTGCGTGATCTCACTGCGCAGGAATACGCCCCGGCCAACGTCGCGGAAATTCGCGTGATAATAGACGACAAAGTTGGCTTTGGTGTAATTGTAGATCAGAAAGTCGCTCGGCCGCTTCGTGCTCCCTTCCTCGAGCTCCGTGCCATAGATCCCGATGCCGATCCCATGGAACTCGCCACGGATCCCGGCATTGTAGTTCCACGCGTCGTTCTCGGCCACGAACGAGATGCTGGCCACGCTGGTCGGGTGGAACTGGAGCTGCGTCCCGAAGAACATGCCTTTGACCGTTTGTCCGTGCCGGTCATAGATCTGCCCCAGGCCGCCGTCGTCGCTGAACAACCCGTCGCCGCCGCCAAGGGTGAGGCTCGCGGAGAACAGCGGCGTGAAGTTGATCGACTTCGTCGCTACGATGTAGAGCGTCGGGCTGGTATGGAAATGGGCGAAATACGACGGCGTGAACCCGTGCGTGTTGCCGACCGTATCGACCGTGACGTCGTGCCCGATCAGGAACCGGTCCTCGTGGTCGAAGGGCCCGAGGTTCCGGAAGCCGACGGCGATCGCCGGCAGCAGTGGCGAGAACTGTCCGTCCTTGAGGGCCAGCAGCGATCCGAAGAACCCGTATTCCGGATTGTTGCTGTAGAGCGAGAAGCCCAGCGAGAAGCGGCCGAGCCACTGGGTCTCGATTGCACCGTTCCCGTTCCATCCGTGCGCGAAGCTCAGGGGCTGGTTGGTCGACGGGATCCGCTGGCCGGAGTAGTCGATCCAGAAGTCCGCCGTCGACGGCGAGATCCAGGCGGTCGGCGCGTTGATCAACCCGGTGCCGAACTGCATGGTAGGCGAGAATGTCTCTTGAGCGCGGGCCGCGCCGCCAAGACTCGCACACAAGAGAGCAACCGCGAGCGTTGATCGCACAGGTCCTCGTGCTCCCTTGCTGGGGTAAGCGCAAGACGGATATGATTTTTGATCGAAACTCATTCGAAAACCATGAATCGTCAACTGCACACCGCGCTCCTCGCGCTAATTGCCTGCAATTCTTCGAGCGGCGCCACGACCACTTTTGACGGTGCGACCGCGGGAGCCATCGTCGCGGCGCGAGCGGCTGTCCCGGCGGACAGCTTCACGCAACGCATCGACGCCGCACGCATCAGCGGCGACTCGACGGCGAAAGTCTGGATGATCATGGTCAGTGATTTCCAGTGCCCCTACTGTAAACAATGGCATGACGAGTCGTTTGCCGCTCTGCGTCGCGAATACGTCGAGAACGGGAAGGTCCGTCTCGCGTACTACAATTTCCCGCTGACCATCCATCCCAACGCCGTCCCGGCAGCCGAGGCGGCGATGTGTGCGGGCGCGCAGAACAAGTTCTGGCCGATGCACGACGCGTTGTTCGCCTCTCAGGCAACGTGGGCGGGCCTCAAAGATCCTTCGCCGGTCTTCGATTCCCTTGGGACGAAAGTGGGCCTGGATGCCCGTTCGTTCAATGCCTGCCGTTCGACGCACGCCACACTGGCCATGATCCGGGCCGATCAGGATCGGGCCGAACGAGCGGGTGTGCAATCGACCCCCACGATCATCATCGGGAGCAAACTGATCGCCGGCGCCCAGCCGACGGACAACTTCCGGCGCGCACTGGACGCCGCATTGGCTGCCAAGTAGCGGTTGCATCCCCTTCTCCGCCCCGCGTACGCCGGTATAGCCAGAGTAGCGGCGACGCTCTCCGAGGCCAAGTGGCTGAGAGCACTCGGAGCTCGCGCCGGTCTCATCGACCGCTACCGCGCGTGGGCGACTGTTCATCGAGATACGAGCCGTCCGCTGCTCTGGATCCACGCTCCGTCGGTCGGCGAAGCGCTGCAAGCACGACCTATCGTCGAGCTCATCCGTTCCGAGCGACCCGCGGTCCAGATCGCGTTCACGTACTACTCTCCGAGTGCTGAACGGTTCTCTCGTTCGCTCCCCGTCGATTTCACGGACTACCTCCCATTCGACCGCGCGAGCGACATTGACGCGGCGCTGGATGCACTCATGCCTTCGGCGCTCGTATTCAGCAAGCTCGACGTGTGGCCCGTGCTTGTCGAGCGCGCGTCTCTCCGAGGGGTGCGACTCGGACTCCTGAGCGCGACGCTCAGCGCCCGGTCGTCCCGACGGTCGATCTTCGCGAGAGCCGTTCTCCATGATGCATATGCCAGGCTCGACGCCGTTGGCGCCATCGACTCGGCCGATGCGCGGCGCCTCGTCGAGATCGGCGTCCGTCCGGATGTGATCGAGATCACAGGTGACACGCGCTACGATCAAGTCTGGCGAATGGCCGCCGACGCGGCGGGCGCGTTCCCGGAGCTCGCGGGGCGATCCATATGCGTCGCAGGCTCGACATGGCCACCCGACGAGCGCGTCGTCCTCGAGGGATGGCTCGGCAGTGGGATGCGACTCATCGTGGCTCCGCACGAGCCGACCCCGACACACGTGCATTACATTGAGACGTGGGCCGCATCCCACAAAGTGCCGTCGAGCCGGTTATCATCCGGCGCGACCGCGGCGGATCTCATCATCGTCGACAGCGTCGGTGTCTTGGCGCGACTCTACTCTCGCGCGACTGTGGCCTACGTGGGCGGCGGGTTTGGCCGCGCGGGGCTGCATTCGGTCTTGGAGCCTGCTGCTTTCGGTGTCCCCGTGCTCTTCGGACCCCGGCACTATGCGAGCCGTGACGCAGGCCTCCTGCTCGCCGCTGGGGGCGGCTTTATCGTGCGGTCGCCGACGGAGTTTCGCGCGAGACTGCACGCCAACGAGCAAGCCGGCGAAGCCGCCCGAGAGACCGTCCGTCAGGGACTCGGCGCGGCCAGACGGTCGCTCGCCCTCGTCGACCGGCTGATGGTCGGACCGGAGTGATCGACAAAGAACCCTTGCACGAGATGCACGCCGAGCCGCTGCACCTCGGCAAACTCCTCGGCGCGCTCGACTCCCTCGGCGATCACCATCGCGCCCTGCTCGTTCGCGAACCGGACCATCGTCTCGACCAGGTGTCGCTTGGTCGAGCTCGCATTGATGCCGGTGATCAGTGAGAGATCCAACTTGATAAAATTGGGCTCGAGATTCGCGATCGACCCCAGTCCCGCGAAGCCGCTCCCGGCGTCGTCCACCGCCACGCGGATCCCCCGAGCGCGGAACGCGGCGAGGCGCTCGCGGAACCGGGGATAGTCTTTGATCGCGATCCGCTCGGTGATCTCGATGACCAAGCGATGGGGATCGCCCGGCAAGTCGAAATCCGGGTCGGCGAAGTCGTGTGGGTCGACGTTCAGGAACAGCAGCTCGCCCGGGCCCAACCGATCGAGGCCATCGAGGGCCGTCGTCCGACACAGGCGGCTCAATTCCCAGATGAGATTGGCCTCGGCCGCGATCTCGAACATGAGCTCGGGACGCCGCAGCCCACGTCGGGTTCCGCGCGCGAGCGCCTCGTATCCAAAGACGGCTCCGCTGGCCGCGACGACGATGGGGTGATAATCGATATAGATCGCGCGCTCGCGGATGCTCTCCTTGAGCTCGGCGATGCGGCGCAAGCGCTCCTGTTGCTCCACGCTTCTCGCGGCACCCGCCGCCTCGCGAATGGCGCGATAGATGATTCGCTCGAACCGAATGCGGGGATCGGCGCGCACCTCGGAACGCCCGGCGACAATCTCGCACAAGGCCGCAATCTCTTCTCCGTGGGCCGCCTCGATCCGGCCGACCACGCGGGACTCGACGTCCAATGCATCGCGAGCGGATGTGTGGACGATCGCGAAGTTATCGTCGAAGGGATGGAGGGACAGTGCCAGCGCGTCGCCGGGGACGAGGTCGAGCAGGGCCGCCGCGACCGTGTCCATGACTGCATCGAACTTTTCCCAACCGTAGATCTCCTCGACCTTCGAGCCCCGAACGAAGTTGAGATAGAGCACGGCGAGATCACCGCGATCGCGCGCGAGCGCCCGCAGGGCCTCGCGCGCGTCGAGCACGGTGGGTAACGCGGGCACCGCTACTTCCGAGCCCCCGTCAATCCGAGCGGCGTCCACGCCACGGAGAAGCCGATACCTGGGTCATTTGGCATCGCGTTCGACCCGCCGAACGTGCCGAGCAGTCGTACGGATATCTGCGGCGTCAATTCCATGCTGCCACCGATGTCGAACTCGACGCCGAGCTTTGTGTTACCCGGCGAATTGTCGATCGACAGCCGTGGTTCGATGTACGGGGTGATCGCCATGGCGCTCCCCTGGATCGGGAATCGATGGCCGATCGAGATCCCGAACGGGATCCGGAACTCGTTCGGGCTGCCGAACGCGTCGTAGAATCCTCCCGTCAGCAGGAAGTCGAGCGGAATGTCCTTGGATTCACGCGCCAACTGGTAACCGATCGAGCCGCCGATCAGGCCGTGGGTGTCAAGATGATGTGGCGGGCTCGTGAAGCCGCCCTCGAGCTCGAGGATGAAATCGGGGGCGATGCCTTCGCGCCACTGCGCGAGCAGGCCGGTGCCGCCGTCACCGCTCGAGAATACGGCGAAGTTGAATTCTCGGCTGACGACGCGAGGGGCTTGGAATTCGGGATAGTTCCACGCTTGCGCGCTCGCTTCGCTCGCGACGCTCGCGCACAGGACAATGGCGAACAAGCACGTAACCAGACGGACACGATCGATCATGCAAATTTCTCCGGAAAATCCCCCGGGGGACTTAGGGGGAATATTGGTCATTTTAGGGCCGGACCCCATACGTGGCGGCATACTGCGTGCCGCGGCCGCGAGGCGAGCGTGGTTCAGGCTTCGTCGGCGTGATCGGTGATGACCCGTACCTGATCGTCGACCACCTGCAAGACGCCGCCCCGCACGGTGAACCGGTGGCTCCCCAAGCGGAGCGTACCGGTTCCCAGCAGCGTGACCATCGGGGCGTGACGGGGCAGGATGCCGAGATCGCCGTCGAACGCGGGCGCGCGGACGGATTCGACGTCGCCCTCGAAGACGACACGCTCCGGCGACACGACCGAGACGTGCAGTGGCATTATTGCTTCAGCTTCTCGGCGTTCGCCACGACGTCCTCAATCGAGCCCGCCATGAAGAACGCCTGCTCGGGCAGGCTATCGAACTCGCCGTTCACCAAGCGCTCAAACGACGAGATCGTCTCCTCGATCGTGAGCTGCTTGCCCTTGATGCCCGTGAACTGCTCGGCCACGTCGAACGGCTGCGACATGAACCGCTGAATGCGGCGCGCGCGGCCAACGATCTTCTTGTCGTCTTCCGCCAACTCGTCCATGCCGAGGATCGCAATGATCTCTTGCAGCTCCTTGTAGCGCTGCAGGATGCGTTGCACCTCGATGGCCACGCGATAGTGGCGCTCGCCGATATACTGCGCATCGAGAATACGCGACGATGACGCCAGCGGGTCGACGGCGGGGTAAATCCCGAGCTCCGTGATCGCGCGCGAGAGCACGACGGTCGCGTCGAGGTGTGCAAACGCGGTCGCCGGCGCCGGATCCGTCAAATCATCGGCGGGGACGTAGATCGCTTGCACCGACGTGATAGACCCGTTGCGCGTCGACGTGATGCGCTCCTGCAGGTCACCCATCTCGTTCGCCAGCGTCGGCTGATACCCGACCGCGCTTGGCATGCGTCCCAAGAGGGCCGAAACCTCCGACCCTGCTTGTGTAAAACGAAAGATGTTGTCGATGAAGACCAGCACGTCGGCGTGCTCTTCATCGCGGAAGTACTCGGCGACCGTGAGCCCCGAGAGGCCGACGCGGAGGCGCGCACCCGGCGGCTCGTTCATCTGGCCGTAGATCAATGCGGCGGATTTGATGACGCCGGACTCCTTCATCTCCAGATAGAGATCATTGCCCTCGCGCGTCCGTTCACCCACGCCGCAGAAAACGGATTTCCCGGAGTGGACCTTGGCGACGTTGTTGATCAGCTCTTGGATGATGACGGTCTTGCCGACGCCGGCGCCGCCGAACAAGCCGATCTTCCCGCCCTTGACGAACGGCGCGAGGAGATCGATGACCTTGATGCCGGTCACGAACATCTCGGTCTTCGGCTCGAGATCCACAAACAACGGCGCCGGGCGGTGAATGGGCCACCGGGGCGCGTCAGCGGGAATTGGCGGACCGTTGTCGACCGGCTGGCCGAGGACGTTCAAGATGCGGCCCAGCGCGGCGGCGCCGACCGGAACCGTGATGGGGCCGCCGGTGTCGATCACTTCCATGCCACGCTCGACGCCGTCCGTCGACGACATCGCGACCGCGCGCACCTGATTGCGCCCGATCTCTTGCTGCACTTCAACGACCACGTCGATGGTGATCGGCTCGGCGCGGTCGCCGGGGACCGATTTGATCTGCAAGGCGTTGTAGATCTCGGGCAGGCTTCCGGCCTCGAACTCGACGTCGAGCACCGGCCCAATGACCTGGACCACGCGGCCGCGATTGTTCACTTTCTTTTCCATATTACTCCAATGCCGCCGCGCCGCCGACGATCTCCGCGATCTCTTGCGTGATCTGGGCCTGACGCGCGCGATTGTAGTTGCGCTTATACGTGGTGAGGAGATCCGTCGCGTTGTCGGTCGCGTTCTTCATGGCCGTCCGCCGCGCGCCTTGTTCGCTGGCCGCGGTCTCGACCAGCGCCCGGTACACGGTGTTGCGCACGTAGGCCGGGAGCAGCATCCCGAGAATCTCCTCGGCGTTCGGCGCCAAGATGTAGTCTCGGACCTGCTTGTTGTCCTTCCGCTCGGGAGGCGCGACCGGCAGCACCTGTTCTGACACCGGTGGGGTCGAGAGCGGTGAATTGTACTTGGCCGAGACGAGATACAGCGCGTCGATCTTCTTGTCGATGAACTGCTGCATGAGATCGTCGACGAGACTCTTCGCGTCGTCAGCGGTCGGGCGATCGGTGATGTCGGTGCGGCTCGCGGCGACCGGCCGATTGACGTAGCGAAAGTATCCCAGCCCTTTCCGGCCCACCACGTGGAGATCGATCGCGGCGCCATCCTTCTCTTGCCGCTCGATCACGCCACGCGCTTCGCGGATCAGGTTCGCGTTGAACGCGCCGGCGAGGCCGCGGTTCGACGTGATCAGCAGCACCGCCGCGCGATGGATCTTCGCGGGTTGGCGGAGCAGCGGGAAGCGATCGGCGAGCTCCGGCGAATAGAGATCGGCAATGATCTCGCGGAGCACCTTGGCGTACGGGCGCGCGCCGACGACCCGATCTTGGGCGCGCTTGAGCTTCGACGTCGCGACCATCTCCATGGTCCGTGTGATCCGGCGGGTGTTCTCGACCGACCGGATCCGACTCCGAAGCTCCCGACCCTTAGCCACGGAATTGCTTGGTAAACGTCTCGATGCCCCGTCTCAGATCGGCCTCGGTCTCCTTGGAGATCGCTTTTTCTTTCGTAATCCGATCGGCGACCTGGGGGAACTGAGCGGCCATGTACGGATGGAACTTGGTTTCCCAATCCCTGATGTTCGCCACGGGAATGCTATCGAGCAGTCCCTGGGTCACCGCAAAGATCGACATGACCTGTTGGGCGACCGGCATCGGCCGGTACTGCGGTTGCTTGAGGATCTCGACGGTGCGTGCACCGCGGTCCAGTTGACGGCGCGTCGTGGCGTCGAGATCCGACGCGAACGCCGAGAAGGCCTCGAGCTCACGGTACTGGGCGAGATCGAGCCGCAGTCGTCCGGCAACCGCCTTCATGGCTTTGATCTGCGCCGAGCCACCCACGCGAGAAACCGAGATACCGACGTTGATCGCCGGACGCACGTTGGCGAAGAAGAGGTCAGAGTCCAAAAATATCTGGCCGTCGGTAATCGAGATGACGTTCGTCGGGATATAGGCCGAGACGTCGCCCGCTTGCGTCTCGATGATCGGGAGCGCGGTGAGCGAACCGCCGGTCTTGAAGATCGTTTTATTGTCGACGATCGTCGGATCATCCGAGAGCTTCGCGGCGCGCTCGAGCAAGCGCGAGTGGAGATAGAACACGTCGCCCGGATACGCTTCGCGGCCAGGCGGACGACGCAACACGAGTGAGAGGGAACGATAGGCCTGCGCTTGCTTCGACAGGTCATCGTACACGCACAGCGTCGGCTTCCCCTCGTAATACATGAAGTACTCGGCCATCGCGCACCCCGAGTACGGCGCGATGTACTGCATCGGCGCCGGGTCGGAGGCGGACGCGTTGACGATGATCGTGTACTCCATCGCCCCCGTCTCGCGAAGCTTGGCTTCCACGGCGCGGACCGTGGAGGCTTTCTGGCCGATGGCGACGTAGACGCAGATGACGCCCGTGCCTTTCTGGTTGATAATCGTGTCGATCGCGATCGCCGTCTTACCGATGCCGCGGTCGCCGATGATGAGCTCGCGCTGGCCGCGACCGATCGGGATCATGGAGTCGACGGCCTTGATACCGGTCTGCAACGGCTCTTTGACCGGTTGGCGAACGATGATGCCAGGGGCGTCGGACTCGACCTTCCGCGAGAATTTCGTGTTGATCGCACCGAGTCCGTCGAGGGGCCGGCCCAGGGCGTCGACGACGCGGCCGACCATCTCGGGTCCGACCGGAACTTCGAGCACGCGGGACGTGCGGCGCACCTCGTCGCCCTCGCGAAGCACGAGGTAGTTCCCGAGGATGACCGCGCCGATATTGTCCTCTTCCAGGTTCAGCGCCAGCGCGGTGATCACCTCGCCGCTCTCGGACGCCGTGATCTCGAGCATCTCGCCAGACATCGCCTTCTCCAAACCATAGATGCGGGCGATGCCGTCCTTCACCTCCAGTACGCTACCAACCTCCTCAACGTCGAGCTCATGCAGGTCGGCCGCCTCGATTTCGCGGAGGAGAATGTCCTTGATCTCACCAGGACGGAGCGTTGTATCGGAGGCCATATCGAGTCGGGGGCTGAAGAGTCGGGGTACAGCTTGTGAAAATTATCACAAGCCGAGGTCGCCGCAAGGCGCCGCTCCGCGGCGCGTCGATGCAGCGCTTTGCGCTGCTCGACTGGTCGGTTCTCCTCCGGGGGGCAAACCCCAACGACGCCCCCCGGACCCCCCAACTCAGCGTACGTACGAAGCCCCGTTGATGTCGATCGTTGTCCCTGTGGCGTGTGGCGCAAGTCCCGACGCCAGAAAGGCCACGACGTTCGCGACGTCCTGGGGAGGCGCCATCGTTCCCATGGGAATGTCCTGCACCAGCTTCTCCAGCCCGACCATCTGGATAGACTGCCGCGCCATATCCGTCGCGACCCACCCCGGCGCGACCCCGTAGGCCAGCACGCCGTCACGGGCATAGCCTCTCGCGATGCTCTTGGTGAGCGCGACGACGGCGCCCTTCGAGGCCGCGTAGTGCATGTAATGCGGCGAGTCTCCACGGAACGCGGCGCGGCTCGAGACGTTGATAATCGTTCCTCCGCCGCGTCCACGAAAATGCAGAATCGCCTCCCGGCAGAGATCGGCGAGGGCAACCACGTTGACGCGCCACGTGGTGTCCCACGCCGCGCGCCAGGCGTCGAGCGAATCGTCGATGCTGGCCTCGATCGCGACGCCGGCATTGTTCACGAGGACGTCGATATGTCCACGCCACGCAACCGCGTCGGACCACAGCTGGGTGCCGGCACCATCCGCATCGAGCGGCGTGCGCACGGAGACGACGCGGTCGGTTCCGAGGTCGGCGACGATCTGCTCGGCCTGCGTCCCGCTCGCGCTGTAATGGAGCACCACTTGGGCGCCCGCTTGGGCCAACGTCCGCACGATATACGCGCCAATGCCGCGCGATCCGCCCGTGACGAGCACCACTTTTTGGTTGAGATCGATCATGGAACAAATTACCTTTTGGGCTGATTTTCGCTCATGTCCGACAACACTCAGTATTAGGTACCGAACAAATGCGTACGACCGGCACGGTCAAGTGGTTCAACGACGCCAAGGGTTTTGGGTTTATCACGCCCGAGGGCGGCCAGAAGGATTGTTTCGTTCATCACTCCGCGATCAAGGGCAGCGGCTTCAAGTCGCTCGCTGAAGGTGAACGCGTGGAGTTCGACGTGGTCCAGGGCGCGAAAGGGCCCGCGGCCGAGAACGTAACGAAGCTGGGGCGCTAACGCCCCCGGGGACCGTCTGGTGCGTGGCGAAAGCAGCGCACCAGGTGGTCGTTCACCAGGCCCGTCGCCTGCATGTGGGCGTAGCAGATCGTCGACCCGACGAACGAAAACCCGCGCTTTTTCAGATCCTTCGACAGGGCGTCAGACGCTGGCGTCTTCGCGGGTACGTCTCCTATTGCCTTTCGCCGCCCGTCGATCGGATGGCCATCCACGAAGCGCCAGACATAGGCGTCGAACGATCCAAATTCTTTCTGAATCGCCAGAAATGCCTTCGCGTTCGTGACGGCCGAGGCGATTTTTTGGCGATTGCGTATGACCCCCGGATCGGTCAGGATCTTCGCCAGACGCGCGGGCGTGTAGCGCGCGACTTTCGCGGCGTCGAACTCGGCGAACGCCTTTCGATAGCCATCACGTCGCTTCAAGATCAACTCCCACGTGAGGCCGGCCTGGGCGCCTTCTAAGATCAAGAACTCGAAGTGCACCCGGTCGTCGTGCACCGGTACGCCCCACTCTTTGTCGTGGTAAGCGATCATCTGATCGCTCTTCGCCCAGGGACAGCGCACGAGATCCATGGGTCAATTATAGGCGTGGCGTCTATCCCGTTGCAGCTTTTGCTGTTCGTTGACAAACGCCTGACTTCGGACTCTCCTACTCGCCTCCATGCGTGTCGTCTCGAACGCCGAGGCATTCAACACGTGCGGTCGGCGACTCGCTGGCCGCATGCTGGTCCTGTCGAGCCTCTGCTGGTGGGGGTTCGGCATCGCGCTGTCGAACCTCTGGTGGCTAACCAATCGGCACCAGCTCGCTTGGATCGTCACCTGCTACGCATGGGAAGTACCCCTCGTCGGCTGGACCGGCGTCGTTCTCATTCCATGGCTGCGCTGGCGCCGCATCGACTCCGTCCGCTCGATCTCCCTCTACCCTCGATTCGTGGCGATCTGTGCGATCGTCACGAGCACGCTTGGATACGCCCTCGGCGCAGGCCAGCTCATCGCGTTCGCCCACCTCCCCTATCTGGAAGACGTCAGGATCTGTGTCCAAGGCGCGCTCCTGGGCGCGATGCTCGGCGCTGTGCTCTTCTTGGAAGCCGAGCAGGCCGTGCGCTCGCTGAGGCTGACTGACGAAGCGCGACTCGCGGCTTCGGCGGAGCCGATCCGGCACACACTGGCCAAGAAAATCCGCTACATCACGTGCACGATCGCGCTTGGCGCCGCGATGCCGGTCTTGCTCATTGGGCGCACGGAGCAGCAGCGCTATCTGGAAGAGACTCGCGGCGCCGCGCTCCTCCGAGCGCTGCCGGCGCAATCGCCGGCCGATTCGATCACGCCCATGCCCGGGTTCGGCGCCCATACTATGATGTATGTGGTGCGGAGCGTCACTCCCACGCACGCTGGCGTACCCGTTCCCTTCAGCCGCACACGGCAAGCGACCGTCGTGCGCGTGGGCGAGGTGATGCTCGACGCGTCCGACTCGCTGATGCGTGGCACGTCGGGATGGTTCGTCAGCCGGTTCGACCGACACCGCGTCGTTGCGTTCCGCCGCGCCAACGGCGTGTTGCTGGTCGCCGTATCGCCGTTGCTCGACTACGGACAGCCGCTCCTGAAGTCGTCCACGAGCGCGATCGCTTTGTGTCTCGCGGCGCTGACGGTTGCCTTTCTCATCGCGTTCCTGTTCGCCCGCAGCCTCGTCGATCCGTTGCGGCGGCTGCAGCACGCGACGGGCGCGATGGCCCGGGGCGAGCGCAACGTCGCGGCCGTCGCCGCCATAGGGAACGACGAGATCACCGCGCTCACGCGCCAATTCGACACGATGGCCGCCCGCGTCCGAGATGATGAAGCGAAACTCGTCCAGTCCGAGAAGCTCTCGGCGGTCGGCCGAGTCGTCTCGGGCGTCGCGCACGAGTTGAACAACCCGCTCGCCGCGATCTTGCATTTCGCCGAGAACCTCCTGAACGAGGATACGCAATCGGCCGCCGATCGCGAGATGCTGCTCTCGGTGGCGACCCAAGCGCGCCGCGCGCGAGCCATCGTGCGGGACCTGCTGTCGTTCGTGCGCGCCCGCACGCAGAACGAGGAGGCCGCGGATATCCGGGATGTGGTCCGCCATGCCGAGGAGGCTGTCGCTCCGGTGGAAGCCGAGACCGGCGCGATCGTGTCGGTCGAGTTTCAGACGGAGGAGATCCCATACGTCCTGATCGACGAAGTCGGCATCGAGCAAGTCCTCACGAATCTCATCGTCAACGGCGCACAAGCCGCTGGCGCGGGCGGGACCGTCGAGGTCATCGTCACGAGCGCCGGCGACCACGTTCGTCTCTCGGTGAACGATTCGGGACCAGGGATTTCCGACAATGTCCTGCCGCGGATCTTCGAGCCGTTCTTCACGACGAAGGGACCTGGCAAGGGAACAGGGCTCGGCCTCTCGGTCTCGCTTGGCATCGTCCAGCAGCACGGCGGACAGCTCGCGGCCGAGAATCTCCCGGGAGGCGGCGCCCGTTTCACGTTCGACCTCCCGGTACACTCGGATCAAACGGCGGCCGCGGCCGAGGTTCGCGGGCGAGCGGCGCGCACGAACGGGAACGCAGCCGCGACGCGGGTCAGAACCGGGACGGTGATGGTGATCGACGATGAGGAGTCGATCCGAGCGGCGCTCCGGCTCTTTCTCGAGCGCAGCGGATGGCGCGTCGAGGAAGCGGAGAGTGGCCGCGCGGCGCTGGCGATGCTGCTCACGGCGCCCCCGGACCGATATCGCGCGGTGATCACCGACCTCACGATGCCGGATGTCACCGGTATTCAGCTCCACGACACGCTCGCCGCCGCGCGTCCGGACCTCTGCGCGCGGCTCATCATCTCCACCGGCGAGACGATTTCCGACACCGTCGTGTCGTTCCGCGCGCGGTCCGGGAAGCCGTTCCTGGAGAAACCTTTCGAGTTCGACGCGCTGACAGCACTGTTGGAACAAATGCAGTAACTTTCCAACATGGCGCTTCAGTTCGATACGGCGGTTCCCTCGGGAACGCCGGCCAGTAATTGTGTCGCGTGCAAGCGGCCGATCGGGGACTCGTACTACACGGCCGGCAAGGCGATCGTCTGCGAGAGTTGCAAAACGCGGATCGAGACTACGCCACGGCCGGTCACGACGCCGGCACACATCGTTCGCGCGACCGTGTTCGGCATCGGCGGCGCGATTGCCGGCGCGGCCGTGTACTACGGCGTCCTGGCGTTGATTCATGCTGAGATCGGACTGGTGGCGATTGCCGTCGGCTGGCTCGTTGGACGAGCCATGCAACTCGGCGCGGGTGGCCAGCGCGGCCGGCCATTCCAGATCATCGCGCTCATACTGACCTATCTGGGCATCGCGGTGGGCATGACGGCCGAGCTGGTCAAGCTCGGCGGGACGGTGACACTCCAGACCGTGATCACCTTGCCGATCATCGAGAGCGTCGGCGACCTGCCGTCGTCTATCCTCACCGCGATCATCATCGCGGTCGGATTGCGGCAGGCCTGGTACATGAACCGTGACCCCGGTCGACCGGCGTTTCAGGGCCCATTTCGGTTCACCGCACAGGCGTGACCACGTGCGCGCGGTGTGATACGGAGCTGGCGCCGGCGTTGCTCAGCTGCCCGAGTTGCCACGCGCTCGTGCACGCCGAGCGGCTGAAGCAGCTCGCGAGCGAGGCCGAGTCGGCGGAGAACGCCGGTGCGCTCACGCCGGCCATGGAGAAGTGGCAGGCGGCGCTCGCTCTTCTGCCGCCTGAGAGCGAGCAGTTCAAGGTGATCGAGGCGCGTATCGCCGACCTGACGCGCCGCTCGACTCCGGGCAAGGCCCAGATGCTGATCCTGGGCCTCGGAGAGCGAAGGACCGTGGTGTCGGCGTTCGTGTCCTTTCTGTTCTACATCGCGCTCTTTAGCAAGTGGCAGGTCGCGCTCGGCATCATCGTCTGCATCTACATCCACGAGATGGGTCACGTGTACGTGCTGCGACAGCTCGGCCTTCCGGCGAGCCCTCCGCTATTCATCCCGGGCTTGGGTGCCGTAGTGATCCTCAAGCAGTCGCCATCTACGCCGCACGCGGACGCGCACGTGGGACTCGCCGGGCCGATGTGGGGACTCGGCGCCGCAGTCGCCACCTATGGCCTGTTCCTGGCAACGAAAGCGCCGGTCTGGGGGCAGATCGCCGGGTTCACGGCGCTCATGAACCTGTTCAACCTCACACCGATCTGGCAGCTCGACGGCGGCCGCGGGTTCAATGCTCTCTCGCGAGAGGAACGGTGGCTCATCATCATCGTGATCGGGGTCGTCTTCTGGCTCACGCAGCAGCGTTTCATCCTGCTGCCCGGCGTGATCGCCATCTGGCGGGCGTTCCAGAAAAACGCGCCAACCGAGCGTGACCCCTCGACGCTCGGCACGTTCATCATCTTGCTCGCGGCGCTGAGCTGGCTATCGGCGACTCTCGGGTACAAGTTCTAACAGCGCGGCCAAGAACGCGGCTCGGACCTCGGGAACCTTGGGGTTGAACGCGGCCATGTCCTCGAACAATTCCATCGTGTCGTGGCCGACGACATCGACAATGTCCATGAGCGCCTCGTGCGTCCGTGTCGACAGCGCGAGGCGTTCGATGCCGGCCCGCGTGGCACCGCGGCCGATGTAGTGAGTCAAGAACTGCGACCGCGCGACCTGGGCGTCGTGCTCTTCGGGCGTGCAGCGCACGATGGTGAGCCCTAGGCGCCGATAGACCTCCTCGACGCACGCGGCGGCGCGTTCGCCGCCGGGCAGCGCGCAGATCGCCGCGCGTTGGCCGGCGCAGCTCACGGGCGCCGAGTCGGGTCCAAACAACGGATGGGTGCCGACGACGGGCCGTCCCGGCAACATCTGAGTGAGCACGTCACACGGAATCATCTTGACGGAGCACACGTCGGCGACGATCGTGTCGGGGCCGAGTGCGTCGCGGCGTTCGAGAAGCGCCTGCTGTAGGCTGCGGATCGGGACGGCGAACATCACCAAGGGCGCCGTCGGGTTGCCGAGCGCTACCCGATAGCCGACGCGCTCCAGTTGCCCGGCGAAGTATGTGCCGAATCGACCGGCGCCGATGATGCCGATGTCTATCAACCCGGAGGACGTCATGGTACCACTTGTCTCGCTGTGGATGCCGATCGTCGTGTCAGCGGTTCTGGTGTTCGTGGCCAGCTCGATCCTGCATATGGTGCTGAAGTACCATAATGCGGATTACCACAAATTTCCGAACGAAGACGAAGTGCGCGCGGCGATTCAGAAAGGCAATCCGGCGCCTGGCCAGTATCTCTTGCTCTACGCATTGGGACCCAATGCGATGAAGGATCCGGCGTTGATCGAGAAGTTCAAGCAGGGACCCGTGGGACTGGCGTTCTTGCGCAAGCCGGGCATGCCGAGCATCGGCCCCCTGCTCGGGCAGTGGTTCACCTACCTCCTCGTGGTGTCGTTCTTCGTGGCGTACATCGCCGCGCACACGGTCGCGCCGGGCACGCCGTATCTCGCCGTGTTCCGCGTCGTCGGGGCGGTCGCCTTCCTGGCCTACGCGGGCGCCAGAGCCCAGAGCGCGATCTGGCAGGGCGAGCCGTGGGCGGTGACCACCAAAGACATTATCGATGGTCTCATCTATGGGTGTGTGACGGCCGGCACCTTCGGCTGGCTGTGGCCGAAAGTCTGACGGGACTGGCCCGGTGGCAGCGCGTTGTACTTGTTCCAGACGCGGCGCAACTGGCGGCTGGAAGCGAATCCCGAACGCTCGGCCACGCGCTCGAGATCGAGCGTCGAGTTGGTCAGCAGCTCACGGGCGAGGGCAACGCGCAGGAGATGCACGTAGTCCAGTGGGCTCATCGCGGTGTGTGACTGGAACAGCCGGGTGAGGTGACGCGCGCTCGTGTGGGCGACGGCCGCCAGCGCGGCGGCCGTCCACGCGCGCGCGGGGTCGGCCGCGATCGCGTCCTGCACGCGATGGAGGCCGGGGTGGATGTGGTTTCTTCCCTCTAACCAAGGCGACAGTTGCGGATCAGCGCCTGTGCGTCGCGCATAGACCACCATGTGGCGGGCGATGCCGACGGAACACTTCGGTCCGGCGATGTCGGCGATGAGCGCCAACATCAGGTCGAGGCCCGCCGTCACACCTGCGCTCGTGTATACGTTGCCATCGGACACGTAGAGTCTGTTATCGAGCACCCGCGCCTTCGGCGCGAGATGCCGTAGCTCGTCGCAATCTTCATGGTGCGTCGTGCACGCGCGGCCGTCGAGTAAGCCCGCATCCGCCGCAACGAGAGCGCCCGCACAGATAAATACGAGCTTGTGCGACGGCCGGGCGACGCGACGGATCCAGTTCGCCACCGTGAGTCTGGCTGTCCGTGAAGACATGTCCGTGACCGTGCCGCACACCACGATCATCGCGCTACTCGGAACGTCGGTGGGTAACGGACCGAGGCCAGCGAGATCAATGCCGACCGACGAGGTCACCGACGGCGTCGGACCGACGAACGTCGACGTGAATCGCACGGTACGCTGATAGCGATTCGCGAGACGCACGGCGTCCGCCGGCCCGGCGAGATCGACCAGCAGCGTGCCTGGGAGGAGTACGAAGTAGACGGGCTGCGTCACAGATCGTTGAGCGCCTGCTCGGCGGTGACGATGCGCGCGAACCGATCGGCGAGCACGAGCTCCGTGCGCTCCTGGATCTCCTCGGTGCTGAAGCGCCGCCCGGTCCGCGGATGCACCATCGGAAACGTCAACGTCGCCTCGGTGACATAGTCGACCTTCCATCCGGAATCCGAGGCATGCCGCGTCGTCGTCTCGCAGCACTGCTCGGTGCGAATGCCGGTGACGATGACGCGACGGATGCCGCGCTCGGTCAGCCAGCCGGCGATCGGCGTTCCAGCGAGCGCGCTGTGCATGCGCTTGTGGACGATGAGGTCGGGCTTGATGGCGATCGGGTCCAGAGTCCGAACGTGACCCGAGGCGAGCGAAAAGACACCTTCGTCTTCGACGTGAAAGATTTGCAGGACGGGCACCTGCCGCTCGGCGCAGCCGTTGATCAGAGTCTGCAAACGATCCCGAAAGACCGGGAAATCGGCGTCGGTCCAATACGGACGCTGCCTGAACGATTCCTGAGCGTCCACGACTAAGAGTGCGGTGTTTGTCATGCCAGTGAAAATGGCCCTGGCGCGGCCCCTACGCTATACGGCGATCGGACACGTAGCGGACAGAAACGGACGCCGGCTCCCGGTCGTAGGGGAAGTACCGTTTGAGCTTGAGGATTGGGTGCTCGACGAGACGCCAACTGACGAAGGCGATCGCGTACGTGATCGCGAAGCACAGGACCGTGAACGCGAATTGCGCCGGGAGGTGTGAGCCGAGCACGGTGGGCATCGCATCCGGCGCCAGACCGCGCGCGTGGAGGAGGCCGACCACGGCCAGGTGGAAGATGTACATCGCGTAGCTATAGCGTCCGACGGCGCGGAGCGCGGGGTGCGCGAGGACGCGGTGCGCGAGACTGCCCGCTGGCGTTGTCGCGGCAAACGTGACGAACGTACCGGCGATCACCGCGATCAGCGAGAAGCCGATCGTCGCGATTTCCGGGGACTCGTTCGCGACCCGTATCCGGACCGTGAGTGTCGAAGCCAGCAAGATGACACTCGGGATCGCGACATACGCGAGCGGGCGACGCCAGCGGGCCAGTCCGCCGTCGGACCGGGCGGCGATCGCCAGGAGGGCGCCCAGCGCAAGCGTATCAATGCGGGTCGGCGTCATTACCACGAGGTCGCGCGGTGGCGTGCCGGTGAGAAAGAGCGCGATACGCAACAGCGGGCACACGATCAGCAAACCGATACAGATCCGCGTCAGCGTGCGGCGGTCGACGAGGAGCACCAGCGCGGGCCAGATCAAATAGAATTGCTCTTCGACCGCGAGCGACCAGAGATGCGCCGTACGCATGGCCGCGGCCGGCCAGCCGTGCAAGGCGATCAGGTAGTTCGTCGTGTACGTCCAGTACCACGGCTGCACGTGGCGGATCTCGCGAGCCGCATCCGGAAAATGGTTCGCAATGACCGGAATGGAGGACGCCAGGATGACCAGCGCGATACTGAGGTAGTAGATCGGAAAGATCCGCAGCACGCGCCGGGCGTAGAAATTCCGGAAGTAGTGCTGTCCACCTCGGGCGTCGAGCAGGATGCCGGTGATGAGAAAACCCGACAGGACGAAGAAGAGGTCGACTCCCGACCAGGTGCTGCCGGTAACGGCTTGTACGGCGCGATCGACCGTGGTGGTGGGCGTGATCCACATCGCCGAGTGGTCGACGAGCACCGCCAGCATGGCGAGCCCTCGGACACCATCCAGCGTGTCGATTCGATCGCCGCTATATACTCGAGGCTGGTTTGGGTTTGACACGAGGCAATTGCCTCGAATAGCAAAACGCCTGCCGAAGTGTTAGAACGCCGCTTCGTCCGCCGTCGGCCCGTAGATCGATGGCACCGGCACGTCGTTGAGCCTCAAATACACCGTGAGCTGTCCGCGGTGGTGGGCCAGGTGATTGAGCACGCCCGACCGCAGGTTCTCGTATCGTGAGGTCTCGCTGACGACGTGGCCGCGCGCGAGCATCCGCCACTTCGTCTCGAGATGCGCGTCGTTCGTCTTTTTGAGCGCGTCCTTCGATCTCGCGACGTTGGCGTCGAAGGCGGCGAGGAGATCCTGATTCGACTTGACTGGCGGTAGTGGCGGGCCAGCGGCGACGTTCGAACTCGTCCTGGGTGAGCATCATGGCGATCCACCCCGGCATGTTGGCCACGAGCCCCGCGAGGCGACCCATCGGCATCGACTTCTCGTGGGGTTTCCAGTCGCCTCTATTCTCCGGAACCCTTTCCAACACACGCCTGGTGATGGCCGCTTCGTTTTCCAACTCAGTCAACAAACGATCCGTCAGGGTCTTCGCCATTACCAGAGTCCCCGCTCGTTGAGCGACAAAATGACGGTACTCAGCCGATCGGCGGCGTTCCACCAATTGCGCTGGACGGCCGCGTCGGCCGCGGCGCCCTTGCCGGCCTCGATGGCGCGCACGATCGCCTCGTGCTCGACGACCGAGCGATCGGCGGCGGCCGTTAAAGCCGTGGTATACAGGTGGTTATAGCGCTCGGCTTGCGGTTTGATCGCATCGTGCAGCGCCCTCAGGCGGGGCCCGGCGCCGAATTCGACGTACGTGCGATGAAACGACATGTCGAGCTCGAAGTACCGGGAGGGGTCCGGACGCGCTGACCGTCCGGTGGCCGCGATCTCCTCGTTGATCCGATGCAGCCGGCTGGTGAGCGCCGTCCGCTGCTTCGCCGGACGCTTGGCCGCGAGCCTGGCTGCCAACCCTTCGATCTCGGCGATGATCTGGAACAGCTCGCGGACGTTGTCCTCGGTCATGGGAGCGACGAGGAGCCGGCGTTCGTTGTCCCAGCCGGCGCTCACGATGTACCCCTCTTGCTCCAGCCGGTGGAGCGCGCTTCGGACGGGTGTGCGGCTCACGCCCAGGCGTTCGGCGATGTCGTTCTCGATCACCCGAACGCCCGGGGCGAGCCGCCCGTGGACGATCATCTCGCGCAGCTGCTTATAGGCCTGCGCCGTTCGATCGCCGCGGCCACCCGTCGTCTTGGCCGCGGCCTTTCCCCGTACCTGAGCGCTCACCGCTCAATGTTACGTGCCGTTCTCCACCGTCGGCAACGGGAAGCAGAGCTGCGTCCCGAAGTTCCCCCCGTCTTTAAATGGCGCCCCCACGGGTGGATAGTACGGGATGAGCGCCTGGCCATACCGAATCATGTCGGCCAGGCGGTGTCCCTCCAGCCACAACTCGGCCGCACGCTCGTGGACAATGGCCACTTGCACGCTCGCCTGGTCCGTGGCCCCGGCGTACGCAGGCAGTCCTTCGCTGGCACGGATCGCGTTGATGAACCCGATCGCGTCCGATGGGTTGCTAGCGTCATTCGCCGCTTCGGCCTGAATCAGCTGCGCCTCCGACCAATGAGCGATAGGAATAGGCGTGCCGATCGTCGGATACTTCTCGGCTGCCCAGACATGGGTCACTTGGTCCTGTCCCAGGATGCCGGTGGAGTCGACCAGCACTCGTGGATCTTGCGCACCGTTGGTCATGAAATGCTGGAACGGCACGTCGACTGAATAGAACAAGTCACGGAACATGACGGTGTACAGCCGGTTCTCACGCCGTGTACTGCCGCCGTCGTAGGTGGCGACCTTAAGGAACCCTGCCGGGATCAGCGCCGCGTCGGCGGCGGCGTTGACACTTTGGCCTCGATCGAGCCGCTCGCGCGCGCGGCCCAGGAGCGCCATGTTGAGCGATACGGTGTCATGCGCGGCTGTGGCGTTCGTGATGGCGATGCCGTAGTGCACCTCGGCGAGCCCCAGCAGCGAGTCGGACGTGATCTTGGGTCCACCGTCGATGGCGCCGGCGCACATCGTCTCACCCATGAGCGTCAGCGTGTACCCGGTGTACGCGGCGGTCTGGCCGATCAGCTGGACGCGATTCGGCACTTGCGTGGCGGTCCATCCATTCAAGAGGCTGAGCAGGGTATCGCCGTCGAACCGGGCCGTCGACAGTGGCGCCCAGACGCCGGGATTTTGTTGGCTGCCCGGATTGTTGCCGATCGGCGCGCAGGTGTAATCGAGGATGGGGCTGGTCGCGGCCATGGTGCGGCGGTCGTAATCCCACCCGAGGGCGAACAGCTGCGCGTCCGCCAGCTCATCGCTGACGAGACCCGTCGCTGTAGCGTAGTCGGCGTACGCGCACTCAAAATCGGCGACCACGCTGTTGGCGATCAGCGGCGCGTTGGCCGGTTGAAGCAGGCTGCTCGCCAGAACCTGGCTGGCCGATGTTTCCGTGAGGCTGCCACACCCGGCGGCAACCAGAGCGAGCGCGATAACTATAGGTGTCTTCATAGTTAGAACGTCAGGTTGACCGTGGTGAAGAGCTGCGATGGCAGAGGGACGAGGGCTTGGCTGAACGGTACGAACGAATCGGTGATGTCGACGCGCGTCTCCGGATCGAGCCCTTTGTAGCTCGTCCACGTATGGAGATTGCGACCACCGACCGTCACGCTGATGTGGCTCGCGCGGACTGAGCGCGCCCACTCGTCGGGCAGCGATAACGTGCCCGAGATCTCGCGCAGCTTGGCGAAGTCGGCGTTCTCGATCCACGGCTGAATGTATGTCAGGCTGCCGTGATCGCTCTGCAGCGCCGCCACATAGCGCGGATCGTAGTTCTGCGGCTTGTACGAGGCGAGGCAGTAGCCGAAGTCGATGCAGCGGAGATAGTTGTCGGCGTCGAAGAGTTGCCAGCCGGTCCGCGCGTCGACGAGCGTGTGAATCCGGAGTTTTCGGAACAGCGTGAGGTCGAAGCCGCCCGATCCCACGAACTTCGGCACCGGCTGCCCGACCGGCACGAGCGGCGCGCTGGCGCACGGCACCGGCGCGTGACCCGCCTTCGCGCCGCCATCGCACATGAGATTGGTCGCTACGCCGCTCGAGAGCGTGGCGCTCAGGACCTTCTTCGAGAAGTAGGTGTTGAGCGGCAACCCTTGCTCGTCGTACGTGATTGGCAGCGAGGGGGACGGGTTAAATGGCGGCAGGCCGCCGAAATTGGTGATCTCGTTGGCGTCCGTCGACGTGTTCGCGAAGAGGTCGAGGCCGACCGGTCCATCGCGCAGCACCTGCGCCGTGGCCTGAATCTCGAATCCGTGACTGTACACCTTGCCGGCGTTGATGAATTCCACGCCGGGGGAACCCTTGGACGGGGGCAGATTCTCGGAGAGAATCTCGTTGGTCGTGTTCCGGGAGTAGTACGTGAAGTCGATGCCGATGCGCGTGAGCACGCTGGCCGTAAATCCGACCTCGATCTCCTGGCCGCGCTCGGGTTGCAGGTTCGGGTTGCCTGGCGCGAATGGTGTCGCGACCACCGAGCCGTTCGGGCCGGCCGCCGACACATACAAGGGGAGCGCGGCGAAATTCGGCGGCTGATTGCCGGACTCGCCGTAGGCCGCGCGGAGTTGGAGCTTGTCGATCGCGTGAATCCCCCAGAAGCTCTCGTCGCTGACCACCCAACTGCCTGCGACCTTGGGATAGGTGACCCATTTGAAATTCGAGCCGAACGCGCTGTTGTTGTCGACGCGGACCGCGCCCGTAATGAACAGCCGGTCGCGCCAGTTGAACGTTTGCTGGCCGTAGAAGCCGAGCGTGTTGTTGGTGACGAAATCGCCATCGGTCCGGATCACCGCCGCGCCCGATATCGCTGACACGCCTGGACCCGGGAACTCAGAGGCGTCGACGTCGGTCGAATCGATGTGGCGTGAATACCATTGCGCGCCGAGCGATGTGTTGGATTTCAGGGACGCGAGGAGCGGCAGCGAAAACGTGCCCGCGTAATCGAACGTCGTGGTCTGCGTGTTGCGATTCTGCACGCTGTTCGACCCCTCCGCCGTCACCGGAGGGAAGTACTGAGCGACCGACGCCGGCATGAAGTTGATCAGTCCCTGATTGGTCTCGTTGCGCTGGTCATACCCGACGATCAATCGATGACTGAACCAACTGGTCGGACGGTTCGTGACCGTCGCCGTCCCCGTGAACCCGTTCAAGTCCTGGGTATTGGAGAACACCCCAGAATTCTCGGCCGACGGCGGCGCTTGATAGTAGCCATCGCTGTTGGGGAAAAAGGCCGGTGAGCCAAAGAGCGCTCCGAACATCGGGCTGAGCCCGTTCTCCTGACCCAGGGCCGCATGGTTATGAACGATATACAGCGTGGAACCAACATCGAGCGTCTGCGTCGCATGGTACAGCACGTTGCTCGTGGCCGCGAGACGCCGCTGTGCATTGGTGCGGTCGACGCCATTGTCATAGTCGTAGTCGGCGCCGATGCGGTAGGTCACTTGTTGCGTGCCGCCGGCGACCGAACCCGAGAGCCCGACCTGGTCGGCCGTGCGAAAGAGCGGGGTGCCGGATGCGTCGGCCACCGCGGCGCCGTTCCACGAGTCGAGCTTACTGGTTGAGGGGTTGATGAAATAGTTCGTGGGCATCCGACCAGCTTGATCCGGAAACCACATGGCACCCTGACGCGCCTGGATGTCGAACGCGGGTTTCCCGGCCACACCGCGCTTCGTGATGACTTGGATCACGCCGTTGGACGCTTCCGTTCCATAGATCGTGGCGGCGGCCGGGCCCTTGATGATCTGAATGCTCTCGATCTCTTCCGGGTTGATGTCGTCGAGCCGCGACGTGACCTGGTTGCCCTGGACGTTCGGACCTTGGGGACCCGTGCCGGCGTCGTTGGCCACGCGGACGCCATTGATGTAGAGCAACGGCTGGGAGTGCAATGATATCGTGTTCACGCCACGGATCTGGATCGCCGGACCGGCGCCGACCATCGCGCTGCCGGGGATGATCGACACGCCGGCGGCCCGTCCTTGTATCAAATTGCCGAGATCGGGAGAACCGGACTGTTGGAGCGCCGGTGCCGCGTCGATCGTCGACACCGCATTCCCCAGTGAGCGCTGCTGCACTTCGCCCGGGGTACCGGTGGTGACGATCTCGTCGAGCTTCACGGCCGTTTCGTCGAGCGCGACCTCCACATTGCGGGCGCCGACCGCGACGGTGCGGCGTGCGGAGCTGAATCCCAGGCGCCGGACGACGAGCGTCACGGAATCGCCGGTGAGGCCGTTGATGACGAAGCGGCCCCGGACATTGGTGACGGCGCCAATCGTGCGCCCCTCGACGCCAACCTGCGCCGCCTCGATCGGGGCGGACCCGCTTGCCCTGACGACAGAGCCGGAGACCGTGCCTCCGGGTCCCTGCGCTCCCGCTACCCCCGCCAGCCCGACCCACGCGAGAGCAACGAGCCACCACCGACCACGCTCATGCATTCGCCCACCTCCTGGAAGGCCGCCGGTATACCTAGTGTATACATTCCGTGCTCGCGACGATACGCGCGGAACGGCTCGCGCACAAGGGTGCCGTGAAACCTGCGGGCGGGCGCTTCCGTATGGCCTGGGGCCTTTTCCAATGGTATACTGGCTGTATACAATATGCGCACATTTACTTACCCCGCCCTGGCATGACCACGATCCGATCTCTGGAGTCCGCCGAGGACTACCGCGCGTGTGTCGCGATTCAGCACGAGGTGTGGGGCGCGGACTATTCTGATACCGTGCCGCCGGCGATCCTCAAGATCGTCCAAAAAGTCGGGGGCATCGCCGTCGGCGCATTCGACACGGACGGCGCCCTCATTGGATTCGTGTTCGGCATCACCGGTGTCGACAACGGTGAGCTCGTCCACTGGTCGCACCAGCTTGGCGTCCGCGAGAGCGAGCGGAACGCCGGTATCGGCCGGCATCTCAAGGAGTACCAGCGCGAAGTGCTTCGCGGCCTGGGCGTCAAGCGCATGCGCTGGACGTTCGATCCGCTGCAAGCCAAGAACGCGCACCTGAACCTGAACCGCCTCGGCGTCGACGTCCTCGACTACGTCCCCGATATGTACGGGGCCTCGGATTCGATTCTCTTCCGTGGCCTCAAAGGCACGGACCGGTTCATCGCATCGTGGGAGCTCGATCGCCCCACGCCGCGGCCTCTGGCAATCCCCGACGGCATTCCGCTGCTCGATGGCACGCCGACCGACTGTCCGCCGCGACTCAAGGTCGCCGTCCCGCTCGACATCGGTGCGCTGCTGCGCACGGACCCGTCCGCGGGCGCGACGTGGCGCATGCGGACGCGACCCGCATTCCTGTGGGCACTCGAGAACGGGTATCGCGTCGACGGCTTTGCGCGCGACACGCAAGCGCAACTCGGCTACTACATCTTGACGCATGATCCGGGTCGCTGAGCTCGCGCTCCGCGAGATCCGACTGACGCTGCGCGAGCCATTCCGCATCTCGTCGGGCGTCATGAGCGATCGGCGCATCCTGCTGCTGGAGTTGCGGGACTCCGACGGCAACGTCGCGTGGTCCGAGTGCGTGGCGTTTCAAAACCCCATCTATTCCCCCGAGACTATTGATACCGCGTGGATGGCGATCACGTCGTGGCTGGCGCCTCGCGTACTCGGCATTGCGTTCGGCTCACCCTCTCAAGTCAAGCCGGCGCTCGACGACGATCTCCGGGGGCACAACATGGCCAAGGCCGCCGTCGAGATGGGCATCTGGGGCCTTTCGGCGCTGCGCGCGGGCAAGCCTTTGGCGGAGATCCTCGGCGGGACGCGCGATCGCGTCGTCACGGGTATCTCGCTCGGCATCCAGGCGACGCCCGACGCGCTGGTGACGCGCGCGAAAGACGCGCTGGCCGCCGGCTATCGCAAGATCAAAGTCAAGATCATGCCGGGCAAAGACGTCGAGTACGTGGCCGCCGTCCGGAAGGCGCTAGGGGCCGACGTCAGCATCATGGCCGATGCCAACTCGGCGTACACGCTCGCCCAGGCGGACCACCTCGCGAAGCTGGACGCGTTCAATCTCATCATGATAGAGCAGCCGCTGGGCGAGGATGACCTCGTGCGTCATGCCGCGCTACAGCGACGACTGGCGACGCCAATTTGCCTCGACGAATCGATCACCAGCCTCGAGCGCGCCCAGGACATGCTGACGCTCGGCTCGGGGAAGATCATCAACATCAAGCCCGGCCGGGTGGGAGGATTCGCCGCCGCGCGCGCCATTCATGATCTGGGCGTTCCGGTGTGGTGCGGGGGCATGTTGGAGAGTGGCATCGGCCGGGCGTACAACGTCGCGTTGGCGTCGCTGCCGAACTTCACACTCCCGGGCGACCTGAGCCCGAGCGCGCGCTACTGGGACCGCGACATCGTCACGCCCGAGTGGACGATGGACGCCGACGGGATGGTGAAGGTGCCGCGCGAGTCACCGGGCCTTGGCGTCACGGTCGATGTCGACCGCGTGGACGATCTTACGGCTCGCCGACAGGTGCTGACCGCCGCCAAATGAGATAGGCGGGCATCCCGAGCGCGAGCGCGGCCAAGCCGGCTATCGCGCGCGCGGGCTGACCGACCAGCGTCGCGATGACAATGCCGAGCGCCGCTAAGACGAAGAGGGCCGGCGTCCACGGATAGCCAGGCACCCGGAATGGACGCGGCGCGTCGGGCCGCGTGCGCCGGAAGACAAATACGCTGACGGCCCCGAGGCCGTAGAAGATCCACGCTGTGAACACCACGTAGGTCAGGAGCTGCGTGTACGTGCCGCTCGCCGCCAGGACCATCGACCATAGGGCCGTGGCGGCGATCGCGATGGCGGGCGTGCCGAGCCGAGGGTGTATCTCGGCGAGCTTGCGGAAGAAAAGGCCGTCTTTGGCCATCGCGTAGAACACGCGCGGGGCGGTCAAGAGAATCGCGTTCACGGCACTGAACATCGACAGCAGCACGACCACGGCGATCGCGCGGCCGGCCGCGGGACCGAACGCCGCGCGGACCGCTTCCGAGGCCACGCGGTCGGATTTGGCGACCGTGGCCGGTCCGAGCACGGCGAGATAGCCGAGGTTCGCCAGGAGATACAACGCGATCAAGGCACCGGTGCCGATCGCGATCGCGCGCGGGAACGTGCGCTGCGGCTCGAGCGTCTCTCCGGCGGAGAACGTGACGTAGGTCCAACCCTCGTACGCCCACAGGACCGCGACCATCGCGACGCCGATGCCGGTCAGGAGTCCGGGCCCGGGCGCGACCGGCGCGGTGGCCGCGGTGGCCGGCCCGGCGACGCGACCGACGGCGAGGAGCGCGACGCTCATGAGTACGATCGCACCGACTTTCACCGCCGTGGTCCAGTCCTGCACCCGCGCGCTCTCCTTGGTGCCGCGGATGTTGAGCAGGGCAAGTACGACGATCATGCCGAGCGCGACGGCCCGCGACGCGATACTGGAGAGGGGCACGAGCTCTTGGAGATATGCCGTGGATCCCACGGCCAGCGTGGCGACGGACGCCGGCGCGATGACGGTGAACAGCATCCAGCCGAAGAGAAATGCGCTGGGGCGACCGAACGCGTCGCGAATGTAAATGTAAATGCCACCAGCTTGCGGCATCATCGCGCCGAGCTCGGCGTACGTAATCGCGCCCAGAAACGACAGGAGGCCACCGGCCACCCAGACGCCGAGCGCGAGACCGACGTGGCCGCCGGTTTCCTGCAGCACGGGGCCGGGCAGCAGGAAGATCCCCGAGCCGATGACCGTGCCGAGTACGATGTAGACGAGATCGCCGAGGCGGAGAACGCGTGCCAGCGTGCGCGTCACGATTACTGTACCACCGGTCGAACGACCGGTATCTCTAGCGCACTCGGGTGTTCCGCGTCGTGATAGAGCGTGATGTGCGCGGTGCGGGCATCCTTCCCGCTCTCATTCGCGACGACTCCGCCCGAGTTGTAATTCTTTTCGACGTAGATCGAGTTCGGCGAGCTGATCACGAGACGCAGCCGGCTGCCCTTCGCGATGCGTCGCGAGAAGAACTGGAAATTACTGAAGTCGTATCGCTGTATTTCACCCGACTTGACGAGGGCTTCACGACGAGGTGACTCGCGATATCGGGCCCGCAGCATCGCGTCGGTGAGCGCAATACTCCGGCCGTCTGGCTCGATCTCTGATACCGTTACGCTGAGATCCGCATCCGGCACATCCATGGCGAGCCAGAGCGTCAGGTGCAGCCACCCGGTGACTTCCGTGGCTTCGGCAAATGGCGCGGTGTGATAGACGACGCCGGCGCCGTACAGGTTCAACGCGTAGCGTTGATCGGTCGTCGTATTGTCGATGTCCCCGCGCTCCAGCTCATCGCCGGGTCGCGTGTCCAAGGGGTCGTAGGTCCAACGATCCGGTGCGCCGCTTCCCTTCTCAGCACCGAGTGTACCCGACGAGAAGGCGTCGATCGAATGGCCGCCGAGATAGAGCGCCTCCGGGTGCGCTCCGATACCGCCGAGGCTATCGGCGTACTTCCAGACCTCGGCGCCGGTGCCCGGCAGATAGTAGGCGACGCGTTTTTTGAGAAACTCGGGCTTCGGACCGCCTTTCATTGTCCAGTCGTACCACGCGACGTGTAGCGCGGGGAGATCCACGAGGGATGCCGGGCCGAACTTGAGCCCGCCGACCTCATCCCGCGGCGTGCGAGTCCCGGCGTGATCCCATGGTCCGATGATGAGATAGTGGTCGGCGGCGCCGGACTGCATGTGGCGGCGGTAGTACTCGAGCGCTCCGCGCTGATCGCCATCGTAGTGCCCGGTGATCGTCAACACCGGCATGCGAATGGCCGCGTACTGGTCCGGCGTCGGCACCAGCGAGTCCCAATGCGCATCGGGAATGGGATGCGCGAGCCACTCGTGAAATGCCGTCTCGTGATTCCCGACGACGCTATCGAGCGACGCGAACGGGAGGTGGCGCGCATAGAGCGCGTGGAACCGGTCGATCCAGTAGTTGCTCTCGCCGAACAGATGGTCTTGCGGCGTCACGCCGCTCACGAGTGTCAGCCACTGGGTATCGTACGAGCCGAACACGTTGGCGTAGAACGGAAAATCGACACTGGGATACGCCGCTGCCGCGGGCACGATGGTGGCGAGATGCGGCGGGTGCTCCTTCGCGGTCGCCCACTGGTCCTCGCCCGCGTACGAGCCGCCCCACATGGCGACCTTGCCATTGCACCACGGTTGGCGCGCGAGCCACTCGACGATGTCGTAGCCATTCTTTGCATCGGCCATGAAGTGCGCCGTGCCCGCGGAGTTGCCGCGCCCGCGCACGTCGACGATGGCGAAGCGGTAGCCGTGGCGGGCGAAGTACATCCCGCGATCGTTATACGTGTCGGAGATGTACGGCGTGAGCTCGAACACCACGGGGAGCTGAGCGGTGACCGCCGCCGGCCCGTAGACGGTCGCGTTCAGGACGACGCCGTCCCGCATGGGAATCCGCACGCCCCACGTGACTTGGACGTTCGAATCGGCGGCCTGCGCCAGCGAACGCCCCTTGGGGGTTTGGGGGGATAACCCGGTTACGGTTGCGGCGACAAGTATACAGAGTGTATACATAAGTCCTCTACTATAACACCACACGAGACTATGCGCTTCGCTTTCGTCGTGCTGCTCGCCGCGCCTCTGGCTGCCCAAGCTCCCGCGTTTACGATCGAGCAGGCCCTCGGTGCGCCCTTCCCCACGGAGCTGACGGCGGCCCCGGCGAAAGGACGTATCGCCTGGGTGTTCAACGCCAGGGGCAGCCGCAATGTATGGGTGGCCGAGCCCGGCGCCGATGGGGGATATGCGGCTCGGGCGGTGACCTCATACACGGGGGACGACGGCCAGGAGCTCGGTGAGTTGGCCTGGAGCCCGGACGGCGAGACCATCGTCTACGCCCGCGGCAGCCTCGGTCCTGGTTCGCGAACGAATCCGCTCAGTCTGCCGTCGGGCGATCTCGGGCAAGAGCTATTCGCCGTCAGCGTCCATGGAGGCGCGCCAAGGAAACTCGGTGACGGGCACGGGGCATTGGTCTCGCCGAAGGGCGATATCGTAGCGTACGAGTCGGGCGGCCACATCTGGGCCGCGCATCTCGATGGCAGCGGCAAGTCTGAATCGCTGATCAGCGAGAAGGGCCGCAGTGGTTCGCTCCGCTGGTCAACTGATGGATCGAAGCTGGCGTTCGTGAGCGCGCGCGGTGACCACGACTTCGTGGGCGTCTATGATGTCGCCGCGAAATCGGTGGTGTGGCTCGCGCCGAGTGTCGATCGCGATGGAGACCCCGAGTGGTCGCCCGATGGGACGCACCTCGCATTTGTGCGCGTGCCCACCGGAGGGCCTAACTTCTTTCTCGAGGGGCGCACCGGTCGTCCGTGGTCGATCTGGGTCGCTGATGCCGCCACTGGGATCGGACATGCCGTCTTTACCGCCGATCAGGGGTCCGGTAGTCTGTACCAGCAGCTGGTGGCCGACCATCAGCTGTTCTGGGGCGCGGGCGACCGGATCGTCTTTCCGTGGGAGAAGTCGGGCTGGCTCCACCTCTATAGTATTGCCGCGCGGGGTGGCGCCACGACCGAGTTGACGCCAGGCGACTTCGAGATTTTCACGGCGTCGATGAACCCAAACCGGCAAGACTTGGTCTACGCCGGAAACGAGAACGACATTGATCGCCAGCACGTATGGCGCGTCGCGGTCAGCGGCGGCCGGCCGGTCGAGCTGACGCCGGGCACCGGGATCGAGAGCTATCCGGTCGTGGCGAGCGATGGGAAGACCGTGGCGGTGTTGCGTTCGGACGCGCGGCGTCCGATGCATCCCGCGATCGTCACGAGCGCCGTGCGCGATCTCGCAATGGAGGCGATCCCGGCCGACTTTCCGGCGGCGAAGCTCGTTGTTCCCGAGCAAGTCGTCTTCTCATCGGGCGACGGCATGATGATCCACGCGCAGCTCTTCGCGCCGTCGGGCAGCGGGCGTCATCCGGCGGTCGTGTTCTTTCATGGCGGGCCGATTCGCCAGATGCTGCTCGGATGGCACATGATGGACGCGTACAGCTACATGTACGCGATGAACCAATATCTCGCGAGCCGAGGGTTTGTCGTGCTGTCGGTGAATTACCGTGGCGGCATTGGCTACGGGCTCAATTTCCGCAAGCCGGCGAACTTCGGCGCGAACGGCGCGAGCGAGAATCAGGATATCCAAGGCGCCGGGCTGTATCTGCGGAACCGGGCGGACGTGGATCCCGCGCACATTGGCGTATGGGGCGGTAGCTACGGAGGGCTCATGACCGCGCAGGCGCTCTCGCGCTACTCCGACCTGTTCGCCGCCGGCGTCGACTACGCTGGTGTCCACGACTGGCGCGCGTTTCTCTTCGCACCACCGTTCGACACGACGCGCGACGAGGCCCGCGTGGCGTATCAGTCGTCACCGATGGCCGCGGTCCATGGCTGGCGCTCACCGGTGCTGATCGTGCAGGCGGATGACGATCGGAACGTGCCCTACGCGCAGGCGCCGGAGCTGATCACCGCGCTCCGCGCGCAGAACGTCGAGTTCGAGCAGATGATCATCCCCGACGAGGTGCATGACCTGTTCCTCTATCGGAGCTGGGTGCGGTTCTTCGCAGCGGCGGCCGATTACCTCAGCCGCCACCTGCAGAATAGCCCGGGCCACGTATAACGCGCCCGGGCTTGGCACCTGTGTGCTTTTCATCGTGCACGACCTCGACGCCGTTCACGAATACTTCGCGAATCCCCGACGATATCTGACTCGGCTTGTCGTACGTCGCGTTGTCGATGACCGTGTTCGGGTCGAAGACGACCACGTCGGCGTAGTATTGCTCCCGCACCAGCCCGCGATCCGGGATCGAGAGCCGCTCGGCGACCGCTGACGTCATCTTACGGATCGCGTCCTCGAGCGTGAGGACGTGCTTCTCGCGCACGTAGCGTCCGAGAATCCGCGGATAGTTTCCGTAGGCGCGCGGGTGGGTCAGCCCCTTGAGCGAGTCCGGATCCGAGCCATCCGCATCCGTGCCGAACTTGATCCACGGCTGGCTCATCTGGAGCTCGAGGTTCTTCTCGCTCGCAATGAAGAACATGGCGGCGGCCTGCGCCTTTTCACGCGTCACGACATCCATGAGCGCGTCAGGCCACTCCTTGTGCTCGCGAGTGGCGATCTCGTCGAGGCGCAGACCCTCATACGCTTTGTCCGCCGGATCTTTGAGACCCACGACCATGACACCGTGCGGCGTCGCGAGTTGGCAGAGGCTCTCCCAGGAGGTGTTCGTGCGGAGCAGATCGGCGCGGATGCGAGCGCGAGTCGCGGGCGCGGCGACGCGCTGCAGCAGGCTGTCGCCGGCGGCGCTCCACGGCGGAAGGCAGGCCGCGAGCGCGGTCCCGCCGGCTTCCCATGGGTACATATCGGCCCCGACATCCTGTCCCGCGGCGCGGGCCGAATCGATCATCCCGATCACCTTGGCCATGGTGGGCCAGTTTCGTACGCCCGCGGCCTTCAAATGATAGATCTCGACGGGAACCCCGCCCTCGCGCCCGATCCGCATGGCTTCGGTCACGCCATCGACCAGATGGTCTCCTTCCGAGCGCATGTGGGTGATGTAGACGCCGTGATAGGGCGCCATCTCTTTCGCTTCGGCGATCAGCTCATCGGTGCCGGCATACGCACCCGGTGGGTAGATGAGCGCGCTGGCCATACCGAAGGCGCCGTCGACCATCGCGCGGTGCACCGCGGCGCGCATGGTGTCGAGCTGCGCGGCGCTCGGCGCGCCGGTGTCTGCGCCCTTGCCATACATGCGGATCGTGGCCGCGCCGACGAACGAGCCGACGTTCTCGGAGATGCCATGCTGCCCCATCGCGGTGAGCCACTTGCCGAATCCATGCTCCCCGCGCCAGGTAGTGTCGACGCGGGCCGAGGTGGTGTCGCTCGTCGAGTCCAGCGCCAGCGTCCGGGCGTTGGCCGGCGCCGGCGTCGCACCCTCGCCGAGGATCTCGGTCGTAATCCCTTGCGTGACTTTGCTGACGTTTCTTCCATTGCCGAGGAGAAAGGCGGAATCAGACTGGCCCTGAATGTCGATAAATCCCGGCGCGACAACGAGTCCGGTGGCGTCGATGCGGCGCTTGGCGCTCGCGTTGGCGAGAGTGCCCGCCGGCGCCACTCTGACGATCCGGTCGCCTTGAATGGCGACATCGCCGGTGAACCATGGGTTGCCGGTCCCGTCGACGACGTGGCCACCCGAAATGATCAGGTCATATCCCGAAGGGGCCGGGGCGGGCGCGGCGCAGGCGGTCAGGAAACTCGCCGCTAGCAGAAGCCGTATACAAGTTGTATACATGATGCCACATATTGCCCCATGCGCCGTAGGGGCGCAACCCCCTCCCGAGAGGACGGTTCCGATGGCTTTCCGCTGGTGCGTGCTTGGCTTGGGCGTCGCTGGGACTCTGCTCGCGCAGGCTCCCACGCCGAAAGCTCCCGTCCCGCTGACCACGGCGGATCTCGAGTCCTTCCTCGATGGATTCATGCCGTTGCAGGTCAACCACGGTGACATTGCCGGTGCCGTCATCGCGGTGGTCAAAGATGGCAAGGTTTTGTTCGCCAAAGGGTACGGCTACTCGGACGTCGCCCACAAGCGCCCGATCGTTCCCGAGAGCACGCTGTTCCGACCGGGTTCGATCTCGAAGCTGTTCACCTGGACGGCCGTGATGCAGCAGGTCGAGCAGGGGAAGCTCGACCTCGATAAGGACATCAATTCGTACCTCGACTTCCCGGTGCCGCCGGCGTTCGGAAAGCCGATCACCCTGCGCGACATCATGACGCATCGCGCCGGGTTCGAGGAGACGATCAAGCAACTGTTCGTCAAGACGGCTCCAGAGATGATGCCGCGCCGCTCGTATCTGATCGAGCACATGCCGAAACGGATCTATCCGCCAGGCAAGGTTCCGGCGTACTCGAACTACGCGACGACCTTGGCCGCCTACATCGTCGAGCGGGTCTCCGGTCAGCCATTCGAGGACTATGTCGAGCAACACATCTTCCAGCCCCTCGACATGCACCACGCAACGTTTAGACAACCGCTTCCCCCTGCACTCCAGAGTCAGATGTCCGATGGCTACAAGCTGGGGTCCGACAGCGCGAAGGGTTTCGAGTTCGTCGAGGTCGCCCCGGCTGGCGCGCTGTCAGCGTCCGCCGTGGACATGTGCCACCTCATGATCGCGCATCTGCAGGATGGCAAATACGGCACCGCGCAGATCCTGCAACCCGCGACCGCTCAGATGATGCATAGCCCACAGACGGGCTGGCCCGAGGGCATGCACGCGATGGATCTCGGGTTCTACGAAGAGTCGCGCTACGGCCACCACATCATCGGCCATGGCGGCGATACGCAGTGGTTCCACTCAGACCTACACCTGATCCTCGATCAGAACGTCGGATTCTTCGTGTCGTACAACAGCGCCGGGCGCCCCGAAGATGGTGGCGCGCGCACGTACCTGTTCAACGCGTTCATGGATCGGTACTTCCCGGAGACGACGCCGCAGCCACCGACGCTCGCCACCTCAGCCGCCAATGCGCGCACGGTCTCGGGTCTCTACCTCGGCAGCCGGCGCTTCGAGACGAATATCTTCTCGCCCCTGAGTCTCCTCGGCGAGATCGGGGTCCAGCGCGATGCGAAAGACTCGACGCTCCTCACCATTCCGGACCAGAAGCAGCTCAACGGACAACCGGTTCGCTACCGCGAGATCGCGCCGATGCGCTTCCGTGACGTGGACGGACACGAGCAGGTCGCCTTCGCGACCGACTCGACCGGACGCCGCATCGTGTACCTGGACTTCCCCTTCGAGCTCGCCCAGCGGGTCGATCACACGCTCGACAAGAAGACCACCAACGTCCAACTGCTGGTCGTGAGCCTCATCGTGATGGCGCTGAGCCTCCTCGGCTGGCCCGTCGGCGCCATGATCCGGAAGCACTATGGCCAGACACTCGCGCTCGAAGGCGACGCGCGACGCCTCCGCCTGCTCGTGTACGCCACGTGCATCGTCGCCTTCATTATCGTCGCGATGCTGGCGTCGTTCTTGAACAAGTTCACCAACGACTTCGGTCTCGGGAAGAACGGCGACTTCGAGATCCACCTCATGCAGTTCCTGGGACTGCTCGTGGGCCTCGGTTCACTGGTCGCGATCTACCAGAGCATCGGCGCCTGGCGCGACAGCGGGCGCTGGATCTGGGCGAAGATCTGGAACACGCTGCTCGCCCTCGCCTGCGTCTTCTTCTTCTGGTTCCTGTTCCACTGGCACCTGCTCAACCCGAACCTGAACTACTGAGTCGCTCGATCGTCGCGCGATGGCAGAAGGTTGTCCGCGCGAACTTGGCGATCGCCGCGGCCGCGGCATCGCCACGCCAGACGGACTCATATAGGGTCGCCTCAAGTCCGACTTCGAGCGAGATCGTCGTGCGGGGCCATCGGGTGGTCCCGCACGCGTAATCGATGACTCGCTGCAGCAGCGCCCCCGCCCCGACGATGTCACCGCAGTCGAGCGCCCAATAGTACAGCAGGAACGTCGCATCGATCGCGTCACTGCCCTCTGACTCCGACTCGGCGCGCGCGGCCGCGAGGAGCGTCGGGTCCCAGTCACGCGGCTGAATGGCGACCGCCATCATACGCAGGGCCGTCAGCGGCATGTCCCGAGGCTCGGACCGCCACGCACGCAGCAATTTCTCGCCGTCCGTCGTGAGGCCTGTCGGATAGCGCGCCGGGACGATCGTCACCACGCCGATCACCAACGAGATGATCCCCCAGCACCAGAGCATTGTCATGGGAGCCCCGAGCATGAGCTCGATCGCGCCGGTCGCGAGGCTCATCGCGGGGCCGGCACCGACGAACCAGAACACGTTCCGCCGAAAGCGGTCGTCGCCTTCCCAGCGCCGCGGCCCCGCGTAGACCATGCCCCCGAGGGGCACAGGTCGGAAACCGAGGCGCCAACGATGGCCCGCGGACCTGCTGCGACCGCGCACAGCCACCCGGCGAGGAGTAGGAGGTCGAACTCGAGCATGCCGGGCAGCCAGGACGAGCAGCGTGCCGAACAGGCCACCGAGAATGATACTGAAGGTCGTCCTCAATGCTTTGCGGCCGCGATCGACGCCGATCGGCGGGAGGCCTTCGGCGGGGCAGACGAGGGGCGGAATGCCAGTCACGCTCAGAGCGAGTTGTCCGCCAGCCAATCCGCGAGGCGTTGCGGCCATCCCTTGATCGTGGCCAGCGACGAGCGATAGCCCATGTTGAACCCGTGCCCGCCGCGGACGAAGAGATGGGCCTCGACCGGGATCTTCGCGGCCCGATAGAGGCGCAGCAAGTTGACGGTCGATTCCGAGCAGCACGGATCATCGTCGGCGGCGAGCAAAAACGCCGGTGGCGCGGTCGGCGGAAGCGAGTCCGGAATGCCGAGCGGTCCGGGGTAGATCATGATCAGGAAATCCGGCCGGGCACTGGCCTGCTCTATGGGATCGCTCGCCGTGGCATCGCCAGCGTTTGGCGTGAACGTGACGAGCAATGCGACGCTGCCACCGGCCGAGAAGCCCATCAGCCCGATTTTATGCGGATCAACTCCCCACACGGCCGCACGGGAACGAACGAGGCGCATCGCGCGCATGCCGTCCTGGCGCACGTTGTCGAGCGAGTAGGGTGAGCCTTCTTCCTGCGGGAGGCGGTATTTCAGGACGAACGCAGCGATGCCGAGCGTGTTGAAGAACCGCGCGGGGTCATTCCCCTCGGCCTGAAACACGAGCTCGCGAAATCCGCCGCCCGGACAGATGACGACCGCCGCGCCTGTCGCTTTGTCCTTCGGCGGCAAGTAGACGGTGATCGACGGATTGTTGATGTGCCGGACCCAGTAATCGCGGGCGAGCTCCGGCTCATTCTTCAGGCGCTCAAATCCGGGCGCTCCGTTCGGCCAGAGCGCGACCACCTGCAGGGCCAGCACGAGATGGGGCAGCATGCCCCGAATTTAGTGCCGGATCAGTGGCGTTTGCGAATCGCGAGGATCGTGACGAGCGTGCAGAGACAGAACGCAGGGACCATCATGATCCACATCGCTCGCACCATCGTGTGGATCATGGGAACCTGAGCGCGGTCACCCGGACGGCGTCGGGCCAGATGTGGTTCAGCATGAGCAGCGCGAACACGAACCCCGGGATCAGGGTCCAAAAGAGCCCCGGCGGCTCGTACTTGAGGTTCATGAAGTACCGGAGCGCGATGGCCGACTCGACGATCGCCAGCAACAGAAACGACGCCATCAGCACGACCATTGACATGTGCGCGTACGCGAGCCACGCCTCGATCGCGACGATGAGCATCGCGCCGATCCAGGCCATCAGGTAGAGTCTCATTTGGCGTTGAGGAGGTAGACGAGTGGGAACACGAACATCCAGACCACGTCCACGAATTGCCAGTAGAGGCCAGTCGTCTCGATGTAGCTGGCGTCCCAGCGTCCGCGCCGGTAGCCGCCAGCGATGACGACGAGCGCAATGACGCCCGCGACCACGTGGAGCAGGCTCAGACCCGTGATGATAAAGAACGTGCCGCCGACGAGCGTCGACCCACCGAGCGGGTTGGTGGCGGTCGACCATCCTTCGTGAAACATCGTGACCCACTCGGTGACATGCAGCACCGCGAACACGGTGCCGAGCACGATCGTGGCCGCCAGCCATTGCAACGCCCGCGACTGTTTCCCGTCGCGCGCCGTGACGGTCGCGGCGACCATGGTGAAGCTGCTCGTCAGCAGCACGACCGTCATCAGGAGGCCGTTGGCGATCGTCGGCCAGAACTCGAAGGGGCGGGTCCAGTTCGGACTCGCGAACCGCACATACCCGTAGGCAAAGAGAATCGCCGCGAACGTGGCCGCGTCCGCGATGATGAACAGCCACATCGCGAACTTCCGGCTCGGCATTCCGAACGGCGTCGCTTCCATCGTCATAGCCATACGGCCAAGACCCCCAGGAGATAGAGCCACAGCACGTCCATGAAGTGCCAGTACAGCGCGACCGCACCGAGCGCGCCGTACGTGCCAGGACCGATCGCGAGGCGTACGCGCCGCAGCACGTACGCCAGCGCGACGAGGCCCCCAATGAGGTGGAGCCCGTGGGCCGCCGTGAACACGTAGAAGAAAGAGCTCGCTGGATTTGTCGCCAGGAAGAGTCCCTGCCCCGCCAAATCGCGCCACGCGATGACCTGTCCCACCAGGAAGGCGACCCCGAGCAAGAGCGCCAGGGACAGATAGGCGCGCGCAGCGCGTCCCACCTCGTAATCATCGCCAATACGGCGGCGACCGGCTTCGAGCGCCACGCTCGAGGCGAGCAAGATCACCGTATTGACGTAGAGAATCGACGGCAGTTGGAAGTGATGCCAGTCTGGCGCCCCTTCACGCCGGACCATCATCGCGCTCGTATAGGCGGCGAACACCATGGCGATCGCGCCCATGCCGACCCACACGCCGGTGCGCGCCGCGCTGGGCGGCGACCCGACCTTGGGGGTCATGGCGGATCCGTTTGCATGACGTAGTCGCCGCGCGGACTCTGGACCCCATACTCGTCGGGCCCGTGGGACACCACGAGATGGCGTCCGCCGAAATTGTCAAACGGCGGCGGAGACTCCGTCGACCACTCCAGGCTCGTGGCGTCCCACGGGTTGTCCGGAGCCTTCTCCCCGGCGAACCGGCTCCGAATCAGGTTGTAGAGGAAGATGAGCTGCACCGCGCCGGTGAACAGCGCGGCGATCGTGATCCACTTGTGCAGCGGCAGCGCCTGGCTCATGTACTCGGCGGGGAACGACGAATAGCGTCTGACGTTGCCGGCCAAGCCGAGGTAGTGCATCGGCATGAACACGGCGTAGACGCCGATGAACGTCAAGGCGAAGTGCCACTTGCCGAGCGTCTCGTTCATCATGCGGCCGAACATCTTCGGGAACCAGAAGTACGTGCCGGCGAAGATGCCGAATATCGCCGCGACCGCCATGACGAAGTGGAAATGCGCGACCACGAAATACGTCGCGTGGAGATACGTGTCGATCGACGGCTGCGCCAGAAAGAATCCGCTCAATCCGCCGGTGATGAACACGGAGATGAATCCCAGACAAAACAGCCCCGCCGTGGTGAACCGGTACTTGGACCCATAGAGCGTCCCAAGCCACAGCAACGTCGCGATCGTCGCCGGAATGGTGATGATCAGCGTCGGGACGGAGAACCCCATCGCCGACGTCGGGTTCATCCCACTCAAGAACATGTGATGGCCCCACACGGTGTAGCTCAAGAACCCGATGGCGGCCATGCACCCGATCATCACCCGTGGGCCGAGCAGCGGCTTCCGGGCGCACGCCGGCAGAATCGTCGAGATGATGCCGAAGCCCGGCAGGATCGCGATATAGACTTCGGGGTGTCCGAAGAACCAGAAGAGATGCTGCCAGAGGAGCGGCGAGCCACCGGCATGGGTGGTGAGCACGCGATCATTCACCACGAGGCCGGCCGGGATGAAGAAGCTGGTGCCCGCCACGCGATCCAGGATCAACAGGACACACGCCGAGCTCAGGACGGAGAACGCGATGAGCCCGATCACCGAGGTGATGAACCACGCCCACGTGACGTACGGCAAGCGCGCGAGCGACAACCCCTTCGTCCGCATGTCCAGCACGGTGCAGATGAAGTTGAGTGCGCCGAGCAGCTGCCCGATGCAGAAGATGAAGATCGAGATCGCCCACAGCGTCTGGCCGAGGCCTTCGCCCGGGCCGGATCCGCTCCCGACCGCGCTCAACGGCGCATAGGCCGTCCATCCCGCGAGCGCCGGCCCTTCGGGGACCACGAACGAGGCCACGAGCACGAGGAACGCCGTGAGCGTGACCCAGAACGACATCATGTTGAAGTGCGGGAACGGCATGTCTTCCGCGCCGACGTGCAGCGGCAGGAAGAAATTCCCGAAGCCCGCGAATGGCGCCGTCGTCAGCACGAAAAACACCATGATCGTGCCGTGCATCGTCATGAGTTGCAGATACTGCTCGGGCGTGATCGTGCCGAGCCCCGGCGCTTTGGCGTCCGGGAATGCCAAATGAAACCGCATATACCACGAGAGCACCATCCCCGTGGTGACCGCGACGAGCGCCAGGCCCAGGTACTGCTTGCCGATGACCTTGTGATCCGTCGAAAAGACGTACTTACTGATGAACGTCGTTGGCGGGCCGTGGTGGTGCGCGACCGTTGGTGGTGTCGAGACCGTCGTCATTGCGCTGCCGCCTGGTCCTTGAGCCACTTGTCGAAGTCGGCTTGCGACATGACCTCGAGGTAGGTCTTCATGTTATAGTGCCCGAGCCCACACAGCTGCGTGCACACGATTTCGGTCTTCGCGACCTGCGTCGCCGTGAAGTGCAGCGGAATCACGAGACCCGGCACGAAGTCCTGCTGCAGTCTCAGCTCGGGGACGTAGAACGAATGAATGACGTTTTTGGCATGCATGGTCAGCAGGACCGGCCGATTGACCGGAACGGCGAGCTCCGCGGTGACGATGTCATCTCGCGCGTCGATGTCATTCGCCGGATCGAGCCCGAAGAAGTTGCCCCCGCCCTCATCGATCTTGTCCGGATGCGGCGTGCCGAACGTGCCGTCGGGCCCGGGATACCGGAAATAGAACGCGAACTGTCCTGCTTGAACGTCGACCTTGAGCGCATTCGCGGGGGCGGGCGCAAGAAATGTGTTGTACCAGATCTTCGATCCCACCAATGACAGGGTCAGGACCTCGATGCCGACCAGCGCCGTCGCCAAGACGACCAACGGCGTCGCGCCACCGGGAAATCGCCTGAGCGGCCGCTCCTTCTTCTCGTCCGAGACCCGCCAGACGAACAGCGCCAGCGACAGCTGCGAGACCACGAACAGCACGCCCGCGGCGACCATCGTTTCCATCAACTGACTATCGATCAATGGGCCGACCACCGAGATGTCGGGCGGGAGCCACCACGTACGCGCGACGAAGATCCCCGTCGAGACGATCGTGATGACCGCGACCAAGACTGCGAACAGTTTGGCCATGGTCAGTACGGCGTGGCTTTAAACTGGAAGTCGGCCTTGGTTGGTTGTGCACCCACGGTCACGTCCTGCGTCATCGTGCCGAACTTCTCGTGCCACGCGGTGAGCGTGTACTTCCCCGGGGGAAGTCCCGTAATCGTGTACGTCCCGTCATTGCCGGAGACGCCGAAATGGGACGTGGCGAGCACGATGTGATAGCCGTGCATCCAGGGATGGACATTGCACTTGACCGGGATGAAGTCCGGGTTGTCGTACTTGGTGACGATCGGTGGCGATCCGGGTGGCTGGGACTTGTTCCACTCCGGGTTTTTCGTCGGCAGCGGATCGATGTTGTGCGAGGTCTGATCGTCGTTCGCGATTTCGAGCGACTGGCCCGCGTGCAGCACGACCACGTGCGGGATGTACTGGCAGCCCTTCTGCTCGAGATGCACGGGCGTCGTCGGGGTCTCTGATCCCTGATCGCCGGCCGACACGTAGACCACGACGTACTGCAGCGCGTTGTTCGGGCCCGTGACGACCGTCTCGGTCTCGATTGGCGTCGCATGTTGCTTGGCGCAGGAAGGCTCCTTCGCCATGTCGATCGGCTTCATTTTGGGCGGCGTGCCGGTGAACGTGATCGTCCCGGTCACTGAGCCTGCGAGCGTGGCGCGTGGCGCCGATGGCGCCCACGCGGTCGTGCCGATAAGCACTGCACCAAGTGCAGCGATCGTCCGTGTCATTGTCCGCCCCCATCGGGTCCGATTGGCTTCAACTGTCCTTGGTGCGTGCTCGTCCATTGCTCCCACACCACCTTCTCGGGCGACTCGGCCTGCTGCAGCGTCCGCAGGAAATGCACGAGGTGCCAGGCATCGTCGCCATGGAAGTTGTCGGCGAACGACGGCATGGGCGTCCCATCGAGCCCGGTCAGGAAGATCTTGTAGAGATCGTGATTCGTCGTGCCGCACTTGAACCGCGAGCTGGCCGCGAAGTTGAACGGCTTGATCGGCTGATCCTTGCTGTCGGTGAGCGTCAATGCCAATGGGCCATTCCCACGCCCTTCGGGACCGTGGCACTTCCAGCATTCCATTTTCTGGAAGAGCGCGCGCCCGGCGAGAATGTCGTCCGCGGTCACCGGAATCTCGGGCGGTACCGTGATCGGCGTTCCCGGCTTCTCCGTCTTCCACCGCGGCGAGAACGTCTTGATGTACTCGACGAGCTGGTGGATCTGATCGTCGGCCAGCGGCCGCCACGACGGCATGTTCGAGTTCACGAGCCCGCGCCGCACGGTGTTGTACAGATCGTCGTCGGTCGGCAGCGTGCCGCTCGGCGTCGACCGGCACTTGAACGTGGCCAGCGTGAAGTCGCGGGGCTTGGGGTCGATCCAGTCCGCGTTCTCGCCCTGGCCATCGCCGGCATTGCCGTGGCATCCGGCGCAGTACCGCCGAAAATCTTCTCGCGTACCGCCGAGGATCGACGGTTGCGCCTGCGTCGCGCTGGTGGCGGCGACCGCCGAGACGAGCAGACCGATATATACGAGTCTCATGTCGGCTCCTCAGAAGGCGAAGTCGAAGGCGAACAGCAAGCTGCTGCTCCAGACGCTCGCCGTTGGATTGAGCGGCGGAAGCCCCACGCCATCGGCGCTGATCGGGACGTTGCCGACGGTTCGGGTGAGCGAGTACTCCGCGTGGAACGCGAGTCCCGCGCGGCTGAACATGAACGGCATCCACCGGCCGCCGAACGAGTAGGCGTCAATGTCACCCAGCGTGCTCGGCGTGCCCGGCAGCGCCTGTTGGGACATTCGCACGAACTCGGCCCGCTGCAGCAGCACAAAGCGCGAATTCATGTACTCGTGCGTCTCGAGAAACTCGGCGTTCCACTGCGGACCGATGGCACCGGTCGGCAGCGCCTGATTCCCCGGCGTGCTCGTGCCGAGGTACGGATCGTCGCGCCCGTGCATGTAGAACGGCATGAACTCGATCGGACCGGCGTAGAGATCGCCGGAGAGGCCGGCGCGATAGAAGGTCTTGTTGTCGACCCCGCTGCCCGCGATCGGCGCCCCGCCCAATGTCCGGTACAACGAGGACTGCTGCCCGAGGTACCAGTAGGCGCCGATGCGCTCGACCCCGAGTGCGCCGGCTTGGAACCCTTGGCTGACCGCGAAAAATGCGTCGTAGCTATTGCCGGTCGGCGTGCCCGGTGTGCCGTCGACCGACGACAGCAGCGAGGCGCTGTACCGGGTATAGCTGTTCTTGCTGTGGCCCGCGAGCTCGACGCCCAGCTGGTTGTCGCCGATACCGAACCCGGTGTTGTCGCCGACGGGAACGAAATGGTAGCTCTGGTAGACGCCGCCGTTGGCGGACAGGAACAGGAACCGTTTTTCGGAGATCAAGTTGTCCAGCTCGAACTTTCCGAACTTCACGTTGAGCCACGGACTGTTCGCGAGGTTGTCGAACCGGATGAACGCGGATTCGAAGTGGAACGACGCGAACGGGTCGGATGAGAAGAGCAGGACGAACGAGAATGTTCTTGTACAGCGTGCCGGCGGTCCAGAAGTCCATGCCCGAGAGGTCGAACCCGTGCGTGGTGAGGCGACGCGCGACTTTGACCGACGAGTCGCCCGGCACGGCGTCGACGGTTTGATTCGTCGTGCTCTCCTCGTGCCACTGCGGCGTGATGCGCAGCGCGATCGGCAAATAGCTCGCGTCCTTGAAAATCGGCGAGTCGCGATCGTTGCCGAGCTGGTAGCCGTTGTCGCGGAACGCCTGCCCGAAGGCATTGAGCTCGGGCCACGCGGTGTGACAGGCCGAACATCGGAGGCCGTACTTGCGGGCAAACGCGGGAATCACCTTGCTCGCATGGGCCTTGGCGTTCAGCGAGGCCGTGTACGCGCGGAACGCGGTCGTACCCGTGGCCACATTGGCCGTGAGGATCGCGCCGAGGATCCCCGTAGTCAAAAGCATCCTGATGCCTCCGGGTGCGTGTGAAGCCGGACGGTCAGATCAGCTGTGCAAGCGGCGGGATGGATAGTCACACTTGCCACTATTGGCAAGTGCAAATGGCTTAGACGGCCGAGGTCGCTCGACGGGTCACTTGGTATTGTTGGCTCGCAAGCCATTACACAGCAGGCTGTTCGCTAACTGCGCAGTTAGCGTAGCCCGAAGGGCACGCGCCGACATATCACATCCATGTATTAGCGCTTCCGGCGTGTTGCCACTACTGGCAGCATTGGCTTCGCGGGCACCAGTTTTGACCCCGCGCAGCGTGTCATTCACCCCAGATCCCTTGGGCAGGCGCTGCACGGAGCGCAGGATGCACCCATGTCCTATCTCGCCACCCGGGTCAAGTTGCTCCGCGAAGCGCGGCGCTGGACGCAACAGGAGCTCGCCAGTGAAAGCCGCGTCTCCGTGACAACCATTTCCCGCTACGAGAACGGACGCGTCGCGATGTTCTCGGCGAAGGTGCTCGATCGACTCTCCGTCGCGCTCGGTGTCGATCCCGGGCTACTTCTCGTCAAGATGAAGTAGTCCGCGGCTAACTCCCAGCTGCGTTGTCAGTTGCCGCTTTCGGCAACTTCCTTGAGCTGGATCCACAGTCCGTCGCCACCGGCCACGGTGTGCTGGTACCGGATCGCGCCGTTACCGACCGTCGTGAAATCGCCGGTCTTCATGTCGAGCCTGGTCCCCCCGCCTTCGGGTACCAACTCGCACGTCATCGTCAGATAATTCTCGGGCACGTCCTCGAGGTCCGAGCTCGGATCGATCATCGTGTAGCTCAGCAATCGATTCGGCTCGGCGTCCCGCAATAATCCCTTGACGTAGATCACCCCGTCCGCCGCACCCTTCCAGTCGAACCGCCCGCCGATCGACCAGTCGCTGACGATCTCGCAGCCGAACATGTAGCGCCTCGTGTACTCGGCGTCGGTCAACACCTTCCAGACCCGGGACGCCGGCGCGTCGATATGGATCGACGACTCGACAAATCGTGGTATCGTCATATGAGCATATGATGGCGCCGCAACCCGAGCGCGTATTGGAAAAACGCGACGACGTTGGACCGCGCGGAATTCTCTACCCGGAGCGGCGGTCGGAGCTCGGCTCTCTGGTCCGCCTCGCCCCCTCTCCAGACCTGGCGCCCTTTGTCGGGCACTATTGGATCATTACCTGGGACCTGCGGGGCCACGAGGCCCAGACGCAGGAGACGCTGCCGCATCCCTCGGTTCACATCGCGCTCGAATCCCGCCTGTCCGGCGTCTACGGGGTTGTCAAAGGCAGATTCACGCGCGTGATCGAGGGTAAGGGTAAAGTCTTTGGCATCAAATTCCGCCCAGGCGGATTCTACCCGTTCGTGAAATTTCCCGTCTCACGGCTGACGAATCGTATTCTGCCACTCGGTGACATATTCGCCCCCACCGGCGAGACGCTCGCCCCGCGTGTGCTCGCAAAGCGAAGCGAGCGAGCCATGGTCGCCGTTGCCGAAGACTTCTTGAGAGGGCAAAACCCGCAGCGTGACGCGATGGCCGAGCGGATCGGACAGATCGTCGAACAGATCGCGGCCGATCGGACGATCACGAGGGTCGAAATAGTTGCCAGACGGACTGGCCTCAGCGTGCGATCGCTCCAGAGACTGTTCGCCCGCTATGTCGGAGTCAGCCCGAAATGGGTCATCAATCGCCACCGACTCCACGAAGCAGTCGACCGTCTCGCGAAAGGCGAAACGGTCGACTGGACGCAACTCGCATTCGAGCTCGGCTACTTCGACCAAGCCCACTTCATTAAAGATTTCAAGGCTATTGTCGGACGAACACCGGGCGAGTATCGAAGTCGATAGGCAGCGCCCTCGTGCCTTCGAGCCGGACGGCCTCCAAGCGATCGCCGTCGAGGCCGAGCGCTTCGAGGATGGTCGGCGCGATCTGCTTGGTCTCGACCGGCTCGTCGAACGACTCGCCGGTGCCACCGCTCCACGAGAGGAGAATCGGCACGTTGGTGTCGTCGTGGCTGAAGCCGCCATGCTCGGCGAGCTTCGTTGCCGTCGGCGACGCGTAGATCACACCCAGGTTCGGCACGACGATGATGTCGGGCGCGCGCGGGTCTCTCGCTACGGAATTGAACTGGTGAGCGAGCCGATCGCCGGACAGGATGTCATCGATGCCGATCGTCGAACTATTGGCCTGCAACGCATCGACCGCACCTTCGACCGCCGCACGCGTATGCCGATTCAGCCAGATGAGACCGATATCGTCCTCGGTCGTCGCCGCGACAACACCCGGCTCGGCGGCGTTGATCACGTTCGGGATGATCGCATCATCGACGATCTTGCGCAGAGCGGGGTTGATTGGCGCCTGGCCGTGCTTGGCCGAGACGACGATTAAGGTCGAGTTGAGAAGGCCGTCTTTATCGAGCTCGGCGACGAACTTGCCAAGTGCACCATCGACCCAGTCGAGCGCACCGGCGAGACCGGGAGTCGGCGTGCCAGCGGCATCGAGGTAGCCCGCGGTCTTCTCCCCGACACTCACGGTCTGGAAGTTCATGCCGAAGATCCCGGGCGCGCCGAACGATCCGGCACCCGCGTGATCGTGGCCATCGATCTCATTCAGGATCGCCTGCACCTTGATGCTGTCATACTGCTCGCAGTCGGCGACGTTCGTCGTCGGGGTCTGACCGTTTGGCAGCGGCGCCGCGATCTCGGGATTGAAGTCGTCGTCGATGCCATGACCCGACGGTCCATTGAGGACCTCGTAGCTCAGATCCTTGTCCGACCACGCCGTGCGGAATCCCGCGGTCTTCGCGACTTCGAAGATCGTGTTGACCTTCAGATGCTGGTGCGGATACACCGGCGAGCAACCGTTCTTTGGGTCGCGCGGCAGGTTGAGCGGATTGATGCCGCCGCCACCATTGAGCAGGTTCGAGTTGATGTCGATGAACTCGCTATAGTCGACCACCGTGCCGAGCGTGTCGCACGCCACGTCTCCCGGTGGCGACAGCGAGTGATCGTATGAGACCTCGTAGATGATGCCCGTGCTTTTCGGCGAGCCGCCTGTCGTGATCGCCAGGATGCCCGGCCACGAGTCGGACGGTTTCGATGTGGTGCCGCCGAAGAATGTCACGCCGTGCTGGCTGAGTTTGGCCAGCGTCAACGTCGGGTGCGCCGCGACATACCGGCGCAGGTCGACCGCGTGAAACCCGTCGACACTAATGAGCAGCACGTGCTTGATGTGATTCGATCCATGCTGACCGATTCGATTGGCGGTGAGCTCGGCCTGGGGCGTGACAGGATTGCTCGGTCGATCGCAACCGGCGGCGGCGACGGCGACCACGAGAGCCAACCATGCGGCGTGATGTCGGACCATACGGCACCTTGGGTGAGGAGACTCGTGATCCTCGCCCGTCCCGATTGCGCGGCCGTGACGCGGCTGCCACGGCCCCGTATCATTTCCCACATGGATGAATTGGACCAGCTCGTCGAGCTCTCCAACCTCATGGGCCGAGATACGCGTCTCGTTCAGCCCGGTGGTGGAAATACATCGATCAAGATCGGATCCGAGCTCTTGGTGAAAGGGAGCGGCACCGATCTGCGCACGATCGGCCGCAAGGGATTCACCCGCCTGTCGTTGCCCGCGCTGGCCGCGTTGCGCACGGCGGAGTCGATGGACGACGCCGAGATGATGCGGTTCATGGCGGGTTGCATGCTGCAGCCTGATCAACCATCACCGAGCGTCGAAACGCCGCTCCACTCGCTGCTCCCGCATCGCGTGATCGCGCATACGCATGACGTCGCGACCATGAGCCTGACAAACGTGACTGACGCGGTCGCCGAGCGGCTCGTCAATGATCTCTTCAACGGGGAGATCGTGTACGTGCCGTACGTGCGGCCCGGATTCCCGCTGGCGCGAGCCGTGAGTCGCATGGTGGACCAGATCCCCGAGCGCGCCATCGGAATGACGCTGGCGCACCACGGTCTCGTCGTGTGGGCCGAGAGCACGCGCGAGTGTTATGACCGGCTCGTTCGCGCGATCAAGATCATCGACGACTATCTCGCCACCAAACGCCGCGCGCAGGCCGCTCCGGTGGCGCGTTCCGCACCTCCCGTCGAGGTCGCGCTCCCGGTCGTGCGTGGCGTGTTGGGGTCGACGACTCGCGTGATCCTGCATTTCGACGGAGCCGAGGACGTCCTGTCGACGCTGGCGATGCCGGGTTTGCGCGAGGTGGTTCGTCGCGGGATGGCGACGCCGGAGCACATTCTTCGCGCTGGGCGAGTGCCACTGTGGATTGATCCCATGCAGGACATGCGCGAGCAGCTCGTCGAGCAACGCGAAGCGTACGAAGCGTATCATGCGAAGTACGCGACGCACGGCGAGCGCCCGCTCGACGATTGGGCGAAAGTGGTGCTTGCGCCGGGCCTTGGCATGATCACCGCCGGACGAGACAAGCGTGCGGCCGTGACCGCGAATCTGTGTTATCGCGCGACGCTCGAAGCGATCGTGAACGCCGAGTCGATCGATCGATTCACGTTCCTCTCGGACGCCAACGTGTTCGAGTTCGAGCATTGGCCACTGGAGCGCCGGAAGATCGACGAGCAGGACGCGAAGGAACGCACTGCGCTCTTACTCGCGCGCCACGTCGCGATCATCATCGGCGCTGGCAGCGGCATCGGGCGAGCCGCCGCGCTCCGCTTCGCTCACGAGGGCGCTCATGTCGTCGCCGCGGACCTCGATGGCACGGCGGCCGAGACCGTCGCGGCCGAGATCAATGGGCGCCATCCGTCGCGCGGGCTCGGTCTTCGCGTCGACGTGCGCGACGATGCCAGTCTGGCGGAGCTCGTGCGCCGTACGGTCATCGAGTTCGGTGGGCTGGATTCGTTGTTCTATACGGCCGGCCAAGCGCCCCGCTTCGCGGCCGTGACCGACATCCGGCGCGAGGACCTGCAACGCCAGCTCGACATCCACTATATGGGCGCCGTGCTGGCCATGGGCAAAGCGGCGGCCGTCATGAAGCGACAGGGACTTGGCGGCGCGATTGTGGGATCGGTCTCAAAGGCCGCTTTGGCCCCAGGGCGGGATGCGGTGGCATACGGAGGCAGCAAGGCGGCGCTCTTACAGGCCATGCGTGTGGCCGCCGTGGAGCTCGGCGCCGATGGCATTCGCGTGAACGCCATCAACGCCGATCAGATCGAGACGCCCATGTTCATGAAGTTCGTCCAGGAGCGAGCGACGTCGCGCGGTGTGTCGGTCGAGGAGCAGTTAGAAACGTACCGGCGGCGAAACGTGATGGGCGTGTCGCTGATCCCCGCGGACACGGTGGCCGATCTCGCGGCGCTCTTGGTGAGCGAGCGGTTTCGGTATACGACCGGAGATATTATCACGGTCGACGGGGGGCTTCCCGAAGCGTTCCCGCGTTAGCGCCGGAACACGAATTTTTCCGTCGTCACCTGGCTCACCGGACACCGTCCAACCGTCGCCGGCTTGAACACCCGGTTGCTGAGCGAATCCTGGGCCGCCTCGGTCAGCGGATCCATCTCGGTAGGCCACCCGACGTGATGCACGGTCGAGAGCACCACGCGCCCCTGATCGTCGACGATGAACTCGAACGCCGCCGTGTCGCCCGCGGCCGCCAGGGCGCCGCTGCCCGGCATCGTGGCGGCCCGCGTCATGAGCCACGACGGCACTTGCACGTGCGCGAATGACGTGCTCAGGCTCGTGTCGGCCGGCGGTGTCGTCGAGACGGAGAGCAAGATGGTCTCGCCGCGCAAACGATCGCTGACCACGCCACGCAATGCTTGCACGAAGGCGCTGTCCACGTCCGAGGAGAGCGACGTTGCGGTGACTCTCACCTCTTGCGTCGCACCCGCGCGGTGGAGGTCCACGGCGTATCGGCCAAAGATGCCCGGCGAGATGCGAAGCGCCCCTCGCCCCGCCGCGTCAGTCGCCGACGCCGGCACCGGATAGCCGAACGTCGCGAGGTCTATGGTCGACGGGATCTCCAGATGCGCCAAGACGCTCGCCAGCACCGCGCGCGCCGCCGCGCGCCACGATGGGTTCGCGGCGCTGTCGGGCGCGGCGAGGATCGTCCCGACGAGCGGCTCGACGACGGGCTGCGGCGGCGGCAGCGGGCACGCGTGGTTGACATCGTTCCCGAACTGAATCTGGGCCACGATCGTCTTCGCTTTTCCCGCGCCAGCCAACGTGTCGGGGATCGTCGGGTCGACCGGCGCCTCGCGGATGAACGAATAGTCAGTGACGCGCCCATCCTCGACGTGGACGCCCGGATAATAGGCGATCACGACCGAGTGGAAGCGCTGGACGACCGGCACGAGCGGCACGACTTCGTTGAACGTCGACGAGTACGTCCAATCGCGGATCGGTGGCCGCGGCCGCGTGAGATGGAACGTGGCATGGCGGACGATCATCTTCTCGGGATCGAGGTAGACCGAGCCCTCGATATCCGCGGCATCGAGCGATGCCCGCGGTCGAAAATCGATGCGGACGACGCCCGACTGCTCGTCGACCAGATGGAAGCAATGGTTGTCCTCGAACGCCCGCTCGGTGAGGTCCTGGAACTGCACGAGGTGCATGAACTCAGCCGGCTGACCGTGCTTGGAGCCGCTCGTCAGCACCTCGCCAACCGCGTAGCGCTCCTCCTCCCAACTGTCGCCTTGGAGTGTATCGGTCTCGACCCGCCGGTCCGCGTGTCCGGGGTCGCGCTCCACGTAGTCGTCGATGCGCCGGTATCGATACGGATAGTCGGTCATGAGGATGCGCATGCGCACGATGTTCTCGTTCATCTGCGAGAACACGAGGGCCAGCGCGGGGTCGACGGTGCTGTCCGGCACGCCGGGGTTCGTGCATTCGCGCGGGGCCTTCGCGCGGACCGTGACTTGCGCGAGCCGCACGACGTGGCGCAGGCGCAAGGTGATAGTGGTCACGGCCGGCGCCGGCAGGACCTGGACCGTCGTGTCGAACGGCGTAAAGCCGATTTGCCGCGCGCGTACCTTATAGGCGCCAGGGACGAGGTGGACGAAGGTGAACGCGCCCGTGCTATCGGCGAACCGCGAGATGCCCCCCGCGTTCCCCGGGTTGAGTGTGACGGTCGCGTAGGGAACGCCCGCCGCCCCTTCCCGATACAGCACGCGCCCGGTCAGGAGACCAGCCGCCGTCGAGTCCTGTGCGGAGAGCGGCGCGGCGCACAGGACACAGGCGACCACCGCGGTCAAGCTTCTATTCATCAATCGTAGGTAACTTAGCTAGCCGCCCACGTTGGTAGTGACGGCGTGCCTTGGCTCGGTTTCCACAGTCGACCATGCGGCACCAGCGCCGCCGGCCGGCCCGCGAACGGTCGAGGAACACCCAGCCGCAGCCGGCGTCCTCGCACTGGCGAAGTCTGTGCCTCGGTACGGATACCAACAACTCGGCCGCCCGTTCCACGATCGGCCCGAGCAGTCGATGCGAATCGCTCCACTCCCACGTCACCTGGCTGTCGCGACACACTAATCGGCGATTGCCGGCGATCCGACTCAGCCGGGCGAGCGCCGCGTCGGGCGGCATCTGGCTCGCGACGAGAGAGCGAACGACCTGATACAGCTCCTCGCGGACTACGCGGACCCGAGCGACCTCACGGGGCCTCAGGTGGAATGAGGAGCGCGAGCCGAGCAGTCCGGCGCGGCGAGCCCACCGATCCACATCGGCCCCCGTGACCAACCGGTCTCGCGGATGCGACAGCCGGTCGGCGACGGTGTTTACGAAGTCGAGCGCGAGGTCGCCCGCAACGAAGTGAAAGTCGTCCATGCGAATAGGGCGCAGAGCGCCAGATCGAAGGCCGCATACGCGAATTGCGTGCGCGACACGCCGACGCCAAAAGGGAACCGAGATGCCGGTGATATGCAGCGCCGAGAGCTCGGGCGCGAACAGTCCAATGGATACGAGCACTGCCGCGATCACCGCCAGCCATTGTCGCCGGCCGGCGACGAGAATGGCCAGCATCGCGAGCGCGGCGAGGATCCTGGCCCACGACGTCGCGTACATGAGCGCGACCATGACGCCAACAACAATGATCGAGGGTCGCCGGACAGCAAACCACGCGCGCCATGCCATGATCCACGCCCCGATGATGAGCGGCACGAGGATCGTGCGCAGGGTCTCGGCGAATCTGGCGGTCTCGAACTGGCCCCAATAGAACGTGACTTGATTGAGGCGCAGCATCGCCGACAGCAGAAGCGCGGCGGCCATCCATGCTTGCCCGAGACCCAACGCCAACGCAGCCAGTGCCACGAATACCACCGGCTCGACTCCGTCGACGATATAGCCCCAGAGCGTTCGCGACCACTCGAGCGCATACTGATGGCGCACGGCGTTGAGCTCACCGATAGCCGGCGCGATGTGAATGCCACCATCGTCCCCAGGCGCGGCCCACACGCGAATAGCGATAGTCGCGGATTGCAGTGCGGGTAGTAAGAAATACCGCGGCTGGATGCTATACGGCGCGCCAGCAGTCCCAAGATGCGTGCCGTTCACGTACAGGTTGTAACCCTCGTCAACGTCAGGCGGTCCGCTCAACGCGAGTGTGTCATCGGTCGGGTCGCTGATAGTCACGTGCAGCCGATACCACGCAACACCGGAGGCGCCCCAACCGGGAACGTAGCCGGGGAGCCCAACGTCGGGATCACGCGCACCGGGCGGGGGCGTCAGGTCGACCATTTCCCAATGACCGTCGTCGAACGAGGGGTCAGCCCACCGAGGGTCATCGCCGACGTGAAACCGCCAGGGTCCATTGAGCGCAACGACAGAATGGCCGATGACAATGAGTTGCAAGAGCATAACCGTATCCAGTTCTGGAACAGGTTATACTATGCGCCGCGCGGTCCGGACGCCATTTTCCCAGCCTCGTGAATTCCCGTCGACAGTTCCTCATCCGCGCCCCGCTCGCCGTGCTCGCCGCCGCCGAGGCGTGCCGTGGCCGCGAGCAAACCGCCGAGCCATCGTCGGCCGCCTCGACTCCGGGCGCGCCACCCACGTTCGGCGCGGCGCCGGCGACCGGCCCAGTGGTCACGCCCGAGACGTTCGCCCAGGCGGAGAAGCTGGTGCAGATCGAGATGCGCGAGGACGAGCGCGCAATGGTCGCGGCAAACTGGCGCCAGTCCATGGCCGCGCTCATTGAGCGACGCGTCGGTCCGCGCACGATCGCGCTCGAGGCCACGGACGTCCCCGCGACGCGCTGGAACCCCGTGCTCTCGCCCCCCGCCTCGCCATCGCCCGATCATTTCGCCCGGAGCGCCAATGATGCGGGAACGCTGCCGTCGACGGATGCCGACATCGCGTATGCGCCCGTGCACCATCTGTCGCGGTGGATCGAGCGCCGGCAGCTGACCGCCGAGCGGCTCACGTCGATTTATCTCGCGCGTCTCGCGCAGTTCGATCCCAAGCTCCACTGCGTGATCACCCTCACGGGAGACTCGGCCCTCGCGCAGGCGAAGCAGGCGGACGCCGAGATCGCGGCCGGCAAGTACCGGGGGCCGCTGCACGGCATTCCATGGGGCGCAAAAGATCTGCTCGACACCGCCGGCGTCGCCACCACCTACGGCGCGGAGCCGTTTCGCAATCGCGTGCCGACGACGGACGCGGTCGTCGTGCGGCGTTTGCGCGATGCGGGCGCGATCCTCGTCGCGAAGTTGAGCCTGGGCGCGCTGGCGCTCAACGACATCTGGTTCGGCGGCCAGACCATGAATCCGTGGCTGCTCGAAGAAGGGTCGTCGGGCTCGAGCGCCGGCCCCGGGGCCGCGACCGCCGCGGGGCTCGTTGGATTCGCGATCGGCAGCGAGACGGGCGGCAGCATCGTGAGTCCCAGCATGCGCTGCGGCGTCACCGGGCTCCGACCCACGTTCGGCCGCGTGCCGCGCACGGGTGCCATGACCCTTTGCTGGTCGCTCGACAAGCTCGGCCCCATGGCGAGGAGCGTGGAGGACACGTTCCTCGTGCTCAACGCGATATCGGGTCCCGACGCGGGCGACCTGGCATCGGTACCCAGCGCGTTGGAGTTCGACGCGAAAGGCTCCGTGCGCGGCCTGCGCCTGGGATTTGTGTCAAAGTGGATGAATGAGGCACCAGCCACGGACGTCGACCGGGCCGCGCTCGAGCAGTGCACCAAGCTCGGCATGATCCCGACGGAGGTGGCGTTACCGGACTGGCCCTACGACTCGCTCAATCTGATTCTCTTCGCCGAGGCCGCCGCCTCGTTTGAAGAGATCACGCTCAACGGCAAGATTCGCGAGCTCAAAGCCCAAGTGCCCGATGCGTGGCCGAATCAATTTCGTGAGGCGCGGTTTCTCTCGGCCGTCGACTTCGTGCAGGCCGATCGGTTCCGGCGGAAGGTCGCCCAGGAGAATGGCGCGCGTGTTCTCGCAGGTTGACCTGCTCCTCGTGCCATCGTTGCGCGACGAAATGCTCGTCATCTCCAACTGCACGGGGCATCCGTCGCTCACGTTGCGAACGGGGTTTGTGAATGTCTCGCAGGCGCGCAGCGATTGGGCGCCGGACCCCGCGCATCCGTTGCCGACCTTTTCGCCGCCGCGGCGGGTGCCGCACGGGGTGACACTCATCGGGCGATTGTTCGACGAAGGCACGATTGGTCGCGCGGGTCTCGCGCTCGAGCGCGCGAGCGGCGTGGCGACGGAGCGGCCGCCAGGGTTTTAGTGCCGTTGGCTGCTCGCGGGCGGACTTTCGCTGCATAGACATGTACGCGGCGCTTCGCGACCGCTTACTGCTTCGACCATGCGTTGTCTCATTCTGCTTGCATGCATTGCGACCGTACTGCGTGGGCAAGAGCCTGCGACCCAAGCGCCTGCCATCTTCGCGCCTGGGGTCATATCCGGCGGCTCGAACGAGCTATCGCCAGCGTTTGCGCCCGATTGCCGGTCTGTGTGGTATACAGTTGGCAACAGCACGGAGAGCGCGATCGTCACGTCGCACGTGGCGAACGGCAAATGGTCCTCGCCCAGCCCGGCCGAGTTTTCCGGATACTGGCGCGATCTGGAGGCAGCGATGGCGCCGGATGGATCGTATCTCATTTTCGCCTCGAACCGCCCGGCGACGGATGGTGGGGCGGCGCTTGACGGGAACTATGGCGGCGCGGTGCGGCCAGGTCGCGGCGGCAACCTGTGGCGCGTCGATCGGCGCGGGGGCGGCTGGAGCAAGCCCGTACGGTTGCCGGAGTCAGTCAACGCGAACACGTCGGTGTTTTCGCCGAGCGTGGTCGCGGACGGCAGTCTGTATTTCATGAAGCCGTCGCCGGAGACTGGACGATTCCAGATCTATCGGTCGCAGTGGACGAACGGTCAGTACGACCCGGCCGTGCGCGTGTCGTTCAGCGATGAGCAGTGGGGCAATGTCGATCCCGCGGTCGCTCCGGACGAATCGTTCGCGGTCTTCTCATCGAACCGGCCACCGACCGCGGACAAAGACAACGATTTGTTCATCGTCTTTCGCAAGAATGGCGTGTGGGGCGAGCCGACATCGTTGGGTCCTCACGTGAATAGCCCCTCGAGCGAGATCGAGGCTCGGCTCTCACCCGACACGCGCACGCTCTTCTTCGCCAGCAACCGGATCGTGCCCACACCCGCCGGGTCACCGATCGCGATCGATCGCATGCGGGCGTGGAACAACGGGCTGATGCACATCTGGCGAGTGGATCTCTCGCCGTGGGTCACCGGCAAAAGTGGGTATTGCACACCGGTGGGTTAGCGCGCGAAATGGAGATTTGAGCCGAGCCGCACGGACGCTACCATCCGCGCATGAAATGGCTGCTCTTGCTGGCGATGGTGAGTCTGGGCGCCCCGGATCACCAGCACGATTTCGACTTCGAGTTCGGCGCGTGGAAAGCGCACTTGCGGGTGCGCCAACGCTTGTCGAACGCCGAGTCGTGGAGCGAATTCGACGGGACCTCCACGGTCCGCAAAATCTGGGATGGCCGAGCGAACGCGGGTGAGCTCGAGGTCTCGAACGCGACGACGCACATCGAGGGCCTGACGCTGCGCCTGTACAATCCGCAGACGCAGCAGTGGAGCATCTACTGGTCGAACGCGAAGGACGGCGCGATCAGTGGTACGCCAATGTTCGGCCGATTCGACAACGGCCGCGGCGAGTTCTATGGCCAGGACCTCGCCAACGGCGCGAACGTCTACGCGCGTTTCATCTTCTCCAACGTCACGCCGACGACATTCAAGCTCGAGCAGGCGTTTTCCGACGACGGCGGCAAGACGTGGGTGACGAACTGGGCGGCCACGTTTACCAAGAGTTAACGAGTTAACAAGGCCTTGCAATCATGGGGGAAGACGGGCATCGTCTTTCCCCCATGCGCTTAACTCTCTGCCTCCTGGCGATCCTCCCCGGCGTCGCTCACGCACAGACCTACGACACCCTACTGTTCCGCGCACTAACCTGGCGTGAAATAGGACCTTATCGCGGCGGCCGGTCCGTTGCGGTCGCGGGATCGGCGGCCCGTCCGTACGAGTACTGGATGGGTACGACCGGCGGCGGCGTGCTCAAGACGACCGACGGCGGCATCCACTGGTCTCCGGCCACCGACAAGTACTTCGGCGGCACGATCGGCGCGATCGGAGTCAGCGAGTCCAACCCGGACATCGTGTACGTCGGCACCGGCGAGTACGACATCCGCGGCAACGTCTCGCACGGTGACGGCGTGTTCAAGACCACGAACGCCGGCAAAACGTGGGAGAAAGTTGGCCTGGCCGACACGCGCCAGATCTCGCGGGTGCGCGTCGATCCACGCGACCCGAACATCGTCTACGTGGGCGCCCTGGGCCACGTGTGGGCGCCGAACCCGGACCGCGGGTTGTTCAAGTCGACGGACGGCGGAAAGACCTGGACCAAGATCCTGTTTCGGAACGACTCGACGGGCATCTCCGAGGTCGTGATCGACCCGAGTGACTCGCGGACGATCTATGCGGCGTTCTGGCAGGCCGGCCGGAAGCCCTGGCAGCTGGTGAGCGGCGGCGCCGGGAGCGGCATCTTCAAGAGCACGGACGCCGGCGCCACGTGGACGGAGATCACGCGCAACTCCGGCCTGCCGCAAGGCATCATCGGCAACATCGGCCTCGCGGTTTCGCCGGCAAACTCGCGCCGCGTCTGGGCCTTGGTCGAGGCCGACTCCGGTGGCGTCTACCGGTCGGACGACGGCGGACAGACGTGGAGCAAGACCAACAGCGAGCGCAAACTGCGGCAGCGGGCCTGGTACTATACCAAGATTTTCGCCGACCCGAAGGACGCGAATACTGTTTACGCACTCAATACGAATTTTTATAGAAGCACCGACGGCGGAAAGACGTTCAAGAACATCCCGGTGCCGCACGGCGACAACCACGACCTGTGGATCTCCCCGGCCGACGCGCAGCGGATGATCGAGGCGAACGACGGCAGCGCGAACGTGTCGTTCAACGGTGGCAAGTCGTGGTCCGAGCAGGACGATGCGACGGCCCAGTTCTACCACGTCACGACGACGACGGACTTTCCGTACAAGGTCTGCGGGGCGCAGCAGGACAACTCGACGCTGTGCGGTCCTTCGGCGCAGGCCGGGGGGATCGACATTAGCGATTGGCAAGAGATCGGCGGTGGCGAGAGCGGCTACATCCAGGTGCGGCCCGACAGCACCAACATTGTGTACGCCGGGAGCTACTCATACCTCTCGCGCAAGGATCTGCGGACGGGACTCCAAAAGGAGATCACACCCTGGCCCGAGAACCCCATGGGCCACTCGGCGGGTGATCTCAAATATCGGTTTCAGTGGACGTTCCCGATTCTGATCTCGCCGCACGATCCGAACACGCTGTACGCCGGCGCGAACGTCCTGTTCAAGTCGACGAACGAGGGGCAGACGTGGCAGACGATCTCGCCCGATCTCACCCGGCACGACCCCGCCACGCTCGGCGCATCGGGCGGTCCGATCACGAAAGATCAAACATCGGTCGAGTACTATGCGACCATCTTCTCCATCGCCGAATCTCCCCTCGTGAAAGGCGAGATCTGGACCGGAAGCGATGACGGCGTCATTCAACTGACACGAAACGGCGGGACCACGTGGTCCAAAGTCTCCCCGACAGAGTGGGGAGACTGGATGCGAATCTCCAGCATCGATCCGTCGCACTATGATGCTGGCACCGTGTACGTCGCCGGCAATCGCTATCAAATGGATGACCAGCGCCCGTACCTGTTGAAGTCGACGGACTACGGCCGCACGTGGAAACTGATCACGAATGGCATACCGGAGACCGAGTTCACGCGCGTCATCCGTGAAGATCCGGTAAAACGCGGACTCCTGTATGCCGGCACCGAGCGCAGCGTGTATGTGAGCTTCGACGACGGCGCGCACTGGCAGTCGCTCCGCCGCAATCTCCCACTGGTGCCGATTCACGACCTGGCCGTCAAAGACAACGACCTCGTCGCCGCGACGCACGGCCGATCGTTCTGGATCCTGACCGATGTGTCCCCACTCCGTCAGCTGGCGTCCGGGATGACGGCGACGGCGATGCATCTCTTCAAGCCCGCGCCGGCGTATCGCGTGTCATGGGGTGGATTTGGCGACGGCGGCGGAGACGCCGCGGCACACCCTCACGGGAAGAATCCGCCCAGCGGGGCGGTGATCTACTACACGCTCGCCGATTCGACATCGGCGGTCACCATGGAGTTCCTCGACTCGGCCGGCCATCTCGTGCGCAAGCTGAGCTCGCGACTGGACAGTGCGAGTCTGGCGGATAGCACCGAACACGCGGACAGCGTGAAAGCGGTTCGTCGAGATAGTTTGACGCGCGCCGGCGTCGCCTCCGACAGCATCGCCAAGCTGCTGGCTGTGCCGGACACCACGAAGGCCGACGACGAAAGCGAGTCGCATCGCGTCCCGCCGCCGCCGCGCATTCCGGCCAAGCTGGGCCTCAACATGTTCGCCTGGAACATGCGCTACCCCGACGCGAGCGCGTTCGACAATCTCATCATGTGGAACGGCAACGTGAACGGGCCGGTCGCACCACCGGGACGCTACACGGTGCGGCTGACCGTGGGCTCCGAGACCCAGTCGCAGCCCCTCATCATTCGCGGAGACCCGCGGAGTCCCGCGACGCCAGCGGGGTACGCGGCGCAGTTCGCGCTGGCCATGCGCATTCGCGATCGGCTGAGCGCGGCGAACGATGCGGTCAAGACTATCCGCAACGTTGCGTATCAAGTTCGGATGGACAGCACGGATGCCCCAACGGGCTTCGTGGACATCGCCGCGCCGTTCGTGGTTCGGATACACGCGATCGAAGGAGAGCTGTATCAGGTCCAGAACCGGAGCGGACAGGACCCGCTCAATTTTCCCATCAGACTCAATAACGAGATCGCGGCGCTCGCTGGCACGGTCTCGAGCGCGAATGGCCGGCCGACCGCGCCGACCTACGCGGTGTTCGAGACACTCTCGGCCGAGCTCGACGCGCAGCTCGCCGCGCTCAAGACCGTGCTCGCCACTGATCTGCCAAAACTCAATGCCGTACTACGCGCCGCGGGTCGCACGGAGATCGTGCCGCGCGCGGAGGAGCCACCGAAGGAAAAGAAGCCCACGATCACGGCGTCGAGGTAGCAGCTGGATCTCGCGCTCGACTACGAGACGTTCACCGTCGGCCGCTCGCTCGGCGTGCGCGCCGACGGGTTCGAGTGGTTGCACCGCATTCCGCCCCACAGTCTGCACGCGATCATCACGGATCCACCGTACGGCGTGAAGGAGTTCGACCGCGATCAGTTGGAGCGGCTGCGCAACGGGAACAAGGGCGGCATCTGGCGCATTCCGCCGAGCTTCGATGGCCACGAGCGATCACCCCTGCCCCGCTTCACGGCGCTCAACGCGAAAGAACGCTCGCTGCTGCGTGAGTTCTTTCTTCGCTGGTCGCGACTGGCGGTTCGCGCGCTCCGCCCGGGTGGTCATGTGTTCGTCGCGGGCAACGCGTTCCTATCGCAACTCGTCTGGTCGGCGATCGTCGGCGGCGGCCTGGAATTCCGCGGCGAGCTCATCCGCGTGGTTCGCACGCTCCGCGGTGGGGATCGGCCGAAGAACGCGCACGAGGAATTCCCCAATGTGTGCTCAATGCCCCGTGGATCGTACGAGCCCTGGGGAATTTTTCGCTCGCCGCTTCCGCCGGGGATGAAAGTGTCGGACTGCCTGCGGGCGTACGAGACCGGGGGTCTCCGGCGGCTCAGCGATGGCCGACCGTTCCTCGACGTGATCCTGAGCGAGCGCACGCCAAAGCGCGAGCGCGCCATCGCCGATCACCCGAGCCTCAAGCCGCAGTCGCTCCTGCGACAACTCGCGTATGCGGTCCTGCCCCTTGGCCGCGGGGTCATCGCCGATCCCTTCATGGGATCGGGATCAACGCTCGCCGCGGCCGAAGCGGTCGGAGCACAATGCGTGGGCGTGGAGCGCGACGCCGAGTATTTCGCGCTGGCGAGCAGAATCGTCAACAAATTGGTTGACGTTTCGATAAGAACTACGTAGATTCGCCCCACATGCAATTGGGAGCCGTGTTCGACGCGTTGGCCAACGAGCCGCGTCGCGAGATGGTCGCGCGCTTGGCCCGGGGATCGATGACGACGCCGGAGATCGGCCGGCATTTCGGCTTCACCCGCCAGGCGCTCAATCGGCATGTCGGGATCCTCGAGGATGCCGGTTTGGTCCGGCGGACGCTCAAGGGCCGGGTACACGAGGTGGCGCTCGTGCGCAGCTCGCTCGATGAGATGGCCGAATGGGTGTCGATCGTTCGACGGGGTTGGGAAGGCAATCTGGATCGCTTGGGTACTCTGCTAGGAGGAGGGGGAGGCAACGATGTCTGAGTGCGTTTCACTCCATCGCGACTATCCAGCGCCACCAGAGCGCGTATTTGCGGCGTTCACCAACGTCGAGCTCCTCTCGGTACTGTTCTCGAGCCCGTGGCCCCGGTCGCGTGACGGTCCCGCCGGACAAGCTGCGGCTCTACGAGCGCCTGGTGGCCGCAGCCGGCCTGGATCCCAAGTGGCCGCCCAATCCGGAATATGTTGCCGTTCCGGACACGCTTCTCGCGAAAACGAAATCGCTCACGCCGTACTTCGAACGCAGCTACCGATACGCGCTGAGCCTCCGACCCAAGGCGAAGAACAAGTCATAACGACTGACGCCTGTTACAGAGCTGCGACAGGTCGCGCGCGCTCCGAATCGCGAGCTGGTGAGCACCGTTGACCAGTATTCTCCCCAAACAAAGATTCGTGTGAGCGTCTCCGCTCTCGTCCTGTACTCAGGGAGTACTTTGCCATGCGTCGCACGTCGTTCGCTGTTGCTTCCCTCTTGCTCTCCGCCACCGCCGTCGCCCAGACCGCCCAGCAATCCAACGGCTCGATCGGCGGCTCGCTGCTCGGCGCCACCGGTCTCACCAACGGCACCAAGGTCACCATTCAGATGCTCGACTCGGTGACCACGCTGAACCTCGGCGCAACGTACAACGCGCAGGTCTCGCAAGCGTTGGTCGGCTCGAGCACGAATATCCCCGGCGGTTCGCCGGCAGTGGTGAAAGTCGTCGCCAACACGGGCTATCCCGCCACGTACTCGTTGGCGCTCGTGTCACTCACCGTCAACGGCCAGGCGACCCCCGTCTCGGGCGGCATGCCCGTGTTGAACAAAGTCGGCACCGCGGCGAACGGCGCGGGTGACGCGCTGGGGAACGCCGTGGGCAACCTGTTCAACAAGCAAAAGAATCAGCCCAAGGCTCCGCCGCGCCCGGCGACGGCGGTGTCGGGCACGCGCATCTACGTCCCTTCGAACTCGGCGGTCATCTTCACGCTGACCTCCGCGGTGCCGACGCAGAACGCGCAAGGACAGCCGGCAGCCGGCACCGCGCCTGGCGTCGCGCAACCTGGGCAGCCAGTGGCGCAGCCGGCGGCGGCTGGCGCACCGGCGGCAACGACATCAAACACGGTCGTGTACTATCAAATCCAGTATCAGCTGACCGGCTGCCAGCGCCAGGCACCGCACATCATCTGCAACATCACGGTGACCAACCAGCGCGGCGGTGACATCATGTTGAACGGCGCGGGCGGCGCCTACTACATCGACCAGTCCGGCAACCGGGTCAATGCCGATATGCGGAGCCTCGCCAACTGCGTCGGCTGGGGTGCGTGCCAACTCGTGCCGAACATCGCGATGGCCGGCCAGTGGCAGTTCATGGACCAGGACAACCATGCCACGCAGCTGGTGCGGTTGCAGATCCACGAGAACGGCGTGCCGGTCGCTCAGTTCAACAACGTTCCAATCAACTGATTAACTCGGCCGGTAGCTCCTTCTCCGCGACTTGTCCGTTGACCACGCTGACGTAGAACACCTTCGCGTCAGCGTGGGAAGCGACGACGCGTTTGACCTCGTTGTCCTCGAAGTAGATCCCGGCCTGGTTGTAGCACGCGTACCCGGGCTTCATCTGGCCGGAGCCGATGAGCTTCATGTACAGCGGCCGGCGCGGGCCTTCGGCGTCGTAGTGCGGACAGTGACTCCCCTTGAGCAAGCCGAGGGCGAGCACGATCGACAACTCCTTGGGGCGCGAGTCCGTCGTGCCTTCCTCGAACCAGCAGAGGGACCCCGCGCTCGCGCCGCCGAGCACAATGCCGCGGTCCCAGGCATCACGCAGCACCTGGTCGATGCCTTGCGCCTTCCAGATCACCTGCTGGTTGAGCGTGTTGCCGCCAGAGCAGACAATGGCGTCCATCGATAGCAAGACTTCGGCGAACGTCTGCTTCTGGTCGTAGCTGCTAATGAAGCTCGTCTGCACGAAGGGCACGACGTTGAGCTGCGAGCAATCCGCATAGAAGCGGATGATCCCCTCCGGGTGGTCCGCCGAAGCAGTCGGCAGGTAGCAGATCCGGGGACGCGGCTTGCCGGTGAGCGTCGCCATGTACTTGATCCACACGTCGTTGTATATGCCGCCGGCGATCAGAATTTTCCGCGTCGCCGCGGAGCCGTGGCTACCGAGCATCGTCGCCGCCGGTTCGAGTTTCGTGGCGGCGATGCCTAACGAGCCGAGTGCGGTTTGGGCGACGAATTCTCTGCGTTCCATAATCACGTGTGCTCCGTATGGAGTGCGTTGTCGAGGACTTCCCGGAGTTTGCGGCCGACGATCACGTCGTCGCCAGCCCGCATCATCCATGGGCCGACGACGATCGTGTGCTCGTCGGAGTGGAGACCGGCGGCCCCGGACGCGTGGCCGGTCCCAGGATTGAGCTCGATCGCTGGCGTGCCCTTGGCGAGCGCGTCGGCGACCGCCAGCGGCGTGATCCCCACCCGTGTCTGATCGTACCGGATCATAAGATGCGGGACGTGATTCGCCACCGGCGGGACGATGATCTCAGTAGTGAGCGTGGGCACGCCCTTGAGCGCGGCCGCAATCCGCTCGCACCGGCTGCGTGCCTCGCCCTCGATCCCTTCGTCGGTTTGCGCGAGGAGCCAGTCGACCGCCGCGACCATGCCAATGATCTGCTCTTTCGCAACCTTCATCCCGCGCCCGACGGATCGATCGTTGGGATTGTTGTTCAGGGTGGCGGCAGCGATGAGATCCTTGCGTCCGAGGAGCAGTCCCGCGTTTTGCGGCCCGCGCATGCCTTTGCCTCCCGAGAACGCGACGAGGTCGAACCCCATGCCCGTCAGGTTCCACAGGTTCGCGATCGGCGGCACGTCGGCGGCCGCATCGTTGAACGTCGGCACGCCGTGTGCTCGCGCCACGCGCACCCAATCCTCGCGCGAGATCTGCCCGCCCTCGGCCGCGTTGAAGTAGAACGCGAGTGCGGTCCGATCGGAGAACGCTCGCTCGTAGTCGTCGAGCGTCGTCACCTCGACCAGAGTCGCCCCGTCCATCTCGAGCGCGTGCTCGTGGACGAACCGGTGCGCCGATTGGATAATGATCTCGTGGGGCAGGCTCGCCACTCTCGCGGGGACATCTCGCGCACCATCCGGCGCATTGCGCGTCATGCACCCGGCGACGCCCAGTGACAGCGCGGCGGCCGCGCCCGATGACACGAGCGCCGCCTCGCACTTGAGTCGCTGCGCGAGGTACGCACCGGCCGCGCTCTGGAGCTCGCGCAAACGTACGTTGTGGCTCGACGCGACCGTGATCGCCGCCTGCACCTCGGGCGGCATGAGCGATGCGGTCAGGTACGTGTAAGTGCCCGCCGCGTTAATGATCTTCGGGACACCGAGTTTGTCGTAGTAGTCGATCGCGGCCGGCGATTTCTCGCCGGGAAGCTTGAGGCCGAGCGCGGCGGCGAGCGCGACGCCGTTCTCGATGAAGCCGCGTCGGGTGGTCATTTGTCCCTCCGTCTAGCGGTGAGCCCCGTGAACGGTTCATAGTAACACATCATGCGACCGACTTCCGCGCGATGGGTCATGGTGGGATGGCTATTCGTGCTGAGCACCGTCGCGTACCTCGATCGGGTGAACATCTCGATTGCCGGCACGTGGCTGGAGCGCGTGTACGGTCTCGACAACCAGGCGCTGGGATTGGTGTACGGCGCGTTCGTCCTGGGCTACATGCTGCTGCAAGCGCCGGTCGGTCGTCTCGCGGACCGCTGGGGCGCCCGGCGCACGCTGACGCTGGCCGTCATGTGGTGGGCGGTGTTCACTGCCCTGACGGCATCCGTTCCCGTTGGGGCCTTCGCGTTCCCCGCGCTGCTCTCGATCCGGTTCCTGCTCGGTACTGGCGAAGCGGTCATGTACCCCGCGGCGAACCGCATTGTCGCCGCCTGGATCCCGCCGGCAGAACGCGGGCTGGCGAACGGCATCATCTTCATGGGCGTCGGCCTCGGGACGGCGGCGGCGCCGCTCCTCGTCAGGGCCATTGTCGTGCGACACGGATGGCGCGCCCCGTTCTACGTGTGTGCAGTGTTGGGTCTCGTGGCGGGCGCCATCTGGTTCCTGCTGGCGCGCGACACGCCATCGGACGTTCCCGCACCGACGCGGGCCGAGCCGCACATCCCCTGGTTGTCGATCGCCACGGATCGCAATGTCGCCCTTCTCACCCTGAGCTATTTCTGCTATGGCTACGCGGCGTACATCTTCTTCACCTGGTTCTTTCACTACCTCTATACGGTCCGCGGGATCGACTTCAAATCGAGCGCCGTGTTCGCGGCGCTCCCGGGTCTGGCCATGGCGGCGGGATCGTTCGCGGGGGGTTTCGTGAGCGATGCGCTGGTGCGGTCCTATGGCCGAAAGATCGGGCGGTGCGGCGTCGCCGCCGGGGGCATTGCGATCGCGGCGGTGTGCATCGGCGCCGGGACGCACCTCACGAACGCCGGCCTCGCCAGTCTCGTCCTCGCCAGCGGCGTTGGCGCCCTCTATCTCGCTCAGAGTGCGTTCTGGTCGGTGAGCGCCGACATCGCGGGACCGTCGGCCGGGGCGGTCTCCGGCGTCATGAACATGGGTGCACAGCTGGGCGGCGTCGTAACCGCATCGCTCACCCCGTGGATCGCCGATCGCTTCGGCTGGTCAGCGTCGTTCGGCGTCGCCGGCGCCCTCTGCGTCATCGGCGCGCTGGCCTGGCTGTTCATTCGGCCGGACCGCACGATTCGCATCGCGTCGGCGATCGGCCTCGCGGCGGCCGCGACCGGGTGCGGGGCAAAGCCGCATTTCGCGCTCGAGGCCAACGATCCCCGCTTCTGGCAACTCGTTCCGCACGACGCCAAGCTCTCGACCGTGGCCACGGGATTCGGGTTCACCGAGGGTCCGGTCTGGGACACGTCGAACGTCCTCTACGTGAGCGACGAGATCCAGGACTCGATCTATCGCGTGACGATGGACGGCAAGAAAAAAGGGATCATCCACTTGGGCGATCCCGATGGCAACACGTACGATGGCGCGCATCGGCTCATCGACGGCGCGAGCGTCCTGCGCGCGATCATCGCCGTCACGCCGGACGGTCGGTACACCATTCTTGCCGACCACTACGATGGGAAGCGCTTCAACAGCCCGAACGACATGGTGGTCGGGCCGGACGGTGCGCTCTACTTCACCGATCCCACGCTCGACCTACCGAAGGGTCAGGCTCAGGAGATTCCTTTCCAAGGTGTCTATCGGCTCGACACGCTCGGCAACGTGACGCTGCTGACCAAGGACCTGACGCAGCCGAACGGACTCGCGTTCTCACCGGACGGCAGAACGTTCTACGTGGACGACAGCGATACCGGCCAACGGAACATTCGTGAGTACGACTTCATGCCGAATGCGACGCTGGCCAATGGGCGGGTGTTCGGCAAGGAGCCCGGAGAGCCGAGTGACGGCGTACCGGACGGCATGCGCCTCGATGCGAACGGCAACATGTTCGTCACCGGGCCCCATGGCATCTGGGTCTGGGACAGCCAAGGCCATCACTTGGGCACGATCGTCATGCCGGAGCAGCCCGCGAATCTCACGTGGGGTGACCCGGATTACGGGACGCTCTACATCACCGCCACGACATCGGTCTATCGGTTGCGCACGGGGACGCATGGTTTCGTGCCGTACCGGACTATCGCCTCCGGGGCGTGCGCCGCGACCGACTCGACCGAAACGCTTTCTATCCCCCACGTGGCCTCGGCGCCGGCATTGTCCGACGATCCCAAAGATTGGTCCACCGTCGCGACGACGCGCATGGACCGCGACTGCGCACGAGTCATCCGATACCCGCAGATTGCCACAGAGATTCGCGGATTCTGGACCGATAGCTCGTTGTATTTGCTCTTCAAGGCCCCGTACGAGTCCCTCAACCTCTGGTTGCCGACAACGAACGACCGCCCTCGCCCCCATTTGTGGGATCGCGATGTGGTCGAGATCTTCCTCGGCGACGACTGGAAGAACATCCGCCACTATCGTGAATTCGAGATCGCGCCGACGGGCGACTGGATCGACCTGGCGATCGATCTCGATCACCCGGCGGAGGACTACCGCTGGCGGTCGGGCTGGCAGACGAAAGCGAGGATCGACCGTCGAGCGAGAGTGTGGTATGCCGCGGCCCGCATCCCGCTTCGCGCGATCAGCGATCAGCCGGTGGCCGCCGGCACGCGGTGGCGGATGAATCTCTATCGGATCGATGGCCAGGGCGCGGACCCGCAGCGCCATTTCCTCTGCTGGAATCCGACGTGCACGGTCTATCGCGACCCGAATCACGTGCCCGAGCATTTTGGTACGCTCGTGTTCACGCCATGAGGATATTGTTGCTCGCGCTCGTCGCCACGACGGCGCTCGCGCAGGACGTCAAGCATGGTGAATTGGTCTTTGCCGCCCACTGCGCCGGCTGCCACGGCGCGAACGGCGCGGGCGGCGAGCTCGGACCGAACATCACCGACGGCGTCGACGACACGTTGTTCACGCAACCGCTGCCGACATTTATCCGGCATGGTGTACCTGAGGCAGGCATGCCCTCGTTTGCGACGCTCCCCGCGCGCGACCTCGATGCGGTCGTCGCGTATATCACAGGGTTGCGTTCACCAGCTTCCGCCAAGCCACCGACAGGCAATGTCGCCACCGGCTCGGCGTACTATTTCGGCGCTGGCGGTTGCGCGACCTGTCACATGATTCGTGGCCAGGGCGGTGTGCTCGGCCCGGATCTCACGGGTATCGGCGACCGCCGCCGTGTCTCGCGCCTGGAGCAGTCGCTGCTGCATCCGGGCTCGCCGCCGCGCGAGGGCTACCGGGTCGTCTCCGTCACGCTACGGGACGGAGGGTCGCTGCGTGGATTGGCGCGGAACGAGAGCAACTACGATCTGCAGCTCGAAGACTTGAACGGCCAGCTCCATTACTTCTCGCGCGATGAGATCGCGGCCGAGCGACCAGAGTCAACGTCGCTCATGCCGCCGGTCACGGCGGGCCGAGACACGGTGCGCGACCTGCTGGCGTTTCTGAGTCGCCTCACGAGAACGCGTGGTCCGGAGACGATCAGATCAGCCGACGAGTCGCCGGTCGCTCCGGACACGGCAACGGAAGACTGGCCGACCTACAACGGCCACATGAGCGGCAACCGTTACAGCCCGCTCCACGAGATCGATACGGCGACCGTGCATGGCTTGGCGCCCGCCTGGCTCTTTCCGATCCCCAGTGCCCGGCATCTGGAGGGCACGCCGATCGTCGTCGATGGCACGATGTTCGTGACGACGGCGAACGAAGCGTATGCGCTCGATGCCCGCACGGGACGTCCGGTCTGGCACTATGCTCGGGCGTTGACCAGCGGCGTCATCGGCGACGCGGCCGGTGCGATCAACCGCGGCGTCGCGGTACTCGGCGATCGCGTGTTCATGACGACCGACCATGCGCATCTCATCGCGCTCGCGCGCGGCAACGGCGCGCTCCTCTGGGATGTCGAGATGGCCGACTACCATAAGCACTACGGCGCGACGGGGGCGCCACTCGTCGTGAACGACCTCGTGCTGTCGGGCACATCGGGCGGCGACGAAGGCGACCGGGGGTTCATCGCGGCATACGATACGCGCACCGGGCGCCAGGTTTGGCGATTCTCGACGGTGCCGTCGCCTGGCGACCCCGCGGCCGCGACGTGGCGCGGGCGGGCCCTCGCGCACGGGTGCGGGGCGGCATGGCTGACGGGGACGTACGATGCGACGGCCGGCATCGTCTACTGGCCGACGGGGAATCCGTGTCCCGATTACAACGGCGACGAGCGCCAGGGCGACAACCTGTACTCGAGCTCCGTGCTCGCGCTCGACGTCAAGACCGGGCGACTCGTGTGGTATTACCAGTACACGCCACACAACCTGCACGACTGGGATGCGGTGCAAACGCCGATGCTGGTCGACGACGGCTCGCGCAAGTTGCTGCTGCAAGCGAATCGCAATGGCTTTTTCTATGTGCTCGACCGTACCACGGGCCACCTGCTGTTGAGCCACCCATTCGTGCATAAGCTCACCTGGGCGAGCGGCATCGGCGCCGACGGCCGCCCGATACTGCTGGCCGGCTCGGACCCGTCGCCACTCGGCACCAAAGCGTGTCCGTCGCTCGAGGGTGCGACGAACTGGATGTCGACGTCGTTCAACCCGTCGACGCATCTCTACTATGTGATGGCACTCGAGGCGTGCAGCATTTTTTCCAAGTCATCGGCATGGTGGACGCCGGGGCAGTCATTCTATGGCGGCGGCGCGAATCGTGTGCCGGGCGAGCATCGCCAGAAGGTGCTGCGCGCGATCAACCCGGAGACGGGCGAGATGGCGTGGGAAATCCCGCAAATCGGGACCGGTGACAGCTGGGGCGGTGTGCTGAGCACCGCGGGCGGGGTCGTGTTCTACGGCGACGATGCCGGCGCGCTGGCCGCGGTGTCCGCATCCACGGGCGCCCCGCTCTGGCATTTTCACACGAACGCCGTCTGGCATGCCTCCCCAATGACCTACGCCGTGAACGGCCGCCAGTACATTGCGGCCGCCGCGGGCGGGACGATCATAGCGTTCGCATTGCCGCAATGAGTTTCTTGGCTTTCTCGGCGACCGTTGCGGCGCTGTCGCCCGGCTTGTAGATGGCCGACCCGATCCCGAACCCATTTGCGCCGGCTCTGACCCACGGCGAAAAAGCTGCGGCGTCGATGCCGCCCATCGGCAGCACGAGCGTCCCTTTCGGCAACACGGCCCGCATGGCGCCAAGCGCGGCGGGACTCGTCGCCTCGGCCGGAAATAGCTTGAGGGCATCTGCCCCCGCGTTGATCAGGGCAAACGCTTCCGTCACCGTAAAGAACCCCGGCATCGCGAGCAATCCGGCCGTCTTCGCCGCCCGAACGACGTCCGTCGCGGCGTGCGGCGTCACGATGAGCCGACCGCCGGCGCTCGCGACGTCTGCCACATCATTGGTCCGCATGACCGTCCCGGCGCCGACCAGCACGCGTTCCGCGAAGCGGCGTGCGAGGCGCTCGATGCTCTCGATGGGCCGCGGAGAGTTGAGCGGCACCTCGATGATCGCAATGCCGGCGCCGACCAGCGCATCCCCTATCGCCTCGACCTCATCGGGCGTGACTCCGCGCAGAATCGCGACGAGCGGACACCGCTCCAGCCAGGAGGTCAGTCCGTCCATGCGACCTGTGACCCGATCATCGCCAACCCACGTGCCGCGGCCTGCTCGGGTCCCGGCGTCGCGCGTCCACCGCACGCGTCGATCGCGCGCACGTAGAGCGCGACGAGCGCCGGAGCGCCGACTACGGTCACCGCAGCGCTCGGCGCGAGTGCACTCCGTATCTCGTGACCGATCAGCAACCCGGAGAGATACGACTGGGACTCCGCTGGTGTGATGCGTCCAGCCAGCCCGAGCGTGCGCACGCCGAACAGGTGATGCAGCACCCCTCCGTCCTCAGCTGACCGGCTCACGCCGGCGTCGAACGCGGGACCCGCGACGGGTGGTTCGGGCCCCATGAGCTTCGCCAGGAGTGTATGCGCGCGGAGCGCGGCGTACGCTTCACCGGTGAGATAGGTCGAATATGAGATAATGGCCCCGTCCTGGACGCGGACCCACTTGCTATGCGACCCTGGCAGGCAGACGCACCCGGCATCGATACGGGCACCGACGATCTCGACCTCTTCGCCTCGCATCACCTCCGGCACCCCAGCGGCATCCACGCCGGCGACGCCGGGCACGATCCGGACGCACGCCTCGTCAAACGGGACGGGTTCCACTGCCCGGGCGAGATCCGCCAGCCGCACGGGACACTGGACCGGTCGCGTCTCCCGCCATCCGTTGCGACTGCCGACGGTGCCAGAGAGGAGGATGCGCCGTTCTCCGTCGGCGATCCACGACCTCACGAGGTCGCCCAGGACCTGGGGGAAGCGTCCGGGTTCGACCGTGAGGACGCCATCACCGGAGTCCCGCTGAGCGACGATCGTGCCGGTGGCATCGTCGGTCAGGCGATACGCCCGCACATGACTTGTTCCCCAGTCGACGCCGATCACGCGACGGGCGCCGCGCTCCGACCTCGCGCCGCGACCGGCCAGTGCGTTTCGACGACGTCGCCGCGGAGGCCGACGATCGCCTCGTGGAGATGCACGACGATACAGACGTGGTTCGGCACGATGCGCACGCGCTCCCCGACGCGCGGACGCCACGATGTGTTCGCGAGGTCGAGGACGCCGTGCTCCTCTGACATGCTCACGACGAGTACCTGGGGCTTGCCGAGCACACTCGCGAATCCTTCGCCAGGCACGCCGCGCACGGGCTCGCGCCCGAGCGCCTTGCAACCCGCGTCGACGACGGCCTGCCCGGGCACGGCCGTGCTGACGACCGTGGCGAGGACGGTCAACGCGCAATCGTCCTCGGTGCACGCGCCGATCTCCGACGTACCGCGATCATTGTAGACGTACGTGCCGGGCCGCATTTCGGTGAGATGCGCGATCTCGTGCGTCTGCCAGATGGTCGGTGTGGATCCGCCACTCACCACGGGTGGCGTCAACCCGGCCTTCGTGAGCTCGCCGACCGCGGCATCGACATCCCGATTCAGCCGGTCGAGTTTTGTGTGCTGATCGCTCACCCGATCGCGGATATGCCCGGCGTAGAACGTGATGCCGCCGTAGCGGAGCGAGGGATGCCGACCGATCGCCCGAATGACGCCGATCGCGTCGGCCGCGCTCTGTACACCAACGCGATGCATGCCGAGATCGAGCTCGACATACACGGCGACATCACGCCCAGCCGCCGTTGCCGCCTCGCCGAGCTGCTGGACCGCCTCGACCGAATCGAGCGCCACGGTCAGGCGCGCGTGCCGCGCGACGGTCATGAGCCGATCGAGCTTCGACCGGCCGAGCGCGGGATACGCCAGCAACAGGTCGTCACTCGCCGCGCTCATCACCTCGATCTCGCGCGGCGTCGCGCACGTCAGCCCTCGCGCGCCCGACCGGATCTGCTGCTCGGCGATGAACGGCGATTTGTGCGTCTTGACATGCGGTCTGAGCACCAGCTCATGCTGCTTCGCATACGCCGCGGTCCGCGCGAGGTTGCGCTCGAGCCGGTCCATGTCGACCACCGGCACCGGCGTCTCCAGGTCTTCGATGTCGATCGCCATGCATCGAAGTGTACTGGCTTGGTACGCGAATGTCCCCCCGCCGCCGTGGCGAGAGGACATTCGCGCAAATTACGGGCGTCTGTTTAGTTGAGGCGAATCGTACCGTGCGGCAGCGCGCGCACGCGGGAGAATGTGGCGCCGTGCGTCGCCTGCAGGCGCACCGCGCTGATCGCCGTCGAGGTCAGGTCGATATCCTGATACTGCGTCGCGATCCCGGCCGCGGCCTGGAAGTGCAAGTGACCGGCGATGGTGGCGCTGGCCGGCGTGCAGGTGGTGTTGGCTGGATCGTAGGTCGGAGCGAACGAGTAGACGTGCGTGATCGAAATGTTCGTCGCGCACGACGAGGACTTGACGGCCGGAGCGACGGTGACGGTCGAGGAGTCGGCGCTGCTGCCAGGGCCCGTGGCGAGATAGAAGACCCCCGCCTCCAGTCCCGGCAAGGTGTTGTTGATCGCTTCGGCGAGCATGAACGATGACACGACCGTGTCCGCCCACATTGAGATGAAGATCTCCGAATCCGATTGCGCGGAGTCGACGAAGATCGCCGCGTTTGCGTACCAGGTCTGGGCGACGCCGCTGGCGCTCACGCTGATCTTGGTCGGCAGCTGCCCATAGGCGATCGGGCCGTTCAGCACGCTAATGAACTCTGCGTCGAGGCTGTCGGCGCCGGTACCGGCGGCGAAGTGTGTGCCGGCGAGCGCGTCATAATACGCCGCGACCTGCGCCGGTGATTGCCCCTTTGGGCTCGTGCTGCTGCTGCACGCGGCGAGGAGAAGTAGCGCGGTTGCTAATGTCCAACGCGAGTGGGTCATGACGGATGCTGCTCCGCGTGAAAGTCAGAATAAAACGGCAGTCACGAAGGAGACGCGTCACACGCTGGAGTGAAACTCGACGGGGACACACCGTCCCTACCTATTTGACGTCCGGGTACTCCTGAACGGTTAAGGGCTTCGCGACGGCGGCCGCGAGGATCGGAGCGACGCGATCGAGCGAATCCGTCTTGTCACCGTTGGCGATCGCCACGCTCACTTGATGTCGGCCCAGGAACAGGGCCTTCAGCGAAAGCGACGACGATCCGGAGAATTGTGCTGGCGTGAGCCGCGTGAGGACCACCTGTTGTATCTCTCCGAGGGGGATGCGTACGCTTCGATCCTCGGCACGGATGATCAAGGCGTCGTCGCGTGTTCCTACCACGACGGTGTCTGGAGCCCCTGAAACGCGATTTCTCCGGGTGTATACGGGGGATGCGCAAACCAGTGTGCGCCCGGGTGCCGAGGTGAACAGCTCGTGCAGAGGCTGGGCGGCATCCTCGGTCGGATGAGCGAACGGAAAGTCCGGCCGCACGTAGATCTTGGCGTCGATCCACAGGTACGGGTTGTGTCCCTCGTACGCGTTGCTATACATTGCATTCTTTTCTTTGGGCCATGCGATCACGCGAATCGTGAAGAGTCCGATCCGCCAGGTGCGCTCGAACGCATTGCTGGCCGACGTCACCTGACCCGCACCAAGGACCGGCGTCAACTGGCCCACCGCCCGATCGAAATTCGTTTTCATGTCGTCGGTCGGATGGAACTCGTGGAAGTACGTCGCGGGCGGCAGGTCGAAGTCGACCTCTCGACTCACGGGCACCTTCCAGATGGGCCCGAACCCGGCGAAAGGCTGCGTCAATTGAAAGGGCAGCACGACCGACGACGGCACGCCCCAATCGAACTCTTGGGGAAACCGTGTCGCGATATCGCGGACTATCGCCGTGAAATCGAATCCGCAGGACTCGAACAGCTCGAGCAGCTGTTGTTCGCTCGTCACCATAGCAGATCTGGCAATATTCCCCCGGTGTAGCATATTAACTCATGCAAGTCATGCGACCGCTGCTTTGCCTGACGATCATCGCGAGCACCGTCGCCGCCGCGGCGTGTGGGAGCAGCACGGCGCCGGGCGCCGGTGTCCACTCCGTGGTCATCGACGCCGACCCCTCGCTCGTGTTCGAGCCGACGCCGGATACCGTTGCGGCGGGCGACACCGTGCAGTTCGCGTGGCATTCTGTCCCGCACAACGTGGTCTGGGACGCCACGCCAACCGCCGTGGCGAACATCGGGGGCGGCGACACCGGCTTCACAAGCGGGGACTCGAGCCGGGTGCTCACCGTGCCGGGAACGTACGCGTATCATTGCGCCATTCACGATGGCATGACCGGCGTCATCGTCGTGCAATAGAGCGCCATCCAGGAGCGAACGCTTCATACCGCTTGGCACGTGCCCATGACGAGTCGCACGCGTCCCTCCGCCAGGTTACGGCCAAGATTCGCCGCCATCTCGCGCATGCGCTCACCCATGACCGTTCCGAGTGTGAGCGCGTTGACCTGTCTCATCTGCTCTTGCTGCCGCGCAATCCACTCCACGCCTGCCGGCGTGATGTCATCGAAGGCCAGCATGCGAAAGCCCGTATCCTCCAATGCGGTGACGGTCATCTGCTTGGTCAGCAGTGTGCTCGATGCGGGCGTCTCGGCCCAGGGCACGGGATACACTGGTAGGTCACCCGTGTCGGGCAGGTACGGATCGTAAAAGGCGAATGTCCCACCCGTTTTCAAGACGCGCCGAAGCTCGCGATAGAGCGGAACCCTGTCCGGGATGTTCATGACCACATGCTGGCTCCAGACGACATCGAAGCTACCGTCTTCAAATGGCAACTCGACGATGTTGCCGACGCGGTAACTCACCTTGTCGCTGAGGCCGGCGCGGTCCGCTAGCAGGGTGGCCACAGCCACATAGGCTGGAGTCAGATCTACTCCAGTAACGCGACAGCCGATGGTCTCGGCGAGAAAGCGCGACGGACCGCCGAGGCCGGATCCGGCATCGAGCACATGCATGTCGCCCGCGATGCGCGCGCGCTTCGCCAGTTCCGCTGTCGCCGCCAGACCGCCCACATGGAACTGATCGAACGCCGCCAGTTTCTCCGCCGTCAGCGGCGGCTCAATCGCATCAATGGCGTGGGTGAGCTTGGCGAGCTGGATCCCAGCCTGGTAATGGTCGCGAACGGCTTCAGTCATGTGATAGGTTGAGCGATGGGCAGACAACGTCACATCGTACTCGTGGCGGTTCCTCCAGTACGAATATTAGATGTGTTCGGTCCGGCGGAAGTATTCGGCGATGCCAACCGTCAGCACGGCGGCGAGCCGGCATATCAGGTCTCGATCATCTCGGGTGGTCAGGATCGCATAGTCGCGAGCGAGATCATCTCGCCAGTCCACGCGGATCAAACGTACCGGGAGTACAGCGGCCCGATCGATACCCTGCTCATCGCGGGCGGCACCGGCGCGAGCGAGATGCGGTATGAGCGAGGATTTCTTGATTGGCTGAGACTCGCGAGCCGCGGCGCGCGACGCTTTGGCTCGGTCTGTACCGGTGCGCTGGCGCTGGCAGACGCTGGGTTGTTGGACGGGAGGCGCGCGACGACGCATTGGAACTGGTGTGGCCAACTCGCCCGCGATTACCCTCGCGTCACGGTCGACCCCAATCCCATCTACGTCCGTGACGGCAACTGCTACACGTCAGCGGGAGTAACCGCTGGCATCGATCTGAGCCTGGCCTTGGTCGAGGACGATCTGGGCCGCGCGGTCGCGCTCCAGGTCGCGCGGATGATGGTGGTCTTCTTGCGGCGCCCTGGTGGGCAGTCGCAGTTCAGCGCCACGCTCGCGGCGCAAACCGCCGAGAGCCGCCCGCTCGGCGAGCTGTTGGCCTGGCTCCCGGACAATCTTCGGCGCAACCTCACGATCGCCCAGCTCGCGCGCCGAGCCGCGATGAGTCCACGCAATTTCGCCCGGCTGTTCCGACAGGAGGTCGGCAAGACGCCGGCGAGACACATCGAAGATCTGCGCCTCGAGGCGGCGCGCCGTCAGCTGGAGTCAACGTCGCGGAGCCTCTCCGAAGTCGCCGCCGCCAGCAGGTTCACCAGTGCAGAGGTGCTGCGTCGCGTATTCGCGCGACGGCTGCGAACCACGCCGGGACAGTACCGCGAATTGTTCGGCCGGCGCGGGATCCGCTAGTTGGCAGAAATCGTGGGCTCGTTGTCTGGAAAAGCGCTCCGTGATGCGAGCGCGCCAGTCTAACGTACGGCATGTCGAACATCACGCCGTTGCTGGAGCGCAATAAGGCGTTCGCCGCGACTGGGACATGGCGGAACACTCCGCGCCTGCCGTTCCTCCCCTTCAAGGGACTGTACATCATCACGTGCATCGATCCGCGGACCGACCCCGCGGAGTTTCTTGGGCTGCGGTTCGCCGACGCCATCGTCGCCCGGACGGTGGGCGGCCGCGCCACGGACGCCGTGATCCAGGACCTCTCGTACATTGGCTACCTCGTGGAGACCAAGGCGCCGGAGGGGCCCTACTTCGAAGCCGTCGTCATCCACCATACGGACTGCGGGAGCCGACTGCTCGAGGATCCAGCGCTCCGTCATGGCTTCGCGCAGCGCTCAGGCTATGACGAAGACGTGCTCGCGCGTCTCCCGGCGACTGTGCCGGCCGAGACGGTTCGCTCTGATGTGCGAACGATTCTCACCGCGCCCCAGATTTCGCCGCGCATCACGGTTTCGGGGATGGTGTACGACACGGCGACCGGATTGCTGGAGACGGTGGCCGAGCCGGCGCACCCCGGCGGCTCATCCAGGTCAGGTCGGAGTCAACGTGCCGTGCGGCGCTTTGGTCCAACCAACGATCATGCAGCAGTTGTTCAAGACGGGCGCGCCCGGGGCGCCTGACGAGGTCCCCCACGGCGCCATAGCGACATACGACACCCCGTTTGCCTTACACGAGGCGACCGACACGATCGGTTGGACGTGTGTGTACGGCTGGCCGAGTTGCGAGAAGCAGTGCGCGGCCTTCGACACGGAGTTGACGTTGCAGTAGAGCACGAACTCTGTGTTGGTCTTTATTGGGGTCGTGGGTTTAAGCGACAGCCCTATCGCGAGGACCGCGTCGGCTTTCGATATCCACGACATCGCATCGAGACCGGTAAATCCCCGCCCAGCCGTGACAGCAGTGTAGTACGCCTTTGCGGATGCGAGGTCGGTAAATCCGCATGGTAAGTCCAAGGTCGTGAGCGCCAACGACTGCCAGGCCGCCCCGTTGGTGATCCAAAAGGCTCCCAGCGGACGTGACACACTGACAGGTGTTCCCGGTCTGTTGCTCGGAGTGGCCATGGCGGAACCTAATAGTCGGGCCTCACCGCGTGGCTCGCCCAAGCGTCGAGGCCCAGACCACCAGCAGCGAGAGAGAGACTGCGACGAGTACGACGAGCCACTCGACATGGATGGCAAGTCGCGGGACCCGCGCGAACGACGCGAACGCGATGAACGTGCCCGTGGCCAACGCGACGATCGCCCAGTCTACCCAGGTGCGTCGTTGGCGACCCGCGGTGAGCTCGGCGCCGACGCCATACCGGGCGGTCTCGCGCGCGGCGGCGGCGTCCCACCGGTCGTGCTCGCGCTCGTCCGCGGACGCGGACGCGATCGCGCCCGCGGCGAGCAGCATGAGCACTGATCCTCCAATGACCATGAGGCGCACGGTGACGGAACGTCCCGCGCAATTCGCCGAATACGAGGACGCCCCACAACAATCCCCACAGCTGATTCGTGTTCGACAGGGGAATGCCGCGACTGATCCCGATGTATTTCACCGCATATTGCTGCGCGAGGTCGCCCAGGACCCACACGAATCCGCCGAGCAAAAGCCAGAAGAGCGCGGATCGTGCCGCGGTGAGCGCGTGCCAGAGCGGCACGACGCCCCCACTCTCGCCCAGCGCGAGCACGGACATGGTGACGACTTCGCCGATCGTGAAGAATGTGAGAAACGACAGCGGGTTCATGCCGGTGAGGTACGCCTTGCGGTACGGGATGTACATCGTGCCCCACAGGACGCCCGCCGCGAGGGCCGCGGCGATGCCATGCGCGACATCGCGGCGCGGCGCTTGGGCGGCGGATGCTTCAGCAATGAGGAGCGCGGCGACGAAGAGGACGAGCACGCCGGCAACGACGGTGATTTGGCGCGCGCGCCGTGCGCTTCGGAGCTCGCCAAAGAAGAGCACACCCCAGAGCATCCCAATGACGCCGTTCGTGTTCCAGAGGGGGAACGCGATGCTCAACCCGACATCGCGGATCGCGTACACCGTCAACGTGTTCGCCACGGCCCACAGGCACCCGGCGAGCACGCCCCAGACGATGAGGTGCGGAGCGCGCCGCGCATCGTCGCCGACGGCGCCGAGACCGCGCACGAGCGCCGGCGCGCTCCAGCGCGCCAGGAACACGCCGATGACCATGCAGAAGGAGACCAGGATCGGGCTCAATCCCGCGATGACCAATTTGGTCGGCGCCTCCGCGGCACCGAGCCACGCGCCAGCCGTGAGCCCCGAGAGGACGCCGACGATTTGCAGTCGATGCCGGCGTGCGGTCTCGCCCGCGCTCAGCGAACCCATTCCAGCACGAGCACGCCCGCCACGAGCACGATGACCGGTATCCAGAACTGCGCGTCGCGCAGGAGGGGCGCGACCCACGGCCAACGTGGGAATTTCAGAGGACGTGGGCGTATCATCGCGAGATTCAAGACGATATGCCTGGTGAGCCCCCTTCGCCATACTCTTTGGCTGGACCGGCCAACGGTCGTACCATACATTGCCGCACCGCTGCCTTCGGGGAGGGGGTGTGAAACACCGGACTCTGAATTGGGCGAAGGCAGCGATACGCACTTGGCGTCAGTGGCGCGCACCGGCCGCGTTGGCTGCATTGGCATTGCTGTTCGCGTGCCTCAAGGGACGCTCGCCGACCGACGGCAACGCCAACGACGTGCGGCTGGCGATCAACGCGCAGGTCGTCACGACGACCGCATCGCAACTCCACATCTCGATCTTCTATCTCGATCAAGGACCAACGCAGGTCGTCCTCGTCGACAAAACGCTCTCCACGGCCAGTGGCACGACGAGCCTGCCGTTGACGATCGATCTGACGCGCTGCCTCGACGATCCGCGCCGTGTCAGCGGCGGGGACGACTGCGCGCTGATCATCAGCGTGGCGCTGGTGCAGAACGGAACAGTCGTCGACAGCGTGACGCTGCCGGCCGTCATCGCGGTTCCTGGACAGGTGATCAACGTCACGCCGACGATCACCGTGTCCGCTATCGGATCGGTCGTCGTCGCGCCGGCCACTGCCACGGTAAGCGTTGGGTCGCAGGTCCAACTGACCGATACTGTGAGGGATGTGAACGGCACTGTGCTGCCTGGACACACCGTCGTGTGGGCGAGCGCCGACTCGACGATCGCGCGCGTCGATTCCATCGGCAATGTGACCGGTGTCAAAGTCGGCACGACGCAGGTCACGGCATCGGCCGGAGGGCAGCTCGGAACGTCCGTCATCACGGTCACGGCCGCCAGTGGCCTCTTCCTGGGCTCGGAAATCGTCACATTCTCGGCGCCGAACGCCGGCATCCTGCCGGCCAACGCCTTCATCTCCGTCACCTCGACCGACACCACGCCGGTATCGGGACTGACCGCCGCGATCACGTACGTCGGCCAAACAACCGGCTGGCTTGCCGCCAATGTCAGCGACTCGGCGTTCGGCTCACGCGTCCACCCATTGCCCCCGGGCCTCCAGCTCGGCGCCCGCGCGGCGCGGCGATCAGTGACGGCGCAGACGGCCGGCGTCACCACGCCGGCAACACTCGATATCGTGCCGACGACGACCTCGCTAGCCGATGGCCAGTATTCGGCCACCGTGGTCGTCACGGGCGCTGGTGGGGCGTCGGCATCGCTGAACGTGACATACACGATCAGCTCCGGCGCCATCATTTCGGTGTCGCCGACCGCCGTCGTCGACACCGCAACGCAGGGCGCCGGTCCGAAGACAAAAACTGTCGCCATCACCAACGCCGGCACCGGCACGCTCAGCGGACTATCGGTGAGCACACAATACGGCGCCGGCGCGACAGGCTGGGTGTCGACCTCGCTCAACACGACGACCGCGCCGGCGACACTCTCGGTCACCGTCACGCCGGGCGCGCTCGCGGGTGGGACCTACTCGGCGCAACTCACCGTGTCCTCCTCGGTCGCTGGCGTGTCACCGCAGACCATTGCGGTGCAGCTCGACTTGAGTGGCGGCCCATTGATGGGCTTCAGCGCCAATCCGATCGCGTTCAACCAGTACGGGAACGGCACCACCCCCGCCGCCGCACAGACGACGACCGTGATCAACACGGGCAGCGGTTCCCTTGGCACCATCGCCAATGGCGCCGTGGTCTATGGCTCGGGCGCGTCCAACTGGCTGACGCTTGGCCTCAGCGGAACAACGCTCACTGCCCAGCCGAACACAACGGCCCTACCCCTCGGCACCTTCTCCGCGACCACGTCGGTGTCGGCGACCAATGCCAGCAACAGTCCGCAGACGCTGACCATCAACCTCACGTCCGCGGTGACGTTCACCAAGATCGCCACCGGGGCGGCTTTTGCCTGCGGACTGACGACGGGCGGGACGGTCTTCTGCTGGGGCGACAACAGCTACGGCGAGATCGGGATCGGGACGACGGGCTCCGGATCGTATCTGCCCACGTACGTACCTGTTCCGACGACCACCGGGCAGTCGGTGCTCGACGTGGTCGCGGGGCAGTACCATGTCTGCGCGCTGATCACCGGTGGCAAGGCCTACTGCTGGGGTAAGAACGACCGCGGGCAGCTCGGGATCGGCTCGACGACGAGCCCCGTCACGTCACCCACGGCGATTACCACGACAACGTTCTCGCAGATCTCCGCCGGTTGGATGCACACGTGCGGCATCGAAAGCACCGGGCCACAGAACTACATCGCCTGCTGGGGTGACAACACTTCCGGCCAGCTCGGCATCGGCACGGTCGACGCCACGGCGCATACGACTCCGGCCATCAATGGCAACAGCTACGCCTACGTCAGCGCCGGCTACAACCATACGTGCGCCCTCACCAGCACGACGAACGGATCGATCCTCTGCTGGGGCGATAACACATACGGAGAGCTCGGCGACGGACACACCAGCACGACGGGGACGGGATTCGCACAGAGCGTCACCCTGGGTGCGCTCGCGCCGGTGAACGCGAAGGCCATCAGCGCCGGTCAATGGACCACCTGCGCGATCGACGTGAATGGCGGCGTCTGGTGCTGGGGCGACAACATTGACGGCCAATTGGGTCTCGGTTCTGGATCGACAATCCCAGACAGCATCCCCAATCAGATCCCGTCGCTCACGCTGACCGCGATCAGCGTCGGATCGACGACCGTCTGCGGGTTCGGTACCTCGGGCGCGTACTGCTGGGGCAACAATGCCTTTGGCCAGATCGGCGACGGGACGGTGGGTGGCAGTGGCGCCGGGCCAACGTCTCCTCAAGGGACACCCGGCGCCACTGTCGGGTCGATCGCGACGGCGAGTAACGGGGGCGCGTTTACGTGCTTTGTCGTGTCGTCGACGTCGATCGCGTACTGCACCGGACAGGATGCCAACCAGCAGCTTGGTATCCCGAACAATACGAGCCCCATCGGCACCCCGGCGCAGGTGTTCGGTCAACCGGCTGGCGCTGGGGTAACGCCCGCGCGGTGGTACCGCGACCGAGGGCGACGCGACAACCATCGCGAACGCCGAGGTAGCGGTGGCCCTTTTTTACCTTCAGCGGTATCACGTCAAGACGGAAGCGGCGTTCACGGCGCCTGACCCCTGGAACCAGAACCGCCCCGCACCGTTTACGGTCGAAGACTATACGGTGGCAATCAGCGGATCGACGATTCGGGCGGATTTCAAACCGCGAGTCGATTACGTGCGCGGTATTCGTTCCAATCTCGACGGAGTCGAGCGCTTGCTGCCTGAAAGTCTCTCCGCCCTGTGGCGCGACAAGCACGTGCCCTCGGAAGCGCTGCCGCGACTCCTGCGTGAGATGGAACCGACGTTGGAAAATGGCGATCACTTGGTGCTCGACGAGATCAAGCAAAATGCGGTCATGCGCGTCATTGCCTGGATCGGGTTCGGCTTCGTGTCCGTGGTACCGATCCTCGCGTACCTGTACACGCCGGACGGGTTTCCGCTTTCGTTAGCGGCGCCAGTCGCGATAGGGCTCGCCGGATTCGGCTGGGTCACTCTCTACTTCAAGTTCTACCGGAAAAAGTGGCGGAGGGCTCGCCAGACGAAATGGATTCTGGCTCGGATCTGAGGCGACGATGACCAGCGTGCTCCGCGTCGGCGGCCAGACATACGACCTCGGACCATCCGAAATGGTCGACGGTCGCGATTAACGCTTCCGAAGCTCCCGCCGCGCAGCGCGAGCTCCAAGAGATCGACGCCCGACTGGCCGCGCTGACTCCGGATCGCGTCGTCTGGAGCCTGTCCTACCTCCGCCGCCGCGACGATAGCCTGCTTCCGGTGCATCACGCCGCCCGCAATGTGCGCAACTACTTCATCGCCAACGGCCGGCCGCTCATGACCATTCTCGAGGAAGCGGTTCACCTGGGTCAGGACCGCAACGAGCCCGTCGAGTTAGCGAGCTCGGAAGCGAAAGATCCGTACGGAGGAGCCAAGTTTGCGCTGATCGTGGGGCTCCTGTGGACCGCTGTGGGATACGTGTTTTTGCGCCACTGGGTTCTGGCGCCCTACGGGTCTGATTCCACGCAGGGACCGTTGCTCTGGCCGGCGGGAATTTCCATCATGGCGGGTGGCGCGCGCGCTGCGCTCAAGGCACGCTATCCCGGGTTCCACACGTGGTGGAACCGCCACGTCTGGTTTTCGCTGCTCGTAGTCCTGTCGCTGGTCGGATCGTATCTGGCGATGGGTATCCGGCTCAAGCATCGGTAACCTGTCCTCAGAGCGGCTTCTCCCACGAGGCCACCAGTTCCTTCGCCTGTTGGAGACCCATGCCGCTCGTCTCTCGCACCAGCCGAATCGCACCGGTCGTGTTCCCGCGCGCGAGCTCGAGTTTCGCGGCTTCGAATCCGGACGCGAAGCGCTCATCGGCGGCCGCCGCTCCGACAACCGCGCTCAATTCGACTGGGTGCTCGACAGCGGGTTGATTGCGATAGGACACCGTTATCATCGTGCCGAGGCTTCTCGGATCGTGATAGGAACTGACCGCTCCCCACGAGAAGGGCCAGTCGGTCGAGTGCGCGAGTAAGGCCACGTCGTCGGACAGTTGGGCGACGTGAAACGTGTCGCTCGGCTCGTGCTTCGAGAATAAATGCTGGAGCAGGCGGTCGTGAAAATCCTTGGCTGCGGCTTCGATCTTGTCCGAATACGAGTCCCAGGTCTTCGCGCCAGGCCCATACAAATTGACATTGATGTCGACCGACATGATCACCTGAGCCTGGAAGCACAGGCCGACTGATATCGCTCGGCCATCAATCGTGCCCCCGGGCAAACGGTAGGTGATCCACGGCGGGGCTCCGCGATCCAGTCTCGTGACGGTCCGAGAGGCGGGGTCTGCCCGAAATGCATCTTGGGTGAGGCTCGCGGTGATCGCCAGGCCGTTGGCGAGGCGAACGGTTCCGTCCTGTTGGTCAATTTCCATACTTTTGTAATCCGCAGTGAACGCACTGCCGCGCCAGGAAGCCGGTATTGTACCACCACGATCCTGAAAAGCATTCCCCGCAGCGCGGACATCGCCAGAGCGTGACGCGACATCCGACATATACAAATAGGCCCATCCACAATACCGCGGCGACGAATGCCGGGATGAATGTTTGGAACATCCCGATCGACACCGTGGCAACGGCGAGGCAGAACGGCACGTAGCCGGCAAAGACCAGAAAAAATTCCATCCTGCGTCGCCGGTACTGTCTCCACTGCTCTTGATAGTCGCTCATCCGGCTAACATGGGAGGCGTGACTCACCAGTAGTGAGGTGCCGGCGTATGCTTGTACCCACACTCACTCCTGGACCTACGCCATGGCGCTCCCTCCGAATAAGCTGATCAACCCCAACGGCCCCGTGAAGGTGCATGGCCTCAAGCCCGTCCCACCGCCGTTGGTCGGACCGTTTCTGCCGCTCGGCGGCGACTATGCCGATGTGCTGGCGTATTTCGTCGAACGCGGGCGGCCAACGTACCAGTTTACCGGCATGCCGGTGACCAAGGCCCTGGTGGCGATCGAGCTGTGGGCGCCGGTCGCGATTACGATCCTGCCCTTTGTCTATCTGTTCCTGGACGCCTCGATCGCGAGTCAGTCGTGGTACTACATCTCCGCATACCTCAACAATGGGGGGCCGCCAGACAACCCGCGTGCCGGAGCGGTCAGCGGATCACCCGGCGGGATGACGCTCATCTCGGACGATCTCACCTTGCCGCCGAACGAGGGGATCATGTCGGCGAATATTCCGTCGTCACAAGGTTGTACACCCTCGAACGAGCCCAACTACACGTTTCCCGGCTTGAACAACCCGATGCTACAGCAGGTCACCTTCGGTGCGGCGCCGGCTCTCGAGCCGTCGTGGTGGTAGATCAGCGACGCACGTACGTGACGGTCAGCGCGCCATATTCGAACGTGACCTGTTCCGTTGGGGATCCGCCGGCCCACGCCGGCGCCGGCGCGATGCTCACGATCCGCACGTTCCGCAGGACAACCGTGTCGCCCGGTCCTGCCGGAGACTGAACCGCTGGCAACAGGCGAGACTGCACGGCCGGCAGAAGCTCGTGCTGGACCGCGGGCACGAGCTGCGCTTGGACCGCCGGCAGCAATTGGTTGCCGTGCAGCGCCGCTCGAAGTTGCGGGCTGATGCTGTCGACCGGACGGATGACCACGATCGTTCCCGCGCCCGCACCTCGGTGTTGCCCCTTGCCGGTCGCAGCAGATTCGTGCAGTGCAACCTTGCCGATATTGACAGCCATGATCGATGTCCTCGGTCAGCCGGTCAGTGAGTTGTAATTGTTGACGAGCGTGTTGAACATCTCGTGGAGATCCCACTCGGTCCTCGTCCCCAGCTCAAATTGGTACTGGTTGAGCGGCGTATTGTCCCGCAGCGAGTGATAGAGGTAGCGGTTCGCCTTGACGAAGCTCTCCATGAGCTCGATGTGCCTGGACAGCATGTAGGGGTTCGACACCTCTCGCGCGGCGCGCCCGGAATCCGCGGCCAGGGCCTTCACGGATTGCAGGCTACTATCCAGTTGGGCGACGAACTGGCCGAGCGTGTCGAGGTTCACGTGCCGCACGTCGCGGGCCTTGGCATCGTGCTCAATGAACTGGAGCGCGGCGCGACTTTGCCCGAGATTGAGGAGTAACCCGTAGGCCAGCATCGATCCATGGGACTTGAACGCCGCCAGGCGGCCCGCGTGCATGCGAACGCGGATCCGCGCGACCTCGTCGTGCAGCGCTTCACTACGGACGAAGAAGGTATGGTAGGCCGCGAGGAGCGGCGCGTGCATGGCGTGACCTTTGGCGTCGTTGTCGTCTTTGTACAATTGTTGGTCGTAATAGAAGTGCGCGTCTTTCGTCAGTCTGATGACCGAATCTCCGCTCGCCGAATACTGTCTCGCCAGGGTATCCAGCGCGCTGCCGCTGTGCGAGGCGCGGACCGCCGAGTCGATGGCCGTCAATTGCGGCCACTCGGTGCGAGCCACGGAGATCACGCTCGGCCGGTTCGAGGTGGGATTACCGGTTTTGACATTGAACCCGCCGACGTAGTCGTCGTAGCTCGTTTGGACATAACCGTCCAACGAGTTGATGGCTTTGATGACCAGGGGATAGAGCGGCGGTACGAGCGTATCGCTCGTCGCCCGCGCCGGTGCGGGATCATTGGACTCGGTGTGTGCGGCGACGAACGAGCGCCAACCCGGTTGCGTCCTGATGACGTTGACCAGGAGAACGCCACCGATGATCACGAACAGGATCCGCATTCGACGCATGGGGTCGCCTCGAGAGAACGATGGGCAAGCGACGTTGCGCGGCCGCGATCGTCTGGCGAGATTATATCACCAGCGCCTCACCATTTGTGGTAGATCAGCGACGCACGTACGACGTCCCGTGCAATGAGTCCGACACGTCGCGGATGTCGATCAACAGGCGAGACGGCCGCGCGACGCGGAATCGTTGCGCGGTGCCCGGACCGTTGGATGCCTCGATCGTCCAGGCCGCGGAATCGGTGTCGACCACGCGCACGGTGGTCCGGGCAATGAGGCCCCCATGGAGAGGGTAGTACACCGGCACCGTGGTCGAGAATCCCGGCGCGAGCGGCAGCGCCCTCATGACCACATCCAACTGCGCGGCCGCAAATGGCGCGGTGTCGAACGTCGTGTCGACGGCACGCATTGTCGCGCCCGAGTCAGCGACGCCGTACACGTGCGCGCCATCGTACGTGAGGTGGGTCAGTCCCCGCCGGTTGTGACGTCGCTCGCTGACCGGGTAGGACGTTGCCGGATCGAGGTGTAGCGAGTCGACGCTAGCGACGGTGTTCGGCTGCCGCCGATACGTGACCACCAACTCCCATAACGGGCGCCCTTGGCCCGTCGTGATCGGGCGAAGCGACCGCTCCATCGTCCCCGCGCTGCCGCTGTCCATCGTCGTCACAACCAACGTATCCTCGAACGCCAGTGAAGCGAGCGACGCCAGCGGATCCGGCAGCGATTGGGCGGCGAGCTGCGATGTCGGCCACGACCCGCCCGGCTCCGTGCCAGCACGAGATACGAATGTCACCGCCACGCGCGAGAGTGCGTCGCGGTGACCGTAGTGCGCATAGGCAAATTGGGCCACGGTGTGCGCGAGCGTGGTCCGGTCGGCCGCCGACAATTTCGCCGCCGCCTCGCCCGACAGCGCTATGGCCAGGTTGCCGCCCGAGACGTTGACGGTGACCGGAATATTGAACTGCGATTGGATCGCGCTTACGACCTGCATCACGTCGTCCAGCTGCTCGCGCATACCCCGGCACGCGGCGAGCAGCAGGCAGGCGAACACACACGTCAGGCGTCGCATGGCGATCACGCTCCCGCTCTGGCTAGAATCCATTTTGTTTGTGCCATTCTCCGTTGCCACACCTGGTAGATGCCGCGATAAAAAACGCCGCCGCCGAGGAGCGGGAAAATCGCCCCGAACACAATCGCGAACGGTAGCGATGCGACGGAGCGCGAGTATTCCAGGGCCCAAAACCCGATCCACCCCACGAAGGCGAGTGCCGCCCACACGGCCGCAACCCAGAAGACTATGGTGAACGCCCTGTCACTGATGTCGACACCGTAGTCACCCCATTTACCGTCTGTCAGCGTAGGCTGTAACTCGTGCAGCAACCGCGGAAGCGCTTCCGCTTTGATACGCCCGGCGCGCCACGCGAAGTACAACGAGTCGGGCAGGTCTTGCGGTACGCCACCCAGCTTGGAGCGGATGCCGTGCCTGTAGATGCCCGGCGGTCTGGTATTCGGTCGCACCGTGATGCCCTCGAGCGTGTACGCGTAGGACTCGAGCGAAAACGCGTCCTGGCGATTCGCATTCCACGGATCGTCCGCGACGAAGCTGGCTTCCACCTTGAGCTGGTGGATTTCGGGAAAACCAATTATCGGCATTCTTTATACTCCGCCGGAAATAGTCCGGGCCAGAATCCATTTTGTCTGTGCCATCCTCCGTTGCCACACCTGATAGACCGCGCGATAAAACATCCACCCTATGATCACGGGGAACAAAGCCGCGAACGGAATCGCGAGCAGCAGCGGCATGGCGTAGCCCCTGACTTCATCGACCCACACCGCGTCGGCGGCGGCCATCCAGAGCGCCATGATCCACACAACCGCGGTAAATGTCTTGTTGCTCAGCCCTATCCCGTAGTCACCCCTGGTGCCCTTCTTCAACGTAGGCTGGAGCTCGTGCAGCAACCGCGGCAGCGATTCCGCGTTGATACGCCGGGCGCGCCAGGCGAAGTACAACGAATCGGGCAGGTCGCGCGCGACGCCATTCAGCTTGGCCCGGATCCCGTGCCGGTAGGCCCCTGCAGGCTTGGAATTCGGCCGCACGATGGTGCCCGGAGTGATGTAGACGTAGTAGTCGAGCGCAAACGTGTCCCGCCGATTCGCATTCCACGGATCGTCCGCGACGAAGCTGGCTTCCGCCTTCAACTGATGGATCTCGAGCTTCGTCGACATCGTTATTGCATTGGATAGGGGTCGCACAGCTCGATACGGGCGTTCGGGCACGCGAGACTGAGTTCGTGCTGCACTCGCGCGATGTCGCTCGCGACGGCCGGAGCGGCGGGAATCAGCACGCACCGGTCGATCTGCTCCAATTTTGTGGTGAAGCGGAAGACGAGATTGCGCGGGGGGCTCTCGTTCATAAACGCGGCGGATAGCCAGATGGTCGACGCAGCCCAGGGCGTGTACACGCCGTCGGACAGCACGCCGTCGGGACCGACGATGGCTTCGGGCGTCACCTCCAGGCGATGGGCCCGTCTCGTGGCTGGCAACGTCCGCCCCAATATGATGGCCGCGACCAAACTCACGAATATTCCGACAAGGACAAAGACCGCGAAGATCGCCCGTTCACGCCATGGGCCGTTGAGCACAACGACCCCCGCGGCGGCAACGACGATGAAACCGAAGGCCGCGGGAAGTCCTGGCCATTTTATCCTCTCCAACGTGTAGGCCGGCGACGCTTTCATGCGCTCGTACTGCAGCTCGGTCCACTGCTTCCATTGCTCCGGCGGATAGTGCCAGTGGATCCAGTGATCAGCGTGGGCGTCTGGCGTGACCTTCCCGCGCACTCTCATCGTGATCAGCCAGGTGAGCGCGCCAAAAAACGCGGCCACCAACAACACGGCCCAGAGTGCGGAGATCGATCCCATCATCGCGAGCGCGAGCGATCCGACGATGGCGACCAGCGTCACCGGCAGGAGCATGAAAAAGAGCACGGATCGCGCTATCGCGCGGCGATTAGCCATATTAGGAGCCACGATGCCTCTTGACCCGGACGTGGCCGAGTTGGTCCTGGTGCTGCAAGAAATGGCCAGCCTGTTCCGAGCGCACCACACGGACGACTTCGCGAACGTGCTCGATGATTGCCGGATCGCGATCGAGCGGAGAGACCCCAATGGCCTGATGCATTTGTTACGGCTGTACGCCGGCAGGGGTTCGCTCAATATCCTCGAGAGTGACCTGGGCGATGATCAGCGATTCCAGGCATTGAACCGAAAGGCCTTTCAATTGGCCGACCGATTGCGTCTCGAACACGACGCGTGGGAGCGATCCTCCGAATCGGTCGCCGAGTCTTTGGCGCCCGCGTCCAGCAGCACCCTTCTCAAAGCCATCGGAATCACTGCGGCCGGTGGCGTACTCACCCCGGTAGTCCCGGCCGGACAACAGCTTCCCCATACTCGCTCCCAGACCTCGAGGACTGCCGCGAACGCCGCCGGCGAGGTCGCCATCACGCTGTCGCAACAGGACGCCACGGGTTCGGCGGCTATCGCCGAGGTCCGCGTTCCCATCCCCGCGGTTACGGGTACGACGCTGGACATTACGGTGACGTTGACGATCTCCGCAGCGAAGGTGCTGCGCATCAAGACGACCGTCAATCAAACTGCCGAGTCCCGGGAGTTCGGCCCATGGCTCGTACACTAAGTGTGCCGGCTCACCATCGGCGAGGTGAGGCCGGAGGCAGATCTTACATTATCAGGAGGCTCTATGGGGACTGGCAACGCCAATCTGACATACCATGTTCGTACCGGCAGACTCACAGGTACGGTGGGCGGTAAGGTTGTAAACAGCTCCGTGCTGCTGCCGACCGGAGGTGCCCATGGGACACATGCTGGGCGATATCTCATTGCGCCTTCGCATACCGATGCGCGTCTGGGACTGTGCGCCGTGCTGACCGTCGTGCGACCCGCCGCGGTCACGATCGATTTTTCGGCTTCACCCGCACGCAATGCGCTGGCCGAAGTGACGATCGATTTCCTGAAGTCGCCGGCGCTCAACTCGCTCTCGGCCTTCCGCCCGGGCAATGCCGTCACCATCACCATCACCCGCATGCCTGCGCCGAACGTGCTCGCCGGGAAATCACCCGGGTTCATCATGCATGGTTCGAAAGATCTGATGCAGGCGATCGCGACGGCTGGCGGCGGGTTCCTCGACATCGTCGCCTAGCGTGGAAGACGGCAGCGACCCGGACCACTCTTTCGCGTGGGGCAACGCCCTGATGATGCAGGGACGTTTCGCCGAAGCCGTTCTCTGCTACGAGCAGTGCCTCCGACTTCGGCCCGATTTCGCCGAATGCCAGAGCAACCTCGGCATGGCGTGGGCCGAGCAAGGCGAGCTTACCGACGCGGTGGATCGCTACCGCCAGGCGCTCGCCATCAATCCGGATTTGGCCGATGCCAACTACAACCTCGGAAACGCCCTGCGGGAACTTGGCTGCTGGGATGATGCGGAATCCAGTTATCGCCGGGCCTTGCGCTCGAATCCCGATTGGCCAGAAGCGCATACGAATCTGGGGTTGATCGCTGTCGAGCAGGGCAACTACGAAGACGCGGTGGCCAGCCACCAAACGGCGCTGCGTCTCAATCCGGTCTTCGCCGAGGCGCACAACAATCTGGGCATTGTCCTCGAGCGGCAGGCCAGGATCGATGAGTGCCGGCACTGCTTCGATCGAGCGATCGAACACCAGCCGGACTTTGCGCAGGCCCACTGCAATCGAGCGCAGATCTGGCTGCTCGAAGGCGACTTCGCCCGCGGGTGGCGCGAGTACGAATGGCGGTGGCAGGTCCCGGGGTTCCGCCCGATTCCCGCGCCCGAATGGGACGGCGCACGGCTCGACGGAGAGCCGATTGTGCTCCACGCCGAGCAAGGATTCGGCGATGCGCTGCAGTTCATTCGGTATGCCTCGCTGGTGAGAGACATCGGCGGTCGCGTGATCGTCTCCAGCCCGCCCGAGCTGTCCCGCCTCCTGGCCACCAGCCCTGGCGTCGAGCAGGTCGTCACCGATGGCGAGGCGTTGCCGCCGGTCCGCGTTCACGCCGGACTCATGAGCCTCCCCCGGGTCTTCGGAACCTCCCCGACGAATGTCCCCGCGGACGTTCCGTACCTCTTCGCGGATCGGGAGCTCGTGGCGGCTCGCCGGCGGGAGCTGAGAGCGGTACCTGGCTTCAACATCGGCATCGCGTGGCGGGGCAACCCTCGCCACCCCAACGATCACCAGCGATCGATACCGCTCGACCGTTTCCTGTCACTGAGTCGCATTCCCGGCGTTCGCCTTGTCAGCTTACAAAAAGGCTACGAGGGAGGAAGCGTCTATCCCGCCGCTCTGGGCGACTTCATGGACACTGCGTCGGTGATGATGAACCTCGACCTGATCATCACCGTGGACACCGCGGTGGCGCATCTGGCCGGTGGCCTCGGGCTGCCGGTGTGGGTCGCGCTGCCATTCTCGTCCGAGTGGCGCTGGATGCGGCACCGCGAGGACAGTCCTTGGTATCCGACGATGCGGCTTTTTCGCCAGACGCGACCGGGAGAGTGGGGTGACGTGTTTGAAAACATGGCGAACGAACTCGCCAGGAGAGGACAAGCATGCGCGCGACGAGGATCGACGAACTACTGAAAGCAGAATGGCCCTCCACAAAGCGCCAGCTGGAACCCGCCAGCGTCCCCGGCCCAGAGGCCTTTGTTCTGTGGGACTGTCGACTGACACCCGGCTTTCCCGCGGCGTGGCCGTTTCCTCGAAACGGTCAGTTGTTCTACTATGCCTTCGCCGCTGGCAGAACGCACAGGACGCTGACGGACGGTGAATTGACGACGGTCCCCTGGGCTCGCTTCGTCTTCACACCCCATGATGGCAATGTGAAATTCGAGCGACTGGCCCAAAACCCACGAATCGCCGGCACGCAGAGTGTGCGACCACTCCGTCCGGACGAGGTTCACCTCTTCGATGAATCCAAGAAAGTGTTCGCAGAATTCGCCGACGCGCCGAACGAGGGGGCACGAGAGTCCTATCGCTTTTGGATCGGGAACAACGGAGTCGTCGCTGGCGAAATTCGTCCGGCCCATACGGCATTTTTCGAATGGCTGAGATAAGAGAACGCGAGTTTGAATGTCGGATTTCGATTCGCCTGGAAGACGAAGACGACATCTGCCGGAAACTCCGGAAAGCGCTGCCAGCATTGAAATGGCAGACTGGCGATTCCGAGTGGGACAAGATTCGCGTGTGGGGGCAAGCAGCGAACGTCTTTGTCCGTGTGTATCGCTATGAAGAGCCGGGGCCGTTCCTCCTGACCGTCCGGCTCGGGACACCGGACGGCGGCGGTGCCGAGAGCGAATACCACGCACTGCGCGACACAGTGCTCCTGGCGCTTGAAGCAACTTTGCTGCCGGGGCCTTAGTGGAGTTGGTTGTGAAACGTGTGGGGATCGCCATCGCCCACGCGGTCGCCGGAGAGCGGGACGCCGTACGAACGGGAGTCCATGCGCATGCCGGTCACGCGATCATCGGACACCGTGAACGAAATGCGGTCACTCGGCGCCGATCGCGTCGCGAAGCGGCCATCGGCCTGCTTGAGGAGCCGCCGCGGCGATTCGCCGAGCGGCTCGATCATCAACCGGCCATTCTCGTCGAACACGCGATAGGTCCGGCGATACTGGGCAAATGAGTCGTGCAGTCCAGGGGTCAGTCGGTCGAGCTGGAGAACGAACGTCCCCGAGAGCCGCCGGCGCTCCGCGCTGTCGACCGGAAGATCTTGCACGGGCGGCACGACCGGAGACACGCTCGACGGCGCGAGCGCGGGAAGACCGAGCGCGGCACGAGCCACCGCGCGCGTGATCGCATACGCGTTCTGGTCCTCGGTGTTCGTCAGGACGACGATCGTCAGATGGTCGTCCGGAAAGTCGTACAGACTCCCGCTGTAGCCGAGGAGCGAACCGTGCTGGCCGATGCGCCGGTGATCGTCCTCGTGATTGAGCATCACGGCGAACCCATACTGGGCCCGCGGGTCGTCCGGCGACATGTGCGCCGCAGCGCCTTCCGCCGTGGTCATCTGGGCGAACGACTCCGGTCGGATGAGCCCCTTATCGCGGATCGCGGACCATAGCGTGTAGAGATCGCCGACCGTGCTGCAGAAGCGGAGGTCCGCGTTGTATGCCATGTCGGTCTCGTTCGCCGGCGCGTAAAAAAGCCCGTGTTTCCGATACGGGTGCGCCAGGCCGCGCACGATGGTCTCGTCGTCGCAGTAGGTCGTCGATCGGACGCCGGCTGGTATGAGGATCTTTTCCCGCACGTAGTCCGCGAACGACTGGCCGGTCACGCGTTCGACAATCGTCACCAAGAGCGAAAATCCCGAGATCGACCAATCCCATTTCACGCCCGGCTCGTTCACCCATTTCTTGCCGGCGTAGAGGGCCACTACCTCGTCCAGCGCCTTGGGCAGGCGGCTGGTCGCCTCGATCGGGTCACCCAAGTAGTGATAATCGACAATGCCCGACGTGTGGTTGAGCAATTGACGGATCGTGACGTGGTGCCCCTGCATTGGGAATTCCGGTACGTACTTCGAGATGTCATCGTCGAGCGATAGCCGACCCTGCTCGACTTGCTGGAGCACGGCGATCCCGGTAAACGGGAGCATTGGCCCGACGATATGGTAAACGGTCTCATCGTGCGCTGGCACGGCGAGGCCGAGATCGGCCAGTCCGTATCCTCGATGCAGGATCACGGTGCCGTTTCGCGCGACCAGCACCGATGCGCCGACGACGCGCTCGCGGGCGACGACGCGCCGGACGACCGAATCGAGACGAGCGGCGGACACTTGGGCGACGGATCGTTCGGCCGCGCTGGCAACCAAGACGAGAGTGAGCAGAAACGCGCGTTGCGTCATGGCCCAAGATACGCCGGCCCATGTTCGGTCGCCATCACGTTCTTGCCAGGACCATGACCGCGGGATAAGATGAGCGCGCCCAAGCAGACGCTTGTCCGCCTCTTTGAGGAGACACTCACATGCCGCACCTGACGCTCGATACGGGGAACACCGGCTTCATGCTCCTCTGCTCGAGCCTCGTCATGCTCATGACGCCCGGTCTGGCCTTCTTCTACGGGGGGCTCGTCGGCCGGAAGAACGTCCTGGCGATCATGATGCAGAGCTTCACGTCGATGGGTTGGACGACCGTGCTATGGTGGGCATTCGGCTTCTCGATGTGCTTCAGCGGCGATCTCAAAAGCGGCACCGACTACTTCGGGCTCATTGGCAACTTCCACTGGGCGTTCCTGAACGGCATCTCGCTGACCACCCCGTCGCCGGCAAACGACACGATTCCGTTGTTCGTGTTCTTCGGTTATCAGATGATGTTCGCCATCATCACGCCGGCACTGATCACTGGTGCGTTCGCCAACCGCGTGCGCTTCCCGGCGTACCTGCTCTTCCTCACGGCGTGGCTGATCCTCGTCTATTTCCCATTCGTGCACATGATCTGGGGCGGCGGGATCATGGCCAAGTGGGGGGTGCTCGATTTCGCGGGCGGCATCGTCGTGCACAATATCGCGGGCATCGCCGCGCTCGCATCCGTGCTCTACGTCGGACGCCGGAAGGTCGTGGATCGTGGGCCGCACTCGATTCCGCTGGTCGCGCTCGGCACCGGCCTTCTCTGGTTCGGTTGGTACGGGTTCAACGCCGGCAGCGAGTTCCGTGTCGACTCCGTGACCGCCGTCGCCTTCATTAACACCGATCTCGCCGCGAGCTTCGCGGCGATGACCTGGTTGGCGGTGGACTGGATGACCACCAAGAAGCCCAAGTTCTTGGGATTACTCACCGGGTCGGTCGCCGGACTGGCGACGATCACGCCAGCCGCTGGGTATGTGTCGCCCAAGGCCGCCGTCATCATCGGCATCCTCGCCGGGATCGTCTGCTTCTACGCCGTGGCGCTCAAGAACCGCCTCCAATGGGATGATGCGCTCGATGTGTGGGGCGTGCATGGTGTCGGCGGCTTCCTCGGCATCGTGAGCTGCGGCCTGTTCGCCAGCTTGGCGTTCAACCCCGCCGGTTCGGACGGGCTGCGCCACGGCAACAGCCATTTCTTCCTCGTGGAACTGGGCGCCGTGCTCATCTCGTCGGTCTGGGCGTTCGTCTTCACGTACGGCATGCTCTGGCTGATCGACCGCATCACACCCGTCACCGTTGGCCAGGCTGGGGAGACCGAGGGGCTCGACATGACGCTGCACGGCGAGGTCGCGTACATCGAGGCGCTGTAATGGCCCAGCGCGGCTACGGCTGTACCTCGAGCACGGTGATGGGATGGATTTCCCAAGCGGTCGCACGCCAGTTCTTCGGATTATCGGGTTTGGTATTCTCGGATTCACCCACGTGCTCCGCGTCGAACAGCATCCACCCGCTCACGCGCACCGTCTTCCCCACGAGCGTCTGCTTCAGCGCGTCGGTACTCCAATCGACGCCCGCGCCGGCCATTGCCTGACGCCACCGTGGCGTCACTTCGATCACGACGCGCTGGGTTTCCGGCGCGTCAGCCGTACGCGCGATCCGAATGTGGGTGTCACGGTACGTGGGATCGGTCGCTTCGCAGTTGGTCGTCTCTTTGCCACCGACGATGACGTCCGTCACCACCCCTACGAGCTCCGCGCCCTTACTCGGGTCGAAGCGCCCTTCGTCATTGCCGGGAGCCAGGAGCGCCTCCAAAGTGATCGCCGGATCGATGTCGGACGCGGTTGGCGCGACATAGCGATTCTTCAACCGATTGAGCGCTTGTACCGATTCGGCCGGCGTGTTCCCGGAATTGTTCCGGCCGACAGCCGGACACCCGTGGTAGTTCGCCGGAGCGGTCGTCACCGTGGCGGTCGCGCCCGCAGGCGTCGGGGGACCTGAGACGGCGGGGTTCGACGCACCGACAATCTCGACGTAGTGATTGTAGACCCAGCCCTCGGTGCCATCGGCTCTGACGCGAACGTGGAGGTACCCGTTCGTCGTGTCGGGCGCGACGAGGGCGAGCGTGTCACCTTCATCGATCGCACGCAGCGGCGCATCGTGGCTCGAGTGGTTCGGTCGGAGATTGACGCCGTGCGTTGCCACCGCGAGTTGCGCGGCCAGCGCGCGTGGCGCACCAACCCAGAGAGCGGCGGAGAGCGCGATGATGAGGCGGGCGGTCATCATGCAAAGTTCGGAAGGAAGGGTGGGTCACGACAGGGCACATTCGTGACATGAGGCGGCACGTTTCTGACATGGACGGCTGCTTACCGCTCTGCCGCTGGCGACCCCAGCATCTCCCAGTATCGCGCCCACGCTTCGAGCCCCTCGTGCAGTCGGTGTATGCGAAAGAACTCGTTCGGCGCGTGAAAGTCTTCGTCAGCCGTGGAGAAGGAGAAGAAGACGGTCTCCAGCCCCATGTGACACGCGAACAGCTCGGCGATCGGAACGGTGCCGCCCATGCGGACGATCAACGGCCGCACGCCGTAGACCGCGCGCAGCGCCGCGTCCGCCGCCTGCAACGCGAAATGGTCGGCTCGAATGTGGGCCGGGCGCGAGCCTCCCTCGCCGGGAACGATCGAAATCCAAGTCCCGGGCGGAACGTGGGCTTCGAGGTGGCGCGTGACGAGCGCTATCACGTCATCCGGATCCTGGTCCGGTACCAAACGGCAGGTGATCTTGGCGTGGGCCTGGCTCGGGATCACCGTCTTCTGCCCCGGCCCCGCATACCCTCCCCACATTCCGTTGATCTCGATCGTCGGCCGCGTCCACTGGCGCTCCAGTGTCGTGTATCCGGGCTCGCCGAACGGCGATGGCGCACCGACCTGCGCGAGGTACGCGCCTTCGTCGAATGGCAGGGCCGCGATCGCGGCGCGATCCATGGACGTGAGCTCGTGCACCCTATCATAGAAGCCGGCAACGGCGACCCGGCCGGCCGCGTCATGTAGCGAAGCGATCAGCCGCGCCATCGCATGCAACGGGTTGGCGACGCCACCCCCGTGGCGGCCAGAGTGCAGATCCTTGGACGCGCCCGTCAGGGTGATCTCGAGTCCCACGAGTCCTCGACTGGCCACCGTGAGCGACGGCTCATCGATGCGCCACATCGCGCCGTCCGCCGACAGCACGACGTTGGCGGCCAGTAATTCTTTATTCTCCCGAATGAATGCGTCGAGACTGGGGCTCCCGATCTCTTCTTCGCCCTCGAACAGGCATTTGACATTGATCGGCAGGCCACCGGTCACCGCGAAGAACGCCTCGGCAACCCTGATCGGGATCAGCATCGGCGCCTTGTCGTCGGATACGCCGCGCGCGTAGAGTCGCCCGTTGCGCACCACCGGCGTCCACGGTGGACTCTGCCATTGCTCCAACGGGTCGGCCGGCTGGAACGTCATAGTGTCCGTACACGAGCACCGTCAGCTTGCCAGGCGCGCCGAGCCACTCGGCGTAAACGACGGGGTTGCCGGCCGTCGGAATCGTGCGCACCGCGAACGGTCCGGCAGACGCAAGGGCGTCGGCGACCCACAGCGCCGCCGCTCTCACATCAGCGGCGTGCACCGGATCGGTGCTCACGCTCGGGATGGCGGCGAACTCGATCAGCTCGCCGAGGATGCGATCATGGTTCGCCTGGAGGTAGGCGAGCACCCGTTCGGTCGTGGTCACTTTCCGCCGTCGATGGCGAGCACCTGGCCCGTGATCCAGTTGGCCTCCTCGGACGCGAAGAACAGAACGCCGTTTGCGATGTCCTCGCTCATACCCAGGCGCTTGAGCGCGATGCCGTCGATGAGTGCGCGCTGCCCCGCTGCGCCATACGATTCCCACTGGCGCTCGGTGGCGGCGTTCGAGCGCACGAATCCCGGCGCGATGCAATTCACCGTGATGCCCCACGGGCCCAGCTCGTGCGCGAGTTGTCGTGTCAGGCCAATCTGCGCAGCTTTCGCGGAGGCGTACGCCTGGATGCCGGTGAGGCTTATGCCTAGGCCGGCGCCGCTTGAAATATTGATGATACGCCCGCCGCGTGCGGCCTTCATGCCCGGAGCAACGGCCTGCGCGCAATAGAACGCGCCGGTCACGTTGACGTTGAAGATGCTCTGCCACTGCTCCGGCGTCACTTCTTCGAGCGGACGGCCGACCTGGTTCAAGACGCCGCCGGCGTTGTTGACCAGAACGTCGACGTGACCGGCCTCCGCCACGAACGCGTCGACAGCTCGACGGTCGCGCACGTCCACGACGCGCGTGGTGTATACCTTGCCAGTTTCGCGCAACTCGTCCTCGATCACGTCACACGCCCACACGCTCGCGCCGCGCTCGGCGAACGCCAGGCTGATGGCACGGCCGAAGCCGTGGGCGGCTCCGGTGACGACGACGGTCTTCATCATGTGAGCGCATCCAATGTTTCGAGCGACATAGGGCGGACGCCGTTTTCGATGTCGTGTATCAGCTCGACGAGGCGGGCGGTGAGCGGCGTCGCGACGCCTGCCTCGCGGCCGAGTGACACGACGATACCGAGTTGCGCGTCCACTTCCGTGCGCCGTTTGCGCACGGCGAGATCGCGCCAGATGCCGCTGTGGGATTTGGCGGAGCGGCGGTTGTGCGCGACGAGGGCGTCGAGCGAACGCGACGCGGCCTCGCCTGTGGCGCGCGGTCCGTACGCAGCCGGGTCAAACCCATTGAACGCTTCGGGCGTGACGCCGCGTGCGTCGGCCACCGCGAGAATCTCCCGTGCGAGCGCGACATACAACCCACGATATTGCCGCATCGCCAGGGCATTGGCGATCGATTCGTTGGTGAGTGCTGTGGCGAAGAGCATGGCGCCGTACGCCTCCTTGCCCCATAAGTAGCCCCAGATATTCCGCGAGACGATCGCCTGGGTGTCGAAATCGAGCCACGCATCACGGATCGCGTTGGCGCGCGGCGTGATGGCGCCATCGATCTCGCCGAGGACCACGGCCCCACGGCCGCCGTAGTGAATGACCCCGGGCTGCATGTAGTCCGCCCCGAAATTCACGAAGGCTCCGACTGTTCGTGCGGGGCCGACGATACTCGCGATCGCGAGCTCGTTGAGCCCATTCTGAGCCGAGATGACGCAGCCTCCAGGCGCCAAATGCGGAAGCAGCGCCTGCGTGGCGGCCTCAGTGTGGTGCGCCTTGGTCGCGAGCACGATCGTATCCCACTCGCCCGCCACAGTGGCTGGTGTGAATGCCCGCAATCGCACGGTGAACGTGGCGATGGGTCCTTCGATGGCAAGTCCGACGCGATTGACCGCGGCCACATGCTCGTCCGCCGTGTCCACGAGCGTCACGTCGTGGCCGGCGCGCGCGAGGTGCGCCCCCACGGTCCCACCGATTGCGCCCGCGCCCCAGACGAGACATCGCGTCATTACAGGCCTTCGAGCAGCGCGCGTGTTTCTTCCACCGCGACCCGCCACAGCGCGGCCATGTCGTCGTCCGACCGTTGATGCAGGCCACCGTAATTGCCGTCACCGATATACTCTCGCAACGCTTTCGGGTCGAGGACACGCACTCGCGCGAGATCGACCATTGGCCGCTGCGTCGCGGGCATTCTGGATCCCTGGAAGGCGCGTCCACGGAAAATTCTCCATCCACGACCCGTGTGACGCGATCGGATCGATCGCCTGTACCTTGGCCCAGGTGAGCGGCGCGTTCCACCAGTTATGGAAGACCACCCGACACTGCGGGTGATCGGCAGCCCATTCTTGCGCGAACGGTTGCGCGGCACTGTTCCCGCCGTGACCGTTGACGATGAGGATACGGCGAAAGCCGCTGTGCGCCAGACCATTGAGAATGTCGCGGATGACGCGCAGATGCGTTTCGATGCGGAGCGAGATGGTGCCCGGGAATTCGCGGAAGTAGGGCGTCACGCCGTACGGCACGACGGGAAACACGGGGATCCCGAGTGGCTCGGCGGCGTCCACGGCCACGCGCTCGGGGAGGAGACAATCGACCGTGAGCCGCAGATAGCTGTGCTGCTCGGTGCTTCCGAGCGGCAGCACGGCGCGGTCGTCGTGTCGCAGGTATTCTTCTACCTGCATCCAATTCATGTCGCCTATGCGCATGGCACCAAAATACTCTATCCTCGTCCTCGGCACTCTCGCCGCGGCCTGCGCGCCGCGTGTCGGGAACCCGAGTCTCGCGGGCGACTGGGACGCGTACCTGGCGGACGGCTCGACCGCGCACCCGGGCTTCGAGGGGTGGCGACGGATGGGGTTCGCCCACTTCGATACGAGCGATTCGGGATCGATCCGCCGTCGCACCGGTGACACGATCGTCGCGGTCACTCGGGTCGCCACACGAGCCGACTCGATCGTCTTGAGCGGCGGCGATCAATCGATCGACGCTGCCTGGCACGGAGACACGCTGACCGGCGTGATGCTGACTGGCGGCAAACCGGTTGGCCGGCGGATTCGTCTCGTGCGGCGGACCACACCGTTCGTCATGGAGCAATTCTACGCACTGTGGCCCGGCGCTGTCTCCGATTCCCAGTACGCCGTCAGCGAAGACACCTTGGTGTTCATGAAGACCCGGGATGGCGCGCGGCTCGCCAACTACATCGCGCGTCCCGTGGGCTCGGGGCCGTTCGGCGTCGTGCTGCAGCGTACGCCGTACACCCGCATTCTCCACCGCGCCGGCCGCTACTGGGCGTCGCGCGGATACATCTTCGTCGCGCAGCACGTACGCGGCCGGGATGTCTCGGACGGAACCAACTTTGGCGACTACGACACGGACGTGCGCGACGGGTATGACGCCGTCGAATGGGCCGCGAAGCTGCCGGGCGCCAACGGACGAGTCGGACTGATCGGGCACTCGGACGAAGGCCGGCTCGCGTGGTACGCCGCGGTCAGCGCCCCGCCGCATTCGGCGGCGATCGCGCCATTGGCGGCCACCGGTGACCCCTGGCGGATCGTGCCGTACGAGGACATGGTGTTCTCGCCGATCAACGTGGCATGGGTGTGCCTCATGCGCGCGCGCACGTTGCAGGATATCAACGACCTGGACATTGGCCCGGCGCTCATGCACCTCCCGCTCAGCGACTTGCCGCAGCAGCTCGGCTGCGGCGACGTGGCGATCTGGGACCGATGGCTCGCGCACCCGACGCTCGACGCGTACTGGATCGAGCATGCCGTGACGACGAACATCGCGCGCGTGCGCGCACCGGTGCTCCAGATCTCCGGGTGGTACGATGACTCCCGCGGGCCGGTTGACTACACGGACGCGCTCGACAAGGTGCCGAGGCATCCGTTCATTCGGGTGGTCATGGGCCCGGGAGCACACAAAGGCGTCGACTATGTGGCCGGCGATTTCGGGCCACAGTCACGGGTCGACGCGCGGCGCCTGCAGCTCCGCTGGTTCGATCACTATCTCCTCGGGAAGGACAACGGTGTCGATCGGGAGCCACCGGTGGACGTGTTCGTGTTCGGTGACAACACGTGGCGAAAGGAAACCGCGTGGCCGCTCGCCCGCGCGGTGCCAACCAAGTGGTACATGGCGTCCGGCGGCGTCCTCGATACCCTGCCGCCGAGCGGGATCGCGGTCGATACGTTCACCTACGACCCCGCGAATCCAACGCCCTTTCTCATCGACTCGCGAGAGCTGGAGACATTGCTCAACGAGGATTACGCGGCGCTCAACGCCTCGCGGCACGACGAGCTGGTCTTCACGTCACAGCCTGTCACGAAGCCCATTGAGGTGACGGGCCCGATGTCGGCGACGATCTGGGCGGCGACCGACGCCAAGGACGCCGACTGGAACGTGATGCTCCTCGACGTGTTTCCCGATGGACACGCCGAGCGAGTGCAGGACGGCCTGGTCCGCGCACGATTCCGAAGGGGGTACGACAAGGAAGTGCTGGTCACCCCGGGGAGCGTCGAGCGGTATGATATCGATCTGTGGTTCACCTCGCGCGTCTTCGAGCCTGGCCACAGGCTCAGGGTCAGCGTCTCGTCGGCGCTGTTCCCGAAGTACGATCGCAACTTGGGGACCGGTGGGAACAACGAGCGTGACAGCACGTTCGTGGTGGCGCACCAGCAGCTGGTGCACGACGCCGCGCATCCGTCGCACGTGGTGCTTCCGGTGATACCACGGTAGGCCGCCCTACTACTCCGCGACCGCGGGCGCGTGGACATTCGTGTACTCGTAGCGCGAGGCGATGTGATTCTTCTCTCCGTCGCCGGTGTCTATGTCCGATTCGCTACGAAGCGTGAGCCCGGTGCCTTGCGCGATCCACGTCATTCCGTCCGACGTGATGCCTTCGTTCACCATGTGCGTGCTATACACGACCGCGCTGACGCCTCCAACCGACTCATCGCGGACGCGGCGGCATGAGACCACGGTCGCCGTGCGCATGTTCTCCTCGCCCTGTTTCGCCAGAGCGGTCGCATCGAGCTTGCTTCGCATCCACTGGCCTTGGATCTGGAAATAGTGCTGGCCACCGACCGAGATCATCCCGTCTTGCCGGGGCTTGCCGCCCGGCACGACGGCCGAGTTCGTGATATAGCCGTGAAACGGCGTACTGGCCTGCTTCGCGGCCGCATTGAGCAACGGTTTGCACGACGCGACATCCTTCTGCGCGCGAACGGCGAGTGGGGCAAGCGCCAACGCAACAAATGCGGCAACGTATCGATGGTCGAGCATGGGACACCTCGGTCGGGGGTTATCGGCAGGCTCATTCCTAAGTGCCCCGCGTCTCGCCGGTGTCTCCTGGCCGTCTGTCCGCCATATTTCAGGCATGTCGGAGTTCGCCGTCCAAACCCTGCTGGCCACGCCCACGGTGACGATCCGCGATGTGTACTGCCGCGGGAGTCACCGGGATGTGTCGCCGGAAGAGTGTGCGACGGCGACGCAGTTGGTGTTCCCGTATCGGGGCGTGTACGTCCGCCACCTCGGTGGTGATCAGGCGGTGGCCGACGCCAATCAGGTGTTGTTTTTCAATGCCGGCGAGGGATATCGCGTCAGCCACCCGGTGCAGGGCGGCGATGCGAGCCTGACGCTGATCATTGATGAGCCCACGCTGCGCGAGCTGGTTCCGCGCGGCTTTCTGGCCGGCGGCGCTGCGCTTGCGTTCCGGCCACACCGGTTGCGGATCGATCCGCGGGCACAGGCGTTGATCATGTTGCTGCGGCACAGCCTTCGGCAGGGCGTTGCGGAGCCGTTGGAGGCCGAGAGTCTCGCGCTCACGCTCATGCGGCGAGCCGTTGGCCCGCGGACGACCCGCGCGCCGGGGTCCAGCGTCCATCGCCAGCGACTCGTGGACCGGGCGAAGCTCGTGCTGGCCAGCGAGCCGGGCGGCGGTGGACGTTGGCTGAGATTGCGTCGGAGGTCGGTGGAGGGTCACCCGTCTATCTGACCCAGGTGTTCCAGCAAGTGGAAGGGGTGCCACTTACCCTACCAGTTGCGGCTCCGACTCGCCAGGGCGCTCGATCTCATTGAGCGGTACGATGACCTCACCGCGCTCGGCCTCGAGCTCGGCTTCTCGAGCCACAGTCATTTCTCCGCGGCGTTCCGCGAGATGTATGGGAGATCGCCGGCACGGTTTCGGCGCACGGCGCTCGATCGCTAAATAATTCGATAGCCGCTGACTTCTCCGGCGCGGCATACTCTGGCCATGCCAGAGAGAACATGTGCCGCGTGCGATTGCACGCTCGATGCGCGCACGGTCCAGGTCACCATTGGCGGTCAGTCCGTCGAGGTCTGCTGCGACGCGTGCGCCGTGAAGTTGAAGGAAGCACACCGGTCGGCGAAGCGATGACGGCGGAAGCGTTCCGCGCGCTGCACACGAGCGGCGCACCGCTCGTGCTGTTCAATGTCTGGGACGCCGGCAGCGCCAAAGCCGTGGCCATGAGTGGCGCGAAAGCGATCGCCACGAGTAGTTGGTCGGTCGCCGCCGCCCACGGGTTCGTGGATGGCGAGCGCATTCCGGTGGAGTTGGCGGTCGACACAATCTGCGCCGGATCGTCTGCGCGACTGAGCTGCCGGTCACCGTCGACCTCGAGAGCGGATACGCGGACGTTGGCGAGACGATCGCGCTGGCGATCCAGGCGGGAGCGGTCGGGTGCAATCTGGAGGACAGCCGCCCCGCGGACGGAAGCCTCCGGGAGATCGCGGAGCAATGCGCGCATCGGCGAGGCACGAGAGTCTGCCGATGCTGCGTTTTTCATTGACGCGCGTACCGACGTATTCCTGCAGCCGGGCGAGGACCAGATTGGGGCCGCGATCGCGCGTGCGCGCGCATACGCGGCCGCGGGCGCGGATGGCATCCTCGGTGCCCGGCTCAAGGACAAAGCGCGCATCCGCCAGCTCGTGGAGGCTTCCCCGCTACCCGTCAACATCATGGTCGGCGATCGGACTCCGACCCTGCGTGAGCTCGCCGCCATCGGTGTCCGCCCGGGTGAGCCACGGGCCGCGACCGTACATACTCGCGATCCAGGCGCTGCAAGCCGCGGGCGCGCGCCGCGACGGCGTGATGCGGCGCCTGTGCGCATCCGCGCTCGCACTTGGCGTCCTGGCCGCGTCGCCATGCGCCGGCCAGGAGTCGCTCGGCGATGCCTGGTGGACAGGTTTCTTACAAGCCGCCGGCGCGGCGACGCTCCCGGCGGGGCACATGCTGTTCGAACCCTACGTCTACGACGTTATCGCCGCTCACTCGCAGACGTTCACCTCGCGCACATATCTCATTTACGGTCTGATCGACCGGGTATCGGTCGGCGTGATTCCGATCGTCGCCTACAGCTCCAGCATCGGGTTCGAGGACCTCACCGCACAGGCCCAGTATCGGCTCACGCAATTTCACGTCGGGAAGCTGGGTGCCGACGACGTTGGTTCGCATCCAGGAGACGTTTCCGACCGGAAAATACGACCGGCTCGGTGACCGCACGAGCGACGGGTTCGGCGCTGGCGCATACACGACGACGCTGGCGCTCTACTCGCAAACGTACTTCTGGATGCCGAACGGCCGAATAGTACGCGCGCGGATGGACGTCCAGCAGACGGTATGGTCGACTCGCGTGCCGATCGCCGACGCGAGCGTGTACGGCACGAGTACGGGATTCCGCGGGGACGCCGTTCCTGGCGCATCCACGTTCATCGATCTCTCCGGCGAATACAGCCTGACGCGCAACTGGGTGCTGGCGCTCGACGCGAACTACGGATGGAACGGCGATACGCGCGTGGTCGGCGGCGGCAGCGTTAGGCATACGGGATCCAGCGCCGCCGTCGGCTTTACGCCGGCGATCGAGTACAACTGGAACGCGGGCGTCGGCATCATCGTCGGCGCGCGCGCGATCGAGATCGGCGCAACATTACTCGCACCGTGACGCCGGTCGTCGCGCTCAACGTCGTGCGCTGAAGACGTATCTGCTCTCGCCCGGCAAACGTATCAAGGACATGCAACGCGTGATCATTCGGGCGGCCCTGCTGGTACTCGGTCATTGCCATCCTCGCCGTCATCCGGGCGATTACGCGGGCGATCTACTATGGCACGGCTCCCCCTCCGGCACTCGCCACCGACCTCACTCATGAATCGACGAACATTTCTGGAGAGACCGCGGCGACGACGGTGGTGACGGCCTGCCTGTCACGCCTCCCGCGACCCATGACCGCCGCGACCTTCCACGCATCGCGACGTTTCGCTGAGACCTCGTTCGGACGCATTGCCTACGTCGAGCGCGGAGCCGGTGACGTTGCGCTCTTCTTGCACGGCTTCCCACTCAACGGCTTCCAGTGGCGGGGCGCGCTCGACCGGCTCTCGGCCTACCGTCGATGCGTGGCGCCCGACTTCATGGGCCTGGGCTACACGGTCGTCGCCCCGGGCCAGAGCGTCACGCCACCGGCTCAGGTCTCGATGCTGGCCGCGTTCCTCGATGCCCTGTCCATTCGGCGCGTCGACCTCGTGGCGAACGACAGCGGCGGCGCCATCGCCTGCGCAACTCTTCGTGACCCGGTATCCGGATCGGGTCCGCACGCTGCTCCTCACCAATTGCGATGTGGAGCCCGACAGCCCGCCTGCCGCAGTGCTTCCCGTCATCGCACAATGGCCCGCGAGGGCACCTTCGCGGATCGTTGGCTCGTGCCATGGCTCGCCGACAAGCAGCTCGCCCGCTCGGCGCAGGGCCTCGGCGGCCAGTGCTACGCCGACTCCTCGCACCCGACAGACGAGGCAATCGACGCCGACCTGTGGCCACTCGTGAGCTCGCCCAGCCGGAAAGCACTCCTGCACGCATACGCTCTCGGCTTGACGCCCAATCCGTTGGCCGGGTTGCCACGCAGCGATGTGCCACTCAGGATCGTGTGGGGCATGGCCGATACCATTTTCTCTCCGGCGGACGCGGACTACCTCGATAGAACTTTTCCGCGCTCGCGCGGCGTGCACCGTGTGGCGGGGGCCAAGCTCTTTTGGCCGGAGGAATTTCCGGACATTCTCGGCCAGGAAGCAGTGCGCCTGTGGCGGGCGCGCTGCTAGTTACCGAGCGTTGGGTTTTGCTGACGCGCGAGCTCTTGCCGATAGTCGGCTTCGTGATCGGCCACGGCCTTGGCGTACCTGATTGCATCTATCCCAGACGGACGGTCCGACGGTGGCCATGCGATCGTGCTTGGCGAGCAGGTCGAAGTACACGCCGTGCGCGCCGAGGAAGATGTCGCAGCGCAACGCCTTGAGGGTCGCGAAGGCTCGATCGAAGTCCGTCGTGATGCCTGGATAGGCCGCGGGTTTGCCATGGCTGGGGACGAGCGCTACGCCGGGATTCGATGACCAGCCGCCGACGATCACGACGTTGAGCGTGCGGCCTCCGTCATGCGTCTGCATAGTCCACGTGGTGCAACCGCGGGTATGTCCGGCGGTCTTGTGGGCGATGAGTGTCGTTCCGCCGAGCGTCACCGCGTCGTTATCGTGCAGGGTGCGATCCACGTGCGCGGGTGGAAAGTGCGGGGAGCCTGGCATTGAAGTCGGTCGCGCCGCCGGTCGTGATAACCTCGACATCGCCGTCCATGACCATGTATCGGGCATGGGTCTCGCTGAGCACCTCGGCCGCGCCCGCGGTGTGATCGTAGTGGGCCTGGCTGTTGAGGAGGATCTTCGTATCGGCCCAGCGAAAGCCGAGCTGCTCGATGCTCTGGCCAATCTGTGCGGGGGACGACACGAGATTGGCGTTGATCAGGATATTGCCGTCGGGGGTGACGACCAGATAGGCGGCGAGGTCCCGCGATCCGACGTAGTAGAGATTGCCCGAGATCTTGAACGGCTCGAGCGGCGTGGTGAAGACGGCGGGCTCGGTGTCGGGCTACACGGCCGCGAGAGCGGCGAAGGCCAGGGCGAGTGGGATGATCATGAAATGGGGGCGGCCGATATGATTGATGTCAAACTGCGATCCACATCCCTTCGTGGTTGCCCAGGACGAGGCGCTGCAACGCCATGGCCTTTCGTCCTTTCCAGACCGTTCCTCCGCACCAGCACACACCGAGCGATTGAACCTTTGCGATGACCTGGTCGGCGACCGCATCCGATCCGAAGGACACCAGGACCTGGTTGAGCTGCACGTCGTTCAAGACCGCGTATCCGGCCGCGCGGAGTCCTTGCGCGAAGCGAGTCGCATGACGACACGTCCGATCGATCTGCTCCGCGAGTCCCGCGGTACCCAGGGTGCGCAGCGCTGCCCAGAGCTCGACGCCCCGGGCACGCCGCGACGACTCTGGCCCCCATCGCATGGGATCGCGCTCGGCGGTATCAGGATAGTAGGTCCCTGAAATCGCCATTGCGCGAGCGAGAGCGGCGCGATCACGAACGCGATCCCGCAGTCGTGGGGAGTGTTGAGCCACTTGTGCGCGTCGGTCGCCCATGAGTGCGCGCGATCCAATCCTTCGACCAGATGCCGATGTCGGGGCGATACGGCGGCCCACAGCCCGAACGCGCCGTCAACGTGCACCCACGCGCCGTTTTTCTCGCCACATTGCAGATATCGGCGCGACAGATGTTCGCACGCACCGGGCGTACACGTTTCCGGCCTGCGCGCAGATGATCGCCGGACCGCGCAGGGTGGGAATGGCCGACGGTTGCATGCGGCCTTGGCTGTCCGCAGGAACCGTGATCACGCGACCCCGCCCGAAGCCGAGCAACGCCAGTGCCTTGTACATGGTCGCGTGGACTTCCTCTCCAACCACGACCGAGATCGGTGGGGCCCCGAAGAGCCCATCCTGCTCGACATCCCAGCCGCAACCGGCCAACAGCACGTGTCGCGCCGCGGCCAGGCGGTGACGTTGGCCATTGCGTCCCGGTGGTGAGCGCTCCGCCGCAACTCGGGGGCAGCCCGAAGAGCTTCGCGATCCACGGGAGCACGATGTCCTCGAGGTACGCCGAGACCGGCGAGATCTCGAAGAGACAGGCATTCTGATCCCACGCGCCCGCGAGCCAGTGTGCGGCGACGGCGACGGGCAGAGACCCTCCGACGACACCGCCGAAGTAGCGCCCGCCCATACTTGCCGTGGTCGCCGGGGATCCCGCTTCGTGGAGGAGACGCAGGACCTCGTGCGGATCCTCGCCCACCTCCGTCAGCTCTCCGCCCAGGCGGCGCATGCCGATCCGGGGCCGCGTCGCTGACACCGGCAAAGCGCTCGCGGATCCCATTGAGATATGATTGCGCAAGACACGACGCCTGCGACAACAGCGCCGCGTATGGGTTTGGCTTTAGCATGGCTACATTATAATGCCACGGCTACTCCGCTCGAATGCAGGTGAGCGGGTCGACGCGCGTCGCGCGCCGGGCCGGTACCAGACGCGTAAG
>CAWBZV010000001.1:0-18487 GCA_963793305.1 uncultured Gemmatimonadales bacterium | reverse complement strand
GCCACCGTGGCGTCACTTCGATCACGACGCGCTGGGTTTCCGGCGCGTCAGCCGTACGCGCGATCCGAATGTGGGTGTCACGGTACGTGGGATCGGTCGCTTCGCAGTTGGTCGTCTCTTTGCCACCGACGATGACGTTCCGTCACCACCCCTACGAGCTCCGCGCCCTTACTCGGGTCGAAGCGCCCTTCGTCATTGCCGGGAGCCAGGAGCGCCTCCAAAGTGATCGCCGGATCGATGTCGGACGCGGTTGGCGCGACATAGCGATTCTTCAACCGATTGAGCGCTCGTACCGATTCGGCCGGCGTGTTCCCGGAATTGTTCCGGCCGACAGCCGGACACCCGTGGTAGTTCGCCGGAGCGGTCGTCACCGTGGCGGTCGCGCCCGCAGGCGTCGGGGGACCTGAGACGGCGGGGTTCGACGCACCGACAATCTCGACGTAGTGATTGTAGACCCAGCCCTCGGTGCCATTGGCTCTGACGCGAACGTGGAGGTACCCGTTCGTCGTGTCGGGCGCGACGAGGGCGAGCGTGTCACCTTCATCGATCGCACGCAGCGGCGCATTGTGGCTCGAGTGGTTCGGTCGGAGATTGACGCCGTGCGTTGCCACCGCGAGTTGCGCGGCCAGCGCGCGTGGCGCACCAACCCAGAGAGCGGCGGAGAGCGCGATGATGAGGCGGGCGGCTCATCATGCAAAGTTCGGAAGGAAGGGTGGGTCACGACAGGGCACATTCGTGACATGAGGCGGCACGTTTCTGACATGGACGGCTGCTTACCGCTCTGCCGCTGGCGACCCGAGCATCTCCCAGTACCGCGCCCACGCCTCGAGCCCTTCGTGCAGGCGGTGGACGCGAAAGAACTCGTTCGGCGCGTGGTAGTCCTCGTCGGCCGTGGAGAAGGAGAAGAAGACCGTGTCCAGTCCCATGTGGCGCTCGAACAGCTCGGTGATCGGCACCGTGCCGCCCATGCGGACGATCAATGGCCGCACGCCATAGACCGCGCGTAGCGCGGCATCCGCCGCCTTCAGCGCAAAGTGATCCGCCCGATGTGGGCCGGGCGCGAGCCTCAATCGCCGGGAACGATCGACAGCCGCGTGCCCGGCGGCACGTGGGCCTCGAGGTGGCGCGTGACGAGCGCGACCACCTCGGCCGGATCCTGGTCCGGCACTAGACGGCAGGTGATCTTGGCGTGGGCCTCGCTCGGGATCACCGTCTTCTGGCCGGGCCCCTCGTACCCGCCCCACATGCCGTTGACCTCGATCGTCGGCCGCGTCCACTGGCGCTCGAGCGTCGTGTACCCGGGCTCGCCGAACGGCGATGGCGCGCCGACCTGCGCGAGGTACGCGCCTTCGTCGAATGGCAGCGCCGCGATCGCGGCGCGCTCCACGGCGTGAGCTCGCGCACCCTGTCATAGAAGCCGGCGACGGCGACGCGGCCGTCCGCGTCATGTAGCGACGCGATCAGCCGCGCCATCGCATGCAACGGGTTGGCGACGCCACCCCCGTGGCGGCCCGAGTGCAGATCCTTGGATGCGCCGGTCAGGGTGAACTCGAGCCCCACGAGTCCTCGACTGGCCACCGTGAGCGACGGCTCATCGATGCGCCACATCGCGCCGTCCGCCGACAGCACGACGTCGGCGGCCAGTAGTTCTTTGTTCTCCCGAATGAATGCGTCGAGACTGGGGCTGCCGATCTCTTCTTCGCCCTCGAACAGGCATTTGACGTTGATCGGCAGGCCACCCGTCACCGCGAAGAACGCCTCGGCAACCCTGATCGGGATCAGCATCGGCGCCTTGTCGTCGGATACGCCGCGCGCGTAGAGTCGCCCGTTGCGCACCGCCGGCGTCCACGGTGGACTCTGCCATTGCTCCAACGGGTCGGCCGGCTGCAACGTCATAGTGTCCGTACACGAGCACCGTCGGCTTGCCAGGCGCGCCGAGCCACTCGGCGTAAACGACGGGGTTGCCGGCCGTCGGAATCGTGCGCACCGCGAACGGTCCGGCAGACGCAAGGGCGTCGGCGACCCACCGCGCCGCCGCTCTCACGTCCGCGGCGTGCACCGGATCGGTGCTCACGCTCGGGATGGCGGCGAACTCGATCAGCTCGCCGAGGATGCGATCATGGTTCGCCTGGAGGTAGGCGAGCACCCGTTCGGTCGTGGTCACTTTCCGCCGTCGATGGAGAGCACCTGGCCGGTGATCCAGTTGGCCTGCTCGGACGCGAAGAACAGAACGCCGTTTGCAATGTCCTCGCTCATACCCAGGCGCTTGAGCGCGATGCCGTCGATGAGTGCGCGCTGCCCCGCTGCGCCATACGATTCCCACTGGCGCTCGGTGGCGGCGTTCGAGCGCACGAATCCCGGCGCGATGCAATTCACCGTGATGCCCCACGGGCCCAGCTCGTGCGCGAGTTGTCGTGTCAGGCCAATCTGCGCCGCCTTCGCGGAGGCGTACGCCTGGATGCCGGTGAGGCTTATGCCTAGGCCGGCGCCGCTTGAAATATTGATGATACGCCCGCCGCGTGCGGCCTTCATGCCCGGAGCAACGGCCTGCGCGCAATAGAACGCGCCGGTCACGTTGACGTCGAAGATGCTCTGCCACTGCTCCGGCGTCACTTCTTCGAGCGGACGGCCGACCTGGTTCAAGACGCCGCCGGCGTTGTTGACCAGAACGTCGACGTGACCGGCCTCCGCCACGAACGCGTCGACAGCTCGACGGTCGCGCACGTCCACGACGCGCGTGGTGTATACCTTGCCAGTTTCGCGCAACTCGTCCTCGATCACGTCACACGCCCACACGCTCGCGCCGCGCTCGGCGAACGCCAGGCTGATGGCACGGCCGAAGCCGTGGGCGGCTCCGGTGACGACGACGGTCTTCATCATGTGAGCGCATCCAATGTTTCGAGCGACATAGGGCGGACGCCGTTCTCGATGTCGTGAATCAGCTCGACGAGGCGGGCGGTGAGCGGCGTCGCGACGCCTGCCTCGCGGCCGAGTGACACGACGATACCGAGTTGCGCGTCCACTTCCGTGCGCCGTTTGCGCACGGCGAGATCGCGCCAGATGCCGCTGTGGGATTTGGCGGAGCGGCGGTTGTGCGCGACGAGGGCGTCGAGCGAACGCGACGCGGCCTCGCCTGTGGCGCGCGGTCCGTACGCAGCCGGGTCGAACCCATCGAACGCTTCGGGCGTGACGCCGCGTGCGTCGGCCACCGCGAGAATCTCCCGTGCGAGCGCGACATACAACCCACGATATTGCCGCATTGCCAGGGCATCGGCGATCGATTCGTTGGTGAGTGCTGTGGCGAAGAGCATGGCGCCGTACGCCTCCTTGCCCCATAAGTAGCCCCAGATATTCCGCGAGACGATCGCCTGGGTGTCGAAATCGAGCCACGCATCACGGATCGCGTTGGCGCGCGGCGTGATGGCGCCATCGATCTCGCCGAGGACCACGGCCCCACGGCCGCCGTAGTGAATGACCCCGGGCTGCATGTAGTCCGCCCCGAAATTCACGAAGGCTCCGACTGTTCGTGCGGGGCCGACGATACTCGCGATCGCGAGCTCGTTGAGCCCATTCTGAGCCGAGATGACGCAGCCTCCAGGCGCCAAATGCGGAAGCAGCGCCTGCGTGGCGGCCTCAGTGTGGTGCGCCTTGGTCGCGAGCACGATCGTATCCCACTCGCCCGCCACAGTGGCTGGTGTGAATGCCCGCAATCGCACGGTGAACGTGGCGATGGGTCCTTCGATGGCAAGTCCGACGCGATTGACCGCGGCCACATGCTCGTCCGCCGTGTCCACGAGCGTCACGTCGTGGCCGGCGCGCGCGAGGTGCGCCCCCACGGTCCCACCGATTGCGCCCGCGCCCCAGACGAGACATCGCGTCATTACAGGCCTTCGAGCAGCGCGCGTGTTTCTTCCACCGCGACCCGCCACAGCGCGGCCATGTCGTCGTCCGACCGTTGATGCAGGCCACCGTAATTGCCGTCACCGATATACTCTCGCAACGCTTTCGGGTCGAGGACACGCACTCGCGCGAGATCGACCATCGGCCGCTGCGTCGCGGGCATTTGGATCCCTGGAAGGCGCGTCCACGGAAAATTCTCCATCCACGACCCGTGTGACGCGATCGGATCGATCGCCTGTACCTTGGCCCAGGTGAGCGGCGCGTTCCACCAGTTATGGAAGACCACCCGACACTGCGGGTGATCGGCAGCCCATTCTTGCGCGAACGGTTGCGCGGCACTGTTCCCGCCGTGACCGTTGACGATGAGGATACGGCGAAAGCCGCTGTGCGCCAGACCATCGAGAATGTCGCGGATGACGCGCAGATGCGTTTCGATGCGGAGCGAGATGGTGCCCGGGAATTCGCGGAAGTAGGGCGTCACGCCGTACGGCACGACGGGAAACACGGGGATCCCGAGTGGCTCGGCGGCGTCCACGGCCACGCGCTCGGGGAGGAGACAATCGACCGTGAGCCGCAGATAGCTGTGCTGCTCGGTGCTTCCGAGCGGCAGCACGGCGCGGTCGTCGTGTCGCAGGTATTCTTCTACCTGCATCCAATTCATGTCGCCTATGCGCATGGCACCAAAATACTCTATCCTCGTCCTCGGCACTCTCGCCGCGGCCTGCGCGCCGCGTGTCGGGAACCCGAGTCTCGCGGGCGACTGGGACGCGTACCTGGCGGACGGCTCGACCGCGCACCCGGGCTTCGAGGGGTGGCGACGGATGGGGTTCGCCCACTTCGATACGAGCGATTCGGGATCGATCCGCCGTCGCACCGGTGACACGATCGTCGCGGTCACTCGGGTCGCCACACGAGCCGACTCGATCGTCTTGAGCGGCGGCGATCAATCGATCGACGCTGCCTGGCACGGCGACACGCTGACCGGCGTGATGCTGACTGGCGGCAAACCGGTTGGCCGGCGGATTCGTCTCGTGCGGCGGACCACACCGTTCGTCGTGGAGCAATTCTACGCACTGTGGCCCGGCGCTGTCTCCGATTCCCAGTACGCCGTCAGCGAAGACACCTTGGTGTTCATGAAGACCCGGGATGGCGCGCGGCTCGCCAACTACATCGCGCGTCCCGTGGGCTCGGGGCCGTTCGGCGTCGTGCTGCAGCGTACGCCGTACACCCGCATTCTCCACCGCGCCGGCCGCTACTGGGCGTCGCGCGGATACATCTTCGTCGCGCAGCACGTACGCGGCCGGGATGTCTCGGACGGAACCAACTTTGGCGACTACGACACGGACGTGCGCGACGGGTATGACGCCGTCGAATGGGCCGCGAAGCTGCCGGGCGCCAACGGACGAGTCGGACTGATCGGGCACTCGGACGAAGGCCGGCTCGCGTGGTACGCCGCGGTCAGCGCCCCGCCGCATCTGGCGGCGATCGCGCCATCGGCGGCCACCGGTGACCCCTGGCGGATCGTGCCGTACGAGGACATGGTGTTCTCGCCGATCAACGTGGCATGGGTGTGCCTCATGCGCGCGCGCACGTTGCAGGATATCAACGACCTGGACATCGGCCCGGCGCTCATGCACCTCCCGCTCAGCGACTTGCCGCAGCAGCTCGGCTGCGGCGACGTGGCGATCTGGGACCGATGGCTCGCGCACCCGACGCTCGACGCGTACTGGATCGAGCATGCCGTGACGACGAACATCGCGCGCGTGCGCGCACCGGTGCTCCAGATCTCCGGGTGGTACGATGACTCCCGCGGGCCGGTTGACTACACGGACGCGCTCGACAAGGTGCCGAGGCATCCGTTCATTCGGCTGGTCATGGGCCCGGGAGCACACAAAGGCGTCGACTATGTGGCCGGCGATTTCGGGCCACAGTCACGGGTCGACGCGCGGCGCCTGCAGCTCCGCTGGTTCGATCACTATCTCCTCGGGAAGGACAACGGTGTCGATCGGGAGCCACCGGTGGACGTGTTCGTGTTCGGTGACAACACGTGGCGAAAGGAAACCGCGTGGCCGCTCGCCCGCGCGGTGCCAACCAAGTGGTACATGGCGTCCGGCGGCGTCCTCGATACCCTGCCGCCGAGCGGGATCGCGGTCGATACGTTCACCTACGACCCCGCGAATCCAACGCCCTTTCTCATCGACTCGCGAGAGCTGGAGACATCGCTCAACGAGGATTACGCGGCGCTCAACGCCTCGCGGCACGACGAGCTGGTCTTCACGTCACAGCCTGTCACGAAGCCCATCGAGGTGACGGGCCCGATGTCGGCGACGATCTGGGCGGCGACCGACGCCAAGGATGCCGACTGGAACGTGATGCTCCTCGACGTGTTTCCCGATGGACACGCCGAGCGAGTGCAGGACGGCCTGGTCCGCGCACGATTCCGAAGGGGGTACGACAAGGAAGTGCTGGTCACCCCGGGGAGCGTCGAGCGGTATGATATCGATCTGTGGTTCACCTCGCGCGTCTTCGAGCCTGGCCACAGGCTCAGGGTCAGCGTCTCGTCGGCGCTGTTCCCGAAGTACGATCGCAACTTGGGGACCGGTGGGAACAACGAGCGTGACAGCACGTTCGTGGTGGCGCACCAGCAGCTGGTGCACGACGCGGCGCATCCGTCGCACGTGGTGCTTCCGGTGATACCACGGTAGGCCGCCCTACTACTCCGCGACCGCGGGCGCGTGGACATTCGTGTACTCGTAGCGCGAGGCGATGTGATTCTTCTCTCCGTCGCCGGTGTCTATGTCCGATTCGCTACGAAGCGTGAGCCCGGTGCCTTGCGCGATCCACGTCATTCCGTCCGACGTGATGCCTTCGTTCACCATGTGCGTGCTATACACGACCGCGCTGACGCCTCCAACCGACTCATCGCGGACGCGGCGGCATGAGACCACGGTCGCCGTGCGCATGTTCTCCTCGCCCTGTTTCGCCAGAGCAGTTGCATCGAGCTTGCTTCGCATCCACTGGCCTTTGTACTGGAAATAGTGCTGGCCACCGACTGAGATCATCTCGTCTTGCCTGGGCTTGGCGCCCGGCGCGACGGCCGAGGTCGTGATATAGCCGTGAAACGGCGTACTGGCTTGCTTCGCCGCCGCATCGAGCAACGGTTTGCACGACGCGACATCCTTCTGCGCGCGAACGGCGAGTGGGGCAAGCGCCAACGCAACAAATGCGGCAACGTATCGATCGAGCACTGGGACACCTCGGTCGGGGGTTATCGGCAGGCTCATTCCTAAGTGCCCGGCGTCTCGCCGGTGTCTCCTGGCCGTCTGTCCGCCATATTTCAGGCATGTCGGAGTTCGCCGTCCAAACCCTGCTGGCCACGCCCACGGTGACGATCCGCGATGTGTACTGCCGCGGGAGTCACCGGGATGTGTCGCCGGAAGAGTGTGCGACGGCGACGCAGTTGGTGTTCCCGTATCGGGGCGTGTACGTCCGCCACCTCGGTGGTGATCAGGCGGTGGCCGACGCCAATCAGGTGTTGTTTTTCAATGCCGGCGAGGGATATCGCGTCAGCCACCCGGTGCAGGGCGGCGATGCGAGCCTGACGCTGATCATCGATGAGCCCACGCTGCGCGAGCTGGTTCCGCGCGGCTTTCTGGCCGGCGGCGCTGCGCTTGCGTTCCGGCCACACCGGTTGCGGATCGATCCGCGGGCACAGGCGTTGATCATGTTGCTGCGGCACAGCCTTCGGCAGGGCGTTGCGGAGCCGTTGGAGGCCGAGAGTCTCGCGCTCACGCTCATGCGGCGAGCCGTTGGCCCGCGGACGACCCGCGCGCCGGGGTCCAGCGTCCATCGCCAGCGACTCGTGGACCGGGCGAAGCTCGTGCTGGCCAGTGAGCCGGGGCGGCGGTGGACGTTGGCTGAGATTGCGTCGGAGGTCGGTGGAGGGTCACCCGTCTATCTGACCCAGGTGTTCCAGCAAGTGGAAGGGGTGCCACTCTACCGCTACCAGTTGCGGCTCCGACTCGCCAGGGCGCTCGATCTCATCGAGCGGTACGATGACCTCACCGCGCTCGGCCTCGAGCTCGGCTTCTCGAGCCACAGTCATTTCTCCGCGGCGTTCCGCGAGATGTATGGGAGATCGCCGGCACGGTTTCGGCGCACGGCGCTCGATCGCTAAATAATTCGATAGCCGCTGACTTCTCCGGCGCGGCATACTCTGGCCATGCCAGAGAGAACATGTGCCGCGTGCGATTGCACGCTCGATGCGCGCACGGTCCAGGTCACCATCGGCGGTCAGTCCGTCGAGGTCTGCTGCGACGCGTGCGCCGTGAAGTTGAAGGAAGCACACCGGTCGGCGAAGCGATGACGGCGGAAGCGTTCCGCGCGCTGCACACGAGCGGCGCACCGCTCGTGCTGTTCAATGTCTGGGACGCCGGCAGCGCCAAAGCCGTGGCCATGAGTGGCGCGAAAGCGATCGCCACGAGTAGTTGGTCGGTCGCCGCCGCCCACGGGTTCGTGGATGGCGAGCGCATTCCGGTGGAGTTGGCGGTCGACAATCTGCGCCGGATCGTCTGCGCGACTGAGCTGCCGGTCACCGTCGACCTCGAGAGCGGATACGCGGACGTTGGCGAGACGATCGCGCTGGCGATCCAGGCGGGAGCGGTCGGGTGCAATCTGGAGGACAGCCGCCCCGCGGACGGAAGCCTCCGGGAGATCGCGGAGCAATGTGCGCGCATCGGCGAGGCACGAGAGTCTGCCGATGCTGCGTTTTTCATCAACGCGCGTACCGACGTATTCCTGCAGCCGGGCGAGGACCAGATTGGGGCCGCGATCGCGCGTGCGCGCGCATACGCGGCCGCGGGCGCGGATGGCATCTTCGTGCCCGGGCTCGAGGACAAAGCGCGCATCCGCCAGCTCGTGGAGGCTTCCCCGCTACCCGTCAACATCATGGTCGGCGATCGGACTCCGACCCTGCGTGAGCTCGCCGCCATCGGTGTCGCCCGGGTGAGCCACGGGCCGCGACCGTACATACTCGCGATCCAGGCGCTGCAAGCCGCGGCGCGCGCCGCGACGGCGTGATGCGGCGCCTGTGCGCATCCGCGCTCGCACTTGGCGTCCTGGCCGCGTCGCCATGCGCCGGCCAGGAGTCGCTCGGCGATGCCTGGTGGACAGGTTCTGTACAAGCCGCCGGCGCGGCGACGCTCCCGGCGGGGCACATGCTGTTCGAACCCTACGTCTACGACGTCATCGCCGCTCACTCGCAGACGTTCACCTCGCGCACATATCTCATCTACGGTCTGATCGACCGGGTATCGGTCGGCGTGATTCCGATCGTCGCCTACAGCTCCAGCATCGGGTTCGAGGACCTCACCGCACAGGCCCAGTATCGGCTCACGCAATTTCACGTCGGAAGCTGGGTGCCGACGACGTCGGTTCTCATCCAGGAGACGTTTCCGACCGGAAAATACGACCGGCTCGGTGACCGCACGAGCGACGGGTTCGGCGCTGGCGCATACACGACGACGCTGGCGCTCTACTCGCAAACGTACTTCTGGATGCCGAACGGCCGAATAGTACGCGCGCGGATGGACGTCCAGCAGACGGTATGGTCGACTCGCGTGCCGATCGCCGACGCGAGCGTGTACGGCACGAGTACGGGATTCCGCGGGGACGCCGTTCCTGGCGCATCCACGTTCATCGATCTCTCCGGCGAATACAGCCTGACGCGCAACTGGGTGCTGGCGCTCGACGCGAACTACGGATGGAACGGCGATACGCGCGTGGTCGGCGGCGGCAGCGTTAGGCATACGGGATCCAGCGCCGCCGTCGGCTTTACGCCGGCGATCGAGTACAACTGGAACGCGGGCGTCGGCATCATCGTCGGCGCGCGCGCGATCGAGATCGGGCGCAACATCACTCGCACCGTGACGCCGGTCGTCGCGCTCAACGTCGTGCGCTGAAGACGTATCTGCTCTCGCCCGGCAAACGTATCAAGGACATGCAACGCGTGATCATCTGGGCGGCCCTGCTGGTACTCGGGCTCATCGCCATCCTCGCCGTCATCCGGGCGATTACGCGGGCGATCTACTATGGCACGGCTCCCCCTCCGGCACTCGCCACCGACCTCACTCATGAATCGACGAACATTTCTGGAGACCGCGGCGACGACGGTGGTGACGGCCTGCCTGTCACGCCTCCCGCGACCCATGACCGCCGCGACCTTCCACGCATCGCGACGTTTCGCTGAGACCTCGTTCGGACGCATCGCCTACGTCGAGCGCGGAGCCGGTGACGTCGCGCTCTTCTTGCACGGCTTCCCACTCAACGGCTTCCAGTGGCGGGGCGCGCTCGACCGGCTCTCGGCCTACCGTCGATGCGTGGCGCCCGACTTCATGGGCCTGGGCTACACGGTCGTCGCCCCGGGCCAGAGCGTCACGCCACCGGCTCAGGTCTCGATGCTGGCCGCGTTCCTCGATGCCCTGTCCATTCGGCGCGTCGACCTCGTGGCGAACGACAGCGGCGGCGCCATCGCGCAACTCTTCGTGACCCGGTATCCGGATCGGGTCCGCACGCTGCTCCTCACCAATTGCGATGTGGAGCCCGACAGCCCGCCTGCCGCAGTGCTTCCCGTCATCGCAATGGCCCGCGAGGGCACCTTCGCGGATCGTTGGCTCGTGCCATGGCTCGCCGACAAGCAGCTCGCCCGCTCGGCGCAGGGCCTCGGCGGCCAGTGCTACGCCGACTCCTCGCACCCGACAGACGAGGCAATCGACTGCTACCTGTGGCCACTCGTGAGCTCGCCCAGCCGGAAAGCACTCCTGCACGCATACGCTCTCGGCTTGACGCCCAATCCGTTGGCCGGGTTGCCACGCAGCGATGTGCCACTCAGGATCGTGTGGGGCATGGCCGATACCATTTTCTCTCCGGCGGACGCGGACTACCTCGATAGAACTTTTCCGCGCTCGCGCGGCGTGCACCGTGTGGCGGGGGCCAAGCTCTTTTGGCCGGAGGAATTTCCGGACATTCTCGGCCAGGAAGCAGTGCGCCTGTGGCGGGCGCGCTGCTAGTTACCGAGCGTTGGGTTTTGCTGACGCGCGAGCTCTTGCCGATAGTCGGCTTCGTGATCGGCCACGGCCTTGGCGTACCCATCCGGATCGATCCAGACGGACGGTCCGACGGTGGCCATGCGATCGTGCTTGGCGAGCAGGTCGAAGTACACGCCGTGCGCGCCGAGGAAGATGTCGCAGCGCAACGCCTTGAGGGTCGCGAAGGCTCGATCGAAGTCCGTCGTGATGCCTGGATAGGCCGCGGGTTTGCCATGGCTGGGGACGAGCGCTACGCCGGGATTCGATGACCAGCCGCCGACGATCACGACGTTGAGCGTGCGGCCTCCGTCATGCGTCTGCATAGTCCACGTGGTGCAACCGCGGGTATGTCCGGCGGTCTTGTGGGCGATGAGTGTCGTTCCGCCGAGCGTCACCGCGTCGTTATCGTGCAGGGTGCGATCCACGTGCGCGGGTGGAAAGTGCGGGAGCCTGGCATTGAAGTCGGTCGCGCCGCCGGTCGTGATAACCTCGACATCGCCGTCCATGACCATGTATCGGGCATGGGTCTCGCTCAGCACCTCGGCCGCGCCCGCGGTGTGATCGTAGTGGGCCTGGCTGTTGAGGAGGATCTTCGTATCGGCCCAGCGAAAGCCGAGCTGCTCGATGCTCTGGCGAATCTGTGCGGGGGACGACACGAGATTGGCGTTGATCAGGATATTGCCGTCGGGGGTGACGACCAGATAGGCGGCGAGGTCCCGCGATCCGACGTAGTAGAGATTGCCCGAGATCTTGAACGGCTCGAGCGGCGTGGTGAAGACGGCGGGCTCGGTGTCGGGTGACACGGCCGCGAGAGCGGCGAAGGCCAGGGCGAGTGGGATGATCATGAAATGGGGGCGGCCGATATGATTGATGTCAAACTGCGATCCACATCCTCTTCCGTGGTTGCCCAGGACGAGACGCTGATGCGCATGGCCTTTCGTCCTTTCCAGACCGTTCCTCCGCACCAGCACACACCGAGCGATTGAACCTTCGCGATGACCTGGTCGGTCACGGCATCCGATCCGAAGGACACCAGGACCTGGTTGAGCTGCACGTCGTTCAAGACCGCGTATCCGGCCGCGCGGAGTCCTTGCGCGAAGCGAGTCGCATGACGACACGTCCGATCGATCTGCTCCGCGAGTCCCGCGGTACCCAGGGTGCGCAGCGCTGCCCAGAGCTCGACGCCCCGGGCACGCCGCGACGACTCTGGCCCCCATCGCATGGGATCGCGCTCGGCGGTATCAGGATAGTAGGTCCCTGAAATCGCCATCGCGCGAGCGAGAGCGGCGCGATCTCGCACGAACGCGATCCCGCAGTCGTGGGGAGTGTTGAGCCACTTGTGCGCGTCGGTCGCCCATGAGTGCGCGCGATCCAATCCTTCGACCAGATGCCGATGTCGGGGCGATACGGCGGCCCACAGCCCGAACGCGCCGTCAACGTGCACCCACGCGCCGTTTTCTTGCGCGACATCGCAGATATCGGCGAGACGGTCGCACGCACCGGTGTTCACGTTTCCGGCCTGCGCGCAGATGATCGCCGGACCGCGCAGGGTGGGAATGGCCGACGGTTGCATGCGGCCTTGGCTGTCCGCAGGAACCGTGATCACGCGACCCCGCCCGAAGCCGAGCAACGCCAGTGCCTTGTACATGGTCGCGTGGACTTCCTCTCCAACCACGACCGAGATCGGTGGGGCCCCGAAGAGCCCATCCCGCTCGACATCCCAGCCGCAACCGGCCAACAGCACGTGTCGCGCCGCGGCCAAGGCGGTGACGTCGGCCATCTGCGTCCCGGTGGTGAGCGCTCCGCCGCAACTCGGGGGCAGCCCGAAGAGCTTCGCGATCCACGGGAGCACGATGTCCTCGAGGTACGCCGAGACCGGCGAGATCTCGAAGAGACAGGCATTCTGATCCCACGCGCCCGCGAGCCAGTGTGCGGCGACGGCGACGGGCAGAGACCCTCCGACGACACCGCCGAAGTAGCGCCCGCCCATACTTGCCGTGGTCGCCGGGGATCCCGCTTCGTGGAGGAGACGCAGGACCTCGTGCGGATCCTCGCCCACCTCCGTCAGCTCTCCGCCCAGGCGGCGCATGCCGATCCGGGCCGCGTCGCTGACACCGGCAAAGCGCTCGCGGATCCCATCGAGATATGATTGCGCAAGACACGACGCCTGCGACAACAGCGCCGCGTATGGGTTTGGCTTTAGCATGGCTACATTATAATGCCACGGCTACTCCGCTCGAATGCAGGTGAGCGGGTCGACGCGCGTCGCGCGCCGGGCCGGTACCAGACGCGTAAGCCTTAATGCTAGTGTATTGACATACTGCCAGTGCATTAGCATACTGTCCGTATGCCCACACCAGAAAAATTCGGCCATCGCGAGCGGCAGATTATGGATATCCTCTACCACCGGGGCCGCGCGACGGTCGCCGAGGTCAAAGGCGATCTCCCCGATCCGCCGAGCTACTCGGCGGTGAGAGGGATGCTGCGTCTATTGGAGGACAAGGGGCATGTCCGTCATGAGGAGGACGGACCGCGTTACGTGTACATGGTCACGGTCAACCGCGAGCGGGTCCGCCGGTCGGCGGCCCAACATCTCGTCCGTGTGTTCTTCGACAACTCGGCGACCTCGGCCGTCGCCGCCATGCTGGGCATGTACGAGAAGCAACTCAACCGCGCCGATCTCGACCGCTTGGAAGCATTGATCCAACGGGCACGCACCAATGGAGGCGCATCATGAACGCCGCCGTGCAGTTTGCTGGGCTGGTGATCCTCAAGGCGACTCTGGTATTGCTCGCTGGAGAAATCGCCGCGCTCGCGTTGCGACGCGCCTTGCCGGCGCAACGCCACGCGGTCCGATACGCGACGCTGGCGAGCATACTGGTGCTACCGGTTGCGATGCTCGCCACGCCGGCGTGGTCGGTGCACCTGCTTCCCGCGCTCGACGCCGCACCGACACAGGTGACCGCGACGCGCGTTCTTCCTCCCACGGTCGCCGTCTCCATCGACGACCCCGAGCGGCCATCGCTGGCGCCGACGCGCCCCAACGTTCGGCCGACGGCGGAGAGCACGACCATTGCGCTTTGGCTCGTCGGCACGCTGATAGGTTTGTGCTGGTTGGTGGTCGGACGTGCTGGTTTGCGACGCCTCGCGCATCGGTCGGAGCCAGTGCGGTCGCCGCGTTGGCGGGCGATGCTCACCGAGGAATGCGCGCGTGCGGGAATCCGTGCGCCCATATCGCTCCAGTCGAGCGCCGCGGTGAGCACGCCGCTGACGTGGGGCACGCGTGTACCGATCATCCTCGTGCCCGAGACGGCATCGACGTGGTCCGACGATCGCTGGCGCGTGGTGCTGCGTCACGAGCTGGCTCACGTCGCGCGCCGAGACTCACTGGCGCAGTTCATCGCCCGGTTGGCGTGCGTATGCTACTGGTTTCACCCCTGGCGTGGGCCGCCGCCCGCCGCTTGCGCGCGGAGAGCGAGCGCGCCTGCGGCGATCGCGTGCTCTCCCTGGGTACCCCGGCGCCGGACTACGCCGCTCACTTGCTCGACATCGCCCGCTCGGCGACTCGGCTTGGCGCGAGCGGCTGGCTGTCGACTGCCATGGCCCGTCCATCAGAGCTCGAAGGGCGACTCCTCGGCGTCTTGAACCGAACGGGCCGGCGCGTCACCGTGTCACGGCCCGCGCGAGTGGTCGGCGCCGGTTGCGCCATCGCGATGCTGCTCACCCTCTCGGCATTCCGTCCGCTGCGGCGGATCGCCGAGCAACCGGTCGCCCCGACTCGCGCCGACTCGGTCGTCGACATGGAGGTTCCCGCATCGCAAGGCGGGACATTGGCGTTGGACTTGGAGACGGGGGGCGGTGTACGCATCACCGCTTGGGATAAGCCGACCGTTCACGTGCATGGCGCACTCAGCGGAGCTGCGACAGAGGTACGTCTGGAGCCTGCCGCTGGCGGCGGCGCGCGACTGATCAGCGAGAGCCGACAGCATGGGGGCGTGACGTCGTTCTCGCATACGTTCGACATCCAGGTACCGCGGCAGTTCAACGTGCGGGTGGCGTCCGCGGGAGGCGATCTCTCGATCGAGGGCGTCAGCGGTACGTTGACCGGACATACGGGCGGTGGGACGATCGACATCCAGCATGCTGACGGACATGCTGATCTCACGACCGGGGGCGGACGCGTGCATGTGTCCGATTCCCATCTCTCGGGTTTCGTCGGGACTGGCGGTGGGTCAGTGGATATGGAACGCGTGACCGGCCCGCTGGTTGGGCATACGGGCAGCGGCGACGAGATCGTTCCGCAACGCATGGGGGTCAGTTCCCTCATTCGGATCGACCAGGCCGGAGGGAAAATCGACCTCCCCACCGCCCCGCACGGCGCTCGCCTCATCACGGGCGGCGGCGAGATCCACGTCGGTCCCGCCAATGGGCTCGTGTATGCATCGACGGGCGGCGGTGACATTCAGATCGGGCCGGTCGATGGCGCCGTAGACGCGACGACCGGCTCCGGCAACGTCACCGTGACGCTGCGGCCGTCCGGGGCAGAACCGACCATGGTGACAACTGGATCAGGCCGCGTCGTCCTACTTCTTCCCGCGGGTGTCTCCGCGCAACTCGATCTCGAGACCGCGTACACGGAGAACTTCGGTCGTCGCACGCGCATCGATAGCGACTGGTCGCTCTCGACAACGGAGACGGATCACTGGGATGACGCGCAGGGCACCCCTCGCAAATACGTTCGCGTACGCCAGTCGGTCGGCAATGGCGGCCTGGTCATTCAGGTGCGGGCGGTCAACGGCGACATCGAGGTGCGACGCATACCGTAGGACTCCAAACGGGTCATGAAACGGGTCATCTCGAGTGGCCCCGGAGTGTGAGCGGTCGTCCTTTCCAGATGACTTCCCTGTTTGGCAAATACTGTTGTGCGGCGAGCATCCTTGTGGGGGTCGCGGCATGCAGCTTTGACAGCATCGGCCCCGCGGCGCCCGATGGGCCGAGCTGCACGCAGGGCACCATCAGCGCCAATGGCGCCACCGTGTCGGGCGCCATTTCGACCACCGGCGATTGCGAGCTGTGGGACGACTTTGTGGGCGAAGCCGTGTACGCGGCGTCATACAACCTGGCGGTGACTGCCGGGAAGATCTACTCGGTCACCGGGACCGCGTCGGCGACAGAGGGGCCCTTGGAGAACACGTTGGTCGGACTGACAGCCGCGGACACCGAGGGCGTCCTCGCCGCGTCGTGGGGCAATGCGTTCGGCAACAACGCCGGCAACAATGTCCTCTGGTTCTATGCGCCGACGAGCGGCACCTATGCGTTGCGGGCGATGGACGAGGACACGGCGGTGAAGAACATGGCCTTCACGATGCAGGTCGTGACCTGTCCGGTGGTCGCCACGGTCGCGCCGGCCGATACCGACTACGTCGACAGCACGTCGTCGATCGCCACCACCGGGTGCAAGCAGCAGTACACGTACTTTGGCTCCGGCGGCGACAGCACGTTCGTGAACTACTATCTGGTGCAGTTCAATCCGCGGCAGATCCGGTACTTCAACGTGCAGTCCTCGGCGTTCACGCCGGGATGGGAAATCGGTGGGCCGAACTTTGACTCGATGTGGGATGTGAACAGCACCGGCATCGCCGACTTTGGGAACAACGCCTATGCCTCCTTGGGGTCCGATTCGGGCGGAACGTACACGCTCGCCGTCGGCTCGACGACCTACGGTGGGGCCGGGGCGTACACGCTCCGCATTCTCTCGCCGTCGCTCGCGCCGGCGCGCGTGCCGCCGGGCGCGGTCCTGGGGAAGACCATTCACCTCAAGGCATCCCAGCGCCTCCACATTCTGCGCTGATAGGGCGCAAGACGGGGAGTTGGCCGGCCGGGACAGCTTCAGGCATGTCGGCTCAATGGATAAGCTGAATGCCCTTCCGTGAGTCGCGTTATCGGTTAAACTTTATACATGACAGCGGAACTGGGTAAACGCGAGATCTTGGCCGCCCTGACCGAGTTGGGCGCACAGGCGCTTGATCCGGTTCGCATTGTGCTCGGTGGCAGCGCCGCGCTCATTCTCGTCGATGCCTTAAACCGGCCGACTGCGGATGGGGATGTGATCCTCGCCGAGCCCGAGCTGAATGACATCCAGCCACTGCTGCGTCGTGCGGCGGACGCGGCGGGCGTGCCGCAGGGTTGGCTCAACACGAGCATCCGATCGTACCTGGACGCCTTGCCATTAGACTATACAGAGCGGATTCGATGGCTTCCGCCATTCCGCCAGCTTACGGTCGGGGTCCTCGATCGCCGGGATGTACTGGCTATGAAGGTGTACGCTCGCCGTGCTCGAGACATCGAGGACATTGTCGCGATGCATCCCACCGAGCAGGAAATGGAATTCGTGCGGCGTCAACTGGCGCGCGTAGCTCGGAGCGAACCTAAGCGCGCGGCTGAGATGCGCGAGTTTCTTGATGAGTGGGGCCGTGGCACCCTTTCGCAGAGACAAAAACGCACAGCGCCGAAACGGGGACGGCATCCATGAACACCATGGCGCCAACCACCAATGCTCTCCTGAACCGCGTGGCGGCCGATTGGGCGCGTCTGGGTGTGTTCTTCGCTGTTGAACGGACCACCCAGCCGGTCGAACTCGAAGAGGTGATTTGCCGAACAGCCAGTCTGACTCGCGACGACGAGCGCGTGTTCATCTGCGCCGTATCCTGGTTGGCGACCCACCATGCGTTCGTGAACGGTCGGCGACTGAGCGCACTCGTTCCCGATCCACGCGCGAGGCGTCAGCAGTGTTGGGGGCACTGCTCACACTCGCGACCCAAGGCGCGAACGGACACGCGCCGGAGCTCGACGCGGCCATCGCCCGCTGCCGCCCTATACATCCGGGCCAGCCTCTGTTTCGTATCATGGATCAGTTTCCTTCGCTCCGTCGCCGGGTCGAAGCGCAAGCGCTGCCGATGTTCAAAGCGTGGGGCTTCTGGCACGACGATATGACACTAAAACTGTCCGTCATCCGACCGGTCGAGTGGCTGATCTGGCGCGTACCCGAGCTCCGATTCCGGTCGCTCCTCGGGCCTTCGGTCGAAGCGGATATAGTGGCTATGGTCCGTGGGACCTCCGGCCGCGGCGTCATAGCCCGGGACATTACACTGGCGAGCCGCGTCTCCTACGCCGCTGCCCACGCGGCGGTGACACGACTGGTGCAACGTGGCATTCTGATCCGAACGCGCCGTGGTGTACGGCAGGAGCTCAGCCTCGCGCCGCTCGTCGCTGGGTGGTTCGATGCTATGGATCATGCACCGCGATTGGGCGCAAGTGCAGCGTGAGCATTGGAGTACCCAAACGTTCCAATCCGGATTACAGAAGCGGCCAATTCGGATTTTGTCGGCAGCCGGCCGTGATCGCTTCCAGCGGTACCAAGCGTGGGGGCATACAAAACCCTGCTGGTACCACAGAAAATCCAGGCAGGGCGAAGTACTGCGGACGACGCGAGTCGTATAGTC